>CAWKAS010000020.1:997500-1428310 GCA_963847655.1 uncultured Acidobacteriota bacterium | reverse complement strand
CCGCGGCTCTGCCTCCCTCGGGCTTGCGTGCTGGAGCCACCGTTCGTCGGATACATGATCGGAAACGACTTCCTCAGGCCGTGGATAGGGCATCGCAACCGGTGGATCGACTCCCTGGGGCGACTCCCCTATCTCTCGCGGTCCTTGCCGACCCTCCGGCGCGTGGTCGGACGTCGGCAGATCCGCAAAGGCGTTGATGCATCGCGCGCAAATACTCACGCTCAGCGGCGCTGTCGCTGAGTTGGTGTCCCGTCTGTTTCCGAATGCGCGCCACAACATCTCGGTCGTGCCACCCGGGGTAGACGACCAGTTCTTTCAAGCGTCGGAGCGGCGAACCGCCGGGCCGCTGCGCCTGCTCACGGTCTCGCGACTGAAAAGCGGCAACCGTCGAAAGAACGTCGACGGAATAATGCGAGCGCTCGCACTCTTGCCTGGACACATTCCCTTTGAGTACAAGGTGGTGGCGCGACGGCGATCGATCGTTCGAGGCTCAAGGACCTCGCCATCGGAATGGGGCTTCACCGGCAGGTGCTCTTCGTCGGACACGTCAGCAACGACGACCTTCTGGCCGCCTATCGCCAAGCCGACCTCTTCCTGCTCCCGGCTAAGGCAAGCCCCGCTGACGTGGTGGGTCTCGGCATTGTCTATCTGGAGGCGTCTGCCGCGGGGCTTCCGGTACTGGCGAGCCGAGAGGGTGGCTCCACGGACGCCGTCTGTGACGGCTGGAATGGATTGCTGATTCCGAGTTTCCTTGCCCGAGGACATAGCGCGCGGCATCGCACGTTTCGCAGAGACTCGCGACCTGTTTCCGCCGGAACGAGTTCGCTCCTTTGCGGAGCGCTTCCGCTGGCCCCGAGTCGTGGCCGCGCTCCGGCACCCGTTGCTCTCGTGTCTGGGCAGGGCCTCGGGTGGCGAGGTCGCGCGATGAAGCGATTACTCGTGCTTCTCTGAGAAAGGCCTCGGCGGCTCCAGCGTACTCTGCGGTCGCTCCGCAGCCACGAAGCCTTGATCGAGTCCTGTTTTTGGCACTGGCCATTCCTGATTCTCGGCTGCGATCAAGGGCTACGAGCTCCTACACCACACGAAGCAGCCGACGCAGTTGACGCCGTCGGGCCACGGGTGCAGGCCTCGTTCGAGATCTCGGCTGCGACGCTGTGCTCGCAGGGGTGCCAGAACTTCAAGCTCTCTCTGCGAATGTGGCTTTCGTTGACGAGCCGCAGCTCTGGGTCACCGAACAGTTCTCCAATCTCAGCACGCGAGAAGGATCCAGAAACCCGTCCTGATGAGGACGGCCGGCCACCGGCACACATTTACCCCCAGTCGCCGGCGCTGCTTCAGCAGAGCCGGCAGCCTCCCGGCGACTCGCTTGAGGGCAGGCAAAGATTCTCCCTCCTCGTAGGCGCCCAGTCCGATATGTTCGATCATCGACACCGCTGTCAGTAGTCGAAGCCGACACTATCTTCGTAGTCCAGGATGTTCTGTTTGCGGAAGCTAACCCTGGGATTCGTGAACTAGTAGTCGCGGCGATCTAAGCCCACGACTTCGTAGCCGAAAGCCGCGAGCTGTAGCGTGAGGTCGCTGCGCGTGCATCCAAAATCGAGTGCTCGCTTTCCCTGGCCGTCAGTGCTCACGAACTTGTGAACATAAGCGAGCTCGACGAGGCGCTCGTTGACAAACCACTGGCTACGGTGCCACTGGACCGGGGCATTGATGTGGTCCGCATAAGTGATCGGCCTCCGAGGCGCAAGGAGGCGCGCTGAACCCCGGAGCCGCTGTCAGGAAAGAGCGAGGCAGGCCAAGGCGGCTCTGTCTCGGATAGACTCCTTCTCGAATGCGAGTGCTGTTCGCCACCACCCACCCCTACCTGCCGCAGTTTGTCGGAGGCTCCGAGCGCAGCACCCACGACCTTATCCGCAGGCTGCAGACGAGGGGTCACGAAGTTGCTGTCCTTTCTGGCCTTAGCGGGGGAGACCTCTGCTGGCTGAGGAATCGGCTGCGCGCGAGGTACTGGAGCAAGTACAGGTTCCCGCTGGAAAGCTTCCGGGGCTATCCCGTCTACCGGGGCTGGGACGCCGCCCAAGGCGCTGCGGAGGTAGCGGAGAGGTTCGCGCCGACCGTCGTGGTCCTACAGGCGGGAGAGCCTCTGGGCCTGGCCGAAGTCTTCGACGGCCTCAAGATCCCCATGCTCATCTATCTGCGAGACGTTGAGCGCCTCGAACAATACGCAGCTATCCGTCGGGACAGAGTCGCTTTTGTCGCCAACTCGAGGTTCGTGGCCTCGAGAGCCCGTCAGGAACTAGGAATAGCCCCCGCCGTCATCTTCCCGCTGATTGACTATCAGGAGTTTGCCGCTCGCACCAGACGTGAAACAGTGACGATGATTAACCCCCATCCCAAGAAGGGAGGTTATGTTGCCCTCGAGCTCGCCCAGAAGCGGCCGGACATTCCGTTTGAGTTCATCGAGGGCTGGAGTCGCGGACTAGTCGTGGAGTCGCTTCGCAAGAAGGCGTCGAGCCTCTCAAACGTCCGATGGAAGAGTGCCGTTCTCGACACAAGGCGGCTGTACTCGCAAGACCAAGATACTTATCGTACCCAGCCAGTGTGAGGAGGCATGGGGCAGAGTGGTAAACGAAGCTCAGGCAAGTGGCATACCCGTGATCGCGAGCAAGGCCGGGGGCCTGCCGGAGTCAGTGGGTAGCGGCGGAATCCTGGTTAGTCCGCGCGA
The DNA here is from genome assembly GCA_963847655.1 of uncultured Acidobacteriota bacterium. Taxonomy (GTDB): domain Bacteria; phylum Acidobacteriota; class Vicinamibacteria; order Fen-336; family Fen-336; genus JAJDNS01. Next base: position 1,425,585 of record CAWKAS010000020.1, on the reverse strand, counting down.
CGACGTGCATCTCTCGCTGGCTCCACAGTCTGTCGCGCGCATGGGACGACCCAGACGAGTACGCTCGACTGTCGGCAGCAGCGCTGGAGAACGTCAAACGTCCCGACTTGCAGCCGGATCGGTTGTTCTCCGCATTCCTCGAGGCAATCAACATGCTCCTGACTCGCGTTCAAGGCGTGCCACAGCCGGACCCGACATCGGAAGCGCAAGGAGCTCACGATGGCAGAGGGTCACTCCCGACAACGCTCCATGCGAGACCTTCTTCGCGAACACCGGATCGGAGCAAGGGCAACACCAACTAGAGTAGTAGGTTGGACTAGCCCGCCAAGAACCTGCGGATTCGGTCAAGTTCTCGGCCGAGAGGTAAACCCCCCTTTCGCGCGACGCGTACGCGCGTGCCTCTGGCTGCGGCCCGTGGTGACGGGTCATGATGCGGCGGTGAGGACACTCACAGGGTTCGGCCGGACATGCCGACCGCCACCCATCAACGAGGCCGGCTCGGAAGGGGAGCCGGTGGAAGCCGCGCGCTTCTGCGCTCCTGGGCCACCGGAGGGCCGCTCGCCCCTACGCTCGGTCCGAAAGGATCTTCTCACGCAAGGCAACTCGGCGGTATGAGGTCGCTCGCTATTGGTGGGAGAAGCTGGAGAAGCCGTAGCTGCGGGTCATGTCTGCCCGCGTCTCGCGTGCACCGGAGGCGCGAAGTGCATAGAAGCCAGGGTCAGCTAGTACGGTTGATGGTGATCCCGGAACAACCGCCGTGCCCGCACGGCATTCTCGACCCAGTTGAAACCTGTCCCATACCGCTGCTCTTCAGCACCGGCAAGACCCGACAAGCGATCGCACGCTACTTCCGGTCACGGTCGCTGGCTGCTCGTCCAGAGTCGTCAACTCACGAGCCGGGCGAGGAGGCTTTCGGGCTCGGGCAGTAGCCTCTCCTGGGAGGAATCCGGTTGAAGGCATTGCAGCGAGCAGGGGCGACTACAGCTGAGGCTGAACTAGAGTCAGCGAAGCGATGAGCGCTGGACCTCGCGCGGCTACCTTGATAGTGCCGGGTGACCGAAGGCCAGCCGATGGGGATTTCAAAGCTGGGCCTTCGTCCAACCACGCGCTGGCCAGGCGCGCCCTTACATGCTTCGCGAAGAACTGCACTTGCTCCCAGAGCCGGCCACACCCCGACCGGGGCTTCAGAGGTCGTAGCCACAGCACCGCATCTCCTCTCCGCAGATCTTGACGAAGGACTCCCTTCTTCGAGCCTCCCACTCGCTCCAATGCGGCAGTGCCAGTCTCCTGGTTGCGTTTTCTGGTGTTTCGACGGCCTGTTTCCAGAGGTCCTCGCTGATCTTGAGCTTCAACGGTGCCAGTAGGCTATCGCGGAGGATCCCGTAGTCGCTGAGCACCTCCTCGAGACGCACGAGCGGTCCAGCATTTGCGCGAAGGTAGGCGTTCTCCGCCTGCCAGTACCAACAGCATCGTTCGAACCGCTTCATGTTCTCCCAGCTGCCTTCGTAGCGGTCGCTTTTCGGAGGCCGGATCGCACGGGTGGTGGCGTCGGTGGCGCTCATGGTCCCTCGTGAGTACATGGAGCGAACGACATCCCTCCCGTCGCGCACGAGGTGAAAGAGGAACGCGTCCGGGAAAGCATGCTTCAATGCCACCGCGTGGCGGCGAAGAACGCTGTTGACCTCCCCGTAGGCGTGTGCGTCACTCCGTCTGGCGCGCAGGTATATTTCTCGCTTCCTGAACCGAAGGTAGCGGACAGCCTCCCGTCCGTCCCTGAATGCCCTCTGGTACGCATCGAAGTCCTCCGGCACCGGCTCGTGTACGACATGAGCGTCTGCGGCGGATCCGAGAAGGCGAGACAGGAAGCTTGTGCCAGAGCGACCCATCCCGAGGCCAAAGAAGATGACCTTCGTGCTGGCCCACCGTTCGACATCTTGATCGCGAACGAGGAGACAGCGCATTCTGGTCAGGAGGCGCCGGGCAGGCGGCATCATTGATGACCTCCGGTCCTCTCGCCTATTGTGAAGACGCTCACTTCTCGCCCTTTAGGTTTGGCCGGCCGACGCCACACCGTCCCCGAGCTGCGTAGGCTTCCCGGCTACAACCTCGCTGAGCATCGAATAGATCTTCATCACGATCTCGCGGCCTCCAGGCACCAACAGCCAACCGAGCAGGTAATAGACCGCATAGGTCAAGGCGCAAAGCGGGAGGGCGACGATGGAGACGCTGCTGAAGAGGCCGGTCTCACGAGTGACTTCAAGCGCGACAGCTGCTCCCAGGCTACACCCAGTCGGACGCCAGATGACACCCAACAGCCCCCGGAGCGTCGGTGGTGCCCGCCGGTAGGCGTATTCGATCTGAAACGTGCGAACAAGAAGCAGGGAGATGCTGTAACCCCAAGCGACACCGATCGTGCCCCACCGGGCCCCGAGCAGGAACCCGATCATCACCACGGCGCCACCAAAGACGGTACAGCGCACCAGACGCTGCGCTTGTCCAAGGGGCACGAATACCCAACCCGTAGCCACCCCGGTTATCCCCAAGAAGGCGGCCGGAGCGAGTGCCTGGAATAGAGCGACGCTGTCGAGCCACTGAGTCCCCAGCAACACCAGGACGAGCAGATCCGCTCCGACGAAGGAGAAAGCACTGACCGGCATGCCCAAGAAGAAGATGATCGAGAGGCCTGTGTAGTACGTACGGGCGAACCGCTGTGGATCGTTCTGGAGGCGGCTCAGCAGCGGCTGGGCGACCGTGGTCAGTGGTGCGCTGATCTGACGCAACGGGAGCAGCAGAATCCGATAGGCCCTGTCATATTGCCCGAGCCAGTATTCGCCAAAGAACCGGCCCACGATGACGTTGTCCAGATTCCTGGCAAGGTAGTTGAAGAGACCCGCTCCGCTGATGCCCGCGGCGAACCGGAGCAACGATCCGACACCGCCGCTTCTCCAGGGAGGAGCTGGACGCCACGCCACACACCGCCAAGCCAGCCCGGAGGTCAGGAACGGAGCCCACCAGAGGCGCTGCGACCAGTGCCCAGTAGCCGGCTCCCAGGAGTGCGAGGGTCACCGCGACGGCAGAGCCGAAGCACAAGGCTGCCACCTCAATCCATGCGATGGCCGCAAAGCGCATACGCCTCTGAAGCAGGGCCAGGGGTTGGACACCCAGGCTACCCAGGACGAAGGTCCCCGCGAGAGCGGGCGTGATCGCCAGAAGGCGGGGTTCGCCGTAGAACCAGGCCACAATGGGGGCCAGGCCCATCCCGATGAACGTGAGGGCTGTTCCGAGCGCGACGCTGAGCCAGAACAGACCGCTCACTTGGGAGTGGCTCAGATGCTCTCGCTGCACGGTCACCACGGAGAGGCCTCCCTGGAGAATCGTCAGGACGCCTGTCACCGCCGTCACCATGGCAAGGAGCCCAAAGGCCGCCGGTCCCAGCAAACAGGCGAGAACGAGGTCGTAACGACTGCGAGCAGCTGTTGGGCGAAACGGCCACCCAACACCCAAGCGCCTCCCCAAGAGAGCGGCCCCTCGAATCATCCGGAGGGGGCGCAGCTCTCAAGCACCGTCACGGTTCCAGGAATGATGCCGACAGGTATCAGAGAGTGCATTGTAGCCGTTCGCATGATCCGAGGCTGTGACTGCTCCTGCCATGACCGCCTCGAGCCAACTGGGTTGGCTCTACCCTCCAACCGAGGCAATAACTCTAACGGGTTAGAGAGGGGCGCCCTCTGTGAAGAGTGGCGGTGCTTTGTGAAGCATCGAAAGGCGCTTCCTCGCCCGGCCGTCTCCGGCTCGGGTGGCGGTGCCTCACCATGGATGCGCTTGCTGATACACTAGCCTCTCAGCTGCCTGCTCGCGCCGGCTTCCGTTGACGGCGACCTTCCCGCGGCAGGAAGCGCCCTAGGATTTCGCACGCGCACCCAGAGCACGGAGTTTCAGAGTGCTGATCCTATCCCTGTTGGTGGCCGGAGGCCTCCTGTCGTACCCCGAGCGCACCGCCGGGCCGGAGCTCCAGCAGAACGGCGGCTTCGAGCAGCAGCTCGAGGGCTGGAGGGCCCGCAGGTACACGATCGACACGGTGACCTCCCACTCTGGGAGGAGCGCCGTACGGCTCGACGACGCCGACCGGATCCCCTACGCCCAATCGATCTCCCAGATCGTCCCAGGCAAGAGCCGAGCCGGGTTCTACCGTGTCACCGCGTGGATCAAGACACAGAGACCTGGGGGCAAACGGCAAGGGCAAGGGCGTCCGGATCGGGCTCAAGGCCAAGGAAGGAGCGGGCGAGAAGTACTGCAGCCGGGGCTGCAGCTACAGCAAGATCTACTCGGGCACGAGCGACTGGTTCAAGGTAGAACTCGAGGGCGTCTACCTGAGGGACCCCTCTCTTGGCGTCGTTGTCGTCTCCGATGCCTACCGCGAGCCCTCGGGGACCTACTGGCTGGACGACGTGGTGGTGCAGGAAGAGGAGCCGCTCCCGCTCGATGTCGTGCTCAGGGTGCCGAACTACCGGGGCATCCTCTGGTCCGACCAGCCGCAGGTCGCCGTCTTCGACGTCGATGGCGAGCGCGAATGACGGAGCAGGCCGAAGACGAGCGGCAGGCATCACAGCCGTCGTCACGGCCGACGCCGGTCCTCCCGCACGCTTCTCCGTCCAGGCGGGACGCGTCTCACTCGACCTGAGCACCATCTCGGGGACATCTCTCACCGTGACCTTCCGCCTGGACGGCCAGCCGGCCCACCCTCCCTTCCGCCTGGTCAGGAGACCCGCCTCCGAGCGAGCCAAGATGACGGTCACCTTCAGCCCCGACGGCCGCTTTCTGGTGCGGGGAAAGCCCACCTTCCTCCTGGGTGTCTACGACAGCGGTCTCGGCTACACGAACTCGGAATCGAGTGGGAGTCCAGCTTCGCGAAGAGCCGCCGGCTCTTCGATCTGCCGGGCCTGAACGGGTACATCAACTACTGGTTTGGCAAGTCCTCCGTTGCGATCCATGCAGGCCATGATGAACGTGCTGCAGAAGCACGGCATCCTCTACTGGCAGACGGCCAACTGCTTCGCCAAGCGCCGCTACGGCAGCAAGCACGGATTCCCCGCCACCGGGCCGGATCCGTCCTACGCAACGACGCTCGGCCAGCATCCCGGCCTGGGCGGCTGGTATCTCGCCGACGAGTGCGTCCCGGGACTCGCCGACGAGGTCTTCGCGGACCACCGGCTCCTGCAGGAGCGCGATCCCGATGGCGTGAACCTCGGGGTCTTCAACTCCCGGGCCGTCGAGCCCTGGTTGCCGGCGCTGGACGTCGTTGGCGTCGACGAGTACCCGCTGTATGGTGCCGAGCCGGCGACGGGCTACCCGATGGGCAAGGTCTACGATGGAGCGGTCGCCGTCCGCAACGCCGGCGGAGACAACCGCCCCTTCTGGCAGGTGATCCAGTTCTTCAAGTTCACGAGCAAGGGTCGCTGGCCCACCCGGGAGGAGCTGCGTTCGATGAGCTACGCCGCCATCGTGGGCGGCGCGGACGGGCTGTTCTACTGGTCCCTTGGCGCGAACGCTCTCGCGCTACGTCGTGCAAGCCGTCCACGGCGTGGTGCCCCGAGAAGATCGACTACTTCGAACGCCTCAAGGTCGGTCTTCGCCGAGCTGAGCGGCTTCCAGGCCCTGGCAAACGAGGATCTGCCGTCGAGTCTGGTGAGCGTGTCGGATCCGGCCCTCAAGGTGAGGGTCAAGAAGGGGTCTTCGGGCGCCGCGCGGTACTACGCCATCGTCTACAACCACAGCGGTCAGACCCGATCGGCCACCCTCGAACTGGCGCCGGATTCGGGCGGCCAGTCCCTGGGAGAGAGCACGCCCATCACGGTGAAGGTCTATCAAGAAGGGCGTGTGTTCGAAGTGCGGCCTCAGAAGCCCGGCTTCACTGACTCGTTCGAGCCCTGGGGCGTGCACGTCTACGAGGTCTGGTAGGGTCGCCCCCTGCTGCGTCGCACTTCCGGGGAATCGACGATGACGTGATCGCGGTGCGGACCGGCTGGAGCAGACGGGGGGGGCCGTAGCCCAGACACACCGCGTGTTGCTGGAAGGTCTTGCCACGTTGGTCCGACCCTGACTGGGTGTAGTCAGAAGAGTCGGAGCTCATCCGCGGGGCGACCAGATCAGACGCCTCGCAGTCATGAACTGAAGCGGGTTCATTGCCCTCCCTCACTGCGCATACCCTAGAGACCTAAGCGAGTCCAGGGTCCGTTGATCCACGTCAGCACTCTCGGCTCGCGCTGCCTCGACAACTCGATCGAGCCGTTCCGCGACAGCCTCTCTGAGGCTCTTGGCGGTTGCCCTGTCGGATCCCGCCAGATTCGTTGCTTCGCCCGGGTCCTTTGACAGGTCAAAGAGCTCGCCGTCTCCCGAGGTAGAAAGGATGAACTTGAAGGTACCTTGGAACACGGCTGCATCGAACCGGTCGAAGCGTGGGTGTAGGCTCCGCAGCCAGTTGCTGGAGAAGAACTCGGAGAAGACTTGACAGCAGCCTTTGGTGGGCCCTACGAGCAGGCTGCGTCCATCGGACTCGACGGGCTCGCTGCCGACCACCTCGAGGACGGTTGGCATGACGTCGACCCCGCTCACCGGGACATCGACCCTTCGGCCTACTCGCTGCCCAGGGTACTTTACGACCAGCGAACAGACACCTGGTCCTGGTACAGAGAGCAGCCGGCTCCAAGAGGTATCGATCGCCGAACGCTTCGCCATGATCCGACGTGACGACGATCAGGGTATGCTCGAAGATCTGGAGTGCCTTGAGGCGATCAAGAAGATTGCCGATCTGCGCGTCAAGGTATGCAATCGAGCCGTCGTATTGAGAGATGAGATGGGCGCGTTCGCTCGAGGACGGTTGGCGCTTTCCTGAGAGCACGTCTACCGTAAGCGCTCGAATCTCGGCATACGAAAGGCCCGGTCGTTTGCCGGGATAGCGGGAGTCCAGGGGCGGCGGAGGAATGTAGGGCAGGTGAGCATCCAGATAGTTGACGAAGAGAAAGAACGGAATCTGTCGATCCGCGGCCCTTTCGAGCAGAGGAAAGACATCCGCGTTGATCTCCTGTGCCGAGCGATAGGTTCGATCAAAAGCCGCTGTGTCGAAGAACACGCCAAGTGCTCTTCGCATCCCATGACGCAGGAAGTACTCGCGAGCCGGGTCGAGGACCGGAATCGGCCTCCTCGCATCATAGAGATCGAACCCCTGGTCAAGCTGAAACCGAGGCGCAAGGTAGGCGTAGTTGGCAGCCACGCCAAGGGTCGAATAGCCCCGTCCGGCGAGAATCTCAGCAAGGGTTACGAAGGAGTGCGCGAGAGGCCGGGCGAACATCTCAGCACTTACTGAAGGTACAGCGCGATGACGGCTTGGGTAGAGACCAGTGAACAGGGATGCGTGGGTCGGGAGGTCCGCTCGGATGTGGCCACCGATCGCGTATAGAGAGTCGCCCCACTGGCGAACTGCTCCAGTCTCGGGCTTGTATCTCGCTCGTAGCCGTACAGTGAAAGGTGATCGGCGCGGACCGTGTCCATCACGACCAGAATGACATTGGGAGCCGCCGCTGCTGGTGGAGGCTTGTCGAAACTGAATCGCACGTCCTCGCTCAGGTATGCGCTGGTGAAAGCGCAGCCGCTCAAGACGACAGCAGCCACAGAAGCGGACGCCCAGGCATCGCGAAGGCCCAGTAGTCCGCCCGAGCGGCGGCTCCTAGCGGCCGCGAATCCGGCCGCAACGAGCAGAACTACAAGACCTGCGGCCCCTGCCAACTTCACGCTTCGCGACTGGTGGCCAAACAGAGAGCCAACGCTCCAGGCTGGCAAGAGCAACAGAAGGCTTGCGATCCAGGGATTCGCAGCGTCGACGGCGCGCGAATAGCGGACGGGTTTCTTCATCGCTGAAAACAGTACGGCCGCCAACACGCCAGTGGGGAGAAGTGATACGTAGCTTGCTCTAAGGGGCGTCACCTGCAACGCCAGGTTGAGCCCAAACGCCAAGACCAACGTCAGAGTGATGGCGGCGCGGAGCAGACGTCATCGTCTCGCCCGTCTCGGCGCTCGCGCAGCCCTCTGGCGAAGACGCCAATCGCGAACCCAACAATTGCGCCCGCGGCAATATAGGAGACGAGCAGAACGAGCGTTAGTCTCCAATGCCAGGCCGTGACGGTGAGTCGATCCCCACGCAGCAGGGGAAGCGTGGTCGCGAAGAAAAACTCGACCGTTGCATAGACACCCCATGTGACAGCTCCCTGGGCCGCTGGAGATCGGAACTTGCGTGGCATTGCAGGCCAACAGTACAAAGTGGTAGTGCCCAAGACAACCTGGAGCTCCTAACGAGGATCAATGGTCCTCGCAGCTGAGGAGCCCACGGGAAGCCTGAATGGTTCCGTACTCATCGGCGGCCCGGACACACCGAACGAGAATCAGATGAACCCGTTGTCGGGCGCCCGCTCGCCCCCGCCGACGACGAGCCCTCGGCCGAGAACGTCGCCGTGATCGGGGAGGGGGTCTGGCAGGAGGGATTCGCGGCAGCCCCCAGGATCTTCAGGCGGGAGATCCGACTCGACGGCACACCCACACGGTGATCGGGGTCGCGCCCACGGCCATGAGGCTCGGCGGTCGGAGGACCCGGATCACGTCCCGCTGCCCCGCCGCTCTCGGGCCGACCGTCGATCGCTCCGTGTCTGTCGCGGCCGAGCCCGGGAACGGTCTCCACATTTCCTTGACACCCCTGCGGAGCCCGGGATAGTGTTGAGGCTCCCTCCGAACATCTTGCAGCTGAAGTGTCGTTAGCCGTACGGACGTGATGCTGGGCGTGAGCCTTGGGCCCGGGGTGCATGGCGGTCCGAAAGGACCCCAGAGACCCCATTGGCTCGCGTCGCGGCGAATGGAGGCCCGTCATGGCCATGGCGCTGGCGCTGTTGGAGGTGGGGGCGCTCTTCGCCGCCCTGACCCTTGTTCTGGCGGGGACTCCGGGTCTCGCGGGTCAGGCGCCCTGGACGCAGGGCCCGGGACAGGCCCTGGCGCTCGCCGTTTCCTGCGCGGTTACCCTTTACCTGTTCGGACTCTATGACTTACGGCACGTCCGGTCCTGGGGGTCGCTCGCTCCTCGCCTGGCCATATCCCTGACGGCGACGATGGTGTTCGGCGCCGGGGCGCTGGCCCTGCTGCCGAGCGAGTCTTCGCCTACGCCGTCCGTGTACGCGGTTCTCCTGGTCTTTGGCGCCCTGGCTCTGCCCGTCCGGGCCCTCATCTTCGCGCTGTTGAAGCGGCCCCGGTTCTCCCGCCGTGTCCTCCTCATCGGGCACGGCCCGCTCGCAGAGCGGGTTCGCCTCGAGATCGACCAATCGAGGGGCTACGCGATCGTGGGCGTCCTGGCCGCTTCCGCCCCGGCCGTCCCGGTGAACGGAAACGGAGACGGGGGCCGGCTCGCGACGGCCCTGAGAAGCTCGATGGCCGAGCTCGAACCCGACGTCGTTGTCGTGGCACTCCCGGAAAGGCGCGGGCAGCTTCCGACGGACGTCCTCCTGGGGGCGCGCCTGTCGGGCACACGCATCGCCGAGGGGACCGAGTTCTACGAAGACATCGCCCAGAAGATGGCCATCGAGAACCTCACGCCCTCCAACCTGATCTTCTGCCCCGAGCTGACGAAACCACGAGCGCGGGCCGCCGTGCACAGAGCACTGAGCCTGTGCGTGGCCGTGGTGGGAATCGTCCTCACGGCTCCCCTGATGGCCGCCATTGCGGTCCTGATCAAGCTGGGCTCGGAAGGTCCGGTCTTCTTCGTGCAGCAACGTGTCGGCCTGGGCGGGCGCGTCTTCCCTCTGCTCAAGTTCCGGACCATGCGGGGGCAGCCCAAGGAGACGGACCACGTCTGGCACCGCGACGACCAGGCACGGATCACCCGGCTCGGGAGGTTCCTCCGCCGGACCCGACTCGACGAGCTGCCGCAGTTCTTCAACATCCTGCGGGGCGACATGAATCTCGTGGGCCCGCGGCCCGAGATGGCCGGCAACGTGGCCGAGATGAACGAGCAGATCCCCTACTACCCGGTCCGTCACACGGTCCGGCCCGGCGTGACGGGCTGGGCCCAGATCAAGCAGGGGTATGCCGTCACCTACGACGAGGTGCTCGAGAAGACCTGCTACGATCTCTACTACATCAAGAACATGTCGTTGGGCCTCGACCTGCGCATCCTGTCCGAGACCGTGAAGACCGTCCTCCTCCGCGGGGGAACGTGACGGTGCGCAACGCCCTCAGCGTCGACCTCGAGGAGTACTACCACGGCATGGAGTTCGAGGCCGCCCTGGGCCCGGACCGAAGCCGCCACCTGCCGAGCCGCGTCGAGTGGAGCACGGGACGCGTCCTCGACGTCCTCGAGCGCAGCGGTGTGCGGGCGACCTTCTTCGCGGTGGGTGTGGTGGCGGAGGCCCACCCGGAGCTGATTCGGAGAATCGCCGCCGCGGGCCACGAGATCGCCTGCCACGGCTACGCCCACGAGCTGGTCAGCCGGCAGGACCCCACGGCGTTCCGCGCCGATGTCCGTCGGTCCAAGGCCCTGCTCGAGGACCTCAGCGGCCAACCCGTGCTCGGCTACCGCGCCCCCAACTACTCGATCGGAGCCGACCAGGCCTGGGCGTACGACGTGCTGCTCGAGGAGGGCTTCGCCTACGACTCGAGCCTCTACCCCATCCGCCACGACCGCTACGGTGACCCGCGCGCCCCGCGCTTCGCCCACGAGATCGTGGGCGGCGCCGGGCGAGGGCTCCAGGAGTTCCCGATCGGCACCCTCCGCTTCGCAGGAGCCAATTGGCCGATTGGTGGTGGCGGGATCTTCCGGCTCTTCCCCACCGTCTTCTTCGAGTGGGCCCTCCTCCACGTCAATCGCCGGGAGGGACGTGGAGTCATGTTCTACTTCCACCCCTGGGAGCTGGACCCTCACCAGCCCCGACCGCCGATGCCGCTCGCTCACCGCTTCCGCCACTACGTCAACCTCGGACGCTACGAGAGGAAGCTGGGGCGGCTGATCCGCAAGGTCCGGTTTGGCCCGGCCTGCGAGGTGCTGGGTCTGAGGGAGACGCCCGCTGTGCCGACCCCGGCGCGGGTCGCAGGCTGGACGGCGACCGCAACCGCGTCGTAGGTCTCGTCCCGCACAACGAGCCGCCCATGAACGCGCCATCCCCGTCCCGCCTGCTCATCGTCCTCACGTCGGATGTGCGCGGCGGCGTCGAGGAGGTGGCACTCTCGCTCCTGCGGCGACTCGATCGGGAAGAGTTCGAGCCGGCGCTGGCCGCCCCTCCGGCCCTGCTCGAGGCGATGCGGGAAGAGCTCGCGTCCTGCGACATCCCGACCTTCACCGCGGCCGCGGACAGTTGGTTCCGATGGCGCCAGGTGCGCTCCCTCGCCGGCGCCATCCGCAGCTTTCGTCCGGATATCGTGAACCCGCACCTCTTCCGTTCCGCCCTGGTCGCGGCGCCGCTGGCCAGGTCGCTGGGCGTGCCGGCCGTGGTCGAGACCTACCACGGGCGCGAGGCCTGGCGCCGGGGCCCGATCAGAGGCAGCTTCGTCGTGGACCGGTTCATCTCGCGTGCGGTGACCCTCATGATTGCGGTCTCGGAGGCGGCAAAGGACTTCCTCGTGCGAGTCAAGCGCATCCCCGCGGAGAAGATCGTCGTCGTCCCAAACGGTCGGGACCTCTCGATCTTCCAGCCGGGTTGCGGTGGAGGCAGGCTCCGCCGTGAGATGAGCCTCGCCCCCGACGCACCCGTCCTGGGGGTGTTCGGGCGCCTCGAAGAGCAGAAGGGACACCGGTACGGACTCGAGGCATTCTCGCGTGTCGTGCGCGACCACCCGGCGGCTCGGTTGTTGATCGTCGGAGACGGCGCGCTTCGACGGGCGCTCGAAGCGCAGACACGCGCGCTCAGCCTCGAAGGACAGGTCATCTTCACGGGGTACCGGCACGACATCCCCGCCCTCCTCGATGCCGTTGACGTCGTGGTCCTCCCTTCCCTCCATGAGGGCATGCCGCTCACCGCCATCGAGGCGGCGGCGATGGCGAAGCCGATCGTGGCGACCGCGGTGGACGGCACGGCCGAGGTGGTCGTGGACGGGACGACCGGGACACTCGTCCCGGTCGCGGACGCTCCCGCCATCGCCGCGGCGATCTGTCGGGAATCCTCGCCTCTCCCGATCGCGGCCAGGCCCTGGGCGAACGGGGGCGCCAGCGTGCCCTGGCACGGTTCTCGGTTGACGGCGAACGTGGCCTCGACGGCGGAAGCCTATCGCCTGAGCCTGAGATCTCGAGCTCGCGGGCGGCCATGAACTCAGTTGATGGGCCTCGCGAGGTGCACTGACCGTGCTCTACGGCCAGGAGAAGGCCTTCGGCGAAGCCGACTGGCGGCGACGTCTCGGCTATCGGCTCGTCGGCGAGATGCACGTGCCGGGCCGCCTCCGCATCTGGCACGTCATCAAGGAGCTTCGGAGGCTTGGCCTCTGGAGGCCGGCGTCGCTGACGGTGCTCGATGCTGGCGGCGGGGAGGGATCCTTCTGCTACTTCATGGCTCGAAAGTTCCCCCGGTGGCGCGTGGTCCTGGGCGACAACGCCGCCTCGACCCTGGAGAGGGCGGCGGCCATTCGCCAGGCCCTCCGCCTCGAGAACCTCGATCTGCGAGAGATGAACCTCCTGGATCTCGGCGAGCACGAGGCCTACGATCTCATCGTGTGCAGCGACGTCCTGGAGCACATCGAGGAGGACCAGCGCGTCGTCGGCAATCTCGCCGCGGCGCTCAAGCCCGGGGGATACCTGGTCGTCACGTCGCCGTCGGTGCCGCAGCCGAAACACCTCCCCCTCGTGGCCTGGCGCGAGAAGCGGATCGGCTTCACCCCGGAGGACTACGGGCACGTGCGCCAGGGCTACGGTGAAGCCGATCTGGAGAGGATCTTCGCGGAAGCGGGTCTCGAGACGCAGCGGATTCGCCGGACGTTTGGCCCCTTCGGGACGCTGATGTTCGATCTCTTCTTCGTGACCGGGGACAGCCGTCCGAATCCGCTGGTGTTCGCGGTTCTGTTCCCCTTCTACCTCGGCCTCTCCGCCCTCGACCTGTTCGTCCCCTCGAAGAGGGGGGCGGCGATCCTCGGCGTCGCGAGGAAGCCATGAGTGTCACCCTCACCGTGGGGAAACCGCCCGTCTACTGCGCCGTGGCCGACGGTGACGCCTGGCTGCAGTCTCGAGTCGAGGCCGCTCGCGATCTCGTGCTGGAAGAGCTCGAGACATCGCCGGTGGAAGGGCTGATCCTCACCGGAAGCCTGGCCCGCGGCGAGGCGAGCGTCCTGTGCGAGCACGGCCGGTTCCGTATCCTGGGGGACGTCGAGTTCCTCCTGATCGTGCGCGCGCAGCCCCAGTGGCGCGAGTTCCGCCGCCGCCTGCACGAGATCGGCCGGCGCGCGACCGAGCGACTCAGCGAAGGAGGGAGCGAGTTTCCGGTCGAGTACACGCCGGCGGACATCTCCTACCTCAGAAGAAGGGCTCGACCCAGCGCCTTCACGTGGGACCTTCGCCAGCATGGACGTGTGCTCCACGGTCGACGGGATCTCCTCGACGAGCTGCCGGCCTTCGCGCGTTCGGCGATCCCCCCGGAAGACGCCGTCGAGACCCTGATGAACCGCGGGCTCGAGCTGCTCGCCGCCCGGGAGGCCGGCCTGGCTGGGAGGTCGCAGGCCTACGCTGTGGTGAAGACCCTCGTCGACATGGCGGGTTCGGCTCTCGCCTTCGCCGGCGCCTACGAATCTCTCACCGCACGACGCCCCCACGCCTTTCGTGAGCTCCTGTCCCGGCGAGACGATCTCGTGATCAGTCTCAACGACTCGGAGCGTTTGGCCGCTCTCATCGACGACGCGGCCGCGCTCAAGCTGCAACCGACCGCCAACGGGCTGGAGGACCTTGCTGCAGCCGCCGACATCGACTCGGCCCTGCGGTGGATCTTGGAGCTCTGGCGCTGGGAGGTCGGGCAGATGGTCGGTCGTCCGTCAGCCCCTACGGAGGAGCTGGTTCGCGCCTACCTGGCCGATGAGCCTTTCACCGACAGGTTCCGCGGCTGGGCGAAATACGCCTGGCATCCGCTTCGCCCCGCGTCGGCCAGGCTGGGCCCGGGGCTCCTGCGGCAGGCCCGTCGCGGGAGCCCGCGACGGCTCGTCTACTCCGCGGCGGTCTGTGCCATCGAGGGGGCAGAGGGCTGGGAAGAACGAGCGAGGCGGTTCCTTCCGGCCGCGCACCGGGACAGTGACAGAATGCTGCAGGAGATCATCGAGAGCTGGACATGGTTCATCAGGAACAACTGACGCCTTCGCTCTTTGTCCTGGTCGATGCCCTCGGCTGGGAGATTCTGCGCGGGCGTCCGTTCCTCGACGACGTGCTCACCGAGAGGGTCTCGGTGGAGACGATCCTCGGGTACTCGTCGGGGGCCATCCCGAGTCTGTTGACCGGCCAGTATCCCGCGCAGCACGGGCACTGGAATCTCTTCTACCGCTCGCCCGAGACGTCGCCCTTCCGGTGGACGCGGCCTCTGCTGGCCCTTCCGGAGTCCATCCGGGAGCACCGCGTGACGCGGCGAATCGTCAAGGAGATCTCGCGACGCGCCTCCGGCTACACCGGCTACTTCGCGATCTACAACCTCCCCCTCGATCGCATCCACTACTTCGACATCTGCGAGACCTCCGACATCTACCAGCCCGGTGGGCTCGCGCCGGCTCGTTCGATCTTCGACATCCTCTCGGAAGCCGGGATCTCCTACGAGTGCTTCAACTACCACCAGGCCACGGACGAGGAGATTCTCCGCCTCGTGCCGGAGCGGCTGAAGGCGTCCGATTCCCGGGTCTTCTTCGTCTACCTGTCCGGGTTCGACTCCTTCCTGCACTTCAACGTGCACGACGAGAAAGGGGTCGACGACAGGCTCTCCTGGTATGAAGCCGGGCTGCGTCGCCTCTACGAGACGGCCCGGGATCGGTGGGGCGAGGTCCGCTTCCGGGTCTTTTCGGACCACGGGATGACGCCGATTCAGGACACCCGGGACCTGATGGCCGACATGAAGGAGTCAGGCCTTCGCGTCCCCGCCGACTACCTGCCGGCCTTCGACTCCACCATGGCGAGGTTCTGGCCTTCGACTGAGGAAGCGGCGTCGCGCCTGCGGGAGTTTCTGGCCACGTTGCCCTACGGGCGGTTGCTTCCGGAGGAGGAGCTCGAGGCGCTCGGACTCGGTTTCGCCGACGACCGGTACGGTTCAGATGGTCTTCGTCATGAAGCCCGGAGTGCTGATCAAGCCGAGCGACATGGGCCGGATCCGTTTCGCGGGGATGCATGGGTTCCATCCGAATGAGGACCCCCACGCGGCTGCGGCGTTCCTGTCGAACGGACCCGACGGGCGCGCCGTCCGACACATCACGGAGGTGCTCCCGCGGCTCCTGGAGGATCTCGGCTTGCCCGAGCTGCCGGCGAGACCCGCGGAACGAGGGAGCCACCGCTAATGTGGATCCTCCTCCTGATGATCGCCATCATGCCCTTCGAGGAGAACCCATACCTCCTGCTCGCGGACAACTTCCTGGGGCTGTTCCCCAGGTTCACGGCGATCAAGCTGCTGGGGCTGGTGGGGCTCGCCTGGAGCGGAGTTCAGCTGTCGAGCGGCCGGGTGCCACCAGCCGTTCTGGATTCCGGTCAGTCTCGAGCCTTTCTCGGCTTCGTGGCCACCGTCGCGCTCGGGGGGATCGCGAGCGGGGCCGGCATCCAGCCGGTGACCCGCCTGATCGCCATCATCGGCCTGCTGCCGCTCGTCGTCACCGCCGTCCGGAATGAGCGCGATCTCCGACGAGTCGTTCTGGCCTGCGCACTGGTGACGGTCGCGGTGTTTCCCTACGCCTACCGGCAGATGCTCCGCTTCGGAGGCCGTCTGGGCGTCGGGCTCTACGAGTCGAACTACTACGCGCTGATCCTGGCGTCTGCTGCTCCCACTCCCGCTCGTGCTGGCCCGGGGATCGAGGGGCACGGACGCGCCTCGCTCTGGCTGGGCGCCGCTGCCCTCATCCTGCTGCAGCTCGTGCTGACGGGTTCACGCGGCGGATTCCTGGCCCTCATCCTGACTTTGGGGCTCCTCGCCTTCCGGCTTCCGCAGGAACCCCCTGCCCGCGCTGACAGCAGGAGCGGTCGTCCTTCTCGTTGCTTCTCGTGGTGGTCCCCAATCCGATGACGCGGCGTCTGCTGGCGTCCGGGTTGAGCGATGACGTCTCCGACGCTGGAGTCGAGGCGTCGAACCGGCAGCGTCTCGGCGTGCTCCAGGGTGGGCTCCGCATGGTGGCCGATCATCCCTTCACCGGGGTCGGACTCGGGAACTTCAAGGCCGCGCTGCCCGACTACGTGGAACTCGACAGATCGCAGCATCGCCCACAACACCTACCTCGAGGTCGCGGCCGAGCTGGGGCTGCCCGCTCTGGTCACCTTCGGCCTCGTGATCGTCGCCGCCCTGCGCTCCCTCGAGCGCTCGGCACGGCTGGCACGACGAGCGGGAGATCGGCACTCTCCACGATCTCGCGCTCGGACTCCAGGCCGGGCTGGCGGGCTACCTGCTCGGGGCGCTGTTCCTGAGCGCCCAATACGAGAAGTTCTTCTGGCTGGTGATGTTCCTGTCCATCAGCCTCGAGCAGATCGCGCGCCGGAAGGCACGGGCCGCAAGACGGCAAAGGCTGGAGACGGCCGCGTGACAGAGGGGCTCACTGCGCTGGCCTTCGGGCTCTGCCTTCTGGGGTTGGCCTACTGCTACCTGGGCTACCCGCTGATGCTGAGGCTTGGCACGGGCGGAAGGGACGCCACGGCGGGCGCAGGTGACGAGAGGTGGACCGCGACGGTCATCGTGGCCGCCTTCAACGAGGAGCATGTGATCCGCGAGAAGGCGGCGAGCGTCCTGGCGCAGCTGGGTTCCGGGGGCGAGCTCCTCGTGGTCTCGGACGGCTCCACGGATGCGACCGAGGCCCGCGTGGCGGAGTTGAGCGATGAACGCGCGCGGTTGCTCCGACAAGACCCGCGTCAGGGGAAGAACGCGGCCCTCAATCGGGGCGTCCGCGAAGCGCGCGGGGACGTTGTGGTCTTCACCGATGCGAATGCGCTGCTCGGGCCCGAGTCGTTGGATCGGCTTCTCGCCCCCTTTGCCGACCCTTCCGTGGGCCTGGTGAGCGGGCAGGGGCTCTACGGAGAGGCTGAGCGGCACCGACACCCGTGTCGTCTCGAACGCCTACGTCCGCTACGAATCCACCATCCGTCGAGGGGAGTCGGCGCACGGATTCATGGCCGGGGTCGATGGAGCGCTCTACGCGATGCGTCGCGAGCTGTACGAGGAGCTGCCCCTGGACCAGGTTCACGACCTCGTCCATCCCATCCAGGTGGCGCTCGCCGGCCGCCGAGTCGTGTTCGTGCCGGAGGCGTTCACGGTGGAGCCTCCCTCGCGGGACGCGGCGAGCGAGCGACGCCGCCAGGTGCGCATCATCGCCCAGGGCTTCAGGGTCCTGGCCCACGCGACGCCCGAGCTGCTGCGAAGGGGCCGCTTCAAGGAGCTCTGGATGCTCGCCTCCCACCGATTGCTCCGCTGGATGGGATGGCTCTTCGTGCTCCTGGCCCTGGTCACGAACGTGGTCCTCGCTGGATGACCACTGGATCTACCGGGTGTTGCTCGGCGCTCAGGCTGGGTTCTTCGGTCTCGCCCTGGTGGGTCTGCTGGCCGAGCGCCTGTCGCTGCGCCTCGGGCTCCTCGCGTTGCCCTACTTCTTCTGCGTCGTGACCTATGCGGGCTTTGCGGGACTGGTCGAGTCCCTGCGAGGGCGTACGCACGCCGTGTGGGCGAAGCAGGGGGGAGCGGCGTGAGCGGTCCGCGTCGCCGAGTGGGCGGGGTCACCCGAGGCGTGGGATGCGTTCGTGCGGGAGGCAGCGGACGGGACCGTCATGCACCTCCACGCCTGGAAGGAGATCCTGCAGGAAGCCTACGGACACCGGATCCTTCTCCTGGCCGCGATGAGAGGAGGCGAGATCGAAGCTGTCCTTCCTCTGGCGCTCGTCGAAAGTCCCTTCTTCGGCCGCAGCCTCGTCTCGATGCCGTTCATGGACTACGGGGGGGTGTGCCAGGGCTCGGGCACCGATGCTGAAGAGGCCCTGGTGAAGGAGGCCACCTCGATCGCAGGCCGGCTCGACGCCAAGCTCGTGCTCCGGTACCTGCGGAAGCCCGAGCTGGACCTTCCCTGCTCGCTCGAGAAGGTCACGATGTGGATCGCTCTTGGCACGAGCGAGGAGGCGCTCTGGAGGCGTCTCTCTCCGGAGCGCCGCAACCGCATCCGCAAGGCGCAGGGGAGCGGCCTCGAGGCGTCCTTCCCCGGCCCCGAGGGGCTGGACGCCTTCTTCGAGGTCTTCGCGCGCAACATGCGCGACCTGGGATCGCCGGTGCACAGCCGGCGCTTCTTCGAGGAGGTCCTGGGCCGCCTCCCCGACTCGACGCAGCTGCTCCTCGTGCACGACGACGGACGTCCGGTGGGTGCGGGCCTGATGCTGCTGCACGCGGGGATGATCTCGATCCCCTGGGTCTCCTCCGTTCGTCCGGCGTTCAAGAAGTGCCCCAACCAGCTCCTCTACTGGGAAGCCATGAAGTTCGGCATCTCGAAGGGCTTCCACACACTGGACCTCGGACGCTCGTCCCGAGGCTCGGGCACCTTCGAGGCGAAGCGGCAGTGGGGCGCAAGACCCGTGCAGCTCTACTGGCACTACCACCCGGAGACGGCCGCCCCTCCCGGCGAAGAGGTCAAGCGCGCCTCATGGGCCGTGGGGGTCTGGAGGCGCCTGCCGCTCGCCGTGGTCAACCGGGTCGGCCCCCACCTCCGCCGTGGAATCGCGAACTGAGGCCATGGTCCAGCCTGGCATCAGCGTCTCGGTTCTCAACCATCAGCGACGAGAGACGCTTCGTCTCTGTCTGGAGCGGGTCCTGGCCCAGGATCATCCGAGCTTCGAGGTCCTGGTGGTCGACAACGCCTCCACCGATGGCAGCGGGGTCCTGGTCGAGGCGGAGTTCCCTTCTGTCCGCCTCATCTCATTGCCCCGCAACATCGGCTGCGCGGCGCGCAACCGGGGAGTCGAGGCGGCCCGCGGTTCCGTCGTGGTGACGATCGACAACGACGTGCTTCTCGAGGATCCGGGTGCCCTCCGACGCATCGAAGATCTCTTCGCGGAACGACCTCGGCTCGCCTGCGTCAACTTCCGGATTCTCGACGGGGAGGGCCGGCTCTCGCGCCGTGACTGGTGCCACCCGCGGCCCCCGGAGGACGCGGACGAGACCTTCGCGACCGACTACGTCCTGGAGGGAGCCTGTGCCCTTCGCCGCGACGCGTTTCTCGAAGCGGGAGGCTACTGGGAGCCGCTCTTCCTCGGACACGAGGGACTGGACCTCGCGCTGCGGCTTCTCGATGCAGAAGGCGAGCTTCTGTACTGGCCCGACGTCAGCGTGCGACATCTCACGTCACCCGAGGCGAGGCCCTCCTCGCGGATCTACTACACCTTCACCCGCAACAGCATCTGGATCGCCCTGCGTCACCATCGACCGGGGCGAGCGGCGTTCGAGATTGCCAAGGACCTGGCCATGATGGCCACCTCGTCGGTACGCGCCGGAGAGGGGGCCGCCTTTCTGCGGGGCGTCGGCGACGCGGTCCGCGGGAGCCGGGCGGCGCTGGCGTCGCGCCATGCTCTCGGACGGGCCACCTACCGTCGCCTGCGGGACGTGCGCCGCGAGGCCCCCGGCCTCCTGGCGAAGGCGGCGCGCCACCTCCGCGAGAGGCCGATCTGAGGCCCGTGATGAAGGTCCGTGAGATCCAGGCCGGCGACGAGTGGAACCGGGTCGTGCGGTCCCTGCCCGGACACGATCTCTATCAGGGCTTCGAGTGGGGGGAGGTCCGTTCGAGCCAGGGCTGGCAGCCGCGGCGCCTGGCGGTCTTCGAGGGGGACGAGTGCGTCGCCGCCTCCGCCATCCTGATCAAGGGGCTGCCGGTGACCGGGCGGAAGGTGGCCTACTGCCCCGGCGGACCTCTCCTGCGTGACGCCACCGACCGCGACGCGTGGGGGACGTGGCTGTCGGGCGTGGAGAATCTGGCGCAGACCGAAGGGCTCGCCTTCCTCCGCGCGGATCGGGGGGTTCCGGCCGAGGGCGATCCTGTCGCACCCGCCCTCGTCGAGCGCGGATTCCAGTCTCTCGCGGAGGACTGGACCACCTGGAACGTGCCCCGGATCGTCATGCGCATGAGCATCGTCGAGCCCGAGGACGTCCTCCGCCGGGCCCTGCGGAGGCGCTTCCGCGAGTACATCGCGTCCGCCCCCCGGCGCGGAGTGACGGTGCGGCCGGCGGCCGGCCTCGAGGAGGGGCTCCGCTTCCGAGAGGCGCTCGCGGTCGTGGGTCAGCGCCGCGGGCAGCCGGTGCGGAGCCGGGCCTACTTCGGGCGGCTGTGGCGAGAGTACGTCCGCCCCGGGCACGGAGTCCTCCTCGTGGCGGAGCACGAGGGACGCGTGGTCGGGGGTCTGCTGGGCGCCCGCTTCGGCGCTCAGGCCCACATGCTCTACGTCGTGGTGCGGGAGGCGGTCGGCAGCCTGCGCCTGCATCAGGCGCCACTCCTCTACTGGGAGTTCGTGCGCTGGGCCCGCCAGGCGGGCTGTGCCTCGGTCGACTGGGGAGGCATCGGCACGCAGTACCCGCCCCGCGAGGACGACCCGGGGTTCGGCCTCTACCACTTCAAGCTGGGCTTCAACGCGAAGCTCGTGCACCTCACCGCCTATCACGACATCGTGTTCGCGCCGCGCGTCTACGACGGCTTCCGCCTTCTGGAGCGCCGCGTGGCGGCGCCTGCCTGGACCACCCGAGGACGGCTCAACCGGGGCGTCGAGCCCATCACCCGCCTGACCGACTCGGCGCGTCGCAAGCTCCGCCAGTTCGGCGTGGGAGTTCGGCAGCGCGGCGTGATCCAGACCGTCTACTGGGGGGCCTTTGGCTTCCTCCGGCCGAATCGGTTCCACGTGCTCGCCCACGAGATCTCGGACGGCGAACGGCCGAAGAGCAGACCGGCCGATTTGTCCGCCGAGATCTGGGACGCTCGCGCCGTCCAGGCCTACCGGCAGTCGCGGAGCGGGCTGCCGCCCGAGTTCTACCAGGACGAGATCGACGGGGTCGAGATGTGCTCGGTCGTGCGGGCAGGCGATGAGGTGGCGGGGCTGATCTGGATCTACCGCACGGAGGACGCCAGCCGGCTCTTCCGGCTGCGTGAGACCGAGGCGGAGCTCAACAATGGCTTCGTTCTCCCGGGTTATCGGGGGCGGGGGGTCTTCAAGGTCTCGATCCGGAAGGCCTGCGAGTGGTTGCGCGATCAGGACTGTCGGGTCGTCTACGCGATGGTCCACACGGACAACCACCCTTCGAGGGTCGCATTCGAAAGGGTCGGGTTCCGGGGGATCGCCACCGTGCGCCACTTCCTTCTCCACCGGCCGGCCTACCGCGCCCCGGCCGGCGGGGAGAGCCGCGCATGAACCTGCCCAAGGACCGCCCGTCCCTGACCGCGTCTCTCGTCGCGGGGGCCCTGATCCTTCTCTACCTGCCGGTCCTCCGCGAGCTGCTCCACGTCTGGCGCACCGACACCTATGCCGCCCACGGGCTCCTGGTGATCCCCTACAGCGCGTGGGTGGCCTTCACCGACCGGGACCGTCTGCGCCAGGCGGCGCGTGATCCCCGTGGTCGAGGGTGGCTCGTCGTGCTGGGCGGTCTGGCAATCCTCGCCGCCGGCCAGGCCCTCGAGAGCCCGGCCCTCCTGGGGATCTCGGTGCCCGTGGTCGTCTCTGGCTGGGTCCTGCTGGCGCTCGGACCCGCGTGCCTGCGGAGCCTGGCCTTCCCGATCGGCTTCCTGGTCTTCCTGGCTCCCCTCCCGCGCCCGGTGGTGGGCGCCGTCTCTCTCCACCTCCAGCGGTTCGCGGCGTGGTTCGGGGCGGAGACGGCGAGCCTGCTGGGCGTGGCCGTCTACCAGCACGGGCGTCACCCTCTCCCTCCCGGACATGACGCTCCAGGTCGCGGAGATCTGCAACGGCCTGCGCTTCATGAGCGCCCTCGTGGTCCTGACCGTGGCGCTGGGACATGCCCTCCGCCTCAGCCCGGGACGGCTGCTCGTGCTGGTTCTGTCTGCCGTCGTCCTGGCCGTGCTCGCCAACGGAACGCGCATCCTGGCCATCCTGCTGGGCGTCCGGTACTACGGACCCGAGGCAGCCAGCGGGCTCGTCCACCACTCGATCGGCAAGGCGGTGTGGATCCTGACGCTCGCTCCCCTGGGGGCCGTGGCCTGGCTGCTCCATCGCCGTCCGGCCGGGGCACTGCGCGAGGGCGGCGGCCTTGGCCTCCGGACGCAAAGAGGTGTATGATCCAACGACTTACGGTCCTCCCTCCCTCGGTGTCCACCACAATTGAAGAAGACTCTCACATTCCTGGGGCTCGTCATCGCCATCGCCGGGCCGACGCCTGCTTCTGCGCAGAGGCTCTCGTGGAACCCGGTCGTGACGACCGCGGTGGCCTACGACACGAACGTCTTCTCCGGCCTGGGCGAGGGCACGCGACGACTGGCTGGGAACCCTGATCGTGAACGTGCCCGTCGGCTACCGGCCGACGCCCCACTTCGGCCTGACCGCCAGCTACATCAACGTCTCGGAGCGCTATCAGACCTACCCCGAGCTCGACGACTGGCAGGCGCGCAGCACGGCCAACGTGGGCCTCACGTGGGCACCGGGGAGGCGCACGGAGCTGCGGGCCGGGGGGCGCTACGGCCAGACGAACCGACCGGGGGAGATCTTCTCGGACGCCGGCCTCGAGCTGGGTCGTCAGCCCACCACGACCTACGGGGGAAACGTCGGCCTCTCTCAGGGCCTCGGGGCGCACACGAACCTGGACCTGGGCTACACCTACCGCTACAGGGAGGCCACCACCATCGAAGACCAGCTCCACGGCGTGGACGCGCGGCTCGGCCGCCAGGTTCGGGGACCGGACCGGTCTCGGGCTGAGCTGGCAGTACCAGCGGCGCTACTCGGAGACCCGGGACGTCTACGAGGCCCACATCCTCATGCTGGACTGGAACCAGGAGCTGTCGCGGCACTTCTCCTTCTCGGTGTCGGCCGGGACGCGACTGTCCGAGGGACGCGACCCACGTCCGGAGGGCCGGGCGACGCTGAGCTGGAGTCGGAGGAGATGGGCCATCCGGGCCCGCTACGCTCATTCGATTGGCTACGTGCCGAGGGCCACGGACCTCGAGGGACGTCTCGGGACGTCCGATTCCGCAGGCGTCACCGTGTCATACCGGGCGCGCCAGTGGCGCCTTTCCGCGGGCCCCGCGTACTACTGGACGCGGAACAGCTCCTACGACACCCGGGTGTGGCGGGCCCTCGGCGAGGTGAGCTTCATGCCCCTCGACTGGCTGGGCGTCTCGGCCACCTACTCGTACGTCAACCAGAACGGTATAGTGACGAGCGGTGGGGATCCCTTGGATCGGGATTCCACGCGGCACGTGGGGCGAGTGGGTGTGACGATCGCCCCATGGAACCGCAGGGGAGCGGAGGGCCTGCCATGAAGCGCCTGGCGAGGGGACTCTTCGTATGGGCCGGCCTGGCGGCTCTGGCCGGGTCGGCTGCGGCCCAGGGGCCCGCGACCCCGCCCGCCCCCCGGTCGGCGGCGAGCCCGTTCCTCATCGGACCCGAGGACGTGCTCTCGATCTCGGTCTGGCAGAACGCCGAGCTGACACGCACCGTCCCCGTGCGGCCGGACGGTCACATCTCGCTGCCCCTCCTGAAGGACATCCCGGCGGCGGGGCGGACCCCCGAGCAGCTCGCCGTCGACATCGAGTCTCGCCTGAAGGACTACATGACGACGGCGGTGGTCTCGGTGATCGTGTCCGAGGTCAACTCGTTCCGGGTGTCGGTGCTCGGCAAGGTGCAGCAACCCGGGCGGTACAACTTCAGGGCCCCCACCACCGTCCTCGAAGCCCTCGCGGTGGCCGGTGGGCTGCAGGAGTACGCCAAGGAGGGCGACGTCGTGATCCTCCGGCGTCCACCTGCGGGCCGCGACGAGCAGCGGGACGCTCCGGACTATCTGCGCCTCGGGTTCGACTACTCCGACGCGGTCAAGGCCAACGGTCCGGCCGGCGCGAACTTCCGGCTGATGCCCGGCGACATCATCGTGGTCCCGTGAGCACGGCACGCAACAGCTTCGACGACGAGGAGACCCCCAAGCGGCCCCTTCATCTGAAGGCGATGCTGCACCGCCGGCGCTGGTGGGTGGTCCTCACGCTTCTGTCCGGACTGGCCGCGGCGGTGGCCGTCGCCTACGCGCTTCCCGACGTCTACCGCTCGAGCGCCACCATCCTGATCGAGCGGCAGCAGATCCCGGAC
The DNA here is from genome assembly GCA_963847655.1 of uncultured Acidobacteriota bacterium. Taxonomy (GTDB): domain Bacteria; phylum Acidobacteriota; class Vicinamibacteria; order Fen-336; family Fen-336; genus JAJDNS01. Next base: position 1,401,098 of record CAWKAS010000020.1, on the reverse strand, counting down.
GAGCTGGTGCGCTCGACGGTGACCAGCGAGCTCGGGGTTCGACTGCAGACGATCAGCCAGGAGATCCTGAGCCGATCGCGCCTCGAGAGCCTCGTCGAGCAGTTCGGACTGTACCCCGAGATGAGGGGCCGTCAGCCCGTGGAGCGCATCGTGGAGCGCATGCGCGGTGACATCGACGTCCAGATGCGCGGCGGCGACAGGAGGCGCTCAGGAGGGTCCACGGTGGCCTTCTCCGTCGGCTACCGGGGCTCGGACCCCCAGAAGGTGGCCACCGTCGCCAACGCCATCGCGTCCTTCTACATCGAGGAGAACCTGAAGGCCCGTGAGCGCCAGGCCACCGGCACCGCCGATTTCCTCCGCGTCCAGATGGAGCAGCTGAGGGCGAAGCTGGAGGAGCAGGAGGCCGAGGTGAGCGCCTTCAAGGAGGAGCACCTCGGTGAGCTCCCGCAGCAGCTCGACGCCAACCTGAAGACCCTGGAGCAGCTCAACGGTCAGCTCCGCTTGAACAGCGACAACCAGGTTCAGGCCAACGCGCGTCGGGCCGCGGTCGAGGAGCAGCTCAGCCAGGCCCTGGGCGCGGTCGGAGGCGGGCCGGACGCCTACGCCGCCCACCTGGCCGCGCTGCGCCGTCAGCTGGCCGAGCTCCGGACGCGGTACACCGACCAGTACCCGGACGTCATCCGGGTCAAGGACGAGATCGCGAGGCTGGAGGCGGTGGCGGCAGCGGGAGGCGATTCGAGCGCCGGCCAGAGCGTCGTGCTGAGCCCTCAGATCCGGCAGCTCCAGAGGAGCCTGGACGAGGCCGACGTCCAGCTGGTGCGGCTCCGCGCGGAGGCCGACCGCCTGCGGGACGCGATCGCGCGCTACCAGAGGCGGGTGGAGGCGGCGCCTCGGCGGGAGCAGGAGTTCTACGCGCTCTCACGCGAGTACAAGTCGACCCAGGAGCAGTACCGCTCGCTGGTCGCGCGCCACAACGAGGCCCAGCTCGCCGAGAGCATGGAGCAGCGACAGAAGGGCGAGCTGTTCCGGGTCATCGAGCCGGCGCTCGCGGAAGCGCGCCCCTCGGCCCCGAACCGGGGACGGCTCCTGATGCTCAGCCTGCTGGTCTCGCTCGCCCTGGCTCTGGGTGTGGCCTTCGTGCGGGAGATGTTCGATCCCGCCGTCCACTCCCAGCAGGACGTCGAGGCCTGTGCCTCGCTGCCCGTGCTCGTCTCCGTCCCGGTCCTGACCTCGGCCGTCGACCGCGAGCGGCAGCGACGGCGGCTGGCGCTGGGGGCGGTGCTGGCTCTCGTCGGGCTGGTGGCGGTGATGGGGGCCTCCTACGGGATCGCCCGGGGCAACACGGCACTCGCCTCCTGGGTGTCCCGGTGACGAGCGACTCGCCCACGCGCCGGCGGGCCACCAGCGCCGTACGGAGCCGGGCACACCAGGGCCGTGGAGAGCCCGATCCGCACCTCGTGAGCCTGCTCGAGCCGGGCTCCTTTGCCACCGACCGCTACCACATGCTCCGCCACCTGCTGGAGCTGAAGCGCGAGGAGGGGTCCCGGGTGTTCGCGGTGACGAGCCCGGGGGCCGGGGACGGCAAGACCACCACCGTCATCAACATCGGGGGGGCCCTCGCCCAGGACAACGCCGCGCAGGTGCTGCTCGTCGAGGCCGACCTGCGCCGTCCCTGCATGATCGAGCGGCTCGGGATGACCCGCAGCGAGGAGTGGGGAGTGATCCCGATGATCACACGCCCGGGCCTCCCCGGGGCCGACGCCATCCGCGCGGTGCCCCAGTTCAACCTCTGGCTGGCCCCGGCCGGCGGCAGCACCGCCACACCCTACCAGCTGCTCAAGTCGGCGCGGCTCTGGGACTTCCTCACCGTCGCCCGGGAGCGCTTCGACTACATCCTCGTGGACACCCCTCCCATCCTGGCCAGCCCGGACTTCAAGCTCATCGAGCGGTGGAGCGACGGAACGATGCTCGTCGTGGCGGCCGACCGGACTCCCAGGCAGCTCGTCACCGAGGCCGCGGCCCAGCTCGACCCGGAGAAGGCCCTCGGCATCGTGCTGAACAAGGAGAGTGGCCTCGAGGGCCGCTACTACCACTACGGCGGAAGAGAGCCTCGCCCGTAGTCTCGGCGCCCGACGGGTCTGACGCCGCGCCTCAGCGGCGGGGGATCTTGAGCTTGGCCAGGAGGTCGTAGAGGGTGGGCCGGCTGACGCCGAGCTCGGCCGCGGTCCGGGAGATGTTCCCGTGGTGGCGGGCCAGGGCCTGCCGGACGACGTCCCGCTCCAGATCGGCCCGTAGCTGGCGCAGCCGGTGCTGGCCTCCCGTCCCTTCCTCGAGATCCAGGTCCCCGGGGACCACGCGCTTCCCCTCCGCCATGACCACCGCCCGGCGGACACGGTTCTCCAGCTCCCGCACGTTGCCCGGCCAGTCGTGGCCGGCGATGGCCCGCGTCGCCTCCGGGGTGAAGCCCTTGAAGCGCTTGTCGGCCTCGCCCGCGTAGCGCTGGAGGAAGGCGTGGGCGAGCACCATGACGTCGTCGCCCCTCTCCCGCAGCGGGGGCAGGGCCACCTCCACGACGGCGATGCGGAAGAAGAGGTCCTCGCGGAAGCGGTCCTCCTTCATGAGCTCCCGCAGGTCGGTGTTGGTGGCGCAGATGACGCGGGCGTCGACCACGATCTCCTGGCGCCCCCCCACGCGCTCGATCTTGTGGTCCTGGAGGAAGCGCAGGAGCTTCACCTGAAGGCTCGGCGGCAGCTCGCCGATCTCGTCGAGGAAGAGCGTGCCGCCCTGGGCCGACTCCACACGGCCCTTGCGCTGGGCGTGGGCACCCGTGAAGGACCCCTTCTCGTGGCCGAAGAGCTCGCTCTCGAGGAGGTTCTCGGGGATGGCGCCGCAGTTGATGGCGACGAAGGGACCCCGTCGCCGCTCGCTGGTCTCGTGAACCGCGCGCGCCACGAGCTCCTTGCCGGTGCCGCTCTCCCCGGTCACGAGGACGGGGACGTCCACCGTCGCCACCTTGCGCACCGCGGCAAAGACCTCCTGCATGGCCGGGTGGGAGCCCAGCATTCCCCCGAGCCCCTCGCCTGTCAGCCGACGGTGGAGCTCACGGTTCTCGATCTCGAGCTCCCTGAGCTGCGCCGCGCGCCGCAGGACGACCTTGAGCTCGGGGATGTCGACCGGCTTCCAGAAGTAGTCGTAGGCCCCCCGGGCCACCGCGTCGAGCGCGTGCTCCCGCTCGGCCCGGCCGGTGATCACGACCACCTTGGCCGCGGGGTCGAAGGAGTGGATCTCCTCGAGGGTGCGGAAGCCCTCCTCCACGCTCTGGGCGGACGGGGGGAGGCCGAGGTCCAGCGTGACGAGCCCGGGGTGCTCGGCCTCGAGGAGGGCCCGCGCCTCGCTCCGGTCCCCGGCGAGGAGCACCGCGTAGTCGGCGTCGAGGGCCCACCGCATCTGCACACGCAGGTCCTCGTCGTCGTCCACGATGAGCAGCTTCGGCTTGTCCGCGCGCTCCTCTCGCCCTTCGGTGTCCGCCATCCGGCTCACTCCTGAATCACGCCCCGCGGCAACGGGAGCCAGACCGTGAACGTGCTCCCCCGACCCGGCTCGGTGTCCACCTCGATCCGCCCCCCGTGCGCCTCGACGATCCTGCGCGTGTGAAAGAGCCCGATCCCCAGCCCCTTCGCCTTGGTGCTCTTGAACGGCTGGAAGAGCGAGGTCGCCACGAACTCCGGCGACATCCCGCAGCCGTCGTCCTTCACCGCCACGAAGGCGTCGCCCTCTCCGCGCCCGGTGCTCACGGTGATGGTACCCCCGTCGCCCAGGGCCTCGTCGGCGTTGAGGACCAGGTTGACGATCACCTTCTCCATCTGCTCCCGGTCGCACGGGACCGGGGGCAGGGGCTCGAGCCTCCGCTCGAGCTGGCCCTTCAGCGTTCCGCCCACACCGTCGAGAGCGGCAGCGACCACCCCGGACAGGTCCTCGGGTCGCACGTGCAGCTCCAGGCGTCGCGCCACCTGCGAGAGGCGGCCGGTCATCTCCTCGATGCGGGTGACCGCGCGCGACAGGGTGGCCACGAAGTCCGCCCGGAACGCCGGGTCCTCGATCCGCTCGGGCAGGTTGTGGAGGCTCAGGGAGAGCCGCGAGGCCAGGTTCTTCAGGTCGTGCACGAAGAAGGCGGAGAGGCTCTGGAAGGCCTCCATCTCCCGGGCCCGGGCGAGGCGCGCGGAGAGGCGCACGCCCAGCAGCCGGGACGCCGCCTGCTCACCCGCCGTTCTGAGCAGCTCGAGGTCCTCGGCGGTCAGGACGTCGCCGGTGGCCCGCGCGGAGTGGGTGATCAACCCCACCGTCTGCTGCCCCGCCCGCAGAACCATCGCGAAGCGCATGTCCTCGGGCGCCTCCGGTTGAAGCTCTGGCAGATCCAGCGTGGACAGATCGACCGGCTCCGCCCGCTCGCCGAGGGCGCGGATGATCGCGCGGAGGGCCTCGCCGGTTGCCTCCCTGCCGGACCGCTCGTCGGACCGCAGCGTCGACCCGCCGAGGGCCACGCCCCCGGATTCCTCGACCAGCCACACGCTCACCGCGCGCAGCTTCACCGTGTCGGCAATCCAGGCCGCCACGGCGGAGCACAGCTCGCGCGCGTCCAGGGTCGACCCGGTCCGCTCGGTGAAGCGCCTCCACTCGAGGCGGTAGTCGTAGAGCGGCCGGCGGAAGTGCCGGCTGACGAAGAGGCGGAGACGGTGGCGGGCCTCGTCGGAGAGGAGCACGATCGCGAGCAGCCAGAACGCCCCGAGCAGGACGAGGGTGACCAGGGGCAGGGCCGCGGCGCCACCCCGGCGGCCGGCGGCGGTGGCGAGCAGTCCCACGGCCAGGAGGTAGCCGGCCACGAGCAGCGTCGTGAACGAGCCGTAGAGCGCGGTCGACGACAGGTACACGTCGGTCGTCTGAAGCCGGGTCCGCGCGTAGGCGACGAGGATCGACAGCTCGGCCAGCAGGAGGCCCACGGCGCTCACGACCAGGAGCCTCGTGTCGAGGGCCCGGAAGAGCAGGGCCTGGCTCGAGAGGTAGATGCGCAGCGCGAAGAGGGTGCAGACCCCGATGACGACGAACTTGATCAGCCAGCGCTGGCTGCCCGTCGAGGCGCGCAGCGTGCGCTCGAGATTGGCCAGGACCAGGACCGCGGCCAGGATCTGGACGAGCTCGAGACCGTACCCCGCCCAGCCCAGGGGGAAGTAGGACGTGCCGTCACCCCCTGCGGCGAGGAGGCTGCCCCGGAACGACGCCAGGCCGACAGGCACGACGAAGAGGGCCCCCAGGAGCCGCCACGAACGCCGGAGCACCGCGCCAGCTTCGGCACGGGCGAAGCTGAGGCTGAAGGCGAGCCAGAGGCCCGGCACCAGGGCTCCGCAGGCGAGGGAGATCTCCCACCATCCTCGCGCCGTCCCGGGATGGGTACTCCGCAGGCCGAGAGCGCCGGAGGCCAGCTCGGCGGCCAGCGCCAGCATCCCGCCGGCCAGCGGGTAGCGCCACCAGGCGTGCGAGGAGTGCCGTACCGTCGCCACGGCGACCAGTGCCCCGGCGATGGCGGCGACGAACGAAATGACGGCCGGGAGAGGCATCCTGGGGGACTATACTCCCCCGCCGAGAGGTCCCGACGGCTGGAGCTCGGCGGCCACGGTTCGGAGCGCTCGAGGCCTCGCGACGACGCTGACACCGGGTGCGTCTCGGACCTATACTCGAGGCTTCCGAAGTGCCGGCGCGGCCGAAGGCCACCTCGTTTCCGGGGGGTTGGGGAGATCCGGTTGGCATGGGCGGTCGAAACGGAGGCGAAGAATGGGCGAAGGCACAAGACGGCAGCTCTCCCGCCTGACGCTGGTCGTGCTCCTGGTGACCCTCGGCACCGCGTGCACCGCTGCGCAGCGCAAGGCCCGGCACATGAAGCGGGCCGACGCCTACTATGACCAGCAGCAGTACAGGGAGGCGATCCTCGAGTACCGCAACGTCCTTCGAATCGAGAAGCTCAATCCCCACGCGGTCCTCCGGCTCGGGCTGGCGCACTTCTCGCTCGGAGAGCTCGGGCAGGCCTACGGGTTCCTGGAGAAGTCGAAGGAGCTGAGCCCCGACGACGTGGACGCGCGGCTCAAGCTCGGCATGATCTACGCGCTGTCCCGGCAGCCGGAGAAGGCCAGGGAGGAGGCCGAGTTCGTTCTCTCGAAGAACCCGAACGACTTCGGGGCCTTGAGCCTGCTCGCCGATGCGGCGCAGTCGACCGAGGAGCTGCAAAGCGCCATCCACACCATCGAGGAGGGCCGTGCCGAGCTCGGAGATCCGGGGAAGGTCAGCCAGGTCCTGGGACTCCTGTACCTCCGCACCCGCGACCTGCCCCGCGCCGAGGCCGAGTTCCGGCGGGCGGTCCAGACGGCGCCCCGGTCGGTCGATGCGCGGGTCCTCCTCGCGAGCCTGCACCAGGCGAAGGGAGACATCGAGACGGCGGAGCAGGAGTTCAAGGCGGCCGCGGAGGTGGCCCCGCCGGACTCGCCCGCTCCCATCCGGCTCGCCGACTTCTACCTGCAGACGGGTCGCGTGGACGACGCCAAGCGTGTGCTCACCGACCTCACGACCAAGGCCCCGGACTACATGCCGGCCTTCATCCGCCTCGCGGAGATCGCCCTCGCCCAGGGCAACGTGGACGAAGCGACGGGACACATCGACGTCGTCCTCGGCAAGAACCCACTCGACCGCACCGGTCTCATGCTGCGCACCCAAGCCCACCTGGCGAAGAACGAGACCGACCAGGCCATCCAGACGGTGCAACAGGTGCTGAAGCAGGACGCGAACTTCGCCCCGGCCCGGTACCAGCTCGCACGCGCGCAGATCCAGGCGGGGAACAGCGAGATGGCCAAGGCCGAGCTGCAGCAGGCCCTCGCCACCAACCCCGAGTACGCGGAGGCGGTGTTCCTGCTCGCGGAGCTCAACATCCAGGGAGGGGCGATCGACCCGGCCATCGAGAGCCTCACCAAGTTCACCCAATCCTTTCCCCGCGTGCCCCGTGCCTGGGAGCTGTTGGGAAACGCCTACATCCGGAAGGGTGAGCCGGCCCAGGCCACCGACGCCTACCGGAAGATCGCGGCGATGGCGCCGAAGGACCCTCGCTCGCCCTATCTCGTGGGGTTGGGTCTCCGGGCGGAGGGCAAGAGCGGCGACGCACGCGCGCAGTTCGAGGAGGCAACCGCTTTGGCCCCGAAGGCCGTCGAGCCTCTGGCGCAGCTCGTGTCCATGGACTTCGCGGAGAAGAACCCGGACGCCGCCCTGCGGCGCGTCCAGCGGGCGATCGAGGCCTCGCCCGAGTCGGCTCCCCATCTCCTCCTGCTGGGAAGGGTGCACCGTCAGCGAGGCGAGGTGGATCTGGCGATCGCAGCCAACGCGAAGGCGGTCGGGCTCGACCCGCGCGCCGTCGGCGCCTACAAGGAGCTGGGCCAGCTCTACATCGGTCAGGGCAGGATCGACCAGGCGATCGCCAGCTTCGCCAAGGCGGCGGAGATCCAGCCCGGGGACGCCTCCGCGCACGTCATGCTGGGGATGGCGCAGCAGCAGAAGGGCGACCTGGCGGGGGCACGCGGGTCGTACGAGAAGGCGCTCGCGACGGCTCCCGATTCCCCGATAGCCGCGAACAACCTCGCCTGGATCCTCTCGCAGCCGGGCGGCGACAAGGAGAGAGCGCTCTCGCTCGCCCAGAAGGCGAAGGAAGGCTCGCCTGACAACCCCACCATCTCCGACACCCTGGGCTGGATCCTCTACCAACGGGGCGTCTACCAGCAGGCACTCGGACACCTGAGATTCTCGGCCGAGAAGCTGCCGAAGAATGCCGAGGTGCGCTACCACCTCGGCATGGCCTACCTGCAGACGGGCGACCCCGCCGCGGCGCGCCGTGAGCTCACGGAGGCGCTGGCGCTCTCGGACTCGTTCCCCGGCGCCGAGGAGGCGCGCCAGGCGCTGGCCGGGATCCGTTAGGAAGCGGCCGGTCGGGCCCAGAAACACCTCACGGCGGGTACCCCCTGGGGGGTAGCCCGCCGTGAAAGGCTCGAACCGGCTTCGACGCCTGGGCGCTAGCTCGAGCGCCGGCGACGGTACAGGCCCAGCGCCCCCAGCCCCAGACCCAGCAGCATCACGGTGGTGGGCTCGGGGACGGCGACGTTGTCCCAATACAGGCTGTTGGGGAACGGCCCATTGGAGCCGAAGTTGACGCTCTGGAACGACGCGGAGGGACTGTAGATCACCAAAGTCCCGTAGTTGGGGAACGCATCCGTGGCGAGCCAGCTTGCGGTCACGCTAGCGACGACGCCCCCCGAGAGGTTCGGGCCGGCGAACGCCGTCATGAAGATCGGGCTGTCGAGGTCGGAAGGTCCGAAATCGCCGAAGCTGACAGACACTCTGCTCGTTGGTGCCGACAGGCTCGCCGCTACCGCGTTGGTGGTGAATGGCCCGGAGTTGGTGGGAGAGGCCCACAACGAGCGCATCCCGAAATCCAGCGGTGCGTTCGGATCGATCGATATGTCCTGAATCTGGAACTGGGCTCCAGAGTTGCGAGTGATCAATAGGGATTCGGCGCCCTGTGTGAGGGTGAGCGTAGCCAGGTTCGTCGCCTCGGCGGCTGTCTCGAAGTCGAACAGCACGGCGTGGGCCTGGCTCGCCGGCAACAGGAGAAGGCCGATCGCGCCGAGAATGGTCAAGCCCAGTGATCGTCTCGACACCTTCGTCAAAGTCATGGCCGCCTCCTCAAAGCGAAACACAGAATGGTGGTCCTTCCTGCACTCTCTGTGCCACAGTGGGTGCCGCCCACAAGTGATTGACGGAGAAGGTGAATCGCCACCGGGCGCGCGGAGGAGACGGCCCAAGGTGTAAGGCTCACCGACACTCTGTCAAGGGCGGATCGAGCACTTTGACAGGCACACGGGACTGCCTCGCACTCTAGCCGGCGCCGAGGGCGCCCGGATTCGGGCGGAGAATCAGTAGAGACCCCGAGCGGTGCCGGGTGTCGGCGGGCGTCAATGTCGTCGGTCTGCTTGACACTTTCCAAGCGCGCCCGTCCGACCGCGGGGCGCGACGGCCGACGCCATCTGATTGGAGAGTCGACGGTTCGGCCCATCCAACTACCTGCGTTCACGATTGGCGCGAAATTCGCATAGCTTGGAAGCCGTATATCGAGACCCGAAGCGGTGACCCAGAGAGTCGGTCGCGTCGCTCTCCTCGGTGCCAGCGTCGTCTTGTTGTGGCCTGCGCTGGCCGACGCCATCCCCATCACCTACAACGACGTCCTGGCGCCGGGTGTCCCGGTGACGGGGGAGATCTCGAGCCGGAGCACCTTCAACAGCCCCAGGGGCGCCGAGTACTACCTGTTCTACGCGGGCACCGGCGACGCGGTCGAGGTGACGGGAACACGGCTGGTGCCGGGCTATGACATGGCCTTCTGGATCTTCGAGGGGCTGTTCGCGGACACCGAGGAGTTCGGGCGTCGTTTCGACGACGGCGATCCCGGGTACGTCGGCTTCTACGACGACGAGATCCCGTACGAGGGCGGCCCCTGGGGTGATCCGCTGGCCCAGTTCGTCGCCCCGTCGACCGGCGGGTACACCATCGCCGTCACGAACTACCTGAGCAGCGAGTTCTCGACCCGTCGGTCGACCTCGAGCCATCACTCCCGCTGCAGCCACGGTCACGACAGGTGCGGCTGCTCCTCCTCCTATCCCTTCCAGCTGGTCGCCACCGGGCCCACCGACGTCCCGGAGCCCGCGAGCCTTCTGCTGCTCGCCCTCGGCCTGACCGCGGTCCGCCTGGTCCGCCTCCGACGCCGCGGGTAGAACCCGCTGTCAAGTGCAGCGACACCGGGCCGCGAGGAGGCGCCCTGCCCGTATCGTGCCGCGATGACGCCTCGGGCGGTGTGTGGGCGCGGTCGTGAAGGGCCGCGGGCCGAGGGAGGATCGTCGGAGAACTTTGCAGTCTGGAGGAGGCGCTCGCCCGACCGAAGTGACCGAGAACCGCTCCGGGACGCGGTGCACGGGGGAGTCTCCACCGGATGGCGCGACACTTGCTGGAGCGTCCAGCGGTCGGAGGCACGAGCCGTACGCAGGCTCTGGAGGGAAGACGAGGGGGATGCGGCGCCGCGTTCCCTGACGCGCTCTCTCTTGTGCTCTGCTCCCTCCCGCCTCCGGCCACTGGCAGGGGAAGCCTCGATGCCGTCGCTCCGAGAGCCGCTGGCGAGGTTCCTGGTGGCGCTGTTCGCGCTGCTCCTGGCGGCTCCGTTCGCCTGGGCGGGCGCCATCACCCTCGTGGTCCACGTGAGCGTCGACGGGCTCAGCTCGAGCGCGGTGGAGGATCCGGCGTCGAAGGGGCTGGCGAGCTTCGACCGCTTGAGGACCGAGGGGGTCTCTACCCTCAACGCACGCACCGACGTCAACTACACCGGGACCCTGCCGAATCATGTGAGCCAGCTGACCGGGCGAGGTGTCGACGGGGTCGACGGCCACAACTGGACGTACAACACGGATCCGCCGTGGCCGGCGGGATGCAGCACCGGCTGCGTCGAGACCCTGGAGGACAACAAGGGAACCTACGTCGCCGGCGTGTTCGACGTCGTTCACGGTGCCGGCGGACGCACCGGGGCCTATGTCAGCAAGGAGAAGCTGTCGCTCTTCGAGGCCTCGTGGGGCGACCAGATCGACGTCTTCGAGTACGAGAGCGACACGCCCACGCTGGTCTCGCTCCTGGTCGCCGACCTGACGGACCCGTGGGTGGATCCGTTCGCCTACGTCTTCCTGCACCTGGTCGACCCGGACACCGCGGGCCACGCGAGCGGCTGGGGAAGCGCCGCGTATCAGGACGCGGTCGAGCGGGTCGATGCCGAGCTGGAAGAGCTCCTCGATGCCATCGAGGCCACCCCCGCCCTGCGCGATCACACCGCGATCATCCTCACCGCCGACCACGGGGGGAGGTTGGGCAACCACGGCGATCCGACCGCGCTGGAGAACTACACGATCCCCTTCTTCGTGTGGGGACCGGGTGTCGCGCCGGGGGCGGACCTCTACGGGTTCAACCCGGCCACGCGACTCGACCCGGAGACGGGCCGACCCCTCTACTCGGACCCGATGCAGCCCGTGCGCAACGGCGACGCCGCGAACCTGGCGTTGGACCTCCTGGGCCTGGGCCCGGTGCCCGGATCCACGATCGACGCGCACCAGGATCTGAAGGTGAGCGCGAGCGTGCCCGAGCCGGGGGTGACGACGCTCCTGGGCCTGGGCGGCGCTCTTCTGGTCTGGCTCGAGCGCCGGCGGCTCCGGGGTCGCGGACACCACACGGAAACCCTCCACAGACGACCCTGACGGCGGGATCGGGATTCCCCACGCTCCGGCGCTCGAGGTCGGTGCCGCCGCCGAGGGCGAGCGGGGGGGACTATACTCGCCCGCGGAGGAGCCGGGACTCTTGGAGCTCAACTACCGCGAGCGCGTGGCGCGGATGACGATCGTCTACTACGGCCCCGCGGCGAGCGGGAAGACGACGAACCTGCAGGTCCTCCACACCGCGGCGCAGTCGGAGCACCGCGGCGAGCTCGTCTCGGTGAACTCGTCCCAGGGACGGACGATCCTCTTCGACATGCTGCCGCTGCGCGGCCTGGGGCTCTCCGGCTGGGAGGTCAAGTTCCGGCTCCTGGCGGTGCCGGGGCAGGCGGCCTTCAAGGCCGCGCGTCACCTGGCCCTGCGGGGCGCGGACGCCGTCGTCTTCGTGGCGAACTCCGCCGACGACCGCGCGCGGGACAACCCGGAGAGCCTGCGCGACCTCGCCGAGGCCCTCGCGCAGCACAACCTCGACCTCCAGCAGATCCCGATGGTCCTCCAGTACAACAAGCAGGACCTGCCGGAGGTGATGTCTCCCGCCGAGATGGACCGGCAGCTCAACCCGCGCAAGGTCCCCTCCCTCCCGGCGGTGGCCTTCCGGGGCGAGGGTGTCCTCGAGACGCTCGCCGCCATCGTCGAGCGGCTCGCCGCGGACACCTCGAGCCGGTACCGCGCGCTCGCCCTGCCTCCCGGCGCCGCCGCCGCCGACTGGACGCGGGACAACCTCCTGCGGGCCTTCGGCACGCTGACGCTGGCCGGACGCGGGATCGACGCCGCCTCCGCACCGGGGTACGGGACGACCACGGCGAGCGGCGGGGCGGCGGCCCGGGAGGCCCGCGAGGCGTCGGCCGGGTGGCGCGTGGTGCGTGTGGGCGTCCCCGAGAGACGGGCCGATCCGGTGGCCGACCGCACCCACCCGCCCTCTCCCGCTCCGCTCGTGGAATCCTACGCGCAGGCGTCCGTGGCCCTGGGACAGGCGGTGGAGGACCTGCGGGAGCAGCGGGACGAGGCCCGGCGTTTCCTCGTCGACCTCCAGCACACCCTGGCCGCGGTCGAGGCCCTGGCCGCGGAGCACGAGTCGGAGAAGGGTCTCCGCGCCCTGCTGGCGCGGATGGCGTCCACGGCGCGCTGCCGGAGGGCCAGCCTGCTGACCCCGGGGCCGGGAGGGACGCTGCGCACGACCGCCACCCTGGCTCCCGAGGGGGACGTCCTGGCCAATCGGGCCGGGGGTGCGCAGATCATCGCCACCCACCTGCTGCGACCGGCGCTGTTCGTCCTGAGCGACCCGAAGACGCCCGCCGACCTCAAGGCGGCGCTCGAGGGCGCCTCCCCGCCCGTCCACGCCCTGGTCTCCGTCCCCCTCCGCAACGTCCACAGCTTCCACGCCGTCTTCCTGCTGTACTACGGCGCCACCGACCCGCTTCCCAGCCACCGGGAGCTGGCCCACCTCGACTGGATGGGCCGCGGGCTGAGCGCCTCCTTGCACGCCCGACGCTCGCTGACCCAGGCCCGCGAGGGCTGGGCGGCGGCGCGGGGGGCGGCCTCGGGCGAGGCCGCGCGGCGCGTGCTCGCCCGGATGGAGCCGCTGCTGAGGCCGGGGGGCGCCGTCCGCGAGCCGGGCGCCCCGGGAGGCGACGGTCTGGCCGACGCGGCTCGGTGGGTGAACGCCGTCCGCCTCTTGCAGCGCGGTCGGATCGAGCCCCGGAGCGAGCCCCTCGATCCCCTCCTGGCCGGCCTGCGGCGATCGGGGGTGGAGGCCGGCGGCGAGACGGGCCTGGTCGTCCGCGGCGAGGGACCGCTCCTGCGCCTGGCCCTCGACGCGCTCCTGGAGTTCGTGGTGGAGGGCGGGGCCGCCCCCCCCCGGGTCACCGCGCGCCGCGTGAGGGACGGGTTCGAGATCGCCGTGCACGGGTCGAAGCCCGTCGCCACGCCGGCGAAGAGCGACTCCCGGTGGCTGCTGGCCCGCCGCGTGGCCGAGCTGCACGCGGGTCGGCTGGAGGCGTCGGCCCGGCCGGGCGCCCCCTCGTTCGCGCTCCGCCTCCCGTCGGCGTAGGCGCGGCCCGCCGACCCGGCTCATGTATACTCCGGGGCGGTATGCGCCTCTCGCCGGACGAGATCCAGTACATCTCCCGAAAGATCGCGGGCGCCTCTCGCCGGACGAGATCCAGTACATCTCCCGAAGATCTCAAGATCCTCACCCACGAACGACGCATCGAGGTGGACGACGCCGACCGGGTCATCGAGGGCATCGCCCGGGTCATCACCGAGGAGCTCCAGGTCGAGGACCGCCTGAACGAGGAGGTCCGGGAGGTCCTGGTCCAGCACACCGACCAGATGGACCGCTCGGACATCACCTACTCGGAGATGTTCAAGAAGGTGAAGCGGGAGCTGGCCAAGCAGAAGGGGATCGTCCTGTGAAGCTCTCCCGCGAGAAGGTGCTCCACATGTCCCACCTGATCCTCCGGTACATGGACGGCGAGGACGCCCTCGAGTACTTCGACGAGCCCCAGCAGATCCGCCAGACCATCGTGCAGATCATCACCGGCGAGATGCGCGCGGACGAGATGATCGACGCCCTGGTGCGGCGCAAGATCGAGAGCCAGAAGCGGAACATCCCGGAGGGCTCCAGCGAGTGGGACGTCCTCTACCGCAAGTACTTCGAGGAAGAGGTCGCGAAGCACCGCAAGGTGATGCCCTAGAGTCGGCGGTCAGTCCCCCTCCAGGCGAAAGGTCAGGGCCACCCGCTCGCCGGGCTCGCCGGTGAGTCGGAAGCTCACGTGGTCGGGTCCGATCCGCTCCACCTCGCCGGCCACGACCTGGAGGCTCCCGGGGACCAGGTCGAGGGTCGCGAGGTCGAATCGCCAGAAGCCCGGCCCGCCGCGGCCTTCGACGAGGACCGCCTCCAGACGGTGCGGACCGGGACCGAGGGGGAGGGACTGGATCGCCTCTCCCGGACCCGACCCGGGCGCCGGGGCCCCGTCGACCACCACCTGACCCCGCCCGCCCGCCACGGTGAGCTCGCTCCGCCAGGTCGAGGCCGGCCTCTCCTCCTCTCCGTCTCGCACGAGGAGGGCGACGGCCGCCACCGCCGCCGCGGCGCCGGCGACCCCCAGGATCAGGCCGGTGCGGAGGCCGTCTCCGGTCAGGAACCCGGCGGGCTCGGTGCCGCTCGTCGAGCCGATGACCACCGCCGCGGCCTCGACGACGGGGGCCGCGGGCCCGTGCGCGCAGGTGTCGCGTGGCGTGACCGGGACCGCGTACTCGACCGACCGGGTCTCGGCCAGAGCCCGGTCCACGCCGGCGATGGCGTACTCGATCACCCCCAGGTCCCGGCGGGGACGGGGGAGGACCGCCTCGAGGCAGGGCGGCTCGCCGGTCATCTCGACGTAGAACCAGTCCGTCGTCCCCCGCGCCCGGAAGTAGACCCGACCCCGCGCCACCGCGCCGGGGGGACGGAAGCAGGCGGTGAGACGGGCGTACGTCCCGGCGACCACGCACCCGGGAGCTTCGTGGTCGATGGCCAGCCCGCCCGCGGACGCCGGGTCCTGGGCCCGGGCCCCGCCGGGCGCACCGGCGAGAGCCAGCCCCAACGCGAGGGCGCCGGCGCGGCGGGCGAGTGCGTGAAGGAGTGGCGACACCTGGCTTCGTCTCCGGTCCGTCAGGAGCCATTCTCGCTCAGGGCGAGGAGACTGCCTTCGCCGGGGCGCCACTTCTCAGATTAGACTGGGGGGGCCCTCGGGGCCGGCTCCCGAGGCAGGGAGCCGGGAGAAGCCTGGATGAGCGGACGGTGGACGATTCTGGCGTGGGCCTTCCTGGCGGGACTCGCCGGCCTGGCCTCGGCCCAGGACGAGCCCGCGGACGGGACGAGGACGGTCGCGCCCGCCCAGGTCCGAAGCTGGACCTACCAGCGGGACGGCCAGTCGTGGGCGGTTCGCCCCGCCACCCCGACCTCGATGGGCGACTCCGGCCTCTTCCGCCTGGTGGGAAGCGCCTACACCCTGCCCCGGAGGTTCTTCTCCGTCGGCGTCTTCCGCGACAACTCCGACCGCGATCCCCGGGGCACGGACTTCTCGGTGCACGGGTTCAGCGTGGGCTACGGGGTGACCGACCGGCTGGAGGTCTTCGGCGCGGTGGGCATCGAGCACCGGGTCCGGGCCCGCTACCTCGAAGAGGCGGGAGGACCGAACGAGTACCCCTTCCCCGCGAGTCGCTGGCACACCGGCTTCGGCGACGTCTGGCTCGGCGCGAAGTACGCCCTCGCGAGCGACCTCCTCGGCGACGGGGTGGGGCTCGCGCTCAAGGCCTTCTTCAAGGTTCCCACCGCGGACCCCGAGCTGGGCCTCGGGACCGGCGAGTCGACGTTCGGCGCCGACGTCCTCCTGTCGAAGACCTTCGCCTTCGGCGACCTGCACGCCTCCGCCGGGTACGAGCGGAACGGCAACCCGGATCCGCCCACCGTCGTGGAGGTGTCGGACCTGGCCGAGGACGCCCCGGTGGGCCCGGACTTCGTGGCCGACGCCCTCCGCTGGGGGGTGGGCCTCAACCTGCCGGCGAGCGGTGGCGTCGCTCTCCAGGTGGAGCTCAGCGGTCGGGTCTACGGCAGCACCACCGTCGAGCAGACGAACACCGCCGACGTCCTCGTCGGCGTCGCCTTCTGGCTCAGGCCCGGCCTCTTCATCCGCCCGGCCTGGGGCTACGCCCTCGGCTACGACGGCCGCGGCCGTGACGTCTCCTTCGGCAAGAGGAGCGGGTTCAACCTCGCCCTCGGCTTCCACGGGGGCACGCCGTGCGGCGAGGTCCGGGTCCCCCCGCCCCCCGCCCCCTCGAGGTGACCGTCCGCCATCGCTCCGCCGAGGCGCCCGCGTTTGCGCCGGTGCCGCCGGCGCTCTAGAATCGACCCGGGGTTTTATGCTGAGACACCGGCGCGTACGACACTCCGTGCTTCTCGCCCTGGCGATCGTGCTCCTCGCTCCGCTTCCGGGCTGTGACCGAAACGACGAGGCCTCGGACCCGATCGTGGTCGTGACCCCGGCGCCGGTCCGAGGCGTCATCGCCGAGACCTCCTACTCGGGCTTCGTGGCCGGGAGCTGGGTCGCGTTCCCGATCCCGATCTCCGACGTGGGCAAGCTGGACGTGAAGGTCAACTGGACCAACGAGGAGTCGTGGCTGTACGTCTACCTCGGCGCGGAGGCGTGCGACCCGGTCCGGCTGGCGGAGGGCGACTGCCCTTTCCTGGTGAGGTCCGAGACCCAGACCCCCAAGCCCCGCTTCATCGAGAGCGGCCTCCTGCCACCCGGCACCTACTACCTCTACATCTACAACGTCCGCTACGACGAGGACACCGGGATCGGCAGCTACAAGCAGGAGTCGGTGCGGATCGTGATCGGCCTGACCGTCGGCCTCGAGCCGCAGGGCACGGTGGAGCCGCCGCAGATCGGCGCACCGACCGTCGTCTCTCCGTCGCAGCTCTAGCCGGCTGCTGAAACACTCTGGCTGAAGACAGGCGAGGTCCATCTTCTGAGAGGATAGCCAGGGGGTTGAATGCGAGGCGACGAAACACCGGACGGGCCGATGTTCAGTTAGATCACTCCTGCGCAGCGAATGCCGTCGGATCATCCACTGCGTCTGATCCGGAAGATGGCGGATGCCGCGCTGAAGGCTTAGCGGTGGCGGACGTGCAAAGCCCCGCTCCTGTCCTCGACACAGCACGGGATGAGTCATAGCCGCACACTAGCGGGTATATGGACGCCTGCAACGGGTGGGTGGGACGGTTTAGGAAGTGTCGCAGGGCGTGCGTTGCGTCTTCGGGAAGTTCTTCTTGATCGTTGTGCCCTTCCTCATCGGGTGCCACACGACGAATCAGGCACTTGGGCCCTGTTAGGCGGGGTTCCGCAGACCCATTCAGACCCATGGGTCCGCGAAGTTCTAGCCACTTCTGGAACAGTCGGGTCTAGGTGGAGGCGGCTTCGAGGCGTGGCTCCCCCTACCGGCGCGATTGCTTCGCGGCGAGGAAGAATCATCAGGATCTCTTACACTCCGACGCAGAGGCGTCGATGTCTCGCTCGACAAGGGGCTGCACGGGCTTCGGGGTTGTAGGCGGGCAGCTGGTGGTAGTAGCGGTATGAGCTAACCCTGTCGGCGCTCCAAGCGAAACCCCTACGAATCAACCCCTCGCCAGAGTTCCGAAATGTCGCTTCGGCCTGAGCCGGTCAAAAAGCATAGGCGTGTAAGGATTCCCGACCCGCGCGCAAACGAAAAGAGGCCACCTCGGACGAGGTGGCCTCCAAGTTTCTACACAGCCTCGGGAGGCGGAGCGCTTGTTGAAGCTGTCTATGAGGTCAAGCTATCGATTCAGACTTTTCTCCTGCGCCGGGTGATAGCCATTCCGACCAGGCCCAGACCCAGGAGCACAAGCGTTCCCGGTTCCGGAACAGCAGTAAAACCGAAGTCATCATAAACGAGCCCCGCCGCATCCGTCACGTTGACGATCTCGATCCGCGTGACATTAGAGAACGCCGACAGATCGTGGAAATCCGTCGTACCGAAATTCCCGTCACCCAGCAGGCTCACGGCCGTGGTGAAAGCACCGCCGACGAAGACATTGATCGTTGCCTGTACACCGTTGTCGTCATCGCCACCGGACCAGAACGACAGGTTATTCACAGCAGCGGTAAAGTCCACGAAGAGATCGCCATTGAACAAGCCGCCACCGGCATCCGGCGCGATCGTGTTGACGCCAGAGTGTGCAAAATCACCGCCGAACGCGTAGACCTCGACGTTGTTGTTCGAGGTAAAGGTCGCATTCCCGACCGTGCTGATGAGGTCGCCGTCATTGAACTGCTCGAAGTCGATCAGATCGGCTTGTGCGGCCGTCGCGGACAACAGTAGCGCGGAGGCAAGGATTATCAGTTTGCCTTTCATGATCTTCCTACTCCGTTTCTCCCAACTTCCTCTGTGTAGATCCTGCAACTGAACGAACTTGTAGCCGAATCTAGTGGCAAACGGCGGGCCAGTTTTGGCTATTCAATCATTTCAACAACTTATGAGGAAGTCGGCTCCCGCCTTGAAGAGAAAGCGTAAAATCCACCGACGCAAGAATCGGCGAATTGACAGATCCCTCCCTTCATCGACGTACACGTGCCCCTGCGTTCCATTCAGGTCCCATTCAGGGACACAGGAGTCATCTTCGACAAACCTTGGCCCGTCGAATGCCTTCCATCCACGTCGCCGTGAGTGTCTACCCGAGTGGGCCACCCGTGCCCCGGGCGTGGGACTGGTCGGCCTAGCAGGTTATGGACGGCGGCGAAGGCAGTAGAGAGCCGGTTGCAGGATTGGGCGGGCGGGATGAAGAGGCGCTAGCGTCGCCTCCCGGCCTGTTCTACCGCTTCAAGTCCCCGTACCAGCAACGCGGTGGCCGCATCAGTAGGGACTGAGGGCGGGCGGGAAGGTGAGCGGGCTCACACGCCGGCTCCCCTGCGGAGTTAGACTGGACGACGTCCAAGGAGAGGTCCATGCTGCTCGCCACCGTCGTCCTGTCGGTCGCGCTCGCCCCTCAGGCCCCGCCCGAGGAGTCCCTTCCCCCCCTGCCCCCGGCGCCCGAGGCGCCCGCCGCCCAGGAGATGGCGCCCGAGCCCGAGGAGCCGGCGCCGCCGATCGCCGCCGAGCCGGCACCGGCCATGGCCACGAAGCCCGCGCCCCTGCCGTCGCCGGCGACGCAGGAGCACATCCAGGCGGGCCTGAAGGCCTTCATCCGGGGTCGCTTCTCCCGGGCCCAGGGGGAGTTCGAGAAGGCCTACGACGCCGACCCCCAGAGCGCGGCCGCCGCGTTCTACCTGGCGTACGCCTGCTACAAGCTGGGCGAGCCCACGCGGCGCATGAACCCCGAGAAGCAGAGGGCCAAGGAGCTCTTCGCCAGGGCCTACGAGCTCGACCCCGCCTTCGTGCCGGTCTGGCACACGAAGAAGGAGTAGTGCGGCCCGTCCGGGAACAGTCGAGCGGCTCGAGGACGTCTACTGAAGTCGAGTCAGCGCGGCAAAGGGGCTCGGCGGGCGGGGACGCCGGCGAGCACCCTGCTTCACTTCGAAGCTTGCGAGCCCGCAGGCGAACTGGCGGGGTGCACGCCGAGCCTCCGAGGCGACACAAGCCCTTCGCCACTCAATCCGAGAGGGAGGAGCTTCGGACAAGGGCTGCGACGGGTCGGTGGCGGTCAAGCGGAATCAGTGGTCAACGCGCGCCGCACCGTGCGCCTCAGCCCTGGCGTCGTCTGCGCAAGAAGCCCAGAGCCAGCAGACCAATGCCCATCGAGGTGAGCGTAGCCGGCTCCGGCACCGCAGAGAACGCGGAGTTGTTGGCGGTGTCGCCGTAGTAGGAAACAGTACCTTCACTGCCGGAATACGTCAGATTGAAGTACAGCGGAATCGACGGGTCCGGGAACGCAGAAAACGTGGTCCCGGCCAAGGGCAACGCGTCGGAACTGAGCGTGCCAACAAGTTCCGTTGCCGTCTGAACGATCAGAAGGTCGGGGCCTGAGAAGCTCGACGCTTGCACGGCGTCCACCGGAAAGATCCAATCGTCAAACACAACCACAGTCCCAAGGCCGAAGGAGGACGTCGAGAAACCACCAGAGAACGAGAGTGTGGTGCTGAGCGCCGCACCGACGTATAGGCCAACAGACGGATCGGCCAGTTGGGAATCAGCAACAGTGTCATCGACAACGGTGGTGACCATCCAGGTCTCGCCGACACCAACGGATGGATGGGTGACGGTGGCCCCGTTGGGGATCACCCCGGACCACGTGTATAGGACGGTGGCGTGCGCGACGTTCGCCGCGGCCAAGATGAGCCCGAACGCCAGAATGGCCAGCACCTTCCTCGCCATGTCAGTACCTCCTTCAGCCCGGACCGGGCCCTGACCCCAAGAGCACCAATCTAGGGCAGGAGCCCTACCTAGAGTCGTGCAAGCACTGCGCCAGAACCGTGAACGCGCTGATAACTCGAAGGATAGGGGACTTGCTCCTGTGGTGAAGGCCCTTGTTTCTGCAAAGAACGCCGACACGGGGGCGTCAAGGCTTACACATGGGGCGCGCGGAGGGCGGGTCTTGACTTGCCTTGCGGCGCTGCCCCATGGATCGCCCTGCGCCCGCTGCGGCCTGGTGAGGCCCCGGCTTGAGCTCTGCGGTCGTTGGTGCCACTCCAGTCAGGAGCGCAGCCACCCGGAGGGGAGCGAAGCGGCGGATGTGGCCCGGACCGCTGGTCCTCGATGAGCTCCCACGCCAGACGCAGCTCGTCGTCTGTGAGCGCTGACCACCCGAGCGAGACCGCGCCCTCCGGTGCTAGGGAATCAGGTTCTTGACGAAGTCGAGCTTGCTGATGTCCGAGTAGAGCACCAGGCCGATCAGCAGGAAGATCACCGCCGCCCCGGCGTTCATGACCCAGCTCTTGACGGTGGGGCTGAGGTCGCGGCGCGCCACCCCCTCCAGGGCCAGGATCGCGAGGTGGCCCCCGTCGAGGGGGACGAGCGGGAGCAGGTTCAGGATCCCGACCTGGAGGCTGATGATGGCAATCAGGCGGAAGAGGTCGTTCACGCCGCTCTGAGCGGCCTGCCCGGAGACCTGGGCGATGCCCAGGGGCCCCATCATCGTCTTGGGCGAGATCTGCGCGGTGAGGAGGCGCTGGATCACGTCGAAGGTCTGCAGCGTCATCTTCCAGGTGCCGCTCACCGCCTCGACCACGGCCTTCCCGGGGCCGAACTGCATGTGGATGAACTTCGGGGTGATCCCCACGAGCGGCCCCGAGCCGTCGTCCCGAGGGGCGATCGAGAGATCCATCTGCCGACCGTCGCGCCAGACCCGGAACGAGAGGGCGCGACCGCCGGAGGCCTGCACCGCCGGGGGGATGTCGTTGAAGCTGGCGATCGGCGCGCCGTCGATGCGGAGGATGGCGTCGTCGGCCCTCAGGCCCGCCTCCTGGGCGGGCGAGCCCTCCATGACCTCGCCCACGCGGACGAGCGGGCTGACCCCGATGTGGCCTCTCTTGTCGTCGGCCACCGCTTCCGAGCGGACCTCGACCACCCTCTCGTCGTCGCCGCGCCGCACGCGGAGGTCGAGCGTCTTGTCCGGCTGGAGGACGATCAGGTACTGGGCGTCCTCCCACGAGGCGACCGGCTTCTCGCCGATGGCCAGGATCTCGTCCCCCGGGGCGAGCCCGGCGTCCTCGGCGGGAGAGCCGGCGGCCACCGCCCCGATGATCGGGCGGTCGAAGTAGGCCGCGAGCACCATGGTGCCCACCATGTTCAGGACGGCCAGCACGCCGATGGTGAGGACCGCGTTCATGGCCGGGCCCGCCATGTAGACGAGGAAGCGCTGCCAGCGGGGGCGGCTCAGGAAGTCCTTCCCGTCCCCCATCTGCGAGGTGTCCTCGCTGAGCAGGTCGTCGCCCTCGCCCTCGAGCTTGACGTACCCCCCGAGGGGGACGGCCGAGACCCGGCAGTCGGTCTCGCCCCACTTGAAGCCGATCAGGCGCTTGCCGAAGCCGAAGGAGAAGACGAACACGCGCATGCCGAAGGCCTTGGCGGTGACGAGGTGCCCGAACTCGTGGACGAAGATGATGATCCCGAGGACGAAGACGAAGGCGAGGGTCGTGGTCAGAAAGCTCATAGGGAAAGGGGGGCCGGAGCGCCAGAACGGGTGCGGGCGCCGCCGCGCCGCGCGAGGACCTCGCGGGCGCGCTCCCGGGCCCGGCGGTCCGCCTCGGTCACGTCCTCGAGGGAGCGGGCCACGGGGTGCGCGTCCGCCTCGAGGACCTCTTGGATCGTCTGGGGAATGGCGGCGAAGGGCGCCCCGTCCGCGAGGAACGCCGCCACCGCCACCTCGTTCGCGGCGTTGAGGGCGGCCGCGGCCGTCCCTCCGAGCTCCAGGGCCCGGTAGGCGTGGCCCAGGCACGGGAACTTCTCCCGGTCCGGGGGCCCGAGCTCGAGCTCGCATCGCCTTCGAGAAGTCCATTGCCCCGATGGCCGCGGGCCACCTCTCCGGGTAGCTCAGGGCGTACTGGATGGGCACGCGCATGTCGGTCACGCTCACCTGGGCCAGCACCGTCCCGTCCACGAACTCCACCATCGAGTGGATGATGGACTGGGGGTGGATCACGACCTCGATCCGCTCCGGGGGGACGCCGAAGAGCCAGCGGGCCTCGATGACCTCGAGCCCCTTGTTCATCATGGTGGCGGAGTCGATGGTGATCTTCGGCCCCATCTTCCAGGTCGGGTGAGCGAGGGCCTCCTCGCGCGTGATCCCGTCGAAGGTCTCCCGGGAGCGGTTGCGGAACGGCCCCCCGGAGGCGGTCAGGAGCAGGCGCCGGACCTCGTCCGGACCGCGCCCGTCCAGGCACTGGTGCAGCGCGCAGTGCTCGGAGTCGATGGGCAGCAGGCGCGCCCCCGTCTCCGCCGCGCGCGCGAGCATGAGCTCGCCCGCCATCACCAGCGTCTCCTTGTTGGCCAGGGCCACGTCCTTGCCCGCCTCGAGGGCGCGGTAGGTGGGGACGAGGCCCACCGCGCCCACCGCCGCCGCCACCACCATGTCGGCGTTGGCGTAGGTCGCGACGTCCACCATGCCGTCGACCCCCACCCGGGCGCTCACTCCCGTCAGGTCGACGAGACGGCCGAGGCGATCGAGGGCGTCGTGGTCCGCCACCGAGACGAGCCGGGGGCGGTGGCGGGCGACCTGCTCGGCCAGGACCTCGACGTTGCGGCCGGCGGCGAGCCCGACCACGCCGAAGCGGTCCGGAAAGGCGTCGACGATCCGCAGCACGTTCGTGCCGATGGAGCCGGTCGAGCCGAGGATCGCGAGGCCTTTCATGGGAGGGGCAGAGGCACGAAACGGCCCCCCCGGGGCCGCTCAGCGCACGTACAGAAAATAATAGTACAGAACGGGCGCCCCGAACAGCAGGCTGTCGAGGCGGTCGAGCATGCCTCCGTGACCGGGGAACAGGGTGCCCGAGTCCTTCACCCCCGCCCAGCGCTTGAGCAGGCTCTCGTCGAGGTCCCCCACGATGCCCATCGCCGCCACCCCGCCGCCCAGGGCCACCGCGTGGGCCAGGGGCATCTCGGGCAGGCCGAGGTGCCTGCACCACGAGGGCGCCCAGGACCCCGCCCACGAGACCGCCGAGCGCCCCCTCCACGGACTTGCCCGGGGAGACGGCGGGGGCGAGACGGTGGCGGCCCAGGGCGTGCCCGACGAAGAAGGCGAAGGTGTCGGACAGGATCACCACCACCAGCAGCAGCGTGAGGCGCCACGCGCCCTGCTCGGGGGAGGGCAGGAGGCGGAGGCCAGCGATGGTCCCCCCGAGGGCCCCCAGGTAGACGGCGCCCAGGAGGGTGGCGGCGGCGGACGAGACCGACTCGTGGTCCTGCCCGCGGGAGAGCGCGAAGGTGAGGAGGAGGAGCGCGGCGAGGGGCAGGAGGGGCAGCGGGTGCGCACCCGGCCACGCCACCTCCAGGAAGAGGGTCCCGGCCACGACGAAGCCCACCCGTCCCATGGGTCGGATCCCCCGGGCCCGCAGGAGCGCGAAGAACTCGAGAAGCCCCACCGCCAGGGCCGCCGAGACCACCACCACCGTCAGCCAGGCCGGCCCGCGGAACAGAGCCAGCAGCAGCAGGGGCAGGGCCACGAGGGCCGTCCCCACGCGACGGGCGAGGTTGCCGAGGAAGCCCGGGGCCCGCAGGCCGCGCGCCGGGACCCGCTCAGGCGGTGGTGATCCCGCCGTAGCGTCGCTCACGCTTCTGATAGTCCCCGATGGCCCGAAGGAGGTGCCTCCGCCGGAAGTCGGGCCAGAGCACGTCGGTGACCCAGATCTCCGCGTAGGCGATCTGCCAGAGAAGGAAGTTCGAGACGCGCAGCTCGCCGCTGGTGCGGATGAGGAGGTCGGGGTCGGGCAGCCCGGCCGTGTAGAGGTGGGCGGCGAGCGCTCGCTCGTCGATCCCGGACGCCTCGCGGCCGTCCCGGAGAAGCTCCGTGAAGAGGGCGCGCACCGCGTCGGTGATCTCGGCCCGCCCCCCGTAGTTGAGGGCGATGTTGAACCTCAGCCCGGTGTTGCCGCGGGTGCGCTCCTCGGCCCGCCGCAGCTCCTCCTGGACGTCCGAAGGGAGCTCGTGGATGCGCCCGAGCACCCGGAAGCGGATGTCGTTGTCGAGCAGGGTGTGGAGCTCGCTCCGGAGGTAGCGCTTGAGAAGGCCCATCAGCGTGGAGACCTCGCTCTGCGGCCGCTTCCAGTTCTCGATGGAGAAGGCGTACAGCGTGAGGACCTCCAGGCCGATCCGCGCCGAGGTCTCGACGGTGTCGCGCACGGCGTCGATGCCGGCCCGGTGACCCTCCACGCGGCGCCTGTGGCGCAGCTGGGCCCACCGCCCGTTGCCGTCCATGATCACGGCCACGTGGCGCGGCAGCCGGCTGAAGTCGATCGAGCGGACGAGGTCCTCCTCGTCGGAGCCGGCGGGGACGACGGTGAGCAGGTCCTGCAGGGACATGTCGTCTGGTTGCTGGTCTCGGTTCGAGTGCGTCGCCTATGGTAGCACCGGGTCGCGGGACGAGGTGTAGTCGACGCGGACGAGGGTGAGCCCGCAGGCCGGGGCCGGGGCCGGCCAGGCGCGACGGTCGCGGGCCTCGAGCGCGGCGGCGAGGTCGTCGGGGGTGAGGTCGCCGCGACCGACGGCGATGAGGCCGCCGACCATGCTGCGCACCATCTTGCGGAGGAAGCCGTCGGCCTCGACCTCGTAGGTGAGGCCGCGGTCGTCGAAGGCGGCCTCGGAGCGGGTCACGGTGCGCACCGTGGTCCGGGCCGAGCCGCCGGACGAGGCGAGAGAGGCGAAGTCGCGCCGGCCGAGGAAGAGCGCGGCGGCCGCCCGGACCGAGGGCTCGTCCAGGCCTCGGGGCGCCCACCCCGCGAAGCGCCGGCGCTGGGGCAGGGGCACGCCGCCGCAGTCGAGGACGTAGCGGTACAGCTTGGAGAGCGCGCTCCTGCGGGCGTGGAAGCCGGACGGGGCCCGACCGGCATCCAGCACCCGCACCTCGGGGGGAAGCAGGCCGTTCAGGGCGCGCCGGAGGGCGTCGGGCTCGAGGTCGCGGGGCAGGTCGAAGGAGGCCACCTGGCCGAGGGCGTGCACGCCCGCGTCCGTGCGGCCCGCGCCCGCCACGGCCACTCTCCCGCCGCCGGCGAGACGGGAGAGGGCCTCCTCGAGGAGGCCCTGCACGGTCGGGCCCGACCCCGGACGCTGGAGCTGCCATCCGAGGAGATCGGTTCCGTCGTAGGCGAGGGTGAGGCGGTAGAGGGGCACGGGCCCCGCCTCAGCGCGACGCGCGCGACCCGGGCTTCTCGGGGGTGGACCCCTTCGCGCAGAGGGGGCAGGACTCCGGGGCGTACGTGGGCACCTCGAGCTCGAGCAGGCTCCGGCGGGGGATCGCCCAGGTCCGCCTGGCCGCCGGTGCGGTCGACGAGGCTCCCCACCGCCAGGACCCGCGCGTCGTGCGCGCGGACCGCCTCCAGCACCTCCCGGGTGGAGCGCCCGGTGGTGATGACGTCCTCGACGACGACGATGGGATCGCCGGGGGCGAGGGCGAAGCCGCGGCGCAGGGTCACGATGCCGTCCTGCCGCTCGGTGAAGAGCCCCGCGCACCCGAGGGCCCGGGCCACCTCGTGGGCGACGAGGACCCCGCCGAGGGCCGGCGCCACCACCGCCACCGGGGTCTCGGACAGGAGCGGCCGCAGCCGGTCGGCCAGGGACGCCCCGAGGGCGGTGGCGAGGGGCGGGTCCATCAGGACGCGGGCGCACTGGAGGTAGCGCGGGGAGTGGAGCCCGGAGGAGAGGAGGAAGTGCCCCTCGAGGAGGGCGTTCCGCTCGCGAAAGAGACGCTCCAGCCCGGCGTTGGTTTCGAGGTCGAGATCGGTCACGGGGCCGATCCTAGCACCGTTCCCGTGGCCGCCGCGCCCCGCGGATATACTGCACGAGTGACCCCCATCTCGGCGGTGCTCATCGCCCAGAACGAGGAGAGCCATCTCCCCGAGGCCCTGGCGAGCGTCGCTTTCTGCGACGAGGTCGTGCTGGTGGACTCGGGCTCGACCGACGGCACCCGGGCGATCGCGGAAGCCGCGGGGGCCCGGGTCGTGGTCAACGCCCCCTGGCCCGGATTCGTCGCCCAGCGGGACTTCGCGGTGCGGGCGGCACGCCACGACTGGGTCCTCGCGCTGGACGCGGACGAGCGGGTGGGACGCGCCCTGCGCGGGGAGATCCAGGCCCTCCGCGCCACCGGCTTCGACCGGGCGGGCTATCGCATCCCGCGGGTCGCCTACTACCTCGGCCGCTGGATCCGGGGCACCGACTGGTACCCCGACTGGCAGGTGCGCTTCTTCGACCGCGCCCGCGCCGGCTGGCACGGAGACCTCGTCCACGAGTCGGTGCGGGTGGACGGCCCCGTCGGGCGCCTCCGCGGCGAGCTCGAGCACCACCCCTACGCCAACATCTCCGATCACCTGGCCAAGATCGACTCCTACACGACGCTGTGGGCCAGGCAGGCCCACGCCGCGGGGAGACGGACGAACATCGTGGACATGGTGGCGGGGGCCGCCTGGGCCTTCTTCCGCAACTACGTCCTCAAGCGCGGCGCGCTGCTCGGAAGCACCGGCTTCGTCGTCTCGGTCCTCAACACCCACTACACCTTCGTCAAGCTGGCCAAGCTCCGCGAGCTGAGGCAGACCAGCCCCGCAGCGACATGAGCCTCCGGGTCCTGCACCTGGACAGCGCCGCCACCTGGCGCGGAGGACAGAACCAGGTGCTCCTCACCGCCAAGGGGATGGCGACCCGGGGTCACGAGTCCCGGGTCGCCTGCCGCGCGGGCAGCCCCCTGGAGGACCGCGCCCGGGCGGAGGGGCTCTCCGTCACCGCCCTCCCCTTTCGCGGCGACCTCTGGCCCCCGGCCATCCTCGCCCTCGCGCTCCTCCTGCGACGGGACCGGCCGCGCGCCCTGCTGCTCCACGACCCCCACGCGGTGTCGGCCGGCCTCGTGGCCAGCCGCCTGGCCGGGGGACCGGCGCTCGTCGCCGTGCGGCGGGTGGACTTCCCCCTGCGCGGGGCCTTCTCCCGCCGGAAGTACGCGGCCTGCGACCGGGTGATCGTGGTGAGCCGGGCCATCGGCGCCGTCGTGGAGAGCGGGGGACTCGATGCGGCGCGCCTCCGCCTCGTCTACGAGGGGGTGAGCGATCGTCAACCGCAACCCGGGGGACGAGAGGCGCTCGCTGAGCTGGGCGTGCCCTCCGGGGCGCCGGTCGTGGGCAACGTGGCGGCGCTCACCGGCCACAAGGACCACGCCACGCTGGTCGAGGCCATGGCCCGGCTCCGTCCGCGCGTCCCGGAGGCGCGGCTCGTGATCGCCGGAGAGGGGGAGCTGCGGCCGGCCCTCGAGGCGCT
Organism: uncultured Acidobacteriota bacterium; assembly: GCA_963847655.1. GTDB lineage: Bacteria > Acidobacteriota > Vicinamibacteria > Fen-336 > Fen-336 > JAJDNS01. The sequence continues at coordinate 1,373,265 of CAWKAS010000020.1, read as the reverse complement.
CGTCCGGCAGCGCGGCCTCGAGGACCGGGTGATCCTCGCGGGCTTCCGGCGCGACCTCGACCGGATCCTGCCCGCGTTGTCCGTCTTCTGCCTCTCCTCCCACCTCGAGGGCCTCGGCACGAGCGTCCTCGACGCCATGGCCTTCGGCCTCCCGGTGGTGGCCACCGCGGCGGGAGGGATCCCGGAGGCGGTCGAGGACGGCGTCACCGGGCGTGTGGTCCCCCCCCGCGACCCGGCGGCCCTCGCCGACGCCCTGGCCGAGGTGTTGGGCGACGAGGGGCGGCGCCGGGCCCTCGGCGCGGCCGGACGGCAGCGGTTCCTCGAGCGCTTCACCACCGACCGCATGGTCGAGGAGACGGCTCGGGTCGTCGCGGAGGTGGCGTGAGGGTCCGCGCCATCCTGAACCCGAGGGCGGGCGTCGCCCCCGGGGCCGCCCGCCGGGCGGTCGAGCGGGGCCGGCCTTCCTGGGACGACTACGCGGTCGAGGCGACGCGCGCCCCCGGGCACGCCACCGAGCTCGCGCGCGAGGCGGTGGCGGCGGGCGCCCGGCTCGTGATCGCGGTCGGAGGCGACGGGACGGTGAACGAGGTGGCGCGGGGCCTGCTCGGCAGCGGGAGCGCGCTCGGGGTCGTTCCCGTGGGCTCCGGCAACGGGCTCGCCCGGGCCCTGCGGATTCCGCTGCGCCCGGCCCACGCCCTGGCCGCGCTCGAGGCCGGCGTTCGTCGGCCCATCGACGTGGGCCGCCTCAACGGCGGGCTGTTTCTCAACGTGGCCGGCACCGGCTTCGACGCCGCGGTGGGCGCGGCCTTCCACCGCGCGGGCCGGGACGGGAGCCGCCGGGGATTCTTCGGGTACGTGCGGCTCAGCCTGGCCGAGGTCCGCCGCTATCGCCCGACGCCCGTCGTCCTCGAGGCCGACGGCGAGCGCCGGGAGCTGCGTCCCTTCGTCGTCACCTTCGCCAACGGCCCTCAGTACGGCTCCGGAGCGGTGATCAACCCCGGGGGGAAGCTGGACGACGGGCGCCTGGAGGCGGTGTTCTTCGAGTACAGGGGCTCGATCGTCCGCGTCCTGGTCGCCGCTCCCCGGCTGTTCCTGGGCGGACTCGACAAGACCTCGGACTACGGGCGGCTCAGCGGTGCGCGCGCGACGGTGACCGCGGGCTCACCCCTCGAGATCCACCGCGACGGGGATCCCGCGGAGGCCGCCGCCCGGATCGACGTGGAGGTCGTCCCCCGGGCCCTCGAGGTCGTGGCTCCCGCGGCGACCGTCGACGACCCGCACGGTCCGTTCACCCTGCGGACCTGACGCGCCGCTCAGCCGAGGGCGGCCCGGGCCTCCTCGAGAAGCGGGCGGATCTCCTCCCGCGCCGCGTCGGGCAACGGCAGCAGGGGGGCCCGCACCGCGCCGCCCCGGAGCCCGGCGAGATCCATGGCCCCCTTGAGGCCGGCCACCCCCCAGGTGGTGGTCACCGCCGCCGCCAGCGGGGTCAGGGCCCGCTGGAGGAGGCGGGCCCGGGGGTGGTCGCCGGCCGCGACGGCGTCGTACAGGGCCACGACCAGACGGGGCACGCAGTTGGCCACGGCCAGGACCCCTCCTGTCGCCCCCGCGCACAACGAGGGGTAGAAGACCGGCGCGTTGCCGCAGGCCACCTCGAACTCGGCGGGCACGGTGTCCACGATGCGGGCGAGGAGCCCCACGTCGCCGCTCGACTCCTTCAGGCCGACGATGTTGGGGTGGGCGGCGAGAGAGGCGGCAGCCCGGGCGGCCACGTCAGGCCGGTGAAGGCGGGCACGGAGTAGAGGTAGATCGGGATCGGGGAGGCGTCGGCCACGGCGGCGTAGTGACGCCGCAGCGCTTCCTCGCTCATCCGGCCGCGGTAGAAGTGCGGGGTCAGCACGAGGGCGGCGTCGGCGCCGAGATCGGCGACCTTGCGCGTGAGGTCCACCGTCCCCCGGGTGCTCTCGGTGCCGGTCCCGGCGAGGAGAAAGCGGCCCGGGAGCGCCCGACGAGCCGCGGCCACGAGCTCGAGCTTCTCCGGCTCCTCGAGCCCCGCCGCTTCCCCGTTCGAGCCGAGAACGAGGAAGCCGGCGAGGCCGGCGTCCTTCAGGAGCTCGAGGTTGCCCTCGAAGGCGGCCCGGTCCAGGGACCCGTCCGGGCGGAAGGGCGTGACCAGCGGCGGGACGACGCCGCCGAGGGGCACTCAGGCCGCCGGGGTCTTCTTGGCGAGGGCCTCCGTGACCCGCTCGAGCAGCCTGGCGTCGGGCTTCGAGAAGGCGTCGCGGAAGTCGCTCCACACCTCGAGGATCGCCCAGAGGCCGGCCTCGGTCCGGACCGGGGCCACCATCGCGCTGCCGGTCGTGAGGCCCACCTCGGCCCAGGCCGGGCTCGAGGAGAGCGTCGACACCACCGTGGCCGACGAGCTCTTGGCCGCCTCCGCGAGCGGGCCCTCCGTCGAGCCCACGCGGTCCGGCCCCTGTGGCCGCTCGAGCGCGGTGTGAACCGCCAGGCCCTCTCCGTCGGCGACGTAGGCCGTCACCGACGAGTAGCGGGCGAACCGCCGCTTCATCAGCTCGCACGGCCTGGCGCAGCGCCTCCTCGAACGACGGGGCCTTCTTGATGGTCTCCTCCAGCTCCTGGGCGACCTGCTCCCGCCGCTGCGCGGCCTTGCGGGCCAGGTCCGTCTTCCAGGGCTTGTCCTCCTCACGAATCAACGTCATGTTCACCTCGGTACTGCTCCTTCCTCGGTTGACCGGTCATCGTCGAATCCGTCTCAGACGAGGGCGCGTCCTCCGTCCACACGGAGCACCTCCCCCGTGGTGTAGCCCGCCCCCGCGAGCAGGAACAGGACCGCCTCCACCGTCTCGGCGTGCGTCCCGAACCGCCCCGCGGGGATGCGGCGCCGCACCGCTTCCTCCGCCCCCGGAGGGTCCAGCACCCCCGGGGCCACGGCGTTCACCCGGATCCGCGGGGCCAGCGCGATCGCGAGGCAGCGGGTCGCCATCACCAGCGCCGCCTTCGACGCACAGTAGGCGAGGTGTGAGGGCCACGGGCGAAGCCCGCCGAGGCTCGCCACGTTGACGATGGCCCCGCCCCCGCGGCGTCGCATGTGGGGCGCCGCGGCTCGGGAGGCCATCACCGTGGCCTTGACGTTGACGTCGAACGCCTCGTCCAGGACCTCCTCGGACATCTCGTCCAGGGAGACCCGCCGGAACACTCCCACGTTGTTGACCAGGAGGTCCAGGCCACCCAGCTCGTCTGCGGCCTCCTCGACGAAGGCCGCCACCTCGCCCGGGACGCGCGCGTCCGCTGGCCCGGTGAAACAGCGACGCCCCAGGCGCCGCACCGCCTCGGCTTCCTCGAGGGCTCCGCGGCGGCTCTCCCGGTAGGAGAAGGCGACGTCCGCCCCCTCCTCGGCCAGCGCGCGGACGATCGCGCGCCCCAGACCCCTTCCCCCACCGGTGACCACGGCCGTCCGACCTCGGAGCCTCGGTGCACCCATGGGGACGGGCAAACCCACGGATTATATCACTTCGGCTGGGCGGTGCCGAGGAAGCGCGCCCCGACGCGCTTCGGGCCCTCGGGCGAGAGCTGCTCGACCCGGCACACCACGGCCCGGGCCCGGTAGGTGTCCCGATCGCCGAAGTGCCGACGGAGCGAGACGGGAAGCTCGATGCTCAGCTCCAGGCGGTCGCCGACGGCGATGGGGCGGTGGCTCTCGAACAGCACCCCGCCACCGCTCACGTTCATGCTCCGTGTGACCTCGGTGAAGCGGCCTCCTCCGGCGTCCCGGCCACTGACCGTCAGCGGAAGGTGCAGCTCGACACGCTTCGACCGCGGCAGGGCGCACATGGCCTCTCCCTCGCGGGGCTCAGCTCCCCTCGGAGTAGCGCAGCAGGACCGCGGTGACGTTGTCCCGCCCACCGGCCTCGTTGGCGGCGTCGACGAGGCGTTGCGACACCTCCTCGAGCGAGCCCGGATCGAGGAGGAGGCGCCGGATCTCCTGGTCGTTCACCATGCCGTGAAGACCGTCGGAGCACAGGAGCACCAGGTCTCCGGGCTGCAGCGTGTGCTCCAGGACCTCGAGGTCGATCGAGTCGCGCGCTCCCACGGCCTTGGTGATCACGTTGCGGAGCGGGTGGCGCTCGACGTCGTCCGAGTTGAGGATGCCCTCGCCGAGCGCCGCCGAGACCCAGGAGTCGTCCTGCGTGAGCTGCTGCAGCTCTCCCTCCCGCACCAGGTAGCAGCGGCTGTCCCCCGCCGAGCACACGGTCATGACGTGGCCGGACACCAGCGCCGCCACCACCGTGGTCCCCATGCCCGTCAGCTCCTCGCGGCTGTCGGCGGTCTGGAAGACCTGGGAGTTCGCGAGGCGGACGGCGGTCTTGAGCCGATTGGCCTCGAAGGAGAGGTCGGGCTCCAGGCCCCAGGGCCAGGTGATCTCCTTCTCGACGCCGCTCCGCTCGACGAAGTCGCCGAGGGTCTCGATCGCGATCCGGGAGGCCACCTCTCCGGCGTTGTGGCCACCCATGCCGTCGCACACCGCATACAGGCGCGAGTCCGGCGCCACGAGGAAGCTGTCCTCGTTCACCTTCCGGCGCCGACCCACGTCGGTCCGCCCAAACGCCTCAATCATCGGAACCCGGCCAGCATAGGGGCTTTCCCGGCACCGGTCAAACGCGTCCCGGGGCGCGCCGCCCGGAGCAGCTCCGTCATGTCCCGCACCGCCCTCTCCATGCCCACGAGAAGGGCCCGGGACACGATGCTGTGGCCGATGCACAGCTCGGCGATCTCGCTGACGGCGGCGATCGCGGCCACGTTGAGGTAGGTCAGGCCGTGGCCGGCGTGGACCTGGAGACCCAGCTTCCGGCCGAAACGGGCGGCGTCGGTCACGTGGCGGAGGGCCGCCTCGCGGGCCCGGTCGTCGGCGGCGTCCGCCCACGGGGCGGTGTTGAGCTCGACCACCCCGGCCCCCAGCTTGTGCGCCTCCTTGACCTGCTCCAGCTCGGGATCCACGAAGAGGCACACCGCGATCCCGGCCTCCCCCAGCGTCTTCACCGACGAGCGGAGCTGCACGCTGTTGAGGACGACGTCGACCCCCCCCTCGGTGGTGACCTCCTCGGTGCGCTCCGGGACCAGGGTGACCTGGTCGGGGATGAGGGTGAGCGCGACCCGGACCATCTCCTGGGTGGCGGCCATCCGGAGGTTGAACCGGGTGCGGACGATCCTGCGGAGCACCTCGACGTCGCGATCCTGAACGTGCCGCCGATCCCCCCGCAGGTGCACGGTGATCCCGTCCGCCCCTCCCAGCTCCGCCAGCACCGCGGCCTGGACCGGGTCGGGCTCGGTCGCCCGGCGCGCCTGGCGCACGGTGGCCACGTGGTCGATGTTGACGCTGAGCCGGATCATCGGGAAGGCCTCACGCGGCCGGGGGCACGTCGTGCTTCGCCGCCGCGACCAGCTCCCGGGCCCAGCCGCGGATGTCCTCCTCGTCCGGGCCCTCGACCATGAGGCGCAGCTTCGGCTCGGTGCCGCTCCAGCGGATGAGCAGACGCCCCTCCTCCCCGAGGGCGTGCGCGCACGCGCTCGCTCGCCCGCTGCAGGGCGGGCATCTCCTCGAGCGGGCGCCGCGCGGACAGCGCCACGCTCTCCGTGACCTGCGGCACGCGCTCCATGGCCTCGCGGGACAGCTCCGAGAGCGGTCGCCCGGTGCGCACCACGAGGGCGAGGACCTGCAGGGCGCCGATGAGGCCGTCCCCGGTCGAGGCGTGGTCGAGGAAGATGAGGTGGCCCGACTGCTCGCCCCCGAGGTTGAAGCCCGCCCTCGCGCATGGCCGCCACCACGTTGCGGTCGCCCACCGCGGTCCGGTGGAGGCGGATGCCCTGCGCGGCCAGGGAGCGCTCCAGCCCCAGGTTGCTCATCACCGTCGCCACCACGGTGTCGCCGCGCAGCTCGCCGTCGCGCTTCATGCGGGTGGCGCACATGGCCATGACCGCGTCGCCGTCCACGATCTGCCCCTTCTCGTCGATGACGATGACCCGGTCCGCGTCGCCGTCGAGGGCGATGCCGATCTGGGCGCCGCGCTTCACCACCTCGGCCCGGGCGTTGTCGGGGTGGAGGGCCCCCGCCTCGCGGTTGATGTTCACGCCGTTGGGACGAACGCCGATGGCCCGCACCTGGGCCCCGAGCTCGGAGAAGACGAGGGGCGCGACGCGGTAGGCGGCGCCGTGGGCCGCGTCCACCACCACCCGGATCCCGTCGAGGGTGAGGTCCCGGGGGAAGGTGTTCTTGACGAAGGCCACGTAGCGCCCGCGGGCGTCCTCGAGCTTCTCGGCCCGGCCGATGGCCGGACCCGTGTGCCGCTCTCCCAGCCGCTCCGGCTCGCCGGATGAGCAGCTCGATCTCGGCCTCGGCGGCGTCGGGCAGCTTGAAGCCGTCCGCGCCGAAGACCTTGATGCCGTTGTCGGGATACGGGTTGTGGGAGGCGCTGATGACGATCCCCGCGTCCGCGCGCATGCTCGTGGTCAGGTGGGCCACCGCCGGCGTCGGGAACCGGTCCGCAGAGGAGGACGCGGCCGCCCATCGAGGTCACCCCGGAGGCGATCGCGGTCTCGATCATGTACCCGCTGAGGCGCGTGTCCTTGCCGATGAGGACGCGGGGGGCGTGGTGCTGTCCCCGCCCGGCCACGAAGGTGACGGCCCGCCCGAGGGCGAGGGCCAGCTCCGGGGTCATGGGGTGGACGTTGGCCACCGCCCGGATGCCGTCGGTGCCGAACAGGGAACGGGGGTCGGATCGCGTCGCGGTCAAGGCTTCCTCCTCGCGGAAAGCGGCCGGGCCTTCACCTCGGCCGGATCGGTCTCGGACGACGCTCACCCCCGTGTGACCGGAGGCGACCTCGACCGCCACCGGGAGCGGTCGCACGCCGTCGTGCTCAGGAGGGACGTTGACGTAGGGACGCAGGTCGGCGGCGGAGAGAGCGCGGAGCACCCTCTCCGGGCCGCTGACCTCGACACGGACGGCGGAGGGGACGAGCGCGGCGGGCTGGCCCCGGACGGCGACCGGGAGGCCCTCGAAGGCCTTGCGGCCCCGCGTCTCCCGGATGCGACACCACGACCCGGACCTCGGTCTCGCCGCCCTCGAGGTGCAGGAGCGGGTCCTCGAGGCTCGACGTTGACCGACTTCTCGAGGTCGACGTCGGCGCCGTCGACGGAGACGGGCTCGGTGAAGGCGCTCTCGATCTCCTGGACACGGCTCCGGGGGCCGGCCACGCTGACCTCGGACGGGTCGCTGACGTAGTCCACCACCTCGTAGCCGGGGGCGGGGCGTGCCGATGATCCGCGGACGCGCACCGGCACCTTCTTGCTCAGCGCGCGCTCGAGCTTGAAGGTGAGGAACGAGGGGGTGATCTTGACGACCCGGAAGCCGAAGGGAACCTCGATGTCGTCCGGCGGTGAGCTGGACGATCTGCTCCCCCTCCTCCGCCCCCTCGAGGTCGATGCGGGCCAGCACCTGGCGGGTGTCGAGGGACTCGACCAGGCCGGGCGAGGCGCGCAGGCGCACGTCGACGCTGTTGACGAGGTCGCCGGTGATCTCGAGGTCGGCGGGGAAGTTGCGGAGCTCGACGGGGACGGTGAGCCCGCGCTCGACGCGTCTCCCCCCGGCGATGACGATCCACAGGACCACGGCGAGGGCGAGGCTGGCGACCCGGAGCAGGTTGTCGCCGGAGAGCAGCCTGTTCACCGCTCGCCTCCGGTCGGCGCGGGGGCGGCGGCGCGGCCCTCCGCCGGCCGGGGCCCGCCGAGCCCGAGGGCGACGAGGAGGGCGCGGCGCAGGGCCGGGCCGTCGAGGCCGCGCCGGATCTGTCCGGCCTCGACGACCGAGATCGCCCCCGTCTCCTCCGAGACCACGACCGCCACCGCGTCGGTGTCCTCGCTGAGGCCGATGGCCGCCCGGTGGCGGCTGCCCAGCGTCCGGCTCAGCTCCGGGTTCACGGTGAGGGGCAGGAAGCACGCGGCGGCGGCCACCCGGTTGCCCTGGACGATCACCGCGCCGTCGTGGAGCGGGGTGGCGGGATGGAAGACGTTCACCAGCAGGTCGTAGGTCAGCTCGGCGTCGAGGTTGATCCCCGTCTCGATGTAGCTGCGCAGGCCGATCTCGCGCTCGAGGGCCAGGATCGCGCCCGTGCGCTGCGAGCTGAGCGTCGTCGCGGCGAGGACGACCTCGTCCACGACCTCCTCCTTCTGGCGCTTGGCCGCGGTGCCGAAGAACGGGGTTCGGCCGAGGTGGGCCAGCGCCTTTCGGATCTCGGACTGGAAGATCACGATGATGCCGAACATCAGGACGGGCAGGAAGTTGCGCAGCAGCCAGTTGACGGTCTGGAGGTTGAAGAGCGTCGAGGCCCAGTAGAGGAACACGAGGACGATGACGCCCCAGCGCGATCTGGACGGCGTGGGTGCCCCGGACGAAGCGCAGCAGCTCGTAGATGATGAAGGCGACGAGCAGGATGTCGAGGACGTCCACCCAGCGGACGTCGCTGACGGAGAGGAAGGCGAAGGCCCGGTCCAGCATCAGGCCGGCCCTCCCGCGTCCACGATCGCGTCGCACACGCGCACGACCTCGACCATCTCGCGCCACGTCGTGGACCCGCACGACGTGGGCGCCCAGCAGCACGCAGGCCGCCACCGCCGCCGCCGTGCCCATCAGCCGCCGCTCGACGGGCAGGTCGAGCACCCTGCCGATGAAGCTCTTGCGCGAGGGACCGACGAGCACCGGTCGGTCGAGGGCGCTCGAGGGCGTCGAGGCCGCGCCAGCGCCTCCAGGCTGTGGGCGGCGTCCTTCGCGAAGCCGATGCCGGGGTCGACGATCAGCTGCTCGCGGGAGACCCCCGCCCGCTCGGCCCGGGCGAGGGCCTCGCCCGAGCTCGGACACCACCTCGGCGACCACGTCCCGGTAGGCCGGCTCGCGGTGCCGCTCCTCGAAGTCGCCGCGGATGTGCATCAGCACCGCCGGCACCCGCCGCGCTCGCGACGAGGGGCGCCATCTCCGGGTCGAAGCCGAAGGCGCTCACGTCGTTGACGAGGTCCGCCCCGGCGTCGAGCGCCGCCCTCGCCACCGCCGCCTTCGTCGTGTCCACCGAGATCGCCCCTGCCCCCCGCCGCCTCAGGCCCTCGATCACGGGCACGACGCGACGGATCTCCTCTTCCGACGTCGACCCTCGCCGCCCCGGGGCGCGTGGACTCCCCGCCCACGTCGACCCAGTCGGCACCCGCCTCGAACAGGCCCAGGCCGTGGGCGACCGCCGCCTCCACCGTCGGCAGCCGCCCCCCGTCCGAGAAGGAGTCCGGGGTGGCGTTGAGGACCCCCATCACGAGGGTGCGCTCTCCGAGCACGACCGGCTCCCCCCGGAGGGAGATGCGGTAGTGGCGCCTTCTCCTCGCCTCGACACCCCCCTCCGGTCGGATCAGGACGTGGGCTTCGGGGCCGCCACCGGGGGCGGGAGGAGGCCACCCATCCCCTGCTCGCCCTTCTCTCCCGTCTCGTCGCGCGTCTCGCGCACCGGAGGAGGGGCCGCCTTCTCCGCGGGGGCCATCGCCTCGCAGCGGCTCGCCCGCGATGAGCTGCTTCAGCTGGCTGCGCGTCCAGCACCTCGTGCTCGAGCAGCGCCTCCGCGACCCGCTCGAGGGCGCCGCGATTCTCGGTGAGGAGGCGCGTCGCCCGCGCGTACTGCTCGGTGACCACGCGCTTGATCTCGGCGTCGATCTTGAGCGCGGTGGCCTCGGAGTAGTCCTGATGCCGGTTGAACTCCTTGCCCAGGAAGATCTGCTCTTCCTTCTTGCCGTAGGTCAGGGGGCCGAGCGCCTCGCTCATGCCCCACTCGCAGACCATCTTCCGCGCCATCTCCGTGGCCTGCTCGATGTCGTTCTGGGCCCCGGTCGTGATCTGGCTGAAGGTCAGCTCCTCGGCGATGCGCCCGCCCATGAAGACGGCGATGCGGGCGTCGAGCGGCCTCCTTCGTCCAGTTGTGCTTCTCCTCGTCGGGCAGCTGCTGGGTCAGGCCGAGGGCCATCCCGCGCGGGATGATCGTCACCTTGTGCAGCGGATCGGAGTGGGGAACCAGGGCCGCCAGCAGGGCGTGGCCCGCCTCGTGGTAGGCGGTGACCTTCTTCTCCTCCTCGGTGATGATCAGGCTCCTGCGCTCGGCGCCCATCAGGACCTTGTCCTTGGCGGACTCGAAGTCCCTCATGGTCACGAACTTCTGGTTCGCGCGGGCGGCCATGAGCGCGGCCTCGTTCACCAGGTTCGCGAGGTCGGCGCCGGAGAAGCCCGGGCGTCGCCCGGGCCACGACCGAGAGGTCGACGTCCTCGGCGAGGGGGATCTTCCGGGTGTGGACCTTGAGGATGCCCTCGCGGCCGCGCACGTCGGGTCGGGAGACGACCACGCGGCGGTCGAAGCGCCCGGGCCGCAGCAGCGCCGGGTCCAGCACGTCGGGGCGGTTGGTGGCCGCGATCAGGATCACGCCGTCGTTCGACTCGAAGCCGTCCATCTCCACGAGCAGCGCGTTCAGGGTCTGCTCGCGCTCGTCGTGTCCGCCGCCGAGCCCGGCCCCGCGGTGACGGCCCACCGCGTCGATCTCGTCGATGAAGATGATGCAGGGGGCGTTCTTCTTGCCCTGCTCGAACAGGTCGCGCACCCGCGAGGCGCCGACGCCGACGAACATCTCCACGAAGTCGGAGCCGGAGATGGAGAAGAAGGGCACGTTCGCCTCGCCGGCGATGGCCCGGGCCAGCAGCGTCTTGCCCGTGCCCGGGGGCCCCATCAGCAGCACGCCCTTGGGGATCCGCCCGCCCAGCTTCTGGAACTTCTGCGGCTCGCGCAGGAACTCGATGATCTCCTGCAGCTCCTCCTTGGCCTCGTCGACGCCGGCCACGTCCTTGAAGGTGACCTTCTTCTGCTGGCTGGCGAGCAGCTTGGCCTTGGACTTGCCGAAGCTGAGGGCCTTGTTGCCGCCGCTCTGCATCTGCCGCATGAAGAAGATCCAGAAGCCGATGAGGAGCAGGAAGGGCGCCCAGGAGATCAGCATGTTGGCCCAGGTGGGCGTCTGGTCGGGCTGGTAGTTGACCGTGACCTGCTTCGCCAGCAGCGTGTCCACGAGCTTGTCGTAGCCGACCGGGGCGAACGTCCGGAAGGCCTCCTGGCTCACGGTGTGGCCCTTGATCTCGTTGCCGGTGATGGTGACGTCCGCCACCTGCCCGGCCTCGACCTGGGCCATGAACTCGCTGAACTTGACCGGCGTCTCCTTCTTCTGGAACTGGGCGAAATGCCAGGCCAGGAAGACGACGACCAGCAGCGACATCCACAGCATCACCGTCTTGAACGTGGCGTTCACTTCTGCAGCCCCTCCGACGGCCCCCACAACCGTCTTCTCCCCCCCGAGACCGTCGGGGAGGAACTCTCTATTTTACCCCAGTTTAACCGACGGGTGCGGCATCGGCGGGTGCGGGATCGTCCCGACGTAGGGCAGGGCCCGGTAGCGGCCCTGCCAGCCCAGCCCGTAGCCGACCAGGAAGCGGTCGGCGGGGGGCTCCGCGAGGGTGAAGGCCGACCAGTCCGGGTTCACGTCGATCTTGCGCGCCCCGGGCTTGTCCACGAGGGCGCAGACCTTGAGGCTCCTGGCCCCGAGCTCGTGGACGTGGCCGAGGAGATAGCTCAGGGTGATGCCGGTGTCCACGACGTCCTCGACCAGCAGGACGTCCTGGTCCTCCAGGGGGAAGTCGGTGGCGTAGGAGATCTCGGTGCGGACGATCCCCGCCTCCCGCTCGCGGTGCACGCTGACGCGCACGAGGTGGAAGGTGAGGTCGAGGGAGATGCGTCGGACGAGGTCGGCCATGAACACGACGCTGCCGCTTCATCAGCCCGAGGACGCAGAGCGGCGTCCCTCGAAGGCGCGGGTGATCTCGGCCCCGAGCTCGGCCACGCGACGTGCGATCTGCTCTTCCGAGTAGAGGACGTCGGCCTTCTGCCTCAAGATTCCCTCCCGAGCGCCGCATCCCCGGCCACCGCGACGGGGGGCCACAGGGACAGCTCGCCCTGACGATAGCGGACTTCGCGCCCACCCGGAAGCGGTAATCGGCGACCCGCGGGACCTTTCGAGCGGGCCAGCGTCAAGATGCGCTCCACGTGGACCGCCCGGACGCGGGCCAGCCCGCCCGCCCGACGCAGGGCCTGGCGGACGGCGACGCGGGCGACGGCCGGGGGCGCGGCGGCGAGGGCGGACCGCTCGAGGACGAGGCAAGGGCCGTCGCGGCGGGTGATCCTCTCCAGCAGCGCGTCGGCCTCCCCCTCCAGGTGGGCGGCCTCTTCGGCCAGGAGCCCGGCGGTGCGGGCGAGCCCCTCGCGCAGGGAGGGGTTGAAGCGAGCCTCCAGGTAGGGCAGGAGCTCGTGGCGCACACGGTTGCGGAGGTGCCGGAGGTCGGCGTTGGTCGGGTCCTCCCTCCAGGCGAGTCCCCGAAGGCGAAGGTGGGCGAGCACCTCCTCGCGCGAGACCTCGAGCAGCGGCCGCAGAAGGGGGCCGGACGCGCGGGCGCATGCCCCCGAGCCCGGTGGCGCCCGCCCCCCGCAGGAGGCGCATGAGCAGCGTCTCGGCCTGGTCGTCTCGAGTGTGGGCCACCGCGATCGCCGCCGCCCCGGTCTCCTGGCGAACGCGGCGGAGAAACGCGGTAGCGCTCCCGGCGTGCCGCCTGCTCGAGCCCTCCCCGCTCGCGGCGGGCCCGGGCGGAGACGTCGGCCACGGCTTCGTGGAGGGGCACCTCGAGGCGCGCGCACAGACGGCGGCAGAAGGTGGCGTCCTCGGCGGAGTCCGGGCGGAGCCCGTGATCGAGGTGGGCCGCCACCACGAGGAAGCGGTGCCGGCCGGAGAGCGACACGAGGGCGTCCAGGAGGGCCACCGAGTCGGCCCCGCCGGAGAGCCCCAGCACGACGCGTCGCCCGCCCACGAGGGCGGCGGAGGCCCGCAGCGCGCGATCGACGGCCGCCACCAGCGGGGGTAGCTTCAAGGCCGGGGCCTCCGGTCGGGGAGCGGTGGTGGCGGTGCAGGGATTCGAACCCCGGACTCCGCGGATATGAGCCGCGTGCTCTAACCAACTGAGCTACACCGCCACGGGACTGGAAGACGGAGCGTCTCCCCGAACGACCAGTCTACTACGGAACCGTCGGCCGGAGGGCCGCATGCTATACTCCCGCTCCACCTCCCCTCGGCGATGAACTGCGTCCGCTGCGACACGAGTGAGATCGAGAGCCGGCTCCACAAGTGCCCCATCTGCTTCAAGTGGGTCTGCGAGGAGTGCGGCAAGAGGGACTACGGCCGGACCTTCTGCAGCCAGCGCTGCGCCGACCAGTTCTTCTTCGGCGACGACGAGGACTGAGGCGTTCGGCCGGGGCGCGCGATCGTCCCGAGCAGGAGAAGTAAGGAAACAGGCTTGATCAATACGAACGCCCCGCGCGGCAACGGAAGGTCTGCGGAACGTCGCTTCGTGACGCGTTCCGCAGACGTCAGGGATGAGCTTCCCCGAAGAGCGGCCGCGACGGCTGCGGCGCACCGAGCGGCTGCGCGCGATGGTGCGCGAGACCCGCGTGACCCCCGAGCACCTGGTCTACCCGCTGTTCGTGACCCCGGGCGCCGGAGTCCGGAAGGAGATCTCGTCGCTGCCCGGCTGCTTCCACCTCTCGGTGGACGAGGTGGCGCGGGAGGCCGAGGAGGTCGAGGGCCTGGGCATCGGCGGGGTGATCCTCTTCGGCCTGCCCTCGACCAAGGACCCGGAGGGCTCCGAGGGCTACGCCGACGACGGCGTGGTGCAGGAGGCGACCCGCGCCATCCGGGCGGCCTGCCCGGAGCTGCTGGTGATCACCGACGTCTGCCTCTGCGAGTACACCTCGCACGGGCACTGCGGCGTCGTCGCGGACGGCGAGGTGCAGAACGACCCGACGCTGGAGCTCCTCGCGCGCCAGGCCGTCTCCCACGCCCGGGCCGGCGCCCACGTGGTCGCGCCCTCGGACATGATGGACGGCCGGGTGGGGGCGATTCGGGCCGCCCTCGACGGCGCCGGATTCGCCGAGCTGCCCATCCTCTCCTACGCCGCCAAGTACGCGTCCGCCTTCTACGGCCCCTTCCGCGAGGCCGCGGACTCGGCTCCCCAGTTCGGCGACCGGCGCGGGTACCAGATGGACCCCGCCAACGTGCGCGAGGCGCTCCGAGAGGTCCGGCTCGACGTCGAGGAGGGCGCGGACATCGTGATGGTGAAGCCCGCGCTGCCCGTACCTCGACGTGATCCGCGCGGTGGCCGAGAGCTTCGACCGGCCGGTCGCCGCCTACAACGTGTCCGGCGAGTACGCGATGGTCAAGGCGGCGGCGGCGCGGGGCTGGATCGACGAGGATCGCGTGATGCGGGAGACCCTCACCGCCATCCGCCGGGCCGGCGCCGACATCATCCTCACCTACCACGCGAAGGACTTCGCCCGGGGGGCCCGATGAGCCGGTCCGAGGAGCTGTTCGCGCGGGCGAGGAAGACGATCCCGGGCGGGGTCTCGAGCCCGGTGCGCGCCTTCAAGGCGGTGGGCGGGAGCCCGATCTTCCTGGCCCGGGCCGAGGGGGCCCGGGTCTTCGACGAGGACGGACGCGAGCTACGTCGACTACGTGGGCTCCTGGGGCCCGATGATCCTGGGCCACGCCCACCCCGCGATCCTGGAGGCGGTGCGCGAGGCGGCGGCGCGGGGAACGTCCTTCGGCGCCCCCTGCGCCCTCGAGGTGGAGCTGGCGGAGCGGGTCGTCCGGCGCGTTCCGTCCGTCGAGAAGGTCCGCTTCGTCTCCTCGGGCACCGAGGCGACGATGAGCGCGCTGCGGGTCGCCCGGGGGTTCACCGGGCGGAGCAAGATCCTCAAGTTCGACGGCTGCTACCACGGGCACGCCGACTCGCTGCTGGTCGCGGCCGGGTCCGGGGTGGCGACGCTCGGCATCCCCGGCTCGCCCGGGGTCCCCGAGGGCACGGTGGCCGACACCCTCGTCGTCCCCTTCAACGACGCGGCCGCGGTGGAGCGGGCGGTGGCCGAGCACGGACCCGACCTCGCCGCGATCATCGTGGAGCCCGTGTGCGGGAACATGGGCGCGGTGGCGCCGCGCCCCGGCTACCTCGAGGCCCTGCGGGAGATCACGAGCAGGAACGGGACGGTCCTGATCTTCGACGAGGTCATGACCGGCTTCCGCCTCGCCCTCGGTGGCGCCCAGGAGCTGTTCGGGGTGACCCCCGACATGACCTGCCTCGGCAAGATCCTCGGCGGCGGGCTGCCCGCCGCCGCCTACGGCGGCCGGGCCGACATCATGGCCACCGTCGCCCCCGAGGGGCCCGTCTACCAGGCCGGGACCCTCTCCGGGAACCCCCTGGCCATGGCCGCGGGCGCGACGGCGCTCGACCTGCTGGCCGAGCCCGGCGTCTACGAGAGGCTCGAGGCCACCAGCGCGCGGCTGGCCGACGGGCTCGTCCCGCGCCGCGGACGAGGCCGGCGCCACCGTCACCGTGAACCGGGTGGGCTCGATGGTGACGGTCTTCTTCGCGCCCGGTCCGGTCACCGACTACGCCAGCGCCCGGACCTCCGACACCGCTCGCTTCGGCCGCTTCTTCCACGCCATGCTGCAGCGGGGCGTCGCGCTGCCGCCCGCCCAGTTCGAGGCCGCCTTCGTCTCCCTCGCCCACGGACCGGCGGAGATCGACGCCACGCTCCAGGCGGCCGCCGCGTCCTTCCGCGAGGTCGCGCAGTGAACGGAAGGTGAACGGAAGGGGTCAGGTCTTGCATTGTGCATCGCGACGGCCTGACGAAGACGCGACGCACAACGACAAGACCTGACCCCGCTCCCGAGGTCCCCATCGCCCGGGAGCGTCGAGGCCGCGGCGGCCGGGACCCGGCGAGGACCCTGCTTCATTTCGAAGCCTGCGGGCCCGCAGACGGGTGGCCGACCGCAGCCGTCCGCGCCGGAGCTCTGCCTGGAGAGCCCGACTACGGCAGCTCTTCCCTCGAAGCTCCTCGCGCTCCCGCTTGAGCATCTGGCGGTACTCCTTGCGCTGCTTGCGCTCGGCCACGGGATCGTCGGTCGCGAAGTTGGCGGCGAGGACGATCTCGCCGGGCTCCGTGGAGCGAGAAGAGCCCTCCCAGGGTGAGCACCTTCGCCGGCAGGTAGCGGTAGGTCGCGACGTGCCGGTAGCGGCGGGTTGGACCGGAAGGAGCGATCCATCTTCGGGCTGACCAGCAGGAGGTAGGGCCGTCGCGAGGCCAGCACGGGCCACAGGCTGCCGCAGTGCTCCTCCACGGTCAGGCGTGCGTGGAAGAGGATGTCGCGGCGGGCCCGGGAGGGGTCGGAGCAGGTCGCGAGCCGCAGGTCCGGGCGGTACCGGAGCTCGCGGGCCACGTCCGCCACGATCGCCCGGTTGGGCTGGGCCCGCGAGAACGCGGGGAGGAAGAACACCGCGACCACGAGCCAGGCCGAGGCCATGGCCCCGGCCAGCGCCCCGATCACACGGACGCGGCGTCGGACGCACGGCCACGAGAAGCGCCGCCAGTGCGCTCGCGGCCAGCACCAGGCCGAGGAGCGCCAACGCACCCGTTCCCGGCAGCCACGCCGCGGGCAGACGCGGCGGGCGAACGGCCACCGCCGCGAGCGCGGCCAGCGAGGAGCACGAGCACGGCGCCGGCCCAGACCCGCTCGAGCCGCCGCCACCGCACCCCCACGAAGAGGCGGCCGATGAGGAGAGACACGGCCGGGTACAGCGGCAGCAGGTAGTAGTCGATCTTGCCCCGCGACAGGACGAGGGGAATCAGCACGAGCGCCACCCCGAGGGCGAGGAAGAGAGCGCCGGCGTCGACCCGACTCGTCTCCCCCGTCTCTTCCGGAGAAGCCGCCAGAGCGCCAGGGGAAGAAACGGAGACCACGGCAGGCCCTCGGCCGCGTAGGCGGGGAGATAGAACCAGGCCGGGCGCCCCACGTCGTAGGCCTCGCCCGCGAAGCGCTCCAGGTTCTCCGTGAGGAAGAAGTACTCGAGGGGGCCCGCCCCGAGCCGCCCGTAGACGAGGGCGAACCAGCCGAAGCCCGAGAACGACGAAGGCGGCGATCCCGGCCACCAGCGCCCCCCACCCGAAGGGGAGGGGGCGGCGGCGATTGGCGAAGAACAGCGGCACGAGGGCGAGCCCGGGCACGAGGAGGGCGATGGGACCCTTGGTCGCGAAGCCGAGCCCCAGGACGGCTCCCAGAGCGGGGCCCGTCCACCCCGGGGGGTCGGACCGGTACGCGCGCACGGCCAGCGCGACGGACAGCGTGGTGAGGAGCGTCAGGGGCATGTCGGACATGGCCACGCGGGCGAAGATCAGGAAGGCCAGGGTGGTGGAGAGCACGACGGCTCCCGCCAGCGCGGTCCGGCGGTCGAAGAGGAGAACGCCCAGCCACGCCGTGGCCAGGACCGCCCCCAGCGCGGCGAGGGCAGGGACGAGCCGGGCCACCCCCGGGTCGGGTCCGAGCCCCAGGAAGCCCGCCGCCATCAGCCAGTAGGCGAGGGGGGGCTTGTCGAAGAAGGCCTCGCCCTGGTAGCGCGGAACCAGCCAGTCGCCGGTCTCCACCATGGCCCGGGCGGCGTCGAGGAAGTAGATCTCCGCACGCTCCAGGGGTGCGGCCCCCAGGTTCGGCAGGACGAGAGCGAGGACCCCCAGGAGGAGGAGGGCGAGAGCGGAGCCGAAGCGCACCGGGTCGCTCAGGGGTGGGCCGCGGAGGCGGGTGCCCGGTCCTTCAGGTGAAGCTGCCCGCAGGCGGCGAGGATGTCCTGGCCCCGGGGCCGGCGGACGGACACCGTCACCCCGGCCTCGACCAGGACCGCGGCGAAGGCATCGACGTCCCCGGGCCTCGGGGCCTGGAACGGGATCTCGGGGGCGGGGTTGAGGGGAATCAGGTTCACCTTGAAGCGCCGTCCGCCCAGGCGTCGGGTGAGCTCGCGGGCGTGGGCGGGGGTGTCGTTCACGCCGCGGAGGAGCACGTACTCGAGCGTCACCCGGCCGCCCCGGGGCGTGGGATAGGCCAGCGCCGCGTCGAGGACGTCGGACATGGGGTACTTCTCCTCGATGGGCATGAGGGCGCGCCGCAGCCCCGGGTCCGGGGCGTGCAGGCTGATGGCGAGGTTCGGGCGGATCCCCTCGCGAGCGAGCCGCTCGAGGGCGGGCAGGATCCCCACCGTCGAGAGGGTCAGCTTGCGCGGGGGGAGGGCGAACCCCTTCGGGTCCATCAGGATCCTCAGCGCCCCCGCCGTCGACTCGTAGTTGAGGAGCGGCTCCCCCATTCCCATCACGACCACGTTCCAGGGAAAGGGGTCGTCTTCGCGACGCTTCGGGTGCGTCGCGGTCGCGGGGTTGTCCTCCATCACCGCCGCCACCTGGCCGAGGATCTCCCAGGTCTTCAGGTTGCGCTGGTAGCCGGCGATGCCGGTGAGGCAGAAGGCGCACTTGAGCGGGCAGCCGGCCTGGGTCGAGATGCAGATGGTGCGGCGATCGCCCTCGGGAATGTAGACGGACTCGATCGTCCCTCCCCCGTCGATGCGGAAGAGGTACTTCCGGGTCCCGTCGAAGGAGAGTGAGCGCTCGGCGATCTCGGGCCACCGGAGCGAGAACCGCTCGGCGAGGGCGGAGCGGAGCGGCTTCGGGAGGTCGGACAGGGCCTGGAGATCCCGCACGCGCCGCTGGTAGAGCCATGTGAAGAGCTGGCGCGCCCGGTACGGGCGCTCCCCGAGCCCCGCGACGACCTCTCCGAGGGCGTCACGGCTCATCCCGAAGAGGTTCTCCCGGCTCATCCGGCGATCATACCGCGAGCGCTCCGGTGTAACATCCGCGGGCGATCATGCCCGGGCCCGACGACGAGACCACCCCGAGCCTTCGCTTGCCCGCGACCGTCGCCGGCGAGGGACAGCTGCCCGAGTACGCCACCACCGGAGCGGCGGGGGCGGACCTGCGGGCGAGCGGCGCGATCGAGATCCCGCCCGGAGGCCGGGCCGCGGTCCCGACGGGTCTCAGGGTGCAGATCCCGCGCGGCCACGTCGGCCTCGTCTGGCCGCGGAGCGGGCTGGCGGTGCGCCACGGCATCGACACCCTCGCCGGGGTGATCGACAGCGACTACCGGGGCGAGGTGCGCGTGGTTCTCGTGAACCACGGCCCGGAGCCGTTCCGGGTCGCTCCCGGGGAGCGGGTGGCCCAGCTCCTCGTGCAGCGCGTGGAGCGGGCGGCCTTCGTGGAGGTCCCCGAGCTCGAGGAGACCGAACGCGGCGGGGACGGCTTCGGCTCCACCGGACGCGAGTGACCCGCGGCGAGCGGGCTCGTGTCGACCCCCGACGCGGCGTGGCCCCCGGGGGCGTGCTATCGTCTGGGTCCATGAAGCAGATCGCGTGCGCTGCGGGGCTGGCGCTCGTCGGGTCCCTCCTCCTCTCGGCCACGCCCCTCGAGGCCCAGGGATTCCAGACCGAAGAGGGACCGAAGGTGCAGCTCGCCCCTTTCGCCGGGTACCACTTCGGCGGCTCCGTCCGATCCGACATCCTCGACCGGGACTACTCGTTCAAGAGCGGCCTCGACTACGGCGGCACGATCGACATCTCGATGGGTGAGTCGTGGCGCTTCGAGCTGCTCTACCTGCGGCAGGAGACGGCGCTCGAGAGCTCCGGCGTGGCCGGCCCCTCCTTCGACGTCACGGTCGAGCGCTACATGGTGGGGATCCAGGAGGAGACGGGGAAGGGCAGCGTCAAGGCCTTCGGCGTCCTCCTCGCCGGGGCCACGCGCTTCGTTCCCGCCTTCGCCGACGCCGGCGCCGAAGTGTACTTCTCCGCCGGCCTCTCCCTGGGCGTGAAGAGCTTCTTCACCAGGAACGTCGGCCTGCGACTCGAGGGGCGGGCGTTCTACACCGTGGTCGAGGGTGGCGGCCAGGCCTTCTGCGGGGCCGGCCAGTGCTTCTTCAGCTTCTCCGGGTCGGGGCTCTGGCAGGGAGACCTCAGCGGCGGCCTGATCATCGCGTTCTGAGGGTCGGAGGGGTCTGTCCGCCCCGGCCGTTGGGGGTTTCGGCCACTTGCCCGGCGTAGCCCTCGGGCGCCGTCTGCAGGATGCGCGCCGGGAGGCGGGGCTCGACCGTCCCCGGCCGCTCGACGGTTCGCTCGCGGGGCCGCTCGCGCCCCCTCGGGCCGGCGACCTGGAGCTCGCACCCCGGTGTCTCCACGGCTACCATGAGGGTTTCGCCCTTCGGGGCGCTCGAGGACGAACGTCATGGAGCTCGACCGCATCGTCATCACCGGGGCGCGCCAGCACAACCTGCGGCACGTCACCGTCGAGATCCCCAAGAAGAGGCTCGTGGTCCTCACCGGGGTCTCCGGCTCGGGCAAGTCGTCCCTCGCCTTCGACACCCTCTACGCCGAGGGACAGCGTCGCTACATCGAGAGCCTGAGCGCCTACGCCCGCCAGTTCCTCGGCCAGATGGACAAGCCCCTCTACGACTCGATCAAGGGGCTCGCCCCCACGATCTCGATCGAGCAGAAAACGGCGAGCGCCAACCCGCGATCGACGGTGGGGACGATCACCGAGGTCCACGACTACCTGCGCGTGCTGTGGGCCCGGGTGGGGCGGCTCAGCTGCCACCAGTGCGGCCGGCCCGTCTCCCCGCAATCGGCGCAGCAGATCGTCCGCGAGATCCTGGACCTGCCGTCGCAGACCCGGTTCGTCGTGCTCGCGCCCCTGGTGAAGGAGCGCAAGGGCGAGCACCGCGAGGTGATCGAGGAGGTGCGCAGGTCCGGCTTCACCCGGGTCCGGGTCGACGGGACGCTGGTCTCCCTCGACGACGAGATCCGCCTCGACAAGAAGAGGAAGCACTCCATCGACGTGGTGGTGGATCGTCTCGTCGCGAAGGCGGGCATCGAGCAGCGCCTCACCGACTCGGTGGAGACCGCGTTGCGCCACGGCGAGGGGATCGTGATCGTGGCCCCGGAGGGAGGTCCGGAGATGGTCCTCTCCGAGCACCGGGCGTGCCACCACTGCGGCCTCTCCTTTCCCGAGCCCTCGCCGCAGCTGTTCTCCTTCAACTCCCCGCAGGGGATGTGCCCGGAGTGCTCCGGTCTCGGGACACGCATGGAGATGGACCCGCAGCTCGTGGTGCCCAGCCCCGACCTCTCGGTGAACGAGGGCGCGGTCAAGCCCCTGGGGGCGGTGGGGGAGGCCACGACCTGGGGAAGTGACATCGTACGGGCGGTGGCCCGCGAGCGGGGGATCGACCTGAACGCCCCCTGGCACTCGCTGCCCGCCGAGCACCAGCGGATCATCCTGTACGGCACGGGCGGCGAGCGCATCCGGGTCAGCTACCGCGGCTCGATGGGAACCGGCTCCTTCCGCATGCGGTACGAGGGCGCGATCAACTCGATGATGCGGCGCATGCGGGAGACGAAGTCGGAGGAGATGAGGCAGTACTACCAGCGGTTCCTCTCGTCCCGGCCCTGCTCGGCCTGCGCCGGGCAGCGCATCCGCCCCGAGGCCCTGGGGGTGAAGGTCGGGGGACGGACGATCACCGAGGTCACCGCGCTCTCGGTGGACGAGGCCCACGATTTCTTCGTCTCTCTCCGACTCGAGGGGGCGGAGGCGAAGATCGCCAGCGAGCTCCTCAAGGAGATCCGGTCGCGCCTGCGCTTCCTCCTCGACGTCGGGCTGACCTACCTGACCCTGGAGCGCGCGGCCCCGACGCTGTCCGGCGGCGAGAGCCAGAGGATCCGCCTCGCCAGCCAGATCGGCTCCGAGCTGACCGGGGTCATCTACGTCCTCGACGAGCCCTCCATCGGGCTCCACCAGCGGGACAACATGAAGCTCCTCGCCGCGCTGCAGCATCTGCGGGACATCGGGAACACCGTGGTCGTGGTCGAGCACGACCGCGAGGCGATGGAGGAGGCGGACTGGCTCATCGACTTCGGCCCCGGGGCCGGACGCCACGGGGGCGAGATCGTGGCCGCGGGCACGCCTGCGCAGGTCAAGCGCTCGAAGGCCAGCCTCACCGGGCGCTACCTCAAGGGGCTGCTGTCGATCGAGCTGCCGGCCCGGAGGCGGACGAGCGACGGGCGGGCGGTGGTGGTGCGCGGCGCCCGCGAGAACAACCTCCGCGACCTCGACGTGCGCTTTCCCCTCGGCGTCTTCGTCTGCGTCACCGGGGTCTCGGGGGCGGGCAAGAGCACCCTCGTGAACCACATCCTGTACCCGGCGGCGGCGCGGGCGCTCCACCGCGGAGACCGGGTGGTGGGTCGGCACCGGCAGATCGAGGGCCTCTCCGAGATCGACAAGGTCATCGACATCGACCAGAGCCCCATCGGGCGCACCCCGCGGTCGAACCCCGCCACCTACACGAAGGTCTTCGACCTGATCCGCGACTTCTTCGCCGCCCTGCCCGAGGCGCGCATGCACGGCTACGCCCCGGGGCGCTTCTCCTTCAACGTGAAGGGAGGGCGCTGCGAGGCATGTCAGGGCGACGGGGTGCGACGGGTGGAGATGCACTTCCTCCCCGACGTGTACGTCCCCTGCGAGGTCTGCCGCGGACGGCGCTTCAACGAGGCCACCCTCGCGGTCAAGTACAACGGGCTCTCGGTGGCCGACGTGCTGGACCTCACCGTCGACGAGGCGCTGCAGCTGTTCAAGAATCACCCCAACGTCCGCCGCGCCCTCGAGACGCTCGCCGACGTGGGGCTCGGCTACATCGCCCTCGGCCAGTCGTCCCCCACGCTGTCCGGGGGCGAGGCCCAGCGGGTGAAGCTGTCCCGGGAGCTCTCGAAGCGCTCCACCGGACGCACCCTCTACATCCTCGACGAGCCCACCACCGGCCTCCACTTCGACGACATCAAGAAGCTGCTCGGGGTGCTCGACCGCCTCGTGGAGGCCGGCAACACGGTGGTGGTGATCGAGCACAACCTCGACGTGATCAAGACCGCCGACTGGGTGATCGACCTGGGCCCCGAGGGGGGCGACGGCGGCGGCCGGCTGGTGGCCGAAGGCACCCCCGAGCAGGTGGCGAAGGTGAAGGGGTCCTACACCGGGCGGTTCCTGGGACCGCTGCTCAAGACGCCCCGCCGGCGGCAGGCGGCGCGGAAGGGCCGTTAGGACTCCGCCACCCGTGGGTCACCGCGAGGCGGACGGAGGCGACGGGGTGAGTGAGGATCCCCGCGGGCGCTTCTCCGGCGCGGCCGGGGGCTACGCACGGTACCGGCCCGGCTATCCCAGCGCTCTCGTCGACTGGGTGATCGAGGAGGCCGGCGTCGAGCGCGAACACCCCGTCCTCGACCTTGGCTGCGGCACCGGCATCCTCACCCGCATGCTCGCGGAGAGGGGCCTCGAGGTCGTCGGCATCGACCCGAACGAGGACATGCTCGCCGAAGCCCGTGTGGCCGGCGGAACGATGGAGTACCGACGAGGCGACGCGGAGTCCACGGGTCTTCAGGACCACTCCGTGACGCTCGTGACCGTGGCCCAGGCCTTCCACTGGTTCGACCTCGACGCCGCCCTCGCAGAGATTCACCGCATTCTGCGCCCGGGCGGACGCGCGGCGGCGCTGTGGAACCTTCGCGGCGAGGGCCCCTTCATGGCCGCGTACGACGCGTTGCTCCGACGCTTCAGCTCGGAGTACGAGGTCCTGGACAGCTGGGGGACCACCCTCGAGCGGCTGAAGAGGCACGCCCGGGTCGCGGGCCCCCGTGAGCGCCGGGAGACCCATGCCCAGAGCTACGATCTCGAGGGACTGCGGGGCCGGGCGTGGTCCAGCTCCTACGTCTTTCGGGGCGTCGAGGACCAGGAGGGCTTCGACGACGCCCTCCGGGACCTCTTCGCCGTCCACGCCCGCGATGGTGTGGTGCTCTTCCCCTATCGGGCGGTCGCCCTGGTGTTCCAGACCACCCGCTGAAGACTCAGGGCCGGGGCTGTTGCTGGGTCAGGCAGTGAAGGGTGCCGAGACCCCACACCAGGTCCACGGCGTGGATGCCCACGACCGGCCGGTCGGAGAAGAGCTCGGCGAGGACGCCCAGGGCCACGCGGTCACGCGGGTCGTTGAAGGTGGGCACGAGGACGCAGGCGTTGGCGACGTAGAAGTTCGCGTAGCTCGCGGGCAGGCGCGTGCCGTCGAAGACCAGCGGCGCCGGCATCGGCAGATCCACGATCTCCGGCTTCGAGCCGTCGGCGAGGCGCGCCGCCTGAAGCCGCTCCCGGTTCTCCTCGAGGACGCGGTGGTTGGGGTCGGCGGGCTCGCTCTCCCGGCACAGGACGATCGTCCGCTCGCTGACGAAGCGGCAGAGGTCGTCCACGTGCCCGTGGGTGTCGTCCCCGGCGAGGCCGCGGCCGAGCCAGATGGTGTGGGTGGCTCCGAGGTTCTCGAGGAACACCTGCTCGTAGTCCGCGCGCCTGAAGCCCGGGTTGCGGACCTGGACGAAGGGATCGAGCAGGCACTCCTCGGTGGTGAGGAGGGTCCCGCGGCCATCGACGTCGATGGCGCCCCCCTCCAGGACCACCGGGCGGCCCTTGTAGACGGCGCGGCGCAGCGTCAGGTCGCAGGCGCGGGCCACCCGCTCCGGCACCTGGTCGTCCTTCTTCCAGTTCTCGTACCGGGCCCAGGCGTTGAAGCGGAAGCGGGCCACCG
Source organism: uncultured Acidobacteriota bacterium (assembly GCA_963847655.1). Taxonomy (GTDB): domain Bacteria; phylum Acidobacteriota; class Vicinamibacteria; order Fen-336; family Fen-336; genus JAJDNS01. The sequence goes on along the minus strand of CAWKAS010000020.1, from coordinate 1,348,556 downwards.
CCACCTCGGGCTCGGGGTGCTCACGCCGGACGCACAGCGGCCCGAAGTCGCGCGCCCACCCGCGGTCGGTGGGCCAGCGGAAGAACTCCAGGCGCTCGGTGGCGGCCCCCACGCGCTCGAGCACCCGGCGCGCCCGGAGCTCGTGGGACTTGGTGGGAACGAGGATGCGCACCGCTTCGCCCTCCCCCACCTTGCGGACGATCTCCCCGTAGACCCAGGGGATGGGGGCGAACCGTCCCGGCCAGTCCGTCGTGTTGTGGGGCCAGGCCAGCCAGGTGGCCTCGTGCGGCTCCCACTCCCCGGGCATGCGGAAGGCCTCGAGGTCCGGATCGAGGGCGGGGCTCGCGGCCACGGGGCTACTCCGGATCCAGGAAGCGCCGCTCGATGCCGGAGTAGGCGTCGATGCGCCGGTCGCGGAGGAAGGGCCAGTTCCGACGCACGTCTTCGATCCGCGGCAGGCTCACCTCGCCGATCAGGATCTCCTCCCGATCGGTCGAGGCCTCGGCGATCACGACTCCGAACGGATCGGAGAGGAAGGAGGATCCCCAGAACTCCAGCCCGTCGCCCCCTTCCGGCGGGACCTCGTGGCCCACGCGGTTCACGACGGCGACGTAGACACCGTTGGCGACGGAGTGGGACCGCTGGATGGTCTGCCAGGCCGAGCGCTGCTCGGCGCCGAACCGGGCCTTCTCCGCCGGGTGCCAGCCGATGGCCGTCGGGTAGAAGAGGACCGCTGCCCCCTTGAGCGCGGTGAGCCGCGCCCCCTCCGGATACCACTGGTCCCAGCAGATGAGGGTGCCGATGCGGCCGACCCTCACGTCGAAGGCCTGGAACCCGAGGTCCCCGGGCGTGAAGTAGAACTTCTCGTAGAAGAGCGGGTCGTCGGGGATGTGCATCTTGCGGTAGAGCCCCGCCGTCCGCCCGTCGGCGTCGATGACCACGGCGGAGTTGTGATAGAGCCCGGGCGCGCGCCGCTCGAAGATCGGCGCCACCACCACGACGCCGGCGTCGCTCGCCGCCTGGCCCAGGGCCTCCGTGCTGGGGCCGGGCACCGGCTCGGCCAGGTCGAAGAGCGCCGCGTCCTCCTTCTGGCAGAAGTAGGGCGATCGGTAGAGCTCGGGCAGGCAGACCACCTCCGCTCCCGCGCTCGCGGCCTCCCGCACCTTCGACGTGGCCTTCTGGAGGTTGTCCTCGAGGCTCGTCGACATGGCCATCTGGACCAGGCCGACCCGGAACCGTGGCTTCGTGGTCATCCCCCCCGTCCTCTCCCTCCACGGGCAGGATGTACTCCAGCCCGTCCTCGTCGAGGGGAGCGGCCGCGTCGAGCCGCCGGGCCAGGCCGATGACGCGGAAGGCCCACAGCGTCCGACAGACCTCGAAGTCCGAGAGCGGCGACTGGCCGCAGAGCGTCTCGAGATCGCGGGTGCCGTCGATGGCCCCGAGCAGCCCGAGCTGCTCCGGGGCGAGGGGCAGGCCCCGCAGCAGGGCGTCGGCCTCCGCCTGGACCACCCAGCGTGACTCCAGGTCGCCACACCCCTTCTCCACGCGGTGCCAGGCCTCGATGCGCGAGATGCCCTCGAGGATCAGCTGCGGCGTGCTGATGTTCAAGGTGATCGATTCGCTGGGGGCGGCGCCCTCCTCGAGGTGGTACTCTCCGCTGTCCCACTCGAACGCGTGCAGGATGATGTCCCGCGTCTGGTCGACGACCCCCTTCACCAGCTCCCTCGGCTCGAGGAACCCTCTCTCGACGAGGATCGTCCCGAACCGCTTCCCCGGAGCCAGGGCGCGCACCGCGTCCTCCATCTGGCGCCGGGTGATGGCGTCGCGCCTCAGCAGGAGAGGTCCCAGGCGGTGGTCGGTGTTGGAGGACGAGGCGAAGACCAGGCGCCCCTTCTCCACCGTCACCCCGATCCGGAAGCCGGATCGCTCGAGGCGCAGGACGCCCGTCCAGCTCCGCTGGCTGAGCTCCTGGAAGACCTCGGTGATGTCGCGCTCGGCGAGCCTGCCGTCGCTCATCGGCGTCGCCTCCGCCGTTTCTCCACCCCCTCCAGGAGCGCGCCCGCCAGCAGCGGGATCAGCAGCTCGTGGTGGCCGGTGAGTCGGTATCCCCGTCCGGTGTTCCTCACCGGTCGCTCGACGACGTTGACCCCGGGGCGGTAGGACTGGATGAAGTCCAGGTTGGCGGTGGCGAAGTCCTCCACCGGGTGCCCGAGATTCCGGGCGAGCGTCACCGCCTTGAGGAACACCTCGGGGAGCACCACCGCCGACCCCACGTTGAGGTAGACCCCGCCGCCCCCGAGTCGCGCGACCTGGGCCGCGAGCAGCCTGAAGTCGAGGTGCGTGGCCCGCCCCACGGCGGCGGGATCGCAGGCGGGATGGACGTGGACGATGTCGGTGCCGAGGGCGACGTGGACGGTCGCGGGAAGACCGAGCCGCCAGGCGGCAGCGAGGAGGCTCGCCTCCAGGTGGCGCGGGCGGGGTCGACGCTCCGAGAGATGGCGTCCCACCGCGGCCCCCAGGCCCAGGCCGTCCCGATCACCCTCGACCACCGCCCGGTTGACCTCCTCCCCGGTCTCGCGCGCCATGCCGAAGACTCCCGCCGCCAGCCCCTCCTCGACGTCCTCGGACGTCTTTCCCGCCACCGCGAGCTCGAAGTCGTGCACGATCCCCGCCCCGTTGAGGGCCAGGGCCGACACGAAGCCCCGCTCCATGAGGTCGATCAGGACGCGGGACAGGCCCACCTTCAGGACGTGGGCGCCCAGTCCCCAGACCACGGGCCGCCGCCGCGAGCGGGCCCGGAGGATCTCGTCGCGCAGGTCGCGCAGCGTCTCGCCGGCGAGGACACGGGGGAGGCCCTCGAGGAAGGAGGAGAAGGAGGCCCCCGGCCGGTGGGGGCGCGCGAAGTCCCGGAGCGTCACCTTGCTCCGGCGGCGGGAGAGCGGGTAGGTGGAGACGCCGTCGAGAGCGAGGGGCTCGAGGGGGGGCGTTCGGCGCCTTGCTCGCTCGCGCGCCATCAGCGGTCGATCGACTCCTCGACGATCTGGCAGAGCACGTGCACCACCATGGCGTGCACCTCCTGGATGCGCGCCGTGTCGGTGTGCGGAACGTCGACCAGGTGGTGAACGAGAGCGGCGAGATCCCCGCCGCCGTTGCCGGTGAGACCCACCGTCACCAGCCCCCGGTCGCGCGCGGCGCGGAGTCCGGAGACGACGTTGGGGGAGCGGCCGGACGTGGTGATGCCGAGGGCCACGTCGCCGGGACGGCCGTGGGCCTCCACCTGTCGTCGGAAGATCGCGTCGAAGCCCAGATCGTTGCCGAGGGCGGTGACCACCGACGGGTCCGTGCTCAGGGCGATCGCGGACAGCCCCGGGCGCTCACGCCGGAAGGGACCCACGAGCTCGGCGGCCAGGTGCTGCGCGTCCGCGGCCGAGCCACCGTTGCCGAAGGTGAGGACCCTCCCCCCTGGAGCAGGCTCCCGGCCATTCGTGCTCCGACCTCGAGCAGGACAGACCCTCTCTCGGAGAAGAAACGCTCCTTCAGGGCGGTGCTCTCCGCGACCAGCCGCCGAATGTCCGCCGCGTCCATGTGCGGCCCATTATCGATGAGGTGGTCGAGCGGCGCCACCGCTCACCGGGCAGGCTCAGGCGTGGCGGAGGTGAACGGTGAGGACGAGGGAGGGGACGGCCGGGTCGTCGGTGCGCACCTGGAAGACCGCGCCGTCGCGCACGCCGGCCGGGATCTGCACCGGGACCGGCAGTCGTCGGGCGACCTTGCCCTCGCCGAAGCAGCGGGGGCAGTCGAAGAAGGGACCGCCGGTGCCCCCGCAGGCCTCACACGGGGAGGTGACGGGCACGTCGAGCGAGAGCACCCCGCCCGCCGCCGCCTCCGCTCGACCGAGCACGATCTCTCCGGTGAGGCTGGCGGGGTGGAAGGGACGCCGCAGATCGCTCGATGCGGGCCGACGGAGGGAGGACCAGCCCACCGGTCCGGGCCGCTCCTGCCCCCGCAGGTGCTGGTCGTAGCTCTGCCGCCGGGCGGCGTCGGTCAGCGTCTCGTACGCCGTCTTCAGCTCGGCGGACACGTCGGGAGCGCCGGCGCCCGCCTCGGGCACTCGATCCCGGGTGAGCCGGCGGAACGCCCGCTTGATGGCGGTCACGCTCGCGTCCCGAGGGACGCCGAGAAGCTGATAGTAGTCCTTGGGCTTCTCCATCCAGCTCACACCATAGGTTGTGGTCCAAATCGGTGTCAAGTGTCTGGCACAGCGCCGTCGGCCGGGACGTCCGTGGGGTCCCCCTGTGTCATTGACGCGGGGTCAGAACTCCCCCACACTGCGAGCGTTCAGCGGTCGGGCTGAGCGACCCGCTCATGAGGAAACCACTCCGCGTTCTCGCCCTCGTCGACGAGGGACTCGTGCCCCCTGACGACACCGAGGGTGTCGACACCGTCAACGCCCCCTGGAAGACGGAGTTCGACGTGATCGAGACGCTCCGGGAGGAGGGCCACGAGGTGCGCGTCCTCGGCCTCGGCGCGGAGCTCGCCCCCATCCGACGCGCCATCCACGAGTTCCGGCCGCGGATCGCCTTCAACCTGATGGAGGTCTTCGACAACGTGGCCTCCTTCGACCACAACGTGGTCGCGTATCTCGAGCTGCTGCGTCTGCCCTACACCGGGTGCAACTCGCGGGGGCTCGTGCTCGCCCGCGACAAGAGCATCTGCAAGAAGATCCTCCACTATCACCGCATCGGCGTGGCCGCGTTCGAGGTCTTTCCCCGGGGACGCCGCGTGCGACGCCCGCGGCGCCTGCACTTCCCCCTGATCGTCAAGTCCCTGACCCTGGACGCCTCCCTCGGCATCTCCCAGGCCTCGGTGGTGGAGGACGACGAGCGTCTGGTCGAGCGCGTCCGCTTCGTGCACGAGAGCCTCGCGACCGACGCCCTGGTCGAGGAGTACATCGAGGGCCGCGAGCTCTACGTCGGGCTGCTCGGCAACCGGCGGCTGCAGGTGCTGCCGATATGGGAGCTCGACTTCTCCGGCATGCCGGGGGAGTCCCACAGGATCGCCACCGAGCGCCTCAAGTGGAGCCTCTCGTATCAGAAGCGCCACCGCATCATGAGCGGCCCCGCCGACAACCTCCCCGAAGACATGCGGAGGCAGATCGTCTCCACGTGCAAGCGGGTCTACCGGCATCTCGAGCTGTCGGGATACGCGCGCATCGACCTGCGGCTGCGCGAGGACGGGCGCGTCTTCGTGATGGAGGCGAACCCCAACCCGCAGCTGGCCTACGGGGAGGACTTCGCCGAGTCGGCGGAGAAGGCGGGCCTCGACTACGGCCCCCTCCTCGACCGGATCATGGCCCTGGGCCTGCGCTGGGAGACGGGCCGCCTGGGCTAGGGAGAGCCTCTACTTCCGGGCCGGGACGAACGTGACCCCGGCCCGGTCGAACCCGCCGTCGAGCTTCTTGCCCTGCTCGCGGCTGGTGGCGAAGACCTTGATCGCGGCCGCCCGCTCCGGGCTCTCCTCGAGGGGCGGGAACTCGCACGCCCCCTCCGGCTCGACCGGGAGGCGGAAGGTGCTCGTCCGCGTGGGCTCGTACTCGTCGTCGACCGCCTGCACGTAGTACTCGATGGCCCTGGTCTTCTTCTCGCGCGGCGCGGGCAGGGTGCCACAGTAGCTGATGCCGGTGAACGACATGTCCACGAAGCTGTAGAACCTCTCACCGTCGCGGCGGAAGTAGAGGCGCGCGGCGGCGACGGTGCCGTCGTCGCTGATGGCCGCACACAGGGAGATGGCCTTGCCGGGCACGGTGCACAGCGCGGGCTGATGATCCACCGTCGGGGGCCCGGCAGCCAGGACGAGGGCGGGGGCGAGCACGAGCGCCGAGCCCAGACACGCCTTCCTCAACGAGCCGTGAGTCGAATCGTCCACGCCCTGATCTTACCGGAGGGCGTCCCCTCACTTCCAGGTGAGGGTGTTGCGGTAGGTCTCGCGCGCGGAGGTGAAGACGACGATCTCCATCTCCCACGACTGCGTGTCGCGCTTCCACACCTCGTTGCGGATCTGGAAGACGAGGGCGCGCTGGTGCGGGGCCACCATGGACGCGCTGGGGGCCACCCGCCCCTGCTGCTTCCGGCCGTCGATGGTCGTGGTGACGACCATGGTCTCCAGCTCGATGGGCTGCGAGCCCTCGTTGAGCAGGTAGGCGGCGACGTCGTAGCGATCCCCGGCCTTGGGAGAGGTCGGCGAGATCTCGAACGTGAGGCGGCCTGGGAGGGCCGCGGCCTGGCTTCCCTGGCGCACCTCCACGCCCGGGGAGGCCTCGAACCCGGGCGGGACGCTCCCCGCGTCGCTGGCCGATCTGCGGGCCACCGAGCCGGAGGCCACGAAGCCACGGGCGGCCGGAGTGGACGCCACCGCCTGGCTCGCCGCGGTCTCCGCCATGGTCCTGGCGGCGACGGCGTTGCTCTTGCCTGCGGCCGCCGCCTGGTTTCCCGGGTCCAGCCGAAGGGCCCGGTCGTAGGCGGCGATGGCCGCGTCGTACTGCTTGGCGCCGAGGGCGTTCGTGCCCTGCTCGATGAGCTGCCCGATCCGACGCGCGTCCCGCTGCCGCTGCGCCTCCGCCGCCTTGCGGTCGGCCTCGAGCCTTGCGGCGTCCACGCGGCGGCTGAGGTCGACGGCGGACTGGTCCCAGGGCGCGAGGGTGCGGGCGGCTCCCGCCTCCCGCTCCGCCGCGGGGAAGTCGCCCTGGGCGAGAGCGGCCTCCCCGGCCCGGACTCGCCCCGCGGCCTGCTGGCCGTTCAGCGCCTTGTCGAGGATCTCCCCGGCGCTGGCGTTCGACGGGTCCTCGCGCAGCGCCTGCTGTGCGCTGTCGACGGCGCGGTCGTACCGGCCGGCCCGGAAGGCGTCCTGCGCTCGGCGCACCGACTCCGCGGCCACCCCCTCCGCCGCCGCGAACGTGGGCGGGGGCGCCGCCGTCGGCGGTGGAGAGGTCGGGTCGACCACGGGGGTGGGGGTGGGCGTCGGGGCCACCGGAGACGGGGCGGCCGGGGACGGGGCGGCCCGGGTCACCGGCGGCGCGCTGGCCGGCGATCGGGTCCGCCAGGCGACGTAGCCCAGGCCGGCCACGGTCGCGGTGCCGGCGGCGGCCAGGGCGATCCAGGGCAGCGGGTTGCGGCGGTGGACGCGCCTCGGACGGGGCTGGCTCACCGGGGGGGGGCCGGTCCGGGCGCTGCCGGGCCGCGGGGGCGCGGGCGGTCGTCTTGCGGCAGCGAGGTCGACGGTGCCCCCGGGGCGCCGGGCCTCCGCCGGGACGACGGTGGCCCCCGGAGCCTGGGTCAGCGGCTGGTGCGGGTGGGGGGGGGCCTCGAGATCGAGGAGGGCCTCGAGGACGTTCTCGGACGAGGGGGTGGTGGCGTGGGCGCGGAGCCAGTCGCGCAGGTCCACGGCGAAGGCCGCCGCGGACTGGTAGCGCTCCTCGATGTCCCGGGCGAGGGCCTTCTTCAGGATGGGCAGGAGGGCGTCGAACTCGACCCCGGCGGGAACGAGGTCGAAGTTGGGTCGCTCGTGGGTGATCTTGTAGAAGACCGCCATCAAGGTGTCGGAGTGGAACGGTCGTCGGCCGGTGATCAGCTCGAACAGCATGCAGCCGACGCTGAACAGATCGCTCCTCCCGTCGACCTTGTCGCCCTTCACCTGCTCCGGGGACATGTAGTCCGCGGTCCCCAGGACGCTCCCGTCACCGGTCATGGACGAGCTGGTGAGATGAGCCACCCCGAAGTCCATGATCTTCACCGAGTCGTCCCGGGTGATGAAGATGTTCGCGGGCTTGATGTCCCGGTGAACGATGCCCTGCCCGTGCGCGTGGGCCAGGCCGGCCAGCACCTGCACGATGACCGCCGCCTTGCGCTCGAGCGTCATCGGCGGCGGCTGACGCATCGTCTTGTGGAGGTCCTCGCCGTTCAGGTACTCCATGGCGATGTAGGGCGACCCGTCGTCGAGGCTGCCGAGCTCGAAGACCAGGACCACGTTGGGGTGCGTGATCCTCGCGGCGGCCTTCGCCTCACGCTCGAAGCGGGCCTTGAGCTCCGGGTCGTCCACGATCTGGGGAGACATGACCTTGAGGGCCACGTCTCTCTCCAGGACGGTGTCGTGGGCGAGGAAGACCTGCCCCATGGCGCCCCGGCCGATCAGGCGCTTGATCTGGTACTTGCCGACCTGCCCGGTGAGCGTGCGCGGACGTGCCTTGCTCGGATCGGACGGCTCACTCATGGGCGCGTGTGGACAGACAAGTCCCCCCCGGGCAGAGGATTACACGGCAAAGGCAGGGGGGTGTCAAATGCGGGGACGCCGCAGGACGCGGCGTCCCCGCCACCGGCGGGCTCGACGGAGGGGGGCTACTCCGTCTTCCCGGAGACCGTGAAGTGCGCGCGGCGGTTCTTCTGCCAGCAGTCCTCGTTGGACTCCATGCAGACCGGGACCTCCTTGCCGTACGACACCGTCCGCAGCCTGTCCGCGGGAACGCCCAGGGAGACGAGGTAGTCGTAGGCGGCCCGGGCCCGGCGCTCGCCGAGCGCGAGGTTGTACTCGACCGTGCCCCGCTCGTCGCAGTGGCCCTCGACCGTCACCTTCAGGAAGTCGAACTTCTTGAGGGTCTCGGCGTTCTTCGACAGGTTGGCCCGGTCGGTCTCCCGGATGTCCGACTTGTCGTAGTCGAAGAGGACGTCCTGCAGCAGACCCATGCGATCGATCTCGTCCGAGGACATCGCCTTGAGCCGCGCGTACTCGTCGACCTGCGGCTGCACCTCGGGCGGGGGCGGCGGCGCCGGCGGCGGAGCCTCCGGGGCCACGGGCGGCGGCGGGGGCGGCGGCGGCGGCGTCTTCTTCGCGCAACCCACGAAGCCAACCGAAGCCGCCAGCAGGAAGATGATGGCCGAGTTTCTCATGAGTGACTCCCTCTTTCGGGCGACCCTCCCTCGGGTGAGCGCCCTCGTCTGGTGCGTGCTCGGGGCGGACGGCAATGCCGTCACGCCCGTCTCTGCTCGTCGTCGGCCCGCTCGTCGCGGAGCGAGCTCTTGAAGTTGCGAATGCCCTCGCCGACACCGCGTCCCAGCTCCGGCAGCCGGCTGGCCCCGAAGATCAGGACCAGGATCAGCAGGATCAGGAGCATCTCGGGCAGGCCGAGACCGAACATGATCGCCTCCCGCGGCCGTCTTCAGGCGCCGCGGCCCCGATGATATACCTGTCCGGGTCCGCCCACCACCTGAACGACTCGCAGGGCTTCGTTCAGGCGCCCCCTCCGGTAGCCCTCGGGGTCGATGTGGACCTCGGCGTACCCGGCGGCCCGGACCGCGGCCAGGGCCGCCTCGCGGACCCCGGGGGCCTCGAGCCGTGCCATCTCGTCCCGCGCGATCTCGACGCGAGCGGACTCGCCGAGGTGGCGCACCCTCAGCTCCCGGAAGCCGATCTCCCGGAGCCCGGCCTCGGCCCGGTCGATGCGCCGCAGGGCCTCGGACGTCACCGCGGTGCCGTAGGGCACCCGGGAGGACAGGCAGGGTGAGGCGGGCAGGTCCCACGTGGGCAGGCCCAGCTCGCGAGAGAGGGCGCGGATGTCCTCCTTGCCGAGGCCGGCCTCGGCGAGGGGCGCCCGCACCCCCGCCTCGTCGGCCGCCCGGTGGCCCGGACGGTAGTCGGAGAGGTCGTCGACGATCAGCCCGTAGGCGACGTGGGCGAGCCCCTCCTCCTCGGCCAGGGGGAGCAGGCGGCGGAACAGCGTGCTCTTGCAGTGGTAGCAGCGGTCCTCGGCGTTGCGCGCGTACCGCGGGTCGTCGATCTCCCGGGTCTGGACCATGCGGTGGGCGAAGCCGAAGCGGCGGGCCACGTCCAGGGCCTGCTCGCGCTGGGCGGCGGCCAGCGACTCCGAGTCCGCGGTGACCGCGAGTGCCCGAGGGCCGAGGACGCGGTGGGCCACGACCGCGAGGTAGGCGCTGTCGACGCCGCCGGAGTAGGCGACGAGCACGGAGCCCATCTCACCGAGAATCCGCTCGAGACCGGCCTGCCTCTCCGACGGCACGTTCACTCCTGCCACTCTTCCTCGTCCTGCGGGGCCAGCGCCAGGTCCAGCGGGGCCATGCCCACCACCTCGAGCTCGACGCCACACTCCGGGCAGCTGATGATCTCCCCCTTGTCGACGTCGAACTCGTCCATCTCGATATCCGCCTCGCACTCGGGACAGACGGCCATGTGCGTGTCCTCCCCGAGGGAAAATCATACCCCAGCCAGGTGGCGTCAGCCGCCCCAGTCCGGGGAGTGGCTCGTGTGCCACAGCGAGCTCTCCAGGGTCGCCCGCTCGCCCCCCTCGATCCCCAGAAGCCGGATCTCCTCGGTCTGGCGCGGAAGGAAGGTCCGCAGGGGACGAAGCGAGGCGTCGTGGCTGAAGGTCACCGCGAGGAAACTCCCGTCCGGCGAGGGCGCCAGGGTGCGGTAGACCGCCGACCCCTCGACCAGTGTCCGCCGGCCGTCGTCCGCGTCGAGGACGTCGATCCCGTGGCGCTTCCCCTCGGTCCAGGCGCAGACCAGACGCCCGTCGGGCAGGAAGCGGGGTGAGCGCTCGTTGCGGAAGCCACCGGTCAGCCGCCGCGTCCGCCCGTCGGCGAGGTCCACCCGGAAGAGGTGCCCGTCGCGGACGAAGACCACGTGGGTGCCGTCCGGGCTCGCCGCCGGCTCGGTGTCGTCCCCGCGGCGGGGCCCGGTGAGCGGGTGGCGCGCCACCGTGCCGTCCATCCCCGGCTCGAGGAGGTGCAGGCCCGCGGGCTCTCCGGGACGTCGCGCGGAGACGACGAGCCTCCGGCCGTCCGGCAGCCAGGCCGGCGAGGCGTCGGTCCAGTCCACGCCCAGGGTGAGGACGTCCACCTCTCCCGTGGCCACCGCCACGAGGCCCAGACCACCGTCCATGGAGAAGGCGACCCGGGTTCCGTCGGGAGACACCGCGGGCTCGTCCACCGCAGCGCTCCCGAAGGTGAGGCGCCGCTCCCGGTCGCGGGGAAGCCGGCGCCAGTAGAGCGCCGGGATCCCGTCCCGGTCGCTGACGAAGACGAGCCCCCCGGCGAGGCGGGGCGGGAGCGCGGGGCCGCGCCGCAGGGTCCAGCCAGGCCACGGCGGCGATCGCGACCGCGAGGGCTCCGAGGACGGCGGTGCGCCGGCTCATGCGCCCCAGCGTATCGCCCAGTAAAACGCCCCGGGGGCGGACCCCCGGGGCGCGGTGCGTCTCCGAGCGAGCGAAGGCCTAGAACGACCAGCGCGCGCCGAAGGTGAACTGCCGCGGCGAGACGAGGGCGGTGGGGGCCCCGTACTCGACGGGCTCGTCGACGCCGGCGTAGCTCTGGTCGGGCACGCGGTTCTGGATGCCGGTGACGGTGTCGTCGTTGAACAGGTTGAAGACGTCCATGAACAGAGAGAACCGGTTGCGGCTCGCCCCGATCGTGAAGTGCTTCTCCACGCGCGCGCTCACGATGTGGCGCATGTCGCGGCGGTTGCTCCCCCGGGGCTCGAGCAAGATCCGGCGACCCGAGGAGGAGGGGTACCCGATGTCACCGAACGAGTACTGCTGGTAGGGCGTGTACGGACGCCCGCCGAGCAGGAGGTAGCTGGCGTTGATGTTGAGGTCGATGCGGGGGAACTGGTAGCTGCCGAAGACCTTCAGCTCGTGCTCGAAGTCGTTGGTGAGAAGACCTCTCTGGTTGATCAGCGCCCGCGACGGGCTCTCGTAGAGGCTGCTCGCGCCGTAGGTGTCGAATCCGTCGTTGTCCTGGGTGCCCTCGGCCTTCGAGTACACGTACGAGATCCGGCCACCCCAGTTGTGGCTGTAGCGCTTGTCGAGGACGACCATCAGGCCCTTGTAGCTCCGCTCCGCCCGGGCCGTGCCGAGGACGTTGCCCTCGGGATCCAGGTACTGGTACCCGTCGGGGTTGACGTAGATGTAGTCCGTCTCCGACTCCTCCGGGTTGGACCAGTAGTACCCGGTGATGGTCTCCCCCGGTGAGGTCGTTCGGGCAGATCGACGGGCTCCCACCGCGCGGACGGGATCACCGAGCCCTGCAGGTTCTTGTCGTCGCGCCAGATGCCGGTGACCGAGACCCGCAGGTCGCTGCCGATGGCCCGCTCGAAGCCCAGGGTGATCTCGTCGGTGCGGGGGTGCTTGAGGTCGGGGTCGACGCGGTACAGCACCGCCGGGAAGTTCTCGTACTCGGTGAATCTGTTGCCCTTCGGCCCGACGACGTCGGTGCCCTCGGGGTCGTAGTAGTTGAGCGTGAAGTCCTCGTATCCCGGAGCGGCCAGCTGCCAGGCCCAGACGAACGCGCCCTCGTAGTACTGTCCGTAGGAGCCCTTGACGACGGTCGAGCCGTCGCCCAGGACGTCCCAGGCGAAGCCCAGGCGCGGGGCCCAGTTCTTCTTGTCGTAGAGCTTCTCGTCGAGCACCGGGCTGACGCCCGCGCACCCAGTCGAAGCGCACGCCGGCGTTGATGGTGAGGCGGCTGATCTTCCAGGAGTCCTGGAGGATAGGCAGAGTCGCGCTGGTTCTTCCCCTCGGAGTCGTAGCCGTAGGTGTAGGCGGTGTACTGCCCGATGGGGTAGTACGTGCTGTAGTCGTAGTAGAAGAGCGTCCCGTACCCGTAGCGGTCGCGCACCTTGGAGCGCTCGATCTCCACGCCGAACTTCAGATCGTGCTGGCCGAAGGCCTCGGCGAAATGCGAGACCGAGGCGTTGACCTGGTTCCGCCCGCGGTCGCCGTAGTAGAACCAGCCCTGGGAATCGAAGTACTCGCCGGTGGCGGCGTCGAAGTGGCCGGGGATCTCGCTCGGCGGCCCCTGCTTCGGGTTGAGGTCGTAGAAGCCCGTCCAGCCCGCGTAGCGGACCTCGCTGAAGGTGCGGGAGCCGAAGACGTGACGCCAGGTGGCGCCCCAGTTCCAGCCCTGGGAGTCCTCGTTGTTCGTGATCTCGTCGGTGGCGATGAGACGCGGCCACGCCGGCCCGGCCGCGGATGTAGTAGTTGTCGGACTGGAGGATGGCCGAGACGTTGTCGTTGGGACCGGGCTGCCAGGTGAGCTTGGTGGCGAAGCGCGGGCTCCACTCCTCGAGGTAGGTGCGCGGGCCCGGGGGATCGGCGCTCTCGTTGAAGTAGGTCGCGCTGAAGAAGAAGAACAGCTTGTCCTGGACGATCGGTCCCCCGAGCTGGGCGGTGAGGTCGAGGGACTTGTCGATCTTGGCTGGCCTCGCCGAGGGCGGGGTTGGCCTGGACCACCTCGTCGCTGACGTTGTCGCCGGCGAGACTGCCGGTGGTGTAGTAGGCCTCGAAGAGACCCGCGGAAGCGGTTGGAGCCGGACTTGGTGACGGTGTTGACCACCGCCCCCTGAAGGCGCCGTACTCGGCCGGGGCGCCGAGGCCGCTCACCTGGACCTCGTCGACGAGGTTGAAGGCGAAGAAGGTCCAGGCCGAGCCCCCGGAGGGATCGCGGGTGTCGACGCCGTCGAGGAGCAGGGCGTTGGCGGTGTCGGAGTCGCCGCCGAAGGCGGCGCCGTTGTTGATGCCGGGCAGGTAGTCGAGCAGCTCGGTGGCGGCGTTGGAGGGTCGGATGGGCAGGTTGAAGAGCATGTCCTGGGAGAGGGTGTTCTCGGTCATGCTGCTGCTGGTGTCCACCACCGGCGTCTCGCCCACCACCTCGATGGCCTCGGCGAGGGTGGCGATGCTGAGCGTCATGGGGAGGTTCAGGCGCGAGCCGATGCTGAGCGACGACGTTGTCCTGCCGCTTGGTGGTGAACCCGGTCAGCTCGGCCTGGAGGGACCAGGTGCCGGCGTCGAGGGCCGAGGAAGCGGTACCGGCCCGCGGCGTCGGTGGTGGTGGTCCGCGGCGCGCCCTTCCCGAGGGCGGTGACGGTGACCCCGGGCAGGGCGCCGCCCTGCTCGTCGACGATCGTTCCCTCGATGTTCCCGGTGAGGCTCTGGGCGGCCGCGGGGACGGTGGCCGCCAGGAACAGCGCCGCGAGGCAGAGAGTCAGTCTCTTGAGTGTCATCATGCCTCCTCGCTCAGCGGACCACGGACCTGGGCCGGTCGTTGCTGCGGCTGTAGGCGACCAGGATGGTCCCGCCGACGAGCAGCGCGATGGCGGCGATCCCCTGCGGCGACTTGAAGAAGGACCTCTCCGAGGTCATCTCGTTCGCCTGGGCCGGGGCGACGGCCGCGGCGGGGTCGGTGGACTGGACCCGGGCCTCGGCCAGGGCGACCAGGGTGGGTCTCTCGGTCGTGGGAGCGCTCAACGCCTGGCTCTCCGCGGGGCGCGGCGCCGCGGTCTCTGCCTCGGCCGCCCGGGCCGGGGGAGCCGCGAGGGCGAAGGCCATGAGGAAGGCCAGAGCGCTCGCCAGCGCTCGGGTCGGGGACTTCGTGTGACGGGTCATGAGCTTCCTCCTGCCGGCTCCAGGCGACCCGGAGCGGCGCACTGGGACTCCAAGGGACGGAAGACTCGACGCAGGCTGTACGGCAAGCGCTGTGCCACTCCGAGGAGCTCGCTCGCGAATCGGGACCTCTATTGACAACAGTGACTTGCGCCGCGCCCCCTCCGGGGCAGAGGGCGTCACCCGGCAAGAGGGCGCAAGATCCGCCGATTCGAATCCAATGAGCCGAATCGCCGAAGGGCGCAAACCGTCGCGAATGCAGCGAGTTGCCCACGTTGACGCCTCTCGGGGCGTGGGCTACGTTGGCCTCATGGCCCGGCGCAAACGAGCTCGCCGTCGATCCCCCGGCTCCCCCGAAGCCGAGCGCCTCGACGCCCGCCGCCCGCGCCGCGGCGGCGCGTGCGCGTCCCGACGGCGAGGCGTGCTCGCCGTGCTGGCCGTCGGCGTCGCCCTGGCCACCCTCCTCCTCTGGCTCCGGCCCGGCTCCCGGCACGGAACCCGCGACCTCGCGTCCCGCTCCCCGGCCCCGGCCGAGCTCAACGTCGTCGTCCTCACCCTCGACACGCTGAGGGCGGACCGGCTGGGCTGCTACGGCTTCCGCGGGATCGACACCCCGCACATCGACGCCCTGGCCGAGGAAGGCGTGGTCTTCGAGCAGTCGACCGCCGCCGTGCCCCTCACCTTCCCCTCGCACTCGTCGATCTTCACCGGGCTGGTGCCCCCCCACCACGGCGTGCGCGACAACGGCGGCTTCTTCCTCGAGGACCAGCACACGACGCTGGCCGAGCGGTTCCAGGCCGCCGGCTACGCCACCGGCGCCTTCGTCGGGGCCTGGGTGCTCGACTCGCGGTGGGGGCTGAGCCAGGGCTTCGACCGCTACGCCGATCAGTTCGACCTGAGCGAGTTCAAGATCCTCTCCCTGGGCACGGTCCAGAAGCCCGGCGACGAGGTCGTGGACGGCGCCCTGGAATGGCTCGAGACGGTGAAGGACGAGCGGTTCTTCGCCTGGGTGCACCTCTACGACGCCCACACGCCCTACGAGCCCCCGGAGCCGTTTGCCTCCCGCTACCCCGGCCAGGCCTACCTGGGCGAGATCGCCTACGCCGACCAGGTCGTGGGACGCCTGCTGAGCTGGCTGCGCGCGGCCGGGGTCTGGGAGCGCACCCTCGTGGTCCTGACCGCCGACCACGGGGAGAGCCTCGGGGAGCACGGCGAGTCGACCCACGCGTTCTTCATCTACGACTCCACGGTGGCGGTGCCCCTCGTCATCCGCACCCCGTGGGGCGACGTCGGGCGCAGCCGGGTCCAGACCTCGGGCGTGGACGTGATGCCCACGGTCCTGGAGCTGGCCGGTCTCGAGCCGCAGCCGGGGATCGACGGCCGGTCCCTCGCGCCCTTCGTGCTCGACCCCTCTCGCCACGAAGAGCGCATGGCCTACGCCGAGAGCTACTTCCCGCGCTACCACTACGGCTGGCAGCACCTGCGGGCCATCCGGGACGGGCGTCACAAGCTCATCGACGCCCCGGAGCCGGAGCTGTACGACGTCGAGGCCGACCCCGGGAGAGCACGACAACCTGTACGCAGAGGCTCGGGCCCACCGCGGAGCGGTTGCGTCTCCGCCTCGACGAGCTGGCCGGGGCCGGCTCGGGCGCTGCCCCCGAGCAGGAGCTCATGGACCCGGAGACCCTGCAACGCCTCGCCGCCCTGGGCTACGTGGGAAGCACCGTGGACGTCGACCCCGACGCGGTGCTCCCGGACCCCAAGTCCAGGATCGACCTCTTCGGTCTGATGAGCGAGGCGAAGGCGGCGGGACAGGACGGGCGCACCGGGGAGGCGATCGCCAGGATGCGGCGCGTGATCGAGGAGGACCCCGGGATCGCGGACGCCCACCTCACCCTCGCCAACTGGCTGCGCCGCGAGGGAGACGTGGACGGGGCCATCGCCTCCTACCGGGAGGTCCTGAGCCTCCAGACCGGCAACGTGCTCGCCCTCACCAACCTCGCCAACCTGTACCGCGAGCTGGGACGCCACGAGGCGGCCCTCGAGGGGTACCGGGGCGTCCTCGAGATCGACCCGCGCAACCCGCAGACCTGGTTTCACCTCGCCACCCTCCAGCTCGACCTGGGACGGGTGGACGCCGCCGAGCAGACCTTCCGTCAGGCCCTCGAGCACAACCCCGACATGGGCGCGGCCTACAACAGCCTCGGGGCCATCGCCTACTCGCGCGGGGATCTCGACGAGGCCGAGCGGCTCGTGCGGAAGGGACTGGAGCTGGAGCCGGAGGTCCGCAAGGGCCGCTTCAACCTGGCCCGCCTGCTCGAGGCGCGGGGCGATCTCGCGGGGGCGGAGAGGCTCTACCGGGAAGAGCTGGCGGTGTACGCCGACGCGGGCAAGGCGCACTTCAATCTCGCGCAGCTGCTCAAGGAGCGCGGGGATCGCGAGGGCTACCTGGCGCAGCTGCGCCTCGGTGTGGAGCAGGCGCCGGACTTCGGGGCCTGCCACTTCTTCCTCGCTCGCGAGGAGCTGAGCGCGGGGCGCCTCGAGGAGGCCGCCGACCTCGCCACCCGCGGCCTCGAGGTCGACAACGTCTCCGACGTGGCCCCTCTCGGCTACTACGTCCTGGCCGACGTCTTCAGCCGCCAGGGTCGTCCGGCGGAGAGCGCGGAGGCGGTCGAGAAGGCGCGCCGGCTGGAGGCGACGATCCGGGCGCACCCCCTGCCCCGCCTCTGAGCGTCAGCGGGATCGCGCCGGGACTCTCTTCGCCCGTCCCGACGAGCGCGACCACGACCCGCTCCGGCCCCCGCTCTTCCTCACGAGGCGGATCCCGCCGATGGTCATCGCTTTGTCCGCCGCCTTGACCATGTCGTAGACGGTGAGGGCGGCGACCGCCACCGCGTGGAGCGCCTCCATCTCCGCGCCCGTCCTCGCGTCCGTCCGCACCCGCGCCTCGATCACGAACCCGTCACGCCGGGGAGCGAGATCCACGTCGACGTGGTTGAGGGGCAGCGAGTGGCACAGGGGGACGACCTCGGCGGTGCGCTTGGCGGCGAGGATGCCGGCGAGGCGGGCGGTCTCCACCACGCCTCCCTTCTCGAGCCTCCCCTCCCTCACCAGGCGCATCGCGGGAGCGGAGATCGTGATCCGGCCGCGGGCCACGGCCTCCCGCGCGGTCACCGGCTTGTCCGAGACGTCCACCATGCGCGCCTGGCCCTCGCCGTCGAGGTGGCTCAGCCGGGACCCGGCCGCGGCTCGTCTAGATCGGGGCACCGTCGTCCTCCAGGAAGCCGGCGAGGAGCACCGCCTCCGCCCTCTCCCCCGTCTCGGCGCGCGTCCGCCCGGCAGGGAGCGCGACCAGGGCGTTGGCCCGGGCGTGGGCGACGAGGTCCCCCGAGCCCATGGAGCGGACGGGCCGGGCCACCAGGCGTCCGTCCTCGAAGCGCACCCGCGCGGGGAGGTGGGCCTTGCGCCCCGAGCGGTTCGTCACCGGGGCCAGCAGCTCGACCTCCACCCGCGGCCGCGACACCACCCGGGCCCCCTGCATCCGCAGCAGCGCCGCCCGCACGAACACGTCGAAGGTGACCTGGGCGGAGACCGGGTTGCCGGGAAGCCCGAACACCAGGGTCCCCTTCCGTCGCCCGAACACGAGGGGGGCGCCGGGCTTGATCGCGACCTTCGTGAACAGGAGCTCCGCCTCCAGACGCTCCAGCGCCGGCTCGACGAGATCGTAGTCCCCCGCGGAGACGCCCCCGGAGACGGTGAGGACGTCGGGGTCGCCGGAGAGGCCCTCGCGGAGCGCGGCCACCGTCTCCTCCTCGCGGTCCGGAGCCACGCCCACGAGCCGCACCTCCGCCCCGGCGAGGCGGGCCTGCGCCGCCACCGCCGGTCCGTTGCTGTTCCGGATCTGCCCGGGGCCGGGGACCGCGGTCACGTCCACGATCTCGTCGCCGGTCACGAGCACCGCCACCCGGGGCCGCCGCGCCACCCGGACCCGCGCGTGCCCGGTCGAGGCCAGGACCGCCGAAGCCGCCGGCCCGATGATCTGGCCGCGTCCCAGGACGAGGTCTCCCGCGCGCACCTCGCATCCGCGCGGGGCGATGTTGGCGCCTTCCGCCACCGACGCGAGGATCTCCACCCTCGCATCCGCCTCTTCGCGCACGCGGGTCCTCTCGACCTGCTGTACGGCGGTGGCGCCCCCGGGGACGGGGGCCCCGGTCATGATCCGGATCGCCTCCCCCGGCCCGACCTCCCGGTCCGGCCACGCCCCGGCCGCGACCTCCCCGGTGATCTCCAGGCGCGCGGGGACAGACGCGACGTCGGCGGCCCGCAGCGCGTACCCGTCCATGGCCGCGCGGTCGAAGGGCGGCATGTCGGCGTCGGCGCGAACGTCCTCGGCGAGCACGCGACCGAGGGCGTCCTCGAGGGAGACCTCCTCGGTGGGAAGGGCGCGCGTCTCCCGAAGAACGATCTCCAGCGCCTCTTCGACCGGAATCACACGCCGATTGTATCCGCAGCTCCCGCTCGTGGGCGCTGGCGCGCCACCCCTGCGGGCGCTGCGCGCGGCGCGATGGCCAAGGGAGAGCGCGCCGTGCTCGCGTCCTCGAAACGGGCGGGCCCGCCACGCCAGCGCCAGACGAGTTGGACTTCTCGATCCCCTCTCTCCCCATTCGCCTCAACAGACCTGACCCCAGCGCATCGAGCGCCCCCGTTACGCTAGGATGAGCGCTTCGGGAGGTGACGGTGATTCCAACGGTGGTCTGGGAGGACGGCGCGGTGGTCATGATCGACCAGCGACGGCTGCCGAACGAGGAGACCTTCGTCCGCTGTCGCGACCACCACGAGGTGGCGGCGGCGATCCGGGACATGGTCATCCGGGGAGCCCCGGCCATCGGGGTGGCCGCCGCCTTCGGCCTCGCCCTCGGCGTGCGCAACAGCACCAGCGAAACGGGAGCCCTGCGCGAGGAGTGGGACGACATGTGCGCGGTGCTGGCCGGGACCCGACCCACCGCGGTGAACCTCTTCTGGGCCATCGAGCGCATGCGGCGCCGCTTCGACGCCCTGGCCGAGGCGGGGGGAGACGCCCTCCGCCGCGCCCTGCTCCACGAGGCCCTCGCCATCCAGACCGAGGACGTCGAGTCCTGCCGTCGCATGGGAGACCTCGGCGCGGAGCTCCTGCCGGACCACGCGCGCGTGCTCACCCACTGCAACGCGGGTGCCCTGGCCACCGCCGGCTACGGCACCGCCCTCGGCGTCGTCCGCAGCGCCGCCCGCATGGGGAAGCTGGACCACGTCCTCGCCGACGAGACCCGTCCGTTCCTCCAGGGCGCGCGCCTCACCGCCTGGGAGCTCCAGCAGGACGGGATCCCGGTCACCGTGATCACCGACAGCATGGCCGGACACCTGATGGCCCGCGGCGAGGTGAACGCGGTGGTGGTCGGCTCCGACCGGATCGTCGCCAACGGCGACGTGGCCAACAAGATCGGCACCTACACGGTGGCGGTGCTCGCGAAGGAGCACGGCCTCCCCTTCTACGTGGCCGCCCCCGTCTCCACCTTCGACCTGGCCACCCCGACGGGAGCGGAGGTCCCGATCGAGGAGCGCGCGGCCGAGGAGGTGACGCACATCGCCGGACACCGGGTGACCCCGGACGGGGTCCCCGTCCGTCACCCCGCCTTCGACGTGACACCCCATCACCTGGTGACCGCCATCATCTGCGAGCGCGGAGTGGCCCGGCCCCCCTACACCGAGAGCCTGCGCCGCCTGGCGGGTGGCAGCCCGGAGTGAGAGGGATGCTCCTCGTCCTCCTGGCCATCACCGGATCCGTGGCGGCCCCCCTCGCCTCCGGGGCCCCCGCTCCGCCCGCCGCGACCGGGGCGCCGCGGCTGATCGACCTCTCCGGGGAGACCCACCGCCAGGTGACCGTCGACCGGGAGCCGGGGCAGTACCTCGGCCATCCCACCACCGTGCTGCTCGAGGACGGGCGCACGATGCTCTGCGTCTACCCGAAGGGGCACGGCCGCGGCGCGATCGTGCTGAAGCGAAGCACGGACGGCGGACGAACCTGGAGTGACCGGCTGCCGGTGCCCGAGAGCTGGGCGACGAGCCGCGAGGTCCCGACCATCCACCGCGTCGTCGACGCGCAGGGGGTGCGACGGCTCATCGTGTGGTCGGGGCTCTACCCGGCCCGTCTCGCGGCGAGCGAGGACGACGGCCGGAGCTGGTCGCCCCTCGAGCCCGCGGGCGAGTGGGGAGGCATCGTGGTGATGGGCAGCCTCTTCGGTCGGGAAGCCGCCCCCGGCCACTACACGGGGCTGTTCCACGACGACGGCAGGTACTTCAGCGCGGAGGGTCGCCTCCGCTCCCCCGTGGTCTTCACGCTGTACCGGACGACCTCCGTCGACGGAGGCCTGACGTGGTCCTTCCCGGAGCGCCTCCTCGCCCGGAGCGACGTGCACCTGTGCGAGCCGGGCGTGATCCGCTCGCCCGACGGCCGGCAGCTCGCGGTTCTCCTGCGGGAGAACGCGCGACGCCGCAACTCCCACATCATGTTCTCGACCGACGAAGGACGGACGTGGAGCGAGCCGCGCGAGATGCCGGACGCCCTCAACGGCGATCGGCACACGGGTCGATACGGCCCCGACGGGCGGCTCCTCATCTCGTTCCGCAGCGTCTCGCCGAAGGGGAAGACCGCTCCGTTCGAGGGCGACTGGGTCGCCTGGGTCGGCACCTGGGACGACCTCGTCGAGGGCCGCCCCGGCCAGTACCACGTTCGCCTCATGGACAACCACGTGGAGGCCGATTGTGCCTACCCCGGCCTCGAGGTCCTGCCGGACGGGACGTTCGTCGCCACCACCTACGGACACTGGACGCCGGGCGAGCCGCCCTACATCGTGTCGGTGCGCGTCGGCCTGGCCGAGCTGGACGCGCTCGGCGCGAAGCCCTGAGCGTCCACCCGACCCGGCGAGGAGGATGGCCGAGTGGCACTGATCCTGGGCATCGAGACCTCCTGCGACGAGACCGCGGCCGCGGTCGTCGAGGACGGCCGGCGCATCCTCTCCAACGTCGTGTCCAGCCAGGTCGCGGTGCACGCGCCGCACGGCGGGGTCGTGCCCGAGCTGGCCTCACGCCACCACATCGAGAACATCTGCCCGGTGATCGAGGCCGCGCTCGACGAGGCCGCGGTGGGCTTCGCGGATCTCGAGGCCGTGGCGGTGACCCAGGGGCCGGGGCTCGTGGGCTCGCTCCTCGTGGGCGTGCAGGCGGCCAAGGGCATCGCCCTCGTGCACCGCCTCCCCCTCGTCCCCGTGCACCACGTGGCCGGCCACGTGGAGGCGGCGTTCCTCGCCCACGGCGAGATCCCCCTCCCCGCGCTCGCCCTCGTCGTCTCCGGCGGCCACACCAGCCTCTACACGGTCCCCGAGGAGGGCGATGCACGAGCTGCTCGGCCGCACCCGGGACGACGCCGCCGGCGAGGCCTTCGACAAGGTGGCCAAGCTGCTCGGCCTCGGCTACCCCGGCGGCCCGATCATCGACCGTCTGTCCGAGGGGGCGGACCCCGGGGCGGTCGCGTTCACGATCGCGCGGATGAAGGACGGCAGCCCCGACTTCTCCTTCAGCGGGATCAAGACCGCGGTGCTCCTGCACGTCCGGCGCGAAGGCATCGACCCGGTCGAAGACCCGGCCGACGTCCCCGTCCAGGTGAGGGACCTCGTGGCCTCCTTCCAGGGTGCGGTCGTCGACGCCCTCGTGCGCGGGCTCGCGAGAGCGGCGCGCGAGCACTCGCCCCCGCAGCCTGCTCCTGGCCGGCGGGGTGGCCGCGAACTCGCGGCTGCGGCGCGAGGCCGCCGCCGCCGCCGCGAGGCTGGGTCTGCCGCTGTTCGTGCCTCCCCTCTCGCTGAGCACCGACAACGCGGCCATGATCGCCGCCGCCGGCTTCGTCAGCCTGCGCCGCGGCGTGCGCGCGGGCTGGGACCTCAACCCCGAGCCCCACCTCGCTCTCGGCTGAGCCGCACCTTGACAGCCCCGCGAGCAGTGGACTAACGTGAAAAATCGTAAACGCTGGCGTGGAGGCAGAGCGGATGAACGCCGACAGACGGGTGGCCCTCTCGAACTTCTACCGCGAAGAGTTCCTGCGGCACATCGAGTACCTGCAGGCCAGCGGAATCCTGGATGACGGGGACTCGGAGGCGGTGAGCCGAGCGCGGCGCGCCCTGATGACGCAGCTCGACGACGCCTGCTCCCAGGCCCGCTTCCCCGCGCTGGCCGAGACCCTCCTCCAGGGCTTCGACACCCTCACCGGTCTGAGCCGCCTCGACCCGCACCCCCGGCAGCGCCATTGAGCGGCCGCTGGAGCCGCGCGCGGCTGCGCCGCGCCGCCCAGTCGATCCTGAAGGAAGCCCTCGCCGCCGCCGAGCCCGCGAGTCTCGTCCGGCGACATCTCCGGGTACGCGGGGGCGCCCTCGAAGCCGCGGGCGTGCGGTTCCCGACGGGCGCGGGGCCGGATCGCCCTCGTCGCCGCCGGCAAGGCGGCGGTGCCCATGGCCCGGGCCGCGGAGCACGTCCTCGGATCGCACCTGTCCGCTGGGATCGCCGTCACCACCACCGAGGGCGCCCCTCTCGGACGCGTGCAGGTGCGGGTCGGCGCGCCACCCGGTGCCGGACGCCCGGGGCCTCGCCGCGGCGAGGGAGGTGGAGCGGCTCGCCCGGGGGCTGGGACGAGAGGACCTGCTGCTCGTGCTTCTCTCCGGCGGGGCCTCCGCCCTCCTGCCGGCGCCGGCGGAGGGCGTCACCCTCCGCGACAAGCAGCGCACGACGGGACAGCTCCTCCGCGCCGGGGCGACCATCCACGAGCTGAACGCGGTGCGCAAGCACCTCTCCCGCCTCAAGGGCGGGGGGCTCGCCCGCGAGGCCGCCCCGGCCCGCGTCATCACCCTCGTCCTCTCCGACGTCGTCGGCGACGACCTCTCGACCATCGCCTCCGGACCCACCGTCCCCGACCCCACGACGTTCGCCGAGGCCCTCGCCGTCCTGCGCGCGGCGAGGGCGTCGCCGGCGCGGGCGCCGCGGGCCGTCCTCGCCCGGCTGCGAGCGGGAGCGCGGGGCGCGATCCCCGAGACCCCGAAGCCGGGCGATCGTCTGTTCCGCCGGACCGCGACCCGCGTCGTGGGCAGCAACCGCCTGAGCGTCGCCGCCGCCGCCCGCGAGGCCCGGCGCCTGGGGCTGCGCCCCCTCGTCCTGACGACGCGCCTCGAGGGCGAGGCGCGGGAGGCGGCCCGGGTCCTGGTCGCGATCCTGCGCGAGTGCGTGGAGACCGGCCGACCCGCGGCCGGCCCCGTGTGCCTCCTGGCCGGCGGCGAGACCACGGTGACCGTGCGCGGCCCCGGCCAGGGCGGGCGCAACCAGGAGCTGGCGGTGGCGGCCGCCGAGGCGCTCGCCGGCTTTCCGGCGCCGGCGGTGGTGGCGAGCCTCGGGACCGACGGCATCGACGGGGCGAGCGACGCCGCGGGCGGGGTCGTGGACGACCAGACCACGCGCCCGCGCCGCCGCCCTGGGGCTCGCGCCGCCCGGCGCGTTTCTGGCCGCCAGCGACTCCCGCAACTTCCTCGGGCCCCTGGGAGACCTCATCGTGACCGGGCCCACGGGGACGAACGTGGTCGACGTGGTCGACCCTCCTCGCTGGTCCGCCTCCGGGCGGAGGGCTATAATCCCCGGGGTTTGCGGGAGGGAGGAGTCCTGTCTTGAGCGAGGATCCGGTCGATCGAGCCTGACGGGCCGAAGGCCGGAGGCGGCGCACCGGAGGCGGACACGCCCGAGGCGGACGTCGACGCGGTCCTGGAGCCACCCCCGCAGGCCGACCCTGCGGAGCACCTGGAGAGGCGGGCACGCCTCGCCGAAGACCGCCTGGCCGAGGTCCTGGCCGCCTACCGCCAGTTCAAGACGGAGAACGAGGGCTTCCGCGAGCGCGTCGCGCGCGACGTGGAGCGTCGCTTCGACGAACGGCACGAGAAGCTCCTCCTCAAGTTCATCGACATCCTCGACAACCTCGACCGGGCCCTCGAGGCCGCGGAGCAGACCTTCGCCGGCAACCCCCTCATCGAGGGACTCATCCTGGTGCGCACCCAGCTCCTGCAGACGCTCCAGCAGCAGGGACTCGAGCGCATCCCGGTCCTCGGGCTGCCCTTCGACCCCACCTTCAGCGAGGCGGTGGGGACCCTGCCCGTGAGCGATCCCGAGCACGATCACGTGGTCGTGCGGGAGCTCCTGCGCGGGTACCGCCTGAACGGGCGGGTGGCTCGGGCCTCGCGGGTGCTGGTGGGCCAGTTCGACGAGTCCGCGAGGGAGACCCCGGACCCGGCCGATCTCGTGGGGCTGGAGGAGGACTCGGTGCCCGAGGTGGACGCGGCCGCCGAGACCCTGCCTCTCGACGAGGAGACGATCCGGGCCATCTTCGGACCCGACGACGACCCGGATTAGATCAGTGAGAGCCCGGCCCCCTCAGGTCGTCGAGGGCGCGCGGTCGCCCACCCTTCGCCTCCAGTCGTCGAGCAGATCGGAGAGCGTGCGCTCGAGGGGGATGCGGGGCTCCCAGCCGGTGGCGGCACGAAGCCGCGAGGGATCGCCCACCAGCACCGGGATGTCGGACGGGCGCAGGCGCTCGGGATCGACGCGCACCTCCACCTTCTCCCGCGAGCGCGCCGAGGAGCATGTCGAGCATCTCGCGGATGCTCCAGCCACGGCCGCGGCAGACGTTGTAGACGGCGCCGCCGGTCCCCGAGCTCGAGGAGGGCCCAGTAGGCGCGCACGACGTCGCGGACGTCGGTGAAGTCCCGGACGGCCTCGAGGTTGCCCACCTCCAGCACGGGCGGCTTCAGGCCGGCTTCGATCTCCGCGATCTGCCGGGCGAAGGAGCTCTCGGCGAAGATCTCCCCGCGCCCGGGCCCGGTGTGGGGGAAGGTCCGGGCGAGCACGACCTTCATCCCCCCCGCCGGCCCGTAGAGCTGAGCGAGGGCGGCCTGGGCCGACCTTGCTGACCGCGTAGGGTGAGCTCGGCCGCAGCGGGGTCGTCTCGGCGAGGGGGACCTGGGAGGGATCGACCAGGCCGTACTCCTCGGCGCTGCCCACCACCAGGACCGTGGGCCGGAGACCACGTGCGCGCGCGGCGTCGAGGAGGTTCACGATGCCGAGGACGTTGGTGCGCAGCGTCTCGCCGGGCTCGGCCCAGGAGCGGTGAACGCTGGGCTGCCCCGCGAGGTGCACGATCCGCTCGGGCGCGACCTGGTCGATCACCCGCCGCGCCGCCGCCGGGTCGTTCATGTCGGCGGCGATCCCGGTGTCCCCGGCCGCCGACGCGAGGGAGCTGCCGGGCAGGTCCGTCCCGAAGACCTCGACCGCCTCGCCCCGCAGGAAGGCCCGGAGGTGGGAGCCGACGAAGCCGGCGGCCCCGGTGACGAGAACCCTCACCGACCGCCCTGGCGCCCCAGCGCGTCCCCGCCCAGGAAGGTCCCCATCGACCCGATGTTGGCGAGCTCGAGGTTGAACCGCCACTGCTTCTCCTCGCGCCCGTTCCAGTTGTACTGGTCGTACCCGACCACGAAGCCGCAGCACTGGACCTGGTAGCGCGCCTGACCCCCGACGTGCCACAGGGTCTTGTTCTTCATGTCGTAGTCCACCGACCCGTCCACGAAGAGGTGGTTGCGGAGGACCTCGAGCCCCCCTCCGCCCCGGAGCGACTCCGAGCCCACGATGCGCTGCTCGGGGTCCTCCGACAACCGGACGGAGCGCGACCAGCCGCCCCTGATGTTGAACCGCGCGGCGTTCGCGTTTCCGAGGATGCTGGTGCGGCGGACCTGCTTGAAGTTCACGTCGTACTCGAGCTGGAAGTCGAGGGAGGTCTGCGGCGTGGGTCGGAGCTTGAAGCGGGAGAGGAGCGGGGAGAGGTGCTCGGGTGTCGAGCCGGGACCGAACGCGGACGAGGAGTAGTTGGGGTCGAAGTTGCTCTGGCCGTCGGCGATCTGCACGTAGTAGGTCTGCATCAGCCACCAGGAGAGGAACTCGTAGGGCTGCAGCTTCCCCAGGCGGTCCCGCCGCTTCGAGTAGAAGCGCTGCACCAGCGCGTAGTTGATCTGGTTGGTGCCGAGGTAGTAGTCCTGTCCGTCGAACTTGGGGATGGCGCTGAAGTCCTCCACCCGCGTCCGGTAGGTCCAGGTCAGCTCCGGCCCGATCGTGTGCTTGAAGCGCTCGGAGTAGGCGAAGCCGGGGGTGTCGAAGACGCGCGAGAAGGTCGGCCCGCGGACCCCCACCCTTGCCTCCCAGAACGACCGGTTGAGGGGGTCTCCGAAGAGCCCGCTCTCCTCCTCCTCGTTCAGGTCGACGCTCGTTCCATAGCGGGTGAACCGGTAGGCGATCTCGGGGTTGACCTCGAGGAAGCTCACCCTCAGTGGATAGCGGAGCACGGGCGCGATGTCGAAGCGGGCCCAGTGGTCCACCTTCTCCTCGTTTCCCCACTCCAGCTGCTCGGCGGAGGCGTTCAGGCCGAAGACGAGGCCGCCCAATCCGACCTGCCGGGGGAAGCGTCGCAGGAGGAGGCTCGGAAGGTGGGAGGCGATCCGCTCCGAGGTCTCGCCGAAGAAGGTGGTGGTGCGGTCGGCGCGCAGGCTGACCGTGGCGAGGCGCAGGTCCCGGTCCAACGCGCCCGACCAGCGCTGGGTACGGCTGGTGATCCGGTTGAAGCTCTGCTGGAAGCGGGAGTTGAAGAGGAGGTTGGAGTACTGCCGCACCTGCACCGTGGACCGAACCCCGCCGGGCAGCATCTGGAGCCCGTTCCAGTCGACGTCCCAGTCGAGCTCCTTGGAGTCGTTGACGCGGATGACGTAGGTGCGGAAGGTCCCCCGCGAGGGGGTGTCGCTCAGGTAGCGCAGCTCGTGACCGAAGCCGGTGCCGACCCTGGAGTAGTTGTCGACGGAGAAGGTCTGGTCCCAGCTGCGCCCCATGGCCCAGAAGAAGCCCGAACCGATGGTGTAGCCGCGGGTGGAGGAGTAGCCGAAGCCGGGGAAGAGGAACCCGGTCGACCGGTTGTCGTCGCGGATCGGGTAGTAGACGTAGGGAAGGTAGAAGGCGGGCACGGACTTGACCTTGAAGACCGCGTTCCTGGCGACGATCTTGTCGTCGATCTCGATGCGGGCATCGGACGAGGTGAACGACCAGCGCGGGTTCGGCTGGGAGCAGGAGGTGAACTTGCCGCCCTCCACCCGGTAGGTGTCGTCGTCGACGCGTTCGATCCGGCGTCCCTCGACGAAGACCCCGGGCTCGACGTAGCCGATGGCATTCTCGATGAAGCCCTGGCCCGAGTCGTACATCTCGAGGTGGTCGCCGGCGAGGCGCTCGGTCCCGCGGATGAAGACGACGTTCCCGTCGGCCACGATCCGGTGCGAGCGCGAGCCGTCGGGAAGCTCGGTCTCGTGGACGTCGGCCCGGTCGGCCTGGATCCGCATCGTCCCCATCCTGAGGTCCACGAAGCCGCGGGCCTGGACGAGCCCCGGCCTCACCTGCTCGTAGGACTCCGCCCGGACGCGCAGCTCATCGGGGGGAGGAGCGTCGGGATCGAGGGCGGTGACCGGGTCCTCGTCCTCCGCCCCCGGGCGCGGGCGGGTGTCCGGGGTCTCCTGGGCCTCCGGCGTCTCCTGGGCGACCCCCGTCGCGGCGAGGGGAAGCAGCAGGCCGGCAACGGCGAGGAGGCGAGCGAGCGGCGACAAGAACGCTCCGGTCACCAGGGGAACCTAGACGGCAGCCATGCCCATCACGTGGAAGCCGCCGTCCACGTGGATCACCTCTCCGGTGACGCCACGAGAAAGGGGAGACAGGAGGAACAGCGCGGTGTCGCCCACCTCGTCCTGCTCGGTGTTCTTGCGGAGCGGGGCGTGCGTGCGGTGGTACTCGAGCATCTTCGAGAGACCGTGAACGCCGGAGGCGGCCAGGGTCTTGATGGGTCCGGCGGAGATGGCGTTGACCCGGATGCCCCGCGGCCCCAGATCGGCGGCCAGGTACCGGACCGACATCTCCAGGGCGGCCTTGGCGACGCCCATCACGTTGTAGTGGGGCACGACCCGCTCGCCCCCGAGGTAGCTGAGGGTCACGATGCTTCCGCCACGCCCCTCCATGAGGGGGGCGGTCTCCCGGGCGAGGGCGGTCAGGGAGTAGGAGGAGATCTCCTGGGCCACGCGGTAGCCCTCGCGCGAGGTGTCCAGGAACGCGCCGTCGAGCTCCTCGCGCAGGGCGAAGGCCACCGCGTGCACCACGAAGTCGAGCGCCCCGAACTCCCTCCTCACGCCCTCGGCGACGCCCCTGAGGTCCTCGTCGCGGGTGACGTCGCAGGGCAGGAGCAACGGGTCCGCGAGCTCCTCCGCGAGCTGGCGGACGTTCCTCTCGAGGCGTTCGCCCTGGTACGTGACGGCCAGGCGCGCCCCCTCGCGCTGGGCGGCCCGGGCGATGCCCCAGGCGATGGAGCGCTTGTTCGCGACGCCAAGCACGAGGCCGTGCTTGCCCTCAAGGAGCATCCCATTCCCTCCGGAACCGAGGCACTATAACACCATGTCCTGACAGCCCTTCGGACAAGTCTGACCCAAACAGCGTAACTCGGCACAACGGTTCGCGGAGAGCGAAGACGACCGCCGCCCGGAAGCGGGTTGGTCGGGGGGATTCCGGTGCCAACCGGTAATAGAACCGGCAACAACGCCCCGCTCTGTGTGGCACCAGTCGGGCGCCCAGGAAGGGAGACCACCTGCGGCAACGCGAGAGGGGTCCAAGGCCACCGCCGCGGTGGGAGCCTCTGGCCGGACAGGCCGCCTGTGAGATCCGCCCCGCGGCGAGCCGGGACGACACAGCCGGGGAGACGGGGAGTTGTCGTTCAAGAGGGCGCTGAAGGGCTGTCGTCCCGTCTTCCCGCGTCGCGAGCTCGGTCCTGGTGTCGCTGGATCCCGGCTCAGGCCCGCAAGCGGACCCGGCAGCGCCTCCAAACACGCCCGCCCGGGCAAGGCGCCGAAGGCAAGCGCCTATTCACTTCCTGGTGTACACGGCGGGAATCGTTTGCCTCGCGGTGCTCCCCGCCCTCGCCTCCGGCGGCGTGCCCGGGGCCCTCCTGAGGGGAGCGGTCCTGGGAGCGCTGGCCTCTACGCATTCACCAACTACGCCATGCTCGAGGGGTGGACGGGTGCCCTGGTCGCGGCCGACGTGGCCTGGGAGATGGGGCTCACCGCGGCCGCGGCGGCCTGCGGGCTGTGGGCGACGCGGCTCGGAAGCTGAGCCTGCACGGGTCCACTCTCGGGGCGCACGCCTGAGTGCGCCCTGGCGAGGCCCCGAGAGCCCCCCTCAGCGGCATGCGTGACGAACGGCACCCCCCAGATGTCGGGAGTGGCGCGAAGACTCAGGGACAGATCACACCCTGGAAGTGGTGGCTGAGGAAGGGAGACGGCACCAGGTTGAACGTGCCTTTGTAGGTGAGGTTGGCCTTCTGGACACCCTCGAGGGCACGGTGCCGGCCCTGGTTCTCGAACAGCGTGGCGGGTGACCCCGGACGGTCGATCACATGATTGAGGTTGTCGAACGAGGTGCTGAACTCACCAAGATTGGGCACCACCCCGCCCGTGATGTTCCAGAAGCCCACCCCGGCGTTCCTGACGGTGACGCCGGCAAACCTGAGCGAATCGGGGAGATCGAAGACCGACTCTGTCGTCCCGACCAGATCGCCTGACACCACGAACGGCGCGACGGGGACGCCGTCGGGCCCGAAGGAGTCTCCGATGACGCTGAACTTCACTGCGTAGCATCCCGAGTTCCCCCCGGAGGCCTGGACCGACGACGCCTCGTCGACAGAGTCGGGCAAGGTGATCGTTGTCGCCTCCAGAGGCTGTTGCCCGACCTCGCCGGTGCAGGCCACCAGCCCCAACATGAGTGGCAAACTCAACAAGCGGAACGCGCGTGGCATGGTCTACCTCCTGTCAGCAATGCGGACACCGCAAGGAGTGAGGCCTCGCTGAACGCGTGCCGGCCCTCACGGGATGGCTTGCGTCCGCAAACCGAGGGACGAGGGTCTCGCTTCTTGCGTTAGACAGGTTCGGCCCCTAGCATTGGGAAGTCCGCTGGATTTCCACGGGATTTCGTCGACCTGGCCCGTGGGCGAGGCCCATGTCGTTCCGGTTTGGCGATTTCGATCTCGATCAGGAGCGTCATCTGCTCCTTCGATCGGGCCGCCCCGTGCCCCTCGAGCCGAAGGCCTACGAGCTGCTGGTCCTGCTCCTGGAGCGCCGGCCGCGGGCCCTCTCCCGGGCCCAGATCCGCGACGTTGTCTGGTCCGGCGTGGTCATCTCCGAATCGACCCTGGGCGGCGTCGTGACAAGCATCCGCCAGGCTCTCGACGACGACCCGCGGCGACCTCGCTTCATCCGGACGGTGCACGGCTTCGGATACGCCTTCTGCGGCGAGGTCCACGGGGCCGGAGGCGAGCGTGCCGAGGGCGCTCCGGTCGCACCGTCGCTCGTCGAAGCGGAAGAGCGTGGCCCGTACCCGGGGCTGCGCCCGTTCGGGGAGGGGGACGCCCGGGTCTTCTTTGGACGGGAGCAGGAGATCTCGGCGCTGTGGGACAAGCTGGCTCACGGATCCTTCCTGGCGTTGATCGGGCCTTCGGGGGCCGGCAAGACTTCGTTCGTACAGGCGGGCGTGGTGGCCACGCGGCCCGCGGGCTGCGCCACGCTCGTCTGCGCACCTGGTGCGGCTCCGACGCGGTCCCTGGCCCGGGCCCTGGCTCCGGAGCTGGCGGGGGACCCCGAGGCGCTCGCGGCGCTGCCTGACTCCCTGGATCCCGACGTCCTCGGATCCCTGATGGCGAGGTGGCGGAGCGATCGTAGGGAAGCGCTGCTGGTGGTGGACCAGTTCGAGGAGCTCTTCACCCAGAATCCCCCCGAAGTCCAGGAGCAGTTCGCGGCACTCCTCGGGCGCCTCGCCCACGACCCCGCTCTCCACGTGCTGCTGTCGCTGCGCGACGACTTCCTCATCCGATGCCACGAGCATCGGGCGCTGCGCCCGGTGTTCAAGGACCTGACACCGCTTCTTCCCCTCGGTGGCCGGGAGCTCCGGCGGGCCCTCGAGGAACCGGCACGACGGTACGGCTACCGCTTCGAGGACGAGGCGCTGTTGGACGAGATGGTCGAAGCCGCCGAGGGCGCCCGCGCGCCTCTTCCTCTGCTGGCCTTCGCGGCGTCGAGGCTGTGGGCCAGGCGGGACCGGGAGCGCAGCACCCTCACGCGTGTGGCGTACGAGGAGATCGGGGGCGTGGCCGGGGCCCTGGCCCAGCACGCGGAGCAGACCATGGAGCGGATCGGGGCGCATCGGTCCGCGCTGGTCCGGGAGCTCTTCCGAAACCTGGTGACCGCCCAGGGGACGCGCGCGGCGAAGCCCCGGGAAGAGCTGATCTCGGTGTTCGACCGTACAGACACCGGGGACGGCGCCCCCGCTGCGACGAGAGGGGAGGCCGAGGACATCTTGGAGGCCCTCGTGGACGCGCGGCTCCTCACGACCTACGAGCGGGCCGCCGAGAACGGCGGGAGCCGGCAACAGGTGGAGATTGCCCACGAGTCGCTGCTGAGCACCTGGCCCCGTCTGGTGCGCTGGCGGGCACAGGACGAGGAGGGGGCCGTTCTCCGGGACCAGCTTCATCAGGCGGCGCAGCTGTGGGAAGAGAAGGGGCGGCCCGACGACCTGCTGTGGCGCGGATCGTCGTACCGGGAGCTCACGCTGTGGCGCGAGCGGCACCCGGTGAGGCTCGCCGCGCGCGAGCGGGCGTTCGCCCAGGCCGCCACCCAGCTCAACGGGCGCCGGCGGAGACGTCGCCGGTTCGCTGCCGCGGGTCTGGTCGCCCTCGCCCTGGGGGTCGCGGCAGTCACGTCCTTTCTCTGGCACCAGGCCGAGGCCGAGACCCGCCGAGCCGAGGCCGCGGAGGTTCTCGCCCTCGGGAGGCTCCGGCTCGAAGAACGTCCCATCGCCGGAGTCGCGTACGCCCTGGCAAGCCTCGAGCTGGCGGACACACCGGCGGCCCGCCGCTTCGCCGTGGAGGCCTTGGGGCACCACCCAACCGCCTTCGTCATCCCCGTCAACTCCCAACGGGTGGACCTCAGCCACGACGGTCTTTGGCTCGCGACCGGCGGCACGGCATCCGGGGTCCAGCTCTGGGCGCACGACGGGTCTCCCCCGATCACCCTGGCGGGTTCGGTCGGGGTCCCCGACGTTCAGTTCGATCCCCTGGGTCCCCTTCTCGCGGTCCGGGACTCGGAGACCCTGCGAGTCTTCTCGATCCCTGATCCGCAGCCGATAGACGAGATCGACGCCGAGGGGATCGACGGTCTCCTGCGAGAAGCCCACCTCCTCACGTTCCTGGCAGGTCCAAGGAGCAGCACGGTGGAGGTCCGACCCGCGGGTGGGGACGACGTGCGGGTTCTCGGGCGCTGGGACAACGACGGCGTGGCGTGGTGGGATGTCAGCTCCGATGGGGACTGGCTCGCCTACGCGCGGGACAAGATGGTCTTTCTCCTTCCGCTCGCGCACCTCGACACCCCGCCCCGGCTCGTCGGTGTCCATCCCACGACGGTTGGCCGGGTGGCGTTCGCCCCTGGCGACGACCGCCTCGTTTCGTCCGATGCCTCCGCCGAGATCCGTATCTGGTCGATCGACGGGGACACCTCGACCCTGGAACGCACGATCCGCTCGGGTCTGACGCGAACGAGTCCCGGGAAGCAACCGTGGGGACCGATCTCCGTACTGGACCGTCGGGGAGCCACGCTGGTGGCCCATCGAGGCGGCTTCGACACGCCCGTCAAGATGGCCCCCCGTGTCTGGGACTTGACCGGCCCTCCGGACGCCGAGCCGATCGTCCTGCGGGAAGCCGACGTGCCGATTCTCCACCAGATGGCTCTGGATCTCACAGGCAGCTGGCTGGCGACGGCCTACGACGGCACGACCGTTGTGTGGGCGCTCCGCCCCGGGCAAGGCCGGATCCTCCGCGGCCAGGCGCCGCCTTTCATCGAGGTGGCCTTCACGGCCGACGGGCGGTGGCTCGCGTCCGACTCACAGGAATGCATCCTGCGCCTGTGGCCGCTGTCTCCGGACGTCGCCTCGGGACGGCGGATTCTCATCCAGGAGGGCACGTACAGCCCGAGGATGGCCATCAGTCCCGACGGCCGCAACATCCTGGTGATCTCGAAGGAACCGGGCCGA
The DNA here is from genome assembly GCA_963847655.1 of uncultured Acidobacteriota bacterium. GTDB lineage: Bacteria > Acidobacteriota > Vicinamibacteria > Fen-336 > Fen-336 > JAJDNS01. Next base: position 1,314,856 of record CAWKAS010000020.1, on the reverse strand, counting down.
GCCCTGCTCGTCCCGCTCGATGGTGGCCCCCCACGGAGACTTCGGCGGCTCTCCTCGGCGTGGCTGGATTCCCCGGCCATCTCCCGGGACGGGCACTTTGCGGCCGCCGGCTCTCGGCTGCGACCCGAGGGGAACGTCATCGAGGTCTGGGACCTCAGGTCCGACGAGATCCGGGAACTCGATCCCCGGTTCCCCACCGAGAAGGAGTGTGGGTCCGGCCCCCACCTCGAAAGTGCTGTCCTCGACGTCGAGTTCACCTCGGACGGGCATCTACTCAGCGCGGGTCTCTCCGGACTACGGCTGTGGAACCTGGACGATGGAACGAACGTCCTCCTGCGACCGTGTGCAGACGGGCCAGGGATGCCCTACCTCGCCGGCAGCCCGGAAGATCGGTACCTGCTCGTGGAGCGGGATGAGACACGGAAGACGTCGGCTCTCAGCTTCCACGATCTCCGGGCCGGGGTCTCGCGGGAGCTGACGTCCCACGGCAACTCCGTCTACTCCGTCGCTCTCGACCCAACCGGCGAGATCGCGGTCACCGGGGGCTGGGATGGCTTGGTCCGCGTCGGGGGGGTGAACGACGAGGAGCCGCACCTTCTCTATGGTCACGACCTCGAGGTGACCAGCGTCGCCGTCTCACCCGATGGCCGATGGATCGCCTCGGGAAGCCAGGACGGAACGATCCGGCTCTGGCCGATGCCCAGCGGGCGTCCCCTTCACACGCTCCCCTACGAGACGCTGCTCCAATGGTTGCGTGCTTCGACCAACCTGCGCCTCGTCGAGGACCCCGGCAGCCTGACGCGCTACCGGGTGGACCCCGGCCCCTTCCCCGGCTGGGCGAAGGTCGCGGCCCGGTAGCTGCACCAAGCGTTGGTGCGGTACATGATGCGCTCGCCCGTGAGCCTGACGAGGCTGCGTTTCACCCCGGGCGCCAAAGAGGTGGTCTACACCCGCAAGGGCGGACACGACGCCTCGGATCCAGTGGAGGACGAGAGGGTCGACGCCGAAGACTTCGTGGCCCGGGCTTTGGCCCAGATCCCGGACCCCAGGCGCCACCTGGTGCGCAGCGCCCAAAGGCGGAGAACCGGCTCGAGGCCAGCGGCTCCGGCGAGGTCGAGGAGGCCGTCCCCCCTTCGCCGGAACGGGCGGCGCTGAGGCGCCGGTGGGCGAACCTGATCCGGCGGGTGTACGAGGTGGACCCGACACCTGAGGCGCCGCTGGGTGAGTCTGATCCGGCGGGTGTACGACACAGACCCCCTCGTGTGTCCTCGCTGCGGAACCGACACGGCGGGCTGGGGAACAGACTCCGTCGGGGGATCTTACACTTCCTGGATCTGCTGCGGTTTCGAGGAGTTCGGCGCGGCTCTTCGAGCACTTGGGGGCTTTCGAGGTGCTCTCGTCAGCCTGGGCCCTGTCGGAGATCCTGACACTGTGCTGTGCTTGCGCACCCGACGTTTCTAATGAAATGGCCGGTATGGGCGGCATGGTGCACCCTGGCGCGAAGATTGCTCATAGTTCGACTGAGCTGTTCTGGCTCGTTTGAGATCCCAGACAGACCAAGTGGCCCTTCAAGGAGGGATGCCATGACTCGCGGTTTCGGCGCAGACCGTGCGCTCGACTCGTGCATCAGTTCGCTGGCACGTGCCATGACCTTTCTCGGCCTGCTGGGGGCGGCGTCTTCGAGCCTGGCGACCCCCATCACGCTGGTGGCGACGGACTCGTCCTGGAAGGTGACGGCAACCGATCCGGGTGCGTCTGGCTGGCAGAGCAACCCGGGCTTCGACGACTCTGCCTGGGAATCGGCCACCGAACTCTACGACGTTGTCACCACCCACCCGCTGCTCGGGGCGGCCAAGGGCATCTGGACCTCGGGCGGACAGTACTCGATGGTCGAGACGCAGATGTGGGCCCGGCGAACCTTCACTCTCGGCGTGCCGCCGTTGTCGGCTCTCCTGAACAGCGGCTTCGATGACGACGGGGACCTCTTCGTCAACGGCGCCCTGGTGATCAGCGACCATAACGGCTTCGCCAACGACTCCTTCGCTGATATCACCCCCTACCTCGTGGCCGGCGACAACCTCATCGCGTTCACCGTGATGGACAACTTCCAGGTCTGGGGCTACAACCACTCGGCGTGGCTTCAGGTCGACGGCGAGCTCGCGGCAGTTCCCGAACCGGACTCGCTCGCGCTGCTCGGGCTGGGAGCCGCCGTGATGGGGATGGTAAGGCGGCGGCGTATCCGTTCATAGAGGACGTTCATCGAGCACGAAGACCGCGACAGCTTCATCTGCGTCCTCGAGTCCGCCCGGGGCCGCAGTGCAGACGAGCCTGCAGGTCCAGACAGGCTGGCTCTCCGAGCTGAAGCGCCTGGTTGGGCACAAGCATGTCGCCCACGCGCCCGGCGAGCAGTTCGGGTGGTGGGGCCGCACGCGCCGGGATCCTCTGGATCCTGGCGCAGGCCCGCAAGCGGACCCGGGAGCGCCTCCAACCACGCTCGCCCGGGCAAGGCGCCGGAAGCAAGCGCCTATTCACCCAACGCCTCAGGGACCGATGGACGTCCGTCGGTCGTTCTCTCAACCCGGGGTCGACCTGGACGAAGCCTGGCGCACGATGGCCGAGCATCCCGGAGGCTCTATTCGCCGCGCCGGAGCCGATAGACCGCGAGGCGGGCGCCGTCTCGAACGAAGATCCGGTCGTCGACGACGGCGGGATGGGCCCAGGTCTTGTCCTGTCCGAGGTGGTGGGAGTGCAGGGTTCGGAGGCCGCTTCGGGACACCTCGGCGACGATCAGAACGCCATTGTCCCGGAGGGCCAACAGGTCCCCGTGCCAGTTGACCAGCGAGACGTGGACGTACGAGCCCCATCGGGACTCCCCCCGCCACAGCACATCTCCATCAGCCAGGTCCAAACCGACGAGGTGGCCCTTTCGGTTGTGGGAGTAGCTCACGATCTGGTCGCCAATGATGACCGGGGAGCTGAGGGACAGGGAGACCGTCGCATCGTGCCAGAGCTGTCGGAGCGTCCAGGCGCCGTGCTCCGAATGGAGACGCCAGGCGGTCGTGCCCTTCTGGTAATCGGAGGTGACGAGTCGGTCTCCCAGGATCAGCGGGGTGACGATCGTGTTGTCCTCGGAGACCTCGTAGGGGTGCCGCCACAGCTCCCGGCCGGTACGGGGGTCCACCCCGACGATCCGCTCCTGGGTCTTGAAGACGAGGTGCCACTGCTCGCCGATCCGGCCGAGGACCGGCGAGGCCGCCATGGCCGGGCCATCGCCCGTCCATCTCCATTGCTCCTTGCCATCGGTGACGCGGAGGGCCACCATCGCGCCCCGTCCCGGGGCGCCGAGCGTCCTCCCTGTCGTGCCGCCGAAGTGTACGAAGCAGAGGTCATTCCAGACGAGGGGCGAGGCGGCTGTTCCGAAGAAGGGGAAATCGGGGAAGCCCTCCCCCGAGTAGTCGGTTCGCCACAGCACGTCCCCGGTCGCGGCGTCCCGGACCGTCAGCACCCCCGTCACACCCAGGGTGAAGAGCCGCCCATCGGCGAGGGAGGGTGTCGAATACGGACCCTTGCCGTGAGCCCGCGCCGTCGGGTCCTGGTCGAAGTCGACGGCGTAGCGGTCGCTCCAGACCGCCTCACCCTCGGCGAGGGTGAGGCAGCTCACCACCTCGTGGTCGCCTTGTCGCGCGTGGATCCAGACGCGGCTGGCGGCGACGACGGGACCCGAGTACCCCGCGCCGACGTCTCGCTCCCACAGCAGTTCGGGCTCGGCCAGCCATGAGCCCGGGGAGACGTGGCCCGACACGGCGCCGTCCCGGCGGGCCCCGCGCCACTGCGGCCAGGAGTCCCGGGCCTTCCACCCCGCGACGGAGGAGTCCTGGGCCGATCCAGGAGCGACTCCCGGCAGCGTCACGACCAGGGCCAAGGCGAGCGACACGCCGATTCCCCTCATCGGGTTCCTCCCGCGGGTCATTTCGGCGTTGAAACCGTCCGGTGACACAGGATCCGCGACACGGTCACAGTGCACCGTAGGTGGCGGGGCAAGGCCGACAGACCCCGGTCGTCGGTCGGCAGGAATTGTGTCACGAGCGCGGTCGCGCACGAGGGAAAACCTGCCGTCGCCGCGGCTTCCTGTCCTACGGCGACCGGGGCCTGTCCGTTCGACAAGGGGTCTTTGCCGGCGGGGACCTCGCGGTCCGTACTGCTCGCTCCTCATCGCGGCCGGCGTGAGCCCGGTTTACGTCCAGCAGCAGGCGGGCCACGCGGACGTCGGGCTCACTGTTCGGGTCTACGGCTCGTGGCTGCCGGCGGCCCCGCCTGGGGCTCTGGAAGCGCTCGCCGAGGGGGCTCCGCTGGGCCAACCGGTGACAAATCGGGCCTCAGCCGGTAACAGGCGCGGGCGGGGGTCCCGACAACAGGATGCAGCAGCAGAGACCTACGGAACCGGCGTGGCCGAGGTAGCGACAACACCGTGATAGAGTCGGCTGTCCGCTCCCGCCTGAGCGTTTCCGCAGCCGCGGGTGGACGCGGAGCATGACCGACGAGCCCATCTCCTTCGCGGACGTGCTCGCCGCGCGCGACCGGCTCCGACCGTACCTCGACCCCACGCCCCTGCGCGGCTACGAGACGCTGGATCGGGAGGTGGGGGGCGGAATCCGCGTGCTCGTCAAGCACGAGAACTTCCAGCCCACCGGCGCCTTCAAGGTGCGCAACGGGGTCTCCGCCCTGACCGCTCTCCGGCCCGCTCCGCCGGGGGTGGTGGCGGCGACCCGAGGGAACCACGGCCTCGGCCTGGCCTGGGCCGGGCGCCGGCTCGGCATCCCGGTCACCGTCTGCGTGCCCCAGGGGAACAACCCGGAGAAGAACGCGGCGGTGCGAGCCCTCGGGGCACGCCTCGTCGAGGAGGGCCGGGACTACGACGCGAGCGCGGCTGCGGTGGAGCGCTTCGTGCGGACGGAGGGTCTGCACGTCGTCCATTCCACCAACGACCCCACGGTGGTGGCGGGGGCGGCAACGATCACGCTGGAGATCCTGGAGGAGGAGCCCTCCGTCGAGGCCCTGGTGTTCGCGGTGGGCGGAGGCTCCCAGGCGGTCGGCGGGCTCACCGTCGCCCGGAAGCTCCGGCCCGGGCTCCCGGTCTACGGAGTTCAGGCGAAAGGCGCCGCGGCCATCCACGATGCCTGGCATCTCGGCCGTCCCGTCTCCCACCCGACGGCGGAGACCTTCGCGGACGGCCTCGCCACCCGCAACACCTACCCCTTCACCTTCGGTGCCCTGCGGGCGGGCCTGGCCGGCTTCGTGACGGTCACGGATGCCGAGATCGCCGAGGCGGTGCGACTCGTCCTCGCCGCCACCCACACGCTGGTGGAGGGAGCGGGGGCCGCGGGCCTCGCCGGCCTGCGGGCCCTGCGGGAGGAGCTGGCCGGCAAGACCGTGGCCATCGTCCTCTCCGGCGCCAACATCGACGCGGAGACTCTCCGGCGGGTTCTCGCCCGGGAGATCTGAGCGCGATCAGCCGGCGACGAGGTCCTCGGCCGTCCCTCCCCGCAGGGCGAGGATCCGCTTCACGACCTCCCCCACGACGTTGTTCGGCGTCGAGGCCCCGGCGGTCAGGCCGACGGTGACCGGCCCATCGGGGAGCCAGTCCTCGGCCGTCACCTCGATCGGCTCGACGCCCACGGGACGGTGGTGGATGATCCCCTCCCCGATCCGGTCGGCGCCGCTGATGTGGAAGGTGGGGAGCCTCTCCGCGCAGATGCGGGCGAGCGCCTGGGTGTTGCTCGAGTTGTAGCCGCCGATGACCACCATCACGTCCAGCCCGCCCGCCGCGAGCATGTCCAGGACCGCGTCCTGGCGCTCCTGGGTGGCCGAGCAGATGGTGTCGAAGGCCCGGAAGCGCTCCTCGAGCTCCGAGGCGCCCCAGCGGCCGAGCATGGCCGCACGGAGCATGTCCTGGATCTCCAGGCTCTCGCTCATGAGCATGGTGGTCTGGTTGGCGAGGCCGATGCGCTGGAGGTCGCGCTCGGGGTCGAGGTCGGGGCTCATCGCCTCCCCGAACTGCTCGAGGAGTCGCTCCGCGGGGATCTCGCCCCGGACGAAGCGGCACACCTCCTCGGCCTCCTCGCGGTCCCGCACACAGAGGTAGCGCCCCCCGGGGTGGGTCTGGGAGGCGGTGGCCTTGGTCTCCTCGTGATGGTGCTTGCCGTGGATGACGGCGGTGAACCCGTCGCGGGCGTACCGGCGGACGTTCTTCCAGACGTTGAGCACGCTGCCGCAGGTGGTGTCCACGAGGACGCAGCCCTTCGACCGCAGGTGCTCCAGCTCCGCCACCGAGACCCCGAAGGCGGGCAGGATCACCACGTCCGCGGCCCCGACGTCGCCGTAGCGCTCCTCGGGGCGGCGGTGGTCGGGGAGGATGCGGATCCCCAGCCGCTCGATGCGACCGTTCACCTCGGGGTTGTGGATGATCTCCCCCGACAGGAAGATGCGCCGGTCCGGGAACTTCTCCCGGGCCTCGTAGGCATACTCCACCGCGCGGTCGACCCCGTAGCAGAACCCGAACTCGCGGGCCAGCTTGATCCTCACGTCTCCGGCCCGCGCGAGGTAGTCGAGCTCCTTGAGGCGGCCCACGACCGCGGAGTCGTAGCTCTCGGCGAGGACGGGCCTCACCACCTTCTTGAGGTTGAAGCCCTTCTGGAAATAGGTCTGCGACGCGCCATTGCCCATGGGGAGGTCTCTCCTCGCAGGATAACCCAACTCGCAGGGTCCCGCCCCGGGGGTATGCTTGGGTCCGGCCATGAGACGCGTGCTCGTCGTCGAGGACGATCCCGACATCGTGGAGCTGATCACCCACTACCTGGAGGGCGAGGGCTTCGGCGTCGAGGCGCTCGCGGACGGGATCGAGGCCTTCGATCGCCTGAAGGAGGAGCGCTTCGACCTCCTCGTCCTCGACCTCCAGCTTCCCGGGATGGACGGCCTGAGCCTCTGTGCGGCGCTGCGGCGCGACCCGGGCACCGAGAGCCTGCCGATCATCATGCTGACCGCCCGCGGGGACGAGTCCGACCGCGTCGTGGGCCTCGAGGTGGGGGCCGACGACTACGTGGTCAAGCCGTTCAGCCCCAAGGAGCTCGTGGCCCGGGCCCGGGCGCTGTTCCGGCGCCTCGAGCGACGGGACGAGACGGAGGCTCCCCTGCGTCACGGCCCCCTGGAGGTCGACCGCACCCGCCACACCGTGCGCTGGGACGGCCAGGGCGTCCACCTGACCGCGAAGGAGTTTGCCCTGCTCCAGGCGCTCCTGGAGGCGGACGGGCGCGTCCTGACCCGCCCGGCGCTCCTCGAGACGGTCTGGGGCTACTCGTACACCGAGGGCACGCGCACCGTCGACGTGCACGTCCGGCGACTGCGCGAGAAGCTGCCGGGCCTGGCCCCGCAGCTCATCACCGTGAAGTCCCTCGGCTACCGGCTGGCCCGCGCCTCCGGGGATGATCAGGCGTAGCGGCCCTCGACGTACTCCGCCGTCTTCGGGCTCTTCGGGTTGAGGAAGAGGTCCTCGGTGCGGCGGTGCTCGATCACCTCGCCGAGGAGCATGAAGATGCACTCGTCGCTGGCCCGCCGGGCCTGTCCCATGTTGTGGGTCACGATGACGATGGTGTAGCGACCTTTCAGCTCGAGCATCAGCTCCTCGATGGCCTTCGTCCCGTCCACGTCCAGGGCCGAGGCGGGCTCGTCCATGAGGATGACCTCCGGCTTGAGGGGCAGGAGCCGGGCGAGGCAGAGCTTCTGCTGCTGCTCGAGCTGGAGGCTCGTGGCCGGGGCGTCGAGGCGGTCCTTCAGGTCCTTCCACAGCCCCACCTCGGTGAGGGCCTTCTCCACCGCCTCGTCCATCACCGACCTCTTGAGCCCCCCGCGGGGGGTGTGGATCCTCAGGCCGAAGACCACGTTCTCGTAGACGGAGATGGGCAGCGGGTTCGGCCTCTGGAAGACCATGCCCACCGCCTTGCGCAGCTCCACCAGGGACACGTCGGGGGCGTAGATGTTCTCGTCGAGGATCCGGATCTCGCCCGCGGTCCTGACGTTGCCGTAGCGCTCGTTGACCCGGTTGAAGCAGCGGAGCAGCGTCGTCTTCCCGCATCCGCTGGGGCCGATGAGGGAGGTGATGATCCCGTGCTTGATGTCGAGGGACACGTCGATCAGGGCCTGGAAGGAGCCGTACCAGAGGTTGAGCCCCCGGGTCCGGATGGCGAGGGAGGCCTCGCTCATCCGAAGACCCCCCTCACGTAGTCCCGGGTCCGCGGGTCCTTGGTCTCGGCCGAGAACATGGCCTCCGTGGTGTCGAGCTCCACGATCTCCCCGTTCCAGAGGAACATGGTGCGGTCGGCCAGCCGCCGGGCCTGCTGGGTCAGGTTGGTGACGAGGATGATGGTGATCTCGTCCCGCAGCTCCTTCAGGACATCCTCGATGCGCATGGTGGTGACGGGGTCGATGGCGATCGAGAACTCGTCGAGGCAGAGGATCTCCGGCTGGTGCGAGAGCGCGCGGGCGATGGTGAGCCTCTGCTGCTGGCCGCCCGAGAGCGCGGTCCCCAGGCTGCCGAGGCGGTCCTTCACCTCGTCCCACAGGGCCGCCTGCTGCAGGCACTTCTCGACGATGGGGTCGAGGTCCGCCTTGCGGGAGAGGCCGGCGCACCGGGGGGCGAAGGCCACGTTGTCGTAGATGGTCAAGGGCAGCCCCACGGGCAGGGGGGCCACCATCCCGATCTTGCGGCGCAGGGCGAAGACGTCGCTGGCCTTGCGCACGTCCTCCCCGTCGACGCGGATCGTCCCGCTCACCGTGGCGCCGGCAGTGAAGTCGATGGTCCGGTTCAGACACCGGAGCAGGGAGGTCTTCCCCGACTGCGCGGGCCCGATGACCGCCAGGATCTCGTTGGGCTCGACCGCGAAGGAGATCCCGTGGATCACCTCCCGGAGGTCGTAGGCGAGGCGGAGATCCTCGACCTCGATCCTGGGGACCTCTTCGCTCACTCCGTCACCACTTCTTCCGCGAGCGCAGCCACACCCGCAGGACGATCGCGGCCGCGTTGACGAGGAGCACCGAGCCCAGCAGGACCACCGCCGTCGCGTTCTGGAGCGAAGGGCTCACGTTGGGGACCTGGGTGGAGAGGGTGTACAGGTGCATCGACAGCGCCATGCACTGCTCGTGGAGCGCGTAGGGGAAGAGGTCGCCCCGGCTCACCGCCTTGTAGAAGACGGCCCCGGTGAACATGATCGGTGCGGTCTCGCCGGCGGCGCGGCTCACCTGGAGGATGATGCCGGTGAGGATGCCGCTGATCGAGTTGGGCAGGACGACCGCCTTGATGGTCTGCCAGCGGGTGGCCCCCACGTTCCAGCAGGCCTCCCGGAAGGGCATGGGGACCGAGGCCAGGGCCTCGCGGGTGCTGGCGATGATCACGGGCAGGGTCATGATGGCCAGGGTCAGCCCCGCGGAGATGATCGAGTACCCGAAGCGCGCGGCGTAGACGAAGGCCCCCAGGCCGAACAGCGCGTGCACGATGCTCGGCACTCCGGCCAGGTTGATCACCGCCAGGTTCACCACGCGGTTGAACCAGTTGTCCTTCGCGTACTCGTTCAGGTACACCGCGGCCAGGACCCCGATGGGCGCGGAGACGGCCAGCGACATCCCGACGAGGTACAGCGTCCCCACGAAGGCGGGCCAGATCCCGCCCTCGGTCATGCCCTTGCGCGGCACGTCGACGATGAACTCCCAGCTCAGCGAGGGCCAGGCGAGCCAGAACAGGTGCGCGACGATGGCGACGAGCGGCGCCACCATCGCCGCCGACATCAGGCCGAACACGGTCCCCGCGAGCCTCTCCGTGCGCTCCTTGCGCGCCCCGAAGGCGGTGCGGGAGAAGCGGCTGCGGGGCAGGGTCTCGGTCGCCATCCTCTATTTCTTCCGGATGCCGCGGATGACGAGGTCCGCGGTCAGGTTCACGACGAAGGTGATCGAGAAGAGAAGGACCCCGGTCAGGAACAGCACCCGGTAGTGGTCGGAGCCGTGCGGGGCCTCTCCCAGCTCGGCCGCGATGTTCGCGGTCAGGGTCCGCACGGAGTCGAGGATCCCGTGGGGGATGGCCACCGCGTGGCCGGTGGCCATGAGCACGGCCATCGTCTCCCCCACCGCCCGGCCCACCCCGAGGAGCACCGCCGCCAGCAGGCCGTTCCGGGCGGCGGGGAGCAGCACCCGGTAGACGAGCTGCCAGCGGGTGGCCCCGAGGGCGAGGCCCGCCTCACGGTAGGAGTCGGGAACCGCCTTGAGGGCGTCCTCCCCGATGGACACGATGATGGGCACGCTCATGAGGGCGAGGATGATCCCGCCGTTGAGGACGTTCACCCCCACCGGGGCCCCGGTGTACCGGGTGATGAGCTTGCTCATCACGGTGAGGCCGATGAAGCCCCACACCACGCTCGGGATGGCCGAGAGGAGCTCGATGACGATCTTGAGCGTCTCCCGCACCCGGGGACCGCAGAACTCCGAGATGTAGACCGCGGCCCCGAGACCCATGGGCACGGCGAGGATCATGGCGAGGACGGTCACGCTGGCCGTGCCCACGGTGAGCGCGAGCGTGCCGTAGCGGACGTTCAGGGCCGAGGTGGGATACCACTCGGTGCTGAAGAGGAACTGGCCGAGCTTGAAGGACTCGCTGACCAGGACCGGGGCCGCCTCGCGGAAGATGAAGAAGAAGATCGAGAGCACGAACACGATCGCGCTGACGCCGCTCAGGCGGATGACCGCCTCGAGCAGCCTCTCGCCGAGCACCGCCCACCGGGGGCGGCCCCTCCTCTCTGGCTTCCTGGAACGATCGGTCGTCATGATGGCGGCGTCGATGCCGAGCCGTCAGCGCGCCGCCCGGGACGCGTCTCGACCGGCGGCGATCAGTCCTCCGTGGTCTCGGGCTCGGTCTCGGGCTCGGCGTCCGGCGCGCCGCTCGCGAGCGGCACGTAGCCGCTGTCCTCCACGATCTTCTGGCCCGCGGGGGACAGGATCCACTCGACGTATGCCTTTACCGCGCCCTCCGGGTCGCCGAGGGTGTACAGGTGCAGCGAGCGCGCCAGCGGGTAGCGGTGGTTGTTGGTGTTCTCGACCGACGGCTCGTAGGCCGTGCCCCCGGGCTCCGAGGTGAGGCGGAGCATCTTGACGTGGTCCGTGGCATAGCCCATGCCGCTGTAGCCGATGGCCGTCGGGGTGCTGCTCACGAGCTCCACGACCTCCTTCGAGCCGTTCAGGTCCCGCGAACCGAGCGCGAAGTCCCGCTTCTCGAGGACGTGGTCGCGGAAGAACTCGTAGGTCCCGGAGCTGGACTGACGGCTCACGCGGACGATGGTGTCGTCCGAGACGCCGGGGATCGTGACACCGAGCTGTGACCATCGTGTGACAGGGCCTCCCTCCACGTAGATCTCGGCCAGCCCGGGCAGATCGATCTCTTCGAGCGGATTGTCCTTGTGAACGTAGACGGCCAGGGCATCGTAGCCGACGGTGAACTCCTTCGGCGCCTTTCCGGTGTTCTTCTCCGCCGCCTCCATCTCCTGGGCCTTCATGTCGCGGCTGGCGTTGGCGATGTCCACCGCTCCCCGGATGAGGGCGGCGATGCCCACCCCGGAGCCGCCGCCGGAGACCTCCACCTCCACGTCCGGCGCCACCGACCGGTACTTCTCGGCCCACACCTGGGCGACGTTGACCATGGTGTCGGAGCCCTTGTTCTGGATGATGGTCCTCCCGGCGGCCTCGTCACCCTCGCCCCCTCCCGAGGGCCCGCACGCGACGAGCGCGCCGGCGGCGAGCAGGACGACGACTCCGAGAATCGGCCGAGGACGGGGGAGGGACTGCAGTCGCTTCATGGATCTCTCCTGTGAACGAACGGCCCTGTCTATTCGGCGCGGTTGCCGAGGACGATCTCGATGAGCTCGCGGATCTGTCTGGAGAGGAGCTCGAAGGCGGCCTCGTAGGCCGCCCTCACCTCCTCCTCGGTGCCCGTCGCCTGGGACGGGTCGGCGAGGCTCCAGTCCAGGTAGACCATCTTGCGCGGGGTCCGCGGGAAGGCCTGCCGGACCCGTCCGGCGAGCCCGACGGTCACCTGGAACTTGTCCAGGTCCGGGACCTGGTAGACGTACTTGGGGGCGAGGTGGGTCACGTCGAGCCCCTTCTCCTTCAGGAGCTCGAGCGTCCGCTCGTCGATCGTGTCCGGCTCGAGGCCGGCGCTGGCGAAGGCGAACCCGGGGCGGTCGAGGGAGCTCGCGATCGCCTCCGCGATCAGGCTGCGGCAGGAGTTGTGCTCGTCCACGAACAGGATCCGGATGGTCTCCGCGTCGGGGTGCTTGGCCAGCTCACCGGTGCACAGGTACAGGACCTCCATGCACACGTTGCGCGCCTGGTCGGCCACGCGCTCGAAGCGGCGGCCGATGGTCATGAGCGGGGCAATCCCCTCCGGCGGGATCTTCTGCTCCCGGACGAGGTCGACCAGCTCGGCGTTGAACTTGCGCTTCAGCGCGTCCACCGCCGGCTCCGCCTCCATCGCCTTCCCGGCCGCCTCCGCGTCCTGGCGGACGAAGGCCTCGACCGCGTCGTGGAGCATGGGGATGGACCGATCCGCCATCTCGGTGATCCACTGCTTCAGCACGTCCGGCGGGGGGGCGAACCTGCCCAGCTTCACCACCTGACGGGCCACGCTCTCCGCGTAGTCGCCCACCCGCTCGAGCTCGAGGTTGATCTTGATCGTGCTGTAGGCGAAGCGAAGAGGGGCCCCCACCGGCTGCTGCCGCACCAGGAACTCGAGGCACAGCGTGTCGATGGCCTTCTCCTTCTCGTCGATGTGCTGGTCCCGCAGGATGACGCCGTAGGCCAGGTGCCGGTCGTTCTCGACGAACGCGCGCGCGCAGTCGCGGAGCGATCGCTCGGCGATCCGCGACATCTCGCGCACCTCGTTCTTGATCCGCTCGATGTCCCGCTCGAGGGACCTCTCCAAGTGAGTGGTCATCGTCTCCTGTCCGCTCTCGGGTCTGGTCGGGGCACGACCGGCGTGACGGCGTCCGCGACGCGCTCTCCTGGGCGGCCGTGGGCCCCGCCCCGCACCCTGGCAGCGACCATAGCAGATGTCCCGACCCAAGCCAACGGCGGGGGCGCGCACCCCGCGGTGTCGGTGCGGCAGAGACGGGTCAGCAGCTCCCGTCGAGCGAGACGGGGTCGTCGGGGCAACGCTCAGCCGCCCCTCTCGGCGACGAGGCGGAGCCTCGGAGGGGGACGGTGCGGCGCCGGGGGGGCAGCCTCGGACGAGAGGCCGCGCCGCCAGTCGATCACGCACGACCGCAGCGCGGCGACGTCGATGCCGCCGTAGTGCTCGGGGTAGCCCTCGAGACGCTCGAGGGCGCGCCCGAAGAGCCTCCCCGCGCCGACCGGATTCTCGTTGCGGAGGTGGTAGAAGCCGACCGCCACCTGGATGAGCCCCTGGAAGAAGTCCCGGCTGGGGCCCCGGACCCCGGCCCAGAGCTCCTCGAGGGTGTCGTGGCACTCGTAGAAGTGGCCGCGGTTGAACTCGGCCACTCCCTTGTCGAAGGCCGCCTGCTCCTCGGGGGTGAGCGCGGGGGGCGCGACGGTGCCGGGAGACACCCTCAGCCCTCGGGCGCGGCGAGGGGCTCGAGGGCGACGTCGGTGACCTGACGCATCCGCTCCACCGCCCGGGCGGCCTCCCGGTGCAGCTCGATCTGGGAGCGGAAGGGCGGTTCACCCGGCCAGCGCGGCCGGCGCCGGTAGCGGCCGTCGCTCTGCAGCACCCGGGCCTTGACGTCGTCGCGGAAGGCGGCCTCGAGGGCGCGGAGCACCTTGAGCCGTCCCTCGGGCGACTCCACCGGGAAGAGCAGCTCGATCCGCCGGTCGAGGTTGCGGGGCATCCAGTCCGCGCTCGAGAGGTAGACCTCCTCGTCGCCGCCGTTGTGGAAGCAGAAGATCCGCGAGTGCTCGAGGAACCGGTCCACGATCGACACCACCTCGATCGACTCGCTCAGGCCGGGGACCCCGGGACGGAGCCCGCAGATCCCGCGCACGTTGAGGCGGATCCGCACCCCGGCGCCGGCCGCCGCGTACAGGGCCCGGATGATCTCCTCGTCGACCAGGGAGTTCATCTTGGCCTGGATCTCCCCGGCCTGCCCCCCCTCCGCGCGCTCCCGCTCCCGATCGATGAGGCGCAAGACGCGCTCGCGCAGCTGGGTCGGGGCCATCACCAGCTTCTTCATCCTCGGCGGGTCGGAGTAGCCGGTGAGGGCGTTGAAGAAGGATGAGGCATCCTCGCCGAGCTCGGGGTCGGTGGTCATCAGGCCGAAGTCGGTGTACAGCCGGGCCGTGCGGTCGTTGTAGTTCCCGGTGCCCAGGTGGACGTAGCGCCGGATGCCCTGGCGGCCTCGCCTCACCACGAGGCAGATCTTGGAGTGCGTCTTGTAGCCGCGGATGCCGTAGATCACGTGGCAGCCCGCCTCCTCCAGGCGACGGGCCCAGCGGATGTTGGACTCCTCGTCGAAGCGGGCCAGCAGCTCCACGAGGACGGTGACCTGCTTCCCGTTCTCCGCCGCCCGCGCCAGGGCGCGCACGATCGGCGACCGGCCGCTCGTCCGGTACAGCGTCAGCTTGATGGCGAGGACGTCGGGATCGGCGGCGGCCGAGGACACGAGGGAGACGACGGGGTCGAAGGAGTCGTAGGGATGGTGGAGCATGACGTCGCGCTCGTCCAGGAGCTCGAAGAGCTCCGTCCCGGCGACGGTCACCGTCGGCTGCGGCTTGAGGGGTGTGTCCCGCAGGTCCTCGAGCGGCGGGAGGTCCACGAGCTGCAGCAGGGGCCGGATGTCGACCGGCCCGCGGACCCGGTAGGTGTCCTCCGGTCCGACGGCGAGGAGGGTGGAGAGGAGGGAGAGGAGGGGCTCCGACACCGAGTCCTCCACCTCCAGGCGGACGATCCCGCTCCGCCGGCGGTTCTTGAGCTCCTCCTGGATGACCTGGAGGAAGTCGGAGCCGCCCTCGTCGTCGAGGTCCAGCTCGGAGTCCCGGGCCACCCGGAAGGCGGCCACGTCCCGGATCTCCTGCCCGGGGAAGAGGGCGCCGATCTCGGCGCGGATCACGTCCTCGAGCAGGACGTAGACCATGCCCTCCGAGCCCGTGGGACGCACCAGGCGGGGCAGGCGCCCGGGGACCTGGACCACGGCCAGGCGCTCGCCCTCCTCCCCGCCGGCCGGGGCGAGCAGGACGGCGAGGTTGAGGCTGAGGCCGGCCAGCATCGGGAAGGGTCGGGAGGCGTCGATGGCCAGGGGGGTGAGGGCCGGCAGGACCTCGTCGCGGTGGTAGCGGCCCACGGACGCGCGCACCGAGGGCTCCAGCTCGGCGGGCGACACGAGGCGGAGGCCGCGGGGGGCGAGACCGGCCAGGACGCCCTCGTGCAGGGTCGCGTACAGCTCGTCCACCATCGCATGCGCGCTCCCCGAGATCCGCTCGAGCTGCTGCAAGGGGGTGAGCCCGGCGAGGTCGGGGGCGATGTCGCCCTCGGCCAGGGCGTTCTTGAGGGCGGCCACCCGCACCATGAAGAACTCGTCGAGGTTGCTGGCCACGATCACCGCGAACTTCAACCGCTCGAGGAGGGGGTTGGTCTCGTCCTCCGCCTCCTCGAGGACGCGCCGGTTGAACTCGAGCCAGCTCAGCTCGCGGTTCAGGAACCGCTCGGGGTCCCGGCGCACCGGGGGGGTCTTCATGGCCGCCCTCCCGCCTCCCGGAAGGCGAGCTTGTGCCCGAAGACCTCGGTCAGCAGGTCCGCGCGCGCCAGGGCGGCCAGGCGCTCGATGGTCAGGTCGCCGCCGCCGTCGACCTCGAGCACCCACTGGTCGCCGGCCTTCAGCAGCCGGAGGTCGCGCACCTTCTGGAGGTGGTCGGCGTCGAGGGCGTTGGTGACCCGCAGGATGGCGGCGAGCTTGCTGACCACGACCCGGGCCCCGCTGTCCAGGGCCATGTAGGGCAGGTGCGACTTGTTCGGTGTGGCCCGCCGATGGTAGCGCGCCACGTTCGAGATCACCGCCATGTCCTCCCCGCTGAGCCCGAAGATCTCGGCCGCGGACAGGACGTATTGGCCGTGCTTGTGGTGGCCGCGCAGGCTCACGAAGGCCCCGATGTCGTGCAGCAGCGCCGCCACCTGGAGGAGGAGGCGGTCGCGCTCGCCGAGGCCGTGCTCGGAGCGCAGCTCGTCGAAGAGGCGGGTGGCCAGGTAGGACACGTGGCGGGCGTGGGACTCGTCGTAGCGGTACTTCTCGCCCAGGGCCGCGGCCGAGGCCAGGACCTGCTTCGAGAAGTCCTCGATCCCGTGCCCCGCGGCGGTGCGGACCATGTCGAGGAGGAGTCCGGCCCGCAGGGTGGCCTCGGGCACGAGGACCCGGGGGGCCTGCGTCTCGCGCAGGAGCTCCTGGTAGACCAGGAGGGCCGGGGCGAGGGTCTCGACCCGGGCGTGGGGGAGCCGGTGGCGCTCCACGAGCTGGTCCTCGTCGAGGGCCGCGGTCTCCTCGCAGAAGGCGAGGAACGGCTCCCGATCGACGCGGCGCACCGGCCGGTCCCGGGCCTCGCCCACCGTCTGGTCGGCGGTGAAGCGCGCGTCGCCCCCGATGGCCACGAACTGCCGCGCCTCCCGGAGCGGGATCTCGCGCCGGATGTCCTCGATGATGTTCTGGACGTGTCGGCGGAACAGGCGCACCCGCTGCTCGTGGCTCCCGTGCCACGAGGCGAGGTTCTGGCGCATCCGGATCGCCCCCAGGGCGTACGTCCCGGAGTACACGGGCTCGCCCCTCCGGAGAAAGGAGATGTCGGCGCTGCCCCCGCCCACCTCCACCAGGAGCGAGTCGGTCTCCGCGAGCGTCCCGTCCCCGCGCAACGCCTCGCGGACGGCCATGTAGGTGAGGCGGTTCTCCTCGGAGCCGTCGATGACCTCCACGTCGATCCCCGTCCGCATCTTCACCCGGTCGAGGAAGGTGTCGCGGTTGACCGCCTCGCGCACCGCGCTCGTGGCCACCGCCCGGTAGCGCACGACCCCGTAGGAGTCCATGATCCGCCGGAAGCCCTCGAGGGCCCGCAGGGCCGCCTCGATGGTCGCGGCGCCGAGGCGGCCGGAGGTGAAGGCGTCCTTGCCCAGGGCGACGGCCCGGGAGGCCTCCTCGAGGACGCGGGGGGAACCTCCGGGGGTGCTCTCGGCCACGAGGAGCCGCAGCGCGCTCGCCCCCATGTCGAGCACGGCCATCGGGCGCGGGGCCTCCCCCTCGAGGGCCGCGGCGGGGGCGCCTGTGGGCTCGCTCCCGCCCGCGGTGTCCCTGGAGTCGGCCGGGTGTGGGGTCGGTCGGATCATGGGGATCTTGCCCGAAGGGCGAATCTCCATTCTACCCTCTTGCGGGAGGCTCTCCCGTCACATGGACGTGGTATTCTTCCCGCCCTCGTCGAGCGCCCCATGCCTGCTGCCCAACCCGTCCCCGCTCCGGCCCGCCTCCTTCGAGAGCGCATCCGGCGCGTGTTCCGGGAGTTTCCGGGGGCCCTCGCCGGGGACGAAGAGCCCGTCCATCAGGTCCGGGTGGCGGGCCGGCGCCTGCGGGTGGCCCTGCCCCTGCTCGCCCGCAAATCCGGGGGGCGGCGCCTCCGGAAGGCCCGCCGGATCCTCCGCGATCTCACGCGGGCGGCCGGTGCCGGACGCGACCTGGACGTCCTGGTGGCCCTCTTCGACGCACGGCTGAGCGGTCTCGAGGACGTCTCGGCCGAGCAGCGCGAGCTCCGGCGCCGGATGAAGGCGGCGCGGACGCAGGGCCGCGGGCGGCTGGCGGCAGGGGTTCTCGACCTCGACATCGACGGGTTGCGCCGGCACCTCCGCCGCCTCAGCTCCCGGGGGACGGCCGACCCGGAGGCGGTCCTGTCCCGGACCCGCTCCGCGAGCGAGCGGGGCGGGGCCCGGGTCCTGGAGGGTCTGGCGGCGATCGGCGACCGCTACGACCCGGTGGCCCTGCACGCCGTGCGGCGTCGGATCCGTGAGCTGCGCTACACCGCCGAGGTGGACGAGGCCCTGCGCGGCCGCGAGGCGGGGGCGAGCGCGGCCTGGAAGAAGCTCCAGGACGCCATCGGCGCCCTCCACGACGCTCACGTCCTGGCCGAGTGGCTGGGCCAGCAGGCCGAGCGGGCCGCGGCCAGGGGCCGTCCGGAGCTGGCGGCGGCGGCGACGGCGGAGCGCCAGGCCTTCGAGGAGGAGGGGCGGCGACTGCACCGCGCGCTCCTGGAGGCGGGCCCCGCCGACCTCGCCGCGCGGGCCATCCAGACGGTGGCGGACGGGGACACGGGGCACGGGGGGGACGCGGGAGGGCGGAAGGCGGCCTCCTCGTCACCGTCGCTCATCCGACGATCGCCCTACCGCGCGGCACCCCCGACCTCTCACTCGCCCATCGGCCTCTGAGAGCCTGCCGGAGCCCCTTCAGGCGAGAGCGGCGCTCGGGCGGGTGAGGACGCGCGCGGCCAGGGCGGCCAGGAAGTAGCAGGCCCCACCGCCGACCATGGCCCAGGTGAAGCCCACGGTCACCGCAACCACCATCGTCGCCAGGGAGCCGATCACGGAGAAGACGCCGTTCAGCCCCCAGTAGAACGGCGGCGCGGGAAACGGACCCCGCCCCGTGGCCCGCAGACCACGGGGAAACGGCATCCCCATCAGGAAGCCGAGAGGCGCCACGAGGGCGACGGCGACGGCCATCCGCCCCCCGAGAGGCAGGGGCAGCAGGGTGGGCACGAGGCGCGGGAGGACGAAGGCGAGGAGCAAAGTGAGGAGGCCGACGGCCAGGCACACCGGGCCCGGGCGGAAGCGCCCGCTCGACGCGCTGCCCAACCCGCCGGAGGCGAGCAGGGTGAACAGGAGGAGGGAGAGGGTGAAGATGGGGTGGCCCAGGAGCAACGTCAGGTGCTGCAGCAGGGCCAGCTCGACCGCGATGAAGCCGACCCCGAGACAGGCAAAGTAGCCGAGGGACGCGGCGTAGGGGGCCACTGCCTCCCCCGGCGGCTTCCCGCGAAAGACGAGGAGCCCCGAGAGCAGCAGGACCGGAGCCAGGATCAGCACGAAGGCCTGCCGCATGGCGGACGGCACCCCCCAGGGCCTCTCGCGCGCGAAGAAGAACGGCCGGTCGTCATAGACGGGGTCGACGACCTCGGAGGCCCGGGCCAGGTAGTCGCGGAAGGAGGTCCGGCCCTCGAAGAGCCCGGCATACGGCTCCTCGACCTCGCGGCCGGGCAGGATGACCGGCCGCGCCGCTCGCCAGGCGGCCATCCGCCCCGTCTCCGCCCGGGTGAAGGCCCGCTTCTTGAGGATGAAGGCCATCTGCGGGGGGTTCTCGCGGTCTCCCCGGCGCCGCTCGACGAGGGCGGCGATCCGTCTCCCCGCCACGCGCGGGCCGAGGAGGGCCACCGCGTTCGACACGAGGCGGGGCACGTCCACCTCCCAGCGCAGGATGACGAGCTGCCCGTCGGGCGTGAGGTGGTCGAGGTAGGCCTCGAAGGCCTCCACGGTGTAGAGGTGGTTCTCGGAGAGGGAGAGCCCCCCGGACGCCACGGCCGCCCACGAGTCCACGAACCCGAGGAGGATCACGTCGTAGAGGCGGTCGGTGCGCCGGACGAAGGTGCGGCCCTCCGAGAGGATCGCCTCCACCCGGGGGTGGTCGTAGACGTTCCCCGCCCGGGCCCCGAAGTGCCTCACGAAGCGGAACATCAGCGGATTCATCTCGACCGCGGTCACCCTCTCCGCCCCGGCGGCCAGGGACACGATCACGTCGGATCCCCCGCCCGGCCCGATGACGAGGGTCCGGGCCCCGGGGGGAGCCACCGCGAAAGGCAGCGCCCGGAACCACCGGGCCTCGTCGCCCAGGCTCTCCCTCCGCCCGTCCCACTCGAGGACGCCCGTCCAGGCGTCGGAGTCGATGTACAACCGGGCCAGGAACGGCGGGGCGAAGCCGGTCACGGCGTCGATGCGGGAGTAGGCGTTCCAGCCGGTGAGCGCCACCTGCGTCCCCGGCGTCTCGGCCAGATGGCGGTACAGGCCCTTGGCCGGGGCGTCGCGGATCTCGAGCAGCCCGGTCCGCTCGTTGGCCACCACCGCCAGCCCCAGGCCGAGGGCCACCACCGCCGCGAGTCGGCGCAGCCGTGGTGAGAAGAGGCCCGCGGCCACGACGGGAGCGACGGCCACCGCCAGCACCGCGTTCTCACCGCCCAGCCACCCCAGAAGGAGGGTCACGGTCAGGGCCCCGATGGAGGCGCCGAGGAGGTCGGCGAAGTAGAGGCGCCCCGCGTTCTCCCGTCCGAGGGCGAAGAGCATCGAAAGGGCCATGCCGGCGAGGAAGAAGGGAACGAGGGAGACGAGAAAATAGAAGGGCAGCCAGGCGGGAAGGAGTGGCGTGCGCACGATCAGCCCCAGGGCGAGCGGGATCGAGAGGCCGTAGAGCAGGGTGAGCCGGGCGGCCCCGTCGCGGGAGACCGTCAGCCGGTCGTGCAGGAGGTGGACGGCGAAGCCCCCCAGCCCCCAGCCGAGGAGCGCCACCGAGACGGCGATGAAGGCGAAGTGGTACCAGATCGTGGCGGAGAAGATGCGGGTGAGCCCGATCTCGAAGAGGAGGCCCGAGAGGGTCACGAGAAAGATCCCGACGTAGAGGGTCATCGGGGCGCGGCCGGCTCCTCGGGGTCGTCCTGCCGCTCCACGCCCTGAATCTCGAGGACGAAGTCGGGCCCGAAGGCGGAGGCCGGGGTCTGGAATCCCCCCGGGGCCTCGCTGGCCAGAACCCGGGCCACCGCGGCCAGGGAGGCATGGGCGGTGAGGGTGTAGGCCTCGGGGGTCCGGAGCCGGCTCACCGCGCGTCGACCCTCACCGTCCTCGACCTCTCCCCACACCCAGGCCCGCCCGAGCCGTCTCTCCTCCGGGGACGGGCCGCGCGGACCGGCGAGGACCTGCTGTCGGAGAAGCCCCTTGAACCAGCCGGCGGCCACCAGGGGCCCGAGGGCCCGGCTGGCCCCGGAGAGGAGGCGCAGGGGCCAGGGGGCGGCCAGGTACACCTCGATGTCGGGGATCCCGGTCGAGTGCCAGGCGGTGGAGACGTCTCCCCAGGGGATGGTGATGGCCTTGCGGGGCCCGTCCCCGAAGTCGATCGTGCGCGTCCGCCAGGACGCGGGGACCCGGGTCAGGACACCACCTCGCCGGACCAGGCCGCCCCGGTCGAGGCCCCCGAGGGCGGTCAGCGCGGTGCCGTGCGAGACGCGGCCGTGCGCCTCGAAGCCGAGGGCCAGCCTCCGCGCCGCGGGCTGCCGGCGCTTCAGATGCAGGGCCAGGCAGTCGGTGGGCACGACGTCGAACCCGCAGCCGGGAAGGAGCGTGACGCCCGCGTCTCGCGCCTCGCCGTCGCGGGCGGCCAGGGCCTCGAAGACCGCCACCTCGCCGGTGATGTCGAGATAGTGGGTCCGCGTGCGCAGGCACGCGTCGGCCATGGGCCGGGACGTGCGCTCGAAGGGGCCCGCGCAGTGGAGGACGAGGCTCATGTTCTCGAGCCCTTCGTCGACGCGTCTCGGGTCGTCGAGGGAGAACAGGCGCCGGGGGAGGCCCAGCTCGTCGGCGAGGGCACAGACCTCGTCCGCCCGGCGACCCGCCAGGATCGGGTGGTGCCCCTGCGCGACGGCCAGGCGTGCGACGAGCTCGCCGGTGTAGCCGTTCGCCCCGTAGAGGAGCCAGGGACCGGTCATCATGGTCGGCCGCACCTCACCGCAATCGCCGCCGTCGAGCGGGCACCGGCTACGCCGCCCCCCGCTCGACGGCCACCCGCAGCGTGTCTCCCTCGCCCCTTCGCCGGGAACCGGAGACCTCTCCCTGACCGAAGCCCGTCAGGATCACCCGGGACACGTCGAGGTGACCACCCCGCACCTGGAGCGTCAGCTCGCGCGCCGGGCCCTCGCCGGCGAGGGTGTACTCGCCCCAGCCGTGCCCGCTCGACCAGAAGAAGCGCCCGGTCCGGGGCGCCAGGGTGAGCGTCCCGGTGACCGCGGAGTAGCGGAACCCGGTCCAGGCCAGGACCGCGGCCCAGCTCGCCATGGCCCGGGCGTAGTGGTGACCGCACTCCGCCTCGTCGAACGGGCTCCGGCGGGCACCGTCGTAGCGCGACCGAACGAGCCGGATGCACTCGAGACCCTGCTCGGTCATGTCCTCGTAGAGCATCCCGACCGCGGCCGTGTACTCGAAGCCGGTCATGGCCTCGGTGAAGTACGGGAAAGGGTTGCGGGGACGGTCCTCGGGGTAGCCGGCCATCAGCACCGCCGACTCCGAGTCGAGGGCGAAGGACCGCATGCTGTTGAAGTGCCCGCTCAGGTCCCTCCGCAGGTTGTAGGCAAGGATGCTCTCGAGGCTTCGCCGCGCGTGCGACGGATCGACCAGGTGCCCGAGCCCACACACGTGGGCCAGGAACTGACCCACGAGCTGGTCCACGAGGCAGCCGGCCCCCAGCTGGTAGTCGGGGCGCGTGACGTCGTCGGAGCCCATGCCGACCAGCAGGCTGGGCGCGATCTCGGAGGCGCTGCGCGGGGCGCGAACCCGGTGCTCGTAGTACTCCCCGTTGAAGAGGTGGGTGTCGATCCAGCTCCGGCCGCTCTCGAAGAGCGAGTGGCAGGCGCGCGCGAAGCTCCCATCGCCCAGGTGGGTGGCCATCTCCTCGGCGGCACGGAGGGCGCCGAGGTACCAGATCCCCATCTGCGGGTTGGGGCCGTAGTACTCGACGTCCATGGTGTTGTGCTGGGCCCCCTCCATGACGCCGTCGCGGTCGGCGTCCCAGCCCCCCTCGATCCAGCAGAACTCCACGGCCTTGCGCACCTTCGGCCAGAGCCGCTTCAGGAGGGCATCGTCGCCCGAGAGCTGCCAGTCCCGGTACATCTTCAGGATGCAGCCCATCTGCCCGTCGGCGGCGGCCTTGCCGAACTCCTGGCCGCGGTCGAGGGGAAGGGCGACGCGGAAGCTCATGAGCCCGTTCTCGGCGGTGGCGAAGCCGAACTCGACCTCACGCATCGACAAGGCGAGGGCGCCGAAGAGAAAAGGCGTCGCCTGCTCGTAGTTCCAGACGTGGGTGCAGGAGCCGTGACAGCACCCCTTGCGGCTGGCGCTTCCCTCCCAGCCGAAGAAGCGGCCGTCCGGTGTGCGGAAGCAGGTCTGGGTGCGCAGGGTGCTCAGGTTGAAGAGCGCGGCCTCCTTGACCTCCTCCGGGAGGTCGCTCCCGCAGAACGCCGAGACGAAGCCCGCGGTCTTCGTCTGCAGCTCGGAAAGGCGCGGCACCGTGCGCTCGGCAACGTCCCACGCGTCCCGGTAGAGGGTCGTGTAGTGGTTGCCGATGAGATCGTCGTCGGTGTCGCGTGGCGTCCAGGTGTAGCGGTTCGGAAAGTGCCAGGCCAGCACGAACGTCACCGTCCGCGTCGCCCCCGGAGGGACGTCCAACGCCACCGCGAGCGACCCGACCGGCGCGTCGAGCTTCTCCGGCCTCGTCCTCTCCTCCAGTCGCCCGTCGACGCTGAAGTCGTCCCAGAAGTCCAGGATCGGGAAGCCCCACTCCTGCTTTGCCCACGACGTCCGTTGGGTGACACCCTCCGAGGCGGAGGTCACGAGGGCCATGGTGCCCCACGCCGCCGACCGCGCGTCGACCCCCTCGGAGTCGAAGAATATGCCGCGGCAGACCGGACCCTGCCGGAAGACGTTTCGGTTGCGGGAAGCGCCCGTGGGAAACGTGTCGCCCTTCCAGTCGCGCCCGGTCTCGAAACCGTCGACCCCGATGAAGTTCGGGAGCGTCCCGCCGACCGAGGCCTCGACCGGAGCGCGGCCCGGGTTGTGCAGCTCGTAGTGGAGGACCGCCACCGGGATCCCGCTCTCGTCCGGGTCCGTGGGCACCATCGGATTGAAGGCCTTGAGATGCACCTCGAGGGGCACGCCGGGGTCGCGCAGGATCACGCGTCCGAAGGGGTACGCACTGGCGAACGAGCATTCGCGAAACCGGGGCAGGCCCGCGTTCGGTGCCGGCGACCCATGGCTGCCCGCGAACTCGAAGGACTCGAGCGGGCCCTCGAGGATCCGGCACACCGGCGACTCGCCCGCGGCACGGGCGAACAGGGCAAAGAACGGGCTGGCCCCTCCCCCGCTGGGGACGAATCCCTTGGCCGGCCGGTTCATGATCTCCCAGTCGCGCAGGTCGCCCCGCCCGCCGAGAGAGACGGTCCCGGTGCCGATGCCCCCGAGGGGGAGGGCGATGCGGGCCAGCCGATCCTGCGGGTAGTGCCGGAGGCTCGGCCAGGCCGGATCGGCGAGCACGGCGGCCGCCGCCCGGGAGCCGGCGGCCCCGGCGGTCTCCGCCCTCGCCCCACCGACCAGACCGGCGGTGCCGAGGCCGGCCACCCGCACGAAGTCGCGGCGGTCGAGCCCGGTCCCCGCCGAGTCGTCCTTCTTCCGGCGCGGTCGAGTCATGGGAATCCCCTCTCCCTCAGAATCAAGCTCGTCTCCTCGACGACCCGTACTCTATCGCACTGCACGCGCGCAAGAGCCGCCTCGGCGCGTTGACAGGGAGCGCGGCGCCCCTCGACACTACGACCGTGCGACGAGCCCGGCGACCGCGGTGGACGTGGTGAGCACGGCTGGCGGCGACGCGTCGGGCCGGGGGGGTCGCCTCCGCGGGATCGCCGCGGAGCTCGCCCTGGTCCTCGTGCTGGGTGGCGTGTACGTTCAGACCCTCCTCCCGGGCCCGGGGCACTCCCACGACACGGCGGAGGTTCAGTTCTCGGCGCACCTCCTGTGCGTGACGCACCCGACGGGGTACCCCACCTACCTCCTTCTGGGTCACGCGTTCTCGCGGCTCGTCCCCCTCGGCACGCCCGCGCACCGGGCCAACCTGCTGTCTGCCCTCTTCGGGGTCCTCGCCTGTCTCGTCGTGCGGCGTCTGCTGAGGCGGCTGGGAGCACGCGAGCTCGTGGCGTGGGCGACCGCCGTCGCTCTGGGTCTCACGCCGACGTTCTGGCGCTTCTCGGTGGTCGCCGAGGTCTACAGCCTCAACCTCCTCTTCGTGGCCCTGGTGTCGGACGCGCTGGTGAGGTGGAGGCGGACCCTGAGAGATCGCGACCTCCTCCTGGCCTGCGCCCTCTACGTGGCGTCGTTCGGCAACCACCTCACGATGATCACGCTGCTGCCGGCCTTTGCCTTCCTCGTCCTGGCCACGCGCTGGAGAGTGCTGGTCCAGTGGAAGCTGGCCTGCGCCGTGGGCGGCCTGATCCTGCTCGGGCTCGCGCCCTACGCGTACCCGGTCGTGCGGTCCCTGGACCCCGACACCCCGTATCTCGCCCAATCCGTGACGAACCTCACACAGCTCTGGGGCTACGCGACCGGGTCGAGCTTCCGTGGAGAGATGTTCGCCTTCACGCCGTCGCAGATGCTCTTCCAGCGTCTTCCGATCTTCGCGCGGGCCTTCTGGCACGAATGCGCGCCGCTCATCCCCCTGGCCGTGCTGGGTGCCGCCACCCTGGCCGACCGCATCACCGCGGTGTACCTGGGTCTCCTCTTCCTCGGCCACGTCGCGTTCGCGCTCGGCTACGCCATCGGCGACTTCGACAACTACTTCATCCCCGCCTACTTCGCCACGGCCGCGCTCGCCGGCGTGGGGCTCGAGTGGATCCTCTCGTCGAGGGCGGGCCGGCGCGTGCCCGCCGTGCTCTGCCTCTCGCTCCCGCTGGCGCTCGGCGTCGCCCATCGGGGGGAGGTCGAGCGCCTCAAGCGTCCCGACCTGGCGGAGCCGATGCGTCGGCTCCTCGTGGACTCGCGGGACGGCGCGCTCATCATCGCCCGCTACAACGACTACATGCAGCTGGTGTACTTCACGCTGGCGGAGAAGCTCGGCGGTCCGTCGGTCTTCGTCGGCTCCGAGGTCAGGGTCGACGACATCGTCGCGTACCTGCGGGAGGATCGGGCTCTCTACCTCCCGCCCCTGCGCAGGTGGGCTCCGCCGGGCCTCCCGGTGTACTGCACGCGGCTCGGCCTCCGGCCGGCACTGAAGGCGGCCGGGCTCGGCGTGAAGATGGTGAGGGCCGGCGTCTTCCGGATCGATCGGCGACCGGAGGTCGCGCCGGTACCGGTCCCTTGAGCTCGTTGCTCCCCGACGAGAGGTCCCGTCCGCCACGCTGGAGCGTGGCCGCGCTCCTCGTGGTCGCCGCGATCTCGACGGTGCAGCTGGCGTGGCTGTGCGAGTGGCCCGGTCAAGGAGTCGACGACTCGCTCATCACCCAGGTCTACGGGCGGAACCTCTCCGAGGGGAGCGGGTGGGTCTATCGCCCACGGGGAGAGCGGGTCGAGGGGACGACGTCGTTCCTCTACACGCTGCTGTGGGCGGTCGCGTTTCGCACTCCGGCGCCACGAGCGGTGATGCACGGCCTGGGCTT
Source organism: uncultured Acidobacteriota bacterium (assembly GCA_963847655.1). Lineage (GTDB taxonomy): Bacteria > Acidobacteriota > Vicinamibacteria > Fen-336 > Fen-336 > JAJDNS01. The sequence goes on along the minus strand of CAWKAS010000020.1, from coordinate 1,288,345 downwards.
CCTCCTCTGCGTGCTGGCGCTGCGGCTGGGTCAGTCGGCGTCGGAGCGCCTCGCCGGGGACGGACCGCCGGGCCGGGGGGGCGCCGCGGTGGCGTCGTGGTGGTTCGTCCTTCTCGCCGCCCTGTTTCCGCCCCTGGTCACGTGGTCGACGATCACCTTGATGGACTCCAGCCTCTGGCTGGCGCTCGTGATGGCGGCGGCGTGGCTGCTGGTTCGTGCGGGACGGCCGGCATGGAGTCCGCGGGCTCGCGTCGCGACGATGACCCTCGCCGCCCTCATGCCCCTGACGCGACCGGAGGGTTTCCTGGTGGCTCCGGCGTGGCTGGGCCTGATCGCCCTCCAGCCCGGGGGCGGTGCGCGACGCCTCGACACGCGACGCGCGATGCCCGCCCTCGCCGCGTTCGTCGCGACCGCGGTGGGACTCACGGCCTTTCGGTGGCTCTACTTCGGCCACCCCGTGCCCAACACCTTCTATGCGAAGGTCTCCCCCAGCTTCGGCTACAACGTCCGCGAGGGCACCGCGTATCTTCTGCACACGCTGGCCAACAGCCCGATCGCGGCCTGCGCCCTGGCCATCACCCTCCTGGCCGCCCTCGGCCTCCGGCGCCGGTCGACGGCCGAAGGGCGCTCGCCCGGCCGCCTCCCGGAGGGCACGCTGGCGTCGCTGGCGCTGGTGCTCGTGGGCGCGGCGGTGGTGGTCGGCGGAGATCACTTCCCCCAGGGGCGGTTCCTCGTCCCGCCGCTCGCCGTGACCCTGGTGATCGCCGCGGTCGTCCTCTCGCGACTGACCCCCACCGCGTGGACGCGCCGCGTCGCCAGCGGGGGCGTCGTCTCCCTGCTGTGCCTGCTCACGATCGGAGCGACGATGGCGGCGAGGGCCGCCCAGGAGAAGAGGGACCCGGTGGCCATGGAGTTCGTCGTCGGTCGGTGCGGTCTGGAGTTCGGTCGAGCCCTGAACAGGATCACCGCCGTACTGGACACCAGGCCCAGCTGGGGCGTCTTCGCCGCCGGCGGCACCGCCTTCTCCTATCGAGGCCCGGTCATCGACCTGCTGGGCCTCAACAACCCGGCGATGGCCCATTCACCGGGCGAGCGCCGGGGCCGCAAGAACCACGCGGCCTTCAACCGGGCGGTCTTCTACCGACAGGCGCCCGACCTCGTGCAGGAGAGCGTGTTCACGGAGTGTGTCAACCGACCGCGGAGAGTCTTCCGTCGGCACCTGGCCCGGGGCTTCACCGATGGCGTCCAGGACGAGCCGGAGTTCAGGCGACGCTACGTCGCCATGGTCGTCCCCCTGGCTCCCGGAGATCGAAGGGGTCGGGCCGAGCGCACCGCCGACGAGGACGGCCCTTGCGTCGAAGGAATGGCGCTGTACGTGAAGCGGGAGCTCTCGGAGAAGCTGGCCAAAGCGGGGGCGGAAGCGGTCGATCTCGCGGATCGGGCGCCGATCGGGGCAGCGGAGGTGTCCGGCAGCGTCGCGGACCGGCGTGAGGGTGCGGCCGCCGGGCCGCGGTGAACGGCGCGACTCCGGGCCGCTATACTCCCTCCGCGCCTGTGAAGCATCGGCTCGGCAGCATCGACGCCCTCGTGGTCGCCGGCCTCCTGGCCGGGCTCGGGGCCTACGTCGCCCGGACGGTCGACCTCGGGGCTCGCCCCGAGGAGGACGCGGCCATGCTCCTGCGCTACTCCGCCCACCTCGCCGAGGGCCACGGGATCGTGTGGAACATTGGCGAGGCCCCGGTGGACGGAGCCACGGACCTCCTGTTCATGGTCGCGGTGGCGGTCCTCCACGCCCTCGGCCTCCGGCTCGAGACCGCGGCGCAGGGCCTGGGCCTGGCCAGCCACGTCCTGACGGTGGTGGGCGTCTACCTGGGACCACGGGTCCTCTTCGGGGCCCCTGCGCCCCTGGCGCTCCTCGGGGCCGCCTTCCTCGCCGTGGGCCCCGGCCTGCGCCACGTCGCCGCCTCCTACGGCACGCCCTGGTTCACGCTCTGGGCCCTGCTGAGCGCGCTGCTCGCGGCCGGGCTCGTCCTCGCCGACCGCGACGAGCTGCGCCGGCCCGCCGTGGCCTTCGCCCTCGCCGCCCTCGCCATGGGGCTCTCCCGGCCCGAGGGCGTCTTCTTCGCGGTCTTCCTGCTCCTCGCCGTCGTCGTCGCGCGAGCCGGCACCGGGGTCCGGCCGATCGTGACGGCGTTTCTGGCCGTCTTCCTGACCCTCGGCCTCGCCTACTTCCTCTGGCGCTGGAGCTACTTCGGTCATCCCCTCCCCAACCCGTTCTACAAGAAGGGCGGCGGAGTGCTGCACCTGCACTCGCTGCGCATGGCCTGGCGCGATCTGTGGCGGCTGGGCCTGCCCTTCCTGGCCGTCGTGCCCCTGGGGCTGCTCGTGCGGGGAGGGCGGCGCTGGGCGCTGTTCACGCTGGGGCCGGTGGCGCTGTTCGTGGGGCTGTGGATCTTCATCTCCAACGAGACGAACTACGTGATGCGCTTCCGCTACCCCGTCCTCCCCTTGATCCTCGTGGGGTCGGTTGCGGTGGCGCTGGCGCTCGGCGAGGGGCCGCTCCGTGCCGTGCGCCGGCTGCCGCCGCTTTTCGGGTGGACCCTGGCCCTGGTGACCGCCGCCGGCCTGGTGGCCGCAGAGCACCAGCGCTACGGCTCCGTCTCCCCGCGCCCGATGGGTCTTCGCGACGCCGGCCTGGTTCTCCGCGACTACGCGCGTCGCAACTACTCCCTGGTCACCACCGAGGCGGGCCTCCTGCCTCTCTACTCCACCTGGCGGGCGGTGGACGCCTGGGGTCTCAACGACGCCTGGATCGCCCACCACGGGGGGATCACCGCCGAGTACCTGGACCGCTACCGGCCGGAGGTGATCGTCTTCCACGCCTACTTCTCGCCCCACACCCCGCAGGAGGGACCGCGGATCGAGAACCGGGCCCTCGGTCCCGCCTGGTACCGGATGGTCATGACACTGAAGCAGTACGCGGAGGACGGGGGCTACGTCCTCGCCGCCGTCTACGGCCGCAACGCCTACGACACCCACTGGTACTACGTGCGGCCGGGCTTCCCCTGGAGCCGGGAGATCGTCCAGCGCCTCCGGGGGCTGGACTACGAGTGGGACGGCGAGCCGACGGCCAACTTCGCCCCGGCCGCTCCCCCTCCCCGCGATCCCTGAGATCTCAGGACGTGGCGGAGCCAGCCGACTCTCCGCCACCAGGGCCCCCTCTTCAGATCGAGAGGGATCCCTTTCGAAAGTCGGTCCGACCGAGGAGGACGTTGACGTAGACCGGGCGCCCCTCGGCCGCGGCCCCTCGCGCCCGTGCGAGCACGGCCCCGAGGCGGGCGGTCTCGTCGACGCGGAGCCCGAGGGCGCCGAGGCCCTCCGCCGCGCGGTCGTACTCGGTGGCGGCGAGGACCGTCCCCACGTCGTCCTTCAGGATCTCCACCTGGTCGCGGGCGATCTGGGTCCAGCCCCGGTCGTTCCCGATGACGGCCACGACTCCCAGGCCGTGGCGGGCGAAGGAGTCCGCCTCGGCCAGGCTGTAGCCGACGGAGCCGTCGCCGTAGAGTATCCAGACCTCGGCCGAGGGCCGGACCAGCTTGGCGGCCAGGGCGAAGCCGGCGCCGACGCCGAGCGTCCCGAACGGCCCGGGATCCAGCCACGAGAGGGGGCCCCGCGGCCGCAGGACGTACGACGCCGTCCCCACGAAGTCACCGCCGTCGGCCACGACGACGCTGTCTTCTCCGAGAGCGGACTCCACGGCGCGGCAGACGGCGAGTGGGTTGAGGCCCCCGGGAGCGGCCTCGGTGGCCTGCTCGCCGATGGAGTCCTCTCGTTCGCGATCGCGGCGTTGCAGCGTCTCGAGCCAGGAGCGCCACTCGGGCCTCGGGAGATCGAGCCGCTCGGCCAGCGAGCGCAGGAAGAGATCCGGGGCGGCCCGCACGGCGAGATCCGGTCGCCGGTTCTTCCCGATCTCGGCGCGACTGCGGTGGGCGGAGACGAGCGTCGCCGCGCGATTGACGTGCCGTCCGTAGTCCAGACGGAAGTCGCACGGGACGCCGGCCAGCACCACCAGGTCCGCCTGGCGCAGGGCCTCCCTGCGTCGGTGCCGGAGCTGAAGCGAGTGCCCCGCGCCCAGCAGGCCCCGGGCCATGCCCGAGAGGTACACCGGCACCCCGAGGCGTCCCACCGCCTCCGCGAGGGCCGGGACCTCGGGGACGCTCGAGAGGGCCTGGCTGCCCACCAGCAGCACCGGTCGCGTCGCGGACCGCAGGAGCCCGGCCGCACGACGCAGATGTGTGTCGTTGGGGAGCCGCGCCTTTGCCGGGGACGCGTCCGACGGCCGACTCCCCTCGACACCGCCGAAGAGCCGGTCCAGATGCCTCTGGACGTACCACTGGCGCGCGCGCGCGCCGAGGCCGCGGGGGCCCCCTCCGGCCTTCGCCGCGTACCAGCTCCGCACCACGTCCTCCGGATACAGGACGTCGACCGGGCACTCGACGAAGACCGGTCCCGGGACGCCCTCCCGGCTCACGCGAAACGCCTCCTCCAGCAGCGGCACGAGGTCCCGCACGCGGGGGGCCGGCCACGCCCGCTTGACGTGGGGCCGCACCAGGGCCATCTGGTCGATGTCCTGGAGGGCGCCCCGGCCGCGGAGAAGGGTGGCGGTGGCGCCCCCGAGGACGACCAGCGGGGACTGCGCCATCTGCGCGTTCTTCAGCGCGGTGATGGTGTTGGTGACCCCGGGGCCGGCGGTGACCGCGGCCACGCCGGGGACGCCGGTGAGGCGGGCCACCGCGTCGGCGGCGAAGACCGCGGTGGCCTCGTGTCGGGTGTCGACGACCCGGAGGCCACGGGCCTTCGCCGAGACCAGGATGGGTGAGATGTGCCCCCCGCAGAGGGTGAAGACGAACCGCACCCCCTGTCGATGGAGGACGTCGGCGATGAGGTCTCCGCCGGTCATGCTGCCCGAAGGGCTGCATGCTAGCACCGGAGACCGGGTCGGGAGTCGATCGCACCGGCGGGGTCTTGAGCAAGAGTGACTCGCGTCTGGACGGAGCCGCCCGAAAAATGATGCCCATGGACCAATGACAGGAGCGGGTCCTCTGCTCTAGCTTCTGGACCGACGCCGGAGCCGCCCATGGCCCACCTCGCCGCACGCTCGGGATACCGGAGCCTCGTGGAGAGGCTCAACCGCTGCCCGCAGGGCGCCCCGCCCTCGGAGCTCCTCTACCAGATCCTCGAGATCCTCTTCTCTTCCCGGGAGGCCGAGCTCGTCTCCCGTCTGCCCATCAAGCCCTTCGGGGTGGCGACGGCGGCGCGCGCGTGGTCGGTCTCCGAGGCGGAGGCGCGGGAGGTGCTCGACCGTCTCGCCTCCCGGGCCATCCTCCTCGACCTGGAGAGGAACGGGACGCCGGTCTACGTGCTGCCCCCACCCATGGCCGGCTTCTTCGAGTTCTCGATGATGCGGCTGCGAGGAGACGTCGACCAGAAGCGGCTGGCCGAGCTCTTCTACGAGTACATCAACGTCGAGGAGGGCTTCATCCGGGATCTGATGGCCCGCGGCCAGACCCAGCTCGGCCGGGTGTTCGTCCAGGAGCGGGCCCTCCCTCCCGAGGTCTCGCTCCGGGTGCTCGACCACGAGCGGGCGAGCGCGGCGCTCCGCGAGGCGGACCACCTCGCGGTCGGCGTCTGCTACTGCCGTCACAAGATGGAGCACGTGGGTCGGGCCTGCCGGGCCAGCCGGGAGATCTGCCTCACCCTCGGAAACACCGCCCGCTCCCTCGCGAAGCACGGCTTCGCCCGGGCGATCGACTCCGCCGAGGGCCGGGATCTGCTGCACAAGGCCCAGGACGAGGGCCTGGCCCAGTTCGGCGAGAACGTGCGCGAGCATCCGGCCTTCATCTGCAACTGCTGCGGCTGCTGCTGCGAGGCCATGATCGCCGCCCGCCGCTTCGGCTTCCTCCACCCCGTCCACACCACGAACTACATCGCGGCCATCGACGACGAGGCGTGCGACGGGTGCGGTCGCTGCGCACGGGCCTGCCCGGTCGAGGCGATCCAGATGATCCCCGACGACCGGCCGCACAGCGCCACCGGGAAGCGCGCCCTCCGGGACGCGGGGCTCTGCCTCGGCTGCGGGGTGTGCGTCGACACCTGCACGCGCGAGGCGCTGGTCATGGAGGAGCGGGGGGAGCGCGTCTTCACGCCCGTCAACTCCGTCCACCGCACCGTGCTCATGGCCATCGAGCGCGGGACCCTCCAGGACCTCGTGTTCGACAACCAGGCTCACCTCAGCCATCGGGCGATGGCCGCCGTCCTCGGGGCGATCCTGAAGCTGTCTCCGGTCAAGCGGGCGCTCGCCAGCGAGCAGCTGCGCTCGCGCTACCTGGAGGCCCTGAGCCTACGCCATTGAGTGCGGTCCTGGCCGGCTGGAGGCAATCCCCCTGCACGACGCGTCATCTGGGGTCATGACGTGTTGTCTGGGAGTCATGACGTGTTCACTGGAGGAATGACGTGTCGTGCTCGTCAACCCTGGGCAGCGCTCAGGAGAGGAAGCCGACCACGTAGCGGATCCCCACCGTCACCAGGATCAGCCCCAGCATCCACTCCAGGGCGCGATCCGGGACCCGCTTCTGGCAGCGCGCCCCGAGATTCATGCCGATCATCCCTCCCAGGCCGAAGAGCAGGCCGAGCGTCCAGTCCGGGGCGACGGTCACGCTCCGGTCGACGAGGGCCCACCCCTGGTAGGCCGCGACGGCCACCAGGGACGTGATCCCGGTGGCCGCCAGCGCGGCGCCCGCCACCCGGTGGACCGGCAGGCCGAAGCCGCTCACCAGCAGGGGGGCGATGATCGCCCCGCCTCCGATGCCGTACATGCCCCCCACCACCCCGACGACGAGGCTGAGGGCGAGCACCCCGCCCCTCGAGAAGCCGCCGCGCTCCTCTCCACCCTCCCGGGCGCCGCCGCGGGACCGTCGCGCCGCGAGCAGGCGTCCCCCCACGTAGAGGAGCACCAGCCCCGCGAAGAGCTTGAAGTGGGCGGGGTCGGGCAGGAGGCGCACGCGCAGGAGCGTCCCCAGGACCGCCCCGGGCACCGTTCCCGCGACGAGCGTGCGCGCCAGGGACCCGTCCAGACGCCCCTCCCTGGCGTAGCGCGCCACCCCGCTCGGGGTGGCGAGGACGTTGTAGAGGTGGTTGGTGGCGGAGACGGCGGGGCTCGTGAACCCCAGGACGCTCACCTGGAAGGGCAGGAGGAGGAAGGCGCCCGAGACACCGGCCATGGAGGTGAAGAAGGAGATCACGAGCGAGACGAAGGGAAGCAGGAACAGCGACGCCTCGAAGGACAAGGCGGGCAACTCCAAGGCCACCTCCCGAGCGCAGTATATCGGGAGCACGGGCTCCGGCCACACAAGTGTCGGTCGCCCGACGCGTCGGCGACGACGGGCCGTGACGGGCCCGCCGTCGCCGCTTCAGGTGCAGTCGCGTGTGGATCTCAGTGGCCGGAGGACGCGAACCAGGCCCCGCCCGGGCTCGTCACGAAGACGATGGGGGCGATGCACGGCTCCGGCAGGTCGAGATGGGCCTCGATGGTGGCGTTCCCTCCGCCCTCGCTGGCCAGGCCCGTGGTGGCCTCGAAGAGGGCCGTCTGCTGGTTGACGGTCACCGGGCTTCCATCGAGGTCTCGACTCAGGCAGCTCACGATCGCCATGAAGAAGGGAACCGTGTTCGTGTTGGCGAGACCGCGCTCGATCACGGTGTCGTCGTTCGGATCGAAGACCAGCCCCTTCACCCTCAGCTTGAGCTGTCCGTCGGCTCGCAGCTCACCGCGGGCCGCGGCGACCACCCAGGGAAGCCCACCCCCCGGCACGCCCCGAATGGCGTTGGCGGCTCCGGTGAACGGCCGCGGGACACCGATCATCGTGTCGAACTCGACGATGGACCGGCCCCGGTGGGCACCCTGGTCGTTCCCTCTCTGATCCCGGGCCTCTGCCGGGGTGGCGCCCTGGGCGACTCCCAGGGCGAGGGAGAGTGCCAGCGTCTTCAGGGCGAACGTCATCACAACTCTCATATGCATCCTCCTCACTCGGTCAGCTTCGAGGGCCGCTCACCAGCACGCTCCTCGGCGGGTGGGGCGGCCTCCGCCCGACCCGACTTGCACGAGCCATGCCTTCCCCCAGGTGCGTCGGCAGGCGCGCGGAACCTCCGTCGCCCGCGCGACTTACGGGACCGCCCCCGGGGAGGGCCGGCATGGGTCCTTACGAGAGGTGCGAGTCGCTTACGCGGGACGTAATCGTCGCGACGAAGCCCGGCCGCTCCATCAGGGACAGGGGGCCGGGCCAGGGGCGACGCGCTTCATGGCAGCCCCCGCAGGTACAGCCAGGTCGTCGCCCAGTTCGCCAGAACGGTGACTGCCGCGAAGAGGACCATGCCCACGCTCATGAGCGCCCAGCCGGACAGGATGTTCCCGATCACGCAGCCGGTGGCGAGAGCCGCCCCGGCCCCCACGAGGAAGCCGCCGAGGGCGGCCACCAGGACCTGCTCCGGGGGCTTCGGCCGGAGGCGGGCCTGCCCCGAGAGCCGGCCGGAGACGTTCGACCCGATCATCAGGCTCCCCACGAGGAGGACGAGCCACCAGACGACCTTCTTTCGGGGGGGGGGCGCCTCGGCGCCGGCGACCTCCGGGGCGGCCTTCGCCGAGGGGACGCCGGTGACGTGCTGCACCGGCGTGTCGGTGAGCAGCAGACTCGCGTGGAGGACCCCGTGCGTCACGCCCAGCGGGTAGTTGCGGCCGCTGGCCGACGACGAGACGTACGCCGGAAGGGCCAGGAGTCCGATCGCGATCCCCGCCTGCCAGGGCTTCCAGGAGCGGTGCAGAGGAAGGCCCGTGGCCGAGGCCGGGCCTCTCCCGCCGTCTCGGCGCCGTCGCTTGGCGGCCCACCCGAGGGTGGCGGCGGCCACCACCAGCGCCAGCGCCCAGAAGGGCAGTCCGGTGAGGGACGACAGGGTCACCGGCCCGCCGTCGGCGGCCGGGATGCGGATCGCCTTGAGCCTCGCCAGAAGTCCCTGGAGGGGTCCGTGCTCCACGAGGCCGATGCCCACGGGCATGGCGAGCAGGGCCACGATCGAGTTGAGGTTGCCGGCCGCGCCCTTGTAGAGACAACCGCTGACACACCCGCCGGCGAGGACCATGCCCACTCCGAAGACGAGACCGCCCACGATGGCCCCGGCCCACATGAACGGCTTGGGGTTGAGCTGGACCCAGCCGAGCAGGTCACCGAGGGCGATGCCGACCATCGAGACCACGATGGCGACCCACAGGCCCCACACCTTCCGGCCGTCGCGGGTCAGCACGACCTCGCTGAAGGCCGAGGAGCCGCAGAGGTCCCCCTTCTGGAGGAAGAAGCCGAACAGGACGCCGATGGGGATCGCGGTGAGGAACCAGCGCCCGGTGAGCCAGGCCGCCACCGTGATCGCAACGAGGAGAAGCGCGAGGAAGCCGGCCTCGAGATTCGCCCTGGTCGTCGTCATGGGTCACCTCCCGGTCGCGTGCTTTGCGCGACCGTCATCGTTTGCGACTCGCCTCGCCGTGAGGGCGTCACGCGCCCCCTGGATGTCATCACCCCGGTCACCAGTGTGAGAAGGTCCGACGCACCGCCCGGTCGAGGCTCGCCCGGTTCTGAGGACCGCTGGCCACCACCTCGTCGCGGATCACGAGCTCCGGTTCTCGACCGCCGTCGGCGAGCGTGAACACCGGCCGCAGCTCGTGAGCGGCCAGGACCGCGGTCACGAGGGCCACGAAACGGTCGCGCTCCTGTCCCGGGGCGCCCCGCACCGTGACCGGCAGCTCGGAGTACCACGCGCTGAAGTCCCGACCCCGATGGCGCCGGAACTCCCGCCAGAACGCGGTGCGGTACGCCTCGACCTGCCCCCCCGGGATGTAGTTCGAGGAAGCGAGGACCTCCAGCATTCGATCGACGACCGCTTCCGTTTCGTCCGGGTCGAGCGCGTCCGTCTCCTTCAGCGCGTCGTGGAGACCCACGATCCCGATCTGGTCGAGCCCGACCCGGATCGGCGTGACCGACTTGTCCTTGAAGTGCATGGGAGCGACCTCACGCGCCCCTCAGCTTGCGGTAGAGCCCGCCGAGCGTCTCCGCGTACGCCTGGCGAATCCGGGGCTCGGCGTCGGCCAGGGGCTTCACCGGGACGAGATCGGCGACCTCCTCGTAGCTGCGCCCCGGCTCGAAGAAGGTCCGGGTGGCGCCCTCGAGCATGGCCCGCAGCGCCGCGTCGGCCTCGGCGGCGCCGAGACCGAACGAGCCCGCCAGCTCGCGCAGCGCCTGCCACTGGAACCAGAAATAGGTGGGGCCCATGGCGGCCAGGATCGCGTAGGCCTCGAGCGTCTCCTCCGGCACGACCGGATGGGACCCGAGCCCGTCGAGGAGCGTCTCGACCTCGGCTCGCTCCTCCGCGGGCAGCCCGTCGCCGAAGGCCATCGGGTTGTAGCCCGCGCCCACCAGGGAGGGGGCATTGGGGATCACGCGGACGAGGCGGTCGAAGCCCCCGAGGAGGGCGCTCAGCTTCTCGAAGACCAGGACAGGCGCCAGCGACACGACGACGGCGTCGGGACGCAGGGCCCCGGCCAGCTCCGGCAGCGCTGCCTTGAGCGCCGGGGGGTGCAGTGCGAGGAAGACCCGCTCGCCCGACGCGGCGGCCGCGTTGTCCGCGGTGGTGGTGATCGCCGGGAACCGCTCCTTCCGCTTCGCGAGGACCTCCGGGCTCGCGTCGCTGACCGTCACCCGATCGAGAGCGAGCCCCCTGCCCCCCAGCGCCTCGAGGAAGATGGCGGTGATCCGCCCTCCCCCCACGAAACCGACGGTTCGTTCCTTCATGTCACTCCTTTCGCATCAAGGGGCCCCCGATGCCGTGAGAGCTCCGTAGATCCACCCCGTCACCGTCGCCATGACCACGACGAGGGCGACGTAGGCGGACGTCTTGCGGGTGCCGAGGTAGGAACGGATGACCAGCACGCTGGGGAGCGAGAGGGCCGGGCCCGCCAGGAGGAGGGCCAGCGCCGGCCCCTTCCCCATGCCCGCCCCGAGCAGCGTCTGCAGGATGGGGACCTCGGTCAGGGTGGCGAAGTACATGAGGGCGCCCACGACGGAGGCCAGCAGGTTCGCCGCCCAGGAATCTCCCCCGACGGCGCTGGAGATCCAGGACGAGGGGACGAGGCCGGCGTCGGTGCCGGGGCGGCCCATGAGCCAGCCCGAGACCAGGATCCCGCCGAGGAGGAGGGGTGTGATCTGCTTGGCGAAGCCCCACGAGGCGTCCACCCAGCCCCTCAGCTCGTCGCGCCCGTACCAACGGCTCATCATCACGCCGAGGGCCGCGAGGAGGGCCCCGGTGAGCCACCAGTGGACGCGGTGAACGGCGGCGAACAAGCCCGCCTCGCCCTCCGCGGCACCCCAGTTGGCGAAGACCAGGATCCCGATCATGGTGGCCAGAAAGAGGCCGTCCTGCCAGGCCGGGCGCGGACTCTCCTCCACCGCGGCCGCGGCGAAGGGGTCGGCGCCCTGGCTCTGCCGCTCGTCTTCCTCCCTTCGGAACAGGAAGGCCATGAGAAGGCCCACCACGACCGCGAAGACGACCGCCCCGATGGCCCGCGCCAGACCGATCTCCAGGCCCAGGACCCGCGCGGTGAGGATGAGGGCGAGCACGTTGATGGCCGGACCCGAGTACAGGAACGCGGTGGCCGGTCCGAGGCCGGCGCCCCGGCGGTAGATCGAGGCGAACAGGGGCAGCACCGTGCAGGAGCACACGGCCAGGACGCTCCCGGAGACGGAGGCGACACCGTAGGCCATCGGCCGCGGCGCCTTCGCCCCCAGGAAGCGCAGGACGGCCCCCTGGCGGACGAACTGGCCGATCGCCCCCGCGATGAAGAAGGCGGGCACCAGGCACAGGAGCACGTGCTCCCGCGCGTAGCCCTTGAGGAGGAAGAAGCCCTCGAGGAGCGCGCCCTGGACGCGCCCGCTCTCGATGGGAAGGAAGAAGGCGAGAAGAAAGGCACCGACGAGGAGGACCAGCTTCCAGCGTTCCGACATGAGGGCTCCGTGGTGTGTCTCGGGTTGACGGCACCGCCGGCCGCGACGCGCGTCCGGCGGACGGCTCAGGAGAGGTCGAGAAGCTGCTTGACCTCCTCCGAATTCGGGATGCGGCCGGACAGGACGACCCTGCCGTCGAAGGCGACGGCCGGGGTCTTCAGGACCCCCAGCTCCACCATCCGGTCCATCGATTCCACCTTCTGGACCTGGCAGTCGAGCCCGGCCTCGTCGACCACGTGCTTGACCACGCGGTGGGTCTCGTGGCACCGGGCACAGCCCGGGCCCAGGACCTCGATGACGTGAACGTCGTTCGGCATGAACCTGCTCCTATTCCCCGGAGGCGATGGCCCCGGGCGCGGAGGTCGCCGCCGGGGGGTCGAACCAGCCCCGCGTGGCCACACAGACATGGCACACGGAGAGCATGACCGGCACCTCGACCAGGACCCCCACCACCGTGGCCAGGGCCGCCCCGGACCCGGGGCCGTAGAGGGCGATGGCCGTCGCCACCGCCAGCTCGAAGAAGTTGGAGGCACCGATGAGGGCGCCGGGAGCGGCCACGGCGTACGGGACGCGGAAGACCTTCATGAGCCCATACGCGAGGCTGGAGTTGAAGTAGACCTGGATGAGGATCGGGATGGCGATGAGCGCCACGTGGAGGGCGCGCGTGGTGATGTTCTCCGCCTGGAACGCGAAGATCGCCACGAGGGTCAGGAGGAGGGCGACGATCGTCACCGGCTGGAAGGTGGGCAGGAAGCGCTCGGCGAACCACGTCGCGCCCTTTCCGTGGATCAGCACCCCGCGGCTGATCGAGCCGGCGACGAGGGGAATGACCACGAAGATCAGGACCGAGTAGAGGAGGACGGAGAAGGGGACCTCGAGGCCCGAGGCGCCGGAGACCAGGAACTTCACGATCGGGGCGAAGGCCAGGAGCATGATGAGGTCGTTCACCGCCACCTGGACGAGGGTGTAGGCCGGGTCCCCGTCGGAGAGGTAGGACCAGACGAAGACCATCGCCGTGCAGGGTGCGGCAGCGAGGATGATGACGCCGGCGATGTACTCGCTGGCCAGCTCCGGTCCGATCCAGGGGGTGAACACGTGGCGGAAGAAGAGCCACCCGATGAAGGCCATGGAGAAGGGCTTGACCAGCCAGTTCACGAAGAGGGTGACGCCGAGGCCTCCCGGGCGCGTCCCCACTCCCCGGAGCGACGCGAAGTCGATCCGGAGCATCATCGGGTAGATCATCAGCCAGATGAGGACGGCGATGGGGATGTTGATGTGGCTCCCCTCCCCGAACTCCATCCCGCGCAGCACGCCAACGAATCCCGGCAACAGCTTGCCCAGGGCCACGCCCAGGAGCATGCAGGCGGCGACCCACAGGCTGAGGTAGCGCTCGAAGACGTTCATCCGCGCCGAGTGCTTCATTCGGCTCTCTTTCCGGCCCGCGGGGCCCGGGCCGGCCCGGGCCGCCGGATCCCGAGGGCGCCGAGGTCGAGGTCCACGCGGCACAGCTCGGCGATGTCCACCTTGCGGATCTGCCGGAGCAGCCTGGCGTCCGCCTGCACCCGCTCGTCCCTCGCGACCGTCGCCCAGACCGAAGCGAGCATCGGCGGCTCCTCGTCGACCAGGCGGTAGAACACCCACCGGCCGTCCTTCCTCTCGTTCACCAGCCCCGCCCTCCTGAGATCGGCGAGGTGCGCCGAGACGGTGGAGGTGGCGAGATCGAGCAGGGCCGTCATCTGGCACACGCAGAGCTCGCCGTCGCGCAGCATCGCCAGGATGCGCAGACGGACGGGGTGGCCCATGGCCTTGAGGACACCGATGGCGGACTGGAGGGCCTCTACCATTTCGTTATTCTCCGAAATGTAGTACCCTTTTCGGCCGGCGTCAACGGATCGGATGATCCAGAGGGCGGAATCGCCCCCGCCTCGAGGAGGACGTGAATGCCGGACGCGCACGGCCGGAAACGGGTGCTCATCCTGTGCACCGGCAACTCCTGCCGCTCCCAGATGGCGGAGGGGTTCGTGAACCGGCTCCTCTCCGGGGAGTGGGAGGCCCGCTCGGCGGGAACGAAGCCGGCCGCCCGCGTTCATTCCCTGGCGGTGAGGGCCATGGCCGAGGCGGGCGTCGACATCTCGTCCGGGGTGCCCGAGGTCGTCGACCGCTACGTGGACGAGCCCTGGGACCTGGTGGTCACCGTCTGCGATGCGGCCAGGGAGACGTGCCCCGCCTTCCCCCGCGCCGTGGAGCGGCTCCACCTCTCGTTCGACGACCCCGCCGCGGCCACGGGCAGCGAGGACGAGCGGATGGCGGTCTTCCGGCGCGTCCGGGACGAGATCAGGGATCGCCTGATCGGGGCTCTCAGCCAGGGGTGAGGCGCTCGACGAGCGGCTTCTCTCATTCCACGTAGCCCAGGGCCCGGAGCTGGTCGAGCTCGTGGGGGGAGACCTCTTGCGAGGGCTGCTCCGCGGGGCTCGTGGGGTGACGCTGCTCCCATCCTCTCAAGAGCCCCTCCAGCTCGCGGGCGAGGGTCGGCTCGTCGCCGATCCGGTCCGTGAGCCGTCCGTTCTCGCGGATCCCCCGAGGCTGAAGCTCCCTCGGGTTGACGCCCCTGTGTCCGTCCCGGTTCTCGATGTAGGTCCACCCCGGGGTCCGAGCCGTGATCTTGTCCGCTCCCCGGAAGCGCGTCTCGCTCACGAAGAACCGGGGAAGCTCGAGGGTGGGGTCCTGGCCTTTCAGGACGAGGCGCAGGAGCGAGCGTCCGTCGACGTCGGCCGGGGGGGGCTCGCCGACGTACTCGAGGATGGTGGGCGCCACGTCGAGGAGACGCACCGGTGTGTCGATCGTCCGCGGCGGCAACCGCCGGGGACGGCTGCTCAGGCGATCGAGGAGACCCTCCCACAAGCTCGAGCCGCCCGGTGAGGGGTGGTACAGGATCAGCGGCACGTCGATCTGGGAGCCGTACAGCAGCAGGCCGTGGTACCCGGATCGGTCGACGCTGGGGTGGTCGTCCAGGCCCTGGCCGTGGTCGCTGGTGATGACGAAGAGGGTGTGGCTCCAGCCGGGCAGGGACTCCAGGGCCTCCACGAAGGCCCCGATGTCGTGGGAGACCTGCCGGACGCCGTCCCAGTACCCCGGAGGCAGTCCGAACCGACCGCGGTCGTTCTGCCTGAACTCGGGGCGGACGAGCCAGCGCCCTTCGTGGACATCCATCAGCGTGATCTGCATGTACACGGGTCCCCGGGAGCCCTCCGCCACCCGCGAGCGGGCGTGCTCGATCATCTCCCCGAGAACGGTCTGCGAGTCCGCCAGCCGGGTGCGGCGGCTCTTCGTTCGCTGTCCCGGTCCCGGCGGCATGAAGTCCCACACGACGGTGGAGTCGATGTGGCGGTCGAAGCCCTGGTCGAAGCGGAAGACGCTGTTGATGTTCGGGTTCGCGGTGATGCCCACCGTCTCGTAGCCCCTCGCGCGCAGCGCCTCGGCCAGGGTGGTGGCGGACGCGGGGAGAACGTCGAAGCTCTCTCGGTACAGGCCCAGCGTCCGTGGGTAGCGCGACGTCAGGAGCGATCCGATGGAGGGGCGCGTCCAGCTGCACTGGGCGGTCACCCGACCGAGCCGCACTCCCCGCGCGGCGAGGTCGTCGAGCTCGGGCGAGATCCCGGCGGCCGCGGGGTCGTAGGCCCCGAGGGCGTCGGCCCGGAGCGTGTCGATGATGATCAGGACGACGTTGGGACGAGGGGCACGGGTGAGCACGGCGCCGGCGGCCAGGACCACGACCACGGCGGCCACGAGCGCCGCGCCTCTGCGCCTCGGTCGCGCTGCTCTGGAGGCCACGGGCCCACTTCTCAGCGCGTGCGCCGGCGCTTCGGGCCGCCCGCTTCTTCCTTCACCCAGCTCCAGGCGGCCACCGCGGCGGGGAGACCGATCGTGCTCGCGGCCAGGGCCACCACCTGCTCCATCTCGGCCCGGGTCGCCCCGGCGTCGCGGGCCTTGCGGACCCCGGAGTGAACGGCCCCCTCGCGCAGGGCCCCGACGGCAACGGCGAGCTTCAGGAGGCGCTGGGTCTTCGCGTCGAGCGGACCGGCCGCGCCTTCCTCGTTGATGCGGTCCCAGGCCTCACCCAGGCGGGGGAAGCGCCGGACGAACTGCCGGTGGAGGGCGGGCGGCCTGCTGGTCTTCTTCTTCGTGCGTGGCTCGGGCATGGTCGGATCGCTCCTCGAGGAGGACAAGAGCCATGCTCGCCGCCACGAGGCGACGTCGTCAAGCGCGGGCTACTTGACGAAGCGGTAGCCGAGGCCGACCACGGTCTCGACGTGCTGCCGCGCGGGCCCGAGCTTGAGGCGCAGACGACGGATGTGGGCGTCGATGCTGCGGGCGTCGACGTCGGACTCCCAGCCCCAGACGCGCTCCAGCAGCCGCTCCCGGGTCAAGACCCGTCCCGCACGCTCGACCATGTAGCGGAAGAGCTCGAACTCCTTGTGGGTGAGCCGGATCTCCTCGCCCTTGTAGCGGACGATGTAGGAGTCGAACTCGATCTCCCAGTTCTCGTCGCGATAGCCCTGCGGGGGCTCGCCGGTCCCCGCCGCACGCCGGAGCGCGACCTTGCAGCGGGCGGCCAGCTCCTTCAGGCTGAAGGGCTTGACCACGTAGTCGTCGGCGCCCATCTCCAGCCCGAGGATCCGGTCCACCTCGTCGGCGCGCGCCGTCACGATGATGATGGGCAGGTGGGCGGTGGTCTGCTGACGGCGGATCATGCGGCAGACCTCGAGACCGTCCATCCCGGGGAGGTTGAGGTCGAGGAGGACGAGGTCCGCACCGCGACGCACCGACTCGAGCCCCTCCTCGCCGGTCCGGGCCACGCGCACCTGGAGCCCGACCTTCTCGAGCTGGAAGGTGATGGCCTCGGCGATGTCGGAGTCGTCCTCGATCAGCAGGACGCGGCGACGGGTGTCGGGCGCCGGGGGGGCGCTTCGGGCAGCGAGCTCGGCCTTCACTTTGCGCTTTCCTCCTCGTCGGGACGATCGGCTGGATGGCTGTTTCACTCTCGGCGCGCGACCTTTCCGCCACAAAGATAGAGCCCGACCGCGACACCCGGGTGTCGCCCCTGTTAAACCCGCGTGAACTTTTCGGCCCCGGGGCGGACTCGACCGGGGCCGGGCGGGACCGGTATAGTCTCGGGCGGTGGGAGCCCCCGATCTCGAGACGCGCATCGAGGAGCGACTGCGGGCCGTGGGTCTCGCGGCGGGGCCGCTGTGCGCCCTCGCCGTCCTCGTCCTCAACCCCGGCGGCCATCCCCCCGAGGGGCGCCGCCTCCTCGCCGTGGTCACGCTCGTCGTCGTGTGGTGGATGACGGAGGCCATCCCCCTGCCCGCCACCGCGCTTCTCGGCTCGGCCCTGGCCATCGCCGCCGGCATCGCCCCCGCCCGGGACGTGCTGGCGCCCTACGCCGATCCCGTGATCTTCCTCTTCCTGGGCTCCTTCCTTCTCGCGGAGGCCTTCCGCAAGTACGGGCTCGACCTGCGGGTCGCCCGCGCGCTGCTCGGGCTTCGCGTCTTCGCGGCGTCGCCTCGCGGGCTGCTGACCGGCTTCGGGCTCGTCTCCGCGGCGCTGTCGGGCCTGCTCTCGAACACCGCCACCACCGCCCTGCTGACCCCGATCGCCGTCGGCACGGTCGGGGCGGAGAAGAAGGGCCGTCCCCGGCGCCTCGAGTCCGGCGTGCTGCTTATGGTCGCGTACGGGGCCTCGATCGGCGGCATCGCGACGCTGATCGGGACACCGCCGAATCTCCTGGCCGCGGGTTTCCTCGACCGTCTCGCCGGGGTCCAGGTCACGTTCACCGGATGGATGCTGTTCGCGGTTCCGATCTCCCTCTCGCTGCTGGTCGTGGCCCTGCTCGTCATCCGGCTGACGCTCGCCCGGCACCTCGAGGGCACGAGGAGTCCCGTCGAGGCGCCGCCCGGTCCCATGGCCGACCCGAATGAAGAAGGTGAGCGACGGGTCGGGGCCCGCTGGACCGTGGCCGCGTTCCTGCTCGCCTTCGCGCTCTGGACGGCTCCGGCGGTGGCCCGGGGCGTCCTGGGGCCCGACCACCCGGTGGCGCAGGCGCTTCGCCTCCACCTCCCGGAGGCCGGCGTGGCGCTCCTCTGCGCCACGCTCCTCTTCGCGGCCCCGGTGAGCTGGCGGCGGCGCCGCTTTGCCCTGACCTGGGAGGAGGGCAGGCGGGTCAACTGGGGCGTCCTGCTCCTGTTCGGGGGTGGACTCTCTCTCGGGAGCCTGGCCCAGGCCACGGGCCTGGTGGCGTGGGCGGGAGAGGAGGTGGTCCGCTCCGGCCTGGCCTCGAGCCCGGGCGGGCTCATGCTGGTGGCGATCGTGGCGGCGATCACCCTGAGCGAGTTCGCCTCCAACACCGCCTCGGCGACCCTGCTCATCCCCGTGGTGATCGCGGCCAGCCTTCAGGCGGGCTTCGACCCGGTGCCCCCGGCCCTCGCCGCGGCCCTGGCCTGTTCCTGCGCGTTCGTCTTTCCCGTCTCCACGCCGCCCAACGCCATCGTCTTCGGCACCGGGCGGGTGCCCCTCACCCGCATGATCCGGACGGGGGCGCTGATCGACCTCGTGACGGTCGGGGTGATCTGGACGGGCATGCGGCTGCTCACCCCGCTCCTCCCGAGCTAGACGGGAGCCGCGGCGACCCGGGGGGCGTCAGGCGCTGCCGCCGCGCCAGGCGTCGACGGCGCGACGCAGAGCGCGGACGTGGTCGGGGGTCGTGCCGCAGCACCCCCCGACCAGGGCGACCCCGAGGTCGAGGAGCTCCGGGACCCGCGCGGCCATGAGGTCCGGGGTCTCGTTGTAGACGACCGCGTCTCCCCGGGTCTCGGGCAGCCCCGCGTTCGGCTGCACCGCCACCGGGACGCTCGCGGCCTTCGTCAGCTCGCGGGCGATGCCCACCATGTGCTCCATCCCGATTCCGCAGTTCGAGCCCACCACGTCGGCGCCGGCCTCGACGAGGCCCGACACCGCCCGCTCCACGCTCACCCCCATGACCGTGTAGTAGCCCCGCGGGTTCGGCTCGAACGTCATCGTCGCCACCACCGGAAGCCCCGGCGCCCGCTCCTTCGCCGCCCGGACCGCCTGCGTGGCCTCCGTGAGATCGCTCATGGTCTCGATGCAGATGAGATCGGCCCCGGCCGCGGCCAGCACCGCCACCTGGTCCGCGAAGGCCGCGTACACGGCCTCGGGGGAGGTGTCGCCGTACGGCTCGAGGAGCCGCCCGCTGGGCCCGACCGAGGCCGACACCAGGGCCCGGCCCTCCACCGCGCGACGCACCGCCTCCACCGCCTGGCGGTTGATCCGTTCCCCCTCGGCCTCGAGGTCGTGCAGCGCCAGCCGAAACGACGTGCCCCCGAAGGTGTCGGTGGTGACGAGGTCGGCCCCCGCCTCCACGTAGAGGCGGGCCACCTCCGCCAGCACCTCCGGCCGCTCGAGGGCGATCCACTCCGGGGGGTGCCCTGCCGGGAGCCCGCGCTGCATGAGCATCGTCCCCCAGGCCCCGTCGCCGACCAGGCGGTCCCCGCGCTCCAGGCGTTCGAGCAGGCCCTCCATCACTCGACCCCGAGAAGCGACTTGACGCGGGCGACGGCGGTGGCCCCGTCGCTGGCGTAGTCGTCGGCCCCGATCTCCCGGGCGAACTCGGGGCTCAGCGGGGCCCCGCCCACGATGGTCTTGATCCGTCCGGTGAGCCCCCGGCTGCGGAGCAGGCCCACGACGTCCTTCATCCGGGCCATGGTCGTGGTGAGCAGCGCCGACATCCCGATGAGGGGCGCCCCCTCGCGGACGGCGGCGTCCACGAAGGCCTCCGGCTCCACGTCGTGACCGAGGTCGATCACCTCGAAGCCGGCCCCCTTCAGCATGATGCCCACCAGGTTCTTCCCGATGTCGTGAAGGTCGCCCTTGATGGTCCCGATCACGACCTTGCCCCGCAGCGGCACCCCTTCGCGAGCCAGGTGCGGCCGGAGAACCCCCAGCCCGGCGTACATCGCCCGGGCCGCCAGGAGCACGTCGGGCAGGAAGATCTCGCGGAGGCGGAACTGCTCGCCCACCACGTTCATCCCCGCGATGAGGCCCTTCTGCAGCACGTCTCCGGCGGAGACGCCGGCTTCGACGGCCTCCGCAGAGAGGGCTCCCACCTGCTGGTCCGCACCCTTCTGCAGGCCCTCGGCGATGCGGCTCAGGATGTCCATCGGTCGTCCTCCAGTGGGGCGCGTCTCACCCCCGAAGCACGGAGGCCATGCGTGCCCCGCACGCGCGTGTCTTGCACTCGTCGCAGAAACCGAAATCAGGCCGAAAGCGATGGATCTCGCCGGGCCCGGCGACCAGGACCCCCGAGACCGACTTGATGGGCGTCATGAGGCACGAGTCGTTCAGGGTGACCCCGATCGCCTCGGGCCCCAGCCGGGCGAAGAGGCTCTTCTGCCCCCGGACCGTCCACCCGCAGTAGCCGGGGCTGTACGGGAGCACCCGGGGGGCGGGGCGTCCGTTTCGCTCGAGCTCCTCCTCGTAGAGAGTCGAGAGGAGAGACGAGAGGCGGTCGGCCCCGGAGGAGGCCACCGCGTCGAGCATCCAGCCGCGCCCCAGGTCGTTCGTCGCGAACATCTCCCGAATGCGCTCGGCGAGGGGGGTGCCCAGGGTCGCCACGTAGAGGGCGAAGGCCTCCGCTCGCGGATAGACCTGCCCGATGACCGTCTCCCCGACCGGGCCGTCGAAGCCGTCGAGGACCTCCTCGAAGTCCGCGGGGGAGATGTCCTCCGCGATCGCCCGCGGCTCGGCGTGGGTGTCGAACTCCTCGAAGGCGTCGTCGAGGAGCCCCCGCAGGCGCTCGGGGAGGGCCGACGGCTCCGGAAGTCCCTGGGCCGAGAGCACCTCCTCGCGACCCGGCCGCGCGTCCTCGAGCTCGAAGTGCGTGATTCCCTTCATGCCTCCACCGCGGGGAGCGCCTCCAGTCCGGCCTCGGCCGCCGCGGCGCTCATTCTCTCCCGAAGCGCGCGCTTCGTCTCGTCGGGGACACGCGAGGGTGTCCATCCTTCGATCAGCCGCTCGACCTCGCGGGCGGCTCGGGTGTCGAGGCTCGTCTCCCCCTCCTCGCGCCACCGGCCCAGGGAGGCCCGCTCGATGACCGGCCCGGGCAGGTGGATCTGCTCCTTCATGTGACGGCGGGTGTGGTCGGCGATGAGGAGGTGGCCGTCCCTGAGCAGCTCCTCGAACAGGGGTCGGGCCGGGAAGTCGTCCCGGGGCACGATCCCGCGACGCATCCGGGCCACCATGGCGCAGATCTCGTCGTCGAGGACGAGCTTCTCCAGGCTCTGACAGCTCTCGAAGTCGAGCATCCCGGGGCCGGAGACGCTGTTGATCCCTGAGAGACCGGCGAGGACCGCTCCCATGCCGGTCTCGAGACCGGCCTGCGCGTCGAGACGCTTGGCGTCGGACAACGCGATGTAGGCCTGGGTCGGCATCCGGAGCCGCTTGCCCACCTCGGCGTTGGCGCAGTCGATCATCATCGTCTCGATCGCCCCCATGGGCGTCGTCTCGGTACGGATGTCGAAGATGGCCGGCGAGCCGCCCCACACCATCGGCGCGCCCGGCGCCGCGAGCTGGCTGAGGACGACACCGGAGAGCGTCTCCGCGGCGTGCTGGACGACGCTGCCCACCAGGCTGACCGGGGACACGAAGCCCGAGAGCGGCATGGAGATGAACTCGACGGGCACCCCCGCCCGCGCGCAGTCGATGACGTTCTGGCTGGTCTCCCGGCTCCACTTGAGGGGGGCGGTCGGGCAGCAGGAGAACAGCGCCAGCGGCTTCTCCCGGAGCGCCTCGGCGTCTCCGCGCACCGCGAGCAGGAGGTCGCGCATCACGTGGAAGCCCTCGGCCGTGAAGGCCCCCGTCACCACCGGCTTCTCCCCGAGGAGCAGGCTGAGATAGAGACGGTAGCTGTCGGACACCCGCTCCGGCACCTCGGCCGGGATCAGGGCCGTGGACTGGGCGGCGATGTGCCCGAGCCCGGAGACGACCTTCACGAACCGCACGTAGTCCTGGGTGGTCGGCGGCCGGATCCGGCCCGATTCCCCGTCCAGGACGCGGATGGCCGCGGAGCCGGGGGTGAAGTACACGTTGTCCCCGGTGAGCTCGTGGGTGGGGTTGCCGACGGCGTCGAAGAGCCGCACGAGGTCCGGCGCCGTCCCCAGGGCCCGGTCCACCACGCCCGGGGGAAGGACCACGCGAGCGGCCGCGTCGACGCTCGCTCCGTGGGAGGTGAGGAGGGACACCGCCTCGTCGTTGTGCACCTCGACGCCCACGTGGGCCAGGAGGTCACGGGCCTCCTCCAGGATGCGGTCGATGAGGGCGTCGTCGAGGAAGCGCAGGGTGGGGGTCATGGTCACCTCTCGTGGCGTGTCACGACGAGTGTCGCGGGGGAGAGCAGATTAGCCTGTTTCGCCGCTTCGACTCATGATCCCCACGACCCAGGGGGAATCATACGAACCATTGATGAGGCCGTGGCTGAGGCCTTTCAATCAGGTGTCGCCTGGTTATTGTCGGCTCTTCGAGAAGGAACTGCACGATGTCGACCACCGACGGAAGCACGGCCGCCCGCACCCTCCTCGCGCGCTCCCAGGCCGGAAACCCGGTGGAGACCAGGTCGATCCGACCCGGACGCGGGCAGAACGGACCGCTCTCGGAGTGGACGTACGACGCCGTCACGTGGGCGGCCCGCACCGCCGGACGCATCGGTCCCCTGCGGCGGGCGCTGGCCCACCACATGGAACGGAGAATCCGCTCGCGGGCGGACCGGCCGATCACCCGCCACCCCGCCGCCGTCGAGCAGGACAAGGTCGCCATGGGCCTCGCGCTTCTGTCCGTAGCGGAGCGCGGCCTCGCCTCCGGGAGCCTCGGGGCCCCGGCGGTGCGGGCCCTGCTCCGCAACCTCTACAGCGGGGTCCTCGTCCGCCGCGGGGGCGCCGGCGCCAAGGAGCGCTTCCGCGAGCGCCACGGCCAGACCCCGGGCGACTTTCTCGTCGTCAGCCCGGGAAAGGCCTGCAACCTGCGCTGCGAAGGCTGCTACGCCAACTCCGGGGCCCACAAGGAGAAGCTGGCCTGGCCGGTCCTCGAGCGGATCGTCGGCGAGGCCCACCGCGAGTGGGGCACGCGGTTCTTCGTCATCTCTGGCGGCGAACCCCTGGCCTACAAGGACCAGGGAAAGGGAGTCCTGGACCTGGCCGAGCGTTTCCCCGACTGCTTCTTCGTGATGTACACCAACGGCACCCTCATCGACGACAAGGCCGCGCAGCGGATGGGCCGCCTCGGCAACGTGAGCCCCGCCCTGTCCATCGAAGGGATGAAGGAGAAGACCGACGCCCGGCGCGGGGGAGGGGTCTTCGACAAGGTCCTGGCCGCTATGGAGCGACTCCGGCGGGAGGGGGTCATCTCCGGGATCTCGTTGACCGCGACGCGGAAGAACTCCGACGAGATCTTGAGCGACGAGGTGGTGGATCTCTTCTTCGAGGAGATGGGGGCCCTGTACGCCTTCGTCTTCCACTACATGCCCATCGGGCGGGCCTTCACCCTGGACCTCATGATGACCCCGGAGCAGCGACTCGCGCTCTTCGA
This sequence comes from uncultured Acidobacteriota bacterium, assembly GCA_963847655.1. Classification (GTDB taxonomy): domain Bacteria; phylum Acidobacteriota; class Vicinamibacteria; order Fen-336; family Fen-336; genus JAJDNS01. Next base: position 1,264,595 of record CAWKAS010000020.1, on the reverse strand, counting down.
TCGGGTCTGGTCGCTCATCCGCGAGAGGCACCTGTTCATCGCCGACTTCTGGAACTCCGCCACGGCGTCCAACGGGTGCCTGGCCGGGGGCCGGGCCGGGGGGTACTTCCACATCAACTGGAACGGCGACGTGGCCCCGTGTGTCTTCCTCCCCTACTCCCCGAAGAACGTGAACGAGGTCTTCGCGGGGGGTGGCACGCTGGACGACGTGTGGACACACCCCTTCTTCGCGGACATCCGGGAGTGGCAGCGGGACTACGGCTACCGCGAGGCCCACGAGAGCTGCGGCGGCGGGTGCGGGAACTGGATGGCCCCGTGCCTGATCCGGGACCACCACGCCGCGTTCATGGAGATCATGGGCGCTCACCCCGACGTGCGGCCCCTCGATGACGACGCGCGAGTGGCCCTCGACGACCCGGCCTACCACGCCGGGCTGGAGCGGTTCGACCGCGACTACGAGGCCCTCGCCGGGCCGCGATGGCGGGAGCGGTACCTGCAGGGAAGGGGTGTCCCTCCGGCCCCGATGAGACGGCGATAGGAGGGAAAGGAGGAGACGCCATGGCCCTCTTCATCCTGATGACACGGCTCGCACCGGGCTCGGTGAAGGACGCCGGGACACGGCGAGCCATGGGCAAGGAGTGGCTCGGCAAGGTCAAGGAGGCCTGTCCCGAGGTGAAGTGGGTGAGCCACTACGCGCTGCTCGGCCACTACGACTTCATGGACATCTACGAGGCGCCCGACGACGAGACCGCCCACAAGGTGGCCCTCATCTCACGATCGGAGGGCGCGCTGAGTGCCGAGAGCTGGCCCGCGCTTCCCTACGAGCGCTTCCTCGAGATCCTCGAAGAGGTCCACCCGTAGTCGCTACCGGTCGATGTTGAAGCTGACCAGCTTGTAGCGGCCGCCGCACTCGAGGAGGGAGCCGAAGAGGGCCATCTCCCTCCTCTCCCCGGTTCGGCGATCGCGAAGCCGCAGCATCGGCTCGCGGTGGACAGTGAACGTCTGATAGGCCGTCTGACCGCCCCGGAAGACCATCTCCTCGAGGTCCCAGCGGCGCCCACCCTGGCTGGTGAGAACCGTGGACAGACCGTGGAGGCTCCGGATCTCGAGCTGGCTCCAGGCGAAGTCCGGCGGGACGTTGCCGTAGGCGGGCATCTCCGGGAAGACCTCGAGCTGGAACTCCTGCTCCGACAGAGCCAGGTCCTCCAACCGGGGCCGGTCCTCTGCTTCGAGGCCCCTCAGGAACTCCTCGGCGAGGCCTTCGGCAGAGCTGCGCATCCCCTGGAAGCGCTCGCGGGGGGGGCCGCAGGCCGCCGCGACGAGGAAGACGACCGCCAGGAGGGCGAGCCGGGCCCGGCTTCCGCCGGGCCCGGTCGCGCTCTCCGAGCACCTGCTCGGGCTCATACAGCTCCTTCGGCTACTAGTTGGGCGTGAAGTCCGTCCAGCCGTCGGTCCAGTCCGTGCCGCCCATGGCACCGATGAAGTTGGCCGCCTCGAAGAAGTCTCCGCTCGGCGGCGTGGCCACCGGAACCGAGCCGTTGCGCGCCGGGCTGCCGGCCGCGGGCATGAAGTCCGGGGCCGTCGTGTTGTAGGGGGACCCGAGCTCGGGGTTCACGCGGACGTTGGTCGGGTCGTTCAGCCAGCGGCCGCCCTCACCGTTGTAGTCACCCTGCGCGTTCTGCCAGGTGATCGAGTTGGCCATGCTCAGCCCGTTGTTCACCAGCTCCTGGGAGCGGTCGCGCACGTCGACACCGTACTCCTTGAAGCCCATCACGATGAAGTTCCGGAACTCACCGCCGGTCCCCTCGCGGAGCACCATGCCCACGTCGCTCGCCGTCCCCTCGTTGGTGTCGGGGTCGCCGATCAGGGTCACGTTGTAGATGCGCGGAGCGGAGCGGGGCTCGGCGTCGCGGTTCTCCGCGTTGTTGTCGCACTCGAAGCCGTTGTCGGCCTCGTCGCCGCGCTGCTGGGCGATCCAGAACTGGCCCCGGCCCCTCCAGCCGTCGGTCCAGTCGAAGGAGTCGTCGGCGTTGGCGCTCGACACCAGGTACTTGCAGGAGGTCGTGCCCCCGAAGAACTCGAAGCCGTCGTCCTGGTTGAACTTCACCTGGAGGTGGTCGCAGGCCGTGCCCGCGCCGGTGCCCTGGAAGGCGATCCCGTTCAGCTCGTTGTCGGGGCTGAACTCGATCCCCGCGAACTCCACGCGGACGTACCGGAGGATCCCGCTCGAGTCGCTGGGGTCGTTGCCGCCGTACGTGCCGGTGCCGCCCTCGCCCTGCGCCTCACCGCCGGGGATGTTCAGGGGGGCGTAGCCGTTGAGGATGAGGCCCCCCCACTGGCCCCGGGCCCGGGAGCCCACGGCGGCGCTGCTGGTGAAGACGATGGGGGCGCTGGCCGTGCCCTGGGCGACGAGACGACCACCGCGGGCGATCACCAGCGTCCCGGTGGTGGCCTGGTCGCCGAATATCGTGGTGCCCGCCTGGATGGTCAGGGTGGCCCCGGAGCGGACGAAGAGCGCCCCCTGGATCAGGTACTCGTTGTTCGCGGTCCAGGTCGTGTCGCTGGTGATCTCACCGTTGACGGTGACGACCCCGCCCTCGTCCGGAGTCGTCGGCCCGCTGGTGCTGTCGTCGTCGCTGCAACCCGCCAGGGTCAGGCCCCCGATCAGGAGAACAGGAAGGACGGTCTTGACTTTCCACTGCATGAGTGACGTTTCCCCTTTCGGCTATCTCTAGCTTTGTCTCTACCGTGTGGTCCTACTGATCTGCGGCTGCCTGGCGGCTCACCGCGCGTACGAAACGCTCAGACCGATGGTGCGGCCCTCCTTGAAGACTCTCAGTGGCTGACCGCCCTGGGTGAACAGCCACTCCGAGTCGGTCAGGTTGGTCCCGGTCAGGCGCAGGGCGAAGGTCCCGAAGGACTTGGACACCACGACGTCGAGCGTCGTCCGCGCCTGCTCGAGGATATCGGGGGTCCCGAAGACGCCGACGTCGGAGATGCGGTCGTCGTAGTAGTTCACCAGGACGCGGCCGGACAGGTCACGGGCCCGGTTGCGGACCTCCACCATTCCGTTCGCCACGTGAGGCGACTGGCCGGCCAGGGGACGGTTGAGGTTGGTCTGGATCTGGGCGGTGCCGCGCTCGAGATCGATCTCGGAGTCGGTGAAGGTGTAGTTGAAGCCGAGGAGGACGAAGGGCCCGAAGGACTTCCGGCCCTCGACCTCGAATCCCACGTTGCGGGCACCCTTGGCGTTCTGGTACGAGTTCCGGAACTGGGCGGTGGCCTCGACCACCCTCTCGATGGGATCCGTGAAGTCCTTCCAGAAGGCGCTGACCGCGACGACCTCGCCGTCGCCGGCGCCGCCGGCCGGGAACCACTCCCAGCGCAGGTCGGCGTTCATGATCTTGGCGCGACGCAGGTCGGGGTTCCCCACCACGGCCCGGCCGCCCACGATGTCGGTGAACTCGAAGGGCGCCAGCTCCCGGAACTCGGGCCGGTTGACGGTCTGGCTGAAGGCGGCCCGCAGGTTCTGGTCCGGGGTGAGCTGGTAGACCAGGTTCACGCCCGGGAGGACGTCGGTGTTGTCCAGGCTGGCCGGCACCACCCCGATCGTCGGATCGAAGGGGTCGGTGGTGACGACCTCCTGCTGCGAGCTCTCCACGCGGGCGCCGCCCACGAACCGGAGACGCCGGGTGACCGGGAGGTCGACCATCGCGTAGCCGGCGTAGATGTCGTGAGTGGCGTCGTAGCGGTCGGTGGGTCGGGTGTCCTCCTCGAGCTGGAAGTCGCCGAGCTGCCCGATGTTCTCCGCCTGGAAGATCACCTCCGGGGGCTGGGTGAGATCCGCGGGACGGGACCGGGTGGGCTTGAAGCGGAGGCGACGGGAGAGGAAGTCCCGGGTGCGGTGCGTGTACTCGCCCCCGACCTTGAGCAGGGTGGAGCGCCCGCTCCCGGAGAACAGCAGCGTCCAGTCCACCGCCCCGTCGTAGACGTTGTCGGTCAGGTCGTTGAACATCCGGAGGCCGCTCTGGGACTCGTTCGACCACTCGAACTCACCCAGGGAGCTGCGGAACTCGTAGAGGTTCTCGCGCAGGTCGGGCTCGTCGCGCCTGGCCCGCGAGTAGGTGAGCCGCCAGTCGACCTTGCTGTTGGAGAGGGTCGGGAAGAAGTGCTCGCCCGAGAGCTTGCTCGAGAGAACCGTCTCCTGGATCCAGTAGAGGCGGGCGTTCTCGAGGTCGGTGCCCTTGTCGATGTTGAAGCCGGTGAAGGTCCGGGCCTCGTCCTGGCCGCTGTTGGTGTAGAAGTTCTCCCAGGCCAGGCGGTGGCTGCCGGAGAAGCGGTACGAGAGGTTCCCGACCGCACCGAGCGTGGCCCGGTAGGTGGAGTAGCGGAAGTCGTAGTTGTTGGTGGGGATGAGGCTGTCGGCCTCGGGGCCGACGATGTAGTACTGCTGCCGCTCGGACCGGAAGCGGTTCTTGTAGTTGTAGGTGACGCTGCCCACCGCGCCGAACTTGTCCCAGCTGTTGCCGGCCAGGATGGAGAAGCTCGAGTCGGGCTTGCCCGTCGTCTCGCGGGGCTCCCAGATGTTGTCGAAGGAGCGCCCGAAGGCCTGCAGCTCATCCTGGGTGAACCCGCTCCCGAAGCGGGTCGCCGGAACCACCTTCTGGCCGGGGATGAGGGAGGGCAGGGCCCGTCGGCCGTCGTCGTAGCCGAGCCAGTCCAGGCCCCCTCCCGGGTAGCTCAGGCCATCCTTGCCGGTGGTGTTGGAGTTGAAGCCGGCGCTGCCGGAGATCGAGAACACCGGTCCGTCCGGGAAGTTGATGGGCTCGATCTCCAGGAGGCCCCCCGAGAACTCTGCGGGCTTGTCCGGGAGGTACGACTTCGTCACCTTGACGCTCTCCAGGAGCGCGGTGGGAAAGAGATCCAGGGGCACGACCCGCTTGTCGGGCTCGGTCGTGGGCAGGACGGACCCGTTGAGCGTGGTGTTGCTGTAGCGCTCGCCCAGGCCCCGGACGTAGACGTACTGGCCGCCCACCACGGACACCCCGGTGACGCGCGACATGGCGTCGGAGGCGTCGGAGTCGGCGTTCGCCCTCATCTCCTCGCGGGCCATCCCGTCGGACACCGCACCCGACCGCTTGCGCTCGAGCAGCGAGGCGGCCCGGCTCGTGGCCAGCGGTCCCGCCTCCGCGGTGACGGTGATCTCCTCGGCCAGCTCGACGGTGCCGATGGAGAGAGCCACCGCCAGGTCGGTCGTCTCGCCCGCTCTCACCACGACGCCCTTGATGACGCTCTCGGCGTAGCCGGAGAAGGTCACCTTGATGTCGTATGTCCCGGGGGGCAGGGTGATGTCGAACACGCCGTCCATGTCGGTGTAGACCTCGGTGTCCGTCCCCACCACCTCGACGGGGGCGCCGGGAAGGGTGACGGCGTTGTACTCGTCCAGGACCCGGCCCTTGATGCGCCCGGACTCCTGCGCCTGCGCGGAGGAGCAAAGAAGAAGAACGACCAACGGAAGCGCTGCAGCAACGAATCGGTACGGTTTCATGTTCACCTGTCCGGGAGCGGCTCGTGGGAGCCGTTCCGCATGTCCCGTTCGGGAGCGCACCTGAGCTGATCCCCGCGACGGATGGGCAGCGACGGTCTCGAACGAGCGAGCCTTGAGACTAGGCAGGGACCGTGACCGGCGTGTGACGGCCTCGTGCCAGAGGGGTGATGGCGGCAGACTTTGTGACCACACCTCAAACCGCTTCTCAAGCTATGGCGACGAGATGACGGGGGCGTGACGGCTGGGTATCGGCGGGGTAAAGACCGTGACGGGCTACGTGAGGCGACGACCCCCAAGCGGGCTTGGCGCCGAATGTCTCGCGAACAGATAGGGAAGAGTAGAATCGACCCCAGGGCGGTCCCGAAACCCGGCATGATCTCCAGTCCACCAGCTGTCTCGAAGAGGCAGGGGGGCCTCCGGCTCATCCTCTCGATCCTCGTCTGGGTCGGCGCCACCACCGTGGCCGCACCCATCGGCGGGGAGGCGGTCTCTCTCGAGGCGCTCCGGAGGCACACCTTCTTCCTGGGGGACGACGCCCAGGAGGGCCGCGCCCCGGGGACGCCGGGGGCGGAGGCCGCGGCGCGCTATATCGCGGTTGAGCTGGAGAGGGCGGGCCTGAGACCCCTGGGTCGCCGCGGCGGCTGGTTCCAGGACGTCCCGCTGCACGGCACGACCCCGACCGACCGCACGGAGTTGACCGTCACCTCGGGATGCCAGACCGGCCCCCTGCGCCTGGGTGAGGACTACCTGCTGCTCACGGGAGGCGTGCAGACCCTCATCCCGCGGGACGTGCCCCTCGTGTTCGCGGGATACGGGATCGTGGCCCCCGAGTTCGACTACAACGACTACCAGGATCTGGACGTCGGGGGAAAGGTCGTCGTCGTCCTCGAGGGAGAGCCGGAGTCCGACCGTGCGGACTACTTCGCGGGGACGCAACCCACGGTGTACGCGACGGCCGAGGCCAAGCAGCGCATCGCGCTCAGCCGGGGCGCCCGGGGCAGCCTGCTCGTGGCGTCCGCTCTCGAGCCCGAGCGCGACTGGGTCCGCCTGCGGCGCGAGTACGCCTTCGAGCACCTCAGCCTGGCCTACTCCCTGCCGCGACACCTGAGCGCCCGAATCCATCCGACGGCGACGGCGGTGCTGTTCTGCGACGCGAGATGGGACCTGGACGCGGTCCACCGGATGGAGCGGGACCACACCCTGCGGAGCTTCCCTCTCGCGGCCCGGGTCCGCTTCCGCGGGGAGTTTCGCGAGCGCGACTTCTTCGGCCGCAGCGTCGTGGCCCTGCTCCCCGGCGGGGACCCGAAGCTCGCCCACACCTACGTCCTCGTCTCCGCGCACTACGACCACCTCGGCGTCGGTCCGCCGGTCGAGGGTGACCGGATCTACAACGGCGTGGTCGACAACGCCCTCGGGGTGGCGGGGGTCCTCGAGATCGCCCGGGTCCTGGCCGCACGTCCCGAGCCGCCGGCGCGGTCGGTCGTCTTCCTGTTCCCGACCGCGGAGGAGGAGGGGCTCCTGGGCTCGCTCTACTACCTCGACCACCCCCTGGTGCCGGTGCACCGCACCGTGGCCAACGTGAACGTGGACGGGCTGGCCCACGTCGACACCTTCGCCGACGTGGTCGGGATCGGGGCGGAGAAGTCGACGCTGGGCGAGACGCTCGTACGGGTGGCGGCCCGGCGGGGGCTGGAGGTGTCCGAGATCCCGCCCCTGGCCCGAGCCGAGCCCTTCAACTTCTCGGACCAGGCGGCGTTCGCCGAGGTGGGGGTCCCCGCGCTGCTGGTCAACGAGGGGCTCCGCTGGTCCCGCCACACCCCGGAGGAGGCCCTGGCGCGCTTCGCGGAGTGGGGACGCACGCGGTACCACCAGCCCTCGGACGACCTCGCCCAGCCGCTGAACTTCGAGGCGAGCCGGCAGCACGTGGATCTGCTGGCCGACCTCGTCTGGGAGATCGCGAACGATCCCGAGCCGCCGCGCTGGCACCCCGGCCAACCCGAGGCCCTGGCCCAGCTGCGGACCCGGGCGGAGGGGCGCTGAGCCATGCCCCGAGGACCCCGGCCGAGGGGAGCGGGGCTGCTCCCGCGCGTCGCGGTCCTGGCCATGGCGGCGGGCGTCCTCGTCGCCTGCGGTCCCACCCGGGTCCCGGAGCCCCGCTTCGTGCGGGTCACCGGCTCGGACACGATGCTCACCCTCGCTCGGCGCTGGGCCGAGGCCTTCATGCGCCTCAACCCCGGGATCGTGGTCCACGTGGAGGGCGGCGGCACCGGGGCGGGGGTGGTCGCGCTCGTCGACGGGCGGGCCGACCTCGCCACCGGCTCCCGGCCCCTCCTGCCCTCGGAGGTTCAGCGGCTGAACGAGAAGCACGCCTCCCTGGGGGTCAGCTTCCGCTGCGCCCGGGACGGTGTGTCGGTCTTCCTCAACCCCGCCAACCCCGTGCGCGACCTCGACCTGCCGCGGCTCAAGGGGCTCTTCGCCGGACGCATCGTGAGCTGGAACGAGGTGGGGGGCCGGGACGCGCGCGTCCACATCCTGCGCCGCCCCCCGAACTCGGGGACCCACCAGCTGTTCCGCGAGCTGGTCCTCGACGAGGAGGACTACGCGGTCGAGGCCACCATCCTGCCCACGACCGCCGCCGTCGTCGACGCCGTCCGGCACGACGCGGATGCAGTGGGCTACGGCGGGCTGGCCTTCGCCCCCGACCTCGTGCACTGCGCGGTGGGGGGCCGGCCCCCGACTCCGGCCAACGTCCGGAACGGCTCCTACCTCCTGGCGCGCTACCTCTACCTCCACGCGGTGCGCCCGCCGCGCGGCTGGCCCCGGCGCTTCGTCGACTTCGTCTTCAGCGACGAGGGGCAACGCATCGTGGAGGAGGTGGGCTTCGTGTCCCTCTGGGAGACGATGCCCGCCGACTCCGGCTAGGCGGACGCGTGTCCGAGCCCGCCCCACCCCGCTTCGAGCACTTCTCCCACGACGCCGACGTCGGCGTGAGGGGACGAGGCGACACGCTGGCCGAGGCCCTCGCCGGGGCGGCGCGGGCGCTCACCGCCGTCGTGACCGACCCGGGCGCGGTCCGGGAGGACACGTCGATCACGATCCGCTGTGACCCGGGAGACCCGGAAGATCTGCTCTTCGACTGGCTCAACGCCGTCGTCTTCGAGATGGCCACCCGCCGTCTCCTCTTCGCACGGTACGAGGTGACGCTCGAGGAGGGAGGGCTCACCGCCCGAGCCTTCGGAGAGCCGGTGGACGTCGCGCGTCACCAGCCGGCGGTGGAGGTCAAGGGGGCGACCTGGACCGGCCTCCGGGTCGCCCGCGAGGCGGACGGGTCGTGGGTGGCGGAGTGCGTCGTGGACGTCTGACTCGCGAGGAGGCGGGAATGGACCTGTCGCTCCTGAAGCGCCGATCGGAAGACGAGTGGGTCATCGAGCCCCACGGGGAGATGCGGGTGCCGGGGGTGCTCTTCGCGACCGAGGAGCTCGTCCGGGCCATGGACCACAAGGTCTACGAGCAGGTGTCGAACGTGGCCACCCTCCCGGGCATCGTGGCGGCGTCGCTGGCAATGCCGGACGCCCACTGGGGGTACGGCTTCGCGGTCGGGGGCGTCGCGGCCTTCGATCCCGACGAGGGCGTCGTTTCCGCGGGAGGGGTGGGCTTCGACATCTCCTGCGGGGTCCGGTGCCTGCGCACCCGGCTGCGGCGCGAGCAGGTCGAGGAGAAGAAGAAGACCCTCGCCGACGCGCTGTTCCGGGCCATCCCGGCCGGGGTCGGCAGCCGCGGGAGAATCCGGCTGAAGCCGGCGGAGATGGACCGCATGCTGGAGGGCGGCGCGGCGTGGGCGGTCGAGCGCGGGTGGGGCGAGAGGGCCGACCTCGACCGCATCGAGGAGGGGGGCCGGATGCGCGGCGCCCGTCCCGACCACGTCTCGGAGCGGGCGAAGACCCGCATGCGGGACGAGGTGGGCACCCTCGGGTCGGGGAACCACTACCTGGAGGTCCAGGCGGTGGCCGAGGTCCACGACGCGGAGGCGGCCCGGGCCTTCGGGCTCGCGAAGGACGACGTGGTGGTGAGCATCCACTGCGGCTCCCGCGGCCTCGGGCACCAGATCGGGACCGAGGCCCTGAAGGAGATGCTGGGGGCGGGCCGACGCCACGGGATCCGGCTGCCCGACCGGGAGCTCGCCTGCGCCCCACTCCGCTCGCCGGAGGGCGAGCGCTACCTGGGGGCGATGCGGGCCGCCATCAACGTGGCCCTGGCCAACCGCCAGGTCCTCACCCACCTCACGCGCGAGGTGTTCTCGGAGGTCCTGCCCGACGCCGACCTCACCCTCCTCTACGACGTGTCCCACAACACCTGCAAGGCCGAGACCCACCGGGTGGACGGCCGCCCCCGAGAGGTCTTCGTCCACCGCAAGGGCGCGACCCGGGCCTGGGGCCCGGGGCACCCCGCCCTGCCGGGCGCGCTGCGCGCGGCCGGCCAGCCGGTGCTGATCGGCGGCACCATGGGCACGTGCAGCTACGTCCTGGCCGGGACGGAGGAGGGAATGGAGAGAAGCTTCGGGTCGGCCTGCCACGGGGCCGGTCGAGGAATGAGCCGGACGCAGGCGCGCAAGAGATGGCAGGGCCGCCAGGTGGTCGAGGAGCTCGAGCGACGAGGCATCCTCGTCCGGAGCCCCTCGCTGCGGGGGGTCGCCGAGGAGGCCCCGGACGCCTACAAGGACGTCTCCGCGGTGGTGGACGCGACCGAGCGGGCGGGGCTCGCCCGCAAGGTGGCCCGGCTGGTGCCGATGGTGACGATCAAGGGTTGATGACACGGAGGCGACCACGCGCTCGCCCACGGCTTCCTGTCCCTGGGGCCTGCACCAGGGCTTGCCGGGGCTCCCTCGACGGGCTACCGTGGTCAAGTGATACGCGCCGAAGAAGTAGCGGGCCACGAATGGGCCGAGTGGTATCGGCTGACGCCCCAGCAGCGTTTCGCGGAGAGCGCGAAGCTGTGGCGGGCCTTCCTCGCTCTCGGAGGATCGCTTGATCCCGAACCCGATACGCAGAGTCCTTTCTTCGATCGAAGCCAGGCGGGTGCGCGCGCTCCTCATGGGAGGACAGGCGTGCGTGTTGTACGGCGCGGCCGAGTTTAGCCGGGACACCGACCTCGCGATCCTGGCCAGCCCGGCGAACCTCGCTCGGCTGCAGCAGGCCCTCGACGACCTGCGGGCCGAGGTGGTCGCGGTCCCCGCATTCGAGGCGAGGTACCTGCGGCGTGGACACGCCGTCCACTTCCGCTGTCAGCATCCGGAAGCCTCGGGCATGCGCATCGACATCATGACCAGAATGCGAGGCGTCGCTCCCTTCTCGAGACTGTGGGCCCGGCGCACCTCGCTCACGCTGCCGGACGGGACGCGCTGCGAGGTGATGGGGCTGGCCGACCTGGTCCAGGCCAAGAAGACCCAGCGCGACAAGGACTGGCCGATGCTGAAGTCCGTGGCGCACGTGCGACTGCTGGGCGAGGTGCGGATGGTCGCACAGTGCGACTGACAGACGATCGACGGTGACGCGATCGATACGGGCCAGTCGCCGGCGGTGAGCCTGGCCGACGCCCGCCCCGGCGCGCCCAGTCGACGTCGGCGTCCGGTCGTAGATGTCCCGGGCGTGGGCGGCCTCGCGCAGCCCGAACAGGCTGAAGAAGGACTCGAAGTCGAGGGCGCGGATCCCCGCCCGCTTGAGCTCGAGGAGGAGGTTCTGCCGGGGGTGGACGTCGACCGCCACGACGCGGGCCCCGAGGAGCGCGTAGTCGAGGACGTTGCAGGGGAGATCCCCTCTCAGGGGAGTTTCAGCGCGCGCCAGTCGTAGAGCAGCAGGTTCCGGCCGCGGCTGTTCATCGCGACCAGCAGCCCTTCGGGGAAGGCCGACGCCGGGGGGACAGAGGTCGCGTCCAGACCGTCGGTGTCGTCCGCCCCTCCCTCCAGCACCGTGACCAGCGCGTGCTCGTGGGGCCGGCCCTCGGGCCCGCGGCGCTCGAATACGAGGTAGCGACTGCCCCCCGGGATCTGGTCCGTGGCCAGGAGGTAGCCGGTTCCGTCCGGCCGCGCGTAGAGGGCGAGCCCCTCGCGGTCGCCGCGGAACCCTTCGGTGCCGAAGAAGGCGAGCTCCCGGTCCGCCTCGGGCTGATCCGGGTCGGCGTGCCACTCGTGGAGGCCGCGTGCCTCCTCCGCATAGAAGACGCAACCTAGGGCGTCGTCGACGACGACCGCCTCGATCTCCGCCCCCGGAGCCGAGAGCCCGAGCTTCCGGACCTTCACCGCCTCGACCCGGCCTTCGCCGTCGTCCTTCAGGCGGTACTGCCACAGGTAGCCGCGCTCGGGTCCCTCCTTGCGGCTGACGATGGCGAAGATCACCCCGTCCGACGGACGCAGTCGCCGATCTGGTCGCCGGAGACCACGTTCTTGATGTTGGGGGCGTTCTGCTGCTGGTTGAGGGCCTTGGCCTGGCCCTGGAGCAGGGGGGCGGTCACCGTGACCTGATCCTCGAAGCCGCTCAGGGGCAGCTGGAGGTCGGCGGTGGCGGCCTCCCCGGACACGACGGTCACCTTCGTGGTGGCGGTGTCGAACCCGAGGTAGGACGCCTCGACCTCGTAGTCGCCCGGGGCCACGTTGGCGATGCGGTAGAAGCCACGGGAGCCGGTGATGGCGGTGAGCCCGGTGCCGACCAGGCGGACCTGGGCCCCGGGCAGGGCGGTGCCGATCCGGGAGTCGGTGACCATCCCGGTCACCGCGCCCCCGTTCCGGGCCGCGGCCGCGGCCCCCGGCAGGAGACCCAGACCGCTCGCGCAGACGAAGAGGGCAGGCAGGAATCGTCGCATGAAGTCCTCCGGAAGATGGGGCCCACGCGCGGCTGGAGCCCCGACAGGAGGACTCTATGGGCTGGGTGTGATGGTGCGGCGTCGCGCCTGAGACAAGCCCGCGACAACGCCCCGGCGTCTAGAGACGTCGGCGGGCGGCGGCGGCGCCTCTCAGTGGAGGAGCGCCAACCAGACCGAGATGCCGATGAGGCCCCCGGCGAGGGCCCCCGCCAGGACGTCGCTCAACCAGTGCAGGCCGAGAACGACCCGCGAGGCGGCGACGCTCACGGCGAGGATCAGCACCGGCACCGCGAGGAGGGGAAAGGCCAGGGCGATCACCGAGCCGATGGCGAAGGCGTTGAGGGCGTGGCCGGAGGGAAACGAGAACCTGTCGGAGGGGAACCAGGTCAGCGGGTCCACGTCGAAGTGGGCGGGGCGCACGCGCTCACAGGGTCGCGCTCGATGGACCCGGCTCTTGGTCAGGACGAGCAGGATGTTGGCGAGGCCCGCCGCGACCGCCCCTCCGGCGAGGACCCGCAGCCCGCGGCCACCGCTGGCGGCGAGCAAGATCGCGGTCCCGAGCCACAACCAACCGTCCCCGAGCCGGGTGGCCCACAGCATCCAGTACCGCACCCAGCGGGGCGGGCGCCCGCTCACGAGGCGACCGGTGACACGGTCGTCGGAGGTGATCACGTAGGAGAGGACGGTCATGCGGCCTCCGCTTCGTAGAGAGCGGAGGGTGTCGTTTGCGGCCGCGACGGGGGGGAGAACGCCGAGACCGGCCAGCCGAACGTGCGCTGGAAGGCTCGGAAGTGGCTGGACCCGAACCGGTCCTCGTGCGCGTAGACCCCGAGGGTGAAGAGCGGGATCAGGGGGAGGAAGGGCGCGAGCGCCGCGCCCGCCGCGATCCGCAGCGCGGGCGCCGCGCCGGTGAAGAGCCCCCGGGCAATCTCGGCGTAGCCCGCGGCGAAGATGCGGACCACCTCGCTGGTCAGGCGCGCGTAGGTGCCCGACCGGCCCGCGGGCAGGGTCAGCCCCTGTCGCAGACCGTCCAGGAACTCCGCCCTGTTCCGCGCCCCGACCACCGTGGTCCAGGCCCGGGCCACGTGGGCCAGGGAGTGGGCGTCGCTGCCCCCGACGCCGGCCATCCCCGCGCCCCGGCCCACGCGGCGGGCCGACTCGTTGTGCCCGCGGGGCATCGAGCCGTTGAGGGTCTCGATCAACGGCAGGCGCCCGAGCGGCAGGCGGAGGTCGGCGAGCCGGCGCGCACCGGTCAGCGCCGAGAAGAGGTGGTTGACCGAGGCCGGGACGCGCTCCTCCGCCAGGTAGGCGAAGAGGCCCTCCGCGTCCCGGCGGCGCCGCTGGATGGCCGTGTGCTGGGCCTCGGTGATGTCGAAGACGTTGACGTGGAGCTGCCGGTCCCCGGGAAGGAGAACCGTCACCTCCTCGCTGACGAAGGTGTTGGGCCGGTGGGTGAGCCGGAGCGCGCCCTCGATCCCGTCGTGGTCGGTGAGGGTGACCAGGTCCATGCCACGCCGCACGGCCTGCTCGTAGACGTCCGACGGATCGGAGTAGCATTCCCTCCCGATCAGCCCGAGGACGGGGAGGTCGGCCCGGCCCGAGTGCCAGGAGTGGACATGAAGGTCGCAGCGCATCATCCCTGCATCCTCGCGATCATGGGTCCTCCCACCTCGAGTGCTTCTCGAGCACGTGCCCATTGAAGGCGAGCGGGATTGCGCGAGAATGAAACGCAGCGAAACATCCGGTGACCCCGGCGTGACCCCGAGCGCACCGTTTCGTCACGCGACGGCTCACCGCCGTCACGGCACCGTCGCACCCGGCGGCGAAGAAGGAGGGTGATGAACGAGGTTGGGCGTCGGGCGCTCCTCTTCACGATCGACGCCGGGGGGGGGCACCGCTCGGCGGCGCGGGCCCTCGTGGCCGCGGGCGAGGAGAAGGAGACGCCCTGGACGTTCCGCGTGGAGAGCTTCCAGCAGATCCTCCTCCCCCTGGACCTGCTGAAGCGCCTGACCGGGATCTCGCTCGAGGACGCCTACAACCTCATCCTCCGCCGCCACTGGAACGTTTTGTTGGTGCCGCTCCTCCGTGTCATGCACGGGGCCATCCGGGTGCGGCGCCCCGCCCTCGTGCGCACGCTCACGCAGTGGCTGCGGGCCCAGCCCCGGCCGGGGGCGGTCGTCTCCGTGATGCCCAACTTCAACGGCGTGATGCGCGACGCCATCGCAGCCGCCTGCCCCGGGGTGCCGCTGATCGTCGTCCTCACCGACCTCGCCGACTTTCCCCCGCGGTTCTGGATCGAGCCCGGGATCGACCGCGTCGTCGTGGGCACGGACGAGGCGCGCGAGCAGGCGCTCGCCCTGGGTCTGCCGGACGAGCGGATCTCGCGCGTCTCGGGCATGGTGCTGCACCCCAGCTTCTACCGCGGCAGCGGTCCCGAGGTGCGCGATCGCGCGCGCGCGGAGATGGGGCTCGGCCCCGGGGACCTGGCGGTGACCCTGCTCTTCGGGGGCAAGGGCTCGCCGGAGATGGCGCCGCTGGCCGAGCAGCTTCTCCAGGGCCACCGGGACTGGAAGGTCGTCGCCATCTGCGGAGACAACCCCGGGCTGCTCGCGCGCCTCGCGCCTCTCGACGCGCTCTCGGGGGGGCGGCTGCGCGCCCTCGGGTTCACCGATCGCGTGGCCGAGCTGATGGCGGCGAGCGACGTGCTCGTGACCAAGCCCGGACCGGGCTCGCTGGCGGAGGCGGTCCAGCAGCGGGTGCCGGTGGTGGTCATCCGCAACCGGCACACGATCCCGCAGGAGCGGTTCAACACCGACTACGTGGCCGCCCACGGCCTGGGGCGCGTGGTGGGGCACTGGCGGGAGATCCCGGGCGCGGTGGCGGAGCTGCACCGCGACCCCGCCGGCCGCGCGCGGATCCGCGAGCGCCTGGCCGCGCGGCCGCCCAACCGCGCGGTCTACGAGGTCGTCGAGCTGATCGGCCGGGAGATGGACCGCGCCGCGGCCTCGACGGGGCGACCCGGGTCCGGATGCTAGGATGATCTGTTTCGGGCGCCCGGCCGGGCGCCCGCGGGTCGACCTCGAATGGACACCGCCAAGCGCCTCTACCGTCGCCTGGACAAGCTCTTCGGGGAGCTTCCGCCCCGCCGCACCCAGCCGAAGATGCTCGAGGCCTTTCTGGAGGAGGCCTTTGCCGGCCTGGGCGAGGACCTCCACCTGTCGACGGGGCTCCTCTACGTCGAGCGCCGCGACGGCTTCACCCTCGTCAAGGCAGTGGGCGAAGCCGTCGACTCGGCGGCCGAGGTGCTCGACCCCTCCCAGGACCCGCTCGCGGAGATCATCGAGCACCGGGTCTACATCTTCAAGGACCCCGACACCGCCGGGGCCCCGCGCCAGCTCGGGCTCCTGCCCCGCGCCCCCTCCGCCGGCCTCGTGGTCGGCCAGCGACCGCAGCGCTTCTGCCTCCTCTTCGTCCTGGTGGACGGGTGGGAGATGGAGGAGCTGGACTTCGCCCTCAACACCGTCCGCGCCGCGCTCGACGCGCGGCTGGTGGACGCGCGGGTGCGGGGCTCGTTCCGGGAAGCGGAGGAGATCCAGCGGAGCCTCCTCGCCGACGAGGCTCCCGTCTACCCGGGGTACGAGGTGGCCTGCCGTTCGGTGGCGGCGGAGGAGGTGGGCGGGGACTTCTACGACTTCCACGACCTCGGAAACGACTCCCTCGGCATCGCGATCGGCGACGCCAGCGGCCACGGTCTCCCCGCCGCCCTCGTCGTGCGAGACGTCGTGACCGGCCTGCGGATGGGCATCGAGAAGGAGCTCAAGATCGTCCACGTCTTCGCCAAGCTCAACCGCGTGATCCATCGCTCCCGCCTCTCGAGCCGCTTCGTGAGCGTCTTCTACGCGGAGCTCGAGGCGGACGGGAACCTGGTCTACGTCAACGCCGGACACCCGCCACCGATCCTGTTCTTCCGCGAGCCGAAGCCCGGCCTGCCCGCCGATCAGGAGCTGAGCGTCGGGGGGACGGTCGTGGGGCCGCTTCCCGAGGTGCGGTTCCGGCGCGGCTTCGCCCGGATCCGTCCGGGTGAGGTCCTGGTCATGTGCACGGACGGGATCCTGGAGCGCCCGGACGCCTCGGGGGAGTTCTTCGGGGCCAGGCGCCTCCGTCAGGTCGTGCTCGACAACCGCGGCGGCGGCGCCCAGCAGATCCTCGACCGGCTCTACGAGGAGGCGCAGACCCACGGCGGCGATCGGCCGTGGGACGACGACGCCACGGCCGTGGTCGTGAAGCGGCTCGAGGAGGCGGGCGAGGCCGAGGGATAGGCCTCAGGGGGCGGAGGCGATCAGCTCCTCGACCCGGGCCTCGATGCTCGCCGCCGGCGTGTAGCCCTCGCGGCGGAAGCGCACGACCCCAGCGCCCTCGGGCCCGGGCTCCCGCATGTCGATCACGAGCTTGGTCGGAAAGGCCACCAGCTCGTAGGACCCGATGAGCTCGTCGCCGAGGTAGACGGGGAACGCGACGTCCCGCTCGGCCAGGAAGGCCTCCAGGTCCGCCCGCTCGTCGGTGACGTTGAAGCTCAGCAGCGTCACGTCCTCCCGGCTCGCGAGACGCTGGTGGTACTCGGCGAGGTCGGGCAGCTCACGCAGGCAGGGAGCGCACCAGGTGGCCCAGAAGTCGATGACCACGATCCGGCCCCCGAGATCCTCGGAGCGGAGGGCGCGGCCCGCGAGGTCCCGGACCTCGAACGGGTGCGCCGGCGTCGACAACGCCTCCCAGCCGTCCGGACCGGGAGCGGACGTGGCGGGTACCGGGCCGAGCCCGGCGAGGAGCAGGGTGAAGGTGAGCGAGGAGCGCAGCATGTCGAAACCCCAAAGTAGCACGGGTTCCCGGGTACGGGGGGTACGGGGTCAGGTCTTGTCGTTGTGCGTCGCGCCATCGTTCGGTCGTCGCGATGCACAATGCAGGATCTGACCCCTTCCGTTGTTCCGCCGTCCTTCGCCCGCGCTGGACTGCGGGCTTCAAGGGCCTGCGTGCTAGCATCCCGGCCATGGGGTCCTTTGGCTGCCCGCACGAGGTCGACGACCTCTGCCAGCGGGTGAACGGGGCGTATTGCGTCCCCGGGATGCTGGGCTGCATCCTGCACGGGAAGGTCGTCTTCCCGGACGGTCAGGAGCGGCGCCCCCGCTGGCCCGACGGCGCGCGGCGGCCCGGGGGGCGCCGGAAGCCCGACGACACGCCCGCGGACGACTAGGCTCCGCTAGCCTCTCGACCAGGGGAGCGTCGCGTTCGCGAAGGCGATCCGCCCCTTGAGGACGTGATAGACGTACGCCCCCACGCAGAAGCGGCCGAACAGGAGCGCCGAGAAGCCCGCGACCAGGAAGGCCTCCATCGCCCACGCGAAGACGGTCTGTCCGGAGAGCAGGCCGAGGCCGGCTCCGAGGTTGAAGGCGGCGGCCATGCCCTGGGCCATGCGGCGGGGTCCGGGAGCGGGGACGAGCGGCTCGCGGCGGCGGGGGCGGGCGATCCAGCGGTTGTACGCCAGCTCGAAGGGGTTGAGGGCGGGCAGCAGGGTGTTCCACCAGAGGACGGCCGAGACCCCGAGGTGGAGCCACGCCGACTGCAGGAAGATGGCGAGGAGGACGGTGGGGAAGACGATCCGGGGCTGGAACGTGAGCCCGTCGAAGTGCGCCCGACGAGCGTCGTCGGGCTCCTCGCCGAAGCCCTGCTGCCGCATGAAGTTCGTCACGGCTCGAGACGACATGGGAAAGCTCCTGGTCGAACTGTAGCAGGAGAGGCGCGGGTTCAGAACTGCTTCCGGGAGTCGAGGAGGATCGTGACCGGCCCCTGGTTGACGAGGGAAACGTCCATCATCGCCCGGAAGACGCCGGTGGCCACCTCGAGACCCGAGGGACGGAGGTGCTCCACGAAGAGCCCGTAGAGCCGGTCCGCCTCCTCCGGCGCCGCCGCCTCGGTGTAGGAGGGTCGGCGGCCCCGGCGCACGTCGCCGAGAAGCGTGAACTGGGAGACGACCAGGACCCCCCCGGCCACGTCGACGACCGAGCGGTTCATCTGGCCTTCCCCGTCGGGAAAGACCCTCAGGTTGAGGACCTTGTCCGCCAGGTACTCCGCGTCCCTCTCGGCATCCTCGCGTCCCACACCGAGGAGGACCACCAGCCCCGGCCCGATCTGCCCCACCGTGGCGCCGTCGACGCGGACCGAAGCCTCCGAGACCCTCTGCACCACCGCGCGCACGGCCTGCGAGGATATCATTCGGGCGATGGGCCTCCCGCACCGCATCGGCCGCTACCTGATCCTGGGGGAGCTGGGCAAGGGTGCGATGGGGACGGTCTACCGGGGCCGCGACGACACCCTCGACCGGGACGTCGCCGTGAAGGTCATGTCCGCCGGGCTGGTCGATGACGAGACCCGGAGGCGCTTCCTGAAGGAGGCGCGGGCGGTCGCCCGGATCCAGCATCCCAACATCATCGTGATCTACGAGCTCGGCGAGCACGAGGGAGCCCCCTACATGGCCCTCGAGCTCCTCGAGGGCGTCGATCTCCAGCGCGCCCTCGACGACGGCCTCCGCCCCGACCCGCGGGTCACCCTGCCCATCGTCCTCCAGGTCCTCGCCGGGCTGGGGCGGGCCCACGAGAATGGCGTCGTTCACCGGGACATCAAGCCCTCCAACGTCTTCCTGCCCGTCGGCCGGCCGGCGAAGATCATGGACTTCGGGGTGGCCCGTCTGGCTGGTCACGGCCAGAGCACCGGCTCCGGCGCCATCGTCGGCACGCCCAACTACATGTCTCCGGAGCAGGTCCAGGGGGGGGACGTCGACGGGCGGAGCGACCTGTTCTCGGTCGGTCTGATCCTCTACGAGCTCGCCACCGGGGAGAAGGCCTTCAAGGCCGACACCGTGGTGGCGGTCGTCTTCAAGATCCTCCACGAGGAGGTGAAGCTCGAGCTCGTTCCCGCGGGACCCCGGTGGGGGAAGCTCCGGGAGGTGATCGAGCGCGCCCTGGCCCGGGAGAAGGAGGAACGCTATCCCGACGCCCCGAGCATGGCGGCGGATCTCACCCTCGCGCTGCGGGACCTCGGGGGCTCGTTCGACCCCACCGCCCCCGCCGACCTGGCCCTCCTGGTCCGGCCCACGCCCTCCCCCGCCCGGACCTCGGAGGCGACCGCGCCCGCGGCACCCCCGCGGAGGGCGTCGAACCGCGCCGGGGGCACTCCGGCCGCGCGGCGCCCACCCCGGCGACCGGCCCCGTCCCCTCCCCGATCCCGCGCGGCCCTCGGGCTCGCGTGGCTCTTCGGCGCCGGCGCCGCGGGGCTTCTGGCGTTCGCCGGGTGGCTCGCCTGGTCCGGGGGGGCGAGACCGTGGGGGCAGGATCCGACCCCCGGGCCCACGCCCGGATCCGTGGCTCCCAGCCAATCCCCGGCCCGCCCCTCCCCCTCCCCGACGGCCACCCCCCCGCGACACCGGAGCCGACGCCCTCGCCCAGGCCGGAGGCCACCCCGCCCCCGACCCCGCCGCCGACTCCACCGCCGACGCCCTCGCCGGTGCTGAGCCCCGAGGAACGGCTCGCGCGGGCCGCCGGCCTGATGGAGGAGGGGCGCCACGCCCAGGCCCTGGCCGAGGCCCGCGTGGTGCTCGAGCGCGACCCCACCAACCGCGAAGCCACCGTCCTCGCCCAGGCCGCCGAGGAGGCGCTGTTCATCGAGGAGTGCCTGACGAAGGCGCGCCGGGCGCTGGACGCCGGGGACCGGGGCGCGGCCCTGGCCGAGGTGAGGCGCTGCCTCGTCGTCAGCCCGACCGAGAAGCGACTCCTCGAGCTCCACGGCGAGGCGACGCGGGAGTAGGACGGCCCGGCCCCGGCTAGAACGGGCGGGCGTTTTTGGGCTACGATTCCTTGAGCCCGGCGGAGACCCGGGAGCTTCGCCCACAAGGAGGATCCGTTCATGGCCTACACCATCGCCGAGCCCTGCGTCGACACGAAGGACACCGCCTGCGTGGAGGTGTGCCCCGTCGACTGCATCCACCCCAAGAAGGACGCGCCGGAGTTCGAGAAGGAGAACAAGCTCTACATCGACCCCGAGACCTGCATCGACTGCGGCGCCTGCGTCCCCGTGTGCCCGGTCCAGGCGATCTTCCCGAACGAGGAGCTGCCGGAGAAGTGGGCGCACTACGCGCAGATCGACGCCGACTGGTTCGCCAACAAGTAGGCCCGGGGGGTCGGGGGTGACGGAGGCGTGACGTTGGGAATGAGACGTCGGTGTCTTGACGACGCATCCGGCCTCTGCTAGCTTCAGCCGCGCACTGGTGGTCGTCGCTCTGGCGTTCGTTCGGACAAGCCGCCCACGGTGGGCGGCTTTGCTGTATGGGCGGGCAGTAGGCAGAGGCATCAGGCAGAGGCGAAGGAGGCCTGTAGTTCATGGTCGAAGGAACGGTGAAGTGGTTCAACGAGTCCAAGGGTTTCGGTTTCCTCTCCCACGAGGGTGGTCCGGACGTCTTCGTCCACCACACCGAGATCAAAGCCGAGGGTTTCCGGACCCTGAACGAGGGTGACCGGGTCAGCTTCGAGATCGTCGACAGCCCCAAGGGTCCGCGCGCCGCAAACGTCCAGAAGATCGGGTAGGGGACTCTTTCAAGAGCCGCTGAACCGAAGGGCGCCCGGGGTCGGAAGGCCCCGGGCGTTTTCGTCTCTGCGTGCCGAGACCAACGCGGCCGCCCTCGACTCTCCATGAGCCCAGCTGCCCCCCCCGACCTCCCTTCCCGCGGAGGGCCGCCGCCCCCCGTGGCGAAGCGGATCCCGCGGACGAGCGAGATCCACGGCGAGCGCCGCGTGGACGAGTACGCCTGGCTGCGGGACAGGTCGAACCCCGAGGTCGAGGCCTACCTGGAGGCGGAGAACGGCTACACCGCCGCCGTTCTCGAGCCCCTCGGGCCGCTCCGGGAGGAGCTCTACGAGGAGATGCTGGCCCGCATCAAGGAGACCGACCAGGGCGTGCCCTGGCGCAAGGGGGGGTGGCTCTACTACTCGCGGACCGTCCAGGGTCGCCAGTACCCGATCCACTGCCGCCGGAGGGACCGTCCCGGGGCGGAGGAGGAGGTGACCCTCGACCTCAACGAGCTGGGGCGGGACGAGGCCTTCATGGCCCTCGGGGTCTACGAGGTGTCCGACGACGGGCGTCTCCTCGCCTACTCCACCGACACCACCGGGTTCAGGCAGTACACGCTCTTCGTCAAGGATCTCGGGACCGGCGAGCGGCTCGAGCGGGTGGCGGAGAGGACGGGATCGGCGGCCTGGGCCGCCGACGGCCGGACGCTCTTCTACACGGTGGAGGAGGAGTCGACGAAGCGGCTGCACCGGCTCTACCGCCACCCGATCGGCCGCCCCCACCACGACCTCGCCTACGAGGAGGGGGACGCCGCCTTCAACCTGGGTGTCGAGCGGACCCGGAGCGGCGCGTACCTTCTCCTCGAGATCGAGAGCCTCACGACCTCCGAGGCACGGTTCCTCCCCGCGGAGCAGCCCGACGGCGACTGGCGACTCGTGGCCTCCCGCGTTCCCGAGCAGGAGTACGAGGTCGATCACCGCGGCCCCGACTTCTATCTCCGGGTCAACGACACCGGGCGGAACTTTCGTCTGGTCCGCGCCCCGATCGTCCGCCCCGGAAGGGAGGGCTGGCAGGAGGTCCTGCCGCACCGTCCGGACGTGATGCTGGAGGGAGTCGACCTCTTCCGCGACCACGCGGTCGTCTTCGAGCGGGAGGACGGGCTGCCCCACATCCGGGTCATCGACCTGCGCAGCGGACGGTGGCACCGCGTCTCCTTCCCCGAGCCCGCCTACTCGGCCTGGCCGGCGGAGAACGAGGAGTTCGACTCCACCGTCTACCGCTACGGGTACGAGTCCCTCGTGACCCCTCCCTCGGTGTTCGATCACGACATGGAGACGAGGGCCGCCACCCTCCTGAAGCGGAAGGAGGTCCTCGGGGGGTACGACCCGTCGCGCTACACCACCGAGCGCCTCCGGGCGACGGCGGAGGACGGGGAGAGGGTCCCGATCTCGATCGTCCGGCGTCGCGACGTCGCGCGGGACGGCTCCGCCCCCCTGCACCTCCATGGCTACGGCTCCTACGGCTTCCCCCTGCCGGTGACGTTCTCGTCGAACCGCCTCAGCCTCCTGGACCGCGGGGCGGTGCTCGCCCTCGCCCACGTTCGCGGAGGGGGGGACCTGGGCAAGAGGTGGCACGACTCCGGGCGCATGATGCGGAAGAGGAATACCTTCACCGACTTCATCGCCGCCGCCGAGCACCTCGTTGCCGAGGGCTACGGGGCGCGTGAGCGCCTCGTGATCGAGGGCGGCAGCGCGGGGGGGCTCCTCGTGGGTGCGGTCGCCAACATGCGGCCCGACCTCTTCCGGGCCGCGCTCCTCCAGGTCCCGTTCGTGGACGTGGTCAACACGATGCTGGACGAGTCGCTGCCCCTGACCGTCGGCGAGTTCGAGGAGTGGGGCAACCCGAAGGAGAGGGAGGCCTACGACTACATTCGGAGCTACTGCCCCTACTCCAACCTGGCCGCCCGCGGCTATCCGGCCATGCTCGTGCGCACGTCCTTCCACGACAGCCAGGTCATGTACTGGGAGCCGGCCAAGTACGTGGCCCGGCTGCGCACCCTCAAGACGGACCGACGCCCTCTCCTCCTCGAGACCAACATGGCCGCGGGCCACGGGGGCTCCTCCGGCCGGTACGATCGGCTCCGCGAGATCGCCTTCGACTACGCGTTCATCCTGTGGCAGATGGGACTCGCCACGGGCCCGGAGCCCCTGCCCGGCTAGGGCTTCCCCTTCTTCCGAAGCTCGAGGTCGGCCAGGACGGCGAAGGGATTGTTGAAGGCCGGCTTCCGGTCACGAGGCGGCTTCGGGGCGGGGCGCCGCCCGGGTCCGGGGGTCGGCGGTGGCTTGCGCGGGCCCCGGCGGCCGCCATCCCCTCCCGCCGCGGGTCGAGACGCGGGCGCGGCCTGGACCTTCGGTCTCGGCCGGGGGGGACGGCGCGGGGTCGCCGGTCGCCGCGCCGGAGGAGGGGTCTTCAGGCTCAGGGAGACCTGCCGCTTCTCCAGGTCGACCTTGATCACGCGGGCCTCGACGCGCTCGCCGGGTTGGATGGCCTCCCGCGGATCCTTCGCGACGGGGCGGCCGAGCTGAGAGACGTGCACCAGACCGTCGTGGCCGACGCCCAGGTCCACGAATGCCCCGAAGCTCGCCACGTTGGTGACGAGGCCGGGACACACCATGCCTGGCTTGAGGTCGCTCAGGTCCCGCACGTCCTCGCGGAACGAGAAGGGACGGAAGCATCCGCGGGGGTCGCGCCCCTGGCTCTCGAGCTCACGCACGACCTCTTCCCGGCCCCATCGTCCGAGCTGCTCCTCGAGCTCGGCGGCGTCGCGTACGAGGACGGCGCCGGGGCCGAGGAGATCCGCGACGGTCTTCCCGTGGCCCTCGGCGAACGCCTCGAGGGCGGGATAGTGCTCGGGGTGCACGCCGGTTCCGTCGAGGGGCTGCTCGCCGCCGTTCACCCGCAGGAAGCCGGCGGCCTGCTCGAAGGCCTTGGGACCGAGGCGGGGCACCTCGAGGAGCTGCGCCCTCGAGCGGAAGCCTCCCTTCGCCTCGCGGTGCTCCACGATCGCGCCGGCGAGGGCCGGGCCGATCCCGCACACGCGGGACAGAAGCGGGCGTGAGGCCGTGTTCAGGTCCACCCCCACGCTGTTGACGACGCTCTCCACGACCTCGTCGAGGGCGCGGATCAGGGTGGAGGGGGCGATGTCGTGGGCGTGCTGCCGTCCCCCGACGGCGCGGGGCTCGATGCGGACCAGCTCGCGCAGCGGGTCTTGCAGCCGCCGGGCGACGAAGACGGCCCCGCGCGCGGGCGGGTCGAGGTCGGGGAACTCGCTCCGCACGCCGTCGCTCGCCGCCCAGGCACCGGCGGCGGTCTCGCTCACCAGGGCCACCAGCGCGTCGAGGCCCGCCTCGCGGAGCGCGGAGCGGATGAAGATCTCCGTCTCGCGACCGGCGGTGCCGTCACCGACCGCCACCGCCGCCACCGCGTGCCCGCGCACGAGGGCGGCGATCGTCTCGCGGGCGGCTGCTCTCTGCTCGTCCGTCTCCAGGTGGACGACCCCGCTGGCCACGCAGCCGCCGGCGGCGTCGACCACCGCGACCTTGCCGCCGGTGCGGACGCCGGGGGCGACGCCCAGCACCGGGCGGGAGCCGAAGGGCGCTTCGAGCAGGAGGCGCCGCAGGGTGTGGGCGGAGACCCGGGCCAGCGCGGCGTCCGCGGCCCGCTTGAGCGCGTCGTGGACCTCGTTCTCCATGGCGGTGCGGACGTGGCCCTTGAAGGCGATCCGCGCCGCCTGACGGAGCACGTCCGCCCCCGGGGAGTCGGCCACGCTGACCGCGGCCGCCTCGAACGCCGCGACCAGCTGCGCCTCGAACTCGGGGTCCCCCGGGGGACCGCCCACGCTCACCAGGAGCTCGCCCTCGGAATGACCGCGGCGCACCGCCAGGTAGCGCGGCGCCGCCGAGGGCTCCCGCAGGGCGGACACCTTCTCGTGGAAATCGAAGTAGGGCTCGTATCGGCCGCCGGCCTTTGCCTTGTCCGTCTTCACCGCGCGGAGGAAGGCCCCCTCCGCGTAGGCCTCGCGGGCGGTGGCGCGGAGGGCGGCGTCCTCGGCGAGCCGCTCGACGAGGATGTCCCGCGCCCCCTCGATGGCGGTCTTCGCATCGGGCACGCCCTTGTCCGGGTCCCGGAACGTGAAGGCCCACAGCTCGAGCGTCTGCCCCTCCTGTGGCGTCTCCGTGCCGTGGCCACAGCTCCAGATCCAGTCCGCGAGCTGACCCAGTCCGGCCTCGCGGGCGGCCTCCGATCGGCTCTTCTTCTTCTGCTTGTAGGGGAGGTAGAGGTCTTCGAGGACGTCGGCGTCGAAGGTGGCGAGGATCGTCTCCCGCAGCTCCGGCGCGAGGGTGGCGTGCCGCACGATCGACTCGAGGATGATGGCCTGGCGGGAGACGAGCTGGTCCCACTCGGCTCGGGCGGCGAGGATCTGCCGGACAGCGGCCTCGTCGAGGGCGCCGGTACGATCGCGCCGGTAACGGACGATGAAGGGCACGCCCGCGCCCTCGGCGGCCAGGTCGAGGACCTCTCGCGCCCCCTGGAGAGGGATCCCCGGGCAGCGGGCCTGAAACCAGGGGTCGAATGCGGGAGGCAGGGCGGTACTCACGGGTTCACCGAACGGGGCCAATGCTGCCATTAATCGGCCTCCTTGGGAAAGACCCCCTCGTGGCTGACCCGGGCGGGCCGTGCTACCGTGCCGCGAGTGCCGCTCGCGACGCCGATCCCCGCTTCCACCCTCGACCCCGAGGCCGAGGCGCGCCTGCGCTCCCTGACGAAGGTGGAGCTGCACCAGCACGTCGACGGCTCGATCCCGGCGGAGGTCACCTGGGACCTCATGCGGCACTACCGGCTCAACCCGGCCCCGACCCTCGACGAGATGCGGCGCTTCCTGGAGATGCAGGAGGGCGAGGAGGGGACCCTCCTCGCCTATCTCGACAAGATGCACTATCCGTTGTGGGTCACCCAGTTCTACGAGAACATCTCCCGGGTGGTGGAGGCCATCTGCCACTCGGCGGGCGAGGCCGGGGTGAAGACCCTCGAGCTGCGCTATGCCCCCCTCATCCACACCTACGCAGGCCTCACCCCCCGTCAGTCGATCCGGGCCGCGCTGTCGGGGATGAACCACGCGAAGCGGACTCGCCCGGAGATGAAGCTGGGGCTCATCGTCATCGCCATGCGGCAGCACGGCCCGCACATCGCCAAGGTCCTCGCGCGGCAGGCCCTGGCCGAGGCCCAGCACCTGCACGAGCGGACCGGGGTCGTCGGCTTCGACATCGCGGGGCCGGAGCGGGGGAACCCGCCCCGGCTGTTCCGCAGCGCCTACGAGATCGCGCGACTGGGGCGCCTCGGTCTGACCGCTCACGCCGGCGAGGACGCGCCGGTCGACTACGTCTGGCAGGCGGTGGAGGAGCTGGGCGTGAGGCGGGTCGGACACGGATGTGCGGCCGTCCGCGACCGCGAGCTGCTGCGGCGCCTCATGCGGGACCAGATCGCGGTGGAGGTCTGCCTCTCCAGCAACTACCACACGGGGGCGGTCCGGCCCGGCGAGCCCCACCCGCTCGTCACCTTCCTCGAGGCCGGCGTCCCCGTCGCCCTCTGCTGCGACAACAGCACGGTGTCACGGACGAGCGCCCAGCGGGAATCGGTCCTGGCCGCCTCCCAGGTGGGGGTCGAGGCGGTGGAGAGAATCCACCGCGCGGCGGAGGCGCACACGTTCATCCGTCCCGAGACCGCGCTCGCCAGCCACAGGGCCGGGTAGGCTCAACGACCGCGGGTATGCTCGGCGGCCCATGAGCGATCGCGAGTGCCCCTTCTGCCAGGAGGAGATCGAGGCGGCCCTCTCTCCCCAGGCAATGGCGATCGACCAGGAGCTCCTTCTCCTCGTGCTGGCGAACAACCCCTGGTGGCGCCCGGAGACCGGCCTGTGCCGGCGCTGCGCCGACTCCTTCGCGGCGGCACGGGAGGAGGCCCGCGCCCATCACCCGGGCTTCGCGCGTGGAGGCGTGCCCATCCTCCCCACTCCGGTCCGGCTGGGCGCGCCCGAACGCTACACCGGCCGCGGGGTGACCATCGCCTTCCTGGACTCGGGGTTCTTCGCTCATCCCGATCTCGTCCGGCCTCGGGACCGCATTCTCGGCTATGTGGACCTCACCGAGCCGGGTGCGCGACGCCGCCGTCTGGGCCACCCGGACGAGTCGAGCTGGCACGGGATGATGACCTCCGTGGTGGCCTGCGGGAACGGATCCCTCTCCGCCGGTCTCTACCGCGGCCTCGCGTCGGAGGCGGAGCTCGTCCTGGTGAAGGTGGGAACCGCTCGGCGGATCAAGCACGACGACATCCGCCGGGGCATCGACTGGGTGATCCGCCACCGTGCTCGCTACGGGATCCGGATCCTGAACATCAGCTGCGGGGGAGACTTCGAAGCGAGCTATCTCGAGGACGGTCTCTCGCAGGCCGCGGAGAGGGCCACGCGGGCGGGGATTCTGGTCGTGGCGGGCGCCGGCAACGCCGGCCACCAGCCCTCCCACCCGGTCGTCCCCCCGGCGTCGGCGCCCTCGGTGCTCACTGTCGGCGGCCTCGACGACAAGAACCGGCTGCACTCCGCGGGCTACGACATGTACCACTCGAGCTTCGGGCCCACCGTCGACGGACTCCAGAAGCCCGAGCTCATCGCTCCCGGCATCTTCGTGGCCGCCCCCATCCTGCCGGGCACACCCACCGCGGCGCAGGCCGCCCTCTACGCCCGCCTCGCCGCCGCCCCCGACGCGGAGCTGCACGACCTGCTGGGCGCGGCCACCGGGATCGACCCCGACCTCGACGCTGCGGATCACCTCGAGCCCCCGCTGGTCCGTCAGCTCGTGGCGGCGAAGGTCCGGGACAACAACGTGATCTCCGGAGCCTACAAGCACGTCGACGGCACGAGCTTCGCCGCCCCCATCGTTTCCTCCCTCGCCGCCCTCCTCCTCGAGGTCAACCCCGGGCTGACTCCGGCCCAGGTGAAGCTCCTCCTCATCCGGACCGCCCGTCGGATGCCGCACGTGGACGTCGATCGCCAGGGCTGGGGGGTCGTGAGGGCGCGGCACGCCATCCTGGAGGCGGAACGGCTGCGGGGCGCGTGAGCCCCGAAAAAGTCCGGGGCGCCTTGGAGGCGCCCCGGAAACGACCAGGAGGATGATCCCCTCGTTGGGGGGGTAGGGTTCTTGGACGGGATTTATGTATAGGTTGGATGAGCCATCAGGAAAGCAGGAACCCTTTGCTGGGACAGCTACGCAAATCTCATGCCGCGCCGGCGGGACCGTGCGCGTATTCCCTCATGCCATTCTCTTTCAGCATGTTAGGGCGAGCGGCCAGAACGAGGTGAGGTGTCGCGTGTGACGCAGCGTGACGGTTTTTTCGTGACGCGCAGTGGACGACACCGCTGTTTTTGCGCGGCCGGGCCCAGCGTGGTCCTCTCTCCGCGAGACCTCAGCGGAGCAGCCGCATGGGTCCGCCCCGCGGGCGGCCGCAGGTGAGTGCGGAGCGTGTCTTCGCCGAAGAGTCCCACTCTCGACCTCTTTTTGGCGCTAACATTGGCGTGGACGCATCTCTATTGAAGCCAGACTGGGAGATCGCCCCGCCGGGCCGACCGTCACAGGGCTATAATGCCCGCCCGTTGTTCGCCGTGATCTCAACCGCCGACGGAGTCTTGTCATGAAGAAGATGTCGATCGCCGTGCTCCTCGTCCCGGCCCTTCTCGCCACACCGGTGTGGGCACAGGAGAAGCTCGACAAGGCCATCGAGAAGGCCTACGGGAAGGTCGAAGAGGGCAAGCCGGACGATGCCGTGAAGGAGCTGACGAAGGCGGCCGAGGACGTCGGCGCTCCCGGCTACGTGGCCCTCGGCGAGCTCCACGAGCGACTCGGCAACCTGGAGGGGGCCGCGGAGGCCTTCAAGCAGGCGGTCCAGGTGGCGACGCCCGCCCAAAAGGCGGACGCCTTGGCCCGGCTCTCCCGGTTCACCCTGCGCAAGGGCACGGGGCGGGAGGCCCTGAGGATCGCCAACATGGCGGTCGAAGCGGGTGAGACTGCGACCACCCTGGCCGCCAAGTCCCGAGCTCAGGTTCGGAGCGAGGATGGGCCCGGGGCCCTCGAGACCGCGGACAAGGCCGTCGGCCTCGACCCGTCGAACGCCCTGGCCCAGATCGCCCGCGGAGAGGCCCTGTTCGCGCTGGGGAAGAACGCGGAGGCCGAGAGCGCGCTCCGGAAGGCGGTGCAGCTCGCACCGGGCTCGCCGCTGGCCCACTCGCGCCTGGCGCGGGTGCTGCTGGCGCTGGGCCGGCCGCCGGAGGCGGTCGCCGCCGCCCGCAAGGCCACCGAGCTGGACCCGAGCTTCGGCGAGGGCTTCGCCATCCTGGGCGGGGCGCTCATCGCCGAGAACCTGAACAACTGGGGCGACGCCATCGCCCAGGCCCAGCAGGGCGCCTTCCTCGACCCGGAGAACCCGATCGTCCAGACGATCGTCGGCCGCATCTTCGAGGCCAACGGCCAGACCGACCAGGCCGTCGCCTCCTACCGAAGGGCCCTGGCCAGCGACGACGGCTTCGCCGCGGCTCGCCTGGCGCTCATCAAGTCCGAGCTCAGCCGGGGGAACCGTGACGCCGCCATCGCCGAGGCCAAGAAGGCCGCCGCCGACATGCCCACGAGCCCCGAGATCCAGTACCTCCTGGGCGAGATGGCCGCGCGGCAGAGCGACTACGTCGCCGCCCTCGGCTACCTCGAGCGGGCCATGAAGGGCATGCCCGGCAACGCCGACGGCTGGGCGCTCCTGGGGCACGCCTACCGGGGGAACAACCGGCCCTCCGACGCGGCCGAGGCCTACGGGAGAGCGGTCGAGCTCGCGCCCCAGAACTTCAAGTACCGGACGACCTATGGCCTGCTCCTGGGCCTCCAGGGTGACCTGGAGGGCGGACTCGCCCAGCTCAAGCAGGTCGTCGAGACCCCCGGCTACAAGGAGGCCGACGCCTGGGCCAACCTGGGCTGGACCTATCGGATGATGAACAACCCCCAGGAGTCCATCGCCGCCTACCGCAAGGCCCTGGAGATCGACCCCGACCTGGCCCAGGCCCACCTCGGCCTGGGCTGGGCCTACCAGCAGACCGAGGCCTTCGACCAGGCCATCGCGTCGTACCAGAAGGCGGCGCGCGACCCCGCGGTGGCGGGCGACGCCTATGCCGGGATGTCCTGGAGCTACATCTACAAGAGCGACGCGCCGAAGGCCAAGGAGGCCCAGCAGAAGGCGATCGCCGCCGGCCGCAACGACCCCCGCCTGGAGGAGTACATCACCAAGCTGGAGCAGGGTCTCCTCCTCCGCAAGGAGGAGATGGAGCGGCTGCGGGCGGAGCAGCAGAAGGAGGCGGAGCGAGCGGAGCAGTACAACGTGGCAGTCAACGCGGTGAACTCCAAGAACCCCGCTCGCCGTGCAGAGGGAACCCGCGCCCTCGCGAGCCTGGGCGGGAGCGCCGCCGTCGACCAGCTGATCTACATGATGCAGGCGGACGACAGCTACGACGTCCGCATCGCCGCGGCCAAGGCCCTCGGCTCCCTCGGACGGGCCGCGCGCAAGGCCGTCCCGAACCTCGAGGGCATGCTGGCCCAGCCGGAGTACGAGGCCCCCATCAACGCCACCCCGGAGCAGCTGGACAACCAGATGAAGGATTTCGACTACCGCAAGGCCATGCGCGACGCCCTCGCCCGCATCCGGGGCTAGTTCTGACGCCGGGCCCGAGAGGGGCCGCGTCCCGGGAGGACCGGGGTGCGGCCCTTCGTCTCTTCGGGAAGCGGACGGGGAGAAGACCGATCAGGCGGAGGATGCCGAGCCCAGAGCTCGGTGCCGCGGACTCGGAACGACATCAGCTCCAGACCCCGGCGATGGCCTGACCGCAGTCGGGGCAGGCGCCGCTCGGCGCGATCCGGTTCTGCAGGACCCGGAAACCGAACCTCTCCACGAGGAGCGCGCGGCAGCCCGGGCAGTAGGTGTTCTCCCAGCTCCGGACGGACCCGGGCAGGTTGCCCGCGTAGACGAAGTGCAGGCCCTCGGCGGTCCCGATCTCCGCCGCGCGCAGCAGGGTCCGGGCCGAGGTGCGCCCCCGGTCGTCCATGCGGTAGTCCGGATGGAAGGCGGTCACGTGCCACGGGATGTCCGGCGAGACCGAGACGAGGAAGCGAGCGATGTCGGTGAGCTCCTCGTCGGAGTCGTTGTGACCGGGCACGACGAGGGTCACCACCTCGACCCAGAAGCCCTTGTCGTGCAGCGCCTGGATCGTCCAGAGGACGCGCTCGAGGGTCCCGCCGAGGTCGCGGTAGGGACGGTCCCGGAAGCCCTTGAGGTCCACCTTGTAGAGCGACACCCAGGGCCGCAGGTACTCGAGGACCTCCTCCGTCCCGTTGCCGTTCGAGACGTAGGAGCACAGGAGCCCCGCCTCCCGGGAGTGGCGAAACACGGCCACCGCCCACTCGCTGGTGATGAGGGGCTCGTTGTAGGTCGAGGTGACGATGCGCGCTCCCCGGTCCCGCCCGATGCGGACGATCTCCTCCGGCGCGATCTCCTGGACCGTCGCGCCGGCCCCGGGGTCCCGCAGCGCCTGGGACGTGATCCAGTTCTGGCAGTACGCGCAGTGGTAGTCGCAGCCCAGCATCCCGAACGACAGCGCGGTCGCCCCGGGCAGGGCGTGGAAGAACGGCTTCTTCTCGACGGGGTCGAGCTGCAGGCCGGACACGTAGCCGAAGGGCACCCGCAGCACCCCGCCCTCGTTGAAGCGGACCCGGCAGATGCCCTCGCGCCCCGGGGGAATCAGGCAGCGGTGGCCGCAGGCCACGCAGCGCACGCGCTCGTCGGCGAGGACCTCGACGAGCTCGCCCTCGCGCGTGTGCGAGGCGAGGAGCCGGGCCAGCGGCGTGGCCGTGGCGGGCATGAGGGTTTCCTCCTGTCCTGATTATAGGCGCCCGACACGGCCGCCGATCCCCCTCTCCACGCTCCGGTATACTCGGGCCCCATGCGCCGGTCTCCCTGGATCGTTCTCGCCGCGGCCGCGGTCCTGGCCGCGCCCGTCCTCGCCCAGGACTGGAAGGGGCGCGCGCGGCTGGACGGTCACGTGACCGACGAGCGCGGCGCCCCCCTGGGGGGGGCCACGATCACCATCGAGAGCCTCGCGCGCGCCGGCGGCCCCCCCGTGTTGAGGAGCGACGCCGAGGGAGCCTGGGTCGTGGACGGCATCGCGGCGGGGTCCTGGATCGTCGAGGTGGCGGCTCCCGGCTACCAGAGCCAACGGATCGGCGTTCACCTGCCCCACGAGTCCGCGTGGCTCGCCCCCCTGGACGTGCAGCTCCGGATCCGGAGGCCGCCCGCTCCGCCCGCGCCCGCGCAGGCGCCGCCCCCTCCGCACGAGGCAGAGGGCGCCTCGCCCGTCGTCCCCGCCGGCCAGGACCTCCCCGACGGCGCCGATCTCCGCGCTGCTTTGGAGTCGGGACGGATCGAGAGGGCGCACGCCCTCCTCGCCTCCCTCGGCGACGATGTGCCCGGGGACGCCGACGCGCTCGTCGAGATGGGCACGCTCTTCCTCACCGCGGGCGAGACCGCCGACGCCGTCGCGCTCCTCGACCGCGCGGTCGCGCGCGACCCGGCCCACGTCGAGGCGCGCTTCCGCCGCGCCCTCGGGCGCCTGGCCCTCGGCCGCTCGGCAGCCGCGCGCGCGGACTTCGAGATGGCCCTGGAGCTGAGCCCGGAGGGGCCGTGGGCGGAGAAGGCGCGCCAGGCCCTCGAGCAGCTGCCGGAGATCCCGGCCGGGGAGACCCGGTGAGCGCGAGCGGCCTGCGGGTCGAGAGGCAGGGATCGCTGGCCGTCCTGCGCCTGGACAAGGCCCGGGGCAACGCCATCGACGAGCCCCTGGTCGAGGCCCTCCTCGACGCGGTGGCCGAGATCGCCTCCGACGACGCCACGCGCGGGGTCCTGCTCGCCTCCGCTCACCCGAAGCTGTTCTGTCCGGGCCTGGACCTCGTGGCCCTGGTCGAGTACGACCGGCCGGCCATGGAGCGGTTCATGGCCCGCTTCCAGGAGGCGACGCTGGCGCTGTACGCCCTGCGCAAGCCGGTGGTGGCGGCGGTAGCGGGAGCGGCGGTCGCCGGGGGATGCATACTCGCCTTGACCGCGGACCTCCGGCTCCTGCGGCAGGGCTCACCCATCGGTCTCAACGAGGTCCGCGTCGGGGTTCCCCTCCCCTGGTGGGTGGTGATCCTGCTCCGTGAGTCCCTCGCCCCGACCGCCGCCACGGGCGTGGCGCTGCTCGGCCGCAACTTCACCGACGACGAGGCGCACGAGGTCGGGCTGGTCCACGAGGTGCTCGCCGCCGCCGGCTTCGAGCCCGCGGCCCGGGCCCGGCTCGAGGAGCTCGCGAGCCGCGACGCCTTCGCCCTCGGCACCACGAAGGCCTGGCTGCGCCACGACGCCCTCGCCAGGATGCGCGCGGGCGGAGCCGAGCGGCGGTCCGAGTTCCTCGACGCCTGGTTCTCCCCGGGGACCCAGAGGAGGATCCGCGAGACGCTCGCGTCGCTCGGCGCCCGGGGCTGAGTCTCAGCCCCGGCGACGACGCGAGCGGCGCCAGAGCCAGACCGCGGCGAGCGCGGTGAGCGCCAACGCGCCGATCCCCAGGACACGGTTCGTGTCGGCCACGAGCGCCTTGACCGCGTCCCAGTTCTCGGCGACCCCGTAGCCGATGAAGGCGAGCGCCGCGTACCAGATCGCGGAGGCGAGGGCCGCGGGCAGGAGGGCCCGGGCCGGCCCGAGCCCGGCCACCCCGGCGAAGGGGGTCACCGCCGCACGCACGCCCGGAAGGAAGCGGCTGACGAAGATGCCCATGGTGCCCCAGCGCCCGTAGGCCTCCTCGAGCGAGGCCATCACCCCCGGGGGCATGATCCTCCGACCCCAGCCGTCGCGGAAGAAGGTCGGTCCGTGGGTCCGGGCGAACGCGTACATCGCGGCCGCGGTGCTGGTGTTGGCGAGCCAGCACAGGAGGGCGAGGGGAACGACCGAGATCTGACCGCGTCGCGCGAGGAAGGCCCCCAGCGCCACCGCGGTGTCGGCGGGGACGGGGGGGAAGACGTTCTCGACGGCGGACAGGACCATGAGCACCAGGTACGTCGGGGTCCGGGGCAGCGAGACGAGCGCGTCGAGGAGGCCGTCAAGCACGCACGACCGCCGCGCGGACGAGGTGCAGCAACGATTGGACGGGGCGCCCCACCGCCCGCGCCAGCCCGATCTCGCAGGTCCGGCACGTGGAGTACACCCCGGCCTCCGGGTGCTCCGCGATCAGCCGACGGATCTCCGCCGCCTCGGTCTGGGTCGCGCTCGCCGTCAGCTCGGGCACCAGGAAGCCCCGATCTCCCGCGAAGCCACAGCACTCCGCGAAGCGGGGGACCAGGGGACGCTCGGCGTGCGCCCGCGCCACCGCGAGGAGGTCGCCCACCCCGCCCTCCTTCTGGAGGGTGCAGGTGGGGTGCAGGATCGCGGTCCCGGGGCGACGGGGGGTGTCGCCGAGCCCGGGCAGGGCCTCGCGAGCCCAGAAGGCCGGGAAGTCGAGGGTCCGGATCTCCCGTCCGGCCTCGCGCAGGAGGGCGGCCACGGAGTCGGAGAGGGTCCCGGCGCAGGGCGAGGCGTCGGTGACGACGGTGAGACGGCCCTCGTCCGAGGCCTTCCAGAGCGCGTCCGCGGTCCGGCGGGCCGCGACCCGGGCCGCCTCGAAGAAGCCCTTGCTGGAGAAGGCCATCCCGCAGCACAGGGCGTCGATCCCCTCGGGCAGGCGGACCGAGTACCCCGCCCAGTCGAGGACGTCGAGCATCGCCCGCGCCGGCGGCGCCATCGTCTCGCCGGGCAGCGCTCCCAGGATGCGGGTCAGGCAGCTCGGGAAGTAGACCACGCTCCTGTCGGAGGAGCGGGGAGCGGGGAGCGGGAGCGGCGGGGCCGCCCGGGGCAACGCGACGCCGGCGGCCGACCCCGAGACCAGGGTCGGCACCACCGCGTGGGCCACGTCGAGGGCGGTCTCCAGGAGGCGGCCCCCCAGCGGCAGCCTGCGCACGAGGCCGGCCGTGCGGAGCGCCCCCCGGGCCCCCGAGGAGACGACCCCGAATCTCGCGGCGTTCGCCGCCGCCACGCGCTGGGCCCAGCCCGGCCAGGTGGCCTCCCGCAGCTCCTTGACCAGGGCCCCGGTGTCGATCTTCACCGGGCACGCGCTCTGGCACATCGAGTCGCCCGCGCACGTGGTCACGCCCTCGTACGCGAAGTCCGCTTCGAGGGACTCCTTCCAGGCCCGGTCCCCGGGCTCCCTCGAGGCGCCCAGACGGGCGATCTCCCGGGTGACGACGATCCGCTGCCGCGGGGTCAGGGTGAGATCGCGGGAGGGGCAGCGGGGCTCGCAGAAGCCGCACTCGGTGCAGCGGTCCGCGAGGGGAGAGATCGTTGGGCAGGGCTTGAGATCCTTCAGGTGGACGCGCGGGTCGTCGTTCAGGAGGACCCCGGGATTGAGGATCCCGTCGGGGTCGAGCAGCGCCTTGAGCTGCCCCATCACCTCGTACGCACGTTCGCCCCACTCCATCTTCACGAACGGAGCCATGTTCCGTCCCGAGCCGTGCTCGGCCTTGATGGCCCCGTCGTACTTGTTGACCACGATCTCGACGAGGCCCTGGACGAAGGCCCCGTACCGCTCGACCGCCTCCGGGCTGCGGACGTCCTCGCCGAGGACGAAGTGCAGGTTGCCGTCCTTCGCGTGGCCGAAGACCACGGTGTCCGGGACCCCGTGCCTCTGGAAGAGGGCCTGGAAGTCGAGGATCGCCTCGGCCAGCCGACCCACGGGCACCGCCACGTCCTCGGTCAGGAAGGCGGTGCCGCTCGGGCGCAGGGCACCGGTGGTGGCGGCGAGGCCCTTGCGCAGCTGCCACAGGCGCGCCCGCTCCTCCGCACCGGAGGTGAAGCGGGGAGGCTCGATCAGCCGGTAGCGGGCCAGCACCGACTTCGCCTCCTCGATGCAGGCGGAGAGCGTGGCCGCGTCGGGTCGTCGGAACTCCACGAGCAGGGCGGCGTTTCGGCGGGCGACCTCGAAGGGCAGCTCCTGCTGGCCGGCGATCGATCGGAGCGCCGCGGAGTCCAGGATCTCGAGGGCGTCGGCCCCCGCCGCCGCCAGGGGGGCGACGGCGGCGCCGGCCTCCTCGAGCTCGGCGAAGAAGACGAGGGCAGTGGCGCGGGCCGGGGGCTCGGGCACCGTGCGCATCGTCATCTCCGCGACGAAGCCGAGGGTCCCCTCCGAGCCGACCATCAGGTGGGACAGGATGTCCACCGGCCGGTCGTGGTCCACGAGGGCATTGAGGCTGTAGGCGCTGGTGTTCTTCGTCGAGAACTTGCGGCGGATGCGGGCAGCCAGCGCCTCGTCGGCCCGGACCTCGTCCCGCAGGGCGGCGAGCGAGGCGTGGAGGTCGGGCCGGGCGCGCCGGAGCTGCTCGTCGGCGTCTGGCCAGGAGGAGTCGACCCAGGTGCCGTCGGCGAGCAGCACCCCGAGGCTGTCGAGGGTGTGGTAGCTGTTCTGCGCCACCCCGCAGCACATGCCCGAGGAGTTGTTGACGAGGATTCCCCCGATCGTCGCGGCGTCGATGGAGGCGGGGTCGGGACCGATGCGGGTGCGGTGCGGGGCCAGGAGGCGGTTCAGGTGTCCGCCGATGACCCCGGGCTGGGTCCAGACGCGCTGGCCGTCGTCGACGACCCGGGAGGCCCGCCAGAAGGGTGCGATCTCCACGAGGAGGCCGTCGGTGACCGCCTGCCCCGACAGCGAGGTCCCCGCGGCCCGGAAGGTGAGGTGCCGGCGCCGCCGACGGACCAGGCCCAGCAGGGCCTTCACCTCCTCGAGGTCGCGGGGACGAACGATGGCCTGGGGGATCAGGCGGTAGATCGAGGCGTCCGCGGACCGGCCGAGCCGGTCGATGGGACGCGACAGGACGCGCTCGGGGCCGAGGAGCCTCTCGAGGTCATGGAGGAGGGCGGGATCAGGTGGCTGCACGGGGCCTCTCGATCTATGGGGTGGACTCGGCCACCGGGACGAGGAACCGGTAGAGCGTCCCACCGGCGTTCAGGGTGATCGTGGCGTTCTCGCGAGCGGTCAGGCGGTCGCGAGTCATTCCCTGGGAGTCCGTCACCAGGAGGCCTCCCTTCGAGAAGAGGGTCCCGGTGGAGGTGGCCAGTCGGACCTCCACCCCCGGGTAGCGACGACCACCCCGCGTCTGCACCCGGACGAGGATCTGGACCTCCCCTCCCCACGGAGGGAGGCGCCTCGGCTCGGCCCACGCCTCCACCACGATGGGCTCCGCGGTCCTCGCGACCGGACGCGGGCCTTCCGGATCGCTCTCCCACGACGACGGGGTCGCGGCCGGGGCGGGCCCGGGCGGGACCGGCCCGGGCGGGACCGGCTCGGGCGGGACCGGCTCGGGCGGGACCGGCTCGGGGGTGAGCGGTTCGCCGGGAGAAGAGGGCTCGGCGGGCGGAGGAGGCGGGGGGTAGCTTCGTCCCCGGCTGCCGAGCGTCTCGCAGGACACGAGCGCCAGGGACACGAGCGCCATGAGGAGCGCCAAGACCGCGGGGCGTCGGGCCATGCCGGTTCAGCCCTGGGACACGGGAAGTGAGACCTTCATGAAGAAGTCGTTGCCCTTGTCGTCGACGAGGATGAAGGCGGGGAAGTCCACGACCTCGATCCTGTAGATCGCCTCCATGCCCAGCTCCGGGTACTCGAGCAGCTCGACCTTCCGGATCGACTCCTTTGCCAGGAGCGCCGCCGGACCGCCGATCGACCCCAGGTAGAAGCCCCCGTGCCGGTGGCACGCCTCGGTCACCGGCCTGGAGCGGTTGCCCTTGGCGATCATCACCATCGAGCCCCCGTGGGACTGGAAGAGGTCCACGTAGGAGTCCATGCGCCCGGCGGTGGTGGGTCCGAAGGACCCCGAGGGAAGGCCCTTGGGGGTCTTGGCCGGTCCCGCGTAGTAGACCGGGTGATCCTTCAGGTACTGGGGCAGGCCCTCGCCGCGGTCGAGGCGCTCCTTGAGCTTCGCGTGGGCGATGTCGCGGGCCACCACGATGGGACCGGTGAGCAGGAGCGGGGTCGACACCGGGTGCTGGGTCAGCTCGGCCAGGATCTCCGCCATCGGCCGGTTCAGGTCGACGGGGACACCGTGCCGGTGCGTCCCCGTGCGGTACTTCTCGGGGATGAAGCGGGCAGGGTTGTGCTCGAGCTCCTCCAGCCAGACCCCCTCGCGGTCGATGCGCGCCTTCGCGTTGCGGTCGGCGGAGCAGGAGACGCCCATGCCGACCGGGCACGAGGCCCCGTGACGCGGCAGCCGGATCACCCTCACGTCGAGAGCGAAGTGCTTGCCCCCGAACTGGGCACCGATCCCGGTCTGCCGCGCCATCTCCAGGGCTCTGGCCTCGAGCTCGGGATCGCGGAACGCCTGGCCCATCTCGTTGCCTTCCCTCGGCAGATGGTCCAGGTACCCGGTGGAGGCGAGCTTGACCGTCTTCAGGCAGGCCTCGGCCGAGGTCCCGCCGATGACGAACACCAGGTGATAGGGAGGACAGGCGGCGGTGCCGAGAGTCCGCATCTTCTCGGCCATGAAGGCCTCGAGACGCTCCGGGTTCAGCAGCGCCTTCGTCTCCTGGTACAGAAACGACTTGTTGGCCGACCCGCCGCCCTTGGCCACGAAGAGGAACTCGTAGCGGTCGCCACCGGTGGCGTAGATGTCGATCTGGCCAGGGAGGTTCGTCCCGGAGTTCTTCTCCTCGTACATCGTGAGGGGCATCGTCTGCGAGTACCGCAGGTTCTCCCCGGTGTAGGTCTCGTACACGCCGCGGGACAGGAACTCCTCGTCCCGCGCGCCCGTCCACACCCGCTGGCCCTTCTTGGCGATGACGGTGGCGGTGCCGGTGTCCTGGCACATGGGCAGCTGGCCCTGGGCCGCGATCTCCGCGTTGCGGAGGAGGGCCAGGGCCACACCCCGGTCGTTCTCCGAGGCCTCGGGGTCGTCGAGGATGGCCGCCACCTGCCCGAGGTGCCGCTCCCGATAGAAGAAGGCGATCTCCCGGAAGGCCTCGCGCGCGAGGAGCGTGAGGGCCTCGGGGGCGACCTTCAGGATCTCCTGGCCCTCGAAGCGGGCGAGGGAGACGTGCTCGTTCGTCAGCAGGCGGTACCGGGTGTCGTCGTGGTCGAGGGGAAACGGCGGTGCGTAGCGGAACTCGGGCATGGTGGGCTCCCTCCAGATGCCAAACTACCACGCGGGCGGGGACGGTGGGATGAGCCGGATGGCCCGGGTGGGGGGCGCTCAGTCCGGTCGACGGCACGTCACCACGTACTCGCGCGAGTCGGCGACGAGCGGCCCGCCGGTGAAGTCGTCGTGGATGGCCACGAGCTCCAGCGCCGAGCGCGCGACCAGGTCGGGGTAGGGTCGCTCGTGTCGCGTCCTCCGGGCGTACGGCGGCGCTTCGGTGCCGCAGCATACGCGCATCCGGCGGGCGATGCCGTGCGTCCCCCGCGACAATCGAGTATGGTTCCGAGCCGGAGGAGGCATCATGGGTCGGAAGCAGCGACGCAAGGCCGAGAAGCCCTCCCCCGGCCCGGCGCCGGGGAGGGGGGGGCGATGGCGGAGGGTGGCCCTCCTCGCGGTGGTGGCGGCGGCGGTGGCCCTGGCCGTCGCGAGCTGGCAGGGCGGAACGCCTCCCGACGAGCCCACCCCCGCCCCGAAGGCGCCGCTCACGACGACCCGGACGCCTTCGTCGGATCCCGCTGCGCCGCGCACTCCGAGCCGCGCGGAACCCGCAGCGGCGGCCGACGTGCCCGCTCGCTTCCGCCCCCTGCTCGGCGAGTGGGTGCGCCCGGACGGAGGCTACGTGCTCTCGGTCACCGGGATCACCGAGGAGGGCGCGGCGACCGTGGCCTACCTCAACCCACGGCCGATCAACGTCGAGCGCGCGGAGGCGCGCGAGGAGGGGGACGTGGTGGGGCTCTTCGTCGAGCTCCGTGACCGGGGCTACCCGGGGAGCACCTACACCCTGGCCCACGACGCGCGAGCCGACCAGTTGAAGGGCCTCTACTTCCAGGCGGCCCAGCGCGCGACCTACGACGTCGTCTTCGTGAGGCGCTGAGGCGGACGCCCCCCGGGCGCGCGCGGCTACGGGCGGCCGCTGTCCTGCTTGCGCTCGCGGGACGCGATCGTGCGCTCGAGAATGCGCGAGGCGCGGGTGGCCGCACCCTCCAGGACGTCGAGCGGGCCGATGGGCGCCCCGTCCGTGCCGTTGTCCCCGTAGAGGACCAGACGCACCGCTCCCCGGGCGATCAAGGGCACGGCCACCGCCTCCCGAGGCAGGATCCCGCCCAGCCGCTTGACGAGCTTCAGATTCACGTACGTCGGCTCCAGGGGACCGACGTGCGGGCGGCGCTCCTCCACGGCCACGCGCAGGAAGGACGGCTGGCGGAGGGACAGCACCGTCTCCCCCACCACCTCGGCCGGTGTTCGTCCCGGGGTCTCCACCCCGAACTCTCCGACGCCGTGGACCTGGTCACCCTCGACCGCGAAGACCACCGCCCGGCTGAGGATCTGCGAGGCGAAGCGCAGGAGCAGGAGGACCACCTCTCCCGAGAAGTCGGCGGTGTAGGACCCCGACTCGGAGAGGGTGGGAGCGCGGTCCGGGCGGGGGAGGGCGACCGCCGCGGGGTAGGAGACGGCGCGCCCGAGCGCCGGGGCGGTCGCGTCCGGGGGCTGCGCCAGAGACGCGGCGGAGTCCTCACCGGCCTCCCCTTCGAGGAGCGTCATCGCGTGCATGAGCAGCTCCATCGGCGCAATGCCTTCCGGGACCACGAAGTCGCTGAGGTCCACCTCCAGGTCGCCCCGTGCCCCCTCGGGAGAGGGGACGAAATGGAAGTAGCCCGTGTCCCATCCCAGCAGCTCGCCCACGACCTCCTGCAGGCGCTGGCGCACCACGGTCTCCAGCGTCCCCTTGGCCAGCAGCCCCATCTCGGTGAGGATCTCGCTCAGGGGATGGAACCTCGTGCCGTCGTGCTGGCGCTCGAGGGCGGCGG
The DNA here is from genome assembly GCA_963847655.1 of uncultured Acidobacteriota bacterium. GTDB lineage: Bacteria > Acidobacteriota > Vicinamibacteria > Fen-336 > Fen-336 > JAJDNS01. The sequence continues at coordinate 1,223,397 of CAWKAS010000020.1, read as the reverse complement.
TGAGGTCGGCCTCGCTCACCAGCTTCCGACGCAGCAGCCGTCCGGCCAGGGTCTCGGTGGAGGAGCTGATCGCGGCGTAGACCACCCGGCCCTCGCGGAGCACGATCACCGCGTTCCCTTCGAGCGTCGTCAGGTTCAGCCGACCGGAGGGGGTGCCGGCGCCCAGCGTCTGCAGCAGGGCCGACAGCTCCAGGGTCTCCAGCCGCCCCGCGAAGCTCATGCCCCCGGTCCCTCCACCGGGGCGGGCGCCGGTCGGCAGAGCTGCTCAGCGAGCCCGGAGGCCGGACCCGGGTGACCGATGTGGAAGCCCTGTGCCTCCACGCAGCCCAGCTTCCGGAGCAGCTCCAGCTGGGCCCGGCTCTCGACCCCCTGGGCGGCCACGCGGAGGTCGAGGGCGCGCGCCACCCCCGCCACCGTCCCCAGGAGCGAGACGTCTTCGGCTCGGGCGGGGCGATCCCACAGGAACGAGAGATCGAGCTTCACCCCGTCCAGCGGCAGCTCGGACAGGCGGCTCAGGACCGGCTGACGGACGGCCAGCCGGTCCAGCACCAGGGCGACGCCCAGTGCCTTCAGCCGGTGGAGGACGTCGAGGGACTGGGGCAGGCTCGCGAGGACGGCCTCCTCCGTCAGCTCGAGCTCGAGGAGGCGGGGCAGGAGACCCGTCTCGTCGAGGGCGCTCTTGACGGTCTGGGGAAGCTCCTTCCGCAGCAGCTCGGAGGCGGCGATGTTCACCGCGATGCGGAGCCCGCTCTTCTCGCGCTGCCACTCTCGGGCCTGGGTGGCCGCGGCCCGGAGGATCCAGGGCTCGATGGCGAGGATGAGGCTGGTGAAATCGGCGCCGGAGAGAAACCCCCGGGGGGAGACGAGACCGTGCCGGGGGTGCTGCCACCGCAGGAGCGCCTCCACGGCCACGATGCCGGAGGTGGCCAGGTTGAGGATCGGCTGGTAGTGCAGCACGCCGGGGAGCGAAGGGGCGTCGGCGAGGGTGAGCCGGCCGCTCCCGAGGGTCCGGACCGCGGCCTCGAGCTCGAGGGGGTCGAACCCGGTCCCGGGGGCGGGGAGCGCGCACGACTCGAGGCGGTCGCCCCCGGTCGCTCGAGCCCGGCCCAGGGCCTCCCGGGCCGCCGCGAGAAGCGTTCCCGCGTCCGCGCCGTGCTCCGGGAAGACCGAGACCCCCAGGCTCGCCGTCACCCGGGCCACCTGCCCGGGGAGCCCAAAGGGCTGCCGGACCGCCTCCAGGACCTTTGCGCCGATCCGCCGGGCGTCCTCGGCGTCGCGGAGGCCGGAGACCACCATGACAAACGCGTCGGCCTCGAGCCGGGCGACGGTGTCGTCCTCGCGCACCACCCGGCTCAGGCGCCGGCCCACCGAGCGCAGCAGCCGATCCCCGAGGTCCCGCCCGAGGGTGGCGTTGAGGGCGGAGAACCGATCCAGGTCCAGTTGCAGCACCGCCACGCGCGCGCGGCGACGGTACGCCTGGGCGAGCGCCGTCGACAGCCGGTCCCGGACGAGGAGTCCGCTCGTGAGCCCGGTGACCGCGTCGTGGTACGCGTCGCCCAGGGCGAGCGGGGTGGGGGCCTCGCTCGAGTCCTGCTGACGAGGAGCCCTCTCGCGCCGCGTCGCGGGGTCCCCCAGGGAGACCTGCAGCCGCCCGTCGGCGAGGCGGTGGGCATTCACCTCCAGCTCCAACCGCGCTCCGTCGCCGCGGAGCAGCCCGAGGGTCGTCCTCAGCGTCTGGTTGCGCCGGAGGGCGAGGAGCGCGGCCAGGTCACCGGTGGCGTCTCCGGCCACGATGTCGGTGAGCGCGAGGCCCAGGAGGGCGGCACGGGTGCGCCCCAGCAGGGGGGGCGCCTTCGGGCTCACCGCGACCACGAGCCCCTCGACCGTGGCCAGCAGCTCGGCGCCGGCGGCGCGCTCGGTGAGGAGGCGGTTTCGGGGGTTCCCCCCGTGCAGCGCCTCGAGCACGCTGCGGAGCGTGTCGGAAAGCTCGGGTTCGTCAGCCACGGTTCTCGCCTGGCCAAGCCGGGAGGGCGCGCTCGAATGCCAGCAGGTCTCCGACTCAGGACACTAGCACAGCCCGTGGCGGCGAGGCGACCGGCATCGGCCTTCAGTCGAGCTCTCCTTCGACGAACCAGGCCTCGCGCAGGCGGTCGAAGAAGAGCCGGAAGACACCCCCACTGGCCAGGGACACGTCCCACTCCTCGCGGCTCCAGGCCGCGTCCCACCAGTCGCCGGAGCTGCGCCAGGGCCCCGCACAGGCCGTCACCGCCCCCCGCACCCCGGAAGCGGCCACGAACGCCGGGGCTCCCCCCTCGAGCACGACGTGAGCGTGTCGCGGCGGGCGGTAGGCGCGGAGCGCCACCCGCAGCGGAGGCGGCGCCTCCGGGGCGGGCGGGGCCGGGCTCGGAGAGAACGTGCCGACGGCGAAGGCGCCGGGACGGTGCGTGTCGAGGAGCCGGGCCTCGCCCCCGCGACCCTCGGCCGTCCACTCGTGCAGGCGGGCCATCGTCTCCGCGAGACGCTCCGGGGACGGCATCGCGGGGTCGAGAAGGGAGAATTGCACCTCTCGCGCCGGGGTGGGCTCGGCCCGGACGGTGATCCGCTGGATGGCGTCACGGGGGGGATGCATCTCGAGATCGAGCAGGGTCAGCGTGCGCCACGTGCGCGGCTCCCCCGAGGGAGCCGCGGGCCGGAGCGTGCGAAGGTGCGTCGAGCCGTCCACGAGACCGAGATCGAGCCGGAGCCAGGCGGCCCGTCGCCCCTTCCGGGCGAGGGTGGCACACAGCGGCTCGAGGACGCGACCGAGGAGAAACGCGAGGGGCTCCAGGCCCTCCACCGGCCAGTCCAGCTCGAGGGTCATCTCGAAGGACTCGGGGATCGGCGCGGGGACCAGGACGCCCTCGTCCTCACCGCACGCGAGCCGCCTCAGGCGCGGTCCCTCCGGACCAAAACGCGCCGCGAGCCCGTCCGGCGGGAGACGTTGGAGGTCGCCGATCGTGCGCAGCCCCCAGCGGACCAGGATCTCCTCCCGCTCGGGGGCGAGGTCGAGGAGGGCGAGGGGGAGAGGAGCCAGGGCCTCGGCCTCCCCTCCCGCGGGCACGATGGTCAGCCCCGGCCGGGCCCGCACGAGGACGAGCACGGCCGTGCGCGTGAAGGCGAGCGCGACCTGCGTCTCGAGGGCCCGCGCGGCCGCGGCTTCGAGAAGGGCTCGGCCCAGCTCACGGGGCGTCGGCCAGGCGCGACTCGAGCCGTGGAGGTCGAGCAGCACCGGTGTGGGGCCGCGGGCCTCGACGCGCGGGGTGAAATCGCGGGCGACCAGGAGGAGAGCATCCTCGGTGGGAAGGGCCCGGGGAGAGTGCAGGCCTCCGTACATCGCCGTCTCCTGCCCGGGCGCCTCAGGCGTCCGAGGCGGCGAACGCGACCGCGGCCGACCGCGGGGCGTGCCGGCCCTCGCTCACCCGCGCGCCGAGGCCGGAGAACAACCGCCCGGGGCCGGGAGGACCCGACCACCGCAACCCCGTGCGCGCGACGGCGAGCGACACCCCCCCGGGGCCGAACGCCACGTGGCGATCGGCCAGGAGGAGGAGCGCCGTCTCCGTCCCCTCGACCGTCCGTTGAAGCCGGACCCACGTCGGGGCCGGCAGCCGACGCCGCTCGCGATCGGTCACTCCGGCGAGATCGAGGATCACGACGTCGAAGAGCCCCGAGCCGGCGAGCGTCCCGACCGCGGCCGTGGCCTCGGCGAGCGCCCGGGGTCGCGGCTCCTCGCTTTCCCCCCGCGGCCCGCGCAGCCAGAGGAGGCGAGCGAGGGCGATGCCGGCCGCGCCGGCGGAGGCGGGGTCGAAACGGTCGAGCGGGTCCACCAGCGCGGCGAGCGCCCCCGCCCGCGTCGTCCGGGCGAGCAGGGCGAGAACGAGTCCCGTACGCCCCGAGGAGACGGGACCGTGGACCTCGGAGAGGCCACCCCGGGGGAAGCCTCCCTCCAGCAGGGTGTCGATCTCCGCCTGGCCCGTCGGAACCCGCCGACGCCTCCGGTCCTCGCCCCTCAGGGGCGGGGCTTCGGCCTGGAGCTTCTTTTCCCGGAGGAGCGCCTCCAGGGCGGCCTTCGTCGTGGGCAGAGGGGCGGGTGTGGCAGCCATTTCAATTTCGCTTTTTCTTCGCCAATGATCGATCCGGGTCGGGCGGGCGTCAAGACCGAAAACCTTGTGCCAGGGGCCAGTGGAACCACAAGTCGTGGGCCATCGGGGGATCGTGGAGACGGAGGCGGCTCAGCGAGCCGGGTCGGGCGGGTCCGGAGGGCGTCTTTCCAGCAGCGCCAGGACGAGCTCGAGGTGGGGGCGGACGTTCTCGGCCAGTCGTCGGTGCCCCGCGGCGTTCGGGTGCAGCCCGTCACCGAAGAGAAGCTCCGGGTGGCCGGCCACGCCGGCGAGAAGGTCGGGCACCAGGGTCACCTTCTGCTCGGCGGCGAGGAGGGCAAAGACCTCCTCGAAGCGGCGGGCCCGGTCGGCGTCGCTGCGATCGGGGAGACGGACCCCCACCAGGAGCACCTGGGCGCCCGCGGCGCGCCCCTCCACCAGGATCCGGCGGAGCGCCGTCTCGACGTCCTCGAGCGGCAGTCCCCGCAGCCCGTCGTTGACACCGAGGGCGACGACCAGGATGTCCGGGTGATGGGCGAGAACGCCGGGCAGCCGCGCGAGCCCCTGGGCCGCGGTGTCTCCGCTGACCCCGGCGTTGAGAACGCGGAGGGGCCGGTGACGCGCGGCGAGCGTCTGGCCCACGAGGGCGGGCCAGGCCTCGTCCTCGCGCAGCCGCCAGCCCGAGGTCAGGCTGTCTCCGAGAAAGGCCACGAGCGGACCTTCGCCCACGTGGCAGGCCGACCAGGCGACGGCGATCACCGCCGCCGGCAGGAGCGGCCTCAGCCGCGGACACCGGTCCGCGAGCGCTCGCAGCGCCCGAGCCAGTCGCTGCGCTCCCCGCCGCTCGCTCACGGCTCCGGCCCCGGTGCCACCGGCTCGCGTCCTCCGGCGCACCGCACGACGATCTTCCCGAAGTGCCTCTGGCTCCGGAGTCGCTCGAAGGCCGCCCGCGCCTCCTCGAACGCGAAGACGCGGTCGATCACCGGCCGCAGCCGGTGGCGCGAGATCACCCGGTTCATGTTCTCGAACATCTCTCGGCTGCCCACGAGGACCCCCTGCAGCCGGACGCCCCGCATGAAGACGAGGGCGAGATTGAGCGTGGCCTCGAGCCCGGACAGGCTTCCGACGAGGCTGACCTGTCCACCCACGCGCACCGCCCGGAGGGACCGCGGGAGCGTCCCCGCCCCGCCGAGCTCGAGGACGTGATCGACGCCGACCCCGTCCGTCAGCTCCTTCACCTTCCGGTCCCAGCCCGGGGTCTCGCGGTAGTTGATGGTGTGGGCGGCGCCGAGCTCCCGCGCGCGCTCCAGCTTGGCGTCGCTCGACGAGGTGACGATGACCCGCGCCTCGAGGCACCGGGCGAGCTGCAGCGCGAACAGCGCCACTCCCCCCGTCCCCAGCACGAGCACCGTCTGTCCGGCGGCGAGCCCTCCCTGCACGACGAGCGCGTTCCAGGCGGTGACCGCGGCGCACGGGAGGCACGCCGCCTCCTCGAAGGAGAGGTGCTCGGGCAGGGGGACGACGCCCCCGGAGGCGAGGACGACGCGTTCCGCCAGCAACCCGTCGAGGGGCCCACCGAGGCTGGAGGGGACGTGCTCGCGCCGGGGCGGGCCCGTCAGCCACGCCTGATTGAAGATCCCGGCCACGCGGTCGCCCACCTTCACGTGGGTGACGGCGGGCCCGACCGCGCACACCTCGCCCGCCCCGTCGGAGAGGGGAACGAGGGGCAGGGGCTGCTTCGGGTTGTACGAGCCTTCGACGGTGAGGAGGTCACGGTAGTTGAGGGAGGCCGCCCGAACCCGGACCGTCACCTGCCCCGGACCCGGCCGGGGCTCGTCGCGCTCGACGAGCGCGAGGGCATCGAGACCGAAACGGTCCTGGATCTGCCACGCGCGCATGGGTGTCCCCCCGTCCCCCGGTGCGTCCGTTCTATCATGGCCCGATGCGGAGTGCCCTGGCGGTGCCCGTCCTCCTGGCCCTGGCCCTGGCTTTGGGCCTGGCCCTGGGCCTGGGGGCCTGCGCCAGCGCGCGGAACTACACCGAACCCGACGAGCCACGCCACGAGACCCGGTACGGCCACGCCCACGAGCCGCGGGAGACCCTCCGGGTGGTGAGCTTCAACGTCAAGTTCGCCGTGAAGATGGACGAGGCCATCGCGGTTCTCCGGGAAACGCCGGCGCTGCAGGAGCCGGACATCCTCGCCCTGCAGGAGATGGACGCCGCGGGCACGGAGCGTGTCGCCCGCGCCCTCGAGATGAACTCCATCTTCTTTCCCGCGGCCGTCCACCCGAAGACGGATCGCGACTTCGGGAACGCGCTGTTGACGCCCTGGCCCCTCGAGGACGTCCGCAAGCTGAGACTCCCGGGGGCCAGCCGGTTCACGGGACTGCGGCGGACGGCGACGGTGGCCACGGTCCGCGTGGGAGACCGACCGATACGGGCCTACTCGGTGCACCTCGAGACGCCCATCCACTTGAGCACCAGGGGGCGACGGGGCCAGGTGCAGGCGATCGTCGATGACGCCCGCACGTCCCCCCACCCGGTCGTGGTCGCCGGCGACTTCAACACCCGCGGCCTGAGCCAGCCGTTCGAGGACGCCGGCTACCTCTGGCTCACCCGCAACCTGCGCGACACGTCCCGATGGTGGGAGCTCGATCACATCTATGCCCGGGGTTTCGCGCCGCCCGGGCCCGCCTCCGCCGGCGTCGCCGAGGACATCTACGACGCGAGCGATCACAAGCCGGTGTGGGCCCGGCTCTCCCTCGAGTGAGCAGACGCGGTGGTGCCCCCGGAGGGCCCGGCGGTCCCGTGATGTAGACTGGCCGGACGGCGGCCCGGAGCCGCCGCCCAAACCGTTGGACCCCCCGGGAGGATCTTCCATGAAGCTCATCGCGCCCCTGACCGCGGCGCTTCTCGCCGCCGCGGCCGGGCCACTCCACGCCGAGCGTCTGTCCGTTCCCTACGAGATGTTCCGGCTTCCGAACGGCCTGACCGTCATCGTCCACGAGGACCACTCGGCCCCGATCGCCAGCGTGAACACGTGGTACCACGTCGGGTCGGCCCGGGAGACCCCTGGACGGACCGGGTTCGCCCACCTGTTCGAGCACCTCATGTTCGAGGGGTCGGGACACGTCCCGGAGGGAGCCTTCGACCGGTGGCTGGAGGCCGTGGGGGGGGACAACAACGGCTCCACGAGCAACGACCGGACGAACTACTGGGAGAACGTGCCCTCGAACGCGGTCGAGATCCCTCTCTTTCTCGAGTCCGACCGGATGGGGTACCTGCTCGACGCCATGTCCCCGGAAAAGGTGGACGGCCAGCGAGACGTCGTCAAGAACGAGCGCCGGCAGTCCTATGAGAACCAGCCCTACGGCATGGTCTGGGACCGGCTCCCCGGGGCGTTGTTCCCCGAGGGGCACCCCTACTCCTGGCCGGTCATCGGCTCGATGGCGGATCTGAGCGCGGCGAGCTACGAGGACGTGGTCGACTTCTTCCAGAAGTGGTACGGCCCCGCCAACGCCAGCGTGGTCATCGCCGGTGACGTCGACACGAAGGAGATCCGGGTGCTGGCCGAGAAGTGGTTCGGCGAGATCCCGAAGAGCGACCCGGTCGCGCCGCTCGCGCAGCGGCCGGTCGTGCTCACTGAGGAGAGGCGCCTCGTCCTCGAGGACCGGGTACAGCTGCCGCGGGTCTACCTCGCCTGGCCCACGCCCGCCGCCTACTCGCCGCCGAGCGCGGCCCTCGACGCGCTCGCGAGCCTCCTCGCCGAGGGGAAGAACTCGCGTCTGTACGAGCGGCTCGTGTACGAGCTGCAGGTCGCCCAGGACGTCAGCGCCTTCCAGGACGCGGGGGCGGTCGCCTCCACCTTTCTGGTGATCGTCACCGCCCGCTCCGGCCACACCCTCGAGGAGATCGTCGGTCTCGTGGACGCGGAGATCGCACGGCTGCAGGGGGAGCCGCCGAGCGAGCGCGAGATCGTCCGGTTCCAGAACCGGACCGAGGCCGCGTTCTACGACCGCCTGGAACGTGTGGGCGGCTTCGGAGGCAAGGCCGACCAGCTCAACGACTACTACGTCTCCACCGGCGACCCGGACTACTTCGAGGAGGACCTGGCCCGCTACCGCAGCCTGGACCCCAGCGACGTGCAGGCGGTGGCCGCCAACTTCCTGGGTCGGGGTCGCGTGGTCTTCTCCGTGGTGCCCGAGGGAAGGAAGGAGCTGGCGGTGGGGGAGGTGAGCCGATGACCGCTCGGGACGCGAAGGCGCTCGCCGTCGCCGCCGCCGCTGTGACGCTGGCCGCCGGGGCCGCCTTCGCCCAGGCCGACCGCAGCGGGCCCCCGGCCCCGGGCCCCGCCCGGCCTCTCACGCTGCCGCCGATCGAGCACCACGCGCTCTCGAACGGGGTGCCGGTGCTCCTCGTGGGCCTGCACGAGGTCCCGGTGGTGGAGGTCGTGCTCGTCCTCGGCGCCGGGGCAGCCGTGGACCCGACGGGACGTGAGGGTCTCGCCTCCATGACGGCGGAGATGCTCGACGAGGGCGCCGGGGGAAGGGACGCCCTGGCCCTCGCCGACGCCGTCGACTTCCTCGGCGCGCGCCTCGAGACCGACTCGGGGTGGGACGCCTCGACGGTGCGCCTGCGCGTTCCCGTGGCCCGGCTCGGCGACGCCCTGCCGCTCCTGGCCGACGTGGCCCTCCGGCCCGACTTCCCGGGTCAGGAGCTCGAGCGCCTGCGCAAGGAGGCCCTGACCGGGCTTCTCCAGGCCCGGGACGAGCCTGGGAGCATCGCCTCCCGGGCCCTCGCCGAGGCGGTCTTCACCCGGGGCAATCGCTTCGGCCGCCCGCAGACCGGCGACACCGCGTCGCTGACCGCCCTCACCGTCGCCGACCTGCGCGGCTTCCACCGCTCCCACTACACTCCGGCCCACGCCACCCTCGTCGTCGTGGGGGACGTGACGGCCGAGGTCGTCTCGGCCCTGGAGGAGACCTTTGGGAAATGGACGGCTCCGGAGGAGACGCCGCCCGTTCCGCAGATGCGCCTCCCCGATCAGGTGAAGGGACGCAGGGTGTGGCTCGTGGACAAGCCCGGGGCCGCCCAGTCGGCGATCCGCCTCGGCCGGGTCGGGCCCTCGTGGGACGACCCCCGCTACCACGCGAGCGAGGTCATGAACACGCTGCTCGGGGGCTCGTTCACCTCGCGCCTCAACGACAACCTCCGCGAGCAGCACGGCTTCACCTACGGCGCCGGCTCCGCCCTGCGGCGCTACCGGGTCGGGGGCCTCTTCCTGGCCGGCGCCGACGTCCAGACCGACAAGACGGCGGAGGCGGTCACCGAGTTCCTGAAGGAGCTCGAGCGCATCCGCACCCCGGCCTCTCCCGAGGAGGTCGAGCGGGCGCGCAGCTACGCCGCCCTCGGCTACGCCGGGGAGTTCGAGACGACGAGCCAGGTGGCCCGCCGCATCGTCGAGAAGGTCGTCCACAGCCTGCCCGACGGCTTCTTCGCGGACTACGTGCCGAGGACCCTGGCCGTGGACGGGCCCGCGCTGCAGGCCGCGGCGGAGGCGAGCGTCGATCCCGACCGGATCGCGCTGGTCGTGGTCGGTGACCGGTCGCAGGTCGAGGCCCCGCTGCGTGCCCTGGATCTCGGGACGTTCGAGGTGCGCACCGTCGAGGACGTGATGGGCCCGGCCCCGCCGGTCGAGTAGGGGCTCGAAGCCGTTGCGATAGAAGAGGTTTGCTCGGACGCCGCGACCCCCCGGGCCGCACGCGGCGTGGCGATCCGGTGATCTCGACCATTCCCCTGTTCCCGGTCCACGCGCTACCATGCCGTGTTGGGTTGAGCGCGCCGGCCGACGGCCCTCCCCGGGGCCCACGCGCGGGCCCGCGGGTGTGTGGTGTGAGGGGCCGTGTGATGCCTGGTCTGCCGCCGACGATTGGCCGCTTCGAGATCCTGCGCGAGCTGGGCCGCGGGATGACCGGGGTGGTGTACGAGGCCCGCGACCCCGCACTCTCCCGCACCGTCGCCCTGAAGATGATCGACCCCGCCAACGCCGTCCCCGCCGGCGAGCGCGAGGCCTTCACCCAGCGCTTCGAGTCGGAGGCACGCATCGCCGGTCGGCTCAGCCACCCCAACATCGTGGTGGTTCACGACGTCGGACAGGATCCCGACAGCGAGATCCTCTACATCGCTCTCGAGCGGCTGCCCGGAGAGACGCTCGGGGCCCTGGTGCAGAAGGGGGTGCGCCTGCCCTGGCGGCAGGCCCTCGACATCGGGGCCCAGCTGGCCGACGCCCTGGAGCACGCGCACGCCCACGGCATCGTGCACCGGGACATCAAGCCCGCCAACGTGATGCTCCTGCCCAACGGGCAGGTCAAGCTGATGGACTTCGGGATCGCCAAGCTGGAGACCAGCCAGCTCACCGCCGCCGGCCAGTTCTTCGGCACGCCCCTCTACATGGCCCCCGAGCAGGCCGGCAACGGCACCGTCGACGGCCGCAGCGACATCTTCGCCCTGGGCTCCGTGCTGTACACCCTCCTGACCGGTCGTCACGCCTTCGCCGGGGACAACGTGCTCCAGATCCTCCGGAAGGTCGTGGAGGAGGACCCCCCGCCTCCGGGCGAGGTGATGCCCGGGGTGCCGCCCGCGGTCGACGGGATCATCGCCCGGTGCCTGGCCAAGGCGCCCGACGCACGCTATGCCTCCGCGCGCGAACTGCGCGAGGACGTCGAGGCGGTCCTCGGCGGCCGGGCCCCGCGCCACAGCGCCCCGGCGACGACGCGCGGGTCGGCGCGCGGACCCGGGACGGGAGTCAGCGAAGACGGACCGGCGGCGACGACGCTGACGGTGGACGTCAACCCGCTGGAGAGGCTCCTGGACGACCCCGCGGTCCACCCGCCGCCGGTGACGGGGCGGCGCCTGATGCTCGTCGCCCTCGGTGCGGTCGGGGTGCTGACCCTGGCCCTGGGTGTGCCCCGCCTCCTTCCCCCGGGCGGGTCGACTCCCCTGCCCCCCCCCGGAGCGGACGCGAGCCCGCCTGCCTCCGCGGTCGCTCCGGCGCCGACGGAGGCGTCCCCCGAGCCGACGCCGGTCCCCACACCGCCACCGGCGGTGATCGTGGTGGATTTTCGCCATCCGCTGCGCTCCGGCACCCTCCGCATCCTCATGGACGGCGAGCCCGTGGTCGGGCAGAGGGTGGCCGGCGGGGTCGCCCGCGACCTGCTCGTGGCCAAGCTGCACGGTGGCGTCTTCACCGACCTCATGGAGGTGGAGGCCGGTCGCCACGAGTTCGAGGTCGAGGTCAGCTGGGACGAGGAGACACGCCGCGAGCGCATCCAGGGGGTCTTCGATCCCGGCGAGACCTATCGCCTGCGGATCGGCCTCGGGCGCCTGAGGAGGAACCTCTCTCTCGAGTGGACGCGCTGACGTTCAACGCGCGGCGCGCAGGGGAGCCGTCCCGTAGAGCCGCGCGAGACGCGTTGGGGAAACGCCGGCGAGAAACATGAGGAGAAGGGCGTTGTTCCTCAGGCTGGTGAGCGCCGGTCCGTCCGCCTCCCAACGGCGGGCGCTGGTGACGGCAGCGTCCGGCAGGAGCACCGTCGGTCCGAGACGGCGCAGGCGGAGCACGAAGGCGACGTCTTCGAAGAGCGGCTCGTGCGGGAAGCCCCCGGCCTCCTCGTACGCCCGACGGCGGCAGAAGATCGCCTGGTCGCCGAAGGGGAGCCCGAGCGCGCGGCAGCGCAGGGCCACGGCCCACTCCACGTAGCGGCGGGCGGACCGAGGGGTGTCCAGGGCGAAGCGGAAGGCCCCGCCCACCACGTCCCCGGCCAGTCCGAGGATGGAGGCACTCCAGCCCCTCTCCAGCCGTGTGTCGGCGTGCAGGAAGACGATCCAGTCGCCCCCCGCCGCCCGGGCGCCGTGATCGAGCTGCGTCCCCCGTCCCCGGGGGGACTGAAGGACCCGTGCCCCCGCGGCGGCCGCGACCGCACGTGTCCGGTCCCTGGAGCCCCCGTCGACGACCAGCAGCTCGGCCGCGTCCCGTCGCACCGAGTCGAGGGTGGCCGGGAGCAGATGCTCCTCGTCCAGCGTGGGGATCACGACGGAGACGCTCACCTCGCGCATTGTGCCATCCCGAGGCCGCGGGGAGAGAGAGCAGGTCCTCCGGGGTCGCGGCCGGGCGCTCCCATCACGCCGCCGTCTTCGGCGAGGGAGTACACTTCTCCGGGATGACGCTCGCGCGCGCGGTGCTGTGGGCCTCCACCCTGCTCGCCCTTTGCAGCTGCGCGGGTCGGGCGCCGGCGACGAAGCCCCCGCGGGCACCGGCGCCCCGGGCCTCGATCCCGCCCCCCCCCTCGATCTCCAGGATCGGGTTCAGCGTTCAGGTCGGGGCCTTCTCGGATCCCGAGAACGCCATTCGCCTGAGGGAATCCCTCGAGGAGGCGGGGCTCGAGGCCTTCCACTTCGCCGGTGACGACCACCTGCACCGCGTGCGCTTCGGCAGCTTCGGAGATCGGGATCTGGCGATCGCGCGCGCCGAGGCCCTGCGGCGGGAGGGGATCATCGGCGACTTCTACGTCGTGCCGCCGGAGCGACGCGGCGGCGCCCTCCTGCGGCGGCAGGTCGTGCGCTCGGCCCTGGGCTTCCTCGGTTGGCCCTATCGCTGGGGAGGTCCCTCGCCGGCGACGGGCTTCGACTGCAGCGGCCTCACGATGACCTCCTACCGGCTGAACGGCCTCGCGCTGCCCCGTACGTCCCGGGAGCAGTACGCGGCGGGGGATCCGGTCGGACGACGCGACCTCAGGGAGGCGGACCTCGTCTTCTTCGCGACCGGGAGCGGGAGGACGCCGAGCCACGTGGGCCTCTACATCGGCGACGGGCGCTTCGTCCACGCGCCGGGCACCGGCGACGTCGTGCGGATCGACGAGCTCTCCTCGGGCTACTATCGACGCCGCTTCCTGTCGGGCCGCTCCTATCTGGAGAAGTAACCGCGCGGGAGTGGGGGCGAGGGTGGGCCGCGGTGGTCAGGGGCGGCGGGACGCGTCCTCACGGCGATTCCGCCACGTCAGGGCAAGGCGATGAGACGCCTCCGACACCTCGTCCAGGGCGTGATAGGTCACCGGTACGACCACCAGGGTCAGGACCGTGGCCACGGTGAGACCGGCGATGACCGCCACCCCCATCGGGCCCCACCACTGTGACGACTCGGCCCCGAGCTCGATCGTCCCTTCGAAGAAGCCGATGTTGATGCCGAGGGTGAGGGGGATCAGGCCGAGGATCGTCGTCACCGCGGTCAGGAGCACGGGCCGCAGGCGGATGGCCCCGGCATCCACCACCGCCCGGGTCTTCTCGCTGCCCTCCCGTCGCAGGCGCACGATGAAGTCGCACAGGACGATGGCGTTGTTGACGACGACGCCGGCGAGCGAGATCACGCCGATCCCGGTCATCACGATCCCGAAGGGCGTTCCGGTGATGATCAGGCCCCACAGGACCCCGATCAGCGACAGCAAGACGGACACCATGATGGTGCCGGGGAGGATCAGGCTGTTGAACTGCGATACCAGGACGAGGGTGATCAGGAGGACCGCGATCACGAAGGCCCGCTGAAGGAAGCTCTGCGACTCGTCCTCCTCCTCGTTGGAGCCGGCGTACTCCCAGCGGTAGCCGGGCGGCCAGACCACGTCGCGGTCGAGGATGCCCGCCACCTCGGCCCGCACCGTGTCGTCGGTGCGGCCCGGGGCCCGGAGCACGTCGCCCTCGATGGTCACCACGCGCCTCAGGTCCACCCGTCGGATGGCCGCCGGTCCCACGCCGGTCTCCAGACGCGCCACGCTGCGGATCGGGATCGGGACGCCGTCCTCGTCGGGCACGGTCAGGTTCCCGAGCTCGTCGATCGAGACGCGGCTCTCCGGCCGCAGACGCACCCGGATGTCGTACTCGTCCTCCCCCACCCGGTACTCGGAGGCCTCGACGCCGCGGATGGCGGTCTGCACCGTGGTGGCGATGGCCGAGGTGCTCACACCCAGGACCATGGCCTGGGTCCGGTCCACCACGAGCCGGACCTCGGGCTTGCCCTCGTCGAAGTCGTCGTCCAGGTTCACCAGCCCCGGGACGGGGCGGATCCGCTCCTGGATCTCGCGGCTCAGGCGGCCCAGCGCCCTGAAGTCGTCCCCGATCACCCGGATCGTGACCGGCTTTCCGGTGGGCGGTCCCTCCGCCGGCTTGTCCACCTTGATCTCGGCGCCGCTGATCCCGTCGACCTCGGCGCGCACCTGCTCGATGGTCAGCCGCGAGCTCTGCGCGCGGTCCTTGTGGTCGAGGAGGTCCAGGGTGAGACGGCTCTGCGTGCCCACCGAGCCGAACGAGAAGTCGGTCAGGGACACCCCCAGCGAGCCCACGCTGGCGATGCCGTGCTCCAGGTCCGACGTGTCCCGGGTGCGGTTCTCCAGCTCGGTGACGATGGCGTCCGAGGTGTCGAGGTTGCTGCCGCTGGGGACCTCGACGTCGACCCAGATCTCCCGCGGGTCCATCTCCGGAAAGAACTCGGCTCCCTGCCCGAGGAAGCCGTAGATCACCACGGTGCCGGCCAGGATGGCCCCCATGGTCCACAGGGTGCCGGCGCGCCGGTCGGTCAGGCTGGGACGCCAGCCCAGCAACCGGCGGCCGAAGCCCCCCGCCAGCCACAGGCCGCCCTGAAGGACGAAGGCGAGCCCGGCGAGCAGCATCAGCCACCCGGTGACGGCCAGCAGCGTGGCGGTGTGCTCCTTCAGGGCGAAGCCCACCAGGGCGACGAGCATGCCGAGGGTCAAGAGCCCGCCGAACAGCCCCAGGAAGAGCCAGTTGCGGACGAACCATCCACGGGTCCCGTGGTCGGGGGCCTCCCGCAGGAGCCCGGCCAGCACCCGGCGGTAGGTCTTCAGGAAGCGCCCTTCGTGATGGGCCTCGCCGTCGGGACGCGGGGGCGGCGCCTTCATGAGGGCCGCGCACAGGGCCGGGTTGAAGACCAGGGCCACCAGCAGCGAAGCGCTCAGGCCGATGATCACCGTGGCCGGGAGGTAGGAGAAGAAGTCCCCGATGATCCCCGGCCAGAAGAGGAGGGGCGCGAAGGCGACGCAGGTCGTGATGGTGGAGACGACCACCGGCGCCACCACCTCCGAGGTGGCCCTCGAGGCCGCGGTCTGGCCGTCCTCTCCCTCCTCCCGGTGGCGGTAGATGTTCTCGACCACGACCACCGCGTTGTCGACGAGCATCCCCACGACCAGGATCATGCTGAAGAGGACCACCATGTTGAGCGTGTAGCCCACGGCCTGGACGCAGAAGAAGGTGATGAGCATCGACAGGGGCAACGCCACCGCCACGAAGAGCGAGTTCCGGAAGCCCAGGAAGGCCATGAGGACGGCGATCACCAGCAGGAGGCCGGCGAGGATGTTGTTCTCGAGCTCGGAGACCATGGCGCGGATGTCCACCGACTGGTCCGCGACCAGGGTGACGTGGACGCCCGCGGGCAGGCGTTCCTGGAGCCGGGCCAGCCCCTCCTTCACGGTGTCGACGACCTCGATGATGTTGGCGCCGGTGCGCTTCTCGACGGTGAGGGAGACCGCGGGCTGGAGGTTGAGGCGCGAGCGGGTCGTCTCGTCCTCGAAGCCGTAGGCCACGTGGGCGACGTCGCGGATGTAGACGGGCACGCCGTTCTTGACCTTGACCACGAAGTCCTCGATCTCCCGAGGCCGCTCCACCTCGGCCGGGATCCGCACCAGGTACTTGAGGCGTCCGACGTCGATCTCGCCCGCCGGCACCGTGAGGTTCTCGCGGCCCACCGCCATCACCACGTCGGCGAGGCCCAGCTCGTAGGCGCTGAGCCTCCGGGGGTCGACGAAGACGTGGACCTCGCGCTCGCGGCCGCCGATCACCTCGACCCGGTTGACCCCGGCCAGGGCCTCCAGCTCGTCCTTGAGGTCCTCGCCGATCTCCTTGAGCTGGACGAGGCCGATGTCCCCGGAGAGGCTGACGATGATCACCGGGATCTGGGAGAGGTCGACGTCCTCGACCCGCGGATCGTCGTCGATGTCCGGCGGCAGCTCACTCTTGGCGATGTCGACCTTGTCCCGCACCCTCTGCAGCGCGGTGTCGATCTCGACCTCCGGGTTGAACTCCACCTCGATCATCGAGAAGCCCTCGGACGAGGTGGAGCGGATCTCCTTGATGTCGCTCACGCCGCGGATCTCGGTCTCGAGGGGTCGGGTGACGAGGGTCTCCATGTCCGCGGGGCTGACGCCCTGGTAGGAGGTGGAGACCAGGATCAGGGGGATCTCGACCTCGGGAAAGGACTCCACCGGGAGCGTGGTGTAGGCGCTGGCCCCGGCCACGACGATGAGCGCCATCAGGACGTACACGGTGAGGCGGTGGTGGATGGAGAGGTCGGTGAGGTTCACGGCCGCCGTTCCCTCACCTCGACGGCCTGCCCGTCGATGAGGCCCCGCTGCCCGTTGACGATCAGGAGCTCGCCGGGCTCCAGGCCCTTCTCGACGACGACGAGGTTGCCCTCGCTCGCCCCCAGGGTCAGCTCCCGGACCCGGGCCACGCCGCCGTCGGCCACGACGGCCACGGGGCCGGCATCGCGATCCTGCAAGACGTCCCGCTCGAGCACGACAACGCCCTCGAGCTTGCGCTTCACCAGGGACACTCGGGCGATCATCCCGGGCCTCAGCTCGCCCGTCGGGTTTTCGATGGCGATCTCCGTCGGAAAGGTCCGGCTCGGTCCCCGGGCCGCGGGCCCCACGAGGTGGACGCGGCCCGCGAAGGTGCGCCCGGGGAAGGCGTCGACCTCGATCGCCGCCTCGCCGCCGACGCGGAACGCGGCGACGTCGTTCTCGGGAATGCCGGCCACCGCCTTCAGGCGGTCGACACGGAAGATCTCCGTGATGGGGGCGCCCGGGGACACCACCTCCCCCGGCTCCAGATCGCGGCTCACGGTGATGCCGGAGATCGGGGCCTCGATGACGGACCGCTCGAGCCGCAGCTCGGCCTGCCTCACCCGGGCCTCGGCGGCGTGGAGGGCCGAGGTGGCCGCGATCAGCTCCTGCCGCGGCACGTGCTCACGCTTGAAGAGCTCTTCGGTCTTCTCGTGGATCGCCTGTGCTCCCTCGAGGCGGGCCCGCGTCTCGGCGAGGTCGGCCTCGAAGAGGTCCGAACCCACCCGGGCGAGGACCTGTCCTTGTCGGACGCGCTGCGCCTCCCGGAAGGTCACCTCCTCGACCGTGCCCCCCAGCTCGGCCGAGACGCTCACCCGGACCCAGGGCTCGAGCTCGCCGGACAGCTCCAGCCGCTCGACCAGGCTCCGGGGCTCGAGCTTCACCACCTCGACGCTGGCGGCGGGGGCGGCCGTGCCCGCCGGCTCGGGCGGCGCCCCCTCGCTCGGGGCGTCACCGGAGCCGCAACCCGCGGCCGAGGCGAAGAGCGCGAGGAGGATGGGGACGGCGCGGCTGGTGCGATCGAATCGGTTCATCATTCCTGCTGACCTTCCGTCGGCGCGGGGCCTTCCGGGCCGGCTGCCGTCGGGACCACGTCGAGGGGGGCATCGGGCCGGAGTCCCACGAGGAACTTCACGTCGGCCAGGGCGGTGAGGGCCACGTAGTACGACTCCGCCCGGCTCAGCTCGGCCTGCTGGACCTGCCGCTCGGCCTCCAGGATCTCGAGCACGCTCGCCGCCCCCCACTGGAAGGACTCCTCGGCCAGGCGGCGGGCCTCGGCCGCCTGCTCCACGGCCAGCTCCGCCACCTCGATGGCCTGCAGGCCCCGTCTCCACTCGCCGGAGGAGCGCTCCACCTCGCGGGCCAGCGCGTTGCGGAAGGCGGTCTCCTCCAGCCGGCTCTGCTGGACCTGGGACTCGAGGCGCCCCACCGCCGACGAGGTGCGGAACCCATCGAAGAGCTTCCACCGCAGGAACACGCCGACGTTCCAGTTTCGGTAGGAGAGCTTGCCCAGGTTGGTGACGTCGAAGCTGTTGACCCCGAGGTTGCCCGCGGCCGAGATCTCGGGCAGGGTGTCGGCCCGGGTCACGCGCTGTCCGGCCTCCAGCACCCGCCGGGTGTAGGCGAAGCGGAGCAGCTCGGGCCGCGTGCGGGAAGCCTGGTCCAGAAGCACCTCGTAGTCCGGGACGAAGGGCAGGGGTTCGGGAAGCTCGAGGCGGTCGCGCAGCTCCAGGGGCGCGTCGATGGGACGACCCAGGACCTCGTTCAGCCGGGCCAGGCTCACCGCCAACCCGTTCTCGGCGCCGAGGATCTGCGGGCGGAGGTTGGCGAGGGCCACCTCGGCGTTGAGCACGTTCAGTCGCGTCGCGTCCTCCAGGGCCAGACGGTCCTTCACCCGCTCGAGCTGGCGTTCGCGAGAGGCCCGCTCCGACTCGAAGACGGCCAGGCGCTGGCGCGCCAGCAGGAGGTCGTAGCAGGCGACCGCCACGTCGCGGGCGACGACGCTCTCCACCGATCGCACCTCCTCCCTGACCGCGTTGAGCTGGTGGCGAGCGGCCTCGAGCGCGCCGCCGACCCGGCCAAAGGTGTAGAGGGGCTGCTCGAGGCGGAAGCTGTAGGCGTAGTCGTTGAAGGAGTAGGGGCCGAGGGCCTCGGGGGGCAGGAAGTCGGGGAGGTCGCCGAAGGCCGGCGAGTTGCGCAGCCCGGGGTCCCGGAACTTCTGGGCCGACAGCGTGAGGTCGAGCTGCGGGAGGGCGTCGGCCCGCACCTGTCTGACCTGGAGGTTGAACTCGTTGATGGTCTCCCGCGCGCGGCCCACCGTGGGGTTGCGGTCCAGGGCGAGCTCGACGGCCTGGGTGAGGGTGAGGACGAGGGGCTCGGCCGGGGCGGGCCCAGACTCCGCGGAGCGAGTGCCGTCCCCGGCCACGCAGAGGGGCGCGCCCACGGCGGCGAGGGCGAGCAGGAACGAGGTGCCGGTTCTCATGGTCATGGTGTCAGCGGGTCGATCCATCCCTTGACGACGACGTCGACGAGGGTCTGGGCGAGGTCGGGGGTCAGCTCCGGGCGCCCGGCGAGGAGGTACCCGTGCACCGCCTCCCCCAGCGCCCCCATGAGAACGAGCAGACGCACCTCCACCGGACCGGCGCTCACCTCCCCCCGTGCCTCGGCGGCCTCGATGGCCCGGGTCACCTGGGCGAGGACGTCGTCGTAGAAGGTGAGGAAGTCGGTGCGGGGCGCGGAGCTCGGGGGGTCGTGGGTCAGGGCGAGGATGAAGCGCGCGAGGTCGGGCTCACCGCGCGCAGCGTCGAAGTACGTGCGGGTCAGGCGGCCGAGGCGCTGCCTCAGCGACCCCTCCTCCTCCACGGCCCGGGTCAGCTCCCTCCGCATGCGCTCGAGGGTGCCGTCGACGAGGGCTCGGTACACTCCCTCCTTGCTGCCATAGAAGTGGTAGAGGGTCGGCTTCGTGATCCCCGAGGCCGCGCAGATCTCCCGCACCGAGGTCGAGTCGTACCCCTTCTCGGAGAACAGGCTCAGCGCGCTCTGGAGGATGCGCTCGGGGCTGGAGGTGGAATCGGACGTCACGGGACTCTATACGTACCGGACGGTATACGTGTTCCCCACTTTCCGCCATAGACCCCATGTGCTACTCTGCCCTGTCCCGAGGCCCGGGTTCCTGCCCGGGCATTCCCTGCCCGAGCCCCCAGGGTCCGGGCCGGGAGCGCCGAGAGGCATCGGCCCCCGCACAGGAGGAAGTTTGGCAGACAACAGGCAGGACGAGCAGAGGCTCGCCCTCTTCATCGATTTCGAAAACATCGCGATCGGCGTTCGTGACGCCCACTACCGCAAATTCAACGTCAACCTCGTGCTGGAGCGCCTTCTCGACAAGGGCAAGCTCCTGTCGAAGAAGGCCTACGCGGACTGGAGCCGGTACTCCGACTACAAGCGCGCGTTCCACGAGGCGGCCATCGAGCTCATCGAGGTGCCGCAGAAGTCCGTGGGCGGCAAGAACTCGGCCGACATCCGCCTCGTCGTGGACGCGATGGACATGTCCTTCCAGAAGGAGCACATCGACTGCTTCGTGGTCTGCTCCGGGGACTCCGACTTCTCGCCGCTGGTCTCGAAGCTCAAGGAGAACAACAAGTACGTGATCGGGCTCGGGGTGAAGAACTCCACGTCCGACCTCCTCATCGAGAACTGCGACGAGTTCATCTTCTACGAGGACATCGTCCGGGTGCGGGAGCGCTCGCGACCCGCGGCCATCAGCCGCAACCTGCCGGTGAAGCTCCAGGACTGCTTCGGGCTTCTCTCGGACTCGGTCCTCGCCCTGCAGCGTGAGAACAAGGAGATCCTCTGGGGCTCCATGGTCAAGGAGACCATGAAGCGCAAGAAGCCGTCCTTCAACGAGGGCTACTACGGCTTCCGAACGTTCTCCCACCTGCTGGAGGACGCCCAGAAGAGGGGCATCGTGAAGCTCCGGCGCGACCAGCGCTCGGGGAGCTACATCGTCGAGGACCTCGGGGAGGCGGCGCCCACCGATGCCGGGGCCGCCGCGGCCCCGGTGGCCTCCGCCGGGGCCGCGGCGACGCCCGAGGCCCTCCCGAGCGCGGAGACGGAAGGTGGTCGGACCTCGACGCGGAGGCGGCGAAGCCGGGGCGGTCGGCGCTCCAAGACGGGGACGTCCGCGGGCGAGGGCGCGGGAGCGGCCAGCGACGGCGCCGAGACCACGGCGCCGGAGGAGAGGCCCGCCCCGCCGCCCGAGGGCCAGGGCGAGACCGCCGCGGCGGCCGAGCCGGACCGCGGCACGAGCTTCTCGCTGTTCTCGTGGCTGCGGCGCGACCCGGAAGGCGAGGGCCCGGAGGCCGACAAGAAGCCCTGACGGTCCCTCTCAGGCCCCGGCGGGGAGGGTGACGCTCAGCTCGGACGACGAGTCGTCGAAGGCTCCCCCGTGGAGCTCGGCGATCCGGCGGGCGAGACCCAGGCCGAGGCCGGCGCTCACGACCTCGGCCGTGCTCGCCGTGGCGGGAGGGTCCTGCAGGCGGAGGCTCACGCGCACTCGGTCGGTCTCGGCGCGCGTGCGGATGGCCAGGGAGGCGGTGTGGCCCCCCGCGCGCGCGCGGAGCTCGTCCGCCATGGCCCGTAGCGCCACCCGCAGGAGCGTGGCGTCGGCGGAGACGGTCTCCGCCTGGGGATCCAGCTCCGAGACCACGTCGGGGGTGTGCAGCTCCGCGAGAAGGTCCTCGATGAAGACGCTGTCCCGCTGGATCTCTCCCCGGCTGAAGGCGAGGAGCGAGCGCCCGTCGTGCAGCGCCGACCCGAGAGCGGGGGCCAGGCGCGTGAACTGCTCCACGAACCACGGAGGCGCGTCGGGCTTGTTGCGGATCTCGCCGAGGCGGTCGCGCAGCTCCTCCACCGCGCGGACCACGTCCTCGAGGCCCTGCAGCGAGGCGCTGCCGGCGAGGGCGAGCTCGAGGGCGCGCTCGGCCGCCTTCACCGTCTGGAGGGTGGCCACGAGCTCGAGCGCCGCGGCCAGAGCGCGGGGGATCTCTGCGATGTGCTCCAGGGCCTCGGCGCCGGGGCGAGCGGTGTCGGCGCCGTAGTAGAAGACGGCCAGCCCCTGCAGGCCGCCCGGAGTGCGGAAGGGCACGCCGAAGACGGCGGCGAAGGGATGCTCCGCCGCCTGAAGCGCCCGGGCCAGATCGACGTTGTCGGTGGCGAACGCGATCTTCGGCTGCACCCCCCGTCCCGCGTGCTCGATCACGCACCGCACAGCCGGAGCCGAGCCGAGGACCGGATCCGCGGAGAGGCCCAGGAGCGCGGCGCAGTGCGGGGGCTGTCCCGGCCGGGGCACCCAGAAGGCCGCGTGCCCGGTCCCCGCGATCCGGGCCATGCCGCCGAGGACCGGCTCGAGGGCGTTCTCGAGGGGAGTGCCCAGGAGGATCTGCCGCGCCGCCTCCATGGCCGTCCTCAGGTCCTCGAGCCGGCGCCTCAGGACGTCACGCTCGTCGCGCAGCTCGGCCATGGCCGCCCCGAGCTGAGCCGAGGCCTCGGCATAGGTCTCCACGAGCTCGCCGGCGCGGTTCTCGGCCGTCGGCCCCGCGGCCGACCCGCCTTCCTCGCGGGGAGGCGGGGGGGCCACGCGCACCACGGTGTGGGTCGAGCTCCGAGTGGTCGAGCCGACGGCGGTCTGCTGTGCCGGGGCGGGGGTGGTGGCGCGCCGGGGCGGCGGCGGCGCCGGCTCGAAGGACAGCGTCGTCGTCCCGAAGAGGTCGCGCACGGTGCGCTCGGCCCACTGGCGGGCCGGCAGCCCCTCCTTCACGTCGAGGATCGCGTAGCGGCTGGCAAGATCCTGGACGGTCAGGGCCAGGGCGGCGCTGAAGGTCTCGAGGACGCCCTCCCCCCGGATGGCCACCGCGGGGAGCGTGATGGTCTGGCGGGCATTCAGGCCCCGATCCAGGGCCTCGGTCTCGAGGACCTGGGGCAGGTCGCGCTTGTTGTACTGGAAGACCAGGGGCATCTGCGAGGGCTCGAGGTGATGGGAGATCAGGTTCTGCATCATCTCCCGGAAGCTCTGGAGATTCTCCTCCCAGCGGTCGAGAGCCGAGTTCGCGACGAAGACCAGGGAGTCCGCCCCCTTGAGGACCAGCCGGCGGGTCGCCGCGTACATCGCCTGTCCGGGGACGGCGAGGATCTGCAGGCGCAGGTCGAATCCGCGAAAACCGGGGGTCCTCAGGGGGAGGAGATCGAAGAGGATGGTGCGGTCCTGAGCCGAGTTGACCGAGATCATCTCTCCTCGACGGGAGGCCTCGGCCCGCTCGTGCAGGATCTGCAGGTTGGTGGTCTTCCCGCCCAGGGCGGGCCCGTAGTAGACCATCTTGACCTTGATCGTGCGGTCGCGGTGATTGAGCTCGACCATGGGATCGCCTGGCTCCCGAGCTGGAAGCAAGGTGCGGCCAGTGTAGCGCTCCCGGATGGCGGTGTCACGACTCGTCCGAAGGCCGGACAACCGGCCCCACAGGGGACGGGGTGCGCAGCCCCTCGGCGTCGCCATCAGCCTGCAAAGAAAGGAGCTAGAGCGAGGGCCACTGGGCCGATGGCCAGCCGGTGACGCGCGTCGACCCGTCTCGCCGGTGCCCGGAGGGTCGCCCGTTCACCGAACGGGTCCTCGGGGAGCCGATGGAGGGCGTCGAGGCGCTCAGGGCCCCGAAATCGGGGTTGACGCTCGGACCCCGGAGCCATAGTGTGTCGGCTTCCGGCACCGCGTCCCTCCCGGACGCGGGCTCTGGCTCGGCACCCAGGAGGCGACCCGTATGACCACCCCCACTTCCCTTCCGCCGTCTCTCGACCCGCCCCAGCGCGTGCTCCTGGGACCGGGCCCCAGCGACGTTCCCTCGCGCGTGCTCCTGGCCATGGCCGCCCCGACCATCGGCCACCTCGACCCGGAGTACCTGCGGGTCATGGACGACATGCGGGAGCTGCTGAGGCAGGTCTTCCGCACGACCAACGAGCTCACGGTGGCCATGCCCGGAACCGGCTCGAGTGGCATGGAGACCTGCGTCGCCAACCTGATCGAGCCCGGCGACGAGATGATCGTCTGCGTCAACGGGGTGTTCGGCACCCGGATGACCGACGTGGCCGGGCGCTGCGGGGCGAAGGTCCACGTGATCGAGGCCCCCTGGGGGGAGACCATCGAGCCCGACGCGATCGCGAAGGCCCTGGCCGAGCACGCGAGGACGAAGGTGGTGGGCATCGTCCACGCCGAGACCTCCACCGGGGCCCACCAGCCCCTCGTCGAGATCTCGAAGCTCGTGCACGAGGCCGGGGCCCTTCTCCTCGTCGACGCCGTCACGTCGCTGGGCGGTGTGGAGCTCGAGGTGGACGGCTGGCAGATCGACGCCTGCTACAGCGGCACCCAGAAGTGCCTCTCCTGCCCTCCCGGACTGGCCCCGGTGACCTTCTCGCCCGCTGCCTTCGACGTGGTCCGGAGCCGCAAGACGAAGGTCCAGTCCTGGTACCTCGACCTCTCGATGATCGCCCAGTACTGGGGTGAGAGCCGCGTCTACCACCACACCGCGCCCATCAACATGTCGTACGCGCTCTACGAGGCGTTGCGCATCGTGGTCGAGGAAGGGCTGGAGGCGCGGCAGGAGCGGCACCTCCTGAACCACCGCGCGCTGCGAGCGGGGCTCGAGGCCCTGGGCCTGGGCTACATCCCGTCCCGTTCGCTGCCCAACCTCAACGCCGTCCACGTGCCCGACGACGTCGAGGACGCGGTCGTCCGGAAGCGGCTGCTCCAGGAGCACGGCATCGAGATCGGAGCCGGACTCGGGCCCTTCAAGGGCAAGGCCTGGAGGATCGGGCTCATGGGCCACTCTTCGAGCCGGCGCAACGTGACCGCGGTCCTGGCGGCGCTCGAGATGATCCTCGGCGACCTGGGCGCGGGCCTCGACCGGGGTGCGGCCCTGGACGCCGCCGGACGCGTCTACGGGGCGGAGGCGCGGTGAACGCCTCCGTCGGGACCCAGGCGGTCCTCTCGCTGCTGCCCATCGCCGTGGTCGGTCTGCTGCTGGTGGCCCTGCGCTGGCCGGCGAGCCGCGCCATGCCGGTCTCCTACCTCACCGCGGCGGGGCTGGCCCTGTGGGTCTGGAAGGTCTCCGTCCTCAAGGTCACCGCCGCGACCCTGAAGGGGTTGCTCGTCGCCGCGAGCCTCCTGTTCATCATCTTCGGCGCCATCCTCCTCCTGAACACCCTCAAGGAGAGCGGGGCCCTGCGGACCATCCGGCGCGGCCTCACCGGGGTCACCTCGGACCGGCGCATCCAGGTGATCATCATCGCCTGGCTCTTCGGGGCGTTCATCGAAGGGGCGGCCGGCTTCGGCACCCCGGCGGCGGTGGCGGTCCCGCTGCTGGTGGGCCTCGGCTTTCCGGGGATGGCGGCGGTCACCGCGGGGATGATCATCCAGAGCACGCCGGTGTCCTTCGGGGCCGTGGGCACTCCAATCCTGGTCGGGGTGAACACGGGACTCTCGGGGGACGCGGCGGTCCAGGCCTTCGCCGAGGCCGGCGGCTACACGCAGTGGACCGACTTCCTCGCCATGATCGGCCTGAAGGTGGCGGTCCTCCACGCCATCGCCGGGACGCTGGTTCCCCTGTTGGTCGTGGCCTTCATGACGCGGTTCTTCGGTCCCCATCGCAGCTTCGCCGAGGGCGCTCGGGTGTGGAGGTTCGCGCTGTTCGCGTCGCTGGCCATGACCGTTCCCTACGTCATCGCGGCGCGGCTTCTCGGGCCGGAGTTCCCCAGCCTCCTGGGCGCGCTGTGCGGTCTGGGCGTGGTCGTGTGGGCGGCCCGGAAGGGGTTCCTCGTGCCTCCCCCCGAGGAGGCCTGGGACTTCGGGCCCCGTGAGAGCTGGCCCGCGGAGTGGACGGGGTCCATCGACCCCCGCGACCCCGACGGGGCCAACGATGGGATGGGGGCGCTCCAGGCCTGGCTGCCCTACCTGCTGGTGGCCGCGCTCCTGGTCCTCACCCGACTGCGCTTCTTTCCCTTCTCGGGCTGGCTCAAGGCCTGGGGAGTGGGCTTCACCGATCTCTTCGGCACCGGCGTCTCCGCGCGGGTCGAGCCCCTCTTCCTGCCCGGGACCATCTTCGTGGTGGTGTCCCTGGTGACCTTCGCTCTCCACGGGATCGACCACGCGGCCTATCGCCGGGCGTGGGTGTCGTCCCTGGGGGCGACGGGGCGGGCCTCGGTGGCCCTGGTGTTCACCGTCCCCATGGTCCAGGTCTTCATCAACAGCACGGGAGGGACGGCCGGCTTCGACGGGATGCCGATCGCCCTCGCCGACGGTGTGGCCGCGCTGGCCGGCTCGGCGTGGCCGATCTTCGCCCCCATGATCGGGGGCCTGGGGGCCTTCGTGGCCGGGAGCAACACGGTCAGCAACATGATGTTCTCGCTCTTCCAGTTCGGGGTGGGCGAGCGCATCGGCGTCGACCCGACCTGGATGGTGGCCCTCCAGGCGGTGGGGGGCGCGGCCGGGAACATGATCTGCGTGCACAACGTGGTGGCGGCCTCGGCGGTGGTGGGTCTGGTGGGCAAGGAGGGAGCGGTGATCCGCCTGACGCTCCTGCCCTTCCTCTACTACGCCCTCCTGCCCGGGGCCATCGGGTACGCCGTCGTGTGGTTCGCGGAGAGGGGCGTCCTGAATCTGGGAACGGTCCTGGCGGTCTCCATCGCGCTGGGCGCGGTGGCGACGATCGTCACCCTCAACCGGAAGCCGACCGCCGGGAAGCGCCCGGGTCGGGAGGGTGCGTGAGCCGGGTCCTGATCGAGAGGAGGCGATCGTGAGCGAGAGCGTGGGCTTCATCGGCATGGGCATCATGGGGCAGGGGATGGTGCGCAACCTGGCCAAGGCGGGCCTGAAGCCCTTGATCTGGAACCGGACGCGCAGCCGTCTCGACGATCTCGTGGCCGAGGGCTTCGAGGTGGCGGAGGACCCCGCCGCCCTCGCCGCCGCGTGCGACGTGGTCATCACCTGCGTCAGCGACACGCCCGACGTCGAGAGCGTGATCCTCGGCGACCGGGGGGTCATCCACGGCGTGAAGGCGGGCTCCCTGGTGATCGACATGAGCACCATCAGCCCGCGGGCCACCGGCGAGATCGGGAAGCGCCTGGGCGAGAAGGGGGTCCGGATGCTCGACGCCCCCATCAGCGGCGGCAGCGAGGGGGCGGCCCGGGGGACCCTGAGCATCATGGTGGGCGGCGAGGCGGACCAGGTGGAACGGGCGATGCCGTTCTTCCAGGCCATGGGCAAGGCCATCACCCACGTGGGGCCACTCGGCTCGGGTCAGCGGGTCAAGCTCGTCAACCAGATCCTCGTGGTGGTGAACGCCCTCGCCGTGAGCGAGGCGTTGCTGTTCGCCCAGGCCGGGGGCCTGGACCTCGAGAAGACGCTGGAGGCCGTGGTCCCCGGGGCCGCCGGGAGCTGGATGCTCCAGTTCCGCGGGCCCCAGGTGGTGAAGCGGGACTGGCGTCCCGGGTTCACCATCGACCTGCAGCAGAAGGACCTCCGCCTGGTCCTGGAGGCCGCCGACGAGGCGGGCGTGCCCGTGGTGGGCACCAGCCTGGTCTTCAACCTCTACCGGACCCTCCAGGCCGCGGGCCTGGGGGGCGAGGGGAATCACGCTCTCGTGAGGGCGCTGGAGCGCCTGAGCGGCATCCAGGTCGGGGCGGCCGAGCCGCGAGCCACGCCATGAAGCCAGCCCACCGCGGCGGCGCTCACCGCTGGTCGCTCGCGACGTCTCTCGTGCTCCTGCTCGCTCCACCCGCGCTCCTCGGGGGCGACCTCATGATCATCGCCAACGACGAGAAGGTCTCGTGGGACGACCAGGGCGCTCAGCTCCTCACGCCGGAGCGGGCGGCGCAGGACACCGTCTGCATCTACGACATCGCGTCCGACCCCGAGAGCCCGTCGCTCGTCTCCAGGCTGCCCCTGGAGAGCTCCGTCTACGGCCCCCCCACCAACCTGGCCCTGACCCCCGACGAGACGCTGGCCTTCGTCGCCAACGCCGTGCGGCTCGAGACCCGGGACGGCACCACCGTCGTCGTGCCCCACGACGAGCTGCACGTGATCGACCTGGAGGGCACCCCGAGGCACGTCGCCACCCTGACCGTGGGCCGACAGCCCTCCGGGATGGACATCAGCCCCGATGGACGGCTCCTCTTCATCGCCAACCGGGCCGACGCGACGGTGAGCGTCCTGCGCATCGGTGGCAAGGACGCGACGTTCGTCGACACCGTGCAGGTGGACGCCCCGGTGGCCGCGGTGCGCTTCACCCCGGACGGCAGACGGGCCCTGATCGTCTTCAAGGAGGGCAACGAGGTCGGCATCCTCCGCGTCGAGAGCGAGACGGTGACCTACGACCCCGGCGAGGACGTCAACGTCGGCATCTCTCCCTGCAACGTCGACGTCACGCCCAGCGGCGACCTGGCCCTCGTCGCGAACAGCGGGGTCACCGGCGGCAACGACGGCCACGCCGACTCCGTGAGCGTGATCGACCTCACCGTCGACCCCGCCCGGGTGATCGACGTCGTGGGCGTGGGCGACGGTCCGGAGGGCCTGGCCATCAGCCCCACCGGGGCCCTGGCGGTGGTCGCGCTCATCGACGGCAGCCAGAACGCCCGGGCCGACCCCCGCACCGCCTGGGCCGCGAAGAAGAACGGCAAGGTGGCGGTGCTCGCGATCAGCGGCAAGACGGTCCGCAAGACCGGTGAGGTCGAGGTGGGGGGGATGCCGGAGGGCGTCGTCTTCAGCCCGGACGGTCGGTACGTCTACGTGGGCAACTTCCTGGGCCGCAACGTCTCGATCCTCAGGGTGGAAGGGGAGAGCGTCGTCGACACGGGCAAGACGATCGACCTCGACTCCAGCCCCGCCGCCATGCGCGGATCGAGGCAGTAGAGCCGGGCGGGCCGCCCGGCGAGCGGGCGCTCCCGGGATCAGTGCTCAGCGTTTTCGGGCGGCACACCGACCATCGCGGTCGGACGGCTGGCTTCCTCGAGCAGGTACCAGAACGAGCGGTAGGGACGCCCGGTGGCCCGGGTGAGGCCGATCTCGCAGGTGCGACTGGAGGAGTAGAAGCCGTCGAAGGCGCCGGTGCGGACCTCCCGGGCCTCGGCGGCGGTGGCGGAGGCGGTGAGCTCGGGCACCAGGTAGCCGCGGTCCCCGGCAAAGCCGCAGCAGCCCGCGCCCGGGGGGACGACCGCCTCGGCGCAGAACGGCTCGACGACCTTCGCGAGGAGCTCGCCCGTGCCCATCTTCACCGTCGAGCACACGGGGTGGAGGGCGACCTTGCCCAGGGTGCGTCGGGGCTCCAGACGCGGCACGACGTGCTCCAGGGCGAACTCGAGACCGTCGAGCATCCGCAGACGGTCGTAGCGGTCGCGGAGCTCCTTCTCGAGCCCCGGTCCGCAGTGGCGGAGGGTGTGAACGCAGGGGCTGGTGTCGAGGATGACGGGCAGGCGTCCCTCCTCGGTCCATTCCCAGATCGCCTCGACGTATCGGCTCGCCGCCGTCGCCGCCGCCTCCTCGTACCCCTTGGAGCCGAAGGGCATCCCGCAGCAGTGGTCGGAGACTCCGTCCGGGATCCACACCGGTGCGCCGGCGCGCGCGCACACCGCCACCACCACCTCGGGGAGGGGGCGGTCGCGTCCCTCGGGGGCCAGGGTGCGTGACACGCAGGAGGGGAGGTAGACGGCCCGGGCGCCCGCGCGATCGGTCCGGGGCAGGCCGGCCCGGGCCGCGCGGGGGAGATCGGGGAACCCCAGGGGCAGGTCGAGGCCGAGGACGCCGGAAGCGCGGGCGACGGCGCTCGAGCCCCGGGCGCCCAGGACCGAGCGCGCGAGGCGGGCCGCTCGCAAGCCGCCCCGCGCCACCTTCTCGACGAGGCCGAAGCGGCGGGCCAGGGAGCGCGCCAGCCCGCGCCGCCAGCCCGGATGGGACCGGTGCCTCAGGTGCTTGACGAGCAGCCCGGTGTCGATGCCCACCGGGCAGGCGGTGGCGCACATCCCGTCGGCGGCGCAGGTGTCGATGCCCGAGTACTGGAACTCCCGCTCGAGCTGTCGAAGCTGCTCCGACCCGGGCTCCTCCCTCCTCAGGCGCGTCATCTCGCGCCGGAGGACGATACGCTGGCGCGGCGTGCGGGTGAGGTCGCGGCTGGGGCAGAGCCGCTCGCAGAACCCGCACTCGATGCACGGGTCCACCATCTCCTCCACCGGCTCGAGGGACTTGAGGTGGGTGACGTGGGCGCGGGGGTCGTCGTTGATCAGGACCCCGGGGTTGAGGAGACCCTCGGGATCCACCAGGCCCTTCACCCGCCGCATGACGCCCAGGGCCTCGGGACCCCACTCCAGCTCCAGGAAAGGGGCCATGTTGCGCCCGGTGCTGTGCTCCCCCTTCAGGGCCCCGTCGTAGCGGGAGGTCACGAGATCCGCCAGCTCGTGGAGAAAGGCGTCGAAGCCCCGGACGGCCTCGGGATCGTCGAAGCGCTGGTTGAGCACGAAATGGAGGTTCCCGTCCCGGGCGTGGCCGAAGACGATGGCGTCGTCGTAGTGGTGCGCCGCGCACATCCCCTGGAGCTCCCGCACACCGTCGGCGAGGGCCTCGCGGGGGAAGACCACGTCCTCGATGATCATCGCCGTCCCCCGCCGCCGCTTCGCCCCCACCGACGGGATCAGGCCCTTGCGGACCGCCCACAGGTCCGCCTGCTGTGTCGGGTCGCGGGTGAAGATCGGCTCCGACTGCAGGGACAGGGACGACAGGAGGTCGCGGCAGCCGGACATCCGCTCGGCGAGCTCCGACTCCGCCGACTCCTGGTACTCGACGAGCAGGGCCGCCGCCGTCGGCGGGAGGCCGGGGATCCGGTCCGGGACCCCCGGGCGGCCCACGACCGCGGCCAGCGAGGCCCGGTCCATCAGCTCCAGGGTGCGGGCGCCCGACTCCCGCAGGGGCACGATGGCCGAGCAGGCGGCGGGCACGTCGGGGAAGAAGAGCATCCCGGTGTGCTTGAGAGGGTAGTCGGGCACGGTCCGGAGCACCGCCTCGGCGATGAACCCCAGGGTGCCCTCGGATCCGACCATGAGGTGCGAGAGGATCGCCACCGGCGCCGCGTGGTCGAGGAATGCGTTGAGCGAGTACCCCATGGTGTTCTTCATGCGGTACTTGTGCCGGATGCGGTGGCACAGGGCGGTGTCGGCGAGGATCCGGTCCCGCAGCTCCATGAGGCCCCGGGCGATCTCCGGTGATTCGGCGGCGAAGCGCTCCTCGGCGTCCGGGGCCGCCGAGTCGACGATCGTGCCGTCGGGGAGGACGAAGACCATGGACTCGAGGGTGTGGTACGCGTTGAGCTCCACCCCGCAGCACATGCCCGAGGAGTTGTTGGCCAGGACCCCGCCCATCATGCAGGCGTTGATGGAGGCGGGGTCGGGGCCGATCTTGGCCCCGTGGGGCGCCAGGGTGCGGTTCACCGCGGCGGCGATGACCCCCGGCTGCACGCGCACCGCGGCGCCGTCCTCGAGGACCTCCACCGACCGCCAGTGGCGGGACACGTCCACGAGGATCCCGTCGGTGACCGCCTGGCCGGAGAGGCTGGTCCCGGCGGCGCGGAAGGTCATGGGCACGCGCTCCCGGTGGCTCACCCGGAAGAGCCCCTGGACCTCCTCGATGGACGCCGGCTGCACCACGCCCCGGGGCACCATGCGGTAGACGCTGGCGTCGTTGGCAAAGGCGAGCCGGTCGAGAGCGCCGGTGAGCACCCGCGCGGAGGGCAGGACACCCTCCAGGCTGGAGCGGAGATCGTTTGCGACGTGGCTCAAGCGACGTCCCCCGTGGCGTCGATCATACCCGCGCGTCGATCGGAGTGCGAAGAAAGACGGTCATGGGTCCCGGTGAGCCCTTGCCGCGATCTCGATGTCGCGCCGGACCTGGTCCTCGTAGTGCGCCCAGGACAGCCGAGCGGCGATGTCCGGGATGGGCCGGTAGTGAATCGTCTCGGCGGCGCCCACGGCCTGCCAGTGCCCGAGCGCTCGTCGAAGATGCTCGAGCGCCGCCGTCTGCTGCCCGGGGTCCCCGACGGTCCGAAAGCGGTGGAGGGCGACACCGGCCCGCAGCTTCTCGGCGAAGTAGAGCGAGAGACGGGCCCACGCCTCGAGGTCCAACAGCTCACACTCGAGGGCGCCGTGGAAAAGGAGGTCCATGCCGCGGAGGCGCTCGACCCGGGCCAGGACGTCGTCGCCGTCGGCCCCCAGGGACTCGGCCAGGTCCAACGGCGTGATGCGGCCGGGCGGGACCGGTGCGCCGTCCCGGAGGAGCGCGACGTATCGGGGGATCGAGAGCAGGTCCGGATCCAGGGTCTCGTGGTCGATCAGCTCGTCGATCGAGATGAAGGGCGAGACCCCGTCGTGGAGCCCCCTCGACTCCCGGGGAGCGAGAAAGCCCTCGGCGTAGAGGGTGTGGTCCCAGGTGGCGGCGTGAAAGGACGCCAGACGCAGCGGCATGCGACTGGCCCGCCGCCAGGCCTCGAGGAGGTCGCGGCCGGTGCCGCGACCATAGCGCTCGTCGAAGTCCTCCACGAACACGGCGTCGGGGGTCGTGGGGTCGTAGAGGAGCCGCCCCCAGGTCCGGTAGAAGAGCCACTGCTTCTCGAAGGCGTACTGCCAGGTGCGGTGGCGGCTCGGGAGGTGCGACTGGTCCACCGCGGGGACGTAGTCCTCGCTCCCGACGAAGTACCCGCCCACGTAGCCCTCGGGGGGGACGTTGGTGGCGATGTGCTCCCGAACGAAGTCGGGCTCCCCCCAGCGCAGGACGAAGAAGTCCTCGTTCCGGATCGTCCACACGATCGAGTAGTGGGTGGGGAGGGGGTCCCAGAAGCCCCGGTCGATGCGCCCCGACTCCGAGGCGTGGGTCAGGGCCAGCCGCGGCGTGGAGTGACCGTGCGACCAGTTGAACTTGACCTCCACCCACACCGGATCGGGAAGGTGGGCCTCGGCGATGACGCGGCGCATCTCGGAGGGGGACCCGGCCAGGACCGAGCGGTGGATGAAGCGCGCCGGGCGGGAGGCGGCCTTCAAGCCCGCGACGAACGTCTCCTCGATCCACTCCTCGCGCTCGCGGGGCGTCAGGCCCACCATCCAGTCGGCCAGGGTGACCCCCACCCCGGTGAGGTCGGGGTACTCGTCGATCAGCCGGGTCACGCTCTCCCGGGTGTAGCGCCGGACGATCTCCGAGGTGTCGTTCAGCTCCTTCACCCCGTGGGCCGCGGCGAGCTCGGGGGAGACCACGATGTTCCAGTTGACGACGTAGGTGTCGATGCCCCGGTCGCGGGCCATCCGGAACAGCGCCGTCCAGAAGCGGTGCCACTCGTCGAGCTCGGCCTCGGAGAAGGGGGTGGCCTCCGGGAAACCCGGCACGCGCACCATGTAGGGAAAGGGGTGGCGGTTCCAGAGGCTGAGGACGTTGAAGCGGTTCTCCGCCATCATGTCGAGGAACCGCTCCCAGAACCGCAGGTCACGGCAGGTGCTCACCTGGACGTCCATGGAGGGACCCGAGCGGTACGGCGACCACGGCAGGTTGAACTTCAGGGCGCGGAAGGGCAGGTGGGGCTCGACCCGCTTCTCCTGCACCGCATCGAGGCCCTCACCGTCGGCGGTCCGGAGCTGCTCGGCCAGGTCCAGGAGGCCGTACATCGTCCCCGCGGGGTCGGCGCCGGCGACCTCCACACCGGGAGCGTCCTCACCCGGAGAGCGGGAGATCCGAAAGCCCCCGGAGGCCAGGTCGGCCGCCCCGCCCTCGACCACCTCGATCCGGGCTCCGGGCGCGGCGGACCTGTCGTGGACGACGCGCATCTCCACTCCGGACCGCTGGAGCGCCACCTCGAGGCGTGTGAGCCCGAAGCGGACGGGCGCGGAGCTGGCCGGGCCGGAGACGACGACGTCCACGCGCTCCCCCCTCGCCGCCCCCGGCGCGAGAGCGGTGACGACGAGGAGCGTCGCTGCGCGAGGGAGGCGCATCCCCGTCACTTCATCGGGCCGATGAGCTCGATGAAGGTCCCGTCGGGATCCTGGACCAGAACGAAGTGGTTGCCGCTGTCCCCGAGGGGTATCGGGGTTTCGCCGAGAAGGCGGACGCCCGCCGCCTCGAGGCGCGTCACGACCGGGGTCAGGTCGGCGACCATGAGGGTGATGTACTGGATGCCGAGGGCATCCTCGATGTGCGCGCTCTTCGGCGTCTCCGCGTCCTTCTCGAAGGACATCAGCTTGAACTGCGCGGCGTCGGGGGCATCCTCCAGCTTGAGGACAGTGACGCTGAAGGGCAGCCCCCGGGTGAGCCCGGAGGCCTTGCCGAAGGCCGCGTCGACCTCGAATCCCCCCGTCTTCTTCATCCCGATCACGTCGGTGTAGAAGGCGACGGAGGCGTCGCGGTCCATCGTGACCACGCCGATGTGGATGGCGCTCTCGGTGAAGGTGTCGCCGGCGGTGGCCGCTCCCGCGACCAGGGCCAGGGCCAGGGATGCGGCCGCGACCATCGTCCTCTTCATGGGTTCCTCCTTCTGGGTGAGCGTCACTCGTCCGTGAATCTCTGAATGCGCTCGTACCAGCCCGACCCGTCGAGGGGCAGCACGCCGGCGCGCCGGGCCCAGGCCGTCCACAGGCGCTCGAGGTCGGCGGCGACGGCGGGCCGGGTGGTCGCGAGGTCCTGCGTCTCCGTGCGGTCCTCCTCGAGGTCGTAGAGCTCCCAGGGCCCGTCGACCCCCTGGGCCACCAGCTTCCACCGGCCCCGCCGCACCGCCCGGTGGCCCTCGTGCTCGAAGAAGAGGGCCCGCTCGCCCAGGGGCCGCCCCGCGAAGGTGGGCACCAGGCTCACGCCCTCCATGGGCGGGATCTCCCGGCCGTCGAGGAAGCGCGGGTACCGGGCTCCCGCGAGCTCGACCACGGTCGGCATCACGTCGATGAGATGCGCGGGGTCCCGACGGAGATCGCCGGACCCCTGGATCCTCGCGGGCCAGTGCACGATCAGGGGAGCAGCCACCCCACCCTCGTGGTTCCAGTGCTTGTACAGGCGGAAGGGCGTGTTGCTCACGTTGGCCCAGGGCGTGCGGTAGCTCTGGGCCGACTCGGCGCTCCCGAGCGCGTCGGTGACGTGGTCGTCGCCCTGGGGCTCCGCGCAGCCCCCGTTGTCGGAGACGAACAGCACGAGGGTGTCGTCGAGCTGTCCCGTCTCCTTCAGGGCCTCCACGATGCGCCCCACTCCCTGGTCCATGCGGTCGATCTGCGCCGCGTAGACCTCCATGCGACGCCGGTGGCTGTGCTTCTCCCGCTCGTTCAGCGTGTCCCACGCGGGTGCGTCGCGCGCCGAGAGGGCCCAACCCTCCTCGACGAGGCCCATCTCCAGCATGCGCCGGTACCGCGCCTCCCGGATGGCGTCCCACCCGGCGTCATAGCGCCCGCGGTACTTCGCGATGTCCCCGGGCAGGGCGTGCAGAGGCCGGTGGGGGGCGTAGTACGCGACGTAGGAGAAAAACGGCTGCGACCGCCGCTCCCGGGCGTGCTCCTCGATGAAGCGGACGGTGTCGTCGGTCACCGCGACCGTGTGGTAGAAGCCCTCGGGAGGCTCGATGAGCCGGTTACCCCGGACCAGGGTGGTCGGCTTGAAGTAGCCGCCCCCGCCGGCGAGGGTGCCGAAGTACTGCTGGAAGCCCCTCTGCAGAGGCCAGCTCTCCTTCGGGGCGTCCTGCCGCATCCGGTCGTCGAGGACCAGGTGCCACTTGCCCGCCATGTGCGTCGCGTACCCGGCGGCCCCGAGCACCTCGGCCAGGGTCACCGTGTTCCGGCTCAGCTCCCCGGCGTAGGCCGGGCGCCCCATGTCCACCCGGGTCATCCAGCCCATGCCCGCCTGGTGCGGATAGAGCCCGGTCATCAACGACGCCCGCGTCGGGCAGCAGCGTCCGGTGTTGTAGAACTGCGTGAACCGCAGGCCCTTCGCCGCGAGGGCGTCGATGTGCGGCGTGTCGATCTCGCCCCCGTAGCTGCCGAGGTCCGAGTAGCCCATGTCGTCGGCCATGATGAGGACGACGTTGGGCCGCGGAGGTCCTGGCACCGGGGCGGAGGCCGCCGATGCCGATCCCACCAGGCCGAGCAGCGTGGCGGCGGCGAGGGCGATCGTACGGCAGCGTGCGTCCGTCATGGCGTCCCCTCCCGGCTGGAGCGGCCTCATCATGCTCCAGCGGACCCCGGCAACCAAGCGGGGGGACGGGAGAGCCCCCCCGAGGAACCCTTCGCTCCGGCGGCAGCGAGGGCGCTCTCGGCGCCGTCAGGGTCCGCAGTTGGCGATGTTCGCCGGGAGGCAGCGGCGTAGCAGCTGGCCACAGCACGTTTCGCGGCCGTTCTGGGTGGGGCAGCACTCGCTGCTGCTCGTGCACGTCTGCCCGACCTGTCGTGTGCACGTCGCCGCCGCCGCCTCGGGTGTCGGGACCACGAGGGAGGCCACCGCCAGCCCGGCGAGCGTCGCCACCCGGCGAAGGGCATCGCGCCGGCCCGCCCCGAGGTCGTGCCCCGTTGGGGCGTCGCCACCCCGCCTCTTCGCGGTCCGTGGGTCGACGAGGCCGGCCCGCGCGAGCCGGCGGAGGGCGAGATCGACCGCCACCGCATCGACGGGCTCTCCGAGCTCGAGCTCCACGCGCCGCGGGATCTCGTCGAGTGGCGCCCCGGCGACACGGGTCCGCCACACCGCGCTCGCGACGGGCCCGAGGCAGTGGGCCCGGTGGGTCTCTCGGTTGTAGACGATCGTCTCGGCGCCGATGGTGCGGTCGACGAGGACCGCTGGCGCGCGCCCAGACTCCTTGCCTCCCGCCACGAGGCTGAGGATGGCACACCCTCCCCGCGAGGACAATCCGGGCCTGGGTACTAGCGGTGCATCACGACCACGATGCCAGAGGCCCACTCAGAAGCTAGGCCCCGACAGGGGCAACAGCAGGGGGCGGAGCGTCATCCGACGCGAATCCAGGGGAAGTCAAAGGAGTCGTCGGGTGAGCAGCGGGGCAGCCTCTCCCGGCGTTCCTGGTTTCCCGCAGGACGGCGGGGAGCGAGACAGAGACAGCCAGCCGGAGGCTGGCTGTCTTGGTAGCGCTACGGGGATTCGAACCCCGGTTTGATGGCTGAGAACCACCCGTCCTAACCCCTAGACGATAGCGCCACGACGGATCTTTGATTTTACTGAGCCGTCCGGGGCCGGTCAAGGGACCCTCCACCCGAAACACCGGAAACGGGGGGCGCTTGTGATAGCCTCAGCGGCTGCCATGACGGTCAGGACCCGGATCGCCCCCAGCCCCACTGGCGACCCCCACGTGGGCACCGCCTACGTGGCGCTGTTCAACTACGCCCTGGCCAGGAAGCACGGCGGCCAGTTCGTCCTGCGGATCGAGGACACCGACCGGGAGCGCAGCTCTGCCGCGAGCGAGGGGATGATCTTCGAGGCGCTGCGCTGGCTGGGGCTCGACTGGGACGAGGGACCGGATGTCGGCGGGCCCGTCGGCCCCTACCGGCAGAGCGAGCGGACGTCGGTCTACCGCGAGCACGTCGAGACGCTGGTCGCCAGGGGCGCGGCCTACCCCTGCTTCTGCACCCGGGACCGGCTGGAGGCGCTGCGGGCGGAGCAGAAGGCGAAGAAGCTCAACTTCGGCTACGACGGCCTGTGCCGCCGCCTGTCCGCGGAGGAGGCGGGGAAGCGCCGCGAGGCGGGCGAGGCCCACGTCGTCCGCCTCGCCATGCCCGACGGCGGCCAGGTGGTCGTTGCCGACCTGCTGCGGGGCGAGATCGAGTTCGACAACGCCCAGATCGACGACCAGATCCTGCTCAAGAGCGACGGCTTCCCCACCTACCACCTGGCCAACGTGGTCGACGACCACCTGATGGGCATCACCCACGTGATCCGGGCCGAGGAGTGGCTGTCCTCCCTCCCCAAGCACCTCCGGCTGTACGAGGGGTTCGGATGGAAGCCGCCCGTCTTCTGCCACCTGCCCCTCCTGCGCAACGCGGACCGGTCGAAGATCTCCAAGCGCAAGAACCCGGTGAGCCTCAACTTCTACCGCGGCGCGGGCTACCTGCCGGAGGCCGTGGTCAACTACCTCGCCCTCATGGGCTGGGCCATGCCCGACGAGCGCGAGGAGTTCACCCTCGAGGAGTTCATTGCCGAGTTCACCCTCGAGCGGATCTCCCTGGGGGGGCCGGTCTTCGACGTCGAGAAGCTCAGGTGGCTCGACGGGAAGTACCTCCGCCGCCTCGCGCCGCCGGAGATGCTCGAGCGGCTCCGGACGGGAGCGCTCTCCGACGCGCACCTCCTCGAGGTCCTGCCCCTCGTCCAGGAGCGCATCGACACCCTCGAGGACTTCTTCGCCTATGCGGGCTTCTTCTTCACGGGGGAGGTGGCCCTCGACGACGAGGCGCTGAAGGCGCTGGTGCCGAAGGGGCGCTCGGCGGCGGAGACGGCGAAGCTCATCCGCGCCCTCCTCGAGGAGGAGGTGGACCGGATCCTGGACTGGACCGGGGAGACGCTGGAGGAGAGCCTGCGGCGCTTCGGGGAGGCCAGGGGCTGGCCCCCGAAGGAGCTGTTCATGACCGTCCGCGTGGCCGCCACCGGGCGGAAGGCCTCGCCACCGCTGTTCGAGACCCTGGCCGTCCTCGGCAAGGAGACGTGCCGCCGCCGGCTGCGGCGCGCCGCGGAGATCCTGAAGGCACACCAGTCGTGACGGGCCCGGCACCCCACGACCCGATCGGAGCCGCCCCATGAGCGAGGAGACGCCCGCCCCCGAGCGCGCCGACTTCATCCGCGAGATCATCGCCG
The DNA here is from genome assembly GCA_963847655.1 of uncultured Acidobacteriota bacterium. Classification (GTDB taxonomy): domain Bacteria; phylum Acidobacteriota; class Vicinamibacteria; order Fen-336; family Fen-336; genus JAJDNS01. Next base: position 1,184,920 of record CAWKAS010000020.1, on the reverse strand, counting down.
CGGACCTCGAGAGCGGGAGGCGCGACACCGTCGTCACCCGATTCCCTCCCGAGCCCAACGGCTACCTCCACATCGGCCACACCAAGTCCATCTGCCTCAACTTCGGGGTGGCGCGGGAGTTCGGGGGGCGCTGCCACCTGCGCTTCGACGACACCAACCCCACGAAGGAGGAGCAGGAGTACATCGAGGCCATCGAGCGCGACGTGCGCTGGCTCGGCTTCGACTGGGGCGAGCACCTCTATCACGCCTCCGACTACTTCGAGCAGCTCTACGAGTGGGCGGTGCACCTCATCCGGACCGGCAAGGCCTACGTGGACGACCTCAGCGCGGACCAGATCCGGGAGCACCGGGGCACGCTGACCGAGGCCGGGAAGAACAGCCCGTGGCGCGAGCGCCCGGTGGAGGAGAGCCTGGATCTGTTCGCCCGCATGCGCCAGGGGGAGTTCCCCGACGGCACCCGGGTGCTCCGAGCGAAGATCGACATGGCCTCGGGCAACATCAACATGAGGGACCCGGTCCTGTATCGGATCCTGCACGCCACCCATCCGCGCACCGGTGACGCGTGGTGCGTGTACCCGACCTACGACTTCGCCCACGGGCAGTCCGACGCCATCGAGGGGATCACCCACTCGCTGTGCACCCTCGAGTTCGAGGATCATCGTCCGCTCTACAACTGGTTCCTCGACAACCTGCCGGTGCCGGCCCGGCCGCGCCAGATCGAGTTCGCGCGCCTCAATGTCTCCTACACCGTGCTCTCCAAGCGGCGTCTCCTCCAGCTCGTGCGCGACGGGCACGTGCGCGGGTGGGACGACCCGAGGATGCCCACCATCTCCGGGATCCGCCGGCGAGGATACCCCCCGGAAGCGGTCCGGGACTTCGTGGAGAAGCACGGGATCGCCAAGCGGGACGGGGTCATGGACGTGGCCATGCTCGAGCACAGCGTCCGCGACGAGCTCAACCGGAGCGCCGCCCGGCGCTTCGGGGTGCTCCGGCCGCTCCGGGTCGTTCTCGAGAACTACCCGGAAGGCCAGGTCGAGGCGCTCGACGCCATCAACAACCCCGAGGACCCGGGGGCGGGGACGCGCGAGGTGGAGTTCTCGCGCGAGCTCTACATCGAGCGCGAGGACTTCATGGAGGACCCGCCCCGGAAGTTCTTCCGTCTGGCTCCGGGCCGGGAGGTGCGGCTGCGCTACGCCTACTTCGTCACCTGTCGGGAGGTGGTGAAGGACGCCGGGGGCCAGATCGTCGAGCTGCGCTGCACCTACGACCCGGCGACGAAGGGGGGCGACGCCCCCGACGGCCGCCGCCCCAAGGCCACGCTCCACTGGATCTCGGCGGCGCGCGCCCAGCCCGCGGAGGTGCGCCTCTACGAGCATCTGTTCGTGCGCCCCGACCCGGGGGCGGAAGGCGACTTCATCGACGACTTGAACCCGCGGTCCCTCGAGGTCCTCGAAGGCGCCCTCCTCGAGCCCGCCCTGGCGGCGGCCCCGGTCGGAGGCACCGTCCAGTTCGAGCGGCTGGGCTACTTCTGCAAGGACCCCGACGCCACGCCCGAGCGCCCGGTGTTCAACCGGACGTGCACCCTGCGCGACACCTGGGCCAAGATCCAGGCCCGGGGTCACTCCGGGGGCTAGATCTCAGGAGACGCGCTGCCGCGACTTGGGGACGCGCTCGCGGGGGATGTTGTAACGCTGCAGTCGCAGGTAGATCGTGCGGCGTGTGACGCCCATCAGGCGGGCCACCCGGGCGATGTTCCACTCGTTGCGGTTCAGCAGCAGCAGCAGCTTCTCGCGCTCCATGTCCTCGACCGGCGTCCGCTCGAGGTAGGCCTCCCACGCCTCGCCGGAGGCTCGCCGCTCGCCCGGGGCGCCGTTCTCGTTCACGGCCTTGGCGATGATGCGCGAGAACTTCGGGAGGCGGCCGAGATCGTGAGCGTCGCAGAAGTGCGGCTCCAGGCTGTCGACGTAGAGGAGCGCGAGCAGGCGCTCGTCCTCGAAGACGGGCACGACCACGAGGCTCGCGGGCGACGGCCGTCGGCCGTCGGACGCGGGCAGGCTGCGGTCCGCGAGGCGGTCGGGGATGTAGACGCTCTCGCCCCCTCGCAGGCTGTCGCGGTGGGCCTCCCAGACCGCAGGCACGATGTCGAGAACGGCCTGGTCGATCCCTCGCGACGCGAACAGCGCCACGGTGTCGTCGGGGCAGGTGAACACGGCACCGCTTCGACCGTTGATCAACGACATCACCACCTCGAGGGTGCGCTCGGCCAGCCGGCGGGGGTCGTCCCCCCCGACGACGAGCTCCGTGAACTGATCGATCAGATCCACACGCCGTGCCACTCCACACCTCCTACGCATAGAGATTAGACGAATTTGTTTCCTCCGTCAATGGATACGCACGAATACGTCCAGAGACGCGTTCTGCGCGTCGGAAAATCGGATGTCTATTATCCATATCGGCGAGCGACGGCGGACCTGGACCAGGGGCCGCGGTGGTCCGCCGGCGGCAGGGGAATGCCCCGGGAGTCGAGGGATGGGTGGCGGTTCGGGCCGCCGAACGAGGTGCTCCGAACGCTCGAGGGCGCTACGTCTCAACGGACACAGGCGGGCGCCGAGAGCGGCTCTCGAACTGGATCAGCTCGCTCGACGACGCGCCTGGCGCCCCGACTCAGGGGAGAGGCGTGTCGCGGGGCCGGTTCTTTCCTCGTGGGCCGGTCTCCCACGTGTGCGGCGCGGACAGAACTTCCAGGTTCAGCAACGACGTCACGAACGTCCTCAGCCCGTCGTCGTCGAACTGGACGCCGGTGTAGCCGCCGCTCGACGCCTTCGTGACCCCAGCACCGAAGATCGCATGGCTGACGCGCTGGCCTTCGTCGAAGGCTGGCGCTGTCTCGCCTTTTTCGGGCGCGGCGGCCACGGGCAGCCGCGGTCTCGGCGCGGGCGGCGTCCGTCGCACGGACTCTGGCTTCGGGCGGGAGGCGGACGTCCATGACGCTCGCCTCGGCGCAGGCGTGTGTGCCTCCCGGTAGCTTGCGAGCTCGGCGTCGTCGATCGTGACCACATCGGAGCTCGGCGTCTCGCCGGCCGCGAGCGTCCGTAGGAGCTTCTGATAGCAGACGTCGGGTCCGTCCTGCAGCAGCATGCGCTTCTCAGCGAATGCTGCGATCGGGATGCGAAAGCGGTACTCCGCCGACACCTCGGGCGCCCGGACAGCCAGGCGATACTCCCGACAGTCGGGAAGGGTCTGGTAATCCAGATACTCGACGCGGGTGGAGCTGCTGAGACGCTGCGGAGGTGGCTGGGCGGGGGTCAGTTGGGCGGACATTCTGGCCTCACAGGCACGAAGCGCGTGGAGGGACCAGGATGGTCCGCGCGGCTGGGCGATTCCTGATGGTAGCACCCTTCTTCTCTCGGTGCGCAACCCCAGCGGGGAAGGTTGGCGGAGAGGGGGGGATTCGAACCCCCGGTAGAGGTTTACCCCCTACAACAGATTAGCAATCTGCCCTGTTCAGCCACTCCAGCACCTCTCCGCTCGAGGTGCCGCCCTTGCCATGGGGCGGCCGTCAAGGAGGGCCAAGACCGGTAAGCCTAGCACGAAAGCGCAGAGCCGGGAGATGGCGGAGGGCGGGGGACTCGAACCCCCAAGGGCCGCGAGGACCCGGGAGCTTTCAAGGCTCCTGCCTTACCAGTTAGACTAGCCCTCCTCCCGACATTCTGCTTCATCTCGGGTCGCGAGGGGAATCCCTATGTGGGGGCGCAGGCGCCGCCGCAGGAGATCGACGAGCTCGGGGTGCCCCCGTCGCCAGCGATCCTCGACGTCGAGGTCGACGATCGGACGGTCCACGTCCGGGAAGCGGATCCGGATGATCGTCCGGTGCTGGTCCTCGCTCTCGTTCAACACGAACACACGGTCCGCCCACAGGAGCAGGTCCCGGGTGAGCAGCACGGTGGCGAACGGCGCCACCCCCGCCGAGCGCACCTCGTACCGTGCGTCGTTCGAGTAGAGATCCTCCGCGGTGCGGCTGCGGTCGATGTTGGCCGTACAGACGAACAGGATACGCTCGCGAGTCGTGGCGGTCTCCTCGAGCCGATTGTACGTCGGTCCCGGTGGTACACTCACGGCGGTGCTGCCGAACGGATGAACATCGATCGCCTGCTGCACGACGTCGATGCCCGCCTGAGCGACCTCGGCGAGGGGATCCGTCACGAGGTTGCGGATGCCCTTCGTGAAGCCCTGGCCCGTGAGCGGCGCCTCCTCGGCCCCGCTCTCACCGTGGAAACCGAGCGCGAGCGACGCCTCCACGCGGAGGAGCTGCGCCAGGCCCTGGAGGCGATCCACCGCCCCACCCGACTCGAGGACACTCTGGAGGAGGTTCTCACCCAGCTGGGAAAGGTGGTGGAGCTCGACTACGCGGCGGTTGCCGCGCGGGAACCCGGCGAGGCCTTCCGGCTCCTCGCCACCCGCGGCGCCGAGGAGGAGGACTCCGGGGCCACGGTCACCGACGCGCGGCTCGTCCAGGTCCGGGAGAGCCGGCGACCGGTGGTCGTCACCGAAGCCGAGCCCGAGGGCCGGCGCCTGCTGCCCGGCTCGCCACCCCTGCGGGCCTGGGTGGCCCTGCCCCTGCTCCTGGAAGGCGACGTCGTCGGGCTGCTGATGGCGGGACGGGTCGCGGGGACGGTCTTCTCGGAAGAGGAGGTCCTCCGGGCCAAGGCCGTGGCCTTCTGGGCGGCCGCGGCCCTGCGCCGGGGCCAGCTGCTGGAGCAGGTCCGGCGCTACGCGGCGCTGCTGGAGCAGGTGGTGGCGGTCGACCAGCGGGTCTTCGACGGCGCCCACCCCGACGCCGTCGCCCAGGCCACTCTCCAGGGCGCCTGCCGCATCGGAAACTACAGGGGAGGGCTGCTCGTCCTCCAGACCCCACGCGGGCCGGTGGTCGCCGCCACCGCCGGCGAGGGCTTCGCCGCGGCGGGATCACGCCCCGCCCCCCCCGATCTGTGTGCCACCACCGCGCGCCGCCTGACGCCGGAGAGGATGCTCGAGGTGGCAGAGACGCTGGGCGCCGAGCTGCCGATCGAGCAGACCTACCTCGTGCCGCTCGCCACCCCCGATGCCCACATCGGTTGCCTGGTCCTCCCCGACCCCAAAGGCGAGTCGCCGGACGATCGGCTGATGGAGGCCTACGCCTCGCGCGCGGCCGCGGCCTGGCGCCACGCTGCGCTCCACCACGGCCCGGCCTGAGTCGCCACCGGTCGGGACGTGCCTTCGCTCCGAGGGCTCAATCGCGAGTGATCCGCTCGACTCCCCCCATGTAGGGCCGGAGGGCCTCCGGGACGACGACCGAGCCGTCCGCCTGCTGGTGGTTCTCGAGAACGGCGATGAGGGTGCGCCCCACGGCCAGGCCGCTGCCGTTCAGGGTGTGGAGGAAGCGCGGCTTCGCCTTCGGCTCCGGCCGGTAGCGGAGGTTGGCTCGTCGGGCCTGGAAGTCGGTGCAGTTCGAGCAGGACGAGATCTCCCGGTAGGCCTTCTGGCCGGGGAGCCAGACCTCGATGTCGTACGTCCTGGCCGCGGAGAAGCCCATGTCTCCCGTCGAGAGCACCACCACCCGATAGGGCAGCGCGAGCCGCTTCAGGACCTCCTCCGCGTCCGCGACCATCGCCTCCAGCTCGTCCGCGGAGCTCTCCGGAGTCGTGAGCTTGACGAGCTCGACCTTGTGGAACTGGTGCTGCCGGATGAGGCCACGCACGTCCTTGCCGTACGAGCCGGCCTCGGACCGGAAGCACGGGGTGAGCGCGGCGTACCTCCGCGGGAGGGTGTCCGCGGCGAGCATCTCGTCCCGGTGCAGGCAGGTGACGGGGACCTCCGCGGTGGGGATGAGGTAGAGGTCGCGCTCCCCGGCGGCGGTCCTGAAGAGGTCGCTCTCGAACTTCGGCAGCTGGCCGGTCCCGGTGAGCGTCTCGGCGGTCACGAGGTAGGGCGGGAGGACCTCCCGGTAGCCGCGGGCGACCTGGAGGTCGAGCATGAACTGGCCGAGCGCCCGCTCCAGACGCGCCCCCAGGCCCCACTGCACGGCGAAGCGGGCCCCCGAGATCTTCGCTGCCCGCTCGAAGTCCAGGATGCCCAGCTCGGGACCCAGGTCCCAGTGCGCCTTCGGCTCGAAGTCGAAGGCCGGCGGCTCACCCACTCGCCGGACCTCCACGTTGGCGGACTCGTCGGGGCCCACCGGGACGCTCTCGCCGGGCACGTTGGGGACGACGAGGAGGAAGCGTCGGATGCGATCCTCGACCTCCTGAAGCCGGGCCTCGCCCTCCTTGATCCGGGCCGCGACCCCCTTCATCTCGGCCTTGAGGTCGGAGGCGTCCTCCTTCGCCTTTCCGCGCCGGGCGATCTCCTCCCCCACCTTGCGCTGCCGGTGGCGGAGCTGCTCGACCTCCTGGATGAGCGCGCGCCGCTCTCCGTCCAACGCCCAGGGGTCCGTCCCCGCGAGCCCGGGCCACGCCTGGATCTGCTCGAGGCTCTGGCCCCGCGCGGCCAGCATGGTGAGGATCTGCTCCCGGTTCTCCACGACGAACTTGAGGTCGAGCATGGCGGCGCCGAGGATAGCACGACGCCCCGGGCCGGCCCGGGGGCTGTGGTAGCATCCCCGCCATGGTCAGCAAGAAGATCCGCAAGGCGGTCTTTCCGGCGGCCGGCCTGGGCACTCGCTTCCTCCCCGCCACGAAGGCCCAGCCCAAGGAGATGCTGGTCCTCGTGGACAAGCCCATCATCCAGTACGTGATCGAGGAGGCGGTGGCCTCGGGCCTGACCAGCATCATCATCGTGACCGGGAAGGGCAAGAACGCGATCGAGGACCACTTCGACGTCTCCTACGAGCTCGAGCGCATCCTCGAGCAAAGGGGGAAGACGGAGCTGCTCGAGCAGGTCCGCTCGATCTCCAACATGATGAACATCTCCTACGTGCGGCAGGGGGAGCAGCTCGGCCTCGGGCACGCGGTCCTGATGGCCCGGGACCTGGTGGGGGACGAGCCCTTCGCGGTCATGCTCGGCGACGACATCATCGACGGTCCCGTCCCCTGCATGCGTCAGATGATCAACGTCTTCGAGAGCTATGGCGGTCCCGTCGTCGCGGTGCAGAAGGTGCCCCGTGGGGACATCTCGGCCTACGGGGTCATCGACGGCGAACCCGAGGGCGAGACCGGGCGGCTGTTCCGCATCAACGACATGGTGGAGAAGCCGAGCGCGGAGGCGGCCCCCAGCGACCTGGCCATCATCGGCCGCTACATCCTCACTCCCGACATCTTCGAGGCGCTCGAGCGGACCCCGCGCGACAAGGGAGGGGAGATCCAGCTCACCAACGCGCTCCGCAAGCTGAAGGAGACGCGGTCGCTCTACGGCTACCAGTTCGAGGGCGTGCGGCACGACGCCGGCAACAAGCTGGGCTTCCTCAGGGCGACGGTGGAGTTCGCCCTGAAGCGGCAGGACCTCGGCGGTCCCTTCCGCGAGTACCTGAAGTCGCTGTCGCTCTGACCTCTTTCGTCGCGGGCTCGACGACGAGGCTCTCCGGACGCCGGGCGCCGCCTCGGGCGGCGCCCGTCACTTCTTGTCCGAGCCCGAGCTCTTGGCGGTGCTCGGGGACTCCTTCCTGGTCTCGCCACCGCCCTTCTCGGAGGCCTTCTTGTTGTCCCCGGTCTTGTCCGCCGGTCTTGTCCCCGCTCTTGCCCGTGTCGGTGCTCTCCTTGCCCTTCGGCTCCTTGTCCTTGCCCTTGCCGGCGTAGTCGGTGACGTACCAGCCGGTGCCCTTGAACTGGATGGCCGGAGCGGAGAGGAGCTTCTCCACAGGCCCCTCGCACGTCGGGCAAGCGGTCAGGATGGGGTCCGAGAACTTCTGCATGCGCTCGAAGGTCCCGCACCTGGGACACGCGTATTCGTACAGTGGCAAGGCTCTTCGACCTCCGAATCCCGCATTTTGTCATTGACCCGGCGGCCGGTCAAAGTGGCCCCTCCCCCGGGGCCGTGGCGGCGCCCACCCGCCCGGGAGGGTCAATGCACCTCCGCCCAGTTCCTCCCCAGGCGTGCGTCCACCACGAGCGGGACCACGAGGTCGAGCGCCCCCTCCATGACCTCCGTCACCAGCGCCTGCGCCGCCTCGGCCTCGTCCTCGGGGACCTCGAGAAGCAGCTCGTCGTGGATCTGCAGGATGAGGCGGGAACCCAGGCCCCGTGCGCCGAGCTCTCGCCACAGGTCGATCATCGCCTTCTTGATGAGGTCGGCGGCCGAGCCCTGGACCGGGGTGTTCATGGCCTGGCGCTTGGCCTCCTCACGAACCGGGAAGCTCTTCGCCCTGAGGTCGGGCAGCCGACGCAGGCGCCCGAGGAGGGTGCGGACCATCCCCGTCTCCCGGGCGTCGGCGATCGTCTCGTCGATGAAGCCTCGCACCCTCGGGTAGCGGTCGAAGTAGGCCTCGATGAACGAGTCCGCCTCCTTGCGGGAGACGCCCAGGTCCTTGGCCAGGGTGAAGGCCGTCTTCCCGTAGAGGAGCGCGTAGTTGACCATCTTCGCGATGCGGCGCTGCTCGTCCGGCGGAATCGGGGAGAGGGGACCGAAGACCTCCCGCGCGGTCCGGTCGTGGACATCCTCTCCGCGACGAAAGGTGTCGATGAGGATCTCGTCTCCCGAGAGGTGGGCGAGGATCCGGAGCTCGATCTGGCTGTAGTCGGCGGAGAGCAGCAGGTGGCCCGGGTCGGCCACGAAGGCCTCGCGGATCCTCCGGCCCTCCGCCGTGCGGATCGGGATGTTCTGGAGGTTGGGGTCGGTCGAGGAGAGCCGCCCGGTGGCCGCCACCGTCTGGTGGAAGGTGGCGTGGATGCGCCCGGTCTCGGGGAGGATGAGCTCGGGCAGCGCGTCCACGTAGGTCGACTTGAGCTTCTGCACCGAGCGGTACTCGAGGATCTTCCGCGGCAGCTCGTGGACCAGGGCGAGCTCCTCGAGCACGTCCTCGGCGGTGGAGGCCACCCGGGTCTTGCCCGTCTTCTTCCCGCTCTTCATCCCCAGCCGCTCGAAGAGCACCTCCCGCAGCTGGGCGGGCGAGTTGATGTTGAACTCCCCCTTGGCCAGACGGTGGATCTCCTTCGTGAGGGTCTTGAGCTGCTTGTCCATGTCCCGGCTCATGGAGGCGAGCGGCTCCGGGTCGACCCGCACCCCCGCCCGCTCCATGTCGGCCAGGACCTCCACCAGGGGCATCTCCATCGACGCGTAGACCGGGAGGAGGCCCTCGTCTTCGAGCCGGCTCGTCAAGGGGTCGACCAGGCGCAGCGCGACCTCCGCGTCCACCCCGGCCACGCGCGCGGTGGGGTCGACCGCCGCGTCCTCGGCGGCGATCCCGGCCGTCCCGGGGCTGCGGCGCTCCTCCAGAAGCTCGAAGGAGAGGTCCTCCAGGGCGTAGGCCCGTCGGCCCGGGTTGAGGAGGTACGAGGCCAGGAGGGGATCGAAGTCGACGCCGGCGAGGGAAACCCCCAGTCGGTCCAGCACGACGTGGTCCCGCTTGGCGTGGGACGACACCTTGCGCACGCCCCCGTCGGAGAGAAGCGGCCCGAGGAGAGCGAGGGCGTCCTCGGCACCGGCGGCCTCCGTGGTGTCCAGGCCCGAGTGGGCGAGGGGAACGTAGCCCGAGCGGCCGGGCGCCGACGCCAGGGCGATCCCGAGCACGCGCGCCCGCATGCCCTGGGGGCTGGTGACCACGACCTCGAGGGCCACGCGGCCGGCCTCGCGCGCGTCGGTCACCGCGGCCACGATGTCCTCCCGGCGGGCCAGGACCCGGTGCTCGCCGGCGTCCCCTCCCATCTCGGGCACGTACTCCCGGGCCAGGACCTGGAACTCCAGCTCCTTGAAGAGGGCGTGAGCGGCCGCCCGGTCCACCTCCTTCCGCCGCAGGGCCTCGAGATCGAGGGTGACGGGGGCGTCGTCGCGCAGGGTGACGAGTCGCTTCGAGAGGAGGGCCTCGTCTCGGTGTGACTCCAGGCCCTCGCGGTAGGCCTTGCGCTTGATCTCCCCCGCGTGCTCGAGGATGGCCTCGACGGAGCCGTACTCCTGCACCAGGCCGCGCGCCCCCTTGTCCCCGATGCCGGGCACCCCGGGGACGTTGTCCACGGTGTCCCCCACCAGGGCGAGGACGTCCACGATGCGCTCGGGGGGCACGCCCCACTTGGCCTCGACGGCGTCGCGGTCGAACAGAGTCGCCCCCGTCCCCTCGCGCCCGGGGTTCAGGACTCGCACCTCGTCGGTGACGAGCTGCAGGAGGTCCTTGTCCGCGGACACGATGACCACCCGGTGCCCCTTCTCCACCGCCTGCCGGGCGAGGGTGGCGAGGACGTCGTCGGCCTCGTAGCCCGGGACCTCGGTCACCGGGAGGCGAAAGACCTCGCACACCCGGTGGATCCAGGGGACCTGGGCCGCGAGATCGTCGTCCATCCTCGGCCGGTTGGCCTTGTACTCCTCGTACTCCTCGTGACGGAACGTCTTCCCCGGGGCGTCGAAGAGAATGCCCAGGTACTCCGGCTTCTCGTCCTCGATGAGCTTTCGCAGCATCGTGGTGAAGCCGTAGGTGGCACCTGTGGGCAGCCCCCGGCTGGTGGCGAGGCCGCGGATGGCGTGGAAGGCCCGGTGGAACTGGCCGCTGCCGTCCACCAGGTAGACCGTCTTCGGGCGCAACATCAGCGGATTCTACTCCGCGCGCCGCCGCTCCCACCCTGCTAGAATCGCCCGGCCATGGTTCCCCGCCTGGCGGTCGCGCTCATCCTGCTGATCACGTTGCCCGGCTGCCTCACGTACGAGTACGAGCACGAGTTCTGGCTGCGAGTGGACGGGTCGGGCACGGTTCACGTCACCGGCCGGCCCGTACTGTGGACGGCCTTCAAGGCCGTGGGCGACCCGGAGGACCCGGACGCGACGGCGACGAAGGAAGCGGTCCGCGAGGTCTTCGAGCGCTCCGGCCTCCAGGTCGAGCGCGTCACCCTGACCCACCGGCGCGGCCAGCCCTACGTGTTCGTGTCCGCCCGGTTCGCCGACGTGAGCCGACTCTCCTACACGCCGGCCTTCCCCGACCTGCGGGTGGCCCTGCGGGAGGAGGGCGGGCGGCTGCACCTCGAGGGCGGCTGGCAGCGACCCCTCGACGCACCGGACATCGGAGAGAGCTCCGCCCGCGACCGGGAGGGCCTCATGGCCGTGCGCTTTCACCTGCCCAGCAAGGTCTACGGACACCGCAACGCCGCCGATGGCGTCGAGCGCGGGAACATCCTCGGCTGGCGGCAGGAGGTGAGCGCCGGACTCGACGGCGCGCGCCTGGACTTCGGGGCGGTGATGGACGAGCGCAGCATCCTCTTCTCCACGGTGGTGCTCTTCGCGGGGGCGGTGATCCTGGCCGTGCTCCTCCTCGCCCTCGGTCTTTGGGTGGTCATGCGCCGGGGACGCCGCGATCTCGAGCTCTCCGCCTGAGCCGTCTCCCCGACCGTCGTATAATCCCCCCTGCGCGGAGCCGTCCAACCTTCCACCGCCACGAGGTCCCATGAACGTCAAGCTCTCCTTCTCCCCCGTCTCCAAGACCCCGGTCGACCTCCTCGCCGTGATCCTCGACGAGGAAACCACCCTGCACGACATCGACGACCCCGCCGTCGCCGGGCACGTGGAACGTGCCGCCGCCGGCTTCCGCGACAAGTCCCTGAAGCGAGAGTACTTCGCGACCCTGGGGGAGGGAGCCAGCGCCGGGGCGGTGGTCGTCTACTGGAGCCCGCAGCTCAAGAGCTGGAACCTCTGGGAGAACACCAAGACCTTCACCGCGCGAGCCCTGCGCCTCGCCCGTGACTACCGGTGGCCGAAGGTGGGTGTGGTCGTCAACGCGAAGGAGGCCTCGCCCTTCGTGGGCAAGGTGGTGGAGGGAGCGGTGCTGGGCACCTACACCTTCGACCGCTATCGGCAGGAGAAGGACGAGTTCTTCGCGAAGGACGCGGAGCTCACGATCTTCGCCCACCCCGACCACGAGACCGACGCCGAGGCCCGCAAGTCCCGCTACCTGTGGGTGTCGGAGAACGTCAACCGGGCTCGTGACTTCATCAACGAGCCGGGGGCGGTGGTGACCCCGGAGGCCTTCGCGAAGGAGGCCGCCGAGATCGCCCGCGAGGTCGACCTCGAGTCCGAGATCCTCGACCCCGCCGCCCTCGAGGCCCGCGGCTACCAGGGCATCCTGCGGGTGGGGGCGGGGAGCAGCCATCCCGGGTGCATGATCGTGCTCCGCCTCGTTCCCCGCAAGCCCACGAAGAAGACGCTGGCCATCGTCGGGAAGGGCATCACCTTCGACACCGGAGGCATCAGCCTGAAGCCCGGCGAGAAGATGTGGGAGATGAAGGGCGACATGGCGGGTGCGGCGGCCACGCTGTTCACCATGCGCGCCCTCGGAAAGCTCCGGCCCGACCAGAAGGTGATCGGGATCCTCTGCTGCGCCGAGAACATGCCCGACGCCAAGGCCCAGCGGCCGGGTGACATCTTCACCGCGAAGAACGGCAAGTCGATCCAGGTGGACAACACCGACGCCGAGGGACGGCTGGTCCTGACCGACGGCCTCGCCCGCGCCGGGGAGGAGGGCGCCACCCACGTCCTCGACATCGCCACCCTGACCGGGGCGGTGGTCCGGGCCCTGGGGCCGAGCGTCGCCGGCATCATGGGCGAGGACCCGGAGCTCATGCAGCGCGTGGTCGAGTCGGGCGCGAACCACGGCGAGGCCTGGTGGGAGCTGCCCCTCGTGGAGGAGTACAAGGAGAGCCTCAAGACCCCCTTCGCCGACCTGAACAACATCGCGGCCGGGGGCCTGGCCGGGGCCATCACCGCCGGGCTCTTCCTGCGGGAGTTCGTTCCCGAGGGCGCGGCCTGGGCCCACCTCGACATCGCCGGCCCGATGTTCCGGGACAAGGACTGGAAATACTACGAGAGCGGGGCGATCGGCTTTGGCGTGAAGACGCTCGTCGACCTCTGCGAGCGCTTCCGTGATCCGGTCCCCTGAGCAGGTCAGCTACGACCGGGTGACCGAGCTGGTCTGGCTCGGCTCGCGGATCTGCTCGGTCGAGGACTACGTGCGCCTGCGCGCCCGGGGGATCCGCGCCTGTGTCGACATGAAGGCGGAGGGGGCGGACCCCTGGGGTTTCGAGGCCTTCCTGTGGCTTCCCACCCCGGACCACGGCCCGCCCCGGCCGACCCAGCTGCGCATGGGACTGGCCTTCCTCCGGGAGTGCGAGGCCGCGGGGATGCCGGTTCTCGTCACCTGCATGGCCGGCTTCGGGCGCTCCTCGACCCTGGTCCTCGCCCACCTCCTCGCCGGTCGCTTCCGCGAGGACGGGCCCGAGGCAGCCCTGGCCTTCCTCAGCGCCTGCCGGGGGTCGGTGAGCCCGAACCCGGAGCAGATCGAGGCCGCGCGCCTCGCCGCCGCCTTGCCTCTCGCCTGACCCCCCGCCTTCCGCTCACCGACGCGCACCGTGCGTTCGCCGAGCCGACAGGAACAGTCCGGGCTCTCCGACGTAAGATCCCTGCGAGAGAAGGCAGGCGAATCGCTCGCCATTGAGGGGCACGGCCATGGTCAGAGTGGACGGCAACGGCAACGGTGACAGCCTCATCCGCTTGCGTGGGCTCGACAAGAGCTACAGGCGGGGAGGCGAGGAGATCCACGTCCTCCAGGGCCTCAACCTCGACGTCGAGAAAGGGGAGTTCGTCGCCTTCATGGGCCCGAGCGGCTCGGGCAAGACGACGCTTCTGAACCTGGTGGGCGGGTTGGACGTTCCGTCGGCCGGAACCGTCACCGTGGCCGGCGACGAGATCACGCACATGTCGCGCCGCAGGCTCACCCGATGGCGGGCGCGCCACGTGGGCTTCGTCTTCCAGGCCTACAACCTGATCCCGGTCCTCACCGCGTACCGGAACGTGGAGCTGCCCCTGCTGCTGGCTCCGCTCGGCCGTCGGGAGCGGCGTCAGCACGTGGAGGCGGCGCTCCGCATCGTGGGACTCGAGGACCGGATGGGGCACTTCCCCCGCCAGCTCTCGGGCGGCCAGGAGCAGAGGGTGGCCATCGCGCGGGCCATCGCCGCCGACCCGACCTTCCTTCTCTGTGACGAGCCCACCGGCGACCTCGACCGCCGGAGCGCGGAGGAGATCCTCGACATCCTGAGCATGCTCGTGTCCGAGCACGGAAAGACGATCCTCATGGTCACCCACGACCCCCGGGCCGCGGAGCGGGCGAGCGCCCTCCTCCACCTCGACAAGGGCGCCCTCGTCGAAGGCGGGAACCGGCAACCGGAGGAGGTGACGGCATGAGGTTCCTGCCCCTGCTCCTGGCGAACCTCCGGCGGAAGAAGCTCCGCACGGTGCTCACGATCGGCTCGTTCGCGGTGGCCCTCTTCCTCTTCGGCTTCCTCGCTGCCGTCCAGTCCGGCTTCCGTCAGGGCATCGACATCGCGGGCGCGGACCGCCTCGTGGTCATCGGGCGGACCGGCGTCATCCAACCCCTCCCTCTCCCCTACATGGAGCGCATCCGCCGCATACCGGGGGTGAGAGACGTCGCTCACTCGACCTGGTTCGGCGGGATCTACCAGGACCCGAAGAACTTCTTCGCCCAGTTCGTGATCGTGCCCGAGGACTGGAAACGGATGTACCCCGAGTTCGAGGTGCCCGAGGAGCAGTGGCGGGACTTCGTGGCCGACCGGCAAGGCGTCGTGGTCGGGGCCAAGCTGGCCCGGCGCTTCGGCTGGAAGGTCGGAGACCGCATCCCCCTGAAGCCCCCGGGCTACCTGGGCGGGGGAAGCTGGGAGTTCAACGTGCGGGGGATCTACCACGGCACGCGTCCCCAGGACGACGAGGGGCAGATGTGGATCCGGCACAAGTACTTCTACGAGAAGGCGCCGCAGTACTGGCAGTCGATCGTGGGCTGGTACGTCGTGCGCGTGTCCGTCCCCGACGACGCCCTGGGAGTGGCCCGGGCCATCGACGCGGAGTTCGCCAACTCGCCGTCGGAGACGCGCACGCAGACCGAATCGGCGTTCGCCTCCTCCTTCATGAAGCAGATGGGCAACATCGAGTTCCTCATCCTCGCCATCGGCTCGATCGTCTTCTTCACTCTCCTCCTCGTCACCGGCAACACCATGGCGATCGCCGTTCGGGAGCGGACGAACGAGCTGGCCGTGCTGAAGGCGGTCGGCTACACCGACCGCTTCGTCCTCGGCTTCGTCCTCGCCGAGTCCGTGCTGATCGCGGCGGTGGGCGGCGCCATCGGCCTCTGGCTCGCCCGGGGCATGACCCAGCAGGACATCACCAACGGGATCCTGCCCATGTTCCTGTCCCCGTCGGCGCTCGCCGCGGGCGCCGCGGTGGCGGTCGGGACGGGGCTCCTCGCGGGCCTCCTCCCCGCGCTGGGCGCCATGCGGCTGAGCGTCGTCGACGCGCTCCGGAGGATCTGACCATGGCCATCCCGATCTCCTACAACCTGCGCAGCGCGAAGGAGCGGTGGAGCTCCTCGGTGGTGGCGGTCATCGGGATCGCGGGCACGGTGGGCGTCTTCGTGGCCATGCTCGCCCTCGCCCGGGGCTTCCAGGCCACCGTGACCTCGTCGGGACTTCCCCAGAACGTGATCGTCCAGCGCTCGGGGGCGGACAACGAGATGACGAGCATCATGCCGGGGGACGACGTGCGGATCGTGGAGGACGCGCCGCAGGTGGCCCACGACGAGTCGGGTCCGCTGGTGAGCCCCGAGGTGGTGGTGATCGCGGCCCTGCCGATGCGCAATACGCCCGACGCCGAGGCCAACGTCCAGATCCGCGGGGTCTCGGCGAAGGTGCTCAAGGTCCGCGACAACGTGCAGATGGTGGAGGGGCGCTTCCTCACGCCCGGGCTGGCCGAGGCCGTGGTCGGGAGGGGCGCCCGGGACGCCTACGTGGGCCTCGACCTCGGGGCGACCGTGCGCATCGGAGCCGGCACCTGGAAGATCGTGGGCGTCTTCGACGGGAAGGGCACCGCCTTCGACTCCGAGGTCTGGGCCGACGCCGCCATCCTGAACGGCTTCTACCAGCGGCCACCCAACATCTTCCAGTCCATCACGGTCCGGCTGCGGTCCCCCGACGACTTCACCGCCTTCGAGGCGACGCTCGAGGGCGACCCGCGCCTCACCGTCCAGGCCATGCCGGAGCCCGCGTACTACGCCAAGCAGTCCCGGGTGGTCACCGCGCTCATCACCGCGCTCGGGACGCTGGTCGCCGTTCTGATGGGGCTCGGCGCCGTCTTCGGGGCCCTCAACACGATGTACTCCGCGGTCTCGGAGCGGTCCCGCGAGATCGCGGTCCTGCGGGCGATCGGGTTCGGCGGCGGGACCATCGTGCTGTCGTTCTTCGTGGAGGCGCTCATCATCTCCCTGGTGGGAGGCCTCGTGGGGTGCGTGGCGGTGCTTCCGGTGAACGGCCTCACCACCGGCACCATCAACTGGCAGACCTTCTCCCACCTGGCCTTCGCGTTCCGGATCACCCCGGATCTGCTCGCGGTCGGCATGGGGTTCGCCCTGCTCATGGGCGCGGTCGGGGGGCTTCCGCCCGCGATCCGGGCCGCCCGCGCCAACGTCGCCCACGCGCTGCGGGCGCTGTAGCTTCGGCCTGGGTCCCAGGCCTCGAACGGACGTGGGCTGCCGCTCTGGTTGCAGAGTGTGGGCCGTCGAGGCCGCGGCGGCCGGGTCCCGTCGAGGACCCTGCTTCACTTCGAAGCCTACGGGAGAGCGAGGTGCTCGAATCGCGGACACCGGCGGGCGCCAACGCGTATCGGAGCCTACGGCTCCGCGCGATTCGAGCACCCCGCCGCAGACGGGTGGCCGACCGCGGCCGCTCTCGCTGGAAACCGGACACGAGCGGCAGCCCGGAGCTCCACGGTCACTCGCGCCTCAGGGCGGTCATGGGCTCGAGCTGGGAGGCGTGCCACGCGGGGTAGAAGCCGAAGCCGATGCCCACGAGGAGGGCCACCAGGAGAGCCACCAGCAGCATCAGGGGATGGGTGGCGGTGGGCCAGCCGGCCAGGCCCTGGATGAGCAGCGAGCCCCCGAGCCCGAGGAGGCTCCCCAGGACGCCTCCGGCCAGGGTCAGGAGCGAGCTCTCCACGAGGAACTGCGCGGCCACGTCGCGCCGCCGCGCCCCCAGCGCCCGGCGGATCCCCACCTCCCGCGTCCGCTCGGCCACGCTGGCGAGCATGATGTTCATGATCCCGATGCCGCCCACCAGCAGGCTGATGGCCGCCACCGCTCCCGTGACCACGTTGAAGACGCGCTGGGCGCGCTCTCGCTGGCGGAGGATCTCCCGGGGCACCACCACCTCGAGGGGGGCTCCCCCGGTCGTGCGGTGGAGAAGCGCCTGGGCCACTGCCGCCGCCGCCACCACCTCCTCCGGCGCCCGGACACGGAAGACGACCTCGTCGACCGCGTCGTCGCGCCGATCGAGCCCGTGGTCGAGGGTGGGCAGGGGAACGATCACGCAGCGGTTGAGGTCGCGCGCACGGACGACCGCCCCCCGGCCTCGGGGAGAGGCCCGTCCTTCCAGGACCCCGACGACCTCAAACCAGTCGCCGCCCATCCGCAGGGACTCCCCCAGGGGGTCCCCGAGTGGGAAGAGCCGCGCCGCCACCGCCGCCCCCAGGACGGCGACGCGTTTGCGGTCGGAGAGATCGAGGTCGGCGAGGAACCGGCCGCGGGCGAGATCGAGACGAGTGGCCTCCCGGTAGCTCGGGGTGGACCCGACCACGGTGACCGCGGCCGCGCGCCCCCCGGCGTCCGCCTCCAGCTCCGCGAGCCGGACGGGAGCGACCGCCCGCACCCCGGGCACGACCCGACGCACCGAATCGGCGTCCACGGAACGGAGCCCGAGGGCGGAGCCCGGCTCGTCCGTCGACCGGGGCCGGACGGTCACGGTGTCGATCCCCAGGGCCTCGATCTGGGCCAGCGTCTCCCGTCGCGCCCCCTCCCCGACCGAAGACATCGCCACCACCGCGGCCACCCCGAAGACCACCCCCAGGATCGACAGCCCCGAGCGCAGCTTGTGAAGCAGGAGGCTGCGGAGGCCGAGTCGGACGAGAACGAGAGTGGTCACGTGCCCTCAGCGCGGTGGACGGCGCCCGCTCCAGATGGTGGGGCTCACCTGGGTCCACTCGAGCTCCTCGATGCGCGGCTGCCCCTGGGTGCTCTGCAGGATCAGGCGGTCCTCGGGTCTCATCTTCTCCGTCCAGGGCGCGAAGTTGGCGGGGGTCCGCTCAGACAGCACCTTCCGGAAGGTGTCGAGGTCCCCGCGGGGCATGAGGGCCGGCTCGTAGCCGACGATGTAGCGCCAGGGCGCGGTCGGCTGGTGGTAGAAGAGCTGAAAGAAGACCCGCATGTCGTCGGTGTAGAGGGTTCCCCCCGGGTCGGGAAGGGCCGACCCGATGTCGGGAGACGTCAAGGACAGGTAGGGCAGCTCGGGCGCCGCATAGCGCTGGCCGCGGATGTTCGCGCTCAGGGCGAGCAACGCCCCCAGGCCGGCGACGAAGGCCACGAGGAGTCGCTTCGTGGACAGCGCCGGCAGGTGCTCCTCCAGGACCTCCTGGAACTCGAACGCCATCCACACGAGCAGAGCCGGGGTTCCCCAATCGGACCAGAAGCGGACGACGACCCAGCCGAGGAGCCACCCGGTGGCGGCGAGCAGGAAGAGGGGGTTGTCCACCGCCCCGGGCCGCCAGCGTCCCCGGGCGAACCGCCAGAGGAGCAGGAGCAGGACACCGAGGAGGACCTGGGCGGCGCCGTCGCCCGGGTTGAACTCGATGGCGAGCGTCCCCGGGGGCGCCGGTGTCCCGAAGGCGAGGACCGTGTGCAGCACGCTCTGCTCCACGAACTCGAGGGGATTGCCGTAGAGGAGGCCGGCGACGAGGACACCGAGAAGGAGGCCTGACAGCAGCCCGAGGGCCAGGGCCCAACGCCGGGCGAGGAGGCAGGCGAAGACGGGCATTAGGAAGAGGTGCCAGCTCGGGTGCATCCAGATCGCCAGCCCGAGCAGGATGGCCGCTCCGGCGAGGGGGCGCCAACGGTGACGGCTCGACGGGGCCCGGGCGAGGAACAGACACAGGACGACGAGAGCGGCCATGCTCAGCACGAAGGGCCGACCCGACGCGAAGCGCGTCACCACCTTCTGGTCGAGCACGGCGAACGCGAACAGCGAGAGCGCCCAGGCCTCCGGCCGCCGCATGAGAAAGACGGCAGGCAGGACGAGGACCAGGTAGAGGGCGACGATCGAGAAGAGGACGAGCGCGTTGGCGTCGGCGCCGGTGGCCCGGTGAACGACCTCCAGGAGTCCGTGCCACCCGGGGTGGCTGTCCATCGTGACCTCCGGCCGGAGCACGAGGATCTCGCTCCAGTCGCGCCCGGACACCGCCTTGGCGGCGTGCCTCAACGCGTCGTCTCCGGGGACGTAGCCGGTCGACACGATGCGGAAGGGGATGAGGCAGAGGAAGAGGAACACCACGGCGCGCACGGCGAAGGGGACGGCGCTCCTCGTCTGCCCGGCCGGGCCCACCGCGGACGCGGTCGTCGGCTCGCTCGTCGTCACGGGTGCTCCTCCCTCTCGATGTGGCCGTCCCGCAGGGTCACCAGCCGCTCCGCTCGCCGGGCGAGCTCCTGGTTGTGGGTCACGAGCACGATGGTCGAGCCCTGCGCGTGCAGCGCGTCGAGCAGCGCCGCGATCTCGGCCCCGGTGGCGGTGTCGAGGTTGCCGGTCGGCTCGTCGGCCAGGAGGAGGCGTGGCTCCACGACCAGGGCACGGGCGATCGCCGTCCTCTGGGCCTCGCCCCCGGACAGCTCGGAGGGGCGGTGATCGGCCCGCTCCCCCAGACCGACGCGTTCGAGGGCCTCGAGGGCGCGGGGTCGCCACTCTCGTGCCGGGCGGTCCCCGTACTGCATCGGCGTCTCCACGTTCTCCACCACCGAGAGGTGGGGGAGCAGGTGAAAGGACTGGAACACGAAGCCGATGGCCCGGTTGCGCAGACGAGACAGGGTGTCGTCGTCCAGCTCGTCGACCGCTCGTCCTTCGAAGAGATGCTCGCCGTGGGTGGGGCGGTCGAGGCAGCCGAGGATGGACAGGAGAGTCGTCTTGCCCGATCCCGAGGGGCCCATGATCGCCAGCTTCTCCCCCTCGCGGATGTCGAGGTCGATGTCGGAGAGGGCGACCACGTCGGTGCGGCCCCGGGGATACACGCGGGCCACGCGCCGCAGCGAGACGAGCGCTGCCGGGCGGCGGTCAGGACCCGGGCTGGTCACTGAAATCGGGCATCGCGGCCTCGGGATCGCGGAGGGACACCCGCTCACCGGCGGCGAGCCCCTTCTCCACGACCACGAAGTCGGCGTTGGACGGACCGAGGACCACCTCGCGGGGGCGGGGACGCCGGGCGAGCGGATAGACGACGTGGCGACCGTCCTTCTCGAAGACCGCCTCCAGCGGGACGAAGACCGCCCGCTCGCGCTCCTCCACCTCGATCTCCACGCGCGCCGTCATCCCCGGGCGCAGACGGGGCTCGGACTCGTTGATCTGGATCTTCACGCCGAAGAACTTGGCCCCGCGCCGCTCCTTCTCCTCCTGGGCGAGGGTCCCGACCAGGGTCACGGTGCCGGTGAGCCGGAGGTCCGGGTAGGCGTCCACGCGGACGCGGACGTCCTGGTTTCGCTCCACCTTGTGGATGTCCGTTTCCCGCACCCGGGTCTCCACGACCATCCTCGAGATGTCGGGAAGGATGAGGAGGGGCTGGTTGGCCCACACCTGGTCGCCGACCTGGGGTCGGCGTCGTTCCGAGCCGAAGAAGACGTCCTTGTAGACGACGATGCCGGGCACGTCCGCCCGGACCTCGCACAGCGCCAGCTGACGTTTCGCCAGCTCGAGCTTGGCCGAGGCCTCCTCGATCCGGCTGCGGGCGGCGGCGATCGCCGCCTCCTTCTGGGCCAGTCGATAGGCGTTCGCGCTCTCGAGCTGACGGAGGGTCTCCCGGCTCGCCTGGGCCTCGGAGCGCGCCTGGCTGAGCTCCAGGGGGCGGCCGAAGTTCAGCAGGGCGTCCCGTCGGCGGCGGGCCAGGACGAGCTCCTCCGCCGCCTGGTCCCGCTGCTGCTCGGCCCTCTCCAGCTCGGTGCGGGTGATGAAGCCCTCGTCGAGGAGCGGCTTCAGATCCTCGAGCTGACCCTCGGCCTCCCGGAGGGCCCGTTCGGCAGCCGCCACCGCCGCCGCCGCTTCCTCCTCCTTCAGCTGGCCCTTGCCCTCCCGCACGTCTCGAAGCTCGAGGTGGGACTCCTCGACCCGGAGCCGCGCCGCCTGGAGCTCCTCGCTGTTCTGGAGGGCCTGCAGCTTGAGGTCCTCGCCCGCCTCCAGGAGGTCGGCCTCCGCCTGCGCGAGAAGCGCCTGGTTGCGACGGATCTCGTCCTCGAAGGGGGCCGCGTCGAAGAGGATCAGGAGATCTCCCTCCTCGACCAGGTCCCCCTCCGGGGCCAGGGCGACGATCTTCGCCTGGTTGCTCTGGATGCGCGAGGCGTAGGTCACCGAGCGCAGGGCCTCCAGGGTCCCGGTCTCGACGATCGCCACCCGGAAGGGGCCCTCCCGGGCCTCGGCGGCGGCGACGGCAGTCCCCCGCCCGGCGATCCCCCAGGCCAGCAGGCCCACCACCGCCGCGAGGAGCGCGATCAGCCCGGCGGCGCGGAGCGGCCGCTGGCGGCCCGCCTCGACGAGGGCCCGGAGCCCGCCCCGTCCCCAGCGGCCGGGGAGAAGCCAGGGACGGAGGGCCCGACCCCTCTCCGCGGTGAACGCGCCGAGCCGGTCCAGGGCGGAGCGAGCGCTGCTCACGGGGCGAAGTCCGTGTCGACGGCGAGGTCGCCCGTCACTCGCTGGAGCTCGAGGCGGGCCACCGCGTAGCTGGTCAGGAGTCCCACCAGCGAGGAGCGGGCGACCACGAAGTTGCTCTCGGCGTCGACCACGTCGAAGTTGCTGGCGAGACCACGCTGATAGCGCAGGACGGCCAGCCGCCGCTGCTTCGCGGCGACGTCCACCGCCTGCTCCTGCACCACGACGCTCTGACGGATTCGCTCCAGCTCCCGCACCGCCTGGTGCACCTCCCGTTCGATCTCGAGCACGAGCTGCTCCACGGCGCGCTCCCGGCTGCGCACCGCGAGCTCGCTCAGCGCCCGGTTGGTCTTCTGGGCGCTCTGACGGACCGGGTAGGAGGCGCTCAGGAAGAGCTCCACCTGTCGGTCGGCCGCGTCCCAGACGTCGCCGAACGAGCGGCCGAAGCCGAGCTGGGTCACTCCCACGTTCACGTCGACACGGGGCAGCATGTCCTGGCGGGCGAGAGAGGCGGCTCGGCGGGCGTCGTCGACACGGTCTCGCGTCTCCTTGAGCTCGAGGCGGTTCTCGAGGGCCCGCGGCACCAGCACCTCCAACGGCTCGATGTCGTTCCCCTCCGGCACGTCGAGTGAGGCCGCCTCGGGTTCGACGGGGTCGCCCGGGGAAAGCGCCAGGATCCCTCGGAACTGCTCCAGGGCGGTCTCGAGCGCGGCCCGTGAGCGGATCATACCCTCGCGGGCCTGGGCCGCCTGCAGCTCGGCGCGGAAGACGTCGAGCTTGCTCGCCATCCCGACCTTGAGCCGCGCGTCCGACGCCTGAAGGAGGGCCTCGGTCCGCTGCAGGCTCTGCTCGGCCACCTCGAACAGCTGCCGCTGCGCGACCACGGAGTAGAACGACGCCGCGACCTGTACCGCCAGCCGCTGCCGGGCCAGCTCGTAGGACCTCTCCTGGCCCGCCACCACGCGCTCCGCGTTGGTGAGGTTGAAGTACGTGGCGTTGGGTCCCGCATCCTTGAGCAGGGGCTGGCTCAGCAACAGCCGCAGGTCGCCCGAGCGCGGATAGGGGGCGTCCAGGTCGGTGTCCGGCTGGGAGAGGTACCGGCCGCTGGCCACGAGGGTCCCTCCCGTCCAGGGCAGTCTCTGCGAGACGTCGAGGCCCACGAGGGTGCGGCCCTCGCCTCTCTCGAAGGTGGGGACCACCTGGGGGAGGAACTCCCCGCGGGCCGCCGATTCCTGCCAACGCGCGGAGGACACCGCGTCAGACGAGTCCCGGAGCGAGAAGTTGCGCTCGAGCGCCAGCCGTACCGCACCCGCGAGGTCGAGGGTCGGGGCCCCCGGGGTCGGGGCGCCGACCGCCGCCGTCTCCAGGTCGTCCCCTTCCCCGGCGGCGAGCGACAGCGACACCCCCGCAGGAGGCGGCGAGGGGGCGGCGGGAGGCGGCTGCGCCTCCGCGCCTCCGGCGGCGAGAAGCAGCGCAAGACCGGCGAGACAGGCGCGTTCCACTTTCCGGCTGAGGGTAGCGGGCGGTCTGCCGACCCGTCAACCGGCCGCCGGCCCGCTCCTCCCGTTTGGCGGACCACCGCCCTGCTGCTAGGCTCGAACTCCTGGGAGTGTTCGCATGAGATTCAACTGGCGGAACCCGTTGTGGGCCCTGGCCCTGGCCCTGGTCGGCGCGCTCGCCGCGCCCGCGGGCGCGGTCGAGAACCCGCAGATCGACGTCGAGGAGATCCTCCTCGACAACGGGATGACGTGGCTGCTCTACGAGGACCACGACGCTCCCACCATCACCGCGGGCTGGACCGCCAAGGTGGGCTCGGTCAACGAGCGCCCGGGCATCACCGGCATCAGCCACTTCTTCGAGCACATGATGTTCAAGGGGACCCGCACCATCGGCACGAAGGACATCGGGGCCGACCTGCGCATCATCGAGGAGCAGGAGCGGGTCCAGGAGAAGATGCGGGCGGAGAAGGCGGTGATGCGGGCGCGCCTCCGGCGCGGGGAGATCGACGACCTCTCGGATCCCGCGAGCTGGACGCAGCGCTACCGGGAGCTCAGCGCGGAGTTCGACGAGCTGGTGCGGCAGCAGCGCGAGATCATCGTCAAGGACGAGATGGACCGGATCTACACGAACAACGGAGGGGAGTTCCTGAACGCCTTCACCACCGAGGACCAGACCGCCTACTTCGTGCGGGTCCCCAGCAACCGGCTGGAGCTGTGGGCCTGGCTCGAGTCCGACCGCCTCTTGAACCCGGTCTTCCGGGAGTTCTACTCCGAGCGCGACGTGGTCTTCGAGGAGCGACGGCTCCGCACCGAGTCGACCCCCCTCGGCAAGTTCGACGAGGCCTTCAACGCCACCTTCTGGGAGGCCCACCCCTACATGTGGCCGGTCGTGGGCTGGGCTTCCGACATCCCCATGTACACCCTGGCCCAGGCCCGGGAGTACTTCGCGACCTACTACGCGCCGAACAACATCGTCGGCGTGCTGGCCGGCGATTTCGTGGCCGCGGAGGTGACGCCCCTGCTGGAGCGCTACTTTGGGCGGATCCCCCGGGGCGAGGTCGACCCGCCGCCGGTCGTCACCCTGGAGCCGAAGGCGGTGGCCGAGAGGCGATTCAACGCCGAGGCCGAGACCTCCCCCACCGTGCGGATCTGGTGGCGGGGCGTCCCCTTCGTTCACCGGGACATGCCGGTTCTGGACCTGCTCTCCGACGTCATGATCGGCCGCACCGGACGACTCTACAAGGGCTTGGTGGACGGCCGGAAGATCGCCAACCGGGTGTCGGCGGCCATCGACGCCCGCAAGTACGACGGCCTGTTCATGGTCGAGTGCACGGTCAAGGACGGGGTGGACCCGGCGGCGGTGGAGACCGCCGTCGACGAGGAGATCGCCAGGCTCCAGGCCGAGCCGGTGCCGGTCGAGGAGCTCCAGAAGGTCAAGAACCGGTACAAGGCCAACGCCTACCGACGCCTGTCGTCGCCGGTGGGCATCGGGCTGCAGCTCCTCGTCTACGCCGGCCTCGGGGACTGGGAGTACATCAACACCTCCGCCGCGCGCGCGGACGCCGTCACCGCGGCGGACCTGCAGCGGGCGGCCAGACGGTATCTGGTCCCGGAGGCGCGGACGGTGGGCATCTTCCTCCGCAAGGGGGAGGCGGCGCCGGAGGACCCGGAGGTCGCCGCGCTGCCCCCGCCGGCGCAGCCCATGGTCCGGCAGACCCTGAAGCAGATCGAGTCCGTGGACGATCCAGCCGAGCTCGAGCAGATGATGAGCCAGATGCAGCAGGCCGCCGGCCAGGCCCCCCCCGAGATGAAGCCAGCCATCGACCTGATCCTGAAGCGCGCCGGTGAGCGCCTCGAGGCCCTCACCACCGCCGCCGCCGAGCAGGCATCCCAGTGAGGCCCCCCATGACCCGCCACGCTCTCGTCGCCCTCGTCCTCGCGGCGGCCGCAGCGACCGCCCCCGGCCAGGAGATCCCCGCGCATCCCGACGAGCTGACCTTCGAGCCGATCGCCTTCGAGCCCCCGTCGCCCGGGGACTACCGGCACGTCCTGGGAAACGGCATGGTGGTCTTCATCGCCGAGGACCGGGCGCTCCCGCTGGTCAACATCGCGCTCACCCTGCGCGTGGGGGAATGGCTCGACCCCGAGGGCAAGGAGGGCCTGGCGTCCTTCACCGGCTCCCAGATGCGAGCCGGGGGCACGAAGGGCCTCACGGCCGAGGAGCTCGACGAGCGCCTCGACTTCCTGGCCGCCCAGGCCTCGACCGGGATCGGGAGCACTGCCGGTGGCGCCAGCCTCAACTGCCTTGCCGACAACCTCGACGAGGCGCTCGCTCTCTTCGTGGAGATGCTGCGCGACCCTCGCTTCCAGGAGGACCGGCTCGCCCTCGCCAAGGAGCAGGCGCTCCAGGCGATGAAGAAGCGCAACGACGACTCGGCCGACATCGAGGCGCGCGAGTGGAACGTCCTGCTCGACGGTGAGGACCACTTCACGAACCGTTTCACCACCGAGGCCTCCGTCGGCGCCATCACCCGGGACGATCTCGTGGCCTTTCACCGCCGATACGTTCACCCGTCGCGGTTGATCGCCGCGGTGTCGGGCTCCTTCGAGACGGAGGACATGCTCCGCCGACTGGAGGAGGCCTTCGCCGACTGGCCCGGGGCTCCGGCCGAGGTGCCCTCGATCCCCGACGCGATCGACCCCGTCGCCCCCGGCCTCTACCGCATCGAGAAGGACGTGAACCAGGGCCGCGTCTCCCTGGGGCTTCCCGGGGTGATGCGCGACCACCCCGACGTGTACGCCCTCGAGCTGATGAACGACATCCTGGGCGGCAGCGGCTTCACGTCGCGCATCACGAAGACGGTTCGCTCCAACGAAGGCCTCGCCTACTCGGCGGGCTCGGCGATGAGCTTCGGCGTCTGGTACCCCGGTCGCTTCCGGGCCGCGTTCCAGTCCAAGAGCCCGACCGTGGCCTGGGCGACGGAGCTGGTGCTCGGGGAGATCCGAAAGATCCGGGACGGGGGCGTCACCGCCGAGGAGCTGGCGACGGCCCAGAGCAGCCTCATCGAGACCTTCCCGTCGAACTTCGACTCCCGGGCCCGCTCCATGGCCATCTTCGCGTCGGACGAGTACACCGGCAGGGATCCGGGCTACTGGAAGACCTACCGGGACCGCATCCGCGCGGTGACCCCCGAGGACGTGCAGAGGGTGGCGCAGACCCATCTTCTTCCCGGGAAGATGATCATCCTCGTGATCGGCGACCAGGAGGCCATCGATCGCGGCGACGAGAAGCACGCCGTCACCCTCGAGGCCCTTGCCCCCGGAGCGGCAAGGTCACGGTGCTCCCGCTCCGGGACCCCATGACCATGCAGATGCCGTAGGTCGCTCGACGCGGCGCCGAGACGCTCGCGAGTCTCGGCTCGGACTCGGACTCGGACGGCCGCGGTCGGCCACCCGGCTGCGGGCCCGCCAGCATCGAAGTGGAGCAGGGTCCTCGCCGGGGCCCGGCCGCCGCGGCCTCGACGTCCACCCTCTCTTGCAGGGCGCGGGCCTTTGATGACGTCCACCCGGATCGCGCGCCCGCGCCCGGGAAGGGCCGCGGGCCCACGCGCCCGAGCGCCAGGAAGCCGGGGCGCTGGGAGCCCGGAATCAGGCCTTCGACTTCTGGAAGGCGGCCACGAAGTCCTTCAGCAGGAGGGGGTTGTTGCTCTTGACCTTGCCGGTGAGGAAGTCCGTGGGACCGAGCTTGTGCTTGCCGTTCCACACGTCCAGGAACATCTCCGCCGAGCCCTTGAAGAAGCAGTCGGCGTCGCCGCTCTTCCCCTTCTTCACCGAGCACTGGTCCCTCGTGATCTCGACCGTCCACTTCTCGTCGTCGCCGAGGGAGAAGTAGTACGTCCGGTCTTCCTTGACGTTCGCCTTGTTGAAGCGCTTCGGGAGACCCTTGAAGACCTTCGCGATCTCGCTCATGTCCCCTCCGATCAGGCCCGTGGCAGCGAGGTGATGTAGTCGTCGACCAGCTTCTTCTGGGCCTCGGGAGTCAGCGAGGACTTGACGATCTTCCCTGCCGCCTCCACCGCGATGTCCGCCACCTGCTCCCGCAGCTCGGCGATGGCCTGGTTCTTCTCGTGCTGCATCTGCTCGCGGGTGCGCTGCACGATGCCCTCGGCGTCGGTGCGCGCCTTCTGGACCAGGTCGGTCCGAGCCGTCTCCGCCTCCTTCAGGGCCCGGGCGAGGATCTCCTCGCGTTCGCGCCCCGCGTCGCGCAGCATCTCCTGGTGCTTGGCGAGGAGGGTCCTGGCCTCCGCCGCCGCACGCTCCGCGGACTCGACGCCGTCGCGGATGCCCTTCTCGCGCTCGTCCACGATCTTGAGAAGAGGCCCCCAGGCGAACTTGCCCAGGATCCACGCGAAGAGGATGAAGAGGACGAGGGTCGACCACAAGAGGGTGGTGTCCACGCTGAGGAAGCTCCCGCCGCCCCCGCCGGCGCTGGCCAGGGGGAGCGGGGCGGCAATCCACGTCAGCATCGTCAACCTACTTGATCGCGAGCAGGATGGTGACGATCAGCGCGAAGAACGTGACCCCCTCGATGAGGCCGGCGGCCACGATCATCGCGCCGCGGATGTCTCCGGCGGCGTTGGGCTGGCGCGCGATACCCTCCAGCGCTGCCGCGGCGAGCTTGCCGATGCCGGCGGCACCTCCGATGATCGTCAGTCCGGCGCCGATACCAGCAGCGAAGTAGGCGAGGGCGGTGGCATCCATGGTTCAGGTTCCTCCAAGAGATTGAAAGCGGAGCGCATGAGTCAGTGTGCGGGATGGGCGTACATGCCGATGAAGAGGGCGGTGAGCAGGGTGAAGATGTAGGCCTGGATGAAGGCCACGAGGATCTCGAGCAGCATGATGAAGAGGCCGAGGGCGATCGACACGGGCGTCATGGCCACCCCTGCCGTCCAGCTGAGCTGTCCCATGAGGGCGATCAGGAGGAGGAGCGTGGTGATCACCATGTGACCGGCCAGCATGTTGGCGAACAGACGGATCATCAGGGCGAACGGCTTGGTGAACATGCTGATGATCTCGACCGGAATCATGATCGGCAGCAGCCAGAGAGGCAGACCCTCCGGAATCAGGTTCCTGAAGTGGCCGACGACGCCGTACTTCGAGATCCCCGCGTACTGCTGGGCGAGGAAGGAGACCGCGGCCAGCGCCATCGTCACCGCGATGTTGCCGGTGGAGGTCGTCCCCGCGAACGACCACCGGCCGCCCTCGTAGGCGGGCAGCGGCACCAGGCCCAGCAGGGCCGCCACCAGGATGAAGAAGAAGAAGCTGCAGAGGAGCGGCGTGTACCTCCGGCCATCCCCGTGGCCGATGCTGGGCTCCGCGACCTCGTCGCGGATGAAGAGCACGAGGGCCTCGACCGCGCCCCCGAGGCCTTGCGGGATCGATCCTCCCCGGTAGCTGCGGATGGACAGGCGCGCGCCTACGACGACGAGGAGCGCGGCCAGGAGGAAGAAGACGAGGTGCTTGGACGGGAACCCGAAGAAGGCCTGGTCCGTCACGTGGTGCATGATCACGGAGGCCGGTCCCGGCTCGCCCCCGTGGCCCCCGGCCTCGGCGGCGTGGGCGTCGGCTTCGGGCCCGGCCGGCGGGGCCGTGTCGTGCGGCGATTGGATCTCGTGTCCCGTCGGGGGAGGCATCTCCGCCGCGGGCGCGGCCTGCAGCAACAGGACCACGAGCAGCGCTGCGCTCACCGGGCGTCTCCGGGCGCGATGGGGGCACGGCGGTGGAAGATCGTGATCTGCATGACGAAGAAGAGGAGGAAGTAGGACAGGAGCGACACCACGAGGGGCACCCTCGGAAGGCCCAGAGCCAGGACGCCCACGGCCACACCGACGAGCAGGGTCAGCATTCGCCCGAGCGTGCCCCACAGGATCGCCCGCAGGAAGACGGTCGTCCGGCGTCGGTCCGACCACAGGACGAGCGAGTAGGCGCACACCGCGTTCCCCACGGCCAGGGCGCTGCCGTACAGGGCGGCCCAGCGGCCCGCCGCGTCCAGGCGACGCGGGTCGAGCGCCAGGGCGATCAGGAGAGAGGACGCGGCGACGCCGGACACGATGAGGGTGTACGTGCTGAGGCTCAACGCCGGGGGTCCTTTCGTGGCTTCCAAAGATCCGTCACCGCCCGGAAGAAGTAAATGAGCGCCGCGATCACGCCCAGCGTGCCACCGGCGAGCAGGAACCAGGGCCGGGTTCCCAGCTGGCCGTCCAGCCAGTAGCCCGCACCCAACCCGGCCAGCACCGTCGCGGCCAGCGTCGTTCCGAGCCCGACGTACGGGCCCGCCTCACGAAGGGCGCGTCCCCGATCCCCCGCGCTGCTCCCTCGTGAGTCCGGGTCGTCGGAAGGCGCGTGGGACGGCAACGGTCGGACACGGTATCACACGCGTCCGGCCCAGGCAAGCAGGGCTAACTCAAGACTTTCGAGGAGGATAGGCTCGCTTCCGAAGGCTCGACGGGCGGGGGTTTCGACCGACCGGCCCCGGTCGGGCTGCGCAGGATGTCGAGCCGGTAGATGCGGATCGCGGAGAGCACCAGGGACAGGATGACCGGGCCGATCAGGAACCCGAAGACCCCGAAGGCGAGGACACCGCCCACGATCGACAGGAAGCCCAGGAGGGGGTGGATGCGCGCGGCCCCGCGGAGGAGGAGGGGCTTCACCACGTTGTCGCTGCCGCTCACGATGACGGTGCAGTAGACGAGCAGCCCCAGCGCCGGCCCCGGATGGCCCTGGACCATGAGGTAGACGACCGCGGGCACCCAGCCGAGGGGCGAGCCCACCAGCGGCACGGTGGCCGCCAGGATGACCGCAGTCCCCCACAGGATGGGCGAGGGGACCCCGAAGATCATGAAGCCGATGCCGGCCAGGATCCCCTGGGCCACGGGCACCACCACCACCGCCTGCAGCGCCCCGAGAATCGTGCGCTCGAGGTGCTCGAACATCTGCTTCTCCTGCTCGGCGGAGAAGGGCGACACCGGCCTCAGCTCGTCCTTGAGCCGGCCCCCGTCGCGGAGGAGGAAGAACAGCATGAGCAGGAAGAGGCCGAGGTCGACGGCGGCACGGCCGACCCGCGTGAGGACGTTCTGGAGAAGCGAGTTCGCCGTTCGTGCCACCTGGGCGGCGCCTCCGGTGAGGACGGGCGTCACCTGGGCCTGGACGTAGGCGATCCACTCCTCCAGGGTCGGGTAGCGCTGGGGAAGCTGCTCCCAGAACTGCGCCAGCTCGTCCGGCCCCACGACCGGCTGCGTCGTCATCCACTGGAGGAAGAGGGCCGCCTGGCGGGCGAGAAGAAAGAGCGAGGTCAGGACGGGGACGAGGATCACCAGCGTGGTGACGAGGACGATGACCATGGCGGCGAGGCCGGCGCGCCCCCGCAGCAGCGTGGTCAGGCGTCGCTGGGCCGGCGCCAGGAGGAGGGCCACGCAGGCGGCCACCGAGGCCACGAGGAGGAACGGGCGGAAGACGATGAAGGCGAGGACGAGGATGGCGGCCAGGGCGATCAGCAGCGGGGTGAGCAGGTCGCGTCGTCGTCGCTCGCGCATCGCTCTACTCTACCCGCGGCTGACGGCGTCGGGGAGCTCGTTGCGGTCGTCCTCCCCCGCGCGCCGGGGGAAGTGGCGGGCCAGCTCGCCTCCCACCAGCGTCACCGCCGCCACGATCCCGTCCGTGAAGCGCTCGGCGCGGAGCCCTTCGCCGAGCGCCTCCACCACCCTCGTCCAGAAGCCCTCGGGGCAGAGCCGGTCGATCCCCTCGTCCCCCACCACCGCGCAGGATCGGCTCTCGGGCGCCACCAGGATGAGGACGCCGTTGCGCTCCGCGGTCGCGGTCATCCCCAGGCGCGCGAAGTCGGCCCGGGCCGCGGCGGCGGCGTCCTCCACCGGTCCCTGGGCCACGTGCACGCGGATCTCACCCCGGGAGCGCGCCTCCGCCTCTCGGATGGCGGCCACGATGCGCGCGTCGTCGAGTGCCTTCAGGAACGCCCCGGCCTTCATCCTTCCTCCCTCACCAGCTGCTCGAGGCCCCGCCGCCGCCGAACGAGCCACCGCCGCCCATGAACCCTCCCCCGCCGCCGCCCCAGCTGCGGCCGCCGCCCCAGCCGCCCCCGCTCCAGGTCCCACCGCCCCAGTGGCTCCGGTCCCGCCGGTATCCGCGGCCGCCGTAGGTGCGGCCCCGGCCTCCGGCCGGGGAGCCGAACCGGACGAGCAGGAAGAAGAGGACGATGAAGACCAGGATGATGACGACGGCGGAGAGCGGGGGGCCCTCGGGCTTCGCCGGAGGGGGGAGGTGTACTCTCCCTCGACCGCGGCCAGGATGCCGTCGATGCCGGCCTCGAGCCCGCCCACCCAGTCGCCCTGAGCGAAGCGGGGGACGACCTGCTCGTTGAGGATCCGCCCGGCGAGGGCGTCGGGCAGGGCACCCTCGAGGCCGTACCCGACCTCGATGCGCATCTTCCGGTCCTCGACGAACACGAAGAAGATGGCGCCGTTGTCGAGCTCGCGGCGTCCCACCCGCCAGGACTCGGCGGTCCGCGCGGTGAAGTCCTCGAGCGAGGGCGAGGGCAGCCTCGGGAAGACCGCGACCACGACCTGGGTCGAGGTCTCCTCCTGGAGCCGGCGCAGCTTCTGGTCGAGGCGCCGGGCGGCGCCGGGATCGACCACGCCCGCGTAGTCGTTGAACCAGGCCGTGGGCGCAGGAGGCAGCTCCTCCGCCCGCGCCGCGGACACCCCTCCCGGGAGGAGGGCCAGGGCGACGAGCACCCACGCCGCCGTGCGCGTCCGCATGTCCGTCACGGGCGAGGTCTCTATTGCGGCGCCTCCGCGGGCGTCGCGGGAGCGTCGCCGAACTGGAAGTCCACCTGCGGGGCCTGGTCGGCGCCGGGGGCGGCCTTGAAGTAGGCCTTGTCGCCGAAGCCCAGGAGCCGGGCGAAGATCACCGCCGGGAACCGGAGCCGCGTCGTGTTGTAGGCCTGGGCCTTCTCGTTGTAGCGCTGGCGCTCCACCGTGATCCGGTTCTCCGTCCCCTCGAGCTGCACCTGCAGGTCCCGGAAGTTCTGGTTGGCCTTGATGTCGGGGTACCGCTCGACGACCACCATGAGCCGGGACAGGGCGCTCGAGAGGGCGTCCTGGGCCTGCTGGAAGCGGGCGAAGGCGGCCGGGTCGTTGGGCAGGTTGCCCAGGTTGACCTGGCCCACGCTGGCCCGGGCCTGGATCACCGACTCCAGTGTCGACTTCTCGAAGTCGGCCGCGCCCTTGACGGTGGCGACCAGGTTCGGGATGAGGTCGGCCCTTCGCTGGTAGACGTTCTCGACCTGGGCCCACTGGGCGTCCACCGCCTGCCCGAGGCCGACGAGGTTGTTGTACACACCGAGCGCGACGCCGCCAATGATGAGGACGATCACCACCAGCACACCGAGGCACCCCAGCCACTTCATCATGAGAGATCCTCCTCGCGGGAGAAGACGACCTGCGACCCTCCCTTATAACGCGGGACGCCTTCGAATCCAACGACGCCGGTCCGGGCGAAGCGGCCGGCCAGGGCTCGCGGGCGCTGGCGCACCACCCCTGCGGGCGCTGCGCGCGGCGCCGCCACCCCACGACGAGGCGCCGTGCTCGCGTCCTCGAACCAGGCGGGCCCGCCGCGCCAGCGCCTGACCCCACTGCACTCCTCGACCTGCGGTTCACTTCGAAGCCTGCGGGCCCGCAGCCGGGTGGCCGAGCGCAGCCGCACCCGGGAGAGAGCCGAGCCGAGAGCGGCAGCCCGGAGCTCAGTGCATCGCGGCGGCGGCCTCTTTGTCCTCGGCGGCGGCGGGGTCGGTGGCCTGGTCGGCGGCGTGGACGACCTGGCCGCCGTACTTCTCGGGCTGGACGATCTCCGCGATCCGTCCCACCGGCTGGTGGAGGAAGGCCAGGAAGGGCTTCGGGTAGAGCCCGATCCAGAAGCAGAGGACCACGAGGGGCACCAGCGTGGCCAGCTCCCGGGCGTTGAGGTCGGGCAGCTTCTCGTTCTCCTCCCTGGTGACCTGGCCCCAGAAGACCCGCTGGTAGAGCCAGAGGAGATAGGCCGCGCCGAGGACGATGCCGAGGACCGCCCAGTAGGCCCAGACCCGGTTCGCGGCGAAGGCGCCCTGCAGGATCATCAGCTCGCCGATGAACCCGTTCAGCGTCGGGAGGCCCATGGAGGCCAGGAAGATCACCATGGTCAGGGTGGCGTAGACGGGCATCACCTTGGCCAGCCCTCCGAAGTCGGCGATGGCCTTGGTGTGCCGCCGCTCGTAGATGAGCCCGACGATCAGGAAGAGCCCGCCGGTGGAGAGCCCGTGGTTGATCATCTGGAGGACGCTGCCCTCCATCCCCAGGGGGTTGAGGGCGAACATCCCCAGCATCACGAAGCCGAGGTGGCTCACCGACGAGTAGGCGATGAGCTTCTTCATGTCCTTCTGGACGAGGGTGACGAGGGCGGCGTAGACGATGGCGATGATGGACAGCGTGGCCACCCAGGGCACGGCCTCCAGCGTCGCCTGGGGCAGCAGCGGCAGGGAGAACCGGATGAAGCCGTAGGTCCCCATCTTCAGGAGGACGCCGGCCAGGATCACCGATCCCGCGGTGGGGGCCTCCACGTGGGCGTCGGGGAGCCAGGTGTGGAAGGGGAACATCGGCACCTTGATGGCGAAGCCCAGGAAGAAGGCCAGGAACACCCAGAACTGCATCCCCCCGGGGATGCCCATCTGCGCCCAGACGGTGTAGTCGAAGGAGCCCGTCTCCTCGAAGCCGGGAACCGTCTTCGAGTGGAAGTAGAGGGCCAGGATGCCCAGGAGCATCACCACCGAGCCCACGAGGGTGTAGAGGAAGAACTTGATGGCGGCGTAGAGCCGGCGCGCGCTCCCCCAGATCCCGATGAGGAAGTACATCGGGACGAGCATGACCTCCCAGAACAAGTAGAAGAGGAACAGGTCGAGGGCGCAGAAGACGCCGATCATCCCGGTCTGGAGCAGGAGGAGGAACACGTAGTACGGGCGCACGCGCTCGGTGATGGCGGTCCAGGACGAGAGGATGGCGATGAATCCCAGGAGGGTGGTCAGGAGGATGAGGAGGGTGCTGATCCCGTCGACCCCGAAGAAGTACTGGACGCCGATGGAGGGGATCCAGTCGGCCTTCTCCACGAACTGGAACCCGGCCGCTCCGCGATCGAACCAGAACCACAGCGGGCAGGCTCACCAGGAAGCCGAGGAGGCCGATGCCGTTGGCCGCCCAGCGCACGGCATCGTCCTTCCCCTTGAAGACGGGCAGGAGCAGGACGAGCGCTCCCACCAGGGGGGTGTAGGTGACGATGGAGAGGAGGTGGTCCCGGAAGAAGTCCATCTCTTTCTAAGCTCCCTAGTGTTCCGTAACCGAGATCATGTGGGGTGAAACGGGTGCGGGGGCGCGCAGGCGGCCGGGGCCCCGACGAGGACGCAGCTGCACTTCGAAGCTCACGCGCCCGCAGGCGGGGTGGCCGCCGAGCGCCCAGAGCCGCGGAGAGTGCGCATGACTTCGGTGACAGGACACTAGTACAGCCCTAGCAGGAAGCGACCGGCGAAGATCAGGAGGAAGATCCCGATCAGCATGCTGAGCGCGTAGTGCTGGACGAGGCCGTTCTGAACGGCACGGAAGGCGTAGCTCGTGTTGTCGAGGACGAAGGCGGTGAGGTTGACCGCGCCGTCCACGATCCAGCGGTCGAAGAGGTTCGAGGCCCTCGCCACGACGTCCCGCGTGCCCCAGGCCGCGCCGTTGACACCCAGGGCGGGCCGCACCTCGCCGTCGCCGCCGTCCACGACGAAGCGGTCGGCGGCGTGGAGCGCGTTTCCCCCGCCGAGGGCCAGGCCGCGCACGAAGACCGCCCCGTAGAGCTCGTCCACCCAGTACTTGTTCAGGAGGGTCCGGTGGACGCCGGGCCAGGCCGCGGCCAGGCGCTCCGGGATCACCGGGGCGCCCCGGTAGAAGCGGGTGGCCACCCAGATGCCCAGCGCGGCCACGGCCACGCTCAGCAGCATGAGCCCCAGCTCCACCCCGTGGCCAGGGACCGGGGCGGCAAAGACCTCCTCGAGGGCGTGGTGGGCGTCCTCGAACGCGGGGTGCAGGAAGTGCTCGATCCAGTTGTTCCCGAAGAGGACGGCGGGGACACCCAGGAACCCGACCACCACCGAGCCCACCGCCAGCACCTGGAGCGGGACGACCATCGACCGCGGCGATTCGTGGAGGTGGTGCGCCTGCTCCTCGGTCCCCCGGAAGCTCCCCCCGAACGTCATCCAGTAGAGGCGGAACATGTAGAAGGCGGTCATGGCCGCGGCCACCACGCCCAGGCCCCAGACCCACTGTCCGTATCCGCCCACCTTGAAGGCCGACCAGAGGATCTCGTCCTTGGAGAAGAAACCGGCCAGGGGCGGGATCCCGGCGATGGCGACGCAGCCCACGAGCATGGTGAGGTGCGTCCAGGGCAGCTTCTGGCGCAGCCCCCCCATGTGCCGCATGTCCTGCTCCCCGGACATCGCGTGGATCACCGAGCCCGAGCCGAGGAAGAGGAGGGCCTTGAAGAACGCGTGGGTGCCGAGGTGGAAGATGCCGGCCCCGAAGGCGCCCACCCCGCAGGCCAGGAACATGTAGCCGAGCTGGCTCACCGTGGAGTAGGCCAGCACGCGCTTGATGTCGTTCTGGACCAGGCCGATGCTCGCCGCGAAGATCGCGGTGACCGCCCCGATCAGGGCCACCACGAGCATCGCCTTCGGGGCGTGGGCGTAGAGGGCCGACGAGCGGGCGACCATGTAGACGCCGGCGGTGACCATGGTGGCGGCGTGGATGAGGGCGGAGACCGGGGT
Organism: uncultured Acidobacteriota bacterium; assembly: GCA_963847655.1. Classification (GTDB taxonomy): domain Bacteria; phylum Acidobacteriota; class Vicinamibacteria; order Fen-336; family Fen-336; genus JAJDNS01. The sequence continues at coordinate 1,148,630 of CAWKAS010000020.1, read as the reverse complement.
CGGGCCCTCCATGGCGTCGGGGAGCCAGACGTAGAGGGGGACCTGGGCGCTCTTGCCGGTGGCGCCGACGAAGAGGAGCAGACCGATGAGGGTGAGGGTCCCGCCCCAGGCGTACTCGACGGGCATGTGGGCCGCCGCCTCCGACACCGCCCGGAAGTCGAGGGTGCCGAAGGTGACGAAGATCAGGAAAAGGCCCACCAGGAAGCCGGCGTCCCCGATCCGGTTCACGATGAAGGCCTTCTTGCCCGCGTCGGACGCGCTCTGCTTCTCGTACCAGAAGCCGATGAGGAGGTACGAGCACAGCCCCACGCCCTCCCAGCCCACGAAGAGCACGGCGTAGTTGGCCCCCAGGACGAGGGTGAGCATGGCGAACATGAAGAGGTTCAGGTGCGCCATGTACCGGGCGTAGCCGGGGTCGTGCCCCATGTACCCGATGGAGTAGACGTGGATCACGAGGCCCACGAAGGTGACGACCAGGACCATCACCGAGGACAGGGGGTCCAGGAGGTAGCCCCACTCCACCTGGAAGGGAGTGGCCCCGACGACCCCGTGAACCGCCGTCTCCGCGGCTCCCCCCGGGATCCAGGTCCACAGCGTCTGGGTGAGGGTGTGGTCCGGCGCCTGGTGGGCCGCCACCACCGCGCCCACCGCCACCAGGAACGACGCCAGGACCGTCCCGCAGGCCACCAGCCCGACGATGGGAGAGGGCGCGGGGGCGTGGGCGTCCCCGGCATCCCCCCCCGAACGCCCGGAGAGGAGACGGACGCCCACGGTGAGGTTGAAGAGGAAACCGACGAGCGGGAGCAGGGGGATCAGGAAGAGAAGAGAGTGCATGTAAACCCTTCAGGGCCGGGCGGATCTTATTAGAAGGGTCGGAAAGGCGTCAAGCCAGCCCCGCGGGGCGCCTCACGGTGGTCGCCGGACGGCCGCCGGGCACGAGGCTACTCCTCGTGCCCCGTCCGCCCCTCGATCAGGTCCACCACGTGGGGCAGGAGGGGGAGGAGGGCCTCGAGTCCGTCCCGCACTCCCCCGGGGCTCCCGGGCAGGTTGACCACGAGGCAGCGGCCGACGAGGCCGGCCCGTCCGCGCGAGAGGGCGGCCAGGGGCGTCCGGCTCCGGCCGTGGGCACGGAGGAGCTCGGCGAGGCCCGGCGCCTCCCGCTCGAGGACCTCGGCCGTCGCCTCCGGGGTGACGTCCCGGGGCGCGAGACCGGTTCCCCCGGTGGTCAGGACGAGCCTCGAGACCTCCGCGGCCGCCCGCAGGGCCTCGACGATGGCCGGCCGCTCGTCGGGAACGACCCGGGGCCCGTCCACGTCGAAGCCCTCGGCGGCCAGTCGCCGGCACGCCTCGGGGCCGGAGAGGTCCTCGCGCTCCCCGCGGCTGCAGGCATCGCTCACCGTGATCACCGTGGCGTGGGGCATGGAGGTCGGGGGTGTCGCTCCGCCGTTTGACGTTCGCGGAGAGCGAAACCTATAGTGGATGTTAGGAGTCCTCCGGGGGAACGTGCAAGTCGAGGACCGGGAACGGAGACAATGATGCTGACTGGCTTCTCACTCGCCGTGCTCCTGCTGGCACAGGCCTCGACCGTCGCCCCCGACGCCGAGGTGCGGGCCCTCACCGCCACCGTTCTCGACCAGGCAGGCGAGCCCGTGGAGGGTCTGAGCCCGCAGGACATCGCCCTCTCCGAGAACGGTCTGGTGCGCGACATCACCGCCTTCAAGCCCGACCGCCGCCCGCTCACGGTGGCGGTCATCGTGGACACGAGCCAGGCGGTGGGCAGCCAGTACCGGCTCAACGTCGTCGACGCGGTGAGCGCCTTCATCTCGCGCCTGCCCACGGGCACGAGCTACGCGATCTGGACGACCGGAGACCGCCCGACGAAGCTCGTCGACTACACCGAGGACCGGACGGAGGCCACCGCCGCCCTGGAGCGCGTCGCCCCCCTGGGCGGGAACTACATGCTCGACGCCCTGGCCGAGGCCTCGAAGGACCTGAAGAAGAGCCAGGGTGAGGGCGACCGCACCGCGGTGGTGGCGGTCAGCGGCACTGGCCCCGAGCTCAGCTACCTCGACAAGTGGCGCTCCGCCGACGTGGCCGAGGCGAACGCCGACCTCTTCCTGATGCTGCAGATCGACGTGGGCGGGGCCGGTTTCGAGGAGCGGGCCAACCTGAGCTACGTGTTCGACCGCCTGGCCCGGGCCTCGGGGGGCGAGTACGACGTGCTCCTGTCCTACATGGGCACGGACTCCGGGCTCCGCAAGCTCTCCCCCTACCTTCTGGCGGGCTACCGGGTGGCCTACGCCACCGTCCCCGACCTGAAGAAGCGCAAGATCGAGCTGACCGTGGCCCGACCCGGGACCGAGGTCCGGCTGCCGAACCGGACCGACGTCGAGGCGGAGCTCAACCCGGAGTCGTGAGCGAAACGGACCATTCCCCGGACGAGACGATGACCAGAAGAGCCTTCCTTTCCTTCGCCGTACTCACCGCCGCGACCCTCCTGGTGGGGCGCGGGGTCGGGGCCCAGGTGCCCCCTCCCACGTTCGGAACCGGCATCGAGATCATCAACCTGAACCTCTCGGTGACCGATGCCGCGGACAACTACGTGACGGACCTGGAGTCCCCCGACTTCGCGGTCTTCGAGGACGGCATCCGCCAGGAGCTGAGCCTGTTCACCCACGAGAACCTCCCCATCTCCATGGTCATCCTGATCGACACCTCCGCCTCGATGGAGGAGAAGATCAACGTCGCGCAGCAGGCGGCCATCCGCTTCACGAAGACGCTGCGACCCGTGGACCTCGCCCAGATCGTGCAGTTCAACGACCGGACGACGACCCTGCAGCCCTTCACCAACGACCTCGATGCGCTCGAGGCCGCCATCCTCGCCACCGACACCTCGGGCTCGACGGCGCTCCACAACGCGCTGTACATCGCCCTCAAGGACCTCTCCCGCGAGGACAACCCCAACGAGCTCCGCCGCCGCGCCGTCGTGCTCCTCTCCGACGGCGAGGACACCGCCTCCCTGGTCAGCGACGACCAGGTGCTGGAGCTCGCCAAGCAGAACGAGATCAACATCTACGCGATCAGCCTGCGCCCCAACCGCCCGCAGGACCGGAGCCGGCAGGCCTTCAGCCAGGCCGAGTACCTGCTGAACGCGCTCACCCGGGAGACGGGAGGCCGCGTGTACTTCCCCGCCTCGCTCTCGGAGCTCGACGCGGTCTACGACCGCATCGCCGAGGAGCTGCGCACCCTGTACAGCGTCGGCTACGTCTCCTCGAACCAGCGTCGCGACGGCAAGTGGCGTCGGATCGTGGTGCGGGTGCCCGACCGCGAGGGCGTGTCCGTCCGCCACAAGCTCGGCTACTACGCCCCCCAGACCTGATCCGTCCTCAGAAGTGGAGGCTGAACCCGATGAAGGGAAGGCCGAGGGAGACGTGGCCGTGGACGCCTCCGCGGTACCGCGGCCAGGGACCGTACGGCGCCGGCCCGGGCACGGAGTACGAACCCGGATACGGCCAGTAGCCGCCGTAGTAGCGCGGCCGGTAGTAGGGCTGGGAGTAGGGCCGGTAGTACGGGCGAGAGTAGGGACGGTAGTACCGCGGGGACCGGGTCCGGTAGGAGTCGGGATGCCGGTGCCGGTAGACGGGACGAGCGTGACCCCGTCGGTACGACGGGCGCGGGTGGTCTCTCCGGTACGCGCGGCGCGAGTGGCCCCGCTCGTGGTGCCCGCGGCCCGACGGCTCGTAGGCGGAGCGCCGCCCGCGCTCCGGGGCCCGGTGATGGTCGGCGGCCGCGGCCGGCAGCGCCAGAAGCGCCGCTCCCAACGCCAACGCGGGAATGAGTGCTCCAGTTCTCATGGCGAACCTCCCGTGTCTCCGCCGGGGAGGAACGCAAGCAGCGTTCCAGGAGATCGAAACGCGAGAGATCAACGACTTACGGCGTTCGGGCCCCGACGAGCGTCCCCTGGCGCGCACAGGGGAGTGTCGCCTGCAGCGGGCAGGGGGCGGGACGGAGGGTCCGGCTCTACTCCACCCAGACCCGGACCGTGGACCCCGCGTCTTCGATCTCCACCAGGCTCTCGCCGGTGTCGAGGGCCCGCAGGACCTCCCCGACGGTGAGCCGCTCCCCGCCTTCACCCCCGCGGCCCCCACACCCCGGGACCGGCACGTCGTCCGCCAGCGCGCGGACCAGGGCCAGAGGGAGGTTGACCTTGACCGTCGCCTTCTCGTCCCCGCGCTCGACGATGCGCACCCGGAGCCACTGGGGCTCCTCGGCACGCGGTCGGGGCGGCGCCTCGACGACGGTCCTCGGCCCGCTCGAGGAGGAGGTCGCCTTCTTCACCACCGCGAGGTCCTCGTCCGCCGAATGGCGCTCCGCGGCGCTGGGGGCCGCGACCGCCGCCAGCCCGAGGGCCAGCGCCAGCGTGGTCGTCTTCGTCATGAGCTTCCTCCTACTCGATCCAGACCTCGATGCGGCTTCCGTCTTCACCCTCGACGCTCAGGATGTCGGCGGGACCCGACCGCTTCAGGCGCGTCCAGAAGCTGTCGGCGTCGAAGCCCTCCCCGCGCAGCTCGTCCCGGGCCTCGTCGGGCAGGCTGTCGAAGACCATGTCCGCGAGAAAGAGGGGGAGATTCAGCGAGAGCTGCGGCTTCCGACCGCCCTTCTCCCAGATCCGGACGCGGATCCAGCCCGCGCCCTTCTCACCGCGGCCGGCCGCCGGCGACGGGGTCGCCTCGACCAGGGCCGCGCGGTCCAGCCGGAGCAGCGCGAGCTTGGCCCTCTCGACCAGGTCCTCGTCCGTCTCGTTCCTCAGGATCTCCTGGAGCACCGGCACCGCCGGTCCCCCCACCCCCGAGCCCAGGGAGGCCATCTGGAGCGCCGCGAAGTAGCGGACCGTCCGGCTCGAATCCCGCAGCGCGTCCTGCAGGACACCGAGGTGCTGCTTCCTCCCGCCCTTGTACAGCTTCGCGGCCAGGGCCACGCGGCTGGTCCTCGCCTCCTCGCGGAGCGTCCGGTCGGACGGGCGTGAATCGATGTAGAGGGCGTACTCCCCGAGCGCCCGCTCGTCCTCACCGAGCTTCTCGCTGCAACGGGCGATCCAGTACAGCGCGTCGTCGGCCTCGCCTCCCCGGCCGCGGGAGCGGACCTCCTGCCACGCGTCCCGGGCCTCCGCGTAGTGCCGGTCGAAGAAGAGCGTCTTCGCGTCGCGCAGCGTCTCCGCGTCGCCCTGGGACCATCCCGCCGCGGGGACGAGGAGAGCCAGCGCCGTGAGCGCCGAGACCAGCAGCTTCATCCCTCGAGCTCCCGAGTCATGAGACGGATCCGCATGTGCAGCTGTCGTCGCTCGAGCTCCTGGCGGAGCCGCTCGACGTCGCGACGGCGCACGCACGAGGGCAGGTCCGCGACCTCTCGCAGCGCCATCTCGACGTCGTCGAGCACCGCCCGCGCGCTCGCCACCGCCTCCGGTCTCCCCTCGACGAGCAGGGCCCGCCGGGCGAGCAGGTCGCGGCTGCGGCCCGGGGCCTCGCCCACGTCCACGCGATCCTCCTCCCGCACGCAGTCGGCCTCGGTGGCCGCCACGGCCAGCAGCACGTCCTGGGCCTCGCTCAGGTAGCGGGCGGCGTGCTCACGGGCCGTGTTGCGGTCGAGGCGGTCCAGGAGCTCGTCGGAGAGGGTGACGGTGGACGACGCCGGGGCCGGCGCCGCGGGTGCGGCGGCGGGGTCGGGGGAGGCCGGCCGGAAGCGGGAGACGAGCTCGGGGCCGAGGAGGGCGAGGGTCAGCGCCGCCGCCGCCGCCGCGGGCAGGGCCAGGCGCCACCCCAGGGCCGGCGCCGGGGGCGCGGTCGGGACGTGGTCGATCTGCCGCTCGACCCGATCGATGAGGACCCGGACCGGGAGCTCCGGCTCGGCCGAGCGGACGGGGTCGGCCTCCATCGCGGCGACGACCGCGGCGAGCTGCGCGTACTCCTGACGGCACCGGGCGCAGGTCTCGACGTGTGCCCGCGTCCGCTCCCGGTCCCGGCCCTCGAGGACACCCGCGGCCAGCAGGGCCACGCGCCGGCGAGATCGCAGGTGCGAGAGGATCATGGCTCGAGCACTCCGCGCAGCCCCGTGCGCATGCGACCGAGAGCCCGGTGCAGGGTGCTCTTGACGGTGCCGAGCCGCATCCCGAGCGTCTCCGCGATCTCGTCGAGGCTCATCTCCTGGTAGTGACGCAGCACCACCACCGCACGCTGACGCTCGGGCAGGCGCTCGAGGGCCACGGCCAGGCGGTCGCGCATCTCCCTCCCGAGCACGCGGCGATCCGGATCCGGGTCGGCGGTGGCCAGCGACTGGTCGTGGTCCCCCTCGGCCAGGGGCGTGAAGGTGGCCTGCCGGCGCCGGTTGCGCCGCCACCGGTCGATGGACTGGTTGATGGCCACGCGCGACAGCCAGGGACCGGCCTCCGTCGACCCGTCCCACCGATCCGCCCTCTGAAAGGCCTTCACGAAGGTCTCCTGCACGGCGTCGAGGGCATCGTCGGGATGCCGAAGGTAGGAGAGGGCGATCCGGTACAGGCGCTGGTAGTGCCGCTCCATGAGGGGAGCGAGGGCCTCACGGTCCCCCGCCGCCAGCCGGACCATGAGGTCGCGGTCGGAGGCCACTCCTTCCTGCGACGGCTCCATGCCCCGAAGGCTCCTCTCCGGCTCGTGTCGCTCCGCCCGATTCCGTGTCCGGTCATTGGACCACGGCGCCGCCCACCCGGCTACCTCAGCCAGACGAGCACCCGGTCGCCGCCCTCCTCCTCGACGTCCACAAGGCACGCCGCGCCCGTCAGCGTGGGTGCCACCACCGAGAGAAGCCGGCTCCACATGGGTCATCTGCCTCCAGGAGCGTAACGCGCGAGGGGGGCACGGGGTTCCCGGGCCCCGTTTGCCCTGGCCGCGCCCGCTCGCGCATAATCCTCAAGCTGCTGAAGGAGAGAGGCTTGGACGATTCAGAGATCGCGGCGGATTTCACTCAAGAGGACACCTGGCGGGTCTTCCGCATCATGGCCGAGTTCGTCGAGGGTTTCGAGGCCCTGTCCCGAACCCCCAAGGGGGTGACCGTCTTCGGCTCCGCCCGCATCCGGCCCGGGGACGCCGAGTACCGGGAGGCCGAGGACCTCGGGCGTGCCCTGGCCGGCGCCGGCCACGCCGTCATCACCGGCGGGGGACCGGGCGCCATGGAGGCGGTGAACAAGGGCGCCTTCGAGGCCGGGGGCCAGTCGATCGGGGTGTGCATCGAGCTGCCGCACGAGGAGGAGCCCAACGGCTACCTCACCCAGACCCTGTCCTTCCGCTACTTCTTCGTACGCAAGGTCATGTTCGTCAAGTACGCCAAGGCGGTGGTCATCCTCCCCGGGGGCTTCGGAACCCTCGACGAGCTCTTCGAGTCCCTGACCCTGGTCCAGACGCACAAGATGCCGCCCATCCCGGTGATCCTGGCCGGGGACCACGACTACTGGGACGGTCTGCTGGACTGGATCGAGGGCTCGCTCGCCCGCCGGGGAAAGATCGGCCCGGGGGACCTGGACCTCATCAGGCGAGCCCACACCGCGGAGCAGGTCCTGGGCTTCGTCGCCGAGAGCCCGGTGGGTTAGTGTTCCGTCACCGAAGCCCTGTCGGCTTCACGGCTCGTGTCGCCTCGGGGGCTCGGCGTGCACCCCACCTGCGGGCCCGCAAGCTTCGAAGTGAAGCAGGGTCCTCGGCGGGGTGCCCCGCCCGCCGAGCCCCTTGGCCGCGCCGAGAATCTCGTGTACTCGACTTCGGTGACGAGACCCTAGTCCTTCTTCCCGCCGAGCAGGGCCGACAGCACCCAGTTGACCGCCATCAGGACGAGGCTGCCCTTGAACGCCGCCCAGAATCCCGCCACCGAGTAGCCCGGGAGCAGGTGGGAGAACCCCCAGAGCAGGAGCGCGTTGAGCACGAAGTAGAACAGCCCCAGGCTGAGGACGAGCGCGGGCAGCGAGAGGATCATGGCCAGGGGCCTCACGACGAAGTTGAGGAGGCCGAAGATCGCTCCCGCCAGCGCGAGCTGGAGCCAGGTTCCCGTGAAGGTGATGCCGGAGACGACGGTGGTCGCGCCGAGCGCCACCGCGTTGCCCACGATCGACAGCACGAGCCTCATTCGATGTCTCCTTCCCGGGTCGGCGCCGGGGTCTCCGCCTCCACCCGCCAGCCCGCGGGCACCTCGAAGAGCTCGCGAGGCTGGGGCCCCACCTCGATCGTGGTCACCACGGACACCGTCTCCCGGACCTCACCGAGGACCTCGACGCGCGTGCGCGTCTGCAGGGGGAAGCCGGGAAGCTCGCGGATCCGGGCGAGCAGGCCGCCCAGCGAGCGGCTGGCTCCCGACCACTCGAGGAGGTCGGCGAAGGCGTCCACCCCCACCGGCAGATCCTCCGCCACCCAGAGCACCATCTGCACGGAGGGTCCGGTGAGCTGGTAGCCGCGACAGGGGTGGCCGGCGACGGTGCGTGACCCCTCCAGCGCCTTCGCCCTCACCGCGTCGACGTCCCCGGCCCCCATGAGCCCGGAGGCGAAGGCAGCGTCGGCCTGCGAGCGCGCCCGGAGACGCGCCATGTCCAGCGCGACCGCGACGCGCGGTCCGGGATCGAGGCGCCAGGCCCGATCGAGGTCGAGGCGGAGGACGAGAGCGGGCCCGGCGGACGCGTCGCCCGCCTCGAGGCGAATCTTCCTTCCGGCGTGCCAGGTCCGGGTGTGCACTCCTGGACCGGCGGCCTGGCCCTCGACGTACACGATTGTCGTTTGCTCGAAGTACAGATCGGGCGTCGAAGGCGCGGCGAGGAGCGCGAGAGTGAGAGCGCTGGTCAGGACCAAGGCGATTTCCCCGAAACGTGTATGGACATCGGCGAGCCGCTATCATACAGTCTCGCCGGCCGTCGCAACCGAGGAACCGCCACGGGTGAAGAGTCCGGCCGAATCACTGACTTTCCGACAGTCGCTGCTCAAGCTTCTCGAGGCCGGTCCCGACCGGGAGGAGAAGCTGCTGGAGCAGTTCGAGAAGAACAAGGGCCGGGGAGACTCCCTCTACTCGCCCCTTCTCTACCTTCTGACCCACCTGGACTTCACCGAGGCGCGCGCGTCGCAGCACTGGAAGCGCATCGTGGCGCACCGCGAGAGGCTCCGCGAGGCGCTCGGCCGTGATCCCGGCCTCCGCGTCGCCCTCCTCGACTACTTCGTGAACGTGAGTCGGGAGCTCAAGAACCCGAAGATGATCGAGCTCGCGATCTACGAGCGCACCGAGCGCTCCGCGGTCACCGACGGGCTCACCGGGCTCTACAACCACGCCTACTTTCTCCAGGCCCTGCGTCAGGAGGTCCTCCGCTCGAAGCGCCACGGGCTGAAGGCCTCGCTGCTCCTTCTCGACCTCGACGACTTCAAGCGGGTCAACGACCAGCGCGGGCACGTGGAGGGCGACCGCGCCCTCATGAAGGCGGCCGCCATCATCCGCGACTCCGTCCGGGAGATCGACATCGCGGCCCGCTACGGGGGCGAGGAGTTCGCGGTGCTGCTGCCCGACACCACGCGCCTCGGCGCCTTCGTGGTCGCCGAGCGCATCCGCGTCCGCATCGAGAAGCGTTTCCAGCGCAAGCGCCCGCGGGTCACGGTCTCGGGCGGCCTCGCCCTCTTCCCCGAGGACGCGAGCACCCCCGCGGACCTGATCGTCCAGGCCGATGCCGGGCTCTACCGTGCCAAGGCGGCGGGGAAGAACCAGGTCCTGCTGGCCCAGGGCGAGAGAAGACGCCACCGCCGCGTGCCCGCCCCACCCAGCGTGCGGGTCTCGACCCCCGAAGGCCCGTCCCCGGCGCGGGTCAAGAACGTCTCCGAGGGCGGGCTGCTCGTCAGCCTGCGGCGCGAGGTCCCGATGGGCAGCACGGTGAGCCTGCTCATCGAGGCCCCGGACGCCGAGCCGGTCGGGTTCCGGGGCGAGGTCGTGCACTTGCAGCGGGTCCCGGGCGAGGACGAGCCGGTCTTCGACGTGGGCATCCGCTTCGTGGACGGCGACGAGGCGGGGCCCGTGGCCCGACCGCCCAAGGCCTGAGCCTCCTCGTCCGCGGCGCGGCCCGACACTCCTGTCGCTGGCTGGAGCCGAGCCGACATTTCCGTCAGAATGGAGTCGTGCCTCCGCGTACCCCCGACCCGCGTCAGCTCGCGGACCTGCTCGAGGTCAGCCAGACCCTCGGCACCACCCTGAACCTCCGTGCCGCCCTGCCGCGGGTCCTGGCCCTGCTCGAGGAGAACCACGGGACGGTCTCGAGCATCATCGTGCTCCGGGACGACGAGGCCGGCGACCTCGCCGTGGCAGCGGCGAGCGGCGGGAGCAACGACGCCCGGACCCGCTACCGGGTGGGCGAGGGCATCACGGGCCGGGTGGTGAAGAGCGGACGCCCGGTGGTGGTGCCGCGGGTGAGCCGCGAGCCCCTCTTCCTCGACCGCACCCGGGTCTTCCAGCGCTCCGGTCGGGACGAGCTCTCCTACATCTGCGTGCCGATCCGGGCCGAGCGCCGGACGGTGGGCGCCCTCGGGGCCGCCCTGCCCTACAGCCGTGACCGCGGCTACGAGCAGGAGATGCAGTTCCTCGGTGTGGTGGGCTCGATGATCGGCCAGGCGGTCCGGGTCCACCACCTCGCGGAGGCGGAGAGGAAGCGGCTCCTCGACGAGAACACGAAGCTCCGGCAGGAGCTCACCGAGCGCTACGACCTCCGCAACATCGTGGGCGCCAGCCGGGCCATGCAGCAGGTCTACGAGCAGGTGGCCCAGGTGGCCCCATCGAACACCACCGTGCTCCTCCGCGGGGAGTCGGGAACGGGCAAGGAGCTGGTGGCCCACGCGCTGCACTACTCCTCCCCCCGGGCGAAGAAGCCCTTCGTCAAGGTGAGCTGCGCGGCCCTGCCGGAGACGCTCGTCGAGTCCGAGCTGTTCGGCTACGAGCCGGGGGCCTTCACCGACGCCCGCTCACAGAAGAAGGGTCGCTTCGAGCTGGCCCACGGCGGGACCCTCTTCCTCGACGAGATCGGCGAGCTCTCCCCGGCCATCCAGATCAAGCTCCTGCGGGTGCTGCAGGAGAAGGAGATCGAGCGGCTCGGCAGCGTCGACTCCATCGAGGTGGACGTCCGTCTGGTGGCCGCCACCAACAAGGACCTCGAGGAAGCGATGCGCCGGGGCGAGTTCCGGGAGGATCTCTACTACCGCCTCAACGTGTTCGGGATCTTCCTCCCGCCGCTCCGGGAGCGCAAGACCGACATCTCCCTCCTCGCCGACCACTTCGTCGAGAAGTACGCCGCGGGCCAGGGCAAGGACGTGCGTCGGATCGCCACGAGCGCCATCGACCTCCTGATGAGCTACCACTGGCCGGGCAACGTCCGCGAGCTGGAGAACTGCATCGAGCGGGCCCTGCTGGTCTGCGAGGGGGGGGCCATCCACGCCCATCATCTGCCCCCCAGCCTCCAGACCGCCGAGGTCTCGGGGACGCTCCCCCGGCAGTCCCTCAAGGACGCCCTGGCCGCCCACGAGAAGGACCTCGTCCTCGACGCCCTCAAGAGCGCACGCGGCAACCGGGCCCGGGCCGCCCGTCTGCTGCACACGACGGAGCGCATCGTCGGGTACGCGGTGCGCAAGCACGGCCTGGACCCGGCCCGGTTCAAGTAGACGCGTCGCCGGCCAGCTCAGCCCGCGCCGCCACGAGCTCTTCTCTCTTCCCCTCGTCGACCGTCGGGTAGGCGAGCTTCAGGCCGTCGAGGGCGTCGTGGATGCCCGCGGCCACCACGAGGCGCGTGAACCACTTCCGGTCGGCGGGCACCACGTACCAGGGGGCGTGGGGAGCGGCCGTGCTCCGGATCATGTCCTCGTAGGCGCGCTGGTAGGAGTCCCAGTGCTCGCGCTCCCGGACGTCGGCCATGGAGAACTTCCAGTTCTTCTCCGGGCGGTCGAGCCGCTTGAGGAACCGCTCCTGCTGCTCCTCCTTGGAGACGTGGAGGAAGAACTTCAGGATCAGGAAGCCCTGGCGGGCCAGGTAGCGCTCGAAGGCGGCGATGTCCTCGAAGCGCTCCTTCCAGATCCGCTTCGTCACCACACGCTTCGGCAGCTTCTGTCCCTCGAGGATCGAGGGGTGCACCCTCACCACCAGGACCTCCTCGTAGTAGGAGCGGTTGAAGATCCCGATTCGGCCCCGCTCGGGGAGCGCCTTCGACGTGCGCCACAGGAAGTCGTGGTCGAGCTCGTTGGCGGAGGGGGCCTTGAAGGAGGAGACCTGGCATCCCTGGGGGTTGATCCCGGACATGACGTGCTTGATCGTCGAGTCCTTCCCGGCGGCGTCCATGGCCTGGAACACGAGGAGGACTCCCCACTGGTCCTGGGCGTAGAGCTTGTCCTGCAGGGAGGCCAGCCTCTCGATGCCGCGCCGGAGGAGATCCTGCGCCCTGGCCTTCTCGAGGCCCCGGGTGTCGCGCGGGTCGATCCGCTTCAGCCGGAACCCTTTCCCGTCGGCCACGCGATAGGGAGCGACGAGAGATTGGATCTTCTTGCTGCGAATGGCCATGAGACGCCTCCTGTCCCGCGAGAGGTGAGATTCGACGGGTGGCAGTCTATACGAGGCGGCGGGACGAGGGTATGCTCGAAGGCTATCGCCTGGAGGGTCCATGACCGATCGGACGCCGCGCTCGCTGTCCCGCCGCCACCTTCTTCGAGTCACCGCCGCCGGTGCGAGCCTGGCCGGCCTGGCCCGTGCCGGGGGAGAGGTCCCGCCCGCGCCACCCCGTCCGAGCGACTCCTCTTCCATGATCGGCGTCCCGTTCGCGAAGCACGATCGGGTCCGCTTCGGGCTGGTCGGCCGCGGGAGGAGCCTCCTGCGCCCCTTCCCCGACTTCACCCGCGGCGGCTGGAGCGAAGAGCGCGGCTGAGGCCCCGAGGTGAACCTTCTCCGCAGGGCCGCCGCCGGCGGCGCCGTGACCCTGGCCGTGGCGGCGGCGACCTGCCCCGGCGCGGGACGGGACGCTCCTCGCCCGAACGTCATTCTGATCTCCGCGGACACCCTGCGCGCGGATCGGCTGAACGCCTACGGGTACGAGGCGCGGCGGACGAGCCCGAGGATCGACGCCCTGGCCGCGGAGGCGCACCTCTTCGAGGTCCACGTGGCCGCCGCCCCCTGGACCACCCCCTCGCACCTCAGCCTCCTGACCGGGCTCACGCCCACCCGTCACGGGGTGACCGGGAGCGACCGCGCGCTGCGCGAGGCGCTGCGTGGGGACCGGGCCCTCCACCGCCTGCCCGAGGGGGTCACGACCCTGGCCGAGGCCCTCGCCGCCCACGGCTGGTCGACCGGTGCCTTCACCGGCGGGGCCACGCTCGACCCCCGGATCGGGTTCGAGCAGGGCTTCGGCGAGTACGACACCTCGATGGTGAAGCTCGACCGCGACAAGGTCGACCGCGTTCTCGCGTGGATCGACGCCCAGGAGGAGCCGTTCTTCCTCTTCTGGCACACCTTCGAGGTGCACGCTCCCTACGTCGCCCCGGTCTTCCTGGACGACGTGCTCCCCGAGCCCCGGGCCCAGGCCCTGGGAAGACGCCTCGAAGGCCTTCCCGAGAAAGGGGGCTGGAAGCAGGTCCGGGCGGCCAAGCGCGTCATGCGGACGCACGACGCCTACACCCCCGAGGTCACCCGCGCCCTCTACGACGGGGGCGTCCGCTCCTTCGATCGGTGGCTGGGTCAGCTCCTGGACTTCCTTCGTCGGCGCCGCCTCGACAGGCGCACGATCCTGGTGCTGACGAGCGACCACGGCGAGCAGCTGGGGGAGGAGGGGCGACCGGCCCCGTTCGGCGACGGCTTCTACAACGTCCACGGACACACGCTGCACGAGGAGCTGGTCCGCGTCCCTCTGATCCTCCGCCTCCCGGGACAGACGACCGGGCGCCGGATCCCGCAGGTGACGGCCTCGATCGACGTCATGCCCACGATCCTGGACGTCCTGGGTCTTCCCGTCCCCCCGGAGGTCCAGGGCCGGTCGCTGCGCCCCCTTTGGGAGAGCCCGGCGGGGTGGGAGCCCCGGGCCGCGCTCAGCGAGTCGTTGTCCGAGGCCCCGGAGATGAAGGCCCTCCGCGACGACCGCTACAAGCTCGTCCTCGCCATCCCCGCCTCCAGCGTCGCGGCGAGGGGCCGCAGCCTCGTCCCCCCGGACGCGGAGGCGTCGCTCTTCGACCTCGACCGCGACCCGGGCGAACGCCAGGATCTCCTGGGCGGACCGGGGGACGAGACGGCGACGCGGCGGGCGGGGACGATGTCCGAGGAGCTGCGGCGGCGGTTGGAGGACGTGGCCACCCCGGAGACGGGCGCGCTCTCGCCGGAGGCGCTGGAGGGCCTCAAGGCGCTGGGATACGTGGAGTAGGAGGTGCCCCCCTCCCCTCCCCCAGACCGGCTCGGGGCCGCCCGCGCTGCGCTCGCCGCCGTCGGGCTGCCGCTCGCCGTGCCCGCGCCTCGCTCCGCCGACCGCGGTTGACGTCGGACGACCCCAGGGGCCAAGCTTGGCACGCCGCACCACCCCCGAGACCTCGAGCGAAGGAGAGAACATGGCCACTGCCCCCCCGCCGGCTTCGAGCACGATCGACTTCGGGCGCTGCTTCACCTTCGTCACCGAGGACCCCGAGTGGCTGACCAAGATCCTCGTGGGAGGCCTGTTCACCCTGCTCTCGGTGGTCCTGGTGGGTCTCCCCTTCGTGCTCGGGTACTGGGGGCGCACGCTGAGGAACGTCGCCGCCGGCCAGCCCCGGCCGCTGCCCGCGTGGGACGACCTCGGCGGTCTCTTCGGCGACGGCCTGCGCCTGCTGGGCGTCTATCTCGTCTACACGATCGGCCTGGCCATGGCCCTGGCCGCCCTGAGCTGTGTCTTCGTGGCCCCCCTCGTCGCCGCCGGGAGCGCGGGGCTGGATGAGGGCCCGGAGGCGCTTCTCGCCGCCCTCGGCGGGCTGGGGACGCTGCTCTTCTACGTGGTGGTCATGGTCGTGTCGGTGGCCGCCCTCGTGTACCTTCCGGCCGCGCTGGCCCGGGCGGCGCTGCGCGAGAGCTTTTCCGACGGCTTCTCCTGGCGCGAGATCACGGGCTTCATCCAGGCCAACCTGGGCAACTACGCCCTGGCGCTCGTGATCTATCTCCTGGCGAGCTTCCTGTCGCAGTTCGGGATGATCCTCTGCTGCGTCGGGATCTTCCCGGCCGGCTTCTGGTCCTACGTGGTCCTGGCCCACGGCCTCGGGGAGACGGTCCGGCTCAACCCCCTCTCCGTCCAGGGCTAGGACGGCTCGGCCAGGGACGCGAGGGTGCGCTCACCGGCAGCGTCGCGCGCGGCCTCCTGAAGGGTCGCGAGGAACTCCCAGCCCGGGCCGGTCCGCTCGCGGGGCCCGGCGCTGAGCCGGACGCCCAGGTCGACGAGACGAGTGAGGGGAATGCTCTCCGGGGGGAGGGCCAGGGTCAGGGCCACGTCGCTCGTCCCCCGCCGGTGCACCTGGAGCACGAGACCCTCCTCCTCCAGCTTGTCCGCGAGGTCGGCCACCGACTCGAGGCTCAGCCGCAGCTCCTCGGCGAGATCCTGGCGGCTCCTGGGCTGACCGCGGGCGAAGCCGCGGGCGATGGCCGTCATCATCGGCACCAGCCACTGCGGGTCGGAGACGCTGCGGGGGGTGCGGCGCTCGAGACGCTGGAACTCCCTGCCCTCCATGGCCTGCAGGGTGAAGGCCAGCTCCATCCCGAAGAGGATGATCACCCAGGTGAGATACAGCCAGAAGAGGAACAGCGGGATGAGACCGAGCGCGCCGTAGATCTTCATGTAGGGCAGCGCCTCGCTGACGTAGAGGCCGAACGCCCACCGCGAGAGCGACCACAGCCCCGCCGCCACCAGCGCCCCCGAGGCCGCGGGCCGGAGGCGGACGTGGGTGTTCGGCATCAGCTTGTAGACGAGGAGGAGCACCACGAAGCTGGCCAGGAGCGACTGGAAGCGGGCGAGCACCCCGACAAGGGCGCCGAGGACGGGGACGCCCTGGGCGAGATCGAAGGCGCGCTGGGCGAGGTACATGACGGCGAGGAGGACCACCGGCCCCAGGGTGACCAGCCCCCAGTAGATGACCACCCGGGAGAGCGTGCTCCGTCCCTTGGGGGCGCGGTAGATCTGGTTGGCCGCGTGCTCGAAGGAGATGAGCAGCCCCAGGGCGGCCCAGATCAGCAGGAGCACCCCGATGCCCCCGATGGCCTCGAAGCTGAGGCCGGAGACCGAGCGCACGACCTCGATCAGCTGGCGATCGAGCTCGGCCTTGAAGACCATGGCCTCCGGGGCCCCACCCGCGACCTGGTAGTCGAACAACCCGTACACCGCCTGCTGCAGCCGGAGGAAGGCGGCGTCCATGTCGCCGAACATCCGGAAGGCCAGCATGCTGATCATCAGGAGGGGCACCAGGCTGAAGATCGTGCGGTAGGTCAGGGCGGCCGCCATCTGGCCGGCCTGGTCCTCTCCCAGCTCGCGGGAGCAGTGTCGGGAGAGGTCGACGGCGAAGCGCAGGGCGCGCTGGGCTCGGTTCAGCTCCGCGACCGGGTGGCTGATGAGCCACTCCACGTATTCGCGCGCCTTCGCGAGGAGGCCCATGCCGCGATTATGCCCGATGGCACCGGGCCTCGCCGGGAATCCCTCCGGCCGCGCCCGGGGGCCCGAGCCGGGGCCGTCTCCGGCAACCTGCTAGAATCGGCTCGCCCGCGTGATCCACCACCCTCTCATCCTCCTCGGTCCTTCGATGGCGGCCGCCGTCGAGCTGCCACGTCGCCTGGCCTCGATCGAGGGGGCGCTCGCCGGCCTGTACCCCTTCAAGGTCCTCGACCTCGCGAGGGCGCTGGCGGAGCCCGTGCTCCTCGGCCGCGGGCTGCGGGCCTGGGACAGCGGCCACGACGCCCTGGTGGCCGCCCACCTCCTCGCCGCCGGGGGTGAGGGCTTCGGTCTGACCGCCGAGCTGCCCCGACCGCCCGTCGCCGCCGCCCTCGCGCGGACGCTCCGGGCCCTCCGCCAGGGCCGGATCCCGCCCGAGCGGGTGGAGAGGTTCTCGGAGCGGCCGGAGCACGCCCCCGGCGATGCGGAGCGCCTGCGCGCCCTCGCCCGGGTGTACCGCGGCTTCCACGAGGCCCTCGAGGGGCGGGCCACCGACCCGGCCACGCTCCTCGAGGCGGCGGCCGCGGGCCTCACCAGCGCGCGCTGGATGGCGGAGACGGAGGTGCTGGTCGTCGACGACCTCGAGCTCGATCCGGTCGAGCGTGACTTCCTGGCGGCCCTCGCCCGCACCCGTCCCGTCCGCCTCCTGCGTCGCGAGCTGCCCCGGGCGATGCGGCGATCCTCCTTCCGTGCCTGGGCCGCAGGCCGGGGCATCGAGGAGGTCTCCCTCGAGGAGACGGCGCTCGGGCCGCTGGCGCCGCCCCCGCCCCCGGGGGGCCTGGCGCGCCTGAGGAGCGCGCTCTTCGAGCCCCCCTCGGGGAGCCCGGTGGACGACGGCTCCGTCACCCTGGTCTCCGCACCCGGCGAGGCGGCCGAGGTGCGCGCCCTCACCCGCCGCCTCCTCGACGAGGCGGCTCGGGGGGTCCCGTTCGAGGAGATGGGCGTGGTGCTGCCCCGACCGCAGACCTACGCGCCCCTCTTCACCGACCTGCTCGAGCGCCTCGGGATCCCCCACCGCCTCCACCCTTCGCTGCCTCTCCGCTTCGGCCGCGGCGCCCGCTCCCTGCTCCTGCTCCTCCGGTGCCGGGGCCTCGCCCGGTCGGCGGTCATGGAGTTCCTGACCTTTGCCCCCGTCCCCTTCGCCGAGCTCCTCGGCGAGGACGAGGAGGCGGCGCCGCCGCGCTGGGATGCGATCAGCCGCGAGGCGGGCGTCGTCTCCGGCCTCGACCGCTGGATGATCGGGATGCGCGCGTTCGCCGAGGCCGAGCGCGAGGCCGCCGAGACGGCGGGCGAGGGTGAGGGGACCCGGCGCCGGCGTCGCGCCCGGGACGCGGAGGCCCTGCTCCGGGTCGTGGAGCTGCTGTCCGCGACCCTCGACGGCCTCTCCGGCTCGGAGTCCTGGCCCACCTGGTCCGAGCGGCTGCAGACGGTGTGCGCGCAGTGGATCGGTCCCGTTCGCGACCGCGAGAGCATCCTGGAGGTCGTCGCCGACCTCGCGGGCCTCGGGAGCGTGACGTCCCGGGCAGCGTGGAAGGAGGTCGAGCAGGTCCTCGAGGCCCGCGTCGAGTGGGAGCGGCTGCCCCTCGAGCCGGTCGAGGGGGGCGCGGTTCACGTGGGAGCCCTCGACGCGATGGCGGGACTCCCTTTTCGCGTCGTCGCCATTCCCGGCCTGACCGAGGGCGGGTATCCCGGCGTCCTGAGGCCCGACCCCTTCCTCCTCGACGACGAGCGCACCGCGCTCGGGCCGCCGGGCGACGGCACCGCCGCGCCCGTGCCGGGGCCACGGAGCCGGGGCGGAGCGCGGGCCACGAAGAGGGCCCTCGAGACGCGCGGCCAGATGAGCCTCTTCGACGACGTGGCCGAGCCAGCGCCCGCGACGAGCACGCCCGGCGCCCCCGCCGAGACCACCCTGCCGATCCTGCCCACCACCCAGGACCGTCTCCTCGAGGCCCGGCGCCTCTTCCACCGCGCGCTGTCGCAGGCGACCGAGAGGCTGGTCCTCTCGTACCCGCGGGCCGACGCCCGCACCGGCCGCGAGCGCCTGCCGTCGCTCTTCTTCGCCGCCGCCGCCTCCACCCTCGCCGGCCGCCCCCTGGCCGGCGTCGAGCTCCAGCGGCTCGTCGTCGAGGACGACCCGGCGGATCTCGCGCTCGAGCGGGCCCTCGACGCCGGCGAGCGCGACCGGGCGCGGGTGCGGGCGGGGGGCCGAGCGGCGGCCGAGGCCATCGCCGCCGGGTCGCTCTTCTTCAAGCAGTCGCGCCTCGCCGCCCAGGCCCGCTGGTCGGGCCGGCTCACCCGCTACGACGGACTGCTGAGCGACCTCCCGGACGGCGTCGCCGCCCGCATCGACCCCCTCCGCCGGACGCGGGCGATGTCGGCCAGTCGCCTCGCCGTCTACGCCCGCTGCGGCTTCCAGTACCTGCTCGAGCACGTCCTCCACCTCGAGGCCGCGCTCGAGCCCGAGGAGCGCCGCCGCATCGACCCCCTCGAGCGAGGAAGCCTCTTCCACGAGGTGGCCGAGCGGTACCTCCGCGAGCGCCGCGACCGGAGCGAGCTGCCGGTGCAGGACACGGACGCGAGCCGGGCGCGCCTCCTCGAGATGGCGGAGGAGGGCCTGGCGAGGATGGTGGCCGGCAGCCCCCCGCGGTTCACGCTGCTGTGGGAGCGCGAGAGGCGGAGCTTCCGCGAGTGTCTTCTCTCGTGGCTGAAGAGGGAGGCCGCGAACGGCCGGCGCTCGACCCCCGCGCACTTCGAGGTGGGCTTCGGCCTGGGAGAGACCCCGGGGGACGGAGAGCCCCACGACCCCGAGCCGATCGAGATCCCCCTGGGCGACGGGCGCACCCTCCGCGTCTCCGGCAAGATCGACCGCATCGACCGGCGCGAAGACGGGCTGGTCCTGCGCGACTACAAGACCGGCCGCGCCCCCAGGGACGACGGGGCCGTCTTCCGGGGCGGGCGGCAGCTCCAGATCCCCTTCTACATCCTCGCCGCCGAGAGGGCCCTCCCGAACGAGACGGTCACCGAGGCCTTCCTCGACTACGTGGACGCCGGACGCCAGGTGGCCTTCGCCCCCGCCGTCGCCCGCAGCGACGCCTTTCGCGACCTCCTGGGCCGTCTCGTCGGTCTCATCGCGGGCGGGGCCTTCGTCCAGGAGCCCGCCAGCTGCGACTGGTGCGACTTCAAGTCGGTGTGCGGGCCCAAGGGGCTGCTGCAGCGACGGCGGCAGATCAAGATCAAGGACGCCACCCTGCAGTCCTACCTGCGCCTGAGGGACGTCGGATGAGCTTCCGCCCGATCGACGAGGACGCGCGGGAGCGGGCCCGCCTCGACCACGCGACCAGCCTCGTGGTCGAGGCGGGGGCGGGCACGGGAAAGACGACCCTCCTCGTGGACCGCATCGAGTCGCTGGTCCGCTCCGGCGCCGCCCGTCTCGACCAGATCGCGGCGGTGACCTTCACCGAGAACGCCGCCACGACCATGAAGCTGCGACTGCGGGAGCGTCTCGAGGACGCGCGGGTGGACGCGGCCCTGTCTCCCGAGGAGCGGGCCCGGGCCGGCGACGCCCTCGAGGTGCTCGAGCGCGCCCACGTCTCCACGATCCACGCCCTGTGCGCGGCGATGCTCCAGGAGCGGCCCCTCGAGTGCGGGGTCGTGCCCGGGTTCCGCATGGCCGACGAGGCCGAGGCCGACATGCTCTTCGCACGGGCCTGGGAGGAGTGGCTCGGCGAGCGCCTGACCCACGGCGACGACGTCCTCCTGGAGGCCCTCGATCAGGGAGTCCCCCTCGAGGCGCTGACCGCCTGGGGCGAGCGCTCCTCGCTCCGCGGCCTGGCGCGGGTGCTCCTCGAGCAGCGGGACCTTCAGCCGCTGGCCGCCGAGGAGGCCTTCGACGTGGCCGCCGCGCGCCAGGAGCTCCTGGCCCGGGCCTCCCGGGCCCGGGAGCTGGCCGCGGCGGCGCAGGAGGGCGACGCCCTGGCCGACCGGCTCGCCGGGCTCGTGTCTCACGCGGAGGCGGCGCGCTTCCTCGAGGGTTCCAGGCTCGTCGAGCACCTCCTCTCACCGCCTTCGGTCCCGAAGAGCTTCGGCCACCGCCCCCGCTGGCCGAGCGTCGAGGCCCTCGAGGAGGCGCGGGGGATCGCGGCCTGGGTGAAGGAGTCGGCCGAGGGGTGGCGGGCCGCCCTCGGGGCCGACACCCACGGGCGTCTCGTGCGGGCCCTGGGCGGGGTGACAGCCCTCTACGAGGAGCACAAGCGGGAGCGGGGAGTGCTCGACTTCCTGGACCTGCTCCTGAAGACCCGTGACGCGCTGCGCGACCAGCCCGCGGTGCGCCACTACTTCCAGGGACGCTTCGCCTACCTGATCATCGACGAGTTCCAGGACACCGACCCTCTCCAGGTCCAGATCGCGCGGCTCCTCGCCGGGGACCGGCCCGGGGCCCTGGTGGTCGTGGGCGACGCCAAGCAGTCCATCTACCGCTTCCGTCGGGCCGAGGTGCGGCTCTTCCGCGAGCTCGCCGACCAGGCGCGCGCCGGCGACGGGCGGGTGGTCCTGCACCTCACGCAGAACTTCCGCTCCCGCCCGGCGATCCTGCGCTTCGTGAACCGGGTCTTCTCCGACCTCATCCAGGAGTCCGACGAGGCGGACCAGCCCCCCTACGAGCCGATCGACCCTCCCCCGGGCCTTCCCGAGGATCCCTCGGTGGTGGCCCTGCGCTTCGCCGCCCCGTCGGCCGCGAGCGGGGACGACCTTCTCCACGCGGAGGCGGGGGCGCTCGCCGCCTTCCTCGCCGAGGCGGCCCGCGGGGCCCACGCCGTGCGCGACCCGGCCACGGGCGAGGTGCGACCGAGCCGCGCCGGGGACGTCATGGTCCTGACCCGGCGTCTCACCAAGGTGCGCTTCCTCGAGGAGGCCTTCGAGGCGGCGGGACTGCGCTTCACCGTCGAGGGGGGCAAGTCGTTCTTCGACCGGCAGGAGGTCCACGAGACCCTGGCCGTGCTGCGGGCGATCGACGACCCCTCCGATCAGCTCTCCCTGGTGGCCGCGCTCCGCTCGTCCTTCTTCGGGGTGAGCGACCGCGACGTGGTCGCCTACTCGCTGTCGGGGGGTCTGCCCGTGATGGGGGCCGTGGACGAGGAGCGCCCCGGAGCGGCGGCCCTCGGCCCGGCCCTGAGCCTCCTCCAGAGGCTCCACCGGGAGCGCACCGGCCTCAGCGTCGCCGCCCTCCTCGACCGCCTCCTCGACGAGACGCGCATCCTCGCCGGGCTCACCGGCACCCGCCGCGGGGAGGCCCAGGTCGCCAACCTGGAGAAGGTCGCCACCCTGGCGCGCCAGGCGGCCGAGCTCGGCGTGCTGACCCTGCGCGGATTCGCCAACCTCCTGGCCGAGCGCGTCGACAGCGCGCGGGAGGAGCCCGACCTCCCCGCGACCCGTCCCGGCGACCCCGACACCGTGCGGGTCCTCTCCGTGCACAAGGCCAAGGGCCTCGAGGCGCCGATCGTGGCCCTCTACGACACCGCCGACCGGGCGTGGTTCTCCGCCGACACCGTGCCCCTGTGGGAGGAAGGCCGGATCGCCGTCGGGTTCCGGGAGGGCTGCCAGCCCGAGGGCTGGGCCGCTCTCGTGCGGCGTGAGAAGAAGAAGGCCTGGGGCGAGGGGCGCCGTCTCCTCTACGTGGCCTGCACCCGCGCGCGCGACCTGCTCGTCGTCCCCCGTCCCCCGGTGGACGCCGCCCTCGGTGACTTCTGGCGAGACCTCGTCCAGAAGCTGCCTCCCGCCTCGGACGCCGACGTCCGTGTCGTGGACGCGGAGACGATCCCCCGGCCCGAGCACGAGAGCCAGCGCGCCGAGCTGTGGGCGCTCGCCGGCGCCGAGGGCGGAGACGCGGTGGCCGCGCGCTGGGAGAAGGAGCGCCGAGCGCTCCTGGACGACGCGAAGGCGCGACCGTTCGTCCCGATCTCCGCCACCCGGCTCGCCGCCCGCGCCGCGCCCCCGCCCGCCTTCGTCGGCGGCGGCGCCGGAGGTCGCGACTTCGGCAGCCTCGTGCACCGCCTCCTGGAGTGGGCCCCCCTCGACGACGGTGAGGAGGGACGCGGCGGGCGTCTGCGCTCCATGGCCGCCGCCCTCGCCCCGGCGCTGGGTCTCGACCCCGAGGCCGCCCACAGCGCCGCGGAGCAGGTGGAGCGGACGCTCGGCCTGCCCGTGGTGGAGCGGGCTCGGAAGGCCTCACGTCTGTGGCGCGAGCTGAAGCTCTGGTTCCCCGACGGCGAGCACCTCGTGGAGGGCACGGTCGACCTCGTCTTCGAGGAGGACGGGCAGCTGGTGGTGGTGGACTACAAGAGCGACGCGATCGCTCCCGACCAGGCGCTGGACCAGGCCGCGCACCACGCCCCCCAGCTCCAGCTCTACGGCCGGGGTCTCGCCCAGGCCCTGGGCCGTCCCATCCGCGAGCGCCTCGTCCTGTTCACCGCCCTCGGCCGGACGGTGCCGGTCTAGTAGCTGCTAGGAGGGCTCCGTCCCTTCGGCCAGGAGCGCCAGGTAGCGATCGTAGGCGAACACCCGATCTCGCCGACGGCCAGTGACCTCGCGCACGATTCCGAGCCCCTCCAGGCTGGCCAGGGCCTTGCCGACGGTGGGAGTGGTCAGACCGGATGAGCGGCAAAGAGCGGCGATGCTGACCAGCGGCCGACGCTGCAGCTCGTGGTGGACCCGCAATGCCGAGCCGGCCGCGCGTCCCAGGCCGCCAATCCGCTCGCGATCGGCCCCGAAGAGACCGACCAGCGTGCTCGCCGTCTCGACCGCGCCCGCCGCCGTGTCTCGAACCGCTTCGGCGAAGAAGCCCAGCCAGGCCTCCCAGTCGCCGTCCTGCCGCACACCCTGCAGCAGCTCGTAGTAGCGAGCGCGATTCTGCTTGAGATGGAGGCTCAGGTAGAGAAGGGGCTCACGCAGGAGGCCCTCGCTGCAGAGCAGCAACGTGATGAGCAGCCGGCCGAGTCGGCCGTTTCCGTCGAGGAACGGGTGGATCGTTTCGAACTGCACGTGGGCCAGAGCCGCCTTCACGAGGGGAGGGGTGCGTTCCGGTTGATCGTGCAGGAAGCGCTCGAGCGCCGCCATGCAGGTGGCGACCTGGTCGGGCGGCGGGGGGACGAAGGTGGCACGACCTGGCCGGGTCCCCCCGATCCAGTTCTGCGACCGGCGAAACTCGCCGGGCTGCTTCTCCGCCCCTCGGCCGCGGGCCAGGAGAATGCCGTGGATCTCGCGGAGGAGTCGGTTCGAGAGGGGAAAGCCCCCGCGAAGGCGGGCCAGGCCATGTTCCAGGGCAGCGACGTAGGACGAGACTTCGGCCACGTCGTCGAGGGGAGCCCCGGGAGCGGAGTCCAGCTCAAAGAGCAGCAGATCGGAAAGAGACGACTGGGTCCCCTCGATCTGGGAGGAGAGCACCGCCTCCTTTCTCACATAGGAGTAGATGAAGAGTGTCGGATCGGGCAACAGCGTCGACAGTGCATCCAGGCGCCCCAGTGAGACCAGAGCGTCGTCCAGACCCTCCCTGAGCGCCGCGTTCCACTCGAGAGCGGGGTTCGGAGGAAGAGGGTGCGGCAGGAAGGCCTGGACGATCTCGCTTCCAACCTGGGATGTCACAACGAGTTGCCCGGTCTGTCCGCGTCGCATGGGTCGCTTCGAGCGCCTGCTAAAGAGTCTTTACTCCAGCCTCTCGCTATTAAAGATAGGCGGCCTTGTCTTTATTGACAAGCGGGCGCTCTGGAAGACCTGTGCACACCCTTGGCGTGTCCGGGCGGGGGTCCCGGTGCTTCTCGCCGCCGACACAGCCGGTGGCCGCCTTGGCCCCGCGTGTCGCCGCGTGTTGGAGAGTCCCGAGCCGGTGCCCCCGAGGCCGCGCGGTAGGTGGGCGCCTGCTGCGCTACTGGAGGCGCGGGACCCAGGCCGGCCGGGAACCCCGGCTCGAGGATTCAGGGATCGAGAGTGAGCGTCCACCAGGGGCCAGGCCCGCGTGTCCCCCCGTCGTAGCGGAGGACCCGGCGGGATCGCGTGTCGATCCAGATCGTCAGGACGTACCCACCGGGTTCCGGGTCGCGGACCGCAACCTTCCACGCGGTGAACGTCCCCGCAGGCACCCGGATCCTGCCCATGGCAACGACTTCCAGCTTCCGGGGGACGACGCTCTGGGTGGAGAGCTGGATGCCCCTCAGCGAGGTCTTGAAGCCGCTGGCCAGGGGAAGCGTGGCGACGACCTGGGGGACTCCCGCACCCCACGCGAGGATGGGATCGGGGGCGTCGATGAAGATCTCGTCGTCGGGCTCTCGAAGCTCGGGGCTACCGGTCCAGCCCACGATCCAGCCATCCTTGATCTCGAGGTCTCGAATCGTGCGACCGGACTGGCTCGTGTGTCGCCGAAGGAACAGAGTGCTTCTGTCGAGGGCGCTGATCTCCGTCGTCTCGGACCCCCCGAGGGCCCATTGCTCCTCGACGATCCACTCCTCGCCCCGATCGCGAATCGTCGTGGTGAGAGCGGCCCGACTCGTCTGGCCCTGGACCCGGATCTCCCCCGAGTAATGCATCTGCCCCGGGGCCATCTCGCCCCTTGCACGACTGACGCGCCATGCAGGACCCAGGCGCCGCGCCTCGGCTTGCTCGTCCAGACTCGCCAGCCTGTCGCAGGGATCGGCGAGGCCGGCGTCACAGGCCCTCTCGAGAAGCACCCGCCCGCGTTCAAGGTCGTGAGGCGCACGCTCCCCCTGGGTGTAGAGTCGCCCTGCGATCCAGCAGCTTTCCATGTAGTCGAGGGCGCAGGCTTTCTCATGGAGCTCCAGGGAACGCACCTCGTCCTTCTCGAGGCCGTGGCCCGCCATGTTCTGGGGTCCGACGCTGTAGAGGAACGCCAGATTGCTGCACGCGTGCCCGTGCCCGTCTCGGCACAGCTTCTCGTAGATGCGGCTCGCCCGCGGCACGTCGGGTCGGACACCACCGAGCGCCTTCTCGTGGACCTGGGCCATCAGACAGCACGCCTCCACATGGCCCTCCCCGCACGCGTTCTCGAGGATCGTGAGCGCGGCGCCTCCATCGCGCTGCTTCAGGAGCACCTCAGCCTGGGACACGCAGCCTCCCGGGAAGCCCGAGGCACAGCTGCGCTCGAACAGCTTCCGTCCTCGCTCCACATCGATTGCAGTGCCCTTTCCCTTGACCAGAAGCCATCCCAGCCAGACACAGGATTCCATGAGGTCCCGAGCACAACCCGACTCGTAGGCCGCCGCTGCCTGCTTCGGGTCCTCCGGGCCGCCGTCGCCGTCCTCGAGAGCCTTGCCGAGCTCATTGCACGAGACCCGATTCCCGGCTGAGCAGCCCAGCTCGTGGTATGCCCTCCTCCGAGCGCGACTCTTCTCCAGCCCGAGGTGACCGCCGGCGTGGTACTCCGCCATCATCCGACAGGCCTCTCCGTCGCCGTGCCGACACGCCCACTCCATCAGGGGGATGGCCTCCGCGGGGCTGCCCGGGCCGTCACTGCCGCGAGCCAACCGCGAGGCCAGGGTCCTGCAGACCGGGGCCGCGCCCAGCCGGCAACCCCGCTGGAGCAGTTCGGTCGCCCTCGCCGGGTCCTTCGGCACCCCGGAACCGCCTCTGTAGGCGTCGGCGAGATCTCGGCACGCGAGGCCCTCGCCGGCGTCGCAACTTCCTCCGAGGTACGAGATCTCGTCGACACGCCGCACCTCGATGCTGATCGCCTGGCCGCCCCTGCGGATCTCGAGGAGGACGGGCGCACTCGGCTCGATCTGCCACAGCGCCCGGGAGAACGCGGCCTTGCTCGTGACCGTCCGACCGTCCACGCCGACGATGCGGTCCCCGGACAGGATTCCGGCCGCCGCGGCGGGGCTGCCGGGGTAGACGGCGCCCACCATGACCCCCTGGGGATCTCCCTTGGCGACATCGGCGCGCTCGCCCTGCGAGAGGTCCCGAGTCCAGATCCCCATCCCCGCCTGCGCCTCCACCACGAGGGCGGGCAGGGTGACCAGGAGAGCCGCGGCAAGGCGCAATCCCATCCTGGCGGGTATTCTCCCATGGCCGTCGAGGAGGAGCCGCGCGACCGACGAGATGCTAGAGTCGCCGGGATGGACGTTCCCTTCTCCTGGTCGGCCTCGCGCCACGACACCTTCCAGTCCTGCCGCCGGCGCTACTACTACTCCTACTACGCCTCCCACGAGGACGAGGAGATCAAGCGCCTCAAGAAGCTCTCCGCGCTCCCCCTGTGGGCGGGCAGCGTGGTCCACGACACCATCGAGTGGTTCCTGAAGAAGCACGACGCCCTCCCCCCGCCGGAGGAGCAGGACGCCCTCATCCGGCGCGTCGTCCACACCGGGATGGTGAGCGACTGGCGGGAGAGCGAGCTGGGCTCGCGGCGGTTCCGCCTCTTCGAGCACGAGTACGACCAGCCGGTCGAGCGGGAGGACAAGCGGATCGCGGTGAACGTGGTGATGCGCTCGCTGCAGCACTTCTTCCGCAGCGACACGCTGCGCGAGGCCCTGGCCGCGGGCCGCGACCGGTGGCTGGCCCTCGAGGACCTCGTGAGCTTCCACGTGGGCGACGTGGAGGTCTACCTGCGGATGGACCTCGCCTTTCGGGACCACGAGGGACGCGTGGTCATCGTGGACTGGAAGACCGGCCGTCGCGAGGGGCGCTTCAACGAGATCCAGGTGGCGGGCTACGCGCTCTACGCCACCGAGGTGGGGTGGGTGTCCTCGGCGGAGGAGATCCAGACCGAGCTCAACTACCTCGTGATCCCCCGGGCGACCCGACGGGGCGTCGACTCGAGGAAGGTCGAGCACGCCCGCAGCTTCATCGCGAGGAGCGCGAGCCGCATGAAGGAGCTCCTCGTGGATCCCCTCGAGAACCATGCCCGCCTCGAGGACTTCCCCATGATCGACCGCCCGCGGGTCTGCCGGCGCTGCAACTTCCGGAGGCTGTGCTTCCCGTCGGCCGAGGAGACACCCGACGGCCCGGAGGCAGCCGCGGCTGGAGGTGTCCATGAGCCCTCATGAGGCGTGCGCTCGGGATGATCGTGTCGCCCTACTAGCCGTTGCGGTAGCCGTAGAGCCAGCGTGAGGTCGTGCGCCCGACGTTGCGCGCGGCGTGGTTCGCGCCGGCGGGGATGAGCAGCTCCTCCCCGATGGCCGGCCGGTGGACGACCCCCTCGACCTCGAACTCCTGATCGCCCTCCAGCACCATCACGACCTCGTCGGTCGGGTGGACGAAGTCCTCCCAGGCCCGGCCCGGCGGGTCCACCCACAGGTCGCAGCCGAACCCGCGCGCGGCCCACTCCGCGGCGACGCGGGCGCGGTCGATCCCCGCCACCCCGCTCTTCTCCCGCCTCAGTGGGCCGGCTGCGGGGACGCCGGGCCCTGCTTCTGCATCTCCAGACGACGGCGCAGGAGCGCGGCCACGATCACCGCGATCTCGAAGGCCACGAAGCCCCCGATGTAGGTGTAGCCGCCGGACCCGAACCCGTAGGAGTGCAGCCCCGTCCCGAGGACGAAGTTGACCCCGTACCAGGCCATGAGCACCAGCAGGTAGCCCAGGATGGACCCCACCGCGAGACCGAAGTCCCGGATCCAGCCCACGAAGCGCCCGTGGAGAATGGCGAGGTAGCCCAGCAGGGCGATCAGCGCCCAGGTCTCCTTGGGGTCCCAGCCCCAGAACCGTCCCCAGGAGTACGAGGCCCACACCCCGCCGAGAAGCGTGCCCACGGCCAGGAAGAGCGTCCCCACCTGCACGCGCCCGGTAGAGGAAGAGAGACAGCGACTTCAGCAGGGCCGCCTTGCCGGGCGCGAAGAAGTAGAGCCCGAGGTTGAGGTGGCCGAGGCCCATGGCGAGGGTGAACGCCGCGTAGCCGAGCATGATCGTCAGCACGTGCACGGTGAGCCACATGTTGTCCCGGAGCACCGGCACCAGCGGGGCGATGGCGCCGTCCAGGATGGGCACGTTGTCGGCGAGGATGAGGCACAAGGTGGCGAGCCCGGCCGCGGTGGCGGCGAAGTAGCGGGCCTTGTAGACGAGCTCGAAGATGAGAGCGAAGAGCACCCCGCCCCAGGCCACGAAGATCACGGTCTCGTACATGTTCGTGACCGGGGGGCGCCCCGAGATCAGGGTGCGCAGCAGCATCCCGTAGCCGTTGAACAGGAACCCGCCGACCACCAGCGCCATGCCCGCCCGCGCGAAGCCCTTCGAGGCGAGGGGGAAGCTCGCGATGAGGGCCAGGAAGCCCAGGAGATAGAGCAGCCACGCGGTGCGGAAGGGCTTCGCGCGGTTGTAGTGGACCTCGCGGGCCAGGTCCTTCTCCGGGGGGTAGACCCCGGGGGCGACGCTGGCCAGGCGCGAGGCGAGCCCGGCGCTCGCCGTCTGGACACCGGCACGGTCGCCGGCGGCGTAGGCGGTGACGAGAGAGCTCACGAGGGCGCGGATGCGCTGGGCCTGGGGGACCTGCGGGTCGCTGAGGTCGGCGATCGAGTACCAGGTGGCCTTCGGGTCGTCCGGGTGGGGGATGATCCGCAGGGCCTCGCCGGACATGATGCCGCTCATGACCGACAGGGTGTCGTAGAGGTTGGCCAGCTCGCTCTCGACGGGGTCGAGCTCCTGGTCCGCCCGGAGCTTCGCGTGGACCTTCTCCACCGCCCCCATGAAGCCCTGGTGGGAGACGAGCTCCTCGAAGCTGTAGTGGTCCTTGTCCGCGGGCAGTCCCGCCGCGCCGCGCAGCCCGGCGTGGGTCACCTTGACGATCGGCTCGGCGCGCCAGCGGTCGGGGCTCGCCACCATGGACAGCACCCACTCGGTGGGCTCGAGCTTCTCCACCGACTCGAAGCCGAACGGCTTCGCCCCGGTGACGCGTCGGGCGGTCTCCCGGGCGAACGTGTCCAGGGGCTTGTTGCGGCCCCCCGACTGGATGGCGATCCCACGCAGCGGCGCCACCTCCGACCCCGCGAGGAGCGGGGAGGGCAGGCTAAGCGCCAGCAGAGAGAGGATCAGCAGGCTTCGCTTCATCACGACGACTCTCCTGTGCACGATGGGCCTCGAGGGCCCGGGCCGCCTGGCGCCGCGCGAGCCAGGGCTTTCCGTAGAACATCCAGGCGATGCCGATGCCGATGAGCGCGGTCCCGAGGTAGACGAGGGGCAGCCCGGGGGCCCGGGCCACCGAGAAGATCGAGATCATGGGGCGCCCTTCGATGAAGGACGACTGGAAGAAGATGTAGCCCCGGTGATGGAGGGGGTTGTTCATCGAGATGAGGGTCTCGAAGGTTCCCTGCTCGGGATCGTCGATGCGGACCGTGCTCTCGTAGGTCGAGGCCATCCGCGAGCCGGGGTACGACTCGTTGTTGAAGCGCAGGAGCGTGACCCGGAACGGCAGCGCCGCCTCCGGCGAACGGTAGGCGAGGCTGGCCAGGTGGTCGCCGACGAGCAGGCGCCGGGTCTCGCCCCACTGGATCCACTCGGGCGCGGTGGCCCCGGCGGGACCCTCGAGGTGCAGGCGGACGGCGGCGTTGCGGCGCTCCTCCTTCTCCGGGGGCGGCGCCGGCAGCACCTCGCGCGTCATCGTCGCCCGTGGGTAGAAGCGGTCCACCGTCACCCCGAGGCCCGGCCATCCGGTGACCAGCGGCTGGCCGATCTCGACCACGCCCGTCTGCAGGGGGCCCGAGGTGCCGGTGGCGCCGAAGAGCACCCGTCCCTCGGGCGTCAGCACGAACGAGAGGTGGTTCTGGGCCCCGGCGTGCTGGAGGAGCCCCTCCGCCTGCTCCTCCGTCCGGGCGGCGTGGAAGCCGAAGGAGACCATGCCGAGGTCGAGGTGGCCGCGACGGGGGTCGTCGGGGACCAGCCACGCCTCCTGGGTCGCCATCGGCGCCTGGAGCACGAAGTGCAGCGCGGGGGGTCCGCTCTCCGCGGCCTCGAAGGACTCGCTCGCCGTCACGTGAGGCTCGTAGCCGTCGGCCACCAGCACGACGTCGGAGCCCGGGACCTCGTAGCGCCTGGGGCGGTCCGGTGTCGGCGCCTTCTTCTCGAAGACGACCGGGATGACCGCGTGGGCGCCGAGGTCGGGGATCGACACGTGGAGCGCCTTCTCGAAGAGCCGTACGCGGTCCGAGGTCTCGCCCTCGGCCAGGGCCATGTTCGAGTCGAGACCCCGATACAGAGAGATCACGGAGCCGACGAGGATGGCGAGGATGCCCACGTGGGCGGTGAGGAAGCCGGCCTGGTGCTTCGTCCAGGGCCAGCGGCTCACCATCACCGAGAAGACGTTGATCCCGAGAAGGCCGAGGAGGAAGGCAAACCACGGCGTCTGGTAGATGTCGCGCTGGACGGCCGGCGTCCCGTGCTCCATCTCGTAGAAGGTGGCGAAGGCGCAGACGGAGCCGAGGGTGAGCATCACCACCACCGCGAGGCGCAGTGAGGCGAAGAACGCCACGACTCGTCCGCCGAATTTCTGATCGCTCATGAGAGTTCCCGGTGCACGGGGCCTGGGGGAGGTGCCGACGGCATGCCCAACAAGCCTGTCAACAGACTTCAATTCTGGGGGATTCCAGGCAGGGTGTCAATGTTGCCATATCATCCGAGCCATGCAGACTGCCCACCACGTCCCATTGACCACCACCACTCCGGATCTCTAGAATCAGCAGGAACTTCGGCCCATGCGCGGGCACGAAGACCGACGAGGAGCGCGTCCAATGGTCAGCTTGCGACTCGTGCCCGACTCCGGCAACCCCATCGAGGTCACCGCGGACCCGAGCCTCGTGGGCCGCGACCCCACCTGTGAGATCGTCGCGACCGAGGGGTCGGTGTCACGACGTCACGCGCGCCTCGAGCGCCGCGCGGGCGCGTGGTGGGTGGTGGACCAGGGCAGCGCCAACGGGACCTACGTCAACAGCCTGAAGGTCGCGGAGACGGCCCTGAAGAACGGGCAGGAGCTGCGCTTCGGTGCGCTCCTGTACCACGTCGAGATCGGTGCGGACCCCGACGCGACGGTCGCGACTCCCGTCCTCGCCGAGGAGACGGTGATGGCGATGCCGTCGGCGGATGCGGTCCCGCCGCCCGCACCGCCCGCGGCTTCGCCCCCGCCGCCACCGCCGCCACCTGCGGCTCCGCCTGCACCGCCTGCACCGCCGCCCAGCGCGGCTGCTCCCCCGCCGCCACCGACCAGTGCGGCTCCTGTCCCGCCGCCGCCCGCACCGGCGGACGCCACCCCGCGCCCGTCGGCACCGCCGCCACCACCGATCCCCCAAACCTCCGCCGCACCCCCACCGCCGCCTCCGCCCCCGGCGGGCGCGGCTCCCACCCGATCTCGGCCCTCGAGTCCGTCCCCAGTGCGGCAGATGTCGGGAGGATCGCCGCCGCCGAAGAAGGGCCGGGGACCCGTCTTCTGGATCGCCGTCGGGTGTTGCGGCTGCCTGCTTCTCGTCCTCCTCATGGGAGGACTCCTGGGCGGCGGCGTCTTCGTCATGACGAAGGGCGCGGCGGACGCCGCCCACGGGTGGCTGGCGGACGTGCGCGAAGGCCGGATGGACGAGGCCGCCCAGGGGGCGACCGACGAGTTCCGCTCACGCCTCACGGGCGGCCAGCTCGACGACGTCGTCTCCGCGATCGGGCAGAGCACGGACGCCACCTTCCCCAGCCGTTCCGTGGACAACGACCGGGCCGTCCTCACCGGCGTGCTCACCGGCGGGGCGCAGACCCAGGCCATCGTCATCCACCTCGTGAAGCAGGGTGGCGCCTGGAAGGTGGACGACGTGCGCCTCGACGACGTCCGGTCCTTCGGCCAGTGAGCCCCCCGCCCCCGGCGCAGTCGTCCCCCGAGCCGGTCGAGGCGCGCCACGAGAAGGGGGCGCGGCGTCTCGTCCTGACCTGGGACGACGGTCACGTCTCGCCCTTTCCCCTCGACTACCTGCGCAGCTGGTGCCCCTGCGCCTCCTGCCAGGGCCACGCCCCGGAGGCGAAGTACCTCGACCTGACCGACCAGGAGCTCGTCCACATCGACGGCGTGGGCAACTACGCCCTGGCCCTTGGCTGGGCGGACGGCCACAACACCGGCATCTACAGCTTCCGCCTGCTCCGCCAGCTCTGCCCCTGCGACGCCTGCGGCGGCGAGAAGCGGTAGCTACCCCGCCGGCTCGGGGTGGACGACCACGTCCACGATCTCGGGGTGGGCGGCCTTCAGCCTCTCCTCGATGCGGTCGGCCACCGCGTGGGCCTCGCGCAGCGTCACCGCGCCGTCGAGGTGGACGGCGAGGTCCACGTAGACGGCGTCGCCGCGGCCCCTGGTGCGCACGTCGCGGACCTGGCGGACGCCCTCGACGCCCCGGGCCAGCTCTTCGATCCGCTCGGGGTCGATGGCCGCACGGTCGGTGAGGACGTGGAAGGCGGACACGAGGATCTTCACCGCCTGGACGGCGATCACGGCGGCGATGACGACAGCGGCGAGGGGGTCGGCCCAGGCCAGGCCGGCCTTCGCCGCCGCGAAGGTGGCCACCACGCCGAGGGAGACGAAGAGGTCGGCGCGGGTGTGGGTGGCGTCGGCCACGAGGAAGGCGCTCCGGAGCCGCCGCCCTTCGCGGTCCTCGTACCAGCTCACGAAGAGGTTGACGGCCATGGTCACCCCCATGACCACCCAGTTGAGGGGTCCGATCTCGGGCAGCTGGGGATCGGCGACTCGGCCGAGGGCACCCTCGAGGACGTGGTAGGCGAGGAAGAGCAGGGCGCCGCCGATACCCGCCGCGGCCGCGGTCTCGAACTTGCGGTGGCCGTAGGGGTGGCCGCGGTCCGGGGGACGGAAGGCGTAGGCGGCGACGATGAGGCCGATGACGTTGTTCGAGCCGTCGACGAGGCTGTGGTAGCCGTCGGCCACCATGGCCAGGCTGCCCGAGA
This sequence comes from uncultured Acidobacteriota bacterium, assembly GCA_963847655.1. GTDB lineage: Bacteria > Acidobacteriota > Vicinamibacteria > Fen-336 > Fen-336 > JAJDNS01. Next base: position 1,115,002 of record CAWKAS010000020.1, on the reverse strand, counting down.
GCAGCCCCACCGCGATCTTGCCCGCGCTGACGGCCAGGTTCAGGACGAGGGTGATCCAGAGGACCCTCTGGACTCCGGCCCGCGTCGCGCTCGTGTCGATCAACGCGTCTCGCCTGTCCGGGGCGCCGTCATTTCATCCGCGCGCCCGCGTCCTCGGTGGCGAAGATCCAGCCCGTCACCTTGCCGGGCTGGATGAGGCCCTCTCCGCTCCAGAACTGGCGGTCCCGGAGGAAGCGCGAGGAGGTGTCGCGGTCGGGGATGGCGGCGATCTCGGTCTCGATGCGGTGGAAGCGCTCGCGCCACTGCGCCATGTTCGGCTCGCGCAGGTCCACCCACCCCGCGTGGGCCCACCGGTCCACCTTCTGCTCGGTCACCTCGAGGGTCTCCGACGGCACCGGCACCGGCGGCACCTTGCACTCCGGCCCGCGCAGCAGCCGGCCGTCGGGCAGGAGGATGGGGATCCCGATGGAGACGATCTCGCCGCGGTAGTCGGCGTCGCGGCCGATCTCCTCGGCGGCGCGGGCCGACATCTCCGCGGGGGTCGAGGCCCGGACCGCCTCCATCGTCCCGAAGGTCCGGCGCAGGAGGTCGGCCTCGAAGAGGAGCTTGCTCAGCCGCGGCGGGCCCAGGTTCTCGAAGGCGACGGAGCGGACCCCGTGGCGCTCCTCGAGGGCGCGCAGCTTCTCGAGCGCCCAGTGGCGCATGAGCCCGGCCCGGTAGGTCGGGCCCATGACCGCGTTGTCGAGGGCGTTGATGACGTCGTGGCCGGTGTTGCCTCCCCCGAGCTCCCGCGCCACCACGTCCGCGATCTCCTCCGGGGTCACGAACTCCATCTGCTCGCCGGTGGTGATGGCCGCGAACTCCTCGAGGGAAAAGACCCCGTTCTCCCCGGTGTCGATGTAGACGCTCTTCAGGGTCCGCCCGGTGTCGCGACCGCGGGAGACGTCCATGGGGCGGAAGCGCGTGCCGAGCTCCAGGCGCTCGGCCTGCTCCAGCTCGACGTCGTAGAGCACGACCGGCCGGCCCCTCCGCAGGACCTCCCCGTAGCCGATGCCCTTCCAGGCGATGGCGGCGGCGGGCTTGATCTCCTTGGTGATGGGACCTCCCGGGGTCCGCGCCATCAGGAAGAGCAGCAGGGTGTGGGCCCCGGCCAGCGCGCTCTTCGAGAGCAGCACCCGCGAGGGCTTCTCCTCGGAGTGGGTGTAGGGGATGTTGAGGCCCATGCCCCCGGTGCCCGAGGTGCCGATCTTCAGATAGGCGTGGGTGCCGGCCTTGACCATGGACTGCCAGAGGACCTGCACGTGGCGGATGAGCTGGGGCACGTAGTCGGTGACGAGGAGCATCTCCAGGCTCTCCTGGAGGTCCTCTTCCTTCTGGAGGGCGTCCCAGGCCTGTCGGCTCGTGCGGTAGACGTCCTGGTAGGCGATCCCGGTGGCGGTGTTCACGGCGTCGATGACCACGTCCGGCTTCTCGGCGGTGATGAGCTGGTAGAGCGCGTACTCGGAGGCCGCCTCCTCCGAGAGGCTGTCGATCAGGCTCGAGATGAAGCGGCGGCGCAGGGCGGGGTCGCCGAAGACCTCGGCGCGGGGACGGTCCTTGAGGTCGGTGAAGGTGAAGATGTCGCCCCAGGCGGGGACGAGCTCGACGTCGCCCTTCTCGGGACCGAGGACGGCCACCGCCTCCTCGGCCTCCTCCCGGCGCAGGGAGAGGAGGACGAGGCGGCGGGGAGACTCGGGGAGCAGGCGCCGCGCGATGGCCTGGCCGACGAGGCCGAAGCCGCCGAGGATGAGGATGCTCTTGCCGCTGATGTCCATGGCGGCCCCAAGCTTACGCCGGCGCCGGGATCGGGTGCGTGATCCCTACGGCTCAGGCCTCCTGCTGGCGCGGCACCAGCCAGTCCACCCCCTGCACCAGGGACATGAGCGCGGTGTAGAGGAAGCCCAGCTGGAAGAGCGCGATGAAGGGCAGGGCCCCGAAGAGGCCGTAGGCGATCGCGTACAGCGCGACGATCGAGAAGTAGAGCCCCAGCGCGAGCTCGACGTAGGGCACCCAGCCGGTGGTGCCCTTGTAGCGCTTCTGCTTCCAGTCGTCGCCTAGGCCCTCGATTCGGTACTTGGGGGTGCGCTTGAACTCGGAGGGCCCGCCGAACAGGCCGTCGACCACCGCCACCGCGTTGTTGATGCTGATGCCGATCCCGATCCCGAGGACGGCGGGGATGAACTTGAGACGCGACCTCCAGGTGTCGGGAAACAGCTCCTTCTGCGAGGAGACATAGAAGGAGCAGACGCTGGCGAACGCGGCGAGGAAGATGGGCAGGTCCACGACGAGCATCTCCTGCCAGCCCATGGAGTAGCGCATGACCATGGCCGGGAAGAGGAGCGCCGCCAGCATCACCATCAGCGGGTAGGCGAGGTTGGCGGTGAGGTGGAAGGTGGACTCGATCTTGATCCACCAGGGCAGGTCCGAGGCCAGCACCCGGGGCAGCAGCTTCTTGCAGGTCTGGACCGATCCCTTCGACCACCGCTGCTGCTGGGCCTTGAAGGCGTTCATCTCCACCGGCAGCTCCGCCGGGGAGACCAGGTCCTGGAGGTACGCGAACCGCCAGCCCCTGAGCTGGGCCCGGTAGGAGAGGTCCAGGTCCTCGGTGAGGGTGTCGTGCTGCCAGCCCCCGGCGTCGTCGATCGTCTCCCGGCGCCAGATCCCGGCGGTGCCGTTGAAGTTGAAGAACCGGCCGGAGCGGCTCCGCGCCCCGTGCTCCATCACGAAGTGCCCGTCCAGCATGATCGACTGGACCTGGGTGAGGAGCGAGTAGCCGCGGTTGATGTGCCCCCAGCGCACCTGCACCATGCCGACCCGGGGGTCGGCAAAGCTCCCCAGCGCCTTCTCGAGGATGTCCGGAGAGGCCACGAAGTCCGCGTCGAAGATGAGGACGAACTCCCCGGTGGCGGCCCGGAGGCCGGCGTCGAGGGCACCCGCCTTGTAGCCGGTCCGCTCCTCCCGGTGGATGTAGTGGACATCGTGCCCCTGCTCGCGGTGGCGGGCGACGGCACGCCTGGCGATCGCGCAGGTCTCGTCGGTGGAGTCGTCGAGGACCTGGATCTCGAGGAGCTCCTTCGGGTAGCGGATCGCCACCACCGACTCGAGGAGGCGCTCCACCACGTACATCTCGTTGTAGATGGGGAGCTGCACCGTCACCTTCGGCAGCGTCCGGGGCAGCGGACGGGACGTGGCCCGGTCCTCGCGCCGCCGGTAGTAGAGCCACACCATCACGTAGCGGTGCACCCCGAGGATCGCGAGGATGACCAGCGTCAGGAAATAGAGTCCGAGGATCCCGGACTCGAGTGGGCTCATGTCCCGTTGCCCCCGTCGTCTTGCGCGCTCACCGCCTCCGCCCTCCGGGCGGGGCCTCCCGCCGACCGCTCCTCCCTTGACAGGCCCGCAACCTCAAGAGAACATTTGGGTTTCGATGTGTCGGCCACGGCGCTCCCGTTTTTCTGCCGTGGGACGGCGCGTGCCCGGCGGGCGTGAGACCCTCAACTTAATCGGAGCCGATCGGTAAGTCAATGGACCCCAAGGGCCTGAAGGAGCTGCTGGAGCGCGTGCGCGAGGGCGCCGTCTCCCCGGACGACGCGGTAAAGCGTTTGGCCACACTGCCCTACGAAGATCTGGGGTTCGCCAAGGTGGACCATCACCGGGCCCTGAGACGAGGGTTCCCCGAGGCGGTGTTCGGGGCCGGCAAGAGCCCGGAGCAGATCGTGGCCATCGTGGAGCGCATCGCCGCCCACGGCCAGCGGGTCCTGGTGACGCGGACGACCGCCGAGGTGCACCGCCGGGTCGCCGAGGTCCTGCCCGGGGCCCGCTACCACGAGGCGGCCCGCTGCGTCACGGTCGAGACGACGCCGCCCCCGCCCCTGGCCGGGCGGATCGCCGTCGCGGTCGCCGGCACCTCCGACCTCCCGGTGGCCGAGGAGGCGGCGGTGACCGCGGCCTTCCACGGGGCCGAGGTCGACCGCGTGTACGACGTGGGGGTGGCGGGGCTGCACCGGCTTCTCGACCGGGCCGAGACCATCCGCCAGGCCGACGTGGTGATCGTGGTCGCGGGGATGGAGGGGGCCCTGCCGTCGGTGGTGGCGGGCCTGGTGGACGCGCCCGTCCTCGCCGTCCCCACCAGCGTGGGCTACGGCGCGTCCTTTCACGGGCTGGCCGCGCTGCTCGCCATGCTGAACTCCTGCGCCTCCGGGGTGGGGGTCCTCAACATCGACAACGGCTTCGGGGCCGCCCACCTGGCCTGCCTGATCCTGCGCGGGCGGGACGGTGCCGTCCCCCGGCCGCCCGGGGACTCCCGGTAGCCCCCTTCCTTGACAAAACCCTTGATTCTTCTCATCTTGTAGGTTGGCCGTGTTCCGCCGTTCCCCTTCCTTTGAGGCGCAGGGCCCACCCGGCCGCGCGCGCGAGGTACCCCAGGGGGGCCCAGGGAGCGACGCGGGAGGCCAACGCCGGGGATCTGCGGCCGGGCTGGCTCTGTAACCATTTGAACGTCCACACTTTTCGCGCGCTCGAATTCGACCGCATCCGGGAGCTCCTCCTCCAGAGGGCGGGGTCCGCCGCGGGACGGGTGCGCCTCCAGGACCTGGAGCCCCTCACCGAGCCCGACGCGGTCCGGGAGGCCCTGACCCGCACCGCGGAGGGACGGCGCCTCCTCCAGGCCGGGGGCCGCCAGCCCTACCACGACCTTCCCGACCCGGCGGCGGCGCTGGCCGGGAGCCGGGTGGGAGGCGCCCAGCTCGAGCCCCGGGAGCTCCTGGACCTGGCGTCCTTCATCCAGGGGGGCGTCGAGATCGTCCGCCGGGTCAGCCAGGCCGACGAGGAGGCGCCCCGCCTCGCCCGCCTCGCCTCGGACTCGCAGGCCCGCGACACCTCGGAGCTCGCCGTCGTCCTGCGCCGGGCGCTCCTGCCCACCGGGGAGGTGGCGGACGACGCCTCGCCCCGCCTCGCCGACACCCGCCGCAGCCTCGCGCGCCTCCGGGTCCAGCTCACCTCGGTCATGGAGGGGTACCTCCGCTCGCGGGAGACGGAGCGCCTGCTGCAGGACCAGGTGATCACCACCCGCAACGACCGGTACGTGCTCCTCCTCAAGGCCGACCACAAGGGTCGGCTCCCGGGGATCATCCACGGCAGCTCCGGCACCGGGGCCAGCCTCTTCGTCGAGCCCCTGCCCGCGGTCGAGCTCAACAACGACATCGTGTCGCTCCAGGACGAGGAGCGGCGCGAGGTGGCGCGGATCCTCCGGGACCTGACCGCCCGGGTCGGCGACCGGGCCGAGGATCTCGCGAAGATGGCGGCCGTGCTCGGCGAGCTCGACGCGGTGCAGGCCATGGCGCTGCTCGCCGACGACATGGACGCCCACGCCCCGGAGATCGTGGACGACCTGAGCCTGGAGCTCGTCGACAGCCGCCACCCGCTGCTCATGCCCCTCCTGGCCGGGCGCCTCGGGATCACCCGGACGGACGAGCCGGTGCCGGTGAGCCTGCGCGCCGGAGACGGCGAGCCGGTGCTGGTCGTCTCCGGTCCCAACACCGGCGGCAAGACGGTGGCCCTCAAGACGGTGGGGCTCCTCGCCCTCATGGCCCAGTGCGGGCTCCACGTCCCCGCCGCTCCGGGGAGCCGCCTCCCCGTCTTCCGCCGCGTCTACGCCGACATCGGCGACGACCAGTCGATCGCCGAGAACCTCTCCACCTTCTCCGCGCACCTCGCGGCCATCGTCGAGATGACGCGGGATCTCGACCGCCCGGCGCTGGTGCTGCTCGACGAGGTGGGGGCGGGGACCGACCCCACCGAGGGGGGAGCGCTCGGTGTGGCCATCGTCGAGCACTTCCGCCAGCGGGGGGCCATGGTCCTGGCCACCACCCACCACGGCCTGATGAAGGCCTACGCCCAGTCGACCCCGGGCGTGGCCTGCGCCTCCTTCGGGTACGACCCCGAGACCTGGGAGCCCACCTTCCGTCTCACCCTCGGCGCCCCCGGTCGGAGCCTGGCCCTGGAGATGGCGGAGCGGCTGGGGCTGCCCGGCGCGGTGGTCGCGGACGCCCGGGCCCGCCGCGACGACAAGGAGCAGCAGGCCGAGGACCTGCTCACCCGCCTCGAGCGGGACCGCGCGGAGCTGGAGAGGGAGACGGCGCGGATCGCCGTCCTGCGCCGGGAGGCCGAGGAGGCCCGCGCGCGGGCGGAGGAGACGGAGCGGGAGATCGCGGCGAAGAAGCGGCGCGCGGTGGAGACCTTCGCCCGAGGGCTGAAGCGCCGTGGCGAGGAGCAGGAGCAGAAGGCCGACGAGGCCATCCGGGCCGCGGTCGCGAAGCTGGAGGCGGCCGAGCGCGCGGCCAAGCACGCCCCGCGCCTCCGCGTGGAGACGGTGAAGGCCCTCCGGGCCCAGCGGGAGGTGATCCTGAAGGACCCCGCGCTCGAGCTTCCCCCCGACGAGGAAGAGGCGCCGCGTGTCCCGCTCGCCGTGGGATCGCGGGTGCGCTGGAAGGCCCTCGGCATCACCGGCGACGTCCTCGCGCTCCACGGCGACGACGAGGCTGAGCTCGCGGTCTCGGGCAAGCGCGTGCGCGTGCCCCGCGCCGAGCTCGTGGCCCTCGCCGGTCCCCGCCCCGCCGGGGGCGGGACCGCGGTGGCGGTGGTCGACGCCCCCTCCAGGGCAGCGGTGCCGGCGGAGATCAACCTCATCGGGCTCACCGTCGAGGAGGCGCTCCCCCGGGTGGACAAGCTCCTCGACGACGCGTCGCTCTCCGAGCGGCGGGAGATACGGGTCATCCACGGGTTCGGGGCGGGCCGGCTGCGCAAGGCCGTGGCCGGGTTGCTGGACGGTCACCCCCACGTGGCCTCCTGGCGGCCGGGCCACCCGAACGAGGGCGGCGGGGGCGCGACCGTGGTGGAGATCAAGGACTAGCCATGGCCTTCCCCGAGGGCTTCGTCGAGGAGGTGCGGCGGGCGGCCGACATCGTCAAGGTGATCTCCGACCACGTGAACCTCAAGAAGGCGGGCACGTCCTGGAAGGGGCTGTGTCCCTTCCACGAGGAGAAGACCCCCTCCTTCAACGTCCGACAGGAGCCCGCCGTCTTCCACTGCTTCGGCTGCGGGGAGGGAGGCGACGTCTTCAAGTTCCTGATGCTGCGCGAGAGGGTGAGCTTTCCCGAGGCGCTGGAGACGCTCGCGCGACGCTTCGGCGTCCCCGTTCCCGAGGACCGGTTCGAGCCGGGCCCCGACCGCAAGGAGCGCGACCAGCTGCTCGCGCTCATGGAGGCGGCGGCCGTGCACTTCGAGCGAAACCTCCAGACCGCGCCGGGGACGGAGGCTCGCGAGTACCTCGAGGGACGGGGCTTCCAGGAGGAGACGCTGCGCCGCATCCGCGCCGGGGCCGCGCGCGACAGCTGGGACGACCTCCTGGGCGCGCTGCGCGGGCGCTACTCGGCCGCCGTCCTCGAGAAGGCCGGTCTCGTCCTTCGTCGCAAGAGCGGGGAGGGACACTACGATCGCTTTCGCCACCGCGCCGTCTTCCCCATCCTCGACGAGGGCGGGAAGGTGGTGGCCTTCGGCGCGCGGAGCCTGGACGGCACGGAGCCGAAGTACCTCAACTCGCCGGAGAGCCCGGTCTACCACAAGGGCCGCGTGCTCTACGGCCTCTCCTGGGCACGCGACGCCATCCGCCGCGAGAAGCGGGTGGTGCTGATGGAAGGCTACCTCGACGTGGCCCGGGCCCTCGAGTGCGGGGTGGCCGTGGCGGTGGCGACCTGCGGCACCGCGCTCACGCCCGCGCACGGCCGGCTCCTCCGCCGCTTTGCCGACACCGTCTGCGTCAACTTCGACCAGGACGAGGCGGGTCAGCGCGCCGCCCGAAAGAGCCTCGAGGTCCTGCTCGGAGAGGGCCTCCGGGTCCGGGTCGTGGAGCTGCCCGAGGGTCACGACCCCGACAGCTTCCTCAGGGAGGAGGGCGGCGACGCCTACCGCCGGCGCCTGGACGAGGCGCCGGAGGCCCTGGAGTGGCTGATGCGCCGGGCCGAGGAGGCGCACGACGTCTCCTCCCCGGAGGGCAAGTCCCAGTTCCTCGCCACCCTTCTTCCGGTGCTGGTGCGGGTCGAGAGCCCGGTCGAACGCTCGGCCTGGCTCGCCCAGGCGGTGGAGCGGGGCGGGCTCGACGAAGCCGCGGCGCGAGAGGAGATGCGCCGCGCCCTCGGCGGGCGCGGGACGGGAGGAGCCGGGGTGGCGGAGGCGGCCCGGCGGGCGGCGGTGCCGCGGAGGGCGCTCACGCTCCTCCCGGCGGAGCGCTGGCTCCTCGCGCTGATCCTCACCGGCGCCGAGGGAATCGACGAGGCGCTGGCCGAGCTCGGGGAGGCCGACATCGACGGGCTGCGGGCGGCGCCCCTGCTGCGCGCGGCCAAGGCGCTGTGGCGCCGGGAGAAGCCGGTGACGCTGGCGTCCCTGACCGAAGAGGTCGGGGACGAGGCCGCCCGCCGCCTGCTGTCCGAGATCGCGGTCGAGGGCGTTCCCGGCGAGGGGCTCTCGGCGAGGGAATGCGTGAAGGAAATCCGCCGCCAGCCCCTCAAGGCGCAGATGGCGGAGGTCCAGAAGAGGCTGCAGGGGGCCCGGGGAGAGTCGCTGGAGGCTCTCCTCAACGAGAAGACGAGGCTGGTGCGGGAGATCGCGGGTCTCTGAGAAGGGACCGCCACAAGGAGCGACCGAGGAATATGGGGCTTTCGATTGAAGAGCGGTACGACGAGGTCCGGCAGCTCATCACCATGGGCAAGGAGAAGGGCTACCTCCTCTACGAGGAGGTCAACGACATGCTGCCCGGCGACATCAGCTCCTCGGGAGAGCTGGACGACATCTTCTCGATGTTCGGCTCCATGGGCATCGAGGTCGTGGACTCCGAGCAGCGGATGCAGGACAACAAGGAGGAAGGCGCCGAGCTCGACCTGACTCCCGGCACCCTCGACAAGACCAACGACCCGGTGCGCATGTACCTGCGGGAGATGGGCACCGTGCCCCTCCTCACGCGCGAGGGCGAGGTGGAGATCGCCAAGCGCATCGAGCGGGGCAAGAACGGCGTCCTGAGAGCGGTCGCGCGCACGAACATGGCCGCCCAGGAGGTCGCCGCCCTGGGGGAGAGGCTCAAGGCCCGCGAGATCAACGTGCGTGACGCGGTGATCTTCAACGAGGAGGAGATCACCGAGGAGAAGGTCGAAGCCAAGATCCGCCAGACCCTGAAGCTCATCGCCAAGGTGGACGTGGCCCACCACGAGTACCTGGCCTACCGCCGCCACTTCGTGAAGCTGGACCGCAAGTCGCGCCGCTACGTGAAGGGCAAGTGGCGCCTCGGGCGCCTCCGCATCGGGATGTCGAAGACCATCCGGAAGATCGAGTTCTCCGAGGCCTTCAAGCGGCGGTTGGTGGAGCGGGTCCGGGAGGCGGTGGACCGCATCGAGCGGTCCCGCGAGAAGATCGGCCGCCTCGAGCCGAAGCTCAAGCGGGACGTGAGCGACGAGTACAAGAAGCAGATCCGGCAGATGATCCGCGAGCAGAAGCGGTCGCTGGAGGGGCTGCGCGACGAGTACGACGCCCGCCCCGAGGAGATCCTTCGGACCATGGACACCGTGGTCACCGGCGAGATCCAGGCCGAGCGGGCCAAGCGGGAGCTGGTGGAGGCGAACCTGCGCCTCGTGGTCTCGATCGCGAAGAAGTACACGAACCGGGGGCTGCAGTTCCTCGACCTCATCCAGGAAGGCAACATCGGCCTCATGAAGGCGGTGGACAAGTTCGAGTACAAGCGCGGCTACAAGTTCTCCACCTACGCCACCTGGTGGATCCGGCAGGCCATCACCCGCGCCATCGCCGACCAGGCCCGCACCATCCGCATCCCCGTGCACATGATCGAGACGATCAACAAGCTGATCCGCACGAGCCGGGCGCTCGTCCAGGAGCTGGGACGGGAGCCCACCTCCGAGGAGATCGCCAAGCGGATGGACATCCCGGTGAGCAAGGTCCGGAAGGTCCTGAAGATCGCCCAGGAGCCCATCTCCCTCGAGACCCCCATCGGGGAGGAGGAGGACTCGCACCTCGGGGACTTCATCGAGGACCGGGCGGCGGTGTCGCCGGCGGAGAACGTGATCAACCTCAACCTCAAGGAGCAGACGGAGGCGCTCCTCAAGACCCTCACCCCCCGCGAGGAGAGGGTCATCAAGATGCGCTTCGGGATCGGCGACGGCTCCGAGCACACCCTCGAGGAGGTCGGGCAGAGCTTTCAGGTCACGCGCGAGCGGATCCGCCAGATCGAGGCCAAGGCGCTGCGGAAGCTGCGCCACCCCAGCCGCTCCCGCAAGCTCAAGGCCTTCCTGGAGGGGAGTCGGATTTGATTACAGCCGGCCATTCCCTTCCTGCCCACGGAATGGCCGGCTCCTGGCGCTCCGTGGAGACCCTTCCGTCTCCGTTCCCTGGGGCGTCGCCCTCCTCGGCCGGCCATTCCCTTCTCGCCCACGGAATGGCCGGCTCCTGGCACTCCGTAGAGATCCTTCCGTTTCCGTTCCCTGGGGCGTCGGCGTCACAGCCGGCCATTCCCTTCCTGCCCACGGAATGGCCGGCTCCTGGCAGTCCGTGAAGGACCCTTCCGTCTCCGTTCCCCGGGGGTCGCTCCTCTCAGCCGGTCCTTCCCCACCCCGGCCGGGAATGACCGGCTGACTGTAGTACGCTACCGGGCGGGCCTGTAGTTCAGTGGGTTAGAACGGCCGGCTCATAACCGGTTCGTCGAAGGTTCGAGTCCTTCCAGGCCCACCACCTCGACCGGACCCGCCGGCGCTCTGGCGGTGCTATAGTCTCTGATCTCCTGACATGAACGCCGACATCGAGAAGCTCCTCAGCCTCCACCACATCGAGATGGAGATCAAGCGCCTCGACGCGGAGAGCGCCGAGATCCCCCGCCTCCGCGAGGCGCTCGAGACCCGGGTGGCCGGGGACCGTGCGCGACTCGACGCCGCGCGAGAGGCCCTCGAGGCCTCTCAGAGGGTCCGCAAGGAGAACGAGACGGCGGTCCAGGACCTCGAGGGCAAGCGCTCGAAGTACAAGGGCCAGCTCATGGAGGTGAAGACCAACAAGGAGTACACCGCCATGCTTCACGAGATCGAGACCGTGGAGCGCGAGATCCGGTCCCGCGAGGACCTGGTCCTCGAGGAGATGGAGCGGGCGGAGTCCCTCACCGACGAGGTGGAGCGCGAGCAGGCGGCCTTCGTTGGGGTGGAAGAGGAGGCCCGGCGCGAGTCCGCCGATCTCGACGCCCGCGGGGCGAGGCTGAAGGACGAGCTCGCGCGCATGCGGGCCGAGCGGGAGAAGGTGGCGGGCACCATCCCCGAGACGCCCCTGGGCCTCTACGAGCGCGTGGCCCGGCTGCGGGGGACGGGCATGGCCGAGGCCCGGGAGGGGGTCTGCCAGGCCTGCCACGTGAAGATGCGTCCGCAGCCCTGGGTGGAGCTGCGTCAGAACGGGCAGATCTTTCAGTGCGAGGCCTGCAGCCGCATCCTGTACTACGATCCGCCGCCCACCGTCGTCGAGCCGTGAGGGCCGAGGACACGCTCCGCATTCACGTCGACGGGGCGAGCCGGGGCAATCCCGGCGACGCCGGCTTCGGTGTCCACGTCGCCGGCCCCGACGGCACGACCCTGGCCGAGCTCTACGGCCACCTGGGCCACGCCACCAACAACGTCGCCGAGTACGAGGGGCTCCTCCACGCCCTGCGCTGGGCACGCGCCCGGGGGGCCCGGAGGCTGGAGATCTTCTCGGACTCGGAGCTCCTGGTCCGGCAGATGGGCGGTCGGTACCGGGTCAAGAACCCGAAGCTGCAGCCGCTCCACCGGGAGGCCTCGGCGCTGGTGGCCGGCTTCGAGCGCGTGCGCCTCGAGCACGTGCCCCGGGAGCGGAACAAGGAGGCCGACGCCCTCGCCAACCGCGCCCTCGACGAGCAGGCCTCGAAGCTCGAGTAGCGAGTAGGGGTCAGGTCTTGCCTTTCGCGTCGGGCCCAACGCCGGACGTCACGATGCGAAAGGCAAGACCTGACCCCCCGGCCCCCCCGCCCGGAACCCCACGAAGCTGATCATGCGGCCCGTGCCCGCGCCGTCGCGGCGGTAGGAGTAGTAGAGCTCGCTCCGGCAGGACGTGCAGTCCTCGACGAGGTGAATCCGCGCGGGGGGCACCCCGGCGTCCTCGAGCTGGCGAGCGTTGGCCGCGCGGACGTCGAGGTGGGGCCGCCCGCGGGGGCCGGGCCGGAAGAAGCGCTCCCCGGCGGGTCCAAAGGCGGTGCGCACCTCCTCGCCCACCTCGTAGCAGCAGGGCCCGATCACCGGGCCGAGGGCGGCGAGGAGGTCGTCGGGTCGGGACCCGGCGGCGCGGAGGGCCTCCACCGCCCGCCCCGCGATTCCCCCCGCGGTGCCGCGCCACCCGGCGTGGGCCGCGGCCACCGCGCGGCGGGTGGGGTCGACGAGGAGGACGGGCAGGCAGTCCGCGGTCGCGATGCCGAGCAGGAGCCCGGGCGCCGTCGCGAGCGCGGCGTCGGCCTCGGGGGTCCCCTCCCAGGGTGCGGCCACGACGGTGGTGCCGTGCACCTGCCGCAGGAGCAGGAGCCGCCCCGAAGACTTCAGGGCGGCGCGCACGCGGGCGCTCGTCTCCTCCCGGGTCTCGGGCCCCGGCCCGGGCCTCTGCCCGAAGCCGTGAACGAGGCCCGGAACCGCGGACAGGGCGGGGACGGTGGCCACGCGGAGCTGCATTGGCCGATCTTAACGGCTCGGGGGCTCGGGGGCTGTGGCCGCGACGCGGCGGGCTACACTAGCGGATGGTGATCGAGACTCGCCCCGGGGAGGACGGTGTCGTGGGCAGCGCCTTCGCGCTGGTCGAGATCGACGCGGTGACGCGCCTGGGTCCCGACGAGAGCGTGTTCACGGCCGAGGAGGAGGCCTACGCCCGGGCGAAGCGGGACCCGGAGCGACGCCTGGCCGCGCGGCTCGCCGCGAAGCGGGCCGCGCAGCGTCTCCTGGGGGGCGGGGCCGCCCTGGGGGAGATCGAGGTCGCCCGGGGACGGTACGGGCCGCCCGTCCTGCGCTTGTCCGGGGTCGCGGAGGAGCGGATGAAGGTCCTCGGCGCCTCCGCCGCCCTGGTGAGCCTCACCCACGAGCGGTGTCACGCCGCGGCGGTGGTGGTGCTCCTGCGGGAGGAGGGGTGAGCCGGGTCGGCGTGGCCTGGCGACTCGGGGCTCTCGTGCTCCTCGCGGGGGCGGCGGGCCTGGTGTACTTCGCCTACATCCCGGGCGGCGACTCGAACCCCCACCCCTTCAACCACGACCGCAACGCGGTGTGGCTCGAGCACCGCTGGCTCGAGAGGCCCCATCCCGTCGAGGAGATGGAGGCCCTGTTCGACAAGCTGCGACGGCGGGGGATCGGCTACGCCTACCCGCACCTCATTCCCTTCGACGCCCGGGGGGAGCTGTCGTCCCACGACCGCGAGCAGATGCGGGCCTTCCTCGCCGTGGCCCGCCGGGTGGCGCCGGACCTCCGCGTCCTCCCCTGGGTGGGGGGGCTGCGGGTGGGCTACAAGCGCCACCGGGAGGGCACGGTGAACCTGGACGACCTGACCCAGCGCCAGCGGATCGTGGCCGAGGTCCGCGGTCTCGTGGACGAGGGCTTCGACGGCATCCACCTCAACGTCGAGCCGATCAACGACGGGAACGACGAGTTCCTGGCCCTGCTGCGCTCGCTCCGCAACGCCGTCGGCCCCGGGCACGTGCTCTCCCTCGCCGCGATCCGCCCGGGGCCGGTGGGGATCCCCGTCGCCCCGAACTTCGTCTGGAGCCCCGCGTACTACGCCCGAGTGGCGGCGGTGTCGGACCAGATCGTGATCATGGCCTACGACACCGCGATCCCGACGCCGCCGCTGTACCGCCGCTACCTGGCCTGGTCCACCGCCTCGGTGGCGGGGGCGCTGGTGGCCTCCGGGTCCCACGCCCGGGTCCTCATGGGCGTGCCGACCTACGAGGACTTCGGCTTCATGCACCGCTCCGGGGTGGAGACGATCGACAACGCGCTGTACGGCATCGTGGCCGGACTCCGGGGCCTGGGGGCCGGCGGGACCTTCGAGGGCGTGGCCCTCTACGCGGAGTGGACGACGGGGGAGGAGGACTGGGCGGCCTACGAGCGGATCTGGCGCAATCAGGTGGACTGAGTGACCGGGGCGGGCTCAGCCCTTCGTGCGCAGCCCGCGGGCCATCAGCCCGAGGCCTCCGGCGAGCAGGACCAGCATCACGAGGGTGTTGAAGAGAGTCGTGCGCTCGAAGTAGATCCGCAGGTTGGCCAGGATCCCGACGAGGATGATCGTGGCCCCGGCCACGGTGAGGACCCACCCGATCACGCTCCTGCCGTCGAAGAAGAGGAAGCCGGCGCCCACCACGAGCGGGAGGAGGCTGAGACCGAAGGTGTGGGGGCCGAACCAGGCCCAGAATCCGGAGGTCACCGTGACCTGGTTGGTGAGGAGCCACCCGCCCGCCACCGCCATGACGAAGCCTGCCCACGAACTCGCCCACCCCGCCCTTCGTCCCGCCGGCTCCCTCCATGCCTCACCTCCCGGGCCAGCGCCACAGCCCCCGGGCGCCGGATAATACACCGTCGCGGGACCGGGCGGACGGCGAGCGCCGCGAGCGCAACCGGGCCGACCGAGCTTCTCCTGTCGGGGCCCGGAGACCGGTCACTCGTAGCGCAGGGCGTCGATGGGGTCGAGGTCGGCGGCCTTCCGCGCCGGGTAGTAGCCGAAGAAGATGCCCACCGCGGCGGCGAAGACGAAGGCGACGAGGATGGAGCCGGGCGTGACCATCGTGGGCCACCCGAGAACGCGGGTGAGCATGGTCGAGACCGCCACCCCGAGGGCGATGCCGGCCACGCCGCCGAGGACGGAGAGGCTGACCGCCTCGGCCAGGAACTGGCTCAGGATGTCGCGGGTGCGCGCCCCGACCGCCATTCGCAGGCCGATCTCGCGCGTCCTCTCCGTGACCGAGACCAGCATGATGTTCATGATGCCGATTCCGCCCACCAGCAGGCTCACCGAGGCCACGCTCATGAGGAGCCCGCCCATCGTACGAGCGAGCTGGCTCCGGGTCTCGGCCATCTCCTCGACGGTGCGCACGCTGAAGTCGTCGTCCTCGGGGCCCGACGTCCGGTGGCGCTGCCGCAGGAGATGGGTCACGTTCACCGCGGTCGTCTCCACAGCGTCCGCGCGGGTGGCCGAGATCATGATCTGGTGGACGAAGGTGATGCCGAGAAGCTTTCGCTGGATGGTGGTGTAGGGGGCCACCACCACGTCGTCCTGGTCCTGTCCCCATTGCCCCTGGCCCTTGGGAGACAGGACCCCGATCACGCGGAAGGGCAGGTTCTGCACCCGGAGGACCTGTCCGATGGGGTCGTCGGCGGGGAACAGCGTCCGGGCCACCGTGTCCCCGAGAAGGCAGATCTTGTCCGCGAGGAGGACGTCACGCGGACTGATGTTCTCCCCCGCGGCGAGGGGCCAGTTCCGGATCGTCAGGTAGCTCTCGTCGGGCGCGGCGCGGTCAGGCGAGGAGGGCGCCCAGCTTCTCGTAGAGGGGCAGCGTCTCGCGACCCTTCCACTTCTCCGGCAACCGGTAGGAGGGGTTGGGCGTCTCGACGCAGACGCCACAGCGGATGCAGCCCTGGATCTCCGGGCAGTGCGGGGAGAGCTTCTGCTCCCGGCTCCGCTGGAGCTCCCTCCAGAAGTAGGCCTTGGCGACGCCGTTGTCGACGACGTCCCAGGGCAGGACCTCGTCCTTGCCCCGCTCCCGGAAGAGGTAGAAGGCCGGGTCGAGGCCGGCCTCGCGCACCGCTCGCTTGAAGTCCATGCGCCCCTGGACCGCGATCTCCAGGGCGTCGGCCACCTTGCGGTCGGCCAGGGCCAGGATCGACTGCGCCGCCCCGGTGCGCGCGCTCTTGATCACCGCCTTCACGTTGGGCATCCGCCCGAAGGCCTTGCGCAGGTACTGGAGCTTGCGGTCCGTCTCCTTCGGGTTCTCCATCGGGACCCACTGGTAGGGTGTCCCCGGCTTGGGGACGAAGGGGTTCACCGAGGGGTGGAGGCGGCCGATCCGTCCCCGGCCCCGTCCGACCTGGAGCATCCGCTCACGGATCGCCGCGGTCAGCTCGACGATGGCCTCCACGTCGGCGTGGTCCTCGAAGGGCAGGCCGACCATGTAGTAGAGCTTCAGGTTCTGGATGCCGTTCTCGAAGATCCAGGTGGCCTTGTCGAGGATCTCCTCGTTGGTGAACGCCTTGTTCAGGATGCGGCGCATCCGGTCGGAGCCGCACTCCGGGGCGAGGGTGAGGCCCTGCACCCCGGTGTCGGCCAGCTTGAAGACGAAGCCCGGGGTGAGGTCGTCGAGACGCAGCGAGGCCACCGAGACCTCGTAGTCCATCCCCGCCAGGTCGTCCACGATCCCCTCGATCTCGGGGTGGTCGCAGACCGCGGTGGAGACCAGGCCGATCTTGGGGGTGGAGCGCCGCACCTCGCGGGCGCGCTCCACGAGCTCGGCCCGCGTGAAGCCGCGGACCGGGAGGTAGTTGTACCCCGCCCAGCAGAAGCGGCACATGCAGGGACAGCCTCGCGAGATCTCGACCAGGAACTTCATCGACATCTCGGTGTGGGGGGTGAGGATGCTCGACTGGGGGAAGCCCATCGCCCCCGGCCAGCCCCGCTGGCGGACGACGGGCCCGGGGCCGTCGTAGGCGGCGACGGTCCCGTCCTCGTGGTAGCGGACCTCATAGCGGGAGGGGACGTAGAAGCCCTCCCGGGGGCCGAGCGCCTCGAGGCCCTTCCGCGGGTCGGGGGCCCCGAGGAGGGCGTCCATCATCCGCGGCACCAGGGCCTCGCCCTCGCCCACCGCCACGAGATCGGCGAAGGGAGCCAGGGGCTCGGGGTTCAGGAAGAGCGCGGCACCGCCGAGGATGACGAGCGGGTCCCGGGGGCCGCGGTCCCGGGCCCGGAGCGGGATGCCGGCCAGGCGCAGGACCTGGAGGACGTGCAGGTAGTCGTTCTCGAAGGAGACGGAGAAGGCGAGGGCGTCGAAGTCCCGCAGCGGGGTGTCCGTCTCGAAGCTCGTGAGGGGACGCCCGGTGCGCTCGAGCTCGGCCTTGTCCACGTCGTCGGGGAGGAAGGCCCGCTCGCAGGCCACGTCGGGCAGCCGGTTGAGCATCCGCTGGATGCTCTGGAACCCGAGGTTCGACATCCCGACGAAGTAGAGATTGGGGTAGACGAGGGCCACCCGGAAGGACCCGGAGAGCGGCAGGTCCTCGAGAGGTACCTCCGCCTCGCGGAGGGTCCGGTGGCGTTCGCTCAGGCGTCGGGACATGGCTCGTCCGGCCGCACCCGGCCGGACCTGCTATTCTATACCTTTTCGTACTGATTAGCGCCGACCTCGGCGCTGCCCCCCTCACCGGCTGGGTCTGTCCGCTCCTGAGGACGCATGCGCCACGAGATCACGGCAGAATCGACGCCGGCGCGCGGCTCGATTCCTGCAAATCGGGGTCTATGCCTGGCGGACGACACCCGCCCGCTCGCCGCAGACATTGAAGTGGGGGCACGGTGAAGCCAAACCGATGGGTCGCGCCGACGTCCCTTCTCGCCCTCCTGGTCGCCTGCAACTCGCCCTCGGCACCGACGACGGACGTGCCGGACCTGCGAGGGACCTGGCGAAGCCCGGGTCGGTCGTGGAACTGGAGTGAGAGCTACACGTACTCCCCCGGAGCCACCGCCACGGGGGGCTGTGACGGAGAGCTCGTCATCGATCTCCAGAGCGGCCGCTCCTTCCAGGGCCGCTATGCCATCGAGTGCACCGGAGAGCCGGCCTCGGGGCGGCTCGTCGACGGCGACATCGGACCGGACGGGCGGCTCTCGTTCCGCCTGGTCCCGGAGGAGGGGTGGGACCCGGGGAGGGGCCCGCGGGCCGCCGAGTGGGTCTGCTCGAGCCTCGACGAGCCTCCCGTGTTCGAGGGCTCCCTCGTCCAGAGCTCGATTGACACCCAGCGGTCGGAGCGCCTGACATGCCCCCCGGGGCTCATCATCGTGACCGCCACCTTCCGGGGTGAGCGACAGCCCTCGAGTTCCGTCGCTCGGAGGTAGACTTCGATTCCCGACGGCTCCAGGAAGAGCAGATCCTGAAACGATCGCTGGATCGCGCCTCGCTCACGATCGCGACGAAGGCCTTGAAGACCTCGGCCACCACGATCCCGCACGTACAGATGTCGTCGTCGCCCCCGAGCAGGTCGGCCAGGGCATCGGCCGCCGGCGAGGTGAAGCCGTCCAGGTAGTCCACCCAGAGGCAGATGAGAGCTCCCTGATCGGCATCACCGTGCGAGGGCTCGGCTGCCGGGACGACCTCACCGCCGCCGGGCGAGGGACCGGCGCACCCAGGGCAGCAGGTGGTCGTAGTCGGCCTGGCTCCTCTCCAGGAGGCCGATCAGGAAGCGGTGGGCGCGGCGGGCCTCGACCTTGAGCCACCAGCCGTTCAGTCGGAGGAACACGTCCGTCGCGAAGAAGGCGACCCTCTTGTTCCCGTCCACGAACGGGTGGTTCATCAGGAGCGACTCGAACAGCGCCGCGGCCATCTCGGCCAGGTCGGCGTAGTAGCCCGTCTGGGGTCGGTAGAGCGCGCTCTCGAGCAGTCCCGGGTCGCGGACGCCCGGGCTCCCCCCGAACCGCTCGATCAGGCGCTCGTGGAGGGCCAGAACCTCGTCGACCGAGAGGTGCTGGACCCCCTCAGCGCGCAAGGAGCTCGCCGAGCGCCTCGTTCCGGTCGATCGAGTCCTCGAGGTGCTGGAGGACGGCCGGGCGCACGCGGCGGCGCCGAACGTACTCGGCGATGGCCTCGGTGAGCAGCCCCGACACGTTCTGGTGGGACTCGGCGGCGAGGGCCTTCAGATCGGCCCACACCTCTTCCTCGACCTTCGAGCTGATCTTGACCGCGGCCATAGCTTGACGTGTCAAGGTACGTCAAGACGCCTTCGGCGTCAAGCGGAGAGACACCCGAGAGAGGGGGGACGGGAGGCGGAGACGCGGCGAGGGAGGGAGGCTCGCGCCGCGTCCGGGGAAGGGAGCTCGGCCCCTCAGGAGGGCTCCTCGGCCTCCTTGGGCTCGAGGATCAGCCTCTCCTTGTTGACGCTGCCGGGGATGAAGGCCGAGAGCCAGCCCCCGCACCCGCAGCGGAAGCGGGCGGGCGCCTCGGTCTCCGTTCCCGGAGCCACCGAGACGCCCGACACCGTGTACTCGCGACCGCAGGTGTCGCAGACGGCGTCGCGGACGAAGGGGGTCATGGCATCACTCCCCCCCTCCGTCTCCGCCCTTGCGACGCAGGAAGGCGGGAACATCGAGATCGAAGCGCCCGCCCCCTCCGGCGGCGGCCTTGGGGTTGGGGGTCTTGCGGTAGAAGCCCCCCGACTCGGCGGCGGCGCCGGTCTCCGCGGGCTGGGTGGTCGCGTAGTTGACCAGGTCCACCGGGGTGGGGGCGGCCTTGCGCGCGCCGTGGCCGAAGCCGGTGGCGATGACCGTCACCTTCACCGCGTTGCCCATCGCCTCGTCGGTGACGATGCCGTAGATGACGTTGGCGTCGGGGTCGGCGACCTTGGTGATGAGGGCGGTGGCCTCCGCCGCCTCCGCCAGCGAGAGGTCGGTCCCGCCGGTGATGTTGACGACGACGCCCTTGGCCCCCTCGATCGAGGTGTCCTCGAGGAGCGGGTTGGAGATGGCCCTCTGGGCGGCCTCCGTCGCGCGGTTCTCGCCCTGGCCGACGCCGGTGCCCATCACCGCCTGGCCCATCCCCTTCATGACCGCGCGCACGTCGGCGAAGTCCAGGTTGATCTGGCCGGGGACGGTGATGATGTCGGAGATGCCCTGCACCGCCTGGCGGAGCACGTCGTCGGCCACCCGGAAGGCCTCGGTCACGGGGGTGTTGCGGGCCACCGACTGGAGCAGGCGGTCGTTGGGGATGGCGATGACGGAGTCGACGGACTCCCTCAGCTGCGCCAGCCCGTCCTGGGCCTGGGCCATGCGGTGCTTGCCCTCGAGCGAGAAGGGCAGGGTGACCACGGCCACGGTGAGGATGCTGTCGGACTCTCCCCCGAGCTGGCTCGCGATGGAGGCCACGACGGGGGCGGCGCCGGTGCCGGTTCCTCCCCCGAGGCCGGCGGTGATGAAGACCATGTCGGCGCCCTCGAGGGCGTCGCAGATCTTCTCGGTGTCCTCCACCGCCGCCTGACGGCCGATGTCGGGGTTGGCGCCGGCGCCGAGACCCTTGGTGAGCTTCGCCCCCACCTGGATCTTGAGGGGAGCCCGGTTGGCCCGCAGCGCCTGCAGGTCGGTGTTCACCGAGATGAACTCGATCCCCTGCAGGCCCGACGCGATCATGCGGCTGACCGCGTTGCCTCCCCCACCGCCGACCCCCACCACCTTGATGTGGGCCCCGTGCGTCTCCTCTTCGGCGAACTGGATGCGACCCTTCAGGTCGTTCTCTCTCTCTTTGCTCATGCTCCTCAAATCCCCTCGGAACAGCCGGTCATGAACCCACAGTGGAGGCAGATACGCTTGCAGTGATGGGCGATCACTGCCGCGCCGCACATCTCACAGGGAAGCTCACCCGCGCCTCGTGGTCCGACTCCCCCACGCCTCGCGCGCCCGACCCGGGGGTCGGCCACGGGCAGGGGCGGAACCGCAGCACCCTCGCGCTTCGTTTCCACGCTCCCCTCCCTCAGAAGAAGTCCGACAACCAACCCATGAGACGCCCGGTGACCTTCCCGAAGGTCCCCGTCGCCGCGTGCCGCGAGGAGCCGAAGCCGCGCCCCCCGCGGTTGCGGTAGCCGCACAGAACCAGCCCCACCGCTGTCGAGTACACCGGGCTCGCCACCACGTCCACGAGCCCTCCGATCCCGGCCGGCGTTCCTCGCCGCGCGGGCATGTCGAAGATCTGCTCCGCGATCTCGGGCAGGCCCTCGAGGATGGCGCCGCCCCCGGTGAGGACGACGCCCGAGTTGAGACTCCGCTCGAAGCCGGCGCGGCGGATCTCGGAGAGGACCAGCTGGCAGATCTCCTCCGCCCGCGCCTGCAGCACGTCGCCGAGCACCTGGCGCGCCATGATGCGGGGCTTGCGCCCGCCCACGCTCGGGACCTCGATGGAGTCCTCCTCCGGGACCATCGAGGTCAGCGCGCAGCCGTGCTTCTTCTTGATCTTCTCCGCCTCGTTGACCGGGGTCCGGAGCGCGACCGCCACGTCGTTGGTGAAGTGCTCCCCCCCGACCTGCAGGACCGCGGTGTGCCACAGCGACCCCTTCTCGTAGATGGCGAGGTCGGTGGTGCCGCCGCCGATGTCGACGATGGCCACCCCGAGCTCCTTCTCGTCGGGGGTGATGCAGGCCTCCGCGGCCGAGATCTGGGTGAGGACGGTGTCCTCGACCTCGAGCCCGGCCCGGTTCACGCAGGTGACGGTGTTCTGGGCGGCGGTGGTCGAGCAGGTGATCACGTGGACGTTGACCTCGAGGCGGGTCCCGGACATCCCGGTGGGATCGCCGATGCCGTCCTGGTCGTCCACCACGAACTCCTGGGGCAGGACGTGCAGGATCTCGCGGTCCAGGGGGATGGAGACCGCCTTGGCCGCGTCGATGACGCGGCGCACGTCCTCGCGGTCGATGACCCGGTTCTTGTTGCTGACCGCGATCACCCCGCGCGAGTTGAAGCCCTTGATGTGGGTGCCGGCGATGCCGACGTAGGCGGAGCCGATCTCCACCCCCGCCATCAGCTCGGCCTCCTCGAGCACGCGCTTGATGGCGTCCACCGTGGCCTCGAGGTTGATGACCACTCCCTTGCGCAGGCCCTTCGACTCGGCCTGGCCGATGCCGATGACGTCGAGGCGGCCCTCCTCCGTGACCTCGGCCACGATGGAGCAGATCTTGTGGGTGCCGACGTCGAGTCCGACGACGTAGCGGTCCTTCTTCTTGCTCAAGCTACCTCCTGATGACTCCCGAGCGGCTCGCGGTTCGGCGGCCCTCGAGAGCGACGTCGGGCACGGTCAGGGAGACGCCCCGTGCCTCCGGGAGCGACGTGGCGGCGGACCCGTCCGGGCGGCCCCAGGGCGACGGGACGGGCCGGACGACCTCGTTCGCCGGGAGCGAGGGCCGGGCCGCCGCGGACGGCGGTGGCTCGACGCCCTCGGCGAGCGGGGGGGCCGGTGGATCGGGCTCGGCGGTGGCGACCGCCGAGTGGGGTCGCTTCGCGTAGATGCGTCCACGGAAGCGCAGGTCGAAGTGCTCGGCACCGGGGGACTTCTCGGCCAGCTCCCGGCGGAGGCTGAGGAAGGTCACGAAGCGCTGGCGGTAGGGCGGGTCGCCGAAGAGGAGCACCTCCCCGGGTCCCCTCAGCACCACGCGCAGGTCGCCGCTGGGCTCGACGAACACCTCGGAGATCTCCTGGCCGAGCTCGGCGAGGTCGGAGAGGAGGACGCCGGCGCGCCGCGCCCGGTCCCGGCGCGACTCCTCGTCTACCCCCAGCAGGCCGCGCACGATGGGCAGGTCGAACACCCCGGTGCGGGGCCCGTAGATGTCCACCAGCGCCCCCTCGCCGTCCATCAGGTAGAGGCGGTCGACCTCGGCCAGGGCGAGGGGGACGCGCTCGCGGATCTCGACGCGTACGGTGTCGGGGAGGGTGCGGGTCACGGTGGCGTCCGCCACCCAGGGCGAGGCGCGCAGCCGCGCCTTGAGGGCCTCGATGTCGAGGGAGAGGATGTTCTCTCCCACCGCCGGCCCGAGCAGCTCCCGCACCTCGCCCTCGGAGAGGAAGTGGCTCCCGTGCACCTCGACGCGCCCCACCCGGAGGCGCTCGCTGCCCGTCACCTTCTGGTACGCGGCCCAGGCCCCCATGCCGACCAGGATGAGGATCGCCGCGACCTGCAGCGCCACCATCAGCCGCGACGACCAGCCCCGACGGCGCGGGCGCACGCGGGTCCGCACCCGGCGCCGGAGGAAGGGCGACTCCTCGGCCAACGGGGCCAGCGAGGGATCGGGATCGCTCGGCGGCGGTCCCACCGGAAGCCCGCGCCGGGTCATGCCCGCGGCCCCCACACCTTGACCTCCAGCTCCAGCTCCACCCCCGTCGCCGCGCGCACCCGCTCGCGCACCTCGTCGAGGAGCCCGAGCACGTCGGTGGCGGTCGCCGCCCCCTCGTTCACGACGAAGTTCGCGTGCCGTGGGCTCACCACCGCCCCGCCCCGGCGCAGGCCCTTGAGGCCCAGAGCGTCGATCATCCGGCCCGCGTGGCCGTCCGGGGGGTTCTTGAAGACGCAGCCCGCGTTGCGGCCGCCGGGCTGGCTCGTCCTCCGCTGGTCCGCGATGGCGCGGGTCTGCCGGGCCAGGTCCCGGGCGTCCCCCCGCTCCAGCCGCACCGTGACCGAGGCCACCGCCGAGCCCTCCGGGATCGACGACCCGCGGTAGTGGAAGCGCCAGCCCTCGGGGGGCTCCGTCCGCTGCCCGTTCTCGTCGTAGACCGTGATCTCGCCCATCACGTCGGAGAGGGAGAACCCGTAGGCCCCGGCGTTCATGACCGCGGCCCCGCCGACCGAGCCGGGGATGCCCACCGCGCTCTCGAGCCCCCGCCAGCCCGCGCGCGTCGTCCGGAGCGCAGTGCGGATGAGGTTGGCTCCCCCCTCCGCGGTCACCGCGCCGTCCTCGCGGATCGTGACCGCACGCACCTGCTCGGTGTTCACCACCAGCTCGTCGAGCCCCTCGTCCACGACCACGAGGTTCGACCCTCCCCCCAGCACCCGGTGCGGCACCTGCAGGTCGGCCCGGATCTCGAGGGTCGTCCGCAGCTCCTCGGACGAGCGCGGGAAGGCCATCACCGCCGCCGCGCCGCCCACGCCCATGGTCGTGTGGCGCGAGAGGGGCTCCCCTTCGCGGTAGGCGAGGCCGGCCTGCTGCAGTGCCTGGGTCATCCGCGGGTCCATTCGCTCATGCCCCCCGCCTCCGGAGCAGCTCCTCGCCCGCCGTCCACACGCTCCCCGCCCCCAGGGTGAGGACCACGTCGCCTTCGCGCACCTCCTGCGCCAGCCGCTCCGTCGCCGCCTCCAGATCGCCGGCGAAGGCCACCTCGCGGTGGCCGCGCTCGGCGATCCCCCGGGCCAGGGCCTCGGCGTCGATCCCCGGGATGGGCGGCTCCGAGGCCGGGTAGACGTCGGTGAGGAGCAGGCGGTCGGCCAGGTGGAAGGCCCGGCAGAAGTCGTCCCACAGGGCCTGGGTCCGGGTGAAGCGGTGGGGCTGGAAGAGGACCACCGTCCGCCGGTCGCCGGCACGACGGCGCAGGGTCTCGAGGGTGACCCGGATCTCCGTGGGGTGGTGGCCGTAGTCGTCTATGACCAGGACCCCGCCCGCTTCCCCCCGCTCCTGGAACCGCCGGTCGACGCCGGCGAACGACTCGAGGCCGGCCTGGACGGCCTCGAAGGAGACGTCGAGGTCGAGGCCCACCGCCACCGCGGCCAGGGAGTTGGCCACGTTGTGGGCGCCGGGCACCGAGAGGCGGACCGGGCCGAGGGCCTCCCCCTCGGAGGTGGCGGTGTAGCTCGACCCGGTCGGGCCGACCTCGAGGTCGCGGACGGAGACGCTCGCCTGGGGGGAGATCCCGTAGGTGACGACGCGGCGCTCCACCCGGGGCAGCAGGTCCTGGAGGGAGGGGTCGTCGAGGCAGAGCACCGCGGAGCCGTAGAACGGCACCTTGTTGACGAAGCCCAGGAAGGTCTCCTGGATGTCGGCGAGGTCGCGGTAGGTGTCGAGGTGCTCGCGGTCGATGTTGGTCACCACCGCCACCGTGGGCGACAGCTTGAGGAACGACCGGTCGGACTCGTCCGCCTCCGCCACCATGAAGTCGCCCTTGCCGAGGCGGGCCCCCGAGCCCAGGGTGCCGAGCCGGCCCCCGACCACCACCGTCGGGTCGAGCCCCCCGCGGTCGAGGACCGCGGCCACCATCGACGTGGCCGTCGTCTTGCCGTGGCTGCCGGCCACCGCCACCCCGTACTTGAGGCGCATCAGCTCGGCCAGCATCTCCGCCCGGGGGATGACGGGCACCCCGAGCCGGCGGGCCTCCCGGACCTCGGGGTTGTCGTCCGCGACCGCGGTGGAGGTCACCACCACGTGGGCGCCCTCGACGTGGGTGGGGGCGTGTCCCTCGGAGACGGAGGCCCCGAGGGTGGCCAGGTGCCGGGTGACGGCGGTGAGCCTCAGGTCGGAGCCGGAGACGGTGTAGCCCAGGTTCAGGAGCACCTCGGCGATGCCGCTCATCCCCGAGCCGCCGATGCCCACGAAGTGGACGTGCTGGATCTTCCTCAGCACGACCCCGCTCCTTCGGGCGAGTCCCCGAGCACCAGGTCCGCGACCCGCGCCGCGGCGTCGGGGTGGCCGAGCCCGCGCGCCGCCGTCTCCATGGCGGCGATCCGCGACGGCTCGTCGACCAGCGCCTGGACCTCGCGGGCCAGCGTCTCCCCGCTCAGGTCCTTCTCCTCGACCATCCGCGCCGCCCCCGCGTCCTGGAGCGCCCGGGCGTTCGTGCGCTGGTGGTCGTCGGCGGCCGCGGCGAAGGGGACGAGGACGGCGGCCCGACCGCCCACGGTCAGCTCGGCGCAGGTGGTGGCCCCGCTGCGCGCGAGCACGAGGTCGGCGGCGGCCATGCGCTCGACCATGTCGTCGAGGAAGGGCACCACCTCCCCCGGGCGACGGGCGGCCGCGTAGGCCCCGGCCACCTCGTCCCGCATCCGCTCCCCGGTCTGGTGCAC
The DNA here is from genome assembly GCA_963847655.1 of uncultured Acidobacteriota bacterium. Lineage (GTDB taxonomy): Bacteria > Acidobacteriota > Vicinamibacteria > Fen-336 > Fen-336 > JAJDNS01. Next base: position 1,089,114 of record CAWKAS010000020.1, on the reverse strand, counting down.
GATGCGGAGGCGGTCGTCTCCGGGCAGGTGGGGCAGCGCCGCCACCAGCGCCCGGTTGAGCGCCCGCGAGCCCTGGCTCCCGCCGAAGGCGAGGAGGGTGAGGGGGTGGCGGTGCTCCCGCCGGGGCAGGCGGGCGAAGCCGCCCCGCACCGGGTTGCCGGTCACGACGCCCTTCCGCCCGAACGCGGCCCGCGTCTCCTCGTAGGCGCACGCCGCCTTCGCCACGAACGGGCGGAGCACGCGGTTCGTGAAGCCGGGCCGGGCGTTGGGCTCGAGGATCACCGTGCGCACCCCCAGGAGAGCGGCCAGGAGGGTGACCGGCCCGCCCGCGTAGCCCCCGACGCCGAGGACCGCGAGAGGCCGGAGGCGCCAGACGAGCCCGAGGGCGCGCAGCGTCGCCCAGGGCAGGGCGAGGAGGCCGAGCAGGAGGCGCCAGGGCCCGACGGCGTTGAGGGGCTTGATGGGCAGCAGCTCCAGGTCGTACCCGGCGCGGGGGACGAGGCGCGACTCGAGCCCGCGGGGCGTCCCCACGAAGACGACGCGGATGGCGGGGTCGCGACGGACCAGCTCGTCCGCCACCGCCACCCCCGGGAAGAGGTGTCCGCCGGTGCCGCCCGCCGCGATGAGGATGGTCCGCGCCATTCAGTCCGCATGTTGAGAGACGTTGGCCACCAGCCCGATCCCCGCCAGGGCGAACAGCAGCGAGGAGCCGCCGGCGCTGATGAAGGGAAGGGGGATGCCCTTGGTGGGCATCAGGCCCAGGGTCACGCTGATGTTGATGAAGGCCTGCAGCACGATGGACAGGGTCAGCCCGGCGGCCAGGAAGCGCCCGAAGTCGTCCGGGGCCCCCCGCGCCGCCTTGAGCCCGCGCCAGAGGAGGACGACGAAGCCCAGCAGGACGGCCAGGGCCCCGATCATCCCCATCTCCTCGCCGATCACCGCGTAGATGAAGTCGGAGTACGGGTAGGGCAGGTAGAACAGCTTCTGCGTCCCCTCCATGAGGCCCACCCCGGTGAGGCCCCCGCTGCCGACGGCGATGAGGCTCTGCCGGAGCTGGTAGCCGGCCCCCAGGGGATCGGACCAGGGATCGAGGAAGATGAGGATGCGCTTCAGCCGCCAGTCCACGGTCACGATGGCGAGGTAGAGGACGCCCAGGACGGGCACGGCGAGGAGGGCGAAGTACCGCGCCTTCACCCCGGCCACGAAGAGCATCACCCCCCCGGCGAGGACGAGGGTGAAGGCGGTGCCGAGGTCGGGCTGGATGAGGACGAGGAAGCCGAACCAGCCGAGGAGGAGGAGCGCCGGGAACAGGGCCTGGAGCTCGTTCATCCTCTCGCCCCGCCGCTCGATCTGGTAGGCGAGGAAGAGGACGATGGCGAGCTTGGCCAGCTCCGCGGGCTGGAAGCTCAAGGCCCCGAGGCGGATCCACCGGTGGGTGTCGTTCACCGGCTTCAGGAAGAGCACCACGATGAGGGACACCGTGGCCAGCGCCACCAGCGCGTACACCACGCCCGGGCGGCGCAGCGTGCGGTAGTCGAGCCGGAGCGCGGCCACCATGGCCGCGAGGCCGACGACGCCCCACGCCGCCTGCTTCAGCAGGAAGTAGTAGGGGGTGCCGTAGCGCTCCTGGGCGAGGGCGGAGCTGGAGCTCCACACCATGATCAGGCCGAAGCCCAGCAGGGCCACGGTGACCGCGAGGAGGGTGAGGTCGGTGGAGAGCTTCTTAGCCACGACTCCCCCCCGCCTTCGCCAGGCGCCGGACCTCGGCCTTGAACGCGCGGCCCCGCGCGGCGTAGTCCGTGAACATGTCGAACGAGGAGCAGGCCGGGGCCAGGAGCACGGTGTCTCCCGGCTCGGCCAGATCCCGGGCCCGCTCCACCGCCGCGCGCATCGAGTCGCAGGCGTCCACCGGGACCTCGGCGCCGAGGGCGGCCCGCAGCCGGTCGCGCGCCTCGCCGATGGCCAGCACCCGCGATCCCCGCTCGCGCAGCCGCGGGGCGAGCAGCGCGAAGTCGCCCCCCTTGTAGCGCCCGCCGAGGATGGCGAGGACGCGGCCCTCGAAGGCCTCGAGGCTGCGCGCGGCCGCGGCCACGTTCGTGGCCTTGGAGTCGTCGTACCAGGCCACGCCGTCGATGGTCTCCACGTGCTCGAGGACGTGCTCGACCCCGCGGAACCCCGCCACCCCGCGGGCCGCGTGCGCGGCGGTGGCGCCGAGCAGCCGTGCCGCCGCCGCCGCCGCGAGGAGGTCCCCGGCCAGGTGTCGCCCGGGGACGCGGACGTCGGCCAGGGCGAAGAGGCGCTCCTCGCGACCGTCCCTCCGCATCCAGGCCTCGCCGCCACGGAAGAAGGCCGCGTCGCCTCCGGAGAGAGGCTCGCCGGTCGTCCGCAGCCGCAGCAGCCGGGCCCGGGCCCGCCGGGCCTCCTCGAGCACCACGGGGTCGTCGGCGTTCACCACCGCCCAGTCCCCTTCCTCCTGCCGGGCGAGGACGCGGGCCTTGGCGGCCACGTAGGCCTCCAGCGACGCGTGCCGGTCGAGGTGGTCGGGCGAGAGGTTCAGCCAGACCGCGACCTGGGGGTGGAAGCGGGTGGTCCCCTCGAGCTGGAAGCTCGACACCTCCACCGCGAAGACGCTCTCGTCGGTGGAGCCCTCCACGAGCCCGATGAGGGGCGCGCCGATGTTGCCGCCCACGCGCACGTCGAAGCCCGCCTCCCGCAGCACCTGGCCGAGGGCGGCGGTGGTGGTCGACTTGCCCTTGGTCCCGGTCACCGCGGCGAGACGGCCGCGCAGGTGACGGTAGGCGAGCTCGACCTCGGCCACCACCTCCGCTCCCGACGAGCGCGCCGTCTCGAGCTCGGGCAGGTCCCAGGGCACGCCCGGCGACACCACGACCATCGAGGCGTGGGCGAAGGTCCCCGGCCGGTGCCCCCCGGTCTCGAGGCGGACTCCGAGGTCGCGCAGCCTCAAGGCCTCCTCCGGAAGCTCGCCCTCGGCCTTGAGGTCCGTGGCCACCACCGACGCCCCCCGGCGCGAGAGAAACTCCGCCGCCGCCACGCCCGAGCGCGCGAGGCCGACGACCACGACCGACATCCCCTCCAGAGCCACGGAGTCCTCATCACCTCAGCTTCAGCGTCGTGAGACTGAACAGCGCGAACATGACGGCCACGATCCAGAACCGGATGATGATCTGGGGCTCCTTCCAGCCCATGAGCTCGAAGTGGTGGTGCAGCGGCGACATCCGGAAGATGCGCTTCCCGGTCAGCCGGAAGGAGCCCACCTGCAGGACCACGGAGAGGGCCTCCAGCATGAAGAGGCCGCCCACCAGGAAGAGGAGCAGCTCCTGCTTGATCAGGAGGGCCACCGTCCCCAGGGCCCCTCCGAGGGAGAGGCTCCCCACGTCGCCCATGAAGACCTGGGCCGGGTAGCAGTTCCACCAGAGGAAGCCCATGGAGGCGCCCACCATGGCCCCGCAGAAGACGGTCAGCTCGCCGGCCTCGGGGCGGTGAATCAGGTCGAGGTACTCCGAGATGACGAAGTGGCTGGAGACGTAGGCGAGACCGGTGAAGGCGGCGGCGGCCACGAGGGTGGCCCCGATGGCGAGGCCGTCGAGCCCGTCGGTCAGGTTCACCGCGTTGCTCGACAGGGTCAGGAGGAAGACCGCGAAGACCACGTAGAACCAGCCCAGGTCGGGCACGAGGTTCTTGAAGAACGGGAAGACGAGGCGGGTCGAGTACTGGTCGGGCGCGACCTGGGCGAGCCAGTAGACGGTGAGGCCCACGGCCAGGCCCACCGCGCACTGGGCGGCCAGCTTCTGGCGGGGCCGCAGGCCGAGGCTCTGCTTCCTCACCGTGGAGATGTAGTCGTCGGCGAAGCCGATGGCCCCGAAGGCGAGGGTGGAGCCGATGACGATCAGCACGTTGACGTTGGTGAGGTCCGCCCACAGCAGGGTGGGGACCAGGATGCCGACCAGGATCAGCACCCCGCCCATGGTGGGCGTCCCCGCCTTGACGTGGTGTCCCTCGGGGCCGGTGTCGCGGATGTGCTGTCCGATCTGGAGCCGCCGCAGTCGCTCGATCATCCACGGGCCCAGCAGCAGCACGAGGAAGAGCGCGGTCAGCGTGGCCACCGCGGTCCGGAAGGTGATGTAGCGCGTCACGTTCAGCACCGAGACCTGGTCCCGGAGCGCGAAGAGGAGGTAGTAGAGCATCAGGCCTCCTCTCCCCCGAAGCGCCGAGCGAGCGCGCGCACGAACGTCTCCAGGCCGATCCCTCGCGAGCCCTTCACCAGCACCGCGTCACCGGAGCGCACGATGTCGTCCACGGCCGCCACCACCGCCGCCGCGTCGTCGAAGTGGGCCAGGGCCTCCGCGGCCAGGCCGCCCTCGCGGGCGCCGGCGACGATCTCCCGGGCCAGCGGTCCCACGCCCACCACCACGTCCACCCGGGGGGCCAGGCGTCGCCCGCTCTCGCGGTGCAGCTCCGGTCCCGCCTCGCCGAGCTCGAGCATGTCGCCGACCACCGCCACCCGGCGCCGGCCGGGGGCGAGGGTGAGGGCCACCACCGCCGCCTCCAGCGCGTCCGGGCTCGAGTTGTAGGAGTCGTCGAGGAGGACGACGTCGTGCCCGAGACGCAGCACCTCGCCCCGGTGCCGCGCCGCGGTGATGCCGCTCGCCGCCTCGGCGATGGCCTCGGGGCCGACCCCGAGGACGTGGGCGGTCGCCGCGGCGGCGAGGAAGTTCTCCACGAAGTGCGGCCCGGCGAGGGGGAGGGCCACCTCGACGCGACGTCCCTCCACCCGCAGGTCGAATCGCATCCCGAAGGCCGTGCCCCGCCAGCGCTCGGCGGACACGTCGCAACGACGGTCGCGCCCGAACCACACCACCCGCCCCTCCCAGCTCTCGCCGATCCGGACCACGCGGGGGTCGGCGGCGTTGAGGACCGCCGTCCCGGCGGGACGGAGCCCCTCGAGGACCTCGGCCTTGGCCTCGGCGATGGCCTCCACGGAGGGGAAGAACTCCAGGTGCACGGGAGCGACCCGGGTGATGACGGCCACGTCGGGCTCCGCGATCGCGGCCAGGCGCCGGATCTCTCCGGGCGCCGACATCCCCAGCTCCAGGACCGCGGCGGTGTGCTCCGCGCCCAGGCCCAGGAGGGTGAGGGGGAGGCCCCACTGGTTGTTGAGGTTGCCCTCGGTCTTGAGCACGGGTCCCCGCGTGGCGAGGAGGGCGGCGGTCATCTCCTTCGTCGTGGTCTTGCCGACGGAGCCGGTGAGGGCGACGACCGGGATCGCGGCCTGCCGGCGCCGGTGGCGAGCGAGATCGCCGAGGGCGCGGGTCGTGTCCTCGACCCGGACGAGGGGCAGCGTCCCGGGGACCGCGGCCTCCCGGTGGACGACCGCCGCCCCCGCCCCGCGCCCCGCCGCGGCGCCGACGAAGTCGTGGCCGTCGAAGCGCGGTCCCGCGATGGCCACGAAGAGCTCGCGGGGACGGATCGTCCGCGAGTCGATGGAGACCCCGGCCAGGGTGACGTCCGCGGCCGGTCGGGCCAGGCTGCCGCCGGTGCCGGCGAGGACCTCGGCGAGGGTCAGGGTCGTCGCCAGGGCCACCGCGATCACCTCTTCCCCCCGGCGCCGGCCGGGCTGGAGAGCACCTCGCGCACGACCTGGCGGTCGTCGAAGGGGACGGTGCGGTCGCGGAGGACCTGGCGCCGCTCGTGGCCCTTGCCCGCGATCACCACCACCACCCCCTCGCGTCCCATGTCCAGGGCCCGGGCGATCGCCTCCCGGCGGTCGACGATGACCTCGGTCTCCTTCGCCCGGTCGGCGGGGATGCCGCGGCGGATCTCCTGGAGGATGGCCTCGGGCGGCTCGGTGCGGGGGTTGTCCGAGGTGAGGATCACGACGTCGCTGAGCCGGGCCGCCACCGCGCCCATGAGCGGGCGCTTGCTGCGGTCGCGGTCGCCCCCGCACCCGAAGACGGTGATGAGCCGGCGGGGCTCGAGCTCGCGAACGGTCTCGAGGAGGTTCTTGAGGGCGTCGTCGGTGTGGGCGTAGTCGACGAGGACGGTGAAGTCCTGGCCCGCCATCACGCGCTCCATGCGACCGGGGACACCCTTGAGCGAGGCGAGACCCCGCTGGACCGCGTCCGGCGGGAGCCCCAGGGCGTGACCCGCGGCGAAGGCGCCGAGCGCGTTGCGCACGCTGAAGCGCCCGAGGAGGGAGGTCTGGACGTCGAAGTCCCCGGCCGGGGTCCGGGCGCGGAAGCGGGTCCCGTCGAGAGAGAGCCGGATGTCCTCGGCGGTGAAGTCGGCCCCCGGCGAGAGCGAGCAGGTCAGGACCCGGCGGGTCACGCTTCGCGCGAGCTCGGCCCCGTGGTCGTCGTCCACGTTCGCCACCACGAAGCCGTCCTCGCGCAGCAGCTCGTCGAAGAGGATCCGCTTGGCCGCGAAGTACGACTCCATGTCCTCGTGGAAGTCGAGGTGGTCGCGGCTGAGGTTCGTGAAGACGGCCGCGTCGAAGGACAGCCCGTGGACGCGCTTCAGGGCCAGGGCGTGGGAGGACACCTCGAGCACCGCGCGCCGGCACCCGGCGTCCACCATCTGCCGCAGGAGCGATTGCAGGTCGGAGGCCTCCGGGGTCGTGCGCACCGCCTCCGCCACCCGGTCGCCGATCCGGTACTCCACGGTGCCCAGGAGACCCGACGTCTCCCCGGCCTCCCGCAGGACGGAGTCGATCATGTAGGCGGTGGTGGTCTTGCCGTTGGTCCCGGTGACGCCCACCAGGCCGAGCTGCCGCGCCGGGTGGCCGAGCGCCGCCGCCGAGAGGAGCGAGAGCGCCTCGCGGGCGTCCGGCACGCGCACCCACGTCACGTCCGCCCGGGGCGGCTGCTCGGAGACGACGGCCGCCGCCCCCTTCTTCAGCGCGGCCTCGACGAACTGGTTGCCGTCGGTGGCGAGCCCGGGGATGGCCACGAACAGGGCCCCCTCCTCGCAGCGGCGCGAGTCGTGGGTGACTCTCCCGATCTCGAGGTCCGACCCGCCGTGGACCTCGGCCCCGGGCACCTCGCGCACCAGGTCTGCGAGCGTCACCACGCCCCCCCGGTACGGTCGAGGGTGAGGCGGCAGGTGTCCCCGGCCTCGATCACCGCCCCCGGCGGCGGGGCCTGGGCCACGACCCGACCCGACCCGCTCAGCTCGACCACCAGCCCCTGGCGCGCCGCCGCGATCGCCGCCTCGCGAGCGGAGCGGCCCTCGAGGTCGGGCATGATCCCCGGCTCGTCGGCAGGGGCGGGCCGGGGCGGGCTCGTCTCCGCCGGCCGGTAGGCGGCGGGGACGAGCGTCTCCGGCGCCACCGCGACCGCGCGCAGCACGCGGTCGGCGTCGTCGGGGGGGACGGCCAGGGCGCGGAGCGCGTCCTGGGCCACCCGGGCGAACAGCGGCGCGGCCACGTCGCCGCCCTGGTTCCGCGGGCCACGGGGCGTGTCGAGGGAGGCGAGGATCACCAGGGCCGGGCGGGAGGCGGGGACGAAGCCCACGAAGGAGGACACGTGGTCCACCGCGGAGTAGCGTCCGGTGGCGGGATCGACCTTCTGGCCGGTGCCCGTCTTGCCCGCCACCACGTAGCCGGGCACGGCGGCGTGGCGGCCCGTGCCCTCGCGCACCACCTGCCTCAGTATCCCGGTGAGGGTGTCCACGGTGTCGGGCTCGAGGACGCGGCGCACGATCACCGGCTTCATCTGCTTGACCAGCGCGCCGTCCGCGTCCTCGATGCGTTTCACCACGAGGGGCTTCATCAGGTAGCCGCCGTTGGCCACCGCTGCCGCCGCCATCGTCATCTGCAGCGGGGTGACCCCCACCTCCTGCCCGAAGGACATCGAGGGCAGGGTGAGCTCGCTCCAGTGCGCGGTGGTCTTGAGGAGCCCGCCCGACTCGCCGGGCAGGTCCACCCCCGTCGGCTCGCCGAACCCGAACGCGCGCACGTAGCGGTAGAAGTTCTCGCGGCCCAGGCGCTGGGCGACCCGGATCATGCCGATGTCGCTCGAGCGCGTCACCGCCTCGCGGAAGGTCAGCCGGTCGAACGGCTTGTGATCGTGGATGAGGGTGCGCGAGATCAGGATGGACCCGTTCCCGCAGTCGAGCACCTCGTCCGGAGCGACGACCGTCTCCTGGATCCCGGCGGCGGCGGTGACGATCTTGAAGATGCTCCCGGGCTCGAAGACGTCGGAGACCATGCGGTTGCGCCAACGGGAGGCGGAGTACGCGGAGTAGCGGTTGGGGTTGAAGGTCGGGCGTCCGGCCATGGCCAGGACGTCGCCGGAGAAGGGCTCGACCACCACCACGCTTCCCACCGCCGCCCGGGTCTCGCTCATCGAGCGCTCGAGCTCGCGCTCGGCGATGTGCTGGATCCTCTCGTCGAGGGCGAGGACGATGGTGTGGCCGTCGGTGGAGGGCCGCTCGGTGTGGCCCACCGGCCGACGTCGGGCGTCGGTGTGGACCACGACCTGGGCGGCCCGGCCCGCGACCTGCTCCTCGAAGGAGTACTCGACGCCGCTCATGCCGGTGTTGTCGAGACCGGCCCACCCGAGCACGTGGGCGGCGAGCTCGCGCTGCGGGTAGTAGCGCCGGTGCTCGGTCAGGAAGCCCACCCCGTCCAGCTCGAGGTCGCGCACGCGCCGCGCGGTGCCCGGATCCACCTTGCGCTCGATCCAGACGAAGGCCCGGTCCTTCTGGAGCTGGGCCACGAGCTCGCGCCGCTGGGCGGGGCTCAACCCCAGGGCCCGGGCGAGGGCGGTGGCGGTCGCCTCCGGGTCGTCCACGTTCTCGGGGACGGCATAGAGGCTCTCCGCGTCCACGGAGACGGCGAGGGCCCGGCCCGCCCGGTCGAGGATGGGACCGCGCCGAGGGTCCAGCTTGATCGTGCGCTCGCTCTGACGCGTCCCCTCGGTCACGAAGAAGTCCCGGCTCAGGACCTGCAGCTGCACCAGGCGGATGCCGATGACCAGCGCCCACAGCGAGACGCCGAGGGCGAGCAGCATCAGCCGGAGCTGGGCCGCGCGCTCCCGCCGCAGGTCGCCGCTGAGCGAGGGCGCGAAGGGGAGGTGGGCCATGCTCAGCGGCGCTCCCGGGCCCGGGCCTGGCGGGCGGGCTGGTTCTCGTCGGCCATGAGCGTTCCCGGGGGCACGGGCGCCGGCACCTCCACCACGATGGACTGCGCGGGGTCCGGGGCCTCGAGCCCCAGGTCGCGGGTGGCGATCGTCTCCACCCGGGTCAGGTTCTCGAGGGCGGACTTCTCCAGGCTCAGCTTGCGCTGCTCCTCGAGCAGCCGCTCCTTCTCCCGGTCGAGCTCGATGGCGGTCTGCCCGGTGCGACGGATCTCGAGGGCGGGCCAGGCGTACAGACCCGCGGCGCCGGCGATCACCGCCACCAGGAGGATCAGCCACCAGATGTCGCGGCGCGTGCGGGGGTCGACCTCGCGCACCACCCGCGAGTTGTCGATGGGCTTGCCGAGACGGACGACGCCTTCGTCCCTCATGCCGCCTCCTCGTGGCTGCCCGCGAGCACGCGCAGCCGCGCGCTGCGGGCGCGCGGGTTCTCGCGGGTCTCGGTCTCCGAGGGCCGCACCGGCTTCTTCGTGACCAGCCGGCAGCCGCGGCGGGAGAGCTCCCGGAAGGTGGTCTTCACCGCGCGGTCCTCGAGGCTGTGGAAGGCGATCACCGCCAGGCGTCCCTCGGGGGCCAGGCAGCCGGCGATCCTCTCCAGGGCCTCGCCCAGCCCCTCCAGCTCGCGGTTCACGTGGATGCGCAGGGCCTGGAAGGTGCGGGTGGCCGGGTGCAGCCCGCGCCGGGCGCCCCGCCGCACCGGGCTCGCGCGGCGCACGACCTCCGCGAGCTCGGTGGTGGTGCGCAGGGGCGCGCGCTCGCGGGCGCGCACGATGGCGCGGGCGATGCGCCGGGACCGGCGCTCCTCGCCGTAGGCGTAGATCAGGTCCGCCAGCTCCTTCTCGGGCAGGTGGTTCACCACCTCGGCGGCCGTCTCCCCCTGCCGACGGTCCATCCGCATGTCGAGGGGACCGTCGGCCTGGAAGCTGAAGCCGCGCTCGGCATCGTCGAGCTGGGCGGAGGAGACGCCGAGGTCGAGGAGGACGCCCTGCGCCCGCTCGTGGCCGAGCCGCTCGGGGATCTGGCGGTAGTCGCCCGCCTCGAGGCGCGCGCGCGCGCCGAAGATCTCCAGCGCGCGCCGGGCCCGCTCCAGCGTCTCGGTGTCGCGGTCGAGTCCGAGGAGGCGGCCGTCGGGCGCGCTGGCACGCAGCAGTGCCGCCGCGTGGCCGCCGAGGCCCACGGTCCCGTCCACCCAGAGACCTCCCGGTCTCACCGCGAGGAGCTCCAGCGTCTCGTCGAGGAGAACGCTGACGTGACCCGCATCAGATCCCATACTCCGAGAGGAGCCTCCCGTCCTCGTCCGTGAAGGGCTCCTTCTTGAACCGGTCGAGCAGGCGCTTGAGGTTCCAGACCGCGAGGTGGTTCTGCTGGCCGAGCACGTTCACCTCGCCGACCATGGCCGCGCTCTCGCGCAGGAGCTGGGGAAGCAGCACCCGTCCCTGGCGATCCATCGTCACCACCTGGCCGTAGAAGCTCACCCGGTCGAGGAAGCGCTGCCGCGAGGGCAGGGAGGTCGGCACCTCGGCGAGCTTCCGCTCGATCTCGAGCCACACCGCCATCGGGTACACCCGCGCGGACTCACCGGTCACGCTGGTGACGAAGAGCTCGCTCCCCCACTGCGCCTCCACGATCGAGCGGAAGCTGTTGGGGACCTTGAGCCGGCCCTTGTCATCGATGCGCGCCGGATGACTTCCCCTCAGCACGCCGCAGCTCACCTCGTCCGAATGGACCACTCTGCCCACAGGTTGTGGGCCAGATGGACCACTCCTCTCCACAAAAATCCACCCGGAGTCTAGACAGCCCACAGGGGGCTGTCAAGCCGAAAGTCAACTAATCGTTGGGTTTCCCCTGTGGAAGGGCGGGAGCGGACGGGGCGCCGGAGGGGGGCAACGTCGTCTCCGTGGGGGTGGTCGGGGAGAGCGGCCACTGGATGTCGAGGGAGGCGTCGTCGAGGAGCCGTTCCGACTCGCGCACGAAGCCGTCCCAGGTGTCGGGTGACCAGATCTCGAAGCGGTTCAGCACGCCCACCACGACCGCGTCACGGCCGAGGTCCGCCGACGCACGCAGGGCGGGCGGCAAGAGGATGCGCCCCTGCACGTCGATCTCGCAGTCGGCGGCCCGGCTCAGGAGCAGACGCGTGAGGGCCTTGACCTGCTTGCTGAACGCGGGCAGCGCGGCGAGCTGTCCCTCGAGACGGGCCCACTCCGCGGGCGGGTAGACGGCCAGGCACTGGTCGAGGAGGGTGACCACCACCGCCGCCTCGCCCCCCAGGGCGCGGCGGAAGAGCGCCGGAACCGGGAGCCGGCCCTTGGCGTCGACGCGGTGGCGATAAGTCCCTTTGAACACAGCGGGCTAAGAGTCTTCCACACTTTCTTCCACTTTTCCACACCTTGATCGTCGCCTGACTTGATCGTCGCCTGAGTGGTGTCCTTTCACCCATCACTCAGGCGACCCCCAGGCACGTCGCCGTCGTTCCTGCCCTTCAGGTCGTCACTCCCGCCCCACGACGTCGCCGCCCGCACCGCGTCCCGCACCCCCCCCAGCCGAGCGCACCCTGAGGCCGCGCCGTCCTCCGCCCCCGTTGTCCTTCCCTCCGTCCTCCGCCCCGTGCCGCAGCTCATGAGGAATTCCGGCAACTCATCGACGAAAACCCGCCGCTCATGAGAAAACCCGACAACTCGCCCGGCGCACGCCTGCTACCATCCGCCCGCCCATGCGCCCGTCCTCTCCTCGCCGCCTCGCCGGTCTGTATCTCGCGCAGCGCACGCGCTTCGGGATGAAGTTCGGGCTCGAGACCATCCGGGCGCTCGTGGCGGAGCTGGGGCACCCCGAGCGGGCCTTCGCCACGCTCCTCGTCTCCGGCACCAACGGCAAGGGCTCGGTCGTGTCGTACGTCGACGCTGTCCTCCGCGCGTCCGGCCGTCGAACCGGCCGCTACACCTCGCCGCACCTCGTGCGCGTCAACGAGCGGCTCGCGGTGAACGGACGCGACGTCAGCGACCACGACCTCGAGATCGCGGTGCGCTCCGTGCGCGCCGCCGCCGAGCGCCTGGTCCGCCGCGGCGCGCTCGCCGCCCACCCCACGTTCTTCGAGGCCCTCACCGCCGCCGCCTTCGTGCACTTCCGGCGCAAGGGCGTCGAGGTGGCGGTGCTCGAGGTCGGCCTCGGCGCGCGTCTGGACGCCACGAACGCGGCCGACCCGCTCGCCTCCGCGATCGTCAGCGTCGCCCTCGATCACCAGGTCTACCTCGGGAGGACCCTGGCCTCCATCGCCCGGGAGAAGGCGGGGGTCATGCGCCGCGGTCGTCCCACCGTGGTGGGTCCCCTCCCGGCCACGGCCCTGCAAGCGGTGCGTGCCCGGGCCCGCGAGACGGGGGCCCGACTCGTGGAGGCCGGGCGCCGCTCCCGCGTCGTCGTGCACGGCGATCGCGTCGACGTCCACACGCCCCGGCGCTCGTACACCGGCGTCCGTCCCCTCCCCGGCGCGCACCAGCGCGACAACCTGCTCGTGGCCGTGCGTCTGCTCGAGGAGGCGCAGGCGGGGGGGCTCGACGTCGACCTCGACACCGTCCCCGCCGCCGTCTCCGCCGCGCGCTGGCCGGGACGCCTGGAGTGGATCGACGGGGACCCTCCCCTTCTCCTCGACGGCGCCCACAACCCGGCGGGCGCGCGCGCCCTCGCCGCCCACCTCGCGGGGCGCGGTCCCTACGTCCTGCTCTTCGCGGCGATGGACGACAAGGACGTGGTCGGTCTCGCGCGGCCGCTCTTCCCACGCGCCGCCGCCGTCGTCCTCTCGCGACCGCGGCTCCCGCGCGCCCTGGAGCCCGCGGAGATCGCCGCGCGCGTGGGCGACCTCGGTGCCGAGGTCCACCTCCAGCCGAGCGTCTCCCGCGCCCTCGCACGGGCCCGCCGCCGGGCCCGGGCCGAGGGAGCCGGGGTCCCGGTCGTCGTCGCCGGCAGTCTGTTTCTCGTCGGCGAGGTGCGCGGCCGACTGGGGCGCCTCAGCCCTTCCAGTTCTCCAACTTCAGGCCGCTGATCCGACTCATTTGATCGGTGTTGTCGGTGACGAGAGTGGCACCGAGGGCCACCGCGTGCGCGCCGACGGCCACGTCGAGGTCCTCGAGTCGCGTGCCCCGGCGCTCGAGGTCCGCCTTGATCCGGCCGAACGCGCGGCTGACCTCGTCCGTCCAGGCGACGCGCACGAGCTCCTTGAGGAACAGATCGAAGCGCGCGCGCAGCCGTCTCTGGCGGGCGGAGCGAGGCAGGCGGGCGAGACCGTACTCGATCTCTGCGACGACGGGCTGACAGAGAAGAACGTCCGTCCGCGCGTGTCCCTCGAGGGCTCCACGAACCGAAGCGTCGCCCTTCATGAGAAAGGAGACGGTGTTCGTGTCGAGGAGGAAGCTCACAGCCGTGGTGGCCGCTTGCGGCTGCGGCGAGCGGTGCCACGCATCATCTCGTCCACGGCGTCGTGGCTCTCCTCGTCCGCCGCCGCCCGATCGAGGGCGTCCAGGAAGTCGCCGCTCCACCGCGTCTCCTCCTGCACCATGCGCTCCAGGGCTCGCCGGATGTACTGGTTGCGGCTCACCTTGAGGCCCCGTGCGCGCTCGTCCACGCGCCTCAGGAGCTCCGGGGGCAGGTGAATCGTGGTGGTCATCCGAATAGAATAGGAGTGTATTCGGAAGATGTCCAGGACCCGGGTGGTGGCGTCAACGCAAGGCGGTGACGGGATCGAGGAGCCCCCGGAAGTGGGCCAGCGCCTCCGCTGAGTCCCACTCGGCGGGGCCGACGGTGTGCTGGAGGAGGACACCGGCGCGGTCGATGACGAACGTCTCGGGATAGCCGGTCGTGCGGTAGGCGCTCGAGGCCGTCCGCCCCCCGGGATCGAGGAGCACGGGCAGGGTCAGCCCGTAGCGCGTCACGAACTCCCGGAGCGTCTCCTCGTCCTCGTCGGTGGAGACCGTCACCACCGCGAGGCCCTCGGGCCCGAGGGCCCGGTGCAGGCGCTCGAGCGACGGCATCTCGGCCACGCAGGGCGGGCACCAGGTGGCCCAGAAGTTCAGCACCACCACCTGGCCGCGGTAGGACGCGAGGTCCACCTCCTCGCCGGCCAGGGACGGCAGCCGGAAGCCGGGCGCCTCCGCGCCCGTCTTGAGCGCGTAGCCCTTCTGCCCGGCGAGGTGCACGTAGCCGAAGGCCACCGCCACCACCACCGCCACCAGCGCCACCGTCCGCAGAGCGTTCTTCATCCTGCCTCGATTGTATGCGGCGGTCGGCCTCCCCGGCGCGGGCGAGGGCAAAGACAGCGACGGTGGCCCGGCGCCCCCGGCACGGGGGACGGAGACCCTAGTCGTGTCTTGTCACTGAAGTCGAGTACACAAGGCTCTCGGCGCGGCCAAGGGGCTCGGCGGGCGGGGACCCCGGCGAGGACCCTGCTTCACTTCGAAGCTTGCGGGCCCGCAGCTGGGGTGCACGCCGAGCCCCCGAGGCGACACGCGCCATGAAGTGGACACGACTCCGGTGACGGAACCCGACCCTAGCCCCGGCGGGTGCCGGCGCGGGCCGCCTTCGCCACGCACCTGCGGCACCGCCCGAGGATGTGGTGCCGGTGGCCCTCGATCACGAAGCCGATGCCGCGGGCGATCGTCTCCTGGATCCGCTCGATCTCGGGGCTCTTGAACTCGAAGATCTCCCCGCAGGTGCCGCAGATGAAGTGGTCGTGGTGATCGCGGTTCCACAGGGGCTCGAAGCGTGCCTCGCCCCCGTAGACGAGCTCGCTGGCGAGGCCGGCCTCCTTGAAGAGCTTGAGGGAGCGGTAGATGGTGGTGCGGCCGACGTCCGCCCGCTTCTTCCGGACGACGCCCAGCAGCTCTTCGACCGAGACGTGCCGGCCCGCCTTGAGGAACGCCTCGAGGATCGCCTCGCGCTGCGCGCTCCGCTTGAGGCCGTGCCTCACCAGGTAGGCCGCCAGGACCTGTTTCTCTTCCCGACCGACGGTGCTCGCCATGAGGTGCGTGGAGCCTAGCCCCCTCCACGAAGGCCTGTCAACGGCGCCCTCGGCCTGGCCCTGCGCGAGAAAGAGGTCTCCTAGGCGACGGGCGCCCGCGGACGCGCGCGCTGCGCGCGGAGCAGGCGCACGGCCCTCGCCAGCGCCCCGGCGGCGCGGGCCGGGCCCGTCTGTGCCTCCCCCGGGGCCACGGGCAGCACGAGGGTGCGCCAGACCAGCTCCGCCCGGCGTCCCGCCAGCAGCTCCCAGCGCACGCGCGCGAGGTCCGGCGGCTCGGGGTGCACGAACGACAGGGGGGTCTTCTGCCGCGGCGCGAGCCGGCGGTCGAGGCCGCGGGGGAGCCAGGCGCGCAGCGTCTCGCGGAGGGTCGGGACGAGCGGCGCCGCCACCACCGCCTCCGCCACCAGGAGCGCGGCCGCCAGCGGGGCCTCGGCCCGGGAGGCGCGCGCGGCGGCGAGCAGGCGCTCGGAATCGATCCCCTCGCGCTCGAGCACGCGCCGGAAGTCCAGCCACTGGACGAGGGAGAGCACGAGCCCGTGCTGGAAGGAGGCGTGCAGCGCGAGCTGGAGAAGGAGGTCCTCGGGTGCGGGGAGGCGGGGAAGCTGTCCCCGCCCCGGCCGCGTGCGTCCCCAGACCGCGTCGGGGTCCAGGGGGAAGAGACCGGGGCACGAGCTCACGCTGCGGTGCAACTCCAGCAGGGTCTCGGAGGCGGGATCCCGGAAGGCCCAGGCGTGGTCCCCCCGCGCGAGCTCGGTGAAGCCGGCGTCCTGGAGGACCGCCACCGCCTCCGGCCAGCGCTCCAGGGCCAGGACGTCCACGTCGGACATGGGCCGGTCCGACTCCACGTCGTAGACCGTCTCGCAGAGGAGCGCGCCCTTGAGGGGCAGGGCCCGGATCCCCTCCGCCGCGAGAAGATCCAGCACGCGCCGGGCCAGCGCCACCTGCCGCAACGCCCGCACGAGGGCGCCGCGGCGCGCGGCGGCGAGACCGGGGACGAGGGGGCCGGCCCACGAGGAGGGGTCGGCCTCGGCGGCCTTCAGCAGGAGGCCGGAGAGGCCCTGGAGGCGCGCGGATTCGGCCACATCCTCCGGCGACAGGCCCGCCGGCAGGGCGGGCAGGGATCCCCCGGCCACGAGGGCCCGGAGGACGCCCCGGGCCGCCTTTGACTCGGGCATCGGACGAGCGTAGGGTTCGCTGTGGGGGGTTGTCAATGAGCCGGCGACGCAGGCGGAGAGGGGCCAGGAGGGCGCTTCGGACAGGGATCCTGGGGGCGGTCGTGGCCACCCTCGCCCTGCTTCCCCTCTACGGCGACTCCACCCCCGGCGATGCGGTGAGCCAGCCCGAGTGGGCGCGCATGATCCTCCGCGGGCTGGACCTCCTGGGGGAAGACGCCGCCACCGAGACCGCGTCGCTGGCCTTTGCCACCCTCTCCGGGCGAGACAGCCGCTCCTGGGGCGCCGACCGCTACATCCGCGGGTCCGGGATCGAGGTCGTGACCGAGGACGACACCCGCGTCGTGCGCCCCACGGGGGTGGTGGGTGAGGCGGTCTACCCGGTGGCGGTGGCGCGCGGCGGCGACTACCGCCTGCGCCTCCACCTGGCCGGGCCCTCCGCGGCCGAGGCCGAGGTCGCCCCGGTGGGCGAGGCCAGGGTGATCGGGTCGTTCCTGGTGCCCGCGGAGCCGGTCATGGGCTGGATCGACGCCGGGGTCGTCCACCTCGACCCCGGGGCCTACGACACCTCGGTGCTCCTCCCCGAGGGCGCGACCCTCGAGCACATCGAGTTCGCCCCGCCCTGCCTGCACCCCATCGAGCCCCCGGGCGGCTGGCAGCCCACGGCGCTGGCCACCACCGGCGACGTGGCGGTCACCGTGCTGCAGGCCCTCGACGCGGAGCACGAGCTTCCGCCGGCGGCCACCCCCCTCGAGTACCGTGGCGCCGACCTCCAGCTCGAAGGGGGCTCCCAGGCCATCGAGGCGGCCGAGGACCCGGCCAGCGAGGGCAGCTTCCGCGGCGGGCCGCAGGGCGCCCAGGTCGTGCTCATGGCCGAGATCCCCGAGGACGGGCTCTACACGCTCGCCGTCTTCGGCCTGGCGAGCGGCGGCCAGCGCTGGGTGATCGACGGCTGCCGCAAGAGCGTCGTCTGCCCGTCGACCGACCCCCTGGCCCACTGGCGGGTCGTGCTGTCGGGACGCTTCGCGAAGGGCACCCACCTCTTCGAGGCCAGCCTCGGACCCGGCACGGTCATCGACCGGATGCGCTTCGAGCAGAAGAAGGACAGCCCCGCCGACTACGTCGCCACCCTGGAACGCCTGGGCCTCGAGCTCGGGCCCGAGGGCCCCGTCACCCGCGAGCAGGCGGAGGAGGCCCGCCGCTTCCTCGAGCGTCGCAAGGGGCAGGAGGAGGAGCAGCTCTGCGGCGACATCCTCGCCCCCGGCACGCTGATCAGCCAGCTCTCCGCGTCGGGCCCCGGCGGCGAAGGAGGGGGCGGAGGGACCGGGCCCGGCGGAGGGCCCGGCGGAGACGGAGACGGCGGGGAGGGCATCCCCCCACCGCCGGTCATCCCCCCGCTGCCGCCGGGAAGCGGCGTCCTCCCGATCGGCTTCGAGGGCTAGGCTACCGCTCCACCACGCAGACGTAGCCGTCGGCCGAGGCCGGGCCCTCGAGCCCGCGGCCGTCGCGGGCGGAGACCCGCCACCGGTAGGTCCCGAGCCACGGGATCTCGATCCGCAGCGGCGGCGCGCCCACGTCGCGGGCCAGGAGCACGTCGTCGCTCTGCAGGGCCAGGATCTCCACGTGGTGCGCGACCCCGCCCGGCGTCCAGTGCAGCTCGGCCGTCTTCCCGGAGGGGACGTAGGCCGGGTCGCCCCCGGGCACGAGCCCCGCCGGGCGCGGCGGGCAGCGGTGACGGGGCGCCCGGGGCCTCGCCGTCGCGCATCGACGTGCCCTGACCCGCCTGGATCTCCGCCGTCTTCCCCGCCCCGCTCACGCGGAAGACGCCGTCGAGGGCCGCCGCCGCCGTCCTCTCGCCCTCGCGCCACAGGACCAGCCGTCCCCCCCCACGGATCTCACCCTTCCCCACGCGGATCTTGACGATGTCGTGCCCCGGGCCGGAGAACTCCGCCCGCCCCTTCTCGAGGACGGTCGAGAGCACCGCGCTCGCCGGGACGGACAGGATGCTCGCGGGACCCAGCGTCACCGCCATCCAGGGGAAGTCCAGGCGGGCGACGCCGTTCGAGCCCGTGCGGAGGCGGTCGCCGGTGCGCAGCGGGTCGCCCTCGCCCAGGCGCGCCCAGGCCTCCTCGCCCTCCACCGTCGCGCTCCACCGGCCGGTCGCCCCAGACCAGCTTCGCCACGGTCATGCCGGCCGCGGACTTCTCGGCGGCGGGGGCCGGGACGACGAGGACGAGGGCGGCGCCGAGCGCGAGCGCGGTCGCCCGGGAACGCCCGCCCGCGGGTCTCGTCCCCCTCACCGTCACGCCCGGGCCGGGGCCTCCGGCGAGTCCTCGGGCGGGGGCGCGCCCCGGCGCCCCTTCTCCCCGTCGCGCTGGGAGTAGTAGTAGTACTGGTAGCTCTCCGCCCGCACGTCGACCACGTTGAGGATGGCGCCGAGCAGGTGGGGCGTGGCCTTCCTCAGGGCGGCCACGCTGCGCTTGATGAGCTTCTTGTCGACCTTGTTGTGCTGGACCACGAGGACGGCGTGGTCGGCCTGGCGGGCCAGGAAGAGCGCGTCGGTCACCGAGGCGAGGGGCGGCGAGTCGACGAGCACCCAGTCGAACTCCTCGCGGAGCGCGCCGAAGAGCTCCCCCAGGGACTTGCGGGCCAGGAGCGCCGGGGGGTTCGGGGGAAGGGCCCCCGCGGTCAGGGCGAAGAGCTCCGGACGTGGAGGTCGCCTTCAGGAGCGACTCCACCGGCGTCTTCTTCGTGAAGTGGTCGGTGAGGCCCGGCTCGCGATCGATCCCGAGCCGCTGGTGCAGGTTCGCCCTGCGCAGGTCGCAGTCCACCACCACCGTCTTCTCCCCCGAGCCGGCCAGGAGCCGGGCGAGGTTGAAGATCGTGGTGGTCTTGCCCTCCTGGGGCGCGGTCCCGGTGACCAGCACCACCTGCCCCTTCTCGTCGCGGCGGGCGAAGATGAGAGCGGTGCGCAGGCTCTGGTAGGCCTCGGTGGCCAGCGACCAGGTCTCGTCGGTGTAGCGGGGCACCGCGGCGAGGAGGTCCAGGTGCAGGTAGCGCTCGACCTCCTCGGCGTCCCGGATGGTGTTGGAGAGGAAGTCGCGGGCGAAGACCAGGCCGAGCCCCCCGAGGAGGCCCACGAGCATGCCGATCAGCGCCGCCCGCCTCTTCTGCGGGCGCGTCGGGAACTGGGGGATCCCCGCCTGGTCGACGACGGTGACCGTCGTGGAGCGCATGGAGGCGGCGATGTCGGTCTCGTTGAGCTTCTGGAGGAGCACCTCGTAGAGGCCCTTGGCGGAGTCGGCCTCCTTGCGCAGCGCCTCGAGCTCGGTCACCTTGCGGCTCTGGTTGGCGGCCTGGGCCTTCTGGGCGTCGATGGCCGCCCTGCAGCTCGCCTTCGCGCTTCCGGAGCTGGGTGTACTCGGCCTCGAGGGCCTCGAGGATCTGCCCGGCCCGGGCCGCCTTCGCCCTGCGGAGCTGGTCGATCTGGGCCAGCACCTTCTGCATCTCGGGGTGGCCCTCCTTGAACTTCTCCCCGAGGCGGCCCCGCTCCACGTCGAGGGCGGCCAGCTGGGCGTTGAAGGCGGACACCGCCCCGTCGGAGGCGACCTGGGGCAGGGCGTCGAGGTCCTCGTCCGCTCTCCTTCATCTCCCCGGCCTGCTTGAGCGCGGCCTCGATCTCGATCCGCCGGGCCTGGGCCTGGACGTAGTCCTCGTTGAGCTTGGCGATCGAGGTGGAGACCGCGGAGACGCTGCCCTCGGGGACGAAGAGGTCCTGGGTCTGGTAGCTCCGGAAGAGCCGGTCCTGGGCCTCCTGCATCTCCTCCTGCGTGGCCCCGAGGCGCTCCTGCAGCCAGTCGTAGGCCTGGCGGGCGGCCTCGACGCGCATCTCGAGGGACTGCTCGATGTAGACGTCGGCGAGGGTGTTGGCCCACAGCGCCGCGTCCTTCGGGTCGCGGTGGGTCACGGTCACCGTCACCAGGCGGCTCTCGGGGATGGGCGCGACCCGCACGTGGCCCATGAAGAGCGTGGCGGGGTCGGGACTCGACTTGAAGGGCTCCCGGTCGGTGAGCTTGAGACGCTCCACCACCTTCTCCCCCAGCCCCTTGGAGCGGAGCACCTTGAACTGGGTGTTGTAGAAGTCGGTGTTCTGCCAGTAGCCCCCCGCGCCCACGAGCGCGTCGGTCACCGTCATGAAGGTGGGGCTGGGGGGGTCGATCTGGAGCATCACCCCCGCCTCGTACTCGGGGGTCTGGATGAGGGCCACCACCAGGCCCGAGGAGCAGCCCCACCAGCGCGCAGGCCACGAGGAGCGCGCGGTGACGCCAGCAGGAGCCCCGCGTAGTAGCGGACGTCGATGTCGCGGTCGCCCGGGAAGGACGGCTCCACGACCGGCGAGGGCGGAAGGGCGGCGGCCATCAGAAGAACCGGCGGGGGACGTCGATGACGTCGTTGGGCAGGAGCGCCAGGTCGGGCTTCTTCCCGTCGCGCACGTCGTCGAGGTCGACCTTGATGACCATCACCTCGCCGGTGTCCGGGTCCTTGCGCCGCACCTTCACGTCGTCGGCCCCGAAGCGCGTCCGGCCGCCGGCGAGGGAGATCGCCCCGGTCACCGTGAGGTCGCTCTCGACCGCGTAGCGGCCGGGCTTGTTCACCTCGCCGTCCACCGTCACGTAGTACTTCGCGCGAGGCGGTGATGATGTCGCCGTTGCGGAGCGGCAGCTCGAGGTTGACCTGGTCCTGGGCGCTGGGCGTGCCCCCGGGCCAGGCGGACGGTGAGCGATCCGCTCCCCTCCCGGGAAGGTGCCGTCCACGCGCGTGATCACGACCTCGCCCGAGGCGGCGGGGGTGAAGCCCCCCGCCTCCACGAGCACGTCGATGAGACGGGTCCGGCCCCGCAGGGGCTTGCGGCCCGGGCTGTTCACCTCGCCCACGACCGAGACGTACTGGCTGTTGAACTGGGAGACCTTCACCACCACCTGGGGATTCACCAGGTAGTCCTTCTCCAGGAGGTTCGTGACCTTGCGCTGGATCTCGGCCACGGTGAGCCCCGCCACCTGCACCTCGCCGAGGAGCGGGCAGGAGGATGGCCCCGTTGGTCTGGACGGTGGGCAGGCGCGAGAGATCGGCGTTGCCGATGACCTCGACCTCGAGCACGTCCCCGGGGCCCACCTGGTACTCGACGCGCTCGGCCACGGTCGCCGACGACGTCGCCGGGCGCGGGCTCGACGCGCCTCCTGGGGCGCCTCGGAGGGCGGCAGCGGCTCGAGCGCGGTCGGGGCGTCGGGCGGGCGGATCCTGGCCCGCGGGCGCGGCCACGAGGAGCGCGACGAGGAGCGCGGCGGTCCTCGTCATCGAGCGACCCCGGGCCCCAGCCGCCCGATGCCGAGCTGGACGAGGAAGCCGTCGTTGGTCACGTCGAAGCCGGGGAGGTTCGAGTCGCGCTTCTCCCGGCGGTAGTCGGCCCGGATCCAGCTCCGCCACCCGAGCTGGCGCCCGAGGCCCACCATCCAGGCCCAGATGTCGTCGCGGCGCGGCTCGCCGATCGACGGGTCGACGTTGGGGTAGCGGTTCCGGAGGTACCCCACCGAGCCGCGGGCCCAGAGCCCCAGCGGGAACGGGCACGTCGAGGCTGGCGGTGACGGAGTTGTTCACGTAGTAGGCGTTGTCCGCGTAGCCCGAGGGCGTGGACGTCCGCACGAACTGGAGCCCGAGGTGCGACGAGTGCCCCAGCTCGCGCCGCAGGTTGCCCCCGAGGGTGAGCCCGGTGAAGCTCGAGCTGCTCTCGGTTCGCCAGCGGGTTCGTCTGCCGGCGCAGGCCCACCGTCGCCGAGCCCGAGGTGAGCGGGCGTGATCTGCCCGGCCAGGGTGCCGAGGAGGTTGTGGGCGGTCGACTCCGCGAGGGGCCGGTCCGACGGCTGCGGGATGCGGTCGTAGGCGTAGCTCACGATCGCCCTCAGGTCGCTCCTCACATCGTAGCCCAGCCCCGCCCGCACGTTGAAGGCATCATAGTCGAAGAAGCCCACGACCTCGCTGCTGGTCGAAGCGGCTCCACCGGTACCCGGCGTCGAGCTCGACGGTGAGGTTGGGGCCGGTGGTGATCCGGGCCCCGGCGGTGGTGTTGTTGAACGTGTAGCGGCGCGAGGCCGAAGAAGTACTCGCTGCCCGGGTCCACCACCGTCGTCTCCAGGATCGCGCGGTGACGTAGCGGTGGCCGACGCGCAGGAGGGTGCGGGCCCCCAGCGGGAAGTCGAGGCGGACCCCCGAGAAGAACGCGGTCTCGTTCACCTCCGGGATGTCCGAGAAGAAGCGGAACCGCGGCTCGAGCTCGAGGGCGAGACGGCCGGTGAAGCAGCGGCGACGTGGCCGTCACCCCCGGCACCACCTCCAGGTAGCGCGTGGGCGCGGGCTGGGGGTTGTCGAAGGCCTGCACGTCGGCGTCCACGTAGCTCGCGGTGAGGTAGGGCTGCAGGTGGATGCGACCGAGGTAGAGCCCCTCCCGCTCCTCTGCGTACGCGGTCTCCTCCTCGTCCCCTTCGTCCTCGGCGACCTCCAGGACCCCGGAGGGGAAGAGGAGCGCGTACAGCTCCGGGGTCACCGGCCCGCGCCGGGCCGGGTCGGGCTTGCTCGCCGAAGACGACGGTCACCATCCCCGGCTCGTAGCTCGCCTCGAACGGCACCTCCGGGGCCACGTTCACCCGCAGCACGGTGGCGCCCTCCTCGCGCTCGACCCAGAGCCCCTCGAGGGGCCGCTCGACCGCGGGCAGGGGGAAGTTCTCCGGGGCCACGCCGGGGAGGCGGATCAGCACCTCCGCCCTCGCGCACGATCTCCCCCGGGGGCATGTCGTCGGAGACCAGCACCCGCAGCGCGGCCCGGTGGTCGATGGTGGTGAAGCGCACCGCCTGCACCTCCGGCGACCGGCACCGTGGCGAAGGCGGCGAGGAGCAGCGGGGAGCGACCGTCACCGCGCCTCCCGCCGCGGCTCGCGCCCGCCGCTCGTAGAAGAGCAGGATCAGCACCACCGCCACCACGGCGAGGGCCTGGACGCAGGATGATGACCGCGTCGGACGAGGCTCGCGTGGGCGAGGCCCACCGCGCCGAGGCCCGAGGCCCAGGGAGATGAGGTAGATCGTGAAGACCGCCAGGGGCGGCCGCATCCCCAGCGAGACGAGGCGGTGCGAGAGGTGCCGGCTGTCGCCCACGTAGATGGGCCGCCGCTCGCGGATGCGGATGAAGGTCACGGTGGCGGTGTCGAGGATGGGAAGGGCGAGGACGAGGACCGGCATCAGCACCGGGAAGTACGTGCTCGACGCGTGCGAGACGTAGCGCTGGAGGAGGGTGAGCGAGGCGAGGACGAAGCCGATGAAGAGGCTCCCGCTGTCGCCGAGGAAGATCGAGGCCGGGTGCCAGTTGTAGACCAGGAACCCGAGCAGGCTCCCGATGAGGGCCACGTAGACGAGGCTCATGAAGAACCCGCCGAGGAGCCAGGCGTTCAGGAGCAGGACGAGCGAGGCGACGAGGGCCACCCCCGCGGAGAGCCCGTCCATGTTGTCGAGGAGGTTGAAGGCGTTGGTGATGCCCACCACCCAGACGAGGGTCACCAGCGACGTTCAGCGCAGTCGTAGGGCAGGAAGTCGGTGCGGATCCCGCCGGCGACGAGGACGACCGCCGCCAGCACCTGCCCGGCCATCTTCCACCCGACCTTGAAGCGCGTGCCGAGGACGTCGTCGAGAAGACCCACGCCGAACACGATCGTCGCGCCCCCGAGCAGCGCCACCAGCTTCGACTCGACGCGGTAGGCCTCCTGCAGCATCGCCACCGGGCGCGGCGAGGTTCGTCCGGACCCAGGGGATCTCGCGAGAGGATCGGCACCCCGAAGTAGCCCGCGAGCACGACGACGGTGAAGGCCACGTAGACCGCGACGCCCCCGATGCGCGGCGTGGGCGTCTCGTGGACCTTCCGCGGGCCCGGGCGCGTCCATCACCCCGTAGCGGCGGGCGATCCAGCCCGCCACCGGGACGAGGGCCGCACGCGATCGCGAACGCGGCGACCAGGACGCCGATGGGGCAGGAGAGCGGTCGTCACGGAGAGTTCTTCAGGCTGCCTTCTTCGCCGCCAGCAGCTCGCGGTACAGCGCGTCCACGTCGCGGACGAGCCGCGCCGCCGAGTGGCGTCTCAGCACGTACTCCCGACCGGCCTGCGCGCGACGGCGCGCGGCCTCGGACTGTTCCAGCGTCTCCACGATCGCCTCGGCGAGGGCCCCGGGATCCCCGGGCGGGACGAGGCGCCCGTGGGCCCCCTCGGCCAGCAGGTCCGGCGTCCCCCCCACGCGGGTCGCCACCACCGGCCGAGCCGCGGCCAGCGCCTCGATGAGCGCCACCGGCGTGCCCTCGTTGCGCGAGGCGTTCACCACCACGTCGAGGTCCCCGTAGACGGCGGCGAGGTCGCGCCGCCAGCCGAAGAACCGTCACCGTCCCGTTCATCTCCAGGCGCGGCGCACTCGGCCTCGAGGGCCGGGCGCTCCTCGCCGTCGCCCACGAGGGCGAAGCGCGCCTCCGGCCGGCGCTCGCGCACCCGCCGCGCCGCCTCCAGGAACGTGGGCGCGTCCTTGATCGGCACCAGGCGCCCCACCATCCCCACGAGCGGCGCGTCCGTCGCCGATCCCCGCCTCGCGCCCGCAGCACGCCCCGCGGCAGGTCACCGGCGAGGTGCGTCGAGGTCCAGCCCCAGCGGCACCACCCGGATCTTGTCCGCCGGCGCCACCCCCAGGTCCACCAGGTCGTGCCTTCACCGTCTCGGACACGGCGACGAGCGCGTCGGCGGCCGAGGCCAGGCGCGTCTCCAGCCAGCGGAACGACGGCCGTCTTCGCGGGCGAGAAGTACCCGCGCAGCACGTGCCCGTGGTAGGTGTGCACGACCACCGGCACCCGCGCGGCCCGGGCGGCGAGCCGGCCCAGAAGCCCCGGCCTTGGCGGTGTGGGTGTGGACGATCGTGGGCCGCCACGCCCGGAAGAGACGCTGCAGCCCCACGAGCGCGCGCAGATCCGACAGCGGCGCGATCTCCCGCCCGAGCCCGGCCACCTGCTCACACACCACGTTCTTCTCCGCCGCGAGGGGCGAGCATGTTGCCCTCCCGCGGCGACTCCCGCCCCACCAGCGAGCCGCGTCTCGTAGCCCAGCGGACGCAGCCCCGCGCTCAGCAGGATC
Source organism: uncultured Acidobacteriota bacterium (assembly GCA_963847655.1). Taxonomy (GTDB): domain Bacteria; phylum Acidobacteriota; class Vicinamibacteria; order Fen-336; family Fen-336; genus JAJDNS01. The sequence continues at coordinate 1,063,575 of CAWKAS010000020.1, read as the reverse complement.
ACGTGCACCGCCGGCCCCCCGATGTTCAATCGGGAGAACACGCGCACGACCCGCACTCCTCCGGCGCCCTCGTCGCTCGAGGCCAAACTCCTTTCGTCCGGACACACCGCGCCCGGTCGTCGGAGGGTAGCATCCGCCCCGCCGGACGGTCAAACTCAACTCACTGTGAATGAAGGACTTTGACCCGGTCAGTGGCCCGATGCACGCGAGCCCGATGTCTGCTCGCCACCCACCCACACCGCTAGATCTGGTACCCCGTGTGAATCGACAACCACGCTTGTCGTTCGAAGGGTCATCCCGAAGCGCGCCCTACGCCCACCCCCGCAACACGTAGTACACGAGCTTCCCGTACTCCCTCACCACGAGCCGCCGCGAGAACGAATCCCGCCACCACCCCTCCGGCGACCAGAACGACGGCCGCGCCGGCCGGACCAGGACCTCGACGTCCCCCAACGCCCGCCGCGCCGCCCAGCCCGCCCGCCGCTGGTGGTACGGCGACGTGACCACCGCGACCCGCCGCACGTCCAGCCGCTCCAGCAGCGGCCGCACCGCCACCATCGCCTCCCGCGTGCTCCGCGACACCTCCTCCATCCGGATCCGCCCCGCGGGCACGCCCAGCGCGACCGCCGTGTCCCGCAGGCTCGTCGCGCTGTCGCCCGGGCCCGGCTCGCCCCCGGTCATGATCAGCAGCGACACCTGCCCCTCGTGCCACAGCCGCGCCGCCGTCCGCGTCCGCTCGTAGTCCGGATCCCCGGCCAGCACCACCGCCACGTCGGCGGCCCCGGGCGGACTCTCGGCCACCAGCCACCGCGCCGGCTCCTCCGCGAACACCGCGGCCAGCGCCAGCACCACTGCGCACTGCCGGCACGCGCCGGCGCCGTCTCATCGGCTCGGACCCCGTGCCATCACGACTTCCTCGATCTCACCGGGCTGGTTCGGTCTTCTGGCCCAGCACATGATTCCCGGCCGCCTCGGCCCAGGATCCCTCCGAGCTTGAGGACTTCCGCGAGACGGCGTGTTGCTGCAGCCACGTGCCGAGACCCAGGCCGGCCCACCGCGCAGACGGCAGCGTCATGGTCGTAGGGGGTCCATCGCGACGACTTCGAGACCTCGAGCGTCTCCAAGCGCGTAGCGCAGGCTCTTCGGGCAGAAGCCGACCACGTGAAAGGGCGCGAAGGTGGGGCTCAGGTTCAGCGCCCAGTCCCGGCCTCGCAGTCTCATAGTAGAGGTTCCCGAGTCGAGTGTAGAGCGAGCACTCGTTCGGGACGTCGATGAACACCGCCCCTCCGGGGCGCAAAGCGAGCGCGATCCGACTTGAAGCAGCGCCATCGGCTCGTAGACGTGCTCCAGCACGGCGGCCAGGAGGATCGCATCCCAGGTTCGATCCAGAGACTGGCAGGTTTCGACCGGCGCCTCCTCGACCTCCACGCCGAACGCAGAGCGCGCCTCCGCGACGAACCCCGGCGTCATGTCCACGCCCGCGACGACCCAGCCGCGCCGCGCCGCGCCGCACAGCAGCTCGCCCCGGCCACAGCCCAGCTCGAGCATGCGGCCGGGCTGCGCCGACGATCGCTTCCGCCGCCCGAGCCAGACGCTCGCCAGCTCCACCTTCCGGGCGGGGTCGTGACCGACGAAGTACTCCGAGGGGTCGAAGTCCGAGTAGGGGTTTCCTTCGGGCAGCAGCGTGGGTCTGCTGATGGACAGCATGACAGCGATCGGCATCGGACGACGTCGAGTCTCGACACCCCAGGCCGAGGCGGTGGCCGCGCCTCCGCGCCGACCCAGAGACCGCGCCGGGATCGGCCGCTTCCCGCACACCGGGCAGGCCCGGCTCTTCTGATCGCCAGTTCACCAGCCGCAGGGTCATCAGGCTCCACCCCACTCCCCTTCCTGCCGCAGCCAGCTCTCCAGCGTCAGCAGCGCCCAGATCTGCGGCGACAGGTCGGCCGCCGCCGCTCGCGTGGCGCGTCACGAGCGCCGCCACCGGCTCGGGCCGCAGGTACTCGTAGATCGGGCTCGCCGGGCCGAGCAGCCGCTCCCGCACCAGCCCGTCCAGCTCCCCGCGGAACCACGCCCCGAGCGGCGCCCCGAAGCCCATCTTCCCCCGGGCCAGGATCGACTCCGGCAGGATCCCCTTCATCGCCCGCCGCAGCAGGATCTTCCCCGTGCCGAAGCGCATCCGCAGCCGGTTCGGGCAGCGACGCCCCGAACTCCACGACCGCCGTGTCCAGGAACGGCGAGCGCGCCTCGAGCCCGTGGGCCATCGACATCCGGTCCATCTTCACGAGGAGGTCGTCGAGGAGGTAGGTCTGGAAGTTGAGCTGGAGCAGCCGCGCGAGCGTGCTGCCGTCCCCCTCGAGCTCGCGCGCGAAGCTCTCGAGCACACGGCTCGCGCTCGGCGTGCGGGCGCAGCTCCGGCCGCAGCAGATCCGACGAGCCCGCTCGGTGAAGTAGCGCGTTCCAGCGCAGGTAGCGCTCGACGAGCGGCAGCCTCCCGGCCTCGAAGAAGCGCTTGGCGAACCGGAGCGGGTGCCGGCGATCCCGCGGCTCGGGCAGCAGGCCCAGCGCCCGCCGCCGCCAGGCCGAAGGCCCACCGGGGAAGCCGCTCCGAGAGCGCCCCCCCGTAGAGCCGCAGGTATCCGGCGAACACCTCGTCGCCGCCGTCCCCGTTGAGCGCCACCGTCACCCGGCGTTCGCGTCAGCTCCGAGAGGAGATACGTCGGGATCGCCGAGGAGTCGCCGAAGGGACCGTCGTGGTGCCAGACCAGCCGGTCGATGAGCTCGAGCGCCTTCGGCTCGACCACGAACTCCGTGTGCTCGGTCCCGAAGCGCTCGGCCACCACCCGAGCGTGCTCGCGCTCGTCGTACTCCCGGCCGCCCGCGAAGCCGATGCAGAACGTCTTCACGCGCCCGGCCGCCGCCCGGGCCATGAAGGCCACCACCGCCGAGGAGTCGAGCCCGCCGGAGAGAAACGCGCCGAGCGGCACGTCGGCGACGAGTCGCCGCTCCACGGCCTGCTCGAGCAGCGTCCGGAAGCGCTCCTCGGCCTCCGCGATCGTCCGTGCACCCGACCATCGGTGAACCGCACCGACCAGTAGGGCCGGGGTGCCTCGACTCCCGCCTCCGTCACCACGAGGGTGTGCGCGGGCGGCAGCGACCGGATTCCGCGGTAGAACGTCCCGGGCGTCGGCACGTAGCCGTAGGTCAGGTACAGCGGCAGCGCCGCGCTCGTCGCGCTCGTGCGGCACGTCGGGATGGGCGAGGAGCGCCTTCACCTCCGACGCGAAGGCGAAAGCCCCGGGCCCGTCGTGGTAGAAGAGCGGCTTCTTCCCGGCCCGGTCCCGGGCCAGGAGCAGGCGCCGCCTCCGGCCGTCCCAGAGCGCGAAGGCGAACATCCCGTCGAGAGCCTTGACCGCTTCGTCGCCCTGCTCCTCGTACAGGTGCAGGATGACCTCGGCGTCGCCCTGGCTCCGGAAACGGTGACGCCCCTCGAGACCCTTCCGCAGCTCGCGGAAGTTGTAGATCTCGCCGTTGAAGACGAGCCACAGCGAGCCGTCCTCGTTCGAGATCGGCTCGTGCGCCGCCTCCGAGAGGTCGATGATCGACAGCCGACGATGGCCGAGCGCCACCGGCCCGTCGACGTGCTGCCCCTCGGCGTCCGGGCCCACGATGGACGAGGGTCCCCGCCATCGCGGCCACAGCGTCCGCCGAGGCTGGCCCCTGCCGCGACAGGTACCCACAGATCCCGCACATGCCGTAAGAGGATAGCCTCTTCGCCTCGCGATCGCTCGCCACGCTCCGCCACCGGAACGGGCGCCCCCGGTCGTCACGAGGAGGCCGACGGGCGTCCCCTCTTGGCGTCGCACCACTTGCGGGCGTACCCTCGTCCGATGGATGACCAGGGCGTCTCCCTCGGGCTCGCGGCTTCGCCCTCGGAGTCCTCGTGGCGCTCGTTGTCCTCTCCCCCTGGCCCTTTGGCTCCGTGCACCCTGTGACGCAGCTGGCTCATCACCGTCGTCTGCCTCGTCACGGCCATTGGGATCGTCCTTCATGCGCCTGCGACGTAGGCGAGGGGGTCGAGATCCCGGCGCGCCGCCGCGCTGGCGCGCGGGCGTCTTCCTCCTCGGCCTCGCCCAGCTCGTCCCGCTACCTCTCGGACTCCACGCCCTGCTGGCGCCGGGTCGGCCGCCATCTGGCACCCCGAGGTTCCGGCAGCGGCTGAGGTTCTCGGCGAGGGCCCGCGACCCATCTCGATCTGGCCCGAGGCCACGCGGAGCGCGGTCGGCGTTCGGCCTCGGCATCGTCGTGCTCGCCACCCTGGCGATGCCGGCGCTCCGGGACCGACAGCGGGCGGTCCGTGCGGCCTCCATCGTCGTCGGCTCCGCGCTCGTTGTGGCGGTCTACGGGCTCGTCGCGCGCCTCGCCTTCGGTGACAAGCTCTTCGGTGTGCTGAGCGTCCCCACTGTCGCTCCCTTCGGCCCCTTCGTCAGCAAGAACCACTTCGCGGGCTACGTCGAGATGAGCGCCCTCCTGGCGCTCGGACTCGCGGCTCGGACTGCGCAGAGAGCCGCGGAACCGCAGCGAACGGGATCCTCGGGTGGATGGAAGGCCCGCGAGCGGGACGGTCGTCCTGGCCTACGGCGCGGTCGCGATTCTGTGTCTTGTCGTCCTGGTCTCGCTCTCGCGAGGAGGAGCTCTCAGCCTGGCCGCCGGTGTGGTCGCCTTCGCGGCTATGCGATCGTCCGGGACACAGAGCCGGGCTCCGATGGGGTGCGCGGCGCCATGCCGGCGGTGCGTCCTCGCCGTGAGCGTGATCGCCGTCTTGCTCATCCTTCCCCGGAGCTCGCGAGCGGCTCGAACGACTGACAGACGGGTCGCAACGACGCCGCGACCGCCTACCGGCTATCGGTCTGGCGGGACAGCCTGCCGCTTGGCTCGAGCCAGCCCGCTCGTCGGCCACGGGCTCGGGGCCTTCGTCGACGCGCTTCCCCGCTTCAAGACCGGAGCGGCGGACCTCCGCATCGAACACGCCGAGAACGACTACCTCGAGCTGCTGGCGGAGGCCGGCCTGATCGGACTGGGGCTCGCCTGCGCTGCGATCGTGGCGCTCGCTCGGTCAATCTGCGACGGCCTACGAAGCGAGGCAACCCGCGAGAGCGGGCATCGCCCGTCCAGGGCGCGGCGGCTGGGCTGGTCGCCCTCGGTGTCCACAGCCTCGTGGACTTCAACCTGCGTATCCCATCGAACGCCCTGCTCTTCGCTCTTCTGGCGGCCATCGGTCGAGCGCTCCCGGCCGTCGGATCGCACGGTGGCCGATGTTCCGGCATGGTCTGCGGTGCCGCGCTGTCGGGCTCCTCGTCGCTGCCCTGGCCGTTCGCTAGCCAGCGGCTCGAGATCCCGGCACGAACAAACGCCCTCGAAGCGAGTCAGTCCCGGAGATCCTCTCGGGCTCGCGAGACCTCCGGAGTACTCGAGAGCATCTGCGCCGCCGACCGGCCGACGCGGAGGCGTGGGTGTGGCTCGGCTGGACCAGACGGCGCGAGGCCCGGCGGAGGGGCATCCGCCTCGCTGTGTACGGCGCGGGCTGGATCCGCAACGAAAGGCGCTCGCGGGCGGCCGCCGATCGGCTCGACCCCGAGGCGCTGTCCTCAGGCCGTCCGCGGGAGGCGCGGAGACGGTCCGGGCTTCGGTGCGGACCCGACGGCGGGCGTCTTCCAGGCCCACCGCGGCGAAGATCAGGAAGAAGCACAGGAGCTGAGCCCGGTGTCGGTAGGCGGTCCCTGCGTTGCCCTCGCCGAGTGAGTACCCGAAGGTCAGCCCCGCCGTGATCAGTAGCGCCATGAGAGACGTGCGGAGATGGTGGCGCACGAGGTGGCGTATGCCCCGGAGCATCCACGGTATCAGCCAGTAGAAGAACAGGGTCTCCGGCAAGCGCCAGGATCTGCCGGATACTTCCCAGCTGCCAGGGGAAGGGCGCCAGCAGGAAGAGCGCGAGGCCCTTCGGAAGATACAGCAGGCCTTTCCGGGCGTCGAGATGTCGACCTGCTCGAACTGGCTGGCCGCCCCTACGGTGTTCCAGTACCGGATCTCGTTGAGCTCCTCGAGGTCGATCAGCCGTGCCTTCCGATTCTCTCCCCCCGCGACTTGGTCGGCATAGATCATCGCGGCATGCCGCCAGCGACCCGATGACGAGGTTTCGGCCAACGTTGCGGCTGCGCTGCACGAGGAACGAGACCACCACGGGGCCGGCGACGGCGAAGAGGACGATAGGCCCGGAACTGCACCAGCGCCAGGATGGCGCCCCCCAGCAGGACCAGGGAGAAGGCGTTCGGCCGGCTCTGGAGGACGAGGGCCTCCCGGCAGATGAGCAGGATCAGGAGGACGATCCAGACGTCTCGGATGTTGAGGACCGACCAGAGGACCAGCGACGGGAACCAACTGGCGTAGGAGGCGGCTCTCAGGGCCGCCGCCGACGCTTCCGCCCATTCGGTGGGTCAGGTCGAACACGACCGGGATCGCCAGTGCCCCCACCACGGCGTTCAGGAGCTTCGGGAGGAGGGAGTAGGGGCCGAAGACGTAGTAGAGAGAGGCAACGATGTAGTAGTAGCCCTTGGGGTCGGCTCGCTCCGCCCAGTTCCCTGTGTTGCCGTAGCCGTATTCCCAGCTCTTGGCGATGAACCGCCCGAAATCGTGATAGGTCATCTGGTCGGGCGCGAACGTATTGTGTGGCAAGAAGCTGTGGATGGCGACAGCGATGACAACGCGAAGTGCGAGAGCGAGCCAGAACAGTCTCTTCACCTTCCGCCGCACTTCGGACGATTCGCTCAAATGCCTCTCCTGAGCTGTTTCCAGTCCTTTCAGCCTAGCCCCCGACCCAATAGACTGGCAAACTGGCACATCCCCGTGAAAGTGCCCGCGCTCATGAAGTGTTCTCCCCTTAGGGTTGCCGGGCGCCGTGGCCGGAGTGTGGGATCAGCGTCAGTGCCTCCAAGAAACGCCGTACGGCGACAGGCGTCGAGTACCGCTGCTCGACAGCGGCTCGCCCCGCACGGCCCATCTTCTGTCGAAGATCCGGCGAATCGATCAGACGCGTCAAGGCTTCCAGCCAGTCCTCCTCGCTCGACACGAGAAACCCGCTCTACCCCGTGAGCCACGGCCTCCCGAGTGGCTCCCACCGCAGAACAGACAGCGGGGATCTCGAGAGCCATGTACTGGAGCTCCTTCATCGGGCACTTGCCGCGGCTCCAGGGATCATCCGGCAGCGGCTTGATTCCGATGTCGAACTGTGCGATCTCGTCGATCTCGGTGGTGGCAGACCACGGGCGCCAATCCACGGAAAGACCGGGAAGACGAGGGCACCTGTTTGAGACGACCCTGATCTCAATCTTCCGTCTCTCAACGAGAGCCCTGAGAAGAGAGGCGGCACTCTCCAAGTAACGCAGCGACGTCGAGCTACCGGTCCAACCGATCACCACGGCTTGGGTCGAGGCGCTGCGGCGCGGACGACGGTACAGGTTTGTGTCTATGCTGGTCGGGACCGTGACAACTCTCTTTGTGTGAATGGCCGCCCAGGCTGACAGATACTGGCTGCCAGTCATAACGATGGCGCTCCGGCGAGCCAGAGCCACGGTCTTTGACGGCCACTTCAGCCGATCGAAGACGGGGCTTCCCGCGCTACTGTTATAGAGATAGATGGCGTCATCGAAGTCGAAGATCACGGGCACCCCTCTGCGATGGAAGCTGAGGTCGAATGAGGAGGGCCCAGCGATGAAGGCAGACCGATGGACGAGGATGAAGTCGTAGTCCCGGCAGGAATACAGGTCAGCCAGGCGGCGTCGGAATCCCCGAAACACGGCTTTCGTCTTCGAGAAGAAGTGCCCAGACGAGTGAAGAACCGTCGCCGCTGCAGCGTCGAAGAAGGGCGAGAAATGGACTGAAACCCCCTCCCGATCGAGCTGCGGTGCCCATTGCTCGATCCGAAAACGTTGACTGGGTGTCGTATCCAGAGGATAGGGCACCAGCGCAAGTATCGAGATCCTGTCCATCCTATCGCCCTGCGTGCCCTGAATGGGGGATCAGTCTCCGATACAGCCTAGCGTATCCGGGTATGCCAACCCCCCCGGAGCGAGAGTTCGCGCTCAGCATAGGCTCGACATCTCTCACCCGTCGAGGGGTCGTCGAGTAGGGCCTCCAAATGGATCAATGCATCGCGTACATCTTCGGATCCGAAGCTCTTGAGGACGACTCCGAGGCGGCCGTCGGCAAGCATGGTGTCACAGTCGCCGATGCCGAGCCGTGCTGACGACCGGCAGGCCGGCGGCCAGGTATTCTCCGACCTTCGTGGGCGAGGAAGACCGCTTGGAGTGGCCAGAGCGAATGAGGGAAAGGCCGACATCTGCCGCTGCAACGATGGTGGGAGTGTCGGCCGGGGCCGAGGTTTCGAGGCAGTAGGCATCGGGAGGAATCGCCGCGCCCTCCAGGGCCCCCCGAAGCGAATAGGAGTCACTCTGTGTCAAGACACCGAGGAAGGAGCGCCGGTCGTGCTTGAGGGCTTCGGCGAACAAGCGAGCGAGTTCATCAACGAGATACCAGCCTCCGAGCTTGCCGACGTACAGCAACACCCTCCGGTTGTGCCACCCTCGGCGTTTGCGCTCCCGGTCCCGTAACTGCGAGGCAAGTCGGTAGGCGGCGGTGTCGACGCAACAGGGGATGGTCTCCAGCGAAGCACCGTGCCGGACGACGTCGGGCTTCTGCACGAGATCCCGGCGGAGAACCCGCGTCAGAACCACCAAGCCGTCGGCGTTGTTCAGAAGGAACTTCTCGGCCCTCTTCGTGAGACGGTACTTCGTGCTGCTCTGAAGCCAGCGGCCGGCGTCGACGTATTCATCCGCGAGCAAGCCTCGGAGATCGAAGATGTAGGGGCGCCCGAGCCGCCGCGCGGCGAGGTGCGTGATGGCTGCTCCCACGTGTGACCGCCCATGCAGCAGGTGAATGCCGTGTCGTCGGCAGATGCGAGTCGCGTGAAGGGCTCCACGAATGATGTCGTAGAGGGTGGCCGGTAGGCTTGGCCACTTGTGATATCGGAGATAGTGCCAGGTGATGCCTCGTTGACGCAGATGCCGCAGCATCAGTTGCTCGAAGCCTGGCGAAGGAAGCGCCTTCTCGAAGGTCAGGAGGTGAATCGTGAAGCCCTCGCGCGCCAACCCCTCGAGATACGCCACGACCTGAGTGGTAACGAGAGGTTCACCGATCTCGAGGTAGCAGACATAGAGCGCCGCGCCGGGGCAGCCGGGGTAGACCTCTGACGATCGGGAAGCATCGCGGATATCAGCTGAAGTTCCAGGGACCCAAAACGTGGACACGCCGGAAGTGTCTCATCCTTCTTGAGGGCTGTCCTGCCCGGATAGAGCAACCCGAATGGAGCAGACGGAGACCAGGTCAGAGCCAAACGCCTCACCGAGGTGGCCCTGGGGGTGCAATTGCGACACGGTCGCGGTCGTGGCCCGAGAGTCGGTCTGCTATGCTGGCCGTTGGCAAGCAGGCAGCGTGGCGAAGTCTCGGGTCCCGTTGTAAGATCCCGATCTGTGCTGACTTTTGCTGAGTGGCGCGACTACTCCGGAGGAGTCAGGGGGCTCCCTCGGCAGTTCCTGACCGAAATCGCTTTCCAACGCCAAACCGTCGACCGGTGGTTCAAGGCCCGGACTGTGTTCTTCATCACCGGGGTTGGCCGCTCCGGGACGCAGTTCCTCTCTCGCATGCTGAGCCAGGCACCGCGAGCGGCTGTCTTTCACGAGCCGATTCTCCAGGACTTCGACGCACTCCTCCACGCTCACCGTTGTCCCCGAGCCGCGATGCGCTACATCTCAGGGTTTCGGAAGAAGCGAATGTACGCCTTGGTCCACAGGCGTGATGTTGCCATCTACGGGGAGACGAACTCAAATCTTCGCTTTCATGCGAGCGCACTGAAGAGGTGCTTTCCGGAGGCTCTGGTCCTGCATCTCTCTCGGGATGGTCGCGACGTCGTGCGATCCATATTGGGCATGCCGCACTACACCGAATCTCCCATCAGACACTTCAATCTTCGCCCGGCACCCGGCGATGCCGCAGCCGAGGAGTGGGAGAACTGGAGCCGTTTCGAACGAGTTTGTTGGCTCTGGGCCATTGGAAATGGGCGGCTCTGGAACGAGACGGACGGTCTGGTGCGCCTAGAGGACCTGCTGGAAAGCTATCCGCGACTTCGCTGCGAGTTACTCGATCGAGTGGGGCTCCAGGTCGATGAGGAGCGCTGGAGAACGGAGAGGGAGCGGCCCGCCAACGCCACGAAGAACTACTCGTTCCCACACTGGCGTGACTGGACTCGCGAGCAAGAAGAAGGGCGTTCAGACGGATTTGTGGGGATGCGATGGAAGAGGCTCGGGTACTGGTAGCGAGCCTTCGCCCGATCAGAGAGGATGTTCGAGCGCCACCGACCGAAACACTCTTAGAAGTGCCTGGGCTGCTGCGTCCCACGTGAACATCCGCGCTCGGTCTAGGCCCTTGGCCCGACAAGGAGTTCACGAAGCGTTGCATCTTCCAGCAACTGGATCACCTGGGCAGCGAACCCATCCACGTCTTCCGGATCAGCAAGGAGACCCGCGTCGGCCACGACCTCTGGAAGTGCACCCCGTGCCGCGGCCGCAACCGGCAGGCCACAAGCCATGGCTTCGAGCGCCGGCAGGCCGAAGCCCTCATAGAGACTCGGGAACACCAGCGCGTCCGCAGCCGAGTAGAGATCGATCAGATCGGGCAGGGGTACCGAACCTAGGACGCGGATGGAACGTTGGACGCCCAGTTCGCCGGCCCGTTGCTCCAGTGCTTGACCGCTCCAGGCGTCCACGCCGTGAACGCCACGGCCTTCTGCCCATGGGCGCATCCCCACGACCACCAATCCGAGATCGGGACGGACACGAGCTTGGACACGAGCGAATATCTCGACTAGACCGCGGGCGTTCTTCCGACGTTCCCGCGTTCCCACGTAGAGCAGGAAGCGACCGGGAAGGTTAAGCCGCGAACGACAGGCGTCGGCGGAGGCTGGGCTTTCCGGTCGGAAGCAGCCCGCGACCCCACACGGAACGACGTGGACGCGGCTCGCCGCCCCCGGGTAGAAGTGGAGGAACTCGTTTCGTGTGAAGTGAGAAATCGCAGTGATGGCGGATGCGCGCTCGGAGATGGCCCTGTTTCGACGGCGATGGATGGCAACAACTTCAGGAGCGTACCACTCCGGATGAACAAGTGCCCCGACGTCCAAGACGGGGCTGACCGTCGCACCCTTCCGTTGCGGTGGATGAACCCAGTCCGAGGTGTAGAAGACATCCACCGGACCGAGGAAAGTTTCGATCGGCGGCCAGTTCAGCAGCCGCCAGACGCCGTGGAGTAGCCGAGCAGGAACCCGCGGGTTCACGACAGGCCCCACCCACCGGACTGACGGGGGCAGAGAAGGGCGATGTACGGCGTTCACGAAGACGGTGATGTCGACATCGGGGGCCACTCGCTTCAGAGCGAGGAGGAGTTCTATCGTCGCTCTTCCAACTCCCGTCTCCGGCTGTGCGGCGCCAGCTGCGTCGACTGCGACCTTCACGCGATGCTACCCTCGGGTCGGCGGTCCAATGGTTCGTAGCGCCGCCAGCAAGCCCATGATGCACGATATCAACCTCTCAATCATAATCGTCAACTACAACACCCCGAAGCAACTTCTCCACTGCCTCTGGGCGCTTCGTGCTGCCCGCGCTGATTGCACGTTGGAGGTCATCGTCGTCGACAACGCCTCTCGTGGGTGGGACGCCGCGGATGTGCGGCGGGCCTTCCCGGAGGTGAGGATCATCGAGGGTTCTGAGAACACCGGGTTCTCGGCCGCCAGCAACAGCGGTTTCCGGCTGGCCCGCGGCCGTCACGTGATGACATTGAACCCGGACGCCGAGGTACAGCCCGGGGTGCTTGGCTGCCCTCGTTGGCTTCCTCGATAGCCACGGAGAGGCCGGCCTCGCCGCTCCGTTGACTTTCGCGCAGGACGGAACCCTGGAGGCAACGTGGGGGTCCTACGGTGCGGTTGCGGCGCCACTCACGTGGCGCCGCTTTGCCCGTCGACGGGTCCGGACCCCCTCCGAGCCGGTCCCTACGGAGTGGGTCTGGGGAACTGGGTATGTCTGCCCGCGGAAGGCTCTCGGAGGCCGATTCTTCGACGAGAACACGTTTCTCTTCGGCGAAGAACATCGGCTGTGTGATCGGCTGCGGGCTGCCGGACGAAGGCTGTACGTAGTCCCAAGCGCCAGGATCACACATCATGTTGGTGTCAGCTATCGCCTCGACCCCGCGGCGCTTGCGGTGGTGCGGAGGCTCTGGACGGCGGTGGTATGGCAGACACGGAGGGAGGTCCATGGGACCACTGCGGCAACGGTAAGCCAGTTGGTCAGCGCGATCGATTCGTTGCTCCTTCTCGGGCTTCTGACCGCCCGCGACATCCTGCCGGGCGGAGACCGTGAAGGGCGTCGTCTCGGCCGAGTCGACTGCCGCGCGCGCATCGCGGCGTCGCTCGGTGTGCTGGCACGCGGAGCGGCCTACGTCCGGCGGGCGGACACCCGGGTCCGCCACCACCTCGGCGGGCCCTCGGTCTCGGGGCTCGCCGGCCAGAGCGATGCTGGCGACGAGGCCTGTACCCGCCAGACCACAGAAGGGAGAAAGGCGCCGTGAGACTACTGTTCGCACCCGGGATCAGCCCCTGGGATTCGCGCGCCGGGGGCGGTCAGTGGGTCTGTTTTGAGCTGGCAACGCATTGTGCCGCGCTCGGCCACGAGGTGGACCTCGTGTGCCTCGGCGAATGTCCGAGGGATCTTCCGGAACTCCCGATCCGCACCCATTGGGTTCCAGAGAGCGCACGGTTCTCAAGCAACACCCTGCGCCTTCACCTCTGGTTTCGGACGTGGAAGGCAAGGGCCCGGCCGGAGGCCCTCTATACAACCGTGGCCGAAGCGGTCGGCCTGACCGTCGGCCGTCCGCGATCTCTAGCGGTGGTGATGAACAGCCAGCACTACGACCCCCCGCCCCTCAGGCCACCGCCGTGGCGACGCCCTCTGGATCGGCTCGCGTACTATCGCAGGATGCAGTGGTTCTACGCAGAGAGGCAGCTGCTTCGCTCCGCTGACCGCGTGATCGCGGCAACTGAGTTCGGGCGGCGTGCCCTGCTGGAACGTGGCTATCTGAACCCCGGCTCCAGGATCGCGGTCATCCCGAACGGCGTGTCCGCGGACTGGTTCCAGGGCCTCCAGCCTGGGCTTTCCGACGATGAGATCGCCTTCTTGTTCGTAGGGCGCCTCGATCCGCAGAAGGGCGTCGACGTGCTCTTGCGGGCTTTGGCCAACGTTCCGGAGCACTGTCTGCTCCGCGTGGTGGGAACGGGGCCCCACGAACGGGAGTATAAGAAGCTCGCCGGAGAGCTTGGCCTAGGGTCAAGGGTCGACTTCGTGGGTCACTGCTCCCCAGAGGAGATCAGGACGCAGCTGAGGGCTGCCTACGCGCTGGTCCTCCCCTCCCGCGCTGAGCTCTTCGGAATCGTCCTGATCGAGGCCATGGCGATGGGCGTTCCAGTCATCGCATCCCGTGTCGGCGGAATCCCGGAGGTGGTCACGCACGAGGAGACGGGGTTGCTCGTACCTCGAGAAGACGTGGAGGCTCTTTCAGCGGCTATGCGTCGCATGCTGTCTGATCGGATCCTGCGGAACCAGCTCGCGAAACGGAGTCCGGGCCATGCGGCGCGCTTCCGTTGGGATCGCCTGGTAGAAGAGACTTTGAGCGAGATCAAGGCTGCGGTCGGAGCAAGGCTTGGTTGAAAGAGCTGCGCTCCGGTAGGCGATGAATCGGACGCGCCTTGTGTTCGTTTCGCGGGAAGAAGGTGCCCGGGGCCCCGGTGTTTGGCAGTGTGAATCAGACGCCTTCATGATGAACCGCAGCGACGCCGACATGGAACTCGTCCTGTGGATTGACGGCCCTGGCCAACATCAAGAGCCCGGCGCACTCGATCCTCATGGCTGGTCAGCTCGGTCGAAGAGGGCGGGCTCCAGCTTCATCGTCTCTAATTGGAACCGCGGCGACAGAGGGCCTGAATGAGAGGACTGTGGAGATTGAGGCAATTCTGGGACCGCCTGCGGCTCCGCTGGGGTGCCTTCTCCCATCTGGAGAATGCAACCGAGCTCCTGAATGGGATGAAAAGGGAGGCCCGCGGCGAACTCATCTCGGAGCAGCCGGTCCTGAAGTTCCGGAACGGGGTGAGGATCGCCTCGGTCAGGGGCGGCTATGGTGGATTCACGACACTGTTCCCCGAGATATTCCTCCAGAAGTGCTATCAGCCAACGCCCGACTTCGCCCCAAAGGCCGGCTGGACGGTGTTCGACATTGGCGCAAACATGGGCTTCTATACGTGTCAAGTGGCCACGGCGGCACGTGGCGTTCGGGTAGTCGCGGTCGAGCCGGTGCCCTACTACGCGGAAGTCCTGCGGAGGAACGTCGATCAGAACCACCTTGCAGACGTGCAGGTGATCGAAGCGGCGGTGACAGGGCCGGGTCGCAGCGAGGTCAGTCTGACCGTCTGGCGCTTGTCACCCGGCGCAGAACCGAGGACGCATCAGCCTCCCACGGCAGCGAAGGTTCATTTCGAAATGCTCAGTGTGCCGGCCATCACTTTGAGCCAAGTCTTCGAGAGGAGCCAGACGGACCGCTGTGACCTCCTGAAGATCGACATCGAGGGGGCGGAATACGGCGTATTCGACAGCCTGCTTCCCGAGACCTGGAGAAAGATCGACCGGGTGGTCATGGAGACCCACGAACAGCCAGGGCGCTCGGAAGCCGATCTGGTGTCCATCCTCGAGCGCAACCAATTCGAAGTCAGTCAGAAACGTGGGGACCACCTGCTCTGGGCACGTCGGTTGTCAGTGTTTCGCGACGTGCGGCCCTCCCCGCCCGAGCTGAAGCTTGGCTGATAGGGTCGTCCCTTGGTGAGATCCGCCGGTTTATGACGGAGCGTTGTTGCGGATGATGGCGTGAGACGCTGACGAACCCCGGGTGTGGGGTCAGCAGGACCCAAACCGCGATGGCAGGGGCAGGGTGTACGCCACCGTGGCTCAGCGTAGCTACAACGTCGCCGATGTTTCCCTCAGGTCTTCAGCGGACCTGGGCTATAACCGAGAGTTGTGTATGAAGGTCTGAGAAGGCGGCGTACCCTGGGTGTGAGTTTCGAAAGCACCCAAACCGCCCTGGCAGGGGCAGAGGAGTACGCCACCATGGGTCAGAGTAGCGACAACGTCGTCGAGTTTCCATCGGATTCTTCCCGGGACGTTCTGACGGAGATTCTGCGGAAGGGGGCGCGGGACCTCCTGGCCGGGGCGATCGAGGAGGAGGTCAACGACTACCTTCGCGCGCGAGAGGGCCTCCGGGATGAGGCGGGACGCCAGCAGGTGGTCCGCAACGGGTACCTTCCCGAGCGAACGGTCCAAACGGGCCTTGGCGACGTGGCGGTCAAGAAGCCACGCGTCCGGGACCGCCGCTCGGCTGAGGAGCGTGAGCAGTTCGAGTCGTCGATCCTTCCGCGGTATCTGCGGCGTACCAAGTCGATGGAGGAGCTGCTGCCCTGGCTGTACCTAAAGGGGGTGAGCACGGGCGACTTCAGCGAAGCCCTCAAGGCGCTCGTGGGCTCCGATGCTCCGGGCCTGTCGGCGACGACGATCACGCGGCTGAAGTCCACGTGGGAACAGGAGTACAAGGATTGGTCGAGGCGGTCCCTGGCTGGCAAGCGGTATGCCTACCTCTGGGCCGACGGGGTGTACTTCAACGTCCGGCTCGAAGACGAGGCGAACGCCCGTCAGTGCATCCTGGTGCTGATGGGGGCGACCCCGGAGGGGCGGAAGGAGCTGATCGCGGTGAGCGACGGCTATCGGGAGAGCGAGCAGTCCTGGCGGGAGCTGCTGCTGGGCTTGCGGTCCCGGGGCCTGGAGATTGCTCCCGAGCTCGCCGTTGGAGATGGCGGCCTGGGCTTCTGGGCGGCACTGCGCAAGGCGTACTCCTCAGCCCGCGAGCAGCGGTGCTGGGTTCACAAGACCGCGAACGTGCTGAACAAGATGCCGAAATCAATCCAGCCCAAGGCCAAGTCGATGCTGCATGACATCTGGATGGCCGAGACCAAGGCCGAAGCCCAGAAGGCCTTCGACCTGTTCCTCGAGACGTTCGTTGGCAAGTACCCCGCCGCCGCGGCTTGCCTCGAGAAGGACCGGGACGTGCTGCTGACCTTCTACGACTTCCCGGCAGAGCACTGGACTCACATCCGCACCACGAACCCCATCGAGTCGACCTTCGCGACCGTGCGATTGCGAACGCGGAAGACCAAGGGCGCGGGCAGCCGCGTCGCGTCCCTCACGATGGTGTTCAAGCTCACGTTGACGGCTCAGAAGAGATGGAGGGCTTTGAACGGATCTCACCTGATCGCGGACGTCATTCGAGGAGTCAACTTCGTCGATGGCGTTCGGAAGGAGGCCGCCTGATTGGGTCTCATACACAACACTTGACAGTAGCTCAGCGGACCTTCCAACGAAGCTGTCGCAGAAGGGGGCGTCGGGAGCTCCTGCCGGGAGCGATCGGGCAGGGCGCAGAGGAGATGCTGCCTGGGCTGTGCCGGAAGAGATTGAGCACGGGCGACGCCAGCGAGGCCCCAAGGCACTCCTGAGTCTCGACGCCCAAGGGCGACCACACGGCCTGAATGCCCTCCGGAGCAGGAGTCCCGGGCGTGCTTGAGGCGCTTGCGCCACCGAATGCCTCGAGAAGTACCGGGGCCTGCTGGCAACATTCTCCTACTTCCAGACGGAACTCTTGATCCACCTCCGCTCCGCGAATCCCATCCAATCGACCTTCGCGTCCGTCCGACGACGGACGCTGCCGTCCTGTCGCCAACGTCGACGGATCGGTTCCTCGTCGCACTCCTTGCGAAACACAATCACCAGCTCTTCACCCAACTGGAACCCCAGCTGGACGAGACACCCCTCGACTAGACCGAGCACACGGTCAGAGAAGTTTGCGTGTGGCTCGCCAATGTGCACTGGACGTCCGCTCGCATAGGACCTTGAATACGCAAACACATTCACAGCTGTTCTCGCCGACGAGCGTTGAGATTCCAGATGCAGTCCGGTCTTCTTGCGCGCCAAATGGGCCAAGGAGGCTGGATGAGGAAGTACGAGGTGACGTGGTATGTCCCATGGAAACCAGCGGTCGCCAAAGACCCGGCTGCCCAGTGAAACGGGGTTCGGATACCTCAAGACCGCCCTGCCGCCAGGAGCTAGAAGAGCCGCGATGCGCTGCAAGGCGGTGGCGGGGTTGTCGATATGCTCAAGGACGTGATCCAGGACGACCAACTGGTAGGTGGCTTCAGGTAGCTCCAGGGTGCGAAAGTCGCCTATAGCAACTGAGCCAGTCCCTCGCGCGGCAGCAACCGCCCCGGCATGCGGGTCCCATTCGACCCCCTCAATCTCCCAGCCCGCGGCCCTGAGAGACGCCATCAGGGCGCCCGACCCGCACCCGACTTCGAGCGCCCGACCTGGAGACTCGGTTCTTGGAATGAGCTCATCGACAAGCGTATTGGCAAAAGCGCGTTCGCGAACCCAACGGCTCCTCGAGAACAGTCGGATCGTGTGGGGCCGGCGGCCACCCTCCCTGGAAACAGCGGCCTTGATTGAACGTCTGAGAGAATCTCGCAGTTCAGACAAACGTCGCCGGTGCGGATGAGATGCGGGCGCCTCGCACGGCGAATGGGTGTAGTAGGTCCTGGGGTAGCAGGAGGGCAAGTCCTCTGGCACGACCCGCGGGTCCTGGTAGATCGTCTCGCAAGACTGGCAACGGCGATATGTGAACTCACCCGGGATCCCGTGGAGGCGGTCGATTCCCTTGAATGCGCTCTCGGCTCGCCTGCAACCGCAGATCGGGCACGAACCCACTACCGCACATCGGGGGGCGTTGGGTTCAGCACGTTGGCTGCTCATTTGTGAGGCTCCTCTCGATCTGTCCGGGGGAAGAGTGATCCTGCGACCTCGAACAGCATCCTTCGACGGTCACCGAACGCAAGCCACGTCGCGAGTCCAACAACGAAACACATGGACACGGCCACCCTGGCCTCCCAGCCAAGCGCGCTGGGCAGCAACTCACAAGTCAAGATTGCGAGGGCGGAGAGCGTCCAGATAGCCCATACGGCGCCGCCGCCGCCGAATGCCACACCGAGCGCGCGGGCCGCGATTCTTCGTTGCACCAACGCATCCCCGAGCGCACGCGCTGACCATGCCGCCGCCGTGCCAGCAAGTCCCCAAGAACTTGTTGCCACGATCGTCGCCAGCAAGAAGAGCGGCAACTCTACAGCGTAGATCCCCAAGAGAGTGTTAGGGTGCGATCGTGCGCGGATTGTAGCGCTCGCGGGTCTGACACACACGTTCACCAAGAGCCCTGAGAGGACGATGCGTGTCGGGAGAGAGGCTCGTTCGGCGAAGAGATCTCCGAGCCACAACCGGAGCAGCTCGGGAGTCATCATGATGGTTGGCAACACCACAAGGCCTGTGACAGCGACAAGGGCTTGCTCCGCCTTGCTCACCAGACGTCCAGCCTCTTCGCGCTGGTTCCGCGCCGCCGTTGCTGCGATGCGTGGCATGAGCACCCCTGCCACACTCGCTCCGAGGATTGCTATGCGCCTTGCCGCGTTGTACGGTACTGTGTAGAGGGTGACGTCTTCAACTGGGCGCAGTGTGGCGAGGACCACCTTCTCGCCGTCGGCAAGGAAGGTCGCAAGTAGCCCGGCCCCGGCAAACGGCACCCCCACCCAGAGTAGGCCCTTAACCGCCTGGCGGAAGCCTACGGTGGATCCGCCGCGCGCCGTCCCCGCGGCGGCAATAGCAAGCACCAAGCCCCCTGCGACGGCCTGGAACTGCAGCACTCCAACGACGCTCCGGTTCGCGGTAACTGCGACAACCGCGGCGAGGACCACAGTGACTCCGTAGAAAAGGCGCAGTGCGGCGAGGCTGCCGAAACGTTCGTCACCCTGCAAGCAGCCTGAGACGGCAGACATCAAAGGTGCGAGAGCGACCAGAAAGGCTGCGGCGCCAAGAGAGGCTATTGCCAGCTCCGTGATCCTCGGCTCAGACTGAAAGAAATGCGACCAAGCAGGGCGACCTATCAGGTAGTAGGCACTCCCCAGACCGACGGCCGCTGCCGAGCCGAGGAACAGCGCTGCCATACGTTGCGAGCTAGCATCGTCGAGCCGATCAGCACCGCGCGCTTCGGCTATGGCTCGCGTGGCCGCCGGTTCCACACCCATTTGGAATACTGCGAGGTGGGAACCGAGTATCGAGGTAACAGCAAGGATGCCGTACTCGGCAAGACCCAGCCTTGACACGAGGTAGGGAGTGACAACGATAGCCAAGAGTCCGAGAAGGGTGTCGACCGCGAAGAGGAGCAGAGCTGCTCGACCCAGGGGCACTTTGTCAGTCTGCCTTGCGGCCGTGCTCGTTGGCGGTTGCCGAGTCCGAACCAGTTCTGCATGCCGGAGCCACAAGGGTCGAGTTGGGCCGACGGAAGCATCTGTTGCTCATCGACCTGAAGTGCAGCGGTCCGTCGGCTACGCGAACTCGAACCCTCACCACCATCCAGCCGCCCGCGCGAATGCTGCGAGCATCTCCTTGCCGCTTGGACCAGCCGCGTACAATCCGAAGCACGCTGCTGCCCATGATAGGGAGACTGATTTCGGGGCCGAAGTGGCAACACGAGCAGCTGGAAGGAAGAGAAGGGGCTCGTACGGAAGTCGCAGCCGCGGGCTTCCGTACGCAACAGCGCTGAAGGCAGTCAGAGCAACGAACAGAAGAAGAAGAAACTTGAACCGCCCGGGCTCTCGCGACACCCCGAGGAGACAAAGGGGAAGGACCCAGAGGAAGACTGGGCTAACCCGTCCCGACGGCTGCAGGACCTCCCAGTCGACCGGTGCCCAGAAGAAGGCAATCTTCAGCAGAGCGAGGCGAAGGGTGTCGGCAGGCGCCTCCCACGCGCCGTGCCATGCTGCGCGAGTTAGATCACGGCTGCCGGCCACTTCTCCCTTTGCCATGGCGCGACGAACCGTCTCATCCTGCACAAGGACGCCAAGAACCCGCCCCTCTGGTGGGTTGTAGCTGGAGTAGAGGGTGACCCCGCCTTGTGTGGTCATGACGGGAGCTCCCAGAGATACCCAGTTCCGGATAAGCCACGGCGATACAGCGAGTCCCAGAGCGAAGAGGTACATGCTCACCGCACGCACACGGTTGACTTGCCGGAATCCGATCCAGAACGCTAGGAAGAGAGCGGCTGGCAGCGCAGCTGCGCGAGTCAGGAGCCCAAGACCCATGATTGCCCCTGCACTTCCCGCCCACGTCAGAGCCGGCCGGGAAACGGCCAGGAGAATGCCTGCAAGCAGCAGCGGCTGAAAGAGAGTCTCCGACAGTAACCGAGATCCCATGACCTGGTGGACTGGGTCGATCGCTAGCAGCCCGCCGCCGAGCCATGATTGGAGTTCCGTCAGGCCAAAGGCACGACCCAACAGAACCGCCAAACAACAGCTCAGCGCTCCCAAGGCGGCTCCAGCCAGCGCAAGGAGGTGCAGGTTTGTCGGACCGAGAACCGCCAAGTAGAAGGGGTAGAGAGGCGGACGAAAGGCGGTTGGCTCCCCGCTGGGTGACACGAAGCCCACTCCTTGTCGCAACGCGATGGCGAGGCGTTGGTAGTCTGCTGCGTCCGACGTCGGGACCGCCGGCGTCAGCGCTTGAGGCGCCCTAAAGGCAAAGGACACGATGGCGAAGAGCAGCCAACGGTGACCGATGGTCATGAACTCGCGCTCTGCAGGATGTCCTCGTATACCTGCTCCAGGGCCGCGACGGTCCCCTCGATGCGGAACGTCTCGGCGCGCAGACGAGCCTTCCGTCCCAGCTGTTCCCGGAGTTGTGTGTCCCCCGCCACTCTCGCCAAGGCCTTCGCCAGCGCTTGAGCATCTCCTGGGGGCACGAGCAATCCGTTCACTCCGTCGGTGATGATCTCCGGGATACCACCGGCGCGGGTGGCCACAACTGCGCACCCACAGGCCATGGCCTCAAGAAGCGCCACGCCCACAGCCTCATAGAGCGACGGAAACGCAAAGACATGAGCCGACCGAAGCAGCTCAACTGTGCGGTTGCTGAGACCAATGAATCTCACACGCCCGCCGAGGCCCGCCGTGAGACTCTGAGCGCCGAGAACCTCACGTAGGGGACCGTCGCCAGCGACTACAAGGGCTGAATCAATGCCGCCGTAAGTGAGCTGAGCCATCGCCTCCAGGAGTACACTGTGCCCCTTCTGTCGGTGAAGCCGCCCCAGAGTCAACAAGCGGACCGTTGCCGCCGGCCAGAGGCTGACGACTTCCGTCGGAGGCCCGGGACTGAAACGTGACACATCGACACCGTTCGGAATGACCCGAATGTGATCCCACCCCATGTGCCGTCTGTAGTCCTCCCCAACCGCCTTAGAGACCGCGATCAACTGCACTGCTCGGTTCCCAGTGAATCGGTCCAACGCTCTCCCCAGGCGGAAGGCAAGCGATGGCTCGGATTCGTAGGTGTAGTCAGGATTGTGAAGGGTCGAGACTACATGGGGAACACCAACAGCCAGGCTGGCACTCCGACCGAAGATATTCGCGAGACGCAAGTGAGTATGCACGATTCGCGGCCTGAATCGGCGGAGAGCGCTGCACAGCGAAACAAGGCAGGCGACGGGGCTTTTTCTTGGCGACAAGCCTATGGCTTCAACCTCGACACCGCTCGCTTGGATCCGTTCTTGGAGGGCCAACGGGTGATCGAGCACGATGACGCGGGAGTGGAATCGCCGAGCGTCGAGGTGCGCGGTAACGTCCGTCAGTTGAACTTCAGCGCCGCCGATGCCAAGGGTTTCGATGATGTGGGCAATTGGGACGGGGCGCCCCGAACCCACAGCCTGCCCCGATCTCGGGTTGCCCTTCGATGAATGTGTGCGCATCGGCGTTGATCGGCGCCAAGCCCGTCTCATGTCGTTTTGCATGGCTGTGGAGCGCAAGGCTTTCCCAAGAGGGGTGTCGAACTCGGGTCCGCCAAGTTCATTCTGTCCTCCGTCTGCCAGAAGAGTCTGCGCCCCTCCTACGACCAAAGGATCGGTGACGTGCTGGATACTGGTGAGTCTTCCCGTGCGTTCCTGGTTTGCCGATCGGGCCGGTGAGTGGATCTTTCGTACTGCGGTTTCGGGAAGGCGGTCACTAGCTAGGGTCTCCCTTGTGCGCAGGTCTGGTCCCGCTGGGTCGTACGCCAAACGGAAACCGGGTGGTGGCCGTCGAGCCTTTCTTCCAGGAGCATGTTGGATTCAATCATCCGTTGCGTAGCTGCGTCTTGGCTGTAAAGTGGACTCGTGAATCCTTCATAGCTGGTCAGTATCCAGACCTCACGGCCATTGCCCAACAGCGACACAAAATGCGACGACCCTTTGAGCGGCACAATCCCTTCATCGTAGTAGCGCACAAACGTCTTACCGAGCGAGTTGGCTGCGACCACCGCGGTAGGGCAGGATCGCGCCTGTATTAGGGCAACTGCTTCGCGGAGCGGCTGAACCCGCTGGAATGTCCAAGCGTACCCCATCATTGTGGCGCCCAAATAGCCCGCCAGACCGGCGACGATCAGTCAGGCGAGTGCCCACCCCAACACGGCCCCATCGAGCAAGCGGAGATCCGGCGATCCATGCGACCAGCGGGACTACCGGAAAGAGATAGCGTCCGAGGAACCCCGAGCCCCCTGGTGGCATGGCGGCTACGGTAGCCACGTACGCGAGCACGATGAGCGCCACGGCTCCGGCTGCATGAGGCACCGTAACGGCTCTCCTGGGACGTGCGGCGGAGGCGCCAAGGCACAGACCAGCCAGCAGGATGAGGGCCCCGGTG
Organism: uncultured Acidobacteriota bacterium; assembly: GCA_963847655.1. Lineage (GTDB taxonomy): Bacteria > Acidobacteriota > Vicinamibacteria > Fen-336 > Fen-336 > JAJDNS01. Next base: position 1,040,567 of record CAWKAS010000020.1, on the reverse strand, counting down.
CCGACCGAGGCCTTGGAGGAAACGGCGAGCGGGAGCGCAGCCACGAGAGATGAAAAGTGGTCCCACCACGTCGGATACTACGGGAATCCAGGTGATGCATCGCAAGGACGGGCGCGTAGGGTATATAGAGCAGCGCCCCAAGGAGAATCACCCACGTGACGGCCCTGAAGGCGCGCGTCACGGCCATCGCCGAGGACGGCTGAAAACGAGCCAGAGGTTCGCGCCGCCAGAGGCGACACGACCAGCACCGCCGCGTGCGCGATGATTAGGGCAAGGCTATACAGATGCGCATACAGGAGTGTCGTCGCGCAGACTACGTACCCGACGGCGGTCAACGAGGCGGGCCCGTAGAGCCTGCGCAGCCAGAGATACGTAGACAGGATGGCCAGGAGACCCACGATGCCGTAGGCGCGCATTTGCCAGGAGTAATACAGGTTGTAGGAGTGGAAGAGAAGAAGTCCCGCTGCCACGAGCGCGGCGGCTCGAGATTCGCTCGTCCAGACCACGACCGCATAGAGCAGGGGAATGGAGGCAACTGCCGCGAGGAATACAGGAAGTCGCAATGCCACCTCACTCGAACCAAGCAGGTGAGCCGACAGAAGAGCGGACAATTGAAGTAGGGTTGCGGCCCCAATGCCACGCGCGGAAGGAGGTTGGCGGGCAACCCGGGCTCGACGAAGACATAGTACTGGCCAAGCTCGTCCAGCCACAGGCTTTGACCAAGCCCGGACAGTCTCAGTATCGCGGCAACAGCGGCGAGTCCGACCAGCACAGGCACATCCAACAGCGTGAGAGGGTGGGCCTTCCAAGGCGGTCGGGCAGGAGATGGTCTCCAACAACGCAGCGCTCTGCCAACGAGCCATGACACGAGTACGAGCCCGACACCGGACAACGCTCCCAATCGAAAGAGTCGCAGCAGTGCGGCTTCAATCCGGGAGTGTTGTCCCTGCGTTCCGTAGTGGATCCTCAGGAAGGAACCTACTTCTTCTGCGACACCCCGGAGACTCCCGGCCTCGCCCGCCAGATAGGCAAGGGCGCAGAAGCCCGCTCCCAGGAGCGCGGTGAGCCCGACCCACCTGGTGGCGAGAACGGAGAATGGGGGCTCACCCGTTTGTTCGTCTTGAAGGCCTGTTAGCATTCCGTGGCTCAGCAAGCAATGGACGACTCGACGCTGCGGTGGCAGCGTTTGGACTGTGGTGTCGGGCGCCTTCCTCGCCCCAGATGAATGCCGCAAGTATGACAACCTTTCGGCGCGAGATGACGCGTACGTGGGGACACGAAGATGCAGGGCCGCGGTCATGACGCCACAGACGATCGCGTGGCGAGGGGGCAGGATTGGAGATTAGGGGGCCGCGCCGGTCCCCCGTGGCTCCAGGGCCAGGTGGAGACAGGGCTAGCGGCCGCGACCCCTGCTATCCTTGGTCAGCGCGGAGGGGGGAGTGAGATTCATCGAGCGGCTGCCGCTGGTCGTGTGCATCTTGTCTTCATTGGCATCCCCAGGGCAGGCCCAGATCCCGGATCTCTCCGCGCCAGCGCCCACGAACGAGGCCCGTGCCGGCCGACCCGGCCTTATCCACGCTGGCGGCTGGTACCTCACGCCGTACCTCAACATCGGGACGCTCGGTGTCGACACGAACGTCTTCTACACCGCGACCGACCGGCAGGTGGACTTCACGGCGAGCGGCGGGCCGGGTCTGGAGGTCGTTCGGCCGTTCGGCGACGAAGAGCCGGTTCCGCCTGGACGGAGGCTTGAACTACCTGTGGTTCGCGCGGACGGAGTCGCAGCGGCGGCTGAACTGGTACGGGTCGGCCTCGCTGGAGCTGGAGGGTGTGAAGACCTCCTTCCTCCTCGAGGAGCGCTACGTCGGGCACGTACTCGCGGCCCAGCTTCGAGGTGGATGCACGCGTCCAGCAGGATACGGAGGGCACGGAGGCTCGCCTCACGCGACGGCTGGGGGATCGCTGGGCCGTGTCGCTTCTCGGGCAGGCGGCGGTACCGGAAGACGGAGGACCAGGAGTACCTCGGAACGAACCTGGGCGACACCCTGACCGAGAAGCGGTACGAGGCCGGAGGTGAGCTGCGTCGGGCGTCTCTCGGTCAAGACGTCGCTGGTCGGAGGTGGCGGAGCACGCGTGGTACCGCTTTCCGCGGCTGCCGGAGCGGGACGGGCAATCGACTCTCGGGTACGGGGGTTTCAGGACGGACGCCTCCGCGCTCGATCTCCGGCCAGGCGCTGGGCGGGTATCGATGGTTCCGGCTGGAGGCGGACTCCGCTGGCGACACCAGCATCTGGTACGCCGACATCAATGCGACGCTGAACGTGTCGCCCAAGACGAAGCTGGGCGCGATCTATCTGCACGATCTGGACTACACGGCGTTCGCGTCGACGGGAGCCTCTCCGACGCTTGCTCGCGAGCAGTTGACGGTGTTCTTCGACAAGATGCTGGCGAGCAACGTCTACCTGTACCTGTTCGGCCGGCTGATCCAGTACAACGCGGAGGACATCGTGCTCGTGCCGCCGGGGGGTGGGCCGGTGGAGACGTATCGCGACGACCGGGTGCGGGAGGCGGGGGTGGAGCTGGGGTATCAGTTCCGGTCGCGGGTTCGGATGGGGGTGAGTGCGATCTACACGGAGCGGCGGTCGAACATCGAGACGTTTGGGATCCAGGGGTTGTTGGCGGGGTTCAGGATGACGTACGACCCGCCGCAGCCGGTGGTGCGGTAGGGACGGGGCGGCGGATCCTCGCGAGCTCGAGCGACGGGTCCTCGGGATGACGGGAGGCGGGGCTAGAATGGCGGGTGTGAGGGGTTGTCTCGCCATCGTTGCGGTGTTGGTGCTGGGGGGCGTGGGCCTCGCTGAGGAGTACGAGGTCGGGCCGGGGGACACGCTGCGGATCGAGGTGGTGAGCCGGCCGGAGATGACGGACAACTTCGTGGTGGACTCGGCGGGGATGATCAACTACTGGGAGGTCGGTCGGGTGAAGGCCTCCGGGTACACGACCAAGAGCCTGGCCAGCAAGCTCACGACCCTCCTCGTGGAAGGGCGGTTCATGCGGCGGCCGCAGGTGCGGGTGCAGGTCGCCGAGTACGGGAGCCAGAAGGTCTACGTCGCCGGCGAGGTGCAGCGGCAGGGCTACTACGCGCTCAAGGCCGACCGGGCGCTGCGGGGCGTCATGAGCGACATCCCCCTCACGCCGAACGCGGGGCACGAGGTGATCGTGATCCGGCCCGGAGCGCGGGCGCAGCTGCTGACGGAGCCCGCGCCGGGGGACGAGGCCTCCTGTGGAGGATGCGGCCTCGCCTCCCAGCGACGACGCCGAGGCCAGCGCGGAGGAGGCGCCGGACTCGTCGGAAGACGACGAGGACGGACGCCGAGGAGGTGGCCCCTCCGGCGCCGATCATGATCCCCGGGCTGCCTCCGATCGATCCCTCGAACGAGGTCCTGCGCGTCAACCTGCTCCAGCTTCAGGTGGGCGGGCCGGGGATGGACGTGGTGCTCCAGTCCGGCGACACGATCTTCGTGCCGCGCGCGGCGCAGGTGTACGTGACGGGGGCGGTGGCGCGGCCGGGCACGTTCCGCTACGAGCCGGGGATGACGGTGCTCCAGGCGCTGACGCTGGCCGGGGGGGTGAGCGCCCGGGGGTCCGAGGGGCGGACGAAGGTCATCCGCATCGAGGACGGCAAGAAGACCGAGCGGAAGGTCAAGCCCACGGACGTGCTGGAGCCGGAGGACCGGCTCGAGGTTCCGGAGCGGTTCTTCTAGGCGGCCGGTCGGGCCAGGCAGCCGATCCCTCGTCGCGCGCTCGAGAGACGGAGCTCCGCGGGATGACACCCACCGAGTCGCAAGATCTAGTGGTGGTGTCGCGCGTCAGACCCAAGATAGTGGGTCAGGGCTGGAGCTTAGTAGCTTACCTTACCTGCTGACGTGTAACCCGTTGATTTTGTGGAGTTTTTTCCGTACACTGGCGCGGACCTCGAGGGAGGAGTGTCGGTGACCGATCAGGCCGTCCTCCAGGACGCGCGGCGTTATCTGGCGCAGCTGCACAAGCGGCGGGGGATCATCCTCACCTGCGTGGCGCGTGTGCCTGCTCGTGGCCGTGCTCTACAACTACACGACCCGGCCCGTGTACCAGGCCACCACGCAGATCCTCATCGACCGCGAGACGCCGGACGTGCTGCCCAACAAGGAGCTCGTGGACCTGGTCGAGGGCAACTCGGCCTACTTCCAGACGCAGTATCAGCTCCTGAAGTCGAAGTCCCTGGCGGAGCGCGCGGTCGAGCGGCTGCAGCTCCAGATGAACCCCGAGCTCGCCACCGGGCCCATGATGAGCCCGTGGGAGCGGGTGCAGCGCTTCTTTGGCCGCCCGCCAAGGTCGACGGTGGGGACGGACGGCATCCCCCTCTCGCCCGCGGTGGCGGCGTTCCGCTCTCGGATCGAGGTGGACCCCATCCCCGGGACCAGCCTCGTGAACCTGCGCTTCCACGCCTACGACCCGCGGGTGGCCGCGAACGCGGTCAACGCCCTGGCCAAGCTCTACATCGAGCAGTCGCTGGAGTTCCGCTTCAACACGTCGACGGAGGCCACCGACTGGCTGACCGAGCGCCTGGACGAGCAGCGGGCCAAGGTGGAGGCGGCCGAGAGGGCGCTCCAGGAGTACTCGGAGAGCGAGGGGCTGCTCGACCAGGAGGAGCGCGAGGGGCTCGTCCAGCAGAGGCTCGACTCCCTCAACGCCGCGGTGATCGAGGCCCGCACCGAGCGCATCGCCAAGGAGACCCAGTACCGGCAGGTCGCGACGCTGTCGCCGGCGGAGCTGGCCCGTCACCCGGTGTCGAGGGGCGGCGAGACGATGCAGTCGCTGCGGTCGGAGCTCAGCGCGCTCCGCGAGGAGCGGGCGCGGCTGGCCGAGACGCTCGGCGAGCGTCACCCCGAGATGGTGCGGCTCCTGCAGAAGATCCGCCTCACCGAGCAGGAGCTGTTCGACGAGGGGGGCAACGCGGTCCGCGTGGCGGAGAGCGAGTACCGGGCCGCCCTCTCGCGGGAGTCGCGGCTGCAGGCCAACCTGGAGGCGGCCAAGCGCGAGGCGCAGGGGGTCAACCGGAAGGCCATCCAGGTCGGCGAGCTGCGGCGCGAGGTGGACTCGAACCGCCAGATCTACGAGGAGCTGCTGACCCGGACCAAGGAGACCGGTCTCGAGAGCAAGCTCAAGACCACGAACATCCGCATCGTGGAGGAGGCGGAGACACCGCGAGCGCCGGCGAAGCCGAACAAGATCAAGAACTACCAGGTCGCGTTGCTGCTCGGGCTCGTGATGGGCGTGGGGCTGGCGCTCCTCTTCGAGAACTTCGACAACACCTTCAAGACCCCCGAGGAGGTGAAGACCCACCTCGGCGTGCCCTTCCTGGGCATGGTGCCAGACGTGACGGTGAGCGCGGACGGTCGCCCGGCCCAGGGCTCGGCGCCGGCGCTGCTGGGCAAGCGGTCGAACGAGGCCGTGGCCGACGCCTACCGGGTGCTGCGGACGAACCTGCTCTTCACCTCCGCGGAGACGACGGGGCGCGCGGTCGCGGTCAGCAGCGCCTCGCCCGGGGAGGGCAAGACCACGACCGTGGCCCACCTGGCCGAGTCGCTGGCCCGCAACGGGGCGAAGGTCCTGGCCGTGGACGCCGACCTGCGGCGGCCGACGCTCCACCAGCACGCCCGCATCCCGAAGACGCCCGGCCTGTCCGACATGATCGTGGGCACCGCGGCGGCGTCGGAGGCCATCCGCTCGACCCGCGTCAACGGGCTCTCGGTGCTGCCGTGCGGCTACATCCCCCCGAACCCGGCGGAGCTGCTGGGCTCGGCCATGATGCGGCAGATCATCGAGGCCGTGCGGACCCGCTTCGACTGGGTGCTGATCGACACGCCCCCCATCCTGGCCATGGCCGACGCCTCCGTCATCCTCCCCACCGTCGAGGGCGTGGTCCTGGTGGTGGCCGGGGAGTCGTCGTCGAAGCCGCAGGTCCAGCGGGCCATCGAGCAGATCCAGCACGTGGGGAGCAAGGTCGTCGGTGTCGTCCTGAACAAGGTGAACCTGCAGCGGAACTCCTACTACTACGCCCAGCACTACGGGGAGTACTATCGGAGCTACTACGCCGAGGGGAAGGGCTACGGAGAGGCCGCCGACCAGCAGAGGCGGCGGCCCGTGACCCGGCCCAGCCGGCCGGCGCGGCGGACCTGAGGAGGCGAGCGTGCTCAGAAGGGCAGGGACGGATCAGAGGACGGGGACGCGAGGACGGGGACGGATCCCGACCCTCGCGGCGCTGCGGCGCGCCGCCGCCCTGACGCTGGCGGCGCTGCTCGCGCTGCCCATGGGACCCGTGGCGGCGGTCGCGGCCGTGGACGGCACGATCCGGGGCAGCGTTGCCCTCGACGGACGGCCACTCTCCGGGGTCACCGTGGCCTTCATCGAGCTCGAGTCGGGCGAGGTGGTGCGCGCCGTCTCCGGCATGGACGGGACCTTCGAGACCCCGGCCGCGCCCGGGCAGTACGCGGTGACGACCGAGAGCCAGGCCGGCCTCACCGTGGGGTCCGCGCCGGTGCGGGTGGCGGTGGTCGCGGGCCAGGTCGTGAGCGCGGAGGTGGCGCTGCTGGCCGTGCCCTCGGCGCTGCCCCAGCTGGCGTCCACCTCGGGCGCCCCGCAGGAGCCTCCCGTCGGCACCGTCACCAGCGACTTCCCCTCCGGCGCGCCGCAGGAGCCGGGTGTGCCCGTCTTCGCCGAGACCACCGGCAGCGGCGCCGACATCCGCTTCGAGCCCGTGACCTGCTTCGTGGCCGGGGAGTTTCCCCTTCTCGACGCCCAGATCGACCCCGTGCAGTCGGTGGCGCGGGCGCGGGTCTACTTCAAGGCCGCGGTGAGCGACCAGTACTACTACGTCGAGATGACGCAGGACGCGGGGCTCTTCTACGGCAAGCTGCCGCGGCCCCAGGTCGCGGCCAGCCCCATCACCTACTACCTGCAGTCCACCACCGCCGAGTTCGAGGAGAGCCAGACCCGCGAGATCGAGGCGATCGTCGTGGAGGACGTGTCCGAGTGCGAGGACCGGGTGGTCGCGGCCTACGGTCCCCCCGGCGCGGTGACGGTCTTCTCGGCGTCGAGCGGGGCGGCGGTGACCCCGGCGGGGTTCGCGGCCCTGGGCGCCGGGCTCGCCGTCGGCGCCGTCGCCTTGATCGTGGGGGGCGCCGCCGCCGCCGGCATCGTGGGGGGCATCATCGTCGGTCCCGGAGGACCGGGCGAGGTGCCGCCGGTCATCACGCCGTCGCCGATCCCGATCCCCACCCCGCTCCCGACGCCGGTGCCGACGCCGATCCCCCCGCTCACCTCGTTCCGGTAGAGCGGACTCCTCCCCTGGCATCCTTGCCGGGTCCGGAGAAGGGGTCTACCGCCAGGTGACGGTCGCGCGGAGGCTGTCGCCCTTGTTGGCGGTGACGGTGACCTGGGTCGACCACGAGGTCGTGCCCTCGACCCACGTGCCCGAGTGCTCGCCCACGAGCAGGCGCTGCTGAGGGGCGATCTCCCGCGTGCGGGGCGCGACGGCCCCGCCGCCCCCCGCGCCGTTGACCTCGGTGACCGCGTCCACGCCCTGGACCCGGATGGACTTCTCGCCGTCGTTGACGACGAAGATCCGGAGCGTCCAGGGGTCGCCGGCCTCGATCCCCGAAGCCGGGCTCATCTCGAACTCGATGCGGCCCTGGAAGTCGGGGGCCTTGCGGAGGTCGGTGGACCCGGTGTCGAAGCCGGCGAGCCCGCCCTCCTGGGCCTTCTCCGTCTGCACCCGGGTGCGGCCGCCCACGAAGCGGCGGTTGGCCAGGTCCCGCAGCGCCACCGCCCGGGCCCGGGTGGTCTGGGCGCGGGAGCTGTTGGGGTCGAGGCGCAGGGCCTCGTCGAGGTGGCCGACGGCGGCGGCGTACTGGCGCGCGGCGAGGGCCGCGTCCGCCTGCCCGAGGAGCTCCTGCACGCGGGCCGCGTTCTGCTGCGCGCGCTGCTCCGCCGCCGAGGGCTGGGCCGGGGTGGGCGGCGCCGGCGCGGCCGCGGGCGGCGGGTGCCGGAGTCGGGGTCGGGGTCGGGGTCGGCGTGGGTGTCGGCGTGGGTGTGGGCTGCGCCGCCGCGGCGGGAGTGGGCGTGGGAGCCGGCTCCGCCGTGGGTTCGGGAGTGGGCGTGGGCTCCAGGGCCGGCTCCTCCGGCGCGGGTGTCGTCTCCGGTGGGGGTGCCGTGGAGACGGGCGGCGGCGCCACCGTGGCCGCGGCCACCGGTGTCGGCGAGGGCGCCGGCTGGGGCTTCGCGAGGACGAACTGCCAGACCGCCCAGCCCAGGAGGGCCACGACGAGGACGCCGGCGAAGCCGGCCAGCGCCAGAACGACGGGACTCCGGGGGGGCGCCTCGCCCGCGGCCTCCGGGGCGTCCCGGGGCGGAGTCGGCCTCCGGCGCGGCGCCGGGCGCTCGCGGCGCGGGGCGGACGCCGAGGGAACGCTCCGGTCCGCCGGGGCCTCCGTGCGTCGGGGCGGCGTCGGGGTCTCCGGCACGGGAGGCATGGCCGGGATCGGCTCGACCGGCGTCGGGGGCGCGTCCACGAGGATCGGGGTCTCCTCCTCGACGGGCTCGGCGGAGAGCACCTCGCCTTCCGGCAGCGGGCCGAGGTCGTCGGGGGCCTGCACCACGGTGGGGGGGACGTCGGTGAAGAGCTCGTCCTCCGCCACGACGATGGAGTCCTCGCCCTCGTCGAGGTGGACCGGGGCGAGATCGTCGTCCGACACGATCTCCGCCTCGGTTGAGACGATTCCGCTCTCCTCCGGCGAGCCCTCGAAGTCCATGAGGAACGGCTCGTCCTCGCTCGGCTCTTCGGCGACCGGGGGGCTCGCGTCCTCGGTGGCGGGCGGGCTCGCCTCCTCCGCCGGGGCCGCGTCGTCGGCGCCGATCCAGAGCGCCTGGGTCTCGATGTCCGGTGTCGGCTCGGCCACCGTGGGCGCCCGCGGCGGGGCGGCCGCGGGCCGCGGCGCGAGGATGCACTGGAGCATGGCGACGTCGTCTTCCCCCGGGGTCCCGAGCCAGAGGATGTCGCCGTTGCGGAGGGCGGCGCTCTCGGCCCCCAGGGGGTTGTCGTTGATGTGGAGCGGGCGCTCGGCCCCCGTCGAGAAGACGGTGGCCTGGCCCCCCTCGAGCACGACGCGCGCGTGCAGGGGGTCGACCCCCGCCGTGTCGAGCCGGAAGGTGCAGTCCTCGCCCGACCCGATCGTGATCTCGCCGTCGTCGGGGAGCTCGACCCGATGGCCCCCGAGGGGACCGCCCAGGACGGTGAGGGACGCCTGTTTCGCCTCGGCCATCAGTTCATCGCGGCAGCGTCGAGGGAGACGACGGGCCGCGCCTCGTTATGACTGCGCCATTGTAGGGGCCGCGGGCCACGCGGTTCAAGGCGCGAGAGACGGCATTTCGCGAGGCCTCGCGTTCAAGGCGAGCGCGGCCAGCGCCACCCAGGTCGCGGCGTTGGCCGGGATCTGCCAGTTGAAGTCGACCAGGTTGTGGACGGCGAGGGCGAGGAGCGCGCCGAAGACGCCGAGCTCGAGGCCGCCGCGGGCCGCCCCTCGCCAGGCGGACCGGAAGACGAGGACGAGGAGCGCGCCCACGAGGACCACGCCCACGAGGCCGAGGTCGAAGAGGACCTGCAGGTAGTCGCTGTGGGCCTCGCCGATCCAGTCGGTGCGCCAGACGGTCTGGTAGAGGAGGGGATAGGCGCTGGAGAAGGCGTTCAGCCCCACGCCGAAGACGGGGAAGTGCGGGACGAGCGGCAGCATGTCCGCCCACAGGTCCAGGCGGCTGCCCTGGATGCCCGCGCGACTCGAACCCCGCCACGATGTCGCCGACGCCGACCCAGGCGACACCGAGGGCGGCGAGGAGGACCACCGCCACCGCCGTCGTGCGGCGTCGACCCGAGGCGAAGGGAAGGACGAGGGCGCTCAGCCCGAAGGCGGCGACGCCCCCGCGGGAGGCCGAGGCGAAGAGGCCGGCCACGAGGACCATGACCACCGCCACCCACCGGATGAAGGCGTTGCCCTCGCGGCCCCCCAGGGCGAGCCACCCGTGACGGCGGCCGGTCCAGGCCCGGCGCAGGTGGTCGAGGGCCCCGAGCGCGGCGCCGGTGGCCAGCGCCGCGGCCATGGCCACGTAGCCCGCGAAGTGGTTGCGGCTGACGTAGGGTCCGAAGACGCCCCAGTCCCACCGGGGCTGCCACAGACCGTAGAGCTTCCGCGGCTCCGGGGAGACGGCCTGGACGAGGGCGACGACGGTGATGCCCAGCCCCACCCCCACCACGGTGAGCACGAGCCGGCGGCGCCAGGGGGGCGAGGCGAACTCGCGGAAGACGGCCGCGTAGAGCAGCGAGAAGGCCAGCGAGGAAGGCGAGGCCGCGCAGGGTGTCGGGCGGGCTCACGCTGATGGGGCGCCAGGCGGTGAGGGGCAGGAGGAGACGGGCGTCGTGGAAGGCGACGGTGCCCGGGCTCACCAGCCGCAGGACGGCGGGGGGCAGGGGCACGAGCTGGGCGAGGACCAGGAGGTGGAGGCCGGCGAGGAGACGCCTCCCCGGGAGGGCCGGGACAGGGGAGCGGACCGGCGCGATGCGCCCGGGCCAGGGAGCCGAGCCCGACGAGGGCGCACCCGACGAGGAGAGGGACGAAGACCGGCTCGTGAACGGCGCCGGCCAGGAAGGGTCCGGCGGCCAGGAGGGCGAGGGTGGCGACGCGGAGGGCGTCGCCTCCGGCGTCCTGGGAGCTTCCGTTCGGGGAGGGGACCGGCCGACGGGCTCGACCCACGCGGCGCGGGCGCGGGCCCCGCGCGCTCATGGCGCGACGGGCTCGACCCTCAGCAGGCGCCCCCCCGGTCCGAAGACGAGGCGGCGGTCGGGCGTGCCGTCCCCGTCGGTGTCGAGCTCCTCGCTCGCCAGGCGGCCTCCGCCCCAGTACTGCCACCGGTCGATCCGGCCGTCCCCGTTGGAGTCGGTCTCGACGCGGGCCACGACGCCGTCCCGGAAGATCTCGACGCGGTCCACCTGGCCGTCGCCGGTGTCGTCGTACTCGATCCGCGCCGGGAGCCCCGCGGGATCGCGGCGGGTCCACTCGTCGGCACGTCCCTTCTCCCGGTGTCCGCGTCCCACCTTCTCGAGGACGCCGGCCTCGTCGTAGTGCTCCCAGCGGTCGACCCAGGAGTCGTGGTCCTCGTCGATCTCGATGAGGCGGATGTGGCGCTGCTCGTCGTAGTGGGCGATGTGGTCGGGACGGCCGTCGCCGCTGGAGTCGTACTCGATGATGGCGATGCGCCCGGCCTCGTCGTAGTAGCCCTTCCAGGCTCCCTCGTCGAGGAGGCGGTAGGTGCGGCCGTCGCCCCGCTGCACCTTCGGGAGGCCTTCCGGGGGGAGCCCCCCGCGACCGCCGCAGGCACGGTCACCGCAGGCGCTGGCGACAAGGAGGGCGAGAAGGAGGGTGGCCCCGCGCACGGTCCGCATCGGGACGGAAGCGTAGCACAGGCCGGCGGTCGTGCTCAGGACGACGGGGGGCCCTCCTCCCGCTCGGCGTCGACGAGGCCGAAGGCGAGCCAGAGGTGGCGGAAGTCCTCCACGTCCTGGGCCAGGCCGTCGAGGGCGAGGCCCGCGAGCACGCCCCACAGGGCCCGGTCGGTGGGACGGCGGCGCGCCCGCCAGAGGGCCACGGGCACGAGCAGGAGGCCGAGGAGGGCGGGGAGGCCCAGGGTCGCGGCCACGTTGAGGGGGGTGAGGTGGGCGTCGAAGGGCTCGTCCCCGCTCCGCCCGGGCAGGCTGCCGGGGCCGGTCCCGAGCAGGGGGTGGAGGCCGAGGGTCTCGAGCGAGGTCGCGGTCGCCTCCAGCCGGGGCGAGGGCCCGGAGCGGAGCTGGGGCGCCCAGGGGCGGGCGGGGCTGAAGGTGACGTGGACGACGGTGAGGCCGACCATGGCGACGACGAGGACCGCGGCCAGGGCCTTGACGAGGGTCCGGCGCTTCGCGGTGTCCGCGCCCCGGACGGCGGCGGCGAGGGCGAAGCCCAGGATCGCGCGCGAGAAGGTGAGCAGCACGGTGACGGTGAGCGCGGCCTGCACGACCCAGCGGAGGCGGCGCGAGAGGCCGGCGCGCGGCCAGGCCACGACCCCGGAGGCGAAGATGCAGTAGCTCGCGAGCATGTTCGGGTGCGGGAACCCGGCCTGGGCCCGGGCCAGGGGACCGGGCAGGAGGTCGCCGCAGGTGCCCACGAGCGGGGTGATGTGGCCGGCCAGCGAGAGGGCGACGCCCAGGGCGGCGGCGGCGGCGGTCAGGAGCGAGGTCACCGCCACGGTGAGGGCGATGGCGCGGGGCATCCCGTCGCGCCGGGCCATCTCCGAGGTGACCACCATGAGGGCGACGAGCATGGCCAGGCCGAGGAGCTTGGCCGGGCCCGAGGCGGGCCGCGGGTCGGCGGCGAGGAGGGAGACCGCGGCCCAGCCCAGGTAGAGGCCGAGGGCGGCGTGGACGGGGCGGAGACGCGGCCAGCGGCGGGAGACGGCGATGCCCACCGCCCAGGCGAGGGCGGCGAGGGCGAAGACCGCGTCGCTCCACTGCGCGTTCGCGTGGAGCCAGGGGAAGGGGACGATCCCGCCCCACGGGAGCAGCGCCAGGGTCGCGAGGTAGAGAGAGGCGGCGAGGCGGTTCAGGGGACCCTCCGGCGCGGAGTGGGTCGCGCCAGGGCGCACCCGGGGTGAGATCGCATCAGGATCGCCGGCTCGGGAGCGGGGAGCCCGCTCAGGCCTCCTCGTACATCCGGTCGATCAGATCGCGGTACTTCTCCGCGATCACCCGGCGCTTGACCTTCAGGGTGGGCGTGAGCTCGCCCGTCTCCTGAGAGAACTCGGCGGGGAGAACGGTGATCCTCTTGATCTTCTCGAACTGGGCGAGGTCGGCGGTGAGCTCGGTGATGAGCCCCATGAAGTGCTCCCGGACCTCGCTCCGGGCGGCGAGCTCCTGTCGGCCCGTGGCGGAGAGGCCGCGCTTCGCCGCCCAGGCCTCCAGGACCTCGAAGTTCGGCACCACGAGGGCGGCCGGGAACTTCCGCCCGTCGCCGACCATCACGACCTCGGCGAAGTAGCGGTTGGTCTTGAGGTGGTTCTCGATGGGCTGGGGCGCGATGTTCTTGCCCCCCGAGGTGACGATGATGTCCTTCTTGCGGTCGGTGATGACGAGGCAGCCGTCGGGGTCGAGGTGGCCGATGTCGCCGGTGTGGAACCAGCCGTCGGGGTCGATGGCCTCGGCGGTGGCCTCGGGCTGGTTGTAGTAGCCCTTCATCACGTGGGGACCGCGGGTGAGGATCTCGCCGTCGTCGGCGATCTTCACCTCCACGCCGTCGAGAGGGAGCCCCACCGTCCCGGGCTTGACCCGGTCGGGGCGGTTGCAGGTGATGACGGGGCTGGTCTCGGTGAGGCCGTAGCCCTCGCACACCAGGAGGCCCGCCGCCCCGAAGAACTCGGCGATCTCCCGGGCCAGGGGGGCGCCGCCGGAGATGAAGAGCTTCAGCCGGCCCCCGGTGCGCTCCTTGATCTTCGAGAAGACCAGCTTGTCGGCGAGGGCGGACTGGAGGCGGAGCAGCAGCCCCGGCTTCGTGCGCGCGACCACGTGGGCGAAGCTCCTCGATCCCACGCCGATCGCCCAGCGGAAGATCCTCTGGCGGAGCGGGGGGTCGGCGGCCACCTTCTCGTTGATCCGCGCGTACATCTTCTCGTAGAGCCTCGGGACCGAGCACATGACGGTGGGGCGGACCTCCAGCATGTTCTCCGGCACCTTCTCCACGCTCTCCGCGTAGGCGATGGTCGCCCCCGCGTGGAGCATGAAGTTGTGCCCGGCCGTGCGCTCGAAGCTGTGGCAGAGAGGCAGGAAGGACAGCGCGACGTCGTCGATGCCCAGAACGGGGAAGGCCTTCTCCGCCGCCACCACGTTCGAGGTGAGGTTGGAGTGGGTGAGCATCACCCCCTTGGGGTTTCCGGTGGTGCCCGAGGTGTAGATGAGGGTGGCGAGGTCTCCACCCCGCACCTCGATGGCGCGGCGGCGGACCGCGTCCTTGTCGGCGCGGAGGGCCTGGCGCCCCTTCTCCCGCAGCTCCTCCAGGGTCATCGTCCCCGGCACCGGGTCGGGATCGAAGCGGATGACGTGACCCAGCTCCGGGACCTGGGGGCGGATCTCGTCGATCTTGAGGCCCATGACCGGGCTCGACACGAAGGCGGCCTTGGCCCCGCTGTCCCGCAGGACGTACGCCACCTGCGGGGCGGTGAGCGTGGTGTAGACGGGCACGTCGACGGAGGCGTTGCACAGGGTGGCGAGGTCGGCGATGGCCCACTCCGGACGGTTCTCGGAGAGGATGGCCACCCGGTCGTCCTTCTCGACCCCGAGGGCGCGCAGGCCCATCGAGGTCTCCTCCACCGCGGTCCGGAGCTCGTCCGAGCTGATGCCCTTCCAGCCTTCGGCGGTCCTGTGCTTGAGGTGCTCGGCCTTGCGGTAGCCGTCCACCGAGCGGTAGAAGATCTGGCAGACGGTCTCGATCGGCATCGTCGCCTCCCGCTCCCGCCGCCCCGCGATCCCGCCCAGGATGCAGGGCGACCACCGGAGCTACTGCGCACTGGATCATACCTCCGCTCCGCCCTCCCGGGGGCCGGTGCGTGGATAATGGGGGGGATGCTCACGACCGTCTTCCTCGGCCTCGGCTCCAACCTCGGCGACCGGCAGGCCGCCCTCGAGGAGGCCCTGCGTCGCCTCCAGGGACGAGGGGTCCGCACCGTGCGCCGCAGCTCCATCTGGCAGACCGAGCCGGTGGGGGGCCCGCCCCAGGGCTGGTTCCTGAACGCGGTGGTGGCCGCGGAGACCGCCCTCGGCCCGGAGGCGCTGCTCGAGGCCTGCCTCGAGACGGAGCGCGAGATGGGGCGGGTGCGCGCGGAGAGGAACGGGCCCCGCCTCGTCGACGTGGACATCCTCTTCTTCGGAGGGGAGCGGCACGAGGGGGCGGGCCTGACCATCCCCCATCCGCGCCTGCACGAGCGACGCTTCGTGCTGGAGCCGCTGCACGAGCTCGCGCCCGACCTGCGTCACCCCGTGCTCGACTCGAGCGTGGCCGAGCTCAGGGAGCGCTGCCCCGACACCTCCACCGTGCGCCCCTGGACGCCGATGGAGGCCGCGGTCTGATGCCGCCCCACTTCATCGCGGTCGAGGGCCCGATCGGGGTGGGCAAGACGACGGTGGTGGAGAAGCTGGCGGAGAGGCTCGACGCCAACACCGTCCTCGAGGACTGGGCCACCAACCCCTTCCTGCGCTCGTTCTACGAGGGCCACGACGGCGCCTCCTTCCAGCTGGAGCTGTTCTTCCTGCTCATGCGCTACCGGCAGCAGCAGGAGCTGGTGCAGCGGCAGCTGTTCGCGCAGGCGACCCTGTGCGACTACGTCTTCGAGAAGAGCCGGCTGTTCGCGTACCTGAACCTCGACGACTCGGAGCTGATGATCTACGAGAAGCTCTTCACGCTCCTCGCGGACGGCGTTCCCCGACCCGACCTCGTGATCTACCTTCAGGCCCCCACCGACGTGCTCATGAAGCGCGTGAAGAGCCGCGGGCGTCCGGAGGAGAGCCAGCTCTCCGTGGAGTACCTCGGCGAGGTGAACCGCGCCTACAACCACTACTTCTTCCACTACGGCGCGACGCCGCTCCTCGTGGTGAACACCACCGACGTGGACTTCGCGACGAGCAGCGAGGATCTCGACGACCTGCTCCGGCAGGTGCGCAGCATGGGGAAGGGAACGCAGTACTACGTGCCCCGCGGGTCCGCCCGGCCCTAGGAAATCTTCCCGGCCGCCGCCCATGTGACTTCGCGGTGACCGCAAGGTGTCACGCTCCCCCGCGAGGGGCGCGCCGTCGGCTGAGAATCGGACAGGGCGCGGCTTGACGACCGGGCGAGGCTGCGCCATCCTCACCCCGTTCCCCCATGGCCACTGGTCGCCAGCTCGAGATTCCGTTCGACGACGCCCCGCGGTGGGAGCCGTCGTCGCTCGAGGCCGCGCTCGCGGAGGCGGCGGGCAAGCCGCTGCGCCTGGTCCTCACCGACAACCGCTCGGTGCTCCTCTCCTTCCGACGCGAGGCCGGCGTGGTGAACGCTGCGGCTGCACCGCATGTTCCTCCACGCCCCCGGCCGAGTGGTGCACGCCCTCGGGAAGAAGCTGCGCCGGCGAGGGCGGGCCGCCGACGGCGAGGTGCGCCGCTTCATGAACGCGAACCTCCACCGCGTGCGCCGCACGCCCCGGACCATGCCGCCCCTCGTGACCGAGGGTCGGGCCCACGACCTCACCGCGGTGTACGCGGATCTGAACCAGACGCTTCTTCGCGGGCGCGCTGAGCGTCCCCATCACCTGGGGTCGGGGGGTGGGTCGGGCGCGGCGCGGGGGGCTGACCTTCGGGAGCTACGATCCCGTGCTCGCCCTCATCCGCATCCACCCGGTGCTCGACCGATCCGACGTGCCGCGCTACTTCCTGGAGAGCGTCGTCTACCACGAGATGCTCCACCACCACATGGGCGGCGTGCCCGACCGGGCGGGACGAACCGTCTACCACACCCGCCACTTCCGGGAGGCCGAGGCGCGCTACCCGCGGCACCAGGAAGCGCTGGCCTGGGAGAAGGCCAACCTGCCGAAGCTGCTGCGGGCGAGCCAGGCCCTCGACCGCGCCCGCAAGTCCGCTCGGTCCTCCGCGAAGAGGCCCCCGGGACACCGGACCTGATGAGGCTGCCCCACCTGAGGCGGCTCCTGCCGTACCTGGGCCGCCACCGGGGGCGGCTCGTCCTCGGGATCGCCTGTCTCCTCCTCACCACCGCCGCCTCGGTGGCGAACCCGTGGGTGCTGCGCCACGTGGTGGACGACCTGACCGTCGAGATCACGCGGCAGAAGCTGTGGCTGTACGCGGGGGCGCTGCTGGGCCTCGTGTCCTTCGAGGGCGTCTTCCGCTTCCTCCAGCGGCGCGTCCTCATCGGGGCCAGCCGCACGATGGAGTACGAGCTGCGCAACGAGGTGTTCGAGCACCTCACCCGTCTCGCCCCCCGCTACTACCAGGACCACCGCATCGGCGAGGTGATGAGCCGGGCCTCGAACGACATGGTGGCGGTGCGCTCGGTCCTCGGGTCCCGGCATCATGTACACCGCCACCACGATCGCCACCTTCGCGGGGACGGTGACGCTGATGCTGCTGATCAGCCCGTCGCCTGACCGGGCTGGCCCTCGTTCCCCTCGTCCTGGTCTCGTGGCTGGTGCGCCACTACGGGCGCCAGGTCCACGACCGCTTCGAGGAGGTGCAGGCCCAGCTCGCGGAGATGAGCGCGCTCGTGCAGGAGAACCTCGCCGGGGCCCGGGTGGTGCGGGCCTACGCCCAGGAGAGCCACGAGGAGGCGCGCTTCGAGGCGGTCAACGAGGAGTACGTCTTTCGGAGCCGGGGTCTCGTCCGCATCACCGGAATTCTCTGGCCCGGCATCCAGTTCTTCATGGGCCTCGGGGCGGTGATCGTCCTGTGGCTCGGCGGGCGCATGGTGGTGCAGGGGACGATCTCGCTGGGTGAGTTCGTGGCCTTCGGGGCCTACCTGGTGATGCTCAACTGGCCGATGATCGCCCTGGGCTGGGTGGTGAACCTCTTCGAGCGGGGCGAGGCCTCGATGGGTCGGATCAACGCCATCCTCGATGCCCCGGTGGAGATCCGCGACGAGGATCCCCTCGAGGTGAGCGAGATCCGGGGCAAGGTGGAGTTCCGCGGCCTCACCTTCGGCTACGACGGGACGCCCGTCCTCCACGACATCGACCTCGAGGTGCCCGCCGGGAGCACGGTGGCGGTGGTGGGGCCCACCGGCTCGGGCAAGAGCACGCTGGTGAGCCTCGTCCCCCGCCTCTGGAACGCGCCGGCGGGGACGCTCCTCGTGGACGGGCACGACGCCCGGCGTCTCCCCCTCGAGGTGCTGCGCGGGGCGGTGGGCTTCGTGCCCCAGGAGAGCTTCCTCTTCTCCGACAGCGTGCGGGAGAACATCGCCTTCGGCCTGCGCGGGGGCGACGCGGGACGCGTGGAGTGGGCGGCGGAGGTGGCGCAGCTGGCCGACGACGTCCGCGACTTCCCGCAGGGCTTCGAGACGCCGGTGGGCGAGCGCGGGATCACGCTCTCCGGGGGACAGAAGCAGCGGGCGGCGCTCGCCCGCGCGCTGGCCGTCGACCCCCGCATCCTCGTCCTCGACGACACCCTCTCCGCGGTCGACACCCAGACCGAGGAGAGGATCCTGCAGGGGCCTGCGCGAGGTGATGCGGACGCGCACCACCTTCCTCGTCTCGCACCGCGTCTCCACCGTCAAGGGCGCCGACCTCATCGTGGTCCTGCGCGACGGGCGCATCACGGAGCGGGGCACCCACGACGAGCTGGTGGCCCTGGACGGCTTCTACGCCGACCTCCACCGGCGGCAGCTCCTCGAGGAGCAGATGGAGCAGAGC
Source organism: uncultured Acidobacteriota bacterium (assembly GCA_963847655.1). GTDB lineage: Bacteria > Acidobacteriota > Vicinamibacteria > Fen-336 > Fen-336 > JAJDNS01. Next base: position 1,022,012 of record CAWKAS010000020.1, on the reverse strand, counting down.
GGGGACGCGGCGTGAGCGTGCAGACCGCGGTCGACGAGGATCCCGTCGCCCCCCAGACCTACGACTGGCAGCTCTTCAAGAGGCTTCTCTCCTACCTCCGGCCGTACCTCGCGGCGGCGGCGGCGGCCCTCGGCCTGATCGTGGTGATGGCGGGGCTCGACCTCGTCGGCCCCTGGCTGACCAAGATCGCGATCGACCGCTACATCGCCGCGGGGGACGCGAACGGCCTGACGCTCGTGGCCGGCGTCTACCTCCTGGCCCTCGGCGCGGCCTGGCTGGTCCGCTTCGGCCAGACCTACATCATGCAGATGACGGGCCAGCGGATCATGCAGGACGTGCGACGCCAGCTCTTCTCTCACCTCCAGCGCCTGCACGTGGGGCACTTCGACCGCCACCCGGTGGGTCGGCTCATGACCCGCGTCACCAGCGACGTGGACGCCATCAACGAGCTCTTCACCTCCGGGGTCGTCACCGTCTTCGGCGACCTCTTCGCGCTGCTCGGGATCATGGGGGTGATGCTCGCCCTCGACTGGCGGCTGGCCCTGGTGACGTTCTCGGTGATCCCGCTCTTCTTCGTGGTCACCAACTGGTTCCGCCGGGGCGCCCGGCGGTCGTTCCGGGCGACGCGGCGCTGGGTGGCCCGCATCAACGCCTTCCTCCAGGAGAACCTCTCGGGGATGAGCGTGGTGCAGCTGTTCCGCCGGGAGGGGCGCAACCGCGCCGCCTTCGCCGCGGTCAACCAGAAGCACTACGAGGCCAACCTCGACGCGATCTTCTACTACGCCGTCTTCTACCCGGCGATCGAGTTCCTGGCGGTGCTGGCGGTGGCGCTGATCCTGCTCTACGGGGGCGGGCAGGTCCTGGTGGGCGGGCTGACGCTGGGGGCGCTGGTGGCCTTCATCCAGTACTCGCAGCGCTTCTGGCGTCCCATCTCCGACCTCTCGGAGAAGTTCAACATCCTGCAGGCGGCCATGGCCGCGGCGGAGCGGATCTTCGGCCTCCTGGACACGGAGGTGCGTGTGGAGAGCCCGCCGGGCGCGCGCCCCTCGCGCGCGGCCGAGGGGCGGGTGGCCTTCGAGGGGGTGTGGTTCTCGTACGGCGCGGCGGCGGCGCGTGGGCACGCCGGGGGGCGGGGAGGAGCTCCCCGACGACGATCCCGGCTGGGTGCTGCGCGACATCGACTTCGCGGTGGAGCCGGGCCGGAGCGTGGCCCTGGTGGGGGCCACCGGCGCCGGCAAGACCTCCATCATCAGCCTCCTCATGCGCTTCTACGACGTGCAGAGGGGACGGGTCACCCTCGACGAGGTCGACGTGCGGGACTACGACCTGCAGGCGCTGCGCTCCTCCTCGGCCCTCGTCCTGCAGGACGTCCACCTGGCCAGCGGGACCATCGCCTCCAACATCCGCCTCGGCTCGGACATCTCCGACGAGCGGGTCCGCGCGGCGGCGGAGGCGGTCCACGCCCACCGCTTCATCGAGACGCTGCCCGCAGGGTACGAGTCGGAGGTGCGCGAGCGCGGGGCCACGCTGTCCGTGGGCCAGAAGCAGCTCCTCTCCTTCGCCCGGGCGCTGGCCCACGACCCGCGGGTGCTGATCCTGGACGAGGCCACCTCGTCGGTGGACACCGAGACCGAGCAGCTCATCCAGGACGCCCTGAAGGTGCTCTTCCGGGGACGCACCGCGATCGTCATCGCCCACCGCCTGTCCACGGTGCAGTACGTCGACGAGATCCTGGTGATGCACAAGGGGCGCATCCGCGAGCGGGGCACCCACCAGGAGCTGCTGGCGAAGCGGGGCATGTACTGGACGCTCTACCAGCTCCAGTACCAGGACCAGGAGCTCGGCGGCAGGGCGACGGCGTAGTCCCGGTCGCGGAAGTACCGCAGCTCGAGGTCGAATCCCTCGGAGTCCTGCTGGAAGTGGACCCACTTCAGGAGGTGGGCGGCCACGAGGTTCTCGAGGCGCTGGGGTTCGCCCGGGACGACGGTCCAATCGAAGTGATAGTGCTTCTGCGCCTGCAAATCTGCCTCGGCAGATTTCGAAGAGGGGTGAAATCTGCCGAGGCGCGGATCCCCGTGATCGCCGGCGGTCAGCGCTCCCGGGCCAGGAACTCCCAGGCCAGGGTGGCCAGGGCGCGCACGCCGAGGGGGAGCGCGTCCTCGTCGATGTCGAAGTTCGGGGTGTGGTTGACCGAGGCGATGCCCTTGGCGTCGTTGCGGGTGCCGAGCTCGAAGTAGAAGTAGGGGGCCTTCTCGCCGTAGCTCGGGAAGTCCTCGGCCACCATCAGGGGCTCGACGTCGAGGACGCCCTCGGGGCCGAAGACCCGCTCGAGGGCGGGGCGGACCAGCCGGGCGAGGGCGGCGTCGTTCACGGTCGGCGGGTTCCCCTCGTCCAGGAATCGGAGGGTGGCGGTGGTGCCGTGGGCCTCGGCGACGCCCTTCACCGTGCGGGCCATGCGCTCCTTGATCAGCGCGCGCACCGCGGCGTCGTGGGTGCGCAGGGTGCCGTCCATCACGACCTCGGCCGCGATGATGTTGAAGCGGGTCCCGCCCTGGATGCGCCCGATGCTGAGGACGCGGGGCTGCCGGCCGTCGATCTGCCGGGTGAGGATGAGCTGCAGGGCCTGGACCATCTCCGCCGCCACCGGGACGGGGTCGAGGCCCTTGTGGGGCTCGGCGCCGTGGACGGTGCGGCCCTCGACGGTGATGGAGAAGGTGTCGCTCGAGGCGAAGAGGGGACCGGGAGAGAAGCCCATCTGTCCCGTCTCCACCCAGCCCCCGACGTGCAGACCAAAGACCGCCTCCACCGGGGGATCGTCGAGCGCGCCCTCCTTCACCATGAGGGCCGCTCCCCCTTCCTCGCCTTCGGGGGCCCCCTCCTCCGCGGGCTGGAAGAGGAAGACCACGGTGCCCGGAAGCCGGTCGCGGAGGCCGGCGAGGACCTCGGCCGCGCCGAGCAGGATCGCGGTGTGGGCGTCGTGACCGCACGCGTGCATGACGCCGGGGACCTGGCTCTTGTACGGGGCGTCGCCCTCCTCCTGGATCGGCAGGGCGTCGATGTCGGCCCTCAGGGCCACGACCCCGCCCGGGAGGCCGCCGCGGAGGACCCCCACCACCCCGGTCTTCGCCACGGGATGACGCACCTCGAGACCCAGGGCGCGCAGGCGCTCCGCCACCAGACGGCCGGTGCGCTCCTCGCGGTTGCTGAGCTCGGGGTGGGCGTGGAGGTCGCGGCGCAGCGCCACCACCTCGGGAGTGACGGCCTTCGTGGCCGACGCGATCTCGGCGTCGGGGACGGCGGTCGCGGCCAGGAGCAGGCCGAGCGTGAGGATCATGGGTCCCTCCTCGGGAGGGGGCTATCATACGTCCGGTGCGACCGCTGCCCCGTGACGTCCTGCTGCCGGCGGTGGCCGGTCTCCTCCTGATCCTGGCCGCGCTCGTCCTGCCCCCCCGGCCCCACGGCGACGCCGGCGAGTACCTGCTGATGCTGGAGTCCTTCGCCCGGCACGGCTCCCCGGAGCTGCAACCGCAGGACGTGGCGTCGCTGCGCCGGGTGCTTCGGGATGCCGGACGCTCCCTCGACGAGGGCCGCGTGCTGCCGCACTATCATCGCGGCCGCGACGGGCGGCTCTACGGCTATCACTTCTGGGGCTACTCCCTGTCGGGGCTGCCGGCCCGGCATCTCCTGGCGGCGCTCGGGCTCGACCCGCTGCGGGCCCTGCCCCTCACGAACGCGGTGCTCTTCGCCTTCGCGCTGCTGGCGGTCGGACGCCTGCCCCTGGCCCACGGGCCGGCGCCTCGCCCTCGGCGGGCTCCTCCTCTTCTCCCCGGCGCTGGCCTTCCTCCTCTGGCCCCACCCCGAGGTCTTCTCCTTCGCGCTGGTGGCGATGGCCCTGGGCCTCGCCGTCTCCGGCCGCCGGACGCTCGGGGTGCTCGCGGCGGCCCTGGCCGCGATCCAGAACCCGCCTCTCCTCCTGATGGTGGGACTCCTGTGGCTCCTGGCCGTCACCGAGCGGTTGAAGGGGAAGCCGAAGGCGCACGGGGTGTGGCTCCGGGCGATCGCGAGACCGTCGCTGGCCGCCCTGCCGGCGCTCGGACCGGCGGCCTTCTTCCAGTGGCAGTTCGGGGTCTTCAACCTCTCCGTCCGCCCCAACGAGGCGGCGCAGAGCCTCTCCTTCGCGCGCGCCTTCGACCTCGTCCTCGACCCCGACCTCGGCGTTCTCCTCCACGCCCCGGTGACGCTCGCTCTCGCCGTGGTGGGGGCACTCGGGGCCCTTGCCGGGCGGCGCGCCCTCCCCGCCGTCTTCACCTTCGGTCTCCTGCCGCTCCTCATGTACGCCTGCACCGCCAACAGCAACTGGAACAACGACACGTCCGGTCCGAGCCGCTACGTGGTCTGGATGCTCCCGCTTCTCGCCTTCGTGGCGGCCGCGGAGACGGGCGGGCCCGCCCCGCGGCGGCCCGGGCATCTCGCCGCGGGGCTCCTGGGTCTGGCGGTGGCGACGCAGGCCGGGGCGGTTCTGGTGCGCGGAGGCCCCCTGGCCCCGTCGGACTTCCTCGAGCACTCGCCGGCCGCGCGGCTGGTTCTCGAGCGCTGGCCCGCGGTCTACACGCCCGCACCGGAGGTGTTCGTGGAGCGGACGCTGGGTCACGAGGGGCCGTACACGGGCCCGGTGGTCTACCGGGACGGCGGCGGCCGCTGTCGGAAGGCCTGGCTCCAGTGGCGCCATGCCGCGGCGCTATTGGCGGAGTGTGGCCCACCCCCGGGAGAGATGGCCGAGCGTCTGGAGACGAACGCCCGCCGCCGCGATCTCAAACGCCAGTGGACCTACGTCGACTATTGAGGGGTCAGGTCGTGAATGTTGAATTCGGGCCTGATTCTGGCCTCTCCAGAGGACACGATTCAACATTCACGACCTGACCCCTTCGGTGAGGTGTTCGGTGTCGGCGGGGGGAAGGAGGCGCCAGTGGCCAGGGGGGAGGGCGCCGAGGTCGAGGGCGCCGATGCGGACGCGGACGAGCTCGAGGACGTCGTGGCCGAGACCGGCGCACATGCGGCGGATCTGGCGCTTGCGGCCTTCGGTGAGGACGATCTCGAGCCAGGTGCCCTCGGCGGGGGGGCCGCACCGGGCGGGGTCGAGGGGTGGGCGGGGCGAGAGCGCCAGACGGCCGTTGACCTCGACCCGGCCGGCGGCGATCCAGCGTTCGGCCTCGCGGCGCGAGCAGACCCCGAGCTGGGAGAGGGTCCGGCCGAGAGACCGGCGACCGGCCGGCGTCAGCGGGCCTCGGGCCGGCTGGCCAGGGCGAACGTCATCCGCCCCTCGCACACGACCTTCCCGTCCACCAGGGCCTGGCCCTGGAGGGTGCCCATCTTGCTGCGCAGGCGGACGACCTCTCCCTCCAGGCGCACCTGGTCGCCGGCGGTGACGGGCCGGCGATAGCGCACGCGGTCGATCCCCATGAAGTACACGATCCGGGAGCGGTTCTCGGGCCGGGAGAGGATGAGCACCGCTCCCGCCTGGGCCATGGCCTCGGTGAGGATCGAGGCGGGGAGGGTGGGCACGCCGCCGGGACCGGCGATGAAGTAGCGCTCGTTGGTGGTGATGTTCTTAAGCGCCACCACCCGCTTGTCGGGCTCCAGCTCCACGACGCGGTCCACGAGGAGAAACGGGTGGCGGTGGGGCAGGATGGCCTTGATGTCCTCGATCTCGAGGGGCAGCCTCAGGTCGCTTTCGCCCATGAGGCGCCCAGTGTACACCGGCCTCCGGGCCCGGGTGGGGGGGCGTGCTAGGATGCGGGGTGCCTGACGAGTCCCCTCCGGGGGGCGACCCCGCCCCTTCCGGAACGCTCCTCGCCGAGGTGCTGAGCCTCGTCGGGGAGATCAACGCCGTCCTGGATCCCGACGAGCTCTTTCCCACCATCGCCCGGTGTGTGCGGCGCATCGTGGACTACCAGATCCTCGAGATCCTCCTGCCCGACGAGAGCGCCTCCCTCCTCCCCGCCCACGTGGAGGGCTACGACCTGGAGACGGCGGTGCGGGGGCGGGTGAAGGTCGGCGAGGGGATCTCGGGGGCGGCGGCAATCTCGCGGGAGCCGGTGTTCGTGCCGGACGTCTCGAAGGACCCGCGCTACGTGCCCGTCTTCCCGGGGGTGGTGGCGGAGCTGGCCATTCCCCTCCTCCACCAGGATCACCTGGTGGGGGTGGTGAACATCGAGGGCCCGGACGCCGACGCCTTCACCCCGGGGGCCCGGACCGCGCTCCGGATCCTCGCCGGGCACCTCGCGGTGGCCATCGACAACGCCACGCTCTACCGCGAGACCCGCTGGTACGCGGGCCTGCTGGCCACCCTGTACGAGATCGGCCGGGAGACGGCCTCCATCCTCGATCTCGACGAGCTCCTGCAACGCGTGGCCGAGCTCGTGAAGAAGGTGATCGACTACGAGATGTTCGGGATCCTCCTCCTGGACGAGGACCGGCAGGAGCTGGTCCTCCGGCAGGCCGTGAACTTCGGTCCCGGCAAGGAGAGGAGTCGGCTCCCGGTGAGCGAGGGTCTCTGCGGGGCGGCGGTGCGCAGCAAGGAGCCGGTGCGGGTGGGCGACGTGGGGACCGACCCCCGCTACGTCAGCCTGGTGGAGGAGACGCGCTCGGAGCTGGCCATCCCCCTCGTCCACAAGGACAAGGTGGTCGGGGTCTTCGACCTCGAGTCGCCCGATCTCGACCGCTTCACCGAGCGCCACGTCAAGGTGCTGATGCCGCTGGCGAGCCAGGTCGCCGGGGCGATCGCGAACGCGGAGCTCTACGAGCAGATCCGCCGCAACGAGCTGCGCCTGAGCCGCGAGCTGCGGATCGCCCAGGACGTCCAGCGGGCGTTGTTGCCGGAGGCCTTGCCGTCCGGGGCCGGCTGGGAGGCGTCGGCCCACTTCCGCCCCGCCCGCGAGCTGGGGGGCGATCTGTACGACTTCTACGACATGGGCCGGGGGCGCCTGGGCGTCGCCGCCGGCGACGTGGCCGGAAAGGGGGCGCCGGCCGCCCTGTACGCCGCCTTCGTCACGGGGACGGTGAGGCGCCGGGCCTTCGAGCGCAAGGGGCCGGCCGACCTGCTGGAGCGGGTGAACGGGACCCTGCGCCGCCGCGGGATCGAGGGCCTCTACTGCACCCTGGCCTACGCCCTGTTCGACTTCGCCGCCCGCTCGGCGCGGGTGGCGAACTCCGGCCTCCCCTACCCGCTGCACTACCGCGGCGCGGTCGGGCAGGCCAGTCCCCTGACGGTCTCGGGCCTGCCCCTGGGGACCTTCGACAACGTCCAGTACGACGAGATCAAGGTCGAGCTCGCCCCCGGCGACGCCTTCCTGTTCTTCAGCGATGGGATCACGGAGGCCCTGCGGGGCCACGAGGAGTACGGGGTGAAGCGGCTCCGGCGAGGCCTCGAGACCCACGGCGCGCTTCCGGCGAAGGAGATGGGGGAGGCGCTGATGGGGGACCTCTCCCGCTTCGTCGAGGGCGCTCCCCTGGGCGACGACGCCACCCTGATTGTCGTTAAAGTCGTTTAAGATCAATGAGTTGGTATGCCTGACGGTTTGTGATCGGGGTCACAATCGTGCCGGTTTCACCGGCCGATACTTAAGTGTTTTGGACGAGACGCGGAGATCGATCTGCTGAGAGAGACCGTCTGTGCGGTGGCGCTGGCCGCCCTCCCGGCCCTGGCGGCCGGGCAGGTGCTGTCCTTCCCCGCCCGGGGCAACCTGGTGGTGTTCTCGGCCACCGCCGTCGACGGCAAAGGCCGACCCGTCACCAACTTGCGGCGCCAGGACTTCCGCGTCTTCGAGGAGGGCCGTCTCCAGCCCATCTCCCGCTTCCACGGCGGCCAGGAGCTGCCGGCGCGGGTCCTGCTCCTGGTGGACGGGAGTGGGAGCATGAACGAGGAGCTCAAGATTGCCAGCGTCCGCTTCGCCGCGGAGCGGGTGCTGGAGGCCCTGAGCGACGAGGACGAGGTGGCGCTGGCCGGCTTCGACAGCCGCTACTGGGGGGTGGTCGCCTTCACCCGGGACCGCGACGCCATCCGGGCGGGACTGGCCACGGTGGACCCGTTCGGCTCGACCGCCCTGCACGATGCCCTCGACAAGGCCGCGCGCGACATCGCCAGCCACGGCGAGGGACGCCGGGCGGTGGTGGTGATCTCGGACGGGGTGGACACCTCCAGCGAGAAGACGCCGGACGAGGTGCTCGCGCGTTCCCGGGCCCTCGACGTCCCGATCTACGCCATCACCGCGGTCTCCCCCCTCGACGACCCGGAGTCCGATCGGTACGTGGGCCAGAAGCACAAGGCCGCCGCCGTCGTCGGCAGCGAGGCCCTCGAGCGCTACGCCTCGCTGTCCGGGGGCGCGGCCTTCCGCATCAGCACCTACGCCGGGCTCCGGAAGGCCGCCGAGCGCATCTCCGTCGAGCTGAAGCACCAGTACCGGCTGGGCTATGATCCCCCCGAGGGTCCGGCCCGGTTCCGCCGTGTGGAGGTGCGCACGACCCGCAAGGGAGTCACCGTGCGCACCCGGAGTGGCTACGTTCCCGATTGACGTCGTCCAGACCGGCCGGGCGGGCGTGAGCGTCCGCACACGAAACAGTCAACGAGGAGGTGGATTCGTGAGACTCATGATCGTGCCGCTGCTGGCGGCGGGAGTGGCCCTCGCCGGCTGCGCCAAGAAGTCCTACGTGAACCGCGAGGTCGGAGAGGTCAACCAGAAGGTCGATGCGGTGTCCGCCGAGGTCGAGAAGACCCAGGAGCGGGTCCGCCAGAACGAGGTCGAGATCGCCCGGGTCAACGACGAGTCCCAGTCCGGGATCGCCGAGGCGAAGGGCTCGGCCGCGGCGGCCATGGACAAGGCCTCGGCGGCGGAGCGCGCGGCCAAGGGCAAGCTCGTCTACACCCTGACCGTGTCCAACGACAAGGTGCAGTTCCCGTTCAACAAGGCCGAGCTGAGCGACGAGGCCAAGGCCCTCATCGACGACGAGATCGGGCCGTACGTCCAGGAGAACGCGGGCGTCTGGTTCGAGATCGAGGGGCACACCGACTCGACCGGCGACGCCGCCTACAACATGCTCCTCGGTGAGGAGCGGGCCATGGCCGTCCGCGACTACCTGGCCAAGGCGCACGGCATCGCGCTCAGCCGCCTGGAGGTGATCTCCTACGGCGAGGAGGAGCCGGCCGCCGACAACTCGACCCGCGAGGGCCGTTCCCAGAACCGCCGGGTCGTGATCCGCGTCCTCGAGTAGCCGTCCGCACCCCGCGGAGACGGGGACCACCCCTGCCGGGCTCCCCCCCACCGGGTGGGGAGCCGTCGGTGGTGTCCCCGTGTCCCTCGGGGAATAGGCCCGCCCGTCTGGCCGTATCATTGCGGGAGGTGATGGGCCTTTCGATCGAGTGCCGGGCCGCACGATGAGCGCCGAAGTCCGGGACGAGACGTTCCTGCTGGCCCGGGCACGGCAGGGTGACCTGCCGGCGTTCGAGGAGGTCGTGCGGCGCTACCAGCGGCGCGTCTACGGAGTGGCCCTGCGGATCGTGCGCTCGCATGCCCTCGCCGACGACGTCGCCCAGGAGGCCTTCGTGAAGGCCTGGCGGTCTCTCGACCGCTTCGAGCTGGGGCGGCCCTTCGGGCCCTGGATCTGCCGCATCGCCGCGAATCAGGCGGTGAACCACGTTCGCTCGCCCCGCTCGCGCGAGGACCCGCTCCCCGAAGGCCACGCGGAGACCCGCGCCTCCCGGGGCAGCCCCCTCGACGCCGTCCTCGACCGCGAGGCGCAGCAGGTCCTCGACGAGGCCCTCGAGACCCTGCCCGCCGAGCAACGGGCGGTCTTCGTCCTGCGGGCCGTGGAGGAGATGTCGTATGCCGAGATCGCGGAGACGCTGGGGCTGAGCGCGGGCACGGTGATGAGCCGGCTCTTCCGGGCGCGAGAGAAGCTGGCGAGGGCGGTGGCACCCTACCTGGGCCCGGCCGCCCGTCCGCGGGCCAAGGAGCGGTCATGACCGCCCACGAGCGGGAGCGGCTGGCCGCCTGGCTCGACGACGAGCTCGAGCCCGCCGAGCGCGCGGAGGTCGAGGCCCACCTGGCCGCCTGTGAGGAGTGCGCGGCCCTGCTTGGGGACATGGAAGGGGTGGACGCGCTCGCCCGCGCGGTGCGGGTGGAGGCGCCGGCCGGCTACTTCGAGACGCTGCCGGGGCGCGTCCGGGCCCGGATCGAGAGCGCGCCCCACGCCGCCGCGGCGCTCCCACCGGGACCGGTCCGCTGGCGGGTGCCGGTCTGGACGTGGGCGGCGGCCGCGGCACTCGTCCTCGCGGTGGTGACTCCCCTCACCCTCGACCGCCTCAACGAGGCCCCGCCGACGGCGGCGCCGGTCCGGGTCCCCGAGGACGCGGCGCGGGGCAGCGCCCCGTCGCTGGCCCTGGAGGCGAAGGAGACGGACGAGCGGGATCGCGACCTGGAGGTCCGGGCGAAGCGGGAGACAGAAGCCCGGCGCCCGCGGGAGGAGCTCGCCGACGAGCCCCGCCCCGCCCTGGCGACCGCGCCCGCTCCCGAGCCGATCGGGGTGGGCCCGTCCGCCCCCCGGACACCGTTCCCGTCGAGCGGGGGTGAGAGCCCTTCGCCGGGGGCCCGGGAGAGCGGCGCCCCCGGGCGGTGGGCCTCCGCTCCCGAGGCGGAGGCGGAGGCCGCGTGGCGGGCCGGGGAGGGGACGGGTCGAGACGAGACGGTGGGCGCGTCCGACCTCCGGCGCCAGGTGGCGAAGGACGACGTCGCGGCGCCCGAGGGGACGCTCGGGGCCTCTCCTCCCACGGTGGCCGCTCCCGCGAAGGGACGGGCCGCCAGCGCCCAGGCCGTCGATATGCAGGAGGGCTTCTCCGCGAGGGAGAACAAGGTCGTCCCCGAGGACTCCCGCGTCTTTGCCCGGCTCGTCCGCGTCCGCCCGGCGGGCGCCGCCGCCTGGCGGGAGCACCGGGACGAGTGGCGCGCCTTCGTCGAGGCCCATCCCGGGAGCCGCCACGCCGACGAGGCCCGGGTGCGCGCGATCGAGGCCGGGCTCGAGGCCTGGAGAGCGGGGGCCGACCCCGAGGACCTGGCCCGGGCGCGCACCGACGCCGACGCCTATGTCGCCCGCGACGACGCCGGACAGAAGGAGCGCGTCCGCCGCGCCCTGGCCGAGGCCGAGGGCGGCTAGCCCGTCACCGAGGTCGAGCCCCCAGGGCGCCCGGCTTCAGGCACGGCCCGGGTGATCAGGGGATCAGGCCGCCTCCGCCTCTTCACCCTCGCCCGCCGGGAGCTTCTCGATGGTGAAGCCGGTGAAGCCGTAGACCGCGGACACCAGGGGGTTGAGGAGGTTGAAGAAGCAGTAGGGGAGGTACGTGAAGGAGGGCACGCCCAGAGTCCCGGCCATGAAGGCCCCGCAGGTGTTCCACGGGACGAGGGGCGAGGTCAGGGTGCCCGCGTCCTCGAGGGCCCGCGACAGGTTCTTGGGGTGGAGGCGGCGCCGGCGGTACTCGGCCCGGAACATCCGGCCCGGGAGCACGATGGCGATGTACTGATCGGAGGCGATCACGTTCATCGTCGCCGACGAGGCCAGGGTGGCCGCGATGAGCGTGCCGGTGCTGCTCACCATCGACAGGACGCTCGCGGCCAGCCTCTCGAGCATCTTCGTGGTCTCCAGGACCGCCCCGAACATCATGGCGGAGAGGATGAGCCACACCGTGTTCAGCATGTTGGCCATGCCCCCGCGGGAGAGCAGCTCGTCCAGGGCCTGGTTTCCCGAGGTCGGAGGTGAAGCCCGCGAACAGCGCCGTCCAGCAGCCCTTGACCAGGGCCACGACGCGGGGCAGGTCGGTCTCTCCCACGAAGGCGAGGACGGCCCGAGGTTGGAAGAGGAAGGCGAAGACCGCCCCCACCAGGGCGCCGATGAGGAGCGCGGGGAAGGCGGGCATGCGACGCCACACGAGCACCAGGACGAGCGCCGCGGGCAGCAGCAGGTGGGGCCCGATGACGAAGCTGTCCTCGAGGGCGGCGAGGATGACGTCGAGGTCGCGGGCCTGCTCGGGGATCGGGCTCATCCAGCCGATGACGGCGAAGCCGACGAGGGCCAGGGCCAGGGACGGCGTCGTCGTCCACATCATGTGGCGGATGTGGACGAACAGCTCCGTCCCCGCCACCGCGGGGGCGAGGTTGGTGGTGTCGCTCAGCGGCGACATCTTGTCGCCGAAGTACGCCCCCGAGATGATGGCTCCCGCGGTGAGACCCAGGTTGAGGTCCTGGGCGGTGGCCACGCCCACCAGCGCGATGCCGATGGTCGAGGCCGTGGTCCAGGAGGAGCCGGTGGCGATGGAGACGAAGGCACAGATCACGCAGGCGGCGGCGTAGAAGACGGCGGGGCTGAGCGTCTTGAGGCCGTAGTAGATCATGGTGGGGACGACGCCCGAGAGGATCCAGGTGCCGATGAGGGCGCCGACCACCAGGAGGATGAGGATGGCGCCCATCGAGAGAGAGATGCCGTGCACGATGCCCCGCTCGAGCTCTCTCCAGGGGTAGCCCAGGCGCACGCCGATCACGATTCCCACCCCCGCGGACAGCGTCAGGGCGATCTGGTTGGGGCCCTGGGAGGAGCCGTCGCCGAAGAGAGAGACCGACGCGGCGAGGAGGCCGATCAGGACGACCACGGGGACGAGAGCCTGGAGCAGAGTCGGGGCCTTCCTGGTGGTGGAATCCATGGCGCTGGAGCATAGCACGCGGCCTCGGAGGCCCCCCGGCCGGGGCGGTTCTTCGCGGGCTATGATGGGAGTTTGGAGGTGACCGCCCCGTGCTGATCGTGATGAAGCAGGACGCCACGCCCGAGCAGATCCAGGGAGTCGTCGCGGGCCATCGAGGCCCGGGGCTTCAAGGCCCACCCGATCCCCGGCGCCCAGCGCACCGCCATCGGGGTCACCGGGAACCGGGGGCGGTGGACCGGCCGGTGTTCGAGAGCCTCCCCGGGGTCCTCGAGGTCATTCCCGTCACCCACGGCTACAAGCTCGTGTCGCGCGAGGTGAAGCCCGAGGACACGGTGGTCGAGATCGGCGACGTCCGGGTCGGGGGGAAGGGAGCTGGTGATCGTGGCCGGGCCCTGTGCGGTGGAGTCCCTCGAGCAGGTCCTGACGGTGGCGCGGGGGGTGAAGGAGGCGGGGGCGCGTCTCCTGCGGGGCGGTGCCTTCAAGCCGCGGACGAGCCCGTACTCGTTTCAGGGCCTCGGCGAGGAGGGGCTGAAGATCCTGGCCGCGGCCCGGGAGGAGACGGGGCTGCCGGTGGTGACCGAGGTCCTGGACCCGGAGGGGGTGGACCTCGTCGAGCGGTACGCGGACGTGATCCAGATCGGGGCCCGGAACATGCAGAACTTCTCGCTCCTCAAGAGGTGCGGCAAGGCGAGCAAGCCCGTGCTCCTCAAGCGCGGCCTGGCCGCGACCCTCGAGGAGTTCCTGATGTCGGCCGAGTACATCCTCGCCGAGGGGAACTACGACGTGATCCTCTGCGAGCGCGGGGTACGGACGTTCTCCGACTTCTCCCGGAACACCCTCGACCTCGCGGTGGTGCCGGCGGTCAAGGCGCGCTCGCACCTGCCCATCCTGGTGGACCCGTCCCACGGCACCGGGCGGCGGGACAAGGTGAAGGCGATGTCGCGCGGCGCGGTCGCGGTGGGGGCGGACGGTCTCCTCGTGGAGGTGCACCACGACCCCGACACCGCGCTCTCCGACGGCCCCCAGTCGATCACCCCCGGGATGTTCGCCGCCTTGATGGGCGAGCTCCGTCAGATCGCGCCGGTGGTCGGCCGGGAGCTCTGAGGGACCGCCACCGCGCTCACTCCAGGCGGACGATCTTCCGCTCCAGGAGGCGCCCGAAGATCAGCAGGGCCGCCTCCTCGCCCATGGGGCAGAGCTTCAGGATCGACTGCACGTCCCACTCGCCGTTGACCCGGCTGAGGACGAAGCCCTCCTGGGGGTCGAGGGTCTCGCGGGTGAGCGAGGCCAGGTCGACGGCGAGGACCGGGACCTTCGTCGGGTCGATGCTCTGTCGGCTCCGCTGACGCTGGCGGGCCTCCCGGGTGGCGATCAGACCCTTCTTGGCGTTCTGGTTCAGACGGTCGAGGGCCAGGACGTCCTCGTAGGCCTGGCGCGCGGCGTCGAAGCGCTTCTCCTGGAGGCGCTGGTAGGCGAGAGCGAGGAGGGCCTGGATGGCCGCTGACGGGGTCGGCGGGGGGAGCCTCGGCCCGGGTCTCGTCGACCTCCACCAGGCCCCGGGAGTGGAGATCGTAGAGGAGGACGGCGGTCTCGTACTCGGAGCGCCGGATCTCCAGGCTCATCTCGGTGATGGTGCGCCCGTCGCGGACGAGGTCCAGGATCCGGGTCTCGACCGCGGCGAGGTGGCCGGCCTCCGCCCCGGTGACGCGGAAGGTGGTGGCGGAGGAGGGGAAGACCTCCTCGATCCGCGCGCGCTCGTCGACACGGCGGATGCCCTCGAGGATGACCGGCGTCACCGGGGTCTCGTAGGTGACCCGGATGTCCACCGGGACCTCGCCCTCGCGGAACTCGAACTGCCCGGCGGGCCAGAGAAAGAGGTCGTAGATCGTCTCCTCGGCCTTGGCCTTGAGGGCGCGCTTGAGGTCGTACTCGGTGAGGATCCCCTCGGCGAGGAGGATGGAGCCCAGGAGGTCGTTCTGCTCCTCCTGGGCGAGGAGCGCCTTGAAGAGCTGCTCCTCGGTGACGAGGTTGAGGCGGATGAGGAACTGCCCGAGGGACTCCCGCGGGTCGTTGGACCAGGACGAGAAGATGTTGCCGTCGCGGACGATGATGCGCTTCTGGAGGGAGCCCCGCTCGACGTGCAGGGTGCCGGTCTTGCGGCCGGCGGTGATCCACTGCAGGACGTCGGGCAGGGCCATCGTCTGCAGGTCGCCGCGGAGGCTCATGGGTCGACCCTAGCGTCGGCTCAGCTCTCGTCCCAGGAGAGATCCCAGAAGAGGTAGTCCCGCCAGCTCTCGGGGGCCCGGCGGAGCCCGAGGCTGAGGGTCAGGTGCGCGAAGGCCGGGGGGCGACGCGGCTTGCGGAGGAGAACGAGGTCGGCCTCCTCGGGGAGCCGGTCCCCCTTGCGGCGGTTGCAGGGGATGCAGCAGGTCACGATGTTGTTCCAGTCCTTGCGTCCGCCGCGGGCGACCGGCACCACGTGGTCGAAGGTCAGCTGGGTGGGGGCGAAGCGGCGGCCGCAGTACTGGCACCGGTGGTCGTCGCGGGCGTAGACGTTGGGCCGGGTGAAGGGCACCTCGGCGTACGCCCGCTTGAGCTGGACGTGGCGGAGCAGCCGCAGCACCGAGGGCTGCTTCACGCGGATGGTCACGCCGCGGATCTCCCGGTCGTAGTGAGCGAGGACCTCGACCTTGCCCTTGAAGAGGAGGGTGATCGCCTTCTGCCAGGAGACGACGCGCAGGGGCTCGTACGACGCGTTCAGAACGAGCGTCTGGTCCATGGCCGCGGCCACAAGAGAGGATTGTGCCGTCGGCCTCCGGAGACGTCAAGGAAGGGGCGGTCAGGCCCCCTGGCGGGCCTCCCGGACGATGCGGACGTACTCCCGGGCGCGCTCGGTGACCGCGGACGCCTCCCCGCGGCGCACCGCGGCGAGGTCGACGAGGTCGGCCCCGACACCGAGGGCGGAGGCCCCGGCCCGGATGAAGTCCCCGGCCGTCTTCAAGTTGACGCCCCCGGTGGGCACGACGTCGATCTGGGGGAGGGGGGCCTTCAGGGCCTTGATGTAGCTGGGTCCGCCCACCGCCCCGGCGGGGAAGACCTTGACGAGGTCGGCGCCGGCGTTCCAGGCCGTGACCACCTCGGTGGGGGTCAGGGCGCCGGGGAGCACGGCCACCCGCGCCTCGCGACAGGCGGCGATGGTGTCGAGGTCGAGCGACGGGCTCACGACGAACTGCGCGCCGGCGTCCGATGCAGGCGCGGGCCGCTTCCGGGTCGAGAACGGTGCCGGCGCCGACCAGGGCGTCGCCGCCGCGCCCCGCGAGCTCCCGGATCACCTCGACCGCCCCGGGGACGGTCATGGTGATCTCGAGGATGCCCACCCCGCCGGCCTGGATGGCGTCGGCCACCTGGGCCGCCTCGTCGGCGGAGCGGGCCCGGATGACGGGGATCAGCCCGACGGAGCGGATGCGCTCGAGTACCTCTGCCTTGTCCACGGCTCCTCCTCGGGGCCTCGAGCCCCTGGTGCTCGGGGCGGGCTACCGCGCCACCCGCGCCGATCCGCCGCGCATCACCCGCTCCACCTCGGAGAGGCGGGCCATGGTGGTGTCGCCCGGCGTGGTCATGGCCAGGGCCCCGTGGGCCGCCCCGCAGTCGACCGCCCACTGGGGGTCCTTCCCGGCCAGGAAGCCGTAGATCAGCCCCGAGGCGAAGGAGTCGCCGCCCCCGACGCGGTCGAAGATCTCCAGGCCCTCGTAGCGGGCGTGACTGGTAGAGGACGCCGCCGACGTGGAGGACCGCCCCCCAGTCGTTGACCGACGCCGTGCGGGCGTTGCGGAGGGTGGTGGCGACCGCCTTGAAGTTGGGGAAGGCGGCGACCGCCTTCTCGATCATGCGCTGGAAGTTGCCCACGTCGAGGGCGGAGAGGTTCTCGTCGAGCCCCTCGACCTCGAAGCCCAGGGCGGCCGTGAAGTCCTCCTCGTTGCCGAGCATGACGTCGACGAGGGGGGCGAGCTCGCGGTTGACCTCGCGGGCCCGTTCTCTCCCCCCGATGGCCTTCCACAGCGACGGGCGGTAGTTGAGGTCGTAGGAGACGAGGGTCCCGTGCCTGCGTGCCGCGGTCATGGCCTCCCGGGTGACCGCGGGGGTCGTCTCCGAGAGGGCGGCGAAGATGCCGCCGGTGTGGAACCACCGGGCGCCCTCGTCCCCGAAGATCGCGTCCCAGTCGATCTCGCCGGGACGCAGCTGGGAGACGGCGGTGTGGCCGCGGTCGGAGCATCCGAGGGCGGCCCGCACCCCGAAGCCGCGCTCGGTGAAGTTGAGGCCGTTCCGGACGGAGCGCCCGACGCCGTCGTCGGCCACCCAGCGGACGTGGGACGCGTCGACGCCCCCCTGGTGGATGAGGTCCTGGAGGAGGTGGCCCACCGCGTTGTCCACGAAGGCGGTGACCACCGCGGTGCGCTGCCCGAAGCAGCGTTTGAGGCCACGGGCCACGTTGTACTCCCCGCCGCCCTCCCACGCCCGGAACTGGCGGGTGGTGTGGATGCGGAGGTCGCCGGGGTCGAGGCGCAGCATGACCTCGCCGAGGCTGACGAGGTCGAAGCGGCAGTCGGCGGCGGGCTTCAGCGGTAGCGTGGTCATGGTGTCCGGGGCCTTCCCGCCCCCACCGGGCGGCCCGGGGCGTCGGGTCGGCCGCGAGGGCAAGGGGCACCGTAGCGCCGGGCCCGCGGGGGTGTCAATTCGAACCGAGAGGGCAGGGAACGCGCTTCAGAGAATCAGCATGCGCGTCGCCGTACGAGTAGAAGCGGTAGCCGCGGCGGACCGCCTCGGCGTAGGCGGCGAGGACGGGCTCGCGTCCGGCGAAGGCACAGACCAGGAGGAGCAGGGACGAGCGGGGGAGGTGGAAGTTGGTCACCAGGGCGTCGACCACCCGGAAGCGGTGCCCGGGCGTGATGACGAGGCTGGTCTCGCCCTCTCCCGCCTGCACCGTGCCGTCCGGCGCCAGGGCGGACTCGAGGGTCCTCGTGGTGGTGGTGCCGACGGCGACCACGCGCCGGCCGTCTCGTCGGGCGCGGTTGACCGCCTCGGCAGCCTCGGGGGGGACGGAGAAGACCTCGGGGTCGACGCGGTGGGCCCGCACGTCCTCGACCTCAACCGGCCGGAAGGTGCCCGGACCGACGTGCAGGACGAGCCTCGGTAATGGCGATTCCGCGCGCCTCGAGACGCTCGAGGAGGGCCGAGGAGAAGTGGAGCCCGGCCGTGGGCGCGGCCACGCTTCCGGGCTCGAGGGCGTAGACGGTCTGGTACCGCTCGCGGTCGGCCGGGGTGTCGGGCCGGCGGATGTACGGGGGAAGGGGCACGTGGCCGTGTCGGTCGAGGGCGGCCTCGGGGCTCGAGCCCTCGGTCAGGAGCCGGACCCGGCGCAGCGGTCCCGGGACGGAAGCCGCGGCGGGGGCCGGGGGCGCCGGATCCTCGACCCGCACCCGGAAGCCGGGCGCCACGTCGAGGACGACGCCGGGGCGCAGGCGTCGCCCGGGTCGCAGGAGGGCGTCCCAGAGGTCGCGGGCGCGGCGCCGCACGAGGAGGATCTCCGCCTTGCCCCCGCCGGGGCGCCGGCCCCGGAGCCGCGCGGGCAGGACGCGGCTGCGGTTGAGGACGAGAAGGTCGCCGGGGGACAGGAGGTCGGGCAGGTCCTCGAAGACGTGGTGACGGAGACCCGCCTGGGCACGGTCCAGCACCAGGAGGCGGGAGGCGCCGCGGGCGGGCAGGGGCTCCTGGGCGATCCGCTCCGGGGGGAGATCGTAGTCGTAGGCGGCGATGGAGGGGTGGTCGGTCATGGGCGTGGCCGTTCAAGGCTAACGCCAATCGGCGCGCAGGGGCGACGGGCGGCGGCGGGCGCTGGAGGTCGCGTGATGCCATGGGAAGTCGAGGCGGCGGCGGCCGTGACCCGGCGAGGACGCCGCTGCACTTCGAAGCGCCGCGCCCGCAGCCGGGTGGCCGACCGCAGCCGCGCCGACGACGAGCGAGGGCACGAGCGCCCGCCGGACCGGCACCATGGGCACCGTGCTCGGGTCAGAAGAGCTTCTTTTGCGGCCGGCTGGCGTCGGCCGCGGTCCGGCCGAAGTGCTCGTAGGCGCGCGCGGTCGCCACGCGACCGCGCGGGGTGCGGTCGAGAAACCCCAGCTGGAGCAGGTAGGGCTCGTAGATGTCCTCGATCGCGTCGGGCTCCTCGCTGATGGAGGCGGCCAGCGCGCTCACGCCCACCGGGCCCCCGCCGAACTTGTCGATGATGGTGAGGAGGAGGCGACGGTCGACGTCGTCGAAGCCGTGGGCGTCGACCTCGAGAAGGGCGAGGGCGTCCCGGGCGACGGAGAGGGTGATGGTGCCGTCGGCCCGGACCTGGGCGAAGTCCCTGACCCGGCGCAGCAGGCGGTTGGCCACCCGCGGCGTTCCCCGGCTGCGTCGCGCGATCTCCGTGGCGCCCTCGGCGTCCATGGGGACGCCGAGGATGCGGGCCGAGCGGGTGACGATCACCCGGAGATCCTCCTCGGTGTAGAAGTCGAGGCGGTGGACGATGCCGAAGCGCCCGCGCAGCGGCGCCGTCAGGAGGCCCGCCCGCGTGGTGGCGGCGACGAGGGTGAAGGGCTTCAGGGGCACCTTCATGGAGCGCGCCCCGGGGCCGCTGCCGATCATGAGGTCCAGGCTGTAGTCCTCGAGGGCGGGATAGAGGATCTCCTCGACCTTGGCGTCGAGGCGGTGGATCTCGTCGAGGAAGAGGATCTCGCGATGCTCGAGGGCGGTGAGCAGGGCGGCCAGGTCGCCGGCGCGCTCGATGATGGGGCCGGCGGTGGCGTGGATGGGCGCGCACAGCTCGGCGGCCAGAACGTGGGCCAGGCTGGTCTTGCCGACACCGGGGGGGCCGAAGAGGAGAACGTGGTCGAGCGCCTCTCCCCGCGCGCGGGCGGCCTCGATGGCCACGCGGAGGTTGGCCACGACCTGGGGCTGGCCCACGTACTCGTCGAGATTCCGGGGTCGGAGGGACTGCTCGTAGCCCAGGTCGTCGTCGATGGGCTGGCCGGTGACGAGGCGGTTGTCGGTCACGTTCGACTAGCTTACCGCCCCGAGAGGACGCGCAGGGTCCGCCGGAGGAGCTCCTCGAAGGGCCGGTCGCCTTCGTGCTTCAGAACCCCCGCCACGCCGCGCTCCGCCTCCGAGCGGGAGTAGCCCAGGTGGACCAGGGCTGACAGGAGATCCTCGTGGGGACCGGGAGCGGCTTCCGCGGCCGCCGGCTCGACGCCTTCGAGGCCGGCCATCTTGTCCTTGAGCTCCACCACCAGGCGCTCCGCCGTCTTCTTCCCGACCCCCGGGATTCGGGTGAGACGGGCGACGTCGCCGGAGCGCAGGGCGCCCACGAGGTCGGGGGTCTCGATGCCGGAGAGGATGGAGATGGCCAGGCGAGGGCCCACGCCGGCCACCGCGATCAGGCGCTCGAACAGGGTCTGCTCGGTCGCGGTCATGAAGCCGAAGAGGGCGAGGGTGTCTTCGCGGACGTGGGTGTGGGTGAGGAGCGTGACCTCCGCCCCGGTCTCGCCGAGACGGTAGAACGTGCTCACCGGGATGGTCACGTCGTAGCCGACACCGCCCACGTCGATCACCACGGCCTGGGCGTCCTTCTTGAGGAGCCGGCCGCGGAGCTGGGCGATCACGACGGCACCACCGCGCCGGTGCGGAGCGTGGCCAGGCACAGGGCCACCGCGAGGGCGTCGGCGGCGTCGCCCGCCTCGCCCGGGCCCGGCAGGTCGAGGATCCGCGCCACCATGAAGGCGACCTGGCGCTTGTCGGCGCGGCCGAAGCCGGTCACCTGCTGCTTCACCGTGGCCGGGGGAAACTCGTGGACGGGGAGACCGGCCTCGGCACCGGCGAGGAGGATGACCCCCCGCACATGGCCCAGGACGAGCGCGGTGCGGGTGTTGGCGGCGTGGAAGACGTCCTCGACCGCGAGCAGGTCGGGCCGGAGGCGCTGGATGACGGCGGCGATCCCGGCGTGGATGTGGCGAAGGCGCTCGGGTAGGGGGTGCCGGCGGGGAGGGACGAGGGCGCCCCTCTCCACCAGACGGTGGGATCGTCCGTCGGTGTCGATGGCCCCGTAGCCGGTGCGCAGCGACCCGGGGTCGACGCCGAGGATGAGCATCCCTTCGGGGCCTAGCCGGCCGCCGCCGCCTCCAGGTCCTGGGTCGAGATCTCCGAGTTCTCCCAGACGTTCTGGACGTCGTCGTGGTCCTCGAGGGCGTCGAGCAGCCTGAGCATCTGCTGGGCCTTGGGTCCGTCGAGGGCGATGTTGTTGTCGGCGATCTTCTTGATCTCGGCGTCGTCCGGCTCGAGGCCGGCCGCCACCACCGCCTGGCGCACGGCCTCGAAGTCGGAGGGGGCTGTGTACACGGTGAACCCCTCGTCCTCGGTGACGATGTCCTCGGCCCCGGCCTCGAGGACGATCTCCATCAGCTTCTCTTCGGTGGTCTTTTCGGCGGCGATCGAGATCACGCCCCGTGGGTTGAACATGTAGGCGACGGAGCCGGGGTTTCCGAGGTTGCCCTGATGCTTCGAGAACAGATGGCGGATCTCGGAGACGGTGCGGTTGCGGTTGTCGGTCGATCCCTCGATGAGGAGGGCGACGCCCCCGGGGCCGTATCCCTCGAGGACGAGGTCCTCATAGGTCGTGCCCTCGAGCTCGCCGGTGCCCTTCTTGATGGCCCGGGTGATGTTGTCCGCGGGCATGTTGGCGCCCTTGGCCTTGTCCACCGCGGTCCGCAGGCGGGGGTTGGAGTCGGGGTCGCCCCCGCCCATACGGGCGGCGATCGTCATCTCACGGATGATCTTCGTGAAGAGCTTCCCCCTCTTGGCGTCGGTGGCGCCCTTCTTGTGCTTGATCGAGTGCCATTTGGAGTGTCCGGACATCTGCCTTCTCCTGAAGACGGTGGGGCCAGTTTAGCATCCGGGGTGGGGACCGGAGGAAGGGGCCGGCACCCGGCGACGAGCCAAAAAAAAGCCCCGGTCCGTGAAGACCGGGGCGCGTCGAAGATGGAGATTCGAGATGAAGAAAAGTCCCGGCAACGTCCTACTCTCCCACCAGGCTGCCCTGGCAGTACCATCGGCGCTGGAGGGCTTAACGGCCGTGTTCGGAATGGGAACGGGTGTGGCCCCTCCGCCATGATCACCGGGATGAACTTATCAAGCCGACGACAACCGAAGATCCCGCTCGAAAGCGCCGGTGGGGCGAGCGTACCGCCCACGTGTTTCCGGCAGTATAAACACCATGGTCAAGCCGCACGACCGATTAGTACCCGTTAGCTGAATGCATTGCTGCACTTGCACATCGGGCCTATCAACCTCGTGGTCTACGAGGGGTCTTTAGGCAGGTTACCCTGCGGGAGACTTCATCTCGAGGCGAGTTTCACGCTTAGATGCTTTCAGCGTTTATCTCGACCGAACGTAGCTACCCAGCTGTGCCTCTGGCGAGACAACTGGTGCACTAGAGGTTCGTCCATCCCGGTCCTCTCGTACTAAGGACAGGCCCTCTCAAGTCTCCTGCGCCCACATCAGATAGGGACCGAACTGTCTCGCGACGTTCTAAACCCAGCTCACGTACCGCTTTAATGGGCGAACAGCCCAACCCTTGGAACCTGCTACAGCTCCAGGATGCGATGAGCCGACATCGAGGTGCCAAACCTGGTCGTCGATGTGAACTCTTGGACCAGATCAGCCTGTTATCCCCGGCGTACCTTTTATCCGTTGAGCGATGGCCCTTCCATACAGAACCACCGGATCACTAAGTCCTGCTTTCGCACCTGCTCGACTTGTAGGTCTCGCAGTCAAGCTCCCTTGTGCCTTTACACTCGACGGCTGATTTCCAAACAGCCTGAGGGAACCTTCGAGCGCCTCCGTTACTCTTTGGGAGGCGACCGCCCCAGTCAAACTACCCGCCTAGCCCTGTCTCTCTCCCCGATGAGGGGAGTAGGTTAGAGCCTAAATACGTTAAGGGTGGTATCTCACCGTTGACTCCTCCGAGCCCAAGAGCCCGGGATCAAAGTCTCCCACCTATCCTGCGCAGAACGCACCCAAGCTCAAGGCTAGGGTGCAGTAAAGGTGCACGGGGTCTTTCCGTCTTGATGCGGGAAACCGGCATCTTCACCGGTACTACAGATTCGCAGTGTCCCTCGTTGAGACAGCGCCCAGATCGTTGCGCCATTCGTGCAGGTCGGAACTTACCCGACAAGGAATTTCGCTACCTTAGGACCGTTATAGTTACGGCCGCCGTTTACCGGGGCTTCAGTTCAGGGCTTCGTCCCGAAGGACTGACTCCTCTCTTTAACCTTCCGGCACCGGGCAGGCGTCAGGCCCTATACGTCGTTTTGTTGACTTTGCAGAGCCCTGTGTTTTTAGTAAACAGTCGCCTGGGCCGATTCACTGCAACCCTCCCCAGCTCCGGACGCGAAGTCCTTCACCAGAGGGGGCACCCCTTCTCCCGAAGTTACGGGGTAATTTTGCCGAGTTCCTAAACGAGGGTTCTCACTAGCGCCTTAGGATTTTCTCCTCGCCTACCTGTGTCGGTTTGCGGTACGGTCACCACAAGACTCCTTAGAGGCTTTTCTTGGCAGCGGGGGATGGGCCACTTTGTGAGCCGAAGCTCTCGTCATCAGGTCTCGGAAACGCGACTCCGTGGATTTGCCTGCGGAGCCTTCCTACACCCTTGAACCCGCACGTCCAGTGGCGGGCTGGCTTGCCCTTCTGCGTCACCCCATCGGTCTTGATCGTCTTGCGGCAGTACGGGAATGTTGACCCGTTTTCCATCGGCTACGCCTTTCGGCCTGGCCTTAGGACCGACTAACCCTGAGCGGATTGACCTTCCTCAGGAAACCTTAGGCTTTCGGCGAACGCGGTTCTCGCGCGTTTTATCGCTACTTGTGCCGGCAGGGTCTCTTCCATGCCCTCCACCCGTCCTTGTCGGTCGGACTTCAACGAACATGGAACGCTCCTCTACCAATCGAACGGCGCGAACGCCATTCGAGTCCGCAGCTTCGGTATCAGACTTGAGCCCCGTTGAATTATCGGCGCGGATCCACTCGACCAGTGAGCTATTACGCTTTCTTTCAAGGATGGCTGCTTCTAAGCCAACCTCCTGGTTGTTTTAGCGGATCCACATCCTTTACCACTAAGTCTGAATTAGGGACCTTAGCTGGCGGTCTGGGCTGTTTCCCTCTCGACAATGAAGCTTAGCCCCCACTGTCTGACTCCCGCGGTCCGGCTTTCCGGCATTCAGAGTTTGGTTGGATTCGGTACCTTGGTAGAGGCCCTAGTCCATCCAGTACTTTACCTCCGGAAGCTAACCCGCGAGGCTAGCCCTAAAGCTATTTCGAGGAGAACGGGCAATCACGAGGTTTGATTAGCCTTTCACCCCTACCCACAGCTCATCCAAGCTGTTTTCAACCAACACTGGTTCGGGCCTCCGGTCGGTGTTACCCGACTTTCACCCTGGCCATGGGTAGATCACCTCGCTTCGCGTCTATTCCCGGCGACTGATTCGCCCTTATCAGACTCGCTTTCGCTGCGGCTCGCTCAACGCTTGACCTTGCCACCGAGAATAACTAGCCGGCTCATTATGCAAAAGGCACGCGGTCAGGCAACACCGGAGCCGAAGCCCCGGTAAACGCCCTCCCACTGCTTGTAGGCATACGGTTTCAGGTACTATTTCACTCCCCTCACAGGGGTTCTTTTCACC
>CAWKAS010000020.1:0-992500 GCA_963847655.1 uncultured Acidobacteriota bacterium | reverse complement strand
GGGAGGACGCGGGGGATGTTGCCCCCGAAGCCGCCGCCGGTGACGTGGGCGAGGGCCCGGATCTTGTCGCGCTCCAGGAGCGGCTCCAGGGCCGACAGGTAGCCGCGGTGGGGCGCCAGGAGGGCCTGGCCGACGGTGGTCCCGAGCTCGGCCAGGTGGGTGTCGACCCCGTGCCCCAGCACCTCGAAGAGGACCTTGCGGGCCAGGGAGTAGCCGTTGGTGTGGAGTCCGGTCGAGGGAAGGCCCAGGAGCACGTCCCCCTCGCGGACGCCCCGGGGCAGAGCCCGCTCCTTGTCGAGGACCCCCACGATGAAGCCGGCGAGGTCGTAGTCGTCCTCGGCGTAGGTCCCCGGCATCTCCGCGGTCTCGCCGCCGAGGAGGGGACAGCCGAACTCGGCGCAGGCGCGGGCGAAGCCGGAGACGATCGCCTCCACCTTCTTCGGCTCCAGCTTCCCGAGGGCGACGTAGTCGAGGAAGAACAGCGGCACCGCTCCCTGCACCAGGATGTCGTCGACGCAGTGGGCCACGAGGTCGTAGCCCACGGTGTCGTGGACTCCGGCGGCCACCGCCACCCGGATCTTGGTGCCCACCCCGTCCGCCGAGGCCACCAGGACCGGCTGGCGGTACCGGGACAGGTCGGGGCGGAACATCCCCCCGAAGGAGCCGATCTCGGTGAGGACCGAGGGGTTGAAGGTGGCCCGCGCCAGGGTCTTGATGCGGTCCTTGGCCGCGTCCGCGGCGGAGATGTCGACGCCGGCATCCCGGTAGTCCATGGAAGGGGAAGTGTACTCAGTGCGCCGGGGTCAGGTCCATCGGGGCTTTCCGGCCGTTCCGGCCGGGGGCTTCGGCGCCCGCGCGCGCTAATATGGCGCGCGAGGAGGTGCCTGTGTCGCTGTCGAGCGCAGAGACCCGCTGTCCGGAGTGCGAGTCGGACCTCGACCTGGACGGCTACGACCTGGACCGGGGAGAGAACATCAGCTGCCCGGAGTGCGGGGTGCCGCTGGTCGTGAAGTCCCTGGACCCCCTCGTCGTCGAGACCGAAGACGACTGATCGAGCGCGATCAGGCGGCGCCGAAGGAGCGGACCGCCGCCGCCTCGTCGTCGTAGATCTCGAAGGTGGGGAGCAGCCGGGCCATGTCGAGGGTGCTGTAAACGCGCCCCGTCACCTTGAGCAGCTTGAGCTCGGCGCCGAAGCGGCGGGCCGTCCTCAGGCCGGACACCAGCTCGCCGAGGCCCGCGCTGTCGAGGAAGGCCACCTCGGAGAGGTTGATGACGATGTGGCGCTTGCTCTCGGCGAGGAGCTCGTCGATGGCCTCGCGCAGGAGCTGGTCGCCGAAGCCGGCGGTGAGCTTGCCCTTGAGGTCGAGGATGACGACGTCTCCGGTCTGGCGGACTTCGAGGTGCATGACCGCGACATTCTAGCAGCTTGCCGCCCTGCTTCGCCGCCTCCCCGGCCCCATAGCTACTCCCGCCCCAGCGCCCGCCGGTAGGCCTCGGGGTTCTGCCGGATCTCGTAGCGCTCGCGAGCGGCGCCGATGTAGGCCTGGAAGGCCTCGCCCTCCATCTGCTGGCGCAGGGAGGCCACCACCCGGGGCTTCTCCTGGGCGAACGCCTCGGCGTCGAAGCCCTGGCGCTCGAGCACGCGCAGGATCCCCCAGCCGTCGGCGGCACGCACGGGGTCACTGATCTCTCCCTCGGGCAGGGAGAAGGCCACCTGGTCGATGGCAAGCCCGGTGCCCAGGTCCCCGAGGGGCTGCCCCGGCCCGGCGGGTGAGAGCGTTTCCTTGCGGACGAGGTCGGCGGCGGTGGCCGCCCGCTCGAGCCCGACCTTCTCCGCCTGAGCCTTCACCTCGGCGGCCAGGGTCCGCGCCTTCTCGAGGGCGGTCTCCTCGATGATCTCGCCCCGCACCTCGTCGCGGACCTCGGCCAGCTCGGGGAGGCGAGAGGGCTGGACCTCGGCGAGGGCGACGAAGGCGGCGCCCTGGGGAAGGGCGAAGCCCTCCTTCTCGACGGCACCGGGCTCCATCTCGAACACGCGCTTGACCAGAGAGGGGGAGGGAAGCTCGGGCGGCGTCTCCCCGCGGGCGAAGGGCGCGCTCGTCCGCTGTGCGAGGCCCACCGCCTCCGCCGCCTCCGCAAGGGTCTTCCCGTCGGCGAGGGCGTCGGCCAGGGCCCGGGCCTTCTCGTCGCCCAGCTCGCTCACCTTCTGCTCGGTCACGAGCGCGCGCACGCGGTCCTCGACCTCGGCGAGGGGGGGGACCCGCTCCTCGCGCCGGGATTCGAGGCGGATGATGTGGTACCCGAAGCTCGTGCGGACCAGGCCGGAGGTCTGGCCCGGCTCCAGGTCGTAGAGGGCGTCGTCGAACTCCGGCACCATGCGTCCGAAGGGGAAGCAGCCGAGGTCGCCGCCGTTCGCGGCCGATCCCTGGTCCTCGGACGAGGCCCTGGCGATGGCCGCGAAGTCGCCCCCGGCCTCCACCCGCTCGAGGAGCGTCTCCGCGATCCGGCGTGCCTCCTCCTCGCTGTGGCCGTCCGCGCCTTCGGCGGTGGCCACCTTGACGAGGACGTGGCGCGCGCAGGACTCCTCCTCCTCGCGGAACTCCTCGCGGTGATCCTGGTAGTACAGGCCGAGATCGCGGGGGGCCACGGTGACCAGGGGACGGATCGCCTCGCCGTCGATGAGCACGTAGGAGACGACGCGCTTCTCCGGAACGCGGTACCGCTCGGGGTCGGCCTCGAATCGGCTGGCGATCTCCTCGTCGGTGGGCTCGACCTCGTCGCGGAAACGCCCGGCGTCCACGAGAACGTACTCCAGCTGGACCCGCTCGGTGCGACGCCGGAACTCCCGTTCCGCCTCGGCGTCGGTCACGACCACGCCGTCGCCGACGAGGCCCTGCAGGCGCTCGCGCAGGAGCTGGCGCCGGTGGGAGGCGGCGAAGCCCTGCTCGCTCATGCCGGCCAGCTCGAGGCGGCGGCGCAGCTCGGCGGTCCCGATGAAGCGGCCGTCGTCCTGGTAGTCCGGCGAGGCGGCGATGGCGCGGGCCACCGCCTCGTCGGACACGGTGATCCCGAGACGCTCCGCCTCGAGGTCGACCAGGCGGTCGGTCACCAGGCCCTGGAGGACCTGGTTCTCGATCCCCATGCGCCGGAGCTGGGCCTCGTCGAGGCGGCCCTGGTAGAGCCTGGAGTACAGCTTCATCTGGTTGGCGTACTCCCGCTGGAACTCGGCGACGGTGATCGGCTCGCCGCCCACGGTCACCACGGCCTCGGTGGGCGTCCCCTGCCCGGTGGGGTCGAGGGCGGGCACGTACAGGACGATGAAGGCGGCGATGACGAGCCACAGGAAGACGTAGAGCCACCTCTTGTGGCGGCGCATGTACCCGAGGGCCATTTCTTCTCCGTTTCGCGCGGCGGCGCGCACAGGTGGTGGGGTGCCCCCTGGTCGAGGAGGCCAACCTCCCGCAAAGTCTCGAATTCTATGTCCCCACCGGGGCCCCCGCAAGCGGGGTCCCGCGGCGCGCCCCCCGGGCGGCCGGGCGCCCCACCGCGGCGTTCTTGGGCCGGGGCACGAGTTGGTCTATACTCGAGGGTCGTCGTAAGTCGCGCGCGCTCAGTGGATTTTGGGCCTGATGGAGACGAACAAGAAGCCGACACAAGTCGTCCGCGAAGACCGGATCGAGTGGTTCACGGTGCGGTATCGCGCCCTGACGATCGGCGCCGCGGCGATCGCCGTCGTGGCCGCCGTGGCCGGGTGGGCCCTGCTCGGCCGCCGCGCCCCCGAGCCCACGCCCACCCCGAGCAACGTGCAGACCGGCGCGCGCTTCCTCTCGATCGAGGGCAGCGTCCAGGTGAAGCGCGCGGGGACCCTCGAGTGGCTGGACGCCAAGCTCGCCGTCGTCCTGCGCAGCAACGACCTCGTGCGCACGGGATCGAACGCCGCGGCGGAGATCGAGTTCGCCGACGGCACCCGCTTCGGGGTGCGGCCCGACAGCCTGATCACCATCGAGGAGAGCTCGCAGAACCCGGTCTCGCACCAGCAGAGGGTGGCCCTCAGCATCCAATCGGGCGAGGCCAACTTCCAGACCGCAGCCCGCGACGTTCCCGGGGAGACCACGATCTCCACCCCGACCGTCCGCACCACCGCCGACCGGGAGACGGCGGGCAACATCCAGGTGGACGAGACCACCGGCGACACCGGGATCCGCATCTTCGAGGGGTCGGGTCGGGCCGAGACCACCACCGGCCAGCAGATCGAGCTCGGAAGAAACGAGGGGGTCCAGGTGGCCGCCGGCGGCGTCGCCGGTGAGAAGACCGCGCTGCCCGACGTGCCCGTCCTCGTGGCCCCGCCCGACAACACCGAGGTCGCCTACCCCGACCCCTCACGGGCGGTCACCCTGCTCACGTGGAACGGCGTGGCGGGAGCCAGGTCCTACCGGGTCGCGGTCGACTACTCTGGGGCCTTCGCCCGCCCGCTGATCGACCGTCAGGGCTACGAGGGCACTCAGATGCAGCTGCCCGGTCTGGAGACGTCGACCTACTACTGGAGGGTGGCGGCGGAGAACGAGGACGGGGTCGAGGGGAGCTTCACCCCGGCCGCCCGGTTCTCCGTGCTCAAGGCGCCTCCGACCGCGGTCTCACCGCCGCCGCTGGTGGTGGACACGCTGGAGCTCCGGGGAAACATCCTCCACGTCCGGGGACGCACCGCCCCGGGGGCGACGCTGACGCTGAACGACCTGCGCATCGAGGTCCAGCCCGACGGGTCCTTCAACGAGTTCGTCATGTTCGAGGGTGGCGGGGCCGCGACCGTGGCGGTGCGCGCCACCGCCGTCACCGGGGCGGTCGCCGAGGCGACGCGACCGATCGTGGTGACGGACTGAGGTCCCGGTGACGCGGGTGGCGGTGTTTGGGGGAGCGTCCTTGAGGCGCCGCCTCCGGAGGACCACCGGGGGCAAGCTCGAGTACGAGCTCTTGCCGCTCCCTGCCGCCCGGTCGCGCCCCGAGCTCGACGGGAGGGAGTACGCGGGCGCCCTCGTGGAGACGGGCCGGGACACCGGGGCCCGGACGGTCCAGGCCGTGCGCCGGGCCCTGCCCGGGAAGCCGGTGGGGGGGCTGGCGGTGGCACCCGACACGGCCGCGCTGCGCCGCCTCCCGCGCCTCGGGCTGGACTTCGTTCTCGAGATGTGGCGGCCGGGCGATCCCGCGCCCTCCGCGGTCCTCGCCCACGTGCAGGGGGCGCGCCGACGCCGGGCGGGCGGGACGGAGAGCGTGGGGGCGGCCCTGAAGACGACCGCCCAGCGCCTGGCGATCCTGACCGACGTGGTGAGGACCGCGAACTCCATTCTCGAGCCGGCCAAGGTGGTCGAGCTGGTCATGGAGAAGATCCGCCAGCTCATCCCCTCGGAGGCCTGGTCGCTCCTGATGGTCGACGAGAAGAAGCAGGAGCTCACGTTCGAGGCCGCGCTCGGGGCCAAGGGCCCGCACGTGTCCTCCCACCGCCTCAAGATGGGGGAGGGCGTGGCGGGCTGGGTGGCCGAGACCGGCAAGGCCACCATCGTGAACGACGCCGCCAACGACCCCCGCTTCTCCGCGCGGCTCGACACCCGGACACGCTTCGCCACCCGCTCCATCCTGTGCGCGCCTCTCGTCTCTCGGGGCCGGACGATCGGCGTGCTGGAGATCATCAACAAGCGGGACGGGCGCTTCACCCGCGCCGACCTCGACCTGATGCTGACCCTGGTGGAGCCCTGCGCCATCGCGCTGGAGAACGCCATCCTCTTTCAGCGCACGGAGCAGCTCACCATCACCGACGACCTGACCAAGCTCTTCAACTCGCGGTACCTGAACCTCTACCTCGGCCGCGAGATCAAGCGCTGCAAGCGCCACGGTATCCCGCTGTCCATCATCTTCCTCGACCTCGACGGCTTCAAGGGCATCAACGATCAGTACGGGCACCTCGCGGGATCGGGCACCCTCACCGAGGTGGGGGGGATCCTCGCCGAGGGCGTGCGGGAGTCGGACATCCTCGCCCGCTACGGGGGGGACGAGTTCGTGGCCGTCCTCCCCGAGACCCCGGCCTCGGGGGCGATCGTCATCGCCGAGAGGCTGCGCCGCTCCATCGAGGAGAACCGCTTCCTCCAGCCGATGGGCCTGGCCGCGCGCATCTCGGCGTCCTTCGGGATCGCCTCGTACCCGGACCACGCGCTCACGCCGGAGGCGCTGATCCAGAAGGCCGACCAGGCCATGTACCGCGTCAAGGAACGGGAGAAGAACGGCATCGAGGTGGCCATCTAGACGTCACGAAGGCCCCGCGGGAGCCGCCGCTGCCCCTCGCAGGAGGAGAAGACATCCCTCATGAACATCCGCTCTCTCGTCAACCTGAGCTTCCTCTCGAGCGATCTCGCCATCGACCTGGGAACCGCCAACACCCTCGTCTACGCGAAGGGCAAGGGGATCATCGTCTCCGAGCCCTCGATCGTGGCCGTCAACCGCATGACGGGGAAGGTGGAGGCGGTGGGCCGGGACGCCAAGGAGATGCTGGGCCGAACGCCCGGCAACATCGTGGCCATCCGCCCGATGAAGGACGGGGTGATCGCCGACTTCGAGATCACCGAGAAGATGCTCTCCCACTTCATCCACCGCGCCCACAACCGCTCGACCCTGGTGCGCCCGCGCATCGTCATCGGGATCCCCTCCGAGGTCACCCAGGTGGAGAAGCGTGCGGTCAAGGACTCCGCGCTGAAGGCCAAGGCCTCCGAGGTCTACCTGGTCGACCAGGCCATGGCCGCCGCCATCGGGGCCGGGCTCCCCATCACCGAGCCCAGCGGCAACATGGTGATCGACATCGGGGGCGGCACCACCGACATCGCCGTCATCTCCCTCGCCGGGATCGTCTACTCCAAGTCGGTCCGGGTGGCGGGCAACGAGATGGACGAGGCGGTCATCCAGTACATCAAGAAGAAGTACAACCTCCTCGTGGGCGAGCGCACCGCCGAGCAGGTGAAGTTCGAGATCGGGAGCGCCTTCCCCCTGGACGAGCCGGTGACCATGGAGATCAAGGGTCGCGACCTGATCGAGGGCATCCCCAAGACGCTGACCATCACCGATGCCGAGATCCGCGAGGCCCTGCAGGAGCCGGTGGCCATCATCGTCAACGCGGTCCGGGTGGCACTCGAGCGCACGCCGCCGGAGCTGTCCGCGGACATCGTCGACCGGGGCATCGTCCTCACCGGGGGCGGATCCCTGCTGAAGAACCTGGATCGCCTGCTGCGAGAGGAGACGGGGCTGCCGGTCTCGGTGGCCGAGGACCCGTTGAGCTCGGTGGTGCTCGGGACGGGCAAGATGCTGTCCAACCTCGACCTGCTGCGCAAGATCTCCCTGGACTGAGGACGACCGCCGTGGCCACGGCCGTCGACGCACGAAGGAGCCGCATCCTGCTGGTGGCGCTGGTGCTCGGGCACTTCGCGGCGATCGGCCACCAGGTGGACGGGGGGGGCGGGGTCTCCCTCCTTCAGCGCGGCCTGTTCACCCTTCTCTCCCCCCTCCAGCGCGGCCTGGGAGCAGCGGTCCGGGGGGTCGGTGAGCTGTGGGAGGGGTACGGCTTCCACCGGGAGACCTACCGCGAGAATCGTCGTCTCGAGGAGCAGGTCCGCCACCTGGAGACACTGCTCCAGGAGCGGTCCCACCTGGCCCGGGAGGCAGAGCGCATGCGCGAGATCCTCGGCCTCCGGGAGATCCTGCCCATGCAGACGCAGGTGGCCTCCGTCATCAGCCGTGACGGCGTGCCCTGGTTTCGCAGCCTCACCATCGACCGGGGGACGACGAGCGGGGTGAAGCTGAACGCGCCGGTCATGAGCCCCACCGGCGTGGTGGGGCGGGTGATCGCGGTGGGCCCCCAGGCCGCCCGGGTGCAGGTGCTGCTCGACCGCGACTGCGGGGCCGGCGTTCTCATCGAGCGGACCCGGGTGAGCGGGGTGGTCTCCGGTCAGGTGCTGCAGCCCGAGACCGGGGCGGAAGAGCTGATCCTGAAGTACGTGCCGGAGCGGGCCGAGGTCGTGGTCGGAGACGTGGTCCTCACCTCGGGCGCGGACGGCATCTACCCCAAGGGGCTGGTGGTGGGCCGCGTCAGCCACGTGGGGGAGGGGTCGGCGCTGTTCCAGGAGATCCGCGTCCAGCCCTCGGCCCGCTTCGATCGCCTGGAGGAGGTCCTGGTGGTCCTGCGTGAGGAACGCGACACCGAGACCCCGGAGTCGGTGCAGTGAGACGCCTGTTCTGGACGACGGTGGCCCTTCTCGGGGCGGTCCTCGTGGAGACCGCCCTCGGGTACCTCGTGTCCGAGCCCGGGCGGTACCTCGATCCATTCCTGCTCGTGGTGGTGTACTGCGCCCTGAGGGGCGGAGAGGGTCAGGGCCTGCTGGCCGGGGCGGCCGCGGGCTGGGTGCAGGACCTGCTGTTCGGGGGCCCGATCCTCGGGCTCTCCGCGCTGGCCAAGCTTCTCGTGGGCTTCGTCGTGGGCGCAGCCGGCAGCCACTTCCTGATCGGCGGCGCCTCGGCCCGGGCCCTCGTGCTCCTGCTCGCCACCGCCACCGACGCCCTTCTCGTGCAGTGGCTCGCCTCCGTCTTCGCGATCGGGGTGTCTCCGATGAGCCCCGTCACCCTCGCCTCGCGTGCGACGCTCACCGCAGTGGTGGGAGGGCTGATGTACGCCGTGGTCGACCGACGCCTGGACAGGTCCGAGCCTTGAGGGGCGGGCGATGAGGCTCTACGAGGACCTGCGCCCCGTTCAGACGCGCCTCGCGGTGGTGCAGGTGGTGGTGGCCGGCCTGATCGCGGTCCTCCTCCTCCAGTTCTGGAACCTGCAGGTCCTCCGCGCGCGCCACTTCCGGGATCTGGCCGAGAACAACCGCTCCCGGGTGGTGAGGCTGGCCGCGCCCCGGGGAACGCTGCTCGACCGGGAGGGAAAGCTGCTGGTGGGGAACCGGCCGTCCTTCAACGTGCTGTTCACGCCCGAGCACGCCGAGGACCTGGACCACGTGGTGAGCGCGGTCGCGCGCACCCTCGGCACCGGCGAGGCGGCGATCCGCGAGCGGCTGGCGAAGCGCGTGAGCTATCGACCGGTGGTGGTGCGGGCCGACGCCACGATCTCGGAGGTCGCGGCCCTGGAGGCGCGGCGGCTGGAGCTGCCGGAGATCCGGGTGGAGGTGGTGCCGCTGCGCTACTACCCCCTGGGCTCGGCCGCCGCTCACGCCCTCGGCCGCGTGGGAGAGATCACGGAGAGGCAGCTGGAGGCTCCCGACTTCGAGGGCCTCCAGCCGGGGGCCCTCGTCGGGCAGGCCGGGGTCGAGGCGCGGTACAACCGGACGCTGATGGGGTTCGACGGCTTCCGGAAGGTGATCGTCAACAGCCGCGGCCTGGAGGTGGCGGAGGCGGACCGCCGGCCGCCCGAGGACGGACCGAGCCTCACCCTCAACCTGGACGCCTCGCTGCAGGCCGCGACCGAGCGCGCGTTCGGGGACCGGGGAGGCAGCGCGGTGGCCCTCGACCCGAAGACCGGGGAGATCCTGGCCATGACCTCGACGCCGGCCTACGACCCCAACGAGTTCACGACCGGGATCGACCCCATGCTGTGGACGATGCTCACCAGGGACCCGGAGACGCCCCTCATGAATCGCGTCATCCAGGGTCAGTACGCTCCCGGCAGCACCTTCAAGATCATCATGGCCACCGCCGCCCTCGAGGAAGGCGTGATCTCTCCCTCGACCACGTTCTACTGCCCCGGGTACGTCCGGATGTACAACCGGGTCTTCCACTGCAACGTCCCCGGGGGGCACGGCGTCGTCGACGTCCGGCGGGCGCTGGCCAAGTCCTGCAACGTCTTCTTCTACCAGGTGGGGGTGCTCCTCGAGATCGACCGGATCGCGGCCTGGGCCACCCGCATGGGCCTGGGAACGCCCTCCGGGGTCGATCTGCCCCACGAGCTCGGGGGCCTCGTGCCCAGCCCCGAATGGAAGCTGCGGGTGCTGAAGACGCCGTGGTACCCCGGCGAGACGGTCTCGGTGGCCATCGGCCAGGGCCAGGTCAGCGTCACCCCCCTGCAGATGGCCCGGGTGGCGGCGATCGTCGCCAACGGGGGCTTTCTCGTCACCCCTCACCTCGTGCGGGCCACACCCGACGGCGGGCCCACCGCGCCGCCTCCGCGGCCCGTGGGGATCTCGGAGCGAACCCTGGCCGTGGTCAAGGAGGGGATGCGGGCGGTGGTGAGGGAAGGGACGGGCTGGCGGGCCCGTCTCAGCCAGGCCGAGGTGTGCGGGAAGACGGGCTCGGCCCAGGTGGTCTCCAAGGCCCGACTCCAGCAATCCCCGGACGATCCCTCGCTCCTGCCCCACGGCTGGTTCGTGGCCTTCGCCCCCGCCGACGATCCGCAGATCGCCCTGGCCGTGCTCGTGGAGCACGCCGGCAGCGGAGGGGTGGCCGCCGCCGTGGCTCGGGACATCCTGGCGCGCTTCTTCGCGCGCCGGGGCCGGCAGGCGCCTCCAGAAGACTCGCGGTCGGAGGCCGGGGACTGACATGCCGCTCGGCATCGACCGTCGCCTGTTCTACAACGTCGACTGGGTCCTGGTGGCCACCGCGCTCGCCCTGGCCCTGGTCGGGGTCGCGATGATCTACTCCGCCACCCACACCGGGGGGAGCCCCGACCTGTACCTGAAGCAGCTCGCCCTCGTGGGGGCGGGCGTCTTCGGGCTGGTGGGGGCCGCCGCCACCGACTACCGCCGCCTCGCGGACCGCGCGCTGCTCCTC
This sequence comes from uncultured Acidobacteriota bacterium, assembly GCA_963847655.1. Classification (GTDB taxonomy): domain Bacteria; phylum Acidobacteriota; class Vicinamibacteria; order Fen-336; family Fen-336; genus JAJDNS01. Next base: position 981,706 of record CAWKAS010000020.1, on the reverse strand, counting down.
TACATCTTCTCCGCGGCCGCCCTCGTCTACGTCCTGCGGTTTGCCCCCGTCATCGCCGGGACCCGTCGCTGGATCGTCATCGGCGGCTTCCAGCTCCAGCCGTCCGAGTTCGTCAAGATCGTCGCCGCCGTCGTGGTGGCCCGCATGTTCGCCGAGTACCGGCAGGAGAGCCTGGGCCTGCGCGACCTCTTCTGGCCCGGGGTGGCGGTGGGCGTGCTGGCGCTGCTCATCGCGCGTGAGCCGGATCTCGGCACCGCCGCCTGCCTCGTGCCCCTGCTCTTCGCCGTCGCGTTCCTGGCCGGCCTGCGCGTGCGCGCGGTGGTCGGCCTCGTGCTGGTGATTCTGCTCGCCTCGGCGCTCACGTGGCCCTTCCTGCGGGACTACCAGAAGACGCGGATCTACACGTTCCTCGACCCGAGCCTGGACCCGCAGGGGGCGGGCTACCAGAAGATCCAGTCGCAGATCGCGGTGGGCTCGGGAGGACTGGCCGGACGCGGCTTCATGGAGGGCAGCCAGGGCCAGCTCGGGTACCTGCCGGCACGACACACCGACTTCATCTTCTCGGTGCTCGCCGAGGAGCTGGGCTTCCTGGGGGTCGTCGGGGCCCTCGGGTTGTACCTCCTGCTCCTGTGGCGCATGCTCGAGACCGCACGTCTCGCCCGCGACCGACTCGGAGCCTTCCTCGCCGCGGGCATCACCGCCAGCCTGGCCTTTCAGGTCGTGTACAATGTCGCCATGGTCGCGGGTCTCGTGCCCGTGAAGGGGCTCCCGCTGCCTCTGCTGAGCTACGGCGGCTCGTCCGTGCTCGCGACCCTGATGGGCGTCGGGCTGATTCTCAGCGTCCGGATGCGGCGCTTCGCGAACTGATGGCGATCGCGCGAAGCGCCCTCCCCTCTCGCCGGGCGGCCCCCGATGCCGCCCCCGGGTCCACATGGCCAGAGAACTCATCGTCAGCACGCGTCCCGAAGAAACCCGCGTGGCCCTCCTCGAGGAAGGGACCGTCTCCGAGCTCTTCATCGAGCGCGAGGCGCAGCGCGGCATCGTGGGGAGCATCTACAAGGGGCGGGTGACCCGCGTCCTGCCCGGCATGCAGTCCGCGTTCGTGGACCTCGGCCTCGAGCGCGACGCCTTCCTCCACGCCGCCGACGTCTTCGAGGAGCTGCCCGAGAACCTCCTGACCGCGGAGGAGGTCACCGCCGCCCGGGCCGCTCCCATCGAGGAGCGCCTCAGCGAGGGGCAGGAGGTGGTGGTCCAGGTGGTGAAGGAGCCCCTGGGCACCAAGGGGGCCCGGATCACCTCGCACGCGTCGCTGCCCGGGCGCTACCTGGTCCTCATGCCGACGGTGGAGCACGTGGGGGTCTCGCGCAAGATCACCGACGAGGAGGAGCGCCGGCGGCTGAAGACGGTTCTCAAGGAGATCCGGCAGGAGCGCGGCGGGGGCGGACTGATCGCCCGGACCGCGGGACAGGGGAAGAGCCCGGAGGCCTTCTTCCGCGACGGCGGGTACCTGTCGCGGACCTGGGACGAGGTGCGGGCCCACGCGTCGAGGAATCGGGCCCCGGCGCTGCTCTACCGCGAGCCGTCCCTGGTCGAGCGGCTGCTTCGCGACCTCCTGTCCGAGGAGGTCGCCAACATCCGCCTCGACAACCCGGAGGCCTTCCAGCGCACCCTGGACCTGGTGCGCTCGCTCGAGCCGTCCCTGGCCCCCCGGGTCCGGCTGCACTCCGGTCCAGTGACCCTCATGGAGGAGTACGGGGTCACCGCCGAGCTCGAGCGCGCGCTGCGCTCGAAGGTGTGGCTCCCCTCCGGCGGCTACATCGTGATCAACCAGACGGAGGCCCTGGTGGCCATCGACGTCAACACCGGTCGCTTCGTGGGCAAGTCCCAGCTCGAGGAGACCCTGCTGAAGGCCAACCTCGACGCCGTCCGGGAGATCGTACGCCAGATCCGCCTGCGCGACCTGGGCGGAATCATCGTCGTGGACTTCATCGACATGGAGGAGCGCAAGAGCCGGCGGGACGTCATGCACGCGCTCGAGCAGGAGCTCCGCAAGGACCGGTCCCCGACGAAGCTGCTGTCCGTGAACGAGTTCGGCCTCATCATCCTCACCCGCAAGCGCGTCAAGCAGTCCCTCGACCGGCTCCTGATGCAGCCGTGCCCGTACTGCTCGGGCAGCGGCCAGATCAAGGGCGTCTCCACCGTCTGCGCGGAGATCTACGACGAGGTGCGCAAGATCGCCGCGGACATGCGCGGGCAGCGGCTCGTTCTCCGCGTCAATCCCGACGTGGCCCGGGCCCTGGCGGGCGATCAGTCGACCGTGCTGCGGGGCCTGTCCGAGCTGGTGGGCGGCGACATCGCCGTCCAGGGCGACCCGCTCCTGCACCAGGAGCAGTTCGACGTGGTGCCGGTGTGAGCGACGGGAGCTTCTCCTCCCGGGACCCGGCCCTCGAGGCCTTCGTCGAGGCGATCGAGGCGGCGCTGAGGACCCGCCGCGGCGTCGACCACGCGCTGTCCCCCCGGGAGTTCGCCATCGCCCGCGGGTGGTACGAGGCGGGGGTCCCCCTGGCCACCGTTCTCGTGGCCATCGACCTGGCCTTCGAAGCCGACCCCTCGATCTCGGGCCTCGCCTTCTGCCGCCGCCGTGTCGAGCAGCTCGCGGCGGGAGGCGCCCGCGGCGGGAGACGGCCCACCGGACACGAGACCGAACGGCCGAGCCTGCCCGACCTGGCGGAGAGGCTGGGCGCCCTGAGCCAACGGCTGGTGGAGCTGCCGGCCCGGGCCGCCGCCTTGCCCCTCCAGGAGGTCGAGGCCGTGGCCGACCTCGTGGCGGTGGCGGAGCGCCCGAACTGGGACTATCTCCGGAAGCGCCTGGAGCGAATCGACGAGCTGGTGTCGGCCACGGCCCTCGAGGCCCTGCCCCCGGGGGAGATCGACGAGCTCCGCGCCGAGGCCCGCCGGGCCGGGGAGAGGCACCGGGGTCACGTGGATGCGGATTCCCTCGACGAGGCCATCGAGCGCCTCGTGCGCCAGCGTGCGCGGGAGCGACTGCAGCTACCCCGGGTGGCGTTGGCGTAGCGACGCCGGGGCTCTCGTTGCGCTGGGGTCAGGTCTGTTGAGTCGGGCGCCGCGGGGTGGCGGCGTGGCGCGCGGTGTTCTCACGACCTGACCCCTCCGGGGCTCTCTCACGACGTCCTTGGAGCACTCCGTACCTGGTGAGGTCGATGCGGGCGTTGCGGAAGCGCACGCCCTCCGCCCGGAGGCGGCGACGCTGCTCCACGGGGCCGCTGCCCCCCGGAGAGAGATGCGCCCCCCGGCGCCCACCACCCGGTGCCAGGGGACCTCGGCGGCGCGGGACTCGCCGAGGGCCCTCAGGGCCCAGCCCACGGCGCGGGCGGCCCGGGGAGTCCCCAGCAACGCCGCGACCTGGCCGTACGTGGCCACCCGCCCCGGCGGGATCTGCTCGACGAGGGCGTAGACCTGCGCGAAGAAGCCCTGCTCCGGGGGCTTCTGACCGCGCCCTGACTTTGGCTGTCTCGCCAAGAGGCCCCTCTCGACACTCACTCCGGCGGGGGTGTGCTCTCCGTCTGATCCGCAGCCGGGTCCGCTCCCGGAGCGATGCGCTCGGGGGCGGCCTGGGGGGTCGTGCTGATCTCGTCATCCAGGATCGAGCCGGGGACGATGCGATCCGGGGCGGCCTGGGGCGTGGTGGTGAACTCGTCACCCTCAGCGGCCGGGGTCCCGTAGCGACTGCCGGAAGGGGCCGGACCCGCCGGTGCCGCGCCGGCGGGTGCTGGAGCGCTCCCCGGCCCCATCATCGAGAAGGGATCGACGCCCTCGAACAGGGTCGCGTCCGGCACCGGCCCGGTCAGCTTGAGGGGGACCTCGCGCACGCGCAACTCGATGTCCTGGCCCTCACGAAGCTCCGCCAGGAAGGCGTCGTAGGCGTCCTGGAAGCGGGACGCCATGATGGTGTTCCGGAGCTGATCCTTGGCCGTGGCGTAGGGAACGACGCTCCCGTCGGTCCGGGCCACGACCTTGAGGATGCGGTAGCCGTCCCCCACCCGGATGGGATCGGACACCTCACCCACGGAGAGGGCGAAGGCGACCTTCCCGAGCTCGGGGCTCATGTCGCCCTGGGTGATCTCTCCCAGGTCTCCGCCGCTGTCCGCGGTGGGCGACGCGGAGTGGGTGCGGGCCAGGCTGGCGAAGTCCTCGTTGGCGCGGGCCCGCTCGACGATCTCCCGGGCGAGCTCGATCCCGCCCTTGTCGTCGTCGATGGCGATCTCCTGGAGGGTGACGGTGGCCGGTTTGGTGAAGTCCGAGTCCTTCCTCTTCTCGTACTCCTCCTGCAGCTCCTCCTCGGAGACGGCGATCTTGGGCTCGACGTTGCGCTGGATGATCATCCTTCGCGTCGACGACTTCCGCACGCGCTGACGCAGCTCGTCGAGGGTCATGCCTTCCTGGGCGAGCGCCATCTGGAACTGCTCCTCGCTCTCGAGCTTGTTCTCCTTCTTGATGGAATCGATGATCTCGTCGACGAACTCCTCGGGGAGGGCGAGCCCGGCGTTCTCCGCCTCCTGAACGAGGAGGATCTCGTCGATGGCCTCCTGGAGGAGGCGGGCGTTGTTCTGCCGGAGGAAGATCCCGATCTGGTCCGGGGTGACGCGGGCCTGCTGGGCCGCCGCGATCTGGCGCTCCTGGAACTCGGTGAGAGTGATGATCTCACCGTTCACCTTGGCGATGATGCGCTCGATGATCTCCGCCCGACCGGGTGCCGCGCCCCCCAGACTAAGAAGAAGAATCGGTACGAAAAACCGCCTCATGATTCACCCTGGCCCGGGAGAGAAGGCCCGCCACGAAGGCCCGCACGGCCGCGTCCGCCCTCTCCCGGATCAGGCGGTCGCGAATCCACCCGCGCGCCTCCTCCAGGGACAGCTCGCGGGCCGGCTGGCGGGAATCGACCCTCAAGACATGATACCCGAGGGAGGTCTGGATGGGTTGGCTTGTCTCCCCGGGGGACAGGGTGAAGGCGGCCTCCTCGAGCGCGCTGGGCAGCTGCCCCCGCTCGAAGGTCCCCATGAGGCCGCCTGCCGAGGCCTCGGGGCCGGTCGAGCGGCTTCCGGCCAGCGTCTCGAAGGACCGCGAGTCGCGGAGGAGACGCCTCTTGAGGTCCCGGGCCTCGTTGAGGGTCGCCACGAGGATCTGACGCAGGGTCACGGTCTCCGGGACGCGGAACTCTTCGGCGTGGGCCTCGAAGTAGGCCTCGATCTCGGCCTCCGAGACCTCGGCCGGCGGGACCGCTTCGCCGAGGAGGCGGACGACCGCGCGCTGCTCCTCCTCGGGCGCCGCTCCCGGGTCCAGCTGGCCCCGCCGGCGCGCCTCGATCAGGAGAACCTGCTCCTCGAGAAACGTCTCGAGCAGGCCCTGCTTCACCTCCGGCGCCAGGGGGCCGAGTCCCCGGGCCTCCACGGAGGCGACGTGCCGCTCGAAGTCACTGCGACGGACGCTCTCACCGTCCAGGCTCAGGATGACCGGATCGGCCTCGTGGCACGCGCCGAGAGCCACGGCGGCGGCGAGGGCGAGGGCGAGGGGACGGGTGGCCATGGAGATGCGGTCGGATTATAGGCCGTCGCGCAGCCGATCGAGGAGGTCGGCCAGCCCCTCGAGGGCCGGCTCTCCGGGGAGCACGGGCCAGCGGAGGCCCTCCGGGCCGAGCGCCGCGCCCGGACGCTCCCCGACCAGGGCCACCAGGACCTCGGGGGCCAGGGGGGTGGACGCGTCGAAGGCCACGCGCAGGCCCGCCGCGGACCGGTCGACCTGGCTCACGCCCAGGGCCTCCGCCCGCAGCCGGAGCTCGGCGTAGCGCAGCAGGCCCTCGACCTCGGTCGGGGGCGGCCCGTAGCGGTCCCGGAGCTCGTCGCGGAGCGACGCGAGCTCCTCGACCTGGCGGAGCTGGCTCACGCGCTTGTAGAGGGACAGCCGCTGATGAACCTCGGGGACGTAGGGGGCGGGGATGCGCATCTCCAGGCCGAGGTTGAGCACCGCGCGTGTCGCCTCGCTCGAGGGCTCCCCCCTCAGCTCGAGGATCGTCTGCTCCAGGAGCTTCACGTAGAGGTCCAGCCCGACGGCCTGGATGTGGCCGCTCTGCTGGCCGCCCAGGAGGTTGCCGGCGCCCCGGAGCTCGAGGTCGAGGGCGGCGATCCGGAACCCGGCCCCCAGGTCGGAGAACTCGCGGATGGCGGCCAGGCGCTTGCGGGCGATCTCCGACAGAAGGGTGCCCGGCGGGACCAGGAGGTAGGCGTGGGCCCGCCGGTCGGCGCGGCCGACACGCCCGCGGAGCTGGTACAGCTGGGCCAGGCCGTAGCGGTCGGCGCGGTTGATGAGCATGGTGTTGGCCCGGGGGATGTCGAGCCCGTTCTCGACGATGGTCGTCGCCACCAGCACGTCCGCGCGCCCCTCCACGAAGGCCAGCATGACCTTCTCGAGCTGCGACTCCGGCATCTGGCCGTGGGCCACCGCCACTCGGGCCTCGGGGACGAGGCGCTGGACGAGGTTCGCCACCGAGTAGATGGACTCCACCCGGTTGTGGACGAAGAACACCTGCCCGTCGCGGGCGAGCTCCTGTCGGATGGCCGCGGCGATGACGTCGGTCGAGAACTTCACGATGGAGGTCTGGATGGCGAGCCGGTCCTTGGGGGGCGTCTCGATGACCGACATGTCGCGGATGCCGGAGAGCCCCATCTGCAGGGTGCGGGGGATGGGGGTGGCGGACAGGGTCAGGCTGTCGACGGTGGTCTTGAGGTGCTTCAGGCGCTCCTTGGCCGCCACCCCGAAGCGCTGCTCCTCGTCGACCACGAGCAGCCCGAGGTCCCGGAAGGCGACGTCTTTCGACAGGAGCCGGTGGGTCCCGATCAGGACGTCGACATGCCCTTCGGCCACGCGTCCGAGCACGGCCTTGACCTCGCGCGGCTTGCGGAACCGCGACACCATCTCCACCAGGACCGGGAACGGGGCGAAGCGCTTGCGGAAGGTCTTCCAGTGCTGGAAGGCGAGGACGGTGGTGGGAGCGAGGAGGGCCACCTGCTTGCCGTCCAGCACGCAGCGCATGGCCGCCCGCATGGCCACCTCGGTCTTGCCGTAGCCGACGTCGCCGCAGACCAGGCGGTCCATGGGCCGGGGGGCGGCCATGTCCTGCGCGACCTCGGCGATGGCCTGGGCCTGGTCCGGGGTCTCGTCGTACTCGAAGGCCGCCTCGAACTCCTTCTGCCAGGGGCTCTCACCGGTGAAGGCGTGCCCGGGGCGGGCCCGGCGCTCGGCGTACAGCTTCAGCAGCTCCTGGGCCATGTCGCGCATGGCCTTCTTGACGCGCTTCTTGACCCGCTCCCAGCTCCCGCTGCCGAGGCGGTCGATCTGCGGCCGCGCCCCCTCCACGCTCGTGTGCTTCTGGATGCGGTCGAAGTTCTCGATCGGGACCTTGAGCTTGTCGCCCCCCTTGTAGGCGAGGACCATGAACTCGCGGGTGCTCCCGCCGAGCTCGAGCGTCTCGAGGCCGAGGAAACGGCCGACGCCGTGCTCCTCGTGCACCACGAAGTCGCCCGTCTGGAGGTCCCGGAAGTCGGACAGGAAGCTCCTCAGGCCTCGCCTGCGGCCCCGGGCGTGGAGGTGCACCTCTTCGGGGAAGACGTCGCCGTCGGCGAGGACGGCCAGCCTCGCCTCCGGCAGCTCGAAGCCTCGCGAGAGGACCCCGACTCGCGTCTCGACGGTCTCGGAGGGTCCGACGGAGAGACCGTCCTCACGGAGGACGTCGGTGAGGCGGTCGGCTCGACCGGTGGTGCCGAGGAGGATCACGGTGCGGCCAGCCGAGGTGCGCAGATCGCCGGCGAGACGGCGCAGATCGCCGGCGTAGGAGGCGGCGGCGCGGCAGGACACGTGCACGGACGCCCCGTCGGTGTCCACCTCGCGGACCCGTACGACCGGAGCCCTCTCGAGCCGCCGGCGCAGATCGGCCACCCGGACGAGGGCCTCCTCGGGACGGGGGGCGACGCCGTCGCGGCGTCTCTCCCAGTCCTCGACCGCCCGCGACCAGAGCCCCTCGGCCTCCTGGAGGACCGTCTCCGGCTCGACGACGGCGAGGGCGGTGCCCTCCGGGAGGTGCCGCCACGGGGCGACGGTGGCGTCCTCCACGAGGGGGACGAGGTCGACGAGGGCGTCGGGCACGATACCCCGGTCGAGCGACTCCACGAGGGCCTGGGCCTCCCGCTGTCCCGGGAAGCGGCGGAGGAGGATCGGACCGAGGGCGGCGGCGATCGAGCGGGTGGCGAAGACGTCGGACAGCGGCAGGGTGACGAGCCGGTCGAGGGGGGTGACGGTGCGCTGGGTGTCGGGATCGAAGCGCCGCAGGCTCTCGACGGTGTCGGAGAAGAACTCGATCCGGACCGGGCCCTCCCCGCCGGAGGGGAAGACGTCGAGGATGCCGCCCCGCCGGGCCATCTGCCCCGGGGCGGTGACCGGGTCCTCGCGGACGTAGCCGCCTTCCTCCAGGGCCTCGAGGAGGATCTCCGGGGTCATCTCCTCGCCCGCTTCGAGGTGCACGACCCGGGTGGCGAGGAGGACAGGGGCCAGGCTGGGGCGGAGAAGGCCGGCGGGCGAGGCCACCAGGGCGAGCAGCGCGCCCTCCCCGGCCGCGAGAAGCGCGGCCGCCCGGCGCGACGAGGCGTCCACGTGACGGGGGAGCCCCCGGAAGGGCGGGGGACCGGGGGCGGGAAAGGGCACGACCGCGCCTTCGAGCCCGGCCTCCCCGGCCAGGGTGCGCAGGTCCTCCGTGGTCTCGTCGACGTCGCGCTCGCGGGGCACGACCAGGAGGACCGGGGGCGCGGCGAGGAGGAGGGGGACGAGCGATCGCGCCGGGCCCGTGAGGCCGGCCACGTCGACGTGGCCGCGCGCGGCGAGACGGGAACGGGCCTCGACGACGGCTGCGTGCTCGACGAGGGGCGCCAGCCAGCGTGGGCCCGGCATCGTCACGCGCGACGGATGCGGTCGACGAGGGCCGACGTCGAGCGCCCGGCCCGGAGCGGGACCCGCACCACCCGCCCGCCGGCGGCCTCCACCTCCGCGCGACCCACGATGGCGTCCGCCGCCCAGTCCGCGCCCTTGACGAGGACGTCGGGCCGTAGGGCGCGGATCACGTGGAGGGGCGTGGGCTGCCCGTAGGCGACCACGCGGTCCACCGCCTCGAGGGCCAGAAGGATCTCCGCACGCTCGTCTTCGGGGACGAGGGGCCGGCCCTCTCCCTTGAGGGCTCGCACGGAGACGTCGGAGTTGAGGGCGACGATCAGGACGTCTCCCTCGCGCCGCGCCGACTCGAGAAGCGCGACGTGGCCGGGGTGCAGCAGGTCGAAGCAGCCGTTGGTGAGGACGACGCGGCGGCCCTCCTCCCGCCAGCGGGCGCGCTCGGAGACGAGGTGGGCGAGATCGGAGGCACGCTCTCCCATTTCACCAAGGATAGCCCGTCGCCCGGGGGGGCGGCGGTCAGACGGACGGATCCTCACCCAGGTCGAGCTCCGCCCTCGGCTGGGGGGCTTCGATGCTGATGCTCCCTTCGAAGGCCCAGCGGTGGTGGGGGCGGTACAGGCCCACGTCCTTGAGGCGGCTCTTCACGCGGAAGGACGTGAGCCCGCGGTGGTAGTCGTAGGGCGTTCCGTCCTTCCGGTGGGCGGCCACGTCGACGAGGTAGGTGCCCTCCACCAGGCGGAGGTCCTCGATCAGGAGGCGCACCTCCCCGACGCCCTCCAGGCGTCGGGACTTGAACTCCTCGATGTCGGTGTTCGTCCCGTACAGGTGGGTGCCATCCGCGCTGAAGAGCCCGACCCCGAACACGAAGTCGTCCACCGCTCGCTTCGCTCCGACGGCCAGGGAGAGGGTCAGGGCCTCGCCGGGGGCAAACACCCGTCGCTCCTGGCCGCGGCTGTCGAGGAGTCGAACCCCGGTGATCTCCACCTCGCGGCTTCCCCAGCGGCCCGGCCGATAGCCGCCCCCCGTCGGCTCCTCCTCCGGAGAGACCTCCGCCAGCGCCGCCTGGGCGTCGGCCTGCTGGGCCTTGAGGCGCGCGTCCTCGCCCCCGGCCACGTAGGTGAGATAGGCGTCGACGACCCGTTGGGGGTCGCCGCGGTCGGCGACCCTCCCGTGGCGCAGCCAGAGGACGTCGTCGCACATCTTGGCGACGAGTCCCAGCGTGTGCGTCACGAAGACGATGGTCTTCCCCCGGCGGTGGAACTCGGAGATCTTGTCGAGGCACTTGCGGGTGAAGGCCTCGTCGCCCACGGCCAGGACCTCGTCGATGAGGAGGACGTCGGGCTCGACGTGGATGGCCACCGCGAATCCGAGGCGCATGTACATCCCCGAGGAGTAGGTCTTCACGGCGGCGTCGATGAAGTCCTCGAGCTCGGCGAAAGCTACGATGTCGTCGAAGCGCTCCTCGACCTCGCGCCGCGTGAGGCCGAGCATGATCCCGTTGATGACGACGTTCTCGCGACCGGAGATCTCCGGGTGAAAGCCCGCGCCCAGCTCGATGAGGGCGGACACGCGGCCGTCGACGGTCAGGGTCCCCTGGGACGGCTTCGTGATGCCGGCCGCGAGCTTGAGCAGTGTCGACTTGCCCGAGCCGTTCTCGCCGATCACCCCGAAGGTCGAGCCCCGGGGCACGTCGAACGAGACGTCGTGGAGCGCGGTGAAGGTCTCGGCGGGGGCAAGGTCGGTGATGAGGCTGCCGGTCAGGAGGGCGCTCTTCAGGGTCTTGAACTGGTTGCGCCCCTGGTGGCGACGGTAGAGCTTCGATACGCCGCGGGCGGAGATGGCGGGGGGCGTCACACGCCCTCCGACAGCGTGTCCCGCAGGCGATCGAAGACGAACGCGCCGACCGCGAGGACGAGGATCCCGGCAACGAAGGCCCCGGCGAGACCCCGCCAGTGGTCGAAGTGCCCGAAGAGCAGGATCTGCTGGTACGAGATGATGATGTGCCCCATCGGGTTGAGACGCATCAGCTTGCGCAACGTGCCCTCCAGGATCTCCACGTCGTAGAGGATGGGGGTGGCGAAGAACCACAGCTGCAGGACGTGGCCCAGTATGTTCCCCATGTCGCGGAAGTGCACGGTCAGGGCGGAGAGGAAGAGAGCGCAGCCCAGGGTGAGGACCAGCTGGACGAAGATGGGGAGGGGGAGCAGGAGGAGGGTGGGCGAAAGACGCCCCTCCCACGCCAGGAACCCGAGGAGGATCGGCATCCCCAGGAGAAAGTGCGCCAGATTGGCGAGCACGGTGACCGTGGGCAGAACCTCGGCCGGGAAGAGGACCTTCTTGATCAGGTTCCCGCCGGCGATGAGGACGGACGAGGACTCCATCAGCGCGCCCGAGAACCACGTCCAGGGCAGGAGACCGCAGAAGAAGAACAGGTAGTACGGCGACATCCGCTCGGTCTGGGCGACGCGCAGGATGATCGTGAAGACGAGGGTGTAGGTCAGAAGGAGCAGGAGGGGATTGATGAAGCTCCAGAGGAAACCGAGGACGCTGCCCCGGTAGCGCGCCTTCAGCTCACGCGAGACCAGGCTGGAGATCAGCGCGCGGTAGCGGTAGAGGACCTGGATCTGTCCGATCATTCGCTCGGGCCTGCCGCGCGCGGCCAGCTTCGGATCAGCGGCCCCTCTGCTTGTGCGCTACCCCGAGGCGGGTGACGGCGCGGGCCCAGGCGTCGCGGACCTGGTCGTAGTCTTCTTCGCTCCGGATGCGCTTCATGCGCTCCTCGGCCGCCTTGAGGGCGGTCTCCGCCCGGTCCACGTCGATGTCCTCGGCGCGCTCGCCGAGGGCGGCGAGGACGCTCACCCTGTCGGGAAGGACCTCGCACCATCCCCAGAAGCAGGTCAGGTCGTGCCACTCCTCGCCCTTGCGGTAGGACAGCGCGCCGACCCCGAGGGTCGCCAGAAGGGGGGTGTGCCCGGGACGGACCCCGAAGTACCCCTCCTTGCCGGGGGCGATGAGCTCGTCGACGTCCTCGTGGAGGAGGAGTCCCTCGGGGGTGACGATCTCGAGGTCGATCTTCTCGGGCAGGGCCATGGAGCGCTCAGTCCTGCATGGTCTTGGCCTGCTCGAGGACGTCCTCGATGGGGCCGGCCATGTAGAACGCCTGCTCCGGGAGGTGGTCGAGCTCGCCGTCGGCGATCATCTTGAAGCTGCGCACGGTGTCCTGGAGGGGAACGTACTTGCCGGGGATGCCGGTGAACTGCTCGGCCACGTGGAAGGGCTGGGAGAGGAACTTCTGGATCTTGCGGGCCCGCGCCACCGTGATCTTGTCGTCCTCGCTCAGCTCGTCGATGCCGAGGATGGCGATGATGTCCTGGAGGTCCTTGTACTTCTGGAGGATCTGCTTGATCTGCACCGCCACGCTGTAGTGCTCCTCGCCGAGGACACGGGGGTCGAGGATGCGCGAGCTCGAGGCGAGAGGGTCGACCGCGGGGTAGATCCCGAGCTCGACGATCTGGCGCGAGAGGTTCGTGGTCGCGTCGAGGTGGGCGAAGGTGGTGGCGGGGGCGGGGTCGGTGTAGTCGTCGGCGGGGACGTAGATGGCCTGGACCGAGGTGATCGAGCCCTTCCGCGTGGAGGTGATCCTCTCCTGCAGCTCGCCCATCTCCGTCTGGAGCGTCGGCTGGTAGCCCACCGCGGAGGGCATGCGCCCGAGGAGCGCCGAGACCTCGGAGCCGGCCTGGGTGAAGCGGAAGATGTTGTCGATGAAGAGGAGGACGTCCTTGCCCTCCTCCTCGCGGAAGTACTCGGCCACGGTGAGACCGCTCAGGGCCACCCGGGCGCGCGCGCCCGGAGGCTCGGTCATCTGGCCGTAGACGAGGGCCGCCTTCGACGCCTCGAAATCCTCGATGTTGACGACCCCCGACTCCTGCATCTCGAGCCAGAGGTCGTTGCCTTCGCGGGTGCGCTCACCCACACCCGCGAAGACCGACACCCCGCCGTGCTTCTTGGCGATGTTGTTGATCAGCTCCATGATGATGACGGTCTTGCCCACGCCGGCCCCGCCGAACAGGCCGATCTTGCCGCCGCGCAGGTAGGGCTCGAGGAGGTCGACGACCTTGATCCCGGTCTCGAACATCTGGAGCTCGGTGGACTGGTCGATGAGCGTGGGCGCGGCACGGTGGATGGGGTACCGCTTCTCGGCCCTCACCGGGCCCAGCTCGTCCACCGGCTCGCCGACGACGTTCAGGACGCGGCCGAGGGTGGGGGCGCCCACGGGCATGGTGATGGGGCTGCCGGTGTCGGTGGCCTTCATGCCGCGGACCATCCCGTCGGTCGGGTGCATGCAGACACAGCGGACCCGGTTGTCGCCGAGGTGCTGCTGCACCTCGGCGATGACGTCGATCGCCACGCCCCCGTCTCCTCCGTCCTCCTTGATGTGGAGGGCCTGGTAGATGGGCGGGATCGTCTGCTCGAACTCCACGTCCACGACGGGACCGATGATCTGGACCACCCGGCCGATGTTCTCAGATGCCATGTTGTCTTCCCTGCTCTCCTAGGAGGCGCTGCCCGCGCCCGAAACGACCTCGATGATCTCCTTGGTGATCGCGGCCTGACGGACCTTGTTCATGTGCAGCGTCAGGCGATCGATCAGGTCGGTGGCGTTGTTCGTCGCGGAGTCCATCGCCGTCATCCGCGCCCCGTGCTCGGCCGCGACCGACTCGAGCAGTGCGCGCCACACCTGCACCTCCACGTGTCTCGGGAGGATGTCCTCGAAGATGGCCGCGGGCGCGGGCTCGTAGAGGTAGTCCTGCTCGAGATCCTCGGGCCGGATCTCGTGGCGCTCGATGGGGAGGAGGCGGTCGACGACGAGAGGCTGCTGGATGACGCTCTTGAACTCGTTGTGGACGAGGAATACCCGGTTCACCGATCCGGAGGTGAAGGCCTGGATGAGGTCGGCGGCGATCTCCCGGGCGGTCTCGAAGCGCAGGGCCTTGTAGACCCCCACGTGCTCGGCGCGGATCTTGACCTGGCGCCGCCGGAAGAAGTCGCGGCCCTTGCGGCCCACGAAGGAGAAGGAGACGTCGACCTCGGGGCGCTCGGCCAGGAAGCGCGAGACCGTCCGAATGATGTTGGCGTTGAAGGCGCCACACAGCCCCTTGTCCGCGGTGATGACGACGGCGAGGAGCGTCCCCTCGCCCCGGTCCTCGAGGAGGGGGTGGGCGTGGGGGTCCGCCCGGGAGGCCATGCGGTTGAGAACCTCCGTCATCTTCCGAGCGAACGGACGAGCGGCGAGGATGGCCTCCTGGGCCCGGCGCAGCTTGGCCGCCGAGACCATCTTCATGGCCTTGGTGACCTTCTGCGTGCTCTTGACGCTGCGGATCCGGCGGCGGATGTCGATGAGGGCAGGCATGGGTGACGCTCAGCTCTCCCGGGACCCGGGGCTCTCGTCTGTCGGCCGATCCCCCGGCGTGTCGCTCGGCCGGAAGACCCCGCCGAACTCGGTGAGCGCGGCCCTGATCCTCTCGGTGAGCTCACCCTTGATGTCCTTCTTCTCCCGGATGTCCGCGAGAAGGTCCGGCTCGTGGGTGTCGAGGTAGGAGTAGAGCTCCTTCTCGTACCGCCGGCAGTCGGTCACGGGCAGGGCGTCCACGAAGCCGTTGTTGGCGGCGAAGATGACGACGATCTGCTTCTCCACCGGCAGGGGCTGGTACTGGTCCTGCTTGAGGATCTCCATGGTCCGCTTGCCGCGCTCGAGCAGCGCCTGCGTCGACTTGTCGAGGTCGGAGGCGAACATCGAGAACGAGGCCATCTCGCGGTACTGCGCGAGGTCGATGCGCAGCCGTCCGGCCACCGTCTTCATGCCCTTGACCTGGGCGCTGCCGCCCACGCGGGACACGGAGTTGCCGACGTTGATGGCGGGGCGGATGCCGGAGTGGAACAGGTCGGACTCGAGGAAGATCTGGCCGTCGGTGATGGAGATGACGTTGGTCGGGATGTAGGCCGAGAGGTCGCCGGCCTGGGTCTCGATGACCGGCAGCGCGGTCAGGCTGCCCCCGCCGCGCTTGTCGTTGAGCTTGGCCGCGCGCTCGAGCAGCCGGCTGTGCAGGTAGAAGACGTCGCCGGGGTAGGCCTCGCGACCCGGGGGCCGGCGCAGCAGCAGCGAGATCTCTCGGTAGGACGCGGCGTGCTTGGAGAGGTCGTCGTAGATGCACAGCGCGTGCTTCCCGCGGTCGCGGTAGAACTCTCCGAGTGCGCACCCGGAGTAGGGGGCGATGAAGAGCAGGGGGGCGGGCTCGGATGCGGCGGCGGCCACGACGATCGTGTGCTCCATCGCCCCGAACTCCTCGAGGGTGGCCACGACCTGGGCGATCGTCGACTGCTTCTGGCCGATGGCGACGTAGATGCAGACGACACCCTGGCCCTTCTGGTTGATGATGGTGTCGATCGCGATGGCGGTCTTGCCGGTCTGGCGGTCGCCGATGATGAGCTCGCGCTGGCCGCGGCCGATGGGGACCATCCCGTCGATGGCCTTGAGCCCGGTCTGCAGCGGCTCCCGGACCGGCTGGCGGTCGACGACGCCGGGGGCGATGCGCTCGAGAGGGATGAGCTCCGAGGTCTCGATGGCGCCGCGGCCGTCGAGGGGCTGCCCGAGGGGATTGACGACGCGGCCGAGCATGGCCTCGCCCACGGGCATGGACATGATGCGTCCGGTGCGACGGACCTCGTCGCCCTGCCTGATCTTGTCGGTCTCCCCGAGAAGGACCGCGCCGACGGTGTCCTCCTCCAGGTTCAGGGTCAGGCCCATGACGCCGTGGGTCAGCTCGATGAGCTCCCCCTGCATGCAGCGTTCGAGCCCACTGATGCGCGCGATGCCATCGCCCACGGTGAGCACGGTTCCCACCTCGGCGACGTCGATGCCCGCCTCGAAGTCCCCCAGCTGCTCGCGCAGGATCCTGGTGATCTCTTCCGCCCGAATCTCCATTCCCGATCCCTTCCCTGTCAGCTCCCGGAAGCGAGGCTCCGTCGCAACGCCCGAAGCTGCGCCGCCACGGTGCCATCGTAGGTACGGCCTGCCATCTTCACCCGCAGCCCCCCGAGGGTCTCGGGCTCCACGTTTCTCGTGAGCTCCACCTCGGTCCCCGTCGCCGTCTTCAGCGCGTCGATCAGGGCTCCCTCCTGCTCGTCGGAGAGCTCCAGCGCGCCCGTGGCCTCCACGGGCACGATCCCCCGGGCCGCGTTGACCTGCTCGCCGTAGACCTCGGCCAGGGCCGGCAGGAGGGAGAGGTGGTCGTGTGTCGCGAGGACGACGAGGAGCCGGGACAGCAGCGGGGACGCGCCCCCGCTGTCGGCGATGGCGGCCAGGGCCCGGCCCCGGTCGGCCAGGGTGACCCCCCGGGCATCGAGAGCGGCGCGCAGGCCGAGGTGCTCTCCGGTGAATGTGGCGAGCGCGCGCAGCTCCCCTCGTATCCGCAGGGCCTCGTCGCCACCCTGCTCCTCGGCCACCTCCAGGAGCGCACGGGCGTACTGGCGGGCCTGACGTCGGGACACGACCCTCATCAAGGTCTCCTCGAGGGGGTGACGACAAACGTCAAGGGGCGCTCGGCTCGCTGCATCCGTTCCCTAGTAACGCGGGTCTGGGGCCCCGGGGACCCGGGGCGCCTCATCCGAAAGGCGGCGCAGGATACCACGCCGGAAGCAAGACGGTCAAAATGAAGCTTACCCCCTTACTATCAACGGCTTCGGTCCCGGGGAAAGGGCCCGCCCGATGGCCCTGGCGCCGGGCACGGCTTCCAGGAGCGCGGACGCCTCGGCCTCCGGAACCAGAAGGAGGAGACCGCCCGACGTCTGGGGGTCGAAGAGAATCGCGCGCCGGGCCTCGTCGGGGTGGCCCCGATACTCGACCAGCAGCTCGAAGGCGAGGCGGTTCGCCTTGAGACCACCGGCCTGGTGGGACGCGGCCAGCTCCTCCGCCTCCGGCAGCAGGGGGAGCTCACCGGCATCGATCTCCAGGCGGATCCCGCTCTCGCGGGCCAGCGGTTCTGCGTGACCCAGAAGGCCGAAACCGGTCACGTCGGTCGCCCCGGTGACCCCGTGGCGCTCCGCGGCCTCGGCCGCGTCGCGGTTGAGCGCCCTCATCGACCGTGTGGCCGCGGCCACCGCGGCCTCCGAGGCGTGGCCGGCCTTGAGCGCGGTGGCGACGATTCCCGTCCCCAGCGGCTTGGTGAGCACCAGGACCTGGCCGGCCCGGCCTCCGCCATTCGTGATCATGCGCCGCGGGTCGACGAGCCCGGTGACCGCGTAGCCGAACTTCAGCTCGGGATCGCGAACCGAGTGGCCTCCGAGAAGGGCGCACCCGGCCTCGGCCAGGACGCCCGCCCCGCCGCGGACGATCGCCGCGGCCCACTCCTCGGGGAAGTCCCGATCGGGAAAGGCGGCGATGGAGAGCGCGGTCAGGGGCCGCCCCCCCATCGCGTAGACGTCGGACAGCGCGTTGGCGGCGGCGATGGCGCCGAACGCCTCGGGGTCGTCGACGACCGGGGTGAAGAAGTCCACCGTCTGCACGAGCGCCCGTCCGTCGTCGAGACGGAAGACGCCGGCGTCGTCACCGGTGCGGTAGTCCACCAGCACCCGGGGGTCGGTGGGGGTCGGCAGGGCGCTCAGGACCTGAGCGAGCTCGGAGGGGCCGAGCTTGCTCGCTCAACCCGAGCAGGCGACCCGCTCGGTCAGTCGCCGGATCCGTTTGCGCTCGTCGCTCACGCCTTCACCCACCCCTCTCGGGCCGGGGAGCCGAGGGGCTCATAATATATAAAAATCTATATCAGCTCTTGGGCCCCGGGACGGGATCGCGGGCGCCCTCGCCGGGCTTGAATCCCTCGGGGGACTCGCCCATCTGGCACTCGCCCTCGAAGAACGCGCCGTCCTCGATGAGCAGCTTGGGCGCCACCAGACGCGCCTGGACACGACACCCGGCGAGCAGCTCGATTCGCTTCCGGCCCCGGACCTGGCCGCTCACCCGGCCCCGGATCGAGACCACGCCGCAGTCGATCTCCGCATCCACCTGACCAGTCTCGCCGATGATGAGCGTGTTGTCGGAGACGATGCGGCCCTTGGCGCGTCCGTCGATGCGGAGCACCTCGCGGAAGCGGAGCTCTCCAGAGAACTCCGTGCCCTCGTCGAGGAAGCCGTTGAGATCCTCCGCGCCCTTCATCTTGAGCATCCTCCGAGACTAGCACGCCTCAGCCGCCGCGACCGCGGCGCACGAGCAGGTCGAACAGACGCTGCAGCTCCGCCTCGCTCTTGAAGGCGATCCGCAGCGTTCCCCCGCGGCCCTTCCGGACGAGCTCCACCCGTGTGCCCAGGGCGGCCTTCAGCCTGTCCTCCGCCGCACGCGTGTTCGCGTCCTTGCGCGAGGCGCCGTCCCCCCCACGGGGGGCGCGGGCCAGGGACACGCGCCGCTCGACCTCCCGCACGGACAGGCCCTTTCGCGCCGCCTCACGCCCGAGCTCGATCTGGTCCTCGGTGCGGGAGAGGGCGAGCAGCGCCCGGGCGTGCCCGGCATCGAGGCGACCGGCGGCCACGAGATCGCGCAGCTCGCGGGGCAGACGGAGGAGCCGCAGGGTGTTGGCCACGGTGGAGCGGTCGCGCCCGACCCGCTGCGCGATGTCCTCCTGGGTGAGGCGAAACTCGGACTGCAGGCGCTGGAAGGCCTGGGCCTCCTCCAGGGGCGTGAGCTCCTCGCGCTGGATGTTCTCCACGAGCGCCAGCTCGAGCAGCTCTTCGTCCGGCACCTCCCGAACCACCACGGGAACACGGGCAAGCCCCGCCGCGCGGGCCGCCCGCCAGCGGCGCTCTCCGGCGATGATCTGGAAACGATCCGCGCGGGGACGGACCAGGATCGGCTGCACCACCCCGCTCCGGCGGATGGACTCCGCCAGCTCCGCGAGGCGCGCGGGGTCCATGGCCGTGCGCGGCTGCCAGGGGTTGGACTCCAGACGATCGACCGGCACCTCCGAGGCTCCGCCGGGGGCGGCGGCAGGGGAGGCCTTCGGCTCGGGCAGGAGGGCGGAGAGTCCTCTCCCCAGGGCCTTTCTCTTCGGGCCCGCGCTCACGGGGCGAACAGAGCCATCTGGCCCTGGGAGAGCAGCTCCTGCGCCAGCTGCAGATACGCCTCCGCCCCCTTGGAGCGGATGTCGTAGAGGAGGGCGGGCTTGCCAAAGCTCGGGGCCTCCGCCAGGCGGACGCTGCGGGGCACCTGGGTCTCGAAGACCTGCTCCTGGAAGTGCCGCCGGACCTCGCTGATCACCTGCTGGGTGAGGTTGGTGCGCTCGTCGACCATCGTGAGAAGGACCCCCTCGATCTCGAGTCCCGGGTTCAGGGCCTGCCTCACCCGCTCGAGGGTCGCGGTGAGCTCAGACACGCCCTCGAGGGCGTAGTACTCACACTGGAGCGGGATGAGGACACTGTCGGCAGCGGCCAGCGCGTTGACGGTGAGGAGGCCGAGGCTCGGCGGGCAGTCGATGATCACGTAGTCGTAGGCCCCGGCGACCGGCGCGAGCGCCTGCCGCAGCCGGAACTCGCGAGCCAGCAACGGGACCAGCTCGACCTCGGCCCCGGTCAGGTTGCGGTCCGACGGAACCAGGGTGAGATGCTCGAGGTCCGTGGACGTGAGGAGCGTCTCGAGGGGCACCTCGTCGATGAGGGCCTCGTACAGGCTGGGGCGGCTCTGGGTGGTCTTGCGGCCCAGCCCCGACGTCAGGTTCCCCTGGGGATCGGCGTCGACGGCGAGGACACGGCGCTCGGCGGCGGCGAGGCTGGCCGCGAGGTTGACGGCGGTGGTGGTCTTTCCCACCCCGCCCTTCTGGTTGGCTACCGCAATGATTCGTCCCAAGGGCTCACCGTCTCCGGCCGGAGAGGCGCGAGGATAGCACAGGCGGCTCGACGACCGGTCAGCCGAGGGGCGGCGTTCCACGTGAAACGTCGACGGCGAGGCGTCGGAAGACTCGGACTCCCCCGCCGCGCCGGCCGGCCCGGGTCTCCTCCTCGAACGGCCCCTCGAGACGCGGTGAGCCGCCCAGGACCAGGAGCTGGCCGCCGGACTCCACCAACGGCGCCAGCTCCCCCAGGGGAAGGGCCAGGGCCCGCAGCGTGACGGTGCGGGCGGGGGCCCCCTCGTAGGTGTCGTGTCGGTCCCGCAGGACTCGGACTCTCGCCTCCCCGCAGCGTCGCGCGGCCTCGCGGAGGAATGCCCACCGCCGGGTCCGGGGCTCGAGGAGGGTGACGTCGAGGTCGTCGCGCAGGAGCGCCATCACCAGCCCCGGTGAACCGTTGCCCGACCCGACGTCGAGCAGGGTTCCCGGCTCCGGGAGGCCGACGGAGGGAAGGACGCTCGCCACGAGAAGGCTCACACGCTCCGTGGGCGTGCGTGCGGCGGTGAGGTTGATGCGGCGACTCCACTCCGCCAGGGCATCGAGGTACGTGGCCAGGCGGGCCGACGGCGGGCCGGAGAGACCCAGCGCTTCCAGGGGGGCCCGGTGAGGATCAGCCCGTGGGCTCGTCGCCCGACCCCGTCTCGGCAGACGCGGCCCCGGCGGGGGCCACGGTGACCCGACGGGCGGCGCCCTGGCCCACGCTGAAGGTGGTCACGTCCGGCTCGTCGCTCAGGGCCAGGTGCACCACCCGTCGCTCGTAGGCGTTCAGGGGCTCGGTCGTCCTGGGCTGGCCGTCCTCGCGGACGGCGCGGGCCAGGTCGCGGGCCTCGTCCGCGAGCGCGGCGTCGCGGCGCTCCTGGAACCCGTCACACTCCGCCCGGAGCGGGCGGGGCAGGAACTCGGCCCCGTACATCCGCTGGAGCAGGTGCTCGGTGGCCCGGAGCACGTCGCCCCGGCCCTCCCGCCCGAAGAAGAATGCGTGGTCCGGCCCCCGCAGGTGGACCACGACCTTGTCGTCCTCCTCGGCAATCTCGGCCCAGACGTCCACCCCCGCGGCCACGGCCACGGCCCGCACCACGGCGCGGATTCCGGCGCGGGCGTCCTCCGGAGGGGCCCCCGGCACCGGCGCCATCGCCGGGGGCCCGGGGCTTGCGAGCATGACCGCCACCTTGGCCTTCGTGGGCTGAAGGCCACGACCCGCCGGCGATCCCGGGTCCAACACCACGTAGCGGAGCGCGGCCTCGGGCAGTCCCAGAGAGGCCGCGGCCACGGCCAGTGCGTCCGGCACGTCGTCTCCGGTGAAGACCCGGTCCTTCATCGCTTCTTCCGCCCCTTCTTCGACGGAGCCGGGGCCTCCTTCGGCTTGAGGATCCGCATCTCCACCACCTGCTGGAGCAGGGACCACAGGTTGGCGGTGAGCCAGTAGAGATTCAGGCCCGCGGGAGCCCACAGGAACATCCCCGCGAGCATGACCGGCATGAGCATCATGATCCGTTGCTGTGAGGGATCCATCGTGCTCGGTGTCATCTTCTGCATCGCGTACATCGAGACGCCCATGAGAACCGGGGTGACGAACAGCGGGTCCTTCTGCGAGAGGTCGGGAATCCACAAGAACGGCGCCCCGCGCAGCTCCACCGAGATCATCAGGACGCGGTAGAAGGCGAAGAGGAAAGGCATCGTCAGCAGCAGGGGGAGGCAGCCGACGAGCATCTGGGTCCCCATGCTCATGCCGTGCTTCGCGTACAGGACGCCCATCTCCTCCTGCATCTTCTGGCGCCGGGGATCCATCATCGGGACCTTGCGGTACCGCTCCTGGATGACCTTCATCTCCGGCTGCATCTTCGCCATCTTCATGCCGTTGGCGATGCTGTAGTGCCGGAGGGGCGCCATGACCATGTTGATCATCACCGTGAGGATCACGATGGCCCAGCCCCAGTTCCCCACCAGGCCGTGCACCCACCGGAGCAGGCGCATCAGGGGCACCACGATCGGGCCGATCCAGTCGCCCACCGGCACCACCTTCTCGAGCCCGTAGCCGATCTTCTGCAGGGCCTGGTGGTCCTTGGCCCCCACGAAGAGGAGCACCGGCGACCCTCCCGGAGCCTCCAACACCGCCTCCGCCGCCAGCGCCGGTTTCTCCTCCGTGCCGTCTGGCTGCCCGACAGGTCGGATCTCCGCCGCGGCGAGGCCGTCCGGCGGGATCATCAAGGCAGCGAAGTACACGCTCTCGATCCCGACCCACCGCACCGCGGGCAGCTCCCTTCCGGTGGGCCCCAGCTTGTCCGGCGCGACCCTCTCGACCTCTCCTTGAACGAGTGCGACCGCGTGGGGCTCCTCATAACCACGGACCTCTCGCTCCGCCTCCGAGGGGTTCCCGAGACCCGGCCCCCAGACGATGCGGCACGGGTAGGCACGACCCCCCGACGTCACCGACATCGAGACCCCGACGAGGCCGGATTCCCCGAACGAAAAGGCCTTCTCCGCCTCCAGGGTGCCCTCGGCGTAGTGGAAGGCCAGCGTCCTCGGCGAGGTCCCGTCCACCACCAGTGTTTCTGTCGACGGCACGAAGAGGGCCGCTTGAAGCCGCTCGTCGAGCGCGAGGTCCCCGGTGTCGAAGTCCAGCGGCCGCAGACCGGGAGTGACCGCCGGGACCATCTCCTCCGGACGACCCCGGGCGTTCAGGTGGTCCGTGAGGGTCCACGACAGCAGGCGCGCACCCCGGTTGCTGAAGGCGATGGTCTCCGCCTTCCCCCGGACCTCCACCCGCATCTCCCGCTCCCCCACCACCGGGGCGACGGTGGCAGGCATCTCATCGGTCTGGCGCTCGACGGCCGGCTGCGTGCCGGTGGCCACCGGCGGGGGCATCGGGGTTGTCGGGGCCGGCTCGGGCGCGGACTCGGTGGCCGCACCCGGTGACGGCGTGGCCACCGGTGCCTGCTGGCGAGGGCCGAACAGGAGGCTGTAGCCGGTCAGGATGAGGAGCGACAAGGCGACGGCGACGAGGAGGCGTCGTTCTTCCATTCAGTGAGCTCTAAGGGACCGGGTCCACTCCCCCGGGAGCGAACGGGTGACAGCGCAGCAGTCGACGCAGGGCCAGGCCCGATCCCCGCACGGCGCCGTGTCGCTGGACGGCTTCCTGGGCATACGCGCTGCAGCTGGGCCAGAAGCGGCAGTGGCCTCCCAGGAGCGGTGACAGCAGCAATCGATAGGCCTCAATGAGGAGCAGAAGCAGTCGCGCGCCGACCCCCACGACGGTCGGCGAGCCGCCGGAGCCGGTTCTTGAGCTCACCATCCACCTCGGCCTGAGTCTTTCCCACGATATCCGGCCGCGCCACGATCACCAGGTCGAGTCCGGCCCTCTGCTCCCCGGCGAGGCGCCGGAACCCCTCCCGGAGGAGGCGCCGGGCACGATTCCGTCGCACGGCGCATCCGATCCTTCGACTGACGGCCAGCCCCAGCCGATGCTGGCCCCGGTCATTCGGCAACGCGATGACGAGGAAGAGCCGCCCGCCAACCCGAGCCCCCTTCTGGAACACGCGATCGAAGTCCGACCGAGCCCGCAGCCGTCGGTCGCGCCCGAAATCCAGCCCCATGGCCCCGTCGGGTCCCGCACGGTCAGGCGGCCAGCTGCTTCCGGCCCTTTTGGCGGCGGCGCTTCAGGATCACGCGGCCACTCTTCGTCCTCATCCGGACCAGGAAGCCATGGGTGCGCTTCCGCTTCCGATTGTTGGGCTGAAACGTCCTCTTCATGGTGGTTCCCTTCTCTGCCGCTCGGTCCCGAGGCGGCCATCACGTCAGGACAAACTCAAGAGAGTAGCGGAAGGAGGCGCCTCCTGTCAAAACCGCCCCCCCCCGACTCCTTGTACCGCCCGCCGTCTCTATGCTAGTGTTACTGGGTTACGGACAGCCAACACTTCAAAGCCCTCCCATGACTTCCGGTCCCGCTTTTCCACAACTGTTGAAATCTCTGTGTAAAAGGGGCTTGGCGGGCACGTGATGCGCCTCGCGGTTGGGCTCTGTTTGTAGTATACTGATTTTAAAGGGTTTACACCTCGTCGCGGGCCTTCCGGCCACGGCGCTGGGTGAGGGCGGATGTCGGCAGATCTCTGGGATCAGATCCTGGCGCGAGTGGAAGGCAAGGTCAACCGCCACAGCTTCGCCACCTGGTTCCGGCCCACTTCGTATGTCTCCCAGGACGGCAACCGCCTCCGTATCGGTGTCCCCAACGCCCAGTTCCGGGAGTGGTTGAGCAAGAACTACCAGGGCGTTCTCGCCGAGGCCCTCCTGGACCTGGGACACCCCACTCTGGAGATCGATTTCGAGGAGCTCTCCGAGGGGACCACCACCCCAAACCTCACCGAAGGGGACACGCGCCACCTGAACCCGAAGTACACCTTCGAGAGCTTCGTCGTCGGTTCCTCCAACCAGTTTGCCCATGCCGCGGCGCGCGCGGTGGCCGAGATCCCCTCCAAGTCCTACAACCCCCTGTTCGTCTATGGCGGCGTGGGTCTCGGCAAGACCCACCTCATGCACGCCATCGGGCACTACATCCTGGCCCGTCAGAAGAAGCTCAACATCCTCTACATCTCGACCGACCGTTTCATCAACGAGATGATCAACGCCATCCGCTTCGACCGCCTGCCCGCCTTCCGCCAGAAGTACCGGGCCATCGACGTTCTCCTCATCGACGACATCCAGTTCATCGCCGGCAAGGACCGCACCCAGGAGGAGTTCTTCCACATCTTCAACGCGCTGCACGACGGCCAGAGGCAGATCGTGGTCAGCAGCGACTGCCCGCCTCGGCAGATCCCCACCTTGGAGGAACGCCTCCACAGCCGGTTCGAATGGGGCCTGATCGCCGACATCCAGCCTCCAGACATCGAGACCAAGGTCGCCATCCTGCGCAAGAAGGCCGAAGCCGAGCGCGTCGAGATCCCCGAAAACGTCGCCCTCTTCATCGCCAGCAAGGTGCGGACCAACATCCGCGAGCTCGAGGGCAGCCTCATCCGTCTGATCGCCTACGCCAGCCTCACGGGACGCGACATAGACCTCTCCCTCGCGCACGAGACCCTGCGGGACCTCCTTCACAGCGAGGAGAAGCCGGTCACCATCGAGATGATCCAGAAGTTCGTGGCCGACCACTACAGCCTGAAGATCAGTGACCTCAAGGCCAGAAACAACTCCAAGTCGGTCGCCGTTCCCCGCCAGATCGCCATGTACCTGACCAAGACACTCACCGGCGCCTCCCTTCCGGAGATCGGCAAGGATTTCGGCGGGAAGCACCACTCCACGGTCATTCACTCGGTCCGCAAGATCGACGACCTCCGGAAGCAGGACCCGGAGTTCGACAGGCTCATCAACAGCTTTGTCCAAGCGTTCCGATGAGCTTGCCCGCTTTCCCACAGAGGAGCCCTGGAACGTCTCCGCGCCTCCACGTGGATCGGCAGTCTTCCACCGACCCGGGTGTGTTCCGCATCGAGAACCCACAGCTTCGTCCACATCGCAAGTGTCGTGTCTGCAGCACCCTACGCCGTCCTTCACCTTTTCCTCATCACCTCTTTCCTCTTCTTGAAACCCTCCCTTTTGACAAGGCTATGAAATAAGGGGAACGACAATGGAAGTCCTCGTCCGCCGAAACGACCTCGTGAAGGAGCTCCACCTCGTGCAGGGAATCGTCGAGCGAAAGAACTCGATTCCCATCCTCTCGAACATCCTGGTGGAAGCCCGGCCGAACGAGCTGCGGATCTGCGCCACCGACCTGGATGTCTCCCTTCGCTGTGGGTGCGGATCGCAGGTCGTGAAGGAGGGTGCGGTCACCCTGGCCGCGAAGAAGCTCTACGAGATCGTCCGCTCGCTCCCCGAGAGCGACGTCCGCATCGAGGTGGGGGAGGACGCCTGGGCGACCATCGAGTGCGAGCGGGTGGTGTTCCGGATGGCCGGGCTTCCCCGCGAGGATTTTCCCACCCTGCCCGAGGGCAAGGCGGGCAAGGCGGTGGAGATACCGGCCGAGGTGCTCCGGTCTCTGATTGAGCGCACCGGCTTTGCCATCACCGCCGAGGACGCCCGCTACTACCTCGCGGGAGCTCTGCTCGTCCTGGAGGGTGAGGAGGCGGCCATGGTGGCCACCGACGGCCACCGCCTCGCCTACGCCCGGGCCAGCCTGGGCCACGGCGTCTCCGAGGCGACGAAGGTCCTGATCCCGCGGAAGGCGATCCTGGAGCTCGCCCGGCTCATCGAGGGTGAGGAGACCGTGGAATTCCAGCGGGGCGAGGGCCACCTCATCTTCACCGTCGGTGGCCGAACCCTCGCCTCGAAGCTGGTCGAGGCACAGTTCCCGGCCTACGAGAAGGTCATCACCGTCACCGGTGACAAGAAGCTGCAGCTGGGCCGCGAGGCGCTCCAGAGCGCCATCCGCCGCGTGAGCCTGCTCTCGTCGGAGCGCAACCGGGCCATCAAGGTGGCCGCGGGCGAGGGTCAGCTCGAGCTCAGCGCCTCCTCGCCGGAGCTCGGCGAAGCCCGCGAGTCGCTGCCGATCGAGTACGACGGGGAAACCGTCGAGATCGGGTTCAATGCCCAGTACCTTCTGGACTTCCTCTCTGCGGTGGGGACCGACGACATCGTCCTGGAGCTTCGAGATGCGGAGAGCCAGGGCCTCCTCCGACCCGCTGACGACCCGGAGGGCCGCTATCGGTACGTCGTCATGCCCATGCGCTTCTAGGGGCCGGGAGTGGTCTGGTTGAGACACCTCGCCATCAACGATCTTCGCAATATCCGCGAGGTCTGTGTCGATCTTCATCCCGGCCTCAACGTCTTCCACGGCCGCAACGCGCAGGGGAAGACGTCGCTGCTGGAAGCGGTGGGCCTCCTCGCCCGAGGTCGGTCGTTCCGCACCGAGGACTCGCCCTCCCTCATCCGTCGTGGGGCCGAAGGCCTCCGTGCCCGCGGTGAGGTGGCCCGGGACGATCGCTCGAACAGCCTCGAAGTGGAGCTGCAGGCCGGCCGACGCCGGTTCAGAGTCGACGGTCGCGAGGTCGTGCCGCGGGAGTACCACGGTCGACTCGAGGTCGTCGTCTACTCCACCGACCGTCTGCGGGTCATCGGTGGCTCGATGCGCGAGCGCCGGCAGTTCATCGATCGGTCGGCTGGTGCTCTGTGGCCCGCCTATCGAGCCGACGCCCGCGCCTTCGATCGCGTGCTCAGCCAGCGCAACGCCGCCCTCCAGGATCACCGCTCGGACCTCCCGATCTGGACCGAGCGCTTCGTCGAGCTCGGCGCCCGCCTCCGGCAGCGGCGGGCCTCCTACGGCGCCCGCCTCTCCGCGGCCCTGCGCGCGGGCTTCCGCCCCCAGCAGGAGGAGTACGCGGTCGCCATCACCCCGGGGCTCGCTGCCGCCGAGGGGGATGCTCGGCACGCCCTGGCCGAGGAGCTCGCTCGGCTGGCGCCCCGGGAACGGGCCTCGGGCCGCAGCCTCGCCGGTCCCCATCGTGACGCCGTGCAGATGCTCCTCAACGGCCGCGACGCGGCCTCGGAGGCGTCCTCGGGTCAGGCCCGGAGCCTCCTTCTCGCTCTCGTCCTCGCGACGCTGGAGATCTACCGGGAGGAGACCGGCCACACCGCGGTCGCACTCCTCGACGATCTCGACTCCGAGCTGGACCAGGACCGCACGCGTGCGCTGTGCGCGGACGTCTCCGGCCGGGCTCAGGCCCTCGTGACCAGTGCCCACACCGGCTGGGCGGAGAGCCTTCGCGACCAGGGCCGGCTGTTCCACGTCTTCGAAGGGGAAGTCCGCTGTGCCTGAGGACCAGAAGCAAGATGGATCCATGAACGAGACCACGACTGGCGACCACCCCGAGCCTCGCGGGTATGGCGCCGAAGACATTCGCATCCTCGAGGGACTGGAGGCCGTTCGCGTTCGTCCGGCCATGTACATCGGGTCGACCGGGGAGTCCGGACTCCATCACCTCGTGTACGAGGTCGTCGACAACTCCGTGGACGAGGCACTCGCCGGCTATTGTCACGAGATCAACGTCACCATCCACATCGACAACTCCGTGACCGTGGTGGACGACGGCCGCGGAATCCCGGTCGGACCACACCCCACGAACCCGGAGCTCGACGCCGCCGAGGTCGTGCTCACGAAGCTGCACGCCGGCGGCAAGTTCGACAAGAAGGCCTACCAGGTCTCCGGGGGACTTCACGGCGTGGGTGTCTCCGTCGTGAACGCCCTGTCCGAGAGCCTCGAGGTGGAGATCTGGCGCGACGGAAGCGTGTATCGTCAGTCCTATGTCCGGGGCGAGCCCCAGGGACCTCTCGAGAAGACCGGGGTCACCGACCGCCGCGGCACCAAGATCACCTTCAAGCCCGACCCCCAGATCTTCGAGACGACGACCTTCAGCTTCGACACCCTCTCCCAGCGTCTCCGTGAGCTGAGCTTCCTCAACAAGGGAATCCTCATCACCCTTTCCGACGAGCGTGACCACAAGGAGCACCGGTTCCAGTACGAGGGCGGCATCGCCTCCTTCGTGGAGCACCTGAATCGGAACAAGGTCGCCCTGCCCTCACGGCCGATCTCCATCGCCGGCACGAGGGACTCGGTCATCGTCGAGATCGCCATGCAGTGGAACGACGGCTACGCCGAGAACATCCACAGCTACGCCAACAACATCAACACCCACGACGGCGGCAGCCATCTCGCCGGCTTCCGGGGAGCCCTCACCCGCAGCCTGAACGGGTACGCGTTGTCCTCCGGTCTGGTGAAGGACGGCACCTCGGGCTTCGACGGCGAGGACACGCGCGAGGGCCTCACCGCCGTGGTGAGCGTCAAGGTGCCCAACCCGCAGTTCGAGGGCCAGACCAAGGGCAAGCTGGGCAACTCAGAGGTCAAGGGCATCGTCGAGAGCTTCGTCAACGAGCGGCTCTCCCGCTTCCTCGAGGAGAATCCCACCCAGGCCCGGAAGATCGCGGGAAAGATCCTCGATGCCGCCCGCGCGCGAGCGGCCGCACGGAAGGCCCGCGACCTCACCCGCCGCAAGGGCGCCCTCGACGGCGCCGGCCTCCCGGGCAAGCTCGCCGAGTGCCAGGAGCGCGACCCGGAGAAGACGGAGCTCTTCCTGGTCGAGGGAGACTCCGCCGGCGGCTCGGCCAAGCAGGGCCGCGACCGCACCGTCCAGGCGGTTCTTCCCCTGCGGGGCAAGATCCTCAACGTCGAGAAAGCCCGCCTGGACAAGACCCTCGCCTCCGAGGAGATCCGCAACATCATCACGGCTCTCGGGACGGGCGTCGGGGTCGACGATTTCGACGTCGCCAAGCTCCGATACCACCGGATCATCATCATGTGCGACGCCGACGTCGACGGCAGCCACATCCGGACCCTGCTCCTCACCTTCTTCTTTCGCCAGATGAAGGAGCTGATCGAGCGGGGCCACCTCTACATCGCGCAGCCCCCGCTGTACAAGGTGAAGCACGGGAAGAGCCAGACCTACCTGAAGGACGAGGCCGCGCTCGACGCCTTCCTGCTGGAGCGGGCGGCCCAGAACCGGCGCGTGCGGCTCGCCTCGGGACAGGAGCTCGAGGGGCCCAAGCTCGCCCACCTGGTGGGCAAGATGGTGATCGTGGGCAAGCTCCTCGCCCGCATCGCCAGGCGAGGGGTGCCCCCGGAGCTCGCGGAGCGGCTCCTGCGCGACCGCATCAAGGACGCCGAGGCCTTCACCGACAAGGACCGTCTTCTCGCCCTCATCCAGCCCTTGCGCGAGACCGGGGTCGACATCGTGCTCGAGCGGGACGAGGAGCACGGCTCCTTCGACGTCGTCCTCCAGCAGGGCGGCAACGGGCATCTCCGCGAGGTCCGGGTGGGAGACGACTTCGTGGCCAGCGCCGAGTACCGCGCGCTGTACGGCGCCTACGCCGAGGTCCGAGAGGCCGATCAGCCGCCCCTGACCGTGGTCGACGGCGGCGAGACCACCATCTCCTCGCGCGACGCCCTCGTGGAGCACATCCTCGCCGAGGGCAAGAGAGGGATCGCCATCTCCCGGTACAAGGGCCTGGGCGAGATGAACGCCGAGGAGCTCTGGGAGACGACCATGGACCCCGCAACCCGGACGCTCCTCCAGGTGCGTCTCGAGGACGACGAGGTCGCCGAGAACATCTTCACCACCTTGATGGGCGACGCCGTCGAGCCCCGCCGGCAGTTCATCGAGGAGAACGCCCTGAACGTGAGAAACCTCGACATCTAGGCCCACGATGGAACCGGAGAACACACCCCCGAACCGCGTCCCCACGAACATCGCGGACGAGATGCGTCAGTCCTACATGGACTACGCCATGTCCGTCATCATCGGCCGCGCCCTGCCCGACGTGCGCGACGGCCTCAAGCCCGCCAACCGCCGCGTGCTCTATGGCATGCAGGAGATGGGCCTGCAGCCGGGGCGGCCCTACCGCAAGTGCGCGAAGATCGTCGGCGAGGTGATGGGCAACTACCACCCGCACGGCGACCAGGCCATCTACGACACCCTCGTGCGAATGGCACAGCCCTTCAACATGAGGGCTCCCCTCGTCGACGGCCAGGGCAACTTCGGCTCGATCGACGGCGACCCACCGGCCGCCCAGAGGTACACCGAGGCGCGCTTGACGCGCCTCGGCGCCTCGATGATGGAAGACATCGGGCGCGACACCGTCGACTTCCAGCCGACCTACGACGACAGCTCCTCCGAGCCGTCCGTTCTCCCCACCGTCCTTCCCGCGCTGCTCGTCAACGGCGCGGCCGGGATCGCGGTGGGGATGGCCACCAACATCCCCCCCCACAACCTCGAGGAGGTGGTGGAGGGGCTGGTCTTCCTTCTCGAGAGCCCCGACCTCACCCCGGACGAGCGACTCGAGGGCCTCATCAACCGCATCCCCGGACCGGACTTCCCAACCGCCGGCCTCATCCTCGGCCGCGCCGGTATTCGCCAGGCCTACCGGACGGGACGGGGCTCGGTCGTCATGCGGGCGCGGGCGGAGATCGAGCTCCGCAAGGGAGACCGGGAGTCGATCGTCGTCACCGAGATCCCCTATCAGGTGAACAAGGCGCGCCTCATCGAGAAGATCGCGGACCTGGCCCGCGACGACAAGGTCCGGGGCATCGTCGACGTCCGCGACGAGAGCGGTCGTCAGGGGATGCGCGTGGTGGTCGACGTCCGGAAGGGCGAGCCCGCGCAGGTCGTCCTCAACAACCTCTACAAGCACACCCAGCTTCAGGACACCTTCGGCATCATCCTCCTCGCCATCGTCGAGCAGCGTCCCCGGGTCCTGAACCTGCTCGACGCCTGCGAGCTCTTCGTCGACTTCCGCCGCGTGGTGGTGCGGCGGCGGACGGCCTACGAGCTCCGGAAGGCGGAGGCGCGAGCCCACATCCTCGAGGGCTATGTCGTGGCCCTCGACCACCTCGACGAGGTCATCGCCCTCATTCGGGCCTCGAAGACTCCGGAGATGGCCCGAGAGGGCCTGGTGACCCGGTTCGAGCTGACCGAGATCCAGGCCGAGGAGATCCTGAAGCTCCAGCTGCAGCGGCTGACCGGGCTCGAGCGCCAGAAGATCGTGGACGAGCTCGCCGAGCTGCGCACCCGCATCGCCGACCTGAAGGACATCCTCGCCTCACCCCGGCGGATAGACGAGATCATCAAGGACGAGCTCGGCCAGCTGAAGGCCGCGCACGGCAGCCCGCGACGCACCGAGATCCGCGAGGCGGCCAACGAGATCGTCCTCGAGGACCTGATCGCCGACGAGGACGTGGCGGTCTCCGTCTCTCACACCGGCTACATCAAGCGGACGGCGCTGACCAACTACCGTGCCCAGCGGCGCGGTGGTCGGGGCAAGGTGGGAATGAAGACACGAGACGAGGACTTCGTGTCCGACCTCTTCATCGCGTCCACCCACTCCTACATCCTGATCTTCACCGACCGGGGGCGCATCTACTGGCTCAAGGTCCACGAGATCCCCGACGTGAGCCGGCAGGGCAAGGGCAAGGCCGTGGTGAACCTGATCTCCCTCCGTCGAGGGGAGAAGATCGCGGCCATGCTCCCGGTGCGGGACTTCCGCTCCGGCGGCCACGTCATCCTCGCCACGCGCCGCGGGATCATCAAGAAGACCACCCTGGCCGCCTTCTCCAAGCCGCGCCCGTCGGGGATCATCGCCCTGTCCATAGGGGACGGAGACACCCTGATCGGCGCTGCCGCGACCTCGGGCGAGGACTCGATTCTCATCGGCACCCGCAAGGGGCTCGCCATCCGCTTCCGCGAGACCGACGTCCGGACGATGGGCCGCACCGCCAAAGGCGTCAAGGGCGTCGATCTGGGCAAAGAGGACGAGGCGGTTTCCCTCGCCGTCGTGCGTCCTGGCGGGAGCATCCTTTCCGTCACGGCCCACGGCTACGGGAAGCGCACGCCGGTGGACGAGTACCGTCTGCAGGGTCGCGGGGGGAAGGGCCTCATCGACATCAAGACCACCCGGCGGAACGGGCCCGTGGTCAGCGTGAAATCCCTGGAGGGCGAAGAGCAGGTGATGCTGATCACCGAAAAGGGTATGATCATCCGGCTGAGCACGGCGGACATCTCGAGCATCGGTCGCAACACCCAGGGCGTCCGCCTGATCCAGCTCGAGGAGGGCGACCGTCTCGTTTCGGTCGCCCGCCTGGCGGAGAGAGAGGACGACGAGGACAGCCCGGGCAGCCCGACCCCGACGGGCGGAACCCCCGAGGCGCCCAAGGAGGATTCATGAGGGAGCGCGCAACAGCACTTGCGGTGACACTGGGCCTGGTCGTGGTGGGATTGGCCTGCAGCGGTGGCGCCGAGAAGAACGTGGTGAGGCAGTACTTCAACGCTCTCGCAGCCAACGACACCAACACCCTCACGAGCTTTGCGGCGGTGCAGTTCGACAAGAAGGTGGACGACTACAAGGTCGTCTCCATCAGCGAGGAAACCCGCAGCCCGGCGTCCCTGCCCGATCTCGTAGCCCGGGAGCAGGAGCTCGAGGCCGCGCTGGCGGAGAACATGAAGGACGCCCGGGCCTGGGGGAACGACCTCGAGATCTACCCGAAGCTGGACCGGGTCCGGGAGCTCCAGAAGGCAGACAAGAACATCCCCGGCAACCTGCAGCCGATCGCCGAGAAGTGGGACGCCTTCAACGCCAGGGACCGTGAGCTCAAGGGCGAGGTCGCCGACGCCAAGAAGGCCGTCGAGCAGGAGCGCCGCAACACGCAGCTGTCCGTCGGCCAGGTGGAGGGGGTCGACTCTCTCACCGGAGAGGTCATCACCAAGAACGTCGACCTCGAGCTGACCATCGACGGCCAGCCCCAGCCCTACGTCATGGGCCTGCGGAAGTACGAGCTCGAGGGGGACGACAGCGGGCCCCGCATGATCTCGCGCTGGGTGGTCCAGACCCTGGAGCCGAAGTAGGGTCGAACCGGCGCGCCCGCGGCCACCGGCCGGGGGCGCGCTCGCCTCGGCTTTGCTCAGACGAGCTCGAGTCCGGCGAAGCGGGCGACGAGCTTCTTCGCTCCTACCCCGGGGAAGGAGACCGTCAGCTTGAGGTCCTCCCCTCCCTCGTCCCGGCGCAGCACGGTGCCCACCCCGAAGAGCGGGTGGCGGACCCTCACTCCGGGCCGCAGCTCGGCATGCGCCGGAGCCGGCCCGGGCGCGGACGTCCACGACGGCCGGTCGGCGGGCAGCCCGGGGGCGTGGCGGTGCGGCCGGTGCGCGGAGAAGGCTGCCCCGGAACGCTCCAGCCCCTCTGCCGGGATCTCCTCCAGGAAGCGGCTGGGCTCCGAGATCCGCCGCTGGCCGAAGACCTGGCGGCTGCGGGCCCAGGTCAGGTGCAGGCGCTCCCTCGCCCGCGTCATCCCCACGTAGCACAGCCGCCTCTCCTCCTCGAGGGCATCGGGGCCAGTCAGGCTCCGCGAGTGCGGCAGGAGTCCCTCTTCCAGCCCGACCAGGAACACCGACTCGAACTCCAGGCCCTTGGCGGAGTGGAGCGTCATCAGCAGGACGGGGACGTCATCGCGAAGGCCGTCCGTGTCGGAGAGGAGAGCGGCCCGGTCGAGAAACCCGACCAGGCTCGGTGACTCCTCCCGGGCCTCGTACTCGGCGGCGGCGGCGAGCAGCTCGGCGAGGTTCTCCAGGCGGTCCTGACTCTCCTGGGTGTCCTCCCGGGCGAGGACGGCGGCGTAGCCGGTCGTCTCGAGGGTCCGCTCGAGGAGCGTCTTGAGGCTCCGCCCCGCCCACTCCTCGCGCAGGGCCTCGACCAGCTCGCGAAAGCCCCGCAGGGCCACCAGGGCCCGGGAAGGCAGCGCGGCCTCGTCCAGCAGGTGCACCATCGCCGACCAGGGACTCGTTCCCGCGTCGCCCGCCGCACGATCGATCTCCGCGATGGTCCGAGCCCCGACCCCGCGGGGCGGGACGTTGACCACGCGATGGAAGGCCACCGAGTCTTCGGGGTTGGTGACGAGCCGGAGGTAGGCGAGCACGTCCTTGACCTCCCTTCGCTCGTAGAAGCCCACGCCCCCCAGAACCAGATAGGGCAGGCGCGCGCGCAGGAGGGCCTCCTCGAACAGGCGGCTCTGCGCGTTCATGCGGACGAGGATGGCGGATCGGCTTCCTGCCCCGGAGCCCGCGATGCGACCGACCACCCAGGCGGCCTCCTCGAACTCGTCGGCGGCCTCGTGAAGCCGCACCGGCTCGCCGCCGGCGCGCACCGCGCGCAGGAGCTTGCCCTTGCGGCGTACGTTCCTCTCGACGAGCGCGGAGGCCGCGTCCAGGATCGCCTGGCTGGAGCGGTAGTTCTCCTCCAGGTGGAACACCCGGGCGCCCGGGAAGTCGTGCTCGAAGTCGAGGATGTTCGAGATGTCCGCCCCTCGCCAGGAGTAGATCGACTGGTCCTCGTCGCCGACCACGGTGATGTTGCCCCGCTCCCCGGCCAGGAGCCGCACGAGCTCGTACTGGGCCCGGTTGGTGTCTTGGTACTCGTCGACCAGGAGGTAGCGAAATCGCCGCCTCCACGCCTCCCGGACGTCGGGGTGGCCCTCCAGCAGGGCGACCGCGCGGAGGAGGAGGTCGTCGAAGTCGAGAGCCCCGGCGGCTTCGAGGACCCCCCGGTAGCGCGCCTGAACCAGGGCCGTGATCCCGGCCGCGGAATCGTCGTCCTCGTCCTCCTCTCGCCCCGAGTTCTTTCGTGCGGAGATGCGGGAGAGCAGGCGCCGCGGGGGGTGCAGCTTCTCGGAGAGGTCGAGCGCGCGCATGGCCGCCCGCAACGCCGTCAGCTGATCCGTCTCGTCGTAGATGAGGAATCCCGGGTCGAGGCCGGCCGCCGCCGCCTCGCGGCGCAGCAGGCGCACGCAGAAGCTGTGGAAGGTGGACATCCAGCTGGCCAGGGACCGGCCCTCGAGCAGGGTCTCGGCGCGCGCGCGCATCTCCTCCGCCGCCTTGTTCGTGAAGGTGACGGCCAGGATGCTCTGCGGCGGCACCCCACGGTCGAGGACCAGGTGGGCGATGCGGTGGGTGATGACGCGCGTCTTGCCACTGCCCGCGCCGGCGAGGATCAGGACCGGGCCCTCGACCGCCAGCACCGCCTCGCGCTGACGGGGGTTGAGAGCGGTCACGATGGCAGACGGCTCAGCCAAGCACCCCTCGCTGCATGGGCTACTCCACCGTGACCGACTTCGCGAGGTTGCGGGGCTGATCGACGTCGCGGCCGGCCCGGAGGGCGACGTGGTAGGCGAGCAGCTGGAGGGGGAGCACGGTGAGGAACGGTGACCAGAGGGCCGGACAGGGCGGGATCTCCAGGACGACGTCCCCGGGACCGTCGAGGAGGGAGCGGAGCCCTCCGTTCCCCGAGGCCGCCACCGCGATGACCTGTCCCCCGCGCGCCTTCACCTCCTGGATGTTGGAGAGCATCTTCTCGTACACGTGGTCGTCGGCGCAGATGGCGACGACGGGCAGGGAGTCGTCGATGAGGGCGATCGGCCCATGCTTCATCTCCCCCGCCGGGTAGCCCTCCGCGTGGACGTAGGAGATCTCCTTGAGCTTGAGAGCGCCCTCGAGGGCGATCGGGTAGTTGATCCCCCGCCCCAGGTACAGAAAGTCGGTGGCGTGCGTCAGGCCGCGGGTCAGCTCCTCGATCTGCTCCTCGCCGGAGAGGGCCTCCTCCATCATGTGGGGGATGCGGGCGAGGGCGGTGAGGTGCTCGCGGCAGTCCTCCCGGGACAGCGTGCCCCGCAGGCGTCCGAGGTGCAGGGCGAGGAGGGCGAGGGCCACGAGCTGGGACGTGAAGGCCTTGGTCGAGGCGACGCCGATCTCGGGGCCGGCATGCGTGAGGAGCGATCCCTCGGCCTCGCGCGTCAGCATCGAGCCCCGGACGTTACAGATGGCAATGGGAAGGGCGCCGCGCGACTTCGCCTCGCGAAAGGCGGCCAGCGTGTCCGCGGTCTCCCCGCTCTGGCTGATGGCGACCGCCACCGAGCCAGGTCCGACGATGGGGGTGCGGTAGCGGAACTCGCTGCCGTAGTCGACCTCCGCCGGAAGCCCGGCGAGGTGCTCGATGAGGAACTTGCCCACGAGCCCCGCGTGCCAGCTGGTCCCGCAGGCGAGCAGCAGCACGCGCGAGGCCTCGCGGAGCCCGTCCGCGGCCGGACCCAGCTCGTCGAGGTGAAGGTCTCCATCCTCGACGCTGAAGCGTCCGAGGAGGGTGTCCCGTGCCGCCTGGGGCTGCTCGTGGATCTCCTTCAGCATGAAGTGGCGATACCCGCCCTTCTCCGCCTGGACGGGGTCCCAGGTCACCCGTTGGGGCGGTCGGCTCACCTCGGCCCCTTCCAGGGTGCGTACGCTCAGTCCCGCGGGGGTCACGGTGGCGACGTCCCCATCCTCGAGAAACACGAAGTCTCGCGTGTGACGGAGAAGGGCCGCGATGTCGGAGGCCACGAAGTGCTCACCCTCGCCCAGACCGACGACCAGGGGGGGGCCCATCCGGGCGGCGACCAGTCGCTGGGGCTCGTCGCGGTGGAGCAGGACGAGGGCATAGACGCCCTTCAGCTGGGCCAGGCCCTTACGCGCGGCCTCCTCGAGGGAGCCCTCGTAGACCGACTCGACCAGGTGGGCCACGACCTCGGTGTCGGTCTGGGTGACGAAGCGGTGGCCGGCCTCCACGAGGCGCTGCTTCAGCTCGAGGTGGTTCTCGATGATCCCGTTGTGCACGACCACGATCTTCCCGTCGCAGTCCTGGTGGGGATGGGCGTTCTCCTCGGTGGGCCGTCCGTGGGTCGCCCAGCGGGTGTGTCCGAGGCCGTAGTCACCGGTCAGGGGCTCGGCGGCGAGGCTCGAAGCCAGCCGGTCCAGCTTGCCGGCCGAGCGTCGGCGCTGCAGGGTGCCCTGGCTCACCACCGCCACTCCGGCCGAGTCGTAGCCGCGGTACTCGAGACGCTTCAGACCGTCGAGGATGACGGGGACGGCGTCCTGCCCCCCGACGTAGCCGACGATGCCGCACATGAGATCCTCCCTCTTTCCGGCGACAGCCCCCGCCCCGTCCCGGGGCGGGGGGCGTAGGGGTCCGGGAGGGGGCGGACCGGCGTGGGCTGGTGGCGCATGGAGCCCGCTCAGCCCTTCTTCTTCTCGTCGGCGACGGCGGCCCGTCGCCGGGCCGCCCAGCCGGGCTTGGTCACCTGTCGGGCGCGGCCGAGCGCGAGCGCGCCTCCGGGGACGTCCTCGGTGAGGGTGCTGCCCGCGGCCACGTACGCTCCCTCGCCCACGGTGAGCGGGGCCACGAGCGTGGTGTTGCTGCCGACGAAGGCCCCGGCCTCGATGTGCGTGGGGTGCTTGCGGGCACCGTCGTAGTTGCAGGTGATCGTTCCCGCCCCGATGTTGGCGCCGGGGCCGACGGTAGCGTCGCCGATGTAGGACAGGTGCGGCGCCTTGGAGCCCGCGCCGAGATGCGTCTTCTTCAGCTCCACGAAGTTCCCGAGCCGCGCGCCCGCCCCGATGCGGCTCTCCGGACGCACGTGCGAGAACGGTCCCACGCTCGCGTTCTCCTCGACCACGCTCTCCCGCAGGAGGCAGTGGTCGAGGATCTGCGCTCCCGCTCCGACCTCGACGTCGACGAGGCGGACGAACGGGCCGACCACCGCCCCGCGGCGCACCACGGTCCGGCCCTCGAGGATCGTGAAGGGGCGGATCCGGGCCCCCGCCTCGATCGCGACCTCGGGCCCGACCCGGGTGGTGACCGGATCCTCGATCGTGACGCCGGCCGCCGCCATCTCCGCGAGCCGCTGCTCATGCCCCGTCCGGGCCGTCTCCGACGTGTGGGCCGCACCATCCGACTTCATTGGCGTCACCTCCGCACCCCGTCGTGCACCGATCCCTCCTCGGCTCAGGACAGCGTGGGCGCCACGAGAGCCACGAAGCCCTCCTGGCTGCGGAGGGCCTCGAAATCGGGATCCTGCCGGGCCTGGGTCCGGCTCGCGGGGTTGACCTGGATGGCCGAGCGGAGGGCCTTGACCGCGGCCTCCGTCTCGCCGGCCCGGGCCTGCGCCGCGGCCAGGCAGTACAACGCGTGCTCGTTTCTCGGGTGCTTGTCGACCGCCTGCCCGAGGTACTTGACGGCCTGCGCGAACTCCCCCCGGTTGTGGAGGACCACGCCGTAGTTGAGCAGCTCCTCGAAGGTCCGGGGGCGGGGGGGCCTGCCGCCCTCGGCCCGGTCGCACATGGCCAGGTAGCTGCGGGCCCGCTCGACGAAATCGCTCTGATCCCCGTGGCTCTCGACGAGGTGCTGCAGGTGGCCTCGAGCCCGGGCGAAGTCCTTCTTTCCAAAGGCCTTGACGGCCTTCTCGAAGAGCTCCACGGCCTGCCGGTAGCGGCGGTCACCGGCCGGCGCGGGGGCTGCCTTTCTGGGCATCAGCCCTCCTCTCTCGCGAGACGCTCGCGGCCCAAAGCCCTCGATACTAGCACGTTGCCGAGGGGCCGGCAACGCACGTGGTCGCTTCCGTACTCCGCTAGAATGGTTCTTTGGGCCGACGGTGAAGAGCGCGCACTCACACGAGCCAATCGCGATTCGGGGTGCCCGGGTCCACAACCTGAAGGGGATCGACTGCGACATCCCCCGCGACCGTCTCGTGGTCATCACCGGGCCCTCCGGCTCCGGGAAGAGCAGCCTCGCCTTCGACACGATCTACGCCGAGGGACAGCGGCGCTTCGTGGAGAGCCTGTCTCCCTGGGCCCGCCAGTTCCTGGAGCAGATGGAGAGACCGGACGTCGAGTCGGTGAGCGGCCTCTCTCCCGCCGTCGCCATCGAGCAGCGCACCACGGTCGCTCATCCCCGCTCCACCGTGGGCACGGTGACCGAGATCTACGATCACCTGCGGGTCCTCTTCTCCACCCTCGGCCGCGCCCACTGTCCCCGCTGCGACCATCCCATCGCGCCTCAGAGCGCGGAGCAGATCGGGGAGCGCCTCATGCAGCAGGCGCGCGGGGCCGTCGCGGTCGTCGCGGCCCCGGTGGCCCGGGGACGCAAGGGAGGATACCGAAAGCAGCTCGCCGCCGCTCGCGAGGCCGGCTTCCTCCGCGCACGCATCGACGGGGAGGCGGCGCACCTTCACGACCCCATCACCCTGAACCCGCGCCGGGGCCACCGCATCGACGTGCTGGTCGACCGCCTCGCCCTGCGCCCGGGCGCGGAGGCGCGCCTGAGGACGAGCCTGGAGAGGGCTCTGGGCCTGGCCAGCGGGGTCGTCCTCGTCTCGATCGAGGGTCGCGGGGAGCGGTTCTACTCCGAGAAGCTCGCCTGCGCGAAGTGCGATGTGTCCGTGCCCCCGCTGAGCCCCCGGGCGTTCTCCTTCAACAGCGCCCTGGGGGCCTGTCCGATCTGCAACGGCCTGGGGCTCCGCTGGGCCGTGGACCCGGCCCGGGTGATCCCGGACGAGAGCCGGAGCGTCCTGGAGGGGGCCATCCGCCCCTGGCACCGGCACGGACCCCGCCTGCTCCGGGACGCCCTGGAGGGGGTGGCCAGGCGCCACGACTTCTCCCTGGAGACTCCGGTGAAGGAGCTGCCGCGGGCCGCCCGGGAGGTGCTCCTCCACGGCGACGCCGCCGGCTTCCCCGGGGTCGTTCCCTACCTGCGACGCCGCATGGAGCGGCTGCTGCACCTCGACCCTTCCCCGTCCGACGAGGACGGGCACGACGGGGGCGAGGCCTTCGACGACCTCCGGCCCTACCTGACCGAAGAGCCCTGTCGTCCCTGTCGGGGAACGCGGCTGCGCCCGGAGAGCCTGGCGGTGCGGGTGAGCGGGAGCTCGCTGGCCGACCTCGTCTGCCTGCCCCTCGAGCCGGCCCGCGAGGCCCTGGCCGCCCTCGCCTTCGAGGAGCGCGAGCGTCCCGTCGGCGAACGCCTCGTGGGGGAGATGGTGAGCCGTCTCGACGTGCTCGTGTCTCTCGGCCTCGGCTATCTCACCCTGGACCGCGCGACCACCTCCCTCTCCGGGGGGGAAGCCCACCGACTGCGGCTGGCCACCCAGATCGGAGCGCGGATGCAGGGGCTGTTGTACGTGCTCGATGAGCCGTCGGTGGGGCTGCACCAGCGTGACAACGCTCGACTCATCGAGACCCTGCGCTCCATCCGCGCCGACGGCAACACGGTGGTGGTGGTCGAGCACGACGAGGAGACCATTCGTGCCGCGGACTGGGTCGTCGACCTCGGTGAGGGCGCGGGAGTGCGGGGGGGACGGCTCATGTACGCCGGCCCACCCGACGCCATGGATGGAAGCCTCACCGGTCGCTACCTGCGGGGGGAGCTCGAGATCCCGGTGCCCGAAGTCCGGCGAGAGTCGGACCGGTCCCTGCGCATCCTCGGCGCGCGGGCTCGGAACCTGCGCGACATCGACGTGACCCTCCCCATCGGGGCGCTCACCGCGGTGACGGGGGTCTCCGGGGCGGGCAAATCCACGCTGGTCGAGGAGGTGCTGCACCGCGCCCTCGCCCGCCGGCTGTACCGGGCGACCGCCGAGCCCGGTCTGCACCGCGCGATCGAGGGCGCGGATGCGATCGACAAGGTCGTGGCCATCGACCAGAGCCCGATCGGACGCACCCCGCGCTCGAACCCGGCCACCTACACCGGCGCCTTCGCCTTCATCCGGGAGATGTTCAGCCTGGTGCCCGAGGCCCGGGCCCGGGGTTATCGACCGGGACGCTTTTCCTTCAACGTCAAGGGGGGGCGATGCGAGGCCTGCCAGGGCGATGGCGTGCGGCGCGTGGAGATGCACTTCCTGCCCGACGTCTTTGTCCAGTGCGAGGAGTGCCGCGGGCGGCGCTACAACCGGGAGACGCTCGAGATCCTCTACCACGACCGCAACATCGCCGACGTGCTCGACATGAGCGTGGACGAGGCCCTCGAGATTCTGGCCGCGCACCCCCGGCTCGCCCGGATCCTCGGGACGCTGAACGAGGTCGGCCTCGGCTACCTGCGCCTCGGCCAGAGCGCGGCCACGCTCTCCGGGGGCGAGGCCCAGCGGGTGAAGCTGGCGCGCGAGCTGGGCCGACGGGAGACGGGCCGGACCCTGTACCTCCTGGACGAGCCCACGACCGGTCTGCACGTCGACGACGTGCGCCGGCTGCTCGAGGTGCTGGGGCGTCTGGTCGACGCCGGCAACTCGGTGGTGGTGGTGGAGCACAACCTGGAGGTCATCAAGTGCGCGGACTGGGTGATCGACCTCGGGCCCGAGGCCGGTGACGGCGGAGGCCGGGTGGTGGTGGCGGGCACGCCCGAGACGGTGGCCCGCTCCCGCCGCAGCCACACCGCCCGGTATCTCCGTCCCGCCCTCGGCCGACGTCGGCGCCGCCCCTAGCCTACGCCCCCCCGTTTGTGGCTTCGGAGCCACGGTTGCCCCCCAAGGCGTGGTCGGCGGGCCACGCCCCGGTTCTCCGGCTGTCAGACCAACCGGTTGGCGCGCAAAGCTTTACGCGAACCAGTCCCCATGGCACCGCTGTTGCTATGGATGCGGGGTCGGCGTCGGGGAGTGGTATGGGATACAGACGAACGCTGAGACGCGAGGTGGCGTGCACGGGAATCGGGCTCCACTCGGGCCGCCCGGTCCGCCTCCGTCTCCGTCCCGCCCCCGCGGAGCACGGGATTCGATTCCTGCGCGCGGACGTGGGAGTGGAGATCCCGGCGACGCTGCAGTACCTGGGCGGGCAGGACCACGCCACGACCCTGACCCGCGACGGGGTCTCGATCGGCACGATCGAGCACCTCCTGGCCGCGCTCGGGGGGCTCGGCATCGACGACGTCCTCGTCGAGGTCGACGGGCCCGAGGTGCCGGTTCTCGACGGGAGCGCCGCGCCCTTCGTCATGCTGCTGCACGAGGCGGGCCTCCGGCCCCTCGCCGTGCCCCGCCTGTACGTCAGGGTCCTGGAGCCCGTCGAGGTCGTGCGGGGAGCCAAGAGCGTGCGGCTCCTTCCCGCCGATCACTTCGAGGTGGCCTACTCGATCGGGTTCGATCACCCGTTGCTGCGCCATCAGTCCTTCTCGCTGCGCCTGACGCCGAGGGCCTTCACCGAGGCCATCTCGTCCGCCCGCACCTTCGGCTTCCTCCGCGACGTGGAGATGCTGCGCAAGAGCGGGCTGGCCCTCGGCGGCAGCCTCGAGAACGCCGTGGTCATCGGTGAGACCGGAGTCCTGAACAACAAGCTCCGCTTCAGCGACGAGTTCGTCCGTCACAAGATCCTCGACGCCGTCGGCGACCTCACCCTCCTCGCCCATCCGCTCCTCGGTCGCCTGGAGGCGACACGCGCCGGCCACGCGCTCCACGCGGCCGTGGCGCAGAAGCTCCTCGCCCGGCCCACGGCCTGGGAGCTCGTCCCCCGCCCCGGCATCCCCGCCCTCGAGGCGGCCGCCGCCCCCAGGCCCGAACCGCAGCTGCAGCCTCTCGAAGCCTGAGCCTGCCTACCTCGTGGCGGCGACGACGGTGGCGCGGAGACGGATCTCCAGCGTGGGTCTCTCGGCGTCGTTCGAGCGGACCAGCACCTCGTTGTGTACCGCGCCGGGAGCGGTCGGGGTTCTCATGGTGACGCGCAGCGCCGTCGACTCCCCGGGCTCGAGGGTCGAGACACCGGCGGCGGCCTCGGTGCAACCGCAGGACCTCGAGATGCGCTCGATGACGAGGGGGCTGCCGCCGAGGTTGCGGAGGCGGAACTCCTTGCGCAGCATCCTCTCCGGGAGCACCCGCCCGAAGTCGAAGCCCTCCGGCTCGACGCGGATGCGAGGCCCCGGTTCCGGCTCGGCCGAGGACGTCGCGGCGAGAAACAGGGCGAGCGCGACCACGGCGCCTCCGCCCCTCATCGGGTGCCTCCGGCGGTGCGCCGCCCCCGGCCCTTCTTCTTCGGGGCGGTCAGGCGCCTCATGTAGGCGTCCAGCATCTCGTTCTCGTAGGTGACGGAGTTGAGGAAGAGGCTCTCGACGAGATACCGCCGTCGGTCCTCCGCGCTCATCTGGTCCACGAGGCCTTCGATCTCGCGCATCATGTCCTCGAAGGACACCTTGAGCTGGAGCCGGAGGGTCACCTCGCGGTAGAGGGCCTCCAGCACCCCGAGGAGATCGCCGTCGAGCTCGAGCTCGAAGCCGGTCGACAGACGTGCCCGTTTCATCGTCCCGCTTCCCCTGGTGCGAAGGCGGCCAGGGCCTCCTCCTCGTCCCGGTGCAGCGGAACGATCTTGTGCACGCCGGTCATGGAGATCATCGTCTCCACCCGCTGCTGCAACCCGGACAGCCGCAGTTCCCCCCCCTTCTCCTGGAGCAGGCGATGGACGTCCATGAGGCAGCCGATGGACGCGCTGTCGAGATAGCCCACGTCCTGCAGGTCGATGACGACCTTGCGTGCGCCACCTTCGACTCGCTGCTGCACCTCGGAGAAGAAGGAGGACA
This sequence comes from uncultured Acidobacteriota bacterium, assembly GCA_963847655.1. Classification (GTDB taxonomy): domain Bacteria; phylum Acidobacteriota; class Vicinamibacteria; order Fen-336; family Fen-336; genus JAJDNS01. The sequence continues at coordinate 937,838 of CAWKAS010000020.1, read as the reverse complement.
GGATCGGATAGGTCAGCTTGGCCTGCTTCACGCGGACGACCGTCACGTCGCCCCGCGTGTCGAACGCGAGTTGCATCACCCCACCTCCCGTCGGCCGGCCCCGGGGCGTCCCCGGGGGCGCCGACCCGGCTGCCGTGCGCGGAGCAGAAGCCGCGCGAGCTCCTCCCGTCCCCGGTTGATCCGGCTCTTCACCGTGCCCTCGGGAAGGGAGAGCCGGGTCGCCATCTCGTGGTAGGTCAGCCCCTGCAGGTCGCGGAGGATCACCGCCTCCCGAAGCTTCTCCGGAAGCTGCTCCAGACCCCGGCGCATCAGGCTGCGGCGGTCCTGATCCTCGAGCGCACGGTAGGGGTTTCCGTACGAGGCGGGAGCCAGATCGAAGGCGAGGGCGTCCTCGACCAGCACCTCCTTCTCGCGCTTGCGCGCCCGATACTGGTCGATGCAGTAGTTCCGGGCCACGCTGGAGAGCCAGGTGCTGAAATCGGCGTCACGGTTGAACTTGTCCAGGCTCTTGAAGACCTTGAGGAAGATCTCCTGGGTGAGGTCCTCTGCCTCGTCGAACTTGCCCGTGAACTTGTACGCGATGTGAAAGACCCGGCGCCGGAAGCGCACGAGCACCATTTCCCAAGCCGCGTTGTCCTTCCGCAGGCATCGCTCGATGAGCTCCGCGTCGGAAGGGGAGAGCTTCCCCTCGTGCAAAGGCCTCGTTCCTGCGGCGCGATTGGCTTCGACGACCGCCGCCGGAACAACGATCATAGAGGCTCCTCGCCCGGCGGGTCAATGCTGACCCCTCCCCGGGTCACTCCAGCTCGGGGCGCCCGGCCTCCGTCCAGGCCGTGTACCAGTAGCTCCCGGCGTCCTCGGCGGCGTGAGAGAGCCGCTCGCGCAGGATCGGCCCCGCCCGGCGGGCGAAGTCGTCGAAGAAGAACGCGCTGTAGCCCTGCTTTCCACGCCGGGCCAGCGCGTCGAGGTAGAGGATGTTGTCGACCCAGACGTACGACTCGAGCATGACCGAGAAGACGTACTCCTTCGGCTTGTCCAGGAAGTTCGCGGCGTCGGCGGACAGCTTCAGGTCTCCACCCATGGCCTGCGGCAGCCTCTCCGTGACCCGTAGCCACAGGCCGTGCTGCGCGGTCTCCTGCCCGTCGAAGTTCCGAGTCAGGTTGAGGGGGCTGTTCAGGTCCACCAGGAGGCCGCCCAGCTCGTCCGACTCGGCGAGGATCCGGGCCTTGTCTCCGGCGCGGTAGGCCTCGAGGAGGCGGTCGTAGGACTCGTGGATGAGCCAGGGAAGTCGACCGATACTCTCGGCCTCCTCACCGAACTTCGACTTCAGAGCGGCCTCCGACCGGGGAAGCTCCTTGAAGGGGAAGGGCATCAGCTTGTCCACCAGGAATCGTCGTTCGGGCCCCCTTTCGGGGAACGTGGGCTCGAGCCCCTGGGACGGCATCTCCTCCCGGTGGTCCTCGTAGAAGCCCTTGAGCGGCTTGGGGAGGACGTCGATGGCTTCTTTCACCACCACCCGGTGAGCCAGCTCGCGCAGCTCGGCGCGCTGGTCCGTGGGTTGCCCGATCGCCGGCCGTGTCCCCAGGGCTGCGATGGCCGCCACGACGGCAACGACCGTCCCACTGTGCTTCCTGTCATTCATTTCGACGTCCTCCCGTCTGTGAGCTCCCCCCTGCCGATCACACGACCCGAGCCGCCGAGAGCAACCTCACCTCGCGGGCACCCGCCTCATGGAGAGCCCGTGCGCAGGCGTAGGCGGTGGCCCCAGTCGTGAACACGTCGTCGACCAGCGTCACGACGTGGCCGGCGACGAGGCCACGTCGCCGAACCGCGAAGGCCGCCTCCACGTTGCGCCGGCGCGCCGCCGCCGAGAGGCCGGCCTGCGGGGTGGTGTCCTTGCGACGAACCAGGGCCCCGTCGCCACACCGCCGTCCCGCGCGGCGCGCCAGCTCCCCGGCGATGAGCGCCGCCTGGTTGAAGCCGCGCTCGCGAAGGCGACGGGGGTGCAGCGGAACCGGCACGAGAACGTCGCTTCCGGTCACCAGCTCCCGAGTCGGCTCGTCCTCGAGCAGCGCCTCCGCCAGCCGGCCGGCCACGCGGCGACGTCCCCGATACTTGAGCTCGTGGATGACCGCTCGCAGCGAGCCCTCGTAGGGGCCCAGGCTGGCTCCCGCCGCAAAGGGCTGCCGGCCCCGACGGCAACGGCTGCAGGTGGGTTGCCCGGAGGGCCGCGGCAGCCCACAGCGGCAGGCGGGCACCCGGTGCCGGGGCAGGGTGTCCCAGCACGGCCGGCAAAGCGGCCCCCGCGTGGGCTGGGCCAGGAGACGCCCGCAGGACGCGCAGGCCGAGGGGAAGACCACCGTCAGGACGGGCTCGACCAGTCGTCGAGCGGTGGCGGCGGCGGTGGCGAGGCTCATGGGCTGGCGCTCAGAGCTGTCCCTGCTCCTGCTTTTCCTGGCAGCTGAGGCACAGGGTCGCCCAGGGCACGGCCTGGAGACGCTTCAGGTTGAGCGTGTCCTCGCACGAGGCGCACACACCGTAGCGCCGGGTCTCGATCCGCGAGAGGGCGTCGTCCACCTGCAGAAGCAGCTGCCGCTCGGAGTTCGACAGGCTGAACAGGAACTCCTTGGTGTAGGAGTTCGCCGCCTTGTCGGCGATGTCCTGCGAGGGCTCCCCGTCGGCCTCCATCCCGTAGCTCTTGTTCTTGGTGAAGGTCTCGAGAATCTCCTGCTTCTTCGTCAGCAGCTTCTCCCGAAACGCGTTCATCTTCTTTCGGTCCATATAGCGTCCTTTCGCCTAGCTGATCCCGTGGCGCCGCCTCTTCTCCCAGAGAGCCTTGCGCGAGATGCCCAGCACCCCCGCCGCCCGAGTCTGGTTGCCCTTGACCGCGTCCAGCACGTACCGGATGTACGCGAGCTCGACGTCCTTGAGCGTCGGTCGTCGCTCGCGCCCCGCCCACAACGTGGCCGGCTGCTCGAGCACGTGAGCGGGCAGGGCCGCCGGCGTCACCCCTCCGCTGGGGGTCAGGATGGCCGCCCTCTCGACGACGGACCGGAGCTCGCGCACGTTCCCGGGCCAGAGATAGCCCTTGAGCAGCTCCGCCGTCTCCGGAGGGAAGCCGGAGGCCTCGGTGGTCCCTCGCTCGCGCTCGCGGGCGAGGAAGCCGTCGGCGAGCGGCAGGATGTCCTCGCGCCGGTTGCGCAGCGGGGGCAGGCGCAGCGGCACCACGTTCAGCCGATGGTAGAGATCCTCGCGGAACCGGCCTCCACGAACCGCCTCCGCGAGGTCGACGTTCGAGGAGACCACGAAACGGACGTCGACCTCGATCGTGCGGGTGCCGCCCACCCGCTCGAACCGGCGCTCCTCGACCACCCGAAGCAGCTTCGCCTGCATGGCGGGAGTCAGATCGTGGATCTGGTCGAAGTAGACGGTGCCGCCGACCGCCATCTCGATCTTCCCGGCCTTGGCGTGCCGGGCGTCGGTGAAGGCGCCCTTCTCGTGCCCGAACAGCTCCGACTCCAGCAGCTCTCCGGGGATCGAGGGGCAGTGGACCTTGATGAAGGGCCCCTCTCGTCGCGGGCCCCCGTAGTGGAGCCAGTGAGCCACCAGGTCCTTGCCGGTACCGCTCTCTCCCTCGACCAGGACCGGGCTGCGCGTCTCGGCGAGGCGGACCACCAGGGGCAGCAGCTCGCGCATGGCCCGAGAACGGGCCACCACTCCGGGCATGGCCTCCCGCGTGGCCACGCTCATTCCACCACCTCGATCCTGGTGGCGCCACCCCAGAGCCGCTCGAGGTCGTAGAAGGCCCGTGTCGGGGGAGTGAAGACGTGGACGACGAAGGCGTCGTAGTCGAGAAGGATCCACTCCTGTCGGGGGTAACCCTCCACGTGCGTGGGACGCCACCCCTCCCGCTCGCGCAGGGCGTCGCGAATGGCGTCGGCGATCGCCACCAGCTGACGCTGATTGGTGCCCGAGAGCAGGACGAAGAAGTCGGTGAAGTCGGTGGTGGGGCGCAGGTCGAGGACCACCGGATCCTCGGCCTTCTTGGCCAGGGCGGCTCGTATCGCGGTCTCGACCGGCGCCGGCAGGTTCACAGGTACAGCCCCCGCCGGGCGATGAACTCCGCCACCGGGCCCGGCACGAGGTAGCGTACGCTCTCCCCGCGGCGGACGTGCTCGCGGATGGAGGTGGCGGAGATGGGAAGCGAGGGCCCTTCCACGCAGGCCACACCGCGGGCGCCGGGGAAGGGGGTGACCGCGCTCGGAGGGGGCTGCCCCGGGCGAACCACCACCGCAATCTCCGCGAGGGCGAAGAGCCTCTCCGGCTCGCGCCAGCCGATCATCTCCGGCCAGGTGTCGCTTCCCACCACCAGCACGAGCTCGTCGCCGGGCCGCTCGGCCTGCAACGCGGCCAGGGTGTCGACGGTGTAGCACGGGCCCTCACGTCTCAGCTCGGTGTCCCAGACCTCGAAGTGCGGGTGGCCGGCGGAGGCGAGGCAGGCCATGGTGAACCGGTCGAGCGCGGGGGCGAGGGGATTCGTCCGGTGGGGGGGCTCCCCCGAGGGCACGAAGGCCACGAGATCCAGCCCCAGCTTCTCCCGAGCGGTCTCGGCCGCCCGGAGGTGCCCCAGGTGGATGGGGTCGAACGTCCCGCCCAGCACACCCACCCTCACCCGAGCTCCTCCATAACCAGGGCCGGCATGCCCCCGAGGAGGCCCCGCAGCCGACGCTTCAGGGTCTCCAGGCCCTCCCCGCTCACCGCGGAGACCGGCACCACCTCGAGGCCGTGCCGCTCCGCCTCCGCACGCAGGCTCGGCAACGGGTCCTCCGGCCCCAGGATGTCCCGCTTGGTGGCGGCCACCAGCTGCGGCCGCTCGATCATCTCGGCGTCCCAGCGGCGGACCTCCTCCCGGGCCAGTCGCAGATCGTCGCCGGGATCGCGGCCGCTCGTCCCCGAGGTGTCGACGACGTGGAGAAGCGCCCGGGTCCGCTCGACGTGTCTGAGAAAGCGGAGCCCCAGCCCCGCTCCCTCGTGGGCGCCCTCGATGATGCCGGGGATGTCGGCCGCCACGAAGGTCTCGTTGCCGACCTGCACCACACCGAGGACGGGCGTCACGGTCGTGAACGGGTAGTCGCCCACCCGTGGCCGCGCGGCGGATATCCGACCCAGCAGAGTCGACTTGCCCGCATTGGGCAGGCCCAGGAGGCCGACGTCGGCGATGAGCCGCAGGTCGAGACGGAGCCACCGCTCCTCGCCCTCCGCTCCGCCCTCGGCTTCCCGCGGCGCGCGGTTGCGGTTCGAGAGAAAAGCCCGGTTGCCCCGGCCGCCCCGCCCCCCGCGAGCCACCACCAGACGCTCGCCGTCCCGGAGGACCTCGCCCAGAAGCTCGCCCGTCGTCTCCTCGCGAGCCGACGTCCCCGGAGGCACCGCCACCTCCCGGTCCTCTCCGTTGCGTCCCGTGCGGTTGCCCGGCCCACCGTGACGCCCGCGCGTCGCGCGGATCTCACTCTGGAACCTGAGGGGGAGAAGGGTGTTCTGGTGGGAGACGGCCATCAACACGACGTCTCCCCCCTTGCCCCCGGTTCCGCCATCGGGACCCCCACGGGGGACGTGCGGCTCACGGCGGAAGCTGACGCAGCCGTTCCCGCCGTCACCACCCTTGACGAAGATCTTGACCTCGTCGACGAACATCGGCGGCGGCCCGCACCCGGCGGGGGGGTGGTCTCTTAACCCGCGGCGGGCAGCACGCTCACGAGCTGTCCCCGCGCGCCGTGGTCCTCGAAGCGGACGACGCCGTCCACGAGGGCGAACAGCGTATGGTCCCTGCCCAGCCCCACGTTGCGGCCCGGCTTCCAGCGGGTCCCGTGCTGGCGGAGAATGATGGTCCCGCCGCGGACCTTCTGGCCGCCGAACGTCTTCACGCCGAGCCGCTGCGAGTTGCTGTCACGACCGTTGCGGCTCGAACCCTGACCCTTCTTGTGCGCCATCTCTCTCTCACCCGATTCCGAATCGGCCTCACATAACGACGGGAGCGGCTCCGGCCGGGGCCGAGAGCCGCTCGTCCGGAGGCCGGGACCGACGCCGACCTCAGGCCTGGACTCGCTCGATCCTCACCGCCGTGAACGACTGTCGGTGCCCCCGGGTCCGTCGGTAGTGCTTGCGCCGCTTCTGCTTGAAGACCCGGATCTTCCGATCGCGACCCTGCTCGACGACGATCCCTTCGACCGCGGCGTCGTCCACTCGCGGGGCGCCGACCCGGATGTCGTCCCCCTCCCCCACGAGGAGAACGTCCTCGAGGGTCACGCTCGAGCCCACCTCGGCCTCGAGGCTCTCGAGGCGCACCACGTCTCCCGGCTCGACCCGGTACTGCTTGCCGCCCGACCTGATGATTGCGTACACGTCCTTCTCTCCTTGCGGTCCAGCCACGAAACTCTAGATTCTATACAGGTTCCGTCGCGGCGTCAAACTCAGAAGTCGTACCCGATCCAGAAGCTGAAGTCCCAGCCGTTGCTGGTGACCGCGAAGTCGGTGAACTTCGACCAGTCGAAGTGCATCGGATAGCCGAGGAAGAACAGCTCCACCCCGAAGCCGTAGGACGCGCGTCCGTCCACCAGCCGCCAGCCGGTGGTCGGCTCACCGAAGACCGGGTCGTTGATGTAGGAGAACCCCGGGTCGCTCGAGGCGAAGGTGTAGTTCTCGCCCTTGAATCGAGCCCCGCCGACCCCGATGAAGGCCGCGCCGCGGATGGGCCCGATCAAGCCGAGGGGGGTGAGGGCGAGGTGGATGATGGGAATCCGGAACTCGGCGTTGGCGTGGAAGCCCTGGTTGCCCGCGAAGCCGTAGTAGGGGTAGCCCCGCAGCTCCATGTTCCCACCGAAGTAGAAGTAGTCGGGGTTGTCGCCGGTGGAGTAGAACCCCCGCGCGCGAAACGCGAGCAGAGCGGAGGTCGAGCCGAGCCGGAGGTACTTGCGCAGGTCGGCGTCGTACGTCTGCCTTCCGAGCAGTCCACCGACCGCCGGGGCCACGCGAACCCCCAGGCGAAAGGTGCTGCCGGTGAGCGGGCCGAACTCGGCGAAGCGGGTCGTCTCCTGGACGAAGTAGGCGCTGACGGGCGTCGACCAGCCGTTGTAGATGAAGCAGGGCACCCCGAGCAGAATCGCGTTGCGGCAGACCTCCTCCTCCACCGCGGGGTTGTTGTAGCCCGTGTCGGTCCGCATGATCCCCGCGCCCAGCTCGATGCGCCGGAACTTGTCGAGGGGGTACTCGGCGAAGACCTGGGCCCCGGTCATCCTCTGCGTGGCTATCGCGGCGTCGCGGGTGATGTCGTAGTAGCCGTAGTATCCCGTCCCGAAGGTGCCGTAGGGCTGGGCGTAGAAGAACATCGTGTAGTCGAAGACGTTCGCCCCGTAGTGCAGACGCCGGCTCAGGTTCGTGTACCGCACGTCGTACGAGCGGTAGCTGCGCACCGACAGGACCTGGAAGGTGAACAGCTGGTCTCCGAGCACGTCGGTCAGCGCAACCGCGGTTCCCCCGTAGAAGTCCCCGCTCGAGGTGACGCCCACGTTGATCGGAGGTCGTCCCTCGAGGTAAAGACCCTCGAACAGCTTCTTCCGGCGCTTGTTCTCCGGGATGACGTCGTGGGTGATGTCGGGCTGGAAGTCCACGATCCCCTCGGAGGCGGCCCGGACCTCCTGGTCGATCTCCTTGACCGGCTCCGCCGTCTCCTGCGAGTGGAGCTTGTACTCGCCCTTGAAGTAGGTGATGAAGGCGAGGCGATCGGTCTCCGGCCCCCGGATCGGCGCCGGCGACATCGCTCCCCCGAACACATCGGTGTACTGCTGGATGGCCCCGGTCTCGAGGTCCAGGCTCCGGACGTTGAAGATGTCGTTGTCCTCGTCGGAGGAGTAGTAGACCCGCCTCCCGTCGCTCGAGAAGTAGGGGGCGGTGTCGTCGAAGGGCCCGAACGTGAGCTGGGTCTTGCGCGAGGGATCGTCGAGGGGGAACGCGTAGATCTTGCGGTTGCCGCTGATGTGGCGCTCGTAGACCACGAGCTTGCCGTCGGGCGAGACGTGCGGGTTGTTGTCGTAGTACTCGTCCCCGGTCAGGTTCTCGACCTCGCCCGTCTCCATGTCCAGCTTCCAGATGTCGGCCACACCCTCCCGCAGGGCGGAGAAGACCGCGTACCGTCCGCCCGGCAGGAGCGCCGGCCCCTGTGCCTGGTCGAGGGGAATCGGGATCTTCCTCTTGATCTCCCGGTCGAGAACGGAGACCAGGAACAGGCTCCGACCCTTGCCCGTGCGCCCGAAGAAGGCCACGTGGTCCCCGCCGGGGTCGAAGGCGAGGGAGCGACCGGCGACCCACTCGTTGTTGATCGCGAGCCCCTCGTAGGCCGAGGCGTACCCGGGGGTCAGGCTCTTGATGACCTTCCCGTCCCGCGTCGACACGAGGACGACGTCGCCCTCGCCGTCCCCGGTGTGGACGGTGAGGATGGCCGCGATCTCGCCCGAGGGGCTTGGGGTGAACGCGTAGGCCTGGGTGAAGGGTCCCTTCCGGATGTCCGGTGAGAGGTCGCGGCCGAAGTCACTCGGGCGCTGCAGGTCCCGGTAGGGCTTGAAGCGCTCCTTCAGCCACCTGTCGAAGTCGTTGTCGAACTCCTCCGGGGTCGTGCGGAAGGCCTGCTTGAACAGGTCCTCCGTGGACCCCCCGAGGATCCCCTTGCGCATCGAGTAGAGGAACTGGCGGATGCCCTCCTTGCCGTACCGGGACTCGATGAACTCGAAGGCGGCGTGGCCCAGGTTGTAGACGAGCCGCCCGGAGAGGGGCTGGAACGCGGCCTCGGAGAGCCGCGGGATCTGGTCGGTGAGCGCCGCGTCGCGGACCATCATCAGGTCCAGCGGCTCCCAGATCCCCCGGAGGTAGTCGGCCAGGCCCTCGTCCACCCACAGGGGGATGGGGCTTTGCGAGATGCCGAAGCCGATTCCCCGCGGGATGAGGTCGAAGGCGAAGGCGTGGACCATCTCGTGGGTGATGAGACCCTGCAGCTGGTCCGGGGGCTCGTCGATGGGCAGCACCATCCGGTTCTTGACCGGCTCGGTGAAGGCGGCCACGCCCTCCGGGACGAAGGCGGGGAAGAGGTTCGTCTGCTCGAACTCGGAGTGCGTCTTGTAGAAGATGACCGGGATGGGCTGGGGCATCTCGTGCTTCAGCGCGGTCGAGATCTTGAGGTAGGAGCTCTCCAGGTACGAGGTCAGGCGGCCCAGGTGCTGCTCGAACTCGGGGTAGTAGAACACCTCGAAGTGCGGGCTCTTGTAGATGCGCCAGGCGAAGTTGTCGTACTTGACCTTGTTCTTCCCGTAGTAGGGCACGAATTGGGCCGACGCCTCCCGGGGGGCGGCCACGGCGACGAGAGTCAGCAGCAACGCGGCGGGACGAAGCCACCCTGCCCCGGTTCTGAGCTTGGTGCGCATTGGGAATCCCCTAGTGCAGAAGGACGCGCGTCCCGCGGATTCTCTGGGGCGTGATGACCCCGAGGAAGTTCGGCAGGAGCCGGTCCATGAGCTCGAAGTAGGAAGACAGGGGCGAGACCCGCTGCCGCTCTCCGTAGAGCACCTCCTCGGTGAAGCGCTCCTTGTGGATGAGCTCGCCCGTCTTGGAGTCGATGAAGTAGAAGTCGGCGCTGAGCATGAAGCCCTTCCGCTCCATGTACCGGTTGCCCCGCACGAGGCGGGGGCTTCCGCTCGCGTCGCGCATCACCCGTTCCTCAGGCTGGAAGCCGGAGCGGTTCTGGCCTGCGAAGCCGAGCTTGCCGGTGACGATGAGCGGCTGCTGGTACTCCTCGCCCATCTTCCGCCAGAACTCCGGATCCTCGAGGAGACGATCGGCCTCGAGGGCGTACTGCTCCTTCTCCTCGCTGGCGTAGCTGCCCTCCTCGTCGAGACGGGCGAGGATGTTGTCGAGGGCGTCCTGGAGCGGGGGCCGGTCGGGCTCCAGGACCTGGACCTGGGTGTTGGAGCGGAGCTGATTCTGCAGCAGACGCGAGGTCTCGGCCGAGAGATCGACGTCCGATTCCTGGAGGTCGGTGACGAAGCCGGCGATGAGGATCCGTCGGAAGCGGCTCACGTCCAGCTTGGACTGGAGCGGGGTCTCTACCGGGACCTCCACGAAGGAGGCACAGCCGAGGGCGGGCAGCGCAGCGAGCAGCGAAACGGCGACGCTCCGCATGGTCAGGGCCTCCTCCGCTTCTTGCGGGTTCTCTTGTCGTCGGCCTCGCGGAAGAGGTCGTAGTTCTGCTGGATGTACAGATCGTCCGGCTTGAGCTCGAGTGCCCGCTCGTAGTTCTCGCGGGCTTGCTCGAACTCGCCCATCTGCTCGAGGGCCACGGCCAGGTTGTTGAGGGCAGACGGGTTCTGGGGATCGAGATCGACGGCCTTCTCGAAACGGAACAGCGCCTCGCGCCACATGCCCTGCTGCGCGACCTCTATCCCGAACTTCACTTCCTGGGCGGAGCGCTCGTCCGCCGCCGCACAGAGCCCGGGGACGAGGAGCAGCAGGAGTACAACTGGCGCCCGCTTCACCGTGAGCCTCCTCTCGAGGGGATTCCATTCGATGGTAGCCGTCGCCTCCAGGCAAAGCAAGGCAGGTGCCAGCAGCGCCCTCGCCCCGAGGCACGCGGCCGCAACCGGTCTCGACGGTGGCCCAAACCCATCATCCATGCATACCCCAGACCGGCCGCGGCGAATGTCAAGAGCCTGCAAAAACACGTCCCGGCGCGACCCGCCGCCAGGGCTGACGCCCCGAGGGGACAGGGGCTGATGCCCCCCGCGGACAGGGGGAGCGACGCGATCGGACCTTGACAGGCACCCGTCCGGTCTTAGAATCAGGCGCTCTCCCCGGGGAAGGACCATGCCGAAGAACACGACTCTGGACCGTCTCACGCTCACCCTGCTGCCCGGGCTGGGACCCCGCGGCCGGCGGGACCTGCTCGCCCGCGGGCCCCTGGCGGACGTTCTCGCCCGCCCCGGCGAGCACGCCGACCTCCTCCCCGCGGCCGCCCGGCGCGCCCTGCTGAGCGGCGTGGCGCGACGCCAGGCCGAGTCGGAGCGGAGCCGGGCTGCGGCCCTGGGGCTGCGGCTGGTCGGATCCGACGAGCCGGACTACCCGGAATGGCTCGCCCGGACCTACGACCCCCCGCCGGTGCTGTTCGTTCGCGGAGCGCTCGTTCCCGGCGAGGGAGAGCGCTCCGTCGCCGTGGTGGGCAGCCGCGCCGCGAGCCCGCAGGGGCTGACGTTCGCCCGGGCCCTGGCGCGCGAGCTCGCGGAGGCGGGGCTCACGGTGGTCTCGGGACTGGCGCGGGGAATCGACACCGCCGCCCACCGCGGCGCCCTCGAGGCACGGGGGAGGACGGTGGCCGTTCTGGGGTCGGGCCTCGAGCGTGTCTACCCGAGCGAGAACGCCTCGGTGGCGGAGGCGATCGCCAGTGCCGGTGGGGCGGTGGTCAGCGAGCTGCCCCTCGAGACCAGACCCTGGAAGGGGAACTTTCCCCGCCGAAACCGCGTCATCGCCGGCTGGGGCCGCGCCGTGGTGGTGGTGGAGGCCGGAGAGAGGAGCGGGGCGCTGATCACGGCGCGCCTGGCTCTCGAGGAGGGACGGGAGGTCATGGCGGTTCCCGCTCACCCCACCTGGGCCGGCGCGGCGGGGACCAACGCCCTCCTCCGCGACGGGGCGGCGCTGGTGCGTCACGCCGGGGACGTCCTCGAGGCGCTGGGCCTCGAGAGCCGTCCGGCGGCGGAAACGGGATCGGAGGACGAGATCCTCGCGGCGGTGCGGCGCGACGCACCGTCGAGCGTCGAGGAGATTGCCACGAGATGCGGCCGTGCGCTGCCGGAGCTGCTGTCGCGTCTCGGCGAGCTGGAGCTCGCCGCACGCGTGCGCCGTCTGCCGGGGCCGCTGTTCGTGAGAAGCTAGGAAGACCGTGGCGAAGAACCTGGTCATAGTCGAGTCGCCGGCAAAGGCGAAGACGATCAACAAGTACCTGGGGCGAGGCTTCACCGTGAAGGCCTCCATGGGACACGTGCGCGACCTGCCCAAGAAGAAGCTGGGCGTCGATGTCGACCGGGGTTTCATCGTCGACTACGAGGCCCTGCCGGCCCGCAAGAAGACCCTCGACGAGCTCAGGAAGGCCGCCGGGGAGGCCGAGGCGATCTACCTGGCGGCCGACCCCGACCGCGAAGGAGAGGCCATCTGCTGGCACCTCGCGGAGGCGCTGGGCGGCGGCAGCAAGAGGTCGAAGAGGAAGTTCCACCGCGTGGTCTTCAACGAGATCACGAAGAAGGCGATCCAGGCCGCCTTCGAACAGCCCCGGGAAGTGGACGCGAAGAAGGTGGACGCCCAGCAGGCCCGGCGCGTCCTCGACCGCCTGGTCGGCTACAAGGTGAGCCCGATCCTCTGGGAGAAGGTGCGTCGGGGCCTGAGCGCGGGCCGCGTCCAGTCGGTGGCCCTGAAGCTGGTCTGCGACCGCGAGCGCGAGATCAAGGCCTTCGATCCCGAGGAGTACTGGACGGTCCAGGCCCATCTGGAGGCCGGGCAGCCCCCGGTCTTCGGGGCCAACCTCCTGAAGAGGGACGGCAAGCGCGCAGAGGTCGGCAACCAGGAGCAGGCCGACTCCGTGCGGAGCGACCTCGAGTCGGCCGCCTTCCGGGTCGACAAGGTCCAGGCCCGCGAGCGCAGGCGCCGCCCGGTCCCCCCCTTCATCACCTCCAAGCTCCAGCAGGACGCCTTCCGAAAGCTCCGGTTTCCGGTCCGCAAGACCATGCAGGTGGCGCAGAAGCTGTACGAGGGGATCGAGCTCGGCCCCGAGGGCAGCGCCGGCCTCATCACCTACATGCGCACGGACTCGACCCGCGTCTCCGGGGACGCCCTGGCCGCGGTCCGGGACCGGATCGAGACGACCTACGGGGCGGACTACGTCCCGGAGAAGCCCAACTTCTACCGCTCCAAGAAGGGCGCCCAGGACGCTCACGAAGCCATCCGCCCCACCGACATGTCGCGCACCCCGGAGGCGGTGAAGCGCTTCCTCACCAAGGAACAGCTGGCACTCTACAGCCTCATCTGGAACCGCTTCGTGGCCTCCCAGATGCGACCCGCCGTCTACGACGAGACGGTGGTCGACATCTCCGCCACCCCCCCGGCGGGCCGCCCCGGGTACCTGCTCCGGGCCAAGGGCTCCACGCTGAAGTTCAAGGGCTTCCTCGCGGTCTACGAGGAGACCCGGGAGGAGAAGGTCGAGACGAAGCCCGAGGTCGAGGAGCCCCACCTCCAGAAGGACGACACCGAGCCGGAGACGGGGGACCGCCTGCCGCCTCTCGAGGAGGGACAGAGCCTCGCCCTGAAGAAGCTGGACACCGACCAGCACTTCACCCAGCCCCCGCCGCGCTTCAGCGAGGCAAGCCTCGTCAAGGAGCTCGAGGAGAACGGCATCGGCCGCCCCTCGACCTACGCCAGCATCATCTCCACCATCGAGACGCGGGAGTACGTCGAGAAGCGCGAGGGTCGCCTCTGGCCCACCGAGCTGGGGTTCGTGGTGACCGACCTCCTGACCGGCCACTTCGCCGACATCATGAACGTCGAGTACACGGCGGCAATGGAGGCGGAGCTGGACGAGATCGAGGAGGGGCGCGACACCTTCCTCAACACGCTCAACCAGTTCTGGAAGAAGTTCGAGAAGGACCTCGAGAAGGCCCAGGCGGAGATGAAGGACATCAAGCGCCTGGAGGAGGAGACGGACGAGGTCTGCGACAAGTGCGGCTCGAAGATGGTCATCAAGTGGGGTCGCTACGGCAAGTTCCTGGCCTGCTCGGGCTACCCGGACTGCAAGAACACCCGGCAGCTCGCGGGCGAGGGCACCGACACCCCGGAGGTGCACGAGGACGTGGCCACCGCCACCTGCCCCAAGGACGGCGAGGCGATGATCCTGAAGAAGGGGCGCTTCGGGCCCTTCCTCGCCTGCTCCCGATACCCGGACTGCAAGGAGACACGGAGGCTCGTCCGAGGTGAGGGCGGCAAGCTCCAGATCGAGCAGCTCGCGCCCATCGACGAGAAGTGCCCGGAGTGCCAGAACGACCTCATGTGGCGCCGGGGCCGCTTCGGACCCTTCATCGCGTGCAGCAACTACCCGACCTGCAAGTACATCAAGAAGAAGGAGGCCAAGAAGATCGGCCTCACCTGCCCCGAGTGCAACGAGGGCGAGATCGTCGAGCGCAAGGGCCGCTGGGGCCGCTCGTTCTACGGGTGTACCCGCTACCCGGAGTGCAAGTTCACCGCCTACCACCGGCCCCTTGCCGAGACCTGCCCCGACTGCGGCCGGCCATACCTCCTCGAGAAGGAGACGAAGAAGGAAGGGCGGGTCATCTTCTGCAACAACGAGGAGTGCCACTACAAGCGCGCGGCGTGAGGCGCGCGTGACCTCGCCCCGGCCTCGTCTGGCGGGTCGGCGGCCGGCGTTCGCTATACTGATTCATCGATGACACGCCGGGTGACGATCGTGGGCGGGGGTCTCGCCGGCTGCGAGGCGGCGTGGCAGCTCGCCCGGCGGGGGCTGGAGGTGGACCTCCACGAGATGCGTCCCCGGCGCACGACCCCGGTGCACCAGTCCGGCGACCTGGCCGAGCTGGTCTGCTCCAACAGCCTCCGCGGCGACGCGTTGGACCAGGCCGCGGGCCTCCTCAAGGAGGAGATGCGGCGGCTGGACTCCCTGATCCTGCGCGTCGCGGAGGAGGTGAGGGTGCCGGCGGGAAGCGCCCTCGCCGTGGACCGGGGACGCTTCGCGCGTCGGGTCACGGAGACGGTGGAGGCCCTGCCACAGGTCCACCTGCACCGCGACGAGATCCTCCGCATCCCCGACGCCCCGGTCACCATCCTGGCCACCGGGCCCCTGACCTCCGACGCCCTCGCCGCGGACATCGCCGCGTTCGTGGGGGAGGCCCACCTGTTCTTCTTCGACGCGGTGAGCCCGGTGGTGGAGGCGGACACCATCGACCTCGCCAGGGCCTTCCGGGCCTCCCGCTACGGCAAGGGGGGCGACGACTACCTCAACTGTCCCCTCAGCGCCACCGAGTACGAGGCGTTCTACCGGGCCCTGACCACGGCCGAGAGCGCGAGCGTCCACGACCTCGACAAGAAGCTCTTCTTCGAGGGCTGCCTGCCGCTGGAGGTCATCGCCTCGCGGGGCCCGGACACCCTCCGCTTCGGACCCCTGAAGCCGGTGGGGCTCCACGATCCGCGCACCGGCAGGCGCCCCCACGCGGTGGTGCAGCTGCGCCAGGACAACCTGGCGGCCAGCCACTACTCGCTGGTCGGCTTCCAGACCCAGCTCAAGTGGGGCGAGCAGAAGAGGGTCTTCCGGATGATCCCGGGCCTCGAGAGCGCGGAGTTCGCCCGCTTCGGGATGATCCACCGCAACACCTACGTCAACGCACCCCTCGTCCTCGAGCCGACCTTCGAGACCCGGCAGCGGCGGGGGCTGTTCTTCGCGGGCCAGATGTCCGGGGTCGAGGGCTACGTCGAGTCCGCGGCCTCGGGGCTGCTCGCGGGACTCGGCGCCTTCCTCCGGGTGCGGGGCCAGGAGCCCGAGCCCCTTCCCGAGGAGACGGCGCTCGGGTCGCTGGGACGCTACATCGCGCGGAGCGATCCCGGGAACTACCAGCCGACCAACATCGCCTTCGGACTCCTGCCGGAGCTGCCCCGGAGAATCCGTGACAAGAGGCAGCGACGGCTCGCCCTCGCCCGCCGCGCGCTCGACAGCCTCGACGCGTTCCGCTCGCGCCTCGACGCGGGGGGCGAGCCCCTCTCCGGGGCCACCTCTGCCGCCGGGGGCTGAGACCGCGGGAAGGATGCGCGAGGCCACCGCCGCATTTCTCCGCCACCTGGAGCGCGAGCGCAACGCCTCCCGCCACACGGTCCGCGCCTACGGCGAGGACATCCGTCAGTTCACCGACTACATGGAGGGTGTGCTCGGACGCAAGCCGCGCCCCGAAGACGCGGACCAGGTCCTCATCCGGGGATTCCTTGCCGAGCTGCACCGACGGGGCCTGAAGAAGGCCTCCTCGGCCCGGAAGCTCGCGGGCCTCAGGACCTTCTTCCGCTTCCTCTGCCGGGAGGGACGTCTGGAGCGGAACCCGGCCCGGGCCCTCCTCTCCCCGCGCCTCGAGAAGCGGATCCCCGCGCCCCTCGAGGAGGACCAGGTCGAGGCCCTCCTCGACGTGCCGGGAGACGATGCCGCCTCGCTCCGCGCCCGCGCGATCCTGGAGCTCCTCTACGCGACCGGCATCCGCTGTGCCGAGCTGGTGGGCCTCGACGTGGGCGAGGTCGACCTCGACGCACGGATGCTCCGCGTGCTGGGCAAGGGGCGCAAGGAGCGGATCGTGCTCTTCGGCACCCGCGCCCAGGGGGCCCTGCGGGCCTGGCTGGGCGCGCGCACAGGGCTCCGGCCGAAGACCGACAGCGTCTTCGTCAACCTGAGGGGCGGTCGCCTCTCCGACCGCGGCGTACGCGCCCTGGTGAGCCGTCGGGTCAAGCAGGTGGCTCTGACGCGGCGGTGCAGCCCCCACACCCTCCGGCACAGCTTCGCCACCCACCTCCTGGCCCGGGGTGCGGACCTGCGGGCCATCCAGGAGCTCCTGGGCCACGCCAGCCTCTCCACCACCCAGCGCTACACCCACGTGGACACCCGCCAGCTCCTCGAGGTCTACAAGAAGACCCACCCCCGGGCCTGAGGCTTCGCTCCACTCGGCATCAGGGGGCCTCCCCGTCGGTCTCCGGGTGTGGCTCTTCGCTGGGTCGGACCGCTGAGACGCGCCTGCTCGCTGGCGCGGACGCGCCACCCCTGCGGGCGCTGCGCGCGGCGCCGAGATCCACGACGAGGCGCCGTGCTCGCGTCCTCGGGGGCCCGCCGCGTCAGCGCCTGACGCGCCTGCTCGTTGAACCCTCAGGAGCCCGCCCGCCGCAGCTTGATCGTCGCCGCCCACCCGCGGGAAGAGGCTGGAAGCAGAGCGCTGGCGTCACACCGACACCGAGGCTGGGCTTCTTCCCGACCTCTCGTCGTGGGAAACGGCCCCGCGGTGCTCAGTCGAACGGCCGGGCCGCACTGCTGGCGGTCATTCCTGAGCACGGGGGCGTGGGCTGCCGCTCTCGCTACCAGGAGGTACGGGAACGGTCAAGGCGGCGGCGGCCGGGTCCCGTCGAGGACCCTGCTTCACTTCGAAGCCAGCGGGCCCGCAGACGGGTGGCCGACCGCCGCCACACCGACGGGGAGCCGGCACTTGAGCGGCAGCCTGTAATACGAGTGGGTGAGAGCCGGCACCCCTCGAACCAAGGAGCCAGTGAGGCCATTTGACCGTGGGATTCGTCACAATGGGTGGCAGACGGAATGGGTCGGAGCGATGAGGAGCTGGTCGAGGCGTGCCAGGCCGGGGAGTCGTCCGCGTTCGACCTGCTGGTGAGCCGATGGGAAGACAAGATCCGCGGGGCCTCCTACCGGCTCCTGGGCTCGGAGGAGGAGGCGCGGGACGCCGCCCAGGAGGCCTTCCTGAAGGCCTACCGGGCCCTGCCGGGCTTCAAGGGGGAGGCACGCTTCTCGTCGTGGCTCTACCAGATCGCGGTCAACCTGTGCCGGGACCGACTCCGTCGCCGGAAGGGACGGACCCTGGTGAGCCTCGAGGCGCTCGAGGAGATGGGTCCGGTGATCGCGGCGCGGGGCCCCGAGGCGCAGGATCTCGTCCAGCAGCTCGACCTGCGGCGGGCGGTGCGCCGGGCCATCGGGGCCCTGCCCGAGGAGCAGCGGGAGGTCGTGATCCTGAAGGAGTACCAGGGACTGACCTTCCTCGAGATCGCCCAGGCGCTGGAGCTGCCGGTCTCGACCGTGAAGACGCGGCTGTACCGCGGGCTGGGCCAGCTACGGCTCCGCCTGGAGGACGAAGGGATCCGGGACGCCGAGCCCGCGCCCGCGCCGGTGCGCTGAGCGGGCCCGACCGGAAGAAGGTGTGACGATGAAGTGCCATCGGATGCCGGACGAGGAGCTCGCGGGCCACAAGATGGAGCTCCTCTACGGCGAGGCGGACGCGGGGGTCCGGGCGCAGGTCGAGGCGCACCTCGAGGAGTGCGCCGCATGCCGCGACGAGATGGCCGCCCTTCGCCGCTTGAGGGGGGACCTGCGCGTGTGGACGCTCGACGAGCGGCGCGCGTCCCACTCGGCCGCCCGGCCCCCCCGCGTTCCCGTCTGGCTGGCGGCGGCGGCGGCCCTCGTGCTCGGCCTCGCGATCGGCACCGCCGTCGCGCTTCTCCGCGACGCCGGGCTGCGCCGGGACCTCGCCGCCCAGGAGGCCCGGGCCCTCGATCGGGAGCGGCAGAATCGCGAGGAGATGGCCCGCCTCCGGGCCGCCCTCGATCGCCAGCCGGCTGCCCTCGACGCCGACGCCCTCCTCGAGCGCGTCGACGCCCGCCTCGAGCAGGCGATCCGCGGGAGCGAGACGAGGCAGGGCGAGCGGCTGGAGATGGCCTTCGCCGACTGGGAGACACGGATGGAGACGCAGCGGCGGGTGGATCTGGCCCGGGTGGCGGCCGGGCTCAGCTATCTCGACGGGCGACACGGTCAGCAGCTGGCGCGGACGAACGAGCTCATGAACTACGTTCTCGAAGCGGCTTCCCTCGAGGACAGACCATGAGCCCCCGGGCCGTCTGGACGCTTCTGGGGGCGCTGCTGCTCTTCCCGACCCTCGCGGCCGGGCAGGCGGGGGGAGAGGCTCGCGAGGGCGACAAGGAGGGGACGACCTCGGGACGCGACGAGATGGAGTCGTTCGAGCGACGCCTGGAGGACGCGGTGGGCCGCGTGAGCGTCCCTCACGCGGGGATTCTGCTCGGGCGGGCGAACACCTCACGTGGGTACCGGCTTCCGGGCTATGGGATCGTCTTCGTCCTGACCCCTCGGTCGCTCCCCGGCGAGGAGCCGGTCTTCGTCGTGCGGAGGAAGGCGGGGCGGGCTGGCCCCGGGCCGCAGGTCGAACCGCACGAACACCCCGGCGGAGGCGAGTGGCACTGGGTGCCGGAGAACGTCGAGGAGCTGGAGCGGGAGGTGCTGGTCCTGCAGCACGCGGCCGAGGCTCGGAGGCGGGCGGCCGAGGAGGACATGGACCGCCTGGTGGAGGACATCCGGGTGCGGCTCGAGGTGGAGGAAGAGAGGGGCTCGGCGTCCTCCGGGCGCCACGACGTGACGGTCCGGGTGGAGGGGCCGCCCGATGCGGGCCCCGTCGAGGAGATGCGCGAGCCGCCGTGGAAGTTCTGGCTGAAGGTGGAGACCGACGAGGAGAGACGCAGCCCGGACCGTGTCGTGGAGGACGTCCGCTCGGCGGTGATCGGGGCCCTCGACGCCCGCGCCGGCGCCGCCGTCGGACTGGGCGCGGACGAGTTCGTGACCGTGGCCGTCGACTTCGTGCCCGGAGACCTCTTCGCCTCCCACCGGCGTCCCACTCGCACCGTCATCGTGCGCGCTCGCCAGCGCGATCTCGAGGCCCGGGCGCGGGGGACGATCGCCCCCGAGGAGCTCCGCGACCGGGTCGAGGTGATCGAGTACTGAGTGCGCCGCCGGGGGGGCGGCGGACCCGCCCTCCGGCGACCCGTCGGCGGAGGCTATACTAGCCATCCGGCCCCAGTCTCGGGGACGGGAACCTCCATGCGCGCCGACACCCCCATGCACGGGACCACGATTCTCGCCGTCCGCCACGGGGGCTCGTGCGCCCTCGCCGGGGACGGACAGGTGACGCTCGGTCAGACCGTCGTCAAGCACCGGGCGAAGAAGATCCAGCGGCTGCACAACGGAGAGGTCCTGGCCGGCTTCGCCGGATCGACGGCCGACGCCATGGCCCTGATCCACCGCTTCGAGGCGCGGCTCGAGGAGTACCGCGGCAACCTGCAGCGCGCCGCGGTCGAGCTGGCCAAGGAGTGGCGCACCGACCGAAGCCTCCGGCGGCTGGAGGCGTTCCTGGTCGTGGCCGACCGCGAGGCCACGTTCCTCCTCTCCGGTGCCGGGGACGTGATCGCCCCCGACGACGGCATCGTCGCGGTCGGCAGTGGCGGCCCCATGGCTCTCGCTGCCGCCCGCGCCCTCGCCCGCCACACCGGTCTCGACGCCGCCGAGATCGCCCGGGAGGCCATGCGCATCACCGGGGAGATCTGCATCTACACGAACGACGCGATCGAGGTGGAGACCCTCTAGGGCATGTCCGGGACACGCGCCTCGACCCCGGCGGAAGGCCGCCTCGACGCCCTCGCACCCCGCGAGATCGTGGCTGAGCTCGACCGCTGGGTGGTGGGTCAGGCCGCGGCCAAGCGTGCGGTGGCGATCGCGCTCCGCAACCGCGTCCGGCGCCAGCGCCTGCCCCCCGAGGTGGCCGACGACATCACCCCGAAGAACATCCTCATGATCGGGCCCACCGGGGTGGGCAAGACGGAGATCGCCCGGCGTCTCGCCCAGATGTCCGGGAGTCCCTTCATCAAGGTCGAGGCCTCGAAGTTCACCGAGGTCGGATACGTCGGCCGCGACGTGGAGTCGATCGTCCGGGACATGGTCGCGTCGGCGGTGGACATGGTCCGCCGGGAGAAGCAGGCCGAGGTACGGGAGAAGGCGGAGGCTCGGGCCGAGGAGCGGCTCCTCGACCTGCTGCTGCCCCCCCCCAGGCCGGGATCGGGGGCGGAGCCCAAGGACGCGGGCGCGGCTCCCGACTCCTTCGCCGCGACCCGCGAGAAGCTCCGGGCCCAGCTCCGCGACGGCCAGCTCGAGGCGCGGACGGTGGAGGTGGAGGTCCCCGAGCGGACGATGCCCTCCTTCCAGATTCTCGGCAGCCAGGGCACGGAGGAGATGGACGTCAACTTCCGCGACCTGCTGCCCGGCCTCTTCGGCAATCGCACGAAGAGACGCGCCCTGCCCGTGTCGGAGGCCCGCGAGGTGCTCCGGCAGGAGGAGGCGGCGAGCCTCGTGGACCAGGAGCAGGTGGCGCGCGAGGCGGTGGCCCGGGCCGAGTCGTCGGGCATCGTCTTCCTCGACGAGATGGACAAGATCGCGGGCCGCGAGAGCGTTCACGGTCCCGACGTGTCCCGTGAGGGCGTGCAGCGCGATCTCCTGCCCATCGTCGAGGGGACGACGGTGTCCACCAAGTACGGCCCCGTCCGGACGGATCACGTGCTCTTCATCGCCGCCGGGGCCTTCCACGTCAGCAAGCCCACCGACCTCATCCCCGAGCTGCAGGGGCGCTTTCCCATCCGCGTGGAGCTGCAGGCTCTGGGCGAGGAGGATCTGGTGCGCATCCTGACCGAGCCCCGGACCGCGCTCGTGACGCAGTACCGCGAGCTCCTCGGCACGGAGGGGGTCGGGCTCCGCTTCACCGAGGACGCGGTGCGCGAGATCGCACGCCTGGCCGCGCAGGTCAACGACCAGACGGAGAACATCGGGGCTCGGCGCCTGGCCACCATACTCGAGACCGTTCTCGACGAGGTGTCCTTCGAGGCGGGGGGGACGTCACCATTCGAGGTGACGATCGACAGGGGATACGTCAACCGCCGTCTCGACCCCGTGGTCAAGAACCAGGACCTCTCCCGCTTCATCCTCTGATGAACCGCGCCCGCTCCCTGGCCCTGCTCACCCTCGTCGCCGCCCTCGCCCCGGCGTGTGGCCACAGGGGCCCTCCGGTGCCTCCGCTGCGGCACACCCCGCCCATGCTCGGCCTGTTCCGGCTCGCCCAGCGGGGGGACGTGCTCGAGGTGTCCTGCACCGCCCCCCGCGCCTCGGTGGACGGCGTGGCCTTCGACAGCGTCGACATCGAGATCTTCTGGGGCGAGGGACTGGTGGACCTCGAGAAGGAAGGGAGCCGTCGCACCGTCCAGGCCCTGCCGGGCACGTCGATCGTGGAGACGCTGCCCCTGCCCGCCCCCGGGACCCTCGTGCGTGCCGCCGCCCGGGCCGTGGTCGGGCGCAACGAAGGCCAGAGGACCCTCATCCTGGCCCTCGAGGCCCAGCCGCCCCTCACCCCGCCGGACGAGCTCAGCGCCTTGCTCCTCGAGAAGGGGGTGGCCCTGAGCTGGCAGGGCCCCCTGCCCGAGCCGGTCGCCCCCCCGGACCTGGGCCCCGCCGGCGGGGCCCCGCTTCCCTTCAGCGACTTCTTCTCGCAGGAGCGTCCCGATCGGGAAGCGGTGGGCGAGGAGCTCCAGGAATCACCCGGCGAGAGGCCCCGCGAGGCGCCGGGCAAAGCCCGCCCCGTTGGCGACGAGGCCCCCGGGGTCCGGGGCCGGTCGCCGCTGGGGAGAAGTGCCCCGGCCGAAGAGGGAATGCCCCCCGACGAGCTTCTCCTCCGCACGCACGGGTTCCGTGTCTACCGGCGCGCGCCGTCGGGGACCTTCGGGACACCCCTGAACAGGGAGCCCCTGGAGGAGCGTGAGCTCACGGACAGGATGGCCCCGGTCGGCGCCACCGCGTGCTACGTGGTGCGGGCGGCCGCCTCGGTCGAGCCCCTCATCGAGAGCGCCCCCTCGAACGAGGTCTGCCTGGAGGTGCGCGACATCACCCCGCCCGCGCCCCCGACCGGCCTCGCGGTCGTGCCCCGCGAGGGGGGCCTGGACGTCGTCTGGAGCCCCCCTCCGGCCCTGGACGTCGGTGGGTACCGCATCTATCGCGCGGCCGGGGGGGAGGACGCCGTGGTGGTGGCCGAGGTGAAGGCCGGAGAAACCACATGGCACGACGCCCGGGTGGACGCCGGGGTCCTGTACCGCTACACGATCACCGCCCTCGACCGTGCGGGCAACGAGAGTCCCCCGTCGGGTTCGGTGGAGGGACGGCCCGATTGAGCGTGGAGCGCTATGTCCGCGTCGGCGGGGAGGGGGCGGTCACCTGGGCGCGTCAGGAGGGCGACGCGCTGCACGTCCTCGACGGCCCGCCGTGGGCCAGCCCTCGGGAGCGGGGGAGGAGCCTGCCTCTGGGCGAGGCGGCTCTGCTCGCGCCCGCCACACCCTCCAAGATCGTCGCCGTGGGTCGCAACTACGCCGGTCACGCGGCCGAGAGGGGAAAGCCGGTGCCGAAGGAGCCGCTCCTCTTCCTCAAGCCCCCCTCGGCCCTGATTGGCCCCGGAGAGCCGATCCGGCTCCCGTCCTGGGTGGGACGCGTGGACCACGAGGCCGAGCTCGGGGTCGTCATCGGCCGGGAGGCCGCACGCCTGCCCGGACCGGAGGCGGCCCTCGCCTGCGTCTTCGGGGCCACGTGCGTCAACGACGTGACCGCTCGCGAGCTGCAGGAGAGGGACGTGCAGTTCACCCGGGCCAAGGGATTCGACACCTTTTGCCCGGTCGGTCCCTGCATCGCCACCGGGCTGGACCTGGAACGGTGCCGTGTCGTGGGGAGGGTGAACGGCGAGGTCCGACAGGAAGGCTCCACCGAGCAGCTGGTCTTCCCGGTCGCCTACCTCGTCTGGTACGTCTCCCAGGTGATGACTCTGCTGCCGGGGGATATCATCTCAACAGGGACCCCGTCCGGCGTCGGCCCGCTTCGGCCCGGCGACGTGACGGAGGTCGAGGTGGAGGGTGTGGGCACGCTTGCCAACCCCGTCACGGAGGGCTAGGAACTCGGCATGAAGATATTCCTCGACACCGCGAATCTGGACGAGATCCGGGAGGCCGCGGCCCTGGGGGTGGTGGACGGTGTCACCACCAACCCGAGCCTCCTCGCGAAGGAGACGGGCGATCCCGAGGCCATCCTGGTGGAGATCTGCAACACCGTGGACGGCCCCATCTCGGGCGAGGTCGTGGCCACCGACGCGGAGGGCATGATCAGGGAGGGACGGCACCTGGCCTCGCTGCACGAGAACATCGTGGTCAAGATCCCCTGCATCGAGGAGGGCCTGAAGGCCACGAAGGTGCTGGCGGGAGAGGGCAAGCGGGTGAACATGACGTTGATCTTCAGCCCGACCCAGGCCCTTCTCGCGGCCAAGGCGGGCGCCCGCTACGTCTCCCCCTTCGTGGGCCGGCTCGACGACATCTCGACGCCGGGCATGGAGCTGGTCGCCGACATCATCCAGATCTTCGACCACTACGACTTCGACTGCGAGGTCCTGGCCGCGAGCCTCCGCCACCCCCTGCACGTGGTCGAGGCGGCCCGGATGGGGGCCGACATCGTCACCATGCCCAAGAGCGTCTTCAAGCAGCTGCTCAAGCACCCTCTCACCGACAGCGGCCTCCGGCGCTTTCTCGAGGACTGGGAGAAGGTGAAGGCGCAGATGGCGGCGAAGGCCTAGCGGCGGCGGCCATGCCCCTCTACGAGTACGTCTGCAGCGACTGCCGGGCGCGCTTCGAGAAGCTGGTCCATCGCTTCGGCGACGAGGTGTCCTGCCCCTCGTGCGCCAGCGGCGCGGTGGAGAAGCAGCTCTCGGTCTTCGCCGTCGGCTCCTCGACGACGTCCTTCGCGGGCTGCGGGGCCGGGGCCTGCGAGGCGGGCCCCTGCGGAGCGGTGGGGAGCGGAGTGGGTGCCGGGCCCTGCGGCGGCGGGGCCTGCGGCCTCCCGAGCTAGGCGGCCCTCATGTCGCTCGAGACCCTCCGGGACAAGGTGCGCCGGGCCGAGGAGGGGGGTGGTCCGGACCGTCGCGAGCGTCAGCACCGCGAGGGCAAGCTCACCGCCCGCGAGCGTGTCGAGCTCCTTCTCGACGAGGGGAGCTTCGAGGAGCTCGACCAGCTGGTCGAGCACCGCTGCCTCGACTTCGGCATGGCCGAGCAGAAGATCCCGGGCGACGGGGTCGTCTCCGGGTACGGTCGCATCGACGGTCGCCTGGTCTACCTGTTCGCCCAGGACTTCACCGTCTTCGGGGGAAGCCTCTCCGAGACGAACGCCCGGAAGATCTGCAAGGTGATGGACCTCGCCCTGGAGACCGGAGCCCCGGTCATCGGCCTCAACGACTCCGGCGGGGCCCGCATCCAGGAGGGGGTGGCCTCGCTGGCCGGCTACGCCGACATCTTCCTCCGCAACACCCTGGCCTCCGGGGTGGTGCCCCAGATCTCGGCCATCATGGGGGCCTGCGCCGGAGGGGCGGTGTACAGCCCCGCCATCACCGACTTCAACGTGATGGTGAAGGACACGTCGTGCATGTTCGTGACCGGCCCCGACGTCATCCGGACGGTCACCCACGAGGAGGTGACCAAGGAGGAGCTGGGCGGGGCGATGACCCACAACGTCAAGTCGGGGGTCGCCCACTTCGCGGCGGACGACGACCGCGCCTGCCTCTCCCTCATCCGCGAGCTCCTCTCCTACCTGCCCTCCAACAACCTCGAGGAGGCCCCGCTTCACCCGACCGAGGACCCTCTGGATCGGGAGGAGCCCGCCCTCGAGGAGCTCGTGCCCCCCGATCCCATGAGGCCCTACGACATGAAGCGTTTGATAGGGGCGGTGGTGGACGAGGGACGGTTCCTCGAGGTCCACGAGCACTTCGCCCCGAACATCCTGGTGGGCTTCGCGCGTCTCGGGGGGCGCAGCGTCGGCATCGTGGCCAACCAGCCCGCCCACCTGGCCGGCTGCCTCGACATCGACGCCTCGGTCAAGGGGGCGCGCTTCGTTCGCTTCTGCGATGCCTTCAACATCCCCCTGGTCACCTTCGAGGACGTCCCCGGTTTCCTGCCCGGCACCGGCCAGGAGTACGGGGGGATCATCCGGCACGGGGCCAAGCTCCTCTATGCCTACGCCGAGGCCACCGTCCCCAAGGTGACGGTGATCACCCGCAAGGCCTACGGCGGGGCCTACTGCGTGATGTCCAGCAAGCACCTCCGCACCGACGTGAACTACGCGTGGCCCACCGCCGAGATCGCGGTCATGGGGCCGGCGGCGGCGGTGAACGTCCTCTACCGTCGTGAGCTCCAGTCCGCGGACGATCCCGACGCCCTGCGTGCCCGGAAGGTCGAGGAGTTCCGCGAGAAGTTCGCGAACCCCTACGTGGCCACGGACCGGGGCTTCGTGGACGCCGTCATCGAGCCACGCCACACCCGGGCCCGCGTCGTGGCGGCCCTGGAGATGGCGCGGACCAAGCGCAGCCATTCTCCCCCGAAGAAGCACGGAAGCATCCCCCTGTGAGGGGGAGAAGGAGCCCAGGGGCGAGGTGAGGACCGGCGCGCACGTCTTCGGAAAGGTCCTGGTCGCCAACCGCGGCGAGATCGCGGTGCGGGTGATCCGCGCCTGCCGCGAGATGGGGATCCGGACGGTGGCGGTCTACTCCGAGGCCGACCGCTCCGCGCTCCACGTGCGCCTCGCCGACGAGGCCCGTCCCATCGGCCCCGCCCCCTCCCGGGAATCGTATCTGAGCATCGAGCGGATCCTGGAGGCGGCGGAGGCGAGCGGCGCGGAGGCGGTCCATCCCGGCTACGGCTTCCTCGCCGAGAACGCCGCCTTCGCCCGGGCCTGCGAGGAGCGGGGCCTCATCTTCATCGGGCCCCGCAGCGAGACGATCGCCCTCATGGGCGAGAAGACGGCGGCGCGTCGTCAGGCGGTGGCGGCGGGCGTGCCCGTGGTGCCCGGGACGCTCGAGCCGCTCGCCGAAGAGGAGACGATCACCCGGGAGGCCGCGGCCATCGGCTACCCCATCATGCTCAAGGCCGCGGCCGGGGGCGGGGGCAAGGGGCTGCGCCTCGTCCGGTCCGCGGCCGATCTCCCGTCGTCCCTGGCCCGCGCGCGCTCGGAGGCGAAGGGCGCGTTCGGCGACGACAGCGTCTACATCGAGAAGGCCATCGTTCGCCCCCACCACATCGAGATCCAGGTTCTCGCCGACGCTCACGGAAACACCCTGCACCTGTTCGAGCGGGAGTGCTCGGTCCAGCGGCGCCATCAGAAGGTCATCGAGGAGAGCCCCTCGCCCTTCGTGTCCCCCGAGCTGCGGGGCCGCATGGGGGAGCTGGCGGTGGCGCTGGCCGAGCGCGTCGGCTACGTCGGTGCGGGCACCCTGGAGTTCCTCGTCGACGCCGAGCGCAATCCCTACTTCCTCGAGATGAACACCCGGCTTCAGGTCGAGCACCCGGTGACCGAGGCGGTGACGGGGATCGACATCGTGAAGATGCAGATCAGGATCGCCCAGGGCGAAGCCCTTCCCCTCAGCCAGGAGCAGATCGAGCAGAGGGGGCACGCCATCGAGTGCCGCGTCTACGCCGAGGACCCCGCGGCGGGCTTCCTGCCGAGCCCGGGCCGCATCGTGGCCCTCCGTGTCCCCGCCGGCCCCGGCGTCCGCGACGACTCGGGGGTGTACGAGGGCTGGAACGTGCCGGTCGAGTACGACCCGCTCATCTCGAAGCTGATCGTGTGGGCAGGGAGCCGGACCGAGGCCATCCAGCGCATGCGGCGGGCGCTGTCCGAGTACAAGGTCCTGGGGATCGAGACGACGCTGCCGTTCTTCGAGCGTGCCCTGCGACATCCCGCCTTCGAAGCGGGCGACATCGACACCTCCTTCGTGGACGTGCTGCTGGCGGAGGGAGAAGGATCCGGCTCGCCGCGGGAGGACCTGGACGTGGCCGTGGCCGCCGCGGCGATCGGGGCTCTGCGCGAGCGCCGGGCGGCGAGGCTTCGGCCGACCTCGAGTGCTGCCCGCTCCGCCTGGTGGGACGCCGGACTGCGCGAGGCTCATGGGCGGAGCGGGAGCTAGCCAGATGCGGCTCGACGCGACCGTGGGCGGACGGACGATCCGGGTCGAGGTGCGACGGGAGGACGGAGGCTACGCGGTGACTCTCGACGGCGCCCGCCTCGAAGTGGACCTCGCCGAGACGTCGGAGCACTTCGCCAGCCTCATCGTGAACGGCCTCAGCCACGAGGTGGGCCTGGAGAAGCGGCCGGAAGGCTACCGGGTCCACCTCCCCGACGACACCGTCACCGTGGCTCTGGCCGAGGCCTCGCACGACGGGGCCCGGCCTCCCCGCCAGGCTCACGGCCCGGCGCGCCTCACCGCCCCGATGCCGGGACGGGTCGTGCGGGTGCTCGCCGAGGAGGGTCGGGAGGTCGTGGCGGGGGAGGGTCTCGTGGTCATCGAGGCCATGAAGATGGAGAACGAGCTCCGGGCCCCGCGGAAGGGACGTGTTCAGGCGGTCGCGGTGCGCCAGGGACAGGCCGTGGAGGCCGGCGCCCTCCTCGTCGTCGTGGCCTGAAGGAGATCCTGTGTCGGGTCGACGGAAGCTCTTCTTCCTCCTGCTCGTCGTCGTCGTCACCACGCTCTACGCGCTGTGGCGCGTGCCCGAGTGGGGGGCGCGGGTGGTCGAGCACGCGCTCGCCGGGTACTTTCACCGGGCCGTGCGCGTGGAGAGGGTCCGCTTCCGGGCGTTTCCCGCGGAGATCGAGGTTCTCGGGTTGAGCGTGGCGGGGGCGAGCGCGGCCGCCCCGCCCTTCCTGGAGGTGCCGAGCGCGCGCATTCGGCCCAGCCTCGCCCCTCTCCGCGGCAACCGCCTGGTCTTCTCGCGGCTCAGGATCAAGGGGCTGCGCCTGCGGATCAACGCCTTCCCGGA
Source organism: uncultured Acidobacteriota bacterium (assembly GCA_963847655.1). GTDB lineage: Bacteria > Acidobacteriota > Vicinamibacteria > Fen-336 > Fen-336 > JAJDNS01. Next base: position 909,290 of record CAWKAS010000020.1, on the reverse strand, counting down.
CCCGCCCGACGGCCCCGGGGGTGACGACATCCCGAAGCTGGGCGGCGGCCGGACCGGGGGCGGGCACGGCCTCCGCGTGAGCATCGAGCGGCTGGTGATCGTCGGCGGCGAGTTCGTCCTCAACCACGAGCGGGTGCCTCTCGATCTCGACCTGCCGGACTTCACCGGCCAGCTGGCCGGTCGTCCCGAGGGAGGAGTCGCCGGTCACGTCTCCTTCGGCCCCGGAGCCCTGAGGTTCGGCGACGCGCCGAAGCTGCCGGTGGGAACCCATATCGATCTCGTGATCCACCAGGGCCTCCTCACCGTCCTGGGAGCGCGCCTCGTCGGCGAGGGGACCAACGTCGCCTACCGGGGTCGCCTCTGGCTGTCCGGCCGGCCCCGGGGCCAGTTCACCCTCGAGGGGCCGGTCGACCTCGCCCTCCTCGAGCGCCACATCTTTCGCTCCGGGCTGGGCCTGGCGGGGACGGCGAGATGGAACGGGCTGCTCTCCGTCGACGGCTCCCGCCTCCGCATCGAGGGCCGCGCCCGGGGCGCCGGCGGCACCTTCCGGGGCATGGCCGTGCCCCGCTTCGCCACCTGGCTCTCGTACGACGGCACCTCGGGCCTCTTGATGCGCGACCTCGACGTCGAGGCCCTCGGGGGCTCGGCCTCCCTGTCGGTCGACGTTCCGCCCACCCGGACCGGCCGACCCGTGCACGTCCGCGGTTCGGTCGAGGAGGTGGACGGCGAGGCCATCCTGGGAATGCTCTTTGGCTGGGGCGAGATGGGCGTGGGTGCCGCGGCCACGGGCGACGTCGACGTCCACTGGCCCAAGGGGCGGAACCGCCTCGTGAGCGGGCGCGTGGACGTGGATCTCACCGCGCGGCCCGAGGGCCGCACGCCGCTGTCCGGGCGCGTCGAGTGGAGCGCGGAGGACGGGGTCCAGACCTACGAGAGGGCCGACGTGAGCACTCCGACGATGCGCGCCCGGGTCTCGGGTCGGATCGAGGTCGACGATTCGGCCGACCTCTCGATCGACGGCGCGACTGCGGACCTGGTGGCGACCGACCGTCTCTTCACCCGTGTCCGGCAGGCCCTCGGCAACGCCGAGGCCCACCCCACCGGCTTCGCGGGCGCCGGCTCGTTTCGCGGGCAGTGGCTCGGGACGACCTCGCTGCCGGTCTTCGCGGGTCGCTTCACCGGGACGGGCATCCGCTACTCCGACGTGAGCTGGGGCGACGCGGACTGGGAGGGGACGCTCGACACCGGGGCGGAGGTGGTGGAGTCGCGCTCTCTCGTGCTGCGCAAGGAAGACGGCGAGCTGCAGTGGGCGGGGCGGTCGGAGATCGGCTGGTACGGGGTGCGTGACGCGCTCGAGGGGGAGGTCCGTCTCTCGCGCTGGCCGGTCGCGGACATCGCCGCGTTCATGGAGTGGGAGATCGAAGCCAGCGGGCGGGCGAGCGGGGAGGCCCAGGTGCGGGGAAGGCGCAGCGCGCCCGTGGGCGAGACGCGCGTGACGCTGGAGGACGGGCGGTACTTCGGGGTCCCGTACGACGAGGCGGAGGTGGCGGCCCGCTGGCGGGATCGCCGGGCGGAGGTGACATCGGGTCTGGTGGAGGTCGGCGGCGGCACCACTTCCTTCACCGGAAGCCTCAGCGACGACGGGATCTACGACGGATCGGCGGAGGTGCAGGACGTGGATCTCGGCGTCCTCGTCCCCGGTCCGACTCCCGAGGTCGCCTTCGGGGGGCGTCTGTCCGGTCGGCTGGTCCTGGAGGGAACGCTCACGCGTCCACGCCTGCGCGGCCGCCTCACCTCGCCGCACCTCTTCCTCGGGGACGAGGGGATCGGGGCCCTCGAGGCGACGTTGGTCGGGACCGGCGACGGGCGGCTGTCCGTCGACGGCCGCTGCCGATCGGGGCGGGTCGACCTCGTCCTCGTCGGCTCGGTGGGGATCGAGCCTCCCTTCCCGGCCGACCTGCGCTTGAGCGCGCGCGAAACCAGCCTCGACCCCTTCGTTCGCGCGGTGAAGCCGGCTCTCCCGGCGGCCGTCGGCCTCGTGGCCACCGGTCAGATGAGCATCACCGGACCCCTCGCGAGCCCCCCGGACGTCCGGGCCGAGGCCGCGGTCACCGACCTGCGGCTTCTCCTCCCGGACTACCCGATCCGCTCCCGGGACCCCGTGCGGCTGGATTTCGACGGTGGCCGGCTGCGGCTGGCCGACCTCCATCTGGCCGGGGAAGGAACGGACCTCGTGGTCACCGGCGCCGTCGACCTGCTCGGAGAGGGCCCCCTCGCCCTCTCCGCCCGCGGCGGTGCCGACCTGCGGGCCCTGTCTCTGGTCACCCGCCGCCTCCGGGGGTCCGGCGCCGCCCGTCTGACCGTCGACGTCACCGGCACCCGCTCCCAACCGCGGGTCCAGGGCGCCCTCGAGTTCGAGGGCGCCGGCCTGCGCGTGCGGGGGTTCCCCCACGGTGTCGGGGGGTTGAAGGGCGCGGTGCGATTCACCGAGACCGTGGCCGAGCTCGACGGGGTGACCGGGTCCTTCGCCGGAGGGAGGGTGACGATCGAGGGTCAGGCCGCCTACTCCGGCGGACGCTTGACCTCCTACGACATCCGGCCCTCCGGCCGCGGCCTGTCCCTTCGCTATCCGGAGGGGCTGCGCAGCCAGCTCGACGCCCGGCTTCGGCTGTTCGGCGACGCGGATCGGCAGTGGGTCACCGGGAGAGTGGATGTCCGGCAGGCACTCTACACGCGCCGCTACGACATCGCCTCTGAGCTGCTGGGCGCGGGTCGCACCTTCTCTCCCGCGACCCCCGCCTCGCTCGAAGAGGGCGCGCACCTCGATCTCGAGATCCGGGCCCCGGGGACCGTCCGCATCGACAACAACCTGGCGAGCCTCACCGCGCGCGCCGACCTCGCGCTGCGAGGCACGACCCAGAGCCCGGTCGTCACGGGCCGGGCCGAGATCGAGAGCGGACAGGTCTACTTCCAGGGACGGACCTACGTGATCCAGCGTGGGAGCCTCGACTTCGTGAATCCGCGCCGGCTCGAGCCGCTCTTCGACATCGAGGCGGAGACCCTCATCCGCTCCTATCGGGTGACGCTGCACGTCAGCGGGACGCTCGAGCGGGTCACCCCGACCCTCACCTCGGACCCGCCCCTCAGCTCGCTCCAGATCCTGGCCTTGCTCGCCGGTCAGGACGAGAGCGAGGTCGCCAACCTCACCCAGACCCAGGCCCGCGCCAGCCAGGCGCAGCTCGCGGCCGCGGGCGCGGCCACGCTCGCGGCGGGGCGGCTCTCCGAGTCGGTCGGCCTCGAGCGCGAGGCCGAGCGACTCTTCGGCCTCAACCGCTTCTCGATCGACCCGTCTCTCCTGCGCGGCGCCGGCTCCACCCCGACGGCACGTGTCACGGTGGGCAAGCGCCTCACTCCGGACCTGAACGTGCTCTACTCCCAGGACCTCCGGGGGACGGAGGAACGGATCCTCGCCGTCGAGTACAACCTCTCCGATCGCCTCTCCCTCCGACTCACGCGGACGGACCCCGGGACCGCCAAGACCGGAGTCGAGAAGGGCTGGGGGTTCGACCTGAGGATTCGCCAGTCCTACTGATGCTCGCCGCGATGCTGCTCGCCATCGTCTCGGGTCCGGCGGGCGTGTCCGCCCCCGGCGCCGAATCGGAGTCCGTGCGGGTGGTGCGCATCGAGTCCGAGGACCCCGAGCGCCTGGCGCGCTTCGTGAGCCTCGCCCCCGGTCGTCCCTTCGACCCCGAGGCGGTGCGTCGCACGATCGAGCTCGTGTACGCGACCGGGGAGTTCGAGGACGTGCGGGTGTGGGTCGAGAGGGAGAGCGGTGCGGACGGGGTCACCGTCGTCATCCGGCCCATCCCCGCCCCCCTCCTGCGGGACGTGCGCGTGGAGGGGGACCGGGTTCTGTCGCCGAAGGCCTTGCGCAAGATCGCCCGCCTGCGCGACGGTGAGCCGCTGTGGGCGAGCCGGCTGGATCGCGCGGGCCGGGACGTGGCCCTGGAGCTCGCCGCCCGCGGCTACCTCGAAGCCCTCGTCGAGCCCCCGGAGGCCGTTCGGGTTCCCGGGGGTGCCGACGCGGTGTTCCGAATCCGGGCCGGTCCCCGCGTCCACGTGGGCTCGGTCTCGGTCACCGGAACCCGGGGGCTGGACGATCTCGTGCGCCCCACGCGGGGAGCCGTGTACCGGCGGGACCAGGCGGAGAGGGCGGCGGAGGCGATGCGAAGCCGCCTCGCCCGCGCCGACTACTGGCAGGCCACCGTCGCCGTGCGGGAGAGGTACCTGCCCTCGGCGGCGCGGATGAGCCTCGTCTTCGAGGCGACGCCGGGGCCGCGGATGGACGTCGACATCCGCGGGGCGACGGTCCCCGGCGCCCTGCGCGGCGAAGTGCGAAACCTGCTGCGCGACGGCGGAGCGGGCCGAGACGTCCTCGAGGCGGGGGCGGAGCGCATCGAGTCCCACCTCCGCCGCGAGGGGCACCGCGAGGCTCTCGTCCACGCGGTGGTGGAACCGGGCCCCGACGGCGAAGCCGCCGTCGTCTTCGAGGCGGAGCCGGGCCCGCAGACGTTGGTGGCCTCCGTGGAGCTCCAGGGAGCGGACGCGAAGCTGCTCGAGGGACTCGAGACCCGCCCGGGGGAGCCGGCCCGAGACTCAGCCCTCGTCGAAGACCAGCGGACGTTGACCCGTCGTCTCCAGGACGCGGGCTACTTCGAGGCGTCGGTCGAGGTGGAGGTGCCCGGCGATGGCGGCGCGCTCCCCGTCATCTTCGTGGCCCGACCGGGTCCGCAGGCCCGGGTGGTCGAGGTCGAGGTGGACGGTCCTCCCCTTCCCCCCGGCGGCGACGACCAACGACCGCGGGAGCTGCCGGTTCGGGTGGGGCTTCCCTATCGGGTGCGGGACGTGGCCGCCAGCCGCGAGGTCCTCCTCTCCGCCTGGCGCCGCGCCGGCTATCTCGACGCCAGGCTCGAGCCCGTGATCGAGCCTGGTGAGAGCCGGACCGAGATCCGAGTCCGGCTCGAGGTGGAGCCGGGCCCGCGCACGATCGTCGAGAACGTCGTGCTGGCCGGTCTCCATCACACCCGGGAGACGACGGTGGACCGGGAGCTCGTCCTCCGCCCGGGAGAGCCCTTCTCCTTCGAGCGGGTGCTCGACAGCCAGCGTCGTCTGCTGAGCCTCGGCATCTTCGAGAGGGTGACCATCAGTGAGCTCGACCCGGACCGCGAGCGCCGCCGCGACGTGGTGGTGACGGTCGAGGAGGCGCCCCGGACGACGGTGGCCTGGGGGGTCGGCTACTCGGAGCAGGATCTGCTCCGGGGCAGCGTGGAGCTCACCCGACGCAACCTGAGCGGCCTCGGCCGCACGGCATCGGTCTTCGTGCGGGGCAGCTTTCGGGGCAGCCGCCTGCTGCTCAACCTGCGCGAGCCCTGGCTGCTCGGCCGGGATCTCGACTCGTTCCTGACCGCCTTCTGGGAGGAGGAGGACCGCAAGACCTTCGACTACAACCGCAAGGGAGGGGTGGCCCAGGTCGGCCAGTCCCTCGACGACCGCACCACCCTCATCTACCGCTACCTCTACCAGGACACCAGGGTCTTCAACGTCGAGGTCCCGGACGAGGAGATCGACCGGCAGTTCCGCACCTACACCGTCTCGGGACCGGCCTTCTCCTCCGTCTGGGATGGTCGCGACGACCCCCTCGAGCCACGGCGTGGCGCCTTCCTGTCGACGAGCCTCTCCCTCTCACTCGACGCCCTCGGGGGAGCCAGCTACTTCAAGAGCTTCTTCCAGGCCGCCGACATCCGGCGAATCCGGGCCGACCTTGCCTTCGTGACCTCGCTGCGGGTGGGGCTGGCGGCCACCTACGGGACCGAGGCACCGCTGCTCCCGCTGCCCGAGCGCTTCTTCGCCGGGGGTGCCTACGGGCCGAGGGGGTGGCCCGTCGACGAGGTCGGGCCGAAGGTGATCGCACCCGACGGCGAGGTCTTCCCCACCGGGGGCAACGCGCTTCTCCTCGGCGGAGCGGAGCTCCGCTACGACCTGACCCGGTCCCTCCAGCTGGCGACGTTCCTGGACATCGGGAACGTCTATCCCGAGGTCGCGGACGTCTCGATCCCCGACCTCCGCAAGAGCGTGGGCCTCGGGCTCCGCTACCTGACGCCGATCGGGCCCATCCGTCTCGACTATGGCCACAAGATCCACCGTCTGCCCGGGGAGTCGGCCGGGCGCCTCCACCTCACGATCGGCTATGCGTTCTAGCCTCGCCCTCCTCGCCCTCCTCGTCTCCGGCCTCGGGACCCCCGCCGGGCGCGCCGCCGACCTCGTCGACCGCATCGTCGCGGTGGTCGACGAGCGGCCCCTTCTGCTGTCCTCGTTGCGGGCGTTGGAGGAGGTGCGAGGTCTCGGGAGCGGACCGGCCCTCGCGGAGGCGATCGACGAGCGGCTCATGTTCCAGGAGGCCGCCCGCCTGCCCCAGACGGAGGTGACCGGGGAAGAGGAGGAGGCGGCGCTCCGATCGCTCCTCGAGACCCGCCCCGAGGTCGAGACCCGGGTCCCGCCGGCCGACCTGCGGCGTCTCCTCCGGCGGCAGCTCGCCATCCTCAAGTACATCGACTTCCGCTTCCGGCCCCAGATCCGCATCACCGAGGACGCTCTCCGGGAGGCCTGGAACGAGGACTTCCAGGGCGCGCCGCAGGGACCGCCTTTCGAGGAGGCCGCCCCGGAGCTGCGTGCCCGCCTGGAGCGCGAGGAGCTCGACCGGCGGATCGAGAGCTGGGTGAGGGACCTTCGGGAACGGGCAGAGGTGCGCTACGTCGAGGGGCCCGGCTCCCCGCCCCCCGGTGGCCCGGACGGGACCGCTCCCCCGTAGGCGCCGCGCCAGGCCTGGAGGCGAATCCAGAAGACGTCCACGAAGGCCGCCCCGCCCCCGCCCAGGCTCACGCGCGAGGCCTCGTCGTTCCGCCACACGACCGGCACCTCGACGATCCGCAGGCCCCGTCGACGGGCGATGAAGAGCGCCTCCACGTCGAAGGAGAACCCGTCGAGGCGGCAGCTGCCGAAGGCCTCCCGGGCGGCGCGGGCACTGAAGAGCTTGAAGCCGCACTGCGTGTCCTTGAGCCCCGGCAGGAGGAGGAGCTGGACGAGGAGGTTGAAGATCCGGCCCATGGCCTCCCGGTAGGCGGGCTGGTGGACCTCGACGCGGGCCCCCGCGACCGCCCGCGAGCCGATGGCGATCGCGGCGCCGTCGTCGAGCTCGCGCATGAGCCGGGGCAGCTCCTCGATCGGGGTGGACAGGTCGGCGTCGGTCATCAACCGACGCTCTCCCGTGGCGGCCAGCATCCCGCGTCGCACCGCGTAGCCCTTGCCCCGGTTCGGCTCGTGTCTCAGCACGGTGATCGCCTCTCCCCCCGCTTCGCGGGCGGCCGCCGCGGTCCCGTCCGTCGAGCCGTCGTCCACGACCACGATCTCGGCGGGCCACGTCCTCGAGCCCAGCCAACCACGCAGACGCGCGAGGGTCTCGGGGAGGCGCCGGGACTCGTTGTAGGCGGGGATGACGACGGAGAGGAAGGGCCGTGTCACGGGACCCTCTCTCCGAAGAGCTCGTCGGCGAGCGACGCCAGCCCCGGGGGCAGGTCGGCCATGCCGAGCCCACGGGCGGCGACGCCGATCTCGTCCAGCGCCCGAGAGACGAGGCCGTTGTGCGCCGATCGCCGTGCGGCGAGCCGTACCTCCGCCGCCTCTCGCGTCGCCTCGACGGCCCGGAGCAGGTCGAGGAGGGTCCGGGCCGAACCCTCGGGGTCCCTGCGCTCCGCCGCATGGGCGAGGGCCAGGCGGCCCATCCGGGAGCGCAGGGCCGCGTCGGACAGCAGGCGCCGAACGAGGGCCACGGTCTCCACGACCTCCGTGGGCCCCGGGGAGACGTGCGCCACCACCCCGTCGGGCATCTCGCCGGCGGCCCCCGACCCGGCCGACACCAGGACGCTCTTCCCGGCGGCGACGGCCAGCGGGACCGCGGCGCCGAGCCCGGCCCGCGGCGGATGCTCGAGCGCCACCACGACGTCGGCGGTGGCCACGCGCGAGGCGAGATCGGGGTCGCTCTCCCGAGCCCACCGTATCGTCGCCTGAGGCTCCGCCTCGCGGACCTCGTCGAGGGCGCGCACGACCCCCGCCGGGGGGCTCTCCGCCCCCGGTGGCGGGACGGCGAGCACGACCGGGCTCTCGGAGGAGACACCGAGGGCCCGGCGACCGCCGTCGTGTGGCGGGGCCGGGGGCGCCTGGAAGGCGAGGGGCAGGTGGACCACCGGCCGGTGGGGAAGCCGGCCCGCCAGCCGGGAGCGCACGGCCTCGCTGGTCGCGACGAACGCCAGTCCCGCGTCGAGGACGCGGTCGTTCATCACGAGGAGCGAAGCCGGGAGCGCGCCGCCGAGCCCGCGTGTCACCTGCCGCGCCACGAACGCGCCGAGCTCGCCGTGGGAGCGACGCGCCTCCCGTCGGTACCCGGCCTCGTCCCCCTGCCCCGCGGTCTCGGCGTGGACGAGCCGGTGCAGGCCCCAGTCCTCGAGGACCACGAGCCCGGGCCGTCGGAGGAGCGCCCGGTAGACGTAGCCGTACGCCGGGTCGTCGCCCACGTGGTAGAGGTGAAGGTCGGCGGCGGGATCCGACGGGGGGGCCTGGCTCACGAGGCCGATCTCCAGGTGGCGCTCGAGGTGCGGCTCGAGGGCCGCCAGCCACCCGCGTCCCGCACTCGGGCTCCACAGGGCGACCCTCAACGGATCGACTCCGTCAGACGGTCCACCACCGCGTCCCAGGTGATGGAGGCCACGCGTCCGTGGCCCGCCTCGCCCATCTCGCGCAGGCGCGTCTCCGAGAGGGAGAAGAGTCGGTCGATCGCGTCGGCCAGGGCCCCCGGCTCGGGCGCGGCGACGTATCCGTTGACGCCATCCGCGACGAACTCCAGGGGCCCCCCGGCATCGGTGGACGTGATCACCGGCTTCCTCGAGAGGAAGCTCTCGACGGTCACGTAGCCGTAGTCCTCGTCCTCCGGCGTGTAGAAGGCGCCGCGGCAACCTGCGAACAGCTCGAGAAGATCGTCCACGGCCACGAAGCCCAGGAAGTCCACGCGGTCCGCCACCCCGAGCGTCTCCGCCCGTCGCCGGAGGTCGGTCTCGGACGACCCGGTTCCGGCGATCCGGAGCCGAGCCCCACTCGCGCTCCGGGCGAGCGCCTCCAGGGCGAGCTCGACTCGCTTGATCCGCTCGAGCCGCCCCGCGTAGAGCAGGTAGTCGCCGTAGTCGCCCGAGTGGAACCGGTCCACGGCGCGCGGCGGCGGGTGCAGCGGCGTGCCCGGCAAGCGGTTGAACTCCGAGAGCCGGTCGGCCACGTTCCGGGAGATCGTGAAGACGCTCCGGCACTCCCCGAGCGCCACCGCGTCCATGGCGTGTATCGACTCCCGGACGGCACGGTCCTCGGGGCTGTCGGTGAGAGCGCCGACCTCCGACCCGAAGAGATCGTAGGCGTCGCGGTGCTGGTGGAAGAGCCAGGCCACCTTGCGCGGATGGCGCACGAGGTAGCTCGGGAACTTGGTGGGAATCACGAGGTCCGGGGTCCGACCGCTCGTCTCTCGGAGCTCCAGGAGGCGCCAGGCGAGGGCCTGACGCACGATCTCGGAAGGTGGGTGGCCGTGGAAGGGGACGCTCACCACGTCCGTCCGAAACCCCCGCCGGGTGAGATGGTCCGCCAGCTCTCGCACGAGGATCTCCGCCCCGCCGGTGACGAAGGGAGCCTGGGCCGCACAGACGAGGATGGACTTCATTCCGGGCGCCGCAGGGTCTTCTCCAGCCGGGCGAGACGCTCCTTCACCTCGTCGAGAGCGAACTCCAGGCCGAGCCGCCCGCGGCTCGCTTCGGCCAGCACGAGGTCGATGCGACGCACCAGGTCCTGGACGTGCCCGACGAGCTCCCTCTCCAGGATCGCGTGTCGCTCGTCGGCCTCGTCCAGGCGTCGACCGAGCTCGCCGAGGAGCCGGTCGTAGTGCCGGTGAGTGGCCGCCGAGCGCCTCTCGAAATACTCGAGCATCTCGTTGTCCAGCTGCACCTGACGGGAGTTGAAGGCCTGCTGGGCCTCGAGGCGAGGTCCCAGGAGGCGCTCGAGGAGGCGACGGCCGCCGCCGGACAGGCCCCGGGGCGGCGGGGCCTCGGCCCGCCAGGTCGCGTTGACGGCGGCGGCGTCGGGAGGCTCCGGCGTCGGCTCCGTCGCCACCGGGGCTTTCGGCCGGCCCCCCGGGCGGGGCTCCGCGTGCGGGTGCGCCGGGGGCGGCTCCGCGTCTCCGGCGTCGGCTTCTCGCGCGCGGCGCCGGGCCTCATCCCTCACGCGCCGCAGCTCCTCCGCGACGTCCTCACGGTCTTCACCCAAGATGGTCCATCCTGTAAGCATTGAATTCTAAGTCACATCGGTGGCTCGGGCGCACCGGCCGCCTTGACAAAGTCTCGGCCCGACCTCGACAATCCGCCGTGGCCGACGAGACCGAGAGCGCCGGACTCGAGGCCCTCCGCCTCCGTCTCGAAGACGAGGAGTCCGCCTATGCGGAGGCCCTCGAGGCTCTGGACCGCCTCGCCGCCTTCCCCCTCCCCGAGGAGACGGGCCCCGAGATCCAGGAGCTCCTGGGGGAGCTGAACGCGTCGTGTGCCGCGGACACGCCTTCCCCGCCGGGCGGCCTCGGGGGCGCCCTCGCCCGGCGCCTCCTCGACGCCCTCGGACCGCTCCTGGAGCGACAAGCGCGCTTCAACGAGGTGCTGGTCCGGCTGCTCAACGCGCAACGCGGCCATGCCGCCCGCCACCACGCGCGGCTGCGGGAGCTCGCCGAGGCGCTCGTGCGCTATGCGCAGCGGGTGGAGCCCATCATGGACGCGCGCGACGACATGCGCGTGGCCCGCGTCCCGACCCGGGCGGAGCAGGTCCTCGGGGTCTTCGGCCGGCGGCTGGAGTCGATGGGAGAGCGCCTGGAGGGGCTGGCCGCCCTGCGCGACCGGGTCGAGTCGCTCTCCGAGGAGATGCGGGCGGTGCGAGGCGGGCTGGAGGCCGGGGCGCCGCTCCCGGAGGTGGCCCGGGCGACGGCCCAGGCCGCGGCGGATTCCACCTACACGGCTTTCGAGAACCGCTTTCGCGGCACCCGGGAGCAGGTCCGCACCCGGCAGGAGGACTACGTCGACCTGTTTCGGGACCGTGCGCCGATCGTCGACCTCGGGTGCGGACGCGGGGAGTTCCTGGACATCCTGCGCGCGGCCGGGATCGAGGCACGGGGGGTCGAGGGCAACGCCAACGTCGTCCGGGAATGCCGGGAGAAGGGGCTGAACGTGGTGCACGGGGACCTCCTCGCGTACCTGCAGTCCCAGGAGTCCGGCTCCCTCGGTGGCGTCTTCGCGGCCCAGGTGGCGGAGCATCTCCCTCCTCCGGTGCTGGGGGCGCTCCTGGCCGAGACGCACCGCACGCTGAGGGGCGGCGGCGTTCTCGTTCTCGAGACGCCCAACCCGGCCTCCGTCCTCGCCTTTCACGACGTCTTCATCCGCGACCTGACCCACGAGCGGCCCCTTCATCCGGAGACGCTGCGCTTCCTCGCCGCCGCCGCTGGCTTCAGCGACGTCCGTGTCCAGATGCGCAACCCGGTTCCCGAGGACGTTCGCCTGCGTCTCCTGTCCGGCTCGGGTCTTCCCCCACCCGTCATCCAGGTCCTCAACGAAAACGTGGAGCGGCTGAACTCGCTTCTGTTCGCCCCCCTCGACTACGCGCTGATCGCTCGGCGCTGACCGCCCGGCCGCCGGGCGAGGGCGAGCACGCTGGCCCCGACCGGGAGGGAGAAACCGCGGCGCACGATCGTCGCCTCGGCCACGAGCAGCCCCTTGAACAGCCGCTCGAGCGGCGCGGGGAGAAACGCTACGTCCGAGCCCTGTCTTCCCAGGGCGCGATCCAGGGTTCGCCGAGCGAGGAGGAGCGGGAAGAGGAAGGAGTTTGCGTACGTGGACCGGACCACGGTGAGACCCCGGGCCTCCAGGAGCGCGACGAGCCCCCCTCGGGTGTAGCGACGGCGCGTCGCGACTGCGTCGTCGTGGGCGCCCCGGAGAATCTCCAGCGCCGGCACCCGGACGAGGAGCCATCCCCCCGGCCGCAGGACGCGGGCCATCTCCTCGACCGCGGTCCCGTCTTCGGAGATCCACTCGTGGTAGATCACGTCGAAGGAGGTCACGAGGTCGAAGAACCGGTCGGGAAAGGGCAGGGCGAGGAGGCTCGCCCGCGCCGCCCGCACCCCCCGGAGGGGCCACCGGGCCGCCGCCTCCGGGGCCAGGTCGATCCCCACCGCCCGACCCAGCCCCTCCAGGTGGAGAAGGGTGCCGCCGGTGCCGCAGCCGGCGTCCAGGATGCGGGGCGTCCTCCCGGGGGTCTCGAGGGCTTCGGCGACGGGCGCGAGGAGGGCGCGGGCGATGGCCCGCTGGCCGACGTACCACCACTGGGCCTCTTCCGCCTCGAACATCCGGCGGTACTCGGCCGGCTTCACAGCCGGGTGGCGTCCGAGGTGAAATAGGCGATGACGCGGTCCAGGATCTCGTCGAGCGGGACCCGGGGCTCGTACCCGGTCAGGGCCCTCAGCTTCGAGAGGTCGGGGACCCGGCGCTGCATGTCCTCGAAGCCTTCCTCGTAGGCCTTCTCGTACGGGACGAGGTCGATCCCGCTCTTCGACCCGGCGCGGGAGACGACGCGCTTTGCGAGCTCGAGGATGCTGATCTCCTCGTGGTCGTTGCCCACGTTGAAGACCTCACCCACTGCCCCGTCCTCCTCGGACAGGGCCACCAGCTGCCCGACCACGTCCGTGACGTAGGTGAAGCAGCGGGTCTGGGTCCCGTCGCCGTGGACGGTGAGGGGATGGCCGAGAACGGCCTGCTTGACGAAGTTCGGGATCACCATCCCGTAGCGGCCGGTCTGGCGTGGCCCCACGGTGTTGAACAGGCGGGCCACCACTATGGGCAGCCGCTTCTCCTTGTGGTAGGCGAGGGCCAGGAACTCGTCGATGGCCTTGCTGCACGCGTAGCTCCACCGGCCCTTGGAGGTCGGTCCCATCACCAGGTCCCCGTCCTCGCGGAAGGGAACGGTGTCCGCCTTGCCGTAGACCTCGGAGGTCGAGGTGAGGACCACCTTCTTCCGCTTCTTGTTGGCGAGCTTGAGGACCTTCTCCGTGCCGTGGACGTTGGTCTCGATGGTGTGGACCGGGCTCTCCACGATGAGGCGCACCCCCACCGCCGCAGCGAGATGAAACACGACGTCCACGCGGTCCACCAGCTCCGCGAGGATGGGCTCGTTCATGATGGTCTCGATCGTGTAATGGAAGCCGCCGCGTCCCTTGAGCGGCTCGATGTTCTCGATGGAGCCGGTGGAGAGGTCGTCGATGACGTGGACCTCGTCGCCCCGCTCGAGGAGCCTTTCCGCGAGATGGCTTCCCAGAAAGCCCGCGCCGCCGGTGATGAGCGCTTTCATTCCAGCATGTCCTCCTTGATCGTCTCGTCGGCCTGGATGGGGCGAGCCGCCCGCCGACCGATGACCCGATCGGCCTCGCGCGGGGCCAGCCCGCGCTCGAAGCGCTCGTCCGTTCGCTTGAATGCCAGCATCTCGGCGGTGAGCACCTCGCCGCGGCCGATGAGGGTGGCGGCCACGATGGAGCGGCCCCGCGAGGGGGGTGGCTCCTCGGCCGGGTCGCCCCGTTCCCCCCGCGCCCGCTCCGCCTGCCGCAGCAGCTCCACCGTTCGGTAGAACTGCTCGGGGCTCATCGCCGCCGCCCACTCACGACCCATCTGGCTGCGGTCGAGGGTGAGGCGCTTCTCGACGAGGTCCGCGCCGTGGGCGGCGGCGAGGGCGGGGGCGAGGAGGGCGAAGGCCGAGCTGCCGTCGGTCGAGTCCAGCAGGCCCACGGGGACGCGGTGGCGCTCGCGTCGCGCCGAGATCTCCCCGAGACGCAGCTCGTCGACCGCCGCGGGGGCGGCGGGCGGACACAGGACGAGGGCCAGGCGGTCTCCGGCGATGTCGAGGGCCTCCCAGATCAGTCGCTCCGGAGCCGGACCCACGCCGACGAGGAGCGGTCGCCCGGTCGAGGCGAGGGCCCGGAGCAGATCCGGGTGATCCAGGTCGCCGGGGCTCGCCTGCAGCGCGTCGACGCCGGCTTCCGCGGCGAGGTCGCGAGAGGGGCGGTCGAGGACCTCGGTGATCACCGCCAGCCCCGAGCCCCGCGCCGCCTCGAGCACGCGGCGCCACTGCCTCTGGGGCAGCTCCAGCTCCTCCATCTCCGGGCGCTCGCGATGGCGCCGCACCAGGACCTCGTCGGCGCGGAAGACCTGGAAGGCGATGGCGTCGGCCCCGGCCTGGAACGCGGCCTCGATCAGGCGCAGCGCGGTCTCGGGAGAGCCCTCGTGGGCGCCGCCCACGTGCGCGACGACGAGGCAGGGCTGGCCCTCGCCGAGCAGGCGGCTGCCGAGACGGAGGGTGGACGCCTTCATGCGGACCCCACCCTAGCACGCGCGGCCTCGCCGAGCCGGGCCACCACGGGTCCCGGATCGGAGCCCGGCTCCCAGACCAGGGTGGCGGTGGCCCGGGGGCCACCGTCGGCGCGGTCGACGTCCTCGGGTCCGACGGGCGCCGGGTGGACCACGACCGCGGGCACGCCGGTGGCGGCGCAGGCGGCCACGAGCGTCCGCCGATCGTCTGCCTGGCCCCCGGGCAGGAGGACCACCGCCGGCCGGGTGGGGCCGTCGAGGAGCTCGACCGCCGCCTCGAGGGTCCGCACCGCGGCGGGAAGGCGACCGAGGAGGATTCGGTCCAGGTCGTTCCGGGCGAGATCCGCGAAGCCGACGCCGCGGTGGGCGTAGGACTCGTGGAGTCCCGGGGAGCCGCGGAGCCGGGACCGGCAGCCCCGAAGGAGCGTCTCCGCCTTCGACGCGGCACGTCCGACCCGCCGTGTCTCCCAGCGCGCGAGGTCGTCGAGGGGCACGATCACCCCCGGCATCCCCAGAACGCGCCCGGCGGCCTCGAGGAGCGGGCTGAGGGGCCCCGCGTCGCCCTTGCGGGGTGGCACCACGAGCAGCGGGGCCCCTGCGGGCCGGCCCGGGGTCGTCGTCGGGGCGGGAAGCGGCGGCGGGCTGGTCGGAGCGAACAGACCGGCCAGAGCCCGCGCCGGACGGGGCCGGCCCGACGGCGGTGGGCGCAGCGGTCCCGCCTCCGGGGTCGCCCCGTGGAGGAGGATCCCCCGCGCCGTGCAGGCCCGGGCGAGGAGGAGGGTCTCCGGACGGCCGAGGCCGGCGACGTCCACCTCGTCCACACGCGTGACCTCCAGGAGGCGCAGCGCGGTCTCCGCCAGGCGCGCGCACAGCGGGCCCGCGGTCTCCGTCCGGATGAAGGCCTCCGCCAGCCAGAGGAGGGACGTCCCGCGCCACTCGACGAGGTCGCGGAAGCTCCGTCCGTCGAGAAGCGGCACGCGGCCCCACAGACGGGCCCACGTTCTCCCGGCGGCTCCGGCGGCGGCCAGCCCCTCCTCGCCGATCACCGCCTCCAGTGGACGCACCGGCACGTCGGCCCGGACCAGGGCGGCGGTGTCGGCGCCCGGCCAGGCGACGACCTCCGCTCCCTGGCCGTGGCGCGCCCGCGCGAGGGCCGTGGAGCCGCCACCCCAGACCACCAGGCTTCGTGCCGGCTCAGGCGTGGGGAGTCCCTCCTCCGTCGGGGGCGTTCCGCCTGCGGCGTCGCAGCCCGTAGCGGAAACGCAGCAGGGCGAAGTTCACGAGCGCCATGTAGATCTCCTCGGCGGAGAGCTTCGAGGCCTCCCGGGCCCGGTTCTTGAAGTGGATCGGCACCTCGTCGAGGTGGAAGCCGTGGACCCAGGCCTGGTAGGCCATCTCCCCGTGGACCACGTAGCCGCGAATCTTGATGCGGTCGAACTCGGTCTTCTCGAGCACGGCCCGGCGGTAGGCACGGTAGCCACTGGTCGTGTCCCGGATCGGGATACCGGCGACCGCGGCCACGTACTTGTTGGCCAGCCAGGAGAGCGCCGGGCGCCAGACGCCCCAGTCCGACGTCCCGCCTCCTTCCACGTAGCGCGATCCCACCACCATGTCGCACTGGTCGAGCCTGGCCAGGAGCCGGGGCAGGTCCTCCGGCCGGTGCGAGAAGTCGGCGTCCATCTCCACGAGGACCTCGTAGGCCCTGGGATCGGCGAGCCCCTTCTTGAACGCGGCGATGACCGCCGCCCCGCGCCCGGCCTTCTCCGGCCGCAGGAGCAGGTCCACCCGGCCAGGGTAGGTGGCCATCGCCTCCCTCACCGCCTCGGCGGTGCCGTCGGGGCTGCCGTCGTCCGCCACCCAGACGTCGATTCCCTCCCCTTGCGCGAGGAGATCCCGAACGAGGGGCGCGACGTTCTCACGCTCGTTGTAGGTGGGGACGACGACCAGGACGCGCCGCGTGCGCTCAGCGATGGGTCACCTCCCGCAGGGTCGCGGAATCCGGCATTCTGGCGCAGGGGTGCGGGCCAAGTCCAGTCTTCTCCCGCCCCCGCGGCGAGGAGCGCGGGGGCGGTCAGGCCCGGACGATCTCGAGGCCTTCCGGGCCGAGGCCCAGGGGGGCCACCAGGTTCCGCGTGTCCACCACCAGCCCCACGTCCCGGTACAGGGAGGGATCGCGGAAGTCGTCGTGGGCGGTCGAGACGACGAGCACGTCGTGACGCGCGAACTCTTCGGCCGTGCAGGGAACGGAGGCGAGTCCGATGTCGTGCTCGCGACCCGGGCGGGCCACCGGGATGTAGGGGTCGCAGTAGGCCACCTCCGCCCCTCCCTCCCGCAGCTTCTCGATGATCTCGAACGACGGCGACTCCCGGTCGTCGTCGATGTTCGCCTTGTAGGAGAGCCCGAGCACGAGGACTCGCGAGCCCTTGAGGCTCTTGCCGTGGCGATTCAGGGCCTTCGCCGTCCGGTCGACGACGTAGTTGGGCATCGAGGTGTTGATGTCGCCCGCGAGCTCGATGAAGCGGGCCCAGGTGCCGTGCTCGGCTGCCTTCCAGGTGAGGTAGAAGGGATCGAGAGGGATGCAGTGTCCGCCGAGGCCGGGTCCCGGGTAGAACGGCATGAAGCCGAAGGGCTTCGTGCGGGCCGCCTCGATGACCTCCCAGACGTTCACCCCCATCCGGTCCAGGACGACCTTCATCTCGTTGGCGAGGGCGATGTTGACCGCGCGGAAGATGTTCTCGAAGAGCTTGGCCGCCTCCGCGATCTCCGGGGAGGAGACGGGGACGACCTCGGCCACCGCGGCGCCGTACAGCGCGGTGGCCACCTCCTGGGAGGCCGCGTCGATGCCTCCCACCACCTTGGGGATGTTCTGGGTGTGGAACCGCGGGTTCCCGGGATCCTCACGTTCGGGGGAGAAGGCCACGAAGAAGTCGGTGCCGCACACGAGCCCCCGTGCCTCGAACGGGGGGACCAGCTCCTCCCGCGTCGTGCCCGGGTAGGTGGTCGACTCCAGGACCACGAGCTGGCCCACTCGGAGCCGCCGCGCCATCTCCGCCACCGTCGAGCGGATGTAGGAGAGGTCGGGCTCGCGGTGCTTCCCCAGCGGCGTGGGCACGCAGATCACCACCGCGTCGCAGTCCCCCAGGCGGTCGAAGTCGGTGGTGGCGACGACGCGCCCGCGGGCGAAGGCCTGGCTCACCTTCTCCGCGCCGATGTGGCGGATGTAGGACTCGCCCCGGTGGAGCGCCTCGGGCTTGGCCGGGTCGACGTCGAACCCGACGACCGGGAACCCCGCCTCCTCGAAGAGGAGGGCGAGGGGGAGGCCCACGTAGCCGAGGCCGATCACCCCCACCCGGGCCGTGCGGCTGGCGATGCGTTCGAGAAGATGGTCTTTCTGGCTCATCAGGCGAATGATGCTAGCACGGCGAGACGACCGCGGTCCGACCCCCCTCGGGGCGGCAGGACCTCGGTGACGGAACCTCACAGGGTGCGGGTGGCGTCGCGGACGGCGTCCACGACGGTCTCGGTCTGGGCGTCGGTCATCTCCGGATAGAGCGGGAGGGACAGGATCTCCTCCGCCGCCCGCTCCACGACCGGAAGGTCGCTGGGGCCTCCTCCCAGGCGCGCGAACGCCGGCTGGAGGTGGAGCGGGATGGGGTAGTGGATGAGGGTGCCGACCCCGCGCTCCCCGAGGACGGTCGCGAGGGCGTCGCGGCGCGGGTGGCGGACCACGAAGAGGTGATGCACCGACCACGCGTACTCCTGCTCCGTGGGCAGGCCGAGACCGGTGTCCCCCAACCTCTCGCGATAGAGGGCGGCGATCGCCCGGCGGCGCTCGGTCCAGCCGGGGAGGTGCCGGAGACCCACGCGCAGGATCGCCGCCTGGAGCTCGTCGAGGCGGCTGTTGATGCCGGGCGAGCCGTGGCGGTAGCGGTCGGTCTGGCCGCCGTTGCGGAGCTGTCGCAGGTGGACGGCGCTGTCGGCGTCGTTGACGAGGAGCGCTCCCCCGTCCCCGAGCGCGCCAAGATTCTTGGTGGGATAGAACGAGAGCGCCCCGAGACCGCCCTCTCCGGCGAGCGTCCCCACCGGCCGGCCACGGTAGCGCGCCCCGTGGGCCTGGCAGGCGTCCTCGACCACGGCCAGGCCCCGCTCGCCGGCGAGGGCGAGAAGGGGGTCCATGTCCGCGGGGTGGCCGTAGAGGTGGACGGGCAGGAGGGCGCGGGTCCGCGGGGTCACCGCCCGCGCCGCCGCCTCCGGATCGAGGTTGAGGGTGATGGGGTCCACGTCCACGAACACCGGCCGGGCCCCGACCGCAAGAATCGCCAGGGCGGTGAAGGCGGCCGACATCGAGGTCGTCACCACCTCGTCGCCGGGGCCCACTCCCTGCACCGCGAGAGCGAGCTGCAGCGCCTCGGTCCCGTTGGCGACCGCCACCGCCTCCCGCGCCCCGAAGGCGGCCGCGAGCTCCCGCTCCAGGGCCTCGACCTCCCGGCCCAGGACGAACCAGCCCGAGTCGAGGACCCGCCCGACCGCCGCGTCGACCTCCTGGCGTATGGCCCCCACGTGGGCGGCGAAGTCGACGAAGGGCACCTCCGGGGTCACAGGTAGTGCTCCCGGTGCTCCCGGTAGTAGGCGATCGTCTCCTCGAGGCCCCGGCGGAGGGGGATCGAGGGAGCCCAGGTGAGTATCTCCCTCGCCTTCGACACGTCGGCGAAGAAGTCGCCGATGTCGATGCGCTTCCGCTCCGGCGGAAACGGGACGAGGGTGTAGCTGCCGCCCCCCGCGACCTCCACCAACATCTCCGCCAGGTCGAGAAGCGACACCGGGTGCTCGCCGCCGAGGTTGAAGACCTGGCCGTCGGAGGCGTCCATCGCCCCGGCGCGGAGGAAGGCGTCGACCACGTCGAGGACGTGGTTGAAGTCACGCCTCTGGCGGCCGTCGCCGAACACCTGGATCTCCTCGCCGAGCACGGCCTGGCGAACGAACCAGCCGATGAAGCCCTGACGGTTGTGCCGGATGAGCTGTCGCGGGCCGTAGGTGTTGGTCAGGCGTAGCGAGGAGGCGCGGATGCCGTGCACCTGGTGGTAGACGAGGTGGTAGAACTCGCCCGAGATCTTGTTGATCCCGTTCACGTCCACCGGCTGCAGGAGGTGCTTCTCGTCCACCGGGAGGTAGAGCGGGCGCCCGTAGATCTGTCGAGTGCCCGCGTAGACGACCTTGAGGTCGGGGTTCCCCTTCCTCACCGCCTCGAGAAGCTTGAGCTGGCTCGTGCAGTTGATCTCCAGGTCGGTCAGGGGATCCGTCATCGAGTCTATGTGGCTCACCTGCCCGGCGAGGTTGAAGAGCACCTCCTGCCCCTGGACGAGGTACTCCATGCCGTGGCCGCGCACGTCGGCGATGTTGATCCGGACCCGGTCCTCGTAGCCCGCGAGGTTGAAGAGGTTGCCCCCGTAGTCGGGGAGGAGGCTGTCGACGGCGGTGACGCGCGCGCCGAGGTCGGCGAGCGTGCGACAGAGATTGGAGCCGATGAAGCCGAGCCCGCCGGTGACGAGGACCCGCCGGCCCCGATAGAAATCCCGGTGGTCGACGCTCACTGTGCCTGTCCCCGCCGCTGCGTGGCCCGGTGGGCGTCGGAGTTCGACGTGGCGAGGGGCTCGCGAGCGGTCGGGGACGAGTGGGGAGTCCCCGGCTTCAGGTGCTGCCGCCCCACGACCAGATCGAGCCACAGCCTCGACAGGTCGACCAGGGTCCGTCCCACCCTAGGGAAGTTGAAGAACTGGCTCTTGCCGTAGCTGCGGTGGTAGTGGTGCACCGGAACCTCGGCGACGCGAAAGCCGTGATCCTGGACCTTCTTCATGAGCTCCACGCAGATCACCCCCGAGGAGCGGGTGAGACGCACCTTGTCGAAGACGGTCC
The DNA here is from genome assembly GCA_963847655.1 of uncultured Acidobacteriota bacterium. Taxonomy (GTDB): domain Bacteria; phylum Acidobacteriota; class Vicinamibacteria; order Fen-336; family Fen-336; genus JAJDNS01. The sequence continues at coordinate 888,846 of CAWKAS010000020.1, read as the reverse complement.
TCCTCATCAGGCGGAAGTCGCAGTCCACGTCGCGGAGCCCGAGGCCGAAGGCGATCTTCACGAGCCAGTGGTAGAGACGACCGATGACGATGCGGTGGAGGGGGTCGTGGCGGGAGATCTTGTAGCCGTTGACGAAGTCCACCCCCGGCCCGAGGGCCTCGTAGAGCCTCGTCATCTCTCTCGGGTCGTACTGGGCGTCGCCGTCGGTGTAGAAGACGATCTCTTTCGACGCGGCGGCGAAGCCGGTCCGGAGCGCGCCTCCGTAGCCCCGGTTCGTGTCGTGGTGGATCACCTTGAGCCAGGGAAAGTGACGGGCCATCTCGTCGAGGAGCTCGCCGGTGTGATCGGGGCTGCCGTCGTCTACCACGATGACCTCGTGGTCGGCGGTGATCTGCCGAGCGGCCATGTGCGACATCAGGGCGAGGCTGGCGATGGTTCCGGCGTCGTTGTAGGCCGGGAAGAAGACGCTGAGGCTCGGCTGTCCTGAACTCATCGGGGGGTCCGGCGGGAACGAGCCACGCTAGCACGCGCTGTCGAGAGCGGTCAATCCGCGCGCACGCGCGGGGGGTGGGTGCGGCGAAGCCTCTCACGTGCCGTCGCGACCACGAGGGCGAACGCGCCGAGGAGAGCGAGGACGAGGCCGACGCCGAGGCCCCGCGCCCGGTGGCGCAGGACGACCCGATGCGTCCCCTCCCCCAGCACCACCCCCAGGCGATCGCCGTTGACGCGGAGCACCCGCTGCGGCTCGCGATCCACCCAGGCCCGCCATCCGGGATCCCAGCCTTCGCTCACGACGAGCAGCCCCGGACCCCCCGCTCGGAGGACCACGCGGCCGCCCCCGGCCCGGGCCACGACGGCCTCGGAAGACCGACTGGCGCCGGGCAGCGTCACCCCTTCGACGTCGCCCGCCACCGCGAGCGCCTCCCGGGCGCTGTCCACCCCGAGTCGGGTCGGCGCCCGCAGGAAGTCGGCGACCCCTGCGGCGTCCGGCAGCCTTCGCAGCGACTCCACCACCCGGGCCAGCCCGATCCCGCGCCGGACCTCGAACAGCGTCACCCGGGGCGTGGCCGCCGCCGCCCGCAGCCGCACCTCGTCGCTCAGGTAGCCGGAGGTGAGCCCGACGCCCGCGGCCCGCCCCGTCTCCGCGTCCCGCAGCCCCGCGCCGAAGAGCCGTAGGGGCGGGGCCTCGGGCCAGGCACGGAAGCGGAGAGCCACCACGGCGAAGCGTCCCGGGAGCCGGAGGACTCCGAGATACTGGTGACCCGCAAACCCCTCGCGCACCGGGAAGCTCTTCAGAATCGGCGCCCGCTGGTGGCGGACTGCCGCCCGCACGTCGGGACGCTCCCAGGCCCACTCCGCGGTGTCCACGCCGGCCCGGATGGGCAGCCAGATCTCGCGTCCGGAGGCGAGCCGGGCCACGCACTCGGCCACGATCTCTCCCTGGGGCACGTCGGTGGCTGCGGCCAGGAACGAGGCGATGCGCACCTCGGTGGCCGGCGTGAACGGCACCACGAAGAGGCGGGGCCGGGGCGGCTCCAGAAGAAGGTCGAGGGCGTCCCCGAGACCGTCGGCGTCGACGGGGGTGGCGAGGGAATCGGTGGGCACCTGCACCCACCGGACCCCCAGGAGCTCGAGCCGTCCGGGATCGGTCTCCAGGAGGCCGTGGGGCACGGTCCCGTCCACGCGCATCCCGTCGAAGGCGGCGAGACGGGAGGCGGGAACCAGGGGATCGTAGCCGTCGACGTTGCGCCGCCCGACGAAGACCGCCCGATTCGCCGAGGCGAGGTCGTCTTCTCGCGCCCGGGGCCAGGACTCGACCAGTGAGAGGATCCGCTCCCCGCGGCGTGGCCCCATGACGTGGTCGATCGCCTGTCGCGTGGGCGTGGCCCGCTGGAGATCCCCGGCGGTGGGGGCTCCCGCCCAGGCCTGCCGCGCCCAGGGCTGCAGGAGGAGAGAGGCCGCGAGCGGCAGGAGAAAGACGTGTGCGGCCGCCGGCCGCCCGGATCCAGCGAGGAGGAGGTAGAGAATGAAGGCGAGGGCGAGCAGGCCGACGGGGGCCGCGAGCTCGCGGGGCAGGGGTCCGGTCACGCTGGTGGCCACCGACAGGGCGGCCGCGCCGAAGAGGGCGACGACCGTGGTGAGGCTCCGCAGGCGCCGGCCCTCCGGGGCGGTCCGCTGCGTCCACTGCACGGAGAGCGAGAGCCCGCCGAGCAGGGCCAGCGAGAGGTCGAAGGCGAGAAGGACCGCCCCGCCCTCTTCGAGATGGCTGCGGGTCGTGAGGAGGAGCATCAACGCCAGGACGGTGCCGGCCATGGCGCGGAGCACCCCGGCCGAGCCGAGGAGGGGGACGGCGGCGAGGGCGAACACCGGGGCCGGGGTGTGGGAGACGTAGCGCAGCACGAGCCCGCTCACCCCGGCGACCGCGGCCCCCTCGGGGTGGGTGGCCCCCGCCCCGCCCGGGCCGGCCGCGCGGAGAGCGAGCAGGGTGGGGACGAGCTGGGGCGCGGCGAGGAGGGCGCCGAGACCCACCCCCGCCACCAGCCCCAAGAGCCCGTTCGGTCCGGCCGGAGGGCGACGCCACACGGCGGCGACCATCCGAGCCGCCAGGAGCAGGGCCCCCGCCCCCACCGCTTCTCTCGAGCCGGCAAGGAGGAGCAGCGCCACCGCCAGGGCCAGGGCCAGGAGGCCCATCACGGTGGCCCGAGGCCGCGCCAGGTGGATCTCGGCGGCGAGGAGGACGAGCGGCAGGGCCGGTGCGGCGACGACGGTCGCGGTGTCGCCCAGTTGTCCGACCAGGTAGGGGCCCAGGGCGAAGGCGAGCCCGGCCACGAAGGCGCCCGCTGGCTCCGCCCCGAGGCGCCGCGCCCAGATGTAGGTGAGGGGTGCGGTGAGTCCCAGGGAGACGAGAACGAGGACCTGGAAGGCGACGAATGGCGCCAGCGGGGTCAGCGCCGCCATGAGCGGGTGGAACACCCCGGGGCGATAGGCGGCAAGGAGCGGGCTCCCCGAGAAGGTCGACGGGCTCCAGGAAGGAATCTCCCCGCGGGCGAGCGCCCTCCAGGCCTCCGCCCGCAGGGGAAGGTGGAGAGCGACCCCGTCGCCCGGGCCCAGGATCTGTCCGGAGGTCCACGCGGGGGCGTGGGCGAGGAGGGGAGCCAGGGCCAGAAGGAGGATCAGGAGGAGCTCACGCCGGGGGGCGGCTGCCATGGCGGACTCACCGTAGCACGAGCGCCCCCCGGGCGGGGTGAGCGCCTCTCGATCCGCCGACCCGCTCTCAGCGGGCTCGCTGGCGCTCGAGGGCCGCCCGCCAGGCGGAGTAGAAGCGGAACTGAGCGGCGTTGTCGAGGATGACGCTCTCGTCCTCGCCCTGGCCTCGGCCCGCCCGGCCCAGAGCGCTGATCGCGGACAGGGGCCCGCGCGGCTCGGGCTCGGCCACGCCGTACGCCGGGGGCCGCCGGCGGAAGGAGTCGTCGTGGGTCGCGCCGGCTCCGATCTCCTCCACCCAGGCATCGAGCTCGAGGCGTGTCGAGCCGGTCACCGCGAAGCCGAACTCGAAGTTCGCGGAGTCGATCTCCACCGGCCGCCGGATGGAGCGCCGGTGGAGGTGGACCCGGTATCCTTCCTCCAGCGACGCGGTGGCGACTCGGCGGCGTCTGTAGACGGGTTGATACTGACGCACGATGGGGCCGCGGACCACGATCAGCATGTCCTCGGGGCGGAGGGTCACCGGCCCCTCCTCGGTGCGCAGCGCGAGCGCGCCCCGGCGCCGCTCTCCGCCCAGGGCGCGCAGGGGCGGATCCCGGGTCTCGGCCTCGGACACCGTGGCCACGCTCAGCCCTTCCGCGCGGAGCCGCCGGACCTCGGCCTCGGCGAGCTCGGGAGCCAGGATCCGGTGCAGGTGCGGGCCTCCGCGTCGCGCCAGCTGCTCCGCCTCGTAGGCCGCGAGACCCAGGGCCCGCGCCAGCTGTCCCGGGTCCGCGGCGTCGAGGTCGAGAACGACGAGAACGCGGGCGGGAGCCGGCGTTCTCCTCTCCGCCCCCAGGGCTCCGGACGACAGTCCCCCGGGGGACGGAGGATCCGGGACCAGGTGGGAAGGCAGGGTCTCGCCGCAGTAGAGACACCGATCGCGGGCGACAGCCACCGGGCGCCGACAGGCGGGACACAGCGGCACGTCAACCCGCCGGTCCGGTCCACTCGGCAGATCGGGCGTCCCTCGACAACGCGTCCTAGACCGCGAACCGGAAGTTGATCACGTCGCCGTCCTTCACCTCGTACTCCTTGCCCTCGAGGTGGAGCGTGCCCCGCTCGCGGCAGGCGGCGAGCGAACCGGCGGCGAGGAGCTCGTCGCACGACACCACCTCCGCCCGGATGAAGCCCCTTTCGATGTCGGAGTGGATGGTGCCGGCCGCCACCTGGGCCTTCGTCCCGCTGCGGATGGTCCAGGCGCGGCACTCGTCGTCGCCCACGGTGAGGAACGAGATGAGTCCCAGGAGCTCGTAGGACGTGCGGATGACGCGGTCGAGGCCTGGCTCGAACAGCCCCAGGTCCTCGCGGAAGGCCCGTGCGTCCTCGCCGTCGAGCTCGGCCATCTCCGCCTCGATGGGGGCGGAGACCGCGCACACCGCCACCCGGGGACGGCTGGCGAACTCCCTGAGGCCAGAGGACTCCAGGAAGGCGTCGGCGTCGCGGAGGCCCTCCTCGTCCAGGTTCGCGACGATGAGGAGGGGCTTCTCGGACAGGAGCGCATACCCGCGCAGGCGCCGCCGCTCGTCGTCGGAGAGGCCGACCTCGCGGAGGGGCTTCTCCCCTTCCAGCCCTTCCTTGAGCTTCCCGAAGAGCTCGCGCTCGGCCACGTCCTCGGGCGTCTTCGCCTTCCGGATGCTTGCCTCCAGGCGCTCGATCCGCCGCTCCACGGTTCCGAGGTCGGCGAGGATGAGCTCGAGGTCGAGCACGCTCGCGTCGCGCATCGGATCGACCGATCCCTCCGGGTGGGGGACGGTCTCGGACTCGAAGGCCCGCACCACGTGCACGAGGGCGTCCACACCGCGCAAGGCGGGCAGGTCCACGAGGGTGGAGCCCTGTCCCCGGCCGACCCCGGGCACGTCCACGTACTCGACGGTGGCCCAGGTGCGCTTCTTCGGGTTGAAGAGGCCGGCCAGGGCGTCCACCCGGGGATCGGGCACGCGGGCAACCCCGAGCCTCGGCTCCGGCCGGCTTCCGGGGGGAGGGCTCGGCGAGCCGGTGAGGAGCTGGAACAGAGTGCTCTTTCCCACGAGCGAGAGCCCGAGAATCCCCGCCTTCATGCCCGGATTATAGCGGCCAACCCGGAACGCGAAGGCCGCAAGGTGTAGAATCTGGGTCCGCGATGCTGCCCGCCCTGCTCGCTCTCGCGCTCCAGGCGAGCCCCGCGCTGCCGGGCGAAGGCGGCCCCTCACCGCCTCCCGCGAGCGAGGGCCCGGCGATCCTGTTCATCGTGGACAACTCCGCCTCGCTCCCGCCCCTCGACCCCCACCAGGACCGGGTGAAGGCCCTCGAGAAGATGCTCGGCTTCGTCGAGGGCGGAACCCAGCGACTGATCCTCTTCGGGGGCAGCCGAGAGGTCGCGGTGGACGACGTCCATCGCTACCGCAACGACGGTCAGTGGACCGACTTCTACCACGCCTTCGTGAGGGCGCGGGAGGTCGCGGCGTCGTACCCGACGGGAACCGAGGTCCGCATGGTGCTCCTGACCGACGCCATCGTCGACCCCGATCCCGCGGACTGGCCGGAGGCGCCCCCCGGCGAGGACCTGGCCACCTACACCACGCGCCGCACCGTGGACCTTCTGCGCGAGATGGGGCTGCCTCTCTACGTGATCCTGGTGGGCGACCCGACCGACCACGACGCCGGCGATCGCGAGCAGTCACCTGGCTTCGTGCTCGAGATGGTCCGCGCGGCCAACGGGGCCGCCGCGGCGCCTCTGGCCCAGACCCTCGCGTCGTTTCTCGGGGACGACGGGCTGCTCCTCCGCAAGTTCATCTATCGCGTCCGGCCGGACGAGGGTCTGGAGGTTCTCGAGCCCGCCGTTCGGCGGATCACCGCTCCCCCCCAGCCCGCGGTGGAGGCCAAGATCTTCGGATACTTCGTCCTCCCGCTGGTTCTCATCCTCTTCGCCCTGCTCGGACTCTTCGTCCGCTCCTTCCCGGGACCGGGAGACCTCGAGGTCCTGGAGCTCGGCTTCGAGCAGCCCGTCCACGTGGCCGCGGACCGCCTCCACCGCACTCGCGAAGGCGCCCTGGTCGCGCAGGGGTTGAGCCTGGTGTCGGATGCCCGGGAGGCCTCCGCCACCTTCACCTTGAGGAAGCCGGAGATCGATCTCGCCGGCAGCGGTCTCGACACGAGCGGCCTCGACCCCGGCGATGCTGCGCTCCTGCCGCTCGGCCTCGAAGAGCTGCGTGAGAAGATCGAGACCGCCACCGACTCGGGGACGAGGGAGGAGAAGATCCGCGCCCTGAACCTGGACTACATGGCGAAGAGCATGAGTGCTGCGGACGCCGAGCGCATCCTGACCCGCCCGGTCGCCGAGCGTTCGCGCCTGCCGCCCATCGACTACGTCCGGGCCAAGACGCACCTGGCCCTCAGCGACGCGCTGCGAGAGCGGCTCCTCGAGCCACGGCTGCACCTGGCCACCTACGGGCGGGACGCGGTGCGGCGCGTGGTGAAGCAGGGCAACACCGTCCGCATCGGGCGCTACGGCTTCGCCGTGCGCGAGGTCGCAAGGGAGGGTCGGAAGGACGCCCGCCTCGTTCTTCGCTACGAGCGCGTGCCGTCTCTGCTCGGCCTCAAGACCATCGTGCCGAGTTTCCTCCAGCGGGTCCTTCGCTTTCGGCGGAGCCGCCAGCGAACGGTCAGCTGAGCCCGATGGACGAGGGAACCATCCTGGCCGCCGGCCTCGACATTCGCGAGCTGCGCCTCGAGGTGCGCTTCCTCCAGCGCGCCCCGCGTCTCGTGCAGGAGGTGTCCAGTGCCCAGGAGCTCCTCGACGCCCTGCCCGCCGGCGCGGCGCGACTCGTGGTGCTCGGCACGAAGCTCCCCGATCTCTCGCTCTCGGACGCCGTCGGACGGATTCGGGAGGACCCGCAGAGAGCGCAGGTCTCGATCCTCGCGGTGATTCCCGCCTCCGAGCCGAGCGACACCGAGGGCCGCGTCCTCCGGGCGGGCGCCAACGCCGCCCTGCGCCGGCCGCTCGACCGCTTCGTCCTGGAGAGCTGGCTGGCCAAGCTGCTCGCGGTGCCGCAACGCGTGCAGACGCGGGTACCCGTGCACGTGCAGGTGGTGGGGACGCCCCACCGCTCCTCGAACGGCCACTTCTACGGTCTGACCCGCAACCTCTCCGTGCACGGGATGCTGCTGGCGAGCCCGGTCCGGATCGAAGGCGACGACGTCGACCTCGAGATCGACCTCCCGGAGCCGGAGGGGCGCGTCCGAGTTCTCGGGAGGGTGACCCGGGAGGCGCCGGACGTGGGCTGGCCGTACATCGGCTACGGCATCGAGTTCCTCTTCCTGCCCGAGACCGGCCAACGCGCGATCGAGCGGATGGTCGAGAGAGAGCGCCCCCCGGAGCCCCGGCGCCCGCGGTGGGCCCCGGGAGCCATCCACTCGACGGTGCGGCGCGAGGAGTGGATCTACGAGCTCACCGAGCCCCTGCGCTTCGAAGGGGGCTTCCTGGTCGAGATTCGGCGCGCGGCGCGCGAGGACTGGCGCCCCGGCAGCTCCAGCCCCTTCTACGTCGTCCAGGGGAAGACCGCCACCGCCGCCCTCGACACCGCCCGCCGCTTCGTGGGCGAGCACGGCTAGCATCCCGTGCCCCGAGTCAGCGTGCTCCTCCCGGTGCGCGACGCCGCGGACACCCTGCCCGAGTGCCTGGACTCCCTGGCCGCGCAGACGCTGGCCGATCACGAGGTCGTGGCCGTCGACGACGGGTCCCGGGACGGCAGCGCCGAGCTGCTCGAGGTCCGGGCCTCGCTGGACGCACGCCTGCGCCTTCTCCGCACGCCCCCCCGCGGCCTCGTCGCGGCCCTGGGGCTCGCCCTCGCCGAAGCCCGGGGCCCGCTCGTGGCCCGGATGGACGCCGACGACGTCGCCCACCCGGAGCGCCTGGAGCAACAGGCCGGGCGGCTCGAGAGCGACGTGGCGGTGGACGTGCTGGGCTCGCGTGTGGAGCTGCTGTCCGCCCCCGGGGTGCCGCCCTCCGGGGGCATGCGGGCCTACGTGGAGTGGCTGAACCGGCTCCTCGACCACGCCTCCATGGAGCGCGACCGCTTCGTCGAGTCGCCCCTCGTCCACCCCACCGTCGCCATGCGGCGCGCCACCCTCGTCGCCCTGGGGGGGTGGCGGGAGATCCCCGGTCCCGAGGACTACGACCTCTGGCTGAGGGCCTTCGATGCCGGGCTCCGCTTCGCCAAGCTCCCGGGAACCCTGCTCCGCTGGCGCGACCGGCCCCGGCGGCTGACCCGGACGGACCCCCGGTACGCGAGCGACCGGTTCCTGGCCCTCAAGCTGGCTGCCCTCCGGAGAGGGCCGCTCGCCGGAAGCCGGCCGGCGGTCGTGTGGGGAGCCGGGCCGGTGGGCAAGGCCTGGGCCCGGGCCCTCCTGGCTGCCGGCAACCCGGTGGTCGCCTTCGTGGAGGTCGACCCCCGGAAGATCGGCGGGCGGATCCACGACGCGCCCGTGATCGCCGTCGCCGACGTCCCCACCGTCCAAGGGGCGCTTCACCTCGCCGCCGTGGGGCAAAGGGGGGCACGGGAGCGCATCCGGAGCGAGGCCGCTCGTCTCGGCCTCGTGGATGGTGCCGATCTCCTCGCGGTGGCCTGAGCTCGGGGTCCGACGGTCGCTATAATCGGTCAATGAAGATGCCGGGGAAGCGCGAACGTGTGGGGGCCGTCCTGGGGCTGCTGGTCGTCGCGGGGGCGGGCGCCGGCGAAGCGAAGGCCGACGCCCCCCTGCCCCCTCCGACCTACACCAGGACACTGGGCGAGATCCTCGAGATGGAGGACACCCGCTCGACCGGCGCCGGCGCCCTCCAGCGTCTCCTCCGTCACTCAGAACCCGGAATCCGCCGCCGGGCGGCCCTGGCCGCCGGCCGCATCGGCGGCGCCGCCCTGGTGCCGGGCCTCCTGGACCTCATGAACGACCAGGAGGCGGAGGTGCGGAAGATGGCCGCCTTTGCCCTCGGCCTCGTGGGAGACCCCGCGGCGGTGGAGCGGTTGGTCGCCTCCCTGGCGGACTCCGATCCCCTCGTCCGGGGGCGCGCCGCGGAGGCGCTCGGGCGCATCGGGGACCGGCGTGCGGCGGCGGACATTGCGCGGTTCGTGACGAAGACGACGCCCCGGGTGGAGGGCTCGATCGCGGTGCGGGGTGACGACCCCGGGAGCCTCGACGACCCCTGGATCGAGCTCCGGCTGGGCGTGCTCGCCCTCGCCGCTCTGGGGGACGAGGGGGCGGCGACGACGGCGCTGCTCTCCCAGGGCCGTCCCCGCTTCGACTGGTGGGCCGCCACCTGGGTGGCCATGCGCATGAAGAGCCCCGCTCTGCGGCCGGTGCTCACCGCCGCCGCCCGCTCCAACGATCCCTACTCGAGGGCCCTGGCCGCCCGCGGGCTCGGGGCTCTCGAGGACGCCACCTCCTTCGACACGCTCGCGGGCCTCGCACGCGACAAGGACGAGCTCGTGGCCTTCGAGGCGCTTCGGGGGCTCGCCCGGCTGGGCGATGCCCGGGCGGGGTCGGTGGCGGCCCCGCTTCTGCGCTCTCCGAGCGACGTGGTCCGGCACGAGGCCCTGCGGGTCCTCGCCGTGGTGCCCGCGGAGAGCCGTCATCGGGCGGACATCGTCGCCCTGGTCGGCGACCCCTCCCCGTGGATACGAGCCGCGGCCCTCGCCGCCCTCGCCTGCACCGACCGCGGCGACTTCGCCCTCGTCCTCTCGGGGATGGATCCCGATCCCGTCTGGTGGGTGCGGGCGGCCCTCGCCACCGCGCTGGGTGAGCTGGGTGACGAGATGAGCGTCGGCATCCTCCACGCCATGCTGGAGGACGACGACGAGAGGGTGCTGCCCTCCGTTCTCACGGCCCTGCGTGAGGCGAGGGGAAGGGACTCCCTCGAAACGCTGCGCCGACACCTCGACCATCCGGATCCCGGCGTGAGGGCGGCGGCGACCGAGAACGTGGCCGCACTCGACGCGACCGGGCTCGAGGCGGAGCTGCTCGCGGCCTGGCGGCGAGGGCTGGGCGATGGCGAGCTCGAGGCCCGCCTGGGTGTGGTCGCGGCCCTGGAGACGCAGGGCGAGGAGGCGGCACGGACGGCCCTCACCGAGATCGCCGGCGCCGACCCCTCCCGGGCCGTCCGCGCCCGGGCTGGCCGGGCGCTGGCCGAGCTCGGCGTCCCCTCACCCCCCGATCCCGGTCCCGAAAGGGTGGAGCGGCCCGTCCTGGACTACCGCTCGGCGATGGCGCCCCACTACCCGCTCCCCGGGGCCTCGCTCTACACGCCCCGCGCCTTCCTGCGGACTCGGCACGGCGTGGTCGAGATCCACCTCGATGTGGTCGAGGCCCCTCTCACCACCGCCTCGTTCGTGAGGCTCGCCCGGCGCGGCTTCTACGACGGCCTCACGTTTCACCGCGTCGTGCCCGGCTTCGTGATCCAGGGAGGTGACCCGCGCGGGGACGGGTACGGGGGGCCCGGCTACGCCCTGCGCGGTGAGATCACCCGACGCCCCTTCGCCCGGGGCTCGGTGGGGATCGCCGACGCGGGCCCGGACACCGGGGGGAGCCAGTTCTTCATCGCCCTCGAGGCCCAGCCGCAACTCGACGGCCGCTATACACGGTTCGGCTCCGTGGTGTCGGGGTTCGAGATCCTGGACCGCGTGCGGCCCGGGGACGTGATCGAGCGGATCGAGGTCTGGACCGGGGAGTGATGCGGAGCGCGAGCCGGTCGCGCATTCGGCTTCTCGCTCTCGACATCGACGGGACTCTCCTCACCAGCGAGCGAGCCATCGCTCCCCGCACCCGTGCGGCGTTGGACCGGGCCCGGGGACGCGGGGTGAGGCTGGTGCTGGTGACCGGGCGCCGGCTTCCCTCCGCGCGCCGGATCGCCCGGGATCTCGGCGGTGACGTCCCGCTCGTCCTGCACAACGGGGCCCTCGTGGTCGAGGGCGACCAGCTCGTGCGCAGCCTCGCCCTGCCCCGGGACGTCGCGCGCGAGGCGACGTGGTACGGGCTGACCCGCGGGGTGGAGCCGGTGGTGCACTGCGGTGCCCGCGGCGAAGGGCGACTGCTGATGCGCAGCGGGGCGGAGCCCAGCCCCCTCATGCGCTACTACCTCGAGCGAGCCGGAGAGGACGTGCGGATCGTTCGCGACCTCCTGGTGGCCCTCGATGACGAGGAGCCGATGCAGGTCATGTTCGGGGGTGGACCCGAGGAGATGGAGGCGACCCGGGGCGCCCTGGAAGGCATGCTCGCCGCCCGAGCCCGCATCGAGCGAAGCGTCTACCCGGCGAAGGGTCTGGTGATCCTCGAGGTGCTCGAGCGCAGCGTGGGCAAGGCGGCGGCGGTCGCGTTCCTCCAGGCCCGCTGGGGCATCCCTGCCGAGGAGACGATGGCCATCGGCGACAACTGGAACGACCGGGAGATGATCGCGAACGCCGGGCTCGGCTTCGTCATGGGCAACGCCGACCCCGAGCTCCGGCGCCAGGGCCTGGCCCTCCTCCCCTCGAACGACGAGGATGGCGTCGCCGAGGCCATCGAGAGGCACGTGCTCGGCCCATGAGAAAAGGGGGTGAGCAACTCACCCCCTCTGGCCGTGGCTGACGTCGGGCCTCTACTTCTTCTTGGCGGCCTTCTTCCTGGTGGCCTTCTTCTTCGGTGCCTTGGCGGCCTTCTTCTTCACGGCCTTCTTCTTGGTGGCCTTCTTCTTCGCGGGCATTCAGTCAATCCCCCTTAGTTTCCCCCTGGGTGGCGTGCCGGCGATCGGGATGCCGTCAGCTCACGAGAGAGTTGTTCAGGAAAGCGCGGGCTGGGGGGGCGAGAATGCTCCCGACCCCCCGGCGTCCCGCGGACGATCACTTCTTCTTGGCAGCCTTCTTCTTGGTCGCCTTCTTCTTCGTGGCCTTCTTCTTGGTGGCCTTCTTCTTGGTCGCCTTCTTCTTCGCGGGCATTCAGTCGATCCCCCCTTTCCGTCCACGGTCTGGACAGCGAGAGCCCACCCTTCAACATCTCGGGTCTCAATGGGCTTCGCATACTACCGGTAGGGTAGGGAGCCCCCCCAACCGTGTCAAGCGGCTTTTGCGGCATCTCGCTCGGCCATGCTCCACGGGTGGAGGGGGTTACGTTGTGGAAAGTAGTGTGGAAATCGCTACAATCCGCTCCTGGAGCGGATTTGTGGCGGCCCATCCCGCGAAGGTGCTGTTTTGCAGGGTCTTCCGGGGAACGGCCCCCGGGGGCACGCTTTCTGAACGAGACGCACGCCTTTTATATATAATCTTGTACAGTTATCGCTCCCATCGCGGTGAAGGGGGGAGAGTTGCGGCCGGCTCCAGCCTCGCGATGGCCGTCGCCGCCGCCGCACGCAGGGCCGGGCGTCCGGACGGCTCTTCCCATACTTTCTTGTATAGCGTCAGAGCCGCTCTCTCCCTGCCCTCGCGCTCGAGCGCCCGGGCGAGGGCGAGGCGTGCCCGGGCCCGGAGCCAGAGGGGAACCTCCTCGTCCTCGGCCAGGTCCTGGACGAGGGCTCGGGCAGAGTCGGGCCGGCCTCCGAGCAGGCTCGCCTCCGCTGCGCACGCTCGCCCCTCGACGTTCGAGGGGTCGGCGCGGTGCGCCTCGAGGCAGGCGGCGCGCGCCTCTTCGGGGCGATTCTCCTCTTCGAGACGGCGGGAGCGGGCCAGCCGTTGCCAGGCGAGACGCTCGCGAGCGGTGAGCGGCGAGTCGAGGGCCTTGCGGGCCTGGGCGGCGGACGCGGGATCGCCCCCGGCCGCGGCGCGCCGATAGTGGGGGACGGCGGCCGAGCGGTCGCCTTCGAGGTCGAGGCTGCGTCCCACGACGAGGGAGGCCCGCGGACCGATCCAGGCCGCCTCGGCCACGCCGCCGGTCACGGGTCGGGCGGCCTCCCGCGCCGCCGCCGGTCGGAGATCGAGGACGAGGGCCTCGCCGAGGAGGACCCGGGCCATGGCGCCGACGACCGGCTGGTAGTTGGGGTGCCGATTCCCGTCGGCGGTAGCGAGGATCGTGCGCGCCACGTGCGCGCTCTCGTCGAAGAGCCCCAGGTCACGAAGGAGCTCGGCGAGCTTCAGGCCCCACCGTGGCCAGCCGGGGTACCGCTGCCACATCCTTCGGATCCAGTGGAGCGCCCCGTCGGGACGGTGCTCGAAAGAGGACTGGATGTCGAACATCTGCACGCAGGCCTCGTCGTCGTGAAAGAGGCTCCCGCCCCGGGCGACCCGGGCGATCGCGTCGAGGCCGCGCTCCCGGTCGCCCCCCGGGATCCGGGCGAGGACACGAAGCAGCTTGAAGAAGCGCGGGAGCGTGTCGGCGTAGTAGTCGTAGAGGCCGAGCCCGAAGTCGAGATCGGCCACCTCCGCCCCTCTCGCTCTCGCCTCCAGGAGAGCCGCGCGCATCCGGACTGCCTCGCGACGGGCCGGGGTGCGGCGCCAGCGGAACAGGTGGAGCCGGCTCTTCACCCCGTGCGCCGCTCCGCGGGCCATGAGGGCCCGCACGTCCGCCCCGTCTCGACGCAGGCTGGCGTCGGCCCGGTCGAGGGCGACGTCCGCGAGGGCGAGGACCTCGCGGTCGAGGGCCTCGCGGGGCGGCCCCTGCTCGAGCCGCCATTCGAGGGCGAGGGCCTGCAGGTAGGGACCCACGGGGTCGCCCGGGTGCTCTGAGCTGAGCGCGGCGAGCCGCTCCTCGGCCACACCGAAGGCCCCGTCGTAGACGAGGTCGAGAGCGGCCCGATACGCACGGTCGGCCCCACGGCCCACCCCACGGCCCTCGCCGACCTGCCCCACCGGCGTGAGCGGAGGCGTGGCGGTGGCGAGGCCGAGAGCGGCCAGCAGGAGCGCACCCGCGCCCCCCATATCAGTCCCCGTAGTCAGTGCGGAGCCGAGCGCGTGCGCAGTGACGCTCGAGGGCGAGGGTGACGAGGCGGTCGAGCAGCGCGTCGAAAGGAAGGCCTGAGACCTCCCACAGCCGCGGGTACATGCTGATGGAGGTGAAGCCGGGCATGGTGTTGATCTCGTTGACGAGCACCCTTCCGGTGGCCCGCTCCACGAAGAAGTCGACGCGCGCGAGCCCGCACGCGTCGACGGCCCGGAAGGCCGCGACACCCAGCCGTCGGATCTCCTGCGTCGTGGTGGGGTCGACCGGCGCCGGGATCAGCAGCTCGGTGCGGCTGTCGGCCGAGTACTTGGAGTCGTAGTCGTAGAATGCCCGATCGGGCACGATCTCGCCGATCACCGAGGCCTCGGGGTCGTCGTTCCCCAGGAGAGAGACCTCGATCTCGCGGGCGTCCACGCCCTCCTCGACCAGGACCTTGCGGTCGTACTCGAAGGCGGCGTCGAGGGCGCGGCCGAGCGCGTCCCTCCCTTCCACCCTGGCCACCGCCACGCTCGATCCGAGATTCGCCGGCTTGACGAAGACGGGCAGGCCGAGCTCGTCGAGGATGCGCGTCTCCGCGGCGGGATCGCGGGCGAGGAGCACCCGGTAGTCGACCTGGGGCAGGCCCGCCTGCCCGAACAGCGCCTTCATCACCGCCTTGTCCATCGACGCCGCGGAGGCGGCGATGCCGGCCCCGACGTAGGGCACCGCCGCGAGCTCGAAGAGGCCTTGCATCGACCCGTCCTCGCCGTGGGGCCCGTGGAGCACCGGACAGAACACGTCGGGCCGGGCGATCTCGGCGGCGTCGGCGAGACGCCTCAGCCTCCCGCCGTCGGGGCTCGGGGCCAGGAAGACGGGCTCGCCTCCGCTCCCCTCCGGCCGCGGGCCGGGCTGCAGCAGCCAGCGCCCGGTCCGGTCGATCAGGACGCAGAGAACCTCGTGGCCTCGGGCGAGTCCGCGGGCGACGGACTCCGCCGAGCGGAGGCTCACCTCGTGCTCGCCCGAGCGGCCCCCGAAGAGCACGGCAACCCGGCGTCGCGCGGTCATCCTGCGCGCGAGTCTACGACGAAACCCCCGCCGGCTATACTCCGATCCGCCATGGCCGGGTTCTCCTTCGGCGTCCTCGCCCGTGACGGGCGCGCCCGTCTGGGCCGGCTGGTGACACCCCACGGCGAGACGGAGACGCCGGTCTTCATGCCGGTGGGCACCGCGGGGGCGGTGAAGGCGGTCCTCCACCGGGACCTGCGGGAGATCGGGGCGAGGATCCTCCTCGCGAACACCTACCACCTGATGCTGCGCCCCGGAGACGACCTGGTGGCGGCGCTGGGGGGGCTGCGCGGCTTCACCGGGTGGGAGGGCCCCTTCCTGACCGACAGCGGGGGATACCAGGTCTTCAGCCTGGCCTCGCTGCGGCGCCTCGACGAAGAAGGCGCCCACTTCCAGAGCCACATCGACGGAAGCGCCCACCTGCTGAGCCCGGAGCGCTCCATGGAGGTCCAGGCCAACCTGGGCGCCGACATCGCCATGGCCTTCGACGAGTGCCCACCCGCCGACGCCCCCCGGGCGGTGGTGGCGGAGGCCACCGCCCGGACCACCCGCTGGGCGCGCCGGTGCCGCGATTCCCACCGCCGGGACGAGCAGTGGCTGTTCGGCATCGTCCAGGGCGGCGTGGAGCTGGACCTGCGGGAGCAGAGCGCCCGGGAGCTGATCGACCTGGACTTCCCGGGCTATGCGATCGGCGGCCTCTCCGTGGGAGAGCCCCCACGCGCCCGGGGCCGCGTTCTCGATCACCTCGACCCGGTCCTTCCCGGGGAGCGGCCGCGGTACCTGATGGGGGTGGGGACCCCGGAGGATCTCATCGAGGCCGTGGCGCGGGGCGTCGACATGTTCGACTGCGTCCTGCCCACCCGCAACGCCCGCAACGGGCAGCTCTTCACCCGGCGCGGCCGCCTCTCCATCCGCAACGCCCGCTATCGCGACGACCCCCGACCTCCCGACCCGGACTGCCCCTGCCCGACCTGCCGCACCGCGAGCCGCGCCTATCTGCGGCACCTTCATCGGAGTGGCGAGATGACCGCGGCCACCCTCATGACCCTGCACAACCTCTTCTTCTACCTTGACATCATGGAGGGCATACGACAAAGTATCCGTTTGTGCCGTTTCGAGGCGTACCGAAGGGACACCCTTCGGTGCCTCGCGGCCACGGAGCAGGACGGGTCGTCGCGCGACACCCGCTGAGGTCGCCCTCGGTCCCCTAGCTCGAAGGCGCAAGACCCCGGGTCAGCTGACCGCACCCTTTGAACGGAAGCAGGACGTCAATGGCCGATCTCCGCACCCTCTTCGCTCTCGCCGGGCCCGCCCGCGAGGGCGAGCCCAACCCGATGGCCAGCCTCGTGATGATGGGGCTGATCTTCGCGGTGTTCTACTTCGTCCTCATCCTCCCGATGCGCCGCAAGCAGAAGAAGCTGGAGGGGCTCGTCCAGCAGCTCAAGACCGGAGACAAGGTCGTGCTGAACTCCGGGATCTTCGGCACCATCGTGGGCGTCGAGGAGGACGCCTTCCAGCTCCGCATCGACGACAAGACCAGGATCAAGATCCTCAAGAGCGCGGTGGCCGGTCTCCAGCCCGGAGCCGGCGCCCCGATGGAGAAGTGATGTCCCCCGATCTCCAGAACCCCCTCATCCTCTGGCTTCTGCTCAGCGCCGCGCTGGCCGGCCTCGCCTACGCCTTCGTCCGCCCACAGCTGCGCGTGCGGGCCATCGCCTTCGGCGCCTTCCTCCTGGCGTGCCTGGTGGCCATCTGGCCCCCCTACGAGCGCAACGGCGAGCCGGGCAAGATCCGTCTCGGCCTCGACCTGCGCGGGGGCATCCACCTCGTGCTCCAGGTCGTGATCGAGGACGCCTTGAACGCCACCGTGGACGACGCGGTGACCGTGGCCCGCGAGCAGGCCACGCGACAGGGGATCGAGCACGGGGCCATCCAGCGCGTCGACCCCACCACCTTCGAGGTGGAGGGCGTGGAGCCGGCACGGGTCAAGGACATGCGCGACCTCCTGCGCGACTACTTCCCCGAGGGCTGGGAGGTCCGGGAGGCGGGCGAGGGGCGCTTCCTGGTGGAGATGAC
Organism: uncultured Acidobacteriota bacterium; assembly: GCA_963847655.1. Lineage (GTDB taxonomy): Bacteria > Acidobacteriota > Vicinamibacteria > Fen-336 > Fen-336 > JAJDNS01. Next base: position 871,605 of record CAWKAS010000020.1, on the reverse strand, counting down.
CGACGTCTACCGGAAGCGGCTCGCCGACCAGACGGTGGAGGAGGCCAAGCGCACCCTCGAGCGTCGCGTCAACCAGCTCGGGGTCTCGGAGCCGCTCATCGCCCGCCACGGCAGCGCCGGCGACCAGATCCTGGTGCAGCTGCCCGGCGTCACCGACGTCGAGCAGGCGAAGCGCATCATCAAGACCACCGCCCAGCTCTCCCTGCGGCTCGTGGAGGACTCAGCGGCAAGCGAGGAGACGCTGCTCCAGACGCACGGCGGGAAGGTCCCGGAGAACCTGGAGATGCTCACGGGCTCGGGGGCCGAGGCCGGCGTGCGCACGTACTACCTGCTCCGCCGGGAGGCGCTGATCACCGGGCGCGACCTCAAGAACGCCCGCGTGGGGGTGGACGAGTCCAACCGGCCCCAGATCAACTTCACCCTCAATCCCATCGCCACCGACCGCTTCTCCCGCGAGACCGGCCGCAACATCGGCCGGCAGCTGGCGATCGTCCTCGACGGAAGCGTCTACTCCGCGCCGGTCATCCAGAGCAAGCTGGGCGCCGACAACCGCATCACCGGGACGTTCACCACCGAAGAGGCGGACGAGCTCGCCAAGATCCTGCGCGCGGGGGCCCTTCCGGCGACGCTGCGATACCTGCAGGAGCTGACGGTGGGGGCCTCGCTCGGTCGCGACTCCATTCGGGATGGCGTGCGGGCCTCGATCGCGGCCATGGCCTTCATCGCCCTCTTCATGCTCGTCTACTACCGGCTCGCGGGGCTCAACGCGATCCTGGCCCTGACCGCCAACCTCCTCATCGTCCTCGCCGCCCTCGCCTACTTCGGCGCTACCCTGACGCTGCCCGGCATCGCCGGGATCATCCTCATCGTCGGCGTCGGCGTCGACACCAACGTGCTGGTGTTCGAGCGGATTCGCGAGGAGCTGCGCAACGGCAAGACGGTGCGCATGGCCATCCAAAACGGCTTCGATCGGGTCTGGCTCACCATCATGGACACCCACGTGACCGGGCTGATCTCTGCGGCATTCCTCTTCCAGTTCGGGACCGGGCCGATCAAGGGCTTCGCGGTCACCCTCGTCATCGGTCTCGTGGCCAACGTCTTCGCCTCCTTCTTCCTGAGCAAGTTCTTCTTCGAGTGGGTGCTTGGCAGGCGCCACGTCGAGAAGCTGAGCATCTAGGGGGCAGCCATGGAGATCCTCAAGGATGCGCACTTCGACTTCCTGGGCCGTGCGAAGTACTTCATCGTCCTCAGCGGCCTGCTGGTCGCGGCCGGCATCTACGCGATCGCCAGCGGCCAGATCCGCTACGGCGTCGAGTTCTCCGGCGGCACCCAGATGGTCCTGCAGTTCCAGTCCGCCCCCGCGATCCAGAAGATCCGCGACGCCGTGGAGAAGACCTCGCCGGGCTCGGTGATCCAGGTCTTCGGGGAGCCCGGAGACAACAAGGTCCTGCTTCGCCTCGCCGTGGAGGGCGACGACTCCGACCTCGACGCCCCCGCCCGGTCCGCCCTCGCCACCCTCGCCGAGTCCTACCGGGAGAACCCCGTCATCGAGTCCTCGTCCGAGATCGTGGGTCCCATCGTCGGAGGCGAGCTCCGGCGCAAGGCCATTCTCCTGGTCAGCCTCGGCCTCCTCTTCCAGCTCATCTATCTCGCCGTCCGCTTCAAAGGCGGCATCTGGGGGCTGGCCGCGGCGGTGGCGGCCCTGCACGACGTGATCATCGCCCTCGGGGTCCTGACGTTCTTTGGATACGAGGTCACCCTCAACGTGATCGCCGCCCTGCTCACCCTGGTCGGGTACAGCGTCAACGACACCATCGTCATCTTCGACCGCGCCCGGGAGAACCTCGGGCAGCGCCGCAAGCTCTCCATGGCCGAGCTCCTCAACAACTCGATCAACCAGACCCTGAGCCGGACGCTGATCACCTCCGGAACCACCTGCCTCGCGCTCCTGGGACTGTACGTCCTCGGTGGGGACGTCCTGCGCGGCTTCAGCTTCGCCCTCGTCGTGGGTCTGATCGTCGGCACCTACTCGACGATGTTCGTCGCCGTGCCCCTGGTGGACTGGTGGTACCGGCGGAAGGTCCGCTCGCCCTCACCCACCGCCTGAGCGGCGGGCCGGCCATCCCCCACCGAGAGGGAAGATCACCCGACCGAGACCCGGACACGGAGCCGCGGCGGACGCCCCCCTCACATCATTTCACCCCCGGACCGGAACACACCTCGCGCCGAGCCCGTTCCCACCGTATGAGGGGATTAGTGGCGGTGCTAAGATGTTCGAGATGACCGGTCCCGACCCGCAGACGGCCCCAACCCGCAACCTGGGGGCCATCGATGAGGACAAGCTGTTCGCGGGCAATCTCGTCACGTCCGGGCAGAAGCCGAGGTCGTTCTGGCAACGTCTCGCCGGCCCGGGCGGGCGGACCTCCCTGATCGTCCACGCGGTCATCGTCGGCCTCGTCATCTTCGTCCCCTTCTTCACGCCTCCCGATCTCCCCGAGCAGCGGGACTACATCCGCGCGCTTCTCTACGATCCGCCGCCGCCGCCGCCGCCGCCCCTCCCCAAGGGAACGAGGATGAGAGAGGAGCCGGTCAAGCCCGAGCCCCAGAAGCCGGTGGTCGAGGAGCCCAGGGAGGAGCCCGAGTTCACCGCCCCCATCGAGCCCGAGACCCCCACCGAGGTGGCCGAGCTCAGGCCCGAGGACACCGCGAGCCCGGACGACCAGTTCGGAAGCGAGTTCGGGAGCGACTTCGGCGTTCCCGAGGGGATGGAGGAGGGTGTCGACGGAGGTGTGGTGGGCGGAATCCCCGGGGGGGTCCTCGGCGGCGTCCTGGGCGGCACCGGGACGGGACCGGTCATGGACTACGACTCTCCGCCCAGGCCCATCAAGATCACCCGACCCCAGTATCCCCAGGAGGCCTTCGTCAAGAAGGTGGAGGGGACCGTCATCGTCGAGATCCTCATCGACTCGACCGGGCGGGTCGTGCGCGCCCGGGTCCTCCAGTCCGTCCCGATGCTGGACGCCGCCGCCCTCCAGACCGTCTACCAGTGGGTCTTTCAGCCCGCCGTCAAGCACGGCGCGCCCGTGCCCACCATCGCCCACGCCCCCGTCGCCTTTCGCATCTACTGAGCCGATTTCCGGGACGGGCGGGGAACCCCGACCCTCCCCAGGGTGTCCAAGTCTCTGCTGCTGCCCCGCGGCCGGACCGGGGTCGGGCGAGCGGTCGCCCCGCACGTCTTGACACCTCGAAAAGCCCGGGGATAGAATCCGGTCCTCTTTGCCGGGAAGATACTCTCCTTATGTCAAAGTGTAGGGGCGCACGATGGAACAAAGGCTCTTCGAAGACCTGATCGATTCCGACACGTCGGCCCACCGCACCGGGCAGGCCAAGACATGGCCGCTGTCGATCCTCCTGCATCTGATGATCGCCGCCGCCATCATTGTCCTGCCGATCCTGCAGATCGGTCTGCTGCCCGAGCCGGCCTCGGCGGTGAAGGCGTTCTTCGTCGAGCCGATGTCGGCCCCGCCGCCGCCCCCGCCGCCCCCGCCGCCCGCCCCGCGCGCGACCCAGGCCCCGAAGGTGGTGGCGAAGCCGGTTCAGATGGACGATCACGCCTTCGTGGCACCGGTCGAGGTGCCCCAGGAGATCATGCCCGAGGAGGGCCTGGACCTGGGTGTCGAGGGCGGCGTCGCCGGCGGCGTCGAAGGCGGCGTCCCGGGCGGCGTGGTCGGTGGAGTCGTGGGCGGCCTGCCCGACGCTCCCCCGCCGCCACCCCAGCAGGCCATCCGGGTGGGTGGTCAGATCAAGGAGCCCAAGAAGCTCAAGAACGTCGCACCGGAGTACCCCGACATCGCCAAGCAGGCCCGGGTGCAGGGCGTCGTCATCCTCGAGTGCACGATCTCTCCCCAGGGGAAGGTGACCGACGTCAAGATTCTCCGTGGCATCCCGCTGCTCGACCAGGCTGCGGTGAGCGCCGTCCGGCAGTGGGTCTACACGCCGACGCTCTTGAACGGTGTCCCGGTTCCCGTCATCATGACCGTTACGGTCAACTTCAAGCTCTCGTAGGGGCGAGAGCGCAACTCAGAGTCCAGGAGGACGCAAGATGCAGTTCGATTTGAGGTCCATGGCCGAGCACATGGGCGGCGTCGCTTGGGGCACCGTCATCACGCTCTTCATCATGTCCATGTACTCGATCGCCGTCATGATCGAGCGCTATTGGACCTACTCCCAGGCCACCAAGCAGTCCAGAAAGTACGCCCCCGAGGTGGCCCGCTACCTCAAGCAGGGGAAGATCAAGGAAGCCATCGACATCTCCGATGGCAAGCAGTTCAAGCTGTCCCACCTGGCCAAGGTGCTCAAGCCCGGCCTTCAGGAGTGGCAGTACCAGGTCGAGACCGGTGAGGCCGAGAAGGACCGCGAGGGCGCGGTCGAGGCGGCCAAGCGCGCCATCCAGCGCGCTACCGCGGTGAACCTCGCCGACCTCAAGCGCGGCCTGAGTGGCCTGGCCACTATCGGCGCGACCGCGCCGTTCGTGGGCCTGTTCGGGACCACCTTCGGGATCATCAACGCCTTCTCGGGCATGGCGCTCACCGGGTCGGGCGGCATCGCTGCCGTGTCCGCCGGTATCGCCGAGGCGCTCATCACCACCGCTTTCGGGCTGTTCGTGGCCGTTCCCGCGGTGTGGGCCTTCAACTACTTCAACGGCAAGGTCGAGGGCTTCAACGTGGAGATGGACAACTCCAGCTCCGAGCTGCTCGACTACTTCATCAAGCGAGGCTAGCGCCGTAAAGAAGCAGCCGCGCGCGGCCGGGGTCTTGCCGACCCCGGCCGTCACCGGAGGCAGGAGTACTCGCCATGGCAATGAAGGTTGGCGGAAGCAAGGGCGGCCCGATGGCGGACATCAACGTCACGCCCATGGCCGACGTCATGATCGTGCTCCTCATCATCTTCATGGTGATCACCCCACTCCTCCAGAAGGGCGTGGACGTGAAGCTGCCCCAGGCGGGCAACACCAAGGAGCGCAAGGACGAGCCCAAGATCCCGGTCGTCGCCGTCCGGCGGGACACCACCGTGTACCTCGGGAGCGACCGACTGGACAATCAGGCGTCGCTCCTCCCGCTGCTCGAGGAGCGTGTGCGAGACATGGCCGAGGGGACCCGGATGATCTACCTCAAGGCCGACGAGGAGCTCCCCTACTCCGAGGTGATGAAGGTCATGGACCTCGCCCGTGAGGCCGGGGTCGAAGAGGTGGCGCTCATCGCCGAGCGCAAGGTGCAGGGGGCCTAGGAATCATGGACAAGAGAACCCGGCGTCGGCGCTGGGAAGAGAGCGAGGCCCACACCGCCCACATCGGCAGCTCGGGGGCGATGGGCGACATCAACGTCACCCCGTTCATCGACGTGCTGCTGGTGCTGCTCATCATCTTCATGGTCGTCACCCCACTCGCCCAGAAGGGGCTCGACATCTCCCTGCCCCAGCCTCCTCCTCCCAACCAGCCGAAGGACACCAGTCCCCCGAATCAGGTCGTTCTCAGCCTGGAGGAGGGTGCGATCACCATCAACAAGAACCCGGTGGGACTGCCCGAGCTGAGCCAGCGTCTGCGGGACATCTTCCAGGCGCGCTCGGACAAGACGATGTTCGTCAAGGCCGCGGGGGACGTCCTCTACGGCCGGGTCGTTCAGGCCATGGACATCGCGCGCGGCGCGGGCGTGGAGCGCATCGGGATCATCTCGGAGCAGATGGTCGAGCAGGCGGGAGGCGCGGTCGGGGCCCAGCCCTAGCGATCTCTTCGCCGTTCCCGCCCGAGGGCTCCGCGCAGTGGCGCGGAGCCCTCTTCGTCTGTGTCGTGTTGCTCTCTCGTCTCGCCACCGTGCCGCCCCCCCCGCCACTCTTCAGGAGAGTGTCCCTACCGGAGCCCCGAGGCGTGGGACGAGGAGGGACCAGTGAGGCGGCCGGCCGCGGCAAAGGGCCTCGAACACGGCAGCGCCTCTCTCCAGAGTGGCACGTGGCACGCGGCACGTGGCGGGCAGGCCTCTCCGGATGGTCAACCCTCCAGGGGCATGAGCAGCCAGAGGATCAGGTACACCAGGATCCCCGGGAACGCGGCCGAGCAGACGGAGATCACGACGTAGAGCACCCTCACCAGGAGAGGGCTCCAGCCGAGCCAGGTGGCGATGCCGCCACAGACGCCTCCGATCATGCGGTGGCGGCGCGAGCGGTGGAGGGGGTGGTTCGTGGGCACTGGTCGTCGCCTCCGATGGGGGCCCGGGGGGGCGCGGAACGCGCCGGCCAAAGAGAAAGAGGCGTCTCCCCCTTTCGCGGGGGGAGACGCCCCGGGCCGGCCCCGCGGTCCCGGGGCCCGGCGGGACCTACTCGGCCATGGCCTCCGGGGGAACCGCGGCCGCGGCCGCGTCGGCGGCCGCCTGCTGCTCCTTGCGGAGATCCAACGCCTGCTTCTGGAGTATCTGGGCCTGCTCGAGGTACTGCTTCCGGTCGGCCCGGGTGGGCGCCACCTGCGCCTTCACGCGGAAGAGCAGGTTCTTGGTGATGATCGCCTCCCAGTAGTCGGGCCGGACCTCCAGGGCCTTGTCCACGGCCTCGATGCCGAGGTCGGCGTACTCGTCCTTTTCCTTGTCATCGAGGGAGTGGTCGCGGTAGGCCTTGTCCCAGTAGAAGGTCGCGATCTTGTAGTAGCCGCTGGGGTCGCTCGGGTCGAGGGTGGCGCAGTGCTCCATGGTCTGGATGGCGTCCTCGAAGCGCGCCGCCCGCGGACCCTTGGACTCCTCGGTCCACACGTTGCCCTCGGTGTCCCAGAGGGGCTTGTTGTAGAACGCGGACAGGGCGCCACAGGCCTTGGGGTCCTCCGGGTTGTCCCGCACCACCCTCAGGTAGGTCGCCTCCGCCTCGTCCACCCGGTGGAACTTCTCGTACAGGTTCGCCATCGCGTACATGTTCTTGGTGTCGTCCGGGTTGTCCTTCACCAGCTCCTCGGCGTACCTGAGGGCCTTCTCGAAGTTCTCCACCGGCGGGTCGGAGTAGATCCCGGTGAGGGCCCCCAGCGCGGTCACCCGGACCTCCTGGAGCGACGGTGAATCCAGGGTGTTGACCTCCAGCGACATCTCGTAGTGCTCGATGGCCTTCTGCAGGTGCATCTCATTCTCCGGGTCGTCCCGACCCGGGCGGTACAGCGACTGGTGGGCGCTGGCGAGATAGACGTGCGCCTCGGCGAAGTCGGGCTTGAGCTCGACCGCCCGTTCGTATTCCTCGAGGGCCTGGCGGTAGTTCTCTTCCTTGTACAGCTTGTTGCCGTCCTTGAAGGCAGCCTTGGCCTTGATCAAGTCACAACCGACTCCGACCACCACCAGGGCGAGAAGAACGGCGAACATGGGCGCGTGTTTTCGGGTTCTCATCGACCGTCTCCCGGGAAAGTTATTGAATACAAAGACTCTCGGAGAAACTGGATTATAGTCGCCGGGCCGAAGTGGAGTCAAGAAAGTCCGAGGTCCCCCGGTCCCCGAGCCCCCGCCCGGGGCAGCGGGCCGCGGAGCCCCACCCACGCGGCTCGGCGGGCCCGGCGCACGCGACGCGCCCCCGCCCGCGCCGGAAATCCGGGCTCCTATGAGGGCCTCCATGTCAAGGGGTAAGTGTGCTCGGCTTCATTGCCCTCCGTTTTCTTGCCACCAAGCGAGTGGTGGTGAATCAGTACCCAGGGCTCGGTTGGCAGACCGCGGGGCACGAGGAGAGATCGAGCACGAGAGATGCCAGGTTGGGCGGCACCGGGAAGCGTTCAGCGACAGTGCGTCTGAACCAACTCCTATCCGTGCTTCGGTCGCGAGGACCGGCACCAAATGCCACATGCGCTCGAGGGCGCAGGAGGTGCCGTTTGGAGGGGCGCCCCATCTAGAAAGACGGTCCGACACCGCGAGGGTGTCGACAACCCGCCCGGACTGCGGGCTACCCCTGCCAACCGGCAAGCTCTCGAATTCGTCTCCTGTGATCACGGTCTGCGATCCAACCCTAGCTGGCAGACGACTCCGTGAGATCGATCACCGCTCCCTGAGGGACCACTCCGTGCTCGACGAGGTGCCACAGGGCGATCAACAGCTTCCGGGCAACGGCGACGATTCCGGCTCGGCGCAGACGCGAGCCGCCGCCAGCGAAGCGTCTTTGGAACCACTGGCTCAACTCGCAGTGTGGCTGGAATCGAATCCACAGCCAGGCCAGCTCGACCATCCTGGTCCGGACCAGTGGGTTGCCTGCCTTGCTGATGCCCTGCTCCCGCTCGCTCGATCCGCTGTCATAGGGCGTTCCCACCAACCCGGCTGCCCCTCCAACTTCTCCCCGATTCTTGAACTCGCGCCAGCCAAAGAACTCCATGACCAGGATCCAGGAGCTGTCGAGGCCGATGCCCCGAAGCCTCGTGAGCAGCTTGACCTTCTCCAGCTCAGGAGAGCCCGCCTGCTTGAGCTGCTCCCGCTGCTCCTTCGTGATCGCCCGGATCTGCTCCTCCACCAGCCGTAGGCGATCCCACTCCCGTTCGATCTCTGCCTTCCGTCGATCTTGTCTGTCTTCGCTCGGCGAGCCCGGCGGTCCACCTTCATGCTGGCAGCATCGACAACCACGTTCTCGATGCCGAACTGACTCAGCAACCGGTCGATCCAGAACCCGTCCCGCCCCGCCTCGTAGCAGCTGATCACTCTCGCGTCATCCGGCAACCCGAACCGCTTCTTGGCAGCCCGGATCTCATCGAGTAGCCGGCCACCATCTCCCGCACCAACCGACTTCTCCCGAATCCGTGGTCCTCCGGTGCTGAGCGCAAGCCGCCACTTCGTCGCGCTCAGCTCCATCGCCATGTACAGGCACCGGGCCTCGGGGTAAGGTGTACTCTGGGTCGTCGAGTCGAGGGCCATCGTTTCCTCCTTGCCTCCAGCTTCAGAACTGGGGCAAAGACTACCGGAGGAACGCGGCCGCTCCCCCGGCGGCCCTCATAGGGTCTAGACTGGGGACGAAGCCATGATTCGCTTCGAGGACATCCAGCAGACCGTCAAGGGACACCATCCGGAGGCCGATCTCGAGGTCCTCCGCAAGGCCTACATCTTCTCTGCGGTCGAGCACAAGGGGCAGGTGCGGGCCTCGGGCGAGCCCTATCTGGTCCACCCGCTGGAGGTGGCGAACATCCTGGCCGAAATGAGGATGGACCCCATCTGCGTCGCGGTGGGCCTTCTCCACGACGTCCTGGAGGACACCCTCACCACCCCCGAGCGCATCCAGGAGTACTTCGGGGCGGACGTCCTGCACATCGTCGAGGGCGTCACCAAGATCTCGAAGATCCCCTACGCCACCACCGAGGAGCGCCAGGCCGAGACCTACCGGAAGATGCTGCTGGCGATGGTCGACGACATCCGGGTCATCCTCGTCAAGCTCGCCGACCGACTCCACAACATGCGCACACTCAAGCACTTGCGGGAGGATCGTCGGGTGCGGATCGCCCGGGAGACGATGGACATCTACGCACCCCTGTCCGGGCGCCTCGGGATGGCCAAGATCAAGAACGAGCTGGAGGACCTGGCCTTCCAGTACCTGGACCCGCAGGGGTACCGGTCGCTGACCACCCGCGTCGAGGGCAAGCGCAAGGCGGCCCGCGCCTTCATCGAGAAGATCCGCGCCACCGTCCGTGAGAAGCTGGAGGAGGCCGGCATCGAGGCCACCATCGAGGGTCGCATCAAGCGTCTGCACTCGATCCAGCAGAAACTGAAGCGACAGCGAATCGACCTCGATCAGGTCTACGACTTCGTGGCCCTCCGCATCCTGGTGAAGACGATCCCCGACTGCTACGCGGTGCTGGGGATCCTCCACAACGCCTGGCGCCCGGTCCCCGGCCGCGTCAAGGACTTCATCGCCATGCCCCGCCCGAACGGCTACCGGTCGCTGCACACCTCGGTGATCAGCGACGAGGGGCACCCGTTCGAGGTGCAGATCCGCACCGACGAGATGCACCAGCTGGCGGAGGAGGGGATCGCTGCTCACTGGAAGTACAAGGAGGGTCGCACCGGGCTGGGAGCGGACGACGACGCCTTCTCCTGGCTGCGTCAGCTCCTCGAGTGGCAGCAGGAGGTCAAGGACCCCCACGAGTTCCTGAACTCGCTCAAGCTGGACCTCTACCCCGAGGAGGTCTACTGCTTCACCCCCCGGGGCGAGGTCAAGATGCTCCCCCGGGGAGCCACGCCGATCGATTTCGCCTACTCCATTCACACCGAGGTCGGCCACCAGTGCGTCGGGGCCCGGGTCCACGGGAAGATGGTCCCCCTGCGCTACAAGCTGCAGAACGGCGACATCGTCGAGATCCTGACCTCCGCCGGCCACAGGCCGAGCCGCGACTGGCTGGGCCTCACCGTCACCAACCGGGCGAAGTCCAAGATCCGCCACTACCTCAACACCGCCGAGAAGCAGCAGGCGCTCGAGATCGGGCGCAAGCACCTCGAGCGGGAGCTCCGGCGCTTCGACCTCTCGCTGAAGAAGCTGGACGGGAAATCGTCGTCCGTCGCCACCCTCGCCCAGGACCTGGGGGTGGGGCCGAAGATCGACGATCTCTTCGTCGCCATCGGCTACGGCAAGGTCTCGGTGCAGCACGTCCTGTCGCGACTGATTCCCCCGGAGAAGCTCGCCGAGTCGCCGGAGGCGCAGAAGCCCCGCCCCATGGTCGACGCGGTCCGCCGATTCCTGCGTCGACGCGACGAACGCATCACCGTCAAGGGTACCGACGACCTCCTCGTCTACCGAGCCAAGTGCTGCAACCCAATCATGGGAGAGCCCATCGTGGGCTACATCACCCGGGGCAAGGGCGTCTCCGTGCACTCCGTGAGCTGCTCCAACGTTCGGAACCTGGTCTACGATCCCGGGCGCCGGATCGACGTCGAGTGGGGCAGCGGGGCCGAGGGGGGATACGAGGTGCGCCTGGCGGTCGATCTCGAGGACCGCATGGGGGCCCTGGCCGCGGTGACGGCGGCCCTGGCCTCGCTGAAGACCGACGTGCGCGACATGCAGGTCCGGACCTTCGACGACAACACCGGCTCGATCGCCCTCACCGTGCGGATCGACAACCTGAAGCACCTGGACCGGGTCGTGAAGTCGGTGCGGGGGGTCAAGGGCGTCATCGACGTCGCCCGCCAGAGCGTCTCCGGCGCCGGCCCGGGCCCCGGCCCGACTTGATCCGGGACGCGGGAGACCTTAGGCTTCAGGCCTTCCCTCGCAGGAGGCCCCACCATGCCGACCAAGCACGTATCGACGTCCGAGGCTCCCGCGCCCATCGGCCCCTACTCGCAGGCGGTCGTCTCGGGAGGGCTTCTGTTCTCCTCCGGGCAGATCGCGCTCGACCCGGCTACCGGCGAGATGGTCGAGGGGGGCGTGGACGCCCAGACCGAGCGCGTCCTCGAGAACCTCCGGGCGGTCCTGGGCGCGGCCAAGATGGGTCTCAACAACGTGGTCAAGACCACCGTCTATCTGGCCGACATGGGCGACTTTCCGGCCATGAACGAGGTCTACGCCCGCTATCTCGGGAAACGGTCGCCGGCCCGCACGACCATTCAGGCGGGGGCGCTCCCGAAGGGGGCCCGGGTGGAGATCGACGTCGTCGCCGCCTACTAGCGGGGTCGTCTCAGGCGGCGGTCGTCTTCGTGGCGGTCCCGGAGCGTCCGGCGGGCTTCCTCACCTTGCCGGAGCGCAGGCAGCGCGTGCACACCCGGATCCGCTGGTGGGTGCCGTTGTCCAGGACCGCCCGAACCCTCTGCAGGTTCGGGTTGAAGCGTCGGTTCGTGACATTGTGCGCGTGGCTGACCCGACTGCCGAACTGCGGGCCCTTGCCGCAGATGTCGCACCGCTGAGCCATGACGAAACGTCCTCCCGAGAAGGGCCCGAAAACGGCCCGAAACGCAAAGAGCCAGTATAGGGAGCCGGTTTCAGGGCGTCAAGAGCCCGGGCCCGCCGGACCGCCGCGGGGCCCGGGGCGCGGACGGGGTCCGGGGGAGGGTCGCTTCCGCGTTGTTGGCCCTCGAAGGCGCATGCTATAGTCCCCGCGCCCAGCCATGGTCCAGTTCAACTTCAGCGAACGGACCATCAAAGCAAAGGTGGTCTACTACGGTCCTCCCCAGTCGGGGAAGACCACCAACCTGGAGCAGATCCACCGCCTGACCGACCCCGAGGGGGCCAACCGGCTCATCTCTCTCAACACCGCCCAGGACCGGACGCTCTTCTTCGACCTCCTCCCCTTCAGCCTGGGCAAGGTCTCGGGCTACGACTTCAAGATCCAGCTCTACACCGTCCCCGGGCAGGTTCAGTACAACGCCACTCGGCGCGTCGTCCTGGCGGGAGCGGACGCCGTCGTCTTCGTCGCCGACAGCCAGAGGACGATGGCACGAGAGAACGTCACGGCCTTCGAGAACATGAAGGTCAACCTTCTCGCCAACCGCCTCGTGCCCGAGAAGGTTCCCCTGGTCCTGCAGTACAACAAGCGGGACCTCGCCGACCTGCTTCCCCGTGCGGAGCTCGACCGTGCCCTCAACCCCTGGGGCCGGAAGACCTTCCCCGCCGTCGCCGCGCGCGGAGACGGGGTCATCGAGACATTCGTCTCGGTGGTGCAGGACATGCTCGCCGCCATCGCGCAGAAGTACAACCTCAAGGAGAAGGGCCTCGACCCCGCCGCGGTCCCGGATGTGGTGGCCCAGGCCTTCGACTCGCTTCTCAGTCGACCACCGGGCCCCGCACTCGGATGGCCCCCGACCGCGCCCCCGGGGACGCCGACAGACCCGGGCTCCGCCGGTCCGATCTCCACCCCGTCTTCCGTGCCGCCGCCCCCCGGGAGGGTGGTGATCGCCCAGCCCCCGGGGGCCGAGCCGGCCTACCCGGGACAAGCGGGCTCGGATGCGAGCCCGGTGTCCGAGGAGCTGCTGCACCGGGCCATCCGTTCCAACGTCGAGCTGGCCGAGGCCCTCGGCACCCTGGTGCGCGAGATCCACCTCGGCCTCGGCACGATCCTCCAGAGGACCGATCAGCTGATGGCCGAGGGGACCCGCGCCCCGGGAGCGGGCGCACTCGTCGGCTCCATCCGCAGCGAGGCCGGCCGGTTGCGCAAGGTGCTGCGCGATTTCGGGAGAGCCGCCCCGGGCGCGCCCGGGGCGGCCCGAGCCACGTCGTCGCCGCCCGACCGGACCATCCCTCCGCACGCCCGCACGCGCCCGGCGGCCTCGGCGGCGGGCCCGGGCGCCGCCGCCGGCGCCCCGTCTCTCGACGGCCTGCTGGCCGAGGTGGCGGGGGCCCTGCACGCCCCGCTCGCCGCGAGGAAGCTGAAGGTGCGCAGCAGCCTTGCCGCCGGCGCCGCCCTCCCACGCTGCGCGCCGGCCGTGCTCCGACGGGGTCTCGGGTCCCTCCTCCAGGGACTGGCCGCCGTCGTCGCCGCGGGCTCCGCGATCTCCGTCCGGGCCGAGCGCAAGCCGGTGCTCCTGCGTGGTCGCGACGGCCGGGAGCTGCGCCGCGACTTCCTCATGCTCGCCTTCACCCACACCGCCAGCCTGGTGGATCTCGACCAGCGGCGCATCCTCGAGGGCGCGGACTCAGGGCCTCTCGGGGAAGGCTACCGTCTCGTGCGGGAGGTGGGTGGGTTCCTGCGCTTTGCCCCGCTGCCCGAGGGCCTGCTGGAGACGCGCGTCTTCCTCCCGCTCTAGCCGCTCGGTCTCCCCGCTCACTCGGGTCCCGAGCCGAGCTCCCAGCTCTCTCCGGGCTCGGGAACGTGGGTCTCGAAGCCTCGCTCCCGACGGACGCGGTCGGCGAGTGCCAGCGCCGACTCCTCCTCCCCGTGGGTCATGAAGACGGTCCGCGGCGGGCTCTCCATCCCCGACAGCCAGCGCATCAGCTCGGCGGCGTCGGCGTGTCCGGAGAGGCCCTTCAGGACCTGGACCTCCGCCAGCACCGGCACCGGGTGCTTGTGGATGCGGACCTCGCTCGCCCCCTCCACCAGGACCCGGCCCAGCGTCTCCGCCGCCTGGTAGCCGGTGATGAGCAGCGTGTTCTCCGGCCGGGGGAGGCGCTGCCTGCAGTGGTGGAGGATGCGCCCGCCGGAGAGCATCCCGCTCGAGGAGATGATCACCGCCGGGCCCTCGAGGGAGTTGAGCGCGATCGACTCGTCCCGGGTGCGGTGCAGGTGGACCCATCGGCCGTGGAACAGGCTGCGGCCCCCCAGGTTGCCGATCGCTTCCTTCTGACCCTCGGGGTGGGCGGCGTAGATGCGGGTGGCGTCGACCGCCATGGGGCTGTCGAGGTGTATGGGAAACGGCCGCAGCCGTCCCCGGGTCACCAGCTCGTTCATCATCCAGATCATCTGCTGAGACCGGCCCACCGCGAAGGCCGGGATCAGCAGGACGCCTCCCCGGGCGAAGGTCCGCTTGATGAGGCCCTCGAGCTGGTCGAGGAGGGAGACGTCGGGGTGGCGGCGGTTGCCGTACGTGCTCTCCATCACCAGGTAGTCGGCGGCGGCGGCCCCCTCCGGGTCCTTGGCCAGGACCGCGTCGTAGCGGCCCACGTCGCCGCTGAAGAGGACCCGCCACTCCTGGCCGCTCTCCCGCACCCGCAGGTCCACGGAGGCGGCGCCGAGCAGGTGGCCGGCCTCGCGATAGCTGAACGAGAAGACCTCCCCGACATCCTGTGTCGCGCCCTTGGACACCGGTCGTAGCAACTTCAACGTCTCCCGCGCGTCGTCCGTATCGAACAGCGGAAGCGCCGGCTTGTGCTTCGTGAGGCCCTTGCGGTTGTAGTACCGGGCGTCCTCTTCCTGCAGGTGGGCAGCGTCGAGGAGGAGGACCTCGGCGAGGTCGAGGGTGGGCGGGGTGCAGTAGATGGGGCCGCGGAAGCCCCTCTTGACCAGGCGGGGCGCCCGCCCGATGTGGTCGAGATGGGTGTGGGTGAGAACGAGGGCGTCGACGCCCGCCGGGTCGTCACAGGGATCGTCCCAGTTCCGCAGACGCAGGGGCTTGCGGCCCTGGAACATGCCACAGTCGATCATGAGCCGGCGCCCCGACGCCTCGAGCACGTACTGTGACCCGGTGACGGTTCGGATCGCTCCCAGGAAGCTCAGTCGTGCCATGGCACCCCTTTCGGCCCGATCGCAGCGACGCCACGCGTCCGCGGAAGGTCAGGCCTGTGGACGCAACATCTTGCG
This sequence comes from uncultured Acidobacteriota bacterium, assembly GCA_963847655.1. Classification (GTDB taxonomy): domain Bacteria; phylum Acidobacteriota; class Vicinamibacteria; order Fen-336; family Fen-336; genus JAJDNS01. The sequence continues at coordinate 856,400 of CAWKAS010000020.1, read as the reverse complement.
GAGGACGGTCTGGAGGATCCCTCCGTTGCGGTAGTACTTCACGTCCACCGGGGTGTCGAGTCGGACGATGGTCGTGGTCCTCGTCAGGACGCCGTCCGGTCGCCGGATGGTGACCTCCACCTCCTGCCGCGGCTCCAGACCGTCGAGCCCGGAGAGGGCGAGCGTCTCCTGCCCGGTGATCCCCAGTGCCCCGACGCCCTCCCCGGGCTTGAACTGGAGAGGCAGGACGCCCATGCCCACCAGGTTGGAGCGGTGGATGCGCTCGAAGCTCTCCGCGATCACCGCCCTCACGCCCAGGAGCAACGTTCCCTTGGCCGCCCAGTCGCGGGACGAGCCGGTGCCGTACTCCTTGCCCGCCACCACCACGAGGGGGGTCCCCTCGGCCCGGTAGCGCTCGGCGGCGTCGAAGATGGCCATGCGCTCTCCGGAGGGAACGTGGACGGTCACCCCGCCCTCGACGCCCGGAACCATCTGGTTCTTGAGACGGATGTTGGCGAAGGTCCCGCGCACCATCACCCGGTCGTTGCCACGTCGCGAGCCGTAGGAGTTGAAGTCCTTCTTCTCGAGCCCCTTCGAGGCGAGGTATCGCCCGGCCGGACTCTCGAGAGGGATGTCGCCGGCGGGAGAGATGTGGTCGGTGGTGACGGAGTCGCCGAGAACGGCGAGGATTCGGGCGCCCTCGATGTCCGCGATCGGGGGGGGATCGAGAGTGAGGCCCTGGAAGAAGGACGGCTCCTGGATGTAGGTCGACTCCTCACGGAAGTCGAACAGGTCGCCCCCGGCGACGGGGATGGCGTTCCAGGTCGGGTTGCCGTCGAACACGTTGGCATAGGTGGCCGCGAACATCTCCGCGTCGACGGCGGACTCGAGCGCGTCGATCTCCCCCCGGCTGGGCCAGACGTCGGCCAGGGTCACCGGGTTGCCGTCCTCGTCCGTCCCGAGGGGATCGTTGACGAGGTCGATGTCGGTGGTGCCGGCGAGGGCGTAGGCCACGACGAGCGGCGGGGAGGCGAGGTAGTTGGCCTTCACGTGAGGGCTGACCCGGCCCTCGAAGTTGCGGTTGCCGGAGAGGACGGCCGAGGCCACCAGCTGCCCGTCCGCGATCGCCCCCGCCACCTCCGGGGGGAGCGGCCCCGAGTTCCCGATGCAGGTCGTGCACCCGTAGCCCACGACGTCGAAGCCCAGGGCCTCGAGGTCGGGGAGGAGCCCGGACCTGCGGAGATACTCGGTGACGACCCTCGAGCCGGGAGCCAGGCTGGTCTTCACGTAGGGCGGTACCCGGAGGCCCCGCTCCTTCGCCTTGCGGGCCAGGAGCCCCGCCCCCAGCATCACCGAGGGGTTGGAGGTGTTGGTGCAGCTGGTGATGGCGGCGATCACCACCGAGCCGTGCTTCAGCTCGACCTTCTGTCCCCGCATCTCGACCGGCACCGACCGCCCGGTCTCGGCCGCGGTCAGCCCGAAGCCCCGATCCCGGACCGGGGCGGTGAGGCTCTGGCGGAACGACTGCTTCATCCGGGACAGGGCCACACGATCGTGAGGCCGCTTCGGCCCGGCCAGGCTCGGCTCGACGGTGGCCAGGTCGAGCTCCAGGGTGTCCGTGAACTCGGGCTCCGGAGTCCTCGCGGTGCGGAACAGGCCCTGCTCCTTGCAGTACCGCTCGACGAGGTCGATCTCCTCCGGCGTCCGTCCCGTCCGCCGCAGGTAGGCGAGCGTCACGTCGTCCACCGGGAAGAAGCCGCAGGTGGCCCCGTACTCCGGGGCCATGTTCGCGATGGTCGCCCGGTCGGCGAGGGTCATCTCGGCCAGCCCCGGGCCGTAGTACTCCACGAACTTCTCCACCACCCCCTTGCGCCGCAGCATCTCGACCACCGTCAGCACGAGGTCGGTAGCGGTGGCCCCCTCGGGGAGGCGTCCCACCAGGCGGAAGCCCACCACCTGGGGCGTCACCATGTAGAGGGGCTGGCCGAGCATCCCCGCTTCCGCCTCGATCCCCCCCACGCCCCAGCCGAGGACACCGAGACCGTTGATCATCGTGGTGTGCGAGTCGGTTCCGACCAGGGTGTCCGGCAGCGCCACCGTCTCTCCCCCGTCCCTTCGGAGCAGCACGCCCTTGGCCAGGTACTCGAGGTTGACCTGGTGAACGATGCCGGTGGCGGGGGGGACGACGCGGAACCCGTCGAAGGCCTGCTGGCCCCACCGCAGGAACTCGTACCGCTCGCGGTTGCGCTCGAACTCGATCTCCGCGTTCCTCGTCGCCGCCTCCGGCGAGCCGAAGACGTCGACCTGCACCGAGTGGTCCACCACCAGGTCCACCGGCACCAGGGGATTGATCTTCCGCGGGTCCTGGCCGAGGCGGGCCACCGCCGCCCGCAGGGAGGCCAGGTCCACCACCGCCGGCACCCCGGTGAAATCCTGCAGGATCACCCGGGCCGGTGTGAAGGGCAGCTCGCCCGAGCCCGGCTCGCGGGCGCTCCAGCCCGCGAGGGTCCTCGCGTCGTCCGCGGTCACGAGCTCACCGTCGACGTTGCGGAGGACGGACTCGAGGAGGACCCTGATGGAGAAGGGCAGGCGGTCGAGGCCCGACGCGACGCCTTCCTTCTCGAGCGCGCTCAGGCGGTAGAGGACGGCCGTCCCGTGGCCGGTGTCGAAGGTCGAGCGGGCGCCGAAAACGTCAGTCTTCATGGATCGTCTCCCCTGGCCCCGAAAGCGGGTGGCGGCTCGGGTCGGCTCGGCTCGAGCCGACAGCTGAGGTTACACCACCCCGGGGCGGCGAGACGAGGCGGAGGAAGGCGCCCTCCGTACGGTGTGGGGCGGACGGCGGATCAGGCGGCGTGCGGCCTCAGAGGTGGAGCCGCGGGGCGCTCCCGGGGACCGGGAGCCTCCCGAGGGGCGGACACCTCCAGACGCCGCGCCGCCCCCCGCATCGAACTCCGGGCGGTCGCGTCCTCCAGGTGACGGATGGTGCTTCGGCGCCAGGTCACGCGGACCGACACCGCCCGCGCGATGACGAACGCGAGCACGACCACCACCAGGGTGGGCAGCAGGTGCAGTGCGAGATGGGCGTATTCCATCGACGGTCCTCTCCATGTCCCTCGCCTTGCTCGCCGGTCTCGTCGGCCGGCGCGCGAAGCCATGTTCGCGCCGCGGGGACCGCGCCGCGGACCTCACCGTATTCACTTGAGGAGGGACAGCACCGGAGCCCAGGGCCCCGAGCTTCATTCAGGAGCGCTTCAAGGTGTTGCCGGCTGTGACGGGATCAGCAACTCGCCTCAGCCGACGACCCGACTGGCTCACGAGCGATGGGAACAGCCTACCACCCCCGAGTCGAAACAACAACATCTTCGATAGTCTCGTGCTCTGCGCCCCACCGCTTGGGGCTCGAGCCATCCGACATCCCCGGCCGGGTGGCACTCAAACCAAGCCCTCCGGGCGGGAGGGAGGTGCCTGTGGCTGGGCGGCAGGGACTCGAACCCCGATTCCATGGTCCAGAGCCATGTGTCCTACCGTTGGACGACCGCCCAAGGCGAACCCCAATCCTAGCCAAGTCACCGAGGGAATTCAATCCGGGTTCGGCCTGACGAGTGGACGCAGACTCAGCGCCTGGCCGCGGAGAGGTAGAGGGCGTTCAGGAGGGCCGCGTACGTCACTCGGCTCTGCGCCCGGTAGTGCGGACGGAACCCGATGAGGACGACCCGGCCCTTCCCGAGGGGGACCTCGACGAGGGCGGCCCGGCCCCGAAGACGCTCGCCCCCGAGGAGCCATCCCGACAGCAGCGGCTCGTCGTCCTCGTAGCGGGCGGCCACGACGCCGACGTTCGTCTCGAAGGCCGGCGAGGACTGGAACCAGACTGGAAGCTCCCCGGGCAGGCCATGGGCGAGGGGCGACCCCGGGTCGGTCCTCACCCTCAGGATCGAGCCGGGACAGTAGAACTCGTCGGGGTCCACGCCGTCGAGGACCTCACGGACGGGGAGATCGAGCTCCTGGATCACGAATGCGGTGGCCGAGTCGAGGGCCACCAACGTCCCCCCGTCCTCGACGAAGCTCCGCAGGGCCTCGGCACCGGCGGGGCCGAGGCCGCCCGTGTACTCCTCGGGCAAGCTGCCGGGCGGGTGGCCGTCCCGGAGATCGGAGGCGTCCTGGTCGGGGAGGACGATGGCGTCGTAGCGATCCCGCAGACCTCCCCGTCGCACCTCGCGGTCGTGGAGGGTGCGGTAGGTCACGTCCATCTCGCGCTCGAAGACGAAGCGCGTCCAGCCCTCGTCCATCGACGGCACCCAGGAGCGGTAAAGACCCACTCGGGGAGCACGCAGGCGCAGCGACCGGGGCCGGGCCCGAACCGCCCGTGGGGAGAGCCCGAGCTCGATCGAGAGGGCCTCCAGCTCCCGCCGCGCCGAGGAGGGAAGCAACAGGGTGCCGGCCGGGAACTCCCGGCCCGCGTCGGAGAACGGCTCGAGGGCCCAGTGGGCCTCGACTCCTTCGGCGAGGAGTCGCCCCAGGGCGGCGAGATCGCCGCTCGCGTGGCCGATCGCCAGACGGGGCCCCTCTCCCTCGACGCGGCCCCGGGGCACGTGGGGGACGTCGACCTTCTCGAGGGCGGCGGCGAAGGCGTCGGCGATCGCGACGACCTCCACGCCGAGAAGAAGCGGCAGCGTGTGCGCGGTCACGTCGTAGGGCCGGCGCGGCGGCCCGCCCGGGTCCGCGCGGAGGTCGGGGTAGCGCTGGCGCTCCAGCAGCGTTCGGGCGAAGGCGCTCGCCGGCTGACTCGTGAGGATCACGTGGCTGCCGGCGTCGAATCGAAGGCCGCCTGCCTCGAAGCCCTCCCGAGCGCGGTGGACCTCGACTCCGCCGGTGTGCAGGACCTCGATCAGGCGCGCGGCGGCCAGCGGGTCCCTCTGGGCTGCCGGCACCACGAAGGCGAAGGTCCCGTGGCGGCCGCAGGCCCGGCGGTTCACACCCACAAACGTGCGCAGCCAGTACTCGCGGTTGCGCGCCCCGTGATCGAGCACCGCCAGCGAGGCCGCGAGCTGGTAGTCGACCACGTCGCCGAGACGCCAGGTCCCGCCCGGCCAGGGCGAGGGGAAGTTCGAGGACGCCTGTCTCGGGTCGTAGCCCCGGCGCTGGCTGCGGAGCTCGTGGGCCTCCACGTCGAGAGGGGAGGCGAGTCGGGCCGAGGCCGTCTCGGAGAGCACGCGCACGCCGCCGTGCGTGTGCGGATAGGCCCGAGCCGGGGTCCAGGCGTCGAAGATGGCCCCGGTCACGATGCCCGTCCTTCCCTCGGTGGTGAGACGCGCGGCCACGTGCATCCCGATGGCGTTGGCGGCCGCCCGCAGCGCGGGGTCGACGTTCGGCTCCCAGGGGTCGGCGTAGGGCGGGACGAAGAGCCGAGCCCCATGCGGACCCATCTGGTGCACGTCGTGCATGATCTGGGGCCGCCACCGGTCGTGTACGTGCTTGACCGTGAGACGTGTCTCCACCTGGGTGAACATGTACCAGTCGCGGTTGTTGTCGTGGCCGACGTAGGGGTGGTAGAGCACGGGCGGGGCCGTGCCCTCGTAGGGCGTCCCGAGCTGCCGGCGGTACCAGTCGGCCACGAGCTGCGTGCCGTCGGGGTTGTGCGAGGGGAGCACGAGCAGCACCGTCTCCTCGAGGACGCGCTGGACCTCGGGGTCCTCGCTCGAGGCGAGGTGGTGAAGGAGCCGCAGGGCGCTCAGGGTGCCCCCCACCTCGGTGGAGTGGATCGAGAACGCCATGGCGACGACCACCCGGCCCCGGGCGACCAGGGCCTCGGCCTCGTCCTCGACCAGGCCGCGAGGATCGACGAGGCGCAGGTTGTCGCGGCGGATCTCGTCGAGCCGCCCGTGGTTCTCCACCGAGGTCACCGTCGCCAGGACGAACGGTCGGCCCTGGGTCGTCTTCCCGATCTCCTCGACGCTCACCCGGTCGGAGGCCGCGTCGAGGACCGCGAGGTACTCGAGCACCTCGTCCCAGCCGGCGAGCCGGCGATCCTGGCCGGGACTAAAGCCGAGGATGGCCTCGGGCGGGGGGACGTCGGCCGCGGCAGCGGCCGGGGAGACGAGCGTGAGAAGGCCCAGCGCAAGGGCGAGGGGGCGAAGCCCCCGAGCCCACCCGTCGGTGCGCCGTCCCGAGCCCCGCACGGCCTCCCCCTCCTCGCCTCCCATCGTTGAGCGGCGAACGTTAGCGGGAGGGCGAGCGGGGGTCAAGACCTGCCCCGCTCGCGTGCCGGCAGCGCCCGGGAGACAATCACCCCGTCGTGAGAGCCACCGCTCGTGCCCGGGGTCCGGCCACCCCGCCACGGAACACTGAGCCGTCCGCTTCGTCCTGTCTCTTCGAGGGCCACTTCCGGCCACGGGGAGAGCTGCGCCAACGCGGACTTCCCGCCCGGCTCTCGTCACGATGAGGAGTCTATGACACACACACAGCGTCTGACGGTCACGCTGGCCGCCGCGCTGGCCCTGGTCCCCGTCCCCGCGCTCCGGGCGGGCGTGGAGGCCACGGTCGCGAGCTTCAGCGTGCCAGTGGAGTATCACAAGCTCGCCAACGGGCTGAAGGTCGTTCTCTCGCGCGACACGACGGCGCCGACCGCGGTCGTGGCCGTCTACTACAACATCGGTCTGCGCATCGAGCCGCGGGACCGGACCGGCTTCGCCCATCTCTTCGAACACATGATGTTCCAGGGCTCGAAGAACCTCGGGAAGATGGAATTCGTCCGCCTGATCCAGTCGAACGGGGGCGTCATGAACGGCTCCACCCGCTTCGACTTCACCAACTACTTCGAGATCGTGCCCGCCCACACCCTCGAGATGATGCTCTGGGGGGAGGCCGACCGCATGCGTGCCCTCGAGATCACCCAGGAGAACCTCACCAACCAGCAGGGGGTGGTCACGAACGAGGTGAAGGTGAACGTCCTGAACCGACCCTACGGGGGCTTCCCCTGGCTCGACATGCCCCAGTACGCCAACACGAACTGGTACAACGCCCACAACTTCTACGGCGACCTCGAGGACCTGGAAGCGGCCACCCTGGAAGACGTGAAGACCTTCTTCGAGGCCTACTACACGCCCTCCAACGCCGTGGTGGTCGTGACCGGAGACTTCGATCCCGCACAGACGCTTGGGTGGATCGAGACGTACTTTGGGAGCATCCCCTCGCGTCCTCGTCCCGAGCCGCCCGACATCTCGGAACCCCGCCAGGAGGAGGAGAAGCGGGCGAGCAAGCCGGACAAGCTGGCCACGCGGCCGGCCCTGGCCGTGGGCTACCACGTTCCTCCCCGCAAGACCCCCGAGTATTTCGCGATGGGCCTGCTCGACCAGATCCTGGTCCAGGGGCGCGAGAGTCGCCTCTACCAGGCCCTGGTGCAGAAGCGCGGGTTCACCGGGGAAGTCTCCGGGGGGATCAACCTGCTCGGCAACATGTTCAACGTCGACGGGCCCGTCCTCTGGATCACCTCGCTCATGCACGACGCCGAGACCTCGGCCGACGAGATCCTGGAGTCCTTCGACGCGGAGATCGAGCGGTTGCGCTCGGAGCCGGTGGACGAGGCCACCCTGGAGCTGGCCAAGATCAAGGCCCGCTCCCGCCTCTACGACGACATCGAGGACTTCTTCGGCTTCGGCCGTGCCGACCTTCTCGCCAGCTTCGCCCTCTTCGACGACGATCCCGCGAGGATCAACCGTCTCGAGGCCGAGTTCGAGAAGGTCACCCCAGAGCTTCTCCTGGCCACGGCCCGGGAGTACCTGCGGCCGTCCAACCGCACGATCCTGACCATCGTGCCACAGCCCGACGAGGCCCCCGCCACAGGGGCCGCCGAGGGTGAAGGGAGCGAAGCATCATGAGGGCAACCCTCGTCGCGGTCCTGGCCAGCCTCACCCTCGCTGTCGGCCTTCCGGCCCGGGCCCAGAAGCAGGCGCCGCCGGAGCCCGGAACCCCGAAGCCCTTCCAGGTTCCCGCGCCCCAGCGCTTCAGCCTCGACAACGGGCTATCGGTGACCCTTGTCGACTACGGAACCATCCCCAAGGCCCGGGTGGCGCTCTTCGTGGACGTGGGCAACGCGAACGAGAGCGCGGCCCAGGTCTGGCTCGCGGACATCACCGCCGACATTCTCATCGAAGGTTCGAAGACCCGGAGCGCCCTCGCGATCTCCGAGGCCGCTGCCCGCATGGGCGGGTCGCTGGAGGTCGGCGTGGGGGCAGAGACGACCGAGCTCGGGGGAGCCGTCCTGTCGGAGTTCGCGCCCGAGATGGTACGTCTGGTGGCCGACGTCGCCCGCCACCCCGCCTTCCCGGACAGCGAGCTCGCCCGGATCAAGAACGACCGCCAACGCCAGCTCTCGATCGCCCGCAGCCAATCGCAGCAGCTCGCCACCGAGAAGTTCCGGGCGGTGCTCTACGGTGAGGAGCATCCCTTCGGCCGCGTCTTTCCCACGCCGGACATGATCGAGAAGTACTCCCTGAAGGACGTCCGGGCCTTCTACGAGGACGGCTTCGGTCCGAAGCGGGCCCGCCTCTACGTGGTGGGACGCTTCGACCACGACGCCGTCCGCGCCGCCGCCCGGGAGGCCTTCGGCGGATGGATGGGCGCGGCCCCGGCGTCCATCGCCGCCCCCGCTCCCCGGACCAGCCGCAGCCTGGCCATCGTCGATCGTCCGGACGCCGTCCAGACCACCCTCATGCTCGGGCTGCCCGTCCCCGATCCTTCGGACCCCAGCTACGTGAAGCTCGAGGTGACCAACACGCTTCTCGGTGGGTTCTTCTCGTCCCGCATCACCACCAACATCCGGGAGGACAAGGGCTACACCTACTCTCCCTTCTCCCAGATCTCCAGCCGGCGGGGCGACGCCTACTGGGTCCAGAATGCCGACGTCTCCACCGAGGTCACCGCCGCGGCGCTGAAGGAGATCCTCTTCGAGATCGACCGACTGCAGAAGGAGCCACCGTCGGCGGAGGATCTGGCCGGGGTTCAGAGCTACATGGCGGGGGTCTTCGTGCTCCGGAACTCCTCGCGGGCGGGCATCGTGAACCAGCTCGAGTTCCTCGTGAGACACGGGCTTCCCGACGACTACCTGCGGCAGTACGTCGAGAAGGTCCTGTCCGTGACCCCGGCCGAGGTGCAGGAGGTCGCCGCGAAATGCATCCGGCCCGAGGGGATGACGATCGTGGCGGTGGGAGACCAGAAGATCATCGCGCCCGCGCTGGCGACCTACGGGGGGAACCGGGAGGAGGAGTAGCACCCCGCGGGCGACGGCAGACCTGGCGAGAGGGAGCGGCGCCCACGGCCCGAACGGAATGCATGGGAATCGACGCGCCAGGTCGGCGATTCCCATGCGAGATCAGTCGACGCCGAGCTCCTCCGCCCTCTTGTAGACGGCGAAGCCGAGGAGGCAGCCGAATGACAGGAAGGCGTACGACTGAACGAAGGCGGCGAGGAAGCCTCCGAGAAACGGCACGAGTCCCAGGACCGCGCTCGCGATGAACGAGGCGAAGGCGATCACGGTATAGACGACCAGAGCCTCCCAGTAGATGGAGCCCATGCGCCGGATGGCGTCGATGCCGGTGACCGGGTTGAGCGTCGCGAAGAAGCTCCGGGAGATGGCGGCCGCGATGAGGGCGATGGGCGAGTAGAGCAGCTTCCAGAGCAGGGCGAACGGGAGGGCGATCAGCGCCCCGAGGGCGGTGCCTGCCGCGGGGGCGTTGATCTCCCCCTCGAGACCGTAGCCCTTCTCGAACTCCGCGATCTCCTCGTCGCTCATGCCCTGCTCCTGGAGGAGTTGACGGACCTCCTCGGGCATGGCCGTGGCCTCGTGAGCGGGCTCCTGGGAGGCCGCCCGCGGGGACGCCAGGGCGAAGACCGAGCTGACGCCCAGGACGAGCAGCAGCAAGAACAAGGGACCCGAGCTGATGATCATTGCGGCGACCCCGAGGCGCACCGGGTTGATGAGGTCCGTGATGTCGCCGATCTCGGGCATGAAGTTCGAGGTGTTCCCCGCGGACACCCGGTTGATGGCGGCGAACGAGTACGCGTACAGCAGCCCCTGGGAGAAGAGCATGCCGAACAGGTTGCCGAAGGCCGCCACCTTCGCGGCGGTGCTGAAGAGCCCCACGACCACGGCCATCATGACGTAGGCCATGGGATCCCGGAGCGGGTAGGTGATGACGGTGCCGAGCTCGTCCCGCAGCGGGCGCCGCCGCTGGCGTGCGACACGCTCGGCCTCCTCGCGCTCGGCGGTGCTCGCGCACAGGGCGTCGCAGTCGGGACAGATGGCGGCGGTGCCGTGGCGCTTGACGCATTCCGAGCACCATCCCTTGCCACATTCCGAGCAGACCCCCTCGGATCGCTTCCCGGAGTGGCGCGCACACGTCCGCCAGGCCCCCGGCCGTGGGCCCCGCCCGCGGCGGGGCGCCGCCGCCGCCCCGCCGCCCGCCGCCCCCCCTGCCGTCGCGGCCGCAGCGGGTGCGGGGGCCTGGGGTGCGGGGGCCTGGGGTGCGGCGTGTCCCCGCGGTGCCGCCGGCGCCGGCGCCGCCTCGGCGAGGGCGAACACCTTCCGGCAGCCGGGGCACTGCACCTTCACCTCGGGTCGCGCCTTCTCGGTCGGGATCCGCAGCGTCCGGGCGCAGTGTGGGCAGAGGAGATTCATCCTGTTTGCCTCCACGCAGTTGCGGGATTATAGCGTCTCCCCCGGGGTCCCCGCGGTCGTCTGGGCGCGGGCGGGGCGGCGCAGGCGCGGGGGCTCGCCGTCGGAGCTGGTATACACTCTCGACCCGGTTCCACATGCTACGAGGTCGACTGTCATGACGCTCCGCTCCCCCGTCCTGTTGTTGCTGGTCGCCGCCGTCGCCGTGCCCGCCTGCGGGCGGCGCGAGGAGCCGGCCCCGAGCCCGTCTCCTACGGTGGCCGTGGCCACGCCCGTCCCCACCCCCCTGCCACCCCTGCTCGACCCGGAGCAGGCCACCGAGCAGGCCCCCGAACGCTTCCGCGTGCGCTTCGACACGACGAAGGGGCCCTTCGTCGTCGAGGTCCACCGGGACTGGGCCCCCAGGGGCGCCGACCGCTTCTACAACCTCGTGCGGCTGGGCTTCTACGATGACGCGACCTTCTTCCGGGTGATCGACGGCTTCATGGTCCAGTTCGGCATCCACGGCGATCCAGAGGTCAGCTCCGTCTGGCGGTTTGCAGAGATCCCCGACGACCCGGTGGAGCAGTCCAACACGCGGGGGATGGTCACCTTCGCCACTCGGGGACCGAACAGCCGCACGACCCAGATCTTCATCAGCTACAGGGACAACTCTCCTCTCGATCGGCAGGGCTTCGCGCCCTTTGGGCGCGTGGTCGAGGGCATGTCGGTGGTGGATCAGCTCTACTCCGGGTACGGTGAAGGCGCCCCGCGAGGCGCCGGACCCGACCAGGGCCGCGCCCAGTCCGAGGGGAACCGGTACTTCCGGGGCGACTTCCCGAAGCTGGATCACATCAAGAGTGCCGAGCTGGTGGGATCGGAGAAGAAGGCCTCCTGAGGGGGCCCTGATCCGGCACACGCCTCCCCTATGATGGGCGGGTGAGCGCTCGCCTCCACGCCCCTCCCTTCCGCCCGCCCGTGCGCGAGTGGTTTGCCCAGACCTTCGCCGCGCCGACGAAGGCCCAGCGCCTCGGATGGGCGGCGATCGCGGAAGGCGCGAGCACCCTCGTCCTGGCTCCGACCGGCTCGGGCAAGACCCTGGCCGCCTTTCTCGCCGCCATCGACCGGGTGATGTTCGCGCCCGCCCCCCGAGGGCCGAGCGCTGCCGGGTCGTCTACGTCTCCCCTCTCAAGGCCCTGGCCGTGGACGTGGAGCGGAACCTGCGCGCGCCCATCCAGGGCATCGCCCGCGTCGCCGGGCGGCACGGAGGCGCGGTTCACATCCCCGCGCTGGGCATCCGGACCGGTGACACCCCCGCCGACGCGCGGGCCCGGATGGCCCGACGGCCCCCCGACATCCTGATCACGACACCGGAGTCGCTGTTCCTCGTGCTCACCGCCCGCGCGCGGGAGATCCTGGCCTCGGTCGAGACCGTGATCGTGGACGAGATCCACGCCCTGGTGGGGACGAAGCGAGGCGCACACCTCGCGTTGTCGCTCGAGCGGCTCGAGGAGATCGCCGGCCGGCCCTTGCAGCGGATCGGCCTCTCGGCGACCCAACGACCCCTGGAGGAGGTGGCGCGCTACCTGGGGGGCGGCTCCGGCGGGCGGACGTGGACGCCGCGCCCCGTCCGTATCGTGGACGCCGGGGCTCGGAAGGCCTTCGACCTTCGCGTCGAGGTCCCGGTCGAGGACATGTCGCGGCTCGGGGAGTCCCTCGAGCCGGCCCCGGGCGAGGTGGTGGAGGGGCCGGCCAGCATCCTCTCCCGGCGCTCGATCTGGCCCGCCATCCACCCGCGCCTCCTCGAGCTCGTGCGCGCGCACCGCTCGACCATCGTCTTCGTCAACAGCCGCCGCCTGGCCGAGCGGCTGGCCGCCGCCCTCAACGAGCTCGCCGGCGAGCCGGTGGCCCGGGCCCACCACGGGTCCATCGCCCGGGAGCAGAGGCTGGAGATCGAGGACGCGCTCAAGGCCGGACGGCTGCCGGCGCTGGTGGCCACCTCCTCCCTCGAGCTGGGCATCGACATGGGAGCCGTCGACCTCGTCATCCAGATCGAGACCCCGACCTCGGTGGCCAGCGGTATGCAGCGAATCGGCCGGGCCAGCCACCAGGTGGAGGCCGTCTCCCGGGGGGTCATCTTCCCCAAGTACCGAGGCGACCTCCTCGCGAGCGCGGCCCTGACCCGGGCGATGAAGCGGGCGGCGGTCGAGGAGACGCGCGTCCCCGCGAACCCCCTGGATGTCCTCGCCCAGCACCTGGTGGCGGCAGTGGCCCTGGGGGAGCGCACCGTGGACGACCTCTTCGTGCTCGTCCGCCGCGCGGCGCCCTTCGCCTCGCTCTCCCGGGCGCAGCTCGAAGCCGTTCTCGACATGCTGTCCGGACGCTACCCCTCCGACGAGTTCGCGGAGCTGCGGCCCCGCATCGTGTGGGACCGCCTCCGCGGCACCGTGCGCGGCCGGGAGGGAGCGCAGCGCCTGGTCGTGACCAACGCCGGGACCATCCCCGACCGCGGGCTCTACGGCGTCTTCCTCGCCGAGGGCGCGGGCCCCGGACGCCGGGTGGGCGAGCTCGACGAGGAGATGGTCTTCGAGTCCCGCGTGGGAGAGGTCTTCGTCCTCGGCGCGTCGAGCTGGCGCATCACCGAGATCACCCGCGACCGTGTCCTCGTGCTGCCCGCCCCCGGGGAGCCGGGCAAGATGCCGTTCTGGAGAGCGGATCGCGGCGCGCGTCCCCTGGAGCTGGGCCGGGCCATCGGCCGGCTCACCCGGGAGCTCGCGGGGCAGTCTCGCGAGGATGCGGCGGCGCGCCTTCGCGAGGAGCACGACCTCGAGCCGCAGGCCGCGGAGAACCTCCTGGCCTACCTGGAGGACCAGCGCGAGGCCACCGGGGCGCTCCCCGACGACCGGACGATCGTCCTCGAGAGGACCCGCGACGAGATGGGCGACTGGCGGCTCTGCCTCCTCGGACCCTGGGGAGGCCGGGTGTACGCGCCCTGGGCCATGGCCCTCGAGGCGAAGCTGCGGCGAGCGGGTGAGGTGGAGGTCGAGACCCTCTGGAGCGACGACGGGATCGTGCTCCGCGTGCCAGAGCGCGAACGCCCACCCGAAGCCCCCGACCTCCTGCCCGAGCCCGAGGAGATCGAGGACCTCGTCGTCCACGCGCTGGGGAGCACGAGCCTGTTCGCCGCGCACTTCCGCGAGGCGGCGGGCCGGGCGCTGCTCCTGCCCCGGCGCAGGCCCGGTCAGCGGACCCCCCTGTGGATGCAGCGGAAGAAGGCCCACGACCTGCTCCGGGTCGCGGCCCGCTACCCCGCCTTCCCCATCGTGCTCGAGGCCTTCCGTGAGTGCCTGCGCGACGTCTTCGACCTTCCCGGGCTCGTCGCGCTGGCGCGCCGGGTGCGGCGACGCGAGATCCGCCTGGTGACCGTCGACACCCGCACACCCTCGCCCTTCTCCGCCTCGCTTCTCTTCGGCTACGTGGCGAACTACCTCTACGACGGCGACGCTCCCCTCGCCGAGCGCCGGGCCCAGGCCCTCGCCGTGGACCAGGCCCAGCTGCGGGAGCTGCTGGGCGAGGCCGAGCTGAGGGAGTTGATCGACCGGGACGCGCTCGCGGAGACGGAGCTCGTCCTCCAGTGCCTGACCGAGGGACGCCGCGCAAACGGACCCGACCGGCTCCACGACCTGCTCCTGCGCCTGGGGGACCTCACACCCGACGAGGTCGCCGCTCGCGTGGAGCCCGGGCCCGACCGCAGCGCCTCGGTGGTGGCTCGGGAGTGGCTCGACACCCTGCTCCGCGAGAGGCGTGCGATCGCCCTCCGGGTGACCGGGGAGGAGCGCTTCGCCGCCGCCGAGGATGCCGGGCGGCTCCGCGACGCCCTGGGGGCGGCTCCCCCCCGGGGCTGCCCGCGGTCTTCCTCGAGCCCGACCCCCGGGCCCTCGTCGAGCTCGTGTCGCGCTACGCCCGCACCCACGGCCCCTTCACCGTCGCCGAGCTGGCCGAACGCTACGGCCTCGGCACCGCCGCGCTTCTCGGGGCGCTCGGGGCGCTGCGGCGGGACGGTCGGGTCCTCGAGGGGGAATTCCGTCCCGGAGGGGCCGAGCGGGAGTGGTGTGGGGCCGAGGTCCTGGCGACGCTGCGGCGCCGCTCGCTGGCCGCGCTCCGAAGACAGGTGGACCCGGTCGAGCCGGAGGCCCTGGCCCGGTTTCTCGTCGAGTGGCAGGGCGTGGCTGGCGCAGCGCCCACGGTCGTCGGTCGTCGGGACGGTCCGGACGCGCTCCTCGACGTGATCGAGCAGATCCAGGGGGCGTCGTTCCCGGCCTCCATCCTGGAGCGCGACCTGCTGCCGGCTCGCCTGCCGGGCTACCGCCCCACGGACCTCGACGCCCTCACCTCCGCCGGCGAGGTCGTCTGGGTCGGCCGGGGGCCCTTGGGCGAGCGCGACGGGAGAGTGTCCCTCTTCCTGACCGACGCCTTGCCCCTGCTCCTCCGCCCGGCTGCGGAGGCGCCTCGAGGTGGTCTGCACGAACGTCTCCGCGAGCACCTGGCCCGGCAGGGGGCGTCGTTCTTCGGCGATCTTCTGGCCGCGGCCGGCGGTGGCCTCGCCCGACCCGTGCTCGACGCCCTGTGGGACCTGGCCTGGGCCGGAGAGGTGACCAACGACACCCCGGGGGCGCTGCGGGCCTTTCTCGCCTCCCGCGGCCCGCGCTCCGAGCGCCGTCCCCGGGTCGGCCCCTTTCGGTCACGGCGGCAGGTCCCCCCCTCGGCGGTGGGCCGCTGGAGCCTGACGCCGGTCGCGCCCGACCCGCCTTCTCCCACGGAGAGGATGAAGGCCCTGGCCGAGCAGCTCCTCGCCCGGCACGGCGTCCTGACCCGTGACGCCGTCGCCTTCGAGGAGCTCCCCGGCGGGTTCTCGGCGGTGTACCCGGTTCTGAGGGCGCTCGAGGAGGCGGGTCGCGTGCGCCGCGGTTACTTCGTGGCCGGCCTCGGAGGGCTGCAGTTCGCCCACGCCGGGGCCCTCGAGCGTCTGCGGCAGCGGCCGGGGCCGGCCAACGAGGAGCCCCGGGCGGTCGTCCTGGCCGCGACCGATCCCGCCAACCCCTACGGGGCGGCTCTGCCCTGGCCGCGCGGAACCGCTGCGCGCCTCCAGCGGGCGGCCGGGGCGCACGTCGTCCTCGTGCAGGGCGCCCTGGCCGTCTTCCTCACCGGGAACGGACGCGAGGTCGTCCCCCTGCTGCCCGAGGCGGAGCCGGACCGCGCGGCCGTCGCGGGGGCCGCAGCCCAGGCCCTCGCCGCCTGGGCGGCGGCCACGGGGCGGCACGCCCTCGGCTGGGCCTCCCCCGGGACCAGCCTCGCCGAAGGGCCCCTCGCTCCCGCCCTCGCCTCAGCGGGCTTCGTGCGCTCCGGCCCGGGTGTCCGGCTCGACGGCTCCCGTGACCGTCCCCGACCCAACGACATGGACGACACGCCGATCACCCACGACGGAGATCACTGAGGAGCCGTGCCCGAGGGCGACACGATCTGGCGGACGGCGCGCACGCTCGAGGCCGCGCTCGCGGGGAAGGAAGTGCTCGCCTTCGACTCCCCGCTGCCCGCGGTGACCGCGGCCTCGCGGCGCCTCGCGATCGTTGGGAGCACCGTCGCGCGGGTGGAGGCGCAGGGCAAGCACCTGCTGGTCCGGTTTGACAGCGGCGTCGTCCTCCACACGCACCTGGGCATGAAGGGCTCCTGGTCCCTTCGCCGCCCGGAGGCCGGATCGGCCCGGCGGGTCGCCCGCCCCCGGGTCGTCCTCGAGGTGGACGGGGCGGTCGCCGCCTGCCACCGCGCGCCGGTCGTGGAGGTTCTCTCGTCCCGCGCCGCCCGCGCCCACCCGGCCCTCTCTCGGCTCGGCCCCGACCTCCTCCGGTCCGACTTCGACCCGTCCGGGGCCCGAGAGCGGATGCGCGTACGGAACCACGTCGAGGTGGGGGTGGCCCTCCTGGACCAGACCAACCTGGCCGGGATCGGGAACGTGTACAAGTCCGAGGCCCTGTTCTCGGCCGGCGTCTCGCCGTTCACCCTGGTCCGCGACCTCGACGACCACGCTCTCGAGAGACTGATCACGATCGCCCGCGACCTCATGCGCCGCAACCTCGGCTCGGGAGAGCGCCGCACGACCCCCGGCCTGGCTCCCGGGCGCCTGTGGGTCTACCGACGCACCGGCCGACCCTGCCGTCGCTGCGGGGTCGCGGTGCGGCGCGTGTCCCAGGGCGAGCAGGCGCGCTCGACGTACTTCTGCCCGCGCTGCCAGGGCCCCCCCGCGTCCCCTTGAGCCGTCGGGTGTCGGCCGGGCAGCAGAATGCGCTCGGCTTCAGGCGCGCACGAGGGAGGCGCCCCAGGTCATCCCGGCCCCGAAGGCGACCATCAGGACGAGGTCCCCGGGCGTGATGCGCCCCTCGCGCACGCACTCGTCCCACAGCAGGGGGATGGTGGCGGCGGTCGTGTTTCCGTACTTCTGGATGTTGTGCGGCACCTTCTCGTCGGGGAGCCCCAGCGTCTTCTGGCAGAGCTCGTTGATCCGCTTGTTCGCCTGGTGCATCAGCACCATCTTCAGCTGCTCGGGGGCGACGCCGTTTCGGTCGAGGACCGCCTTCGCCACCGCGGCCATGTGGGTCGTGGCCATCTTGAAGACGAATCGCCCGTCCATGACCGGGATGTGATCGCCGCGGGCGAACTGCTCGGGGTCGGTGTACGGCCGGTGCTTGAACCCCGTCCCCGGGACGTAGAGCTTGTCGTAGTCGGCCCCCGCGCCGTGCAGGTCATGGTCGATCAGGCCGCGGTCGCCGCCCTCGCTGGCGCGCAGGACCACCGCGGAGCCGGCGTCGCCGAAGAGGACCACGAGGTGCCGGAAGCGAGAGTTCCATTCCCGCTCCTCCCTCGTCGGGGGCACGTCGGCCTCTCCGAGGGCGTAGGCGTAGTTCTCCCGGGTCCAGGGCATGAACCCGATGTGGACCTCCGCCCCCACCAGCAGGACCGTCTTCGCCATACCCGCCCGCACGTGGGCGTCGGCCAGCTGGAGCCCATACAGGAAGCCCGAGCACTGCTGGCGGATGTCGAAGCAGGGCACCGGGCGCAGCCCGAGCTTGTCCTGGAGCAGGGTGCCGCAGCCCGGGAAGTAGTGGTCGGGGGTCATGGTGGCGAAGACCACGAGGTCGACCTCGTCCTTCTCCACCCCCGCCGACTCCAGGGCCCGCCGCGCGGCCGCGACCCCGAGATCCGAGGTGGCGATGTCCGGGGTGGCGAAGTGGCGGGCCTCGACCCCGCTCCGGGTCCGGATCCACTCGTCGCTCGTGTCCAGGATCCGGGCCATCTGGTCGTTGGTGACGCGGGTGGGGGCGATCTCGCTCCCGCTCCCGACGATCACGGCTCGCGGCATGAATCCCTCCGTCGCCCCTGCATGAGTGCTCCTCCTCACCTCTGCTGCGCTCTCCCGGATGATACCCTTCCCCGCGCCATGGCTCCCTCCCCGACCGTCGTCCTGCCTACCCACGACACGGAGTCCCACCTTCACCTCGCCAACGAGGAGGCTCGGGACGCTACGGAGGAGGTCGAGTGGGACCCGGCCCCCCAGCCTTGGCGGGCCCGTTTGCCAGCCGGGCCCCTCCGTGGACAATAGACGAGCGCCCATGCTGACCGACGTGACCGCCAGTCCCATCGCCGAGACCCTCCGACGGGTCTCGGCGGAGCTGAAGAGCGGCGATCTCCAGGTTCGGTCCGGCCGAATGGTCAAGACCGCCTTCTTCGACCACGGCCGGCTCGTCTTCACGGCCTCCAACCTGCGAAAGGATCGCCTGGGGGAGGCCCTGGTCGAGGACGGCCGCATCACCCAGGAGGAGTTCGACCACGTCTCCGCCCTGATGCGGGGAGAACGCCGCCGTCGGTTCGGGGAGGCGCTGGTCAAGGCCGGTGTCATGGACCGCTACGAGGTCGGGACCGCCGTCGCCCGGCAGGTGCGGCGCATGGCGCTGTCGTTCTTCGAGCTGAGGGACGGGGCCGCGATCTTCGA
Source organism: uncultured Acidobacteriota bacterium (assembly GCA_963847655.1). Lineage (GTDB taxonomy): Bacteria > Acidobacteriota > Vicinamibacteria > Fen-336 > Fen-336 > JAJDNS01. The sequence continues at coordinate 837,729 of CAWKAS010000020.1, read as the reverse complement.
AGAGCGAGAGTGCTCGATTCCCCTGGAGTACATGATCAGCATCTCCATCCACCGGCTTCTCTACGACGGGATCCGGAAGATGAAGGACCAGGACCTGATCCTGAAGGGGCTCGGCCGATTGGATCGGCAGGTGGTGCTGGCCGAGATGCCCCCCTTCACCTACGAGCCGAAGGCGGTCGAGGAGCGGGAGATCCTGGAGATGGCCCGGCGCCGGGTCACCGTGCGCCGGCTCGGCTGGGCGGAGGGAGGGCTCACCCTCTCCCGGCTCCGCGCCACCTACGCCCTGATCGCCGCCGGGATCCTCCGCGACGCCGACGGGGCGCCGGTGTCCCAGCCGACGGTCCAGACCGAGACCGGGATGTTTCTCCTCTCGGCCCTTCATCACCACCCCGATCCGTCGTTGCGCGAGGCCATTCGCAAGGAGGTGTCGCAGGAGCTGGAGCACTCTTCACACTTCGACCGGGAGGCCTGGCTCCGAGTGGCGCGCTTTGCCCCCAAGGACGAGCTCGTGAAGGCCCTCGAGGAGAAGATCGAGCGCTACGGCGCACTCCGGGACGCGGTGCGGGAGGACGATCCGCTCCGCGGGGACATCGAGGTGATCCTCGGTCGAGCCTCATCGGCGCTTCGCCTGGCGAAGCAGGCTCCCCGGAGCGAGCCAGCGAAGACGCCGGCCGCGCGCCGGGCGCACGAGGACGCGGTGTCGGCGCTGGAGCGGACGGCTTCCGGAGCGGCCACGTCGTCCCCGATCGACCACACCCGGCCTCCTCTCGCCGCGGCGGACCTTCCGCCCGTCGAGCTCGATGCTCCCCTCGCGGATCCCGAGACCCCCGCGGGGGTTCCTGCGGCGGTGGGGACCCCCGTGGACGTCGAGCCCCCTCCGATGGGGGCCAGAACGCCCCCGGCCGACCATCCGCCCGACGACACGCACCCCACGGTCACCGATCCCGGGCGCCGAGAGGGATCGGTGGCGGCAGCGCCCGGGGCGAGCGCCTTCAGCGGCCAGGCGCAGGTGGAGCACCTCCTCATGGAAGGGGAGGTCCGCATGACCGTGTCCGACTACGCCAACGCGGTGAAGGTGTACGAAAAGCTCGTCCAGATCGCACCCAAGGTCGCCGCCTTCCGGCTCCGCCTCGCCATCGCCATGGCCTGCTTCCCCCGGACCTCCAAGCTCGCCGAGCGCGAGTACTTCGAGGCCTCGCGTCTCGAGCCCGACAACGCGGACATCCACTATCAGTGGGGCCTGTACTACAAGGCCATGAAGATCAAGTCCCGGGCGGTGGCGGAGATGCGCACGGCGGTGCGTCTGAACCCCCGCCATTCCAGCGCGCGCCACGAGCTGGAGGCGATGTCTCCGAAGGACTCCGCCCTCACCAGCCTGAGGAAGCTCTTCCGGTAGGCAAAGCCTCTCACCAGGGGCGCGTGACGAGCTCCCAGAGGAACCACGTGGTCAGGAAGAGGAGCACGAGCTGCGCCTGCAGAGGGGCCCTCTGCTTGGCCGTCCGCCAGACCCACGCCGCGGCGAGCAGCACCGGCAGCATCAGCACGAGAATCGCGAGTGCGCCTCCGAGGCCCAGCCGGTCGTGGATGCCGGCCAGCGGTGAGGGCCCCATGAGGATGCCGCCGAAGAGGAGGTAGAGGTGAAGAACGTAGACCAGGAGCGTCTCGTGGCCCAGGAGGGCCAGGGCGCGCGTCCCCGGCACCCGTCCCCTCGCCGCCCCCTCCAGCAGCAGAAGAAGAAGCAGCAGCCCTCCCAGGCGGACGAAGACGTAGGCGGGCGACGGCCCCCAGTAGTCGACCCACCCCTCGAGGGCCAGCGCCAGCGCAATCCCCAGAGCAAGGAGGCCGAGGGCGGCCCCGAGCGCGCGCCGGTGCCGCAACCGCGGCTCGACCCGCCCCAGCGTCGCGCCGGCCAGGGTGCCGCCGAGGACGAAGGCGGCGTACGGGAAGATGGGGAAGCGCGACCCGGTGCTCCTGTCGAGATAGGGGGCGAGGACCTCCGGGAGACGGGTGGCGAGGTCGGAGGCCCAGACGCCGGGGGCGGCAGCGATGATGGCGAGGCCGACCGCCGCCGCCGCCAGCGTCCAGCGCCGGCCCACCACCCACTGGAGGAGGATCACGAAGAGCTGTGTCACCGCGATGACCTGCAACGCGTCACAGGAGAACAGGATCTCCCGCTGGCGGGGCGACGCCTCGTTCATCGTCTTCCACAGGGAGAACCACGGGAGGTGGAGGAAGTAGCCGACGCCGAGGACGAAGAGGAGGCGTCGCGCGCGCCGGAGGCTGGCCCGGAGGGACAGCGGGGCGCGAGGCAGGCCGGCCACGAAGCCGGAGGCGAAGAGGAAGCCGGGTGCGGTCGATCCGTGGAACATGAGCTGGAACCCGTACCACGGCTCGTTCCCGCACCGCGGGGGCCAGGAGCGACTCGAACAGGTGCCCCTGGACCATGACCAGGGCCATCACGCCCCGGAAGGCGTCGATGTACAGCTCCCGCTGCTTCGGCCGAGGCGTATTGGGCGTGGGCGTGCTCAGATCCAGGTCGGGAACCAGATCCACAGGCCGGCTCCCCACGGGAAACCGGAAGGCCCAGACGCCCTGGGTCACGGGGAGCGCGGTGAGGAGGGGAAGAAACAGGAGAAACAGCGCCCCGGCCAGCGCCACGTAGCCTCGCGCGGCCCGAGCGAGAGGCCCGTCCCAGGCCCGGTCGAGCAGCATCCCGAGCGCGAGGCAGGCGTAGGGAAGCGCCTCGAAGAGGTAGTGGCTGAAGTTGAGCGTGCGCGGGGACAGACCCCAGGGCAGGTAGAGAAGGCAGAAGCCGGCGCCGGCGAACAGTCGGCGGGGATCGCGCGCACGCCACCCGGTGACGAGGGCCCAGAGGACCGCGGGCACCGAGGCCCACCAGATCGCGGGGTTGCCGAGGGCCACGATGCCGCGCACCGTGCCCCCGCTCGACGACCAGAAGTACCAGGTGGGGCGATAGAGCCAGGGCCAGGTCCACCAGGGGCTGAAGTAGTGGTGGGTGGCGCTCAGCTGGGCGTGGTAGTCCCAGATCGCACGCTGGAGCCGCACCACCTCGGTCACCGAGTGGCCCTGTGCCATCCAGGGAAGGTAGCTCGCGAGGTAGACCGCGGCGGGAAGAGCCAGGAACGCGAACGCGAGGAGCGCCAGCTCTCGCGGCCGCGCGACGCGACGACCGCGGAGCGCGAGGAAGACGAGGCCCAGGAAGCCCCAGGCCCCAAGGCTCGTCCAGCGCGTCGACAGCGCCAGCCCCAGCGCCAGCCCCGCCGCCGACATCCGGGCGGCCGAGAGCTTCTCCGTGGCCCCGCCGCGCAGCACGAGGAGCGCGGAGAGCAGCTGGAAGAGCACCGCGAACACGTTGGTCATGGCGATGCGGCTCTGCACCAGGTAGACGCCGTCGGCGAGCAGGAGGACGGTGGCGAGCACCGCCGCGCGTCGAGTGGGCAGGACCTGCCACGCGAGCAGGAGGAAGACCGGCGCGAGGAGCGTCCCCGCCACCGCCGGCGCGAGCCGCCAGGCCCATGGCTCGTACCCGAAGGCGGCGACGCCGACGGCGATCAGCAGCTTGGCGGTCGGGGGGTGGACCCACTCCGTGGGCGGCTCGCCGCGGAGGTACTCGAGGGCCGTCCTCGCGTGGTAGACCTCGTCGAAGTACTCCTCCGCCGGGTCGCCGAGACCGGGCAGGCGGAAGACGGCGGCGGCGAGGGTGACGAGGAGCAGGGCGAGGAGCAGAGGCCGTCGCCTCAGATCCCACCAGCGCGGGTGGTCGGGCATGGGGGATCAGGGGGCGGCGAGGTCCTGCACGCCCGGGGCGCCGATGCGGCGCTCCACCGCGGCCTCGGCCAGCTTCGCCCATCTCGAGTTGCCGATGCGGATGAAGACCTCGGCTCGCGGGTCCCGAAAGCCGGGCGAGCGGAACATGTCGTCCGGGTCGGCCGCCGCCTGGTAGCGTCCGACCGAGCGGACGGTGACGAGGCGGTCCTCGCCCGGCGCGAGCGGCTCCCTCCAGTAGCTCACCTGCTCCTGGATCGAGCCCCAGGGCTCGTCCTCGGCGGTTCCCGGGAACCGCGCGCGGGCCTGCACCGAGGAGAGGGGGTTCGAGCTGATGTTGCGCAGCCGAAACCGTATCGCCGGGGCGATGAAGTTCTGCTCGTCCCGGGGCGTGTCCACGATCCAATAGGTCTCGATGTCGAAGACCTCCAGCTCCGCGGCCGGATCGTGGCGATTGCAGGCGACCACGAGACCGGCGAGCAGGACCAGCATCGGCACGGCTCGAGCGAGGGGCATGGGGGGATTCTACCCCGCTCTCTCGGGGACTCCGGCGGACAACAGGGGAAGCAGGAGGCGGAAGTGCGCGCCCGAGGCCACCGGCTCCGACTCGTCGCGCAGCTCGAGGCTGCCCCCGTGGTCCTCGACGAACCGGCGGGCGACGGAGAGCCCGAGCCCGGTGCCCCCCTTCTTGCCCGCGGTGACGAAGGGCTGGAAGAGCCGGCTGCGGATCTCGGGGGCGACGCCGGGCCCCTCGTCGGCGAGGACGAGCTCCAGCACCTCGGCGGGGCCGTCGGCCCCCGGCTGGGGCTCGACCCGGGCCCGCAAGTGGAGCCGCCCCCGTCCGCCCATCGCGTCGCGGGCATTGGCGGCCAGGTTCGAGACCGCCCGCCTCAGCTTGTCCACGTCCAGCCGCGTGCGCAGGCCCCGGGGCAGGTCGATGTGCTGGACCACCTCGAGACCGGGCAGCTCCTCCTCGATGCCGGCCGCGAGGTCGAGGAGCAGCAGGGAGACCGGGACCGGGCGCAGGACCAGGCGCTCCGCTCCCCGGGCGAAGTCGAGGGTCTCCGTGGTCATGCGTTCGAGGCGGTCCACCGCCTCGATGATGAGGCCGGCGCGGGTGGCCACCTCGTCCTCGGGCAGGCCCGGGACCTCCAGCGTCTCCGCGTAGCCCCGGATGACGGTCATCGGACCCCGGAAATCGTGGACCAGCATGCCGGCCATCGTCCCGAGGGCGGCGAGCCGCTCGGAGGCGATGAGCTCCTTCTGGTAGGCGTGGTTCTCGATCGCCAGCGCGGCTCGGGAGGCGACGAGGGTGACGAGAGGGGCGGCGGCGACGGTGACGGGGCACTTCCGGCGACGGGCGCGGCCCAGGATCAGCATGCCGGCCAACCCGCTGCGGGCCAGCAGCGGGACCAGCGCTCCCTCCCCGGCCTTCTCGGCGGTGTGGAGGAGCTGACCCTCGGAGACGAGCCAGCGGGCGGAAGGCGCGTCGAGCCCGGCGGGCTCCGGGCGGAAGGTGCGGAGCCGACCGTCGCTGGTGAGGGCGACGCCCTCGAAGCTCTCCAGCTTGCGGTCCCAGAGGAGCAGTGTCGCGCTGGTCGCCCCGAGCACGGCCGGGAGATCGCGGGTGAGCAGGCGGGTCAGCGCCGACAGGTCCGGGGCCTCCAGGACGTCGTCGGCGAGCCGGCGCAGGGCGGCGCGGCGGGCGGTCCTCGGCGAGGCGGTGGTCATGGCGGAGCCGTTTGACACTCGGAAAATGGCATCGCTATATTAGCGACATAGGCCGGCCAGCCGAAGCGCCGACGTGGAGCGCAGGCTGGGCGTGATGCGGGGCTGGACTCATGACCGGCTCACACCCCGTGCCTTGCGGGGAACGGCAGCGCCCAGGGGTCGAGCCGACGGCAAGAAGAACGGAGAAACGAGCACGATGATCGAGGTCGAGAGCCTCACCAAGAGGTACGGCCGCGCCACGGCGGTGGACGGCATCTCGTTCCGGGTCGAGAAGGGCGAGATCCTGGGCTTCCTGGGTCCCAACGGGGCCGGGAAGACCACCACCATGCGCATCCTCACCTGCTACCTGCCTCCCACCGGGGGCACGGCCCGGGTGGGGGGCTACGACGTCTTCTCTCAGCCCATGGAGGTCCGCCGCCGGGTGGGCTACCTCCCGGAGTCGCCCCCGCTCTACCCGGACATGGAGGTCCGTGAGTACCTGGACTTCTGCGCGAAGATCAAGGGCGTGGCTCCGAAGGAGCGCGCGCCCCGAGTCGGCGATGCCATCGAGAAGTGCCGGGTCGGCGACGTGCGCTCGACCCTCATCGGGAAGCTCTCCAAGGGCTATCGCCAGCGCGTGGGCCTCGCCCAGGCCATCCTCCACAACCCCGACGTGCTCATCCTCGACGAGCCCACGGCCGGCCTCGACCCCAAGCAGATCATCGAGACCCGGGAGCTCATCCGAGGCCTCGGGGGCGAGCACACGGTGATTCTCTCCACCCACATCCTGCCCGAGGTCTCCATGACCTGCGGCCGGGTGGTCATCATCAACAAGGGCCGGGTGGTGGCCGAGGACAGCCCGGAGAACCTCACCCGGCGTCTCACCGGCGCCGGGACCCTTCGTCTGGAGATCCGCGGCGACGAGTCGGCGGTGCTCGAGGCGGTCCGGGGCGTCGCCGGCGTTCTCGCCGCCCACGTCCGGGGCGGCCACGACGGGGCCGTGGTCGTGGACGTGGAGGCCGAGGCGGGGACGGACGTCCGCTCCGACCTGGCCCGAGCCGTGGTCCACGGGGGACACGGGCTCCTCGGCCTCCAGCAGCAGGGCATGAGCCTCGAGGAGATCTTCCTGCATCTGACGACGACGGACGAGACCGCGGCGGCCCCTGCCGCCGAGGGTGAAGGAGGCATGGAATCGTGACCGCCCTCAGAAACGTCGCGGCCATCGTCCAGAAGGAGTGGCACCACTACTTCGGCAGCCCCATCGCCTGGGTGGGCCTGTTCGTCTGGACGATGCTGTTCGGCATCTTCTTCTACTTCGGCTTCACCTTCTTCCTCGAGATGTCGATGCGCGCCTCCCAGCAGGCCATGCAGTACGGGGGACCGACCCGCCTCTCGCTCAACGAGATGCTCATCCGCCCCGTCATCCAGAACATGGCGGTGGTGGCCCTGTTTATCGCCCCCATGCTGACCATGCGCCTCTTCGCCGAGGAGAAGCGCCAGGGCACCCTCGAGCTCCTCGCCACCTCCCCCTTGAGCGACCTGCAGGTGGTGGTGGGCAAGTTTCTCTCCGCCTCCGGGCTCTACCTCCTGATGATCCTCGCCAGCCTCGTCAACGTGGCCCTGATGTGGACCTACGCCGACAACCCTCCGGAGTGGGCGCCGATCCTCACCGGGGCCCTGGGGCTGTTCCTCCTCGGGGCCAGCTTCCTGGCCATGGGCACCTTCGTCTCCACCCTCACCCGGAACCAGATCGTCGCCGGCATCCTCTCGTTCTGCCTCTTCCTCGGCATGTGGACGCTCGGCTGGGCCGACTCGCCCACCGCAGGGCCGGTGATGAAGGCGGTGTCCTACCTCGGGGTCACCAGCCACCTCGAGGATCTCGCCAAGGGCGTCGTGGACCTGAAGGACATCGTGTTCTACCTGAGCGTCATCGTCTTCGGGATCTTCCTCGCCCACCAGTCGATCGAGAGCCAGCGGTGGAGGGCCTGACAACCATGAGCATCCTGAAGAAGCTGATCGACTACCTCGCCCCCCTCGGCTTCGTGATCGCGGTGGGGGCGGTGGCCTGGACCCGGACCGGCCAGACCCTTCCCGGTGGGCTGCGGCCATGGCTGATCGCCGCCGTCGCCCTCGTGCTCGTCCACCTCATTCTCCGCTGGGAGGACGCGACCCGCGGCCTCGGCCGGCGGCAGATGAAGTACGGGACCAACACCTTCGTCCTCGTGGTGGTCGTCCTCCTGATCCTGGGAGGGGTCAACTACCTGGTCAACCGCCACACGAAGCGGGTCGACCTCACGGAGAACCAGCGCTACAGCCTCGCCGACCAGACGAGGAAGGTGGTCCGGGGGCTGGAGGACGAGGTCACCATCACCTACTTCCAGCGGGAGCGGGAGATGGACGCGGGGCAGGACCGCCTCCGCGAGTACGAGGCGCTCTCCGACCGGCTGAAGGTCGAGTTCGTGGACCCGGTGAAGAACCCGACCCGGGCCCAGGCCTTCGACATCACGTCCGTGCCGACCCTGATCCTCCAGCGCGGCGAGCGGCGGGAGAGGATCTCCAGCGTCTCCGAGCAGGACATCACCAACGCCCTGATCAAGGTCACCCGCGAGGGCAGCAAGACGGTGTGCTTCGTGGAGGGGGAGGGCGAGCGCTCGACCGGGGACAGCGGCGAGCGGGGCCTCTCGGGAGCCAAGAGCGCCCTCACGGACAGCCAGTACGAGGTCCAGGACCTCTTCCTGCTCCGCGAGAAGAAGATCCCCGCGGAGTGCTCCGTGGTCGTGGTCGCGGGGCCGGAGAAGGATCTCGCGCCCGAGGCGATCGCCCCTCTGCGCGAGTACGTCCGGAGCGGGGGCAAGGCCCTCATCATGGTGGAGCCGGAGTTCAAGGAGTCCTACCCGAACCTGGTGGGGCTCCTCGAGGAGTGGAACATCCAGGCGGGCGACGACGTCGTCGTGGACATCTCGGGCGTGGGCCAGATCTTCGGGGCCTCCGAGCTGGCTCCCCTGGTCATGGACTACCCCCCCCACGAGATCACCCGCGACTTCCGGGTCATGACCCTGTTCGCCGGCGCCCGCAGCATGCAGGCGGGCGAGGGCACCGTCGAGGGCGTGACCGCCCAGGACATCGCGCGGACGTCGGCCCAGTCCTGGGCGGAGACCACGCTGACCACGGAGGGGGCCCTGGAGTACGAGGAGGGCTCCGACCGCCTCGGCCCCATCTCCCTCGCCGCCGTGGCCACCGTCAAGGGTGAGGCCCCGGCCGCCCGAGCCGACAAGCCGAACGACGCTGACGGCGCTGAAGACGCCGACGACGCGGCGAACGACGGGGAAGGGGAGAAGGCGCCGGAGGGCCGGGTGGCGGCGGTCGGGGACGTCGACTTCGCGTCGAACCAGCTCCTCGGCTTCCAGGGCAACCAGGACTTCTTCCTCAACGTGGTGGCCTGGCTGGCGGAGGACGCCGACCTCATCTCCATCCGCCCGAAGGAGCCGGAGAATCAGAGCCTGTTCCTGAGCCGTCAGGTCCAGCAGAACGTGGCCTGGGTGGCGCTCGTGATCCTGCCCCTGATCTTCGTGATCGCGGGGATTGTCACCTGGTGGCGGAGGCGATAGCACGGTGAGGCAGTTCTGGAAGACGGGCTTTGCCGTACTCGTCCTGGCCGGTCTCGGCTTCTACATCTGGAAGTACGAGTGGGGCCAGGAGGTCGGTCCCGACGAGCCGAAGGAGTCCATCCTCGTCGTCGATGAGGAGAAGGTCACCGGGGTCTCCATCGAGTCGAAGGACGCGGAGACCATCCGGCTGGTCCGGGAGGACGGCAGCTGGCGGGTGGTGCAGCCGTTCGCGGCCCCGGCCGACAGCTCCGCCGTCGACTCGATCCTCACCCGCGTCGGCGAGCTGGAGGCCGAGGAGGTGGTGGTGGAGACGACCGACGACCTCGCCCAGTACGGCCTCGCCCCTCCGGCGCGCACCGTGACCGTCGCCGTGGAGGGCGAGGAGGCGCCTCGCGTCGTCGAGTTCGGCCACTCGACGCCGACCGGCTCCGCGGTCTATGCGCGGACCCCCGCGTCCCCGCGTGTCTACACCGTGGCCTCCTGGGTCGAGAGCTCCTTCGACAAGAAGCCCTTCGACCTGCGTGACCGGGACGTCCTGCACGTCAAGCGCGACGACGTCCGAATCCTCGAGGTCACGGGGCCGGAAGGCGACTACGCCCTCGCCCGGACCGACGCCGGGGAGTGGGCGTTCACCGAGCCGCTCGCCACGCGGGCCGGCCGCTGGGCCGTGGACGGTCTCCTCGGCACCCTCGAGAACCTGCGCATGGAGGCGGTGGCGGCGGAGGAGGCCGAGGGCCTGAAGCCCTACGGTCTCGATCGCCCGGTGCGGTCGGTCCACCTCGTCCTCAGTGACGGGACGACCCGCACGCTCGAGATCGGGGGTCCGGGGGGCGACGAGGCCGAGGGCAAGGTCTACGCCCGGGAGAAGAGCTCGTCGCTCGTCGCGGTGATCCCGGGGGCCATCGTCACCGACCTCGAGAAGGGCATGGCGGAGCTGCGGGCGAAGAAGCTCCTCGAGGTGGCGACCTACGACACCGAGGGCTTCGACGTCACGTCCGGGGATGCGACCAGGACCTACGCCAAGAGCACGGTCGAGAGTGACGAGGGCTTCGACAAGACCCAGTGGAAACGGACCGCCCCGGACGAGGCAGAGCTCGAGACCACGACCGTGGAGGACGCGCTGTTCAAGCTGAGCGGGGTCGAGGTCCAGGAGTTCATCGACCAGCCGTCGGAGCCGGCCGCCTACGGCCTCGACGACCCCGTGGTCCGGATCGCCGTGCGGGCCAAGACAGACTCGTGGGCGGAGCTCGCCCGAAAGGGCGAGGAGGTCTACGCTCGCCGCAGCGGCGACGACGCCGTCCTCAAGGTGGACGCCACCAAGGCGACCGAGCTCATCAAAGCGCTCGAAGAGCTGTAGCGAAACCGGGCGTGGCTGCCGCTGTCGGCCGAGCGGCCGGGTCGTCGAGGCTGCGGCGGCCGGGCCCCGGCGAGGACCCTGCCTCACTTCGCGGCTTGCGGGCCCGCAGCCGGGTGGCCGACCGCAGCCGCCCGCGGAAGAGAGCGCCCCGTGCGCGGCAGCCGGGGCTACGGCCTGGCCGGGTCCGCAGTCGTGGGGTCCACCTCGTAGGCCCGCTCGATCACCACCGGCATCACCGGGGTGTTCTCGTGCTCTCCGCGCCTGGTGGTGGGTGTCGTGGAGATCAGGTCCACCACCTCCATGCCCTCGATCACGTAGCCGAAGACGGCGTACCCCATGCCCGCGATCCCGAAGTCGAGGTTGTGGTTGTTCCGCACGTTGATGAAGAACTGGCTCGTGGCGCTGTTGGGATCTTCCGTCCGGGCCATGGACACCGCTCCCCGCGAGTTGCGCAGCCGATTGCGGGCCTCGTTGCGGATGGGTGGCCTCTGCGGCTTCTCCTCCATCTCGGGGGTGAAGCCGCCGCCCTGGATCATGAAGCTCGGCAGCACCCTGTGGAAGATCGTCCCGTCGTAGTGGCCGGCGCGCAGGTATTGCAGGAAGTTGGCGACCGAAAGCGGCGCCTTGTCGGGCCGCAGGACCATCTTGATGAGACCGAGACGGTTCGTTCCCTGGCGCACCTCGAGGACCACCACCGGGCTCCCCGGGGGCGCTGCCGGCACCTCGGGGGCGGAGGGCGTGGGGACCTGAGCGAGGGCCAGAACCAGAGCGAGAAGCTGCATTCGAAGAGTCTCCTGCCCGAGGGCGCCGCGACCCACTCGGGCGAGCGATTCTACCAGCCCCGTTGATTCCCCGAGCGGGGCGGCCGTAGAATGCCCGTAAACATATGGTTCTCTTCAACTACTCGACGAAGGAGCTGACGGCCAAGGTCGTCTACTACGGACCCGGCCTGTGCGGCAAGACCACGAACCTCCAGTGGATCCACGAGAAGCTGCCCATCAAGAACAAGGGCAAGATGCTCTCGCTGGCCACCGAGACCGACCGCACCCTGTTCTTCGACTTCCTCCCCATCGAGATCGGGGCCATCAGGGGGATGAAGACCCGCATCCAGCTGTACACCGTCCCCGGACAGGTCTTCTACAACGCGACCCGCCGGATGGTGCTGAAGGGGGCCGACGCCGTCGTCTTCGTCTGCGACTCCCAGGAGGCCATGCTGGACGCGAACCTCGAGAGCTTCGAGAACATGCGGCAGAACCTCGAGGCGAACGAGATCGATCCCGACGAGATCCCCATCGTCTTCCAGTTCAACAAGCGCGACCTTCCCAACGCCCTCCCCATCGAGATCCTCAACGAGCGGATGAATCCCCGCGACTACCCCTTTCACGAGGCCATCGCCGTCACCGGGGTCGGTGTCGAGGACACTCTCAAGGCGGTCACGAAGCTCGTCTTCAAGTCCCTGTCGGTCAGGTACGGCGAAGCGGCGACCGCCCCTCCCACCCCGGGGGGCCGCGCCCCAGCCCCTCCCCGGAGCGCACGGCCGCCGGCGGCCGCCGCCGCGCCCCCTCGGGCGGTCCCTCGTCCCACGCCCCTGGACGACGGCGAGGAGCAGGACCTCCTCGGCGAGCTCGCGGTCGAGCCCGCGGCTCCCGCCGCGTCGTCCTCCCTTCCCCTGGTGGTGGTCGACGAGGAGCACACCCCGGTGGACGCCCTCGGCGTGCCCCCGTCCCCGGCACCCTCGGTCAGGACCCACGATCCCGAAGGGACCCTGATCAGCAGGCGCAGCGAAGCGGACGAGCTTCGTCGACGCATCGCCAACCCGGGCATCCCGGAGAACGACGTCGAGATGGACCTCGAAGAGATCGTGGAGCTGGGCGACACGACCCACGAAGACCTCGAGAACCAGGCCCGCCAGGCCGTGACCGGGCCACGGACGGCACCCGTGGCCCCGCGCCCCACCGAGGTCGAGGTGCCCATCGACATCGAGGTCGCCCCGGGCACGACCCGGGTCAAACTGACCCTCCGCCTCGTCCTCAACCTGAAGCAGCGCTGAGCCGGGCCCCCACGCCGGGGGCGGCGGCCCTCGGGCCCGGACGAGCAAATGGAATCGCAGGATGATGAAACGCACCATGTCTCCCCGGCGGATCACCGCCCTCGTCGTCGCGGTGGCCGTTCCCCTTTCTATCCTGGCCGCGTCTCCCGCCGCCGCCCAGCTCGAGCCCCTCCCCTTCGACCGCGGGGCCAGCGGCCTCGGGCTCGCGCTGCGCCACGTGGGGGTGGCCGGCCGCGTGCTCTACGTGACCGCGCATCCGGACGACGAGCACAACGGCGTCCTCGTGCGCCTCGCCCGCGGCCTCGGCCAGAGGACGGCACTGCTCTGCCTCACGAGGGGTGAAGGCGGGCAGAACGCGATCGGCCCCGAGCTGTTCGAGGCCCTCGGTGTCCTGCGCACCGAGGAGCTGATGGCGATGCACCGGTACGACGGCGTCGCGCAGCTCTTCGGCCGCTCGTACGATTTCGGCTATTCGTTCAGCGTCGAAGAGACCTTCGAGCGGTGGGGCCGGGAGGAGACGCTCGGGGACATCGTCCGGGTCATCCGTGACTTCCGACCGGACGTCATGCTGACCCTCCCCCTCGAGTCGGGAGGCGGGGGACAGCACCACCAGGCCGTGGCGCAGCTCGCCCGCGACGCCTTCCGCGCTGCCGGCGGGGCCGACCGCTTCCGGGGACAGCTTCGAGAGGGGAGGCGTCCCTGGCAGGCGCGCAAGCTCTACCAGGGGGGAACGGGCGGCTTCCTCCTCGACCCCGGGGGGACCCCGGTCCGCCTGGCCACCGGTGTCTACGATCCCCTCCTCGGCATGACCTGGCAGGAGCTCGGGAGCCTGGCCCGCGCTCTCCACCGGTGCCAGGGGATGGGGCAGATCAAGGCCGACCCGGGGTCCGCAGAGGGGGCCTACTTCCTCGTCGACGGCGTTCCCCCCGTCGAGGCTCCGGAGAGCGACATCCTCGACGGCCTGGACACCACCCTGCTCGGCCTGACCCGCTTCGACGCGGGCAACGCCTCCCTGCGCGCAGACCTCAACGATCTCCAGGAGAGGGCGATGGCGGCACGGGCCGCCTACGACCCGCTCTCTCCGGACGAAGCCGTGAGGCCTCTGGCGGAGGCGCTCGCGGCCGTGCGCTCGCTGGCGCGCCGCCTGCCCGATACGGTGGCCGAGTCGGGGGCCCGGATGGAGATCCGCGACCGCCTGCGCGACGAAGAGCAGGACGTGGTGCGGGCCCTGCTCCTTGCCCAGGGCCTCGTCGTCGAGGCCCGTGCCGACGACGGCCTCGTCACCCCGGGCCAGACGTTCGGTCTGACGGTGTCCGCCTGGAACAACGGAAGGGCATCGGTCGAGGTCGAAGGGCTCACCCTGGAGGTGCCCGCCGGCTGGACGGTGGACCCCTCCCCGGTCCCGTCGGCGCGGCTCGAGGCCAACGGGGAGAGACGGGTGACGTTCCGCGTGACCGTGGCCTCGGACGCGCGCCTCTCACAGCCCTACTGGCGGCGCCTCCGCGACCTCGACCGCTACGATCTCGACGTTCCCGCCGACGAGACGCTGCCCTGGAGCCCGCCGGCCGTCGTGGCCCGCCTGAAGACCCGGATCCTCGGGGTGGACGTGCCGCTCACCGTCCCGGCGCTCTTCCGATACCCTGGACCGTTCGTCGGGGGAGAGAAGCAGCACGTCGTGCAGACCCTTCCGGAGCTTTCGGTTCGGGTCTTTCCCGACCTGTCGGCGGTGCCTCTCGAAGGCCCAGCCCGTCCTCTCGACGTCCGCGTCTTCGTTCAGCACAACGCCTCGGGGATGGGGGAGGCGACCGTGCGGCTGCCTGTCCCGAGCGGCTGGTCCGTCGATCCGGCGGAGGTGCCCCTGCGCTTCGCCTACGAGGGCGAGGAGGTGGCGGCCCGCTTCCGGGTGACGCCCCCGGGGGCCCGCTCGCCCGGAGAGATCGCCCTGCAGGCGGTTGCCGCCCGTGGCGGGCGGGAGTACCGCGAGGCGGCACGGGCCGTGGCCTACGACCACATCCAGCGTCGGCAGCGTCTGGTCGCCGCCCGGACGCGGGTCCTCGTTCTCGACGTGCGCGTCGCCCCGGACGCACGGGTCGGCTACGTGATGGGCTCGGGTGACGCCGTCGCCGACGCGATCCAGCAGCTCGGCGTTCCCCTCGCGCTCCTGACCGCGGAGGACCTCGCCTTCGGCGACCTCTCCCGCTTCTCGACCATCGTCACCGGGATCCGCGCCTACGAGACGCGCCCCGATCTCCGGTCCGTTCACCCTCGGCTGATGGGGTGGGTCGAGAGCGGTGGACACCTCGTGGTGCAGTACAACCGGGATCCCTTCAATCGAGTCTCACCGGAGGGGGCGCGCGTCCGGTCCGCGGAAGCCACGAGCCCCTTCGTCCCCTACCCGGCGGTCACCAGCCGCAACCGCATCACCGACGAGACCGCGCCGATCACCGTGCTCGCTCCGGACCACCCCCTCCTGACGACGCCGAACCACATCCGAGCCTCGGACTGGGACGGGTGGGTGCAGGAGCGGGGAACCTATCTCCTCGACGCGCGCGATCCGCGGTACGTCGAGCTTCTCTCCGCCACCGATCCCTTTCCGAACAACCCCGGCGAGAAGAAGGGGATGCTGGTCGAGGCTCAGATCGGCCAGGGGACCTGGACGTACGTGGGACTCGTGCTCTTCCGGCAGGTCCCGGCCGGTGTCCCCGGCGCCTGGCGTCTGCTCGCCAACCTCGTGAGCCGGAGTCCAGCGGGGCGCTGAGCTCCGGCTCGAGCGGCTGCGGTCGGCTGCGGTCGGCCACCCGGCTGCGGGCCCGCAGGCTTCGAAGAGGAGCGGGGTCCTCGCCGGGTCCCGGCCGCCGCAGCCTCGACGTTGCCGGCCGGGCGAGCTCTGGCTCGAGCGGCTGCGGTCGGCCACCCGGCGGCTGCGCCCCGAGTTCCGGGCTGGCAGGGCGCAGTCTCATCTGGTGCGCCCGCAGGGGTGACGCGCCCTCGCCCGCGAGCCAGGACTGCCCCAAGCCGGGGCGGCCGGCGCTCGCGCTCAGTGGCGGTCGTCGCTGCGGGGCGGGAGGGAGCTTTCGTAGACGACCTGGCCGTCGATGATCGTGGCCAGGACCCGCGTGTCCAGGAGCGCAGCGTCGGGGACGGACAGGATGTCCTGGGAGAGGACGACGAGGTCGGCCACCTTGCCCGGCTCGATCGAGCCCTTGCGGTCCTCCTCGAAGCTGCCATACGCGGCGTCCAGGGTCATCGTGCGGAGGGCCTCCCCCCGCGTCAGCCGCTGGTCCGGGTCGAAGCCGCCCGGGGGCTGTCCGTTCGCATCCTGCCGTGTGACGGTGGCGTAGAAGTTCTCGATGGGCGAGAGGCCTTCGACCGGGGCGTCGGTGCCGTTGAGAACGCGCGCGCCCGTCTCCAGGAGCTTCCGCCAGACGTAGCCTCCCTCCGCGACACGCGCGGGGCCCAGGCGCCGGGGGGCCCAGGGGCGGTCCGACGGGCAGTGGATTCCCTGCATCGCCGCCAGCACGCCGAGGCGGCCGAAGCGAGGGATGTCCTTCTCGTCGAGGATCTGGGCATGCTCGATGCGGAAGCGGGGGTCGCGCACGTTCGGGCGCTCGGCCATCGCCCTCTCGTAGACGTCGAGGACGATCCGGTTGGCCCGGTCACCGATGGCGTGGGTCGCCATCTGAAAGCCGCGACTCAACGCCTCGCGGGCCGTCTCCAGCAGCACCTCGGCCGGTGTCACCAGCAGACCCGCGTTCCCGGGGTCGTCGGCGTAGGGCTCGAGGAGGGCCGCGCCCCTCGAGCCCAGCGCCCCATCGGCGTAGGCCTTGACCGAGCGGATCGTCAGGAACCCGCCGCCGAGCCCGATCTCCGGGGCCTCGAGGGCCCGCAGGGTCTCGAGCCCCGCCGCCATGGCGTAGACGCGGATGCTCAGCTCCCCTCGCTCCGCCTGCGCGCGGTAGAGATCGAGCACGTCCACGGTCGCCCCGGCGTCGGTCAGGCTGGTGATCCCCTTCTCGAGGCACTCCTCCATGGCCAGGCGGAGGGCGCGTCGGGTCTCGGCCCCGGTCCGGGCGTCGGGCGTCAAGAGGGCGGTGGCGTTGTCGACGAAGATGCCCGTGGGGTTTCCCTCTTCGTCGCGGATGATCTCGCCGCCGTCCGGGGTGGGGGTCTCCCGCGTGATCCCGAGGAGGGCCATGGCCCTTGCGTTCGCCAGGACGGCGTGGCCGTCGGCGCGGCCGAGCACCACCGGGTTGTCGGGGGAGACGGCGGAGAGCGCGGCGTGCGTGGGGAAGCCTCGCACCGCCCCCGGGGCGGGGGTGGTCCACTTCTCCTCGTGCCATCCGCGTCCGCGGATCCACTCTCCCGGCCCCCGTTGCTGCGCCGCTTCCCCCACCCGCTCGACGATCTCCTGGTAGGTCCTCGTCCCCACGAGGTTCACGTCGAGGCGGGCGAGGCCGATTCCCAGGAGATGGGCGTGGGAGTCGTCGAACCCGGGCACAACCGTATGACCTCCCAGGTCAAGGACGCGGGTCTCGGGGCCCACCAGGTCCCGCAGGTCCTCGAAGGCGCCGACGGCCAGGATGCGGGAGCCCAGGGTGGCGACGGCCTCCGCGCGAGGCCGGGAGGCGTCCATCGTGTGCACGACGGCGTTCTTCAGGACGAGGTCGGCGGTCTGCGCCCCGGCGTCCCCAGCGGGAGCGGGGATGAGAAGAACGGCGGAGAGGAGGGCGCGGCGCAGCATGGGGCCTCGCGGACGCCGCGGAGTATATCCTCTCCGGGTGAGAACCTGGTGCCCGGGCGAGTTCGATGTCTTCGTCTTCGCCGACTACAGCGGGGCGGCGGCGGAGGCCACGCAGAGGCGTGCCATCGCGCTGTGGCGGCTCGACCGGGGTCGGCGTCCGCGAAAGGTGCGCGGCCCCTTCACCCGCCAGGACCTGCGACAGGAGCTCCTGGAGCTCCTTGCGCGGGAGACACGCGGAAATCGCCGCGTCCTCTTCGGGATCGACCACCAGTGGTCCTGGCCCGTCGATCTCTGGAAGGTCGCCGGCCTCCACCGGCGCCGGTGGCGCTCGGCCCTCGCCTCCCTTGTCGAGGGCGAGGGCTCACGCCCGCCCCTGGGGCCCGCCCACGCCTTTCCCTCCGCCTTCAACGCGTGGTCCGGGGAGACGGTCTTCCACTGTCGGGTGAAGGGGCTCGCGTGCCGCTACGGGCTCCCGACCACGAGCGACTGGAACGGGGAGGCGGTCCGACTCACGGAGCGCGCGATGCCCGGGGCCAAGCCGGCGACGCGGCTCGGAGGCACGGGGTCGGTGGCGGGACAGACGCTCACCGGCCTCGCGGAGCTGCACCACCTCCTCGTCGACGCCGAGGCCGCCGGGATCCCGGTCGTGGCGTGGCCGATGGACGCGCTCGCCGACGACGGCCGGAGCCACGTCGGGGTCGAGATCTATCCGTCGTTCTGCCGACCACGGCACGTGCCGAAGAGCGACGACGCCGACGCGCGCGCCGTCTGCACGTGGGCGGCACGGGCGGATCTGGCCCGGGCCCTGGACCTCACCGACGCCCCCGCTCGGGTCCGCCGCTCGGCCCGGCTCGAGGGCTGGATCCTCGGGGCCTCCCCGCGCGACGTCTCCCCGGCGGCGGCTCCCTTGACACCCGGGACGCCGGGAACCTAGTGTCTGCCACACAGCGACACTGAGCCGCCGGAGGTTCCCATGCCCGACACGGTTTTCGAGGTCTTTGAGGCGACAGCGCGCGCACACGCCGACCGACCCGCCATGCGCCGCAAGCGTGAGGGCTCCTGGGAGACCCTCACCTGGAGCGAGTATCGTGACGCGGTGCAGCAGGCGGCTCGCGGGCTGGCCGCCCTCGGGGTGGGCTCGGGGAAGGGCGTGACCATCATGGGGTTCGCCCGGCCCGAGTGGTACATCGCGAACGCGGCCGCGATGAGGGCGGGTGGCCTGCCGGCCGGGGTCTACACGACGAACCCCCCCGAGGCGTGCCACTACATCGCCGATCATGCCGAGGCGGCGGTGGCTGTCGTGGAGAACCAGGAGTACCTCGAGCGGTTCCTCGCCGTGCGCGACCGGCTCCCTCTCCTGCGGGCCATCGTGCTCATGGAGGGCGAGCCTTCGGGCGAGGGTGTCCTCTCGTGGGCCCAGCTCCTGGAGCGCGGGACCTCGGTGGGGGAGGAGGAGATCGACCGTCGCATCTCCGCCGCCGGCCCCGACGACGTCTGCACCCTCATCTACACCTCGGGGACCACGGGCGCCCCCAAGGCGGTGATGCTCACGCACCGCAACATCTCCTGGATCGCCGAGAAGATCGTGGAGCTGCTCGACGTCACCGTGGAGGACCGGCTCATCAGCTACCTGCCCCTCTCCCACATCGCGGAGCAGGTGGCCTCGCTCTACATCTCGATGGCCACCGGGGCCTGCGTGCACTTCGCGGAGAGCGTCGAGAAGCTGGGCGACAACCTGCGGGAGGTGCGCCCCCACGTCTTCCTCGGTGTGCCACGGGTCTGGGAGAAGATCCAGGCCGGTATCGAGGCCGCCGGGGCCCAGAACCCCCCGCTCAAGAAGAAGATCGCGGCCTGGGCGAGGAAGGTCGGCCGGGAAGGGGGCTACGCGGACCAGCAGGGCCGGGCCCGTCCCTGGACCTACCCCCTCGCCGACCGCCTCGTCTTCTCGAAGGTCCGCGAGAAGCTGGGGATGACGGAAACCCGCTTCGCAGTAGCCTCGGCGGCACCACTGGCCCTGGAGACACAGGAGTTCTTCCTGAGCCTCGGCATTCCGATCCTGGACATCTGGGGGATGAGTGAGCTCACCGGACCGGCCACGATCTCCCACCCCTCCTCGTACCGGACGGGACGCTCCGGTCGGCCCCTCCCCGGGACGGAGATGAAGATCGCGGCCGACGGCGAGCTTCTCGTCCGCGGCCCCCACGTCTTCAAGGGCTACTTCAAGAACGAGGAGGACACCCGGGAGACCATCGACGCCGAAGGGTGGCTCCACAGCGGTGACGTCGCCGAGATCGACGCCGAGGGTTTCGTGCGGATCACCGACCGCAAGAAGGAGCTCCTCATCACCGCCGGGGGCAAGAACATCGCCCCCCAGTTCCTCGAGGGCAAGCTGAAGCAGATCAGCGCCGTCTCCCAGGCCGTCGCCATCGGCGACCGCCGACCCTACGTGGCGGCTCTCCTCGCTGTCGACCCGACGAGGGTGGCGGCGGAGGCGGAAGCGGCCGGCAGCCCGGCCCGCTCACCGGCGGAGGCGGCCCGCTGCCCGGTCTTCAGGGCCTGGGTCGAGAAGCAGATCGAGGGGATCAACCGCGATCTCGCTCGCTACGAGCAGATCAAGAGGTTCGCGCTCCTGCCGAGAGAGCTGACGACCGAAGGAGACGAGCTGACCCCCACCATGAAGCTGAAACGCCGTGTCATCCACGACAAGTACGCCGAGATCATCGACTCGCTGTACGCCTAGATCGTCGATCGCTGGATCGAGGTGAGAACGAGCGGGTCGCCCGCTACTCCTGCGGGCGGTCCGACGGGTTGCGCCGCTCAGGGTGTCCGAGGAGGCTGGCCCGGGTGAGGGCGCCCCGGCCGAATCGCTGAGCCACCTCGTCGCGCAGGCGGTCCGCCGGCGATGGGGTGTCGTCCTCGGGGAAGAGCTCGAGCTGGGGGGAGTCCGGCCCGAAGTGCGAGCTGTAGATCCCCAGCAGCCGGACCCGCCGTCCCCGGTGGACCTCGGCGAAGAGACCCCGGACCGCCTCGAAGATCTCGTCCCCCGAGTCCACGCCGGCAACGAGGGTGCGAGCGTGCGTCCTCGTGCGGAAGGTCTCGTCGCGGTACTTCAGGGTCAGGGTGCGGGCCTTGAGCCCGTGCTGGCGCAGCCTTCGAGCCACGCCGTCGGCGAGGGAGAGCAGCATGGCCCGGAGGCGGTCGCCATCGGCGGTGTCGTGGTCGAAGGTGTGCTCCTGCCCGATGCTCTTGGCCCCCGGCGAGCCGGCGATCACCTCTCGCTCGTCGATGCCCCGGGCGAGGAGCTGCAGGTCGTGGCCGTGCGTGCCCAGCGGGCGTTCGAGGCGCGCCGGGTCCAGCGCGGCGAGGTCGCCGATGGTCACCACTCCCAGCTTCGCGAGCGTCTCCTCCATCTTCGGCCCCACTCCCCAAAGCCGCCGGACGGGCAGAGGGGCGAGGAAGGAGGCCTCATCCCCGGCCGCCACCAGGACCAGACCGTCGGGCTTGCGCATGTCCGAGGCGACCTTGGCCACCAGCTTCGAGGTCGCGACGCCCACCGAGGCGGTCAGGCCCGTCTCGTCCCGGATCTCCTCCTTGAGCCGTCGTGCCACCACCTCGCCGGGGCCGAGGGCGCGCGCGGAGGCGGTGACGTCGAGGAAGGCCTCGTCGATCGAGACCGGCTCCACCAGGTCGGTTGCGCGACGCAGGATGTCCATGACCCGCTCGGACTCGTAGGCGTAGCGTTCCATGTCCGGGGGGAGGTAGACGCCCTGGGGGCACGCTCGCCAGGCCTGGGAGATGGGCATGGCGCTCCCGACTCCGAAGCGACGGGCCTCGTAGGACGCGGTGGAGACGACGCCCCTTCCGCGCCCGCCCTTCGGGTCCGCCCCGATGATGACCGGTCGCCCCTGCAGGTCGGGCCGGTCGCGCTGCTCCACCGCGGCGAAGAAGGCGTCCATGTCGACGTGGAGGATCGAGCGCGTCCGCCGACGGCGGTCGGGGGATGGCATGACGCCCCCGCGGGTGGGGTCAGGCCCCCGCGCGCCTCACGAGGCCCGGGGTACCGCAGCCCGTGCCCGGTCGCGGCAGGCCTCGGAGCAGAAGTGCTCCTCCCGGTCCCCGACCTTCGCGGTGAGGGCGCGGGACCGCGGCACGTGGGTGTTGCAGATCCGGTCGTGGACCAGGTCCTCGGCCGGGCGGGAGCGGGGGCGCGGAGCGCTCCCGGAGCGGCGGACGCCGTCCCCCGGGCCGAAGAGCCGGCCCAGCGAACGGGAGACGAGCCGGACGCAGTACAGGATGACGAGGAAGTAGACGACGTAGAGGACGCCCCGGAGCACGGATCAGGTCCCGGCGGAGGCGGCCCGGAGGGCGTCGATCTGCCCTTGCAGGCCCCTCAGCTGAGGGTCGTTGGGGTGGAGGCGCAAGACCTCTTCCCAGGCCGCGATCGCCTCGTCCGCCCGCCCGAGCTGCGTGAGGGCGATCCCCTTGTTGTAGAGCGCGTTGCGGTGGTCGCTCTCCTGCGCGAGCACCGATTCGAACTCGACGAGACCCTCCGCCGGACGGCCGGAGTGGACGAGGCACGCTCCGAGGTCGGTCCGGACGTCGGAGAGGTCCGGCCTCAATCCGAGCGCCTCCCGGTACCAGCGGACGGCTTCGTCCCACCGCTCGTGGTCCATGTAGAGGTTGCCGAGCTCCACGCGCACGGCGACGTCGGCAGGGTCCCTCTTGGCGAGGTCCTCGAGCGCCTGGGCCTCGTTGGGGTCGAGGGCCGCCGGCTGCGGTCCCGGGGCGGCGGGGACGGTGGAGGCCGCGCCGGTCCCGGCGGGCGCCGCCGGCGGGACTGCCGCGGGTCGTTCTCCCCAGCCCGCGCTCATGTAGCCGACGACGAAGCCGAAGACGATTCCGGCCAGGGCGAACACGACGGTGTCACGTCTCATCGGCGTCGAGGACCTCTCGCGGGGGTGAACGGGCCTGCTTCTCGAAGCATAGAGCCCCCCCTGGACGGCGTCAATCTCCGGCACGAGCTCCTACGAGCTCCGGATCACTGCTTCACCCCGGGCGTGTCCCGGGGCTAGAATCACGTCGTCAGCTCCCCGGAGGTGGGACGTGATCAAGCTCAAGAAGGTGCTGGTCCCCACCGATTTCTCGGAGAGCGCTCGCCATGCGCTCACCTATGGAATCTCCTTCGCCCGTGAGTACGAGGCCGAGCTCACCCTCCTCCACGTGGTGGAGAACCTCACCGTGGGCTACGCCAGCGACCTTTTCCCGGTGCCCATGGCCGAGGTCTTCCAGGAGATCTCCGGCTACGCCAAGGCCGAGCTCGCCAAGCTCGGGGCGGAGGCGCGGGAGAGGGACATCGCCGTCGTCGAGCAGGTGATCCAGGGGAAGCCCTCGGCCGAGATCGTCCGCTTCGCCCGGGAGACCCAGGTGGACATGATCGTCCTCGGCACCCACGGCAAGGGCATGCTCGACCAGGCGCTGTTCGGGTCGACCACGGAGCGGGTCGTGCGCCGGGCCCCCTGCCCGGTGCTCACCGTTCGCCTCGCCGAGCACGAGTTCGTCGAGGGGGACTAGGCCAGGCTAGTCCCAGGACACCCCGGACCAACGCAGCAGCACCGACCCCACCGTGAACCCCGCCCCGACTGCGGTGAGGAGGACGAGGTCCTCCCGGCGGAGCTTCTTCTCGTCGAGGGCGGTCCCGAGAGCGAGGGGGATGGTGGCGGCGGTGGTGTTGCCATACTCGTGGATGTTCTTCACGACCTTGGCGTCGGGGAGCCCCATCCGATGCTGGGCGGCCTCGATGATCCGGATGTTCGCCTGATGGGCCACGAAGAGGTCCACGTCGGTCCCGGTGAAGTCATTGCGGAGGAGCAGCTTCTCCGCGGATTCCGCGAACTTGCGCACTGCGTACTTGAAGACGTGCTGTCCCTGCTGCTTGATGAAGTGCATTCTGGCGTCGACCGTCTCCCGGGTGGCCGGGTGCAGGCTGCCGCCGCCGGGCATGTGGAGGTAGCTGGCGCCGGAGCCGTCGACCTCGTGGCTGAAGTCGAGAATCCCCGTCTCGTCCTGGCCGGGCTCGAGGAGCACCGCCCCCGCACCGTCGCCGAACAGCACGCAGGTGGAGCGGTCCTCGTAGTCCAGGATCGCGGTCATCACGTCGGCCCCGATCACCAGGACCCGGCGGTGGGCCCCGCTCTCGATGAACTGCGCGCCCGTGGTCAGCGCGTAGACGAAGCCCGAGCAGGCGGCGGACACGTCGAAGCCCCAGGCGCGCGAGGCCCCGAGCTCGTCCTGCACGATGCAGGCCGTCGCCGGGAAGAGCCATGTCCGGGGTGACGGTGGCCACGATGATGAGATCCAGGTCCCTGGCGCCGATGCCCCGCCGGCGCAGGGCCTCGCGAGCGGCGGGGACCGCGATCGCGCTCGTCGGCGTCCCCGGCGCCACCACGTGCCGCCGCTCGATGCCGGTGCGGGTGCGGATCCACTCGTCCGAGGTGTCGACGACCTTCTCGAGGTCGGCGTTGGTGAGCACCTTCTCCGGGACGAAGGTCCCGAGGGCGGTGATGCAGGCCCGTCTCTTGTTCATTGGCGCACGTCCCTCCGTGGCGCGGGGCCACACGATCCTCTTCCAGGCTGGGAAGCGATCCGTCTATTAGAACCAGCGCGCCGGAGACGGTCAACCCGCGGCCGGCCCGCCCCGAGGTGCTATTCTGGCGTCCTTCGCGGCGGTCCGACCGGCCGCGGCGTGCCACACTCACGAAGCCGACCAAGGAGCAGAGCGTGAACCGAATCCCGCTGCCGGTGCTGCAGGAGAGGCCCGAGCCCGTAGAGTGCACCGAGTGCGGCAAGTGCTGTACCTACGTCGGGGTGGAGATCGACGGTCCCAGGAAGGCCCGGGACGCCAGCGACATACTCTGGTACCTCTACCATCCCAACGTCTACATCTACGTCGACGGTAACGAGGACTGGTCCTTGCACTTCGAGTCTCGCTGCGACAACCTGGGGGACGATCTCCTCTGCCGCATCTACGAGCAGCGCCCTCACATCTGCCGGGGGTTCGACAGCAGGACCTGTGAGGTGAACGACCACGAGCACACCGCTCTCACCTTCCATCAGCCGTCGGAGTTCCTCGATTGGCTCCGGAAGAACAAGAAGAAGGTCTACAAGAAGGTCCAGAAGCGCTTCCTCCCGCCGGAACTGCGGCCTCCTCTCGAGCCATGGGGCCGGCCGAAGAAGGGCAAGAATGGCAAGAAGCGAAAGAACTGAGCGAGGGTCCAGATGAAGAGCGACTCGCCCCTCGTGGGTGTCGTCATGGGCAGCACGTCGGACTGGGACACGATGAAGAGCGCGAGGGACATCCTCGCCCGCTTCCAGGTCCCTCACGAATGCCGTGTCCTCTCGGCTCACCGGACCCCCGGGGCCACCGTGGAGTACGTGGGCGCCGCCGAGGCCCGCGGCATCGAGGTGCTGATCGCCGCCGCCGGCGGGGCGGCCCACCTCGCCGGGGTCGTGGCCGCCCACACCCTGCTGCCGGTCCTCGGGGTGCCGATGGAGAGCGCCTCGCTGAAGGGGCTCGACTCGCTCCTCTCCACCGTCCAGATGCCCGGCGGCATACCGGTGGGGACTCTGGCCATCGGCACGCCGGGAGCCAAGAACGCGGCCCTGCTGGCGGTGGCCATCCTTGCCAACAAGCGCCCCGACCTCAAGGACAAGCTCCGGGCCTTCCGCGAGGAGCAGACGGCGAAGGTCCTTCAAGCCACCCTGGAGTAGGGTCGCCGCAGCGGGGCCGGTGACCGCTCCTCCTGGAGGAACCCCGTAGTGCCCATCAACCGCCCGATCGTTCTCGCCGTCCTCCTTGGAGCCCTGGCCGCCTGCACCCGAGAGGAGCCGGCCTTGACCGAAGAGCCAACCGCGTCCGCCGCCCCCCTCGCCTTCTACGTCGGCACCTACACCGACGGGGAGAGCCGGGGGATCTACCGCTTCACCCTCGATCCCGCCTCCGGTGCGACCAGCCCGCCGGTGCTCGCTGCGGAGGCGGAGAACCCGTCCTTCCTGGCCCTCCATCCCGGCGGGCGATTCCTCTACGCCGTGGGGGAGACGGGCGAGTTCCGGGGAGAGAGGACGGGCGCGGTGAGCGCCTTCGCCATCGATGCGGCGAACGGCGACCTGACGCTGCTCAACCAGCAGCCGTCGATGGGTGCTGGCCCCTGCCACCTGGTCGTCGATGGGAGCGGCCGGAGCGTTCTCGTCGCCAACTACGGCAGCGGCACCGTGGCCGTCCTGCCCGTCGCCGAGGACGGCCGTCTGGGGGAGCCATCCTCCGTTCACTCACACACGGGCACCGGGCCGAACCGGACCCGACAGGAAGGTCCCCACGCCCACGGCATCGCCCTCGACGGGGCCGAGCGGCGGGCCTTCGTGGCCGACCTGGGGGCGGACCGGGTCTTCGTCTACGACCTCGACGCGGCGGGCGGCGCGCTCATACCGGGCGACCCTGCGTCCGTGGCCCTGGAGCCCGGGGCGGGGCCGCGTCACGTGGTCTTCGGCCCGTCCGGGGAGCACCTGTACTCGATCAACGAGCTCGACTCCACGGTCACCGTCCTCCGCTATGACTCGTCCAGCGGGGGCCTCGAGGCGGTGCAGACGGTCACGACCCTCCCCCCCGACTTCGAGGGCGAGAGCTGGCCCGCGGAGATCGCCCTGTCTCCGGACGGCCGCTTTCTCTACGGCTCGAACCGTGGTCACGACAGCCTGGCGGTCTTCGCGGTGGACCCCGCTTCCGGTCGATTGACCCCGGTGGACCACGTCCCCACCGGCGGTCACTGGCCCCGGCACTTCTCGATCCACCCGAACGGCCGCTGGCTCCTCGCCGCCAACCAGCGCTCCGACTCCATCGTGCCCTTCCGCCTCGACCCCGAGAGCGGGGTGCCGGCGGTGGCGGCCCCGGCGATCGCGGTCCCGAGCCCGGTCTGCGTCATCCCCGTTCCCGCCGTACCCTGAGCGCGGCGCCGACCTTGGCGGGAGCGACGATCGGGACTAGACTCCCCCCGTGTTGCCAGGCGGCCCGAACGCACATCTCGTGTGGGGATTCGCCGCCGCCTTCCTGATCGGCGCCCTCGTCGGCATCGAGCGCGAGAAGAAGAAGAGCGCGTCGGACGACCTCGGCATCGGCGGAGTCCGCACCTTCATCCTCTTCGCCCTGACCGGCGCGGTGGCGGCGTGGCTGTCGGAACGCCTCGGGAGTGGCTGGGTGTTCGCGGTGCCTCTTCTGGGCGTCGCCGCCCTGGCCGTGGCCGGCTACCTGGCCCAGGCGCGGGTCAAGCCGCGATCCCTCGGCCTCACCACCGAGGTGGCGGCGCTCACCGTGTACCTGCTCGGCGGGGCCTGCATCGCCGGGCAGGTCGAGGTCGCCCTCGCCCTGGGCGTCGCCGTCTCCGCCGCGCTGGCCTACAAGCAGTCCCTGCACGACCTGGTGGACAAGCTCGGGGCCGACGACATCGAGGCGGGGGTCAAGCTCCTCGCCGCGACGTTCATCGTCCTGCCCCTCCTGCCCCGCGAGGCCGTCGACCCCTGGGGGGCGATCGAGCCCCACTCGTTCTGGCTGCTCGTCATCCTGATCGCCGGGCTCTCCCTCATCGGCTACGTGGCGACGCGCGCCCTCGGCCCGGAGCGGGGTGCCGCGGTGACCGGGCTCGCCGGCGGGCTCGTGTCCTCGACCGCGGTCACCCTGACCTTCGCCCGGCTGAGGGGGGAGAAGGGCGAAGACTCGGACGACGCCCTCGCCTCCGGCCTTCTGCTCGCCTGGGGAATCATGTTCCTGCGGGTGATCGTCGAGGTCGCTGTGGTCCACGCGCCCCTCGTGGGCCCACTCCTCCTGCCCATGGGGGCGATGGGTCTGGTGACCCTCGCCCTCGCCGGATGGTTCGCGGCTCGCTCCCGGACACGGCAGGCCGCGGTCACCGGGGAGATCCCGCTCCGCAACCCCTTCAGCCTCTCCGCAGCGTTCAAGTTCGCCCTCCTGTTCGCAGTCGTCCTCCTCGCGGTGAAGCTCACCCAGCAGCACTTCCCGGGGCGGGGCTACTACGTGGTCGCCGCCCTCGCCGGGCTCGCCGACGTGGACCCCATCGCGCTCTCCATGGCCGGCCTCGTGCGCGATGGAGGGGCCGACCCGGGCACCGGAATCGGGGCCATCGTCGTGGCCTCCCTCACGAACACGGCGGTCAAGTGCGGGATGATCGTGGTGCTGGCGAACGCCGGGCTGCGCCGGCGGGCCCTGGTCTCGACGACCCTCCTGCTCCTCGTCGGCCTCGCCGTCGTCGCTCTGCTCTAGGGCGCGCCTCGCCTCAGCGCAGCATCAGCGACTTGAAGTCCGGGGGCTCCGGGGTGGGCTCGTCGGACAGGGCCCTGTCCACCGCGAGGTCCGCCATCTTCTCGACGACCCACGGGAAGTGGGCGTCCTTGAGGCTGCGCTGGTCGAAGTCGGGCGTGTAGTTCGTGAGGTCGATCCCGTAGAAGCGGCCGTCCTTCACCGCGAACTCCAGGGCGTTCATGTCGTAGCCCAGCGCCTGGTTGAACCGGAGGCTCAGCTCCTCGGCCTCGTCCCGTAGCGGCGAAGGCAGGGCATCGTAGTCCTGGTCGTAGCCGCCCTGGGCGAGCGGGGCGGGGTCGTAGCGGATGGCCCGCGCCCACTTCCGCCCCACGGTGGGAACCCGGATGAAGGTGTCCCACGAGATGAACTCCTGCAGCATCAGGGTGAGGGTCCCGGAGGCGTCGTACTGCTGCATCAGCTCGTCGATGGAGTGGACCTTGTGGACGTTCTTCCAGCCCCCGCCGAAGGCGGGCTTCATGATGCAGGGCGTTCCCACGTAGTCGAGAAGCCCCGCGAAGTCCACCGGCCAGAGGTTGCGCAGGCTCTGGGCGGTCACGTCCTCCACGTACGACTTGTTCGGAAGGACAACCGTCTTCGGCGCCCCGATCCCCAGCTTCTCCGCGACCGCGTAGCCGAAGAACTTGTCGTCGGCGCTACGCCAGAAGGTGTTGTTGATGCAATAGGTCCCCTGCAGGGCCGTCATCTTGAGGTAGACCTCGTAGTAGGGCACCTCGTGGCTCATCCGGTCGATCACCACGCGGTAGGGGACGTCCTCGTTGAGCTTGGTGCCGCCGAGCTGGACGTACTCCGCGCTCACCCCCCGGCCCTTCCGGTTCACCTTCTCGATGAAGGCGTCGGGAAACGAGTTCTCGCGCCCGCGCAGGACGCCAATCCGGATGTCGCTGTCCGCCATGGGATCTCCTCGCCGGTCGGGAAGGGCCGGTCGGCGGATTCTAGCACCGGCGCCGCGACCGGACGGGCCCGGCTCGGTCTCTCTCTAGAGGTGCTTCAGCTCGTCGTGCTCGGGCCTGCGGGAGCGCATCCTCTCCAGGGACTCCCGGGCCATGTCGCGTCCGGCGAGGCCGAAGGCGAGGGCGAGGGCGAGGACGACCCCGCCGAACAGGATGGTGAAGGAGTTCAGGATCACCTGCCGTCCGAGGCCGAGGTGCTCGAGGGCCATGGCCGCGAAGAGGACGAGGAGGCCCACCTGGGCCACGCCGGCGAGGAGGCGAGCCGAGGGCACCCCCGAGTTGACGGCCGCGATCAGGACGCTGCGGCGGACGAAGCCGGCGAGGAGGCTGCCCAGCAGCAGGAGGGCCCCGGCCACCAGGAGGTTCGGCAGGTAGGCGAATCCCTCGTTGACCAGGTTCACCGCCGCCGAGAGGTCCAGGGCCGCCACCGCCAGGAGGACGAAGACGGCGAGGACGAGCCAGGCCAGGGTCAGGGCCAGGACCCGCGAGGGTGCGGCCCGGATGCCCCCCTTGTGGAGCACGGTGGTGATGCCCATCCGCTCCGAGAAGCGGTCGAAGGCGAGCCACCGCGCCACGAGTCCCAGCACGTAGCGGATCGCCACCGCGGCCAGGATTCCGACGGCCAGCAGGGCGAGGGCCGCGAGCAGGTTGGGCACGAAGTCCCGGAAGCGCGCGCCGACCTCCACGAGCGTCGTGCGGATGACCTCGTCGAAGACTTCCTTCATGGCGACCTCCTCGCGTTCACTTCCAGCGCTCGCGCAGGTAGTCCTTCTCCCGTACGAACTCGTCGGCCAGGCTCCGGATCGCCTTCTCCACGTCCTCCGCCCCGCTGTCCATGTTCCCGGCGACGAACGAGGCGGTGCGGCCCAGGTAGAGCGGCACCAGCGATCGCAGCAGCTGCTCGCGGTTCAGGGTCCGGCGTCGGTAGGCAACGGCGAAGTCGTAGACGACGCGCACCCAGAGTGGATCCGGGAACCGGAAGGTCTCCTCGCTGAGGCGGGCCAGTCCGGCGACCTCGGCGAGGGTCGACTCCTCGAGGGCCCGCGCCCAGACCTCTCGCAGGTCACGGACGCCCTGGCGGAAGATCCCCACCATGCGCCCGAGGTTGACTCGCACCGGCTCCAGGCCGACACCGTGGGGGAATCCGAAGAGTGGAACGTCCTCGGCTCCCTCCACCTCCTTCCAACGGTCCTCGTAGGTCTCCATCAGGTCGAAGACCGCGGACACCACCTGGACGAGCATGGCGGCGAGATCGGCTCCGGGGTCCTTGGGGTCGTGGATCTTCGCCCCGAGGAAGCTCTCGCAGACCTCGAAGCCGTCGGCGATGGCGGTGGTGGTCATCCAGATGTCGATCCCGAAGCGGGCGACGTCGCTCTCCCAGACCGGCTTGCCCAGGTAGTGGGAGGCGAGGCGGCCGGAGAAGCCGAACTCCCCCCCGATCGGCTGCCGCACCTCCCGTCCGTAGAGGGCACGGGTGAGGGGGTAGACGATGGAGTTCGTGATCGTGCCGTCGAACTTGTGGCGCAGGTACATGGGGGCCACGTAGTCGAACCCCCGTGTCACGATCGGCCCCAGCAGCAGCTCGAACCACTCCGGGGTGATGCTGCGCAGGTCGGAATCCACGACCGCGCAGGCCCTGGCCTGCAGCCGGTCGGCGATGGCGAAGACGGTGCGGAAGGCGCTGCCCTTCCCCGGGATCCCGTGGTAGGGCGTCAGGATCTTGTGGACCGGGCTCACCGGGTGCGAGACGAGGATCGCGCTCGGCGAGGCCAGCTCCGTCTGCGCCACCACCGCCGCGGTGCCGTCGGTGGAGCCCCCGTCGGAGTTCACGATGGCCGAGCGGCGGTCGGGGAAGTACTTGGCGAGCCCCGCCGCGGCCGCGCGCACCACGTGGGCGATCGTGTCCGCGTTGTTGTAGCTCGGGATGCCGACGAGCAGCTCGACGCTCCCGAGGTCCCGGAGCCGCTCCTCCACCTGCGGCGCGAGGGGGACGTCCTTCCTCATGGAGCCAACCGTGGGAGACGGTCGCCGGCGAGGACGGCGAGCACGGCTGCCGCCCAGCCGGCCGGTCCGGGCCCCGGCGCCCTCTCCGCCCCGGGGAGCGCCGAGGCGAGGGCCGCGTCGATCGTGCCGTCTTTCCGGGGCATCACGACGGGGCGGTCCACCGCCTGCAGCATGGAGAGATCGTTGGCCGCGTCGCCGAGGCCGACGGTGCGGCCGTGAGGGTCGTGCGGCAGCAGGCGCATCATGGCCCGGACCGCCCGGCCCTTGTCGCTCGGCCCGGTCAGGTGGCGGAACCGGCCCCCGCGCGTGACTCTCAGCCCCCGCCGGCGGGCGGCCTCCTGGAGGCGCGCGTCGGCACCGGCGTCCGCCTCCCCCTCCCCCACGAAGGGCTCGTCCCACTCCCGCCGGAGGGCGCGGGCGGCCGCGAACCGCCCCAGCCCGGTGAGCGCGGCCACCTCCTCGGCCGTCATCGTCGCGAAACCGCGCACGGCGACCCCGGCCTCTCCGGCGATCTCGGGCAGGGCCGCGACGAGGGTGGCCCGGGGGGTCCCGAGGGGTACCACGAGCTGCGCGCCGTCTGCCCGGCCCTCCGGGGGCAGGGAGGGGAGCAGCCCCGCCGGGAGGACGAGGGCCCCGCCGTTCTCGACGATGAGGAGCGCGGCGAAGCCGAGCTCCTCGGCCAGGGGCTCCATCTCCGCCCGGGTCTTGCTGCTGCAGAGCACCAGGTCGAGTCGACGCGCCCGCAGGGCGTCGATCCCGGGCCGCGCCGGGGCCAGGTCGTAGGTGTCCTCGTCGAGCAGCGTTCCGTCGAGGTCGGTGACGACCAGCCTGCAGTCATCCTGCGGGCTCACCGCCGTGATCGGAGCGCCGGCGCCTCTCCGCGCTCCACGGCGGCGAGCAGCCGTGCCCCCGCGTCCGGGATCCCCGCCCACACGCGGGTCCAGTTGGGCACGAGCGGCGGACCGAGGGGGTCGACCAGGAACTCGTCGATGGAGGCCCGGAGGGCCTCGGTGAAGACGTGGACGCTCTGCTCCTCCGCGTGGCGGTCGTACTTCAGGTGGTTGACGACCGAGACCGCGTAGCTGTCGGTCACCGCGTCCTCCGCGTCGCGCTGGTAGGCGGCGAGCAGGCTCATCAGCAGCCCGGGGGAGAGGTTCACCCCGGCGGCGGCGAGCGTTCGCAGGAGGTGCTTGATGACGTCTCGCGCCATGCGATTGAGCCCCTGGGTCGGGTCCTGGCTGGACAGCTCCTGGTGCTTGTGGTCGTAGCGATCGGCGATCTCCACCTGGCAGAGCCGACGGGGGGCCCGGTGCCTCAGGGCCTCGAAGAGGGTCACGATCTCCAGGCCCCAGTCACAGGGCAGCCTCATCTTCTCCGCGAGGTCGCACTTGATGGTGAACTCCCCGGACAGGGCGTACCTGAACGAGGCGAGGTAGCCGATGTACGGGTCCTTCCCGATGAGCCGCGTGAAGGCGGCCAGGAGCGGGGTCAGCAGGAGACGCGTCACGCGGCCGTGAAGACGGTCGGAGACGCGCGCGTAGTAGGCCTTCACGAAGTCGAAGTCCACGGTGGGCTCGAGGGCGGGGAGCACGAGACGTCCCAGCATCCACCGCGTGTAGTTGACGACGTCGGCATCCTGGAAGGCGATGTAGGCGGAGCGGTCCTCGGCGAGGACGTGGCCGATGGCCAGCCAGCAGGCCCGTCCCTTGCCGGGCTCCCCGGTGTAGAGGCCGGCCGCGGCCATGTCCGCCACGAAGGCGGACACCGCCGGCGACTCGCACCAGAGGACGACCTTGCGTCTCGGGTATCGCCCGAAGTACTCGAGCGCCCGCCGGTACTCCTCGAGGTTCGCCCGGTTCAGGGAGACCAGCAGCGTGTCCACCCAGGTCACCGAGCACAGCTCGTCGAGGATCCGATTCAGGGCGGGACGGTCCATCTCCGCCGGGACCATGGGGAGGACCAGGGTCACCGGGAAGCGCTCGGCCAGCACCTGGAGACGCTGCTCCATCTCCTCCGGGTCCCGGGAGACGAGCCGCGGGATCGCGGTCACGGGTCCGAACTGGTGGAAGTCGCTCACGTGTCTCCTGACACCTCGCGGACGGCACTCCGAGCGGGGACCCTCCAGGGCTGCGGACACACCTATACCACATCCGCGCGGACGGCGCGGCCGATGTTAGACTGCGCTCTCTCATGACGGCCTTGCCCGCCCTTCTCGCTTCTGTCGGCGCCGATGCGGAGGAGGCGCGCATCCTCCTCGCGCTCGCCTTCGTCCTCGCCGGGGCCAAGCTGGCGGGCGCGATCGTTGCCCGGCTCGGTCAGCCGGCGGTTCTGGGCGAGCTGCTGGTCGGGGTCCTCCTCGGCAACCTCGCCCTCGTCGGCGGCCCGAGCGTCGGGACTCTCGAGTCGAGCGAGACCTTCGCGGTGCTCGCCGAGCTCGGGGCCATCCTCCTCCTCTTCGACGTGGGCCTCGAGTCCACGCCCAAGGAGATGCTGGCGGTGGGCCTGCCGGCGACGGTGGTGGCGGTGCTGGGGGTGGTGACCCCCATGGCCCTGGGCTACGGTGTCGGCTGGATGCTCATGCCCGGGGAGTCGTGGATGACCCACGCCTTCCTCGGGGCCATGCTGGCCGCCACCTCGGTGGGCATCACCGCCCGGGTGCTCCAGGACGCGGGCGCGATCCGTCGGCCGTCCGCCCGCATCATCCTGGGCGCGGCGGTGATCGACGACGTCCTCGGCCTCGTGGTCCTCGCCATCATCACCGGCGTCATCGAGGCCGCCTCCACCGGCGTGACCCTGGAAGCGGGGGGCATCGCGGTGATCGTGGCGAAGGCCCTGGGCTTCCTGGTCCTGGCGGTGGCCATCGGCTCCGCGGTCTCGCCGCGGCTGTTCCGCCACGCCCTCGCCATCCAGTCCACCGGGCTCGTGCAGGCCATCTCCCTCAGCGTCTGCTTCGGCCTGGCCTGGCTGGCCCAGAAGGCCGGCCTGGCGCCGATCGTGGGGGCCTTCGCCGCCGGCCTCGTGCTCGAGGACGTCCACTTCGAGGACCACATCAAGCGGGGGGACCGCCCCCTGCACGAGAGCCTGCGTCCCCTGACCGCGCTGCTCGTGCCGGTCTTCTTCGTGCGGATGGGCATGCTGGTCCACGTCGAGAACTTCGTGAAGCCCGGGGTCATCGGCTTTGCCCTCCTGCTGACCCTCGCCGCGATAATCGGGAAGTGGGCGTGCGCCCTCGGGACCCCGCGCGGCGTCTCCGGGACGACGGTGGGCCTGGGGATGATGCCCCGTGGCGAGGTGGGCCTGATCTTCGCCGGCATCGGCGCCCAGCTCACCCTTGCCGGAGAGCCGGTGGTGAGCGGGTCGACCTACGCGGCCGCCGTCTTCATGGTCGTGGCGACCACCATGGCCACGCCGCCGCTGCTCCTCTGGTCTCTCCGTCGCGACGCGAACGCCCCCGCCGCCGAACCCTCCTGAGCCGCGTTCGTTCCGGACAGGTGCTTGAGCCTCACTTGGCCCTGTGGCCATAATGGCTGACGCCCGTGAGCGAACAGCGTCTCGTCGTCGTCTCGAACCGGCTCCCCCTGACCCTGCGGGGATCGGCCGAGGGGTGGGTCGGAGAGCCGAGCGCCGGGGGCCTCGTCACCGCCCTCGGGCCGGTCATCGAGCGCACCGGGGGGCTGTGGTTCGGCTGGCCGGGAGAAGGGCCCGACCGTGCCGATCTCGGGCGCCAGACGGCCCTGGATCGCTGGGAGCGCGAGAGCGGCTTCGTCGCCGTCGATCTTCCCCGCTCCCTGGCCACGCGCTTCTACCAGGGCTACCCCAACCAGGCCCTGTGGCCGCTGTTCCACCAGTTTCCCTCGTTCCTGGAGTACTCCCCGCGGAGCTGGGAGGCCTACGTCGAGGCCAACCAACGCTTCCGCGACGCGGTGGTCGAGCGCCTGCGGCCCGGCGATCTCGTGTGGGTGCACGACTACCACCTCATGCTGCTTCCCCGTCTCCTCCGGGAGGCGGTGCCCGACGTCGCGATCGGCTTCTTCCTCCACATCCCGTTTCCGGCCTCGGAGGTCTTTCGGATCCTCCCGCGCCGGGAGGATCTCCTCCTCGGGGTCCTCGGGGCCGACTACACGGCCTTCCAGACGCACCGGCACCTGTCCCACTTCCGCTCCTCCGTCCTGAGGATCCTGGGCCTCTCCAGCAGCATGGACCGGGTCTTCCTCGGGGGCCGCGCCGTGCAGCTCGAGGCCCGGCCCATCGGGATTGCCCCCGAGTCGTTCGTGGGCCTTCTGGAGGGCGACCGGGCGGTGGGGACTGCACTCCAGAAGCTCCGCCGCCGATTCGAGGGGCGCCGCATCCTCCTCTCGGTGGACCGCCTCGACTACACCAAGGGCATCCCCGAGCGCCTCCGGGCGTATCGGCGGCTCCTCGCCCGCGCCCCCCACCTCCGGGGCGAGGCCGTCCTCGTCCAGATCGCCGTCCCGTCCCGGGAGCGGATCCCCCGCTATCGCGAGCTCAAGGCGGAGGTCGACCGGCTCGTCGGAGAGATCAACGGCGAGTTCGGCACGCCCGAGTGGACGCCGGTCGTCTACATCCGCCGTGCCGTGCCCCGCGCCGACCTCGTGGCCCTTTATGCGGCCTCCGACCTCGGGTGGGTGACGCCGCTGCGGGACGGCATGAACCTCGTGGCCAAGGAGTACGTCGCCTGCCAGAAGGGAGCCGACGGCGTGCTCGTACTCAGCGAGTTCGCGGGGGCGGCCGCAGAGATGGGCGAGGCCGTGATCGTGAACCCCTACGACGAGGAGCGGACGGCGATCGCCGTCGAGAACGCCCTGGCCCTGCCCTCCGAGCACCGCCGCGAGCGCATGGCCGCCCTCCACCGGCGGGTCACACGCAACAACGCCTTCGCCTGGGCCGAGCGCTTCACCAGCGATCTGCGGGAGGCCGCCCGGTCCCGCCTGCGATCCAAGGCGGGCGTGCCGGCGCGGCTGCCCCTGGGGGAGGCGACAGCCGCCTTCCGGGCCTGCCGCCATGGCGTCCTCGTCCTCGCCTACGACGGCACGCTGGTCCCCCTGGCCTCCCGTCCCAGCGAGGCCACCCCGCCCCCCGACCTCGTCTCCCTCCTGCAGCACCTCGGCGGCGGGGGGCGCCACCGTGTGGCCATCGTCTCCGGCCGCTCGCGGATCGACTTCGAGCGCTGGTTTGGCGACGTCGAGAGCCTCTGGCTCGCCGCCGAGCACGGGGCGGTCCTCCGCTCTCCCACGGACCGGGAGTGGTCGGCGATCCGCCCTTCACCCCCGGAGGACTGGAGGGAGCACGTCCTGCCCGTCCTCGAGCACTACGTGGACCGGACGCCCGGCAGCTTCATCGAGGCCAAGGAGTACTCGCTCGTGTGGCACTACGGCATGTCCGACCCGGAGTTCGGGGAGTGGCTCGCCAACGAGCTCGTGGCCAGCCTCGAGGATCTCCTGGCCGAGACCGAGCTGCTCGCCATCCGCGCCCACAAGTCGGTGGAGGTGAAGTTCGTCTGGGCGAGCAAGGGGGAGGTCGTGCGTCGCCTCGAGGCGGCGGGACCGGTGCCGGACTTCCGCCTCGCGGTGGGTGACGACCAGACGGACGAGGACCTGTTCGCGGTGATGCCTCCCGAGGCCTGGACGATCCGCGTCGGCGGCGGCCCCTCGCAGGCCCGGTTCCAGCTGGGTGGACCCGGTGAGGTCCGCCGGCTCCTCGAGTCCCTGGCTGACTCCTGAGCCTTCCTGCGCGAGAGGCCTCAGGTGGCCCGGCGGCGCCGGAGCTCGCGCGCGAAGACCACGCCGAGGGTCGCGACGGTCAGCGGGATCACGAAGAACATCATCGCCCGGTTGAGCGCGGGGAGCGCGGCGTGGCGCTCGGCCTGCAGCACGAGAAAGAGGAGGTAGACCGCGTAGTACGAGAGGAAGATCGCGCCCTCCCAGCGGGCGATCCGGTGCCCGGCGAAGAAGATCGGCAGACAGGCCACCGCGACCGCGATCATGACCGGGAGATCGAAGCTCAGGGCCGGGTCCGGGACCGGCACACCTCCCGGGGCCACCAGGGCAGTGAGGCCGAGGACGTTGACGATGTTGAAGATGTTCGAGCCGATGGCGTTGCCCACCGCCATGTCCCGCTGCCCGCGCACCGCGGCCACCACCGAGGCCGCCGCCTCCGGCAGAGACGTCCCCACCGCCACCACGGTCAGGCCCACCACGAGATCGCTCACCCCGAGGGCACGGGCGAAGGCGCTGGCCGCCTCCACCATCCATCCGGCCCCCAGGACGAGAAGCGCCATCCCGGCCGCCACCAGCAGCACGGCCCGAAGCAGGCCGGTCGGCGACCGCGGTCCGTCGTCGAGCTTGGGATCGTCCCACCGCTGGCTCGCGCGGATCGTGTACACGGTGTAGACCAGCCCGGCGGTGAAGAGCAGCCCCCCGCCCAGCCGGCCGATCTGGCCGTTCGCTCCCAGGAGGAACACGGCAAACGAGAGGATCACGAGGATCGGTACGTCGCGCCAGATCAGCCGTCGTGAGACCACCAGCGGGGTCACCACCGCCGCCGCTCCCAGCACGCCCAGGATGTTGATGATGTTGCTGCCCACCACGTTGCCGAGGGCCATCCCTCCCTGGCCGCGCAGGACGGCCCCGAGGCTCACCGCCAGCTCGGGGGCGCTCGTTCCCCAGGCCACGACGGTCAGCCCGATGACGAGGGGCGACAGCCCGAACCTCCGGGCGACCCCCGAGGCCCCGCTCACGAGGGCGTGGCCTCCGGCGACGAGCAGCACGAGGCCGACGAGGAAGAGGACCACCTGCACGATCACGACGGGAGACTCGGGGAGGGGGCCAGCATGGGCGTCGGCGTGAGAGCAGACTACCACAGTCGCGACCGCGGGGCGGGTATACTCGACTCGTTCCTCGACCATGATCGCGCTCTGCCGCCCTATCGTTGCTGGCCCTGCCTTCCAGAACAGGCTCGATGGCCTCTGATGCCCGCCGACGCGGGGCGCCGACCCTCGCCGCCGCGCTCGTGCTCCTCCTGTCGGGGCTCGCCGCTCCCGCCCACGCCCGGCCCAAGACCGACCTCGTCATCCTCAAGAACGGGAACGAGATCACCTGCGAGATCGTGTCCCTGCAACGGGGCAAGCTGAAGGTGAAGACCGACGACATGGGTACGGTCAACATCGAGTGGGACAAGGTCGCGGCATTGAGCGCCAGGGGTCTCTTCGAGATGGAGGACCTGGCCGGCCGCCTGTTCTACGGACCCCTCGAAACCATCCCCGAGAAGGGGCTCCAGGTGGCGACGGCCACCGGGCTCGAGACCGTGCCGCTCTTTTCCGTCGTGCGCCTCATGTACATCGAGTCCAGCTTCTGGAAGAGGCTCTCGGGCTCGGTCGACGTCGGCTTCGGCTACACGAAGTCCAGCCAGCTCGCCCAGTTCAACGCCGATGCCAGCGTCAAGTTCACCCGCCGGAGCTTCGTCGCCGAGCTCACCGCCAGCTCCTACATCCAGCGACAGAAGGACGTCGAGGACACCACGCGCAACTCGCTCACCTTCGCCTACACGCGCGTCCGGCAGAACCGGCAGTTCGTGCTGGGCCAGGTCTCCGCCCTCCAGAACCGCGAGCTCGGCTACGATCTGCGCGCTGGGCTGACCGGGGCCTATGGACGGTACTTCGTTCGGAGCCAGGGAAACGAGCTGGCCGGCGCGACGGGCCTGTATCTCAACCGCGAGGTCCCCGTCGAGGGTGAGACGGTGACCAACCTCGAGGCGCTCGTCCTCATGGACTGGGCCAACTTCTCCTACGACTTTCCCAAGACCGACATCGAGGTGAAGACATTCTTCATCCTCGGGTTGACCGACTGGGGCCGCTACCGCGTGGACGTCGACGCCCGGTTCGACCGGGAGCTCATCAGCGATTTCCACATCGTGGTCAAGGGCTACTACAACTACGATTCCCGACCTCCGAGCGGAGGGGCGAGCCAGGACGACTACCAGGTCTCCCTCTCCCTCGGCTACAAGTTCTGAGGTTTCGTACTAAGCTCGGAGCGGCTGCCCGATGATCACGCCCCTCGACGAGACCCGCCGCGCCCTCCTGGCCGACGAACGCCGGCTCCTGGCCGAGCTGCGCGACTGGCTCGTGCGTCTCGGAGCCCCCGAGGAGCAGCGCCAGGCCCTGGCCGACTCCATCGCGCAGCTCGAGGAGCCCTTCCTCCTGGTCGTGGTGGGGGAGTTCAACTCCGGCAAGAGCGCCTTCATCAACGCCCTGCTGGGGCAGGAGGTGCTCGAGGAAGGGGTCACGCCCACCACCGCCCGCATCGGCCTGCTCCGCCACGGGGAGCGGGCCACGCGAGAGGTGACCGCGACCGGCCTCGAGAGCCTCGCCGCCCCCGCCGAGGTCCTGCGGGACATCGTGGTCGTGGACACCCCCGGCACCAACGCGGTCCTGCGGGAGCACGAGGAGCTCACCCGCGAGTTCGTCCCGCGGGCGGACCTCGTCCTCTTCATCACCTCCTCCGACCGGCCCTTCACCGAGAGCGAGCGGGGCTTCCTCGAGGCGATCCGGGCCTGGGGGAAGAAGGTCGTCGTGGTGGTGAACAAGGTCGACCTGCTGGAATCGCCCGAAGACGTCGAACGCGTCGTGCACTTCGTGCGCGAGCAGGCCCAGCGCACCCTCGGCTTCGCGCCGGAGGTCTTCCCGGTCTCGGCCCGCCGGGCCCTGCGCGCGCGACTGGCCGGCGACGACGCCGCCCTCGAGGCGAGCGGGTTCCCCGCCTTCGAGGCGCGGGTCACCGCCACCCTCGACGAGGCCGAGCGATTCCGGCTCAAGCTCGAGAACCCCCTCGGCGTCGGCCGGCGCGTGCTGACGGAGGCGAAGGCCCTCGTCGAGGGACGCTTGGCCGTCCTCAAGGACGACCTCGACACCCTGGAGGCGGTGGAGGCGGACCTGGCCGCCCGCGCCGCCGACCTGGAGCGGGACTTCCTGCTCCGTCTCTCGGACGTCGAGAAGGTCCTCCTCGACTTCGAGCGCCGCGGCCACGCCTTCTTCGAGGAGCGGCTGCGCCTGATGCGCGTCCACGAGCTGCTGAGCAAGGAGCGCCTCCGCAAGGACTTCGAGACCCAGGTGGTGGCCGACCTGCCCGCGGGAGGTCGAGAAGCGCGTCGAGGCCATGGTGGACTGGATGGTCGGCGCCGAGCTGCGGCAGTGGCAGGACGTCATGGAGCGCCTCGGCGGACGCCAGGCCGCGCACGCCGAGGGCATGGTGGGCCGGGTCGACGACCGCTTCGAGTACGACCGCCAGAGGCTCCTGGAGGCGGTGCGGAGCGAGGCCCAGCGAGCGGTGGACGCCTACGACGCCCCGGCCGAGGCCCGGCGGCTCGCGGAGAGCGTCCGCGACTCGGTGGCCCAGACCGCGCTCCTGCAGGTTTCCGCGGTGGGCCTCGGGACCCTCGTCACGATGCTCGCCACAACGACCGCGATGGACGTCACCGGCCTCGTGGCGGCGGGGACCCTGTCGGTGCTGGGTCTGTTCATCCTGCCTGCCCGCCGACGCAAGGCCCGCGCCGAGCTCGCCACGAGGGTGGCGGCCCTGCGCGAGAAGCTCCTCTCCTCCCTGACCGCGGCCTTCGGGCGCGAGCGGGACCGATCGCAGCAGAAGGTCAAGGAGGCGATCGCCCCCTACTCCCGCTTCGTCCGCAGCGAGGGCGACCGCCTGCGCGAGGCGGAGTCCGCTCTCGCCTCTCTCGAGGATCGTCTCGAGGCGGTGTCCGGCCGTGTGAGCTGGCTCGGACGGGAGTGACGTTGACCGCGGCGTCGTCCGGCTCGTTCACCGCCACTGTGCGAAGGAACCGCTGCCTGGGCCGGCTCGTGCCGGCGCTCGTCTTCACCGTCCTCGGCGGGCTCCAGGGCGACGCGGCCCCCCGGGTCGACGCAGAGTGGACCGCGATCGTCGCTCGCAACCCGCACGGGAACTACCTGGTCCCCGGCGTCCTCGGCGACGTCGTCTACCGCCGCGTCGGGGGCGTCGAGCTCGCGCTCGACGCGTATCTCCAGAAGGACGGCACGAAGCGCCCGGCGGTCGTCGTGGTGCACGGCGGGGGAGGGACCTCGGGCAGCCGCATCGCGCGCGTCGGGCAGCTTCTGGAGATGCTGACCCCCGCGGGCTTCAGCTGGTTCTCCATCGACTACCGTCTCGCCCCCGAGCACCCCTTCCCGGCCGCCCTGGAGGACCTGCGGGCGGCTTTCGCGTTCGTGAGGGACCATGCGGCCGAGCTGCGCGTCGACCCCGATCGTCTCGCCGTTCTCGGCGAGGACTTCGGAGCGCAGCTGGCCACGCTGCTCGCCGCCGAGCGGCCTCCGGGTCTGCGCGCGGTCGCCTCCCTGGGGGGGACGTACGAGGCCCCTCACCCCTCGGCATCGCCGCTCGAGCACGTC
The DNA here is from genome assembly GCA_963847655.1 of uncultured Acidobacteriota bacterium. Taxonomy (GTDB): domain Bacteria; phylum Acidobacteriota; class Vicinamibacteria; order Fen-336; family Fen-336; genus JAJDNS01. The sequence continues at coordinate 796,701 of CAWKAS010000020.1, read as the reverse complement.
ACGGCGGCCATGCCCCCGATCCTGATCGTGCACGGCGGGGCCGACACCGACGTCCCGTTGGAGCAAGCACGGCGCTACGGCGACGCCCTCGGGCGGGCCCGGGTCCCGGTGCGGCTGGTCGAGGTCCCCGGGGCCATCCACGACGTGGAGAACTGGCGCCCCGAGCACTGGGGGTACAAGAGCGAGGTCGTCGAGTGGCTGTCGACGGCACTCGATCTGGACGAGCCCCGGTTCGAGCCCTACGAAGACGAACGGCTGCGGAAGAACATCGTGTACCGCACCTTCGAGGCCACCCCGGGCACACCGGCCACACTCCGCCTCGACGCCTGGGTTCCCCCCGGGGAGGGTCCCTTCCCGGGTGTGGTCCTGGCCCACGGCGGCGGCTGGGAGGCCGGAGACAAGGTCACCTACCTGACGCCCATCCTCGAGCCCCTGTCGCGCGCCGGGTTCGCGTGGTTCTCGATCGACTACCGCTTGACCCCCGATGTCCACCACCCGCAGCAGCTCGACGACCTGCGTCGGGCCATCCGCTACGTGCGCCACCAGGCCAGCACCTTCCGCGTCGATCCCCGCCGCCTCGCGATGCTCGGGGAGTCGGCGAGCGGCCAGATGGTGGCCCAGCTCGCGACGGAGCCGTGCGAGGGGATGGCCGGCGCTGCCGACCCCGTCGACCGGGAGCCCTGCACGGTGGCCGCCGCCGTCTCCTTCTACGGGGTGTACGACTTCGGGCCCCTGGTCCGGGACGCGTCCCCGCGATCGCTCCTGGTCCGGCTGTTCGGCCGCACCGTTCTGGACGACGAGTCCCGTGCCCTGCTGCGCCGCTACTCGCCGCTCTACCACGCGCACCGGGCGATGCCCCCGATCCTCCTGATCCACGGCACGAACGAGATGCTGTGGGAGCAGGGTGTGGCGTTCGCGGAGAGACTCCAGGAGGTGGGGGCGGACCACGAGCTGCACCGCCTCGATGGTGCGCCTCACGGGATGGAGAGCTGGGAAGGACACCCGGAGTGGTCGGGCTACAAGCGGAAGCTCGTGGATTGGCTCCAGGAGAAGCTCGAAGGCCGGCCCTGAATCGGGGCTACGGACGCTCGCTCGGCCGGGACGCCGTCCTCGGCCTCGGGCCGGTGGCCCGGCGCAAGGCCTGGAAGCGCCGCTCGACCGACTCGCCGTTCTCGTCCACCAGGGTCAGGACGTGCGGCCCGGGAAGGGGGGCCAGCGCCATCTGGTGGAGGTCCCGGGTCTCCCCCTGGTACTCGCCGTCGAGGTGCCAGAAGACCCGGGTCCGCGGGTCCCGGTGGGCGGCCTCGAACACGACGCGCCCGAGCGAGCCGTCCATCTCCACGGGGACGTAGACGGTCGCGTCCTCCCTCGGGGAGACGCAGGCCAGGGCGGCCGTCCCCGCCCCGCCCACTGCGGCGCGGCAGTCGGGGCGCAGCGGGGGCAGGGGCCGGTAGTCGGCGTGCTGGAGGCGGTAGTAGGTCTCCATGGCCGGGGGCAGCACGAACCAGGGCACGGTCCGGATGGCGGCCACGCGCTCGCAGTCGCCGTGCACCTGCCACTCGCGCGCGGCGTCGAGGTGGGCGAGGCGACACCAGGCGCAGGGCGGGGTCTCCAGCCCCGCTCGCGTGACCAGCGCGGGAGCGCCCCTCCGCGCAGTGCGGCCCCCGCCGCATGCCGCTCCGCGCGCACACCTCGATGTCGGCGAGGACGTCCTCCGGCTCCGCGAACCAGCCGCGCCCGGGCAGCAGGTCGAAGAGGTCGAAGAGGACGGGGGCGGCCGCGGAGTAGCCGGTGAGCCCGGGTCGTCCCTCGCCGTCGGCGTTGCCCACCCAGACGCCCACCACGTGCCGCGGCGTGACCCCCACCGCCCAGGCGTCGCGGAAGCCGTAGCTGGTGCCGGTCTTCCAGGCGATCCTGCGCGACGACGAGAACGCCCGCCAGGCGAACTCGTCGCCCGGCCGCTCCACCTCCAGCATGGCCTGGAGGGTGAGCCAGGCGGCGCCGGGACCGAGAGGGGGAGGGTCATCGCCGTGCCCCGCCAGCTCCGGGAGCCAGGTGAGCGGGTGGAGCGCGCCGGACAGCGGCTCCCCGGCCGCGGCTCGCGTCACGCAGGCGCGCCAGGCCCGCGTACACCCCGGTCACGTCGAAGAGGGTGGCCTCGGCGCCGCCGAGGATGAGCGACAGCCCGTAGTGGCCGCCGGGCTGCTCGAGGGTGGTCAGGCCGAGGCGTCGGAGCAGCACGGTGAAGCGGTCGGTGCCGTAGGACCGGAGCAGCCGCACCGCGGGCACGTTGAGGGAGCGGGCCAGGGCCCGCTCCGCGGGCACCGCTCCCGCGTAGGTCCGGTCGAAGTTCTCGGGGTGGAAGGAGCCGAGGCGGGTGGGGACGTCGGGCACGAGCTGCCCGGGCAGGATCTCCCCGGCCTCGAGCATCGCCGCGAAGAGGAGCGGCTTGAGGATGCTGCCGGTGCTGCGGGGTGCGGGGACCACGTCGACCCAGTGGCCCTGGTCGGGGAGGTCGAAGCGGGAGAGGTTGCCGACGTAGGCGAGGATCCGTCCGGTGTCGACCTCGGCCACGAGCGCGGCGGCGTTGTGGACCCCGCTCTCGGCGAGGCGCCGGTGGTGCGCGGGCCAGCACCGCGCTCGCGCGGGCCTGCACGCTCCCGCGAGAGGGTGGTCCGCACCCACGGGCTGCCGTCCCCGGTCCGCCACGCCGCGCGTCGCTCCGCCCGCACCCGCTCGAGCAGGTGGGGGGCGAGCCGCGGGACCGGCCCCGGGGGCCGGCGGGAGGGGCTCCCGCTGGGCCAGCTCCGCGGTCATCGCGTCGATCGCCCCCCGCGCCCGGAGCGTCGTCGAGCAGACGGTTGCGCTTGCCCAGGAGGCGTTCGCGGTTCCGGCCCGGGTGGATGAGCGAGGGGGCGTTGGGCAGCACGGCCAGGGTGGCGGTCTCGGCCCAGGAGAGCCGCGCCGGCGGCCGGCCGAAGTAGCGCCAGGCCGCGGCGTCGAGACCCACGGTGTTGCCCCCGAACGGGGCGTAGGCCGCGTAGAGGGCGAGCACCTGCTGCTTCGAGAGCGCCATCGAGAGGCGCAGCGGCCAGCACCGCCTCGACCACCTTCTCCCCGTAGGTGCGCGGCCGTCCGCGTCGGGCGAGGCGCACCACCTGCATGGTGAGCGTCGAGCCGCCGCTCACGACGCGTCCGTGCCGGAGGTTCGAGCCGGAGGGCCCGGGCGAGGGCGAGGGGGTCGACCCCGGGGTGGTGGAAGAACCGCCGGTCCTCGAAGCAGGTGATCGCGGCCACGAACTTCTCCGGGACCGTCTCCGCCACGCCGAACCGCCACTGCCCGTCGGCGGCGATCGTCGCCCCGAGGAGCTCGCCCTCGCGGTCGAGGATCACCGTCGAGAGCGGCGCGTCGAGCTGGACGACGGGGACGAGCACCCAGCCCAGGAAGAGGGCGGCGAGCAGACCCCCGGCCAGACGGGCCCCTCGGCCCGCCCACGCCGGCCCCGCGCCCTCCCGAGTCCCTCGCCGCCACATCGACGCGCTCATGGTCGAGCCTCGCCGGATCAGCGGCTCCCCGCCTGCACCACCTCGACCCAGCGGCCCACGACGCGGGCGTTGAGCGTCGCGTCGTACATGGCCTCCACGGACACCGGCGGCAGGTAGAAGCGCCCGAGGTAGCTCGCGTTCAGACGCATCTCGACCGTCTTCGTCTCGCCCGCCTTCAGGTCGAAGTAGGTGTACACCCGGTCGTCCCGGATGTCCTGGTAGTCGAAGCGGGCGGCCGCCGGTCGTCCCCCCGGCCCCAGGCGCTCGTTGTGGATCTCCCAGCCCGAGGGGACGACGTGGGAGAGGGCGATCTGCTCGTAGTCGCCCCGCTCCCCGGTGCTGGTGACGGTCACGATCGCCTTGAAGTCCGTCCCCTGGTCGAGCCGCGCGGGATCGAGCGCGTCCCCGTCGGCGGTCTGGTACGCGACGGAGAGGCGCAGGCCGTTCGAGGCCGCCCTCTCCCGGCCCACCGGGGGCAGCCCGGAGAGGACGAGACGCGGATACAGCGGCGTCTCTCCCCGGTTCTCGACCACGAGGGTCGCGCGCCCGCCGGCCCCGGCCTCGAGGGTGCGCTGGACGAGAGGCGCTCGGGGAAGAGACGCTCACCGCGTCGGCCATCCTCCAGGCGTACGAGAACGCGGTCTCGTCCCCCGCCCGCCCCTCACCGGCCGAGCGGGCGAGGGCGAGCAGCGCGTAGGCCGTCTCCTGCGTGCTCAGCCACCGGTCCGCGGAGAGGGACCGGGAGAGGTCCTGCACCAGGGGCCCGATCGAGTCGCTCCGGCCCAGGATCAGGAGGGCCTCGAGGATCATCGCCCGGTCGCGGACGTCGGAGCCGAAGGTCCCGCCGAGCTCCCGGTACGGCTCGACCGTCACCGGCCCGGGGCGGGCGAGGGCGTCCGCCGCCTCCGGCTGCCCGGCCAGCTCGTAGGTGGCGGCCAGCCGCCACCGCGCGGTCACGGGCAGGCTCTCCCGCTCGCGCAGCTGGTTCATGGCCCCGAGCTCCGGTGACCCCGGCCACCGCCAGGGTGAACAGGCGGTAGGCCTGGACGAGCTCCGCCCGTCCCCGTCCCGGCACCCAGGCCCGTGCCCGGCGTCGCTGGAACCGCGTCCACTGGTCGAGCATCCCCGGCGGGGGCAGGTAGCCGGCCGCCTGGGCCTCGAGGACGAAGTGGCCGGCGTAGCTCGTCACCCAGTCGCTGGGGTCGTCGTCGCCGGGCCAGTAGCCGAAGCCGCCGTCCGAGGTCTGGAAGGACTGCAGCCGCTGCGAGGGCCGCCTTCACGTTCGTCTCGACGCTGTCCTCCTGCTGCGGGGAGAGCTCGAGGAGCGTCCCAGGAAGAGCTGGGGGAAGGCCGAGGAGACCGTCTGCTCGACGCAGCCGTGGGGATAGCGCAGCAGGTACCCGAGCCGCCGGCCCAGGTCGAGGGGCGGCGTGCGGGAGACCTCGAGGGTGACCTCGTTGGTGCCGGGCAGACCGGGAAGCGCCACCGCGGGCGCCCAGGTCGCGCCCGGCTCCAGCGTCGTCCCGAGGACGTCGACCACCCGCTGCGTCGACATCCGTACGTCGAGCTCGATCGTCTGCGCCGCGCGCTCGGAGCCCGACGTCGCCTCCACCGTGGCCCGGCCGATCCCGAGGCCCGGGGTCGTGCGGAGGCGGAAGCTCACCAGGTCGTCGCCCGGGGTCTCGAAGCGAGAGCGTCTTCCGCGACGGGCGCCACCGCCTCCAGGGGCCCCGCGGTCGTGACCGTCACCGCCACGTCCCGGACCTCCGGGCTCCATGGCGAACACCGACACCGGCAGCGCGACCTCCTCCTCCGGCCCCAGCACGCGGGGCAGCGTGGCCAGGAGCATGAGGGGCCGGCGCACGAAGGCCTCGCGATCGGCGGCCCCGAAGGCGCCGTCGCGCCCGGCCACCACCATCACCCGCACCGATCCCACGTACTGCGGCACGTCCACCTCGTGGGTCCCCGTGCCGCCCGCGCTCAGGCGGAAGGGACCGAGGAAGCGCACCATGGGCGGGAAGCGGTTGGCGCGCTGCGCCTCGGCGCGCACGCCCTCCTCGTCGCCGCCGATGGCGAGCATGCGCTCCAGGACCCCGCCCCAGGCCCCCACCACCTGGTCGTAGAGGTCCCAGGTCTTCACCCCGAGGGCCTCGCGGGCGTAGAAGTGGTCCCAGGGATTCGGCGTCTGGAAGCGGGTGAGGCCGAGGAGTCCCTCGTCGACCACCGCCAGGGTGTAGGTCATGGGCCGTCCCGCGGCCTCGCGGACGGTCACCGTCGCCGTGCTCTCGGGGGTGAAGCACCTCGGCGCACTCCACCACGGGCTGGAGACGGGTCGTCGGGATCGAGGACCTTGACCGGGGTGACCCCGTAGAGGCGGAGGGGCAGGTCGTTGGCGGTCTGGCCGTGGGGCTGGAGCAGGGTCACGTGGGCGTAGACGGTGGGCGCCATCTCCGGGGTGGCCCGGAAGCGGAACCGCGTCTCGGTGCCGGTGGCCTCGACCCACTCCGTCCGCAGGACCGACGAGCCCGTCTCGAGGCTCACGAGGGCGCGCCCCTTCTGCGGGGTGGGGAGGACCAGCGTCACCGTCTCGCCCACCGCGTACTCCTCCTTCTCCGCGGCGAAGCTCAGGACGTTCGCGCCCGGCGTCTCCTTGCCGCCCGCGCCCCGCCCACCCCGGCCAGTCGACGTAGACGACCTGGCCCGTCCGGTGGCCGCCCTCGCGGTCGGCGGCGGTGATGAGGTAGCGGCCCCAGTCCGGCTGCTTGATCTCGAAGCTCCAGGTGCCGGCGCCGTTCTCGAGCGCCACGATCCCCGAGGCCAGCGGGGTGTGGACCGTCGACTCGGCCCAGGCGGCGAGGCCCTGCTCGCCGCTCTCCCACCACCAGCGCCAGTCGATCTTGTAGAGCTTGAGCTCCACCTCGCCGTCTCCGGCGGGCCGTCCCTCCGCGTCCACGGCGACGATCGCGACCTCGTGGGGCGTGTCGGTCAGCAGCATCCCCCGGGCCCGGTCGCCCCGGGGCGTGCGGATGCCGATGTAGCGTGCGTAGGGGGAGAACGGCAGGCTGAAGCGGTCGGTGCTGAAGGCGCCCCCGGGCTCGAAGACGCGGGTCGTGAAGTCGGCCCGGAGCATCCCCGGGGCGGCTCCCCCGGTGGTGACCGTCGCGTCCACGCGGGCCCGGCCCGTCGCGTCGAGGGTCCCGTCGAAGACGGTCTGCCGCTCGGTCTCGTACCGCCGCGTCGGGTCGTCGAAGACGTACTCGGCGTAGCGATCGAACCGTGTCGGGCGCGAGGACAGGGCCAGCTCCACGTCCGCCTCCGAGGCCGCGGGCGATGGCGCCGTGGAGCCAGCGCGACGAGAGGGTCGCGGACAGGCCCTCGCCCGCCTGGAGCACCTCCCGCCCGAAGTCGAGGGCGATCTTCAGGCGGTTCGGCATCACCGTCTCGATCTTGAGCCCCTTCTCGAAGACGGCCCCGCCCACCGTCACCCGGCCCGTGTAGCTGCCGGTGGGTGCGTCGGGCGGCGTCGCCACCTCGAAGACCGAGAACCCGTCCGCCGAGCCCGGTCCGGGTCAGGGTCTTCACCACCTGCCCGCGCGGGTTCAGCAGCTCGAAGCGGACCGGGTGCTCCGGCCGCGAGGCGTCCGGTGGCGTCGTGGAGGATGAAGGTCAGGTGGAGGGTGTCGCCGGGACGCCAGACCCCGCGCTCCCCGTAGAGGAAGCCCTTGAGGCCCTTCGGGGACGCGCGCCCCGGAGACGTCGAAGTGGGCCATGGACAGAGCGCTCCCGTCGTCGAGGCGCAGGTACCCGGTCTGGCGACCGTGTCGCGCCACCGCCAGGAACGGGGCCCGCTCCACCGGCGAGGCGGACGAGCCCGTCCCCGCCGGTGCGGCCGGTGGCGAGCGTCTCGCTGCTGGTAGTCGCGCAGCGTCACCTCGGCCCCCGCGAGCGGGGCCGCGGTCCTCAGGTCGGTGGCGGCGAGGAGGACCGTCGCGTCCTCGCCCGCCTTGGCCACGAGGCCGATGTCGGAGACGAGGACGTTGCGGGCCGCGCGGATGTCGTGGTCGTAGAAGCGCTCGTAGTAGCCGGGGTTGCACGGGTCGTGGCGACCCTCGTAGCGTGACCGCCAGTCCTCGCCTTCGTACTGCCACCAGGCGTCCCAGTAGCTCTCCTCCTCCTCGCCGGTGGCCAGCTCCTCCGTGACGGTCAGCTCCGGGTCTTCCCCGGGCTCCCCTTCGCAGGGCCACAGGACGTGGGAGCGGCGGAAGGACAGCGCCAGGCGATACAGGCCCCCGGGACCCGCGGCGAACAGCGGCGAGAGGTCGAGGCCCACCGTCACCCAGCGGTCCTTCTTGTCCGCTGTGGTCTCGAGGGGGAGGGTCTTCTTCCAGACCACGCGGCCCACGCGGTTCATCTCGTTCTCCCCGTCGAGATCGTTCACCTGCAGGAACTGCGGCACGTTGCCCTCGGGGACCCGGATCGCCTCGACCACCACCGCGCGCAGGTTCACCGCCTCGATGGGGACGGTGAGGTTGGCGGAGGTCGGCACGATGACGCCTCGGCCCGCGAAGCGCACCTGCGGCTTGAGCTGCTCGAAGGCCACCTCGAGCTCCCGCGGCTCCTTCATGCGGTAGCCGAGCACGTTGCGGATCCCGGCCGCGACCCGGACCGTCAGCTCGCCGGAGAAGCCGCCGGTGCCGTAGATCTCCACGAGGTTCCCGCGCGATGACGAAGCGGAGGTCGTCGCGGTCTCCGATGCGGACCAGCCCCTCCAGGTTCTGGTCCGGGTGCAGGGGGTCGGTGAAACGCAGCTCGACGAGCTGCTCGCGCCCCTGCACCGCGCGAGCCTGGCGAGCGGTGAAGGTGTCGAGCCCCGGCACCTCGACCTCGCGCCCCGCCCTCTCGTCCACGCCGATCGGGGCTCCCGTCCCAGCGGAGCTCGACCGTGGAGGCCTCGTCGCCTCTCACGATCCCCTGCACCACGAAGGCGTGGCTGCGCCGGTCCGGGTGGTGGTCCCAGGCGATCTCGAGGTCGCGCCCCCGGTGGGAGGCGGTCAGCATCTCCTCGACCTTCGCGTCGGCCTCGACGTCGGCGGTGACGAGGCGGCCGGTCAGCCGCTGCTGCGCGATGTCCGTGAGGTCGGCGGCCACCAGCCCGTCGACGGTGACCGAGAAGGACTGGCGCATCGCCGAGAAGGTGAAGTCGAAGAGGGGGAGCGGGGCGTCGGCGCCCAGGAGCGCGCCCAGGTCGAGGTGGGCGGCGTAGGTGCGACCCTCCTCGAGACGCTCCGCCGGTCGGAACTCGATCCGGTTCGGGGCCGTCCACACCGCGACCCCCTCGAGGCGCGGCTCGAAGCGGAAGGGGGACGGCTCGAGAGGTGTGTTGAGAGAGCGTCCTCGACCCAGCGGATCGTTGAAGACCACCCGGATCGGGCTCTCCCGCGAGATCGTCCCGCCGGTGAACGCGGAGACGACGGCCGCCTCCTCCGGGGTCAGCGGCCCCCGGGCGGGGGCCTTCGGACGGAGGAGGACGATCGCGGCGACGACCGCCGCCACGCCGAGGACCAGGACGACCGACCGCCACACGTCACGCATCGCACACCCCCGGCCCCAGAGTGTAGGCGAACGGGTGCGCGGTCGTCAGCGCATCGAGTCGAGGAAGCGGGCCAGCACGTCGTGATACGCGGACGGGTTCTCGAGGTTGCTCAGGTGGCCGGCGCGGGGGATCATCTCGAGCCGGCTTCCGGCGATGGCCGCGGCGATTGCCTCCGCCTCCTCCGGGGGAGTCAGGACGTCCTCCTCTCCGACCACCACCAGGGTCGGCACCTCCACGTGGCGGAGCGTCTCGCGGGAGTCCGCCCGCGTGCCGAGGCCGTGAAGCGCCTCCGCGATTCCCAGGGGCGACGTCGCGAGGATGCGCTCGCGCAGGCGCCCCGCGAGGTCCGGGTTCTGGCGGTGCGTGGTCTCGCCGACGAGCTTGGGCAGGAAGGCGTCGGCCGCGGCCTCCGCCCCCTGCTCGAGGACACGCGAGGCCAGGGTGGCGCGGTTGGCCCGGGCCTCCGCGGTGTCGGCCCCCGCCCGCGTGTCCTGCAGCACGAGCCCGGCCAGCCTGCCGGGGTGGCGTCGCACGAAGGCGAAGGCGGCGTAGCCCCCCATCGAGCACCCGGCCACCACCGCGGTCTCGATCCCCAGGTGGTCCATGAGCTCCGCCGCGTCGTCGGCGATCCGGTCCATGGTGAGCGGTCCGCCTCCGGGCGGGGTGCCGCCGAAGCCGCGGGCGTCGAAGCGCACGACCCGGTGCCGGCCGGAGAGGGTCTCGGCCTCGGCGTCCCACATGAACTTCCCCAGCGGGAAGGCGTGGAGGAAGACGAGCGCCGGTCCCGCGCCCCGGACGTCGTACTCGATCTCGGCCCCGCCGAGCGTCGCCCTCATGGCACTACTCCTTCTTCGACCATCGGTCGACCCAGCCCAGAACCTCCTCGTGCCAGCGCACCGAGTTGGCCGGCTTCAGGACCCAGTGGTTCTCGTCCGGGAAGACCAGCAGCCGGGAGGGCACCCCCTGCCTCTGGAGCGCGGTGAACAGGGCGAGGCCCTGCTCCAGCGGGACCCGGTAGTCCAGCTCGCCGTGGACGACGAGCGTGGGCGTCTGGAAGCTCTTCGACGAAGGCCCGCGGGTTCCAGCGGGCGTAGCCATCGGGGTTCGTCCAGTAGGTCCCCATGAGGTCCCACTCCGGGAACCACAGCTCCTCCGTCGACCCGTACATGGAGACGAGGTCGAAGACACCGTCGTGGGAGACGAGGGCCCGGAAGCGGTCGGTGTGTCCGGCGATCCAGTCCACCATGTAGCCGCCGAAGGAGGCCCCGGCGGCCACGGTGCGCCCCTTGTCCACGTAGTCGAGCGCCTCCGCGTAGTCCGTCCCCTTCAGGATGTCCTCGTAGACCTTCCCTCCCCAGTCCCCGCGGATGGCGTCGGTGAAGGCCTGTCCCCAGCCGATCGAGTCCGGTGGGGTTGGGCATGAAGACCACGAAGCCGGCTCCCGCCCAGGCCTGTGGGTTCCACCGGTAGCTCCATCCGTCCGACCAGGCCCCCTGCGGCCCGCCGTGGATGAGCACCACCAGCGGGTAGGTCTTCGCCGGATCGAAGTCCGGGGGCTTCACGATCCAGGCCTGCACCTCCCGACCCCCCGCCCCCGGGTAGGTCACGCTCTCGCCGGGCCGGAGGCCGAACGGGGCGAGGGTGTCGTCGTTCACCCGGGTCACCCGCGCCAGGCCACGGCCGTCGGTGCCGAAGCGCACGATCTCGGTGGGCTGGGTGAACGTGGTCTGCGTGGCGACGAGGGTCCTCCCGTCGGGGAGGACGGACAGGTCCCCGAAGCTTCCGCCCTCGAGCAACGGGGTGACCGCCCCGCCCGCGACCGGCACCGTGAAGACGCGCGCTCGTCCCTCGTCCTCGGCGGTGAGATACACCGTCCGCGTGTCCGGGGAGAAGGCGAACGAGTCCACCTGGCGGTCGAAGTCGGCGGTGAGGTTGCGCACGTCACCCGACGTCCGGTCCTCGAGCAGCAGCTGCCAGCGGTCGGCCTCGTAGCCGCCGCGCTCCTGCATGCGCCAGGCGAGCCACCGTCCGTCCGGGCTGTACTGGCAGCCGCCCTCGTCCCCGGGGCCGTCGGACACGCGCCGCGGCTGTCCGCCCGCCGAGGGCACCACCCAGACGTCGGCGTTGGTGGACCAGGCCTCGCCCTCCTGATCCTTGCGCGAGAAGCAGACCTCCTCGCCGTCGGGGGAGACCGCGAATCCGTCGGGACCACCGAGGCTGAACGGGGGCACGTCGTCCGGGCCGGGGGTGAGGTCCGTGGCCCGTCCGTCGGCGAGGGTCACGGCGAAGAGGTGCTCCCGTCGTCCGTCGTCCCAGGTGTCCCAGTGCCGGTAGAGGAGGCGGTCGTAGGCGCGGGCCGACGAGGGTTTCCCGGAAGCCGCGAGCCGCTCCGCGTTGCAGGCCTCGTCCGCCCCGCAGGCCGGGAAGACGCTCGGCGCGGACGAGGATCCGCCCGTCGTCGATCCAGGACACGCTCGACACCCCGCCCGCGAAGGCGGTCGCCGCCCCTGGCTCCCCGCCGGCGAGGTCGAGGAGGAAGACCTGGGACTCTCCGTCCCGGGCGGAGAGGAAGGCGATCTTCCTCCCGTCCGGGCTCCAGCGGGGGCGGCTCTCCGACGCCGGGCCGCCGGTGAGCCGCCGTGGCTCCCCCCCGGACACGGAGACCACCCACAGGTCGGATCGCTTCGTGTTCGCCTCGAGGTCGACCTCGGCCTGGACGAAGACCACGCGCTCACCGTCCGGAGAGACCCGGGGCTCCGAGAGGCGCTTCAGGCGCATCATCTCGGTGGCGGTGAAGGGCTCGGCGGCGACGGCGGCGGCGGACACCGCGATCGCGGCGGTGAGGGCGAGACGGATGAAGGCGCGGGCGGTGGACATGAAGGGCTCCTCGGTTCGTCGAGCGGGATTGGAGGATAGTCGCGGCGGCAACGGCGCGTCAACGGTGAGCGGCACGCGGCGGCCGCGCGGTCACCCACGCCGCCGGGGTCCCCGCCCGCCGAGCCCGTCACCCGCGCTCGAGCCGGATGCGCTCGAGCTCGGTGACCGACTCCTAGGCCCGCGCGAGCGGCCGCTTCATGAAGGCGGCGGTGGCCGGGCAGCCGGTGGTGAACTCCCAGGAGGCGCCGATGGCCGGGGGCGCCTCCTCCCGGGGGCAGTCGGCGAACCCCAGCCGGGCGAAGTAGTCTCTCGCATCGGTCGTCAGGAGGTAGACGGTGCCCAGGCTCAGCCGCGCGGCCCGCTCCAGGACGGCGTCCACGAGCTGGACCCCGAGTCCCTGGCCTCGGTAGTCGCCGTCCACGGCGACGCTGCGCAGGAGGCCGTCCTCCCCGTGGACCTCGAGGCCGGCCACGCCCACGACCCGGCCGTCGTCCTCGCGCACCACGAAATAGTGTCCCCACCGCTCGGCCACGTCCCTCTCGGACAGGTCGGCGCGTCGGAGGAGGGCGAGACCGTCCGCGACGTCGTGGGGGCGCGCCTGCTCGGGGTGGAGCTTCATCGACACGATTCTACCGCCATCGGCCGTCCGCCCCCAGGATCTCGTGGGGACGAAAGTCGGTCTTGTACGCCATACCCCGCCCGCCTGCGACGTGGTAGCCGAGATAGAGCCAGGGGAGGCCCCGTCGCCGGCACTCCTCCAGGAGCCAGAGCACGTTGAAGGTGCCGGGCGAGCGCTCGGACAGCGCGGGGTCGAAGTAGAAGTAGACCGCGCTCACCGCCTCGGGCTCGAGGTCCACGATCCCGGCCCCGACCAGCCGCTCTCCGGCGCGGAACACCACCTCCCGGGTGAACGGGGGCCCCTCGTGCAGGAAGCCCTCGAACTCCTCCCAGGTGCCGGTCATCTCGCCGTCGTGGCGTGTCTCGAGATAGCGACGGTAGACCGCGTGCTTCTCCGCTGTCGCCTCCGGTGGCCCCATCGTCGCGGTGACGTCGGCGTTGCGCCTCCAGCAGCGGCGCTGCGAGCGGGTCGGCTCGAAGGCCTCGACCGGCAGGCGGAGCTGTCGGCACTCGGAGCAGCCCTCGCACTGCGGGCGGTAGACGCCCCAGCCCAGGCGGCGGAAGTTCAGGTCCAGGAGGAGGTGGTAGAGCCCGGGGGTGAGCTGCCGGGGCCGGAGGAGCAGCAGGCGCGACTCCCGCCCGGGGAGATAGGGGCAGGGCGAGGGGGCGGAGGGCTCCAGCCCGAGCGAGTCGAGGAAGGCGGCCAGGCGCTCCCGGGCCTTCTCCCGCGCCTCGGGGCCCCCCGGTTTCACCTCCGTCGGAAAACGAGGGCGAGGAAGAAGAGCGCGCCCAGGGTCAGGATGATCGTCGCCCCGGTGGCCACGTTCAGGTGGTAGGAGGCGAAGAGCCCGAAGGCGGTCCCGCCCACCCCGAGCGACACGGCGAGGGCGGCGATCCCCAGGGGCGTGCGTCCCACCAGGTTCGCGGTGGCGGCCGGGATCACCACGAAGGCGGAGACGAGGACCACACCGACCGTCTTCACGCCGACCACGACGACCAGGGCGGTGAGGGCGAGGAGCACGTACTCGAGGCTGGCCACGGGCACCCCGGACAGGGCGGCCAGCTCGGGATCGAAGGTGGCGTAGGCCAGGCGGGGGCCGATGGCGGCCAGTATGAGAACCACCACCACCGCCACCGCCAGCGTCACCGCGAGGGCCTCCGGTGAGACGGCGAGGAGGCTTCCGAAGAGGAGACCCTCCACGTTCACCGGGGGGGCGGTCGCGGGGCGCAGTCCCAGAAAGAGGATCCCGGCGGCGAACGACACCGCGAAGAACACCCCGGTGGCGACGTCGCCCCCGAGCGTGGTGTGCCGCCGCACGTACTGGATTCCCAGCGCGATCAGCACCGTGAAGGGAAGCGCCACCCAGATCGCGCGATCCGAGGTGGCCCCCAGGAGGAGACCCAGGGCGAGTCCCCCGAAGGTCGCGTGGGCGAGGCCGTCGGAGAGGAGGCCGAGCCCCCTCTGCACCACGAACACCCCGAGGACCGCGCCCACCGCCCCGAGAGCGGCGCCCGCGCCGAGGGCGCGCAGCACGAAGCCCTGGGACAGGGGAGCGAGGAGCGCGTCCAGGATGTCGGCCATCACTCATCCTCGCAAAAGGGGCGGTCCGCGTGGTCGTGCCCGGAGAACGCGCCGCTCAGCTCCAGCTCGTGGTCCAGCACCTCGTCGGGCGCGCCCCAGGCGCGAACGGTGCCGTGGAGGTAGACGACGCGCCGGGCGAGCCGTCGCACCGCGCTCGCGCTGTGGGTCACCAGGACCACCGCCAGCTCCCGCCGTTCGGCGATCCCGCCCAGCAGGTCCAGGAACTCGCCCCGCCCGCGGGCGTCGACGCCGGCGGTCGGCTCGTCCAGGAGCAGGAGCTCCGGCGCGTTCACCAACGCCCGGGCCAGGTAGACGCGCTGCATCTCGCCCCCCGACAGCCCCCCGAGGGTCGCGTCGAGGAGCCGCTCGCCGCCCACCTGGACGAGCACGCCGCGCGCCGCCTCCCGGTCCCCACCGGAGAGGCGCAGCGGCCAACGCCCCCTCCGGTTGGCGGTGATCACGTCGGCCACCCGGGCCGGAAAGCTCGTGTTGAAGGTCTTCACCTGGGGCACGTACCCGACCCGGGGGCGGGCCGCCCGGGGCGTGGCTCCGAGGACCGCGATCCGCCCCGCGTGCAGGGGCAGCAGGTCGAGGGCGGCCTTGAGGAACGTCGTCTTGCCGCCGCCGTTGGGTCCGCACAGGGCCGCGAACTCGCCCTGGGCCACGTCGAAGGACACCTCGTCGAGCACGCGCCGCCCGCCGAGCTCGACGGTGACGCCTCGCGCCTGGATGGCCTCGCTCACCGGAGGGCCTCGTCCATCACCGCGGCCGCGCGTCGCATGAGCCGCTCGTAGCTGTCGGTTCCGGGGCGCCCCCCCATCGGGTCGACCTCGTGGGCGGTGACCCCGGCCTCACGGGCGAGGGCGTCGGCGAGAACGTTGTCCATCTGGGGCTCCGAGAAGAGGACCGCGGGGTCGGGCCCGCCGAGAAGACCGATGAGCGCGGCCAGGTGCTGCGCGGTCGGCTCCTGGCCCGGCACCGGCTCGACGACGCCGACCACCTCGAGATCGTACCGTGAGGCGAAGTAGAAGAGGGATCCGTGGAAGCTCACGATTCGCCGTCTGCGCCAGCGCGAGGCCCGGCCGGCGATCTCCTCGTGGAGGGTCTGGAACGACCGCTTCAGCTCCTCGCCGCGCCCGCGGTAGAACGGTCCCCCCACCGGATCGAGGGCGCCGAGGGCCTCGACGACCACGTCCACCGCGCGCTCGGCGCGGAGCGGATCCAGCCAGAAGTGGCCGTCGATGAAGGGCTCGGTCCGTATGAGCCCCTGGGGTGCGAGGATCGGGTCCATGAGCGGCCCCATCTCGAAGACGCGCGCCTCTCCCGCGCCCGCGCTCCGTGCCAGGTCCACCGCCCAGCTGTCGAGCTCCAGGCCGACCGCGAAGATCAAGCTCGAGTCCGCGAGAGCGGCCACGTCGCGGGGCCGGGGCTCGTAGCTGTGGGCGTCGAGGCCGGGGGCGAGGATGAGGTGAACGTCGAGACGGTCCTCGGCCAGCCGGCGCACGATGTCGTACACCGGGAAGACGGTCGCGGCCACCTGGGGGC
This sequence comes from uncultured Acidobacteriota bacterium, assembly GCA_963847655.1. Classification (GTDB taxonomy): domain Bacteria; phylum Acidobacteriota; class Vicinamibacteria; order Fen-336; family Fen-336; genus JAJDNS01. The sequence continues at coordinate 780,940 of CAWKAS010000020.1, read as the reverse complement.
GCTCGAGACGCCGCGGGGCGCAACCGGGGCCGAAGACCTGGACGAGGGTGGCCAGGACGATGCCCGCTGCCGCCAGCGGCACGCGCCTTGCCGTCATCGTCCGCTCCTCACCATTCACCTTTCGAGGGCGCGCATCATAGCACTCGCGCCGCGGGGGCGAGGGGCGGGGGCGAGGCGTCTATTTCCGGTGAAGCGCCTTCTTCACCGCCCGCTGGCCCTCTTCGATCCCGTCCTCGATCCGCTCGGAGGCGTCCTCGACCGCGCGCCGTCCCTTGCGCCGGAGGTCCTCCGCCTCGTCCTCGAGCCGCCGCCGCCAGCGCCGCCGTGTTTCCTCGCCCGAGGCCGGAGCGGCGAGGAGGCCCACCAGAATGCCCATGCTGGCACCCAGCAGCAGCCCGCTCAGGAAGCCGACCGCCGTGTCCGTGTTTGTTGCCATGCGTGTGGCTCCTTCCTCACCTCCCACTGTAGCAGCCCTGGCCGGCCGCCGGGGAGTCGCCCCGCCTGCGCTTCGTTCCAACCGTTTAGACCGAACGATCCATGGAATCCACGAACCCCTCGCGACAGACTGAGGCTGGACAACGGTCTTCCAGAGAAGGAGTCGCCATGCCCAAGCCTCGATCCCGCCGGGAGTTCATCGTCGCCGGGCTCGCCCTGCCCGTGGCCGCCGAGGCGGCCCTCGAGGCGCCCCTGCCCTCCCTGCCCGCGGACGGCCTCGCCGGGACCGCGGCCCCGGTCATCCGGAAGCGCACCCTCGGTCGAACCGGGCTCGAGGTCACGGAGGTCGGCTTCGGCTGCATGATCACGTCCGACGCGAGCGTCATCACCCGCGCCGCCGACCTGGGGATCACCTACTTCGACACCGCCCGCGTCTACCAGAGCGGCAACAACGAGCGCCTCGTCGGGCGCGGCCCTCAAGGGACGCCGCCAGGACATCGTCCTCTCCACGAAGGCCAAGGGGGCGACGGCGGCGGAGGCCCTGTCCGAGCTCGACGAGAGCCTGAAGCAGCTCGACACCGACCACGTCGACATCTGGTATCTGCACGCCAAGAGCACCGCCGACGAGATCACCGACGACCTGCGGGAGGCGCAGGAGAAGGCTCGCGAGCAGGGCAAGATCCGCTTCGCCGGGGTGAGCACGCACAAGGGCCACGAGGAGGTGGTCCTCGCCGCCATCGAGAAGAAGCTGGACGTCGTCCTCATGAGCTACAACTTCACGATGGGGGACCGGATGGAGCCCCTCCTCGCCTCGCTGCACGAGGCCGGCCTCGGCGTCGTGGCCATGAAGACCCAGGCCGGGGGACGGGGCGACGAGGCGAAGGCCCGTCACGACAAGCTCGTCGCCAACGGGGGCATGGTCGCCGCTCTCAAGTGGGCCCTGCGGACAGCGAACGTCAACACCACGGTCCCCAGCATCACCGACATGGCCATGCTCGACGAGAACATCCAGGCCATGGGCGCGCCCTTCACTCCGGCCGACCAGGCGCTCCTCACGGCGCGCCTCGAGGCCATCCGTCCCCGACTACTGCTCCATGTGCGGGGAGTGTGAGGGGACGTGCCCGAAGGGGCTCCCGGTCGCCGACGTCCTGCGCTACCTCACCTACGCCGAGGGCTACGGCCAGTTCGCCCTCGGGCGCGAGAGCTTCCTGGCCCTGCCCCGCGAGCTCCGGGACGTCCGCTGCGACGACTGCCCGACCTGCCCCGTTCGCTGTCCGCAGGGCGTCCAGGTGACCCGCCGCCTCCGCCGGGCGCAAGAGCTCCTGGCGTGACGTGGGCCGCCCGAATCTAGGGCAGCGCGTCGGCCAGGCGGCGGGCGAGGTCCGTCCCGTCCACCCCCGCGGCGAGGTTCGAGACCCCCGCGACGCGCGCTCCCTTGCGGAAGAGCACGAGGCCGCCCAGGTACTCGTCGGTGGCGGTGAAGGCCGCGTCGCCGATGCCGTCGGCGTCGGCGGCCTCCGCGAAGCGCCCCCGCACCTTCCGCAGGGTCGCCGACGCGGCCTCGGAGCGACTTCTCGGTGACCACGAACGCGCGGCCCTCCGGGTACTGCGCGAGGAGGCCGCGTCGCAGGTCCCGGATGCCGAGGACGCTCTCGGGAACGAGGCGCACCGATCCGGCCTCGAGGCCCCCCGTCGGGAACCAGGCCACCCCTTCCGGCGGGGCGGCCCGTCCCGGGGTCTGCGCCTCGAGGGCCGTGGCGAAGGCGCGGAGCGACTCGGTGTGGTCTCCGGCGGGGCTGGCCGCGATCTCCACGTAGTACCGGCCCCGGGCGAACGTGGCGCGACGGGGGAGCACCTGCCCGGCCGCCCCGATGGCCTCGTTCGGCGAGCGGATGTCGCGGTTGGCGGTGAAGATGCCCCAGGCCAGGTCCGCGTCGCCGAGCTCCGAGACGTCGATCACGAGCTGCTCGCCGGCGTCGTTGACGCAGGTGACACCCTTCATGAGGACGAAGCCGTAGGCGTGGTAGCCCTCGGCGTTCCCGTTCATGTAGTCGAAGAGCGTGTCCGGCTCGAAGGTCCGCGTCGGGCCCTTCGTGGTCCAGCCCGGCACGAGCGCGCAATCGGGCGCGGGGAAGCCGTCGCCGGCCCCCGCGAGCGCGGCGGTCAGGACGAGCGAAGACAGTACCATCATGGCTGTCGAGTATAGGTCGGAGGAGGAAGCGATGGGATCCGGAATCTCACGGCGCGGTTTCCTGACGCGGGCGGCGGGGGTGGCGGGAGCCTCGCTGGCCGGGCCGCGATGGCTCGGCGCGGAGGCGACCACGGAGGCGACCGGGCGCTCGCCGGTCGCGCTCATTCACGGCGAAGAGCGCCGGAAGAGCGTGGCCGAGGCCCTGGCCCTGATCGAGGACCAGATCCTGCCCGTCCTGCGGACGAAGAAGTACGTGATCGTAAAGCCCAACCTCGTCTCCACCATCCAGCCCCTGGCCGTGACCCACGCCGACGCCATCAACGGGATCCTCGACTTCCTGGGGCCCCGCTGGAAGGGTCCGGTGGTCATCGCCGAGTCGTCCGCGGGCAACACCTGGACCGCCTACGAGCAGTTCGGCTACGCGAAGATCGCCCCGGAGCACCCGGATCGCGAGGTGACGCTCGTCGACCTGAACACCGAGGGGCGCTACGAGGAGCTGCAGATCCTCGACGACGACATCCACCTCCATCCCGTTCGTCTGGCCGCGCGTCTGCTCGACCCCGAGGCCTACGTCATCTGCTCGACCGCGATGAAGACGCACAACGCGGTCGTAGCGACGCTCTCGGTGAAGAACATGACCCTCGGGGCCCCCCTCCGCAGCGCCCCCGACTCCGGGGAGCGCTGGAACGACAAGCGGCGCTACCACGTGGGCATCCGCCAGATGCACTACAACATCTTCCTCACCGCCCAGCGCATGAAGCCCTTCTGGGGGGCGACGGTCATCGACGGCATCGAGGGGATGGAGGGCAACGGGCCCAGCATGGGGCTGCCCGTGCCCTCGCGGACGGTGATCGCGTCGACGGACTACGTGGCCGCGGACCGCGTGGGCGTCGAGGCGATGGGGATCGATCCCTCGTGGGTCGGCTATCTCGGCTACTGCGGCCAGACCGGCGTGGGCCAGTACGAGCTCGACCGGATCGACGTGCGCGGGGCCAGGCTCGCCGACGTCCGGAAGAAGTACCAGCTCCACCGCGACATCGAGCGCATGCTGGAGTGGATGGGCCCCATGCGCGACCTGCCCCCGCGGCTGGGATAGCGCGGCGCGCCCCCCGGGCCCGAACCTGGAGCCCGAGGAAGGCGAGGCCGTGCATGGCGTGCTTCTCGGTGTGGTACTTGGGGCGTAGTAAGATTGCCGCTTCGTCCCGGGGCCGGTGGCCCCGGGAGAGGGGAGGCCCGGCGCGTGCGCCGGTGAGGGAATGAAGAACATCAAGCTCGCGGCCCGCGAGGGCCGGCCGGCGACGGTGGTGAACGCCGGGGGCGTCGAGGTCGGCAGCGGCTTTGCCGTGATCGCGGGGCCCTGCGCGGTCGAGACCGAGGAGCAGACAGTGACCACGGCCCGGGCGGTCAAGAAGGCCGGGGCCAACCTCCTGCGGGGAGGGGCCTTCAAGCCCCGCACCTCGCCGTACGCGTTCCAGGGGCTCGGCCTCGAGGGCCTGAAGATCCTGGCCACGGCCGGGCGCGGAGACGGGGCTGCCCATCGTCACCGAGGTCCTCGACCCCCGCGACGTCTCCTGGGTGGCGGAGTACGCGGACATCCTGCAGATCGGCACCCGGAACATGCAGAACTTCGCCCTCCTCAAGGAGGTCGGCCGGTCGGAAAGGCCGGTGATGCTCAAGCGGGGGATGTACTCCACCCTCGAGGAGTGGCTGAACTGCGCCGAGTACATCCTCGGCGAGGGCAACCCCGACGTCATCCTCTGCGAGCGGGGCATCCGCTCCTTCGAGCAGTACACGAGGAACACCCTCGACCTGACCGCGGTCCCCGCTCTCAAGGAGCTGACCCACCTGCCGGTCATCGTGGACCCGACCCACGCCACCGGCCGGCCCAGCCTGGTGGGGCCGATGAGCATGGGCGCGCTGGCGGTGGGCGCGGCCGGCATCATGGTCGAGGTCCACTGCAACCCCGCCGAGGCGCTCTGCGACGCCCAGCAGGCCCTCACCATGGATGGCTTCGCCGGCCTCATGCGCCGGCTCCGCGGGTTGGAGGCCTATCTCGCCGCGCAGGCGAGCGAGAGCGAGGTGACGGGATGAGGCTCGACGACATCCGGCGCAAGGTCGACAAGATCGATCGCGAGCTGCTGGTCCTGCTCCACGAGAGGATGGGGCTGGCGCTCCGGGCCCGGCGCTTCAAGGACGAGGTCCTCGACGCCGAGCGCGAGGAGGCGGTCCTCCGGCGGGCGGGACGGCTCAACCTGAACCTCGTCGACCAGTCGTTCGGGCAGCAATTGCTGCGGACGATCATCGAAGAGAGCAAGCGGCTCCAGGGCGAGGCCCGCGAGCTGGTGGCCTTCCAGGGGGAGCACGGCGCCTACGGCGAGCTGGCCGCCCGCCGCCTGGCCCCGGCCGCCGCCCACGCCCCCTGCCTGGAGTACGTGGACGTCTTCGACGGCGTCGAGCAGGGCTACTTCGACAGGGGCATCGTCCCGGTGGAGCACTCCCTCGAGGGCTCGGTGACCCAGGTCAACGACCTGCTCATCCGGACGAGCGCCTGCGTCGTGGGCGAGGTCAACGTCCCGGTCAGCCACTGCCTCATGGCGGTGGAGATGTCCGACTACCGCGAGCTCCGCGTCGTCTACTCCCACCCGGAGGCGCTGGCCCAGTGCGCCGGCTTCATCGAGCGGCTCAAGCTCGAGCCGCGTCCCTTCTACGACACCGCGGGGGCGGCGAAGATGCTGGCCCGGGAGAACCCCCGGGGCGCCGCCGCCATCGCCTCCCCCCTGGCCGCCGAGCTCTACGACCTGGCCATCCTCAAGGAGGGAATCGACGACGGCCCACCCAGCTCGACGCGCTTCCTGCTCCTGGCCAAGGAGCCCCGGCCGCCGGAGCCCGGCGGGAGGTCGAAGTGCTCGATCATCTTCGCCACCGCCCACCAGGCCGGCAGCCTCTTCGAGGTGCTGCGCCTGTTCGCCGAGTCGAAGATCAACCTGACCCGCATCGCCTCCGCCCCGCGGCGCGAGGACCCCGGGAACTACACCTTCTTCCTCGACTTCGAGGGCTCGCCCGGGGAGGAGAGGGTGGCCCGGGTCCTGGACGAGATGAAGAAGCGCACGATCGAGACGAAGTTCCTCGGCAGCTATCCCGTCGACACCGGGGAGGGCGCAGAAGCGTAGCCGGACCGCCCCTGGCGCGGAGGCCGCTCAGCGGCTCAGGCGCCGGGGGGCGACCGGGACCCCCGTGGCCGCCGACTCGTAGACCGCCTCCTGCACGGCGAGCGTCCGCAGGTAGTCCTCGCCGCTCGTCTCGAAGGGGCTCCGGTCGAGCATCCGGTCCACGAAGTGGCGCTGGATCGCGTAGCAGCAGTCCCCGCCGAAGTTCCGGTCCTCGTGGGGGTACGCGTACTCCCGCTCGTCCTCGCCCAGGGGCTGGACGGTGATCCGGCCGTCGCCGTAGAGGCGGAGCGAGCCGCGGTTGCCCTCGACCAGGAACTCCCCGAAGGTGTAGCGGGGGTGGGGGAAGTTCGGCTCGTTGTAGCGGTTGGCGTCGAGGAGGCCCACCGCCCCGCTCGAGAAGTCGAAGACGAGGATCCCGCAGTCCTCGCCCCTGATCACCGGGTTCAGGCGGCGCAGCCGTGCGTACACCCGCTCCACCCGCCCGGCCAGGTAGCGGAAGGTGTCGATGAAGTGTACCCCGGTCTCGTAGACGAGCAGGCGCGGGTAGTCGCGGAAGTAGGGTTGGCGGGCGAGGTAGGCGTCCTGCCCCCAGCCGTCGCCCATCCGCATGCGGAAGGCGAGGGAGTGGAGCTTCTCCCCCACCGCCTGGGCGTCGAGGAGGCGCCGGATCTGCCGGTGCCAGGGTTGGAAGCGCCAGTTCTCGTGGACCATGAAGCGGATCCGGGCCTTCCGCGCCTCCTCGACGATGGCTTCGGCCTCCGCGAAGGCGGGGGCGAGGGGCTTCTGGCAGATCACGTGCACCCCGCGCTCGCCGGCGAAGGCGCACATCTCCCGGTGGGTCTCGGGAGGCGTGATGACGTCCACGAAGTCCGGCTTCTCCTTCTCGATCATCTCCCGGTAGTCGCTGTAGTGGCGTGCGACGCCGTACTCCTCCATCAGGGGCCGTGCCCTCTCCTCGTTCCGGTTGCTGAGCGCGGTGATCTCCACCTCGGGGATGCGCGTCCACGCCTCGTACTGAAAGCGGCTGAAGTAGCCGGCGCCGATGGCGACACCCTTGAGCTTCTCCATCAGGACTCCTCCGTGACCGCGCTCCGCAGCTCGTCGCTCCGCACGCACTCCAAGACGCGCCGGGTGATGGCCGCGGTGCCCGCCTCCCCCCCGAGCTCGAAGGGCACGAGATCCCCCTCCCGGAAGGCCCGCTCCACTGCCGCCGCCAGCAGGCGCCCGCCGCGCTCGCAGGCGCTCGACGCGTGCCTCTCCCCGAGCCAGTCGAGCATCATAGCCGCGGAGAGGAGCGTTGCCGTGGGATTGGCCTTGCCCTGGCCCGCGATGTCGGGGGCGCTGCCGTGGCAGGGCTGGAAGACGGCGTGCGTCTCGCCGATGTCGCCGGAGGGGGCGAGGCCCATCCCCCCCACCAGGCCGGCCCCCACGTCGGAGAGGATGTCACCGAACATGTTCTCGGTCACGAGGACGTCGAGTGCCCAGGGCCTCTTGACCAGGCTCAGGCCCATGGCGTCGACGTAGCTCCTCTCGGCCGTGACGTCCGGGTACCTTCGGGCCACCTCCTCGAAGATCCCGCGGAAGAAGGCGAAGGCGCCCAGCACGTTGGCCTTGTCCACGCAGGTCACGGCGCCGGGGTGGCCGCGGGCCTTGCGCCGCCGGGCGAGACCGAACGCGAAGTGGAACAGGCGCTCGCACGCGACCCGCGTGATCACCATCGTGTCGCGGGCGGCGTGGTCGCCCTCGCGCACGGTCTGCCCCCGGGCGGCGAAGAGCCCCTCCGTCGACTCGCGGACGATCACGAAGTCGATCCCCGCGGCCCGCGGATCGGCCAGGGAGGCGGGCAGACCCGGCAGCGCCCTGACCGGCCGCACTCCCGCGAAGAGGTCCAGGCGCTCCCGCAGATCCAGCTGGGGCGAGATCTCGGTGCCGTCGGGATAGCGGACGTCCGGCATCCCCATGGCCCCCAGGAGAACCGCGTCCGCCTCCCTCGCCCGCCGCAGGGTCTCCGCCGGCAGCGACTCCCCGGTGAGCGCGTACAGCGCCGCCCCTGCCTCGAGGCGCTCGTACTCCAGCGAGAACCCGCCCACCACGTCGCGCACCGCGTCGAGGGCCTCCAGGGTCGGGGAGACCACCTCGGGTCCGATGCCGTCTCCGGGGAAGACGGCGACCCGGAACCGCTCAGGCGCCACGCCCCCCCCCGACTCGCTCCCACGTCCTCGCTGTCTTCTCCTCCACCATCTCGTTCACCCGCGCGCCGAAGCCGGCGAAGTGGTCCGTCTGCCGGTGGGCCTCGAAGGCGGCCGCGTCCTTGTACACCTCGTAGAGGAACACCTCGCCCGGGGCGTCCGGGTTCAGGCACACGTCGAACTGCTGGCAGTCGGGCTCGAGCCGCAGCGAGTTCCGGGCCTGGTCCTGGACCGCGGTGCGGAAGACTTCCTCCCGGCCGGACTTGATCTTGAAGTTGACGGTGACCACGAACATCGACTCCTCCCTGGTGAGCGGCTCAGCTCGGGAATGCCCGCTGGAGATCCTGCAGCTGATCGGCATTCAACAGCCGGATGGCGGAGCCTCTCAGCAGGAAGAACAGCCGGGCGGTCTCCTCCAGCTCCTCGGCGGCGGCGACCGCGGCGTCGAGATCGCCCCCCGACACCACCGGGCCGTGGTTGGCGAGGAGCACGGCCCGGTGGTCCCGGGCGTGCGTCCCCACCGCCTCGGCGAGGGCGCGGTCGCCCGGCCGGTGGTAGGGCACCAGGGGCAGCCGGCCAATCTTGATCACGCAGTAGGGGGTGATCGCGGGCAAGGCGTCGGCGGCGTCGACGTCGGCGAGACACGAGAGCGCCACCGCGTGGGTCGAGTGCAGGTGCACGACCCCTCGGGCCTCGGGGCGCGCCCGGTACATCGCGAGGTGGAGGAACGTCTCCTTCGAGGGCTTGTCGCCTGCGAGGTGTCGCCCGCCGCCGTCCACCCGGGAGATCTGCGCGGGATCCAAGCGGCCGAGGCACGAGCCCGTGGGCGTGACGAGCAGGCCGTCGTCGAGGCGGGCGCTGAGGTTGCCGGAGCTTCCGGGGCTCAGGCCCCGCTCGGAGAGCGAGCGTCCGTGGAGCACCAGGCTCTCCCGGAGGCGACCCTCCTCGCTCATGAGCGCCCGAGGGCCGTGAGCGCCTTCAGGAAGAAGCCCTCGGAGCCGAAGTTGCCGGACTTGAAGGCCACGTGGACGGCGGGCTCTCCGAGGTGGAGCGTCCAGGGCACGCCGGGATCGATCTCGGGTCCGATGCGCAGCCGACGGAGACCAAGAGTCGCCGCCACCTGTCCCGCGGTCTCGCCGCCGGCCACCACGAGGGTCCGGACCCCCTCGTCCACCAGGGCCGAGGCGATCTCCCCGAACGCCCTCTCCAGGACCTCGCTCGCCGGTTCCTTCCCCAGGCTCTTCTGGGCCTTCTCGACCTCTTCCGGAGGCGCGCTGGAGTGGATCAACACCGCCCCGCTGTCGAGAGCGCTCCGAGCCTCGGCCACGACCGCCTCCACGGTCTGGCGCCCGGTGGCCAGGGCGACCGGGTCGAGGGCGAGGGTCGGGTGCCGGGCGGCCATCGCCGCGACCTGGGCCCGGGTCGCCTCCGAGCAGCTTCCGGCGAGAACCGCCACCGGCGGGACGAGCGGCGGGCAGCTCCGGCTCCACGCGCTGGGGCAGGGCGTCGGTCCGGCGGAAGTTGGCAGGCAGGCCCCGGCCGATTCCCGATCCGCCGGTCAGGAGGCGCAGCCCGGCCACCGCCGTGGCCGTGCTCCAGAGGTGGTCTTCCTCCACGGCATCCACCACCGCCAGGCGCGCCCCGCGGGCCCGGAGATCCTCCAGCGCGGCCCGGATCGCGCCCGCTCCCTGGTCGACGACGGCGAAGGGGACGAGACCCACCGAGTCCGCGTCGCGGCACTGCTTCCCCAGGAAGCGGACGAGGTCGGCGTCGGTCATCGGGGTCAACGGGTGGTGCCGCATGCCCGACTCCGAGAGCAGGCGATCGCCGACGAACAGGTGTCCCTGGTAGACCGTGCGCTCGTTCTCGGGGTAGGCGGGGCAGACCACGGTCAGGTCCTCCCCCACCAGGTCGAGCAGAGCCTCCGTCACCGGACCGATGTTCCCGGCCTCGGTCGAGTCGAAGGTGGAGCAGTACTTGAAGAACAGCTGTCGCGCCCCGCGAGCGAGCAGCCAGCGGGCAGCCTCGACCGACTCCGCGACCGCCTGCTCCACGGGGGCGGTCCGGGTCTTGAGGGCGACGACGACCGCGTCGGCCTCAAGGGGCTCGTCGTCCCCGGCCGGCGAGCCCAGGATCTGGACGACGTCCATGCCGTACTGGCTCAGGGTGGCGCCGAGGTCGGTGGCGCCGGTGACGTCGTCGGCGATGGCGCCGAGGAGGAGAGGCCGTGCTCGCGAGTGGATCGACATGGCCGCGCCCAGTGTACATTGTCGAGCGTGCGATCCGTGCCCCCCGTTCCACTCGACGAGGTCGGCTTCGTGGGGCACGACCTCCACCGCCCCGAGTGTGTGCTGTGCGGGCACGACGGCACGGTCTCCGTCTCGGACTGGCGGGGCGGGGTGACCCTCATCGCACCGGACGGCACCCAGCGCTCGATCCTGCCCCGGGAGAACGCCCCGGGTGTCCAGCCCAACGGGATCGCGCTCGACCGTGACGGCTCCTTCCTCCTCGCGAACCTGGGGGAAACCGGAGGGGTCTGGCGGCTCCAGAGGGACGGCACCCTCGAGCCGTTCTGCCTGGAGGTGGCGGGGGAAACCCTCCCGCCCTGCAACTTCGTGCTGGTCGACCGCGACGGCGCGGTCTGGATCACGGTGAGCACCCGGCTGCGCCCCCGGGCCCTCGCGTACCGTCCGGACGCTTCCGACGGGTTCATCGTTCGGGTCGATGGCACGGGCGCGCGCGTCGTGGCCGACGGCCTGGGCTACACCAACGAGGTCCAGGTCGACCCGAGCGGGCGGTGGCTCTACGTCAACGAGACCTTCGGGCGCCGCCTGTCACGCTTCCCGATTCGGAGCGACGGGACCCTGGGCGCGAGGGAGACCTTTGCCGCCTTCGGCGCCGGCACCTTCCCCGACGGGGTGACCCTCGACGCCGAGGGTGGGATCTGGATCACCAGCATCGTCAGCAACCGCCTGATCCGCATCTCACCGGGCGGAGAGCAGGCCGTGCTCCTCGAGGACGCGGATCCGGTCGAGCTCGACGAGGTCGAGACGGCCTTCCAGGCCGGGAGGCTGGACCGGCCCCACCTCGACAACAGCTTCGGGACGCGCCTCCGGAACATCTCCAGCCTGGCCTTCGGGGGAGACGATCTCCGGACCGCCTTCCTGGGTTGCCTCCTCGACGACCGGATAGCCACCTTCCGCTCACCCGTGCCCGGGCTGCCCCTCCCGCACTGGGACTGGCCGTGAGGCCGGACCCACCGGCCTCAGACTTCGGTCAGCCAGCCGATCCACCGACGCTGCGGGCCCCGGTGCGTCCACTTGAGACCGCACCGGCAGCTGCCCTGGTCGGACGCGGACCACACCACCCGTCCCGTGGCCGGCACCGCCGGTCGGGCCTGACCTGAGTGCATCCAGACGATCAGCTCGTCCCCGACCGCAAACATGGTGTCGTCGAACGCGAGGCAGGCGCCGCCGTCCGAGAGATTGACCGCTTCGCCGGTCGAGCGCACCCCCTCGGTCTCGGCGGAGACGAGCACGGGGTGGGCGGGCATCCGTCGCTCACTGCGGCGGCGCGGGACCTCGCTCGCCTCCATGGCCGGCAGTAGACCACGAGCGGCGCCCTCGTGCACTCCTGAGTTTCGCGGACACCATCCGTGTCACCGCCCACCGGCCTGGGCGAGATGCGCACGGTGGAGCGGCCTCCGTCGGCTCAGGGTCCCGCGGCGCTCCCCGCGGCGGGCGCCTCGATCGGCGCGCCGCAGCCGGCGCAGTGGGTCCAGCCCTCCTGCACCGGCCGGCGGCACTGGGGGCACGCACGGCGCACCGCCATGCCGCAGGCCGCGCAGAAGGCCTGGTCCTTCGTCGCCGGCGTCTGGCAGGCCGGGCAGGGCACCGGCAGCGGGTCGCGCAGGATGAAGTACAGGATGACCCCGATGGCGTTGGGGATGAAGATCGCCAGGAGAACCCAGAGCACCGCGTTCATCCCGCGCCGCTTCGCGTCGGCCCACACGTAGCCCACGAGGAGGACGTAGAGAGCCATCAACACGCCGAGGGCGGCGGTGACGAAGAACCAGCCCCACAGGATCAGAGGGATGGCCTCGCCCTCCGCGATCGGCCCCGCCAGCCAGATGAAGCCCATCATGGCGACGTAGGCCAGGTAGACGACGCCCGCGATCACGAACGCCGCGCCGGGAATGAGGTCCCACTCCTGCCGAAAGCGACTCATGCCAGTCTCCCTTCCTCCTGTGTCCCGCGCCCAAGGAGCACGGTGGCGGCGGCCGCCGCGGCCCACCCGGCGACGAGGTACCCCGCGAACCAGGCGATCGTCGGGCCCAGGGGGCGATCGAAGCGCACCGCCAGCTCGCCGACGAGCAGCTCGAGCAGCAGCCAGGCCACTCCGGTCAGCGTCCAGCCGAAGACGATCAGGAACCCCAGCGCGACCCGGTTCCAGGTCCGCTCCTCCCGCTCCGCCTGCCGGCGCTCGACGGCGGCCCGGGTCCGGGCCACGAGCCCCGCCGACGGCTCGGGATCGGGCAGGTCGCGCAGCCCGCCGGCCAGCCTCCGCCACGGCCGTGCCCGCCGCGCGCACTCGGGGCACTCCCCCAGGTGCGCGTCGACCTGCCGCTGCTCCTCGGGGTCGAGCGCCCCGGCCGCGGCCAGCGCCAGCCGCTCCGTCACGTGATCGCTCACGCCCACTCCTCCCGGGCCGCCCGCTCGAGCAGCCGCGCCCGCAGGCGCGCCATGGCCCGGTAGAGGCGCGCCTTGACCGTCGGCAGCGGAGAGGAGACGAGGGACGCCATCTCCTTCAGCGAGAGCTCCTCTTCGAAGCGCAAGCACAGGACCTCGCGGTCCTGCGGGGACAGCTCGCCCAGCGCCGCCCCCAGCCGCTCCCGCCGCTCCCGCGCCGCCAGCCGATCGAGGGGGTCCTCGGCGGCCCCGGGCCCTTCTGCCGGGGCCGCCGGCTCGGGCCCCTCGTCCAGGCTCTCCGGCTGGTACCGCCTCAGGCGGTCCAGGGCCAGGTTGCGGCCCAGGGTGAGGAGCCAGGGACCGAAGGGTCGCGACGCGTCGTAGCGCCGGATCCGCTCGGCCACCCGCACCCACGTCTGCTGGAACACGTCCTCGGCCATCGTCTCGTCTCCCAGGAAGCGTCGCAGGTACCGGATCAGGCGGCCCTGGTGCCGGCTCATCAGGCCGTCGAGGCCCGAGAGGTCACCCTTCCGCAGCCGCGCTGTGTCGTCCCGATCGAGTTCCAGCGGTGCCTCCGCTGCCTGGGATACGGATGAGGACGCCGAAAGGACGCGCCCGGTCGCGTGGGGAAGCATATAGAATCGCGCCCTCACCGGGAGGGGCGCGTGCGGGGCGCGGTTTCCATCGAGGGAGTCCGGAAGGCCTACGGGGACGTGGTCGCCGTGGACGGGGTGTCGCTCGCCGTCGAGCCGGGCGAGTTCCTCACCCTCCTGGGTCCCTCCGGCTGCGGGAAGACGACCCTGCTGCGTCTGCTGGCGGGCTTCGAGCGGCCGGACGAGGGGCGCCTCCTCATCTCCGGCCGCGACGTCGCGGGCGTGCCCCCCCACGAACGGCCCGTCAACACCGTCTTCCAGCACTACGCCCTGTTTCCCCACCGCACCGTCGCCGGAAACGTGGCCTTCGGCCTCGAGGCCCGAGGTCTACAGCGCGCGGAGATCCACGAGCGCGTGCGCCGGGCGCTCGGGATGGTCCGCCTCGAGAGTCTCGGCGACCGCGGCATCGCCCAGCTCTCGGGCGGGCAGAAGCAGCGGGTGGCCCTGGCCCGCGCGGTGGTGCTCGAGCCGGAGGTGCTCCTGCTCGACGAGCCCATGGGCGCCCTCGACCTGAAGCTCCGCAAGGAGATGCAGGTCGAGGTCAAGAACCTCCAGGAGAGGCTGCGGACGACGTTCGTCTTCGTGACCCACGACCAGGAGGAGGCGCTCATCATGAGCGACCGCATCGCGGTCATGAGCCACGGGCGGATCGAGCAGCTCGACCGGACCGAGGTCCTGTACGAGCGACCGCGGACCCGCTTCGCCGCCGAGTTCCTGGGCGTGAAGAACATCTTCGAGGCCACTGTCGCGGGAGGCCCCGACGGCCACGTCACCCTCCACACCACGCGCGGGCTGGCGCTCCGGGTCCCGGACGGCGGGGGGTATACCCCCGGCACCGTCGCGTGCATCGGCGTCAGACCCGAGCGCCTCGGGCTCGACGCCCCGGCCTCCGACGGCGACACCGTGTTCGAGGGGGTGCTCGACGACGAGATCTACCTCGGCGATCGGACCGACTGGCGGGTCCGCGTGGGGGAGGAGGTCGTGACGGTGGCGGAGCCGGCCTCGCGTGTCCGCGAGCGCCGCCGCGGCGACCCGGTGCGCGTCTCCGTTCCCCCCGGGGCCGTCCTCCGACTGGAAGAGCGGTGAGGAGCCGGCGCCAGGCCGTCGTGCTGCTGCTGCCCGCGCTCGCCGCCCTCGTGGGGCTGCTCCTGGTCCCCCAGGCGTTCATGTTCGTCGCCTCGCTGTGGCAGCGCTCCACCTACGGGGGCCTCGAGCGCGAGTGGACCACCCTCAACTACCTCCGCGCCGTCGAGCCCCTCTACCTGTGGATCCTCGTCCGCAGCCTCGCTCTGGCCGCCACCACCACGATCCTCTGCCTGCTGGCCGGCTGGCCGGTCGCGTGGTGGCTGGGGGTCACGGTGCCCCGCCGCTGGAAGAACGCGCTCCTGGTCCTCGTGATCCTCCCGTTCTGGACGAGCTTCCTCGTGAGGATGTACGCCTGGATCTTCATCCTCCGCGAGGAGGGCGTGCTGAACCTTCTCCTGGGTGGGCTCGGGCTCCCGCCGCTGCCCCTCCTCTACAACGATTTCGCGGTGCTCCTGGGACAGGTCTACGGCGAGCTGCCCTTCATGATCCTGCCCCTGTACGCCTCGATCGAGAAGCTCGACCACTCGCTCCTCGAAGCCGCCGCGGATCTCGGGGCCGCGCCGGCCCGCCGCCTCTGGAGGGTGGCCATTCCCCTCACCGCGCCCGGCATCGCCGCCGGCTGCCTGCTCGTCTTCATCGCCTCGCTGGGGGCCTACCTCGCCCCCGATCTGCTCGGGGGCGGTCGCACCGTCTACGTCGGGAATCTCATCCAGAGCCAGTTCGCGGTGGCCCGGGACATGCCCTTCGGGGCCGCCCTCTCGTTTCTCCTCATGCTCAACGTGCTGGCCTTGCTCTGGCTCTTCCGACGGCCGCTCCGCGCGTCCCGGGAGCCCTGACCGGCATGGGGGAGCAGGGACGCGCGCGGGCCCTCGGCCTCTGGAGCCTGCTCGTCTACGCCTTCCTCTATGCCCCTCTGGCCGTCCTCACCGCCTTCTCTTTCAACCGGGAGCGCCTCACCGCCACCTGGCGTGGGTTCACCCTCGAGTGGTACGCGCGCCTGCTGGAGAACACCCAGATCCTGACGGCGCTGCGCAACAGCCTCCTGGTGGCGCTCGTCGCCACCGCCGGTGCCACTGCGATCGGGACCGCGGCCGCGCTCGCCTTCCACCGTCACCGCTTCCCCCGGCAGGGGACGCTGGACGGCCTGGTGACCCTGCCCATCGTCATCCCCGAGATCGCCATGGCCTCTTCGCTCCTGCTGCTCTTCGCGGCGCTGGGGCTCAGCCTGGGCTTCACGACCGTCATCCTCGCCCACCTGTCGTTCTCCGTGTCGTATGCGGTCGTGCTGGTCCGGGCCCGCCTGGCCGGCTTCGATCGCAGCCTCGAGGAGGCCGCCGCCGACCTCGGCGCCG
Organism: uncultured Acidobacteriota bacterium; assembly: GCA_963847655.1. Lineage (GTDB taxonomy): Bacteria > Acidobacteriota > Vicinamibacteria > Fen-336 > Fen-336 > JAJDNS01. The sequence goes on along the minus strand of CAWKAS010000020.1, from coordinate 765,176 downwards.
GGCCCGCGCGGATCTTCTTCCGGGTGACCCTCCCCGGCATCGCTCCCGGGATCCTCGCCGCGGCGCTGCTCGTTTTCGCCCTCTCCATCGACGACTACGTCATCACGTCCTTCGTGGCCGGTGTCGGCTCGACCACGCTGCCCCTCCAGATCTACTCCATGGTGCGCAGCGGCATCTCGCCCGAGATCAACGCGGTCTCCACGCTCCTTCTCGTGGCGACGGCGCTGCTCCTGCTGGCGGCCTGGAGGCTCGAGCAGGGGGGACGTGCCCGCAGCGCGGCCCTCCCCGCGGTCCTGGGCCTCGGCATCCTCGGCGCCCCCTTCGTCCTCGCCGGCCTTCCCGCGCCCGCCGACCGGGTCCTGAACGTCTACATCTGGTCCGCCTACCTGCCTCCGGAGACGGTGCGCGCGTTCGAGGCGCGCGAGGGCGTCCGCGTCAACGTCGACCTCTACGACTCGAACGAGGCGCTGCTCGCCAAGATGCAGGCCGGCACCTCCGGTTACGACGTGATCTGTCCGTCCAACTACGCCGTCGACACCCTCGTGCAGCAGGGGCTCCTGCGCCCGCTCGACCACTCACTGCTGCCCCATCTCTCGAACGTCGATCCCTTCTACCTCGACCGCGACTTCGACCCGGGCAACCGCCACAGCACCCCCTACTTCGCCGGCACCACCGGGATCGCCTACCGCCGGAGCCGGGTGGGTGTCGTCGACTCCTGGGAGGCCCTGTGGGACCCGCGCTTCGCGGGCCGGGTCCTGATGCTCGACGACGCCCGCGAAGCGCTCGGGGCGGCGCTCCGACGGCTCGGCATGAGCGTCAACACGGTCGACGAGGCGGCGCTGCGGCAGGCCCAGCGTCTCCTGATCGAGCAGAAGCCGCTCGTCAAGGCCTACGATTCGTCGAGCTTCGAGGACACCCTCGTGGCCGGGGACGTCTGGCTGGCCCAGGGGTGGAGCGGCGAGTTCGCTCGGGTCATCGAGATCGACCCCGACATCGCCTACGTGATCCCGAGGGAGGGCTCGGCTGCGTTCCTCGACAACCTCGCCATCCCCGCCTCCTCCCCGCACCCCGCCCTCGCTCACCGATTCCTCGACTTCGTGATGGAGGCCGAGGTGGCGGCGGAGATCTGCCTGGCCATGCGCTACACGACCCCCAACCGCGCCGCCCGCGCCCACCTTCCGGCCGAGGTCCTCGACAACCCGGCCATCTTTCCCCGGGCCGAGACCCTGGCCCGCACCGAGCTCCTCCGCGACGTGGGTGACGCCACCGTCCTCTACGACCGCCTCTGGACGGAGGTCAAGACCGCGCGCTGACCGATTCCCCCACCGAGATGAGAAGGGGTTGACATCTTGATGCTTGTTGACTAGCATCAAAGTGTGCGAACGACGCTGACGCTCGATGAGGACGTGGCCGCCAGGCTCAAGGCCGAGGCGCGCCGGACCGGGAGGTCCTTCAAGGAGACGGTCAACGAGGCGTTGCGTCGGAGCCTCTCGGCGTCACGCCCGCGTCCGGCGGAGGTCCCGTTTCGGGTCGAGGCCCGAGACCTCGGGCAGCTGCGACCAGGCCTGTCTCTGGACAGCATCTCGGACCTCGTGGAGCAGCTCGAGGGGCCTCAACACCGTTGATCCTCGTCGACGCCAATCTCCTCCTCTACGCCTACCATCCGCGCGACGAGCGGCACTCGGTGGCAAGAAGATGGCTGGAGTCCGTTCTGTCGGGCGCGGAGCCGGTCCGCTTTGCATGGGTCACGCTCTGGGCCTTCCTTCGGATCTCCACCAACCCGCGTGTGTTCGATCGGCCGCTGCTTCCCTCGGAGGCCGCCGCGGCAGTCTCGTCCTGGCTGGCCCGGCGGGTGGTGGGCGTCCTGGAGCCGGAGGAGCGGCACTGGGAGATCCTGCACGGTCTCCTGCGAGGCGAACAGGTGAAGGGCCCCCTCGTCATGGACGCGGCTCTCGCGGCCCTGGCTCTCGAGCACGGCGCGACTCTCTACACCACGGACGGAGACTTCTCGCGTTTCGAAGGGCTCAGGTGGCGCAATCCCCTCGTGGCCCCCTGACGAGAGAGCTGGGCGCCCCCACCTTCGTCAGTTGACGGTCTCCGAACGGAAGTCGCGACCTCTCGCCTCTCACCCGCGTTTGAACGACGGAGACGTGGACCCTACCATGAGGCGATGGAGAGCCCAGGAGCTTCCGTTGCCCGGGAATGACGACCGATCCCCTCCGGACGGACCCGACAAGCCGCCGGAGGAGCTCCCGTCGCTCTCCCTCGAGGACCTGGTGAGCGAGGCCCAGGAGAGGGACTCTCTCGCCGAGCTGCTGGGCGATCGCTACACCCCCATCTCCCGCCTCGGAGAGGGCACCTTCGGGGAGGTCATTCGCGTTCGCGACGGTGTGCTCGGACGGGAGGTCGCGGTCAAGCGCGTCCGGCTCGAGGCCTTCAGCGCTCCCGGCCAGCTCGAGGAGGTGAAGACCCGGTTCCTTCGCGAGGCACGGGTGGCGGCCGGGCTTCGACACCCGAACATCGTCACCACCCACGACATCGTCTCCACGCCTCGATCGAGCTTCATCGTGATGGAGCTCATCGCGGGCCGGGACCTGGAGTCCCTGCTCCGGGAGCGGGGACGCCTGGGGCTCGGCGAGGCCCTCGAGATCCTGGATCAGGTGGCGGCTGCGGTCGACCACGCCCACGCCAGCGGTGTCGTCCACCGCGACATCAAGCCCGCCAACATCATGATCGAGCCATCGGGCCAGGTGAAGGTCATGGACTTCGGCATCGCCAAGGTGGAGGCGGAAGGGAATCTCACCTCCACCGGCCTCATCATGGGGACTCCCAACTACATGTCTCCGGAGCAGGCGAGGGGAGACAAGGTCGACGGCCGGGCCGATGTCTTCTCGCTCGGCTGCGTCCTCTACGAGTGCGTGAGCGGCACCAAGCCCTTCCAGGCCGACACCGTCACCGCCATCCTTCTCAAGGTGGTCACCGAACCGGCGCCGCCGATCGACTTCGAGGCCCTCGGGCTGCCCCGGGCCCTCGACGGGGTTCTCCGGAAGGCCATGGCCAAGGAGCCGGTCCAGCGCTTCGCGTCACCGGGCGAGCTCATGACCGCCGCGCACCAGGCGGCCTCCGGCGTCGAGCCGACGCCCTCACCGCCCGGCTCGACCGGCACCCTCGTCGCGACTCCGGCCGTCGCCACATCCGGGACCGCGGTGCCCACCCCGGCTGGCCCCGGGGAGGGCCCGCTCGCTCGGCCGCTCTCGGCCTCGGACCTGGCGAAGAAGCGGCTCTTCTGGCCCCTGGCCGCGCTGGCCGCGGCCGTTGTCCTCGCGGGGGTCGTCGCGCTGCGGACGCCGCAGGCGAGCCTCCCCTCCCCGCCTCCCGCGGCGGGACGTCTCGTCGCCGAGGAGGAGCTGGGCTTCTTCGGGAGACTCCTTGGACAGGAGCCACGGCTGTTGATCACCGTGCCCGCCGGGACCACGCTGTCGCTCGAGATGACGACACCCATCAACTCGGCGACCGCGCGGCCCGGCGACAGGATCACGGCCGAGATCGTCGAGCCCATCTCCATCGAGGGCCACGAGGCCATCGAGGCCGGGGCTCGCGTCCGCGGTCGCGTGGTCCAGGTCGAATCGGCGGAGGAAGCCGGTGGCCGCGGCCATCTCATCCTGGATTTCGACGCCGTCGAGCTGACCGACGGGGCTCGGGTGGAGATCGAGTCGGAGCCCGTTGATCTCACGGCGCCGCCCCCGAAGCCCACGAGGAGCCGGAAGAAGGGGCTCGCCGGCGCCTGGGCCAAGATCAGCTCGACCGTCGGCGAGATCGTGCGCGAGGCGAAGGGAGAGGGGAAGGCCGCCCGAGGGGTGGCGGGGGCGCACGCCGTCCAGGGCGGGGGCGGGACCGACATCGAGATGCCGGCCGGCAGCACCCTGGATGTCGGGCTCACGCGGGAGGTCACGGTCACGCGAGCACGGGCTCCCTGAGGCCCCGGCCTGGGCGCAGGTGGGTTGCGTCAAACTGCGGTCTTGACAGGTCCCGCGTCCCGCAGAGATCATCGGCAAGGTTGCGATCCGGGGGGAATCCGATGGCGCGTGCGCGTTGTGGCCGAACGGTTGTGGCATCCCTCGTTCTTCTGTGTCTGGCCCTGCCGTCCGTCGCCGGCCCGATCCCCTCGAAGGCCACGGAATCCCCCGCCGTCGGCTCACAGCAGGCGGACCGTGCCGCGATCGAGGCCTTCCTCGCCCGGGACGACGTGGCCCAGGCCCTCGCCGCCCACGGGTTGAGCGCAGAGGAGGTGGAGCACCGGGTCGCGCAGCTCTCGGCGGACGACCTCTCCGCGATCGCCGCCAACCTGGACCAGGTCCAGGCGGCGGGCGACGTGCCCCACTACATCTGGATCCTGCTGGCGATCCTGATCGGCGTGACCATCGTCGCGACGGTCCTCTGATCGCGGGCGTGGGCCAGGCCGCCTCGCGCCGCGCGCTCCTGCTGCCCTTCGGGATTCTGGCCACCCTCGCCACGGGCTGCGTCACCCTCGCGCCCCGATCCCGGACCCCCAGCCCCGAGGCCATCGTTCTCGACCACGTTCCGGTCCGGGCCTTCGAGGACGACCAGTGCGGGCCGGGCAGCCTGTCCGTCGTCCTCAATGCCCTGGGCGACGCGGTCTCGGAGGAGGAGCTGGCGGCCACGCTTCCCCGGGCGCCCGGCGGTGGCGTCCTCTCGGTGGACCTCCTCCTCGCCGCGCGGCAGCGGGGCTTCTCGGCCTCGTTGAAGGCCGGGAACGAGCGAGCGGTGCGACACGAGATCGAGGAGGGGCGCCCCGTCATTCTCCTCCTGAGGCTGCTGAACGTCCCCGGACGGGGCCATGACATTCACCACTACGTCCTGGTGGACGGCCTCGACCCTCACCGAGAGCTCTACCGCATCCAGTTCGGGGACGGCGAGGCGCGCTGGGCCAGCCTCGACCAGCTCGAAGGGGCCTGGAAGGGCGCGGGGCATGCGATGCTCACCGTGAGTGTCCCGCCCTCGGGGGCCGAGATGCGGTCGGCCCTCGAGCTGGAGCGGGCGGGCCGGCTCGACGAGGCGGCGGCACTCTACGGGCGGATCCTCGAGGGGCGCCCCGAGTCGCACCGGGCCTGGGTGAACCTCGGCAATGTGGAGGCCTCACGGGGACGACCGCGCGAGGCCGAGCGGGCCTACCGCCGCGCCCTCGCCCTCGCCCCGGCGGACCCCGACGCCCTGAACAACCTGGCCTGGCTTCTCCTCCAGGAGGGCTCGAGGCTCGGGGAGGCCGAGGCCCTGGCCCGCGAGGGCGCGGAGCAGTGTGGAACGGACCGGGCGCTCATCCTCGACACGCTCGCGAGGATTCGCAGCGCCCGCGGCCGGTGCGTGGAGGCGGACGCGACCTTCGCCGAAGCCCTGGCCCTGCCGGCGCTCTCTCCCGGGCAACGCGCGCACCTGGAGGAGGGGCGGCGTGAAGCAGTCTCGGGCTGCCCTTCCCCTGGGCGATGAGCTGCGGCCGCGCCGCTGCCGACACCCCGTCGTCCGGAGGCCGGGACCCGAGCGGAGCCTCCTGACGCCACGCTGTCAGGAGGCCCGCCCGATCGTTCGCCGATCGCTCCCGCTCCTCTGCCGGGTCCGTGACCTGGAGGAGGACCGCTACTCGCGGTAGAGCCAGGCGCCGGCCAGGGTCGCCACCGGCACCTCGACCAGGCTCCAGGCCGCCGGCAGCCAGGTGAGCCTGGCCGGGAGGATGGTCACGCCGGCGTGCACGTAGACGGCGGCGTAGAGGTAGGAGAGAGCCCAGACCAGGAGCCCGGCGCAAAGCGCGGTCTTCGGTCCCGGTCCCATCCGCGGCCGGATGGCCGCATAGGTCCAGACGGCCAGGACACCGAGGACGAAGGTGGCCCCCACCAGCCAGAAGAGCAGCGTGGGGTCGGGGTCGCCCATGAGCCCCGCCTCCTTCCACTGCCTGGCCAGCCTCTCCCCGTCCGACCCCAGGACGACCGCATGCAGCACGAACTCGCTGACGTTCATGATCAGGCCCGCGAGCAGGCCTCCGCCCACGACGCGGGCCAGGTGGATCTGCCCCATGGTCACGACCTCCTTCGAGAGTGGTGGATCGATTGGGCGGATTGTACCCCGGGGCCGTGCCGCGGCTCATGAGGAAATCCGGCAACTCATCGACCAGAACCGGCAGCTCATGAGAACTTCCGCCAACTCCGCCGACTGGACGTTGCCGGGCCTCGTGCTGGAGAATGAAGGGTCCGACCAAGGAGGACCTTCATGATCTCTCGCCGCCTGGCGCTCGTGGCCGCACCCGTCGTCACCGCTTTCGCTGCCCTCGCCCTCCTGGCTCCGTCCCCGGCTGCCGCCGCCGACGCCGCGACCGTCTTCAAGAAGAAGTGTGCCCCCTGTCACGGGCAGGAGGGGGAGCCCAACAAGGTGTTCGCGAAGCAGGGCGTGCGCAGCTTCAAGGACGCCGAGTGGCAGAAGGCCACGGACGACGCGACCATCGAGAAGTCCATCCGCGAGGGCAAGAAGGGCACGATGATGGCCAGCTTCGACAAGCAGCTCACCGACGAAGAGGTCACCGCCCTCGTCGCCTACATCCGCGATCTGGGGAAGTGACTCGCGCGTAGCGCAAGCCATCCTGCAGGTGACGTCCTAGGGAACGGAAGGATTCCGAGTCCGGCAATCACAGGATGCGGACTCGGAATGTCAGCCGTCAGCTCCCGCTGATCGTCATCCGGCGGACGCGCAGGGTGGGGGAGGCGGAAGCCCCGCGGAAGACCAGGTCGTTCCCCACGGCGTCCACGTCCTTCAGCATCTCGTTCAGGTTGCCGGCGATGGTGACCTCGTGCACCGGGTGGGTGAGCCGGCCCTTCTCGATCCAGTGCCCGACCGCCCCCTGCGAGTAGTCTCCCGTCACCACGTTGACCCCGAACCCGATGAGGTCGGTCACGTAGAGCCCCCGCTCCACGCCCCCGATGATCTCCTCCGGTGTCGTCTCCCCGGGCTCGAAGAAGAGGTTCCCGGCCCCGACCCCCGGCCCCCCGCTGAGGCCGCGGCGGGCCGAGCCCACCGGCTTCGCCCCGATCTTGCGGGCGGCGTACGAGTCGCACAGGTAGAAGCGCAGGACGCCCCGCTCCACGGGGACGTTGCGGCGTGTGGGCAGCCCCTCGCCGTCGAAGGGCCGTGCGCCGAGGCCCCGGTGTCTCCGGCCGTCGTCCACCAGGGTCAGCAGCGGTGAGGCGACCTCCTGGTCCAGCCGGTCCTTGAGAAAGGTGGCGTTGCGGAAGACGGCGTACCCTGAGAGGGCCGAGAAGAGCGCTCCCATCAGCTCGGCCGCGGTCTCGGGATCGAACACCACCGGCGCCTGGCACGTCGGCACCTGCTCGCGCTCCCAGCCGCCGCAGCGTCCTCTCCGCCGCGGTGCGACCCACCTGCTCCGGGGTCTCCAGGTCCTCGAGCCCGCGGCCGGTCGTGTACCAGTAGTCCCGCTCCATCTGCCCGTCACGCTCCGCCTGCGGCACCACCGACAGCGACACCGACGAGGAGCGGTAGCCGCCCAGGAACCCCATGGTGTTGGCGAGGACCAGCGAGCCCTCGCTCGAAGCCCAGGAGGCGCCCTGGGAGTTCGTGATCCCCGGCGTCTCCAGCGCCACCGCCTCTCCCTGCCGTGCGCGCGCGATCCGCTCCTCGGTGGGCAGAGCCGCGGGCGAGGGGTCGTGCATCGCGAGGTCCAGGTCCTCCGGTGGGACCACCTCGTCTGGCAGCCCCGCCGCCGCGTCCTCCCCCGTCACCCGGGCCATCCCCACCGTCTCCTCGACGAGGCGCTGGAGGGCGGGACGCGAGAAGTCCGACGTATAGGATGACGCCGTCCGCCTCCCGACGAAGACGCGGATCCCCAGCCCCTTGCTCCCGGCCTCCTTCAGCGTCTCCACCTCGCCTCGCCGGACCGTCACCGAGAACTCCGTCCCCTCGGCCACGAGGAGATCGGCGGCGTCGGCCCCGGCAGCGCGGGCCGTCTTCAAGACATCAGAGGCGAGATCGCGATAGTCCATGGCGTCAGGGGGAACGAGAATGTTCGAGGCTTTCACGGCGCGAGTCAAACCCCCGGTCGGGGCGCGGCCAGTCGGCGTCCGCCCGCGGCGGACGGGTGGCGTGCGTCCAGTGCAAGGCCAGCTGCAGGCCCGAGGAGCCCTCCGCCTCGGGGGCGAGGCGCACGAGGAATCGCTGCCCGTCGGGCGCGACGTCGTAGTCGAAGTCGGTGGCGATGATCCCGTCGACGTGGAAGAGCGAGCGGGGCGCCGTCTCCAACGCGGGGTCGACGGAGACCATCATGCCGTCGGGCTGGAAGAAGAAGAGCTCGCGTCCGTCGGCGCGCCAGCGTGGCAGGAGGCCGCCGGAGCGTGAGACACGCAGCGGCGGGGCGGCGCCATCGAGACGCGCCACGTACACCTCGGGACGCCCCGACTCCTCGGACACGTAGGTGAGCGTGCGCCCGTCGGGTGAGAACCGGGGGTTGTAGACGCTCGCCGTCACCTCCCGGAAGCGCCGCCGCTCGCCGTCGGACAGCGAGAGCAGCCACAGCTGCCGCTGGTCCCGGCGGCTCGAGAGGAAGTCCTCGTACGCGAGCAGCTGGCCGTCCGGAGACCAGTGCCGTGGGAGCTGCACGCCCGGGGCGCGAAGGAGCACGTCGACGCGGCCGCTGCCGAGGGTGAGGGCGGCCAGGTCGGGAGGGCCCTGCGCGGGTCGGCCGAAGGCGATCCGGCTCCCGTCCGGGGACCAGACGATGGAGTTGGCGTCGACCGGCTCGAACGTGAGACGGGTGGCGACTCCCGAGGTGGCGTCGAGGCTCCACAGGTCGCGCCCCCCGGTCTCCCGGCTCCAGATCTCCGCGCCGAGCCGGCGTCCGTCACGCGTCAGCTCGATGAGGCCGTACCGCCCCGGCTCGCCGAGGGGAGCGATCTCGCGTCCGTTCCGGTCCAGCCAGGCGAGGCGCGCGGGCTTCGGGGCCTTCTCGTACACGAGCAGCTGGCCGTCCGCGGAGAGGGAGAAGCCCGCGACGCCCGTCGGTCCGAACCAGCGGACGCCCTCGGCCACCGCGAAGGCCTCCCCGGAGGGTCGGAGCGACTCGGGGTCGAACGGCTGTGCGACCAGGGTGTCCTGCCTCAGGCACAGCACGTGCCCGGTGGCGCCGTACACGGCCCCCGAGTCGCAGCCGGCAAAGCACGAAGGCTCGCCTCCGTCGAGAGAGGCCACGCAGGCTCGACGGTCTCCCACCGTGCCCCCGAAGGCGCCCTTCATGAACAGGTAGTGACGGCCATCGGGGAGAAAGGACGGGAACGCGCGCAGGTCGGCCAGCGTCCTGGCCGGCGCGACCGGGTACGGCTCACCGTCCGCGGCCGGCACCGCCCAGAGGCCCGCCTCGGGCCCGATCCAGCGGGTGAACAGGATCGTCCCGTCGGCGCTCCACGTGCCCGCGTTCCCGGAGGGCGCGGAGGCGATCCGCGTGGCGGGCTCGCCTCCGGTGATGGCGATCCGCCGCAGCTCGTCCGCGGCGAAGAAGGCGATCTCGCGCCCGTCGGGCGAGAAGAACGGGGCCGTGGCCCCCTCCGTACCCTCGAGGCGGCGCGCCTCTCCCTCCTCGGCCGACCAGAGCAGGAGGCTGGACACGCCGTCGGTGATCGCGACGAAGACGATCCGGCGGCCTGCGGGTCCCGCTGCGACCACCGGACCGACGTTCGGCCGTGGCAGGAGGGCCCCCTTGGGGGGCGGGACCACGAAGCGCAGGGCATCCGGCGGTGCGGGGCGGCGGAGCAGCAGGAGGACCGCGACCACCGCGGCGGCCAGGACGAGCCCGGTGGACAGCGCCTGCCAGCGCCGGGCGCTCTCCACCGGGCCGCCGGCCGCGGCGTGCCCGGCGCCGGGCTGCGATTGGGTCACGAGGCGCAGCGCCCTCGCCACGTCGTCGGCGTTCTGCCAGCGCGCCGACGGGTCCTTGGCCAGGCACTGATGCACCACCTCCGCCAGCGCCGCCGGATGGTCCGGCTGTGCCTCCCGCAGGTCAGGCGGGTCCCTCTCGAGGACGGCGGCGGTGACCTGCACCGTGGTGGAGCCCGGGAACGCGCGCCGCCCCGTCGCCATCTCGTAGAGCAGGGCGCCGAGGGCGAAGATGTCGCTGCGGGCATCGGCGTCCCCGCCGGTGAGGACCTCGGGGGAGACGTAGGGCCAGGTGCCCAGGAAGGCGTCCTCAGAGGCCCGCGGCGCCGAGGGGGTGTCGGCCTCGGTCGAGGACACCTCCGTCTGCCCAAGCTCCAGCGGGTCCTCCCGCCGCGCCAGGCCGAAGTCCAGGAGCTTGGCGCCGGAGGCCGTGAGCATGACGTTGCCGGGCTTCAGGTCCCGGTGCACGATGCCGTGACGGTGAGCCGCGCCCAGCGCCTCGGCGATCTGGCCGCCGATCTCCAGCAGCGCCGGCGTGGGGATCGGCCCGCGCCCGATCCGGGCGGTGAGCGTCTCGCCCTCGAGCCTCTCCATCACGAGGTACTCGAAGGGACCGTCGGGCCCGTCCGCGCGACCCACGTCGTACAGGGCGCAGACGTGGGGGTGGTTCAGCGTGGCCACCGCCCGCGCCTCTCCCTCGAACCGCGCGCGCCGCTCCGGGTCGGCCGCCACCGGCTCCGGCAGGACCTTCACCGCCACCTTGCGGTCGAGGCGCGTGTCCCGCGCGAGGTACACCTCGCCCATGCCTCCGGCTCCCAGACGGGACAGGATCTCGTAGGGACCGAGACGCCGACCAGATTCGAGCGGCATGGGGTGGGGTTCGATCGATGTTAGCCGATCTCGTTCCGGCGCGGGCGGGCGGGCCTCAGGCCTTCGTTCCGCCCACGGTGATCTCGGAGACGAGGGTGGTCGGCAGCCCCACACCCACCGGGACGCTCTGGCCGGCCTTCTGACACATCCCCACGCCCTCGTCGAGACGCAGGTCGTGGCCGATCCTCGTCACCTTCGTCAGCACGTCGGGACCGTTCCCGATGAGGGTGGCCCCGAAGACGGGGGGGCCGAGCCGCCCCCCCTCGATGAGGTAGGCCTCGGTGGCGGAGAACACGAACTTCCCGCTGGTGATGTCCACCTGGCCCCCGCCGAAATGCTTCGCGTAGAGCCCGCGTGGGACCGAGCGGAGGATGTCCTCCGGGTCCTCCTCGCCCGCGAGCATGAAGGTGTTGGTCATGCGCGGCAGAGGCACCGAGCCGTAGCCCTCCCGCCGGCCGTTGCCGGTGAGCGGCATCTTCATGAGCCCGCCGTTCAGCCGATCGGACAGGTAGCCCTTCAGGATGCCGTCCTCGATGAGCACGGTTCGCCCGGTGGCGTGGCCCTCGTCGTCCACGTTGAGGCTGCCGCGACGGTCGGCGATGGTGCCGTCGTCCACCACCGTCACCCCCGGCGCCGCCACCCGCTCGCCGATGCGGCCGGAGAAGGCGGAGAGCCCCTTGCGGTTGAAGTCGGCCTCCAGCCCGTGGCCCACCGCCTCGTGGAGCAGGATGCCCGGCCAGCCCGGGGCCAGCACCACCGGCATGGGCCCGGCCGGGGCCTCGACCGCCCCCAGGAGCGTGACCGCCATGCGGGCGGCCTCCCGGGCGAAGTGCTCGGGGGACTTTTCCTCGAAGAACTCGGGCCCGAGGCGCCCGCCGCCGCCCGCCGACCCTTCGCGGCGCACACCCTTCTCGCTCGCGATCGCGCTGACGCGCATCGAGAAGAGCGGCTGGACGTCCTCCGCCAGCAGTCCCGCCGAGTTGGCGATGCGGACCCGCCGCGTCTCCTCGGCCAGGGTCGCGATCACCTTCTCCACCCGGGGGTCGTACGCCCGCGCCGCGCGGTCCGCCCGCTCCACGAGCGCGATCCGCTCGCCCAGGGGAAGGCCGCCCAGGCTCTTCTCGCCGTAGCGGCGCTCCACCGGCGCCGCGGTGACGGGCTGGGGGGGGACCGTGCGCGGGTCCGAGGCGATGTGGGCGGCGGTGTCGGCCGCCCGGGCCATCGCCTCCCAGGACAGGTCGTCGGTGTAGGCGTAGCCGGTGCGCTCGCCGGCGACGACGCGCACCCCGAGGCCACAGGTCACGCCGGCGCTGCCGGTGCGGATGATCCCCTCCTCGAGGAGGAGCGACGAGGTGGTCTCGTGCTCGAAGTACAGGTCGGCGAAGGTCCCCCCGCGGGACAGGGCATGCGAGAGCAGCTTCTCCATCTCCGACACGGGGACGTCGACAGGGATCCGGGCTCGTTCATCCTGGGGCATCCTCCGATGGTAGCAGCCGCACAGGTCCCGTTTCGAACGGACGATTCCGCTGCCCGTTCTCGGCGCCCTCGCGTTATAGTCAGAGTCCGACCCCCGGCGCCGACCCCTCGCGAGGAGTCACCGTCGGCGGTATCCTAAAGCGTTGGATCTCAGCGATTTCCGCTGGAACCACTGAACAAAAGGGCCGTCCCCAGCGTAGTTAACACTTTGGGACATCTCGGAGGGCCCCCATGACCACCAGGACGAAGCGAGCACTCGGGGCAGTCGTCGCCCTCGCGGTGATTGGCGGGATCGTCGCCGCCAACGTCATTCGCGAGAAGCGCAGCCGCACGGAGGTGGAGACCGGGCAGGTCGAGAGGTTCGACCTCACCCAGGTCGTGACCGCGTCCGGAGAGGTCCGCCCGAAGCGCTACGTCAACGTCGGCGCCAATGTCTCCGGCCGGATCGTCGAGCTGCGGGTCGAGGAAGGCGACACCGTCGAAGAGGGGCAGGTCCTGGCGAAGATCGAGTCCGAGCGCTACGAGGCCGGGGAGCGCCAGTCGCGGGCGGGGGTGGCGGCGGCCCGGGCCGAGCTGCAGAGGGCGGAGGCCGACCTCGAGGGCTCACGGCTGGCCTTCGAGCGCACGAAGCAGATGCAGGAAGACAAGCTGATCTCTCAGCAGGCCTACGACCAGGCCGAGGCCGACTTCAAGATGAAGACGGCCAACGTCGAGGCCGCCAGACGGCGCGTGGCCCAGGTTCAGGCCCAGCTCGACTCCACCACGGACGAGCTCAACAAGACCACGGTCTACGCCCCCATGTCCGGCGTCGTGACCAGCCTCCCCAAGGAGGAAGGCGAGATGGTCATCGGCGCCATGAGCTTCAACCCCACCGTCCTCATGACCGTGGCCGACCTCTCGGTCATGGAGGCCGAGGTCATGGTCGACGAGACCGACATCCGCAACCTCAAGCTCGGCCAGAAGGCGACGGTGGAGGTGGACGCCCTCGAGGGCCTGGAGATCGAGGGCGAGGTCACGGAGATCGGCGCCTCCGCCATCGTGCGCGGCTCCGACACCTCCCAGGCCCAGGCCCAGCTCGGGGCCAACACCGGGAACCAGCCCAAGGACTTCAAGGTCAAGATCGTCCTCAAGGATCCGCCGCCCAGCCTCCGGCCCGGCCTCAACGCCACCGCCGACATCACCACCGCGACGCGGGAGGGCGTCCTCGCGGTGCCCATCCAGGCGGTGGTGGTCCGCGAGGTCGACGAGGAGGGGAAGGTCATCGTCGCGGGGGCCGCCAGCTCCGAGGACAACGACGCGACCGTCGGCTCCTCGCGCAAGCGCGGCGAGGAGAAGGACGGTGTCTTCGTCGTCCAGGACGAGAAGGCCGTCTTCACCCCCGTGAAGACCGGGATCATGGGGGACACCGAGATCGAGATCACCGAAGGGCTCGAGGAAGGGCTGGAGATCGTCACCGGCTCCTACCGTACCCTTCGGCAGCTGGAGAACGAGGCCCGCCTCAAGGTGGACAAGGAGAAGGGAGAGAGAGAATCGTGAGCACCGCGGCACCGGACGCCTTTGACGGCCCGATCATCCACGCCGAGGACCTCTGGCGGACCTACGAGATGGGAGCGGAGGAGATCCACGCCCTCCGGGGCGTCAGCTTCGAGATCCAGAAGGGCGAGTACGTGGCGGTCATGGGGCCGTCGGGCTCCGGAAAGTCGACCCTGATGAACCTCATCGGCTGTCTCGACACCCCCACCAGCGGCACCTACGTCCTGCGAGGGAAGGTGGTCTCCGAGATGGACGACGACGAGCTCGCGGCCATCCGCAACCGCGAGATCGGCTTCGTCTTCCAGACCTTCAACCTCCTGCCGCGGGCGAGCGCGCTCCACAACGTCGAGCTGCCTCTCGTCTACGCGGGGATCCCCCGCGAGGAGCGGATCGAGAAGGCCCGCCAGGCCCTGGAGATGGTGGACCTCGGGGACCGGGTCACCCACAAGCCGAACGAGCTCTCCGGCGGGCAGCGGCAGCGCGTGGCCGTGGCCCGGGCCCTGGTCATGAACCCCTCCATCCTTCTCGCCGACGAGCCCACCGGGAACCTGGACACCGCCACCGGCCAGGACATCATGGCGCTCTTCGACAGGCTGAAGGAGGCGGGTCACACCATCATCCTCGTCACCCACGAGCGCGAGATCGCCGACCACGCGCAGCGCACGATCAAGATCCGGGACGGCCAGATCGAGAGCGACGAGCGGAGGGGCAGCTAGAGGGGAGACCGCTGTGCCGTTCACCGAAGCCATCCGGACCGCGCTGCAGTCCCTCCGGGCGAACAAGCTCCGCTCGTTCCTCACCGTCCTGGGCATCCTGATCGGCGTCTCCTCGGTCATCGCGGTGGTGGCCATCACCGAGGGCCTCGACGCCTACATCTCGAACCAGGTCCTCGAGCTCGGCTCCCGGAGCTTCCGCCTCCAGAAGCAGCCCGACCTCATCACCAGCCACGAGGAGTGGAAGGAAATGATGAAACGCAAGCGCCTCGACCTGGACGACCTCGAAGCCGTCCGAAAGGCCTGCACCCGGTGCGCCGAGGTCGGGGCCTCGGTCAGCACCGGGGGCAGCGCCAAGCGGGGCCGCATCATCCACAAGGATGTCCGGATCACCGGCATCACCGAGAACATCGCTCGTATCGGCGCCGTCCGTGAGCTCGAGCAGGGGCGCCCCCTGGTGCAGCAGGACATCGACCAGGCCCGACGGGTGGGGGTGGTGGGCATGGACCTCGTCGACGGGCTCTTCGGCAGCGTGGACCCCATGGGCAAGGAGCTCGACGTCGACGGCCACAAGATCAAGATCGTGGGGGTGGCCGAACCCAAGGGCTCGATCTTCGGGCAGAGCCAGGACAACTTCATCTGGATCCCCATCACGACCTTCCAGAAGCTCTATGGGGCGCGCCGCTCCATCACCATCCAGGCGGAGGCGGCGTCGATGGAGCGGTTCGAGGACGCCCAGGACCAGGTTCGGCTCGCCATGCGGAACCGCCGTCACCTCACCTACCTCAAGGACGACGATTTCTCCATCGAGACCGGCGAGAGCATCATGGACCTCTGGGAGACCGCCACCCGGGGCATCTACGTGGTCACCATCGTGGTGACCGCCATCAGCCTCCTCATCGGCGGAATCGTGGTCATGAACATCATGCTCGTCTCGGTCACCGAACGTATCCAGGAGATCGGCGTCCGCAAGGCCCTGGGCGCCCGCCGGACTGACATCCTCCGCCAGTTCCTGGTGGAGTCGGTGGTCCTCTCCGGATTCGGGGGTCTCCTCGGGGTCCTGGGGGCGGCGGGGATCGCCATGGGCCTCGGCGGCGTCATCGGGAACATGATGAGCCTGGACTTCTCGGCCCCGGTGCGCCCCTGGGCGGTGGCCCTGGCACTGGGGGTCTCCTCGGTGGTGGGCCTCGTGGCCGGCCTCTACCCGGCGAGCCGGGCCGCCGCCCTCGACCCGGTCGAGGCGCTCAGGAACGAGTGATGCTCGCCGCGCTGCGCCGCTTCGCCTCCCGCCACCACGTCCTCCTCGGGATCTGGGAGGCCATGGGGATGGGGCTCCAGGGGATCCGGGCGTACAAGATGCGCGCCTTTCTCACCATCCTCGGCGTGGTCATGGGGATCATGACCGTGACCGGGATGAGCTCGATCGTGGCTGGACTCAACGCCTCCATGGCGCGGCAGATCGCCACCCTGGGCTCTTCCACCATCTACATCCGCCCCTTCAGGCCGGGCGAGCCCGTCACCGACGAGGACTTCCGCAAGGCCAAGGGAATCACTCTCGAAGAAGCGAAGCTCATCGCGGACCAGCCCGCGGTCAGGTACATCGCTCCCCTCCAGGTCATCTTCGCGGACAGCGTCAAGTACGGTCCCGAGCGGGCCCGGGAGGTGACGGTCCTCGGCACCACCGAGCACTACATGGAGGTCCACGACAGCTTCATCGCCCGCGGTCGCTTCCTGACGCGTCTGGACGTCAACCGTGGCGCCAAGGTGGCGGTGCTGGGGGCGGACATCATGGACTCGCTCTTCCCCTACCAGGACCCCATCGACAAGGAGATCACCATCGACGGACGGCGCTTCCGCGTGATCGGCGTCCTCGAGCGAAAGGGCAAGTTCCTGTGGGAGAGCATGGACAACCTGCTCCTCATCCCGGTGAACTCCCTGGAGAAGAAGAACCAGCGCTTCAACTTCATGGTGGCGGACCTGCTTCCCATCTCTCCTGCCCACATCGACGAGGCCGTCGACCAGACGCGGGGGGCCATGCGGCGCTACCGCAAGCTGAAGTACCTGGAGAAGGACAACTTCGCCATCTTCGCCCAGGACACGCTGACCGACATCTACCGCCGCATCACCGGGGGGATCTACATGGTGATGATCGCCATCTCCTCCATCGGTCTCCTGGTGGGCGGCGTCGGCGTGATGAACATCATGCTCGTCTCCGTCACCGAGCGGACCCGGGAGATCGGCGTGCGCAAGGCCCTGGGGGCCACCAAGAAGGACATCCTGTGGCAGTTCCTGACCGAGGCCATGACCCTCACCGGCGTCGGAGGAGTCGTCGGGATCGCCATCGGGGGTCTGGTGGCCTTCCTGATCAACACCTTCTCCCCGTTTCCCGCGGTCATCCAGCCCACTTGGGTGACTATCGCCTTCGGCACCGCGGTGGCGGTGGGCCTGACGTTCGGACTCTGGCCGGCGGCCAAGGCCGCCGGCCTCGACCCCATCGAGGCCTTGAGATACGAATGACGACGCGACGCACGCCCACCCGGAGGTGAACCATGAGCGAAAGCACCCCTGCTCCGACCCCCGCGCCCATCACCCCTGAGAAGCCGGGAGGTTTCTTCCAGAACCTGATCGATCTCTACTTCGCTCCCCGCGAGGCCTTCGGTCGCATCGTCCCCCACCCGACGTGGATCGTCCCCATCGTGGGCCACATCGTCCTGGCCCTGATCTTCACCGGGGTCTGGCTCAACAAGATGGAGCCCCGGGAGTTCATGAAGACCCAGCTCCAGGAGAGCGGCCAGTGGGACCGGATCCCCGCCGAGCAGCGGGACCAGATCATGGAGCAGCAGGCGAAGTTCATGCCGGTCATGGGGTGGGTCGGGGCGGTCGTCGGCGGCCCCATCTTCATCCTCGTGGCCGCCGCGATCCTGCTCTTCATCTATCGCTTCTTCTGGGCGGGAGAGGTGGGCTTCAAGCAATCGCTGGCCATCACCTCCTGGAGCTTCTTCGCCGTGGGCCTCGTGACGACGCCGCTCATGCTCATGGTGTTCGCGCTCAAGGGCGACTGGAACCTCAACCCCCAGGAGGTCCTGCAGGCGAACCTTGGGCTGCTCCTCGACAAGGCGGAGACGGCGAAGCCGCTGTGGGCCCTGGCCACGAGCCTGGATCTGTTCTCCTTCTGGCTGATCTTCCTTCTCGCGGCCGGCTTCGGCGTCGCCGTGAAGAAGGCCACCGGCTCCACGATCTGGGGCGTCGTCCTCCCCTGGGCCGTCATCGTCGCCATCAAGGTCGGCTTCAGCGCGATCTTCTGAGCCAGCGCTCGGCTCACTGGCGCAGGACGTCGATCTCCCCGACGATCTCCACGCGGCAGTCGAAGGCCGCGTGCCGGCCCGAGATCCGGTCCGCTCCGTACGTCGCCGTCCAGTCGTAGGGGCAGACCTCCGGACCGTCGGGCCGGAGACGTGCCCGGATCGTCGAGCCCGAGACCGTTCCCTCGATCGCTCCGCCGTAGGGGTCGGCGGGGGGGAACTGCGCCTCCCAGCGTCCGCCGAGTGAGGCGCCGTCCTGGGACAGGCTCAGGCGCATCGTTCCCGAGCGCTCCTGCGGCTCCTGCGTGAACGTCCCGATCCAGGAGCCGGTCAGGGTCAGGGACTGGTCCTCGTCGCCGCAGGCCACGAGCCCCGCCAGGAGGGCGAGGGGCAGCAGCGCCCTCGCCACCAGCCGGCGGGTCTCCAAGGCATCCAAGGGAATGGACGGCATCTCCCCTCCTCGTCGAGTATGCCCCACGATCCCGGCATCGTGCGTGGGGGCTCTTCGTCGAGTCGGCGTGTCGGGGGCTCAGCCAGCCCGGACCGCGGCAACGAAGTGGAGCAGGTCATCAAGACGATGGGCAAGGACGTCTTCCACGATCCCGAGGTCGACCTCCTGGTATCCGTGCACGAGGACGTTGCGGAAGCCCTCCAAGTCGCGCAAGGAGGTCGCGAGCGCCTCGGGGAGACGACCTCCGCGGACCAGGAGGTCGAACAGCTCGCGGTTCGTCTCGGGCTCACCGAGCCGGGCGTCCGAGACGAGGTGGGAGGCGACGTCGAGAGCAGCCTGAATGGCGATCTGCAGGGTGTGCTCGACGAAGCGTTGCTCTCGGACGTCGGTGCGGAGGTTCTCGGGACGAGCGATCGTCCTGAGCTGCTCGACGCAGGTCTCGACGAGGGCGAGCTTCTTGGAGACGAGATCGGAATCGATCATGCCGGCACGCGACGATAGAGCCGCCTGAGGGGAGCGAGGTCGAAGTACTCGTTCCGGGCCAGGACCTCGAAGCGGATCCGCGCCGCCCGATCCCGATCCAGCGTCACTCGTCGTCCGAGAGATCCCGGATCTTCAGGTTCCGGAAGCGCACGACGCTCCCGTGATCCTGCAGGAGGATGTGCCCCTTCTCGGTCCGGCCGAACCACTCGATGTCCTTGAACTTGCTCTCCGCGACCCGGCGACGGAAGTCCTCGCTGCTCCTGTCGAACTCGAGGATCAACGCGCCGTTCAGCCAGTGCTGGACTCGGCCGTCCCGCGCGACGATGCGGCTGGAGTTCCACTCGCCCACGGGGTGGGGGGCCTTCTCCGGAGACGCCGGGTAGATCTCGTAGAGGGCCCCGAGCGTGTGGAAATCGTTGGGCTTCATCCGGCCGTCGAGCATCCACTCGTGCTGGGCGTCGTCCAGGATCTGGTACTCGAGCCCGATGCCGTGCGTCTGGGCGCCGTCCCCCTGCTCCTGAACGTAGTACTTCACGCCGCTGTTGCCGCCCGGCGTCTCCAGGAGCCACTCCCACCTCAGGTCGAACGGGCCGTACTCGTCGACGGTGATGAGGTCACGCTCGCCCGCCCCCGTCGACACGAGGGCCCCGCCCCGAACCTCCCAGCCGGTCTCCGGGAACACGTCGCTGTGGATTCCGCACCAGCCGGTGGGGGAGACCCCGTCGAACAGGAGCTTCCAGCCCTCGGCTCTCTCCTGCTCGGTGAGCTGCGCCTCGGTGGGAGGCGTCGGGCTCCCCAGCGCCGGAGCCGGAACCGACTCGGAGCGGCACCCGACAGCGAGAATCGTCGCCGCTGTCAGCATGAGGGAAAGGGCGGCTCTCATCGTGACTCCTTCCGGCAATGGCACACAGCGCTCGACATGTCTTGCCGGATTGTAGTCCGCTGGGCCAGCAGGCCTCCAGGAGTCATGCGGAGGAGCCCCGTTCCCGGGGCGGGCGAGGAAGCATCCTCGGCCCCGGAGCCCCCTTGCCGCCCCCCACCGGCATGCGATACTATCTTGGACTTCACGGGGCGCCCCTAGCTCAGCTGGATAGAGCGACAGACTACGAATCTGTAGGTCAGAGGTTCGAATCCTCTGGGGCGCGCCATTCCATCCCAGTGCCCTCCGGTGGAGTGTCCTCGGGCCCGTCTGGGCGCCGCGACGTTGACGAGCAGAGCCGGGGGTCGCTAAACTGCCCGGAGTCCCCACTAGAGGAGTGCCGTTCGTTCACTGCGGACGGACGAGCCTCGCACAGACTCCCATGCTTCGCTTCAGCTCTCCCCTTCTCGCCGCGGCCCTCGCGCTCGCCGCCGCACCCGCGCTGAGCCAGGATTGGCCCCAGTTCCGGGGGACCGGCAGCGACAACGTAGCCGGTGCGGTGGGCCTGCCGTTGGAATGGGGAACCGAGAAGAACCTGGCCTGGAAGGTGCGCATCCCCGGTCGAGGCTGGTCCTCTCCGGTGGTGGCCGGGGGCCGGGTGTTCGTCACCACCGCGGTGGAGGAGGCGGCCCCAGGGAGGGTGGAGCGGCGCCTCAAGGGCGGGCTCTACCGCTGGGAGATCCATTGTCTGGACCTCGCCACCGGGGAGACCCTCTGGCGCCGGGTCGCCCACGAGGGGGCGCCCCGCATCGCCACCCACCAGGGCAACACCTACGCCTCGGAGACGCCGGTCACCGACGGGCGGCGCGTCTACGCCTACTTCGGCATGACCGGGCTCTATGCCTACGACCTGGACGGGCACCTCGTCTGGCAGAAGGACCTGGGCGCTTTCCCGATGCAGGCGGACTGGGGCACCTCCAGCTCTCCTCTCCTCCACGACGGCACCCTCTTCCTCCAGGTCGACAGCGAGGGCGACTCGTTCCTCGTCGCCCTCGATGTGGAGACTGGCAAGGAGATCTGGAGGGTGATGCGGGACGAGGGCTCCAACTGGAGCAGCCCGATGATCTGGAGGAACGAGAAGCGCGCCGAGCTCGTGGCTGCGGGCCGGAAGGTCCGCTCCTACGATCCGAAGACGGGTGAGGTGCTTTGGGAGATGGACATCGGCGGTGGCCGGTGCTCGTCCTCTCCCTCCGGCGACCGAGAGCGACTCTACGTCGGCTCCGAAGAACGCGACGATGGGGGCGGCATCCTGTCCGCGGTGAGGGCCGGGGCTTCCGGCGACATCACGCCGGAGGAGGGCGAGGCCACGAGCGCCGGGGTCGTGTGGTCGCGGGACAAGGCCGCTCCCCCCATGGCGTCCCCTCTCGTCCACGGTGGGCTCGTCTACGCCCTCAAGCGCCGCACCGGGATCCTCACCGCCCACGACGCGGAGACCGGGGAGGAGGTCTACAAGAAGCGCCTCGAGGGGGCTCCCGGGTTCTGGGCCTCGCCCTGGGTCTCCGACGGGAACGTCTTCTGCCTCGACGAGGACGGCACGACCCACGTGCTCCGGGCCGGGCCCGAGTTCGAGGTGCTGGCCCGGAACCCCCTCGACGAGCAGGTTCGGGCCTCTCCGGCCGTCACCTCCCGGGGACTGGTCATCCGGGGCGCGGACCATCTGTACTGCGTCCGCCGGTAGCCGTCCGGACCCCTGGGCGAGGAGCTCTGCCCGGGCCGGAAAGGTTGACGTCGGCCAGATCTAGACCTAATCTAGATCCTGTGACTCGAGTGGATGACGCGCCGCTGCTGCGCGAGCACGGGATCAACCCCTCAGCCCAGAGAGTGGCGGTCGCGAGCTATGTCCTGCACACCGACGAGCATCCCTCGGCCGACGAGGTGCTGACGCGGGTGAGGAAGTCCTTTCGGCACATCTCCCGCGCGACCGTCTACAACACCCTCAACCTCTTCGTGGAGGTGGGGCTGCTGCGGCAGTTCGTCCTGAACGGGGGGCGAGTGGTTTTCGATCCAAGAACGGAAGACCACCACCACTTCATCGAAGACGGGACGGGCGAGATCCAGGACGTGCCCTGGGACGCCATCAAGGTCTCGAGCGTCGCTAGACTCAAGGGTCTGGATGTCCGCGAGTACCAGGTGGTGATGCGCGGCACGAAGTCGCCCAAGAAGTCGCGATAGGCGGGAAGGCTGCGACCCGTGCTTGCACCCTCGCTGAGATGCAGCGTTAGACGCTCTCTATAGTTATAGCGGGTCTAGATCGACCGGCCCGCGCCAGGTCTTTTCGAGAACAGGAGAAGGTATGAACGGCAACACACTGACGAGAGGAGCGCTCTTCGGACTCGCTCTGCTGCTCGCCGGGTTTCCCCTCGTGGCGCAGGAGGGAGATGCGCCGGGGAAATACGAGGCGCAGGGCGAAGCCCAGGGCACGATGACCGGAAAGGCCATGACCAACGAGGATTGGTGGCCGAACCAGCTGGACCTCGAGATCCTGCACCAGAACTCGGAGCTGAGTAATCCGCTCGACCCGGACTTCGACTACGCCGCCGAGTTCAGCAAGCTCGACCTGAAGCAGGTCAAGAAGGAGCTTGCCGAGCTGATGACCGACTCACAGGAGTGGTGGCCGGCCGACTGGGGCCACTACGGCCCGCTCTTCATCCGCATGGCGTGGCACAGCGCCGGCACCTACCGCGTGACCGACGGCCGGGGCGGAGCCTCCGACGGCACCCAGCGCTTCGCGCCACTCAACAGCTGGCCCGACAACGCCAACCTGGACAAGGCGCGCCGCCTCTTGTGGCCTCTCAAGCAGAAGTACGGCCAGGCCATCTCGTGGGCCGACCTGATGGTGCTCGCCGGAAACGTGGCCTTCGAGTCGATGGGGCTCCCGATGTACGGCTTCGGCGGCGGTCGAGAGGACGTGTGGGAGGCGCAGGGTGACATCTACTGGGGCCCCGAGGGCGAGTGGCTCGCCGACGCGCGCTATTCCGGCGACCGCGACCTGGCCAACCCCCTGGCGGCGGTGCAGATGGGCCTCATCTACGTGAACCCCGAGGGTCCCAACGGCAAGCCTGATCCGCTCGCCGCGGCCAAGGACATCCGTACCACCTTCGCGCGCATGGCGATGAACGACGAAGAAACCGTAGCCCTGATCGCCGGCGGCCACACGCTCGGCAAGGTTCACGGCGCGGCGCCGGCCAAGGGACACGTCGGCCCCGAGCCGGAGGCGGCTCCGCTCGAGGAGCAGGGCCTCGGCTGGAAGAACACCTACGGCACCGGCAAGGGCGCCGACACGATCACGAGCGGCCTCGAGGGCGCCTGGACCCAGACGCCCACCACATGGTCCAACCGCTATCTCGACAACCTCTTCAACTACGAGTGGGAGCTGGTCAAGGGCCCGGGTGGCGCGTGGCAGTGGACGCCAACCAACGCCGTCGAGTTCGCGCCGGACGCCCACGTCGAGGGCAAGATGAACGACGTGATGATGCTCACCACGGACATCGCCCTCATCAAGGACCCGGTCTACCGCGACATCTCGAAGCGCTTCCACGAGCACCCCGAGGAGTTCTACGAGGCCTTCAAGCGCGCCTGGTACAAGCTCACCCATCGCGACATGGGGCCGCACGCGCGTCTGCTGGGCTCCGAGGTCCCGCCGGCGCTCGTCTGGCAGGACCCGGTCCCGCCGGTCGATCACGAGATGGTCGATGCCGAGGACGTCGCGGCCCTCAAGAAGAAGATCCTGGACTCCGGTCTGAGCGTCCAGCAGCTCGTCTCCACGGCCTGGGCCTCCGCCTCGACCTTCCGCGACAGCGACAAGCGCGGCGGCGCCAACGGTGCCCGCATTCGCCTTGCTCCGCAGAAGGACTGGGAGGCCAACGATCCCGAGCAGCTCGCGATGGTGCTCTCCAAGCTCGAGGCCATCCAGGCCAAGTTCAACAACGCGCAGTCTGGCGACAAGAAGATCTCGATGGCCGATGTGATCGTCCTTGGCGGCGCCGCTGGCGTCGAGGCCGCGGCAAAGAAGGCCGGCTTCGAGGTGACGGTGCCCTTCACGCCCGGCCGCACGGACGCGACGGCGGAGATGACCGACGAGGAGTCAATCGACTTCCTGCGCCCGATGACCGACGGCTTCCGCAACTACATCGGCGAGGAGCACTACCGTCGCCCCGAGGTCGAGCTGGTGGACAAGGCCAATCAGCTGCGCCTGACCGCTCCGGAGATGACCGTCCTCGTCGGCGGCCTGCGCGCGATCGGTGCCACCCACAAGGGCGCGAAGCACGGCATCCTCACCGAGGAGATCGGCTCCTTGAGCAATGAGTGGTTCGTGACCCTGCTCAGCATGGACACCGAGTGGAAGAAGGCCGAGAAGGGCGACTACGTCTACGAGGGGCATGACCGCAAGAGCGGCGAGCTGAAGTACACGGCGACCTCCGTCGATCTCGTCTTCGGGTCCAACTCGCAGCTTCGAGCGCTGGCCGAGGTCTACGGCAGCGCCGACGCCAAGGAGAAGCTCGTCAACGACTTCGTCGAGGCCTGGACCAAGGTGATGAACCTCGATCGCTACGAGCTCAACCAGTCCAGGCCGGAGATGGTGGCCGCGAAGATGGCCCTCCGCTAGGGCGCCTCGGGGACCCAGACCGGTCTATCCACGGAAGGGCAGCGAGTCGGTGACGACTCGCTGCCCTTCTTCTCGCGCTCCCCCTCGCACGAGACATCACGCCCCTTGCGTCCTTATGTGAACGTCCTGCTGCGGATAGGGAATCGTGATCGACGCCGCCTCGAAGGCTTCCTTCATGCGGTGGGTGAGATCCCAATAGACGGTCCAGTAGTCGGACGTCTTCGTCCACGGCCGACACACGAAGTTCACGGAGCTTGCCGCGAGCTCGTGGACGCGGATGACGGGTGCGGGGTCCGCGAGGACCAGGGGGTGTGCCTTCACGGTCTCTTCGATGACGCGCAGAGCGTCGGGTATCGAGTCATCGTAGGAGATGCCGAAGACCAGATCGACGCGTCGCGTGTCGCTCGCGGTGACGTTGGTGATCACATTGCCCCACACGCTCTTGTTGGGAATGACGATCACCTGATTGTCCGGCGTCGTGACCGTGGTGGCCACGATGCTCACAGACCGTACGGTCCCGCCGGTGCCACCGACCACGACGTAATCGCCTTCGTCGAAGGGGCGATTGATCATGATCATGAGCCCGCTGGCGAGGTTTCCCAGCGTGTCCTGGAAGGCGAACGCGAGTATGAACGAGGCGCCGCCGATCATCGCGAAGAGCGGAGTGACGTTCACACCGAGCGCGGCCAGCGCGAGCAGCAGCCCAACGGTCAGCACCAGCCAGTAGACCGCACCGACGAGGAAGGACTGCAGGAGCTTGGAGATGTTCGGGACGCGGCGGATCCAGCGGCGAAAGAGCCATCGGATGGACCTCGCGATGAAGACAAGGGCCAGGAGGGCAAGAACGACCACCCCGATATCCTTGGCAATCGCAATCCCGCCATCACTACGAGTCAGCCACGTGAAGAGAGCCTTGGCGATGGCTCTCGGACTCGCGAGCACAGTCTCGCTGGACAGGACCGACTCCCGATACGCCCGTAGCTCTGTGACGAGTGCCTCGTCGCCTCCTTTGCCCTGGAGGGCGTTCACCACCATGCTGAAGCGCTCGAAGAGGCGCGCCCTTTCTTCGACCATCTTCGCGATTGTCTGATAGGCCCCGTCCGTGGCAGCGGAGGGGTCCTGAAGGAGCTGGACCTGACGTTCGGCGATCTCCTCGGTCTTGTTCCTGACGATTTCCAGCCAGGCTTCTGCGAGCGGCTCAAGCTCGTCCTTCGTCAGCGGGACCAGCCGGTAGGCAAGCTCCTTCGAAGGAATCGCCGGATCGACGAGGGACGCAGCCGGTTGGACATCCGGAGTCCCCGGTTCGGAGGCCTGCGCCATTGAAGCCCCGGAGAAGGGCACGACACACACCAGGGCGAGCCCGCAGAGCTGAAGAAAGCGCATCCCGGCCACTCTCATGGTCCCGTATGTCGGCACAGCTCTAGTCCCTCGAGATCAGGTACTCAGCCACGGCCTGATAGGCCGGAAGCGAGGTGGGGTCGATGAACCCGTTCTGCGCCCGTGGGAACGAAGCGAACCGCACCAGCACCATGTCGGCCGTGGGATCGACGTAGATCGTCTGGCCGTGTACACCCCGCGCGGCGAAGGCCCCATGCTTGTTGTGGAAGACCCACCACTGGCTGGTGTAGCTGCCGTCTGGAATCGTCGGAAACCCCGCAAACTTGGAAGGATCGCCTCCTGCTCGGATCTTTCGCACCACCTCTGCCGGGAACAGCCGCTCGCCATTGATGACCCCTTCGTTCAGCATGAGGAGCCCGAGCCGCCCCAGGTCGCGCAGGCCCGCCGTGAGGCCACCCCCGGCGAAGGGCACGCCCTTCCCGTCAACCGTCTGATACGCATCCTGCTCGGCGCCCATCCGGCGCCAGAGCCGCTCCGACGCAAGCTCGGTCACCCATCTCCCGGAAACCCGGCCGATGATCCAGCCGAGCATGTCTGAGTTGATCGTCTTGTAGTGGAACTGATCGCCGTGAGTGCCCGCGGGTCGCACCTGCTGGAGATACTCCCAGTAGCCATCGGGTCCTGCGTAGTCCTCCGGCTTCGGCAGCGGGCTTGCGGCGGCCGAATAGAGCCAGATGTCCGCGTCGGGATCGGAGTAGTCCTCGGAGTACTGGACGCCCGTGGTCATGTCCATGACCTCGCGCACGGTGGCGGTCGCGAAGGCGCTGTCGCCGATCTCAGGAATGATGTCCCGTACCAGGGCCGTGTCATCAAGCGCACCCTCGGCGACCATGATCTCCGCGAGAAGGCCGGTGACGGACTTGGTCATCGACATGGCCGCGTGCTTGCCGTCCTCGTCCAGGCAGCCGAAATAGCGCTCGTAGACGACGCGACCCTCGTGAATGATCAGCATGCCGTCGGTGTAGTTGGCGTAGAGCGACTCCTCCCACGTCATCTCTTCGTCGCCGTTCATCGGCGTGAACGTCAGCGCGTCGATCGCCTGGCGTTCGTCAGCGAACTCGGCGGGTGGCAGGTAGTCCAGCGGAACCGGTGCGCCGAGACCGCGGCTGATCTCTTCGGTCGGGAGAAACTCGCGCAGATGGCAGACCGACCAGCGCAGCTTGGGGAAGCTGAAGTAGTCCGAATCCGGCTGGGTGATCAGCTTATCGGGCGGCGGCGGAAAACCCACCATCCAGCCCATCACCTGTGGGTCGGACTCCTGTGCAGAGAGCGTCTGCGCAGTGGCGCCGTTGGGGAGTGCGGCGCACAGAATCAAGGCCGCAGCTATCGTGCCGCATGTACCGCTCTTGAAGGTCATTGTCGAAACCTCTGCAGTTGCATCGCATGAACACTCGCCATACAAAGGCTACCAGATGTTCCTGGACCATAGGCGATCCCATCCGTGGCGAGGAGAGCCGTCGCAGGCTTGAAGCGATCGGCCGCCGTCCTGGGAATGGAGCACCCCCTGCCGATCGGTCGCGCATCGCGCAGCAGGGGGCGTGCGCCGCCAGCTCGACTCCCCGCGGATTCTCCGAAGGGATGTGAAAGATGACACTCGATTTCATCGAACCGCGTCCGGACGGAGTCAGATGAAATCCAATTTCACTACTGGCCGTGGGCACGGGAGTGGGTGCCGCACGACCCGAGCCCTCACGACCAGGGGACGTCGGGGTCGCGGGCCCGCCCAGTCCTCGGCTATCGAGAAGGAACGAGCCCACCAGATGGTCTGCCTTCGCTCTCCGGGCATGGCACGGCCCCACCGCATTTCCGGTTCACCCGGACGACCGGCTGGTCGGCGCGCCGAGGCGGAGCGTCACCCCGCGAGCGCCGCCACCAGCTCCTCCTCGCGACCCCGCGCCACCGGCAGCACCCGGTTCACCGGTGGCTCGAGCTTGACCTCCCAGTCGATTCCCGAGCGGCGCCGCCGCACCTCGGCCAGCCGCCGGAGGTTCACGGCGTGGTTCCGGTGGATCCGGAGGAAGCCAAGCGCCTCGAGGGCCTCGACGACCTCCGCGAGGCTGCGGTGGTCGCGCAGCCGGCCCCGCCCACGCAGGCGGATCCAGGTCGTCCGGCCTTCGGCCTCCAGCCAGTAGACGTCCATCGGCTCGACCACCGTCGCCTGTCGGGGCGAGGTCCACACCAGCATTCGATCCTGTAGGGGGAACATGCCCCATCCTCGCATGAGCTGCAGCCGAGGTGTATGAGCTGCTGCCTGGGAGTCATGATACGCAACAGAGAGGCATGAGCTGTTGTGCCGCACCCGGGCGTGAGAAGCCGGGACCGGATGTCGTTTTCAGCTTGACCTATCGGTGCCGGGTGGCGGAACATGCTGGAGTTCCATTCAGGCAGAGGGCCACGGCGAGATCTCCTGCGGAGGGGCTCGCGGTACGGCGACAAGGGTGTCGGCAGCTGCAGGGCTCGAGCTACGACTGCTGGGGGAGATGGACGTCCTCCGGGACGGGCGGAGCCTGGACTTGCCGCCCTCCAAGAAGACCCGCGGGCTCCTGGCCTATCTCGCGCTTACTGGCCGTCCCCACCGCCGCGACCGGCTCTGCAGCCTCCTCTGGGATGTGGCCGACGACCCGCGGGGGGCGCTGCGCTGGAGCTTGAGCCGACTCCGAGGCATCGTGGACGATCCCGATCGGCCGCGCATCAGGGCCTCGCGCGACAGCGTCGCCTTCGAGGTCCAGGGCGCTCGGGTCGACATCCTGGCCCTGCGCCAGCGCTGCGCGGCGGGGCTCGAGGGAATTCCCCTGCACGAGCTGACCGCGCTCGCCGCCGAGTTCCGGGGACAGCTTCTGGAGGGGTTGGATCTCGGGGACTTCCTCGACTTCCAGGCCTGGTGCGTGGCCGAGAGAGAGGAGGCCGGCAAGCTCCACGCGACCCTCCTCCGTGCGCTCGTCGCCCGCCTGGCCGACGAGCCCGAGGGCGCCCTGCCTCACGCGCGCGCGCTGGCGGCCGTCGACCCGCTCGACGAGGCCGCGCGAGCCGGCCTCGTCCGGCTGCTCACGATCACCGGCAGGCGCCGCGAGGCGGAGCAGCAGTACGAAGCGGCCCGGCGGCTGCTCAAGGAGCTCGGCGGGCCGAGCACCGGGGAGCTCGAGGCGGCGTGGAGGGGCGCCCGCGAAAGGGTGGCGTCCACGGCCCCCTGGCCCCGCGAGGCCGAGCCCATCGCCCCCCCTGTCCCTCGGACCAGTGCCACCCTGGTGGGCCGTCGGGCCGAGCGCGAGAGGATCGAGAAGGCGCTCGAGGAGGTGGTGCGTGACCGGAAGGAGCGCGTGCTGCTGCTGACCGGTGAGCCGGGGCTCGGGAAGTCCCGGCTCCTCGCCGAGTTGCGCGACGCCGCGCGCGCCCGCGGTGGCTCGGTGCTGGAAGGGCAGGCGTTCGAGGCCGAGGCGGGTCGGCCGTTCGGGCCGTGGATCGACGCGCTGAGACAGCTGCCGCCGTCCGCGGTCGGGCCGGCCCTCGGTGCGGACCTGGGGGCGCTCCTGCCCGAGCGGGCGCGCGACGCCAGCGCCCCCGGGAGCCGGGACCGGCTCTTCGGGGCCGTGGTGGAGCTCCTCGCCGAACGCGCGGGTGCGGCGCCGCCGGTGGTGGTCGCGCTGGAGGACGTGCACTGGCTGGACGCCGCCTCGGCGGAGCTCGTTCACTACGTCGCCCGGATGAGTCGTCACCGCCCCCTCCTGCTGGCGCTGACCGCCCGGGCGGGGGAGCTGTCGGACAACGGGACGACCCAGCGGACGCTGCAAGGCCTCCGAGAGATGGATCTCCTCGAGGAGATGACGCTGGCCCCGCTCGGCCGCGAGGAGACGCGCGACCTCGTCCGGACGATCTCTCCCGAGGTCGACGCCGACCGCGTGTTCGAGGACAGCTCGGGCAATCCCCTCTTCGCGCTGGAGGTCGCCCGTTCGCTCCCGCAGCGGCATGACGCACTCCCCGGCTCTCTGGTGGCGCTCATCCGCCGCCGGGTCGAGCGGCTCCCCTCCGAGGCGGGAGACGTGCTCCGCTGGGGAGCGGTCCTCGGCAGGGCGTTCAGCGTCGACCGGTTGAACGAGCTGATGGCTCTCGAGCTGGACCGGCTCCTGGGCGCGCTCGATCTCCTCGAGCGTCACGCGCTTCTCCGCGCGGGCGAGACCGGCCCGGAGACCACCGGCAAGTACGCGTTCGCCCACGAGATGGTGTGCCGGGCGATCTACTCGGATCTCTCGCAGCCCCGCCGGCGGCTCATGCACCTGCGCGTGGCCGAGCGGCTGGGGCTGGTGGAGGCCACCGAGACGGTGGCCTCGGACCTCGCCCTTCACGCCGCCCTGGCTGGCGAGAGCGCCCTCGCCGCGCGGGCCTGCGCCACCGCCGGCCGACGCTTCCTGCGCCAGTTCGCCAACGAGGAGGCGTGGGTCATCTCGCGTCGGGGCCGGCGTCACGCGGCGGACGTGGCGGAGCCCGAGCGCACGGGTCTCCTGCTCGAGTTGCTCCAGGTGGAGCTCCAGGCCCGGCGTCCGGCCGACTTCCCGGCGGCGGCGGCGGAGCTGCAGCAGCTGGCGGAGCGGGCCCTGGACCAGGGCGACGCCGCCCACGCCCGCCTCGGCTTTCACATGCTGTCGTACATTCGCTGGGAGGAGGGCGACCTCTCCGACGCCCAGCGTCAGATGATGCGGGCCGAGGAGGTCAGCCGCGGGGGAGACGAGAGGGCGCAGGTTGTCGCGATGGCCGAAGCGGCGCGGTGCCTGGTCCTCCTGGAGCGCGAGCTCCCGCGGGCCGAGGCCCTGGCCCTGGAGGCGGAGGCGCGCTCCGCGCGGGCGGGCGTGCGGCCGTCGGCCATCGCCGACGCCCAGGGGATGCTCCGGCAGCACCAGGGCCTTCTCGACCAGGCGGCCCGGCTCTTCGAGGAGGCGCGGCTCGAGGCTTCGCGGGGGAGGGACGCCATGGGCGAGTTCCAGGCGCTCGAGCACCTCATCGTGCTCCGCCAGCAGCAGAAGGCCTGGAAGGAAGCCGAGCGGCTGTGCGTCAAGCTGGAGGCGCTGGGGCGGAAGCTGCGGGGAGGCAGCGAAGCCCCCTTCGCCCGGTCCCTCTCGGCCCTCACGCGGCACGCCCTCGGCGATCCCGGGGCCGCGGCCGCGCTCGACACCGCGTTCCAGGAGCTCCGCACCGTCGACGCCAAGCTCCGCCTCGCCTACACGCTCACGCGGGCGGCACGGGTGGATCTCGAGCACGGGGACGCCCGCAGCGCCCGGCTGCGGGCCGAGGAAGCCCGTCGGACGGCCGGCGTCCTGGGCCGGCCCACGGAGACGGCGCTCGCCGGCCTCACCCTGGAGCGGGCCTGCCGCGCGCTCGGAGAAGAGGAGGAGGCGGGTCGGCTGAGACGCGAGCTCTCCGAAGTGCCCCTCACCGCGGTGGCAGCCTCGGCGCGACAGGAGCTCGAGGAGCTGACCGGGCTCGCCGGCGCCCGGGTGGCCGTGGCCGACGCCGGAGCGAACCGGGAGGCGAATCGCCCATGAGCAACGTGGTCGTCGAGAGGTCGTTCGAGCAGGCCGTGGCCTTCGGGGACATACAGGCCATCGAGGAGCGAGGAGCCTGGTGCCTCGAGGCCCACGGCGTCCGCTTCATCCAGACCTACTTCTCGCGCGATCGGCGGCGCATGATCTGCATCTACGAGGCGCCCGACGCCGAATCGGTGCGCCTCGCCCAGAAGGCGGCCGGGGTGCCCTTCGCCCGAGTCTGGCCGGCCGACGACGTACGGCACGACGCAGGAGAGCCGGGCGGAGACACCATCGTGGTGGAGCGGACGTTTCCGCAGCCCGTGGACGCGGCGGGGCTGCGTGGCGCCGCCGCGAACGCGGCCTGGTGCCTCCGGACCTGGGGTGCGCATCTCGAGCGGAGCTACCTCTCCGGCGACGGGAGCCGCTGCCTCTGCGTGTTCACGGCGCCGGACGCCGAGGCCGTTCGCCAGGCCCAGAAGCTGAGTGGGCTGCCGTTCGAGGTGGTCTGGCCGGCCACGCTCCACGAGCCCCCGGCGGGGCCCTGACCGGCACCGCGAGGCGAGCTCCGGCAACGCTGCGGGGACACCGAGCCGTCTCGTCGCCCGTCGCGGCCGACCTCCTCGGGGTCACGCGCACTCAGGTCGCCTGGTCCCCTGGGCGTTTCGGGTCAACGACTTACAGCTCTCGCCTGACTTTCCACGGCCTCTCCCACGGTCGCTCACACGCCCTCGTCGTCTCTTGTTCTCGAAGGCCGGTCAGTAAGACGGACCGGCAGGAGAAGGAGAGGAAAGAATGCAGGCGACCGAGACCAGGAAGGACCGTGGCCCCCGCAACGGCGTCGACACCCCGACGCTCTTCGCGACGCTCGAGGCGATCAAGGGACAACCGGAGCTCGCGAAGTTCCAGTTCCGGGTGTCGAACCGCTGGGTGCAGGGGACAAGGAGCCGGAGCCGGATGGAGTCGTTCTCGGGGGCGGGTGGCGTGCACGAGCACAAGCGTGTCTTCGAGTACGACGCGGACCACCACACCGTCCTCGTGGGGACCGACGAGGGGCCGACGCCGGTCGAGTTCCTGCTGCACGGACTCGCGGCGTGCATCACCGCCGGCATCGCCAACATCGCGGCCGCGCGCGGGGTGACGCTCACCGAGGTCACGTCCCGGGTCGAGGGCGACATCGACCTCCTCGGGATCCTCGGGCTCTCGAGCGAGGTGCGGAACGGCTACGAGCGCATCCGCGCGACGTTCGACATCAAGGGCGACGCCCCGCCCGAGAAGCTGCAGGAGATCGTCGAGCAGTCGCGGGCCCGCTCCGCCGTCTTCGACGTCTTGAGCAACGGGGTGCCGGTGGAGGTCGCGGTGAATGCGGCCTGACCGCACCTCGCCGGCGGCCGGCTCTTTCCAGGGAGACGGCCGGCCGCCGGCACCGGTCGTGCCGGTGAACCGAAGGCTGGAAGCAGAGAGAGGGAGGACGGGGTGATGCGGCGGACCGAGGCGGTCGTGATCGGCGGAGGGCAGGCGGGGCTCGCGATGAGCCGCTGCCTCATGGAGTCCGGGGTGGACCACGTCGTCCTCGAGCGCGGGCGAGTGGGCGAGCGCTGGCGCAGCGAGCGCTGGGACTCGCTCCGCCTCCTGACCCCGAACTGGCAGAGCCGCCTCCCCGGCTTCCGCTACGACGGGCCCGATCCCGACGGCTACATGAGCATGCCCGAGGTGGTCCGGTACCTCGACCGCTACGCGCGCTCGTTCTCGGCACCGGTCGAGGAGAGCACGAGCGTGCTCGCCGTGGAGTCGGTGGGGACCGGGTACCGGGTGACGACGGACCGCGGGGAATGGGAGGCGCCCAACGTCGTGATCGCGACCGGGCACTGCGACACACCGGTCGTGCCGGCGATGGCGCGGCAGCTGCCGGACGACGTCGTTCAGGTGGTCCCGCCGCGCTACCGAAACCCCGGGCAGCTGCCCGCCGGCGGCGTCCTCGTCGTGGGATCTTCGGCCACCGGCGTGCAGCTCGCGGCCGAGATCCACTCCTCGGGGCGGCCGGTCACCCTGGCCGTCGGACGCCACACCCGCCTGCCGCGCGTCTACCGGGGGCGTGACATCCTCTGGTGGCTCGACGCCATGGGGATCTTCGACGAGTCGACCGATGAGGTGTTCGACCTGGCGATCTCCCGCAGCCAGCCGTCGCTCCAGCTCGTGGGCCGGCCCGACCGGGCCACCCTCGATCTGCCTGCGCTCCAGGAGCGGGGCGTGCGGCTGGTGGGACGGGCGACCGGGGTCGCGGGCGCTCGCGTCTCGTTCGCCGACGACCTGGTGGCTCATACGGTGGCCGCCGACGCGCGGCTCGCCCGGCTCATCCAGCGCATGGACATCTTCGCCGCCCGCACCGGCCTGGACGCCGAGCTGGGGCCAGGCGAGGCCTTCCGGCCGTTCCTCTGGCCGGCGCCGTCCGCGACCGAGATCGATCTCCGCGCCGAGGGTGTCCGCACGGTCGTGTGGGCGACCGGCTTCCGCCGTCTCTATCCGTGGCTGAAGGTGCCGGTGCTGGACGAGCGCGGAGAGATCCGGCACGAGGGAGGCGTCACGCCCTTCCCCGGGCTCTACGTGATCGGGCTCTACTTCCTGCGCCGCCGCAAGTCGAGCTTCGTCGACGGGGTGGGCGGCGATGCGATGGAGCTGACCGCCCACCTGGCCGCGCGCCTGCGCCAGGCCGCGTGAGGTCGTGGACATGGAGGAGAGGACCATGAGCAGAATGCACGTGAAGGAGAGCCGCTACGACGTCGTGGTGATCGGCGCACGGGCCGCGGGGGCGGCCACCGCGATGCTGCTGGCCCGACGGGGGCTGCGCGTCCTGGCGGTGGACCGGGGCGCCTACGCCACCGACACCCTCTCCACGCACGCCCTCATGCGGGCCGGGGTCCTCCAGCTGGCGCGCTGGGGTCTCCTGGACCGGATCGAGAAGGAGGGCACGCCCCGCGTGCACCGGACCGTGTTCCACTACGAGGACGAGATCCTCGACATCCCGATCAAGCCGAGGGATGGCGTCCCCGCGCTGTTTGCGCCGCGCCGCACGGTGCTCGACCGGATCCTCGTCGACGCCGCCGTCGAGGCGGGCGCCGAGGTGCGCCACCGCATGCGGCTCGCGGGTCTCGTCCGTGGCGCGGAGGGGCGGGTGGAAGGGGCCTGCCTGCAGGACGCGGAAGGCGGCGAGCGGACGGTTCGCGCCGACATCGTCATCGGGGCGGACGGCCTCCACTCGACGATGGCCGCGCTCGTCGGCGCGCCGGTGACCAGCCGGGGCCGAGACGCGACCGCCAACGTCTACGGCTACTGGTCGGGCCTGGACCTGGACGACTACCACTGGCACTGGGCTCCCGGCGGGGCCGCGGGGGCCATTCCGACGAACGGAGGTGAGACCCTGCTCTTCGTCGGCGTGTCCGGTCGTCGGTTCATCGAGGAGGTGCGCGGCGACGTGCCCGGAGCCTACCGTCGTCTCCTCGGCGAGGTGGCACCCGACCTGGCGGCCAGGCTCGGGGAGGCGCGGCTCGAGGGCGCTCTTCACGGGTTCCCCGGCCACCCCGGACATCTCCGTCGGCCCTGGGGCCCCGGCTGGGCCCTCGTCGGCGACGCCGCCTACTTCAAGGACCCGATCACCGCCCATGGCATCAGCGACGCACTCCGAGACGCGGAGCTGCTCGCCCGCGCGGTGGTACAGGGTAACGAAGCGGCCCTGGGTGAGTACGAGGCGACCCGAGACGATCTCTCCGCTCGCCTGTTCGAGGTGACCGACCGTATCGCCTCCGTCGAGTGGGACCTTGCCGAGCTGAAGGCGCTCCACCAGACCCTGAGCGAGGAGATGAAGAAGGAGGTGTCCGCCCTCGTCAGCCTTCCCGACGGGGCGCTGGAGCCAGTGCCGCAGACCGCGTGAAAGGGAGAGGAGGACGACATGGCCGTTGAAATGGGATGGGTCCGGCGGATGCCCCGGGTCGGACAGAAGGCCGAGCGCTCACGGCTCGTGCGACCCGAGTACATCTCCCTCTTCACGGAGATGAGCGGCGACCGCAACCCCCTTCACTACGACGAGGCCGCCGCTCACGCGTCCCGCTTCGGCGAGATCGTGGTCCAGGGAGGGGTGACGAGCGCGATCCTCAACGCGGTCGTGGCCGAGGACCTGCCGGGGCCGGGGACGGTGTTTCTGCAGGTGGACTGGAAGTTCACGGCGCCGGTCCGCCCTGGGGACACCATCACCGGGATCGTCGAGGTGCTCGAGGTGCGCGAGGACAAGCCGATCACGAAGCTCGCGACGACCGTACGGCGCCAGGACGGGGTGGTCGCCCTCGAGGGGACGGCGGTCTGCTACACGATGTCGATCGGTGCAGCCTGAACAGGCGCCGCGCGAAGTGAAGGCAGCCTGCGGCAAGGGGCCCCGTGACGCGCTACCACTGCCTCCGCAACCGTCACTCAGCGTCGCATCCCGCGGCCGCCCAGAGGGTGCGAGGGTCGCGCGGGCCCTCGGCGCTGGCGAACCCACGCTCCAGGCGCTCGAGGGCGTCCGCCGCCTTGCCGCGCTCGGAGTAGCGCCCGACCAGCTTCCACTCGGTGCCCGGGATCGAGGAGCGGGCGCTCTCCGGAAGCTCGCCGTCGCGGACCACGTAGACCACTCGCTCCGGGGCCTCCTCGCGCCGGACGGAGTAGAGGAAGAAGCGAGGCTTCTCGCCCTCCTTCCGCTTCCCCGCCAGAAGCCTGCCCGCGGCCAGGAGGTCGGCGCTCGGCGGCTTCGGGTTCGCGCTGAAGCGGTCCAGCTCGGTGGCGCTCGGTGGCCCCTCGGCCGGCGGCGCCTCACACTCGAGGGCGGCCGCCGTCAGGTAGGCGTCGAGGGCCTCCTGGTAGCGGTCCCTCACCTCGACCTCCTCCTCGAAGCGGGGGACCGCCAGCATTCGCGTCAGGATCTTCGAGGTGGCCGTCTCGACGTCGATCGCCGCGGGCTCGGCCGGGTCCTCGGCGGGCTCGCGCGTCTCCTGGGCCGCCGCCGCCCCCGCGGCCAGGCAGATCAAGAAGAGGAGTACTCGGTTCATTTCGTCACTCTGTCGCGCCTCCCGTCCACTCTACCCCAGCGAGGGCCGCCGTGCCCCTCGGAATTCTCCAGTGGTGTGAACGGCTGAACCGGTGAAGCGTGGACGCCCACCGAGGCGCCGCCCACACCTCACCGTGCTCCGGGTGCGGCGACCGCTGCCGCCACCCGGAGCCGGAGGGGCCGAACCGGCGTCGCGTCAGCTCCGGAGCTTCTCGAACAGCTCCAGATTCGCCCCCAGCGATTCGAGCGGGGGCACGCCTTCCTTCTCGTACTCGATGATGTACCACTCGATCCCGCCGACCGTCTCGGCGGCCGTCATGATCGCCGGCCAGTCGAGCTCGTCGGCGCCGAGGTAGGCGTTCGGGTCCTTCTTCGAGAACGGCTTGACGTGCATCGTGATCGTGCGGCCCGCGTTTCGCCTGATCAGGGACTGAGGCGTCACGCCTTCCATCTCCGACGCGTTGCCGGTGTCGAGCTGAAGGATGACGTCGGCCGAGGTCTGATCGGCGAAGCGGTTCCACCAGTACTCGCCGTCGATGAGATTGAAGTCGGTCGTGTGGTTGTGGTAGCCGACCCGCATCTCGTGCGGCTTCAGCTTCTCGGCCACCTCGTTGACCTCGTCCGCCGTCTTCTTCAGGAGGTCGGCCGAGGTGTAGACCTCCGGTGCCAGCGAGCGGATGATGAGGTTGCGGTTCCCGATCGCCTGGTTGAACTCCACGGTGGCCGCGAGCTGCGGGCCCTCCAGCTCGGAGAGACGATGATGGAAGCCACAGGCCTTCAGGTTGGCGGCTTCGAGATGGGTCCTCCACTCGGGGCCCGACCGAGAGAACGCGTTCTCCAGCTCGACGGCCTGATAGCCCAGCGCGCCGACCGCCTTCAGCGTCCCGGGAATGTCCTCGGCCAGCTGCGCCCGCACACACCAGAGCTGCGTGCCGATCGGAATCTCCTTCCAGGCCCCCGCCCTGGCGCGAGTCACGGGCGCCAGGAGCACCGCGGCGGCGGCGGCACCGCCACGCCTGAGAGCGTCACGACGAGTCAGCGCTACACCACTCATGAATGGGTCCCTCCATTGGCGCGTCTGTCCGCGCGCGAGCCCCTACGATAACCCGACCGCCCGCACTCAGCGGAAGCCCCCATGCCGCGCAGTGGTATTCTTGGCCGCCTGGCGAGTCGAGATCACCGTCTTTCTCTACCTTCCCATTGCCGAGGTGAGCGTCAACGTCTTCCTGCTGCTGTGGATGGGGCTCACCATCGGATTTCTCTCCGGGCTCTTCGGTGTCGGCGGCGGCTTCCTCCTCACGCGGGCGCTGATGATGATGGGCATCCCTCCGACGATCGCCGCCGCCTCGGACTCCTCTTGACGATGCTGGACATCGCGTTCGATCTCCTGACCACCCCGGACGCCCTTCTCTCTCTCAAGGCAATCGTATGAACGCGGCGGATGCAGGCGGGGCGAATGCGCTCATTCTCGCGGTTGCGCTTCTCCTGTGTTCGACATCCTCTTCAGGAGAAGAATCTGCCGCGAGCGCGGGCGGGGGCCCAGCCACCCTCGCCGTCTCTCCCCGGCGCATCCCGGTGACGTCCTCCTTTCACGGCTCGACTCTCGCAGTCGACATCGCCGTGCCGTCCGGGAGCGAGGTGACGCTCAAGCTGGAAGGGACGAGGGGCAAGGCCGTCTTCAACAGAAAGGGAAGGATCTTCTTCCTCTGGATGAACGTCGGAGAGGTGACCATAGACAACGCTCCCCAGGCCTACATGCTCTACACGTCCGCGCATCTGACAGAGCTGGCGTCTCCCGAGACGCTTCGGCGGCTGGGCCTCGGACTCCAGGCTCTCGAGCCGCGGATCGAGACCCTGTGGGCAGGAGGCCGGGATAGTCCGTGACCGCGGACCGGCCCGTACCGCCTGGAGTCCAGGGCCGGGAAGGCAGGGCGAGAGAGGCAGGTGCTCGCCCGACGACCTCCGCCGCGACGGGACTTGACACCAGCGTCGCCGGGGTGTTGTCTAGCATGCACAGACACCTTGCCAGAGGAGGAGCCGTGGCCCGCTCGATCGAGGCGCTCGTGGACGAGCAGGTGCGTCGCTGGCAGCTGCTCCGTCGAGAGAAGGAGGCCGAGGGAAGGCCGCCGGTCATCACGGTGACCGGCCAGCACGGCGCCCACGGGGACGAGCTCTCTCGACGGCTCGCG
This sequence comes from uncultured Acidobacteriota bacterium, assembly GCA_963847655.1. Lineage (GTDB taxonomy): Bacteria > Acidobacteriota > Vicinamibacteria > Fen-336 > Fen-336 > JAJDNS01. The sequence continues at coordinate 726,707 of CAWKAS010000020.1, read as the reverse complement.
TCGGAGCTGGGATTCGACCACTTCGATCGCGAGATCATCCACCTCATCGCGGAGAGCGCCCATCTGAGCGAGCGCGTGGTCGCGGCCCTGGACCAGAAGAGACGGGATGTCCTGACCGGCTGGCTGGTCGGGTTCGGGCGCGAGCACACCTTCAGCCCCGCTGAGTACCGCTACCACCTCGCCCGGGTGGTCGGGGCGATCGCGCAGCAGGGCAGGGCGGTGATCCTGGGGCGCGGGGCGAACATCCTGCTGCGGGACGCCGCCCTGCGCGTGCTCGCGGTGTCGCCGCTCGAGATGCGGGTGCGAGCAGTGATGGAAGAAGAGGGCCTGTCCGAGCGCGACGCCCGCCGGCGCATCGAGGCCGTCGAGGCCGACCGCCACGCGTTCATGCTGACGCACTACCGGTCCGAGTTCGGCGACCCGACGGCCTTCGACCTGGTCGTCAACACCGCCGACCTGGGTCTCGGCGGCGCGAGCACCGTCGTCCGGGCCGCGCTCGCGGAGAAGCAGGACCGAGCCAGGCCTGCGGGTCCGTGGTCCACGTCCGTGAAGATCGGCTAGCGGCCAGACGACCTCTCCGCTCTCGCCTGGGCCGCCAGCCACTGCATGACGGGCCTGCCCTCGAGGGTCACGGGGCTTCCGTCGAGGTCCAGCCGGCTCTTCTTGGCGTGCAGGTAGATCCAGGCATCCGAGTCCCGCCCGCGGCCGCTCCCACGGAGCGGATTGGACCACACGTGGGATTCTCGCGGACCGCCGACGCCCGTGAATCCAGCGGGCCGCGCCACACCAACCGGTCGCCCTCCCTCCCTGGACTTCTCGGTGGTGTCCACTATGATGACGACACCGGTCCAATGCCGAACGCACGACGCATCCTCCTCCTCTCGGCTCTGGGCGTTCTGCCCGCGCTGTGGCTCTGGGCCCAGGCGGTCCCGTCGAAGGACCCCGCGACCCGGAAGGCGCCGGTCAATCCGTTCCAGCTCAGCCCCGAGGAGCGGGCTCGTCTGGACGGGCTCACGCGCGAAGACCATGCCGACATGATGAGACAGCTGGGCATCACGAAGCTCCGGCCCGGCTACGACGGCTGGGCCAAGGCCGGTGAACCCAACGCCGCGAACTACGATCCGGCGAAGGCCAACCCCTATCCCGACTGGCCGGACCCCTTGATCCTCGGGGACGGCCGCCGGGCCACCACCCCGCAGATGTGGTGGTGGGAGCGGCGTCCGGAGATCGTGGGGCACTTCGAGCGCGAGGTCTACGGTCGGGTGCCCACAGGCGTTCCCGGGGTCACTTGGAAGGTGACGGAGGCGGTGGAGACGACCGTGGGCGGCCAGCCGGTCGTGGCCCGGCGGGTGATCGGGCACGTCGACAACTCCGCCCACCCGGCGATCACCGTCGACATCGAGATGGCGGTGGTCCTGCCGGTCCACGCGCAGGGCCCGGTCCCGGTCCTCATGATGTTCGGCTGGGGAAACATGCCCGACGAGCCCGTGTGGAGGTTCCCGGGTGCCCAGGAGCCCGCCGCCCCGCCCTCGACCGACCAGCTCATCGCCTCCGGCTGGGGCTACGTGTCGCTTCGCCCCACCAGCATCCAGGCCGACAACGGTGCCGGCCTCACCGCGGGCATCATCGGGCTCACCAACGAGGGGAGGCGCCGCACGCCCGAGCAGTGGGGTGCTCTGCGCGCGTGGGCCTGGGGCGCGGCCCGGGCGCTCGACTGCCTCGAGACGCTGCCTGCGGTCGACGCCAGGCGCGTGGGCATCGAAGGGGTCTCCCGCTACGGAAAGGCCGCTCTCGTCACCATGGCCTTCGAGCCCCGCTTCGCCGTCGTCCTCGTGGGGTCGTCGGGCGAGGGCGGCGCCAAGCCGCACCGCCGCCACCTCGGGGAGGCGGTGGAGAACCTCACGGGGTCGGGCGCCTACCACTGGATGGCCGGAAGCTTCCTGAAGTACGGCGCCGCCGAGGCGTCCTTCGGGACCCGGAACGCGAGCGACATCCCGGTCGACGCGCACGAGCTCATCGCGCTGTGCGCGCCGCGCCCGACCTTCATCAGCTACGGCGTCCCCGAGAAGGGCGACGCGAACTGGCTGGACCAGCAGGGAAGCTACATGGCCACGGTGGCGGCGGGCCCGGTCTTCCGCCTGCTCGGGGCGCGGGACCTCGGCGTGACCGAGGACTACCGGGTGGCGAGGATGCCACCGGTCAACACGGGCCTCCTCGGCGGCGAGCTCGCCTGGCGTCAGCACGACGGTGGGCACGAGGACCGCTCGAACATGAGCTTCTTCATCGCCTGGGCGAGCCGACTCCTCCACCACACGGCTCCGCCGGTTCCCGCGGACCAGCCGCGGATGCGCGCCGACCGCAACTCCCACCTCGCCCACCAACAGCTCCTGGCCAAGGCGAGGAGCGGGAGCATCGATCTCTACTTTCTGGGCGATTCCATCACGCGTCGTTGGGGCGCAACCGACTATCCGGACCTCCTGGCCCACTGGAACAGGACCTTCCACGGCTGGAACGCCGGCAACTTCGGCTGGGGCGGGGATCGGACGGAGAACATCCTGTGGCGGCTGGACAACGGCGAGCTGGACGGCGTCGACCCGAGGGTCATCGTCCTCCTTGCCGGCACCAACAACATCGGCAGGGAGCCCGGCGACGAGAGCAAGGTGGCCGACGTCGTCCGGGGTCTGAAGGCGATCGTCGCCAGGTGCCGGGAGAAGGCGCCCGAGGCGGTGATCGTCCTGACCGCCCTCTTCCCCCGTAACGACAACCCAGCCGTGATGCCGACGATCGCCGCCATCAACGCCCATCTTGCGACGATGGCCGACGAGAGATCCGTCCGCTTCCTCGACGTCAACTCCAAGCTCGCCGACGCCGAGGGCAACTTGTTCGAGGGAATGACGGTGGACGGGCTGCACCCGAGCCTGAGGGGTTACGAGGTCTGGGCCGACGGCCTGAGGCCGATGCTCACCGAGCTGCTCGGGCCACCCGCCCCCACCGACCATGCTCCCCCGCCCACGGGCGATCCGAGCGCGAGCGCGGCCTCCCAGGCTCCGTCGCCTTCCTACGAATAGCGGTACAGGCGCACGCGCTGGACGCCGTACGCGTCCGAGGGAAGACGCAGGTGACGGCCCTGGTGGCTCTGGTCCCCGTTCAGCAGCCGGCCCGGGCGCCACCGGCCGTCTTCATAGCTGCCTTCCCGGATGCTCTCGATGCCGACGATCCCCTCATCGGCCGAAAAGGTCACGGTCAGTCCCCGGCCGGAGACGAGATACTCCTCGGACCCCAGTTGAATGATGAGACCACCATGGGCGGCGACGGTCTGGCGCTCGCGGGGCGCGAAGGGATCAACGAACCCGACGTGAAGCGTGAACGCGCCCAGACGCACGTCCTGCGGGCTCTCGTCTACCGTCCCGTCGAACGCCACCACCGGACGCACGCCCGCGATCGTCCCCTTCCCCTGGTGCTCCAGGATGAGCGGGGTGAGACCCCGCAGGACCTCGTACGCCTCGCCGAGGGGGTCGTTCTCTGCGTGGTCCTCGATGGCGAACGGGCTGAATCCCATCGCGTCGTGCGCGCCGAAGCTGTAGAAGGCGTTTGCCGGTGTGGCCTCGGGCTGTCTGCCGGTCTCGGGAACGAAGAACGGGTTGTCGGGGACGTCGTAGGCGCGGGCCCATTCGACGAAGTTGGGGAAGTAGATGTCGGGCGCCAGAAGATCGATGCTCGGGGCCCCCGCGCGCCACACGTCGAAGACTTGCGGCAATGGCCCGGCGCTCGGGTACTCGCCTGGCCTCCGTCCCGGACGGATCAGGGCGGCGTTGACGAACAACGGCAGATCGTGCTCGGCGCGTCCGGCGGCGGCGACGGCCTCGGTGTAGTCGGCGAAGTGCCAGGCCATGAAGATCTCGTCGGTCGCCAGGTCACGGCCGAAGACCTCCTCCCACGTTCCGCCCCTGCGCGCGCCGTGGGATTCCCAGCGCGCCCTCAGGGCGGGCGCGAGAGTGGCGCGGTGGGCGGAGAGGTACTCGAGCAGCGCGTCGGGCACCTCTCCCGCGAAATGCCGGTCCGCCGTCTCGCTCCGGTCGCGCGCCTCCGGGATCATCCCGATCTCGTTCTCGACCTGCACCATCAGCACGGTATGCTGCGCTCCGTCGAACTCACGCAGGTGCCGCATCAAGGCGGCGAAGGCGAGTGCGTCGGCATCGCGGTTGGCCTCGTGGAACGGTGACAGGATCTCGAGACCACGGCCGTCGGACGTCTGCGAGCGCGGAAAGCGCTCCTGGTCGCGCTTCACCCAGGCGGGTGTGTAGCTCGACATCGAGTTCTTCCAGGACCCGAACCAGAGCAGCACGAGACGCAGACCGCTCGCACGCGCGTCCTCGATCAGCCCGTCCACGAGGGCGAAGTCGAACTGCGTCTCCTGCGGCTCGACGAGCTCCCAGTAGACGGGGGCCAGGACCGTATTGAGATTGAGCGCCTGCAGGCGCGGCCAGTGCCTGCGCAGGTAGTCGAGGTCCGAGGCGGTTGAGTTGCCCAGCTCGCCCGCGAGCATGAGGAAAGGTCGCCCGTCGACGACGAGCTGAGTGGCCTCACCCTGCGTTCTGAGGTGCGGGGCCTCGGACGGTGGCTGGCGGGCGCGCTCTCCCGCACAGGCAACCGACAGACAGAGACAGGCCATCAAGAGGGATTTCTTGCTCATGGTTCCTCGCGCAGGCACGTGACGAAGCGTCCGACGCGTCAGTCTAGACCCTCCCGGCCGCTGCTGGCGAACACGACGCGGTCACGTCGTGGTGGTCCAGTCCGAGTCCGGGCCCGGGGGCGGGGCCGAGGGTGCCCCGCTCCTGCCGTGGACAGTCCGTTGCGCGACGCTCACCGCTTCGGATAGGTTCTTGCCATGATACGACCTGACCATTCCCGGCGTTGGTTTCTCAAGACCTCCCTCGCGGCGGGAGCCACCCCGTTCCTCTCCGGTTCGGTCCGGGCGCAATCCAGCGAGGGCGGCGCGGCTCTCATGGCCTACGTCGGAACGTTCAGCTCGCCGCTCAAGGACGTGCTGCCGACCCAGGTCGACCTGCCGCCCGGAAACGGGCTTGGCATACACCTGTTCCAGGTGAACCGCGCCAGCGGGGCCATGACACCCGTCGGGATACACCGGATGGGCACCAGCCCCAGCTGTCTGGCCTTGAACGCTGGGGGCACCCGACTGTATTCGGCCAATGAGACCGATCGAGCAGGCGACAGCGGGGAGGGCACGGTCAGCGCCTTCGCAGTGCATGCGGCGGACGGGCAGCTGACGCCGCTGAACACCGTGCGCTCCGGTGGCGCCGGTCCGACCTATGTGAGTGTCCATCCGGCTGGACGGTTCCTGCTGGTGGCCAACTACTTTGGCGGCTCCGTGGCCGTGCTTCCGATCCTGTCCGACGGGCGTCTCGGGGAGGCCACGGACGTCGAGATCGATGAGGGGAAGATCGGCCCCACGAGGGCGACCAACGCTCCTCCGGGAAGCCTGGCCTTCAGCGGGCACGATCGGACCCACGCGCACATGATCCAGGCCGATCCCTCCGGACGCTTCGTGCTCCATGTTGATCTGGCGCTGGATCGCATCTTCGTCTGGAGGTTCGACGAGGAGAAGGGCGAGCTGACTCCGAACGAGCCCCCCGGTGTGGCGCTGCCGCCGGGAGACGGGCCCCGGCACTTCCACTTCCATCCCAATGGCCGCTGGCTCTACTCCATCCAGGAGGAGGGCTCGACGATCGTCCTCTTCGACTACGACGGGAGCGCGGGACGGTTGACCGCCCGCCAGACGATCTCGACCCTGCCGCCCGGGTTCGCCGGCAGCAACTTCTGCTCCGAGATCCTGGTCTCAGCCGACGGGCGGTTCGTCTATGCCGGCAATCGGCTGCACGACAGCATCGGGATCTTCTCCGTGGGCAGCAACGGTGAGCTCACGTACGTGCGGGAGGCGTGGACGAGGGGGAACTATCCGCGCAGCTTTGGCTTCGACCCCACGGGCCGGTTCCTCTATTCCTGCAATCAGCGCGCGGACAACATTGCCGTCTTCCGTGTCGACCACGCCAGTGGCGGCCTCGATTTCACGGGTCACTACACCCCCGTGGGCAACCCCTCGCACATCGTCTTTCTCGATCTCACCAGGGTGGGCTGACGCAGCCGCACTCGCGAGGTCGCCAGACCGAGCGGAGACCCGTTTTCGTTCCCAGGAGTCGATGATCCGGCGCCGGGCGCAGCCCGCTTGCGCGTGGCGCACATTTCGAGTACTCCGAGAGGGCGCGCCGGGACCCGTCTCGGCCGGAAGGGAGTGAGCATGAGAGGAACGATCAGAATCGGCGCCACCGCATTGTGCCTGCTGCTGGCCGCGTCCGCCAGCCGCGAGGCCCGCGCCGTCGAAGTGAACGCCGAGCGCATTCCCGGCGCCAGGCGGCACAACGTCGTCTTCATCCTCAGCGACGATCACCGCTACGACGCGCATGGGCTTCATGGGACATCCCTTCCTCGAGACGCCGCACCTGGACTCGCATCGCCAGGCGCACGGCGTCCACCTCAAGAACGCCTTCGTGACGACGTCGCTCTGCTCGCCGAGCCGGGCGTCGATCCTGACCGGGCTCTACACGCACAAGCACCGCGTGATCGACAACAACCGGCTCGTGCCCGCCGGGACGCGTCTTCTTCCCCGCAGTACCTGCAGCAGGCGGGCTACGCGACGGCCTTCGTCGGCAAGTGGCACATGGGCGGCGACGGCCGACGACCCGCGGCCGGGCTTCGACCACTGGGTGAGCTTCCGCGGGCAGGGGCACTACCTGCCCCCGTCGCCGGACTACACCCTCAACGTGGACGGAGCCCGCGTGCCGCAGAAGGGCTACATCACCGACGAGCTGACCGACTACGCCGTCGACTGGCTCAAGCAGCAGAAGCCCGCCGAGCAGACCCTTCTTCCTCTACCTCTCCCACAAGGCCGTCCACGCCAACTTCACCCCGGCGGAGCGCCACGAGGGCCGCTACGCGGACGCGCACTTCGCGCTGCCCGCCAGCGGCGATCCCGACGCGCCCGGCTACCGCAGCCAGCCCCGCTGGCTGCGAGACCAGCGCAACAGCTGGCACGGAGTCGACTTCCCCTACCACAGCGACCTCGACATCGGGAGCTACTACAAGCGCTACTGCGAGACGCTGCTCGCCGTGGACGACAGCGTCGGCCGCGTCCTGGCCCAGCTCGAGGAGATGGGCGTGCGCGACGACACCCTGGTCATCTACATGGGCGACAACGGCTTCATGTTCGGCGAGCACGGGCTCGATCGACAAGCGGGTCGCCTACGAGACCTCGATCCGGGTGCCGATGCTGATGCAATGCCCGGCGCTGTTCCCGGGCGGGCGGCGCGTCGAGGAGGTCGTCGCGAACATCGACATCGGGCCGACGATCCTGGACGCGGCGGGGCTGCAGCACGCCCGCGCACATGGACGGGCGCAGCTTCATCCCACTCCTGCGCAGGGCGAGGACGTGGACTGGCGCGACTACTTCCTCTACGTCTACTACTGGGAGAAGAACTTCCCCCAGTCCCCCACCGTCTTCGCGCTGCGCGGCGATCGCTACAAGTACATCACCTACTACGGCCTGTGGGACACGGACGAGCTCTACGACCTCCAGGCCGACCCCGACGAGACCCGGAACCTGATCGACGAGCCCGGTGTCGCCGACGTCGTGAAGGAGATGGAGAACCGCCTCTACGCAGTGCTCGCCGAAGAGGGAGGCATGCAGATTCCGCTCAACCAGCCGCGGGGCTTCACGGCCAACAAGCGCCTCGGCCCCCGAGGCGGCCTGCACGCCGCCGACTTCCCGCCGGACATGGTGCTGGAGAAACCCCAGTTCCGCAACGCACAGTGAGGGGCGTCGAGCAGGCCCCGCTACCATCTCTTCGTCGTCCCCGAACCTCCGCGCCTCGTTCGAGGCGGGCCGGCCGTCACTCGATCAGCGACGTCCAGCTCGTCACGACGTGGAGCCGGTCCCGGGCCATCCCGTCGGGGTAGGTCTTCACGAGGAATCGCTGGCCATCGGCGCTGACGGCGTAGGTATCGTGGAACGCGGTGAAGGGGCCTGCGTCGAAGAGAGACCGCGGGAGGCCGACCTCGAGTCCCCGCTCGCTCACCCCGACGTCCACAGCCATGATCTGCCCCTCGATCGACAGGTAGAAGAGCTCCCTGCTGTCCCTTCGCCATTTCGGCTGTCCGCCGCCGTCGAGGGAGACCCGTAGCCTCTCCCCGACGCCGCGGAAGGGCTGGACGTAGACCTCCCAGCGCCCCGACTCCTCGGAGGCGTAGGCCAGCCACTCGCCGTCCGGTGACAGCTGCGGCTCGTTCAGCCGGAAGGCCAGCTCCAGCACCTGCTCCGCTCCGCCGTCGCCGTCGAGGGACAGCGCCCAGACGACGTTGCGGCCGATCGCGTTGCACAGCAGCGTCCCTCCGTCGGACGACCAGCTCTCCGGCGTGAGCCGGGCGTTCGGGTGCCCGCCGGATGGGGCCGCGATCAGGGACGCCGGCTCTCCCTGGAGCCCCTTCCGGTAGAGGGCCCGGCCACCCTCCCGGTCCGACCGAAACACCAGCTCCCGGCTGTCCGGAGCCCAGACGGGGTCCCGGTCGTCCCCGGGGGCGCTGGTCAGGCGGCTGGCGACCCCGCGCTCGACGTCGATCGTCCACAGATCGTACTGCCCGTCGGCATCGGGGATCTCCACCGCGACTCGTCTTCCGTCCGGGGACAGGGCGATCTGGTCGTAGGGCCCCGGTTCGCCCAGCGTCTCGAGACGCTGGCCCTCGCGGTCGAGCCACGCGAGCTGGACCCGGCTGCGCCCGCCGCCCGCCCGATAGGCGAGGACCCGCGAGGACGAGGCCGAGAACCAGCCCCAGTCGCGCCCCCCACGCCAGTAGCTGACGTCCTCCGCGACGGGCACGGGATCACCTCGGACCGCGAGCCGGTCGGAGTCGAAGGGCTGCGCCAGGAGCATGCCCTCCCGCGCGAAGAGCAGATGGCCGGATCCGTAGATGGCGCGGGCGCTCCCGGGCAGGATGCGTCGTCTGTACTCCGGCGCATCGAGTCGGGTGACGTGCAGGCCGGCATGCTCCTCCTGTTCGGCGGCCACGTGGAAGAGGAGATGCCGCCCGTCCGGCAGCAGCCAGGGCCAGGCGTGCCCCGTCTCTCCGCGGGCCGCGTCGTGCGCGGTGAGCGGGATCGCCTCCCCTCCGCCCTCCGGAACCGCGTAGAGCCGCGCCCCCGGGCGACCCGCCGAGAACACGACGGTGCCGTCCGCACTCCAGGTCCCGCCCAGCAGGCGTGGGTGGGGAAGCGTGCAGATCCGCTGCGCGGGACCCCCGTCGAGGCCGACCCTCCTCAAGTCGCCGGCGACGGCGAAGGCGATGAGGCGCCCGTCGGGCGACCAGAAGGGCCCGGTGGCGCCGTCGGTCCCGGGGATCTCCTTCGGGCTCGGGGTGTCCAGGGCCCGCATCCAGAGGTGGTGTGAGCCGTCCGGAGAGGCCGCGGTGAACGCCACGCGACGGCCGTCGGGCGAGACCGCGGGCAGGTCGTAGCCGACGAAGGACAGGTCGTCGCCGGTCTCGACGACGAAGTGGGTGGCCGGCCCCGGCTCGGACCCACGGCCCGGGAGCAGCGAGCCGACGACGAAGGCGGCCCCGGCGGTCAGGAGCAGAGCCGTGGCCCAGAGTCGCTCGCGGCCGCGGCCGCGGAAGCGGGAGGCCGGGGGCGGGGTCGGGGCCGGGTCCGCGCCCGCGCCGGAGAGAACATCCTCGAGCTCCAGCCGCGCGGCGCCGATGTCGGGAAGGCGCCTCCGGGGATCCTTCCTCAGGCACCGCTCCAGCAGGCGACGCACCGCGGGCGGCGTCGTCCCGGGGAGCGCCTGGAGGTCGAGGTCCTTGGTCACGACCGCCGCGATCACGTCCGTGAGGGTGTCGCCGGTGAACAGCGTACGACCGGTGAGCATCTCCCAGAGAAGGACACCGAAGGCCCAGACGTCCGCGCGGCCGTCCACCCCCTGGCCCCGGGCCTGCTCCGGTGACATGTACCCTGCGGTGCCGATGATCATGCCCACCGCCGAGGCGGGCTGGGCCAGCGTGGGCGCTTGCGAGATCGATGCCGAGAAAGGTCCCTCTTCCGCGTCTGCCCTCCAGGCCTTGGCCAGGCCGAAGTCGAGGACCTTCACCTTCCCGTCGGGGGTGAGCTTCACGTTGGCGGGCTTGAGATCGCGGTGGACGATCCCCTTCCGGTGCGCCTCTTCCAGGGCGATCGCCACCTGGGTGGCGATCTGGAGCGCCTCCTCCACCGGGATCGCTCCCCTCTCGAGGCGCTCCTCCAGGTCCTGTCCCTCGACCAGCTCCAGGACCAGGAACGGCGTCCCGCCGGCCTCGTCGAGGCCGTGGATCGCCGCGATGTTCGGGTGGTTGAGGGATGCGAGCACCTTCGCCTCGCGCTGGAAACGCGCCAGTCGCCCGGGATCGCCGGCCACCGCGGCGGGGAGCACCTTGATCGCCACGTCGCGACCGAGCTTCGTGTCGCTGGCCCGGTAGACCTCACCCATCCCTCCGGCCCCGAGGGCCTCGGTGATCCTGTAGTGCGAGAGAGTCTGACCGATCAAGGGCTCCGCTCCCGGTAAGCGCCGAAGGTCGAGGGCAACACGAGAGGTTGCCGGATTCTAACGGGTCTGACCGCAGAAACCACCAATCCCCGCCGCGATCGGGCGTCCGGGCGGCGTGGGTCATCGAGCCTCTCCTGGTGTCTTTGACCAGCCACCCGAGCCACCAGTTGAACCACCGCGACGCTCCCCCGGACGATGGCCATCGGACCGCGACCCTGAACCCGCGGGTCACCCGACGCGCGGGCTGGAGTCCGAGGCGGTCCTTCTAGGCCAGCTCGCGCTCGAACAACGCCAGCAGTCGCTTCCAGGCCCTCTCGGCCTGTGCTTCGTTGTACACGGCAGAGTCCGGTGGGCACCAGCCGTGCTGGGTCCCCTCGTAGACCTCTATCTCCGCTTCGACGCCCGCGGCATCGAACGCCTCTCGGAGGCGCACCTTCTCTTGAGGCCGGCGCTCGTCGTCGTTCTCCGCGATGGCGATCAGGAAGCCGGCCTTCATCTTCGGTGCGAGCAGGTGCGGGCTGTCCTCTTCGTCGGTCGCCAGCCCGCCCCCGTGGAACGAGCCGCCCGCGCCGATGCGATCCGGGATGGCCGCCGCCAGTCGCATCGTGTACGAGCCGGTCATGCAGTAGCCGGTGGTGCCGATCTTTCGACCCGTGTCGACCGAGGGGTGGCCGTCCAGGAACTTCACCAGCGCGCGACCGTCGGTGACGCAGGTCTCCGGTGACAACGACCGGGCGTGGGGCATCAGGAGGTCGCGGACGCCCGGGTCCCGGAATGTCTTGCCATCTGGAACCACCTGCCCCTTTGCCGTGCGGTAGTACGGGTTGACGACGAGAACGGCGTACCCCGACTCGGCCAGTCGCTTGCCCATGGCGCGAAACGCCGGCCGGATGCCGACGATGTCCGGCCAGACGATGACGGCCGCGTGCTTGCCTTCGGCCGGATGAACGAAGTAGCAGTCCGCCGTTCCATCCGGCGTCTCGACCATCACCTCTTCCTCGACCACGTCCATGGCGTTGGCGGCGCGAGGCAGCAGCATGGCGAGGGCTGCGGTCGTGCCCAGCTTGCCGAAATCGCGGCGGCTGAGACCGCTCTTGCGCAGGTACTCCTCGGCGTCCTCGTTCGTCAGCTCGTCACACATGTCATCCCCCATCGGTGGGACGTGGCACGGCGTACACCTTTCCACATCCCGTTTGAGGCGGAGAACGAACGCCCCCATCGAGTAGCCCGGAACGGAATGTCCTTGATTGAGCCTAGCTCAACTTCGCAGGGTTTTCTGTGCTGCTCGATGCACGGCGAGCCGAGAATCCCTGGCCGATAAGCGGCCAGCAGACGTGCTACCGTTCTTCCACTGCCTTGTGCGGGCTCCCAGATCGAGAGTGACGTTCCTACCGACGGTCTGCGTACTGGTCTTGGGACCACATGCCCCCTCCTGCGCCGGGCTCGATGAGGCAATCCATGAACCTGCTCCGACAGGCGTTGCTGACCGTCCGGACCTGGCTTGGTCTGGGAAACCCGTCTGACGACCGTCTGACCCCGAGCCACGGCTGGCTCCTGCCCGCGCCGGAAGCCGCGATGGCCCTGCGCAAGGATGGCGCGGCCCATTCGACGGGGGCCCCGCTCAAGTGACGACGACCGTACGTGAGAGCGCAACCATCTCTCCGGCGGCCCCGGACGTGCTGATGGCGGACCACCTGCCGCTGTCGCGCTTTCACGTCGCGACGCTGGCCTTTCACCGGGCGAAGCAGCTCCACGGCGGGGCGCGACCTCGCGTGCACGGTGCCAGTCGCCTGAGCTGGCGGGTGGCCCTCCTCGAGGTGGAGGCGGACCAGGTCGGCTGGTACCTCCCCTAGCCCGATGCGAAGCCTCATCTGCCGGCTCATCGGGCACGATCACATGCTGAACGGCTCGCGAAACAGGACGTGTCTGCGCTGCGGCATGCGGGAGATGTTGCGCGATTTCGGCCACGTGCTGGCCTGGGTCGAGCTGCCCAGCGTGACCAAGGGGCGTCGCTAGCCTCGGCGGGCGCGAAACCCGACACACGAGCTTTTCATCGCCGGGGTGCCGTGAGATCCTCGGCCCCCATGAGCGACTCGAACCTGCCCACGCAGGTCCGCCCGTCGACACCCGGCCCCCGCGGCGCCTCCGCCGCCCGCTTCCTGCCCGGAGAGGTCCTCGCCGGTCGGTATCGGATCGTGGCCCCGCTCGGGCGGGGCGGCATGGGCGAGGTCTACCGGGCGGACGACACGAAGCTCGGCCAGCCGGTCGCCCTCAAGTTCCTCCCGGCGTCGGTCGGGGAGGACGCGGATCGGCGTCGTCGGCTCCTCGGAGAGGTCCGCCTCGCCCGCCAGGTGGCCCACCCGCACGTGTGCCGCGTGTGGGACGTCGGCGAGGTGGACGGCAACGACTTCCTGGCGATGGAGTACGTCGACGGCGAGGATCTGCGATCACTCCTCCGGCGGGTCGGCCGACTGCCCGAGGACCGGGCGCTGCGGATGGCCCGGGAGCTGTGCGCCGGGCTGGCCGCCGCTCACGAGCAGGGCATCCTCCACCGGGATCTGAAGCCGGCCAACGTCATGGTGGACGGGCGGGGGCACGTGAAGCTGGCGGACTTCGGCCTCGCGTCGGCCATCGAGGACGTGACCGCCACCGACGCCCGCTCCGGGACGCCGGCCTACATGTCCCCGGAGCAGATCGAGGGACGCGAGGTGACGCTGCGCAGCGACATCTACGCCCTCGGCCTCGTCCTCTACGAGCTCTTCACCGGACAGGTGGCCTACCCGGCGAAGACCCTGGCCGAGGCCGCCCAGCGCGGCGAGACACCTCCCCCCCGGGCCACCAGCCAGGTGGTGGGCCTGGACCCGGCCATCGAGAGGGCCATCGAGCGGTGCCTGGACCCCGACCCGACCCGGCGCCCCGCCAGCGCCGCCGCCGTCGCCGCCGCGCTCCCCGGGGGGGACCCCCTGGCCGCGGCCCTGGCCGCCGGAGAGACCCCGTCGCCGGAGATCGTGGCCGCGGCGGGGCCCCCGGGCGGCCTGCGCCCGGCGGTGGCCCTCGGCTGCCTGGCCACGGTGGTGGCGCTCTGGCTCGCGGGCCCGATTCCGGGTCGGAGCATCAATCCCCTGGACCACCTTCCCTTCACCAAGTCCTACGAGGCCTTGCAGGAGAACGCCCGGGAGATCGCCCAGCGCCTGGGCTACGACGAGGCCCCCCGGGACACCTGGGCGGGGTTCGGCTTCGACTTCCCGGAGTACTTCCACCTCGTCCGGGAGCACGGTCCCGCCTCCCTCGCCGACTACCTGAGCCAGCCCGGCCAGCCCGTCCTCCTCATGGGGTACCGGCAGGACGAGGACCCCATCACCCCCGTGGGGCTCGGCGGGCGGGTGGGCTGGTCGACGCCGGCGCCCAACCCCGGGGACGTCTCCGTTGGCGTCGACCTCCGGGGTCGTCTCCACGACCTGCGGGTGACGCCGTCGTGGCGCGACAGCGGCGAGGAGGCGGGCGAGGTCGACTGGGCCCTTCTCTTCGAGCTGGCGGGGCTCGACATCGAGGAGTTCACGCCGGCGGAGCCGACGCTCCGGCCCGCGAGCTTCGCCGACACCCGTCTGGCCTGGACCGGCGTGCTCCCCGGCTACCGTGACCGTCCCGTCCGGATCGAGGCGGCGGCCCTGGACGGGAGGCCGGTCGCGTTCTCGAAGATCATCTCGTCCAGCTCCCTCTGGCCGACCGACGGCGCCGCGCCGCCGCCGGTGGAGACCGGTGCCTTCACCGCGGCCGGCCTCATCTTCCTCATGGTGTTTGCCGCGGCCATCCTCGGGGCACTTCTCCTCGCCGTCCGCAACCTCAGGCTGGGTCGCGGCGATCGCCGGGGGGCCTTCCGCATCGCCGGGTTCGTCTTCGCCGTGCGACTGCTGCACTGGGTCCTGACCGGCGACCATGTGGCCGGTCTGGCCCTCCTGGGCCCCCTCCTCGAGGCCTTCAGCGGGGCCACGGCCCTGGCCCTCGTGACCTGGGTGGCCTACGTCGCCTGTGAGCCCTACGTGCGGCGGCTCTGGCCCGAGGCCCTCGTCTCCTGGAGCCGGGTTCTGGCCGGGCGCCTCCGCGACCCCCTGGTGGGCCGAGACGTGATCGTCGGCTTCACCTTCGCCTCGATCCAGGGGATCCTCGTCGTCTGCTCCTTCTGGCTCGCGGAGAGAGCGGGCATCGTCGGGGTGCTTCCCCTGGAGGAGTCCCTCCTGGTGATGCGTGGGGGTCGCTTCGTGGTGGGCGCGCTGTTCGGTATCGCCCTCGTCTCCACCGCCGCTGCCCTCGGCCTGGTAACGATCTTCCTGCTCCTGCGGATCATCTTCCGAAAGACCTGGATCGCCGGCTCCGTCCTCTGTCTCCTCTGGGGGGCGACGCTCGGCCTGCAGTTCGGGGGTCTCTGGGGTCCCGCCGCCGCCGCCTTCGGCCTGGTGTTCCAGGTCGTCCTCACCGCGATCTACATCGTGGTCCTCGTGCGGTTCGGCCTCCTCGCCACCCTCGCCGCCTTCCTCCTCGGCGGGCTGAGCCGGCTCGCGGTCTTCACCTTCGACCCCTCGTCGCCCCTCTTCGGCATCGGCGTCTTCATCACCGCCGTCGCCTTCGCCCTGGGAGCCTACGGCGCCCTGACGTCCCTGGCCGGCCGGCCCCTGATGCCGGACCCCCTCCTGGAGGCCTGAGTCCCCTGGGTCTCGACCGATTCGCGCCCGGCCCGCCTTCGAATCGAGCGCTCTTCCGGCGTGGGACAGCCCCGCGGTCGCGCGAGTCACCGCGCCGCGGCGGGTGAGTCGCCGGCCCCTTGACCTCGCCCGGGAGAGCCTGTAGAAGACCAATGTCATCGAAGTTCTCGAGCCGGCAAAAGCCGCCGAGAAGGCAAGGTCGCCGTCACCCGGGCGACATCGGAGGGATTCGGATGCGCAGACTACTGATTCATGCCTCGATCGGCGCCCTCGTTCTGGCCTCGGGCGCGTTTCTCTTCACCGCGTCGGCGGCGGATGCTCCCGAGGTGACGATGCTCGATGCCTGCGGGACCAAGCAGCCTCCCGTCGAGTTTCCCCATGCGAAGCATGTCGAGCTGACCAAGTGCGGGACCTGCCACCACACGCAGGCCGAGCTCACGGCGGAGAGCACGGAGGAGGTCGCGACCTGCGTCTCGTGCCACAAGGACCCCGAGGATGCCAAGACCCCCAGCTGCGCCGAGATGAGCCCCACCAAGAACCCCTACCACATCAACTGCATGGGATGTCACAAGGACGCGGTCAAGAAGGACGCGTCGCTGAAGGGGAAGGCACCCGTCACCTGCAAGGAGTGCCACGTCAAGAAGTGAGCGTGTCGGTCCCGGCTACAGCTCCCGGGCCGCCTTCGCCAGCGTCTGGAACAGCTCCGGGACCTCCTCCTCCTCCACGCCGGCGAAGGCGACCCGGATGTCGTGGGCCCCGTCGGCGATGACGCCGACGCCGTGCTTCTCCAGCAGGTGCGTGCGGAAGGTCTCGGCGTCGCCCTTCATCTTCAGGCACATGAAGTAGCCGGAGTTGAACGGGTAGGCCTCCCAGATGTCGGAGAAGTCGGCGCTGGCCAGCACCTCCTTCACCTTCCGCGCACGGCCCTCCAGCGTCTTCCGCTTCTGTCGGCTCTCCTCGGCGAAGGTCGGCTCGGCCATGGCCTTTTCCACCACCGACTGGCCGAGGTTGGAGCAGTTCGAGATGGCGCTGCGGATGGCGCCGGCGATCTTCTTCTCCAGGGCCCCGTAGAGGGCCTGGTTGTCTCCCTCGGCCTTCGTCCCGAAGGTCAGCATGCCCGTGCGCAGGCCCCAGACGTACTCCTCCTTGGTGGGGCCGTCCGCCTTGACCGCCAGGATCCGCTCGTGCCGCCCGGCGAGGCGAGCGAAGAGCGACTCGGGGAGCACGTCCTCCTCGTAGAACAGCCCGAAGTAGGCGTCGTCGCACAGGACGAGGAGGTTCGTTCCGGCGTCGGCCGCCCCGAGCAGGGCCTCGACGACGGCGTCCGCCTCCTTCTTCTGGATGGAGTAGCCGGTCGGATTGTTGGGGAAGTTGAAGCTGACGACGGTCTTCGTCTGGCCGCGCCGTCCGGCCAGGGCCCGGCGCAGGCTCTCGACGTCGATGCCGCCCCCCGTGGCGAAGAGCGGGAACGTCTCCATCCGGGCCCCGAAGCGGACGCCGAAGAGAAGGTCGTAGTTCTCCCAGTACTTGTCGGGCAGGAGGATGGTGTCGCCGGCGTCCACGAAGAGGTCCGCCACCAGCGAGAGCGCGTGAGTGACCCCGGCGGTGACGATGGGGGTCGAGAAGCTCTGGCCTCCCAGAGAGGGGTTCTTGGCCAGGAGGCCCTCGCGCCAGGCCTTCCGGAGCTCGGGCCGCCCCGTGGCCGGGGCGTAGGGCAGGGCCTCGCCCGGGCTGAGGCCCGGGAGCTGCTTCATGACCGCGGGGAGGAACATCGGCTTGCCCCCCTCCCGGGCGATGCCGATGGTGGCGTTGAACCGCTTGCCCTTCTGCTTGGCCTCGGCGGCCTGGGCGAGGATTCCCTTGGGAAAGTAGATCCTCTTCCCGAAATCGGACAGCATCGCGAGGACGTTCGGGTTCTCCCTCGCGATGATCGCGTTCAGCTCGGTGGCGAGCGCATGCGGTTCGTCGAAGCTCTTGACGGTCATGGGAACTGCCCTCCGGGGGTGAGATCGGGCCCGGCACGGGCCCGCCCACATTCTATCGGCAAGCCGGGGGTTGACGGGAGACGGGAGGCGGAAGACCCTTGAGCCCCAACCAGGAGTCTGAGGGCATGAACGAGTACCCTGTCGTGATGGTCCCCGGCGACGGCATCGGTCCCGAGGTGAGCGTGGCCGTCCGGCGCATCCTCGAGGCGGCCGGGGCCCGGATCGCCTGGATCGAGAGGCTGGCCGGGCTCGCCGCCGTCGACCGGGGGCTCGCGCCCCTGCCCGAGGAGACGGTGGAGACGATCCGCCGGCACTCCGTGGCCCTCAAGGGCCCGTGCACCACGCCGGTGGGCAAGGGCTTCACCTCGGTCAATGTGGGCCTGCGCAAGGCCCTGAACCTCTACGCCGCCGTGCGCCCGGTGCGGAGCCTGGAGGGGGTGGAGACCCGGTACCGGGACGTGGATCTGGTGATCGTGCGGGAGAACACCGAGGGCCTCTACAGCGGGATCGAGAACGAGATCACCGACGGCGTGGTCACCAGCCTCAAGGTCGCCACCGAGAAGGCCTCGCGCCGGATCGCCGAGTGGGCCTTTCGGTACGCGAGGGACCGCGGACTGAAGAAGGTCACGGTCTTCCACAAGGCCAACATCATGAAGCTCAGCGACGGGCTGTTCATCCGCTGTGCGGCCTCCGTCCACGAGGAGCGGTTTCCCGACCTGGAGTACCAGGAGGTGATCATCGACGCCGGCTGCATGAGGCTGGTCCAGGACCCCTCTCAGTTCCAGGTGCTCCTCCTCGAGAACCTCTACGGGGACGTGGTGAGCGACCTCTGCGCGGGCCTCGTCGGCGGCCTCGGGGTCACCCCCGGCGCCAACATCGGCGACCACGGCGCAGTCTTCGAGGCGGTCCACGGCTCCGCCCCCGACATCGCCGGCCAGGGCAAGGCCAACCCCCTGGCGCTGCTGATGTCGGCGGTGATGATGCTGAACCACCTGGCCACCACCCACGGCGACGAGGGATGCCGGCGCGTCGGCGAGCGGATCAAGACCGGCTACAACAAGGCGCTGGCCGAGGGTCAGAAGACCCGCGACATCGGCGGGTCCCTGGGGACGGAGGAGTTCGCCACCGCGGTCATCGACCGGCTGGGCGACTGAGCGAGTGTCCGCGTGCGTCCAGCTCGACGCCAGGCGGTGAGGCGTACGATGGGAGAGGCTCGTCAGGGCACCCCGGCCGTCCGCGTCCTCCTCGTCCTGGCCTCCCTGGTCGTGGTGATCGCGGGCCTCAAGGCCGCCCAGGCGATCCTCATCCCCGTGCTCCTGGCCCTGCTGCTGGCCATCCTCTGCACCCCGGCCGTCTACTGGCTCCGCAGCCACCGGGTCCCGACGGTGGTGGCGGTGCTGCTGGTGGTCGTGGGCCTCCTCGGGGTGCTCACGGCCTTCGGGGTGATGGTGGGGGGCTCGGTGAACGGGTTCATCGCGGCGGCGCCGCGCTACCAGGAACGGCTGGACGGCGTCGGCACGTCCATCGGAAGCTGGCTGCAGGGGTGGGGCCTCGACACGAGCCGCATCCACGCCAGCAACGTCTTTCAGCCGGGGGCCCTCGTCCGTGTCCTCGGGGGCGGGCTCACCGCCCTGCTGTCCACGCTGTCGAACACGTTCGTCGTCGTCCTGATCCTCGTGTTCATGCTGCTGGAGGCCGTCAACCTTCCCACGAAGGTACGGGCGGCACTGGGCAGCCCCGACGCAGACCTCCAGCGCTTCACCAAGGCCGCGCGAGAGATCCAGAAGTACCTCGGGCTGAAGACGGCCATCAGCGCCCTGACCGGGCTCCTCATCGGGGGCTGGGTCGCCCTGCTCGGCCTCGACTTCGCCCTCACCTGGGGGTTCCTCGCCTTCCTCCTGAACTTCATCCCGAACATCGGCTCGATCATCGCCGCGATCCCGGCGGTTCTCCTCGCGCTGGTGCAGCTGGGGCCGGCCCAGGCGGTTCTCGTGGCCGTCGGCTTCGTCGTCGTGAACGTGGCCCTGGGGAACATCGTCGAGCCCCAGCTGATGGGACGCACCCTCGGCATGTCGACCCTGGCCATCTTCCTCTCCCTGGTGTTCTGGGGGTGGCTCTGGGGCCCGGTCGGCATGTTCCTCTCCGTTCCCCTGACCATGATCATCAAGATCGGCATGGAGAACAGCCGTGACCTCGAGCCGATCGCGATCATGCTGGACAGCCCCGCCGCGACCGCCGAACGCCTCCGCGCCGAGGCGGAGGCCGAGGACGCGCCCCCCGCGGACTGAAGAGCAGACGTCATCCTCGAGGCGAGTCGACAGCGCGGGGTCGATCGGCCCGCCGGGCCCTGGCCTGCTCGGTGGCCCCGAGGACGATCTCGGTGGTGCGGAGGCCGAGACCACGCTCACCGCCTCGATCCCCGACTCGAAGAAGGGCTCCGGCTCCGCGAAGGCGTGGGGGATCCCGAGGTCCTCCCGTGCCCGCGCCCGGCGCCCCTCGTGGGGCTCGTAGACGGCGTGCAGCTCGAGGCCGTCGGCGTCGAAGATCGCCGGGACGTGCCGTCCCTGGGCGATCCCCCCGCAGCCCATCAGGCCGATCTTCTTCTCCACGCGCCTCCATGGTGTTGTCGCGGCCAGGCCGGTCAAGGCGGTCGTCCTGGGCCAGGTTCCGCGGCCGCGTCGTCGCTGCTAACATCGATCTTCCGGCGAAGGCCGAAGAGGAGGTCCCCATGCCGTCCCGACACGCGCTCCCCGCCCTTCTGGCCACGCTCGCCCTCGGAACCTCCCCGGCCGCGGCGGCGGGCGAGGCCGCCGTCTCCGGCGAGACGGAGCTCCGGGCCGCCACCGCGCGCTTCGCCCCGGTGGACCTCGGTGCCGACCTCTCCGCTCTTCCCGAGAGCGAGCGCCGGGCGCTCGCGAAGACGATCGAGGCGTCGCGGGTCATGGACGCGCTGTTCCTGCGCCAGGTGTGGGCCGGGAACGAGCCGCTGCTCCTCGAGCTCCTGGGCGACGGCTCGGGCCTCGGCCAGGCCCGACTCCACGCCTTCGTCCTGAACAAGGGACCCTGGTCCCGCCTCGACCACGACGCCGCCTTCGTCCCCGGCGTGCCTCCCAAGCCCGAGGCCGCCAACTTCTATCCGGCCGGGGCCACGAGGGAGGAGGTGGCGGCCTGGATGGAGACGCTCTCCGGGGACGAGCGTGCAGCCGCCATCGGCTTCTTCAACACGATTCGCCGCGGCCCCACCGGGGGCTTCGTGGCCGTCCCCTACAGCGTCGAGTACCAGGGCGAGCTGGCCCAGGCGGCGGCGCTCCTCCGCGAGGCGGCGGCGGCCACGACCCAGCCGACCCTCGAGGCCTACCTGGAGAAGCGGGCGGCGGCCTTCCTGAGCAACGAGTACCTCGAGAGCGACATGGCCTGGATGGAGCTCGACGCCACCATCGAGCCCACCATCGGTCCCTACGAGACCTACGAGGACCTCTGGTTCGGCTACAAGGCGGCGTTCGAGTCCTTCATCGGGGTGCGCGACGAGGCGGAGACCCGGAAGCTGGAGCGGTTCACCGTCGAGCTGCAGTGGCTGGAGGACCGGCTCCCCGTCCGGCCCGAGTGGCGCAACCCCAAGATCGGCGCCCTCGCCCCCATCCGGGTGGTGGACCTCGTCTTCTCCGCCGGCGACGGCAACTCCGGCGTGCAGACCGCCGCCTACAACCTCCCCAACGACGAGCGCGTCGTCTCACAGAAGGGCTCCAAGCGGGTGATGCTGAAGAACACCCAGGAGGCCAAGTTCGACACCGTGCTCGTGCCCATCTCGAAGGTCGCCCTCGCCTCGGCCGACCAGGAGAGCGTCTCCTTCGACGCCTTCTTCACCCACATCCTCATGCATGAGCTCGTCCACGGCCTCGGGCCCCAGACCATCACCGTGGACGGCCGGCAGACAACGGTCCGGGAGGCGCTCCGGGACGTCCGGGCGCCCCTGGAGGAAGCCAAGGCCGACATCTGCGGGCTCTGGGCCATGCAGGAGCTCGTGGACAAGGGAGTCCTCGACGAGTCCTTCGCGCGGACCATGTACACGACCTTCCTCGCCTCGTCCTTCCGCTCGATTCGCTTCGGCATCAACGAGGCCCACGGGCGGGGCCAGGCCCTCCAGCTCAACGACCTTCTCGATCGAGGAGGGTTCCGGGTGAACCCGGACGGGACCTTCTCGGTGGACGAGGCGAAGATCCGGGACGCGGTGACCGCGCTGACCGCCGAACTGCTGACCATCCAGGCCGAGGGCAGCTACGAGAAGGGCAAGGCCATCCTCGACCGTCTCGCCGTCGTCCGGCCCGAGACCCAACGCGTCCTCGACCGGCTGGAGGACGTCCCTGTCGACATCGAGCCCCGCTTCGTGACCGCGGAGGAGCTGACCCGCCGCAACTAGGCGAAGGGGTCAGGTCGTGCCTTTGGCATTTGATGCACAATGCAGGACCTGACCCCTTCGGCCTTCGGCTTTCTAGGAGACATTACACATGGTGCAACGGGGAGCGTGGGGCTCGAACGCCGGCTTCATCCTGGCCGCGGTCGGCGGGGCGGTGGGGCTGGGTAACCTCTGGGGCTTCGCCTACTCGGCCTCGCAGGGAGGGGGCGCGGCCTTCGTCGTCCTCTACTTCGTCTTCGTGCTCGTCGTCGGTGTGCCGGTCCTCACCGCCGAGCTGGTCATCGGCCGACACACCAAGCGAAGCCCGATCGCGGCCCTCGGGGCGGTGGGAGGAGACCGGCTCAAGTGGGTGGGCGCCCTCTTCGTGCTCGTCGGCTTCGGGATCCTGTCCTTCTACTCCGTGATCATGGGGTGGACGGGCCGACTCCTCGTCGACTTCATCCGTGGCGCCGTGCCCAGGGACACCGCCGCCCACTTCGCCGCCATCAGCGAGGGGCCGGGCGCCATCGTCGCCCACCTCGTCGGGATGCTCCTCACCATCCTCGTCATCAGCCGGGGCGTCCAGCGGGGCATCGAGCGCGTGTCGGTCGTGCTCATGCCCACGCTCTTCCTCCTGATCGCCGCCCTCGCGGTCTGGGCCTCGACCCTCTCGGGGGGTGGCCCCGGCTACGCCTTCTACCTCCAGCCGGATCTGTCGAGGATCTTCCACACGGAGACGATCACCGGCGCCGCGGGCCAGGCCTTCTTCTCTCTATCCCTGGGCATGGGGGCGATGATCACCTACGCCTCCTACCTTCCCGGCCACGGGAACCTGCCGGCCAAGGCCGGGCTCATCGCGCTGTCCGACACCCTGGTGGCCTTCGTGGGGGGACTCGTCACCTTCCCCGTCATCTTCCACTTCGGCCTCCAGCAGGAGGTGAGCGACAGCGCCATCGGCGCCCTCTTCATCGCCGTGCCCCGCGGGCTCCTCTCCCTCGGGTCCGGCGGGCAGCTCGTCGGGATCGTGTTCTTCTCCGCCCTCTACATCGCGGCCCTGACCTCGGCCATCTCTCTCCTCGAGGTGGTCTCCTCCGCCGCCATCGACTCCCTGGGCTGGACGCGCTCGCGCGCCGGCTGGCTGGCGGGCGGGGCGATCGCCCTCGCCGGCATCCCCGGAGCCCTCTCCAGCGACTGGGTCGGCTTCCTCTTCCAGCTGGTGGGCCAGGCCTTCCTCGTCTTCGGAGGACTGCTCCTCGCCCTGATCGTCGGCTATCTCTGGAAGGACCAGGCCCGGGCCGAGCTGCTGACCGGCTTCCAGAGCCCGACCCTGGCCGCCGCCTGGATCTGGCTCCTGCGAACCGTGGTTCCGATCATGCTCGCGGTCACGCTGTACTTCGCCGTGCTGGCGCTGGGTCCGGCGGCCCGGGCGCTGTTCAGCTGACGACGCATCAGCCCTCGTCCTCGCCGTCCGCGGGCCCCTCCGTTGGGTGGGGAGCCGACGCCTCCTTGGACCCCGGCGAGGCCCCTGGGGCCGCCACCTCCGCCGCGGCGCGGCGCAGGTTGCGGGCGAGCGCGTCGGCCTGGGGGCGCGCCTCGCCACGGTAGACGACGCTGAGCTCGCGCGCGTTCTCGCCCACGACGAGAGCGAACCGCATCACGTGAAACTCACCCTCGCCCGCCAGCGCCGGGTCCCCTTCCGCCCCTTTCTCGACCGTGCCGATGAGCACGACGGCCCCCGCCTCCTCGGGCGTCGCGGCGAGAGTCAACCCCCCCTGGCCCGAAGTGATGGCGGTGCGCAGGGCCTGTGCCCAGGCCTCGACTGCCGCTTCCGGTTCCTCGGGCACCTGGACGTGCACCGCCAGGGGCTGCGGGGTCGCAGCGGGGGAAACCGGCGCGGGCGTCGAAGCGGTCTCGGGGGGCGCGGGGGCAGAGCAGGCCGCGACCGCCAGCAGCGCGGCGCCGGCGAGGGTCAGCCGACGTGTCATCGTTTCCTCCGTGGCCGGCTCGGCGCCGGCTCTGCCGGCACGGTAGCACGGAACCCGGCGCGCCTCACGCGCCGCTCTTGGTCCGGCTGCGCGCGCGGCTCCTCTCGTCGATGAGCCGATACGCCGCGTAGTACTTCAGGATGTTGGCGACGTAGGTGACCGTCTCCCGACCGATCTCCCGGGCCGCGACCACCTCGACGTGACCCCGCCACTTGTTCGGGTCGAGGCCCATCTGCTCCGCCTTCCGCCGCAGGCCGGCCACCCGGGCCGGACCCGCGTTGTACGAGGCGAAGGCGAAGAGGTGGCGGTTCAGCTCGTCCATCTCGGCGTCCTTGAAGTAGCGGTCGAGGATGAAGCGCATGTACTTCACCCCGGCGTGGATGTTGTTCTCGAGGGCGGTGATGTCGGAGATGCCGACGTTCTTGTCCCGGGCGGTCGAAGGCAGCAGCTGCATGACGCCGATGGCGCCCGCGCGGCTCTTCACGCTCTGGTCGAGGCCCGACTCCTGGTACGCCTGGGCCGTGACCATCAGGTAGTCGAAGTCGTACTGCTCCCCGTACTTCCGAAACAGGGCGACCATTGACTGGAAGCGCTCGGCGTCGCGTCGGTTGCCGGGGTTCTTGATCCAGTCCGGCCTCTGCAGGTAGCGCTTGACCAACATGTTGCCTGTGAGCGTGCCCTGGCGGTTCTTGCGCACGAACTCGTTCAGAAAGCCCTTGAGCTCGGGGCTGTCCTGCCGGATGGCCCAGGCGATGTCCGTGCCCGCCTTCAGCGCGACGTCGGGGTGCGGCCGGATGTCCTCGAGGACCTGGCTCCAGAGGTCCACCAGGTGCTCGTCGGCGACGGTGATCGGGTAGACCCCGGCGTTGGTCAGCTCGAGGATGTCCTCCGTCTCGAGGTCCTCGGGCACCGTTTCGATTCGCACCAGGTCGAGGCCCCGCTCCCGGAGGGATCTGTTGAGCTCCTCGAGGCTCTCGTAGAAGGCGCTCGACCGGCGGACGAAGACGCTCTTGCCCGACAGGTCCTCCGTTCGCTCGATTGCCGGAGCGCCCGGGCCGGTGACCACGACCTGCTTCACGCCCTCACGATTGAACGGATCCGTGAAGTCCACCTCCTGCCGCCGGCCCTCGGTGATCGTGAGGTTCGCCGCCGCGATGTCCCCGTACCCGTCGGCGAGCGCGGGGAGGAGCCGTTCGCGGCTCACCGGCAAGAAGATGACGTCGACGTGGAGGTTTCCCTGCCTGAAGCGCTGGTTCAGCTCCTTCTCGAGGAGTCGTCCGAGCTCGTAGGTGGCGCCCCCCTGCTTCCCGAGGTCCACGAAGTAGTTCGTGGCGTTGAAGGTCACGAGGACCCGGACGCTCCGGCGCTCCACCATCGCGGAGAGGTCGCCCTTCCGGGGAGTCCAGACCTTCGCGAACGCGTCGGGAGCCACGAGCTCCGGGTCATCGGCGTCCGTCGGCCCGTCCGCGGCGACCGGAGCCTGGCCCGCCTCGGGCTTCGGAGGGGCCTGGTCGTCCGGCCCCCTCGCGCCCGAGCAGGCCACATACAGCGTGAAGATGGCCAAGCCGGCCGTGGTCAGAGCCATTCGAACCATAGGATTCGCTCTCATCATTCCCCTCTCGTACCTCTTTCGGATCCCCCACGCAAGGCTCGGACCGGGAGACGATTCGTCGTGAGCCGTTCCCTCACCGCAGGGCGATCAACCGATCCCCGGGTGCCGTCCCGTCCGCGGGGATGTCCTCCAGATCGGCCAGGTCGCGGTACAGCGGCGTGAAATCCGGGCGGGTGGCCTCGAACAGCTGCTCGAAGCTGTCGATCACGAAGTAGGTCTCCTGGAAGTCGTCGATGCGGTACAGGCTCCGCATGATGCGCACGAGGTCGAAGGCCACCCGGCGCGGCCTCGGGCTCCGGACCGCGTGGTCGATCTCGCTTGGGGACGACAGGATGCCCGCCCCGTAGTTCCGCAGACCCTCCGGGGTCCGGATGAGGCCGAACTCCACCGTGTACCAGTAGAGCCGGGCAAGCCACTTGAGGGCCCCGAGCTTCTCCGCCTTGAGGCCGCCCCGCCCGTAGGCCTGCATGTAGTCTGCGAAGAGCGGTGTGAAGAGCATGGGCACGTGGCCGAAGAAGTCGTGGAAGATGTCGGGTTCCACGATGTAGTCGAACTCGCTCTCCTCCCGGATCCAGCCGGTGACGGGGAAGCGGCGGTGGGCGAGGTGCTCGAAGAAGACGAGATCGGGGACCAGCCCGGGCACGGCCACGAGCCGCCAGCCGGTGGCGGCCCCGAGCTTCTCGTTGACCGTCTCGAAGCGCGGGATCCCGCTCTCGTAGTCGAGGCCCGTCAGGGCGTCCACGTACTCGTCGCACGCGCGCCCCGGAACGAGCTCCATCTGACGGCGATAGAGCCGCCGCCACCGGTCCTGCTGCTCGGGCGTGTACGCGTCGTACTCCTGGTCGACCGTGTAGTCCGGCCGCATGCGGCTGTAGTCCCCACGCAGCCCATGGCCGCTCTGCCCGTAGTTCGCCGGTCGCTCGTCAGGCACAGCCCTAGGATAAGGGGTCAGGTCGTGAATGTTGAATCCCGTCCTCTCGAGAGGACGGTCCGCCCACCCGGGCGCGCAAGCTCTTCGTCCCGGACCCCCGCGCCGCCGAAGGGGGCGAAACGCCGACTGGTACCATGTTCCGGTCATGACGCTCGACGCGCTGAAGGCCTCACTCGCCGACGACACTCCTCCCGTCGGCATCCCCGCGACCGTCGAGGCCCTCTGGCACGACGCCCGCGGCGACTGGGACCGGGCCCACCGGATCGCCCAGGAGATCCACGACGCCGACGGCTCCTGGGTCCACGCCTACCTCCATCGCAAGGAGGGCGACCTCGGCAACGCCTCCTACTGGTACCGGCGCGCGGGACGGGACCGCCCGAGCGTCTCCCTCGAGGAGGAGTGGACGCAGGTCGCGGAAGCCCTTCTCGGCTGACCTCGTCTCGGGGGCAGACGATCCGTCACGTTCCCACAGAATTGACGCGCACGTCGGGACTCGTGCACAGGAGCGTTTCGCGTCTGATCTGGCGTCGGGCGCCTGGGCGATCGAATGGGGCGATCCGAGCGCCGAAAGGCCGATGCCATCGCCACCCTCGACCTCCGCCACTTCGCCGCGGTGCGGTTGCGCCGCCCCGTGCGCCTCCTGCCCCACGACCTCACCTGATCCGGGAGGCTCGCACGGGTGGGTCCTCAAGCGGCTCCGGGAGCCTCCTCCTTCGCGCTGAGCCGGCGGTTCTCCCTCACCAGCACGACCGCCACCGCCAGCCAGACCACCACCACCCCCACGTTGAGCAGGGCGAAGCCCTGGGCCTCGAGGGCCAGCCAGGTCGTCCCCACGAACACCACGACCGCGCTCACGAGATCCCCGAGGCGCACGAAGAAGCTGTCCACGGCCTGCTTGGCCTTGTACTTCTCCTCGCGGGTGGTGGGCAGCCACAGCAGCTGGCGCGCGGTGTTCATCACCGAATAGTCGGTGGAGTTCTCCGCGGTCTTGAGCCAGCGCACCAGCCCCAGGGAGGTCACGCCCACCGCGATGAACCCGTAGGCAGCGAAGGACGTGAGGGGCAGGGCGAAGAGGACTCCCGCAAGGCCGAGGTACTTGACGAGCCGCGAGACCAGGAACGCCTGGAACAAGACCGCAACGATGTTCACCCAGAAGAAGAAGTTGCCGTAGAAGGCCCCGATGTATGCGTTCGTGTCGAAGCTCGGGTCGGCGGCCAACGCCGCCTCGGCCTGGCTCACCACGAGGCGGCTGAGGATGTACTCGCCCGTGGTGTTGACCAGGTTCAACAGGATCATCAGGCCCGCGATCATCGTGATGTAGCGGCTGGCGAAGACCAGGGCGAAGCCGCTACGTCGGCCGAGGGGCGCCTCCGGCTCGGACGACTCCTCCTTCGTGGTCCCCTTGCCGGTGCCCCGATTGACGATCGTGTAGACGGCCAGGGTGGTCAAGAGGATGCCCGCAGCGAGGTAGAGCATCACGGGGACCTCGATCCCGAGGGAGAACATCCGCTCGGCGAGCCAGGCCCCCACCGGGGTGCCGGCGGTCATGCCGATGGCGATGATGGGGAAGATCCGGTTGCCGGCCTCCTTGGTGTAGATGTCGTTCGCGTACGACCAGAACTGGGCGATGATCGAGAGGCTGAAGAAGCCCACCCACACGTAGAACAGCACCCCGATGAGTGCCACGCCCGAGTCCACCAGGATCGCGAAGGCCAGGATGTTCGCGGCGAAGAAGAGGGTCACCCCGTAGATCAGCTTCATCCGGTCCACCCGCGAGGCGAACCACGAGTAGGCGGGGACGAAGGCCATCAGGATGCAGGCCTGGGCGGCGGCGGCGTAGCTCTTGATCTCCGCCGGCCCGCGGATTCCGAGGCGCTGGAGGAAGTCGGGGACGTCGGTGTTGAGGATGAGCGGCTCGCGGACGGTCTTGATGACGTAGTAGCAGACGAGGATCAAGAAGATGTTCGCGAGCATGAGCAGCGCCCGCGAGCCCTCTCCCGGCCGGACGTCGCTGAACAGGCCGAGCAGCCGATCGATCAGCCCCGGGGTGGACCGGGACCCCGCCCGGATTTCGCTGGTCATCCCTCCTCCGCCTACTGATGGTTGAAGACGGAGTCTATCGCGATCCGATCACCGCTGCTTGCTCCGGTACTCGTCGCTGTTCCGGAGCTCCCGGGCCACGTCCTCCTCCGTCCAGTGGTCCCGCAGGATTCGGTCCACGTAGCCCCGGCTGGACGCGTCCGGCTCGCGATCCAGGACCGAGAGATAGGCCTTGCGCACGACCTCCTCCGCCTGCTGCCGGGTCATCTGGCCCTTCTGCCGGTACTCGGGGCTCTTCCTCAAGCCCTCGCGGACGTCGTGCTCGTCCCACCCGTCGTCCAGGATCTTGTCCCGATACGAGGCCAGGCCCCTCGCGTCCGGCTCGCGCCCGAGCACGTCCTCGTAGGCGCGCCGGACGATCTCGTCGGCCAACTCCCGGCGCAGCTTCTCGTACTCGGGGCTCTCGCGCAACGCCTCCCGGACGTCGCGCTCGCTCCAGTCGTCGTCGATCATGCGGCTGCGGTACAGGCGCAGCCCCTCGGCGTCGGGCTCGCGGTGCAGGATGTCGTCGTAGGCCCGACGGATGACCTTGTCCGGATCCTCGTACGCATCGCGGGAGTGGCGCCGGTCGTCCGGCCGCTCGCGGAGATCGTCGCGGACGTCCTTCTCCGTCCAGCCGTCCTCCTCCATCCGGTCCCGGTAGCGTCGCAGCTCGCGGTCCGAGGGCTCCCGGTCGAGGATGTCCTCGAAGGCCTCGATGATGGCCTCCTCCCGCCAATCGGCTGCGACCGGGCTCGCCAGCCCGGACAGCAGCATCGTCTGAAGGCCGACGGCCGCCGCCGTCACCAGGAATGCTCTGAATCCCATCGTGCTCATTCTCCCTTCCCCCGATTCTTCGGCTCGCACTTCAGCTCCTCGTCGAGCCAGGTCACCATGGCCGCGTCACCCTTCGTCCAGAGCTCGAGGTTCCGCCCCTCGTACTTCGACCCGCTGGCCGCGGGAACGAGCCAGGCCGTCGCCGTCCGGTCCCCGCGCTCGAGGCGGGCGGTGGGCGGATCCGTCTCGAAATAGGTGGCGACGACCTCGTTTCTCTCGTCCCCGTTGCACGCGTAGAAGACCGGCCCCCTCGCGGGCGCCAGCTGATATAGGGCCTGCAGCTCCGAGGTCCGGATCCGATACCGTCCCTCGACGCAGTCACGCACGCTCGTGGCCTGCCAGCTGGCGGTGAGCCAGGCCGGGCTGTCCTCCCCTTGGGCCTTCCAGCACTCGTTGCGGCCCTTGATCCAGCCCCGCTGCTCGGTCTTGAGGACCGGCGGATGCTCGTTGACGGCCTTGGCCAGGGCCGCCTTGTAGACCTCGGCGAGCTTCCGGTCGAGGGCGGCCACGCCCTCGTCCTGGCAGATCAGCTCCTCCACCTCTCCGTCGGCCTTCGCGCAGTCGAAGGCCGGGCCCTCGGCCCGAGCCGGGGGCGAGACGAGCGCCACCGCGAGCACCAGCACAGAGAACGTCATCGTCCATCGCATGGTTGTGGTGTCCCTCCGATCGTTTCGTTTCAGCTCCGACCCGCCGCCGTGGAGGTCGGGTAGGGATAGCCCTGGCGCAGGGCCTGATCGAGCATCGCGTCATCGCCGTAGATGTCCTCGGCAAAGAAGACGACGCCTTCAGAGTTCACGTGTACGGTCACGTAGAAGAGCACGACCTTCAGCGGCTCCGTCAGATTCACCCGTGTCGGCCGCTCCCCCCTCATGGCCGCGTCGATCCTCTCCGGCGTCCACCCGGGCTGGTTCCTCAGCACCCACTGGGCCAGAGCGGCCGGCTTCTCCAGCCGGATGCAGCCGTGGCTGAAGTCCCGGCGGGCCCGGGAGAAGAGCTGCTGGGCCGGGGTTCCGTGCATGTAGACGTTCTCATCGTTCGGGAAGATGAACTTCGCGAGCCCGAGGGAGTTGGACGGCCCCGGCTTCTGGCGGATGTGGAGCTGGCCGGCCACCACCTTCTCGAGGTTCTCGGGCGTTGCCGGCAGTGCAGCGGCGTCCTCGGAGCCGCTGGCCACGATCTCGAAGTCGTGCGAGTCGAGGTAGGACGGGTCACTCTGGGCGTGAGGGACCAGCTCCTTGACCGAAATGCCGTAGGGCGGGTTCCAGTGCGGCCGGAAGACCACGTACTGCATCTCCTCGATGAAGATCGGCGTGCGGTGGTGAAGGGACTTGCCCACGACCACGTTCATGCGCACCGGCTCGGCGTCGGTTCGGGGGTCGGTCGCCCACAGGCGGAAGAGGGCCACATTGACCAGGACCGTGGGCTCCTCGCCCAGGTCGGGCAGCCAGCGCTCCCTCTCGAGCGCCAGCTCGATCTGTCGGGTCCGGTCGGCCAAGGAGACGTTGAGGGCGGCGAGGGTGCCCTTTCCGATCACCCCGTCCTGCTCCAGGACGTGCCGCCACTGGAAGCGCTTGACCGCGTCCACGACCGGGCCGTCGTACAGGGATCCGCCGACGTCCGAGCCCTCTCCCGCCGCCAGGTCACCGAGCGCACGAAGACGCGCGGTGAGGGTCGGCACGCCCTCCCAGGTGTCTCCCGGCTCGATCTTGGTGCGGCCATCATCCAGGCCGGGCACGGGCTCCGGCTCGCCCCGAGAGGCCAGGACCTTGTACTCGGCCAGGACCTTGCGTGCACGGCGGTAGTGGACCAGCGAGGGCTCCAGCTCGGCGAGGGCGGCGGAGACTCCCCGGGGCCCGCGCACCCTCTGGAGCAGCGCGGAGACGTCGATGGGCTTGCGGGGCACGTCATAGCCCCAGTGGAGCACGGCGGGATCCACCCGTCCCACGCGCGCCGCGGCCAGGAGGCGGGCCACGCCCACGCTCAGGGCGACGTCGAAGAGGGCCCGATCGGGATGGGAGGCCACGCCCGATTCGATGGTCGTCCACCTCTCTCGGAGGAGGGTGGCGTCGTAGTCGTCGGGGTCGAGCCCGTGCTCCCCCGCCCCGGCGAGGGCGTCCAACGCCCCTTCCAGGCCGGGGTAGGGGGTCTCGCCGGCGAACCACAGGAGGCGGTCCGGCTCGGCCGCGTAGAGACCGCTCAGCACCGGGGTCACGTCGGGGATCTCGCTCCACTTGAGCCAGGGGTGCTCTCCGGCGGCGAGGACGTGCTCGACGGTGGCCGCGACGGCCTCGTTCGGGGGACCGCCGGGCTCCGTCGGGAGGCTGTCGCTGGCCGGGATCTCCGGCGCCGGGGAGCGAGGCCCCTCGTCTCGGCCACACGCGGTCGTCAGAACGAGAAGGCCCACCGCCCCCATCCCGGCGATTCTCCTCCCACGCCGGTGACTCTCGAACCCCTCATCTCCCTTTCCGACCGTCTCGAGCACTGGATCTCCTCGTTCCCGCCGGCGGCCCCGTGGCGGGCCAATGGAAGCGGCCGGCCACCCGACCGCAAACTCCAATGATCCCTTCCTCGGCACGGAGGTGCCATCCGAAAACTGCCAGCCTCGGTCCTCCTCCAGCACTGCCTGTTGATCGTGGCCAAAATCTATCTTATACATAAACATAAAGGTTTCAACTGAATCCGATTCCTTCCCATCCTGGCCGTCGCCGCCGTCTTCCTGGTGGGACACCTGCTCCTGCGGCTGACCCGCCTGGGGGCGGGCCGGAACCCCCGGTGGCTCCTGGTGGCGGCCATCGCCTGGGCGCTCTACGCGGCCTGGGAGTGGCTCATCCTGGTCCGGACCCCCGAGGCCAACATCCGCGTCGACCTCCTGCTCATCTGGCCGGTGCTCGCCCTCCTGTCGGCGTGGGCGCTGTTCCGTCTCTTCCGATCGAGGGATGCCGCGTCCGGGCGTCGGGGCGGGCTCGGCCGGCTCGTGGCCGGCCTCGTGCTCGCCCTTCTGGGGCTGGCCCTCCCGGCCTCGGCCGAGCCGTCGAGACCCCCGGACCTGCGCAACTGTGACGGAGCTGCGGATCTTCGAGGTGGGGGACGGCGGGACCTGATGGGGAGCAGGTCGCCGCCTCATTCGTAGCGGAGTGCCTCCACCGGGTCGAGGAAGGAGGCTCGCCGCGCGGGCAGGTAGCCGGCCAGGACGCCGGTGAGGACCGACGCGACGAGGCCGCTGAGGACGGCCCAGGCCGGGGCCACCGCCGAGAAGCCGGGGGCCACCAGGGTGATGAGAAACCCGAGGAGCCAGGCCACCATGACGCCGGCCAGTCCCCCGGCGCCCGAGAGGAACGCGGCCTCGAGCAGGAACTGGCGGAGGACCTCGGAGCGGCGCGCCCCGAGGGCCCGGCGCACCCCGATCTCGCGCGTGCGCTCGGTGACGGCGATGATCATGACGTTGGCGATCCCGATCCCCCCGATGAGCAGGCTCACCGCGGCGAGGGCGAAGGTGGCGAGGCCGACCGCCGCGTTCAACTGGTCGAAGGTCTGGATGATCTGATCGGCGGTGGACAGGTTGAAGTCGTTGGGCTCCTCCGGTCCGAGGCGGCGCAGCCGGCGCAGGATCGCCTCGGTCTCCACGAAGGCCGCCTCGCGTTGACCCGGCAGCGCCCTCGCGTAGAGGACGGTATCCTCGGCCTCGGAGAAGCGCCGCTGGGCCGCCCGCAGGGGTATGAAGATGACGTTGTCGTTGCGGTTCTCCCCGAAGAAGCCGCCCTTGCGGGGTGGCTGTATGCCCACCACCGACCAGCTCTCTCCGGCGAGGAGGAGGCTTCGGCCGAGCCCGGCGCCGCTTCCGAAGAGGGCCTGCGCGACGTTGGCGCCGAGGACGGCCACCCGGGTGCCCGCCCGCGACTCGAGCTCGGTGAAGGGACGCCCCTCGGCGAACTCGGCGCCCACCACGTCGAAGTACTCGTAGGAGACGCCCTCCACGAAAACGCGGTCGGACTCGCTCCCCCCGGCGCGGGCGACCAGGGCCCGCCCGTTCACCACTCGAGGCACGATGAGCTGCACGGCCACGTCCCGGACGTGCCGACCCTCGCGGGCGATCACCTCGGCGAACGCCGGCTTCAGGGGCAGCCGGCGCGCCTCGCTCTCGGAAGGGGGGGCGTAGGGGTCGCCGCCGCGGTGGTAGGCGAAGACGTTGTCCGTGCCGAGCTCGCGGAAGAGGAGGGCCACGGAGTTGCGCACGTTGGCGAGGACCGAGGCCACGAGCACCACGGTGACGATCCCGATGACGATGCCAAGGACGGCGAGGACCGAGCGGAGCGGGTGCGCGGCCACGGAGTCGTGGGTGAGGCGCACCGTCTCGAGCGCGACGTCGCGCCACCTCCGGAGGGGGTGGCGCGTCATTCCGCCCTCACCGCGGCGACGATGTCGATCCGCGACGCCCTCTGCGCCGGGTAGAGGCCCGCGAGGATGCCGGCCAGCGCGGCCGAGCCGAAGCTCCACAGGGCGTTCGTGGGCGTCAGGGTCAGGGGCACGGCCGCCCCCGCGCGCACCGCGGAGCTCACCGCGAGGACGACGAGGAGCCCGCTCGCCCCGCCGACCAGAG
The DNA here is from genome assembly GCA_963847655.1 of uncultured Acidobacteriota bacterium. Lineage (GTDB taxonomy): Bacteria > Acidobacteriota > Vicinamibacteria > Fen-336 > Fen-336 > JAJDNS01. Next base: position 692,945 of record CAWKAS010000020.1, on the reverse strand, counting down.
CGATGAGGGTCGACTCGACGAGCACCTCGCGCACGATCCGGCGGCGGGTGGCCCCCAGGGCGCGCCGCACCCCGATCTCGCGCGTGCGCTGGGTGACGGAGACGAGCGTCGTGTTGGTGACCACCACGATCGAGGCGAGCAGCGCCATGGCGGAGAGGGGAAAGGCGGCGTCGCTCACCCGCTCGGTGAGGCTGGCCACGAACCCCCGTGCCGCGGTGGGGCTCAGGATGTCGAAGGTGTCGGCCACGCCGGGCTGAAGGCGCCGTCGGGCGCGCATGGTGGCCCGGGTGCGGTCCTCGGCCTCGGTCGTCCGGGCCACGTCGCGGGCGCGGGCGAAGACCTGCAGCGTCTCCGGGGCGCCGAAGACGCGCTCCCAGGTGGCGAGCGGCATCCACACGTAGCGGTCCTGCGACGCTCCCGCCGCGGTGCCCAGCCGCGCCTGGACCCCCACCACCTCGAAGAGCCGTCCGCCCACGCGCACCTTGCGACCGAGGGGGTCGAGACCCGGGAAGAGGGTGTCGGCCACGTCGCGGCCGATCACCACCACCGCCGCGGAGCGGCTGCCGTCCTCGCGCGCGAGAAAGCGGCCCCGCTCGAGGCCGAGGTCGCGGATGTCGGCGAGGGCGGCGGAGGTGCCGGTGAGGGCCGCGTTCTCGAACCTGCGGCCGCCGGCGGTCGCCTCGCCCGTCCGCTGCGCGGAGGCGGCGTAGACGACGAAGTCGCCCGCCCACCGCTCCAGGAAGCGCAGGTCCGAGCGGCGGAGGACCGGGTTGCGGGCCAGCTTCTCCTCGAGCTCCTTCCGCCCGATGCTGCCGGGCGAGGCGATGCGGGCGAGGACGAAGGTGTCGGCGCCGAAGGTCCGCGCGGTGGTGGTGCGGGCATAGGTGGCGAGGCCGTCGAGGGCGGTGATGACGGTGGCCACCGTGGCCACGCCCACCGCCATGGCCAGCGCCCCGAGACCGGACCGGAGTGGGTGGGCGACCGCCGTGCGAGCGGCCTGGCCGAGCGCTTCCCGGGCGGCGGAGATCGTCCGGAAGAAAGACATGGTCTCGCGAGGATACCGCGGCTGGCGCTACGCCATGCTAGATTCCCACCGTGCCCGCTCTCGGCTGGATCCTTCCTCGCCCCGCCGCCGTGACCGTGCTCGCCGCGATCGCACTCGTCCCGGGGTGCGGTGGCGGGGGGGCGGTGGAGGTGGAGGTCGGTCGCGTCGAGACGCGAGGCGTCTTCCGGTCGACGGTGACGGCCTCCGGCGAGATCGTGGCCGAGCGCTACGCGGACGTGGGCTCCTCGATCATGGGCAAGCTGGTCTCGCTGCCCGTCCGGGAGGGCGATCGGGTCCGGAGCGGCCAGGTGGTGGCCCGCATCGACGCCGTGCCCGCCGCGAGCGAGCGCGACGCCGCGGCCGCCGTGGAGCGCGCCGCCGACGCCGAGCTGGCGGCGGCCCGAGCCCGGGCCGAGGAAGCGGCGAAGGCCCTCGCCCGCGGCCGGGAGCTGCGGCAGCAGGGCCTGCTGCCCCCGGCGGACTTCGACGCGCTCCAGGCTGCCGCCGACGCCGCTGAGGCACAGAGCGAGGCGGCGGCCAGGCGCGTGGCCCAGGCCCGGGCCCAGCTCGCGCGCGCCGCCGACCTCGTGGGCAAGACGGAGATCGTGTCGCCCCTGGACGGCACCGTGACCCGTCTCCCGGTGCGGGAGGGGGAGATGGTCGTGATCGGCATCCAGAACATGCCCGGGACCACGATCATGACGATCTCGGACCTCTCGGAGATCAACGCCGAGGTCAAGGTGGCGGAGGCCGAGATCTTGAACGTGAGTGTGGGCCAGCCCGCCACGGTCACGTTGGAGGCGCTACCCCGCCAGGAGTTCGGGGGCGAGGTCGTGGAGGTGGGAGCAAGCGCTCTCCCCGTGGTCGGGACCGGGGCCGCCGCCCGCGAGTTCAAGGTGAAGGTGCGGGTGCAGGACCCGCAGGAGGGCCTGCGGCCGGGCCTGACCTGCGACGCCGAGATCCTGGTGGGCGAGGCGACGGACGCCCTCACGGTGCCGCTGCAGGCCGTGGTCCTGCGCGGCGAGCCCGGCCGCGAGGCCACCGGCGTCTTCGCGGCAGACGGCAAGGTCGCGCGGTTCGTGGCCGTCGAGGCCGGCATGATCGGGGGGCTCGAGATCGAGGTGAAGAGCGGCCTCGAGGCGGGACGGGAGATCGTCGTCGGGCCCTGGCAGTCCCTGAAGGACCTGCGGGACGGGGCACCGATCCAGCTGGCCCGCGACTAGCGCCCTCCATCCCCCAGGAGGTTGGAGACAGGCATAGCCTGATGACGGACAGGATATAGCGTTGTGACAGAAACCACTCCTCACACATCACAAGCAGGGGAACGGCTGTTCTCCCTCGACTTCTTTCGTGGCCTGACCATGTTCCTGCTGGTCGCCGAGGCGACCCATCTGTACTCGTTGATGACCAGCCCGGACCTGGGGGAATCACTCGTCTACACCATAGGAACCCAGTTCCATCATCACCCCTGGCACGGACTGAGGTTCTGGGACCTGATCCAGCCCTTCTTCATGTTCATCGTCGGTGTCGCGATGCCCTATTCGCTGGCAAACCGGATTGGGCGTGGTCAGGCAGACACCCAGATTCGGAACCACACCATCCGGAGATCATTCCTGTTGCTGTTCCTGGGCTGGGCCCTGTATTGCATCAACATCGGGGCGATTGGATTTCATTTCCAGAATGTGCTGGCCCAGCTGTCCGTCACGTATCTGCTCGCCTATCTGGTGATGCGCAAGCCAGCCAGAACGCAGATCACCTTCACCCTCGTTCTCCTCGTCATCACCGAGATGATCTATCGCCTCTTCCCCGTCGAGGGCTTCAACCATCCTTTCGTCGCCAATGAGAACTTCGGCACCTGGCTCGACCTTCAGTATGGCGGGGCGGACCTGAGAGGGCACTGGGTGTCATTCAACGCCATCCCTACCACGGCACACACCGTGTGGGGTGTGCTGGCCGGTCAACTGCTGAGAAGCAGCCGGACGAACAGGCAGAAGCTGAAGGTCCTCGTGATTGCCGGCCTGATCGGCGTGGTCGCCGGGTATGCCCTCGATCCCGTCACGCCCATCATCAAGCGCATCTGTACGTCGTCCTTCGTCCTGGTCAGCGGCGGATGGACGATACTGGCGCTGGCCTTCTCCTTCTGGTTGATCGACATCATGAAGCAGAAGAACTGGTCGCTCTTCTTCGCCATCGTGGGGATGAACCCGTTGTTCATCTACCTGTTCGCAAACGTCGGAGGGGCCGAGTTCGTCGAGCGTATCGTTCACCCGTTCTCGATGGCCTTGTTCGGCTGGACGGGAGATGCCGTCGCCAACGTGCTGACCGCCCTGGTTGTGCTGTTCCTGCTGTGGTACTTGTGCTACTGGCTGTACAAGAGGAAGATCTTCATCAGGATATAGCCCGTTCAGGGGAGCTTCTTCAGCGCGTCGGCCGCGGCCTCCCGATCGGAGACGTAGAAGTAGGGCTTCTCGTCGAAGGTGAAGCGGGTGACGCCCCCGGCGGTTGTCACCGTCATATCCCGGGGATTCATTCCCTCGAAGCTCACGGCGGCCCGGCCCTCCCCTCGCCACTCGAGGGTGACCGCGTTGTCGGGGAAGAGGAGCTTCGTCTGGCCCGACGCCCCGGGGTCCGCGCCCTCGACCGTGCACCGGTAGCGGTACTCCTGGCCGTCCACGCTCACCCCACACACGGTGGAGAAGCCGCTGGTGCTGGGGAGCGGGGCCGCGGGCCCCTTCCCGGCCGACTCCCGCGGCTCGAGGGGGATCCCGTCCTCGAAGGTGTACTCGCCCGCGAGGACCTCCGTTCCCTCGGGGGTGGGCTCCGCGGGCCGGCGCTCCTTCTCGACGTAGGTCTTGCCGTCGAAGGTGTGCCGGACGTAGGAGGCCGGCGCCCCGCCTCCCGACTCCGGACGGAAGATGTCGTTCCAGCCCTTCGTCTTCTCGGCCGAGACGATGACCGGCGTGCGCGTGATGGGGAAGTCGTTGACGAGGGCGAGCCCGTCGTCCGCCGGGGTGAAGAGCAGGAGGCTGCACCCGCCGGTGCCGCAGAAGATGGAGCCCAGGGTGTAGGCGAAGACCTCCTTTCGGCCGTCGCCGTTCAGGTCCATCCGGCTGTAGAGATAGCGTCCCTTTCCCGTGCCGGTCTCGACGACGTCCCCGGTGTAGTCGGGGAAGGCTTCCCGGAGGGCCTCCTCGATCTCCGGGTCGGGCTCCGTCTCGTAGGGCACGCCTTGGACGGGCTCCCACGCGTAGATGCCGCCGTCGGCCATGAGGCTGAGGTACAGCCGACCTTCCTTCAGGAGGTAGCCCCGGACGTACTCGGACTGGGCCGCGATCTGCTCGTCCATGCTCGGGGGTGGGCACAGGGCCCGTGTCATGGCGAGGGGACCGAGCTGGAAGCTCCCGTTCGAGGGGTCGGCGCTGGGCTCGGCCGACCAGGTGCCGCTGGCCCGGTTGCAGTTGAGGCGCATGCTCACCGAGCCGTCGGCGTTCAGGCGCAGGGTGTAGAGGGACGGGTCCTCGGGGCTGAGGGAGCCGGTGGCGTCGTCCATGGACTGGAACTCCACCAGACGCCACTCCGTACCCGCGAGCGGGCTGCTCGAGTCGGCGGCGTGCGCGGCCACCACGCCGAGGAGGAGCGCGGCGGCGGCCAGGAGCGCGCCGATCACGACACGGCCTTCGATCTTCATGAGCTCGCTCCTCCGCTTCCCCTTCCGCTCGGTGCGGGCACCCCAACTCTACCGCCGCCGAGCGAGGCCGCGCCATCCGGCCTCTGCCAGCTTCTCGAGCTTCCCCTCGCCTCCTGCCGTGCGGAGGGTCGCCCGCGGGCTGTCCACTTCCCGCCCCTCCATCCCCGTTACAATGGGGCTCGTCGACGACCTGCGGGTCGTCACGCTCCGCCGAATGGTCGACCGGGGCCGACGGCCCGAACTGCCGTGCCCCGACCCGTGACGAGAGGAGGCCCCGGGGAGGGGCCGGAGGAGGGAATCGTGTCCGTTGCCAAGGTCACCGAGATCATCGCGTCGTCGCCCAAGAGCTTCGAGGATGCCGTGAACAGGGGCGTCGAGCGCGCGCACAAGACGCTCAAGAACGTTCGCGGCGCCTGGATCGCCGAGCAGCAGGTGAAGGTCGAGGATGGCAAGATCAAGGAGTACCGGGTCACCATGCGCGTGACGTTCGTGCTCAAGGACTGAAGCCGAGCCGCGACGACCAGGACTGACCCCTCTCCCTCGATCGCCGCCGAGTCGAGGGAGGGCTCCCATGGGAACGCGCCAAGACGGGGTGTACGATGCTCGACCTTCTCCTGGATCCGGGTTTCTGGGCGGCGTTGCTCTCGGTGACGCTGGTGCAGATCGCCCTCGGCGCCGACAACCTCATCATCATCACCATCCTCGCGGGCAAGCTGCCCCCGGACCGGCAGATGAAGGCCGTCCGCTGGGGCCTGATCATGGCGATGGTGTTTCGGCTCGTCCTGCTCGCCCTCGTCAGCTGGGTCCTGCGCTTCGCCGATACGCCCTTCCTCGATCTCGACCGGTCGCTGCTCGGGATCCACTTCGAGGGCGCGTTGAGCGTGAAGGCGCTGGTGCTGGTGGGGGGCGGTCTCTTCCTCATCTGGTCGGGGGTCAAGGAGCTGCGCGTCAAGATCAAGGGGGTCGAGCACGAGGTCGAGAGCGTCGACAGCTTCGGCCGGGTCGTGGGCACCATCGTGGGCTTGAACCTGCTGTTCTCGGTCGACTCGATCCTGACCGTGGTCGGGATGACGGACATCTACCTCGTCATGGCCGGATCGGTGGTGATCTCCGTCATCCTCATGCTGATCTTCGCCACCCCGATCGCGCGCTTCATGCGGGAGAACCCCGACTTCGAGATCCTCGGGCTCTTCGTCCTCCTGCTCATTGGCTTCGTGCTCTTCCTGGAGGGCGGTCACGTGGCCCACGTGACGGTCAACGGGTCCGAGTTCCCCTACATCCCGCAGTGGATCACGATCTTCATCCTGCTGCTGATGTTCAGCGTCGACTTCTACCAGAACTGGCTCGAACGAAAGCGCGAGAAGGCGCCGGTGGAGCTGCGGCGGCGGAAGAAGTAGAGGTCTCACCTCTGCGACCTCGACCTGCCACCCTCGCTGGAATGAAGACGTGCACCACATTCTCCGAACCCTGTCGGTGCTGCTGCTACTCGCCCTGGGCTCGGTGCCGTGCCCGCGATGAGCGCTCTCTGGCCCGTGAGGCAGCCATGCTCGATGTCGGCCTGGCGACCATAGCGCGATGAGCGTTGGATCTACCGTCGCCCCACTCTCGCGCATGAGCCTCTCCACCCGAATTCTCCTCGGGCTCGGGCTCGGCATCTTCGTGGGGCTGTTCTTCGGGGAGCCCGCGGCGGTTCTCCAGCCCCTGGCCGACATCTACATCCGTCTGATGCAGATGACCGTCCTGCCCTACCTGGTCCTGGCCCTGGTCATCGGCTTTGGCCAGCTGGAGGCCAGCGAGGCGCGACGCCTGGCCCTGCGGGCGGGAGCGATCCTCCTGGCGACCTGGGCCCTCGCCATCGCCGTCATCACCGCCCTGCCCGCCACCTTCCCCGAGGTCGAGACCGCCTCGTTCTTCAGCAACTCCCTGGTGGAGCCGCCGCAGCCCTTCTCCATACCGGACCTGTACTTCACCGCGAACCCCTTCCAGTCGCTGGCCGAGGCCGTCGTCCCCGCCGTCGTCCTCTTCAGCTCCATGTTGGGCGTGGCCCTCATCCGGCTGGAGGACCGCGAGCGTCTCCTGGGCACCCTGAGGGTGATCGACCGGGCCGTCATCGCCATCACCCGCTTCGTGGTGGGCCTGACCCCGGTCGGAGTCTTTGCCATCGGGGCGGTGACCGCGGGCACCATGACCCCGCAGACCTTCGTGCGGCTCGAGGTGTACTTCATCGCCTTCGCCGCCGCCTCGCTCCTCCTCGCCTTCTGGATCCTGCCCCTTCTCGTCACCGCGATGACGCCGTTCACCTACCGTGAGGTGGTCGGGGTTGCCCGAGAGGCCCTCCTCACCGCGTTCGTCACCAACAACGCCTTCATCGTGCTGCCCATCCTCGTGGAGCGCTCGAAGACGCTTCTCCGGGAGCGGGGGCTGCTGAACCCGGACAGCGACTCCGCGGCCGAGGTCCTGGTGCCGATCCTCTTCAACTTCCCCAACGCGGGCCGGCTGCTGACGCTCCTCTTCGTCCCTTTCGCCGCCTGGCTCGCCGGGACCACCTTCTCGGCCGCCGACTACTCGGCCCTGTTCGCGGTGGGGATCCCCAGCTACTTCGCCAAGGCCCAGGTGGCGCTGCCATTCCTGATGGACCTCTTCCAGTTGCCCCACGACCTCTTCCAGCTCTACATCCCGACCACCATCGTCACCGGCAAGTTCGACTCGATGGTCGCGGCCATGAACCTGCTGGCCTTCGCCCTCCTCGGGGCGGCGGCCATGGGCGGGTTCCTCGTGCGCGACCGCCGGAGGTTGCTGACGACGGGTGCGGCGATGGTCGCCGGCGGCGCGGTGACGGTGATCGCGGTGGGGCTGCTGCTCGGCGCGACCGTCGACACCACCTACCACAGGGACGAGGAGCTGCGACGGATGCACGCGCCGCGGGGAGTGTCCTCGGCGATCGTGCGCCGGGACCTTCAGTCACTGTCGCCGGCCGTGCGGGTGGGCGACGCCCCGGCGCTCGAGCGGATCCGGGCCCGCGGCACGCTGCGGGTAGGCTACGACCCCGCGAACCTGCCCTTCAGCTTCTTCAACCTGGACGACGAGCTCGTCGGGCTGGACGTGGAGCTGTCCCTGGAGCTGGCCGAGGCCCTCGGGGTCCAGACCGAGTTTGTCCCCATCGAGTGGCCCAGGATGCCGGCCATGCTCGCGGACGGCACCATCGACGTCATGCCCGGCGTGTGGTACCGACCCAACTGGTTCGGCTCCGTGCGCCTGTCGGAGCCCTACCTGACGGGGACCATGGGCCTCGCAGTGCGCGACGAGCGCCGACGCGAGTTCGCCCGAGTGGAGGACCTGCGCCGGAGCCGCGGATTCAAGATCGGGGTCCCCCTCGACGAGCGCCAGGTCGAGCACAGCCTGCGGCGCTACTTCGGGGACGCGGACGTGAAGCTGGTCCTCCTCGAGTTCTGGCGGCCCTTCTTCGAGGGCCAGCACCCCGAGATCGACGCGTTCCTCATGCCCGCGGAGAACGCGTCCGCCTGGACGCTCCTGCATCCCCAGTACACGGTCGTCGTGCCCCAGCCGGACCCGGTCCGAATCCCCTCGGGATTCGGCGTGGCCCTCGGCGCGGAGGACCTCCTGACAGCGGTGAACGAGTGGGTGGTCTTCGCGACGAGCGACGGAACGGTCCGCCGCGCCCACGACTACTGGGTGCTCGGAAAGGGCGCCGACGCCACCGGCCCGCGCTGGTCCATCGTGCGTGACGTTTTGGGCTGGGTGGACTGAGCAGGACAGCTCGCTACCGAGTCCCTCTCGCCCTTCGCTTCCGGGGTCGTGCCCCGCGCCAGAGCCGCCAGGTCCCGTGCACCCTTCCGGGCCGGGAAGCGGCCGACCACTCGGCCGGCGCGCCGGTGCATCTCGGGCGACCGGGCCGCTCCTCCTCGAGCCCTTTGTCGACGAATCGGCAGATGGGCTCCGCCAGTGAGCGGCCCTGTTCCCGCGCTTTTGCCGGCAGCCTCCTGGGGCCCTCTCAGGCGTCGCCCGCGACCTCGGGGAACGCCTTCAGGATGGCGCGGGCGAACTCCTCGAGGTCGCCGAGATCCGTTCCAAGATACCCGTGCACGCGGTGATCGTCGACCTCCGCATAGACATGGATCAGGAGGTTGCGGAAGCGGGACATGGCTTCGAGCCGCTCGCCGAGAGGTGGCTCGAGCACCCGCGATTCGACGAGTGAGCGAAACGCATCCGCGTAGTCCGCCGGTGCCCGGTAGCCCTCGGACGCGATGACGTGGTTCGCCACGGCCAGGACGTCTTCGATGGCCGTCAGCAGAAGGTACTTCGAGGCGTGGATCGAGCGCGGGTCCCCGAGGTAGTCCTCGGGGGCCATGGCCGCGTACGAGCGCAGCTCCCGGCATCGAGCGGTGAGCCGTGAAAGGACAGACCTCAGGCGAGCCGGGTCAACCAACTTCGAGCCTCCGTCGCAGCCCCTTCAATCCCTCCCGAGCGCCTTCCCTCTCGAAGAGGAGGAAATCGTGGTAGTCGAGTCGTGCTGCCACCTCGGCCCGGACTCGTGCGACGGGGTCCCGCTCGAAGACCAGGACGCCGTCGGAGATGGCTCGGCCCCGGATCGTCGTGGGCAGCTCGTCCAAGAACCGGATGTCGAAGGAACGCCCCGGGGCGAGACGTCCCGCCTTCACCGCGGCCCGGCGCAGCAAAGGGCCTCGCTCGTCGGGGCGAAGGTCCCGAGTCGCGACGAGCGCGACGTCCACGTCGCTCAGCCTCGAGTCCTCGCCCCGGGCGACAGACCCGTAGAGATAGGCGGCTCCGACCTTCTCTTCGTCGCGGAGAGCCTCCCGGACGACCTTCTCCGGCGGGTCCGAAACGCCGCTCATGGGGGCGATCCTGGCACACGCGCCGGACCCGCGCAACGAGACTCGGAGGAACACGAGGCGAAGAAGCGCCCCCCCACGAACCGGGGCGCGCGCGGCGTCCTTGAGCCCAAGGAGCGAGGGTCCCGAGACGAGGATTCCCCGGTCCTCGCGGGTGGGACTCATGTAGGTGGCGGTGAAGACCTTCTCACGAAGACTTGGCCTCGCTCGCGCGCCAGCGTCCGAAGGCCCGCCGAACCGGCCGCCGCCTGTCGCAGCCCCTCCCGGGCTGCCCGGTCTCCCTTCCCCACCTCTCGGTACCCGTCGCCCGAGTCAAGCTCGTCACCTCTTTTCGCATCCTCGAGTTGCATGGGCCTGCGCGATTCCCTAGGATCGGCGGGTGCGTCTGTGGACGAGCGGCCTAGGCCCCGCGACCCGTCCTCGGGATCAGGTGGGCCGTCGCGGTTTCCTCCGGGGCCTGGCCGGCCTCACCGTGGTATCCGTGGCGGCCCCGGCGCGCCTCCTGGCCGACTCCTGCGCCGAGAGGGTCCTCTCGTTCGCCCACACCCACACCGGCGAGCACCTGACCGTTCCCTACTTCGCCGAGGGCGAGTATCTGGCGGCCGGCCTCGCGCGCCTCGATCACCTTCTCCGCGACCACCGGACCGGCGAAGAGCACGCGATCGAGCCTGGGCTCTTCGACCTCCTGAACGACCTCAAGCTCGCCACCGGGACCCGGGAGCCGTTCCAGGTCATCTCGGGCTACCGCTCGCCGAGGACCAACGCGAAGCTCCGGAAGGCGGGGCGGGGCGTAGCGAAGCGAAGCCTCCACATGGATGGGAAGGCCATCGACGTGCGCCTGGCCGACGTGAGCTCCTCGGTCCTGCGCGAAGCAGCTCTCGAGCTTCGTCGCGGGGGCGTGGGCTACTACCGAAAGTCCGACTTCGTCCACGTCGACACCGGGCGCGTCCGCACCTGGTAGGCCGGTGACCGAGGTCCGCGCCCTGCAGGAGGGTCTGAAGCGGACCTTCAGGGGCGCGTTCTTCATCCGCGACAGCCGTCCTCTTCGGGGTGCCGTCAGGCGAGGTCGTGGGGTTGAGCTCGCTCTCTGGCGGGGGGACGGGGACCGCTGAGAGCCTCGGGCGCCAGGGCGTGCGGCGCACGCCCGGCGCCCGGCGACGGCCTCAGCTCAGGGCGAAGCGGATGGTGACGGTGAAGAGAAGCTCCATGGGCTCCCCGTCTTCGTCCCGCACCGGCTCGAAGCGCCACTGGCCCACGGCTTCGCGGGCGGCGTCGATCAGTCGCGCATCCTCGCCCTTCAGGACCCGGGTCTCGCGGACGCTGCCGTCCTCGGCGATCACGGCCTCGAGGACCACGGCTCCCTGGACGCCCTCCTTCTTGGCGTCCTCGGGGTACTGGGGGGCGACCTTGTGGATCACCTTGGGCTCGCTCATCGTCGCCTCGTCGTAGCGAACGGGCTCTCCCGCCTCGAGCGTCGCTGCGCCGAGCCCGGCGATGACACCCACGAGCATCCCGACGAGCACCTTCTTCCGGTCGATCATCTCTCCGCCTCCTCGTTCTGTGGGTCCGGCGTTCGTCATGAAGAGGCAACGGGGACAGGCAATCGTGCACACCCTCACTGCAGCTTGAAGTTGAAGGTGAGGGTGAAGTAGACGGCGATGGGCTTGCCCTCGTTCGTGCGCGCCGGCTCCCAGCGCCACTGTCGGGCGGCCGCGAGCGCCGCCTCGCCGAGGCGCGAGTCCGGGCTGCGGAGCACGAGGATGTCGCTCGGGATCCCATCCGTGTCGACGGCAGCCCGGAGGACGACGATCCCCTGGAGCCCTTCCTCCTTGGCGCCCTTCGGATAGACCGGAGGCGCCTTCTGCACGATCGTGGGCTCGGTGAAGCCCGCCTCCGCGTCGAAGGGAACGGGCCGCGAGCGGGGAGGATCGGGCTCGACGACGACGAAGATGTAGGGGGCCCTCTCTCCGTCCATGCCGCCCACGACGGCCCGCCCGCCCCGCTCGACGTTGACCGTCGAGTCGGCGAGGACCTGCCCGCCCTGCCGGAACACCACGCGGTAGGTCGCGACGCTCGCGTCGAAGCCGAGCAGCTCGGCGGTGAGGCGGATGTCGGCATCCTCGGGAGCGGGCAGACGGACGCTCTCGGACACCTCGGCCTGGACGTATCGGCCGAGCTGGTACTGCCGTGAGAGGTCGAGGCGGAAGGTGCGCCAGAGCTTCTCCACGACGCGGGTGAAGGCGAGACTCTCTTCCACGACATCCAGCTGCTCGGTCGGGCTCGTGTCCGCGCCTACGGGAATCACGGTGCCGGGCACGAGCAGCACGCCGGCGGAGACGGCCTCCTCGCCGAGGGGAAACCCGACGAGGACGGTGTAGCTCGTGGCCAGCGTCGGCTCCGCGGAGTCCGCCGGGATCGACGCGCCACCGAGCGCGAGACCAGCGAGCAGGGTGAGGGTCAGGGCCTTGCGGGTCATGGCAGATCTCCCGGCGCCGTCCCCGGCGCCTCGAACGTCATGTAGAGCGGCGTCTCCGCGTCCAGCCAGATGAGGGCCTGGCCGGCGCCGAGAGGCGGGGGCGCGACCGGAGCGGGGGACGCCGCCGGGGGCGTTGCCTGGGGGACGGGCCCCTGGCGCTGGATGCCGAGCGTCACGGCAATGGCCAGCAGGGCCGCCGTCGCCAGCAGCGTGCGGACGCTCCGGATGCGTCGCTGCCTCTGCTGCGCGCCCTCGACCGCGCGGCGGCCGGCCTCCTCCGGCGACCGGCGCGCCGGTCGCTCCGCCCAGCTCTTCAGGGCGCGCTCGAACTCCTCAATGCGATCCCGTTCTTCTCCCACGCCCCTCACCTCCCCTCAGCGACCGGCCCGGCCAGCACCTGGCGCAGGCGCTCGCGCGCCCGGCGCCGGTGCGAGCGGACCGAAGCCGCGTCGATGCCCATCACCGTCCCGATCTCCGAATCGCTCATCCCTTCGACCACGGTCAGGTGCATGACCGCCCGCTGCCGGGGGGCCAGCATCATCAAGGTCCGCTCCACGTCGATCCTCTCGCCGACCGCCTCCGCGGCGGGATCCGTCGGCTCCGGGAGACCGACCAGGCTCCGGAAGCGTCGGCCGAAGCGGGCGCGGCGGAAGCACAGCCGTCCCAGGATGCGCAGCACCCAGGCCCGGAAGGCCGCCGGCTCGGCCAGCGCGCCCAGCTTGCCCCAGGCCACGACGAGGGCGTCCTGCACCGCGTCCTCGGCGTCGGCGTCCCCCAGCACGGACCGGGCGAACGGGACGAGGCGGCCCCAGTGCCGCTCCACGAGGGTCGAGAACGCGTCCGGGTCGCCCTGCTGGGCGAGGCGCACCAGGCCGGCGTCGGTCTCCCCCACGTTGAGAGGAGTCTCTCACGCCGGGAGACCGTGTACACGCCTCAGGGACTCGGGAGGGGGCGAGGTGCCGGTCAGGGGGGCGGGTCGCTCATGACGGGCGTCATCCCGCCGGGGGGGAGCAGGTGGTACAAAGCGAACGAACGCCATGATCCCTGGCCCTTTCGCTCGCCTCGCCCGCGTCGCCCTCGACGAGACCCGGACCCTCGTCCGCCTCGACGCCGCTCCCTCCACGGAGGTGATGAAGGGACCCGCCCTCCGGGCCCGCCGCCGCCGGATCCAGGGGACGCGCCATGCCGTTCAGGCCGGCTTCCTCCTCGCCGTCCTCGTCATCGGCTGGGAGTTCTCGCGCTGGGTGCACGGCCTCGAGGCGGGACGCGTGGTGGGCGCGCGTCCCCCGGGAGTCGAGGGCTTCCTCCCCATCGCCGCCCTGCTGAGCCTGCGCCACCTCCTCACCACCGGCGAGGTCCACCCCGTTCACCCCGCCGGTCTCGTCATCCTCGTTCTCGTCCTCCTGACCGGCTTCCTCCTCAAGAAGGCGTTCTGCTCCTGGGTCTGCCCGGTGGGCACGCTCTCCGAGATGCTGGCCTCGGCGGGGCGGCGTCTCGTCCGACGGACCCTCAGCCTGCCCCGGTGGCTCGACCTGCCCCTCCGCTCCCTCAAGTACCTCCTGCTCCTCTTCTTCGCGTCGGCCATCTTCGTCACCATGACCGCTCCCGACGTCGCCGACTTCCTCGACTCGCCCTACAACCGCGTGGCCGACGTGAAGATGCTCTACTTCTTCGAGCGACTCTCGCCCTTCGCCCTGAAGGTGCTCCTCGGCCTCGGAGCCGCCTCCGCGGTGATCCCGTACCTCTGGTGCCGGTACCTCTGTCCCTATGGTGCCCTCCTGGGCCTCGTCTCGCTCTTCTCCCCCCTCAAGGTCACGCGGGACGCGGCGTCTTGCGTCGACTGCAGCCTGTGCACGAAGGCCTGCCCCGCCCGTCTCCCGGTGGAGCGTCTCTCTCGAGTGAGCTCCGACGAGTGCGTCGGCTGCCTGTCCTGCGTGGCCACCTGCCCCGTGACCCGGGCCCTGCGGGTCGAGACCCCGGCGCCGTGGCGGCGGGCGGTGCGACCCGCGGCCTTCGCCGCGGTCGTCGTCGGCCTCTTCGTGGGCGGGGTGCTCGTCGCTCGCGCCACCGGCACCTGGCACAACGCGATCACCGACCAGGAGTATGCCCGCCGGATCCGCACCATCGACTCCCCGGCCTACGCCCACGACAGGGGGCGCGTCCCTTCCCGTGAGGAGTGGGAGGCCGCTGAGGCCGCGGCCATGCCGACGGTCGTCGCACGGCCTCGCACGACGGATTGAGGGGGCGACTAATCCCGCGTGATCCCGTCCCCCCGGACGGCGATCCCCGGGATGGTGACGGGTAGCCGCCCGTGCATCGGGATCTCCCCGAAGAGCGCCTTGACCGCGCTCGTCTCCGAGACCGCCGCGCTCGAGAACGTGCAGAGGTAGCTCCGGATCTGCGGGAACGCCTCCGCCACGTAGGGGCTCCCGGCGGCCACCACCACCGCCTTGTCCGCCGCCCGGTCGAGGATCTGCCGGAGCAGGCGCCCCGCGGGATCCGTGTGCCCGGCGCCGGCCTCGCCCTCGCCGGGTACCGGGGCCACGAAGGCGGCGACCACGACTGCCTTCGCCTCCTCCACCGCGCGAAGGACGTCGTCCGTCGCCCCTGCCGCGGTCCCCTGGTCCACCACGACGACGTTCGCGTCGGGCACGCGGCGGAGCACCTCGCGACCGAGGACGCGGCCCCACGGTCCGCTCACGTCGCGGGAGAGGACGACCGTGACGAGGCGGTTCCGCGTCTCGACCGACGTGAGGTAGGGCAGGCCGCCCTCCACGGGCGGCGCCGCCTGAAGAGGGAGCACGCCGGCATCGTCGCGCACCAGGGTTACCGCGTCGTCGGCGATCTGCTGGGCGCGGGCCGCGTCCTCGGGCCGGCCGACGCGCACCGGGACCTGCGAGACGTCCACCAGCCGCTGGAGGTGGAGGCCGAGACCCGCCTTCCACCTCAGGATCTTGAGGACGGCCTCGTCGAGCCGCGCGGCGGAGACCTCCCCGCTCCTCACCGCCTCGACCATGGCTTGCCAGGAGGCGGGGAAGTCGGCGGGGATGATCAGGTAGTCGTTCCCCGCCTTGAAGGCGTCGACCGCGGCGCGCCCCACGTCGGGCGCGTACTTCTTCGTGAGCGCGGCCATGTCGAGTGCGTCGGTGACCACGACGCCGCGGAACCCGAGGCGCGTCCTGAGGAGGTCCGTGACGACGGCCGCGGACGTCGTGGCCACCCTGTCCGGCGAGGGCTCGATCGCGGGCACGGTGACGTGCGCCACCATCACCGCGTCCACCCCCGCCTCGATGGCCCGGCGGAACGGCCGCAGCTCCACCGCCTCGAGGCGCTCGAGGTCGCCGGTCACCTGCGCCACCCCGTAGTGCGAGTCGGTGGCGGTGTCGCCGTGCCCCGGGAAGTGCTTGGCCGTGGTGAGCATCCCTCCCGCTCGGGCCCCCTCCACGTAGGCGGCCACGAGCGCGCCCACCTGCTCGGGGTCCTCGCCGAAAGAGCGGGTGTTGATGATGGGGTTGGCGGGGTTGGAGTTGACGTCGGCTACCGGGCCGAAGTTCCAGTGGACGCCAATCGCGCGGGCCTCGCGGGCGGAGATGCGGCCAAAGGCCCGGGCGTCCTCCACGTTGCCGGCGGCGCCGAAGGCCATGGCCTGGGGGAAGGAGGTGGCGCCGTCCAGTCGCGCGGCCACGCCCACCTCGAAGTCGGCGGCCACGAGGAGCGGCCACTTGGATTCCTGCTGCAGGCGGTTCAGGAGGAGCGCCGCTTCCTCCGGTCGGCTCTTCACCAGGACCGGCCCCCGCACGGGGACGGTCATGGCCAGTCCCCCGACGTGGTACCGGCGCATGCTCTCGAGGAGGTCCCGGTACACGGGGCTCTCCTCGCTCAGGAACTCCGCGCGCACCCAGATCATGAAGAGCTGGCCCACCTTCTCCTCGAGGGAGAGGCGCGCCAACGTGTCGCTCGCCCAGGCGCGGGCCGCGCGATCGGCGCCCGGCGGGCCGGCGGGCGTCGCCGCCTTCTTGTCGGCCGATGCGCAGCCGGCGAGCGTGAAGCCGAGAGTCGCCACCAGGAGCCTTCGCATGGCTGGAGACGATAGCAGGGGAGAGGCCCCCCGGCGAGCCCGCTCCGTGTCCGGTCGTCCGGCTCGGCGGGGCCGCGTTAGAATCTCGTGATGTCCCGCATCGTCGTGGTGGGTTCGGTGGCGGAGGACGAGGTCCTCTGCCTGCCCGAACCCCTCCGCGAGGGGATCCACCGCGACGCCACGAAGAGCGAGCGGCGTCTCGGTGGCGGTGGCGCCAACGCCGCCGTCCCCCTGGCCCGCGCCGGCCACGAGGTCGTGCTCGTCTCGCCCCTGGGGACGGACGACCGGGGAGACTGGCTGCTCGGACAGCTCCAGGAGGCGGGGGTCGACACCTCCGCCGTCGTGCGGGTCGAGGGCGAGAGCACGCGGTCCGTCGTCCTCGTCGACCCCGAGGGCGAGCGGACCATCGTCAACGTCCACCGCTGTCGGGAGCAAGGCCCCCCGCTGCGGATCGAGAAGATGGAGGCCGACGCCCTCTACGTCCGCAGCCGCGACCTCGAGCTGGCCGGCCTCATGGCCGCGGTGGCCCGTCGCGCCACCGTCGTGGCCCACGTTCCCCCACTCGCCCGTGACGCAAGGCCCGCCCACGTCCTCGTGGGCTCGCAGTCCGACCTGCCGCCGGCCTTCGTGGCCGACCCCTGGGACGCGGGCGAGGGGATCGCCGGACCGCTCCTGCGCTGGGTGGTGGTGACGATGGGGCCACACGGGGCCGAGGCGGTCTCCGGTGACGAGCGGATGGCGACGCCCGCCCCCGCGGTGGCCACCGTCGACACGACCGGGGCCGGGGACGTCTTCGCCGCCGGCCTGGTCCACGCCCTGCTCGCCGGCGAGCCCATGCCCCAGGCCCTGGCGACCGGCGTGGCCTGGGGCGCGGCGGGCGCCGCCTGCCGCGGCCTGCCGGACCGGGCGACGATCCAGGCGCTGCTCCAGCGCGTCAGCGATTAGCTCCCCGGCCGAGCGCGCCCTGCCCCCGCCTTGCGCCCGCCGTCACGGTCGTGTTCTATTCGACAGGTTATGCGCTTGAGAGATCTTCGCCACCTCCTTCCCCTCGTCCCCCTCGCGGTGGTGCTCGTCGTCGGAGCGCCAGCCTGGGCCCAGGCACCCGCGCCGGCCCCCGGAGAGCAACCTGCGGCAGGGGACTCGTCGTCTCCGACGCCGGCCGAGGACGCCGAGCCCCAGGAGGCCGAGGTGGCGCCCGACTCCCCCCGCGCCTCTCTCCAGGCCTACCTGGACGAAGGCCGCGCCGGCGAGTGGGGAAAGGCCGCCCGCTACCTGGCCCTGCCGGAGGAGAGGACCTCGGAGGGGCCGCTCCTGGCCGAGCGTCTCAAGGCCGTTCTCGACAAGCACCTCTGGTTCGATCTCGAGCAGATCTCGTCGGAGTCCGGTGGCGACAAGGACGACGGTCTGTCTCCGGGCGTGGAGAGGGTGGGCGAGATCCCCGTTGGCGACCGCACGCGGCCCGTGTACATGGTCCGGCGCTCCGACGACGCCGGCCCCTACTGGGCCTTCTCTCCCAACACCGTCGGCCGCATCGACGGCTGGTACGACCGGCTGGAAGACCGTTGGATCCGCGAGCGTCTGCCCGAGGCCCTGCTCCTGCCCGGCCCGTTCGGCATCGTGCTGCGGTGGCAGTGGCTCGCCCTGCCGCTGCTGCTCCTCGCGGCCTGGGCGCTCGGCCGGCTTCTCGGCGGTCTGACGAAGGCGCTCCTCGGGCGACTCCTGGCCCGCACCGAGAACACGTGGGACGACCGGTTGCTCCGGCGGATCGGCCCGCCCCTCACCTTCGCCTGGGGACTCCTGGTCTTCTCCGCCGGACTGTCGTCGCTCAGCCTGACCGCGAAGGCCGAGGGGCTGTTCCGCGAGGCGGTGAACGCCGGGGTCGTCGTCGTCGTCTTCTGGGCCCTCTGGCGCTCGATCGACGTCTTCGAGGACATCGTGCTGGCGTCGCCCTGGGCGGACGCGAGCCCCGCGGCCCGCAACCTCCTGCACATCGCCTCCAACCTCTCCAAGGGCGTCGTCGCCGGCGTCGGTACGCTGGCGGTGCTCTCCGCCTTCGGCTACCCGGTCACGACCCTCCTCGCCGGTCTCGGCATCGGCGGCCTCGCCTTCGCCTTCGGCGCCCAGAAGACGGTGGAGAATCTGTTCGGGTCGATCAGCCTGGCCGTGGACCAACCGTTCCGGGTCGGGGATTTCGTCAAGGTGGAGGACTTCGTCGGCACGGTGGAGGAGATCGGGATCCGCTCGACCCGCTTCCGGACCCTCGACCGCACCCTGATCAGCATCCCCAACGGGAACCTCTCGGACCAGCGCCTCGAGACCTTCGCTGCCCGGGACCGGATGCGTCTGGCCACCACCATCGGCGTCGAGTACTCCACCACCCACGAGCAGATGCAGCAGGTGCTCGAGGGGTTCGAGCACGTCCTGCGCGAGCACCCGAAGATCTGGCCCGACGCCATGGTCGTGAAGTTCAAGGAGTTCGGGGCCAGCTCCCTCGACATCGAGATCATGGCCTGGTTCCAGGTCCCGACCTGGGGCGACTTCCAGCTCTGCCGCCAGGAGGTCCTCCTCGGCTTCATGAGGGTCGTGGAGGACGCGGGGACCGGCTTCGCCTTCCCGACGCGCACGGTGCACCTGTTCAACCAGACGGCCTCGGAGCCGAGCACGGAGTCGTCGCCGTCCGCCGCGAGGCCCGCGGCCACGCATCAGGACACCGCGCCCTCCAGGAGCATGCCCACCGCGGACGGAGACTGACCAGGCAGAAGGGGTCAGGTCCCATTCGTTGCGTTCCGTCCTCTGGAGAGGACGTTTTGTCCCTGCAGTGCAACGTTCGAGACCCGACCCCTTTCGACGGGCTCGGCGACCGGCTCGACCGTTTGGTCGAGATGAGTACCGGGGGGCTGATCCCGCCGGGAAGCCGCCGCCGTCTCCAAGCGCCAACGACTCAACCACATGGCCGGATTCTGGCTCTGGCCGGACGCTTGGCCTGCTCCTTGCGCTAGGTCTCTGGCCATGGGGGCACGACCTGCGGCGTCACACGACGTGCCGCGAGACCACGCACCGACGCGTTCGAATCCAACGGAGGAACCAATGAACGGCACACGCACCCGTCCGGCCTTCCTGCTCGCCCTGTCCGCGCTGGCCCTCGCGGCCTGTGGCGGCTCGTCCACCCTGTCACCGGTGGATCCCGGGGCGACCGGCGACGCCGCGATCTTCTCGACCCTGGACAAAGACGACCCGGTGGCCGCAGCCGGAGACGGCACCTGCGACGGCACCGGTCCCTACGGCCCGGGGAACGGCAACGGCAACGGCAACGGCAACGGACCCTGTGACGGAACCTGTGACGGCACGGGTCCCGGAGACGGCACCTGTACCATCACCAGCCCGGAGGGTCTCGAGGCGGTCCTCGTCGAGGCGCTCCAGGAGGAGCACCTCGCGGAGATGACCTACCGCCGGGTCCTCGCCGACTTCGGCGACGTGGCGCCCTTCTCGATGATCGCCGAGTCCGAGGCCCGTCACGTGGAGGCGATCCTCGGGTTGTTTGCCCGGCGCGAGTGGAAGGCGCCGGATTCCGCGTGGACCCTCGACAACGTCGCCACCTTCGAGACCCTCGCCGCGGCCTGCGCCGGCGGGGTGGCCGTCGAGATCGAGGACGGTGAGCTGTACGAGCGCTTCCTGGCCTGGGACGACCTCCCCCAGGACGCCGTCAACGTCTTCACCAATCTCCAGGCCGTCTCTCTCAACAACCACCTTCCCGCCTTCCAACGCTGCCAGTAGCCACAAAGGGGAGACAAGGGGGTCAGGTCGTGAATCGTGAATTGTGTCCTCAGGGGAGGTCACATTCAGCCCATCATTCAACATTCACGACCTGACCCCTTTCCTCCTGGAGGCAGAGACACGATGAGCCCTAGCGTCCCGGCCCGCTTCCACTGGCGGGCCTTCGTCACCCTCTTCGTCATCCTGAGCTACGTGCTCCTCGCCACCTCGGGGATCGTCCTCTACGTGGCGCCGCCGGGGCGGGTCGCGCACTGGTCGCTGTGGACCCTCGCCCGGCTCGACAAGGAGGCCTGGCAGGCCGTCCACACCGTCTTCGCCTTCCTCTTCGTTCTGGCCGGGGCGTTTCACCTCTACCTCAACTGGCGGATCTTCTGGTCCTACCTGCGCTCGAAGCTGACCGCCGGCGTCCGCATGAAGCGCGAGCTCGCCCTGGCCTCCGCCCACGACCTCACCCCGGAGCAGGTGTGGGTCGCCCTCAAGGGGCAGGAGACGGCGAAGGAGCTGCCCGCGGGGGCGGCTACGGACGCAAGACGGTGGAGGAGGTCTGCGCCCAGCTCGAGCTCACTCCGGAGGAGGGCCTGGCTCGTCTCCGCCGCCACGGCATGGAGGCCACACCCGAGACGACGATAAAGGGCCTGGCCGACCGGCACGGCCGCAACCCCCACGACCTACTCCAGATCCTTGCCAGTGCGTGACGAGGAGGGCGCTGCTGCCATGTCGCTCCCCCACGACAGGTGGTAGACTGCCCCACGGGCTGGCGGTGATCTCCTCCGTGCAGCCGCTCGGGTCAACACCCGTGGGAAGGGCCGCGATGAGCGCACGCGCTCGGGCGGGGCTGCTGGCGTCGATGGTTCTCGTGGCGGCGCCGCTCGGGTCCGGGACCGCCTCCGAGGCCGGGGCCGAGCCTCAGGGTCGCCGTCTTGCCCTGCACCAACATCGAGGCGAGCTTCGAGAAGTTCCATCCCCTCTTTGCGTACCTGACGTCCTCGCACCGGGTTCGAAGGTGACGCTCGTGGTGCCCGCGGACCTTGCGGAGTTCGAGCCTCGACGAGGAACGGCCAGACGGACTTCGCGTTGCAGGACCCCCACACCTTCCAGGAGCTCTCACATCTCTTCGACGACGCTTCGCTCCTCCAGACGCGCGCGCTCGATGGCACGACCAGCCAGTCCGCCGTCGTCGTCGTCCGGAGGGACAGCGGCATCCGCGACCTACGGCAGCTGGTGGGGAGGACCGTCATGTTCGGCCCGCGCGTCTCGAGCCCCAAGTGGATCGCGGCAAGGCTGCTGTTCGAGTCGAGCGGCATCGATGTCGATCGTGACCTGAAGGTGCTGAACGGGGGCTGCTGCGAGGACATCGCGTTCACTGTGGCGATCAGGTCGGTCGATGGCGGGGTGATCTGCGACCACTTCCTGGGCCTCCACGGGACCCGGCAGAAGGACATCGGGGTGGATCCCGACGCCCTGATGGTCATCGGTCGCACCAGCGCCGCTCCCGACGCGGATCTTCGCCGCCCGGAAGGGCGTGCCTGCAGAGGTGGTCGGGGCGGTCACCCGCGCCCTGCTCGATCTCGACCCGGATGACCCCGCGCATGCCGAGATCCTGGCCGGTGCCGAGATCGGAGGCTTCCTGGAGACGACCGAAGCCGACTACCTGGGGGGCCTCGCTCGGGCGGTGTCACGAGGTCCACGGTGACGGTCGTCCGACGGGTCGAGGCCGTCGCGCTCGCGACCATGACTCGCCTGCCGCGCTGGGGGAACCTCCGCCTCCGCACGAAGCTCACTCTGCTGATCGGGGGCGTCATGCTCGTGCTGGGCGTGGCCACGGGCCTGCTCGCCACCGTCCGCGCCCGCGCCACCCTCGAGACCGAGCTCACCAAGCGGGGCCTGGCCATCGCCGGCGACCTGGCGCTGTTCTCGGTGAAGCCCCTGCTCGCCAACGACCTCGCCACCCTCCGCAGATTCGTCAATCACTCCATGACCCAGGACTACGTGCGCTACGTCGCGGTGCTGGATCCCGAGGGCACGGTGGTGATGCACAGCGATCTCGACGAGCTCGGCAAGCGCCTGGAGGACCCGTTGACCCGCGCCGCGCTCGCGTCGGACGGGCCGATCCACGGCACGTCCCCTCGCGCGCGGGACGACGACCCCCTGTACGACGTCTTCTGCCCGATCACGGCGGCGGGCGCGCGGCTGGGCACGGTCGCCCTGGGATACTCCCGCGCCGCGGTTCGGGCGGAGATCGCCCGCGCCCGACGTGACATCGTCTGGATCTGGCTGCTGGTGGCGGCCCTGGGCGGGATGCTCGTCTTCCTCCTGTCGTCGTACATCTCGAGTCCGATCACGAGAATCGCGGCGGCCATGGAGAACGCACCGGAGGGAGAGGTCCGCGCCGTCCTCGGTGTGGAGAGGGGCGACGAGATCGGCCTGCTGGCGACGTCCTTCAACAAGATGGCCGAGGACCTCTCGAGGCACCGGAAGCACCTCAACGAGCTGGTGGAGGCTCGAACCGCCGCGCTCCGGGACGCCAACGTGCGGCTGGAGAGCGAGGTCGCCGAGCGAAGGAAGGTCGAAGACGCGCTGCGGAGATCGCGGCAGGAGCTTCGCGACCTGGCGTCCCATCTGGAGTCGATCCGGGAGCAGGAGCGGACGGACATCGCGCGTGAGATCCACGACGAGCTGGGGCAGGCGCTGACCGCCCTGAAGATGGACGTGCACTGGGTCGGCCAGCGGGTCGGCGACGCGCCAGCCGTCCGTGAGCGCCAAGGTCGGTGCCATGTCGAAGATGGTCGATGCCACCGTCCAGACCGTGCGGCGCATCTCGTCGCAGCTGAGGCCGAAGCTCCTGGACGACCTCGGCCTGTCCGCGGCCATCGAGTGGCAGGCCCGGGAGTTCGAGCAGCGCTCCGGCGTCACCTGCGGTATCCGCTCCGAGCCCGACGACATCGTCCTGGACCCGGCGCGCTCGACGGCGCTCTTCCGCATCTTCCAGGAGACGTTGACCAACGTGGCGCGCCACGCGGGGGCCTCGCGGGTGGACGTCGTGCTGCGGAACTTCGCCGGGGACGCTGGAGATGACGGATCACCGACGATGGGAAGGGCATCGGGCCGGAGCAGGTGTCGGACGGACGCTCCCTGGGCCTCGTCGGGATGCGCGAGCGCGTGCGGTCGCTCGGAGGGACGCTCGAGATCACGGGCCGGCCCGGGCGGGGACGATCGTCCACGTCCGGATACCGGGCGGAGAGAGGGGACGGCGATGATCAGGGTCCTGATTGCCGACGACCACGCCGTCGTCCGCGAGGGTCTGAAGCAGATCGTCACCGAGAACCCGGACATGACCATCGCCGGTGAGGCCGGCAACGGGCACGAGGTGCTGGAGCTGGCCCGGACGCGGGACTGCGATCTCGTCCTGCTGGACCTGGCCATGCCGGGCAAGGATGGGCTCGACACCCTGAAGGAGCTGAGGCTCCTCCAGCCGCAGCTGCCGGTGCTGATCCTGAGCGTCTACCCCGAGGAGCAGTACGCCGTCCGGCTGCTTCGGGCCGGGGCGGCCGGGTACCTGACCAAGGAGAGCGCTCCCGAGGAGCTGGTGGCCGCCATCCGGAAGGTCTCGAAGGGCGGGAGGTACGTGAGCGCGTCGCTCGGTGAGCAGCTCGCCCTCCTGCTGGACTCGGACAGCGACCGACCGCCCCACGAGGCCCTCTCCGATCGCGAGTTCCGCGTGATGGTCATGCTGGCGTCGGGAAAGACGGTCACCGAGGTGGCCGATGCCCTGTGCCTCAGCGTGAAGACCATCAGCACGTACCGGTCGCGCGCGCTGGCGAAGATGAACATGCGGAACAACGCCGAGTTCTCCTTCTACGCGATGAAGCACGGGCTGATCGGCTGACCGCACACGCCCGCCGCGTGTGCCTCTGCGGTTCCGGTCCGGTCGTGTAGGACACACGCCCACTCGCGCACGCGCGGCTCTCCTACAGGGAAATCCCGTTTGCGCCGCTTCCCTCGATCGTCCGCTCGCCCTATCTCTCGAGGTGTGCACCACCGGCACGCAGCGGCGGAGGCGTCGACCGGCGCCTGGGCGCCTCGGCGAGCCGGCTGCGGGCGGAGTGGACCCTTCGCCATGGGGGCACGACCTGCGGCGTCGAGACGACGTGCCGCGAGGTGACACACCGATGTGATCGAACGCAACGGAGGAACGAAATGAACGGCACCCACACCCGCCTGGCCATCCTGCTCGCCCTGTCGGCCCTGGTCCTCGTGGCCTGCGGGGGCTCGTCCACCGAGTTACTCGTGGGTCCCACTGGCGACGCCGCGACGTTGTCGGCTGCAGACAAGGACGGCCCTGAGGCTCCGGCCGGAGACGGTGTCTGCGACGGCTGCGACGGCACTTGCGATGGCTGTGACGGCACGGGCCCCGGCCCCGGCGACGGCACCTGCGACGGCTGCGACTGCACCTGCGATGGCAGCGAGTGCACCTGCGCCTGTCCCTGCGACGGCTGCAACTGCACCTGCGAAGGCACCACGTGCACCTGCGAGTGCGCCTGCGACGGCACGGGCCCCCACGGCCCCGGAAGCTGACAACGTTCGGGGTCCGTGAGACGGCTCCAACGGCTTGGCAAACGGGCCCCGGCGAAGGGGTCGGGTCGTGAATGCTGAAAGCCCTCCTCGCCCTGTAGGACAAACACCGACACGCAGAGGTGCCTCTCTCCTACAGGGAAATCCCGCTTGCGCCGATTTCGCCGATCCTCCGTTCGTCATATGTCCTACGGTATGCACGTTCGGTAGGCAGAGGCGAGAGCGCCGATCGGCGCCTCGACACCGGGAGGAGTTGAAACCTTGTCTTCGATGACACATGAAGCTCCCTGTGGAATGAAGGGGGCGCGGCTACGGCATCGAGGGCTCGCGTCGGTTCGCGCGAGACGCTCGGGTCCCGGGATGGGTGAGGTGGAAGATTCATTGACGGGCGGAGAGCGATCGTCGGATCGATCCCCGACGCTGGAGGGGTCCATGTCGCCATCTGTGGCTACCGTCGACGGCCACGCCCCGCAGGCGTTGTTCAAGCGAGCCTCTTCCCGACTGGAGCCTCGGGGCAACCCTGCGGCCGAGCCCTCGAGGCACGGCCACCGGGACGGCGCCCACGTCCTGCTGCCCATTGCGATCTTCGGCGGCATCGCCGCCCTCCTCACGGCCGATTTGCTCAGCGACTACCAGGCCGGCCACGGCCCACTCCATTTCGCCCTCGAGATCGGCGCGGGTCTCCTGGCCCTGGTCGGTGTGGCCTTCTTCGT
The DNA here is from genome assembly GCA_963847655.1 of uncultured Acidobacteriota bacterium. Taxonomy (GTDB): domain Bacteria; phylum Acidobacteriota; class Vicinamibacteria; order Fen-336; family Fen-336; genus JAJDNS01. Next base: position 667,728 of record CAWKAS010000020.1, on the reverse strand, counting down.
GCGGCACTCTTGGAGGATCCACGGAGTCGCCGACGACCTGGAGCGCGACCTGAGGGCGTCCGAGGCCGAGACCAGCCGGTGGCGCGCGGAGGCCCAGCAGGCCCTCGAGGGGCTCGGCGCCGCGATCGACCGCGAGTTCTCGAAGTGGACGCTCACCGACGCGGAGCGCAGCGTGGCCCTCATGCTGCTGAAGGGCATGAGCCACCGGGACATCGCGGCGCAGAGGGGCACGAACGAGGGCACGGTGCGCCAGCAGGCCCTCGCGATCTACCGCAAGGCCGGCCTCGGTGGCCGCTCGAGCCTCGCCGCGTACTTCCTCGAGGGGCTCGTTCTCCCCGCACGCTCGGCCTCGCCGGTGTGATCCCTCCCCCGGGGGGCGCGGGCCCTCCGGCGTCGCTCACCTCACGGCAGCCAGCCAGTCGGGCAGGTGAGCGGCGTCCACCGTGCCCCCCGGGGCCACGAAGCAGGCGTGGCGCAGCACCTGCTCCAGCTCGTCGAGGTTGCCCGGGAAGGGGTAGGAGCGCAGCCGCTCGAAGGCGGCCTCGGTCAGGACCGTGACCTCGCCCCCCACGTCCTCGAGAAGCGCGCGTGTGATCTCTGGCAGCTCGCTCCAGCGCTCGCGGAGGGGAGGCAGGCGCAGCCGCCGCGCCGCCAGGCGCGAGGCGAGTTCCGGGTGAAGCAGACCGTCCGCGACCAGGACCCGCGGGTGCCGATCCGTGCTCGAGACCAGTCGCCAGCGGCGCCGGCGGCGGGCGTCGGCGGTGAGGAGCTCGGCGAGGACGCCCTGGATCCGACGTCCCAGGCCGTGGATGTCGCGCAGGTGGAGCGTTCCTCCGCACTCCTGCGTTCGCCCGCGAGCCCAGAGCGTTCTCAGCTCCTCCGGATCGAGATCGAGGGCGCTCCGCTCCTCGTAGGACGCGGGCGAGAGCTGCTGGCGATGCAGTGCGCGGGCGACCAGGGATCGTCCGGTCCCGGGCTCGCCCACGATGAGCACCGGCAGACGAGTGCGCCCGAGGCGGGCGAGTTGCCGTGCGACCGGCGCGATGGCGACCTGCTCGCGTCCCGCGCTTCCCGCGGTCACCCGATGCCGAGGCCGTTGGCCCCCGCGCAGCGTGGCCAGGCACGCCACGATCGCTCCGTCGTCGTCGCGGATGGGCCTCAGCAGGATCCGGTCCCCCACCCCCGGGGGGTGGGAGTGAATGGCGGGGACCGCCGTGCCCGTGCGCACGCACGCGTCGAGTGGGCAGATCTGGTTCCGGCCCCCGCAGGGCCGCCGCCGCCCGTGCAGGACCTCGTAGCACCAGTGGCCGATCACCTCGCGCTCCGGCCCCACTCCGACCCGCAGGGCTTCGTTGGCGGCGCGGACGCGGTGGTCCGGGTCGAGGATCAAGGCCGGGCAGGGGAAGGACTCGAGCAGCGCACTCGAGGGTCTCGGAATCGAGGGGTGATCGGGGTTGCATGAAGCCGCGCTCCGAAGATCTGTCGTTCTACGCACGGGGTCCGCGAGACGAGCCCCCTCGGGCCATCTGCAATCGGCGTTCCATCCGGCGCGCCGTTCAGTCGAGGTGCTGGATCTTGCGGTAGAAGGTGCGCTCGCTCAGGCCCAGCCGTCGCGCCAGCTCCCGTCGCTCGCCCGGGAACGTCGCCAGCGCCCACCGCAGGTAGCGGCGCTCGGCCTCCTCGAGCGTCACGATCTCGTTGGGCCGCGTCTCGGCGGTCCCGCGGCGGGCGGCGGCCAGGACCTCCTCGGTCAGGTGCTCCGGGCGGATCATGCCCGAGCCGGCCAGCAGGCAGCTCCGCTCGATCACGTTCTGGAGCTCGCGCACGTTTCCAGGGAAGGGGTACGCCTCGAGCGCGGCCAGCGTGTGGGGGTGGAAGCGTGACAGGTCGCCGGTTCCCAGGCGCCGCATCAGGCTCTCGACGAGGAGGGGGAGGTCCTCGCGGCGCTCGCGCAGCGGCGGCAGGGGGATGGGAAAGGCACCGATGCGGTGGAACAGGTCGCGGCGGAACGTTCCCTCCTCGACCATGTGCCGCAGGTCCTGGTGGGTGGCGCAGATCAGGCGAAAGTTGCTGCGCCGTTGCTCGGTGCTGCCGACACGCCGGAAGGTGTGCGTCTCGATCAGCCGGAGCAGCTTGACCTGAAGCGGCAGCGGGATGTCGCCGATCTCGTCCAGGAACAGGGTTCCGCGGTCGCAGGTCTCCACCAGACCGATCTTCCGCTGGGCCGCGCCGGTGAAGGCGCCCTTCTCGTAGCCGAACAGCTCGCTCTCGAAGAGGGATTCGGTGATGCCGCTGCAGTCCAGGGGCACGAAGCGGGCGCCCGCCCGGTGGCTCATCTCGTGGACGGCCTGGGCCAGGGCCTCCTTTCCGGTCCCCGACTCGCCCAGGAGGAGGACGGGAGTGTCGGTCGGAGCCACACGGGTCGCCAGCTCGAGCATCCGGTTGAACGCGGGGGAGTGGCCGACGAGCCCCTCGTCGCTCGGGCGCGCCGAGGCCATCTCCGCGGGCCGGAGCACCTCGAGAAAGGACACGCCGGCCCCGGGGACGCCCGGGAGCGGATGCGTCGTGACCTCCTCGTGGCGCGGCCCCCGCGCGGTCTGGTGCACGTGGAGGACCCGGCTGGGCTGACCGCTCGCCCGGCACTGCGCGATCGGACACGTCTCCCCTGCCTGATCGCACGGGGCGGTGTATCGGTGCGACACCTCGTAACAGTGCCGTCCCACGACCTCGCCGCCCTCCCGCGAAGGACTCCCGATAGGAGCGGCTCGCCGCGGTGATGCGATAGTCGCTGTCGATCACGACGGCGGGGCCGGGCAGGCAATCCAGGACCTGGGGAAGGCGGATACCGGTGCCTTCTTTGCGCACGTCCATCCCACCGCCCCGCTGACGCCTGCCGATGGCGACAGGCACGCACGTCACATTATGCCACCGCTGGCAAGTGTCGAACCTCGGTCGGATCGTCCTAACCGGGCGCGGCAATGTCGAACGTTTGCGAGGCGCGCACCCGCTATCTCGTTGTGTCGTCGACGAGATGGCTCCTTCGCCTGGACGCGCGTGTCTCCTTCGTCTGAAGCCACACCGGGCACGTGACTTGCCCTGAAGGGCCGTGGGTCGGGCCCTTCGACCCGGCCCCTTCAGCTCAACGGCTCACGTGGAGGAGATCATGAGGAAGGGACTCTTGTGTCTGATCGCTGGTCTGGCGATCGTGATGGTCCCTGCGCCGCTGGCCCTTGCGCAAGGCAGCGGAGGGGGAGGCGGAGGGGAGGGCCACGGCGGTGGCGGCGCCGGCTGTGGGGACGTGTTCGGGGATCTGGTTCACATCCTCCGGGCGGACACGGGCCAGCCGATCCTGGCCAAGCGCTGGATCGAGCTGCCGAAGGATGTCCCTGACTATGGGTGGGGCTACTGCCCGATCCCGGTCGACGCCGCCACGGGCCAGGAGCTCACATTCCTGCCTCTCACATGCGATCCGGACCCGTTGACCGGCACCCCGGTCGAGGTCGACTACTTCGGCCGTCTGAGCGGCGGGCGCACCAAGGAGAAGAACCACCGAATGCACTTCAACGAGGTGATCTCCAGCATCAAGATGGCCGGCTCCGTGGGTCTGGACGAGACCGGCCGGCTCCGGCTCGGATATGAGTGCACGTCCCTCGCCGACTGCGCCGAATGGGGGGTCATCGACTCGCCCATGGAGAACATGGCGCTCTACACGCGGCTCATGAAGTACGGCCACTTCCAGACCTGGGTGGACGAAATCGACATGTGGCCTCACGGAGATCCGACCACCCAGCCCCAGTACAACCCGTCCCTCGACTCCGACGACTGGGCCAAGTTCCAGCCGGCGGTGCGCCACCTGCTGCCCGGCGATGGCGATGTTGAGTCGTTCTGCAACGACGTGCTGTGCGCAGATCCGGAGTCGTTGACGTACGAGGACTTCGTCACCGCGGCCGCGGCCCTGGGTGGCGCCGCCAACAAGACCGGCCAGATCACCGTCGACCTCGTGCAGTACATGAATCGCATCCTGAAGATCACGCTGGACACCAACGCGTCGGCCTCGAACGCCGACACGCTGCCGGCCCTGGTGCGCGACTGCTGGCTGTCGGAGCCGGATCCTGTCGCTTACGGTGAAGGATCGCCAGACCCTGCCTATCTTCCCCTTGATCAGTGCCTCACTGACGAGCCTTCGGTCACTGACGACGAGAACCTGCTGCTCTTCCCCGACACCCAGGAGCGGTTCGTCGACTTCTCCCTGGCGTCGTACGACCGGGGGGCGTGGCGGAACACCTTCGTCACCATCATCGGGCCCCTGCCCGCCGACAACGGCAGCAACACGCTGAAGCCCTGGGTGGAGGTGGAGAACGTGTCGATCCTCGAGTGGCTCGAGTTCAAGAATGGCGTGCAGGCGGCGCCACCGGTCTCGGGCCTCAAAGGCTTCGTGGAGGCCAGCAGCGACACGCTCCGCGCGATCGAGTTCGTCCACAACTACGCGGTCCCGGAGGACCTCGACTGGGACTTCGTTCCCTCCGGCATCGACGCCAAGTTCAAGCTGAAGGAGAAGTAGGCCGTCGACCGCCGTGCTCTCGGGACCGCGCCCGTTCGGGCGGGGCCCCAAGGCGAGGCCGGGGGGAAGGAGGGCCCCCCGGCCTCGCTCGTGAACGAGCGTCCTTTCCCCACCTCCTTCCCCGTCTCAGCAGCGCCGCTTCTGCGGGCCCTCGCAGTGCCTCCGAACGCCGCGTCTGACAGCGACCGGACGTTCGCCTCCCCCATCGCTCGAGTACACCGAACGCTTGTGGGGAGACGCGACGGAGGTGGAATGCCCCCGCCACGTTCGTGCAGATGGAAAGGGGATGACGTCCAAGCCATTCCGGGGCGGATCGTCGTCCAACAATTGTCCCCAGGTCCAACCCTCTCGGAAATGGCACCGGTCTTGGCGCTCTTCGCCACATCGGCACACGATGAGGGCGCCGCCCGCCACGCCGACCACATCAGGGGTTCTCTCTCATCGCCGCGCGCGACGCCCTCGCGCAAGACAGCCGGCGAGGATGAGCCCTCCGCCAGAAGGGCGCCGCTCGGTCCGCGGACGGCGCCCACCGAACGCCACGCACCCGCCTGCCAGAAGTGGCAGCTCGACGCCGGCGCCTCGGACCATGGCGCTCACTCCCGCCCCACGGCGGCCGTCGTACGTTTGCTCGATGCCGAGGCAGGCGTCCTTCCGCTGGAGGCAGATGCGCGGTCAGCCCACGTCATGGGCGCCTCCGGTGTACGTCACGCGGGGAGTGTCGGTTGGGCATCGTTCTTGCCTGAGAGGAGGCTCATACCGAAAGCGAGATCGGCGACCGCGGTGCGCCCGGCCAGCGACGCAGGCCGAACGTCCCTCCCGCCGTGGTCACCGCCCCCGTGGTGCGGCGAGGGGATCGGCCCTCCGCCGCCGAGCGCGGCGCCGCCAGCCGCGTGAAAGGAGTGGACGACGATGTCAGCCAAACTGTTCGCACGCGCTGGGCTCGGCGCGCTCGTGCTGCTCTGTGGAGCGGTCCTGGTGTTGGGCGCCCCCCCGGACGACAAGGGCAAGGGTGGGGGCGACGCCGCCGACGCCGCCGGCGCCCTCTACGGCGACCTGTACGTCATCGAGCGGGACGGCGCCGGCGTTCCCATCACGACATCGATCACCTACGACGATCCTGAAGAGGAGCCGGAGGCCCTCGTGACCGTCGACTGCCTGCAGCCGATCACGCTGGCCCCCTGCGCGGGCCTCGGCCAGTGCGAGTTCATCCCCCTGAACGGGGAAAAGCCGGACTTCGATCCCGAGATCGAGGACGCCTGCGGGGTGCAGGAGGCCTACGCCGACTGCGTCCACGAGGTGAGCTTCGGCCGTGAGAGCGTCTCCCGGTCCCCGGCCGCGGTGCTCGACAAGTCCTACGCGGAGGCGCTCAAGGCGCTCAACTCCGCGGGGCCTCAGTGCGACCCCGAGGTAGCCATCACCACCGATGCCGCCGGCCGGCTGACGCTCTGCGTTCCGGGGGAGGACACCGGCATCTACGCCTGGAAGACCATCGACGCTCCGCTCGAGAACCTGGGCCTGTATCGCGGAGTGATGGCGGACGGATGCTTCGGCAAGGTGACCGAGGAGGTCGTCGGAGAAGAGGGAGTCCCCACCCTCATGACCTACGTCCTCGACCCCAGCGGGATCGTCTCCCTCCGCGACGCAGGCCTCGGCCACCTCGTCTGCGAGTATGCCGAGGAGCCTCTGGGCTGGATTCCCGAGGTGGAGGAGGACCCCGTGACCGGATGCACCGTCACCCCGGACCCGGTCGGCGAGCCACCCGACGCGCCCTGCTGGTGGGAGTCGCCGGAGACCCCGGACCGGACCGCGGAGGGCTACGAGCCCGGAGACGGCGTCGACCGCGACGACCTGCTCTCGGCGGCGGTGTTCATCGCGGCGGGAGCGGACAAGACGAGCCACGTCACCCTCGACGAGGTCGTCAACGTCAACACCTACGTCGGCATCAACCTCTGGACCTACGAACGCCTCAAGAAGCAGACGATCCTGACCGTGAAGTACTTCCCGTTCGCCGACCCGTCCGGCCCCGGGGGCTGGTTCGACTACGAGCAGGGTGTCGACGCCTGCCTCTCCGGAACCACGGCGTTCCTTCTGACGGACGCGGGGGCCGGAGCGTTCGCGGCGGAGGACGTGTCTCTGTTCGCCGGCTCGCCTCCCGGGGTCAATCTGGACGCCGTGGCTATCCCCGTGTGCCGTGACGGCGCCCCTCTGACCGTCGATGAGAGTCTCGTCTTCTGCCGGAATGGAGCTGCGAATCCGTACTACGACGCAGACAACGACCTCTTCGGTTGCGGCGGGGCGAACTGGTTCACCCAGGCCGCCGAGGACGCACGCAAGACCATCTGGTACCTGCACAACTGGAGCGTGCCGGAGATCGCCTACTAGATCCGTCGGAAAAAGGGGGTCGATCAGCGAACGTGGTCGACCCGCGAGCAGGGATGGCCCGAGGACAAAGGCCGAGCGGCGCGGCCAGAGTCGCTCGGGCCGTCCCCCGCGCTGCGTGTGACCGTGCTCACAAACTGGCACGAGCGTTCCCCCTGGATGGAACGTTTGTGGGATGGCGGTCACCCGGGTGACGCGCCAGATTCAAAGAGGACGGTCTCGAACGTTCCGGGCATCCGGCGGCCACCCGAGCCGCGGCGGAGGGCCTGACACCGGCCGAATGACACGGGGTGAGGTATGGGATTCCGAGTGTTGACGACCGCCCTCTGCGCGACCGGACTGGCCACCGTTGTGGGCGCGCAGCAGGGTCCGGGGCAGCAACAGCAGCAACAGCAGCAACAACAGCAACAGCAGCAACAACAGCAGCAGCAGCAGCAGCAGCAGCAGCAGAGACAGCAGCAGCACCAGCAGCAGGCGCAGACGGATCAGCTGATGCGCATGCAGCGGATGCAGGAGACCATGCAGCACATGGACCGCGTCATGACCGCGGTCCGCCAGAACAACCGTTGGATGGAGCAGAACCAGATCCAGAATGGGTTCCTCAAGATGGGGCAGGAGCTCGAGGGGGCGGGGGAGCGGCTGCAGCTCATGCTGCGCGAGATGGAGCGGCTCTGCGAGGACCCCGCGATGGAGCGCGACCGCGACCGGCTCCGGCAGATGGACCGGCTCCAGGAGCGCCTCCAGATGATGATCCGCGAGATGGACGAGACGCGCGAGACGCTGCGGAATGTCGCCGCGGCTCCGTGAGTCTCTCGTCGCAGCGTTGACGCTTCTTCTCCCCGCGCCTGCCCTGGCCCAGGGAGTGTTTCTCGAGGGCGGAGCCTCGTTCGCCCGCGGCGACTACGTCTACACCACGCCGACGAGCAGCGCGGCGGCCTCGCTGGGGCTGGCGTACTCCACTCCGCGTGCGACGGCGCGGCTCTCGGTGCCGTTCTTCCTGCGCGACACTCGGCTGCTCACGGTTCGGGGCTTCGAGCCCGTCGAGCCCGAGCCGGCCCCCGAGGATGCCGAGTACAGCGCCTCGCTCGCCGACCCCGTTGCCCAGCTCTTCGTGTCCGCGCATCAGGGTGACCGAACCGCGGTGGGCCTGAGCGCCTCGGTCAAGATCCCCGTGCTCGAGGCCGGCGACTTCGGGACCGGACGCTGGGACGTGGGAGCCGGTCTCAGCCTCAGCCGATTCGCGGGCTCCGGCACGCTCATCGGCCTGGACCTGGGCTTCTGGCGCCTGGGGGACCTCCCGGACCTGGAGCTGCAGGACACGGTCACGGGCACGGTGACCGTCGGGCGCCCCCTCGGCCGTCTCTGGACGGCCTCGGCCTCCCTCTCGGGGGCGCGCTCCGCCGTGGCCGGCTACGCCGACCCCTGGTGGGCCAGCCTCCTCGTCAGCCACGTCTCCTCCCGGGGGATCTGGGGCCTCACCGCCTCCTTTGGCCTCACCGACACCGCTCCCGATGTCACCCTCGGCCTCCTCTTCCGCCTGAAGCTGAGGGGGTCAGGTCGTGAATGGTGAATTCCGTCCTCTGGAGAGGTCACTTTCGGCCCTCCATTCAACATTCACGACCTGACCCCTTCATCCGCGGGCGGCGCGGTTGAGGGACTTGAGGTGGACGAGAGGGTGGTCGGCGGTGCGCAGCTCGTCGAGGTTGTCGCGGATCTTGCCGATGGCCTCGACGATATCGTCCACGTCCTTCTCGCTGCCGAGCAGCACGTGGTGGTGGAGCCAGACCGACTCCTCGTAGGCGGCGCGCTCCGTCACCGGGCAGCGGGTCCCGGCCCAGGGGAGGCGCCCCTCGAGGGCCCGGAAGTCGCCGGGGTCCACCGCGAACAGGCTGCTCCGGTAGACCGGCTCGTAGAAGAGCCCGTCGCAAGGGATGCCCTCCGCCTCGAGCGCGGCCACGAAGCGGTCGCGCGGGGCGTCCCCGAAGGAGGTGGCGTCGTAGCGGAAGACGTACTGGTAGATCGCCGGGCTCGTCTGCCGGGGGTCCGGCTCGACGAGGGCCAGCCCGTCGATCCCGTCGAGTCCAGGTGTACGAAGTGGACCCGCTCGTGTGTCCTCGGTGTGGCGCCGAGATGCGAATCATCGGCTTCATCATCGAGCCCAGAGTGATCAGGCGCATCCTCGACCACATCCGCAAGCGCGACAGGGTCTCTCGCCCTCCTCCGCCACCCCAGCCCGCCGCGGCCCACATCGCCTGAGAGTCGGCTCCGAATCCCACCGGAGCGAGGGGGAAGTTGTCGGCCAGCAGCCTCTCCCGCAGACCGCAACCCACAATCCCCCCTCCACTCACCCAGGCTGCGCGATCGCCACGGCCCGACGGCGCGCCCAGAGCCTCACGCGGGGGCGCCCGCAGGCCGCAACAACGCGCGTTCAGGAATTCAACTCCCTATCGACATCAATTTTGGGGCTCACGGAGTGCGTTCGGTTCTCTTGTACCGCTCGGCGGTCCCTCGCGGCATGACGCCGGTCATGTTCCCCGAAGTCGGGTGTCCCGGCTCCGGCCGCTCGCGGGCGCGGCGGACGGAGGCGCGCGCGGGAGACGCGCTCAGCCCGTCTGCTTCGGGCGGGCCCGGCGCGGACGGCCGAAGGTGCTGCCCAGCAGGACGATGTCCTCGAGACGCCCGGCGAGGCGGAGGATCATGTCCCAGTCGCCGGTGACGATGTCCTGGGAGTGGGCGAGGCCGTTGCGGAGCTGTCCGAGCTTCTTGAGGGCCTGCTCCCCGGCCTCCTTCGACGGGACGCCCACGAGCCGGCGCGTCTCCTCGTGCCGGAGCAGGATGAGCCCCTTGTCGGCGAGCTGGAGGCAGTCCACGAGCCGCAGGTCCACGTCGACGCCCATCCGCCGGCGATCCCGCAAGAGCTCCTTCGCCTTCCGCAGGCGACCGGCCGAGATCAGGTCCGTCCACGAGTCGTTTGGGTGCCACACCTCGATGAGCCCGGTGAACGCGTCCTCGAGTAGGGTCACGAGACCGAACAGCCACATCCGGACCGGAGGCTTCTGCACGTCGGTCCAGGTGACGATGCCCGCGACCTGCCCGAAGGCCGTGACGAACATCCTCTCCTTGCCGGCGAGGCGCTCGAGGCCCTGGTCGAGGGGTGTGCTTCCGGCCACGACCTCGTCGTCCTCGAAGGGCCGCTGGGCGTCGCCGCAGACGCGGGCCTTCTCGAGATCGGCCGCCGTCGCGTAGCCGCTCACGAGCCCGTCCTCGCGCACGCCGACGACGGCAAAGCCCCGCCGCCGGAGACGCTCGAGGGCCGTGGCGGCCGGCATCCGGGCGTCGAAGGAGAGGAGGGCCTCGGTGATGTCCCGGACGAAGAACGCGCCCCGGAATGTCCGCTCGAGGCGCTCCTGCAGGGCGCGGACGTCGGTCACCGGTCTACCAGGTGCGGACGCGCCCGGTGTCCACGTGGACGAAGTCGGACTGGCGGTAGTAGCCGACTCCCCCGCGCTGCAGCTCGAGGGCCGCGTCGCGCAGCACCGACGTCTTCACGTCTGCCAGGCGCACGTCGATGGCTTTCCCGTCCATGTGGAGGCTGTGCTTCGCCACCCCCCGCCCGGCGGAGCGCAGCGTCGCGTTCGTCTTCGGCGAGCGGTAGCCCGAGATGACCTGGAAGGGCTCCCGGCTCCCGGTGGCGAGCTGGAGGTCGTTCAGGAGGTCGAAGAGCGCCGGGTCCATCGGGTGCTCCGCGCCGTTGCGGTGGTCGCGGAGGAGGTGCACGAGGCGGGCCAGCCCGTCGGGCAGGTACTCGCCGTCGGCAAAGGAGGGAACGGTCAGCCGCTCCCCGGTGTGGGTGTGAGCGAAGGAGAGGACGCGCTCCTCCCGCGCGTCGGCGAGGAGGCGCGCCGGGCCGGCAGCGGCGACGACCGACAGACCGGCCAGGCCGCGCAGGAAGCCGCGACGCCCCGGGAAGAGCCTGCGAGGGGCACCCCCGAGTTCCGGTCGGCTCGTCCACGGACGCACCCGCCGATCCTAGGCAACTCGACGCCTGGTCGCAAACGAGACATGCAAAAAGACTTCACGGCTCGGTCTTCATTCCCGCTGGCAGGAAGCGGATAGTCGGGGCCGCCGGGAGTGGCTATCATTCGCCGAGCGGGTGAGGTCGGCTTCCCGGCCCCATGAAGCCCGTCAGCCCCTGCGTCGAGGAGTCGTCGATGAGCCGGGGCGCGCCCAGGTAACGAGAACGAAATGCTGAAGCGTCAAGACGTCCGCAAGAGGTTGGGTCGGGCGCCGCTGGCCGCCCTGGTGGCGTGGAGTCTGGCCGCGGGAGCGCCGGCGCAGGAGCCGTCCACGAACGACGCCGCGCCCGCGCCGATCCGGTCCATGGGCCAGCCGCCGCTCTGGAAGCCCTACCTCGCCGGCTCGTTCACCTGGAACCGCGAGGCCGACCGGACGGGGGGCGTCGGGGTCCTGGGGATCCACAAGGACCTGATGAACCCCATGATCGGCGCCTTCGGCCTCAGCGGCGAGGGCTACTTCGGGGGCGCCGGGGGCGACTGGGACGGCGGCGGCCGCCTCTTCCTCACCAGCCGGCTCCTGTTTCTCAACATCGGCGTCGACTACAACGCCCGGGACGAGGAGGCGGGCTTCATCCTCGCTTTCACGCCCTACTTCCGACGGGGTGGGCTCTTCGGGACCGGCGGAAACTTCCGCATCGAGTGGATCCCGGGCCGGAACCACTCGTTCAACTTCGGCTTCCAGATCCCCCTCGAGCCCCACATGGGACGCACCCGCCCGGTGGCGAGAAGCGTTTCCCTGCCGAAGCCCTCGAGGCCGGCGCCCGCTCCCCTTCTGCCCGCGGAAGCGGGCGAGGCCCTGGCGACGCTGCGGTACGAGGCCCTGTGGCTCCTCTCCCACGCCGACGTCTTCAACGACGACGACGCGGAGACCTACGAGGAGGCCATGGCGCGGTTCCGCAGCGACCTCGATGACGCCGATGGCGCCTTCAGCCGGACCGACGAGCGTCACCCCACGGGCCACTCCTACGCCGCCGAGAAGCGGCACTACGACGAGGCCTTCGACCAGGCCTTCGCCGCGGCCGTGGGCGAAGCGACGGGTCGCACGGTCGCCGACCTCGCGCGCGAGGCGCTCCTGGACGACGTCCTCCTCCCCTACAACCGGCTCATCGGCCGCTACAAGGACCCCGACGACTTGCGCGGCCTCGCGGCGCAGTCCCGCGTGCGCCTGACCACGGCCCTCGACCGGCTCGAGGGGCTCGACGAGCCCCGCCGGTCCGCCGCCCTCGTCGTCTTCGACAAAGTCACCGAAGTGGTCGAGGCCGCGCGCCGGAGCGAGGAGCGGCACTGGGGGGGCGACGAGCGCAAGGTCTGGCTCCCCCTGCAGCTCGCCCTGCGCGCCGAGGATTGCGACACCCAGGCCGAGCTCGACGCGGTGATCGAGCGGGCCCTCGGGAGGACCTTCACCGGCGGCAACGCGATCTTTCCCACCAACTCCACGCGCTTCCTCCTGGAGCTCCTGCGTTCCATCGAGGCCGCCGAGGACTACCACGTCCTCTGGATCCACGACTACGCCGGCCTCACTGACGGGAAGCCCGACCCCGTGTCCCACCGGGTCACCGTCGAGGGCTACCTGCGGACCCTGGCGCGACGCGTGAGGGATTTCGACTCCACCGGGCGTCTCCCCTACTTCCTGATCTTCCAGACCCAGTGGTTCTACGAGGCGAACGGCAACCGCCTGTTCCTCAGCCTCCTCGAGGACCCGCTGGGACACGAGCTGAAGCTGGGCGAGGGCCACGAGGACATGGAGGAGGCGGTCCGGGAGGCCCAGGCGGAGCTGCGCCGGGCGGTGGCCGGGTCGGCGGCGCTCCAGAGGCTGGCGCGCGAGCGTGGCGAGGACCACGTCCGGGACCTCGTCCGCGTCCACGTGAACGTCACGCTGCCCGCGGACCTCTCCTTCCGCTCGGCGGGGCTCGTGGGCGTCATCCCGTTCGTCCCCGACACGGTCATGCTCGACCACCGCAAGCTCTTCTTCTACGACGTGACCGAGGCGGACCCGCGGCGGGGGGCGGCGGTCTTCACCGGAACCGGCGTGGGGGCCACGTACATGAGCCCCACGTGGGAGGACCGGGGCATCATGGTGTCGGGGCCGTCCCTCGTCGGTCTCAAGGACGCCGCCCGCCAGCTCCTGCTGTCCCAGGGCTTCGAGGACGAGGACATCCCGGCCCCGCTGCAGCCATTGCCGAGGCCTGCGGACTACGGGGCCCTCGTGGCCGGGCTCGAGGCGGAGGGCCACCGGGCGCGGGGGATCAACGTCCACAACGAGCCCGGCTACGCCTACAAGGAGACGACGCTCCTGCAGTCGCTCCTCTACACGCTCGCTCCCCCGGACACGATGATCGTGGCCCCGGACTCGATCTGGGCGAACCCCCTGTGGGCCGGCCAGCTCGCCGAGGCCGCGCTCCGGGGCTGCCACGTCTATGTGGTCGCGGCCTCGCTGGAGAACTCCGCAGCGCCGGCGGCGCCGGTCATGGCCCGCACCCGCGAGCTGTTCGCCCGCCTGCTGGAGACGAGCCGGGTCTTCGACGACGAGATCGCCGCGGCGGGGGGCCACCTCCGCGTGGGCTTGTACACGCGCGCTGCCCCCAGCGGGGACACCCTGGCCAAGGTCCGCGAGGCCGCCGAGGGCTTCCGCAAGCACCCCTTCCTGCTCGAGGAGTTCCCCCTGCCCGCCGACACGGTGAAGCTCCTGGAGGAGGAAGCGGCGGGGCTGGAGGCGGCCGGGTACGCGCCGACGCTGCTCGCCACGGGGGGCCGCGAGGGGCGGCCCAAGATGCACCGCAAGACCCAGCTCTTCGCCACCCGAGGGGCCCTGCGCGCCCTCGCCGACGATCCCCGCGCCCTCGAGAGCCTGAAGCGCCAGCTCGACGCCCGGGCCGAGGCCACCGCCGAGCCGGACTCGGTCCTGGAAGAGAAGACACCCCTGGGCTCGAAGAACGTCTTCCTGCAGATGGCGCGCGACGAGCCCCCCGCGGGGGCCCGCGACGCGGTCTACTACTACACGGCCGGCTCCAAGAACCAGGACCCGCGCAGCGCCTTCCTCGACGGCGAGACCGAGTACGTTGTGTCCGGTCCCTCGGCGCTGTGGCTGTACTCGGACTTCATGTTCCTCATGGCGGCCACGACGTGGGTGGAGAGCCTGGAGCAGATCGACGAGCTCATCCCGGTGACGGAGGAGAAGGACCGCCACATCGGGCGCCTGATCCAGAAGCTGCTGTAGGGCCCGCGGCTCAGTCCACCCAGCCGAGGACGTCGCGGAGGATCGACCACCGGGGCCCGGAGGCGTCGGCCCCCTTCCCGAGGATCCAGTAGTCGTGGGCGTGCTGGATGGTCCCCTCGCTCGTCGCAAACACCACCCACTCGTTGACCGCGTCGACGAGGTCCTCGGAGTGCAGGGCCGCGCCGAAGGCGGTGGGGACCTTGACCGGCTCCGGCTGCGGGACGACGACGCTGTACTGGGGGTACAGGAGCGTCCACGCGGTGGCGTTCTCCGCCGGCAGCAGGAAGGCGTCGAGCTCGGGATGCCGGCCTTCGAAGAAGGGGCCCCAGAACTCGAGGAGGACGAACTCCACGTCCGCGTCCCCGAAGTAGCGCCTCATGGCGTACTCGACTTGACGCTGGTCGAGGGGGATCCCGACCTTGAGGCCCCGGCTGCGGCGCAGGTCCTCCACCCGGGCGAACTCGCGTCGACGCTCGTCGCGCACGGCGAGGCCCATGTTGCCGTTCAGGTAGGGCGTCGACAGGCGCACCGAGGAGAACCAGTTGGGCCGGTACCACACGCCGGGCATCACGTCGATGGTGCCGTCGGCGAGCATCGCCGCCATCCCGGGCCAGTCCACGGGGACGAACTCGGCCTCGACGCCGAGCGCCCCTGCGAGGTCCAGGGCCAGCTCGACGTCGAAGCCGACGAGCTGGTCGTCGACGTTGAAGAAGCTAAAGGGCAGGTTGACGGGGTCGTAGCCGATCCGCAGGCTGCCGCGCGCCCGGACCCGCTCGAGCGTCGTGCGCTCCGCCGCCGCGACCGGAGCCAGGGACCCGAGGTCGCGGTGCACGACCGCCGACGAGACGCCACGGGGGGCGTGCATGCGGCGCAGCGCCTCGTCCTTGTGGTAGGTCGTGTCCACGGTCGCGGCCAGCAGGAGCCACACCGCGGCGACGACGACCGCGGTGCCGCCGGCGATGGCCGCGCCGGTGGTGAGCAGCCGGCGCCGGTCCCTCACGAGGAAGCCGCCCATGGCCGCCGCCCCGAGGAGGGCGAACACCAGCAGGTTCATCGCGGCGACCATCGAGTCGAACTTGCCGGTCACGATGGTGGTCGGGATGTAGAGCTGGAACAGGTCGTGGGGCAGCTCGAAGACGTCCATGAGGAACGGCAGGGCCACCTGCGCCTTGGCGAAGTAGCTCGGGATCCCCACCGCGAAGAGGGTCGCGTAGTCGGCGGCCGAGAAGGCGCTGCCGGCGAGCCAGGCCGCGAAGGGCACGAAGAGCAGCGTGAGGAGGCGCCCCGCGTTCGGGAAGTTGAAGAGGATCGGGATCAGGACCTCGGCCGCGGAGTCGCTGTCGGGGTTCAGGAGCCCGCGGTCCCGGAGGAGCGCCTTCGACCGCTCGACCAGGATGGGCAGGACGATGAAGGCGTTGTTCGTCACGAATGCGGTGAGGAGGGCCTCGCGGGCGACGCCGACCACCTCGCGGTAGCTGAACGGCGTCATCGCGGTCACGAGGAGGGGGAGGATCCAGAAGGCGAGCAGGAGCGACGCGGCGGCGAAGGCCACGAAGTAGACCTCGAGCCGGACGAAGGTCTCGAGGGTCATGGTGCCCGCGGTCACCGCCCCGATGGCGAAGACGCCGAGGGGGGTCAGGCCGACGACTAAGCGGGTGATGGCGATGACGGCCCGGTCGAGGACCCGCAGGGTCCCCAGGAGTCGCTCGCGGTCCTTCAGCCCGATCAGCGCGACGCCCAGCATGGTGCTGAAGAGGACGATGGCGGGGACGACGGCGTTGGCCAGCGACTGGAAGGGGTTGGCGGTGAAGTACAGGTCCGGGATGGAGAACGGCTCCGGGGGCTCGACGAGGGAGTTGCTGAAGAACGAGGCGCTCTGGACCTCGGGGAAGGTGGCGGGCATCGCCACGATGACGGTGGCGGCGAGGCCCCACGTCGCCAGCAGGATCACGCCCGCCCGCACCGCGAGGCGCCGGGCCTCGCCGGCCTCGAGCTGCCCGAAGCCGATGACGAGGGCCAGGACCAGGTAGGGCAGGACCGTCATCTGCATCAGGCGGATGTAGATGTCGGCCAGGGGCTGGAGCGCCGCCGCCCCCTCCCCGAAGAAGAGGCCGACGAAGATGCCCAGCCCGAGCCCGAGGAGAATCCGGGCGGACAGGGTCATCCGCGACAAGGGCCCGAAGGCGGATTGAATGGTCATGGGACGTGGTCTCCGTCCGGCCGAAGCGTAACCCACACCGGGTAGTGATCGGAGATCGGGCCGGCGTCCCGCACGACGCCGGCGCCCGGGTCGCCGACCGTCCGCAGGCTCCGCACGAGGACGTGGTCGAATGAGAAGGAGAGGAGCGTCGTGGTCTTCCCCACGTCCCGGGTGGGCCAGTCGAAGCCCTGCCCGGCGAGCCACTCGGCCATGCCCTTGCCGTTGAAGTCGCCGGCGATGAGAACGGGGTCGGGGCTGTCGCGGGCGTCCCCGACAACGGCCGCGAGCTGCTCACGCCGCTGCTCTCCGCTCAGGTTGATCGGCGTGCCGATGTGGAGACTGTAGACGCGGAGCCGGCGCTCCCCGACCCGGACCCGGGCCGCCACCGCCACCCGCGCGTGGTGGCTGAAGCGGGACAGGTGGGGCAGGACGATCTTCCAGTGCGCCTCGATGGGCCAGGGCGACAGGACCGCGTTGCCGATGTCGCGGTCCTGTCGCGTGTGGTGGCTCGCGGGGTAGTAGACGGCGTTGAGGGACAGCTCCCGGGCGATCTGCTCTACCCCGGGGGCCTGCATCTCCTGGAGGAGCACCACGTCCGCGCCGGCCAGCTCCGAGCGGGAGCGAAGAGCCTCGACGGCCTCAACCACCCGCTCGCCGTGCTCGATGTTGAAGGTGACGACGCGGATGACGGACGGGGTCTCGGTCTCCGGGTCGACGGGAGCCCCGAACGCGCTCTCGTAGGCGGGCCGGGCGGGGTCGGGATAGTTGCGGGCCGTCGCGCACCCGACGACGGCAGCGAGGACCAGGACCGACCCGAAGCGGGCGAGTGTCCTCACCCCCGCTTCCGCTCGAGCCAGAAGGTCGAGCATCGTCTGCAAAGCTCCCCGGCTCCGACCCTAGCGGAGCGACCGGTACACCGCCCACCCGGACAGGATCGCGATCGCCGGCCAGATCAGCAGGAGGTCGACCCGGATGTTCGCCTCCGGCGTCCGCACGCGGACGAGCCACTCCCAGGCCGCGTACAGCGCCCAGGCGCCGGCGGCCACGAGGAGCGCCCGGGGGTGGCGACCGGCGCCGAGCGCCGTGAGCCGCAGGGCGAGGTGGCCGGCCAGGAAGACTCCCGCGACTGCCAGTATGTGGAGCGGCTTTCCGACGAACAACCCGGCCAGGAACTCCATGGGCTCTCTCCTTTCTCGCCCTGCGTGGCTCGGCTCAGTCCTTGAGCACGAAGGTCACGCGCATGGTGACCCGATACTCCTTGATCTTGCCCCCGTCGACCTTCACCTGCTGGTCGGCGATCCAGGCCCCGCGGACGTTCTTGAGCGTCTTGTGCGCTCGAGCGACACCGCGAGAGACGGCGTCGTCGAAGCTCTTCGGAGACGACGCGATGATCTCGGTGACCTTGGCGACGGACATGACGCTCCTCCTCCGGCCCTGACGGGGCCTCTCCTGATGGCGACCGGGGGGACGACGAGTGCCTCTCCCGCCGGCCGCTGAATCTCGAGTGAATGTGACGACCCCCGGTCTGCTCGAATGCGCCCGGGGTCGCCGACTGGACTCATTGTAGCCGCGAAGGCGTGGCAGGAAACGGATAGCGCGCCCCCGCGTGCTGCGATAGTTTCGTGTCTTCCGTTTTAGTCCAGCAAGGAGGCCAGAGCCGTGTCGACATCACTCTTTGAGGCCTCGGTCCCGTGCTCTCGGGACGAAACGCATCCCAGGTGGCCTCCGCCCTCGGCATCGACGAGCGACAGGCAACCTCGGCCCTCCAGGTGGCGCCGGACAAGATCTACCCCGGCCAGGTGCTGAGGATTCCCGAGGCCTGGCCAGGCGCCGCCCTGCGGGTGGCCGCCGAAAGGAGAAGGAACATGAAGAAGTACGCCGCCCTGCTGACCGTGGCGGTCCTCGTGGGCTGCAGCGCACAGGAGACCCGCAAGGCCGAGGACGACGCGGCCGCGGAGCTGAAGAAGGCTCGCGAGGCGATGAGCGCCGAGGTCGAGGAAGACCTCGCAGCGAGCGAGAAGGCGATGGAGAGCCTGCGTTCGGGCCTCGCTGAGCTCGACGAGGACGTCGCCCGCGTCTACCACGATGCCCTCGACGAGGCGGAGACGGCCCATCACGGGGCGAGCGCCTCCTGGGCAAAGGCGAGCGAGGCGACGGACGACGCGTGGCACGAGCTCGGCGAGGAGGCCAGGGATGCCGCCTCCGGCGTCAAGAGGATGGTACGGCGAATCGAGGCCCTGACCGGCGACGTCAAGGACGACTTCGTCCGCGAGGCCGACACCGCCCTCGAGGAGATCCGCAAGGACGTCGAAGCCCTCGAGACGAAGACGGCAGAGCTCGACGAGGACAGCCGCAAGGACATGGACGAGCTGGCGGCCGCGTTCAAGAAAGACTGGGAGGCCACGAGGAAGGGCCTGGACAAGGCGAAGGACGCCGCGGACGACGCCTGGAAGGACTCCCGGCACGACGTCACTCACGGCCTTCTGAAGCTCAAGGCCAAGGTGCGGGAAGCGCACGACAAGCTCGAGCGCGGATAGGAGGAAGACGCCATGGAGCTGATCGTTCAGCTGATCGTCGGAGGCGTGATCGGGTGGCTGGGCAGCATAGTCATGAAGACGAACGCCCAGATGGGGATCATCGCGAACGTCATCGTGGGGATCATCGGGGCGGGTCTCGGGGGCTGGCTGGCCGTCCAGCTCGGCATCGGCGGTCCGCCCGTCATGAGCTGGGTCATGGCCGTCGTCGGAGCCGCGGTCCTGATTGCCCTCCTGAAGGTGCTCGGCATCTTCAAGTGAGCCGGACGGCGGCAGCAAAGGCCGCCGCGTGAGCCACCACCGCGTCGGGGTCCGCTCCGGCGCGGTGGTGTCTTGTTCGGGGCGACCACAACCGCACGAAGGGAGAGGGATTCTGGCAGGCGGGGCCGGGAACGCTCCGGGGTCGGCCCAGGCGGATACTGCTCGCTAGCAGAAGGAATGAAGCCATGAAGATCGAAAGTCGTGTGGCATTCGGCGTGTCCACGGCCGCGGCGCTCCTCCTGGCCGGGGCCGTCCTCGCCGCCGCAGCCGACTCGGACAGCCCGCTCGGGGGCACGGAGTGGCGCCTGGTGGAGTTCCAGTCGATGGACGACGCCACGAGCACCGTCCGCCCGGAAAACCCGTCCCTCTACACTCTGCGCCTGAACGCCGACGGCACCGTCAACATGCGCCTCAACTGCAACCGGGCCACCGGCAGCTGGTCCGCCGAGCCCAGCGCCGATCCCTCGAACGGCAGCTTCCAGTTCGGCCCCCTCGCCATGACCCGGGCCCTGTGCCCGCCCCCGAGCATGGACGAGCAGATCGCGGCCCAGTCCGAGTACATCCGCGGCTACCTCCTCAGGGATGGCCGGCTGCACCTCAGCCTCATGGCCGATGGCGGCATCTACGCGTGGGAGCCCATCGAGGGCGTGCCCTACGAGACGGAGCCCGACCCGGAGATCGAAGAGGCCCTCCGGGAGGCCTTCCCCGACTACACCGGGGACGTCGTCGACACCGGGACGGGAAAGGGACGCTACCTGTACAGCCGGACAGACCTGAACGGCGACGGCCGGGAGGAGGTCCTTGCGTACACCCTGGGCTCCATCTTCTGCGGCACGGGAGGGTGCAACCTCCTGATCTTCACGCCGACGGAGGACGGGCTCGCCCTCGTCAACAACTTTCCCATCACGAGCACGCCGGTCGTCGTCTCGGCCGAGAAGACGGAGGGCTGGAACGACCTCTTCCGCCTGGAATCGGGGGGCGGGGCCCGGGCCTCGTATGTCCGCCACGTCTTCGACGGCGAGGCCTACGTCGAGAAGGAGCGTCGGCCCGCGGAGCCGGCACCCGAGGGAACGGAGGTCCTGGCGGGCGAGTACACCATTCAGGACGGAATCCCCCTCGAGCCCCGGGGGTCGGCCGAAAAGGCGCCCACGGCGGCGATGGCCCCCATCGCGACCGGGCTCTCGACGGTGTGGCCCTGATGGGGTCCTGGTCAGCGCGGTGCGCGGGCTGAATGTCGATGTGGAAGGGAGGGTCGGCTCGTCGGGCGTGAGGTGGCGCGGGCGCGGCGCAGCGTCTCCGAGGGCGACTCGCCGAACTCGCGGCGATAGAACTCGGAGAAGCGGCCCAGGTGGGAGAAGCCCCACTCGGTCGCCACGGACGTGACGGTCTCGCCCGGCGCCCCCGCCAGCAGGGTCCTGCGGACGTGGTGGAGCTTCGAGCGGCGGAGGCGCGTCATCGGGGGGGCGCCGAGCTGACGGGCCGAGGCACGGTAAACCGTGCGGACGCTGACTCCGGCGGCGCGCGCCAGGTCGGCGACCCGGACGGCCGGAATGGCCCCGTCCCGCAGATCGTCCTGGAGCTGCGTCATCAGGGCCACGAGAGGGGAGCCGTCCCGGGCCTTTGTGTATTCTGAGTTACTGTACATTTGAACTAGATTTAACATAGAATTTGAGCTCCTCAAGCCGGCGGCCCCGGCCTGGCGTTTTTCGGATAGCGGCGCCCGGCCCGGGGAGGCATGATTGGGGTTCGAGGCCGGTGCCGCCGGCCGATTCCACACACACCAGCAAGGTGCAACGGACTCGAAAGAGAGGCGTCAAGTGTCCCTTTCATCCTGGGAGCGAAGGCCCGGAACCCCAGCGAGCCGGTCACGACGAGCACGGGTCGGCGCGCTGATCCTGGGGTCGGCGCTCGTCGCCGGCGCCTGCTCCGGGGACGCGACCCCGAGGGCCGCCGAGCAGACGCGGCCGGCTCCGGCCGTCGCCCCGACCGAGCCGGCCGGGCCCCCGGACGCAGACGTCCAGGCGGCGGTCGAGCAGGTGCTGACCGCCGGCGCGCACCCCTGGCTCAAGTGGGGGCAGATCGCGGCCGTGGCTCCGCTCCTCGAGGGCCTCTACGCGGCCGAGCCCGATCGGCTCCTCTGGTTCGCCGGCGAGGTCCCCTACCCGGGCCTCGAGGGGGCCCTGAGCGCCCTCTCCGCCGCCGGAGAGGAGGGTCTCGACCCTGCCGACTACGACGCCCCCCTCCTCGTTGAGAAGTGGAGGGAGGTCGAATCGGGTGCCGTTTCCGGTGCCGACCGCGCGCTCTTCGACGTGGCCTTGAGCGTGGGCGTGGCCCGCCTTCTCTCGGCGGCCCACGTGGGCCGAGTGGATCCCGCCGTGCTCCACTGGGGCTACGACGTGGCCCGCAAGCCGATCGACGTGGCGGCGATGCTCCAGAAGGTGCGGGGGGCCGACGGCGTCTCCGCCGCCCTCGCCGAGCTCGAGCCGCCGCTGGCCCACTACCGCCGCGCGCGGCAGGCCCTGGCCGAGTACCGGGCCCTCGCGGCGCGGGGGGAGCCGGAGGCCGTCCCCGATCTGGAGAAGGGCCGCACCAAGGTCGAGCCGGGAGACTCCTGGGCCGGGGTGCCGGCGCTGGCGGCGCGGCTCCAGACCTTCGGGGACCTCGCGCCGGAGGACGGGACGCGAGCCGCGGAGAGCCGGGCCTACGAGGGTCCGCTCGCGGACGCGGTGAAGCGGTTCCAGCGGCGCCACGGCCTCGAGGAGGACGGCGTGATCGGCAAGGGCACGATCGGCGCCCTCAACGTTCCGGTGGCCCACCGCGTCCGCCAGATCGAGCTGGCCCTCGAGCGCGAGCGCTGGCTCCCGGCCATGGGCGATGCCCCGGCGGTGTTCGTGAACGTGGCTCTCTTCCGCCTGTGGGCGAGCGACCCCCGCACCGGCGGCGAGCCGGTGCGCATGAACGTCGTCGTGGGCAAGTCCCTGCACCACCGCACCCCGATCTTCATCGAGGAGATGGAGTACGTGATCTTCCGGCCCTACTGGAACCCGCCCTACGGCATCACGGTGAAGGAGATCGTTCCCCACGCGCGGCGTGACACGTCCTACGTCGACTCCCACGACTTCGAGATCGTGGCGAGCGGGGCCGAGGGCGCGCCGGCCCTCCCGGCCACGCCCGAGAACCTCGACAAGGTGGTGGCCGGCACCCTCCACATCCGGCAGAAGCCGGGCCCGGGCAACTCCCTCGGCCTCGCCAAGTTCATCTTTCCCAACGACGAGAACGTCTACATGCACGGGACCCCGGCCCAGCAGCTCTTCTCCCGGGCCCGGCGCGACTTCAGCCACGGCTGCATCCGCCTCGAGGACCCGGCGCGTCTGGGCGAGTGGGTGCTCCGTGACCAGCCGGAGTGGACGCGGGAGCGGATCGACGCCGCCATGCAGGGTGAGCGGCCCACGCGGGTGAACCTCGAGGAGCCCCTCCGGGTGGTGCTCTTCTACGTGACCGTCCACGTCGACTCGGAGGGCGTCGTGCACTTCGCCGACGACATCTACGGCTTCGACGCGGCGCTCGATCAGGCCTTGCTCCAGGGCTACCCCTACCCCATCGGCACCGGGGCCGCGGGGCGGAGCTGAGAGCAAGGGGCTCGGAAGGAGCAAGTCATGCTGCGCATAGCGGGAGTCGTGCTGCTCGTCCTGGGGCTCGCCGGGCTCGCGGTGGGCACGTTCCAGTACACGCGGAAGAAGAACGTCCTCGACGTGGGCCCACTCCACGTGGAGACGAAGCAGAAGGAATCGGTCACCGTTCCCCCGCTGGCGGCGGGGGGAGTCGCGGCGCTGGGCCTGGTGCTGACCCTGGCCGGCGGCCGCAGGAAGTAGGAGAGCGAGGATGCGACGAAAGGTGGCGTGTCTTGCGCTGGCCGCGGGGGTGGCGCTCGTCTCCGCCCCTCTCCGGGCCGAGGGTCCGGCCTTCGACTGTGCGAAGGCCGACGGGGACGTGGAGAAGCTGATCTGCCAGGACGACGGGCTGGCCTCCCTCGACCGGAAGCTGGACGAGGTCTACAAGGCGGCTCTGGCGAAGGCCCGGGACGACGTGCCGCGGTCCCTCAAGGCCGAGCAGCGGGGCTGGATCAAGGGGCGAAACGAGTGCTGGAAGGCCCAGGGCACGGACAACCCGGTCTTCCTCACGGCGAGCTGGCAGGCCACGAGCGTGCGCGGGTGTGTCGAGGGGCAGTACCAGATCCGGACGTCCGAGCTCCAGGCCCAGTTCCAGCTGGTGCCCGCGAAGGGGCCGGTCTTCTACGCCTGCGAGAGCAACCCCGCCAACGAGGTCGTGGCCACGTTCTTCGAGACCGAGCCGCCCACCGCGCGCCTCGAGCGCGGGGACCGGACGGTGACCGCCTGGCTCGTCCCCGCGGGCAGCGGCTCGAAATACGAGGGTCAGAACGTGGAATTCTGGAGCAAGGGCGACGAGGCCACGGTCACCTGGCTCGACGAGACGCTCACGTGCGAGACCGCGAAGCGATGAAGAGGCACCTCGAGAGCGACGATCACGGCGCGGGGTCCACGCGGGCTCTCGCCACAGACTGGAGGAGGACGAGGACGATGAAGGACAGGATACTCTTGGCGGCGGCAGCGGCCATCGCACTGCAGGTGACACTTCTGGGCGCCCCCGTGCAGGCGCAGGAGTCGGAGGACAACGCGCTCGCCATGCTCCTGAGCGGGATCGCGCAGTCGCTCGAGGCCTCGGAGCAGGACAAGGCGATCAAGAGGGCCTTCGATGAAGCCCTCGATCGCGAGCCATCCGACCGGGAGCTGCGCCGGTACCGTGCGTTGATGGAGGAGGATCACTGGACGGAGAGGGACGTTCGCGACGACCTCCGCGAGCGGTCGGATTACCGCCGGCACTCCGAGCACCGGTCCGAGGACCCGGACCGTGTCATCCGCAGGGCCTACGAGGACATCCTCCACCGCGCGCCCGACACCGAGGGGTTGCGGCTGTACCGCAGCCGCATGATCGACGACGACTGGACCGAGCAGGACGTGCGGGAGGCGCTGCGCGAGAGCCCCGAGCACGCGACGCGGAGCCGGGAGTCGGCCGACAAGATCATCCGCAGGGCCTACGAGGACATTCTCGGACGCGCGCCGGACGCGAACGGCCTGGCATCCTACCGGTCCAAGGTCATGGACCAGGGCTGGGACGAGCACGACGTCCGCGAGGCCCTGAAGCGGAGCCCGGAGTACCGGCAGAAGAGCCAGATCACCCGGCCGCAGGCCGAGGAGATCGTGCGGCGGGCCTATCTCTCCACGCTGGGGCGCGAGCCGGACGCGGGCAGCGCGGGCTACGTGGGCCGGGTCCTGAAGGACCACTGGACGGAGCAGGACGTCGCCCGCGAGCTCCGCAACAGCGACGAGTACCGCAGCAAGCACCGGTAGATGAAGCGCACCGGGTCACTCCTGCTGGCGGTGATCCTGGGGACCGCCGTCGTCGCCCCGTGCGGCGACGGCGCCCCGAAGACGATTCCGGCGCGCGAGGACGGGCGGCGCACGCTGCGCCGGCTCATTCCCAACCTGGGGCGCGGCGCCATCGGAGTGTTCCACCCCGACAATCTCGGCCCCTCGTTCGTGGGCGGCCTGGCCACAGGATTCGCGACCGTCTACGACGACGACGTGGCGGACTGGATCGCCGACCCTGACCACGGATTCGGCAAGAGCTTCGAGGACGGGGCGGAGCCGGCCCTGATCGGGGCCGCCGTGGCCGGCGTCTTTGTGGGCGGCCGCTTCGCCGAGGGCCCGCGCATCCGGGCCATGAGCTACGACCTGCTCGACGCCTTCATCGTCAACTGGGGCTACACGGCGGCGCTCAAGGCCGCGGTGCAGCGCGAGCGCCCCAACGGCGAGGACGACAAGTCCTTCCCCTCGGGCCACACCTCGAATGCCTTCGCCCTCGCCGCGGTGGCCGAGCGCCACTACGGCTGGAAGGCCGGGGTCCCGGCCTACGCCCTGGCGTCGGCGGTGGCCGTGTCCCGCCTGCAGCGGAACAAGCACTACCTGAGCGACGTCGTGGCGGGGGCGGCCGTTGGCTACGTCGTGGGGCGGACCGTGGTCCGGGTGAACGGGGGACGGCCCGGCCAGGACGGTGGTGTGGCGGTCAGCGTCACCCCCCTGGTGGGCCGACGAACCCGGGGCCTCGC
Source organism: uncultured Acidobacteriota bacterium (assembly GCA_963847655.1). Lineage (GTDB taxonomy): Bacteria > Acidobacteriota > Vicinamibacteria > Fen-336 > Fen-336 > JAJDNS01. The sequence goes on along the minus strand of CAWKAS010000020.1, from coordinate 642,313 downwards.
GGTCGCCGTCGTGTTCTGAGGACCCAATCACGATAGACTCGCCCATCTTCACTCGAGGGACGGAGGACCCATGACCACCGAAAGCCCGGCCTCGGCCGGGCCGAAGCCAGGACCGCTCGACCGGCTGCTCGGACTCTTCAGCGACGTGCACGCCGGAGAAGGCTCGCGAGCGGTGCTCATGCTCGCTGAACATCTTCCTGATCCTCGTCTGCTACTACATCATCAAGACGGTCCGCGAGCCCCTGATCCTCAACACCGAGGTGCCCGGACTTCCTCCAGCGGCTCGGGATCCGCGGCCCGGCCGAGGTCAAGACCTACGCCTCTGCCGGGCAGGCCCTCATCCTCATGGCCTTCGTGCCCGCCTACAGCTGGTTCGCCTCGCGGGTGGACCGGATGAAGCTGATCTACGGGGTGACCGTCTTCTTCGCCGCGAACATCCTGGCCTTCGCGGTGCCTGGTGGACTCCGGCGTCCAGCTCATCGGAATCCTCTTCTACGTGTGGGTGGGCTTCTTCAGCCTCTCGATCATCGCCCAGTTCTGGTCCTACGCGAACGACATCTACACCAAGGAGGCCGGCAACCGGATCTTCCCCATCATCGCCATGGGCATGACCGCGGGCACCCCGGTGGGAGCCTGGATCGCGGAGCGGATGTTCTCCGCCCACATCGAGCCCCACGTGATGCTCTACCTCGCGGCCGGCATCCTGATCCTGACCCTGGCCATCTACACGATCGTCAACCGGGGCACCGAGGGGGCGGCGAAGGAGACGCGGCTGCGGCTGGAGGCCCCGCTGGCCGGGCGCAGCGGCTTCACGCTGGTGTTCGCGAGCCGCTACATCACTGCTGATCGCGGTCCTGATGATCCTGCTGAACCTGGTCAACACCACCGGCGAGTACATCCTCAGCCGCCTCGTGGTGACCCAGGCCGACGCCGCCCTCGCCGCCGACCCGGGCTTCGACACGAACGCCTTCATCGGGTCCTTCTACGGCAACTACTTCTTCTGGGTGAACATCATCGCGGTGCTCTTCCAGGCCTTCCTGGTCTCGCGCCTCGTGAAGTACCTCGGCCTCGCGGGCGTCCTCTTCGCGCTGCCCGCTCACGTCCTTCGCCGCCTACGGGATCATCGCCGTCGGGCGTGACCTCCCTGGGGCTGGTGCGGTGGCTGAAGACGGCGGAGAACGCCACCGACTACTCGGTGATGAACACCGCCCGGCAGCTCCTCTGGCTGCCCACCTCGCGCGAGGAGAAGTACAAGGCCAAGCAGGCGGTGGACAGCTTCTTCGTCCGCTTCGGCGACCTGGTGAGCGCGGTCGTGGTGTTCGTCGGGCACGACCTGGCTCGCCCTCGAGGTGCGCGGCTTTGCCCTGCTCAACGTGGGCGTCGTGCTGGTGTGGCTGGTGCTGGCCGTGGTCCTGGTCCGGGAGAACCGCCGCCTCAGCGCGAAGCAGGACGACGCCGAAGGCCGCCTGAGCCTCAGAAGGCGTAGCCCATGCCGAAGTAGAAGCGCGTGCCCTCGTCGCTCGCGCCCACGGTGGCTCGCAGCGTGACCGGGGCGCCCATGGGCTGGAGGAGGAGTCCTCCGCCCCCGGAGGAGTGCCAGGTGTCCGAGTCCTCGCCCTCGAACCAGACCCGGCCCACGTCGCCGAAGCCCAGGAAGCCGAACCGGAGGGGCACGATGGGAGTGGGGAGGTGGCCCACCCAGAAGCGCAGCTCGGCGGTTCCGTAGAGCACGGCGTCCCCCGCGAAGCGGTTGATGCGGTAGCCACGGTTGGTGAGCCCGCCCAGGAAGGCCGCGTCGAACCAGGGGTAGTCTCCCCACACCTTGCGGCCGCCCGCGCGGAGAGCGAGGTGGATCCGCCCGTTGCCCACGTAGGTGGCGACGAACCCGTCGACCCAGCCGTAGCCGCTCTCGGCGTCCCAGACCTCGGGAACGTACGAGCCGGAGGCGACGAGCTGCAGGCCGGTGACCTTCCGGCCGCCCGCGGCCTTCGCGAAGCCCTCGGCGAGGTCGGCGCTGGCGTGCGCCTCGGGGCGCCCGCGGCTGTCGAAGTGGAGCCCGCCCCTCAGCGCGAGGGTCCCGAAGTCGCCGGAGCCGTAGAGCTGGTCCTGCCCGACGATGGTGGAGCCGTCCGTGGGGGACTTCGACAGCCGGGCCTCGGGGCCCACGTGGACCTCGAAGCGCGGCCCGCTCTCCCACCGCAGCGTCGGCGAGGCGAAGACGACGTTTTCCTCCGTCTTGTAGCGCGCCCGGTCCGTCACCTCCGGCGTGTCGTTGCCGAGGCCGAAGAAGTTGACCCGCTCGATGCCGGAGCCGAAGGCGTGCAGCCTCAGGGAGAGGCCGGACGCCGCCTGGCGGAAGGTGCCCACGTACTCGAGCTTCCCGTTCATGTCGCCGGTGGCGAAGGCCCCGCGCAGCGTCTGGATGGTGGCCGCGGGCCGGTTCCGGAAGCCCCACGAGGTGCGGGTGAAGCCCCCCCCGATCAGGAGCTCCACGTCCGAGGCCCAGCCCACGATCGTCTGCGGGGTGGTCCAGTGCCCGAAGCTCCGGGGCTCGACCCAGGGCGTGCCCTCCTTCGGCTCCGGGTTCTTCCAGACGCCCTCGCGCACGCGCGTGCCCCGGCCGCGCTCGACCTCCACCGTGCCCGCGTCGCGCCAGACGTCGGTCCCGCCGCTGCGCGAGTCGTCGACCACGTCGTGGCCGCCCCCGGCGACGACCCGGACGGTGATGGGGCCCTTGGGACGTCCCGTCCGCTCCACCTGGTCGTCTCCGCCGTGGAGGTAGACGCGGACCTCTCCCGTCTCGTCGGGGGAGAAGCGGCGGCGGTAGTAGGGGTCCGCGCCGGCCAGGGCGAGCGTCACCGTGACTGCGTCGTCGTCGCCGCGGACGAGCGTCACGCGCTCGGCCGCGTCGGTGGCGCGGACGTCCACCTTGTCGGCGTAGTAGTCGTAGACGCGGAGGACGTAGTCCACGAGGCCTTCACGGCGCGTCTTGAGGGCGGCGAGCTTGTCCGCGCCGTCGAGGGCGTACCACTCGGGAGGCATCGCCCGCAGCGCCTCCTCGATGACCTCGTCGGTGAGACGCCGCTGGACGTCACGGGCGATCTCCTCCCAGGCGTCCCGCTCGAGGTCGCTGAGGAGCCAGCGGTCGACCTCGAAGTTGTTCATGAGCGGCCCCTCGAGCCGCTTCGAGTACTTCTCGGTGAACCTCAGGAGGCGTGGGATGTGGCTGCGCAGCGACGCCATCACCCGGCCGTCGTGGTGGACGAGCACCATGTCCGGGTCCTCGGGGAGCGGCTTCCAGAGCGGCTCGCCCGGGATCTTCATCCAGCGCCACTGCCCGGCGTGGCGGTCGAAGTTGTCGACCCAGAGGTCGAGAACGCGCGCCCGGAGGAAGGCGCGTGAGTCGATGTGGTGCTCCGGTCCCTGGAGCCAGAGATCCCAGAGGTCCCGCGTGGAGATGATCTCCGTCGCCCCCATGAAGCCGGTGTTGCCTTCGCCGGCAGGCAGGGGGAACTCGTTGATCGTGCCGATCTCGCCGGCGAACTGCTCTCGGAACTCTCCCAGGGCAGGGCTGTCCGGCATCACCACGAGACGGGGATCCGTCGTGGGCACGCCGACGGCCTCGGCGAGTGGGGTCAGGATGAGCCCTGCCGCGGGGTGGGTGCCGGAGGTCTGGTCCTGGGCGATCTTCGCCGGCCACCGGTCCCGCCAGCCCTCCGGGAGCATCCGCTCGGGGTGCTTGTGGAGGGAGCGGAAGGTGTAGGCGCGTCCGTCGGCGCCCCGCAGCGCGAGGCCGAGGCTCTGGGCCTGGCCCACCACCCGCACCGGCGTGAGGCCCCCGGCGAATCCCTCCAGGTCGAGGACCGGCACCTCGACGGGGGTCGTCCACAGGTCGCGGTAGCCCCTTCCAAACCAGAACTCCACGAACCCGCCGACCTGGTACTGGGGGCCGACGACGACCGACCGGGTCTCCTCGGCAGGGAGCGTCGCCGCCACCAGGGTCAGCAGAAGGGCAGGGACGGACGCGCGCATCGAGAGCTCTCCTCCGTGAAAGGGAAACGTTGAGTGTAGCGAAGAGGCGGCTCGCCGACTATCCGATTCCTGCCACCTCTCAGTAGCCCGGGCGGGGCCTTCATCGCTCAGGCCAGGAGGGCCCTGGCGATCTCCTCCCACTCTTCGTCGAGTGGGCGGCCTGGACGGTCCCGCCCCGCGCGCCGGTACCAGTACGAGGCGTTGCCGAGGTCGCCCTCCTTGCGGTGGAGGTAGGCGTGGACCCAGGACCCGTCGGCGTCGTCGATCTCCTGGGCGATGCGGTGCGCCCGGTCCCAGTCGCCCCGGGCGTCGTGCCAGAGGGCCTGGACGGTGGCCGGCACCTCCGAGGGAGGGGCATCGTCGGACAGCGTCGCCCTGAGCTCGTCGAGGGTCATGACCGGGCCCATGGTACCAGCCGGCGGCCCCGGGTCTCTCGCCAGGTCGGGGCCACTGCGGCCGCGGCCCTGGGTGGCGCCGCCAACAAGACCGGCCAGATCACCGTCGACCTCGTGCAGTACATGAATCGCATCCTGAAGATCACGCTGGACACCAACGCGTCGGCCTCGAACGCCGACACGCTGCCGGCCCTGGTGCGCGACTGCTGGCTGTCGGAGCCGGATCCTGTCGCTTACGGTGAAGGATCGCCAGACCCTGCCTATCTTCCCCTTGATCAGTGCCTCACTGACGAGCCTTCGGTCACTGACGACGAGAACCTGCTGCTCTTCCCCGACACCCAGGAGCGGTTCGTCGACTTCTCCCTAGCGTCGTACGACCGGGGGGCGTGGCGGAACACCTTCGTCACCATCATCGGGCCCCTGCCCGCCGACAACGGCAGCAACACGCTGAAGCCCTGGGTGGAGGTGGAGAACGTGTCGATCCTCGAGTGGCTCGAGTTCAAGAATGGCGTGCAGGCGGCGCCACCGGTCTCGGGCCTCAAAGGCTTCGTGGAGGCCAGCAGCGACACGCTCCGCGCGATCGAGTTCGTCCACAACTACGCGGTCCCGGAGGACCTCGACTGGGACTTCGTTCCCTCCGGCATCGACGCCAAGTTCAAGCTGAAGGAGAAGTAGGCCGTCGACCGCCGCTCGTGAACGAGCGTCCTTTCCCCACCTCCTTCCCCGTCTCGGCAGCGCCGCTTCTGCGGGCCCCCGCAGTGCCTCCGAACGCCGCGTCTGACAGCGACTGGACCCGACGAGCAGCGGGGCTGCCTCCCTGGGCCTCGCCTGGTCCAGCCCGCGCTTCACCGCGCGGCTTTCGGTGCCGTACTTCCTCCGCGACACCCGCCTGCTCACCGTCCGGGGCCTTGAGCTGGTGGAGGGAGACTTGCCCGCGGAGTCGGAGTACAGCGGCTCACTGGCCGATCCCGTTGCCCAGCTCTTCGTGTCCGCGCATCAGGGCGACCGGACCGCGGTGGGCCTGAGCGCCTCGGTCAAGATCCCCGTGCTCGAGGCCGGCGACTTCGGGACCGGACGCTGGGACGTGGGAGCCGGTCTCAGCCTCAGCCGATTCGCGGGCTCCGGCACGCTCATCGGCCTGGACCTGGGCTTCTGGCGCCTGGGGGACCTCCCGGACCTGGAGCTGCAGGACACGGTCACGGGCACGGTGACCGTCGGGCGCCCCCTCGGCCGTCTCTGGACGGCCTCGGCCTCCCTCTCGGGGGCGCGCTCCGCCGTGGCCGGCTACGCCGACCCCTGGTGGGCCAGCCTCCTCGTCAGCCACGTCTCCTCCCGGGGGATCTGGGGCCTCACCGCCTCCTTTGGCCTCACCGACACCGCTCCCGATGTCACCCTCGGCCTCCTCTTCCGCCTGAAGCTGATGGGGTCAGGTCGTGAATGGTGAATTCCGTCCTCTGGAGAGGTCACTTTCGGCCCTCCATTCAACATTCACGACCTGACCCCTTCATCCGCGGGCGGCGCGGTTGAGGGACTTGAGGTGGACGAGAGGGTGGTCGGCGGTGCGCAGCTCGTCGAGGTTGTCGCGGATCTTGCCGATGGCCTCGACGATATCGTCCACGTCCTTCTCGCTGCCGAGCAGCACGTGGTGGTGGAGCCAGACCGACTCCTCGTAGGCGGCGCGCTCCGTCACCGGGCAGCGGGTCCCGGCCCAGGGGAGGCGCCCCTCGAGGGCCCGGAAGTCGCCGGGGTCCACCGCGAACAGGCTGCTCCGGTAGACCGGCTCGTAGAAGAGCCCGTCGCAAGGGATGCCCTCCGCCTCGAGCGCGGCCACGAAGCGGTCGCGCGGGGCGTCCCCGAAGGAGGTGGCGTCGTAGCGGAAGACGTACTGGTAGATCGCCGGGCTCGTCTGCCGGGGGTCCGGCTCGACGAGGGCCAGCCCGTCGATCCCGTCGAGTCCACGCCCGAGGCTCTCCGCCCGCGCCGCCCGCCGGGCGCTCTGGGCCGGCAGCTTCTCGAGCTGCCCGAGGAGGACCGCGGCCTGGAACTCGGTCAGCCGGTAGTTGAAGCCCAGGAGTCGGTGGCCGAAGCGGTCGGTGCGGCTGGCCCGGCCGCAGTTGATGTAGCTCTCCGCCCGCTCCGCCGTCTCGTCGTCGTTCGTGGTGACCACCCCGCCCTCCCCCGCGGTGAGCAGCTTGGATGTCTGCAGGCTGAAGGCCCCGGCCCGGCCGAGAGACCCCGCGCCCTGCCTCTTCCACTTCGCCCTGTGCGCGTGGGCGCAGTCCTCGATCACCGCCAGCCCGCGCCTCTCCGCGATCGCGGCGAAGGCGTCCATGTCCGCCATGCACATGGCGAGGTGCACGGGGAGGATCGCGCGCGTGCGCGGGGTGATGGCGGCTTCGGTGGCGGCGGGGTCGAGGCACCAGGTCGTCGGCAGCACGTCGACGAAGACAGGCACCGCCTCGAGGCGCAGGACGGGGGCGGCACTGGCCTCGAAGGTGTAGGCGGGGAGGATCACCTCGTCCCCGGCGCGCAGCCCCGCCGCCTTGAGGGCGATCTCGATGGCGATGGTCCCGTTGGCCACCGCGAAGGCGTGGCGCGCGTCGTGGGCCTCGGCGAAGGCGTTGGCGAAGCGGTCGGCCAGCGCGTTCGGGAAGGGATAGCCGCCCCAATTGCGGGATTCGAGGGCCTCGAGGAGCAGAGCCCGCTCCCGCTCGTCGAAGTCCGGCCAGGGGGCAAAGGGCTGCGTCCGAACCGGCGTCCCACCGGCAAGGGCGAGTCGAGCCATGGCGATCACCTCCGCGAGAGCCGGCCCGGAGCCGGCGCCGCCATCCTATCCTGTCTCTCATGCTCCGCTGTCCCGCCCCAGAGCGGGCGGGACCGTCGGCGTCCTGGCCGCGCGCACGTCGTTGTCCGCGAGGACGACGCGCCCGGTCACCTCGGTGGCCTCCACGAAGAGGTCGGTGCCCTCGGTAGCGCGGCTGTCCCGGATCACCACGTCCTCCCCGCGGGCGAGACGGAGGGTCGATCCCTTCTCCTGCGCCTGCCGTCCCCGGAAGCGCTCGATCTCGAGCTCGCGGAAGTCGGAGCACTCGACGGCGTGGGTGAAGAAGCCGGGCACGTCCTCATCCCACTCCACCTCGAACCCATGCAACTGCAGGCGCCCCACCCGCTCCGCCAGCAGCGCCGGCAGGTCGCGCGCGAAGAGTGACTGCTCCAGATCCCGCGCTCCGCGCAGGTCGACGTTGCCCCCGTAGGTGTCGGACTGGGGGCCTCGGACGACCCGCAGGCGCACGTCGTCGAAGACCACGTCCTCGATGACGCTCTCCGGCGAGCCCCAGAGCACGGCGCCGGCCTGCGCCTCGGCCCGGACGCGCGCGAAGGTCACCCCCCGGATGCGCCCCAGCTTCCGCGCCCCCGGGTGGAGGAAGACGGCGGACACGTGAACCGGCTCCCCCTTGCCCCACCAGTGCCCGGTGTAGAGGCGGGTGCGGATCACGATGTCGGAGAAGATCACGTTCTCGATCGACCCCTCGCCCCGCACGAAGACGCCCAGGCCACGGTGGGCGTCGCGGATGGTGATGCCGGAGAAGACGCAGTCGCGGATGTCGCCCTGGTCGTAGCCCACGCGGATGGCCACCGAGCGCGTGGACAGCGTGCAGCCGGTCACGGTCACGCCCTGCACCTCGAACAGCGCGATGCAATCGTCGCCGGTGTCGATGTCGCAGCCGAGGATGCGCACGTCGCGGCACCGTGTGAGGTCGACCCCGTCGTCGTTGGGGACCATCCGGTCGCTGGCGTCGGAGTTGATGCGGATGGCCTCGATGGTCACGTTCTCGCAGTCCTGATAGTGGCAGGTCCAGGTGGGGGAGTTCTGGATCGTGACCCCGTGCACCAGGACGTCGCGGCAGCCGTAGAAGCGGACGAGGTTGCCGGGCCGGGACCCGTGGGCCAGGGGGCCGTGCTCGAAGAATGTGCCCACGGCCAGGAAGCGGTCCTTCTGTCGTGTGTACCTTCGCTCCAGGTCGGGGGCGATGTGGGAGGTCGTCGGGTCGTGGAAGGCGAGGGCGTTGCCGTCGATGGTCCCCCGGCCCACGATCGCCACTCGCTCGGCGTCCCGCGCGGTGAGGAGGCCGGCGTGGACGGACTCGCCGCTGGCGTCCTCGCCCTCCACCGGGTAGTCCTCGAGCCGCGGGCTGCCGAGGACGGTGGCCCCCGCCTCGAGGTGGAGGGTCACGCGGCTGCGCAGCCCAAAGGGGGCGGTCAGGTAGGTGCCGGAGGGGACGCGGACGGTCCCGCCCCCCGCCGCGTGACAGGTGTCGATGGCACCCTGGAGCGCCGCGGTGTCGAAGGTCTCCCCGTCGCCCCTCGCGCCGAAGTCGCGCACGTCGAAGGGGCCGCGCGGCGGGACCGGCGCCGCGGTGACGGTGCCGACGGCCAGCCCCGCCGGGACGAGGGCGCCGCCGAACAGCGCCCCCCGCTTCAGGACGTCACGCCGACTGGACTCACGCTCGCGCATCGGAATCCCCTCGTTCCGCCTTCATCCCCAGCAGCCTGTCGTTCGGGTCCGGGGCGGGTGACACGCCCTCACCTCTCGACCAGGTCCCGATATCCGATCAGCTCGATTCCGCGTCGCGCCACGATCTCCTTCACCTTCGAGCTCGTCCACGCCTCGACCACGCCCTGCCGGTCGACGGCCACGTCCTCGTAGCCCACGTGGTGGACGGCCCGCATCTCCGGGACGTCGTACGCGGGGTGGTCCACGAAGACCCAGGTGCCGGGCCCCAGGGTCTCGAGCATCCGGGCGAAGGTCTCGGTCTTCTCCGCCGGGGTCTCCTTCGGCTCTTCCCAGCGGAGGGACGAGACGCCGTGCTCCCGGGGGTCGATGTCGAGGCCGTACTCCCGGGCCAGCCGCTTCACGAGGGCGCCCACCTCCTCGCCGATCGCGGCGAATCCCATGTGGCCGCTCAGGTGGCTCAGGAGAGGGACCTCACGCTGTGTCAGCTCGATCTGGGCTCGCAGCTCGCGCTCGATTTCCTCGAGCTTCCACGGCTGCTCCTTGAGAGCCCGGTCCTTCCCGTAGCTCTCGTTCGGCCGAATCATCGGGAAGAACCAGCCGCCCTCTTCGACGAGGCTCGGGGCGTGAGTGAGGGGCCGCCATTTCACGGTGTCCCACTCGCTGGTGAGCGCGAGGTGGAGGCCCGCGTCGAGTCCCGGGCTCTCCCGGAGAAGCCGAGCCGCCTCCGGGAACCATGGCCCCACGGCCATGACCTCCACCGTCCGCATCACCCCGTTTCGGTAGCAGTCGATGTGGGCCCGGTTCGACGACTCCGAGGAGCCCATGTCGTCTCCCCGCACGATGAGCCGGATGGCGTCGGCCCCGTCGCTCGCTTCCGTCGCGACCGCTCCCGCGGCGCCGGCCAGGATCCCCAGAGCCAGTGTCCACGTCGTCGTCCTTCGTCCCATGGCGTCGATCATCTCCCAAAGGGGTCAGGTCCCAAACGTTGCCTCCTGTCCACTCGAGGGGACGTGCTCATCTCCCGATGCAACGTTCGGGACCCGACCGCTTCATTCGACGGTGAAGGTGTAGGCGTTGGTGTAGGCCGTGCCGTCGGCGAGGGTGACGGAGGCGGTGAGCTCGTAGGGGCCAGGTGCCGGCGGAGTCCACCGGAGGTCCTCGAGCTTCTCGGAGGAGTCGGCGGCGATGTCGAGGCCGCGCTCGCCGGGGGCGAAGCGGCGCTTGTCGGCGTCCCGCCACGCCCAGCGGACGGTGGATCCGGGGAGCGCACGCCAGAGGTCGTTGACGACCCAGAGCCCGCAGCGGACCTCCTCGCCTTCGGCCCACCGGTCGCGGTCGAACTCGAGGCTGGGGAGGACGAGCTGGAAGGCCCGCTTCACCGCGTGGAACGAGGCGGTGGGCACCCGGTAGTAGTCGAGGGCGGCCATGGTGACCGAGGGCCAGAAGTCGATGGCGTGAAAGTGCAGGATCCCCCCGGTCTCGTACTTGCGCCGGCGCATCCGCTCGATGGCGAGCTGGTGTAGCAACGCCACGTACGCCTGCGTGCGCGGGATGTACTCCTCGAGCCCCAGGCCGGCCGGGTCGCCCCACGCCTCCCTGGCTTCCTCGACCTGGAGCTTGCGGAAGATCCAGTCCTCCCGGTGTTCCTCGATGGGCCAGTGGTCGGGCAGGAACTTCAGAAGCGACTCCAGGTTCGGCAGGGCGGTGGCCCCGAGCTCGGAGATGAAGCGCTCCTCGGTCTTCGTGTACTCCCAGATCGTCCCGCCGTACCAGCCCTCGTAGACGTGGGCGTCGCCGTAGCGGCCGGTCGAGCGGTGGACCGGGCGGCGCTCCGGGTCGAGCAGGGCGGGCCGGGGGGCCAGGTGCTTGGTGAGGACGCGGTAGTTCTCGAGGTCCTCCTCGTCGCTGGTGGCCCAGAGTGCGACCGAGGGGTGGGCCCGCACCATGCGGATGAGCGGGTCGTAGAGGGCGGCGGCGCGCCGGGCGAACGCGCGGTCGTGGGGGTACCAGGCCTCGAGGAAGTCCTGCCAGATCAGCAACCCCCTCTCGTCGGCCACGTCGTACAGCTCAGAGTTGGCGAAGTGGCAGTGGAGGCGGATCATGTTGACGTTCATGTCGCGCATGAGGGCGAGGTCGTGCTCGTACTTCGCCCGGGTCATCTCCGAGAGGAAGAGCTCCAGGTAGTAGGTGTTGGTGCCGCGGACGAAGAAGCGGCGCCCGTTCAGGTAGAAGACCCAGCCCGCCTTCTCGATGGTGCGGATCCCCAGGGGCTGGCTCCGCTCGTCGGACACCCGCCCGCCCAGGCTCACCCGGGCGGTGAGCGTGTACAGGTTCGGGGTGCCGTGGTCCCACGTCCACCACAGGCGAGGCTCGTCGAGGTGGAAGCGTACGGCCACGGTGCGGCCGTCGGGGGCGTCGTCCGGACCCACCACCGCCTCCGCCACCAGGCGCTCTCGTCCCTCGAAGCTGCGAGGGGCGAGGACGAGCTCGACCCGGGCCTCCTCGTCGGGGACGCGGTCGAGCCGCGCCTCCACCTCGACGTCGGCGGAGCCGTCGGGGTGGAGAGTCGGCCGGGCCCGGAGCTGGTCGAGGAGGACGGGGCCGGAGGCCACGAGGCACACGGAGCGGGTGAGGCCGACGGCGGTGATGTCGTCGGGCTTCTGGTCCACCGCGCCGTACGAGCCCTTGACCGTGTAGGGCCGGTGCTTCCAGTAGTAGTGGACCGGGGTCCACACCCGGACGACCAGCGTGTGGTCCGCGTCGGCCCGGACCCGGTCGCCGACCTCGAGGCCCCAGGGGTCGATGTAGCCCTCGTGCCTCCCGAGCCACTCCCCGTCCAGCCAGACGTCGGCGTAGTAGTCGGTGGCGCCGAAGGCGAGGCGCAGCCGCCGCCCGAGGAGCTCCGCGGGGACGCGAAAGGAGCGCCGGTACCACCACTCCTTCCGGCTCACCCACTCGGCCTCGGGGGTGAACCACGCGCCGTCCTCGAGCACCTGGGTGTGCACCGTCCCGGGGACGGTCACCCCTCGCCAGCCCGTGGCGTCGAGCCCGGGCTCCCAGAGCCGGCGGCGGTGCCCCTCGCCCTTGTCCACGCCGAGGAGGCGCCAGGGGCCGTCGAGCGAGACCTCGGCGGTGTCCGAAGGGGGCGCGGCGGCCCCGCGCGTCAACGGCTCCGCCCGCACAGTCCACGCCGGTGTGCGCGGAGCGCGCACGAACTCCGGGACCTCGGCGAGCGGCGTCGACTCCACGATCCGCGCGAGCAGGGGGTGAAAGAAGCGCCGGGCCACGGAGCGCGCCTCGAGGATCGTCTCCGTTCCCCGGTAGCGGGGGAAGGCCAGCGCGACCCCGATCTCGTCCGCTTCCGCGGCGGCCACCACCTGGCGCGACCCCACCCCCGTCCACTCCAGATGCGGGTCCACCTCCAGCAGGCCTAGGGCCCCGTAGTCCTCGCCCGGCCGGTAGTAGACGACGTGCCCGCCGGGCAGGTCCACGAGGTTCGTGCCGACCGCGTCGAGCGAGCCGGGCTCACGCACGCTCACCGGGCGGTGGGGCGGGTCGTCGGTGGTCCAGCCCGAGGGCCACTCCTTCTCCGAGCCGTGGGTCCAGTGGGTGAAGGGCTCGTAGGGAGTGGCGGAGAGCGAGGAGAAGACGAACCCGAAGCGTCGGCCGGAGTTCCCCGTCCGCGCCCGCCAGCGCACCACCGGGCTCGCCGCCGTCCACACGAGCTCCCACTCCTCGGCCGCCCCGTTCCGCGCCGCGCCCGAGAGCACGACACGCCCGCGCAGGGGGCCGGCCTCGACGATCTCGACGGACGTGAACTCCGACAACGCCCCCGCGCCCCCCAGGGCGGTGCTCCAGCCCGCGGACTTGCGACCGAGGGGGAGCGGCTCGAAGACATCGGGGGTGGTCTCGACGAGATTGAGGATCCGGTGCTCCCCCGCCGAGCGGTTGTAGGCCTCGACGATGGCGGGAACCGTCTCGTTTCTCCCGAGGTTCAGCACCAGCGTGAAGCGCGCGTTGCCGATCTCGAGCCGGGTGGTGCCGAGCGTTCGGGCCACGATCGCGCTGGCGTACTCGCCCCCGCCCCGCGACGGCTCCCGGGCGCGCTCCTCGCCGGGAAGTGCGAGCAGCCGGAAGTGCGGACGCTCGCCGGGGATCAGGGTCACCGGGAACAGCACCTCGGCCGCGGCCACCGAGCCGTCGGGGTGCCGCCCCGCGACCTCCACCTGCACCGGGACCTCGCGCCCGTCGGCGTCCACCACCACCAGGCGTCCCGTGGCTTCCCCCGGGGCGAACGTGACCGCGAGCGCGGCCACCTCCGCGTCCCGCCGCTCCAGCCCCGTGGGCTCCTCGACCTCGACTGTCCAAGCGCGCCCCTGCGCGGCGGCGGGACACGGTGCGGTCGCCCAGGCCAGGGCCAGGATCCCGATCCACCTCACGCTCACCTCCCCTCGGCCTTCTCGCGGGCGGCCACCGCCGTCTCGATGGCGGAGTCGACCGCCCACTCGAACAGCCGCCGCTCCTCGCCGGCGAGACTCTCGATCGTCCGCGCGCGCAGACCTTCGTACCACGCGATCTCCCGCTCGTAGGTCGCGTCCTCGTCCTCCAGGCCCCCGTAGTGCTGGAGCTCGTGGAAGAGGGTCCCGGCCAGACGGATCGTCGCGAAGGTGCGCTGGGCCGACTCGGGTAGGTCGAGGTCGGGGAAGGGAAGCGCCCGGTCCACGAGCTCGTCCCGCCTCACGTAGACCCTCGTGACCAGGTCCAGCGCGTTCACGTAGATGGCGCTGCGGCCACCCTCGAGGTCCGGGGCCACCCAGAGAGCGCCGCGCTCCTGCAGCCGGAGCAGCGCGGCCGCGAGATCGGCCTCGCCCCACCGGCGCAGCCGCTCCTGGAGCCGGCCGAACGCCTTCCACTCCCCGGGGCGGTGCTCGTCCAGAACGAAGGTCTGGCCGCCGGCGAGGGCGTTCGCCTTCTCCTCCGCGATGCGGAGGATGGCGAAGTACGTCGAGGCCACGATCGCCGCGGCCACCCCGAGCTTCATCAGCGTCTTCACGACCGGTGGATTCTACCGCCGGTGCCGGGAGTGCCGTCCTCTGCAGGGTACAGGCGGCAACATTCGGGACCTGACCCCTTGGACTTTAGACCTTATAGACTGTGGGTCATGGTGTCGTTTCCCGCGGTCGTGCGGCGGTTCCACAGTGGCACGAGCGCCGTCGACCTGGACACGGAAAGCGGGCGCGCGTTCCTGCAGGAGCGGGTGGCCTTCTTCAACAAGGTGGCCTTCTTCATCTCCGGGGGCTTCTTCGTGGCCGGGGCGGCCATGGGGCTCACCTTCTTCTCGAGCATGGAGGCCTGGGCGGCCGAGGGCGAGACCGCGTGGATCCATCTCGTCACCCTCCTCGTCAGCCTCGCCTTCTGGCAGCTCTGCCGGAGGCGGCCCGGTCTCCCGGGGCGGACGCTTAGGGCCATCGACACGGCCTCGCTCGGCCTCCCGCTCCTGGGCTTCTCCCTCCAGGCGACCCTGGCTCCGCTCGGGCTCCAGGACCGGATGACCCAGGTCCTGCTTCTCATCTTCACCAACATGGCCGTCCTCAGGGCCGTGCTGGTGCCCGCCGCCGCCGCCCACACCGCACGTGTCAGCCTTCTGGCCGCGGTCCCGGTGACCCTGGTCGTTCTCACCAATGCTTCCGCCCCCCTGCCCGGCGGGTATCCGGCGACGGTGGATCGTATCTGGTCGCTCCTGTGGATCCTCAGCGCGGGGGTCGTCTCCACCCTCGCTTCGTACGTCATCTACGGCCTCCGCGAGGAGGTCCGCCAGGCCCAGCGCCTGGGCCAGTACACCCTCGAGGAGAAGCTCGGGGAGGGGGGCATGGGGACCGTCTACCGGGCCTCCCACGCCATGCTGCGCCGCCCGACCGCCATCAAGCTCCTGCCCCCGGACAAGGCGGGGGAGCTGGCCCTCAAGCGCTTCGAGCGGGAAGTGCAGCTCACCGCGTCCTTGTCCCACCCCAACACCATCTCCGTCTTCGACTACGGCCGCACCCCGGACGGGATCTTCTACTACGCGATGGAGTACCTCGAGGGCACGAACCTCGACCAGCTCGTGCGCGAAGACGGCCCGCAGCCCCCGGGCCGCGTCATCCACATCCTCGGGCAGGTGGCCTCGGCGCTCGTCGAAGCCCACGGGGTCGGCCTCATCCACCGGGACATCAAGCCCGAGAACGTGATCCTCTGCGAGCGCGGCGGCATCCCCGACGTCGCCAAGGTGGTGGACTTCGGGCTGGTGAAGGACCTCGAGCGCGGGGCCGACGCCCGCCTCACCCAGGCCAACGTCGTGCAGGGGACGCCGCTGTACCTGTCTCCGGAGGCGATCAGCGACCCGGACGCCGTCGACGCGCGCAGCGACCTCTACTCCCTCGGAGCGGTGGGGTACTACCTCCTAACCGGGACCCACGTCTTCTCCGGCAAGACCCTCGTGGAGGTCTGCAGCCACCACCTCCACACCCCCCCCGACCCGCCGTCGCGGCGGCTGGGCGCGCCGGTGCCCCCCGACCTCGAGGAGCTCCTCCTGGCCTGCCTCGCCAAGGAGGCCGCGGAGCGCCCGTTCGCCGCCGCCGTCCTGCGCGACGCCCTGCGTACCCTCGAGTCCGCCGGCTCCTGGACCGACGAGACCGCCCGCCACTGGTGGACCCACTGGCGAGGGGTCAGGTCGTGAATGTTGAATTCCGTCCCCTCGCGAGGACGCTCTTCGACCGAATGGTCGAAACTCGGGGAGTCCCGGCGCGGCTTGGTCCTCGAGCTCAGACGAACGATGAGACGTGACCTCGCCGTCCTGCTCGCGGTGCTCGCCTGCCCCGCGCTCACCGCCGCCGCCGACGGCGGCACCCTCCGCTTCGGCTTCGCCAAGCGCACGATCACCCCGGCCCTCGGCGCCCAGCCGGTCTACATGGCCGGCTTCGCCAACGACCGCCCGGCCACCGGCGTCCACGACGACCTCTGGGCCCGCGCCGTCGCGGTGAGCGACGGCGAGACCCGGGTCGTGATCGTCTCCCTGGACCTCATCGGCTTCTTCCTCACCGACGTCGACCAGGCCCGCGCCCTCCTGCGCGAGCGCGCCGGTGAGGCCACCCTCGTCGTCACCAGCACCCACAACCATGAGGGGCCCGACACCATGGGGCTCTGGGGCCCAGGCCGTTTCACCAGCGGCGTGGACCCGGCGTACCTCGCTCGCGTGCGCGGCGCGATCGCGGACACCGCGGCCGAGGCCCTGGACCGCCTGGAGCCCGCGCGCCTGGTGATCGCGCGGACCCGGACCCCCGGGCTCATCCTGGACTCCCGCCTCCCGGAGGTGATCGACGACCGGCTCGTGATCCTGCAGGCCGTCGCCCCGGACGAGCGCACCCTGGGCGCCGTCGTGAGCTGGGGCAACCACCCCGAGGCCCTGGGAGGCGACAACACCCTGCTGACCTCCGACTTCCCGCACTACCTCAACCGGCGCCTCGAGGAGACGCTCGGGGGCACCGCGGTCTTCCTCGTCGGCTCGATCGGTGGGCTCATGACGCCCATGGGTCTCGATCTCGCGGACGCCCTGGGGCAGCCGATCCCCCACGACAGCTTCGCGCTGGCCCGAGCGGTGGGCGAGCGGGTCGCCGCCGCGGCGATCGAGGCCGTTCGCGTCGACGGGCGGGAGTCGGCCTCCGCGGCCCTCGAGTACCGGAGCGCGCGGGTCTTCGTCCCCCTCGAGAACCGGCTCTTCCGCCTCGCCGCCTTCCTGGGCGTCCTCGAGCGGCCGGTCTTCTCCGACGGCGAGCCCGCGTGGACCGCCTCCGGCGACGCCCTCGAGACCGAGATCGGCGCCCTGCGGATCGGCGACGTCGAGATGCTCTGCGTGCCGGGGGAGATCTATCCGGAGCTCGTCGTCGGCGGGATCCAGGATCCGCAGGATCCCGGGGCCGACCTCCCGGGGGCCGCCCGCGAGGCGCCCCTCCTGGACATGATGACGGCCGAGTACCGCCTCGTCCTCGGCCTCGCCAACGACGAGATCGGCTACATCCTGCCGCGCTCTCAGTGGGACGCCGACGCCCCCTTCGCCTACGGCCGCACCGAGCCCCCGTACGGCGAGATCAACTCCGTCGGCCCCAGCGCCGCCCCCCTCCTCACCGACGCCTTTGCCACCCTCCTGAGGGAGAGGGGTCAGGTCGTGAATGTTGAATAGTGTCCTCTTTCGCGCACACCGGCCCGTTTCGGTCCTCCCCTGACCGGACCTGCTCGTAGCATCGGGGCCATGGCTCGACCGCTCCGCATCGAGTTTCCCGGCGCCCTCTACCACGTCACCGCACGCGGCAACGAGCGCGCCGCCATCTTCTTCACCGACCGCGACCGCCTCGACTTCCTCGGCACCCTGGGCGACGTGGTCGAGCACTACGGATGGCTGTGCTACGCCTACTGCCTGATGCCGAACCACTATCACGTCGTCGTCCAGACTCCCGAGCCCAACCTCTCGCGAGGCATGCACCGCCTGAACGGCGTCTACACCCAGCGCCTCAACCACCGCCGCGATCGCGTCGGCCACCTCTTCCAGGGTCGCTTCAAGGGCATCCTCGTCGAGCGCGAGGGCCACCTCCTCGAGGTGGTGCGCTACGTCGTGCTCAACCCGGTGCGGGCTGCGATGGTCCGGCTCCCGGACGAATACCGCTGGTCGAGTCTGCGCGCGACACTGGGCCTGGTGCGAGCAGAGAGATGGCTGACCGCGGGCCCGCTGCTGCAGCACTTCGGGTCACGCCAGCGCTATCGTGAGTTCGTGCTCGAGGGGATCGGCCTGGGCGCTCCCTGGAGGGAGCTCCGTGGTTCGCTACTGGGCTCGGACGAGTTCGCGCGGAGCATGGGCCGGCACATCGAGGAGAAGGCGGGTCAGGCCGAGTTCCCCCGCGGCGAGCGTGTGGCCCATCACGAGCCCCTGGCGCGGCTCTTCTCTCCGCAGATCTTGAGGAGACGAGCTCTTCGTGACGACCGCATTCGGGAGGTGAGTCGGACGTGCGCCTACTCCCTCTCGGATATCGCGCGCCATCTCGGCCTCCACCGATCGACGGTCTCCAAGATCGCCGGCAGCCCACGCAATCGAGCCCGCGAGATCTGAGTTCGACCCCGACTCCTCGCGCGCGAGTGTCCTCTTGGGGGGACGCAATTCAACATTCACGACCTGACCCCTTTGGTGAGGGCGTGGAAGAACAGGAGGTCGTTGAGGGGGTGGCGGTCGTCGACGGGGTAGGCGGGGAGGAGGAGGATGGTGCCGACGCCGTGGTCGAGGGCGCCGACGAGGGTGAGGATGGGGCCGGTACGGGAGAAGTGAGCGCCGTAGGAGGTCTGGGGGACGGACGCCTCGAAGGGCGCGAAGCCCACGGGGTCGCCCGGGACCTCCCAGGAGTTGGTGCCGATAGTGGGCCCGGAGGGGACCGCGCGGTCGCCGACCAGGAAGTCCAGGTAGCCCCAACCGTCCCCGTTCCAGTGGCCCGTCTGGGCACCGCCCCAGGTGGTCACGGGCCGGGCGAGAAGGCCCGCGTCCAGGAGCGCCTGCGCCCACGCCGCGTCGAAGCGCACCACGAGCCGCGTCCCGTCCCGCTGGACCCGCGTGAGGATCTCGGTGAGCGCCGCCCGAGACGGCACCTCGCCCGCCGCCACGTAGTCCAGCCGCCCCCCCGGGTCCGCGAGCGAGACGAGCTCCGCCCCCGCCTCCTCCAGTGCCGCCGAGGCCCCCGCCCAGCCGAACACCGCCCCTCGCAGTCCGGTCAGCGCCGGCCCCCAGGACGCGCGGTTCATCAGCAGCACCTGCTCCGCCCCGTCCGCCACCACCACGCCGCCGCCGCGCAGCTCCGCCGTCACCGTCACGTGCCCCGCCTTCCAGTCGTCCCCGAGAACGACCTCCAGGTCCCCGATCAGCGCCTGCGCGTGCACGTCTCCGCCCTTCACCGCGACCGTCTCCTCCCGCAGGAAGGGCGTCGGCTCCCCGTCCCCGTCGAGCACCCCCAGGCGTAGCCGGTACTCACCCGGCTGCAGGCGCCCCTCGTTGATCAGATGCACGTCGAACCGCGCCGTCTCTCCGGGCGCGAACACCGTCCCGTTCTGCCGCCGAATCGCCACCTGCAGGCCGCGCGTCCAGTAGGCCATGTCCTCGGCCGGGCCCTTGAGGTGCCGCCCCTCGTCCACGATGGCCGAGTACCACGCCTGTGGGTCGTCGCCAAGATCCAGATGCGTCCCGCTCCAGCCGTTGATCGCGTACCCGTCCGTGTGGCTCCCGGTGAGGATCGTCTGCCCCAGCCGGCCGTCGGCGTACATCAGCCCCCGCGCGGCCTGGCGCGTCAGGTCCGCGGCCGTTTGGAATCGACCGGCCGAGATCAGCCCGTTTCGCGAGACGTACGCCGTCACCGCGTCGGCCCGCTCCTGGAACGAGGCCCAGTCGTACCCCGGATGCCCCTCGGGCCGCCCGGAGCGCAGCGCCGCCAGCTCCACCCAGCTGTCCGGCCCCGTGTGGCACCGCACCTCGCCCCAGTAGACGATCGACCGCGCGGCGTCGGCGGCGGAGGTCCCGCGCTCCTCCGTCCACAGCTCTGACGTGGGGACGTCCCGGTGCGAGCGGAGGTCCGACTCCTGGAAACGGGACGGACAGCCCACGGTGTGGTCGTCCACGAAGTCCAGCCGCGGCGCCTCCTCGAAGGGCCGGAGGTGGGGGATGGGCCCCGAGGATCCGCCCCCCTGGCCCCCCGACTGGTTGACCACGAGGCGCGTCCCGTCGAGGTCGGCGACGAGGTCGAAGGCGCGCTTCTGCAGCCGGCCCCAGGGGCTCCGCTCGTTCATGAGGTTGTAGGCGACGAGGCTGGGGTGGTTGCGGTCCCGGCGCACCATGCGCCGGATCTTCTCGAGCATCATCCGCCCCTCGAATGACGGACGCTTCGCCCAGTCCGGCGGCCCCGCGGTCAGCTCCCGCAGCGTCTCCGTGAAGCCGCCCGGCTCCTCGTAGAGGAGGAGCCCCCGCTCGTCCGCCGCCTCCATCACCAACGGGTCCCCGATGCGGCGGTGGAAGCTCAGCGCGTTGTGGCCGACCGCCTTGGCCGCCTCCACGCTCCGGCGCGCCGTCTGCGCCGTCGCGTAGAACCCGGTGAGCGCGTAGTAGCCCCAGTCGATGGCCGAGCGCAGGCGCACCCGACGGCCGTTCAGGTACAGGTTGTGCTCCCCGTCGCGGTTGGCCTTCACCTCGAACACCCGGAAGCCGAACCGCGCCTGCGTCCGGTCGAGCACTCCGTCTCCGTCGGAGACCGTCACCTCGGCCACGTGCAGGCGGGGCGTGTCGAGATCCCACAGCTCGGCCCCGGGCACCACCAGCACCCACTTCGCATTCGCACGCTCGCCCGCGGGCAGGCTCTCGTCCCACACGTGCCGGAGCAGCGTGTCCCCTTCCGGCCACGGCCGGATCTCCACCGCCACCGTCACCGCGCGCGCCTCCGCCCGCGTGTTGTCGAAGGCCACCCGGATCTCGACGCGCCGCTCCTCGACCGGGGGGAGGCTCGCCACGAACACGTCCTCGACGAAGGTGGGCGCGGTGGCCTCGAGGGCGATCCGCCCCGCCACCCCGCCGAAGTCGTGCCCGGGGACCAGGCGCGCCTCGCCCCACTCGATGACCGGTGCGTCCTCCCATCCCCGCTGCCCGCCGGGGTTGGTGATCCGGAAGGCCAGGCGCTGCGTCGCCCCGGGGCGGAGGAAGCCGGACAGGTCGAACACCACCGGCGTCTCCGCCACGATGTCGTAGCCGGCGAGCCGTCCGTCCACGTAGACCTCGAGGCGCTGCCGGGCCTGCCCCACGTGCAGCCGCACCACGCGGTCGCGCCACGACGCGGGGACCTCCACGTCGCGCCAGAACCAGGTCACCCCGTGGTACGTCCAGACGCCCGAGCCGTCCGAGAAGACCTCCTCCACGCTCGCCGGCAGCGCGCACGGAGTGCCCACGCCGTCGAGGGTCTCCCAGTCCCCGGTCGGCGGGTGGACGGGGAGCGTGTCCAGGTCGACGTCGTCGGGGAGGACGAGGACGTCGTCCCGCCACACCGCCTCCGTGTCCCGCCACGCCGTCCATCCCGGCCCGGTGAGGTCCAGGGTCCCCCGGTGCCCTCCCCGCGGGGCGGCCTCCAAGGACGCCGCGAATCCGGCCATCAACCCACAGACCACCACCGTCCAGCGCATGAGCCCTCCACAGATACGGGACACCATACATAACTCACGGCACCCCGCCGCACCAGGACCCCGCTCACAGGGAAGGGGGTCAGGTCGTGAATCGTGAATCGCGTCCCGAAAACGTCCTCTCCAGGTGACGCAATTCAACATTCACGACCTGACCCCTTTGGGCCCCTTTGGGGGGAGGGAGGTATAGTCGAAGGGGAGCCAGCAGGTGCGGAAAGCTACCGTGCGAGGGGCTTTGTGGGCCGCGGTCGTGGCCCTGGCGCTGACGGGCTGCACGAGCGGGCGAGCCGACCCGCCGCGGCGGGAGGCCGCGCGCGACGACCGAGCGGTGCGCAAGGCCGTCGAGGACGTCTTCCTCCTGAGCGGGGAGCTGGCGGCGGTGCGCTCCACCTCTATCGTGACGCCGCGGGGGCGGGGGCCGCTCCAGATCCGGTGGATGGCCGAGGACGGGGCCGAGGTGAAGGAGGGCGACCGCCTCGTCGACTTCGACGCCTCCAACCTCATCCAACGGATCGAGGAGCGCCGGCTTGCGCTGGAGCAGGCGGTCATTGCCCGCGAGGGGGCGGAGCGCAACGCCGCCGCCGAGGCCGAGAAGAAGCGGGTGGCGGTTGAGAAGGCCCAGGTGGAGGCGGACAAGGCCGAGGTCGACGCCGTCATTCCGAAGGACATGCGGCCCGCCGCCGAGTGGCGGAAGTTCCAGGCCACCTTCCACGAGAAGCAGGCCGCGCTCGAGAAGGCGCGCCTCGAGCAGGAGGCCTACGCCGCCACCTCCCGGGCGGCGATCGAGGCCGCGCGGGCCACCGAGCAGAAGGCCCGGCGCGAGCTGGCGGAGAACGAGAGGTCCCTGGACAGCATGTCGCTCCTGGCTCCACGCTCCGGGATCTTCCTCGTGGGCCCCTACTGGCGGTGGGGACCCGAGGGCCCCCGCACGCTGCAGCCCGGGGACCAGGTCTGGCCGTCGTATCCCCTCGGCAAGATCCCGGACCCCGGCGAGATGGAGGTGCAGGCGATCCTGCCCGAGTCCGACCACGGCCGGGTCACCCCGGGGATGAAGGCGCGCTGCGTCCTCGACACCTACCCCGACCGCGTCTACGAGGGGGAGGTGTCGGAGGTCGGCTCGGTGGCGTCGGAGGGGGGCCGCGGCTGGTCCACCAGCCGTCCCGGCTTCCCGGTCCGCGTCGCGCTCGCGGCCACCGACCCCCTCATGCGGCCCGGGCTCTCGGTGCGGGTCGAGGTCGTGCGCGGCGAGTGGGACGACGCCCTCGTCGTCCCCCGAGACGCCGTCCGCTTCGACGAGGAGGGCCCCGTGGTCCGGCGGGCCGCCAGCGACGACCCGGTACCGGTGACGCTCACCGCCTGCACTCCGGTGGAATGCGTGGTGGAGGAGGGCCTGGAGGAGGGCGACCGTGTCTCTGGCTTCTGACGTCCGCGCGCGCCTCGACCGCCTGCCCCGCTGGGTGGTCGTCCTCGCGATGATCCTCCTCTCCCTCCTCCTCCTGGCCGCGCTCTGGCCCACCCACCCCGAGGGGGGCGACCCGGTCACCGTCACCCGTGGCGACCTCGTCCTCACCGTGGACGTGGAGGGCGAGCTCGAGGCGGTGCGCTCCCGTGAGCTCGGGTGCCCCTCCGTGCCCGAGGTCGAGTTCAAGATCGCCTTCATGGCCCCGGAGGGTGCCGAGGTGAAGGAGGGCGAGCCCGTCCTGCGCTTCGACACCGAGGCCCTCGAGCGTCTCCTGGCCCAGAAGCGGGCGGAGTACGAGGAGGCGAAGACCAAGGTCGAGCAGAAGACCATCGACCTCGAGATGAGACGCCTCGCCCTCGAGGAGCAGATCGCCCGGGCCCGGGCCGCCCTCGAGAAGGCGAAGCTCGACACCGAGCTTCCCCCCGTGCTGCAGACGAAGGTGGAGCGGGAGAAGGCGTTGCTGGAGATGAAGGGCTGCGAGCGCGATCTCGAGAACCTGACGGCCGAGATCGAGACCACCGAGGCCCTGGTGGGCTCCGAGCTCCGCTCCCTCGTGGGGCAGCGTGACCGGGCCGAGGGCCGCGTGGAGGCCCTGGAGACGAACATCGAGAAGATGACGGTCAAGGCCCCCCAGGACGGGATCGTCGTCTACCGCACGAGCTGGAACGACGAGAAGAAGAAGGTGGGCGACTCGGTGTGGTACGGCGAGAGCCTCCTCGCCATCCCCGACCTCGCCGAGATGAAGGGGGACGGCTTCGTGGACGAGGCCGACGGCGGCCCGGTGGAGGAAGGCCAGCCGGTGACCGTGCGGCTCGAGGCCCGGCCCGACTTCGACCTCGAGGGGAGGGTGGCCCGGATCGGCCGCACCGTCCAGCGCCGCTCCTGGCGCACCCCCCTCAAGGGCTTCCGCGTGGAGATCGCCCTCGAGAGGACCGACCCCACATTCATGCGCCCGGCCATGCGCTTCCGGGGCGAGGTCGAGACCGCCCGCATCGCCGGCCTCCTCCTCGTGCCGCGCGCGGCCGTCTTCCTCCGCGACGACGGTCCCGTGGTCTGGACGAAGCGCGGTCTCGGCTGGCGCGAGGCCCCGGTCGAGCTCGGACGCAGCAACCCGAAGATGGTCGAGGTGCTCTCCGGCCTCGAGGAGGGCGACACCGTGAGCGCGGTCGACCTCGCCGCTCCGTCCCCGGAGGGCGGGGGCGCCCCGGGGGCCACGGGGTGAGGCTCGACGCGCGACGCCTGGTGAGCGGCAAGGCCCGCTGGCTCGCCTTCGCCGCCGTGGTCCTCGCGGCCGTCCTCTCTGGCGCCGGCCTCATCCGCTCCCTCGACCCCGAGGACGTCGCCACCTTCGAGGTCCGCCCCGGCCGCTTCGTGCGCGAGGTCGAGGGCAGCGGCACGCTCAAGGCGGTGAAGGCCACCCCCATCCTCGCCCCGGTGGAGGCGGGCCGTCCCCAGAAGATCGCCTTCCTCGCCCGGGACGGCACGGTCGTCGCGGCCGGCGACCCCGTGGCGGGGTTCGATCCCTACGACGCCCGGAAGGAGGAGGCGGACGGCCTCGACGACCTCGCCGCCGCCGAGGCCCGGATCGCCCAGGCCGAGGCCGACGCCCACAAGAACGCGCGCTCCCACACCTTGGACCGTGACGTGGCCCGGGAGGAGCTCGACCGCGCCGAGACCTTCGAGCTCACCGACGATTTCATCTTCGGCCGGCACGAGATCATCGAGTCGCAGATCGACAAGAAGCTCTACGCGGCCCGCGCCGAGGTGGCGGGGAAGCGGCTCGAGACCGGCGGCGAGCTCTCGGCCGCGGAGAGGCAGCTGGGCCGCATCGACGCGGGCAAGGCCCGGATCAAGCTCGACATCGCCGAGAAGAGCCTGCGCTCCCTCCGCATCACCGCTCCCCACGACGGGATCCTCGTCCTCGACCGGAACTGGCGGGGCGAGACCACGTTCGTGGGCGACACCGTCTGGCCGGGCCAGAAGATCGCCGAGATCCCGGAGCTCTCCGAGCTCGAGGCGCAGGTCTTCGTCCTCGAGGCCGACGGGGCGGGCCTTGCGCCCGGGCTCGAGGCCACGGTCGCCATCGAGGGCCAGCCCGGCGCGGTGCACGAGGCAAAGGTGGCGCGGGTCGAGCCCCTGGCCAAGACCCGGGGCCGCGGGTCGCCGGTGCGCTACTTCGAGGTCACGCTCGCGCTGGCGAGGACCGACCCCTCGACCATGAAGCCCGGCCAGCGCGTGCGGGCGACGATCCGCCTCGAGGAGATCGACGACGTCCTGGCCATCCCCCGCGGGGCGCTGTTCGAGAAGGACGGCGAGCGGGTTGCCTACCGCCGCGAGGGTGGCCGCTTCGTGCCGGTGCCGGTGACGGTGGGACGCCAGAGCATCTCGCGAGTGGTGGTCGAGGGCGGCCTCGCGGCGGGGGACCGCATCGCGCTGCGCGACCCCTCGGAGAAGGCCGCTCGCGTCTTCGGTGGCGAGGACGAGGAGCGTTCGGCCCCGGGCGGGGAGGCGGGGCGGTGATCGACCCCCGCGAGGCCTTCGCCTCCGGCCTCGAGAGCCTACGCCACCACGCGCTGCGGTCGTTTCTCGCCATGCTCGGCATCATCTTCGGGGTGGGCGCGGTGATCGCCATGCTCTCGATCGGTGCGGGAGCGGAGCAACAAGCCCTGGAGATCATCGACGCCATGGGCCTCAGGAACATCGTGATCGAGGACAAGCGCTTCGACCGCGAGAACGAGCTCCAGGAGATCCGGCGCAAGAGCGCGGGGCTCGCCGGCCGCGACGCGCGGGCCATCCGCGACGCCGTGCCCGGGGTCGAGCGGGTGGTGGCGAAGATCGAGATCGAGCCCTGGAAGGTCCTCTCGCCCACGGGGCGGGCCAGGCCGCGGGTGGTGGGGGTCTCCCACGACTACCCGGCGCTGGTGAAGGTGACGCTGCGTGAGGGCCGCTTCTTCGACCGGCGCGACGAGGACACCTACGCCCCGGTCTGCGTCATCGGCGACCAGGTCCGCCGCGAGCTCTTCGGGTTCGAGCCCGCCCTCGGCCGTCCCCTCAAGGTGAACGACCAGTGGCTCACCGTGGTCGGCGTCCTCGCCCCCGGCGACGGCAAGCGCGAGGTCCAGGGGGTGGCCCTCGAGGGCACCGCCAACGACGTCTACCTCCCCGTCACCACCGCCGAGCGGCGCTTCGACCGCGCCGCCCTCAAGAGCCCCCTCGACGAGCTCGTGGTCTCCATGTCGCCGGGCACCCCGGTCCAGGAGTCGGCGGCGGTGGTAGCCACCCTCCTCGACCGCCTCCACGGCGGGGCGGCCGACTACACCATCACCGTGCCCGAGGCGCTCCTCGAGCAGAGCCGGCGCACCCAGCGCCTCTTCGACATCGTCATGGGCGCCATCGCCGGCATCTCCCTCCTCGTGGGCGGGATCGGGATCATGAACATCATGCTCGCCACCGTCCTCGAGCGCACCCGGGAGATCGGCGTGCGCCGGGCCATGGGCGCCCGCCAGGCCGACATCCGCAACCAGTTCGTCATGGAGGCCTTCACCGTCACCGTGACCGGCGGTCTCCTCGGGATCGCCATGGGCGTGGCCATCGCCCAGGGCGTCGCCGCCTACGCCGGCTGGACCACCATCGTCACTCTGAGCTCGATCGTCCTCTCCGTCGGCGTCTCCGCCGGCGTCGGCCTCGGCTTCGGCATCTACCCCGCGCTCCGCGCCGCCCGCCTCGACCCCGTCGAAGCCCTCCGCTACGAATAAGGGGTCAGGTCGTGAATGTTGAATGGCGTCCTCCATCGAGGACACGCGGGGGCGACCGCAACTGGGTGAGCGACGACTACGCCCTCGAGAGCTACTCCCTCGACCGCATCCGCGACGAGGCGGCGGTGATGAACACCCTCCTCCACGCCCTCGACGGCCAGAGCGTCCGCACCTTCGCCTACAACTGCGCCGAGACCACCGCTGGCGGCGAGTCCTACGTCGACGCCCTGCGCCCCCTCTTCCTCGCCGCCCGGATCGGCGACGACGCCATCGTCGAGAACGTCCACCAACTGGACCCCTTCCTCGTCCCCAGCTGGGCGGTGGAGAGCGTGAGCGGCGCGGAGATGATCGCCTTCGTGGAGAAGGCAGTGAACGCCGGCGGCCTCGCCGTCTTCATGTTCCACGGGATCGGCGGCGATCACATCCCGGTCTCCCGCGAGGCCCACCGGGAGGTGCTGGCCTGGCTCGCCTCCCACCGCGACCTCGTCTGGACCGACACCTTCCGCAAGGTGATGACCCACGTCGTCGAGCAGCAGCGGAGCCTCTCGGAGACTCCCTGAGTCTGTGCGAGCGTCCAGAAGCCACACACGCCGGCCCCGTCCTCAGGTCTATACTCCCTCCATGTCCACCGTCGCGCAGAGGCTCCGCCGCGACGACATCGAGCGGCTTCGTCGCATGACCCCGGCCGAGCGCGTCGACGAGGCCCTGGCCCTGGGGCGGGCGGCGGCCGAGGCCTACGCCCACGCCCACGGGGTGGACATCACGGAGGCCCGTCTGCGCCTCGAGCGCGCCGGCCAGGCTGGCCGGCGCCCTTCCCGCGTCATGCAGGGGATCCTGGAGTGAGCCTCCTCGCCGAAGTCGTCTCCATCCTGCGCCGCGAGAGAATCGACCACGCGCTCATCGGTGCCGTCGCCATGGCCGTGCACGGTGTCAGCCGCGCCACCGCCGACGTCGATCTTCTGACCGTCGACGCCCGCGTGCTCGAGGCCGCGCTCTGGGAGCCACTCAGCGCACAAGGCGTGAGTCTCCGCATCCTGGAAGGCGACTTCGACGACCCCCTGGCCGGCAGCGTGCGCCTCACCGGGAAGGGCGCCAGCATCGTCGACGTGGTCGTCGGCCGCGACAAGTGGCAGAAGGAGGTCCTGGAAACGGCGGAGACCCGGTCTCTCGGCGACATCGAGCTCCCGGTGGCGCGCCCGGCCGGCCTCGTCCTCCTGAAGCTCCACGCCGGTGGCCCCAGGGACGCGTGGGACATCACCTCCCTGGCGGAGATGCACGAGGACTGGCCCACCATCAAGGGCGAGGTCGAGGAAGCCGTGGGCCGTCTCTCGGTGCAGAGCCGGCACCTCTGGAGGCGCCTCCGCGAAGAGGTCTGACGCCGGTCAGGCCGCTCCGATCAGCCTCAGTGCGGCTGCCTCGACTCCAGCCGTTTCCCGAGCTCACTGAAGCCCTGGCGCATCTCTCCCTCGAGGTGCTTGAACCGGGCGTCGACCTGCTCGAGCCGAACCTCGACCCGATCGAGACGGCTCTCAACTCGATCGACCTTCCCTCCCAGCTGCTCGAGCTTCTCGCCGTTGTGGGTCACACCCTCGGCCACCGCCTGGATCTTCGAGTCCAGGTTCTCCGCGATCACGCCGAAGTAGCGCTTGATGTCGTCAGCTTCGTCCTTCGTCATTTCCGGCCCGGCATCCTTCCTGGGAGAGCCGACGGAGTATATTCCACGGGGAAGCCCCGGCGGGTCCGAGAGCCCCCCGCTCCATTCCATGGCATCCTGTTCCCAGGAGGCCTCCCACATGCTCTTCTCGAAACACAAGCTCGCGATCCCCACGCCCGAGCAGGCCCTGCCCGGCCGCGCGGAGAAGATGCCCGTCCCCGAGGCCCACTTCGTGAGCGGCGCCCCCCTCGAGCCCCCTTTCCCCGAGGGCACCGAGCTGGCTCTCTTTGGCATGGGCTGCTTCTGGGGCGCGGAGCGCCTCTTCTGGCAGACCCCGGGGGTCGTGTCCACGAGCGTCGGCTACGCCGGGGGCCACACCCCCAACCCCACCTACGAGGAGACCTGCACCGGCCTCACCGGCCACGCCGAGGTCGTGCGCGTCGCCTTCGATCCGCGGCGCGTGAGCTACGAGGATCTCCTCCGCGTCTTCTGGGAGGGCCACGACCCCACGCAGGGGATGCGGCAGGGCAACGACGTGGGCACCACCTACCGCTCGGCTCTCTACACCTACGGTGAGGACCAGCAGCAGAAGGCCGTGGCCTCCCGTGACGCCTACCAGAAGGCCCTCGACGCCCAGGGCCACGGCGCCATCACCACCGAGATCCGCGAGGCCCCCGAGTACTACTACGCCGAGGACTACCACCAGCAGTACCTGGCCAAGAACCCCCACGGCTACTGCGGCCTCGGCGGCACCGGCGTCGCCTGCCCGGTGGGGGTGGGAGCGCGGTCCTGAAGCGCGAGCCCCGGCGGACGTCCTCCCCGGAAGGCCCGCGGCCGCCGTCGCAAGTCGAGACCCCTGTCGCTCGACCAGACCCTCCGCTGCGACACCTGCGGCGTGTACGGAGCCTTCGGCCTCGCCGACCGGCGCCTGTGCGAGGACTGCTACGGCCAGTGCGGCTCGTGCTGCCCGGAGTTCGGCGCCCACGACCTCTGGTCCACAGACGAGGAGGACTGAGCGCGGCGCCCCCGAAGCGAGTCATCGTCGTCCGGTCATCACGGGAGGAGTCCTGCCGTCAGCCCCAACCCGTGTCCTCCCGCGAGGACGCAATTCAACATTCACGACCTGACCCCCTGCGCAATCCGTGTTAGCTTCTGCCCCCGGGAGGCAGCAGTGAAGATCCTCGTGGTGGACGTCGGCGGGAACAACGTCAAG
Source organism: uncultured Acidobacteriota bacterium (assembly GCA_963847655.1). Lineage (GTDB taxonomy): Bacteria > Acidobacteriota > Vicinamibacteria > Fen-336 > Fen-336 > JAJDNS01. The sequence goes on along the minus strand of CAWKAS010000020.1, from coordinate 613,061 downwards.
CTCCTGGCCACCGGGCACAAGGCGGCACGGAAGGTCCCCTCGGGACCGCAGCTCACGCCCAGGGACATGGTGGCGGGGATCAAGGAGACCATCCCCGACTGGATGTTCGAGGCCGTCACCATCGGCTACCCCGGCGTGGTGAAGGACGGCCACCCCGCCAAGGAGCCCAAGAACCTGGGCGAGGGCTGGGTCCGCTACAACTACCGCCGCGCCTTCGGCAAGCCCGTCCGCATCATCAACGACGCCGCCATGCAGGCGCTGGGGAGCTACGAGGGCGGGCGCATGCTCTTCCTGGGGCTCGGGACCGGCCTCGGGGCCGCCCTCGTCCTCGAGGGCCTCGTCCAGCCCCTGGAGATCGCGCACCTCCCCTACAAGGACGGCAAGACCTACGAGGAGCACCTCGGCAAGAAAGCTCAGGACCGCCTGGGCAAGAAGCGCTGGCGGAAGCTGGTCGACGAGATCGTGATGGACCTCTACGCGGCCCTCCAGGTGGACGAGGTCGTCATCGGGGGCGGCAACGCGAAGCAGCTCAAGGAGGTCCCCGATGTGGTGCGCCTGGGCTCCAACAAGAACGCCTTCGCCGGCGGCTTCCGCCTCTGGACCGATCCCATGGCCGGCAAGCGGACCCACCGCCGCAAGTAGAAGCGCCCTTATACTCGGCGCCGTGGACGCCCTCGCAAGAAACCTCCGCCTCCCGTCGCTCGCCGCCCTCCTCGTCGTCCTGGCCACCCCCGCCCTCGCCCAGTACGGTCGCCCCATCAGCGAGCGGGAGAAGGAAGGCCTCTGGCGCCTCGGCCCCTTCCGCCTGACGCCCCTCGTCCAGGTCCGCAACGCCGGCGTCGACACCAACCCCTTCCTCACCCCGGGCGCGGGGTCCGAGGAGACCGAGGTGGTCCTGCGGGGGGGGATCAAGGCCTACGTCCCGGTGGGCCGCCGCTTCCGCGTGCGCGGCGACGGCTGGCTCGACTACACCTTCTTCTCCAACGCCCTCGAGCCGCGGGCGCTGTACCCCGGCGGCGAGATCCGCGCCGAGATCGACGTCAGCCGCTTCACCCTCTTTGCCGGCGGCGGGCACTTCAATGCCCGAGCAGCGCTACACCCCCGACATCGACAGCCGCATCGAGCGCAGCGAGGACTGGGTGAGCGGGGGGGTGCAGTATCAGCTCACGCGGATCTTCGGCATCGACTTCGGGGCCGAGGGCCGGCGGTTCCGCTACCTCCCGGCGACCGCCGCCGACGAGCAGATCAAGCTCCTCCTCGACCGTGACAGCGTCTCGTACCAGGGCCGTTTCCGCTACGCGATCACGCCTCTCACCACCCTGCTCGTGACCGCCGAGCGCATCGAGGACACCTTCCGCTTCTCGGAGCCGTCTCGCGCCACCACGAGGTCCTACCGCTACATGGGGGGGTTCGAGTTCGGGCAGAAGGCGGTGCTGAGCGGCCTGCTCCTAGTGGGTCTGCGAGACATCCCCGCCCGCAGCGCGGGCAGCGTCGCGCCCTACACCGGACCCGCCGTCCGCGGCGCGCTCCTCGTGCCCTTCCTCCAGCAGCGCCTCCGCCTCGGGGCCGACTTCACCCGCGACGTCTACTACTCGGGAAGCATCGGCTTCGTCGACGACGAGCTCGTCCGCAACACCTACGTCTACGGAGGGTGGCAGTTCACCCTGGAGTTCGACCTGCCGCTGCGCTTCATCGGTCGCGTGAGCGCGGGCTGGCAGAATGCCGAGTACCAGGTGCCCCTCATCCTCGACGGCGTGGAGACCCTGCGGGAGGACCGGGTCCGGGCCTTCGGAGGCAGCCTCCTGCGGCGCCTGGGACGCAACGCCCGCCTGGGCGTGACCGCCCTGCACACCACCCGCGGCAGCAACGTCCCCGGCTTCGACTACAGCCGGTGGCAGTATGGCCTCCAGGGCGAGTTCACGCCCTGATCTCGACCGTTCTCTTCGTCACCAGAAAGCGGATCGGGCCGGTTCGGGCGACTCTTTTGTGCGACTCTCAGGTTGACAGGAGCTGGAAAGGTCCTATGATATGAGGAACTTGGGAGCCCGCCGTCCGGATTGGAGACCATGATGCTTCGCAGAGCGCTTTCCTGGATTCTCGTTGCTGGCATCGCGCTGGCCGGAGTGCCCCTCATCGCACAGGACTACTCCCCCAACACGGTCTGGGGTGACGTGCCGTCCGGCGCCGCGTCGGCCGCGAACGCCGTTCTCCTCGACGCCTCCGGGAACGTGGTCGCCACCGTCCCCGTCGTCGGCGGCAAGTTCGTGTTCGAGAACGTCCAGCCCGGGCAGTACACGGTGGCTCTCAATGACGCCGCCAGCGCGGCTCTGGCGCGCAGCCAGGCCGCCCAGGTGGCCGCGGGCGGCGTGGTCAAGGCGATCTTCGACGAGAGCGTGGCTGGTGCGGCTGTCCTTCCGCCCAGCACCGGCGGTGGCTTCGGCACCACCGCGTGGGTCCTCACCGGGATCGGCGCGGCGGGCATCGGCACCATCATCTACTTCGCCACCAACGACGACGACGGCGTGGCGAGCGAAAGCCGCTAGTCGCACCGCCGTGAGTCGCGAGGCCCGTCGGGCGTTTTCGACGGGCCTTCGTGTTTCACCCCGTCATACACCGAGCCTGTCAGCGTGAGCGCCGGGCGACGAATCCGCCGTTGGGAGTATCCTCATCTCATGCGTTCCTCACTCCTCGTCCCCGCACTGCTCGCCTTGACCCCGTCCCTCGTAGCCGCGCCGACGCCTCAAGATCCTGCCGCGCCGTCGGCCCCGTCGGCGCCCACCGCCGTCACCGAGTACGAGATCGGCCCCGAGGACATCCTCCGCGTCACCGTCTACGGCCACCAGGACCTCACCCAGACGGTGCTGGTCCAGGCGGACGGGACGTTCATGTTCCCGCTCATCGGCACCGTCAAGGCCGCGAACATGACGCCGCTCGAGCTCGAGCGGAGAATCGGGACGCTGCTGTCCCAGGGCTACATCCGCAACCCCCAGGTGACGGTGGTCGTGGAGGAGTACCGCTCCAAGACCATCTTCGTGGTCGGCGAGGTCTCGCGTCCAGGCAGCTACCCCTTCGCCGGGAAGAGCATGAGCCTGGTGGAGGTCCTGGCCAAGGCGGGCCCCATGACCGTGAACGCGGGCGCCGAGGTCGTGGTGGTCCGTCCGCGTCCCGGGAGCGACGTCACCGGTCCGGTGCTGCCCTTCGAGGTGGCGGCGGAGGAGGGCTCCGACGACCCCGAGACCCCCAACGCCGACGTCTTCCGCATCAACGTGCGCGACATCCAGGCCGGCGCCCTCGAGAAGAACATCGCCTTGAGGCCGAAGGACACCGTCTTCGTCCCCCAGGCCCCGAAGGTCTTCGTCACCGGCGAGGTCAGGCAGCCCGGCGCCTACCCCTGGTTCCCGGGCATGAGCGCGCGCCAGCTCATCTCCGTGGCGGGGGGCCTCACGCCCGAGGGCTCGGACGGCCGCCTCAAGATCGTTCGCGAGGAGGACGGGGAGACCCGCGAGGACGGCATCAAGAAGGACGACGACGTCCAGCCCGGCGAGACCCTGGTCGTCCGGCGCCGCCTCTTCTGAGAGCGGTTCAGCGCACTCACGGGTCGTTCATCCAGCTCTCCCGCCGTTGCATCGAGGTTTGGCCTCCCTCCCGGCTGACCTCCCACGAGCCCCGCACCCCCGTTGGACCGGTACTCGTGCCCCTGCTACACTTTCCTGTATGACGTAAGCTCCTGACCCGCTGACGCTTGCGCCAGACAACGACAGGGAGTCAGGCCGGGCCGTCCCCCGCGGGCCGCGCTGGAGCCGCAACAGGAGACATGACCGATCACGAAACCGAGCCCTACGACCCCGGGCCCCCCGAGGACACGCACCTCTGGGACTACATCCACGTCCTGCTCAGACGCCGCCGTGTCGTCTCTCAGCGTCTTCGTGGCGGTCGTGGCCCTGGCGACATTGCGGACGCTTCTCATGCGGCCCGTCTACGAGGGCACCGCTCAGCTTCTCATCGAGCGGACCGACCCCAACGTCCTGGACTTCAAGGAGATCTCGCGCGTCGACGCGGGCCAGGACGACTACTACCAGACCCAGTACAAGCTGCTGCAGAGCCGGTCGCTCGCGCGTCTCGTCGATCGAGACGCTCAACCTCCTGAACGACCCCGAGTACGGCGGGCCGCGAGACGCCGAGACAGATCGACGCTCTCCTCGCCCAGCCCCCGGGAGAGGTCCGGGAGCTCGAGCACGAGATCGACCGCTTCCTCGAGCACCTTGCCGTCAGGCCGGTTCGCAACAGCCGCCTCGTCAACGTGAGCTTCGCCTCCTTCCGCCCCGAGCTCGCGGCCAGGGGGGCCAACACGCTGGCCAGCCTCTACATCAAGCAGAGCCTGGACCTCAGGTTCCAGACCTCCTCGGAGGCGGGCCAGTGGCTCGGCACCCAGATCGCCGACCAGCGGGCGAAGGTCGAGGACTCTCGACCGCCAGCTCCAGGCGCTCAAGCGCCAGGAGGGCCTCGTCAACATCGACGAGCGCCGCACCCTCCTGGAGCAGCGCCTCAAGGAGCTGGGCAGCGCGCTCAACGAAAGGAAGACCGAGCGCCTGCAGAAGGAGGCCCTCTGGCGCCAGATGTCCTCGGCCGCGAACCCCGAGGAGCTCCCCGAGGTGATCCGCAGCCCGTTCGTCCAGTCGCTCCGGATCGAGCTCGCGAGCCTCGAGCGCCAGGAGGCCCAGCTTCTCGAACGCTACCTCGAGCAGCACCCGGAGGTCGTCAAGGTCCGGAACCAGATCCGGGACACGCGCACCAAGATCCGTGGCGAGGCCGAACGCACCATCCGTGCCGCCGAGAACGACTACAAGGCCGCCGCCGCCCAGGAGGCGAGCGTCTCTGCGGCCCTCGAAGCCGCCAAGAAGGAAGCCCTCGATCTCGGTGTTCGTGCCGTCGCCCACGATTCGCGCAAGCGCGAGGTGGAGGCGGCCGAGCGCGTCCTCGACAGCCTCCTTGACCGCGCCAAGGAAACCGATGTCGCCTCCGAGCTCAAGAGCACCAACATCCGGGTGGTGGACCAGGCGGTGGTTCCGGAGAAGCCCGTGCGTCCCCGCAAGGTGCGTGACATCGCGCTGGGCATCCTGCTCGGCGCTTTCCTCGGCGTGGGCGTCGGCTTCTTCCTCGACTACCTCGACAACACCCTCAAGACCCCCGACGACGTCAAGCACCACCTCGGCGTCCCCCTCCTCGGTGTCGTCCCGGAAGCGAGCGGCAAGGTTGACGCTGACCTCGTCGTCCTGAACAAGGACATCGACCCGAGGTTCCAGGAGGGCTACCGCGTGGTCCGCACCGCGCTCGGCTACTCCTGGAGTGACCCGGGCTCACGGGTGGTTGTCGTGACCTCCACCGCCCCCGGCGAGGGCAAGAGCCTGACCGCAACCAACCTCGCCCTCACCCTCGCCGCCCGCGAAGGACGGACGCTCCTCATCGACGCCGACCTCCGCAAGCCCAAGACCCACAAGCTGGTGAGCGGCAAACGCAACCCCGGTCTCTCGGATCTCCTCGTCGGCAAAGTCGCCCCTTCCGAAGCCATCCAGCCGACGTTGAAGGGCACGTCTCTCGCGTACCTCTCGAGCGGCACCCACGTCCCCAGCCCCGCCGACCTCATGACAGACCGCGCCGTGGGGGGGCTGCTCGACGATCTGCGCCGGTACTACGAGTGGATCATCGTCGACACTCCACCGGTCGGAGCCGTGGCCGAGCCGCTCATCATTTCTCCGCTCTCCGATGGCGTTGTGCTCGTCGTCGGGGCCGAGATGGTGCCTCGCAAGGCAGTGCTCCACACACTCGAACGCGTCGACGCCACCGGGGCGCGGATCCTGGGTGTTCTCCTGAACCGCGCCCAGGTCGAGAAACACGCGTACTACTACGGCCACTACTACGGTCACTACTACGGTGGCAAGTATGGCGAGAAGCCGCCGGCCGACGCTGGGGCGACGCTCGATGGGAGGCGCACCGTCCGCTCCTGACTCCCCGCGCCGTATCTCAGTGACCGCCATCGCCGTCGAAGCCTGTCCTTCATCCCTGCCTGACCTCCTCCGCAGCCGGCCCCGAGGGGCGTTGGCGCGCGGCATCGCCGGCACGACTCTTGCAAAGCCAGTGAGGCTAGGCTGCTTGAAGTCCATCAACCGGCCGCTCAGCCGGCTCTCGAGGCACGCGTTGTGTCCGGGCGCACGGCGATGTCCAGCGGGAGGATTCACAATTAGCCGTGGGCGGGAAGCCAGGGGGGGTGATGAAGATGCGGCGTTCGTTGGCCCTCGGCGTAATCGTGCTCGCATGCCTGCCGGCCCTGGCGTCGGCCGCCGACGAGCCGGACCTGTTCGCGCCGCGCCCGGCGGGGGCAGACGCCTTCGCCCCGGTCGCGCTGGGTGTTGTGCGGGCGCGGCCGGTCGCCGTCGACTTCCAGGCTCTCCCCGGAGCCGACGGGGTCTCTGCGCTGCCCCGTCTCGGCCACACCCTCAGGCTGAACATCTTCGACGACACCGTCCTGTCCGCCCGGGTAGCCCGGGCCGAGCGGCTGGGCAGAGGCCTGTCTGTGTCGGGGCGGCTCGTCGACGACCCGTTGAGCTCGGTCGAGATCGTCGTGTACGACGGAATCGTCTCCGGGACCATCAACGGCAAGGCCGGCAACTACAGGATCAGCTGGGTCGGCACCGGCCAGGTCGTCCAGGAGATGGACTACCACCAGTTCCCCGAAGCGTACGACTGCGCCCTCGAGATTCCAGGCGACTTCACCACCGAGGTGGATCTGGAGCCCGAGGCTGCGCTCGACGACGGCTCTCTCATCGATGTCATGGTGGTCTACACGCCCGCGGCACGGGTGGCGCAGGGTGGGACCTCCGCCATGCTGTCGCTGATCAACCTCGCCATCTCCGAGACGAACACGGCCTACGGCAACAGCAGCATCGTTCAGAGAGTCCGCCTGGTTCATGCCGCTGAAGTGAGCCTGACCGAGTCGGACATCGGCACTGACCTGGAGCGCCTGACGGACACCGACGGTGTCATCGACAACGTTCACACCCTGCGCGAGACGTACAAGGCGGACATGGTCTCCCTCTTCGGGGAGGGATACACGTCCGCGGGCGCCTGCGGGGTCGCGTGGCTCATGTCGGGCAACAACCCCGGCTTCGAGTCTCATGCCTTCAGCGTGGTCGATCGCACCTGCGCCACCGGCTACTACAGCTTCGGGCACGAGATCGGCCACAACCAGGGCCTCAACCACGCCCGAGTCGATCCGGTGGGAGCCGGGGCCTACGACTACTCCTACGGCTACAAAGACCCGGACGAGGCCTTCCGTACCGTCATGGCCTACGACTGTCCGGGCGGCTGCCCACGCGTCTCTCACTTCTCGAACCCGACCGTCTTCTACGGTGGGAAGACCACGGGGATCAGCGACACCGAACCGGATTCCGCGGACAACGCGAAGAGCCTGAACAACACACGGATCACGGTCGCCAACTGGCGAACCCGAAGTCCGGCGGTGACGGTCACATCTCCGAGCGGGGGAGAGACATGGCTCGGTGGCTCGGTTCACGCGGTTACGTGGAGCTCTTTCGACCTGGACCCGAGTGCGTCCATCACTCTGACGTACTCCGACGGGACGCTCACCTGGCCCATCGCCAGCAGCATCGACCGCACCGCGACGTCCTACGACTGGACGGTACCCAACAACCCGGCCTCCGGCTACAGGGTCACCGTGTGCAGCGAAGTGAGCGGCGCCTGCGAGACCGAAGACTCGAGCGATGGGACCTTCGCGATCAGCTCGCTCCTGTTTCCGCTTCTCGTGTCGCGAGAGGGTCCCGGGGTGGGTTCCGTCGTCTCGTCTCCTGTGGGGATTGACTGCGGCCAGGACTGCTCAGAGGACTATCCATCCGGCACCCCTGTGACCTTGACCGCAGTCGCAGGTCCAGGCTCGACGTTTGCGGGCTGGGGTGGCGCGTGCAGCGGCATGGCGCCGGATTGCCCGTTGACGGTGGACGGACCGAAGTCGGTGACCGCGCTGTTCGATCTCATCGCTGATCCTGTTGCGTGGGAGCGTCTGATCGGGACGGAGGTGGTGGGGACGACTCTTCGCCGCCCCACGGGGGTCGGTTGGGACGCGGGGGCGGTGTCGGACAAGGTCCTGGTGTCGGGGGACGGATATGCCGAGTGCCAGGTGACGGCCTCGACGGGTTACGCGATGTTCGGGCTCAGCCACGAGGACACGGACGGCAGTTACTCTGACATCGACCACGCCATCTACACGTACCCGGCCACTGGCCAGCTCATGGTGTTCGAGAAGGGCGTCTACCGGGGCGTGGTCGGGACCTACGCCGTGGACGACCGCTTGCGGGTGAGCGTCGAGGGCGGGTTTGTGACGTATCGGCGGAACGACGAGCTGCTCTACACCTCGGGAGAGGTGCCCACCTATCCCCTTCTGGTGGACACGAGCCTCTACTCAAGCGGTGGCGAGGTGTTCGACGCGCACCTGGCGGGGACGCTCGATCAGCGGACCACCATGGCGTCGACGGACATCCTCTGGCGCAACGCGGTCCGTGTCACGACGGAGGGTTCCACCCTGCGCCGCGAGAATGGAGTGGGCTGGATCGCGGGAGCCTCTTCGGCCCAGGAGCTCATCTCCGGTGACGGCTACGCCGAGTACCGGGTGTCGGACCCCGGCAGCTACATCATGTTTGGCCTGAGCCACGGGGACACGGACCAGGGCTGGGCCGACATCGACTACGCCATCTACACCTACCCGCCGACGGGACAGGTGCTGGTCTACGAGCAGGGGTCATACCAGGCCACCCTGGGGGCGTACCAGGTGGGCGACGTGTTGCGCGTGGCCGTCGAAGGCGGAGTGGTGGTCTACTCGGTGGACGGAGTCCCTCTGTACACCTCCTCGGCGCCGCCGACTTACCCTCTCCTGACGGACACGAGTCTGTACTCATCGGATGCGGTTCTGGCGGACGCGCGGATGGGCGGCGACCTGCGGGAGGTCGTCACGTGGACACACCTCACGGGGCTGGAAGCACAGGGTGACGCCCTGGTGCGGGTCGAGGCGGGCGGCTGGACGGCGGGAGCGATCTCCAGCCGGAGGATCGCCTCGGGCAGCGGGTCCGCGGAGTACGTAGTCGCGGACGCCGGGACCTATGCGATGTTCGGGCTGAGCCACGGGGACAGCGACGGCAGCTACGCGGACATCGACCACGCGATCTATACCTACGCCGGCAGCGGTCACCTCCTGGTGTATGAAGGGGGAGTCTTCCGCGGGGCGTTCGGGGCGTACACGGTGGGCGACACCCTCGAGGTGTCGGTCGACGACAGCCAGGTCTCGTACTGGAAGAACGGGGGCCTTCTGTACTCCTCGACCGTGCCGGCGCAGTACCCGCTGGTGATCGACGCCAGCGTGTACGAGGGCCGGATTGAGGGTGCCCGCCTGAGCGGGAACGTCTCCAGCGTGCCGATCGTGGAGGAGGCGGTCCAGTGGGCGAACCTCGTAGGCGTGGGCGACAACGGCGGCACGCTGGAGCGCCCGAGCGGCATCGGCTGGAATGCGGGAGCGGTCTCGACACAGACCCTGTCAGGAGACGGGTACGTCGAGTTCGAGGTGTCGGCCACGTCCAGCTACCTGATGTTCGGACTGGGGAATGGAGACACGGACCAGGGCTACGCCGACATCGAGTACGCGGTCTACACCTACGCGGCGACGGGCCAGTTGCTGCTCTTCGAGAACGGGGTCTACCGAGGCGCGGGCGGGACGTACGCAGTGGGTGACCGCCTGCGAGTGGCCATCGAGGGCGGAGTGGTGAAGTACCGCAAGAACGGGGCCCTGCTCTACTCCTCGACGGCGTCGCCGACGTACCCGCTCAACGTGGACACGAGCCTGTACTCCACAGGTGCCGCGGTCGCTACACCGAGAATCGGCCGGGAGGAGTGACAGGGTCTACGCAAACGCGCTGAGCAGGTCGCTTGGGCTCTTGTCGAGGGGGATCACAGGCTTCCATCCCGCTCTACGGGCGAGCTTGGAGTGGTCGCCGGCTTGAGTCAACACATCGCTGGCCGCAGGGCCCCCTGAGGTTTCCTCGATTCGCGTCTCGATACCCGCGAGGCACCCGAGGCGCTCGGCGTGGTCACTCTATGTCTTCTGTCCTTCGCTTTCTTGTATGTGCGCCCAGGGACCGCTAAGCTCCTGATGCGATGAGAGGTGCTGTCGGAGGCGCGCGAGTCACGAAAGAGCGACCACTAACCGTGCTTCACGTCATCGGAACACTCAAGCCCGGGGGCGTCGAGATGTGGCTCATGTCGCTCTTCGGGGAGACTGGAGCGCTGGGCATCCAGTCCATCGTCAGCACTCTCGGCTCCGGCCCCGGCTCCCTGGTGGAGGCGGCCGCATCGGCCGGCGTGAGCACCAGGCCGTGTTCACTCCGTCCGGTCCTGAGCTTTCCGCGCCGGTTCTCGGCGATGCTGCGAGAGCTGGCACCCCGGATTGTGCACTCACACGTGCATGGCGCCTCAGGTTGGCTCTTGTGGATGGCCAATCGGGCGGGCGTACCAGTACGGGTCGCTCACAGCCACACGACGGTTGATGGTCACCGCTCCACACCCGGCCGACTCTTGTATCGAGCTCTCAGCCGTCGACTCATATCACGGCACGCGACGGCCGGAATCGGTGTGTCAGCATCGTCCGCGGAGGCGTTGTTCGGCGATGGGTGGGCTCGCGATTCCCGTTTCCGTGTCATCCACACTGGCATCGACCTCAGCCCCTTCTCCCGGCTTGTTCGGCGAGACGAAGTGCGGCGTGGCCTGCAGCTTCCCGCCGACGCGACGGTCGTTGGGCACGTCGGCCGGTTCCATGCGGTCAAGAACCAGAGGTTCTTCCTGCGTGTTGCGAACCTGCTCGCCCGGCGCGATCCGCGGATGCGGTTCCTCCTCGTTGGTGAAGGCCCTCTGCGTGGCGATATTGAGCGTCTGGCTGACGATCTCCGCATCCGGCATCTGTGCGTGTTCACCGGCGAGCGAGCGGACGTGGCTCGGCTCTTGATGGGTGCCATGGACCTGCTGCTCTTTCCGTCACTCTGGGAAGGCCTGCCGATCTCCCTCATCGAAGCCCAGGCCGCCGGCCTGCCGATCGTGGCTTCCGCCTCCGTCACACCCGAAGTGGCCGCAGTGCCAGGCCTCGTGAGATTCGAACGTCTGGACAGAGGACCGGGCCGATGGGCCGACGAGGTTCGGGCCGCGCTCGTTGCGCCACGGCCTTCGCCGGACGATGCGCGGAGCTGCCTGGCACGGTCGGACTTCGATATCCGACAGAGCGCACGCAATGTACTGGCTGCCTACGGCTTTCCTGACATAGACGGTGAGCCGGTTGAACGCGTGAACCGAGAATCCGCGTGAGAAAGGGCACCACGTGACGACCTCGGACAGCTGTGAGGGAGAGCGCATCAGATACGAACCGCTCCGCTTCGGAGGCGTTCTGGAGTATTTCGGGAGAGCCACGGACAGCACCTACTGGGAAGGCCTGTGGGAGCAATTCGACTTCCCTCGGTATCACGACCGTGCACGACGAGGACACGTGGCGTGGCAGCTGCGCTGGACCTTACTGCCCCTCCTCGCCCCAGGCGCCCGTATCCTGGAGGCCGGTTGTGGGTTGGGTGATTTCACTGTCGGGATGCATGCGCGCGGCTTCCGCGCGGAGGGGGTGGACTACGCGCCGAGAATCGTGGCGCGCCTGCGGGAGGCGTTTCCATACATCCCTTTCTTTGAAGGCGACGTACGCCGACTGCACCACATCCCAGAGGGAGCCTACGATGCCCTCTACTCACCGGGAGTCTGCGAGCACTTCCAAGAAGGACCACAAGACTGCCTGTTGGAGGCAAAGAGAATCCTGCGGACGGGGGGAGTCATCGCCGTGTCTACGCCCTGCCTCAACGGTTTTCACCGACTACTCATACGTCTGGGGCGTCTCGATGTGCCGCCGCAGGGGGCGTTCTACCAATACGGGTTCTCGGTTCCCGGGATGGTTCAAGTGCTCACGGACCTTGGCTTCGACATCCTCATGACGCGTCCTTACGGCACGCTCCTTACACTGGAAACGCATCTCCCGGCTCTGAGGCGAGTCGGACGGGGGCCACTGGCCAAAGCACTGGCCATGATCCTCGATCTCGCGCCGGTGACCCGCGGTTGGGGGTACTCCTGCCTTTGGATCGGGCGGAAGCGCGGCTGAGGGGAGAGAGGCTCGCGCTGTGCCCACGCCTCGCGTTGTCCTGGCTGCTCCCCGCAGAGCACGACCGGCACCTTCAGCCGTCCAGTTCTCATCGTTGCCTTCCCTGTACGGGAGAACGACCACGAAAACGACATAGTTCTGCCAAGAGGGCACCAGCTTGCTCTCGGCCGGGCTCCCATCTCCAACTGGTAGTTGGGATCGCCGGGAGGAGTCGCGCGGCATCCCGCCGAAAGCCGGGGCCCGTTTGCCCCGACATCCGTCCTGGCCGACAATCGCGGCTGATCTTCAGCGACTAAGGCGGAGTCAAACTAATGGCTGAAAGCCCACCCACTGGCAAGAGCTTGTGACGAGACGCGCTTGGAGGTCCCTCCGACGAGGAGCTTGGAGGCCCGGCACCTCCCAGCCGCACACCGTGAGCGCAGCTGTTCTCGCTGCGCACTGCGCGCTCGGACTCGCCGGTGCCATCGCTAGCTGGGCGATGCTCCGCGCAGGGGTTGATGGGAGCGCGGAACTGCCCGCGCTCTCATGGGGACTGCTGGGCCTGTTCGGCTGGACGATCGGAAGCTGGCGCTGGACCACAGGGTCGACGTTCGCACCCTATGTGATCTTCGTATTGGCGGCCTACCTCTTCAACGGCGGTCTCGCCCTGCTTTGGGCCTTCGGGGGCCAGGGGTACTACACACTCTCGGCACACCTGTCTCCTTTGACCGTGGTCCAGGCGCTTATCCTGACCTCGTTCTCGCTTTGGGCTCTTCACCTCGGGGCACTCCTGGGTGTCCGCCGTCCAACCGCTCCAACGGAAGGAGGTAATCACCCCTCTCCGACGCCCATGGCCAAGCCGACGCGTCTCGTGGGGCTGTTTCTGGCTGGCGTGGCGGCGGCGCCCGCGGCACTCTTGTTGGCCGACAGTATCGGTCTTGCCGTTGCCGGAGGGTACTTCGAGCTCTACCAACGTGTGCTACCGACTGGCATCGGAGCTGCTGGAATGATCCTGGCGAACGCCGCCATTCCAGGCCTCTTCTTCATCCTGTCGGGCTCCGAGAGACGCCTCCCCACGAGAGTTGTCCCCGCCTCCCTAGTCGGCCTGTGGTGTGCAATCCAACTCTTCCTCGGCTACCGTGGGTCGGCCCTGGCTACGGGTGCTGCCTTCGCGTGGCTGTGGAGTCGGCGGGTGAGACCCATTCGCGGAACCATCCTCGCCCTGGTCGGTCTTGGAACCCTGTTCCTGGTCGTGCCCTTCATCCAGGCCACCCGCGGGCTGACCGGCGAGGATCGGCTGAACCCGGAGGTCTACTCCAGCATCGCCGGATCCCTCGAAGGGCCGGTTCTCGGTGCGATCGCCGAGATGGGAGGCACTCTAGGTGTCACCGCAGAAACCATTGAACTGGTCCCCGACGTCAGACCGTTTGACCGCGGCGCGAGCTACCTGTATGCCGCCCTGGCTGTACTCCCGAACCTCGCGTGGAGTGTCCATCCGTCGGTGGCCCGCGGGACTCCGTCGGACTGGTTCATCTGGACTGTCGAGCCTCTCACAGCGGCGGCGGGAGGGGGCCGTGGGTTCTCCTTTGTCGCCGAGGCCTATCTCAACTTCGGCTGGCTCGCACCATTCGCGACACTGGCTCTTGGACTCTTCCTGGGCAGGCTGGAGAGATGGGCCAATGACAACCCGAATGAGGCGAAGGATGCCTTTCTGGCGACCTATCTCATCTTCTTCATACCCTACGCGCGAGCTGACTCGATGGTCATCATCAGGCCGCTCGTGTGGTACTCGGGGCTGCCCTACATCACCGCGAAGCTGGTCGCCTCGCGACGGCAGCGACGCAGCGCGCGTCGTCGTCGCGACCCCGGGCGATGACACCGACTTCGTCGGACCAGCCCGACGGAGGGCCGTCCATTGCGCCACGCCAAAACTTCCTGTGGGCCCTCTCCGGCAATGTTGTGTATGCCTTCTCGCAGTGGCTAGTGCTGGTCCTCATCGCACAGCAACTGACCTCCCGAGAAGTGGGGCAGTTCGCTCTCGGCCTTGCCATCTCTGGGCCTGTCGTCCTCTTGGCGAGCCTGGAGCTAAGGGGGGTTCAGGCGACGGACGCAAAGAACTTGTTCCGATTCCGGGACTACCTCAGTGTTCGTTTCATGGCGATGGGGGTTGCGCTCGCGGGGATCGCCGTCGTTGCCGTTCTCGCCGGCTATCGCGGCTCCAATCTGCAGACTATCATAGCGGTGGGCCTGGCAAAGGCGATCGAGGCCCTCAGTGATGTCTGCTACGGAAGGCTCCAGAAGCAGGAGCGCTTGAACCAGATCGCACGATCGCTCATGTTGAAGGGCGCACTGACAATCGCTGCGGTCGCCGGAGTCTTGCGGGCCGGCGGAACGGTGGCTACCGTAGCGCTTGCTCTTGCCGTGTCTTGGGGGCTGGTACTTCTCCTTCACGATTCGGTGGTCTCGAGAGCGTTCGCCGAGCTGGTTGGGTCCCGGAGCGACCGAGCCGCCATGTGGCGTCTCGTGCGGCTGACACTCCCGCTTGGAGGGGTGAGCACTCTGTTGTCAATCCAGGCGAACGCGCCGCGCTACTTCATTGAAGCGTACCGGGGAACCGCCGAACTGGGAGTCTATGCAGCCCTCGCCTCGCTCACGGTCGCCGGTGGGATGACGGTAGCTGCCCTTGGCCAAACGCTGTCACCCCGCTTGGCGAGGCAATTCGCGGGCGGGGAGCTGGGCGTCTTCCGGGCGTCGCTGGGGCGATACGCCTCTCTTGCGGCGGGCATCGGTCTGCTCGGGCTGGTGGTCGCGGTGCTCGTGGGGCCGTATCTCCTTCGGGTTCTCTTCGGGGCCGAGTTCGCGGCCAGGTCCGACGCGTTCGTGTGGCTCATGGCCAGCGCCGTCTTCTTGTATCCCGCATCGCTGCTCGGCTTCGGTATCACGGCCGCTCGACGATTCTCTCCGCAGCTGCCCATGATCGCTGGCGCAGCAGTGGTCACTATCGCGGCCTGTGCGCTGCTCGTCCCGCGGTTTGGCCTTCTTGGGGCGGCCTGGGCCGTCGGGGTTGCCGCACTGGTCCAACTCGGTGGTGCCGGCGCGCTTGCTTTCTCGGCCCGGCCCAAGATCAAGCCAACGCCGTCCATCCACTGAATGATCCGGAATCGCCCGGAGGGTCCTTCTGTCATGCTGGGTAAGGGTCATCGAATTGCCGGTGGCCAAGGGCGAGGCTCTATCGATGGATCCGCACGCCCCGACGTATCTGGCGTCAGCGAGAATGGAGTCTGACCTGGTGGACATCCTGCACCGAGCCGACCGGCCGTGCGTGGCTGGACCCGCCCCTGCTGAGGCGAGAGGCAGGCCTAATCGGCGAGTGCGCGTCGCAACGAGGGGTACCCACTGCTGTGGCTGGCTCAGCTCACGTGACCGCCGTCTCTCAGCAAGCCCAGATCGCCCGCTGTGGCCGATGCGACTGGCATTCAGCGCCACACTCACCGTTTCCGTGGAGGTCCCCCGGCCAGCGCCGCTCGCCCAGTGCGCCCCTCCGCGTCGGACCTCGCCACTTGAGCGGGGACTTGTGGGTGCGGCCCCACTTGCCAAGGCGCGAGAGCCAAAGGGTCCGCCTTCCGGGGCGTGACACCAAGGATGGGGAGAGAAGATCCGGGAGGACGCACCGACGCGGAGGCAGGCCGCTGCCCCTCGGGCGACAGCCGGTTTCATGTGGGAGTCTGTGTTGTCACGGATGGTCGCTTTGTCTCGACCGCAGATGGGGCCGTGTGGTCGTCGTCGTCCTTCCCGTACGCGTTCTGGACTCGTTACCTCGAGACCTTCGCCGAGGTCCGCGTCATCGCACGACTTCGCACGGTGAGTGCCCCGGGGCGGCAGGATGTCCGCAGCGACGGTCCCAATGTCTCATTCGCGCCGATCCCGTATTTCCGAGGGCCGTGGCAGTATCTTCGCGAGCGGTCGGCCGTTCGACTGGCTGTCGGTGCGGCTCTCGCCAACCGTGATGCGGTCATTCTCAGGGTGGGCTCGATCATTGCGAATGCGGCATGGTCGCCCCTCGTGCAGAGCCGCCGGCCTTATGCCGTCGAGGTCGTGGGTGATCCATGGGATGTCTTCGCTCCAGGCACTCTGAGTCACCCACTAAGACCCCTACTGCGCAGGTATTTCCGGCGCCACGTCGCTCGTCAGTGCGCGCATGCCACCGCGGCGGCCTTTGTCACGCAAGGCGTGCTCCAACGCCGTTACCCGCTCCTTTCGGTCGACCGGATGTTCGCCGTGTCGGACGTTGTGCTCCCATCGCCGCACCAGCCTGCACCGGCACGGGCCCGCGGAGGAGGGACCCCCTGGCGGGTGGTCTTTGTCGGCTCCTTGGAGCAGCTCTACAAAGGGCCGGACATACTTCTGCAAGCCTTTGCAGCGTGCCGGAGGCGTGGTCTCGCCGGGACCCTTCGGCTGATCGGCGACGGACGCCAACGCAACTTCCTGATGGAGCTCGCGTCGCGTCTCGGGATCGGTGACTACGTGGAGTTCACCGGCAACCTGCCCGCCGGCGATCCAGTCCATAGGGAACTCCGTGCGGCCGACCTGTTCGTTCTTCCGTCCCGGACGGAGGGCTTGCCGCGCGCCCTGATTGAGGCCATGTCGCTGGGTCTGCCGTGCCTCGCAACAAGAGTCGGGGGGATCCCCGAACTCCTCCATGCCGAGGATCTGCTGGCCCCGGGGGATGTGGTCAGCCTCTCTCGAGAGATGGAAGTCGTCCTGTCGGATTCGCGGCGCCGAGCCCGAATGCGAGAGCGAAACCTACGCCGCTCCGGGGACTTCACCGAAGCCGTCCTCGGGCCCCGTCGTCGCGCGTTCCACGGCTTGGTGCGCGACGCTACTGTCGCCTGGTCTGGAAGAGCCGGCCAGGGAGAGCGAAGATCGTGAGGGTTCTCCACCTCGTAAAGACCACCGACGGCGCGACGTGGGCCGCCCAGCAGGCGGCGGTTCTGGGCGAGGAAGGCATTGAGGTACACGTTGCCTTGCCGGCGTCCCGGGGACGAGCCCTCGGGAACTGGAAGCTGGCGCGCGCCCAGGTGCACGTCCTCAACACGGACTTTCCGGCCACTCGCCCTTGGCGCATCCCGGGCGTCCTCGCTGCGCTCCGACGCTTGGTCAGGGAAGTACAGCCGGACCTCGTCCACAGCCACTTCGTGGGAACGACCCAGGCAATGCGTTATGCCCTGGGTCGTCGCCACTCACTGCCGCGAATCTTCCAGGTGCCCGGGCCGCTGCACCTGGAGCACCGATTACCCAGGCTCTGGGAGCTCAGCACAGCGTGTCCCACAGACAACTGGATTGCCTCCAGCCGGTACGTGCACGGCCTCTACCTGAAGTCCGGGGTCCCGCCCGAGCGGGTGTTCGTGAGTTACTATGGCACCCGGGTGGGCGACTTCGACGGGCGACGTCGCCCTGGAACGCGAGCGCGATTCGGTCTGAGCGACGATTCGATCGTGGTCGGAAACATCAACTACATGTATCGGCCGCGGCGCTACCTCGGGGAACGAACCGGCCTCAAAGGGCACGAGAACGTGATTGACGCGATCGCCCTGGCTTCCCGACGGGTCCAAGGCCTGGTCGGTCTCCTGGGCGGCGGCGGCTGGGGCCGGGACCGCCCCTACGAGGAGAGGCTGCGATGCTTTGCAGAGAGCCGTTGCCCGGGTCTGATCCAGATGCCCGGGTTCCTCTCGCAGGAGGATGTCTCTAGTCTGTTGCCAGAGTTCGATCTTCTCGTACACGCACCTCGTTCAGAAAACTGCGGGGGAATCCACGAGGCGATGATTGCCGGCACGCCTGTGTTGGTCGCGCCGGTCGGAGGCCTTCCGGAACTCGTGATCGATGGCGTCACCGGGCGCTGGGCCGCCTCGGGATCGCCAGATGACCTTGCCGACGCGATCGTGGATGCCCTATGCGACAGAGCAGAGACACGCAGGCTGGCGGCCGAGGGCGCGCTGCACGCGCGGAACCTCTTTGACGTCGAAAGAACGGGCCGCGAAGTACGAGACATCTACCGCGCGGTGCTCGAAGGGCGCTTACGGGGGAGTCGAGGCAACAGGTGACAAGCCGCCCTGTGTCGCCTTCGTCGGGAGGCCAGAACGGCCAGCCGTGTCTCTACGTCGTCGGGGCTGGAGGACACGCCCGTGTGGTCTTGGCAACGGCCCGACGGGTGGGACTCGAGCCGATCGGACTCTTCGATGACAATCCAGGCAAGCACGGTCGCCTTCTCGACGGCGTGCCGGTTCTAGGCACCGTCCGCCAGATTCGCGAACGCTCTCGACACCGGGCAATCCTCGCAATCGGTGACAACCGGGTGCGTGAACTCTTGGCGAAAGGACTGGATCTCGAGTGGTGCACCTTGGTCCACCCGAGGGCGCTAGTGGAGGATGGTGCGTCGGTTGGCCCCGGGACGGTCGTGATGGCCGGGGCAATCATTCAACCTGGCAGCATCGTGGGCCGACACGTCATCATCAACACAGGCGCGTCGGTCGACCACGACTGCGTGATTGAGGACTATTGTCACCTCGCTCCCGGGGTCCACCTGTCCGGAGGGGTCACTATCGAAGAGGGTGCCCTCCTCGGGATCGGGAGTTCGGTGGTTGCCGGGCGTCGCGTGGGACGGTGGGCCACGATCGGAGCCGGTGCGGCCGTCGTGAAGGATGTGCCGCCGAGCACAGTAGCCGTCGGAGTGCCGGCCCGGCCGCAGCCGTCAGATCCAGTGTGAGGGGGCGAGGCTACTCGGTGATGAAGCGTGGGCTAGACGTGCTGATGTCGGCCGTTCTCTTGCTGCTGCTCTCTCCTGTGATAGGAGTCACCGCGCTCATCATTCGCTACAGCATGGGAACGCCAGTCCTCTTTCGTCAGCAGAGACCGGGCTTCGGGAGACGCCCATTTCAGCTCCTCAAGTTCCGGACCATGGAGGCGGCCCCCTCGGACGAGGATGCCTCCGTCACCGACGCCGCCCGCCTGACTCGCCTCGGCACCGTGTTGCGTCGCGCGAGCCTCGACGAACTCCCGACGTTGCTCAACGTCTTGAGGGGCGAGATGAGTCTGGTGGGACCACGTCCACTCCTCGTTCGGTATCTGCCTTACTTCAGCGAGCGTGAACGGCTGCGCTTCACCGTTCCCCCTGGGATCACCGGCTGGGCGCAGATCAACGGGCGAAACAGCACGCCGTGGAGCGTCCGGCTTGAGCAGGATGCGTGGTACGTGGAGAACGCGACCTTCTGGCTCGATATCCGAATTCTGGCGGCGACGCCGCTCCGCATCCTGCGCGGACGCGACGTCGTGGAGGACGCGCGAAGCGTGATGCCCAACCTCGACGAGGAACGCTCGGGCCGTGTCGATTCCATGGATGACGGGCGGTGACCGCAGTCTCCGTCCGCCTGGCGCGGCCCGCAGATGCGCCTGACATCGTGTCACTGATGAGATCTGGCTTTGCGCCGAAGATCCGGAGCCTTACCCCCTACGGGTGCATGGGTGCTCATCGCTATGTGAGTGCTCATGCCGCGCGTTCGGCGCGGTGGAGTGACACTGAGTACGCGGTGGCACGGCGAGGTGGGCGGACCGTTGCGGCGACGGAGCTCCGTCTCGTTGATGGTGGTGTTGCGGTCAACTATATCGCGGTCGCACCCGACGCACGCGATGAGGGCGTCGGGAGCCACCTGCTCGCAGAGAGTCTACGCTTGGTCGCTGGCCACCGAGACGTAGGTCGCACGCTCTTTCTGGACGTGTTCGCGGACAACCACCGGGCTATCGGGTGGTACAGGCGCTTGGGTTTGAGGAGGAGTGGTGCGTTCGGCTGGTACAACCTCGGACCGGCATGCGCAGGGTCTTCGGGCGTGGAGGCCCCCGGAATAAGCGAGTTCACGGTCAGCGGCTTGGCTCAAGCCGAGGCCGTCCATGCCATGTTCGGCTTTTCGGAGTTCACAGCAGAGCAAGGGACGGAGCGGTACACCGTGGGGCGCCTTGGTCGCCGATGGTATCGCCTCACGGATTCTCGTGGTGCCACATCGGAGCCTCTTCGCCGCTTTCTGGCGGAGATGGACCGCAGTCGAAGGATTCTTCTGATCGCTCGGTCACCGGTGCCCAGGAATACCTGGCCAGTGATCCTGCGAGGCTGGCGAATGGAGGCACCGCTAGACCGTGTGACGAGGGAACTGCGGAATGACACCGCGGTCGCTCGTCGTTCGTAGGGCGGAAGGCATGCTGACGCAATCGGCGTTGACACGCCCGCCGACAAGGAGATTCGAGTATCACCAGAACGCTCGCACCGCCTTCCGCGCCTTCCTTGAGCGCACGGGTGACGACCCCATCTTGCTCCCGGCGTACGTTGGCTGGTCCCCTCGGGAGGGCTCGGGGGTCTTCGACCCGCTGCGGGAGACCGGGCGGCGCGCGGCGTTCTACCGAGTGGACAACCGGCTTCGTGTGGATCTTGACGACTTCCAGAACGCTCTCCTGCGGGAATGCCCAGCCGGTGTCGTCCTCATACACTACTTCGGCTTCGTGGACCCTTCCTATCGGCAGTTGGTGCAGCTGGCGCACGACCACGGATCATGGGTTCTTGAGGACGAGGCCCATGCACTGCTGACCGACCTGGTCGCGGGCACGACCGGACGGCTCGGCGATGCCGCGATCCTATCGCTCCACAAGATGCTGCCCTTGAACGAGGGGGGCGCCTTGATCACCAACAACGCGGGAGAGGACGGCGCGTCTCGAGGTCGTCCGGTTCCGGACGACCTCCTGTGGGGCTTCGATCTGCCCCTTATGGCCCGGTGCCGTCGGGAGAACGCGAAACACTGGCTCGAGGTCTTACGCCCGCTCGAGGAGTGGCTCCGGCCGCTGTGGGGTCCTCCCGCCACCGAAGAAGTGCCGCAAACGATGCCAATGATCGTTCGCGGTGTCTCGCGCGACAAGTTGTACCACGAGCTCAATGCGGCGGGTGTGGGAGTGACAAGCCTCTACCATACCCTCGTCGACGCGCTGCCTCAGGACAGGTTTCCGGAAAGTCATGCGCTGTCGCAGACGGTCATCAACTTTCCAGTCCACGAAGACGTGTCGCGGGGTCAGATCCACCTCGCCGCCCCGGTGGTCGCTAGAGCTTTGAGCAAGATGCTGGCCTCCGGATGAAGCACGAGCCGCTGGTCCTCGACGCGAGAGTACCGCAAGAGTTCGGCCGCTGGGAGCGGCTCTGGCGAAGATGGCCAGGTCGAGAGGTCTGGGCTCATCCGGCCTACGCCCGTCTCTTTGCTCCCCTTGGCGGAGCAGCTCTATGCGTAGCGATTGATCTGCCCGAGGGCGGTATTCTCTTCCCGGTCCTGGTACGCTCGCTCGGGTCGGAAGTGTGGACTCGTGCCAAAGAAGGCTCGTGGGACGCGACGTCGCCCTACGGCTACGGGGGGGGCTTCGCCTGGGGGACGGGCCGCGAAGTCGGGCCCGCGTTCTGGTCGTGGTTGGAGGAGTGGCTCCGGAGCCGAGGGGTGGTGGCCCTTTTTTGCCGGGTGGCTCTCTTTTCGGAGCAGCTCCTCCCTGGGATGCCCGGGTTGTCCTTCGACAGGTTCAATGTGGTCCGGTCGACCACGGAGCCGCCAGACGTGGTTTGGCAGAATTACGCACACAAGGTGCGGAAGAACGTCAAGCGCGCGCGTGCCGAGGGCCTGGTGTGCCGCCGGGAAGTCGGGGCTGGACAGCTCAAGACCTTCGTCGAGATCTATCACGACACACTCCGGCGGCGTCAGGCGGGCGGTCTCGTACTACTTCCAAGCCTGATTTCTTCCGGGAACTGATGGCGGGACTGAGTGGCCAATACGCCTTCTTCCATGTCCGGAGCGTGGCGCGGAAGTGGTTGCCTCGGAGCTCGTCCTCATCTCAGCGGACTACGTCTATTCTTTCCTCGGAGGCACGAGGGAGGCACACTTCGACCTTCGCCCGAACGATCTCTTGAAGCACAGCGTCATCGAGTGGGCTTGCGCCCACGGGAAGAAGGGCTTCGTGCTTGGTGGAGGTGCGCACGCCCGAGGATGGAGTCTATCGGTACAAACTCGCATTTGCCCCCGAAGGCCAGACTCCCTTCTTCACATGCAAGCGGGTGCTAGATGCAAGAGCCGTAGCGGATCTCGTCGACCAGCGTCGCTCGTGGGAGCGGTCGAACGGGCGCAGTTGGACTCCCAGCAGTGACTACTTTCCCCCCTATCGATCTTGAAGTTCCAAGGAAGGCTCCTCAGCCCGCGCCCGAGCGCGGGAAGTCAAAATCTAGCCTAGCCTGGCCATCGCCCTTTCCGCCGTGTGCCTCTGCTTGCCTGCAGCACTCCCATCGGAACGATGCGGAATGGCCACGTCACCTCGTGCGCAAACGTCCCAAACCGCTTCCCCCCTCCCAGGACGCCAGCGGGCAGCGGGAACCTGACGTACCGCCTAAGGCACGTCGGCCAGCGACCCTCCCAGAGTTGCATTCTCAATCGCGGCTCCTGTCGAGTACAGCGAGGTGTCGACTCTCAGCGAAGAGGCCGGTGTCTGGGCGCTGGTGTACAGGAGTGTTCCGTCGCGCCAGTACTTGATGGTGCCCGAGGCGAGAGAGATCTTGAGGATCTGCCCCTGAGTGTAGGTTCCGAGGCTTGTGAGGAGGCTGCCGCCCTCGGCGACTATGAGTTCCCCGGTTGGGGGGTAGGTGTAGAAGGCGAAGTCGATGTCGGAGAAGGGTCTGGTCGGCGTCGTCGGAGGAGAGACCGAAGATGGCGTAACCGGGGTCTGCGGGAACGGTGAACTCGACGTACCCGTTCCCGTCGATCTGGCGTGTGGAGGAGGCCCCGGCGTCCCAGCCGTCGGGTCCAGTCTTGGTCAGCGAGTTGCCTGTGGCGGAGACGCCGACGACGTTCGCCCACGCTACTGGCTCTGTGGGGATTGCAGGGACGTCGGCGAGGGTGCCAGCCAGGGTCGCCTGGACGCTGGCCCCTGTGGAGTACAGGGCGGTGTCGACCCTCAGCGAGACGGCTGGCGTCTGGGAGCTCGTATAGAAGGGCAATCCGTCGCGCCAGTAGGTCACGGTGCCTGAATCGACTGAGATCTTGAAGATCAGACCCGGGGTGTAGGTGCCGAGGTTGGAGACGAGGGCGCCGCCCTCGGATATCAGAACCTGCCCGGTTGGGGGGTAGGTATAGAAGGCGAAGTCGATGTCGGAGTACGTCTGGTCGACGTCGTCGGAAGACAGTCCGAACATGGCGTATCCGGGGTCTGCGGGGATCGTGAACTCGACGTACCCGTCACCCTCGATCTGGCGTGTGGAGGACGCCCCAGCGTTGCCCCAGGCGTCAGGGGCGGTCTTGGTCAACGTGTTGCCCGTGGCGGAGACGCCCATGAGGTTGGTCCACGTCGCTGGCTCGGTGGGCACTGAAGGGACGTCGATGAGCGTGCCGCCGATGGTGGCCTGGACGCTGGCCCCTGGGGAGTACAGGGCGGTATCGACTCTCAGTGGATTGGCTGGTGTCTGAGCGCTGGTGAAGAAGAGCGTTCCGTCGCGCCAGTAGGTCACGGTGCCCGAGTCGAGGGACACCGTGAGGGTCTCCCCCTGGAAGTAGGGGCCGAGGGTCGTGACGTAGGCGCCGCCTTCGAAGACCATCAGCTGTCCGGTGGCAGGGTAGGTGTAGAAGGCGAAGTCGATGTCGGCGTAGGTCCGGTCGGCGTCGTCGGAAGAGAGTCCGAACATGGCGTAGCCAGGGTCGGCGGGAACGGTGAACTCAACGTACCCGTCGCCGTCGATCTGACGGGTGGAAGACGCCCCGGAGTTGCCCCAGGCCATCCCAGTTGGTCTTCACCAGAGTGTTGCCTATGGCGGAGACGCCCGCGCGGTTGGTCCACGCCACGGGTTCAGTCGGGACCGAGGGGATGTCGCTGAGGGTGCCGCCGAGAGCGGCGTTGCACGTTGGCCCCTGTGGAGAACAGGGAGGTGTCGACCACGAGCGGTGAAGCTCGGCGTCTGGCTGCTGGTGTACAGCGGAGCGCCGTCGATCGAGTACGCGATGGTGCCCGAGCTGAGGGAGATCCTGAGCTTCTGCCCCGCGGAGTAGGGGCCGAGGCTCGAGACGTAGACGCCGCTCTCGAAGAGCATGAGCTCTCCACTGCCGGGGTAGGTGTAGAAGGCGAAGTCGATGTCGGCGAAGGACCGGTCGACGTCTTCGGAAGAGAGGCCGAAGATGGCGTATCCGGGGTCTGCGGGGACGGTGAACTCGACGTAACCGTCACCGTCGATCTGGCGGTTGGAAGACGCCCCGGCGTTGCCCCAGGCCTCGTAGGTGGTCTTGGTTAGCCCTGGTCCGCACGCGACGACGCCAGCCCGCTTCACCCACACCACGGGCTCGAGGCCGGTTGCCGGATCTATGTCATCGTTGAGGATCGTCCCCGTTCCGCTGTCGTCCACCAGGGTCGCGTTCGTCGCGAGGGTGAGCTGGACGGTGAACGTCTCGTCGCCCTCGAACGCCGTCTCTCCGATGATGGGCACGTTGATCGGCTGGGTGGTCACACCGGGGTCGAACGTGAGCATCCCACTCGTCAGCGTGTAGTCCTCACCCTGAGTCGCGGTGCCGTCCTGGGTCTGGTAGGTCACGGTCACGGTACTCAGCGATGGACTCGAAAGGCTCACGGTGAAGGTCATGTTGCTCGTTCCGCAGTCGCCCTCGGTCAGACTCACGTCGTCGACCGACACGCCGACCGACGAGGCTACCCCAAACGTGGCCCCGACCGTGTGGTCGACGTCCATGGTCAGGTCGCAAGTCGACCCGGTGCAGTCTCCGGTCCAGGCGAGGAACTCGTACCCACCGGCCGGCGTGGCCGACAGGCTCACCGGTGTTCCGGAGTCGTACATCTCGGTGCAATCGCTCCCGCCGTCGCCGCAGTTGATGCCGGGTCCGGTGATGGTCCCGTTCGACGGGGGCGTCACCGTGAGCGTGGTCTGCGGAGCGGCGGTGGTGGAGAAGCTCCAGGTTGGGCTGGTCGTGGTCTGCGAACCATCGCTCACCGTCACGTACCACTCGTAGGTGCCCCCGCTGAGGCCTGTCCAGTCGAAGCTGGCTGTGCCTCCGGAGGCGACGCCCGTCTGCGTGCCGATGACCGCGAAGCTGGTGCCGCCCATGTCGTAGGGCAGGGTGAACTGGTGCTCGGAGCCCAGGTCGAACTGGTCGAGCACGGGCGAGTAGGTCTTCACCCGGATCTGGTTCGAGGAGGGCGAGAACTCCATGATCCGCATCCAGCCGTTGCCGCCGTTGTCGCGGGTGTCGTAGCTCGACACCACGGTATGAATGGGGTGTCCGGCGTCGGTGTCGGTTCTCCGGCCAGCTTCGGACCGGTGGCCCCCCAGCAGCAGGAAGAAGTTGGGGTTGTCCTTCAGTGCGTCGTAGATGTCCTGGCCCTGGCTGCCGAACACGGCCGGGGTCGTCGCCGTGGCCACGAAATGGCTCACGACGATCCCGCGGCGGCTGGAGTAGCTCTTCAAGACGCTGTCGGCCCAGTCGAGGACCTCCGTCGGCTGCGGGTCCGCCCACTCGAGGTGGATGATCACGAAGTCGAGACCGCCCGCGCTGAACAGCTCGAAGTGGTTGTCGTTGTCGGAACCGTAGGCGCCGCCGTAGTAGGTGCGTCCGGCGAAGCGGGTGGCGCCGAAGTAGGTGTTGTAGAACGTCGTGTCCGGGTAGTCGTCCCAGTTGCCGAGCACGATCCCGTACGGAATGCCCTCGGGCAGTCCGGAAACCGTCTCCAGGACGCTCATCGAGGTGTCGGCGTTCTGCCACTCGGCGTCCGTATTGAAGTCGGTCACGTCACCCAGATGGGTGACGAAGGCCACGTTCGCGCTCGCCTGGTTGTCGACCGCCCACTGGGTCTGGGCGGTGAACATGGCGGCCGTCCCGCCGGACGCCTCGTTGGTGTAGTAGGGAGTTCCGGGGAGCGCCAAAACCGTGAAGTCGGTGTCGGTCGGGCCGGCCAGCCGGCCGTAGTAGGTCACCGTGAGTGCGTCGGCATCCGGATCAGAGACGGTGACCTCCAGTGCCGGGGGCAGAGCGACGCCGGTCGCGCCATCGGCTGGTCCCACCAGGACCGGCGCGCTGGGCGGGTGGTTGATGGGGAGATTGAACGGTGCCCCGGCCACCCAGGTGTGGCCCCCGCCCACGATGGTCCCGTTGGCCGGCGCGGTGACGGCGTCGCTGACCGCGTCCCCGATCCCGTCATCGAATCCCCAGCGTGCGACGAGGTCGGTGCCGCTGGTCAGCGGGGAGTTCAGGTTGCTCAGGATCTCCGCCTGGCTCAGGGGGCGGCTCCAGATGCGGGCCTCGTCGACCGTGCCGTCGAAGAAGCCGGTTGCGGTGATGCCGTCCTCCCGGAGGCTCGTCCCCAGCGCCGCGCGCCAGATGCTGTCGTTCCTCACCGGCTCGCCCACGACCAGCGTGGCCTCGAGGTTGCCGTCGAGGTAGAGCTTCCAGGTGTCGGCGTCGTAGGTCGCGGCGGCGTGGTGCCAGGTGCCGTCCGCCGGGATCGGGGTGACGCCGAATACGGGGTGGTTCTGTCCCGGCTGCGTGCCGGTGGCGCCCTCCTCGAAGTCCGCCCCGAGGACGTTGTCGGAGGTGCGGATGCCGAGGTAGAAGTTGATGTCGAAGTCGCTGCCCTCGCTCAGCAGGCCGGCTCCCTTGGTGAGGAGCGGGATGCCCACGAAGCCGCCGACCCCGGTGTCGTCCGCCACTCCGGGCCCCTCGCGCTTGAACCAGAGCTCGAGGGTGAACTGCGCCAGACCCAGCTTGCTCGGATCGCCAAAGTCGACGTACGTGTTCGAGGCCAGACCGAGCGCGGTGTTGGCGAACACGGGTGTGGCTTCGGCCGGCGCCGACGGCGCCGACTCGAGGGGGGTGGTGTCCACGGCGGTCACGGTGTAGGAGTACAGGACGCCGTTGGTGAGCCCGTTGTCCACGTAGACCAGGTCGGTGACGAGCGCGCCATTCACCTTCACGCTGTCGCGGTAGACGTTGTAGCCGGCGATGTCGGGCTCGGGATTGGCGGCCCACGTGACGATGACGAAGCCGTTCCCGGCGCCCGCGTTGACGCCGGTGGGCGCGCCTGGAGTCACGTTCACGGGCGTTGCCGTGGCCTCGCTCGACGGACCCGACTCGAGCGCGCCGAAGTCCACTGCGGTCACGGTGTAGGTGTAGGTCTGGCCGTTTGTGAGGCCCGTGTCCGTGTAGCTCGTGGCGGTGACGGGCAGGCTGTTCACCTTCCCACCGTCGCGGTACACGTTGTACCCGGCGACGTCGGGCTCGGCGTTCGCCGTCCAGGTCAGGCTGACGGCCTCTTCACCGGGCGTCGCATTCAGCCCTTGCGGTGCGTCAGGCGCGGTGGTGTCGGGGGCGAACGGGTGCCCCGCGACCCACATCGGACCGTTCGTCAGTGTTCCGTGGACGTCCTGGCCGGAGGAGTCTGCAGCGGTCAGGCCCGAGCCCTCGTTGAGCCCCCATCGACCCAGGAGGCCGGCGAAGGGGAAGGGAACCTCGTAGGGCATGGCGGCCTGGATCTCTTCGAGGCTCCGGGCGTAGTCCCAGATGCGGGCCTCGTCCAGAATCCCCTCGAAGAAGCCTTCCGCAACACCAAGTGAGTTCATTCCGGTGGCCAGGCCCGCGTGCTGGATGCTCATAAAGCTCGGAGTGAAGCTTTCGGACAGCGTCTGCTCGGCGTCGAGGACGCCGTCGAGGTACATCCGCCAGGTGCCGCCCTCGTAGGTGACGGCGGCGTGGTGCCAGACGTTGTCGGTGACGACGGTGTTTGCGTAGAGGGGATGATTCGTCCCGTTGATCGTGTCCTCGAAATCGGCGGCCAGCGTCCCGGTCGGGACGTCGATGCCGAGGAAGAAGTTGACGTTGTTCACCGCGGTGTCGTTCTGGTAGCGCCCCTTGGACACGAGCGGAAGGATCTCCGGAATCCCCGTGGAGTTGCTCGTCGACGTCGAGACGCCGGGGCCGGTCTTCTTGAACCAGACCTCGACGGTGAACTCGGTGACGGCGAGCTCGGGGGCCACGCCGAACGTCACGTAGTCGTCCACGCCGTCGAAGGCCAGAGCGGCGCCAGCGGAGGCGTCCGGAGCCGCGGAGACCTCGCCGGTCGCTGCGGACACGTTGTCCGACCAGTCCGTCGCCGTGAGAGCGTAGTAGTAGGTCGTCCCGTTGACGAGCGGAGCGTCCGTATAGCTCGTCGTCCTGATGAGGTTGCTGCCGTTCAGGGGAGTGCCGACGGTCGAGACCGGGCTCGTCGTGCTGCCGTAGAGGTTGTAGCCGGCCACGTCGGCCTCGGGGTGCGCGTCCCACGAGAGGGTGATGAGCGCGTTGCCGGGGGCGGCGGTCAGCCCGGTGGGGGCGGCCGGCGCGACGGCGTCCGGCGTGATCCAGACGGGGCCGTTCATCAGCGTCCCCGCGAGGCCGTTGCCTGAGGAGTCTCCGGCGGTCGTGCCCGTGCCCTCGTTGAGGTTCCAGCACCCGACCAGGCCGGCGGTGGGGACCGTGATCTCCACGTCCTTCGTCGCCTGGATCTCCGTCTGGTTGCGGGCATAGTCCCAGATGCGGGCCTCGTCGAGGAGCCCCTCGAAGGCAGAGCCGTGCGTGTAGCCGGTCGAATCGACCGAGGCGCCCAGTCCCGCGCGCTGAAAGCTATCGTCCCTGGGCGGCTGGCCCACGACGAGTGTCTGCTCGAGGGCTCCATCGAGGTAGAGGTTCCACGTGGTGCCATCGTACGTGGCGGCGGCGTGGTGCCAGGTGTTCGTCGTGATCGTGGTCGTCCCCCGTACGGGGTGGTTCAGGCCCGGCGTCGTGCCGGTGGCCCCCTCCTCGAAGTCGGCGGCGAGCTTTCCGTCCTCGATTCCGAGGAAGTAATTGATGTCGTAGGGCGTTCCGTCCGCCGCCTCGGCATGCCCCTTCGTCACGAGGGGTATCGCGTAGATCCCGCCACCGCCCGTAAAGGCCGTGTTGCCGCCGCCCGTCCAGTTGAACCAGACCTCGAGCGTGAACGTCGCCAGGCGCAGTTCGGCCGGGTTACCGAAGGTCACGTGGTCGTCGACGCCGTCGAACTGGAGTGCGCCGTTTAGGTTCAGCGCGGCCCGCGTGTCGCCGACCTGCCAGGCGACGAGTGCGAGAAGGATGGCCACGATGCCAAGGAATCGCGAATAGCGAATGGCGGAATGACTCGAGGTCATTGGTGCCTCCCGATTGAGTCCAACTCAATTACTTTCTGCGAACGCCCGGAAACTCAGTTCGCGCACGGTCGGGAGGGACCGGAAAGGCCGCATTCGGGAGGGAACAGCTTGCGGCGGTTCGCTATCAGTCGCGCGTGTCGCTTCCTTTTATAGCACGGCGCAACGGCTTGCGGCGGGAAATTCTCGCTGAAGGCGCAGGTGCCCCAGCGACTATCCGGATTGCGACCCCCGTCTAACCAGAAGTGCCTCCGGATCGGAAGGCAGCTTCTCACTTCCTCAGAGAGATCCCGGAATGGGCCCCGACGAAGCGGCCCCGTGGCCCACGCCTGCGGGTCAGGTGCGGCTGCATCGGACGGGTGAGGATGCCCGAGGTCAGGTGGCTCTCATGCGAGGTGTGTCCACCGTATGGAGTGAAGGTTCATCCTCGCGATGTCCATCCACACAGGGGGATGGCGGAGAGAGCCGTCGTGGGGTAGTCGGCCCCGACTTGAGCCTGAGCTCACTGAAGGACTCCAGAAAGGACGACTCCATTCACGGAAGCCCCGGTGGAGTAGAGGGAGGTGTCGACCCGCAGGGGCAGGGTGGGAGTCTGGGACGAGGTGTAGACCAGGGAGCCATTCCTGTAGTACTTGACGCTGTTGCTGGCCAGGCCGACGCGGAGCGTGTCGCCTGCGGCGTAAGAGCTCACGGTTGCGCGGTAGGTGCCGCTCTCGAAGACGAGGAGCTGTCCGGTGGCGGGGTAGGTGTAGAAGGCGAAATCGATGTCGGCGTAGTCCTGGTCTGTGTCCCCGTTGCTGAGGCCGAACATGGCGTATCCGGGATGGGCCGGCACGGCGAACTCAACGTAGCCATCACCGTCGAGGGCGCGTGTGGACGAGGCGCCGGCGTTGCCCCAGGAGGTCGAGGCCGTCTTGGTGACGGAGTTCCCGGCGACGGACAGTCCGATCGCATTTGCCCATGAGACCAACTCAGTGGCCGGGGCCTCGACGTCCACGACTGTCCCGGAGAGACGGGCGTCCTGAACCACGGCCCCGGTGGAGTAGAGGGAGGTGTCGACCCGCAGGGGCAGGGTGGGAGTCTGGGACGAGGTGTAGACCAGGGAGCCATTCCTGTAGTACTTGACGCTGTTGCTGGCCAGGCCGACGCGGAGCGTGTCGCCTGCGGCGTAAGAGCTCACGGTTGCGCGGTAGGTGCCGCTCTCGAAGACGAGGAGCTGTCCGGTGGCGGGGTAGGTGTAGAAGGCGAAATCGATGTCGGCGTAGTCCTGGTCTGTGTCCCCGTTGCTGAGGCCGAACATGGCGTATCCGGGATGGGCCGGCACGGCGAACTCAACGTAGCCATCACCGTCGAGGGCGCGTGTGGACGAGGCGCCGGCGTTGCCCCAGGAGGTCGAGGCCGTCTTGGTGACGGAGTTCCCGGCGACGGACAGTCCGATCGCATTTGCCCATGAGACCAACTCAGTGGCCGGGGCCTCGACGTCCACGACTGTCCCGGAGAGACGGGCGTCCTGAACCACGGCCCCGGTGGAGTAGAGGGAGGTGTCGACCCGCAGGGGCAGGGTGGGAGTCTGGGACGAGGTGTAGACCAGGGAGCCATTCTGGTGGTATCTGACAGCCCCCGCCTCCATGCCGACGCGGAGCGTGTCGCCTGCGGCGTAGGAGCCCACGGTCGCGCGGTAGGTCCCATTCTCGAAGACGAGGAGCTGTCCGGTGGCGGGGTAGGCGTAGAAGGCGAAGTCGATGTCGGCGTAGTCCTGGTCTGTGTCCCCGTTGCTGAGGCCGAACATGGCGTATCCGGGATGGGCCGGCACGGCGAACTCAACGTAGCCATCACCGTCGAGGGCGCGTGTGGACGAGGCGCCGGCGTTGCCCCAGGAGGTCGAGGCCGTCTTGGTGACGGAGTTCCCGGCGACGGACAGTCCGATCGCATTTGCCCATGAGACCAACTCAGTGGCCGGGGCCTCGACGTCCACGACTGTCCCGGAGAGACGGGCGTCCTGAACCACGGCCCCGGTGGAGTAGAGGGAGGTGTCGACCCGCAGGGGCATGGTGGGAGTCTGGGACGAGGTGTAGACCAGGGAGCCATTCTGCTGGTATCTGACAGCCCCCGCCTCCATGCCGACGCGGAGCGTGTCGCCTGCGGCGTAGGAGCCCACGGTCGCGCGGTAGGTCCCATTCTCGAAGACGAGGAGCTGTCCGGTGGCGGGGTAGGCGTAGAAGGCGAAGTCGACGTCGGCGTAGTCCTGGTCTGTGTCCCCGTTGCTGAGGCCGAACATGGCGTATCCGGGATGGGCCGGCACGGCGAACTCAACGTAGCCATCACCGTCGAGGGCGCGTGTGGACGAGGCGCCGGCGTTGCCCCAGGAGGTCGAGGCCGTCTTGGTGACGGAGTTGCCCTCGGCCGTCGCTCCGACGGTGTTCGTCCAGATCACCGCCTCGCCCGAGGGCGGCGCCGTGTCGTCGTTCGTGATCGTCACCTGCCCCTGGCTGTCGGCGAGCGTGCCGCCGGCAGGGCTGGTGAGGTTCACCACGAAGATCTCGTCGGGCTCGACGACGGTGTCGCCGGTGATGGACACCGAGATGGTCTGGGAGGTCACCCCGGGGCTGAAGCTCACCGAGCCGGCGGTCGCGGCGTAGTCGCTTCCGGCGGTGGCGCTGCCGTCGGCCGTCGTGTAGTCCACGGTGACGGTCTGCGTGGAGGCGGCGGAGAGGCTGGCAGTCAGACCTGCACTCGTCGCGCCGGAGTGGCCCTCCGCCACGGAGACGTCGTCGATGGAGATGCCCACGAGCGGGGGCGGATCGTCGTCGTCGACGATCGTGCCCACCGCCTGGTCGTCAGCGATCGTGGCGCCGCTGGCGTTGCTCAGGAGGAGGTAGAAGGTCTCGTCCGGCTCGTCCTCCGTGTCGCCGTTCACCTCGATGGAGACGGTCTTGGTCGTCTCGCCAGGGGCGAAGGTCAGGGACCCGGAAGCCGAGACGTAGTCACTGCCCGCCGCCGCGGTCCCGGCGGAGGTTCCGTAGTCCACAGTGACCTGAGATGTCCCCGCCGGGTCGAGGTCGACGTCGAAGGCCGCGTCGACGGCCCCCGAATTGCCCTCGATCACCGACTGATCCGCAACGCGGAGAGCGGGCACCTCGGAGCCGTAGCTCGGGAGCTCCACCACGAAGGCGTCCACCGTCCCGCTGTTGCCCCAGTCGCTTCCAAAGAGGACGCGTGTCCCGCTGGGGCTGGGCACCGCGTGCGGCTCGGCCCAGTAGCCCTGGCTACCGTTCTTCCCGTAGCTGCGGTGGTGGGCGATGCGGCACACGGAGCCGCCAGGAGCGGTGTTGGCCAGCAGGAGCTCGTTGTCGAGCACGTTCTGGCCGGCCACCCGCCCCACGATCGACACCGCCACCCAGCCGGGCCGCCTGTGGGCCACCGCGGAGATGTGGTGCCCGGAAGGCGGGTAGGGGTAGCCCGTGGCGGGACCGACGATCACGCGCCAGCTGGCGTCGGTCATGTCGTGGAGCACGAGTGAGCCCACGTCGCTGCCGCCCGGTCCCTCGTCGAACGCCACGCCGAAGTAGGCGTCGTGCCCATCCGCGGTCCTGCCGAGCGAGGCATGGTCCGAGGGGTTGCCCAGGTCGAGGGTGCGCACCGTGTCGAGGCTCGTGTTCACCACCTCGCCGTCGATGAAGGCGAGGTTCCCGGAAGGGGCCATCTGAGGGACATCTCCCCCGATTGCCCTGCGGCCCACGACAGTGTTGGACGACACGTCGTAGATGAAGCGTTCGGAGCCACACCCCAGGCCGATGCGCGGGGGATCCCACGAGATGTACATCGGGTCGCCGCCACCACTGGCCGAAGAGCAGAAGGAGAAGGTCGTGAGGGTCTCCTTGGCGTCGCTGGAGACGTGGTAGCGGATGAAGCGGTTGCCGTCCACGTAGTAGAGGATGTCGGGATCGACCGTGTCCCAGTAGACCTGCTCGAGGTCCGCCGGGCTGATGTTGAGGCTCCGGAGGAACGCGTAGGTCTTGCCGTCGTAGAGCTGGTGGCCGGAGCCCACCTTGTACAGGATGAGGAGGCTCTCGTCGGCGTTCCAGGCCGAGATGGTGGAGTACATCGGCTTGATCACCCCGCCCGCCGGGGCGGCGGTGATGCGACGGATCGTCGTCCCGAATTCGGCGTCGACGGCCGCCTCCCCAACGGCGGGCTTCTCCAGACTCGTCATCGGGTGCCGGGCGGTGTCGGTGACGAGGCCGGAGCAGAGGTCCTGGGCGGCTGCCCCCGGGGCCCATACAGCGACAAGCGACGAAAGGATGGCGGACAGGTAACGGAGAGAAACCCCTGGCTTCATGATCGACACCACTCCCGCCCCGCGGAAGGCGCACGGAGGGCGACACAGAGATGACGGATGAACGGCGCTTGGCGGAACGCCACCGCCCGGTGTGGTCATCCACCACTTCGCGGTCTCGGCCGGGTGACAGCGGCCGCGCCGCGATCGGCGAGCCCCGGTGAGGAACCGGGACAGCCCCAGGCTATGGCGTTCGTGGCCGATATGAAGTGATGCGTCTCACGGTGTGGGGTGGATCACACGGGCGACACAGCGCGAGACCGACTCGCCGCCCCGGTCGAGCCCCGGCGCTTCGCCTTTGCCCTAGAATGAGTCGATCATGGCTGCCGCACGCCTCTATCTTTCTCCTCCGCACATGGGTGACGACGAGCGGGCTCTTCTGCTCGAAGCGTTCGACTCGAACTGGATCGCTCCGGTCGGGCCGCACGTGGACGCCTTCGAGCGCGAGTTCGGCGCCTCGGTCGGGGTGCCGCACGCGCTCGCCCTCTCGTCGGGGACAGCGGCGCTCCACCTCGCCCTTCGACTCGTGGGCGTCCGGGCCGGAGACACGGTGTTGTGCTCGACGTTCACGTTCGTCGCCTCGGCGAGCCCGATCGTCTGGCTGGGCGCCGACCCGGTATTCATCGACTCGGAGCGAGAGAGCTGGAGCGTCGACCCGGTCCTCGTGGCGGAGGAGCTGGAGGCGTCTGCGGCTCGGGGCCATCCGGTGAAGGCCGTCCTCGCCGTGGACCTCTACGGTCAGACGGCGCACCTCGGTCCGATTGCCGAGGCCTGCCGCCGTCACGGCGCGGAGTTGATCGAGGACGCGGCGGAGGCACTTGGGGCCACCTACGGAGAGCGGCCCGCGGGATCGCTGGGGCGGCTCGGGGTGTTCTCGTTCAACGGCAACAAGGTCATCACGACCTCGGGCGGGGGGATGCTGGTCTCCGCCGAGGAAGAGCTGATCGCCGAGGCGCGCTTCCTCGCGCAGCAGGCGCGGGATCCTGCCCCGCACTACGAGCACTCCACGCTCGGGTACAACTACCGAATGAGCAACCTGCTGGCCGCAGTGGGGCGGGGGCAGCTCCGCATCCTCCCGGATCGGGTCGAGCGGCGCCGCCAGATCTTCTCTCGGTACGAGGAGTCGTTGGGCTCGGTCCCCGGGATCTCGTTCATGCCCGAGGCGTCGTGGGGCAAAGCGACACGCTGGCTGACCGTGATCGAGGTCGATCCCACCGCATTCGGCGCCTCGCGTGACGACATCCGCCTCCACCTGGAGTCGCTCGACATCGAGGCGCGGCCAACGTGGAAGCCGATGCACCTGCAGCCGGTGTTTCGGGGGTGTCGTTTCGTGGGCGGCTCGGTGGCTTCGGGACTCTTCGAGCGAGGTCTTTGCCTTCCCAGCGGATCCCAGATGTCCGAGGACGACATCGAGCGCGTCGTTTCGGCCATCCTCGACACGCCCCGACGGCGGAAGAGGGCGGAGCGCGTCACGTGAGCGAGGACGGTCCCAGCGGGGTGACAGGTCCAGCACGGCCGTCCGGGGCGGGGTCCCGACTGGGGCTCCGCCTGCTGAGCCGTCGCACTCAGTACGCGGTGGACGGGGTCATCCTGGTGCTCGCCTTCACTCTCGCCTACCTCCTGCGCTTCGACTTCCAGGTCCCTGGGCAGAACGTCTTCCTGGCCCTTCAACAGCTCCCGCTGGTCATGGTCGTCCAGTGGGTCACGCTCGTCTGGATCGGTGCCTACTCGTTCGTCTGGCGCTACGTCGGGATGGCCGAGATCGCCACCTTCGTGCGAGCGGGTGCGATCTCGACCGGTCTCCTGCTCGTCTTCCGTCTCGCCCTGCCCGACGAGCTCGTCGCCTTGCGCGTGCCCCTTTCCATCATCCTGATGGACGCGGTTCTCGCCAGCGGGGGCATCCTGGGCGTGCGAATCTTGCGGCGCGCGCTCCACGAGCGGCAGGAGCACCATGCCCGCCGGAGGAGGGGCGCGGTGGCGGCACAACCGCCGGTGCTCCTCGTCGGCGCCGGCAGCGCCGGGGTGATGGCGATCAGGGAGCTCCACAGTCGGGGTGACGTCCATCTCGACGTGCGGGGCTTCGTGGACGACGATCCCGTGAAGCGGGGGGCCGTGATCCACGGCGTCCGGGTGGTCGGCACGATCGAGGATCTTCCGCGTCTGGTGCGTGAGCTCGAGATCGACCACGTGGTCATCACCATCGCGGATCAGCGCGCCGAGCAGATGCGTCGGATCCTCGACATCTGCGAGTCGATTCCGGTGCGCGCGCAGAGAATCCCGGCCCTGCACGAGATCCTGCAGGGGAAGGTCGAGATCAGCCGCTTCCGTGACGTCCGGCCCGAAGAGCTGCTCGAGCGGGACGCGGTGCGGCTGGACGGAGTCCGACCTCGCGCGCTTCCTCGGCGACCAGGTCGTCATGGTCACGGGTGCGGGCGGCTCGATCGGCTCGGAGCTGGCGCGGCAGGTGGCGCAGGTGAGGCCCTCGCGGCTGCTGCTCGTGGAGAGGGCGGAGTTCGTCCTCTTCGAGATCGACCGCGAGCTGCGCGACGCGGTGGCCGGACCTCGAGATCGTGCCGCTCGTCGCCGACATCGCGGACCCGCGGCGCATGGACACGATCCTCGCGGCGCACCGGCCGCAGGTGGTGGCGCACGCCGCCGCCCACAAGCACGTGCCCCTCATGGAGACGAACCCGGTGGAGGCGGTGGCCAACAACGTCTTCGGGACGCTCACCCTCGGCGAGCTGGCGGGGAGGTATGGGGTCGGGACGTTCATCCTGATCTCCACCGACAAGGCGGTGCGGCCCTCGTCGGTGATGGGTGCCTCGAAGCGGGTAGCCGAGCTGGTGGTGCAGGACCTGGGACGACGCTTCCCGACCCGCTACGTGGCCGTGCGCTTCGGGAACGTGCTCGGCTCCTCGGGGTCCGTCATCCCCATCCTGCGCGAGCAGATCGTCCAGGGCGGGCCCGTCACGATCACGCACCCGGAGATGAAGCGCTACTTCATGACGATCCCCGAGGCGGCGGTTCTGGTGCTGCACGCAGGCGCGCTGAGCGAGGGGGGCGAGATCTT
Source organism: uncultured Acidobacteriota bacterium (assembly GCA_963847655.1). GTDB lineage: Bacteria > Acidobacteriota > Vicinamibacteria > Fen-336 > Fen-336 > JAJDNS01. The sequence continues at coordinate 576,187 of CAWKAS010000020.1, read as the reverse complement.
CGTGCTCGACATGGGCGAGCCGGTGCGGATCCTGGACCTGGCCCGCCGCCTCATCGAGCTGTCCGGGCGCGCGGAGGAGGAGATCGACATGGTCTTCACCGGGGTGCGGCCCGGGGAGAAGCTCTTCGAGGAGCTGGAGACGAGCGACGAGGCGATCGCCAAGACGCGCCACCCGAAGATCTACATCGGGAAGATCGCGGGGCGGTCCTCGGAGGAGCTGAGGGTGTTCGTTCAGCGCCTGCGCGCCGCCTGCGGGGAAGGTGCGGGCAGGACGGAGCTGCGAGAGATGTTCGCGGAGTTCCTGCCCGACTCGGAGATGCTCGTGGGGGCCGCGGGTGCGGCACCCCGGGCGGAGGCGGACGCTCGACGACGAAGCTCCTGAGGGTGACCCGGCAGAAGTGATAGCATCCCCTTCCTGATGAAGATCTTCGTTCCCGGGCGGATCTGCCTCTTCGGGGAGCATTCGGACTGGGCAGGCGGGTATCGGCGGATCAACGCCGACATCGAGAAGGGGTACACGCTCATCTGCGGGACCAACCAGGGGATCCATGCCGAGGTGGAGTCCCATCCGAACGCGCTGGTCCTCACCTCCACCACCAACGACGGGGAGGTGATCGGACCGCAGGAGATCCCCCTCGAGCCGAAGGCGCTCCTGGAGGAAGCCCAGCGGGGAGGGTTCTTCAGCTATGCGGCCGGGGTGGCCTACCAGGTGCTCACGCACTACCGGGTGCGCGGGCTGGTGATCCGCAACACGCGAACCGACCTGCCCATCAAGAAGGGGCTGTCCTCGAGCGCGGCCATCTCCGTGCTCACCGCGCGGGCCTTCAACCGGGTCTACGACCTGCGGCTGACGGTGCGGGGGGAGATGGAGCTGGCCTACCAGGGGGAGATCACCACCCCCTCGCGGTGCGGGCGGATGGACCAGGGGTGCGCCTTCGGCGACCGCGCGGTGCTGATGGAGTTCGACGGTGAGCGGCTGGAGACGCAGGAGCTCTGGCCCCCCCGGGACCTGCACTTCGTGATCGTGGACCTCCAGGCGAAGAAGGACACGCTCACCATCCTCAAGCACCTGAACCGGGCCTACCCCTTCGCCGAGGACGCGCTCGAGAAGGGCATCCAGGAGCTCCTGGGGCCGCTCAACAAGCGCGTGGTGCACGAGGCCTCGGCGGCGCTGCGGACCGGGGACGCGGAGCGGCTCGGGGCCCTCATGACGGAGGCGCAGGAGCTGTTCGACCGCCACGCCCGGCCCGCCTGCCCGGAGCAGCTCGACTCCCCGATTCTCCACCGGGTGCTCGCCCACCCGGGCCTGCAGCCCCACGTTTTCGGGGGCAAGGGGGTGGGGTCGCAGGGGGACGGCTCGGCCCAGTTCGTGGCCCGGAGCGCCGAGGACCAGGAGAAGGCAGTGGAGATCCTCGAGCGCGACCTGGGCGTGAAGTGCCTGACGCTGACGCTGGGGTCGGGGCCGAAGGTCCGCAAGGCCCTCATCCCCGCCGCGGGGTTCGGGACGCGGCTCTTCCCGGCGAGCAAGGCCACGAAGAAGGAGCTCTTCCCGATCGTGGACCGGGACGGGATCGCCAAGCCGGCGATCCTGCTGATCGTCGAAGAGGCGCTCGAGGCGGGGATCGAGGAGGTCGTGATCGTGGTCCAGGATCACGATCTCGACGACTTCCGCTCCTTCTTCGACACCCAGATCTCGATCGAGAACTTCAACAAGCTGTCCCGGCCCTTCCAGGACTACGCCCGGCGCATCGTGGACATGGGGCGCCGGGTGACGTTCGTGACCCAGACCGCCCAGGAGGGGTTCGGGCACGCGGTCTACTGCGCCCGGGAGGCGATCGGGGACGAGCCCTTCCTCCTGATGCTGGGGGACCACATCTACCGGGCGAACGGAGAGCCGTCCTGCGCGCGGCAGCTGATCGAGGCCTACCAGCGCTCGGGGACGTCGATCGTGGGCCTGCGCCGGACCTCGGAGGATCAGATCGCGAGCTTCGGGACGGCCACCGGGATGTGGATCGAGCCCGAGGTGCTGCTCAACGTGACCGAGTTCGCGGAGAAGCCGACGCTCGACTACGCCCGCGCGAACCTCCGGGTGCCGGGGCTGCCGGACGACGAGTACCTGACCGTCTTCGGGCAGTACGTGATCAAGCCGCACCTGTTCGCCTACCTCGAAGAGCACATCCGCAACAACGTGCGCGAGCGGGGGGAGTTCCAGCTGACCTCGGCCCTGGACCGGCTGCGGCAGGAGGACGGGTTCCAGGGGCTGACGATCCGGGGCCAGCGCTTCGACATCGGGCTGCCGGACCACTACCTGGAGACGCTGCAGGCGTACCGGCAGGGGTGAGGCGGGGTCAGCCTGACGGCCGTCGGTGGCGGGAGCTGCGGGCGGCGAGGGCGGCCAGGACCACGAAGAGCACGGGGATGGCCGGGATCTGGAAGTCGAAGTCCACGAAGACGTGGATGAGGGGGCCGGCGAGGGCGGCGAACAGCCAGGGGTCGCCTCTCGCCGCGAGAAGGGCCGCCAGGGCCGCCCAGAGGCCCAGGGCGAGGCCGGGGAGGCCGGTCTCGACGAGGAGCTGGAGCCAGTCGTTGTGGGCCTCGCGGTACCACTGGAGGCCGGGGAGGTCGCCGGGGGCGCGGTAGCCGTAGCGCTCCTCGCTCTCGAGGGCCGCGCGCACGGGGTCGGGCCAGGGGGTGGCGCCCTCGGGGAGCCGCCAGCCCGGCACCCGGGAGAGGGCCTCGGCGTAGGCGTTGAAGCCGTAGCCGGTGGCCCAGCGGGAGCCCTCCATGAGATCCAGGGACTCCTGCCAGACGACGGTGCGCCCGGGGGCGTCCTCGCCGGCTCGGGCGAAGCGGATCTCGAGGCGCTCGAGGCCGAACCAGGCCAGCGCCACCGCCACGAAGACGAGGGCCGCGGCCCAGGTGGGGGCGCCCCTGCGGCTGCGGAGGCCGATGGCGGCCAGGGCGAGGCTGGCCGCGAAGGCGAGGATGCCGCCGCGGGAGGTGGAGGCCAGCAGCGCGGCGATGGCCACGAGGGGCAGCAGAGCGGCGTAGAGAAGCCGCGTCCCCTCCCGCGTGCCCAGGGCGATGAGACGACGGCGGAGATTGGAGGTCTCACCCAGGCGGTGCCGGTAGCGGCGCCAGGCCTCGGCCAGGAGGCCCAGGCCCACCGGGATGATCAGGAGCATGTACCCGGCGAAGTGATTCCGGTTGACGAAGGGGCCGTAGAACGCGTCGCTCTCCCAGGGCTGGAAGAAGCCGTAGATGTGCCGGGTGTCGGCGGCGAGCTGGACGAGCGCCACGAAGCCGAGGACGAGGCCCAGCCAGGCCACGACGCGCCGGAAGCGGCGCCGGGCCCCGAGGCGGGTGAAGGCGGCCACCGCGGCGAGGTGCAGGACGAGGAGGGCCCCCACGAAGACGCCGCCGCGGCGGGTGGCCTCCGCGGACAGGGTCCACGCCTCGCCCGCGGGGGGCCAGGGAACGAGCTGGAGGGCGACGAGGGCGAGGAAGGCGAGGGCGGGCCAGACGAGGGGCGAGCGGGGCCAGACGGACGCGCCCAGGTCACAGCGCCAGGTGAGGGGGGCGTTCTCCGTGGGGGGGTTCTTGACGATCCACTTCCCCGCGGAGTGGAAGCCGATGACCACGGGACCGAGCGCCTCGCGGGCCCGGAGGATGGCCCAGGCGCGGGCCAGGGTCACGAGGCCGGCCAGGGCACACAGCGCCCACAGAGCCTCGTAGGCCCAGGGGTGGACCGAGCCGAAGGCCAGGACCGACGCGGCCACGGTGAGCCAGAGGACGGCCTCGAGGAGGGCCCCCAGGAGCCGGACGCGGCGGGCGCGGGCCAGGAGGGGGACGTCGGAGACGATGGCGGTCTCCCCGGCGGGGCCCCAGGGGGTGTCCTCGAGATCGGGGTCGTCGGGGGTCACGGGCTCTCCGCGCCGGCGGGAGGCGCCGGAGGGGGCGCGGCGTTCTCGGTGCGGTCGGCCACGCCGTCGCCGTCGTCGTCGTACTCGGTCTGGAAGACGAAGCCCTCCTCGTTGGCGTACTCCCAGGTGTCCGGGGCCCCGCTCTTGTGGCGGGACCAGGCGGAGACGGCCACCGTCCCGTCCCGGCGCAGGGTCTCCCAGCGGTCGACGACGCCGTCGCCGTCGGTGTCGAGCTCGGAGCGGCCGGGGCGGCCGTCGGTGCGGTAGAAGACGATGGCCTCGGCCACGCCGTCGCCGTCCTCGTCGGCCAGGACCCGGGCCAGACGACCGTTCGGGGCGTAGAGGGCCTGGTACTGCTGTTTCTGGATGAGGCGCCAGCCCTCGGGGAGGCGCCGCCCCTTTGGCTCGTTCTCGCTGCAGGCGGTGATGGCCAGGAGCGCGAGGACGACGAGGATCGGGTCCCTCGTCGCACGGCCCGCCGACGGTGCTCCTCGGGCTGTCCGCTCATTGCTCACGGCGGGGGCATTCTATTCCCCCGGGGCGCGGAGTGGGAGGGGCGTGATAGCCTAGCCTCCCGGTCCGATCCGGACGGCCGCGCCGGCCACGCCGAGACCATGTTCCTTCCCCTCTCCGACGCCCCGAACCCGCGCGCGACTCCCTTCGCGACGTGGACGATCATCGCCCTCAACGTCGCGCTCTACGTCTTCGTCAATGTTCCCCTCGGGATGCAGCGGGCCGACGTCAACGACCCCGAGTTCCGCGAATACGTGGAGTTCCTGTCGCAGCGCGTCGACGGCGCGACCCTGAGGCAGATCACCGAGCAGACCTCTTCCTACGACCTGTTCGTCTTCAAGCACGGCTACCGGCCCGCCCAGCCCTCCCTCACCGACCTGCTGTTCTCCATGTTCCTGCACGGGGGCCTGATGCACCTGTTCGGGAACATGCTGTTCCTCTGGATCTACGGGGACAACGTCGAGCACCGCCTGGGGAGGATCCCCTTCGTCCTGTGGTACCTGGCCACGGGGGCGGCGGCCACGCTCTTTCACGCCGCCGTCTTCGCGACCTCGAACACGCCCCTGGTGGGGGCCTCGGGTGCCATCTCCGGGGTGCTGGGGTTCTACTTCATCTGGTTCCCGAAGAACACGGTGCGGGCGCTCATCTTCCTGCCCCCCTTCTTCATGCAGGTCATCCAGATCCCGGCCCGCATCGTCCTGGGCTTCTACCTCCTCCTCGACAACCTGGTGCCCTTCCTCTTCGCCGCCGAGGGGGGAGTGGCGCACGGGGCGCACATCGGTGGGTTCCTGGCCGGGGGGCTGGTGGCCTGGTCGATGGACCGCTTCCGCACCGCGAAGACGCCCCGAGGCATCGAGGCGCCGAAGACGACGCCAGCCGGAGGAGCGGCGGTCCGCGACGCCCTCGCCTCGGGACGGTACGAGGAGGCGGCCAACGGCTACTTCGCCCTGCACGCGGCCGCGGCCCGCGGCGCGCTCACGCCCGAGGAGGCGGTGGTGCTGGCGACCTGGCTGCGCCAGCACCGGCACGTGGACGCGGCCCTCGTCCTCCTGCGGCGCGTGGTGCGCGACACGCCGCGGGGCCGGGGCCTGGCCGAGGTGTACGCGCTGGCGGGCTCCATCCTGCTCGAGGACAAGCGCCAGCCCCCCGCCGCCTACCAGTACCTGCTCACCGCCCTCGAGCTGGGCCCGAAGCCGGAGACGGCGGCCGAGATCCACCGCGGCCTCGAGGCCATCGAGGCGGCGCAGCGCCTGCACCCCGGGCGGTTCACGCCCCACTGAGCCGAGCGCGCCTGCTTCGGGCTCGGGCGCTGCTCAGGATGACGGCGGCCGCCTCGGCAGGGCGCTCTCCAAGAAGGCGCGGGCGTCGCTCTGGATGCCGGGGTGCTGGCTCTCGCGGGGACCGGCGACGTTGAGGACGGCGATCCCCTGGGCCTCGACCCATTCTCGCAACGTCTCCGGGGCCGGGTCGGCGCCGAGGTCGAGGGCGAGGCAGGGCCGTCCGAGGCGGCGGGCCAGGGCCAGGGTGAGCGCGGTTCCCCCGCTTGCCCGGCCGCGGGTGAGGACGAGGGTGCCGTCGGAGTCGCGCACGTTCCACTCGGTGCGCTGGGTGTAGTCGGCCGACGGGGTCTCGCGCAGCGGGTAGCGCTCGTCGAGGAGGCCGTCCTCGGCCCGGCGGCCGCGCGGGCACCAGCCCCCACAGGGGAGGCCCAGGGCGAGGGCCGCGTCGAGGGCGGCGCGGTCCACGCCCGTCTGGCCTCCGGAGACGATCCGCTCGATCACGGTCTGCTATTCTGCACCGACTCCAGGACACGCCATGTCACACGAGCGCTTCATGCGGCGGGCCCTCCTCGAGGCCCAACGGGCCCGCGAGGCGGGGGAGGTGCCAGTGGGGGCGGTGGTCGTCTCCGACGGCGTGGTGGTGGGGACGGGGTTCAACCGGCCCATCGGGGCCCGGGACCCCACCGCCCACGCCGAGATCGTGGCCCTGGGGGCGGCGGGGCAGGCCCTCGACAACTACCGCCTGAACGGGACCACGCTCTACGTGACGGTCGAGCCCTGCCTCATGTGCGTGGGGGCGATCGTGCACGCCCGGGTCGCGACGGTGGTGTACGGCGTCCCCGATCCCAAGGGAGGGGCGGTGCGGTCGCTCCTCGACCTGGGCTCGCTCCCCCTCAACCACCGTTTCGAGACGGTGGAGGGCGTCCTCGCCGAGGAGTGCCGGGAGCTCCTGCAGGGGTTCTTCCGGGAGAGACGGGCCCAGGGGAGCGGGTGAATCGGAGGGACCCGCCCCGGGGGCGTGGCCCGCGCAGATCCTGGGGTAGAATGAGCGGTTGTCTCGCGCGCCGAGTGACGGGGTTCGGCAACGGAGAGGTGCGAGAGTGGTTGAATCGGGCGGTCTCGAAAACCGTTGTGCCTTACAAGGTACCGTGGGTTCGAATCCCACCCTCTCCGCCAGACCCTGAGCTTCGACGAACGGAGAGATGCGAGAGTGGCTGAATCGGCGTGACTGGAAATCACGTGTAGGGGTAACCCCTCTACCGAGGGTTCGAATCCCTCTCTCTCCGCCATACCAGTAGCTTGCGGGCGCTCGCCCAGGACCCCGAGGACCCTCCTCCACACTGAGCTGGTCTTCAGGTCCACCGTGAGTCTGCCCTATCCGCGCCTCTCTTCCTCGATCGCTTCGACCCACCAGCGTAGGGTCCCATCGGTGCGCTTCTGGATGGCGTCGCCCAGATAGGGCCGCATCTCGTCCTCGTAGCGCTTATTGAGCGCACCGAGGTCGAGCGGAACCGTCCTCGCAAGGTGGTACACGTCCTCGCGGTCGCGTTCGGCGTTGCGATCGAGCTTCGAAAGCGCCAGATCGTAGGGATCGAGGGCTAAGAGGCGGAGCCAGCGAAGGGCTCCAGGGAACATCTCGGTGAGTCTGTCCTCGTAGCCGTCCGGGCAGGTGCTCACCGTGACGTGATCCAGGTAGACCCCATGCGTTCTGTGAAGAGGAGATGCCCGGCCCGCGAGAGTGAGCAGGTCGGCAACCAGGGGCTGTGGCCTTGCTTGAATCACGTCCACGTCGGCAGTCGGGCGCGCCAGGCCGTACAGTAGCGACACGACGAAGCCGCCGCCACAGACAAGCACGACGGCCTCCGTGAGCCTGGCGTCCAGGTCTGAGAGGAAGGCCCTCCACGGCTGAGGGATCTCAGGCGGCATAGGAAAGTTGAGCGAGGCTGAGACTCGTGAGCAACTGCCAGTGCCGTGCCTCGGGCGGGCGCTCGTCTCGTAGCCGGCGTCGCTCGGCCTGAGTCATCGAATCGCGACAGAGCGTATCTTCGCGAGCCAGCCGGGCCGGCTCCAACTCGCTCACGAGTCCCTGGAGTCGAGTGGTGCTGTGCACGTCTCCGCGACCGGCCGCCACATCCCGCGCCAGGGTGAGCACGTACGCGAGCCGGTTCTGCAGGTCATGTGCCTTTGCCCGCGCGAACAGCCTCTTCCAGTTGAGATCGAGATGATTGAGCGCGACCCAGGGAAGCCCCTCAACGACCCGGGCGGCCAGATCCTTCTGGCGAAGCGCCGAGAGAAGGACGTCAACAGGATTGTAGGCCCGTCCTTGCAGATAGCCGAAGGGCTCGTAGCCCAACGCGGCGAGTGCGCCAGGTAGACTGTCGGGCTTCAGATTCGACTCCCGAGCAGGAAGAGCGGTAGGGGAGAGCGCCATCACTCTGCGCAGACTTGGCACCAGCCTGTCTGGCACCGGCCGCCCACCGGACTCCATCAGCGACACGTAGCCTTGGGACACGCCAAGTCGTTCTGCAACCTGAGCTTGTGTCCAGCCACGGGCCTTGCGTGCCCTCTTCATCTCTGTCGCTCGCTCTCTCACAAGCACCAGTGTATTACAAGCTCTGTAATATCACAAGAGATCCCGCTCGAGGTGTCGACCCCACGCGGAGGCGCTCGCCTCGAGACAAGGCTCGGGTCGAGCGCACGGTGCAGACCGTGGGGGAGGACTGCTACGCCGGCGAGCGGCACTTCTCCTTGGAGCAGGCCTTCGAGCACGGGCGCCGCTGGTGCCTCGACGAGTACGGCATGCGACGCCACAGCACGACACAGCGCCTGCCCCGCGAGCATTTCGAGGCGGTGGAGCGTCCGGCACTCCTGCCCGCGCCGACTGAGCCGTACGACATCCCCACCTGGAGCCGGCCCAAGGTGGGCCGTGATCAGCACGCCCAGGTCGCCAAGGCTCTGTACTCGCTCCCCCGGCACTACCGGGGCCACTACCTCGACGCCCGGGCGGACCGGCACACGGTGCGCTTCTACGAGGGGCGTCGTCTGGTGAAGACCCATGCCCGGGTCGGACCCGTACAGCGTCAGACCGACCCCGCGGACTTTCCGCCCGAGAAGGCCGCCTATGCCCCTGCGCGACGTGGGTTTCCTGGCCAGGAAGGCCGCCGAGCACGGCGAATCGGTCGGCCGCTTCGCCCAGAAGCTCCTCGAGGGGCCGCTGCCCTGGACCCGCATGCGTCGGGTCTATGCCCTGCTCGGCTTCGCCCGACGCTACGGATCCGAGCGGCTCGAGGAGGCCTGCGCCCTCGAGGCCGACATGATCGACATCTATCGCCTCAAGAAGCTCCTCGAGCTCGCTCCTGCCGCCCCGGCCTCACCTCCGGCGCGAGGCCGGGTCATCCCACTCGCCCGGTTCCTCCGCCCTGCCGAGCAGTACGCGCTCCCGATCGCAACCCGCAAGCAGAACACGAAAGGAGATGACGCATGAGTCACGACACGATCTCAAACGACCTTCGGGCTGTCCTGCGACGGCTCAAGCTGTCGCCCATGCTCGATACTCTCCCCGAGAGATTCACTCTCGCCCGGCAGCAGAAGATGCCTCACCAGGATCTGCTCCTCCTCGTGCTCCAGGACGAGGTCACTCGCCGCGACAGCCGGGCCACCGTCATGCGGGCCAAGAAAGCCCAGCTCGATCCCACAGCTCTCCTCGACAACTGGGATACCTCGGCCAAGGTCACCTTCGACAAGGCCCTCCTGAACGAGCTCGCTACGCTGCGCTTCGTCGACTCCCACCACCACGCTCTCCTCGGCGGGCCGGTGGGTGTCGGAAAGACCTTCCTGGCTCACGCCCTGGGCCATGTCGCCTGCAGGCAGGGCCGGACCGTCCTCGCCCTCTCCATGGACAAGGCCCTCAAGAACCTCCGACACGCCAGGCTCACGAACTCACACGAGCAGGAGCTTCGAAGGCTCCTCGCCGCCGACCTTCTCATTCTCGACGATTTCTGCCTCGACACGATGGACGTCCAGGAGAGTCGTGACACCTACGAGATCCTCACCGAGCGCCACCGCTCGGGCTCCATCATCGTGACGTCCAACCGCGGGCCCGACGAGTGGCTCCCGACCTTCGCTGACCCGCTCCGCGCCCAGAGCGCCATCGACCGCTTCGTCAACAACGCCTTCGACCTCGTCATCGACGGCGAGTCCTACAGAAGCCGCCTCAAGCCGACCTTCAACTCCGCGGGACCACAGGCGGCTCCGGCCGCCATCGCATGAGGGACCTGTGGACGCCGCCGGACTCATGGAAAACGTGGACGGCTTCGAAGCAACAGCAAGAACGCATCCGTCCACTCTTCCCACGAGCCCTTGGAAAACCTTCACACGGACGCCGGCTTACCAGCGCCACAGGCCGCGGCGCACCAGGTCAACTCAGGAACGAAGGGCTTGCCTTGACCGGCAATCCGGCTTAGAACATCACGTCACGCGACGGGACCCGGGGGGATACCTTCTGAAAAGGCGGGGTCCCATACTCCTGAACACCGACAGCCAGACGGAGGCATGTTTTCGGGGACACGATCCCGATTTCGTGGCCCAAGTCGGGGAAATCGGGTCATGTCCCCGAAACCTGCGAGCACCCCGAAGTGTGCCCACGGGTCGCATGACCCCGGTGCACGACTAGTAGGGCGATGGCTCCCACCGGGCTCGCTCATCTGCGAGCCATGCGCAAGGCGGGGCATCGCTTCGACCTTCCTCAGCTCGGTGCCAGAGAACCTTCGCCGTGACCCGCCATGCGTCAAGACGTTCCCGCGAAGCCCGCGACGGAGAGGCCCCAGGTCCGGGTCAGCGCGACGTTCACCGGGTCCCCTCCGTCGCGCGCAGCTCGGGGAACCTCAAGACGCTCGCCCCTTCGGGACCCGCGTGTCGTGCTGCGCGCGCGGCAGAGCGGACTCTCTGAGGCACCGTGAGGGGCCCCGTCTGTGGATCGAAGGGATCCCATCGTGCGTCGTAGTGGGGCGAGGGAGTCGCGAGAGTCAGAGGGGGCCAGTCGCCGCTCACGACCCACGTGTTCTCGAAGACCAAACGGTCCCTCCTGCCCGAAGGGATCGCCACCTTGGCCAGCTGGCGAAGGCGGCATCGGAGGGAGTAGCCGAGGCTGAGCCATTCGACTCCGCAACAGGCCTTCTCCAGAGAGCAGTCCGGGTCCACCATCGCCCATGCGACCTTCCCGATGACGCTGTGCACCTCGGGAGGGTAGGCCAGGCTCAGGCGGAAACACAGCGTCACGCCCTGGGGCAGCAGGAACTCGGTCCGAATACACCCCCCCCTCTTCGAGAGGTCGGCGACCACACCGTAGGCGATGACCGTGCCGCGCTCCCCTTCGATGGCGACAGTGATCGGGCACGGTGGCTCGATGCGCGGCGAGCATCTAGGGGGACCTGGCACCAGCCTGTCCTCTGAGGGGCAGTCGCCCGTTCTGACTTGTTCCTTTTTGCCGAGAACCCTGACGACGAGCGGCGCGGAAGGGACAGGGAGGGACCCGCACGGTCAACGGGGCACGGACGCCTGTACGATAGAGCCCCTCTGGTCGGGGCGTCAAGGGAATCCTGGAGCCACAAAACGGCCACCGGGATTCCGCGCAGACGGGAGCGAGTGGTCGCGCTCGGCCGCCGCCCCGTGGGGGGAAGAGACAAACGGGGCTCTGGCCCTGGCCGCGGCGCGGGAGGCCTACTTCTCCAGCTGTGGGTCGGGCGCGCCGCCCGCCGGGAGAGGTCGGCCGGTGCCCGTCGCGCGCGCCCGGGCCTGGAGTCGGCGCGCGATCCGTCGTTTCCTGGCTTTCTGCTGTTCTCGACGGAGGCTCCGCGTGCGGCCGGCCGCGCGCTCCTCCGGGTGGATCCGGGTCATTCCGAGGAACAGGAAGGAGAAGGCGAACCCCGCCACGACCGACACGAGGCACCAGAGCACGAGCACGAGCAGGATCGTCGGCCATGTCATGGCGTCACCCTCGACGAGAAGCGATCGTTCGCCAGCGTCTCCGAATCGGCCATGGACGGCCTCCCGCCTCTCCGTAGTGCAAAGCGGGGGCCAACGTCTCGGATGAGGTGTTCGCCCCCCCTGAGCGCGCGTCTCCGTGAGAGGCGGACGGGACGGCCAGACCTCACTGAACGGATTCCGTCTCATGGGCGGCCGCTTCGGCTGTGTTTTCCAGGACGGTGCGCGTTTCCTCTTGAGTCCCCGGTTTTCTTTGGCGTAAGGTATCGGCACCCTAGCCTGCACGCCGTATTCCCTCCACCGGCCCGGGCGATCTCGCGCGGAGGTGGTGAATGATCTTCGAGTTCCGGTTGGACGAGGTCCAACTCTGGTGCTCGTCGCCGGAGTGCACTCGCAAGCTCGTGGCCAAGGGCGCTCGGCTCGTCAATCCGGCCCAGGCCGAGGACCTGCGCCGCGTCCTGGAGGCAGTGGCCCCGGTCCCCAACGTCCCATCCCCGGGCCCGGCCGCGGGCCCCACCGTGGAGTGAGGGCGCCATGCCGAATCCAGCGACGGCGCGAGGGTGGTCGGCGTCCGGCGATCTCGCGGGGGAATCACGGCGTCAGTGGCGGCAAGACGCCATCGACGTGGGCGTGATTGCCGCGGTGCTGCTGCTGGTCGCGCTCATCGCCGTCCTCTAGCTCTGAGTGCCACCGGTCGGGACCGGATGGCCGGAATTCGGTCGCGACCCGAGCGGCCCACTCCCGTTCCCGGAGCCCGAGAGGGTGTGCTAAAGTACTCTTCTCTCATGACTTGCGTCCTCGGTCGGCTCTCCTCCAAACCGGGCACGGGGTCTGCAACTGCGGGCCCTCGATGTCGGAGCTTTCAGCAGCGACGCCGCCGGTGACCGAAGATCCCCGCCCGCAGCCTGGCCAGGACGAGGTCGACGCCAACGCGGAGACCGGTCCGATCGGGGTGACCGCGCGGTCCCTGCCGGCGGAGCAGATCGGCAAGTACGAGGTCGCGGCCCTCCTGGGCCGGGGGGGGATGGGGGCGGTCTACCAGGCCTTCGACCCGGTCCTCGAGCGCGAGGTCGCGGTCAAGGTGATGCTCCCGCAGATCGCCGAGGACCCCGAGCAGAAGCAGCGGTTCGAGCGCGAGGCGCGGGCCATCGCCCGCATCGTCCACCCCAACGTGGTGACGGTGTTCGATCTCGGCTACCACACCGACGGCGCCCCCTACATCGTCATGGAGCTGCTGCTTGGACGGGAGCTCCTGCAGCTCATGCACCGGGAGCCGCCGCTCACGCTGTCCCGGAAGATCTCGATCGTGGCCCAGGTGCTCGCCGGCCTCGGGCAGGCCCACAAGCTGGGGATCGTCCACCGCGACATCAAGCCCGCCAACGTCTCGATCACCGAGGACGGCACCGCGAAGATCATGGACTTCGGGATCGCCCACCTGGCCTCGGCCTCCGCCACCGCGGAGGGCTCGATCATGGGGACGGCGGCCTACATGTCTCCCGAGCAGGCCCGGGGCGAGCGGGTGGACGGACGGAGCGACCTGTTCAGCGTGGGCTCGCTGCTGTGCGAGATGGTCACCGGGCGACGGCCCTTCGAGGCCGAGACCATCATGGCCACGCTGTACGCGATCGACCACAACGAGCCGAGCATCGAGCTGCCCGACGGGCCCGAGTACGAGCGGCTGCGTCCCGTGCTCGAGAAGGCGCTGGCCAAGGACCGGGACGCACGCTACCAGACGAGCGCCGAGTTCGCCGCCGCCCTCACCGCCTGCCTCGACGACTCGCGCGTCCTCCCGGCCCGAGAGCCCGGCTCTTCCCCGGTCGAGGACGTCCCGGACACGTCTCCAGCCGAGGCGCCCGCCGCCCGGGAGCCGACGCCGACCGTGGGCGACGACGCGCCGTCGTCTCGCCCCGCCGCCCGACCCGCGGCGCAGGCACCCGCCGGCCCCGCCGCCAACCCCAGCAAGCTCTTCCGGCTCCTGCGGGAGGTCTACGTCGGGGGCAAGTCGGGACACCTCCACTTCTCCGCCGGTCGCAGCTACCGCAGCCTCCGGATCCTCAACGGACGGATCCTCTTCGGAACCAGCGACGCGGACGGCGAGCACCTGGGCGACGTCCTCGTTCGTCACGGCATGATCACCGAGGACGCCCGGAAGCGACGCCGTCCAGATCGTGCTGCGGGAGCGCCGCCGGATCGGCGAGGTCCTGGTGACCGAGGGGGTGCTGGGCCAGGAACGCCTGGAGGAGGCCATCGGCCTCCACGTGCGCGAGATCCTCTTCACCATGCTCGAGGGGCCGGAAGGGTCGCACTCCTTCGAGGACACGGCGGACACCCCGCCGGACACCGACATCGTCTGCCGGCTCTCCACGGGGGAGGTCATCCTCGAGGCGACCCGGTACGTCCAGGACCCGGAGCTGGTGCGGAAGGTCCTCGGCGACACGAATCGTCGTCTCGCCCTCTCCGCCAACCCGATGCTCCGCTCCCAGAAGATCACCCTCACCCCCACCGACGGATTCGTCATGTCGCGGGTGGACGGGACGCTGAGCGCGCGCGAGGTCCTCAGCCTGAGCCCGATGTCCACCGAGGACACCGAGCGGAGCCTCTTCGGGCTTCTCTGCACGGGGGTCATCGACTACGAGGACCCGGCGCCCCGGCACCGGACGAATCCCCCTGTCCCGAGACCGGACGAACCCGACGGGGACCGGCGCCCGACGCCGCATGGCCACGGACCGGACCAGACCCGGTGACGAGCGGGTCGACACGGCCGGCGGAGAGCCTCCCGCGGCCCGCGACGATGCCCCGCCCACCGGCCGCCACTCCGACGCCGACGGCCACGCCGCCACCCGGTGACCCGACGGAAGGTCTGGGCCCGGATCCCGAGGAGCTGCGCCAGCTCATTCTCGAGGCGCACGGTCGTCTCAAGCAGGACCACTTCGACGTCCTGGGCCTCTCCCGGTCCGCGACCGAGGACGACGTGAGGCAGGCCTACGCGCTCTTCGCGCGGGCGCTGCATCCGGATGCCCGCCGTCCGTCCGAGCTGGCCGACCTGGAGGAGAAGGGGCGAGAGGTCTTCCTCCGGGCCACCGCCGCCTACGAGACCCTGAAGGACCCGGAGGCGCGCCGAAAGTACGAGATCGCCTTCGAGCCGTCCAAGCTCGTGAGGCCGCGCACCCCGACGCTCACGCCCAAGCGAACGCGAACGCCTCCGCCCACGCCTGCCGCGGATGCGGGGCCCGCGGTCCACAGCGACCCGCCCCCTCCTCCGCCGCCCCGGGCGGAGCCGGCATCCTCCCGCTTCGACCCCGAGTCCACCCTCCGTCAGGCCGAGGCGCAGTTCGCGAAGAAGGAGTACTGGGACGTGATCCAGAAGGTGGAGCCCCTCCTTCCCCAGACCAGGGGGCCCCTGCGGACGCGCGGCGTGCTGCTCCTCGCCCGGGCCTACATGAGGAACCCCCACTGGCAGAAGCGGGCGGAGGAAGCCCTCCTGGGTCTCGTCCAGGACGACCCCACGTGCACGCCGGCGTACCTGTTCCTCGGGCAGATCTACGACGGCCAGAAGCTGCCCAGCCGCGCGCGGAGCATGTACCGCAAGGTGGTGGAGCTGGAGCCCGAGAACCAGGCCGCCCTCTGGGCTCTCGGAAAGCTGGAGCGGAGCGCGGACGAAGCGCCGGAGAGCAAGGAAGAGGGCGGGCGCCTGCGGAGCTGGTTCAAGGGGCGCTAGCTCTCATTCCTCGTCGCCGTCGTTCGAGCCTGCGACGAGGAATCTCTCCGTTCCACAACGTGAAGTCCCCTCCTCGCACGACACCGACGCCCCGCAACTCGACCCGCGGCACTCTCTACCCCACGTTCGCCAGGCCCGAGTCCTCGTCCGTCGGCCACGCCACCGGCCATGAGTGACACCTTTCGCGACGGGCTGTCCGGGCTCCGGTCAGGGGCTCCGAGGGGAGTACACACATTCCCGGTATCCGTGCAGTTTCCGGCCCTCGGGCCTGGCATCGCCCTTGCTCTCCTAGCCCCGCATGGAACACGGAGCGAACGGAGGAGGCGGGCTGATGGACTCGACCCCGTCGGAAGCACATGACAGTGCGGTCAGGCTGTGTGGGCGATGCTCCGGCACGCTCACCGTCACGCCCGAGGACACGCTCTATTGCCCGCGGTGTGGCCGCAACGTCAGGAAGTGGACGGTCGAGCTGCACGGCCGGGTCGTCGGCGCGGGCAGCGTGGCCAGCGGGCGCCGGGGAGGGCAGGTCTGGCTCTCCCGGCAGCTCGCCCGCCTTCGGGTGCAGGACTTCGTCGAGCGGCTGCGCATGCCCGCGAACCCGCGCTCGGGATGGACGCCGGAGACATGACGGTCTACTTCGAGAACATCTTCGAGGAGCTCTCCGACCCGGCGAGCGACGATCCGGTGCCGGAGATCACGCCCGACGGGATCCGGCGCCGGCACTGCGCCTTCTGCGGCCGGCCGGCGCGGGTCTCCTTCCACGACCTGAAGCGGCACCGCCGGACGCTGCTCTGCGACGCGTGCCGCCCCCCGGAGCGGCTCCCCGCCCCGCCCTTCACCGGCCCGGAGTGATCGAGGCGCGTCTCAGTCGGTGGACGGGGGCAGGGTGAGGCGGAAGGTGCTGCCCCGCCCCAGCTCGGTGTCGAGCTCGACGGCGCCCTCGTGGGCCTCCGCCGTCCACTGGACCAGGGAGAGCCCCAGCCCGGTCCCCCCGATCTGCCGCGAGCGGCTGCGGTCCACGCGATAGAACCGCTCGAACACCCGCCGCCGGTCGACCTCGTCCAGGCCGGGTCCCTCGTCCCGCACCTCGACGAACACCGCGTCGGGGCGCGCGCCGGTGGCCACGGTGATGCACGTCTTCTCCGGGCTGTACTTGATGGCGTTGTCGACCAGGTTCACGAGCGCCTGGCGGAGCGCGGTGCGGTCGGCGAGGGCGACCACCGGGACCGGGGCCTCCACCTCCAGGGACTGCTGACGCTCCTCGGCCAGGACGCAGAGGTGGCCCACGACCTCCCGGGCGAGCCGGGACAGATCCAAGGGCTCTCTCCGCAGCTTCGCCTCGCCCGCCTCGGCGCGGGCCAGGGTGAGCAGCTCGTCGGCGAGGCGGCCCAGGCGGTCCACCTCTTCGAGCATGCTCCCGATGACCTCGCGGGCCTCCTCGGTCGTCGCCGCCCCCCGGAGCCCGACCTCGCCCACGGTGCGCAGCGCGGTGAGAGGGGTGCGGAGCTCGTGCGAGGCGTCGGCGGTGAAGCGCCGCAGCTGCCGGAAGGAGCGCTCGAGCTCCTCCAGCGCCGCGTTGAACGCCTGGCGCAGCTCCTCGAGCTCCGCCGTGCGCTGGGCCGGAAGCCGCTCGTGGAGGTGCTCGGCGGTGATCCGCCGGGCGTGGCTCGCCATCCGGTCGAGCGGCTTCAGGGAGCGCCGCGAGAGGGCGGCGCCGCCGAGGCCGCCCAGGAAGAGGACGCTGGCGGAGAGGGCCAGCAGCTCCAGCCAGACCGTCCGGATCTGGGCGCGGGCCCCGGCCTCGGACACCGCCACCCGGAGCAGGAATCGTCCGCCCGGGAAGGCCAGGGGCTCGGTCATTGCCCTCACCGGACCGGCCGGGGAATCCAGGGTCTGCGGGCGGTGCGTGGGCAGGCCGCTGTCGACGGGGGGCCGCAGGGCCAGGGGCTCCCGCGTGCCCGTCGCCAGGAGGCGCTCCCCGGCCGGGCTCCAGACCTCCACCCAGTGCCCCCCGCCCTCCTCCTCGTCCACGTAGCGGCCGAGGTTGCCCTCCGGCCAGGAGGGTCGCCCCTCCGCGTCCACCACGAGCGCGCGGGCCGCGAGCTCGATGTCCTCGTGGAGGCGCCGGTCGAGCTCCCGGTCCGCGTGGCGCTGGAACGACAGGCCGACGGCCAGGGAGTAGGCCACGAGGCACAGCCCCAGGAGCATGCCGTACCAGACGGTGACCCGCATGGCGAGGCTGTGGACCCAACGCCAGCCCGGGATGCGTCGGGTGGCCGGTGTCGCCCGTCGTGGCCCGCTCGGTCACGCCGTCTCCTCGCGCAGGACGAACCCGACCCCGCGGACGGTGTGGATCAGACGCTGCGCGCTCCCGGCGTCCACCTTCCGGCGCAGCCTCCCCACGTGGACGTCGATCACGTTGTCGAGGGGCGTTCCCCGCTCGGTCTCGTTCCAGACGTCGCGGGCCAGCATCTCGCGGGAGACGATGGTGCCGCGGTGGCGCAGGAGGTACTCGAGGAGCTCGAACTCGCGGGGGGTGAGGCTGATCGCCTGCCGGCCCCGCTCGACCTTGCGGGAGACGACGTCGAGGACGAGGTCGCCCGCGGTCAGCCTCAGGAGCTGGTCGCCCCGTCCCCGGCGGACGAGGGCGCGCACCCGGGCCAGGAGCTCGGGGAAGGCGAAGGGCTTGACCATGTAGTCGTCGGCGCCGTGGTCGAGGCCGGACACCCGGTCCTCGACGGCGTCGCGGGCGGTGAGGATCAGCACCGGGGTCAGGAGGCCCTTGCGCCGCAAAGCGCCGAGGACCTCGAGACCGTCCCGCCCGGGGAGGGAGAGGTCGAGGATCAGGAGGTCGAAGGCCTGGGAGGAGGCGAGGAAGAAGCCGTCCTCTCCGGAGTGGGCGGCGGTGACCGCGTAGCCCTCGGCCTCGAGCCCCTCGCTGAGCGCCCGGGCCACCTTGGGCTCGTCCTCCACGACGAGGAGCCGGGGCGCCCCCGGCACCGCTCCGCTCATGCCCGTCCTCTGCACTCCCTCATTCTACGGGGGCGCAAACTGAGAAGGGCGCCGGGCCCGAAGGCCCGACGCCCCGTGGTGGCCGCAGGGGCGGCGTCTACTGCAGGGTGTAGGTCAGGTTGAGCCAGGTCGTCCAGGAGTCGTAGTTGCCGGCGTTGGCGTTGATGAAGAACGAGCCCGGCATGTAGTTCAGGACGTTGCCGGTCTGGGAGTCGGCGATCTCGTACTTCTCCCAGAAGCCGCCCAGGCCCACCGCCCACGCCTCGGCGAAGCTCCACTTGAGGTTGGCGGCGAGGAAGGTGATCTTGGTGTCGTCGTAATCGGAGATGTTCTCCGGCGTGCCCCGGCCCGCTCCCGCGGTGAAGGCGTTGCTACCGTCCACCTTCTGGTAGCGGTAGAAGAGGTTCAGCAGCCACTTGTCCGGGACCAGCGAGACGCGGAGCCCGGCCCCGATGCTGTCGACCTTGTCCTCGACCGTGGACATCCAGTTCTGGGCGGGATCGAAGGTCAGGCTGCCCCCGCTCTGCCGCCCGTCCTGCACGTCCATGATGTCCTCGCGGCTGTAGAAGCCGTACACCGTGGTGCGGTCGTTCGGGGTGACGTCGACGTCGAGGTTGAACGTGGTGTACTTCGCCTCCTCGAGACCGAGGATCTCGGAGTTGCCGCCCGAGCAGAACTCGGCCGAGTCGCCCACGTTGCCGTCGTGGTAGTCGGCGTTGCAGGAGACGACGGCCGTTGTCGTACTCGTCCTTGTTGTAGAAGTACGAGGCGGCCAGGGTGACGATGCCGCTGCCCGGCGAGACCTGGAGCCTGCGCCCCGAAGCGGTTGCGGTCGCGCTTGTTCTGGTCGTAGCGGCGCAGCACCGTCTGGTTGGCGGGCTGTCCCGGCGCCAGGAACGAGTGCTCCTCACCCTCCACCGGGTCGTAGTCGTCGTAGTCCCGGTCGCCGAACTCGTAGAGGGCGCGAAGGAGACCGCTGCCGAAGCGGACGTCGGCGGCGGCGCGGAACATGTTCTCGGTGGTGTGCTCGGTCTCGCGGAACGTCCGGTCGATCTTGTTGTACTTGTAGCCCACCTCGAGGCCCAGCATGCTCCCGACGTCGTAGGTCAGGTAGGCGTCGAGCAGGTTGCTCTTGAACCCGTTGGGCACCGAGATCCGTGGGATCTCCTCCCAGACCGCGTCGTAGCGGACGTAGCCCTCCTCGAAGCGGATCCGCGGGGTCTTGTTCTCGTTCTCG
The DNA here is from genome assembly GCA_963847655.1 of uncultured Acidobacteriota bacterium. Classification (GTDB taxonomy): domain Bacteria; phylum Acidobacteriota; class Vicinamibacteria; order Fen-336; family Fen-336; genus JAJDNS01. Next base: position 556,522 of record CAWKAS010000020.1, on the reverse strand, counting down.
TAGAGACGGTAGCGGGCGTTGAGCCGCAGGGCGTCGGTGAGCTTGCTCGTGAAGTAGCCGTTCAGGGCGAGGACGTCCATCTTGCCGTCCAGGTTGTTGGCGGGCAGCGGGGCGTCGACCGCCTGGCGGCCGTCGGGGAGGAAGATCGCGGTGTTCGTCGTCCAGCCGATGAACTGCTGCTCGTTCTGCGTCCACTGGCCGATCTGCGCGTCGGCGGTGAGGCGGGTCGAGGGCCCGAACTTCAGCGTCGTGCCGGCCTTGATGTTCCAGGCCTGGTTGCTGGGCGGCAGGGCGGCGAGGCCGTTCGACGGTCCCGCGGTCGTGCTGTAGGGCCCGAGGTAGGCGTTGCCGGACGTCGAGTCGGTCGCCCGGAAGGGGTTGTCCCAGGCGAAGGTGTTGAACGGTTCTGGAAGTCGTTGAAGTTGAATCCGGCGAAGGCGCTGCCCCAGTCTCCCCGGTAGCTGGCGTTCACCCCGATGTCCTGGGTGATGTACTTCATGGGCTCCGGGGTCTCGATCACGTTGTTGAAGCCGAAGGCAGTCCCGTTGTTGGTCCGGGTCCCGGAGCGGCGCTCGTGGAAGTAGGTGACGCCGACGTCGAAGCTGCTCCCCTCGGGGAAGAACGAGAAGGCCAGGTTGGTCCGGTTGCGCTGGAGCCTGATGTCGATGTTCGACGGCTGGGCGTCGAGGGTGGGCTGCACGATCGGGAGGACCGTGTCGTAGTTGCGGGAGCCGAGTCCCTCGACCTCTCCCTGGATGGCGCCCTGGAGCGTGTCGCTCATCCGCCACTCGGTCTGGTCGGTGGAGTTGGTCGGGTTGAGGATGCTCTTGCCGCCGTTGCCGAAGTTGTGGGGGATGCCGATGTAGGTGCCCTCGAATCTCCAGGTCTTGCCTTCGAAGATCCCGAAGTACTGCTGGTCCTTCTGGGTGACGCCGTAGCCGTAGAAGTCGTAGTGGTAGTCGCCCTTGCGGCCGGCGAACTGGAAGAAGGGCAGGACCGCGCCCTGGGGGATGTCCCGGTACTCGAGGAACTTCGACGAGCCCGGGGTGTCGCGTTGCCAGAGGCCGAGGGTGATCTCGGCCGTGGTGAAGTCGGGCGCCTCCTGGGCAACGGCAGGGAGGGCCAGGGCGACGAGCGCCAGTGTGATGACGATGCGCTTCATGGCTTCCTCCCTATCGTCCGAGATACGGGCCCGACGGCGAATTGCCGCCGTGGACGTTCTGGTGACAGTTCTTGCACGCGTGCTCGATGGCCCGGTTGGTCGCGCCGCCCACCGTGGTGCCGGCGTTGCGGCCGTCGTAGAGCGAGCCGGGGTGCCGCGTGTTGAGGTGGCAGCGCTGGCAGAGGTACGGCTGCTTGGCCACCAGCAGCTTCTCGTGGTTCGAGCCGTGCGGGTTGTGGCAGTTCAGGCAGTTCTCCCGCACCGGGGCGTGCTCCCAGAGGAAGGGCCCGCGCTTCTCGGTGTGGCACTGGAGGCACAGCTCGTTCACCCAGGCCGCGTTGATCATCTTGGGGTTGGCGCCGTCGTGCGGGTTGTGGCAGCTCGTGCACTCCATCAGGCCCTCGCGGACCGGGTGGTGCGACGTCCGCATGCCCAGCGACCGCATCGCCTTGTGGCACTCGAAGCACGTCTCGGAGACCGAGGCCGTCTTGAGCTGGCTCTTCTTGGACTTGAAGGCGTGGACCGAGTGGCAGTCGGTGCACCTCAGGTCGCGGCGGTCGTGGGGGCTGCCCTCCCAGGTCGGGTTGTGGGTCGCCTCGTGGCAGGAGAGGCAGACGGCGTTGGAATCTTCGGTGCTGAGGTTCTCGAGGCTGGGGCCGGGCGCTTCTTCGCCGTCCATCTGCCCCTTCATGTGGGCCTCAGCGCCCTGGTGGCACGAGTAGCAGCCCGCCTCCAGGCCCGCGTGGTACGTGCGGTCCATGAGAGTGAGCGTGTCCTCGTGGCACCCGCGACAGTCCGCCGTCTCCTGGGCCACGGCGGTGCCGACCGCCAGGGGCAGGAGCAGGAGCAGACCGACGACGAGCCCATAAGCGGGACGTCTCATACGGATCCTCCTCTTGATCGAGCCAAACATGAGAATGAAGCTCTTCACGATTCGTCGTCCGGGCGCTCGAGAGCGGGCCTGTCGAGCTCGCGCTTCAACAGATCCTCGACCACCTCGGCCTCGTACCGCCGGTGTCCACCGAGGGTCGCGACGCTCGGCAACCGGCCCTCGCGCGCCCAACGGCTCACGGTGTTCGGTGTGACGCCGAGCATCTCGGCCACCTCACTCCTTCGGAGAAGTCGCGGACGGCGCGACTCTGGGCGGCGGTCCACCCAATTCATAGTGAAATGCTATGTTTTGTGAGCTTGTGTTACACCTGAACGCTTTCTGAAGATTCGTACAGATTTGCCGCGTCCTCTGAGTGCATCTTATGTTGTATCCAAGTCGAATCACAGCAATTGCCAGCATTTCCGAGTTTTGAGCGCTTTGGGGCGTCTCTGCCCCGTGAGCGCCGTGAGCGGGCGGCGCTGTCTTCGGCGCCACGGATGCGGTAACCTAGCCCTCGGGTCGGTCGCACGTGGATCCCGGCCCTGCGCAACGCGAGCCGCCCAACCCCGCCAGGCCCGGAAGGGAGCAACGGTCAGGCGTCCCTCGCGTGTGCCGCAGGCCGTCGGGGTTCACGTGGGGCCGGCCCTCTCGACTCCCCGGACAGCCCTTGAGCTATAAGGTCCTCGCCCTCAAGTATCGCCCGGCGACCTTCGACGAGGTCGTGGGCCAGACCACCGTCATCCGCACCCTCCGCAACGCCATCGACCAGGATCGGATCGGGCACGCGTTCCTCCTCTCCGGCGCGCGGGGAGTGGGCAAGACGACCACGGCGCGGCTCCTCGCGAAGGCCCTGAACTGCTCGAAGAGCGAGGGGCCGACCGCGCAGCCCTGCGGGGAGTGCGACTCGTGCCGGGAGATCGCCGAGGGCAAGGCCCTCGACGTCCAGGAGATCGACGGGGCGAGCAACAACAGCGTGGACCAGGTGCGGGAGCTGCGGGAGAGCGCGCGCTACAACCCGGCCCGGGATCGCTTCAAGATCTGGATCATCGACGAGGTCCACATGCTGTCCACGGGCGCCTTCAACGCGCTGCTGAAGACGCTCGAGGAGCCGCCGCCGCGGGTGAAGTTCATCTTCGCCACCACCGAGTACCACAAGATCCCGGAGACCATCCTCTCCCGCTGCCAGCAGTACGACTTCCGGATGATCCCCACCCGGGAGCTGCACGCGCACCTGCGCACGATCGCCGACCGCGAGGGGATCCAGGTGGGCGATGGCGCGCTGGCCCAGATCGCCCGCGCCGCCTCGGGCAGCGTCCGCGACGCGCTGTCGCTGTTCGACCAGGTCCTGGCCTTCACCGGCCAGGAGGTGAAGGACGAGGAGGTGGCGGGGCTCCTGGGTCTGGTGGACCGGGAGCTGCTGCACCGGGCCTCGGGGGCCATCCAGGCCGGGGACAGCCTGGCCGTCTTCGACCTCGTGGAGAGCCTGGCCGACTACGGGGCGGACTACCGCAACTTCGCCCGCGAGCTGCTGCTGCACCTGCGCGAGATCCTGCTCGTGAAGCTGTCGCCGGCGGACAGCCCGCTGCAGAACGCCATCCTCCCCGAGGAGCGCGAGCGGCTCGCGGGAGCGGGCAGAGGCGTTCTCGGAGGAGGACCTGCTGCGCGGGCCTCGACGTGCTGACGCGGCTGGAGGGCGAGCTCCGGGTGAGCCCGGACCCGCGGGTGTCCCTGGAGCTGGCGCTGCTGAAGCTGGTCCAGCTCCGGCGCCTCCTGCCCTTCACCGAGCTGGTGGCGAAGGTGGAGCGGCTGGCCGGCGGCGCCCCGGCGGCGCTGCCGGTGTCCCGGTCGGCCCCGCGGCGCGAGGCCCCGGCGGGGCCGCGGCGGGTGGCGGCGGACCCGAAGCCGGGTGTCCCGGCGCCCCGGGCGGCAGCGCCTGCTCCCGTGCTCGAACCCGAGGCGGCCGAAGGGGCCGTCGGGTCTGCCGCGCCCACGGACGCGGCCGGGGCCCTGGTCGCGAAGATGCTCGAGCTCAGCGCCTCTCGGCCCTCGCTGGCCCAGCCCCTGCGGCGGGCCGAGCCGCGCCTCGACGGGAAGAGCCTCGTCCTCACGGTGTCCCCGGACTTCGTGGCCTTCGCCACCATGCACGTGGACGAGTACCGCGACCTGGCGAAGAAGGCGGCGGGGCGCGCGGTCACGGTGACGATCGAGGCCGGGGCGGCGGCGGAGGAGACCCCGGCCGAGCCCTCCGAGGACGAGGCGCGGCAGCAGCGGCTGCGCGAGGAGGCGGAGAAGGAACCCGCAGTACAGGAGGCGCTCGACCTCTTCGACGGGCGCGTGGTGGACGTGAGGGAGGCCAAGCCTCCCAGGGAGGACGCGTGAACCCCTTCGGTGACCCCCGCAAGCTGATGAAGCAGCTGCAGCAGGCTCAGGAGAAGATGCAGGCCGAGATCGCGGCCCTGGTCGTGGAGGCCTCGTCCGGCGGCGGCATGGTCAAGGTCGAGGTGGACGGGCAGAAGCAGCTGCGGAGCCTGACCATCGACCCCGAGGTCGTGAGCAAGGACGACGTGGAGATGCTCCAGGACCTCGTGGTGGCCGCGGTCAACGAGGCCAACCGCAAGGTCGACGAGCAGATCCAGGAGAAGGTCGGCGGCCTCACCGGCGGCATGAAGATCCCCGGACTGACCTAGCGGATGGGGTCAGGTCGTGAATGTTGAATCGAGACCCGAGAATGACCTCCGTAGGTGACGCAATTCAACATTCACGACCTGACCCCTTCTAAGGTATGGACTATCCCGCGCCGGTGGAGCGGCTGATCGACGAGCTCCGGAAGCTGCCGGGGATCGGGCCGAAGTCGGCCCAGCGGATCGCCTTCCACCTGATGCGGGGCTCGCGGGACGACGCGACCCGGCTCTCCGAGGCGGTGGGGACCCTCCTCGACGGCATCCGGGTCTGCGCGACCTGCCACGCCATCACCGACCAGGAGGTCTGTGCGATCTGCTCCGACCCCTCGCGGAGCGGGAAGATCATCTGCGTGGTGGAGGAGCCGCACGACCTCCTCGCCGTGGAGAAGACCCGCGACTTCCGGGGTCGCTACCACGTCCTGCACGGGGCCCTGTCGCCCCTGCAGGGGGTGGGGCCGGACGAGCTGAAGATCCAGGGTCTGCTCGACCGGGTGCGGGCGGGGGAGGCGGCCGAGGTCATCCTCGCCACGAGCCCGACAGTGGAGGGGGAGGCGACGGCGGTGTACCTGGCCCGGCTCCTCAAGCCCCTCGGGGTTCAGGTGACCCGCATCGCCATGGGGGTGCCGGTGGGCTCCGACCTGGAGTGGGCGGACGAGGTCACCATGGCCAAGGCCCTCGAAGGCCGCCGGGAGTACTGAGCCCGGGAGTCCGTCCCCTCCGGGTCGCGGAACCCACAATTCGGGAACCGACCCCTTATCCCGTTTGAAATCAGGGGGGTTGCGGGCTACCCTTATGCGTTCTCGCGGGGTCCGTCCGCCCTTTTGTCACCAGTCGACCCGGGACGGGCCTCTCCGCAGAGGAGGATTACGGAATGGCGGCGCCCGACATTGTGATGTACGAGGAGGAGTTCAACCGGATCAAGCAGGTCATCTCGAAGCTCCGTATCGACGCCAACGCGAAGGTCGTCTTTCTCGTCGACAAGAACGGTCAGCAGATCGCCGCGCAGGGCGAGATCGAGAACCTCGACACCACCTCGCTCGCCTCGCTCACCGCGGGCAACGTGGCCGCCACCGACGGGCTCGCCCGTCTGATCGGCGAGAAGGAGTTCTCGATCCTCTTCCACGAGGGCGAGCGCGACAACATCCACATCTCGATCGTCGCCCAGCGGGTGATCCTCGTCGTCATCTTCGACGAGCGCTCGTCCCTGGGGCTGGTCCGGCTCCGGGTCAAGAAGGCCTCGCACGAGCTCAACGACGTCTTCTCCGCCATCATGGAGAAGGTGGAGAAGGAGAGGGCGGCGGCGGGGGCCGCATTCGAGAGCCCCTTTGCCGAGATCACGGACGACGACATCGACTCCCTGTTCAGCGAGTAGCCCGGCCGAGATCGAATGACGTTCATCAACTACGCCTCCCGCGAGATCAACTGCAAGATCGTGTACTACGGTCCGGGGTTGTGCGGGAAGACCACCAACCTCCAGTACATCTACGAGAAGACGAACCCCAACGCCAAGGGCAAGCTGATCTCGCTGGCCACCGAGACCGACCGCACCCTCTTCTTCGACTTCCTGCCCCTCGAGCTCGGGACGGTGCGCGGCTTCAAGACCCGCTTCCACCTCTACACCGTCCCCGGCCAGGTCTTCTACGACGCCAGCCGGAAGCTGATCCTCAAGGGCGTGGACGGGGTCATCTTCGTGGCCGACAGCCAGAACGAGCGGATGGACGCCAACGTCGAGGCCATCGAGAACCTGCAGGGGAACCTCAAGGCCCAGGGCTACGACCTGATGACCATCCCCTACGTGCTGCAGCTCAACAAGCGCGACCTGCCCAACGTCGCCCCCGTGGACGAGATGGTCCAGCTGCTGCGCAAGAAGGGCGAGCCGGTCTTCGAGGCGGTGGCCTCCAAGGGCTCCGGGGTCTTCGAGACCCTCAAGGGCGTGGCCAAGCTCGTCCTCCAGGAGCTGACCAAGACCGGCTGAGTCTGACCCCTCAGCCCCCCTCGAAGGTCTCGGGGTCCCACCCGACCGCGTGCCCCTCGTCGTAGCTCTGGTTGCACAGCAGCGTCGGCGCCGCTGCCCGGAGGCCGAAGGTGCCGTCCTCGACCACGGGCTCACGGGTGCGGCAGGCCTCGAAGAAGTTTCGGAAGTGGTCGAGGCGAGGGTCGTAGCCGTCGGGCGCGGCCCAGGTGTGCGACCTCAGCTCGGTGAGCGGGTTGCCCTCCGGGCGCGGGGCGTCCCAGTCGCGGGGGAGCGGCGGGCGCTGGGAGACCGTCACCCGTCCCCCGAGGTCCATCACGCCCTCGTTGCCGACGAAGCGGAAGCCGCTCTCGCCCCATTCGTTGAGGACGGAGCCGTCGACGAAGTTGACCTTGAGGGTGAGGTTGAAGCCCGGCCGGGAGCCGACCGCCGGGTAGTCGAAGACCGCGGTCATGACGTCGGGGATCTCGCGCCCGTCCTTCCAGTAGCGGAGGCCCCCGCTGCAGTAGACCCGGGTGGGGCCCAGGGCACCGGTGACGACGTGCATCCCCGAGAACAGGTGCACGAAGAGGTCGCCAGAGATGCTCGTCCCGTAGTCCTTGTAGAGCCGCCAACGAAACAGCCGCGCCGGCTCGAAGGGGACCTTCGGGGCGTGGCCGAGGAAGCGGTCCCAGTCGATGGTCTCCTCCGAGGCGTCCTCCGGGATGGGCCAGTGCAGGGCCCCCATGACCGAGTTGCGGTTGGTCCAGCCCTCGATGAGGTTCACCTCGCCGAGGGCGCCGGAGGCGAAGAGGTCGCGGGCCTTCTCCACCACGATCGAGCTCACCATCTGGGAGCCGACCTGGAGGATGCGTCCCGTCCTCTTCTCCGTCTCGACCATGAGCCGCCCCTGCTCGATGGTGTGCATCATGGGCTTCTCGCAGTAGACGTCCTTGCCCTTCTCCAGGGCGTCGACCGTCATCTGCATGTGCCAGTGGTCGGGGGAGGCCACGATCACGGCGTCGATGTCCTCCCGGTCGAGAATCTCGCGGTAGTCCCGCGTGAGGTTGACCTCCTTGCCGAACCTCTCCCGCACCTCGGTGAAGCGACCGTCGTAGATGTCCGCGGCGGCCAGGAGCCTCACCCCGGGCACCTTGAGGGCGGTCTCGGTGTCCCCCTGTCCCATGCCGCCGGCCCCGAGGAGGGCGATCTGGACGTGGTCGTTGGGGGAGACGGGCTTCGCCTCCTCCTCCGCCCGGGCGCGGTCGCGGGCGAGGACGGTGGTCGCGCCGGCGGTGATGCCGGCCATCTGGAGGAACTGCCTTCGGGTGGGATGGCGTGGGGTGCTCATGGGGGCTTCCTCGACCGGATTCTAAGGCGAGTTTGACCCTCCCACGCCGGCTTTCTATAATTGCCTTTTGCTGCTGTTCCTCAGTAGCTCAATGGTAGAGCATCCGGCTGTTAACCGGAGGGTTGTAGGTTCGAGTCCTACCTGAGGAGCCAATCCCTCCCCGCCCGTGGGGTCCCCTCCTCCAGTGCGCAGCCCGCCAGATCCTGGAGGCCCCGAAGGAACGACTCCTCGACGACGACGCCCACGCCATCCCGGTGTCCCACTGCCACGACCCTGCCGCGGAGCACGACGTACCAGGACTCGACGCGATAGCGACACGGCGCACAGTACAGCTCCTCGTCGAGGACACCGCCGCACAGGACGCAACAGCGTTTCGCACCCACGGGTCCAGTCTAGCCCACCGGGCGTCTCCGGGCCCAAGAGCCCTTCAGCAGGACCGGCCCCGGGACGAGCGCCTGGCCCCGGCTCCTCGCTCCATAAGCCATCGGGTCCATGGGGGTGAGCGAGAGCTGGGGATAGGCTCAGGGATCAGATGCACTTCTGCTCAAACCGGCGCAAGGGACAAGAGGCGACCCAACCGTGCAAGACGCGACCCAACCATGAATGCTGAGCAGCCAGCGGGACAGGCTGTCGACTCCCCCAAGCTCGGCCGGCGGGCGACGGCGGGGTTCCTGGTCCGCCCGCTCCTGCTGCCCGCCGTCCTGTTCGGGGCGGCAGGTCGCCTCGACTGGCGCATGGGATGGCTCTACGTCGCTCTCCTCTTCGCCTTGATGCTGGGAACCTGGCTGTTCGTCGCGCGAATCGATCCCAGCCTCCTCGCAGAGCGCGCACGGTCGTTGTCCCATCCCGACTCGAAGCCCTGGGACAAGCCCCTGGTCATCGTCATGGCTTTGATCGGCCCGGTTGCGATCTGGGTGGTGGCGGGGCTGGATAAGCGGTTCGGATGGGGGCCGCACGTCCCCGGCGCGCTCCAGGCAGCGGCCGCGGTTGTCATCGCGCTGGGCGGCCTGTTCACCTCCTGGGCCATGGTGACAAACCGATTTTTCTCGGCGGTGGTGCGCATCCAGCGTGACCGCGGCCAGTTCGTGGTGACCTCCGGGCCCTACCGCTTCGTCCGTCATCCCGGCTACACCGGCGCGCTGCTCGTCACCCTCGCCGCGCCGCTCATGCTGGACGCGTCCTGGGCTGGTATCCCCGCCGCAGGCGTGGTGATCACGGTCATCGCTCGTACGGCCCTGGAAGACCGGACGCTGCGAGCCGAACTCCCCGGCTACGCCGAGTACGCCCAACGCACCCGCTACCGCCTCGTCCCCGGAGTCTGGTGAGGACACGGCGGCCCGGCGCCGGAGCCGCCTCGGAGCCGTATACTCCGTATCCGATGGCAATCTTCCAGTCGGACGCCCGAACGCTCCTGAAGCGCCTCGCGGAGAAGAGCTTCGGGAGCACCCAGGAGCGCGACCAGCTCCTCGCCCAGCTCGCGCAGGTCGAGGGACTCCAGGCCCGGGACGTGACCTGGATGCTCTTTCGGCCGGACCGCGCCTATCGGGACGCCGTCGTCGGCGTCCTGAAGCGGTGCGCGGACCCCGAGACCGCGACCGTGATCGTCGGGGAGTGCAAGGGGAAGCCCGAGGCCGCCGTCCGCGCTGCCGCCGCCACCCTCTTCTCCCTCGGGATCCCGGGGACCGAGCAGCGCCTCGCCGCGCTGGCGACCCAGGGCTCGCCCGAGGTCCAGGAGACGGTGCGCCGCCTTCTCCTCGATGCGCCGGTGACCCCGGCCCTGGCCCCCGTCCTCTGGCCGCTCGCCCGCGCCGGACGCGCCCAGGACCGCCTCGCCTTCCTCGAGCGCCTCGCCACCGGGAAGCTCGACGCCCAGGGCCTGGCCCGCTGGCAGCAGCTTGCCCGCGACCCCGAGAAGGCGGTCCGGGAGAAGGCCCTCACCGTTCTCGCCCAGCAGAGCCCCCAGGGCTCGGTCGACCTGCTCGTGGAGCAGCTCCCCCTCGTGGACTACGCGACCCAGCAGGTCCTGGTCGACGCCCTGACCCGCACCGCCGCCAGCCAGGGTCCGGCCTTCGCGGAGAGGCTGCTCCCCCTCATGGCGGCGGGCGAGGCGGCCACGCGCTCGGCGGTGCTGAAGATCCTCGTCGGCCTTCCCGACCGTCGGGAGATCGTCAAGCGCTACATCGTCTTCTCGAAGACCCTCGCGGGCTGGGCCCGCGACCGGGCGCTGGAGTCGATGCGGGCCTTCGGCGGCGACCTGCTCGAGCCCACGATCGAGCTGCTGAGCGACCCGGACCAGGAGGTGCGGGCGGCGGCGCTGCAGGTGGCCACGTCCTTCGAGGACCCGCGCATCGTCCCGGCCACGATCGGCCTGCTGAAGGACCCCGACTGGTGGATCCGGATCACCGCCGCCGAGACCCTCGGCCGCCTGAGGGACCCCCAGGCGGTCCCCCCGCTCATCGAGGCCCTGCAGGATCCCGAGGCGCGTTGGAGCGCGGTGGAGGCCCTGGGCCACCTCGGCGACCTGCGCGCGGCGCCCGCCCTCTCCGAGCTGCTCGAGGACCCCGCACCCGAGGTCCGCATCGAGGTCATCCAGGCCCTCGGCCACTTCAACCACCCCCAGATGATCGACTTCGTCCGCAACGTGGCGAAGCAGGACCCCTCGCGCTGGGTCCGCGCCCGCGCCCTCGATCTCGTCCAGGAGATGGCGGCACGGAGCCACACCCCGGTCGCGGACGAGGACGCGCTCAAGAAGGCCGCCCTCAGCGCGAAGGCCGGACAGGACGAGCCGAAGCTCCACGCGCTCCTGGTGGCCACCCGCAACACCGGTGCCTCCGACCTCCACCTCGCCGTGGACCAGCCCCCGGTGCTGCGCCTGGCCGCCGACCTGGTCAGGGCCCAGGGCGAGCCGTTCACCGCCGCCCAGACCGAGGGCCTGCTGCGCGAGATCCTGAGCGAGGACCAGTGGGAGACGCTCGGCCGGACCAAGCAGCTCGACTTCTGCCACTTCGTGCCCAACGCGGGCCGCTACCGCGGCAACGTCTTCCTCGACCAGAAGGGGCTGAACGCGGTCTTCCGCGTGATCCCGGAGCGGCCGCCCACCGTCGCCGAGATCGGCCTCCCTGGCCACCTGGTCGAGATCGCCGACTACCACCAGGGGCTGGTCATCGTGTGCGGACCCTCGGGCTCCGGCAAGTCGACGACCCTGGCCGCGCTCGTGAACCTCTTCAACGAGACCCGCCACGACCACGTGCTCACCATGGAGGACCCGGTCGAGTTCGTCCACCCGTTCAAGAGCTGTCTGGTGAACCAGCGCGAGGTGGGATCGGACACCGCGTCGTTCACCCGCGCCCTGCGCGCGGCGCTGCGCGAGGACCCGGACGTGATCGTGATCGGCGAGCTGAGGGACAACGAGAGCGTCTCGCTGGCCCTGACCGCGGCCGAGACCGGCCACATCGTGCTGGGGACCCTCAACTCGACCTCGGCGGCCAAGGCCGTCGACCGCCTCATTGGCTCCTTCCCCGCCGACGAGCAGGGCCAGGTGCGCACCGGGCTCTCGGAGTCGCTCAAGTTCGTGATCGCCCAGCGGCTGCTGCCCGCGAAGGAGCGCCGCAAGCAGGTGGCCTGCTTCGAGGTCCTCAGGAACACCCTGGCGGTGGGCAACATGATCCGCGAGCAGAAGACCTACCAGATCCCCTCTGCCATGCAGATCGGGCGCACGCAGGGAATGCAGACCTTCGACGAGGCCCTGAAGTCGCTGGTCTCCGCCGGCCGCATCACCGGTGAGACCGCCTACCGGGCGGCGACGAAGAAGGAGGACTTCGAGCCCCTCGTCTCCCGGAGCTTCATCGAAGGAGGCCAGGCATGAGCGAGGCCGCCACGGCGGGAGCGAAGGTCGCCCCGAAGATCGAACGGTTCCTGCGGCTGATGACCGGCCGTGGGGCGTCGGACTTCCACCTCACGGTCGGGCGGCCGCCCATGCTGCGGGTGAGCGGCACCATGGAGCCGGTGCGCTACCGCTCGCTCTCGGAGAACGACTACCGCGAGCTCGTGCAGCCCATCGCTCCCGCCCGGATCTGGGACGAGTTCCAGTCCACCGGGGACGCCGACTTCTCCTACGAGGTCGCGGGGCTCGCGCGCTTCCGGGTGAACCTGTTCCGCCAGCAGCGGGGGGCGGGGGCGGTCTTCCGCGTCATCCCGACCAAGATCATGACCCTCGAGCAGCTCGGGATGCCGGAGCAGGTGGGACGCCTCGCGCGGATCGAGCGGGGCCTCGTCCTGGTCACCGGGCCCACCGGATCGGGCAAGTCGACGACCCTGGCCGCGGTGATCAACCAGATCAACGAGACCCGCAACCTCCACGTGATCACCATCGAGGATCCGATCGAGTTCGTCCACCCGAACAAGAAGTGCCTCGTCCACCAGCGCGAGATCGGCACCCACGCCACCAGCTTCGCGGAGGCGCTCAAGGCCGCGGGCCGCGAGGACCCGGACCTGATCCTGGTGGGCGAGATGCGCGACCTGGAGACGATCGCCATGGCCCTCACCGCGGCCGAGAAGGGCACGATCGTCTTCGGCACCCTCCACACCAACAACGCCTCGAAGACCATCGACCGCATCATCAGCGTCTTCCCGGCCGACGAGCAGGAGGGGATCCGCAACGTGCTCGGCGAGACGCTGCGGGCGGTGGTGGCGCAGCAGCTCATCCCCCGCACCGGCGGCGGGAGGGTGGCGGCGATGGAGATCCTCTTCTGCTCGCCCGCCATCGGGAACATGATCCGGGAGGGCAAGACGCCCCAGATCACCTCCGCCATCCAGACCGGGGTCAAGGAGGGGATGATCGACATGGACACCTCGATCCGGAAGCTCTACGACGAGGGCGTGATCGGCGCCCGGGCCGCCCTCGACAAGGCCATCGACAAGTCGGTGTTCAAGGACCTCGCCGAGGCCCCGACCCCGGCCGCGCCGGAGCCGCAGGGCTGATCGGGGCCGACTCGCGTCTCAGTGACGGTCCGAAGCGGGGGCACAGTCGGCGAAGAGGGGCATCAGCCCACACTCCGCCTCGATGGCGAGGCCCCCGACGCGCGGTCCTCGACACCAGCCCGGGCCGCCACCCGTGGAGGGGTCGGAGGCTCCGACGACGCGCAGCCGCGCCCGGTGCCAGGGGTGGGCCTCGGGGGTCTCGAAGATGACCGACTGTCGGTGGAAGAGCGGATGGGCGTTCCCGACCGCCGATACCGGCAGGGCCCAGGGCAGGTGGGACGCGACGCAACGCAGGTAGCGGTCCTCCTCCGGCAAGAGGGGGGACTGGGGAGGACCGAACGCCGTTCCCAGCACGCCGAGCCGCGAGGCGAGGGGATACCCCATGCGGTGCAGCACGCCCCCCTGTCCCGCCCAGGCAACCACCGCGAGCAGCGCCACCACGCCCAGACGCGCCGGCCGCCGCCCTGGTGGAGTGACGGAGGCGAAGACCAGCGCCGCCACCACGGCCACCTGAAGCGTGGCGATCCGCGGCGCCCAGAGCATCATGTTGAAGCGGTACGCCGCGGAGGAGACCACGACCACCGGGAGCAGCGGAAGGGCCGCGCTGCCGAAGAGCAGGAGCCCCCGGGGCAGGCGCCGGCCCAGGGGCAGCAGCATGAGGACGCTCATGGCCAGGTACACCCCGAGCGCACCGAGGAGCCGCTCGAGGCGGATCCGGCCCTGGCCGCCCAGAGTACGCACGGTCGCCCGCACCGCGCGGGCGACACGGTCGGAGGCGATCGTCTGGGACTCGGCGTACTGGTGGCTGAAGACGGACAGGAGCGCCATTCCCGCGAGGAAGACGACGGCGAGGATCACGAGAGCCAGGAGCCCGGCGCGCAGGGTCCGCCGGGCCTCCTCCCGCGACGTCCGCCGGGCCACTCCGAAGCGCCAGACGGTGTGGGCGAGGACGACCGCGCCGCAGACCAGCGCGCCGTCCTCCTTCACCAGCACGATGACCCCGGCCAGCGCCACCGTTCGCCAGGTCCAGCCCCCGAGCAGATCGAGGGCGAGGAGCAGGGCCAGCGGCGGGTAGAGGACCTCGGGGTGGAAGCCCCAGTGGGGGTTGTCGAGGACGTACCACGCGAACGGGCCCAGGGAGCCGGCGAGGACGGCCAGGCGGGCGGGGGGGTCGAGGGCGCGGCAGCCGGCGATGCGCAGGACGGCGGCGCCGTGGGCGAGGACGAGGACCGCGACCAGCCCGTAGGCGCCGAGGGGGACGGTCAGCGGCGCGAAGACGGGTAGCAGGTAGAAGTTGTGGATCGCCCCGTGGAAGCCGTAGACGTTTTCGTGGAGCAGGCCGGCGTACAGCCAGCTCCAGGTCATCTCCAGAAAGGAGTAGATGTCGCGGCCGCCATACTCGAGATTGCGGACGAGGAGCGCCTTGGCGGCCCCGGCGAGGAGAACGGCGAGAAGCCCCAGCCCCCCGAGGATCGCCGGGAGCCGGCGCGGGCGGGTCTCGCCCCCTCGGGGGCTCCGTGGCCGCGTCACGCGGGCAGGAGGCGGTCCACCGCCTCGGCGAGGGAGAGACACGCGGTGAGGCCGGGCGAGTCGATGCCGACCAGGTTGACGAGGCCCGGGCGCCCGCGCCCGCTCTCCTCGGCGACCACGAAGTCGCGGAACCCCTCTCCCGGGCCCTGGAGCCTGGCCCGGATCCCGGCCAGGTCGGGGGTGAGGTCGTCGTCGGCGATCTCGGGGACGAGGCGTCGGACGGCACGGCCGAAGGCGGCGCGCTTGCCCTCGTCCACGGCGAAGTCGAGGCGCCGCTCGGGCAGGAGATCGGCGTCGGGCCCGAAGCGCAGGCGGCCGTCGAGGCCGAGCACGGCGTGGACGCCGAGGCTGACCGCGGTGGGGACGGGGTAGACGAGCCGCGAGAGGAGGCGGGCCCTCGGCCCGGACACCGCGAAGTAGCTTCCCTTCCACCAGTGCAGGCGGTAGCCGGCGGCGTCGAGGTCGATGCCGGCGAGGGCGGCCACGCGGTCGGACTCGAGCCCGGCCGCGTTCACCACGCGCTCGGAGGTGAACGACTCGGCCCCGTCCGGGGTCCGGACGGTGAGGCGGTAGTCGCGGTCGCGGCGCTCCAGGCCCACGAGCTCGGCCCGGGTCTGAAGGTGGGCCCCCGCCTCCCGGGCCTGCTGGAGAAGGGCGTCCATGAGACCGTGGGCGCTCACGATCCCGGTGCTCGGGGAGAGGAGCCCGGCCACCGCACGGACGTGCGGCTCGAGCCGCCGGCACTCGTCGGCGGTGAGCCTCTCGAGATCCACCCCGTTCGCCCGTCCGAGGACGAGCAGCCCCTCGAGCTCCGCCTCCTCCTCGGCCGCGGTGGCCACCACGATCTTGCCCGTCCGCCGGTGGGGGATCCCGTGCCGCTCGCAGGCCTCGTAGAGGAGCTCCTTTCCCCGGACGCAATGGAGCGCCTTGAGGCTGCCGGTGGGGTAGTAGAGCCCGGCGTGGACGACCTCGCTGTTCCGGCTGGACGCCTCGGTCCCGGGGCGGTCCCGCCGCTCGAGGATCACGAGCTCGGGAAAGCGGGGGGCGAGGCGGGCGGCCACGGCCAGCCCCGCGACCCCGGCGCCCACGACGGTCAGGGGCGTGTCGGCCATTGCCGGGGATGATACCCGCCCGAAGTGGTTAAGATGGCGGGTGGCCTTCCTGCTCGTCCTGTTCGTGGTGCTGCGGCTCGTGCAGCAGTCGGTGGAGACCGTCCTCGCGGTCCTGAACCGCGGCTACGCCCTCGAGCCGGGACGCCTGGCCGAGGCCGGCCGCGTCCTCGGCATCGACGACGACGACCTCGCGAGGGCGGTGGCCTACTCCGGCGACCGCTACCGCCTGGGCCGGATCTCCGGCTGGGCCGAGGTGCTGGCGGGGCTGGTCTTCCTCTCCCTCGGGGGCCTCGGCCTGGTCGAGGACGGGGCCCGGGCGGTCGTCCACGGCTTCGGCGGGGGCGCGATCGTCACCGGCCTCGCCTTCTTCGGGATCGCGGGGCTGCTGAGCGGGACCTTCGCGCTGCCCTTCGACCTCTACGACACCTTCGTGATCGAGGAGAGGCACGGGTTCAACCGTCAGACCCTCGGCGGCTTCGCGCTCGACCGGGTGAAGGGGATCGGGATCGGGGTGGCCCTGGCCGGCCCCGCACTGGCCGCCGTCCTGTGGATCATGGAGCGCCTGGGGCCGACCTGGTGGCTGTGGGCCTGGGGGGTGACGACCGCCTTCAGCGTCTTCGCGGCCTGGATCTACCCGGCGGTGCTGGCCCCGCTGTTCAACAGGTTCACGCCCCTGGCCGACGGCGAGCTCAGGGACGGCATCCTCGACCTCGCCCGCCGGGTGGGCTTCCGCGCCGGGGGGCTCTTCGTCATGGACGCCTCCCGCCGCACCGCCCACGGGAACGCGTACTTCACCGGGCTCTTCGGCCAGAAGCGGATCGTCCTCTTCGACACCCTCCTCGAGGCCATGGGGACGCGCGAGGTGGTGGCGGTCCTGGCCCACGAGCTCGGCCACTTCAAGCTGCACCACGTGCGCTGGGCCGTCGTCCGCAGCGTGGCCACGAGCGGGCTCGTCTTCTATGCCCTCAGCCTCTGCCTCCCCCTCCAGCCCTTCTACGCCGCCTTCTTCCTGGACCAGACCTCCTACGGGGCCCTGGCCGTGTTCAGCCTGTGGTTCGGCCTGCTGAGCTTCCTCCTCCAGCCCCTCGCCAACGCGCTGTCCCGGCGCCACGAGTTCGCCGCCGACGCCTTCGCGCTCCGCAACGGCGCCACCGCCGCCGAGCTGGGCGGCGCGCTCCGGAAGCTGCGGGAGAAGAGCCGGCTCCTGCCCCTCTCCCACCCCCTCTTCTCACGCGTGTACCACTCGCACCCGCCGCTGCTCGAGCGGCTGCGGGTGATGGGGGCGCTCGACGCGCCCGCCCCTCCCCCCGTGAGCTCCTGACCGGCGCTCGGCCGGCCCCCGGGGTGCGCGGAGGCCTTTTCCCCGGGCCGCGAATCGAGAAGAATAGGCGCCATGAAGAGCAAGGGTTCGACGCTCGTCCTCCCGATCACGACGCTTCTGGCCGTGTCCCTCTCCGCCTTCGCCGGCGCGCAGTCGCTCGTCAGTCCCGAGATCGAGGCCCGCATCGACGAGCTGCTGGGCCACATGACGCTGGAGGAGAAGGTCGGCCAGATGAACCAGTACTCCAGCTTCTACGACGTGACCGGCCCCGCGCCCGAGGAGGGCACCGCCAAGGAGCGGCTCGAGCAGGTGAAGAGCGGCCTCGTGGGCTCGATGCTGAACGTCATCGGGGCCGAGGCCACCCGGAAGACCCAGGAGCTGGCGGTGGAGAACAGCCGCCTGGGGATCCCCCTGATCTTCGGGTACGACGTGATCCACGGCTTCCGCACGATCTTCCCCGTGCCCCTCGGGGAGGCGGCGAGCTGGGACCTGGAGGCCGTCGAGGCCTCGGCCCGGGTCGCGGGCACGGAGGCGGCGGCGGCCGGGGTGCACTGGACCTTCGCCCCCATGCTCGACATCTGCCGCGACGCCCGCTGGGGGCGGATCATGGAGGGTGCGGGCGAGGACCCGTACCTGGGCGCGAAGATCGCGGTGGCCCGGGTCCGGGGCTTCCAGGGGGCCTCCCTGGGCGACCTCGACTCCATCGCCGCCTGCGCCAAGCACTACGCGGCCTACGGCCTGGCCGAGGGCGGGCGCGACTACAACACCGTCGACATCTCCGAGCAGACGCTCCGCAACGTGGTCCTGCCCCCGTTCAAGGCGGCGGAGGAGGCCGGGGTTGCGACCTTCATGAACGCCTTCAACGAGATCGGCGGGGTCCCGGCCACCGCCAGCGTCCAACTGCAGCGCGACATCCTGAAGGGCGAGTGGGGCTTCGAGGGCTTCGTCGTCTCCGACTGGGGGTCCATCGGTGAGCTGATCGCCCATGGGGTCGCCGCCGACCTTCGCGACGCGGCGCGCCTCGCGGTGGGGGCGGGCAGCGACATGGACATGGAGGCGCGGGCCTACGTACCGCACCTGATCGAGCTGGTGGAGTCGGGCGAGGTGAAGGAGAGCGCTGATCGACGACGCCGTCCGGCGCATCCTGCGGGTGAAGTTCGCGCTCGGCCTGTTCGACGACCCCTACCGGTACTCCGACCACGACCGCGAAGCGAGGGCTCTCCTGAGCGACGCGCATCGGGCCACCGCCCGCGACGTGGCCCGGAAGTCGATCGTCCTCCTCAAGAACGAGGGCGGTGTCCTGCCGCTGAAGAAGAGCGGGACGATCGCGGTGGTGGGCCCCTTTGCCGCCGACAAGAACGCGGCCCTGGGCAGCTGGAGAGCCCAGGCGATCCCCGACTCCGCGGTGTCGCTGGTGGAGGGGATCGAGGCGGCGGTGGGCGACGACGCCCAGGTGCTGCACGCCGAGGGCACGGAGCTGATCACCGGGGAGCAGGCCTTCGGCGTCGCGCCCGCCTTCGTCGAGGACGACCGCTCCGGGTTCCCGGCGGCCCTCGACGCCGCGCGCAAGGCCGACGTCGTGGTGATGGCCCTCGGGGAAGGGGCGTTCCAGTCGGGTGAGGCCCGCAGCCAGGTCGAGATCGGCCTGAAGGGACTCCAGAACGAGCTGCTCCGCGAGGTCCTCGCGGTCAACCCGAACGTAGTCGTGGTCCTCACCGCGGGCCGGCCCCTCGTCATCGGCGAGATGGCGGAGACCGTCCCCGCCATCGTCAACGCCTGGCTCCTGGGCTCGGAGGCGGGACACGCCGTCGCCGACGTGCTGTTCGGCGACCACAACCCCTCCGGCAAGCTGCCGGCCTCCTTCCCCCGGTCCGTGGGGCAGGTCCCGGTGTACTACGCCCACAAGAGCACCGGTCGTCCCGCGACGCCCGGCAACGTCTTCTCGTCACGCTACACCGACATGCCCAACGAGCCCCTCTACCCCTTCGGCTTCGGCCTCAGCTACACCACCTTCGAGTACTCCGCACCGAAGCTGAGCGCCCCGGAGATGGCCGGCGGCGGCCGGGTCCAGGTGACGGCCACCGTGAAGAACACCGGCGAGCGGGCGGGGACCGAGGTGGTGCAGCTCTACGTGCGCGACCTCGTGGGCAGCGTGACGCGCCCGGTGAAGGAGCTCAAGGGCTTCCAGAAGGTGACGCTGTCGCCGGGCGAGGCGAAGGACGTCACCTTCATCCTGACCGCGGCCGACCTCGCCTTCTACACCGCCGAAGGCCAGTGGGACGCCGAGCCGGGCGACTTCCTGGTCTTCGTCGGCCCCAACTCCCGCGACACCCAGGAGGCCCGCTTCACCCTCAAGTAGACGAAGGGGTCAGGTCGTGAATGTTGAATCGTGTCCCCTGCCGGGGACACCCTTCGTGACCTGACCCCACTGCCTCGGTGATGGGCGGTCGTCGAAGGCCGCTGAGTCGTCGTCGTGCGTCATGAACGACGCGACGCGGGGCGGACGTCACTCCAGCAGCGGGACCCGCGCCGCGGTTTCGGGTGCCGGGCCGGTCCCGAAGCCCGGAGGCAGGGGCGGCCGCCCGTCTGCGGTACCGCCCAGCTCGGCGAGCCCCGCCTCCCGCCAGTAGAGGACGCACGCCCCCTGGCACACCGCGGCCTCGGGGCAGTCGTGGCACCCGGGCGGCATCATCTGCTTGGCCCGGAAGAAGCGGGCGGCCCGCGACTCCCACACCTTCTCGAAGGGATCGCGCAGCAGGTTGCCCAGGCTCTCGGCGTGGCCGAAGCTCGAGCAGGGGAGGACGTCGCCCGCCGGGGCCGACGTGCAGCAGCCCGTCCGCGGCCGCGCAGCCGCGGTTGCCGAGGCCGTGGGCCATGGTGTTCAGGAGGCACAGCGGGCAGCGGGGAGTACCAGATGAGCTGGACGCCGCGCGCCTCCGCCCGGTCGCGCAGGCGGAGGACGTGGGGGCCGATCTCGGAGTAGGGCACGGCGAGGTCGGGATCACCGCCCGCGCTGCCGCAGGGGATGACCAGGTTCATGGTCAGGCGCTCGAGCCCGCGGTCCGCCACCCGGTCGACGATCGCGGGGGCGTGGGCGAGGTTTCGCCGGTTGAGGGTCGTGTTGGTGTGGACGCGGACGCGGCGCTCACGGAGGCGCTCGAGCGCGGCCCAGAGGCGGTCGAAGGCCCCGGGGCGCGCGACCAGGTCGTCGTGGACGACAGCGGTGGGCCCCTCGAGGGAGAGCTGCACGGAGTCGAGTCCGGCCTCGGCCAGCGCGTCCACCCGGCCCGCGTCGAGACGCTGGCCGTTGGAGATCAGGTTGACCTTGAGGCCCAGGCCCTTCGCGTGGGCGACGAGGCGGGACAGCCCCGGGCGCAGGGTGGGCTCGCCGCCGGTGAAGCTGACCGAGGGGCAGTGGGCGTCGTGGCGGATGACGTCGAGGACGCGGCACACCTCGTCGTCGCTCATCACCCGCTCCTCGCTCCAGCCGTCGGGCAGGGCGCCCACGCCGCAGCCGGCGTAGCAGAAGCCGCAGGAGAGGTTGCAGCGGTAGGTGAGGGCGACCTCGGAGAGGACCGGGTAGCGGCAGAAGTCGGCGGTGAAGGGCTCGTGCACGACCGCCCGCCGCCCCGACCCCTCGCCGAGGCTGCCGTTCAGCCAGGCGGTGAGGTCGGTGAAGAACTCGTGCAGCGCGCGCCGGCGCCGGGGGGCGTCGCCCTCGCGGGCGAGGACCTCGGCGATGTCGGCGCCCTCGTCGACCATCGCCCCGAGGACGCGGAGCGCGGTGGGGTTGAGCTTGACCGGGGTATTGGGGACCAGGATCAGGAGCTCGTCGGCGGGGCGCACCATGAGATGGGGGCGGGCGCTCGTCATCATCCCGTCGACCCAGCGGAGGTCGATGGGGTGGGGCTGGTCGGGCCCGAGCTCCACCCACAGGGGACCGTCCGGCCTCCGCGACACCGTGCGTCGGAGGAGGGAGCCGATCACCCCGCGACCTCGCCGCCGTTCTCGCGCCAGACGTCGCGCGCCTTCTCCAGGGCGGCGGCGACGATCGTGCGGACGTGCTCGGGCTCGGTGTGCCACCCGCCCCGCTTGTCGGCGTGCTGGCGGACCACGAGGAAGCGGACGCCTTCGCTCTCGTCGCGCTCGAAGACGATGTCGACCCCGCCGCGACGCTGGCGGGGCGAGACCGGGGGCATGCGGAAGTCGCCCTTGCCGAGCACGACCGCGTACAGGTAGGGGTAGTCGGTCCCCTTCACGTTGTTCATCGCCACCTGAACCTGGACGCCGAGGAAGCCGGAGTCGTCCTCGCGCGAGGGGCGCAGCATGAGGCGCGCGTCCACCGGGTACTTGCCCCGCCGGCCCTCGCGCAGGGCCAGCATGGGGACAGGGTCGAAGTCGCCGGCCCCGAGACGGTCGGCCTCGGCGCGGGCCACGGCCAAGGCGTCGCCCTTCTTGCGCAGCTCGCTCGGGTTCCAGGTCGTGCGCAGACCGTTCACCCAGAGGGGGACGAGGAGCAGGGGAGCGGCCACGGCCAGGCGGACGAAGGCGTCGGACCCGAGGATCACCGTGGCCCCGACGAGGAAGAACGCGAGAAGGAGGAGCACGCCGACGAGGGTGAGGCACCCCCGAACGTTGGAGAGGTCCCAGGGCGTGGTGTCCCAGCGCCGTCCGCTCTCCTCGAGGGCGGTGACGCGCTCGAGCCAGTCGTCCTCCACCGGGGCCCAGACCTGCTCGTGCGCGGGGGTGGCGCCGCCGGGGGCGTTCGACTGGTGGCGGACCCAGAGCGGGAGGTGGCCGGCGAGGATGAGCGGCAGGCCGACCCAGGAGCCCACGGGAGCGACGCTCCAGATCGCGAGGCCGGCGGCGAAGAGGGCGGCCGCGATCAGAACCCGCGCGCGCAGGTCGGGAAGCCGGAGGAGGAAGCGGAGCTGGGACTCCTCGGCGGCGCTGGGCCAGAGCGTGTTCACCGCGAGCCTCCGACGCACAGGAGCAGGGGCGTCAGTGTCCTTCCTCGAGGACACGATTCAACATTCACGACCTGACCCCCTTGGTCAATGGGAGCCTCCGGAGACGCAGGCGGAGTGGCAGGCGCTGTGGCACGCGGAGTGGCAGGCGCTGTGACAGGCAGAGTGGCAGGCGTCGTGGCAGGCGGAGTGACAGGCGGAGTGGCAGGCGCTGTGGCAGGCGCCGTGCTCGTAGGCGGCGACGAGGTCGTCGGGGGCGAAGGCGGCCATGGACGCCCGCGCGGGGGCGGGGCCCAGGGAGGCGAGGTCGACGTCGGCGAAGTGGGCGGTGGCGCCGGCCCCGCCGAAGCTCCCGCCCCCGGCCTCGAACGGCGAAGGGGCGGCATCCCCTCCGCCGCGCCAGACGCCGGGGCCGCTCGAGTGGTGGTGGCTCACCCACCAGGGGAAGTAGTGGACGGAGTCGTCGGGCGAGTCGAAGCGCCTTCCCGCCACCGCCCCCGCGTCCGGGAACATCTCCTCGAAGAGGTGCCGGTAGTGCTCGCGGGTGGCGTCGAGGTCGGCGTCCCAGGCCTTGCGCTGGACCGTGCCGACCAGGACCTCGCCCAGGCGCTCGCCCAGGCCCGCGGGCGCGGGTGCCATCTCGTCGCCCAGCGCCTCCCACACGAAGCCCTGGTAGGGCTCGTTCTCGGGGGGGGTGTCTCCGGTGCGGCCCAGCCACAGCGCGCCCTCCCGCGTCTCCCGTCGCAGCCGGCCGCGCGCCACGAGAGCGTCGAGGACCATGGCCAGGACCACCTGGAAGGGCAGCCCGAGGAGGACGAGGGCCTCGAGGTCGGTGAGCTCCGCCACCTTGCCGGGCTTGCGGAAGGTCTGGAGGCGCAGGCGCGGCGGCTCCCAGTCGTCCCGCTCCCAGAGCACGTCGGGGGCGGTGGAGTAGGCGCGGGCGAGGCCCTTGAGCTTGCGCGAGGCCACACCGAGCGTGGCCAGGGCCACGAGGAGGAGGAGCGGCAGGACGGAGAACGTCCGGCGCCAGACGCGTGCGCGCGCCTCGGCCCGCTGCTGGTCGACGGCCACCGCCGCCGCCGCCCGCCGCCGCTCGGCGGCGACGGACACGCCGGGGAAGTGGTCGGCGGGCAGGTAGAGCTGCACCCGGTGGTCCTGCCGGGCAGAGAGCTGGTTCTGGTGGAAGCGGACCCACAGGACCGGGGGCTCTCCTTCGCCCCGGTAGGTGATGAGGTAGCGCTCGTTGACCCAGGGCTCGGTGCGCAGGCCCGCATCCGAGGCTTCCTGCAGGGTGATCTCGCCGGAGCGGGGGGCGGGGACCGAGGTGAAGACGGCCACCAGCGTCTCGTGCTCGAGGGGCGCGTCCCACTCCACCGGGGCCCAGTTCAGGACGACCAGACGCTCGCCCTCGGCGCTGGCGGTGAGGTCGACGAGCCCCGCCGCGGCGAGGTCGGCGTCGTAGGAGAAGGTGTAGGTGGCCTCCCCGGGCCCCCAGGCCTGTCCGGCCTCGAGCACCACGTCCCACCGCCGGCTCCCGGCCGGGGTGATGGAGAGGGGCACCCGACGGCCGTCGGGCAGCTCGGCGTGCCCCTCGCGGAAGCGGGGCGTGGCCGCCTCGCCCTCGAAGTAGAAGCCGTGCATGGTCCCGGCCGTGCGCCAGCGGACCTGGTAGTTGACCCGGGCCCGCCCGGCGCCATCGAGGACCAGGCCGACCTCGACCCACTCCAGCGTTCCCTGGGCCAGGGCCACCCCGCTGCCCACGACCAGGAGAGCGACGACCAGCAGCGCGCGCGGCACGCGGCACACCATGGCCGCGATTCTATCCCGCAACGCTGGGGGGTCAGGTCGTGAATGTTGAATCGCGTCCTTTCTGGAGGACACGGCGCAGCGATCGGGACCTGACCCCTCTCTGCGGTAAGCTCGACCGTGTCATGAGCGGCGTGACCCTGGTCGGCGTGCCCTGGGACGAGCACTCGTCCCATCTCCGGGGTGCGGCCCTCGCCCCGTCCGCCATCCGCGCTGCCCTCCGCGCGCCCTCTTCCAACCCGTCCACGGAGTCGGGCCTCGACCTCGGAGACGAGCCGCGCCTCACCGACGCCGGGGATCTCGAGGTGCCCCCGGGGCCGGCGGCGGTCGAGGCCATCGAGGGAGGGGTGGCCCGTCTCCTCGACGACGGGCGACGGGTGCTCGTCCTCGGGGGCGACCACGCCGTGGCCTGGCCGTCGGTCCGCGCCCACGCCCGGAGGCACGACCGCCTGACGGTGGTGCAGCTCGACGCGCACCCCGATCTCTACGACGAGTTCGAGGGCGACCGCCTGTCCAACGCGTGCCCCTTCGCCCGGATCATGGAGGAGGGCCTCGTGGCGCGCCTCGTCCAGGTGGGGATCCGCACCCTGAACGCGCCGCAACGCGCGCAGGCGGAGCGCTTCGGCGTCGAGATCGTGGAGATGAAGGCCTGGCGCCCCGACCTGGTGGTGAGCGCCGACGGGCCGGTCTACGTCTCCCTCGACCTCGACGTGCTGGACCCGGCCTTCGCGCCGGGGGTGTCCCACCCCGAGCCCGGCGGCCTCTCCACGCGCGACGTCGTCGGTTTCCTCCGGCGTCTGAAGGCCCCCGTCGTCGGCGCCGACCTGGTGGAGCTGAACCCCAAGCGCGACCCCGCCGGCCTCACCGCCCTGGTCGCGGCCAAGCTCGCCAAGGAGCTCCTCGCCCGCCTCCTCGAAGGGGTCCGGTGATGCGCCCACGCACGGCTCACTACGCGGGCAAGGTCGTCTTGGTCACGGGGGCGTCGCAGGGCATCGGGCGAGCGCTGTGTCTCGAGCTGGCCCCGCAGCGCCCCCGCCTCGTCCTCGCCGCGCGCGACGCGGCCGCCCTCGAGGAGGTCGCCTCCGAATGCCGCGGCCTCGGGGCCGAGACCCTCGTGGTCGCGACGGACGTGACCGACGTCGAGGCCTGCCGTCTCCTGATCGCGCGGACGGTGGGGGCCTTCGGCGGCCTGGACGTCCTCGTGAACAACGCCGGCGTCGGGATGGTCGCCCGCCTCGACGAGGTGACGGACCTCTCGATCTACGAGCACCTCATGCGGGTCAACTACCTCGGCAGCGTCTACCCCACGTCCTTCGCGCTCCCCCACCTCGAGAAGAGCGGGGGACAGATCGTGGCGGTCTCGAGCCTGGCCGGGCTCACCGGGGTGCCGGGGAGGAGCGGGTACGCGGCGACCAAGCACGCCCAGATCGGCTTCTTCGACTCCCTCCGCCTCGAGCTGAGGGAGAAGGGGGTGGACGTCACCGTGATCGCCCCCTACTTCGTCCAGTCGGAGATCCGCCGTCGCGCGCTGGCCGGTGACGGGCAGCCCCTCCCGGCCTCGCCGGTGCGCGAGTCGGAGGTGATGACCGCCGAGGAGTGCGCGCGCCGGATCGTGAAGGCGATGCAGCGCCGGCAGCGCCTCCTCGTCATGACCCTCAAGGGTCGCCTCGGGCGCTGGCTGAAGCTCGCCGCCCCCGCCCTCGTCGACCGCCTCGCCGAGCGCTCCGTCCGCCGCGGTCGCTAGCGCGGGTCCGCGGCGAGAGCCTGGGGCCTCCTGGGTGGACGTGGTCAGGCCGTGGCCCGGACCGGGGTAGGATCGAGGGTCGGTCCTCGATTGGAGGTGCACCATGCGACGGGCGGAGAGGCCGGTGGATCGATGAGCGCGCTGTTCACACCGCTGCGGCTGCGCGAGACGACCCTCCGCAACCGCATCGCCGTCTCGCCGATGTGCCAGTACTCGGCGCGGGAGGGCCTGCCCACCGCGTGGCACCTGGTGCACCTGGGCAGCCGGGCGGTGGGCGGGGCGGGGCTCGTGGTCGCCGAGGCGACCGCCGTCTCGCCCGAGGGGCGGATCAGCCCCGGAGACACCGGGATCTGGTCCGAGGAGCACGCGGAGGCGTGGGCGCCCATCGCGCGCTTCGTTGCCGAGCAGGGGGCGGTCGCCGGGCTCCAGCTCGCGCACGCCGGGCGGAAGGCCTCGACCGACGCACCGTGGCGCGGGGGCCGGCCCCTGGCAGAGGAGGAGCGCGGGTGGCGGCCGGCGGGCCCGAGCCCGCTGCCCTTCGCCGACGGCCATCCCGTTCCGCGTGAGCTCTCGACCGACGAGGTGCCCGGGATCGTCGGCGCCTTCCGTGACGGCGCTCGTCGGGCGGCCCAGGCGGGCTTCGAGGTGGTCGAGATTCACATGGCACACGGCTACCTCCTCCACCAGTTCCTCTCGCCGCTGAGCAACCGCCGGACGGACGAGTACGGCGGATCGCTCGAGAACCGCCTGCGGCTCCCGCTCGAGGTGGCACGCGCGGTGCGCGAGGCCTTCCCCGTGGAGCGGCCGGTCCTCGCCCGGATCTCGGCGACGGACTGGGTGGAGGGCGGGTGGGACCTCGAGCAGTCGATCGTCCTCGCGCGCGGGCTGCGCGAGGCGGGCGTCGACCTCGTGGACTGCTCGAGCGGCGGCACCGTGCCCGACGCCAAGGTCCCCCTCGCGCCGGGCTACCAGGTGCCGTTCGCTGAAGCGATCCGGGAGCGGGCGGAGATCCCGACGGGCGCCGTCGGGATGATCACCGCGCCGGCCCAGGCCGAGTCCGTCGTCGCCGAGGGGAAGGCCGATCTCGTCCTGCTCGCGCGCGAGATGCTCCGCGACCCGTACTGGCCTCTCCATGCGGCGCAGGCCCTGGGCGTCGACGTTCGCTGGCCCGACCAGTACCTGCGAGCGAGCCCGGCCCCAGGCTGATCCCGAGCGCCCGCAGGCGGCAAGGTGAGCGCGCGCCCGGGGTCGGGGGGGCTTTCTAGGGCTCCGCCTGGAACGCCAGGGCCGGCCCGAGCTTTCGGGCCACGCGGTCGCGGATCCAGCTCGCGTCCCACCACTCGGTGGGATTCACCGGCATCCCGCGGACGAGCGTCGTGAAGTGCAGGTGGTCCCCGCCGGCGAGCCCGGTGGCGCCGGTCCGCCCGAGCACCGCGCCCCGCTCGACCTCCTGCCCCTCCTCGACGTCGATGGACGAGAGGTGGGAGTACAGGCTCATGAGCCCGTGG
This sequence comes from uncultured Acidobacteriota bacterium, assembly GCA_963847655.1. Taxonomy (GTDB): domain Bacteria; phylum Acidobacteriota; class Vicinamibacteria; order Fen-336; family Fen-336; genus JAJDNS01. The sequence goes on along the minus strand of CAWKAS010000020.1, from coordinate 529,538 downwards.
CCGTGATCGAGCACGACCGTGTTCCCGTAGATCCCGAAGTAGCGCGCCATCAGCACCACGCCCCGGTTGGCCGCGGGAACCGGGGACTGGGCCACCGACGCGAGGTCGAAGCCCAGGTGGGTCTGCTGATCGACCTCCCGCCCCTCGTAGAGATACGTGCGCTGGTCGGCGAAGGACGACATCACCTGCGCGTTGGGGAAGGGCAGGAAGGGCTCGGTCCACAGGAACTCCGGCGTCGAGCTCCCGGCGAGCTCCACGAGCTCGCCGGCGTTGGCCTGCCGCAGGTCGCGGTTCACCTGGAGGTAATTCTCGAGCAGATCGCCGCGGTCCGAGACCCCCGATGTCCGACGCAGGATCTCCGGGACCACGCGGGCCATGAACGAGTCGGAGAGGCTGATGCGGTCGCGCGCGGGCGGCTTCGGGAAGAAGCGGTCCACGAAGGAGACCTCCGCCCGGTTGGCGACGTCGTCCTCGGCCGCGAGACGCACCGCGGTCTCGTCGTCGAGGTCCCAGGGAACGCCGAACAGGCAGAACCGGTCTCCGGGGCCGCCCCCGGGCAGGGCAGCGCCCGGGAAGAACCACGCGCCGGCCTGCACCCCGTCCCGGACCGACGTCTCGCCCACCCGGTAGATCACGACCCCCGCCCCTCCCTGGGTGACGTAGTTCTGGGTCGAGAGGAGGGAGAGCTCCGGGGGAAACAGCCGCACCGGCAGCCGCAGCTCGCGCACCGTCGGGGCCGGCGACCGCAGCCAGGTTCCGGGCCGGGTCGCGGTGGCCCGCAGGACCGCCTCGCCCTCGCGCAGGTCGGCCAGGGCCTGGTGGCCCACGACGGCGTCGATCTGATCGTGCTCCGTCCGCTCGCCGCCGAAGGCCCAGGGCGGCAGCGGACGATAGCTCCTCCCCTCGATCACGTGGGTGCGGTCGCCCTGCACCAGCTCGAGACGGAGCCCGGAGAGCCCCCGGCCGGGGCTGGAGGCGGTCACGACCACGGGCGTGCGGGCCCCGAGGGCCGGGACCGCCGGCTGGATCTCCAGGACCGGGACCGTGCCGACGCGGAGGGTGACCACGAGCCCGGCCACGACGGCCAGGGCGAGAAAGACGAGGGCAGCGAGCTTGAGGGCAGTCTTCATCATGGCTCCGGCGGAAAGGAACGGGATCACCCGATGATACGACGAGACTCCTCGAGGGGCCTCTCGGACGACGGGCCGCTCGGTGCGCTCGTTCGGCTCGGCGTCGGAGGCGGCGTGACCGATCACACTTGCAGGCCCAGGGCGGGCCGCCGTACACTGGCGTGGGCTAAGTGGCGAGGGCTCTAGGGAATATGGACAGCGAGGAACCCGCCGTCCCGGAGACCGGAAAGCTCCCGGCCACGGCGATCCCGCCCCGCAGGCCGCGCCCGCCCTTCTACAAGGACCCCCTCAGCATCATCGGCTGGGGAATGGCTCTGGCCTCCGTCCTCGTTTACTGGTACTTCTTCGTCCGCCGTCCCGTCCCGAAGCCCGGGGAGCAAGTGGCCCGCTTCACCCTCGTCGAGGGCCGGGTGCGGGTGAAGCCCAACGCCGTCGAGGTCTGGAAGGACGCGGTGCTCCAGGAGCTCCTGCACGTGGGCGACGTGGTCCAGACCGAGCGGGGCGCGGGCGCCGCGATCGCCTTCCATTCCGGGAGCACCCTCAACGTCAAGTCCAGCAGCATCGTCTACCTGGGCGGGTCCGCGGAGCTGTCCACCGCGGCCTGGCGCGTCGAGTCGGGGAACGTGAACTTCTCGGTGGGCGACCAGACCACCGAGATCCTCACCCCCAACCTCACCACGACCGCCGAGCGGCACACCCGGGGGAGCATCGACGTGGGCGAGGGGGGCGAGACCGGGGTCAAGGTGTTCCGCGGGCAGGCGGAGGTGGCGACCCGGCGGGGCCAGATGATCACCCTCGGCGACAACGAGGCGGTGCAGGTCGACGCCAGGGGCGAGGCGGGGGCGAAGCAGACGCTGCCCCCGGCGCCGAAGCTGCTGGCCCCGGAGATCCGGGCGACCCTGCCTTTCGCGGCGCCGCCGGAGGCGACGGCGGAGCTGTCGTGGGAGGCGGTCGTCAACGGCGACACCTACCACGTCGCGCTGGACTACAACGTGGCCCAGGCCGAGCTGCTGCTCGCCGCGACGCTCGACGTGCCAGGCATCCGCGAGACCTCCCACGCGCTGCAGGGCCTCGATCCCGGGCGCTACTTCTGGCGAGTGGCGGCGGTCAACGAGGCGGGCCTCGAGGGCGAGTTCTCCCGCGTGTCGTTCTTCTCCGTCGAGCCCCTGCCTCAGGCCGCGCCCGTGGCCGTGCCCGAGCCTGCCCTCGACGTGCCGTTTCTCGACCTGGCGCCGGTGGTCGAGGTCGCCCCCGGCATCCTTCACGTGCGCGGGAGGGCCGCCCCCGGCAGCCACGTCACCCTGGACGGCTTCCCGGTCGAGCTTCTCCACGACGGCACCTTCAGCGAGCACGTCCGGCGGGCGGGTCGAGCCGAGGTCACCGTACGCGCCACGTCTGCGGACGGGCAGTTCGCCGAGCGGACCCGCCCGGTCCCCCGCGAGCCCTAGCATGGCGCGGGAGCGCTGGTTCTACGCCCAGGACTACCAGCGGAGGGGCCCGGTGCCGCTGCCGCAGCTGGTCGAGTCCGTTCTGACGCAGAAGGACCCCGGAGCCGTCCTCGTCTGGCGGAAGGGCTACCCGGCCTGGACCCGGGCCGAGGACGTCCCCGAGGTGGAGCGGCAGATCACGCCGGTGCTGGCCCGTCGGGAGGCGGAGGCGGCCCGGCCCCCGGCCCCGGGCGAGACTCCGGCACCCCCTCCTCCCCGGGCCACCCGGGGCGGCAGCCCGGTTCTCCTCTACGGCGGGCTCGCGACCGGCGTCACGGTGACGGCCCTGGCCGCCTGGCTGCTGTGGCCCCGCCCCCAGCCCACGGCCCCGCCGCAGGTGCTGCCCCTCGGGGGGACCACCGCCGAGAACGCGCCCGCGGTGGTGGTTCCCGCACCGGCATCCACGCCGGTGCTGACACAGGCCCGGCCGCCCGCCGCACCACGGGCGCCGACGCAGGCCCCCGCCTCTGCGGCCGCGGGCCCGGCCGCCCCACCCGCCCCGTCCGGCGTCGGTGAGGAGGAGAGAGACCTTCCGACGTCGGAGGTGCGCAAGCTCCGACAGGTGGCGGCGTGGTCGGGCACCCGTCTCGAGCTGACCGTGGTCAACGAAACCAGCTGGCGCGTCACCGAGCTCGACGTGAGGGTCCAGCTCTTCGTGGGGAACGAGGTGGTGGACGACGAGCGACCCCTCCTCCTGCTGCCCCCGAAAGCCGCCGTCGACGACGAGGTCGCCAGCCTCCTGAGCCGGGTCGCACCGGATCGGAGGAAGCCAGGCGTCAATCCCCTGGACACCGGCACGTTCTCCGGTGAGGCCGGTCCGCGCCCGGACGGCTTCCGCTGCGAGATCGTCTCCGCCCGGGGCTACGCCCCGCGATAGCCGCCCTCAGTCCACGAGCTCGACGCAGATCAGGCCTTCCGCGGACGGCACGCCCTCGAGGCCGCGGTCGTCGCGCGCGGCCACACGCCAGCGGAAGGCGCCACCCCAGGGGAGTCTCAGCGGGACCGGCGGGGGGCCCACGTCCCGCTGGAGGAGCACGAGGTCCGCGCCGACCGGAAGGACCTCGAGATGGTAGGCCGGCGCCCCTTTCTCCCAGACGAGGTTCAAGGGCTCTCCCCGCCCGGTGAAGACGGGATCGCGACCGGGCCAGAGACTCTCCGTCCTCGGGGGCCTGGGCGTCTCCGCGGCCGCGGCGGGGGGACGGCCGGAGCGGACCACGGTGCCGCTTCCCGGCGCGAGGCTCACCCCCTGGCCACCGGCCTGGACCTCGAAGCCGCCCTCGACGCAGGTCACGAGCGTGCGCTCGGCCTCCCGGCGCACGATCGCTCGCCCCTGGCCCCGGATCTCGGCCTCCGGCGTCACCAGCTTCAACGCCTCGTGCTCTCTCGCCTCCAGGACGACCCGGCCCCTCTCGAGGACGACGGAGAGAAGGTGCTCGTCCGGGAGGCGCAGCTCCGAGCCGGGGTCGACCGAGACGACCATCCAGGGAAGCTCCAGGCGGGCGACGCCCTCGGGCCCCGTGCGCAGCCCCTCGCCGACGTCGAACTCGCTGCCCTCGACGGCCTGCTCCCAGCCCGCCGTCCCCGTCTCGACCCCGTTCTCCACGTAGGTGAGCCGGGCCAGGGACGCCCGCGCGGCCGCCGGGATCGGGATCGCGAGGGCGGCGAGAGCCACCCCCGCGGCCAGGAGCCCCGGCCTAGGTGAGGGAGACATCGCTCACCTCTCCGGCGGGCTTCCCCTCGGGCGACGGCGAGTCCCCTCGCGCGGCCTCTCTTGAGTCCTTGCGGTTCTTGTAGTTGTATCCGTAGTACGCCTTCGACCTGACGTCCACCGCGTTGAGGACGGCTCCCGCCAGGTGGGGCGTGACCTTGCGCAGAGCGGCGATCGCGCGCTTGAGGACGACCCGGTCCACCTTGTTCTGCTGGACCACGAGGACGGTCGAGTCGGCCTGGTGCGCGAGAAGGAGGGCGTCGGTCACCGCCGCCACCGGCGGGGAGTCGACCAGGATCCAGCGGAAGTGTCGGCGCAGCTGGTCGAGACCAGCCCCGAGCTCGGGACGGGCCAGGATCGCCGGGGGGTTCGGGGGCAGGGGGCCGGCGGGGATCGCGGCCAGGTTCTTCTGGTCGGTGGGGCGGACGAGGCTGCTCAGCTCCACCCCGCGGACGAAGTAGTCGGTGAAGCCGGGCTCGCGGGGGAGCTCGAGCCGCGTGTGCAGGTTGGCGCGCCGCAGGTCGCAGTCGACCAGGACCGTGGGCTCGCCGGCCGCGGCCAGGAGGCGACCCAGGTTGAGGAGGGTCGTGGTCTTCCCCTCGCCGGGGGCGGCCCCGGTGATGAGGACCACGTTGCCCCCCTCGCCGCGCCTCTGGAACAGCAGCCCGGTGCGGAGGTTCTGGTAGGCCTCGGTGGCCAGCGCGGTGTCGTCCTTCTCGTAGCGGGGGATGGAGGCGAGCAGCTCGAGGTGCAGCCGTCGCTCGACGTCGTCGGCGTCCTTGATCGTGTTGTCGAGGGCGTCGCGCAGGAGCACCCACCCGGCCCCCAGGGCCAGGCCGGCCAGGAGCGAGACCAGGGCCAGGCGCTGCTTGCGCGGCCACACCGGACGAGTGGGGACGACGGCCCGGTCCAGGAGCCGGACGTTGTTGTTCTGCAGCGACGCCGCGATGTTGGTCTCGTTCAGCTTCTGGAGCAACACACCGTAGAGCCCGCCGGCGGCGTCCGCGCGCTTCTTGAGCGACTCGAGCTCGGTGAGCTTGCGGCTCTGCTCCGCGGCCCGCCCCTTGTGGCCGTCGATGGCCTGCTTGAGCTCCCGCTCGCGCCTCTGGAGCTGGCGGTACTCCGCGTGCAGGCTCTCCTCGATCTGGGCGACCCGGGTCTGCTTGTCGCTCTCCAGCTGCGCGATCTGGACCCGGACCTTCTGGACCTCGGGGTGCCCGGCCTTGTACTTCTCGCGCAGCCGCGCGAGATCGAGGGTGAGCGACTGGAGGCGCGCGTTGATCTGGCTCACCGACTCGTCGGCGCCCACCTGGGGGATGGTGTCGGGCTCGCTCCCCCGGCGCCGCATCGCCGCGAACTCTCCGAGCTGGGCCTCGAGGTCGATCCGGCGGGACTGGGCCTGGATGTGATCCTCGTTGAGCTTGGTGATCGAGGTGGTGATGGCGGAGACGCTGCCCTCGGGCACGAACAGGTCCTGTCCCTGGTAGCTCTTGAGGAGCTTGTCCTGGGCCTCCTCCATGTCGTTCTGGGTCTCGGCCAGCCGCTCGTTGACCCAGAGGTAGGCCCGCTCCGCGGCCTCGACCTGGCCCTCCAGGCTGTAGTCCATGTAGATGTCGGACAGGGTGTTGGCCCACAGGGCGGCGTCCTCGGGGTCGCCGTCGGTGATCCGCACCTCCACGACGTAGGTGTCGGGAATGGGCTCGACCGCGAGGTGGCCGATGAGGAACCCGGCGGGGTCTCCCGACTCCCGGAAGTCGGGCCGGTCCTCGAGCTTGAGCCTCTCCACCACCCTCTCCGCGATCGACCGCGAGCGCAGCACGTTGAGCTGGGTGTTGAAGAACTGGCGGTCCCGGATGGGGTTGCCGGTGCTGACCAGGGCGTCGGTGACGGCCAGCGAGGTCGGGTTCGGCGGCATCACCTGCAGGAGGGTGCGGGCCTGGTAGCGAGGGGGCTGGAGCTCGGCGCCGAGGATGCCGAGGGCGAGTCCGCCGATGGCGGTGGCGGCGAGCAGGATCCTCCTCCGCCAGAGCAGATCGAGGTAGTAGCGGACGTCGAAGTCCCTCTCGGGACCGCTCTCGAGGTGCACGGGCTCGGTGGGCAGGCCAGAGGAGAGCTTGGCGCTCACAGGACCTTTGCCTCCACCACCACATGATCGCCCGGAGCGAGGACCGGGTCCACAGCCTCCCCGTCGCCGACCGCCTCGAGGTCGACCTGCTCCTCGCCCCGGGCGTCGGGGTGGCCGACGGTGACGCGAGGGTTGGCGAAGCGGGTGAGTCCACCCGCCGACTCGATGAGGCGGCTCAGGGTCATGCCGTCCTCCAGCGGATAGCGGCCGGGCCGGCCCACCTCCCCGCTCAGGGTCACCCAGTGCTGGGCGGCCACCACCACGACGTCGCCGCTGTGGAGGTACCGGCTCAGATCGGCCAGCTCCCGGGGCGAGGGGTCGCGTCCGCCGAGACGCACGACCAGGGACGGGCCCCCGTCGGCAAAGGTCCCCTCGTGCCTCTCGACCGTCACCTGCCCCGAGGCCCGCGGGGTGAGGCCGCCGGCGTCGAGGAGGGCGTCGATGAGACGGGTGCCCTCTCGCAAGGGCTGGCGACCCGGGTGGAGCACCTCGCCGTACACCCAGACGAACTGGCTCTGGTACTCCCGCAGGCGCACCCTGACTTCCGGGGCCTCGAGGTCGTCGGCCACGAGGAGCGGTGCCACTCGAACCGCGATCTCCCCGGCGGTCGCGCCCGCGACCTTCACCTCTCCGGCTCGGGGCAGGTAGATGGTCCCCGTGGGCTGCACCGTGGGCAGGCGCGAGAGATCGGGCCGCCCGGCGACGATCACCTCCAGCACGTCGCCCGGGCCCACGCGGTACTCCGGGGCCGGTGTCGCCGTCCCGCCCGTCGCCTGGGCGAGGGCGAGCAGGACCGGGGCGGTCAGGGTGAGGGCGGTCGTCGTCACGGTGCGTCTCCCAGGATGTTCCACTCCAGCTGCACGAAGAAGCCGTCGGAGTCGGTGTCGAAGCGCTCGAGGTTGGACCGGCGCTCCTCGCGACGGTATGTGGCGCTCAAGAAGAGCTGGCCCAGAACAGCCCGGCGCAGGCCGAAATGGTAGCCGAAGATGCGGTCCTCGCGGGGGACGCTGGTCCCCTGAGCCACTGTCCGGTAGTCGTTCCACTGGTAGCCGAGGCCGCCGCGCAGCTGGAACTCCAGGGGCAGGGGGAGCCGGCCGGAGCCCTGGACGGCGGTGGAGACGTAGAAGGCGTTGTCTTCGAAGGCGGAAACCGGGGTGGAGCGGTTCAGGAAGAGGGTCACGTCCGACTCGGGGCTGAACTGCTTCGTGAGGGAGCCGCTCATCGTGAAACCGGTGTAGCGGGTTCCCCCGGCGCCCGCGTTGGGGCTCCTCTGGTCGCGGTAGCCGACCGTGAGCTGGCCGCTGACCAGGGGCAGGACGTCCCCGGCGAGCGTGAGCTGTGCGTTGTGCGCACGGTAGGCGGCCTCCGGCCGCTCCGTGGGGGTCGGCACCGTATCGAACGAGTACAGCACGGTGGTCTTGAGGGTCGGGGTGAGCTCGTAGCCCAGGCCCCCGGAGACGAGCCGGGAGTCGTAGTCGAAGAAGCTCGACTCCTCCTGGAAGCGCAGGGCGGTGGCAGCGGCGTCGAGCTCCAGGCTCAGGCGCGGCTTCAGGACGAAGCTCAACTCCCCATCGATGGTGTTGCGGCGGAAGTGGCCGAGATCGAAGAAGTACTCGCCCCCGGGGTCGACCTCGCGCGTGTCCAGCACCCCGCTCACGAAGGTGTCCTGGAGCCTGATGGTCGCGCTGGGGCCGAGGGGCAGCTCGATCCCCGCGGTCGCGCGGTGGCTGTTCGCGTTGACCTCGTCGACGCTGGAGAAGGCGCGCAAGGACGGCCGGTACTCGAGAGAGAAGCGTCCCTCGGCCAGCGGCGCCTGGGCGGACACGCGCGGAACGACCTCGAGGTAGCGGGCGCGCGTCCGGCTGTCCGGACCCTCGATGTACGTGTCGGCGTCGACGTACCGCGCGTCGACACCGGCGAGGACCCGGAACGGACCGATCGGGACGCCCGGCGCGTCCGCCATCGGCTCCCCGTCGGGCTCGACGGTCTCGGGGGCGGTCTGCGGTGGCCCCCCGGGGAAGAGCTGCGGGTAGAGCTCGCTCACCGAGGCCGGTCCCTCGGCGTCTTCGGTCGGGAAGAGACTCCTCGCGAGCGCGGCGGTGTCCGGCGAGGTCTCGGGGACGGGCTCCACAGGCTCGACAGGTTCCACAGACTCCACGGGCTCGACAGGCTCGACCTCGAACGGCTCCTCGGGCTCGGGCCCTGGCTCGACCTGCACGACCTCGGTGGGCCCCCGCAAGGGCTCGACGTCGAGCCGCTCGGCGCCCTGCTCCCGGTGGACGGCCACTCTGCCCGGCTCCGCCGAGACGGCCACGCGCTCCGCGCGCCCCGAGTGCACGGTGCTGAGGGCCACCGCCCCGACGCGCGCCGTCCCGATGGCGAGGACCACGGCGGCGAGCACGCTCATGGCTCGCCGTCTTCGCGCACTGCCCTGGCCCTGGGGACTCTCGGTGCTAGACACGTCCCTCCGGAGACACACACTCGCTGGAGTCGCAGCAAGGAGTGTGCCCCGGTCGCTGGAACACCGGCTCCGCGCGCCGACCCCCGCCGCCGGGCCCCGAGATCGATCCGCAGCCACAGCGCTCCCGTGAGATCGCCCGCCTCAGCCTGGAAAACAGACACACCCCCAGACCGTCGACGTCAATCGATCCGAACGCCGCCACGGCCACGAAAGCCAAGAGTGAGTGTATCGCTTGAGCAATTGTGATTCAACCTCCTTCTATTAATGCACATTCCGCCTCTGGGCCTCCTTTAAGACCCAGGCTCCGGTGGGTCCCAACCTGCTAGACTGCGCGGCGAGGGATGAGGGGAGATGGCGCGCCTGCCGAGCATCATGCCGAGACCCCGCCGCGGCGCGCCGTCGGCGGAGCGGATCGATCAGCTCGGCTGGACCGCCGGGACCTGCATCGACTCCTACGGTGTCCGGGTCGGCATCCGGCTCAACGACCCCCGCCTTCTCGAGCGTCTCGTGCCTCACCTGCCCCCGTTCTGGAAGCCGGCGCGGTCGGCCGTGGTCGATCGGCTCTTCTCGCTCTGGGTCGATCCCCGCCCCGAGGGCCCGGCGCGGCTCTACTCGGGACGCTTGCGCCTCGCGCGCACGCAGAGCCTGGGGCGGGCGCTCGCGGTCCTCGAGTCCGAGATTCGTCAGACGGTGGCCGCGGAGTCGCGCCGTCGGGTCTTCGTGCACGCCGGCGTCGTGGGCTGGCGGGGGCGGGCCATCTTGATCCCGGGCCGCAGCCGGAGCGGGAAGACGACGCTGGTGGCGGAGCTGGTCCGGGCCGGGGCCGAGTACTACTCCGACGAGTTCGCGGTGCTCGACCCGCTGGGCCGGGTGTCGCCCTTCCCGAAGCCACTGTCGATGCGAGGCCCGGGCGGCTGCGACGTCCACGCCCGGCAGCGCACCCCCGAGGAGCTGGGAGGGGTCCGTGGGCAGCGGTCGTTGCGGGTGGGGCTGGTGGTGCTCACCGGCCACCGTCCGGGCGGCACGTGGCGTCCCACGCGACTGAGCGCGGGGCGGGCGGTCCTGGAGATGCTCGCGCACACCGTCCCGGCGCGCCTCCGTCCCGAGGCGTCCCTCGAGGCCCTCGAGCGCGCGGTCGAGCACGCGTTTGTCCTTCGGGGACCGCGGGGCGAGGCCAGGGAGACCGCCCGTCGGCTCCTCGACCGGCTCGACGACGCGAGCGGAGGTCCCGCCCCGAGTCGGGCGCGACCCCGCCAGACGCGCGCCGGCTAGGCGGTGTCGTCCCTTCCCGCCCGCGCTTCGTCGAGGCGGCGGCTGCTCTCGAGGAGGAGGTGCTCGACGCTCAAAGCCAGCGGCTCCCCTCGGCCAGGGTCGCCCGGGGTGAACCGGAAGCTGCCCTTCTCCCAGGTGAGGAACGAGGTGGCGGCGTCGACGCCGGTGAGGGATCCGACGCTGGCGGAGACGATCTCGCCGGCGCGGAAGCCCATGGTCGCGGTGGCGTCGGCCTCGTCCTCGGCGAGGGCGGTGAAGAGGCCGCTCAGCTTTCCCTGGGCGCACATCTGCAGCAGGGCCGGCGCTCCGAAGACCTCGACGCGGCCCTGGAAGGCCCCCGACTGGCCTCGCTCCGTCCCGCCCGGCTGCTGCTGGAGGTCGGAGTACCGGGTGAGGAGAAGCTGGATGCGCATGAGCAGCTCCCGGATGGGCATCTGCTTGGAGAGGAAATCGTCGGCCCCCAGCTGGAGCGCGCGGTACCGCTCCTTGTACTTGTCCGAGTCCGAGATGAACAGGAGCGGGGTGTGGCTCAGCAGCGGGTGGCTTCGGACCCGCCCGCAGAACTCGAACCCATCCAGCTCGGGCATGCTGATGTCGGCGAGGATGAGCCAGGGGCGGCTCTGCACCGCGTGCTGCCAGGCCGCGGAGCCGTCCGCAGCCTCGAGGATCTTGAATCCCTGGGCGGCGAGGGGCATGGCCAGGTACCTGCGGAAGGCCTCGTCCTCGTCGGCGATGAGAGCGGTGCGGAACTGCCGGGGCACGGTGTCGAAGTCGGGCATGTCCTCTTCGAGGAGCCGACCCCGCGCGGCGCCGGGGACGGGCAGGGGCGGCGGGATCTCCTCGGCGATGGCCCGGATCTTGTGGGCGCGCACCCACCCCTCGAGACCCGGGTGCCAGACCCGGACGTCCTCCGGGATCGCGGTCAGGACCAGGTCGACGAGCTCCTCGATGTCGACGGGGCCGGACTGGACGCCGTCCAGGAGATACAACCACTGCCCATCGCGAAGCCCCTCCCCCCGGGGCGGGGGAACGGTGCTCGCCGGAAACGGGGCGCGCGCGGGCAGGGCGGCCGCCGCGAGCCGAGCCTCGGCAGGCGGGGTCGCGGGGGGCTCGGGCGGCGGAGTCGGCAGCGGCTCCGCCGCCGCCCCGTAGCAGTCGAGGAGCGATCGGAAGACCGCTGTCGAGATGCCGTGCAGGGTCTCCTCGACCCCACGGCCCTCGAGGGCCACCGCCTCGAAGAACGGGAGGTGGGCGGGGTTCAGGCGCGCGTTCAGGTCGGGGATGGGGAGAGCGGTGTGGAGATCCCGCTTGTTGTACTGGATGACCATGGGGACCGCGGGGTCGATCTCGTTGGCCAGGAGGTTGCGCTGGAGGCTCTGCACGCTCTCGGCGTTGGCGTCCAGCATGGCGGCCTGGCTGTCGGCTACGAAGACGACGGCGTCGCATCCCTTGAGGACCATGCGGCGCGTGGACTCGTAGAAGACCTGGCCCGGCACGGTGTAGATCTGCAGCCGCAGGCGCATGCCCCGGATGACCGCCATCTCGACGGGCAGGAAGTCGAAGAAGAGGGTGCGGTCGTTCTGCGTGGCGAGGGAGACCAGCCTCCCCTTGCTCTCGAAGGACAGGTGGTCGTGGATCCACTGCAGGTTGGTCGTCTTCCCGCAGAGGCCGGGCCCATAGTAGACGAGCTTGGCCGCGACCTCCTTCGTTGCGTGGTTGAAGAGAGCCATCGCCCGGGAAAGGGGGTCAGCCGCCCAGGGGCGTGGTGGGACTCGCCGGAGGCTGGGGCGGCAGGATCGGCGGACCGATGGGCGGAGGAACGGGAGTGACCGGGGGCGGGAGCACCGGCGGCGGACCCGGGGGCAGGAGCTCGGCGACATCGCCGGTGGGCGGCGGGGGCAGCAGCGGGGTCTCCTCGACGACGACGACGTCCCCGCAGAGCCGGTCCCTCATCTCCTGTCCCCTGTCGTTGATGAATCGCATGGCCGCGATGGCGGTGTCGGGGGAGATCGCGCCCGTGGGCCCGGGGTCGAAGCCGAGGCGCCTGAGCGTCGCCACGTAATCCGGGGGCGACGCCTTCTTGCGCTCGATCCGAACCAGCTCGAGGGTGGCGGAGGCGCCGAGGCTGACGAGCAGGCTGTGACGCCCGGCGGACAAGGGCTGGGTCAGGATGGGCCGCCAGCCCACGCCCTCGCCGGGACAGACGATGGCCTTGCGGCAGGAGTCCACGAGCCAACGCTGCCCACTGCCCGGGGTGACGAAGCCGAAGACGCTGTACACGCCGGGCTCGGGTATGTCCACTGCGACGATGGCGCGCAGCCCTCGGGCGCCGGCGTGCAGCGCTCGGGCCTCGAGGGTCTCGGCGGAGGCCCGGACCTCCACCGCCTCCGGCGGGTCCTCCACCTGGAAGTCCCCCGCGCGGATCTCGATCGGCGCCGCGTCCGGCGGCAGCTCGTACTCCATGTCGAGGACCTTCAGCGCGGTCACCGCGAGATCCTCGACCGTCGTCACCCCGGTGGGCCGCCAGCCCCCCGGAGGCTCGATGGGGTTGAGGCAGGGAGGGGCCACCTCGATCTGGCTCAAGGTGCAGCCCGGGGGAAGGAGCACGGACGCCCCGTAGGTGCCGGGGTCGAGGTGGGCGGAGCCGCCGAGCACCCACCGGGGCCCCGCCTCCGGGGCGAGGGTGAAGGTGGTGAGCGGGCCTCCCCCCTCCAGCGGGGCCAGCTCGGCCGAGGCCGGAGCACCCGGGGCTCCCGCGAGGCGCGCGCGCAGCAGGTAGTCCCCGGGCTGGACGACGATGACGGGATAGACGAGCTCGGCCGGGCCCCCGGTGGCGGTGACGACGGCGCGGCCCTCCTCCTCGCGCACGACCGCCCCGTCCTCGCGCAGGAATCCGTCCGCGGGGTAGGACAGGCTGTCCCGCCAGGCCAGCGTGGAGAAGACCCGGGAGGCCTCGGTGCTGGTGCGAACGGCCTCGTTCATCTCCAGGGCGCGAAGGAGCATGCGAGCCCAGAGTGGGTGGGTGACCGGCGTCGTGCGCGGGTCTCCGAAGAGCGGGACCAGGGCCGCCGATCCGACCACCGCCGCGAGGACCAGCGTCTTGGCCCTGCCCCACATAGACCCCTCCACCCCTCGTCAAGCAAGACGGAGGCCTGCGACACCGGCATTGTAAACCAGCCCCGGCCGCCTGCTCGGCCGCTTTCCGGACAGAGCCGACTCACCGGAGCGCCGCATGACCGGTAGTGGACGAAATTCGGCCACCTCAGGGGCCCTCACGCCCGGCACGGGCATTGCTTCTTCAGGGCGGGCGGAGGTGATTGTGGACGCCGGCCAGGCGAGCGTGCCGTTCCTGCTGGGGCTGATCTTCACGGCCGGCCTCCTGGTTCCCGTCCTGCTTCGGCTGCGGGCCTCCGTGGCCGAGGCCCAGGCCGAGCGCCAGGCGTCGGGGCCGCAGCTGGAATCGCTCCGGCAGGCCAACGCCAGGCTGCAGGAGGACCTCGGCTTCCTGACCCACTTCCTCAAGGACTTTCCCCGCCTCGCGCGCGAGCTGTACAACAACCTGGGTGAGCGGCAGATCCCGGGCGTCCTGCTGAGCACGGTACGTTGCAGCCTCGACGCGCAGCAGGTGGCGGTGCTGATCCGGCGGGAGGACGCAGCCCGGCCGAACCAGAAGCCGAAGCCCGGGCGGTTCGTGGTCGTGGCCACCTATCCGGAGAGCGGCCCGGTGCGGGTGGGCACCGAGATCCCCGTCGACTGCGGGGAGGTGGGGTTCGTGGCCGCATCCCAGGTGGTCGCCAACCGGCAGGACCTGGAGACGGAGGAGACGAGAAACCGCCTGAAGCCGGGTCCCGGGCTGGAAGGCATGCGGCAGCCCGATCTCATCGCGCCCCTGGTCTACGACCGGGAGACGCTCGGGGCGATCCTCGTCGCCCGCCCCCGCAAGAGAGGCGATCCCAAGGCCGCCCTCCGGCTGGTGGCCCAGAGCGGAGCCCAGGCGCTCCACACCGCTGCGCAGATGAGCCGCATCAAGCACACCGCGGAGATGGACGGCCTGACCCGCGTCTACAACAAGAGGCACATGGAGCAGACGCTGAACGAGCGCGTCTACCGAACCGCCTGCGCCGCCTACGACCAGCGCTACGGGGAACGAGGAGGGGCCGATCTCGCGCTCTCCGTCTTCCTCTTCGACATCGACAACTTCAAGAACTACAACGACGCCAACGGGCACCTGACCGGAGACAACCTGCTGCGGGAGCTGGCGACGCTCGTTCAGCGCAGCATCCGCAAAGAGGACATCTTCGGCCGCTTCGGCGGGGAGGAGTTCCTGCTCATCCTGCCGCACACCAGAGTCGATCAGGCCATGATCGTCGCCGACAAGATCCGCAAGCTGATCGCCAGCCACCCCTTTCCCTTCGCCTCCCGGCAGCCCCTGGGGCGGCTCAGCATCAGCGGGGGGGTGGCCTCGTACCCGGACGACGGGCTCGACGGTGCGGCCATGCTGCGCCGCGCGGACGAGGCGCTGTACCTGGCGAAGAAGCATGGCCGCAACCGCGTCCTGGCCGTGGCCAGCGTGGCCGCGGACGCTCGGGAGGCCGCATCAGCGTGACGACACCCTTCGACGTTCCCACCCGTCCCTCACTCCCGCGCCTAACCTCCTACCGCGAGCGGTTGGAGGAGCTGCGGCAGATCCTCCTCCAGCAGGGGAGCCTGGGGCTGCTGCTCATCGACGTTTCCGCCCTGGCCCAGATCGAGCACCAGTATGGCTCCGCTGCCTTCAGCCGGGTGATGGGGATGGCCCGCGATCTGGTGCTCGAGCTGAAGGGTCACGAGGTCCGGACCGAGGACATCATCTGCGCGAACGACCGCGGCGGGGACGCCTTCCTCATCTTCTTCACGCCGAAGCGGCGCGAGGGACCGGTCAAGATCGCTGGCCTGCGCGCCGCCGCCGAGCGCGTGGAGGGCCACCTCAACCGCAAGCTCGTCCGTCTCGCCACCCCCTACCTCGGCAGCCTGCGCCAGGTGACGGTGGGCTTCGCCCTCGCCTTCTACAACCCCCTGGTGAGGCCCGAGCGGCTCGTCTCGCGCCTGGTGGAGGAGGCCTGGGACTGCGTGCGGGTCCTCGCGGCGCAGCGAGACCTGCAGACCCGGTGCGACATGCAGGAGGTGCTCCTCGCCGACCAGCTCTCCACGGTGTTCCAGCCGGTCGTGGACCTCCGGGGTCGATCCGTCCTCGGCTACGAGGCCCTCACCCGGGGACCCGCGGGGAGCGTCTACCAGATGCCCCTCCGCCTCTTCGAGATGGCGGAGCAGGCCGACCTCGTCTTCGAGCTGGACCGAAAGTGTCGTCGTCGAGCCATCCTCTCGGCGACCGAGCTGCCGACGGAGGCCAGGCTCTTCGTCAACGTCTACCCCTCGGCGATGTACGACCCCGAGTTCCGCGGGGGGGCCCTCGTGCGCCTGGTGGAGGCGCAGGGTCTGACCCCGGACCGCGTGGTCCTCGAGATCACCGAGAAGTCGGCCATCGAGAACTACGAGCTGTTCGCCGAGGCCCTCTCCGAGCTCACCGACCGCGGGTTCTCCATCGCCGTCGACGACGTGGGGGCTGGCTACTCCGGTCTCGAGAAGATCGCGCACCTGAGACCGCACTACCTCAAGTTCGATCGCGAGCTGATCCGGGACATCGACTCGAGCTACATCCGCCGGGAGATGACGCGGGCCCTGAAGACCTTCGCGGACAGCATCGGCTCCGCCATCATCGCCGAGGGCATCGAGCGGCAGGGTGAGCTCGACACCCTCGTCGAGCTCGGCGTCGGCCTCGGTCAGGGCTACCTCCTCGGCCGTCCGGCCAGGGCCTTCCTGCCCGCGGTGGCGCCGCCCATCCGCGCCGCGGTGTAGCACCGCCGCCTCCGCTCGGGACCCACTCCCGGACGTAGAATGCCGCGTGGTGCGCCCCGACCCCAGCCCGTCGTCGCGCCTGGCCCTCACCGTGCTGGTCGGCGTCGCCGTCGTGTCCCCGTGGCCCTTCGGGTCGGTGCAGCCGTGGGCCATCCTCGCCCTCACCACCGCGGGCTTGCTCACCGGAGTCGTGGCGCTCGGCCTCGGCGCCGTGCGCGGGGACACCACGGGACCCGCGGTTCCCCTCTGGCCGCTGGCGGGCTTCGTGGCCCTGGGGCTGGCCCAGCTCGTCCCGCTCCCACCCGCCTTCCACGCGGTCCTCGCCCCCGGGTCCCACGCCGTGTGGCATCCCGCCGAGCCGGCGGCGGCGGCGGTCCTCGGCGGCGGATGGGCCCCGGTGTCGGTGGACCCCGCCTCCACGCTCCGCGCGGTGGCCCTCGTCGCGAGCCTCGGCCTGCTGGCGTCGCTGGCGGCGCCCGCCCTCGCTCGACCGCGGCTGGCGGCGGCGGCGGCGACGACGGTCGCCGCGGGCGGCTTCCTTCTCTCCGTGTACGCGATCTTCGCCCGGGCCCGGTTCGGAACGCTCCTCTACGGCCGCCTCCCGGTGCCCACTGTGGCCCCTTTCGGGCCCTTCGTGAGCAAGAACCACTTCGCCGGGTGGGTGACGATGGCGGCCCTCCTCACCGCCGGCCTCGCCCTCGGCCTGGCCGAAGACGCCCGCCGCCGCGGCCGGGACTGGACGACGGGCTCCCGAGCCGGCGCCATTGTCCTCGCCCTCGTGGCGGCAGTGGCCATGGCCCTGGCCGGCCTCGCCTCGCTCTCGCGGGGAGGGGGGATCGCGCTCGCCGCCGGGACCGCGGCGCTCGTCGTCCTCCTGATGCTCCGCCGTGGGGGCCGGAAGCGCAAGGGGCTCTTGCCGTCGCTGGCCCTGGCCGGGGCGCTGGGTCTCGTCCTCGTGGCCCTCGTCCCCCCGGAGACCCACGCGCGGATGCGGAGCCTCAGCGGGGCCTCACTCCGACTCGACACGTGGCGCGACGGGCTGCGGCTGGCCCTCGCCAGCCCGGTGGTGGGGAGCGGCCTCGGCGCCTTCCACGACGCCTACCCCCGCTTCAAGCGCGGCCACGGGGAGCTCCGGGTGGAGCACGCGGAGAACGACTACGTGGAGACCCTGGCCGAGACGGGCCTGGTCGGCCTCGGACTCGTCCTGATCGGGGGGGCGCTGCTGGTCATGGGGTCGGCTCGGGAGGCCGGCTCCGACGTCGGTGGCGTGGTGCGGGGGGTGGGGACGGGCGCCCTGGCCGGGCTCGTGGCCCTCGCCGTGCACAGCGCGGTGGACTTCAACCTGCGCATCCCCTCGAACGCCGCGCTGGCCGCGGCGCTGGCGGCGGCGGCGGCCGGGGTCGCGGGGGTGAGACCACGCCTGCCCTCCCGTCCTGCCTCGGCCCTCCTCGCCCTCCTCGCGTTCGCCCTCCTCGCCGCCGTCGTCGTGCTCCCGGCCGAGCCCTGGCGCGCGGCTCGTGACGAGGTCCGCCGCGTGGGGCGGGCGACGACGCCTGAGTCTCGTGCCCTCCGACTCGAGCGTGCCGAGGTGGCGCTGGGCCGGCTCCTCCGCCGTCGCCCGGCCCACGCCGAGTCGTGGCTCATGCTGGCCGGGGTCCGGGCCGGCGAGGGAGACCCCGCGTCCGCCACCTCGCTGGCCGACCACGCCGTGGCCCTCGACCCCGAGAGGGAAGCGCTGCGCGAGGCCGCCCGGCCGTTCCGGCGCTGAGCCCCCGCGCGGCGATCTGCGCACGACCTTGACCCCCGACACGTGTGTCGGCTAGCTTGAACCGGCTCCGAAGATGACCAGCTGGGGAAGTGCGTGGCGCTCCTTCGTTGCCCGCGTGCGGGGCAAGGAGAAAGACGAGCGCCCGGGCGGGCCGTCCGGGCTCCTCGACCTCTCTGCCTCCGACTCCCCCGAGCCCGTTCCTTCCGCGACCGAGGCCGAGCCCGAGCTGAAGGAAGAGGCGGGAATCGAAGCCGAGTCTGCACCAGGGGCCGAGCCCGAGGAGGAGAAGGAGCCCGAGGAGGAGAAGGAGCCCGAGGAGGAGAAGGAGCCCGAGGAGGAGAAGGAGCCCGCGGAAGAGGAAGAACCCGTGGAGAAGAAGGACCCCGGGGAGGAGGAGGAACCCGGGGAGGAGGAGGAACCCGGGGAGGAGGAGGAACCCGGGGAGGAGGAGGAGCCCGGGGAGGAGGAGGAGCCCGCGGAGGAGGAGGAGCCCGCGGAAGAGGAAGAGCCCGGGGAAGAGGAAGAGCCCGGGGAAGAGGAAGAGCCCGGGGAGGAGGAGGAGCCCGGGGAGGAGGAGGAGCCCGAGGAAAAGGAAGAGCCCGCGGAGGAGAAGGAACCCGAGAAGGAGGCCCAGCCCGCGGAAGAGGACGAGCCCTCCCGGGAAGAGCGGCTCGAGGAGGAGATCCGGGAGCTGCGCGCCGAGGTCACGCGCCTCGAGACGTCGCTCGCGGAGGAGAGTGCGGCGCGCGCCCGAATGGAAGACGCGATCGGGTCCCTGGCCGACCACGATCCCCTCACCGGCCTGGCCAGCGCCCGCCGCTTCGGCGATCGGCTATCGGTCGCGATCATCCACGCCCAGCGCCAGAAGCACAAGCTCGCGGTCGTCCACCTCGACGTCGACCGCTTCGGCCGGATCAACGACCGGCTCGGGCGAAGCCTGGGGGACGACGTGCTCAAGAGCGTCGGCCTCGCGCTCGAGAGCACGCTGCGGCAGGGGGACACCATCGCCCGCTTCGGCGGCGACATCTTCACCATCCTCCTGCCCGGTCTGAAGCAGGACGCGGACATGACGGTGATCGCGGACAAGCTGCGCCTCGCCCTGCGGAGCCCGTTCTCGATCGGAGGCCACGACCTGAACCTCACCGCCAGCCTGGGGGTCGCGCTGTTCCCGGACGACGGGCCCGACGTGGAGTCGCTCCTGCACAGCGCGAGCGTGGCCCTGAAGCGCGCCAAGGCCCGGGGCGGCGATTCCTGGGACGTGCACGCCCCCCGGTCTCGAGCCCTCGCCGCGCGACGTCAGGCGAAGGAGGGCGCCCTCCGGCGCGCCCTCGTCGAAAAGACGCTCGAGCTCTACTGGGAGCCGGTCGTGGAGTGCGACAAGGGGACGATCGTCGGCGTCGAGGCGCTGCTGCACTGGGAGAACCCGGACGGGTTGGCGCCGACCGCGGACTTCATCTCCCTCGCCGAGGTCAGCGGCCTCGCCGTTCCCCTGGGTCACTGGACGCTGCGGGAGGCCTGCCGGCAGGGTCGCGCCTGGCACGATGCCGGGCACGGAGCCCTGGTGGTGTCGGTCAACGTCTCCGAGCGACAGATCCAGCACCCGGCCCTGCTGAAGCTCGTGCGCCGCGTTCTCGACGAGACGTCCTTTCCCCCGGCGTGTCTGGAGGTCGAGATCGCGGAATCCCAGATCATGCGCGACCCGGCCCGCACGATGGAGCACCTCGCCGAGCTGCGCAAGCTGGGCCTGCGCGTGGCCCTCGACGGCTTCGGGGGCGGGGAGAGCCGACTCGGGCACCTCTACCGCCTTCCCCTCGACACCCTCAAGATCGACGCCTCGGTGGTGGCGAGGGCCACCACCAGCCGCGACCACGAGGCGGTCATCACCGCCGCGGTGGCCCTCGCCCGCTCACGCCACCTCCGGGTCGTGGCCGAGGGCGTGGAGACGGAGGCGCAGCGCGTCCTCCTCGTGCGGTGGCAGTGCGACCGGATGCAGGGGAGCCTCAGCGGGGCCGCGGTCTCGGCGGGGGAGCTCGAACGGCTGCTGCTCCGCCAGCGCCGGGCGGCCCGCGCCCTGCGCGAGGAGGGCGTGCGGCGGCTGCTCTGAGGCCAAACCCTCGGACACGGGGGTTGCGGAGCGAGTCATACTGGGGGCCGCGTGATGAGCGGGAGAGCGGGCGAGTGAGCGACGAACCA
This sequence comes from uncultured Acidobacteriota bacterium, assembly GCA_963847655.1. GTDB lineage: Bacteria > Acidobacteriota > Vicinamibacteria > Fen-336 > Fen-336 > JAJDNS01. The sequence continues at coordinate 509,499 of CAWKAS010000020.1, read as the reverse complement.
GGGGAGGCGGACACCATCACCCGCACCCACGGCGGCGGGTGGTACCTCGAGACGGTGGCCGACGCGGGGAGGCTGCGCCGCATCGCCATTCACACCCTGCCCTTCCGCGTGGGCCGACGGCAGGGGCTATCCCTCGTCCTGCCTGCCGACTCCGTCTCCAAGGTCCACGCCGAGTTCTACGACGTGGGGTCCGGCCTGGGCCTGCGCGACCTCGGGAGCAAGAACGGGACGTTCGTCAATCGCTCGCTCATCGACGACGCCCTCCTCGAGGAGGGCGACATACTCCACTTCGCCGATTTCGAGTTCCGCCTGGGCCGGTCCGATGAGAAGGAGACGGCCCCCCTCGTGCCCGGCGACGATCGCCCCACCACGGCGGTCCCGATGCGCCGCGAGCTCTCCCACCACTTCGTCGAGGGCACGCGCGAGATGCGCGAGCTGCTGCGCGAGGACATGGTCACGATGGTCTTCCAGCCCATCGTCCTCCTGCCCCAGCGGCCGGATCGGCCCCCGGCGGCGTACGAGGCGCTGGGCCGGGGGCGCCACCCGCGCCTGCCCGAGAGCCCCCTCGAGCTCTTCCGGATCGCGGAGAGCATCAACGCCGAGGCCGAGCTCAGCCGCCTGTTCCGCCGCAAGGCCGTCGAGCTGGCCGGGGAGCTCGGAGAGGTCCCCACGATCTTCCTCAACACCCACCCCATCGAGCTCGAGAGGCCCGGGCTTCTCGAGTCGCTCGAGGAACTGCGGGAGCTCGCTCCCCTGCTCGACCTCGCTCTCGAGATCCACGAGAGCGTCCTGACCCGCCCCGCCCAGATCGCCGAGCTGCGGGCGCTCCTCCGCGAGCGCAACATCGCCCTGGCCTACGACGACTTCGGAGCGGGCGAGTCCCGCCTCCTGGAGCTGGCCGACGCGCCCCCGGACTACCTGAAGTTCGACCGCCGCTGGGTCTCTGACCTCGATCAGGCGACGGTGTCGAAGCGGCGCCTCCTCCACTCGCTCCTCTCCCTCGCCCGCGACCTGCCCCTCAAGACGGTGGCCGAGGGCATCGAGACGCCGGCCGAGGCCGCGGCCTGCATGGACATCGGCTTCACCCACGCCCAGGGCTTCCACCTGGGCCGCCCCCGCCCCCTGGAGTAGGGCCCGGACCCGCCCGAACCTCGTGTCGCCGGGCGGACGGTGAGTCAAATGCCCCAGAGAGCGCCTGATGCATATGTTGCATCCGCCGGCGCTCCCGCGCTATAGTCTCCCACCTAATCCACACAGGAGTTGTCGGTCCCACGGGTGGCGTCGGCGCGCAGGTTCGCCCCGGCTCGTGCGTCCCGTTTCAGCGTCCGGCCCCGGTGTGAGGCGAGGAGATATCGAATGAGCTCGACCGTGAGACTGGTGCTCGTCCTGGTGTTCGGCCTCGCCGCCGCAGCGGGCGCCCAGTCCCCGCCGGCCAACGTGGGCGACAACGCCAACATCATCCCGATCTACCAGAGCGCCGATCCGCCGGCGGCCGACGACTACCTCAGAGGCAACCTCCTCGGACAGCGCTGCAACGAGGCCTCGATCGGGATCTCCTCGATCAACCCGGACCACATGATGGTCTTCTGCAACGACTACCGGGCCACCTTCAACTTCGACGACTCCCTCGTGCCCTCGGGCAAGACGACCCTCATCGCCTCGGCCTGGAACGGGATCAAGACCTTCTTCGCCCGGCTCACGGGGCGGCCCGCCCCCGAGCCCGAGGTGCAGAAGATCATCGCCAGCGCCGAGGCCGGCATCGGGGGCGGCGTGAGCTACGACGGCGGCACCACCTGGCAGGGCTTCATGGTGCCGGGTGGTCCGAACGACTCTACCCCGGCCAGCCTCGCCCATCCCGGGAAGCAGCTCAACCTCCAGGGGTACAGCGACCCCTTCGCCGTCAGCATGAAGGACGGACGCGTCGGCGTGGCCTACATCGGCTTCACCCGCGACAAGGTCAGCGGGGAGAGCACGCAGAGCGGGGTCTTCTTCACGCGGTATCGGGACCGCAACGCCAGCGACGTCCAGCACGACTTCGAGTACGAGTTCAGCTCCCTGGTGGACCTGAGCAACAACCTCAAGCAGGGTCAGTTCCTCGACAAGGTCTCGGCCACCGAGGCGCCCGACGGCACCCTGTACGTGGCCTACACGCGCTTCACCGGGAAGTCCGGAAGCGCCAACATCTTCCTGGCCCGCTCGGTCGATGAGGGACGGACGTGGGAGTCCGCCTCCATCGACAAGGACGCCAAGTACGGCCAGGCCGCCCTCCCCCTGGTGAGCCCCACCCAGGCCTCGGAGGTGGGCGTGCTGTGGCGCACTTTCGTGGACAACACGCTTCTGTTCAAGAGCACGGGCAAGGGCACGAAGAACGTGGACCTGTTCGCAGGCGATCCCGACGGTCCCTACCTGCCCTTCGACCAGTACTCCCAGGCGATCCATGCCGACGACCCGAACCGGGTCGCCTTCCGCACCCTCGCCTTCCCGGCCGCGGACTACACACCGGACGGTAGCCGGCTCGTGGCCGTCTTCACCGAATGGACCGACCTCGGCACCGGAGCGCCGGGAACCACGGGCTACCCGATGCCGATGGTGGTCATGAAGGTGTCGATCGACGGGGGCGCCACCTGGTCGGGACGTCACGTGCTGAACGTGGAGAACGGCGAGTGGGACGAGGTGCCTGCCTCGCCCGAGCGGCTGGGCTTCTTCAGCCCGAAGAGGCCGGTCGGCGCGCAGCTCATGCCGGCGGTGTCCTGCGGTGTGGGCAACCAGTGCCTGGTGGTCTGGAAGCAGAGCTTCCAACCCGAGCTGCTCCCGGGCGGTCCGGAGAACCCGGGGTCGCTGGTCACGGCCGGGCTCACCCGCCGGTTCGACGTGCGGGGAGCCCTGGTGACGCTCGACGGCGCAGCACCCAGCGTGAGCCCGAGCTTCCAGGTGTCCCGCTACGGCTACAGGGAGCTGGAGCCTGGCGACGTGCCGGAGAGCGTCACCGACAGCGACCAGTGGGTGTCGAAGATGGAGCTGCCGAACGGCACCACCTACCCGATCGTCGACGCCGGGAACCGCAACCACTCGGGCGGCGGCTGGGTGGCGTTTGCCGGCGACTACATCGGGGTCGAGGAGGTCCGGGGCCAGGGCAACGCCGAGTTCATGGTGGCGTTCTCCGACAACCGCTACAACATCTGGCCGTGGCAGACGGAGTCCGGCGGGATCGTACCCCCCGGTCAGGAGTGGCAGTACTACCCTGTCTTCCAGGCTCCCGACGACCCGGAGAGCGCGGTCCCCGGCGTCTCCTGCGTGAACTACGGATCGCGCGTGCAGAGCGTGATGGCGGCCCGGGTCGCCACCTCCGAGTTGCTGCTCAGCGCCCCGACGAACCGCAAGCCCTTCGACGGGGCGACCCCGGTCTGCGGCGACCCGACGCTCGGCGGCACGGCCAGGGTGGACTGCATCGAGTTCCCTCTCAGCGTGCGGAACAACGCCGGAGAGGAGCGAAGGGTCACCCTCAGCCTGTCCTCCGGCTCCTTCGCCAAGCGGCGCTTCGATCCGGACCTCGACGCCGGCGCCGACTACACCTACCCGCTGCAGACGGGAGAGGTGACGATCTACCCGTACTCGAGCTACTCCCTGAACGTCTATGCCTTCGATGAAGACCCCGTCACCGTGACCGCCACCGCGTGGACCGGTCCGACCGAGCCCGACCCGGGTCAACCCGACCCGGAGGTGACCGCCACCGCCACCCTCACGCTCAACGATCCGGCGGTGGAGGCGGCCTCCGCCGACAACGCCTCCTTCACCTACGTGCCGAGCACGGTCAACATCGAGTCCGGCTCAGCTCGGAGTGGCTCCGCGCGCAGCGGCTCCGCCCGGAGCGGTTCGGCCCGCAGCGGCTCCGCGAGGAGTGGCTCGGCCCGAAGCTACCCGGTGCCGGAGGACCCCCTCGGCAACGATGCCGAGGGCAACCCGATTCCGGTCTACGACGTGATCGACTACACCTACGTGGTCACGCCCGGCTCGCAGGACGACGCCGGCACCTACCTGTCGCTCTTCAACATCGACCCCGCCTACGAGGGAAGCTACGTCTTCCAGGTCTTCGTCACCAAGCCGCTGACCTCCTTCATGACCGACGAGGAGGACACCTGCTCCGCCTTCAACTGGACGGAGGGCGCCCTCGTCGGCCACATCTCCGACCCGGAAAATCCGCTCGTGAACGGCTCGGCCCGCTCCGGCTCGGCCCGCAGCGGATCGGCGCGCAGTGGCTCCGCCCGCAGCGGCTCCGCGCGCAGCGCCATCCCGTCCGACGGCGATCCCCTGGTCCAGAACACGTCCTTCACCCTCGGCTCGAGCACGGAGACGGTTCTCACCGAGGGCCTCGCCTCCTCGTCGACCCCGCTCGCGTCCGCGACGGGAGCCGCCGACCACTGCCTGCTCGACGACTGCACCCTCGCCGCCCCGCGCCTGCCCAACGAGGTGACGATCCTCGTGCGGGCGTACCAGATCCGGCCCGACAACGAGATCCCGGTCGAGTACGACCCGGACGGGAGCCGATCGGGCACCCCGACCCCGCCCAGCGTCGTGGTGGCGGAGTACTCGTGCGACGACCCGAGCTGCACGGCGGCGCTGGGCCCGGACCTCGTGGTCCAGAGCGACCCCGAGCCCACACCGCCGATCGTCCCCCACACCCGGGTCCAGGCCGGGGGGGAGGTCTCGTTCCCCGACATCACGATCACCAACGACGGCGTTGACGGGGTGTGCGGCACCGTGGACGAGCCCCGGCAGTGCGGGGACGCCCGGGCGCACGAGTGGGCGGTGTACGCGTCCACCGAGGCGGACTTCAGCAAGGTGCCCCGGTGGGAGTGCGGCGAGGGCGACTGCAGCTCCGGTCAGATCTCGGGGACGTTGAAGCTGAACGACGACCCCGCGGCCGGGCCGGTCACCGTCCTTCTCAAGACCGACACCCACGGCGCGCTCCCGGTCGAAGGCGAGGAGACGGCCATCGTCGGGAGCCTCACCATCCCGGCCAGCATCCCGCGCACCGACAACCACGGGACCGGCACCTACTATCTCCACTTCTACGACGACCGCGGGCGCATCGTGAACGAGCTCGACGAGACCAACAACTCCTGGACCGAAGGCCCCATCATCGTAGAGGCGCCGGGCTACGGCTTTCTCGGCCTCCAGACGCCCTGCGACGGCCAGACCTGCGACAAGAGCGGTGCGGTCGTCCTCGCCTGGCAGTTCACCGACGGCTCGGTCCCGGTGGACAGCGGCTCGACGCTGCCGCGGCTGTCCTTCTACAGCGGTTGCCCGGCGAACCCCGGGCCGCCCACGGGCGAGATCGTGGCGAGCTCCGCCCCGGACCCGACGAATACCACCACCGGCTCCAGCGGCTGGCAGTACTTCCCCGATCCCGGGATGAGCCGGCCGCAGTACACGTGGCAGTTCAACTTCGACGCGAGCGGGCTGGCCCGGGGGGCGTGCTACTCGATGTACGTGGAGGTCCCGGACACCGGCCAGGTGATCGGGAGCACGCAGGAGGGTCTGGAGCCGTTCGGACCCTTCTACGTCACGCCGCGGTAGGAAGAGGACCCGGCCGGCGCGCGGCTGCCGTCTCGTCGCCGAGACGCTTCCGCGCGTCGGCGGCCCGCGGGTCGGACGGGTCGGCGTCGCCGCGTAGCTCGAGGAACCGCTCGAAGTTCGCCTTGGCGTCGGCCACGCCCAGCGCCTCCTGGGCGCGCGCCAGGTCGTAGTAGAGGGGCGGCAGGTAGCGGAGGGTGGGGAAGTCGTAGAAGAAGACGTCCCCCGCCTCGCCGGAGCGCTTCCGGCACGCGTCGAGCTCGCCGAGGGCCTCGGTGTACCGCTCGGTCTGGACGTAGAGCTGGCCCAGCATCAGGCGTCCCAGCCAGGTGTCGCGGCGCTTGAGGCTCTCGCGAAGCAGCTCCACCGCCGGACCGAAGCGCTCGTCGCGCACGGCGACCGACGCCCGGACGAGCTGAGCGTAGGCGGTCATGTGCGACTGGAGGGTGTTCTCCATCTCGACCGCGATCTTCTCGGCCCCGGCGTCGTGGCCGGCCTCGACCAGGACCAGCGCGGCCGGGAAGAGCACGCTCTCGTGCTCGCTCAGGCCCGCCGCCTTCTCCGCCGCCGCCACCGCCCGGGTCGATTGGCCGAGGGCGAGATGGGTCTCGGCCAGCGCGACATAGAGGGGGCCGAGGAGACCGGTGTTTCCGGCTTCCTCGTCGGAGGCAACGCTCTCTTGGAGCAGCGGAAGCGCCTCCCGGTACCGCCCGCGCGCGACGAGGAGGTCAGCGCGGCCGAGCCGGCCCAGCGACTCGCCGAAGGGACTGACTGCCTCGACCTCCTTGTAGATCTCCCGGGCCCCGTCGACGTTGCCCTGGAAGAAGGTCGCAAGGGCCATGGGGAGGTACGGCTGCTCGTAGCTGGGCGAGTCCTCGATGGCGCGAGTCGCCTCGGTGAGGGCGCCGGAGAAGTCGCCCGCATACACCGACTGGATCGCGAGGTTGTACCGGTCGGAGGTCGATCGCGGGTTGAGCTTCAGGACCTCGCGGACCTGCTCGATCGCGCGCGGCACGTCGCCGGTGTAGAGGTAGGCCAGGCTGAGGTTCGCGTGGGCGACCTCGTCGGCGGGGAACTGCTCGACGAGGGCCTCGTAGGTCTCGACCGCCTTCTCGTAGTTGAGAGCCACGCCCAGGTAGTAGCTGCCGAGGGTCCGGTACCTCTCGCGATCGCCCATGCGATCGAGCAGCTTGAGCGCCTTGTCGTAGGCGGCCTGGGCGTTGGCGGTGTCCTTGCGGTTGAAGTAGAGGACGCCCATGCCGGCGTAGGCGCGGCCGAAGCTCGGATCGAGCCTGAGCGCCTCCTGGAAGGCCTCGAGAGCCTCCTCGTCCTTGCGGCTCGCCGCCAGCTCCTGGGCCCGCACGTAGGCCTTCAACGCCTCCAGGGAGGTCGTGGTCACCGTCTCCGCCGCGGCGATCCGCGCGCTCTCCGGCGTCGTGTCGCCCAACGCTCCCCGCAGCTTCGCGGCGGCGGTGCCGACCGCCGGGAGCATGCCCTCGGGCGAGGAAGCGGCGGCGGCGGCGGTGCCGAGCACCTTGCCGTCGGCGGGGTCGATCGCCTCCAGCTCGAGGGCGTAGCCCGAGCGCGTGCGCTCCAGGGCGCCCCCGATGATGACGGCGATGCCCTCGCGGGCCGAGATGAGGCGCGCCATCGACACGTCGAGGGGCCGCCCGGGGTCGAGCTTCTCGATGAGCTGACGGGCGGTGCGCCGCGAGTAGAGGTTGACGAACGAGGCGCCCTCGAGCGCGGCTCCCGTCGCCGTCTCCAGGGTGCCCGCGAACAGGGGGTCGCCCTCCGCGCCCCCGGAGCCGGGCCCGCCGATCTGGTTGTCGAAGTCCGCGACCAGCACCGACATCGGTGGGGGTGGCTCGGCCGGCACTCGCGACCGCGCCACGTACCAGGTGCCCGCCAGCGCGGCGAGAATCCCGGCAGTCGCTGCCGCCAGGAACGTCTTCGTGAAGCGCCTGGGCAGCGGCCGGAGCTGGCCGTGCTCGTCGAGACGCTCCAGATCCGCCGCCAGCTCCTCGGTGGTGTCGTAGCGCGCCTCGGGGTCCGCCTGGATGCAGCGGGCGATGATCCGCTCGAGAGGGGCGGGGACGCCCTCCCGCATCTCGGCCAGGGGCGGGAGGGCCTTGTCCATGCGCTGGACCGCTTCCTCGAGGGCGGTGCGGGCGCCCCGCTTGCGGCGGCGGCCGGCGAGGAGGTCGTAGAGGATCAGCCCGAAGGCGTAGATGTCGGCCCGGTGGTCGACCTCCTCGCCCCGGAACTGCTCGGGCGCCATGTACTCGAGGGTCCCCACGATCGAGCCCACCGCGGTGAGGCCGGCGGTGTGGGGATTCTGGAGCACCTGGGCGCCGGCCCTGCTCGTTGACTCGCCGCCGCCCGCGGAGCGGGCGATCCCGAAGTCCATGATGAGGGCCTGGTCGGTGCCGACCTCCACCATGATGTTGGCGGGCTTGAGGTCCCGGTGCACGACCCCCGCCCGATGGGCCGCGAGAAGCCCGGACACGACCCCGCGGGCGATGGTGACGACCTTCTCGACGGGAAGCCCGCCCTCGCTCTGCTTCACGATCGCGGAGAGGTCCACTCCGTCGACGTAGGGCATCGTGATGTACTTGATGCCGTCGATCTCCCCCATGTCGTGAATGCGCACGACGTTCGGGTGCGTCACCTGGCGCGCGAGGAGGAGCTCACGCTTGAAGCGCTTCTCGAGATCGCGCGCGGCCGCCGGGTCCCTGGCGATCTCGGGGCGCACGGTCTTGAGCGCCACCCCGACCCCGAGCTCCTCGTCGTAGGCCCGGTACACCGCGCCCATCCCGCCGAGTCCGAGCAGACGGATGATCTGATAGCGCCCGAACTTCTGCCCGACCTCGAGAGGCCCCTCGCCGCGAGCGGGTCGTCGGCCGCCGTCGGTCCCCGGCAATGGAGGCAGGTCGGTCGGGGCCTCGGTGTCGTCTTCGTCCGCTCCGTCCAGCGTGAGCCCGGTGGGTGCCTCGCCCAGCTCGGTCCTCGTCGCCTCCTCGGCGGGGGAACGCGATCCCGCGTCGGCGGGAAGGAAGCCGGTCGGCTCCTCGGAGTCGGGGAGGGGCAGGGCGTGCTTGCAGGAGGCGCACGACACCGCCTCAGCGGGGTTGTCGGCGCCGCAGTGGGGACACGGCTGGCGGTCGAGGTTGGACTCGCTCATCGGCTGTGACGGGGATCGGATGATCCAGGGCTGAGCCTAGCACGAGTCTCGAAGCGGACGCACCGAGACGAACGCCGCTGCAGAGAATCCGCCGGCTGCTCGACGAGGTCGTCCCGGACTACGACTACGTCTTCTACTTCGCGGCCATGCGGAGGGCGCCGTCGAGGCGGATCACCTCGCCGTTCAGGACCTCGTTCTCGACGATGTGCCGGACCAGCGCGGCATACTCCTCTGGCCGTCCCAGGCGCGGGGGGAACGGCACCTGCGCGCCCAGGGAGGCCCGGGCCTCGTCGGAGAGGTCGGCGAGCATCGGGGTGTCGAAGATCCCCGGCGCGATGGTCACGACCCGGATCCCGTGCCGGGCGAGCTCGCGGGCCACGGGGAGGGTGAGGCTGACCACCCCGCCCTTGGACGCGGCGTAGGCGGCCTGGCCGATCTGCCCGTCGTAGGCGGCGACCGAGGCCGTGCACACGATCACCCCGCGTTCGCCGCTCTCCGCCGGCTCTCCGGCGGCGATGGCCTCGGCGGCGAGGCGGACGAGGTTGAAGGTCCCCACGAGGTTGACCCGCAACGTCTTCTCGAAGGTCTCCAGGCGGTGGGGCCCCTTCCGGCCCAGCACCTTCTCGGGAAGGAGGACGCCGGCCGCGTTCACCGCCCCGTGCACGCCGCCGAAGGTCTGGCGGGCGAGCGCGACCGCGCGCTCGACGTCCTCGGCGCGCGCGACGTCGGCCTCGGCGAAGCGCGCTCGCTCGCCGAGATCCGCGGCCGTCTTCTGCCCGGCCTCCGCGTTGACGTCGAGGATCACGATCCGGGCGCCGGCCTCGACCAGCATGCGCGCCGTGGCGCCCCCGAGCCCGGAGGCCCCGCCGCTCACCAGGAAGGTCCGACCTTCGATCCGCATCGTCCACACCTCGCGGGGCGCGCCCCCCGGGCGCGCCGCCATTCAGTCCATGAAGAACCGGAGACACCGCACGAGAACCTCCTTCATCTCGCGCCGGTCCGCGACGATGTCGACCATCCCGTGGTCGAGGAGGAACTCGGCGCGCTGGAAGCCGTCGGGGAGCTTCTGCCGGATGGTCTGCTCGATGACCCGCGGGCCCGCGAACCCGATGAGCGCGCCCGGCTCGGCGATGTTGAGGTCGCCCAGCATGGCGTAGGAGGCGGTGACGCCCCCGGTGGTGGGATCGGTGAGGATGCTGAGGAAGGGCAGCCGCGCCTCGTGGAGGCGGGCCAGTGCCGCAGAGATCTTCGCCATCTGCATGAGGGAGAGGGTGCCCTCCATCATGCGGGCCCCACCGGAGCAGGACACCACGATCAGGGGAAGCCGCTCGACGAGAGCCCTCTCGATGCAGCGGGTGACCTTCTCACCCACGACCACGCCCATCGAGCCCCCGATGAAGGCGTACTCCATCGACGCGACGATGGCGGGCCGGCCGCCCATATCACCCACTGCGGAGACGAGGGCGTCGAACGAGTTGGTCTTGGCCTTGCCCGCGCGCAGCCGGTCCGCGTAGGGCCGGCTGTCCCTGAAGCCGAGGGGGTCGGAGCTGACGAGGCCGTGGTCGAACTCCTCCCAGGCTCCGTCGAACAGGGTGTCCAACCGCTCCCGGGCCCCGATGCGGAAGTGGAAGGCGCACTTCGGGCAGACGGACAGGTTCTTGAGCACGTCCCTGCGGTAGAGGATCTCCTTGCAGTTGCTGCACTTCACCCAGACGCCCTCGGGGACGCGGCTCTCCCCGATTCGGGGAGCCAGCGGCGCGGTCTGCCGACGAAACCAGGCCATGGCCTACTTCCTCTCCGGCGCGTCCTCGGCCGTGCCGAGGTCGTTCTCGATGCCGAGGATCTGGCAGGCTCCCTCGTAGATCTGGCGGGCCGCGTTCTTGCGTGTCTGGAGATCGGCGAGTCGCTCCTTCACCTTCGCGAGCTCCTCCTCGATCTGCGCGTTCATCTCCTCGATCTGCTTGCGGGCAACCTCGAGGGTCTCCCGGTAGTGCTTCTCCTGCGCGTCCGTGAGATTCATGGCTCCCGCCTCCTCAGTCGATGCCGAATCGCTTCAGCAGGACGTCGAGCGAGAGTCTGTCCGTCTCGTCCTCGTCCTCGCTCTCGCCGGCCGCGTCGCCGCCCTCGTCGGCGTCATTCTCCTCCCGCTCCTCCCGGTCGTACAGCAGCTCGAGGAAGCGGGCGAGGTCGCGGGCGGTGACCGGCGGCCTCTCGCGGAGGATCTTCTCGATGCCCCGCTGCATCTCCCCCGCGTCCTGGTAGCGCTCGTCGGGGTTGCGGGCGAGGGCCTTCATCACCACCCGGTCGAGGGCCTCGGGAACGCGGGTGTTCACCTCTCGCGGGGGGGTGATGACGCACTTGCGCACCAGCTCCAGGATCGTCATCTCCGAGCCCAGGCCCACGAACGGCTTCTGCTCGGTGATCATCTCGTAGAGCACGATCCCCAGGGAGAAGATGTCGCTCCGGCGGTCGATCGGGCGCCCCCAGGCCTGCTCCGGGCTCATGTAGAGGAGCTTGCCTCTCAGCGCCCCCCGGTCGGTGGTGGACGCCTTGGTCGCGGCCTTGGCGATGCCGAAGTCGGCGAGCTTCAGGTTGCCCTCGAAGGTGATGAGGATGTTCTGGGGACTCACGTCGCGGTGGACGATCTCCATGGGCCGCCCGCGCGCGTCCTTCTTCCGGTGGGCGTACTCGAGGGCGGAGCAGACCTGGCTGACCACCCGCAGGCTGAGGTCGAGGGGCAGGCGCAGGCCCTTCTCGCGGGCCCGGCGGATGGTCGTGCGCAGGTCGCGCCCGTGCACGTACTCCATGGCGATGTAGTAGCTCGACTCGATGCGCCCGAGGTCGAAGATCTGCACGATGTTCGGGTGGGTGAGGCCGGCCACCATCTTGGCCTCGTCCACGAACATGTCCAGGAACTCCTTGTTCTCCGAGAGGTGGGGCAGAATGCGCTTCAGGGCGACGACCTTCTCGAAGCCCTCCACCCCGCTGCGCTTGGCCTTGAAGACCTCGGCCATGCCCCCCACCGCGATGCGATCGAGCAGCTGGTAGGGGCCGAAGTCCTCGTCCCGCCACGAGCGGTCTCGCCCGGCGGCGGGCGCCGGCGCCGGCTCCGACGGCGTCCCCTCCTGCTCGTGCTCGTCCAGCCCGCTCTCGGCGACCGAGGCGAGGTCGACGGCCGGCCCGAGGGGTATCTTCGGGGGCGTGATCGTGAACTTCGCCCCGGTGCGCAGGGCGGAGGGAGGGAGCCGCGCCTCCTGGTCGTCGTCGACGGGCGGAGCGGGCCGGAAGGGGGAGTCCTCGAGGACGGGCCCGTGGGGCGCCCCGAGACCGCCCTCGTCTTCGTCCACGGGCGGGGTCAGAGGCTCGGGGGACACCGGGTCGGCGACCCGGACCCGGACCCGCCCGCTCCGTCTCCCGGACCGGCCCGCCTCCGGGGGCGCGGGGGCGTCGACGAGGTGGCCGAAGAGGTCATCCGCGGTGGCGTAGCCGTCGTCCTCGTGCTCCTCCTCGCGGCCGGGAGCGTCGCGCGGCTTGTCAGTCCCCTTGCTCATGTCCTCGGTCCGCTGCGGGTCCTCACAGGATAGGTCAGTGCTCCAGATTAGGTCAACGAGGAGTGGGACTTACGCTCGGCACCGGCCCCGGACGAGGGTGGCGGCTCGCCGAAGATCGCGGAGGTGGAGTGCCGGGGCGACTGCTATAATCCCTCGGTTCCCCGGGGAGGAGAACCGGCCGGGAGGCCCCCGAGCTCCGCATGCAGATTCTGTTCAGCCTGCTGGACCACCCGCTCGTGCCCTGGGTACTGGGGCTCATCGTCCTCCTCGTCCTGTACCGGCGCTTCGTCGCCCACCGGAGCGTCCGGGTTCCCGGGGCCGGCCTGAGCACCGACGCGCTGGTCTCCTGGGCGCTCGGTCCGCGCTGGGCGGAGAGGAAGCTCGAGAAGGCGGCCGAGCGCTACAAGAAGGAGGACAACTACCTGGCCGCGGGCAAGATCTACGAGGACGTGGGCCGGCTGGCGGAGGCCGCCGACGCCTACCTCGAGGGGCAGGAGCACTGGGCGGCGGCCGCCACCTACGAGAAGCTCGGCCGCTCCGAGCGCGCCGCCGAGCTGTACCTGCAGGCGGGCGACCACAAGAAGGGGGCGGCGCTGTTCACCTCGGCGGGCAAGCCCGAGCGCGCCGCCGCCCTGTTTCTCGAGAAGGGCAACAACCTCGAGGCGGCGCGCCTGTTCGGCCTCGCGAAGCAGTGGGGGACGGCGGCCGACCTCTACGAGAAGAGCGGCTATCCCCTCCGGGCCGCCGAGGCGTGGGCGAAGCACGGCGAGCCCCTGAAGGCGGCCGGGGCCTACGAGCGTCATTTCACCGAGAACTTCACGCTGGCCACGACCTACTCGACGACCTCGGCGGGGGCGGCGGTGGAGCTGAAGAGCGCGCTCCTCGCCGGGCAGCTCTACGAGAAGGCGGGTCAGCTCGCCCACGCGGTGGAGGTGTACAGCAAGGGCGGGCACCACCGACACGCAGCGGAGGCGCTGCTGCGCCTGGGGCAGCCGGTGCCGGCGGCCGAGGCGTTCATGAAGGCCAGCGACCACGAGCGCGCGGCCCAGGCCTACGAGCAGGCCGGCGAAGCCGTCCAGGCCGCCAACCTCCGCGGGGAGGTCGCCCTGAAGGCCGACCGCATCCCCGAGGCCGCCGCCTTCTTCGTGAAGGGGCGCGACTTCCTCCGCGCGGCCGAGCTGTACGAGTCGGTGGACATGCTCGCCGAGGCGGCCCAGGCCTACGAGACGGGAGAGAGCTGGGCCGCGGCGGGCGGGGTCTACATCCGCGCCGGGCTCAAGGACCGGGCCGCGGCCTCCTACGAGCAGGCCGGGGAGCTCGAGACCGCGGCCAAGCTCTACGAGGAGCTGGGGGACCGGGCCCGGGCCGCCGAGCTGTTCGGTCGCGCCGGCTTCGCCTTCAAGAGCGGGGAGGCGGCGGCCGAGAGCGGCGAGCGCGAGAAGGCCATCGCCCTGCTCCAGAGCGTGCGCCCGGACGACGAGAACTACCGCGCCGCCACCGAGCTCCTGGCCCGCCTCTTCATCGAAGGCGGCATGCCGGGACTCGCCTTCGAGCGCGTCCAGAAGGCGCTGGGTGACGAGCCGGTCTCCGCCGGAAACCTCGACCTGTACTACTGGCTCGCCCGCACCCACGAGGCCTCGGGGGACACGGCCCAGGCGCTCGGCCTCTACAAGAAGATCCAGGCCGAGAACCTGGGCTTCCGGGACGTCCAGAGCCGCGCGGCACAGCTCGAGGGCGGCGGCGTCCCGGCCGCCGCTCCTCCCCCCGCCGCACCGGTGCCGGTGCCCGCGACCGCCCCGCCGGTGGCAGCGGGATCGCCGACCGCCACGACACCGCCCGTGGCCCCCGCCACCCCGCCCCCGGTCGCTGCCCGCGCGCCGGCCGCCGCCGCCCCTCGTCCCCCCCGCTTCGTCCCGAAGGAGGAGGTCGGCCGAGGCCCCCTCGGGGTGGTGCATCGGGGCGAAGACGTGACCGACGGCCGCAACGTCGCCATCCGCGTGCTCCCGGCCGGGATGCTCGGCCCGGACGTGCTCCCGCCCCTCGTGACCGAGCTCAAGGCGGCCTCGAAGATCTCCCATCCCAATCTGGCCAAGGTCATCGCCCTCATGGAGCTTCGGGGCGCGCGGTGCCTGGTCACCGAGTACATCGATGGTCGGAACTTCCAGGAGGCGATCGACTCCGGGCGCCGGCTGAGCTTCCAGCAGGTCCACACCCTCGGGAGGATCGTCGCCCAGGCCCTGGCCGTCGTTCACGCCCGCGGTCTCGTCCACGGCTCGATCCGGCCCTCGAACGTGATGGTGGCGTCCGGGGTGATCAAGGTCGCCGACCTCGGTCTCGGCCGCCTGGCCCGGACCCTCGATCGCGAGCAGAGCTACCAGCCGCCGGAGGGCGGACCCCTCCCGGGGGCCGACCTCTACGCGCTGGCCGCCGTCATGTACCACCTGCTGACGGGGACCCACCCGCGCTCCCAGCCGCAGGGCGCGGGCCTCCCGCTGCCCTCTCGCCTCGCGCCCGGCGTGCCGGAGTCCCTGGACAAGCTCCTCCTGCGGGGCCTGCACCCCCGCCCCGAGCTCCGTCCGGACAGCGCGGAGACGCTCCTCCGCGAGTTCAGGGACATGGTGAAGATCGGGTGAGCTGCACCGTGTGCCGCCAGCGCAAGGGCAAGCGGGCGTGTCCCGCCCGGGGGGGAGCGATCTGCTCGCAGTGCTGCGGCACGAAGCGGCTCGTCGAGATCGACTGCCCACCCGACTGTCCCTACCTGACCGGGGCCCACGCCCCCCGCTGGGAAGGCCGCGCCGCCGACCGCAAGCGGGACGAGCGCCGCCTGGGCCCCTACCTCTCGCCGCTCACCGAGAGGCAGGCTCAGCTCGTGCTCGTCGCCCTCGCCGGGCTTGGGGGGATCCGGGGGCGGCACGACGAGCTCGACGACGTCCTCGCCCTCGACGCGGTGGTGGCGGTGCGGAAGACCGCGGAGACCCGCGACCGGGGAGTGCTCTACGAGCACCGCCCCGGCGACGCGCGGGCGGAGGCGCTGGTGGGGGAGCTGGCCGGCATGTTCGAGGCGCGAGGCGAGGACGGGACCCTGCACCGTCCGTCCGACCGCGACCTCGTCGCCGCGCTCCGGGCCCTCGAGAGTGCCATGACCGGGACCGTTCGGGAGGACGAGGGCCCCCACGCCTTCCTGGACACCGCGGCGCGCCTCGTGGCCCGCCTGGGAGGTCGACCCGCCGCCCCCCGCCCAAGCTCCCTGATCGTCGAGCCTTGAGCGCATGAGCTTCGCCGGGGACCTTTCCACCTTCGACATCTTCGATCTCCTCGCCTGGGTGCACGGGCGCCGGAGGTCGGGCACCCTGGCCATGACCCGCCTCTCGACGAAGAAGCGCCTGGCCTTCCGCGACGGCACACTGCGGTGGGCCAAATCCAACGACCCTCGCGAGACCATCGGCCAGGCCCTCGTCCGGGAGCGGCTGATCAGCGAGGAGGCGTTGTTCACGGCCCTCCTGAAGCAGGAGAGCGACCGTCGTCGCCTGGGTGAGATCCTCGTGGGGGACGGTCTGCTCACCGAGGCCCAGCTGATGAGAACCCTGGCCAGCAACGCCGAGGCGCAGCTCCACGACCTGTGCCTGTGGCCGGGCGGGCGCTTCGAGTTCGACGATGCGGAGGTCCCGCCGGAGGACGCCTCCGGTCTGCACATCGACCTCCGACCCGTGCTCGAGGAGGGGCGCTACCGGCGCGAGCGCTGGCAGAAGCTGTGCCAGCGTTTCCCGAGCGGGGAGATGACCTTCAAGGCCCTGGGCGACCCGGCCGAGGTGAGCAACCCCGCGCGTCGCCAGGTGCTCACCCTCGCCGCCGCGGGCAAGACCCTGTCCTCGATCAGCCTCGAGTCGCGCCGGCCGCTGTACGACACCGCCCTCCTGCTCGCCGGGCTGTGCGACGAGGGCCGGCTCGTGGTCGAGAGCGTGGATCCCGGGGTGGCCGAGACCGATCCGGTGGGGATGATCCAGGGCCTGCTGGAGGCGGCGGGGGCGCGCCTGCGGGAGGGACGCTACGACGCCGCCCTCGAGGCCTACGAGCGGGTGCTCGCCCTCGACGGGGTGAACCAGGCCGCGAAGAAGGGCCTGGTCACCGTCTCCGAGACGCGGCGCAAGGCCAAGGCGGTCAGCATGATTCCCCTGGACAAGGTGCCCATCCTGAAGCTCGGCTCGGTGCAGCTGGCGCAGAAGGAGTTCGACCCGCAGGAGGGGTTCGTGCTGTCCCGGGTCAACGGGCAGTGGGACATCCAGTCGATCCTGAAGCTGTGCCCCCTGCCCGAGGAGGACGCCCTCCTCATCTTCAAGCGGCTCTACGAGCGCAAGGTGATTGATCTGAGATAGTCCGCGGAACGCCCCCGTGAGGCCGTCGTTCCGCGGACTTTCCGTCCCCTCGTCTGCGGAGCCCATCGTTGGACCACGGTTCCGCAGACACTCCGTTGCCACGTTCACTCGTTCGCATGGGTGACGTCTGTTTCCTCCCCCTCCGTTCCCTGGCGCGTCCCTCGCCTCCGCCACTCTCCCCACCGCATCGTCCCGCAGACCCTCTGTTTCCTCATTCGTCCACTTGACGGATACTCGGGCCAAGAGGACGGAATGAAAGACCAGCCAGCGGGAAGGATCACCCTCGGCCGCCCCGGCGGCGCCCGCCCGGTGCGGGACCCCGTCTGCGGCATGCTCGTGGACCCGGCCGCAGCCCGGGGTGGGGCCTACGAGCACGAGGACCGCACCTACCACTTCTGCAATCCCCGCTGCCGGGAGAGGTTCGCCGCGGACCCGGACTCGTTTCTCCAGGGTCCCCCGCCGACGGTGGAGACCGATCCCGTGTGCGGGATGAAGGTCAACACCGCCACCGCCGCCGGGATGCACGAGCACGCCGGGACGACACGCTACTTCTGCAGCCCACGGTGCCGAGAGAAGTTCGCCGCCGATCCAGAGTCGTTCCTGCAGACGGGTCCGTCGATGGCCCACATGGAGACGCCGGCGGCGGCGGCCGAGGGCGAGTCCGTCGAGTGGATCTGCCCGATGGATCCGGAGGTCCTGGAGGCGAAGCCCGGTCCCTGCCCGATCTGCGGGATGGCCCTGGAGCCGCGGGTCGTCACCGCGGCCGAGGAAGCGAACCCCGAGCTGGAGGACATGACGCGCCGCTTCCGCGTCGCCGCCTTCCTCACCGTCCCGCTCCTCGTCCTCGCCATGGGGGCGATGGTGCCGGCTCTCCAGGTGCACCGTCTCCTCCCCCCCGCCTCCTGGGCTGGATCGAGCTGCTGCTGGCGACGCCGGTGGTGCTGTGGGCGGGCCGACCGTTCTTCGAGAGGATGTGGGCCAGCATCCGTTCCGGCCGCCTCAACATGTTCACCCTCATCGGCATCGGCACCGGCATCGCCTGGCTGTACAGCCTGTTCGCGGTGATGGTCCCGGGGGTCTTCCCGGCATCGTTCCGCGGGCACGACGGGGATGTCGGCCGCTACTTCGAGTCCGCGGCGGTGATCGTCACGCTCGTTCTCCTGGGCCAGGTCCTGGAGCTGCGGGCGCGCCAGAGGACCAGCGGGGCCATCCGGGCCCTGCTCGGCCTCGCCCCGAAGACGGCACGCCGGATCACCGACGACGGTAGCGAGGCCGATGTGCCCCTCGAGGACGTGCACCCCGGCGACCGGCTCCGCGTCCGTCCCGGCGAGAAGGTCCCGGTGGACGGCGTCGTTCTCGAGGGAACGAGCTCCGTCGACGAGTCGATGGTCACCGGCGAGCCGATCCCCACCGAGAAGGTCCCCGGCGCTCGCGTGACCGGCGCCACCGTGAACGGGACAGGTGGCCTCGTCATGAGGGCGGAGAAGGTGGGCCGCGACACGCTCCTCGCCCGCATCGTCCAGCTCGTGGCCGAGGCCCAGAGGAGCCGCGCGCCCATGCAGCGCCTCGCCGACGCGGTCGCGGCCTGGTTCGTCCCCGCGGTGGTGGGAATCGCGGCGGTGGCCTTCGTGGTCTGGGCCGCCTTCGGGCCCGAGCCGCGCTTCGCCTACGCCCTGGTGGCGGCGATCTCCGTTCTCATCATCGCCTGTCCCTGCGCCCTCGGCCTTGCCACGCCCATGTCGATCATGGTGGGCGTGGGTCGTGGCGCCACCTCGGGAGTCCTGGTCCGTGACGCCGAGTCCCTCGAGACCCTGGCCCGTGTCGACACCCTGGTGGTCGACAAGACCGGCACCCTCACCGAGGGCCGGCCACGGCTGGAGACGGTGATCGACACCGACGATCCGGAGGGCGACGAGGCCCTGCGCCTCGCCGCGAGCCTCGAGCGGGGGAGCGAGCACCCGCTGGCCGCCGCGATCGTGGGAGCGGCGGAGGAGAAGGGCCTCGAGCTCGCACCCGCGAGCGACTTCCAGTCGCACACCGGCCGTGGCGTGAGCGGCCGGATCGGCCACACGGCGGTGGCCCTGGGGAATCAGGCGCTCCTCGGCGAGCTCGGGATCGAGGCCGCCGCGCTCGAGGAGAAGGCCGTGGCCGAGCGTGCGGAAGGGCGCACGGTCGTGTTCCTGGCCACGGACGGCCGGGCCCGGGCGCTGCTGGCGGTGACCGACCCGATCAAGGGGTCCGCATCGGGGGCGATCCGAGCCCTCCAGGCCGACGGGCTCGAGATCGTTCTCCTCTCCGGGGACACCCGCACCGCGGCGGAGGCGGTGGCCCGGGCGCTGGGGATCGCGCGCGTGGAGGCCGAGGTGCTGCCCGAGGGCAAGGCGGAGATCGTGCGCCGACTCCAGGGCGAGGGGCGTGTGGTGGCCATGGCCGGGGACGGCATCAACGACGCCCCGGCCCTGGCCGCGGCCAACGTGGGCATCGCCATGGGCACCGGCACCGACGTGGCCATGCAGAGCGCCGGCGTCACCCTGGTGAAGGGCGACTTGAGCGGGATCGTGCGCGCCCGCCGGCTGTCGCGGGCGACGATCCGGAACATCCGGCAGAACCTGTTCTGGGCCTTCTTCTACAACGCGCTGGGGATCCCCATCGCCGCCGGCGTCCTCTACCCGTGGCTGGGCTGGCTTCTCTCCCCCATGGTCGCCGCCGCGGCCATGAGCCTGAGCTCGGTCACGGTGATCACGAATGCCCTGCGACTGCGGAATGCGTGATCACGACGGAATGCGCAGCATTCCGTCGTCCTTCCGTTGCCACCCAGACGTCCGCGGAACGCCTGACGTCCGCGGAACGCACCCGCCAGGCGTCGTTCCGCGGACCTTCCGTTGCCACGTTCGACCGTTCGTATTGACTCAGCCTGTTTCCTTCCCTTCCGTTCCCCTGGACTTGCCACCCCACTCCCTGCGCACCGCGGCGAGACGTCCGAGCCCTCGTGGTCCAGCGCGTGGCGAAGGGAGACAGGAATAGGGAGCGGGGTCGGACCCCGTTTCATTGCATCGCGAGATCGACGGGGCGGCGACGCAACAAAACGGGGTCAGACCCCGGGCGTCATCGAATCTCCTCCTTCACCCCATCCCACCGGACCTGCCGCTTCTGGTGGTAGCTCTCGACGGACATCAGCAGCGTGACCGCCTCGACGAAGGCCTCGTCCTCGTTGCACCGCGGGGCCTCGCGCGTGCGCACGCACTGCAGGAAGTCCTCCATGTGGGAGGGGCGCTGCTGCTCCCGGGTCGGCGCGAAGAAGAACGTGGGCTGCGGCTGCGGACGGCGGGCGAGCTCGTAGGCGGGCCCGTCGGCGTAGATCTCGAACATCGAGGCGTCCTGCCCGATGTCGCTGAAGATCATGCGGCCGGAGCGTCCGATGAACTCGGGCGTCTGCTTGCGCTGGGAGTTCATGCACCCCTCGAAGGTGACGGTGCAGTTGCGCTCCTCGAAGACGTAGGCACAGGTCCAGGTGTCGGGCACCTCGCGGTCGTCGTGCCAGAAAGCGTTGTGGCCCGCGGTGACGCAGGTGTCGGGGATCCCGTGGCGCAGGACGCTCTGCACGAAGTCCGTTTCGTGGCAGAGCAGGTCGCCCGCCTGACCCGTGCCGTAGGGCCAGTAGCAGCGCCAGTGCCAGAAGTGGCGCTCGTTGAAGTCGATGCGCGGCGCCGCCCCCAGCCAGGCCGCCCAGTCGAGATCCCGCTCCACCTGTGCCGGATCGGGACGTTCGTAGATGTCGTAGCCACCGTACCAACGCCAGGGCGGACGGTCGGGAGGGCCGTTGAAGAAGCGCCCGACGTTGACGAGGGTGATCTCGCCGATGGCCCCGTCGAGGATCATCTGGCGGGCGACGTCGGCCGAGGGCAGCTGCCGCCCCTGGTGCCCCAGCTGCATGACGGCGCCGGCCTTCTTGACGGCGGCGCGCATGCGCTTGGCGGCGGCCACGGAAACGGTCCAGCCCTTCTCGCAGTAGACGTCCTTGCCCGCGGCGAGGGCGTCCAGGAGCATCTGCTCGTGCCAGTGGTCGGGGGTGGCGATGACGACGGCTTCCACCTGGGGGTCGTCGAGCAGATCGTGATAGGTGCCGTAGGCCCTGACTTCGGGGTTGTTCGCGAGCTTCACACCCTTCACCAGGTGCGGCTTGTAGGCGTCGGAGACGGCGACCACGCGGCACGCGTCGATCGAGCTGGTGTAGCGGAGGAGGTTGCCCCCGCGGGTGCCGATTCCGATGTGACCGAGGCGCACGGGATCGGCGGTCGCGGAGGCCCCGCGGAGGATCGCGGGCGCGGCCAGCGAGGCGGCGGCGGCCTTGCCGCTGGCCTGGATGAAGTCACGGCGAGACATGTCAGCTGGTGGTCTCATGGGGGGCAGCATAGACCTGCGGGGCGGGAGGCTCAAGCACATCCGCAGGGGTTACACTGCGTCTCCGTGAGCTATCTGCACTGGCTGATCGGGATCTCGGCTCTGTTCGTCGTGCTGGAGCGGCTGTTTCCGTGGAGGAAGGGGCAGGCGCTGCTGCGTCCGGGCTGGGTGCGGGACATCGGGTTTCTGCTGCTGAACGGCCACGTCTTCATGTGGCTGGTGTGGAAGGCCGGCATCTACGGCTGGCTCACTCTTCATGCCACTCGTCTGGTCCAGGACGTAGGCCTCGATCTCGAGGGCTCGCCGGTGCGGGGCTGGCCCTTCTGGACCCAGTTTCTCGTCTTCCTCCTTCTCTCCGACTTCCTCCAGTGGACGGTGCACAACCTTCTCCACCGGGTCCCGTTCCTCTGGACCTTCCACAAGGTCCACCACTCCATCCACACCATGGACTTCATCGGGAACTTCCGCTTCCACTGGTTCGAGATCGTGGTCTACAAGACCGCGCAGTGGCTGCCCCTGGCGCTCCTCGGCGCCTCGCCCCGGGCGGTCTTCTGGGTGGCAGTCTTCTCCACGTTCTGGGGCGACCTGAACCACGCCAACCTCAACGTGGGCCTGGGCCCCCTCGGCTACGTCTTCAACAACCCGCGGATGCACCTGTGGCACCACGACGCCTCCGACGAAGGCGGGGTGGCCAAGAACTACGGGATCGTCCTCTCGCTCTGGGATTTCCTCTTTCGCACCGCCTACTGGCCCCGGGACCGGAGCCCGGAGCGGCTGGGCTACCCCGACGACGACACCATGCCCGAGAGCCTCGTGGGTGAGCTCGCCTGGCCCCTGGTCCGCCGCCGCGCTTGATGCCGGGACCAGACGCGAGTGATCGCCCTCGGGAATCATTCGGACGCGCTGGTCGACGAGTTGGACGGGTCGCTCGACGCTCAGGCCTGGCCCGACGACTGGGCTGCGCCGACATCGTCCGTTGACAATAGGGGCCGGCAGCCTACCTTGGGGGTGGAGGAGTCGTGCCCCCCGCGTCTTCCCGACGGACGTTCCTCGGCCGCTGCTCGGCCCTGCTGGTGACGCTGCCCGGGACCCGTGACCGCGCAGTCGTCGATCCCGCCTTCGAGCCGCCCTACTTGAAGCTCCATCGCAGCGGGGAGCTGCGTCGGCGCGGGGAGGCGCTCCGCGGCCTGATGCATAGCTGCCGGTTGTGTCCCCGGGAGTGTGGCGCCCGCCGCCTCGACGGGGAGAAGGGCTTCTGCGGGGCCTCGTCCCGGGTGCGGGTCGCCACCTCGTATCCCCACTTCGGAGAAGAGCGGGTCCTCGTGGGCTCGGGGGGCTCGGGGGCGATCTTCTTCAGCAACTGCTCCCTGCGCTGCGTCTTCTGCATCAACTGGGAGATCAGCCAGCGGGGAGACGGTCGCGACCGGAGTGTGGGAGACCTGGCCGACATGATGCTGGAGCTCCAGGAGCGGGGCTGTCACAACGTCAACATCGTCACGCCCACCCACTACTCCGCCGACCTCGTCCAGGCTCTCGACGTGGCCGCCGGCAAGGGTCTGTGCCTCCCCCTCGTCTACAACACCTGCGGGTGGGAGCGCCTCGAGATTCTGCAGATGCTGGACGGAGTCGTTGACATCTACCTGCCCGACTTCAAGTACGCCGACGGGGCGATGGCCGCGCGGTACTCCTCGGGTGCCGACACCTACTCCGAGCTCACCCGGCAGGCGCTCCTCGAGATGCACCGGCAGGTGGGCGTCGCCCGGTCGGCCGCGGATGGCCTCGTGTACCGGGGGCTCATGATCCGCCATCTGGTCATGCCCAACGACGTTGGGGGAACGCGCCAGGTCGTCGATTGGATCGCCGCTCACCTCCCGAAGAACACGTATGTCAACCTGATGTCCCAGTACCGTCCGGAGCACAAGGCCCTGGACTACCCGAAGGTCGCGCGGCGCCTGGAGCGCGAGGAGTACGAGGAGGCCGTGGGCTGGGCTCGGGCGGCCGGCCTCACCAACCTGGACATCCAGGGCTGGCGGTTCTAGGAACGAGCAGGCGGAATCGCATGGTGCACTCCACGACGAGAGAGCGGTGTTCCCCCAAGGACCGCCCGGAGTGTCCGGATCGACCCAATGGGCCTCACGCCGGCGAGGATGACCGGGGGGAGCGGGGCACTCGCAGGGACACGGGAGGGGTCCTCGTGTCGGATTCTAGCCGCGGAATCGGAGGGGCCGCCGATTCGGGCGCCTGCACCACCATTTGATCCATTGCCGGGAACTGGACACCCTCCGTATCCTGCCCCTGCGTGATGCGGCGGGGGCTTCTGAAGCGCACCGGACCGGTGGTCCCACCGGAGCTGAGGGGAACGATCCTTCTCCCGGCGGTCCTCCTCTCTCTGTCGTGTGGGGGCGGGTCGCCGACGTCGCCGACGCCACGCCTCCCCCGGCCATCCGGCTGGCCCGCGGGCACCGCGGTCACCATCGTCTCGGGTGAGACCGACGACCCCGTTCCGGGAGCCCACGTCGTCGTGGCGGGGAAGGCGTACACGACCGACGGAAACGGGCAGCTCGTCGTGCGCGCGGCTGCTCGGGAGGGAGCCGAGGTGGACGTCGAGGCTGCGGGTTGTCTCACGAGGCAGACGCTGGTGCGTTCGGGCGAGACCCGTCTCACGATGTGGCCGGACCACTCGGGGCTACCGGCCGAGTACACGAAGGCACTCGTGTACACGGCGTCCACGCTGCACGACTCGACGAGCCTCGTCCCCCTCGACCGGATACCGCCGCGCGTGCGCACGCTGGCCCTCGAACCCAGCGCCCCTCTCGCGGCTGACCCCCAGGCCCTGGTTGCCCACCGGCAGGCCACTGACTACTTCAACGTCGCGGTCCAGGGTCGGACCGTCTTCTCGGTCGGCGAGGCTGCTGACATGACGGTGCCTACACGGATCGACGCGCGCGACCCGTCGTGCGAGGGCAAACCGGGTCGCCTCCTCGCCCGGACCTGGCTCTCGGAGCACGAGGTGACACGGGCCGAGATCATCTTCTGCGGCGAGCTCCCGAGTCGCGCCCCGGGGGCCATCACTCACGAGCTGGGTCACATCTTCGGCCTCGCCCACTCCCCGGACCCGCGCGAGGTCATGTGCTCCCTCCACGCCGCCGGGGACCCGGGTGGCTTCAGCGGCCGGGAGGCCCTCGTCATGAGGCTGCTCCTCCTCCGCCGCGGCGGGAACACCTGGCCCGACAACGACCGGACGGTCACTGCGGAGACGAACGGGCTCCGGGAGTTCGTCGACTGAGCCCAGTTGGCACGACGGATCGTAGAGCCCGAAGGGCACGAACCGAAGCGACGCGTCGAAGTCGTAGGGCCGGGGGAGCGCCACCTCGCGGGTCGCGTCCGGAGTGACGGCGTCGGACGTCGATGGGGAATCCTCCTTCCTCGCGGGCACGGTGGGTCACTGTAGCAGGCCCGCCCTCGCGTGGCCGTGGCATGATGGGCCACGGTCATGCGTCGACTCGCCACACCCCTCGTCCTCGCCAGTGCCCTCGTGGCGGTCGGGCTGCTGGGCGTGGTGTGGCTCGACTACGCGGCGACTCGCCGCGAGCTCGTGGGCCTGCTCCGCGAGCACGCCGAGGCGCTCCGGGAGACGGTCGCCGCGGCCGCGCGATCGAACCGGGCCGCCGCCGCCCTGGCCGAGGAGCAGATGGCGGGACGCCTGCTCGACCAGGCCCGGGAGCTGGCCCGGCTCGACGCCGAGGGTCGCCTCACGCCCGAAGCGGTGGCGGACGTGACCCGACGCGATTCCCTCTTTCGGGTGACGGTCTTCGGCGCGGACGGCACGCGGGTCGACGCCGACGGCTCGGCGTCCGCCGGTCGCGGGGCCGGGCCCCGCGGGCCCGGCGCGGGGCCCGGCCGGGGAACGGGTGGCGGGTGGCGTGGCGGTCGGGGCGACGAGACCGGCGACGAAGAGTCCACCCGGAGTCCGGGGTCGGGACGCGGTCCGGGGGGTGGGGTGCACCGAGCGGGCGGCGTCGCGTGGCAGATCCTCGAGGAAGGCGAGGCGGAGGTCGTCACCGGGCTGCACTCGTCGCGTGGGGGCCGGGGAGAGCGTATCGCCGCCGGGGTGAAGCGGTCCGGGGGTGGGGCGATCGTGGTCAACGTCGACGCGACCGCGGTCGCCGACCTCCAGCGGCCGGCCTCGCTGGAGGCGCTGCTCGGGGAGATCACGAGCGCGAGTCCCGAGATCGCGTACACCGACTTCTCCCACGAGGGCGGACGACTGTCCTTCGGCGACGTCCCGGACGAGCGTCCCGACCCCCGGCCTTCCGCCGAGCGTGAGCTGGTGGTGGCGGGTCGGCCCGTCCTGGAGTTCGCGAGCGCGGTGCCTCTCGCGGAGGGCGAGACCGCCGAGATCCGCCTCGGCATGCGGCTCGACGGCGTGCGGCGGGTCGAGCAGCGGATGGTGCTCCGGCTGCTGGCGGCCCTCCTCGCGGCGGGGACGCTCGTGGCCCTCGCCTTCGGCCTCACCGGGCTGCGCCGGCGCTACGGCACCCTGAGCGAGAAGCACGCCCGGGCCGAGGAGGCGCTGAGACGCCGTGATCGTCTGGCCGCGATGGGGGAGCTCGCGTCCACCGTGGCCCACGAGATCCGCAACCCCTTGAACGCCGTGGGCCTGACCGCCCAGCGCCTGCGCCGCGAGTTTCTCGACGCGCCGCCCGCCGCGAGCGTGGAGGATCGGGCCGAGGCCGAGGAGCTCCTGCGGGTGATGGCCGACGAGACCAAGAGGATCGACCGGATCGTCCAGCAGTTCCTCGACTTTGCCCGCCCGCCCGCGCTGCGCGTCGAGCCCACGGACCTGGGGGCGCTGGTCGGCAGCCTCGGTGAGCGGCTGCGCGCTCAGGCGGAGTCGCGCGGCGTGACCCTCGAGATCGATGCCTCCTCCGCCGGCACCGCCCTCGTGGATCCGACCCAGATCCGCCAGGCCCTCGACAACCTCGTCCGCAACGCGGTCGACGCGACGCCCGACGGAGGCCGAGTGGTGGTGGCGGCCCGATCCCGGAGGGACGGCCACGCCCTCGAGGTTCGTGACAACGGGCGCGGGATCGAGCCCGACCACCGAGCGAAGATCTTCGACCTCTACTTCACCACCAAGGCGGAGGGGACGGGGGTGGGCCTCGCGGTGACCCAGCAGATCGTCACCGCCCATGGGGGCGCCATCGAGGTGGATTCCGAGCCGGGGAGGGGCACGACGATGACCGTCCGCCTGCCCCCGGGGGAGGCCGGACGTGGCTGAGCGCCTCATCCTGGTGGTCGACGACGAGGAGCCCCAGCGGCGGGTCCTCGCCGGCTTCCTGAAGAAGCGGGGCTACGCGGTCGAGACCGCCGGCGACGCCGACGAGGCCATGAAGGTCGTGTCCTCCCGGACCGTGGATCTCGTCCTCACCGACCTGCGCATGCCGGGCAAGACGGGGGTCGAGCTCGTGGACGCCGTGCGCGGGGCGAACCCCGAGATCCCGGTGGTGGTGACGACCGCGTACGGCACGGTGGCGAGCGCGGTGGACGCCATGAAGCGCGGGGCCGCCGACTATCTGTCGAAGCCGGTGGACCTGGACGAGCTGGAGGTCCTCGTCTCCCGCACACTGGAACGGAGGGCCCTGGTCTCGGAGAACCGGGCTCTTCGGGAGCAGGTCGAGTCGCGCTACCGCCTCGCCGGCCTGGAGACCGGCAACGCGCGGATGCAGGAGGCCATCAACGTCGCGGCCCGGGCGGCGGGGAGCCGGGCCACGATCCTCGTCCGGGGGGAGAGCGGGACGGGGAAGGAGCTCCTGGCTCGGGCCATCCACTACGCGAGCCCGCGCCGGCGCGCCCCCCTGGTGGCGGTGAACGTGGCCGCCCTGCCGGAGACGCTCCTGGAGTCCGAGCTGTTCGGCCACGAGCGCGGGGCCTTCACCGGGGCGGACCGCGAGCGACGGGGCCGCTTCGAGCTGGCCGACGGGGGGACCCTCTTCCTGGACGAGATCGGGGACCTGCCCCGCAGCACCCAGGTCAAGCTGCTGCGCGTGCTCCAGGAGCAGGCTTTCGAGCGGGTCGGGGGCACGCGCACGGTCAAGGTCGACGTGCGCCTCATCGCCGCCACCCACCGGGACCTCGAAGCCATGGTGCGGGAGGGCGCCTTCCGCGAAGACCTCTTCTTCCGCCTGAACGTGGTGTCCATCACCCTCCCCCCGCTCCGCGAGCGGCGGGAGGACATCCCGCTCCTCGTCGACCACTTCCTGCGGCGCTTCAAGGACGAGGGAAAGGCCCGCAGTGTTTCCCGCGAGGCCATGGACCTCCTCCTCAAGCACGACTACCCGGGGAACGTGCGCGAGCTCGAGAACCTGGTCCACCGCGCGGTGGTTCTGTCCCGGGACGAGGTGGTGAGCACCTCCGACCTGCCGCTGCACCTCGGGGAGCTGCGGCCGGAGACGAAGGGCGACGAGACCGCGACCTTCAGCGAGCGGGTCGAGGCCTTCGAGAAGGCCCTGATCCTCGAGGCCCTGGACCGCTCCGGAGGGGTCCAGACCCGGGCCGCCGCTTCGCTGGGAATGACCGAGCGCCACCTCCGCTACAAGCTCAAGAAGTACGGGTTCTAGGTCGGGGCCCGGTCGCCACAAAGAGGCGGCTCGATGCCCCTACGAACGCCGCCCGGTAGGAGTCCTGGCGGAACCCCTTCTCGCGCCACATCTCGATCCGGGCCTGCCGCAGAGCCGCCGCGGGCGCGCGGCGCTCTTGCGCGGGTCCCGCGACACGCCCGAGAACCGCGAGCCCTCCCCCCGGACGAGCTGCTTTGCCTGTCGGGCGTGGAGGAATAGGCTAGGGGGCGCTCGGCGGAGCCCCGCCGGCAGCCCGAGGTGCCCGAGGCGGAAGGAGCAGGCAGCATGAGAGTCCTCTTCATCGGTGGGAACGGCAACATCGGCGCTGCCTGCAGTCGGTTGCGCCTCGAGCGGAGGATCGTGCCCGACGACGTGGCCCGGATCCCGCTCCACGTGGGGGTGCGCAAGACCCTGGCGTGGTTCGAGGCCGACCCGAGGCGCCAGCGCATCGTCGACGAGACCAACCAGACCATGGACCGCCACATCGCCGTGTGGCACGAGCCCGGCGCGAGGCGGCGGAGGAGACCGTCATGAAGCTCGGCATTCTCGGTTGTGGCGACTTCCTGCGCTGGCAGGAGGAGGCCCTCCAGGCCAGCGAGCGGGTCGAGGTGAAGGCGGTGTACGACCCGAACCGCGAGCGCGCGGAGGGCTGGGCGGAGCGACTGGGGGCCACCGCTGCCGCCTCGGAGGACGAGATCCTCGACGATCCCGAGATCGACCTCGTCTCCCTCTTCGTGCCGCCGTGGCTGCGGGAGGACCTCTTCGTCCGCGCCGCCGACCACGGAAAGCACCTGCTGCCCAGCAAGCCCCTGGGGCACACCGCGGCGGCCTGCGACGTCATGGTGGAGGCGGTCCGCCGCAACGACGCGCGTTGCGGGGTCCTCTACCGGACCGCGGGCGAGGCCTGGTTCGACACGGTCAAGTCGATCCTCGAGGGCGGCCGCTTCGGGAAGCTGGCACTGTTCCGCCAGGACTGGATCCACCACTACCCGCAGTGGGCGGACTGGGCCCTCGATCCCGAGAAGAACGGCGGGCCCTTCATGGACGCCATGATCCACAACCTCAACATCGCCCGCTACTTCATGGGCCGTCCCATGAAGACGGCGACCTGGTTCTCCGACACCCTCGCCCACCCGGACCTGCCCTGCCCGGACACCGAGAGCCTCCGGGTGGACTTCGAGGACGGGGGCGTCGCGCACCTGTTCATCACCTGGGCCGCGGACCTCGCGGTGCACAGCACCGAGGGCAACTTCCGGGAGCACATCGACCTGCTCTACCTGGTGACGGACCAGGGCTGGCACATCACCGAGGAGAGCCGGGACGGTCAGGCATTCGTGCGGCTGTCGCGGATGGGTGAAGACGAGTGGATCGAGCCGGAGCCCCTCGCCGGGACCCACTACGACCGCTTCGCCGAGGCGGTGGAGAAGGGCGATCCGAACCCCCGCGACCTGCCCGACGTCGAGAACGCGGCCGAGGACGTCCGCCTCATCCGCTCGTTCGCTGGCCAGGCCTTCGGACGACGGGAGCTGACCCCTGCCGGATAGTCGCCTTCCCCGAGGTCGGAGCCTCCGGCTGGCGCGTGGAGGCGGGCTCACCCTCGCCCTGCTCCTGCTCGCCGCCGCCGCGCTGGCCGGAGACCGCGCCTCCTCGCCGGCCGCGTTGCCCCCGGCCCCACCGTTCGCGCCCGGGCGGACCCCCCCCGACTGGCTGGTGACGCCGATCGAGACCCGCGCCGGCGTCTTCCAGGGGGGCGACGATCCCGAGATCGTCCTCGACAACGGCCTCGTCCGGCGCGTCTTCCGCCTCTCGCCGGGCCTCGCGTCCACCGCCCTCGACTCTCACATGACGGGGGCCACCCTCCTGAGGGCGGTGGAGCCGGAGGCGGTCCTCGTCCTGGACGGGAAGCCGCGCCGGGTCGGGGGCCTGCTCGGTCAGCCGGAGAGAGCCTACCTTCGGCGGGAGTTCCTGGCGTCGATGACCGCCGACCCCGACGCCTTCCGCTGCGAGTCCTTCGCGGTCGGCGAGACCCGGGCGCGCCTGGAGTGGAAGCGCGTGCGCCACGCCGAGGAAAGACCCTGGCCCCCGCCCGGCGTGTCGTTGACCTTCCGCTGCATCTCCCCGGATCCCGCCCTGAGCGGTGTTCGCGTCGAGGTCCACTACGAGCTCTACGACGGGCTGCCGCTGTTCGCGAAGTGGCTCACGGTCGCCAACGAGACGGGCCACGAGATCGTCGTCGACTCCTTCGTCTCGGAGCGGTTGGCCTTCGTCGAGGCGGAGTCTTTCGTGGAGAAGCCGGGGTCCGCCCAGTGGCGACGCCCGCCCCTCGAGGTCTTCAGCGACTACAGCTTCGGAGGCGGTGACCTGGGGAGCGCCAACCGGACCACCGAGTACCGTACGGATCCCGCCTACACCAGCCAGGTCAACTACCGCCTGGAGATGCCGGCGATCCTGGTGTCGCGCCCGCCCCTCGGGAGCTTCATCGAGGCGACGGGTCTGGAGCTCCTCGAGCACGACGGGCCCTACCCGGGGGACGTCTGCGCCTCGACGACCCACCCCGGTCATCGTGGCGAGAGGGACTCACAGTGGGCCCAATGGCGCCTGAGCGCGGACCTCTACGCCTGGGCCCGCGCCCGCGGCACCTCCCTGAACGTCCCCGACTACTACTTCCTCGTGGGCAGCAACAAGGTGGCCATGGGCTATCGGGAGGTGAACTGGTCGCTGCCCCGGGAACGCCAGATCCTCCTGGGCCGGCAGAACGTCTACGACGGAACCTGGACGAAGACCCCGACCATGGGCTGGATGTTCGTGCCTCTCACCGAGTACCACGGAGGAGGGGCGGCGGCGACGCTCGAGCCACTGGTGGAGCACCTGCCGGCGTACGAGGCCCACCTCATCAACAACCTCGCCGCCGGGGTGCTGGCCCTGGACCGCGAGTATGCGGTCACGGTCCCGGTGGAGCTGCCCGCTGGTGGTTTCACGTGGCTCGTGATCGAGGAGGCGCCATGACCGCTGAAGAGGCGGAGACGCCGACGCCCTCGCGCCGGGGGCTCCTGGCCGACCTGGCGCCGGCGCTCGGCCTGCTCCTCTTCCACCTCGCCTTCCTCCCCGGGTACGGGGTCTTCCGTGACGAGCTGTACTACATGGCCTGCGGGCGCCACCCCGGCTGGGGCTACGTGGACCATCCACCCTTCGTGGGGTGGGTGGCCTGGGTGGTCCGGCAGGTGGCCGGGGACTCCCACCTGGCCCTGCGCGCCGTCGCCGCGTTCGCCGCCGCCGCCACCGTCTTCGTGGCCGCCCGGGTGGCGAAGGAGCTCGGTGGCGGGACGTTCGCCCGCCTCTTCACCGGTCTCGTCGTCGCGTTCCTGCCCATCGCCCTCGCCCTGGGCAGCGTCTACTCCATGAACGTGTTCGACCTGCTCTTCTGGGCCATCCTCTTCTGGATCCTGGCGCGGACCCTGGGCGGGTCCGACGGCCGACTCTGGCTGGCCTTCGGGGCGGTGGCCGGGCTCGGGCTCCTCAACAAGATCAGTGTCCTCTTCCTCGGCTTCGGTCTCGTGGTGGGACTGGTGCTGTCGAGGCGGTGGGACGTCTTCCGCTTGAGCTGGTTCTGGGCCGGAGGGGCCCTGGCCGCGGTGATCTTCCTGCCTCACCTCGTGTGGCAGCAGCTGAACGGGTGGCCCACCCTCGAGTTCATGGCCAACGCCCGGCAGTACAAGATGGCCCCCCTCTCCGTGGGCAGCTTCCTGCAGGAGACGCAGCTCCAGACCGCGGTGGCGCCCTGGCTCTGGCTCCTCGGCGTCGGCTGGCTCCTCTTGGCTCGCCGCGGGAGGCCATTCCAGCCGCTGGGGTTCGCGTTCCTGACCGTCCTCGTCGTCCTGATCGCCACGGGGGGCAAGCCCTACTACCTGGCCGCTGCCTACGCCGCGCCCCTGGCCGCGGGAGCGGTGGCGCTCGAGGGGTGGACCGCCGTCCGCTTCCGTTGGCTGCGGCCGGTCCTGGCCGTTCTCGTGGCCGTTGTCGGCCTGGTGGTGTCTCCCCTCGCCCGTCCCGTCCTCCCCGTGGACGCCTTCGTCCGCTACGCCGCCGCCCTGGGCCTCGCCTCCTCCCCCGAAGAGCGCCACGAGATGGGACGGCTCCCGCAGTTCTACGCCGACATGCAGGGCTGGCGGGAGATGGCGGAGACGGTGGCCGGCGTCGTCCGCACCCTGCCCGAGGACGAGCAGGCGAAGGCCTGCGTCTTCGGACAGAACTACGGCGAGGCGGGGGCGATGGAGTACTTCGGGCCCGCGCTCGGCCTTCCCCCGGCGGTCTCCGCCCACAACAGCTACTGGCTCTGGGGTCCGGGGCAGTGCACGGGCGAGGTGCTGATCGTGATCGGGGACGAGCGGGAGCGCCTCGAGGAGCTCTTCGAGTCGGTGGAGCACGGGGCGACCTTCACCTGTCGCGACTGCATGCCCTACGAGAACGGCAGCGCGATCTGGATCGCCCGCCGCCTCCGGACGCCCCTCCCGCAGGTCTGGGCCGAGATCAAGCACTTCATCTGACACGCCGCCCCCGGGATAAGATGGAGCCGTCCACTGTCAGCGGATGGTATCGGAGGTGGTGATGACGCAGGGGCGACGAGTCTCTTTCTGCACGTTGCTCGCCGGGGTTGTGGCGCTGGGCGCCTGCAACTCCGGAGGGAGCGCGGAGACCCGGGCCGCGGAGGAGAAGCCCCGGGCGGAGGCGACGGAGGCAGGCGCCCCCGGTGCGCTGCAGCCCTGCCGTCTCCTCACCGGAGAGCAGGTGGCCCGCGTTCTCCCGGAGCACGACGACGGCTTCGTTGCCAAGGAGGGAGGATCGCTGATCGAGGGTGTCGATGCCTACCAGTGCTCCTACTCGAATCCAGCCGGCGAACTCCTGACCGTCATCCTCAATGTCGCCGTCGACGCCGATCGCTTCGAGGCGATCAAGCCGAGCGGGTTTGCCATGGGCTCGGACGCGAAGGAGCTGGAGGTGGCCGACGGTGGCTGGCTCCGCGGCGAAGAGGGCGACATGAAGGTCACCGTGCTGAAGCACCTGACGGTGATCGACCTGGAGCTTCTGGCCGCCGACGCCGGTCAGAAGGAGGACGCCCTCGTCGCGCTGGCTCGCCAGGTGGCGTCGAAGGCGCCCTGAGTGCTGCCACCGGACACACTCCCCCGTCGGCCCGGAGACCCGCCATGAGCATTCGCCGAAGAGACTTCCTGAAGACGAGCCTGATCGCGGGCGCGGCCGCGCGGGCGCCCCTCTCCGCCTGGGCGCGGGTCCGAGGCGCTAACGACGCCATCCGAGTCGGGGTGGCCGGCGTCAACGGTCAGGGCTGGAACCACGTGGAGAGATTCCAGTCCCGCACGGACGTACGTGTCGTGGCCATCTGTGACCCCGACCGCGGCCTCCTCCGTCGCCGCCGCGACGAGTTCGAGAAGGGCAAGCAGAAGCTCGAGACCTTCGCCGACATCCGGGAGATGCTCGACGAGGCCGACCTCGATGTCGTGGTCGTGGCCACGCCGGACCACTGGCACGCGCTGGCCGCGGTGTGGGCCATGGAGGCCGGGAAGGACGTCTACGTCGAGAAGCCGCTGACGTACTGCATCTGGGAAGGTCGGCAGCTGGTGGCGGCGGCAGAGCGGTACGGTCGCATCGCCCAGGCCGGCTCCCAGCACCGCAGCTGCCCCGCCACGCACACGATCCGCGAGTACGTCCAGGGCGGGAAGCTCGGCAAGATCCAGTGGGCGTACGCGCAGGTGTTCAATCGGCGGAGGTCCATCGGAAAGGCGAGCGGGCCTCTCGAGATCCCCCCCGACGTCGACTACGACCTCTACGCCGGCCCTGCCACCGCCGAGCCTCCCGTCCGCGAGAACCTGCACTACGACTGGCATTGGCAGTGGCCCATGGGCACGGGAGAGGGCGGCAACTGGGGCGCCCACATCCTCGACGACGCCTTGAACATCACCGGGATCACCGAAGCGCCGCGAGCGGCGCTGGCGATCGGAGGGCGCTTCGGGTACGACGACGATGGCGAGACGCCCAACACGCTGCTGGTGGCTTTCGAGACCGGGAGCTTCCCTCTGGTGGCCCAGTTCCGCGCCCTGCCCATGCGACCCGACGTCGAGGCCATGGACCACTTCCGCGGGATTCGCATCGGGACGGTCATCGAATGCGAGAACGGCTACTACGCCGGCGGACGCGGCGGAGGCTGGATCTACGACAAGGACGGCACGCGCGTGGAGCAGATCGAGGGCGACGGGGGAAGCGGGCACATGCAGAACTTCCTGGAGGCCGTCCGCTCCCGCAGACCGCAGGACCTGAACGCGCCGATGCAGGCCGGCCACATGTCGGCCCTCTACTGCCATCTCGGCAACATGTCCTACCGCCTGGGACGGAAGGTCCCGGTGGAGGTGGGCCGCAAGGCGATGCAGAGCAGCCCGTTGGCCAGCGAGCAGTTCGACCGGATGGTCGCCCACCTCGCGGCGAACGACATCGACACGAGCATCCCGACCCTGGCCCTCGGCGACGTCATCCGCATGGACCCGGAGACCGACACCTGCATCGGCCCCAACGCCGCCGCGGCGGGCGCCCTGTCGCGGCGCCGCTACCGGGAGCCCTTCGTGCTTCCGGAAGCGCGCGAGGGCGAGCCGCCTCTCAGGCCGCGGGCGGAGCGGTCCAGCGTCCCCGCGACCCGGGCCCAGGCCTGATCGGCGAGGCCGCGGGCCGCGCCCTCGGTGGAAGCCTCCGCGATGACGCGCACCACCGGCTCGGTGTTCGAGGGGCGGATGATGAACCAGCCCTCGGGGAGGCGGACCTTCACACCATCCGTAAGGTCGGGGGAGTGCTCGGCCCAGAGCTCGCGGGCCTTCTCCAGCAGGATCCGGGCGCGGTCCATGGGACAGGGGCGCAGGATCTTCACCACCCGGTAGCCGTCGTAGGCGACGGCGAGGTCGGCCACCGACTGTCCGGTCTCGGCCAGTCGGTGGAGGACCAGGGCCATGCCCACCAGACTGTCCCGGCCGAAGTTCACCTTCGGGTACAGGACCCCGCCGTTGCCCTCGCCCCCGATCACCGCCCCCGCATGGCGCATGCCCTCGGCCACGTTCGCCTCGCCCACGCGGGTGCGGGTGACCGCGACACCGTAGCGCGAGGCCAGGGCATCGACGGCGTCGGTGGTGGCCACGTTGGTGGCGACGGGACCCGGGGTGTGGGCGAGGACCTGCTCGGCGGCGAGGACGAGCGTCAGCTCCTCCCCGATGGGTCTCCCCGCCGCGTCGACGATGGCCAGCCGGTCGCCGTCCATGTCCTGGGCGAAGCCCACGTCGGCGCGGTGGGCACGGACCGCCTCGGCCAGGGCCCCGAGGTTCTCGGCCAGGGGCTCCGCGGGACGGGGGAAGTGGCCGTCGGCGGTGGTGTGGATGGCCACGACCTCGGCTCCGAGCGCCTCCACGAGACGGGGCGCCGCCACCGTCGCCGCGCCGCCCCCGGGATCGACCACGACCTTCAGGCGGGGCCCGCCCGCGGGCAGGGTCCGCAGGGTCCCGATGCCCGCCACCACCGCGCGCACGTGGCGCTCGACGGCGTCGGGGACGTGCTGGGGCGCGCGCTGGGCCGCGCCCGCCACCTTCGCGTAGTCGCCCTGGTGGTAGATGTCGAGAAGCTCGCGCCCACGGGCGGCACCCAGGAAGAGGCCGTTCGACCCCACGAACTTGAGGGCGTTCCACTCGGGCGGGTTGTGGCTCGCGGTGATGGCGATCCCTCCCGACGCCCCCAGCTCACGCACCAGGAGCTGGACGGTGGGCGTCGGGCAGATGCCGAGGTCGCTCACCCGGCAGCCGCCGGAGACGAGCCCGGCCACCACCGCCTGGCGCACCATCTCTCCCGAGGTGCGCGGGTCGCGCCCGATGACCACGCGCCCTCCGCCCACGTAGGTGGCGAAGGCCTCGGCGAAGCGCGCCACCATCGCCGGGGTGAGGGAGTCGCCGATGACGCCGCGGACCCCGGAGACGCTGATCTTGAGGGTGGGGATGGGCCTCATGACTGGAGCCTCTCCTGCGCCCAGTCCAGGAGCTCCTGCGCCCGCTCGCGGTCCGGCCCCTCCGCGATGATGCGCACCAGCGACTGCGTGCTGGAGGCCCGCACGTGCACCCACCCGTCGGGCCAGAGGACCTTCACCCCGTCGGTCCGGTCGACCTCGGCCCCCTCGACCTCGCCCACCGCCTCGCGGAAGTCGGCCAGGGCCGAGTAGATCAGGCTCGGCGAGAACGCGATCGCTGCCTTCCGCACGACCAGGGAGGGCAGATCCGCCACCAGGGCGGAGAGGGGGCGCGTGTCGTGGACGAGGTGACGGAGCACAAGCCCGATGGCGGCCGCGCTGTCGTGCGTGGCGTGGACCTCGGGCGCCGCCACCGCCCCGTTGCCCTCGCCTCCCACGACCGCCCCGTGCTCGACGATCGCCTCCGAGACGAAGGCCTGGCCGACCGGGGTGCGGAAGACGGAGGCCCCGTAGCGTTCCGCCACCCGCTCCACGAGGGCGGTGGTGGAGACGTTGGTCACCACCGGACCGATCCTTCGTGTGAGGGCGGCCTCCACCGCCAGGGGCAGGGTCAGCTCCTCGGACAGCGGGGTACCGGTCTCGTCCACCAGGCTCATCCGCTCGCCGTCGGCGTCGAGGACGAGGCCGAGGTCGGCCCGGCCGGCGCGAACCACGGCCCGGGCCTGGGAGGCGGTGACGATCGACGGCTCGGGCAGCCGGGGGAAGGGCAGCGACGGGTCGTCGTTGATGGGGAGGACCTCGCAGCCGAGGGCCTCGAGCCACCGCGGGACGAGGACCGCGCACGACCCGTTGCCGCAGTCCACCGCGACCCGGAGGCGGCGGTCGCGGACCGCATCGTCGGCGAAGGTCCGGGAGAGGATCTCGAGGTGGTGGATGGTGGCGTCCTCCTCGACGACGCTGGTGGCGAGCCGGTCCCAGCCGGCCCGGACCACCGCCCCCTGGTGGAAGACGTCGAGCAGCTCCTCCCCCTGCTCGGCGCTGAGGTAGAGCCCGTCGTCGCGTACGAACTTCAGCGCGTTCCACTCCGGCGGGTTGTGGCCGCCGGTGATCGAGATCCCGCCGGCGGCCTCGAGCCACGGGACGGCCAGCTGGAGCGTGGGGGTCGGGCAGACGCCGAGGTCCACGACCTCGCACCCGACCGAGAGGAGCCCCGCCGTCACCGCCGCCTGGACCATGGGTCCGGAGGGCCGGGGATCGCGGCAGACGAGGACTCGCCCGCCGTCCAGGTAGGCTCCGAAGGCCTCGGCGAAGCGGACCACCAGCTCCGGCGTGAGCGTCTCGCCGACCACGCCCCGCACCCCGGCAATCCCGATCTTCAGCGGCTCCATGTCAGGTCCCTGCCCCGGGCATGGTGGTCGTGGTCGAGGTCTCCGTCAAGAGGGTGCCCAAATGGGGACGGCGAGCCCCTTGATGCGTCCGCTCCATTGACCCGGTTGCCGCGGAGCGAGAAGCTGGACGCTACCCGAGCGAGGTCGACATGAACTACCCGATCTGGGAGCTGCCGGCTCCCGGGCTGCTCGTCGCCGCGGTCGCCATCGTGCACGTCTTCATCTCCCACTTCGCGGTGGGTGGGGGGCTCTTCCTCGTGCTGGCCGAGAGAAAGGCCCGCGCCGAGAGTGACGCGCCCCTTCTCGCCTTCGTGCGCTCCCTGAGCGGCTTCTTCATCCTGCTCACCCTCGTCGGGGGCGCACTGACCGGGGTGGGCATCTGGTTCACGATCGCGCTGGTCCAGCCCCAGGCCACGAGCGCCCTCGTCACCGCCTTCGTCTGGGGCTGGGCCATCGAGTGGACCTTCTTCGGGGTCGAGATCGCGGCGGCGATGGTCTACTACTACGGCTGGGACCGCCTGGACGCCCGCACCCACCTGCGGGTCGGCTGGATCTACTTCGTCTCCGCGTGGGCCAGCCTGGCCGTCATCAGCGGCATCCTGTCCTTCATGGCCACCTCCGGCGTGTGGGTGACCACCCGGAGCTTCGCCGACGGCATCTTCAACCCGACCTACTGGCCCACCGTGGCCCTCCGCACGGCGCTGGCAGTCGGCCTGGCCGGCCTGTACGCGCTCCTCGCCGCGTCGCTCCTGGAGGACGACGAGCTCAAGGCCCGCGTCGCCCGCTGGTCGGTCACGCGCTGGATCGTTCCCGCCGCCGTCCTCGTTCCCTCGACCCTCCTCTGGTACCTCTCGGCCGCGGTCGGCGCGGGGGTGGCGGTGGCGGAGACGCTCGGGGCGAGGAGCGGAAACCCGGGAGCGCTCCTGACCGCCGTCTTCTCGTCGGTGGCCGGTGGGCACCCCGTCGTTCGCCACGCCGCGGTGCTGACCGTGCTCGCCGCGACCCTGCTCGTTCTCGGGGCGCTCGCCCTCGCCGGCCTCCGAGCCCGGAGCTACGGATGGGTGGAGGCGGGGGCCCTCATGCTCCTCGGCTTCGTCTCCATGGGAGCGAGCGAGTGGGTGCGCGAGGGCCTGCGCAAGCCCTGGATCGTCGACCGGTACATGTTCGTCAACAGCGTGCGCGTTCCGGTCTCGGCGGACGGGACGACCGTCGAGGACCCGTTCACGGTCGACGCCCTCGGCGCGAGGGGGGTCCTCTCCACCGCCCGCTTCGCTCGCGTGCCCGCGAGATACCGGCCCGGCTCCCCCGACTTCGATGATCTGGAGCCGGTGGCGCGCGCCGCGGTCATGGGGGAGGCGGGAGGCGAGGTCTTCCGCCTCGAGTGTGCGGCGTGCCACACCGTGAACGGACACCTCGGGATCCGCCGCCTCGTCGCGGGCCAGGGTGTGGACGCGATCGAGGTGACGCTCGACTCCCTGGCCGAGCCCGTCACCGCGTCCGGCGAGCCCACGTCGTGGTCGGATCCCCGGATGAGGGTTCGGACGCGGCTGGGCCGGCGCATGCCGCCCTTCGTCGGCACCGACCTCGAGAAGCGAGCCCTCGCCATCTACCTCGCCCGCCTCGGGGGCGACCCCGAGGCCGGAGTGACGGCGGCGGACGCGGTGAGCGGCGACCCGGGTGGGGAGGCCTTTGGGATCTACTGTGCGGCCTGCCACGGGTCGGAGGCACCCTGGCCCATCGCCGCTCGCCTGGGCGGCCGTTCGGCGGACGAGTTCTACGAGCTCCTCGGGCGCCTCGACGAGGTGCGGGAGGAGATGCCGCCCTTCAGCGGCACCGGGGAGGAGCGCGAGGCGCTCTCCCGGTACCTGGCCGGTCTCCCGGCCTCGACCCCGGCTTCGGACGAGGAGGTGACCCCGTGACTCCCATCATCCCCCTGGCCGATCCCCTGCCCCAGCCCGCCCCCGCCTGGCTGCTGTGGGCCCTTCTCCAGCTCACCTTCTTCCTCCACCTCCTGGCCATGAACGTGGTCCTCGGCGGCTCCGTCCTGGCGCTGCACTGGCGGATGAGCCGTCGTCCCGGGGACGCCGCCCCCCGCACGGCGGTGACCGGGGCATTCGCGAAGGCGCTGCCGGTGGCGGTGGCGGCGGCGGTGACGCTGGGGGTGGCGCCGCTGCTCTTCGTGCAGGTCCTCTACGGGCGGCTCTTCCTGACCAGCTCCGTCCTCATGGCCTGGTGGTGGCTGGCGGTGGTCCCTCTCGTCATCCTCGCCTACTCCGGGGTCTACCTCCTCGCCTTCCGCGGGCCGGCGCTCGGCCCCCGGGCGACAGCCGTCGCCGCCCTGGTGGCGGCGCTCTTCGTCGTCGTCGCCTTTCTCTACACCTCCAACGTGACGCGCTCGATCCGGCCCGAGACCTTCGTCGAGGCCTGGCGGCGGGGGGGAGCCGGTCTCACCCTCAACCTGGGCGACCCGACGCTGTGGCCCCGGTATCTCCACATGCTCTTCGGGGCGGTGGCGGTGGCCGCCCTCGCCGTAGCGCTGTACGGCCTCCTCCGTCGCGAGCGCGAGCCGGAGACGGCGTCTTGGGCCATGCGAAAGGGGACGGTCATGTTCGGTGTCGCCACCGCCATCAACATCTTCGTGGGGATGTGGTTCCTGCTCGCCCAGCCGAAGGCGGTCCTGCTCCGCCTCGTCGGGGGTGACACGTGGGCGATGACGCTGCTCGCGCTGGGAATCCTGCTGGGCATCGCCGTCGGAGGTGTGGCCCTTCTCGCTCTCGGCGCGAAGAACGCCGTCCGCGCAACCAAGGCACAGGTCGGCGTCCTCCTCCCCACGCTGGTCGTCATGGTCCTCCTCCGTGACCAGGTGCGCCAGCTGGCCATTCGCGACGCCGGCTTCGCGCGGTCGTCGTGGGTGGAGCCGCAGTGGGGCCCGCTGGCCGTCTTCGGCTTCCTGCTCGTGGGGGCGGTGGCGACCATCGCGTGGATGACGCGCGTCCTCGCCCGAGGCTCGTCCGGCGGCGTGGCCGCGACCCTGCTGGGAGTCGTGCTGCTGGCCGGCGCCGGAGCCGGGCGGGCGAGTGAGGCCGCCGACCCGCGGGTGCCCAGCGCGGTGGCCGAGGCACGGGTCGCGGCGCGCGAGCTGGCGGCACAGCTCAAGGGGCTGCTGCAGGAGGAGCTGGCCCGCGGCGGCTTCGACGGCGCGATCGCGGTCTGCGCCGAGGTCGCCCAGCAGAGGACGGCCGAGTACCGCCACACGTTCAAGAACGACATCCGCCGCGTGAGCCTGCGCCGTCGCAACCCGGCCAACGAGCCCGACGAGTACGAGCGGACGGTGCTGCAGTCGTTCGACCGTCTCCCGGTCGAGGCGCGACCGGCGGCGGAGCACTGGGAGGTCGTCGCCGAGGACGGGCAG
This sequence comes from uncultured Acidobacteriota bacterium, assembly GCA_963847655.1. GTDB lineage: Bacteria > Acidobacteriota > Vicinamibacteria > Fen-336 > Fen-336 > JAJDNS01. Next base: position 468,991 of record CAWKAS010000020.1, on the reverse strand, counting down.
GAGTCACTGCGCTACCTCAAGCCCCTGGTGACGGGGGCGCTCTGCCTCACCTGCCACGGCGATCGCGCGACGATGGCCCCCGCGGTGACGCAGGCCCTCGACGAGCACTACCCCGACGATCAGGCCACGGGCTTCGAGGTCGGCGACGTGCGGGGCGCGATCACGATCCGGGTCCCGCTGGTGCCGGAGCGGTAGGGCCGCCGCCCCGACGGCACCGTCCGCGACCCGATCCGTGGCCGGCGCCACACCTGCCGGCGCCTCCACCACCCCGCCCACACCCGCATCCGACCTGGCCCAGAGCCCTCGCGCCCGCACCGCGCCCGCAGCCCCGGCCCGCCACGGCAGCGTCTCCGGCCGGCCCGCCGCTCGTCCCCGCGCAGCGCGCAAAGGCGGGCTGGTGGTGTTCGAGAGAGGCCATGCGGTTGTGCTCGAAGACCGCCCGGACGTCCTCCGGGAGCTCGAGCTGGGCCAGCAGTCGGTCGTACAGAGCGACATTGCGGACCTCGAACTCCACTGCGGCGGCGCAGGCCTCCTGGCGGGACGCGTAGGTCGGCACCTCCGCCTCCGTCCAGCGGCGCGCGGGGACGGCAAGATCACGGTCCTCGAGGAGGTCCTCCAGGAAGGCGGCATGCCGTTGCTCGGCGTGGACGATCCTGGAGAAGGGTCCGACCTCACCCAGCGTCTCGAGCACTCGGGCGTACAACGCCTCTCCTTGATACTCGTCCTGCAAGGCCTCGGCGATCGCCTCCTGCTGGCCCGGGCCGAGGGCGTTCCGGTCCGCCCCGGCGACGAGCTCGGGGAATCCAGGCCGCGGGGGCGCCGGGGCGGCCTCCTCCGCGGCCACCCCGCCGCTGGCCAGCAGCAGGACCGCTCCCGTCGTCGTCATCAGGCGTCGAGTGGAAATCTTCATCGTGGTCCTCCGGTCAGGCGCAGATTCCGCACGGCACGGCTCACGGCTCGATGTCAGAGCAATCCGCGCACCAACGTGCGCTCCCCGCGGCAAGTGCCACAGAGACCGGACCTTCCGGTGGCGTCCTGCCCCGGTGTGCCTTCGCCGTTCGCGCCGGATCGACGGCGTCGTCGACAGGCTCGACCATCTGGTCGACTAGCCGCCCGGGAGCGCGGCGCCGTCGACGGCGTGCCAGGGGCCGCAAGCCATGGTCCTCCCGAGGGTTGGTCTGACCCGGGGAAAGGAACGCGGAGCTGGCCCGGCTTCCTTCCGGCCCCCCCCGGAGACGAAGCGTCCGAACGGAACGGTCCCCTCCATCGCGCCTTGCACGGGGAGGGCGGGGGAACCTAGAGTGGGACGCATGCCAAGCCTCCGCCGACGCGCCCCCCTCCTCCTGCTCCTGACCCTCTCGCTTGCCGGCTGCGGGGACGAACGCCCCGAGCCCGGCGCGAAGAGCTACCCCCTCAAAGGCAAGGTCGTCGCCGTCGACGCCGCCAACCGGAAGATCACGATCGACCACGAGGACATCGTCGGCTTCATGCCGGCAATGACCATGGCCTTCGTGGTGCGGGAGAGGGACGCGGCCCTCCTCGACGGCGTCGCCCCGGGAGACGAGATCACCGCCCGGCTGGTGGCGCCGGACTCGCGCTACTGGATCGAGGATCTCGTGGTGGTGAAGAAGGGCACGCCAGACCCGAATGCGACGCCGCTCCCGGACGTCCACGGGCTGCACCCGGGCGAGGCGGTCCCTGACGTCGCCCTCGTCAACCAGGACGGCAAGGCGGTGCGGATCTCGGACTATCGCGGTCGCGCCCTGGCCCTGACCTTCGTCTTCACCCGCTGCCCACTGCCCGACTACTGCCCTCTCATGATGAAGAACTTTGCGGCGGCTCACGCCGCCCTCATCGCCGACGAGGGTCTGGCCTCCCGCACCCACCTTCTGACCGTCAGCTTCGACACCGCCCACGACACCCCCGAGGTCCTCCGCGCCTTCGGGAAGCCCTTCCAGAAGACCGACCCTCCCTTCTCCCACTGGGAGCTCGCCACCGGGACCGACGAGGCGATCCGGGCCCTGGGCGGTCCCCTGGGTCTCGACTACGTCGAGGAGAGCCGTTCCTTCACCCACAACCTGCGCACCGCGGTCATCGACCCGGAGGGCAACCTCCACGTCCTGCTCCGGGGCAACGAGTGGACGCCGGAGGCGCTCGTCGGCGAGCTCCGCGCGGCGGCAGGGCCTTGAGGAGCATGAGCGGGAGCGGCGACCGTGTGAAGGCCGCCGTCGTCCAGGCCGCCGCGGTCGTCCTGGACCGGGAGGCCACCCTCGACAAGCTGGAGCGCCTCGTGGCCCAGGCGGCCGATCTCGGGGCCCGGCTCATCGTCCTTCCGGAGTCGTTCGTGCCCGCCTATCCCGCGTCGCCGGTGTTCGGGCCGGTGTTCGGCGGGTTCTCCGACCCGGCGGCCGGTCCTGTTTTTCGCCGGTTCGCGGAGGCCTGCGTCGAGGTTCCCTCGGCCACGACCGAGCGGATGGGCCGAGCCGCACGAAAGGCGAAGGCCTGGCTGTGCGTGGGGGTCAGCGAGCGCACGACGACGGGGACGCTCCACTGCACGCTCCTGCTCTTCGCCCCCGACGGCGCGCTGCGCCAGGTGCGGCGCAAGCTCGTTCCCACCCACGACGAGCGGATGGTCTGGGGCCCGGGCCCGGCCGAGGCGCCACGAGCGGTTCCCACCGAGTTCGGTCCCGTGGGTCAGCTCGTGTGCTGGGAGAACTACATGCCTCTGGCTCGCTTCTCGCTCTACGAGTCCGGGGAGCGGGTCCACCTGGCCCCTACCGCGGACGCGAGCGACGGCTGGCAGGCGACGATCCGGCACATCGCCCTCGAGGGTCGCGTGTTCGTCCTGGCCTGCAACCAGTACGTCACCCGAGCGGACTACCCGGACGACTTCGAGCTGAAGGACGCCCTGGAGAAGGCCCCGGAGGTCCTGTGCCGCGGGGGAAGCGCCATCGTGGCGCCGGACGGATCGTACGTGGCCGAGCCGCTCTACGGTCGCGAGGGGATCGTGACCACCGAGCTCGACCTCGGGCTCGTCACCGAGGGCCGGCAGCTGCTCGATGTGGCCGGGCACTACGCGCGACCCGACGCGCTCCGACTCGCCATCGATTGAGGAGACCACGTTGATTCGACGATCCCTCCCGGCCCTGGCCGCGACCCTCCTCCTCGGCTCCTGCGCGGGGCCCACGCCGAACCGTCCCAACGTCCTCTGGATCACCGTCGAGGACATGAGCCCCAACCTCGGGGCCTGGGGCGACCCCTACGCCCGCACCCCCAACATCGACCGCCTGGCTTCCCAGAGCGTCCGTTACACGAACGCCTTCGCGACGGCGCCGGTGTGCTCGCCGTCCCGATCCACGCTCATCACCGGCGTCTACGCCACCTCCCTGGGGACGCAGCGCCTCCGGTCCCGCTTCCCCATCCCGGCGACGATCGGTGGCTACCCCGCGTCCCTGCGGGCCGCCGGCTACTACACGACCAACAACTCCAAGACCGACTACAACACCGCCGACGAGGCGCGCCTGATCGCGGAGTCGTGGGACGAGAGCAGCGAGGCCGCCCACTGGCGCGGTCGGGCCGAGGGCCAGCCCTTCTTCGCGGTCTTCAACGACCTCACCACCCACCAGTCCCGGTCCATGGCCTGGGGCTACGAGGAGTTCCAGGAGCAGGTCCAAAGCCGTCTCACCGCCGACGAGATCCACGACGCCGAGAAGGCGCCCGTTCCTCCGTACTACCCGGACACCCCGATGGTGCGGAAGACCATTGCCCGCTACTACGACTGCATCACCGCCATGGACAGGAACGTGGGCCGGATCCTGGCCGAGCTCGAGGAGGATGGCCTCGCCGACGACACGATCCTCTTCTTCTACTCCGACCATGGCGCCGGGCTGCCCCGGGGCAAGCGCGTTCTCTACGACTCGGGGATGAACGTGCCCCTGCTCATCCGGTTCCCCGAGAAGCACCGGGACCTGGCCCCCGCCGCTCCGGGGGAGACCGTGGACCGTCTCGTCAGCTTCGTCGACTTCCCCCCGACCATGCTGAGCCTGCTCGGTCTCGAGATCCCCGCGCACATGCAGGGGACGCCGTTCCTCGGAGCCGCCGCGGGCGCGCCGCGGGCGTACGTCTTCGGGGCCCGGGACCGGATCGACGAGGCCTACGACCTCGCGCGCTCCGTCCGGGATCACGAGTACCTCTACATCCGGACGTACATGCCCCACCTCTCCTACAACCAGCCGAGTGCCTACTCGGACACCGCCGACATCCGCAAGGAGATCGAGCGCCTCGCCGCCGCGGGACGGCTCGCCGGGCCGCAGCTCGCCTACGCGGGACCGACCCGGCCTCGCGAGGAGCTCTACGCGGTCCGGGAGGACCCGCAGCAGCTGGAGAACCTGGTGTACTCCGACGAGCACCAGGAGGCCCTCAGCCGGATGCGTCGCGAGCTGGAGAACTGGATCCGCCGGACACATGACGTAGGCTTCCTGCCCGAGGCCGACGTGTGGGCTCGCCTCGACGGCCACGCCACGCCCTGGGACCTGGCGCGCGACGCGGAGGCGTATCCCCAGGAGCGGATCACCGCGGCCGCGGCCATGGTGGGGCGCGAGGACGCGCTCGAGGACCAGACGGAGCTCCTGAACGACCCCGACGCTGCCGTTCGCTACTGGGCGGCGGTCGGCCTCGCCGCCTCGGCCCGCTCCCCCGCGAAGTCACGCGAGGCCCTTCACGCCGCCCTCGCCGACCCGTCGTCCGTCGTCCGCATCGCCGCCGCTGGCGCCCTCGCCCGCCACGCGCGACTCGAGCACGCGGTCGAGCCCGGGCGCGAGGGCGACGCCGCGCCCGCGCCCGAAGGTCCGGCCGACCTCGATGCGGCCCTCGCCGTCCTCGAGAAGGAGCTCGCGGGCGACGACCTCGACGCGGCGCTCCTCGCCTGCCGGACCCTCGAGCTCCTCGGCGAGCGGGCCCGCCCCGCGACTCGGGCCATGGAATCCGCCGCCGCCCGCTTCGAGCACGCCGAGGGCGACCAGGCGCTGTTCATCCGTTTCTCGACCGGCGCCTTCCTGAGCCGCCTGGGACGGTAGCTCCGCAGTGCAGGCTGCCCGGGGCTGCCGCCAGTCGGCCTGGTCTCGGCCGGTGCGGCTGCGGTCGGCCACCCGGCTGCGGGGCCGCAGGCTTCGAAGAGGAGCAGGGTCCTCGCCGGGTCCCGGCCGCCGCAGCCTCGACGACAGGACACTCGCCAAACAGCGGCAGCCTGTGCTCAGGTCTCCGAGGATCCACGGCCGCCGAGGATCGAAGAGCCCGATCACGTCTGGCGCTGGCGTGCCGGGCCCCCGAGGACGCGAGCACGGCGCTCGTCGTGGGGCTTCGGCGCCGCGCGGAGCGCCCGCAGGGGTGGCGCGCCAGCGCCTGCGAACCCGGGCGGCCGACCGCGGCCGCCCGCCGCGGGAAGCCCGAGCGTGAGCGGCAGCCCGAAAGCCAGGGCCAGGACGCCGCGAGCCGAGGCAGTGGGGGGTCAGTCCGGGAGCTGCTCGCGGGTGAGGTTGCGGGGGCCGGACTCCATGACGACGACGTTGTCCTCGACGCGGATCCCGCCGAGGGGGGTCAGGGCGTCGATCGTCTCCCAGTCGAAGGCGGCGGACTGGGGTCCGCTGCGGAACGGCCGGAGGAGCATGGGGATGAAGTAGAGCCCGGGCTCGATGGTGAAGACGTGGCCGGGCTCGACCAGGCGGGTGTTGCGCAGGTACGGGTGCTCCCCCGGCGGCGGTGCCGGCGTCCCCGCCGGGTCGGACTGCAGGCCGGCCACGTCGTGCACCTGGATGCCGAGGTGGTGCCCGATGCCGTGGGGGAAGAACGGGTGGGTGAGGCCGGTCTCGTACGCCTCCTCGGCGCTCACCTTCAACAGTCCGTGCTCGCTGAGGATCCGCCCGATGCCACGGTGGGCTTCGAGATGGACGTCGAGGTAGGGGCGCCCGGGCCGGGCGATCTGGACGAGCTCCTGCTCCAGGGCGTCCATCGCCGGCACCATCGCGGCGAAGCGCGGGTCGCAGGAGGGGGCGGTGGTCGTCCGGGTGATGTCGGAGGCGTAGCGCCGAACCTGGGCCCCGGCGTCGAGCAGGAGGACCCGCCCGTTGCGCGCGGTCTGCTTGCTCTCGTAGTGGAGGATCGCCCCGTTCTTCTCGAGGGCCACGATGGTGGCGTAGGGCAGGGCGGCCTCGGTCGCGCCCGCCGCCTGGACGAAGGCGTGGTGGATCTCCATCTCCGAGGCCCCCGTGGCGAAGGCCTCGCGCGCGGCCCGGTGGGCCCTCGCCCCGAGCACGGTGGCCTGCTCGAGGCAGCGGATCTCGTAGTCGTCCTTGTAGCTGCGGTTCCAGTCGAGGCGGGCGACGAGCGCCTTCGGGTTCGCCTCGAGCCCGAGGGCCGTGGCCCGATCCGTCTCGCTCCCGACGAAGGCCGCCCGCGAGGGCGTGCCGATCCGCCCCCAGACGGCGTCCAGGGTCCCCGCCTCCTCGAGCTCGAACTGCGGCAGCCAGAAGGCCTCGGTCGTCCCGCCCTGCTCGTACCAGTAGTCCTCGGGTGCGTGGCGGACGAGCTTCGGCTTGCGTTCCGGGACCACGTGCAGCAGGTGGTGGGGGCCGGAGAGAGGGCACCAGTGCGCGAAGTGCGGGGTGGGCTCGAAGGGGGCGTCGCGGTCGTCGGCGAAGAACGTGAACGGGGTCCCGCTGGAGACGAGGAGGGAGTCGAATCCGGCCTCCGCCAGGGCCTTCTCCGTCTTCGACTGGAGGCGCGACACGTGGCTCGCGAACAGATCAGCAACAGTCAAGGAAACCACCTCCCTGGGGGCAAGCCCCCGACCGCTGCCGGGGCGCGTCCCCATCATACGGCCCCGTCACCGTGCCTGGCGATCGAGGCGCACCGCCATGAGGTCCATGACCCGTCCCCCCGGGTTCTCGAGGGCGTCGAGCTCGAGCCGCACGCGACCACGGGGCAGATCGAGGGATCCGAAGGGCAGCCGCTCCCACTCCATCTCGTACACCTCCTGGCGGGGGACGCGGTCGGGTGAGGGGACCTGTCGGATCGCCGTCCCCACCACGGTCGTGGTGAGCTCGCCCTCTCCCGCGGACAGGCGGACGCGGGCCCCCGCTTCGTCCTCGGGGCAGAGGTACTCGAGGCTGACGTCGTACGTCCCCGCCTCCACGACATCGAGCTCCCACCAGACCCGAGCCTCCGTGCGGGTCCAGCCGGTGAGCCAGTCGTTGGCCCAGCCCTGTCGCTGCTCGAAGGCCACTCCGCCCTCGAACCAGGCCTGGGTCGCGGGGAGGGACACCGGATTCTCCTCCGCGTACCCCACCGGGATGGGAAGGCGCGTGAAGCCCCCGCGGGTCACGTCCCGAAACCAGGAGTCGTACTGCCCGGCGAGGCGGGCGACGCGCCCCGCGTTCTCCCCGGCGATGTCCGTCTGCTGCCCCGGGTCGGCCTCCATGTCGTACAGCTGCCAGCCGTCGCCCTCGTTCACCGCGCGGTAGCGCGGCGTCCGCACCGCCCCGGGGGTGGGCTGAGGCTCGCGGTCCAGAAGGCGGTGGCTGAAGAGCGCGCGCTCTGGCCAGCCCGCGGCGTCTCCCTCGAGGAGGGGGCGCAGGCTCCGGCCGTCGAGCTGAAGTCCCTCGGGGACTCCGACCCCGGCGAGGTCGAGGAGAGTGGGCAGGAGATCCACCGCGGAGGCGATCGGGGCCACCTCGCGGGGCGCGAGGTGCCCCGGCCACGAGACGAAGCAGGGCACGCGCACTCCGCCCTCGTGGATGCTGCCCTTGGCGCCGCGCATCCCGCCGCTGAAGCGCGCGCCGTTGGGCCCGTTGTCGCCGAAGAAGACCACGATCGTGTCGCGCTCGAGGTGGCGGGCCTCGAGGGTGTCGAGGATGCGCCCGACGCTGGCGTCGAGGTTCTCGACCATGGCGTAGACGGCGGTGGTCCGGTCGTCGAGGCCCCGGGCCTCGACGCGGTCGAAGTCGGCGTCCGGCACCTGGAAGGGCGAGTGGGGCGTGTTGTAGGCAACGTAGAGGAAGAGGGGCCGGTCGTGCGGCCCCTCGAGGATGCTCAGCGCCTCGTCGGTGAGGACGTCGTTGATGTAGCCCCGCGTCCTCACCGGTTCGGTGCCCCGCAGGAGCCAGGTGTCGAAGTAGTTGTTCCAGTGCCCGCGCCGGAAGCCGAAGAAGGTCTCGAACCCCTGACCCTCGGGCGAGTAGGGGTAGTGCTCGCCGTTGTGCCACTTGCCCACCATGGCGGTGCGGTATCCCGCGGCGCGCAGGATCTCCGCGAGCGTCGTCTCCTCCGCTCGCAGGGTCTCCTTGCCTCGGGTGACTCCCCAGACCCCGCCCCGGAGCGAGTCCCGGCCGGTGAGGAAGGCCGCCCGTGTCGGCGAGCAGAGAGGGCTCACGTAGAAGCGGTCGAAGCGCACCGCGGAGCGTGCCAGGGCGTCGAGGCGGGGGGTGTGGACGTCCGGGTTCCCGTGCAGGGAGAGGTCGCCCCAGCCCTGGTCGTCGCTGAGGATGACGAGGATGTGGGGCGGCCGCGTCGACGGGGCCGGGCGGCAGGCCGTCCCGGCCAGGGAGATCGAGGCCACGAGCAGCAGGGAGCCGACACGCATCGTGGTCCGACCCTAGCACGTAGAATGGCGCCCGCACACCCGTGGCCCTCTTGGGGGGAACGGCAACGAATCAAGGAGATGCCCATGCGACGCACCCTCGCCGTGCTGGCGTTGGCCGCCGGAGTCCTGGGAGCGGTCCTGGTCGGACGCGCCCTCGTGTACCAGCCTCCGGAGGCCTCGCCGCCGCCGCCGACCTCCTTCGAGGCGGAAGAGACCGCGGCCGCCGCCCATCTCGCGGAGGCGATCCGGTTCCAGACCGTGGCCCACGAGGACGCGGAGAGCCTCGACGCCGAGCCCCTGGCGGGGCTTCGGGACTGGCTCGTGGCGTCCTACCCGGCCGTCCACGCCACCCTGGAGCGGGAGGTGGTCGGGGGCGCGAGCCTGCTCTACACCTGGCCGGGCCGGGACCCCGCGCTCGCGCCTCTCGTCCTCATGGGGCACCTCGACGTCGTCCCCGTGGACCCGGGCACCGAGGTCGAGTGGACGCACGGCCCCTTCGAGGGCGTCGTCGCCGACGGCTTCGTGTGGGGTCGCGGGGCCCTCGACGACAAGATCAGCGTCGTGGCGATCATGGAAGCGGTGGAGGCCCTGCTGGGCGAGGGCTTTGCCCCGGCCCGCACCGTGCACCTGGCCTTGGGCCACGACGAGGAGCGGGGAGGGCTGCAGGGCGCCCGCCGCGTGGCCGAGACGCTGGCTGGACGGGGGATGGGGCGCGCGGCGCTGGTGGTGGACGAGGGGGGCATCCTGAGCCAGGGGTTCCTGCCGGGGGTCGAGGAGCCAGTGGCCCTGGTGGGGGTGGCCGAGAAGGGGTTCGTGAGCCTCGCGCTCTCGGTGCGCTCCGCCGGAGGACACTCCTCGATGCCGCCGCGCGAGACGGCGATCTCCATCCTCGCCCGGGCCATCACACGCCTCGAAGAGCAGCCCTTCCCGGGTCGGCTCGACGGCCCGGTGCGGTGGATGCTCGACGCGGTGGGGCCGCGGATGCCGTTCGTGACCCGCCTGGGCCTCGCCAACCTGTGGCTCTTCGAGCCCCTCGTCGTCCGGGAGCTGGCGGCAACCCCTTCGACTGCGGCCATGGTGCGCACGACCACCGCCCCCACGATGATCCAGGCCGGGGTCAAGGAGAACGTCCTGCCCATCCAGGCCCGCGCCGTGGTCAACTTCCGCATCCTCCCCGGGGAGACCCGGGACACCGTCACCGCCCGCGTGCGGGAGATCGTGAGCGATCCCCGGGTCGAGATCGCCCCCGCGACTCCCTTCGCCACCGACCCCTCCCCGGTGTCCGACCCCGAAGGTCCGGGCTTCCGTCTCGTGGCCGCGGCCGCGCGCCAGGCGACCCGGAGCCCGGCGCTCGCGGTTGCCCCGTACCTGGTGGTCGGGGGGACGGACTCGCGGTACTACGCGAGCCGCGCGGAGTCGGTCCTGCGCTTCGTCCCAATCCTGCTCCGCCCCGACGATCTCTCTCGCGTCCACGGGACGGACGAGCGCGTCGCCACCGCCGACGTGGCCGCCGCCGTGCGCTTCTTCCACGCCCTCATCCGGGGCAGCGACACCCTCTAGGAGGCGGGCTCGAGGCGGTAGACCTCGCCGTCGTAGTCCACGACGTAGACCTCGCCCTCGGCGTCGGTGCCGAAGCTGGTGATGCGGCCGATGTTCCCTCCGAGGTCCGCGGTCCAGTCCTGCCGGTCGGTGGCCGCGCCGTCCGCAAGGCGGAACGAGCGCACGAAGCCGGTGCAGAAGTCGCCGTAGAAGTACGTGCCCACCAGGTCGGGCATCCGGCAGCCGGCGTACACGACCCCGCCGGTCACCGAGCAGCCCTCCTCGTGACCGTACTCGAGGACGGGCGGGGTGATGCCGACCGTCCGGCAGCCGCTGCCGGGGTTGAAGCAGAGGCTGCCCTCCGTCACGTTCCAGCCGTAGTTCTCGCCGCCTCCGCGACTCGCGAGGCCGACGTCGACCTCCTCGCGCCGCGACTGCCCCACGTCGCCGATGTAGAGGTTGCCGGTGGCCCGGTCGAAGGACATCCGGTAGGGGTTCCGAAGGCCGTAGGCCCAGATCTCGGGCTCGGCCCCCGCGGTCGAGACGAACGGGTTGTCGGCGGGTACCGCATAGGGCGCGCCCGAGTCCACGTCGATCCGCAGGATCTTGCCGAGGAGCACCCCGAGATCCTGTCCGGAGCCGAGGGGATCGCCGCCCGAGCCCCCGTCGCCGAGGGCCACGTACAGGAGGCCGTCGTTGCCGAAGGCCAGCGCGCCCCCGTTGTGGTTGGAGAAGGGCTGGGGGACGAAGAGCAGCAGCCGCTCCGTCCCGGGGTCGGCCCGGTCGGCTGAGCTCGCGCGGAACTCGGCGATCTGCGTCGCGCCGTTGGGCTTCGTGTAGTTCACGAAGAACCGGCGGTTCGACTCGAACTCGGGGTGGAAGGCGAGCCCGAGGAGGCCGCGCTCGCCGCCGCCCCGAGTCCGGTCGGAGATGTCGAGGAAGGGCTCCGGCTGGACCTCGTCGTTGCGGACGACCTCGATGCGTCCGCCCTGCTCGACGACGTAGAGCCTCTCCGGGTCCCCGGGGGCCGCCTGCAGGTCCAGGGGGCTCGCGAAGCCCGAGGCCACTCGTCGGGCGCGCAGCGCGGGGATCCCGGACACGGGCTCGCCGGCGGCGCAGGACGCGGCCGGAGGCGCGGCGGTGGGGGTGGGAGAGGGCGCGGTGCCGCCGTCGCCGCCACACCCTGCGAGAAGCACCGCCATCAGCCCAAGCACGGCGACGCGACCAGGCATCGGATCCTCCACGGAAGGGGTCAGGTGCCGCATCTCGCACGCGGGCGCATGCCGGTCACCGCGCGCGAAACGCAGGACCTGACCCCTGCGTTGCTTCACCGGAGCGCCGGCACCTCGCCGGCCAGGTACCTCGGCAGCTCGGACGGCGAGAACTGCAGCCCCGTGTAGAACGGCCCGAACTCTCCGTACCAGACGCTGGCCTCGTCGAACCGCATCTCGTAGATCAGCTTCTTGAAGACGACGGGCTCGTCGGCGAAGAGGTCGACGCCCCACTCCCAGTCGTCGAAGCCGATGGCCCCCGAGATGATCTGGTTCACCCGGCCCGCGTAGTGGCGCCCGATCTTCCCGTGCTCGAGCATCATGCGCCCGCGCTCGTCGAACGGCTCGGCGTACCAGTTCTTCACCTCGCCCCGGTGCTTGTTCATCGGGTAGAAGCAGACGTGACGGCGGGCCGGCGCCTCCAGCCAGAGACGCCCGGAGACCCGCTTCTCCTGCTCCGCCATCTCGGCGTCGAAGGCGGCCTCGAACTCCTCCGTCCCGTTCTTCAGGCCCCTCTCGGCCAGGCGCTGGTGGATGCGGCCGGTCATCTCGTACATGCCGAGCTCCACCACCGACACGAAGGACGTCGTGGCCTCGAGAAACGGGGCCAGGCCGAGGCGCGCCATCCCGAGCTGCGCCGCCTGAAGCGCCTCGAAGTCCTTTCGGAGGTGGATGAGCAGGAGGTCGCCCTTGTGGCCGAGCAGGGTCACCGGGACCGTCGACCCCTCCGCGCCCCGCTGCATGCCGGCCAGCGCCTGCGCGGCCTCGGTGGCCCGGCGTTCCCGGTCGGCCGCGGCGAGCCCCTGCCACTCGCTCCAGCGAACGCGGAACATCTGGTGGAGAACGCTCCACCCCTCGAGGGTCTCCGGGACCCGGGGATCGTGCATCTCGATGGCCTCCCTGGCGTGAACGGGTGCCTTCCATCTTACCCAGGGTTTACGGTTCCTCGCTCCGGACCGCTGGATTTCAGGTCTCTTTCGGCCAAGAATTCGAAGGGGGCGAGGCCCGTGACGCGTCTTCACATCTCGAAGGTGACGGTCCCGGCTGGCCGGGACCTGATCGGGCTCGTGACCTTCGTCCTTCTCTGCTTCGGGGTGTCGATCCTCGGGGCGCGGGCCACCGTCCCCGCGCTGCGCCCCTGGTACGAGACCCTCGCCAAGCCCCCGTGGACGCCGCCGGGCTGGGTGTTCGGGCCGATCTGGACGATCCTTTATCCACTGATCGCCATCTCCGGCTGGACCATCTGGCGAGAGGGGCGCTCGCGGGTCGCCGTGCTCCTGTTCCTGCTGCAGCTCGCCCTCAACGCGGCGTGGCCGTGGCTGTTCTTCGGCCAGCGTCGACCGGACTGGGCTTTCGTCGACGTCGTGGTCCTGTTGGTCGTTCTGGTGGCGACCGTCGTCGTCTTCTATCGGCTGAGGCGACGCGCGGCCTTCCTCCTGCTCCCCTACCTCGCGTGGGTCCTCTTCGCGGCGGCGCTCAACCTGGCCGTCTGGCGGCTGAACCCCTGATGTGCGCGTCGTCCGCCCTCCCGACCTTCGCCGGGGGCCGCCCGTCCAAAGGGGGGATCGGAGTGTAGCCATGGTCTCTCGTGCCGCTCGCCAGGAAGTCGAGATCCGCGAGGGCTCCCGATCGATCCTCGCGCTCCCCTGACCCCGCGGGCGGAATGCGCTCGCCTCAAGCGAATAGCGGCTTCAGGTAGCGGAGGCTCTCATCCGCCCAGCGGGCCTCGGTGGCGAGTGTCTTCTCCGGCGTGCTCTCGGGGGGTGTCCACAGCTCGAGGATGGCGCTCTGGCACCGGCCGTGAGCCCGCACCTGCTCGAGGAGCCAGGGGATGTCCAGCATACCCTGGCCCGCGGGCGTGCCCTCCACGACGAATCCCATCATGTGGGAGACCCGGCGCACGGTGAAGTCCTTGATGTGGAGGTTGAGGGTGTAGGGCGCCAGGACCGTGGTGACGTCGCGGACCGCCTCCCCCGCGCCCATCGAGTTCACGGAGTCGAGGCAGATTCCGATCTGGTCCTCGTCCGTCAGCTTCACGATCTCGAGGAACTCGGCCGCGGCCAGACGGTCGTGGTTCTCGATGGCGAGCTTCACCCCGGCCTCTCGCAGCCGGGGCAGCGCCTCGCGAACGACGGCGACCACCTCGTCCACCGACGGCGTGTAGCCGGGGCCGTCGATCACGAAGCGCAGGACGTGCGAGCCGAAGAACGCGGCGACGTCGATCAGGCGGGCGAGGTGGTCCGGAGTCATCCGGCGCGACCCGACCTCGATCGCCACTCGTCGCTGGTCGGCGAGCTCGGCCAGCGCGTGCCGCTCGTCGGTGGAGAGCTCCTCGAGAGGGAGGTTGTCGGCGATCTGCGTGCAGTGCAGCCCGGCGGCATTGGCCTTCTTGACGAGGTCCCCCGCGTTCAGGGGCGCGTCGGGCGGGTGGCCGGGAACCCCCACCGCCCAGGTGTAGGTGTAGGTCCCGATGCCCAGGCGCATGACCCCACCTACGAGGCCGGCGCCCCGTCGGCGCCCTGGGCCCGCGGCCGGCTCCGGAGGCGGCTTCGCATGAACGGGGCGAAGTCGAAGCGCGCCTCGTGGATCGGCGTGCCCGCGACCTCGATGGCGTCCAGGTCGCGGGCGCCGAGCCCCTGCCTCTCGGCCAGCTCCAGGAAGTTGTCACAGCCGCGGAAGGGCGGCGTCCCGGCGGCGGCCATCGGGTCGTAGCCCATGACCGCCGTCGCCACCGCGTCGGTGTTGACGCAGTTCGTCCCCGCCACCAGCACGCCCGGCCGGCAGCCCTCGCCTCCCCCCCAGGGCCCCTCGCTGCCCCCCATGGTCTCGATGCCGTCGACGAGCGCGAGGTCGATGGGGCGGGCGGCGCAGATGTCCACGACCACCCGCGGGATGCGGTAGCCCTGGTCGCGGGGAGATCCCGGGTCGATCTCGGGAGCGGCGATCCGCGGGGGCTGGCGGGAGCCCATGTGGAACACCGCCGACCGCCCGCTGTTGGGGACCTCCAGCGGCACGTCCTCGGGGACGTGGTCGCCGTAGACCGTGGTGGGGAGGTTCCCGAAGCAGTTCTTCATGCTGAGGGTGATGCCGGCCGCCATGTGGTCCTTGAGCTTGGTGAGGGAGACGAAGGTGTCACAGTCGTGGAAGGCCGGGTGCAGCAGGTACGAGGGAAAGAGCAGGCCCCCGCCCGGCACGTCGAAGCGCCGGTAGTCCTTCGCGTCCCCCAGCCAGTTGACGTTCACGAGGTCGATCCGCCGGGCCGCGCCCAGGATCTCCCCGGGGTCCCATCCCGCCCGGAGCATGGTCTGTTCCAGGGGGGCGGCGGTGGCCCAGGGGCACTCGAGCACGCGGATCCGCCGCGCCCCGGCCCGCTCCATCAGGTGCGCCACGGCACCGATGACCCGGGGATGGACCCACTGCGCCCGCTCGGCGGGCAGGGTCCCCAGGCGCACCGTGGGCAGGCCGGTCAGGTTGACCTTGACCGCGACGGTGCGCCCCCTCACCAGCCTGCCGAGCCCCCCGATCCCGTCGAACATCCGGTCGAGGGTGGGCACGAGCTCGGCGCCGTAGGAGTCGCACTTCGCCACGGAGACGGGGGCAGAGGGCGCGGCGCCGGCAAGAGGCGTTCGACCCACCGCCCACGCCCCGACGGCGGCGGCGGAGCCCGCCAGGAACCGACGTCGCGAGAATCCGTATGACATCGCTCTTGTCCCTTCTATGCCGAGACCTCGACCGCGCAGTAGGCCGGGACCGGGGGCAGGTGGAACTCCACCCCGTCGCCCCGCGGCTCGCGTTCGGCCGGCTCCGGTGCCCCCGGGGCCAGGCCCCACTGGCGAGCCGACGCCCACGGACGCCGGAACCAGACCGAGGTCTGTGTCTCGAAGGCCCGACGGGAGTGGCGGAGCACGTGAACGACGGCGGCGCGTCCGTCCTCCCTCGCCAGGTAGTGAAACTGCGAGACCCCGGGGTTGAAGACCCGCAGCCAATCGTGGGCGTGGCCGGTCAGCCCGAAGACGCTCTCCACAACGAAGAAGGGATCGACGAAGGCCTCCCCGGCAATGGCCACGCGGCCGCTCCCGTGCCGAGAGGCCCGGAAGCCGGGGTAGGACGGCGCGTCGTCGGGCGAGCCCCGCTCCTCCCATCCCGGCGGCGTGACCAGGGTTCCGCCCCCCTCGGCGAAGGCGTACAGCTTCCGGACGAGGGCAGGCGTCGGGGGCGCCGCGTCGAGGTAGAGAAGCATCGCCAGCCCGTCGAAGGACGCCTCCCCGACCCGGCCCTTCTCGAGGATGCGGTAGAGGATGTTCCTCCGGCTGAGCAGGTTCACCACCTCGAACGACACAAACTCGTTGGCCTCGGCAAAGTCGGAGACCACCCCCAGGGGGCCACCGGGCCGATAGGCCGCCCATCTGGGGTGCTCCTCGAAGAACGCGAGGCCGCGGGCGATGCGGCCCCAGGTCTCCCGGGCCTGGGGACGTCCGCTCGAGAGCCCCGCCCGCAGACGGGCGTCCAGGGAGACCACCCAGCGGCCCCCGTACACGGCGCTGTCGGCCACCGCCTGCTCGTACGCCGCGGCCGCGGGCGAGGGCTCGTCCGCGGGTGGGTCGAACCACAGCCAGGTGGTCCGCGGCTGCGCCAGCTCCCGGGCCAGGCGGACGTACCAGGCGTTGGAGTCGATCCAGGGTGGGCCGGTGGGGCCGGTCCACGCGTCGTAGGCGCCCTCGGTGCTCGTCTTCATGCCGGGCCAGGGGTTGTCGGTGACGCCCAGGAATCCCTCCTCCGACACCTCTGGGAACCCGCGCTCACGAGAGCGGAGGACCGGGAAGTCGGGCGCCTCCCCGTCCGACTCCGTGGCGAGGGCCTCGAGGCCGGCCCCGCGGGCCGCGGCCGCCGCTCGTTCGAGGTCGGCCTCCGCCGAAGCGCCGCCGATCAACGTGAGCCCGCGCCCCCGGGCCGCGGCCACCAGGGGGACCAGGGCACGCTGGTGGGCCTCGTCTCCGGGCGACCCGTCCGCCCACGGCACCACCAGCCCGCTCACCGGGGCCCCGTCGAGGAGGGCGAGGGCCTCCGGCCGACTCCAGTGCTCGAGGCACTCCCGCTCTCCGGACGTCGGGTCGCCCCGGCGCCGTCCGCGCTCGATCTCGAGGGGCCCACACGGCCACTGCATGGGCACCACGCGGTCAATGTCCACGGCGGATCACCCTCCAGATGATGACACGACGCTACCCGTCTTCGACGACCGCGGCGACGCGCTCGATCGTCTCCCACCAGCGGGTCGTGGCCGCGACGCCGAGTCCCTCTTCCACCACCTGGTTGGGGAAGACGAAGCCGCCGGGGCGACGCTGCCACAGGCCCAGGGCGAAGCGCCCGTCGATCCGGTCGAAGCGCACGCTCCACCCCTTCTTGCCGGGCTCGAACAGGGGAAGCTCCGGCGAGCGCGGGGGCTTCCGGTCCAGGACCGCCACCCACCCGCGGCGATCCTTCGAGAACCTGACCTCCGCGAAGGGCGCGCCGCGCACGAGGGCCACGACCTCCCTGGCCGGCACCACCGCGAGGGAGGGCTCGAAGGGCAGCCGGTCCACGATCTCCCGACGAATCCTGGCCGCGCTCGCCTTCCGCCGCACGACGAAGGTGCCGGCGGCGCCCACGTTGACCACGTCGAGGTCCTCGAGGTCGCGGGCCAGCCGGGCGGGGCGGAAGACGTTCCGGCCGCCCACGTTCGCGGCCCGCAGGAAGACGACGTGTGCCATTCCCTCTCCTCGCCTCGACTACTGCTTGATGATGGTCCCGTCGCGGCGACGGATGGCGCCCCAGCCCCCGTTGTACTGCTGCCTCTCGCCCTCCTCGCGGTGCCCGAACGGGTACTTCGCGGCCGCCTTCTCGTCGACCTCGATCCCCCAGCCCGGGGCCTCGTTGGCGTAGAGGTAGCCGTTGCGCATCTCGGGAACCCCGGAGAAGACCTCGCGGGTCGCGTCGTCGAAGGGAGAGTACTCCTGGACGCCGAAGTTCCAGCTCACGAGGTCGAGAGCCACGTTGCAGGCGTGGCCCACGGGGGAGACGTCCCCGGGGCCGTGCCACGCGGTCTTCACCCCGTGCAGCTCGGCCAGGATCGCCATCTTCCGACACGGGGTCAGCCCGCCGGCCTGGGAGGCGTGCACGCGAATGTAGTCGATCAGGCGCTCGGTGATGAGCGGGGTCCACTCGTGGGGGCTGTTGAAGAGCTCGCCCATGGCGATGGGCGTCGCGCACTGCTGGCGGATGAGCCGGAACCAGGCGAGGTCCTCGGGGGAGAGGGGATCCTCGAGGAAGAAGAGCCGGAACCGCTCCATGTCCTTGCAGAAGCCGAGGGCCTGGGTGGGTGAGATCCGCTCGTGGACGTCGTGGAGAAGCTCGAGCTCGTCGCCCAGCTCGGCGCGCGCCCTCTCGAACAGCTCGAGCGCCCGGCGCATGTAGGCGGCGGGCTCGAAGACCGGCTCGTCGTGGAGCGACTCCACGCGGGCCGCGCCCCGCCCCGAGCCGTAGCCGGCCATCCCGGGAACGCCCACCTGGATCCGGACGTGCCGGAAGCCCTTCTCGATGAGGGCCCGGGCGCTGTCGAGGGCGTCCTCGATCTCGGCCCCGCTGGCGTGGGAGTAGCAGTCC
Organism: uncultured Acidobacteriota bacterium; assembly: GCA_963847655.1. GTDB lineage: Bacteria > Acidobacteriota > Vicinamibacteria > Fen-336 > Fen-336 > JAJDNS01. The sequence goes on along the minus strand of CAWKAS010000020.1, from coordinate 450,907 downwards.
GCGGCCTCGCGCATCTTGCCGCCGAGGAGCTGGTAGACGGGCATCCCCGCCTGGCGTCCCTTGATGTCCCAGAGCGCCATGTCGACGCCGCTGATCGCGTTGTTGAGAACGGGGCCGTTGCGCCAGTAGGAGCTGCTGTACATGGCCTGCCAGAGGTCGTCGATGCGGTCCGCCTGCCTCCCGACCAGAAAGGGCTTCAGGTAGCGGTCCACCGCCGGCACCACGAGGTCGGCCCGCTGGGTGTAGGTGGCGCACCCGTACCCGTAGAGACCGTCCTGGTCCGTCGTCACCTTGACCACCACGAGCCGCAGCCCCCGAGGGGCGGTGGCGATGGCCTGGACGTCGGTGATCCTCGGCGACGGGAGACCCCGGCGGGCCTGCTCGACCTGCGCCTCTGCCCTCGCCGTCCGCTCACCCAGGAGGGTGGCCAGGCCTCCACCGGCCGCGAGACCGATCGCCTCTCTTCGCTTCATGGGGGTCTCCTTTCCGCCGGCCCGCTCCGGCGCCGGGGAGGATGTTAACCTCGCGCGGCTCAGGAGTCGCCGCTGGCCCGGACCGGCATCAGCCGGAAGTGCACGGTGACGGTCAGGAGGATCGGGATCGGCACCCCGTCGCGGAGCGTCGGGGTGTAGGCCCACTGGCGCACCGCTTCGAGGGCCGCCTCGTTGAAGACAGGGTGGCCCTGGAGGACCGTCGCGTCGACGACCCGTCCCCTCTCGTCGACCTGGGCCTCGACCACCACGGAGGCCTCGAGACGGGCCCTCAGCGCCGCTCCCGGGTAGACCGGAGCAACGTTCCGGATCTTCGTCGGCTCACGCACCAGGCCGCGGCCGACGCGAAGGGGCGGCAGCGCCGGGGGCGGCGCGCTCACCGCGTCCGGGAGCCCGCCCACGATGGCCCCGACGACGCCGCCGGGGACACCACCCTCCACCCCCCCGGCCCCGCCCCCCTCGGTCCCGAGGTCGAGCCCCTCCTCGGGCCTCAGCCCGGTCGGCACCTCGATCGGAGCCACGAAGGTCGCGGTCGGGGCGGGCGCGGTCTCCGAGCGGGCCCGCACCGGAGCGGCCCGTGCCGCGGGAGGGGGCGGTGGCGCCGGAGGGGGGATGGACAGGGGCTCGACGAGAAAGGCGTGCACCGTGCCCGCCGGCTCGGGGAGGGCCGAGCTCAGGAGGAGCGGCACCGTGACCGCCGCCAGCAGCCCGGCCGCGTGGGCGACGACGGAGCAGGCCCCGGTGCACGATCGTCGACGGCCGACCAGGGCCGAGAGCCCCGTCACCCCCGTCTCGAGGTGGAGATCGTGGGGAGCGGTGGCGCGCGGGAGGCCCCCCTCGCGGAGGGCCACGTCGCGCGTCGGGGGCTCGACATATGGCCCGAGCAGATCGATGACCGATCCTCTGCCCATGCTCCTGCCCTCGGGACGTCGCTGCGAAGAGCGTGCTGCCTACAATCTAGGCCGCCCCGCCGGAGATCGCCGCCTTTTTCGTTCGATCGCGCCGTCCCAACCGGCGTACGAGAGGTCGAGGCCGGTCACCAGTCCGACGGGGCGTAGTCCTTGAGGAACTTCCCGTGGACGTGGGTGCCGGTGTTGAGGCCCGAGAGGAACGGGTCGAGCACCCGAGCGGCCCCGTCCACGACGTCGAGAGGGGGCTGGAAGCCCAGCTCCTCGCGCTTACGCTCGGCGTGGACCCAGGGATCCTCGTCGGTGATCCAGCCGGTGTCCACCGCGTTCATGTGGATCCCGTCGCGCACATAGTCACGAGCGGAGGTCAGGGTGAGCATGTTGAGGGCGGCCTTGGCCATGTTCGTGTGGGGGTGGCGGTCGGTCTTGGTGCCGCGGGAGAAGACCCCCTCCATGGCCGAGACGTTGACCACGTGCTTGGCGCGCCCCGGCGTGCGGAGCATGAGGGGCTTCAGGCGGGCGCACAGGACGAACGGGGCCACCGCGTTCACGAGCTGGACCTCGATCATCTCGGGCGTGGCCACATCGGCGAGGGCGAGGCGCCAGGAGTTCACCTCCCGGAGGTCGACCTGCTGGAGGTCGGCGTCGAGGGCCCCGCTCGGAAACAGGTCCTCGCGGCGGGCGCCCTCGTCGAATTCGAAGCGGACCTGGGACAGGCGCGCCGAGTGGCGCAGCCCGAGACCGGCGCCCCCTCCGCGCCAGGCGACGAGTCCGCCGAGGCGTTCGGTGTCGGGGGCCGGGGCCGGCGACACCGCGGTCTCGAGGAGGCGGACACAATCGTGGTGGGCGGCGACGAGGGGCCGCAGCTCCTCGGGGAGCTCGCCCATCGGGCGCTCCTCGAACTCGAGCAGGTGCTGGTAGAAGCCGGGGGGGCGCCGCACGGTCTGGCAGGCGTTGTTGACGAGGAGGTCCAGTCGCGCGAGCTCGTGGCTCATGCGGCTGCAGAAGATCTCGACGCTCGGCGAGTGGCGCAGGTCGAGGCCCTGGATGCGCAGCCTCCCTCCCCACTCCGCGAAGTCCGGCTCGTTGGCGTAGCGCCGGGCGGCGTCGTGAGGGAAGCGCGTCGTGGCCACCACGGTGGCGCCGGCCCGCAGCAGCTTGAGGGCGGCCTGGTAGCCGATCTTGACCCGCGCTCCGGTGACCAGAGCCACCCGGCCCTCGAGGTCCGCGGTCTGGAAGCGCTTCTCGTAGTTGAGCGCGGCACACTCGGGGCACAGGGCGTCGTAGAAGGCGTGCACGCGGCGGTAGGGAGCCTTGCAGACGTAGCACGTCCTCGGGCTCTCGACCACTCGCGGGGTCCCGGGCGGCGTCGGGGCGGTGGTCAGCCGGCGAGGGGGCGCGACGAAGACCTCGGACTCCCGCGCGATGCGGATCCCGGTCCTCGCGAGGACGGCCCGATCGCGGGCCTCGAGCTGCCGCCGACGTCGCGCGCGCAGCGCCTTGACCAGGCGGCGCTTCTGCTCCGTCTCGGGGTGGACCGCGCGCCCCGCGGCCACGAGGAGCGCCGTCCGCTCCTCGTGGGGAAGCTGGGCGAGCAGCGAGCGATCGCTCACCACGGCCTCGAGGACCTCCCGTGCGCGGCGCAGCTCTTCCGGCCCCGGCGTGGCCGACGGGGGCTCGCAGGCCGGCGTTCGCAGTTCCTCGACCATCCCCACAGTCTAAACGAGGAGCAGCGTCGGGCGGCCGTCGTTGACCGTCGGGCACCCCCTTGATAACGTCCCGGCGCCGATGCCCCACGACGACACACCGGGAGGCGCTCACCCGACCGCGGGCGATCCCCGCCCGCCGATCACCCTCCGGGCCGGCCCGCTCGAGATGACCTTCGACCGCGGCGAGCTGAGGTGGTTGCGCCTCGGTGACCGCGAGGTGCTGCGGGGTCTCTACGTCGCGGTCCGCGCGCCGGACTGGGCGACGGTCCCGGCGGCGCTCGAGGGCCTCCAGGTCGAGGCGGGGGACGACCACTTCGCCCTGACCTTCCGCGCCCGTCACCAGGGGGGCCCGCTCCGGTTCGACTGGGACGGGCGGGTCAGCGGGAGCGCCGACGGCCGCGTGCGGTTCGACATGGACGGGGTCGCCCGCTCGACCTTTCTGCGGAACCGCATCGGGATCTGCGTGCTTCATCCCGCCGAGGAGTGCGCGGGCGCCGTCTGCAGGGTCGAGACGACGGACGGGACATCCACCACCGAGACCTTCCCCCGCCTCGTCTCGCCCCACCAGCCCTTTCTCGGCGTGCGCGCCCTGCGCCACCAGGTGCGCCCGGGCGTCGAGGCGGAGGTGCGCCTCGAAGGCGAGGTCTTCGAGACGGAGGACCAACGCAACTGGTCGGATGCGTCCTTCAAGACGTACTCGACCCCCCTGGCCCTGCCGCTGCCGGTGGAGGTCCGCGAGGGCGAGCGGATCCGGCAGTCGGTGGAGCTCACCCTGCACGGGGCAGAGGGAAGGGCCGCGAAGGGTCGCGGGGGGTGGCTCTCGGACGACCTGGTCCGGGTCGTCGTCGACGACAAGGTCTCCCGCCCCTGGCTCCGCCTGGGGCTGGGCCTGGGCGCCTCGCCGGTCTCGCCGGAGGCGACCTCCCGGCTGCGAGCGCTGGCGCCCTCCCACCTGCGCGTCGACGTGCGGCCCTCGGAGGGAGGGTGGCGCGCGGCGCTCGGCCGGGCCGCCGCGCTCGCGCAGGCGTGCGGGACACGCCTCGAGGTCGCGGCCTTCGTCACCGCCGAGAGGGCGACGGTCGAGCTGGCCGAGCTGGCGGATGCCGCGCAGACCACGAGCGCTCCGGTCGACGCCTGGCTCCTCTTCGACGCGGCCACCCGTACGACCACGCCCGAGCTGGCGGCTCGCGCCCGGGAGAGGCTGACCGTCGGCGGCGCCGCCCCGCTTCTCGGCGGAGGCACCGACCGCTTCTTCGCCGACCTGAACCGACAGCGCGCCGCGGCCGAAGGCCTGGATCTCGTGAGCTTCTCGCTCGTCCCCCAGGTCCACGCTTTCGATGACGCGACCATGGTCGAGAACACCGCCAGCCTCGGGTGGATGGCGGAGACCGCGCGGGAGTTCGCGGGGGACACACCGCTCGCGCTCTCGCCCGTCACCCTGGTCCGCCGCCCGGGGACGGATCCCCGCCAGCGCACCTTCTTCGGGGCGGGCTGGACCCTGGGACTCGTGGCGGCGGCCTCCGCGGCCGGCGTCCGGCGGCTGACCCTCTTCGAGGTCCAGGGACCGGGCGGGGTCATGGACGACGGTCGCTTGCTCCCGGTGGGCCAGCTCCTCGCCGAGCTGGGGGCTCTGGCGGGCGGGTCTCGCGCGGCCCGCGTGGTCCACACCGAGGCTGACGACCGCCGACGCTGTCTCACCCTCGCCGTGCGATCGAAACACCTCCTGCGGGTCTACGTCTTCAACGCCACCCCTCGCCCGCAGGACGTCGTGGTGACCGGTCTGCCGCCGGAGGCGTGGCGGCGGGAACTGCGCCCGGGGACGGGAGAGGTCGGCACGGTCCGGGTCCCCGAGGAGGCCACGGGCCAGAGGTTGACCGCGGCCCGGGACGGCCACGCCCTCCGGCTCGGGGGACACGGCATCCTCGCTCTCGACGCGGAGGTGGACGGCCCGTGAGGCCGCTGAGGTTCGCCGCCTTCGGGACCGGGTTCTGGGCGCGCTTCCAGCTCTCGGCGTGGCGTGAGGTCGGGGGCGCGGAGTGCGTGGCCCTCTACAACCGCACGCGGAGCAAGGCCGAGGCCCTGGCCCGCGAGATGGGAGTCCCCGCCGTCTACGATGACGCCGAGGAGCTCCTGCGGAGCGAGGATCTCGACTTCGCCGACATCATCACCGATCCCGGAACCCACGAGCGGTTCGTCACCCTCGCTGCCGGGCGCGTGCCGGCGGTGATCTGCCAGAAGCCCCTGGCCGAGAGCCTGCAGGGCGCCGAGCGGATGATCGAGGCCTGCCAGCGCGCGGGCACCGCGCTCTACGTGCACGAGAACTTCCGCTGGCAGGTCCCCATCCGGGCCCTGAAGGCGGTGCTGGACGCGGGGAGGGTGGGGGCCGTCTTCCGAGCCCGGATCGAGATGGTGTCGGGCTTCGACGTGTTCGCCAACCAGCCCTTCCTCCGCACCCTGGAGCAGTTCATCCTCACCGACGTCGGCACCCACGTCCTCGACGTGGCCCGCTTCCTCTTCGGAGACATGGAGAGCCTCGTCTGCCACACCGGGCAGGTCCACGCCGAAATCGCGGGGGAGGACGTGGCCACCCTTCTCCTGCGAACGCGAGCGGGGGCGAGCGTCGTCGTGAGCCTCGGCTACGCCGGGACGCCGCTGGAGCGCGAGCGCTTCCCCGAGACCTTCGTCTTCGCCGAGGGGGACCGGGGCTCGGTGGAGCTGGGGCCCGACTACTGGCTGAGGACGACGACCACCGAAGGCACGCTCTCTCGCCGTGTGCCACCCCCGCGGTACGAGTGGGCGGATCCCCGCTACGACGTCGTCCACGCCAGCGGGGTCCCCTGCAACGCCAACCTCCTCGCCGCCCTGCGGGGCGAGGGCGAGGCCGAGACCACGGCCGCGGACAACTACGAGACGCTGCGCCTGGTCTTCGCCGCCTACGAGTCGGCGGCATCGGGCTCGGTGGTCACCCTGCCGCCGTCGCCGGGCGCCTGAACCCGGCCGGCGGCCTCGAGCCGGTGTCAGGGCGCCTCGAGCGGCCGGACGACCACGTTGCGGTAGGCGACGGGGCCGTGGTCGCCATGGAGCATGAGCGGGCCCCGGGGCCTCTCGTCCTCGAAGGTCGCGGCCCATCCCACGGCCGTGCCTCGAACCCGTGATATCTTCCCGCCCGGCCCGCGCTCCCTTGTCGAGGCCATCCCGCGTGAGGTCCGCGCGGAGGAACGGAGGCATTCCCATGCGCCACCAGTCCGACACCCCTCGTGATCCCCGGCTCCCCAGAGACTCCACACCGAGTCGCCGCGAGTTCCTGGCCACCGCCGCCGCGATCGGCGGGCCCCTTTTGGTCGGGCCCCGGGTGGCGCGGGGCGCGCAGGCCAACTCCCGGCTGACCCTGGGGTTCATCGGGTGCGGTGGCCGGGGGACGTGGATCGCCGACCTCTTCGTGAAGCACGGGGGCTACGAGATCCGGGCCGCCGCGGACTACTTCCAGGACCGCGTCGACGAGTTCGGGGCGAAGTTCGAGGTCCCCGCCGAGAGGCGCCACACCGGGCTCGAGGGCTACCGCCGGGTCCTGGACGGCGACGTGGACGCCGTGGTGATCGAGAGCCCGCCCTTCTTCCATCCCCGGCAGGCGAGCGACGCGGTGGAGGCCGGCAAGCACGTGTATCTCGCGAAGCCGGTGGCGGTGGACGTGCCCGGGTGCCGCACGGTGGAGGAGGCGGGACGCCGGGCCGCGGAGAAGGAGCGGTGCTTCCTGGTGGACTTCCAGACCCGCACCGATCCCTTCTACCAGGAAGCGATCAAGCGCGCGCAGTACGGCGACATCGGCCGCATCGTCTGCGGCGAGGCGACCTACTTCTGCGATTGGTTCTGGGACCAGCAGGCGAAGTGGCTCGAGGAGAGCCCCGGCGACCCGGAGGCGCGGCTGCGGGCCTGGGCGCTGGACCGCGCCCTCTCCGGGGGCGTCATCACCGAGCAGAACATCCACGCCCTAGACGTCGCGACCTGGGTGCTCGACGCCGCCCCGCTGCACGCGGTGGGGGACGGGGGGCAGAAGGGCCGCACCGCCGGAGACTGCTGGGACCACTTCTCGGTGAGCTTCACCTTCCCCGGAGACGTCCTCGTGACATTTTGCTCGAAGCAGCTCGGCAGCGGGTCGGACGACATCGGCTGCCGCATGTTCGGCACCGACGGGACCCTCGACACGCACTACTTCGGCGAGGTCTCCATTCGCGGACGCCTGCCCTACAAGGGGGGCACGGTGGAAAACCTGTACCTGCACGGTGGGGTCCGCAACGTCGCCGCCTTCCACGACAGCATCACCCGGGGCGACTGGAGCAATCCCACCGTGGCCCCGAGCGTGCGCAGCAACCTGACGACCGTCCTGGGGCGCACCGCGGCCTGGCGCCGGGAGCGGGTGTCCTGGGAGGAGATGATGGAGGCGGGCGAGGAGCTCCGGGCCGATCTCGCCGGGCTGCGGAGCTGATGGCGGCGGGCCGGACGGTGTCGCTGCAGAGGCTCGTCCTCCTGACCCTGTTGATCGAGCCGGGGCACGGCCAGGCGACGGAGTCTGCGGTGATCGCTGACGTCGTGGTCAACTCCCTGGGGATGAGGATGGTCCTCGTGCCACCGGGGACGTTCCGGATGGGGAGCCTCCCGCGCGAGCCCCTCCGACAGGAGGAGGAGCTCCCGCGCCAGATCAGGCTGAGCCGACCGTTCCGCATGGCCGCGACCGAGGTCACCCAGCGTCAGTGGGTCGCCCTCATGCCCTCGAACCGCAGCCAGAACCGGGGAGAGGATCTCCCCGTGACCTCGGTCTCGTGGAACGACGGGCAGGAGTTCTGCTCCCGCCTCTCGGAGAAGGAGGGCGTCGCCTACCGCCTGGCCACCGAGGCGGAGTGGGAGTACGCCTGCCGGGCGGGGGCCGCCGAGCCGGTGGCGACGGCGGACCGTCCCACCGTGGCCTGGTTCGCCGACAACAGCGAGGGGGCGACGCACCCGGTGGGGTTGAAGCGCCCGAACGCCTGGGGCCTCTACGACATGCTCGGCAACGTGGCCGAGTGGACCCGGGACGCGTACGGGCCCTACCCGGCAGCCGAGGAAGACACGGACCCCAAGGGGCCTGCCGAGGGGAGCTCCCGGGTGGTGCGCGGCGGCGCCTGGCGCAGCTTCGCCCCGGCCGTGCGCTGCGCGGCCCGGACTGGCATCCCGCGGTCCCACCAGCTGCACCACGTCGGCCTGCGCGTGGTGCAGGAGATTCCCTAGGCGCGGACCGGACCGGGTTCAGACGAGCGGGGTCCTCCCCGGCATGGCCACCGGAGCGACGGGCAGAGGACCCATCTCGTACGCCGGAGGGCGGAGATCGAGCTTCGAGGCCTTCATCGCCCAGTCCCACTTCAGGGCGCGACCGGTGTAGGCGCTCATGCGCCCCATCACGCCCGTCATCGTGGCCTCGGCCAGCCGCACGCCCTCGTTGAGCGGCCGCCCCTCGCGGATGCCACGGATGAGCGCGGCGTACATCTCCAGGTCGCCGCTCGAGCCCTCGCCGTCGAACTCCCACGGCTTGTCCCCCGTGATGGTGGCCGAGGCGCGGTCCACCTGGGCGGTCCCACGGGTGCCGTGGATGACGTTGCCGACGCGGGTGGAGATCCCGCGCTGCTGCGTCGCCATCGCGAACATGGTCAGCCCGTTCTCGTACTCGTACCGCACCGCGAAGTGGTCGAAGATGTTGCCGAACTCCGGCCCGGTGCGGACCTGCCGGCCGCCGAGGCCCTGGCAGACCACCGGGGTTGCGTCCGCCGCCCAGTTCACCACGTCGAGGTTGTGGACGAGCTGCTCGACGTAGTGGTCCCCGGACAGCCAGGTGAACAGCGGCCAGCAGCGCACCTGCCACTCCATGTCGCTCCACGACGGCTGGCGGTCGTGGTAGTGCCAGAGCTCCATGTCGCCGATCCAGAGCGCCTCCAGGTGGGTCAGCTCTCCGATCTGGCCGTCCCGGATTCTCTGGATGAGCTCGAGGTACTGCGGCGCGTACCGCTGCTGGGTGCCCACGACCAGGGACACGCCCTTCTGGGAGGCCCTCTCCGAGGCCTCGATCAGCGTGCGCACGCCCACCGGGTCGACGGCCCCCGGCTTCTCGGCGAAGAGGTGCTTTCCCGCCTCGACGGCGGCGGCGACCATCTGGGGGCGGAAGCCCGGCGGCGTCAGGAGCATGACCAGGTTCACGTCGTCCTGGGCGAGGACCTGCTCGTAGGCGTCGAACCCGAGGAAGACCCGCTCGGGGGTGACCTTGACCTGGTCCGGGACCTCCTGGCGCAGCTTGGCCAGGGACGCGTCGACCTTGTCCTGGAACAGGTCGGCGACCGCGACGAGCTCCACGCCGGGTGCCGACTTCAGGCAGTTGACGGCGTCGACGGTGCCACGGTCGCCGCAGCCGACCATGGCCACCCGGATGGTGTCCGAGCCTGCGGCGAAGACGCCAGGTGTGGGAAGGGCGAGGCCCACGCCCGCCGCGACCACCGTCTTGTTGAACTCCCGGCGCGACAGGGAGTCACCCGAGTTCGCAGTCATGCCGACCTCCTCGATTCTCGATCCGGAGACGAATCGCCTCCCCCGACTCTCGCTCTGGCCCTCTCAAGCGATCGTGGCCAGCTCGTGCAGGTACTCGACGTACGACATCACGGCACCGTCCCACCCCGCGACCTTCGGGTTCGTCGACTCGACGACGAAGTACTCGTCGGGAGCGTGGGCCCCACTGCCGTGCCCGAGCCCGAAGTGGCCCGAGGGAAGCCCGAGAGGCTCGTCCGTGAAGACGCAGCCCGGGTACGAGCCGGCGCTCCGTGGCCAGAGGAGGGGGTCCAGCCCGAGGCGCTCGTAGACCGCCACCTGGGCGCGGATCACGGCGGCGTCGGGGGAGGTGCTCGTGGGATTGTAGCCACCGCTCGGGTTCACCTCCACGTCCTCGAACCCGCGCGCATCGAGGTGCGCGCGGAGCGCGCGGATGGCGCCGTCGTAGGTCATGTCCGGGACCAGACGCAGGTCCAGCTTGGCCACCGCGCGGGTCGGGAGCATGGTCTTGCCCCCCGGTCCGGTGTGGCCGGCCACGAGGCCCTCGATGTTCACCGTCGGGACGGACATCAGCCGCTCCAGCGCCGGCCGGAAGGGAAGATCGTCTGCCCAGCGCTCCGCGGACAGCATCTTCTTGTACGTGGCCTCGCTCCGGCGCTTCACCGCCTCGTCGAGCATGGCCTTCTCCTGCGCCGACACCGGACGGGCACGATCAGCGAAGCCGTCGATGGCCGGATCGCCGTCGGCGGTGACCAGCGTGTTGAGGGCCTGCACCAGATGAAACGCGGGGCTGTCCAGCCAGGCCCGGTTGGCGGAGTGGACGTCCTTCTTCGGTCCCCTTCCCCACCTCTCGCCGCTGGCCACGAGCTCCAGCTCCACCACCCCCTTGGCGCCCAGCGAGAGGGTCACGCCCCCGTCCGGGTCCTGCTCGGCGCTGGGCATGAAGATCCCCATGCACTTCGACAGCGCCGCCTTCACCTCGGGCTTCAGCACCGCATCGCGGAAGTTCGGCGAGCCGATCTCTTCCTCGCTCTCGGCGATGAGGACGAGGTTGACGGGCACCTTCCCCCCCGCCCCCCGGATTGCGTGGAGGGCGGTGAGCAGCGCGGCCTCGGGCCCCTTCTGGTTCACCGCGCCGCGGCCCATGACGACCCTGCCGAGGCCCGGCTTGTCCACGATCCGCGCCTCGAACGGCGGCGAGGACCACTCGGCGGGGTCGGCCTGCTTCACGTCCGACATGAAGTAGAGGCCCACCGTGCGCGGGGCTCCCGCGTCGAGGGTGGCAAAGACGCTGGGGTGGCCCTTCGTGTCCACCCGGGTCACGTTCTCGAAGCCGGCGTCGCGTGCGAGCTCCATCATGTACTCGCAGCCTTCGTTCATCGCCCGATTCTCGGCGGCGATGGAGGGGAGTCCGACCCAGTCCTGCAGCCGCCCCACGCCCTCGTCGTGGCTTCTTCGAACCTCGTCGCGGATCGCAGCGAGGGGGTCCTGTGCGAGAGAGCGGCGGGTGAGGGCGAGCGCGGCCGCGGTTGTGGCGGACGCCCCGATGAACCGGCGTCGGCTGGCTCTGAACATGGCGCGGAGTGTATCGCATCTGCAGAGACCGTCGGTCGCGGCGGCTCTTCCCCACGAACGGCGGGTCTTGAATGCTGAACGGCGGGTCTCGAAGGTTGAACCGCGGCTATTCCGGGCCGATCTGCGGTTCGGGGGGGCGTCTCGCCAGGAGGTTCACCGCTTCCACGCGACCGACCCACTCCGGGCCGGGGCCGAGCGGGCAGGCCCCTACATCCCCCAGAGGTCCGACGTGTCGACGTCCTGGCCCATCAGCTTGAGGTAGTAGAAGAGCTGACCCTTGTGCTGGCCCAGATGGACGACCATGCTCTCCAGGTGCTGGAAGAGGGTCACCTCGGGGCCGCCCCAGGGCGCGGGGGAGCGCTCGCCGAGGAGCCTCGCGTCGTCGACCCCCTCCAGCTGCCGTCGGGCGAGATCCCGGTCTTCGCCGAGCAGCCGCAGGGCCTCCTCGACGCTCTCGACGGCGGGCATCTTCGAGGCCGGGGGCAGCATCTCCTCCGGCTTGATGTCCTCGAAGCGCACGCCCTCCGGGAGCCCCCAGTCTCCGGTCAGAAACCCCTTGATGCCCATCCCGCACGCGTTGGTGCAATGCATCAGGAGCTGGGCGACACTCATCCAGTTGGTGCCGCTCGGGGGCTTCCATCCCAGGGCGTCGGCCGGCACGCGTCGGAACAGGGCCTCGGTCGCGCCGTACACGATCTCGGCATCCTGGCGCACGACGTCGGCGAGCTTCATGAGCGCCTCCTTCCTGCTTGTCCACCGGACCGCCCTGCAAGGGTGGCCCGAGCGTCAGGGAGGATAGGCGAACAAAAACCGAAAGTCAAGGATTCCCCGCCGAGGCGCCGAGGCGGGGCCCGGCCCGGGATCGAGCCGGACCCCGGACGGCTACCGGATGAGCGGGGCGATCACCAGCGAGACCACCGACATCAGCTTGATGAGGATGTTCAGGCTGGGACCGGAGGTGTCCTTGAAGGGGTCGCCCACGGTGTCGCCCACGACCGCGGCCTTGTGGGCGCTGCTCCCCTTGCCGCCGAAGGCGCCGGCCTCGATGTGCTTCTTGGCGTTGTCCCAGGCGCCGCCGGCGTTGGCCTGGAAGATCGCCATGAGCACCCCGGTGACGATGGTTCCGGCCAGGACCCCGGCCAGGAAGTTCTTGTCGATGAACCCGGCAATCACCGGGATCAGGACCGCCATGAGACCGGGGACGATCATCTTACGGAGGGCGGCGGCGGTGGCGATGTCCACGCAGCGGGCGTAGTCGGCCTTGACGCCCTCGGTCCCGTCCAGCAGCCCCTTGATCTCCCGGAACTGCCGGCGGACCTCCTCGATCATGTCGAAGGCCGCCTTGCCCACGGCCTCCATGGCGATCGAGGAGAAGATGAACGGGACGGTGCCGCCGATGAGCAGCCCGGCCAGGACCAGGGGGTTGAGGACGGAGACGTCCTCCGGCCGCAGGTCGGCCTGCTGCCGGAAGGCCGCCATGAGGGCCATGGCCGCGAGCGCCGCCGACCCGATGGCGAAGCCCTTGCCGATGGCGGCGGTGGTGTTGCCCACCGCGTCCAGCTTGTCCGTCCGCTGCCGGACCTCGGGGGGGAGCCCGGCCATCTCGGCGATGCCGCCGGAGTTGTCGGCGATGGGGCCGTAGGCGTCCACCGCGAGCTGGATGCCGACCGTGGCCAGCATGCCGAGGCCGGCGAGGGCGATGCCGTACAGCCCGGCCAGATGGTAGGTCCCCACGATGGCGAGGGCCAGGAGGAGGAGCGGCCAGCCCGTGGACCGCATCCCCAGGGCGAGCCCGGCGATGATGTTCGTGGCGGCGCCGGTCTGGGACGCCGCCGCGACCCGCTGGGCCGGCCTTCCGGACTCCGCGGTGTAGTACTCGGTGATGAACCCGATCGCCACCCCGAGCGCCAGCCCGATGATCATCGCGCCGTAGAGTCCTCCCCAGGCCTCGGGGCACAGCCACCGGATGACGGGAAGGGCGACGACGAGCATCACCACCGCCGCCCCCAGGGTGCCGATGTTCAGGGCGGTCTGGGGATCTCCACCCTCCCTCGTCCGGACGGCGAAAGTGCCGGCGATGGAGCACAGGATGCCGAAGGCGGCGATCACGAGCGGCAGGATGACGTAGTTCAGGGGGTTCTCGACGTTGCCCAGGGTGGCCGCGAACGGAAGCCCGAGGACCATGCCCCCGATGATGGCGCCCACGTAGGACTCGAACAGGTCGGCCCCCATGCCGCAGACGTCACCCACGTTGTCGCCCACGAGGTCGGCGATGACCGCGGGGTTGCGGGGGTCGTCCTCGGGGATGCCCGCCTCGACCTTGCCCACGAGATCGGCGCCGACGTCCGCCGACTTCGTGTAGATACCGCCGCCGACGCGGGCGAACAGCGCGATGGAGGAGGCCCCGAGACTGAACCCGGAGAGCACCTGGAGAACGCCGTTCTGCATCACGTCGAGCTCGGTGCCGAAGAGATTGGAGTAGATCACGAAGAGAACGGAGAGCCCGATGACGCCCAGGCCGACCACCGACATGCCCATGACCGACCCGCCTGAGAAGGCGACGTTCAGGGCGGAGGCGAGCGAGTCCCGCGCCGCGGCGGCGGTCCGCACGTTGGCGCGGGTGGCCACGCGCATCCCGAACACGCCGGCCAGGCCGGAGCACGCCGCGCCCACCAGGAAGGACACGCCGACGAGCTGGGTGCCGTTCTGGTAGTTGGCGACGAAGAGCAGTATGGCGACGGCGACGGCGAAGACGGCGAGAACGGAGTACTCCCGCTTCAGGAACGCGATCGCGCCCTCTCGAATGTAGGATGAGATCTCGGCCATGCGTTCGGTGCCCGCGTCCTGGCGGTTGACGTACAGCGTCTTGTACCAGGCGAACAGGAGTGCGAGGACACCGAAGACCCAGAGCCAGTTGACGATGCTGTGCACGCTCTACCTCCTAGTCTTGGCGGCGAATCATACCCTCACGGCCCCCGGCGGCGCACGATACGCCCCTAGGTCATGGGTACTACCTCGAACCCCCGCCCCCCGGGTGGAGAGGGTTGATCGCGTTGACCGCTCCCGGCGCCGCTGGTAACGTCCGCCCACGCCGGGAGGGTCACGCCATGACGAGCCTGAGAGCCTGGGGACTCCTGCTGACGCTGGTGGCCGCGAGCGCGGTCTCCTGCGCGGCCCCGGATTCCGGGGGCGAGGGCGGGGGAACCGTGGGGGTGGCCTTCGAGACCCTCCAGACCGAGTTCTGGGTGGCGGCCATCGATGCCATCCGGACCGAGCTGGGCTCCCGTGAGATGACCATGCTCGAGGCGATCGCCGACGGCGACGCCAACAAGCAGCTCGAGCAGGTGAGGGGCTTCATCGCCCGCGGGGTCGACGGGATCATCGTGGTCCCGAAGGACGCCCAGAGCGTCATCCCGGCGATCCGGGCGGCCAACGACGCCGGCATCCCCATCGTCCTCTTCAATCGTCCGGCCGATCCGTCGAGCGCACGCTCGGTGGCGGTGGTCGCCGACAACCTGGCCATCGCCCGGGCCACCGCCGAGTACCTGTGCGAGCGGGCCCGGGAGAGCGGTGTGCGGAAGAAGGCCGCCATCCTGGTCGGCGACCTGGGCGACCAGAACGCCATCCATCGCCGGGACGGGTTCGACGAGGCCATGGCCGCCTGCGAGGACGCGGTGGAGGTCGTGTCCCGCATCCCCACGGAGTGGAACCAGGAGAAGGCCCTGGCCGGGGTGACCAACGCCCTCCAGGCCCACCCGGACCTGGGTCTCGTCTTCACGTCCTCCGACTTCATGCTGCCCTCGATCGTCTCCGCCCTGAAGTCGGCGGGGAGGTACCACAAGGCCGGGGAGGAGGGGCACGTGATCCTCGGGGGCTTCGACGGCGACGCCACCGCCTGGCGCATGCTCGTCGACGGCTACCTCGACGCCACCGGCGTCCAGGACGTCTTCTTCGAGTCGAAGGCGGCGGTGCAGGCCCTCGCCGACCTGGAGGCGGGAGTGGACGTGCCCGCGGTCATCCTCGACGAGGGGTTCGTGATCCACGCCGGGAACCGCGAGCAGGTGAAGGACCGGATGTGGGGCGCCCGGGCGGCGCCGCAGGCCTCGGGCGGAGGGGCGTGAGCCGCATCCGAGCGCTCCTCGCCGGGCACTGGGTCGCCCTCCTCTGCGTCGTCCTGGTGGCGGTGCTCGGGCCGGTGGTCCCCGGGTTCTCGTCGGCGGCCAACCTCCGCAACGTGTTCTCGAGCCTGCTGCCCCTGCTCGCGGTGGCGGTGGGGCAGACCCTGGTGCTCATCACCGGGGGGATCGACCTCTCGGTGACCGCGGTCGTGGCCCTGGCCAGCGTGCTCGGGGCGCGGGTGATGACCGGGGACGGCGGCCTCCTGGCCGGAAGCCCGCTCGCCGTCCCGGGGGCGGTCGCAGCGATGCTGGCCACCGGCCTGGCGGTCGGTGCGGTCAACGGCCTCTCGGTGGCCCGCCTGCGCATGCCGCCGTTCCTCGCCACCCTGGCGGTCATGATCTTCGCGAGCGGGTTCGCCATCTGGCTCACGCGCTCGGCCAACATCACCGGCCTCCCCGAGGGGTTCCGCCTCCTGGGGGCGGGCACCCTCGGACCGGTCCCCACCGCCCTGCTCGTGGTGGGCCCGCTCGCCCTCGGGGCCCACCTCCTCCTGACCCGTACCGTCCTCGGCCGCTGGCTCTTCGCCGTGGGCGGCAATGCCCGCACCGCCCGGGTTTCCGGGGTGCCGGTGGAGCGCGTCGTCCTCCTCGCCTACGTGGCCTGCGCCGGGTGCGCGGCGGTGGCCTCGGTTCTCTACACCGCGCGTCTCGAGACCGGCTCGCCCGTCCTGGGCCAGCGGATCCTCCTCGACGTCATCGGGGCCGTGGTCATCGGGGGCACGAGCCTCTTCGGCGGGCGGGGGAGCGTCCTCGGGACCGTCTACGGGGCGCTGTTCATCACCCTCCTCGACAATGGCCTGAACCTCATGGGGCTCTCGAGCTTCACCGTCCTCATGGTGAAGGGGACGGTGATCCTGGCCGCGGCGCTCGTCGACGCCGCCCGCGAGCGCCTGGAGGGGGCCCGGTGATCCCGTCCGACCGCCCTCGGGGCCCCCTGCTCCTCGAGGTGCAGGGCATCGGCAGGAGCTTCGGCGGGGTTCCGGTGCTGCGCGACGTGGGCTTCGCGCTCGAAGCGGGGCGCGTCCTCGGCCTCGTGGGTGAGAACGGGGCGGGCAAGTCGACGCTCATGAACGTGCTGGGCGGGGTGCTGGCCCCGGAGGCCGGCCGCATGCGCCTCGGGGGTGGGGAGTTCCGGCCGCGCACCCCGGCGGAGGCCGCGGCTCGGGGGATCGCCTTCATCCACCAGGAGCTGAACCTCCACTCCAACCTCAGCATCGCCGAGAACATCTTCCTGGCGAGGCTCCCCCGCCGCCGGCTCTCACCGTTCCTCGACCGCAGATGGCTCGCAACTCGGACGAACGACGTCCTGGCCGCAGTGGGCCTGGCCGCCTCGCCCTGGACCCCGGTGTCCGCGCTCGCCGCCGGCGAGCGCCAGCTCGTGGAGATCGCCCGCGCCGTGGCCGCCGACGCCCGCGTGGTGATCCTGGACGAGCCCACGACGTCTCTCGCGTCCGCGGAGATCGAGCGGCTCTTCGCGCTCCTCGCCCGCCTCAAGGCGGAAGGGCGCGGCCTCATCTACATCTCCCACGCCCTCGGCGACGTCCTGCGCCAGGCCGACGACGTCCTGGTGCTCCGCGACGGCGCGGTCGTGGCCTCGGGACTGGCCACCGAGTTCGACGAGCCGGCGCTGATCCGGCACATGGTGGGGCGCACCCTCGACACCGTGTTCCCGCCGCGGTCCGGTCGAAGCCCCGGGGCGCCGGCGCTCGAGGTCTCCGGCCTCGCGCGCCGCGGGGCCTTCCGCGACCTGACCTTCACCGTCCGGCGAGGCGAGGTCGTGGGCCTGTCCGGTCTCATGGGGGCCGGACGCACCGAGGTCCTCCGGTGCCTCTTCGGCCTCGACCGGATCCAGGCGGGCCGGGTGAGCGTCCACGGCGTCCCGCTCCAGAGTCACTCACCCCGGGAGGCGGTGGCCCGCGGGCTCGCCCTCGTCACCGAGGACCGGCGCGACGACGGGCTTCTCCTCGAGGCCTCGGTGGCCGACAACCTCTCCCTCGCCTCCCTGGGCGCCTACGCCCACCGGGGGGGGTGGATCGACCGCCGCCGCCTGGCGCAGGCCCTCGCCGCCCAGGCCGACGCGGTGAGGCTCGAGACGACGGGGGGATTCGCTCGTCCCGCGGCGACGCTGTCCGGGGGCAACCAGCAGAAGGTGGTGCTGGGCAAGTGGCTGCTGACGCGTCCCTCGGTCGTGCTCCTCGACGAGCCCACACGAGGGGTCGACGTGGGCGCGAAGCAGCAGGTCTACCAGCTGGTGAGCGATCTGGCCGACGCCGGCACCGCCGTCCTGCTCGCGTCCTCGGAGATCGAGGAGCTGCTCGGCCTCGCCGACCGGATCCTCGTGATGCGCCAGGGCACCCTCGCCGCCGAGCTCGCACGGGAGGAGTTCGACCAGGAGCGCATCCTCACCGCCGCCCTCGGGGGCAGCGTGGCCGTGGCGGGGGAGGAGGGGCAGTGACCCGCTTCCTGACCCGCTGGCCCGCGCTCGGACTGCTCGTCGCGGTCATGGGCGGCTTCTCTGTTCTCTCCCCCGCTTCCTCGAGGTCCCGAATCTCGTCAACATCGCCGTCCAGTCGGCCTCGCTGGGCATCCTGGCCACCGGGATGACGTTCGTTCTCCTCACCGCCGGCATCGACCTCTCGGTGGGCGCGCTGATGTTCGTCTCCGCGGCGCTGGCCGGGAAGCTGGTGGTCGGGGGCTGGTCGCTGCCCGTCGCCTTGGCGGTCGTGGTCGTGGCCGGGCTCGCCGGCGGGGCCCTCAACGGCCTCGCCGTCACCCGTCTCGGGATCAAGCCCTTCGTGGTCACCCTCTCGACCCTCTACATCGGTCGCGGCTTCGCCCTCTGGCTCACCGAGACCCGCGCCCTCAACCTGCCGGACTCCCTGCTCGCCGTCGGCTCCGCCCGCCTGGCCGGGGTGCCGGTGCCGGTGGTGGTGCTCGCCCTCGTGCTTCTCGCTGCCCACCTCACCCTGCAGCGGACGGCCTTCGGCCGCCACCTATACGCGGTGGGCGCGGACCCGGAGGCGGCGCGCCGGGCCGGGTTGCCGGTGAGGCGCCTCCTCCTGTCCGCGTACGCTCTCTGCGGTCTCCTCGCCGCTCTCGGGGGAGCGGTGGCGGTGGCCCAGCTCGGCGCGGTGTCTCCGAGCTTCGGGCGCGACCGCGAGTTCGCCGCCATCTCCGCCGCGGTGCTGGGCGGCGTGAGCCTCTTCGGCGGCCGGGGCGGAGTGCTCCCCGGGGTCCTTCTCGGCGCCCTCCTCATGCAGACCGTGGAGAACGGCCTGGTGATCGTGAACGCCGACCCCTACCTCTACCCGATGGTCATGGCCACCGTGATCTTCGTGGCCGTCCTCCTCGACAGCATCCGGGCGCGGTCGCTCGGTCGCCGGTGATCGGGAGGATCGTCACCCCCTCTCGGGCTCAGGTCTGCGGCTGGACCAGGGTCAGCTTCCCCGCGTCTCTCAGGTCGAGGAGCGGTGCGTCCCGAGGGGCGGGGGAGCCATCGCTCCGGCGGACGGGGCGCGCCAGCGGCTTGGCGAAGGTCTCGGGGCCGCGGGCCGGCGTGGCGACGCGCACCACCGTCCCATCCTCGAGCCGCAGGAGGGTCCCCGGCGGGTAGGCGCCGAGGGCGTTGATGAAGAGCTGCAGGAGGACGGTGTCGTAGAAGGTGCCCGCCGCCTTCAGCATCACCGCCAGCGCCATCGTGGGAGAGAGTCGTCCGCTCCGTCGGGACAGCGTGTCGTAGTCCTCGGCGATCCGCACGATCCGGCCGAAGAGGCCGGGCCGTGGCTTCGCGTTCGCGTCCTGATGGTGCTGCAGGGCCACCAGGACGCGGCGTGTCTTGGCCTCGTGAAAGCCGCGCTGGCGCATCAGCAGGCGCGCTCCCGCCATGGGATGGGCCGCGAAGGCGACCTCCGGTGCCGCCGTGCCCTGTCCCGCGGCCGCGTACCCGCAGTCGTGGTACAGCGCCGCCACCCCGAGGTCCTGCATCACCTCCTGCGGGAGGCCAGCGGCACGGCCGATGAGGAGCGAGAGGTGGGCCACGTGGAACACGTGCCGGGCCAGGGAGGGGGCCTCCGGGGGATCGACCCACAGCTCCTCGGCCCCCAGGTCCGCCTCCAGCAGCTCGGTGACGAGGCGTCGCAGCGGCAGTGGGTTGGGCATCCGTCCGGCGAAGAGGTTCTGGTACCCCTCGTCGACGGCGGCCAGGGCGCGGGGGACGAGGTCTTGCCGGTCCGCGATGTCCTCCGCGGCCCCGCCCGCCATCCGGAAGCGGAACCGCCCGTGGAGCTCCAGGCCGCTCACCCCCCGGGCCTCCAGGGTCCGGGTGAGCGCGGTGCGGGGCAGCTCCGCCGCGGGCTCCGCGCCGAGGGCGCCGACCAGGCCGCGGATGCCCGCGTCGTCGAGGGGCTCGTGGAAGGTGACCTCACCCACGTTGTGCCGGGCGAGCTCGGTGCCCAGCTCCCGGATGGCGCTGTCCTTCTCGCCGGTCCGGATGCGGATGTCGTTGACGTAGACCTGGTCCTCGACGGCCACCAGGTGGATCGGCCCCAGGGTCTCGTGAAGCCTGACGAGCGTGCGCTGCACCTCGGCCACGGGCTGGTCGAAGGCCTGATTGTCGGGCGAGTGCATCCGGGTCATGCGCAAGAGGCCCGAGAGCAGGTAGGCGAGTCGGTCGCCCAGCTCCCGCACCAGGTCGAACAGCGCCCGGTCCTCGCCGATCCGGGCCCGTCCGAGGGCCCGGGCCAGATCCTCCTGGGCCTGGGTCAGGTCGTCCAGGTCTCGCGGGGTCGCGGTGTCACTCACGGGACCCTCTCTCGCGCCCCTGACGGCGCTCGATCAGCGCCTCCGCCTCCGCGCCCACCTCCCCCTCTCCCCTCTCGGCGAGACGATCCAGCAGCGCGTCCGCCTCCTCGCCGCCGATGCGCTCCAGCCCGGCGAGAGCCACCCGCTGCAGCGTGGAGGGTGCCGCCAGCGTCTTTCGCCCGAGCAGGCCGCCCTTCACCTCGAGCCACCCCTTGAAGGTGTCGAGCGCTCCCCGGGGCGACGACGTCGCGAGGGCCCGGCCCGTCGCCGCCGCCTCGGCTGCCGAGAGCGACGCCTGCCTCTTCTCGGCGTGGGCCAGGAGGGTGGGCATGACGCGGGCCTTGCCCCGCTCGGCCATGACCGGGAGGGCGGAGAGACGGACCCTCTCCAGGGGCGACTCGACGAGGTGACGCAGGGCGCGCGCGATCTCCGGGGTGAGCTCCGTGGCCCGGAGCTGCCTCAGGGCCTCGAGCTGCACCGCCTCGTCGTCGGACGTGGTGGCCTGCATCGCTGCGTGCAGCGCCGCCGCCGGGTCGACCTCCACCAGCAGCTGCATCAGCGCCACCCGGGAGGCCCCCTCCGTCTCCGGGAGCCGGGCGACCACGACGTCCGCCGACACACCGCACGAGTGGGCCACCAGGCGGCGGAGGAGCGGGGCCCGGGGCCCGCTCCCCTCGGCGATCAGGAGGTCCACCAGGCGTCCGACCACCTCCCCGCTCGCGCCCCCGAGGACTTCGGTCAGGGCCGGTGGCAGCGACTCGGCGTCCGGCGGGAGCCCGCCCACCAGCGCCTCGAGCGTGCGTGCGTCCAGCAGGGCGCCGACGAAGGCCTCGGCGGCCCCCGGGACCGCGGCGAGCATCGGGCGGGCCCGACGCGCCAGCTCACCGACGAGGTCCGCCCGTCCCTCGACGATCAGGAACTCCCGGGCCTCGAGGGCGAACGCGGTCTCCGCCTCGAGATCGGTCCCGCCGCCCAGGCGAAGCAGCTCCAGCGCCAGCCCGCACCGCCTCGGGAGCCACCGTCGTCGCGGCCTCCTCCGCCCGCAGGCGCTCCAGCAGCTCCTCCGGAACCGTTCGGTACCGGAGAGGCGCGGCCTCCTTCAGCGGAGGCAGCGGCAGGTCCCAGTGCGCCGGGGGATCGCGGCGCTCGTGCCCCGCGTGCCGCGTCGTGGCCGCGAGGGACGCCTCGGTCTGCTCCTCTTCCGGAAGGAACCCCTCGATGGCGGCGATCCGGATGTGGTCGAAGCCCGCCTTGCGGAGCAGCGTGACCAGGTCGTCTTCCTGCTGGCGGATCGCGGTGAAGGCAATGGAGAGGATCTGGAGCAGCCGGACCAGCTCGTCCCAGGTGGTGGCCTGCTCGAACCGGACGCGACGAATCCCGTCGCGGAAGAGCCGAAAGGCCAACGACCGCTCCCGGTCCGTCTCCTTGTACACGACCTCCTCGCCGAGGAGGAGCTCGTACGGGTGAACGGTGAGGACGAGGGCCCCGTAGCGCGTCGAGGACGTGCCGTGTCTTCTCGCGGTACTCGCCGATCAGCTTGCGGACGACCTTGTTGGCCGGGTCGTACAGGGTGAAGCTGCGCGCGGCCTTGGTGAGGGCGACCAGGGCATCGTGGGCGGCCAGGGCCTGGGGGCTGCCGACGAGGCGGCTTTGCTCGGCGGCGGGGGCCTCGAGGGGCTCGCCCTCGGCGTGCGGAGGGGACGCCTCCGGATCAGGAGCCATCTATATTAACCATGCCCGAGCCCCCTCGCACGGCAAGTCTGCCGGCGGGGGCGATCCGGTCGCGGTGGGACACCGCTGTCCATCGCGTGGGCGCTTCTCGGCGAAGGTGCCCGCTCAGGCGGTTCGGTCCTTCAGGAAGCGCACCAGGCCACCCCAGCGGCGGTCCACGCGGAAGCCGTGCTCGCCGAAGAAGCCCTGCGAGACGAAGTGGGTGGACACCACCCGCACCCCGCGCGTCGACATGCGTGAGCAGAAGTCCTCGAGCAGCCTCGAGCTGAGCCCGCGTCCCTTCAAGGAGGGCGCGCGCACGATGCCGTCGAGGTGGGCCACCGTGGGCTCGGGCTGGCGGTAGCAGATGCCGGCCACGATCTGGTCTTCCCGGTTCAGCACGACGTAGTAGAGCTGTCCCGCGGCGACCTTGATCGGCAGCCCGAGGCCGAGGAAGAGCCGCAGCAGGCGACCGATCTCGCTCGGGGCGATCGGCTCGCGGACGCGATAGTCCAGGCGCTTGTTGTCGGTGAGGTGCGACGTCACCACCACGCGGGCGTGGGCCCGGTCGCGCTCGCCCACCGTGGTCACCTCCAGCGGCCGGAACAGCTCGGCGCCCGGGAAGACCAGCCGGCTGAGGACCAGGCGGTCCTCGGGGCGGCCGAGTGTCGCCTGCAGGCCCGGGAGCTCGAGCATTCGCGTCGGCCGGACGCCGGGCCGCTCGAACATCTCCTGAAGCAGCCGATCGAAGGACGCGGTCACCGCCTGGGCCGCGCCGGCGAAATAGGTTCGACGATAGAGAACGTAGCGGGCGGCGGTCCCGAAGCGCTCGACGTCGTACAGTCGGTAGAGGTCCTCGATCTGCTGCTGCCGGGCCTCGGGGGTCGCGTCGGCGTTGGCCGCCTCCCAGGCCTGGTAGCGCTCGACCGCGCAACGCACGGCGAGGGGGACGTAGTGCTCCACCCCCAGGGAGGCGAGGCGCCTCTCGAGGGCCGGCCTCAGATCGGCCTCGAGCCCGGTCGGCCGTGCGGAGTTCAGCTCCTCCTGCAGGGCGCCGAGAAACCCTCGCGCCTCCTCAACGCCGAGCGCCTCCACGCAGCCCTCGAAGATCCAGCCCACGTCAAGATACTCCCGCGCCTCCGGGTAGTGGCCGGCGGTGCGTCGGAAGAAGTTGCGGTGCATGGGACGGACCAGGGACAGGGGGCCCCCGTAGGGCTGCCAGCCCGCCAGGGAGAGCACGGTCACGTCCGTCCGGTAGTCGGGTCCGGGGACGGTCACGTTCGTGGGGACCACGGTCCCGGGGACGATGCGCCGGTCGCTGTGCAGCCAGCCGGTGAAGAAGGCGGACAGGGCCCGCACGAACAGGTTGCGCCAGTCGCGCGCGCCGGGTCGGGACTCGACCTCCCGACGCGCCCCGAACTCGCGGATGCGCTCCCACGCGCTCAGGTCGCTCACCCAGGCCATGCAGAAGGCGCCCAGCTCCGATCGCGCGCAGGCGAAGCGGGGCACGACCGGGGGGCCGAGGGTCTGGCTGTGGAGCGCGATCATCCAGCGGATCGACTGGCGCACGCTGTCCACGTCCAACTCACGGCGCAGCACCAGCAGCAGGTCGTAGTGGTCGCCGGCGTTCGTGTTGACGCTCACTCGATACATGCGGTGGGTCGGGAGCGAGAACACTCGCGATACCCAGATCCCCTCGAGAGGAACGTCGCCGAGGTCGAAACGGGCGCCGTCGAAGGCGAGCGGCATCGCCTCCTTGAGGAAGGTCGTGCCCACGAGGACTCCGTCGAGGCGCTCGATCTCCGAGGGGGTCAGGCGATCCTGGTAGACCAGCTTGCCGCGCCATGGCTCCACCGGGACGTCCGTGGCCTCCTCGGCCAGCTGGCCCTCGTACCAGGTCGCCAGCCGGTCGAAGTGCTCGCCCGCGCGCTCGGCGAGGGCCGGGTCGGCGTCGTGGAGCACCCAGCTCACGAGCTCGGCCCGCACCGTGGCGTAGAACTCCGGGTGGACCCGGGTGAAGTCACCCAGAAGCGTGAAGATGTCCTCGAATGCCCTCCGGACCGGCGCCGTGGCTGGCCAAGAGAGCTGCCGCCGGTAGTGGGCGAGGCGCCGACGCAGCGCCTCGAGGCGGTGGGTCTCGACCCGCGCGTGGGCGATCGCGTGGATGCTCTCCGCGCTCAGGAAGGGCAGGCCCGAGAGGAGGAAGGCCGGGAACGCCTGGGCGTAGTCCGGTGTCGGCTCGTCGAGGAGCAGCACCTGGTAGGCGAGGCAGCGCACCTCGAGGGCGGGATGCCGGGCCAGGGCCTCGAGGCGCCGTCGGATCAACGGCCCCAGGCGCTCGTCGGCGTCGGCGAGGGCCTGCTCCAGCGACCTCACCGCGCCCAGGGCCTCGTCCGACCCCGCGAAGAGGGCCACGGTGGCCAGCTCGTTCACCCGGCCCAGGGCCGCGCTGCGCAGGCCGGTCGGGGTCGCGGTCTCCGGCACCGATTGCCCCTCCCGACGCGGAGGCAGCATCACCTGGGGAGACACCCTGCCGAGGGGCAGGTCCCACCCCTCCTTGCAGGGGCAGAAGGTGACCAGGGAGGGGTTTCCGACCCACAGCATCGGCTGGCGGGCGAACACGCCGAGGTCGACGACGTTGCCATCCAGCCGGTAGACCAGGTCTCCGATCAGGGCACCCTCGTCTCCGGGGCCCGGCTCCAGGCGGAGAAGGGCCTCGGTGCGCCGGTTGAAGAGCCCGTCCGCCCGGGGCTCGATGGCCGTCTCCAGGACGCCCAGGTCGCGGTAGAACCAGCGGGGGACACGGACACGGAGGCCCTCGTGCTCCATCTCCACGAAGCTCTTCCGGTAGAGCCGGTCGATCGTCTCCGCGAAGTGCTGCTCGATCACCTTGCGGCGGAGCGTGCCCTTGGGCGTGAGCTCGTCCCGGGCCGCCTCGAAGTCGCGGTCGAGGAGCGCGAAGTCGACGACGCGCTCGTAGGGGGCCAGCTCCCGGTTGGCGGTGGTGATGATCTGGCGGAAGTACTCGTCGGTGCTCTCCGGCGAAGGGGAGGCCGAGAGCACGGGGTCGTCCCGGTCGGGGACGATGAGGAGCACGTTGTCGTCGCGCCCGTCGCCCACCAGGAAGGTGCGGCGGATCCCGGGCACTCCGTCCATCAGACGCTCCACCGCGGCCGGGGCCACCGTCTGGCCGCGGCTGTTCTTGTAGATGTCCTTGATGCGGTCGACGATCTCGTAGTGCCCGCTGGGCCTCCGCTGGAAGATGTCGCCGGTCTTCAGCCAGTGCTCTCGCGCCGGGTCCGCGGGCTCGTCGAGGTAGCGGGCGACGTACGGGCCCCGCACCTGCAGCTCGCCTTGCTCGCTGAGGCGGGCGGTGACGCCGGGAAGGGGGATGCCCACCGAGTCGTCCTCGTACTCCCCGGGGGGCGTCATGGTGATGCCACCGGTGGCCTCGGTCATCCCGAACCCGCTGTTGAGCGCGACCCCGTGGCGCTGGAAGAAGCGGAAGGCGGCGGGCTCGAGACGACCGGCGGCGGACAGGCCCCAGCGCAGCCGGTCGCCCACGGTCTCCCGAAAGGCCTTCTCGCGCCGCGCCTCCTCGTCACCGGCGGCCATCGCGGCGAGAGCGCGCTCACGGATCTGCTGCCAGCGGTGGGGGATGCTGACGAGTCCGGTGGGCCGCACTTCGCGCAGGCCGGCGAGCAGGGAGTCGAGCGACGGGTTCGGGGCGAAGACGTAGGTGCCGCCCCAGAAGAGCATGCCCATCATCTCGAGATAGCGACCGAAGGTGTGGAAGAGCGGGAGGTAGCACAGCAGGACCTCGTCCTCTCCCACCTCGGGCAGCGCGGCCGCGCGTGCGAAGCGCTTGGTGATCAGGTTGTGCAGGGTGAAGCAGACACCCTTGGGCATGCCCGTGCTTCCGGACGTGAACATCACCGTTGCCCGGTCGTGGAGTCCCGGTCCTGGCCGCGCCGCGAGGAGGCGATCGGCCTCCTCCGCGCCGAGGCGCGAGGCCGCCTCCCCGAGGTGATGCTCGCCGTCCCGGCGCCGGCGCGCCTCGGGGTCGAGCAGCAGGATCCCCGGAGGCCGGTCGACCTCGGCCAGGGCCGCCTCCAGGTTGGCCCGCTGCTCCTCGGTCTCGGTCACCACCAGGTTGATGTCCAGCGTGCGGAGGACCCAGGCCAGGGCCTCGGGGTTGAGATGGGGGCTCAGGGGCGTCACCAGGAGCCCGTGGGTCAGGCACGCGAGGTCGCAGCACGCCACGTCCAGGCTGTTCCCGGCGAGGATGGCCACGCGCGGCTCCCCGGGCGCGGAGGCGAGGAAGGTCCCGGCCAGCAGCCGCAGCCTCCGGGCCACCTCCTCGTAGCTCCAGGCCCGGGCCTCCCGTCCCTCCAGCTCGCGGAAGAGCGGCCGGTCCGGGTGCGCGGCCACCCGCTGCGACAGCATCGTCTCGAGGGTGTAGCCCGAGAGCGAGACCACCTCGAACGTGGTGTCGGCCCAGGCGTGGCGGGCCTCACGATCGGGCAGCGCCTGGAGAAAGGCCGACCGCCGGGTGAGGTCGAGGTAGCGGTGCCACTCGGCGGCAGGGACCTCCCGGGCCCGACCGCTGCCCACGAGATCCCGCGCGATCACGAGCAGGGCCCGGGCGGCCCCCGGGGACGGGCCGTCCGCAGCCCAACGGTCGAGCTGGGGCGTGAGCTGCACGTCCCGTAGATGGTATACGCGGGGGCCGGCCCGGCACCGAGACGTGAAAGGACGTGTCCACCGGGCCCGGTCCGGAACCCGGGGCCGCTCATATCCGTCTCAAAATCTAGTCATAATAGCAGAGCACAGGAGGCCACGGCCATGACCGAGCCCAAGATCGCCCAGAAGACCCCCGCCGTTCTCGAGCTGGAGCCCGGCACCTACTACTGGTGCCGTTGCGGCCAGTCGGGGAATCAGCCCTTCTGCGATGGCTCCCACGCCGGGACCGGCTTCACCCCGGAGAAGGTCGTCCTGGAAGAGCAGAAGCGGGTGGCCCTGTGCCAGTGCAAGAGGACCGGGAACCCGCCCTACTGCGACGGGACCCACTCCCGGCTGTAGCGCCGCCTCGGCTCGCCGAAGCAGACACGCAGCCCGGCTATCCGAGGACCCTCCGCCGTGAAGGTGGCGGGGCCGGTCTCCGGGCAGGCCTGGAGGCTTGCGTCGCCGGTGCGGTCGAGGCGCTGGATGCCCACTCCGAAGCGTCCCGAGGTCCCCACGGCGGTCGCCGAGACCGCCGCCCACGTCGAACCCGAAGGGACCCGAATGCCACTACCATGGCCCAGGACGCTTCTGAGAAGGAGGATCCCCGCATGGCTCCCTCGAACCGGTGTCTCCTCGTGTTGCTGCCGCTGCTGGGTGCCTGCGCCAGCTCCCCCTCCCGACACGGCCCGGCACCCGCGTCCGCCCCCGTGCCCGCGGCAGACGCGGTCGAGCAGGGCGTCGTCCTCTACCAGCAGGGACGCTACGCGGAAGCCGAGGCCGCCCTCGAACCCATCTCCGGTGTGCGGGCCCGCGCCTATCTGGCGGCGAGCCGGGTGAAGATGAAGCACTACGCCGCCGCCGAGGCGCCGGCCCGGGAGGCGCTCCAGGTGAGTCCCGCCGACCCCGTGGCCTCGGCCGCGCTCGGGGAGGCCCTGGTGTCCCAGGGCAAGCTCGACGAAGCGATCCAGCAGCTCACCGTCGTGATCCGGACCGACCCGCGCCTTCCCTACGCGTACTACTGGCGCGGCCAGGCCTACCACCGCAAGCGGCAGGTCGCCCGGATGGTGGGCGACTACCAGACCTTCCTGCGTCTCGCTCCCGACGCGCCGGAGGCGCCGGCCGTGCGCGCCCTGCTCGCGAGCCTGCAGTGAACGACCCCGCGAAAGCCCGGGCGGGCCTAGAATGGGGCCACGTCAGATGAGCGCATCCCAGTGACCGGTCCCGCGGCCGCCCCGGCGCCTTTTGCCGAGGACCAGTCGAAGAACCCGCCTCCCAAGAACCGCGTCGACCGGGTGCTGCGTCGGTTTGCCCGGCCATCGTACTTCGTGGCCGTGCTCCTCCTGTACGCCGTGGCGTCCACGGCCCTGGGTCTGGCCCTGGCTCCGGCGTTGTGGTGTTTCGAGCGCCTGTCCGCCTGGAGCGCGTCCCTGCCGGGCCCGCTCCACTGGTTCGCCCTCGGGACGAGCGCCGCGCTGTGCTTCTTCCTCGCCGGTCTGATGCTCCTGGTCGTGGTCCCCGTCTACAACTGGGTCCTGCCCACCCGCATCGAGCCGTTCAGGGGGGGGTACTACTCGATCTACGCGTTGCCGTGGTTGCTCCACAACGGGCTCTTCTACCTCGTCCGCTACACGTTCCTGCCCTTCGTGACGCTCACACCCTTCGGCATCTGGTTCCTGAGAGCCATGGGAATGAAGATCGGCCGCCACGCCTTCGTCAACACGGAGTACATCTCCGACCCCCAGCTCATCACTCTGGGCGACGATGCGGCCCTGGGGGGAAGCGTTCGGATCTTCGCCCACTGGGGCGGAGGTGGGAGCCTGGTCGTGGCGCCGGTCACGATCGGTGCGCGCGCCACCGTTGGTCTCGGGGCCACCGTCATGGGCGACGTCGAGGTCGGGGAGGGCGCGACGGTCCTGCCGCACTCGGTGCTGCTGCCCGGCTCCCGGGTGGGCCCCGGCGAGACCTGGGGCGGGGTTCCCGCCCGACGCATGCCGCCGGAGGAGATGGAGCGCTTCAAGGACGGAATCCGCGGCGCGCGGACGGTGGAGCTGCCCTGACGCCGGGCACGGGAAGCAGGTGCGGCTACGGGACCGGTATCCGGGCTCACAGGTCCGGGGAGCGGCTCTCGCCGCCTCGCCGCGCTAGAAGTAGACGCGCAGCCCGGCGGCGGCCTGCAGTCCCCCGGCCTTGAAGCTGACCGTATCGGTCTCGGGAGTGGCCTGGAGCTCCACGTCGCCGGTGCTGTAGAGGAGCTGGATCCCCACGCCGAGGTGTCCCGAGCGCCCGAACCGGTAGTCGAGACCTCCACCCACGTTGAAGCCGACGGGACTCGCCTCGGCGGTCACCGTCGGGATCGAAGCGAGGGCGAGCTCGTCGTACGGGTACACGTCGGTGAAGGTGGGCTCGCCCAGCAGGTCCGCCTCGACGCGGAAGAGCGTCACCCCCGCGAAGAGCGTCCAATCGAGGTGCCCGGCCGTTCGGGCGAAGGCGGCGTCGAGGTGCAGCGCACCCTCGGAATAGCTGAGATCGCCCAGCTCGGCCGAGGCCTCTCTCGGCTGATCGAAGTACAGCGGGTGCGGGCGCGAGACCTCGACGGTCCCGCTCTGGTCACGGCTGGCGAGGGAGTAGCCCGCCCGCAAGCCCACGCCGCGAAAGAAGGCGACCTGGACCGCGAGGTCGGGACCGAAGGCGGAGCCGGTCGCGTAGCTCGTCCGGATCGTCGTCTGCTCCGCGTACTCCTCGATGCTCCGAGTCTCCGTGAAGCTCGGGTGGCTGCCGAGCCAGAAGGCCCCGTTCGCGACGATGCGGAAGCGGGCCTGGGGAACGGAGGCCTCCGCCCGCTCCTGGGGTTCCCCGACGTCCGTCGCCTCCTGCCCGGCGGCCGGGAAGGAGACGGCGCCAGCAGCGAGAAGCGCGGCGACGATGGATGCACCGGCTCGGATCACTGGTCTCATGAGGCCTGACCTCCTGGGAACCTTCAGTTGACACCGACGGCGCTCCACGCCTGCCTCAGGGCCTGCTCGGCCGGACTGCCCGTTCCGTACAGCTCCCGTGCGGCCTGGATAGTGGCATTGCGGGCCTGGTCGTACCCCGCCGCCGGCGCCAGGAAGTGCGTGAAGGCACGGTAGAAGACGCGCTCGATGTGCTCGCGGTTCGCGCCCCCCACCCCCTGAACGGCCCGTCCCAGGCGGTGCCGGCCACCCTCGATCGCGAGGTAGAACGCGTGGCCCACGATGGAGGAGTTGATGTGGACACCGCCGTTGTCCTGCGTCCCGCGATACCGGTCGTTGACGTTGTCGGGGTAGCCGTAGGCCACCGGATTCTGGAACGAGCGCACACCCCCCGGAGTCGCGACGTCCTCTCCGGCCAGGTAGTCGGCCTTCTCCGGCTGCCAGAGGAACTCGGCGCCGGTGGCCATGATGTCGCAGAAGGCCTCGTTGAGGGCACCCGACTCGTCCCGGTAGACCAGACGGGAGGTGTAGTCGACCACCCCGTGGGACAGCTCGTGGGCCACGATGTCCAGCGCCGCCGCGAAGTAGTTCCACCGCTTGCCGTACAGGGTGACGCCGGGGGGGAGCCCGTCCCCGTAGTACATGACCCCGCCGCCCAGGTAGAAGGCGTTGATGAAGAAGACGTCCACGGTCTGCGGATCGTAGAGGCGCCAGTCCTCGCGGCGGAGGGCGTGGGTGATGCTGTGGATGGGGATGTTCGCGTCGTCGAGCCCCCGTCGCCCGAAGCGCTGGTAGTAGTAGTCGTAGGTGTAGCCCGCGTAGACGTGGGCGTCGACGAGGGCCCCGTCCGTCCACACGTTGTCCGAGTCCGAGCCCAGGTCCCCATCGGCGAGGCTCGACGGCCGACCATCCGCGTTGAGAAACCGGATGAGGCGGTTCACGTCGAAGTCGAAGTCGTAGGTGGCGATGACCGGAGGCCGCAGGCGGTCACTGCTCAGCCACCGTCCTCCGGACGGGGTGACGCTGACCTTCTTCCGGTCGCCCAGGACGCCGGTGCCGGTGCCCGCGGCCTGGGTGTGGATGTCCCGGTACTCGAGGAGAACGGCGCCGCTGCTCGCGTCGAAGAAGTACTGCCGGACGTCGAACGGGTCCTCGAAGAAGGCCCGCACCCGGTAGGCCAGCCGGTAGCCGCCGGCGTCGAGGGGCAGGACGAGGATCTCCGGCCCGTCGCCGAACGGCCGGCCTCCCTTCTCCGCGAGGAGGGCCTCGATCTCGTGCGGACCGAGCGTCGGCGCGACGTCAACGTCGACGCCCTGGTAGTACGTCCCGAAGACGGTGAGCGTCCCGCTCAAGTCGCTCTGCCGGATCAGCTCCCCCCCGAAGACCGGGATCCCCGCATGGAGCTGGGCGAGCCGCTCGTGCTCCCGTCCCGTGATCATGGTGTCCTTGCGCACGAGGCGAACGGCCAGCTCTCCCGAAGCCAGAAGCCGGTCCACGCGTCCCGACCACTCCCGGACCGACGCCCGGGAGCTCGCCCCCACACGGAGTGCGTCCTCCCGGCACTCGACGGACAAGGGTGTCAGCAGCACTCCCACCAGTGCGACGAAGAACCCACGTGTCATGCGCCCGCTCCTCCCGGCGAAAGCGTAGCGGAACGCGGGCCGCCGGCGCCAGTTCTTCTCGCGGATTCTCTCTTCGCGGGCCTGGCCAGGGGCTGCTGGCGATCCATCCCCGTCACCAGGCCGCCCCACGCCGTGGCACTCCATCCGCACGTTTTGCAGCCTTCTCCCACCGATCGGCTCCCCGCCTGGCCTGCAACTCTGGTCGGGAGAAACACTTGCCGTCACCGCCTCCTGCGGTCACAGATGGCACTGCCCTTGCTCACCTCACTGACGGCGGAACTCCACGCTGGCCGGCGTGGTCACGGAGTCAACGACAGTGAAACGACCGCTTGGCCGCGCGTGGGATGGGTTCGGGCGATTTGATGAGGACCGTCGCCAGGCCATGAGCCGAAGCACCCGGCCCGGGACCAGCGAGATTCCCGGCCGAGAGACTGCGGGACCGACCCCGCACCGTTCGTTGCTGCTCCCGACCCTGGGACGGCTTCTGCTCCTCTACTTCGCCCCTCTGCTCCTTCTCGCCGTCTTCTTCAACATCCGGTACCGCAGCCTCGCCGAGGAGTCGCGTCAGCTTCACCTGAAGGCCGTGGCGGAGTACCTCGCCTCGACCCTGGACCTCTTCCTGAACGAGCGCCGGGTGAACCTGGCGAACGTGATCGACGATCCCGCCTTTCCCGGCCAACCTGACGCAGGGTATCTCGAGGAGCGGCTGGCGGCGCTGAGACAGATCAGCCCCGCCTTCGTCGACCTCGGAGTCTTCGACGCCGAGGGCACGCCCCTGGCCTACGCGGGACCCCACCCCGGACTCCGGTCCAGGAGCTACGCCCACGAGGACTGGTTCACGACCCTTCAGCAGGGCCGCGACCGCTTCGTCGTCACGGACATCTACCTCGGCTTCCGCGCCCAGCCGCACTTCACCATCGCCGTGAGGAAGTCCTCTCCCACCGGCTATCGCGCGTTGCGTGCTGCCCTGTCCCCGGAGGCCATCACCGCGCACATCACGGGGCACGACGCCCGTCCGGCCACTCCCGTCGCGCTGGTCAACCGGCAGGGTCGCTACCAGCTGGCGACGCCGGACCTGGGTGCGCCCCTGGAGGTCTCGCCGTTTCACCCGCCCACCGAGCCCTCCGTGGGGACGGTCGGGGCGGCCGGCCCCCACCCCGACTACGCCTACTCGTGGCTCGCCTCCGCCCCCTGGGCGCTCGTCGCCCCCTCGGGCGGGTCCGCGAGCTCGGGCGGCAACTTCGCCGGGACCGAGGGCACGATCCTGCTCCTCACCCTCGGCATCTTCGCGATCGAGGGCGCCGTGATCTGGGTGCGGGCCCGCCAGGTGGTCAGGGAGAGGCAGCGCTCGCAGCAGGCGGAGGCGGAGCTGGAGGGGCAGCTGGTGCACGCGGGGAAGCTCGCAGCAGTCGGGGAGCTGGCGGCGGGCATTGCCCACGAGATCAACAACCCCCTGGCCATCGTCTCGGAGGAGGCGGGCCTGATCGGGGACCTGATGAACCCCGAGTTCAAGCGGGACACGGCCTTCGCCGATCTGCGGCCTCACCTGGACAATATCCAGGAGGCGGTCTTCCGCTGTCGCGACATCACCCGGAAGCTTCTGAGCTTCGTTCGCAAGACCGACATCCAGGTCGCGAGCCACGACGTGCACGCGCTTCTCGACACGCTCGTTGACGGCTTCTGGCAGCGGGAGATGGCGGTGTCCAACATCGAAATCGTCAAGGACTACGCCGACGAGACGCTGCAGATCACCACCGACGCCAACCAGGTCCAGCAGGTGCTCCTGAACATCCTGAACAACGCCGCCGACGCCATCTCCCCGCCGGGTCGGATCACCCTCACCACGGCCCGGGTGGGCGACGAGATCTCGGTCGGCATCGCCGACACCGGCAAGGGGATGAGTCCGGACGAGCTGGAGCGGATCTTCCTCCCCTTCTACACCACGAAGGACGTGGGTAAGGGGACGGGGCTCGGCCTCTCGGTCAGCCTCGGGATCGTGAGGAGCCTCGGCGGTCGCATCCGGGTCGAGAGCACTCCCGGCAAGGGGAGCGTGTTCATCGTCCTGCTGCCGATCCACGGCTCGGGACAAGGTCCGGCGGAGAGTCGAACCTGAGTCGAGGAGGTACGAGATGGCGCAGAAGACCGTGCGTGACCTCATGGTCCCGCTCGAGGAGTACGCGGTCGTGGACCCCGAGGCGTCGCTTTTCGACGCCGTCGTGGCCCTGGAGAAGGCGCAGCGCGCCCTGCCCCCGGGGCGCCAGCCCCACCGCGCCGTGCTCGTCGTGGAACCGGGTGGGAAGGTCGTGGGGAAGCTGGGGCACCTGGCGTTTCTCAAGGCTCTCGAGCCCCGCTACGACGCGGTGGGCGATCTCGCCGCGCTCTCGCGGGTGGGCCTGAGCGGTGAGTTCATCAGCTCGATGATGGGCCACATGGAGCTGTGGAAGGACAGCTTCGACGACATCTGCCAGCGCGCCCGCCACACGCGTATCAAGGACGTCATGCGACCGGTGACGGAGAGCATCGCCGAGGACGCCCCGTTCTCCGAGGCCCTGCACAACATCATCGTGCGGCAGTCCCTGTCGCTCCTCGTGACGCGGGGCCCGGAGGTGGTGGGGATACTGCGGCTCTCCGACCTCTTCGCCACGGTGACGGAGGAGATCCGAGGCTGCGCCGGCCAGCACGCCGACGACACCAGGGAGGATTGAGACTCATGCCGACCGTCCTGCTGATCGACGACGAGGAGCGCTTCCGTACCGCCCTCTCGGAGCGGCTCTCCCTGCGAGGTTACGAGAACCTGACGCTGCCCGACGGGGCCGACGCGGTAAAGATCGTTCGCCGACACTCCGAGATCGACGTCGTGCTCCTGGACCGAAGCATGCCCGGCGCCAGCGGGGAGCAGGTTCTTCGGGAGATGAAGCAGTTCCGCCCGGATCTGCAGGTCGTCATGCTCACCGGCCACGGGAGCCTGGAGTCGGCCATGGAGACGGGGCGGCTCGACGCCTACGCGTACCTCGAGAAGCCCTGTGACCTCGAGCGTCTCATCGAGACGATCGAGGCGGCCCGCCGTGACAAGGAGGCCGTGCTCGAGAGGCACCAGATCGCTCCCATCGAGCGCGGCTCGCTCCGCAAGTGGTTCGTGGGGACGCACAACCACCGACCCGGCTTCATCCTCCTCGGCCTCCTGGCCTTTGCTGCCGTCGTGCTGGCGCCTCCCCCGGCGCGACTCCTCGAGCTGCTCTCCACCCCGAAGGCCCCCGCCGCCTCGGGCCCCGGCGGCGCCAGCGACGCCATCCTGGGATACGCCAGCTACCGTCAGATGAAGGAGGGCGACACGATCGCCACCTACTACAGCCACTCGGCCAAGCTGGACAAGAGGTCCCTCGACGAGACCGGCCAGGCGAAGACGCGGCCCCTGAACCCGGGGGAGGCGGCCTTCCGGGCAAAGGTCATGCTGGGGATCCTCCTGGTGGCGGGCACCTTCTGGGCGACGGGAGCGGTGCCGGTGGGGATCACCGCCCTGCTCGTCGGCGTCTTCATGTACTTCCTCGGGGTGCTCCGGCCCGACGACATCGCCGCCGCCTACGCCAAGGACGCGGTGATCTTCGTGTTCGGGGTCCTGGCGGTGGCGATGGCCATCGGCAAGACGGGCCTCGACCGGCGCATCGGGCTCTTGCTGCTGGGGCCGTCGACCTCGCTCGCCCGGCTCATGTTCCTCTTCCTTCCCATGATGGGGCTCGCGTGCAGCTTCCTGTCCGAGCACGCCCTGGTGGCGTTCGTGATGCCGATGTTCATCATCGTCTACGCCACCTCGGTGCGGGCGGCCGGGCTCAAGGAAGACCGTGCGCTGGCGGTGATGCTGGTCCTCTCGTTGTCCTACGCCGCCAACTCCGGGGGGCCGGGGTCGCCCGCGGCCGGCGGGCGCAACGCCGTCATGATGGCCATCCTCGGCGACTACGGCGCGGCCCCGAGCTTCGGGCAGTGGGTCGAGCTCGGGCTGCCCTTCGTCCCGATCATGACCCTGCTCGTGGGGGCGTACTTCTTCCTGACCTTTCGCCGGAAGGTGCAGGTGCAGAACCTGAACGTCTCGGCGATCGTGACGCAGGCGGCACAGAAGATCGGTCCCATGAACCGGCAGGAGCGCCTCACCGCCGTCGTCCTCGTCGTGCTGGTGGGGCTGTGGGTCTTCGCCAGCGACGTCCTGGGGATGGGCGGCCCCGTCCTCCTGGCCATCGTGCTCCTCAACCTCTTCCGGGTACTGACCTGGAACGACGTGGCGAGGATCCACTGGGAGGTGGTGGCCCTCTACGCGAGTGCCTGCGCCCTGGGCAAGGGGCTGGCGAGCACCGGGGCCGCCCTCTACATGGCCGACGTCTTCGTTTCCCTGATGCCGGAGGCTCTCCGCTCGGGCGCCGGGCTGGCGATCTCGGCCAGCCTCTTCACCGGCATCTGCACGCAGTTCATGAGCGACGGGGCCACCGTCTCCGCGATCGGGCCCATCGTGGTCCCGATGGCCACCATCACCGGCTCCCATCCCTGGGCGGTGGGGCTGGCCGCGGCCTTCGCCTCGTCGTTCGCCCACATGATGATCATCGGCACCCCGAACAACGCGATCGCCTACGCGATGGCCAAGGACCCGGTCACCGGGAAGCAGCTCGTGACGCTCGGGGACTTCTTCAAGCACGGCTTCGTCGTCCTGCTGCTGTCCTGGGCGGTCCTGTGGGGCTTCACGATCCTGTTGTACTGGCGATGGCTCGGGATCTAGGCGAGGGCGCCAAGGAGGAACGATGGGTGGTAAGATCCGGCTCCTGATCGTGGACGACGAGGTGAAGTTCGTCGACTCGATCGCGGCCCGCCTCGAGATGCGGGGCCTGGAGGTGGCGAAGGCCTACAACGGCCGCGACGCCGTGGACCTGGCCCGGCGGCAGCAGTTCGATCTCGCCCTGCTCGACCTGAAGATGCCCGGGATGGACGGTCGCGAGGTCCTGCAGATTATCAAGCAGGAGAGCGAGCACATCGAGGTCGTCATCCTCACCGGACACGGGTCCCTGGAGTCGGCGGTGGAGTGCACCAAGCTCGGTGCATGGGGCTACCTGCCGAAGCCGTATGAGCTCGACGGCCTCCTGGAGATCCTCAGGGATGCCTACCACACCCGACTCACCAAGAAGCTCGCGGCGCGCCAGGACGGGATCGCCCGCGTGATGGCGCAGGCCGAGGGCCAGAGCCCCCTGGGTGTGCTGCGCGCGCTGCGAGAGCTGGACGAGGACGCTGGAGAGTAGGAGGACGGGGGACGCCCCGGTCTCCGCTGGAGGCAGACCCGGGGCGGCCGCGAAGTCGGCGCGCGGGTCAGCCCGAAACTTGGGTGAGCTGGTCGAGCGTGGGACAATCCGGCGCATGAACCGGCAGGAGTGGGAGGGCTGATCGTGGCAACGGCCCCTCACGGGTTCCTGCGCGTGGCCGCGGCCTGCCCACCCGTCCGCGTGGCCGACCCGGAGCACAACGTCGAGACGACCCTCGACTTCGTGCGGCAGGCGTCCGAGCGCGGGGCCCAGGTGGTGGTCCTGCCCGAGCTGGGCCTCACCGGCTACACCTGCGGCGATCTCTTCTTCAGCCTCTCCACCCTCGTGGCCGGGGCCGAGCGGGCCCTCCAGCGCCTGTGCCGCGAGACCGGGGGCGCGTCGATGGTCGTCGTCGTGGGGCTGCCCGTCGAGCAGGAGGGCCGCCTCTTCAACGCGGCGGCCGTCGTCCAGGGTGGGGCGGTTCTCGGTGTCGTCCCCAAGACCTACCTGCCCGGCTACGCGGAGTACTACGAGGAACGCTGGTTCTCCTCCGCCCGCGAAGCCCGGGCGGCAGGGCTCCGTCTCGCGGGCAGGGAGGTCCCCTTCGGCACGGATCTCCTCTTTCAGGTCCCCGACGAGCCTGGTGTCACCCTCGCGGTGGAGATCTGCGAGGACCTCTGGGCGCCGGTGCCCCCCAGCTCCTTCCACGCGGTGGCGGGAGCCACGGTCATGCTGAACCCGTCGGCGTCCCCCGAGGCCGTGGCCAAGGCCGAGTACCGGCGTGAGCTGGTGCGGCAGCAATCGGGCCGCACCCTGGCCGCCTACGTGTACGCCAATGCCGGAGTGCACGAGTCCACGACCGACCTCGTCTTTGGCGGACACCTCATGGTGGCGGAGAACGGGGTTCTTCTCGCCGAGGGCGAGCGCTTCCGGCGGGATGGCGACCTCGTGGTCACCGACGTCGACACCGAGCGGCTGCGCGTGGAGCGCGCTCGCCAGACCTCCTTTGCCGACGCGGTCCACGTTGCCGAGGGAGGCTACCGCGTCGTGCCCCTGGAGCCCATTTCCGCCCCCTCGCCCCATCGTCTCGTGCGGTCCGTCGATCCGCACCCCTTCGTCCCCTCCGACCCGGCCACGCTCGACGAGCGCTGCCGCGAGGTGTTCTCGATCCAGACCGCCGGGCTCGCGCGGCGTCTCGAGCACGTCGGGACCCGGCGGGTGGTCCTGGGGCTGTCCGGGGGACTGGACTCGACCCTCGCCCTGCTCGTCTGCGTGAGGACGTTCGACCTGCTGGGCCTCGACCGCCGGGGCATCCTGGCGGTGACGATGCCGGCCTTCGGCACCAGCACGCGCACCCGAGAGAGTGCCCATCGCCTCGCGGACGCGACGGGAGCGGAGCTGAGGGAGATCGACATCCGGGCGGCCTGCGAGCAGCACATCCGCGACATCGGCCTCGACCCCGGGGACCAGGAGAGCGTCACCTTCCAGAACCTGCAGGCCCGGGAGCGCACCCAGGTCCTCATGGACCTCGCGAACAAGGAGGGTGGGGTGGTGGTGGGCACCGGGGACCTCTCCGAGATCGCCCTCGGCTTCGCCACCTTCGCCGGCGACCACATCGCCATGTACAACGTGAACGCCAGCGTACCCAAGACCCTCGTCCGCCGCCTCGTGCGGTGGGTGGCGGATCACCACGCCCGCGCCACGGAACGAGAGGTGCTCACCGACGTGCTCGAGACCCCGGTCTCGCCCGAGCTGATCCCGCCGAAGCGAGACGGCGCCATCGCCCAGCGCACCGAGGAGATCGTCGGCCCCTACGAGCTGGCCGACTTCTTCCTGTTCTGTCTCCTGCGCCTGGGCGCGGGGCCGCGCAAGATGCTCTTCCTGGCCGGGCACGCCTTCGACCGGTACGACCCGAACACCCTGCGACGCTGGCTGCGGGTCTTCGTCGAACGATTCTTCGACAACCAGTTCAAGCGCTCGGTGGCGCCGGACGGTCCCAAGGTGGGCTCGGTGAGCCTGTCCCCGCGGGGGGACTGGCGCATGCCCAGCGACGCCTCGAAGGCCGCCTGGCTCCGCGAGCTCGACTCGGAGGACGGGTCATGATCCGCGCCGTCATTCTCTCGCCCCGGGACCTGGAGGGCGAGCTGCAGGGCACGCTCCTCTGGAGACACAACGTCCGGAGGATCCCGGCCACGTCCACCGAAGACGTGCGCCGCGCCGTGGCCCGGGAGGGTGCGGACATACTCGTCGTCGATTCGGCCCATCCCCAGGCCGCCGAGGCCGCCATCACGCTGCGCAGCGATCCCTTGACCCGGGAGATGTCGATCGTGGCCCTGGGTCGGTCGGAGTTCGGCTCCGTCCACGTCGACCTCCTGCAGTCCGGGGTCAACGCCATCCTCCCTCTCCCCCCGGGGCCGGACTGGGACGACCGGCTCATGCGGCTCGTCAACGTTCCCGTGCGGCGGGTCACGCGCTTCAAGGTGGACCTGGCCCTCGAGGGCGGCCGCCGGGGCGGAGAGGCCTTCGCGGGCCGGGCGCTCAACCTGAGCGTCCACGGCCTCCTGCTCGAGAGCCGGATGGCCCTGGAGATCGGCGAGGACCTGCGGCTGGACTTCGACCTGCCGGGGGCGCACGGGCCGGTGCGCGGGACGGGGATGGTCGTTCGCGAGACCTCCCCCGTACTCTTCGGCGTGGAGCTGACCTCGGTCGAGGGGGACGGCCGGGTCCGGATCAAGCGCTTCGTGGAGTCGCCGCCCCCCTAGCCCGGTCCGGGCTATAATCCCTCGGATTCAATCCCCTGCCCGCAGGGCGGCCTTCCTTGCACCCCTATGAATGAGACGAGCCCACTGACGAGCATCCGCACGCTGCCCACCGCGGACATCGAGCTGCCGCCTTCGCTCGAGCGCCTCCGCGACCTCGCCTACGACTACTGGTGGAGCTGGTCACCCATCGCCCAGCGCCTCTTCCAGCGGATCGATCCCACGGCCTGGCGGCGCTACCACAACCCGGTCCAGCTCCTCATCAACGTGGAGCCCCAGCAGTGGATGCGGCTGCTCTCGGATCCCGAGTTCGAGCGGCTCTACCGGGAGACGATCCTCTCCCTCGACGAGTACCGGGCCCAGCCGTCCTGGTTCCAGGAGACCGCCCCCCGGTTTCGGGGGCCCATCGCCTACTTCTCGATGGAGTTCGGCATCCACGAGTCCCTCGGGATCTACTCCGGAGGTCTCGGCGTCCTCGCCGGGGACCACTGCAAGGCGGCCAGCGACCTCGGTGTGCCCCTCGTCGGGGTGGGGCTCCTCTACCGCTCGGGCTACTTCCGCCAGACCGTCGACGCCGATGGGTTCCAGCAGCACATCTATCCCGACAACGACTTCTCCCGTCTCCCGGTCCTGCCGGTGCAGGCCCCGGCCGGGGGCATGCTCACCGTCCCCGTCGACCTGCCGGGACGGGTGGTGCACGCGGCGGTGTGGAAGGTCCAGGTAGGGCGGGTTCCCGTCCTCATGCTCGACACCGACATCTCGCTCAACGACCCCGCCGATCGGCCGATCAGCGGCATCCTCTACGTGCGCGGCCGCGAGATGCGACTGTGCCAGGAGGTGGTCCTGGGCGTGGGCGGGGTCCGGGCCCTGCGGACCCTGGGCATCAAGCCCGAGGTCTGGCACATGAACGAGGGCCACGTGGCCTTCCTCGGCCTCGAACGCGCGCGCGAGCGAGTGGTCAACGGCGGCGACAGCCTGGCCCCGGCCCTCGACTTCGTGAAGGGCGCGACCGTCTTCACGACCCACACCCCCGTGCCCGCGGGCAACGAGACCTTCGACAAGGACCTGGTCCGACGCTATCTCGAGCCCTGGGTGCGCGACGTGGTCTGCGAGCCGGGCGAGGGGCTCGCCCTCGGCGCCGACAACGGCAACTTCAACATGACCGCCCTCGCCATCCGGCTCTCCGCGCGCTCCAACGGTGTCAGCCGCCTGCACGGCCGCGTCTCTTCCGAGATGTGGCGTCACCTCTTCGACGACGAGGCGGAAGAGCCCGTCGGGTACGTCACCAACGGAGTCCACACCCAGAGCTGGGTGGGGCCGGAGATGCGGCGCTTCTACACCCGGCACCTGGGCATGGACTGGGAGCATCACCTCCTGGACCCCGACTACTGGAAGGCGGTGCGGGACGCCCCCGACGACGCGCTGTGGGCGGCCCACCGCGCCCAGAAGGAGCGGCTCATCCGCTTCGTCCGCGAGCGGACCCGGCTCCAGGCCGCTCGCCACGGCCGCAGCCCCGACGAGCTGAGGAAGGTCGAGGGGCTGCTCGACCCCAACGCGCTGACCGTCGGCTTCGCGCGCCGCTTCGCCACGTACAAGCGCGCGTTCCTGGTGATGACTGACATCGATCGGCTGCGGGCCATCCTCAACGACGCCAACCGCCCCGTGCAATTCATCTTCGCGGGCAAGGCCCACCCCGCGGATCGTGAGGGGCAGGAGGTGGTGCGGCGCATCGTCTCCCTCACCCAGGGGGAGTTCCTCGGGAAGCTGGTCTTCCTCGAGGACTACGACATCGGGATGGGACGGGCCCTCGTGCAAGGCTGTGACGTGTGGCTGAACAACCCCCGCAAGCCCCAGGAGGCCAGCGGGACCTCGGGCCAGAAGGTCCCCGTCAACGGCGGCATCAACGTCAGCATCCTCGACGGCTGGTGGGCGGAGGGGTTCCGCAAGGACAACGGCTGGGCTATCGGGGACGGCAGCGTCGACCCCGACACGGCGGTCCAGGACCACAAGGACGCTGAGGCGCTCTACCAGACGGTCATCGGGGAGGTCATCCCCCGATTCTTCGACCGCGACGACAAAGGACTGCCACGGGAGTGGATCCGCACCATGAAGGCGTCGATCGAGTCCACCGTCGCTCCCTTCAGCGCCCACCGCATGGTCCGGGACTACGTCCTCGGCAGCTACGTGCCGGTGGCGGAGGGGCGGGAGCGGTAGACCCCTGCTCGGTCCCCAGGGGCGCCAGGCGCCCCGCGCGCGCGCCAGTGGTCCGGGACGGCTACTCGGTCTCGATCCGGTGGCGGGCGTCCAGATACGGCTGGTAGAGCCGCGTGCGCTCCAGGATCGTCGAGCGGAGCAGGTTCTCGCACGTGGCCAGGTCCCCGGGATCGAGGACGAGATCGGCCTGCGCCGCCCAGGCCTGGGTGCCGTCGGCGCTGCTGAACTCCTCGGCGACCAGCACCACGAACACCCGCCGCCGCGTGTCCGCGGTGAGGCGGAGAATGCGCTGGGCCAGCGTCATGCCCTCCCCAGCCTCCTCCCCGCGGGACGTGACCGCCACCGCGTACACCCCCTGCTCCAGGAGGCGGGCGCCCTCCTCCACGTCCTCGA
This sequence comes from uncultured Acidobacteriota bacterium, assembly GCA_963847655.1. GTDB lineage: Bacteria > Acidobacteriota > Vicinamibacteria > Fen-336 > Fen-336 > JAJDNS01. Next base: position 409,032 of record CAWKAS010000020.1, on the reverse strand, counting down.
CCACGTCCACGTTGTAGTCGAGTCGGCCGAGGGCAGCGGTGAAAGCCTCCGCCAGAGCGGTGTCGGCCAGGGCGATCAAGGCGTCCTCCGCCTTGTCCGAGCCGGTGTGCTCGCGGCGGGGGGGGACCGCCGGGCCTCGGGGCTTCGCGGGCGCGGGCGGGGGCGAGGCCGCGACCGGCGAACGCTCCTCAGCGGCGGGGGCGGGCTCGCCACGCCCCGGGAGCCTCACCACCTGCTGGCACTTCGGGCAACGAACCTTGAAGGGCCGGTCGGGGACCTTCTCGTCGGGCAGCTGGAAGAGGATCGAGCACTCGGGGCACTGTGCCTGCACGTTTCCTACCTCTCGATGAGATCGTCCATCTCGGACGCCGCGGAAGCGGAGGAGCGGGGGCGGGAGCGGCCCGGTGTGAACGATCCCTCGGACGGGGCCAGGGGGATCGCGGGCGCGACGTCGTGCCCGCTCTGGGTGGAGAGCTTCAGCTCGAGGTTCGTCCGGTTCGTGGCGTAGGAGAGGGCCACCTCCCGGTCGACCGTCCCCGCGAGGATGAGCTTCTCCAGCTCGCCGTCGAACGTCTGCATCCCGTCGAGACCGCCCGCCTCCATGGCGTCTTGCAGCGTCTTTCCCTCGCGCTCGCCTTCCTGCACATACTCCTTGGTCCGCGAGTTGGAGCGCAGGATCTCGCACACCGCCAGCCTTCCGCCGCCCTGCTTCGGCACCAGCCGCTGGCTGACGATCCACTTGAAGGACTGCGAGAACCGCGTCCGGATCGACCGCTCCTCGTTCTTGGGGAAGACGCCGACGATGCGGTCGATGCTCTTCGCCGCGTCGATGGTGTGCAGCGTCGACAGCACGAGGTGGCCGGTCTCCGAGGCCTCCAGGGCGATGGAGATCGTCTCCACGTCGCGCATCTCGCCCACCAGGATCACCTTCGGCGCCTGGCGCAGGGCCGCGCGCAGGGCGAGGGCGAAGCTCTTGGTGTCGCTCCCCACCTCGCGCTGGTTGACGGTCGCCTTGTCCGCGGGGTGGAGGTACTCGATGGGGTCCTCGATGGTGATGATGTGGATCGGCTTCTCCTCGTTCATCTTCTTGACGATCGCGGCCAGGGTCGTCGATTTCCCCGACCCCGTCGGGCCCGTCACCAGGACGATCCCATTGCGCTCGTCGGCGATCTTGTTGAGCTGTTCGGGAAGTCCCAGCTCCGCGATGGTGGGGATCCGGCTCGGGATGACCCGGAGCACGACCGAGTAGCTGCCGCGCTGGGAGAAGACGCTCACCCGGAACCGGGTGCGCTTGGAAAGGCTGTAGGACAGGTCGGCGGAGCCCGTACGCAGCAGCTTGTCCGCGAGGTCGCGCTTGCCCTGGAGCAGCCGCAGGGCGATCAGCTCGGTGTGGTAGGGCAGCAGCCTCTGGACGCCGGCGAAGGGCACCGGGTGCAGCCGTCCGTCGATCTCCACCTGCGGGGGCCGGCCCACCGAGAGGTTGAGGTCCGAGATGTTCGGGGCCACGTCGAGCATCGCGTTGAGCAGGGGATCGATGTCGAAAAACGCCATAGCGTGCCGCCTCCGGACCGACGATCATAGCACGCGGCGTCCGGCCGCCCCCGCTCGCGAGCGTGAGCTTCGTCACTTGAGGTACGAGACACGGGGACACAATACGAGACTGCTGGCCTTGGAGGACGGCATGCTGTCGTCGGAACCCCGAGTTGTGTATGGTGTCCCCGAAACCGAGGAGTCTCGGAGTTGTGCATGGCCTCCCGAGAGTCCACGAGGAAGGGGACATGACGAGCCAGGAGACGACGCCGTCGCGATGCGGGCTGTGGCGTCTGGCCTCGGCCGCCCCGCTGCCCTTGCTGCTCGTGCTCTACGGGATCTGGACGGACCTGGTGACCCTGGATGGCGCGGGGTTCCACCTGGCCTGGAGCCCGGGCGACTTCGCCGAGTGGCTCGCGATGGCGGTGGGGACGGTGCTCCTGGTCGCCGCGTTGTGGTCGCGCTCGCGCCCGGTGCGGGTTCTGGCCAGCGCCATCTACTCTCTGGCCCTGGCCTTCGGGTTCGGCGCGGCGGGGGTGGTCGCCATCGTGCACGCGTTCGGCGGCCCGGGGGGCGATCTCGAGGCGCCGACCTGGGCCCTGGCCGCGCTGGGGCTGACCTCGACGCTGTGCGCCCTCTCCCTCCTCGCGCTGGCCGCCCTCCTCGTCGACGACATCCGGGCCGCGGACGCCGAGCAGGGCTGAGGCCCGCCCGCATCGTGTAGACTCGCGGACGGAACGGGCTGATCGTGGCCAGGACCTGTCTCGCCTGCGAGAAGGGCGTGCCCAAGCGAGGGCGGCGACGCTGCCCGCTGTGCGGTCGCGTGTTCCGATCCGGCTGGGAGGGCGTCGTCTCCCACTGGAAGGCCCGCCACGCGTCGGACATGGCCTACGCGAGGTTCTGGGGCTCGCTCTGCCGGGCGCACCGGGCCGGACACACCCTCGAATGCCCCTCGTGCCGCAAGGGCATCCCCCGCACCCGCAAGTGGCCCCGCCAGTGCCCGGAGTGCGCCCAGGTCTTCCGGGGCCGCGGGTGGTCGGGCATCGAGTCGCACTGGCGCGCCGAGCATCCGGACGTGATGCCCTACGAGGACTTCCTCGCCTCCCTGTGCCCCGCTCACCGCGGCGGCGGCAAGCCGGACATCGACTACCTCCCGCTCGGCGAGCGCTGAGGCGCGAATACATGCGGCGAGTGCGCCCAGGAGCAGTGGCGGTGGCGTCAGGAAGGTGCGAAGGACAAGACGGGCTCTGCGGGCGGACACGACCTCTTCGGTCCGGCCCAGGGGCGGCCACCCGCTCCCTGATGGAGCGGGCCGATCCGCTCACGGTGCTCGGCGGTCAGGCTCAGATGGGTCGCGGAGTCGGAGCACGATCCTCCGTCCGCCGGCTCTGGGGGATCGTGACTCGTTGACCATTCCCACGCTCGCCGCTAAGGTCTTCAATGCGAAGAATGAGCAAGTCACGCCGGGGTACGAAGCCCGCTTCCCACCAGACGGAGGACGCCCGGCCGCGACGCGGCCGGGCTCACTCGACCTCATCTGGAGCCCTGCCCGAGAGGATGGCCGCCCTCGAGCGGGAGCTGGCCGCCGTCCGCGCCGAGCGAGACGAGCTGCTGGCCGACGAGACCCGGTGGCGCCGGCGCACGGAACAGTCGCCTCTGGGCATCATCGCCTACAGGCCTGACGGCACCGTGAAGTACGCCAACCGTGCTGTCCGGGAGCTGTTCGAGCTCACCGAGGAGGAGAGCGCCCTTCTCGTCGCTCAGTACAACATCCTCGAGGACCCTCGCCTTCGTGCCAGCGGAACACTGGAGCACATTCGGAAGGCGTTTGCCGGAGAGGTGAGCATCCTCTCTCCGACCTTGTACGAGCGCTCCTCCCCCATTGAGGGGCGTCCGGTGCGGCGGTGGCTCGAGGGTGTCATGTACCCCCTGCGCGATGGCGAGGGGGTGATCCGGGAGGTCGTCCTCATTCATACGGACACCACTCCCCTGAGAAGGGCCGAGGAGGATCTGCAGGAGAGCCGGGACCTTCTCCGCCGCCAGATCGCCGAGCTCGAGCTCCTCTACGCCACGGCGCCAGTGGGCCTGTGCCTCGTGGATCGTGACCTCCGCTATGTCCGTATCAACGAGATGATGGCGGCCTTCAACGGCCGACCCCCCTGGGATCACGTGGGGCGGACGATTCGCGAGGTGCTTCCCAGCCTCGCCGACGATATCGAGCCGGTCTACCGACGCGTGATCGAGTCCGGTGAGCCGGCCCTCGACGTGGAGATCCAGGGCACGACCGCGACCGAGCCGCGAGAGGAGAGGCGCTGGCTGGTGAGCTATCACCCCCTCCGGTCCGAGTCCGGCGCCGTTCGCGCCGTGAGCGCCCTGGTGCAGGACATCACAGAGCGGAAGCGTGAGGAGGAGGAGCGTCGGCGTCTCGAGCTGCGTGTCCAGCACGCCCAGAAGCTCGAGAGCCTGGGCGTCCTCGCCGGGGGGATCGCTCACGACTTCAACAACCTCCTCATGGGGATCCTGGGCAACGCCGACGTGGCCCTGGTGAGGCTCGCGCCGGAGTCGCCGGCGCGAGTGCCGCTGGAGAGGATCAAGGTGGCGTCTCAGCGCGCCGCCGAGCTCACCAGCCAGATGCTGGCGTACTCGGGCCGCTCCAGCTTCCGGGCGGAGTCTCTCGACCTGAACCGCGTCGTTGAAGACATGACCCATCTCCTTCGCGCCGGGATCTCGAAGAAGGCCCGCCTTCGCTTCGAGCTGGCGGAGGTCCTTCCCTCCATCCGGGCCGATGCCACCCAGGTGCGTCAGGTCGTCATGAACCTGATCACGAACGCGGCCGATGCCGTCGGGGACGACGAAGGGGTGATCCATGTGACCACCAAGGTGGTCGAGGTCGATCGCCCCTCTCTCTTGCACTGCGATGTCGGTGAGCTTCGGGCCTCGGGATTCTATGTGTCGCTCGAGGTCACGGACAGCGGCACGGGGATGGACGAGGCGACGCGGCGGAGGATGTTCGATCCGTTCTTCACCACGAAGTCCACCGGGCGCGGGCTGGGCCTGGCCGCCGTCCTGGGTATCGTGAAGCGCCACGAGGCCGCCCTGAGGGTCGAAAGCGCACCGGGAGCGGGAACGCGATTCACGCTTCTCTTCCCGTCGTCGGCGAAGAGCTCCCAGCTCACGCGACCCGGGCCCGCGTCAGAGCCGAACCTCGACGGCGGAGCGACGATCCTTCTCGTCGACGACGAGCCGACGGTCCGGGAGGTCACCGAGACCCTCCTGCAGGAGGCTGGCTACCGCGTGCTCCTCGCCGCCGATGGCAACGAAGCCGTCAAGGCCGTGAAGGAGCACGGGAGCGGGATCGACCTGGTGCTGCTGGACATCAGCATGCCGGGCCTGAGCGGCGAGGAAGCCCTCGAGGAGATGCGCTCGCTGGAACCCGGGGTGCGGGTGCTGCTGTCCAGCGGGTACGCCGAGCCCGACACGGGTGCCCTTCCGACCGAGAACCTCGCCGGTTTCATCCAGAAGCCCTACGGCGCCGAGGAGCTGAGGCGCACGGTCGCCGCCGCTCTGGCCATGCCCCGCAAGCGGCGGAGTTAACCCGGCCCGAACCTCAGGCCCCCTCGGCCAGGGGCACTCGCACGGTGAAGCAGCTGCCCTCGCCCACCGTGCTCCTCGCTTCGAGGCTCCCGCCCAGGTCGTCGACGATGCGCTTCGATATGGCCAGGCCCAGCCCGGTTCCCCCGTCCTCCTTGGTCGAGAAGAACGGATCGAAGATCCGGCTCAGGGTCTCGGGGGGCATCCCGATTCCGCGGTCTTCGACCTCCATCAGCGCGTTCGCCCCGTCGCGCCGCAGCCGAAGGGTGACCTTCGCCGCAGGGCCCCCGCCCTCGGGCAGGGCCTCCAGGGCGTTGACGAGGAGGTTGAGAACCACCTGGCTCAGGGCGGTGGGCGAGCCGATCACGCTCGGTACCGGGGCGAGGTCGACATCCAGCTCGCCACGCCTTCGGAAGGCCCCCTCCAGGAACGAGATCGTGAGGCGCGTCACCTCGGCGAGGTCGGCTGTCGTCTGGGCTCGGGTTCGCCGGTGGCTCAGGTCGATTCCCGCCACGATGTCCGCGATGCGCTCCACCGCCTGGCCGGCCTTCTCGACGCTGGCCAGCACCCTGGGCTCCCTCGCCACCCCCGGCGCGCGGAGGCCCTCCTGCGCCCGCTCGAGAGACAGCCTGGCGACCATCAAGGGGTTCCTGAGATCGTGGGCCACGCTGGCGGCGACCACTCCCACCGCGTACACCCGTTCCGTCTCGCGCAGCCTCCGCTCCAGGGCCCGAAGCCGGGCCCTCGTCTGGAACACCTCCACCGCCTCGCCGATCACCGCGCCCAGCTCCTCCGGCCTCCACGGCTTTCGGACGTACCGCGCCACCTGGCCCCGGTTGATGGCGTCGGTGGCGGCATCGAGGTCCGAGTACCCGGTCAGCAGGATCCGCACCACGTCGGGGTATTCCCGGGCAGTGGTCTCCAGGAGCTCGACGCCGGTCATCCCCGGCATACGCTGATCGCTGACCAGGACCGCGATCTCCTCGCGCCCCATCACGCCGAGCGCCTCCTCGCCGCTCTCGACGCAGACGACGCGGAAGGCGGGGGTCAAGGTCGCCTGGAAGACCGTGCGGTTGGACCTGTCGTCGTCCGCGTACAGGATCGTCTCAACCATGATGGTCTCGTTTCGGCGGGGTGTCCGACGGCAGGAGTATCTCGAACGCCGCGCCCTGCGGAGCCCGGGTCAGGAGCCGCATCTCCCCCCCGTTCTCCCGGATGATCTGGCGCGACAGGTGCAGCCCGAGACCGGTCCCCTCGCCGGTATCGCGGGTGGTGAAGAAGGGATCGAAGACGCGGTCGGCGATGGCGCCCGGCACCCCCGGTCCGTCATCCTCGATGGACATACGGACGAAGCCATCCGGGGCGTCCTCGATGGTCGCGACGATACGGCGGGCTCCGGAGCGCAGGGCATTGTCGACCACGTTGACCAGCGCCTGGTTCACCGATCCGGCGCGACCGCTCACGCGCCGCCGGGTCCGGTAGCGGCGCTCGATCTCGACCTCGCTGGCTCTGTGCTTGAGGAGCCGGAAGGTTGCGTCGAGGCTCTCCCGTGGATCCAGGAGCCGGATCCCGTTTCGTTCGGCGGGCCGGGCGTGGGTGTCCAGTGACGCCACGATCTCGTCGATGCGCTCGGCGCCGTCGATGAGGGTCTCCAAGAGCTCCCCTGTCATCCCCGGCGAGCGTCGATCGCCCTGCAGGGCCCGGGCCGCGTTCAAGACCGCGTTGAGCGGATTGCGGACCTCGTGGGCGACGCCCGCCGCCATCACCCCGATCGCGGCCATCTTCTCACGGGAGACGAGCTGGGTGCTCAGCTCGCGGAGCCGCAGCTGCGCCCTCACCCGGGCGACCAGGACCTGCGGGTGGAAGGGCTTCGCGACGAAGTCGTCGGCCCCGTGGGCGTAGGCTTCGAGCGTCGTCTCGGAGCCGGCGAGGGCAGTCAGCAGGATCACCGGCATCGAGCGCCAGCGCGGATCGCCCTTGAGCGTCCGGCACAGGTCGACCCCGCTGCGCCCCGGCATCATGACATCCGTGACGACGAGGTCGGGTGAGACCTCGGGCAGCAGCGCGAGAGCGGCGTCGCCGTCCTCGGCGGCGACGACCTCGTGAGCCGGCGCGAGGATCTGCACCAGGAAGGATCGCATCTCCTCCTCGTCCTCGACGACGAGGACCCGGTGGCGGAGCGGAGCGCCGCGGACGTCCTCCGGCGGGGTGGCCTCGGCGTCCTCGGGCCGGCCCGGCGTGAGCGTGAACGCCGCGGCCGCCACGCCCCGTCGATTCTCGCTCTTCTGGGGCACGAACTCCTTGCGCCGCTCGATCGCTTCTGGCGCGAAGTGGCCGTCCCCCTTCCTGAGGCTGAGCTTGAAGGTCGTTCCCCCCGCGGGGGAGCTCTCGACGGTCAGGGCCCCGCCGTGCAGCTCCGCCAGCTCCCGAGACAGGGCCAGTCCGATGCCGCTGCCCCGCCCCCGGCGTCGCTCCGTCCCCTGGGCCTGGAAGAAACGATCGAACACCCTCGGGAGGGCCTCCGCGGGGATGCCGGGGCCGGTATCGTGCACCTCGACGGTGATCCACCCCGCGTCCCCGCCCACGCGCAGGTCGATCCGGCCCCTCTCGGGAGTGTGGTCGAGGGCGTTGGCGATGAGGTTGGTCAGGATGCTCTCGAGGCGGTGGGCATCCCCGAACACGGTGTTGTTGTTGCTGCCATCGGTGAGGGTCAGCTCGATCCCACGGTCTTCCGCCGTCGGTTGCGCCTTCTCCAGAATCGAGGCGATCAGGGCGTGAAGGTTGACGGGGCCGACGTTGAGCCGTAGCCCGCCCACGTCGATCCGGGAGAGGTCGAGCAGCTCGTCGACGTGGCGGACCAGCCGCTGGGCGTTTCGCCGCACAACCTCGAGGAGGGAGCGCTCGCCCGGCGAGCTCGCCCGCTCGAGCAGGCGCTCCACGGGGGCCAGGATCAGGGTCAGCGGGGTGCGGAGCTCGTGGGAGACGTTGGCGAAGAACCGACCGTGGATCAGGCTCTGTTCCTCGGCGCGGACGCGCTCCTGGGTCACGCGCTCGAGGACGACGATGGGGGCGGTGATGGACAGGGCCAGGACGATGAACAGGGCGACGCTGAATCCGAACACCGCAAAGTCCGGGTCTGGGCGCAGGAACGGGAAATCGAGGTTGTGGGCACAGAAGAGGAAGCAGGCGACGGCCAGGGTCTTTCCGCTGGCGGTCAGGGGCCTTCGGGGTGCCCGCAGGGCGCGGAGCGCGGTCACGAACAGGGGAGTCGCCACCGCCACCGCCGTGGGCAGCGCGACGGCCCAGAAGGGCCCGCCGCCGAGAGACACCGCGCCGGAGACGGCCACCGCCGCCAGCAGACCCGCGGTGTAGAGACGGGTGGGGACCTCGAGCTCGGCCAGGGCCGCCAGCAGCCTCGCGAGGGCGAAGTTGACCAGGAAGACCGCCGCGAAGCCCAGGGTCATCAGGAAGGCGCCACCCTGGGCGAGGCTCTGGGCGACGAAGCTGAAAGCGGCGGCGAGCCAGACGACGAACAGCAGCCGGTTGAGGGTCCCTCCCCTCAGCCAGAGCATGAGGGCAAGGGCCACGTCGAGCAGGACGATGCCCGCGTAGAGGAGCAGCAGCTGCTCGAGCAGTCCCACCCTGTCCCTCCCTCCCCCGGCTACTCGAAGTCGAGAACCGCCTCCACCGGTCGACGCAGCGACCGCGCCCCGGGAGGCTCGGTCCGGGCCACGCGAAACAGCAACAGCTCTCCGGTGTCGGGGGAGACGTCGAAGAGGCGGGCGTACCGCGTGCGGAGATCGGCCAGCTCGGCGCGCTCGCGGCCCTCGAACCCGTCGCCCCGCTCGAGCCGGGCGAACATGTAGGGCAGCGAGCTCAACGGCTGGAAGGCCAGGCCCAGGGCGGTGGCCCCCAGCCAGACGCGCTGCATGGCACGTCCTCCCCGGAAGAAGTCTCTGGGCGTGGTGCCCGGGATGGTCAGCAGCGCCACCCCGGAGGCCGCCTCGACCGCGCGCTTCGAGAGATCCTCGAGGGCGCCGCCCATGCCCATGCTCCGCAGGAAACGGACGACGGGCCAGGACGAGAGGAGCCGAAGGCCCGCCTCGTCCACGTCGCGCAGATCGAGGGTGGCAATGTCGACGCCGTCCGCCGACTCCCGAGCCTCTTCCGGACTCCACCGCATCTCACTCATCATCTCGCGGTAGAGGCGCTCGTCGAAGAGGCGGAGCCGGTCGCCGGCGCCCAGGATCCGGCCGATCTCCTCCAGGGCACCGGGATCGGTCAGCATCTGGAGCTGGACGTCGGGATCGGCCACCGCCGAGCGCAGGTCGACGATCTCCTCGTGGCCCAGGGGAACGCGCCGGCCGAGGCGGCGGTTCGTCGCTCGCGGGGCGACCCAGGGCGCGAGCCTCCGAAGCCCCTCGTCCGGGCCCCCGGCGTGCCCCGAGAAGACCAGGTCGCAGACGTGGCCGGGGTCCGGCCCGGGGAAGGCCCGCACCTCCGTCTCCAGTCGGAGCTCGCCGGCGGCCGTGATCACCATGTTCTCGACGGCGGCCCCCAGCGCCAGGTGCGCGGCGCGGTGCTCGAAGTCCAGAAACGACTCCGAGCGGCGGACGTCGTGGAGGCAGCGCAGGAGACCGGCGGCCGACCAGACGAAGCGCCACGGCTGGCAGTTGCCGCCGGACGGGGCGAGTATGCCCGCCCCCACGATCCTCCGGACATCCTCCGCCGAGAGAGCGCCGCCGACGGGGCGAACCGGGACCGGACTCCGGGGCTTCGACGGGGTCGGCGAAGGGCTCGGGACGGCATCGACGCTCGGGGCGACGCTCGGTGTGTCCGGGTCGCGCACGAGCTGGTGCACATCGACGTAGAAGCGCCCCGAAGCCTCGAGCTGCCCGAGGAGAAGCCGGCGGGCGGCGTCGGAGGCGACCGCCCCCCCCAGCATCGCTCCCGAGCCGAGCTGGGGCCAGCTGCTGATCGTCTGGTCGATCTCGACCAGCGATGCCGCGAGGCGCGGAGACATGTCGCCGAGGATCCTGAGGATGAACGGGACCTTCTCCTTGGTGGGGAGTCCCTTGAGATCCTGGGCGCGAACCTGGCCGATGAGACCGTGCAGTAGCTCGCGCCCCGGCTCGAGGTCGAACCGCTCGATGTCGAGCATCCCGCGGTCGTTCGTCTCCATCACCACGGGGATCCGGAGGGCCCGCGCCCGCTCCCGCAGGTAGACCTTCATGAAGAGGTCGTCGCACTCCTCCACCAGGAGATCGACGCGTCCCCCCTCCCCCAGGAAACGATCGACGTTGTCTTCGTCGACGCCCTGCTCCCAGAGGGTCACCTCCAGGTAGGGGTCCACCTCGAACATCCGCCGGGCCGCGAGCACCGCCTTGTTGTGGCCCAGGTCGGCCACGCCGCAGCTCAGGCGGTTCAGGTTGGAGAGGGCCAGGGTGTCGAAGTCGGCCAGGCGGTAGCGTCCGGCGCATCCCTCCAGGGCCATGGCGGTGGCGATGGACTGGCCCACGGAAAGGCCCACGACTCCGACCGAGAACGATCGGAGCCGCCCCTGTTCCTCCACGGTGATCTTGTACCGATTCCGGCTGGCCCGGACCTCGTGGAACTCGGCCTCGGGCAGCACCTGCACGAGGTGCCGGGACCAGGGGAAGAGCACCCAGCATCCGTACTCGTCCGGCGCCCGCCCGTCGAGGAATGCGGCGACCCGCCGTGCACGCTCGGGCTCGTCGTCCTTGACCGTGGGATCGCGGCTCTCGGCGAGCTCGGCGAGCTGGGTCTCTATCGTGCTCACCACGACGACGGGGTCCTTCTCGTCGATCAGCTCGGAGAGCCGCCCCCGGTCGGCTTCCCGGTCCGCACGAAAGAGGTGGGGACGCCACTCGCCGGTGTCGTCCCCACGCCGAGCCCGCAGGTCCAGCGGCCGGCTGGCCGTCACCTCAGGCCTCGCCCCTCGCATCGAGGCGACGGACCTGGAGCACGTCGTCGACGTAGCTCAGCCATGCGGGAAGCAGGTCGCAGGAGGCCAGCCAGCGCACACCGGCGGCCACGAAGCGGCCCGCTTCGCCGGCCGCGGCGGCCATCGCCCGGCTCGTGGCGAAGACGTTGTACTCGTCCACCCCCCGGGACCGATAGAACTCCCCGGCCGCCGCCAGGAGGGCGCGGGCCACGGCCTTCTCTTCCTCGGGGTCCTCGAAGGGGGCAAACGAGAAGGGCCGGCAGCCGTTGAGGAGGCCGAAGACGTTGACCCCGTCGCTCCCGCATTCGGCGATGAGGGCCGCCTTGATCTCTCGTCCGTCGTGGGCGACGAACACCTCCCGACGGAAGCTGGTCGGGGCCTCCTGGGCAAATGACCCCAGACCGATGGCCTCCACGTCGTAGGCATAGGCGTCGAGCTCCAGGGGCGTCAGCATGTTGCCCAGCTTCTGTGCCACCGCCTGGAGCGCCAGCCGGTCCGCCGGCTCGATGCCCCACCCCGTCGGAAGCTCCGGCCGGGGAGCGGTGCCGGGGCCGGGAGCGCACTTGTAGAGCTCGTACTCGTCGTAGAGGCTCGGGGACTCCGGTGGGAGGCCCTCGACGAAGCCGCGGTAGAGAAGGTCCGTCCAGCGTTTCTCCCTCTCCACGAAGAGCACGAAGTAGGGTGCGGCCTCGCCCTTCAGCAGGGTGAGCATGGCCGCGTAGAGCTCCCGGGCCACGTCGAGGAAATAGCGGCGCTTCCTTCGCTCCTCTTGGTCGACGCCCAGGCTGTGGAGGAGCCAGGTCTTCGGATAGACGCGGCTGGTGGCGAAGGTCCCCACCTTGCGCTCCTCGTCGAGGAGGACGATCAGGTGACCGGGGACCGCCGAGGGCGAGTCCCAGGAGGACAGGAACTCCCTCTCGAGACGCTCCCGGTCCTCCGCCCTGGTCCACAGGCCCAGGTAGTCGGAGGAATCGAGCACGTCCCAGGCCAGCGAGGCGAGCCCGGCCTCCAGATCGGTCGTGCGCGGGTGGACCAGCGAGAACACGTGCTGGCGCCATCTCTCCCGATCGCCGGGGGTCTCGAACTCGGTGAGCTCGATCCCGCAGACGATGTCGTCGTGGAGGCCGCGCGGGGCGATCCCGCGGACGATGGCCCGGGCGCGAACCGGACCCCCCGGCAGGTCGGCCTGGAGATCCCCGAGGCGCTCACCCGGAAAGAGAAGGTCGCTGCCGGAGAAGAAGGGAATCGAGAGACCACGCTCGGAGATGTCCTGCGAGCGCCGGGTCACCCTTCGGCCGTCGCCGCGCGGCAGGGAAAACGACACGTCGACGCTGTCCCGGTTCCCCGTGGGCCAGCGGAGCGAGTCCCGGAAACCGCCCTGCAGCATCTCCTCCGGGAGGGTCAGTCTCGCGGACCCGTTCTGTCTGTGGAGCACCGTCGCCTCGAACAGCAGGGCCGCTCCGGACGCGGGAAGGAGAAACGAGTAGGCCTGGCCCTCCTCGAGATGGGGGGAGGCTCCGCAGGTCACTGTGACCTCGCCGCCCTTCGCGTCCAGGGCGCGGACGTGCAGGGACGAAGCCAGGGGCTCGTCCCCCTGATAGACCCCGATCGTCTGTCCGCGATGGACTCCGTGCAGGCGAAGCAGCCCGTGGATGTGGGCTGGACGCCTCAGCCGCAGCAGCGGCGACGGCTCGGAGCTCAGCCGGGAGAGCCTTCTCTGCAGCCGGGTGAGCCCATCGATCATGAACCTCGAGAGGTCCTGGGAGGCCTCACGCGACAGCCCGGTGAAGCGGGCTCCGTAGGTGGCGCCGTGCGGGCTGTCGGGGAGCCGCCGGACGATCTCCAGATCCACACCGGCCGATGAGCCCTGGCCCAGGCGCAGCACCCCGGGGAGGCGCTCGCCGGCGGGCCGCTTCTCGTGAGGGAGGACGAGCCTTCCCCCGTCGGCGCTGAGGTCGGCCAGAGGCAGGCCGGGCGACCCCGGCAGATCGAGGGTGGCGGCTCCGTCCGAGAGGGGAAGCCGATAGGAAGAGCGGCGATCGCCCGCCGCCACGCGGCTCAGGTGCAAGTTGGTGCGCATCTTCAGAGTCTCTCCCCGTGCCGCTGGTGATGTCTGGAGCACCGGTTCCCCGGGGCCCGGCGAGGCCCAGGAACCGCCGGTCAAGCCTGGGCAGCATCGCTCGGCGCGGCCTGCTCGAACCTCGTCAGCAGCCCACGCCCGGCGAAGCGCCTGGTCGTCACCTGCAGGCCCGGAGGCCCGCCGAGGTCCTTCCAGAGCGCCTCCCCCGCCACCAGCGGTTGCGGAACCTCGTCCTCGGCACGTTCAAGTTGTGGCCTAGTGCATGGCCCATGCCAACCCGACGGCACATCGCCCGAGTCGGCTCGGGCATAGCTCTCAGTCACTTGCGAAGGACCTTCTCACGGCGTCTCGGGACGTGCCAGGAGGGATCGATCTGATGCTGGGATTTCCGATCCCGTTCCTGGATGACGTCACCGGGGTGGCGGCGGCTCCAGACCGGGAGTCTGGAGACGGACGAGCTGCCCGACAGCGACGCTGGAGATGCCGCCCTCCCGCCCGCCTGGCCCTGCTTCAGCCGGTGGATCACCACCGCGTCTGGGTCAGGGCTCCATCGGCGCGCGCGGAACCCGTTTCTTCTGCGCCAGCTGACGCCGCACCCGGCCCGACAGCGGCACCACGAGGAGCTGGCCGGTCAGGTCGTTCGTGTCCACGTAGACCTCGGTCTCGAAGACGGCGGTGAGGTTGGCGTAGGTGAAGACCTCCTCAGTCCGGCCTGCTGCGGCCACCCGACCCTGACGAAGCAGGTAGATCCGGTCGCAGTACTCGGCGGCCAGGTTCAGGTCGTGGAGAACCGTGAGCACGGCGGTGCCGTTCGCGAGAGCCCGCTCCCGGACCAGATCGTAGATCTCGGTCTGGTGACGGATGTCCAGGAAGCTCGCCGGCTCGTCCAGCAGCAGGGCTCGGGGCTCCTGCGCCAGGGCCCGGGCGAACACCACCCGCTGCCGCTCGCCGGAAGAGAGCTCCTGGATCGTCCGGTCCTCGAGGTGGACCGCCCCGCAGCGCTCGAGGGCCGCCCGCGCCAGCTCCACGTCCTGCGGAGTCTCGAAGGCGAGGCCGGCGAGGTGGGGATGGCGACCCATCAGGACGACCTGCAGCACGGTGAAGGGAAACCCGAAGGAGGTCTCCTGGGGCACGACGGCCAGCTTCGAGGCGAGCTCCTTGCGCCGGGTCGTCCGGACCTCGGTCCCGTCCACGAGGACGGACCCTCCGTACTGGGGGAGGATTCCAGAGAGGATCTTGATGAGCGTGCTCTTCCCCGATCCGTTGGGTCCCAGCAGGCCCACCACCTCGCCCGGCTCCACCCGAAGCGAGACGTCGTCCAGGGTGGTCTCACCGCCATAGCTGAAGCCCACCCCCTCGGCCTGGATCCGCACGCCTGCGGGCTCAGGCGAAGTCATAGCGGGACCCCCGGCGCCGCAGGAGAGAGAGGAAGAAGGGCCCGCCCACGAGTGCCGTGACCACGCCCACCGGGAGCTCGCCCGGGGCCACGGCCACGCGCGCCGTCAGGTCGGCGAGCACGAGGAACGAGGCGCCCCCGAGAAACCCCGCCGGCAACAACAGCCGGTGATCCGGGCCCAGGAGCAGTCGCAGCAGATGGGGAACCACGAGACCCACGAACCCGATGAGCCCCGCCACGGACACGGCCAGGCCCGTCAGAAGGGATCCCAGGACGAAGGTGCGTCGCTTGATCCGCTCGACGTCCACCCCGAGCTGCGCGGCGCCCTCTTCACCGATGGTCAGGGCGTTGTACTCGCGGGCCATGGAGAGCAGCGCCACCGTGGCCAGGACGCTGGCGGCGGCGAGGAAGCCCACGGCCCGGTAGCCGAGGAGGGGAACCGAGCCCATGAGATAGAACACGATCGCGTGGAGCTGCTCGAGAGAGGCGACGGTCTGGAGGAAGAAGATGAGGGCCGCGGCGAAGGCGTTGAAGATGGCGCCGGTCAGGAGGACCGTGTACGCGGTGAGCTTGCCGCCGACCGTGGCCACCCACTCGATCAGGAAGAGGGCACCCAGTGCCCCGAGGAAGGCGAAGGCGGGCACCGCCAGCTCGCCGAGGAGGCTCGCGGCGCCGCCGAACCCGAAAAGCATGGCCAGCACGCCGCCGATGCTGGCTCCACCGGAGACGCCGAGGACGTAGGGATCGGCCAGGGGGTTCCGGAGGAGCGCCTGGAAGACCACGCCCGCCACGGTGAGGGAGCCCCCGAGCAGGGCGGCGGCGAGGACGCGAGGAAGGCGCACGTCGAAGAACACGGCCCGGGCCTGTTCCGAGAGAGGCGCCCGGCCGGGCAGCAGGTCCACCAGCGAGAGCGAGCCGGTTCCCCAGGCCACGCCCATCAGGATGCTCAGGGCCAGCGCCGCCGTGAGCGCCAGCGTCCAGGCGAGGAGTCGCCCTCGTGTCAGCGGCTCACCGGAGCGCACGGTCGACACCCTCGAGGGCCTCGAAATCCTCGTGAGACGGCTCCCCGAAGATCTCCGGGTGAATGAGCCGGCCCATGAGGCGCGTCATCTGCGGCAGGCGGGGCCCGGGAATGACGAGGCGGATGGGGTCCACCCAGTAGACCCGGCCCTTCTCGACGGCCGGCAGGAACGGCCAGCGTTCCCACGGTCCCGCCATGCGACCGCGGAGGGCGCCGTCCCCGTTGTCGGAGGTGTCGATGACGACCTCGGGGGCTCGCTCGAAGATGATCTCCAGTGACATCAGCTGCCAGTCGGAAGCGGCATCGGCGGCGATGTTCTCTCCGCCCACCGCCCGGATCATCTCGTCCACGTGAGACCCGGGGCCGGCGACGTAGACCGGATCGCGGTCGACGACGAAGACCACCCGCCGCCGCGGGGCGTCCCGGGCGAGCTCCCGGATCTCGTCCATCTCCCTGCGAATCTCCTCGACAAGCTCTCCGGCCTCTTCCTCGCGGCTCACCTCTCTCCCGATGGAGACGATGGAGTCGAGCATTCCCTCGTAGGTGTTGGTCTCGACCGCGAGCACCTTGATCCCCAGCTCGCCCAGTCGGGCGTGAGCCCCCTGAGCGGCCTCGCTCGAAGTCGTCAGGAGCAGGGTCGTTCCCAGCGACAGAAGCGTCTCCACGCTGGGGGCGTGGTACGCCCCGACCTTCGGGAGCTTCTGCAGCGCCGAAGGCCACACGACGTAGTCTCCTCGACCCACTACCCGGTCGGTCATCCCCAGGATCTCGAGGACCTCGGCTGCCGCGGGTGCCATGACCACGATGCGCGGCCCCTCGGGCTCGATTGGATCGCTCCTGCGATTCTCACCGCCGCAGCCGACGGCCAGGAAGAGGAACAGGAGGGCGAGCCGGCGCCTCATGTCCCCTCGGGGATGGAAAGATCGAACGCGCCGTCCCCGACATGGCCCCGGGGCAGGGGAACGCGCTCGGGACACCTCATCGCCCGCCCCCCCCCAGGCTCAGGCGCAGCCCGCCGCGGACCGATCGGCCGAGGGCGGGGTAGCCGAGGACCTCCTGGTAGTCGGCGTCGGTGAGGTTCTCGCCGACGAGCCAGGCCTCGAGGGGGGCGGCGACCCGCACGCGCAGGCGCGCGTCGAGGCGGGTGTAGGCGCCGTTGCGGGTGAGGCCGAGACCCACGAAGTCGCTGTCCGCGCGCTCGCCCACGTGGACCACCGTCGCCCCCAGGCTCCACCGGGGGAAGCCGAGGTGCGCGGTCAGCGAGGCCTGGTGACGGGGACGGCGCAGGAGGGGCTCGCCCACCGCGTAGACGGGGCTGAGGTCGTTCGCGCTCTCCCGGACCTCGCTGTCGGTGTGCGTGTACTGCCCCCGCAGCGCCAGCCACGGACGTGGCCGCGCGTCGAGCTCGACCTCGAGCCCGCGGGCGCGCGTGCGCCCGAGGTTCACGTACGTCCCCTCGAAGGTGTCGTAGTCCACGACGGTGTAGGCGATCTGGTCGCGGTAGTCCTGATAGAAGGCGGTCACGAGAGCACGGAGACGGCTGCCCAGGAGGCGCTGCTCGAGGCCGAGATCGAAGGTCCGGCTCTGCTCGGGGTCCAGGTCCGGGTTGCCCCTGGCGAAGAACGACTCCCCGTAGGCCTCGAGGAAGCTCGGGGCCTTGATGCCCATCCCCGCGCTGGTGCGCAGGGTGGTGGCCTCCTGACCCTCCCGAAGGCGCAGGGCGAGAGCGGCGCGGGGCACGGCCCTCGTCCCGTAGCTCCCGTTGCGCTCCACGCGCCCCCCGAGCGTCAGGTAGGCACGCTGGCCGAGGAGCGCTCGGTCCTGCACGTAGACGCCGAAGTTCGTTCGCTCCGGCCGCAGGAGCTCCTCGGCCCGGTTGCCGAGCTCACCGGTCTCGTGCGCGCCGTCCGCGCCCGCGCTGAGGAGGTGGCGCGTCCCCAACGACAGGTCGGCCTGGTACCCCGCGTGAAGCCGGGAGGTCTGGTTCTGGAAGCCGTCGGGGTTGGGGAAGTCGCAGATCGGGAACGCGCCCTGCTGCCCCTGCCACTCGGGCGTGTCGCAGCCGGAGTCGATCGGGTTCAGCGAGAGCTGGTCCGTCCGGGTGTAGCCCAGGCTCAGCTGGTGGGCGGCTCGGCCCGCGGTGTGGCGCAGGGATGCCGAGACGACGGCGTCCTTCCGCGCGAAGGACGCGTCGAGGTCCGGCCGCCTGTAGGCGGTGGGCCCGGCCGTCCCGACGTCGCCGTCGTCGTAGCGGACCACGGCCCGCACCGGCGTCTGCGGCCCGAGCCGGAAGCCGAGGGAGCCGGCAAAGGCGGCCTGCTCGAAGCGGCTGTTGGGCTCCGCGTTGGCGGTGGTCAGCCGCTGCACGCCCAGGTTCCAGTCGAAACCGCCCCGCGCGCCGGTGGTGGCGGCCTGGTAGCGCTGCCACTCGAAATCGCCGGCTTCCGCTTCGCCGCGCAGCGATGGCGTCTCACCGTCCCGAGCCCGGCGGGTGACGATCTGGATGACCCCGGCGAGCGCGTCGTTGCCGTAGAGGCTGCTCGCGGCCCCCCGGACCACCTCGACCCGCTCCAGATCGAAGGGCAGAGCCGCGCTCCAGTCGAAGGCCCCCCCGGGCTGGTTCACCGGGATTCCGTCGATCAGCACCGCCGCGAAGCGGGCCTCTCCGCCCCGGAGGAAGACCGAGCCCTGCATCCCGGTGGCCCCGGTCCGGGCGGTGGCGGTGCCCGGCACCTCCTGCAGCAGCGGCAGCAGAGACGGGGCGGCTCGTTCCTCGATCCGCTCCCGGTCGAGCACGTTCGTGCTCACGCCCAGGTTGGAGCGGGTCGCCTCCCCCCGGGCCGCGGTCACCACGACGCGCTCGCGCACCGGGGCGGGGGAGAGCACGAGGTCGAGCCTCACCTCCCCGGCGTCGACCCTGGCCCGGGCAGTGCCCTCGAGGACGAGACCAGGGGCGTCGACGGACGCCGTGTAGTCGCCGGCGGCGAGGCCACCGGCCCGGTAGACGCCGTCGGGACCGGTGGTCACACGGTGGGCGTCCGAGGGTCCCTCGACGGTCACCGCGACGTGGGGGAGGGCCCGTCCGTCGCTCGTCCGGACGGTGCCGGCGAGGGCGCCGCTCGGGAGGGCATGGACCGGGGCCGCCGCCGCGAGCAGGCCGGCGAGGCCGGGGACGAGCACGCCTTGACGGGGGACGAGCAACGACAGGATGCGCACGAGACCTCCTTGCGGAGGCTCTTCGCGTCGGGACGTTGGAGGACCGACACCGCCCGGGGGCTGGTACGTCGGGGATCCAGGAGCTCCTTCACGCGAGAAGCCTTTCTTGGTTTCGGCCGCTCAGGGCAGGTTTCCTGGCTCCCGGTTCGTCGCCTCGCTCCCGGCCTTCCCCGGGGCCGAAGCCCCGAGTGGCGGCGTCTTCCCGACGCCCGAGGGAGCGGACTCGCCGGCTACAGTGGCGGGACCGCGCAGGAGTTCGACCTGCTTCCCTTTTACCCCCCCGAAGCGGGGGGCACCCTGACGATGGCGGGGAGTCTGACAGCCTCCGGTCGTGCCTGTCAACGATTGTCAGCAGGCGGACGGCCGCGGCCCCGGCGCCGCGGGCGCGTGTATGATGATTGTTTGTGACCACTCGCTCCATCGCCATCGTCGGAGGAGGCATCTCGGGGCTCTCTGCGGCCTGGGAGCTTCAGAAGCGGGGCGTTCCCTGGCTCCTCCTGGAGGCGGGGCCCCGTGTGGGCGGAGTCATCCGGACCGAGGAGAAGGACGGCTTTCTCCTCGAGGGCGGTCCCGACTCGATCCTCGCCCAGAAGCCCGAGGGCGTGGCCCTGTGCCGCGAGCTCGGGCTCGGCGACCGCCTGATCCCCACCAACCCCGAGCTCAAGGCCGTCTACATCCTCCGCGAGGGGCGGCTGCACGCGCTCCCCGAGGGCATGATGCTGGCGGTGCCCACGAAGATCCTGCCCTTCCTCGGCAGCGGTCTCTTCTCCTGGCCGGGCAAGCTGCGCATGGGCCTCGACCTCGTCCGACCCGGGCTGCGGGAGAACGGGGACGAGTCGATCGCCGCCTTCCTGCGTCGGCGGTTCGGGCCCGAGGCGGTCGAGCGCCTGGGCGAGCCGCTGCTCGCGGGGATCCACGCGGGCGATCCGGAGAAGCTGTCCATCCTCGCGACCTTCCCGCGCTTTCGCGACCTGGAGGCGAAGCACGGAAGCCTGGTGCGCGGCATGTGGGCCACCCCACGGCCGAAGCCGAAGCCGGGCGCCCGCGCGCCGGCCGCCTTCTACTCGCTCCGCGGCGGGCTGCGCGAGCTGGTGGACACGTTGGTGGCCCGGCTCCCGGCGGACTCGATCCGGACGGGGGCGACGGTCCGCTCCCTCACCCGGGAGGCCGACGGCTACGGGATCGGCCTCGAGGGGGGCGAGACGGTGAAGGCGGGGGGGGTGATCGTGGCCGCCCCGGGTCCGAGGATCGCGCCCGCGCTCGAGGGCCTGCTGCCCGACGCCGCGCGCACGCTGGCCGCGGTCCCCTTCGCCTCGACCGCCACCGTGCTCCTCGGCTATCGTCGCGAGGACGTGGCCCACCCCCTCGACGGGTACGGAATGGTCGTCCCCCGCACCGAGGGCCTGCGCACCACCGCCACCAGCTTCGTCTCCACGAAGTTCGCCCACCGTGCCCCCGCGGGTCACGTGCTCCTCCGCGGCTTCCTCGGTGGCGCCCGTGACGGCGGGGTCCTCGACCTGTCCGACGAGGAGATGGTGGAGACGGTGCGCCGCGACATGACGCCCGTCCTGGGGCTGAGAGGAGAGCCCGTGCTCACCCGGATCTTCCGCTGGCCCGGGGGGACGCCACAGCTCGAGGTGGGGCACCTGGACCGGATGCGGGCCGTCGAGCGGGCGGTGGGCGAGGTGCCGGGCCTCCACCTGACCGGCGCCGGCGTCTGGAGCACCGGCATCCCCGACGCGGTCGCCGACGCCACTCGGGTGGCCACCGCCGCCGCGGAGAGGGGCCGATGAGGAGAACCGCCCTCGTCCTTCTGTCACTCACATTCGCGCTCGCCGTCCCCTTCGCCACCGACGCCTCGGACGCCCGGGAGGTCCACGGCGGCAACGGCATCTCGGCCTCGGTGGTGCACGTGCAGGTGTACCGCTCCGCCTTCGACTGGTCCATGCCCTGGCGTCAGGAGGCGGTGCAGGGGGTCCTGGGAAGTGGCTTCCTGATCGAAGGCGGCCGGATCGTCACCAACGCCCACGTCGTGGCCGACGCGCGGCAGATCCTGGTGCGACGCCCCGACCAGGCCAACCCCCGCATCGCCACCGTCGAGGCCGTGGCCCACGACTGCGACCTCGCGGTGCTGCGCGTCGAGGATGCCGGCTTCGCCCAGGGTCTGCGGCCGCTGCCCCTGGGCGAGCTGCCGCGAACCGGGAGCCAGGTCCTGACCTACGGCTTCCCTCTCGGGGGGCAGGACGTCTCGTCCACCGCCGGCATCGTCTCCCGCATCGAGATGCGGGGCTACGTGCACAGCGGACCCGACGCCCACCTCGTGGTCCAGACCGACGCCGCCATCAACCCCGGCAACAGCGGGGGCCCGGTCGTGCAGGACGGCCGGGTGGTGGGGGTGGCCTTCCAGGGCTTCCCGGGCTTCGACAACATGGGCTTCTTCATCCCCATTCCCGTCGTCCGGCACTTCCTCGAGGACCTCGAGGACGGGGACTACGACGGGTTTCCGGACTCCGGCCTCGAGACGAGCCCGTTGCTGTCGCCGGCCTACCGCCGGGAGCGGGGGCTGCCCGAGGGCCTGAGCGGCGTGGTGGTGAACCGCATCGTTCCCGGCGGCACCGCCGAAGGCGTCGTCGAGCCGGGGGATGTCCTCCTGGAGGTGGACGGCCAACGGATCGCCAACGACGGCACGATCGGGGTCGGCGACGCCCGGGTGACCTTCCAGACCCTGTTCGACGCCCGACAGGTGGGCGACCCCGTGAGGCTGGGCGTGTGGCGCGGTGGGCGCGAGGTCGCGCTCACCGCGATCGCGGGGCGGGTAGCCCGCTACGACCGGATGCGCAACCGCTACGACGTGGCCCCCCGCTACGTCGTCCACGCCGGACTCGTGTTCATGCCCCTCGAGGCGGAGCTGCTCAAGATGTTCGGGCACAACTGGGCCCAGAACGCCAACCGCGACCTGGTCTGGCATCAGCTCTTCCGCGAGGCCGAACGGCCGGAGGAGGCGGACCGCGAGGTCGTCGTCCTCGTGCGGGTCCTCCGTCACTCCGTCAACTCGCAGATGAGCTTCGCCGGCCCGGTGGCGGTGGAGGCGATCAACGGTCTCCCCATCCGCTCCCTCGAGGACGTGGTCGAGGCCTTCGGCTCCAGCGAGGGCCGCTTCGACGCGATCGTCTTCGAGGGAGACGCCGGCATCGAGGCCCTGGACCGCGAGGAGGCACGGGCCGCTCACGAGGAGATCCTGCAGCAGTATGCGATCACGCACGACCGCCGGCTCTAGACCGACCGTGCTTTTTGCGGCGCTCGTCGCCCTCGCCGCGGCGGGGTCGGCGCCGGCCCAGGAGGCCCAGGAGCCCCTCGCCCCGGAGGCGGAGCCCGCGGCCGCGGTGCCGCCCGTGCCGCCGTCCACGATCCTCAACGGTCACCTGCGATCAGGGATCGTGCAGGTGCAGGTGACCGGCCAGGAGTGGAGCTGGCAGACACCGTGGGCCAAGCAACCACCCTGGACACGCCCCGTCACCGGGCTCGTGGTCCCCGGCCACCGCATCCTGTGCTCCTCCGTGGCGTTCGGCAACCACCTCCTGGTCGAGGCGCAGAAGCTGGGCAGCGACGCGCGTACGCCCGGGCGGGTGGTCCTCACCGACCCCGAGGGGCCGCTGGCCCTGATCGAGGTCGACGAGCCGGGCTTCTGGGACGACCTGGAGCCGCTCCTCCTGGGCGACCCCGTCCCCCGCGCGGGCGAGGTCGCCATCCTTCGCTGGAGGCCCGACGGCCTCCTGGACAGCTATCCGGGGACCGTGCGCCAGGTGCGCGCCGGCCGGCACGGCCTCTCCCGCACGCACCTGCTCACCCTGGACGTGGCCACCGGCGCGGACGGGCTGGGCGCGTCGGAGGTGGTCGTCGCCGACGAGAAGGTCGTGGGCCTGCTCACCGGGCGCGCCGGCGACACCTGGGCCGCCATCGCCTCGCCGGTTCTCGAGCGGTTCGTGGCCGACGCCACGCGCGGGGAGTGGCGGGGCTTTCCCCGGGGCGGCTTCGCCTGGCAGAACCTCACCAATCCCGCGCTCCGGGAGTCGCTCGGTCTGGCCGACGGCGAAGCCGGCGTGCGCCTCACCCGCGTCCTGCCCCACGGGACCGCCGCCGGCGCCCTGCGCGTGGGCGACGTCATTCTCGAGGTCGACGGGATCCCGATCGATGCCACCGGGCACTACGACCATCCGGTCTACGGGCGGATGCTCTTCGCCCTGCTCTTCTCCGACGGCCGCCGCCCCGGCGACACCCTGGACATCAAGGTGCTGCGCGACGGCGACCGACGGACCGTGGCCACGCCCCTCCGGCGAATCCGCGCCGAGGCCGACAAGATCCCGCCGTACGTCTACGGTCACGGACCCGACTACGTCGTCGTGGGTGGCCTGGTCTTCCAGGAGCTCACCGTCCCCTACCTGACGACCTTCGGCGACTGGCAGCGGCGCGGGCCGCCCCGGCTGCTCATTGCCTTCGACCGTGAGGCGGCCGCGCCGTCGCCGGAGAGCCCGCGCATCGTGATCCTCTCCAGCGTGCTGCCCGACGCCGCCAACCTCGGCTACGAGGGCGTGCGCAACCTGATCGTCGAGCGGGTGAACGGCCGCCGGATCGGCAGCATGGACGACCTGCGGGAGGCCTTCGCCCGTCCCGAGGGGGACTTCCACGTGGTGGAGTTCCTGCCCGGGCTCGCCCCGGAGCGCCTCGTGCTCGACGTCGAGGAGACGAGCGCTTCCCAGGAGCGCATCCGGGCGGCCTACGGGGTCGACCGGCTGGACTCCGAGGGCCGCTAGATCGCCCTTCGGACTCTCGGCCACGGGTGGCTCACTGGCCGGGAATCGGCACGAGGCGTTTCAGTTCCTCGAACCAGTTCAGGACCACCCGGTACTCCGTCGGCGGCGGTGGCGGCTCGTCCCGGAGGATGACCAGGAAACGTCCATCGGGCCCCAGGTCGTAGGTCCGACCGAAGTAGAGTCCTCCCTGGAACGGCCCCTCGACCACGACGCGCGGGCGACCCGCGAGCGGCGCCGAGTCCACGGTGTTGAAGGACACGGCCATGATCCTGCTTCCGGAAAGGTCCCGATAGTACAGGGTCCTGCCGTCGGGTGCCCAGATCGGCTCCCAACCTCCTTGAGCCGAGATGGGAATGAGCCCGCCCGGACCGGGGTAGGATCGGACGCTCACTTCGAAGCGTCCCGACTCATCCGAGGCGTATGCCATCCACCTCCCATCGGGGGACAGCGCGGGATGGCTCTCGGTGAAGCGCTCGCGCAGGAACGGCCGAGGCCTCCCGTCCCCCGCCAGCGAGAGCGTCCAGATATCACTGCCAGGCTTGGGGTAGAAGGTGACGACAAATGCGAGTGTCGCCCCGTCGGCCGAGAACGAGTACGGTATCTGCCCGTCGTCGATCTCGGTGAGTTGCCGGGCCGGGCGGCTGCCGTCCGCCGGCTTGACGAAGAGATGGAAGGGTGCGGGTGGGGCCGTCCCCAGGTTGAAGACGACACTCTCGCCGTCGGGGGTCCACACCGCCCAGAAGGCTGCCCCGTCCTCGGTCGACAGCTTCCGCTCCACGCCCCTCGCCAGGTCGTGGACCCATATGGCGATTCCACCGCTCTCGCGATTGAAGAGCAGCCGCTCACCGTCGGGCGACACTCGTGGCGACCATGCGACATCGACGATGGGCAGGCGCTCGATCGACCCGGAGGGATCGACCCAGGCGAGCTGTGTTCCTGCGCCGACGAGCCCCCCGGGGAGGAACACGAGCGTTCCCTGGTCCGAGACGTCGAAGTGCGCGGCTGCCCGCGCCTCCTCCATCAGCACGCCCTCGACCACCCGGACCGGTGGGGCGGTTGCCTCCAGCTTCTGGAGGTCGAACGGGACGGCCCAGAGCTCGCCGGCCCAGGCGTAGACGATATGGCCGGTGGGCACGAACCGCGCGGTGGTTCCCCGCTCGATGACCATGTGGTGGCTTCCAGTCTTGAGGTCGAGGACGGCGATCCGCACGTCATCCACGCCGTGCCATTCCGTGAAGAGGACGGCCTCCCGACCGGGCAGGGGTTGCGGGAACTGGTGCGCGGGCGCCGTGGTGTTGGTGAGGTTCTCCGCCGGACCCCCCGCCGCCGAGATGCGAGTGATTCCGGAGGAACAGACGCCGTACGTGATCGCACCCTCGCGGTCCCACCAGCCGCCGTAGCACAGCGGCGCATCGCCCAGCTCGATCGGAGCGCCTCCTTGGACGAGGACCTTCTTCAAGAGGCCGGAGGCGAAGAAGCCAACCGTTGAGCCGTCGGGAGAGAAGAACGGAGTCCGCGCCCCCTCCGTGCCGGGGATGGCCTCCGCCTCCAGCGCGTGGATCGGGCGGTGGAAGAGCTGTGTCGTCTCGCCGCGCCTCGCGACATAGACGATCTGCCGGCCGTCGCGTGAGATGGCGACAGCGGAACCGAGAAAGCCGACCTCGGCAAACGTCTGAGTGGGCGGCAGCGTCACGGAGAACCGCGTCAGGTTCTGTGTCGTTCGGGCCGAGTGGCCCGCCTCTACGCCGAGCCGCACGAACCACAACGTTGCCAGAAGCGCCAGGGCCGCGCCCGCGACGAGACCGACGGCGGCGAGGGCGATCTTCCAGCCCCTCCGCCGTGTACGCGCTCCCGGCACGGACTGGGTCTCGCGCGGCACCTCTCCCGCCGACCCGGAGATCGTCTGGAGCGCGATCCCGAGGTCGTGGGCCGAGTGGAAGCGGTCCTCGGGCCGCTTCTCGAGGCAGCGGTGGACGATCCTCTCGAGCACCGGCGGAAGCGCCGGGTTGGCGGACGACAGCGCCGGAGGGTCCTCGGTCAAGATGGCGTTCATCGTTCCGACCGTGGTGTCGCCGCGGAAGGCTCGCTTGCCCGAGAGCATCTCGTAGAGGACGGCCCCGAAAGAGAAGATGTCGGACCTTGCGTCGACGGGCTCGCCCCTCACCTGCTCGGGGGACATGTAGCCGACGGTGCCCAGGACGACCCCCTCTGAGGTCTGGGGAAGCGTCTCCTGCTGGCTCAGGGCGCTCCCGGGTTGACCCTGCGGCTCTCGGAGCTTGGCCAGGCCGAAGTCGAGGATCTTGACCCGCCCGTCTCCGGTGAGGAAGAGGTTCTCAGGCTTGAGGTCGCGGTGGAGGATGCCCTTCTCGTGGGCGGCGGCGAGTCCCTGGGCGATCTGGACGGCGTACTCGATCGCCTTGCGGGGTGGGAGGGTGGCGCCGCGCAGTCGCTCGCGCAGGGTCTCGCCCTCGAGGAGCTCGGAGACGATGTAGGGCACGCCGTCTTCGAGCCCGGTGTCGTGGACGTCGAGGATGTTGGGGTGGTTGAGTGCGGCGGAGGCGCGGGCCTCCTTGTCGAAGCGGCGGAGGCGCTCGGGGTCGCGGGAGAGCTCGTCCGGGAGGACCTTGATCGCGACCTCGCGTCCCAGGCGAGGGTCGCGGGCGCGGTAGACCTCACCCATGCCGCCGGCTCCCAAGGGAGCGACGATCTCGTAGGGGCCGACGGCGTGGCCGATTGCCAGGCTCATGTCCCGGCCTCGAACCTGCCCGGAGCCAAAGAACGGCGCAAGGCGGACCGACCGAGTCCGTCAACCCGACGAACGTCGAGCTGATTCAGGGGGGCAATGGGCTCCAACCCCTACCGCCACGCTAGGGCCGCCCGCCCCAAACCGCCATAGATCATCCGGCTCACAGCGTCCGGTGTCTCGAAATGGCGTGAGCCGTCCGGCTCACGCGCTCAGGGGCACGCTGGGGTAGAGTCCTGCACTGCGGGAGGATCGGACATGAAGCTCTCGGAAAGACTGGCCCGGCTCGGCACGGAAACGGCGTTCGAGGTGCTCGTTCGCGCCCGGGCCCTCGAGGCGCAGGGCAAGAGCGTCATCCACCTGGAGATCGGCGAGCCCGACTTCGACACCCCGGCCCACATCACCGAGGCCGGGATCGAGGCCCTCAAGAGCGGGGCGACCCACTACGGGCCCTCGGCCGGGCTTCCCGAGCTGCGGCAGGCGATCGCCGAGGATTCGACGGCTCGGCGCGGGGTCAAGGCCACGTCGGAGATGGTGGTCGTCACCCCCGGCGGCAAGCCGGTCATGTTCTACACGATCCTCGCCCTCATCGACCCCGGCGACGAGGTCCTGTATCCCAACCCCGGCTTCCCGATCTACGAGTCCATGATCAAGTACATCGGGGGCATCCCCATCCCGGTGCGCCTGCTGGAGGACCGGGCCTTCGAGCTCGACGTCGACCAGCTCGTGAACCGGGTGGGCCCGAAGACGCGCCTCATCGTCATCAATCACCCCCACAACCCCACCGGCGGCGGTATCCCGGAGTCGGGTCTGCGGGCCATCGCCGAGGTCGCGGCGCGGCACGGCATCCCCGTCCTGGCCGACGAGATCTACTCGGAGCTCCTGTACGAGGGCCGACACGTCTCGATCGCGTCCATCCCGGGCATGGAGCCCCACGCCATCGTCCTCGACGGCTTCTCGAAGACCTATGCCATGACGGGCTGGCGCCTCGGCTACGGCATCATGCCCGCGCCCCTGGCCGAGGTCGTGGCCAAGCTCCAGACGAACGCCGTCTCCTGCACCGCCACCTTCACCCAGAGGGCGGGGGTCGCGGCGCTCAGGGGCGACAAGACGCCGGTCCAGGCGATGCGAGACGAGTTCCGCCGGCGCCGCGACGCGATCGTCGCCGGCCTCCGGAAGATCCCCGGCTTCAGCTGCCCGTTGCCGAAGGGGGCGTTCTACGTCTTCCCCAACATCGCCCGCACCGGCTACTCGTCGAAGATGCTCGCCGACCGGCTACTCAACGAGGCCGGGGTGGCCGCGCTCTCCGGCACCGCCTTCGGCGAGTGGGGCGAGGGGCACCTCCGCTTCAGCTATGCCAACAGCCTCGAGAACATCGAGGAAGCCCTGCGTCGAATCAAGGACCTCCTGACGAGGTAGTCTCGGAAACGCCCCGAAACGCCAGGGCGTACGCTTCTAGCGGGGAGGCGGCGGCTCCTCGAGGCTCTTGACCAGGACCTTCGACCGTCTCCCGCTCGCGTCGTAGTTGGCCCGGCGGGCCGGGGGCAGGTCGTCCGGCGTTCCCTCTTCGAAGCCCCCCTTCGTGCGGAAGAAGTTGAAGGCCTGGGTCGAGAGGGCCAGGAGGCGACGCAGGCCCTTCCTCCGCGCCTCGGCTTCGACGAAGTGCATCATCTTCTGGCCGATCCCCCGGTTCTCGTGGGAGGCGTGGACGTACAGACAGGCCAGCTCGCCGAGGCCTTCCTCGGGGTAGACGTGCAACGCCACGCAGGCGATGGGGTTGCGGTCGACCTCGAGGATGAAGAAGTCCTCGAGCTGCGACTCCAGGCTCTCCCGGCTGCGGGGGGCCAGCTCCTCGCTCTCGATCGAGGAGCGGATGAGCTGCTCGACGGTGCGGAGGTCGCTGCGGCGGGCGGGGCGGATCTCCTGGTACGCGTTCGCGTAGACCAGCGTCCCGATGCCCTCGTTCGAGAAGACCTCGGCGAGGAGGCCGTCGTTCACGTGGCCGTTGATCACGTGCACGCGGGGCACCCCGGCCTCGCACGCCGCCACCGCGTGGCGGGCCTTCGAGAGGAGGGCGGCGTCCACCGACCCGCGGCCCAGGGCCGCGGCCAGGTCGGCCACGGGGATCTGGCGGACGAGCTCCCCGTCCACGGTCAGGCCGTCGGTGGTGGTCATGAAGACGAGCTTCACCGCGCCCAGCGTCCGGGCCAGCGCCACGGCCACGGCGTCGGAGTTCACCCGATACGTTCCGCCCTCCCCGTCGACGCCGAGGGGGGGCGCCACGGGGATGATCCCGTTGGAGAGGAGCGTGTCGAGGAGCCCCACATCCACCCGCTCCACGCGCCCGGTGAAGAGGTGGTCGACCCCGCGCAGGATGCCTACGGGGTGGGCGATGACCGCGTTCGTGGTGGCTCCCCGCAGGTCGAAGGCGGCGAGGCCCTGCAGGATGTCGTGGGTCAGCCGGTTCGAGGCGGTGAGGGAGAGCCGCATCGTCTCCGCGTCCGTCACCCCCGACCCCTCGAGGTCCGAGGGGGTCACGCCGCGCTCGGCGGCGAGGGCCCGGATCAGCACCGAGGCCCCGTGGACGAGCACGGTCCGGATGTTGAGGGACCACAGGACGGCCACGTCCATCAGGATGTTGGCGAAGTTCTCGTCGGCGACGGCGGCGCCGTCCATCGCCACCACGAACGTCTTCTCGCGGAACTGGGGGACGTACTGGAGGATGCCGCGGAGGTCGGTCGGTCTCACGGACGAACCCTAGCAGGGCCTCGGGGAGCCCACAAGAGGGTGTATCCTCGTCGCTCCCCCCCGAGAAGAGGTCAGAGCGATGGGCGAGAAGATCCGTGTGTTTGCCACCACCGACATCGGCCGGGAGGCCCTCGACCGCCTGCGGGAGAAGGGCTGGGAGGTGGAGGTCTACGACCACCTGGCGGCGCCACCGCGGGAGCTGATCCTCGAGAAGGTCCGCTCCGGCGTCGACGCGCTGATCACCACGCTGCGGGACGAGATCGGCGAGGAGGTCCTGGCCGCGGGAGCGGCGGCCGGCCTGAGGATCGTGGCCCAGGACGCGGTCGGCTTCGACAACATCGACCGCGAATCCGCCAACCGCCACCGGATCCCCTTCACCCACACGCCCGACGTCCTCACCGACGCCACCGCCGAGTTCGCCTTCTTCCTGCTCGGTGCCGTGGCCCGCCGGCTCTACCCGGCCGAAGCGCAGGTCCGCGAGAACGAGTGGAGCACCTGGCACCCCTACCGGCCCTGGCTCGGGGACGAGGTGTCGGGCCGGACCCTCGCCGTGATCGGAATGGGACGCATCGGCCGCAGCGTCGCCAACAAGGCGGTCGGCTTCGACATGGACGTCCTCTGCCACGACCCGACCCACGAGGAGCACGGCTTCCTCGAGGCCATCCGCCGGCTGATGGCGGTGCGCCACCGGGAGGGCCTCAGCCCGCGCCTGCAGACGATCGAGTCCGTGAGCCTGGAGGACGCGCTGCGACGCGCCGATTTCGTCTCCCTCCACGTCCCCCTCACCCTGCCCGGGACCGTGGAGGAGCCGACGCTGCACCTCATCGACGAGGAGCGGCTCGGGATGATGAAGCCCACCGCCTACCTCGTGAACACCTCTCGGGGCCCGGTGGTCGACGAGACCGCCCTGGCCCGGGCGCTGCGCGAGGGTCAGATCGCGGGCGCCGCCCTCGACGTCTTTGCCGAGGAGCCGCTTCCCGCGGACAGCCCGCTCCGCGACGAGGATCTGTCGGGCAGGCTGCGTCTGTTCCCTCACGCCGCCTCCGCGGCCCGCGCCACGCGCCTTTCCCCCGATCCCAACGTGGGGATGGCCGGCCGCTGCGTGCAGGGTGTCATCGACGTCCTGGAGGGCCGCTACGACGGCGACCCGCGTCAGATGCCGTTCGTCGTCAACAAGGAGGCGTTCTAGAGGCGTGGCGCCGGTGTGCGGGGCCACGGTCGCTCCCCGTCGGCGTCGATCCAGGCCTGCACCCAGCGAGGGAGCTCCGACCCCCACCCGGGGCGCCCCAGGGCCTCCAGGACCCGACCGACCGGCACCACCTTCCCTTTCGCGATCACCGCGGTGCGGACGAGGGCCGCCGAGCAGACCCGGCCCTCCTTCTCGATCTTCTGGTCGAAGTAGAACCACCGGTCGTCATGCCCGACGACCCGGGTGCGCAGGAGGACCCGGCTCAGCGGCGGGACCCGGTGCCGGAAACGCACGCTGGCCCCTCCCACCGTCAGGCCCCAGCCCTCGCGATGGACGACCCTCAGGAAGCCGCTCCGCACGGCCAGGTCGAACCGCCCCAGGTCCATGAGCGTGAGGTGGCGCCCGTTGTTGAGCTCCCAGAAGACGTCGATGTCGCCGAGCCAGACCCGGAGCCGGAGGACGCTCTCCGCCTCGAAGTCGAGGGGCGGCCCGAGATGCGCGGCCAGCAGGACCCTGGCCGATCGGAGATAGGGGTACATGGGCTCTCCCGTTGCTGGCCGGCCCGGCGACCAACGAGGCGAAGATCAGCGTGGGAGCCGGCCCAGCCAGCCCAACACGGCTCGGAAGCAGCGGTGGCCGAGATCGACCGGCTCACAGTACATCAGGGGACACCCGCCGGCGATGCACGTGATCCCGGACTTCTCGCACTCCTGGACGGCCGCCGCGGAGACGCTCCCCTGGCCGAAGGAACGGTGCAGCCACACGTGCCGGACCTTCCGTCGGGCCGCCTGCCGCACGACGTCCGCAGAGACTCTCGGATGGGTGGCCACCACGACGCCGTCCAGGTCCCCGGGGATGCTCTCCAGATCCGGGTAGCATTCGACGCCCTCCACCTGTGAGGCGTTCGGATTCACGGGGAACACCTCGTATCCTGAGTCACGAAGCTTGCGGTACACGGGATTCGCGGCGCTGGCGGCGCCCCGCGACACCCCGGCCACCGCGACGCGGCGGCCCTCGAGGAAGTCGGCAACCTGCTCTGGTATGCGAGCCATCTGTCTCTCCTGCATCCACCCTGCCGCGACGATCGGTGCGGCTATTGGAGCTCCACCTCTCCTCTGGCCGTCTCGACGGCCGCGACCATCCGGAACCGATCGGCGAACCTCACCTCCACCTCCAGCCCGAGCACCGCGAGCGCCCTTCGAACCCCATCCGGCTCAGGATGCTCGATGCGCAAGCCGACCAGCTCCCCCGCCCGTGGCGCGGCGCCGGCCGGATGGGGGGTGTCCCCCCAGGCGATCAGGAAGGGCAGGGCCCCACCCAGGCGCGGCGCCCAGGGATCGGTGAGGCGCCAGGACAGCACCGTCCCGTCCGGCTTCTCGCGGCTGCCGGGCTCCACGCCAGCCAGATCGAACCCCGCTGCGCCCATTGCCGCGACGGCGTCGTCGATGCGCTCGGTGCGGACCACCCAGGTCGCGAGTCGCGCGGCCAGGTGATCGTCGTCGAAGAAGAGCACACCCCGATCGGGCCGGGGCAGCGCCGGATCGGGCGCGATGATCTCCAGGTAGGTCGTGGGTCCCAGCGACACGAGGGCGTTGTGCGTCCCAAAGCCCGGATGGCGGCCGCCGGGGACGGGGCGTCGGTGCAGCAGCTTCTCGATCTCGTCCATCCCGGCCTGAAGATCAGGGACCGCGTAGACGAGATGGTCGACACCCTCCACGAGGGATGGGGCCGGCGGCGTCCGGTCCTTGCTGCCCACCACGCCGTCCATCAGCTCCGCACGAGGGAAGACGAGAGCGTGGCCCGCAGGAGCTTCTCCAGTTCCTCGAAGAACAGGTCTCTCCGCTCCTGAACGCGCCGCGCCTCCCCGTGGTCGAGGAGAGCCTCGTCCCGCTGCATGTACCGCACGGGCTCGACCTGCAGCGCGTAGGAGTTGGCGTGGCGGTTCCAGAACCAGTCGGCGGAGCCGAACTGGACGTACCCCGGGTCGCGTGCCGCCGCCGTCTTCAGGCTGTCGTGGAAGGCCCTTCCCGCCGCGGTGTTCTCCAGGCAGAGCGCAACGTAGGCGATCCTGTACCTCACGGGCCCGCAGTCCTCGGGAGGAACAGGCTCGAGGGTGTGATCGTCCTGGCCGGGCCTCGAGATGAAGTGCCCGTAGCAGCTCTGCAGCGTGAAGCAGAAGGGGAGGGTGTTGAAAGCGGCGATCAGCTCCACGATCGGCGCGTCGATGTTGGCAGGATCGAGTCGCCGCAGAACGTCCTCGCGGTCTCGGGCATAGTCCCGGCTCTCCACGAACGGTCTGGGTTCGGTGAGCGTCTCCAAGGGCGTGGACTCCTTGGGCTAGAGCGCCTCCAGGTACGCCTTGATCGCCCGCGCCTGGCTCTCGCCGTCGAGGCCGGCCTCGGCCAGGACCATCGGCCCCTGGCCGCTGCCCAGGAAGTGCCCCTTCTTGTAGGGGTGCAGGGTGTGGGCCCGGCCCAGGTCGGACCGGATCCAGCGGTACATCGTGGGCAGGGTGAAGCCGGTGATGCCCATCGCCTCGCGGGCGCGTTCCTCGGGGAAGATCCGGGCCCGCTCCTCCGCGGGGAGGAGGTCGAACAGCTCCGCGCTGGCCACGGAGTAGACCCAGGGGTCGATCCCGTCCCTGCGGAGCAGCGGCAGCGCCTCCTCGACGAAGGCGAAGGTGACGGCGCTCTCCTGGAGGACGAGAGTGCCCCGCCCCGGCCCCTGGGGCTTGCAGAGGAGGTACAGGCCGGTCGCCGCTGCCTCCGGCGGGGCGAGGCCGAGCCCGGCACGATCGGGGACGGTCTCGTTCGGCCGCGTGACGAAGGGGGCGAGCACGGCGGGACGGTGTCGGAGGGCAGCGGCCAGGACCGGCCAGATCTCCTGCGGGTCCCACGGCGTGAGGGTGAGGGACGTGCCGGCGGGGAAGTTCTCCTGCAGGAGCTGGAGGGCCTGGGGGTCGGCGTGAGTGGGTCCGTCCTCCCCGGTCTTCAGGCCCGCGTGGGCGCAAACGAGGATCATCGGCGACCAGGGCCCCCGGGGGGCCCTGGCCTGGGACCCGATGGCGTGGAGGCGCGCCGCCACGTGGCCGAGGGGGGCGAGGAACGCCCCGTAGGACGATCCGACCCCGACGTGATGGCCGAAGGACGCCAGCCCGGACAGGATCCCGGCCATGGCGTCCTCGCAGATGCCGCCGATCGAGAGGGTGCGCGCGGTGGGGTTGTCGGACGCGTTCCAGTAGCCCTCCCCGAAGTCCGCGGCGACGACGTTGACGCTGGTGGAGCCGAGGAGGTCCGCCGCCCCGACCAGGAGTGCCCCGCCCGAGGCCTTGTTGTAGAGCTGGAGCGCCTTGCCGAGCTGGGTGCGCAGCGTGGTCGCCGAGCCCGGCTCGAGCCGCACCGCGTCCGGGGTGCCCTCGTGCTCCGCCAGCTCGTAGACCGCGTTGGCCCGGGGTGCGCCCTCGCGCGGCCGGCGGCCCCGCTCGTCGAGACGCGTCCGGGCGGCGTCGAGGCGGCCGGCGAGCTCCTCGGCGGTGGGTCGGTCCTGCTCCACCGCCCGGCGCACGAGCAGGAGCGCGTCGTAGAAGCACTCCTCCCTGACCGCGCTGCCCTCGCCTCCCATCTCGCAGCGGTGGCTGGAGCCCTCGCAGGACGGCAGCGTGAAGCCGGCCCGGCTGGAGAGGGGCGCGAGCGCGGTGTAGAAGGCGTCGGAGCAGAGCTTGTGGCCGGCCCCGTGAGAGGCCCGGCCCTCGATGCCGTAGAGCCAGCCCTTGGTCGTCCGGTAGACGACCGCGGTCGGCTGGCCGTTCTCGAATGCGGCCGCTCGGCGTTGGGCGGCGACGACCTGCTGGAAGTCGCGCCCGTCGTCCACCTCGACCACGTTCCAGTCGTGGAGGTGAAAGAGCTCCATCGGTGTCCACTGGACGTACTCGCCGGGCTCGTCGCCGTCGCGGCACACGCGGTTGGAGTCGATGGAGGCCTGGTTCCAGTCGACGTGGAAGACGAGGTTGTCGAGCCGGGCGGTCCCGGCGGCGGCCAGCGCCTCGGCGACGCGGCCGGGGGTGAGGCCACCCTCGCCCTCGATGACGTGCACCTTCGGGGCGCCCTGGCCGTAGTAGTCGCGGGCGCCGAGGGCCAGGCCGATCGAGCTCGCCACCCCCACGCCGGAGGCGCCGGTCGCGAGACGGACGAAGGGCGTGGCCGGCGTGGGGTGGCCGTCGAGAGGTCTCGCCCCGTGCTTGACGAAGAGAGGGGTGGCGGTGATCGGGTTCCGGCGGAAGCCGAGGAGGTCCTCCATCCGCAGGCGGTCGGCGACGTCGGCCGGGAGGAGCTCGGGGCGTGCCGCCCGCGCCACCTCGTCCCGGAGTGCCCACATCGCGTACAGGCCCATGGCCTTGTGTCCGGCCGCGTAGGAGATGATGTCGGCGTCCTCGCGGTCGGGGCGCGCGAGCTCGTAGTCCATCGCGTCGAAGAGGAGGCCGGCCACGATGCGACCGGAGGAGATCGAGCCCCCGGGATGCCCCGACTGGGGGACGTAGTTGTAGAGGAGCGCGCACAGCGAGCGATAGACGAGGTCGAAGGCCTCGAATCGAGCGAGCTCCTCGGGGGTGAGGGGAACGGGACGGGGCTCGGGCAGCTTCACCCATTCGGCCCGCCGGGGGCCGAAAGCGATGGACATCAGATCCTCCCCGCACGTGGCGTGCGTAGTTCGACGCAGGGGCGTCGGTCCTATTCTCCCGGGTGACGCCGTCGTGGTGATGAGCCAAACGGCCCATTCTTGCGACTTCCCGGCCCCGCTCCGCGTCGGTCGCCTTCTGGTGAATAATGGCGGGGGAGGCTCCTTCTCCCGGAGCCCCTTGCATGTCCGAGTCCCTCCCGCCCGAAGGCGCCCGTCCTCACGCCGTCGCCCTGGCGTGGATCCTGACTCTGGGAGCCGCAACCCTGTCGTTCGGTCAGGCGCCGCCTCCCGAAGAGACGCCGGAGGCGCGTGAGCAGGCCCGTCTGTGCGAGCGCCTCGACGAGGAGGAGGGGATCGCGGCCTGCCGCGCGGCCCTCGCCCTCGGCATCGGGCCCCAGCGAGTCGGGCCCGTGCGCGAGATCCTCGCCCGGCACCTCGTCGACCTCGAGCGGTGGGCCGAGCTGGCCGAGCACCACCGTGGAGACGTCCGTCTCGCCCCGGAAGACGCCGAGGCCTGGCGCCGGCTCGGCTCCACCCTCCTCTTCGCGCTGAACCAGCGGGTGGAGGCCCTGGCCGCCTTCGAGGAGGCGGTCCGTCTCGATCCCTCCGATGCCGCGACCGTGTGCCTGCTCGGGATCGCCCTCCACTCGCTGGGCCGGTTCGAGGAGGCGACGGAGGCCTTCGACCAGGCCTTGCGACTCGATCCCACCGTTCTCGACAGCCGGCCCGCGGCTCGGGCGGTGCGGGAGGCGGCCCGCCGCGGCGAGCCCTGGCCGTGATCGCGATTCCGGAAGGAGGAAGGTGAATGGCGAGGACGAAACGGGAGAGCCGGGTGGCGGTCGGCTCCCTCCTCGAGCAGCTCGACGAGGCGTACGACCGCCGGTCCTGGCACGGCACCAACCTGCGCGGCTCCCTTCGCGGGCTGAGCGTGGACGCGGCCCTGTGGAGGCCGGCCCCCGATCGGCACAACGTCTGGGAGGTCGTGGTCCACGCCGCCTACTGGAAGTACGCGGTGTGGCGGCGGCTCGCCGGCGAGAAGCGGGGCGCCTTTCCCCGCGAAGGGAGCAACTGGATCCCGAGCCCGACCTCGCCGACGAGTGCTCAGTGGCGAGACGAGGTGGCGCTGCTGGGCCGGTTCCACGAGAAGCTGCGCGAGGAGGTCGCCGGACTGAGCGACGCCGAGCTGCGCCGTCGCGCCCCCGGAGGCAAGGAGACGGTGGGGCGGCTGGTCCGGGGCATCGCCGCCCACGACCTCTACCACGCCGGCCAGATCCAGCTCATGAAGCGTCTCCTCCGCTCGTGACGACGTGACGGCTACTCCAGCTCGACCACGACGTAGAGGAGCTGTCCGTCCCGCTCGACGTGGAAGACGAGCGGCGCGCCCGGGGCCGGTCCCTGCACCGCGGAGCGGAGCTCACCGAGCCCGCGCACCGAGACCCCGTTGACCGCGTAGATGACGTCGCCGGGGCGGAGGTCGTCCTCTGTCCCCGGGCTCGTCCCGGATCGGGCGGCGATGAGCACGCCCTCCCTTCCGCGCAGGGGCCCCGCTGCCCGGAGGAGCTTCTTGTCGAGCTCGACGGCGAGGACGCCGAGGCGTGCGACGAGGTTGCGCTCCGGCGTCACCAGGGAGGCGAAGCGGTCCGGGTCCCGGGGGCGCTCGACCACGGTGACCGGGAACTGGCGCCGGACGCCGCTGCGCACGACCTCGAGGGTGACGGTGTCGCCCAGGGGGTGCTGGTAGAGGTTCACGTCGAGCTGGCGCGCGTTCTCCATCGGCTTCCCGTCCAGGGACACGACGACATCGCCCGCACGCAGGCCGGCCAGGTCGGCCGGCCCCCCGGGGCGGATGTCCGAGAGCACGACCCCGCTGTGCACCCCCAGGCCCAGACCGTCGCCGAGGGCAGGGGTGATGGACTGGGCCCGCACGCCGATCACCCCGCGCGTGACGCGCCCCTGTCGCCGGATCTGAGAATAGACCGCCTGCACGATGTTGCTCGGGGCGGCGAAGCCGATGCCCTCGTTCCCCCCGGACTGGCTGGCGATCAGGGTGTTGATACCCACCATGCGGCCCTGCACGTCCACCAGCGGGCCCCCGCTGTTGCCGGGGTTGATGGAGGCGTCGGTCTGCACGTAGATCATCGGTGAGTCCGGCTCGAGCTGGCGCGCCACCGTGCTGATCACACCCAGGCTCGCCGAGTTCTCGAGTCCGAGGGGGCTTCCGAAGGCCAGGACGATCTGGCCCTGGTGGAGCTGCTCGGAGTCGGCGAGCTCGAGGCTGGGCAGGCCCGCGGCCTCGACCTTCAGGACCGCGAGGTCGGTCTCGAGGTCGGCGCCGACCACCCGCGCGGGGAGACGTCGGCTGCGGGGGCGGAGGATCGACCCCGCCTCTCCGGGCTCCCGCAGGCGGAGGAGCTCGACGTGCACGGCGCGTGCGCCCGCGACGACGTGGGCGTTGGTGACGATCCAGCCGTCGGGGTCGACGATCGCCCCCGACCCGTAGGAGCGGGCGCGCGACAGAAGCGCCCCGCCCCCGGCGGCATACCCCGAGGCCACCACCTGCACGACCGAGGGGGCCACCTGGCGGGACAGCGCCTCGAGGTGGGAATCGAGCGCCACGAGATCCCCCG
This sequence comes from uncultured Acidobacteriota bacterium, assembly GCA_963847655.1. Classification (GTDB taxonomy): domain Bacteria; phylum Acidobacteriota; class Vicinamibacteria; order Fen-336; family Fen-336; genus JAJDNS01. Next base: position 371,438 of record CAWKAS010000020.1, on the reverse strand, counting down.
GGGTCTCCGCCGCACCCGCGAGGGTGGCGGAGGCGCCGAGGGCGCAGACGCGTAAGAAGGCGCCGATCCGCGGCATCGAGGACCTCCCCGTCGACTCGATCAGACGTCCAGGTCGACGACCACCGGCGCGTGGTCCGAGGGCTGCTTGCCCTTCCGTTCCTCGCGGTCGATGGACGCCCCCGTGCAACGACCGGCCAGTGGCTCGCTCAGGTCGATGTGGTCGATGCGCAGGCCTCTCCTCTTCGGAAAGGCCAGCATACGGTAGTCCCACCACGAATAGAAGCCGAGCCCTTCGTGGTGGAGGCGGAAGGCGTCGACCAGCCCGAAGGCACGCACCTCCGCGAAGGCGGCCCGGGCCTCGGGGTGGAAGAGCACGCTCGCCTCCCACACCCCCGGGTCGTGGACGTCGCGCGCCTCCGGGGCCACGTTCATGTCGCCGCACAGAGCGACGAGGTCGGTCCTGCGGAAGCGGCGGTCGAGCCAGGCGCGGAGGCGCTTCAGCCATTCGAGCTTGTACTGCCACTTGTCGGAGCCCACCTCGGCCCCGTTGGGAACGTAGGCGCAGACCACGTGGACCTCGCCGATGCGCGCGGCCACGAGCCGGGCCTGGCTGTCGTCGCCGCCGTCGTCGAAGCCCCGCTCCACCTCCTCCGGCGCCAGGCGCGAAAGGATGGCCACGCCGTTGTAGGTCTTCTGCCCGTGAACCGCGGCGTGGAACCCTGCCGCCTCGAGGGCTTCGAAGGGGAAGGCCTCGTTCGTGACCTTGAGCTCCTGGAGACACATCACGTCGGGCCGGTGGGCATCCAGCCAGCGGAGCAGACGCTCCTCCCGGGCACGGATCGAGTTCACGTTCCAGGTGGCGAGCTTCATCGGTCCCTCCCGGGGACTCTATCCCGCCGCCCGGCAGCCGCCAAGGCGCCCCTTTCGCCTGAAACAAACGATCTATTCCATTCGAGGTCTCCGAGGCGTAAATCGGAACCAGGGAGACTTCCATGCCGACTCCATTTCAGCTCGTTCTCGGTGTCGCCGTCCTCGTGGGCCTGGGCGTTCTCTTCGTCTTCGGTCGCAAGGTGGTCGGCGCCTGGCTCCGGTACCGCGACACCCGGGTCGTCGTCTGCCCCGAGACTCGGGAGGCGGTGGCCGTCGAGGTCGACGCCTCCCATGCCGCCTGGAGCGCCCCCCAGGGCCGGCCCGAGCTGCGGCTCGAGGACTGCACGCGCTGGCCGGAGAAGGCGGGCTGCGGGCAGGAGTGTCTGAGCCAGATCGAGTCGTCGCCGGAGGCCTGCCGCGTACGCACGATCCTCACCTCCTGGTACCAGGGGAAGCCCTGCGCCTTTTGCGGCAAGACCTTCAAGGAGATCCACTGGCACGACCACAAGCCGGCACTGCTGGCGCCCGACGGCTCCCTGGTGGACTGGGGGGCCTTCAGACCGGAGCAGGTGATCGACGTCCTGGAGAGCCACAAGCCCGTCTGCTGGGACTGCCACCTGGCCGAGAGCTTCCGCCGCGATCACCCCGAGCTCGTCACCGAGCGACCGGAGCCCGGCGGACCCCCGCCCTCGATGGCCTGACCCTTCCCTCCCCGGAACCCCCGGTGCGTGCGGACAGAGAACCGACTTCTGGATTCGGGTGGCCGCCGCGTCCCGTCTGAGAGCCTGAGCTTCCGCTAGCGCCCGATCGCCGCGCCGTCCGGGCGCCGCCGGTCGGAGCCCCCCTCGAGCCAGCGGTCGGTCTCCCGGATCGCGATGGCCTGCACCGCGTTCATGGAGTCGACGGCGTCGACGTGGTGTCCCCACTCGCGCAGGATGTCGAGAGTGTCCGGGGAGAAGCCGTTGCGCTCGTAGCGCAGCAGGTCGGGCAGCCACTGGTGGTGCACGCGGGGCGCGTCGATCGCCTCCTGGACGTTCATCCGGAAGTCCACCATGTTGACGACCGTCTGGAGCACGGCACCCGGGATGCGCCGTCCGCCGGGCGTACCGACCACGAGGACCGGCCGACGCTCGTGCACGAGGATCGTGGGCGTCATGTTCGAGAGCATGCGCTTGCCGGGAGCGGCGAGATTGGGCGCGGTGCCGATGAGCCCGGTCTCGTCGGTGAGCCCGGGGCCGGGGTTGAAGTCGCCCATCTCGTTGTTCAGCAGGAAGCCGGCTCCCGGGACCACGATCTTCGAGCCGTAGCCGCCTTCCAGGGTGTAGGTCAACGAGACCGCGTTGCGCTCGGCGTCCACGACCGAGACGTGCGTGGTTTCCGTCGCCTCCGCCGGCCACTCGAAGCTCGACGGCGTGGAGACCGAGGCGCGGCGGGGATGGATGGTGCCCCGCAGCTCCGCCGCGTACTCCTTGGAGATCAGCCGTTCCACCGGCATGTCCTCCACGAAGTCGGGGTCGCCCAGGTAGCGGGCCCTGTCGGCGAAGGCCCGCCGCAGGGCCTCGGCGAGATGATGGAGGTAGGCCGCGGACCCGAAGCCCATGCCGGGGAGATCGTACTCCTCGAGGATGTTCAGCACCTGCAGGAGGACGACCCCACCCGAGCTGGGCGGAGGCATGGTGAGGACCTCGAGGCCGCGGTACGTGCCGCGGAGCGGGACCCGACGGACCGCCCGGTAGGACTTGAGGTCCTCGCGCGTGATGAGCCCCCCGCCCCGGCGCATCTCCTCCTCGATGAGGCGGGCCGTCTTCCCCTCGTAGAAGCCCTCGGGTCCGTCGTCGGCGATGCGCTCGAGGGTCTCGGCGAGGTCGTGCTGGATCAGGACGTCCCCCATCTCGAGCGGCACACCCCCGAGAGAGAACTGGGCGAGCGAGGCGGGGTGCGCCCGCATGTCCGGAAGGACGGCGCCGAGGGACCGGGCCAGCCCGTCCGTGACCATGAAGCCCTCGTCGGCCAGCGCGATGGCGGGACCCAGGAGCCGCTCCCACGGGAGCTGCCCGTGCTCTTTCCAGGCCAGGTGCAGGCCCGCCACCGTCCCCGGGACCCCCACCGCGAGGTGGCCCTCGTGGTGGCGGATGGGGTCGTACTCCCCGTCGCGCAGGAACATCGTGGCCTCGGCCCGCGCCGGCGCCCTCTCGCGGAAGTCGTAGGCCACCGCCTCGCCCCGAGCGGACCGGTACAGGAGGAAGCCGCCCCCCCCGATGTTGCCGGCCGAGGGGTGGACCACGGCGAGGGCGAACGCCGTCGCCACCGCCGCGTCCATGGCGTTGCCGCCCTCCATCATCATGGCGGCTCCGACCTGGGAGGCGATGGCGTTCTGGGAGACGACCATGCTGTGGCGGGCCCGGACGGGCACGGATCCGGCCTCGGCGTGAGACGCCGAGGCCATCACCAACAGGGGCAGCAGGGCGCGGAGCCTCATCGGGAGTCCTCCTCGAAGGCGAAAGACCCTCCGCCCGCAGGGCCCCCGGGCGCCGCACCGGCCCGGGGCGTGGACGGGGTCGCCGGTCGTGGCCACGCTACCACCAGAGCGCGAGGTGCTTCCAGTCGCCGGGCGATTGTGGTGTGATGCGTCGCGAACGAGGTGACCATGTCGCGCACCGCCCTGCTCGTTGCTGCCCTGGCCGTGGTCGTCCCGGCGTCCTCGCCGGCCCAGGCCCCGGCCACCCTGCGCCTCGACTACTTCCACACCGCCAGCGCGGACGAGGAGCACTTCGCCCTCGACGGCGTGGTCCAGGAGGGGCCCTGGGCCGGAAACCCGGCCCGCCCCCTCGACGACCTCAACCTCGGGAAGTACCTCTTCGAGGTCATCGAGCGGGCCACCAATCGCACCCTGTACTCTCGCGGCTTCGCCAGCATCTGCGGCGAGTGGGAGTCCACGGGGGAGGCCCGGCGCGGCTACCGGACCTTCCACGAGTCGCTCCGCTTCCCGGAGCCGGCGGGCCCGGTCCAGGTGGTGGTGAAGAAGCGGGGTCCAGACGGACTCTTCCGCGAGGTCTGGTCGTCGGCGGTGGATCCAGCAGATCCCGCCCTGGACCGCGCCGGTCCCCCGCCCGCCGACGGCGTGTGGGCGGTGCTCGAGAGCGGGCCCCCGTCGACGAAGGTCGACCTGCTCCTCCTCGGTGACGGCTACACCGCTGAGGAGAGGGAGAAGTGGCACCGCGACGCCCGGAGGATGGCCGACCTGCTCTTCGCCACGTCACCGTTCGAGGAGCGCCGCGACGACTTCAACGTGTGGGCCATCGACACGCCCTCGCGGCGAACCGGGGTGGCCCGGCCCTCGGACGGGGTCCATCGCCGCTCCGCCCTCCGCGTGACCTACGACGCCTTCGGCTCCGAGCGCTACGTGCTGGCCTTCGACAACCGGCGCCTCCGTGAGGTGGCGGCGGCGGCCCCGTACGACGCCATGATCCTCGTGGCCAATGGCCGCAAGTACGGCGGGGGTGGCATCTTCAACCTCTACGCCACCGTGGCCTCCGACAACGCCTTCACCCCCTACGTCGTGGTCCACGAGTTCGGCCACAGCTTCGCCGGGCTCGCCGACGAGTACTACACCTCGGACGTGGCCTACGAGAGCGCCACCGAGCGCCCCGAGCCCTGGGAGCGGAACGCCACCGCCAGCGCCACCGACCCCAAGTGGCGCGACCTCCTGACCCCCGGCGTCCCCCTCCCCACACCGTGGGAGAAGGAGGCCTTCGAGGAGGCCCAGAAGGAGATCCAGGCGCGTCGCCGCGAGATCCGCGCCGAGGGACGTCCCGAGGAGGAGATGGAGGCGCTCTTCCACGAGGAGCAGGAGAGGGTGGACGAGCTCCTGGCCCGCGGGGAGCACGCGGAGGCGGTCGGGGCCTTCGAGGGGGCGATGTACGAGGCCCGGGGCTACTACCGGCCCCAGGCCAACTGCATGATGTTCACCCGCACCGACGCGTTCTGCGCGGTGTGCCGCCACGCCCTCGAGCAGGTGATCGACCTGTACTCCCGCCCCGCCCCGGAGTGACGGAGTGTGGGTTGCCGCTGTCGACCCAGTGCCCCGGCCGTCAGGGCTGCGGCGGCCGGGCCCCGGCGAGGACCCTGCCTCACTTCGCAGCCTGCGGGCCCGCAGCCGGGTGGCCGACCGCAGCCGCCCGCTGAGGGGAGCCGAATCACTGCGAGCCCCGAGCGTCGGCTGCCGCTCCTGGCCCGGTGGTCTGGCCGTCGAGGCTGCGGCGGCCGGGCCCCGGCGAGGACCCTGCCTCACTTCGTTGCCTGCGGGCCCGCAGCCGGGTGGCCGACCGCAGCCGCCCGCTGAGGGGAGCCGAACCGACGAGCGGCAGCCGAGCAATCGAACTGCCAGACAGAGACACGACACCCGCGCCCCAGCGGGGCTATCATGAGGCTGCGGTGAGCAAGCCCAGCGACAACGGACCAGATGTCTTCGTCCACACCCTGCCCGGGTCCTTCGGCGACCTCGGTCCGCTCGGGCGCGAGCAGGCTCTCGAGCCCGGGGCCAAGCTCTGGCAGGAGGGAGACTCCGGCGACCACGTCGTGCTCCTGCTCGAGGGCCGCCTGGAGGTGTCCCACCAGACCCCGGACGGTGAGGAGATCGTCCTGCGGCACCTCTATCCGGGGGCGGTGGCCGGGGAGATGGCGGCCCTCGACGGCCAGGCCCGCTCGGCCACGGTGCGCGCGCGCAACGCCTCCCGGGTGCTCCTCATCCCCGCCGCCCGGTTCCGGCAGTTCCTCCGGGAGCGGCCCGACGTGCTCGAGCAGCTCTTCTGGCTGCAGCTCGAGCGCGTCCGCAGCCTGACCTGGCGGGTCACCCGCACCCACCACCGCGCCATCACCGATCCCCTCACCGGGCTGTACAACTACGGGTTCTTCCGCGAGCGGCTGGCCATGGAGCTCGAGCGGGCGCAGCTGACCGGGGACCCGGTGGCCCTCCTCATCTTCGACATCGACCACTTCAAGAACTACAACGACACCCACGGTCACCAGGAGGGGAACAAGGTCCTGGTGAAGGTGGCGGAGATGCTGCGGAAGGCGGGACGTCGGGGCGACGTGGTGGCCCGCTACGGCGGGGAGGAGTTCGTCACGCTCCTCTACGGGGCCGCCGCTCCCGACGCCTTGCGGCTCGCGGAGACCTTCCGGGGTGTGGTGGCGGCGCAGGCCTTCGCTGGAGAGGGCGGGGAGCCCGCGGATCACGTCACGGTCAGCGGGGGGGTGGCCACCTTCCCGCAGGACGCTCAGGACGACCTCGCCCTGATCAAGTCCGCCGACGCTCGGCTCTACCGGGCCAAGGAGAGCGGTCGCAACCGCATCGTCGGCCCGGAGTCGGAATCGTGAGACGCGCTCTCGCCCTCCTCGCCCTCCTCGCGGTGCCGTCCGCCCGCGGCGGCGAGATCCCGGAGGCCGTCGTCGTTCTCGAGGCCATGGGCGGTCCGCCCGACAGCGTTGCCGCGGCCCCGCCGCGGTTCGTGCTTCTCCAGGACTACCGTGTGTTCGTCGGGGGCAGCGAGGCGCTCTACTCGGGACTGATCGAGAAGGACGAGGGGAAGGCCATCGAGCGCCGTGTGGAGAGGCTCGCCAAGTCGGGTCTGCTCGACGGCCCGGTCGCCTTCGGCGGGGACTCGGAGATGGGCTACCGTCTGCGCCTGCCCCGGGAGAAAGACCGCGACGTGGCCATCACCGGCGATCCCGCCTCCGCTCCCCCGGCCCTGCAGGGTGTGGCCGCGCTGGTGACCGATCTCCTGCGCTTCGACCATCCGCAGCTGCGTCCCTGGACACCCATGGAGTACCTGGTGTCCGCGCGTGAGGGCGAGCTCGTGGGAGGGTGCCGGGCGTGGCTCCTCCCGCTCCCCTTCGAACGGCTGCTGGCGGGGCCGCAGCGGATTCCCGTGGAGGAGGCCGAGCGCTGGCCCGCCGGCTCCGATCCTGCGTCCGTCTGCGAGGATGGCCGGCGCTATGTGGTGACGTTCCGACCCTTGCTGCCGGGGGAGCGGCCCTGAGGCCGCTCTCGCCGGCTTGACAACCGTGGGGCGGAGGCCCCATAGTCGAAGACCGGAGGAGACGATGACCCAGTCGCAGTGGGTGGCCCTGCCTTGAGGCGAGGGCCGCGGCACTCGCGGCGCCGTCGTCACCATCGCAACGACAGGCCCGGCGGGCCCCAGCAGGGTCCAAAGGGACCGAGAGATCCCCGCCAGGCCCCGATTCCGACAGAGGGGCCGACCACGCCGATTCAGGGAGTGGTCGAGCTCGCCGAGGGGGCGGGGGGATACGTCAGGCAGGCCGCACAGAACTATCTGCCTCAAAAGGACGACGTGGTCGTTCCCTACGTCGTCGCTCGGGACAACGGTCTGCGTGACGGGACGGAAGTCGAAGGACTCACCCGCGATGGTGCGAACGGACGCCGCGTACTCGTAGAAGTCGAGAAGGCAGGAGGCCTCACTCCCGAGGAGTACAAGGCCCTCCCGCACTTCCAGGACCTGATCTCGGTCAACCCGGACGAGGCGTTTGCCCTCTCCGGGGAGGGCTCGGAGATCACGCTGCGGATCATCGACCTGATTGCGCCCGTCGGGCACGGGCAGCGGGGGATGATCGTCTCCCCGCCCAAGGCGGGCAAGACGACGCTCCTCGAGCACCTCGGCGTCTCGATATCCGCCAACCACCCCGACGTCCACCTGATCCTGCTCCTCATCGACGAGCGCCCGGAGGAGGTGACCCACTTCCGGCGCGTGGTGGACGCGGAGGTCCTCGCCTCCACCTCGGATTCTGCTGCCGACGCCCACATCAAGCTCGCCCGCCTGGCCATCGAGCGGGCAAAGCGGCTGGTCGAAGGCGGACGCGACGTGGTGATCCTGCTCGACAGCCTCACCCGGCTCGGACGGGCGTCGAACCGCGAGATGGGCCCGGGCGGCCGCACCATGAGTGGCGGGATCGACAACCGGGCCCTTCAGTTCCCGCGGCAGTTCTTCGGGGCCGCCCGCAACTGCGAGGGATCGGGGAGCCTCACCATCCTCGCCACCGCCCTCATCGAGACCGGCTCCCGGATGGACGAGGTCATCTTCCAGGAGTTCAAGGGCACCGGCAACATGGAGCTCATCCTCGACCGGGCCATCGCCGACCGTCGCATCTACCCGGCGGTGGACGTCCTCCGGTCGGGGACGCGGCGCGAGGAGCTCCTCGTCTCGCCCCAGGAGCTACAGAAGCGCCACCTGTTGAGGCGCGCGCTGGCCGACCTGTCCCCGGTCGAGGCCGCCCAGTTCCTCATCGACAAGCTCCAGAAGACGCCGTCCAACAAGGCGTTCCTCTCCAACCTCGTGGCCCCGTCGTCGAACTCGGCGGCTCGCCGCTACCGCTAGGCCCACGCCGGGCCGATCCCGATGCAGGTGGAACACCACGGCTGGCACTCCGAGCGCCTCGGTCGGGGGCTGGCGATCCGCGTCTACGGGCACTACGGCTCGCCCATCCTCGTCTTTCCCACCAGCGGGGGAGACGAGTGGGAGTACGAGCGTCAAGGCATGGTCGAGGCGCTGGCCCACCACGTTGACGGGGGGAGGATCAAGCTCTTCTGCGTGAGCTCGGTCAACCACGAGGGCTGGCTGAACGAGTCCGCTCACCCCCGGCACCGCTCCTACGTGCAGGCCATGTACGACGCGTGCATCGCGGAGGAAGTCGTTCCCTTCATCCACGGCCATTGCCAGACCCCGGGGATTGCCATCACCACCACCGGGGCCTCCTTCGGCGCCTACCATGCCGCCAACAGTCTCCTGAAGCACCCGCACCTCTTCCGGCGGTGCCTGGCGCTGTCGGGGGTCTACGACCTCCGGCGCTACATGGACGGGGACTACGACGACAACTTCTATTTCAACAATCCCGTCGACTACGTCCCCGGGCTCTCCGAACCCTGGATCCTGGACGAGCTGGCTCTGGACGACATCCGGCTGGTCACCGGCTCCGGCCCCTGGGAGGATCGGGGCCCCACCTACCGGTTGTCTGAGGTGCTCTCGGGCCGGGGGATCCGGCACTCGGTGGACGACTGGGGGCCCGAGGGTGGCCACGACTGGCCGTTCTGGAAGAGACAGATGAACGAGTACGTGTCCCGCCTCCTCTGAGCGGGCCTCCGTCCACCGACCGGGGCTGCCGGTTCACCGATTTTCACCGCCCCGGGGGCGGTTGGGGCTCGTAAGACACACTGGGCGACGTCGGGACCATCGGAAAGAGGAGGGACGAAGGTGGCGGACCTGAAAGGCGAGCTGGCCACGCTGAAGATCGACCGCTCTCGGCGGAAGGGCAGCCCCTGGCGCTGGCCCCTGCTGCTGCTCCTGCCGGTGGTCGTGGCCCTCGGGGCGCTGTACGCGCTCCGCGCCCGGCAGGCACTGTCCGCTCCCGAGGTCGAGACGGTCACGGTGGCGGTGAGCCGCGACGTCCAGCCCAGCGCCGGGACCCCCATCCTCACCGCCTCCGGCTACGTGGTCGCGCGTCGCCAGGCCGTCGTCTCGGCAAAGATCCAGGGCCGGCTCTCCGAGCTGCGGGTCGAAGAGGGCAGCGAGGTCAAGAAGGGCGACGTCCTGGCCCGCCTCGAGTCGTTCGACTACGAGGCCGCGGTCGACCGGGCCCGCGCCGCCGTCCGGCGCGCGGAGGCCGACCTCGCGGAGCAGGAGCGCCTGCTGCGGGTGGCGGAGAAGCTCGCGGCGGAGCAGATCCTGGCCGAGGACGAGCGCGAGGCGGCGGAGAGCCGGGTGCGGATCGCGAAGGCCCAGCTCGCGCAGCAGCAGGCCGACCTCGCCTTCGTCGAGGCCCAGATGCAGAACACGGTCATCCGCGCCCCCTTCTCGGGCGTCGTGGTGAAGAAGATGGCCGAGGTGGGAGAGAGCGTCGCCCCCATCCCGCCGGGGGTGAACATCTCGACCTCGAGCGGCGCGATCGTGGCTCTGGCCGACCTCGAGACGCTGGAGGTCGAAGCGGACGTGGCCGAGGCCAACGTGGCCAAGGTCGGCAACGGGCAGCCCGCCGAGGTGACGGTCGAGGCCATCCCCGATCGGCGCTACCAGGCGGTGCTCCGGCAGGTGATCCCCACTGCCGACCGGACCAAGGCCACGGTCATGGTCAAGGTGACCATCCTCGACAAGGACGAGGACCTGAAGCCGGAGATGAGCGCCAAGGTCACCTTCCTCGAGCCGGAGCCGGAGACCAGCGAGGAGCCCGAGGAGGCCGCGCCGGTGGTGCTGGTGCCCCGCGAGGCGGTGGTGTCGCGCGACAGCCGGTCGGTCGTGTTCCTGGTGCGGGAGGGCAAGGTCCAGGAGCGCCCGGTGGTGCTGGGGACGCCGCGCCAGGGCCAGGTGATCGTCAAGGACGGGCTGGCCGGGGGCGAGACGCTGGTGGCGCGGCCGCCCGAGGGCCTCGCCGACGGCGACGCGGTGAGGATCAAGGCAAGCTGATCCATAAGAGGTGAAAGTGAGCGGCGGGCCGTCCCCCCCCCGATCCGGGTGAGGGCTCGACGCGGGAGTCTTCCTGAACATGGCCATGGTCGACGTCAGGGACGTCCGCAAGATCTACTACCGGGGTGCGGAGGAGCTCATGGTCCTCGACGGCCTCAGCCTTCAGGTGGACGAGGGGGACTTCGCCGCCCTCATGGGCCCCTCCGGCTCGGGCAAGACGACGCTGCTCAACCTCATCGCCGGCATCGACAAGCCGACCTCGGGGGACGTCGTCGTGGCCGGGACCAACGTGGCCAGCCTCAACGAGAGCCAGCTCGCCGACTACCGCAGCCACAACGTCGGCTTCATCTTCCAGTTCTACAACCTGATCCCGGTGCTCACCGCCACGGAGAACGTGGCCCTTCCCCTGCTCCTCACCAGCCTCAACAAGAAGGAGCGCCGCGAGCGGGCCCTCACCGCGCTCAAGGTCGTGGGGCTGGCCGATCGGGCCGACCACTATCCGCGCCAGCTCTCCGGGGGGCAGGAGCAGCGGGTGGCGATCGCCCGGGCCTTCGTGACCGACCCCCGGGTGCTGGTCGCGGACGAGCCCACCGGCGACCTCGACGCAACGAGCGCCGAGGAGATCCTCCAGCTCATGGAGACGCTGAACCAGGAGTTCAAGAAGACGATCGTGATGGTCACCCACGACCCGCGGGCCGCGGAACGGGCCCACACCCAGCACCATCTCGAAAAGGGCGTCCTGAAGGACTAGGCGGGGGAGCCCAGATATGAAATACGTGCCCTATCTGCTCAAGCACCTCCGGCGAAACTGGATCCGCACCACCAGCACCGTCCTCGCCATCGCGCTCTGCATCTTCCTCTTCTGCACCGTGCAGTCGGTCCTGGCCACGATCAACTCGCTGCTCGAGAGCTCGAGCGCCAACCGCCTGGTGACCCGCCACGCGGTGAGCCTGGTGTTCAACCTGCCCCTGGCCTACAAGGCCCGTATCGAGGGCCTCGACGGTGTGAGAAGGGCCTCGGTAGGCCACTGGTTCGGCGGCTCGCTGCCCGCCGAGAAGGAGGAGGTGGGCTCCGGGAGCTCCTCCTCGACCACCGACTTCAGCAACTTCTTCCCGAACATGGCGGTGGAGCCGGAACCCTTCCTGGCCATGTACCCCGAGTACCAGCTGCCCCCGGAGCAATACCAGGCCTTCCTCCAGGACCTGAGGGGCGCGGTCATCGGCCGAAAGCTGGCCGACCGCTTCGGCTGGAAGGTGGGGGACACCTTCTTCCTCGAGAGCTTCATCCCGCCCTACCGCAAGCCGGACGGCCCCTTCGAGTTCATCGTGAAAGGCATCTTCGACACCGACGAGGCCCGCTACCCGGGCACCGACACCAACATGATGCTCTTCAACTACAAGTACCTCTACGAGGCGACCGGACAGAACCTGGGGGCGGGGATCTACTACGTCGAGATCGAGGACCCCGACCGAGCCGGAGAGATCAGCCAGGCCATCGACGATCTCTTCGCCAACAGCGATGCCGCCACCCGGACCGAGACGGAGAAGGCGTTCGCCGCCGGGTTCATCTCCATGGCCGGCAACCTGGCCCTTCTCCTGAACGGGATCGGCCTCGCCGTGACCTTCACCATCCTCCTCGTGACCGCCAACACGATGAGCATGGCGGTCCGGGAGCGGCGCACGGAGATCGCGGTGCTCAAGACCCTGGGCTTCAAGAGTGGCCAGGTAATGGGCTTGGTGGTCTCGGAGGCACTCCTCCTCGGCGTCATAGGAGGCGCCCTCGGGATCGGGGGCAGCCACGCCCTCATGTGGATGCTGACCCACGCCCCGGGCATCAGCGACGCCCTCACCGGGATCGGGCTCAGCGAGATCAATCTCCCGCCCCTGGTGGCTGCCCTCGGTTTCGGGGTGGCGGTGTTCCTCGGGTTCGCGGCCGGGTTCGTCCCCGCGCTGGGAGCCTACCGGGCGCGGATCACCGATATGCTGAGGACGGTCTGATGGCGCTTCCGCTCTTCTACAACGTCCGCAACGTGCGGGTGCGCTGGCAGGTCACCCTGCTCGCGGTCGGGGGTGTCGCCCTGGTGGTGGCGGTGTTCGCGGTCCTCATGTCCATGTCCGAGGGCTTCAAGGCGGCGCTGAGGTCCACCGGCCGCACCGACAACGCGATGATCGTCCAGCGGGGGTCGGCCTCGGAGCTCACGTCTGCCGTTCCCCTCGACGACCGCAACAAGATCGTGGTCGACGAGCGGATCGCCCGCGATGCCGAGGGGAGGCCCATGGCGTCCCCGGAGTGGGTGATTGTCATCGGGCTGCCCCGACTCAGTGACGGGATGCCCTCCAACATCACCCTTCGCGCCATCACCCCCCGCGGGCTGGACGTCCGTGGTGGAATCGACGTCGTGGAGGGGCGCAGCTTCACCGCCGGGCTCGACGAGGTGATCGTGGGCCGCAAGCTCGTCGAGCGGATCGAGGGAATGCGCGTCGGGGGCACCGTCCAGTACCAGCAGAAGAGCTTCGACATCGTCGGCGTCTTCGAGTCCCAGGGCGGGTCCTTCGAGAGCGAGATCTGGGGCGACTACGACACCTTCGGGGCCATCTTCCAGAGGGGGGCGGGCAGCAGCTCGCTCGTGGTCCGGATGAAGGACCCTGCAGCCATACCCGAGCTCGACCGCTGGATCCGCGACCAGCCCCAGATGCAGCTCCAGGCGGTGGAGGAGCGCCAGTACTACGAGGAGCAGGCCGGGGCGCTGGCGACCATTCTGCGGAGCCTCGCGACGTTCGTGGCCTTCGTGATGGGGGTCGGGGCGGTGTTCGGGGCCATGAACACCATGTACGCGATCGTCGCCGCCCGTACCCGGGAGATCGGGACGCTCCGTGCGCTCGGGTTCTCACGCCGCTCGATCCTCGCGTCGTTCCTCATCGAGTCGGTGCTCCTGTCCTTCCTGGGCGGGGTCGTCGGCTGCCTGCTGGCGTTTCCGATGAACGGCTTCTCGACCGCCACCGGCCAGACCCAGAGCTTCAGCGAGATCGCCTTCTCCTTCCGGATCACCCCCGAGATCGTGGTGATCGGTCTCGTCTTCGCCGTCGTCATGGGCATCGTCGGAGGTCTGCTCCCGGCCCTGCGGGGGGCGCGGCTCCCCATCACCACCGCCCTGCGGGAGGCCTGAGGGTGCTCCGGTCAGCGTCCGCCCTCCTCGTCACAGCCAGGAGCGCGACATGACAAGGGCGGCTCGGGCTTCGAAGGCCTCCGCCAGCTGAGCCCTCACGCCATCCAGACAGCACGCTGGTCTGTCTCTGGGGCACGCTGTGCGGCTTGACCGCCGGGAATCCGACGGCGGCGGCGGCGTACACGTCGTGGTGATCGGGCAGCCCGAGCATCTTCCTGAGATCCGTGAACGTGTCGATCCCGAAGCCTGACGCCGCCTTGGACAGGTCCCCGTTCCAGCACGTCCCGAGGCCGAGGGCGTGGGCCGTGAGCATCATGGGGTACATCACGCAGTCACAGTCGGTCTGGGGGGTGGGCGTGACTCTGGGGCCGCGCACGAAGAGGGCCCCCGGAGCGCCGTAGGTGATCACGTCGCGCCCTTTCTCGTACTGGGCCAGTCGCATCTTCATGTCGGGCAGCATGAGCCGGCCCGCTCCGGGGGCCTCCTTCCAACGAGCCACCACACTGAGCACGGGGCTGCCGAGCAGATCGCACAGCAGCTTCATGTATTCGCCGGTCAGCTCGGCGACTCTCTTCATCTGGTCGTGCCCCGCCATACCGTGACACGACGGACCCAGCCTTCTCCGCCTGGGGGCCGGTGGGTCCAAATCCCGCCACCGCCACGATCTGCTCGAGAACGTCCTTCGGCACTCCACGCTCCTTGTAGACTCGGCCCGCCGGCTGGTGTCGGCATTGTCCCACCCCCGTCACGCCGCCTGGGCGGCGCACCGGCGGGAGGACGATTGAGGGTGCGGCGCCACGGGGCGCCAAGGCCATTTGAACGTCCTTCCCCGACCGCGTACCATCTCTGCCTTCTCGGACACCTCCCATGCGAACCCTTCGGCGCCTCCTGATCGCCACCCTGCTCGCCGCCCTGGGCTGGCCTGCCTACGCGGTGGCCCAGGACGCCCACTACTGGACCTACGGCTACGGCCCGATCGGCCAGCTGACCGAGGGCACCCTGGTGGGAGGAGTCAGCGACCTCTCGGCCGTCTTCTACAACCCGGCCGCCTGTGCCCTCATGGACGAGCCACGCTTCGTCCTCACCCTGAACTCGATCGAGCTCGCGAAGATCGACATCCCTGAAGCTGCCGGAGAAGGGCTCGACTTCGACCAGAGCGTCTTCGACGTCGTGCCGGCGATGGTGGCGGGCCACGTCGGCTCCCACGAGAACGGGGCGAACCACTTCGCCGTCGCCTTCCTCGCCCGACACGACTCCGACTTCGACCTCGGCTACAGCGACGTGGTCGTGTCGTCGTCGGCACTCGACGGCAGCGCCGGCTTCGGACGCTTCCGCCAGCGGCTGGTCGAGTACTGGGTCGGGGGCGCCTGGTCTCGCCGCGTCTCGGACCGCGTCTCCGTGGGCGTCTCCCCCTTCTTCGCGTACCGCGGTCAGCGCAGCCGACGCTCGTTGACGGTGGAGGAGCTGGCCGACGGGCGGCTGCGCGCCCTCTTCCTGGGCAACGAGGCCGAGTACAACCACGTCCGGCTTCTGGCGAAGCTGGGCATCGCCTGGCGTCCGGGCCACTGGGAGCTCGGGGCCACGTTCACGGCGCCGGGGCTGAAGCTCTGGGGCAGGGGCAAGTCCGTCTACAATGCGTCGGTGGCGGGCGAGCCGGAGGCGCCGCTTCTCGCCGCCAGCACCCAGACCGGCCTCGGCGCCGACTACCACGCACCCTGGTCGGTCGCCGGAGGCGCCACCCGGCGCTGGACCAACGCCGCCGTGCACCTGACCGCCGAGTGGTTCTCCTCGGTGGGCGAGTACGAGATCCTGAGACCCGAGCCCGCGCCGGTGGCCGGCCGCCCCGAGACGATCCCCCTCGAGTACCGGGGCGAGGCACGCAGCGTGGTGAACTACGGCGTCGGCCTGGAGCAGCGGCTGAGCGAGTCCCTCGTCGCCTACGGCGGCGCGGCCCGCAACCACTCGGCCTCCGTGCCCCAGCGCGACACGTTCTCCGCCTGGGATCTCAACGACGTCACCGCAGGAGTCACCGTCGACCTCGGACGCAAGCGGCTGGCCCTCGGTCTGGGCTACGCCTGGGGGACGAGCGACATCCGACAGGTCGTCGTCCCCCCCGAGGAGACGGCGCCCGCGACGCGCGGAGCACGGTTCAGCCGCTGGACGATCTCCTTCGGCGTCTCGTTCCACGCGCAGTAGCCGCGGAGGCAGGCACCCGGGCGCACGCCTCGGCTCCCACCCGCAGACGAAGGCCGGCGGCCCGCGGTCTACCCGGCCAGGACGGGCATGCCCATGAGGGGCCAGATGAGCCAGACGAACAGGCCCAGCACGAGCATCAGGACGACGCTCGCTGGCAGCCCCGCCTTGAAGAACTCTCCCGAGGTGAACTGGCCGCTGCCGTAGGCGATGGCGTTGGGCGCAGCGCCGACCAGGAGCAGGAAGGGCATGCCGGCCGTGACCAGCGAAGAGTAGAAGACGACCTCGGGGGCCACCCCGAGGTATCCGGAGATGACCAGCGCCACCGGCAGGCAGATGGCGATGGCGGCTACGTTCATGATCACGTTGGTCATCACGAGCACGAACAGGCCCACTCCCATCACGAAGACGAACCAGGGCGCGCCCTCGAAGAGGACGAGCCACTGGACCGCCATCCAGCTCGCGGCCCCCGTCTGCCACATGCAGAGGCCGATGCTCATGGCCCCGCCGAACAGGAGCACGATGTTCCACGGGATCTGCTCGAGGTCGTCCAGGGTGAGGATCTTCAGCAGGAAGAAGATGATCGTGGACACCAGGATGATGGCGCTCTTGTTGAGGGGCTCGAGGGCGGGGACGAAGGAGCGCGAGATCATCACCGCGACCGTGGCGAGGACGATCACGAGGGCCAGGACCTCGTCTCTCGAGATCGGGCCCAGGCGTGAGTGCAGATGGCGGGCGCGCTCCCGCAGGCCCGGGATCGTCTTTCGTTCGGGAGGGAACGCCAGCATGCAGAAGCCCCAGAGGAGAAACACCATCACCCAGCCGACCGGGAACATGTACCAGGTCAGCTCGAAGAAGGAGATCTCCCTCCCCGTGATGTCGCTGAAGAAGCCGATGGCCACCGCGCCCCGGGCCGCTCCCAGCAGGGTCACGATGCTCCCGGCCCCGGCCACGAAGGCCATCCCGATGAAGAGGCCCCTTCCGAAGCGAGTGGGTCGATCCTCCTCCCCGTAGAGAGAGTAGATCGCCATCAGGAGGGGGAAGACCGCCGCCGCCACCGCGGTGTGGGCCATGATGTGGGTCATCGCCGCCGTCATCACGAAGCAGCCCAGGTAGATCATGCTCGTGCGCTCGCCGACGAGCACGAGGACGCGGTAGGCCATGCGCTTGGTGAGGCCGGTCCGGGTGAAGACCATCCCGATGACGAGGGACCCGATGATGAACCAGACCGACGGCTCCATGAAGTCGCCAAACGCCACCTTGGCCGGGCGGATCAGGAGCAGGGCCTGGATGACCCCGATGGCGATCGCGGTGACGCCGATGGGGACGACCTCGAAGACCCACCACACGAGGGCCAGGATGAACAGGGCGATCGAGGCCTTCCCCTCCCCGGTCAGCTCGAACGACTTGCCCATCGGGTCCGTCGCGTCGGGCCACGCGGGTGACAGCAGCACCGCCACGAAGAGGCCGAGCCCGAGGCCGATGAAGAAGATCCGCCGCCAGTCGACCCGGCGCCCGGCGGCGGCCAGGCGCACGTGCTCGGGCATCGGGGGGAGACCGGCGCTGGGGGGAGGGGGGACGCTAGAGGACAAGCTTGGACACCTCGTCGAGGACGTCGACCGAGCGAATGACCCCGACGACGCTTCCGTCCTGGAGGACCGGGATCATGCTCAGGTTGTTCTCGACCATCTCGTAGATGATCTTCATCAGGTGGTCGTCGTGCTGGAGGGTGACCTTGATGGGCTGCATCACGTCGCCGACCGGCCTCTCCGCTCGCTCCTTGATCCGGCTCACGACCTGACCGTCTCCGAGCTCGAAGAGGTCGGGGTCGGTCTTGACCTCGAACAGCTTCCGCGGGTAGCTCTGGCGCTTCCGCTCGAGGAACTGGGGCTCGAGACCGCGCAGGATGTCGCGCCGGCGCACCACCCCCAGCAGCTCGTAGGCCTCGTTGAAGACGAGAAACGCTCGCGGCAGAGAGACCCTCCCGTTCACCTCGATCCGCGAGCTGCGCAGCGTCGCCATGGCCTGGCGCAGGGTGAACCAGTAGGGCATGTGCGGGTACTCGCTCAGCGGGATCATCAGATCGCTCGCGCGCTTGCTCTCCATCGTGTCCCCTTCCTCGGAGTGGCCCGCCTCAGCGACGTTCGGCGCCGGTGCCCTGCAGGCACTGGGCGACGACCGCCTCCGCGAGGCCCGACCTCTGCGCCATCTTCTCCGGATCGCCGCCGGTCCGCTCGCCCAGCCGACGCAGGTACTCGGCCTGGAACAGCCGCTCCGCCTCGGCGTAGGGCTCGCGCTCGAAGAGCACCGCCGTGGACGCCGCCTCTCGCTTGAGCCGCTGCCACCGCATGGCCTTGTTCACCGTGAAGAGGATCTGCTCCTTCTTGAACGGCTTGGTGATGTAGTCGAAGACGTCGTTGCTGAGCGCATCGATGGCCGTCTCCAGGGACCCGAAGGCGGTGAGGATGACGATCTCCTCGTCGCGGCCCCGCTCCTTGACCGTGCGCAGGATGTCGAGGCCGTCCATCCCCGGCATCTTCAGATCTGTGAGGATCAGGTCGAACGTCTCCTCCTCCAGGAGCTTCGGCACCTCGAGGGAGCTGTTGGTGGTGACGATCGAGTAGGGCGTCTTCTCCGAGATGATCCTCTCGAGGAGCCTCAGCATGTGGACCTCGTCGTCGACGGCGAGAATGCGCTGGGTCACGGGAGTCCTCCTTGGGTCCGCGCGCGGTCCGGCGCCTCCGCGTCCAGACCGGTGCTCCGGGGCCGGTCGCACACCGGCATTGACACCGTGAAGGTCGTGCCCGACGGCTGGTCGGGTGCGTCTTCCAGGCTCGAGCTGGTGAAGCTGATGCGGCCCCCGTACTTGGTCACGATGCCGTAGCAGAGCGAGAGCCCCAGTCCTGTGCCCTCGCCGACCTTCTTGGTGGTGAAGAAGGGATCGAAAACGCGGGCCTTGATGCGGTCGGGAATCCCCGGCCCGGTGTCGGTGACGCGGAGATGAACCCAGCCGTCGTCCGCCTCCGCGGCGAGGGTCAGGGTGCCCCCCGCGTCCTTCATCACCGCCACCGAGTTGTTGATGAGGTTGAAGACCACCTGCTGATACTCGCGGGGGTCGCCGCAGACCCGGGGCAGGCCCTCGGGGACCTCGTTCGCCAGCTCCACCTTGGCCGTCATCAGGGTGTTCTTGACGATCCCGGCCACGGTGCGGATGCAGTGGTGCACGTCCACCGTGTCCTCGAGCCCCTCGGTGACCCGGGCGAAGCCCAGGAGGTTCTCCACGATCTTGCGGGCGCTCTTCCCGCTGTCCGCGATCACCCGGAGGTCCTCGTAGTCCGCGGTCCCCGGCTGGGCCCGCTCGAGCAGCAGGTCGGTGAAGCCCAGCATCACCGCCAGGGGATTGTTGATCTCGTGGGCCACCCCCGCGGCCAGGTTCCCGATGGAGGCCAGCTTCTCGGTGTGGTAGATGCGTTGCTCCCACTCCATCTTCGCGGTCACGTCACGGATGATCACCGTGGAGCCGATGACCTCGCCCAGCTCCGAGAGCACCGGCGTGCGGGTGATGTCCACCGCGACACGCCGCCCGCCCTTCGTGATGCGGGTGGCCACGTAGTCCCGTACGAAGCCCTTGCGGGCCGCCTCCTCCTGGATGCGCCGCAGCTCGGCCTCGGCGTCGATCTCCGGGGGGACCAGCCGGCGGAAGGTGTGCCCGACCATCTCCTCCGCGGTGTAGCCGAACAGCAGCTCGGCGCCCCGATTCCAGACCTGGACGTGGTTGTCGTTGTCCACGAAGACGATGGCGTCGGCGGAGCTGTTGAGGATGCTCAGCATGTACTCCTCCTGCCGGCCCATCTGGCGCGCCAGCGACTGCGACCGGCGGCGCTGGTAGGCGATGGCGAGCAGCGCGAGGAGGAGCATGCCCAGGAGCAGGGCGGCCTCGGCCGCGAACTGGCGGCGGTAGACCCGGCGCACCGCCTCCGCGACCTCGGTGGCGGGCGCCACCACCGCCACCGACCACACCTGGCCCGGGGCGAGGACCGCGCTCGGCACCGGCGTGAAGGCGATGAGCTTCTCGATCCGGCCCTCGACCCCGCGGTGCCACCCGCTCACGTAGACGCCCATGCCTTCCTGGCCGAGGAGCATCTCGTTCTTCATGATGTGGTCGATCTCGCTGAAGCTGATGTAGGGCTCCCGCTGGTGGCGGGCCTCGAAGGCGCTGCGCCCGATGAACTCCTCGTCCGCGTGATAGAGGAACGTCCCGTCACCGTCGATGGCCCAGGCGTAGCCCGTTCTCCCGGAGCGGATGGGCGCCATCGCCCGCGAGAGCAGGCGGGTGACGTCCAGGCGCGCGTACAGAAGGCCCCCCGTCTCCCCGGCCTGGCTGAGGCGATGGCACAGGTCGCTCGTCACCGTCACCACCCCCCGGGAGCCGGAGTCGAACCTCAGGGGGCCGAGCACCGTGCGGCCTTCGGGCCCTTCCGGGCAGTCGGTGAGGCCGCGGGCCATGGCCTCCAGGTCGACCGCCGGATCGTGGTGCCCCGCGACGAGCCGGCCGTCGGCGGCAACCGCGGCGATGGCGAGGACCCCCTTGGGGTGCCCCCACTCGTAGAACGCCCGCAGGCCGTACCCCTCCGCGGCGTCCCCGGCCCCGGGGAGGCTGCGGGCGAGGCTCTCGATGGCCACCGCGATGTCGCCGAGGTCGGCGTCCACCTGGGACGCGGCCTGGCGGGCGAGGATGAGCTGCTGCTGGTTGAAGTCGTCCCGGATCTGCTGGAGCATGATCCCGGCGTTCTGGTAGACGAGAAAGCCGGCTACCCCCAGGGCGAGGAAGAGAAGCACGATGCCCGAGGCGGAGAGGAAGCGCGACCTGGATCCCGACCGGGCCCGCTCGTAGAGGCGAGGGCCAAGGGCGCTCATGCCTTCTCCCCGTTCTCGGCCGGGTCGAGCCCGAGCTTGCGGGCGAAGTCGTCCGTGTACCACTCGGTGATGCTGTCGTTCGACAGGGCCATGTCCAGCTGCTTGGTGAGCATGGTGAGGCGGCCGAGGAGACGCAGCCTGTCGGTGATCGCGGCCTCGTCGGCGTAGGTGAAGCTGGTGTCGAGGAAATCGCCCCGGCTCGCGTGCTCGAAGCCGGCCCTCGCGAGGAGGTCCATCACCAGGCGGATGCGTCGGGCTCGACGATCGGCCGAGGCCCCGCCTCCCTTGAACTGCATGCGGATGTAGTTCTTGCTCGGGTCCGGCGTCAGCATCGACTCGAAGGTGGTGAAGTGGTAGCCGAGGTGCAGGCTGAGGAGCATGTACCGGGCGCTCAGCAGGGCGAAGCTGGCCTCCGCGAAGTCCTGCCGGCTGCCCGTGCCCATCTGCGTCGTCACCACCGACACGAAGCCGCTCAGGTTCACCGGCCGGGCGTGGGCCGGCCAGCCCTCTTCCTCCACGCCCCGCCAGAAGGCCTTCAGGGGAGCCGACCTCAGATCGTCGACCGGGACCTTCGCCTTGCCGTCCTGCTCGGCCGCGCCGCCGTCCATGTCGATCATCCGGACCTCGAGGGGGATGGGCGTCTGGAGCAGGAAGCCGAAGCGGTGGTGGCGGCCGGACTGCAGGGCCCCGGAGAACATCTCCTCCATGGCCTTCTGGTGGGCGAACCGAGTGATGTCGTGCAGGGTGCGACACCCCTCGGGGCGGAACTCAGGGGCACCGGGGTGGAGAAGATTGAGGGGGACGACCCTGGTCAGCACCCTCTCGAGGAGCTCGAAGATGGCGGTGTCCTCGAACAGCTCGTGCTCCGGGCGTCGAGCCTCGGCCAGAGCGGGATGCTCGCCGGCGTAGACGGTCCCGCCGGTGGCGTCGACCGTCACCCGAACGCCGTCCGGGATCCCGGTGGCGTTCTCGATGCCCGCCAGCGTGGGCACCCGGTACTCCCGAGCCAGGGTGGCCATGTGGCTGGCGACCCCTCCAACCTCGGTCACGATGGCGCTCGCCTTCGCCATGATGGCGACCAGGCCGGGGAAGGGCCGCGCGGAGACGACGACCGCCCCGTCCGCGACCCGTTCGAGATCCTCGGCGCCCCGCACCTGGCACACCGGGCCGGCGCCGGCCCCGCAGCAGACGGTGGTGCCCCCGGTGCGCAGCGTCGACAAGCCCGAGACGTCGAGATCGTCGGAGCAGGTGGCGGGGCGGAAGACGCGCAGGGGGCGGGCCTGGAGAAGGAGGACCCGACCCTCGCGGTCCCGGGCCCACTCGACGTCCTGGGCGCCCCCGTAGTGCTCCTCGAGGCGGGCCGCGTACTCGGCCAGGGTGGCAAGGGCCCCCTCGTCCAGCGCCGGGGATTCCTGCTCCGCTTCGGGGACGCTCTCCTCGGCCACCGTGCCGTCCGGCTGGAGGGCCAGGCGGACGGGCTTGCGGACGACGGTGGAGTCCAGGACCGATCCGTCGCGTGACACCCGATGCATGTCGGGGGTCAGCGTGCCGTCGACGAGGTACTGGCCCAGACCGAACACGGAGTGAACCAGGACGTCGGTCTCGTCGGGGCGAAGGGGGTCGCGGGTGTAGACGACCCCGCTCGCCACCGCGTCGACCATGGCCACGCAGGCCACGCCCATCGCCATGTCCGTCTCCCGGAGGTCGTGGCTCAGGAGGTAGTAGATGGCCCGGGGGGAGAACTTGCCGGCGAGGACCTGGCGGTAGCGGTCCGGCAGCTCGTCGCGTCGGACGCCGAGGAAGGTCGCGTACTGCCCGGCGAAGCTCAGAAGCTCGTCCTCGCCGAGGGCGCTCGACCGCAGGGCGAAGCGATCCGATCCCGAGCGCGCCTCGAGCTCCCGGGCGGCGGCGTCGAGCGCGTCGGACAGATCGGGGGGCATCTCGGCTTCGGACACCATCCGCTGGATCGCCTGGCTCGCCTGCTCGAGGTCCTCGAGGCGCCGCGCGTCGAGCGACTGGACGTGCTCGGTGATGCGGGCCTGGAGGTCACCCGCGTCCACGAAGCGCTTGTAGGCCCAGGCCGAGACCGCAAAGCCCTCCGGCACGGGCAGGCCGAGGCGGCTGGTCATCTCACCGAGCTGCGCGCTCTTGCCGCCCACGCTGTTGGCCCGCGCGCGGTCGAGCCGCGCGAAGGGAATCGTGTAGTCGTCCTCCGGGACCTCTCGGCGGCCCTCGAGGATGGCGTCGATCTCCGCCTCGATGTCCGCGTGCCGCTGGCGCAGGAGCCCGTAGGGCTCTCCGCCGAGGGCGATCATCTTCTCGACGATGTCGGCGACGCCTTCGCGGAGCAGCTCCCGGCTCGCGCGGATGTAGTTGATGTCGAACAGGTGCTCGCCCTGGGACTTCTCCTCCATGTCGGCGATGACCTTGAGGACCTGCTTGTTGCCGTCGAGGAGCCCGGTGAAGCTGGCGAACTTCTCCTGGACCGTCCGCAGCGCGGCCTGCCTCTCCTCGTCGGGCTCCCGGAGGAAGCGACGCCACCAGCTCATCGGAGGCTCCCGGCTGGAGGTGGGCTCTTCTGCACGAATCTCCCCACGAAGCAGCGTGCAATCCACGGGCCGCCTGCCCGAGCGGGTGGCGGCTTCGGATGCCTCGCTGACCAGAGAGCCTGTCTTCACCCGCAGCCGGGCCGGCTTCCCCCCTCCGCTCGCCCAGGTGAGATGCTATTGTCTTGGCTGGTAACCGTTTAGGCCCAGGGCCATGTCGGCCCGGGCCGCCCGTCCCGTTCCGGGAGGGCCCGCCACACCCGCCCGTCGAGAAGATCCGCCCGTCCCGGCGTGTTTCGTAGACGAAACGCCGGGGGCTCCCCTCCGACGCCGATTCCGCGCGGGGTGCGGTGACGGCGGGTCGCGCCGTTCCCGGGTTCCCGGACACCTGGCTGGACACCCGCGCGCGGACGGGCGATCATCGCTGGCTCCATGTCCTTGCGCACCCGTCTCGCCGTCCCGCTGGCGCTCGTCGCGTTGGTGGCGTGCCGCGACCCCGACGCGCCCCGGCCGGTCGACGTCTTCCCTTCGCCCGCGTCCGGCGGTGCGGGGGAGCGCCCGCTCTCGAGCCGTGACGACCCGGGTCGAGACGTCCGCCCGGTGGCCCCCACCCCGCCGCCGGCCCCGGCGCTGCCCCGGGGGATGCCGGACCCGGCGGAGCCGGGGATCCCCGATCTCGCCCGCCTCGCGCGGTACGTCTTCCGCGAGATGCGCGCCGGCCAGGACCTCTGCCCCTTCGTGAACCCCCTGCGCGATCCGCTCGCCTTCGCCCTCCACATCGAGGCCCGGCGGGGACGCATGACTGAGGTGCATCTGGCGTGGGCCGCGGTGCAGCACGCCGGGGAGACCCACCGGCTGCAGCCCCCGCCCCCTGAGCTCAGGGCCTACGTGGAGTGCCTGGCCCCTCGCCTGCAGGCGGTGGTGATGGATCCCCCTCCGGCGGACGGCACCTACCAGCCGGAGTACAGCCACCCGGGGCGACCCGGCGGCCGATAGGGCTCCGCCGTTCCGGCTTCGGGGGCCTCAGGGCTCCTGGAACACTTGGCTCGTCCGGCGGTCTCCGTAGCGCACGTCGAGGCGGAGGTCGCCCGGTCCGGGCGTGAGTCCAATCTCGAGGGCGGGGACCGTGGTCTCGACGACCTCGAACGCCACCGGGGCTCGCCAGACCGTCTCCCCCTCCGGCGTGCGGGTCATGACGTTCCCGGTCTGGAGGAACTCTCCGGGGGCGATCTTCCGGACCTCGAGGCTCATCCCCTCGTCGTCGGGCGTGTTCGGGTGGAAGACCAGGGCGTAGTTGCCCGCGGGGAGCGCGCGTTCCCCGATCGTCAGGGTCTTCGTTGTCTCCATCCGCGCGAACGGCCAGCTCCGCCGGTTGTAGAAGCCCTCTCCCGGCCGCTCCATGGCCGCGAAGGTCTCCGGCCCCCACGGCATGCTCAAGTGGAAGACCTGGACGCCGGGCGCCTCCGCCTTCTGGATGGTGATGGCCGGTCGCTTCGATGCCTCCGCCGAAGCCGCGACCTGCCCGAGTGCCAGAACAAGAACCAGACTCGTCATAGAACCATTATGGGGGGTCAGGTCGTGAATGTTGAATGGCGTCCTCTGCGGTGGACGTTCTTGACCCCCCATTCACCATTCACGACCTGACCCCTTCAATTTTGAAGGGCGGCGGCGAGGAAGGGGAGGCTGACGTCCATCCGCCCGCGGACGAACTCGTAGCCGTGGTCGCCGGGGGGAAGCTCGAGCGTGTAGGGCACCCCGCGCTCGTCGAGCACGTGGGCCAGAGCCCGGTGGCCCCGCGCGAGGCCGTACCGGTCCTCGGCGCCACAGTCCATCGCGAGGGCGGGGGCCGTCGCGTTGTCGACGGACCGCGCCAGGACGAGAGGATCGTTTGCCTTCCAGAGCGTCGGATCGATGGGGTCGCCGAACACCTGGTGGAAGGCCTGCATGTGCCATCGGCCCGCGCCCTCGGCCGCCGAAGGCGGGCTCTCGAGCACCATGGCGCTGTGCGTGGCCACCGCCGCGAAGAGCTCGGGCCGCGTGAAGGCGATCCGGAGGGCGGCATAGCCCCCCATCGAGACCCCCAGCAGCGCCCGCCCCTCCCGACCCGGGACGACCCGGAAGGTGGACTCGACGTGGGCGATCAGGTCCTTCGTCACCAGGTCCTCGTATCGACCAGCAGGGCCGTTGACGAAGAAGGAGTTCCCCCCGTCGACGGCGACCAGGATGAAGTCCGGCACCGTCCCGCCCGACCGCAGCCGGTTGAGCTCACGGGCGAGTCCGCGCCGCTCCCAGAAGCCGGCACCCTCGAAGAGGCCGTGCAGGGCATAGATCACGGGGTAGCGCTTCGACGAGCCGTCGTAGGAGTCGGGCAGGTCCACCACGTAGCTCACCTGATGGCCGAGGGCGGGGGATTCGAAGGAGCCCGAACGCACCTCGGCGGCCAGCGGCGCGGCGGAGAGGATCATCAGTCCGAGCGCCGAGCACATCCGGCGGGCGTCAAAGACGAAGAGGGGAGTCTCCAAGGGTTGCGGCCTCCTCAGGGAGTGGGACGAGCGCCGCGCGCCGGGCGGGCGGCCCTCTCCAGGTGCCGGACGATCTTGCGCAGGACCGCGTCGAAGCTGCGGGAAGTGAGACGACCGGTGAACGTGTTCTGCTGCGACGGGTGGTAGGAGCAGAACAGGCGCAGCTCGGGACCGAGGTCGTGGGTGGCGCCGTGGCCGAAGGCGAGGCGTGCCGACGGAAGCTGCCCCGTCTCCCGGAGCATGGCCAGGAGGCCGTCCATCGCCACCCGCCCCAGGACCAGGACCGCGCGCAGGCGAGGTGCGAAGAGCGCCCACTCGCGAGAGAGATGGTCCCGGCAGGCCAGGATCTCGTCCCGCGTGGGCTTGTTGGCGGGGGGAGCGCAGCGCACGATGGGGGTGACGTATGCGTTCTCGAGGCGCAACCCGTCCTTGGCATCCGTCGAGTGCGCCTGGCTGGCGAACCCGGCACGGTGAAGCGCCGCGAAGAGGAAGTCGCCGGATCGGTCCCCCGTGAAGACGCGGCCGGTCCGGTTGGCCCCGTGGGCAGCGGGGGCGAGCCCCACGACGAGAAGGCGCGCCTTGGCGTCGCCGAACCCGGGCACGGGACGGCCCCAGTAGTCGTCCTCTCGGAAGCGCCTCACCTTCTCGCGAGCGACCGTGCGGCACCACTCGCGCAGGCGGGGGCACCTCTCGCAGGCGACCACGTCGCGGCTGATCCGGGCCAGGCTCTCGGGCATCGGTTGTCTCTGATCGTAGCAGGGAGAGTCCCCGCGAGCCGCCACCCGTCCCGCTTCTCAGGGCCGGGCCACGACGGCGACGCGAACGGGTCCCATCAGCCCCGCGGCGACCAGCTCGTCCGCGAAGGCCTTCATGTACTCGCGTCGCGGATCGCCGGCCAGCGCGCGTCCCACCAGGTGGTTGCGCAGGGGGGGCGTCACGCGGACCTCGATCTCGTTCTGACCGGCCCGGACGGCCGCCGAGATATCCACCACGAACGGGTGAAAGGCCGTGCGGCCGATGTCGTGTCCGTTCACGATCACGCTCGCCGCACCGTGCACCAGGCCGAGATCCAGCAGGTACTGTGCCGCCGCCTCGACGGACGGCAGCTCGAGTGTCGTCCGATAGAGACCCGGCCCCCTCGCGTGCTGCCACCCGTCGTCGTCGCGCCAGTCCACCAGAGTCGACAGCGGCCGGCCCGCTCCGTCCAGCTCCAGCGTCCAGGACGACAGCTCCCGCACTTCCCGGGGCCCCTCCAGGGCGACGCTGCGGGGAACGCCTCTCGGGGCCTCGGGTGGGAGCGTCGTCCCCAGGACCAGGAAGCGACTCTCGTAGGCCCCGAGGTTCAGCTCGACGGATGTGCCCGGCGTCTCCACTGGCCACGACACCCCTTCCGCCGCGTCGAACCACCAGGCAGGGCCTTCTCCGGTCAGCACGAGGGTGGCCGACTCGCTGGAGGGCGTCAGGTTGGCGAAGAGGTAGATCTCGGCGCCGCCCGCGTCGTGGCGGCGCAAGAGGCGCAGGCCGCTCGCCGCCGCAAAGCGCACAGCGAGCTCCAGACTGGACTGGACGGCGTCGCCCACCGCAGCCGCGGATCCCTCTACGCGCGAGGCCCCGGCGCCCAGCAACCCCTGGACCCGGGCGCGCACCGCCCGGTCACCGGCTTCGGCGTCACGAAAGCCGGGCTGCTGCCGTGGGGTCTCCCCGGCCACGAGGACCGACACCCCCGCTCTCGCAAGGCTCTCGAGAGCCTCCAGCGACTCGGCATCGATCGCCACCACGTCGAACAGGAGGATGGCCTGGTACACCCCACCGGAGTCGGTCAGTCGGTCGACGCCGACGCGGCCGTTCTGCAGCGCGTGGCCGTTGACCCACCCCCAGCTGATGCCCCGGCGGTCCAGCTCCTGCAGCGTCGGCCGCAGCGCGTTCAGCCAGGCGATGCGCTCGTCCTCGGGGGCCTCCGGGAGCATGCTGCGGTAGAGGGAGCCCAGGAGCGAGCTCTCCTCCGCCTTCCGCATCGGGTCGGCGTCCGGCATCCGACCCAGGAAGAGAGGCTCGCCGCCGTCGTTGTCGGCTCGCCCGAAGGAGGAGGGGAAGCCCAGGAAGGGGTAGTACACCAGCACGTCGGTGGCCGGCCGGCCCCCTCTCAACAGGCTCTGCGCGCGGGCGATGTAGGTGTTGAGGGGCTTCAGGTCCTCCCACAGGGGATTGGTCCTCGAGACGTTCGAGGAGAAGTGCGCGAAGCTCCCGGGGCCGGAGAAGGGGTACCACCCCTCTTCCCCGAAGGGACTCGGCTCCGGGGGGTGCCACGGGTAGGGCGTGCCGTGGTAGACGATGTGGTTGATCCCGGCGAGGAAGAGCTTGTCCGCGGCGGCCTTGATCTTCCGTGCGGTGGTCGTGTACGGCCGGCTCATCCAGACGAAGGACTCGGAGCTGACCAGGGGCCGGCCGTAGAGCGCCGCCGCCGAGGACGCGAGCTTCAGCCCGATGTCGGAGCCCCCCCCGAACAGCTGCTCGGTCTCGGGGATCGTGTTGGCGCCGAGGCCACGGATGACGTCCAGGTCCATCCCGTAGGTCTGGCCCCGGGAGACGAGGCCGCGCGCCTCCGCCCACCGGGCCGACGTCTCCACGAACCGCTCGATCATCAGGTCGGACAGCGTGAGCTGGTAGTCGTGACGGATGCGGTCGTCCAGGCCGGTGAGCCGGTACTCGGGGGCGGCCTTGATCCCGAAGATGTCCCTCAGGTAGAAGTTGTCGGCGCCCTCCACGAAGACCGCGGGCAGGAGGGGCTCGAGGTCGTAGCCGCGCCGGGCCCGGAACTCCTCGAGGATGTCCGACGCCCCCAGGCGCTTCAGCCGGAACTCCAGGCTGTCGTTGAAGAATCCCCGGAGGCCCCGGCCGTAGTGGGCCTCCAGTCCGGTGCGCGGTCCGTAGGCGTACTCGTAGTGCCCGACGACCTGGGGCACCCTCAGGTGGTCGACGGTGTACCCGGGTCGGTCCCGGGCGACCAGCAGCGGCGTCTCTCCCGACGGCATGACGTAGACCGCCATGACGAGCCAGTCCCCCGGGGGGGCGTCCCACACGAGGAGCCCGTCCGCGACATGGTCACCGAGGACGTGGGTCGTCTCGGGGTCGAGGGTGACGGTGTCCTCGAGGTTCATCGCGCTCCACGCGTGGCTGCCGGACACTTTCTGGACGGCCAGGACACTCAGCAGCGACGCGTGGTCCACCGCGAAGTTGACGAAGTCCCCTCCCGCGAACTCGACGAGGGAGAACAGATACTCGTTGATGCCGGGTCGCGGCCGGGGCAGGGGGAGGGAGAGACGGGCGCCGCCCCGCACCTCGACCTCGCCGACGACGAGGTTCTGGAGGCTGTCGCCGAGGGTGACCTGGGGACCCCCGGGGGGCCACCCGCTCAGGTGGTTGAGGTCGACTGCCATACCCCGCTCGGCGGCGCCGGCCATCACGGTTGTCAGCTTCTCGTAGTACTCGGGGCTGTCGAAGCTGTGGACCCGCGCCCGCACGGCCTCGTCGCGGATCGTCGTCATGCCGTTCTCGAAGGGCTGGATCTCGACCCCTCCGAAGCCTGCGGCTTTGAGCTCGTCCAGCTGCTCCAGGAGCCGGGGTACCTCCACGTCCCCGCCGGGCCACCACCACCGCGTCCACGGCCGGGCCGAGGCCGGCGGCTCCGCGAGCGTCCGCCAGGAGAAGGTGACGGCCGGCGCCCGCTCGGCGAAGGAAGCCGGGATCTCGGTCGCGTAGGAGGCGACGCTCGGCTGCCCGGGTGTCGCGGCCGGCGGGACGAGGTGACCACCGGTCCGGTCCCTCACGAACCACACGAGCGCCAGGACCAGGACGAGGAACAGCGCGGCGATGCCGCCGCACCCGATCCTGAGACGGCGTTTCCAGGATTCTCCGAGAGGCATGGTCCTCTCCTCGTGCAGGGCAAACCGTCGCCACCGAGAGCACCCCCGCGGCGGCGGGCGCCGGTCGTGGGTTCGTCGTCGTGCCCGGCCTCGATCAGCGGTCGAGTCGGGAGCCGCTCATTCGGGGAGCTGCCGGAGCTCCTTGTCGAGCGCCGCGAGGGACTCCTCGGAGAGGCCGCCGAACGACGCGACCTGTCGGAGGGACATCCTGCCGGCCTCGGCGATCAACGGGTCCTTCTGGATCCCGGGCATGTACTTCTCGACGACGGCCATGGCGGCCGGGCTCTTCAGGAGGACCGCGACGGTCTGGTCCACGTGGAACGGGGCCGGGCGCAGGCGGTCCACCAGATCGCCGGCGGGATAGGTGAACCGGTACCGGCCCGATCCCACCTCGACCACCACCCCGTCGTCGGCCTGGACGGCCTTCCGGACGCCGGGCGCCGACGCGACCGGCCGGCCGCCCTCCGACACCTCGGCCAGGACCGCGTTGGGCAGGCGGACGGTGCCCCACGCGTTGGGCGGGACGGTCGCCTCCACCTGGAGGTGGTCCTCCTCCACCAGCGCCCAGGCCGAAGCCGCCTCTCCGAACATGGTGTCCAGGCGGGCGGCGGCCGAGGTCAGGCCGCCGCCGGGCCGGGGCTGGATCAGCACGTGCTTGTATCCGGGCTCCTTCGGGTCGATCTCCAGGCCGGCCACCACGCGCTGCATCCACTCGCCGATCGCCCCGTAGGCGTAGTGGTTGAAGGAGTTCATCCCCGCGTCCTGGAAGCTGCCGTCGGGCTTCTGGCCGTCCCAGCGCTCCCAGATCGTGGTCGCGCCCTGGGTCACCGGGTAGAGCCACGACGGGTACTCCTTGCGGTTGAGCAGCGCGTAGGCGACCTCGTCGTGGCCGTACTGGCTGAGGACGGGGCAGAGGTAGGGCGTGCCCACGAAGCCGGTGGTCAGGTGGCCCCGGGCCCGCACCTCCGCCACCAGACGCTTCGCGGCCTCGGCGCGCAGGGTCTTCGGGGAGCAGGTCGAACTGGAGGGCGAGGAGCGTACGCCGTCTGGGTGTTCTCCCCGACCCGTCCGGCCTCGGTGACGAACTCCTTCTGGAACGCCTTCTTGACCCGGGCGAGCAGGGCCCCGTACTCGGCCGCGTCGTCGCTGCGCCCCAACACCGTCGCCGTCTCGCTGGAGCAGGTCGGTGGAGTGAGCGAAGAAGGCGGTCGCGATGAGGTCCTTGCCGGTGGTGGCCCCGGGGTAGTCGGAGGCGTTGGACGCGTAGGCGAGCCAGTCCCCGAAGTGGAAGCCGGTGTTCCAGAGGTGGGTCTCGCCGGCCTGGCGCCGCATGTACTCGACCCAGACCTTCATGCTCTCGTACTGGGTCTCCAGGATGCGGGTGTCACCGTAGGCTCAGGTACATCGTCCACGGGATGATCGTGGCGGCGTCGGCCCAGGCGGCCGAGCCCCCGGAGAACCGTTCGCCCGTGCTCAGCACGTCGGGCACGACGTACGGCACGCTCCCCTCGTCGTTCTGGTCGGCGGCCACGTCGGCGAGCCACTTCGTGAAGAAGCCGGCCACGTCCATGTTGAACGCGGCGGTGCGGGCGAAGACCTGCGCGTCCCCGGTCCAGCCCATCCGCTCGTCGCGCTGGGGGCAGTCGGTGGGCACGTCGAGGAAGTTGCCCTTCTGTCCCCACAGGATGTTGTGCTGGAGCTGGTTGAGGAGGGGGTCCGAGGTCTCGAGGTGGCCGGTCACCGGCATGTCGGAGTGGACGACGATGCCGGTGAGGTTCCTCGGAACGATCTCGCCCGGCCAGCCCTCGACGGCCACGTAGCGGAAGCCCTGGAAGGTGAAGTGCGGCTCGTAGACCTCGTCACCTCCGCCCTTCAGCACGTAGGTCACCTCCTGCTTCGCGGCCCGGAGGTTGTCGGTGTAGAAGTTCCCGTCCTTGTCGAGCACCTCGGCGTGCCGCAGCGTCACCGTGGTCCCCGCGGGTCCCTCGCACCTCGAGACGCATCCACCCGACCATGTTCTGACCCATGTCGACGACCGTCTCGCCGGCCGGGGTCTTCAGGATCTCGACCGGGCGCACCTCCTCGATGCGGCGCACCGGGGGCCCGGCGGGGGCCACCAGGATCTCCTTGCCCTGATCGACGGTACGGACGCCTGCCCAGTCGCTGTCGTCGTACCCGGGCGCGCTCCATCCGGATCGCTCGAGCCGCGCGTCGTAGGCCTCGCCCATGTAGATGTCCGAGTGGAGGATCGGACCGGTGGCGGACCTCCAAGTGTCGTCGGTGCCCACGACCTGCCACGCGGCCGTCCGCGTACGTGATGACGGAGCTGGCAGAGCAGGGCCAGTCGGTCGCCGTAGACGTTTCGGCGGTCACCCCAGCCCAGAAAGCCGCGGTACCAGCCGTCGCCGAGGGTGGCGCCGACGACGTTGTCGCCCGGGCGCAGGTGGTCGGTGACGTCGTACGTCTGGTATTGGAGGCGGTGGTGGTAGCTCGTCCAGCCCGGCGTGAACACCTGGTCGCCGACGCGCTCGCCGTTGATCTCCAGCTCGTAGAGCCCGAGGCTGGTGACGTAGGCCCGCACCGAGCTCACCTTTCCGTCGACCTCGAAGGTCCCGCGCAGCAGGGGAGCGGGCTGGGACTTCGAGGTGTCCTCTTCTCCGCTGGGTGTGATCCACGCCGCCTTCCAGTCCTCGGGCAGCAGCAGGCCCATCTCCCAGAATCCGGGCGCGCTCCACTTCGAGGAGCGATCGCTGCCGTCCCACACCTGGACGCGCCAGTAGTAGCGCCGCCCGGACTCGAGGGCCGGGCCCTCGTAGGGGACGTGGATCGAGCGGTCGGAGGCGACCTTGTCGGTGTCCCAGACGACGCTCTTGCTTCCCCACTTCGCCACGTCGCGGGAGACCTGGATCCGGTACGCGGTCTGGATCACCCCGCGTGCCTCCGACTCCAGTCGCCAGCTCAGGCGCGGCTTCAGCGAGTCGATCCCGATCGGGTCGACCTTGTACTCGCACCGCAGGTGCGCGACGGATGGGGCCGGCGCCTTGGCCGCGGCGGAGACCGACGGGCTCCCGGCGACAAGGGTCATCAGAAGGGCGACCGAAGCCAGAGGCGCCAGGTGACGGAGGAAGGGTGCCTGGCCCGGGGCGGCAAGGTCGAAGCGGCAGGGGCGTCGCGGTTCCGTGGACACGGGATTCTCCTCGAGTGGATTTGACGTCGATGACGGGACGAGGGTCACCTCGCGCGCGGAGTCTTTCACGTGTGGGGGACCTCGGCAACCCGCATTCGTTGGGCCGACCCCGTTCACTGACCCGAAACGCCCGCGCGCTCGCGCCGGCCGGGAGAAAGTCCACGCCTCAAGCGAGTTCGCCCCGTCGGACCGGCCGCGGCGGGGTCCCTTTCCGCCCGGTGTCACGCCCACTCCGTTTCGTCTTGCGCAACGGCGTGGGGTCCCTTTCCGAGGGAGGTGGCCGCGCCCCGCATCGTGTATGCTTCGGGCCCGGGGAGGATTCGTGAACCAGACTCTGTTGAACGATCTCGCCCTCCTGCTCCTGCGGCTGAGCGGCCTGGGGCTGGCGCTGGCCCACGGGCTGGGCAAGGTGGTGGCCCTGGCCGCCGGCGAGGGCGACTCCTTCATCGCGGGTGTCGAGTCGCTGGGCTTCCCCTTGCCGGGTCTGTTCGCCTGGGCGGCGGCGCTGGCCGAGTTCCTCGGGGGACTCTGCGTGGCGCTCGGCCTGGGGACTCGGGTGGCGGCGGCCTCCGCCGGTTTCACCATGTTCGTCGCGGCCTTCGTCCGGCACCACGCTCACCACCATCTCCTGGTGGCGGTGGGGGCGATGGAGGTCTCGGAAAAGACGGCCCGCTCCTGGGGCAATCCCGAGCTGGCCCTCCTCTACCTCCTCGTGTTCGTCACACTGGTGCTGACCGGGGGAGGCCGCTTCTCTCTCGATCGCGTGCTTCCCGGCCGCAAGCGCTAGCCCCGGGGCCCGGATCCCGCCCCGGGGAGCGCGGCAGGAGATCGACACATGCGCACGCTCCGTTCGGCCTCCCTGATGGCGCTGGCCTGGCTGATCGCCGTCGGCCCGGACGCGGCGACCGCCGCCGGCCTGTTCCCGGATCGCCTGCGCTGCGAGTACCGTGTGGACCCGCTGGGCGTCGACGTCACGCAACCGAGGCTGAGCTGGGTGCCGCGGTCCGCGGCGCCGGGCGCTCGCGGGCAGGGGCAGACCGCCTATCGGGTGCTCGTAGCCGGCAGCCCCGACGACCTGGACAGCGACCGCGGCGACCTCTGGGACAGCGGCAAGGTCGCTTCCGACCAGACCATCCACGTCGTCTACGCCGGCAGGCCATTGACCAGCCGTCAGCGCTGCTACTGGAAGGTGCGGGTCTGGGATCGCCATGGCGAACCGTCGCCCTGGAGCGATCCGGCGCGGTGGTCCATGGGCCTCCTCGACCGGTCCGACTGGGGCGCACAGTGGATCGGGGATCCCGAGGCCGTCCTGGATGCCGAACGGGAGGCCACGGCGCGCCGGACCGTTCACAGCGGCTATCGAAGCGAGGCCGCATCGGTCGACGAGCCCCGCCAGGTCGTCCTCGATCTGGGGGCACCGCAGCCGATCGACGGCCTGCGGCTGCATCCCGCCCAGCTCTACGACTGGCCGCCGGACACGCCGACCTACTTCTTCCCCTTGCGGTTCAAGCTGGAGGCCGCCAACGATGCCGCCTTCTCCGAGGCGAGGACCCTCGTCGATCGGACCGGCGAGGACCAACCGGCGCCGGCCGTCGGCGAGGCGCCCCTCTACCGCTTCGAGCCGGCGAGGGCGCGATACGCCCGCCTGACCGTGACGCGTCTGCGACCGGTCAACGAGACCGTGTCCCGCTTCGCCCTGGCCGAGATGGAGGTGCTCTCCGGCGAGAAGAACGTGGCCCAAGGGGCCGCCGTGACCGCTCCCGAGGCAGACGCGGCCCCCGGCTGGTCCAGGGACTACCTGGTGGACGGGCGGACCCGGGCCGAGCGCGGGGATCCGATCGGGTTGCCGGCCACGTACCTGCGCAAGCGGTTCCGCCTGGATGCGGCGATCCGGCGAGCCACGGTCCACGTCACCGCGCAGGGCCTCTACGAGGTGCGTCTCAACGGCCACGGCGTCGGCGACCATCGGCTGGCTCCCGAGTGGACGAGCTACCAAAGGCGCATTCAGTACCAGACCTACGACGTCACCGGCCATCTGCGCGCCGGAGAGAACGTCCTCGGCGCCGTGCTCGGAGCCGGCTGGTACATCGGCCGCATCGGGCTGTTCCCGGACCGACACGTCTACGGGACGCGGCCGCGGCTCCTGCTGCGCATGGACGTCCAGCTGGCCGACGGATCGACCCGGGTCATCGTCAGCGACGACACGTGGAGGTTCAGCTCCGACGGGCCGATCCGCTTCTCGGACATTCTCGACGGCGAGGTCCACGACGCCCGCCAGGAGATGCCCGGCTGGGATGCGCCTGGCTTCGACGACAGCGGCTGGAAGACCGTCCGGGCCGACCGGGATCTGGGAGAAGCGAAGCTCGTCTGGCAACGGAACGAGCCGATGCGCGTCGTCACCGAGCTCGAGCCGATCTCCATCGGCGAGCCGCAGCCTGGCGTCTACGTGGTCGACATGGGACAGAACATGGTCGGCTTCTGCCGGCTGAAGGTCCGGGGTCCGGCGGGCGCCACCGTCACGCTCCGCCACGGGGAGATGCTGAACGACGACGGCACGCTCTACACGGTGAACCTCCGCACCGCCTCCCAGGTCGATCGCTACACGCTGCGGGGCGGCGGAGAGGAGGTGTTCGAGCCGCTCTTCACCTACCACGGCTTTCGCTACGTCGAGCTGACCGGGCTGCCGGAGCGGCCGGACGCGGAGGCGATCACCGGCCGGGTGATGCACTCGGCATCGCCCGACACCGGGGCCTTCGAGACGTCTAGCCCCTTCCTGAACCAGCTCATGAGCAACATCGTCTGGACTCAGCGCGCCAACATGCACGGCATCCCGGAGGACTGCCCCCAACGAGACGAGCGCCTCGGGTGGACGGGCGACATCCAGTCGTTCTCCCAGACCGCGATCTTCAACATGGACATGGCCGCGTTCCTGACCAAGTGGCTGCAGGACCTGCGGGACGATCAGACCGCCGACGGCCGCTTCCCCGACTTCGCCCCGAACCCCAACGCCGTCCTCGGCGAGGATCGGTTCTTCGGGGTGCCGGCCTGGGGCGATGCCGGGACCATCGTCCCCTGGCGCCTCTATCAGAACTACGCCGACACTCGGCTCCTCGAGCAGCACTTCGACTCCGCCCGGCGCTGGGTCGACTTCATCCACGAGAGAAACCCCGACCTGCTCTGGGAGAACGCCCGCGGCAACGACTACAACGACTGGCTCAACGGCGACACCCTGATCCACGAAGGCTGGCCCCGGACGGGGGGCATGGTGCCCAATCCGGTGTTCGCCACTGCGTTCTTCGCTCATTCCACCGAGCTGGTCGCGAAGATGGCGACCGTGCTCGGTCGCGAGACGGAAGCGGCACGCTACGCGGAGCTCTTCTCGCGCATCAAGGCTGCCTTCAACGCTGCGTTCGTGAACGTCGACGGGCGGATCGAGGGAGACACCCAGGCCGGCTACGCCCTGGCGCTGCGATTCGACCTCCTGCCCGAGGAGCTGCGCGACCGCGCGGCTCGGCACATGGTCGACGCCCTCGACCGCTACGACGGGCACCTCTCCACCGGCATCCAGACCACGAACCGGCTGATGCTGGAGCTGACCCGCAACGGGTACCAGGACGAGGCCTATCGCCTGCTGAACCTGCGCACGTTCCCGTCGTGGGGCTTCATGATCGAGAACGGCGCGACGACGATCTGGGAGCGCTGGGATGGCTTCGTCAAGGGCCGCGGATTCCAGAATCCCGGCATGAACTCGTTCAACCACTGGGCGATCGGGGCGGTGGGCGAGTGGATGTGGCGGCACATCGTCGGCATCCAGCCGGACGAGGCTCAGCCCGGTTTCGGGCACTTCGTCGTCCGGCCGCGTCCCGGCGGCGGGCTGAGGTGGGCTCGCGGCGCCTACGAGTCGATCCGGGGACGGATCGAGAGCGGTTGGGCGATCGAGGACGGGACGTTCTCCCTCGCGGTGACTGTTCCTGTCAACACCCGGGCGACGGTCTACGTGCCCACCTCCGAGAGGGTGGCGGTCCTGGAAGGCGGCAAGCCGGTGGAGCAGGCCGAGGGGTTGCGCTTTCTGCGCGAGGAGGACGGGAACGCGGTGTACTCGGTGGGCTCGGGGACCTACGAGTTCGCCGCTCCGGCTCGCTGATTGGCAGCTCCCTTCGAGGGCGTTGCCCTCAGGTCCAGGGGTTGGTGACCTTGAGCCCGGCGAAGCGTCCGAAGTCGCCCACGTTCCGGGTGACGACAGTCATCGCGTGGACCTGGGCGGTGGCGGCGATGAGCGCGTCCCTGAACGGTGCGGGGTCGGGGACGTGTAGCGCCGCGGCCCGTCGGGCGACGTGCTCGTCAACGGGGAGCAGGCGATCGGCGAACGCGGCGACGACGCTGGCGTCGAGCCATCGCCGAAGAACGTCGCCCTGTGCCGGGTCGCGACGCTCTGCGAGAAGGACGCCATGCTCGAGCTCGTGAAGAGAGATCACCGACATGAACATGAGTGCAGCGGGGACGCCTTTGGCCCATTCTGTGACGCCTGGGTTGGCCTTTCCCGCCTTGGCCTTGCGCAGCTCCGAGACGACGTTGGTGTCGAGGACGAACATCAGTCGAAGCGCGCGGGCTCAGCCAGGTCACCTGAGGCCTCGGCTTCGAAGATGACGTCCTCGACTCCCGCCGGTTGTGCTAGCCGCTCGATGATGCCTGGCTGGTTCGCCGAGAGGCGCTGGTAGTCTGCGAAGGTCAACAGCACATGGGAAGGCCGACCGCGGACGGTGATGTAGACCGGTCCCGCCTCGGCGGCCTTCTTGGCGCCACCTGTGTCCTGGTTGAACTCTCGGCTGGTGAGCTTCCTGGTCCCCATCAGGCGTGCCTCCTAAAGTAGAAACGTTACTACAGTGGGGCGAGCCCCGTCAATCTAGACCTGCCCGGGCCCCATTGCGCCTGGCCGCGTGGGTCCTCGAGCCCCGGCCTGCGAAGATTCCGCTCAGACGCTTCGCCGCGCCAAGCCGTGGAGCGGCTCGGCGTGGCGCTCCTCCCGCAGGTAGCAGGTGGCCCTCGAGGCGAGACCCACCGAGAGCCTGGAGGCCTACCAGGCGTCCCTCCCGCCTTCGTCGAGGCCCACGCCGCGCTGGCTCAGGCTCTAGCGCGAGGCGTGGCCCGAGGGATCCTGGGTGGCCGGCCGCGCTTCCAGCCGCAGACCCCAGTCGGAGCCGGTCGGCTTCTCGGGAATCTCGATCCGTCCCCACCGATCGGCTTCCAGCGCGCCGGTTGGCCCGACGGGTATCCACTCGCACTTCCTCGGGTCGAACCAGCTCGTCTCGTAGGTCTCCCCGGGGAGTGCCCCCCTCACCACTCCGTTCGGACAGCCCTGCTCGTAGTAGGCGAGGAAGAGCCGCTTGTCCGGCGTGCGGGCGCAGTAGGCCCAACCCGTATAGGCCCGGACTTCGTGGGTGCGGTTCGGGGTGACCAGGTTCGCGTCCGGCACCAGGTCCTGGTACCGCTCGCCGATGCCCAGGGCGAAGGTCCGCAGGTGGCGCATCATCTCGGCCGAGCTCCACTGGAAGGCCTCCCACATGGCCGGATCCGAGCCCTCCTCGACGTCTCCTCCCCAGATGCCTTCTGCCCCGTAGATCTGACCGCCGAGGCCACCGGACAGGAAGCTGCCGTACATGGCGCTGCGGACGTAAAGGTCGTCCCGCTCGGTCCCCCCCTCGGCCCCGTGCTGGTAGGTGAAGTTGCGCTTGTCCTTGTAGCCCGAGTAGTAGGGCTCGCCGTTCAGCGCCGGCCGCGGCGGCTCGGTGTGGAAGATCTCCGTCAGGTACCAGTAGTGGTCGTGCTCGCGCCAGTTCCCGATCTGCTGGAGGGTCAGCCACTCGTTGTCGGGGAACCGCCCGAAGTTGGCCTGGCTGGAGAGAGACGAGTTGCAGGAGACGAGCGTCCCGAAGGGGGGTGGGCCGTACCTCTCGATCACGAGATTCGCGGCCTCGTTGAACTGCCGCTCCGTCATCGCCATGTCCACCCAGTCGTAGTGGATCGGGCTGTAGATGCAGATGTTGGCCTGGTAGCGGCTCCAGATGTACTGGACGTAGCGCGAGTACGACTCGGGCCACTCGTGGTATTTCCCCCACGCCGAGGTGCAGTCGCGCCGGGCCACCTCCAGGAACACCACGAACCCCTGCTCGTTCAGGTAGTCGATCTTCCGGTCCAGGTGCCGGAAGTACTCGGGGTTGATCCGGTCCAGATCCGGGTAGACGTCCTCGTACCCAGGCACCTTGCCGGGAAAGAAGAAGGCGCGACCGCCCTCGTTGTGCATGTCCTTGGCGCGCCATCTCTCGCGCGGCAGCCCCTGGTTGATCTCCTGCTGATGGACCCAGGCCGAGCGGACGCCGAGGTTGCGCTCCCGGTCGAGCCAGATCACCCACGGCTTCCCGTCGTCCGCCCAGTTCGGGAAGGCCGCAATCATCCCGACCAGGTTGAAGCCCTGCTGCTGGCGCAGACGCACGTAGTCCTTGATTCCTGCGTCCGGCCCGATCGGCCGCTCCCGGTCGTCGTCGTACCAGGGGAAGCGGAACGTCGCCGCCGACCACCAGGTGTCGCCGATCACTATGAACGGCGTCCCGTCGGCGTGCTCGAGGGCGTGTCCGTTCGCCGACGCCACGATCATGCCGCGCCGCAGGGGATTGGCCTGCTTCTGCCCCTCCGTCCAGGCCTCCGCCGTCATCTCGCCCCGCTGGCCGTCGAGCCCCGGATCGGCGGGGCTCGAGCCGCTCGTCCAGGACCACCGGCCGGGCCTCGTCGCCATCACCCGGACCTTGAAGGTGCTTCCGCCGTCCCAGAACCCGTAGCACCGCTTCGCGAACCCGGGGCCCTCCAGGTCCACCCAGACCTCCACCTCCGTGTAGGGGTTGTCGTAGTCGCGCTGCGCCTCGAGAGTGATCTCCACCTTCTGCCAGACGCGTACGGCGGACTGGGCGGCCGGGATCCAGACGAGCGCCCAGGCGAGCAGATGAGTCGAGACGAGCAGTCGCTTCATGAATCTCCCTCGCTCGCGGAGCACGTCCGCTACGGTCGGCTCCAGGGCTCGAGCCGCCACCAATCGTCGATCCTGCGGGAGAGGCGGGCCACGACCTCCGGACGTTCTTCGGCCAGGTTCCGGGCCTCGAAGGGGTCGGTCTCGAGGTCGTAGAGCTCGACCCTGTCGTGGGTCTGGGGGTGCACCACCTGGTATCGGCCCACCTGGCCGTCGTAGCTCAGGAGCAGCTTCAGGCGCCCTTCGATGCACCAGCGGTAGAGAAGGCTCTTCTGCGGGTCGTCGATGTCGGCGATGTCGTGGGCGAAGCCCTCGCCGAAGATGGCGTCGCGATCGATGGACCGCCCGCGGGTGACGTCGAGCAGGTTCACCCCGGGCAGCCCGGGAGGGGCGTCCACGCCCGCCGCGGCCAGGATCGTCGGCGCGAGGTCGAGGCTGCTCGCCAGGGTCTCGTACCGCGCGGGTTCGATGACGCCCGGCCAGCGGAGGATGATGGGGGTGCGCGTGCCCCCGTCGTAGGGAGACTGCTTCGACCGGGGGGCGAAGGCGAGATCCCAACCCGGTGGGACCGCCGTCTGCGGGGTCCGCTGGATCCAACCGTTGTCGGTGACGAGGACCACCAGGGTGTCCTCGCGGTGCCCCTTCTCGTCCAGATAGCCCAGCAGATCGCCGACGGTCTCGTCGAACCACTCGCACATGGCGTAGTAGCGTGCGAGCTCGATCGGCCGGCCGGCCGCGACGTACTTCTCCAGGAGGCGGGCGGGAGGATCGTGTGGCCAGTGGGGGAGAAACGGGGCGTACCAGATGAAGAAGGGCGTCTCACCGGCCTCGTCGACGAAGTCGAAGATCGGCTGCAGCCCGGTACGGCCGATCGCCAGTCCGTCGTCGCCGTGGCGTCCGCCGCGATCGGGATCGCCATGGGTCATGCCGGCGGTGAAGCCCCCCCGACGGTAGCTTCCCTCCCACCACTTTCCGCTCTGGTGGCTCACGTAGCCGTGCTCGCCCAGGAGCCGCGGAAGGGTCGGGACCTGCTCGATCCGGGCCTGCAGACGCGCGTTCAGCTCCCGGTATCGGGGTTCCGCCCAGTAGGCCGGGCCCTGGGCGTCGGTCCGAATCGCCGGGTCGTTGCCGGTGATCCCGTGCTGATGCGCGTAGAGCCCGGTGACCATCGTGGCCAGAGAGGGCCGGCACAGAGCGGTGGGCACGTATCCCCGGGGGAAGACCGCCCCCTGACGTGCCAGCTCGTCGATGTGCGGGGTCTTGATGATGGAATGCCCCATGAACCCGAAATCGGTCCAGGTCTGATCGTCAGAGATGATCAGCAGGACGTTCGGCTTCTTCTTCGGCGCACCTGGCGCCCCACCGTCGCCGCCCGGCCGAGGGTTCGGCCCCGCGAGAAGCGGTGGCACCTGGACGAGGAAGGCCCCGAGGATGAGGGCGCTCGTCTTCCTGCGAGCGGAGTGGAGATTCATGTTCTGCCCTCTCGCGAACAACGACCTCGCCGAGTCTCCCACCTGGCGTATCGTGTTGGCAACTTGAATGGAGCGGAACCGTCGTCGAGGCGGCCCGACCCGCCGCTGCGATAGACTGGGATCCGCAGACCACTGGAGGAAGACGCCCATGTCCCAACCCATCCCCGTCCCGGGCCCGGGTCTCGTCACGCCGGCGGGCACGGAATGACGCGGGCGCCTCTCGCCCTCCTGGCGGTGGCCGGCGCCGCCGGGTTGCTGGCGCAGGAGACGGCCGTCGTCCCCGAGCCGCCCGCCGATCAGGAGGCCCCGCCCACGTTCGCGGGGCGGGTCGAGCAGATCATCGTGGACCTGGTGGTCACGGACAAGGACGGCCACCCCGTCTCCGGGATCACGAGGGACGACCTGATCGTCGAGGAAGACGGCGTCCCCCAGTCGGTCATCAGCTTCGAGGCGGTCGAGGTGCCGGCGTCCCCGGCCGAGCCCGCCGAGGCGGCCGAAGGGCCTTCCGCTCCTCCACGGATCTCCTCGAACGCCGAGGCGGAGATCACACCCGGCCGGACGTTCGTCGTCGTCTTTGACGACATGAACCTGACGCCGTTTCGGGCGAGGGACGCCAAGGCCGCAGTGGTCAGCTTCCTCGAGAACGGCGTCCGCGATGGCGACTACGTCACCCTGATCGCCACATCGGGCAACGCCTGGTGGACGGCGCGCATGGTCGCGGGGCGCGACCAGCTCATCGACACCCTCAGAAGGCTGGATGGCCGGCGGATCCCCGACCTCACGATGGAGCGCCTGAGCGACTGGGAGGCGATGCGCATCCACGTCTACGCGGATCCCAACATCGTGTCCCAGGTCCTCCGGCGGTTCGAGCGGTTCGGCGTCGCCGCGCTGGCGCAGGCGGCCCCGAACGAGCCACTCAGCGGAACCGTGGCGGACCCGTACGTGAACGCCCGCGCCTCCGAGGTGTACTACGAGTCCACCACCCGGAGCCAGGCCACCCTCCAGACCCTCGAGCGAGCCCTCAACGGCCTCGCCAGCGCCCGGGGACGCAAGTCAGTGATCCTGGTCTCGGAGGGCTTCATCTACAACCCCAACCTGGAAGGGTTCAAGCGGGTGAACGCTGCCGCACGCAGGGCCAACGCCGCCATCTACTTCCTGAACGCCCGCGGCCTCGAAGGGATGCCGGCCGAGTTCTCGGCGGCGTTCGGCCCGGCCATGCCGTCGCAGGACGTTGGCTACGCCTTCACCTCGGACAACCTCGCGGACGAGGGATCCGAGGTCCTCGCCGATGACAGCGGCGGGTTCACCGTGCGGAACACCAACGACCTCTCCCGGGGCATCCAGCGGATCGTCCAGGAGACCCAGCACTACTACCTCCTCGGATACGTCTCTTCGAACTCCGCCCGTGACGGGACGTATCGACAGATCGAGGTCAAGCTCAAGCAGGGTCGGGGAAAGGGTCTGAAGATCAGGGCCCGCAGGGGCTACTACGCTCCCTCCGAGGACGGGAGCCTGCCGGGCGGCGGAAAGGACGGCGTCGATGCCGAGATGCAGGCTGCCCTCGACTCGCCGTGGCCGATCGACGAGATCCCCATCCGCATGACCGACTTCGTCGGGGGCGAGCAGATGCTGGGCAAGGCGCACGTCCTCCTCGTGGCGGAGGTGGACATCCGCGACCTCGCGTTCGC
Source organism: uncultured Acidobacteriota bacterium (assembly GCA_963847655.1). Taxonomy (GTDB): domain Bacteria; phylum Acidobacteriota; class Vicinamibacteria; order Fen-336; family Fen-336; genus JAJDNS01. The sequence goes on along the minus strand of CAWKAS010000020.1, from coordinate 328,466 downwards.
GGAGGTGGACGGGCGCAATCTGGACGAGATCGGGTTCCTCCTCGTGGTCGCACACCGCGAGAGCGGGGAGTTCTTCCGCTACGAGCAGGGCATCACGATGAGACTGCGGCCCTCAACCCGGGAGAGGCTGAAGCGCGTCGGGTTCCCGATCATGCGAGAGTTCGAGCTTCAGCCCGGCCAGCACCAGGCCAAGATCATCGTCCGCGAGCCCGCCACGGGGCGGATCGGCAGCGTCGTCCACGAGTTCGAGGTGCCCCCGCTCGACGGGTTCCGGGTGACGACGCCCATCTTCACCGACACCTTTGCCGAGAACGACCAGGGTCTCCCGGGGAACCCTCAGCCCCTGGCCCGCCGCGAGTTTCTCCAGGGGGAGCGGCTGCTCTGCCAGTTCGAGGTCTTTGGCGCGGCGACGGGCGAGACCGGCATGCCGCAGGTGGCCCAGGGGTACCGCGTGCTCGGACCCGACGGCTCGGTGCTCACGAGCCACCCGGAGAGCGTCATCCTTCCCACCTCGATCGGCGCGCTCTCGCGCACCTTCGGCTTCTCGCTCGAGGCCGCGGCACCCGGCGACTACATGATGCTCATGACCATCCGCGACGAGCTCGCGGGGAAGACGCTGGAGCTCCGCGAGCCCTTCAAGGTTCTCCCCCCGGCGTCGTCCGCGTCCACGGATCCGGCCGGGACCGGATGAAGGGCACGGCGATGTCGGGGGTCTTGTCGGCGGCCCTGCTGTTGACTCTCTCGGGGACGTCGCGGGGCCATGCCGCAGACGGCCCCGGCGCGCCCACGGGCCTGACCGTGGAGTCGCTGCGACGTCCCGAGCGAGCGGTCATCACCGACTTGCAGCCGGAGTTCGGCTGGATCGTGCGGGACCCACGGCGCGGCGCCGTGCAGTCGGCGTATCAGATCCGCGTCGCCTCGTCGGGCGGCAGACCGGAAGACGGCGCGCCCGACCTGTGGGACAGCCACCGCGTGGGGCACGAAGCCTCACAGAACGTCGAGTACGCGGGCACGCCGTTGCGGGCCGGCACCGCCTACGTCTGGCAGGTGCGCACCTGGGACGGCGAAGGGCGACCGAGCCCCTGGAGCGAGGCGCAGCAGTTCCACACCACGCCAGACTCGCTGCCCGAGCCCCAGTTCCCGGGGCAGAGCCGTTGGGTGGATCTCGACGGCGAGGCCGTCCTCGAGGATCGCCAGCGGTCGGAATACGTGTCCGTGGCGCCGGTCGCGCTCACGGACGCCGGACCGCGGCGGACGTTCGTCGACTTCGGAAGAGCGGCCTTCGGGACGCTGGCCTTCTCGGCGTCGGCTCCGCGCGACGGGGCCGCCCTCACCGTCTATCTGGGCGAGCGGCGCCAGGGCGACGCCGTTCACAAGGACCCGGGGACGACCAACATCGGCTTCGCGCACGTCGACCTGACGCTGGAGCCGGGACGACACGCCTACGCGGTCGAGCTGCCGCGTCATCACGCGCGCTACCCACACAGCCAGCAGCTCCCGAGCCACATGCCGGAGGTCGTTCCCTTCCGCTACGCCGAGCTCGTGGCCGCCGCCGACGGAGTGACGCTGTCCGGGATCGAGCAGCGGGCGCTGCTCTACCCGTTCGACGATGACGCCGCGCACTTCACCAGCTCGGACGAGCGGCTGAACCGCGTCTGGGATCTGTGCAAGCACACGCTCGAGGCCACTCCCTTTCTGGCCCTGTACGCCGACGGCAACCGCGAGCGCATGCCCTACGAGGCCGACGCCCACCTGCAGCAGCTGGGGCACTACGCGGTCGACCGCGAGTACGCGATCGCTCGATACACGAACCAGTTCCTGATCTGGAACCCGGCGTGGCCGACGGAGTGGCAGATGCACACCGTCTTCATGGCCCACGCCGACTGGATGCAGACGGGCCACACCGAGCACCTGGCCCGCAACTACGACCACCTCAAGGCCAAGTCGCTGATGGCGCTCGCGCGCGAGGACGGCCTCATCAGCACACGCACCGGCCTGGTCACGCCGGAGGTGCTGGAGAGCCTGCACCATTTCCAGGACCATCCCCAGCTGATGGACGACATCGTCGACTGGCCCCCGGGGGCGCCCCGAGAGGGCGAGGGGGCAGGCAGCTACCGGGGCAACACCCCCGAGGGCGAGCGCGACGGCTACGTCTTCGCCGACATCAACACGGTTGTGAACGCCTTCCACTACCGGAGCCTCCGGATGATGGCGGCCATCGCGGGCGCCCTCGGAAAGGAGGGCGAGCGGCAGGACTTTCGGGACCGGGCGGACACGGTGCGGGCGTCGTTCAACCGGAAGCTGTTCGATCCGGAGCGGGGCGTGTACGTCGACGGCGAGGGCGTGGAGCACGCGTCGCTGCACGCCAACATGTTCCCCCTCGCCTTTGGCCTGGTACCCCCCGAGCACGTGGAGAGCGTCGTCCGCCACATCAAGAGCCGCGGCATGGCCTGCAGTGTGTACGGCGCGCAGTACCTCCTGGAGGCCCTCTACGCCGCGGGGGAGGCCGAGTACGCGCTGTCCCTGATGACGTCCGACTCGAAGCGGAGCTGGCTGAACATGCTCCGCGTCGGGTCCACCATGACCACGGAGGCCTGGGACGAGCTCTACAAGCCCAACCTCACCTGGAACCACGCCTGGGGCTCGGCCCCGGCCAACATCGTCGCCCGGAAGATCGCGGGCATCGAGCCGGCGGCCCCCGGGTTCTCCCGCATCGCCATCCGCCCGCAGATCGCCGGTCTGGCCCACGGCGACCTCAAGATGCCGACGCCCCGGGGGGCCGTCCGCGTGGCCTGGAGGCCCGACGATGACGGGCTTTCCTTCGAGGTCACTCTCCCGGCCAACACGCGCGCAGAGATCGTGTTGCCGCCCGGCGGGGCAGAGGGGGTCATCACCGAATCGGGCCGGCCCCTGACAGAGGCGCCCGGTGTCCGCGTCCTGGGCCGCCAGGGCGACCGGTCGATCGTCGAGGTCGGCGGCGGCATGTACCTCTTCCGGATCCGCTGACTCCTCTCCTTTGCGTGGGACACATGCTCGGCTCCCTGGAGCGCACCGGGCGCCAGCCCGAGGCTGGGCGGCGAGATCCGCCTTCCCTCGCCGGGCGCTCTTCGCAAGGAGCGATAGCATGTCTTGAGTCGTGGCTGCCGATCGATGAGGCATCCGGGCGGCGCGAAAGGAAGGATTCATAGATGTTTCTTTTCGACCCTGCGCTCGGCGGGCCCCCTCGAAGGGAATGAGAGGCCCTCGTCGCGGCCTCCGGCGGCTCGGGCGACTGCCCGGGGTGAAGCGCAGCCTCGTCAGGCTCAAGGGCGAGCAGCCACGGCTGGGATTCTTCTTCCCGCGACTGCAGGGACGGCCCGGCCCCGGGGCCGGTTCCGGCTCGCGGGATGGCGGGGCGAAGGTCCGCAACTCCGACTCACGCTGGCAGTCTGTCACTGGCGCCTTCACCCGAAAGGACGACGCTCCCAGCGCGACCGTGGCGCCTCCCACCACGGCGGCAATGAGTGCCCTCCTCGAGTGAAGGCGGTTTGGATCACCGGAGGAACGCTCTATGATGGGTCAGTCACTGAATCAATTGGCCGTCTCAGGAGAACCATGGCAACGAGAAAAAAGACGATCGCAAAGAGCGCTTCCGTCGAGAAGAACATCGCAACCGCGTTGGAGAAGCTGAACGCCGCGTGCACCGATGGCGACCGGGCCGTCGCCGCGCGGAGCAAGATCGCCAAGAAGCTGAACGCCGAGTCGCGTCGCCTCAACAAGAGGCGGGGGACGCTGGCGCGACGTGCCAAGGCGGCCGGCGCTACGGCCAAGGCGGCGCCGAGCGCGGCGACCCGCAAGGCCCTGCGCGAGGCCGTGACCGAGCTGGTGGCCACCCGAAAGGCGCTCGTCAAGGCGCGGGTCGCGAAGGCGGTCAACTCACCCGAGCTGAAGGCCCTCAAGGCCGCCCAGCGTCAGGCCAACGCCTATGGCAAGGCCATCGCGCAGGCCGACAAGGTTCTCAACAAGCCCGCAAAGAAGCGGCGGAAGAGGGCCCGGAAGGCCGCCTGATCGCCTTGCCCTCGACGTGAGCTCCGTGGCGCCGACCCCTCCCGCGGTCGACGCCACGGAGTGACGGGCACAAGCCCCGCCCCTTGCGGGAGAACGCCACCAGGAACTCCTGCGGGCACCGGCGGCAGCGCCCTTCGCTGAAGACGCCAGAGCGAGGAGCCGACTCCCTCATCTGGCTCGCCACCTCGCCGCAGGCGGCCTCGCTCAAGGGAGGGTACGTCTCGAACCGCCGCCCGGGCTGGTATCGTGGCGAAGTGAGCGCGGGCCGTTGCCGGGATCTCCGACACCTGGTGACGAGAAGCGACACCAGGATCACTGGGGAGGACACTCCATGACGGAGACGGACATTCGTTGTTCCCCTCCCGACCCTTAGTCTCCTCGTGCGAAGACCGCCCGAACCTCATCCTCCGGCAGCTCCCTGACCCGCAACCCCCCGGCTCCGACCACCGTCGCCGCCGCCACCATGGCGTTCACCACCGCCTCCTCCGAGGCGCAGACCCTTCTCCGTCCAGTTGTAGTTGCACTGCACCACGACGCCCGCCGTGAACTCATCGTGCGGGAACCCTGCCTCAGCCTCCCGCGCAGAAAGTTGACCTTGATGGTCAAGTAGGTCATGATGATCAAGAAGGAGACTGGGCGGTGAGGAAGGCGCCGGTGGAGTCGGTGAACGTGGCGGAGGCCAAGAAGCGCCTCTCGGATCTGCTGGGGCGCGTGGCCTACGGTGGCGAGTCGGTCCTGATCACGCGGCGTGGGCGCCCCATGGCCCGGCTCGTCCCGGCCGAGCCCGCCGAAGCCGGTGACGGCCTGGCCGGGGTCCGGGGCTGGCTCGCGGACGAGGACCCGTTCTTCGATCACGTCGACCAGGCCGTGGCGGCGCGGGCCAGGCACAGGCCGCGGGTGTATGCGAGGGCACGACGGGGATCCCGTTGAGCGGCTACCTGCTCGACACCAACGTTCTTTCGGAAGTCATCAAGAAGCGGCCGGAGCCAGAGGTCCTGGTGCGATTGCGCGAGATCGCGCCCGGCTCGGTCTTCACATCGGTCGTCTGCGTGACCGAGCTCCGCTACGGGGCGCGGCGTCGCCCCGGAGCCGAGGCGCTGTGGGAGCGAATCGCGCGCGAGGTGCTGAGCCGCGTGCGGGTCCTGCCGTTCGGCGAGAAAGAAGCGCTCAAGGCTGGCGACCTCCTGGCCGATCTCGAGGCGGCGGGCCATCCGATCGGGATCGAGGACGTCCTGATCGGCGCCACCGCGCTCGTGGGTTCGCTGACCGTGGCCACCCGAAACCTCCGCCACTTTCGGCGGCTCCGGGGCCTCGCCGTCGAGTCCTGGTGGCCCGAAGCGAATCAGGGTTAGCCCGGGTCCTCTGACAGCGTTGACCGGCCCGGGCTGGGGACGTCATCTGCGCCCACGGCCGAAAGATCGAGCCTCGAACGAGACGACTGTCGCACGCCCCGGAGGCGCTTGAATGATCGGCAAGACGTTGTTCTCCCACTACCGCGTCGTCGAGAAGCTGGGCGGCGGGGGCATGGGCGTCGTCTACAAGGCCGAGGACACGCGGCTCGGGCGCGCCGTGGCCCTCAAGTTCCTGCCTGAAGAGCTCGCCGCCAAGCCCGACGCCCTCGAACGCTTCCAGCGCGAGGCGCGCGCCGCCTCCGCCCTCAACCATCCCGACCTGCTGGGGCGAGGACTGGCGGACGTAGACGAACGCCGCACGCTCGAGGTGCTCGGGGCGGATCTTCGACCGGTCCAAGGTCTCACCGCTCACGACGTCCTCGCTCCTCGCCGGGGGCGCGGCGCCTGCGCCGCCCGCGCGATCAGCCGTGCGTACCGCTCGATCACGGCTCGACGTGTCCGCTTCGGGAGTCATCGCCACAGCGACCCGAGACGGTCTCCCCGCAGGTCGAGACACACTTGCCTGGGCATGGGGTCCCTCCTTCGGGACCCTCACATGTCTCACCCGCGCTTCCCGCGTCAACCCGCCGCCGGTGCAGGGCCTCGACAATCTCCAACAGCGCCCGGATCGCGTCCACGCAGAGGACCGCGCCGGGCTCGCTGGTCTCCTCCGGCGCACCGTCGGCATCCGTCCACGCCCTCGGTAGCCTCATGACAACCCCGCCCAACGCGCGCACGACGAGCTGCTGCGGACCGGTTTGGAGAACGTCGAAGGTCTGGCCCTTGAGCGGGTGATGCCGCCGCGTGATCGTCACTCGCGACGGCGTCGGCGTAGTGCAGTGATAGTACCGATTGTGTGACCACCTACCCGCTGTCCCACACACCGCAGTCGAGGTAGCGGGCGACCGCCTCGTCCGCCAGACCCCTCCAGAAGCCGTACCTCCGCTCGAATCGCTCCTCCCACGACCCCTCCACCCGCTCGTAGAGGGTGTCGAGAAGACTCCAAAGCGCCGTCTTCCTGGGGTCCCGTGGCCGGTAGACACGACAGGCGCTCTCCACGTCCCGCCCGTGACCGGTTCGGGGAGAGACGCCGGCGGCTCACACCGGCGGAGGATCCGCCGCTGCGGGGACCAGTCTGGATCAACCTTCCCGTCCTGGGCACCGCCGTGGCCGCCCGCTGCGACGTGCTCGTCAGCGGCGACAAGGACCTCCTCGAGTTGGACGCATTCAGGGGCATCCGGATCAACCTCCAGGTATTTCCATTGTGGAGTCGCCAGTCGTCGTTCACCGATCGCTTCGCGATCGGGGATCCAACTCCAGCCGCCCTCCACCCACTCAGAGGACTCGAACCCTCCTGCTCTCTGTGCTCTGTGTTCCTCAAAACTCAAACGGCGGCAAATGCCCATTCCCGAGGAGCCGGCTCTCCCGCCTCAGGTCGGCCCCCCGTTCGCGTATCTCCGCCACGCTCCGCACGCCCACGAGCCGCATCGCGCGGTCCAGCTCGCTCTGTAGGATCTCGAACGCGCGCGTCAGCCCTTTGTGTCCCCCCGCTCCGATTCCCGCGGCCGTCACCCGCCCGATGCCTACCGCCTTCAACCCATACGTCAGCGCGATCAGGATGTCGGTTCCGTCACGCACGCCCCCGTCCATCATGAAGTCGAGCTGCGACGCACCCACCTTCGGCATCTCCTCCGCCACGATGTGCAGCACCGGCGGAACGCGATCCTGCTGCCGGCCGCCGTGGTTCGACCACATCACACCGGACGCCCCCAGTTCCTCGGCCTTCCGCGCATCGTAGGCGCAGTGCACCCCCTTGATGATCAGTGGCCGGTCGCCCCACGATTCCTTGACCCACTTCAGGTCGTCCCACGTCACGGCCGACGCCGCAAGCTGGCTGCTGATGTCCGTATACGGCATCGGCCTACCGTTGCTGTCGATGACGTTCACGAACTCCATCAGTCCACCGTCCCGGTAGTGGCTGAACAGCCAGGACAGGCGAGGAAGCATCTGGGGCGCGACCCTCAGCTTGCGGAGAGCCTTCGCCACCTTCCCCGTGAAGGGCAGGTCGCGGTAGGACCCCATCACCTGCATCGGCTTCATCCGGGCGTGCTGAACGCGCAGCCCGGAGATCCCCGTGTCCATCGTCAGGATCAGCCCCGCGAACCCGGCCTCCCGGGCTCGCGCGATGGTCCGTTCCGCGGTCTCGCGTCCCCCGCAGAGGTAGAGCTGGTAGAAGCAGGGCCCGGTCGATGCCGCCGCTACGTCCTCCAGGCGGGTGCCCGACAGCGTGGATTGTGCCATGACGGTGCCGAACTCGCCGGCCACCTTCGCCGCGACTGCGTCCGCCATCGGCCAGAGGGAACGCAGACTTCCGACCGGAGAGACATACCAGGGCACCTCCAGCTCGTGGCCAATCAATGTCGTGCTCATGTCGAGCGAGTCGAACTTGAGCGCCCCAAAGGCCGTGGTCATCGCCTGCTGGAATGCACGCACGTTTCCGCGCAGGGATGTCTCGTGGTCCGCCCCGCCCCGGAAGTACTCGGAAACGATCGGAGGCACCCGCTTACGCATGATCTTCCACAGGTCCGCCGTCGTGATGGCATCCGCGATCTGTCGGTCTCGTTTGCTCATGAGCTCTGGGTCCTAGGATGTGCCCCCCCCCGACCACGAAACCGCGCGCCTTGGCCTGCTGCGGTCCGACGCTCGCTAGCCCCAGGGCTACGCGTTCGTCTTGATGCCCTCGACCGACTTCACGGTCAGCTCGAAGACCACTTCCGTTCCGGCGAGGGGGCGCCCGCCCATACCGCCGGCGAGGAGCACCTCGACCCCCTGCCCCTTGAGCAGGTTGACGGGCGCCATGCAGCCACCCTCCTCGTGCCCCTCGTTCTCGAGAACGGAGACCTCTCCGATGGTGCCGTCGGTGGTGAGCTCGACGCGCGTGCCCAGCGTCCGGCTCTCGCGGTCGAGGGTGGCCCAGAGCCACCCGGCGTCGGCTCGCCCCACCCTCTCCAGTCGGAGTCGTCGAGTCCGGAAGGGTGTCATCTCCAGGGATCGGAGGCGTCCCGACGAGGGGGCCAGGGTGGGGAAGTAGGCCAGGACCAGATCGCTCCGGAAGGCCTCGTGGCCCGAGATCCCGTCGTAGTCATTGAGGAAGTCGCCACAGCCGTAGAGGATGAGCCGCCCCTCGTGGAGCCCGATGCCCTTCGGGTGGTGGGAGGAGTGGCCGTGCACGACGTCGGCCGCACCCGCGTCGACGAGGCGGCGGGCGAACTCCCGCTCCCGCGGCAGGTGGCGCCTGGGGTCCGGGATCTGGACCAGGACCCGGGGAAGTCGGCGGCGGCATGTACCTCTTCCGGATCCGCTGACTCCTCTCCTTTGCGTGGGACAAATGCTCGGCTCCCTGGAGCGCACCAGGCGCCAGCCCGAGGCTGGGCGGCGAGATCCGCTTCCCCTCGCCGTGCGCTCTTCGCAAAGAGCGATAGCATGTCTGGAATCGTGGCTGCCGCTCGATGAGGCATCCGGGCGGCGCGAAAGGAAGGCGGTATGCGCTTCGATCTCCTCCATCCCGCAGATCAGCTCGTGATGATGATGAACCGTGTCTACTACCGCGGAATGACCACCACGTCTGGAGGAAATATCTCGATCAAGGACGCGGACGGCGGCGTCTGGATCACACCGAGCGGGATCGACAAGGGGAACCTCCGGCGCGAGGACATCATGCGCGTGCGGAGCGACGGAACCGTCGAGGGCCGGCATCGCCCTTCTTCGGAGTACCCCTTTCACCTCTCCGTGTTCGAGAGACGACCGGACCTGGGCGCGGTGCTGCACGCCCATTCGCCCGCACTCGTCGCCTTCTCGATCGTGCGGCGCGTGCCCGAGGTGCTGCTCACGCCCCACGCCTTCCAGGTCTGCGGAAAGGTCGGCATCGCCCCCTATGCGCTCCCAGGAAGCGCACTGCTCGGTGAGAAGATCGCCGCCGAGTTCGGCAAGGGATACTCGGTGGTCATGCTCGAGAACCACGGGGTCGTGATCGGAGCGAAGGACGTCTTTCAGGCGTTCATGGCCTTCGAGACGCTGGAGACCGCCGCCCGGCTCCAGATCAACGCGCTGAGGCTCGGAGAGCCGAGACCGCTCTCCGCCGAGACGGCGCAGCGCACGACCTCGCTCGCGGTGGCCGACTATCCAGAGACCGACACCTTCCAGCACAGCAGCGAGGAGAAGGCGCTACGGAGGGATCTCGTGAAGTTCATCCATCGCTCCTACGAGCAGGGGCTCTTCACCAGCACGCAGGGCACCTACTCGGCCCGGCTCTCGGACGGGGGCTTCGTGATCACCCCCTACGGCAAGGACCGGATGTACCTCGAGGTGGAGGACCTCGTCCTCGTTCGGGACGGCCGCAAGGAGCGGGGGAAGCAGGCCAGTCGCGCGACCCAGCTTCACGAGGAGATCTACCGGCAGCATCCCGACATCGAGTCGATCCTCGTCGCCCAGCCCCCCCATCTCATGGCCTTCGCGGTCACGGACGTCCCCTTCGACGCGCGGACGATCCCGGAGAGCTACATCGTCCTTCGGGACGTCCAGAAGATCCCTCCCGGTACCTCGCTCCTCGACCCGGCCGAGACCGCTCGGCATCTCTCGTCCCGGGCTCCCGCCCTCGTCTGCGAGAACGACTGCGTCATCGTGACGGGGACGAGCCTGCTCGATGCCTTCGACAGGCTGGAGGTGGCGGAGTTCTCGGCAAGGTCGATCATCGGCTCCGCGGGGCTGGGGCCGATCGTTCACATCGGTGCATCCGACATCGAGGACATCCGGGCGTCCTTCGGCCTCTGACTGTCGTCCCGGTGGGTCGCTTGCCGCTCCGCCCACCCGGAGCGACAATCGGTCTCATGCGGCTTCCCCGTCCCACCCGACCCTTCCTGCGTCCGAGCGCGGCCGCGCTCGTCCTGATCCTTGCGGCGCTCTCGCCCGCTGCTGCCGAGGAGACGGGCAGATGGCCCCGGTGGCGCGGCCCGCTCGGCAACGGCGTCAGCCCCGACGGCGATCCGCCGGTCCGCTGGAGCGAGCAGGAGAACCTCCGCTTCAAGGTGCCGATCGACGGCGACGGCCTCGCCACGCCGGTCGTGTGGGGCGATCGCCTGTTCGTCCTCTCGGCTCTCGCCGTCGAAGGGCCGGGCTCGAAGGACGGAGGAGCCGACAGACGGGACTCGGCGTCGTCGGAGGCGCCCGCGGTGCCGCTGGCTCGGCAGCGCTTCCTGGTCACCGCCTACGACCGACACGACGGCTCGGTCGAGTGGCAGCGCGTCGCCGCCGAGCGCGTGCCCCACGAGGGCCACCACCTCGAGTCCGCCTGGGCCACGGCGTCGCCCATCACGGATGGAGAGCGCGTCTACGCCCACTTCGGCTCCGCCGGCACGTACGCCTACACGCTCGAGGGCGAGCTCGTCTGGAAGGTCGACCTGGGTGAGATGACGATGCGCCTCGGCTACGGTGAAGGCGGCTCGCCGGCGCTCTGGGGCGACACCCTCGTGGTCAACTGCGACCACGAGGGCGACTCCTTCGTCGTCGCCCTCGACAAGCGCACCGGCGAGGAACGGTGGCGCCGGGAACGTCCCGGGGAGCTCAGCTCCTGGTCCACGCCCGCCATCCACGAGCACGAGGGCCGGGTGCACGCCATCGTCGCCGCCGGAGGGCGCACCCGCGCCTACGACCTCCAGACGGGCGAGGTGCTGTGGAGCGTCTCTGGCCTGGGCATGAACGTCATCCCCACGCCGATCTACGACGCGGGAACTCTCTACCTGGCCAGCGGCAAGCGGGACAGTCCCAGGATGCTGGCCGTCGACCTGCAAGGCGCGCGGGGCGACCTCGACGGCACGGACGCCGTGCTCTGGACCCGAGACCGGGACACGCCGTACGTGTCCACCCCGCTCCTCTACCGCGGCCAGCTCTACTTCTTCAAGCACGTCCGCAGCTTCCTGACCTCGGTGGACGCGACCACCGGCAGGACGCTCTTCTCCGAGCGGGTGCACCTCGGCAACGTCTTCGCCTCTCCGGTCGCGGCCGCCGGACGGATCTACCTCCTCGGGCGCGAAGGCAAGGCGCTGGTGCTCCAGCCCGGACCCACCCTGAAGATCCTCGCCGAGAACCACCTCGACGACCGCTTCGACGCGAGCCCCGTGATCGTCGGGGGCGACCTCTACCTGAGAGGGAGGCGCTTCCTCTACGCGGTCGCCCGCACCGAAGGCGACTGACCGACATCGTCAGACGACCCAGAGGTGGAAGGCGCGAGGGCCGTGGACGCCCAGGGTGACGGTGAGCTCGATGTCCGCGGTGCGGCTGGGCCCGCTGATCAGGATGAGGTAATGGTGGCTCCGGGCCTCGGCGAGCACCTGGTGGAGATCGGCGCGGAGGGCCGCACGCCCCATGACCGCGAGGTGGACGCGGGGCAGCAACGACACGCCCCGCGGCTTCTCGGGGAAGAAAGCAGACCGACCGTCCCGGTCTCGGGGAGGGCGAAGTCGACCTCGGTGACGCCCAGGTCGCACCGGGCGAGCTCGGCCTTGCCGGCGCTGGCCGGCACCACCTCCACGCCCCGTGCCGCGAGTCGCTCGGCCAGCCCCAGCTCGGCGATCCGCGGCGTGGGCCACAACGTCGCCCGCTCGAGGCCCTCCCCCTCCACGAGGGCGGTCAGGGAGGAGTCGATCTCGGTCGGGGGGATGCGGGCAGCCACCCCGGCGAGAGCCCGCACCTCCTCCAGAAGACGGTCGATCTCGTGCTCGGGCGGGCCCGCCGGCCGTGGGGGGAGCACCGGGGGGCGCTCGGGCACGGCGTCGCCGGCAGCGCGCCCGAGGGCCTGGCGGACGGCGTCCATCACGGGGTTGGGCCGCGAGGGTGTCACGCCCTGCTCCCACGACCGCGCCACCACGCTCGGAAGCCCCCTCGGAAGGCGGGCATGGGACGCACCATCGTCCAGCGGTCCAGGGGCGGTGGCAGGGCGCGCACCCAGCCGTCGCGGGCCAGGGGTCGCTCGACGAGCGGCGCGAGGCGCAAGCCCAGCCGGTAGAGCCAGCCCGTCCCCAGTGTCCACCGTCCCACGCGCGCGGCCAGCCTCGTGGCTCGGGGGGCGGTCGCGGGAGCGGTCTCGTCGCCCTCGGCCACGCGCCGCCGCAGGTGGAGCAGGATCTTCGTGATGGGGATCTTCACCGGGCAGACATCCACGCACGCCCCGCAGAGGGACGAGGCGTAGGGCAGCTCCCGGGCCGCCTTCGTCCCCAGGATCTGGGGCGAGAAGATGGCGCCGATGGGGCCGGAGATGAACCAGCCGTAGGCGTAGCCCCCCACCGACTTGTAGACGGGGCAGACGTTGAGGCAGCAGCCGCAGCGGATGCACTTGAGGGTCTCCCGGGCCACGGTGTCGCGGAGGATGCGGCTGCGCCCGTTGTCCAGGAGAACGACGTGGACCTCGCGAGGGCCCCCCTCGCTCTCCTCCCGGCGGGGGCCGGTGACGAACGAGGTGTACGTCGTGAGCTTCTGGCCCGTGGCCGACCGGGCCAGGAGCTTCAGGAGCACGCTGAGGCTCTCCCAGTCGGGCACGACCTTGTCGATGCCCACCACCGCCACGTGGACGTCGGGCAGGGTGGTGCACATCCGTCCGTTGCCCTCGTTGGTGACGGTCACGATGGTGCCGGTCTCGGCGACGAGGAAGTTGGCGCCGGAGATCCCCACCCCGGCGGTGAGGAAGCGCTCCCGAAGAACCTCGCGAGCCAGCGCGGTGAGCCGGACCGGATCGGCGGGAGCAGGGACGCCCAGCTTCTCGGTGAACAGCTCGGCGATCTCCTCCTTCTTCATGTGGACGGCGGGGACGATGATGTGGGAAGGGCCCACGCCGGCGAGCTGGATGATGAACTCGCCCAGGTCGGTCTCGAAGGCCTGAACGCCCGCCTCCCCCAGGGCGTGGTTGAGACCGATCTCCTCGGTCGCCATCGACTTGACCTTGACCACGGTCGACGCCCCCGCGCGTCGCACGAGGTCGAGGACGACGGCGCGGGCCGCCGCCGCATCCTCTGCCCAGTGGACGTGGCCACCCGCGGCGTGGATGCGGTCCTCGAGGCGCTGGAGGTAGACGTCGAGGTGGGTGAGGGTGTGGAGCCGGATGTCGGAAGCCGCCTGCCGAAGCTGCTCCCACTCCGGGAGCTCGGCCACGCGTTTCGCGCGACTGTCCAGGAAGCGTCCTGTGGCCTGCTGGACGGCGGCGGGGATGTTGGAGGGGACGCGGCGCGAGTATTCGCCGAAGTCCACGTACCGGGGGGGCGCGCCGCTCATCGCTCGCTCCCGTCGCTGGCCAGGACCTGGACGATGTGCAGGGGACGGGCGGAAGCCCCGGCCTTGCGCAGGCCCCCGGCGATGTTCATGAGGCAGCCGGCGTCGCAGGCGACGACCGCCTCCGCACCGCTCGCGATGACGGATCGGACCTTGGCCTCCATCATGGCCCGGCTCACCTCGGGATAGATGACGCTGAAGGCGCCCCCGAAGCCACAGCAGGTCTCCTCGTCCGGGAGGGGCACCAGCTCGATGTCCCGCACGGCCCGGAGGAGCTGCTTGGCCTCCTCCCGCAAGCCCAGGCCCCGGAGCTGGTGGCACGACGCGTGGTAGGTCACCCGGTGGGGGAAGCGGGCTCCGACGTCCGTGACCCTCAGGACCTGCACCAGGTACTCCGTGAGCTCGTAGGTCCGGCCCGCGGTCTCGAGGGCGAGGGCGTGGTCGGGGTCGCCCTCGGGAAAGAGGTCCTCGAAGTGGTGGCGCACCATGTCCACGCAGGACCCCGAGGGCGACACGATGTCCCCTCGGTGATCGCGGAAGGCGGCCAGAAAACCCCGGGCCACCGACTGGGCGTCGCGATGGAAGCCGCTGTTGAAGAGAGGCTGCCCACAGCAGGTCTGATCCCGTGGGAAGCCCACGGTGACGCCGAGACGCTCCAGGACGCCAACCGTGTCGCGCAGGACGCTCGGGTAGAAGGACTCGGCCAGGCAGGTGGCGAAGAGCTGCACCTGGCGTTCGACCGAGCTCGACGGCTCAGGCGTGACCGGACCCGCTTGCGTCAATCCTCCCTCTCCTCGGCCGTCAGCAGCCTCACCGGTCCCAGCAGCCCGGAGGGCAACAGGGGATCGTCTCGGGACCAGATCTTCCCGCGGGTCGTCCAGGCAACCCGATCGGAGTCCGGACGCGCCTGCCCTTGCTTCATCCACTCGGGCCACTCGAGGGGGAGCGCGGCTCCCGGGATCTCCGTCCACTTCATCTCATCGGGATGAGACTCGTCCCCGATCAGGCGGTTGACCCAGAGATTGGTGACGCGGATCTCGAGCTCGTTCTCGCCCGGTCTCACCAGCGGTGTGATCTCGGTCCGGAATGGGGGCTTCCAGAGGATCTCCGCCCTCTGGCCGTTCACCCGGACCTCGGCCATCTCCCTCACCTCACCGAGGTCGAGCAGGATGTGGCTCCGGCTCCCGAGATCCTCGTCGTCGACGCGCAGGCTCGTCGAGTAGCGGGCCGTGCCCGAGAAGTGCCTCACCCCGAAGTCGGCGTGCTGGGTCCAGTCCGCCAGCTCGTTCAGGATCAACGGCTCTGCTGGTGCTCCCTGTCCCTCGGGAAAGTGGAGCTCCCACGGCCCCTCGACCGGCCTCTCCCCCGACACCACCAGGGACGGCTCCGTCTCCAGGTCCACGTCGGTGAACACCACGAAGACCGATCCGTGGGGATCCAGGTCCAGGGTGACCCGTATCCCCTTCGTGCCCGCAGAGCCGACCTCCCGGGGTGACGTTCTCCGGCCGGTGGCGGGATCCCAGAGGGAGACCCGGCGCCCCGCGGCCTGCCGGAAGACGGCGTCGATGGTGACGCCCCGATCCTGCGGGCTGGAGAGGAAGTAGACGTCGTGATCACCCACGACGCGGTGGATGTAGCGGATGTCCACGTCTTCGTCCGGGCGGTAGGAGAAGTCGGGACCGAGGCCCAGCTCCGCGAGCAGCGCGCCCAGGTCGTCACCGGCGGCCATGACCCTTTCCCCCTCGACCGCGGTCTTGGAGCTGGGTTCCGGCCAGGTCTCCGCCACCACCTCCCGCACGCGCCGGTCCTTCTCTCCCAGCTCCGCGAGGGAGGGAGATCCTGCGGGCCTCGAGGGACTGACGACGACGGCGCCGGCCCCGACCAGATCCGCGATGCGCTCGGCGACGGCCAGTCGCATCCGGTCCTTGGGGGGCAGCAGCAGGACCCGGTAGCGCATCCCGGACGGGAGGACGATCTCCCCGTCCTCGACCTTCGCCTCGAGGAGGGCGCGGAAGTCACAGGCGTCGAAGTCGTATCCCTCCGGAATGGGGGGGCTGAACTCGTCACGCCGTCCCACCCGGGCCGGGACCTCCTCCCCCACGAAGGCGAGGATGTCCGCGTGGAAGCGCCCTTCCTGCAGAAGGTACTGGCAGCGGGTGAGGTAGTCGAGCCACGCCTCCACCGGACCGTCCCACCAGGTGTTGCCGCGATGATTGTGCATGCCCCAGCGGCCCATGGTGAAGCCCGGCTTCAGCTCCGGGTACGGCTGGTGGGCGTAGGTGTGGAAGACGTACTTGTTGACCCCGTCACAGAAGGCCTCGTCACCGAGGGCCTTGAGCGTGAACGGGTGCTGGGTCCACCGGGAGGACTCGGGAGGGCTCGTGTAGGCCTCCGAGGTCACCCACCTTCGGCCGGTGAGGTGGGCGGCGGAGGCCGCCACCTTGTTGTCCACCCGGACCCCCTGGCCCCGGGCCGGACTGACCCAGAACTCACCCATGGGCACCGGTGAGAGCCGCTGATAGCCGATGGGGTCGTACATGAACATCTGTCGGCCCGAAGCCTCCGCGATGTAGATCAGGTCGTTCTCCTCGGCGAACCCGGCGGTCACCTCGAAGTAGCTCGCGGCGATCTCGTCGGCGAGGAAGCGCCTCCAGTCCCACAGCAGCCGGTCGCTCTCCTCGTAGCCCTCGACGATGATCCCTTCCGTGATCAGCGGCAGCCAACGGACGAGATCCTGCCCGCGGCTTTCGGCGAAGCGCTTCTCCAGCCCGCTCGTCCAGGTCTGGGCGCCGGACTCCCAGCTGTCGGTCTCGAAGATCGAGAAGGACTCGAGTCCCTTCTCCCGATACCGCTTCGCGAGCGTGCCGATGAACTGCTCCATGTGGAACCGCACCGCGTCCCCGTTCAGCTTGTCCGCCTCGAGACCCCGTCCTTCCTCCGTGGCCGGAGAGTTGGTGCGTCCCGTGCTCGTGTATCCCATACGCAGGAGGGTCCAGTCTCCGGCGGGGACCTCCCATTCGAAGAGGCCGTCTTCTCCCAGGGCGCCGGTGAAGGCGTGAATCCGATCCACGGGGACCACCCCCTCCGGCGGCACCTCCAGGCGGTCCGACCGCGGTCCGGGATCGCGGGTCAGGAAGGGGGCCTCCCCGCCGTGCTCCCGGCTGCGGGCCCAGCCCGCCTTGGCTTCCCAGTAGTGGACGAGGGGCCGGGTGCTGAGCTCGATCTCGGAGAGAGTGATCGCCGGGGTGAAGACGTGCTCCCCTCGAAAGGCGAGGCGGAACACCCTCCCCGTCACCTCCGGGAAGGCCGCCGAGATCGTGTGGTGGGGGGCGCTCTCGAAGCTCCAGTTGAGCTCGAACGTGGCGACCTTCCGGAACGCGACGCCGTCGCTCGAGACCTCGAGCTCCCCCGGGATCACCTGGGGAAGGGTGTACCCCTCGATGCCCCGGAGGACGAGGCTCCTCGCGGAGACCGCCCGATCGAAGCCCATGACGACCTGGTGGGGCTCCGGCCGATCCTGCGATCCGAGGGCAAAGCGGGCGGCGGTCTCCGGGTCATCGTCGAAGAGCTTGCCCAGGTCGTCCGCGGACAGGCTCCCCGTCACCTTCACCCCGGAGCCCGGCCCGTTGACGCGCCCGCCTTCCGGCGTCGGATAGGCCAGCACCGCGATGTCGCGGTAGAAGTCCTCGACCAGGGGAGAGTCGGGGACCGGCGGGCGGGGCAGGCGGCCTTCGAACCGGGCCGGTCCTCTGACCTCGGTCCGGCTCCAGGTGAGCGTCTTCATCGAGAGCTCCGGGGTGATCCAGGGACCTCCGGCCTGGCTCCATCCGTCGCAGTTGTGGATGCCCAGCTTCAGGCCGAGCCGGTCGCACTCGGCCGCGGTGTGGTCGAGCATCTCCAGCCACTCGTCGGTCATGAAGCGCACCGGGCCATCCGGTAGGCCGAGCTTCACGTTGAAGATGAGGACTCCCCCGAGGCCGGCGCGGGACATGGCCTCCAGGTCCCGGGTGATGCCCTCCCTGGTGACGTTCCCGTCGATCCAGTGCCACCAGGTCCAGGGTCGGGCCGACGGAGGCGGATCGAGAAAGGCCTCTTCGAGGCTCGCCCGGGGAGCGGCGGCGGGCCTCGTGTCGCCACAGCCCACGTGGCCCGCCAGCAGGAGCATGAAGAGGAGGCCGGCGTGTCTCATGGCACTCTCCTCGGGGGACCCGTCACCCCCGCGCGGGCGGGCTCCTCAGTGGAGGGCCGGGCCCAGGGTCCCCAGGTAGTTTCCGTAGCCGACGACGATCGTGGAGAGGATCAGCGTGGCGAGGCCGAGGCCGAGCCTCGTCCGGGTGGAGCGGCTGCTGCCCCTCCACTCCCTGAGGAAGATCCCCCAGAGGGAGCTGAAGATGATGATGCTCGCCATGTGGAGGGTCCAGCTCGAGAACTTGTAGTCACCCATCTGCGTCTCGCCCATGGTGTAGAAGAAGAACTGCAGGTACCAGGTGACCCCGGCGAGGGCGCTGAAGAGGTAGTTCGAGAGGAGCGGGACGCGATCCACCGCGTTCTCCTTGGGCCAGGGGATGTGCTCGACGACCTCCTCGCTCGGGGCGTCCACCGCGGTCTCGATGATCGTCTCCTCCTCGCGGCGGGGGAGGCTCACCGGGAGGGTCGAGGAGAAGTACTGCCGCCCGGTCCTGTTCCGGAAGTTGAGGGAGACGCACCAGATGAAGTTCGAGGTGAAGCCGCCGAGGAGGACGACGATCAGCTTGGGCAGGCCCGTCCAGATCGCGGGCGTGCCGCGGGCCAGGGAGGCCTCGGCGATCGGGGTGGCCGCGTCGAGGGCGTAGGCGAAGCACGCGCTCATGATTCCCGAGAAGGTGGCGACGAGGATCCCCTTGCCGAAGTTGAACTCCTTGATCACCGCCTTCTTCTGCTCCTCCGTCATCTCGCGCTCTTTGGACATGCCGGCCCAGCCCGTGATGGCGATCCCGACGACGCAGACCACGACGCCGGAGAGGATGACCTGGCCGGACCCCGTCCCGAGCACCTTGCTGGCGAACTCCCCGTGGAAGATCGGGGGCATCAGGGTGCCGAAGACGGCACAGAAGCCGAGGGCCACCGCCATTCCCAGCGACATGCCCAGGTAGCGCATGGTGAGGCCGAAGGTCAGCCCCCCGAGGCCCCACATCGCCCCCCAGAACCAGGTCCATCCGAAGGTGGAGGCGGAGGTCTCGCCGAGGACGGCGAGGAGGTCCCGGGTGTTGAGGGAGGCCAGGACCCAGGGGGCGACGATCCAGCTGAAGACGCCCCCCACCAGCCAGTAGACCTCCCACGCCCACTTCCTCACGCCCCGGTAGGGCACGTAGAAGCTGCCCGCGGCCAGGCCGCCGACCCAGTGGAAGACGACGCCCAGGAAGGGGTTGGCGCTCATGCTCTCTCGCCTCCGGGCCGGGCCGCTCCGGTGTCCGGCCCCGGCCCGCTCTCGATGTGAAACAGCTCCCGCAGGTCGCGCGAGACCGGGCTGTCATCGGGGTTCGACGGCATCAGCTCCCGCATGTGCCGCCACCACCGCCGGCAGACGTCCGTCGTGGCGATGGCCTGCCAGCGTTCCTCGCTCTCGACCTCGGCGTAGGCGAAGAGATCGCTCGTCTCCGGGTCGAGGTAGATGGAGTAGCTCCTGACCCCGTGCGCGAGGAGGGCATCCTCCAGCTCGGCCCAGATGGGGTTGTGCCGGCGCGCGTAGTCCTCGTGCCGTTCGTCGTGCACCGACATGCGGAACGCCTTGCGGATCATCGCAGTGTCCTCCCGGTCCCTCACCCCGCTCCACTCGGGGGGAGGGCCTCCTCGATCTCCCGGTAGCGCCGGGCCGCCTCGGCCCACGCCTGCGGCCCACGGGGGACGAAACGCTGCGGCCGGACGCCGGCGCCGACGAGCCGCCTTCCTTCGGCCACCGAGGCGACCTCGCCGCAGGCGATGGCCTGGGCCAGGATGTTCCCGGATGCCGTCGCCTCGACCGGGCCCGCGAGCACCGGCCGACCGGTGGCGTCGGCCGTGGCCTGGTTGAGGTACGAGTTGAGCGACCCGCCGCCGACGATGTGGATGCCGGGCACCGCGCGGCCGGTCAGGCCCTCGAGGGTGGCGACCACCGAGGCATACCTGAGCGCGAGCGAGTCGAGGATGACCCTGGCGAGCCGCGCCGGCTCGTCGGGAGCCGGCTGGCCCGATTCGAGGAGGGCGGAGCGGACCTCCCTGGTCATGCTGGAGGGGTGGAAGAAGCGCGGGTGGTCCGGGAAGACGAAGCCGGCAAACCCGTCGAGGGCCGCCACCCGCTCCAGAAGACCCGTGTAGTCCTGCCGCTCGCCGGCCTCGCGCCACTCCCGGCGGCACTCCTCGAGCATCCAGAGGCCCATCACGTTCTTGAGGAACCGAGTCGTTCCGAAGGCCCCGCCCTCGTTCGTGACGTTGGCGCGCTCCACCTCCCCGTTGACGAGGGGCGACTCGCGCTCGACGCCCACGAGCGACCAGGTGCCGGACGAGATGTAGGCCCAGCCAGGCTCGAGGGGCGTGCCCAGGACGGCGCTGCCGGTGTCGTGGGTGGCCGGGGCGACCACCCGCAGGGGGCCGAGGCCGAGATCGGCCTGGAGGCGGGGGCGCAGCGCTCCGATCTCGCTGCCCGCCGGGACGATCTCCGGCATCAGGGCGAGGGGAAGGTCGAGGCGCTCGAGGAGGGTCGCGTCCCATCCGCCGTCGCGCACGCTGAGAAGCTGGGTCGTCGAGGCGTTCGTGCGCTCGCCGACGAGCGAGCCGCACAGCACGTGGTGGCACAGGTCGGGGATCATGAGCAGCTTCGCCGCCCTCGCGGGGAGGCCGTCACGGACGTGCGCGACGAGCTGGAACAGCGTGTTCAGGGCCAGGAACTGGATGCCGGTGCGGGCGAAGATCTCCTCGCGGGGGAGACGCGCGAACACCGTCTCCATGACCCCCTCGGTGCGCTCGTCCCGATAGCTGATGGGGTCCTCGAGCAGACGGCCCTCGTCGTCGACGAGCCCGTAGTCGACACCCCACGAGTCGACACCCACGGACTCGAGACGCCCTCCGAGCTCCTCCGCGACCGGGGGCGCGCGCCGGAGTCCTTCCCGGATGCCTTCGAGCAGGCCCTCGAAGTCCCACCGCAGGTGCCCGGCGAGCGGTCTCGGTGCGTACTGGAACCGGTGGGTCTCCCGGAGGACGAGGCCGGAGGGGGCGGCTCGCCCCACGATGGTCCGGCCGCTGCCGGCCCCCAGGTCGATGGCGAGGTGACAAGGTGCAGCGTCCACGGCGGAGTCCTGCTAGACGATCCCGGCGCTGACCCCGGCGCGGGCCGGCCGCGCCTCGGCCGCGCGCTCCCGGTAGCCGCTGGCCCGGTAGACCCCCACGGGGTCGACGGCCCCGCCCGCCCGCTGCCGGGCCATGGCCAGAACCGGCTCGACGTCCGTCTGGAAGGCGCGCTTGAGCGCTTGCAGCGCCATGAGGGCGTCGTTCCGCTGCTGGTGCTCGGCGAGCGCCGCGCGGTCCACGAGATGAGCCTGCACGTAGGCCCGCACGACCTCGACCGCGCTCGTCATCAGCGACTCCAGGGGGTCGGTCACGTTGTGCGACTGATCGAGCATGTAGGCGGGATCGAAGCCCGCCACCGCCCCGAGCTCGGCGTCGACCAGCTCGTTGAAGACCAGGAAGAGCTGGAAGGGCTTGATGGAGCCGGAATCGAGGTCGTCGTCGCCGTACTTGCTGTCGTTGAAGTGGAAGCCGGCGAGCTTGCCGAACTGGATCAGGCGGGCGACGATCATCTCGATGTTGACGTTGGGGGCGTGGTGCCCCAGGTCCACCAGCGAGTAGGCCTGGTTCCCGAGCTCCCGGGCGCAGTAGTAGCTCGTGCCCCAGTCGTTGATGACCGTCGAGTAGAACGCCGGCTCGTACAGCTTGTGCTCGAGGAAGAGACGCCAGCCGTCGGGCAGGGCGCGGTAGACCTCTCGCAGGCTCTCCAGGTAGCGCTCGAGCGCCTTGCGGGTGTCGACCTGTCCCGGGAAGTTGCCCCCGTCGCCGATCCACACCGTGTGGGAGCGGGCGCCGAGCTTCTCTCCCAGCTCGAGGCACTCGACGTTGTGCTCCACCGCTTGCCGGCGGACCGCGGCGTCGGTGTGGCTGAGGCTGCCGAACCGATAGGAGTGGGCCTGCCCCGGCTGGTCCTGGAAGGTGTTGGAGTTCATGGAGTCGAAGAAGAGCCCGCGGGCCTGGGCGAATCCCTTCAGCTCCGCCGGGCTCTCCGGCTTGTCCCAGGGGATGTGCAGCGAGATGCCCGGCGTCGACCGGACCAGGCGGAACACCACCTCGCAGTCCTCCATCTTCTCGAACACGTTGCGGGGCTCGCCGAGGCCGGGGAAGCGGGCGAACCGCGTGCCCCCCGTGCCCACGCCCCAGGAGGGCACCGACACGCGAAACGCCATCGCCCTCTCGGTCAGCGCCTCGATGTCGACGTTGCGCCGGGCGAGCTGGTCGCCCAGGTGAGCATAGTCGGCCTCGAGCCACCCCCGATGCTTCCGATTCTCCTCGGCGATGCGGTCGTCGTTCAGATCGAAGGCCATGGCTCCCTCCCCCTGACTGGCGAGCAAAGGCGGTCATCCTGCCGGCACCCGCGCCCGGACCTGGCCCGGTGGGCTCCTACGGGCCGACAGCCGCCGGCTCACTCCCCCGAGGCCGTGGCTCGAGATCGAGGGGTTGGCTGCCGAGCGACCGCAGTCTGTGCGGAGGGCGCGGCCCGGGACAAGCGACTTCCGGGATGCGGCCCGCGGTTCCCTGGGCGAAACGGCCACCCACAGGACCCGGCCGCGCCCAACGCCGTGCCTGGGAGCTCTTTGGCCTCTCGGGCGGGGGGCCGAGGGGGACCGGAGCGTGGTTCCCGAGCCGCCATCCATGTTATGGTCTGCGAAACGTCGTCAGGGTAGCGTCACGCATCGGAGCAGGACACGATGGCCGTCTCGACCGGAGACCGATACCTCGTTCAGTCCGTGGTGCACGCCTCGCGGGTCCTCGAGGTGTTCGAGGGCCGCGGCGAGATCCTGCGACTCCGCGATGTCGTCCAGCGGACCGGCTTCGGCAAGGGGACGTGCTTCCGGCTGCTCCACACCCTCCACCACTGCGGTCTCCTGGAGAAGGTGGACGCCAACGGCTACCGTCTCGTCTCCGACATCCGCCGCCGGCGTCGGCACCGGATCGGATACGCCGCCCAGGGACAGGACGCCTCGTTCGCCCGGGAGGTCCTCGTCAGCCTGCAGCGCGCGGCCGAGCACGCGAACGTCGAGCTCATCACCGTCAGCAACCGCTACCAGCCGAAGGTGGCGCTGCGCAACGCCGAGCAGCTCATCCGCGAGTGCGTCGAGCTCGTCATCGAGTTCCAGACCGACGAGGCGGTCGCGCCGGCCATCGCGTCCCGGTACGTCGAGGCGGGCATCCCGTTCATCGCCGTCGACATCCCCCACCCGGGCGCGACCTACTACGGGGCGAACAACTACCAGGCCGGGCTCCTCGCGGGGCGCCACCTCGGTCACTGGGCCCGGAGCCGCTGGCGCGGGCAGGTGGACGAGGTGTTGCTGCTGGAGCTGGCCCGGGCCGGATCGCTCGTCCGCTCCCGCATGGGCGGGGCCCTCGCCGGGCTCAAGGAGACGCTGCGCGACGTCATCGACTCGTGCCGGGTCGTCTCCCTCGACGCCGACGGCCAGTTCAAGACCGCCCTCGAGAAGGTGCGTCGCCACCTCCGCGCCTCCCGGGCCGAGCGCATCCTCGTCGGCGCCGCGAACGATCCCAGCGCCCTCGGGGCGGCCCGGGCCTTCCAGGAGGCCGGCCGGGCGGGGTCCTGCGCGATCGTGGGCCTCAACGGGGAGCCCGACGCCCGGGCGGAGCTCCGGGAGCCCCGGACGCCCCTCATCGCGTCCGTGGCCTTCTTCCCGGAGCGGTACGGCGACGATCTGATCCGGCTGGCCTCCGACATCCTCGGGGGGCGTCGGACCCCGCCCGCCCTGTTCGTCCGTCACCAGGTGATCACCCCCGACAACGTGGACCACCACTACCCGAACGACCTCCTCCTTGGGCAGTTCACCACCAACTCCACCACCGGCGTAGCGCCCCCGCCGCCGGCACGCCCGGCCGTCCCCGGGGCGACCCCGCCCCCGAGAGGATGAGCGCCGCTCATCGTTCCCCATAGCCCCGCTCATCTGTGACCCAGAAGCGTTCTGTAACGCGAAACAGCAGAGCGTCGACGGCAGACGGCGCGCGCCCCCGATCGCTGCCTCTCGCGTCCCAGGTAAAAACTACAAAGGCACCGTGTTAGGAGGTGTCGGCGGCCGTGCCGATCCCGTTCCGTCACGCGTAACGCGAGGAGACACAGGCGAAGGCGCTTGACCGCCACCTGACGCTGATGGAGAGTGCTCACACCCATATCGAGCGAACAGGCAGTAGGGAGGCGCTGGTGGGTTTCCGAATCCAGAAGGTTGGATAACATTTCAGAAAAATGGTGCGAAAGATCGTAATGGCAGGTCTGCAAGTCACGAACATTGGCAGTCACCGCAGCCGGATTCATGCCTCAGAGGTGATGGATTCGCACGACCCGGCGGGGATTGTAACTCAACGCAAACACTGCCCTTGCGTGCCTGCCCATCCCGCGCCGTCGGACCATCCCCGCGCGGCTGAAGATCGGGCGAGCGGGGCCCATGGCACGACGTATGCTGCGTGTCTCAAGCTGCGCGCTTCAACACGAGGCGCAACCATGCCGACGTCCCGTCATCCGCGGGGTGTCTTTACCTTGACCGGAGGAGAGTCCACCATGCAGAAGAAGGTGGGATTGCTGGCCGCCGTGCTGATCCTGCTCGGCGCGGCCGCCACAGTGAGAGCACAGACGGCCACGGGCCAGATCAGCGGGACCGTGAGAGACGCGAGTGGCGCCGTCGTACCCGGGGCCACGGTCACCGTCGTGAGTGACCTCACCGGGATGACCCGGACGTCCGTCACGGACGCCAACGGGGACTACGTGGTTCCCCTCCTGCCGCCCAGCAACTACTCGGTGCAGGCCGAGCTGCAGGGCTTCAGCGTCGCGAGACAGACCGGCATCCGGCTCCTCGTCGACAACCAGGTCCGCATCGACCTGACGCTGTCGCTCGGCGAGATGAGCGAAACGGTGGAGGTCGAGGCGGCCACGGTGCTCCTCCAGTCCGAGAGCGCCAACGTCAGCCAGACGCTCACCGAGAAGCAGATCACCGAGCTGCCCCTCAACGGGCGGAACTTCCTCCAGCTCCTGTTCCTGCAGGCCGGTACGGTCGAGGTCGGCGGGGAGCAGGGCAGCATGCGGCAGGGCGCGGGCAACGCGATCAGCCTCCAGGGGGCCCGGGCCACCTCGAACAACTTCATGATCGACGGGACCGCGAACATCGACACCGCGCTCGGCACCCCGGCCGTCATCCTGTCGGTGGACGCCATGGAGGAGTTCACCCAGCAGAACAAGACCTACTCGGCGGAGTACGGCTTCAGCGCCAACCAGATCAACCTCGTCAGCAAGTCGGGCAGCAACGAGTTCCACGGCACCGCGTTCCTCTTCGGCCGGAACGAGGCCTGGGACGCGCGGAACTACTTCGACGACCCGGACTCCGAGAAGCCCGCTCTGGACCAGAAGCAGTTCGGGGGGACGATCAGCGGCCCGATCATCAAGAACAAGACCTTCTTCCTCTTCAACTACGAGGGCGCCCGGATCACCCGGGGGTCCACCGGGTACTGGTTCGTCCCCACGGCCGCCGAGCGCCAGGGCATCCTCTCGGAGCCGGTCACCGATCCGTTCACCGGCCAGCTCTTCCCGAACAACACCATCCCGCGGGACCGCTGGGCGCGCCTGTCCGCCCTGGCCCTCGACCAGGGGTGGTGGCCGGATCCGAACACCGACAGCCCTCTCGGCAACTACACGACGGTGACAGAGTTTCCGCAGACCCAGAACCAGTACAACGTCCGGATCGACCAGGACCTGGGGAGCTACGGCAGGATCTTCGGCCGCTTCACCAGGACGACCTTCGAGAACGAGAGCGGTGGGAACCTGCCCTCGGAAGGTGTAGGAGACTGGGAAGGCGGAAACCGGGTCTTCGTCCAGGACAGCGACCAGTGGCAGGTCAGCCACACCTGGCCCATCAAGAGCAACGTCGTGAACGTGGCCCGTGTGGGCTATCTCGAAGCCGAGGCCAATCAGTCCGGCAAGGCCTGCCCCCAGTCGTGGGTCGACTCCCTGCAGCTCACCGGCATCTTCGATCCCATCCCGGACATTCAGCGGGAGTGCCCGACCGTCGCGGGCATCACCAACATCGCTAGCGTCGGCGGGCCCGTCAACGCCTACACCGCCAGCAACCAGCCCATGTGGGACGTCAGCAACACGACCACCTGGGTCACGGGCAGCCACACCGTCACCTTCGGCGCGCAGTACCGCCGGTGGTGGCTCCAGCGCGACCTGGCCACGGGCTTCACCGGTGACCTCAGCTACCAAACGAACTTCGCCCAGACCCAGAGGAACACCTTCGCCGACTTCCTCCTGGGGACCTACTCCAGCGCGGCCGCGTTCCTGCCCGGGCCGTTCCCCGTCGCGGGCGCGGTGGGCAACCCCCGCGAGTTCAACTGGGTGTACTTCGCCCCGTACATCCAGGACGACTGGCGGGTCACCTCCAAGCTCACCCTGAACCTGGGCCTCCGCTTCGACTACCGGAACGTCCCCTACGAGACCAACGACCGCATGGGGTGGCGGAACCTCAACTACGCGGCCGGCGGTCTCATCGTGGCGGACCAGAGCCTGCAGGCCGGCGGCATCATCCCCGCCGACGGCTACTACCAGCTCGCCGACGGGCGGACCCCCGAGAACCCCGACCGGTACAAGGTCTTCGCTCCCCGCATCAGCTTCGCGTACCGTCCGTTCGAGTCGGGGGACACGGTCATCCGGGGCGGCTACGGCATCTTCTACGACAGCGCCGAGGGACGTGAGATCGACGGGTCGGCGGACATCTACCCGTACGTCAGCCGCACCAACCTCCAGCAGTCGTTCGGCATCGCGACCATCAACACGACGGACAACATCTTCCCGGACTTCACCACCGCCGATCCGGCCACACCCGCGGCCAACACCTTCCTCGCCGTGAGCATGTCTCCGGAGCCCAAGAACCCCTTCGTCCAGCAGTGGTCCCTGGGGATCCAGCACCTGCTCACCCGAACGACCACCGTGGAGCTGAACTACGTGGGCAGCCACGGCAGCAACCTCCTGATGCGCCGCAACATCGCCCAGGCCCTGCCCTACACCCCGGACCGCCCCACCGTGGCCGAGCGCAAGCCCTACCCCAACTTCGGCGTCTACATCGACAGCGACTGGAGCGGGTACTCGGACTACCACGCCCTGAACGCGACGGTGACGCACCGCGGCCGGGGCCTCATCGCCACCGCCGCCTACACCTGGGGCAAGAGCACCGACAGCAAGTCCGCGGCCGCCGGCATCGGCTCGAACGAGACGGCGGGCTGGCAGGGGTTCCTGGACAACAGCAACGTGGCGCGTGACCACGGCCTCTCGTCGTTCGACGTGGCCCACCGCTTCGTCGCGAGCTTCGTCTGGAACCTGCCTTTCGGCCAGGGCGAGCGCTGGGGCGGCGACGCCAGCGGCGCGAAGCAGGTCCTCATCGGGGGCTGGCAGCTCAACGGGATCTGGCTCTGGCAGGGTGGCTTCCCCATCTCGATCTACGCGCGGGACATTGGGGGCCTGAATGACTCCTTCAACAACCGCGCGAACATCGTGGGCGACATCAACGCCGGAGGCGGCACCCAGGAGGAGTGGTTCAACACCGCGGCCTTCGCCCAGCCGGCGGCCGGCGAGTTCGGCAACTCCGGTCGCTCGATCCTGCGGGCGCCCGGGATCAACCGGCTGGACCTGGGTCTCTTCAAGAACTTCTTCATCGGACCCACGACCCTGCAGTTCCGTGCCGAGGCCTTCAACGCGCTCAATCACACGCAGTGGTCGGGCGTGTCGCAGAACCTCACGAGTGCCACCTTTGGGAGGATCACGTCGGCCCGGGACGCCCGTATCGTCCAGCTCGGCGTGAAGCTCCTCTTCTGACGCAGCCCCGGGCTTTGGGGTCTGCCAGCGTGACGTGCGCTGGCAGACCCTTCTTCCGGGGACCGACGATCGGCCGCCTCTTCATCCCTCCATCCCGCTCGCGGTCGGTCGGTCGTCTGGGGTAGAGCCGGACCCATGAAACGACTCGTCGTCGTCCTGGGGTTCTGCCTGGCCGCCTCCCTGGTCTCGGCGCAGGCCCCCGAGCCGGGCACGCTGGAGCAGCTCGCCGCGGAGGGGCAGGAGGCCCTCGCCGAGCGCCGCTGGGAGGATGCGGCCCGGGCCTACGAGAGACTGCAGGAGCTCAGCCCCGAGACCGCCGAGGTCCACGCCCAGCTCGGGATGATCCGGTTCCAGCAGCGGGACTTCTCCCGCGCCGTGCCTGCCCTGCGCGAGGCCCTCCGGCTCAAGCCGGACCTGCCGAACGTGGACATCCTCCTCGCCGTGTGTCTCTCGGAGGTGGGACAGTACGAGGAGGCCCTCCCCGGCCTCCGGAAGGGCTTCGAGCAGAGCGCCGACGCGACCAAGCGGCGGGCGACCGGGCTGGCGCTGCAGCGGTCCCTGAACGGGCTCGGTCAGGACGACGAGGCGGCGGAGGTGGCGCTCCAGCTGACACGCCTGTACCCGGAGGACCCGGAGGTTCTGTACCACGCGGGCCGTCTCATCTCGAACTACGCCTACCTGCTCACCATGCGCCTGGCCGAGGTGGCGCCGACCTCGATCTGGATGTACCAGGCGGCGGGCGAGGCCAACGAGAGCATCGACAACTACGACGCGGCCCTCGAGGACTACCGAAAGGTGCTCGAGCTCCAACCGGATCGGCCCGGGATCCACTTCCGCCTGGGCCGCGTGCACCTGGCCCGGGCGCGACCGCCGCTGGCCGCGGCCGACGCCGAGGCGCTCGCCGCCCAGGAGTTCGAGGCGGAGCTTCGGATCGATCCCACCAACGCCGACGCCGCCTACGAGCTGGGAGAGCTCCGTCGCAAGGCCGGCGACCTCGAGCGCGCACGCGAGCTCTTCGCGCAGGCGGTCGAGCACTATCCCGACTTCGAGCAGGGCCAGCTCGGGTTGGGCCGGGTTCTGATCGCCCAGGGGGAGCCCACCCTCGCCCTGCCCCACCTCGAGAAGGCCGTCGCCCTGGATCCCGAGAACGAGTTCGCCTTCTTTCAGCTCTTCCAGGCCCACCGGGCGCTGGACCACGCCGAGGAGGCGAGGCGGGCCCAGGCCGAGTTCCAGCGCCTGAGGAACGAGAAGCGGGAGCAGGAGCGGGTGGGCCTGGTCCGGCGCTCGATCGTGACGCCGCAGGAGGCCGAGGAGCAGACGCCGCCGCCCTAGGGCGGCGGTGGCCAGACGCCTTGCGGTCCGGACCCCCCGGACGCCGCCGGGCAAGATCCGTGGGCGGGACCGCCCACGACCATGACGAGGAGCCCGAGGATGAGAAAGAGACTGCTGGGATCCGGGGCGGGGCTCGTGCTGGCCGCCGGCCTGCCCCTCCTGATGGCGGCGACTCCCATGAGCGCCGCCGGGGTGGAGGTCGTGGGTCTCCGTACCGAGTACAAGGAGAACCCCCTGGGGATCGACGCCCTGAGGCCCCGCCTGAGCTGGCGGCTCGCGAGCGAGGGCCGCGGGGTCGTCCAGGCCGCCTACGAGATCCGGGTGGCCCGCACCGAGGACGACCTGGGCTCCGGAAGCGGCCGGGTCTGGGAGTCCGGCAAGGTCGCGTCGGACGTGTCCCTCCACCACCCTTATGAGGGCCCGCCCCTCGAGTCCGGCCAGCGCCTCTACTGGCAGGTGCGGGTCTGGGACGGGAGCGGCACCCCCACGGAGTGGAGCGCCCCCGCCAGGTGGGAGATGGGCCTGCTCGCGCCCTCGGACTGGAGCGCGGGCTGGATCGAGCCGGACCTGCCCGACGACCCCGAGGTCTCGGGTCCGGCCCCCATGCTGCGCCGTGAGTTCGAGGTCGCGGGTCGGGTCCAGAGGGCTCGGGCCTACGTGACCGCCCACGGGCTCTACGAGATGCACCTGAACGGCCGGCGTGTCGGGGACCAGCTCTTCACCCCGGGGTGGACCGCCTATCACGAGCGCCTGCAGTACCAGACCTACGACGTCACGTCGCTCCTGAAGGAGGGGCCGAACGCCGTCGGCGCGCTTCTGGGCAACGGCTGGTACCGCGGGGACCTGCCCCGGCGGCGGAACGTCTACGGGGACGACCTGGCTCTCCTCGCCCAGATCGTGATCACCTACGAGGACGGGCGGACGGAGGTCGTGGGCACGGACGGAGGGTGGAAGGCCGCCACCGGACCCATCCTCATGGCGGAGCACTACCAGGGCGAGACCTACGACGCCCGCCTCGAGAAGCCCGGGTGGACGACGGCGGGCTTCGACGACCGGGAGTGGTCGGGTGTCCGGCTCGTCGACCACGGCAAGGACGTTCTCGTGGCCCCGGCCGGACCACCCGTCCGGCGGATCGAGGAGGTGAAGCCGGTGAAGATCCTCCAGACCCCGGAGGGCGACACCGTGGTCGACATGGGCCAGAACATGGTGGGCTGGGTGCGCCTGCAGGTCGAGGGCCCGGCGGGGACGACCGTGACCCTCAGGCACACCGAGGTCCTCGACAAGGAGGGGAACTTCTACACCGAGAGCCTGCGGTCGGCGAAGCAGACGATCCGGTACACCCTGAAGGGGGGCGGGCCCGAGACCTACGAGCCCCACTTCACCTTCCAGGGCTTCCGCTACGTCGACGTGGACGGCTACCCCGGGGAGCTGACGCCGGACGCCCTCACCGGGGTGGTCATCCACTCCGACATGGCCCCGAGCGGAGGGCTCGAGACCTCGAATCCCCTCGTCAACCAGCTCCAGCACAACATCCGCTGGGGGCAGAAGGGCAACTTCCTGGACGTCCCCACCGACTGCCCCCAGCGCGACGAGCGCCTGGGCTGGACCGGCGATGCCCAGGCCTTCTGCCGGACCGCCGCCTTCAACTTCGACGTGGCCGCCTTCTTCACGAGGTGGCTGCGGGACCTGGCCGCCGACCAGTACGAGAACGGAAGCGTCCCCCACGTCATCCCCGACGTGCTGACGACGCCGGAGCGCGCGGCCGCCGGGTCCGCGGGCTGGGCCGACGCCGCGGTCATCGTCCCCTGGACCATGTACCTGGCCTACGGCGACCGGCGCCTGCTGGAGGAGCAGTACGACAGCATGGCCGCCTGGGTGGAGTACATGCGGGGGCGGGCCGGGGACGACCTCGTCTGGGACGGCGACGTCCACTTCGGGGACTGGCTCGCCTACGCCGCCCCTCCCCGGGAGGCCCGCAGCTACCCCGGCGCCACCACCGGGAAGGATCTCATCGCCACCGCCTTCTTCGCCCACTCCACCGAGCTGCTGCAGAGGATCGCCCAGGTCCTCGGCCGATCGGACGACGAGGCCCGCTACCGGGACCTCCAGAGGGACGTCAAGCAGGCCTTCCAGGAGGAGTTCGTGAGCGTCCGGGGACGAGTGGGGGAGAACACCCAGACCGCCTATGTCCTCGCGCTGCAGTTCGACCTCCTGCCCGAGGACCAGCGGGCGCAGGCCGCCGAGCGGCTGGCCCGGGACGTGCGCGAGCGGAAGCACCTGACCACCGGCTTCCTCGGCACCCCCTACCTGTGCCACGTCCTCAGCCGCTTCGGTCACCTGGACGAGGCCTACATGCTGCTGAACCGCGAGGAGTACCCCTCGTGGCTCTATCCGGTGACCCAGGGCGCCACCACGATCTGGGAGCGGTGGGACGGCCAGAAGCCGGACGGCACCTTCCAGGACCCGTCCATGAACTCCTTCAACCACTACGCCTACGGGGCCATCGGCGACTGGATGTACCGCGTCATGGCGGGGATCGACACCGACCCGGCCGCTCCCGGCTACAAGCGCGTCCTCATCCGGCCCCGGCCGGGAGGAGGCTTCACGCGGGTGAAGGCCCACCACGACACGATGCACGGCCGGGTGAGCTCGGCCTGGAGCCTGGAGGGCGGCCGGTTCGCCCTCGACGTCGAGATCCCCCCCAACACCACGGCGACCGTCCGCCTGCCCTCGGCGCGGCTGGCCGACGTCACCGAGGGCGGGAAGGTCCTCGCCGCCGGGAACGGCATCGCGACCGCGGGCCAGGACGGCGAGGTGGTGGTGATGGACGTGGGCTCCGGCCGGTACTCCTTCGCCTACCCGATGGGAGAGTGATTGCGCCAGCACTGGAGCGAGATACGGGTGGAGGACCGCCGAGGTTCTCGAGGGCTGCTCCTCGAATCGGACCTGCCGGGCCGGTGACCGCGGACTCGGTCACCGGCAATTGGACCATGCCTCGGGGCGGGGAGCGCGGAGGACGGGACCGTATCCAGCGTCGTCTTCTGGAAGACGCGCGACCTCGGCCATGTGGCCGCGGCCCGCGCGCACAGCCTGACCCCCGGCGCCCCAAGGCCGTTTCCACGCGAGCGGGTCGCCTGGGGAACTCGATGATCCGCGGCGATGAGGTTCGCCTGGGGCGCTGTCACATCGTCAGCCGGGGGAACCTCGACAGCTTCGACTGACGCGGGGCGCCAGCACACCGGGTGGCTGGGCTCCTCGGGGGAGGGGAGAGAGGCAATGAAGAGGGTGACACTCACCATCGCCGGCCTGGCGGTCCTCGCCGGGATCGCAACCCTCGTTGCCTGCGGGATCGGCGCAGGCTCAACCACGACCGTCGTCGGGCTGGAGACGGGCGCGGCCCCCGAGCCCCTGGGCATCGACGACCCCACGCCTCGGCTGAGCTGGGCGCTCGCCAGCGAGGAGCGCGGGGTGATGCAGGCGGCCTACCAGGTGCGGATCGCCTCGCGGCCCGAGCTCGCCGAGGAGGGGCGTGCCGACGTCTGGGACTCCGACAAGGTGACCTCCGAGAACCCGTGGTGCGTGTACGCGGGACCCGACCTCGAGTCCCGCACGCGGTACTACTGGTCCGTGCGCGTGTGGACGGACGAGAAATCGCCCACCGCCTGGGCCCCGGCCACCTGGTTCGAGACCGCGCTTCTCGATGCCGGCGAGTGGGCGGGGGAGTGGATTGCCGGGCCGGAGCGGCCCGTTGGTCTGACGCCCGAAGAGGGCCGAGCGGACGACGCCCGGATCCGCGCGGCGGGGGAGCTCTGCCGGCCGGTGGGCTGGCCCACCGAGGGCCGCGCGGGTCAGCTTCGGAACGACCAGGGGGAGTGCCGGGAGATCCGGCCGACGCCGATGCTCCGGAAGTCGTTCGAGGTGGAGAAGCCCGTGGCGCGGGCGCGCGTCTACTCGACCGGGCTCGCCTACAACGACCTCAGGATCAACGGGGAGGCGACCTCGGACAGCGTCCTGGACCCCGGCTTCACCGACTACGGCAAGACCGTGCTCTACACCACCCACGACGTCACCGCATTGCTCCGGCAGGGCGCGAACGTGATCGCCGCGGAGCTCGGCTCGGGCCACTTCGACGACGCGACGCGCACCTGGGACTGGGGGTGGACGGAGGCCGAGTGGCGGGCGACCCCCCGCCTGCGTCTGGACCTCGACATCACCTTTGAAGACGGGTCGGAGCAGCGGATCAGCTCGGACGACACCTGGAAGGTGAGCGTGGACGGCCCGGGACGCTACGACAGCATGTACCTGGGCGAGACCTTCGACGCCCGGCGCCAGATCCCCGGGTGGGACCAGCCAGGGTTCGACGACTCCGACTGGGCGCCCGTTCGCGTCGTCGATGCTCCGGCGGGCGTCCTGCGGGCCGAGACCCACGAGCCCATCCGCGTCGTGGACGTCCGACCGCCCGGGACTCGATCGGAGCCGGAGCCCGGGGTGGTGGTGTACGACGCGGGCCAGAACCTCACGGGCTGGGCGGAGATCCGCGTCCAGGCCCCGGAGGGCACCGCCGTCGAGCTCTTCTACTCCGAGAAGATCGACGACGAGGGCCGGGCCAGCACTGCCGGCAACGGCCTCGTGCTGGGTCAGCTCCAGACCGACTACTACGTCGCCGCGGGTTCCGGCGAGGAGAGCTGGGCGCCCCGCTTCTCCTACAAGGGCTTCCGCTACCTGCAGATCAGCGGACCGAACGGGCTGCCATTGCCGGGCGAGGCGTCGGTCACGGTCGAGCGCATCGCCCACGTCCGGTCCGGGCTGGCCGAGGCTTCGAGCTTCGAGTCGAGCCAGGGCACCCTGAACCGGATCCACGACAACACGGCCTGGGCGGTCCAGAGCAACATGCACGGCATCGTCACCGACACCCCGGTGTACGAGAAGAACGGCTGGACCGGCGACGCCCAGCTCACCGCCGGAGCCACCTCGCTCCTGTTCGACACCGAGCGCCTCTACGGGAAGATGTTCCAGGACATGCTCGACGCCCAGACGGCGGAGGGAGAGCTCTCCCTCCTGTCCCCGGCCAACGAGCACTTCGGCTACCTCGGCCAGACCTTCAAGGCCGAGGATTGCTGCGGGGCCACCCCCGCCTGGGACGCCTTCTGGTTCGTTCTCCCCTGGGAGAGCTACATGCGCCACGGCGACCGGGCCGCCCTCGAGAAGGTCTACCCGGCCATGCAGCGCTACCTGGACGAGTGGGTCCCTCGCTGGACGGACAAGGACGGCGACGACTTCGCCCACACCCTGACCTCGGGCCTCGGGGACTGGGTCGCTCCCGAGGGCGTGTCCCGGCTCCAGCCCCTGGCGTCCACCGCCTACTACGCCCACCTCGTGCGGATCGCGGGCGGCGCCGCCGCGGTGCTGGGTCGAGAGGCGGACGCGACACGATACCGGGAGCTGTTCGAGAGGATCCGTACCGATTTCAACGCGCGCTTCCTCTCCGACGAGGGAATCTACAGGGAGAAGGACGACGAGCCCTTCTTCCAGAGCGCCCAGATCCTCCCCCTGGCGTTCGATCTGGTGCCGAAGGACCGGCGGGCCGCGGTGGCGGACCGGCTGGCCCGGGACATCGTCGAGAACCGGGACGGCAACCCCTGGGTCGGCGTCCTCGGGGCCAGCTATGTCCTCCCCGTGCTCACCGCCACCGGCCACCACGACGTGGCCTTCACGGTGGCCACCCAGACCGACGAGCCGAGCTGGGGCTACTGGACGGACACGCTGAAGTTCACCGCCCTGGGAGAGAGCTGGCCCACCGACACCCGATCGCGCAACCACCACTTCTTCGGGGCCATCGTGCAGTGGCTGTACGAGGACCTGGCCGGCATGAGGCCCCTCCAGCCGGGCTACCGCGCGATCGAGTTCCGGCCGGAGATTCCCAGCGCAGGGCTGGAGAGCGTCGCCGCCTCCCACGAGAGCGTGCGGGGAACCGTCGCCACGAGCTGGAGCCGGACCGGCGGGGTCCTCGAGCTCGACGTGACGGTGCCCCCCAACGCCACCGGGCGTGTGTACGTGCCGGCCTCGAGCGCGGAGGATGTCAGCGAGGTCGGCAGCGGTCGTACGGTCCCGGCGGCGGAGGCGCCGTCGGTCTCACTCGTGGGCGTGGAGGGCGACCGGGTCGTCTACGAGGTCGGCTCCGGTCACTACCATTTCCAGGTGGCCGGCGACCCGTGAGGGGGCAGGAGATGACCTCAAGAGGACACAGACGGGCCGGGCTGGATCTCGTCGCTTCCTTCGTGGTGGCGGTCGCCGCGCTGGCCGCCGTCCAATGTGGGCGCCAGCAGGAGGTGCCGGAGGAGACCGCCGACCTGGCCACCGAGTTCGCCGACCCGGGGATGGAGGTGCGGCCGCGGCTGCGCTGGTGGTGGCCCGGCGCAAACGTCGACCACGCCGAGCTCGTGAGGGAGGTCCACGAGATCGCCGATGCCGGCTTCGGGGGCGTGGAGATCGCCGACGTCTACGACAGCGTTCACGAGCCCATGGATCCGAAGGTCTACGGCTGGGGGACGGAGCGCTGGAACGAGGCGGTGGCGGTGGTGCTCGAGGCGGCGAAGGAGCGCGGCCTGGTGGTGGACGTCACCATCGGCCCCCACTGGCCGTCCACCGTCCCCACGATCGTTCCCGACGACGCCGCCGCGGCGCAGGAGATCACGTTCGGCCAGGCCATCGTGAAGGGTGGGGAGACGTACTCGGGAGAGCTGCCCGAGCCGCTCCTGCCCCCCAGCGGGATCTCACGGGGCAACCCCGACCCCCCCCTGACGACCCACGTGCTGCGCGTGCTCGCCGTGGCGTGCCGGGGAAGCTGTGCCACGGAGGGGACGGTGACCCTGGACGCCGCATCCGCAACCGACCTGACCGATCGGGTCGTCGAGGGCCGGATCGACTGGACCGCGCCGTCGGGCGCGGACTGGGTGCTCCTGCCCATCTACCACCGGCCCACCGGGCAGATCGTGAACATGTTCGACCGCAACCCCCTCAACTCTCCGGTGACCAGCCCGCAATCGTACGTCGTGGATCACTTCGGGCGGGCGGGCGCACAGGCCGTCATCGACTACTGGGAGAGCGTGCTCCTCACGCCCCGGGTGCGGGCCCTGCTGGCCGAGGTCGGCGGGTCCATCTTCGAGGACTCCATCGAGATCAAGAACACGCAGTACTGGACCCCGGGCCTCCTCGAGGAGTTCGAGGCGCGGCGAGGGTACTCCATCGAGCCCTACCTGCCCGTCATCATGAATCGGACGATCGAGACCTTCGGGCGAGCCGCCGAGCCGGCCTTTACCTTCGGTGCAGACAATCTCGACGAGCGGGTCCGGCACGACTGGGAGCAGACCCTCAATGAGCTGTGGTTCGAGAACCGACTCGAGCCCCTGCGGTCGTGGGCCGAGTCGCTGGGGATGCGCTACCGCAACCAGGGCTACGGCACCACCGTGGACGTGATCCTCTCCGCCGCCCTCACCGGACAGCCGGAGGGCGAGTCCCTGGGCTTCAGGTCCAACGTCGACCAGTACCGCGCCCTGGCCTCGGGGCGGGACATGGGCGGGGGCCTGAAGCTGTCGGACGAGATGGGGGCCTTCTTCGGCGCCTACGACACGCTCTGGACCACCGAGATGATCCCGACGCTCAACCGCAACTTCGCGGCCGGCGTCAACGAGCTGTATCTCCACGGCTATGCCTACGCCGACGCCCCGGGCGCCCAGTGGCCGGGCTTCGCGGCGTTCGAGACGGCCTTCGCCGAGCCGTGGAACGGGCAACAGCCGACATGGACGCACATTCAGGACCTCACCGGCTACATGGCGCGGACGCAACTGGTTCTCCGGCGGGGACTGAACACCGTCGACGTCGCCTACCTGCGTCCGGAGCTGGACCGTCGGGGCGGTCATGCGGAGGACCCGAGCCTTCTCCGGGCCGGGTACAGCGTCGGCTACCTGAGCCCCGCCGTGCTGGAGCTGCCGAGCGCCACGGTGGCGGACGGCCGGCTCGCCCCCGACGGGCCGGCGTACAGGGCGCTCCTGATCGTCGATGAACCGGCCATGGAACCGACCACCGCAAAGCGGCTCCTGGCGCTGGCTCGGGCGGGTCTGCCCATCTTCTTCGCCGGCGCCACGCCCAGAACGGTGCCGGGACTGAAGGACCACGAGAGCCAATCCGAGGCGCTTGCGAAGGTCGTCGCCGAGCTGCTGGCCGAGCCGAGCGTGCGGCAGGTGGCGGGCGAGGACGAGCTGCTCGACGTGCTGGCGAGCGTGGGGATCGAGCCGGACGTCCGTCATGGCGAGCCGGCGGACGTTGTGAACGTGCATCGTCGCGACGGAGGGACGGACTTCTACTACCTGTCCAACAACGGCGCCGAGGCCGTGACGCTGGGTGTGGAGCTCGCCGGGCTCGGCACCCCGTTCGCGCTCGATGCCTGGACCGGCGCGATCCGTCCGATCGCCCCCTCCACTCCGGGCGCGCGTGGCGTGAGGATCGACGTCTCCCTGGTCCCGGGGCAGGCGACGATCGTGGCGGTCGGCGACGGCCGGGTCCTGGGGGGGGCGCCGGGGGAGCGCGCCAGCGGGACGACGGCGGACGAGCTGGCGTACGAAGAGGGGCTGCTCGTCGTGAGAGACGGCGAGGCGGGGACGTACACGACCACCCTGGCCTCCGGCGAGCACGTGGCGTCGGACATCCAGCGGGTGCCGGAGCCCATCAAATTGGAGCGGTGGACCCTCTCCGTCGAGGCATGGGGCCCAGGTGAGAGGGCGACGCAGACGTCGAAGCGACGGCTCCCGGAGATCACCCTGGAGAGGCTGCGCCCGTGGACGGAGATCGAGGGTCTGGAGCACGTCTCCGGCGTCGGGACCTACTCCACCACCGTCGACCTGGAGGAAGGTTGGACGGGTGGGTATGGGGCCTACCTGGACCTCGGAGACCACGTCGACACCGTCCGCGTCCGCGTGAACGGCCAGTCGGTAGGACCGGTGGACCAGATCCACTCCGTGGTCGACGTCGGCCCCTCCCTCGAGGGAGGGGCCAACACCGTGGAGGTGGAGGTCGCCACCAGCCTCGCCAACCAGCTTCTCCAGGTGCGCCCCGAGCTGGCGGCGGCCCCCCCTCGCCCTCCCGGCCCCGGGGGCGGACCGGGTGGTCCGCCGCGTCCCCGGATGACGCCCCAGGCCCAGGGCTACGGGCTCCTCGGACCGGTGGTCCTGCGGCCCTACGGCCAGGTGGCCGTCTCCGACCGCTGAATCGACCATGAAGTCGGGTTCTTGCCGCACCTGCGGATACTCGGGAGGAGGACACCATGAGCACGAGGATCCCAAGACGATCCCTGGGAATGGCGGCGTTTGCACTCGTCCTGGCCGAGGCCCTGAGGCTTCGGCCCGCGCAGCGGGTGCTCTACGCGCAGACCGTCGGCCATCCCTCCGAGAAGGAGTGAGCACGTGGGCTGCATCGATCGGTACGATAATCTGAAGCCTCTGAGGGCATTCCGCGCGTTCACGACGGTCGTCCTGCTGGGGGCCGCCTGCCTCCTCCATGCCCGTCCCCAGGAGGCGCAGGACCTCCCCACGGCCGACGCCGACGGCCGGCAGTACCCGCCGCGCATCTACCAGACGGCGAGGCTCCAGGGAGAGCCTCCCGAGATCGACGGACGGCTCGACGACCCGGCCTGGCAGGAGGGGGAGTGGGCGGGGAACTACAGGCAGTACATGCCCACCGAGGGCGCGGCGCCGTCCCATCCCACCGAGCTCAAGATCCTGTACGACGACGAGAACGTCTACGCCGCCATCCGCGCCTACGACGACCCGGAGAAGATGCAGCGCTACCCCGGCCGCCGGGACGCCTTCGTGGGGGACATCGTCGGGGTGTGCTTCGACAGCTACTTCGACAAGCGCACCGGCTTCGAGTTCGACCTCACGGCCGGGGGCAGCAAGATCGACCTGATCCTCGGGAACGAGACCTACGACACGACCTGGGACCCGGTCTGGTACGGCAAGGTGGGACTGGAGGAGGACGCCTGGACCGCGGAGTTCCGAATCCCGCTGAGCCAGCTCCGTTACGGACCGCACGCGGAGCAGGTCTGGGGGCTCCACTCCTGGCGCTGGATCGCCCGCAACTGGGAGGAGAGCCAGTGGAACCTGATCCCGCGGAACAACACCGGCATGCTGAAGAACATCGGCGAGCTGCACGGGATCGAGAACCTCCCGAAGAACCGCCGGATCGAGCTGCTCCCCCACGTCCTCGGCCAGCTCGACTCCGCCGCCTTCACCGCCGAGGACCAGCGCGAGCGGACGATCGGCGACGGCTCGGCCGGCCTCGACGCCAAGGTGGGCCTGAGCTCCAACTTCACCCTCGACGCCACCGTCAACCCCGACTTCGGCCAGGTGGAGGCCGACCCCTCGGTCATCAACCTGACCGCCTACGAGACCTTCTTCCAGGAGAAGCGGCCGTTCTTCCTCGAGGGGAAGCGCATACTCGACTTCGCCCTGGCCGAGAGCGAGGGTTCGTTCGACATCGAGGTGGGAGCGGCCGACACCTCGTTCGGGGAGGGCGGGGGCTCCGGCGACATCCTCTACTACTCCCGGCGGATCGGGGACCGGCCCTCCCTGTTCCCCGAGCTGGGTGAGGGGGAGTTCACGGGTTCCCCTCCGGCCGCCACCACGATCCTGACCGCGCTGAAGGTGAGCGGCAAGACCCGGGACGGGCTCTCGGTGGGCGTCGTCGAAAGCCTGGCCTCGAAGGAGACTGTGCAGATCGCTCACGACGGCCGCCAGCGCAGCCAGGTCGTCGAGCCCTACACGAACTACCTCGCGGGCCGCGTCCAGAAGGACTGGGGCAAGGGCAACACCACCCTGGGCGGCATGCTGACCTCGACCCACCGCTGGATCGACGAGCCGGCCCTCGCGTTCCTGCCCCGCAACGCGACGACCGGAGGCCTCGACTTCGTGCACTTCTTCGCGAACCGGGCCTGGGCTCTCGCCGCCAAGGGCGCCTTCAGCCAGGTGACCGGCGATCCCGAGGCCATGCTCGACCTCCAGACCAACCCTGTCCACTACTTCCAGCGCCCGGACGCCGACTACCTGAAGGTGGATCCTACTGCCACCTCGCTCTCCGGCCACGGCGGCTTCGTCAGCCTCGGTCGGTCCCGCACCAGCAAGTGGCGGATCGGGGACGCGGTCCGGTGGGTCTCGCCCGGGCTCGAGCTGAACGACCTGGGGTTCCTGCGCCAGGCCGACACGATCCAGAACGCGTTCACCGCCGGGTACGCGGACCCGGTCCCGCGGGGGATCTTCCGCCAGTGGAGCGTCTCCCTGAGGCGCGAGGACGGCTGGGACTTCGGGGGAAGACAGACGAGCGGCATGACCGGGCTCTCCGCGACGGGGGCCTTCCGGAACAACTGGCGCCTCAGCGCCTCGATGCAGGCCTGGGACACCGAGGTCGACACGCGCCTGCTCCGGGGCGGTCCCTCCATGCGGCTGAGCCCCTTTCTCCACATGTCTCTCGTCGGGCAGACGGACCCCGGACGACGTGTCCTCCTGAGTGGGGGAGTGCACACCCACCGGTACCGGGACGGTGAGTCGAGCGTCTTCGATCTCTCCTCCGGAGTGAGAGCCCGCCTGGCCAACCGATTCGAGATCTTCGCGAACTACGTCTACGGGCACCACGTCGACGACCTGCAGTACGTGGACACCCCCGAGACGATGAGTGGGCCCCGCTACGTCCTCGGGCACATCGACCAGACGACCCACAGCCTCACCATCCGCCTGAACGTGAGCATCACCCCGGACCTCACGATCCAGTACTATGGCAGCCCCTTCGTCTCGTCGGGAGAATACGCCGCCTTCAAGAAGGCCACGGACACGCGGGCCTCGGGATACGAGGACCGCTTCCACCTCTACGGGCCCGACGAGATCGCCTTCGTGCCCGAGGACAACGTCTACGAGGTGCGGGAATCGGAGGGTGGCCCCGGCAGCCGGTACACGTTCGACAACCCCAGCTTCAGCTTCCGGGAGTTCCGTTCGAACCTGGTGGTGCGCTGGGAGTACCGGCCCGGCTCGGCGCTCTACGTGGTCTGGTCCCAGGGGCGGACCAGCGAGTCGGATCTCTACGACGAGTCCTTCGGCAACAATTTCGACGCTCTCTGGCGGAGCGCGGCCCGCAACGTGTTCATGGTGAAGCTACAGCACTGGTTCTCACTCTGATGCTCGACCCGCGACCGGGCCGGCCCTGCGGGGCTCCCCCTGCTCCAGGTGTCTTCCCTGATAGAATCGCGTCGCCCACATCACCGGGAACCCGATTCGGATCGCCGCCGGAAGGGAGGCGAGATGAACGCGCGCGTCCGCGCGCTCTTCGCTGCTCGGGAATCTGCTGACCGGGACGCCGCCTACCAGGCGTTCGTCGAGTTGATGGCACTCGCCGAGAAGCCGGTCCCCTGGTCGTACGAGGTGTGGGACCAGATGGTCGACGACCTCTCCCACAAGGAAGGACACAGGCGGGCGTTCGCCGCCCAGATGCTGGCCCACCTGGCCCTCTCCGACCCCGAGAACCGGATACGTCGCGACTTCGCCACCCTGACCGCGGTCCTGAGAGACGAGAAGACCGTGACCGCGCGCCACGCGCTGCAGTCCATCTGGAGGGCGGGCCTGGCCGGGGAGGACCGGCGGACCCTCGTTCTCGACGCGCTCGAGAAGCGCTTTCGCGAGTGCTCCTCCGAGAAGAACGGGGCTCTCGTGCGCACGGACGTCGTCACGTCACTGGGCCACCTCTCCCGGGCCGTCGAGGATCCCTCGGTCGACGCCCGCGCGGAGAGCCTCATGGCCCTGGAGAAGGACGAGAAGGCGCGGAAGAAGCAGCAAGCCGCGTGGAGGGCGGCCACGGCCGGTCGCTGAGACTCTCGATCAGTCGGCTCGGCATGGTCTCACCTCGCTGGGGGCCAGGATTAACGTCGGCCCATGGGATCGGCAGGCATCCCGCCGGGTTGACCGTGACGTCGAATCCCGGCCACTAAACTAAACCCTCTCGGGGCCCGTCCGTTCTAAAGAGGCCATGAAAGTGCGCACGATCGTCTTCTGGACGCACCTGGTGACCGGGGTGCTCGTGGCCATCGTCGTCCTCCTGATGTCGGTGACCGGGGTGGCCCTCACCTACCAGAGGCAGCTGACCGAGCTCGCCAACCGAGACTACCGATCGGACGCGGCGGCCCAGGGGGCTCGGCCCCTGGACGTGGCGGCGCTACTGGCTGCCGTGCGCACCCACAACCCGGGCTTCCAGCCGTCGTCGCTCACGCTCCGAGCCGATTCCGCGGAGCCGGCGGTCCTCGGGCAGGGGCGCCGGGCGCGGCTCCACGTGGACCGGTACAGCGGCGAGGTCCTGGGCGACGGGGCGGGAAGGACGAGCGCCTTTCTCCAGACCATGATGGAGTGGCACCGGTGGCTGGGCCGAGGCGGCGAGGGGCGTCAGCTCGGCAAGGCCATCACCGGGGCCTGCAACCTGGCCTTCCTCTTTCTCGTTCTCAGTGGGATCTTCCTCTGGTGGCCCCGCAACTGGTCGCCCCGCTCGGTCCGGAACGTGGTCTGGTTTCGGCGGGGGCTGCAGGGCAAGGCCCGGGACTTCAACTGGCACAACGTGATCGGCCTCTGGCTGTGGATCCCGCTGGTAGTCGTCGTCGCGAGCGGCGTGGTGATCTCCTACGGGTGGGCCGGAGACCTCGTGTACCGTGTCGTCGGAGAGGAGCCGTCCCGCCGGGGCGGGCGTGGGCCCGGTGCGCATGGCCCCGGTGAGACTGGCCCCGGGCCTCGGGAGGTCTCCGCCGAAGAGGTGGGCCGTAGCATCGACGAGCTCATCGCCATCGCGGCTGCCGACACCCCCGATTGGCAGACCCTGACCGTGGACCTGCCGGGGCCGGCCCGGGGGCCGGTCAGCGTCTCCATCGACCGAAGCCCGGGCGGCCAGCCCACCAAGCGCCTGGACCTCGAGATCGACCGGGTCACGGGGGACATCGTGGCCCGCAGGGGCCACGGCGACCTGAGCCCGGGCCAGCGCCTTCGCGGCTGGCTGCGCTTCGCCCACACGGGCGAGGTGTACGGCTTCGTGGGGCAGACGATTGCCGGCCTCGCCTCCGCGGGCGCCGCCGTCCTCGTCTGGACGGGCCTCGCCCTCACCTGGCGCAGGTTCTTCGCCGGCAGGAGGGCCCCGTCCTCGTCGTGACCACGTGCCGCGGCTGCCGGTTCACGAGCGCGGGATCAGGAAGATCCAGCAGGCGCCAATCGAGCGTGCCCTTCTGCGCCGCGGAAGCCCGCGCCCGGGATAGAATCGCGCGACGCTGCAACCTCTCGAACGGAGGCCGCGATCGTGACCAGGTACGGTCAGGTGATTCGGGTCCGGGCGGACAGGCTGGAGGAGTACCGGGAACGCCACGCCCGCGTCTGGCCGCGCGTTCTCGACATGATTCGGGAGTGCCACATCCGGAACTACTCGATCTTCCACAGGGACGGCTTCCTGTTCGCGTACTTCGAGTACGTCGGAGACGACTTCGACGCCGACATGGCGAAGATGGCCGCGGATCCGGAGACACAGCGGTGGTGGGAGCTGGTGAAGCCGATGCAGGAGACCCTGGTGACCCGGGCCGAGGGCGAATGGTGGGCCGGCATGGAAGAGGTGTTTCACACGGACTAGGAGACGTGCGTCCGTCCGCAGGAGGGGTATGGATCGGAGCCGGGCCTGTCTGGCGAAGCTGGACAGGATGAACAAGACGCTGCGCCACGAGGAGCCCGATCGGGTCCCCGTGAGCGACTTCTTCTGGGGTAGCTTCCTGGAGCGGTGGCGTGCGGAGAAGGGCCTGCCTGAGGACGCCGACATCTACCGGCACTACGACCTCGACTGGGTCGTCACCATTCCCAACATGGATCCCCACATCAAGTCATTCCAGACCCTCAAGGAGACCGACGAGGAGGTCGTGGTCCGCACCGGCTTTGAAGCGGTCGTCCGAAAGAAGTTCGCCGATCCCATGCCGGAGTTCGTCAGCTTCGGGATCGACGCCATCGAGAAGGCGGCGACCTTCGAGTTCGAGGACCCGTGGGACCAGCGACGGTACTGCGGCCGGGGGGACAACCAGATCGCCGGTGTGGGCGACGGCTTCGCCCGTGACTCTCCGCCCTGGATCGACACGGTGAGAGAGC
Source organism: uncultured Acidobacteriota bacterium (assembly GCA_963847655.1). GTDB lineage: Bacteria > Acidobacteriota > Vicinamibacteria > Fen-336 > Fen-336 > JAJDNS01. The sequence goes on along the minus strand of CAWKAS010000020.1, from coordinate 284,046 downwards.
AGCACCCCGACTTCCCGGTCTACGGCAGCCAGTGCGAGGCCAACGAGTACATGACCCGCATGGTCGGAGCGGCGAACCTGTTGCTCTGGGTGGGCCTCTACCCCGAGGCTTTCGGGAGGTTCGTCGAGAGGACGAACGCCTTCGCCCTCGAGTGCCTCAGGGCCCAGATCCAGGCCGCGGATGGTCTGCTGGACGGGATCGTGATCTGGGGGGACATCGCCTACACGAAGGACATGTTCTTCTCCCCGGCCTACTGGCGGCGGTACTACAAGCCCGGACTGAAGGGCATGGTGGAGACCTGCCACGAGAACGGCCTGCCCGTCATCTACCACGGCTGCGGGAACGTCCGGCGTGTGTTCGAGGACTTCATCGAGGTGGGTGTCGACGCCTACAACCCCCTGGAGGCCAAGGCGGGCCTGGACGTCGTGGACCTGCGTCGGGAGTACGGCCACCGGATCGGCTTCTGCGGGAACATGGACGTGATCGAGTGGGCTCGTGGCAACCGGGAGGAGCTGAGGGCCACCGTTCTGCGCAAGCTGAACGCGGCGAAGGGCGGAGGCCTGATCTTCCAGTCGGACCACTCGGTGCCCGGCAACGTTTCTGCCGAGAGCTACGAGTACGTGGTGAACCTCGTGCGGGAGCACGGCCGGTACCCGCTGGATCTGGGCGAGTACGACCTTCCCGACCTGAACTGATGGGCCATCGGCAGAGTCGCCGCACGCCCGACCGTCCCCGGAGGAGAGCATGATCTCGAGTCGAAGCCGATTCACCCACGCCTTGATCGGGCCCCTTCCCGGCTTCCTGGGAGTGGCCGTGCTCATTACGGCCGCGGTCGCGATCGGTGCGGCCGTCGCCGAGGGCGCGGCCTCGGCCGCGGCCCTGACGGAGCTGGAGGTCGAGTACTCGAAGACCCCGCTGGGCATCGATGTGGAGAAGCCGCGCTTCGGCTGGCAGATGAGGGCGCCGGAGAGCGAGCGCGGCTACTCACAGACCGCCTACCAGATCGTGGTAACCGACCCGGGGGGAGCGGTGGTGTGGGACACCGGGAGGGTGGCGAGCGGCGTCTCGCTGGCCATTCCCTACGCGGGGGGCTCCCTGCAGCCCACCACCCGATACGCGTGGACGGTGACGGCCTGGGATCAGGCTGGAGACACCGCGTCGGGAAGCTCCTGGTTCGAGACCGGCCTCATGAGCCTCGACCGTTCCGCGTGGAACGGGGCGACCTGGATCGGGGGCGGAGACGACGACCTCGTCCTCTACTCCCAGTACCTCTCCATCTTCGACCTCGAGTACACGGTGAGGATCGAGGAGGGCAGCAGCCAAGCCAGCTTCGTGTACGGCGCGAACGACAGGCGCCTGATGGACCGCAACAAGAACACCTACCAGCTCGAAAACCGCCGGAACCAGAGCTACATCAAGCTCGAGCTCGACGTCTCCGAGGTCGACGGCACCGACGAAGGCCGGGCGCGACTGAACGTCTACCGCGTCGGGTACGCGCCCGAAGACTCACCGACGGTGCCGTTCAAGACCTTTGTCGTCCTCCCCTCCGTCATCAACAGAGAGAACGCCCACGCGGCCCACCACGTCGAGATCACGAGTCTTTTCGGCGAGATCTCGATCACCCTCGATGATCAGAGCTCCTTCGCCGAGAAGACCGAGCCTTCCTCGGAGGACCGTCCCCGCTTCCGCCGGGGCCCGGACGGAGAGTCGGTGAACCTGAACACCATGGGACGGGGGGGCGACTACATCACCTTCGGGATGCTGTGTGACATCGGCTTCTCCGTGGCTGCCGGTCAGAAGGCCTCGTTCTCCGATGTGGTCGTGTCCCACAACAGGGCGCCGCACAACGTGCTCTTCCGAGAGACTCCAACTGACACATATGAAGGCATTTACGCTGTCGCTGCCGACGACCCGGGATCCGGGCTGCGGGTGGAAGGCGGGCGGTACCGTCTGGACGGCGGCTCGAAAGGCGCCTTCGTGGTCGCCGACCCGAGCCACAACGCCGCACCGCTGCTCCGTACCGAGTTCGACATCGGCCCCAGGCCCATTCGAGAGGCCCGGCTCTACGTGACCGCCCGGGGGGTCTACGAGGTCTACCTCAACGGGAAGCGGGTGGGAGAGGACCACTACAACCCGGGGTTGACCCAGTACAACAGGACGCACATGTACCAGACCTACGACGTGACGGACGTGGTCCGGACCGGGCCCAACGCCCTTGGCGCCATGCTCGGCGAGGGCTGGTGGAGCGGGCTGCTGAGCTTCGGGACGATCTGGAACCACTTCGGCGACCGCCAGTCGCTGCTGGCCCGGCTCGTCGTCCGCCACGAGGACGGCTCCACCGAGGTGGTCACCTCCAACGCCCGCGACTGGAAGTACTTCTCGGGCGGGCCCGTGGTCTACAGCAGCCTCGACATGGGAGAGGTCTACGACGCCACGCGGGAGGCGGCCATCGAGGGCTGGACCCTGCCCGGCTACGACGACGGCGCGTGGAAAGCCTCTCGGGACGTGCCCCTGGAGGGGACCGCGTTCACTGGCCCGGCCACCGACTTCCTCGGGCGAGACACGAGCCTCGAGTGGGACGGGATGTCACTCGTGGGACAGATCGGCAACAGCGCCGGGGTGTTCCGGACCCTGACCGCCAGGAGCGTGAAGGAGGTTCGGGAGGGGGTCTTCGTCTACGACATGGGGCAGAACCTGGTGGGTGTGCCCCGGGTCACGATCGAGGACGGGAAGGCGGGGCAGCGAGTCGTTCTGAGAGTGGCCGAGATGCTGTATCCCGACCTTCCGGAGTCGGGCCCCAACGTCGGCATGATCATGACCGAGAACTACCGGGCGGCGCTGAGCCAGGACATCTACTTCATGAAGGAGGGACACCAGGTCTTCCAGCCTCGCTTCACGTCTCACGGCTACCAGTACCTGGAGATCACGGGGATCGACGAGCCTCTCCCCCCCGAGGCGGTTCAGGGCGTCGTCATCAGCTCCGTCCTCGGCGCTGACCGCGGACTACGAGACGTCGAACTCGAAGGTCAACCAGCTCTGGTCGAACCTCGTCTGGTCCAACGTGGACAACTTCCTGACCATCCCCACCGACTGCCCGCAGCGCAACGAGCGCATGGGGTGGTCGGGCGACATCTCCGTCTTCTCCCGGACCGGCCACCTACGTGTCGAACGCCGACCAGTTCCTCACGCGGCACATGCTGGCCATGCGGGACGTCCAGAGCGACGCCGGGAGGTTCACCGACATCGCACCGGTGGGCGGAGGGCTTCGGCGGGGTTCTGTGGGGCAGCGCAGGGCTCACGGTCCCCTGGGAGGCCTACCGGCAGTACGGCGACGTGAGGCTCCTGGAGGAGCACTACGAGGCCATGGCCGCCTACGTCGACTACCTGGACACCACGATCGGCGACGAGGGCCTGAGCTCGGACAACGCGCTGGGCGACTGGCTCGGTCCCCAGAACAACCAGCTCGGCTCCGATTTCCTGGCGACGGCCTACCACGTGTACGACCTCTGGATCATGGCGGAGACCGCCGAGCTCCTGGGCAGGGACGCGGACGCCGCGCGGTACCGCCAGAGCTACGAGAAGCGCAAGGAGCTCTTCAACCGGAAGTTCGTGAACGAGGAGGGCAGGACCCTCGGGATCGTCGGGCGCCGGAGGGGGTTCGGAGGACGACCCCCCACCCCGGGCGAGTGGAAGGTGGCCGACACGCAGACCTCCTACGCGGTGGGGCTGGCCCTGGGGGCGTTCGGCGACGACAGGGTGCCCCAGATGGAGGCCAGGCTGGCGGAGACGGTGGAGCGGGAGAACCTCGACGACGACGGTGCGACGCGCCCGCCGTACTCCCTGATGACCGGGTTCATCGGGACGGCCTGGATCAGCAAGGCCCTCTCCGACGCCGGACGGGACGACCTGGCGTACCGGCTGCTGCAGAACGACGAGTACCCGTCCTGGCTCTACGCCATCGACCAGGGGGCCACCACGATCTGGGAGCGACTCAACGGGTACACCGTAGAAGGAGGCTTCGGCGGGAACAACAGCATGAACTCCTTCAACCACTACTCCTTCGGCGCGGTGGGGCAGTGGATGATGGCGTACTCCCTGGGGATCGAGCGGGGCGAGGCCGGCTTCCAGCGCTTCGTTCTCCAGCCCCGACCCGACCCCACCGGGGAGATGGCCTGGGCGAGGGGCCACTACGACTCCACGTACGGGAGGATCGAGAGCGCGTGGAGGGTCGGAGGCGGGAAGCTCACCTACTCGGCCACCGTGCCTGCGAACACGACGGCCACGCTCCACCTGCCGGCCCCCTCGGGTGAGGCGGTGACCGAGGGTGGCCGGCCGGCAGCGCAGGCCGAAGGGGTCACCCTGGTGGGGTACGAGGACGGAAAGGTGATCTTCGAGCTCGAGTCGGGACGCTACGCGTTCGAGACCGATCTCACGATGTGAAGCTCGTGGGGCGCGCCGGCGTCGCCCGGGCGGGCGGCGGAGCCGAAAGGCGACCCGCGTTTCAGTAGCCAGGAGAGGGCGCGATGAAGAGCGGCAGATCAACTCGAGCGGTGGGAGCCGTCCTGGCCGTGTCCGGCCTGGTGGTGGGGGCGGTCGGGTGTGGCGGATCGAAGTGGACCGAGACGCCGAAGGGGACGCTCCGGATCGTCACCCAGGAGGGGGGGGCGACCCTGGGCTACTCCTCGACGTCGGGGGTCACCCTTCTCGTCGACGGAGGCTTCGCTTTCAAGGACCTCAATCGGAACGGGACGCTGGATCCCTACGAGGACTGGCGCCGGTCCGCCGACGAGCGGGCGAGGGACCTGGCCGCGAGGATGTCCGTCGAGCAGATCGCCGGCCTCATGCTGTACAGCGCCCACCAGGCGATCCCCGCCGGGGCCCGGGGGTTCCGGCCCTCCACCTACGGAGCGAAGCCCTACGAGGAGAGCGGAGCGGAGCCCTGGGAGCTGTCCGATCAGCAGAAGGAGTTCCTGACCAGGGACCACCTGAGGCACGTGCTCATCACCTCGGTCGAGAGCCCGGAGGTGGCGGCCCGCTGGAACAACACCGCGCAGGCCCTGGTCGAGGGGATCGGGCTGGGCATCCCCGCCAACAACAGCTCGGACCCCCGGCACCGCACGACGGCCTCGGCGGAGTACGACGCCGGCTCGGGCGGTGAGATCTCCATGTGGCCAGGCTCCCTGGGCCTGGCCGCCACCTTCGACCCCGGCCTGGTGAGGGAGTTCGGGCGCATCGCGTCCATCGAGTACCGGGCCCTGGGCATCGCCACCGCGCTCTCCCCGCAGATCGACCTCGCCACCGAGCCCCGCTGGAGCCGGGTGAGCGGCACCTTCGGCGAGGACCCACGGCTCGCCTCAGACATGGCCCGGGCCTACGTGGACGGGTTCCAGACCTCCGCGGGCGACCGGGAGATCTCGGGCGGCTGGGGCTTCGACAGCGTCAATGCCATGGTCAAGCACTGGCCGGGGGGCGGCCCCGAGGAGGGCGGACGGGACGCTCACTTTGGATACGGCCGCTACGCGGTCTATCCCGGGGACAACCTGAAGGATCACCTGCGCCCCTTCACCGAGGGAGCCTTTGCCCTGGAGGGGCCGACGGGTATGGCGTCGGCGGTCATGCCCTACTACACGGTCTCCTTCGATCAGGACCCGGTTGGAGCGAACGTCGGCAACGCCTACAGCGCCTACTTCATCGGCGACCTGCTCCGCGGGCAACACGGCTACGACGGCGTCGTCTGCACCGACTGGGGCATCACGAGCGACGAGACCGCGGTGGATGCGTTCTCGGGCCGGCCCTACGGCGTGGAGGACCTTTCGGTGGCCGAGCGGCACTACCGGGTCATCATGGCCGGCGTCGACCAGTTCGGGGGGAACAACGAGGCGGGGCCCGTCATCGAGGCCTTCCGGCGGGGAGTGGAGGAGCACGGCGAGGAGGCCATGCGGGCCCGTTTCGAGGAGTCGGCCGTCCGCCTGCTGAAGAACATGCTGAGAACGGGTCTCTTCGAGAACCCCTATCTGGACGAGGGCGAGACGGCGGCGACGGTGGGCCAGCCGGCGTTCATGACCGCGGGTTACGAGGCCCAGCTCCGGTCCATCGTGATGCTCAAGAACCGGGAAGGCACCCTTCCTCTCGACAAGGAGATCACGGTCTACGTCCCCAAGAGGTACTCGCCACCCCGAACCACCTTCTTCGGAGGGGCCATCCCGGAGTCACGCGGATACCCCGTGAGCCTGGACATCGTGAAGAAGTACTTCGCGGTGACGGACGATCCGAAGGAAGCCGACGTCGCATTGGTCGTCGTCGTCAGCCCGGAGGGCGGAGCGGGATACGACAGGGCCGACGTCGAGGCGGGCGGCAACGGCTACGTCCCCGTCACCCTGCAGTACGGGCCGTACCGGGCGGCGCACGCCCGGGTCACCAGCATCGCCGGGGGAGACCCGTTCGAGAACTTCACGAACCGCTCGTACCGAGGCAAGACCGTGACCGCCGCCAACGTCACCGACCTCGCCCTGATCCGAGACACCCGGAAGGCCATGGGAGGGAGGCCGGTCGTCGTTGCCGTGGGCCTCTCGAAGCCGATGGTGTTCGGCGAGTTCGAGAAGGACGCGGACGCGATCCTTGTCACCTTCGGTGTCCAGGACCAGGCGATCCTGGACGTCCTGTCCGGGGCGGCGGAGCCCTCCGGCCTCCTCCCGATGCAGATGCCCGAGGACATGAAGACGGTGGAAGAGCAGCAGGAGGACGTGCCCCACGACATGGAGTGCCACGTGGACTCGGAGGGGCACGCCTACGACTTCGGCTACGGCCTCGACTGGAGCGGCGTCATCGGTGACGCGCGGACGGCGCGCTACCAGCGCCAGAGGTGAGCCAACCCCTCTCTACACGGATGGGTTGACGGGCGTGCCGACGATCACTTCTTCAGGGCGGCGAGCAGGCCCTCGGCGGTCGCCTTGTACTGGGCGTTCTCGGGGTTCGCGGCGAGATACGCCTCGAATTGCCCGATGGCCTCGGCGGCCTTCCCCTGACCCACGAGGATCGTTCCGAGGTGGTAGTGGGCCACCGCCGCGGAGGGGTCGATCGCCAGCGCGTCCTCGAACGCCCTCTGCGCCTCCTCGTTCCGCCCGGCGTTGAGGAGAAAGACCCCGCGATCGACCTGGCCGGCGGCGTCCGTGCTCTCCTGGCTCGCTACACGATCGATCAGCTCCTGCGCCTTCTCCTTCTGCCCGGAGTCCCGGTAGACCTGGGCGAGAGCGATCACGAACCGGGGCTCGTCCGGACGTCGGTCGATGGCCTCGAGGTAGCTGCCCTCGGCGCTCTCCCAGTCCCCCTGCTTCGCGTAGACATAGCCCAGGTTGCCCAGGGCCTCGGCCAGGCCGGGCTGGAGCCCCAGGATCTCCCGGTAGGCGGCTGCCGCATCCTCCAGCTGGCCGGCCTGGGTGAGCTGGACCGCCCTGGAGAACATCTCGTTGAGCGTGGCCTGGTCCAGCTGCGGGGGAGGGGCGGTCGCGAGCTCGATCGGGGGGATGTCCTTGATGTCCAGACCGATGCGCGCCTCGCGCGCCCCGCCCTGGTAGCCCTCCTTCGTGGCGGTGATGCGGTAGTTGCCGGGATCGAGGCCGATCTGAAGGTACTCACCCTTCTGGGTCGTCTGGACCTCGTACGTGTCCGGCTTGCCCTGGTACTCGATCTGGACGGTGGCGCCGGCAACCGGCTTCCCCTCCTCGTCGACGACCTTGCCCCGGGCGCCGCCCGTCTGGGCCTGGGCTGGTGGCGCCAGCAGCGTGAGACCCACGAGAATCCCGATCGCGGTGAGGGCAGGCTTCATGGCTACTCCTCCTTCGGCCATCCATCCTATACTCACTCCGCCCCGCGCGGGTGCGTGGGGAGTTCTCGAGCGGGAGCGGGGCGGCCACCGTGGGTGCCGGTGTGATAGCCTCCCACCGTCGCATCGAGGAGACCGGTCCCCTGGGAGGACGAAGCCGCGCGAATCGGGGGAGGTGGCCCATGACGACGGGCGGGACGTCTGGGGGGCTCCGGCTGGCGGGGGCCTTCCTCCTGGCCGCGGTTCCGGCGGTCACGCAGGCGCCGCGCGGAGGGGCGCAGGCACAGCAGCCGCTCCGGCTCCCGGGCATCGACATCAACCGGCCAATCTTCCTCAGCGGGCGGGTGCTGCTGGAGGACGGCACCCCGCCTCCGGAGCCGGTGATGGTCGCCCAGTCCTGCGGCGGCGGGCGCCCGATTCCCCAGGGCTACACGGACTCCGACGGGCGATTCAGCTTCGAGGTGGGCCGCAACGCCTCCTCGATGATGGACGTCCAGAACCCCTTCGCCACCGCCCCGTCGGGCCTCGGGGGCTCCTCCCAGGGCGACCTGACCGGGTGCGAGCTGCGGGCCATCGCGACCGGCTTCACCTCGGACGCCATCGATCTCGGCGGGCGCCGGCTCCTGGAGAGCCCCGACGTCGGGACCATCGTGCTCCGGCGACTGGAGGGTGTCGTGGGCTCCACCTTCAGCGCCACGACCCTGCTGGCCCGGGAGGAGGTGAGGGAGGCCTACGAGAAGGGGCGAGAGCTGGCCCGGAAGAAGGAGTACGACGAGGCGATCGAGGCGTACGAGAAGGCGGTCCGGTCCCAGCCCCGCTTCGCGGCGGCCTGGTTCGAGATGGGCCTGGTGCACCAGATCCAGAACCATCCCCGCCAGGCCGAGGAGGCCTACCGCAAGGCGCTGGACGCCGATCCCGAGTACGTCAAGCCCTACCGCCAGCTGGCCTTCATCGCGTTCCACGAGCAGCGGTGGACAGACGTCCTGGAAGCGACGGACAGTCTGCTCCACCTGGACCCGGTCTCCTACCCCGACGCGTACTACTTCAACTCCGTGGCCCGCTTCCAGACGGGCGACCTGGAGGCCGCCGAGCGGAGTGCTCGCAAGGCGACCACCGTGGACCCCGAGCGGACGCCCCCGCGGGCGCACGCGGTGCTGGGGGCGATCCTCATCGAGAAGCAGGACTACGCCGGCGCCGCCGGGGCGCTGCGCGCCTACCTCGCCGCCGCCGAGCCCGGGCCCGAGGCGGACCAGGCCCGGGCCATGCTCGAGCAGCTCGAGGAGCGGCTGCCGCCCCCGACGGAGGGCGATCCGGAGTGAGCCACTAGAAGATCGTCGCCCCCTCACCGCTCTTCATGGCGAGGCTCTCGACAGACCCGCGGCGGAGATCTCCGGACCGCAGGGCGCGAATGGCAGTAGTCTTCCACCCGAGCCGCACCCCCCGGAGGGTGGCTGGATGGCACTCGTGGCGGGAACACGCCTCGGCCCCTACGAGATCCTGGCTCTGTTGGGAGCCCGAGGGATGGGCGAGGTCTACCGTGCCCGCGATCCCCGGCTGAAGTGCGAGTTGGCCCTCAAGGTCCTGCCGCCCGAGGTGGCCTCGGAGCGCTGCCGCGCCCGAGGCGGGCCCCTTCCCCGGCAGGACCGTCGTCCCGGAGCGGTGAGGGCGATTTACATCAAATGTGCTAATCTGTAAGCATTATGGTAAGAACTCAGATCCAACTGACCGATGCCCAGTACGAGGCCCTGCGGTCCCGAGCGGCCGCCGAGGGACGCTCTATGGCTGACCTCATCCGCACGGGTGTGGACGCGCTTCTCCGGGAGCCGGGCCGCGTCGGTGCCGAGGAGAGGCGCCGCCGGGCCCTGGACGTGATCGGGTGTTGCCACTCCGGGCCGCCCGATCTGTCCTCGCAGCACGACCGGCACCTCGCCGAGGCCCTCGAGTGAGCACCTTCGTCGACACCTCGGGGCTGCTCGCCGTTCTGCACGTCGACGACGAGAATCACGCTCGGGCGGCGAAGACGTGGCGCTCGCTCATCGAGAGCGAGGAGTCGCTGGTCTGCACGAGCTACACCCTCGTGGAGCTCTTTGCCCTCGTGCAACACCGGTTCGGGCTGCCGATCGTCCGCACGGTGGAGGAGAAGGTCGTCCCTCAGCTCGGCGTGGTGTGGGTCGACGCCCGTCTCCATGCCGAGGGGATGTCGGCCCTGCTCGCCGCTGCCCGGCGGCGTCTGAGCCTCGTGGATTGCGTGAGCTTTGCCTGCATGCGACGGCTGGGGATCACGTGTGCGTTTCACTTCGACCCTCACTTCCGCGAGCAGGGGTTCGAATCCGCGCGCTGAGACCTCGGCCGCTTTCGTTGAACCCGATCCCGGACGATCCGGAGGCGAGCCGGCGCGTGAGACGTGAGTCTCGCGAGCACTGGTCGAGCGCCGGCTGCCGGGAGCCTGAGCAGGCGATGCCGTTCCAGCGTGTCGCCCGGAATCTAGGCGAGAGCCTCCTCGCAGAAGTTTCGGCACCTCTCGAGCTCGGCCATGACCGTCGAGCCCTCGGGGACGGGGTACTCCAGCTCGATCGAGGCCGGGAAGGAGTACCGCTCCCTCTTCATCAGCTGGAGGATCTCTCGCAGGGGCGTGTCGCCCTGACCCCACGGCAGGTTGTCGCCGTCCGTCCCGTACTTCCGGTCCTTCAGGTGCAGGCTCGTGATGCGGGCATGGTGCGTCTCGATGAAGGGGATGGGGGACTTGCCGATCGCCGCGGTGAAGTGGCCGACGTCGAGGTTGATGCCGTTGTAGGGTGACTGGGCCAGGGCGGCGTCCCAGCTCTGCTCATTCACCTGAGTGTGGTTGTGGTAGCCGACGTGGATTCGGTGCTTCTCGGCAAACCGGCCGATGCGCTCCGTGTTCTCGTTCAGCTCCATCGTGACCTCGGTGGCACCGAGCGCCTTGGCCGCGCTGAAGCAGTAGTCGTACTCCTCGTCGGGCATCGACTCGGTCAGGGCGAGCTTGAAGGCGTAGATCTTCACGCCCGCATCCTCGTACATCTTGCGAAGCGCCGTGAGCTTGTCCATGGGCGCCGACAGACGCCAGGTCCTCATCTTCTCGGCCCGGGCCTCTCGCGCGGCCCTTTCTTCGGGAGTCGGCTCGGGGCGGCGGGGAGGCCGGGCGGGGCCGGGCGGTGGCCCGCCCGGTCCGCCGGGCCGGGGACCTCGCCAGCCGCCCTCCGGGGCACCGGCGAACTGCTCGACCGGAGTGTTCTGCATCTCCACCCCGCTCAGGCCGAGGGCGACCAGGCTCTCGAGGATCTCCTCGGCGGTGCTGGCCGTGCCTCGGAACGCGTAGGGCGCGATGATGCCGATCTGGACTCCCCCGATCCTGGAATCCGGCTTCGTGAGGGCGAGGACGGCCCGCGGGTGGGCCAGCAGATGGGCCGCGGGGAGGGCGCCGAGAGTGAGCTTCAGCAGATCCCGTCGTGAATGAGACACGGTATCCTCCCTTCCCGGCTAGAGCGAGAGCTCCCAGCCCTCGCGGTAGGTGGGCTTCACCCACTCGTTGGCCTCGGGGACGTTGGTGATCTCGCACTTCTGGGCGTCCCACAGCAGCCTGCCCTCGTAGTGGACGGCGGCCACGCCGAGCAGCAGCCACTCCGTGTACGGGCCGGCGACGCCGAAGTGCGAGGTCGCGGGCGCCCCGCCCTTGCAGGCGCGCACCCAGTCGTTGCAGTGCGCGGCGTGGTTGCCGTCGGTGTCGGCCCCCGGCGCCCGTCGCAGGGTGGGACGGGGAAGCTCGTACTCGGCCCAGCGAGTGCCCGGCAGCAGGCCCACGTCCTCACCGCGACCGCCGGTGCCCATGTAGCCCTTCGTTCCCACGAAGATGCAGTTGTAGCCGGAGCCGTAGCGCCGGGCCGAGGCGCGACGACGAGCCGTGGCCTCCGGTGAATCGTCGGTCGCGCGTCGCCGGCGGTTGGCGCCAACGCGGAGATCGGGGCCCGCGCCGGGGATCTTGCGGGCCTCGTCCACCGTCATGCCCGGCGGGAGATACGCGTCGCCCTCCGGGATCTGGTGCCAGTAGACGGTCACCGGCGGCATGCCCCCCCGAGCGGCGAACTCGTACTTGATCGTCAGCTCCCTCGGGAAGGTGAAGGGCGGGAGGGAGTCCTTCTTGATGCACTCGACGCTCACCAGGGACTCGGGGCTCAGGTGCAGGCCCCAGTTCGCCGGACCGAGGATGTGGACCGCCCAGTCGCCGATGAGGCTGCTGCCGAAGTCGTAGAAGCCGCGCCAGTTGAAGGGCAGGTAGAAGCCGAACTCCTCACCCCCGAAGGAGGGGCGGTCGCCGCGTTGGCGCGCCGCGAACTCGCGGTACTCCTCGTCGCCGGAGGTGAACGGCCGCGAGGCCGCGGTGCCGAGCCACAGGTCCCAGTCCAGGGTGTCCGGCACCGGCGTGGGATCGGGAATCCTCGTCATGCCCTGGGGCCAGCTGGGCAGCCGCATCCACGCGTGGACCTCGCGCACGTCGCCGATCTCGCCCGACCACAGGATCTCGCAGGCCACGCGGGTGGCCTCGTGGGAGTAGCCCTGATTGCCCATCTGGGTGGCGACGTTGTACAGCGACGCGGCCTGGCCCAGGAAGCGCGCCTCCCACGCGGTTCGGGTCAGGGGCTTCTCGAGGTAGACGTGCTTGCCGAGCTGCATGCACGCCAGCGTGGCGTGGGTGTGGTTGTGGTCGGGAATGCCGATGACCACCGCGTCGATGTCCTTGCCCGACTTGTCGAGCATCTCCCGGTAGTCCTTGTACCTCGCGGCGTTGGGCCACTCCTTGAAGCCCTTCTCGCCCCGCACCCAGTCGACGTCGGCCAGCGCTACGACGTTCTCGACGCCCGCGTGAGCCTTCACGAGGTCCTCGAAGGCCTGGCCACCGGCGCCGATGCCGGCGATGTTCAGTTTCTCGCTGGGTGACCTGTACCCCATGGCCTTCAGCGAGGGCATCCGGCCCAGGCCGGCCACGGCGGCGGCGTAGCTCGCCGAACGGATGAAACCCCGTCGAGAGACGTGCGTGCGCTTGGAAGAGCCCATGTTCTGCCTTCTCCTCGCCCGACTCATCCCACAGGCTCGGCGCACCGTCAAGGGCGGGCTGACGCCGATCCGCGTGTTGCTCTCAGCAGAACGTCGGCCGACGGACGCGGCGGTCCACCGACCGCTGACACCGCTCGTTCCGGGCCCCCTGAAAACCTCGCCGGCAGGAGAGGGGGGAATCGTGGCGCCGCCGCCCTTGTTTCGCTGTGCGCAACGCCCGGAAAGGGCCGCAGGCGGTGTCTGGGCGTGCCCCGTGCCTCCCGCCCTGATGTGGGGTCCCCTCCAGCCTGACCCGGTCCCGGGGAGATCAGCACGTCCCCCTCCGCCCGGAACCGGTCGCTGAGGGTCTGGCGCAGGCCCGGAAGTCAGGCCGCAAGAGGGCGATCGATCCCGGGGCCCTTACAGATTGACGCCGTTGTCGCAGAGGGAATTACGAGCCCCGTCCGCCTCACTCCTCCACTTGCTCCAGGATCGCGAAGTCTCCGGGGTTCCAGGCCTGGAGGATGATGTAGAACCGCCCGTCGATCCGCCCGAGGACGGCGTTGTGGACGTGCTGGAATCCCTCGAGGCCCAGCTCCTCCTTCGGCCAGACCTCGGAGACAACGCGGTCCCCCTGGAGAACGTAGACCGGGGCCCCCTTCTCGCGATCGGGTCCGTGGAGCGCCCCGACGACGGCGTAGCCGTCCAGGTAGTCGATGTCGCAGGGAAAGGAGCCTTCGGGCAGATGGAGGGTCGAGAGGTACTGGCCCTCGGGTGTGAAGCGATCGATCTCGGCGTGGGGCCGGTCGGCGACCTCGATCCGGACGGTGTCGCCCCTCACCACCGTGACGCCGTGCCCGGTGCCGAGCTGGCCCGGTGCGGTGCCGCGGCCCCCGAAGGCGAGGTCGCTCCAGTCGATGGTGAGCGGCGTGGTCCCGGCAACGCGGGCGGTGAGGACCCAGTCCAGATCCGAGTAGCCCGTGGTCACGTAGAGCAGGCCCCGATGGTGATCCACATCCGTCGGCGTGAATCGTCCCCCGGCGCGAAAGTAGTCGTTCACCGCGGGCTGTCCGAGGTCGCTCCGGCCCCCCGGGGCCTCCAGCGTGTGAACCAGCTCGCCCGTCAGCGTCGTGGTGAAGACCCGTCCCGCGTCGTTGGCGGGAAGGCTCAGCAGGGGGGTCCCGTCCTCGGCCTCCCAGTGCGTCGTGTTGTGGAGGTTCGTGTCGCGCATCGCCGGATCCGTCTCGAGCAGGCGGATCGATCGGAGATCGGCGCTGATGCGGAGCAACCCCGCGCCGGGCAGCGCGAAGTAGACCTCGCCGCGGCCCGGGCGCCGGTCCACGGCGAACCCCCCGTGGGCCGCGGGCAGCACCGCGCGGGCCCTCTCGGGAAGGTGATCGCTCGTGTAGAGGACACGAAAGCGCATCGCCCCCTGGCCGCTCGTCCCGCCGGTCCGGGCCGCGCCCCGGAGGGTGGTCGGCCCGGGAACGCCCGCCGCCTCGTGACCGGAGTGCGCCTCCAGCGGCAGGCTTGGCAGCCCCGCCACGCAGGCGACGATCAACAACGCCGAGAGACGTTCCATCTGCCGGAGTCCTTTCCCTGACCTGCGGACCCTCGCGGTGCGCGTGAGCCGCGATTTCGCGCCGGGCGCGGAGACGGTGTGTCCGCTCGTTACGCCAGGAGCCCCTCCACCACGTGGGCCGGCTCCTCGACACCGACGAGCTTCTGGTCGAGGCCGAGGTGACGGAACGTGAAGGTGTCGTGGTTCAGGCCGAAGAGGTTCAGCAGCGTGGCGTGCAGGTCCCTCTGGTGCACGGGGTCGTTCACGATGTTGTAGCTGAAGTCGTCGGTCTCGCCGTAGACCGTTCCTGCGTTGATCCCCGCGCCCGCGAGCCAGACCGAGTAGCAGCGCGGGTGGTGGTCACGCCCGTAGTTGTCCCGCTTGAGCTCGCCCTGGGAGTACACGGTGCGCCCGAACTCCCCGCCCCAGATGACGAGCGTGTCCTCGAGGAGCCCGCGTTGCCTCAGGTCGGTGATCAGGCCGTAGCATCCCTGGTCGGTGTCCCGGGCCTGCATGCGGTGCTGGTGCGGGAGGTTGGTGTGCGAGTCCCAGCCGCGGTGGTAGATCTGCACGAACCGGACGCCCCGCTCGATCATGCGGCGCGCGAGAAGGCAGTTGGCGGCGAACGTGCCGGGCCTGTGGACCTCGTCGCCGTAGAGCTTCAGGACGGAGTCCGGCTCCCCGGAGACGTCGGTGAGCTCGGGCACCGAGGCCTGCATGCGGAACGCCATCTCGTACTGTGCGATGCGGGTCTCCGTCTCCGGGTCGCCGAGAAGGTCCGCCTGGCGCTCGTTGAGCGCCTGGACTCCGTCCAGCATCCGGCGCCGTGTCTCGCGGTCGACTCCGTCGGGGTCGCTCAGGTAGAGGACCGGATCACCGGCGCCGCGCACCGAGATGCCGGAGTGCCGGGCCGGAAGGAAGCCGCTGCTCCACATCCGGGCGGAGAGGGCCTGGACGTTCGACTTGTTGGTGTAGGTGGAGGTCATGACCACGAAGGTGGGCAGATTCTCGTTGAGCGTTCCGAGCCCGTAGGAGAGCCACGATCCCAGGCAGGGGCGGCCCGGCAGCTGGTTCCCCGAGTTGACGGCGATGGTCGCCGGCTCGTGGTTGATGGCCTCGGTGTGGAGCGATCGCACGACGGCGAGCTGGTCCACCACCTTCGCGGTCCAGGGGAAGAGGTCGCTCACCCAGGTCCCGCTCTGGCCGTGCTGCGCGAAGCTGAAGACGCTGGGCGCGACGGGAAAGCGCTTCTGCTCGGAGGTCATGGTCGTCAGGCGCTGGTTGCCCCGGACCGAGTCCGGCAGGTCCTCGTCGAACATCCCTCGCAGCTTCGGCTTGTAGTCCCACGTGTCGATCTGCGAGGGGGCGCCGGCGGGGAAGAGCCAGATGGCGCGCCGCGCCCGGGGGCGGAAATGGGGCAGCCCCGGCAGCCCGGTCGTGCCCTCGGCGAGCAGCCCCTGCTCTCCGAGCATCGAAGCAACCGCGACCGAGCCGATGCCCCGGCCGGTGCGGGCGAAGAACTCCCGGCGGCTCATGGCCCGGTCGCCGCCGCCCGAGCAGCGCCCCGAGTGGCGTGGGAGGGTCATTTGTTCAGGGCCTCGTCCAGGTTGAAGAACTGGCTCGCCACCATCGTCCAGGCCGCCAGCTCCGGAGGGGGGATCGCCGCATCCGCCGGCGAGTCGCCGACGGCGACGAGTGCTCGGGAGGCCATAGGGTCCGCGGCGTAGCGATCGCGGAGATCGCGGACCACGGGCTCGAGGGCGATGTGCTCCTCGGCCTCGAGCGGGCGCGCCAGCACCCGCCGGGCGATCGCATCCAGGCGCCCGGAGTCGTCCTTCCCCGCCCTCGTGGACGGCGACTTCGGCGAGGCGGCGCGACGCCTCGACGAACTGCACGTCGTTCAAGGTCACCAGGGCCTGCAGCGGGGTGTTCGTGAGCTCGCGCTGGACCGTGCACTCCTCGCGCGTCGGCGCGCCAAAGGTCTCCAGGGCCGGGGGCGGGGCCGCGCGCTTCCAGAACGTGTAGAGGCTCCGCCGGTAGAGGGACTCGCCCCGGTCGCGAACGTAGATCTTGGTGTTGCTCTCCTCCATGGCCACGGTCTCCCAGATCCCGGGGGGCTGGTACGGCTTCACGCTGGGTCCGCCCCTCTTCGTGGACAGGAGGCCCGAGGCCGCGAGCGCGAGATCGCGGATCATCTCGCCGTGCATCCGGAAGCGTGGGCCCCGCGAGAGCAGGCGGTTGTCCGCGTCCTTCTCGAGCTTCTCCGGCGTCGTCGTCGCGGACTGGCGATACGTCGCGGAGGTCACCATGAGGCGGAAGAGGGCCTTGACGTCCCATCCGGACTCCCGGAGCTCGACGGCCAGCCAATCGAGCAGCTTCGGATGCGTGGGCGGCTCTCCGGTCGTGCCGAAATCTCCCGCGGTGGGAACGAGCCCGGCGCCGAAGAGCTGCGCCCAGAAGCGGTTGACGTTCACGCGAGCGGTGAGCGGGTGCTCCGGGTGCGTCAGCCACTGCGCCAGCCCCAGGCGATTGGCGGGGGCTCCCTCGGGCAGCGGGGGGAGGGCCGCCGGAACGTCGGCGGCCACCTTCTCGCCCTCCTGGTCGTACTGGCCGCGCACGAGAACGTGCGCGAAAGGCTCCTGGCCCTTCTTCTCCTCGGCGATCAGCGTCACCTTGGCGCGGCTCTTCACCTCCTCGAGCTCGCCCAGGAGGGCGTCGCGGGCGTCCCGGAGCCGGATCGCGTCCGGGTCGAGAAAGTCGAGATAGTAGTCCCGTAGCGCCTCGAGCTGCTCTTCCGTTCGGTCCCCCGGCGCGGCCGCGAGCGCCTCCTCGAGCGTGGCCCGGCGGGCGAGCACCTGCACCTCCGGGGCCGTCAGCACCCTCCGGTAGAGGCGGATGTCGTCGACCGCGGCGCCGGACGCCCCTTCGCCGATGCTGCGCCGGTTGAGCCGCAGCGGCGTCGAGGTGCGGATGGACCCTCGCAGCGAGTCCATCTCCTCGTAGACCTCCTGGACCTCGCCGTCGTAGTAGATCTTCACGCCCGAGGCCTTCCGGGAGCCGTCGTAGGTCACGAAGAGGTGGTGCCACCCCTCCGTGGGCAGGGAGCGCCGGGCCAGGATCCTCAGGGCGTCCCGGTTCCAGGTGCTGACGAGGTGCGCGCCCCCGCGGCTCCCCTTCATCCAGAGGTCCCAGCCGCGGTGGCCGTTCTTCACGTCCATGCGGGCCAGGAGCGAGCCGTCGACGGCGTCGGTCACCTGCACCCAGGCGCCGTAGGAGAAGGGCTCGTCGGACTCGACGTCGCCAAGATCGCCCAGCTCGGCGCTCACGCCCTTCGGAAGCCGGACCGCCGGCCCGAAAGGCGACTCCTCGACCCGGGGCTTCCCCCCGATGAAGGCGAAGGTCCGGTCCGGGGAGGCAGCATCGCGCAGCGTGGTGGGCTCGGCGGCGTCGGAGACGAGGCGCATCTCGAGCCCGTCTGCGCTCACACCGGGAACGTCGTCGGGTCCCTGGCTCTGATGCCAGGTCGAGAAGTCGGTCTCGGCGGCCTCGACGTGGGTGTCGTAGGCGGTCTCGGCGGCCTGGACCTCGTCGAGCAGCGCCCCGTAGCGCTCGGCGTCCGCCGGCCTGGGCATGACCAGGACCGGCGGCGAGTCCATGACGTTGCCGTCCATGGGTCCTTGCGTCGTGTTCCGGAAGAACGCGGCCATGGAGTAGAAGTCCTTCGTGCTGATCGGGTCGAACTTGTGGTCGTGGCACCGGGCGCACCCCATGGTCAGCCCCAGCCAGACCTGGGAGGTGGTCTCGACCCGGTCCGTCGCGTAGATGGCCAGGTTCTCCTCGGGGATGGTGCCCCCCTCGTTGGTGCTCATGCCGGCACGGATGTAGCCGGTGGCGATGCGCTGGCTCCGAGTCGGCCGGCGAAGCATGTCCCCGGCAATCTGCTCCTGCGTGAAGCGATCGAAGGGCTGGTTGGCGTTGAAGGCGTCGATCACCCAGTCGCGGTAGGGCCAGATGCTGCGGTAGTTGTCGAAGTGATAGCCGTGCGTGTCGGCGTAGCGCACGTAGTCGAGCCAGTATCGGGCGCGGTGCTCGCCGTAGGCCGGGCGGGCCAGCAGCCGATCCACCAGGGTCTCGTAGGCCTCCGGGGAATCCTCGTCGACGAACGCCTCCACCTCTTCCGGGGTGGGCGGCAGGCCGGTCAGGTCGAGGGTGACGCGGCGGATGAGCGTGCGGCGATCCGCCTCCGGGTTGGGCGCCAGCCCCTCCTCCTCCAGGCGGGCCAGGACGAAGCGGTCGATGGGGTTCCGGACGCCGCCGGCTCCTCCCACCGCGGGCGGCGTCGGGCGCTCGGGCGTGATGAACGCCCAGTGCGGCTGGTACTCCGCGCCCTGGGCGATCCATCGCTCGAGGAGGGCGACCTCGCGGGGCTCCACGCGCTTGTGCGTCTCGGGCGGGGGCATGACCTCGTCGGGGTCCGGAGACGTGACCCGCTGCACCAGCGCGCTCGCCGCGGGATCCCCCTTGACGATGACCGGCCGTCCGTTCCGGCGGGGGGCGAAGGCGGACCCGGGGAGATCCAGGCGGAGCTCCGCCTCTCGCGACCCCGGGTCGGAGCCGTGGCAACGGAAGCACTTGGCCACGAAGATGGGTCGGACGTGCTCGTTGAAGGTGACGGTCTCGGGGAGGCCGAACACCTCCCGCGGGTCGGGCGCCTCGGCCTCGGGTTCCGACTGGCGCCAGGAGACGAACGGCGCCATCGCGACGAGGAGGCCCACCGCCAGAACCGGCGGGAGGAGCAGGATCGGGATCCGGCGGGTGCTCATGTCTTCTGGCCCACACAGGGGGGTGTCGCCGCGGATGGGCGCAGGGGAGCGCTCCCCGATCTCGATGAGTATCTCCGGCCTATCAGCGGTTTGCTGCGCATAGGGTAGTGCCCGCGAGGCGTGTCCGCAACATCCGCTACCTCGTGACCTGCAGCTCCGGGCGAGCCTCTCGCAGGGCCTCCAGGCCCGCCTCCGTCACCTCGGTGCCCCCGACGTAGAGTCGCCGCAGGGACGGGAGCCCTCGGAGCGCGTCCAGGCCCACGTCACCCACTCTCGTACCGTACAGGCTGAGGGTCTTGAGCCGGCTCAGGCCGGCCAGCGCCGCCATGCCCTCGTCCCCCACGGCCGTCCCCCGCAGGTCGAGCCGCTCCAGGTGCGGCATCTGGCCGAGCACCGTCAGGCCCGCGTCGCTGACGCCGGTTCGCGAGAGGTCGAGCCAGACCAGATCGTTCCCGGCCGCCCCGAGCTTCGCCAGCTCGTCATCGCCGAAGGTGGCGCCGGCGACCGCCGCCGTGTACTCGAGGTCACGCTCGAAGGGGGTCATGGGGCGCAGGGATCCGGGGATCGACGCGCGCAGGCCCGCGAGCGTGGCCTCGTACTCGGCGGCCAGACGATCCTGGAGCGCCTCCACCGCCCGGCGCTCCGGCGCCGGGAGCGTGCGCGAGAACGCCGCGCGGACCTCGGGCGGGGCCTCGAGGACCCGGAGGGTGTCGGTGTCCGGAGCACCGGCCTCGACCCACCAGGCCAGCACCACGATCGCGTCGTCCGTCAGCTGTGCCGTCCCCTTCGGCGGCATGTGCTTCTTGTCCTCGAGGGGGAGGCGGACGCGCCGGAGAAGCTCGCTGGATCCGGGGTTCCCGGGGAGGACGACGGGCCCGGACTGGCCGCCGGCCAGGATCCCCTCGTGCGTGTCGAGCCTGAGCTGGCCCTTGGTCTTGCCGGGGTTGTGGCAGGCGGTGCAGTGGTCTTCGAAGATGCGCAGGGCCACGCCGTCGAAGGCCTCCCGTTCGCCGATGGCCGTGAGCGGCTCCTGCGAGCGGTCCCGCGGGACGTGGAGGCCGAGCAGGCGACGGACCGGATCGGGCGCGTGCTCCGTGAGGTAGTCCTCGCCGTGAGTCAGGCTCCCCCCGGCGTGAGCGGCCACGAGCATCGCTCCGCAGGTGCCTGCCAGCAGGCCGGTGGCCAGGTGTCGCAGGCCGGGCCGGTCCGGCCGCGCCCTCGCGAACGATCTCAGCAGCACGCAGGCGAACGCGAGAATCCCGGTGGCGACCCCGCTCCAGAGGTGCCGATCGAGAAGGTCGGTGTCGTAGCCCCCCTCGTGGGACAGGAGCCATCCGGCGAGGGCGGCCGCGAGACCGGTCAGTGCCGCCAGCCAGACCACGAGATCGAGGACGCTGTCGGGGAGGCTGGGCACGAAGCGTCGCAGCCCGGGGACCCGGAGCAGCACGAGCAGGACCGCCAGGAGCAGGAACGCCACCGGCAGGTGCAGGACGGTGGGGTGGAACCGTCCGAGGAAGAGAAGAAGCTTCGGGAGGCTCGTGCCGTCCTCGACCTGCAGGAAGGGGAGCAGGACCAGGATGAGGATGGCCGGGATGCCGACCGCGAGCGCCGGGGCCGGGGAGGGATGGTCCGGTGGCAGGGATTCAGGACGCGGCACGTCAGGCGCTCGGCGCAAGCATCAGGTCAGTCGCACCGGCCGGCACCGCCACGCCGGACGTCCAGTCGCTCTCGACGGGGGCTTCGAAATCGGTCTGGCTCCTCGGATGGGGGACGTGCTCGGCGTGAATATACCCCGACCCGCCTGCTTCACCGAAGGCCCTGGTGGCGGAGTCAACTCTGGGGGCCTGCCAGCAGCCTCAGCTCGGCCCCCTCGTCCAGGGTGATCCCGCGCCCGTCCGAGACGAGGGCGCCGCGATCCACCCGGACCGGCCGCTCCGCGTCGTCGACCCCCTCGTGTCCCCTCGAGTTCACGAAGCCCGTGACGACGGCCCGGAGCGCGAGCCGCTCCTGCTCGAAGAGAAGGGTCTGGAAGCGAAGAACGATCCGGCCTCCCGCGGAGCTCGCGGACTCCTCCACCGTTCCCTCCAGCAGACCGCCCAGGTAGGTTTCCGGCGAGATCACCGAGGCCGCGACGCGGTCGCCGGGCCGGCTGGCCGTGGTGCCGACCGGTGTCCGCAGCTTCACCAGCACCTTCGTCTCGGCGGAGAAGGCGGGACCGGTGGTCGACGGCGCCGGCGCGCTCCCGGGCTGACGCCGGACGAGGACGGCCCAGTCCTTCTCGGCGTCACGAGGAGCGCGGCCCAGCGACCGTCGCGCGCCGCCGGCCACCGTCCGGACGGTGCCGTCCTGCAGCTCTCCCCCGGAGCGCGGGTCGTACCACCGGACGTCGAACGTGCCGGCGGCGCTCGTCAGATCGAGCTCGGCGGTGCCTCCGTCCGGAAGGTAGACCGCGTAGACCTCGTTCTTCCTGGCGAACACGAAGTCGCGCGGGTCCGGCGTCAGCTCGTCGGCGGGCCCCATCTCGTGGAACGGCAGGAATCGCGTGAAGAACTCGTGGGCGTGGCGCAGCAGGTCCCAGAAGTGATCGCGGCTGCGCCAGTCCTCCATGTCGAGGTCGCTGTTCGGGTGGGCGTATCCGAAGAAGAAGACCGTGCCCGACCCGCCGGCCATCAGGTTGCCCCACAGGGAGTGCTTGCGAACGCGTGTCGTGCCAGTAGTCCTCGGCGTCGGGCAGCACGCCGGTGCTCGTCGGGTTGATCTCGATCACCCCGACCAGCCACTTGTGGCCGGCCGCGGCCGACAGCTCCACCCACTTCTTCGTGGCCTGGTGGGTGAACTCGGGATCGTGCTGCAGGGCGGTGCCGTCGAAGTGAGGGAAGCCGAGCAGGCGTCCGTATCCCTTCTCGTCGGGGAGCAGCTCACCCTTCCACTGGACGTACTGGATGGGGTGCCGATACGGGTCCATCGCCTTGATGTAGCGGCAGAGCTCCTGGATGTCCTCGGTCGAGTAGTAGCGCCAGCGGTCCATCTCCTCCGAAAGGTCCCACAGCAGCGCGTGGTGATGGGCGAAGCGGGCGATCAGCTCGCGGTAGTACAGCTTGCGCAGCCTCGTGAGCTTGCCCAGGATCTGCTCGTTCTCCTCCTCCTGGGTGATGAGCATGAGCTGCAAGCCGAGTCGGTCCATGTGGGAGAGGACGATCTCCCACTGGTCCAGCTTGGAGACGTCGTAGCGGGCGCGCTCGTCGTAGCTCGTCCAGGGGTAGATCTCTCTCCCGTCGCCGCCCACGTTCATGGTGAGGCTGTAGACGGTGTTCATTCCCTTCCCGGCGAGGTAGTTGAGGGCCCCGATCAGGCCCTTGCCCCGGCCCCCCTTCCACGTCGGATCTCCCGGACGCCAGTCCCGGACGTGCGCCTCGTAGTGGTGGAGCCCGTCCTGCAGCTTGTTGGGCGCGCCGCCGTGGTCGACCGTCCCGTCGAAGTCGGCGTAGGCCAGCAGGTTCTCGGGACTCTGGGCGCCGACCTGGATGAAGTAGTCGCCGGACCCCTGGTAGCGGGCGTAGTGCTCTCCGACGTACCGGAGGAGGCCCTGTGCCCGGTGATCACGGCCGGTCTTGTCGGACGGTGCGATCGTGAGGCGTGCCGGAGAGGCCGTCCGGAGTCACGGGCTTCGCCCGCGTCCTCCGCGTCGGCCACGGCGACGTCGGGGCCCTGCCGGAACGACACCCGATAGCTCCACTCGCCGGTCTCGTCGGGGACGAAGTGGACCCGCCACCGGTCGCCGGAGCTGGCGCTCGTCTCCGCCGCGTCTCCGTCCGCGGCGAAGTAGCCCGGGACCACGAGTCGCCGGGGACCCTTCTCGAAGGTGACGTTCAGGCGGTAGTGGAGAAACGGGTTCGGCTCGGCGTCCTCGCTCGTGGCCGGCCCCCGGAACGTGAGCACGACGTCGTGCCACTGTCGCAGCTCTCCCGAGAGGTCCTGGGCCGGCAGCAGGGGGCTCGCGAGGCCGAGAAGGACGAGCGCGCGCCCCAGATCACGCGTCCACCCGACCCGGTTGTTCTTCGCGACGGGCACGGAGAGAGACTCTCTACCCAGACCGGGCGCTCCGTCAAGCGCAGGGCTTCTCGGCGATCCGGCCGTGGGGGCGGGTGCGTCGCTCGCGCCAGGTGAGTGGGCTGGATGTCGCGTCACCTCGAGAGCACTCCGTGGCTGCGATTGGCATCTGTAGGCATAGATGTGAGTCCCAATAGTATGTACAATACGGAGATGCTGAGGCGCACGACGGTAGAGATCGATGATGCGCTGCTGCGTCAGGCGCAGGGGGCGCTCGGCACGACGGGTGTGAAGGACACGGTGGAGAAGGCGTTTCGGGAGGCCATCCGGCGGCATCTCCGCGATCGACTCGCCGAGCGTATCGAAGCGGGGACCGGCGTGGACCGCTCTCCGGCCCTCTTCGCCGAGAGCCGCCCCACGCGATGACGTTGTTCTGCGTCGACACCAGCGCCTGGCACCATTCCACGAGCCCCGACGTGGCCCGGGTGTGGCGACGGCATCTTGAGGCGGATGAGCTCGGAGTGTGCGATCAGGTGCGCCTGGAGATTCTCTGGTCGGCCCGGTCCGCGAAGGACTACGACGCGCTCGCCGAGGAGCTGGCCGCTCTTCGAGCCATTCAGAGCGACGCGTCCACCTTCGAGCGAGCTCTCCAGGTACAAAGACGTCTGGCGCATGTGGGGGGCCTAAACCATCGGAGCGTGAAGATCGCGGACCTGATCATTGCCTCGGCCGCGGAGGCTGCGGGCGCGACGGTCCTGCACTATGACGCCGACTTCGACCGCATCGCCGAGATCACCGGCCAGGCCGTGAGATGGATCGCTCCACGGGGGTCTCTGTAGCTGGCGCGGTGTCCTCTCCCACCTCCACACCGGACCGAAGCTCCGCAGGCCCGGTATCGGCGAGCACGCCGATCCCCTCGACCGGCAGGTGCACCTCACGGGTGACGGCCCCCTCGCCCAGGACGTCGCGCATGGGCCGCGGCAGCTCGACCGACACCGGGTCCCGACCGTGATTCAGCAGCACGAACACGTCGCGGCCGCGGCCGGCGCGGCGGCAGACCTCCACGCCCGCCGGAACCGGTCCCAGGGCGGGCCGCACCCCGCTCTCCTGGACCCACGAGCGCACCGCGGCTCGTGTGAGGGTCTCGTCCAGCAGCCCGCCCACGTAGGTGAGGCTCCCCTTCCCGATGCGCCGGCGAAGGACGGCGGGCTGGCCGTCGAGCCATCCGTTGCTCGTCCCGTAGCGCATCAGGATCTCCGTCCCCGGCGCCGGGGCGGACAGCCGCTCGGCCCAGATCGACACCCGGCCGCTCCCCCAGGCCCCGGAGACCGGGACCTCGTCGAGCAAAGCGTAGTACTGCTCGACCCGGCCCCCGAGGGGGCCCGCGAGTGGACCGGGCTGCCTCCGGGGGTGGAGGGCGTTCCACTCGTCCTTCATCCCGGAGCGCGGTCCCAGGACGAGGTGTCCTCCTGCCCTCACGTAGTCGAGCAGGTGCCGTCCCAGTTCCTCGGGAAGCACGTTCAGCCACGGAGCCACCACCAGCCGATTCGACTCGAGCGGCTCGCGGGGGCTGACGATGGCCACCGACTGGACGGCGTCCCGCAGCGGGCGGTAGTAGTCGAGGAGGACCGCGATGGGGTCGTAGTCGCGGTGGTGCCTCTGGAACTCGATCGCCCAGCGGCTGTCGTAGTCGTGGAGAAGGGCCACCTCCGACACGGGTGAGGTGCCCTCGAGGGCCCCCGAGGCCTCCGCGAACTCCCTTCCCACCTGCTGGATCTCCTCGTACAGGGGCACCGGCTCGCCGTCGGGTCCCACGATCGTCCCGTGGTACTGCTCCTGGCCATTGAGGGCGCTCCGCCACTGCCAGTAGGCGACGCAATCGGCGCCGTGCCCGATCGCCTGCCAGGCCATGCGCCGCGTCTCACCGCGGTCGAGGGCGTTGCTGATCGGGGCCCAGTTCACCGAGCCCGGCTGCATCTCCATGACCCAGAAGTTGCGCCGCCTCCAGCCCCACACCAGGTCGTGGGTGGCGCCGTTGCGGTAGGGCTCGAGGTGTCCCTGACCGACGTAGTTGTCCCAGGAGATCATGTCGAGGTCGCGGGAGAGCAGGTGACGGTCGAAGCGGTTCGCCCACCCGAGGCCGCCCAGGTTGGTCGTGATGAACTGGCGGGGATCGGCGAGCTCGCGGATCGCCCCGACCTGGCTTCCCACGAACCCCCGCCACTGGCCGGTCACGAAGCGCTTGTACTCCAGCAGCAACGCCGGGCCACGCGAACTCCCCGATGCGCACCATCCGCACGCCCGCCCCTTCCATCAGGGTCAGGTCTCTCTCCCAGTCCGTCTCGGGCCATTGCTCCGGGTACCAGGCGACCCCGAGCAGGATCGCCGGCACGTCGGAAGGGCCGGCTGCGACGAAGGATGCGGGGCCGCCGACGACGAGGGCGGTGGCCGCAAGGAGAAGGGCACTCCAGGATCGGGACGAGCAGCGTGGTCTCACTCTGACCTCCTGAGGGCTGGGACATCGGTGGGCGCCGGGCCCTGCACCGAGCGGTTGGGAACCTCACTCTCCGTCCAGCTCGCAAGTCGTTCAAGCCAGCAGGGAGGAAGATCTCGGCGTTTCCCATGATGAAACGGTCTCGACGGACGGGCTCCCCCGGAATCTCCTCACTGCTGGTTGGTTATCCCGGCTTGCCAGGGAGCCACGGCCCTCCGTCGCTCGCGGAGTCGCACCGCCGATGTCACGCCCTGCGCAACGTCTCGGCGTGTGACAAAGTTTTTCGAACGGCGGTCAAACCGATGCCCGCTCTCGGGGTCCAATAGCCAATTGACCAGGGCGAGACCGCTCGGTACACCAGGGGCGGGACGCGTCGGCACCAGGGACAGCAGGGGGAAGCCATGGGGCAAGGGAACGGTGGGAAGATCGGAGGCGTCGGCTCTCTGGGTGGCGGCCTCCTCCTGCTCGCGGTCGCCTCCTCGCTCTCCGCCGCGTCGGCGCCGCTCGAGCCCCCCGTGGCCGAGGCCGTGCGCACGGACCAGGCCCCGGCGATCGACGGAGACGTGCTCGGAGACCCCGCCTGGGCCGCCGTGCCTGCCCTCACCGAGTTCTGGCAGACCGCGCCCGACGAAGGCGCGCCAGCCTCGCAGCGCACCGAGGTGCGGATCGTGTACACCGGCGACACCCTCTACTTCGGCGTGGTCTGCCGCGACGAGGACCCCTCGGGCATCATCGTCAACGAGAGCCGACGCGACTCGCCGCTCACCGAGACCGACAGCTTCCAGATCATCCTCGATACCTACCGCGACCGGCAGAACGGCTTCGTCTTCGGGACCAACCCCACCGGCCTGGAGTACGACGGGCAGGTGACGAACGAGGGAGAGGGCGGGCGCGGCCTCGGGTCCTCCCTCGGGGGCCTCAACACCAACTGGGATGCCTCCTGGCGGGTCGAGACCGGCATCGACGAGTCCGGGTGGAGCGCGGAGTTCGCCATCCCCTTCTCGACCCTCCGCTACGACGGCAACGACACGCAGGTCTGGGGGCTCAACTTCCAGCGGAACATCCGCCGGAGGAACGAGCAGGCCTACTGGGCGCCCCTCCCCCGGCAGTACAACCTGCTCCGCCTCTCCCGGGCCGGGACCCTCCTCGGGGTCGAGCCACCCCCGCAGCGCAACCTGAAGCTCCTCCCGTACGTCCTCGGCAAGACCGTGGACAACCCGGCGGCGGGCCTCGAACAGTCGAACGATGCCGAGCTCGGGGGTGATCTCAAGTGGAGCGTGACTCCGAGCCTCGTGCTCGACCTCACCGTGAACACCGACTTCGCCCAGGTGGAGGTGGACGAGGAGCAGATCAATCTCGACCGGTTCAACCTCTTCTACCCCGAGAAGCGCCCCTTCTTCCTGGAGAACGCGGGCTTCTTCACCACGGGCACCCCCAACGAGGTCGACCTCTTCTTCAGCCGCCGCATCGGAATCGGCCCCGGCGGCGAGGTCGTCCCGATCCTCGGTGGAGCGCGGCTCTCGGGCAAGGCCGGCGGGTTCAACCTGGGTCTCCTCAACATGCAGACCCGCTCCCTCGACGGAGTCACCCCCGCCAACAACTTCGCGGTGGCGCGCGTGTCGCGGGAGCTGCCCAACCGCTCCCGCGTGGGCGCGATCGTCGTCAACCGACAGGGAACGGGTGATCTGTCGCCCTCGGGAGACCGCAACCTGACCTTCGGGGCCGACGCCCGCTGGGGGATCGGGCGGTACGGAGCGATCGAGGGCTACGTCGCGAAGACGGACACCCCCGGTCTCGGCGGACCGGATCACGCCTTCAATCTGAGGGCCGGCCTCGACGCCCCGGGGTGGACGCTCGACGCCGGCTACACCGAGGTGGCGGAGGACTTCAACCCCGAGGTCGGCTTCCTGGCGCGGACCGCCTACCGCAAGCCGGAGGCGCTCGTCCTGTACCGGTACCGCCCGAACGACTTCCTCGGCCTTCTGGAGCTGCGCCCCCACGTCTCCTACGAGGGCTACTGGAAGCCCGACGGGTTCCAGGAGTCGAGCCGGCTCCACATGGACAACCACTGGCAGTGGCGATCGGGCTGGGAGCTGCACACGGGGATGAACGTTCGACGCGAGGGTGTGCTCGCCGCGTTCGAGATCTACCCGGGGGTCTTCGTGCCGCCGGGCCGCTACGAGTTCACCGAGGCCCAGCTCGTGGGGATCACCAATCAGGGAGCGCCGCTCAGCCTGGAGACGCGTCTGTTCTTCGGAGGGTTCTTCGGCGGGAACCGGGTCACCCTGGAAACGGGGCTTCGCGGGCGCGTCGGCGATTCCTTCAACGCCTACGTCGACTACGTGCGCAACGACGTGGATCTCCCTGGGGGAAGCTTCGTCGCGGACCTCCTCAAGGTCCGCCTCTCATACTCCTTCACGACACGGCTCTACGTGCAGGCCCTGGTCCAGTACAACAGCGTCATCGAGAACTGGTCCACCAATCTTCGGCTGGGCTGGCTCCAGACCGCCAACACCGGCCTCTTCGTGGTCTACAACGAGAACCGGGATCCCGAGCGGGGCGGGATCGGGCTCCGGGACCGGACCTTCACCGTCAAGTACAGCCACTCGTTCGACCTCCTGGACTGACGGACACTCAGGGGGCGGACTGGAGGGTGACCGACGAGCCCTCCAGCCCGGGGGCGTCCGCCCGGAGCGTGATGGAGCCGGGCTCGCGGGTCGACCGCACGACGACGAGGGCGCGCCCGTGGAACGCGCGGCGCGGGTTCGCGCCATAGGGCTCCTTCGTCGTCAGGTCGCCGCTCCCGATGGCAGCGAGGGTCCCGGCTCCCTCGATGGAGTAGCGGACCGGCACGTCCGCGTCGGGGCGCAGCCGCCCCTCCCGGTCCACGATCTCGACGACGACGAAGGAGAGGTCCTGACCGTCGCCGTGGATCTGGAGACGGTCGGGCGACAGCCGGATCCGGGCGGCGGGGCCGGCGGTCACGAGCTCGACGGTTTCGACCTCGCGACCGTCGCGGACGCCCACCGCCCGGAGTCGCCCCGGGGCGTAGGGCACGGCGAAGGAGGCCGTATGCTCGTGGGCCTCGTCGGTGGGCTTCTCACCGATCCGGGTGCCGTTGAGATAGACACGCACCTCCGGGTGGCGCGAGGAGACATCGACCTGCAGGGGGCGCCCCTCCCGACCCGGCCACGTCCAGCTCGGCCAGGACGGAGGTACGGACCACTTCGAGAGGGTCCACGGGTCGCCATCGGGGGCCGGCTGCCGGACGGCCGCGTAGAGCGTCTCGCCGCGGTCCCAGACGATGTTGCGGTAGTGCGAGACCGGCCGGCGCCAACCGGTGAGGTCGACGTCCCCGCAGGCCGCGCCGTGCCAGGGGTAGTGGACCCCCTCCCAGTGGGGGACCGCGGGCTCGCCCGGAGGGAAGACCTGTCCGATGCCCGCCTCACCCAGGTAGTCGAGGGCGCTCCAGACGAAGTCGCCGATGACCCACGGGTGATCGTGGACCGCAGCCCAGGAGGCGAACGCGTCGGCCGGAAAGGACTCGGCCCCGAACATCACGCGCGACGGCAGGCGGGCGTGATCGTCGGAGTAGCGAACTCGCTCGTAGTTGTAGCCAGCCACGTCCAGGGCAGCGAAGAGCGGATCGAGCTGCGTCCAGACCCCCGACTCGCCCATGCCGTTGATCCCCGCGGTCACGGGGCGGGTGTCGTCCAACCCACGGACCAGATCGGCCATCTCGCCCGCGAGTTGCGTGCCTTCCGGCGTCCCCCGCTCGTACACCTCGTTGCCCAGGCTCCACATGACCACCGAGGGGTGGTTTCGATCCCGGCGGACCATGGCCTCCAGGTCGCGGCGCCACCACTTTCCGAAGAGCTCGGAGTAGTCGTGAGGGAGCTTGGGCCTCGCCCAGCCGTCGAAGGCCTCGTCGATCACCAGCATGCCCGAGACGGTCGCACGCGTCGAGGAACGCCGGGGACGGCGGATTGTGGGCGGTGCGGATGGCGTTGAACCCCGCGGCCTCGAGGATCTCGACTCGACGCTCCTCCGCCCGGTCGAACGCGGCGGCGCCGAGGGGCCCGTTGTCGTGGTGGACGTTCCCGCCGAACAGGAGGAGGGGGCGGCCGTTGAGCTCGAATCCCCGGTCCGCGGACACGGTGACGGTGCGCACCCCGAACGGCACCTCGACGTCGTCGGCGATCCGCCCGTCGACGGACGCCCGGACGACGGCGCGGTACAGCACGGGCGTCGCCGGGGACCACAGTCGGGGGCGATCGATCTCGATCTCAAGCACCGAGCGGGTTGACCCGCCGGGGTCGATCCGACCCGCCCCCGCCGCGGACGCCACGGGCCTCCCCTCGGGGCCGAGGAGGGTCACCCGGACGGTCACCTCGCGAGCCGTGGAGAGCTCGTTGCGCACCGTCAGCTCGGCCTGGACGGTCGCGGAGTCGGCGGAGGCCGC
Source organism: uncultured Acidobacteriota bacterium (assembly GCA_963847655.1). Classification (GTDB taxonomy): domain Bacteria; phylum Acidobacteriota; class Vicinamibacteria; order Fen-336; family Fen-336; genus JAJDNS01. The sequence goes on along the minus strand of CAWKAS010000020.1, from coordinate 253,782 downwards.
GGTCGTCGCCAGGAAAACGCCGCCCGGCTCGAGGTGAACCGGGTCGACCACGACCAGGCGCACGTGCCGGTAGATCCCCGAGCCGGAATACCACCGCGAGTTGGGCTGGGAGGAGTTGTCCACTCGGACGGCGAGGACGTTCCGGTCGCCTCGCCGCAGGTGCGGTGTCAGGTCGTGATGGAACGGTGTATAGCCGCAGGGGTGGAGGCCGAGCGGGTGGCCGTTGATCCAGACCTCCGCGTTGCGGTACACGCCGTCGAACTCCACGAGGACCCGCTGGCCGTCCCAGGAGGCGGGTGCCTGGAACGCGCGCCGGTACCAGCCCAACCCGGTGGGGAAGAAGCCGCCTCCGCCCGCGCTGGTCTGGTCCGGGCTCGTCGTACCCTCGATGCTCCAGTCGTGAGGCACGTCAACGACGCGCCAGGCGGAATCGTCGAGCTCGGGGCGCGCGGCGCCGGCGGCGTCACCGAGCCGGAAGCTCCACCCGGCGTCCAGAGGGATCCGCTCGCGGGCCAGGGCCGGGGCGGTGGGGTGGAGAGACAGGCAGAGGAGGCCGGCGCCGAGGGCGCAAAGCTGGCGACGATCCATGGATCCGGGCCAGTAGACCCGACGCCGGGATGAAGGTCAAGGCTGGGGGGGGCGGGCCCGCGCCCGCCGCTCCTGGCCGACGACGCGCCCCCTGAGCTATGCTGGGCCGATCTCATCACTCCGGCAAAGAGAAGGGGCATGAGGAAGGGAAGCTCGAGGAGCGGGGCCTCGGTCGCGTGCGTCCTGGTCGCGTGTCTGCCGGCCTCGGCCATCGGGGCGGGGCCGCAGCAGGCGGAACCCCCAGAAGATCCCCCTGCGGTCGCCACGCCGATCACACCCCCCCCGCCGAGCCGCCCCGTCTCGGTGCTGGCCGAGGAGCTGGAGTCGTCTTCGCCCGAGGTGCGGGCGGAGGCGGCCACACAGCTGGCCGGCGCGCGTCGGGTTCCCGAGCCGGTCTGGAGAGCGCTCAACCGCCTGACCACGGAAGACCCGGACCGGGCGGTGAGGATTGCAGCGGACAGGGCCCGCCACCTGCTGGTGATCCGCGGCGTCCGCACCGGGATCGGGGACACCTACGACGAGGGCCCCCGCCCGATCAAGACGGAGCCTCCCCGGCTGCCCCAGAAGGCCCGTCAGCGGCGGATCACGGGAGTCGTCCGGGTCCTGGTCCTCATCGACGAGCGGGGGAAGGTCGAGGACGCCGAGATCGTCGAGTCCATCCCGGCGCTGGACGAGGCGGCCCTGGAGTGCATCCGCAAGGCGAAGTTCGCGCCGGCGACGCGGAGCGGCGAGCCCGTCCCGACCTACGCCGTGGCCCCCATCCGCTTCTCGCTCACCACGAGGACCCTTCCGTACTAGGCCCAGGCCCCATTGGCCGCTCCTGGGTGGCTCAGAAGCGGAACGTGTACTGGAACTTCGCGGACACCTTCCGGTCCTGCGGCCTGAACCGCAGGTCGCCCTCCTCGTGGATCCAGCCCTGGTTGAAGGCGAAGAAGAGGTCGTTTCCGGGCTGCAGGGTCCAGCGCAGGCGGGTCTGCCAGCCCAGGTTCTTCGACCGGTTGTCGTACTGGACCAGGGTGGAGAGGGAGAGCCGGGGCGACGCGCTGTAGTCGACCCTCGACGAGAGGATCGTGGCGGTGAAGTCTCCCTCGGGCAGGCGGGCCAAGGTCTTGTTGCCGCTCGACCATGACCGTGAGCCAGGGCGGGAGCTTGAAGGTGAGCGAGCCTCGCACCTCTTCGGCCTTCCCGGACCAGAAGTCTGCCCCAGGCGAAGCCGAAGCTGCCCGAGAGCCGGCGCTTCGCGGCGGTGCTGAACGGGTTGCTCCGGAACCGTGTGAACCGGTACTCGCCCGGCGGCAGGATCACGCCCGGAGAGATCTCGAAGGGCTCGAAGAGCTGCTCGTACCGGGGGTTGAAGTCGAGCAGGCCGTGGATGTTGTCCCCGGACTTGAAGTGCCAGTCGAGGAGCGTCACGTAGAGGTTCCAGCTCTCCACCTCGCTCGTTGTCGAGGCGCGTGAAGCGCGTGTAGTAGACGTCGTGGAACATCTGCTGGACGTTCAGGAAGTCCTTCGGCCGCGGGTTGTAGCTGGCGGCCAGGCGGAGCATGCGGACGTTGGAGCGCTGGACGAAGCCGAGGGCGGGATCGAAGTTCTCCTGGATCTCCCGGAGCACCACCTGGGCGTCGTACTTGTCGTTGGGGTAGCGCGCGGAGAAGCCGTAGGACCAGTCGTCGCCGGCGCGACCCTCCCGCACGCTCCTGGCGGCGTAGGCCGTCACGTCGAAGTTGCGCTGCACCGCCCAGGAAGCGGGACGTGGTCAGCCGCAGGTCCAGGCCGTAGGTCTGGGCCGAGAGGTCCGAGGCGGGGTCGCCCCCGGTGAAGATGGCGCCGGCGTAGGACTGCTGGAAGAAGTTCCACTTCATCCGGGCGACCATGAGGTCTCTGGGGGTCGACCACGTCCTCCAGCTCGCCGGTGCGGACGGCCAGGACGCCCACGTCGGTCCGGCCGATCGTCCCCGTGAGCTTGGCGCCCACGTCCAGGGGCACCTCCTCGCCGTTCGAGCAGCCCGATGCGGCGGCTGAAGAAGGGGAAGACGTCGGCCCCCGCGGGCGGGATGCCGCCGGGCGGCTCGGGCCCGGTGCTGGCGAAGCTGAAGACCCCGGCGTCCTCCAGGAAGAACGCCCGCTTCTCGGGGAAGAAGAGCGAGAAGCGATCGAGGCTGATCTGCCGCTCGTCGACCTCGGTCTCGCCGAAGTCGGTGTTGACGGTGCCGGTCAGCCTGAGGCTGGGTGTGATGCTGTAGAACACGTCGAGCCCCGGCTCGCCGCTGAGGTCGTCCTCGCCGGTCTCGCCGAGATGCAGCGCGTTGCCGGCGACGAAGGGGCGCACGTCGAGACCGATGCCCTGGCTCAGCCCCTCGAGGTTCGTGATCTCTCCGGCCTCGGAGACCTGGAGGAACTCCGTCTGCAGCCGGGCCCCGGACCACCGGATGTCCTCCAGCTTGCGGTAGATGTTCCTCGAGAAGTTGAACCCCCAGACGCTGCTGTCGGCGGGGAAGCTCAGGCTCTTGAAGGGGATCGCGAACTCCGCGACCCACCCCTCGTCCGTGCGCCGGGTGCGCACGTGCCAGATGGCGTCCCAGTCGGTGTTCAGCTCGCCGTTGGCGAAGGTGAGGCCGTCCACCAGCGCGCCGGCCGGGTTGGTGGCGAAGTAGAAGGCGCTGCGCTGGTCGCGAAAGGTGTCGAGGAGGATCTCGATGCGATCGTCCGACATCAGCCTGGCGTCCCGGGCCATCTGGGTCCCGATGACGCGGTTGGGCTCGGAGTCGTAGGCCATCACCCCGATGTAGAGGTGCCCGTCGTCGTAGAGCAGGCGGACCTCCGTTCTCTCCGACGGGGACGGTCCCGGGATTCGGCTGTCGCTGAATCAGGTCGCCGATGGTCGGCGTGGCGCTCCAGATCGGCTCGTCCAGCACGCCGTCGATGGTGATGGGGTCGGCGGTCCGGGTGACGGCCGCCGTTCGCGTCGGTCTGCTGTCCGCTCGGTCTCCCGGTCTGCAGCGGGTCCTGAAGCGGGGTCGCCTGGGTCATGGAGGCGAGGAGGCTGCCCCAGAGGAGGACCGGGGTGAGCACCCTCACGAAGCCGATGGAGGAGGTCACGATCAGGGGCGGACGGCTGGTGGGGCCGCAGCTGGAAGGGGTGCCAGGAAGTCGAATCGGCTCGCTGGGGACATCCCGCGCATTCTTGCCTCGTGAGGACCCATCGTGCAACTGGGGCGACAGCGCAGGGTGGGGTAGGATCCCCGGCGTTGGCCGTCCGGTCGGGCTGATGGTCGGAGCGGGGGCCGAATGACCCCCGTGGGGTGACGATCGGAGAGAGGCAGCGCATGTACTCGACGAGCCATTTCGGGCCCTTCTCGATCCTGCACGTCATCAGCGCACTGTCTCGCGCCCTGCTGCTCGGCCTTGCCCTGGGGGCGTGCGCCGCCGCGGCCGAGCTTGGCCGCTCGGCCGAACGCTGGGGCGTGTTCGAGCTGGAGCTCGAGGGACCCGCCGAGGGCAACCCCTTCGTGGACGTACGTCTCTCCGCCGTGTTCACGGACGGCGCGCGCTCGGTCGACGTCGCCGGCTTCTACGATGGCGAGGGCGTGTACCGGGTGCGTTTCAGCCCGGACACCGTGGGCACCTGGCGGTACGAGACGAGGAGCAACCGGTGGGAGCTGACGGGCAAGGTCGGGAGTTTTGCCGTGACGCCGGCGTCCGCCGGGAACCACGGTCCGGTGCGCGTGCACGACACCTTCCACTTCGCCCATGCCGACGGCACGCCGTTCAAGCTGATCGGCACGACGATCTACAACTGGATCGACGCGCCGGAGGTGGTCCAGGAGGAGACCCTGCGCACGTTGGCGGCGGCCCCGTTCAACAAGGCCCGGATGCTCGTCACGCAGCAGCCGACCGCCTACAGGCGCGAGTTCGCACCGCCGCGCTGGCCCTTCGTGGGCACTCCGCCGCGTGACTGGGACTTCACACGCTTCGACCCGGAGTTCTTTCGCCACTACGAGAAACGCATCGCCCAGCTGCGGGACCTCGGCGTCGAGGCCGACGTGATCCTGTTCAATCCCTATGGCAGGTGGGGCTTCGAGAGCATGGATCGGGCGGCAGACGAACGCTACGTCCGGTACGTCGTCGCCCGGTTCGGGGCCTTCCGGAATGTCTGGTGGTCGCTCGCCAACGAGTACGACTTCCTGCGCACCAAGACGGAAGCCGACTGGGACTTTCTGGGGCGGCTGGTGCAGGAGGCGGATCCCCACGGCCGTCTGCGCTCGATTCACAACGGCACGCTCATCTACGACCACAACCAGGCCTGGGTCACGCACGCGAGCATCCAGAACGGCGCCGCCGTGGAGGATCCCGGCCGCGCGCAGATCTACCGGGATGTCTACCGCAAGCCGGTGGTCTACGACGAGGTGAAGTACGAGGGAGACAGCCGGTACCGGTGGGGCAATCTCTCGGGGCCGGAGATGGTCCACCGGTTCTGGTGCGGCACCGTCGCGGGCACGTACGTCGGCCACGGCGACTACTTCTTCACCCAGGTCGAAGACACCTGGACCTCCTTCGGCGGGAAGCTCGGCGGCACCAGCGCGCCCCGCCTCGCCTTCCTTCGGCAGATCCTGGAGGCGGGACCGGCGGACGGCATCGATCCCATCGACAAGTGGCAGGACGTGACCGTGGCCGGCCGGCCCGGCGACTACTACCTGATCTACCTGGGGCGAGAGGCGCCGCGGAGCTGGAGCTTCCGACTCTACAAGAACGGCGTGTCAGACGGCATGCGGTTCGCGGCCGAGGTGATCGATACGTGGGAGATGACGATCACCCCCGTGGAGGGTGAGTTCGTGACGAAGAGGCAGGACGACTACCACTTCATCGACGCGAACGGCCGGGCGATCGCGTTGCCGGGCAAACCGGGAATGGCCATCCGGCTGACGCGGAGGGGCGGCGATCGCTGACCCCAGGAGCGGGCCTGCCGGCCGATCGAGCCGCAGTCGCCCCCCTCCGTGCGCCGCGAGTGGACCCTCCCCCTCCCTTGCCGCAACGACGGCGCCGCGGTCGGGCGACGGAGATCGGCGGGGCTTGAGCAGAGCTCCGGGCGAGCGGTCTCGGCCTCAGGCGTTGTCCAGCACCACCCGGTAGCGGGCCTTGCCGGCGGCCAGATGGGCGAAGGCCTCGTTGGCCTGGCTCATGGGGAAGTGCTCGGTGACGGCCTCGATCCCGTGGCGGGCGCAGAACTCGAGCATCTTCCGGGTCGTGGCCGGCGAGCCCAGCGGCGATCCCGAGAGGCTCTTCTGGCCCGCGATGATCGGGAAGGCGGACACCGGCACCGGCGAGGGGATCACGCCCACGGTGTGCAGGCGTCCGCGGGGCCCCAGGGCGGCAAAGTAGCGGTCCCAGTCGAGGTCCACGTTGACCGTCGACAGGATGAAGCTCAACGAGCCCGCGATGGCGTCCAGCTGGGAGCCGTCCCTCGAGCTGACGACGTTGTGGGCGCCCATCTTCAGGGCCTGCTCACGCTTGGAGTCGCTGGAGGTGAAGGCCGTGACCTCGCAGCCCCAGGCGCGCAGGAACTGCAGGGCCATGTGCCCCAGGCCGCCGATGCCGATCACCCCCACCCGGTCGGTGGGCTGCACCCCGGACTGCACGATGGGGTTGAAGACGGTGATGCCTCCGCAGAAGAGCGGTCCCGCCTTCCGGGTGTCGACTCCGTCGGGTAGCGGGGTCGCCCACTCCGCCTTGCAGCGCACCTTGTCGGCAAAGCCCCCGTGACGGCCGACGATGGTCTGCTCGTTGGAGGCGCACACGTTGTGGTCCCCGGACATGCAGTGGTCGCAGGTCATGCAGCTGCCCGAGAACCAGCCCAGCCCCACCGTGTCGCCGACCTTCACGTTCTGCACGCGGTCGCCGACCTCGGCCACCCGGCCCACCACCTCGTGTCCGGGCACGAAGGGATAGGAGGCGATCTGCCAGTGGTTCTGCCACATCGACAGGTCCGAGTGGCAGACCCCGCACGCCTGCACGTCGATCTCCACTTGCTCCGGGCCGAGCGCTCCCGGGTCGTACTCGAAGGGCTCCAGTCGGCCTCCGGCCGTCTGAGCCGCGTAGGCTTTGATCACGATACTCTCCTTGTCTCGGTGAACGCCTCAGCCTAGCACGGAGTGGTGACGCCCCGGCCTACCACTCCTCCGTGCCCGGATCACCCTTGAAGGGCCCTTCGGGACCGAGACTCCCATGGGTTTCCCTCAGGCCGCCTCGGTGAACTCGGCCTCCCAGCTCACTGCGATACAGCCCTTGACTGATTGGTAGGCGGGGCAACCGTCCGCGTAGACCGCGAGGGCCCGCTCGACCGACTCTCGGGTGCCCTCTGGAATCGTGGCCCTATACCGGAGCCGAATCCGGGTGATGCGAAGGACTCCGTCGATGGCCTCGATGTCTCCTTCCACCGCCGCCTTGAGGTTTTCTGCCGATGTCACGCCGCGCGCCTCCAGCGCGCTCCCGAGGGTGCCGGTCAGTCAACCGGCCACGGCGGCGATCATGTAGTCGAGCGTTGCGGGGTGCTCGACGTCGGGCATCCTGGTCCCGTACTTGTCCTGGTAGAAGCTCTTGATCCCGCCGTGAATGCCGAAGTTGAAGGGCTCGTCGAAGCCCTCGACACGTGCGGTCCGGTGCGGTCCGGCGTGCTTCCGGATCTCGATGCGGCTGGTGTGGACGACGTTGCTCATCCTCTGGCCTCCCTGGATCATATGAGGGGCGGCGACCTGCCGCCGCCGGTTGGCGACCTTCAGGCTCGAAGCTGGCACTGCGGCACAGCGTTTCCTCCCCCCGCCGTTTGGGCTGCGCGGGGGCCCGGTGATCGGGCACGAGCCGACGCCTCAGTCTCTCACGCCCTGCCCCAGCCGTTCGGGCGCATCCTTGCCCCGATGGCCATCTCCGCGATCAAGGTCCATTCCTCCGGCTTCTTCATGAAGACACTCTGGATGAAGATGCTCAGACGCTGGCCCTGTGTGGCGGTCTGCTTCCCGTTCTTGTCGATCCGCGCCGCATAGCCATGGCTCGCAATGACAGCTGTGCTGTCCGTGGAACTTGACCTTCTCGAAGACCACTCAGAAACTGACCGTCACGAGCATCCCGATCCTGCGATGGCGTCCCAGGACCGGGCTGATGCCGACTCTCACGCTCTCGGGGGCGACGGCGTGCCACCTCTCTCTTGGAGCGACGATCGCGCCGATCGCGGCGCCGATGAGCCCGCCGGTCAGGCCTGCGGCAAGCGCAGTGGTTCCCCGGTCGAAGCACACGAGGCTGGGGGCGTTGGGTGCCCCGCAGTCCTCGCCCGCGGCAAACCCGAGGACGGCCCCGGCGGCAAGGCCCGTGAGGCCGCCAATCCCGGCGCCCTTGCGTCTCCCACTCGCCGGTCGACGGACCTCGAATCGAGTGACCGCCTGGGCCGGCACGGCGACGTCGTCGGCGCCAGGACGCCGAATCGTGATCGTCTCGTCGTCGATCGCGAGCAGAGTGCCGACGATGGGCTTGTGTGCGAATCCCGGTGCGGTCACCCGGACGCGATGCGGATTGCTGCGTGGTCCTGTCTCGTCCGCGAACCCCTGCCCCCCCTGGAGGACGCCTGCCATCACCAGGAAGCACAGCACTCTGGAAACCCCGGTCATCGTCCCCTCCTCACGACCTGTCCGGTCGCACCCGCCGAACACTGGGATGGAGAAGAAGACTCCGTGGGGCGTTACCGAGGGAACGCGGCGGAGCGGGCGCTGGCGCTCGCTCCGGAGCGGCCCGAGTCGCACTACGCGCTCGGGTACTTCCGCCGACTCGTCGAGTGAGATCTCGCGGGGGCGGCCGAGGAGTCCCGGGAGGGGATCCACGTGGCCCCCGGCAACGTCGACCTGCTCCGCGGGCTGGGGCTCGCGCTGATGGAGCAGGGCCGCCTCGAGGACGCCCTGGAGCCGCTCGGCCGCGCGCAGGTGCTCGATCCACGCTCGTTCCGGGTCAGCCTCGCGCTCGGGGACGTCTACATGAGGCTTCGTCGTCCGCGGAAGGCTCTGGGAGCAGGTGCGGCAGGAGCTCGGCCGGCAGCTCGAGGCGGCCCCGGACGATCCGTCCCTGCACGCCTCCCTGGGCCTGGCGCTGGCACACCTCGGTCGCAAGGACGAAGCGGTCCGGGAGGGCGAGCGGGCGGTGGCGCTGGCGCCGGTGGACAAGGACGCCCTCTACGGCCCCGTCTTCCTGGAGAACCTGATGTGGATCCACGTCCATCTGGGGAACGACGACGAGGCGCTCGACATCCTGGAGCGCGTGCTGGAGGCCCCCGGCCCCCCACCCGCGGCTGGACGCGAATCGACCCCGACTCCGAGCCGCTCCACGAGAACCCCCGCTTCGAGAAGCTGACGAAGGGCTAGGCCGCCGAGACCACCGGGGCGCAGTCGCGGAGGGCGGGGGAAGGCGGCCGGTGAGACCTCTCCGATGGCCTGGCCCGTCCTTGTGCGTCGATGCACGCATGCGCCGCGTGGTACGCTGTGGCCTCAGGACCGACTGACGAACCGCCGGTGATCTGTGCGCATTGAACACGTCGCCTTCAACGTGTCGGACCCGCCCGCCATGGCCGCCTGGTATTGCGAGCACCTGGGTTTCAACGTCAGGCGCAAGCAGGACGAACCTCCCCACACCCATTTCCTGGCCGACGGCAGTGGCCGCATGATGATCGAGATCTACTGCAACCCGGCAGATCAGGTGCCCGCCTATTCCGCCATGCATCCCTTGCTGCTGCATCTGGCCTTCGTCTCGGAGGACCCGGCAAGTGATGGCGCGCGGTTGACCGCCGCCGGCGCACGCGAGGTGGACGATGTACGGCTGGCGGACGGCTCGCACCTCAAGATGCTGAAAGACCCCTGGGGCTTGTCCATTCAGCTGTGCAGGCGCGGCCAGCCGATGGTATGAACCAGGCTCGAGCCGGGGCCAGTGGCCGACCGGATGTCTCCCTCGACGGCTTCGTGAATGAGCTCCTGGGCTTCTCCCAGACGAAGCGGTTCGAGCGCAAGGGGGAGCTTCCCATCTCGGCCTTGACCCTGGACCAGGCCTATGAGATCCAATCCCGCCTCGTGAGACGGTGGATCCATCAGGGCAAGAAGGCCGTCGGCTTCAAGGTGGGCTGCACCAGCCGTCCGATTCGGGAGCAGTTCCGGTTGGGCGAGCCGGTGACGGCCCGTCTCCTGCATCCCCACGTGCACTTTGGAGACACCCGCCTGTCGTGGGGGGACTTCGTGGGCTGCGCGGTGGAGGCGGAGCTCGTCTTCGGGATCGGCAGGGACGTGACCGCGCCCTTTCGAGACCGGGAAGAGGCGCGCGCGGCCATCGAGTTCGTTTCTCCGGGCATGGAAGTCCACAACTTCCGCTTCCTGTACGGAGAGCCGACGACCCAGGAGCTGATTGCCGGCAACGCCCTGCATGCCGCGCTCGTGGTCGGCGCACGCAGGACGAATCCCGAGGACCTCGATCTCGAGATGGAAGGGGTCGGCTTGTTCGTCGATGGCGAGCTGAAGGCTTCCGGAATCTCGGCCGAGACCATGGGGAGTCCCCTGAACTCCCTGGCCTGGCTCGCTGAGAAGCTGGTCGCACGCGGGGAGGTCCTGAAGGCCGGAGACCTGGTGATACCGGGAGCCCCCGTCCGACTGGTGGACGTGCCCCGCGGCTCGGTGGTGCGGAGCTGCTTCACGAGCTGCGGTGAGGTGCGGGCCGACTTCGTCTAGGAGACGAGCACGTGCTCGACGAGGCCGTCGGGTGCGATCCCACCGAAGATCGACGAGTCGATGTCTCGGGCTCACGCGGACGGATTCGATTCGGGACGTCGGCTGTCTACTGGGGCGATGCCGCCTCTTCGACCTGCCGTCTGAGCCTCGCGACTCTCCACGTCAGCTCTGGGTCTTCGATCGCGGAGGCCTCTGGCAGCGCCTTCGCGACCGCCGCATGCTGCCCGGCCTTGACCAGGGGGGAGCCGATGGACAGCAGGGCGTAGACCGCTTCGGTCTTCACCTCCGGGTCCTTCAGGTACGGTTCGAGCAGGAGAAGGCTGCCGAGGGTGTGCACCCGAGCCAGGCCGGAGATGAGCTGACGCTTCTCCGCGACCGTCACGACCGCGGCGTTGGCCTGTCCGAACCACTCCGTCAGAACGTCATCCGGGCGCTGCCCGTGATCGGCGGCGGTCGTGGTCAGCTGGATCGCCGCGGAGACGGCCCGGCGCTGGACCGGAGAGTCCACCTCGGTCCCCACGAGGGGAAGGAGCGCATCGATCGGCGTGGGATCGGGCCATCGGCTCAAGTGCGTGATGGTGGCGGCCACAACGTCCTGGTCCGGGCTCTTCAGGCCCTCGAGGATGGTGGGGAGCGCCTTCGGGTAGCCGGTGGCGGTCAGCACGCGGATCCAGGCGTCCCTCTGCGCCGGGTCGGAGGCCTGATCGAGCTCGGTCAGGACCAGCCCCCCCGAGGCCGCGTCGTCACCGCAAGCGCTGACCAGGGCGCTGATGGCGGCCAGTCTGGCCGAGTCGTCCTGCTCGGCCCTGGTCAGGTCGATCAGCGCCGTCACCTCGTTCGGACCGACCAGGCGCCTCATCGAGCGGAGGGCGGCAACGCGGACCTTCGGGTTCTCATCGCCAGCCTGGCCGAGCAGATCGCCGACGGCACTCGGGGCCTGCCGATCTCCCACGATGCGCATCACGTCGATTCGCGCATCCACCGCCGCCATCTCCCGAAGACGATCCAGGATCACGCGGTCCACGTCCTGCCCACCTTCCATTCGCGCGAGCAACTCCATGGCCGTCTGCCTCTCCTGTGGTGATCGGCGGCTCTGCACCACGTCGAGCAAGGTCGTGGCCAGCTCCGAACCACTGCCCACGGAGCTCACCGCACCCAACGCCGCCACGCGGATCGCCTGCGTGTCACTTTCGAGCTGCGAGCGGACGACTCCGAACGAATCGGCGTTGTGGCAATCGCGGAGCGCCGTGATCAGCTGGATTCGAAGGTCTGGTGCCGCGGACGCCAAGAGGGTGTGCAGGGAGTCGGCAAGCTCGGCGGACGGCATCTCGCGAACGGTCGTCAGCGCCACGGCACGGGTGGCGGCGTCGTCCGATTTCAGCTGCTCCACGAGGAAGGGCACCGAGTCGCGAGTGACGATCGCGCCGCGGATGGCCCCCATGCGAGAGGCGCGGGAGACGTCCGCGGACCTCACCGCGTCGTACAGGGCGATCGCCACGTCCCGGTGGCCCCGTGCCCGCTCCTGCTCGGCCGCGAGCAGGCAGGCGGCGGCCGCGCCCACCCGTCCCGAGGCCAGCGCCGTCTTCACGACCTCAACGGCCTCGGGGTTCGCCACCCGACCCAGCGCCCGCAGGGCGGCATCGCTCACCACGGCGTCGTCGTGACCGGCGAGCTCGCCGAGCGCGGAGACCGCCTTCTCGTCCTCGAGGACGCCCAGCGAGTCGATCACGCCGGCCAGGAGCACCCCCTCGGTGGTCTGGAGGGCCGAACGCAGTGCGGCGGCGGCGCTGGGATCCGGGATGCGCTCCAGGCCCGCTCGGGCGTACGTGGAGAGCACCTCGTCCCCGAGGAGGCTGGCCAGGGCGGGCACCGCCTCGGCCGTGCCAAACTCGCCCAGCTTGCGACAGGCGATCGCCTTCTCGTCCAAGGAGGCATCGGACTCGAGAACTCCGACCAGCTCCTGGGTGGTCTCCGGGGCGGCGACCGTCGTCGCGGGGAGGGCCAGCCAGAAGCCGCCGGCCAGGCCTACGGCAAGTAGAGAGTTCTTCTTCATGGCGCTTGCCCGGGAGGGGCTCCTTGGGTTTGCTGGTTTGGTGCTCAGGCCGCTAGACATCGAAGGACCAGGGGGGACGCGTGGCACGGCGGATGCGGCGGTTGGCTTCCTCGTCGTCGACGAACGTCTCGGTGACCGGGTCGAAGGTCATCTTCCGGTCCAGCTCCCAGGCGAGCTCGGCCGCGAAGCAGGAGATGTGGGAGCGGCGCATGACGTCCTCGTTGCAGGCCGTCCGCGCTCGGGACTTGACGCAGTCGAAGAAGTTCCGTCCGTGTCCCTTGGCGCTGGTGCCGGGTTTGACGAACTGTCTTCCCAGTGACTTGACCAGGTTCTCCGAGAGCAGGACCTCGCCGTCGTCACCCGTCTCGACCCAGCCCTCGTCGCCCTCGAAACGAACGGGGCAGGTTCCGGTGGACGTCGTGAAATGCGGGGACCGATCGCCGAACGGAGTGGGGAGGAAGTCGCACACCACCTTGACCCCGTTGGCGTAGGTCCCGGTGATCGCCTTCTCGTCGGCGACCCACTCGATGGGCGTGGTGTCGTCCGACTGGTTGGCCCACTGGCACAGATCCACGGTGTGCGCGCCCCAATCCGTGAAGTTGGCGGCGGCCTCGAAGTCGTAGTGGCCGCGCCAGCCCGTGACGTACTCGTGGTTGTAGGGGCGCCAGGGGCACGGCCCCAGCCAGCGGTCCCAGTCGAGCTCCTCGACCTTTGGCTCCGGCTCCGCCGGGAGCCACTCGTAGGTCCGACTCGGGGTGTAGACCGAGGCATGGAGGGTGTGGAGGTTGCCGAGCTTTCCGCTGTGGGCCAGGTAGGCGGCGTACTGGAAGTTGGCCAGGCTGCGCCGCTGGGTCCCGACCTGGAACACCCGCGCGTAGCGATGAGCGGCGTCGGCCAGGGCCTGGGCCTCGGCGATCGTCATCGCGCAGGGCTTCTCGCTGTAGACGTCCTTGCCCGCCCTCATCGACAGGATCGAGGCCAGGGCGTGCCAGCGATCTCCGGTCGCGATCAGAACGGCGTCGACGTCGGGGCGATCGAGCAGCTCGAAGAAGTCCCGATACATCACGCAATCGTCGTTCCCGTAGTGCTCGTCGACCATCTTCTTGATGGCCTCCCGTTGGATGCGCCGCACGTCGCAGATGGCGACGAACTGCACGTCCTTCTCCGGGAGCATCACGGTCAGGTCATAGGTGCCCCGCGAGCCTAGGCCGATGCCCGCCAGGACGATCCGCTCGCTGGGGGCGACCGCGCCGTCGCGGCCCAGGGCAGAGGCGGGAACGATCTGGGGGAAGACCAGGCCGCCTGCGGCGACGAGGGACTGCCCCAGGAAGGCCCGCCGCGTGGGCCCGGCACTCGGACGCGAAACCGGCTCGAGGGGCATTTCGGTCACTTTGGGCTTGGTGGACATTTTGGCGTTGTCTCCCTGTAAAGACGCGACAGGCGATTCGTCCGCCCCGAGCGCAGCCGTGGCGGCCACGGCGGCCCCGGCGGCCATTTCGGGGGGCGTGTCACGGGGCTACGCTCCTCTCGCCGCGTTCGGGTGCCGGGCCGTCTCCGTTCGGCTCGCCCAGGCCGACCTGCGCACACTACGCCCGCCGAAAGGGATACGTCAACCTCGTCGGCTCGCCCCTGTCCCGGCCCAGCGACCGCGAGCAGCCCAGGAGCCTCCAGCCTCGATGCGGTCCGACTCTCGCTGCGGACGGCTACACGTCGCAGAGGGCGACGGCCTCGGCGAACCCTCGCTCGGGATCGCGGGTCGGGATGAACTCATGGCCGACGTAGCCGGTGTAGCCGACGTCCAGCAGCGTCTTCATGACCGCCGGGTAGTTGATCTCCTGGCTGTCGTCCAGCTCTCCGCGCCCCGGGTTGCCGGCGACGTGAACGTGACCGAGCAGATCGCGGTGCCGGCGCAGGCGCCGGATGACGTCCCCGTTCATCACCTGGACGTGGTAGACGTCGAAGAGCAGCTTGACGCGCGGGGAGCCCACGCGGCGGACGATCTCCGCGCAGTAGTCGAGGTCGTCACCCTGGTATCCCGGGTGCCCCTTCATGGGGTGGGAGTCGTCGCGGGTGTTGAGCATCTCGAGGCAAAGGGTCACGCCCCGGGCCTCTGCCTGGCTCGCCAGGACCTTCAGGCCCGCCACACAGCTGTCCGCCCCCTCCGCGAGGGGGATCTCGCCGCTCGTGGGATCCATCGGATCGCGCCACTTGTAGCCGGTGAACGCGAGGACGTTCGGGACCCCGAAATCGGCGCTCTGATCGATCGCCTCACGGGTGCAGGCAAAGATCTCCTCGTGGTGAGCGGTGTTGTTCAGCCCCCTGGCGAAGGCGGGATCGGGCATGCCGTTGTAGGCGAGGGCGCACTCGAGCCCGTGCTCACGCAGGGTGGCCCAGCTCTCGGGCGGGACCAGCTCGACGCTCGGACAGCCCAGGTCACGGGCCAGCCGGCAGACGCGTTCGAGGTCCCAACCCCACTCGGTGGCGTCGAGACACCACAGGGCCAGCGACTGGCGGATGCGCCCGTTCCGGATCGCTCGCCCGGCCGCTTCCGTGTGCGGCGGTTCGTGTGTCATTGCGCTCCCCTTCCGCAGGGACTGGCGTCCCCGTCGTCATGAGCCCGCGATCCACCTGAGGTGGGAGCCCCACGGCTGCGGTGCACATTGTAGCCCCGCCCCTGGCACACGGGGCCCGGCGCCAGGAGCCGGGTGCCTCCCGAACGGTGGACCGATGCCGAGGCCTCTCCGCGCGGGCCCCGAGGCGCCCCCTTGAGCTTGCGGTCGCGACGAGGGGCCGCCCTGGAATAGAATCGCCCGGCACGGTCGGAATCAGCCCGACGCGGCGGCGCGTCGATGGCACGTGCGCAGGAGGTCGCCCATGAGCGTCTTGCCCAGGATTCTCTCCCTACTCGTCGTCGCCCCCGCATGTCTCGCTCTCGGCTGTGCGGCTCCTCCCGCGAGCGAAGCTCCTCCGGCCAGCGAGCCGCTCGGCGAGGAGCGAGCCGAGTCCGTCGTCCCGTTCTTCGACGGCGAGAGCCTCGCGGGCTGGGAGGGGAACCCGGAGCTCTTCCGCGTCGAGGACGGTGCCGTGGTCGCCGGCACCCTGAGCGACGACATCGAACGCAACGAGTTCCTCTGCACGACCGCGGAGTACGGCGACTTCGAGCTGCGTCTCCAGGCCCGGACGTCCCGGGAGGACGCGAACGGCGGCATCCAGTTCCGGTCTCGCCGCACCCCGGACAGTGCCGAGGTGGTTGGCTACCAGGCGGACATCGGCCTCCTCGGCGGCGACCCGCCGCAGAACATCTGGGGCGCCCTGTACGACGAAGCGCGCCGCGCCGAGCTGCTGGCGGTGCCGGACCAGGATGGGCTGGCGAAGGTGTTCCGTCCCGGCGACTGGAACGACTACCGCATCCGCGCCGAGGGGCCGCGCATCCAGATCTGGATCAACGGCTATCAGACGGTCGACTACACGGAGACCGACCCGGAGATCGCGCTCGACGGGATCATCGGCCTGCAGGTCCACCGGGGACCGCCGGCCGAGGTCTCCTACCGCAACTTCGAGATGGAGGTCCTGGGCGCCGCATCGGCAGCCGACGAGTCCGGCGAGTCCGAGGGGTAGCCCGACAGCGACGACGCTTCTGTCGAATCAAGTGAGGGAGCTGCGATGAGCGAAGCCAAGTCCCATGAGTTTCCGAAGCTGCACAACGCCATCTGGTCCGGTGTGGTGGGGAAGGGGCCGGACTCCGAGCCGGCCCTCGACCTGGACCAGATGCTCGACCTGACCGCGGGTGCCGAGGTGGGCGGTGTCCACTTCGACGGCGTGGACCTGATGCAGGTCGCGCCCCACGTGGACATCGACGCCTCCGACGACGACCTGAAGCGGGTGGTGGAGAAGGTCCAGGCCCGGAACCTGGTGATCGGGACGCTGGCGGCCCCGATCTGGCCGCCCGCCGGAGGCGGGTCGGCGATGGGGAGCCCGGAGGAGCGCCAGCGCTTCCTGGAGCAGGTCCGCAAGAGCTGCCGGATGGCGGTCCGCTTCAAGGAGCTGGGGGTGCGGCCCGACGGCGTGGTGCGGATCGACTCGGCGGTCGATCCGGCGACCTGGGCCCAGGATCCCGCGGCCAACACCGACAAGATCGCCGCCACCTTCCGCGAGGCCTGCACGATCGCCGCGGACCACGGCGAGCAGCTGGCGGCCGAGGGCGAGATCTGCTGGGGCGGCATGCACAGCTGGAAGAAGATGCTCGAGCTGCTGGAGAAGGTGGATCGAAAGGACGTCCTGGGCTTCCACGCCGACATGGCCCACACCCTTCTCTATACGCTCGGGTACAACGCGCCGGAGGACCGGATCCTCCCGGAGGACTGGAGCTGGGACGACCCCGAGGAGCTCGACCGCGCCCTGGCCACTCTCACGAGGTCGCTGCGCCCGTGGACGAACGCCCTCGACGTCGCCCAGAACGACGCGACGGTCAAGGGCTCCGGCTCCCACGACAAGACCGGTCGCCACTGCCAGCCGAACGACCCCAACGGCAAGCTCGACATCGCGAGGCACGCCGGCCACTGGCTGCGCAACGAGGACGGCGAGCTGACCCGGGCATTCCGGCACATTCGCTGGGACGGCTGCATGTTCCCGAACGACGTGCTGACCAACCCCGAGACGTGGAACGAGATCCTGGCGGCCATGATCTCCGTGCGCGACGCGCACGGTTGGAGCGAAGCATGACCAAACCACTCAACATCGGCATGATCGGCTACGGCTTCATGGGCCGGGCTCACTCGAACGCCTACCGCAAGGTGAACAACTTCTTCGATCTCGAGCACCGCCCGGTCCTGAAGGCGGCGTGTGGACGCACGGGGGACCGGACCAGGGCCTTCGCCGAGACCTGGGGCTACGAGTCGGTGGAGACCGACTGGCGCACGCTCCTCGACCGGAAGGACATCGACGCCGTGGACATCTGCCTGCCGAACAACCTGCACCGCGAGATCGCGGTGGCCGCGGCCCAGAAGGGCAAGGCGGTTCTCTGCGAGAAGCCCCTGGCCATGAACTCCGCCGAAGGGGCCGAGATGGTCGAGGCGGTCGAGAAGGCGGGCGTTCCGAACATGGTCTGGTACAACTACCGCCGGGTTCCGGCGGTGACCCTGGCCAAGAAGCTCATCGACGAGGGGAAGCTCGGACGCATCTTCCACTACCGCGCGGTCTTCCTTCAGGACTGGACGATCTCTCCCGACCTGCCCCAGGGGGGCGAGGGGCTGTGGCGGCTGGACGTGGCCGCGGCCGGAAGCGGGGTGACCGGGGACCTCCTCGCCCACTGCATCGACACGGCCATCTGGCACAACGGTCCGGTGGCCAGCGTCACGGCGATGACCGAGACCTTCGTCAAGGAGCGCCAGCACAACCTGACCGGCAAGGTCGAGCCCGTGGGCATCGACGACGCCTGCGCCTTCCTGGCGCGCTTCGCCAACGGCTCCCTGGCCACCTTCGAGTCCACCCGCTACGCCCGCGGCCACAAGGCCCTCTACACCTTCGAGATCAACGGCGAGAAGGCCTCGATCCGCTGGGACCTCGAGGACCTGCACCGGCTGGAGTACTTCGACCACGCCGACTCGTCCAACGTCCGGGGCTGGCGCTCGATCCACGTCTCCGACGGCGACATGCCGTACATGGACCACTGGTGGGTGCCGGGCCTCCAGATCGGCTACGAGCACTCGTTCGTGCACGGGGTGGCGGACTTCCTCCAGGGCCTGGCCGACGGAAAGCCCGCCCACCCCACGTTCGCCGACGCCCTCGAGACGCAGAAGGTCTGCGACGCCGTGCTGGAGAGCGCGAAGCAGGGCCGCTGGGTGAACGTGGCCGCCGCCGGCTGAGCCGCACGCCGGCCTGTGCTAACGTCTCGATAACGATCCCGCTTCTGTCCTGGAGGAGCCTCATGAACGACGCCGCCGTCATCCATCGTGCCTTCGAGCAGGGCCGGGGCATCCTGCGCCTCGCCCCGAACTGGGTGCCCCGGTCCTTCTGCATCCCGGGACGCCGCATCAAGCTCCACCCGGACGACTACTACGCCCTCGGCGGCGAGCGCGGCGGCATCGACGAGCGCTGGTTCTCGTCCACGACCCCGGCCGACAACGGCCCCCTGACCGGCGAGAACGAGGGGCTGAGCGAGGTCGTCTTCGAGGACGGCGGCCAGACCCACCGTGTCCTCCTGCGCGACGCCGTCTCCGAGCTGAAGGGGCAGCTGATCGGCGACCGCATCTGGGCGGCCCACGAGAGCTGGCCGATGTACTCCAAGTTCTTCGACAACCTGGGGGCCCTGCCCCACCACATCCACCACCGGGACGAGCACGCCGCCCTCACCGGCCAGAAGGGCAAGCCCGAGGCCTACTACTTCCCGCCCCAGGCCAACAACCACGGCGGGGAGTACCCGTACACCTTCTTTGGACTCACTCCCGGCACCACCCGGGACGAGGTGCGGGCCTGTCTCGAGAACTTCACCCGCGGTGACAACAAGATCACCGACCTGTCCCAGGCCCACCGCCTCGAGCCCGGCACCGGATGGAACGTGCCTCCCGGGGTGCTTCACGCCCCCGGCAGCCTCTGCACCTACGAGCCCCAGAAGGCCTCGGACGTCTTCTCGATGTACCAGTCCCTGGTCGGCAACCAGATCGTCCCCGAGGAGCTCCTGTGGAAGAACACCCCCGAGGACCGGATGGGTGACGTCGACTGGCTGATGGAGATCATCGACTGGGACAAGAACGTCGACCCCGCCTTCGCCGAGAAGGCCTTCATGCGTCCCCAGCCGGTGCGCCCCCTGGCCGAGATGGAGGCCGAGGGCTGCGTGGAGAAGTGGATCTGCTACCGCTCCGACGCCTTCAGCGCCAAGGAGCTCACCGTGGAGCCCGGACGCACGGTCACCGTCACCGACGCCGCGGCCTACGGCCTGATCACCATGCAGGGGCACGGGACGATGGGGGCGTGGGACGTGGAGACCCCCGCGCTCATCCGCTTCGGCCAGCTCACCCACGACGAGTACTTCGTCAGCGAGGCCACGGCCCGCGAAGGGGTGACGATCACCAACCCCTCGAAGACCGACCCGATCGTCATGCTCAAGCACTTCGGCCCGGAGAACCCCGACCTGCCCCTCGGGACCCTCTGATGAGCGAGGTCGGTCACCCGACCTACGACAAGCCGTACCTCTGGATGATCTGCCTGGTGGCCACCCTGGGTGGTTTCCTGTTCGGCTACGACTGGGTGGTGGTCGGCGGCGCCAAGGAGTTCTACGAGGCGCACTTCGGGATCGCGGGAGAGGGCTACGAGCTGGCCAAGGGCTGGGGGACCAGCTCCGCGCTCGTCGGCTGCATCATCGGCGCCGTCGCCTGCTCGTTCGTCTCGGACAGGTTCGGCCGCAAGCGTCTGCTCATCCTCGCCGGGCTGCTGTTCACCGTCTCCGCGATCGGCACGGGGATGGCCGACAGCTTCTCCGAGTACAACGCCTACCGCATCGTCGGCGGCCTGGCCATGGGCATCGCGTTGAACGTCTCGCCGCTCTACATCGCAGAGATGAGCCCGCCGTCGATGCGAGGCATGATGGTCTCGGTCAACCAGCTGACGATCATGATCGGGGTCCTCTCCGCCCAGATCGCCAACTGGCGCATCTCGCTGATCGACACCGCGATGCCGGTGGACGCCACGCCCGAGGTCATCGCCACGAGCTGGAACGGCCTCGAGGGCTGGCGGTGGATGTTCGGCGCGGAGGCGGTGCCCGCGCTCCTGTTCTTCGTCCTCATGTTCCTGGTTCCGGAGAGCGCCCGCTGGCTGGTCAAGAGCGGTCAGCTCGAGCGCGCCCACAAGGTGTTCGCCCGCCTCGGGGGCAGCGCCTACGCCGAGGCCGAGGTGGCGGACGTCCGCAGCACGATCTCCGACGAGGAGGTCGGCACCGTGCGCTTCTCGGACCTCGTCGAGCCGCACGTGTTCAAGGTCCTGCTGCTCGGCGTGTTCTTGAGCTTCCTTCAGCAGTGGAGCGGCATGAACGCCGTCTTCTACTACGCCGCGGACATCTTCAAGGCCGCCGGATACGACCTGAAGGCCATGATGCTGAACATCGTGGTCATCGGCGGGGTCATGGTGCTGTCGGTCTTCGTCACCATGGCCCTGGTGGACCGGGTCGGGCGCAAGACCCTGGTGCTCTTCGGCTGCGGCACGCTCGCGCTGGTCTACGTCCTCATCGGGGCGTGCTTCCGGCTCGGGGTCCTGGGCCTCCCGGTGGTGCTGTTGATCCTCGTGTGCGTGAGCGCCTACTCCTTCACCCTGGCCCCCCTCCTGTGGGTCATCCTCTCGGAGATCTACCCGAACCGCATCCGCGGCGCCGCGATCTCGATCGCCGCCACCGCCCACTGGGTCGCCAACTTCATCCTCACCTTCACGTTCCCCACCGTGAACCGGGCCCTGGGCATGGCCGGTGTCTTCTGGCTGTTCGCGGGCGTCTGCGCCGTGGGCTTCGTGGTGGTCCGGCGTGTCCTGCCCGAGACCCGGGGCAAGACCCTCGAGGACATCGAGCGCGATCTGTTCGGGTCCGGCCCCGAGGATGCGTTCGAGGAGCGGGCATCCGCCGCCGGCTAGACCGCGCTCAGCGTGGCTCCGCCGTCGAGACGAGGCGGGGGGGCAGCTCGTAGAGGACGGCCGACTCTCCCCGTGCCGCGATCGCGGCGTCGTAGAAGCGGACGATCGCGTCCCGGCGGGCCAGGAGGCCATCGATCTGCTTCTCGTTCAGCAGGCCCTCCATGGTCTTCTCGAGCACGGGTCGATCGAGGCTCCTGAGCCCCGCGAGGAGGTGCTTCTCGCACCGGGCGGGAAGGTCCTTCTCGTTCCTCAGGTTCCCAAAGACCTTGAACGCGCGCGTGTGGTCGATCATCCAGATCTGCCACTGTTCGTCGATCAGGAGATTCTCCAGGGTGCGGTCGAAGTTGTAGATCAGCTGGTCGAAGACCCGCACGACGTCCTTCTGGCAGATCCAGGCCAGCGGATTCGCGGGCGGCACCTTCTGGTCATGGCGCTCCCTGTCCGACATCAGCAGGTCGTCCACCCACCAAGACCAGGCCGCCGGCTCTCGCCGATACTCTCGGACCACCGCCACGGGGACGAACCCCCGGCCCAGGAGCCGGTCGAGGCGGTAGGCGGCCACGTTGTTGCGCCAGGTGTCTCGAAAGTCGAGCTCTGTGCCCGCGCCTGTCTGGAACCGGCTCCTGTACTCGTCGTGAGTCTGGACCTGCGCGTCGTGCTCGTACGCGCCCCGGCGCAGCGTCACGCGCCGGGGGAGGGTGATCCCCCGGGGCGTGGGCTCGTCCTTGACGACCTCGCCCTCGAGCAGAAAGGCTTCCCGCTCGGCGTCCCCGACCAGAGGAGCCGGAGGCGCGGCCCCCGGGGCGGCCGCACGCGTGTGCGCAGGCCAGGCGGCCGTGGATGCGATGAAGGTCACGGTCAGAACGATCCCCGCTCCGCCATCGCCGAGGCCAGACCCTCGCCAGGAGCTTCCGAAGCTCCCCATGAGCGACCCCTCTTCCGTCCGGAGGCGCCTCGCCGAGCGCGACCGGTGAGCCTCGTCGCCTGCTGTCTGGGGGCGATTCTACCTCTGGACGACCCGTCTGAAGACCAAGCGAGGGTGCAGTAGGATTCTGACCGAGGACGAAGGCCGGACCTGGACCACGGCTCACGACCCCGTGGAGGAAGGATCAAGCGATGAGACGACGCAACCGGGTGCTCGTGGCTCCTCTCGTCGTCCTGGCGCTGGCCGGATGGCTGGCAGCAGCCCCGCCGCCGGAGGACCGCTCGACGGTTCCCGTGCCGAAGGCACTGGTCGAAGACGCCCGTGACGTTCCGGCTGCCGAGATGCGACGCATCCACGAGGAGGTGAAGACGCCCCACAAGTACGGCATCGTCCTGCGCCCCGGGGAGGGTGAGAGCGTCGACTGTCCCAACGTCTTCCGCCACGGGGACCGGTGGTACATGCTCTACGTGGTCATCGAGGACCAGGTGGGCTACGAGACCCGCCTGGCCGAGAGCGAGGATCTGCTGAGCTGGACGACGCTCGGCACGGTGCTGCCGTTCCGAGAGTCGGGATGGGACCGCTGGCAGGCGGACGCGAGCCTCGCCCTGGTGGATCCGGTCTGGGGGGGCTCCGCCCGACTGCAGCCGTACGACGGCCGGTACTGGGTCTCCTACTTTGGTGGCGCGAAGCAGGGCTACGAGACCGATCCCCTCTCCCTCGGACTGGCCTGGACCCGGACGCCCACCCAGGCCCTCCCGTGGACCCGCCTCGCCGAGAACCCCGTCCTGACCCCCGACCAGCCCGACGCCCGTCCCTTCGAGCGGGCGACGCTCTACAAGAGCCACATCCTCTGGGACGAGATCGAGTCCCTCGGGTATCCCTTCCTCATGTACTACAACGCCAAGCAGCAGGGTCCCTGGATCGAGCGCATCGGCATGGCGGTGTCGAGGGACATGGTGCACTGGTCCCGCTTCGGCACCGAGCCGGTCATCGACAACGGGGAGGGGATCTCGGGCGACCCCCAGATCGTCCGCCTCGGCGACCTGTGGGTGATGTTCTACTTCGGGGCGGGCTGGAAGCCGCGGGCGTTCGACACCTTCGCCGCCTCGTACGACCTCGTGCACTGGACGAAGTGGGAGGGGCCGGACCTCATCTCGCCCTCGGAGCCCTGGGACGAGACGTACGCCCACAAGCCCTGGCTCCTGAAGCACGACGGTGTCGTCTACCACTTCTACTGCGCCGTGGGTACGGAGGGCCGCGTGATCGCGCTCGCGACCTCGGAGGATCTTCGAGCCGGATAGTGGCGCACGCGGATGCGCTCGACGGTGCCACCACGGTCGAGGTTGGCCTCGAAGCGGATGGCGGACGCGCTCAGGGCGCCACCGTGACGATCACGCGCTGGTAGCGGGTGAGCGGCGGCGTGCCGCGATCCCTCACCTCGGCGACGAGGTGGATCGTCTCGCCCGCACCGGCATCATCCGGCACCACGAACGCGGCATCCTGCTTCTCCCCATGCCGGATCTCGATCGCCCCGTCGTAGCTTCCCGCTTCCCGGTACTGCCACCAGCGATACTCCAGCTCGTCCCCGTCCGGATCGCTCGTTCCCCGGGCGCTCAGGTCCACCGTCACCCCCGGCCGTGCCTCCAGGTCTGCCGCGTGCCCCAGCACGACCACCGGCGGATGGTTGGCCTCCTCATACGGCCTCACGCACCAGTCCGCTCGAGCCGCAAAGTCGTTCTGTAGCGCATCGGTCCACCGCCACATCGGCTTGAAGTACTCCCGGCGCTGCTCCGCAGTTGTCTTCGTGTCCTCGCGCAAGCTGTTACGCCCCCACGCGGTCGTCGTGTACCAGCGTCCCTCCGGATACTCGTACCCCGCCACCGGGACCGGATCGAGCCAGGTGTTCTCTCGCACCCGCACATAGCGCCCGCCCCATCCCCCCCAGTCCGGTGACTCCAGGTTCCGCAGCCCCGTCACGATCGTATGCAGAAACGCCGGCGAATCTCCCTCCGACCGGAAATCCCCGTTCTCCTTCGCCTTGTAGAGCGCGCACAGCGGCCCATGGTTCTCCAATACGTGCTCCTTCATCCACGCCCCGACGAAGTACCGCTGCATGCCCTCGGGCAGAACCTGGTCCCACCGATACGCGATCGCCTCGAACTGGTCCGAGACGATCGTCGGAATCTCGTATTTCCCCCAGCGCGGCCGGATGTAGTCCTGATAGGTCGAATCCTGCTCCCAGATGAAGAAGAGCCGCACCTTCTTCGCGACCTCCGCCATCCGCTCCGGATGCTCCTCCTCGATCGTCTTCAGCGCCCGCGCGATGGTGTTCGGCCCACCCCAGGCCTGCAACCACACCGGCCGATCGTCCCCCTCGTCCAGCAGCACCTTCACGATGTGCTGCGACCCCGCCGTCACCTCCTCCATCTCGCCTTCGGCCTTGACGTTCCCCAGGTGCGTCCGCGCCCGCAGGTACTCGGGCGTCGGGTACCTCGCATCGTGCTTCACCAGGCTCGGATACACCTGCGCGTACGCGTCGAGATAGGGCTCGACCCAGTCATCCCCGGCCCACTCGTGCCCCTGCCAGTGATACTGCGAGCTCGACGTCACGATCCCTTCGACGTCCCACTCATTCGCATGGAGCAGGAACCGCACCATCGAGCACTCGTCGTCGACCTCTCCGTCACTCGTCACGAGAACCCGAGGCTTCGCCTCCGCTCCGAGGCTCGAGCTCGCAGCCAGGATCAACGCCACCAGGACCAGCGCATTCTTCATGTGTTCACCCCTCGGAATGGTGCGCCCATTATCCGCGGAATCGAATGAGTCGAGAGACCGGTCTTGATCGAGGCCGCTTCTTCATCGGGGGGCCTGTCGAGAGCGCCCGGCGGGCGCCGGTCGCGCTCGCGCGGGAGCACGGCAGCGTTCCAGGCGGGCGGCGAAATCCTTCAGGAACTCCGCTCGCCAGCGGCTCACGGTCCTCGCCCCCAGGTGAGGCCCCTCGCTCCACTCGGGGGAGGGATCGTCGGTGAACCAGCGAGGCAGCCGGGGGTCCGGCTCCCCGGCACGGCGGGGGGGAGGGCGCACGGACGTGAACTCGCCGTGCTGAGCGTCGAGCGCGGCTGCCGTGCTCTGGATCTCGTAACGCCAGCGTTT
The DNA here is from genome assembly GCA_963847655.1 of uncultured Acidobacteriota bacterium. Classification (GTDB taxonomy): domain Bacteria; phylum Acidobacteriota; class Vicinamibacteria; order Fen-336; family Fen-336; genus JAJDNS01. The sequence continues at coordinate 228,704 of CAWKAS010000020.1, read as the reverse complement.
GACGTCCTTCGGCATGAACCGGAGGCGTGCGGCACCGCTCGCCGGGTCGATCGAGCCCGGAAACTCCTGGCCGTCGACGACGAGGGCGGCCGACACGTCGGGCCGCCCCAGGGGCGGCGAGAGGAGCTCGAGGACGCCGAACTGCTCGATCTCGTCGGTGGCCCGGGCAGGGCGTCCTTCGACGACGAGCCGGGGCCGCGTCCAGGCCCGGACGTAGCGGCCGCCCCAGCTCGGTCGGGTCGGATCCTCGGGAGTACCCCTCAGCAGGTAGGCGACCGAGGGCGTGTCGCCCATCTTGATGCGGCCACCCAGAAGGCCGGCGAAGAACGCTCCCAAGGATCCGGCGCCCTCGACGTGCCGGGTGACGAAGGCGTCGTTGCCCAGGTCTCCGTCCTGGTCACCCCCCACGAACCAGCCGCGGTAGGTGGCGTTCGACTCGATGATCCAGAGGTCCGGGTGATGGGCCACCAGGTACTCGTAGGCCGCGATGCTCCACTTCTTGTTTGGACCGGCGATGAAGTAGACGCGAAGCTTCGGGGCGATCGACGGGTCGTCGTGGAGGGCCTGGGCCAGATCGTCGATCCCTCCCCAGACGAGAACCCAGAGCGGGCGAGGATCGTCGCGGTGGGCACAGCTGACGATCCAGTCCGATCCTTCGGTTGACCGGGTGAACCCCGGGCCGAGAGCGGGGTCCACGGCGCCCTGCCTGGTGACCTGGCGCAGGGCCTCGGGAGAGGGGTAACGGTCCGAGTGGGTCCTGAGACTCGCGTAGTCGGCCCCGTAGCGGTCGATGACGCCGAGAATGTCCTCCCGCCGGCCTGGGCCCCAGGGTGACGACACGAGGCCTTCGATGTCCAGCACGTCGGCACACAGGAGGAGATGGACCATGGACTGCAGGTCGTCGGGATCGGTGCCTCCGATGTCGGTCGACACGATCACGCGGGGCCGTTGCCCGGCGAGTGCTCCCCCGTCCGGCGTCGCCCCCGCTGGTCCCACCATTAGCGACAGCAGGACGAACGCGATGCTCGTCGCTCCGCCGCCGGGAGCCTTCGAGCCGCTGTCGATGGCCGCCGTGTGCCGCACGTTCGCCATGATCGCCCCTCCGCCCCGCGGTTCCCGCTCGACGAGCCTCCGCGCCGCAGATTGTCGTTCTCCTGCGAAACGCAATGCAATGAGACCGGGGCCGCGCTCCTCGTGGCGCTCAGGCCGTGAGGGCCTCGACCGGACGGTTGGAGTAGACTCGCTCGGGCGCCGTGCTGCGGGCGCCCGGAGCAGGGGGAGGAGAAGGACCATGAATCGACGACGCATCCTCTGGATCGCGTTGGCGCTCGCCGGGCTCGCGGGCACGGTGCAGGCCGAGGACGCCTTCCGCTGGACGATCGAGGCGGGTCAGCGCTACCGAACGCTCGCCGACGTGACCTATCTGGTCGCCGACGTCTACGAGTCGAAGCTCGACGTGATCGCCCCCCGCGACACCAGCCAACGCCTGCCCACCCTCATCTACATCCACGGGGGAGGCTGGCGTGCCGGCGACAAGGACACCGTGCTCCTCAATCTGCTTCCCTATCTCGAGATGGGATTCGCGGTGGTCAACGTGGAGTACCGCATGACCCCGGTCGCGCTGGTCCCCGCGGCCGTCGAGGACTGCCGATGCGCCCTGCGCTGGGTCCTGCAGAACGCCCCCGAGTACGGCTTCGACACCGACCGCATCGTCGTGACCGGAGGATCGGCCGGAGGGCACCTGACGCTGACGACCGGCATGCTCCCCGCCTCGGCGGGCCTCGACCGCCGCTGTCCGGTGGCCGATCCCGACCGCCCGGGGCGCGCCGACGCCCACGAGCCCGAGATGCCGGTGGCGGCCATGATCAACTGGTACGGCATCACCGACGTGGCGGACCTGGTCGAGGGCCCGAACGCCAAGACCTACGCCGTCGAATGGATGGGCGGGCTCGCCAACTGGCGCGAGGAGGCCCGGCGGGTCTCACCCCTCGAATACGTCCGTCCCGGGCTGCCGCCGATCCTGACGATTCACGGCGACGCGGACGAGATCGTTCCGTACGAGCACGCCGTGCGCCTGCACGAGGCCCTGCAGAAGGCGGGCGTCCCCAACCGCCTGCACACCGTCGCCGGCGGCAACCACGGCGGCTTCACTCTCGAGCAGAACCTCGAGGCGGCTCGCGTGATCCGCGCTTTCCTGGAAGAGCACGGGGTCCTGGGCGGCGCCACGCCTCCCGGCGACGACGAGTAGACGCTCGGACACGAGCACGCCGAAAGCGCTCGGCGTCAGGGTCAGCCGTAGAAGCCGTGCTCCCAGGCGGCCTCGTAGAGGGCCATGATGTTCTCCGGGGGGACGCCGGCCTGGATGTTGTGCACGTTGTTGAAGACGTACCCTCCGCCCGGCTTGAAGGCCTCGACGTTGCGCCGGACCTCCGCCCGGACCTCCTCCGGGGAGGCGAAGGGGAGGACGTGCTGGGAGTCGATGCCGCCGCCCCAGAAGACGAGGTTCTTCCCGTACCGGCTCTTCAGGGCCGCGGGATCCAGACCCCTGGTGCTGATCTGGACGGGGTTGAGGATGTCCACCCCCATCTCGATGAGATCGGGGATGTAGGCGGAGCAGTCGCCGCAGGTGTGGTACCAGATCCGGGCGTCGGAGTGCTTCCTGATGGTGTCGACCACCCGCTGCTGGCGGGGACGGACGACCCGGCGGTAGAAGTTGGGCGAGAAGAGGGGCCCCTGCTGGCCGGCCAGGTCGTCGCCGATCATGACGATGTCGAGGAGGTCGCCCACCTCGCCGAGGAAGCCCTCCATCCAGTCCACCCAGAAGCGCGAGGTCCGGTCGAGGAGGGCCTCGCAGAAGGAGGGGTTCTCGATCATGTCCACGAACCAGCGCTCCAGCCCGCGCATGTACCAGCAGATCTCGTAGGTCACGCCGCAGATGGTCGAGGACAGGGCGTAGGGGGTGTCGCGGCGCATGGCCGCGGCTCTCTCGCGGACGCCGGTGAAGCGGGTGGGGTCGCCCCCGTCCGGGAAGGGGTAGGCCTCGACGTCCTTCACGGTCGCGTCGGCGAGGGGATGGTGGGTGATGTCCATGTAGAGCATCTGGTCGTCGGGCATCGACCAGACCACGCCGAACTCGTCGCGAAGATCGTGCCACCGCCGGCCGTCGCGCTCGTTGATCTCGATGCCGCCCTGGAATCCGTCGGGACCGTGCGCGCCCACGTAGCGGATGTCGGCGCGGAACCTCTTCAGGACGTCCTCGGAAGGAGCCGCGAGCTGCTGGACCGGGTCGAGCTCCTGGACCGTCTCCTGAAGCCCGAGGTGGCCGAGGAGGGCCTCGTAGGCCTTCTTGTGGATGCCGGTCTGGAACCCCCCCAGGTCGATGGGGATCCGGTCCGGCTCCTCGTGGCGGAGCGCCACTCGAACGCGCTCGCGGGGAGACATCGTCTCGGCATGGGGCATGGAGTGTCCTCTCCCGGGACCATCGCGCTAGGATGGGCCCCGAACTCGGCGTGCTCATCCTAAACCGGAGGCGTGAGCCATGTCCCGTCATACGGTCCCGACCCTGGCCCTCGGTCGCGAGCTCGGCATGGTCGCTGCCGCCTTCTGGCTGCTGTCGGGCGCAGCGACGGCCGCCACCCCGGCCTCGGCCCCCGGCTCCCCGCCGCCGCCGCGGGCCATCTGGTTCGACACGGCGGCCTCGCACTTCACCGAGTCGCTCCCGATCGGCAACGGGCGCCTCGGGGCCATGGTCTTCGGTGGGGTCGACGAGGAGCGCATCGTCCTGAACGAGAGCGGGATGTGGTCGGGCTCGCCCCAGGACGCCGACCGCCCCGGGGCGGCCGCGGTCCTGCCCGAGATCCGCAGCCTCCTGCTCGAGGGTCGAAACGTCGAGGCCGAGGAGCTCGTCGACGCCCACTTCACCTGTGCGGGGAAGGGCTCCGGTCTCGGGGCGGGGGCCAACGTGCCGTACGGCTGCTACCAGACGCTCGGCAACCTCCGCCTGAGCTTCGTGCCGGGAGAGGGCGGCGGGGGAGGCGTGAGCGCGTACCGGCGCGAGCTCGACCTCGGTCGGGCGGTGGCGCGCATCCTCTATCAGCAGGGCGGAGCGCACTTCACGCGGGAGGCCTTCGTCAGCGCGCCGGACCAGGTCCTCGTCGTGCGCGTGGGAGCGGATCGCCCGGGGCGGCTGTCCCTGGACCTGAGCCTCGACCGGCCCGAGCGCGCGGAGGCGAAGGCTGTCGGCCCGGACGGCCTCGAGATGCACGGGCAGCTGAACGATGGCCGCGAGGGCGGGCGGGGCGTCCGCTTCGCCGTACGCCTGCGGGCCGTTCCCACCGGTGGCTCGGTCCGCGCCAGGGGGACCACGCTCCAGGTGCGCGACGCGGACGGGGTCCTGATCCTCCTGAGCGCGGCGACCGACATCCACACCTTCGCCGGCCGCGCGGTCGACGACGCCCGGAAGGCGGCGGGGGAGGACCTGGAGCGCGCCGTGGTGAAGTCCTACGCCACGTTGCTCGAGGATCACGTCGCCGATCACCGCCGCTACTTCGATCGCGTCTCCCTGCAGCTCGGCAGCGTGGCCGACGAGGAGGTGGCCTCCGGGACCCCGACGCCCGCCCGTCTGGCGCCGTTCGCGAACGGGAGGCCCGATCCCGCCCTCGCCGCACTCTACTTCGACTTCGGCCGCTACCTCCTCATCTCGTCGTCCCGCCCGGGAGGGCTGCCCGCCAATCTTCAGGGGATCTGGGCCGAAGAGATCCAGACCCCCTGGAACGGCGACTGGCACCTCAACATCAACGCCCAGATGAACTACTGGCCGGCCGAGGTGACCCACCTGTCGGAGCTGCACCAGCCCCTGTTCGCCCTGATCGAGTCGCTCCAGGAGCCCGGCGCCCGCACCGCCCGCACGTACTACGGGGCCCGGGGATGGGTGGCGCACCTCCTGGCCAACCCCTGGGGCTTCACCTCCCCCGGTGAGTCGGCGAGCTGGGGGTCGACGGTGAGCTGCTCGGCCTGGCTCTGCCAGCATCTGTGGGACCACTACCTGTTCACCGGTGACCGAGGGTCTCTCGAGCGCGCCTATCCCGTGATCAAGGGCTCGGCGCTCTTCTACCTGGACATGCTCATCGAGGAGCCGGAGCACGGCTGGCTCGTGACCGCCCCCTCGAACTCGCCCGAGAACGCCTTCCTCATGCCCGACGGCACCGCGGTGCACGTCTGCATGGGACCGACCGCGGACCAGCAGCTCCTGCGCTACCTCTTCGGCGCGGCGATCGAGGCGAGCCGCATCCTGGGTGTCGACGAGACACTCCGTGCGGAGCTGGAGGAGAAGCGCTCCCGGCTGGCCCCGACCCGCATCGGATCGGACGGTCGCATCATGGAGTGGCTCCAGGAGTATCCCGAGGCCGACCCCCACCACCGTCACGTCGCCCACCTGTGGGGTCTCTATCCCGGCGACGAGATCCATCCCCGTACGACACCCGATCTGGCCGCGGCGGCCCGGAAGTCCCTGGACGCGCGCGGGGACGCCGGCACCGGCTGGAGCCTCGCGTTCAAGCTGGCGATGTGGGCCCGCCTGGGGGACGGGGAGCGGGCCCACCGGCTCCTGCGCCTTCACCTGAAGCCGGCCACGCTCGAGAGCGCCCAGGAGCGTTGGAGCGGCGGCACGTACCCGAACCTCTTCGACGCCCATCCCCCGTTCCAGATCGACGGCAACTTCGGAGGCGCAGCGGCCATCGCGGAGATGCTTCTCCAGAGCCGGACGACCGCGGCCGCCCCGGGTGCGCGAGCGGAGATCGAGCTCCTGCCGGCACTGCCCACGGACTGGCCGAGTGGATCGGTGAGCGGCCTCCGCGCCCGCGGGGGGTTCGAGGTCGGTCTCGGCTGGGAGGGAGGCCGGCTGACGCGAGTGGTCGTCCGCTCGGAGCTGGGCCTCCCGTGCCGCGTCCGCTATGGGGACCGGGTGATGGATCTGTCCACGGAGAAGGGAAGGGAGTACGCTCTCGACGACAGGCTGCGCCCGGTCCAATAGCGGCGGGCCTTGCCGCGTCGATTCGAGGACTCCCCGAGGCGGGTCCACTGAGGAAAGGCGGCGTCCGCATGAAGACCTGGAGAATGGGACCTCTGCTCGCCCTCTCCTGCCTCGCGGGGTCCTCCGGCGGCTCGGATGCGCCACCCACGGCGGCCCAGCCGTCCCTCGAGGAGGGATGGAGGCAGCCCCCCAACGAGGCGAAGCTGCGAGCCTACTGGTGGTGGCTCAACGGCAACGTCGACCGTGAGGCGATCACCCGCGACCTCGAGGGGATGGCGGCCCAGGGCTTTGGCGGCGCCGTCATCTTCGACGCCGGGGGCGCCGAGCAGCGGGACAACGGCCCTGTTCCTCCTGGCCCCCCCTTCGCCAGCTCGCAATGGCGCGAGCTGTTCCTCCACAGCCTCCGCGAGGCCCAACGTCTCGGCCTCGAGCTCAGCCTGAACATCCAGAGCGGATGGAACCTGGGCGGGCCGATGGTCGCGCCCGAGGACTCGGTCAAGCGCGTCGTCTGGTCGGAGGCCCTGGTCGAGGGCCCCGGTCCGGCCCGCGTCCCCCTGCCGCGGCCCGAGAGCGATCCTGCCTACTACCGCGATCTCGTGGTGCTCGCCTTTCCCCTCGAGGTGCCCGACGGCGAAGACCCCGCGCGGCTGACCGAGTGGCGGGCCAAGGCCCTGCACGACGCCCTGCGTTTCTCCGGCCCCAACAGCTGGTTCCTCACCAACTCCGCGCCGGACACGACGGCCCTCATCGAGCACGCCCCCCAGCAGCCCGGCGAGCCGGCGGTCGAGCTCGATCGGGTCGTCGATCTGACCCATCAGATGAGCGCCGACGGCACGCTCGAGTGGGAGGCCCCGGCCGGCCCGTGGCGCGTCCTCCGCTTCGCGGCCACGCTCGCCGAGCACTGCCGCGTCTCGACCCACAGCGACGGCTGGGGCGGCTACGCGATCGACGCGCTCGACCCCGGGGCGTTCGACCGCTACTGGAGCGCCGTCGTCGCGCCACTGCTCGACGCCGCCGGCGAGCATGCCGGCACGACGCTGCGGTACCTGCACACCGACAGCTGGGAGATCGAGTACTTCAACTGGACCCCGACCTTCCTCGAGGAGTTCGCGGCCCGCCGCGGCTACGACCCGGTGCCGTATCTGCCCGCGTTGACCGGTCGCAGCGTCGCGAGCCGCGACGTCAGCACCCGCTTCCTCAACGACTACCGCAAGACCCTGGGCGACCTGGCCATCGACAACCACTACCGCCGTTTCAAGCAGCACGCCGCCGCGTACGGTCTCGGCATCCACCCCGAGTCCGGTGGCCCGCACTTCACCCCCATCGACGCCCAGCGCAGCCTCGGCCTCAACGACGTGCCGATGTCGGAGTTCTGGGCCGACTCCGAGCAGCACCGCGTCCTCGACATCGCCCGCTTCTTCGTCAAGCAGCCGGCCAGCGCCGCCCACACCTACGGCCATCGCTACGTCGCCGCCGAGGGCTTCACCACGATCGGCCCCCACTGGCAGGAGACGCTCTGGGACAACCTCAAGCCGAGCTTCGACCTGGCCTGCACCGAGGGGCTCAACCGCCTCGTCTGGCACGCCTTCGTCTGCTCCCCGGCCTCGATGGGCGTCCCCGGCCAGCAGTACTTCGCCGGCACCCACCTCAACCCGCTGGTCACCTGGTGGTCTCGCTCGAAGCCCTTCTTCGACTACATCAACCGCTCCCAGTGGATGCTGATGCAGGGCCGCTTCGTCGCCGACGTCCTCTACTACTACGGCGACCACGTGCCCAACTACACCCAGCTGCGTGCCAGCGACTCTGCCGGACTCGGCGCCGGGTACGACTACGACGTCGTCACCGAGGAGGCGCTGCTGTCGCGAGTCGCCGTCGAGGACGGCTGGCTGGTCCTTCCCGACGGCACGCGCTACCGCATCCTGGCCCTGCCCCCGCACGAGACGATCTCGCTGCCGGTCCTGCGGAGGGTCGCCGAGCTGGTCGAGGCGGGGGCGACGGTGGTCGGGCCGCGGCCCCTTCGCTCCGGCAGCCTGAGCGGGTATCCGGACAGCGACGCCGAGGTGGCCGCCCTCACCGAACGGCTCTGGAGTGGTCGGAGCGGCGCGGGTCGCGTCCTGTCAGGCGGGACCGCGCGCGAGGCGCTGCAGGCGGACGGCATCCCCCCGGATTTCGAGGTGGCGGGCGCCTCTGCTGCGGCCGATCTGCACTCCATCCACCGGCGGACGAGCGTGGCCGAGATCTACTTCGTCGCGAATCGCAGCGCCCGGCCCGAGACGATCGACTGCACGTTCCGCGTGGAGGGCAAGGCCCCCGAGCTGTGGGACCCGGTGAGCGGCGAGACCAGGCTCGCGACGACCTACCGCCAGACCGGGGGTCGCACCACCGTCCCCATCGCCTTCGCACCGTTCGGCTCGATGTTCGTCGTCTTCCGCGAGCCCGCTGCCGCTCATCCCGCGACCGGCGCGCCCAACACCCCGCGCTACGAGCCGCGGACCTCGATCGCCGGCCCCTGGACGGTCTCGTTCGATCCCGCGTGGGGCGGTCCCGCCGAGATCGAGTTCGAGGAGCTGGTCGGCTGGACCGACCGTCCCGAAGACGGGATCCGCCACTACTCGGGTACCGCCACCTACCGCACGAGCTTCGCTCGGCCCCCGGCGCTGGCCGGCCGCACGCTCGCTCTGGACCTCGGCGAGGTGCGGGAGCTGGCCCAGGTCCGCGTCAACGGACGGGACCTGGGCATCGTCTGGTCGCCGCCCTTCCGCGTCGATCTCGGCGACGCCCTGCAGAACGGGGAGAACACCCTCGAGATCGACGTGGTCAACTTCTGGCCCAACCGGGTGATCGGGGACGCCGCCCTGCCGGAGGGCCAACGCCGAACGCGCACGAACGTCCGCAACCTGGGGGCCGACACCCCGCTGATGCGCTCGGGCCTGATGGGTCCGGTTCGGCTCGTCGAGGTCGTCGAGCCCTCTCCCGGGCGCTGAAGGAGGTGGGCCGGGGTCCGCGGTAACGTCGGATCGAACATCGGAGGTCGAGTCCATGGACGTGAGGGTCTTCACGGTCGTCGCATTGGTGGCGGGATCGCCGGCCGCAGGTGTCGCGTCCGCTTCCTCGGCCGCCTCGGACGCGGCGCCGAGCCGGTCCGACGTCGTCCCCTACCGCGTCACCGATCTGACGGCGGAGACGTTCGCCCGGCCGCCCCGGGAAGACCGGCCCTGGGTGCGCTGGAACCTCCCGGACGGCACCGACCCCGCCGAGCTGCAGGCGGAGCTGGAAGAGATGGCGAGGTCGGGGATCGCCGGTGCGGAGATCGGTCAGCGTGGGTTCCCGACCGCGGACCAGCTCGCGGCCATCCTGACCCGGGCGAACGAGCTCGGCATCTCCATCAGCCTCAGCCACGGACCCGTCAACTCACCCCCGGGCTTCTCCGTCGACGACGACACCGCCCGCAAGACCCTGGTGGTCGGTCACGCAACCGTCGAAGCGGGGGAGACGTTCGACGGTGCGACCCCGAGCCCGGCCCCCCCGGAAGACGCGGATGCGGGGAAGCGCACCACGCTGGTGGCCGTCTCGGCGTACCGCTGCTCCTCACCCGCATGCCCCGACAGTGGCCTCGTGGATCTGGTGCGCTCGTCGTTCGTCGACCTCACCCCGAGCGTGACGGGCACGAACACCGAGGGCGTCTGGGGTGGAAGCACGGCCGGCCACCTGACCTGGACGGCGCCCGACGACCCGGCCGGCGCCCAGTGGCGGATCGTCGCCTTCTGGACCCGCGGTCTGGAGGCCGAGCCCGACCTGCTGAGCCTCGAGGGCACGAGGGCTCTCACCGCGGGGATGGAGGCCGCGTTCAGTGAGGTGGCCCCTCTGATGCGCGCGAACCACGGCGACTTCTTCTACGACTCCCACAGCCGGGATCGGGGTAGCCCCACGGACTCCTGGACGATCGACATGAGGCGGCGGTTCCGGGAGGCACGGGGCTACGACCTCGTCCCCCACCTGCCCGCGCTCTTCCCCGAGGACTTCAGCTTCGACGACGGATCGGCGGACCGCGTGCGCAACGACTTCTACCAGACCCGCACCGACATCTGGCTCGAGAATCACGTCAAGCCGCTCCAGGAGTGGGCGCACCGGACCTACGGGTGGCAGATCCGCCTGCAGCCCTACGGCGAGAACGCCCCCACCGTCGACGAGATCCAGGCGGCCTCCGTGATCGACCGGCCCGAGACCGAGAACCTGTGGTTCGGGAGCGCTTTCGACCACTACCTGCCGATGGCATCGGCGAGCCACATGACCGCGAACCCCTGGCTCTCCACCGAGTGTTGCGCGGTGTCGAACCTCTCGTACGGGCAGACCTGGCAGGACACGCTGATCCGGATGCACAAGAGCTTCGTGGGTGGGATCACGAAGCTGGTGTTCCACGTCTACCCGTACGCCTACACCGACACCTCTCTCTGGCCCGGATTCCATCTCTTTGGTCAGGGCTTCTCGAACGCCTGGGGTCCTCGCAACCCGTACTGGGCCGACGCCGCGACGTACAACGACTCCATCGCCCGTCACCAGCAGGTCCTCACCCAGGGCCGGGCCCGGGTCGATCTGGCCGTCTACATGCAGAGCTACCTGTATCCCTGGGTCAACGGGACGGAAGACCACCTCTACTGGGTCGATCCGGCACTGGACCGTGCAGGGTACACGCGTGACTACCTGAACCCTTCCTTGCTCCTGCTGCCGGATGCAGAGGTGAAGGATCGCCGGCTGGCTCCGAACGGTCCGGCCTACAAGGCGTTCGTCATCGACTCGTCCCAGTGGCCCGAGACCGATCCCGTCAGGACGTCCATGCCGGTCGATGTCGCGAAGAGAGTCCTCTCGTTCGCCAGGGCCGGGCTCCCGGTGGTCTTGGTGGGCACACCGCCGGACCGGACGCCGGGGAACACCCCGGACGCCGATGCCGAGGTGCGGGCGGTGATCGCCGAGCTGCTGGCGCAGGAGTCCGTTCACCGCGCCGCCCGCCAGGCCGATGTCCCACGCTTGCTGCACTCGCTGGGAGTTCGACCGAGCGCCGAGCCGAGCGAGGACAGCACCCTGCTGAGCGTCCGCCGGTCCGTCCCCGACGCCGACTACTACTTCCTCTACAACGAGGTGACGCCCAAAAAGGTCGGTGCCCGAGCCGGTCTCGGCGGGCCCGTGGAGGGTGAGCCCCTGGATGTCGAGGTGGGCCTGGAGGGGAGAGGTCAGCCGTACCTGCTGAACGCGTGGACGGGCGAGATCACGCCGATCGCCCGGTGCCGGGTGGAGGAGGATCGGGTGACGGTGCGCGTGCAGCTCGCGCCCGAGCAGGCCACGGTCATCGCCCTGACCACGAACGGCGGGCGCTTCGGGCTGCCAGGGAATGGACTGCACGTCACGAGCTTCGACCACGACGTCGTCTACGGAAGCGACGGCACGATCGTCCTTCGGGCCACGTCGAACGGGACGCACTCCGTCACCCTCAGCGACGGCCGAACCGTCACCGTGACCGCACAAGGGGTCGCCGACCCAATCGATCTCTCCGGCGCCGGATGGCGCCTCTCGGTGGAGGATTGGCAGCCGGCCCATCCCTACGCCACCACCACCGGAGCCAGGGCGACCGAGACCAGGAAGACCACGCACGAGCACGAGCTGAGGTCGCTCGAGGCCTGGCCGAACATCCCCGAGCTGGCCGACGTCTCGGGCATCGGCGTGTACACGACGACGGTCAGGCTTCCGGCCGACTGGACGCCTCCCAGCGGAGCCGACCTCAGCCTCGGTGAGGTCTTCGACTCGTTCGTCGTCTCGATCAATGGTCGGCCGGTTCTCTTCAACCCACTGTCCACGACCGCCGACGTGGGGAGGTACCTGAGGCCGGGGGAGAACACGATCTCCGTCCGCGTGGCGACCACCCTGCGGAACCGCCTGCGCACCCTGGAGGAGGCCCAGGAAGCGCGGCCCCGCCAGCCCTACGGCCTCGTCGGACCCGTCGTGCTCCAGCCGTATCGGGAGATCGAGATCCGCTGACGGATCGCCCCTCGCGCCATCGTGGCGCCTTGCGCCGGCGCCGGCGATCGTGCCAAGGTGATCCCGCTCTCGCGATGGCTTCCGACCGCATCACCGCCACCTACCTGATCGAGACGCCCCTGGACGTCGCGGAGGCCGCCGCCGTCCTGGCCGGGGAGCAGTCCTCGGGCACCTTCGTGGACGTCCCGGGCGAGACGGAGGACATCCGCAACCGCTTCCGCGCCCGCGTCGAGCGTGTCGCGGAGAAGGCGGTCGTCGATCGGCCCTCCCTGCCCGGTAGCCGGGCAGGGGACGAGGAGAGCGCCGGGCGCTATCGCCAGGCCCAGGTGGTCGTCAGCTGGAGCATCGAGAACGTCGGACACAACCTGCCCACGCTCGTCTCCACCCTGCAGGGGAACCTCTACGAGCTCGCCCAGATCTCCGGCCTCCGGCTCCAGGACTTCGATGTCCCGAGCTCCTTCGCCGAGCACTTCGCCGGCCCCCGTTTCGGCGTCTCGGGAACCCGTGGCCTCACCGATGTCCCCGAGTCGAGGCCGCTCGTCGGGACGATCGTCAAGCCGAGCGTGGGCTTGAGCCCGGAGGCGACGGCGGAGCTCGTGGCCCGGCTCGCCGGGGCCGGGGTCGACTTCGTCAAGGACGACGAGCTGATGGCCGATCCGCCCCACTCGCCTTTCGACGCTCGCGTCGCCGCGGTGATGCGCGTCGTCGACGAGCACGCCGAGCGCACCGGCAAGAGGGTCATGTACGCCTTCAACGTCAGCGACGAGCTGGACGCGATGCTCGACCACTACCAGACCGTCGTGGACGCCGGCGGCACCGCGGTCATGGTCAGCCTGAACAGCGTGGGGCTCGCCGGCGTCAAGAAACTCTGCGACCAGGGTGCCCTCCCCGTCCACGGCCACCGCAACGGCTGGGGGATGCTCAGCTCGGCATCCGATGCTGGGCATCGACTTTCGGGCCTACCAGAAGCTCTGGCGACTGGCCGGGGTCGACCACATCCACGTCAACGGCCTCGGCAACAAGTTCTGGGAGAGCGACGACTCGGTGGTCCGCTCGATCGAGGCCTGTCGCGAGCCGTTCCTCGGGGGGTTCGAGATTCTGCCCGTCCTCTCGTCGGGGCAGTGGGGAGGCCAGGCCTTCGAGACCTGGCGCCGCACCCACACCGTCGATCTGCTCTATCTGGCGGGGGGCGGCATCCTCGCGCACCCGGACGGGCCCGCGGGAGGTGTCGCGGCCATCCGTCAGGCCTGGGAGGCCAGCGTCGCCGACCGCACCCTCGCGGAGGCGATGCGGGAGCACGCGGAGCTGCGCCACGCCGTGGAGAGGTTCGGCCTCCTTTCGGCGGGAGCCGAGGGGGGGTAGCTCCGTGTCCCCACCCGGGGCCGGGCCGGCGGAGCGCCTCCTCGTCTGCTACTACGGCGACGACTTCACGGGCTCCACCGACGCCCTCGAGTCCCTGACCGCTTCCGGGGTGCGGACGGCGCTCTTCACCCGGCCTCCCGACGAGGCCGGGTTCGCCCGCTACCCCGGCCTGAGGGCCGTCGGTGTGGCCGGACTGACCCGCTCCATGCCTCCCGACCGGATGGAGGCGGAGCTGGTGCCGGCCTTCGAGCGCCTGAAGGGGCTCCGCGCGCCCTTCGTCCACTACAAGGTCTGCTCGACGTTCGATTCCTCGCCCACGATCGGGAGCATCGGGCGGGTGATCGACGTCGCCGCGCGTCTGTTCGACGCTCCGTTCATCCCCCTGGTGGTCGGCGCTCCCGCGTTGGGCCGCTACTGCGCCTTCGGGAATCTGTTCGCGTGCGCGGGCGCCGACCCCGAGCCCTTCCGGCTCGACCGGCACCCCTCCATGAGCCGCCACCCGGTGACCCCGGCGGACGAGAGCGATCTGCGCGTGCACCTCTCGCGCCAGACGGACAAGAGGATCGCTCTCTTCGACATCCTCAAGCTCTCACTCCCCGCCGAGGAGGCGCGGGCGGCCCTCGAGGCGACCCTGGAGAGCGGACCCGACGTCGTCCTTTTCGACGTCCTCTTGGAGGCGGAGCTGGCGCGGATCGGCGACCTCCTGGCGCCTTTCGGCACGGCGGAGCGGCCGCTGTTCCTCGTCGGCTCCTCGGGGGTGGGCGCCGCGCTGGCCGCTCACTGGGCGAAAGAGGGGGTCGCGACTCCGGTGGGGGAGTTTCCCCGTCCCGACCCCGTGGAGCCGCTGCTCGTGGCGTCCGGCAGCTGCTCCCCCGTGACCGAGCGCCAGATCAGGGCGGCGCTCGAGATAGGCTTCCTGGATGTCGGCCTCGACACGGTGGCCCTGGCTCGCGACGACGGGGATGACGCCCCCGTCCGGTCGGCCGAGGCCGCGGTGGTCGAGAGGCTGTCGGCGGGCCGGTCCGTCGTGCTCCACAGCGCCCGGGGCGAGAGCGACCCGCGGATCGCGGAGACGGCCCGGGCGCTCGCGGGCCGTGGGCTCGTCGACGTGGCGGCGAAGACCTTCGGCCCCCGCGTCTTCGGCACCGCCCTGGGACGGATCGCCCGGGCGGCGGTGGAGCAGTGCGGGCTGCGCCGCCTCGGGATCGCCGGCGGCGACACCTCCGGCTTCCTGGCCGGCGCCCTCGGGATCGAGGCGATCGAGATGATCGCGCCGATCGCACCCGGCGCGCCGCTGTGTCGGGCCCACGCGCCGGGCTCCGCCGCCGACGGGCTCGAGGTGAACTTCAAGGGCGGCCAGGTGGGGCGCCCGGACTACTTTGCCGTCCTGCGCCGGGGCCACCCCTGATCGGCAGGAGGCACCCGGGGAGGAGATGAGATGCCTGCCAAGCGACTGGGCCTGGTCCACACCTCGGCGACGCTCGTGCCGATCTTCACCGCCCTCTGCCAGGAGAAGCTCGAGGGCGTGGATCTCTTTCACATCGCCGACGACAGCCTCATCCAGGACGTGATCGCCAGAGGTCGACTCACCCCGCGCACCGCGCGGCGCGTGGTCGACCACATCGCCTGGGCCGAGGAGGCGGGGGCCGACGTGATCCTGGTGACGTGCAGCTCCATCGGGGCCGCGGTGGAGGCCGCCGCTCCCCTGGTCGGCGTGCCCGTGCTGCGCGTGGACGAACCGATGGCGGACCGGGCCGTCCAGACCGGCGCCCGCGTCGGCGTGATCGCGACGCTGCCCACGACCCTCGAGCCCACCGCGGACCTCATCCGCCGTCGCGCGTCGGTGGCCGGGAAGAGCGTCGAGGTCACCGACCGGCTCTGCGAGGGCGCCTTCGACGCCCTCATGGGAGGGGACGCCGCTCGGCACGACGCGATGGTGGCCGCCGCGCTGGGGACCCTGGGCCGGGACGTGGACGTCATCGTTCTCGCCCAGGCCTCGATGGCGCGGGTGGTGGAGGGCCTGGCCCCCGAGGACCGACGCGTGCCGATCCTGGCCAGCCCGCCCCTGGCCGTGGAGCACCTGGCAGGGATGCTGCGGAGCGGGCGGGGTTGAGGGCGTCGACGGCCGCGCTCCAGAGGGGCGCGCTGGCACTGGCGGGGGCGGGGGCTCTCCTGCTGCTCGTCGGCCTGACCGTCGGCCATCCGGCGCTCGCGAAGCCCGGAGGGGCCGTCACCGCGGTCGCCCTGGCCGTCGGCCTCGGGGCGGTCCCCCCGCTACGGGGCTACCGGTTTACGGCCTGGATCGTCGCCGCCGTCGTCTGCGCCATGGTCTATCCCGAGCGCTTCCTGCACCTGGGAGGGCTGGACCTGCGGAGGCCCTGGCTCATCCTCGCCGTCGTGCAGCTGGTCATGTTCGGCATGGGCACCCAGATGAGCCTGCGAGGCCTCGCCGGGGTCCTGAAGATGCCCTACGGCGTGCTCGTGGGCCTGGCCTGTCAGTTCGGGATCATGCCGCTGCTCGGCTACGGCCTGGCCCGCAGCTTCGGGTTCGACAGCGAGATCGCCGCCGGGGTGGTCCTGATCGGCTCCTGCTCCAGCGGCCTGGCCTCCAACGTCATGGCCTACCTGGCCGGGGCCAACCTGGCCCTCTCCATCACCCTCACCGCGTGCGCGACGCTCCTCGCCCCGCTCGTGACGCCGCTCTGGATGAAGCTCCTGGCTGGCGAGTTCATCGAGGTGGGCTTCTTCGGCATGATGGTGAGCATCGTCCGGATCGTGATCGTGCCCGTCGGGGCGGCGCTCCTCCACGACGGACTGAAGACCGCCTCACCCCGTCGGGCGCCGGGTCGTCCACGCCCTGGCCCTTCTCGGACTCGGCTGGCTCGCCGTGCTCGCCCTCGGGGGGTGGGCGTGGCTGCGTGCCGAGATGCCCCAGGCCGCGAGCGAAGCCGTGGGCCTCGTCAGCTTCGGCCTCGGGGGACTGATCGCGGGCGTGGTGTATCACCACCTGGTGCGCCGCGTCCCCGCGGTCGGAGCGCGCCATGCCGGTCCTCTCCATGTTCGGCATCGTCTACTTCACCACCGTGACCACCGCGGCCGGTCGGGAGGAGCTGCTGCGCATCGGGTGGCTCCTGTTCGTCGCCGCGATCCTCCACAATGCCGGGGGCTACGTCTTCGGCTATGGTCTGAGCCGCCTCCTGAGGCTCGAGCCCCAACGACGCCCGGACGGTGGCTCTCGAGGTGGGGCTCCAGAACGGCGGCCTGGCCTCCGGCATCGCCGGGGGCATGGGCAAGCTCGGCACCGTCGGCCTCGCCGCCGCCATCTTCAGCCCGTGGATGAACGTCTCCGGGTCGGTGCTGGCGAACCACTGGCGGAGGCGGCCCCCGCAACCGGGCGCGGCTGCGCGCTAGGTCGACGCCTACACGAGATCCAGGGCAACGGACAGCGCCTGATCGAGATCCGCCACCTTCGGTGGGGGAAGCGAAGCCACGAACGTCGTCAGCTTCCGCTTGAACATCAGGGGCAGGAAGTCGCAGCGGATCGAAGAGACACATGGCAAGCCCTCTTCAGGACCCACCACCACCTCGGTGCAGGGCCGAGCACGCGGCTGTAGACCGGAGCACAGCAGCCTCGTTCTCTGGCGGGACGAGGTTGCCTCGGACAGCAGGGCAAACCCTTGCCGAACCGGCCGCTGCGGCAACGGTCGCTATGGAACGGCGAGCTCGCCCAGGCGGCTTCCGTATGTCAACAGCAGCACGGCGCCGATGAGGAGGCCGAGCGCCACCGCGATGGCCAGATGGGCCTTCCGCCGGCATCCCTGCCATTCGCGCAGGACGAGGCCCACGAGGTTGCTGAAGAGGACGAGCATCGTCATGTGAATCGCCCAGCTCGTGAACTCGTAGCGTCCCATCCGCACGTGCCCGAGGTTGTAGAAGAAGAACTGGCCGTACCACAGGAACCCGGTGAGTGTGGCCAGGGCGAGGTTGAGGCGGACTCGCGCCGTCTCCCACCCCGCGGACGGTCCCACCAGCTCGCCCAGCGTCCCCTGCCGCACGTGAAGGAACAGGCAATAGGCCGCTGTCGTGAGAAAGGCCCCTGTGTTGGAGAAGATGTAGACGACGTTGCCCCGCCACACTCCGGCCCCGTGCGCGGTGGCTACGTCGGCGATCGGGGCGCCCGCCTCCAGCGACAGGCCGTAGACCGCGGACAGCACCCCGGCCAGTATCGAGATGGCCAGCCCCTTGGCCAGCGAGAACTCACCGCGACCGTGGCTCGCCTCCAGATCGAGCTCCTTCAGACGACCGGCGAGACCCGTCACGGCGATGCCGACGGTGCCGACCACCAGCCCCGCAATGATCCAATCGGCGCCGGGCCCGCTGAGAGTCTCCCCGAGCATGCCGCGCACGATCGGGGGGATGAGCGTGCCGAGCACGCTCGACAGGCCGACGGCGATAGCGTAGGTGAGCGAGAACCCGATGTATCGGATGGAGATGCCGAAGGCCGTGCCGCCGACGCCGTAGAGCGTACCGAGCAGGAAGGCGCTCGCCATCGCCTCGCGGGGCGCTTCGCGCAGCACCGCGACGAGATCGGGAATGGTGAGGGCCGCGCCGACGATGGGCAGCAGGAACCAGCACACGGAGGCCTGGGTGATCCAGTAGCTCTGCCAGGACCATCCCCGCACCTTCTTCTGGGGGGTGTAGCAAGTCGCGGCGAAGAACGCGCCGACGGCGTGCAACGCGACACCGAGAAGCGGGTGGGCGGCGACCTCGTTCATCGCGGCCGCGCCCCGGGGGGCTCGCGTTCGGAACCGATCAACCTGCGCACCGCCCCGCGTCGTACCCGGAAGATGTGGCCGTGCTTCGAAGCCGGGGGGAAGCGGAAGAGCTCGGTCACGTCCTCCCAGGACTCGAGGTCGCGGGAGCGGACCGCACCAAAGTAGGGCTCCTCCCCGTGGTGGTCGTAGAACACGTAGATGGTGCCGTTCACCTTGAGGGCGCTCGGCCCCTCGTTCATCCAGCGGCCTCGTCCCCGGCCCGTGATCGGGAGAGAGACGTCCCGGAACGGGCCCCGCGGCCCTTCACCCCGCGCCATCCGGATGTTCTGATAGCGGGGATCGAAGGAGGCGACGCTCTCGTCGTTCGCCCGCTCGTCCTTGAAGAAGAGTAGATGTCCCGAACCGTCCCGGAGCAGGTAGGCGTCGATGCAGGAGTAACCCGGGTCGAAGAGGACCCGGGCCTCGCTGAGGGTCCGAAAGTCGCGGGTGGTCACGTACCAGATGCGGTGGTTTCGCGAGGTGCCCGTCACGACGGGCTTCGGGAAGGTGTCGTCGGCCAGGGTCGTCGACCAGAGGATCATCCAGACCTGCGCCTCCCGGTCGTAGAAGAGCTTGGGCGCCCAGCAGTTCCCCGCGGCCTCTCGCTGGGCCATGACCGGGAGGAGGCTCTCGTCCTCCCAGTGGACGAGGTCCGGCGAGTGGGCATAGCCGATGTCGCGCCGGTCCCATCCCGTGGTCCACACGAGATGGAAGCCGCCCGCGGGGTCGGGGGCCACGAACGCATCCCGGAACACCCGGCCGCCGGGCTCGCCCTGACGGGAGACGCTCCCGATCGTCGGTTGGAAGTGGGGGCCGGAGATCTCTCGCCATTCGAAGAGGTCCTCGCTCCAGGCGAGACGGAGGCCGCCCACGCCATCCGGCTCCCGGAAGAACGAGTAGAGGTACACCGAGTCACGCGCCGGCTGGAGTGAGAGTTCTTCGGCGAAGGCCCCGCACGCCGCGACCCAGGTCGCGAGGACGACGATCCATATCGGCCAGACAGAGGTCATGGCACACTCCGTGCGTTTCGAGGGTTTGCCGTCGGAGCCGCGACGACCTCGAACGGCCCAAGGCGCGTGGCGGGAGGCAGTGCCATGGCCGCTCCGTGGGGCGAAACGTCTCGTGCGCATCATAGTCCGGCCCGGGTGGCCCGGGGACCCGAACTGCCGCCCAGGGACAAGTTCACCCCCATCCCCGGGGAAGATCCCAAGACAACCCAGACGTCCACAGCAGCTGTACTTGTCCGGTGGGAGGCCTCACGGTCGAGTCCGTACCTCGGGGCCGACCGGCGGGCTGCGCGGGTAGCTGGCGAACTGATTCTTGACGCACAACGATATGTTGGATGCATGTTGTGCATGAAGACGATCGCGTCGAGAACGCTGGCAGCGAGCCCCGGGAAGGTCTGGGAGGATCTGGAGAAGGAAGGCGCCGTCGTGATCACGAAGGACGGGGTCCCGCGGAGCATCATGATCCCCACGAGCGACGCCATACTGCTCGAAGACGTCCAGGAACTCGTGTACGCGCGGGCTCGCAAGGCCGTCCGGGCCATCCGGGCCCAGGCTCTCGAAGAGCGGGGTAGACGCCCTGACCCGCTCCGACATCGAGCGAGAGATCAAGGCCGCACGGCGAACCCGAAAGCAGAAGTCCCGGCGTGGGTGAGGGCCCCGCGTGGGTGCTGGACACCAACGTCCTGGTGTCTGGCCTTCTGTCGCCCTCCGCGCCACCCGGGCGCTTCGTCGACGTCCTGCTCGGCCGACGGCTGACGCTCGCACTCGATGACCGGATGGAGATCGGGTACCGCGACGTCCTGGCCAGACCCCGACTCGGAATCGACCCCGTCCGGCGGGAGGCGTTCCTCGCGATCCTGCAGTTCCAGCACCACGTCAGCGCCATGCCCTGGCCCCGTCGGCCCCCACCGGATGAGGACGACGTTACCTTCCTGGAGGTTGCCCTCCAGACCGCTCAGCGGACCCTGGTCACCGGGAACCTCAAGCGCTTCCCGCCAGGCTGCCGTGGACCGGTGACCGTCCTGTCCCCGCGAGCGGCATGGGAACGCTTCGTCGGTCTGGGGCTCACCTACTAGAGGGCGCGTACCGAGCAAGGGAGGAAGCCCTGGTGCGCCTCCCAGCCGACCACCCCCACTCCGGCCCGTTCAGTCGACGCGGTGGGGGCCGACGCTCTCCGTGAGCGTCGAGCTGACCGCGCCCGAGCGCCGAAACACCAGAAGCTGGCGGCCGAGGCGGAACGTGTCTCCGTCGTTGAGCGCCGCCGGTGCCTCCAGGCGTCGGTCTCCCAGGAACGTCCCGTTCTTGCTCCCGAGGTCCTCGAGAGTCACCTCGCCCTCGGCGACGACGAGGCGGGCGTGATGGCGTGAGACCCCCGGTGCGTCGATGCGCACCGCCACGTCCTCGTCGCGGCCGAGGACGTTCTCTCCGGGCCGGAGGGGGATGAGCCGCTCCTCCCAGACGACCCACGGGGCTGGGCCTCCCGATCCCGCGTCCCCGGGGCGCTCGTGGGCCGCCTCTCCCGAGAACGCATAGCCAAATCCGTGCACCGTCCGGATGAAGCGCGGCTGCTTGCGGTCGTCGGCGAGGGCCTGGCGGATCTGGGCCACGAGCCCGGTGAGGCTCGATTCGGAGACGAAGGCGTCGGGCCAGAGTCGCTCTCGGATCTCGATCTTGGACACGGCCTCCGGACGGCGGGTCAGCAGGAGGCCCAGCAGCTCGAAGGCCTTTGGTTCCAGGTGCTTCTCCTCGCCATGGCACAGCAGCTGCCGGGTGGCGCGGTCGAGGACGAACTGGCCGAAGAACACGCGCATCGGGCCCTGCCGAAATCCTGAGAGAAGCCTCCGAAAACCCCGAGGACTCTCGGATCCTAGCGACGCATCTTCCGGACTGCAAGGTTTGAGAGTCACGCCTGGCCAGGCGGCTCCCCAGAAAGGAGTCGCCAATGTTCCCGAGGTGCCCGCTTTCCCAGGCTTCGTTCGTCCTCGTCGCCGCCGCCACTCTCCCCTTGCTCACCGCGGCCCCGAGTTCGTCCGCCGGGGCCGACCCCCTCTCCCTGACGGCCCGCGCGGCGGCCGCCGCGGCCAATCGGGCGGCCCCGATCCCCGTGGCCGTCCTCTCCGGGCCGGAGAAGGCCCCGGACGGGCACGGCCGCCTGCTCGCTCCCGGCCTTCGGACCGATCGCCTTTCGGCCGAGCAGCGCGAACGTTGGCAGTCGATCGTCCGGCTGGTCCTCGCCGAGGACGACCTCGGCCGGCCTCTGTACCCGACGCTGCGGGGGATGTGGGACGAGGTGGGGGCGAGCAGCCACGAGGTCTACGTCGAGCTGCCCGAGCCCAATCGCTCCTCGCGCTGCATCGCCGGTCTCTTCCGCGTCGAGAGCGTCCGTCCGGACGGCCGCATCGTGGCCCTGGTGCGGCTCCATCTCGAGACGATCGACCAGGCCACCGTGGCCGACTCACCGTCGCATGGATTCCGGCGATTCGAGGAGCTCGGGCGCGAGGCGCGCTACCTCGAGGTGCTCGGCCACGAGCTGGGCCACGCGGTCTGGACGCTGCAGGATCCCGAGCGGGCCCGCCAGTCCCTCGCGCTGCGGACCCGGCCGCGGGAGCTCGCGCTGGCCCTTCTGAAGGCGGAGCCCGGGGATCGTGAAGTGATCGAGAGCGAGCTGAGCGAGCTCGGGGCTCAGGCCGAGGCCCAGGAGATCCCGGCCCGGGCCGCGGAGGCCCAGGTCTGGCGGGAGCTGGTGGCCGGCCAGACCGCCGGGGGAGTGCGAGCTGTCTCCTCGGCCAGGCAGGAGCCTGCTGGAACCTCCGCCCGTCCCTCTGCCGAGCCGATCGACTGACCGACTCGCCTCGTTCTTCAGCCTTGGAGCCCGGACTCGAGCGGCGCTGAACGGATGGAGACTTCCGAATGGCAGGCGCCGACACCCTCCCCGAGCAAGGCTACCGAATTCAGGGAAGCTGCTCTGGCCGGCGCTCCATCGGAAGCCTGGAATGATGCTGGGGCCTCGCCGGGAATCGCGAGACCCTGAGACGCCTCCCCCGTTGGCAGCGACTTCAGTCTCTCGGGAGACGCTCTTCGAGGACCCGGACCCGGGCCTCCAGTTCTTCCAAGCGCCGACGAAAGACGGCCTCATCCTCCTGGAGCCGTCGCGGATCGGCGTCTTCGCGGTCCATCCGAGACTCGAAGCGGTGGACGGTCGCCTTCAGCGTTGTCACGTCGACCTTCAGGGTGGCGACATCTGTCTTCAGGGTGGCAACATCTGCCTTGAGGGTGGCGACATCCGCCTTCAGGGTGGCGACATCCGCCTCCACCCGAGCGACGGCCACCTTGACCATCTCGTACTCCTGCTCCAGGCGTGCCATCCGGTGCTCGAGCGAGTCGAACCGGCCGTTGACCTCCAGCCTGAAGTCCCGGAGCTGATCGCCCACCGCCTGCAGGATGCGCTCCTCCATGCCGGCGAGTGCTGTCAGGATCGGGTCGCTGTTTCCCATGATCGTCCTCCCACGCCCGGCGCGGGAGAGAGCGAGGGCGTCTTCTGCAGTCTACCTCGGCGGCTGGCGTGCGGGGTCCGCTCGTGCCGCCGGCGGAACGCACCGCCCCATCTCCGCGAGGGGGCCCGGCGACCCGGCGTGGAAGCCGGGTGCTGGCTCAACCACGTCGGGGACCGGGGCCAGGGACGGTGCTCGCGGCGAAGACAGACCCCCCGCCGCCGATCACCCGCCTCGAGCCCGCGTCCGGAACTGGCTCGCCGAGCTCGAGCGCCTCAGCTCGACCAGCCGGTAGGCCATGAGTCACCGGGGTCCCGTGTCGTCTCGCTCTTCCGGGGCAGAGCTCGAGCAGCTACAATCCCCCCAGAGTCCAGCTTCTGCGGGGTGGCCGCATGGCGCTTTCGGCAGGAACACGCCTCGGCCCCTACGAGATCCTGGCCCCGCTCGGGGCCGGGGGGATGGGGGAGGTCTACCGCGCCCGCGATTCCCGCCTCGGGCGCGACGTGGCGCTCAAGATCCTCCCGGAGGATCGCGCCTTCGACCCCGACCGGCTCCGGCGCTTCGAGACCGAGGCGCGCACCGTCGCCTCCCTCGACCACCCCCACATCCTCGCCCTCCACGACGTCGGCACGCACGACGCCGTCCCCTACGTGGTCACCGAGCTCCTCGAGGGTCGCACGCTCCGGAGGGTTCTCGCGCGAGGTCCACTCCCTTCCCGCAAGGTCGTGGACTACGGCGTGCAAATCTGCCGGGGTCTCGCCGCCGCTCACGAGCACGGCGTCGTCCACCGCGATCTCAAGCCCGAGAACGTCTTCCTCACGAAGGACGGCCAGATCAAGATCCTCGACTTCGGCCTGGCCAAGCTGCGCGGACCGGCCGAGGAGGACGACTCCACTTCCAGCCAGAGCCCGACCGCCACCGAGCCGGGGTTGGTGATGGGGACGGCGGGCTATATGTCGCCCGAGCAGGCGCGAGGGCGACCCGCGGATGCGCGATCGGACATCTTCGCCGCGGGGGTGGTGCTCTACGAGATGCTGTCGGGACGCCAGCCGTTTCGGAGGGACACTCATGCGGAGACGCTGGCCGCCATCCTCAATGAAGACCCGCCGGATCTGACGACCCCCTCCGTCCCGGTGCCCGTGGGGCTCGAGAGGATCGTGCGCCGGTGCCTGGAGAAGGACCCCGAGGACCGCTTCCAGTCGGCCCGGGACGTGACCTTCGCGCTGGAGGCGGTCTCGGGGACGTCGGGGGTGTCGGATCCTGGACTCAGGGCGCGGCCGTGGCCACGGACCGCGCGTCGGTGGACGATCCCGGCCCTGGCCTTTGGCGCGGTCGCAGCGCTGCTGGCCGGAGTCCTGGCGGGCCGGCTGTGGCTGCGCCCTCCCGAGCGCACTCGCGAGGTGCGAGTCCTCCGCGGCCACATCGATCTGACTCCGGAGCGGCCTCTCCGCAGTCCCCTCTGGCCGGCGGCCCGAGACTCGCCCCTCCGGAACCACCCCTGCCGCACCGAGCTGGCTCTCAGCCCGGACGGGACGCTCCTCGTGTGGACCAGCCGGCCGGACGACGACCCGACCGCATCCGCCCTCTACCTGCGGCGGCTGGACACCGGCGAGGTGACGCGTCTCCCGGGGACGGAGGGGGCCGCTCAGCCCTTCTTCTCCCCCGATGGCCGCTGGATCGGCTTCTCCGTCGTCGTCTGGGAGAAGGCGCTCGCCAGCCGGCAGCTCCTGCGCAAGGTCCCCGTGGAGGGAGGCCTCGCCGTCGATCTCGCCGAGCTGCCGCTGCGGCCCATGGGTGCGTCGTGGGAACCGGACGGGAGGATCTACCTGGGCTCGCTGGACGGAGGCATTCAGTGGGTCTCGGCCGAGGGTGGCCGTCCCGTGGCGATCACCACCCCCGATCCTGCGCGCGAGGTCGGCCATCGTCTGCCGTCGGTCCTCCCCGGGGGCCGCACGCTTCTCTTCACAACGATGCCATACAAGCTTGGCGTGAGGGCCCGGATCGAGGCGGTCTTGCTCGCGAGCGGGGAGCGCAAGGTCGTGGTCGAGGAGGCTGCCGACGCCCGCTACCTCCCCACCGGCCACCTGGTCTTCGTGCGGCAGGGCGTGCTGTTGGCCGCGCCCTTCGACCACGAGCGGCTCGAGCTGACGGCCCCCCCGGTCCCCGTCGTCGAGCAGGTCAGTCAGGCACTGAACATCGGTGGCGCGGGTGTCAACTCTGGAGCCGCGCAGTACGGTGTGTCCGAATCGGGGCTGCTTGTCTACGCGTCGGGGGGGATCTTTCCGGACAGGCCGATCGAGATGCTTCTCCTGGACGAAGAGGGCCGGGTGGAGCCGCTGCCTGGCTTCGACAGGCCCCTCGTCAGCCCCCAGGTCCGGTACTCACCCGACGGCCGCCAGCTCGTGTTCGTCGAGCAGCCCCGGAGCGGTCTCCTCGGGCTCTTCGACGTCCACCGTCAAACGTATCGGATCGTGGCGGACCGGGGCTTTGCGGGGTCAGCCGGATGGAGCCCCGACGGGACTCGCCTGGCCGTGCAATGGTCTGACGCGGGACCCTTCCAGCTCTGGATAGTGCCCACCCGTCACGGCGACTGGGAGCGCCTCACCGAGGGCGACCAAGAGGTCTGGGCGCCGTCCTGGAGCCCCGACGGCCGGTTCTTGGTGTTCGTTCAGGTGCTCCAGGGGGCAGCGAAGATCCTTCTCTACCGTTTCGAGGACCGCCAGGTCGTCCCGTTCCTGAGCACGGGGGCCAGGGAGGGGTGGCCCGAGTTCTCGCCCGACGGTCGCTGGCTGGCCTATGCGTCCAACGAGAGCGGTCGTGACGAGGTCTACGTCACATCTTTCCCCGACCGGGAGCAGACGCTCACGGTGTCGAGCCTGGGCGGCGTGGACCCGGCCTGGTCCCGGGACGGACGCCGCCTTTTCTACTACTCGCCTATGTCCGATGGCGGATACTCCATGATGGCCGTCAGCCTGCGCCAGGGCCCCGAGCTGTCGCTGGGCCAACCCGTGAGACTCTTCCGGCTGCCGGACGGGTTCGTCGCTCTGCGCCCGATACGCAGCTACGAGCTGCACCCCGATGGCCGGCACTTCGTCGTCGGAAGATTCGTGAAGATGGAGCCCCCGCCGCCGATCACCCGACTCGAGCTCGTCCACAACTGGCACCAGGAGCTGCTGGAGCTGGTACCGGTTCCGTGAGTGCGGGCGCGTTCGGCCGAGAGCCGACGGACGTTTGGAGCGGATGCACCTCGCGAGAATTCATGAACAACAAAGCCGTACCTGAGACACTCTGAGGGGTTGGAGCGGCGAGGTCGACGAACCAGTGGGGCCATCGAGACCGGACAACTGGCTGATCCGGCGCGTGCATCGTTGAGCGAGTAAGTAGGAGGTGCCGGTCCTGTGTGGTCACGGCACGAACCTGAGACCCTGAATAGCCTGTGCATTGCATGCGCTCCGCTCCGGCCGTGAGGAGGAGAGGGGATGGCACGTTGGATCGCGGGCATTGACGTTCACAAGCGGATGCTGGCGGTGGTGGTTGCGTGCGTGTCGGGAGACGGACCGTTTCAGTTTGAGCGGCGTCGCTTTGGCACGAGGGCGCTCGAGCTTCGGGCGCTTGCCGAGTGGTTGGCTTCCCTGCAGGTTGACGAAGTGGTCATGGAATCGACGGCGCAGTATTGGCGGCCTGTCTGGGAGGTGCTGGAGCGGTACTGGCAGCCGGAGCGTCGTTGCCGAGCGGGGACTGGAGCATTGCACCTGGCGCAGGCGCAGTCGAATCGCGGCGCTCGGGGCCGGAAGCGGGATTTCCCCGATGCCGAGCGCCTGGTGAAGCGGCTGGTGGCGGAGGAGCTGACGCTGAGCTTCGTGCCGGAACCTGAGCAGCGGTTGTGGCGAACGGTGATGCGTCGTCGGTATCAACTGATCCGCAATCGCGTCCAGTTGCACAATCGGCTCGAGAGTTTGCTGGAGGAGGCTCATCTCAAGCTGTCGAGTCTCGTGTCTGACCTGCTGGGTCCGAGTGCCCGGCGCATCCTACAGGCCTTGGCTGAGGGGGAGACCGACCCCGCGGCGCTGGCGGCGCTGGCCAATCGCCGGCTTCACGCCACGACAGAGCAACTATGTGATGCCTTGGGCGCGGCGACGGTTCTGGACCCGGTCTACAGGCAGTTGATCCAGCTGACTCTTGACGAGTTGCGACTGCTCGAAACGCAGATCCTCGAGCTGGACCAGGCGATGGCCCGTTTGCTGGCGTCTCATCAGGCGGCCGTCGAACGCCTCGCGGAGGTGCCGGGGCTGTGCGTGGACTCGGCGCAGCAGATCATCGCCGAAGTCGGGCCGACCGCGGCCACCTTTCCCTCGGCAAAGCACCTCTCTTCCTGGGTGGGCGCTTGTCCCGGGAAGGAGGAGAGCGCCGGGGTGAATCGGAGCCATCGCACGCCGAAAGGGAGTCGCCCGATGCGACGCGTGCTGAACCAGGCCGCAAACGCGGCTGTGAGGACCAAGGGCAGCATCTTTCAGCTCATCTACCGCCGCCTGGTTCCGCGGTTGGGCCACCATCAAGCCATCGGTGCCATCGTCCATCGGCTCTCTCGGCTGATATGGAAGATCCTGCACGATGAGGTCCGCTACATAGAGCACGGCCCTGATGTCTCCGCCCGGCGCACCAAGGCACGCGCAGCTCAAATGATCCGGGAGCTACGTCGTCTCGGCTATCATGTCGAGCCGGCCTCTCCATCCGCCAGCCCAGCATGAGAGAGAGTGTTGTTCGACCCTGGTTCGCCGAGATCGAGCGGCTCGGCCCGACCGGCCGGTAGGGCCTGGCCGGCGCTTGACAACTGCCCAACAGACGACGAGGTACAACGCTCGCCCGATCTGCTTCTGGCGGTCAAGCGGGCCGTGGATCGCGACCGCCGGCCGGGCCGCTTCCTGTTGACGGGCTCAGCCAACCTGCTGCTCTCCCGGCGCATCGCCGAGACGCGCTGGCTGGCCGAGCGACCTACCTGACCCTCTGGCCCCTGACCTCGGGTGAGCTCTCGGGCGAGGGGCGAGCCGGTCGGTGGGCATCCCTGCTTTCGCGGCCGCCGCGAGAATGGCCCGGGCTCCTGGCCGATCCCAAACGCCCTCCCCCGGATTGGAAGGACCTTGCCTCGCACGGGGGCTACCCCACGCCCGCCTGGACCCTGAAGACGCCTGAACAGCGGGCTCTCTGGTTCGCCGGCTACACGCAGACCTATCTGGAAAGGGACCTTCGGGACCTTGCCCGAATCGAGAACATCGTGGAGTTCAGGCGTCTGATGCGCGCCGCCTGCCTCCGGTTGGGGAACCTCCTGAACCAGACCGAGCTGGCGCGCGACACCGGCATACCCCGAGCCACCGTTCAGCGCTACCTGGACCTCCTCGACGTCTCCTATCAGCTCCTCAGGCTCGAGCCCTACTCGGTGAACCGCACCAAGCGACTCATCAAATCCCCCAAGCTCTACTGGACCGACACGGGGCTGTCCCTTCGGCTGGCTGACGAGCAGGACGCCACCGGCGCGCACTTCGAGAACCTGATGCTCTGCGACCTCATCGCCTGGCGCGACGCCGAGCCCGCTCGGCCGTCCGTTCTCTACTGGCGGACCGCTGGGGGTGAAGAGGTGGACCTCGTGGTGGAGACTCGGGGGCAGCTCCTCGCGGTGGAAGCCAGGACGACGGCACGGCCCACCCGTCGTGACGCACGCCACCTGCGGAGCTTCCTCGACGAATACGAGGGTGCCGCCCATGGCGCGTTGCTGCTCCATGCGGGCACCACCACGGAGTGGCTGAGCGATCGCGTTCTGTCCACGCCCTGGTGGCGCGTCCTCTGACTGCCTCGACAGCGGCCGGCCTGATCGGTCGACTTCCAGCGGGAGCAGGTCCGGGGCTCCGGCACGGGTGCCATCCTGCTGGCGGTCTCGTTGAGACGGTTGTAGTCTCCCCCCCGCAGCACCACCCCCGCGGGGAAACGCGTGGCGCGGCCGTCAGGAACACGCTTCGGCCCCTACGAGATCCTGGTCCCTCTCGGCTCAAGTCAGGAGCAGTTGACCAGCCCGGGGACCGCGCAGCGTGAACCGCCGGCAGAAGTGTTAGGCTGCGGCCACTGACGACGCAGTCATTCCGGAGTGGTCGCCCAGCGCGGCCGGCCGCCGGGTGAGAGGGCCACCGCTGTCGGCAGCCGGCGGATCCCTCGTCGCCCGTCCGGGCCGAGTTCCTCGGGATGACGGGTTCGTCAGCAGTGGATTGCTCGGGCGCAGGCGATGACGGCGCCCTCGGACTGACTCTTCGCTCAGGGGGATGGGCGTGGTGGAAGAAACGGAGACGAACGGGGGGCTGCGGGTCGGTCTCTTCGGGATCGGCCTGGACACGTACTGGCCGCAGTTCGAGGGGCTCGAGGACCGGCTGAAGGGCTACCTCGCCCAGGTGGAGGCAAGGCTGCAACGGCCGGGGGTCGAGGTGGTCAACCTGGGCCTCCTCGACACGCCGGAGAAGGCGGCGGTCGCCGGCCACCGGTTCCGTCGAGAGGACGTGGACCTCATCTTCCTCTACGTGACCACGTACGCTCTTTCCGCCACCGTCCTCCCGGTCGTGCGGCGGGCCCGGGTGCCCGTCATCGTCCTCAACCTCTCGCCGGGCGCGGCCATCGACTACCAATGGTTCAACGCGCTGGGAGATCGGACGAAGATGACGGGCGAGTGGCTGGCCCACTGCCAGGCCTGCTCGGTGCCCGAGATCGCCAATGTGTTCCGGCGCTCCGGAATCCCCTTCCACCAGATCACGGGGATGCTCGACGACGACCCCCAGGCCTGGGACGAGATCTTCGACTGGATCGAGGCCGGCCGGGTGGCCTACGTGATGGAGCACAACCGCCTCGGGGTCATGGGCCACTACTACAGCGGCATGCTCGACATCTACGCGGACCTGACGCAGCAGTGCGCGGGCTTCGGCGGCCACGTCGAGATCGTCGAGGTGGACGAGCTGGCCTCGCTTCGAAAGGAGGTGACCCCGACCCAGATCCGCGACCGCGTGGCGCACTTCCGTGAGGCCTTCGACGTCCAGCCCGACTGCGCGGAGGAGGAGCTGGAGCGGGCGGCCCGGACGTCGGTGGCCCTCGACCGCCTCGTCGAGGCGCATCGCCTGGGCTCGCTCGCCTACTACTACATGGGGGTGGGGAACCCGGAGAACGAGGACGCGATCAGCTCGATCATCCTCGGCAACAGCCTGCTCACCGCCCGCGGCGTGCCCATGGCCGGGGAGATGGAGATCAAGAACGTCCAGGCCATGAAGATCCTCGACACCTTCGGGGTCGGGGGCTCCTTCACCGAGTACTACGCCATGGACTTCGACGACGACGTCGTCCTCATGGGCCACGACGGGCCCGGGCACATCGCCATCGCCGAGGGGAAGACCAAGGTGCGGCCCCTGCACGTGTACCACGGCAAGGTGGGAAAGGGCCTCTCGGTGGAGATGTCGGTGAAGCACGGCCCCGTCACCGTGCTCTCCGTCGTGCAGACCGGGGACCGGAGGCTGAAGCTGCTCGTGGCCGAGGGTGAGTCGGTGCCCGGGCCCATCCTCGAGATCGGGAACACGAACAGCCGCTACCGCTTCCCGATCGGCGCCCGGGCCTACGTGAACGAGTGGAGCGGCCACGGCCCCGCCCACCACTGTGCGGTGGGCGTGGGGCACGTCGCCTCGAAGATCGAGAAGCTCGGGCAGCTGCTGGACATGGAGGTGGCCCGGGTCTGCTAGGGCCTGCTCTGGTGACACCGCGCTGGCGACACGACAAAATGAGGCGGCCCCGGACGTCGCCGGGGAGGAGAGGAAAGAGCATGTCACGACGCAACGCCATCACCGGATACGGTCTCACCGTCGCCCTGCTCCTGGGCTCGGTCGTCGCGACCGAGCCGGCGGAGGCGCCGACCTACCCGACCCTTCGGGACGCCTTCGTGTCGCCGGACCACGCCCGCTGGGGGGAGGTGCCGCTGTGGTGGTGGGAGGGCGACCGGATGACGAAGGAGCGCGTCACCTGGCAGCTCGAGACCCTGGCCGCCAAGGGGGTCAAGTCGGTCTGCCCCATCCAGCGCTCGCCGGGACGCTGCGATCCGCCCTCCTTCAGCCCCGAGTGGTGGGACATGCTGGAGTACGTCCACGGGGAGTGCCAGCGGCTCGGCATGACCCTGTGGGCGTACGACCAGGTGGGCTACGGCCACTACGGGTGGCTGGAGAAGGCGGCGGCCCGCACCCGCGACCCGCGGACGCGTCGCGTCCAGCTCCTCACCGCCGAGGGGTCCCCGGACACGCCCCTCCGCCTGGCGCTTCCCGACGGGGAGGTCCTCGCCGCCCGGGCGTATCCCGTCCGCGACGGCGTGGCGGACGACGGCGGGAGCGTGGACGTGCGGGCCGAGATCGAGGGCGCCACGCTTCGGTGGACACCCCCGTCGGGCACCTGGCGCGCGGCGGTCTCGGTGGCCGTCCCCTACCAGGCCTTCCAGCTCAGCGACACCGCCGCCGACACGTTCCTCGACATGCTCTACGGCGAGATCGAGCGGCGTCTCGGCAAGGAGGCCATGGGCCGGAGCTTCGCCGGCATGTTCCAGGACGAGCACCCGCCCACGCCCCGCGACATCTACACCGAGCGGCTGGCCGAGGCCTTCCGCCAGCGAACCGGCTACGAGATCGGCCGGGCGATTCCCGCCCTGCACTTCGACGTCGGACCGCTGACGCCGCGGTACCGCACGGACTTCTTCGACACCTACCTCGAGGTCGACGAGGACTCCTACTGGAAGCGCGTCTACGACTGGACGAACGCGCGGGGGGTGCTGACCAGCCACGACAACTGGGGCCGCGGGAACATCAACCGCCAGAGCCAGGGGTACATCGACTACTTCCGCACCCAGCGATGGTTCTCCGCCCCGGGGTACGACGACGCCGGCCGGCTCGAGCTGACCGGGCGCAACTACTACGACGCGAAGATCGCGGCCTCGATCGCGCGTCTGTACGAGCGGCCGCGGGTGTGGTCGGAGGCCTTCCACACGAGCGGCTGGGGTCGCACGACCGAGGAGACGCTCTCCTGGCTCTCCGCCAACTGGGCCTTCGGGGCCAACCTCTACGACGAGCACGGCCTCTACTACTCGACCCGGGCCAGCACGTGGGAGCACGCCGCTCCCGACCCGCACTGGCGCCAGCCGTACTGGGTCTACTACAAGACGCTCTCGGACTGGGTGACGCGGGTGAGCCACCTCATGAGCCAGGGCACCCACGTGGTCGACGCCGCTGTCCACTACCCGGTGGTGAGCCTCCTGGCCGGGGAGCCGCCGGGAGAGGAGGCCCCCGACTACAACCTCTACATGACGCTGTCGCGAGCGCTCTACGACGCCGGCATCGACAACGACATCGCCGACGACGATTCGATCCTCGGGGCCGAGGTGAAGGACGGACGGATCGTCATGGGCGGAAACGGCTACGGCGCGCTGGTCTTCGGCCCGGAGACGACCGTGCGGCGCTCCGTCATCGAGAAGGCGCGGGAGCTGGCGGCGAGCGGGGGGACCGTGATCTTCTACGGCCGGCTCCCCTCCTCCAGCACCGACGCGGGACGGGGCGATCCGGAACTGGCCGCGCTCCTCGAGGAGATCCTCGGGGTGGCGCCGGACGCGGTGAGCTCGGCGCAGACGACGGCGAAGGACCACGCCGGCGGCTTCGCCGCGTTCGTGCCGGAGGGGCCGGAGACGCTCCCCGAGCTCGTCTCGGGCCACGTCGAGCGCGACTTCGTCCCCGGCGGCGGCAAGGTCTACGTCGGCCACCGCCGCATGGGCGACGTCGACGTGTACCTCGTCCAGAACACGGAGAAGGGCCCCATCGAGCTCGACGCGCGGTTCCGCGTGAAGGGAGAGCCGGAGATCTGGGACGCCTTCACGGGCCAGGTCCGTCCCGTGGACCGGTTCGAGAGGGACGGGGACGTGACGCGGGTGCAGCACCGGCTGGAGGGGAACGTTGCCGAGCTGTTCGTCTTCCGCCCCGGGGATCGGGCGCGGGGGGAGCGTCCGGGGGCCGGGGCGTTCGAGCGCGCTCGGGACAAGGCTCTCAGCCCGGACTGGACGTTCTCGGTGATCCCGACCCGCGACAACCGCTGGGGCGAGTTCCGCTGGCCGCCGTCCGAGGAGGTGATCGGGCCGGAGGTGCGGGCGTTCCGCTTCGCCGAGGAAGCCGGGACGGCAGGAACCGAGCTCGGCTGGCACGAGCCCGGCTTCGACGACGGGGACTGGTCTGTCGACCGCTTCAGCATCGGACCGTACTGGCTCGTCCTGAACGCGTTGCCCGAGAGCGGCGACCTCGCCGCCACCGTCCTGGCCACGCCGGACCGCATCCAGGCCGGCGCGGGCGTGGAGATCGCGGGGGCGAGCCACACCTGGGACACGGTGGAGTTCTCCAAGACGATCGGCCTGGCCCGGCCCGCGCCGTGGGGCGGTCACAGCGGGTACCCCGACGGGGCCATCGACCAGAACTTCGTCGAGCTGCCGGAGGGGCGGAAGCTGCTGTTCACGCGACTGCGCTCGCCGCGCGACCAGCGCCTCGGTCTGCGGGTCGAGCTGCGCAACTCCGGGGCCCGCCTCTGGGTCAACGGCACCGAGCAGCCCTTCGAGGACGCCATCGGCAACCTCCCGTTGCGCGAGGGAGAGAACGCCGTTCTCCTCGAGCTGCCGGACGGGGGCAAGGGGATGCTCTTCGTGCAGGCGGAGCCGCCGTCGGTCCGGTCGATGGAGGATGCCGCGACCGGGATGCCGAAGCCCGACCTGCGGGCCGCCTCGTGGATCCGGGACGCCGGCAACGAGTCGGGCTACGTCCGCAAGACGTTCACCCTGGACAGCGCTCCGGAGCAGGCGCGGATCGTGGTGACCGCGTACACGGGCTTCCGCCTCTTCGTCAACGGTGAGATGGTCGAGGAGGAGATCGGCCCCTGGGCGAAGTGGACGCACCCGGAATCGCTCAACATCACGCCGCACCTGCGGGAGGGCGAGAACGTCATCGCTGCCTGGAACCAGCTCTTCGCGGGGCAGAACGTGAAGGGGGAGCCGGACAAGAAGGGGTTCGTCCTCGCGATGAAAGCCCGCGGTGCCGACGGCGAGGATCTCGAGCTCGTGAGCGACGGCTCCTGGGTGGGCACGGAGAAGGAGGAGGACGGTTGGGAGCGACCGGGCTTCGACGACTCCGGCTGGCCGGCCGTCGAGGTGCTCGGCCGCATGGGCGCAGAGCCGTGGGGTCCCGAGCCGGTCGAGAACGTCGGGGCGGTCACCGAGCCGCGCCGGAGCCTCGCCATCGACCTGCCCTCACCCTACCTCACCTGCTTCGACGAGGTCGGGGACATCGCCTACGACGTCAAGCCGCGCGCCGCCGGGCGGATCGGCTGGTACCGCTTCCCGGCCCCCCCGGGTCTGCAGGAGCTGCGCCTGCACACCAGCGCCCCGGCGCAGGTCTGGATCGACGGGGCCCCCGCCACGGTCCGCGACGGCGTGGCCCGGCTGGACGAGGTCGTCCCGGGTGTGTCGATCGTGGCGATCCGTCTGGAGATGCGCGACGGGGAGTACGGCGGCGCGGCGTTTCCCCAGCCCATCGGCCTGGATATCGGCCGCGGTCTCGGCGTGATCCAGGCCGGCCCCTGGGCGGACTTCGCCCTGCCGACCTACTCGGGGCTCGTGGTCTACGAGCAGTCCGTCCCCTTCACGAAGGAGGAGCTGGCCCACCGCACCGAGCTGGACCTGGGCCAGGTCCTCGTGGCCGCGGAGGTGCTCGTGAACGGTCGGTCGGCGGGGGTCCGTCTGGCGCGACCCTTCCGGTTCGACCTGAGCGGCCTCCTCGGGGAGGGAGACAACACCATCGAGGTGCGCGTCGCCAACACCATCGCCCCCCACTACACCGTGACCAACGAGGTGAACGCCCTCGGGCCCACCGAGTCCGGCCTCATCGGCCCGGTCGCCCTTCGCCAGTACGGCTCACCGACACGATGATGCGGTCCTGAGGTGATGGACCGCAAGGCGTTCCTGGCACGACTGGCGGGCGCGGCGAGCCTGACGTTGGCGGCTCGCCGAGGCAGCGGTGCACCGCAAGCCGACCGCGGGGGCCCGGGCCCGGCCGGGCAGGCTGGGCCAGCTGGAGCGGCCGCTGGCGATTGCCATGTGGGACTTCAGCTGGATACTGCGGCACCACAGGCTGGGAGAGTTTGCCGACTGGGACCGGGTGCTGGATGACCTGGTGCTGCGCGGCTACAACGCGGTGCGCATCGATTGCATGCCCCAGTTCGTGGCCAGCGGCCCGGACGGCCGGATCACCGAGGAGTTCTATTGCCGGAAGACCACCTGGAAGCCCGCCCTGTGGGGAAACGACTTCTCGACCCCGGTACGGGCGCGGGAGGGCCTGTTGCAGTTCCTGCCCGAGTGCCGCCAGCGTGGCGTACGAGTGGGCCTGGCCAGCTGGTTTCTGGAGCACGGCTCCGGCCGCCAGGACCTGTTTGGCGAGCCCGATGGCCTGGCCAGGGCCTGGAGCGAGACCCTGGAGTATCTCGAAGCAAACGAGCTGCTGGACGAGAACATCCTGTACGTGGACGTGCTGAACGAGTACCCGTTCTCGCACGGCTATCGCTGGCTGACCCGGGAGCTGGCGCGCCGTGCCGACGTGGAGCAGTTCCAGGAAGAAGAACCGGACGCCCACGTGCCGGATGTGGAGGACGTTGGCGAGGCGGGGAGATTCAACGACCTGCAGAAGGAGTTCTATAACGCCTACCTTGCGAGGCTCATACGCAGCCTGAAGCAGCGCTGGCCTCGCCTGGACTATCTTGCCTCGCTGGATTCCGGCATGCCGTTGCCGGATGTCGACCTGGCTGACTTCGACGCGCTGGACTACCACGTCTGGTTCACTCACAACAAGGACGTGAGGCAGAAGACGGACTATGCCCGGATCCACGACCTGGCCGCCGACACAGACTTTGGCCAGGTGTATTCAGGGATGCGCCAGTACTGGCAGGACAACAGGGCCATGCTCGTGAAGTGGATGGATGAGCGCATGGGCGCCGTTGCCTCCGCCGCGGCGGAGCAGGGCATCGCCTGCGGCAACACAGAAGGCTGGGGGCCCATCATGTGGATGGACCATCCGGAGCTGGACTGGCGCTGGGTGAAGGAGAGTGGAGACGTCTGCGTGCCGCTGGCCCTGGACCACGGCTACACGTTCATCTGCACCAGCAACTTCACCCACCCACAGTTCCCCGGCCTGTGGAACGACCTGGCCTGGCACCAGCGGCTGACCAGGATGATACGGGGAGGGTGAGGCGGCAGGGCGCCCTGGCGCGCGAGCCGGCTCTCTACCAGTTCCTCGGCCGGATGTTCCGGCACGGCGAGCACGGAGTTGGACTGGGATCGATCTGGCCCCGGCAAGGCGCCCGGCGAGGGCGACTGTCAAGTATCATGCCCTGCGCCGGGCACGCCGCCCGGGCTCAGACAGCGGCGTCGAGCGCGCCCGGGCACGGGCAGCGAGGCCGTTCGCGAGGAACGGGGATGATGAAGCCCGGCGTTCTCACCACGGCAGCACGCTGCTCCTCTGTTCTCCTGATCCTGACCTGTGGCGGTCACACCGACGCCGCGCCCCTTCCGGAACCGGCTCGGTTCTCCGTGCGCGCGTTCGGCGCCACCGGAGACGGGAAGACCCTCGACACGGATGCCGTGAACCAGGCGATCTCCGCCGCCGCGGCCGCCGGCGGGGGCGTCGTCGAGTTCCCCGCGGGTGCCTACCTGTGTCACTCGATCCGCCTGCGCAGCCACGTGGCGATCGACCTCGGCCCGGGCGCGACGATCATCGCCGCGGACCCGCCTCCCGAAGGCGTCGCTGGCGGCTACGATCCCGCCGAAGCGAACCCCTGGAACCA
This sequence comes from uncultured Acidobacteriota bacterium, assembly GCA_963847655.1. GTDB lineage: Bacteria > Acidobacteriota > Vicinamibacteria > Fen-336 > Fen-336 > JAJDNS01. Next base: position 192,049 of record CAWKAS010000020.1, on the reverse strand, counting down.
GTTCCAGGACTTCGGGCATTCGCACTGGCACAACAGCCTGATCTGGGGAGAGGACGTCGAGAACGTCTCGATCACGGGACCGGGCCGGATCTACGGGCGGGGCCTGAGCCGGGGCAACGGTCGCATGTCGCTGCCGGTGAATACCGTCGCGCCGACCGCCCCCGGGGATCCTCTTCCCGACGTCCTCGCCGCCGACGGACCCGTCACCTTCCCGCCCCGACCGGACCTCGTTCCCGGGCCCTTCGGCTACCCCAATGCGCGCGACACGTTGCCCGACGGCGTGGGCAACAAGGCCATCGCCCTCAAGAGCTGCCGCAACGTCGTCCTGCGTGACTTCTCGGTGCTTCACGGGGGGCACTTCGCGATCCTCGCCACCGGAGTCGACAACCTGACGATCGACAACCTGACGATCGACACGAACCGGGACGGCATCGACATCGACGCCTGCCGCAACGTCCGCGTCTCGAACAGCTCGGTGAACTCGCCCTGGGACGACGGCATCTGCCTCAAGTCCTCCCACGCCCTCGGTGAGCGCCGCGTCACCGAGAACGTCACGATCACCGAGTGCTCGCTCAGCGGCTACGACGAGGGCACGCTCCTCGACGGCACCCGGCAGCGCCGGGTCGAGCGGCGTGGCGGTCCCATGGGACGCATCAAGCTCGGGACCGAGGCCGGCGGCGGGTTCCGGAACATCGCGATCACGAGCTGCGTCTTCGACCACTCGCGCGGCCTCGCCCTCGAGCAGGTCGACGGCGGCGTGCTCGAGGATGTCGTGATCAGCAACGTGACCATGCGCGACGTGCCGAATGCCCCGGTGTTCATCCGCCTCGGCGCGCGCCTGCGTGCCCCCGGCGCGGCTGGTCCCGGCGTGGTGCGTCGGGTGAGGATCGACAGCCTCAACGCGTCCGGCGTCGCGAGCGACCACGGCATCTTCATCGCCGGCCTGCCCGGCCACCCGATCGAAGACCTGCACCTCTCGAACATCGGGATCCGCTACGCGGGCGGAGGCACCGCAAAGCAGGCCGAGCGCGAGGTGCCCGAGATGGAGGGTGGCTATCCGGAGCCGCAGCTCTTCGGCGTCCTCCCGGCGTGGGGGCTCTTCGCGCGGCACGTCGCCCACCTGACGGTCCGAGGAATGGACCTGCGCACGGAGGAGGCCGACCAGCGTCCGGCGATCGTCCTCCACGACGTGGTCGGAGCCCGCTTCTCGGGCGTGGGGCTGAGCGTGGTGCCCGGTCGTCCGAACTGGTCGCTCTCGGACGTGAGCGGGCTGCGCGTCCGGGACACCTCGGGTCTGCCCGATGGCGATCTGCCTGCGGTCGCCGAGGGCTCACGGCGTTGAGGGGACGCCCTTGCGCAGCGGGATCAGCGCGCGGAGACGGTTCTCGCGAAGAAACGGGCCGAACCAGACGAAGACCCCGAGCGCGATCGGGACGATGAACGGGTCGCCGACGCGCAGATGCGTGCAGATCGCGCCGCCCAGGTAGCCGGTCAGGAGAATCGCTCCCAGAACCGACGTGGACGGAATCGCGTAGATGACGACACACGAGATCTCCAGAACCGCGAGCGGCAGCACCAGCGACTCTGGCAGTCCCAGATGCGCCATCCCCCGCAGCAGCTCGTCTCCACCCTTGAGCTTCATGAACGCGCTCATCAGAAAGACCAGTGCCACCAGACCCGAGATCGCGCGGCCCACCCACACGATCTTTCCACTCGCTTCTGCCATCCCGAACCTCCTCGAGAAATGTGCACGGACTCCGGGAGGTCACGTTGCCTCTGGAGCGAGGTGCAGCATATCCTGCACCGTCACCGGCGGGGGTCGGCGAAGGGAGTGTGCCCTGGTGCGCGTTCTTGCCTTGCGAATGGCCGGTCTGGTCTTGTGTTCGGTTCTCGGGGCGCCGTCCGCGCAGGCGGGGGCTGCGTCGTCCGACTCGATCGAGACGCTGCGATCCCTCTTCGCCAGCCCTCCCCGCGAGTACAGCACCGGCCCGCTGTGGGTGTGGAACGACCGGTTGACCGAGGAGCAGGTCCGGACGACCCTGCGCGACCTGGCCGGGCAGGACGTCAAGCAGGCCTGGGTCCATCCGCGGCCGGGTCTCATGACGCCCTACCTGTCCGAGGAGTGGTTCAGGCTGTGGAGGGTCGCGCTCGACGAAGCCGAACGGCTCGACATGAACATCTGGATCTACGACGAGAACTCCTATCCCTCCGGGTTCGCGGGAGGGTTCGTGCCCCGGGCCATGCCCGAATCACGGGGCCTGGGCATCCAGCTCCGCAATACCGATGACCCCGCGTCGCTGGACGAACCCTTCCTGGCCGTGTACCGCAAGAAGGAGGGCGGGGTGGACGACGTCACCGCGGACCGGGGCCAGGAGGACTGGCCGGAGGGCGAGTACCTTGTCGTGGTGCAGACCCTGGCGAAGACCTCCCCCTGGTTCGCGGGCACGCACTACGTCGACCTGCTGCGTCCCGGGGTGACGGAGAAGTTCCTCGAGATCACGATGGAGGCCTACCGCCGGGAGGTGGGGGATCGATTCGGGACACGCATCCCCGGCGTGTTCACCGACGAGCCTCACCTGGCTCCCGCGGAGGGCCTGCACTGGACCCCGGACCTGCCCGAGCAGTTCGAGCGGCGCTGGGGCTACGACCTGCGGGACCACCTCATCAGCCTCTGGGAGCCGGAGGGCGATTGGCGGCGGGTGCGCCACGACTACTACCAGACCCTGCTGGAGCTGTTCATCGAACGGTGGGCGAAGCCCTTCCACGACTACTGCGAGGCGAACGACCTGGAGCTCACGGGCCACTACTGGGAGCACGGCTGGCCGAAGGCGCGGATCGCCCCCGACAACATGGCCATGTACGCCTGGCACCAGCGCCCCGCCATCGACACGCTCTTCAACCAGTACAGCGAGAAGGTCGACGCCCAGTTCGGCAACGTGCGCGCGGTGCTCGAACTGGCCAGCGCCGCCGATCAGCTGGGCCGCCGGCGGACCCTCTGCGAGGCCTATGGCGGCAGCGGTTGGGACGTGCGCTTCGAGGACCTCAAGCGCATCGGCGACTGGCTGCAGGTCCTCGGGGTGAACACGATCAACGAGCACCTGTCGCAGATCACCAACCGGGGCGCGCGCAAGGCGGACTACCCGCCGAGCTTCTCCTCCCACGCCCCCTGGTTCGACTCCTACCACGTGCTGGCGGACTACTTCACTCGTGTCTCGGCGGCGCTGTCCACGGGCGTCCGTCCCGCGAACGTGCTGGTCATCGAGCCGACCTCGACGGCCTGGATGTATCAGGAGGTGGACGAGGAGCTGGGTCCGCTGGGCACGGACTTCCAGGCCCTGGTGACGGATCTGGCCCAGGCCCAGGTCGAGTTCGACCTGGGCTCGGAGGACATCATCGCCCGTCACGGAGCGGTCGAAGGGGACCGGTTCCATGTCGGTGAACGCGCCTACCAGGTCGTCGTGCTGCCGCCGCACATGGAGAACGTCAACGCGCGCACCCTCGCGCTGCTGGAGGAGTTCCTGGCGGCGGACGGGGTGGCGATCCTGGGGGGCGACGCGCCTCCGGTGCGCGTGGATGGTCGGGTCGACGATCGTCCGAAGGGTCTTGCGAAGCTCAGGGGCTGGAAGCAGGTCGAGCCCGCGGACATCCTGGCCGCCCTTCAGCCCTATTCGGGGATCGGGTTCCGCGTTCACCGCGGTGAAGGCGAGCAGGGCATCCTCTACCACCACCGCCGCGCCGTTGCCGAAGGCGACCTGCTCTTCCTCGTCAACACCAGTCTCGACCGACCGGAGTCGGGTCGCGTCGAGGCGGCGCGGGGCGGTGTCGAGCGCTGGGATCCGGCCACCGGTGAGACCGGGATTCCCTATCCCTTCGCGGCACGGGGAGACGTGGTCGTCGCCGAATACGAGCTGCCCCCCGCCGGAAGCCTCCTGCTGTTCTTCCCGGAGGAGCGACGACAACCCGTCGCCAGGCGAGAGGCAGAGTGGTCGAGGGTACCGGGGAGCGACGCCCTGACGGTCGTTCGGGACGCGCCCAACGTGCTGACCCTGGACTACGTCGACGTGACGGTCGGGGGAGAGACGCGGGCGGGCCAGTACTTCTACGCGGCGGCGCAGGCCATCTTCCGCGCCCACGGCATGGAGGAGAATCCCTGGGACCACGCCGTGCAGTTCGGCGACGAGCTGATCTCGAAGACCTTCTCCGAGGACAGCGGCTTCGAGGCGGTCTACAGCTTCACGATCCGGGACCAGGTGCCGCGCGAGCTGTCCTTCGTGATGGAGCGGGCCGACCTCTACGCCATGACCTGCAACGGCCAGCCCATCGCGGCGACGCCGGGGGACTGGTGGCTGGACCGGTCGTTCGGCAGGATCGACATCCACGGGTGCGCGCAGCCAGGAGAGAACCGGGTCGTCGTCACCGCCCGGCCCTTCACGATGGACCACGAGCTCGAGCCGGCGTACGTGATCGGCGGGTTCACGCTGGAGGCGGCGGAGAAGGGCTTCGTCATCGCGCCGGACCGGCCGCTCGAGCTGGGACCGTGGAGGAGCCAGGGTCACCCGCTCTACGGAGACGCGGTCTCCTACACGCGCACCTTCTCGGTGGAGGCGAATCGCGGATCGGCCCGCTACGAGGTGCGTCTGACGGACTGGTACGGGAGCGTGGCCAGGGTCAGCGTGAACGGGGAGCCGGCGGGCCACATCTGGCACGCGCCCTGGGCGTGCGACGTGACCGACCTCGTCCGCGAGGGGGACAACGAGGTGTCCGTGACCGTCATCGGCACGCCCAGGAACCCGCTCGGCCCGCACCACGGCGATCCGCCCCTCGGCTTTGCCGGACCCAACTCGTTTCGCAAGGGACCCCTGCCCGGTCCGCCCCCCGGCGCCGCCTACGACACCCTGGACTATGGGCTGTTCGAGCACCCCTTGCTGGTTGCGGGCCGGCCGTAGCCTACCTTCTCGGCGAGGTCTGAAGGCTCACGGGTCCGAGCAGGCCCGAGACCGCCGAGCCTCGATACCGGGTCGGGATGGTGCTGTAGTGGTTGGCCAGGGTGTTGTAGACGAGGACCTCGATCCGGTTGTCTCCGGGCCGAACGAGGGGTGAGACGTCCACGGTCCAGGGCGGAGCCACCCTGATGCCGGCCCGCCGGCCGTTGACCCGCACCTCCGCCGAGGCCACGACACGCCCGAGGTCCAGGACCACCTGGCCCCGCGCCTGCTCCGTGGTCAGAGCCACCGTCCGGCGGTACGAGGCCCCGCCGGAGTAGCTCGCCAGGCCGTCGTTCTCGGACCAGTCGCCCGGGGCGAAGGCGCCCGGGCCGCACTCCAGGCGGATCGGCTCGGGCAACGCGGCGCCCCCGTAGTGGCCGCGCTGCTGGGCGACGCGGATCGCCACGGTGATTGGCGCTGCCGAGGGTCGGGCCACCACGAATCGGCCGCCGGCCTCGGCCTCCAGCTCCTTCCCCTCGGCCCAGACGCGCACCTCTCCCCGAGCCGGCACGGTGAGGGCACGCAGCCCCGGGGGCGAGGTGAACCGGTACCAGCCGGCCGGGTGCGCCCTCCGGGGCTGGAGGTCGAAGGACAGGATGTCGGGGGCGTCGTGCCACCTCATCGCCAGCGCACCCGGCGGGGACACGGGTGGGTCCGCTCCGGCATCGACCACCACGTGGCCGCGCCCGACCGAGTCGAAGCGGAGGAGCAACGGGTTGGGTCCGGGATGGAGGTCCACCGGGCGGGTCGCATCGGCCCCCACGCGCACGCCGTTGAGCCACACCGCGGCCGGGCGGTGGCCGCCCATCCGCAGCCGAGCCGGCCTCGCGCGGTCCGACAGCACGGTCGTCCACAGGTAGTACCGCGATCCCTCGGGCTCCTTCTCGTACTTCGAGTCCGTCGGGGTGAAGCTCAGCCGGCCCAGGGCGATGAAGTCGTCCGACACTTGAGCCTTCAGCCCGTGGTAGCCCTGGTGGCCGGGATCGCCCTCGATCCCCCAGCGCCAGGAGAACTCGTACGGCCGCCACGTGGAGGACCGGCCGTCGTGCTCGATCGGCACCGCGGGGTCGACGGACTCGATGTCGGCCAGCCGGGCGTCGAGCGCGGTCGCGTCGACGTCCTCGGGCAGCGGTCCCAGCATCCAGAACATGGGGCCGTAGCTGTTGGTTGCCCGCGGCCAGGACGTGTCGTCGAAGGACGGCTCCTCCCAGCCGGGATCCGGCCCGGTCTCGGGGGAATGGCGGAGCCGGCGCATCTCCGCGCCGATCAACGTCTCCGTGGGCGGCCAGTGGTAGTCGCCCCACCGGTTGTCGAGCGAGGGCACGAGCTCGAACTCCCAGGGGCCCTCGAGGGGAATCGCGTGGCCTGGGACCTCCTCGGCGACGGCCGATGCGACCGCCGGCACGCCGGGTTGGAAGACGATGATCTGCGGCTCCTTCTCCGTGAGGGGCAGGCGCAGCGCGGTGGCGGTGGTCGTCTGCGCCACGATCGGCAGGGGCCGTGTGCGGCCCGTCCACGGGTCCCACAGCTCCACCCGGCCGGTGGCGCGAAAGGTGACCTCGGTGTCCTTTGCGGCCCCGTAGACCATGTAGACGTCACGGGGGCCGATGCGGCGGTGGAGGATCGACCCGGGCCCCCGGTAGTCGCGTTCGAGGGCCGCGTCGATCCGCTCCACGACCTGGGCCGGGGTGGACGCCCGCGTGCCGAGGGCGGCCACGAGCGCGTCCACCTCCGGGTCGTCGCGGCCCACCCGGTCGCTGGCCTCGGGCGGCGCGCCCAGGATCACGACGAGGCCGCCCGCGCGCTGGAGCTCCACGGCCTTGCGCAGCGTCGAGTGGCGCACGGCGCGCATGGAGGGGAGCACGAGGACGCGGTAGACCTCGCCGCTCACGCGCAGCTCCCCGTCCCGCGTCTCGGCCCGCGCGAGCGACTCGAAGTCCATGAAGTCGAAGTCGAGACCCTGGCCGTAGAGGTGCTCGCCGAGGCCGAAGGCCGCCTCCACGGAGGCCTCGCCCTCCATCTCGGCCTCCACCGGCGCGACCGGATACATGACGGCGACGTCCGCGCGGTGGTGTCCCTGGCTGAGCAGGTAGCTCAGCCGCTCGGTGCAGTGCAGCAGCTCCCCCATGTGGGCCCAGTAGGGCATGTGGAAGTGGTTGCCCGGTGGGGCCCACTCCCACCAGCCGCCGTGGGTCGAGTAGTAGAGGCCGTGGAGGGTGAGCAGGTTGAACCCCATGGTGAAGTTGGCGAACGTCGCATCCGCCACCTGCGCGCTCGTGGTGCCCCAGCCGCTGCCGTAGTACCCCTCGATCCAGACCCGGGGGCGCTCGTACAGGTGAGCGATGGAGGCGGCGACCTTGGCCTTGATCACGTCCTTGCCGAGCCGCGGCTGGTCGGCGCCCGGGCCCTGGTTCCACCTCTGTGTTCGGAAGTAGTCGCCGAACTCCGCCACCTTGCGGCCCCGGCCCCCGTGATCGCAGCCGTAGATCATCCCGCGCCGCTGATGCCAGTCGAACACGGGGCGGAAGAAGCCCTCCTCGGACAACGCCACCATGACGTCGCGATAGTCCAGGCGGACCTTGGGCGTGCGCGGGCCGATGTCGACGAAGAGGGCGGGCAGGTCGGGAACGAGGTCGTAGCCCTTGCGCTTCTCGAACTCCGCGGCGAAGCGCCCCGTCCAGAGGTGGCCCTCCACCCCGAACCCCAGCTCGTCGGAGAAGAAGAAGTTCAGCCCCTTGCCGCCCTCGCCGGGGTTGCGGTCCTCGAAGCGCTGGAAGAACTTCTCGACGATCTGGGGCCCGCTCTCGAGGTTCATGGGATCCAGCGACCACGGAGCCACCTGGGAACGGACGAGATCGAGACGCCAGCGGCCCGGCGGGGCGGTCCACTGGAGCCGGCCGTCGGCCATCCGATCGCGCAGGTCGAGCCCCGAGCCGGGGACGACCGCGCCGTCGTCGATCCGGTAGGCGGTGAGCGCCAGGGTGTTCGCGGGGAGGTCCCAGGTCACCTCCCGGCCCGCCTCGGCGAACCGTGTCGCGTGCTCGAGCGTGGCTCCGTTCAAGTCGGGATTCTCCCGGAGCACCTCGTCCACGTACCAGCCCTGCCCGAAGCCCAGGGTGTAGTCGCTGAGGCTGATCGCCATGCCACGCTCCTTGGCGCTCTTCAGGAACCACTGCACCAGGTCCCACCACGGCTCCGAGAAGAGAGGCGGATCGCTCGGGAAGGTCAGGCCCCAGGACCGGCCGCCCTGGTCGCTGTGGGCATAGTTGATCTGAAGGCCGGAGACGCCCTTCCCGGCCAGCTGGTCGATCTGCCACTGCAGCCGCTCCCGGGTCAGTGGGTCGCCGAGCCACCAGTGGAACGCCACCTCCCCGTAGCCGGCGGGAGGACGGGCGAAGCCGGGCCGGACGTCGAGATCGGCGTCCCGGCTCGGGAAGCCGATGGCGTGAGGAGGAGGAGAAGGGACGTTCTTCGGATCGCCCGCGTCGAAGTCTCCGGCCATCGTCGGGACGCCCAGGAACAGCCCCACGACGCTGATACGGACCATGTGCTTCATCTGCTCGTCCTCCGGTGGCGGAGCCCGCCCGGTGCGCGCGCCGACACAGTACACCAGGCTTCCCGGAAGCCGGTCTGCGCTGCGCAACAACGGCGGGCGCCGGGCTGGCGCCGCGACCGTTGCCCAGGCTGCTTCACCGGATCGAGATTGATCCCCAGATGCTGTGCGATGTACACTTCGCACATGTCCGTCAAGACTGTCTCACTCAAGACCGAAGCGTATGAACGACTCAAGAGCGCCCGGCGCTATCCCGGCGAGTCCTTCAGCGAAGTGGTCCTCCGCGCAACCTGGCCCGAGGACACGCTGACTGGCGCGGAGCTTCTCGGTCGCATCCGAGAGAAGGGTGCGCACTTCACCGAGGACGAGCTCGACGCCGTCGAATCGCTCAAGACCTCAGACGCACCCCCCGAGGACAAGTGGACGACGCGCTGATCCTCGAGACGAGCTTTCTCATCGACCTGGAGAGGGAAGCGGCCCGGGGGGCCGAGGGAGAGGCTCACGACCTCCTGATGCGCCACGCCCGCTACCGCCTCTACATCACGCCAACCGTGGCCGGCGAGCTTGCCGCCGGCACCTCGATGAGCGACCGTGCGCGGTGGGAGTCCTTTGTCGCTCCGTTCCACGTGCTCGCGATCGACCGCGACGTGTGCTGGCACTACGGGAGTGCGTTTCGGTACCTCCAGGCCAACGGCCTTCTCATCGGGGCCAACGACCTTTGGATCGCCGCCGCGGGCCTCGCCTACGGCGTCCCGGTGGTCACTCGGAACGCCCAGCACTTCGGAAGGGTGCCGGGGTTGAGGGTGCTGTCCTCCCGCGCCGACACGTGATCCGGCTCCCAACCCCGCTTCGGCCCTGTCGCGTGCACGCGTGCTGGCTCTGCCGGTCAGGCTTCGATCTGGAGAGAGAGACCGCGGGTGAGGGAGGCCCGAGAGTCTCTTCGACGACTGAAGGAGCACGTCAGAGCTCCCCTCCAGTCGGACGTTCTGCGCTGCGCAACGACGGGAGGCGCCGGGGCGGGCACGGCCGGAGGGTCTCAGGCTCGCCTCGAGGCACAAGAAACCAGGCTGGAGGGAGTTACGCTCGCAGCCGCCCGTCCTGCTCTCGTTTCCCGGAGGGGAACGGCCGGCCTGGCTGAGTTTCTCCTTGCTCCCGGCCCCGCACGCGACAAGACTGGGCCATCCCGGTGGCCCGTGCGGCCCCGAAGACCGGTCCGGCAGGAGGGTGTGCACAATGCGGAGAATCGATGCCCACGTCACGGCCGTGCTCGTCCTGGCCGTCGCTCTCGCCGTCATCCCCACGTCGACCGAGGGCGGGGCCCCCGCCGCGCTGCCCCCGGTCATCGAGCAGGCCAAAGACCCCGGTGCCCTCTATCGGCCCGTGCCCCTGTGGTGGTGGGACGGCGACCAGCTCGAGATCGAGCGCCTCCGTTGGCAGCTCGACCAGCTCCACGAGCAGGGAGTGGACCAGGTCTGCCTGATCTACCTCAATCCCCTGGCGAGCCGTCCGCCCTACTTCACGGAGGACTGGTGGACGCTGTACCAGGAGATGGTCGACCACGCCGCCAGCCTCGGCATGAAGGTCTGGCTCACCGACGGAGTGGCCTGGGGGAGCCCCTTCATCAACAACACCGTCCTCGAGGGGAACCCCGAGTACCGTGGCCAGCTCCTGGACACACGCCAGCAGACGGTGACGGGCCCGCGTCGGGCGCGGCACGAGATCCCGGAGGGCTACGAGGTGGAGGAGATCCTCGGGGCCTTCGCCTACCGCCGAACCGCCACGGGGATCGACCTGGAGGACCGCCACGACCTCACCGGACGACTCCAGGGCCGCAAGCTCGAGTGGGACGCCCCCGAGGGCGACTGGCAGATCATGATCTTCTACGACCGGCCCATGGGCTTCCAGGGCGACCTCGCGCTCGGGTTCGGACGCGGCTACGGGATCGACTACACGAACCCCGCGGCCATGCAGAAGCTCATCCGGCTGACCACGGGAGAGTACGACCAGCGCGTCAAGACGCACGTGGGCAAGACGGTCGTGGGCACCTTCCAGGACGAGCTGGTCACCCACCACCACTACGGCTTCCCGCCGTTCTCCGGGACCTTCGTCGCCGAGTTCCAGAAGCGCCGCGGCTACGACCTGGTCCCGCGCCTGGGCGCGCTCTTCCACGACGCCGGCGACCTGACCGACAAGGTCCGCTGCGACTACTTCGAGGTCCTGGTCCAGCTCTTCGAAGAGGCGTTCTACCGGCCCTACTTCGACTGGCACGAAGAGCGCGGCATGATGGTCGCCCACGATCAGTTCGGCCGGATGGACCTGATCGCCCAGACCTGGGGCTATGGCGACTACTTCCGGACCATGAGCTGGTTCCAGGCGCCGGGCTACGACGACTGGAACCAGGGGACCCCCGGACGCAACTGGAAGGACGCCAAGCTCGCGTCCTCGATCGCCCAGCTCTACGACCGCCCGCGGGTCTGGGTGGAGGCGCTCCACTCCTCCGGCTGGGGCCTGGACCTCCAGGAGCAGGTGGTGACCCTCAACGAGAACTTCATCTACGGCGCCAACCTCTACGACAAGCACGGCTTCGACTACGCGTCGTACGGCACCTGGTACAACTGGGCGCCCCCGACGGCCCACTACCGGATGCCCTACTGGATGCACTACCGGCCCTTCGCCGACTACGTCACCCGGATGAGCTTCCTTCAGAGCCGGGGGGACTACCTCGCCGACGTGGGCGTGCTCTACCCGGTCCACACGATGCAGGCGAACTACGTGGCCCACCGGGGGGCGACGGACATGGCGGCGGTCACCGAGACCCAGTTCTGGGGGGTGGGACGCCACCTGCTGCAGAACCAGATCGACTTCCACTACGTCAACGACGCCTCGCTCCAGGCGGCGACCGTTGCCGGCGGTCGGATCTCCCGCAACGGCGCGGAGTTCTCCACGATCGTCCTGCCGCCGCTCACGACCATCGACCGGGCGACGCTGGCCCGGCTCGAGGAGTTCGTCGGGCAGGGTGGCCTCCTGATCTCGCTGGTCTCGACCCCGAGCGCGTCGCCCCAGGAAGGGCGCGACGACTTCGAGGTGCGGGCGGGTGTCGAGCGGCTGTTCGGGGAGGCGAGGCCCACCGCGCGGACCGTGCGCGAGCATTCCGGCGGAGGGGCGGCGGTCTTCCTGCCCGACGGCTTCCGCGAGGTGGCCGGGCTCGTGCGCCAGCGGCGGGGCGTCGATTTCGAGACCGACGCCACGAGCCTGATGGCCCACCACCGCCGGGCGGAGGGCGTCGACCTCTACATGCTCTACAACCGTTCCCCGGAGCGGATCGAGACCCACGTGCGGGTCCGCGCCACGGGCGCGCCGTTTGTCTTCGACTCGCGGACCGGAGAGGTCCGCCCGGTCCTGGCCTATGCCGGTGACGGGGAGCACACGCAGCTCGAGCTGGAGTTCGAGCCCTACGAGGCCTACCACGTCTACTTCACCGAAGGCGATCCCCGGGCGCACCTGTCCTCGAGCGGCCTCGACGAGATCGAGAAGGTCGTGACCGAGGACGGGGCCCTGCGCGTCAGCGGCTGGCACCGGAGCTCGTCGAGCGTCGAGATCGAGGGCCCCGACGGGGCGAAGGCGACGAGCGCGGTCAGTGTCGCGGAGGCGATCGACCTGCCCGACGCCTGGGACTTCGAGCTCCAGCCCACGATGGACAACCGCTGGGGCGACTTCCGCCGGCCCCCCTCCGACGAGGTGCTGGGGGCGGAGGTGCGGCGCTTCCGCTACCGCATGGAAGGGAGGGACGAGAACGGCGAGGCGCTCGGCTGGAACGAGCCCGGCCTCGACGACGCTGCCTGGGAGACGTACACGGCGTCGGTGGGCCCGTACTGGTGGGTGCTGGGACCGGTCCCGAACCGCGGGGCCGAGGCCGTCGTGGACCGTGAGCTCGGGCCCGAGCGGGGCGTGGATCCGGAGCGCCGCTACGAGATCCTGGGGGGCGAGTACTCCTGGCGGCCGTACTCGTACTCGCTCCGCTTCGGCCTGGAGAAGGACCCCGACTACTGGACAGCGCTGGGCTCCAAGGAGAGGGTCGACCCGACCTTCTTCGAGTTCGGCCAGGCCGACGCATTCAGCCTGATCTACCTCTCCACGAACGTCTACAGCCCCCGGGCCACGGAGGCCCTGCTCGTCTCCCGGACCTCCGGCTACTGGGACAGCCACCGCGTCTGGGTCAACGGGACGCCGGTCTCGGACGCCTACCACCGGGACACGTCCCAGCAGTACGGCGGACTGATCGGCGTTCACCTCGAAGAGGGCTGGAACCGCATCCTGATCAAGACCAACCAGCGGAGCCGCGCGCTGAAGTTCCAGGTCTACCTCCTCGACCAGGCCCGGGCCGTGTCGCCGTCGCCCCCCGCTCCCCGGTCTGGCCCCCCCGTCCTCGAGGAGCTGGCGGATTCGGAGTTCGTCTACGACCTCTACGGGGAGAGCGGAGAGAGGGTGGGCTGGTACCGCTTCGCTCTCCCCCCGGGAACCCGGAGCTTCCAGCTCGGGGTGGAGGGGGCCGCCCTCGTCTGGGTGAACGGCCAGCCCCAGGCGCTCGATCCGCCGGACGGCATCGTGCGCCTGGCGGCGCCGCTCGAGAGGGCGGGCGTCGCCGCCGTGCGCGTGGCGCACGAGCCCGGGTGCTACGCCGGCGCCGCGATCCCCGAGCCGGTGAAGGTCGAGACCGGACCGGGCCAGCTCCTCACCGGGGACTGGTCGGACCAGGGCCTCGGCAGCTACTCCGGCGCCGTCGTCTACCGCCAGACGTTCGCCCTCCCCGCCGAGCCCGTCGGCCAGAAGCTCGTCCTCGACCTGGGTCGTGTCGACGCGACCGCCTCGGTGAAGGTGAACGGCGAGGAGGCCGGCATCCGCGCCTGGGCGCCCTACCGCTTCGACATCACGTCTCTCGTCCGGGCGGGAGAGAACTCCCTGGAGATCAAGGTGGCCAACGCCCTGGCCAACCACTACGAGGCCTACACACCGGCGGTCCACGTCTACGAGTGGCAGACCGAGTCGGGTCTCTTCGGACCGGTGAGGATCCTGCCGTACACCCGCGTGGAGGTGGCCGTCGGAAACTGACCCGGTGGCCGAGCGCGGCCGTGCTCTGGAGGGCCAGGGAGCGGTGAAGGAGCGGCCTCTCGCTCCGCGGCCTGCCGAGCAGGCTCGATGTCGGGGAAAGGTGGAGAAGATGCTTCGTTGCGGGAGACATGCGGCGGGCAACCGTGGTCGACCGGCCCCGCTGTGGCCGGTAGGCGTCGCCCTCCTGATCCTCGTCGGGCTCTCGGTCGTGGCGGCGCCGACCGCCGCTGCGGGCTCGCTGACGCCGCTCGATCTCCGATGCGACTGGATGGTGGATCCTCTCGGTGTGGACTCCGCGCCGCCCCGGCTGTCCTGGAAGCTGCAGGGGGACGGGACCCGGGGACTGAAGCAGGGGGCCTGGCGGATCCTCGTCGCCTCCTCGCCGGAGCGCCTGGCGAAGGACGAAGGCGATCTCTGGGACAGCGGGCGGGTGGAGTCGGCGGAGCAGCTCCACGTGCCCTACGGCGGTCGTCCGCTGCGCTCCAGCGAGCAGGTCCACTGGAAGGTGCAGGTCTGGGACGGCGAGGGCCGGCCCTCCTCGTGGAGCGCCCCCGCGACCTGGACGATGGGGGTTCTGGAAACGGACGACTGGCAGGGTCGCTGGATCACGGATCCCGGCCTCCTGCGCTGGTCCCGGCGCTATCTCGGCTATCGCTCCGAGGATGCGGACTCCACGGACGTGAGGAAGTGGATCCGCGTCGACCTCGGCTCCGTGTACACGATCGAGACGATCCGCTTCCTCGCGCTTCGTCACACGGTCGGCGAGAGGCTGGGGTTCCCGCCGCGGTTCAAGGTCGAGGTCGCGAACTGGGCGGATCTCTCCGACGCCGTGGTCGTGGCCGACCACACGAGCGAGGACTACAACCAGTGGGTCAACACGATCGAGGTTCCCGCGGGGGGCGTCCGGGCGCGCTACGTCCGGCTCACCGCCACGCGGCTTCGTGACTTCGCGGGCCAGATCTGCCTGGCCCTGAGCCAGTTCGTGGTCCTGTCGGACGGGAAGAACGTCGCCGAAGGGGCGGTCGTGACGGCGAGCGACAGCCTCGAGCGAGGTCCGTGGTCCGCGGCGGCGGTCACCGACGGCCTCGGGGTGCCGGGAGCCAACCCCCGGGCCAACGACACCCTGCTTCTCCGTCGGGACATCGAGGTGCGCGCCGGCCTGCGCCGGGCCCTGGTCCACGTCAGCGGCCTCGGCCACTACGAGATGACGGTGAACGGCACCCGGGTCGGCGAGGGGCTGATGACCCCCGGCTGGACCGACTACGACCGGATCGCCCTCTACGACACCCACGACGTCACGTCACGTCTGCGGCCCGGTCCGAACGCGGTGGGTCTGCTCCTCGGCAGCACCATGTACAACGTCCAGCCGGGACGCTACCTGAAGTTCGTGTCCCGCTTCCGTCCCCTCATGTCCATCGGCCAGATCCGACTGGAATACGAGGACGGCACCGTCGAGACGGTCGGTACCGACGACACGTGGCGCGTCACGTCCGGTCCCATCGTCTTCTCGAACGTGTACGGGGGCGAGGACTACGACGCTCGCCGCGCGAGCGAAGGCTGGGACCAGCCGGGCTTCGACGACTCGGCCTGGACGGCAGCGGCCGTGAGGTCGGGAGCGCTTCCCTCCCTGCGGGGAGCGTCGCACGCGTCGCCCCCCTTCCGAACCTACGAGACCTTCGCGCCAGTGGAGGTGCGGGAGCTCGGCCCGGGAGTGAGCGTCTACGACTTCGGCCAGAACGCCTCGATGATGCCCCGCCTGCGGGCGCAGGGCTCGGCCGGCGCCCGGATCAAGATGATCCCCGCCGAGCTGGCGAAGGCCGACGGCGCGGTGGACCGTGGGTCGAGCGGCGGGGGGGACGCGTGGTGGAGCTACACCCTCGCGGGTCGGGAGGGGGGGGAGGAGTACTTCCCGAGGTTCTTCTATCACGGCAGCCGCTACCTCCAGGTGGAGCGGGAGGCCCCGGCGGGCACGGCCCTTCCCGAGGTCGAGTCCCTCGAGAGCGTGGTCGTCCACTCGGACTCGCCGGCGGCGGGGGAGTTCGCCTGCTCGAGCGACCTCTTCAACCGGATCCGGACGCTGGTCCGCTGGGCCCAGCGCTCCAACCTGGCCCACGTCATCACCGACTGCCCCCACCGGGAGAAGCTGGGGTGGCTGGAGCAGTACCACTTGAACGGCCCCTCCCTCCGCTACGAGACAGACCTCACGCGTCTGTACGCCAAGGGCTTCTCCGATATGGCCGACGCCCAGCAGCCGAACGGGCTCGTCCCCGACATCGCCCCCGAGTACATCGTCTTCACCGGGGGCTTCCGCGACTCTCCGGAGTGGGGGAGCGCGGCCATTCTCGCCGCGTGGCAGCACTACGTCTGGACCGGCGACGACACGCCGATGCGGCGCAACTACGACGTCATGAAGCGGTACGTGGCGTACCTCGCGAGCACCGCCGAGGACGACATCGTGAGCCACGGCCTCGGAGACTGGTACGACATCGGCCCGGGTCCGCCCGGCTACGCCCAGCTCACCCCCATCCCGCTCACCGCGACGGCGATCTACTACGAGGACGTGGCCGCGCTCGGCCGGATGGCCGAGCGGCTCGGGCGCGACGACGATGCCGCGCGCTACGCGCGGGACGCGTCGCGGATCGGGGCGGCCTTCAACCGGGAGTTCTTCGACGAGGAGGCCGGCGTCTACGCCACCGGTTCCCAGACCGCCCAGGCCATGCCCCTCGTCCTCGACCTCGTTCCGGACGGCCAGCGCGGTCGCGTTCTCGAGGCCCTCGTGCGGGACGTGCGGGCCCACGGCAACGGCACCACCGCCGGCGACGTCGGCTACCGCTACGTCCTGCGGGCGCTCGCCGACGGGGGTCGCTCCGACGTGATCTTCGACATGAACCACCAGAGCGAGAGGCCCGGGTACGGCTATCAGCTGGCCCGGGGAGCGACGTCCCTGACCGAGGCCTGGGACGCGAACCCCCGCTCCTCCCAGAACCACTTCATGCTGGGCCAGATCATCGAGTGGTTCTACGGCGACCTGGCCGGCCTCGCCCCCGACGAGGACCACCCGGGCTTCGCTCGCGTGACGATCCGACCTCGGCCTGTGTCAGGGATCACCTGGGCCCGGGCCGCCCACCAGTCCCCCCGGGGTCGGATCGCGGTGGAGTGGCGGCGGGAGGGGGCGGCCTTCGCCCTCGACGTGGAGCTGCCGCCCAACACGTCAGCGGTGGTGTGGATGCCGGCCGCGGACCCGGGCGCCGTGACGGAGGGCGGCCAGGCCCTCGACCAGGCCGACGGGGTTCGAGTCCTTCGGCAGGAGGGCGACCGAACCCTCCTCGAGGTGGCCTCGGGTCGCTACCGGTTCTCGTCTCCGGCAACGGTGCGGGGGACCGGCGGGGCCGACACCCGGTGACGAGAAGGGACACCAGGGGCACTCGGGAGGACGCTCCATGACGAAGACGGACACCTGGAGACGGCTGGCCGTGGAGACCTCGGGAGGCGTGACCCTGATCCTGGATCCTTCCGAGATCTTCTACCTCGAGGTCGACGGGCACGACACCCTCGTGCGGACGGCCCGCAAGAGACCCTACCGCTCCACCCGGCGCATCGCGGACCTCCTCGCCCGCCTGCCGGCCCCCCCGTTCTTCCGGTGCCACGAGAGCTTCGTGGTCAACCTGGCGCGGGTCCGCTCCCTCGAGCCCGCGGGCCGCGACCGCCGGCTCCGCCTGGACCCTCCGGTCAACCGGGTCCTGCCGGTGGCCCGGGGACGCCTCGCCGCCCTCCACCGAGCGCTGGGGATCTAGCCGAGCTTTCAAAGCGCTTTGCCTCGATCCGAGCGAGCTTCCCGGTGATGGCGATGTCGATGAGCCGGGCCAGGTCGCCGTCCGGCACCGCGGGGCGCATGACGGCTTGAAGGCGCTCGAGGTTCTCGCGAAGTGCGGTGCTGGCGGTGAAGCGGAGCGTAGAGTCGTAGGCGCTCCACCTCTCCAATGTGGGCCACGACGTCGGCCTCGACCCTTCGAGACTGCCTCACGAGGTTCAACAGCCGACCGAGCCCGGCCATGAGAATCTTCCGAGTCCCGATCATGGGCCTCCTCCCCGGAAGCGGCGACGGGCCACGGCTATCGCCCCCGCAGGCGCGGTCACGCCGAGCGTGCTACGGCCGCTCCGGGGTGCCGATGACTCGCCGAAGGACGCCCCCGCTCGGACCCCCTCGCAGCTACAATCCCGACACCGGCACCGGGTCGCGGTGCGGTCCAAACGGCTGCTTCTGCAGGTTCGGCACGATCGCGTGAGGAGCCTTGCTGGGGCCTCGCGTTGCGGAGATGGCCCTGGCTGGCGGCAACCTGCGAAGGGCCACAGTGAGGAGGCGACGTGGCAAAGAGGACGCTGTTCTCGAAGGCGAGCGTGGCCCTCGCGCTGATCTGTGGCGGGATCCTCGGGGCGAGCGGTGGCTCCGTGGCCTCGCAGCAGCAGGTCGCGGAGCTGTCGAAGCCGGAGCAGACCGAGGCGACCGATCCGCTCTTCAGAGAGCCCTACGTCGATCTCGACGAGTGGCGTGAGGCCCCGGTGCGCCATCGCTACGTTCATGGCGGCTTCAAGGGCACGGCGACACGCTTCTCTCTCTACCTCCCGCCAAAGGCACAGTACGGGGGACGCTTCTTCCAGCACATCACGCCCGTCCCCGACGACGAGAACCTGGCCCAGCGGATGCCGCCCGGGGAGTACAACAAGATCGGCTTCGCCATCGCCAGCGGAGCCTATTTCGTCGAGACCAATGGAGGGGGGCATCTGGACCTCGGCCGGGCAGGTGGGCAGCAGATGGACTCCACCATCACCGCCTATCGCGCCAACGCGGCGGTGGCGCAGTACTCGCGGGTGGTCGCCACGCAGATGTACGGTGGCCAGCGGCCCTACGGCTACGCCTACGGTGGCAGCGGTGGGGGATACCGCAGCATCGGCTCCATCGAGAACACGAAGGGGGTGTGGGACGGCGTCGTGCCGTACGTCATCGGCTCGACGATGGCGATCCCCAACGTGTTCAGCGTGCGCATGCATGCGATGCGGATCCTCGAGGACCGGCTCCCACAGATCGTGGACGCGATGGAGCCCGGCGGCAGCGGCGACCCCTATGCCGGGCTGAGCGCCGAGGAGGCCGCCGCGCTGCGCGAGGTGACGCGGATGGGTTTCCCGCCGCAGAGCTGGTTCGGGTACGAGACCATGGGCGTTCACGGCTTCGCCGCGCTCTATCAGGGCATGGTGGCGGCGGACCCCACCTATTTCTCCGACTTCTGGACCCGGCCCGGCTATCTCGGATGCGACCATCCCGAGAGCTTCGCGGGCGCCCGTGTGCAGTTCCGAGGGGGCGTCGCCTCGCCGGTCACGGCGGCGGAGGCGGCGCGCCTGCGGCTCAACACCGACGCGGCCAGTGGCGAAAGCAGGGGAGGTGTCGATACTGCGTTCCGCGTTCCCCAGGGCGAAGAGGGACGGCGTATCGTCGGCTTCCGCCTCACCCAGGCCCCGCCGCCGGTCGGCTTCATGGGGGGCGACCTCGTCGTTCAGACCGGTGCGGCCGAGGGGAGCCGGTTGCCGCTCAGCCGCATCGTGGGCGACATCGCCATTCTTGGCCTCGCGGACAGCTCTATCGCAGCGAAGATCGCGACCGGCGACGAGGTGCAGGTCGACAACTCGAACTTCCTCGCCGCCCAGACCTACCATCGCCACCAGGTGCCGGGTCCCGGGTTCGAGGTGTGGGATCAGTTCCGCGGGCCCGACGGCAAGCCTCTGTATCCCCAGCGGCCCATGCTGCTGGGGCCGATCTTCGTGAGGGCAACCGCGGGGTCGCTCCAGACCGGTTGTTTCGAGGGGAAGATGATCGTGGTGGCGTCCCTGTGGGACCGGGAAGCCTTCCCTTGGCAGGCCGACTGGTATCGGTCCCGTGTCGCCGAGCACCTCGGGGCGAAGACCGATGAGCACTTCCGCCTCTGGTACACCGAGCACGCGCTGCATGGCGATGAGCCAGAGCTCGAGGACCCGACCCGGGTGGTCAGCTACCAGGGCGTGCTCCAGCAGGCCCTGCGTGACCTGGCGGCATGGGTGGAGAAGGGAGTCGCTCCACCGCCTTCGACGACGTACCAGATCGTCGACGGTCAGGTGATCGTTCCGGCCTCGGCCGCCGCGCGCCGGGGGATCCAGCCGGTGGTCACCCTGAGAGTCGAGGGCGGCGAGCGCGCCGAGGTCTCGGTCGGACAGCCCGTGGCCTTCGAGGCGACCATCGAGGTGCCCCCTGACGCCGGGTCCGTCGTCGACGCGGCGTGGGATTTCGAGGGTGCCGGGACCTTTCCGGTCGTGGAGCGGCTCCAGGACTCTCGTGCCCTCGGCAATCGAGTGGCTCTGAGGACCGTCCATACGTTCACGGAGCCGGGGACGTACTTCCCCGCGCTTCGCGCGGTATCCCAGCGAGACGGGGACCCCTCGACCCCGTACGCTCGCATCCAGAACCTGGGGAGGGTCAGAGTCGTGGTCGACCAGGGTTCGTAGGCGCCGGGGTGAGGGCTATTCCTCGTCTCGCCCTCGATCTGCGTAGAAGACCCCGTCGAAGAAGGCCTTCATCGTCTCGGCGTTGGACACCCCGTACTTCGCGAACGTGGCTCGGGTCTCCGCGTCGGGCTTCCAGTCGAAGAAGGCGTGGCCCGCTCCCTCCACCTGCCGGTACACGACCTTCTGGCCGGCGGCCTCGAGGGCGTCCGCGTAGGCCTGGACCTCCTCGTCCGTGATGAGGCGGTCCTCCGTACCACGCAACAACAGCTGGGGCACGGTTCGCTCCTCGGGGGAGGGAACGTGCTCGATGGGCGAGAAGGCGGCCAGGGTCTCCCGGGGCACGGCGCCCCCGCCCATCCGCTCCATGACCCCGCTGAGCATCCCGGTGCCGAAGACGCCGTAGCTCGGCGCCGCCACCTGGATGGCGGCGGCAATCTCGTTCCGGACCTCGTCGACGCTCCTGGTGGCGGGAAGGTAGGTCGGGAGGTACTCGTAGACGCCCGGCGTCTTCCCGAAGCCCCCCTCGCCGATCATGCCCGCCATGTTGGCGGCCGCCGCCGAGAGGTGACCGCCGGCGCTGTCGCCGGTTACGGCGATTCGGGCCGGATCCGCGCCGTACTCGGCGGCGTGCTCCTGAATGTGGGCGATGGCGCCGAACACGTCGTTGATGAGGTCGGCCATGGAGTTGGGGACCTCGTCACCGTCCCCATCCGCCAGCCAGCGGTAGTCGACGCTCGCCACCACGTAGTCCCCCGTCCTCACGATGACGCGCGCCAGGCCACGCATGATGTCCTCGTCGTTGGCTCGCCACCCGCCCCCGTGGACGATGACCACGAGAGGCAGGTCCTTCGCCCCATCCGGGGTGTACACGTCGTACTTGAGTGGCTTGGTTCCGGGCTGGGCGTACACGACGTCCTGCCGCACGGTGAAGCCCCCGAGCGCTTCTTGCTCGATGAAGGACGCGCCGACGGCCTTGTCCTGATCGACGACCACCTCGAAGGTCGTCGTCGGCGACTCGTGGTACATCCGACCGAACCGTCCCGGAACGGCGTAGTAGCCGCTGTCGAGGGCGTAGCCCTCGTCCGGCCTGACCGTCACCGTGAGCAGGGTCCCCGCCGGGACCCTGCCATCCTTGGGAAGGGGCGGGGCGACCGAGATCTGGCCATTCTCGGGCTCTTCCAGCGTCACCGTGAAGGTCTCGCTCCCCGTCGCTGGCGGCGTCGAGCCGACCTCGTGCGCGAGGAATTGTCGGCGCCGGGGAGTCACGAAGTGGTACTCCCCGGAGGCGACGGAGTAGACCGCATACCCGTCCTGCACCCCTTCGAACGAGAGATTCGGACCATTCACGATCGGGTGCCCGCTCTCGGTCACGTCGGCGGGCGCCTCCGTGGGCACGAAGACGGTAGCGGTGCTTCCCACCGGCACCTGGATGTCCATGGAGAACCGGGCGTCCTCCTCTTCCCAGCGAATACCGGCCGTGCCGAACGGAGTCTCGTTGGAGTAGCGGGCGAACGCCACGTCGGCCACCGGCTCCGGGCGGAAGACGATGTGCCTGTATCCCGGCTGCTCCGGATCGGCATTCATCCCGGCCAGCTTCCGGTACAGCCAGACGATGCCGCCGCCGAACATGGGGTGGTTGTGGGAGCCCCGCCCCGACCACTGCTCCCAGGTGGTCGTGGCGCCCTGCTCGATCCACCAGCCGTAGCTCGGGAACGTCCTCTTGGTCATGGCCTCGTAGGCCAGGTCGTGCATGCCGTTCTCCGAGAGGACCTCGAAGAAGAACTGGGTGCCGAAGATGCCAGTGTCCAGGTGACCCGTCGTTGGCCTCGATATCCCTCCTCAAGGCGGCGATCACACGGGCGTTCTGGTCCTCCGGAACGCCCATCCTCAAGGCGAAGACGTTGCCTCCGTACGCCCCATACGTTCCGTCCTCCTCGTCGAAGAACCTCTGCTGAAACGCCCTTCTGGTCCGCTCGGCCAGCTCGTCGTACTCCTCCGCCTCGGACGTCTTGCCCAGGACCTCCGCCGTCCGGGCCGTCAGGTCCGCCGACCGCCACAGGTAGAAGGTGTGCACCATGTGATCGGGCGGGAGCTCCTTCGCCGGGGCCCAGTCGCCCAGGTTGAACCATCGGAGGGGCTGCCCGTCGTTGCCGAGCCGCTGGTGCCGCATGACGCCGTCGACCATCCGTCCAGGTCAGCATGTACCGAACGTAGTCCTTCATGCCTTCGAGAGTGTCCTCGAGCATGTCGAGATCCCCGTAGTGAAGGTAGAACTCCCAGGGCATGATGTTCATGGCGGCGCCCCAGGCCACACCTCCGCCGCAGCCGGGTTGCCAGGGCGCGCAGTTGGGGACGTACCCGGTGTAGACATTCTGGGATCCCACGATGTCCTGGATCCACTTGGTGTAGAAGGCCCCGACGTCGTAGTTGTGCATGACGGTGACGCACGCCACCTGCCCGTCGCCGGTGTAGGGGGAGCGCTCCCGGTGGGGACAGTCGCTCACGATCCCGCCGTGCATGTTGTCGGTCTGGCTGCGTCGCCAGATCCGATGGATGGTGTTGAGCAGGGGATTGGAGCTCTCGAACTCCCCGGTGGAACGAACGTTGGAGTAGACCGCCTCTGCCCTCAGCTGGTCGGCCCGCAGCTCCCCGGGCCAGTTCGTGATCTCGACCTCCCGGAAGACGTACCAGCTGAAGCGCGTCGCGTAGGATTCGAGGCCTTCGCCCTTCAGGGTGTAGGAGTTGTCGCCGACGTGGGATTCGCTGACGTAGGTGATGTCGATCCGGTGCCCTGCCTCTCCCTGGAGTCCTGAAAGCCGCAGCCACCCCGAGATCTCCTCTCCGAAATCGACCTTGTAGTGGCCGTCGCCGAGCCGTTCGATCGACACGGGCTCGAGGCTCTCCATCACCCTGTCCGTGGGCGACATGTGGGCCTTCATCCGGCCCTCGGGCGCCTTTCGCAGGGCCACGGGCTCCCATCCGGAATCGTCGAATCCCGGCGCACTCCAACCCGGTTGCTCGAGGCGGGCGTCGTAGTCTTCTCCGTCGTAGATGAGGTCCATCACGATGGGGCTCCTGGCGGCCTTCCAGCTCTCGTCGCTCAGAACGACCTGCTCCGAACCGTCGGCGTAGGTGACGTAGATCTGGCCCAGGAATCGGGGGGTGCCATACGACTCGGTCCAGCGACTTGGCGCGTTGTAGAAGCCATTGCCCAGGATGGCTCCGACCACGTTCTCCCCTCGAGAGAGAAGGTTGGTCAAGTCGTACGCAAGGTACATCACGCGGTACTCTCGGAAGCTGTCGGCCAGGGCGATCATGTTGTCACCCAGCCCCGGGCGCTTTCCGAAGAGGGTGAGGTTCGGGACGAGCACGTCACCGCTTACCTTCTCGCCGTTGACGTAGAGCTCGAAGAACCCCAGACCCGTCACGTAGGCCCGGGCCGAGACGATGTCCTTGTCAATGAGGAACGTCTTGCGCAGCATCGGTGCAGGCGGTGGCATCTCCCTCGGTGGTTCAGGCTGTCTGACCCCCTCCGACTGGGAGGCGCGACGCGGGGGATCGGGCAGAGGCTCCTCGCCCTGCCAGGGGGCGCCGATCCAGTCGGCCTGCCATTCGGAAGGATCGAGCAGTCCCATGCTCCAGAAACCGGGTGAGCTCCAGAGTGAGACGTTGCTCTTGCGGTCCCACACGCGGACGCGCCACCAGCAGTCCTGTCGGGAGACCAGGGCCTTGCCGGCATAGCTCACGCGGACGGACTGGTCCGAATCGATCCGCCCGGAGTCCCACAGATCGGCCTCTCCGCCCAGGAGCTTTCGCTCCGAGGACGCGACCTGTATCTGGTAGGCCGTCTGCGCCTGGCCTCGGGCTCCCGGCGAGGCGGTGTTGACCCAGGAGAGCCGGGGATGGGGGACATCGACGACGGCTGGATCCTTCAGGTACTCACAGGTCAAGCTCCCGACGGAGAGGCCGGGGGGTTGGGCGCCGCCCTGGCCCGGGAGCGAGAGCCACGCAGTGATGATCAGCAGGAGTACTCCGAGTCTTCGGGGACTGGACATGAGTTCTGCTCCTTATCTTGTCGCCCTCACCCCGCGGCCAACCGTCATGCCGACATGCATCACCGTTTTCTTCGCGCAGGTGGGCATTCTCCCGTTCGCGGCGTCGACATCGAGGATACTCTCACAGGGAGCGCAGGGAATCCCCCTTCCGCCGACAAGCCGTCCCCACGGTGGCTATGTCAACCCACAGGAGAGGTTCACGGTGAAGCAGAGATCGATCTCCGGCTGTGCCCAGGAGGAGCGCGAACCGGCCGCTGCAGCTTGCGTGGGACTCAGCCCAGGCCAGGAGCATGAAGTGTGTACCCCATGTTTGATGGCCACAGTGTTGGCAGCCGGACTACTCGTGACCGTCTCGACGCCGGCATTCGCTACGCGCTATGCCGAGGAAACACACTCGGCCGATGCGGGCGCCAGCCAAGTGAGCGAGCCTCACTCCCCCGATGGCTTCGCAGGGCAACTAGCGCATGCATACGGGAATCCCGCCCGGGAGTACGCCACGGAGGTGCGGTGGTGGCTCGCCCAGGGTGCCCATACCGACGAGACCATCCACACCGAGATCCAGATGATCCACGATTCCGGATTCGCCGGCATCGAGCTCTGTCTGCTGAACGAGCCGAATGTCGACGCCTCGATCTATGCCTACGGCTCGGAAGAATGGGCCCACGACGTCCAGACCGCCATCGAGATGGCGACGGGGCTCGGAATGAGTGTCAGCCTCACCAGCGGTACGCACTGGGCCACCGCCAACGTCCCCGGACTGGATCCCGACAGCCAGGCGGCCAGCCAGGAGGTCGGCTACTCCAGCGAGCACGTTGCGGCCGGCGAGACTCGTACGGGAGCGCTCAAGCCACCCGCCGGGCCTGGTGGGGCGCGTTCTCTCATCGGCGTCTATGCGTACCGCATCGACGGAGAGATCCGAGAAGTGGAGACGAACAACCTGTGGGGACCCACCAGCTTCCACATGGGCGCCGATCTCGTGGCCGACAGCGTGGTCGATCTGACCGAAGTGGTCGACGACGACCAGTTGACGTGGACCGCTCCGCCCGCCGGCGACCATGTCCTTTTCGCCTTCTGGCAGCAGGGCGCCTACGACAGCTCCAGCCCGGCCATCGAGACGAGCTACTGCATCAACTACTTCGACCGGCGCGGCGTCGAAGCGCTCACGGAGTACCTCTCGACGAAGGTGCTCAACGACCCTGCTCTGGTGCACACCATCCGCCAGGGCGACGTCCAGATGTTCATGGACTCGCTGGAGCTGAACAGCAGTCAGCACGACTTCATGTTCTGGAGCGAGAGCATGGCGGACGAGTTCATGGCCCGAAAGGGATACGACATACGCCCGTACCTGCCGCTCTTCATGGGCACGTCGCACCTGTGGTCCATCCACGTCCCCGACCATGGACGCTTCGACCTCGCGGGCCAGGAGGGTCGGGAGCTTCGTGCCAAGATCCGCAACGACCTCTACGAGCTGCACACGCAGCTCCTGATGGAGAACATGATGCTGCCTCTCAAGGAGTGGCTCAACAGCGAGTACGGCATCAAGCTGCGGGCTCAGATATCCTACGGAACCTACATGGAGATCTCCGAGCCGGCGCTCGCCGTCGACTTCCCGGAGACCGAAACGCGGAACCAGCGCGATCAGCTCGACATCTACCGCCTCTGGACCGGTGCCGCGAAGATGAGAGGCGCCGTCCTGTCCAGTGAGACGGGCGCGCACGGCGACATGAACTATGCGTTCTCGCTGCAGGAGTATCTCCAGGCCAACTACGTCCAGTACGCCGCAGGAGTCAGCCGCGTCATCTGGCACGGCTGGGCGTCGCGGTACGGTCCGTACAAGAGTGTGGTCTGGCCCGGCTACGAGGCGGGGATGCGCACCATCGCCGGCCGATTCAGCGACCGCGAGCCCGCGTTCGACGACTATCCGGAGTTCAACGCGCACCACGCGCGCATCCAGCAGCTTCTGCGAGAAGGCGTCTCCCGGACCGACCTGGGCATCCTGTACCTGAGATACGGCGAGCCGATGCCCTTTGCCGACGCGGAGGCGACCTGGCTGCTCGACCACGTCGGCTACATCTGGGAGGATATCTCGCTCCAGGACGCGGGA
This sequence comes from uncultured Acidobacteriota bacterium, assembly GCA_963847655.1. GTDB lineage: Bacteria > Acidobacteriota > Vicinamibacteria > Fen-336 > Fen-336 > JAJDNS01. The sequence continues at coordinate 165,712 of CAWKAS010000020.1, read as the reverse complement.
TACACCTACGACTACTTCGCGCCGCGTTACCTGGAGACCGTGGAGTACTCGCCGGAGGAAGGGGCGCTGGGGCCCCACGCCGTCGGCTATCAGGCCATCCTGCTCTTTCAGGAAGCCCTGCCCCTCGACGGTGCCGAGCGACTGCTGGAGATGGCACGGAAGGGGTTGAGGGTCGTCGTCGTGGAAGGAGCGGCGATCCGGTCTCCCTTCAATGATGGCGCCGAGGAAGCACTCGCGGCCGTCATGGCCGAGCTGAAGCGGCTGGACAACGTCGTCGAAGTGGCGTCGCAGGCGGATGTCCCGAAGGCCCTGGCGGACCTGCACGTCAGGCCGCGCGCGGCCTTCGTGGAGCCCAACGCACAGCTGCTCACGCAGCTGCGGCGAGACGGTGAGAACCTGTACCTGTATGTGTACAACTACACGGACGGGACCTACAGTGGGCTCGACCACGGAACGAACATCCGCACCGAGATGGCCCTGGAGGGTTCCTTCAAGCCGTACGCCATCGACTCCTGGACGGGCGAGGTTTCCGAGGTCGCCACGTACAGGCACGAAGGCGGCACGACCTATCTTCCGGTTGACCTCGACTACGGTGATATCGCCCTGTACGCGCTGGAGGCCGTCGACGCCGAGCCGCTGCATGTCGTTCGCAGCGATGCCTCGGAGGTCTTGGCGCGACACGGCGGGCTCGTCGTGCGAGCGACGGCAGGCGGTACCTACACGACCGTCATGAGCGATGGATCACGCCACACCACCACCCTGACGGTGCCGGAAGCCGTCGAGATCAGGAACTGGACCCTCACCGTCGAAGACTGGCGCGACAGCGGTGTGTTCGTCTGGCGCAGCGAGACGCGCAACGGCAACACGACGACCGAGGGAACCTACCTGACGTCCAGGAACATGTCGACCCACGAGCTCGAGATCCTCGATACCTGGAACAACCTCGAGGGGATCGGGCGATCGGTCTCGGGCATCGGCTACTACGACACGACCTTCCCGTGGGATCCGACTGCTGCCGACGGCGCGTACCTCGATCTGGGACGACTCGTGCAGACCGTGACGGTCTTCGTCAACGGTGTCGAGACCGACCCAGTGAACCTCAACGTGCCCGTAGTCGACATCTCCGGGCTCCTGGTCGAGGGCGAGAACCGGCTCGACGTCAAGGTCACCACGAGCCTGACGAATCGCCAGCTGGCCAACGGCTACCGACCGGAGGGACGAGTCGGAAACCATCGGGAGCACGTCTGGAAGTACTTCGAGTACGGACTCCCCTCCGCCACGCTCGTGCCCTTTGCGGAAGACGTGGTGCGTTAGGCCGGGGCGCGGCCGGTTGACGTGGTCTTGATACGGGCGAACGACGTGACGATCATCAATGTCACAAACATGGAGGGTCTCCACCAATGATCCGACGGCGGTGAGGGGCGTCGACCCGCGAGGGGGGAGGCACAGCGAAATGAGGCTCTTCTCGAAAATCCGTGAGATTGCGGTCGGAACGGACTTCCCGGCACTGAAGTCACAGCAACTCACTGACGCAAGGACGTTGAGGGCTCTGATGCGTGAGACGCTGGGGAACTCCGCGCCAGTCGCGGTCAATTCTTCGTTCGGTGGCAGTCCGTTGGCGTCGCGTTCTCATGGTCGGCGGTCTACTTTCGCCAATATTTCGCCACGGGAAATCGAGAGGAGCCCGAAATGAGCCTGCGCGACGGATGCCGGTTCGGGATCGTTGCTGTCGGTTTCTTCTTGGCGGTAGCGGCCTGCAATCACCCGGACGGCGACGAAGGGGGGCCCGCCACGGCGCTCGAGGAGGGGCAGGCGGGTGACAACGCCTCTGCCGGGACGGAGAGCGAGGCCGGAGGAAGACACGCCAGCTCCGCCGCGCCGACCTACACCGAGCCGCACCGCCCGCAGCTCCACTTCACACCCCCGTCGATGTGGATGAACGACCCCAACGGGCTGGTCTACTACGAGGGCGAGTACCATCTGTTCTACCAGCACTATCCGGAGAAGGCGGTTTGGGGGCCGATGCACTGGGGCCATGCGGTCAGCCGGGATCTCGTGCACTGGGAGCATCTGCCCATCGCGCTCTCTCCGGACGAGCTCGGCTACATCTTCTCCGGCAGTGCCGTCGTCGACTGGGACAACACCAGCGGCTTCGGCTCCGGCAAGGAGCCACCGCTGGTCGCGATCTTCACGTACCACGACCCGTTGCGCCGCGCGCGCAAGACGAACGATCACGAGACGCAGGGCATAGCGTACAGCAACGACCGCGGCCGTACGTGGACGAAGTACGACGGCAACCCGGTGCTGAAGAACCTCGCGGGGGAGCGCGATTTCCGCGACCCGAACGTGTTCTGGCACGAGCCGACCGGGCGCTGGGTCATGGTCCTGTCCGTGTTCGACCGCGTCGAGCTCTGGGGCTCTCCGGATCTGAAGGCGTGGTCGCGGCTCAGCACATTCGGCCAAGGTGTCGGTGCCCATGGGGGCTCGTGGGAGTGCCCGGATCTGTTTCCGCTGCGAGTCGAGGGCCACGGCGAGACAAAGTGGGTCCTGATCCAGAACCTGAACCCGGGCGGACCGCAGCACGGCTCCGGCACGCAGTACTTCGTCGGTGACTTCGACGGCAAGACGTTCACACTCGATCGGCGATTCGAGCAGACATTGCGGTCGGAGCCCGCCGTCTGGCTCGACTGGGGGTCCGACAACTACGCGGGCGTCACCTGGTCGGGCATCCCGGCGAGCGACGGGCGGCGGATCTTCATCGGCTGGATGAGCAACTGGGACTACGGGCAGCAGGTCCCGACTGCGCCGTGGCGCAGCGCGATGACGGTGCCGCGGACGCTGAGGCTCGTCGAGGCGGACGCGGGCTACCGGCTGCTGACCGAGCCGGTCGCGGAGGTCGAGGCGCTGCGGCGCGAGTCGGCCTCGCTCGCCGGTCGGCGGGTTGCCGGGGAGGTGGACATCGGCGCGGGGCTCGGCTTCTCTCCCTCGCTCAGCGACATCGAGCTCGAGTTCGATCTCGACCGCTCCGATGCGTCCGCTTTCGGAATGATCCTCGCGAACGCCGACGGAGAGCACTATCGGATCGGGTACGACGCAGGCCGCAACGTCTTCGTCAGTGATCGCACCAGAGCCGGGGACAGCGGCTTCTCGGAGGAGTTTGCGGCGCGGGTGCACGAGGCCCCGCGGCAGTCGAGCGCGACGCGGCTGCGGATGCGGCTGCTGTTCGACGTGGCATCGGTCGAGGTCTTCGCCGACGGCGGCGCAACGGTGCTGACCGAGATCTTCTTCCCGTCCTCGCCGTTCGAGTCGATCTCGCTCTATGCGGAAGGCGGCGAGGCCGACCTCGTAGAGGGCGAGATCCATCGGCTCGAGGGGATCTGGTCACCGGAGCAGCGGCGAGCACAGTGAGCCAGCGTCTTCGTCTGTCCTCCCTGCCCGCAGATGCTGGAACCGGGAGGCCCTGGTTGGGCGTAGGGCCGAAGGGAAACGCCTCGCCCGTCGAGCGCCACCGAATCCGCGTTCGGTGCGCAGCGGCGGAGCCAGGGCTCGGGAGGCCACGGGAGGCCAAGCTCATGGCCTCCCGCAAGCATCACGGCTGCGGCGTCGCCCGGCTCACCACCTGCACCGGGCCGAGCAGACCGGAGGGCAGCAGTGGCGAGTCGGCCTGGTAGAACGCCTGCGTCGTGTAGGTGTACTTCTCGGTGGCGTCGGGCTGCTGGTCGCCGATCAGGCGGTTGACCCAGAGGTTGGTGACCCGGATCTCCAGCGCGTTCTCGCCGGGGTGCAGCGCCCTGGTGAGGCTCACCCGGAACGGCCTGGTCCAGACGATCCCCAGGGACTCGCCATTGACCAGCACCTCGGCGAGGTTCTTCACGTCGCCCAGGTCCAGCCACAGCTCGGCGCCCTCCTCGAACCACGCGTCGGGCGCCTGCAGCGTCTTCGCATAGGTGGCCGTCCCGGAGAAGTACTTCACTCCGGGGTCGGCGCTCTCGTTCCAGGGTGTCAATGCCTCGAAGATGGTCCGCGGCGGTGCGCCACGGTCGGGCTGGAAGCGCACCTCCCACGGCCCACCAACGCTGGCGAGCTGCATCTCGCGGGGCTCCGGGAGGGTGCGCTCGGACAGGTCCGTCTCCTCGCGGAAGACGACGAACACGGCGTCGTTCGGCTGCAGCTTCAGGGGCACGGTGGTGCGGCCGTCGGCGGTCCGGTACGAGGCCGGCTTCCTCTCGCCCGTCACCGGCTGCCACAGCTCGGCCGCTCGGCCCTGGATCCGGAAGGTCGCTTCCAGGCTCTCGACGCGGCCCTTGCGGTTGTTCACCCAGTAGACGTCGCCATCGGCGAGCTTCCGGTGCACGAACCTGAGCTCGGTGTCCTCGAGCGGCCTGGTGTACTCGAAGTCGGGTGCCACGCCCATGGCGGTCAGCGCCTCCGCGATCGACCGGCTCGCGTGCACCGCACCCGCACCGACGGTGCGCGTCCCGGGGCCCTCCCCCCACAGCTCCGCGGCGATCGCCTCGAACTCGGCCACGTCGTCGCTCAGGCTCGGGGTGCCGACGGGCCGGGCGCCCACGAGCGCCGCCCCACCCTCGACCAGCTTGCGGATCGCGCGCAGGACCGGCAGCGTCATGTACTCGGTGCTCGGATCGAGGGCGAGGAGACGGTAGGTCATCCCGCTCTCGGTCGTGATGCGTTTGTCGCTCACCGAGAGCACGTCCGAGGCAATCGCCCCGGCGTTCAGGAAGTCGAAGTTGTAGCCCTCCGGCACCGGCGGCAGCTCGCTGTTGAAGAGGGCGGTGACGTTGTGGTCCTCGCCGTAGACGTAGAGGACGTCGGCCACGAACCGGCCCTGCTGCAGCATGAAGGAGCTGCGCGCCAGATAGGTGACCCAGGGCGCGGCCTGCTCCGCCCACGTCTCGTGCCTCGTGAACCACTGGCCGAAGGGTCCGAGTCCGAGGCCGGGCACCTTGTCGTCGACGGGCTGATGGACCGAGGTATGAATGACGAACCGGTTCAGCCCGTTGGCCAACTCCATGTCGGCGGTCGGCTTCAGCCGCTCGGGTGAGTAGGCCCAGGCGTTCCCGATGGCCGTCATCGACTCGGCGGCCACGAGGTTCTGCCCGTAGACGTGGGCCACGGAGGCGGACTCGCGGACGTCGGTCTGGTAGTGAGGCGCCACGCCGTCGGCTTCGTCGCGGCCGAAGCCGCCGGGCGTCCAGGTGGCGCTCATCGGGACGTCCGCGGTGCGCTTCACCTCCATGCCGTCGCCGATGAATGCCCGTGAAGGACCCTCGTGGGACTCGGTGTAGCGTCCCATGTCACGCTCGTGGAGCAGGGTGGTCAGCTCGTCGTAGTGGTACTCGGTGACGAGCTCGGCCAGGGTGGCGCGAAGGTCCCACAGGAATCTGTCGCTCGACTCGGCACTCTCCACGATGCGTCCGCTCAGGACCGGAAGCCAGGGGAGCATGTCGTAGCCGCGCCGCTTCTCGAACTCCGGCATCATCCTGCCGGTCCAGTTGGCGACGCCCGCCTCCCAGCTGTCGGTGACGACGTACTGCAGGCCCCGCTTGCCCATGAGGCCACCGGTGGCGTCCTCGTACTGGCTCAGGTAGTTCTCGAAATACGCGCGCACCGCGACCGGGTCGAGCTTGTCCACCTCGAGTCCGGTCGCCTCCGGGGAGGCCGGGTGGTTCTGGCGGCCGGTCAGCGAGTAGCCGAGACGCATCACGATCCAATCCCCGGCGGGAGGGCTCCAGTCGAGGCTCCCGTCCTCGCGCATCTTGGCGGTGAGATCGACGACCTCGGCCTTCCGGATGACGTCCGACGACGGAACCGCCGGCGTGGGCAGCGATTCGAGATTCACGGCCGCCGCGAAGGCCGCCTTCTCCTCGAAGTGGTTCACGCGCGCGCCGGTGTGGAGGACGAGCTCGGCGACCTGCGCGCCCGGCGGCGGCTCCGGGCCGCGAGGCCTGAAGGAGGGAACGGGCCGGGGCGGCAGCGTTTCGAAGGTGACGCGGAAGAAGCGCGCCTCGGTGGGGGAGAACGTGATCGTTCGCTGATCGGCGCCGCTGCGATGAATTAGGGCTACGGTCCGGAACTCCTGGCCGTCGTCGCTGGCCTCCAGAGCCTGACCGCTCTCCCCACGTCCTCTGAAGAAGCCCCGGTCGCTGGGGCTCGAGGCCACGATGCTCAGCCCCCGGACGGTCTGAGGCTGTGCGAACTCGTACTGGATCCACGCCTTCTCTCCGACGACCGGAGCTGCGGGCAGGAATGTCGCCTGGGCGAGGTCGCCGTCGGTGAGCGACGCCAGGTCGAACTGCCCGCCACTCGACGTGATCTTCGGTGGCGGCTCCGTCGCGACATCCAGGGCGGGGACGCGAAAGGCGACCACGGCCGCATCCCGGTAGTACTCGGGGAGGGGTGCGTCCCCTTCGACCGGGCGGAACCCCCGACCGGCGGGAACGCTCTGGAACGTCCCGGTGGTGGACGGGGGCTGGGGCAGGGTCCCTTCGAAGGGCTGGCCGCCCTTGACGCGCGTCTCGCTCCACACGTACTTCTTCATGCCGTCGGCGGGGGCAACCCAGGGGCCGCCGCTCTCGCTCCAGCCGGGTGAGCCGGCGATCGCCATCTCGAGCCCCAACGAGTTGGCCAGCTCGGTCGTGAACCGGAACGCGTCCTTCCACTCCGGGGTCATGAAGACCAGGCGCTTCTCGACGATCTGGGGCGAGCTGAGCCCGGCGTCGAAGTTCTGGAAGCCGCCGATCCCGATCCGGTGCATCCACTCGAGGTCCGATCGGATGCCCTCCTTCGTCACGTTGCCGTTCATCCAGTGCCACCAGACGCGCGGCCTGGCGCCGTTGGGCGGCTCCAGAAAGCCCTGCTCGAGGGTCGGGCCCGAGGCCCGCGTGAGCGCACCCGTCGCCAGCAAGGCGGCCACTGAGGCCACCCCAAGCACCGACGAGACGACCCGGAACGACGGCTTGATGTGTCGCGCCTTCATTGTTCAACCCTCCGTGCTGGCTCGGCCCGCCACCAGACGAGCTCTCTGCATGGTGCGGGGGACGGGCACTGCGGCACCGCAGCCGCAGACCGCTTCGGCACCGTAACTCTCACGAACGCACGAACGCTCGTCAACCAACTCCTGTCGGGACCGCACCGTTCCGATGGACGGAACGCGTCATCGGTGATGTACCGCTCCACAACTCTCACGTTTCCCGCCGATTGAGGACGACCACCGACTCCGGCGGGCCATAGAAGGACGAGGAGTATCGAGGGGACGGGTTCCACCGCGTGCAACACGGCGCCCAAGGAACGGGTCCAGAGCGCTGGCGTCGCCGGCGCGCGTCGCGCCCGTTGTTCGACGAGCGGGCTCCAGGTCCTCCCGGTCGCCCACGGTGAAGAGGTCACCCAACGGGGTGGGGCCGAGCCCATGGGCGCCAGCAACGGCTATGTCAGGTTCAAGGTCCGCTGGGGTTCGTACCGCTTCGTGGCCAGGCCCTCTCCCCGTCGGCCCCCGCGAGGTACTCTTGACGACGGGAGGACGAGATATGGAGGCCATCGTCTACGACACGACACCCGGTGGCGTGATGGTGCAGATCCACTACGGCGCGCCATCGGACGAGGAGTGGAACGCCGTCGTCGACCACCTCGAAGACTGCCTGCCGCGCCTCATCGGCGTGCTGGCGATCGCCGTCGGAGAGAGCGGGCCCAACACGGTTCAGCGCGCGCGGCTCAACGCCGTCCTGGAGAAGATGCCGGAGGAGACCCACTTCGCCCTGCTCAGCGATTCCCGTGTCACGCGAGGCATCCTCACGGCGATCAACTGGCTGAGCGGCCGGCAGAGGCAGTCGCACGTCTTCTCCGCCGACGACCTGGAGGGCGCCCTCGAGACCCTCAGGCTGACGCCGGCGCAGGCACAGGAGGTCCGCGCAGCGGTCGTGCGGCTGAAGGCGCAGCCCAGGACGAAGTCGGAACCGGCGTAGAGTGTCGCTGCCAGGACCGGGTCATGCCACTCCCTTCGCCGGTGCTCAATGTCCCCGCCCAGAGGCCGGACGTTTAGGCCAGCGACGCGACTCGGGCATCGCGACCTGAGAGAAGGAGATCTCGGTCCCGGGCTTCCTGCTCGGAAGTCGGCGTGAGGACTGGCTGAACAGGACTTCCAGCGACAAAGGAAAGCGGCATGCGTTTCGATCTCCTCCACCCCGCGAATCAGCCCGTTGCTCGAAATCCCGGCCTGGCCGGGGAAGGCCTACCGACTCACGCGCCGCAGCACGATCGGCGCCGCGCGGCCGCGGCCTCGGCCCAGGAACGACGGGTCCGAGCCGTCCGGAGGCGGACCGATCGCCGGCCGGGGCTCACTCGTCGAGGGAGCGGGTGGGCCCGCCCCGAAGGACGGCATGCCTCGCTCGAGCTCGATCTGGTCGCCTCTCAGGACACCCGTGTAGGAGATGCCTCCAGACTCGAAGGCGATCCCTCCGTCGTCCACCCGGCCGTCCTCGATCGCCGCCGGAGGGTTGAGGGAGAAGAAGCCCGGCAGCCGCTCGACCGCACCGGTGAGGCGGGCCCCCTCCTGCCGGAACGTGAACAGGACCTCAGCGCCCAGGAAGAAGCCCGCGAGGTCGGGTGCCCCCGACGGGGCCGGCCTCCACAGCCCCGTGATGCCGGAGCCGACCGGCACCTCTCGAGTCCACGGCGCGACGTGGGGACGCGGCGGTGCAGGCTCGGATGCGATGCTGGCGCTCGCCGCCTCGAGCCCGGGAGACGTCGCTTGGAGCACGATGGTGCCGGCCTCTCTCGTGGACTGCACGATCGCCAGGCAGAGGCCGGAGAAGGCCTTGCGCGTCTCGCCCTTGTCGGATTCGTGGCTGGTCGGGTCGCCGTTGCCCACGCCGATCAGCCGGCCCGGACCGGAGATCTTGAAACCGACCAGGTTGTCGGCCGTGGGCACGATGCGTCCCCGCTCGTCCCGGACCTCCACCGCGAACAGGGCGACGTCTTCGCCGTTCCCCGAGATCGACTGGCGGTCGGCCCGCAGGACCAGCCTGGACGGCGCGCCCGTCGTCTCGCGGCGCTCCGTCACGACCACCTTCCCGGCTCGGCTGCCCCGCGCCTCGATCACGCCGGGTGCGTACGGGACGTTCCAGGCCAGGTGCGAGTTCTCCGTCATCTCCTTGACGCCGAGGCTCTGGCCGTTCAGGAGCAGCTCCACCTCCTCCAGGTTGGAGTGCACCCAGACGGCGATCTCCTGCCCCTCGAGCCCGGGCCAGTTCCAGTGCGGGAACAGGTGCAGCACCGGCTTCGACGTCCACCAGGACTGGTAGTAGTAGAAGGTGTCCTTGGGGAATCCGCAGGTGTCGAGGACGCCGTACTGTGAGCTGATGTTCGGCCACCCGTACGGCGAGGGCTCCCCGCGGTAGTCGAAGCCGGTCCAGACGAACCCGCCCGCGACCCACGGTCGGGCGCTGACGAACCGCCACCAGCCCTCGGCGGAGGCCCGGCCCGTCGTCGTGTAGGGGTCGTACGATCCGACGTACCCCTTGTCCGGGTCCGTGACGTAGATCCCCCGCGTGCCGACGGCGCTGACGTTCTCCGTGCCCATCACCGGGACTCCGGGATTGGCCTCGTGGAAGTCCTCGGCCTCCGGGTCCGCGTAGTTGTAGCCCATGACGTCCGACACCGCGAGGCCGCCGGACCCGATGGGCCTCATGGGCAGCGGCGGGACCGTGACCGGTCGCGAGTCGTCGTGCTGCAACGCGACCCGCTTCAGCCCCGTCAAGAGGCGCATGCCGGTGTCGCTGGCCGACACCGCCTCCTCGTTTCCCAGCGACCACATGAAGACGCTCGGATGATTGCGATCGCGCCGGACCATGTTCTCGAGCTGAGCCAGGCCCTCGGGGTTCGAAGACAGCATGCGAGTCTCCGCGAGCACGAGCATCCCCAGCTCGTCGCAGGCGTCCAGAAGCTCCGGTGTCGGCGGATTGTGGGACGTGCGGAGGGCGTTGCACCCCATGTCCTGGAGTCGTCGGACCCGGTAGCGCTGCACGGCATCCGGCAGCGCCGCCCCCAGACCCGCGTGGTCCTGGTGGTTGCACGTGCCCTTCACCTTCACCGGCCGGCCGTTCAGGAAGAAGCCCCGGTCGGCGTCGAATCGGAGGTCGCGAATGCCGAAGCGAGTCTCGTACCGGTCGGTGATGGCTCCGCTCGATCTCAACTCCGTCACCAGGCGGTACTGGTGGCGTTCCTCGAGGGACCACAGGGCCGGCTCCTTCACGACCAGCTGCTGCTCGCAGGTCGACTCGCCCCATTCTTCCACGTTCACGGGACTGCCGACGATCCTTCCGGCCTCCCTCCCCGCAGGGTCCAGCACCGTCGAGATCACCTTCACCTTGCGGGCACCCGCGCCGTGGTTCGCGACCTCCGTTCGAATGGACACAGTGGCCGCGTCCGATTGCACCTGGGCACGCACAAGAGTCCCCCACTTCTTGACGTGCACCGGGTTCGTCTTCACCAGCCAGGCGTGCCGGTAGATGCCGGCTCCTTCATAGAACCAGCCGTCGCTCAGGGTCGCGTCCACCCGCAGCAGGATCACGTTCGGCGCGCCGAGCGTCACGAAGTCGGTCACGTCGAAGCTGAAGGGATCGTAGCCGCCGCTGTGGCACCCGATGTAGAAGCCGTTCAGGGCGACGAGCGTCTCCCGATAGACCCCATCGAACTCGATCAAGATGCGTCTTCCCGCATCCGACTCCGGCAGCTCGAACGCGAGCCGATACCAGCCGACGCTGGTCTCCGGGTACGTTCGCCCGAGAGGATGGAATCCCTTGCTGGAGAGGGCCGGGTCGTTCTGGAAGGGCAGCTCCACAGCCCAGTCGTGGGGCAGCGTCACCGGACTCCAGTCGGAGTCGTCGAAGGCGGGCCTGCTCGCGGGCAGGAAGGCGCCCGTCTTCTGGAAGTTGCCGGTCTGGCCGCTCCCGAAGCCCAGGTCTTCGACGGGATCGCTGGCGTGGCCGAAGCGAAAGCGCCAGCCGAAATCGAGCAGCAGCCGCTCGCGTTCCGCCCCACCGGCCGGCCTGCTCGTAGGTCCCTCCGTCGTCTCGGTTCCGGCCGGATCGCCCTCTTCGGAAGCTGTCTGCGCCGCGAGTGCGGTCACAAGCGGCCCCGACACGCCCGCCTTCAGAAGGTCCCTGCGGCTCCAATCGCCCATGGCGTTCCTCCGGCCCGAGAGCGCGCCGAGTCTAGCATGGTGGTGGCCGGCTCCTTCCGGAACGCTCCCGAGATCCCGGCCGTTTCCGACCACGCGCGGACCCCGGAGGGAGCGTAGCCCCCCGGGGCGGATCTTGTCCCGCCGCGCAGAGGGCGATAACCTCTGGCCGCGTTGACCCGGGCCCGCGGGCCTCGCCGTCGATGGACGGCGCTCTCTCGAGGGGCAACGTCGTCCTCCATCTGCCAAAGGACACACATGATGAGGAAGGCGTCGACGGCACTGGTGATCCTCCCCTTGTTCTCCGTCTGTCTCGAGGCCCTGGCTCAGACATCCGCGCCAAACCCGTTCAAGGCTCGAATCGAGCCGGACGCCGAGGTGACCTACCACAACCCCGTGATCCCCGGCTTCTACTCCGACCCGAGCGTCGTCCGGGTGGGGGAGGACTACTACCTCGTGACCAGCACCTTCGAGTACTTCCCGGGCATCCCCGTGTTCCACAGCCGGGACCTGGTCCACTGGGAGCAGATCGGTCACGCCATCCACCGCCCCGGGCAACTGCCGCAGGGCGTGAACATCTTCGCCTGCACCATCCGCTACCACGACGGCAGGTTCTACGTGATCACGACGAACGTCGGCCGCGGAGGCAACTCCAGCGAGTTCGGCCGCGGCGGAAACTTCTTCGTGACGGCCACGAACCCGGCCGGCCCGTGGTCCGATCCCGTCGAGGTGGACGTTGCGGGCATCGATCCCGACCTCTTCTTCGACGACGACGGCAAGGCGTACACCATTGGCTCGACCTTCACCCTCTACGAGATCGACGTGAGCTCAGGCCGGCTGCTCTCCGAAGGAAGAAAGGTCTGGGCCAGCACGGGCGGCCGGTACGCCGAAGGGCCGCACGTCTACAAGAAGGACGGCTGGTACTACCTGATGGCGGCCGAAGGGGGCACGGAGGAGGCCCACTCCGAGACGATTGCGCGCAGCAACAGCATCTGGGGACCCTACTACAGCCATCCCGCCAACCCCATCCTGACGCACGCCAACGCTGCGGGCCAGCAGAACCCCATCCAGGGCGTCGGACACGGCGACATGGTGCAGGCTGACGACGGCTCCTGGTGGATGCTCTTTCACGGATATCGGACCGTGATCAGGGGGGGCGCCCACCACACCCTGGGGAGGGAGACCATGCTGGCACCCGTGTCCTGGCCGAAGAACGGCTGGCCGCAGGTGAATGGCAACGGCACGGTGACGCCGGACATGACCGCCCCGACCCTGCCGCTGCAGCCATTTCCTCGAGAGGTCCCTCGGGTGGACTTCGATCGGGAGCTGGGGCTCGAATGGAACTCCGTCCAGTGTCCCGACGCGGACCGGCATTCCCTGGATGCGCGTCCCGGCTTTCTCCGGTTGAGGGGATCCGCCTCGACCCTGGGTGAAGGTGGCGGGTCACCCACGTTCGTCGGGCGCAGGCTCCAGCACATGGACTTCACCTCGACCGCCCGGATCGAGTTCGATCCCACCAACGAGAATGAGGAGGCCGGGATGGTCCTCCTCAACAACGGGACCCACTTCGATCTGTCGATCAAGCGCTCACACGGCAAGAGGGTGTTGGCCGTGCGTCTGCAGTTCGGCTCAGTCATTTACGAATCGGATGAAGCCGCTCTTGCGCCCGGTCCCGTCAACCTGCGTGTCGAGGGAGCTCGATCCGTCTTCAGGTTCTCCTACGCGCAAGGGGACGACGAGTACAGGGAGATCCAGGAAGTGAGCGCTCGGTACTTGAGCTCGGAGACGATCGGCGGCTTCACTGGCACCTACGTGGGGCTGTACGCAACGGGCCGTGGTCAGCCCTCCTCTGCCAGTGCGGACTTCGACTGGTTCGAGTACGTGGCGCAGCCGCGCTAGCCCTCGGTGCCGGTGGCCTCTTCCTTCTGCTCCGCGGCCGGGGCCTCGTCCTTCCCCTCGCCCTTCGCGGCCAGGCTGGCCTTGAGGGCCTCCATGAGGTCGATGATCTGGGCCTTCGGGGCCTCGGGGGCGGTCGTGATCTCCTGGCCCTCGACCTTCTTCTGGATGGCCTCCAGGTAGCGCTTCTTGACCTCGTCCTCGTAGTGCTCGGGGTGGAACTCGTCGGAGGCGATCTGCTCGATGAGCTGCTCCGCGAGCTTCAGCTCGGAGTCCGTGAGCTCGGCGTCTCCGATCGGCACCTCGGAGATGGGCCTCACCTCGTCCGCGTACAGCAGCTGCTGCATCACCAGACCCTTGTCCGCGGGCCGGATGAGGACGAGGTGCTGCTTGCCCCGGGCCGCCCACTTGGCCAGCGCCGAGCGGCCGGTCTTCTTCATGGCCTCGTTCAGGAGCCGGTAGGCCTTCTCCCCGCCCTTCTCGGGGCCCACGTAGTAGGGCCGGTCGAAGTAGACGGGGTCGATGGCGGAGGCGGGCACGAACTCCGTGATCTCGATGGCCTTCTGCGCCTCCTGGGCCATCGCGTCCAGCTCTTCCTTGGTGAAGCTGACGTACTGGTCCTTGGAGAACTGGTAACCCTTGACCATCTGGTCCCGCGACACGATCTCGTTGTCCCTGGGGCACACGTACTGCTGCTTCAAGCGGGACTTGCACTTCTCGTGGAGCATGTTGAACGAGACGGCGGCGGAGGACTCCCCGGCCGAGTACATGCGGATCGGGATGGAGACCATCCCGAAGGACAGAGTTCCCGTACCGATCGAGCGGGCTGGCATGAGGGCATTGTGCCACAGCTCGGCAACTCCCTGAGCACGAGGAGGTTGCGCCAGACGGGACCCAGGATGTTGGGGTTGGGGGAGCGGTCGCCCCAACCGCTTGATGGGCGACCGCGTCGTCGCCGTCTAGAGGCCGAGGTGCTCGCCGGCGTAGGCGAGCGACTTCCGCACGTTCTCGTCCTCGAGCCGGAGCTGCTCCGACGCGTCGAGGGCGCTGATCTGTGGCAGTGGATCCCGCCGCCCGCGCTCCCTCACCATCCTCAAGGACCGTGCGAGATCCTCCGCGGTCACCCCGCACAGGGCCGCGAGGTAACGCTCCGTGAGGCACGGAATCCGCAACGGATCGCGGGTCATGATCTCCAGGCTGAACCGCGTCTCGGGTTGGTGCGTGGTGATGGCCTTCACCGCCCGCGGCAGATCGACCACCCCCTCCCCCAACGGCACCTGCGCCATCAGGAAGCCGTCTTCGCACTCGCGAACGGCCACGTCCTTCAGGTGCACGGAGAGGGCGTAGGGCGCGTAGGCCTCGATGACCTCGGTCGGATCCTCGAGCAGCGAGATGCTGTTGCCCATGTCCACGCACATCCCCACCGACTCGCTGCCGAGGCTCCGAAGCGCCTCGAGCATCCCGCCGACTCGCTCATCCTTGTGGTTCTCGACGGCCAGCCGCACACCCTGGCGCTCGGCCACCCGCGCCCCGCGCTCCAGCCGCTCCCGGCCCGTCTTCCATGCCTCCTCGAACCCCGCGCAGGTGTCGAACTCCTCGTAGCGCCGCCCCCCGCTCGGATTCACGACGGTCCGGATCACCTCCGCGCCCGCATCCCTGGCGGTGGCCAGCTCGGCCTCGAACCGCTCCACGTCCGTGTCGTCGACCGGGAGAGGCGCGATTCCCTCCACGAACATCCCGTACTCCTCCGCCCGGGTGCGGAGGGCGTCCGTGTACTCCCTTCTCCTCGTTCCGAGGGCCACCTGTATCCCGCCCCCTCCGATGCCGTGACAGTACTCCAGGACGTTCATCGGCTCGAAGAACGACTGGTCGGACCGGCCTCGGAGGTGGTACGAGTAGATGCAGACTCCCACCCGGGTCCCGCGCGGCGTGGACGCCGTGCCCGCCGACCCTCGCCCTCCCAGGGTCGATGCCAGCGCGGCACCACCCATCGACCACAGCAGCTCTCGGCGATTCGGCATGGATCACGTCACCTTCAGGTGCGCCAGCTCCCCGTCCCAGGGGCTTCGATACTCCCGCAGCAGCATCTTCGACGCCTCGGCATCGCCGACGATCTCCTCCTTCTTCGCGTCCCAACGGATCTTCCGTTCGAGCCGAAGAGAGATGTTCGAGAGGTGGCAGGCCGTGACCACCTGGTGACCGCTCTCGACGTCTGCGATGGGCGTCTGCCGCGACTTCACGCAGTCCAGGAAGTTCCTGGCGTGCAGGACGTACTGCTCCACCCAGTCGCCTTCCCCCTTCGCCGGCTCCGTCCACAGCTGCCCCTCGGGCTCGTCGACGGTCTGCGGGCCACCGACCGGATGCCCACCGATGATCCCCGCGACGATGTTGGTGGGATTCCTCTTGGGGCTGGGGAGGATCTCGAAGCCCGCACGGCTGAGCACCATCGCGCCCTTCGTGCCCTGGAACACGAGCCCGCCCATACCCGTACCTGCGGGCAGCGACGTGGCCTCCCGATACTGCACGTTCGTGACGAAGCCGGGATACTCGAGCAGGACGTCCTGGGTGTCCGGCACGTCGCAGATGTCCTTCAGGGAGAACCGACCGCCGGTGCTGCTCACCGCCGTCGGACCGTCCACGTCCATGATCCAGTGGACGATGTCCAGCGAGTGCTGGCCGAGATTCGTCATCTGGCCACCGGAGTAGTCCCAGAACCACCGGAAGTGGTAGATGCCCCGGAGCGGGTTGTACCGGTGCTCGGGCGCCGGGCCCAGCATCATCTCCCAGTCGAGGCCGGGAGGCGGGTCCTGGTCGGGGGGGCTCCCCCAGCCGGGCATCGTGTTGCGGAAGAACGTCACCTGCACGGCGACGATGTCGCCCAGGCGGCCGTCCTGGATGAGCTGTCTCGCCCTCTGGTAGTGCGGCCCCGACCGCTGCTGCGTTCCCACCTGAACCACGCGGCCGTGGCGTTTCGCCAGGTCCGCCATCCATCGGCCTTCGCGTACGAAGAGCGTCATCGGCTTCTCGACGTACACGTCCTTGCCCGCGGCGCAGGCCATCATCGTCATCATCCCGTGCCAGTGGTCCGCCGTGTTGACCACGACCGCATCGACGTCCTTGCTCTCGAGCAGCTTCCGAAAGTCCGGATAGCGTGCGGCTTGCCCACCGACCAGCTCCACCGCCGCGTCCATGCGCGGCTGGTAGGCCTCCGAAACACCGACGATGTCGACGTCGGGCTGCGCCTTGAAGTTGCGGGCGTGAATCCGTCCGATCAGGCCAAACCCGATCAGTCCCACGCCGACGCGCTCGTTCGCCCCGTAGACCCGTGACCACGAGGCCGCCGTCAGCGCGGTCGCCGCCGCCCCCTTCACGAACGTACGTCGACCGGTCCCCGGGCCGGCCCCTTCTTCAGATGGTCCACCCATCCGCCTTCTCCCCCCGTCTGGTTGCGTTGCGGGATTCTACCCCGAGGGGTGCGCTCCGGGCCGCCCGATCTCCGCCTCCCCGCGACCCCAGGAACGGCGACTCCGCGCGGGGTCACGTGGACTGGAACCGCCGCGCGGGCCAGAATGAACGGGCGAACTTGAATCAGAGACAAGGGCAAGCCTGTCCGCGCTCTCGAGGAGCACCGTGGAAGCTGACGTGGACGTCGTCGTCGTGGGAGCCGGCCCGGCCGGGCTCGCCGTGGCCATCGCCGCGGCGGAGGCGGGGCTGAGCGGCGAGGTCGTGGAGAAGGGCGTCCTCGTGAACTCGATCTTCCACTTCCCTCACGGGATGACCTTCTTCACGACTCCGGAGCTCCTCGAGATCGGGGGCCTGCCCTTCGTGACGCCCTACGAGAAGCCCACCCGGCTCGAGGCCCTCAAGTACTACCGGCGCGTGGTCGACTCCTTCGGCCTGCAGGTCAGCCTCGGCGAGGAGGTCACCCGCCTCGAGAAGGACGGCGACACCCTCCGGGTGGCCACCCGGCCCGCGGGGGGCCAAGGGCCCGGCGGTCGCACCCGCCGGGCACGGAACGTTATCTTCGCCACCGGCTACTACGACCACCCCAACCGTCTGGGTGTACCCGGGGAAGACCTGCCCCACGTCTCCCACTACTACGACGAGCCCCACCCCTTCTACCGCAAGCGCGTGGTCGTCGTCGGGGGGAAGAACTCGGCGGCGATCGCCGCCCTCGAGCTGTACCGGGCGGGGGCGGCGGTGACGCTCGTGCACCGGCGCGACACCCTCTCCCGTCGGATCAAGTACTGGATTCGTCCCGACATCGAGAACCGGATCAAGGAGGGCTCCGTCGCCGCACGGTTCGAGAGCCGGGTGGTCGAGATCACCCCCCGCCACGTGACGATCGAGGGGCCGGGTGGTCGGGAGGAGATCGAGGCGAACGCCGTCTTCCTCCTGACCGGGTACCATCCGGACTCGAAGCTCCTGGCCGGGGCCGGCGTCGAGGTCGATCCCGAGACCCTGAAGCCGACTCACGACCCGGAGACCTTCGAGACCAACGTCCCCGGAATCTACCTCGCCGGCTCCATCGTCTCCGGTCGCGACACGAACCTCACCTTCATCGAGACCGGGCGCTTCCACGGCGCCGCGATCGTCCGCGCCATCCTGGCCAGGGGCTGAGCTCCCGAGCAGCTGGTGGCGACGAGGCCGCGGCTGCCGCTCCTTCCGGTCCCCGGGGCCGCCAAGGCTGCGGCGGCCGGGCCCCGGCGAGGACCCCGCATCCCTTCGCCGCTGCGGGCCCGCAGCCGGGTGGCCGACCGCAGCCGCACCCGTCTGAGCTCGGGCCGAGAGCGGCAGCCAGACCCGCGGGTCGGCCTCCCGGCCCTGGCTACGAAGGGGCTGGCTGTGCCCCGTCCTCTTCCAGGATCTCGTCCAGCGTGTCGAGGAAGAGGTTGGCGTCCTCCTCGGAGAAGACCAGGGGGGGCCTCAGCTTGAGGACGTTGTGGTGCGGCCCGTCGGTGCCGGTGAGGATCCCCCGCTCGCGCAGCCGCTCGACGACGTAGGCGGCCTCCTCGGCCGCGGGCTCCAGCGTCTTTCGGTCGCGCACGAGCTCCACCCCCAGGAAGAGCCCGAGGCCCCGCACGTCGCCGATGACCTGGTGCCGCTCCTGGAGCCGCCCCAGCCCGCGGGCGAGGTGCGCCCCCACGCGTCGGGCGTTCTCCTGCAGGTTCTCGTCCTCGAGCACGTCCAGCACGGCGAGGCCCACCGCCGCCGCCACCGGGTTTCCCCCGAAGGTGCTGAAGAACTCCATGCCCGTGTCGAACGAGGCCGCGATCTCCGGTGTCGTCACCACCGCGGCGAGGGGGAAGGCGTTCCCGATGGGCTTGCCGAGCACGACGATGTCCGGCACCACTGCCTGGGTCTCGAAGCCCCACCGATGCGTGCCCAGGCGTCCGAACCCGGTCTGCACCTCGTCCGCGATGCAGACACCCCCGGCGCCCCGCGCGTGACGGTAGGCCTCGGCCAGGTACTCGGGGGGAAAGACGATCTGGCCGGCCACGCTGGGCAGCGTCTCGGCCAGGAAGGCGGCCAGCCCCCGCCCCTCCACCCGGAGCCGGGCGGCGATCTGGCCCACGTGCCGCGCGTACATCACCCCCGCGTCCGGGTCCCCGCGCCGGTGGGGCCCGCGGTAGTCGTCGGGGAGCGGCGCCACGTGGACCCAGGGGCGGCGGCCGCCACCGCCGGGACCGTCGAACTTGTACGGGCTCACGTCCACCAGGGTCGTGGTGTGCCCGTGGTAGGCGTGCTCGAGGACGATCACGTCCTCGCACCCGGTGTGAGCCCGGGCCAGGCGCAGGGCCAGCTCGTTCGCCTCGCTGCCCGAGTTGAGCAGGGCGCACACGGACAGGGGCTCGGGGAGGAGGGCCGAGAGACGCTCCGCGTAGCGCACGACGCTGTCGTGGAGGTAGCGCGTGTTCGTGTTCAGGAGCGCCAGCTGCGCGCGCGCGGCCTCGACCACGCGGGGGTGGCTGTGGCCGACCAGGGGGACGTTGTTGTAGCAGTCGAGAAAGGCCCGTCCCGTCTCGTCGTACAGGTACTGTCTCCAGCCGCGGACGATCTTCAGGGGACGCCGGTACGAGAGGCTCAGGCTGGGGACGAGCCGCTCGCGCCGCGCCGCCCGAGTCTTCGCCGGGGCCGGCTCCGGGGCCGGGAACCGGTCGGCGGGGATGCCCAGGAGGAGGTTCGGATCGGGGCACAGGGCGGTCCAGACCCTCCGTTGGCTCGCGGCGGCGACGCCGGGGAAGTCCGCGCCCCGCTCGAGCAGGTCCAGGATGATCTGGAAATGGAGATGCGGCGTCCACCCGCCGTTCGTGGGGGGCGTCCCGACCCGGGCGATCGGTTGGCCGGCGCCCACCTCCTGGCCCACGCTCAGCCCGTCGAGGGTCTCCACGGTCAGGTGCCCGTAAAGGGTGAAGAACGGGACCCCGGCGTCCGTCTGGTGACGCAGGATCACCAGGGGACCGTAGTCCTGGGGCGCGGTGTTCCGGGCCAGTGTGTGCACCACCCCCTCGAGGGGCGCGTGGACGACGGAGCCGGGCTCCACGAAGAGGTCGATCCCGAGGTGCACGGTGCGCCGCTCGTCGGTCGGCCGCTCTCCGGCGCCGAAGAGCCCCGAGAGATAGATCCCCCGGGCCTCGTCGTAGCGGCCGACGCCCACCTCGACGCCGGCCTTCCTCATTTCGCCGAAGATCCTCCCGGTGAGGGCCTCCGTCTCGAGGGTCCCCGGATCGGCGCCGAGGAAACGGCTGCCCACCCCCAGGTCGAAGACCAGACTCGGCGTGGTGCCGAGGTCCACGTCCAGGACCGGAGCCGCGGTGTCCCCCCGGGCGCGCAGCCAGTCCTCGACCCCCGCCCCGCCGGGGACGGGCGGGAGGCTGCAGGCCTCCCGAAAGGTGTAGTGGGCGAGGCGTGGGTGGATCGCCGCCCAGCGCTCCAGGGCCTCCCAGGCCGGGGCCTCGCTGATCGTCACGTAGGGGTCGTCGGGCTTCAGCCGCCTGACGTGGGCGGAGTTGGTGACGCTGACCGCGAGGCGCGTGCCGATGAGCGCGTACAGGAGCGCGATCTCGTCCTCCTCGAGCGGGTGGGCGTCGTGATACCCGGCGACCACGCGGGCGGCGGCGGCCACCGGATCGGGTTTCGCCATGATCGCGTACGCGGCCGCGACCGCGGGCTCGGCGACCAGGAGGGTGCGGTGGATGTCGCCGAAGTCGACCACGCTCACGATCTCCCGGGGCCAGGAACGGGGGTCGCCGGCGATCGCGTTGTGGTCGTTGGCGTCCCCGTGGACGACCCCCCGGCGGAGGCGGGGGAGCGCGGGCACGACCTCGGCCTCGAAGAGTCCAAGGACGCCCTCGACCAGCGCGCGCCGTGACGGGTCTTCGATCTCGTCCAGGTGCCCGCGGATCCACCCCGCCCGGGAGAGGTCCCACTTCAGATCCCTCTCCGATGCCGGGTGCGAGAAGTCGGCGAGGGCGGCGTCCATCTCACCCAGCAGCCGACCGAGGCCTTCGAGCATCTCGGGCGAGTGGGGCCGGGCCCTCGCGAGGACGGTCCCGGGCACGTAGGTCAGCATCCAGACGATCCGCTCCGCGCCCCCGACCTCGGCGACGGTCAGCGTGTCCCCCTGCGTCGTGGGGCGGAGGCGCGGCAGCCTCAGCTGCGGGGCGCGGTCGGCCAGGTGCCGCAGCGCCGCGCACTGGAGGTCGACCAGCCCCCGCTCCCGCTCGGGGTGCATCACCTTCAGGACGAAGCCCGGACCCTCACCGGTGGTCAGGTGGAAGTTGGCGTCGTACTCGCCGGGCAGGGGGCGGGCGTCCGCCTCGAGGCCGTAGACCTGCCGGGCCAGACGAAGGGCTTCCGACTCCGGCACCGGCGCCACCACGCGGTCCTCGCGCATCACCGCGATCTTACCCGCTCCGGACCGCCGGAGGCCGCGGCCGTCGCCCGCCCTCGGGCCGCTTAGCCCCCTGGAAGGCGTAGCCCCTGTCCGTCTCAGTACCCGCGGGCCTTGTCGACCACGTTGAGGAGGGGCTCGCCCCGCTGGAAGCGGCGCAGGTTCTCCAGGAAGACCCGGGTCCCGTCCTCGACCCAGCCGGGCACGTGGTCGGCGCAGTGGGGCGACAGGAGCACGTTGGGCAGCCGCCAGAAAGGGTGCCCCTCGGGGAGCGGCTCCGTCTCGAAGACGTCGAGGGCCGCACCCCGGATCCGGCCCCGCTCGAGCGCATCCGCGAGGGCGGCTTCGTCCACCACCGGCCCGCGACCGACGTTCACCAGCACGGCCGTGCTCCTCATGGCGGCGAGGGCCTCGGCGTCGACGAGGCCGCGTGTCTCCGGCGTGAGCGGGGCGGACACCATGACGTCGTCCGACCGCCTCATCAGCTCGTGCAGGCGGTCTACCGGCAGCACCTCCTCCACCAGGGCGTCGTCAGGAGAGAGCTCGGGTCGCCGGCGCAGGGCCAGGACCCGCACCCCCAGGGGACGCACCAGGGCGGCGGTGGTCCGGCCGATGTCGCCGTAGCCCACGATCCCCAGCGTCCGCCCGTGCAGCATCTCCATGTCGAAGGGGTCCCAGGCCTCGTCCTCCTGGCTCTTCAGCAGGCGCCGCAGGTCCTTGGTGAAGTAGAGCAGCGCGGCGAGGACGAACTCCGCCAGCGAGTGGCTGAAGGCCCCGCGCCCGTTCGTGACCACGGCCGGGCTGGCCACGAGCTCGGGCACGAGAACGCCCTCCAGGCCCGCCGAGCGGGCGTGGAACCACCCCAGGTCCGGGACCCGGGCCAGGACGCCGGCCACCCGGCGCGGCCCCGACCAGCAGTCGAAGACCACGTGGGGGCGGGGCGCTCCGTCGAACTCCTCGGGCTCCGTGCCGAAGACGAGGCGCACGCCCTCCGGGGCGGGGTCGAGGACGTCGAGGCTCGCGTCCCCCGGCTGGGCCAGGACCCAGACGACGACGGGATGGGGAGGAGGGGTGGGAGAGCTCATGCGTCCCCTCGTGGGTCGCTCCGCTGTCGGGTGAGGGTCAGCTCCGAGTCGTCGACGGGCTGGGCCACGGTGGACAACGCCGCGCCGTGCTCCCTCCACCAGGCGCCGGCGTCTTCCTTCGTCCAGCCGCCGAAGTCCGTGCAGCGCTCCAGGCGGCGGCGCACCGCGTGAGCCCCTGCCGGCCGACCGCTCGGCTCCTTGGTCAGGCAATCGAGGATCAACGACTCCAGCTCCGGGTCCATGGGGGTCCCCAGGCGAGCCGAGGGGGGCTCGGGAGGCGTGTGCAGGTGGTGCGAGCACACCTCGACCAGCGTCCTCCCCTCGAAGACGTTGGTGCCGGTCAGGGCGAAGTAGCCGACCGCACCGAGCGAGTACAGGTCGGAGAGGGGGCCCACGGTCTCCGGGGCGCGGACCGCCTCGGGGGCGAGGTACAGGGGCGTGCCCGCCACCACGTCGGCCCGGGTGAGGCCCGCGTCCGCGCCACGCTCGAGGTCCTTGACCAGGCCGAAGTCCACCACCTTCGAGAAATCGTCCATCCCTCCCTGCCGGCAGAGGATGATGTTGGCGGGCTTGATGTCGCGGTGGACGAGACCCGCGTCGTGGGCCTCGGTGAGCGCCCCCGCGACGTCGTAGAGGACGTGCACCACCCGCGCTGCCGGAAGCGGACCGGAGGCGGACACCACGCGGTCGAGCGCGGCGCCGTCGAGAAGCTCCATCGCGTAGTAGAAGACGCCGTCGGGCGTCCGGCCGTAGTCGAAGATCGTGATGGTGTGGGGATGGGTGAGCCGCGCGGTGAGCTGCACCTCCCGCTCGAAGCGCTTGAGGTTGGCCTCGGCGGTCTGCTCCGGCTTCAGCAGCTTGATCGCGGTCGGTCGGCGCATCATCCCGTGCCGCGCGCGGTAGACGACCCCCATACCCCCTTCACCCAGCTTGCTCTCGAGGGTGTACTGGCCCAGCCGACGCGCCTCGCGGATCTCGGCTCGCAGGCCGAACACGACGTGGGAGATGACGGTGGCGCCGAGGGTGATGACGCCCCACCAGATGGCGTAGGTGGTGACGCCCACGACCGGGAAGTGGGTCGTGCGCAGGGGAAGCGCCCCCACGCTCGCCGGGGCGTAGAACCAGGGAATGGCCACGAAGGGAAGACCGAGGAGGGCGGTCAGCGCGAGCGTGCGCGAGGGAGGAGAGGGGATGAGCGCCGCCCGCAGCGCGAAGAGGAGCCCGCCCCCGGTCACGCACATCATGGACATGTAGGCGTCGGCTGCCTTCTCGAGGGCCAGCCCCGGAACCGTCCCCGGGACCTGGGAGATGAAGTGGGCCAGGGCCTCGGCGGTGAGGTAGCGCCCGGTCACCGCGATCGCCAGGGAGACCGCGCCCAGGCCCACCCACTCCACCGCCAGGACGAGCCAGGCCGGCCGTCGACCGCTCCGGCAGATCAGCCACAGCAGGCCGAACAGCAGCGTCGAGAGGCGGTCCATGAGGACCCCCGTCGGCATGTAGGCGCTTCCGGGGTCCAGCAGGAAGCTGATCGAGTCGGGGACGAGGGCGATGAGGAAGACGGCCTTCCAGAACAGCGCCACCCGCTGCTGGAGGAAGGCCCGCTCCTCCTCGGTGATGCTCAGGGCCCGGAACGTCATGGTCGGAGTATAGTCGCGGCGCCCGGAAGGCTGAATGTGAGGTGACTCCTTTGCCCCTCCCCATGATCGTCGACACCGACACCGCCTCGGACGACGCCGTGGCCCTGATGATGGCCCTCCGTACGCCGGAGGTCGACGTCAAGGCCGTCACCGTGGTGGCCGGCAACGTCCCGCTGAAGCAGGGCAGCCGGAACGCCCGCTACACCGTGGAGCTGTGCCAGGCCGAGGTGCCGGTCTACGAAGGCGCCGACCGCCCGCTGCTCCGCGAGCCGAGAATCGCGTCCTTCTTCCACGGCGAGGACGGACTGGGCGACCAGGGCTATCCCCCGCCGCGCCGACCGGCCGCGGCCGGGCACGCCGTCCCCGCCCTCGTGGAGGTCGTCCGCGCCCATCCCGGGCTCACCCTGGTCACCCTGGGTCCCCTCACCAACCTGGCCCTCGCCCTGGCCCAGGCCCCGGACATCGCCGGCACGGTCGGGCGCTGCGTCGTCATGGGGGGCGCGGCCTGCACGGTGGGCAACATGACCCCGGCCGCGGAGTACAACATCTGGTGCGATCCCGAGGCCGCGCGGATCTGCTTCCGCTCCGGGTTGCCGATCGAGATGGTGGGCTGGGAGCTGAGCCGCGGCCCCGCCAACGTGGACGACGAGGACATTGCCCGATGCCGTGGCCTCGACACGCCGCTCGCGCGGTTCGCCCTCGGCTGCAACGCCAGGGCCCTGGAGGCGAACCGCCGCCTCTTTCAGGAGCCCGGGATCGGCCTCCCGGACCCGGTGGCCATGGCCGTCGCCCTCGACCCGGACGTCGTCACGCGAAGGAGCCGTCACGCCGTGGACGTCGAGTGCGAGGGCGCGCTCACCCGTGGGATGACCGTGGTCGACCAGCTCGACGTCGTGCCCCGCGGACTGGGCGACAGCGGTGGCTGGCGACCCGAGGCCGCGACGACGGAGCCCAACGTCACCGTCTGCTGGGAGATCGACGTGGCGCGGTTCAAGGAGCGGCTCTTCAGGGCCCTCGCCTGAGGACCGCGTCCCTCCCCGACCTACGGGCTCGGCGCCCTCTCGTAGAGCCGCACGTAGTCCACCTCGTAGCTCGTCGGGTACATCACACCCGACGCGTCGCCCCCGGCGGTGCCGCCGATCGCCTGGTTGAGGATGATGAAGTGCTCCTGCTGGAAGCCCTCGATCGATCCGTCCCCGCGGTCCTCGCTCGAGTCCCACTCGTTGTAGAGCACGTCGTCCATGGAGAGCCGCACGCCGTCCGCGTCCCACTCCATCCCCCAGGTGTGGAACCGCTCCGCCCAGTCTGCCGGCAGCGTGTCGAGCGGCACCTTCTCGCCGTCCCAGCGCGCCGTCCACCGTGCATCGCCCGCCTTCCACCACGCCACGTTGAACAGGAGCTGCTCCTTGTAGTACTCCATGACGTCGCACTCCCCGTTGTCGGGCCACTCGCCCTTCGCGCCCAGCGTCCAGAACGCCGGCCAGCTGCCCCACTGGGTGTCGATCCGCGCGCGCATCTCGAGGTAGCCGAATCGGAACTGCACCCGGTCGCGCGAGATCAGGCTGGCGCTGCTGATGCTTCCGTCCTGCCCCTCCTCGCGGCCCGCGGGGTAGGTCCCCGGAGGGTGGCGGTGCGCCTCGATGTGGAGGAGGCCGTTCCGGGTGTAGGCGTTGCGGATGTCGTTCGTGTAGTACTGCCACTCCCGGTTGCGCACGTAGCCCTGCTCGTAGCCCCAGTGGGCGGCATCCGGGGCCGTCGGCGTCGATCCGCTGTCGAACTCGTCGCTCCAGACCAGCGTCCACTCTCCGTTTCCCTCGTCCGGGGGATCGCTCGCCCCCGGGGGATCGCCGTGGCAGGAGGCGACGCCCGGAAGCAGGCCACCCACAGCCAGGATCAGCAGGACGCGGCGGGGCATCGGTGACCTCAGCCCACCGGGGGCGGGCGGTGTCCGGCCTTCCGCTCCTCGCGCACGCGGCGTGCGACCGCGGCGTTCTCGATCCAGGGCTTGCGCGCGAAGTAGCTGTCGGTCATCTCCTTCACCTGGCCCGAGAGCAGCAGCAGGCCGAGCAGGTTGGGCAGGATGACGATCCCCAGAAAGACGTCGCCCAGGGTCCAGGCCACCGAGAGCGACACCACCGCCCCCAGGAAGTGGGCGGTGATGAAGGCCGCCTTGTAGGGGCGGATCGCCCGCGGTCCGAACAGGTAGTTGGCGCAGCGGTCCCCGTAGTAGCTCCAGGAGATGGCGGTGGAGACCGCGAAGAGGAGGACGGAGAGGAGGACGATGACGGGACCGGCGGCGCCGAGCCCCTTGCGGAAGGCCACCATGGTCAGCGGGGCCCCGTTCTCGACCGCGTCCCCGAACAACGTGGCGTGGGCGACGCCGTCGTCGCCCCGGGCCTGGCTCTCGGCGGGGCGGATCACTCCGGTGAAGGGCCGGGTCTGGGCCGCGTCCGTGAAGAGCCTCTCCACCGGGACCTCGTGCCAGGCGAGGCGGACCCCGTTCGAGCCGGCGGCGACGGACCCGTCCTCGACGCGGATCTCCCCAGGCACCTCGGCCGTGACGTACGCTCCGCTCTCCAGGACCTCGACGTAGGAGGAGTCGCCGCCCTGGAAGTAGATCTCGGTGGGGACGCGGTCCTGCCAGGCCCCGGTGGTGATGATGACGAGGCCGGTCATCGTGCAGATCACCAGGGTGTCGATGAACGGCTCCACGAGGGCCACGACGCCCTCGGAGACGGGCTCGTCGGTCTTGGCCGCGGCGTGGGCGATGGGCGCCGAGCCCTGCCCCGCCTCGTTGGAGAAGAGGCCCCGCTTGACCCCCCAGAGCATCGTGGTCATGAAGACGCCGGCCCCGGTGCCCGCCACCCCGGCGGTGGGCCGGAGGGCTTCCTTGAAGATGAGCTGGAGACTGGGGATGAGCTCCCCGATGTTCAGGAGCAGGATCACCACGGCCCCGAGCACGTAGATGGCGGCCATGAGGGGCGCCAGGACCGCGGTCACCTGTCCGATGCGCGTGATGCCGCCGATGATGACGAGGGCCACGACGGAGGCGGCGGCAAGGCCGGAGATCCAGGGGGGCACCCCGAATGTCGTTTGCAGCGTGTCGGCGACGGTGTTGGCCTGGACCGCGTTGCCGGTCAGGAAGGCGGTCAGGCCCAGGGCCCCGGCGAAGAAGACGGCGAGCGGCTTGAAGAAGGGCCCGAGCCCGCGCTCGATGTAGTACATCGGGCCACCCGAGACCGAGCCCTCCCACTTGCGCGGGTCGTGGTCGACGGTCACGTCGCGGTAGCGCTGGGCGAGGGTGACCTCGGAGTACTTGACCGCCATCCCCAGGGCCGCGGTTATCCACATCCAGAACAGGGCTCCCGGCCCCCCCCAGTGGATGGCGATGGCCACCCCGGCGATGTTCCCGATGCCCACGGTGGCGGACAGCGCGGTGGTGAGCGCCTGGAAGTGCGAGACGTCCCCGGGCTCGGCGGGGTCGTCGTACATCCCCGAGGTCACCGCGAAACCGTGGCCGAGCCGGCGCACCTGGATGAAGCCGAGGCGCAGGGTCATGAAGAGCCCGGTGCCGAGCAGGGCGATGATCACCAGGGGAACCGTCTCGCCTCCGAGGGGGACGCCGAAGCCCCAGATGTAGTAGCTCAGCGCGTTCACGACTCGTTCGAGGATCGGCATGGGGTTTCTCGGCCTCCTCGCGTGCGGCCCTCGTCCGGGGCCGCGCGGGCATTCCGGCCATCCTACCGGAAGATGGCTCCGCCGGCAGCCAGGGGGCTCCGGGCGCCGTCCGGAGGCCTCTCCGATGTGCCATGATCGATCCGATCGATCCTGTCGAAGAACGGGATCACCGGATCACCGATGGACCTGCGCCCCGTCGCCTCTGTGCTCTCTCTCGCCCTTGCCGGATCCCTCTCGGGTGGCTGCAGCCGCACGTCTGCCCCGGTCCCGGACGTCCCCCGGCGGATCATCCTCGTCTCGCTCGACACCGTGCGCGCCGATCATCTCGGGCTCTACGGCTACGATCGCCCGACCTCTCCGGCCCTCGACCGCTTCGCCGCCGGTGCGATCGTGTTCGACGACGCGGTGGCCCAGGCGAGCGCGACCCTGGCCTCGCATGCCTCCATCCTGACTTCGCGGATCCCACGACACCACGGCGCCTCCTTCTCGAACCGCCACGGGCTGGGGGCCGGCGTGCCCACCCTGGCCGGGCTGCTGCGGGACGCCGGGTACCGGACCGTGGCCTTCACCGGGGGAGGGCAGCTCGATCGCCGGTTCGGGCTCGATCGGGGGTTCGAGGAGTACCGGGAGACGAGGTTCAACCAGAACTTCCGCGAGACGGCGGGCCTGGGCATCGAGTGGCTGAGGGCCCACCGCGGGGAGCGGGTCTTCCTGTTCCTCCACACCTACGAGCCGCACCACCCCTACGTCGCCCGAGGGCTTCCCGGCCTCGAGAGCGACTACGACGGGCCTCTCCCGCCCGTCATCTCCCTCGAGCTGCTCAAGGAGATCAAGTCCGGATCGCGCCGGATCGACGAGCGGGACCGGCGGCACATCGTCAACGCCTACGACAACGACCTGCGGTCGACGGACGACGGCTTCCGACGTCTGCACCGCTTCCTTCATCGGCAGGGCTTCCTCGAGGACGCGCTGATCGTGGTGACCTCGGACCACGGCGAGGAGTTCGGGGAGCACGGGTCGGTGGGCTGGCACGGGCACACGCTGTACGAGGAGCTCCTGCGGATCCCCCTGATCGTCAAGCTCCCGGGGGACGCCCATGCGGGCACGCGCGTGTCTGCGAGCGTGCGAAGCCTCGACATCGCTCCCACCATCCTCGATCTCGCCGGTGTGCCCATCCCCGACGGCTTCCAGGGGGTGAGCCTGCTCCCCCTCCTGTCTCCCCGCTCCCTCTCCGAGGACCGGCCCGCTCTCTCCGAGCTCGACGCCGCGCCCACCAGCGTGTCGTACCGCCGGCGCCCGTGGAAGCTCGAGGGCGGCCGCCTCTTCGATCTCGAGGCGGACCCGCTCGAGACCCGGGATCTCGCGTCGGTCGCGGTGGACCGGCTCCAGGACCTCAACCGGGCGGCGGAGGATTGGCTGGGCCTCCTCCCACCCCCGGCGCCCGAGCGCGTCCATCTGGAGGACAGCACGCGGGAGCAGCTCCGGGCCCTCGGCTACCTCTCAGGGGAGGAGGCGGAATCGGGCGTGAAGCCGTAGACGGGGTGGTGGCCCCGCCCCGTGCGGTGGAGGGCCGAGCCCCTGGGCCGACTCCTGAATCCGGCGAGCCTCCGGTATCATCTAGGTCATGGCATCGACACCCTCTGCCCCCGATCCCGTGCCCTCCCGCCGCTTCACCGACGTCGACCGCAGCCAGGTGACGAGGATCGGGCCCGGCCTCCGACTCCAGGGCGATCTCGTCGGGGCCGGGACCCTGGAGCTGGCCGGGAAGGTCGAGGGCTCGATCAGCGTCGAAGGGTTGTGTCACGTGCACACGACGGCCCGGGTTTCGGGTCCCATCACCGCCGGCGACGCGGTCGTGGAGGGGGAGATCAAGGGCCCCCTCACCGTTCGCGGCAAGCTCGAGCTCCGCGCCACCGCCCGGGTGGAGGGGGACATCACCGCAGGCTCCGTCGCCCTCGCCGAGGGCTGCTACTTCGAGGGTCACATCCACATGGAGGGGGGCGGGGGCGGACAGCCCACGTCCTTCCAGGAGAAGCGCCAGGTCGGACCGTCGGGGGCCTGAGACGGGGCTTCAGCGAAGGCTGACGACGGTGATGTCGAGGCGCCGGGACTCACCCTCCGGGGGGCGCCACTGCACCAGGATCGGGCTCTGGTACGTCCCGCGCACCATGCGGGCCCGGCCCCTGGCGTCCTCGTCGGAGGCCAGGAACGTCACCCGACGCGAGCGGAGGAGCCGTCGGGCGGGCACCGCCATGACCTTGGCCACCAGCCGCTCGAGCACCGACTGCTCCCAATGGAGGGCGTCCATGAGGGAGTTCAGGAGGCGTGGGACGTCGTACTTGGCGTAGTTGATGGTCTTGCTGGGGATGGCGAGGGGATCGTCGAACATGTGACGCCCGCGCTGCGCCGCGAACTTGAGGGGGTTCTGGAGCACCTCGACGAGGTCGTGCCGCATGAGCATGGTCTCGTACTCGTTCACGGTGAGGCCGGCGTTCCGCTCCGTCAGGGGGAGGGAGATGTCCACGCGACCCTTCTCCAGCCCCGACCGGAGCAGCAGATCGTTGATTCGCTCGATCAGCCCGAGCTTCGGGTCGGCCAGGTTCACGGAGTCCAGGGGATGGGGCGATATCGGCACCGTGAACGAGTCCCGGACCGCGACGTCCTCGTGGTCGTAGGTCACGATGGTGGTCTTCCGCTCCCGACAGGTTCCGCCGTTGGTGCCGTCGAGGTCGATGAAGTAGACGGGAGCCGGAGGCTGGTTGCGGTAGGTGACGCAGTTCCGCATGCCCGAGCCGATGAAGGTGAGGTGGGAGTCCCCGTTGCGAGGCTCGACCTCCTTCTGCTCCTCGGTGAGCTCGTCCCGCAGATCCATCTGGTCGTGGCGGTACTCGGCGTCCTGCGGGAAGACCGCGTGGAAGGCGTCGAAGAACTGCGCGAGCCGGCCGTGCTGGTGGTGCATGCGGGCAGACAGGCTCTGGTCCAGGTAGCCCGCGGTCGTGTGCAGCGAGCAGTAGAGCGTCTTGCGGTAGCGCCGCAGGACGTCGCCGGCCTCGGCCGCGATCTTCTCGTTGACCTCGATGGCCTCGAAGCGGCGGCTGGGGCTCAGCGCGAGGCGAATCTCACTGGGTGCGGTAGCCATTCTGCCAAACGCCATTTGTATCATCCATTTGGCGGGATTGCCAAGCCCAGGGTACCCCCGGGTCTCTCTGGCCTCATGGTCGTCCCCCGGGCCGCCCCCGGCCTGAGCCGATCCTGAGCGGTTTCTGACCATTCGGTGAGGGGAGTGGCGGGTCAGGTCTTCCATTTCGCGTCGCCCCGACCCCGCGCTCGCGATGCGAAATGCAAGACCTGACCCCTTCGGGTATCCTGAATCGCCCGAGGCCCCGGGGCCCCGGGGAGGAGGCCACCTTGAGCGATCCACTGAAGCAGTCCGAGGTCTGGTTCGTCACCGGCAGCCAGCACCTCTACGGTCCGGAGACCCTCCAGCAGGTGGCCCGGAACTCCCAGAAGGTCGCGGCCTCCCTGGACGCCTCCCCGAAGATCCCGTGTCGGGTGGTCTTCAAGCCCGTGGTGAAGACCCCCGACGAGATCCTGGGTCTCCTGACCGAGGCCAACACGGCGAAGGACTGCGTCGGTCTCGTCCTGTGGATGCACACCTTCTCTCCCGCGAAGATGTGGATCGCCGGCCTCACCGCGCTCCAGAAGCCCTACCTCCACCTCCACACCCAGTTCAACCGCGACCTGCCCTGGGACGCGATCGACATGGACTTCATGAACCTGAACCAGGCCGCCCACGGGGACCGCGAGTTCGGCTTCATCTGCACGCGGCTGCGCCAGGAGCGCAAGGTCGTGGTCGGCCACTGGGAGGACCCGGAGGTGCAGGACCGGGTGGGGGCCTGGGCCCGGGCCGCCTGCGGGTGGGCGGAGACCCGGCGCCTGAAGGTGGCCCGCTTCGGCGACAACATGCGCGAGGTCGCGGTCACCGAGGGCAACAAGGTCTCCGCCCAGCGCCAGTTCGGGTACTCCGTGAACGGCTACGGGGTGGGCGACCTGGTGGCCTGCATCCAGAAGGTGACGGACGCGCAGGTCGACGCCCTGGTCGGCGAGTACGGGCGGGAGTACGAGCTCGAGGTGGCCGAGGGCGCGCGCGACAACGTCCGGGGGCAGGCCCGCATCGAGCTGGGCATGCGCGCCTTCCTCGAGGAGGGCGGCTTCGGGGCCTTCACCACGACCTTCGAGAACCTCCACGGGCTGGATCAGCTCCCGGGCCTCGCCGTGCAGCGGCTCATGGCCGCCGGCTACGGCTTCGGGGCCGAGGGCGACTGGAAGACCGCGGCCCTGGTGCGCGCCATGAAGGTCATGGCGGCCGGCCTCGAGGGCGGGACCTCCTTCATGGAGGACTACACCTACCACCTCGACCCGAAGAACACGAAGGTCCTCGGGGCCCACATGCTCGAGGTCTGCCCCTCGACCGCGGAGGGGAAGCCCTCCCTGGAGGTGCATCCCCTCGGCATCGGCGGCAAGGCCGACCCCGCCCGCCTGGTCTTCTGCGCCGCGGCCGGCCCTGCCCTCAACGCCTCGCTGATCGACCTCGGCAACCGCTTCCGCCTCATCGTCAACGCCGTGGACGTGGTGGCCCCCGACGCCGCCCTGCCGCACCTGCCGACCGCGCGAGCGGTCTGGGTCCCCCAGCCCGACCTCAAGGTCGCCGCCGGAGCCTGGATCCACGCCGGCGGGGCCCACCACACCGCCTTCAGCCAGGCCCTCACCCCCGAGCACCTCGAGGACTACGCGGCGATGGCGGGGATCGAGTTCGTCCTGATCGACAAGGAGACCCGCCTCCGCGAGCTCAAGAAGGAGCTGCGCTGGAACGAGGCGTACTACCACCTGGCCCGGGCTCTGTAGGGTTGCGGCTCGCCCGCCCCCTGTGGCCCGGCGGGTCGTTTCGGATCCCTTCCCGGCGTCGATCAAGAGGTGTAGGATCTGGGATGGGTCGCCAGGGCAGGGTCGAAATGCGCACAGCAAGACTTCTCGGCGTCGTGGGGATGCTGGTCGTGGCCTCGGCCCCCGCGAGTGGCCAGGACAGTGCGCGGGCCCGGGCCCTCATCCGGGAGGCGCAGCAGGCCCTCAAGTCGGAGGACTATCGCGCGGCCGAACGGTACTTCACCGCCGCTGCCGTCGCCGACCGGACCTCGCCGGAGGCATCCTGTGGCCTGGGCCAGGTGTACATGTCCCTCCGGCAGTACGAAGCGGCGATCGAGGCCCTCAGCAACTGCAAGACGCAGATCCTGAACAGCCTTCGCCGGCTGCAGACGGAACGGGCCCGCTCCTGGGGCCAGATCGACGACGAGATCCGGGAGCTGCGCGACGCCATCCAGGCGATCCAGAGCGGCCAGGTCAAGTCGGCCGGGCCGGACCGCGTGCTTCGCCTCGAGGAACGCATCCGGGAGCTGGAGCAGATGAAGAGCCGGGGTGGGGTCGAGGTCGAGGTGCCTCCCGAGGTCTCCTTCGCCCTGGGCACCGCGCTGCTCCAGGTGGGCCGTCTCGAGGAGGCCGAAAGGGAGCTTCTCGAGGTCACCCGTGCGCATGCCGGTCGTGGGGACGCGCACAACAACCTGGCCGCCGTGTACCTCGCTCAAGGCCGCTGGGACGAGGCGGCCGAGCAGATCCGACTGGCCGAGGAGGCCGGCGTCGTCGTGAACCCCCAGATGAAGAGGGACCTCGAGTTTCGAAGCGCTCCGGGGATCGCCACGACCGCTCCCGAGCTCCCGGTGCGGCGGCCGAGTCGTGAGGATGAGCCCGTCTCCATACAGCACGAGGGACGGACCTGTGCGCTCAGGGGGACCTTCGTGCGCATCGAGGCCACCGTCCGGCCGCCGTGGAAGATCCGTGACCCGAAGGTGCTCTTCCGGACCGAAGAGGCCGGGGGGTGGTACGGGACCGTGATGCTCCCCGCTGGAGAGGATCTCTACGCGGCCATCCTGCCCAAGCCTCGATCCGCAGGGAGCTTCGAGTACCTCATCGAAGCCTCCACATTCGACGACGAGAAGACCCGCACCGACGGCTTCCCGGTGAGGGTCGTGAAGAAGAGCGTAGACTGCGCTGAGACCTCCGCCGACTCGGAGGAGGTTGGCAGCACGCTGATCATCGACCCGCCGCACGACCGCGCCGACCCACCACCCGTCCCCCCGGGCTTCAGCATCCGCGGCACGACCGCCGACGCCGGGGTGCTGGAGATGGGGCCGCGGAAGGCTCTCATCGCTGGCGGAGTGGTCCTGGCCGGGGCCATCACGGGAGCCGCCACCCTGGGAAACAGCGACGGCGACTACTCGGGCCCCCACCCGTTCGAGGACGGGCCGGGGGTCGCCTTCGCGGCGAGCGAGCCCCCTCAGGGAGGGACTCTCTCGTTGAGCGGCGGTCAGCTCACACTCCAGCTCCGGCTCTACTCTCCCCAAGCCATTCCGGGAGCCGTGATCGTCGCGGAGCTGGCCCACACGAGCTTTGGGAGTGTCTGCATTCGCCTGACCGGCGTGCAGGACCTGCCGGCTGGCCACGAACAGCTGGTGGCGATCAGCGGGGCCACGCTGCCCGCCGGCGACTTCTGCGATCCCCGGACTCCGCTCACGCAGCTCCGGGTCAGGGTTACGGGACCGGACGGATTGGGCGGATTCCAAACCGGGATCCCTCCGCTGAGCCATCTCCCGATCCTGTACAACCTCGAGGAGTAGGCTCGCGAAGAAGCCGTTTGCGTTCTTTGACTTCCGTCCCCGCCGAGTCTGCAGTGGCCGGTGTCCCGCCCGTGCCATAATCCCCCGTTCGCCGCCCACGGAAGGGTGGCTCCTGGATACGCCCATGACAAACCTCCGCCTCGTCCTCGGACTGGCCTTCGGGCTCTTGACCGTCCCCGGGCTCGCCGTCTCGACACCGCCGCCTCCCCAACAGCCCGTCGATGAAGCGGACGCCCCCAGATTCCCGGGCGGCGTCGACGTCGTCACCGTCGACGCCGTCGTCCTCGACCGGGACGGCAACCCCATCGAAGGCCTCACCGCCGACGACTTCACGGTGCGCGACGAGGGCCGCCTGCGGCCCATCACCAGCTTCGAGGCGGTGACACTGCCCGAGTCCCCGCCCGCGGCCCTCCGCCCCTGCGCGCGCGCGTCTCGACGAACACCGCGCCCCGAGCCGCGTCCGGAGCGGACCTTCGTGATCGTCTTCGACAACGTCCACATCGCTCCCGGGCGCGCCCAGCGGGCCAAGGACGGCAGTCGTCCGGTTCTCTGGACGACGGCCTCGCCGACGGGCGACCGCGTCGTCCGTCATCCCCACCTCCGGCGGGGCCTGGTGGAGCGTCCGAATGCCCGAGGGTCGCGAGGACATCGTGGCCGCGCTCGCCCGGCTCCAGGGCGAGCGCCCGCGGGTCCTGGGGCCCGACCGGATCTCCGACTACGAGGCGATGCGCCTCTACCTCCACCGCGACCAGCAGATGGGCGCCGAGGTCGTCCGGCGATTCTACGAGAACCGCGTGATCCTCGAGCCTCCGGGGATCGCGGCGCGCTGGCCGACCTCGACCTCGGCGAGGGCCACCCCCTCATCCGCATCAAGGCGGCGGAGGTCTACCAGGCCGCGCGGTCTCGCCAGTCGAGGCCACCTTCAAGGCCCTCGAGCGCGTCGCCGAGGCCCTGGCCGACGCGAAGGGCCGCAAGTCGATTCTGCTCGTCTCCGAGGGCTTCATCCAGGAGCCCGACCTCCCGGAGTTCCAGGACGTGGTCGAGGCGGCGCGCGAGGCCAACGCCGTCATCTACTTCATCGACGCGCGGGGGCTGAGCGGGCTGCCCTACACCGCCGACGCCGAGTACGCCGACCCCACCGACCAGCGCGACCTCAACTCCCAGCTCCAGGAGGGGGTGGCGGAGGCGCTCGGCGCGGTGTCGGTCGCCGTCGACACCGGGGGCTTCGCGATGAAGAACAGCAACGACATCGCGCAGGGGATGCTGCGCATCGATCGCGCCTCGCGGGCCTACTACCTCATCGGGTTCCCGATCGGCGACGTCGAAGAGGGACGGCAAGTTCCACAAGCTCAAGGTCGAGGTCGATCGTCCCGGGGTGACGGTCGTGGCCCGCAAGGGCTACTACGCCCCCTCGGACGAGCCGGAGGAGCCACTCCCGCAGGACGCCCTCGATCCGGCGATCCGCACCGCCATCGACTCCCCGTTCGACACCGACTCCATCCCGCTCCGGATGGCCTCCTACGTGCTCGGGGCCGCCGGCGCCGAGGCGACGGTGCTCCTCACCGCCGACGTGGACCCCGCGCGGCCTCGCCTTCCGCAGAAGGACGGACCGCGGTACGAGAGACGTGCTCTCGACGTACCTCCTCGTGAGCTCGTCCGCGACACCGGGGAGTCGCTGGCACCGCGAGCGGGAGGTGGAGCTCAGCCTGCCGCCGGCCTTCTACGAGCAGATCCAGCAGACGCTGGGTTCCCCTGGCTGCGCGACTTCAAGCTGGCGCCGGGGACCTACCAGGCCCGCTTCTGGTCCGCGACCGATCGCGGTCAGCGCGTCGGGACCGTCCGCCACGAGTTCGAGGTGCCGCGCGCTCGACGAGCTGCGAGTCTCGACCCCGATCCTGACCGACGTCCTTCAGCCGGGGGCGGACGGGGCCGCCCCCGCGCCCCATCCCGCTCGCCCGGCGCGACTTCGCGGCCGGCCGCACCCTCTACTACGTCTTCGAGGTCTTCGGCGCGCAGCCGGGACCCGGACGAGGCGCCCCGGGTCCGGACCGGCTACCGCGTGGAGTCGCTCGACGGCACGGTCATCGGCGACCAGCCGCAGGTGGACGCTGCCCGCCGGGGCCGAACGGAGAGCTCTCCCAGATGTACGCCCTGAGCCTGCAGGGGCTCGCGCCGCGGGGACTACCTGATCGTTCTCGAGGTGCGACGACGAGGTGGCGGGCAGGACCCTCGAGGTCTTCGACCCCTTCACGGGTCGAGGCCGGCGCGGCCCGCGCCCGGCGTCCGCGGGGCTCGCGCTGACGCCGCCGGCCGGGCGAGTGCCCGGCGGTGCCCGGCCCGTCGACCTCTACTGCCTGGCGGCCGCCGGGGCCTTCTCCCTCTCTCGAGGTCGGCCTTGAAGAGCGGCGAGACGAAGAAGCCCGCCTCCTCCGCGGCCCGGATCTCCCGCTGCGCCTCTTCGTAGCGGCCGGTCATCATGCAGATCGACGGCGAGGTTGTTGTGGGCGGCCCCGAGCCCGGGGCGGCGCCTTGATCGCCGCACGGTAGTTCTCCTCGGCGTCCTCGAGCTGTCCCTGCCGGAAGTACGCGCTTCCCAGGGCGAGCGAGCAGCTCGGCGGGGATGCGCACCACGCTCTCCGCGCCCCGCAGCTCGGCGTCCCGAAGCAGCGCGGAGCCGCTCCTCGATGGGCAGCTCGAGGCGGATCGTGTCCTCCAGTCCCTTGAGCTTGCCGCTCCTCACCTTCTGGAGGGTGTCCTCGAGCTCGTTGATCTCGTCTCGGCGCTGCCGCTCGACGCTCCGCCATGTCCCGCTGGTCCAGGTGCGACTGGCGGATGAGAGTGTCGCGGGCGTCGGTGAAGGCGGTCGAGGGCCTCGGGGTAGCGCTCTGAGGCCATGAGGGCCTGCCCAAGGCTGTAGTGGGCGAGGGTGAAGTCCGGGTCGAGCGTCGATCGCCGTCTCGAACTCCCGCACCGCGGCCTCGAAGGCCTCCTCGAGCATGAGCGTCTCGCCGGACCGGTAGTGCCGCGCGGGCCTCCTCGCGGTCGATCCTGGGTCGGCCAGAGGGGATCTGCGGGCGGCTCCGGGCGAAGCACCTGCGGAAGGACGGCGAGGGCGGCCACGGCGACGGCGGTCAGCGGATGCTCATGTCTCTCCCTTCAGGCGCCGCGGCTGCTCCGGCACATGCACGTTAGTCCCGCGTCTAGCTCGCGTCAACCACCCGACGCAAGAAAAAAGGGGGCGGGTTGCCCCGCCCCCTCTTCCGCACCGGTCCCGGGGGCCCGGCGCGTCCGTCAGACGTCTACCACTCGAAGCCGGGCGCCCAGGCGGAGCTGGACCGGCCGGTCGTACCCGGGAGCGGAGGAGTTGCCGCCGTTGGTCGGCGTAGCCGTAGTTCGGGTTCGGCGTCGCCGAACGACGGACTCGGCGAAGACGTCGTACCAGCGCGGGTCCTGGTTGTTGAACAGGTTGAAGACGTCCGCGATCAGCATCAGGCGCTGGCTGCCTGCTGCCGAAGCGGATGTTGTAGCTCGCGTGCACGTTGATGACGGTCTCGAACTTGGTGCTCTCCAGGAAGCCGTCCTGGGTCTCGACGCCCTCGCCGCGCAGCGTCGAGCGGGATCTCGCCGGCGTTGTCGTAGATCGGGTTGGCGGCGAGGCGCGGTCAGGATGCGGCCCGAGCCGAAGTTGGCGCCGAGGCCGAGGTTCAGGTCGCCGATGGTGTAGTTGCCGTAGAGCTTGAACTGGTGCGTCCGGTCGTTCGGCAGGCGGCCCTCGCCCAGGGTCGTGCCCTGGTAGCGGATGTCGCCCACGTAGCCGAACTGCGGGCACGCCGATCTCCGTGTAGCTCGGGTCGTTCGTCGGGAAGTCGAACAGCGACGTGATGGCCGGGTCGGACTGGCCGTTGTCCGAGCGGAAGAAGCCCTCGAAGTTGCCCTTGAGCCTCGACCAGCGGTACGACGCGAAGAGCGACCAGTTGTCCGAGTAGGCCTTGGTGGCCGTGACCTCGACGGAGTCGTACTTGTGGACCGGGTCCTCGAAGAAGGGCCGCGGCACGTCCTCGAAGCCGGGAACGCCGAGTCGGATCAGGGTGACGAGGTCGGCGGTGATGTTGTCGATGAGTGTACTCGACGCTCGCCGAGGCCGCGGGAAGCCGAGGTCGTACATGACCGGGCTGGCCGGGGCGTAGTCCTCGAGGACCGTCGAGATGTCGCGGTGGATGTAGCGGATGCCGAGGTTGAGCATCGGCGCCGCCTCGAACTCGAAGCCGGCCAGGAACTCGTCGGTGTAGGTCGACTTGGATGCCGTTGACGAAGATCGACGGGTGCGAGCCGGCGAGGACGTAGTGGTTGGTCACGCCGCCCACCAGCGACGCCGTCGGGGATCGGCTGGGTCAGGCCGGCGTCGTAGTAGTCGGCGCGGGTCACGCCGGCGTCGGCGGACAGCGCGCGGTCGGCGAGGTCGTTCGGGACCTTCACGTAGAAGCGGCCGTAGTTGGCGTACAGCTTGGTCTTGCCGTTGCCGGTGATGTCGTAGATCGCGCCGAGGCGCGGGCCCCAGTTGTTGCTCCAGGTGTACTCGCAGGCGATCGTCGTTGCCGTTGCCGGGCTCGCCGTCACCCGCGCGCTGCTGCGACTCGTCGAAGCAGCAGAGGGGTCGTCGCCGCCGCTCGAGGGTCTGCTTCTCCCAGCGGACGCCGGCCTTGATGGTCAGGTTGTTGTTGATCTGCCAGGTGTCCTGGGCGAACCAGTTCAGGTACTTCTGGGTGGTCAGCGGCGGCTCGGCCCGAAGTTGGCGCGGGACGACGCGGTAGAACTCGGCGCCCGGGCCGAGCTCGGGGGCGTTGCGGATGGTCACGCCGGAGGCGCCGGTGCGGGTCTGCTGGCCGTTGGACAGGGTGAAGGTCGGCCCGGTGCGGTTGCTGACGCGCTGGTACTCGATGTCCTCGTACTGCACGCCGTAGCGGAACTGGTGGGTGCCGGCGGCGTTCACGATGTTGGTGGACTTCAGGGCGTACTGCCAGTTCTTGCCGTCGGTCTTCTGGCTCGTAGAAGCCGACGCCGCCGGTGCGGACGTTCGGCACGACGGTGATGTCGGCGACGTTCCACTCGTCGACCGAGGGGAGCTCCTCGATGAAGATCTTGGCGTGGGCGACCGAGGCCTCGATGAACCAGTTCGGGGTGAGGATGCCGTCGTAGCGCAGCGCCTGGTTGTGGCCGCCGTAGGGCGTCGAGCGCGCTGAACTGCGTCGGTGTCCTGGGCGCGGAGCGAGGTGAAGCGCTGCGGGCCGTTCTCACCGTTCGACGGGTCGCCGAAGACCGAGAGGTCGAAGCGGTGGTTCGAGCTGGCCTGCCAGGTCAGCTTGCCGGCGTAGGAGTAGATCCTCCGCTTGCGCTCCTGCGCCCCCAGGGAGCGGAGGGGGAAGTTCTCGACGTCGTCCGGCGCGATGAAGGAGCGGTTCTGGTACTGGGGGTTGAAGGCCCCGAAGAAGAACAGCTTGTCCCTGACGAGCGGGCCGCCGGCGGCGACGCCGAAGTCCGAGGTGTTCGTCTCCGTCGTGTTGATCGTGCCGTTCGGGGTCTGGAGCTCCTTCCAGCTCGCCCTCGGCCCACGCGGGCTCCAGTAGCCGAACAGGCTCCCGTGGAACTGGTTGGTGCCGCTCTTGGTGACGACGTTCACGACGCCGCCGGTGGCCTGGCCGTACTCGGCCTCGAAGCCGGCGGTCTTGACCTGGGTCTCCTTGATGAAGTCGGTGGTGACGCCGGTGCCCAGGGAGCCGAAGACGATCGTGTAGACGCCGACGCCGCCGAAGCCGACGTTCGATGATGTTGACGCCGTCGACGACGTAGTTGTTCTCGAGGCCGCTGGCCCCGCCGATCGACGGGTTCGCGGCGCCGACGCCCGAGCTGTCGCTGACGCCGGGGACCAGGTAGAGGGTCTGGGTGAAGTTGCGGCCCACGGGCAGCTGCTGCAGCATGTCGCTGTCCATCACGCCGCCGGCGGTGGTCGAGGACAGGTCGATGACCGGGGACGCGCCGACGACCTCGACGGTCTCCTGCACCTGGCTCACGGCCAGGGTGAAGGACAGGCGGGAGCGCTGGCCCAGGCGGACCATGATCCCCTTCTGCTCGATGGTCTTGAAGCCGGTGAGCTCCACGCGGACGTCGTACAGGCCGGGGACGAGGAAGGGCGCGATGAAGCGGCCCTCGGAGTCCGTCGTATAGGTCTTGTCGCCCTGGGGGCTGATCACGGTCACGGTCGCGCCGGGAACGGCGGCGCCCTGGGGGTCCAGGACCTGGCCGGCGATCGTGCCGCTCGAGGTCTCCTGAGCGAAGGCCGCGCCCGTAAACGCCAGGGCCACGGCGACACCCAGAAGGAGTGCCTTTCTCATAACTTCTTTGTTCTCCTTTGATCGGCTCGCAAGGCGCCGGGCCAGATCCACGGTCCGGCGCCCAGCGTCAACATTACGGATCGTTCGGCACTACTAGACGGCAGGATGCGTGCCAACCGCAGCGGCCTCGTGGTCCGACGGAGGTGTCAATTGACGTAAACATCTGAGTGTTCAGGATCTTGATCGGGCGGTCGGAGCCGGAAGTCGGAGGAGCGCTTCGACCATTTTGTTTCAGGAGGTGTCCAGTCCCCTGAATTGTGATTCAACTCACTGGATCGGACGCGCGAGCGCTACTCGCCGATCACCGCTTTGAGTTGTTCGATCTGTTTGTTGATTATCGTCTAGATCGAGCGATGCGGAAGCGCTTGGGGAGGAAACGGGCGTCCGTGCACTCCTTCACCGCCAGAAGGTCCATGAGCTGGAGCCGCTCAACGTGGGCGGAGGGTCGGAAATCCGCGATCGCCTCCTCGATGCAGGCGGGCAGGGAGAGGGCGCCGGCGTCAGGGGCGGTGCCGCCCCGTGCCGCGGCGTCGAGGGCGGTCTCGTACACCCGGAGGGCCCGGACCAGGATGCCCTCCATCTCGTTTCCCCCGATCTGGTCGTTGTCGGGCAGGCGGGGGAGGTCCTCAGGGGCGATCGGCAGCTTGAGCTTCCGGGCCATGGCCGCGAACAGGTCCGCGCGCCCCGCGGCGTCGCCGGGGGGGAAGAGCGGGATGTGGACGTCGAGGCGCCCCTGTCGCTTGAGGTCGACCTCCAGGAGGTCGGGGCGCGAGGTGGCGAAGATCCAGATGATCTTCCCACGGTTGGCGGTGTCGGACATCTCCTTGGCCAGCATCGCGTAGACGCGGCCGGACAGCCCGGAGTCGCCGTCGCCGCCCCCGCGCTTCCCCGTCATCTGGTCGGCCTCGTCCACGAAGACGATCACCTGCCCCAGGGCGTGGAGGATGGAGAAGACCTTCTCCAGGTTGCCCTCGGTGGCGCCGACCCACTTCTCGCGGAAGTTGCGGAGCTCGACGCAGGGGATGCCGATCTCCCCGGCCAGGCACTCGACGAGGTAGGTCTTGCCGGTGCCGATGCGGCCGGCGAGGAGGTACCCCATCGGAAGCGCCCGCGTGCTGGCGCGCCGCAGGAGGACCGCGTCCTCCCGCAGCCAGGCCTTGGCCTCGTCGTGGCCGGCCACGTCGTCGAGGGTGCGCGAGGACTCGATGAACTCCAGGCGCCCCGCCGCCTCCTTCTCGATGAGCTCCTTCTTCCGGCGCGTCAGGTAGGCGGCGGTGATGCGCTCGCCACCCTTCAGCGCGCGCCTCAGGAGAGAGCGGACGGAGACCCGGGTCAGCCCCACGAGCTTCTCGGCCAGGGCCTCGGGCGAGACCTCGGAGACGGCCCCGAAGTCGGTAGCGCCGCCCACCTCGTCGGTGACGAACACGCGAATCTCCTCGGCGGCGGGGAGGGTGACGTGGATCTTGGAGCTGTAGGAGCTCTCGGTGAGGGCGCGGTTGAGGTCGGCGAGGTTCTCGGTGACGAGCACGGTGGCCGCCGAGCCGTCGCTCATGGCGGGGTCGGAGCCCCACTGCAGGAGCTGGATGAGGGTCTGGCTGAGGTCGGACAGGTAGAGCGGGTCGCCCTGGGGGGCGATGAAGTGGGCGTAGTCGAGGATGACGGCGACCCGGAGGGGCGCGGCCACCCGCTTGCCCCCCGCCGTCTTCGTGCGCCCGCGGGCCCCGATCAGGAACCGGTCGATGAGCTCCAGCGCGCGCTTCGGCTCGCGGGGCAGCTGGTTGCGGCTGTCCAGGGCAGCGAGGGCGTCCTTGCCCTTCGGCATGACCCCGGCGAGGGAGGTGCCGAGAAAGGCGTCCATGCCCTTGAGGAACCGGAAGAAGTGATCGTTCCCCTGCCGCGCCCGGATCCCCTTGCTCCGGTCGTACTGGAGCACGACGTCGAAATCCCCCAGCACCCGGCGGACGAGGAACGACGGGAGCGACACCCAGTCGGGCGACCCGTCCGCCTCCTCCGCGGGCACGAGGTCGAACACGTTGCCGTGCAGGACGAACTGGCTCGTCGCCCTGGCCCGGAGGATCTGCCCCATCTCCCGCGCCCACTCGGGCATCGTCTCGTCGCTCATGCCACTCCCACCATTCATTAGACCCACTCATCCCAATCGGCAAGGACACGAAGGACGATATTGAATCCCCGGAGGGGTCAGGTCGCGAGAACATCCCGCCCCGCTCACCACTCGCGCCGCATTCCTCGACGAACCGACTCTCCCGGACCCTGCTTCGTTCACATCAATAGACCTGACCCCAGCGTACTCGGCTGCCCAGGGCCTCGGCGCTCACCGCTCGTGCTGCCGGCGGCGTGGCGGGGGTGGCGGGACCGGCGGCGGCTCCTCCGCCGGCGCCCGGGGCAGGGTGGGCAGGGTCGACGTCATGGCCTCGTCGGCGTCCATCGAGCTGAAGATGTCGGCGTGCTGATCCATCCACCGCGAGGTCTCGGTCAGCGTGGACGACACCGCGTCGAGCCGCGCCGAGAGCATCTCGGGGCCGCCCGAGACCGCGCTCTCCTCGCGGATGAGGCGCACCTGCTGCTCGATCCGCTCGAGCTCGGCGTCGACCACCGCCAGGTTCCCGGACGCCGTCTCCAGGTTCTCGAGTCGCTTCTCCTGGATCGAGAGCGTGGCCTGCAGCGATCGGCTCAGCGGGCTGTCCGGCTCGGTGGCCTCCACCCGCGCGCGGAGCCCGGAGATGGCCTTCTCCAGATCGGCTCGCTCGACGCGCGCCTGGGTGCCGAGGATCTGCTCCCGTGAGGTCAGGAGCCGCATGAACAGCCAGAGCAGCTCGTTCAGGTTCCCCGTGCGCCAGCCCTGGAGGACGTCCGATTCCCCCTCCGAGACCGCGAGCCCGAGGATCTGTCGGCACTCGTCGACGAGGTCGCGGTAGCGCGCCCGGGACGGGGAGCTCAGGCGCTGGAAGGCCGTCTGGACCTGGGCGTCGTGGCTCGACGCCCGCTCGGCGAGGCGCTCGCCCTGGACCAGTCGCTGGAATCGTGCGCTCGACGAGAGCAGGCCCAGGTAGGCCACCTCGGCGGCGGCGCCGAGGAACCAGAAGCCCGGGTTCGCGATGCCGAGGACGGCGAAGGCGGCCAGGGCCATCTTGTTGACGGGCATGCCCCCGAGGAGGGGCACGGGCAGCCGGCGGTGAAAGGCCGCCTTCACGTAGTCCCAGTAGCCCAGCGACTTCCCGGCCATCCTCTCAGCCTTCCTTCGGCGCTGCCGTCTTCTCGCGGGTCTCCCTGTCCGCCGCGGTGTCGACGTCACGGAACGCCTGCCCGACCTCCCTGACCGCCGCCTTGAAGGCCGCGCTCTCCTGCACCTCCATCGGGTCGGTGTCGCGGGTCGGGGGGATGATGTCCTCGAAGGCCCGGGCGATCCGCCCCGGCGCCCCGCTCATGATCCACACCCGGTCGCCGAGATAGACCGCCTCCGCGATGGAGTGGGTGACGATGAGCACCGTCGCCTCGACCTCGTGCCACAGCTCCATGATGAGCTGCTGCATCTCGTAGCGGGTGGGCTCGTCGAGGGCGGAGAACGGCTCGTCCATGAGGATGATCCGGGGCTTGAGCACCAGGGAGCGGGCGATGGCCACGCGCTGCTGCTGCCCCCCGGAGAGCTGGTGCGGGTACTTGCCCTCGTGTCCGGCCAGCCCCACCCGGCCGATCCAGGCGTGCGCCCGGGCCTCGCGCTCGGCCGCGGAGAGCTTCAGCTCCTCCTGGTTGATCTCGAGCCCGAAGGTGACGTTCTCGAGAACGGTCCGGTGCGGGAAGGAGCTGTACTTCTGGAAGATCATCCCCCGGTCGTGTCCGGGGCCGTGCACCTTCTGTCCCCGCACCAGGACCTCGCCCGTCGTGGGCGGGGAGACGTCGGAGAAGCCCTGGATGAGGTTGAGGATCGTCGACTTGCCGCACCCCGAGGGGCCGACGATGGCGATGAACTCTCCGTAGTCGGGGATGTCGTCGATCCTGAAGGAGAGATCGGCGAGGGCGGTGAACTGGTTGGGCTTGCCCACGTTGAAGGTCTTGGAGACCTTTCGGAACTCCACGACGGGGGGCGTGCTCACCGCGTGGCCTCCCGGTAGGGGAAGAGGCGCCGCCCCAGCGCCACCCACAGCTTGTCGGTCAGGAACGCCACCACCACGATGACCAGGAGAACCAGGTAGATGTGCTCACGGGGACCCCGTCGCTGCGAGGTGATGATGATCCCACCCACGCCCCGCCCGACGTCGACCATCTCCGCGAGGAGGATGTAGCTCCAGCCGATGCCGAAGCCGAGGCGCATGGCCTGGTAGATGTCGGGCCAGGAGATGGGGAGGAGCACCTTGCCCACCGCCTGCCAGCGCGAGGCGCCCAGGGTGTAGGCGGTCTTGAGGTAGGTGTCGTCCACCGTGTCCACCGCGGC
This sequence comes from uncultured Acidobacteriota bacterium, assembly GCA_963847655.1. Taxonomy (GTDB): domain Bacteria; phylum Acidobacteriota; class Vicinamibacteria; order Fen-336; family Fen-336; genus JAJDNS01. Next base: position 120,761 of record CAWKAS010000020.1, on the reverse strand, counting down.
CACGAAGAGGGGCACGAGGTAGATCGCGAAGGCCAGGCCGAGGAAGGCGACCTTCTGGACCTCCCCGGTGCCGAAGAGCGACAGGGTCAGGGGGACGAGGGCGGGGATGGGGAGGTAGGCGCCGAAGACGGTCAGCGGGGTGAAGGCGGCCTTGACCTTCGAGAAGGAGCCCATGAGGAGGCCGAGGGGAAAGGCCACCACCAGGGCGGCCGCGAACCCGGCCAGCACGCGGGAGAAGGAGATGGCGAGGTTGCGGGTGAGCGCCCGGTCGAACCACAGGGACGGGAAGGATCGGACCACCTCCACCGGCGAGGGGAGGATGGTGGGCGAGATCAGGCGCTCCTCGGGGATGCGTCCGGCGGTGACCGCGAACCAGGCCAGCAGAAGCGCCCCGATCGGCACCACTCCGAGCGCCCAGTACATCCAGCTCGGAAGCGGCTCCCGGATCTGCAGCCAGGCGCCGCCACTTCGCTCCGCCGCCGGTCCGCGGCGGGCCGGAGCGGGGTCCTTGGCGGAGTCGCTCACTGGACCTCGGGCGGGTAGACCGAGATCTCCACGCGTCGGTTGAGCGCCTGGTTCATGGGGTCGTCGGGGTCGGCGGGCTCGTCCCACGCCTTGCCGTCGACGGCGAACTTGTTCGCCTCGAACTTGTACTTCTGCACGAGGGCCCTCTTCACCGCCTCCGCGCGGTCGGTGGAGAGCATCTTGACGTCCTCGTACCGCGTGCCCTTTCCCTTCATCGACGAGTCGGTGTGCCCGACCACGGCGATGACGGCCCGCTCGTACTGCCCGGCCAGGCGCGCCACCTTCTCCAGGGTGGCGGACACGCTGGGGTCGTAGAGGGTGTTCTTGACGGGCTGGCCGGAGGCGTCGTGCTGGGGCTCGAAGATGTTGGCCGAGTTCGGGTAGAAGTTGATGCGGATGGTCTGCGTGAGAATCGGGGACTCGGCCGAGACCTTCTTGTAGGTGGTGGGCGCGAACTGGGCCCGATACTCGTCCTTCTGGTGGGCGAAGGTCCCCGCCGCGTCGATCTTCTTCATCGCGGAGAAGTCCATCACCTCGTCGAAGCGGTGGGGCGTGTCGATGAGGCCGAGCTCCCGGTAGACGAAGGTGATGTTCTTCCAGGTGCGCTCGAAGTTGGCGGGGTCGTTGGCGTTGAGGAAGAAGCCCTTGTTCTCGGCGAAGTTGGTGGAGTGGGCGTCGGCGGCCATCGCCTCCACCTCGTCCGCGGGCATGCCGTAGCCCTCGCCCATCCACTGGTAGGCCTGGGCCCGGAAGGTGTCGTTCTTGAGCAGGTCCATCCCCTCGAAGATCCCGGCCACGAGCCCCTGAATGATGTCGGGGTGGTCCTTGGCGAAGTCGGCGCGGGCGGCCCAGACGTCGGCGATGAGCTTGTTGGCCTCGGCGGTGGTGGTGAGGATGCGCGTCCCCGCCACCTTTTCCGGGATGTTGTAGATGTCCGGCGCCCAGGAGACGCAGGCGTCGATGGACTTGTCGGCCACGAAGGCGGCCGCGGCCTCGAAGGCGGTGGCGGTGTACTTGTGGTTCACCGCCGAGGGCTGGACGCCCGCGTTGAGAAGCAGGTTGTTGATGAAGTACTGGGAGGGGGAGTTCTGGGCGTAGACGATGGTCTTGCCCTTCAAGTCCTTGACGGAATGGATGTTGCCCCGCACCACGACCCCGTCACCGCCGGACGACCAGTCGATCTGCTGGTAGATGCGAGGCGCGGTCCGCGAGTCCTTCATCAGCTCCGGGGTGAAGAGCACCATCATGTCCAGGGTGCCCCACAGGATGTGGCTCTCCCCCGCGGCGAAGGCGTCGCGGGCCACCACGGGGTCGTCGATCAGCCGGAGATTGACCTTGAAGCCGTGCTTCTTTGCGAAGACGCTCTCGTCGTTGGGGGCGAAGCCGTGGTTGGCGGCCACGATCGGCAGCCAGCCGATCCACACGTTGATCGGGAACTGGACGACCTTCTTGTCGGCGTCCCAGGAGTAGGCGGAGACGCCCTTGACCGGGGGCAGCTTCTCCGCGGGGACGTAGTTGTACTCGTTGACGGTGGTGACACCCTTCGTGTCGGGGGCCTCGACCTTGCGGAACTGGTCGATGTCCACCGTGCCCTGGGTGCGCCCCCCCGGAGCCAGGAGGTCGCGGAAGTAGTACGCGGCCCCGGCCACGCAGGCCAGCACGAACACGATCAGAACCAGCTTGCCGAGTACGGTCGGCCCGACCTTCTGCTGCTCGTTCATGGCACCCCTCTCCTAGCCCTGCTTCTCGGATTCCCTGTCCGACGGCGGAGGAGTCGACTCCTCGGTCCCTCCCTCCTCCGCCGGCGCGTCGATGCCGTAGGCGGCGGCGAACTCGTTGAGGGCGGCGTCGGCGAGGGCCGCCTGCTCCGCCTCCATCATGTCGACCTCGGTGGTGTCGATGGTGGAGGCCGCGACCCGCGCCCGTCCCGCGGCCTTGTCCCGCCGCTCGTTCAGGTACTCCTCCACGCGGTTGAGGGTGTCCCCGGACCCGCCGATCGACGAGATCATGCCGCTGGCCATCTCCTGCAGCTCGGCCTGGGCCTCGAGCATCTCGGTCTCGGAGAGCATCCGCTTGAGCGACTCGATCTTCGTGCGGGCCTCCTTGACCGCCACGTCGCGTGACTTGACCAGCTTCTTGTAGGTCTCCTCGGCCGCCTCGAGCTGCTGGCGGTTCTCCTCGAGCTGCTCCTTGACCGTCCTCAGCTGAAGCGCGTACTGGCCGGCCACCGCGCGGTTGCCCGCCTTCAGGTTGGCGGCGGCCTTGGCCGCGAGCTCGCGCTCCTGCTTCTCGAGGTTCTTCACCTGGCGCATCAGCCGCTCGGCGAACCCGGCGTGGGTGGCGAGGTTGTCGTTGAACCGGGCGATCTGCTCGCGGAGGTTCTCCTTCTCCGCCTCGATCAGGGCCCGAGGGTTCTCACGCTCGAGACCGGAGATGAACAGGCTGAAGAAGCCCTTGAAAAGGTTGCTGATCCGGCGCCACATGGCGTACCCCTCCCTCCCGGGCCGGGGCCTGTCCGGAGTTTAGCCTCGTGCCGGCCCGCGGCGGGAAGGCTAACACGAAGGGGCCAGGTCGTGAATCGTGAATTCTGTCCCCCGGAGAGGGCACAATAGGGCACGGCCCGAGAGATGACGACACCCGAGATACCCGCGTTCTTCCGCATTCGCCAGCGCTTCCCGAGGCCGCGGGTCGAGGACGTGGCGGGCTCGGTCCGGGGCGCTCTCGAGGAGCTCCTGGCCCGCTCGCCGGTGGCGCCGGGCGCCGAGATCGGGGTCACCGTCGGGAGCCGTGGCATCTCGGCGATCGCGACCATCACCCGGGCCGCTGTGGATGTGTTGACGGAGCGGGGGGCACGTCCCTTCGTCATTCCCGCGATGGGCAGCCACGGGGGCGCCACCGCGGAGGGCCAGCGGAAGCTCATCGCCCACTACGGGGTGACCGAGAAGACGATGGGGTGCCCCGTCCGCGCGGAGATGCAGACGCGCGGCGTCGGGCGGACCCCGTCGGGGATCGAGGTCCGGATCGCGGAGGCGGCCTGGCGGTCGGACGGCATCCTCCTCCTGAACCGCATCAAGCCCCACACCGACTACAAGGGCCCGATCGAGAGCGGCCTGACCAAGATCTGCGCGATCGGTCTCGGCAAGTACGACGGGGCCCGGGAGATCCACCGCCACCGTTTCGCCGTCGGTCTGGGCAACGCCATTCGCAGCGTGGCGGAGACGCTCCTGACGACCGGCAAGATCATCGGAGGCCTGGCCATCCTGGAGAACGCCCACCACGAGACCGCGCGCATCGTCGGGGTGCCCGTCGAGGATCTGTTCGACACGGAGGAGCGGCTGCTCACCGAGGCCCGCGGCCTGATGGGACGGCTCCCCATCGACGAGATCGACGTCCTCGTCTGCGACCGGCTGGGGAAGAACATCTCCGGAACCGGCCTCGACACCAACATCACCGGCCGCTGCGTCTACGGCTACACACCCGGCACCGCCTGGTGCGAGGGCATGCCCTCCATCCGCCGCATCGTGGTGACGGACGTCTCGGACGAGAGCGACGGCAACGCGGTGGGCATGGGGCAGGTGGACCTCGTGCCCGAGCGATTCGCCCGGCGGGTCGACCACCGCGTCACCTCCCTGAACGCCCTGACCTCCTGCGCCCCCACCGCGGCGAAGATGCCGGTGGTGCTCCCGGACGACCGGGAGGCGGTCCTGGCCGGGATCCGCACGTCCCCCATCCGTCCGGAGGGCCCCCGTGTCGTCTACGTCCGGGACACCCTGGAGCTCGAGCACGTGCTCGTCTCGGAGGCCTGTCGTCCCCTCGTCGAGGGTCGCGACGACGTCGAGATCGTCTCGGGCCCGGTGCCCCTCCGCTTCGACGACGAAGGCCGGCTCGTGTCCCCGTTCGAGCCGAGAGCATCCGCCTGGCTCGGGCCCGTTGACACCCCCGGGAAGGCCCCATAGGCTTCTCGGCGCTCGTGCCGGGCAGCTCCGATGTCCGCCGCGAGAAGGGGGCACGGCGGAGAACCCACGCCCATCCACAGATGCTCCAGGAGAGAACGTAATGACTCGTCGATGCCTTCCTCTCTGTTTGGTCCTCACCCTGAGCCCGGCCCTGGCCGTTTCCCTCGTGGCCGACGAGAAGTCGGCGGCGCCCAGCAGGCGAAACCTGGAGGTCGAGGACCTCTTCCGCCTGCAGGACGTGGGCAGCCCGCAGGTGAGCCCCGACGGCCGCTGGGTGGCCTACACCGTGCGCAGCACGGACCTGAAGGAAGAGAAGACCAGGACCCGGATCTGGATGGCGCCCGTGGACGGAGGCGACGCGCTCCCGATGACGGTGGAGGGCAGCTCGGCGTCCGAGCCGCGGTTCTCGCCCGACGGCAAGTACCTCTCCTTCCTCGCCGCGCGCAAGGGCGACGAGAGCGAAGACGAACCCGAGACCCAGGTGTGGCTGCTCGACCGGCGTGGCGGCGAGGCGCGGCAGCTCACGGAGGTGACGCAGGGTGTCTCGGCGTACGAGTGGTCGCCGGACGGCAGCCGGCTCGTGCTCGTGGTGAAGGACCCCAGTCCCGAGCAGCTGGACCGGCAGAAGCACAAGGAGAAGGACACCAGGCCCCGGCGGGCCCGGACCGAGCCGCCCCACGTCATCGACCGCCTCCAGTTCAAGCGCGACGACACCGGATACCTCGATCGTCGGCGCACCCACCTCTACGTGTTCGACCTGGCCAGCGAGACGATGACCCAGGTCACCTCGGGCGACGCCGACGACTCCGGCCCCGCCTGGTCGCCGGACGGGCGCTTCCTGGCGTTCGTCTCCAACCGCACCGAGGACCAGGACGCCAACGACGACGCCAACATCTGGGTGGTGGCCTCCGACAACCCGGACAAGGGGCAGACCCTCGTCCAGGTGACTCGCAATCCCGGCAGCGACGAGCAGCCCGCCTGGAGCCCGGACGGGAGGTGGATCGCGTACGTCTCGAACCCGCACCCGGAGCTGCTCTGGTACGCGACGCAGCAGCTGACCCTGATCCGGGCGCCGTCGACCGACGCCTCCGCGCCCGAGCCCCGGCTGCTCATCGAGGCGCTCGATCGCAACGCGCAGGGACCGGCCTTCGCTCCCGACAGCTCGGCCGTCTACTTCCTGCTGGAGGACAGCGGTGAGCGCCACCTGGCGCGGGTCGCGGTCGCGGATGGTGCGCTCACCCGGCCGATCGACGGCCCGCGCACGGTGGGCTCGTTCTCGATCGGGAAGACGGGCCTGATCGCCACGCTGATCAGCGAGCCGAAGCTCCCGGAAGAGGTCTTCGTGCTGGGTCCCGGGAGCGGTGCCGAGCCGGGCCGCCCCCGACAGCTCACGACGGTCAACCAGAAGGTGCTCGACGAGCTGCGCCTGGTCGACATGGAGGAGGTGCAGTTCGAGAGCGCCGATGGGACCTCGGTGGAGGGGTTCATCCTGAAGCCGCCGGCCTTCTCCCCGGAGCTCGAGTACCCGGGAATGCTGCGCATCCACGGAGGTCCGGTGTCCCAGTACTCGAAGAGCTGGTCCTTCGAGGCGCAGCTGTTCGCGGCCAACGGCTACGTGGTGATCATGGTCAACCCCCGAGGCTCCTCCGGCTACGGACAGGAGTTCTGCAAGGCGATCTTCGCCGACTGGGGCAACAAGGACGTGCAGGACGTCCTGGCGGGGGTGGACCATGCCGTCGCCCAGGGATACGTCGATCCGGACCGGCTGGGCGTGGGCGGCTGGTCCTACGGCGGCATGATGACCAACTACGTGATCAGCCAGACGACGCGCTTCAAGGGAGCGATCTCCGGCGCGGGCGGCGCGCTGTGGACGGCCCACTGGGGCCACGACCACTACCAGCTGGAGTACATCGTGGAGCTCGGCCTGCCCTGGAAGAACCGCGAGGTGTGGGAGCGCATCTCGTCGCCCTTCTACAACGTCGAGAAGATCACCACCCCGGTCCTCTACATGGGCGGCGACCTCGACTGGAACGTCCCCATCATCGGCTCCGAGCACATGTACCAGTCGCTGCGCGCTCTCGGGCGCACCACCGAGCTGGTGGTCTACCCGGGCGAGCACCACGGCATCCGCAAGCCGAGCTACCAGAAGGACCGCTACGAGCGCTACCTGGCCTGGTACGGAAAGTACGTCAAGGGCGAGCCAGAGGAGAAGCAGGGGGCCGACTGGGCCCCCCGTTGATCGAGGATTCCCGTCCATGCCCAGGCTGAGCTTCTTCGCCCTCCTCCTGGCGGTCCTTCTCCCCGCCGCCCGGGCAGAGTCCGATCCGTTGTACGCCAGCTTCCAGGATCCGCCCTCGCACTACCGGCCGTTCGTGCGCTGGTGGTGGAACGGGGGCTGCGTCACCGAGGCCGAGGTCCTGCGCGAGCTGGACCTCCTGAAGGAGGCCGGGATCGGCGGCGTGGAGATCAACACCATCGAGATGCCGGAGCAGTCGATCCCCGGGATGCTCGACGACGTCCGCTGCCTGGAGTGGCTCAGCCCGGAGTGGAACCAGGTCGTTCGCGCGGCCACCGCGGGGGCCCGCGCGCGGGACATGACCGCCGATCTCATCGTCGGCTCCGGCTGGCCGTTCGGCGGACGATTCCTCGAGGGCTCGGACCGCACGCAGCGGGTCAGGGTCGTCAAGGTGCCCCTGCCCGACCCGGGTCCGTTCGAGTCGCGGCTCGAGGAGCTCGCCGCCGAGAAGGAGAAGCGCCGCGACGAGATTCACGTCGAGCCCCGCCTCGCCTTCCTGCGCCTCGTGCCCGAGGGGCTCACGCGCTTCGAGGCCGGGGCCGAGCTGAGCGCGGACCCCGGCGCGGTCGGTCCGGACGGGACGATCCGCGTCGAGGCGACCGGAGGCCAGGTCCTGTACGTCGGGATCCTCGAGGAGGGCTACACCTTCGTCAAGCGCGGGGCGCCCGGCGCGGACGGGCCCGTCCTCAATCACTTCGATGCGGCCGCGGTGCGGAGGTATCTCGACCGGATGTCGCGGGAGCTGGGCCCGGCCCTCGGGGGGCGGCTCGGCGACGCGCTGCGGGCCACCTTCGTCGACAGCCTCGAGCTCGACTTCGCGAACTGGACCGGCGACCTGCCGGCGGAGTTCGAGCGGCGCCGCGGCTACGCCCTCGCGCCCTACCTCCCCTTCGTCCTCGACGTGGGGGGCGAGGGCGACGGGACCCCCTTCGCCGACACCGTGCGCCGTGCGCGCTACGACTTCCATCGCACGGTGGTCGAGCTCTTCCAGGAGCGCTTCCTCGCGACCTACGCCCGGTGGTGCCGCGACAACGGCGTCCTCTCCCGCGTGCAGGCCTACGGTCGCGAGACGCACCCCATCGACGGCGGGCTCCTGGTCGACATCCCGGAGGGAGAGAGCTGGTTCTGGGGCGACCACGACCGCATCACGAAGCACCCCACCGTCGTCAACCGCTACGTCTCCTCCGCCGCGCGCCTGGCCGGGAAGCGGCTCACCAGCCACGAGGCCATGACCAACGCCGTCCCGGCCTTCCGGGCCACCCTCGCCGACATGAAGCTCCTGCTCGATGAGAGCCTGCTCACCGGCGTCCTGCACCCGATCATCCACGGCTTCAACTACTCGCCCCCCGAGGCGGGCTTCCCGGGCTGGGTCCGCTACGGGACCTGGCTCAACGAGCAGAACCCGTGGTGGCCTCACCTGCGGCGCTTCACGGACTACTCCGCACGCCTCACCACCGTCCTCGCGCAGTCGGACGGCCAGGCCAGCCTGGCCGTCCTCGGGCCGCGGGCCGACGAGTGGGCCCGCCACATCCGGCTGTACCAGCCCTTCCCGGAGCTGGCGGTGCCCTGGTACCACTACGCCCTCCCCGGGGCCCTCGCCTCCGCCGGCTACGGGAGCGACTTCGTGAGCGAGAAGGTGCTCCAGGAGTCCACCGCCGCGGACGGCCGTCTGCGCTACGGCCCTCGGGAGTGGGAGGGCCTTCTGGTTCTGGACGCCGAGTCCCTCGAGCCCGAGACCGCCCGGGCCATCGCGGGCTTCGCGCGGGCCGGGGGGCGCGTCCTCTTCGTCGGCCGTGCTCCCGACCGAGCCCCCGGGCTCTTCGACGCCGAGGCGAAGGACCGCTCGGTGCGCGAGGCCATCGCGTCCGCGCGCGCCGCCGATCCCGCCCGCGTCGCCATCGTCCCCGCCCCCGAGCCGGGTCCCCTCGGCGCTCTCGACCAGACCCGGCGCCCCCTGCCCGCCTTCGCCCGCCGCCAGCTCCTGCACTGGGTCACCACGACGCTGCCCGCCTCCGACCTCGCTCCGGCCGTCCGCCTCGACGCGCCCCACATCGACGTCGGCCAGCTGCGTCACCGTGTCGGCGCGCGGGAGATCGTCTTCTTCGCCAACACCAGCCCCACCGAGACCGTGGCCTTCCGCGCACGCCTCGCGGGCTCCGACGGGCACCCCTGGCGCTGGGACCCCGAGACCGGCGACCGGGCCCCCTACCCGGTGGAGGAGGAAACGGGCGCCCTCTGGATCCGCCTCGAGCCCTCGGAGTCTCTCCTCCTGGTCTTCGAGCCCGGGGAACCGGGGCCCACCGGGACGGAGGCGGTGCCGGTTCGGTCCTCGCTTCCGCCCTCCGAGTGGCGGACGGTGTCGGGTGAGTGGCGAGCCTCCTTCCAGCACGTGGTCGAGGACCGCGGCTTCGAGCGCATGCTCCGGCCCCTCGAGGACCTCAGCCTCTCGCCCGATCCCGAGCTCGCCACCTTCGCGGGGACCATCACCTACCGCACCACCTTCGAGGTCCCCGACACGCGCTTCGACCGGTTGGACCTGGGCGAGGCGAACGGGGTCACCGGGGTGAGGCTCAACGGGAAGCCCCTGGGCGTGCGCTGGTGGGGCCGTCAGGGGTACGATCTCAGCGGGGCCCTGGTCGCCGGACTGAACACCCTCGAGGTCGACGTCACCACGGTCGTCGCCAACTACGTGCGCTCCCTGAAGGACAACCCGGCCGCGAAGCGGTGGACCTGGTGGTACCCGCCCATCTCCACCGGACTGCTGGGCCCGGTGAAGCTCCTGAAGACGCGACCCTAGCCCTCGCGTCCGGGGCTCGTGATATCTTTCGCCTCTGCCCAGCGCCGTCTTGATCCCATTTTCACGAGGAACGCCATGCGAGCCGCCCGTGCTGCCGTGTTGATCACCGCCGTCGTGTCCGCCGCGGCCGTCGCCGCCGACACCTGGGAGAAGCCGAAGACCTTCAAGGCCAGCGAGCTCCTCACCCCCGGCCAGAAGAAGGGCCAGCATCACGAGGTGGCGGACGAGGTCCCCACCGAGGGCTTCTACTACGACTTCACGGTGCAGACCGACTTCGGGGAGCTGGAGGCGCTCGGTTTGAGCCTCCTCCGGAAGCGCATCGGCGAGACGGAGGCCCTGGCCGCCCTCGCCGAGGTGTCCAAGACGGACGTCTTCATCGACGCGGCGGGCCAGTCTCTCGCCTCGTTGGGAAAGGGCGTGGCCAACGTGGTCAAGGACCCCGGGGCCACGGCCAAGGGCATCGGCGGCGGGATCAAGCGCTTCGGCGTCAACCTCGGCCGCAAGGCCAAGCGGACAGCCGAGGACGTGACGGACGACGACAAGAGCAAGGACGAGGAGCAGAAGTCGACCGGTGAGAAGACCGAGAGCGTGGCGAACTCCGTCCTCGGAGTGAACAAGGCCGCCCGGCGCTGGGCCCAGAAGCTCGAGGTCGATCCCTATAGTCGGAACCCGGTCCTCCAGAAGGCGCTCATCGAGATCGCCAAGATCGACGCCGCAGGTGGGATCGCCACCAAGGTCGTGGTGCCAATCCCCGCCGTCGTGAGCACGACCGCCTCCGTGGGCAACCTCGTCTGGGGCAAGGACCCCGAGGAGCTTCGGAAGATCAACGAGGCGGGGCTGAAGGCGCTGGGCGTCTCCGGCGACGTCGCGGGAAAGTACTTCCGCAACGACGCCTTCTCCATCAGCGACCAGACCCGTTTCGTTGCGGCCCTCACCGCGGTCAAGGCCAAGGGGCTCGCGGACTACGTCGACGCCGCCCGCGGGGCGAAGACGCCGCGCGAGGCCCTCTTCTTCGTGGAGAGCGCGGAGATGCTGAGGCGCCAGCACGGCCAGGGCGCGGTGAGCGCGGTGCTGACCGACTCGCGGGCCATGGTCGCCCTCACGGGAGGCCGGGCCGTGGCGCTGCTGCCCCTCGACTCCGTGGCCTGGACCGAACCGGTGGCGCAGGCCGCCACGGAGATCGCGGAGCGAGCGAAGAAGGAGCTGGGGGCGAGCGATCTCGAGATGCAGCTCACCGGCCAGGCCTCGGAGCGGGCCCGCAAGGAGCTCAAGGCTCTGGGCTGGGCGCTCGAGGAGAAGGCGTCCGCCGGCTCCCCGACCGGCCAGTAGCCCCGTGCGCTGATCTCGATCTTCAACGTCTACTGCGTCGGCTTCGATCTGCGGGGGCTGGCGCCCGACTGCGCCACGGAGTAGGGTGGGCCGGGCGCCTGAGCCTGGGCGTCACCGGGTCGGGAGGACACCATGACTCGCTCTTTCTGTCTGCTCGCGCTGGTGGCGGCCACCCTCGCCTGCACCGCCGCGCAGGATGCCCCGCTCCCCGGGGCCGAGCGCTTCGACGTCGTCGTCTACGGAGGCACCTCGGCCGGGGTGATCGCAGCCGTCCAGGCCCGTCAGATGGGCCGCTCCGTCGTCCTTCTCGAGCCCGGGACCCACCTGGGCGGTCTCAGCTCCGGGGGGCTGGGCAACACCGACATCGGGAACAAGGGGGCGATCGGCGGGCTCTCACGGCGGTTCTACGAGCGGGTGGCCACCCACTACGCGCGAGACGAGGCCTGGGTGCACGAGACGCGCGACGAGTACCTCCAGCGCTCGGCCATCGGCAACCAGGGTCACGGGAGGACCGATCCGGTGGCGGAGCGGACCGGCGTCGAGACGATGTGGGTCTTCGAGCCGTCCGTGGCGGAGGGCCTCTTTCGGGAGATGGCCGAGGAGGCGGGCGTCGACGTCCGCCTCGGCCAGCGGCTCGACCTCGACGGGGGAGTGGGGATGAACGGGGCCCGCATCGTCTCCGCCCGCATGGAGACCGGAGAGGTTTTCGAGGGGCGGATCTTCATCGACGCGACCTACGAAGGCGACCTCATGGCGAAGGCCGGCGTCTCCTACACCGTGGGCCGCGAGGGCAGCGACGTCTACGGCGAGACCCTGAACGGCGTCCAGACCGCGCAGGCCCTGAGTCACCAGTTCCTGGCCCCCGTGGACCCCTACGTCACCCCCGGCGACCCCGCGAGCGGCCTGCTCCCCGGGATCCACGAGGGCGGCCCCGGCGAGGAGGGCTCGGGCGACCACCGGGTGCAGGCCTACAACTTCCGCATGACCCTGACCGACGCCCCCGACAACCGCCTGCCCTTCCCCGAGCCCGAGGGCTACGACCCCCGGCGCTACGAGCTGCTGCGCCGCTACATCGAGGCCGGGCACTTCGACGCCCTCGACCTCAACAGCCCCATGCCCAACCGCAAGACCGACGTGAACAACCACGGGGCCTTCTCCTCCGACCACATCGGCGCCAACTACGAGTATCCAGACGCCGGCCACGCCGCCCGGGAGCGGATCTTCGCGGACCACGTCTCCTACGTGCAGGGTCTCTGGTACTTCCTCCAGAACGACGAGCGGCTGCCGGAGGACGTGCGCGAGTCCGCGGGACGCTGGGGACTGTGCCGCGACGAGTTCCGGGACAGCGGCCACTGGCCGCATCAGCTGTACGTGCGCGAGGCGCGCCGGATGGTCAACGACCACGTGATGACGGAGCATCACTGCCGGGGGGAGCGGGTGGCCGCGGACTCCGTGGGCCTCGCCGCCTACGGGATGGACTCCCACAACACCCAGCGTTACGTCGCCAACGGCGAGGCCCGGAACGAGGGCGACGTCCAGGTGGGCGTCGCGGGCCCGTACCCGGTGGCCTACGGCGCCATGGTGCCGCGGCGCAGCGAGGCCACCAACCTCCTCGTCCCCGTGGCCCTGGCCGCCAGCCACATCGCCTACGGCTCCATCCGCATGGAGCCCGTCTTCATGATCCTGGGTCAGTCCGCGGCCACCGCGGCCAGCCTGGCCCTGGACGCCGAGGGGATCGTTCAGGACGTGCCGTACGTGTCTCTTCGCGAGCGCCTGCGCGCCGACGGCCAGATCCTGGACTGGGGCGACGAGCCCTGACGGAGCCCGCCCGCGGGCAGGTCAGCGGGTCAGCTGCTCCAGGAGCTCGAGATTCTCCCGCTCCTCCTCCGACACCTCCCCGTTGGCCTGCATCATCTCGCGCACGGTGTCGAGGAAGACCTGGCGGTGCGCGTGCGGCACGGTCGTGGGGTCGATGTCGTCCGGAGGGGGAGGGACCTTGATCCAGCCCTCGACCTGTCGCGCTTCCTCCGCGTCGAGGTGGAGCCGCTTCACGAGCCGGTGGATGAAGTCGCGCTCGGCGGAGCTGACCGACAGGTCCGCCCAGGCGAACGAGGTCACGAAGCGGAGGAGCTGGAGCCGCTCGGGTCGGCTCAGGGCCTTGAGGTCGGCAGGCTGTGTCACCGCATTGTCTCCGCGTCCGGCCGGCCATCGCCCCGGCCGGTCCCAGTGTAACCCCTCGGTACTGGAATCCGTCTCCTGATTTTTCAGCCGCCCGACTCCTGCTGGGGGACGAGCGCCCAGAGGACCAGGTAGACCACGATACCCGGGAAGACCGGCAGCGCCCCGATCAGCACGAAGAGCACGCGCACGAGCGTGGGGTTCCATCCACGCCATTCGGCGAGGCCGCCGCAGACTCCGGCCACGAGTCGGTGCCGACGCGATCGGCGCAGCGGCCCCCGCGCGGCCCCGGTCGGAGGCGACATCCCGGTCACGGGGCTCGGAGCTCCGGCAGTCGCTGCCGGGCCAGCTCGTCGGGCGAGCCCATCTCCGGTGAGTACGCTCGGAGCCGGAAGCCGTACTCGTACGGCTTCGAGTCCAGCGTGTACTCGGGGTGGGGGCGGGCCCCCCAGCCGTCGTCGCCTCCGACTCCCATCTGCCGGCAATCCAGGTTCAGGGTGATCGTGTCACGCCTCGGCAGCTCGTGGATGTGGGTGGCCGCCTCCAGATCCTCCATCGTGTAGGGCCAGGCGGCGACGCTCAGGTGAGGCCGACCGACCGCGAGAAGGCCGGTGCCGGTGGCGTCGGTGAGGGTGACCCACCGGACGTCGGTGCGGTTGGCGTTCTCCTGCGGTCGGACGTAGTCGTGGATGAGCTCCTCGACCCTGCCCGAGTAGCGCCCCACCGCGGCCCCGGTCTTGCGGTCCCAGTAGGTCTCGTGGGGTCCCCGTCCGAACCACGTCATCGTGCCGAGAGAAGCGGGGACCGCCATCTGCATGCCGAAGCGTGGGAGCTCGGGCAGCTCGCCGCCGGGCGTGAAGCGGCCCTCGACGACCACGTCTCCGCTTCCGTAGACCGTGTAGGTGGTCACGTAGGGGGAGTCGGCGGCGGGGAGGGTGGCCTCGGCGACGATACGGACGGCCTGCGGCGCCAGCCTCTCCGCGCGCACGGCACGCACCGCTCGGTTGGGGCCGGCGGTCCTCCAGATCGCCAGGCGTCCCGGCATGTCGTTCATCAGGAGAAACCCGATGTCGTTGTCCAGGGGAACACGCCAGAAACTGGGGACGAGGGGCGCGGCGACCAGCTCGCGGGAGGCGAGGACGAGGGACTCGAGAGCGCCGCTCGCCTTCCCCACGACGGCGGTGAAGTCCTCGCCGCTCACGCTGAAGGCGTCGTCGGACTCGGTCAGCCTCACCCGCCCCATGTCCGCGAGGGCGAGAGGCGGTCCCTCCGGGACGTCGACAGGCATCGGGATCTGCTCCCAGGCGACCACGTGTCCCTGCTCGGCCCAGGGGGCGTCCGTCTCCAGCACGTAGCGGACGTTCAGGAAATACTCGGCTCCCGCCTTCGGCGCCACCGTCGCCAGAGGGAGATCGAGCGTCCCTCTCTGCTTCGGCCCGATGGCGGGCGCCGGCGACCGTCCCTTCTGGACCACGCTCCCGTCCTCGGTGACCTCCCAGTGGACCTCGACGAAGCCCAGGGTGCGGAAGTCGTAATCGTTCAGCACCCTCAAACGTCCGCGCGCGGCGTCCGCGGCCTCGGTGTCGATACGCTGGTACACCCGGCGCACCTCGAACAGCTCGGGCTCGGGGCTGCGGTCGGGACGGACGATCCCGTTGCAGACCATCGAGCCGTCGTTGGGCTCGTCGCCGAAGTCCCCACCGTAGGCCCAGAACTCCGTCCCGTCGTCGCTCTTCTTCAAGAGGGCCTTGTCGACCCAGTCCCAGATGAAGCCGCCGATGAGCCGGTCCTCGCTCTCGATGAGGTCCCAGTACTCCTTCAGGTTCCCCACCGCGTTGCCCCGGGCGTACGCGTACTCGCACAGCACGATCGGCCGGGTCTCGCCCGGGTCTCTGGCCATCTGGCCGAGCTGGGGGATCCGCGTGTACATGCGGCTGATGACGTCCACCCAGCCGGGGTCCCGCGGCTCCGAGGCCGCCCCCTCGTAGTGGATGGGGCGGGTGGGGTCGTACTCCCGGATCCAGCCGGCCATGGCCGCGTGGTTGGGCCCCCTCCCGGACTCGTTGCCCAGCGACCAGAAGATGACCGAGGGGTGGTTCTTGTCGCGCTCCACGAGGCTCACTGCCCGGTCCAGGAAGGCGGCGTGCCAGCTCGGGTCGTTGGAGAGGAGCCCGGTGACGCCGTGGGTCTCCAGGTTGGCCTCGTCCATCACGTAGATCCCGTACCGGTCGCACAGGTCGTACCACCGGGAGTCGTTGGGGTAGTGGCTGGTGCGGACGGCGTTGATGTTGTTCCGCTTGAGGAGCTCCACGTCCTGGACCATGCGCGAGAAGGGGACGGCCTGGCCGGCCTTCGGGTCGTGTGAGTGGCGGTCCACGCCGTAGAGGCGGATGGGGCGGCCGTTGACCAGGAGCCGTCCGCCCCGGATCTCGACTTCGCGGAACCCGACCTTGGTGCTCTCCGTCTCGACCAGGGCGCCACCGGCGTCCTTCAACGACAGGACCAGCGTGTAGAGGTGCGGCGTCTCGTCCGTCCACTTGAGCGGGTCGGCGACCTCGGCCTGGAGAAGGCCGAAGGGGGTGTTGCCGCGCTGCGGCCGCTTCTCCTTCAGGATGGCCAGCGCGTCGATCGTCGGGGGTGACGCAAGCAGGGGCCGGGCCCGGTCGTCGTAGAGCTGGATCTCCACACTCCAGCCCTCGGCGCTCGCCCCGTCGAAGGTGCGGAGCCTCGGACGCACGAGAAGGGTCGCGTCGCGGTAGTCGTCGTCGAGCTCGGTGCGCACCGCGAAATCGGAGATGTGCACGCTCGGTGTCGAGTAGAGGAAGACGTCCCGGTAGACGCCGCTCAGCCGCCAGGTGTCCTGATCCTCGAGGTAGCTGCCGTCCGACCAGCGGAAGACCTGGACCGCCAGCAGGTTCTCGCCCTCGCGGAGGTAGGGGGTGACGTCGAACTCGGCCGGGCTCATGCTGTTCTGGCTGTAGCCCACGGCCTCGCCGTTGACCCAGACGTAGAAGGCGCTCTTGACCCCGGCGAAGTGGAGGAAGACCCGCCGCTCCTTCCAGGCTGCGGGGATGGTGAAGGTCGTGCGGTAGGAGCCGACCGGGTTGTCGTGATCGGGAATGTTCGGCGGATCCGGGCTCTCCGGCGCGAACGGATAGGGCTGGTTGATGTAGATGGGGCGGCCGTACCCGTGGAGCTGCCAGTTGGAGGGGACGGGGATCGTGCCCCAGGCTCCGTCCTCGAACTCGATCTCGTGGAAGTCGCGCGGCCGGTCCGCCGGCTTCTCCACCCAGCGGAACCTCCACTCGCCGTTCAGCGACTGGAAGAAGGGCGAGGCCTCGCGTGTCCCCTCCAGCGCCTGCTCCACCGTGGCGAACGGCGTGAGGGTGGCGTGGGCGGGCTGCTTGTGGCGGCCGATGACCGCCGGGTCCTGCCAGTCGTCGCGTGAGGCGAGAGCGGTCGTGTTGCCCGCGACGAGGACGAGGAGCAGAAAGAGAGCGCGAGCAAAGATGGGCCGGGGCAAGAGGCACCTCCTCGGATGCAGGACCTTCGCGGCGTGCGTGCGGATTCTATCGCGAGGTCCCCGAGGGGAGCCGTGGGCCGGGGTGTCGCGCCTCTGGGGGTCGTGGCGAACACCGCGCCCCCCCGGAGCGCGGTCCTGGCCTCGATCATTTTGACCAATTCGACTGGATTGGCTATGTTGTTGATTTCAGGGGCGGTTCGTGGTGCCACGTTCTTTTCGTGGATTTGACACCGAACCCCGTCCCCGGATTTGCCGTATCATTCACGCAAGGGATGGGGCCTTGGGGCCCCGGACCGGACCGGGTCCCGATGTCGACGCGCGGAACACCCCTCGACACCCTGGCGGCCGAGGCCGACCGCCTGCCGGCCGTGCTGCGCACCGACTTGCGCTCGGGAGACTGGCTCCTCGTCACCACGCGCAACTCCGTCTACTCGCTCTGCCTCCTCGACGACGGGACCTACTCGGTGGCCGGAGGCTGGTTCGACCGCAACGGCGACTCGCCCCAGCGGGTGGGCGTCAACGGCTGCACGTTCGGCGGACGGGCCATCAAGAGCGACGTGGTCGCCGCTCCCGGGCTCTTCCTGGAGTTCGAGAACCGCGTCACGACTACGCGCATCCGGGAAGCCCGCGTCCTGCGGGGCGACGAGAGCCTTCCGTTCTGACCTGTCCCGTCGGGCCGATCCCCGTTCGTGCAGCGGGAGCTCAGCGATCGAGCCCCGCTGTCTCCATCCAATCCAGATCACGGCTTGCCTCCCCCCGCTAGCGCAGACCGGCGAAGAGGTCGGTCTCCTTCTGGCGCCCGCCGTTCACCAGGCTCATCACGCGGTAGTACTCCTGGCTTCCCCAGAGCCCCCGGTGGTGCTCCTCCGACAGGTGGGCCAGGGGTCCGTACGCCGCCATCTGGCTCTCGTGGCACCGGACCGCCTTCCACACCGTCTCCCAGTGGTCGGCGGTGTCGATGACCGTGGTGAGGGCCCAGGCCGGCCAGGGCGCGGCCTGGCGCTCCACACCGTCGACGGTCGAGACGAGCCTCTTGAAGGCCTCCTGGTAGGCCTCCCACTTCGCCGCCGGCCAGCCCATGTAGTAGAGCTTCGAGACCCGGTGTGCGGGACGGTCCGCGCCCTCTCCGGCGGGGAACGAAGGGTCCGCCGCCGCCGTCACGGCCGCGGTGGTGAACTGGCAGATGGCGATGTGGTCGGGGTGGCCGTAGGCCCCGGTCGGGTCGAAGGTCACCACGACCTGGGGCCGGATGCGGCGCAGGTGCGCCACGAGCTGGCCAATGATCTCGCCGGGCTCGGCCCGGTCCAGGTCCTTGTCCCAGTAGTCGAGGAGGCTCACCTCCCGGACCCCGAGGACGGCACAGGCGGTCCGCAGCTCCGCCTCCCGAACGCGGCCCACCGCCTCCGGCCCCGGGTGGCCGGCGCCGTCCTTGAAACGACCACGCTGTCCGCGGGTGGCGGTCACCACGGAGGTCTCGATGCCCTCCGCCGCGTACCGGGCGAGCGTCCCCCCGGCCCCGAGGGTCTCGTCGTCGGGGTGAGCGAAGACACCGCAGAGCTTCAACGGACGCCGCTCGTCTGACATGGAAGACGTCAGTGTATCTCAGCCCTCGAGCGTCCGGTGGAGATAGTCGAGGAACTCCACGAGCGAGAGATGCCCCGCCCCCGCCTCGACTTGAAGAACTTCAGGTCCATTCGCTCTCTCCCGGGGGGTGCTTCGTCATTGTACGGCGTGGGCGCGAGGGGGGTGGCGGGGCGTGCCCGGCGCCGCCTACCTCAGGTCTTCGACCAGGAAGAGCGTCGAGAGCGTCCGGTGGATGGTGTAGACGTAGGCGCGTCCGTCGGCGCTGATCCGGACGTTGCCGAGCTCCTCGATCCCCGCGGGGTCGACGGGCTCGATCCGGTGCAGGAGCGTCTCCTTCCCGGTCTTCACGTCCAGGCTGAAGATGTCCGTCGCTCCCGCATCTCTGCGGGCGACGAAGGCCGCGCTCGCGTCGTGGTTCCAGCCGACGAAGTTGGTGCCGGGTGGCGGCTCGGGCAGGGGCAGCGGGTCACCGTCGTCGACCGGGAAGAGGGCCGGCCTGGGGGGATCGGTGCCGGGCAGGAGGCCGAGCACGTGGCGGCCGTCGGGCGTCAGCCCGCCCGGACCGGTCCGGGCGCCGTCCGGGGTGATGGGTCGGGGAGGCGTCTGCCAGTCCAGCGCGCGCTCGAACAGGCGCAGCTTGCCCCCGGGCTCGCTGGCCAGCAGGATCAGGCGCCGGCCGTCGGGGAACCAGTCCGCGAACTGACCGTTGACGAGCGGTGCCAGCGGCAGCGTGCGCTCCTCGCCGGCCCCGGTGGGCAGCAGCACGAATCGCTCGGGCGGGTCGAGAGGCATCGTGAGCACCCACGCGCCGTCGGGCGAGAGCGCGAGCGGGCGCCCGGAGCCGAGTCGAACGGCGGGTGAGCCGTCGGTGGGGCGGAGGTAGACGCCGTAGCCCGGTCCCCCGGCTTCGCCCGACTCGGACAGGACGAACTGTCGCCCGTCCGGCGAGATGTCTGTCGCGAAGGAGTAGTCGCCCCAGGAGAGGGAGATCTCCTCCTCGGCCTCGGGGCCTCGGCCGTAGACCTCGGCCCGCTTCAGCTCGTGAATCAGCAGTGCGCGTCCGTCTGGAGCGATGTCCTCGAGGATCAGGCGTCCGGGCGCGGTCGTGATGGTCCGGACCTGCCCATCGAGGTCCACGGCGTGGAGGCCGCAGAGCGCGCCCTGTCGCGTGGCGGTGAACCACACCTCGCGGCCGTCGGGCGACCAGGCCAGGCCCTCGATGCTGGCCCAGCCGTCGGAGAGGACCGTCCGCCGTCCCTCCCGGTTCACGACCGAGACCAGACCGCGGTCGTCTCGGATGATCGGGTGCTCGATGACCGCGACCCGGTTGCCGTCGGGTGAGATCCGGGGGTGGCTGAAGGTCCCCCGGGTCTCGGCGAGCCTGGTGCCAGCGGGGTACTCCAGCCAGAAGGCGCCGTCGAAACGAGTGATCGCGAGCTCGGATCCGTCGCGG
Source organism: uncultured Acidobacteriota bacterium (assembly GCA_963847655.1). GTDB lineage: Bacteria > Acidobacteriota > Vicinamibacteria > Fen-336 > Fen-336 > JAJDNS01. Next base: position 101,120 of record CAWKAS010000020.1, on the reverse strand, counting down.
CTCCAGTCCGCGTCCTGGAACTCGGTCCGCACGTCGCGCAGGGGGCCGCCGGTGAGCGGGACCCGGGCCAACGTGCGCTCCCCGCCCTCCGGTCGGTGGGCGACGATCATCTCCTCGTTGTCGGCCACGTCGACGAGGAAGGCCCCTTCCATTCCCAGCCCGCGAGCGTCGGGGTTTCCGAAGCGGGCGGTGAAGACCTCCTGGGGCCGCCCCTCCCACGCCGCGCTGTAGACGAAGGTGGCCCCGTCCGGCGCAAAGCGAGCGGTGCTCACCTTGCCCCGGCGGAAGGTCACCTGCTGATACGAGGGCGCGGACGTGTCCGCGGCCCGTCGCCCGGCCAGGTAGGCGGCTCCGAGGGCGACGACCGCGACCGCCGCCGCGGCCACCCGGGTCGCCAGTCGGCGCGACGCTCGTTCCCGGAGGGCGGCCTGCGCGCCAGAGCCCAGCGTGGTGAGCCCGGAGATCGACTCGAGATCGAAGACCAGGTCGCGCGCCGACTGGAACCGCTCCTCGGGCCGCTTCTCCAGACAGTGGAGCATCAGACGCTCGAGGCCGGGGGGCAGCACCTTGCCGGTCGTCGAGATCTCCGGAGGCTCCTCCTTGATGATGGCGCTCATCGTCTCGACCGCGCTGTTGCCCTTGAACGCGCGCTGCCCGGTCACCATCTCGTAGAGCACCGCACCGAAGGCGAAGATGTCGGAGCGGGGATCGGCGGGCTCGCCCTTCACCTGCTCCGGAGACATGTAGCCGACCGTGCCCAGCACGCTGCCGGGGGTGGTGCCCCGCGTCATCGTCGGAAGACCCGTGCCGTCGGAGTCGCTCTCCTCCTCGCCGTTGAGGGTCAGCTTGGCCAGGCCGAAGTCGAGGATCTTCACCACGCCGTCGCGGGTGACGAAGAGGTTGGCGGGCTTGAGGTCCCGGTGCACGACCCCGCGCGCGTGGGCGGCGGCCAGTCCTCGCGCGACCTGCAGGGCATAGTCGAGGGCCTTGCGCGTGGAGAGCGCACCCCCGTCGAGACGCTCGCGGAGCGTCTCGCCCTCGAGCAGCTCCTGAACCACGTAGGGCGCGCCCTGGTGGCTTCCGATGTCGTGAATGGCCACGATGTTCGGGTGGTTCAGGGTGCTGGCGGCCTGGGCCTCCACCTCGAAGCGCCGCTGGCGCTCCTCGTCGCGGGCCAGCCTCGCCGGCAGCACCTTGACCGCCACGTCGCGCGCGAGCCGCGTGTCCTTCGCGCGGTAGACGTCGCCCATCCCGCCGCTGCCGAGCGGCGCGGTGATCTCGTACGGGCCGAGGCGTTCGCCGGCGGGAAGCGGCATCCACCTGATCATAGCGCGCCGGGGTCTCTCGTAAAGCCCTTTCATCCAATGTCTTGAACGCAGCGCCGGACGCGGGAACCCTGGGGGGCTCTCCAGCGTTCTCACTGGAGCAGGAATGCGAGGGGGGCCTATGTCTCGAGCGACGTGGTGGGCGTTGGTGTTCTGTGTGGCCCTGCCGGTGGGGGCCGTGGGTCAGGGGCTCTCGCCGGAGGCCGAGACCGAGGTCACGATCGACCTGGCGACGCACGTGGCCGGGGGGGTGGGCTTCAGTGGTCCTCTCGGTGCGGCGGCCGAGGTGCAGCTCCTCCACGGGCTCGGTGCGGACGTTCGCGAGGAGGACGGACGCGTGAAGGTCCTGTGCGCGGTTCCGGTGAAGCACTGTGCCGGGGGCTTCCTGTTCGGTGCGGCCGCAGGCTCGGGGGGCGGCAAGCTGAGCTTCGGGGTCGGGACGCGGGCGCGCGTGCAGGAGGAGGACTTCGACGGCACCGTGGGCGTGGGCCTCCGGGCGGCCTTCGTCCGCACCTGGGGCAACCCCATCGGCACCGAGCCGGGGCTCAGCTACCTCGGCCCGGAGCTCGACCTGGCGATCCTCCGCGCGAACGTGACCCTCGGCGTGCTGTGGCGCGTCTCCGGAATCGGCGGCGAATCCGCCATCTTCAGCTGGGGCCTCGGTTTCACCCTCTAGGGCAAAGCTGAAGGGTCACGTCCTGCAGTCTGCATTCTGGCGGACGCCGTCCGTGCACTGTGGGACCGTCACCCGGACGGCCGCGTTGCAGCGATGAGCCTCTCGCAGAAGTAAGAGGCAGGACCTGCCCCCCACGGTCCCGTTGTACCCTCCCACAACGATGCAAGAGATGCTATGTGGGCCTGACCCCGCTGTCCCGGAGGTGCCTCATGCGTGATCTCGCCAGTTGCCTTCTCTCGGCCCTCATTGCGGCGCCGGCGGGCGCGCTGGCGGGAGATGCCCTGGCCCTGCACCCTGGGAACCCCCGGTATTTCGTCTACCGGGGGCAGCCGACCGTGCTGGTCGGGTCGGGGGAGCACTACGGGGCGGTCCTCAATCCCGACTTCGACCACCGGATGTACCTCGCGACGGTGGCCGCGGACGGGCTGAACCTGACCCGTCTGTTTGTCGGCTCCTACGTCGAGCGCTCCGGCGACTTCGGCATCGCGCAGAACACCCTGGCCCCGGCGCCGGGGCGGGCCCTCGTCCCCTGGGCCCGCAGCAACGAGCCGGGCTACGCCCTGGGGGGAGACAAGTTCGACCTCGATCGCTGGGACCCGGCCTACTTCGAGCGGCTCCACGACTTCGTCGCCGCGGCACGCGAGGCCGGTATCGTCGTCGAGGTGACGCTCTTCTCGTCCCACTACGGCGGGGGCTGGGAGCAGAGCCCGCTCCACGTCTCGAACAACGTCAACGGCGTCGGGGACGTTCCGAAGGAGCGGGCCAACACCCTCGACAACGGCAACCTCCGGGCGCGCCAGGAGGCGCTGGTGCGCAAGATCGTCTCGGAGCTGAGGGACGCCGACAACGTCTACTTCGAGGTCCAGAACGAGCCCTGGGCCGACCACCCGCTGACCGTCGACGTCCTGCACCCGTACATCGAGCCCGGTGAGATGAAGGTCGAGGGGATGTTCTGGCAGAACCGCGTTGATCTGGCCGACGCGGCCTCGCTCGAATGGCAGGCGTGGGTCGCCTCTGTCGTCGCTGACGAGGAGCGGCAGCAGGGCAGCCGACACCTGATCGCCCAGAACTACGCCAACTTCCGCTACCCGCTGAAGGACGTGGATCCGGCCATCTCGATCGTCAACTTCCACTACGCCTGGCCCGAGGCGGCCACCCTCAACCAGGCGCTGGGGCGGGCCCTGGGGTTCGACGAGTCCGGCTTCGCCGGCCGGGAGGACGCCACCTACCGTCGCCAGGCCTGGGAGTTCCTGCTCTCCGGCGGCTCCGTCTTCAGCCACCTGGACTACTCGTTCGCCGTGGGTCACGAGGACGGCACTGCCGTCTCCCCGGCCCCGGGCGGTGGCAGCCCCGCCCTGCGCCGCCAGCTCGGGGTCCTGAAGAGGTTCCTCATGGGCTTCAACCTGCCCGCCCTCGCGCCACGCCCCGATCTGGTCGTGGCCGCTCCCGGAGCGTACGTCCGCTGCCTCGCCGAGACGGGCGCCGCATACGCCCTCTACGTGGCCGGCGACGGTGACACCCCCCTCGTGCTCGAGCTGCCGGAGGGAGGCTACCGCGCGGAGTGGGTGGATGTGCGCACGGGCAGCGTCGTGGACTCGAGCACGCTCGAACACGACGGCGGGCGTGCACGGCTCCAGAGCCCGCCCTACGAGACGGACATCGCTTTGCGAATCGTTGCGACCCCCTGCCCGGTCCGCCACGCGGACCGACTGGGCCGCGACTCAGGCCCGGAACACAAGAGGGTTCTCCGCCGCGGCCAAGGGGTCCCCCTCTGCGGCGACTGATGCAGTTCCGCCGCCCACGTCTGCCCCAGCGAGATGTCCCACTCCGCTGACGAAGACCTCGATGCCCTCCTCGAGCAACCACTTCAACGCCGCGGCAAGCGCGTGCTCCTCCGAAAGTGGCTCAGGAAGAGAGTCTTCTTCTCGCGTTCCATCGCCGGTGTGACCTCGTCAGGATCTCCTGCGGGATATCGTAGGCGCGATGGGCGCTCCGTCAGACGGGAGAACGGAGCCCGACCGCGCGCCCGGGACGATCGAGATAGAGTACGGAGACGCCGTCCCATCGGCGGAATCGGGAGGAGACGAACATGCGCAGAGGTCTCAAGGTCTGGGGAGTCATCGCGGCGCTCGTCGTCGCATGGGTGTCGGTCGGAGGGGCGGCCGCCGAGGAGGGGTGGGTGCCCCTGTTCGATGGAAAGACGCTCGAGGGGTGGAAGGTCGCCGAGCACCCCGACTCCGTGACGGTGCAGGACGGTGCCATCGTCACCCACGGCCCCCGGGCCCACGTCTTCTACGTGGGCCCGGTGCACAACCACGACTTCAAGAACTTCGAGCTGAAGATGGAGGTGAGAACCGAGCCCGGAGCCAACGCCGGCGTGTACTTCCACACCCAATACCAGGACGAGGGCTGGCCCGAGAAGGGGTACGAGGCCCAGGTCAACAACTCTCATGCCGACTGGCGCCGGACCGGGAGCCTCTACGCGATCGAAGACGTGAGGGAGGTCCCGGCGAAGGACGGCGAGTGGTTCGAGTACGACATCAGCGTGAACGGCCGCCGCATCCTTCTGAAGGTGGACGGGAAGACGATCGTGGACTACACCGAGCCCGAAGGGGTGAAACGGGAGGACATGCCGGGCCGCGTCCTCTCCAGCGGGACCTTCGCCCTCCAGTGCCACGACCCGAAGAGCGTCGTCCATTTCCGGAACATCCGGGTGCGGGCGCTACCCGACTGAGACATCACCGATACGGGCCGGAATCCCTTCTCCTCCCCCGGCCGCCGCCGCCGATCCGGTCGGGGACACGAGTATGCCTCAGGCGGCCGCGAGCCGGTCCTCGACGATCTCCCCGTCGCGGATCAGCACGACGCGCGAGGCAATCCGGGCGATCTCGAGGTCGTGGGTGATCATCACCACCGTCTGGCCGGTGGCGTTGAGATCCTGGAAGAGGCCCACGATGCCCTTCCCCGACGAGGAGTCCAGGTTCCCGGTGGGTTCGTCGGCCAGGATCATCGTCGGCCGGTTGACCAGGGCCCGGGCGATCGCCACCCGTTGCATCTGCCCGCCGGACAGCTCGCTGGGCCGGTGGTCGGTGCGGTCGGCGAGGTCCACCTTCGCGAGCATCGCTGCTGCACGCCGGCGCCGCTCCTTTCCCGGCACGCCCCCGAACAGCAGCGGCAGCTCGACGTTCTCGAGGGCGGTCGCGTACGGCAGCAGGTTGAAGTTCTGGAAGACGAACCCCACGTGGCGGTTGCGGATCTCGGCCAGGCGGTTGCGGTCGAGACCGCCCACCGTCTCGCCGGAGAGACGGTAGAGCCCCGAAGTCGGGGTGTCGAGGCAGCCGAGGAGGTTCATCAGCGTTGACTTGCCGGACCCCGACGGACCCACCACCGCCACGAACTCGCCTCGCTCCACGTCGAGGTCGACGCGCTTGAGGGCCTCCACCTGGACCCGGCCCGTGGCGTAGACCTTACGGATGTCGCGCATCTCGATCATCATCACTCGTACCTCAGGGATACGGCGGGTTGGACCGACGCGGCGCGCTTGGCCGGGAAGAATCCGGCAAAGGTGCCGATGGTGCCAAGCACCGCGGCGGTGGCGACGGCGATGGCGGGAGAGAACGTGGGCCGGCCCAGGAGGTCGAACGCCTCGCCCTGGAGCGGCAGGGCGGCGATGGCGAAGATGAGGCCGAGGGAGACGACCGTCCCGGCGAAGCCTCCGACGAGGGTCATGAGGAGCGCCTCGAGCATGAATGGCAGCATCACCTGCCGCTCCTTGGCCCCGAGGGCCATCTTCACTCCGATCTCCCGCGTTCTCTCCTTCACGACCGCATACATGATGTTGGCCACGCCCATGCCGCCGACGAAAAGGGTGAGGGCGCCGATGATCCCGAGGAAGATCTGGATCCCCAGGGTGACGTTGTCGTTGATGCGCTGCATCTCGCGGGTGTCCCACATCCCCAGGGCGCGCTCGTCCTCGGGGTCGAAGTGGTGCTTCGCCCCCATCACCCGGTAGAACCGGGCCCTGGCGGCGTCCCCGACTTCGGGGCTCGCGGGCAGGTAGACGAGGTTCTGGATCCGGTCGTCGGTGTAGATGGACTTGAAGGTGGGGGCCGGGATCGTGGCCTGGTTCCGGTCGGCGCCGTTGTACATCCCCATCTGGAGCTTCTCCCGCGCGACCCCGACGACGAGGAAGGTCGACCGGTTGATCTGGACCGTGCGACCCACCACGTCGTCGGTCCCGAAGAGGTCGTTCGCCAGCTCCTCGCCGAGAAACACCACGCGCCGCTTCTTCTCGAGATCCAGGGCGTTCAGGAACCGCCCGCCCTCCTGGGGGTGGATGTTGCGGATCTCTCCGAACTCCGGCTCGACGCCCCGCACGCGGACGTTCATCATCTTCTCGCCCGCCGCCACCGGGACGTAGCGGGCGTACTCGACCGACAGGAGCCCGATCTCGGGGATGCGCGACCGCAGGAGATCCGGGTCCTCTTCCTTGAGGGGGATGGGCCGCCCCGAGGGGAGGCCCATGTAGGGCTTGGTGGTGGAGCCGGGCCAGATCACCGCGATCCCCTCCCCCAGGCCCCGGCTGCCCTGGCCGAGGGAGCGCTTGAGGCCCTCGCCGAAGGAGAGGAGGAGCACGATGGAGAGGGTGCCCCAGGCGATGGCGATGACGGTGAGGACGATCCTCTTCGTCTGGTGGGCGAGGTCGGCGCGGAAGAGGCGCCAGACCAGGGCGAGCTCGGTGGCCGCAAATCTCATGAGAGCTTGAGAGCCACGACCGGGTCCAGGAGCGACGCCCGGCGGGCGGGGAAGTAGCCGGCCACGAGCCCGATCACGCCGAGGAGGGCGGCTGTGCTGAGGACGACGACCGGGGAGGCCACCGGTGTGCCGATGTAGTCCTCGAGCCCGAGGAGCGGAAAGACGGCGAGGACGCCGAGGGTGATGAGGAAACCCAGGAGCCCGCCGATGGCCGTCAGGGTCAGGGTCTCCAGGAGGAACTGGGTCTGGATGAAGCGGGGCCTGGCTCCCACCGCGAGTTTGACTCCGATCTCCCTCGTTCGCTCCTCGACCACCACGTACATGATGTTCGACACGCCGAGACCCCCCACCAGAAGGGTGAAGGAGCCGATCACGCCGAGGAACAGCCGAAAGGTCAGGAAGAACGTGCTCAGGAACTTCATTCCCTCGGTGGTGTCCCACATCCCGACGGCTTCCTTGTCGGCCGGGTCGAACTTCAGGCGGCGACCGAGCACCTCATAGACCCGGCGCTTCACCTCGGGCACGAGCGACGGGTGGCTGGCCTGGAAGACGAAGTTGTCCACGTAGCGCGAGCCGTAGAGGCCGCGGTGGGTGCTGTCGGGGATGAAGGCCTTGCTGGAGTCCGAGCCGTTGTAGTTGGAGTCCTGGACCTTCTTCTGGAGAACGCCAACGACCAGGAACGGCACGTTGTCGATCATCACCGTCTTGCCCACGGCCTCGGCCACGCCGAAGAGGTCCTCCTTCAGCTTGTTTCCGAGAAAGACCACCCGACGGCGACGGTCGAGGTCGAGGTCGTTCACGTAGCGCCCCCCGGCGGCGGGGATGAGGTTGCGCATGACGCCGAAGACAGTGTTGCTGGCGGACATGCCGGGGTTGAGACGGACTCGCTCGCGGCGGAAGGTCCCGCCGTGCTGGTACTCGCCCGACACCTTGATCCCGGGGATCTCGCGTCGCAGGGCCTCCAGGTCGTCCTCCGACACCTTGACGGGGCGGCCCTTGCCGAGGCCTTCGAAGGGGATCGAGGTACGCGAGGGCCAGGCGATGACGATGGCGTCGCCCAGGCCCTTCTGGCTCTTTTCGACCTGCCGCTGCAGACCCTCGCCGAAGGCCACGAGGAGGGCGACGGAGACGGTGCCCCAGGTGATGCCGAGGAGCGTCAGAAGAGTCCGCGCCTTCTGATGGCGGATGTCCTGCAGCATCTGGCGGAGGAAGGACAGGGAGGTCAAGGTGCTCCTCTCATGTCGTGGCCGGGGAGCCCGCCGCCTACTCGATCTGCTTCGGCGGCCGCTCGACGACGAGGTCCTTGTCGGTCAGGCCGTCCGCCACCTCGAGGTTGATGCCGTCGGAGAGGCCCGGATCGATCTCTCTCCGGACCGGCTCGGCGCCCTCGGTGGCCCCGGGCACCTCGACGCTGGCCTTGCCGTCGGTGAAGGTGACGAGGCGCTCCGGGACGATGAGCACGTCGTGCGCCTCGCGCACCGCGATCTCGGCGTTGGCGGAGTAGCCGGCGCGGAGGACGACGCCCTCGGCCGGCTTCAGGTCGATCTCCACGTCGAACAGCGTTGCGCCCTCCTCGGTCTTCGACTTCGGGGCGATCTTGGCGATCGTGCCGCCGACGTGCGCATCGGGGAGCGCCCCGACCTTGATCTGGGCCGCCATCCCCTCCCGGAGCTTTCCCACGTCGATCTCGTCCACCGTCCCCTTGAAGATGAGCGTGCTCATGTCGGCCAGGTTCGTCAGCGCGGTGCCCGCCTGGTACGACGTCAGGGGCACCACCGGGTCGCCCTCGTGCACGAGCAGCTCGAGGACGGTGCCCGCGATCGGGGCGCGGATGATCGACTCGACTGACAGCCGTTCGGTCTGGACGCGCCCCTTCTCGATGAGAGCCAGCCGCTCGGTCGCGAGCTCGAGGCGGATTCGCGCGTCCTGGACGTCCTTCTCGGCCTGGTCCCAGTCCTGGGTGGCGAGGATGCCCTGGTCTACGAGCCGACGGGAGCGCTCGTGCTTCTTCTCGGCCTGGTCGAAGACGTTCTTCGCGATCTCCACCTCCCGGCGGGCCTCGGTGAGCTCCATCGGGGTGGGGTCGGGGAGGATCTCGAAGAGGGGGTCACCGGGCCGGACGAGGTCGCCGACCTCCCGGAAGGACGTCTTGACGATCCCCGAGATCTTGCTCTTGACCGCGATCTCACGGTCGGGCTGGATGGCGCCGATGGCCAGGGCCTTCTCGACCACCGAGCCCCGAACCACGGGCAGCGTCTTGAGCCCATTCGTGTCGCCCGAATGGGCATTGCTGTAGAGGACGGCCGAGGCCCCTCCGGCGATCATCATCACTGCAGTGGCTATGAGTCCCTTGCGCATGATGGGAGACATCCTTTCTCCAACTCTCACACGCTAAGACGCACGAGCCCTCCCCGGGGTTCGCATAAGCGAGGGGCCCCGAGACTATTCTGGAACCACCGGTCGCTGCCGTGCGTAGATCAAAGCGACAGGAAGAGCTCGTCGGGGATGCCTCTCGCCGGTCCCGGCCGGTCTGGTCTCGACCTGCGCCGGCGACCGATCACCCGGACGGGAGGGGCGCCTTCAACTTTCGGGTGCCGAAGCCGGGCCGGACTCGAGCACGATCACGTCGATCTCGTGCGCCGGGAGAGTCACCTTCACCTCGACCACGTCCCCCGATCTCTCCTGCGGCAACCAGGAGTCGCCGTCGAGCGAGAGGGCCCGGATGGGGCTGCCGGCCTGAAGGCCCACCGCATCGAGATCGATCCGCAGGGCGAACGACAGCGGTTCCGCCATCGTGTTCCACACGGGGACGCCAACGCCGGTCTCGCCCCGGTACACCTTCGCCAGGACGTCGGGAGCCGACACCTCCAGGCCCACGTCGTCCATGAATCGCCCGTGGAACAGGTACCGCCCTCCCGCGATCCACAGCCGCTCGATCTTCTCGACCACGCTTCGTCGACGAGCCCTTCCCTCGTCGTCCCCCAACTTCACCTCGATGCCCCGGTCCGGGCTCCGCCTGAGTCCTCTCACCCCGAGCACGAACTGGTAGTTGTCGCCGTAGACCGGATCGTGCGAGGCAGCGTACGAGTACGCGCCCGGGTCGTTCACGATGATGCGGTCGGGCAGCGTGTATCTCCACATCTCGACGAACGTCTCGCTGTCGGGGTGGATCCGCATGGGCTGCCACAGCGGGTTCTTGTCCATCCCGTAGTCCATGTACTGCCCGAAAGCATCGTTCATGCCCTCAGTCCAGAGGATGGAGTCCGGCTCGAGCCTCCTCATCTCCTGCCGCACCCGCCGGAACAGCTCGAGCAGGCCAGGTCCCCACGCCGACGCCGGCGTGTCGTGGCCGTGCCGGCGGTTGTAGCAGAGCTCCCCGTAGTACGAGCCGGGCTGGTCGAGGAAGACGCCGTCGAAGCCGTACTCCCCGATGACACGCGAGACCTCGCCGACGAGATGGTCCTGCCATCCCTTCGCGGAAGGACACATGACCGTGAACCAGCCCAGTCCGGGCCGGGTCTCGCTCCACGACCGGTTCCACTCCTCGTGAAGCTCGAAGAAATCGTTGCCGTTCACTCCAAGGCCCGGGGCCCGGCCCAGCACCGACCACGCCTTGCCATGCTTCTTGTAGGTGTCCGTCTCGATGTTGCAGATCCGACCGTTGACGTACGCCGTGGCGGCCAGTCCCTGGTCGTGGACGCCGTCGAGCGCCTCGATCAGGGCCTTCCGACCGCCCAGCTCCGGGACCGGGACGTACTCGGGGTAGTAGGTGTCGTGGCCGTCGTGCATCCAGCCCGCCACCAGGAAGCCCAGACCGTGGGGCTGCTCCCGCACCTGCCGCGCCAGCGTGACCATCGACTCGTAGGGGTTGGCGACCTGACCGTTCTCCCCCTTGATCATGATCTCGCGGAGTCCGCCGATCATCTCCTGCACCTTGCGGGGCACCTCGGGGGCCCGGGCCCAGCTTTCGAACCAGCGGCGGTAGCGGTCGGCGCCCCAGTGCCAGTCTCCGGAGTGAATCCCCAGGGCCAGCTCGGGCGACTGCCAGGAGGCCCCGGAGGGCGCGAACGGGTAGCGGGTGATCCACATGGCCGGTCGGTGCCCCTCGCCCGTCCGGCCGAAGCACATCCGTGTGTAGCCGAGTTCGGGGTCGTAGGAGGCCATGTACAGGCCGCCGGCGGACGAGTCGTACTCGAACCACTGCATCGAGGCGCGCCCGGGGTACTCCAGGCTGATGACGGGCACGTCGTCCGACAGCTTGCTCGCCGGGTCGCGGACCATCTGCCCGGACTCGTTCGGCATGATCAGGGTGTCGAGCTCGCTCAGACCGGAGACAAGAGGAAAGTGAGCCTCCCTCACCGTGCCCAGATCCCGGTTCTGGATGAAGAGTCGCCACCTCGTCTCCTCGTCGCCGTCGCGCAGCTCGACGGTGTAGTGGACGGACACGTCGAGCGTCCTTCGCTCGAGGCGCAGGTGGTCGTAGCTCACCTGCAGCCGGACCCCCCGGGAGGACTTCTCGAGCCGCGTGGCGGCGATCTTCTGCAGGGCGCCCTTCACGACGGTTCCCTCGGTCGCGCTCCATGGCTCGTGGGGCGAAGCGCCGTGGAACTTCTCGGTCGAGTAGACGAGACGGAATACCTCGAAGGGGCCCGGGCCGACGAACTCGGTGCCCGTCTTCCTGTTGACCATGCCGGTGATCACTCCGCTCGTCGCGTCGATCTGAATCTCGACCCTGGAGTTGCCGATCACCAGTGCATTCCCGGTCTCCGCGAAGTAGCAGTCGCTCTGGGCGGCCGCGGGCCGGGCCGCGGCGCCGAGCAGGCCTGCAGTCACCAGGAGCCACTTCGCTGATGGCATCGCTTCCCCTCCGATGACCGGCTCCACCGTGTGTCGCGCCGGCCCTGCCGATTCTAGGCCAGCGGGAGGCGCCGGTCAGGCGCTCGAGCGCTGCAGGCCGGCTCTGGACGATGGCGATCTCCCCGGTTCCCGAGGGAGCCTGCATGGCCGTCGGTCGCCTTGACCCACGACACAGCCACGGCCTAGGATGCGCCGACGCCTTCCCAGCCAGAGCGAGGTTCAAGTGCCGGATTCGCCGCCAGGCCCCGGGTCGATCAGCCGTCGCGACGTCTTGCGCGTGGCGGGCGCAGCGCTGGCCGGGGGGACCTTGACCAGCGTGTCCCATGATGCCGACGCCGGCGCGAGGCCGGTCGCCGCTGCCTCCAGCGGTCGAAGCCACCGGGCTGTGGTCGCGGGCGGGGGCATCGGCGGTCTCTCGTGTGCCTTCGAGCTCATGAAGAGGGGCCACGACGTCACGGTGCTCGAGGCGGCGGGGCATCCGGGCGGCCACGTGCGCACGGTGCGCGATCCGCTGGCCGACGGTCTCTACGTGGACGGCGGAGCGGAGCACTTCACCCGGCCGGGCTACGAGCTGTTCTGGGGCTACGTCGAGGAGCTCGGCCTCACCGCGCTGCCGTATCCGCGACGCCATGGCATCCTGCGCCTGATCGACGGAGAGCTGCGCACCGAGGAGATGCTGGCCGACCGGAAGGTGCTGGCGGGGCTCGGGTTCAATCAGCGCGAGCGAGAGTTCCTGGCGCGCGAGCCCTGGTGGAAGCTGCCCGCGCTGTACCACGCCCCCTACCTCGACGCCTTCTCGGACGAGTATCGTCCCTTCGACGCCGGCCTCGAGGAACTCGACGGCCTGACCTTCAACCAGCTCCTCGAGAGAGATGGCGCTTCGGCGGGCACTCTCCGCTTCTTCGGCGGTGAGGGCTCGGCCCTGCAGGCGATCTGGCACGCCGCCATCCTCAAGATACGTGGCGTGCCTCTCTTTCCGGTCGAGGTCTTCCGCATCCAGGGCGGCAACCAGACGCTGCCCAACACGCTCGCGCATCGTCTGGGTGAGCGGGTGCGCCTGGGGTGCCCGGTGACCGCGATCGAGCGCGGCGACTCCGGGGTCAGGGTTCGTTACCGCGAGGCGGGCAGCGAGAGGGCGATCGAGGCCGACTGGCTCGTCTCGGCGATGTCGCTGGTGGCCCTGCGGGGGATCCCGGTGACCCCGAAGTGGCCAGAGGCCCGGGAGTACGTGGTCGACGGCTTCCCCTACTACACCGCCGCCCGGCCGGTGTTCCAGTCGCGGACGCGCTTCTGGGAGAGGGACGGCGTCAGCCCGAACATCCAGATCGGCGACCGCTCTCTCGATCACATCTGGCGGATGGCGGACGACGTCGAGACGTCGCGGGGTCTGCTCGTGGGGACCGCCATGGGCAACAACTCCGCCGAGGATGCCCTCGCCGCGTTCCGGCGGATCTACCCCGGCCGCTCCGAGGACGTCGAGCAGGCGTTCGTGATCGACTGGTCACAGGACCCCTGGGCCATGGCCTGCGAGCCGGTGAGCTACGACCCGGGAGAGCTGACGCGTTTCTGGCCCCGGGTGATCGAGCCCGAGGGGCGCGTGCAGTTCGTCGGTGCCTACGCCGACAACCTCGGGTGGGGAATGGAGGCGGCCACCCGCTCGGCGCGGCGTGTCGCGATCGCGATCGACCAGGCCTGACCAGGCCGCCCCTTCAGGCGGCGGGTGCCTCGTGCCTGGCTCCCGGCCCGCCCGAATGGTGCGACCGCACCGGGAAGAGCGTGGGCTTCCGGGCGAGTCCAGCCAGGCTCCCGGCTGCGCGTCGTCCCCGAGCACACCCTCCAAGCAGACTTTGAGCTCAGCCGTGCCTGCCTCGCCGGCTCTGGGAAGTCCATCGGAACGTGCACGGTCGATTGGTAGACTCATGTGTGGGGGGTGAAGATGCGTCTTCTTCCGGTGATCGCGGCGGCCGCGCTCGGGGTGGCGCTGCCCGCGTGGGCCGACAAGCGACTGGACGACGCCGTTGCCAAGGCGGAGCGTCAGCTCACCGAGGGTAAGGAGGACGACGCCGTCAAGACCGTGGAGAAGGCGGTCTCGCGGGCAAAGAAGGACGCGGAGGCGCCCCTCGCACTGGCGAGGCTGCTGTCGAGGCTCGGCCGGCTGGAGGAGGCTGGCGCCGCGGTCGCGGAGGCGGGGGAGCGGGCGACGTCGGCGCCGCCAGCGGCGCGGGCCCGCGTCCTCGCGGCGCGATCGGCCTTCGCCCTGCGGACGGGCACGGTGCAGGAGGCCACGGACTTCGCCCGGCAGGCGGTCGAGGTCGAGGCCGGGGCAGAAGGCCTGGCCGCCCTCGCGCGGGCGCAGGCTCGGGCCGGCGACCCGGCGGCGCGCGCGACGGCCGCCCAGGCCACGCAGGCCGCACCCGGCTCCGCCGCGGCCCAGATCGCCAGCGGCGATGCCTTCCTGGGGGGGAGGCTGGCGCGGGAGGCGGAGGCCGCCTACCGGCGCGCCACGGAGATCGAGCCTCGCTCGGCTGCGGCTCTGACCGGGCTGGCGCGAGCTCTGGCCGCGCAGGGAAGAGCAGAGGACGCCCTCGAGGCGGCCCGCGCTGCCAAACAGGCCGATCCGCACTCCGCGGAGGCCCTCGCTGCCCTTGGTGTGGCAGCTCTCGCGGCGGATCCGGATGACGCGGGCAGCGAGGCCGCCGCCGCCGTGCAGCAGGCCACCTTCCTGGAGCCGAGGAATCCGCTCGTGAAGCTGGAGGTCGGGCGGGTGTTCGAGAGCCGGGGGCAGCCGGAGCAGGCGGCGTCCGCCTACGAGGACGCCGCGGGTCTGGACCCGACTTGGGCGGCGCCGCGGGTGGCCGCACTGGCGCTGCAGCTTCGGCAGGGGGACGACACCGACGCGACCCTCGCCGGCCTTCGCGCCCTGCCCGACGACATGAGCGCCACCGGGGGCGCCGCCCTGCTTCTCGGTCAGGCGCTGCTGCGCACCGGTGACGCGGCGGGGGCCAGGGCCGCGCTCGACCGCGCGGTGGCGGCCCTCCCCGGGCTGGCCGAGGCCCACGCCGCTCACGGCGACGCTGCCGAGTCGGTCGACGAGCCGACGCTGGCCGCGGACGCTTACGGCCGGGCTGTCGAGCTCGAGCCCGGCAACCTCGAGTACCGCACACGGCACGCTGCTCTCCTGACCCGTGACGGTCGCCTCGAGGAGGCGCTGGCGGAGATGCTCGAGGTCACGGACCAGCCGGAGGGGCGGAACCCCGACACCCTCATGGACCTGGGCCGCGTCTACCAGACCTTCGAGCCGCCACGGGTCCAGGAAGCCGTGGCCGCGTATGAGCAGGCCCTTGAGCTCGATCCCGACAACGCCGACGCGGCGCTCGGGGTGGCGGAGAGCTACCGGGTGGGCCGGCAGTGGGAGCGCGCGATCAGCGCGTACGAGCGCGTGGAGGACGTGGACCCCCGGCGGAAGGGCGAAGCGCTTCTCGGGGTCGCCTGGTGCTACTGCTACAGCCACGACCTCTACAAGGCGCGCTTCTATGCCGGCCTCGCCGCCCAGGCCGGCGCGAACATACGCAAGCTGCGGACCGCCCTGTCCGCCTCGTGCGGGGCGGAGTGATCTTCCATCTCGCCCCGCCGCGAGCGGTCTCGGGGGTGCCCACGTCGCTGCAGCCAGGAGATGGGTGGGAAGACCGTGCCGATTCTGTCCCAGATGGGCCGCGAGGAGCTACTGGCGTGCTCTTTCCTGACCCGTCCACCCGGCTTCGCTCGTATACTCGAGCTTCACTAGCGTGGGCTCGGATTTGCCCGGAAGGAGTACACCATGCGTGCTGCCGTCACCACCGCCCTTGTCTTGCTGTTCACCACACCAGCCGTCGCTCAGCGGGACCGAAACCTCGGCCCGGAGTGGGAGAGCCTCTTCAACGGCCGGGACCTGACTGGCTGGACCGAGATCGGCCACGAGAAGTGGGTCGTCGATGAAGGGACGATCTACGGGGAAGGGATCACGGAGGAATACGGCTACCTGGCGACCGAGAGAACCTATCAGGACTTCCATCTCTTCCTGCGATTCAGATGTGAGGCGAGCGGCAACAGTGGCGTCTATCTCCACACGGAGTTCGAGCCCGGCACCGCCACGGTGACCGAGGGCCGACAGATCGAGATCGATCGCACGATCGGGCATCACACGGGCGGGATCTATGGTGATGGAAAAGGCTGGATCGTGTGGCCGGCCCCCGAGTTGGAGACGGTCATCAGACCCGATGACTGGAACGACATGCTCATCAAGGTCGAGGGCAATCGCTACGTGACGTACCTCAACGGGGTGCAGATGATCGACTTCACCTACCCCGACCCGGGCGCGACAGAGGGAGTGATCGCGCTACAGCTGCACTCGGGCGGCCAGGGCCGGATGCGATTCAAGGACATCTGGATTCGCGACCTCGGCAAGTAGTCTCAGCCCCGTCTCCTCGTCCTCGGGCCTGCCGACCTGTCCTGTGTCGATCGCGATGCTGGGAAAGCCGGCGGTGTTGTCGGATAATGCCCGCACTCGGTCCCTGAATCAGCGGACGGCGGACCGCCACCCACACGGGGTGGCGGCGAGGTTTCGTCTGTCAGGGAGCCGTCGCTGCATCGCAGCGGAGAGCAGGAGTGGAGTGGGCAAGGTTGTCGCTTTGACCGCAATCTCGGCGCTGTCGGTCGTGATGCTGACGGGCTGTGCGCAGCCCAGGGCACAGGAGAGCAGCGCTCTCGCCGAGCGGGCCGAGGCCTGGCAGGATGCCTTCAACGCGCGTGACATCGAGGCGGTCGCTGCTCTCTACACCGAGGATGCCCGCATGATGCCGCCGAACGGGCCCATGGGCACGGGGCGCGAGGCGGTGCGCGCCGACCTTCAGGGCTTGCTCGACGCCGGACTCACCGGGACCCTCGAGACCCTGGAGACGGTGGTGGCCGGGGACCTGGGATACCGGGTCGGCACGTACGTCCTCAACGCGCCCGATGGTTCCGTGGCTGACAAGGGCAAGTTCATCGAGATCTGGCGCCTCGTAGATGGGACGTGGAAGATCTCCAGAGACATCTACAACAGCGATCTCCCGCCCGGCCCGGCCGGCACCTACGTCATGGCCAGCCACGAAGTGGGTGATCCGGACGTCTGGCTCGCCGCGTGGCAGGACAGCGACCAGCGTCGGGGGGAGTTCGCGGAACACCTCCCCGGGCCCGCCAGGGTGACGCTCCGCCGCGGACGACAGGGTCGGGGGTAGAATCGACCTGCCTGCCTCTGAGATCCAAAGGAGACCGGATGATCGGCCGCTCGCTGTCTCACTATCGTGTCCTGGAGAAGCTCGGCGCGGGTGGGATGGGAGAGGTGTACCGGGCCGAGGACACGCGCCTGAAACGCCAGGTGGCGCTCAAGGTGCTGCCGGAGGGCATGGCTCGTGATCCCGAGCGGCTCCGAAGGTTCCAGCGGGAGGCGGAGGTCGTCGCCTCGCTGAGTCACCCGGGCATTGTCACCATCTTCTCGGTGGAAGAGGCCGAGAGCGTGCACTTCCTGACGATGGAGCTGGTTTCGGGCCACAGGCTCGATGAAGTCGTTCCGCCCGGCGGCATGGCGCTCGACGCCTTTGTCGCAGTGGCGGTGCCGCTCGTCGAGGCGCTGGTGGCGGCGCACGAACGGGGGATCACCCATCGGGACCTCAAGCCGGCCAACGTCATGGTCACCGACGACGGTGTGGTCAAGGTCCTCGATTTCGGACTGGCCAAGCTCCGGCAGGAAGACAGCGGCTCGGAGGAGACGGAGTGGCCCACCGAAGAGCTCACTCGGGAAGGCCTGGTGCTCGGCACCATCCCCTACATGTCTCCCGAGCAGCTCGAGGGCCGACCGGTGGATCACCGCTCGGACGTCTTCTCGGTGGGGGTCGTCCTCCACGAGATGATCACCGGCGAGCGCCCCTTCAAGGGTGAAAGCCCGGCCTCCCTCATCAGCGCGATCCTCCGGGACCGACCCGGGTCGGTGGCCCGGCTCCGCGCCGACGTCCCGCCGGCCCTCGAGCGGGTGATCCTGCGGTGCTTGCAGAAGGACCCGGAACGGCGCTTCCAGACGGCGAAGGACCTGCGCAACGAGCTCGAGGAGCTGCCGACTGCCCCAGGAGAGTCCGCGAGCCGGGCTCGCTCGATTGCCGTGCTGCCGTTTGCGGACATGAGCCCGCAGAAGGACCAGGACTACTTCTGCGAGGGGATCGCCGAAGACATCATCAATGCGCTGTCGAAGATCGGGGATCTTCGCGTCGCCTCGCGGATGTCCGCCTTCCATTTCGGCAGTCGCACCGCCGAGCCGGGCGAGGTGGGTGAGCGTCTCGGTGTCGAGACGGTGCTCTCCGGCAGCGTGCGCAAAGCCGGCCAGCGGGTGCGGATCAGCGCGGAGCTGGTTAACGCACGAGACGGCTACCAGCTCTGGTCCGAACGCTATGACCGCGACCTCGAGGATGTCTTCGAGGTGCAGGACGAGATCTCCAGCAACATCGTTCGCGCCCTCGAGGTCACCCTGAGCCCCAGGGAGAAGAAGGCGATCCAGCGGCAGGCGCCGGTCAACGTCCAGGCGTACGAATACTACCTGCGCGGGCGCAGCCTCTTCCATCGCGCGATCAAGGCGGCCCATGGTCAGGCGCTCCAGATGTTCACGCGGGCCATCGAGATCGATCCCCGCTTCGCCGCCGCCCACGCCGGGCTTGCCGATCTGTCCTCCTACGCTCGGATGTACTACGGAGGCAGCGAGGCCGATCTGGAGCGGGCGGACCGGGCCAGCCAGAAGGCTCTCGAATTGGCCCCCGAGCTGGCCGAGGCCCACGCCTCCCGCGGTCTGGCCCTGTCGCTGCAGGATCGATATGAAGAGGCGGAAGACGCGTTCGAGACCGCCATCCGTCTCGATCCGCAGCTCTTCGAGGCGCACTATTTCTACGGCCGCGCGCGCTGGCAGCAGGGGGAGCTCGCCGAAGCGGCCCGGCACTTCGAGCAGGCGATGAAGGTGCGCCCCGAGGATTTTCAGGCGCCCTGCCTCCTGGGCTCGATCTACAACGGCCTGGGACGGCCGGACGAGCATCGGGAGTACATGCGTCGGGGCTACGAGATCATCGAGAAGCACCTCGAGCTCAATCCGGACGACGCACGCGCTCTCTACCTCGGCTCCGGCTGTCTGATCGTGTTGGGGGAGACCGAACGGGGTCTCGAGTGGGCCGCACGGGCGGTCGCCATCGACCCGGGCGACACCGGTGTCCTCTACAACGTGGCCTGCACCTACGCCGCAGCAGGTCGGGTGGAGGAGGCCGTCGACTACCTGGAGAAAGCCGTCGCCGCGGGCTTCTTCCAGAAGGAATGGATCGTGAACGACGGCGACCTCGACGCGCTGCGCGAGCACCCTCGCTACGAGGCTCTGATCGACCGAATGGGCTGACCCGAGGCTGCCGGGGATCTCTCTGGTCGAGTCGCCCGGCTAGGGGAACTGGCCCAGCGCCACGAGGAGATCGAGGCGCGCCTGGCGCAGCCGGTCCTCGGCCAGCTCTGCCTCGATCTCGGCGTTGCGGGCGGCCTGCTGGGCCTGGACCACCTCGATGTTGGTGGTGGCGCCGGCGCGGTAGGCGACCTCGGTGATGCCGAGCGCCTCGCCGGCGCTCTCGGCCGCCTGGCGGACCGCAGTCACGATCCGCTCGTTGCGCTTCACCCTTTCCTGCGCCACGCGCAGCTCGGAGCGCGCCTCGTTGGTGAGCGCGTCCAGCCGCAGCCGGGCCGTTTCCCGCTCGGCGATGCGCGCGCGCTTCGTGGGTCCCAGGGTGCCGTCGAAGATCGGCACCTCGAGCTGGAAGAACGCGCGCCACGACTTCGACGGCTCGAACAGGCCGGCCGGTGTGACGTAGCGCGGCGTGAAGGAGGCGGTCAGGGTCGGGAGCCAGGACTTCCACGAGTCGGACACGATGCGGTCGGCGAGCCGCAGCTCCGACGAGAAGAGCCGAACGTCCGGCCGGCCGGCCAGCCACGCGTCGTCCGCCGGGGGCAGCGCCGGCGGCAGCATCGGGTCGCCGCGCGCGTCGAGGGGGCCCTCGGCGAATGCGGCGACGCCCAGGGCCTCCTGGGCCCCCCGCAGCGCCAGCTCCGCCACCTGGATCAGGGCCTCGGCGCTCGCCAGCTGCTGCACGGACCGAACGTGGTTCAACCGGCTGCCCTGGCCGGCGTCGAAACGGGTCCGGGCGTAGTCCTCGAGGGCCTTCGCCGTGTCGCGATTGCGCACCGTGACCTGCCGCTGCCGCTGGGCCAGGATCACGGCCAGGTACGCCTGGGCGGCGGTGACCGCCACCTGGCGGCGCGTCTCCTCGGCGGCGACCCGGGCCGTCTCCACGCGGTCCGCCGCCTGGTTCTTCTCGGCCCAGCGAGAGGCGGCGAGCACCGGGTACGCCACCGTCGCGCTGAAGGCCGTCTGCGTCCGCGGCTGGACGATGTTGGCGTCGAAGCCGCGGGCGGCGTCGAGGACCGTCGTGCCCACGTTCCCGTACGCGTACGGCTGGAACACGGAGCGCGCCTCGCTCAAGAACGCCTCCGCGCGGAGGATCGCCTGCGCCGCCTCGCCCACGCTGGGGTTGCGCGCGAGGGCACGGCTCACGGCCTCGTCGAACGTCACCTGCTCGAGGCCGGGGGGCTCCGTCACGGCCTCGGTCTGGGCGGCGGCTCCGGGTGCCAGGCCGAACGCGGCGAGGGCGAGACCGAGCGCGACGAGCCGCCTACTCATGGGCCACCGCGGTCGCCGCCGCCGGCGCGTCGTCGTCGGCGCTCCGGCGGAGCGTGCCCGGTGCCCACGAGCGGATCACGACGTAGAGCACCGGGATGAAGATGACCGAGAGCAGCGTGGAGGCGAGCATGCCCCCGGCGACCGAGGTGCCGACCGAGTTGCGGGCCCCGGCCCCGGCCCCGGTGGCGAAGGCGAGTGGCATCACGCCGAGGATGAAGGCGAACGACGTCATGAGGATCGGTCGCAGCCGGATCCGGCTGGCCTCGACCGCCGCGTCGAGAATCGAGAGGCCCCTCCCCCTCAGCTGCTCCGCGAACTCGACGATCAGGATCGAGTTCTTGGCGGCGAGGCCGATCAGGAGCACGAGCCCGACCTGGCAGAACACGTCATTTGCCAGGCCGCGAAGGAGCTGGGCGCCGAGCCCGCCGATGACGGCGAGCGGGACCCCGAGCAGGATGATGAACGGCAGCACCCAGCTCTCGTACTGGGCCGCGAGCACCAGGTAGACCAGGACCAGGCTCAGCGCGAAGAGGAAGACGGCCGTCGCACCCGACTTCTTCTCCTCGAGCGACTGGCCGGCCCAGGCGAAGTCGAACCCCGGCGGCAACGTCTCGCGCGAGATCCGCTCCATCGCCTGGAGTGCCTCTCCTGAGCTGAGCCCCGGCGCCGCCGCGCCGTTGATCTCGGCCGAGCGGAACAGGTTGAAGTGGCTGATCACCTGGGGGGCGGTCGTCTCCCTTGCGTGAACGACGCTGTCGAGCGGCACCATGGCGCCGCTCGCGGATCGAGCGTAGAGCTCGCGCAGGCTGTCGGGGTCGGCCCGATACTGGTGGTCGGCCTGGACGTACACGCGGTAGGCGCGGTTGTTGAAGTCGAAGTCGTTCACGTAGGCGGATCCCAGGAACACCTGCAGCGCGTCGGTGACCTCTCGCAGCGGCAGGCCGAGGCTGCGCGCCTGGTCGCGGTCGATGTCCACCACGAGCTGCGGGTCGCTCGCCCGAAAGCTGGAGAAGGCGCCCACCACCTGACCGCTCTGGTTCGCGGCGCCGACCAGCGAGCCCAGGGTCTCGGCGAGACGCGAGATGTCACCACCCGTCTGGTCGAGAAGCTCGTACTGGAAGCCCCCGAAGACGGAGAGGCCCTGGATCCCGGGCGGAACGAACGGGATCACCACTCCCCCCGTGATGCCCATGAGCGGGCCCCGGATCCGGCCGAGCACGGCCTGCAGGGAGTGGCTCCGGCCCTTCCGCTCGTCGTAGCCCTTGAGCCGGGTGAAGATGAGGCCGGTGTTGGGCGCCGCACCGCTGAAGCTGAAGCCCACGACGCTGAAGGCCGCGAGGATGTCGGGGTCGTTGAAGAGGATCGCCTCGGCCTCCTTGGCGATCTCGGTCGTGTAGCCGAGCGAGGCGCCCGCGGGGGCCTGGATCACGGTGATGAAGTAGCCCTCGTCCTCCTCCGGCACGAAGGCGGAAGGAACGGTTCGCACCAGCCACCACGTGGCGCCCAGCCCGAGCGCGAACAGCGCCAGCATCAGCGGCCGTCGCGCGAGAGCGCGCTTCAGCGAGCTCACGTAGAAGGCCGTTCCGCCCTCGATGACGCGGTTGATGAGGCTGAAGAAGCGGCCGTGGGCGTGACTCTCCTTGTCGAGCAGCCGGGCGGAGAGCGCCGGGGTGAAGGTCACCGCGTTGAACACGGAGAGCACCACCGCGAAGGCAATCGTCAGCGAGAACTGCTGGTAGAGCCGGCCCGTCGTGCCCGGGAAGAACGCGACGGGCACGAACACCGAAACGAGCACGAGCCCGATGACGACGACCGCTCCGAGCACCTCGTGCATCGCGTCGACCGCCGCCCGGTAGGCGCCCTTCTTCTCCTCCCGCATGTGGCGCTCGATGTTCTCGATCACGACGATCGCGTCGTCGACCACGATGCCGGTGGCGAGCACGATCCCGAAGAGCGTCAGGGTGTTGATCGAGAAGCCGAACGCCTTGACGAAGGCGAAGGTGCCGATCAGGGACACCGGGATCGTGATCGCGGGGATCAGGGTGCTGCGCCAGTTCTGGAGGAAGAGGAACATCACCAGGATGACGAGCAGGATCGCCTCCACGAGCGTGACCAGCACCTCCTTGATCGACTCGCGGACGACCCCGACGTTGTCGAAGGCGAGGCGCCACTCGAGTCCGGGGGGAAGCTCTTCTCGAGCCGCGCCATCTCCGCCATCACGCCCTGGTAGACCTCGAGCGCGTTGGCGGTCGGCAGCAGCGCGATGCCCATGCCGGAGGCCTCGAGCCCGATGAAGCGAAGGTTGGCCGAGTAGGTCTCGGCCCCGAGCTCCACGCGGCCGATGTCCCGCACGCGGACGAGGTCACCCCCTTCTCCCGCCTTCACCACGACGTCCTCGAACTGGGACGCCTCGGTCAGCCGGCCCCTCACCCGGACGCTGAGGTTGTACGTCTGGTTCGGGTCGGCGGGGGCGTCGCCGAGGGCGCCGGCCGCGACCTGCAGGTTCTGCTCGCGCAGCGCGCCCACGACGTCGCCGGCGGTGACCCCGCGGGCGGCCAGGCGCGCGGGGTCGAGCCAGAGGCGCATGGCGTACTTGCGCTCGCCGAAGATGATCACGTTCCCGACGCCGGGCACGCGCTTGATGGCGTCGCGGACGTAGGTGTCAAGGTAGTTGCTGACGAACTGCGCGCTGTAGCGGTTGTCGCGGGAGAAGAAGCCGAGGCCGCCCATGAAGCCCGCGGTGTTCTTCAAGACCGTGACCCCGGTGGTGCGCACCTCGGAGGGCAGGCGGCCCATCACCTGGTTCACGCGGTTCTGCACGTCGACCGCGGCGAGGTCGGGATCGCGTCCGACCTCGAAGTAGACGTCGATGGTGGAGACGCCGCTGTTGGTGCTCGAGGACTGCATGTACATCATGCCCTCGACACCGTTGACGACCTGCTCGATGGGTGTCGTCACCGCGCTCTCGACCGCCTGGGCGTTGGCGCCGGTGTAGAAGGACGTGATCGTGACCCGGGGCGGCGTGAGCTCGGGGTAGCGGGCGATCGGCAGCAGGGGGATGCAGATCGCTCCGGCGAGGATGATGATGAGCGAGCAGACCGTCGCCAGGATCGGCCGGCGGATGAAGACCTCGGAGGACAAGGCCTAGTCCCCTTCTCCGGGTGCCTCGGGCGAGGTCTCCGGGGAACCGGCCTCCTTGGCCAGGATCGTCACCGGCGCGCCGTCCCCGATCTTCTGCACTCCCGAGACGATCAGCCTGTCGCCGGGCTTCAGGCCGGACTTGAGGACGTAGTCGTTGCCGACCACCGGCCCCGGCTCGACGACCCGCTGGCGGGCCACCGTGGATCCGCCCTCGCCGCTCTCGACCACGTAGGCGAAGTACTGGCCGCCGATGCGGTTGAGCGCGATGACCGGAGCCACGAGCGTCGGCGCCTCGCTCCAGACGACACGCACGCGCACGAACTGCTCGGTCCGCAGGCCGACCGCGTTCTCGAGGGTGGCCTTGGCGAGGACGGACTGCGTGTTGGCATCCACCGAGGGAGAGACGAACGACAGCTCCTCGGTGGCGAGGACGGAGCCGCTGCCGTCGAGGATGTGAACCGGCAGGCCCACCCGCAGGTTGGGCGCCTCCTGCACCGGCACGTTGACGTACAGCTCGAGGCCCGCGGTCTGGTCGATGGTGGTCAGCAGGGTCGACTTCGTCACCCGATCACCGACCCGCACGGGGATGTCGCCGACGACCCCCGCCGTGGGGGCGCTCACGGTGTGATAGGCGAGGGCGACACGCTGCTCGCGCAGCTGGGCCTCGGTCGCATTCACCAGGGCCTCGCCGGTGGCGAGGGCGGTCTCGGCCTGCTCCATCTCCGCCTGGCTGGCCGCCCCGGCCTCGAGCAGCGTCTTCATGCGCGCCGCCTCCTGGCGGGCCTGCTGCAGGTCCGCCCGACGCGCCACGAGCTGCGATTCGAGGCTCGCCACCGTCGCTTCCTGCATGCGCTGGTCGATCACCAGCAGCGTCGTGCCGGGCTCGACCCGGTCGCCCGACCGGACCCGGATACGTGTGATCGAGCCCTCGACCTCGGGCCGCACCGCCGTCGAGCGCCGCGACTTCACGCTGGCGATGAACTCGGTCGTGCGCTCGACGGGGCGCTCGGCGAGCGTCACCACCTCGACGGGCATGGCGGGGGGACCGCCCCGAGCCGCGGGGGGGCCGCCGCAGGCCGCCGAGACGACGGCAACCGCCAGGAGCGGCACGACCCATCGACGATCCGGGGACAGCACCGACAAACGACGTTCGGCCGACTCGTAGTTCATGGTTATGGACGATTCGCTCTCTGGCTGGGGCCGGGCAGCGTCCGACCGGGGGCATTGTAGCCTCTGACGGCCGGCCACTGCTCGCGTGTCAATGTCCCTCGGGCTTCCGCGCCGGGTTCACGCCCGCGGCGGCCAGCAGGAGCTCCGGGTGCAGACGGAGCTTGTAGTCGGGGTGGACGAAGTGGAAGACGATCGTCCCACCCCGGTCGACGAGGTAGACGGCGGGGACGGGGAGCGGGTCGCGTTCCGGGGCCTGGAAGACGATGCCGAACTTCCTCGACAGGGCGAGGCCGTCGTCGGAGACGAGGGGAAAGCTCAGCCCGAGGTCCGACTCCAGCCCCGCCGCCTCTTCGGGACCGTCGGGACTGATCGCGATCATCCGGTAGCCCAGCTCCCGGAGCCGGGGAACGAGGTCCTGCAGCTCGACCAGCTGCCGCTTGCAGTGCGGTCACCAATGGCCGCGGTAGAAGACGAGGACCGCCTGCTGCCCGTCGAGAAGCTCGTGGAGAGTCGTCTCCCGCCCCTGCGCCGTCTTCAGCGCCCCGTCGGGGACCGGCGTGCCCACCAGGATCGGCCTGGCCCCTTCGGCGGA
Organism: uncultured Acidobacteriota bacterium; assembly: GCA_963847655.1. Taxonomy (GTDB): domain Bacteria; phylum Acidobacteriota; class Vicinamibacteria; order Fen-336; family Fen-336; genus JAJDNS01. Next base: position 75,837 of record CAWKAS010000020.1, on the reverse strand, counting down.
AGTCGGGAGTCCCTCCTCGCCGCGGACTCCGGCCGCCGCGTGAGGGAACAAGGCCAGGCCCGCCACCAGGGATCCGATCGTCAGCTGCCGAAGAGTCACGGGGGACGCCTCCTTGTCTCGTCCGCGGATTCTCGTCCGGGTCGTCACCATCGTATCCCATCGCACGCGCGGCGAGGCCCAGGGGACCCGGGTGCCGGGTCCCTCACGCGGGTAACGGCCATCCGCCGTCTACCGGACATCAGCCCCCATGCTCGCGGTCCGGTCTTCAAGGTCTACCTTCCCTCCCCGGCAGCGGAAACCTGACCGGGAACGACCTACCAGGAGTCCACGACCCCGTGAGAATGGAGCGGGAAGGGTCTTGACATCTCTAAATACGTAAGAATATTCTTACATATGGATTCCATGGGAGCGGTCTTCGACGCACTAGGAAGCGCGGCGCGCCGACGGATGCTCGACCTCGTCAAGGCCGACCCCGGCTGCACCGTCGGTGAGCTGGCGGCGCACTTCGACGTGACCCGGGTCGCCGTGATGCACCAGATCCGCCTGCTCGAGGAGGCCCAGCTCCTGATCTCGCGAAAGGAAGGGCGACGGCGGCGGCTCTACTTCAACGCGGTGCCGATCCAGATGATCTACGACCGCTGGACAACGGAGCTGAGCACGTTCTGGGCGAGCCGCATGACGGACGTCATGTATCGCGTCGAGGGCACGAGCGAGAGAAAGAAGGGAAAGAGGCATGGCCGAGGCCGCAAAGCTAATGGCGAGGGTCGTCATCAAGGGAAGAATCGAGGACGTGTGGCGTGAGATCACGAAGACCGACGAGCCGCAGAAGGCGATCTTCAACGCGAGGATGCACCACCTCGGGCTCGCGCCCGGGTCTCCCATTCGGATGCGTACCCCGGACGGCCGGTACACCAGCGTGGTGGGCGAGATCCTCGAGGTGGATCCGCCGCACAAGCTGTGCCACACGATGAAGTTCACCGCGCACGACGACCCCTGGTGTCGGGTCACCTACGAGCTGCGGGAGGTCCCGGAAGGGGTGGAGTTCACCCTGACGTCGGAAGACGTCGTGCTGGGGACGAAGACGGCGAAGGACATGGAACGCGGTGGGACCTTCATCGTGGACACGCTGAAAGCGGTGGTGGAGCACGGCCGGCCGCCCCTGGGCACACGGCTGCTCTACGGGCTGTTCGCGCTTCTCGGACCCCTCGTCACCCCGAAGAGATGTCGCAGTGAGAACTGGCCGCTCGAGGAGCAAGGTGAGCGATGAAGAGGCTCTTGCGATCTCGCTGCCTGGGTTCCGGCGGGGGCCGCGCTGGCGCCAGTTTGGAGGTCCTGGGAGGCTTCGCCGCTTCTCGCATGCCGTTGAGCTGCCAAGACAAGGAACTTGAGAATGCATGTCGACATTGAAGCTCGTATCCGAAAGCTTGAGAGGTCCAACCGGGCCCTCGGGTTGGTTGGCCTTACGGCCGTCTCGCTCATCTTGGTCGGGAGCGCTGCTCCAGATCGGAAAGAAGGCCCGCTTCGAACGCAGCGACTCGAGATCGTCGACGACGCGGGTACGGTCCAGGCCGTCCTCGGGACCGACGCCGAAGGCTCGATGGGGTTGTTCATCCATGATCCCGGGGGAGTCGTTCGCCTGTCGCTCACGCACGACCCGAGCCAATCGGCCCTCCTCATCAACGACTCCGATGGCGTGGTGCGCGTTGGCATAGCGCAGTTTGCCCACGGGGGAGGGGGGGTGGCCCTCCATGGTGCGCACTCGAAGGGCGCCACCGTGCTCTACCACAAGGACTCCGGTAGCCTGAGCTTCTTCGACGAGGGAGGGAAGGTGACGGCGCGTGTTCCGGCACGGTAGCATCCGTTTTCGTCGTTCCCCGGGCGAGCAGCAACATCGTCTTGACCCGTCGGACCCGCCCCGCCGATGCTTGCCCGGCGATGTAGTACTCCGTAGCAGATCCAGGCCAATCGGACGCTCCTGCTGAAGAGACGAGCCCCTGGTTCGTCTTTGGGGCCGGCGTCCCGTCGACGAGTCGTCCGTCGCGGGTCATCCGCACCAGGTGGGCGCGCACGTCCCTCGGCCAGTGCGGACCAGAACCTCGGGGCGTTCGTGGTCCTCGGCGTAGGGGGCCCGGGAGGCCTCCCCGAAGCCGGGGAGGTCGCTGCCGAATTGAACCGCACACCGTCTCATCACGCCGAACGTGTCCGTCGCCAAACGAAGACGCCTCTGATCACTCTCTGGGACGCCTCGGAGTCGACGGCACCGTAGACTGTTCCTCGGAGCACCGCTAGCGAAGCTAGCGTCTCTGGGAGGCCCCCCGGCTTTGCCGGGGAGGCCGCAGCAGTTTGACAGTTGCGGGAATGTCCAGTGCACTCCCTGCCGTGAGCCGCTCAAGCATCACGACAGGGAGTACCCATGGACGACTACGAGAGCCTAAGCCACAGCGTATGGGACTGCAAATACCACGTGGTGTTCATTCCGAAATACCGGAAGAAGACGCTGTACGGGGAGCTTCGCCGGAGGTTGGGCGAAGTGTTCAGGACGCTGGCGAGGCAGAAGGAGAGCCAGGTTCTGGAAGGGCACCTGATGCCGGACCACGTACACATGCTGATCTCGATCCCACCGAAGTACTCGGTCGCGCAGGTGATCGGGTACATGAAGGGGAAGAGCGCGATTCACGTGGCCCGTACGTTCTTCGACCACAAACGCAACTTCGTCGGGCAGCACTTTTGGGCGCGGGGATACTTCGTATCGACGGTTGGCCGCGACGAGGCGGTGATCCGCGAGTACATCCGCAACCAGGAGATCGAGGATAAGCGACAGGACCAGTTGAGACTGCCGTAGACCGTGCCACCTTTAGGTGGCTCACGGGCCGCTCGTGAGCGGCCCACAACTATGCCGCCTTGGGCGGCTCACAAGAGAATGCCCCCGGCTTTGCCGGGGGATCGGTTACGCGCGTGCCAGATGGCACCCGAATGGCCCGGTGCAAGTGCTCGCCCCTGCATCTGCTGCATCTGACTACCGTCGCCTGCCCGTCGCCCCGTCCGCGGAGCGGCGAGAGTAGAGGGACGCCAAGAGCGGTGCTCAGAACCAAGCGGGAGGGTTCTTGAGACCCACTTCGCACTGGCCGTGGTGGGGCCGGTACGTGAACATGCTCCGGGGATCGGGCACCTCTGCGTGACAGCGCTCGCTGCCGAAGAGCTCGGCCAGGGCCTCTTCTTCGTCCAGCCGACCGAGGCCGGTGCGGCCGGAGTGACCGTGCCCCATCTTCAGATAGGTGTCGAGGAAGGCGAGTACGAACCGGTCGATCAGCCGGTGGCCCTCGGCGGCGGGCAGCGGTGCATCGCAGAAGTAGAGGCCGTAGTAGCCGTTCCAGTCGTCCTCGGAGATCTCGCCCCGGTCGTGGAGCATCGTGATGCCGTCGCAGTAGTTAGAGTACGAGAAGTGGTCGGTGTCCTGGAGGTCGACGCGGAAGGACGCGCGTCCGGTGATCGCCGCGTGGGTGCGCGCGATCCACGATCGCCATTCGTCGGGAGAAGGTGATTGCCGCTCGACGGCCCCGCCCATGACGAGGCTGGGGACCCGGGTGCGTCCGATCTCCTCGAACCGGGCCTCCTGCTCGGAGGGCTCGAGCGTCACGACCGCCGAGAAGCGTGGGTCCGGCGGTGTCGGATCGCAGGTTCCCGGCGGCGGCACCTCGCCGCCAGCGTACAGATCCTTGGAGTCGCAGATCGTGTCGTCGCCCCCTGTCAGGGCGAGCGCCGTGTAGCCTCCGTACGAGTGGCCGCCGACGGCGATACGTCGAGGGTCGATCAGTCCCCGGAGCGGATCGCGGCGCCGGCGGTTCTTCTGGAGCAGCTCGGTCAGGACGAAGGAGACATCGCGCGGGCGGTTGAAGGTGATCGCGAAGAAGTTGTCCCACGGGTGCCACGGGAACGAGCCCTCGCCGGGATGCTGGATCGCGGCGAATACGTAGCCGTGGCCGGCCAGTCGCGTCGCCAGGAAGAGATTGGCCCAGTTCGGGAAGGTGAGGCCCGACGAGTAGACGACGAGAGGGAATGGTCCCCGCCTCGATGGGCGCGAGCCCTCGTAGGCGGGGTCGTACCCGAGGGCCTCCCAGTCACCCGACGTTGTGTCGCTCAAGTAGCCAATGTCGGCGAAGTAGGGGTCCATCACGTACCGTGCGCCGGGAGTGCCCGGCCCGACGTGGTGTGGGTCGCTCGGGTACCAGACATCAACCGCCACCCTCCGTCCCGTCGGCTGCTCCAGCACCAGGCTCGTGTGACCCACGGCGTAGGGCCCGGGCACCCCTCCGTCCGCGGTCCGGAGCCCGTTGGCGTGCGCGGCTGCCGCCAGGGCCAAGCAGGCCAGCAGGCTGGTCACGAATGAAGCCATGACCGGCTGCGGGCGAAAACCGGGGCTCGTGTTCAACATCGCTCCTCCTTCGTTGTGCTCGTTTGAAAGATGTCGGACGGCTGCGTCGCCTGCGGCGTTCTGGTCAGGGTGTGAGCGCCTCGCACAGGGCGGCGAAGTCCTGGTCGTTGAACTGGTTCTTTCCTGTGTCGCGCTGGATCGTGAACGTCGCGAGGTCGAGAACGGTCCGGCCGGTCTCGTGGAAGAACGCTCCGTAGCCGGGCAGTCTGATCTTCCACACGTTTCCCGAGTAGACGACGGTGCCGTTGACGAAGTCGAAGGATCCGGCCTGCGCCTCGCCGGGGCCGCCGCGGATCTCGAGCGTCGGGTCGGCCGAGCTGTAGTAGCGTGACTGGCCCAGGACGCGCCACTGGAAGCCCTGCCGCACGAGCGAGCCGTCCTTATCGTAATGCAGCGTGATCTGCATGACGGCGGCCCAGTCCGAGAGGATGTCGAATCCGTCGCAGCTTCCGACCGTGAAGCCCACGACCACGTCCGGGATGTTCTTGACGACCTCCGTGCGTCCTGCGGCCTCGACCGCCGGTACGGTGGCGAACGCCAATGCGAGGCCAGCCAGATACGACGCCATTCCCGTCATGTGTCCTCCTCGAAGAAGATGCCAAGACGACAGCGGTGCCTGCACGAGCCAGGAGCGGATCGCGCTCTCCCAAGGTAGGCGCGCGCCATTCGCCAGTCCTCAGGAACTTCCTGGGAAGTTCCTGTCTTTCCTGCTGTCGCAGAGTTGCCGCCCCGAGGTGGGGCGGGTACCATTGGCCAGTCCTCAAGAACTTCCCGGGAACTGCCTTCTTTATTCGGGGGGCGCATGCGGTTCGGCGAGTTCGAGCTCGATCAGTCCGGGCGTCAGCTGCTCCGTAACGGCCGCCAACTGCGCCTGAGCCCCAAGGCGTTCGCGCTCCTCGACCTCCTTCTCGATCGCCGTCCCGCCGCCCTCTCCAAGGCCGAGATCCGCGACCGGGTCTGGCCGCGCACGTTCGTCGCCGACTCGAACCTCACGAGCCTCGTGACCGATCTGCGGACCGTGCTCGGGGACGACGCGCGACGCCCCCGGTTCCTGCGCACCGTCTACGGCTTCGGCTACGCCTTCTGCGGGGAAGTGGGGCGGCCCCCGGGCCCCTCCCCGCGGGCGACCGGCCGGTGCCGTCTCTACGGCGATGGCCGTGAGATCGCCCTCGTCGACGGGGAGGTCATCCTAGGGCGAGGCGACGACGCGGACGTACTGGTCGACGCGGCCTCGGTGTCCAGGCGGCACGCGAGGATCCGGGTCCGGGACGGACGGGCGACGCTCGAAGACCTCGGGAGCAAGAACGGGACGTCCGTGCAGGGCGAGAGCCTCGTCGAGCCCCGCGAGCTCCGCGACGGGGACGAGATCCGCCTCGGGTACGTCCCCTTGACCTTCAAGGTGCTCCGCACTGCGGCCGAGTCCACGCGTACAGCCACACGATCGCGGAGATGAAGCCCGGCAGCCGCCTCGGCCCCTACGAGATCGTGGCCCCGATCGGCGCCGGGGGGATGGGTGAGGTCTACCGCGCCCGCGACGCTCGCCTGGGCCGCGACGTGGCAGTGAAGGTCCTGCCGGAGGCGCTGGCCAAGGACCCGGACCGGCTCCGGCGGTTCGAGCAGGAGGCGCGGGCGGCTGGCCTTCTCCAGCACGCCAACCTGCTCACCGTCTTCGATACCGGGGTGCAGGACGGTGTGCCGTTCGTGGTCTTCGAGCTTCTGGAGGGCGAGACCCTGCGCCAGGCCGTCGGTCCGGGGCCGTTCGGCCCGCGCAGGGCTCTCGAGTGCGCCCTGCATGTTGCCATGGGGCTCGCCGCGGCGCACGAGAAGGGCATCGTGCACCGCGACCTCAAGCCCGAGAACCTGTTCCTCACGCGCGACGGGGGCGTGAAGATCCTCGACTTCGGCCTCGCCAAGCTGCACACGGGGGCGCCCACGGCTTCCGCCGCCGCCGCGACGGCCTCCGCCATCACCGAAGACGGCGCAGTCCTCGGGACGACGGGCTACATGTCGCCCGAGCAGGTCCGGGGCCAGGCGGCCGACGCGCGGTCGGACATCTTCTCGTTCGGCTCCGTCTTCTACGAGGTGCTCTCCGGCCGTCGCGCGTTCGACGGCCCGACGGCCGCGGACCGGATGACAGCCATCCTCAAGGAGGACCCGGCGCCGCTCGCGGCGACGGGGGGCGTCGGCGCGGGGATCGAGCGCTTGATCCGGCGCTGCCTGGAGAAGCGGCCCGAGGACCGCTTCCAGTCCGCCCACGACCTCCGCCTCGCGCTCGAGGCCGTCGGTGCCGGTGGGGAGCCGCTGACCCCTCCCCGGGCCGCGTCGGGATCGCGCTCGACGTGGACTCGGGGCAGACGCCGACTCGGCCTGGCTCTTGCGCTCACGGGTAGCGCGGTGGTGGGAGCCATGGTCGGCGGCTATGCGTCACGGCCGAGCGGTCCGAGGGCGGTGCCGGTGCGGTTCGCGTTCGAAGTTGAGCGCGGAGGTGTCTTCTCTTCGGAGAACGCCACCCCGAGCCTCGGCGCGGGGCTCGTCGCCCTGTGCCCCGACGGGAGCTGCGTCGTGTACCGCGGCTCGCGAGATGACGGGGTCGGCGTGCTGTACCACCGCTCCCTCGACCGCCTGAGCTCGACGCCGCTGCCGGGGACGGAGCGCGGCGACGGCCCGTTCTTCTCGCCCGACGGTCGGTCCCTCGCCTTCTTCGCCGACGACCGCCTCAAGAGGATCGACATTGCGAGACCGATCGTCCATGTCGTCTGCCCCGCGCCACGGGGAGGCAGCGGGTTCTGGGGCCGCGACGGCACGATCCTCTTCGCCTCCGCCCAGGGAGGCCCGATCTTCCGGGTCTCGGCCTCGGGAGGGGAGCCGCGGGCGCTCACGCGCCTGGACCGCGATGCGGGGGAGACGAGTCATCGCTGGCCGGTTCTCTCTGCGAATGGGCGGACCCTCCTGTACGAGTCGGAGGACGCCGCCGGCCGCAGCCGCATCGTCGCCATGTCTCTGGCCGGGGAGACGCGGGAGACGCTCGTCGAAGACGGGAGCTATCCACGGCTGGCCCCGATGGGACGCCTCCTCTTCATCCGCGGGAACGCCCTCAAGGCGGCGCCCGTGGACCCGCGGACCGGCCGCCTCCGGGGAGGCCCGGTGGACGACGGAGTCGAGAGGATCTTCGGGGGGCGGACGCTGGTGGGGAGGGTGGACCTCGCGAACAACGGCACGCTCGCCTGGCTCGCGATCATGGAAGCCGACAAGTCGCGGCATCGGCTCTGGCGGGTCGACCGGACGGGCCGGGCCGAGCCCCTGAGCGAGCTCCGACGGGCCTTCTCGTACCCGCGCCTCTCGCCGGACGGGCGCAAGCTGGCCGTTACCATCGGGGAGCAGGGCGCGTCGTTCGTCTCGGTCTACGACCTGGGAAGGCAGTCCCTCACCCGCCTCACGAGGGACGGAGACAGCGCCGCCGCGATCTGGACCCCGGACGGGAAGCGCCTGACCTATCGCTCGAACCGCGGTGGCGAGTGGAGCCTCTACCAGGAGCCGGCCGACGGCTCCGGCCCCGTCGAGAGGCTGACCGCCGGCCTGCTCGATCCGTATCCCGTGTCCTGGTCTCCGGACGGACGCACGCTCAGCCTGGAGGAGACGGATCGCGCAACGGGCGCCGACATCCGAATGCTGTCCTTCGAGGAGGAGCCGACGAGCCGCCCGTTCGTCAACGACCCGTACGGGGAATGGGACGGCTGGTTCTCGCCGGCCGGGCGTCTCGTCGCCTATACATCGATCGAGTCCGGGCGCCTCGAGGTCTATGTGCGGCCCTGGCCCGGCCCCGGAGGGAAGCAGCAGGTCTCGACCGAGGGGGGCAACAGTCCCCTGTGGTCGCGGAGCGGACGCGAGCTCTTCTACCTGAACGGCAAGAAGATGATGGTCGCCCCGGTGAGCGGGGGATCCGAGCCCGTTGTGGGCCGTCCCTCCGTGCTGTTCGAGGCCCAGTTCGACTACGTCGGTCAGGTGGCAAACTTCGACGTCATGCCCGACGACCAGGCCTTCGTCATGGTTCGGGGAGACGAAGGCACGAGACCCTGGATGCAGCTCAACCTCACCGTCAACTGGCTCGAGGCGCTGCGGGACCGCGAGCCCCTTTGAGGCGCGCCGGGTTCAGCCCGGCGGCGCGATATCGACGACGTGGGAGGCGTGATCAACCGTCGACGGCGGAGTCTCGAACGCCGCCTGCTCCGCTCCAGGGAGGTGAGCTGAGACCACGCACCTGGGTGGACTTGACAGGTCGCGCCATATCAGAATCTGCGGGAGAGGAGCCTCGCTCATGGTCGCGACACGTCGAAGGATCCTCCGATTCGCCGGGATCCTGGCCATCTCCCTGTGCGCGGCAGCCACTCCGCCTGCTCCCGCCGAGGAGGCCCTGACCTACCCCCTCGCCGGGCTCGCGAACCCGGCGGAGATCGTGGTCGACCGATGGGGTGTCCCGCACATCTACGCCGCAGAGCACTACGAAGCCTTCTTCGTCCAGGGCTTCAACGCGGCCCGCGACCGGCTCTGGCAGATCGACCTGTGGCGCCGGCGGGGCCTGGGCCAGCTCGCCGAGGTGCTGGGTCCGGACTATGTCGAGCAGGACCGCGCGGCGCGCCTCTTCCTGTATCGCGGCGACACGTATCGTGAGTGGCTCGCCTACGGCTCCGACGCCAAGCGCATCGCGGAGGCCTTCGTGGCCGGAGTCAACGCCTACGTCGACCTGGTCGCGTCGCGCCCGGAGCTTCTCCCGCCCGAGTTCGAGCTGCTGGACTACCGCCCGGCGCGCTGGCAGGCGAGCGACGTCGTCCGCGTGCGCAGTCACGGGCTGTGGCGCAACGTCGCGAGCGAGGTGGAGCGCGCGCAGCTCTACTGCCGCTTCGGTCCCGAAGCCGACGCGGCGCGGCAGCACCTCAGCCCCGCCTGGACGCCCCAGGTGCCCAACGGCCTCGACCTCTGCGAGGTTCCCGACGGTGTGCTCGAGCTGTACGAGCTGGCCAAGGCGCCCGTCGACTTCGCCGATCCGCGATCGACGGTGGCCCGCGCGGCCTGGCGGGAGAGGCTCACGAGCTCCGCCAGCAACAACTGGGCGGTGGCGCCGTCGCGGACGACGACCGGCCGGCCCATCCTCGCCAACGACCCCCACCGGAGCCACGCGGTTCCCTCGCTCCGCTACATCGCGCACCTCGTCGCTCCCGGCCTGAACGTGATCGGCGCCGGCGAGCCGGCGCTGCCCGGGATCTCCATCGGCCACAACGACCGCATCGCCTTCGGGCTCACCATCTTCGCGATCGACCAGGAAGACCTCTACGTGTACGAGACGCGCCCGGGGGCGCCCTCCGAGTACCGCTACGACGGCCGCTGGGTCCCGTTCGAACGCGCGGTGGAGGAGATTCGGGTGCGTGGAGAGGAGCCGCGAAGCGTGACCCTCGAGTTCACCCGCCACGGCCCGGTGGTGTACGCCGATCGCGAGAAGCGGCGGGCCTTCGCGGTGCGGGCGGGCTGGCTCGAGCCGGGCATGGCCCCCTACTTCGGCAGCGTCGAGTACATGCGTGCCCGCAACTGGCGCGAGTTCGTCGCTGCGCTCAACCGGTGGGGGGCCCCGGCCGAGAACCAGGTCTACGCGGACGTCGACGGGAACATCGGCTACAAGCCGGCGGGTCTGTTTCCCCGTCGCACGAGCTTCGATGGCCTGCTCCCGGTGCCCGGCGACGGGCGCTACGAGTGGGAGGGCTACTTCGACATGGACGCCCTCCCGGAGGAGTACAACCCCGAGCGGGGCTTCGTGGCGACCGCGAACGCCATGAACCTCCCGCCCGACTTTCCCATCGCCGAGCGCCGCGTGGGCTTCGAGTGGTCGGAGCCCTGGCGTCACCGCCGTGTCTTCGAGGTCCTGGGCGGCGACGAGAGCCACGACGTGGAGGCGTCGCTTCGCCTGCAACGGGACTACCTCTCGGTCCTGGCCCGCGAGGTGATCGCCCGGCTGCCCGAGGTCGAAGACCCCACCGCGCGCCGGGCGCGCGAGCGGCTGCGCGCCTGGGACGCTCGGCTCGAGCCGGAGTCCGGGGCGGCGGCCCTGTACGTCCTGTGGTTCTACCGTCACCTCCGACCCGGGCTCGCGCGCGAGGGCTTTCCGGAGCAGGCCTTCGCCCTCGTCGACCCCATGGACACGCGCAGCGTCCTGGCGGCGCTTCGGGAGAACGGGCCCCGGGTCCGGGGGCTCGTCGACCGGACGCTGGCCGCGGCCTTCCGCGACGCCCAGGAGCGCATGGGGACCGATCCCGAGGGCTGGGCGTGGGGCACGCTGCACCGGATCGCGTTCGAGCACCCGCTTCGGAGACGCGCCTCCGGCGAGCTGGCCCGGCAGATGGCCTTTTCCGAGCATCCCCGCGGTGGGTCCGGCTACACGACGAACAACACCTGGTTTGGCGAGGAGGACTTCCAGGTTCGGGCCGGCGCCTCGTGGCGCATGGTGCTCGACGTGGGCGAGTGGGACCACGCCTGGATGACCCAGGCGCCCGGTCAGTCCGGCGATCCGCGGAGTCTCTTCTACGACAACCTGCTCGGGCCGTGGGCCCGGGATGGGCAGGTGCCGCTTCTCTACAGCCGGGACGCGGTGGAGCAGAACGCAGTCTTGCGCATTCGGCTCGAGCCGGCGACGAAGCCCTGAAGCGCCCGGACGAGGTGCGCGCGCACGTCCCGCGGGGGCCGCTCAGACCTTGAGGTAGATCCCCAGCCGGTCCATCCACCACGCGACGGCCCACCAGACCCCCACGCTCGCCAGAGCGTAGGCGAAGGCGGCGAGCGTGGGGGGCAGCCAGCTGGCGAAGGCGGCCTGGTGGACCCGCTCCTGGAGGCTCCGCGCCACTCCGTCCGTCGAGGCCCAGGCGATCGTGTCCAGCGCGCCCGCCACCACCTCGGAGCCCACGTACACGGCGATCGCGTTCTTCCCGTAGGTCACGAACGGGGCCGTCCACCCGCGCACGCCACGGACGTCGGCGACCCACCAGACGAGGCCGAACAGCGTCGCCGCGAGTCCCGCGGTCAGCAGCACGAACGACGGGCTCCACAGGTTCTTGTTGATCGGGAAGCGCAGCCACGAGGGCGCCGCCTCACCCCACAAAACCCCGAGGACGAACAGGGACAGCCCACCGGCGGCGAGGCCGAGGGCCTTCGTGGTTGGGGTGAGGGCTGGTGCAGGAGCGGCCACCACGTGTGCGAGTGGTCGCCGGACGTGTTGACGAGGATCATCGCGGCGATGGTCGCCCCGCGGAAGGCATCGAGGGAGAGGAGCCGCTCGCCGGCCGGTCTCGTGGTCATGGCTGGCGGATCCCACTCCCGGACGGCTCCGTGTTGCACGACCCCGGCGGACCCGGTGTCCCTCCCCGCTCGGCTCCAGCCTCGCGCTCGAGCGGAGCACCGGCCCGGAGGCAGGCCGGCGGCCTGACCTCCGGACCAGCGGTGTCACGTGGGACTAGCCGGCGACCTGCAGCGCCTTGACATCGTCCGTGGTCAGGGCCTTGCCCCCGATACCCCACTGCCCACTGGGCACGTCAATGACACGCACCCAGGTCACGCCACGCATGGCCTCGCCTTCGAGGGCGACCATGGTGTCGGTGACCTTGCTGATCATGTTCTGCTTCTCGGCGGCGCTGAAGACGCCTTCGAGGACCTGAATATCTACCAGTGGCATTTCGCTTCCTTTCTCTGGGTGACTGCCGCGGTGGCCGCACCCGGCCGACAGACACAAGATACGATCGGCAGAATCTCCGTGCTTGAGGCTGGAGTGGGGTTAACGTGGGGAGAGCATGGTGGCCGCGCCTGAGGCAACGGAGCGCCAGGAGGACCGGATGGCCAAGGTCTTTCAGTTCGGAGACTTCACACTGGACACGGGGGCGTTCGAGTTGCGCCGCGGTCCCGTGGTCATCCCGGTCGAACCTCTCGTGCTCGATCTACTCACACTGTTGCTGGAACAGCCGGGCGTGGTGCTGAGCCGCGACAGGTTGGTGGAATCCGTCTGGAAGGGACGGATCGTGTCCGAAAGCACCATCTCCACCGCCATCAAGTGGGCGCGCAAGGCGTTGGGCGATACCGGCCGGGACCAGAAGTACATCCGGACCATCCGCGGGCGCGGTATCCAGCTCGCGGTGCCCGTGGAAGCCGCTGAGACCGCGGCCGCCGGAAGCCGTCCACCGCTTCCCGATGGCGCGATGCCGCCCACGATCTATGTCCGCCCTTTCGAGACCATGGGCGACGCGGGTCTCGCGCACTTGTCCCGCGCCCTGCGCATCCGCACGGGATCGATTCTGGCGCGCATTCCATTGCTGCGTATCGCGTCTGCCTTTCCCCAGGCGGACCACATGGTGGATCCACGCGAGCTGCGGTCCCGGTTCGAGATCACCCATGTCCTGGAGGTCCGCCTGCAGCGGACCGGGAACGTGCTGACGGCCGATGCGGCGCTGACCGAAACGCGGAACGGGCTCCAGATCTGGGCGCAACAGTTCGCGACCCCGGCCGGGGCGGGTGAGCAGGAGATCCTGCTTCACAAGATGATCAGGCGGCTCGAGCCGCGAATGATGCAGGCCATGGCGACCGAGATGCAGACGGACGGCGGCGAGCCCGGCGCCCGGGCCAATCTGATCCAGGCCATGGCGCTGCTGGCCCTGAAGGGGTGGCACCGGACGACCTTCATCGAAGCTACGGGGTTGATCGACAGGGCCATCGAACAGGAACCAGGCCTTGCCTTGTCCCATGCGTATCTCGCCTTGCTCGAGGCGCTCGGCCATCGGGTCGGACTGTTGCGCGGTGATGACACGATCGTGCCGTCGGTCCTCGCGGCGGTGGAAAGGGCACTGGAGCTGGAGAACCAGGATTCCACGATTCTCGGCCTGGTGGGGTGCGCTCTTGTCGACGTCGGGCAGGTGGACCGGGCCTTGCCGATCCTGAGGAAGGCGATCGAGGCGAATCCGCAGAACGGGCATGCCAAGACGGCTCTGGGATCCGCGTTTCTGATGAAGCGCGACTATGCATCCGCGGTCAGGTACCTGTCCGAAGGCATCGACAGCAGCCCCGCGGACAGCCGGCGTGCGGTCTGGGGAACGGCGCTTGCCCTGGCGCAGCTGGCCCTGGGCGAGCTGGACGACGCGCTGGAAGCCGCCGAGAGCGCCTGCAAGGAGGACGACCGGCTCTACCTGCCTCGTCTTGCCCTCGCTGCGGTTCATCTCGTGCGCAAAGATCGGGTCAATGCCGCCGCCGCCGTTCGGGAATGCGTGCGCACCAGGCCGGACCTGAGTCGAGAGGAAGTCACATGCGTTGTGGGCGAGAGGCTCGGTGCCGGTGTCTGGGCCATCGCTCGAGCCCACATGGACCGAGGCGCATAGGAAGCAGGGGGCGGACACTCCTCTGCCCGCCACCATCGTGACGCCGCCCGACCCTCGCGACGCGCCCTACAGGGTCCAACCGTCGCGGTACTGGATGTGGAGCAGCTCGTTGGCCTGCTCGTTGTTCGTGAACCGCAGGCTCGCATTGTCCCACTCCAGCCGCTCGTCCTTCAGGCGGATGGCCAGCACCCCGAGGAGCACCATCTCCGTGAGGGCGCCGCCGTACTCGAACGGAGAGGATGGCGGAGTCCCGCCCGGGCCCTCCTTGCACGCGCGGATCCAGTCGTCCTCGTGGGTCCCCTTGACCCGGGGCAGCGTCTCGGGCGGCCGCTCGTACGCCTTCATGCGGGCTTCGGGGATCAGCCGCACCCCGTCGGCCCCGTGCGAGCCGTGCAGGATCGTCCCCTCGGTCCCGGTGAGGAGCGCGCCGCTTCCGGCCAGCGTGCGTCCGGGCTCCAGCTCCGGGGGGACGGGCGGCAGCAGGCGTCCGTCGGTCCAGGTGAGCTTCACGGGCGGGCGGGAGCCGCGGGCCGGGAACTCGTAGCGGACGATGGACGCCCGGGGATACGTCTCGGCGGCCACCTCCGGCTCGAAGTGGGTCGAGGTGGCCTGGACCGCCTTCGGGGCCCCCAGCTCGAGGGCATAGAAGGCGGGGTCGAGGATGTGGCAGCCCATGTCGCCCAGGGGGCCGGTGCCGAAGTCCACCCAGGCCCGCCACTTCGTGGGGTGGTACTCGGGGTGGTAGGGCCGGAACGGAGCGGGCCCGAGCCACAGGTCCCAGTCCAGCGTCTCCGGCACCGGGGGCGTCTCGGTGGGCCGGGCCCGCTGGACGAAGTCCGACCACGGGTCGCCGCCCACGGGCCGGTCGGTCCACGCGTGGACCTCGGTCACGTCGCCGATGGCGCCGTCGTCCAGCCACTCCTTGAGGATCCGCATCGCCTCGCTGGAGCGCCCCTGGTTTCCCATCTGGGTCACGACCCCCGCCTCACGCGCCGCCTCGGTGACCCTGCGGGCCTCGATGACCGTGTGGGTGAGGGGCTTCTGGCAGAAGACGTGCTTCCCGGCCTGCAGGACGGCCATGGTGATGACGGCGTGGGTGTGGTCCGGGGTCGCGACGATCACCGCGTCGATGTCCTTCTCCTTCTCGAGCATCACGCGGTAGTCCCTGTAGACCGTGGCTCTCGGGAAGAGCGCGAACGTCTCCGCCGCGTAGCCGCTGTCGACGTCGCAGAGGGCGACGATGTTCTCGTCCTGGCAGGCCTTCAGGTTGGCGGCCCCCATCCCGCCGACGCCGATCGCGGCGATGTTCAGCTTGTTGCTGGGCGCATCCGCCCCCAGCACGCGGCTCGGGACGATGGCCGCCGAGAGCGCGGCCAGAGCCGACGTCGAGGCGAACTGCCTCCGAGACACCGTGTTCTTCGGATCGTCGGTCATGGGTGAGGAATCCTAATCCCCCCCGGCTCCGCGGACAAACCGTCCTCGCGACCGGCGCTCAGGGCGTTCGCGAGGTCAGGTCTCGGCTACCAGCTCTTCAGCCGCAGGTTGCGGTACTCGACCTTCATGGGCGGGCCCATGTGGACCTGCACGCCAATCAGCCCGTCGACCGGGCGGTTGGGGGCATCGTCGTCCACCACGACGCTCATCAGGTGTCCGTTGATGATGTGGGTCAGCGCGTTGCCTCGGGCAATGATGTGCACGGCGTTCCAGTCGCCGGTCACGTGCGCGGCCATCTCGTCGGGGTCGCCGAAGCGGGCGAGCAGGATGGGTGGCCGGCCCCCGACGACGTGCGATACCTGCCCGCGCACGGCCAGGAAGCGACGGCCTTTCTCTTCGTAGTTGTTGCCGGAGTAGCGCTTCTGTCCGTCGATGTCGCACTGGTAGCCGCGCATCGCGAAGCGGTTCTCGGGCGTGACCGGGTCGGGGACGACGGCGCTGCGGTAGTTGATGCCGCTGTTGCCCTCCGGGGTGATGCGGTAGTCGAGCTTGAGCTCGAAATCTCGTGGCCGGCCACCCTGCCAGATGATGAAGGTGTTGCTCCGGACCACGGTCTCGGGGGTGATCTCGCCCACGAGCGACCCGTTCTCGGCCCGCCAGTAGGTCGGGTCGCCGTCCCACCCGTCGAGCGTCGTGCCGTCGAAGATGGGGACGAAGCCCGGCTCGTCGCCTTCGATCGCCTCGGGCCGGTCGCTCTGCCGGGGCACGTAGGGTTCGGCCGGGGCCTGCTGTGCGGTCAGCGGCGCCATTCCCACGAGGAGGAGCCCGCCACCGACGCTGGCCAGGAGCAGTCTGTGTGCAATGGGGTTCATGGGCAGGGAGGCTAGCACGGAAGTGGACTCCGGCGACTCCAGGTTTCCGGAGCGGCCACGCGACGGGGGGGAGCGGGAAGGCCGGCCGCCGGCCTCTTCGTTTCACTGGCGCACCCGGCGCCTCGACCAGGACGTGACGTCGGAGCCCGAACTGCGGTACGTTCCCGGTGTTTCAGGGGGGCACATGAACGACGGCGTCACTCGGAGGACCTTTCTCAAGAGAACAGGCGGGTCCGTTGCCGCCTGGGCCGCCGCGTCCACTGGAATCGCGGAGGGACGCGACGACGGGTCTGGCAGCACGACACGACGGCACCGGGTCGTCGAGATCGAATGGCAGTCGCGGGTGCGGTACTCGGACCCCTACAACGAGGTCGACGTGGACGTGATCTGCCACCGCCCTGATGGGTCCACCTTCACCGCCCCCGCGTTCTGGGACGGCGGCACCGCGTGGAGGTTTCGATTCGCCGGCGACGAGCTGGGCGAGTACCGCCTCGAGTCACGATCCAGCCGCGTCGACGACGCCGGGCTCCACGGGCAGCGGCGAGTGATTCGCGTCGCGCCCAATGACGAGGACGCCCTTCTCTATCGGCGGGGCCGGCTGCGGGTAGCGGGGGACGGACGCCATTTCGAGCACGCCGACGGCACCCCCTTCCTCTGGATCGGCGACACCTGGTGGATGGGGTTGACCACGCGGCTCGACTGGCCCGATGGGTTTCAGTGGCTCACCCGGGATCGCGTCGAGAAGGGCTTCGGTGTCGTTCAGATCATTGCCGGGCCCTATCCCGACATGGACGCCTTTGACCCACGAGGCCGCAACGAGGCCGGGTTCCCCTTCGAGGAGGGGTTCGAACGCGTCAACCCCGCCTACTACCACTTCGCCGATCGAAAGATCCAGCATCTGGCCGGGGCCGGTCTCGTGCCCTGCATCGTCGGCATGTGGGGGTACTACCTGCCCCGACTCGGCGTGGACACGGTCAAGCGCTTCTGGCGCTATCTCATCGCGCGCTACGGCGCCTACCCCGTCACCTGGTGTCTCTGCGGCGAGGCGACCATGCCCTACTACCTGAGCGAGAGCCGCGAGTCCGACGCCGCGCTGCAGAAGGCGGGGTGGACCGAGGTCATGGCCCACGTGCGCCAGACCGACGGCTACCGGAACCTCATCACGATTCATCCCACCCGCTACGGCCGCGAGCAGGTGGACGACCCGAGCCTCATGGACTTCGAGATGCTCCAGACCGGCCACGGCGACATCGGCAGCGTGCCCGGGGTCATCCGATCCGTGCGCCAGTCGGTCGTGGCTCAGCCTCGCATGCCGATCGTGAACTCCGAGGTGAACTACGAGGGGATCATGGGGCGCAGCTGGCAGAACGTCCAGCGGCTCGACTTCTACCACACGATGATGAACGGCGCGGCGGGCTTCACCTACGGCGCCAACGGCATCTGGCAGCTCAACACCGAAGACGAGCCCTACGGACCCTCACCTCACGGCCGATCCTGGGGCAGCACGCCCTGGCGGGAGGCGGCGCGGCTGCCGGGCTCCTTGCAGGTGGGTCTCGGGGGCCGGTTCTTCAGCCAGCTCCCCTGGTGGAAGCTCGAAGGTCACCCGGAGTGGATCGACGAGCCGGAGAACCCGGAGGACGCATACACCCCCGTCGCCGTGGGTGTCCCGGGCCAGCTCCGCGTCGTCTACTCGCCTCACTGCTGGAATCCGCCGCGCGTGCGGGGACTGGAAGGAGACGTCGCCTACACGGCGTCGTGGTTCGATCCCGTCACCGGTCGGGAATCCGTGATCGGGCCCGTGGAGCCGGACGCCGACGACACCTGGACGCCGCCGTTCCCGTCCGAGGTGCACGATTGGCTGCTCGTCCTGCGCGCGGGAGAGCACGTCCGCGGCCGAGCCCCCGCTTGACCCTCGCCGCGCCGGATCAAGCGCAGCCGCTCTCCCTTCGCCTCCGCCGACCGTCGTCACGGCCAATGCCCCGCGACCTCGTGCGCCAGCGTTTCGAGAACGAGAGGTCCCGCCTCGCGTGGTTCTCGCCCCGCACGGGCGGCCCGGAGATCCGGGTGGTCTGCCATCGCTTCCGGCAGGACCTTCAGCGCCACCTGCGACCCAGCTTGGAGTCCTCGGCGACGTAGACCGCACCCATGCCGCCTTCGCCCAGCTTGGCGAGGACCCGGTAGTGCGCTGTCCGATCATCGCCACCTCGAAAGCCAGAAGCTCTTGGGAATCGAGCGAGTAGATCGCGTCGAGCCTGGTTGCGAGTCCGAACGTGGCGCCGTGTCCGTCGTCGGAGGCTGTCGGATCGGTCAGCCGTCGGTACGGGCCGCGCGGCTCGCGCCCGATCGTGGGCGAAACTCGGCACAGGCGGGCTCGGGGTCCTGGAAGGTCTGTCGCGCGAGGCAGATGCCGGCCCGCCCGCGGGTCGACCCGCTGGCCGAGGACAGGATCGTCAAGCCCGGCAGCGCGCGCTCGAGCTCGTCCGGCTGGTCGACGAAGAGCCGGCAGCTCCGGCAGTCCGTCGGCTCCTCCACCCGACGGTCCGGTGTGGGTCCGCGTCTCATTGCGACTCACCCTCCTCGAGGACGGCCCCGTGACGACCGGATCGCGTGCGCACCGATGTCACCGTTCGGCCCGGAGGCCGTCCTGGAGGACCTTCCAGAGGGGGTTGTCCTTCCAGGGGCGATCCGGGTTCTCGCCGCGCTCCACCGCCTCCCAGTATGCGGCGCCCAGGCCACCCGTGCCGAGCTCATAGTCCATGCGGTCCCAGGCGTCCTCGCGGAAGGAGTAGAAGGCCCAGTGCCAGCCACGCTCGTTGAGAGCGGTGACGACGTCCTCGAGGTACTCGCGGGCGCCGGGCGCGCCCCGATCGCACCCGAGCTCGGCGGCCACGATGCGGCTCGGAGGAACGTCGTGCGCCTGCGCCCACTCCGCCACGGGGTCCATCATCCGGGCCACCCGGTCACGGTCCCACCTCTCCGCGGGGCCGTCCCAGGACGCCGGCATCGCGTCGGGGTAGGAGTAGCGGCCCTGGTTGGCCTTGCGGGCCGTGTACTGCCACGGCTCGTAGAAGTGGAAGGAGTAGAGGATGGCCGGGTCGTCGATCGGAGAGAGATGCGTGAGCCCGCCCACGCTGCCGTGGCCGTAGCCCTCGACGAGGATGGGGGTGCGGGGATCGACCTCGCGGATGGCGCGCACGACGCGCTCGTAGAATCGGTCCAGGTCCCCCGTGGTCCCCCGGTGGGCCTCGAGCCACGCCGGGAAGCCGGGAGCGTCCGTGTCGTCGTGGCCGTCCTCGCGCGCCGGGTGGGGCTCGTTGAGGGGGTTGTAGGCCACGACCGCCGGGTGGTCCCTCAGCCTCGAGGCCAGCTGCTTCCAGAACCTCGCGGCCTGCTCCTGGTAGCGCTCGTCGTTCCAGAGGCGGTAGTCCTGCGACCCGCCGTTCTGCTGGACCCACCGACACCCGGGCAGGTTCAGCATGCCCATCACTACCGGCATCCCCTCGGCCTCCGCCCAGCCGAGGACCTCCTCGAGGCGGGCCAGATCCTCGGGGACCAGGCCCTGGAAGTCCCCGGCGTCCCCGAGCAGGAAGTCGCGCCCGGCGGCCTTCCATTTGTCCGGGACGAGGCGCACCCACTGGATCCCGGCCTCACGAGCGGCCCGGAGGCGGTCGCGGGTCTCGACCTGGTTGAAGAAGTTGGCCCCACGCCTGGGGGTGTCCCAGAACCCGAGGCGACCGTCTTCCGCCGACGTCGGCAGCGCTGACACGCACCCGAGGAGCACCAGGGCGGGGAGCAACAGACCTCGCGGGCCGGGGCCGCGCACCTAGATTTCACCTCCCCCCGGACGCCGACCGACGACGACGGCTGTCCTCCGGGACGGGACCATCCTAGCGTGTCGCGCCACGGGCGTCTCGAGGTGGCCGGCCCGCAGCCCCGCGGGACGGGCGTCTGGAGGGCGATCGCCGGCCTGCTCGCGGGGCCCGGGGCCTGGTGCACACCCCGCCGCGGCGTGCTGGGCGCGCGTCTGGCCGATCAGGGGTCGGTCTCCTCCCGCGACGGCAGGCCTCGTTTCACGTCGAAGGGCTGATAGGCTAGGCGTTCCAAGCCGCCCGTGGATTGCCGCCGCATCAGACTCAGGCCACGACGCGGGCGACACGTCGTCACGGCAGGGATGACGTCCGTTCTTCCGGGAGGATTGCATGACCTTCGCCAAGGCCTTTGCCGGCACGCTCGTCGCGTTCCTGGCCATCGACATGATCTGGATCGTGCGGGTGGCGCGCCCCATGTATGAGCACCAGATCGGGGACCTGCTCCGCGCGAATCCGCAGCTCGGCGCCGCTCTCGCGTTCTACCTGGCGTACGCAGGGGGTGTCGTCTACTTCGCGGTCCTGCCCGCGCTCGCTTCGGGTGGCGTGCGCGCGGCCCTCCTCAATGGGGCGGCCCTGGGCGGCCTGGCCTACGGCACCTACGCCTTCACGAACTACGCGCTGCTCAAGGGATGGACCTTCAACCTGGCCGTGGCGGACGTGGCCTGGGGAGTCGTGGTGACCGCCGTGGCAGCGGTCTGCGGGTTGTGGGCGGCTCGGTGGGGAAGCTGAGCCCGGACCCCCCGAGGCGCTATGGCCGGGTCTGCGCGGGAGTGCGGTCGCTCGCGCTTCCCCCGACTCGGCACGAGGAGGCCTCCGATGTCAGACGGAGAGACCCGCGAGCGCATCGCCGCCGTCGAGGAGAGGGTCGCCGCTCCCGCTATGGCCGAGACAGGCGCCGCACCTTCTTGACCTCGGCCAGGAGCGCGCGGTCATCGTTGACCTCGACCTTGCGCACGGGGTCAGGGGACGTGATCGTCCACGAGCTCCCCGCGGGTTCGAGGTCGACCCGGCTTGCCACCGGCGCCCCCTCGGTCCTCACGAGGACGTGGAGGGGGACGGGGCCGGGCAGGCCCTCCGGCTGCACGTGCACCGTGGTTTCGAAGCCCTCCGGCGTTTCCCGCGTCCGCGCCGTCCACCGCAGACTGGGCAGCCCGGTGCCGTAGATCCAGCGTTCGAAGTAGGGCTCGAGGTCCCGGGCGCACGCCTCCTCGAATGCCGCCCTCAGGTCTTCCGTGGTGGCCCGGGCGAAGCGGTGTCGCTCGAGGAACCTCCGGGCGCCCCCGAAGAACGCCTCGTCCCCCATGATCTGCCGCAGCATGTGAAGGACGAGAGCTCCCTTGTCGTAGACGATCGCTCTTTGAATGCGTGTGTCGTTTTCGAGATGGCCGAGCCGGTGTCCCAGGTCGATCGGTCCGTCATCGTCGTGCCGTCGAGCCCAGCGGGCCATGCGGTCCAGCATGTCGCGGAAGGCGGGTTCGCCCGCCCGGTGACGGACCCACAACGCCGCCGAGTACTGGGCCCAGGCCTCGGAGAGCCACTGGTCGCGGTAGCTGGCCGGGGCCACCCCTTGGCCCCACCACTGGTGTGCCAGCTCGTGGGCCAGGAAGAAGTTCGGTCGGTCCGAGAAGTCGGCGGGATCCTCGGCCAGGGGCTGGCCGCGGAGCATGGCCGGCCGCCGCTGCAGGTAGATCAGTCCGGGCGGGCTGTGTCCCGCGGGGACCTTCCCCTCCGCCGTCGTCTGGTTGATGTTGGGGTAGGGACACGGTCCATAGCGCTCGGCGAAGAAGGCGAGCAGGTCCCCTGCCGTCGCCATGTCCTCCCGTGTGTCGTTGCGGCGCCGGGGGTCGGCGAAGCCTCGCAGCATCTGGTCTCCCGCCCGGCGAACGCCCAGGTTCTGGAGACGCCCCACGACCGCACTGAAGAACTTCCCCGGCTCGCGCAGCTCGTACGTCGCCCGGGTGCGCCCCTCGGCCGTGCGTGTGGAGACCAGCTCGCCTCCGGTGACGGCGATGATCCCCTTGGGAGTGTCGAAGTGGGCGGACAGGGTGGCGAAGTCCTCGTCGTTGGGGCGGGGATACCACGCCGTCCGATTGGTGTAGATGAGGGGTGGAGGGCTCAGCAGCACGTGCTCGGCGTAGGCCGGGCCGGGCTCGGGGAAGAGCTGGAGAAGCTCCTGCTTCATGGGCAGCGGATCGTGCCGTCCCGAGTACCGCACAGTGAGTGAGAGCTCGTCCCACTGTCCGGCATCCGGCCTGAGGGACACCACCAGGCTCCCCTGCTCCCGCGCTCGAAGGAAGAGGAGGTCCCCCCCGCTCTGCGAGGACACCGAGCTCACCCGGAAATCGTCGTGCAGCTTGAGGCGGACCGTCGAGACCGGGGCCAGCAGGCGCAGCCGCAAAGTGTCGACGGCGTTCAGGGCAAAGCGCGCCGGGTCAAAACGAACCGTCAGGTCGTGGTGCAGGACGTCGACCGCTCCCGTGCCGCCCCGGGCGGCGCGACTCCGGGAGGGACGGCCCTGCGAGGCGTAGGAGCAGACGACGAGATTGCGGTCACGCTGGAAGAGGTTGACGTCCTCCGACTCCCCCTGCGCCCGCGCGTAGGTGAGGACCCTCCCCTTCCACGGAAACTCGACGAGGATGTCGCCCCGATCCGGGACGAGCCACCAGGGTGAGCCGGGCAGCGCGGTGTCCACGATGTAGCTGTGCACGATGCGCTCTTCCCAGAGCTTGACCGCCTCTTGCCGCCTCCGGTCGGGCCGGGGGTCGGGGCCCAGCCGAGAGGGGGCGATCAGCGACTCGAACTCGTCGGGGTGCAGACGCAGGAAGGCCCATCTCACGGTCCGGTCGAGCCGCTCGGAGCCGGCGAACACCTCGAGCTGTCTTCTCTCGGCCCCGAGGTGGGGCGAGAAACGCACGCGTCCACGGCCCACGAAGACGAGAGCGGTGGGGCCCAGCGAGTCCGGGGTGCTGAACAGCAAGCCGTCCTCCAGGTGCAGCTCGAAGTCCTCCTGGCGCAGCACCGCTCCCCGCACACGCCGAGCCTCGGCGGCGAGGGGGAGGTGAATGAGCCCCTCCATCTCCGTGCCCGCCTGTCTGTCCACGATCGTCCAGCGACGGCCTCTCTGTTCCAGCAGGAGTCGCCAGTAGTCCACTCGGGCCCGGGGCTCGGCCGCCGAGAAGGCCTGGACGTCGACGGCCAGGCGCGTCGTCCCCTCCATCTGGCGGGGACGCCCGAGAACCCGCAGGCTCGTGTCGTCGGCGGCAAAGGCCTCTCTCACCATCGCCGCCTCCCTCTCCCGCTCCTCGGGAGAGGCGAACTCCCAGAGGGCGAGATAGCCGTGGAAGTCGCGGGCGAGCCAGGTGTCGACCAGGTCCGCGACCAGGTTGTCGGGCGAGCTCGGCCTTTCCGCCGGGGAATCCGGGTCAGGCTTCTGAGGCCTGGCCTGTTCCGGCGAAGAGAGGCAGACCAGAGCGCAGAGAAGCAGAGCGCGGCGCGTCCAGGCGACTCGGCGCAAGTGCATCGATGTCCCGCGGCCCCTCCACCAGTACACCACACTCGGGGCGCGGAACGCACCCAGCGGTGCGCCTACCGGGGTCGGTTTGGCGCCGTGCCGGCCGCGGACGGCTCGGGCAGGTCATGACCGATCGGCAGCTCCAGGCGGAGCGTCTTCGGACGAAGGCACAGCTCGCCGTTGCACATCTGGTAGCGTGCTCTCACCTGAATCGGGGAGGTGAGCGGCTCGCCCACCCCTTCCACCGGGAGCTCGAACTGCACGCGCCCGGAGTAGGTCTCCACCTCCATGCCGAAGACCGCGTCGAACTCCTTCACGGGATCCGGCCCCCTGACCGGGCCCGCCAGGACCCAGGGCTGCCCCTCGGCGAGCCAGATCCGGGTGGGCACCGGTCCCCCGGGAGGTTGGGTCAGGGAGTAGAGGCGCCAGCCTTCTTCGATGCGGACGAGGACCCGGATCGTGAGCGTGGCGCCCGGACTCGGGGGGCCGTCTCCAAGATCGAGGGTCCAGCTGGTCGGAGCGAGCTTCTCGACCGGATCGGCGGGGGCAACGCCCGCCAGCGCGATGAGCCCTCCCAGAGCCGCGAAAGCGAGGGCGCTCACCGCTCGGGTGCCGCGGCTTCGTCTGCCTTCTCGACGGCCGCCGCTCCTTCGCGGGGACGCATGGCCCGGCTCTGCAGAACGGCCCGCGTCTCCGGGTCCTGCACGAAGGCGACCACGCGGACGCGTTCGGGGTTGATGGCGTCGCGCACGCTCGGGTAGGTGATCCCCTGCGCCTCGAGCGCCTCTCTCTGCTCCGTGAGGGAGGCGGTCAGCTCCTGCAGGTCGAAGACGTAGCGAAAAGGCGACTCGTCGTCGGGTAGATCCCCGACCACCAAATCCCGCGCGACGGCCGGGTGGAAGCGAATGCCGCTCTCGCCGCTGTAGGACGTCCGCTCCACGAGAGCCACGCCCAGCTTGAGGCGGCGACCGGTGCCCCCGGAGAGCCGGGCGGCGAGCCGCACGTCGATCTTGGATCCGTCCCGAATCGCGTCGAGGGCGATCTCGGCCTCGGGCGGACGGGTCAGACGCTCCTCGATGGACTTCGAAAGGTAGGACCAGTAGCGCGAAGTGTCGTCCTTCATCCCACCCCCGCGGATGACGCGTCCGTCCACTGCCACCGCGGGGATGGTGATGAGGTCGTACTCCGCGGCCCGGGCCTCGGCCATGGCGTTGGAGAAGGGATCGACGACAGGAATGTGCCGATGGAAGGAGACGATCGAGAGGTTCTCGCGGCCGAAGCGTCGCATGGCTGCTTCCACGGAGAGGTTCATGGCGATGCAAGGGGAGCACCCGGTGCCGGTGAAGACCTCCAGGAGCACGGCCCGGCCGGTGGGTCCGTCCGTGGGGGCCCAGCGCGACGTCTCGATCGGGTTCGGGTAGCGCTGGCGGTACTCGAGGTCGAGCGTCTCCTCCAGCCCCTCCTGGCTTCCCCCGTGGAGGCGGCGGTACAGGGCCTCGAGGGGCGGAGCGGTCTTTGCGGGATCACGGCCCGTGAGGCGGGCGGCCATCAGGTAGCCCAGCGCCGTGTCGTCGTTTCCCTGCGCCTCCCCGAGCTCCGCCAGGGCCAGTGCCGCGACCACGACCTTCTGGTTGGTCGCCCAGGCCTGCTTGAGGAGCTTCTCCGCTTCCTCCGTCCGCCCCTGCGCGGCGAGGATGCGGCCGAGCGTGGCGACGTAGGGGGCGCGCCGGGCTAGCTCGTCGGGCTCATCGCTCCCGGCCTCTCCGAGGTCGGCCAGGACCGCGAGTGAGAGCTTCTCCGCCTCCGGCAGGAGGACTCCGGCATCGAGCAGGGCCTGAGCGGCGGCGTCGGCGGCGAAGACCCGGGCGCTGGGTGGGGCGGCCCCCACGAAGCTGCGGGCGAGCTTCATGATCTCGTCGGTGCGGTTGGGCCAGTGCTGGGCCGTCGTCTCGAGGATCGCCTGGCGTGACGCCAGCATGCCTGGCGTGTCGGGATGGGCCGCGACGACGCCCTCCAACCGGCGGATGCGTTCCTCGGGCTCGGCCACGCGAGCGGCCTCCATATAGGCACGCCAGTCGGGCGGGAGCTCGTCCGCAGGCGGAATGCCCCCGATCGGGCCCGGCGCCTGCGCGAGGACGACGCTGGCGAAGAACACCTGCAGGAGGGCAACCACGAGCCGCAGCATAGCTTCCACGACTCTAGCACGCCCGGTCTTCCTCCCGGCGGCCGGGGCGACGCCCGTGCTACCGTCGGGGCGTGACCCCACTCGCCTCCCTTCTTCTTGTCGTGGGGGCCGTCCAGGAGCCCCCGGGTCGCGTGGTCCTGCAGCCGACGGTGGGGGTCGAGCGCGTTCTTGTGGATGCCCGGGTCCTGGACGGGGGACGGGCCGTGCCCAGTCTACGCCCCGAGAACTTCCGGGTGCGGATCGACGGCAAGCCGGCAGAGCTCATCTCGGTGAGCTGGATGTCGGCAGAGGGGGCCCGGCCTGTGGCCTTTGCCGGTCGTCCCGAAGGTGGGCCAGAGGCCGACCGCACGCCTGTGCATAGGCGCCTCCTCGTCTTCTTCTTCCAGAAGGACTACCGCACGGAGCGGACCCGGGGGCTCCTGGGCCTGCTCGAGCAGGCCCAGGGGCTGGTGGACGGGATGGGCCTCGCGGACCTCGTCGCCGTCGCCTCATTCGACACCCACTTGAAGCTGTGGCGGGACTTCACCTTCGACAGGGACAGCCTGCACCGTGCCCTGGAGCACGACGTCCTGCACGAGGAGCGGCCACGCTATCTTGGCATGGGTTCCGAGCCGTCGCTCGTGGCCCATCTGAGCCTGGAGGACTCCCGCCGCGCGGCGAGCCCGGAGACCGCGCTGCGCCTGCTCGCGGAAGCCCTCGGGGAGGTGGAGGGATCGAAAACGCTGGTCTTCTTCGGCTATGGCTTCGGGCAGCTCAGCGGTCCCCGGGTCGAGTATCATCGGGACTACGAGCCTGCGCGCCGCGCCTTGCTGGAGGCCGGCGTCACGGTCTTCTGCCTCGACTCGGCCGACGCCGACCCCCACAGCCTCGAGATCGGCCTCCAGGAGATCGCCGCCGAGACGGGCGGCTTCTATGCGCGCACCCACGATTTCGCGCGCCAGGCCATGAACCGCCTGGAGGAGGCCCTCGAAGGCCACTACGTCCTCGAGGTGGCCCACCCGGGAGGCCCCCGAGGCCGCCACGAGTTGGATGTGGGCCTGGTGGGTCGAGGCGGCCGGGTTCTCGCCCGCAAAGCCTATTTCGACTGAGCTCTCCGGGCGCCGGCGACGCTTCGTCTCCGATGATCGGCGCCCACGTGCTCAGGTGATGGTCTCGACTCGCAGATCCGGGATGCCCGCGAAGTCGCGGGCGTTTCGCGTCAGGAGCACGGCCTCGTGGTGGGCCGCGGTGACGCCGATCGCCACGTCGGCGGCTCGCTTGCGTGGAGAGCCCAGCCGACGAAAGGCCTCGGCGGCCTCGGCGGCGACCCCCTCGGAGAACGCGCGGACCCCCTCCTCGCCGAGGAAGGAGCGAGCGACGGCGATCTGCTCGGGCGTCCGAGGTCCGCGGGCGAACTCGTACCAGGCGACGGCGCTCATCTGGATCTCGGCGTCCGAGTCCGCCAGCGCCCGGAGGCGCGCGCGCTCCGGACCCGCGCCCGAGAGGGCGTAGACGAGGAAGTCGGTGTCGAGGTGATAGAGCATCAGAAGCCCTCGTCCTCGGCCTTCAGCCTGCGCACCTCGGCGTCAGCGTCGTTGTCGGCGAAGAGATCGAAGAGTCGATCGAGCGCCTCGACCCGTTCCCGGCGCCGCTCCCGGGGAACGCCCAGCTCGATGTCACGCTGGCGGATGAGGGCACGTCGCGTCGCTTCGGACATCGAGCAGCCGTAGCGGCGGGCGAGCTGTCGCGCGGCTTCCCGGGCCCTGTCGTCCAGAACGAGTGTGGTGCGTGACGCCATATATTATGTATATCATGAGTGTGCCTACGCCACATCTCCGTCGCCCCGATGGGCCTCGGCAACGCCTGCTGAGACCCGCGACTCCAGCGTCGATGTTGTTGCAGAAGGAAATGGCCCGTCGCGTGTCCGTCTGGGTGGGCCACGCGGTTCTCGTTTCTGCAGGGTCTTACAGCTGCTCCACGGGCGGATCGACGACACGGATCGTGCTTGGAGCGCCCTGGCTCCCGTCGCCGCGTGCCTCTTCTTCGTGGCCTCCCGGCGCAGGCTGTCTCGAAGACTCTTCTACTGGGCATCCATGGCGGCCGCGGGTCTTGCAGCAGCGGCTGTGGGGAGCGCCACCCAGGGAGCCTACGACAACGCGTACATCCCAGCCGTCTACTTCGGAGCCCTTCTGTCTGCGGCGTGTGCCGTCGAGCTCCCAGCGCTCGCCGCAGACCTGGGGGCCTCAACCGACGGGGCTGTCTGGTCCCTTGGAGACCGCCACAGACACCCTGGCGCGGATCGCTGCGAATCGTCAGTCTTGTTGGCCTGGGGCTTCTTTGAAAGGATCGCTTTCGCAGAAGCGTGAGCGACTCCTTCAGATCCAGGCGATGGAAGATGGTCATCCAGGACGACTGTCCCACGCCTCGGCTCTTTGGGCTCAACCGGAACGACCGCCTCGTCGACGACCTGGCGCGAAGTGGGAAGGCCCCTCGGTCCCTCACGGGGTATCTCTGCGCGCCACGCTATGTCTGGGTGCCGCGCCGAGAGGGCGCAGTTCCGTCGGCCGTTGAAGATCGAGTCCACTGACCGGTGTCATGGGCGAGCACACCGGGTCCTTGGGGTAGAATCCCCGAAGCCCGTCCTGCAGAAAGAGAGTTCCCGTGAGCCTGTCGGCCGGCCAGCGTCTGGGCCCCTACGAAGTGGTGGCTCCCCTCGGAGCCGGGGGGATGGGCGAGGTGTATCGGGCCCGGGACGTCCGGCTCGGCCGCACCGTCGCGGTCAAGATCCTCCCCCCCGAGCTGGGGGCCGACGAGAGATACCGCCACCGCTTCGAGCGCGAGGCCCGGGCCGCCTCCGCTCTGTCCCATCCCCACATCGCCCACCTCTACGACGTCGGGGAGCAGGACGGGATCCACTTCATCGCCATGGAGTACGTCGAGGGCGAGAACCTGCGCGCCCTCGTCTCCCGGGGCCCGCTCGAGGCGGACCGCATCGTCGACATCGGCCTCCAGATGGCCTCCGCCCTCCAAGAGGCGCACTCGGCGGGGATCGTTCACCGGGACATCAAGTCGGCGAACGGCGTCGTTTCCGCGAGCGGGCAGGTCAAGGTGCTCGACTTCGGGCTCGCCCGCCAAACCCGGGACGCGGCGGGGGTCGACAGCCAGCTCAGCACCGACGCCCGGACCCAGGTCGGAGTCGTGATGGGCACGGTGCCCTACATGAGCCCGGAGCAGGCGCTCGGGAAGGACGTGGACGCCCGCAGCGACCTCTTCAGCCTCGGCGTCGTTCTCTACGAGCTCGCCACGGGGAAGCTCCCCTTTTCCGGGGACACGGCGACGCAGACGATCGACCAGATCTGCCACGCGACGCCGGAGCCGCTGGCCACCTCGAGCCGCGGCGTGCCCGAGGAGCTGGAGCGCATCGTCCGCAAGTGCCTCGAGAAGGACCGTGACCGACGGTACGCCACGGCGGGCGACCTCGTGGTGGATCTCCGCAACCTCCAGCGCGCCCGCGAGTCGGCAGCGGCTCCGACCCCGAAGGCGAGCGCGCCGGGAGGGCGACGCGCCCTGGCGCTCGTGGGCCTGGCCCTCCTGCTGGGGACGCTCCTGGCGGGCGCGGCATTCCTCTGGCGGGTCCGCGGCGGCCCGGGGGCGATCGACTCGATTGCGGTCCTCCCGTTTCGCAACGAGAGCGCGGACCCCGAGGTCGAGTATCTGAGCGACGGGATCACGGAGTCCCTCATCAACGCGCTCTCCAGGTCGCCCGATCTCAAGGTCATCTCGCGCACCTCGGCCTTCGCCTTCAAGGGAAGCCAGGAGGCCATTCAGGAGATCGGGCGAAAGCTGAGCGTGCGGGCGCTGGTCGTCGGCCGGCTGGTCCAGCGCGGCGACCGGCTCGCGATCAGCGCCGAGCTGGTCGACGTCGCCGATGATCGACAGCTCTGGGGCGGCCGGTACGAGCGCCCCCTGGCCGACCTGCTCGAGGTCGAGCAGGAGCTGACGCGGACGATCGCCGACCGCCTGCGCCTCTCGCTGTCTGGCGACGAGGTGAGACGCCTGGGCGAGCGGGGCACCCGCAATCCGGAGGCCTACCAGCTCTACCTCAAGGGCCGTCACTTCAGCGAAGGCACCGCCGACGAGATGGACCGGGGTCTGGAGGCGTTCCAGCAGGCGGTCCGGCTCGACCCGGACTACGCGCTCGCCCACGCCGCCATCGCCGAGGCCTACATGCTGCGTGTGCTGCACGGCACGAGCGATCCCGAAGACGCCCGCCGGGCCGCGCGCGCGGCGCGGGACCGCGCCGTCGCCCTCGACCCCCAGCTGCCCGACGCGCACATCGTCGCCGGCAACGTCCGGCTCCTCTTCGACTGGGACTGGGCGGGGGCCGAGGCCGAGTTCCGGCGGGCCATGGAAGCGGCCCCGTCCAGCTCCCTCGCGCAGATGGAGTACGCCTGGTGCCTGTGGTCGGCGGGCCGCTACGACGAAGCCCTGGTGCACAGCCAGAAGGCACTCGAGCTCGACCCGCTCTCGCGCGGCCCGATGCACCACGTCGGCTTCACCTATCTGGGCGCGCGCCGGTACCCCGAGGCCGTGGCGAGCTTTCGCAAGACGCTCGAGGTCTACCCCGAGTGGATCTGGGGCTGGGTGAAGATGGGCATCGCATACGCCTACGGCGGTCAATCGGCAGAGGCCCTCGAGGCCGCCGCGCACGCCGAAGCCCTGATCGCCCGGGGAGGAGAAACACCGCTCCTGCGCGCCTGGCTCGGGGTCCTGTACGCCCGGGCCGGTCGGACCGAGGAGGCCCGTGCTGCGCTCGCGCGCCTCGCCGAGTTCGGAACGAACCAGTCGGTGGATCCGACCGACGTGGCGTCCGTGTACGCCGTGATGGGCGAGAACGCGAAGGCCCTCGATTGGCTCGAGAAGGGCTACGACCAGCACGCGCCCAACATGAGCTTCGTGGCCACCCTCGTGTTCTTCGACGGCCTGCGGCAGGATCCCCGCTTCCGGAGCCTGATGGAGCGGCTCGGCCCGCCCTGGTCGACCCTGGAGGTCGGCTGACCCTCAAGGCGGCTGGCCCAGGGTGGTCCGATCAGGGTCGGCCTCCTCCTTCTTTCAGGTCTGCCCGATCAAGATCGATCTTCTCCCGACCGTCCCGCCATCGCCAGCACGTCGGCTGCCGTCAGCTCGGCCACCCGCGCCACGAGCCCGTTCAGCGTGCCCTTCGGGATCGACTCCTTGAGCGCCGCGATCCGGTCGGCCACGCCGGGATCCATCGGGTGCGCCACCACGGTACCGGCGTGCTCCATCCGGCCGCAGGAAGTGAATCCAGGAAGGCGTGTCGACCAGCACCATCTCTATCGGGAACATCAGCGGTCGCCTTCACGGCTCCCTCGGGGTCGAGCGCACCCCGACGGACGCATCGCGCAGGCCGTAGGAATGGGCCTCTCGTCGAGCCGAGCCACGAGATTCGGGACCTTCTCTCCGTGGAGGTGCGTTCACGGAGATGTCGGCGAAAAGGAGGTCGAAGCATGCGCACGGCATGGATGGCAGGACTGGCTCTCGTCGTCTTCGGTGCGAGCCCCACCTCGGCGGACGAGTGGTCTCGCCGATATCCCGTCGAGGGGCGACCCGAGCTTCGCGTGAAGGCCGACGACGCCAGCGTGCGTGTCGAGGCCAACTCCGCGTCACAGATCGAGGTGCAGGTGACGACGGAGGGGTGGCCCATCGGGGAAGGCGGCGTGAGCGTCATTGAGAGCCAGAGCGGGAACCGGGTGGAGATCGAGGTTCGTCGGCCGAAGGGTCACAACGGGTTCTCGATGCGTCGGCGGTCCATCGCGGTCGTGGTGAGCGTGCCGACCCCGGCCGATCTGGACGTCCGCACGGGCGACGGTGGCATCACCGCCGACGGTCTCGAGGGGGAGATCCACCTGCAGACCGGCGACGGATCCATCGAGGCCACTGGACTGGCGGGCCAGCTGGAGGCCAACACCGGCGACGGCCACATGGACGTCCGCGGGCGCTTCGACGAGCTCGATCTGCGCTCCGGTGACGGAGGCATCGAGGCCGTGGCCGAGCAGGGGTCCAGGGTCCAGACCGCCTGGTCGCTCCGCAGCGGCGACGGGAGCATCACCCTTCGTCTGCCGGAGGATCTGGGTGCCGAGCTCGACGCCCACACCGGGGACGGCCGGATCGACGTGGACCGCCCCTTCACGGTGAGCGGCAGGCTCAGCGAATCGGCGGTGAGGGGGACGCTCGGTCCTGGTGGACCACCGCTTCGGATCCACACGGGCGACGGCTCGATCCGTATCGTCGGCTTGTAGCGTCCGCGCTCCCGTCCCGCCTCCACACCGGGCGGAGGGAGTCAGGCTCGGCTGGGGCTTCAGACTTCCGGCAGGCAGAGGCAGGGCGACTTGATGAGGAGGTGGTCTCTCTCTAGACCGGTTCGGGCGCGGGCTAGCGATACACCTCGCGGCGGTGGCCGATTCGGACGACCAGGATCAGGATCCTGTCATCGCGGATGTCGCAGATGATCCGGTAGGGCCCGAGACGGTACTTCCAGTACTTCCCGAGATCTGGACCGCGAAGCGCCTCACCCAGGCTGCGCGGGTCCTCACGAGGGGCCAGCCGATCGCGCAGGAAGCGGAGGATTCTCTGTCGGTCGGCCTTGTCGATCCTGCCGAGCTCGCGCGCGGCCTGGGGTAGAAACTCAATCCGCCAGGCCATGCTCGCGGATCAGATCGTCCAGGGGGATCGTGTGGGCGTCTCGAAGACGCTTGATCCGGTCCTCGGCCAGGTAGAAGTCCTCCAGATCCTCCACGTACTCGAGGATGGCCTCGCGGGCGTAGTGGCTCTTGCTGCGTCCGGTCTTGCGGGCCAGTCGCTCTAGCCGCGCCTCGATGTCCTTGGGGAGACGGATCGCCAACATCTCGACCTCCTGCTATACGAGTATAGCAGGATCTCACCGTGCGGCGTCAGGCCTCGATCACCGCCAGGTTCTCGCTCACCTGCTTCTCGTCGACCATGTTGGAGATGACGGCGGAGAGGTTCGGGTTGGAGAGCCCGAAGCGGTACGCCTTCTGGAAGGTGTTGAGCTCTCCGGGGACGGTCTTGTCGAGGACGGCCACCCTCTCCGGTCGCGGCGTCGCGTCGCGGTTGGGCTCGAACATGGCCTGGGCCACCTTCATGGCGATCACGCCGAAGTCCGCCTTCTTCGCCTCCTCGAGCGCGGGCGCGACGCGGGCGTGGTTGACCAGGTTGTAGGCGACCATGGCCGCGGAGTAGACGCCGCTCGCGATCGCCCCGCGCAGGACACCGGCCGGGTCGTTGTGGGCCGAGACCCCCAGGGCGCGCACCTTGCCCTCCTGGCGCAGCCTCTCGAAGGTCTCGTGGACCTCGGGGATCTGGGTCTCCGCGTACGAGGACGCTCCGTGGGGGCACATCAGGATGTCGACGTGGTCGGTCTTCAGGCGGCGGAGGCTCTCCTCCACCGACCGGACCATGGTCTCCGCGTAGGTGGCGCGGGCGTCGATCCTCCCGGGGTACCGGCGCTCCAGGACGTCGGAGAGGGCGTCGGTCTCGATCTCCTGGAGCTGGCCGTCGAAGTAGTTGCCCATGTAGGAGGGGAGCGTGGCGTCGCGCTCCCGCAGATCTTCGGCGACCTCCTTCAGGACGGACTCCTGCTCGGCCCGGATCAGCCCGGCGAAGATCTCCTGGTAGGCCCGGTTCCGCGTCCCTCCGAGGGCGCTCACCTTGGTGGTGAGGAAGACCCGGTCCCGTCCGACGGCCCGGAGGACCTCGGCGTAACCCGGCTCGCTCTTTCCGCCCGCGTACACGGGAGCGGTGTCGAGGTAGTTGAGGCCGCGCTCCACCGCCATCTCCACGTGCCGGCGGTTGTCCGGGGAGACGGGGTCGCCGCCCTGGACGATCTCCGAGACCATGAAGCCGGTGCGTCCGAGGCGGCGGTACCTCATGCCGGCCTGCCGGTTGCGCCATTCGCCCTCGGACGGCGAGTCGCTCCCCGACGCGCCCACGCGCCTGGCGCCCCCGAGCGCCGCCGCGGTCCCGCCCGCGGCCGCCAGCGAGCCCTTGAGAAACTCCCGTCGATCGAGGGGTCCGTTCACGGAGGCCTCCTGTGGAAGAGTACCCGGCCAGTCTAATCGATCGGGGTCCGGACGGGCAGGGTCGGGTCTCTCAGCCAGCGCGCGCACCCAACCCCGTGGACGGACGGAGTCACCCGCCCGGGTCCGGCTCTGCGACCGTCCGCCGGGCGGTGTGCTGCGCCCAGCCCAGGGCGACCTCGATTCGGGAGGTCTCGGTCTCGTCGCGGTCCAGCTCCACGAAGACGAAGGCGTCCCCCGACGGGGCCGCGTCCCAGTTCACCATGGGAGCGGTGGAGGTGAGGTAGCGGTAGGCGGGCAGGTCACCGAACAGCTTGCGGGGCGGTCCCGCCTGGAAGGTCTCGCCCGGCGGCACGTCCACCGCCATCAACGGTCGCCCCGGCGTCAGCTGCGCGATGTAGAAGAGCTCCCGACCGTCGCCTCGCCAACGGGGGTAGCCGCCCACTTCCGGCGAGACCTGCCACTTTCCCTCACCGTCGACCGGCCTCACGAAGACGTTCGATCGGCCGCTCGCCGGCTGCGCGTAGGCGATCCAGCGGCCATCCGGCGAGATGACCGCTCCGCTCGCGTCCCGCTCGAACAGCCGTGGCTCTCCCCCCGGCTCGATGAGGTAGACGTCGCTGGAGGGCCCCAGGCGCGTGTAGGAGAGGACGCGTCCATCGGGACTCCAGGAATCGGCGAGCAGCGGGGTGGGGTCGCTCGGGGTGTGGGCCTCCACCGACCCGCTTCCGTCCGCCCCCTTCATGACGATGGCCCCCGCGCTCGAGTCGTTGAAGGCCACGGAGCGGCTGTCCGGGGTCCAGAGCGGGTAGGCGGCCTGCCCGCCGAAGGTCAGGCGGGTCAGGCCCTCGGTGACGAGTGAGTAGACCCAGATGTCTCCTCCGGCGCCGGAGGACCCTGCTCCCACCACGTAGGCCAGCTGGGTCCCATCCGGCGAGAACCGGGGGTGGTGGAGACCACCCGGCGGGAGGGGCAACCGTCGGCCTTCGCCGGTGCGGTCGAGCACGGTCAGGAATCCGTTGCGCTGCTCGAGGCCGCCGGGGACGGGCTCGATGGCGGCAAAGGCCAGAGAGAGACCATCGGGGGAAAGAGCCGGGATCGGCATGTCGGCGAAGGCGAGGGACCCCTCCTGGGAGAAGGCCACGGTGAAGCGGGTGAGCGGCGGCGTCGGTGGAGGGGCCTGAGGGCGCCACCACATCGCGGCGGCCGCCACCCCGAGACCGACCGCGGCGGCCCCCCACGCCAGGCGCTCGCGCGGGCGCAGTGCCGGCGACGCCGAATCCGAAGCAACCGGCGTGGGCGCCTCGAGCGCGGCGTCCTCGAGGAGGAGGCGCGCGTCCGCCACGTCGTGCAGGCGGGCTCCGGGGTCCTTGGCCAGGCAGCGCCGCAGCACGGCAACGGTCCGGGGCGGCGTTCCCGCGGGCAGGGCGCCCCAGTCCGGCTCGTCCTTGATCAACGAGGCCAGGATGTCCGAGACGGTCTCCCCTTCGAACAGGCGCCGTCCGCTCAGCATCTCGAACAGGACGACCCCGAAGGCCCAGATGTCGGCCCGCTTGTCCGCCCTTCGGCCGCGCGCCTGCTCCGGAGACATGTAGGCGGCGGTGCCCAGGATCAGGCCGGCGGCGGTCCCGGTGTGCGCCAGGGTCGGGGACTGCGACAGGTCGGAAGACGAACCCGACGCCGCCTCCGCCGCGTAGGCCGTGGCGAGCCCGAAGTCGAGGACCTTCGCCTTGCCTTCCGGGGTGAGCTTCACGTTGGCGGGCTTGAGGTCGCGGTGGACGATGCCTTTCTCATGGGCGGCCTCGAGCGCCTCCGCGATCTGGCGCGCGACGTCGAACGCCTCGTCCACGGGAATCGGCCCGCGCTTCAGCCGCTCCGAGAGGTCCTCGCCCTCCACGAGCTCGAGGACGAGGAACGACTGCCCTCCGGCCTCCTCGAGGCCGTGGATGGCCGCGACGTTGGGGTGATTGAGGGCGGCCAGGACCTGGGCCTCGCGCCGGAAGCGTGCGAGACGCTCGGGGTCCTGCGCCACCTCTCCCGGGAGCGCCTTGATGGCCACGTCACGACCGAGCTTCGTGTCGGTGGCGCGATAGACCTCTCCCATGCCACCGGCGCCGAGGGCGGCGGTGATCCGGTAGTGGGCGAGGGTCTGGCCGATCAGGGTGAGGCTACTCCTCCGGCGGGTCGGAGACGGGGGCGTCCACCGCGACCTTCCAGGTGCCGTCGGCGTCCTTCTTCCAGACGTCGACGTAGTGCCCCCTCTGAGTGGTGGGGTTCCCCTCCGGGTCGCTCAGGGTCAGGGTGTACGAGCCGGTCTCGTAGGCCAGGTCTCCCGACCGCGCCACCACGACGTTGTCGGCGGCGAAGGAGAGGGAGAAGTGGGGGTCCTGCATCATGCCTTCGAACCCCTCGCGGAGGGCCGCGATCCCGTGGACGTCGGGGCCGCTCTCCACCATGAGGATGCCGTCCTCGGTGTAGAACGAGGCGAACGTCTCTGCGTCCTTTGCCTGCGCGGCGGCAGACCACTCCTGGACCGCGGAGTGGATGGCAGCCTCGTCCGCGGCGCGGGTGTCGGGCGGCTCCACGGGCGGCGGGGCCTCGGCCGCGCACCCCGCAAGGGCGAGGGCGCTCATCAGGGCGACGTGTCGGCTGAGCGTCTTCATGGGATCTCCTCCTCTCAGACCGGGCTGGTGAACCAGATGGTGGGCTCGCCGGCTACGCCTGCTGCGACCATGACCTCCTTGAGGCGGGGCGAGCCGACGACGTCACGGACGAACATCCTGATCATTCTCTCCTCCTCGCCCGGCACGAGTGTCCGCGGTCCGCCCGCGAGGCGACGCCCCCGGTTCCGTGCCGGCCCCTCCCTGGTTTGTGCAAGCGACTTGAGCTGACGATACCGCGATCAGCGGAACCCGTCCAGTGGTGGCACTCGAGTACACGAGCTTCTGCCCGTGGGCGATCACACGGGTTGCTGACCTCCACGGGGTCGAATGTCCGCGCGGATAGCCAGGCCGCCGATGGTGGCGGTGACGCGGTAGTGCCCGAGGGTCTGCCCGATCACCGGGCTCCGACACCGCTCACGAACGCGCAGGCCTGGGCGGCGTGGGCGGTCATGTCGCGCTCGTTGCGATAGGCCGACAGGACCTTCCCATTGCCTCCGACGACGTAGGTCACCCGCTTGGCGATCCCGATGATGGGCCAGCGCACCTTGTAGGCCCTCAGGATCGTCCCCGCGGGGTCGCCCACCAGGGGGAAGGGGAGGCCCAGGCTCTCACGGAAGCGGTCGTTGGCCTCCTGGGGGTCCACGTTCACGCCCACGACGTCTGCGCCCGCCTCCTGGAACTTCTCGTATTCCCGACGAAACTCGCCGGCCTCCTGGGTTCAGCCCTTGGTGAAGGCCTTGGGGAAGAAGAAGACGACGACCTTGCGCTTGCGGAGCATCTCGTGGAGCGTCCGCTCTCCGATCGCGAAATCCGGCGCGACGTCTCCTGGTTTGAGCATCCCTCGCGCTACTGCCCGGATTGACGACGCGTCGAGGGCGGGCCGCTCGCACCCTCCTGCAGTGCGAAGACCCGGTTGCGCCCGAGGACGTACAGCACCCCGTCCCTGGCCACCGGGGTCGAGTAGACGGAGACGCCCATGTTC
The DNA here is from genome assembly GCA_963847655.1 of uncultured Acidobacteriota bacterium. Classification (GTDB taxonomy): domain Bacteria; phylum Acidobacteriota; class Vicinamibacteria; order Fen-336; family Fen-336; genus JAJDNS01. The sequence continues at coordinate 38,395 of CAWKAS010000020.1, read as the reverse complement.
GGCTCCGCGATGAGCTCCTTGGTCCTTCCGGCCTTGAGGATGGCCACGTCGCCGTCCTCGTCGCCGATGTAGACTCGCCCGTCGGCCACGAAGGGCGAGCCCCAGACCGCGGCCAGCAGGTCGTGGGTCCAGTAGTGCTCGCCGGTGTGGGCGTCGAGCGCGTACAGGAACCCCGAGAGGTCGGACGCGTAGACGATCCCGTCCTGGATGGCCACGGTCGAGATGGTCCGGTAGAAGTCCTCGCCCCCGCGGTGCCAGACCTTGCCGGTCTCGGTGATGTCACCCTCGAGGGTGGCGTCGATGGCCCAGAAGTTCCCCACGCCCTCGCCGTGCTCCGGGTCCTGGCCCACCCCGATGTAGACCTTGTCCTCCCAGATCACCGGGGTGGCGATCAGGTTGTTCCGGGTGCCGCGCCCGCCCAGGACCCACTCGGAGTCCTTGGGGTTCGCATCGAACTTCCAGAGCACCTCGCCGGTCTTCGGCTCCAGGCTGTAGACCCAGCCGTCGCCCCCCGGGAAGATCACCTGGGCCCGGCCCTTGATGACGCCGTAGGCGGGGTTCGACCACGTGCCGTGGAGGATGTTCTCACCGGGCAGCGCGTTCTCCCACAGGAGCTCACCGGTGTCCGCGTTCAGGGCGATGAAGCTCGGAGCCATGGGCACCGGGACGTTCACGTGACCCTCGTCGACGCCATTGCCGGTGGTGGCGTAGAGGACGCCGTCCACCACCAGGGGGGAGCTCACCGCCAGGTTGTGGGGGAAGACGTCCAGCTCCGCCATCATGTCGTACTCCCACACCGGGCTGCCGTCGGTCTTCAGGCACACCATGGTGGCGCGGTTCGAGGTGTACCAGAGGCGGTCGCCCTCGATGGCCGGCGTGGAGCAGACTCCCTGCTGGGGCCAGTCGTGGATCCGCCCCGCGGCCAGCTTCTCGTGGCTCTTCTGCCACAGGAACGCCCCGTCCGCCTCGGCGAAGGCCATCACCACGCCCCGGTCGTCGGGCTCCTCCGCGACGCGCAGGCCGTCGTTGTTGGTGCCGACGAAGAGCTTGCCCCCGGCCAGGACCGGCCCCGCGTAGGCCTGCGAGCCCACGTCGGCCCACCACTTCACGTTCTTCCCGGTCTTGACGTCCCAGTCGGCGGGGAGACCCGTCTCGTCGGAGACCATGTTGCGGACGAAGCTCCCCCCGAACATGGCCCGCTCGACGGCCGCGGGGTCGGCGAGCAGGGCGACGGCAGCGCCGCCGGCGAGGAGCAGGGCGAGAGCGAGGGGCTTGCGGGTCATTCGTTCACCTTCACTGTGACGTTGTCGTAGTAGATGTCGATCGGCGAGTCTCCGTAGACGCCGGGGGCGCCCTCTTGGACCACGATCGGGTCCTCGTAGGTGATCGACCACTCCCCGGGCTCGGGGTCTCCCTTCTTCCAGACCTTGCCCCGGACCGTACCCTTGTCACCCTCCACGTCCACGCGCAGCTTCGCGCGGTACCAGGTGTCGGCCTCGACCTCGAACGGAACGTCGACGGACTTCTCCAGGTGCGCGGCCCACGTTCGGATCTGCAGCTTCTGGTGACGCCCCATCACGTCGAGGGTGTAGCCCTGGTTGATCACCCCCATGTCGGGCATGCGCCGGCCCTTGCGCGTGCCCAGCAGGTCGGCCTCCACCGTGTAGCCCTTCATGTCCGACGGCCCGACGAACACCGACGAGCGCGAGAGACCGGTCTCGAGGGGCGGCTTGTGGAGCCGCTGGCCGCCCCCGCGCTCGGCCACGTCGAAGCGCCGTCCCGCGCCGATCCAGTGGCGCGGGATGGCCCCGTCGTCGAAGTCGAAGGTCCAGGGCAGCGGGCCGAAGAGGCGCACCTGCGCCGACGCGGTCAGGTCTCCGACGGACGCCTTCACCTTCCCGGCCGTCGTGCCCCCGGGCGCGGAGAGCGTCCCGTCAGCGGAGATCGAGCCGGCGAGCCCTTCGAGGGTCCACTCGGCCTTCTCCTTGCGGATGAAACGCCCCTTGTCGTCGAAGAGCCAGGCCTCGAAGCGCACCGGCTCCGCGGTGGTGCCGGTCACCTCGGCCGGCACCACCCGCAGCGCCGCCGGCGTCGCGTCCGCCGCTGCGGGCTGAGGCCCGGGCTCGGCCGGGCTCGGAGTGGGCTCGAACGGGGCGTCCTTCTTCCCGAGGCAGTAGAGCCCGTCCTCGGCGGTGAAGTAGAGACGGCCGTAGGCGATGGCCACCGAGCCCCAGATCTCCGCGAAGCGGCCCTCCGGCATCTCGATGTACTCCTCGTCGAGGACCTTCGCCCCCTCGGGCCCCGGCTCGAGGATGAAGACGTGGCCGTTCTGCTCGGTGGCGAAGAGCTTCCCGTCTGCGTACGTCACCGCCGCGCGCCCGATGTTCCCGATGTTCATCGACCAGGCGGGCGCGCCGGTCTTCATGTCGAGGGCGTGGAGGTCCGCGGAGTTGCTCAGCACGTAGAGACGCCCGCCCACCCCGGTGGGGGAGGCGAAACCGACCCCCAGGCCGTTGGTGCGCCAGACCTCGCCGGTCTCCGTGATGTCGCCCCGGCCGGTCCCGTCGAGGGCCACCACCCGGCCCATCACCCCCGGGGTGTCGACGTTCTCCTCGCTCTGGGCGGCGTAGACGGTGTCTCCCTCCACCAGGACCGGGACTTGGAGGCCCCGCTGGCTCAGGTGGAAGAGCCAGAGCGGCTCGCCGGTCCCGGCGTCGATCGCGTGCACCCAGCCGTCGGCGCCGGCCCCAACGACCGTCCGGCGGCCGTCGATGTTGGCCACCGTCGGGCTGCCGTTGTTGTTGAAGTCTTCGATCATGACCTGGGCCGGGGTCGAGACCCAGAGCACCTTGCCCGTCCGCTTGTCGAAGGCCATGTAGCGGTGTCGGGGGGCGGCGTTGTCGCCCCAGCCCGCGCCCACGATGCCGATGATCACCCGGTCCCCGTCGACGACGGGGATGAGGGTGCGCCCGCCGAAGCCGGAGGCCCGGCCGAAGTCCTCGCCGAGCCGGTGCTGCCAGACGATCTCCCCCTCGCGGTCGAAGGCGAGGAAGTGCCCGTCCACGTTCTGGGCGTAGACGTACCCTGTCTCCGGGTCGCCGGCGAGGCTCGCCCAGCCCACCCGGCTGAAGGGGACGGTCGTGTTGTAGACCGGGAACCGCCGCTCCCAGAGCTTCCCGCCGGTGCCGGCGTCGAAGCAGGCCACGAGCTCCTGCATGAGCTTGTCCCGTCCGACCCGGCCGCTCACGCAGGCCCTCCCGTCGAAGACGATGGGCGTGGCGCGGGTGGTGAGCTCCGCCTTCCAGATGAGGTTCTCTCCGCTCTGCGACCAGCTCGAGACGAGTCCGGTCTCGTCGGAGGTGCCGTCGCGGTGCGGCCCGCGCCAGCTCGGCCAGTCCTCGGCAGCGGCAGGCCCCGCCAGGCCCAGCGCAAGCGTCACCGCGCCGAGGGCGACGCCGACGATCGATCGTCGTGTCATCGTGTGAGACTCCCTTGAGATTGAGTCGATTCCTAGCATCCTATGTGCCGCGGGGTGGAGGTTTCAAGTCCGACTCTGCCCGGAGGGGCGAAAATGAGCCCGAGACGTGTGAGCAGAGGAGGTGTGACCCGTGAAGAGACTCGTGGCCGTCGTGGTCCTCGCCGCGCTCCCCCCGGGCCCGTGGGCCGCGCCCGCGGACGCGGGGTCGGGGCCGGACCGGGAGGTCGAGATCGGCCGCCGTCCCCTCGACCTGGTCCGGCAGATGGCCGAAGGCCCCCTCAAGGCCGCCCTCGAAGGGTGTCCGGCGGCCGAGCTCCGCCCCACCCAGCTCTCCATCGCCCACCGGGGAGCGCCCCTGCTCTACCCCGAGCACACCCGGGAGTCCTACGAGGCCGCGGCGCGGATGGGTGCCGGAATCCTGGAGTGCGACGTGACCTTCACGCGGGACCTGGAGCTGGTGTGCCGCCACTCCCAGTGCGACCTGCACACGACCACCAACATCCTCGAGACCCCGCTCGCCGCGAGATGTGCGGAGCCCTTCGCCCCGGCGCGGCTCGGAGCCGACGGCGTCGTCCAGACGCCCGCCTCCGCCCGCTGCTGCACCAGCGACCTCACTCTCGAGGAGTTCAAGTCGCTCGAGGGCCGGAGGGACCGGTGGAACCCCGGTGCGCAGACCGTGGAGGAGTACCTGAGCCCCGTTCCGGGTGGTGGGCCGCCTCTCGAGGAGCCCGAGTTCGTCGCACCGCCCGACGGCGGCACCTTGATGACCCACGCCGAGAGCATCGCTCTCTTCCAGGGTCTCGGGGTCCAGATGACGCCGGAGCTGAAGGCCCCCGCCGTCCCCATGCCCTTCCGGGGTCTCACCCGGGAGGCCTACGCCCAGAAGCTCGTCGACGAGTACAAGACCGCAGGTGTCCCGGTGGACCGGGTCTGGGCCCAGTCCTTCAACCTGGCTGACGTCCTCTACTGGATCGACCACGAGCCGGGCTTCGGCAAGCAGGCCGTCTACCTCGAAGGCCGTCAGCGGGTACCGGGCTTCGACCCCTCCGACCCGTCGACCTGGGATCCCGGCATGGAGGATCTCGCCGCGCGGGGCGTGAGGATCATCGCGCCGCCCATCTGGATGCTTCTGAACAGGGAGGAAGGCAGGATGGTCCCCTCGACCTACGCCCGGCGCGCGAGGGCGGCGGGGCTGGACATCATCGCCTGGAGCCTCGAGCGCGTGGGACCGTCCTCCACGGGAGAGGGCTGGGGCTACGAGCTCGTCGGCGACCTGATCCACGACGACGGCGACGTCTTCGTGGTCCTGGACGCGCTCGTCCGCGAGGTGGGGGTGATCGGGGTCTTCTCGGACTGGCCGGCCACCGTGACCTACTACGCCAACTGCATGGAGAGAGGGGTCGCGTCCGGTCGCCGGTGACGGGGCCGGCCCCGGGTTCACCCGCCGTGCATGGGTGGTGATCGGCGCTCCCCGAGCCGGGATCTTCCTCATCATCGTCGGGGCCTCCGGCCGGGGCTTCAGCTCGGCCACGATCCCCTGGTCCGGTGTCTCAGGGGGCGACGATCCGCTGCACGAACCAGAAGAGACCCACGGTGGCGATCACCAGCGAGGCCGGGCGCACCAGCGTCGTGCGGTGCCCCCCCAGCTTCGCCCACGCCCAGAGCGCGGCGGCGGCGAGGGCGATCACCGCGAGCTGTCCCAGCTCGACGCCGACGTTGAAGCCGAGCAGCGCGGTCAGGCGTTGGCCCTCCGGAAGCCCGATCTCCCCCAGCACCCCGGCGAAGCCGAGCCCGTGCAGGAGTCCGAAGGCGAAGACCAGCACGACCCGGGAGGTGCGCAGCTTCGGCGAGACCACGTTCTCCACGGCCACGTACACGATCGAGAGGGCGATGAGCGGCTCCACGACCCGCGGCGACAGGCGCACCACGCCGTAGCTCGAAAGCGCCAGGGTCAGGGTGTGGGCGACCGTGAACGCGGTGACCTGCGCGAGCAGGGGAGCGAGCCGCGGGCTGAGCAGCGCCAGCCCCAGCACGAAGAGGACGTGGTCGAGGCCCCAGGGCAGGATGTGGCTCACGCCCAGGAGCACGAAGCGGCGCAGGGTCTCGAGCCGGCCGGCGGTCGGGCGCGGCCCGGCGAGGGGGACGGGCCAGCTCTCGGCTCCCGGCGCCAGGACCTCCACGGGTCCGGTGCCCTCGCCCGCGCGGGTCACGGCGAGGCGCACGGGGGGAAACGCGCGGGAGGCGAAGAATGTGAGGTCGCGCGCACCGGGCGGGGCGCGGCCCGTGAGACGGGCCACGAGGCCGAGGGCGGTGGGGGGGAGACCCTGGGGCGGCGGCTGCCCGCGGGCGGGCAGGCTCACCTCGAAGTCGTCCGGCTCGCCGTCGAAGCGCACCCGGAGTCGGCGCTTCAGCAGCTCCACGAGTCGCTCCACGAGCTCCTCTCGGGCGGCGGGGTCGAGGGCCACGATCTGCGCGGCGAGGGCGGCGGAGTCGGCGGTCGAGGGCACCCCCAGCGCGAGGGCGTCGAGGTCGCAGGTGACGTCGACGACGTACCTGCCGTCTTCCCGCAGCTCGAGGCTCACGTCGGTGAAGGCGAAGTTGTGGGCGAGGGCCGAGTCGGCGCCGGCCACGGCGACGATCAGGGCGAGAAGAGCCAGGCGCGACATGGGACAGGCAGCATAACGCAAGGGAGCCTCACGGGATGCCGGCGCGGGCGCAGGGCTCCCCCGGGCCCTCGTCAACAGACGTGAGCCTCGTCTCGTTCCGGCAAACCCTGTCAATCGAGGTCACTTCAGGCCGGCGCCCCCGAACCGTGCGCGTCGCGCCGGCGTTCTTCCTGGTGAGGCGACCCTGCGCGGGGGTCATCGAGGGGTCGCCGGGGAGGAACCATGAGACACCACAACCATCTGCTTGGAGCCGCCGTCCTGGCGGTGCTGGCAGTCCTGGCTTCGGGCCCGCCGGCCCTGGCCGCGGACGACGCCGAGATCCGCGACGCCATCGAGGCGCGCCTCCAGAAGAAGGGCCTCGAGCGGGCCGCCGACGTGCGCGTCGACGTCCGGGACGGTGAGGTCACCCTGACCGGTGTCGCCACCAGCCTCCCCGCGAGCCGAGAGGCGGAGAAGCAGGCCCGCAAGGATGCGAAGGTCGTCCGCAACCAGATCGAGGTGCACATCGAGGAGCCGGTGAAGGACGGCGAGATCGTCGAGGGCGTGCGCGATGCCGTCCTGCGATACCCCTACTACGACGTGTTCGACTACGTGGAGTTCGGCGTGAACGACGGCGCCATCGTCCTCCTGGGGTCGGTCGACCAGCCCCACAAGAAGGACGTGATCGAGAGTCGCGTGGCTCGGGTGCCGGGCGTGCGCTCGATCCAGAACGACATCGCCGTCCAGTCGTTCTCGCGGTTCGACACCGAGCTGAGGTATTCCCTGGCTCGACGGATCTACGGGGACCCGCGCTTCGCGCAGTACTCGAATCGGGCCCACCCTCCAATCCGCATCCTGGTGGACCGGGGACACGTCACCCTGGCGGGCTGGGTGAACAGCCCCGTGGATAGAGCCATTCTCGGGACCATCGCCCTCAGCACCCCATCGTTCACCGTGAAGAACGAGCTCCGGGTCGACGGCGAGCTGCCCGAAGAGGATCGCAAGGAGGAGTCGTCCACGCTGTAGAGCTCAGATGCTGCGAGCCGGAAACCCCGCAGGTCCGCGTGCCGCCCCGAGGGGCGGCGGCGGGCCTGCGGTCGTTTGAGACCTCGCCGCTGCCGACCTCGTCTCGTTTTCCGTCACTGAAGTCGTGTCTACTTCACGGCCCGTGTCGCTTCGGGGGCTCGGCGTGCACCCCACCTGCGGGCCCGCAAGCTTCGAAGTGAAGCAGGGTCCTCGCCGGGGTCCCCGCCCGCCGAGCCCCTTGGCCGCGCTGAGAGCCTTGTGTACTCGACTTCAGTGACGAGACACTATCAGGCCCGCTCGTCGTCCGCCCCTTCCGACCATGAAGAGGGCGCCGAGGTAGATGGCCATCGCCAGGAACATCAGGCTGCGGAAGCCGATGAGCATCGAGAGAAGGCTCGCCAGCCCCCCCAGGAGGGCCCCGAGGATGTTGCTGCCGAAGGCGAGATCGCGTCGCTCGGAGCGCGCCCAGAGCCCGATGAAGACCAGTCCGGAGAAGAACACCGGCAGGGTCAGGAAGGCGGCGCCCACGAAGATCCGCGTGAGGTCGGGCAGGGAGACGATCCAGCCAGTGGGAACGAGGGCCACGGCGAGCAGGCTGGCGAAAAGGCCCGCGAAGGGCCAGCCTTCCGGGCGTACCTCCCAGCGGGCGGCGACGGAGTTCGCGACGAGCACCATGCAGAGGATCGCCCCCACGACGTACGCGTTCACCGTCCACGTGGTCCCGTAGAGGAGCGCGGCCCGGCTGACCCCCGCCACCTCCAGCAGCATGAACCCGGCTCCCAGCAGCATCATGGGCGCGTCCACCGGCTCACCGGGCCGGAAGAGCCGCCGCCGAAGCATCATGCCCAGGACCAGGCATCCCGCTCCCACGAAGAGGTGATAGGTGGGAATGGTGGGGCTGGGGAGGTAGAGGTACGGCCAGTCGTCGGTGGTCGCCGCCGTCTTCATCGGCCACCGCCACGTGACGCGCAGGGCGGCCAGGGTGGGATCGGAGGCGATCCTCTGCCGCACCGCGCCCAGAGTGGCGGGACTCCCCCCGATCAGGAGGAGACCCCCATGGCCGAGGCAGCCGGAGGAGGCGGGCACGGCGAGGCTCACCGGCTCCTCCCCGAACGCGTCGCGCAGCAGGCGAGCCAGACGGTCCCCGACCCACGGCGCCTCGCTCCAGAAGTAGAGAACCACCGCTCCGTCCGGGGTGAGCAGCCGGCGGATGTCCGCGAAGCTCTCGCGGGTGTAGACGAAGTGGTCGAGGCGGATGTTCGTGTACGCCGAAGGGTTGGTGTGGGAGTCCAGGAAGCCCAGCCACACGATGTCGAAGGTCCCCGCCTCCCCACGACGGAAGTAAGTCCGGGCGTCTCCCACGCTCACCTTCACGCGTTCGGAGGCGTACGGCCGATTCGGATGCTCGCTGCGTCCCCAGGCCGCAATTGCCGGGTCGATCTCGACCGCCACCACCGACTCCGCTCCCGCCCGCAGAGCGGCCGCCACGTCGTTGCCGGTTCCGGCTCCGGCGACGAGAACCCGCTTGGGGGTGGGAAGAAACGAGTAGGGAACCAGGTAGTGGGAGGTCCCGACCTCGGCGGGAGGGAAGCGCGTGGGATCGGCGGCCTGGTGCGAAGGGTCGAGATCCACGAGCCCCTGGTGGAACACGCCGTTCACCAGGATCTCCCGCCCGCAGTCGAGAGAGGTGCCGCCGGGAAGGGGCTGCACCCAGTTCCGGAGCATGAGCTTCTGATAGGGCGACCAGACGGTGCGGGTCGTGGCCTCCGAGGAAGAAGACACGTAGGCCAACAGCGGCAAGACGAGCACCAGGGCGCCGGCGACGAGACGCGCGATGCGCGAGTCCTGGGCGAGGGGAGCCAGAATGGCGAGGCCGGGCACGCCCACCGCCAGCCAGAGCCATGGTGGCGTCTGAATGCCGGTCAGGGCGGCGAACAGGGCAATGCCCAGAACGCTGCCGAGGACGTTGGCGGAGTAGGCGAGGATGGGCCGGGGCTCGTCGTCCATCCAGCGGCCCAGCCACTGGCCGAGCGGACGAAAGATGACGACGATGGCCCAGAGCATCGCCATCGTCGCGCTGAGCGCGAACGCCACCAGGGCCGTGCGAACCGCCTGCGCGAGGTTGCGCCAGCTCCCCGCGGCCCAGACCACCGAGTCCTGGAACGCGGTCAGACCGTGGGTCAGTGCCTCTCCCAGGTCCCAGCCGAAGGGGTCCCGCACGAAGAGGGCCAGCAGGATCAGGGCCAGGGATGCCGGCAGGACCCGGACGGCGTCCCGGGCCTGCCGAGCACCGAGGCCGAGACCGAGAAAGGCGGCGACGAGGACTCCGTTCTGTAGGTAGGAGAAGACCCGCACCTCCGTGCCGATCCACCGGATCAGGAGCATCTCCAGGAAGAGGACTTCAGCGGAGAGGAGGAAGATCCGAACCAGCGAGCTCGGGCGGGAGACGCTCATCGCCACCGCCAGGTGCGGTCCGGACCCACAGGCAGCAAGCCTCCGGGCGCCGGCACACCGGCGGTGGTTTCGTCAGGCATCAGATCGCTCGCGGCATTGTAGCGCAGAGTGGCCGGACCCCTGAGGGCTTCGAGCTCGGGCCCCGGGACTCACGTGGAGGACGAGGGCCGGGGTGTCCATCATCACGTGAAGTCCCTTCCGATTTGGCCTAGGCTGGGGTTATGGCTGAAGCCCCGCACTCGACCCCTCCCCCGCCCCAGCCGGTGGCGGCTCCCCCGCCCGCCAGCCGGACGCCCTTCGTCGTGCTCCTCGCCGTCCTCATCGTCCTCTTCGTCGGAGTGGGCCTTCTGGGATACCGCATCCTGGGGCGTCTCGAGGCGGTGGACGAGCAGGTCGCCGAGCTGGCCTCCCGCGCTCAGGACGCGGGGGAGATCTCGCGCCGGGCCATCGCGCGGGCGGACAGCGCCGAGGCGGTGGCCCGGACGGCCGCGGAGGGCCGGCTCATCGCCGAGTCCGTGACCGCCGACGCCCTGGAGGAGGCGGACGCGGCCCGGGACGAGACCACGAGCGCCCGCGAGGCAAAGGCGCGGGCGGAGGCGGAGGCGGCGCGCATCCGCAAGCAGGCCGAGGCCGAGATCGATCGCCTGGACCAGGCCCTCGGCCAGATCGCGGAGACCCGACGCACCGCCCTCGGCCTCGTGATGAGCCTCGGGAGCGACCACCTCAAGTTCGAGTTCGACAAGGCGGAGCTGCGACCGGAGGATCGGGAGCTCCTCAGCCGCGTCGCCGGCATCCTCCTCACCTCCAGGGACTACACGATCTCCGTGAACGGTCACACCGACGACGTGGGGACGCAGGAGTACAACCAGAAGCTCTCCGAGCGGCGGGCGCAGGCGGTGCGGGATTACCTCGTCGAGTCCGGTCTGCCCCCGGAGATCTTCAGCGTCGAGGGGCACGGGAAGACCCTCCCGCTGGTGCCGGGGACCTCGGATGAGGCTCGCGCCAAGAACCGCCGGGTGGAGCTCGGGGTCGTCAACACCCGGATCCGCTACGGCCGATCCACCCTGCGAGACAGATGACTCAGGGGCCGACGACGACCGCGGCCAGGGCGACCGGGCGTCGCCCGGGATCGAGTCCCGCGGCCAGGCGGCGGATGGCCGTCTCCCAGCCGGGCTCGCGCAGCAGACCCGCGGGGACCCGCCGTGTGCGGAGTGGCCTCCGGGCCAGGGCCTCCGCCCAGTCGGAGCGGGGGCGACCGGCGGCGTCCAGCGCCACCGCCTCGAACGCCGGCCCGTCCTTGTAGAGGGCGAGGAGGCCGACCCCCTTCTCCGCGCCGAGCGCCACGCGCAGGACCGACACGCGGCCCCCGCGGCGACTCCTCGAGGTGAGCGAGCACGCCCTCGACGAGGGGGTGGCCGGCGGCGAAGAAGTCGATCCTCTCGTCGGCCAGGGCCTCCTCGCGGTCGAAGGTGCCGAGGAAGCTCGTACCCGCCGGGGACGCCGGGCAGGCTGTCCACCAGCGCCTGGTTGCCCAGCTCGATGGAGAAGACGTGGCCGGAGTGAGGCTCCACGTGGAGGAGGAGGCGCTCGCAGGCAGCGACCACCACCTCCTCGGTGAGCGCCTCGAGCTCCGGCGGGACGCGCCCGAGGATCCCCTCCGCCATCTCGCGACGGTAGGGGTCGCGGTGCATCTCCCGCCATGCCGCCTCCCGGATGCGCGTCTGTGCGGCGCGCGCCCCGTCGACGATCGCGTCCGAAGCGTTTCGTCGACAGTGTGCCCGAAGGGGACAGCGCCGCCATCTCCAGGGCCGCCTCCACGCGGGCCAGCTCGGGCTCGAGGCCGGCGAGCGGCTCGCGGAAGAGCCCCAGCTCCTCGAAGAGGCGCGCCGCGTCCCGGTCGATGCCCTCGGGGGCGGGGAAGTACACGACCTCCACCGGCAGCCGTCGCCCGATTCGGTCCAGCCGGCCGATGCGCTGCTCGACCACCAGCGGGTTCCAGGGCAGGTCGAACAGGACGAGCCGGTGGCAGAACTCGAAGTTGCGCCCCTCGCCGCCGCACTCGGTCGAGACGAGGAGGCTCGGGCCCGTCGGCCAGGCGGAACTGCGCCACCTCGATGTCGCGACGGGCCGAGGACAGCTCCTCGTGGAAGACGCCGGTCGCCACCTGGGCACGGCGGCTGAGCTCGGCCCGCACCCACTCGAGCGTCTCGCGGTGGGCGACGAACACCAGCGTCTTCTCTCCGGCGCTCGCGCCACCTCGGGGCGTGCTCGGCGAGCCAGGCCAGGCGTGGATCGACCCTGTCGGCATGGCCGGCCTGCCGCGCCAGAGCCGCTCCTCGCTGCGCTCGAGAACGACGCGAAGGGCCGCGCCCGAGGCCAGCGCGCGGCGCACCCGATCGGCCTTGTGTCGCCGGCCGAGGGCGTGTGGGGCCGGGGCCTCTCGCACCGCCTCGACGAGGGCGAGACGCTCCGTCCCAGCCGCTCCCGCCCCCGACCGGAACGCCCACGCGTGGCGGCAGGCCCCCGATGTCCTCCCGCCGCGTGGCGCTGGTGCACGGAGGCAGGGGCTCGGGCCGAGACAGTCGGGTCTCGAAGGTCTCGTCCTCGGGGAAGTCGCCGGGGCGGAGCAGCTGGAGCAGGCGGAAGAACCCGTGCACGTCGTCGTCGAGGGGGATCGCGGTGAGAAGCAGGAGGTGCCGCCCGGCGGCGGCGATCGGGCGCCACCGCGCGCCAGGCCGGGGCTGCCCGGGTGGCCGGGTGGGCGCCGCAGCCGGTGGGCCTCGTCCACCACCAGAAGGTCGATGCCCGCCTCGCGGGCCCGGGCGGTGAGCTCGGGCCGTTGCAACCAGCGTCTCGAGGGCCACGACCGCGCGCGGGTGGGCGTCGAAGGGGTTGAAGCCGGGGCCGTGGTCCCGCGCCACGTCGGCGAGGCGGTCGTCGTCGAGGAGGACGAACACCTGGTGGTACTTCCGCCACAGCTCGCCCAGCCACTGCACGGTCAGGGTCTCCGGCGCCACCACGAGGCAGCGCTCCGCGCGCCCCGTCCGCACGAGGTGGCTCAGGACCAGGCAGGCCTCGATCGTCTTGCCGAGGCCCACCTCGTCGGCCAGCAGCCAGCGTACGGGATCGGCGGCGGCGGCGCGCTCCGCCGCGTAAAGCTGGTGGGGAAAGAGCCGGATGCGTCCGCCGAGGAAGGAGCCGAGCCCGTCCGCCTCGCGCAGCGCGGCCAGATGCAGCGCATCGAGGCGGAGGGCCAGGTCCTCGACCGGATCCACCTCGCCGGTGGCGAGGCGCTCCACCAGGTCGGCCCGCGCGTCGCTCGGGCCCGGATCGTCGTCGGCGAGACGGCTGAGCGCAGGTCCGCCCGCGGCCAGCCGCAGGATGACGCCTCCGGCGAACTCCACGACGACCGCTCGACCCTCGACGGAGACGACCCGCCCAGTTCCGAGCTCCGGGTTGTGACGGTGCGTCAGGCGGTCGCCGACCTCCCACATCGGGCGGCATTCTTCCACAGGGTGCCCCTGGCTGCTCGGCCGCCAGACGACCCCGTCTCCCGCCCACGCCGTGCCACGAGGTGGGTGCCGATCGTTGGGTGGTCTCCAGAATGCCCTGACGTCAACTCGAGCAACCCGTCCGCGGTGTACCTCCTCGAGTGTCCACACGCTCCGCGAACAGAGCGTTCTAGAATCAGGGGTAGGAGGTTCCTCCGATGATCTCCCTCGCCGCCGCGGTGGCCCTGCTCCTCGCTCCTTCCGGAGCCCCGACAGTCGAGGTGGACGTCGTCGATCCAACGGGAGCTCCCGTTGCCGGTGCCGTCGTCTTCGCCGAGCCGCGGGCCACCGCCAGCTCAGACACCCTCCGGTCCGGCAGCGTGCCCGCAGCGGAGGGGGGCGCAACCCTGACGCTCGATCCCGGAGTCTGGTGGTTGACTGCCCGCCGGGATGGCCGGTGGTGCTGGCCTCGAGAGGTGGTGGTCTCCGCGGGCTTCGCCCGGGCAGAGCGAGAGGCTCTGGTCCTCTGGCCGTTGGGGACGGTTGGTGGCGAGCTCGCTCTTCCGCCGGGGGACCCTCAGCCCCGCCAGGTCACCCTTCGAGTTCGACGAAATACCGACCCGGACTCCTGGGGCCGCAGCCTCATCGGAGAACTCGTCTCCTGCCCGGTCCTTCCGGGTAGCCGTTGGGAATGCGAGATCCCGGCCGGAACAGTCCTCGACTTGGAGCTCCATGTTGACTCCTTCACCCCAACGTACTTCTGGGCCCGCAGTGTCGGGGAAGGCCAGACGCTCGAGACAGGCTTGGCACACCTTGTGCGAGGGGCGTCGCTGTCGGGCTGGGTAGTCGCCCACGACGGACTGCAGCTGAAGAGCGCGGCGAAGGTCAAACTTCGAGCACCCGGGGGCGGCTCCTTCTTGGAGCTTCGAGACGACACCAGGCCGGAAGCATCCACGAACGCGCACGGGTTCTTCCAGATCGTCGACCTGGCGCCTGGGCGCTACCAACTAGCGGCGACAGCCCGTGGAGCGGGAAGCGCGACGACAGACGTCGAGGTCAGCGATGGAAGGGAAACGCGCCTGCGCGGCGCGCTGGTACTCCTGCCGCCCGCCAGTCTGCACCTGGCGGTGAGTCCGGCTCGGCATCCCGATGGCGACGCCTGGTTCGTACGCCTCATGTCGGCACGGGGATCCCCCGGCCAGTTCGCGGTCTGGAATGAAGAAGTCGCCGAGGACGGCGCCTGGCACAGAACGGAGCTGGCCGCCGGGGAGTACCGCCTCGAAGTGACCCGGGAGGATGGGGGCATCTGGTACAGCACCGACCTGGAGCTCGAGCCGGGGAATGACGACGTGGAACTCCAGATCCAGATGATGCGCATCTCGGGCCTCGTCACACTTGGCGCCGCACCCCTGGAAGGCGCGGAGGTGAAGATCACCGAAAGCAACGGGAGGGTCAGAGTGCCCTTCCGCACGACTGCCGAGGGACGGTTCGCCGGGTTCTTTCCCGCCGTCGAGCTCGAGGCGGCTCTCTGGGAGGCTGACATCACGACCGACGAGCCCCGGCGCACTTGGCGTCTGCGGTCAGTCGAACCCGAGAACGCGACCGGAGGCTCCGTGAGCCTTCTCCTGGAGATCCCCGACGCGTCGATCCGTGGCCAGGTCGTGAACGAGGAGGGCGCACCCCAACGAGCGTTCGTGAGAGCCATGCCGCAGACGGGCGATGAAGGGCACGGCACCCACGAGACGAGCTCCGACGAATCGACGGGCGAGTTCGCGTTGACGGGCGTGGTGCCCGGTGAGTACCGAGTGGTCGCGCTCGCTCCCGCCCCCGGCGGTCTGCGCCGGCAACTGTCGTCTCCGGCGGTGCAGGTGCGAATCCGCAAGGACGGGTCGCCCTCTCCTCTCCGATTGGTGGTGAGCGAGCAGCCGCAGGTCACCGGCCGAATCACGACGGCCGAAGGTGTGCCCGTTCCCGGGGCGCGGGTCCTGGTGTTCCCAGTGGACTATCCGGGCACAGGAGCGCGGCCAGTCACAACCGACGTCGAAGGTAGGTTTGTGGCCGAGGTCGTCCCGGATACGAGGAACGTGCTGATCGACGTCAGCTCACCCGGAGTCGGCCGCCGGTTCCTGGGCTGCCCTGTCCCCGGCGACGAAGCGCTGAACCTGGAGCTCGACCCGAGTGGGCGGCTGGTGTTCGAATTGGGTGATCTCTCGGGAGAAGGGCCTCCCACAGCGCTGGTGTTCCATGACGGCGGGTGGGTCCCCTTGTCCGAGCTTGCCCGGTGGAGCCAGGCCAACGGAGAGCCGGAGGAGCCGGGGATGGTCGCGGTGCCGCTCATGCATGCGGGTGAATACCGGGTGTGCGGTGTGTCCGGAGCTGTTGAGAGCCACCAACTGAGGTCGGGGACACTCATGGAGTCCCGCTGCGATGCGGGCACGCTCTGGCCCGGGGCCGAGCTTCGGCTTCGGGTGCCCGCGGCCTCGCGCTGAAGCGCGAACCCGGGAAGATCGACGCCAACGGGCGAAAGACCAGCCGCCACGTGTGGGAGGGCGAAGGATGAAGTCGGCTCCTGGTTCAGGCCGTGAGAGTCGCCGGCTCGGTCCGCTCAGCGCCCCAGCTTGAGCACCTCCTTCTTGAGCCGCGAGACGTGCCCACGGCCGAGGGCCTTGACCTCGCAGCCCAGCGCGAAGTAGCGACGGATCCTGTCGTCGTCGAGAATCCCGAAGCAGTCGACGACGGCCATGGGGCCTCCAGCCCAGCGCACCACGTCGTCCGGGTCGAGCTCGAGGTAGGGGGCATGGGGCACGGCGAGGATGAGGGCCTCGGCGTCCTTGAGCGCCACCTCGAGATCCGGCTCGATCCGCAGGTCCTTCAGGTGCTCCTGGTTGCGGAAGAAGCGCGACCACGAGTGGCCGGGCGCCGGGTAGGTGTCCTGCTCCTCCAGCTCGTACCAGTGGGAAACGTAGGGGTCGTGGACGCGCATCTCCGCCCCCATCTCCGTCAGCTTCCGGACCACCATCTCCGAGCCCGAGTAGCGCGTGTCCCCGACGTCCTGCCGGTAGCTGGCGCCGCACAGCAGCACGTCGGCCCCGGCGATGTAGCGCCCCATGTTGCGGAGCGCGTCGCGGACCAGCTCGGCCACGTGGAGGGAGCGGGTGTCGTTGATGTCGATGGCGGTGGGGGTGAGCCTGAAGACGCTGTCCCCGTCCTCGAAGCCCAGAAGGTGCTTGTAGGCCCAGTAGCCGAGACCCCCGTCCTTGGGGAGGCAGTAGCCGCCGATCCCCGGTCCGGGGAAGATCATGTTGCTGTGGGTGGGCCGCATCCTGATGGCCCGGACGACCTTGATCAGGTCGACGCCGTTCCGCTCGGCGAAGAGGCTCCATTCGTTCAGGAAGGCGAGGGTGGTGGCCCGGAAGGAGTTCTCGACGATCTTGGTCGTCTCCGATTCGATGGGGCGATCCATGACGGTGAGCGGGTACTCCTCGGTGTTCAGCACCTCGGTCAGGAACCTCTCCACCCGCTCCCGCGCCTCGGCGTTGCAGCCGGAGCAGACCCTCCACATGTCGCGGATGGACGACACGTACTCGCGCCCGGGCATCACCCGCTCGAAGCTGTGGGCGAGCAGCGGCTCGGAGTCGAGGCCCCGGCCGGCGAAGGCCTTCTTGAGGATCGGCCATCCCACGAACTCGGTGGTCCCCGGCGCCACCGTGGTCTCGATCAGCACCAGGCACTCCGGACGCATCTTCTCGCCGATGGTCTTCAGGGTGGCCTCGAGGGCCGCCATCTCCGCCTGACCCGTCCGCATGTTCCCGAGATCGTGCTTGGTGTAGTCGCACTGAACGTCGACCACCACGCAGTCCGCGAGCTTGAGGCAGTCGGAGTTGTAGGTGGCCACGAGGTTCCTCTGCTTCTTCACGCAGCGCTCGATCAGGACGTCCACCTGGGGGTCCTCGGCCTTGACCGGTGACTCGCCCCGGCTGAGCAGGGGGATCTTCCAGTAGCTCCGGGTGCTGGGCCGCTGGCAGCCGATCACGAACTTGGTCGGCGTGCCCGCGTCGTCCGTCGCGTCGGCGACGATGGCCGCCATCACCGCCCCCACGAACCCCACGCCCATGACCACGACGATCTCCTGGCCCTGCGCGCGGGCGCCCTCGACCAGGCGCTCCAGGCGCTCGTACTCGGGGCCGTACTCGTCGTCTCCGGGGAGCGGAAAGATCTCGCCTCCCGGGGACACCGACTGTGCCTTCGACATGAAGAAAGCCTCCTCTGTAGTCGCCGCCGCCGGGCGAGGCGGCTGTTGTTCGAGATGCCCGGCGCGGAGGGCCGTCGGCGGGATTCTAGACGAGTGGGGCCCACCGGCGGGCGGGATCCCCCGACCCGACACCGGCCGCGCCCCTCCGCTGACCCCTTCGAGGTCCTGGGCCTGCGCTCGCGACTCCGGTGTGCGAGTATCCCCGTCGGTGGGCGAGCACTTGATCTCCGATCCGCTGTTCTACGTCCTGGCGGTGCCGGTCGTCCTCCTGGTCGGCGTGGGCAAGGGTGGGTTCGGCGGAGGCATTGGCATGGTGGCGGTGCCCGTCCTCTCTCTGGCCATCCCCCTCGCGCAGGCGGCCGGCATCCTCCTGCCGATCCTGTGCGCGATGGACCTCTTCGCGCTGGCCGCCTATCGGGGCCAGTACTCCGGGGTGAACGTCCGGCGCCTCCTGCCCGGTGCCCTCCTCGGCATCGGGGCCGGCGCGCTGGCCTTCGGCACCCTCGACGAGCGCTGGCTGCGGGTCGTCGTCGGGGCCATCGCGGTCGTGTTCGCGGTGCCCTGGCTGATCGGTGTGGCTCGCCGCCGCGGGCAGGCCCCGACCGCCCGCCGTCCGGGCGCCTGGAGTGGGGCGTTCTGGGGCGCGGTGGGCGGCTTCACCAGCACCCTCGCCCACGCCGGGGGGCCGCCGGTGGCCGTCTACCTCCTGCCCCAGAAGCTCCCCCCGACCGTCTTCGTCGGCACGACGGTGATCGTCTTCACCGTCATCAACTACACGAAGCTCGTCCCCTACGCCTGGCTGGGCCAGCTCCGGGCCGAGAACCTGGCGACCTCCCTGGTGCTGCTGCCCCTGGCGCCCCTCGGGATCCGTCTCGGGCGCTGGCTGCACGACCGGCTCGACGACGTCCTCTTCTACCGGATCTCCTACGGGCTCCTCCTGATCACCGGCCTGAAGCTGCTGTCGGAAGGGCTCGGGTAGACGCGGCCGGCGGGGGTAGCCCGGCGCTCGCGCGCCGGGCCGCCCCACGACGAAGGTCCCGATCCTACTGCGGCAAGGGCCGATCCGAGTTCCAGATGTCCGAGACGGTCTTCCAGCCTCCGTCGACCTTCCTGCCGACGGCAAGCCACTTGCCGTGGTCGACGACCGAGCCGTCGGGCCCCTTGATCTTGTAGGTGCCGTGGGTGGCCGCGAGGGTGCCCTCCACGACCGTCTTCTCGAACTTGAGCTCGACGCCGGACATCAAGGCTCTCGACGCCTTGAGCTGGCCGAGGATGGCGTCTCTCCCCTTCGCGGTCTCGGCGTTGGGGGGCATCCGGGCGCCGTCCTCCACGTACATCGCCGCCACCTTCTCCAGCTCGTTGGCGTTGAACGCCTTCTCCCAGGACTCGACGAAGGCCTGGAGCTCGGCAGCGTCGTCTGCCGCCACCGTGGGCGCGGCGGCCAGCACGGCGACGGAAAGCAGGGCCACGGCCCACGCACATCTCTTCATCACACACTCCTCCCGGGGAGCGAAGGCTCCCCTCAGTGAACGTCTCGACCGGCAAAGCTGCTATCTGAGAATCGGGGGAGAGTCTACACCATGCGGGAAGAGCGGTCCCCGGTCTGGAAACCGCGACCTCACGTTCGACGGTCCGCCCCACGACGGGCGCTCCCCGCCCGCGCCGGGGCGTGGCCCGGTGGACTCCTGGCCGTCAGTCGCCGGGCTGACCCCCGGGTCTACGTGGTCTCGACCGGGCAGCCGCCGCAGCCCCCGAGATCGCAGGCGCGCCCGGAGCGAAGGGCGATGGCGCCGGTGGGACAGGCCTCGGCGCAGCGCCGGGCGGCAAGGCGGAGGCCGTCGGCCATGGTGGCGTCGAAGGGCACGGCCACGGTGACGTCGAAGCCACGCCCGACGATCGACACCCCGAGCTCCTCTCCGGCCTCGGCGGCGATCCGGACGCAGGCGTCGCACATGATGCACTTGCCCGGCTCGTAGACGAGCTCGGTGTGCGAGTCGTCCCGGTCGAACCGTCGTCGCCGACCGAGGAAGCGGTAGGGGTCGGCCAGATAGACGGTCGCCCACCGCCGCAGACCGCAGCCCCCGGCCTTGGCGCAGCCGCAGCTCAGGCAGCGCAGGGCCTCGCGCCTCGCCTGATCGGCGTCCAGGCCCCGGTCGATCTCGTCGAAGCTGGTGAGACGCTGCTCCAGGCCCAGGGTGGGCGTGCGGACCCGCTCGGCCTTCTCGATCTCCCGAAAGATGGCGGCCTGCTCCTCGTCGTCGACGGGGCGCAGCGCGATCGCGGCCAGCTCCTCCGGACCCGTCACCGGCTGGCCCGCCAGGTGCTGGTCGATCGAGATCGCGGCGGTGCGCCCCGCCGCCACCGCGCGCACCGCGAGGTCGGCGCCCAGGACGGCGTCGCCGCCGGCGAAGACGCCGGGCAGGTTCGTGGCGAGTGTCTTCTCGTCGACGGCCAGACCCCACGCGGTCAGCTCCAGACCCTCCTGCTCGGCCAACGCCCGGTCGACGGCCTGCCCGACCGCGGCGATCACGGTGTCGCACTCGATCTCGAACTCCGACCCCGGGACGGGTACCGGACGCCGTCGTCCCGAGTCGTCGGGCTCCCCGAGCTCCATGCGCTGGCAGACGAGGGTGAGGGCGTGGTCTCCGCCGTGTGGTTCGAGCCGCACCGGCGCCGCCAGGAACTCGAGGGACACCCCCTCCTCCTCCGCGCCCTCGACCTCCTCCATGAGACACGGCATCTCCGCCCGTGTCCGCCGATACAGCACGCGCACCTCGGAGCCGAACCGTCGCGCGGTCCGGGCGCTGTCCATGGCCGTGTTCCCGCCGCCGATCACCACGACGTCGTGGCCCAGCTCCTGCGGGGACTCGCCCTTGGCGAGCCGTCGCAGGAACTCGATGCCCGAGACCGCCAGCTCCTCGCCTTCGCAGCGCAGCGGAGAGGAGAGCTGGGCGCCGATGCCGAGGAAGACCGCATCGTGGTCGCGCCTCAGATCGTCGAGGGTGAAGTCTCGGCCCCAGCGTGTGCGCATCCGGAACGACGCCCCCAGCCGCTCGATGAGCTCGATCTCGGCCTCGAGGGCGGCCCGGGGCAGCCGGTACTCCGGGATGCCGTAGCGCAGCATGCCCCCGGGGTGGGGATGGGCGTCGAAGAGGGTGCAGGAGTGGCCGCGCTGCTGCAGGTAGAACGCGGCGGTGAGACCGGCCGGTCCCGCGCCGACGATGGCCACCCTCTTCCTCGTGGGCTCCCCCGGTCTCGGGAGGGCGGGTCTCTCCGACGCCTGGTTGCGGTCCGTGACGTGCCGGTGGAGGGCCCCGATGGCCAGCCCCTCGTGGTCGTAGTCGCAGCGCCGACAGCCCTGCTCGCACAGCCGCGGGCACACGCGGCCGAGGGTCCCGGGAAGCGACAGGCGGTCGAATATCGTCTCCATGGCCCGGTCGTTCTGCCCGGCGGCGATCTCGTAGACGAAGCCCGGGACGTCGAGCCCCGCGGGGCAGCGGGCGGCGCAAGGCGCGATGCACTCGCCGGCGTGGTCGGAGAGGAGCAGCTCCAGGGCGGTGCGGCGTGCCGCCCGGATGTCCTCGCTGTCCGTGGTGACGACCATGCCGTCAGCCGCGGGCAGCGCACACGACGGCGAGAGGGTGCGTGAGCCCTCGACCTGGACGCAGCAGAGGAAGCAGGAGGAGGCCGGCTCGAGCCCCTCGACGTGGCAGAGCGTCGGGATGGAGATGCCGAGCTGGCGGGCCGCGTCCAGGACGGTCCGGCCCCGCTCCAGCGTGACCTCCCGGCCGTCGACGGTCAGGGTGACGGTGGCACTCACCACGTCGGCCTCCCCGGCTTGTTGTCCTCGGTGCCGAGCCAGTCGACACCGATGTCGGCGCGGCGACGAAGGAGGAGAGCGAGCTGGCCGGCGTGGTGCTGGGTGTGGCGGAGGTTGTTGAGGAGGAACTCGCCGACGTTCAGCTCGTACCACCAGAAGCCACAACGCTCGAGGGCCCGCTCCTCGGTCAGAGCCTCGAACGTCTCCTGGCACTTGCCGAGGCAGAGATCGGCATGCTCCAGCAGCTGCTCCCGGGTGAAGGCCCTCTCGGGCGTGCCGACGATCCCTGCGAAGTCCTGGTAGTCGCCCGGGAGGAAGTGGGCCTTGTCCTCGTGGAAGGTTCTCGACTGGAACGACTTCTCGTCTCTCGAGAGATAGAGGTCCGTGAAGAACAACGCGTGGTAGGCCAGGTGCCAGAAGGGCGAGCCCTCGGACCGGTCGTCCCAGAGCTTCTCCGGGCACGCCTCAATGGCGAGCCGCAGCATCTGGATCGCCGCCGCGAACTGTCGGCCGATCATCGTCGGCCAGAAGCTCTCCATCTCAGCTCGCCCTCGCCTGCGCGCTCGGAGAGGTGGCGCAGAGATCACCCCGGGAGGTCACCTCCACCGCGGAGTCCTCGCAGATCTCGAAGCACATGTTGCAGCGGGTGCAGAGGTCGAGGTCGATCGCGTGGGTCTCGTGGGGACGGTAGGCGATGGCGCCGACCGGGCACACCTGGGCGCACAGGGTGCAGCCGATGCAGCTCTCGTTGATCCGATAGTCGGTGAGGGCGGTGCAGCGCCCCGCGGGGCACCGCCTCTCCCGGACGTGAGCCTCGAACTCCTCCCGGAAGTAACGCAGGGACGTCAGGACCGGGTTGGGGGCGGTCTGCCCCAGGCCGCACAGGCTGGTGCGAGAGACCCGATCCGCGAGCTCCTCGAGGTTGGCGAGGTCCTCCTCCCGGCCCTCGCCCGCGCACAGCCGGTCGAGGATCTCCAGCATGCGCTGGGTCCCGATCCGGCAGAACGTGCACTTGCCGCACGACTCGTGGCAGGTGAAGCGGAGGAAGAAGCGGGCCATGTCGACCATGCAGTCGCGATCGTCGAGCACGACGAGGCCGCCCGAGCCCATGATCGCGCCGCTCTCGCGCAGGGCCTCGTAGTCGACGGGGGTGTCGCGCAGGCTGGCGGGGAGGCATCCGCCCGATGGCCCGCCGAGCTGGACCGCCTTGAAGGCCCTCCCCTTCGGCACCCCGCCGCCCAGGTCCTCGACGATGGTGCGGATCGACACGCCCATCGGCACCTCGATGAGGCCGCCGTGGCGGATCTTCCCGGCCAGGGCGAAGACCTTGGTGCCCTTGCTGGACCCAGTGCCGAGAGCGGCGAAGGCCTCGGGGCCGTGCTGCACGATCCAGGGCACGCAGGCCAGCGTCTCGACGTTGTTGATGGCGGTGGGACGCCCGCGGTACCCCCTCTCCACCGGGTACGGCGGCCGCAGGCGGGGCATGCCCCGGGAGCCCTCCAGCGAGGCGATGAGCGCCGTCTCCTCGCCGCACACGAAGGCGCCCGCGCCCTCGCGGACCTCGAAGCGCAGGCGGACGTCGCGGTCCAGCACTCGCTCGCCCAGGAGGCCGCGCTCCTCGGCCTGGCGGATGGCCTCGCGCACCCGTCGCACGGCCTGCGGGTACTCGGCCCGGATGTAGAAGATCCCCTCCTCGGCGCCCATGGCCCAGGCGGCGATGGCCAGGCCCTCGACCACGCGGTGGGGGTCGGACTCGAGGACGAGGCGGTCCATGAAGGCGCCGGGGTCGCCCTCGTCGCCGTTGCAGATGACGTACTTCGGCGCGGGCTGGGCCCGGGCCAGGGACCACTTGCGGCCGGTGGGGAAGCCGGCGCCCCCGCGTCCCCGCAGGCCCGCGGCCGAGATCATCCCCACGACCTTCTCCGGGGTGAAGCGCTCGAGGCAGGTGCGGAGTCCCGCGTACCCGCCGTGGGCGAGGGCGTCGTCGAGGCTCAGGGGATCGACACGACCGCAGTTCTCGAGGACGATGCGCGGCGTCGCCGACGCCTCCACGGCCGCGGCCTCGGGAAGCGCGGAGTCCCCGTTGCCGTGGCCCGCGAGCCCGGCCGCGATCCAGCGGGCACGGGTGAGCAGACCCTTCGGCTTCAGGTGACGGCGGACGAGGCCGGGCACGAGGTCGGGGGTGACGTGGGTGTAGACGGCCCGCTGCCCGCCGCCATCGACCACCTCGACCAGCGGCTCGCGGTGGCACATCCCCCCGCAGCCCACGGCCCGGGTCACCCCCCGGCCCGCCTCGCGCACCGCGGCCTCGAGGGCCTCGTGCACCGGGCGCGCGCCGTTGGCGACGCCACAGGAGGCGAGACCCACGCGGAACTCGACCTCGGCGCGGGTCGTCATGTCTCCCTCGCCACCGCGTCGAGGGCCTGGCGGGCGGTCGCGGGGGTGAGCCGCCCCGCCGTGTCCTCCTCGATCATCATCACCGGGGCCAGGCTGCAGCAGCCCAGGCAGGCCACCTTGTCGAGGGTGAACAGGCGCTGGGAGTCGGTGTCCGCCCCGGCCGGGATCTCGAGGTGGCGCCGCAGCTCGTCGGTGATCTGCTCCGCCCCCGCCACGTGGCAGGCGGTCCCGTGGCAGACGCGCACCACGTGGCGCCCCACCGGGGAGCGGCGGAACTGTGAGTAGAAGCTGGAGGTGCCGGCAATCTGGGCCGGGGTGATCTCGGTTCGCTCGCAGACGCGTCGCAGGGCCTCGTCGGGCAGGTACCGATAGTGGGCCTGGATGGCCTGCAGGATGGGAATCGCGCTTTCCCGATCGCGCCCAAAGCGGTCGATCAAGCCGTCCACGAAGCTCAGGTCGGCCGCTTCGGGTGCCACCTGCCCCGCCCCCTCGCCACGCGGCTCCGCCGCAATGACCCCCTCCGACCCCCCACCTTGCTCGCTCTTCTTCGTCCCCGCCCGCGAGGCCCGCAACCCCTCTCCTGCCGCCCCCCCGAAGCGAGCCGCCACCAGCTCCTCGAGCGACGGCACTGGCTCCGGCCGCAGCGACACGTACCACTTGGCCGACGCCACGAACGCCCCCCCCGCCACCAGCAGCACCCACGCGAACAACCGGCTCCGCGTCTCACGCGTGAGGGAGGCGTCGGTCTGACGCTTCCGCTCGTCGTGGAGCCGCGCCGCGACCTCGGGATCGCCCTTCGTCTGCTCCTCGAGCTCCACGATCCGGGCTTTCTCAGCGCCGGCTGTCCACACGTGCGCGACCTGGGTGGCGAGCAGCACGGTCGTGGCGACGAACACCACCACCGCCGATGCGACGGCGAGACCGCGCGCCACCCTGATCTGGGCGTTGGCCTCACCGAGGAAACGCCGGAGCCAGGGCGGCCGGCTGCCGATCGCGGTGGGCGTTGCGCTCATGGCCTCGGGGGCTCGGCCGGGCTCACGAGCGCGGTCACGGGCACGACGCTCTCCGCCGCCCCCGCGTGGTGAACGGGGCAGGAGCGGTAGCAGCGCCCGCAGGCGAAGCAGCGCGTGCGGACCGCGCGTCTGTCCTCGATGGCGCCGTAGGGGCAGGCGCTCTGGCAGAGGCCGCAGTCGAGCTCGCGGTCGGGGGTGATGGAGAAGGGGCGCCAGGCGTAGCGGGAGAAGGCCGAGAGCAGCGCCCCGTAGGGGCAGAGCCAGCGGCAGTAGGGCCGTCCCACGAAGACTCCGGCGATCAGGAACGCGCCGCCCACCATGAGGAGCCAGGCCGCGCCGGTGAAGCGGAAGAGCCCCACGAAGGGATCGAAGCGGCAGATGACGAAGTCGCGCTCGATGGCCGGGAGGACGGCGAAGTAGACCGCGGCGCCGAGGTAGATCCACTTCAGCCAGCCGAGCGCCTTGTCCAGCCGAGCGGGCACCTCGACCGGCTTCAGCACCACCATCTCCTGGATCGCCCCCAGGGGGCACACCCCCGCGCAGAAGACGCGCCCGAAGAGGAGCGCCGCGACCAGCGGCAGCACGAAGAGGGCGATCACGTAGTGGGGCACGGCGTAGGTGTCGTCGACGAGCGCCACGGCCACGTTCTGGGTCGAGCCGATGGGGCAGACGCAGCCCTCTCGGTAGAACCCGAAGTAGAGGAGGCACGCGGCGGTCAGGGCCACGAGCCATCCGCGCTGGCGCCGCCACAGGGCCAGCCAGGCGGCGAGGCCCAGGGCGACGCTCAGCAGGACGACGTCGGCGATCTGCCGGGCCGCGGACTGCGGCCGGGGGTGCTGCACCTCGGGGACGACGTACCCCTCGCCGATGGTCTCCTCGGTGGGGGCCACGTCCACCGGGCGCTCGTACTCGAGGTGCCCCTGCGCCGCGGCCGGAGTGGCGGCCAGGGCGAGGACGAAGAGCAGCCCCAGGCCGGCGGCTCGGGAGAGGTGGGCGGTGCCCGGGAGCATCACGGCGCTCTAGGTGGGCTCGGGACGATCGAAGGCCTCTTCCGGGCAGGCCTGGGCGATGGAGCAGCGGTTGCAGTCGAGGCACGTGTCGTGGCGTACCTCGAGGCGGATCGAGCCCAGGCCCGCGGGCTCCTTGCACTCGAGCACGCAGCGCCCGCAGCCGTTGCAGAGAGCCTCGTCGATCGTGTACTCGTAGAAGTTGTTGGCGGGGTCGTCGGGGTCGATCCAGCCGATCGCCTCGCGCTTGATGGCGTCGCGAGGGCAGACCTTCTCGGTGGGCAGGCCGTCGGGTCCCACCGCGCTCGTGATCTTGAAGTAGGCGGGGCAGATGTAGCAGCGCCCGCAGGCCTTGAACTCGTTCACGGCGCGGATGGCGGATAGCGGGAGCACGCACTCGGTGGCGCAGCGTTCGCACACCTCGACGCCCACCGCCCCGAGGCGCGAGTTGATGCAGCGCCCGGCGTTGATGGACCACGCGAACGTCGCGTTCGCCTTCATCCAGAGGAGGCCGGTGATGCCCCCCAGGCCGGCCAGGGCGGCCCCGCGGGCCGCGTGCCCCAGGACCTCCCGGCGGGTGTGCTTCTCGCTCACGCCGTCACCTCCGCCGTCGGCTCGAAGACGCAGATCTCGAGGGTCGCGGTGTCGGCCACGTAGAGGCGGCCGCGGGAGTCGATGGCGAGGTCCATGTTCTTCGCGGCGGGGTCGAACACGTCGTCGGCCACCACCGCAAGCAGGTTCCCCTCGGGGTCGTAGACCTTGACACGCGGTCCCGCCTTCTCGCTCACGATCACCCGGCCCTCTTCGTCCACGACGAGGTTGGTGGGGTTGCAGCAGCCGGGGAAGCCCTCGGGGTCCTGGCCGTCGAAGCGGCCGAAGCGGCCCCGCGGCGTTCCGTCCGGGGAGTAGCGCTCGACCCGGTGCATGCCCGGGTTCGCCACGTGGACGGTCCCTCCGGGGTCGACGGCGAAGTCGACGACGCCGTTCGGGATGTGGAAGCCCCCCTTGCGGTGCCGGTCGCCGATGTTGTTGAGGAGACTTCCTTCCGAGCTGTAGCGTCGGATCCAGCGGGCGGTGGCGTCGGCGAGGAAGACGTCGCCGGCGCCGAAGCCGATGGCGGTCACCAGGCCGAGCCGCCCGGGGTCGCGCCAGGTGTCGACCGCCTCCCCCTCGGGCGAGAAGATCTCGGCCTGCCCCTTCTGTCCGACCCAGACGCGTCCCGACTCGTCGACCGCGACGCACTGGCCCGCTGCGCTGGTGGCCCACTGGCGCACGAAGGCGCCCTCGGCGTCGAACACCTTCACCGTCGAGTCGCCCACCGCGCAAAGCAAGCCCTCGCCCGCCACGGCCACGCCCCGCAGGGCGCCGGTGAACTGGTGGGGCGCGGGACCCCTGCCGCCGATGCGTCGTGTCAGACGATGCTCCACCGCCGTCCCCCTCAGCGGCCCTTCAGGTCGAGGCAGACCATCTTGGTGAGGTCGCGGATCACGAGCTTGCCGTCGGACAAGGCCAGGGGGCCCCAGACGTCGTGGCCGCCGAGCACCTGGGCGCTGGCCAGCTCCTTGTAGCCCGCGGTGCTGGCCTCGAGGAGGCGCAGCATGCCCGTCTTGCCCTCGAGGATCAGGAACATGCCGTCCACGAGCATGAAGGAGCCGAGCTCGAAGGACGCCTTTCCCGCGCTGTCCCAGACCTGCTTGCCGTCCAGGTCGACGCAGGTGAAGAGCCCTCGCTTCTTCTTGCCGACCGCGAACATGTGGTTCTCGAAGAGGATCGGGGTCTGGACCTCGGAGTTCCACTCCTCCGGCGCGTGGACGAAGACCGGCTCGGTGGTGAAGCCGCCGCCCGTCTTCTTCACCCGGAACATCGCCCCCCCGGCGTCGTAGGCGCCGGTCACGTAGACGCGCTCGGCGTCGACGGCCAGGGGCGAGGGGGACACCGACAGGTTGAACTTGAAGGGGAAGTGCCAGAGCTGCTTCCCGTCGGCCGCCGCCACCCCGACCGTCCCCTGCAGGACGGAGAACATGTACTGGCGGACGCCGCCGAGCGTCGCCGGCATCAGCGAGGAGTGGGACAGGAGCCAGCCCTCGGGGTTGGGCGTGCGCCACAGCTCCTTGCCGGTGCCCTTGTCCAGGGCCACGACCAGGGCCGAGGTGCCCACCGGAGCGATCACCACCCGGTCCTTCTCGATCAGCGGGCACTGTCCGTTGTACCACGGTGGAATCTTCGAGCCGTACTCCTCGACCATGTTCTTGCGCCAGACCTCCTTGCCGGTGGCGGCGTCGAGGGCGTGGAGGACCGCCTTGGGGTCGAGGGAGAAGACGTGCGTCCCGTCGGTCGCGGGCACGGTGCGGGTGATGCCGTGGTTGGGACGAATGCGCCGCTTCTCCTTGAAGCGCCAGAGCTCCTTCCCGTCGGCCAGGCTCAGGCAGCGGATGAGGTAGTCGGACGTCTTCTCGTCGTAGTCGTTGAAGTAGACCTTGCCGTCGAAGATGGCGGCGGCGGCGTACCCCTGGCCCACCGGCGTCGACCAGAGGACCTTTGGACCCTCCGGTGGCCAGGCGCGCAGGAGGCCCTTCTCGGTGGAGATGCCGTCGCGGTTCGGCCCCCGGAACTGTGGCCAGTCCGCGGCGGAACCGGGAGTCGTGGCCAGGCCGATCGCGGCCAGGGCCAGAATCACGGCTGCTGTCAGACCTGTACGACGAGACTTCGCCATCGCCTCCTCCGGCGCTCGGTGACGGCCGGCCTGCCCCGGGCCCAGCCTAGGCCCACTCTGTCACGACGCCGGAGACCGTGAAATGGATCATATGATCCAAGCGCCCTTTCCATCCCGAGCACGCCGAGAACACCGCCGGTCCGGTCCTCGACGGAGACCTCAGGGCCCGCTAGAATCCACCACCCTGTCCAGGGAAGGCGGGAGCACATGACCGGACGAGCCCTCACCCTGACGGCTGCCTTTGGACTCCCCTCGGCCGTCGCCGCCCGCCTCGCCGATCGGGCCGCTCGCCGCGGGAGCCCGGGTTCGGGTATGGTGGTCCCTGGTCCCCCTGCTCCGCCTGCGAACCGGCCCCTGGCCGCAATCACGAGGTCCTTCAAATGATCGCGATCCGACGCCTCGCACCCGCTCTCGCCATCGCCGCTCTCTCCGCCCTCGCCGTGGCCTGTGGGGGAGGGGAGCCGGGGTCCAGCCCGCGCTTCCTGAGCCTGGGGACCGCCCCACCCGGTGGGGCCTTCTTCGTCGTGGGCGGGGCCGTCGCCGAGGTGCTCAATGGGAAAGGCCCGGAAGGCTGGCAGGTCACGGCCGAAGCGACCAAGGGAACTCGCGAGAACATCCGGCGGGTGGCGACCGGGGAGATGGACCTGGCCCTGGCCAACGCGGCCATCACCTACTTCGCGGTGCGGGGCGAGCCCGAGGGGGAGTGGGAGCAGGCCTACCCCATGCGCTCGATCATGACCCTGGCCCCCAACGTGGCCCTCTTCGTCACCCCCCGCTCGACGGGGATCGAGACCCTGTCCGACCTCAAGGGCCAGCGCGTCGTGGTGGGGGTGGCGGGGGCCGGCTTCGAGTTCTTCGTGCGACCCCTGCTGGCGGCCCACGGCGTGTCCTACGACGACTTCACCCCCCTCTACAACACCCAGGCCGGGGCGGTGGACCTCCTCTCCGACGGCGCTGCCGCCGCGGCGTTCCTGGGTGGGGCCGTGCCCACCGCCTCCATCACCCAGGTGGCCAGCGGGCGCGACGTGCTTCTCATCCCCTTCGATCCGGAGGCCCGGGGGGCCCTCATCGAGGAGTACCCCTTCTTCCGCCCGGCCACCATCCCCGCCGGCACGTACCCGGGTCAGGACGAGGCCTACGAGGGCCTCGACGTGGGCTCGATGCACCTGATCGTCGCCGCCGACCAGGACGAGGAGCTGGTCTACCAGCTGACCCGGACCCTGTACGAGAATCGCGAGCTCCTGGCCGAGAAGCACCCCGCCGGTCGTGCCGTCAACCCCACCAACGCCGTGCGCGACACGGGGACCCCGTTCCACCCCGGCGCCGTCCGCTACTACACCGAGATCGGGATCTGGCCCGACGCCGCCTCCGACGGTGAGGCCGGCTGAGCCCCGCACCTCCGTGAAGAACAGGCGCCCCCTCTGGTTCGAGGCCCTGGCGACAGCGCTGGCGCTGTTCGTCATCGCCGAGGTCAACTACCCTCACCTCCAGCCCCAGTCCCAGCTCGCGATCTTCGCGGCGCTGGGTTTCACCCTGTGCTTCGGGGCCTTCCCGGTCCACCCCTCCCTGGCCGACAGGCGCTGGTCGCGGGCCACGGACGGGCTCCTCTCCCTCCTCTCCGCCGCGTGCTGCCTCTACGTGGTGGTGCAGACCGAGACGGTCTTCGAGAAGCTCTGGTCCGGGGGGCGGCCCCTCGGGGAGCGCGCGGGGGGCGAGACGACCCTGGACCTGGTGGTGGGAGGGGTCGGCCTCCTGCTCGTCCTGGAGGCCGCCCGCCGGTCCCTGGGGCCGGCGCTGTCGGTCCTCGCCCTGGCCTTCATCGTCCACGCGTACGCCGGTCCCCTCCTGCCCTCCTGGCTCTTCCCGCACCGGGGCTACGACACCTCCCGGATCATCTCGCAGGCCTTCCTCCAGGGGCAGGGTGTCTTCGGCATCGCCCTGCGGGTGATGTTCTCCTACGTCTACCTGTTCGTGGTCTTCGGCGCGTTCCTGGAGATGACCGGGGCCACGCGCTTCCTGGTCGGCTCCACGCGGCGGCTCTTCGCCGCCTCCAGCGGGGGGCCGGCCAAGGTGGCGGTGGTGAGCAGCGGGCTGCTGGGCTCGCTGTCGGGGAGCGCGGTGGCCAACGCCGCCGCCACCGGGACCTTCACCATCCCGCTCATGCGGAGCGCGGGCTTCTCCTCCCGGGCCGCGGCCGGCGTCACCGCCGCCGCCAGCGCCGGAGGCGCCCTGGTGCCCCCGGTCATGGGCGCCGGGGCCTACATGATGCTGGAGATCATCGACCCCCCGGTCACCTACCTCGAGATCGTGCGGGCGGCGCTGCTTCCAGCCCTCCTCTACTACGCGTCGCTCCTCCTTCTCGTCCACTTCGACGCCCGGCGCCTCGGGGCCTCGGCTGCCCCGGAGACGGAGCCGGAGCGCGGACCGACCGACGAGGAGCGCGCGGGAAGCCCGAGCCGGGGGGCGGGAGCCGAGGGCGTCCCCGGGCCCTGGGCCGGCGTCGTGTTCGTCGTGGCCCTGGGCACCCTGATCGCGCTCCTGGTCCTCGGCTACACGGTGTTCCGGGCGGTCACCCTCGCTCTCGTGGCCCTGCTGGTCGTGGCCGCGCTCCGCCGGGAGACGCGCGTCTCTCCGGGACAGGCCCGCACCGCCTTCGTCCGCTCGGCGGCCGGTGGGGTTCCCCTCATCACCGCCGCGGCCTGCATCGGCATCGTCATCGGGATCGTGGTGCTCACCGGGATCGGGACCAAGCTCCCGGGCCTGATCCTGCCCCTGGCCGAGCAGAACCTCCTCCTGGCCCTCTTCGTGATCATGGTGTCCTCGATCGTCCTGGGCATGGGTCTCCCGTCCGCGGTCTGCTACCTCCTCCTGGCCACCCTCATCGGACCGATCCTCGGTGACCTGGGAGTCGTGCCCCTGGCCGCCCACTTCTTCATCTTCTACTTCGGCATGATGTCGATGGTGACGCCGCCGGTGGCCCTCGCCGCCTACACCGCCGCCTCCATCGCCGGCACCGGGGCACTCGGGGCCTCCTGGTCCGCCTTCCGCTACGCGCTGGTGGGCTTCACCCTGCCCTACATGTTCGTGTTCCGTCCCGAGCTCCTCCTGGTGTCGTCGCCGGACGAGCCCCTGGCGGTGGGGCGCGTGGTCTACGCGGTCGCCGCCGCGGTCCTCGGCATCACCGCCCTCGCCGGGGCCCTGGCCGGGCAGCTCCGCCACGCCCTCGGGCCCGTCGCCCGCGCCGCGGCCGGGATCTCGGCGGCGCTTCTCCTCTACCCCGGCCTGCTGCCCTGGAGGCCGCTGCCCGGGGTCTCGGTCCTGGACGTGGCCGGGGCGTTGCTCCTCGCCGCGGTGGCGTTCGTGCCTCGCCGGAAAGCGGGCACCCTGCCCGCCGCCTGAGCGTCCAACCGGATCATCCCGCGCGTCCGGGCACCTCCGTCGTGTCGGCGGCCCGGCGGAACCTCTACCGCGCGCTCAGGCTGGCCCGGACGATCTCCCGGTCGTTGCGGACCACGATGTGGCGGTTGGCGTAGGCGGGGTGCGACCAGTGGACGGCCCCACGCTCGCGACCGGAGGCGGGTGAGGTCGGCTCGATGAGGGGCGTGCGGCCGATCTCCCGGTAGCCCTCCGGGGTGAGGTCGGCGAGGATCAGCTCGCCCCGGTCGTTGTTGACGAGGTAGCGGTCGCGGTGGCGGACCAGGAAGGCCGCGGCCCATCGGGCCTTCTCGCCCACGAGCTCGAGGGACTCCCAGCGTCGCCGGCCCGTCGCCGCCTCGAGCCCCCGGAGCTGCCCGTAGCTGCCCACGCCGTAGATCCACTCGCCGTCGATGACCGGGGTGGTGATGAGGGCATGGAGACCGTCGCTGTCGATCTCCGACTGCCCGGCGACCCGCCAGAGCTCCCGTGCCGCCGGTCGCTCCTCGTCGAGCTCGAGGAGCAGCGACCCGTTGAAGAAGCAGGACACGAGGAGGCGGTGGGAGTCGAGCACCGGAGTGGCCACCGTCATCCCCAGGTCCACCGCGAAGGGCACCTCCCAGTGGCGCGCCCCGCTCAGGGGATCCAGGGAGGTGACCGCCCGCGGGTGCCAGACGATGAGCTGACGGGTGCCGCCCACCTCGAAGACCACGGGCTGGGCGTAGCCCGGCTCCCCCTCGGTGGAGAGGGCCCGCCAGACCTCCCTCCCCGTGCGCTTGTCGAAGGCCACGACCAGGGCCTGGTCGTCTCCTCCCACGAGGCCGATCAGGAGGTCGCCCTCCACCAGGGGCGCCCCCGCCATGCCCCAGGTGGGGACCCGCGTCCCGTAGTCGCGGACGAAGTCCCTGTGCCACCGGACCGCCCCGGTCTCCACGTCGAGGCAGAAGAGTGCGCCCTTGGCTCCCAGGACGTAGACGCGTTCCCCGTCCACGGTGGGCGTGGCGCGGGGCCCGATCGCGTAGGTCGGCTGAAGGCCCGCGTAGTCGGCCGGCCACTCCCGGGTCCACAGGACCTCGCCGGTTTCCTCGTCGAGGGCCAGCGCCCGCTCGGTCCCCCTCATTCCCTCGGTGGTCGCGTAGTCGGTCACGAAGACACGCCCGTCGGCCACCGCTGGCCCCGCGTAGCCGGCGCGGATCGGCACGCGCCAGGTGTACTCCAGCCCTCCCTCCGGGAGCTCCTGCAGGATCCCGGTCTCCGTCCACACCCCGAGACGACCGCGGCCCCTCCATTCGGGCCAGTCCTCGGCGGGGACCGGAGTCGCGGCGGAAAGAACGAGCAGCGTCATGGCGAGGATTCGAGGCATCGTCGGGGGCCCTCCAGGGAGCACGGCGTCGTGTCGATCAGTGTACCGACATCTGGAGGCCGAGACGTGCTACTTAAGTAGGGATGAAGCAAGGCAGGATCTCGCGACGAGCCTTCGTTCGCACCGCCGCGGGGGCCGCGGCGGCGGCGTGGGCGCCCCGGTGGGCGCGTGCCCGGGAGGGGGGAGCGCCAACCCCCGCCGACGCCTGGCCGCAGTTCCGTGGCAACGCCCGGCTCACCGGGGTCAGCGCCTCGCCGCCTCCGGGACTCGACGTTCTCTGGACCCACGAGGCCGGCGCCGAGGGAATCGAATCCTCGGCGGCCATCGCGGCCGGGATGGTGTACGTCGGGACCGTGTCCGGTCGACTCCTGGCCGTCGACCTGGGTACCGGCACGCTGAGGTGGGCCTACTCCACCGGCTCCGAGATCGGGGAGTCGTCGCCCTGCGTTCGCGGCGGGCTCGTCTACCTCGGGGACCTCGACGGTGTGGTCCACGCCGTGCGCGTCGGAGACGGGTCGAAGGCGTGGACCTTCGAGGCCGACTCCGAGATCCGGGCCTCGCCCGTCGTCCAGGAGGGACGCGTGCTCATCGGCTCCTACGACCAGTTCCTCTACGCCCTCGACGCCCAGACCGGGGCCCGGATCTGGAGCTTCGAGACCGAGGGACCGGTCCACGCCACAAGCGCCGTGGCCGACGGCCTCACCTACGTGACGGGGTGCGACGGTGAGCTGCGGGCCCTGAAGGTCGAGGACGGCACCCAGGTCTTCAAGGTCTCCTCCGGCGGATACACCGGGGCCTCGCCCGCGCTGGAGGGGGGACGGGCCTACTACGGCACGTTCGAGAACGATGTCCTGGGCGTGGACCTCGAGACGAGGAGTATCGCCTGGAGGTACGAGAACCCGGAGCGGCAGTTCCCCTTCTACTCGTCGGCGGCCCTGGACGAGGGGAAGGTGGTGCTCGGGGGGCGCGACAAGATGGTGCACGCCCTGGAGGCGGCGACCGGCAAGCCGCTCTGGACGCACGCGACCCGGGCCCGCGTCGAGTCCTCGCCGGCCATCGCGGGGGGGCGGGTCTACGTGGGCTCCAGCGACGGTCGGCTCTACGTGCTGGAGCGAGACACGGGCCGGGTCGTGGGGGACTTCGACACGGCGTCCGCCATCACCACCTCGCCGGCCATCGCCAGGGGCCGCCTCGTCATCGGGACGCTCGACGGCCAGCTCTACTGCCTGGGATAGGCCGCCGGGCTGTGAAAAGATGTCCCGCCGGTCTTCCTCGACGGCCGACGTCTGACACCGCCGACGATCCTGTCGCACAATACGGATGGACTCGGTTCAATCAAAGGAGACGTCCATGGCCGCCGCCTTCCGACGCGCCTCTCTCGCCGCCTCGGTCCTCTTCGTCATCGCACCGGCGGTCTCGCCCGCCGCCGCCGCCGACTGGCCCGGCTGGCGTGGGCCCGCTCGGGACGCCGTCTCGCCGGAGACGGGGCTCCTTCAGGAGTGGGGTTCCGGGGGGCCGCCCCTGGCCTGGAAGGCGTCGGGCATCGGGGTCGGCTACTCGGGCGTCGCCGTGGTGGGCGACCGGATCTACACGACCGGCGACAAGGACGGCAAGCAGCACGTCCTCTCCCTCCAGCGCGACGGTGGCGCGATCGTCTGGCAGGCCGAGCTGGGCCCGCCCTTCGAGGAGCGGAGAGGGGGAGGTCCGCGGGGGACTCCGGTCGTCGACGAGGGCCGAGTCTACGCCCTGGGAACCTCGGGCGACCTCGTTTGCGTGGACGCCGCCACCGGCAAGGAGATCTGGCGCCGGAACCTCCCCCGTGACTTCGGCGGACAGATGATGTCGCGCTGGATGTGGAGCGAGTCCCCGCTGGTCGACGGTGACCGTCTCGTCTTCACCCCCGGGGCGCGGGACGCAGCCCTGGTGGCGGTCGAGAAGGCCACGGGGAAGGAGATCTGGCGGGCGGCCATCCCGGAGCTCGGCCCCGAGGGCAAGGACGGGGCCGGCTACTCCAGCATCGTGATCTCCAACGGTGGAGGCGTGAAGCAGTACGTTCAGCTCATGGGCCGCGGCCTGGTGGGGATCCGCGCCTCCGACGGACAGTTCCTCTGGGGCTACAGCCGGGTGGCCAACGGGGTCGCGAACGTGTCAACGCCCATCGTCCGGGGCGACCTGGTCTTCGCCTCTACCGGCTACCAGACGGGCTCTGTCCTGCTCGAGCTGGAGCGTTCGGGAGACGGGGTGAAGGCCCGGGAGCGCTACTTCCTCGACTCCAAGACGCTCCAGAACCACCACGGTGGCCTGGTCCTCGTGGGCGATTACGTCTACGCCGGCCACGGCCACAACAAGGGCTTCCCCATCTGCGTGGAGCTGGCCACCGGGAAGGTCGCCTGGGGTGGCGACATCCGCAACGAGGGGACCGACTCGGCCAACGTCATGTACGCCGACGGGCGGATCTACTTCCGCTACCAGAACGGCGTGATCATCCTCGTCGATGCGTCGCCGGCGGGCTACGTGGAGAAGGGCACGCTGGAGATCCCCGACGTGAGGGACCCGAGCTGGCCCCACCTCACCATCGCCGACGGGCGGCTCTACGTCCGCGAGCAGGACAATCTCTACGTCTACGACGTGCGGGCCGGGGCGAGATCGGCCTCGGCTGCCCGAGACTGACGGCGCGAGCCCGATACGCTCCCCTCTGGTCGTCCACGGTCCCTCCGGGACCGCGTGACCACCGTCCTCTGGCCAGACCGTCGCAACGCTCGCCCCGGCTTGACGTTGATACTGGACTTCAGCTTCAAATGACAGCGTCCGGACGCTGTCATTTGAATCCAGGTTTCATCTTCATCCTCCTCGTGCGCGAGGATAGGGGAAGCCCATGAGCCAATCGCTGGAGGCCGCCGTCGAGGGGCTCGTGCCCGGGGTGGACGAGGCCGATCTCGACGCGGAGTTCGAGGCGCTCCTCCAGGACTCGGGGACGCTGGCCTTCCGGGTCGCCTACGCGGTCCTTCGACACCGCGAGGATGCCGAGGACGTGGCCCAGCAGGCCCTGGCCCGCGCCTACCGGAGCTTCGCCCGCCTCCGCGACCGGGCCCGGTTCCGGTCCTGAAGTCGTTGGAGCCGATGACAGCTCGTGCCTCGGAGGTCGTCCCGAGCTCGTCCCCTCGGGCGGTCGCGGTGCACGACACCGGGCGGACCACCGCACCCGACAGGCGGCAGGAGGCTGCTGAGACGCCCCCGCTGCCTCGAGTCTTCGTCCCCGCTGAAGACGCGGAGGCGGTGCGCCGGCTCGCCCGTCGGCTGCGTGGCCACGCAGCTCGGACTGCCGTCCTGGGCCCCGAGGTGCAGGAGCCCTTCGATTTCGCCTTGAAGCCGATCGAGGATGGGCAGGAGGGGGTCACCATCGATCACCGCATCCCACGGGGGGTGGAGCTCCGCCTCGAAGAACCGTCGTCTTTCGACCTCACGGTCGAGAAGGCAGGGAGGGAGACATGAAGCTGGCCAAGGCCGTTCTCCGGGGCGCCGCCCCCCTCGCCCTGGCGTCGACGATGGCGTTCGTTGCCTACGCGGGGGAGGAGCAGACTGCCCCGGAGCCGGGGACGCTCCTCCGGCTGGAGGTCGTCATGACCCGCTCGCAGGGTGACAAGGTCGTCGCGCGTCTCCCCTACAGCATGCTCCTCAACACCGGAGGACGCGGAACCCGCGTGTACGCCGGGATCCAGCTCCCCATCGTCGTCCGACACGAGGGCTCCAACACGGTGATGTTCAAGAACGCCGGTAGCGAAGTCCGCGCCGAGGCCACGGCTCTCGCGGACGGGCGCTTCCGTCTCGAGCTGTCGACTGAGCTCGGATCGGTGTACCCGACGAACGGTGAGACGGCGGCGGAGGAGACGGGCGACACCCCGGCCGCGCCGGTTCTCCGCAGCTTCTCGACCAACGCCGTGGTCGCCCTCGGTGACGGCGAGAGCACGGTGCTCTCCGACGCCGCCGACCCGATCACCGGCGAGACCGTCGAGACCGAGCTCACGCTCCACGTCGTGAAGTAGGACGTTGACGCGACGGCCTGGTTCATCGTCAGGATGCCGTGCGTGCCCATGTCGATCGGCGCCGCCAGCACGCACAGACCGGCCAGTGTCTGCGCGAACCGGCCGCCCCCGAGCGCTGGCGGCTCAGCCGGCCTGGAGCAGGCCGATCTCCAGGAGATCCTCGTCGGTGTGGATCCAGCCGTCGCGGCCGTCGATGCGGACCCTGATCCAGAAGTCTTCGCCCGCAACCAGAGCGACTCCGGCGTCGTCCTCGACCCAGCGGATCTCACCCTCGGCTTCCAGGAACTCGACCGTGGAATCCGGCTTCACGACGACGTGCCGCGGCGCCGCGGCACCCTCTTCCGGCTCGGCGTGGAGCCGCACGAAGGTCAGCTCTTCGTCCCGGGCGACGCGCTCGGCCTGCACGCGATACCGGCACGGGGCCCGCTGACCCCGAGAGGTCATCTTCAAGCAGCGCCAGGCGGGAGTCAGCCTTGCCGGCAGCCAGTCCACCAGCACGGGATAGACGACGAAGAAGCTTCCCGTCCACACGCGGAAGTGAAGCGCGTCGAGTTGACGGCCCGGCTCCTCGGAGGTCCGGATCACCGGCTCCGCGGACTGTGCGTTGAGAAGGTCCCCCTCGACGGAGACCGGCTTGCTCAACGGCACGAGCCTGCCTTCGAACAGGCCGAAGACCTGAAACGACTGCCCGGCGAGCGGCGCGGAGGGGAAGACGCCGTAGCTGACGAGCAAGCCGCTCCCATGCTCGCCCTGGAGCGGCTTTGCCGACGCGCTCCAGCAATCGGCGAACTCGTTGCCCGAGACCTCGTAGTCGAACGAACGACGGTAGTGGACCGCTCCGGCCTCGTCTTCGATCTCGATCGCAGCCAGCGTGGTCTGCCAAGCCGGATCGGGCGCCGGCACGCCGAGGATGCGCTTGATGCGCAGGACGACGGTGAACCGCCTGTCCTGGATCTGGAACGGACCCAGCCTCCTCTCGGAGTCCTCGAGCCGCACGCTCGCGTCTGCCGCCGGCTGCGCCGTCGGTCCGGCCTCCAGTGCGACGGGCTGCTGCGCGGCGAAGAGGCACAGGAGGCACGAGACAACAGATCCGCACATGGGACGAATGTAGGTCATCGGAGCCAGCCGGTCGGGTCCGCCCCGGCTTCGGCGATCGACGCGGATCTTGCCCGGCGGCGCGGGCGGAGCGATCTTCATCCCGTCGACCCTCTTCTTCTCCTCCTCCGCGTCCCTTTACACACCCGCCGGCAAGGCGATCTACCACGCCCTGGAGAGCGAG
>CAWKAS010000019.1:0-12482 GCA_963847655.1 uncultured Acidobacteriota bacterium | reverse complement strand
GAGACGGCAGAGAGGGCGCGGGCTCGTGCTTGCGGGGAGAGGATCGCTCGCGGGTCCCCACCGGGAGCGGCCTGTCTCGGGCCCGCAGTCACCCGATGGGCTAGACTGGAGCGGTGGGTGCCAAGCGCTGTTGCGTCCTGTGCGGCGGTGTCCTCGACGAGGCGCTGTACTGTGCGCCGTGCCGCTACCGCGTCGAGTCCTGGTACGTCGTGCTCCGCGGCAGGGTCGTGGCCGTGGGACACCGGGATGGCGTGGGCGTCGTCGTCGAGGAGTCGTTCCTTCGAGGGCTCCAGGATCTGGCGGGTTGCGCGCTCGAGCAGGGGACCGCACTGGAGGAATCTCGCCCCCGGCCCGAGGACGTTGCCGCGTGGTCGCCCAGAAGCAGCGGCAGACTGCGGCCGTTCTAGCTCGCCTGGCCAGCAGCTATGAGCTGGTCTTCTCCTCCATCTTCTTCGGGGTGATCCAGGTCTTGCCGTCCTTCTCCGCCACGGTGCCCGTGACAACGGCGGCCTTCTCGCCCTGGCACACGTGACCGAACGCCTCGGCTACCTCGTTCTTCGCGATGTAGTACTCGGAGGTCTCCCCCGCGTCGTTCTTGCTGACCAGGACGTCCTGGCACTCGGTCGCGTCGGCTTTCTTGAGTGTGCACTTCGCGCACATGACCTTGCCCGACACCGTCACCTCGTCGCCGGCGGGCACGGCCCCGGCGATGCCCAGCACGAGGGCGAGACACATCCCAACCTTGACGATCACCTTCAAGCGCGGCATTGGCACAACCTCCTGGAATGACATCGCCGATGGGGCGAGGCCGGAAGAGCGTAGCACAGGTACGTTCGGTTCCGGGACCGAGCGCCGGCACCGTCGCTCTCTGGATCCGGGGGAGTGACTGGATCGGCGGACTGTTCTCAGTGAGAATCCCGCGCGAGGAGGATCAGATGATCGCATCCGTTTCGGCCGCACCCGCCCGGTGGCTCGCCGCCGTCGGGCTCACCGTCCTTTTCCTCTCGGCTCTCCCGGTCCCGAGTGGGGATGGAGCGCAGTTCCTTGCCTCCGCACCCCCTCCGTGTCCCGCGGAATGGCGAGGACTTCTCGGGATCTACGGCGGCGGTGACAACGTCCTCCTCGTTCTCGAGCGCGACGGTGCGCTGGAGGCCATGGTGAAGGGGGGGCGGTTCTACCCCCTCGAGGTGCTCGGGCCCGACCGCTTCCGGTTTCCCAACCGCGGACGCCTGGCGGCCAGGGACGTCGTGTTCACCCGGGACGCTTCGGGCCGAGCGGTCTCGCTGCAGCTCGACGAGGCCCTGCTGCCCCGGGACCGAGCGTCGGACGGAGAGGTCGTCCGCTTCACACCCGCCCGACCCCTGGACGTGCTTCTACGGGAGGCGCGGGACGCCGTGCCCCCGGCCGAGCCTCCGGCACCGATGGCCTCGGACCTGGTGGACGTCTCGATGCTCGACCCTTCCGTCCGGGTCGATCTCCGGTACGCCGGCGCGGACAACGAGCTCGGCCAGACCCTGGTGAACGATAGCCGAGCCCTCCTGCAGCGACCGGCGGCGGAGGCGGTGGTGCGGGCGCACCGCAGCCTCGCGGCGCGAGGCTATGGCCTCGTCATCCGCGACGCCTTCCACCCCTGGTGGGTCACCCGGGCCGTGTGGGAGGCGGCGCCGCCCGATCTCCGCGCCTCTCTGCACAACCCCGCCCAGGGCTCGGGGTACAACCGGGGAACCACCGTGGACGTGACGCTCTACCGTCTCGCCGACGGCGCGACGTCCGAGCTGCCGAGCCTGTACCGCGAGATGTCCGTGCGCGCCTACATCGACTTCCCGGGGGGCACCTCGGAGCAGCGCTTCTGCCGGGATCTGCTCGTCGAGGCGATGGAAACGCAGGATCTGTCATCCCTGAGCTCGCAGTGGTGGCGCTACGATCTGCCCGGTGGGCGAAAGTTCCACTTGATCAACGAGTTCCCGGGACACGAAACGGCGCCTGACGCGAGCAGGTAGCACGTCCGTCTGAGACGTCAGCCGCAGGCAGCGCGTCGAATCGCACGTTTCGACTACATGTGACACAGATCATAGACATGCCGGGAATTGATGCATCTGCCTCATCTGGAAACACCTAGCCCCGGGGTAGCCTTTCGCACCTTCGGCGCCGTCGCCGGGGGTGATCGCTCAAGCTTTCTGACGTTCGTCACTTCGGGGCGGTATGGTCCGCCGTGGGAACGTAGAAGTGCTGTTGATGGTGCTCCAATCCCTCCCTTCCACGCGCTCTCCCCACAGCTCAGAAGCGGCGACTCAGGGACAGGTGACACTGGGCTCTGCGGTGCGGTACCGACGGGAAGACTGGGCGAAGGATGCACCTTGGAGGGGGGCATGAAGAGAAGACGAGCCGTGCTGCCGGCCCTGCTGGCAGTCGTGGTGATGTTGGTCGCGGTCGCGGCCTCGGCGCAGATCGCACCGGTGGCCCAGGTTCCGCTGAAGGTCAACAAGATCCCGCAGTTCGTGCAGCCGCTGCCGCTCCTGGAGCTGGCGCCGACGGCGGGGAGTGGGATACCGGTGATCACGGCTCCCATTTACGAGCTCAGCATGTGCGAGTTCAAGACGAGCATCCTGCCCGCAGGCTCGCTGGGAAAGAACACGCCGGCACCGGCCACGTGGGTGTGGGGGTACCGCGAGGGAGCGGCCTGCCCCGATGCAGCAGGGGGCGGACCGCTGCTTGTGGAGGACTCGTACATTGGCCCGGTGGTCGTAGCGGCAAAGGGTACGCCGACCGAGGTGACCTATTGGAACAAGCTCGGTGACTCGAGCACGACGAACGTGCTCGCCTACCAGCAATCGACGGACCAGACGCTGATGTGGGCTGATCCGCTGAATGAATACCTGAACCCTGTCAACGAGTTCGTGGGACCCTCCGAGGGGAACCCCTGTGCCGAGAAACTCGTGGCGGGTGATCCCCTTGGAACCTACTGTCTGCTCAACTACGCAGGGCCGATCCCGGCCGCTCCACACCTGCACGGCGGCGAGATTCCCGCGGGTGTGGACGGCGGTCCGGACGCCTGGTGGACGAAGGACGGTCTCTACGGACACGGCTACTACTCCACGGGGGGCGTGGGCGATGCCGCGGCCGGGAAGGCAACCTACGAGTACACGAACACCCAGGAGCCGGCGCCGATCTGGTTCCACGACCACGTCCTGGGCGCCACGCGGCTGAACGTCTATGCCGGGATTGCGGGCGCGTACTACATCGTCGACCCGCAGGAGGGGAACCCCAACTACCCGGCAGATCCGACCCTCCCCGACGTCACCAAGGTCGTCCCCATCGTCATCCAGGACCGGATGTTCGACACGACCGGCCAGCTCCTGTTCCCGGCCGCGGGCATCAACCCGGAGCACCCCTTCTGGATCCCCGAGTTCGTGGGCGACGTCATCGTGGTCAACGGCAAGGCGTGGCCGTTCCTGGACGTCGAGCCGAGGAAGTACCGCTTCCTCTTCCTGAATGGCTCCAACGCCCGCGCCTACGAGCTCTTCCTCATCGACAAGGCGACGGGCGTCAAGGGACCGAGCCTGTTCGTGATCGGCACCGACCAGGGGTACCTGGACAACGCGGTGGAGATCAACCCCAACGTCAAGCCGAACGACAAGCTCACCATCATGCCCGGCGAGCGCTACGAGGTGGTGATCGACTTCGGCGCCTTTGCGCCCGGGACGACGCTCCGCCTCGAGAACACCGCCAAGACCCCCTACCCGGACGGGGCCCCGGTCTCCGGCCGGACCACGGGACGGATCATGGAGTTCCGGGTGACGTGTCCCCCGGCGGGCTGTCCGGTCGACCCCAGCATCTGGGTGG
This sequence comes from uncultured Acidobacteriota bacterium, assembly GCA_963847655.1. Taxonomy (GTDB): domain Bacteria; phylum Acidobacteriota; class Vicinamibacteria; order Fen-336; family Fen-336; genus JAJDNS01. The sequence goes on along the minus strand of CAWKAS010000019.1, from coordinate 8,639 downwards.
CCGCCAACGGGACGCCGGTTCGCGTCGCCGACTTCATCAACCGGTTCGTGACCCCCGCGGGCGCCCAGGAAACGGCCGTGCCCGTCTTGAAGACGCGCCGACTCACCCTGAACGAGGCCATGGGCCCCGGCGGCCCCCTCGAGGTCCTCGTCAACAACACGCGGTACCGGGGTGACGTGGCCTTCGTCACGGGAGATCTGGCGAGACCTGACTTCTCGCCGATCACCACCCAGTGGAACACAACCTTCTACTCCGAGATCCCGTACGAAGGGGAGACGGAGATCTGGGAGATCGTGAACCTGACGGCCGACGCCCACCCGATCCACCCGCACCTGGTGGCGTTCCAGCTCCTGAACCGGGAGGCCTTCGACGTGAGGAACTACGACGCCGCGTACAACCTCGCGTTTCCGGGGGGCGGCTGGGACCCGGTGGCCCTGGCGCCGTATCTTCCGGGGTTCTACATGCCGGGCTTTGGACCACCGCTCGACTACGGGTGTGGTACCAATCCGACGCCTCCGGGGCCGGGCGTCCCGATGCCGATCACGAATCCGGACGGGACGACGATGCCGTGCGTCCTCGGCGGGAACCCGGATCCCACGCCCTTCCTGAGCGGCGTGAAGATCCCCCCGCTGCCCAGCGAGTACGGCTGGAAGGACACGGTGATCGCCTACCCCGGCCAGGTCACCCGGTTCCTGGTTCGCTTCGCTCCGACCCACTTCGAGGCCGGAACGCCGGCACAGGACGCCTTCTACGACTTCAACCCCAACGGCGGGCACGGGTACGTCTGGCACTGCCACATCATCGACCACGAGGACAACGAGATGATGCGACCGATGAGCGTGGTGGAGAATCTGGCGGCGCCCGGCGACAGGTTCCAGCTCCCGCAGGCCTATCCGGAGAACCCCTTGCCGTAGCGCGCTGTGACCCGGAGGGGGCCGCCCCGGCGGCCTGCCTCCGGTTCGGTTTTGTCTCACCCGGTGCGGGGCGTATCCTCTCCGCGTCCCGCACCGGTCGACCGTGCCCGTGGCCGTCGGTGGCGGGTCAGACCTGGGATCCCTCCTGCAGGAGTCTTCAGCGTGCGTCTCCGCACCGTCGTGATCGCGCTTCTCGTTCTGGTCCCCCTCTCGTTCTACGCGGGCTACCGCACGAACCCTGGCTCCGCCTCGGTGGAGACGGGTCCCGGCGGCCGGCGGATCCTCTACTACGTCGACCCCATGAACCCGGCCTTCCGCTCTTCCGAGCCGGGGGTCGCCCCCTGCGGGATGCCCCTCGAGCCCGTCTACGAGGACGCCGCCTCGACGCCGGCCGGGGGGGCCATGGCTCCTGGTGCGGTGGCCGTGCGGGCCGACCGTCAGCAGCTCATCGGCGTGACCCTCGAGACGGTGGGCCGCCGGACCCTCGACCACACCCTGCGCCTCCTCGGGCGGGTGGAGGTGGACGAGGCCCGGCTCTTCCGCCTCAACGCCGTCACCGCGGGCTGGATCCGCGACGTGGGTGCGGCCACGACCGGCAGCCTCGTGAAGAAGGGAGACGTCCTCGCCGCCTACTATGCCCCCGAGCTGGCCTCCCCCATCCAGAACTTCATCTACACGGTCGAGACCTACGAGAAGGTCAAGGAGACGGGATCCAACGCCTACGACAACCTGCAGGGAGGCGGGCAGCTCGCCGCCTACGAGCGCAACATCGAGACCGGCCGGCAGACGCTGGTCAACCTGGGCATGCCGGTCGAGCAGATCGACCGGGTCCGGGCCACCCAGGAGTTCGCGTGGCTCGTGGAGATCCGGTCGCCCACGAGCGGGTTCGTCCTCGCACGCAACGTGTCGCACGGGCAGCGCTTCGACCCCTCCACGGAGCTCTACACGATAGCCGACCTGAGCCGGGTCTGGATCCTGGCCGACGCGTTCGAGGGCGACGCGCATCTCTTCAAGCCCGGGATGCGCGCCAGGGTCACGCAGCCCGGCCTGGGGAGGACGCTCCCGGCCCGGGTGAGCCCCGTCCTGCCCTGGTTCGACCCCACCACCCGCACCCTCAAGGTGCGCCTCGAGATGGACAACCCCGGCTTCGTGCTGCGGCCCGACATGTTCGTGGACGTGGAGATGCCGGTGGAGCTGGGCCCCGCTCTCACCGTGCCCAAGGAGGCGGTCATCGACTCCGGGACCCGCCGCGTGGTCTACGTGGCCACCGGCGACGGGGTCTTCGAGCCCCGCCGTGTGGAGACGGGCTGGCGTGAGGGCGACCGGGTGGAGATCGTGTCGGGCCTGGAGGAGGGCGAGGTGGTCGTCACCTCGGGCAACTTCCTCCTGGACTCGGAGAGCCGCATGCGGGCGGCCGGCGACGAGGAGTCGCCCGAGGGCGAGGCGCTCGCGCACGGGGAGCACGTGCACGCCGAGGCCGACCTGCCGGACGAGGGCGAGGATGCCACGACCGCGACGGACCCGATCTGCGGGATGAGCGTCGACAAGGCGGAGGCCGAGGCCGCGGGACGGACCAGCACCTACGAGGGCCGCACCTACTACTTCTGCGCCCCGGGGTGCAAGAGGACGTTCGACGAGGATCCCGGGGCATACGCGGCGCCCCGGTCGTGATCGCACGGGTCGTCGACCTTTCGGTCCGGAACCCTTTCGTCGTGTTCGCAGCGGTGGCGGTGGCGGCCCTGGCCGGGGTGTGGTCGATGCAGCGGATGCCGCTCGACGCGATCCCCGACCTCTCCGACACCCAGGTCATCGTCTTCTCCCGGTGGGACCAGTCGCCGGACGTGATCGAGGACCAGGTCACCTACCCCATCGTCACCGCCATGCTCGGGGCTCCGGGGGTGCGGGCGGTGCGGGGCGTCTCCGACTTCGGCTACTCCTTCGTGTACGTGGTCTTCGAGGACGGGACCGATCTCTACTGGGCCCGGTCGCGCACCCTCGAGTACCTCTCGACCGTGCTTCCCTCGCTGCCAGAGGGCGTCAAGACCGAGCTCGGGCCCGACGCCCTGGGCCTGGGCTGGGTCTTCCAGTACGCCCTCGTGGACGAGTCGGGCCAGCACAGCCTCGCCGACCTCCGCTCCTACCAGGACTGGTACCTGCGCTACTACCTGAAGGCGGTCCCCGGCGTGGCCGAGGTGGCCTCGGTGGGGGGATACGTCAAGCAGTACCAGGTCAACGTGGACCCGAACCGGCTCCAGGCCTACGGCATCCCCATCCAGGAGGTGGTGGCGGCGGTCCGTAGCGGGAACGCCGAGGTCGGGGGGCGGCTCATCGAGTTCGGCGGCACCGAGTACATGGTCCGCGGTCGGGGCTACGCCCAGTCGCTGGAGGACTTCGAGGAGATCGTGGTGGCCGGAGGCGACACCGGCTCCCCCATCCGGGTCCGGGACATCGGCGAGGTCGTCCTCGGGCCCGACCTCCGGCGCGGCATCGCCGACCTGGACGGTCGCGGGGAGGTCGTCTCCGGCATCGTCGTCATGCGCCTGGAGCAGAACGCCCTCGACGTGATCGAGCGCGTCAAGGACAAGCTCGAGCAGATCGAGCCGGGGCTCCCCGAGGGCGTCCGCATCGTGACCGCCTACGACCGCTCCGATCTCATCGGCCGGGCCATCGACACGCTCTCCTGGACCATCGTCGAGGTCATCCTCACCATCTCGATCATCATCCTCCTTTTCCTCTGGCACGTTCCCAGCGCCATCATCCCCGTCGTCACCATCCCCCTGGCCGTGGTCATCTCCTTCATCCCCTTCGGGGCCATGGGCCTCACCGCCAACATCATGTCCCTGGGCGGGATCGCCATCGCCATCGGGGCCCTGGACGACGCCGCCATCGTGGTGGTGGAGCAGACCCACAAGAAGCTCGAGCGCTGGGAGCGGGGAGGGGGAGTGGGCGACTACCGGGTGGTCGTCCAGGAGGCGATCACCGAGGTGGCGGGCCCGAGCTTCTTCTCCCTTCTGGTCATCGGGGTCTCCTTCCTCCCCGTGCTCGCCCTCGAGGCCCAGGAGGGACGGCTCTTCAAGCCCCTCGCCTACACCAAGACCCTGGCCATGGTGGTGGCGGCGCTCCTCGCCATCACCCTCGACCCGGCGCTGCGCATGCTCCTCACCCGGCGGCGGGACTTCACCTTCCGCCCCTCCTGGCTGCGCCGCGTGGCCAACACCGTCCTCGTGGGGCGAATCCGGCCCGAGGAGAGCCACCCCGTCAACCGCACCCTGATGCGGCTGTACGAGCCGGCGGCCTGGTGGTCGCTCCGGAACAAGTGGCTGGTCATCGGGATCGCGCTTCTCCTGATCCTGGTCACCGTGCCCGCCTTCCTGTCCCTCGGCTCCGAGTTCATGCCGCCCCTCGAGGAGGGGACGCTCTTCTACATGCCCACCACCATGCCCGGGATCTCGGTGACCGAGGCCCAGCGCCTCCTCCAGGTGACGGACCGCATCATCAAGTCCTTCCCCGAGGTGGATCTCGTCCTGGGCAAGGCGGGCCGGGCCGACACGTCCACCGACCCCGCCCCCCTCTCCATGCTCGAGACCATCGTCTCCCTCAAGCCCAGGCCGGAGTGGCGGCGTGTGCCCACCTGGTACTCGGACTGGGCCCCCGAGTGGATGAAGCCCGTCTTCCGCCGTATCACGCCCGACCACATCTCCCAGGACGAGCTCGTCGACCAGATGAACGACGCCCTGCGCCTGCCCGGCCTCTCCAACGCCTGGACCATGCCCATCAAGGGGCGCATCGACATGCTGGCCACGGGCATACGGACGCCGGTGGGGCTCAAGATCTCCGGAGCCGACCTGGACGAGATCGAGCGGATCGGGGGAGAGGTCGAGGAGGTCCTGGAGCACGTCCCGGGCGCCCGCAGCGTCTTCGCCGAGCGAACCGCGGCCGGCTACTTTCTGGACATCCGCTGGCGGCGAGAAGAGCTGGCCCGCTACGGTCTCTCCGTGGAGCGGGCCCAGGCCGTGGTCTCGGCGGCCATCGGAGGCGAGAACATCACCACCACCATCGAGGGGCGCGAGCGCTACGCGGTGAACGTGCGCTACCTGCCGGACTTCCGTGCCGACATCGGCTCGCTGGAGCGGGTCCTGGTGCCGGTGGGAGACGGACAGACCCAGATCCCCCTCGGCCAGCTGGCCGACATCGAGGTGGAGAGCGGCCCCGGCATGATCCGCAACGAGGACGGCCTCCTCACCGGATACGTGTACGTCGACCTGGCCGACCGCGACCCCCACAGCTTCGTGAGCGAGGCCGATCCCCTGCTGCGCGACCTGGTGAAGCTCCCGCCCGGCTACACCGTCGCCTGGAGCGGGCAGTACGAGGCCATGGAGCGGGTGCGCGAGCGCCTGGAGATGGTCCTCCCCGTGACGCTGGTCCTCATCCTGGTCCTCCTCTACTTGAACACGCGGTCGACGGTGAAGACGCTCATCGTTCTCCTGGCCGTGCCCTTCTCGGCCATCGGGGCGGTCTGGTTCCTCTGGGCCCTCGACTACAACATGAGCGTGGGGGTCTGGGTGGGGCTCATCGCCCTGCTCGGCGTTGATGCAGAGACCGGCGTCTTCATGCTCCTCTACCTCGACCTGGCCTACGAGCAGGCGAAGCGGGAGGGCCGCCTCCGCTCCCTCGGCGACCTCCAGGACACCATCATGGAGGGGGCGGTCCAGCGCCTGCGGCCGAAGTTCATGACCGTCGCCACCACCTTCATCGGCCTCGTGCCGATCATGTGGGCGGTGGGCGCCGGCGCCGACACCATGAAGCGGATCGCGGCCCCGATGGTGGGCGGCATCCTGACCTCCTTCCCCCTCGAGCTGCTCGTGTACCCGGCGCTGTACGAGATCTGGAAGTGGAACTTCGAGCTGAAGCGCGGGGCGGCCCTTCCCCCGGGCCCCGGGGAGACGGCGCCGTGAGGCGGCGGCGAAGAGCGGTGGCGCGCACGGCCGCGGCCGTGGTGCTCTGCGCCTTCGCCACCCTGCTCGCCATCCCGCTCCTCCACGCCGCCGACGAGGTCCAGGGGCCGTACTGCGCCGGAGACCGGTGCTGCTGCGCTCCCGACCCCGCCGACCTCCGCACCTGCTTCCGCTCCGTCTGCCGCTGCGGGACTGCGGCCGGCGAGGACGCCCTCGTCTCCCTCGGCGTGGGCGTTCTGCCGGCCCCCGTCATGGTCCCCCGGGCCGAGCCTCTTCGGCTTCAGGCTCCCCGGACCTTGCTGCTTCCGCCCTCCCCTCCCCCCTCCCCTCCGCAGCACCCCCCGCCGTCCGCCTGAGCCGCCTTCGCCACCCGGCGAGCCGCGGTGGCGGCGGCGCGGCGGAATGGAAGGACAGTGCGATCACGATGAGGAGGGAATCATGTCGAGCTTCGGTCGTGTGCTCGCCGCCACGGTCATCCTGGCGGCGACGGCAGTGGGCGTCCGTGCGGACGCCAACGGACGGCTCTCCGGCTACGTGGCCGGACCCGACGGGTCGCGCCTGCCCGGGGTGACGCTCGAGCTGCATCACCCGGAGACGGGAAGCGAGGTCCGCCTCGCCACCGGGGAGCAGGGCCTCTTCCGATCGCCGGCCCTGATCCCCGGGCTCTGGGACGTCAGCGCCGAGCTGGCGGGCTTCGTGACCGCGGTGGAGCGCGGGGTGGAGGTGCCGGCGGGAGGCGATCGCGCCCTCGGCCTGAGCCTGGAGGCGGTAGCTGCGGCCGAGAGCGTGACCGTGACCGAGACGGTGCCTCGTGACAGCCTCGAGGCCCCCCGGATCCGGGAGAGCGGGGCGCGGGACGCGGGAGAGGCCCTGGCGGCGGTGGCCGGCGTGACCCGCCTGCGCAAGGGCGGCATCGCCAACGAGGTCGTGGTGCGGGGGCTCCAGAGCCGCGACCTGAACGTCCTCGTGGACGGACAGAGGGTCTACGGGGCGTGCCCCAACCACATGGACCCGGCGATCTTCCACGTGGACTTCGCCGAGGTCGAGCGCATCGAGGTGGGCAAGGGACCCTTCGACGTCCGGAGCCAGGGCAGCCTCGGGGGGGTCGTCAACGTGGTGACGCGGACGCCCGAGAGGGGGTGGCACGCGACGCCCCAGGTCTCGGCCGGCTCGTTCGGGTTCGTGAACCCCTCGGTGACGCTGTCCCACGGGGGCGAGAGGCTCGCCGTCCTGGCCGGCTACTCCTGGCGGCAGTCCGACGTCTACGAGGACGGCTCCGGTCAGCCTTTCACCGCCGGCGCGGGCTATCTCCCGGGCGCGCAGGACGAGCGGGCCTTCGCCATCGGGACCGGCTGGGGACGCGTCGTCGCCACGCCCTCGGACCGTCACCGCATCGACGTCAGCTACGCCGGGCAGCGCGCCGACCAGATCCTCTACCCCTACCTGTTCATGGACGCGGGCTGGGACGACATGGACCGCGTCAACGTGCGCTACGACTACGGGCGACCCGGGGGCGGGAGGCGCTTCTCGGCCCAGGGGTACTGGGCCCGGGTCGATCACTGGATGGACGACCGGCAGCGAACCTCGTCGGTCGGGAGCCCGCGCGGCTACTCGATGGGAACGATGGCCCTCACCCGCACGGGCGGAGGCCGCCTCCAGGGCGTCTTCGGCGCCACGACGGCCGGGTTCGAAGGCTACGTGCGGACCTGGGACGCCACGAACGAGATGGCGGGCATGGGCTACCGGCCCCAGGCGATGATCCCCGACGTGGCGGTCAAGGTGCTGGGCGCGTTCGTCGAGCACTCGCGCGATATCGGGTCGGAGCTGCGCCTGGACCTGGGGGCCCGCATCGACGGCGCCTGGAGCGATGCCGACGAGGTGAAGGCCAACACCGACCTCTACGCGGCCTACCATGGCACGGGGTCCACGTCCGCCAGCGACACTCTTCCCTCCGCCAAGGCCCGGCTGGCCTGGCGCCGCGGAAGCGTCGAGCTCGCCGGCGGCGTGGGCCACCTCGCGCGTGTCCCGGAGCCGAACGAGCGCTACCTCGCCCTGAAGCGCCGGGGCAAGGACTGGGTGGGCGACCCGTCGCTCGACCCGAGCCGGAGCACCGGACTCGACGTCTCCGCCGCCTGGGAGGCGGGGGGCGCGCGCGTGGGCGTGAGCCTCTTCCACCAGTGGATCGGAGACTACATCGCGGTCGTCCCCGTCGCGCGCGTGGAGGCGCTGCCAGGGGTGCCGAACACCGAGGCGCGCTCCTTCGCCAACGTCGACGCGCGGATCACCGGAGGTGAGCTGACGGCGGGGCTGGCCCTGGGGGCGCGCGTCGTGCTGGCCGGCGACCTCGCCTACACCCGGGGCTCCCAGGAGGCGGATCCCGGTCGGGGCGTGGCCGGCGGCCCCCTCGCGGAGATGCCTCCCCTCCTTGGGCGCTTGAGCGCCCGTTATGACGACGGCCAGGCCTTCGTGGCCCTGGAGGGGGTCTTCGCCTCCAAGCAGGACCGGGTGGATGCCGCGCTCCAGGAGACGCCCACGGCGGCGTGGGCGGTGGCCAACGTCCGCGTCGGCTTCCGCTGGCGGATGCTGCTCGGCACGGTGGGCGTGTCGAACCTCCTCGACGCGGACTACGTCGAGCACCTCTCCTACATCCGGGATCCCTTCCGGACCGGGGCGCGCGTGCCCGAGCCGGGCCGCAACATCTACGTCAACGTGTCGGCAAGGTTCTGAGGGGTCCGCGGCCCACTCGCCGGGCTGGAGTGGTCCTGGGGGT
>CAWKAS010000018.1:0-716534 GCA_963847655.1 uncultured Acidobacteriota bacterium | reverse complement strand
GAATCCAACCGCACAACGATATGTTGTATGATCGTTGTGCATGAAGACCATCGCGTCGAGAACGCTGGCGTCCAACCCCGGCAAGGTCTGGCAGGACCTGGAACGCGAAGGGGCGATCGTCGTCACGAAGGACGGCGTCCCTCGCAGCATCATGGTCCCCACCAGCGACGCCACGCTGCTCGAGGACGTGCAGGAGATCGTGTTCGCTCGCGCCCGCAAGGCGGTTCGTGCCATCCGGGCTCGGGCCGCAAGCACCAGCACCGACGGGATGACCCGCCAGCAGATCGACCGGGAGATCAAGGCCGCTCGTCGAGCCCGCAGGAACAAAGGTCGGCGTGGCTGAGACGCCCATCTGGGTGTTGGACACCAACGTCCTGGTGTTGGGCCTCCTTTCGCCCTCGGGGCCACCCGGGCGACTCGTGGACGTCCTCCTGGCTCGCCGTCTCATCCTTGCGCTCGACGACCGGATCGAGGCGGAGTACCGGGACGTCCTGGCGCGGCCGAGGCTCGGGATCGAACCCCTCCGGCGCGAGACGTTCCTCGCGATCCTGCAGTTCCAGGCGCACGTCACGGCCATGCCCTGGCCGCATCGGGGTCCACCGGACGAGGACGACGTCCTCTTCCTGGAGGTCGCCCTCGAGACACCCGCGCGAACGGTCGTGACTGGCAACCTCAAACACGTCCCTCCGGCCTGCCGCGGGCCCGTGACCGTCCTGTCACCCCGCACAGCGTGGGAACGCTTCGTCACACTCGGCCTCACTTGAATGAGGTCGCGCTCATGATTCCACCGCCGGCGAGTGTCTCTCCGTTGCTCGTCGCCCGCCTGGCGCTGTGTCTGGCCAGTGCCGCGCTCGTGCCACCGTGCATGGCGGAAGAACGAGCCTCCGTGTCCACTGATGCTGGCGACGCGGCCACACCAGGGCTTCTCTGGGAGACGTCCGGCTTCCTCGCTCCCGAATCGGTGGTCTTCGACCGGGAGCGCCAGCAGTTCTACGTGTCCAACATGGGGACCTGGGGCGAGGGCCAGACCCCGGGCGACGGCTTCATCTCTCGCGTGAGCGCCGGGGGCCGGATCCACGACCTGAGATGGGTGACCGGCCTCGACAACCCCAAGGGACTCGCCCTCGCCAACGACCGGCTCTAGGTTGGCGACGACTCCGATCTGGTCGAGGTGGACCCCGCGGCAGGCGCCGTCACCGCGCGCTACGCGTCCAGGGGCGGCCCCGGCGGCTTCAACGACTGTACGGCCGATCCGACCGGGACCGTGTACGTCTTCAGCCGGCGTCTCTCGACCGTGTTCCGCCTGCGCACGGGCACACTCGAGCGTTGGGCAGCGGTCGACGTCACCGAGGCCGGCGACCCCAACGGCCTCCTCGCGGAGGACGATCGCCTGCTCCTGGGCGGGTGGGCGAGACGCGGGCCCGACGGGCGGGAGCAGCCTGGCCGTGTCTCGACGTTGGCCTACGCCGACCACGCGCTCGGCCGCCTGGGCGACCAGGCCATCGACAGCCCCGACGGGATCGAGCCCGACGGCCGCGGCGGCTACACCGTGACGGACTGGGCGAGCGGCGACCTGTGGCATATCCTGCCGGACGAGACGTGGACGCGGATCTTGAAGCTCCCCCGGGGCGCTGCCGACCACCACTACATCGCCGACCAGCGGATCCTCGTCGTGCCCCTGGTGCTCGACCACACCATCCGCGCCTACCGCTGGGCGCCAGCCGGTGATCAGCCCCGATAGCCCGGCGACGAGGTCTTCCCCCACACGTCATGCGCCAGGCCAGCACGTCATGACCCCAGCAATGCAGCTCATACGCCAGATCTGCACGTCATGAGCCCCGAACCGGGATGGCGTGATGATGCTGACCAACCCGCTCCAGATCTCTTTCCTCGGCGGCGGGTGCAGGTAGCCACCAACACCGGGATCAGGAGCTCCACGAGAAGATCCGCGTCACGAAGTCGCAGGCGGACCAGGCCGTGAAGCTCCTCAGGAGTCGCTTCGAGGTCGTCGAGCCCGCCACGATCGAGGAGAAGGCCCGCCGGGACCGTGACGACCTCCCCATCCTGGGCACCGCCGTGGCCGCCCGCTGCGACGTGCTCGCCAGCGGCGACAAGGCAGAAGCCCGCCTGTTCCAGCAGCACGTGGGGACGAAGAATGAGTGACGACATCCCGAAGCTGACCGAGGCCCACTTCGCCCGAGGCATGCCCCGGCGGCAACGGGAGCGCCTCATCCGGGATGACTTCCAGGGGGCAAGGACGTCGTGCGAACGCCGTCCGGACGGAGTTGAGCCATCGCCACTCAACTCGTTCCAGAACGAGTCCGGGAGGGGACGTGTGCCGGGTTGGTGCCGGTGGTGGGGATCGAAGCCACACCGTGCCGATTCTAAGCATTAGATTCTACAGGCATTACAGATGGACACCGGCAAACACCGGGAACACAGCCGACGCCTCACAATGAGCCGGCGAGAGCACGTCCTGAACACCCGTGGACAGGGATGACATTCAAGGTGGCATTCAAGGTCGGGTTGGGCGACGATTCGACGCCGCTCTATTGCGCCGGTCAATGGAACCGGCGGACACTAGAGGTGAGGGGTGTTGCCCATGGCGAACGAGTTCACGGCAGTCCTCGAGCGGGACGAAGACTGGTACGTCGCGTACTGCCCTGAGATCCCGGGAGCGAACGGCCAGGGGAAGAGCAAGGATGAGGCGCTGGACAGCCTCGCCAAGGCGATCGCTCTCATCCTCGAGGACCGGCGGGAAGACGGCCTCCGAGGCCTGCCCCCCGACGCCATCCGCGACAAGGTGACCGTGGCGTGAAGCGCGGTGACCTCGAGCGTCACCTTCGCCGCCACGGCTGCTATCTGAAGCGAGAGGGATCGAGCCACTCACTGTGGAGCAACCCCGCGACCGGTGCGGTCGAAGCCGTTCCCCGGCACACTGAGATCTCGAACGTTCTGGCTCGCAAGATCTGCCGGAACCTCTCTGTGCCGGAGATCGGACGGCAGTAGAGGCGGTCCCCGGGCTGGCGTCGTGTGCGGGAGAGTCGGCCCGCAAGTTGGTGCTGGTGGTGGGACTCGAACCCACACTGTGCCGATTTTAAGTCGGCTGCCTCTGCCAGTTGGGCTACACCAGCGCTGTCATGATCGCTCGCTCACTCTCGCCGGGCACGGCTGTTGCCTCCGGACGGAGGGTGGCTTCAGTCGAGCTGCACACGTTCAATGCCCGGAATGTGCTCGAAGCCACGATCGAACGAGGCGACGGCCTCGAGGTCGTTGTTGAGCATGACCGCTGCGTGAACGGCGTCGCGGACGCTGGCATTCGTCCCTTCGCGCACGAGGTCTCTCGCCCGGCCGGTGTCGGCGAGGGTCACCGGGAGCACGAACGAGCACAGGCTCACGAAGAGGTCGTAGACCTCGACAGCCAGATCTGTACGGCGCAAGCCAACATAGCGGTAGAGGATCTCCTGCAGGACCTCCGTGCTGGTGCACTCTTCGATCTCCCCGTGCTGAACGCGCTCGAGAAAGCGACGCGCCGGCTCGCGATGGGGATGTTCCTTCCCGGCCGCGTACATCGGAATGTTGGAGTCGATGAACACCCCTCACGAGCGACCTGCCTCGATCTCGGCCAGCATCTTCTCTATGTCGGCGGTGGGCGCCCCGAGGGAGGACAGCCGTGCCACGGGATCCGGACCGCGCCCTTTCCCCGCCAGGACGGTCTCGAGCGCCCGTCGGACCCACTCGCCTTTTGAGACTCCCGACCGCTGCGCGGCCTTGCGGATACGGGCATCCAGGCCCGGGGAGATCAGCACCTGCAAACGCGAGCTGCTCATATGAGTATTGTCATATGAGCAACCGCAGCCGTCTACTGGATTCCGGCCCCATTGCCTCGACCGGCTGGCTCATAGCAGCGCCGTTTCCACCTCGCGAAGCTCCTCACGCAAGGCGGCCAGCAGCTCGTCGTGGATGCACCCGTTGGTGGCGACGATCTCGTCCGGGCCCACGTTCACCGTGGAGCCGTCGAAGCGCGTCACCCGGCCCCCCGCCTCCTCGACCATGAGGCGTCCGACGGCCATGTCCCACGGCTTCAGGACCGCCTCCCAGAATCCGTCGGCTCGTCCGGCGGCGACGTAGGAGAGGTCGATGGCCGCGGAACCGGCGCGCCTCACCGCCCGGGCCCGGCCCATGACGCGGATGAAGGGTGTGAGGCGCTCCACGAGCTTCTCGTGGAGGTCGTAGGGGAACCCGGTGATGATCAGGCTCTGGATGAGCCGGTCCTCGGTCGTGACCTGCAGGCGCTTGCCGTTGAGGTAAGCGCCCGCGCCCTTCTCGGCGGTGAACAGCTCATCTCTGACCGGATCGAAGATCGCGCCCGCGACCGATTCCCCGTCAACGGTGAGGGCAACGGACGCGCAGAACATGGGATACGAGTGGGCGAAGTTGGTGGTGCCGTCGAGGGGATCGACGATCCAGACGTAGCGCGAGCCGGTGCGGGCGAGGTCGGTCTCCTCGGTGACGATGTCGTGGTCGGGGAACCGGTCCCGGAGGACCTCGAGGATCGCCGCCTCGCAGGCGTGGTCGACCTCGGTGACCAGGTCGATCTCGCCCTTCTTCTCGATCTTCACGTCTGCGCCGTAGTGCTCGAGCTGGATGGCGCCGGCCCGCACCGCCGCCTCCGTCGCCACCGCCACGTACCTCCAGCTCAAGCGCACCTCCTTGCCGGCGAAGCGATTGTAAGGCCCCCGGGGGTCCGCACCCCAGCGCACCCGGGATTCTCCGCCGACGGGATTGCCGGCGTTCGGGCCTCGAAGGTAGGATGCCCGGGCTCATGGACACCTCCCTTCCCCGGCGCTCCACGGCCCTGCTGCTCGGCCTGGTGGCGGCGCTGCTCGTCTTCCGCCTCGGGACGGTTCCGCTCCTCGGCCCCGACGAGCCCCGCTACACCCGGGTGGCGGTGGAGATGCACCGGGCCGGCGAGTGGGTGACCCCCACGCTCCAGGGCGAGCCCTGGCTCGAGAAGACGCCACTGTTCTACTGGCTGGCCGGGGCGGGCTTCTCGGTGCTGGGCGAGACCGAGACGGCGGCCCGGCTCCCGGCGGTGCTGGCCACCCTCGTCCTCGTGTGGATCACCGCCCTCGTGGGCGCGCGTCTCTTCGGCACCGAGGCCGGGCTGCACGCGGGCTTCGTGTCCGGGACCGCGCTCCTGATGTTCGCGTACGGCCGCGCCGCCTCCATGGACATGCTCCTCGCCTCCACCGTCACCGCCGCCATCGGCCTCGCCGGCCTCCGCCTCGTGGGTCTCGCCGGGCGGTGGGCCGTGCCCGCGGCGGCCGCGTGTGCCGGCCTGGCCACGCTGTCCAAGGGCCCCCTCGGCCTCCTCCTCCCCGGCCTCGTGGTCTTCGGCTTCGTCCTGGTCACGCGGCAGTGGCGGGCGCTCCGCGAGCTGCTCTCGCCCCTCGCCCTCGGGACCTTCCTGGTGGTCGCCGTGCCCTGGTACGCGGCGATCCTGGCCGACCAGGGCCGCCACTTCGTCGACGTCTTCGTCCTCGACCACAACGTCCAGCGCTTCACGTCGACGATCCACCACCACCCGGGCCCGTTCTGGTACTACGTGCCGCTCCTGCTCGGGGGGCTCTTCCCCTGGTCCGGCCTGTCGCTGCCCGCGCTCTTCGGGATCCGTCCCCGGGGGTCGCGCCACGACCTCTTCGTCCTCCTCTGGCTGGCCCTTCCCTTCGCGTTCTTCTCCCTGGCCGGCTCCAAGCTGCCCGGGTACATCCTCCCCTGCGTGCCCCCCCTGGCCGTTCTCATGGGACGCGCGGCCGCCCGGCTCGTCTCCGCCGCCCCGCCGGAGCGCTACCTGTCCGGCCGCGTCACCGCCCTCGTGGGCCTGGTCCTGGGGGCGCTGGTCGCCACGACCCCGGCCCTCCTCTTCCGCCTCCAGGAGCCGCTCTGGCGCTCCGCCATTCCCTTCGGGCTCTGGGCGCTGGTGGTGATGTTCCTCTTCTCGCGCCGCATCGGCGCCGACCCTGCGGGCGCCCTGAGGCTGCTGCGGGTGGGGGCGGCCGGGCTCCTTCTCCTCCTGACCCTCGCCGCCCCGCCGATCCTGGCTCGTCGCGAGTCGGGCCGGATCTTCTTCATCCCCACCATGGGGCGGGAGGTGCTGGCCTGGGGGGCGTGGCGGACCGCCTGGATGGCCGGGTACTTCTACAACGACGGCAAGGTCCGGGAGGTGACGGACGCCGGGGAGCTCTTCCGCGCGGTGGAGGAAGGACCCACGCTGGTCCTGGCCGGGCCGTCCGAGCGGCGGCGGCTGGAGGCCATGGGCAGGATGCAGACCCGGGTGCTGGCCGAAGGACCCCGGGAGAACGTCCTGCTCCGCGTCGAGAGGCGCACGACCCCGCCGCGCGAGGACCCAGGGCCGGAATCGTGAGGGGCGAGCCGGTCAGGCCGCGCGGCGCTTGACCATCCGGACGACGGTCCCGCCCCGGGCCGGGAACTCGTAGGTCACCTCGTCCATGAACTGCTTCATGAAGAAGATGCCGCGCCCGTAGGCCTTCAGGAGGTTCTCGGGGGCGAGGGGGTCGGGCACCTCCTGCGGCTCGAAGCCCGGCCCCTCGTCCTCCACCCGCACCTCCAGGGCCTGGTCGAGGAGGGTGAACTGGATCTTCACCCGCTTCGACTCGTCCTGGCCGTTCCCGTGCTTCATGGCGTTGACCACCGACTCGCGGACCGCCACCGCCAGGTAGTGAGCCGTCTCGTCCTCGAAGCCGACGATCGTGCACACCTGGGTGAGGACGGTCTGCGCGATGTCGAGCATCTCCAGGCGGGTGGCCACGTCGAGCGTGACGGTCCGGCTGTCGGGGGCCTCGGTCATGTCTTGGGATCGGGTGCCAATTGCTTGAGCGCTGGTGAAATCGGCGAACGCTAGCATGGGGTCCTGGGAGCGTCAAGACGGCCTCGGCGTGCTACCATCTCGCCACAGCCTTGAGGATCGAGCCTGCCCCCAGCGTACGAGGTCGCTTCCGCCTTCCCGGCGACAAGTCGATCTCCCACCGCGCCGCGCTCTTTGGCGCGCTCGCCGAAGGTGTGACCCGGATCCGGAACTACTCCTCGGCCGCGGACTGTGCCTCGACCCTCGACTGCCTGCGCGCCCTCGGGGTGAGCGTCGTCCGCAACCGGGGCGAGGTGACCGTGGAGGGCCGGGGCCCCGACGCCTGGACGGCCCCCGAAGGCGCACTCGACGCCGGCAACTCCGGGACCACGCTCCGCCTCCTGGCCGGGGCCCTGGCCGGTCGCCCCTTCCGCGCCGTGCTCACCGGCGACGAGTCCCTGCGGCGCCGGCCGGTGGAACGGGTGGCGGCCCCGCTGCGCGCGATGGGGGCCACCGCACTCACCACCGACGGGAAGCCTCCGCTCACGATCGAGGGGGGTCGACTGCACGGCATCGACTTCGACCTCCCGGTGGCGAGCGCGCAGGTCAAGACCGCGGTCCTCCTGGCCGGGCTCCAGGCCAGCGGCACCACCACGGTCCGCGAGCCCGCCCCGAGCCGCGACCACACGGAGCGCATGCTCCCGGCCTTCGGGGTGCCGGTCGAGCGCAACGGGCTCGCCGCCACCGTCCACGGCGGCGCCACCCTCCGCGCCGCGGAGGTGACGGTCCCCGGGGACGCGTCGAGCGCGGCCTTTCTCGTGGTCGCGGCCCTCGTCCTGCCGGACTCGGAGATCCACCTCGAGGGCGTGCTGCTCTCCCCCACCCGGGCCGCCTTCGTGGACGTCCTGCGGGACATGGGCGGGCAGATCGAGACGCACCTCGACAGCACCGAGCCCGAGCCGGTGGGCTCGATCGTGGCCCGCTCGTCGGCGCTGCGCGGGACGATGGTGGATCCCGGCCGGGTCGCCGCGCTCATCGACGAGGTCCCGGCCCTCGCCGTGGCCGCCAGCTTTGCCGAGGGCACCTTCACCCTCACCGGGGCCAGAGAGCTCCGGGTGAAGGAGAGCGATCGGATCGCGGCCATGGCCGAGGGGCTCGGCCGCCTCGGGGGCCACGTGCGGGAGCTTTCCGACGGCCTGGTGATCGAAGGCGGCACCCCGCTCCGGGGAGCGTCCGTGCGCTCCCACGGGGACCACCGCGTGGCCATGGCCCTCGCCGTGGCCGCCCTCGCCGCCGAGGGAGCCACGGAGATCGAAGGGGCGGAGTGCGCCACCGTCTCCTTCCCCGAGTTCTACGAGTTCCTCGACCGCGGGGCGGGTCGTGGCTGAGCCGCCCCGGCGGGTGGTCCTCGTCGGGTTCATGGGCGCGGGCAAGACCGAGGTCGGTGCACGCCTGGCCGAGCGCCTGGGCTACCGGTTCGAGGACATGGACCGGCGCATCGAGGAGCGGACGGGGTGCACGATCGCCACCCTCTTCGAGGAGCGAGGCGAGGAGGCCTTCCGGGAGGAAGAGCAGCGCGAGGCGAGCGCCCTCGCCCACCTCGACCGGCGGGTCGTGGCCGCCGGCGGCGGCGCCTTCGCCCATCCCGGGACACGAGCGCTGCTCCAGGAGGGCGCCCTCACGGTGTGGCTGCGGTGCGATCTCGAGACGCTGCTGGAGCGGATCCCCGACGACGGTGCCCGCCCCCTCGCGGGGAACCGTGCCATAATGCCGGCTTTGCTGGCCCAGCGGGAACCCTCCTATCGCCAGGCCGATCTCGCGGTGGACGCCTCCGAAGCGACACCACAGGAGCTGGCCGACCGGATTGTGGGCCTGATCGAGGGAAGGGTCGGGGGAAAGATATCCATCGAGCGATGAGGTACCTGATTCTCTCGGACATCCACGCCAACCGGGAGGCCCTCTCCGCCGTCCTGAAGCGCGTCCGGCGCAAGCGCTGGGACAAGGCCGTCTTCCTCGGCGATCTCGTCGGCTACGGCGCCCACCCGAATCAGACGGTGGAGATGGTGCGGGCCCTCAGGCCCCTGGTGGCCATCCGGGGGAATCACGACAAGGTCTGCTCCGGGATCGAGGACGGCCAGATGTTCAACCGGGTCGCCCTCCAGGCGGCGCTGTGGACGCGGCACCGTCTGACCATGCAGAACCTGCGCTGGCTCTACCGGCTGCCCGAAGGACCGGCCATCGTCGACGGGTCCTTCGCCATCGCTCACGGCACCCCCATCGACGAGGACGCCTACATCTTCGGGGAGATCGAGGCCCTCAACGTCTTCCGCCAGACCACGTTCCCGCTCTGCTTCTTCGGGCACTCCCACTTCCCGGTGGTCTTCGGCCTGTCCTCGGAAGCGATCCACACCGTGCTCACGACCGGCTCGGCTTTCCGCTTCCGCCTCGAGCCGGGGATGCGCTACCTCGTGAACCCGGGCTCCATCGGCCAGCCCCGCGACGGCAACCCGGAGGCGTCGTTCGCCATGCTCGACACCGACACCCGCACGGTCACGATCTACCGGGTCCCCTACCCGATCGAGCGCGCGCAGCGGAGGATCCTCGACGCCGGTCTGCCGCGCCCCCTGGCCGACCGCCTCGCACTCGGGCGCTGAGGACGCGCCCGGCCCGACACCCACCCCTCGGGCGGAAGGCAGGGCCCCGGACCCAGGCGGCGACCCGTGCCCGCATTGCGACCTCAGGCGAAGAGCAGTGCCAGCAGGGCGCCCGCGACGAGGAGACGCGGCACCGCCCCGAAGCGCGGCAGGGGCTCGAGTGCGGCGAGGCCGAGAAGGGCGGCCGCCGAGGACGCGGCGGTGAGCCCCGTCACGTAGGTCCCGCCTCGCCACCACGCCTCCGCTCCGGCGGCGACGGCCGCGGCCAGGGCGAGGGCCGCCGCAACACGGAACGCCCGGCCGGCCCGAGGGCCGGCCCCGGGGTCCTCGGCGCGGGTCTCCGTCGTCCTCACGAGAAGCAGGGCGAGCACACCCGTGGCCCCCATGAGCAGCGCCAGGGGCCGGGCCCCGGCGGCCCGCAGGCCCTCGGGCAGCGAGGCCAGCCGCGCCAGGGCCAGACCGACGCCGACGCTGGCGCCAGCCGCCGCCACTCCGAGCGCCCCAAGCCCCGCCCGCCGTGCCCCCGGGGCCGGCGGGGCCAGGGTCGCCCCCACCAGGAGCAGGACGCCGCCCAGCGCCGCCACCAGCGCGGCGGCCAGGGTCACCCCGACGCCGCTCAGGAGGACACGCTCGGTCCCTCCTCCCACCCCGAAGGTCCAGGAGAGAACCGCCCCCCCGTCGACGACGGCCAGCACCAGGGCCAGGAGCAGCCCGGCGAGCAGGACCGGGCCGGACGGGTCGCCACCCGAGGCGCGTCGCGCCCGTGCCGTCGCGTCGAGGCCGTCGGCGGCCGCGGCCGCGGCCAGGGCGACGACGCCGAGGGCCAGCGGGGCCGAGGCCCCGGGCCGCAGGGCCACGAGCGCCGCACCCGCTGCCGCGAGGACGAGGGGGAGGGGCGTGGCGAGGGCCGCCGCCGCGGCGGCGAGCAGAACGAAAGGCCAGGTGCCGGTGGCCTCCACCGCCGGCAGCAGGGCGAGGACGCCCAGCACCGCGAGCCCGCGTCGGACCACCCCCGCCCGCGGGACGCGCTCGGGCAGGAAGGCCGCAACGAGGAGGGCGACGGCGCCGAGCGCGGTGCTCACCGGGTCCCCCGGTCGAGGACGACGCCGGCCAGGACGAGGAGGGCCCCGAGCAGGGCGACGGCGGCGAAGGGCTCGCGGTGGACCTGGATCTCCGCCGAGACCTCGGGCTCGACCGCCCGAAGCGCGAAGGAGCGGTCGAGTGCCTCCACCCGGTGCACGCCGGGCATCGCGCGCAGGACGAAGACGCGGAAGGTGCCACGCGGGCTCGCCACGTCGAGAAGGGCCCCCGGGTTGCGGGGCTCGCGGGAGCGCGTGAAGGGCTGCCGCCGGTCGTCGAGGGCGAAGTCCGGGAAGTAGTCCTCGAGGGCGATCGTGAGATCGCCTGCCTGGGCCGGGCGGCCGGGCGCGACGTCGACGGTCACGTCCTCGCCGCCGCCGGAGATCCCCACGCGCAGCCGCGCCGCCTCTCCCGTGGGAACGACACGGGGACGGCTGAAGCGGACCCCCTCGGACGAGACCGCCCGCTCGGGCGTCAGCACCACCGTCTCGTCCTCCCCGGGGAGGACGAGGGCCAGCGCCGCCCCCGGCATGCTCCGGTCGAGGCCGATGGTGAAGCCGAGAGGACGCAGGCCCAACGACTGCCCCTCCGGCCCGATCTCGTCGAAGTGGCTCCGGGCCTGGCCCGGCAGGAGGGAGAGCGTGCCCCGGTGACCGCGCACCCCGTTCGCGCCCACGGCCCCCACGACCAGGATCGCGCCCGCGGCCAGCAGGACCGGGCCGAGGCGGCGAGGAGCGGGCGTCGCCCGCAGCGCGTAGACGATCGTGGCCAGGAGGAGGAGGGCGGCGAGCACGGCCTCCCGCTCGGGCAGCCAGGCCTCCGTCCGAAAGGCGGGATGGAGGAGCAGGGCGGCGGCCGCCAGCAGCGACGCGACGACGGCGGGACGGGTGAGGGAGGTCACGGGCGGGGCCAACCCAGGTCGACTTCCAGCTCGCGCGCGACGCGCAGCAGCAGCCTCACGGGGAGGCCGGCGACGTTCGAGGGCGACCCTTCGACGGTCTCGATGAACAGCGCTCCGCGGCCGTCGACATGGTAGGCCCCGGCCTTGTCGTGGGGCTCGCCGGTCGCGATGTACCAGGTCATCTCGTCCTCGGTCATGGGGGCGAAGCTCACCCGGCTCCTCTCGACGTCCGAGCGAACGACGTCGCCCCGGACCAGGCACAGGCCGGTGACCACCTCGTGGCTCCGGCCGCTCAGCCGCCGCAGCATGCTCCGGGCCTCGGCGTCGTCGGCGGGCTTGCCGAGGATGTGGTCGTCGCAGAGCACCCCGGTGTCTGCGGCCAGCACGGGAAGCGTCTCCTCCCGGGCCACCGCGAGGGCCTTGGCGCGCGCCAGGCGTTCCACCGCGGCCGCGCCGTCTTCCCCGGGACGCAGCGACTCGTCCTCGTGCGACACCACCACCCGGAACGGAACGCCGAGCCCCTTCAGGATGCGCGCCCGCCGTGGGGACGCCGAGGCGAGAACCAGCACCGGGTCGTCCACGGGTGGCTCAGGTCCTTCGGAAGACCGTGATGACGCGGGTCACCAGCGCCGCCGGCCCGCTCGACTTCGGGACCACCTCGTCCGCCCCGTGGACCAGCCGAGCCTCCTTCTGTGTGGTCACCGGCGCGCTGGTCCAGAGGATGATCGGGATGTCGACCCACTCCATGGTCGCCTTGATGAGGTTGACCAGGTCCTTGCCCGCCATCTCGCCCTCCAGGCCCAGCTCGAGGGCGATGACGTCGGGCTTGTCCTCGGCGATCTGTCTCAGGGCGTCGTTGCCCTCGGTGGCGACCCGCACCGGCACGTCCGCCGCCTCGAGCTCCGTCCGCGCCGCGGTGCAGGTCTCGGGGTCGTCGTCGACGAGCAGGACCGTCTTGCGGCGACTCGAGCGCACCGGCTGAAGGGTCGCGCTCGTCTCCGATCCCGACGCGCGGGGGCGTGGTCCGGCCCCGCCCCCGCTTCCCCGCAAGAGCTCCAGGATCTCCTCTTGACCGACGCGCAGGAGCCGCACCTCCTGCAGCAGGACCGCCAGCGATACCGCCGGCCCCTCCCCGGGAGACCCGACCTCTTCCGGACCCACGGGGCGCAGCACGGGGGCCGGGGGCACGGTGACGGATGGGGAGAGGTCCGGGGCCGCGGGACGGCCGTGCCCCAGGGAGCCCAGCGGAGAGACCGGGGTCTCCGCGGACGGGTCCGTCGCGTCCCGCGTCGGCCCGGACGAACCGCTCGCCGACCGGGCGCCCTTCTGCGGGGGAGCGGGGGTCGGGTCCACCGCCTTGAGCTTGCCCTGGGAACGCAGCGCGGCGGCCCGCGTCATCAGACGCGCCCCACAGCCCGGACACGCGATGATGCTGTCGGGATCGAAGGACTGCGTGATCGCGGACTTGCAGCGGGGGCAGTTCATGACGCTCGACCGAAGACGCGAGTATAGCGTAAGGTGGTCGACGGCCATGAAGCGCTCCTCTCCCGCCAGCCTCGGCGTCGAGGTCTTCCGGGCGACGCCCGCACGTCGGCTGACGCTGCTGAAGGCGGCCTGGCCGGCCGCGGTGGGTCGCGAGCTCGCCCGCCGCTCGGAGGTCGTGGCCCTCGACGGCGACCTCGCGCGCATCCGCGTCTCCGACGCGGTCTGGCGGCGCAGTCTCTGGCGCATGCGCCAGGACCTGATCGGCCGACTTCGAAGGATCGCCGGCCGGGCGGCGCCCCACGCGCTGAGCTTCGTGGAGGGCCCGGTGGCAGCGCGCGTCGAGCCTCCGGTCCCGAAGGCCCGCGTGGTCGAGCCCGTGCCGCTCCCCCCGGTCGTGGCCGAGGCCGCCGCCCTGATCCCGGACGACGACACGCGGCAGCGCTTCCGGGAGGCCGTCGGGCGCTATCTCTCCCGCTTCCCGCCTCAGACGGCGGCCGGCGCGACCGACGACGAGCCGGGCTGAGCCGGGTCCGGCACGGCCGCTGCCGGCCGGGAGACCCGCCGGAGGCGCTCCACGAGCGAGCTCTCGCTGGCCAGGAGAGCCACCCTCAGACCCGCACGCACGAGAGCGAGCGCCTGCTGCGCGAGGACCATGGCGAGGATGAGCTCGCCCCGATCCGTCGGAACCACCTGACGGAAGGCCACGAACACCGCCACCGCCAGGCCGACGAGCAGGCCGTTCGCCAACCACGTGCCCGCCCAGAGAAGAGGGTGGCCCAGAACCAGGCGCAGGCCCGCGCCGAGACCGGAGCGCACCCCCTCGTCCGAGCGCACGACGTGGATGCGGGCCGCGTCGAGGACGAGGAGCGCCACGAGGAAGACGAGCCCCCCGACCGCGGCCCCCCCCAGGGGAGCCAGGAGCCCCGCCTCCAAGCCCGTGCGGAAGTAGGAGCGCGTGAGGTGGACGAAGGGCAGCACCCCGAGGCCCCCGACGATCGCCGCCAGGACGCCGACCAGGAGGGTCAGACGGAGGAAGCGCCCGAAGAAGCGGCCCGCCCCCCGGCCAAAGCGGTGCCCGAGGGGCCGGTCGTCGCCGCCGCGGAGGACCTCGAGCACACCCCCGGCGACCGCCGAACCCACGAGGACTCCGAGGGCCGCGACGGCGAACAGCGTGAAGCCGAAGGCCCCCAGCAGCCCGGGTCGCATCTCGGCGAGGTCGGCGAGCGCCCCGAAGACGATGCCCGTCCGGAGCACGTCGCCCTCGGGCAGGGGCCCGAGGACGGTGTCCAGGACCCGCCACAGCGGGAACGCCGCCGCCGCGGCGAGGACGAGGTGGATCAGCCAGACGAGGAGGGCCATACGGCGGAGCCCCCAGGCCCGCGCCAACCCCTCGCGCGTGACGGCGAGAACCGTCTTCATCAAGGCCCCGTCAGGGAGAGCAGCGTCTGGAGCCAGAAGGTCCAGCGCACCCCCCAGTACGCCGCGGTCCCGTGGTCGGGCCGCACACGGCGTGCGTTGTCGAGCCGATTGACGTCCAGGACGAGGCGCTCGTCGGGGTCGACGACGACGGCCACCAGCCGGTGGGGGCTTGTGAACTCGTAGAGCACCCAGCGCTCTCGGCCGTCCCACTGCCGTCGCTCGGGCGGGGCGTCCTCGAACTGCAGCTCCACCTCGACCGGCAGCACCACCTCGCCCCGGCGTCGCACCCGGACCACGGACCGCCACGAGCCTGCGGCGGTCTCTTCGTCGTGGGCGTCCTCGGGGAGCGAGACCGTGGCCGCGGCCCCGTCTTCCAGGATCCCCCGCGGTCCGGGGTCCGGCTCGCTCCGGGCCGACTCCACCTCGTAGTCGAGGAAGCCCGGGCCCTCGATCGTCTGCTCGAAGAACCAGCGCATATCGCGGCCCGCCCCCTCCGACACCACCGCGTAGAAGTCCTCGCTCGCGGGGTGACGGAAGCGCCAGCGCTCGTGGTAGGTGCGCATGACGCGGGCCATCGTCTCCTCGCCGACCAGACGCTCGAGGGTCTCCAGGGTGAGGGCGGTCCGCGTGTAGATGTCGAAGCGGAAGTCCATCGAGCCGCCCCAGGCCGGTCGGCGCACGGGATCGAAGTCGCGGCTGGCCCGGGTGGCCACGCGCTGGGCCTCGAGCTGATCCAGGCGGAAACCGAACGCCTGGGCCAGGGCCGGCCCGTACTCCTGCGTCGACACCTTCGCGGTGGAGTAGGTGGTGAAGCCCTCGTCCAGCCACGGCTCCTCGAACTCGTTGCTGGCCACCATGCCTTGCCAGTACTGGTGGCCGACCTCGTGGACGATCACCTCCTCCGGTTCGAGGATCCGATCGAGGGGCCAGCGGTTGAACAGGACCCGGGTCCCGGCAGTGATGAAGGTGGGGTACTCCATGCCACCCGAGCCGCTGCCACCCCGCGCGGGGTCGACGACGGTGAGGGTGGCATAGGGGTAACGCCCGTACCAGAGCCCGTACCACTTCAGCGAGGCCTTGGCGGCCCGGATGTGGCGCTCCAGCTGTGGGGCGTGCTCCGGCTGCAGGAGAAGCACGATCTCGACGTCGCGGAGCCGCAGCTCCTCCCGCGGGCGCCGGAGGAGCCGGCCGATCGAGCTGTACTCCTCGGGGCTGACCTCCTCGTCGGCCACGAAGGTGCGGCGCACCTCCAGGAACCGCGGGTCGGCGGTCCACGCGAAGTCGTGCACGTTCGCCTGCTCGAAGACGTGAGTCGCCGTCCCATCCTCGTTCGCGCGGCGTTCCACCCTCCGCCCGGTGGCCCCGACCACGAAGCGCTCGGGCAGGGTGATCTCGACGTGGTAGTCGCCGAAGTTCGCGTAGAACTCCAGCTGGGAGTGGAACTGATGGCAGTTCCAGCCCCCGGCGGATCGCCCCCGCGTCCCCGCGGCCTCGTAGACGCCCAGCTTCGGGAACCACTGGCCGACCAGGTAGTAGTCGCGGATGTACCCGGTACGCACGAGGAATCCCGGCAGTCGGGCCTCGAAGGTGAGGTCGACGCTCACGTTTCCCCCGGGCGGCACCGGCTCGGGCAGGGGCACGCGCAGGACCGTCCGGTCGTCGGCGTTGTCGTCGTCCGGGTGCTCGAACGACACCGCCCCCGCCAGGTCCACACCGTCCGCCCGCCGGATCGAGGTGATGTCGATGCCCCCCCAGCCGTTCTCCGCGTCGGCGCCACGCCACGGCGAACCTCCGGACTCCTGGAAGAAGGTGCTCCTCGAGTTCCGGAAGGCGTTCAGGTAGAGGTGGAGCCAGAGCTCGCCCACCGCATCGGAGGAGCGGTTTCGCCAGACGAGACGCTCCTCGCCCAGGAGCCTCTTCGCCTCGGGGTCGAGACGAACGCGGATGTCGTAGTCGGCGACGGGATCGGCACGCTCGGGCAGGGGTGCGCCGGCGGCGGCGCCCGAGGCCAGGACAACGGCCAGGGCGACGGCGATGCTGAGGTGGCGGGCCGAGGTGATCACGTTGACGGGAGGATCAGCCCAGCGACGCGATCTCCTGGTCCAGGGCAGAGAGGGCCCGGCGCAGGATCTCTCGGTGCGGCTCCGCCTGGGCGGTCGCCAGGCGACGCTCGACGTCTGCCCGGGAGAGCTCGAGGCGGCGCCGGCGCGCCAGCGTCTGCGGATCCCCGTCCCTCGGGCCCGGCCTTGTCCGGGGCGCGGCCGCCTCCTCCTGCTGATCGGCGACCGACTTGCTGTCGAACCCTCGCGCCATCACGCCCCCCCAGGTGCCGGACCCGGCCGGGTCAGGCGGCGGAAACCCTGCCGCGCCCGATCGGGACCCGGACCCAGTGTACGCCCGATGTCCACAAATCCAGCCTGGGAAACGGTCGGCAGGGAGACGAAGCCGGGCCGGGCCCGGTCTGGCTCCCGGCCGCGGAGGGGGGCTAGAGACGCCGCTCGAAGATCTTGAAATCGCTCTTCTCGGCTTCCACGATGTCGTCGAGGAGAGCGTAGATGGCCGCGATCTTCCGGTCCTTGTGAAACTTGTCGTCGAAGGCGGTGAACTCCGCCTCGTCCTTGAAGCGGAAGACCTCCATCAGGTAGTTCGGGCGGCTCCGGTCCTCGTAGACGGAGACGTCCGACCCGCCGATGGAGATGAGAAGCGGCTTCAGCTCGCGCATCAGGTCGAAGAACTCGCCTCGGCGCCCGTCCCGGATGGAGTAGGTGATGGCCAGGAGAACCCCGGCCTCCGAGAACTCGGGCAGGACCACGGGGGGCGGCGCAGCCAGCGCGCCGAGGGTGCGGCGCTCGGCGCGCGCCGGCGGCATCGAGCGCGCGGGCGCCACGAGCGTCGCCCTCTCCGGCGCGACGTGCCGGGTGGGCAGTGGCGACGGGATGGGGGCACGACGCGCGGACGCCGGCGCCGCCTTGGGATGGGTGGCGCGCGCCGGAGTGGACGTGCGCGCGCGGCGCACGGGCGTGCGGCTCCGCGTGCTCTTCGCGGTCGCTCGAACGCTCTTCTTGACGGTCTTCGTCGCCCGTGGCGGCCTCGCGGCAGCCTTCCTCGTGGCCGGCTTCTTCGGCGCCGACTCCCTGGCTGTGGCCCGGCTCTTCTTGGCCTTGCCCGCCTGGCCCTTCACGACGCGCTTCGCGACGGTAAGCGTCACCGCCGCCCGGGCTGCCTTCCTGGCGGCCTTCTTGCGCGAGGTGGAGCGTACGGCCCCCGTTGTCTTCTTGCGCGACGCTGCAGCCTTCAACTGCTTCCCCTTGTTTGGATTGTGGGCCCGGCCCTCGAGCAGGACGCCCAGGAACCTCCCGGGTCCGCCTTACATCCGAGGATTCTAGCAGAGGGGCTTGCGGCGAATCCAACGTTTTTTATTCGCCTGATCCAAAATCGTGGACAGCGGATACAATCAAACGTAACTCACTAGAGTCCAATGATTTTCCCTGAGCGCAACAAGCGCACCAGGACCGCACAATCTGCGCCTGAGTGAAGAGCCCGAATCGTCGAGAGTCCTGGAGCCGCACCCGGAAAACGCCGATCGGGCGTCCCGGCGGGTCCGTCCCCGAAAAATCGGTACCGGTTCCGGCCTCCGGACCTGCGGTGCCCCCATCTCAGGCTAGGATGCTCGCAGCCGAAGAAAAACAAGGAGGAGGAGACGACCGATGGCAGAAGAGAAGACCGAGCGGGGAAAGGCGATCGAAGCCGCCCTCGCGCAGATCGACAAGCAGTTCGGGCGGGGCTCGATCATGCGCCTGGGGAGCCGCGACACGATCGACGTCCCCGCCATACCCACCGGCTCGCTCTCCCTCGACGCCGCGCTGGGCGTGGGGGGCGTGCCCCGCGGACGAGTGGTCGAGATCTTCGGCCCTGAGTCCTCGGGCAAGACCACCCTGGCCCTCCACGTGATCGCCGAAGCCCAGAGGCGCGGCGGCATGGCCGCCTTCGTCGACGCCGAGCACGCCCTGGACGCGACCTACGCCAAGAAGCTCGGCGTGGACATCGACAACCTGCTCGTCTCGCAGCCAGACAGCGGAGAGCAGGCCCTCGAGATCACCGAGGTCCTCATCCGCTCGGGGGCGGTGGACGTGCTCGTCATCGACTCGGTGGCGGCGCTGGTCCCCCGCTCCGAGCTCGAGGGCGAGATGGGCGACGCGCAGATGGGCCTCCAGGCCCGCCTCATGAGCCAGGCGCTCCGCAAGCTCACCTCGGTCGTCTCCAAGAGCAAGACCTGCCTGATCTTCATCAATCAGCTCCGCGAGAAGATCGGGGTCATGTTCGGAAACCCGGAGACGACCACCGGCGGTCGGGCCCTCAAGTTCTACGCCTCGATGCGCCTCGACATCCGCCGCATCGCCGCCATCAAGGACTCCGACACCGTCGTGGGCAGCCGGGCCAAGGTGAAGGTGGTCAAGAACAAGGTGGCCCCCCCCTTCCGCGAGGCCGAGTTCGACATCCTGTACGGCGTCGGGATCAGCAAGGAGGGCGACCTCCTCGACCTCGGTGTCTTGCACCGCGTCGTCGAGAAGTCGGGCGCCTGGTACTCCTTCGACGGCGAGCGCATGGGCCAGGGGCGCGAGAACGTGCGCCAGTTCCTCATCGACAACCCCGACATCCGCCAGGAGGTCGAGAACCGCCTGCGCCAGGGCCTCGGCCTCCCCGTCCTCGACGCCCCGAAGCGATCCGAGGCCGCGGAGGACCAGGGCTCCGTCGTCAAGATGCCGGAGAAGAAGAAGGCCTGATCTCATTCCTCGCGCGCCGCCTGGAGTGACGCGCGAGGAATCTCACTCGCTCGCCGTCCAGAAGCGCGCCAATCCCCTTCTGTGATCCCGAGCGGGCGTGTCCGTTCGCCGATCGCGCAAGGGGCCCGCTGCCCACACCTCGGCCGCCCTTCCCGAGGACCCCATCGTTCCGGCGTCCGCCGAAGGCTCTCTCCGCCTCTCCCGTCTTTGACGTCCCAAACCGTCTGTGCTTCAATTATCGGTCGCCTGCCTGGCCAGGTAGCTCAGTTGGTAGAGCAGCGGACTGAAAATCCGCGTGTCGGCGGTTCGATTCCGTCCCTGGCCACCAAGATCACCCAGAGGAAGGCCGTGAGCGTGGCGCCCTTGAAGAGGGATCCCTCCACCCGGGCCTGACGACGCCCACCGCACCGCTTCACACGAATGGGTGTTTGGCCGGCAGGATCCGGCAGGGACCGCCCTCGTGAGGCCTCACTGGCATCGTCGATCCGGGGCCTCGGGCGGCTGGCGCTCGCGACCGGGGAGGCATCGGTCCCCGTCCACGAGCAACGCCTGCCGTGGCGGGCGGGAACCCGGCCATGCTCGACAGAGGCCGACAACATACATTACTTTCGACGTATGAAGACCATCACGGTCAATGTCAGCGAGCCGGTCTACGAGGATTACCGCCGGGCCTCGCGGAGCCAGGGGCGCTCCACCTCGGAGTTGATCCGGGAGGGAATGGAGAGCTACCGGCGCCAGCACCTGCGGTCGCGCGGCGATCTGCGTGGGCTCCGCCCGCGTTCTCTCGGCAAGCTGCTGAAGCCGCTCAGCCGCCGTCACGACCTGCTCTCGGAGATGCTGGCAGACGAGCCATGATCGGCGTGGACACGAGCTCCCCGTGGCTCTCGCCGTGCGGGAGCACCCCGCGCACCGAGCGTGCTGGAAGCTCTTCGAAGCGGAGATGCAGGGCGGGACCGCCACCATGGCCGTCGCCCCGCAGGTCTTGGCGGAGTTCTGCCACATCGTCACGGGTCCCCGCCGATTCGAGCGCCCGCTCGACATGCCCGCGGCGCTGGAGCTCTGCGAGCAGTGGGCGAACGCCAAGGAGTGCCGGCCGGTGACGGTGGACGAAGAAGTGGCCGCGCTGTTTCTGACGTGGATGCACGAGCTGCGGCTCGACCAGAAACATCTGCTCGACACCCTCCTCGCCGCCAGCTACCACCGCGCCGGCGTGCGCCGCCTGGCCACGACCGACTGGCGCGACCTCGCCCGCTACGGGGTGTTCGAGATCGAGGTTCTTTAGGTGAACACAACGGACAAGTGCAGACTGTTCCTGATCGCAGGCGCCTGCATCGGGCTTGTGGGAGCGCACGCGTCCGCGGGGCCGGCGCCAGACGACTCGATCGGGCCGGTCCTCTTCTACCGCCAGCCCGCGAAGGAGTGGGTCGAGGCGCTGCCCATCGGCAACGGCCGCCTGGGCGGCATGGTCTTCGGGGGAGTGCCCGCGGAGCGCATCCAGCTCAACGAGGACACGTTCTGGTCCGGCGGGCCCTACGACCCGATCAACGACGAGGCGCTTGCGTACCTGCCGAGGGTGCGGCAGCTCCTGTGGGAGGGCCGCTACGAGGAGGCGCAGGAGCTGGCCGACGAGAAGCTGATGGGTCGCCCGCGCCACCTGCAGGCCTACCAGCCCCTCGGCGACCTGCGGCTCGTCATGGAGGGCCACGACGATCCGACCGACTACCGCCGCGAGCTGGACCTCGACCGCGCCGTCGTCCGCGTCCGCTACCGCATCGGCGATGCGACCTTCACGCGCGAGGCGTTCGCGAGCGCGCCCGACCACTCCATCGTCGTCCGCCTGACCGCCGACCACCCCGCGAAGCTCCGCTTCCATGTCACCCTGGACAGCAAGCATCCCTTCGCCGTGCGGCCCGTCGCGCCCCGGGGCCTGCTCATGACCGGCCGCTGGCGCGGGGACCTCGCGAGCCCCGAGGACCACCTGAACCTGTCCCACGGTCTCCAGGCCCGCTGGTACGGGGACGGCCTCGCCTTCGCCGTGCAGCTCGCGGCAGAAGCGCGGGGCGGCCGCGTCGAGGTCGGCGAGGAGGGACTCCGCGTGGTGGACGCGGACTCCGTGACGCTGCGCCTGGCGGCGGCCACGAGCTTCCGGGGCCGCGATCCCGAGGCCGCCTGCGCGGCGGCGCTCGGTGCGATGAGGCCGTACGAAGAGCTGCGCACGCGGCACACGGCCGACCACCGCTCGCTCTTCCGACGCGTCCGCCTGGATCTGGGCTCCGGGGAACGGGACACCCTGCCCACGGACGAGCGACTCGCGGCCTTCCGCGGGGGAACCGCCGACCCGGGGCTGGCCGCGACCTACTTCCAGTACGGGCGCTACCTCCTCATCGCCAGCTCGCGGCCGGGCACCCAGCCGGCGAACCTCCAGGGCCTCTGGAACGACGACGTGGAACCCGCCTGGGGCAGCAAGTACACGATCAACATCAACACCGAGATGAACTACTGGCCCGCCGAGGTGACGAACCTGGCCGAGTGCCACGAGCCGCTCCTCGACTTGATCGAGGAGCTGCGCGAGCCGGGTCGCCACACCGCACGGGCGCACTACGGGGCGGGCGGCTTCGTGGCCCACCACAACACCGATCTCTGGCGCGTGGCGACGCCTGTCGACGGCGCCCGCTGGGGTCTGTGGCCCATGGGCGCCGCATGGCTCGCGACGCACCTCTTCGAGCACTACGCCTTCGGCGGCGACACGGCGTTCCTGCGAAGGGCCTATCCCGTACTGAAGGAGGCCTCGGAGTTCCTGCTCGACTTCCTGGTCGAGGACGCGCAGGGCCGGCTCGTCACGAACCCCTCGCACTCTCCCGAGAACGCGTTCCTCGACGAGAACGGCCACGAGGGTGTGCTCTGCGTCGGGGCGACGATGGACTTCGGGATCATCCGCGAGCTCTTCGGCGACTGCCTGCGGGCCGCCCGGATCCTCGACGAGGACGGAGAGCTCCGCGAGCGCCTGCAGGGCGCGCTCGACCGCCTGCCACCCTACCAGATCGGCAAGCACGGCCAGCTGCAGGAGTGGCTGAGTGACTTCGACGAGGCCGAGCCTGGCCACCGCCACATCTCGCACCTCTTCGCTCTCCACCCGGGCCACTCGATCACGCTGCGCCGCACGCCGGAGCTGGCACGGGCGGCACGCGTCTCGCTCGAGCGCCGGCTGGCGAACGGCGGCGGCGGGACGGGCTGGAGCCGCGCGTGGATCGTCAACCACTTCGCCCGCCTCGGCGACGGCGAGAAGGCGCACGAGAACCTCAGGACGCTGCTCGCGAGGTCTACCCTGCCCAACCTCTTCGACAACCATCCCCCGTTCCAGATCGACGGCAACTTCGGCGGCGCCGCCGGGATCGCGGAGATGCTGCTGCAGAGCCACGCGGGCGAGCTGGACCTGCTGCCCGCGCTTCCGCGGGCCTGGGCAGACGGCAGCGTCACCGGCCTGCGTGCGCGCGGCGGCTTCGAGGTCGACCTCGCCTGGAAGCAGGGCGCGCTCGAGCGCGCGGTGGTGAGGTCCAGCCGCGGCGAGCCGTGCCAGGTGCGATACGGCCAGCGGAGCGTCCAGCTCGAGACCCGGGCGGGAGGAGTGATTGCACTCGACGGCACCCTGCAAGCGCGCTGATGACGGATCAGGTCTGCCGTTCGGGCCCTTCGAGGTCGCCCTCCGCTGAGGTCGTCCGTCACTGCAGGGCCAGGACCACCACCGACTTCGCGGGCAGCTTCACCACCAGGGTGCCGCCCTTGAGGCTTGCCCCGTCGAACGCCACCGGCTGCACCGCGTTCTCTGCCTCGAACGTGTTGTGGGCGTTCATCGTCGGAGCGGACAGGACGCGCCCCGCGACGGAGTTCGTGGTGAGCCCGGCCAGCTTCACGGTCAGCGTCACCGCCTGTTCGGGGCTCGTGTTGGCGAGCGAGAGGTGCACGGTCGAGCCGTCGGCCGCGCGCGTGGCCGACGCGCTCACCATCGGGATCTTCTCCTGCCCGAACGTGTAGTCGGGCGACTGCAGCTCGACGGGCAGGCAGGTCCCGCCCTGGTGCACCTTGAACATCTCGAACACCCAGTAGGTCGGCGTCCGCAGCATCCTCTCCTTGTCCGTCAGGATCATCGCCTGCAGGACGTTCACCGTCTGGGCGATGTTCGCCATGACGACGCGGCCGGCGTGCCGTTGGAAGATGTGGAGGTTCAGAGCCGCGACGAGGGCGTCGCGCATCGTGCTCTGCTGGTAGAGAAAGCCGGGCTTCGAGCCGGGCTCCTGGTCGTACCATGTGCCCCACTCGTCGACGACCAGGCCGACCTTCTCGTCGGCGCCCGGCCGGCCCGAGGGCCCGGATTCCATCTCGGCTTCGGCCTCGTCCATGATCGCGGCGTGCTTCGTGATCAGCTCCTCCATGCGCAAGGTCTTCTGCAGGGTCGCAAACCACAGGTCCTCGCCGAACTCGGTCGCCGAGCCCTTCGCCCTCCAGTTGCCGGTCGGTACCGTGTAGTAGTGGAGGGAGAGGCCGTCCATGCGCCGCCCGGCCACGCTCATCAGCACCTCGGTCCAGTCGTAGTCGAACGAGTTGGCGCCTGCCGCGATGCGGTAGATGGGATTGTCACGGTCGTAGTTCTTGACGAAGGTGTTGTACCTCCGGTACTCGTCGGCGTAGTACTCGGGCCGCATGTTGCCGCCGCACCCCCACGGCTCGTTGGCGATCCCGAAGTACGGCAGTCGCCACGGCTTCTCCCGCCCATTCTGGCGCCGGAGGTCGGCCATCGGGGAGACGGCGTCGGAGGTCATGTACTCGACCCACTCCATCATCTCCTGCGGGGTGCCGCTGCCGACGTTGCCCGTGACGTAGGCGTCGGTGCCGAGCTGCTCCACGAGGTCCATGAACTCGTGGGTGCCGAAGCTGTTGTCCTCGACGACCCCGCCCCAGTGGGTGTTGATCATCGACGGGCGCTTCTCGCGGGGCCCGATGCCGTCCTTCCAGTGGTACTCGTCGGCGAAGCACCCGCCCGGCCAGCGCAGCACGGGGATGTCCAGCTCCTTGAGGGCCGCGACGACGTCGTTGCGGATCCCGCGCGTGTTCGCGATCTCTGAGTCGGGTCCGACCCAGATCCCCTCGTAGATGCCCCGGCCGAGGTGCTCGGCGAAGTGGCCGTAGATGTTCTTGTTCACGACCGGCCCCGGCTGGTCGGCGCGGAGGACGGCGCTGGCCGTCGGGCCGGTCGTCGACGCGGGCGCCTGGGCGTGGCCCCCGGGCGCCGCGAGGAGCAGGGCAAGGCCGACGACGAATGCGCTGAGTGCCGTGGTCTTCATGGCGGCTGTCCCTCCTCGAATCTCTACCGGAAGAGCCTTGGCGCAAAGTCCTTGAGATCGCGCCGCCAGGTCTGCCACTCGTGGTCGGTGCCCGGGGACTCGTAGTAGACGTGCTGGATGCCCGCTTCCGTCAGCGAGGCGTGCAGCCTCCGGATCCCCTCGCGCATTCTCTCGGGCTCGTCCGTCCCGACGCCCAGCCACAGCAGGCGCACCTTCTTCGCGAAGGCCGCCGGGTCGGCGAAGACACCGTCGTAGGCCGTCTCGATGTCGGGCTGCTGGTCGCCGCGCGCGAGGAGCCCGGCCGCTCCGCTGAACCCGCCGATGTGCGAGAAGAGATCGAGGTGGTTCAGCGTGATCTGGAAGGTCTGCATGCCCCCCATCGACAGGCCGGCCATCGCCCGGTGGTCGCGGTCCGCGAGCGTCCGGTAGGTCGCGTCGACGAACGGGACGAGGGCCTCGGTCACGTCGGCCTCGAACGCCGCCGCCATGTCCTGCATGGCCTTCCTCATCTCCGGCGAGCCGAACGGCTTTCCGGTCAGGTCGGGGACGGGCACGCCCGCGCGCCGCGCGTACCCGTAGGCCATCACCACGATCATCGGCCGGCACTTTCCGGCCGCGATCAGGTTGTCGAGGATGAAGTTCGCCTTTCCCTGCCGGATCCAGCCGGTCTCGTCCTCGCCGCCGCCGTGCTGCAGGTAGAGGACCGGGTAGCGCGCCTCCGTCTCCTGGTCGTAGCCGGGCGGGAGGTAGACGAGAGCGTGACGCCAGGTCCCCGTCACCCTCGAGTCGTACCAGACCTCGCGGACCTGGCCGTGGGGCACGGCCTGGATCGAGTACCAGGTGGCGCCCGGCTCAGGCACCTCGACGGCGCTCGCGTGCTTGCCACCCCCGAAGAACGCGTGGCTGCCCATGTCGCTGACCTCCGCACCGTCGATGATCAGCGTGTAGTAGTGCAGGCCCGGAGCGAGGGGCGGCGTGGTGAACGTCCAGAAGCCGTCCGTCTGCTTCACCATGTCTGCTTTCGGCCCGCTCCAGAAGTTCACCCGGACCTTCGTGGCTTCGGGGGCCTTGACCCGGACCTCCACTCTCCCGGCACCGTCGACGCGGGGATACTGTGCTCCCCAGACGTTGGTCTCCGCGGGTCGGAACTCAGCCGGCTCTTGAGCGTACGAGAGGCTCGCAACCAGAAGGAGCGACAATCCAAGCTGCTTCATCTTCCGTCTCCTCGTTTCAGGGCCGCACGACACACTGGTCTCACGTCGAACTCGTACACCGTCATCCTGACGCATGTACGCTCTCCCCCCATCAGTTGGCGAGCAGCTCGTGCGCGGCGTTCGCGAGGAAGATGTAGCTCGCGCCGATGCCGATCACGTACTCGTTCTCGCCCCAGAGGAAGGGCCAGTCGTCCATGTTCTCCGGGTAGTCGGGCTTGAGAACCAGCACGCCCGGCACGATGCCGCCCGCGATGAACGTGAAGTCCGCGCGGTTGCTGCCGTAGGCCACGTGCTTGGAGCGGTTCCCGACGGCGGAGACGAACGAGTAGTTGTGCGCCGGGTGGGTACCGAAGATGTAGTCGAGCCCGCGGGTGACCAGGTCGATCCCCACGAGGTCCGGGTACGCCTTGTGGAGGTAGTAGTTCGTCGTCGCCCAGCCGATGACCCGCGAGTTTCCGGCCCAGCCGCCCGTGCCGATCGGCACTCCGTACGGGTTCTGCTCGAGCATGCCGTCGAGCTCGGCCTTGTACTTCTCGACGTAGGGCCTCAGCCTCGCGGCGTAGGCCGGGTCCATGACCGGAATCGCCCGCGCGGCGAGCGAGAGCATCATCCCGGCATCCTGGTCGAGGGCCGGCCAGGCGAGCTCGTTGAACCGGTCGATGTGGTCCTGCTCTCCGGTCGCGCTCATCAGCTCCATCACCGCCGCCAGCTCGGCGATCTGCCCGAACCTCGCCCCAGGGCCCGTCGACGGCGCCTCGGGCGCGGGGCGGGCCCTCTCCTCGGCATAGGCCTTCTCCGCCAGGCTGAGGCAGTCGGCCGCCAGCGTCTCGTTGTAGCCACGCAAGGCCCGGCTCGCGGCGGCCAGCGCCCCGATCCCCGCGTAGTTTGAGAACGGCGACGGATCGGTGTAGACCCAGCGGTCGTCGGGCGTGCCGCTCCGGCGCCCGTCGGATTCGTATGGCTTCAGCGACGGGTCGTAGATCAGGTTGTCGGTCTGCGTCGAGGCGTCGCCGAGATGATGATACCGGTGCAGCTCGCCGTCGACGATCCCGCGCACCAGACGGCCGATCGAGCGGTACTGGGCCGCGATCTGCAGCGCACCGTGCTCGATCTGCTGCAGCACGTCCGGCTTCCCGTCCGGCCGGTGGATGTCGACAAAACGCAGGTCCTGGTCGATCAGCGTCTGGTCCCGCTGCGGTTGGAACGTCTCCCACGTCGCCACGAGACCCGAGACCGTCATCGCGTGCGACACCCCCTGAATGTCGAAGTCTCCCGCGTCGAACCAGCCGCCGACGGCCAGGCCCGGGATCCGTTCGCCCGGCTCGTACGGGGTGTTGGTCGTCGCGCCCGTCCGGTAGCCGTCGAAGTGCTGCTCGTTCAACGGCGCCTGCACCGCGTCGTCGAGGTGCGCTGCGCCGTGCCACACGCGGTAGCCCTCGTTCACGAGCATGTGGTCCATCTGGACCGCGAAGAACACGTCGAGCGTCGGGTGCCAGACCCGCTCGTAGACATCGTTCGCGATGGGAAACGCGCCGGTCTGCTGGGGGCCGTACTGGATGAGATAGAGGCCGGGATCCTCGACGGACGAGAAGTCGGCCACCACGTAGTGGTAGCGGAGGTACTGGCCCCAGGGCTGGACCCGGACCTCCATCTTCTCGACCTGCCGGCCGTCGGGCCGGATCTCGATCAACGAGGCCACCGCCAGCGGCTGGTCGTTCGCGTCCAGCTCGATGACGGCGCGTTTCGGCTGCGAGGGGTGGTAGCCCACCTGCGAGAAGCCGATGACGGGGGTGCGCGTCCAGCCCGGGATCGTGTGCGGCTCGACCGACCACTCGGCGACCTTGCCGGTGGTGTTCGTCGCCAGCAGCGTCCGGACGATGTACCAGCCGTTCTGCGCGAGGTTGCGGCCGTCGAGCAGCTGGAGCTCACCCGACAGGGACCGGATCGTCACGAAGCGCTCGGGATCCTCGGGCGCCATCAGGAGGGTCTTCCCGGTCGCCACCGGGAGCGCCTCGACGTAGTCCGTGTGGCCGTGGAGGTCGAACGTCGAGTGCCCCTCGAACTGCCGGATCCTCCTCTCGGGCGGAAGAGACATGGTGGGGCCTGCCGGGTAGCGCGGAAAGACGCCGGCCTCGCCGTCCATCAGGTACGTGTGCTCCCAGTATCGCGACGGCACGAACTCCAGGTTGAGCCCGGCTCGACCCTCGAGCTCGTCGGGCACGGGCCTGTCGAGGAGCACCGCGACCCTGAAGCCGTCGCCGTCCGGCGTGACCACCAGGCGCGAGTCGAAGTCGAAGGCTTCGTACCGAAGCGTCACCTCGATGGTGTTCGTCTTTGTATCGACCTTCCGGTCCACGACCTTCGGGATCTGGTCCCACTGCTCGGGTGTGGGGCTCAGGCGGACCGCGCCGCCAGTGACGGTCCGCACACCGTGGTGAATGACCTCGAGACCGGCCGTCTTCTCGTCGAAGAACATGCCGTTGTACTCGTTCGTGAAGACCAGGACGTTGAGCCCCCTCTTCTCGAAGTACTGCTTGTCGTTGATCGTGAGCGGCTCGTCCTGCGCGAGGGCGCCGGCAGCGCACAGCCCGAAGGCGATCGTGAGGGCGGAGACAAGCCGGACGGTCCGCACCGGGGGCCTGCTGGTCATGGTCACCTCGGTTGGTTCATTGCGCACGACGTGGTTTCGGTGCAGCGTGGAGCGAATGCATCAGGAGATGGGTCCCGCAGAGCGCCACGATCGTTCGGCGACGAAGGGGGGACCGTGCGGGCACCCAGGCTGGCGCTACTCTACATCTCCCCGGCCGCCATCGGTAGCGGCGCTCCGTCGCCGGGCGGAACAGCCGCTTCTGGAGTTCGACTACCGCGGCCCCGTGCCTCAACGCCGGTCGGCCGCCAATGGGCCCCTGAACCCGGAAGCGCATCAGGCTTCAGCTGCGTGCGGGGGCGCGCTCAGGGCCAGATCGGGGCGCCGACGTAGACGCCCCCGCCCCAGGGACCGTAGTACGGCCCCGGGTACCCGATCCCCACGCCCACGCCCACCGTCGCGTTGCAGGCAACCATGGTGAGGGCGAAGGCGAGCACCAGCGCCAGCCCCAGAAGACGAATGGCAAGCCGCTTGCTCATTCCGGACTCCCTTCTCTCTCTCAAAGCGGCCACTTCTGCAGCGCCAGGGCCCCGCCGGTGGGGTCGGCGACGATGGCGAGGGTTCCGGACCGGATGCCCGCCTCGGGGGCCAGGACGATCTTCCCGCCGAGGGACTCGGAACGCCGGGCCAGCGCCGCGGGATCGTCCACGAGCACGTAGGGAAGCCAGTGGGGATCGACGTTCTTGTCGGCGTCGGCCGGGATCTGGAAGAGGCCGGCCCGGGTGCGGCCGCCCCGGCGGAGGACGTGGTAGTCGATCCCGTGCGTCGTCGTCTGGACCTCGTGCTCGAAACCGAGCAGGCTCGAGTAGAAGTCGACGGCGGCGCCCGCGTCCTCGGCCAGGTACTCCCTCCAGAAGAAGTGTCCCGGGGAGGGTTGCGGGCGGTCGGGGGGGTCGCTCTCCGCCATGCGCGCGAGACCGAGGGCCGCGCCCTGGGGATCCGCCACCACCGCCACCCGGGCGATGTCGATGTCGACGGGCGCGTAGAGCGTCCGGCCTCCCTTCGCCGACACCTGCGCGACGACTTGGTCGACGTTCTCGACGGAGACGTAGCTCAGCCAGAGGGCGGGCTCTTCGGTCGGATCCAGGCGCCCGACGATGCCGGCCACCGGCCTTCCCTCGAAGCTCGCCACCGCGTAGGCGTGCCCGAGGCGCGTGGTGTCCTGGAACTCCCATCCCAGCAACGCCCCGTAGAAGCGACGGCACGCGGCCGGGTCCCGAGTCACCAGGTCCTGCCAGATGAACTTGCCGGGGTGGTGGCCGGAGGCACGGGCAGCCCCCGCCGGTGGTGTCGTCGCGGACCGGCTGGAGCACGCGGCGACCAGGGCCGCCGCCGCCAGCACCGCGAGCGCGGCCTTCCCAAGTACCCTCATGACGCCCTCCTCCTCATCGGCGGTTGAACCAGCATCCTAGCATCGTGTCCCGCTGGTCGCCTTCCGGCGCTCCTTGACCCACCGAAGGCGGCGGACGTAACCTCCGACTCGACCCGCCCGAAAGGGCGGCCTCTCATACGAGGTGAGCCATGAAGCCAGGGATCAACCGCCGCCAGTTCATGCAGAAGAGCCTGGTCGGTGCGGCGGCGGCGCCGCTGGTCGCGCGGTCGGTGGGCGCGGCCCCCGGGGCCGACACGACGCCGGTCTCGCCCAACGACCGCATCCAGATCGGGATGATCGGGGTCGGGGCGCGCGCTCATCAGCTCCTCGGCGCCACCATGGCCCAGCCCGGAGTGGAGATCGTCGGGGTCTGTGACGCCTACACCGGACGGGTCGCCCGGGCCATCGAGCGCACGAGCGGCCGGGCGAAGGACTACGGGGACTGGCGCGCCCTGCTCGCGGACGACTCCATCGACGCGGTCATCATCGCCACCCCGGACCACTGGCACAAGGAGCACACGGTCGAGGCCCTCGCCGCCGGCAAGGACGTCTATCTCGAGAAGCCGATGACCCTGGCCATCGACGAGGGACCGGAGTTCATCGCCGCCGCGGACGAGACGGACCGCATCCTCCAGATCGGCAGCAACGGGATGAGCTCGAAGCTCCAGCAGACGGCCCGGGAGATCGTGAAGTCGGGGAAGCTGGGCCGGATCACGCTCATCCGCGCCTCCTACGACCGCAACACGGACTCGGGGGCCTGGCTCTACTCGATCCCCCCCGACGCCAGCGAGAAGACGGTGGACTGGGAGGCCTTCCTCGGGCCGGCCCCGAGGAGGCCGTTCAGCCTCGAGCGATTCTTCCGCTGGCGGTGCTTCTGGGACTACTCGGGCGGCATCGCCACCGACCTCTTCGTGCACCTCATGACCACCATCCACTACGTCATGGACGCCGACATGGCGGACATGGTGGTGGCCAGCGGCCAGAACTACCTCCACCAGGAGACCCACGAGGTCCCGGACACGCTGAACGCCATCCTCACCTATCCGAAGGAAGGCTTCACCGTCTCCCTGAGCGGCACCTTCAACAACGCCTCGGCCACCCAGAGCGGCTTCACGATCATGGGCACCGAGGGCGCCCTCGTCTTCCAGGAGGGTCAGCTGGCCTTCAAGCCCGAGAACCCGGTGGAGGGCAACGGCTGGATCGTGGCCTCCTGGCCCTCGGCCCTGGAGGAGGCCTACTGGGCCGACCCCGAGGTGCAGAAGCGCGAGATGCCCCAGACCTGGCCGTCGAGGATGAACTCCGAGGGCGAGACGTGGTCCGAGGTGGGGCCCGACTCGACGTACCTGCACATGGCCCGCTTCATCGAGTCCGTCCGCACGCGCCGGCCCTCCGTCCAGGACGCCCGCCGGGGCCACCACGCCGCCGCCGTGCCCCACATGGTGAACGAGTCGATCAGGCGGCAAGCCCCCGTCTACTGGGACCCTGAGAGAGAGGTCCTGAAGACGGCCTGATTCAAGCGCCGGGGATTGCACCCGGGGAGAAGCACGCGCCCATGGAACGTCGAGCCTTTCTCGCCGCTGTTGCCGGAGCCGCCACCGCGCACGTCGTCCGCCGCGCCGAGGCCGCGTCGGCAGTGGACACCGGGCGGATCCTCACCGTGCGGGGTCCGGTGGAGCCGAGCGCGCTCGGGACCACCCTCGTGCACGAGCACGTCCTGGTGGACTTCATCGGGGCCGATCGGGTCAGCCCCGACCGCTACGACGCCGACGAGGTCTTCCGGGCCGCCCTCCCCCACCTCGTGGCCCTGCGCGAGCGTGGATGCCAGACGCTCTTCGAGGCGACCCCCGCCTACCTGGGCCGCGACCCCCTGCTGCTCCGTCGCCTCTCCGAGGCCAGCGGGCTGCACCTCGTCACCAACACCGGCTACTACGGCGCGGCGCAGGACAAGCACGTGCCCGCCCACGCCTACCGGGAGAGCGCCCGTCGGCTCGCCGATCGCTGGACACGGGAGTTCCGGCGCGGCGTGGACGGGACCGGCGTTCGTCCGGGCTTCCTGAAGATCGGGGTCGACGCCGGCACCTTGTCCGACATCGATCGGAAGCTCGTCGAGGCCGGCGCCCTGTGCCACCTCGACACCGGCCTGACCATCGCCGTCCACACCGGTGACGGGACGGCCGCCCTGGACATCCTCGCCACTCTGCGGAAGGCCGGCGTGTCGCCCGAGGCGTACGTCTGGGTCCACGCCCAGAACGAGAAGGATCGACCGACCCAGGACTGGGTCGCCCGCGAGGGGGCGTGGGTCGAGTTCGACGGGGTGGGCTGGGGCCCGATCGAGGGCCACGTCGACGCGGTGGTCGAGATGAAGTACCGCGGCCGCCTGGACCACGTCCTCATCTCCCAGGACGCGGGCTGGTACCACGTGGGCGAGGACGGCGGCGGCACCTATCGGCCGTACACGGCGCTCTTCGACGAGTTCGTTCCCGCGCTCCAGGCCCGCGGGCTGAGCGAGGGAGACATCCGGACGCTCCTCGTCGAGAATCCGGCTCGGGCCTTCGCCATCGGGGTGAAGCCGCTCGAGCCCTCCCCCCGGGATCGATCGTGACCCTCCGCCTGTTCGGAGCCGATTTCGAGCCCGCCGACCTGCGGCGCCTGGTGGGGTCGGAGGCCCAGCTCGCGGGCATCCGCCTCGTCGAGCTGGCCGATGGTCGCACCCGGGGGATGCGCGCGGCCGAGGTGTACACCGGCAGCGGGTTCCGCTTCCAGGTCCTCATCGACCGGGGTCTCGACATCGGGCCGGCCGACGAGGCGGGGCGTCCCCTGGCCTGGATCCACCCGGCCCTGGGCTCCCCCGCCCTCCACGAGCCGAGGGGGATCGGCTGGCTGCGCACCTTCGGGGGCGGCCTCGTGACCACCTGCGGCCTCACCCACTACGGGCCACCGGACGACGAGGGCCCGGAGGGCGTCGGCCTCCACGGACGCGCGTCGCACCTGCCGGCGGAGAACCTGCGTCTCCGGCAGGAGTGGCGGGAAGGGCGGTTCGTCCTCGAGATCGAGGGCGAGACCCGGGAGAGCCGTCTCTTCGGGGAGAACCTGCGCCTTCACCGGCGAATCGCCACCCACATGGGGGCGAGCAGCCTGACCATCGAGGACCGTGTGGTGAACGAGGGCTTCCGCCCGGCGCCTCTCGCCGTTCTCTACCACTGCAACCTGGGCTTCCCCGTGGTCAGCGCGGACTCCGAGCTGCTCGTGACCCACGGCAGGGTCTGGCCGCGGGACGAGGAGGCGCGGGACGGCTTCGACGCCCACCGGCGGCTGGAGCCGCCGCAAGACGGCTACGCCGAGCAGGTCTTCTTCCACGAGCCGCGGCCCGACGCGGACGGCCTCGCCGCGGCGGCGGTGGTCAACCGGCGCCTGGCGTTCGGGGCCTTCGTCCGCTGGCGAGCGGCCGAGCTCCCGGTGCTGGCGCAGTGGAAGATGATGGGACCCGGGGAGTACGTCTGCGGCCTGGAGCCCTCCACGCACGTCATGGCCCCCACGCGGCGCGCGCTGCGGGAGCAGGGCCTGCCCCGGGAGCTGGGGCCGGGCGACGCGGCCGACCTCCGACTCGAGATGGGAGCCCTCCCGGATGCCGCGGCCATCGCTGCTTTCGAGGGAGCTCTCGTCTAGTGTCTCGTACCCGAAGCCGTGTCTAGTGAAGCGAGTGTAGGGGCGCGCAGGCGGCCAGGGCCCCCGACGAGGACGCAGCTGTACTTCGAAGCGCACGCGCCCGCAGGCGGGGTGGCCCGAGCGCCCGGAGCCGCGGAGAGTCGCGCGACCTCGGTGACAGGACACTACCCGTCAAGAGGGCGAGAATCGGCGGAATCGCGGTGGCGGTCGGTGAGTGACGGAACGGCAGGTCCCGCGGTCACGTAGGCCATGGTGAGCGACGGAGGGAGGCGAGATGGACACTGCGTTCTTTCTGGTTCTCTGGGGCAGCCCGGTGGGCATCGCCATCTTCTTCGCCGGCCTGGGTGTGCTTCTCTGGG
The DNA here is from genome assembly GCA_963847655.1 of uncultured Acidobacteriota bacterium. GTDB lineage: Bacteria > Acidobacteriota > Vicinamibacteria > Fen-336 > Fen-336 > JAJDNS01. The sequence continues at coordinate 682,746 of CAWKAS010000018.1, read as the reverse complement.
GCCTCGCCCAGCTGAAGCGCGGCGAAGCGGCCAGGGCCGAGGTCGAGCTCAAGGAGCGGCAGTACAACCACGAGCGGACGAAGGCGGAGAAGGCATAGCGCCACCCGCTCACTGACCCGCCCGAGCCGGGCCGCGCCGACAGGAGGAGCCATGACGAGACGACACCTCTCGCGGAGGCACTTTCTCGAGACCGGGGTCGGGGCCGCCCTCGGCACGGTGGCGGCACCGCTGGCCGCGCGCGCGCTCCCCGGGGTCGCGCACGCCACTCCCCGCAGCGTGGTGAGCATCGCGCGCGTCAGAAACGGCCAGATCGACAGGGCGGTGGAGGAGGCCATCGACCTCCTCGGTGGGATCGAGACGGTGGCGAAGGGCAAGGAGCGCGTCATGCTCAAGCCCAACCTGGTGGCAGAGCTGCCCACCTTCACCACCAAGCCCGAGGTGGTCGAGACCCTGGCCCGCCTCATGAAGGCCTCGGGCCGGGAGGTGCTCATCGGCGAGGGGTCGGCGGCGGCCGGCGGCTTCAACGTGAGGAACGCGCAGACCTTCCGGACGAAGAAGCGCGAGATCCTCGACGGCATGCAGCGGCACGTCTTCGACCAGCTGGGCTACAGCGACCTCTCCCGGTCGCTGCACGTCCCCCTCGTCAACCTGCACTCCGGCGAGATGGTGGACGTCCCGCTGACGGACGGATACGCCTTCGAGACGCTCACGCTCCACCGGTCGCTGACCGACATCGACCTGCTCTGCTCGGTGCCGATGATGAAGACCCACACCCTGGCCACGGTGTCGCTGGCCATGAAGAACCTCATCGGCCTCTACCCGGGCACCGTCTACTACTCGGTCCGCTCGTGGATGCACGATCGGGCCCTGGAGAAGGGGTCGCCCGGGGTCGCCTACGAGATCGTCGACATGGTCCGGGCCAACCGGACCGGCCTGGCCGTGATCGACGCCTCCTCGGCCATGCAGGGCAACGGACCCACCATGGGGACGCTGGTGGACATGAACCTCATCGTGGCCGGCACCAGCCCCCTGGCCGCGGACATGGTCGCCACCGCGCTCATGGGGATCGGCCCCGAGGAGGTCCCTACCTTCACCTGCGCGCACCGGGCCGGGATGCACCCGCGGACCCTCGAGGAGATCGAGGTCCGGGGCCGCGGCATCGCGGAGGCGAAGCGGACCTTCGTCCGGCCCAACGTCGTCCCCTGGGCGAGCATCAACAGGCTGTGGGGGCTCAAGGAGCTCTAGGGCTCACTCGCTCGACGCCAGCGTCTCCGCGTCCTTGAGGATCAAGCCCTCGTTCCTCTTTCCGTCCATGAGGACGAGGATGGGGCGGTCCAGGCGAATGTGCCGGACGTGGGCGCGCTGGGAGAGGGCCGGCTGGGCATCCAGCCAGGCCCAGTCGATGTCGCCGTCCCCGGTCTCCGGGTTCACCGTGAAGTAGCCCACGTTGAACGAGGTGAGGTTCTGGAAGAAGTGGGTGCCCTGGGACGGGGTCACGTTGAGGTCCCGGAGTCCCGCCTCGACGATCACCGGCGCCCCCGACACCTGGTCCCAGGTCACCGGGATCCCGAGCCAGGGATCGCGCGACCCCCAACGGCCCACCCCGATGAGCGCGTAGGGTCGCTCCTCCGAGAGCAAGAGCCCGTTGAGCCGGCCCACCTCGGCCGCCGCCTCCGGGCTCTGCGCCCGCTCGAAGCGCTGGTAGTCCACCACGACGAGGTCGCGGATCCCCTCGAGGCGGCCGTTCCCGAGCACCCGCTGGCTCCGGCACAGCACCTCGTCGTCCGTGACCTCGCCCAGCTCCAGCGCCTCCATCTCCCGGGTGAGGGAGAGCGGCCGGAGCTGCAGGAAGCCGAACTCGCACCGCTCTCCGGGCCGGCAGGCGAGGCTGACTGCGAACTCGATCTCCACCGGAACCCCCATCCCCTTCTCCCCGGTGTCCATCAGGGTCCGAAGGACCTCGGCGAGGGGGAAGCGCCCGTGCTTCAGGATGGGGGCGAAGGTGACCACCCGGGGCCCGGGACGGGACAGGCCGTCGTAGACGACGTCGTTCTCCGGCGAGTACGTCGATCCGACCGCGGCCAGGGCGCCATCCTTCTCGGCCACCGAGAGAGAGTAGGGCTCCTCGCGCATGCCCCCGTTCGCCGAGCCCCCCTCCAGGGGCAGGGCCCAGAACTCCTTCTGTGTCGTGTCGAGGGTCTCGGCGACCGAGGAGAACTGGAGGATGTGCCGCGGATGCTTCGGGCTGAAGCGCAGGCAGGCGCCGCCCTCCACGATGATCCGGCCCATGCCGAGCCCCACCGCTACGATGCCGTCCTTCGACTCGAGGGGCGGGGTGGGATAGAAGTTGTGAGAGCGGCCCACCCCGGAGAAGTCCGGGTAGAACCGCCCGCCGCGGGCGGACCCCACGATCCTCTGGAGGAGCACCGCCATCTTCTCCTCCTCCAGGCGATAGGGAGTGGCCTTCAGGTACGCCTTGGCGTGCTGGGAGAACGTGGAGGCGTACACCCTCTTGATCGCCACCAGCGCCCGCTCGAGGCGCTCGCCCACGCTCCAGTCGTTGTTCGGGAGCATGAGGGTCTCGTAGACCCCGGTGAAGGGCTGGTGCTGCGAGTCCTCGAGGAGGCTCGACGAGCGCACCGCCAGGGGCCAGCCCGCCTTCTCCAGGAAGGCGGTGACGTCCCGCTCCGCCTCCTCCGGGAAGCGGGCGGCGAGGAACCGGCGCTGGATCTCGGCGTCGTCGTCGCACTCGATGGCGAAGTTCTTGAGGTCGTTCAGGTCCAGGAAGTCGTCGAAGGTGTTGGTGCCGAGCACCACCGTCTCGGGGACGGCGATCGACACCCCGTCGAAGCGGTGGCGCAGGCCGAGCTCACCCAGCATTCGCCGGACGAAGGCCAGGCCCCGGGCCTTGCCCCCGAGGGAGCCTCCCCCGATGCGATAGAAGTCGCCGCTCATGTCGAAGGTCGCGCGATCGAAGTCGGCCACCAGGGTCTGGCTCTGCTCCAGGCGGTAGCGCCGGATGGTCTGGATGAGGCTCTGGCGGAGCGCCTCGGCGTCCTCGAAGTCGGTGAGACGTCGCGGACGCAGCTCGTGGGCGAGAGCGAACTCGGTCCGGGCCTTGAGCCAGCGCGAGAAGTGGTTGTGTCCGGCGTGACGGGTGATCGACTCCGGGGGCACGGAGGCGAGCTTCTCCTCGAGGGTCTTCAGATCGGCGGCCACCGTCAGCTTTCGGCCCTTCGCGTCCTTGAAGAAGAAGTCGCCGAAGGCGAAGTCCTGCAGCATCACCTTGCGGAGCTCCTGCAGGAGCAGCGGCGAGCCCTTCAGGAGGAAGTTGGCGTCCACGCTCTCAGCCAGGGCCTCGTTCTCAGGGCGCGACGAGTGGAGGATGATCGGGATGTCGGGATAGGCGGCCCCGACCTGTCTCGCGAAGTCCGCGCCCGCCTCCGGGCTCTTCACTCCCCCGCGGGGAAACTGGACGTCGGAGATGATCCCGAGGACGTCCTCCGCGTATCTCTCGAAGTCGGCCTCCGCCTCCTCCCAGGTCGTGCACAGGAGGATCTTGGGCCGGGCCCGCATGCGCATGATCTGCTGCGAGAGGTTGAGGCCCTCCTTGACCACCCGACGGGAGTGCTGCAGAAGCTCGGTGTAGATGACGGGGAGGAACGAGGAGTAGTAGCGGACGTTGTCCTCGATGAGGAGGATCACCTGCACGCCCACCGCGCTGGTGTCGTGCTCGACGTTGCGGCGGTCCTCCACCGACTTCACGATGGCCACGAGGATGCGGGCGTCGCCCTGCCACATGAAGGTCCGCTCGATAGCCGATGTGTCCGCCCGGGCCTCGAACTCCCGGAGCTCCCGGGTGTCCCAGGCCAGGAGCACGACCGGGATGTCCATCCCCTCGGCCCGCACCTGCCGCGCCAGCTCGGCCGCGTCCATGTCCGGGAGGTGCGGCGTGGTGATGATCAGGTTGATGTGCCGCTCCCGCGCGGCGCGGAGCGCCTCCGCCCCCGAGGTCACCCCGGTCAGGGCGGGGGCGTAGTGCAGATCCAGGTTGCGGAACTCGCCCAGCATCCGCTCCGCGAGCTCGCCCGCCTCTTCCAGGATGAAGGTGTCGTAGGGCGTCGACACGAGCAGGATGTCCATGATGCGGTAGCGCATCAGGTCCTGGTAGTCGTGGAATCGGCGACGGCCCTCGGTCACGAGCGGAAGCCTAGCACGAGGGGGGAGAGCTCAGGAGTCCAGCGCGGGGCGAGGGGGGAGGGAACAACGGAATGGGGTCAGGCCCCGTTTCATTGCATCGCGAGAGAGAACGACGGGGCAACGCAACAAAACGGGGCCAGACCCCGAGCCTGCGGGTCGGGAGCTAGACGACGCCCTGGTCCATCATCGAGTCGGCGACCTTGAGGAATCCGGCGATGTTGGCGCCGTTGACGTAGTTGCCCGGGGTCCCGAAGCGCTCCGCCGTCGTCACGCAGGCCTCGTGGATGCTGCCCATGATGAGCTGGAGCCGGGTGTCGACCTCGTCCCGGGTCCAGCTGTAGCGCATGGAGTTCTGCCCCATCTCCAGGCCGGACACGGCCACGCCGCCGGCGTTGGCGGCCTTGCCCGGCCCGTACAGGATGCCGGCGTCCACGAACTGGTTCACCGCGTCCGCGGTGGAGGGCATGTTGGCGCCCTCTCCGATCACGTAGACGCCCTGCCGGAGGAGGTTGGCCGCGTCCTTGTCGTTGATCTCGTTCTGGGTCGCGGACGGGAAGGCGCAGTCGGCCTTGTGGTCCCAGAGCGGGTTGTGGTCGAGCTTGGCGTCGACGGGGGTGTAGACCGCCGACTTGTACTCGCCGGTGTACTCCTGGATCCGCCCCCGGCGATTGTTCTTGAGCTCCATCACGAACTTCAGCTTGTCACGGTCGATCCCGGCCTCGTCGTAGATGGAGCCGCTCGAGTCGGACAGCGTCACGGGCTTCGCCCCGAGGTCGAGGAGCTTCTCCACCGTGTACTGGGCCACGTTGCCGCTGCCGGAGACGAGGCACGTCTTGCCTTCCAGGGTCTGGTTCCGCGTGCCCAGCATCTCCCGGGCGAAGTACACGCAGCCGTACCCGGTGGCCTCGGGTCGGATGAGCGAGCCACCCCAGTTCAGGCCTTTGCCGGTGAGCACGCCGGTGAACTCGTTGCGAATGCGCTTGTACTGCCCGAAGAGAAAGCCGATCTCCCGGCCGCCCACCCCGATGTCGCCGGCGGGGACGTCGGTGTTGGGTCCGATGTGACGAGAGAGCTCGGTCATGAAGCTCTGACAGAAGCGCATGACCTCGTTGTCGCTCTTGCCCTTGGGATCGAAGTCGCTCCCGCCCTTGCCTCCGCCCATGGGGAGGGTGGTCAGCGCGTTCTTGAAGACCTGCTCGAAGGCCAGGAACTTGAGGATCCCGAGGTTCACCGAGGGATGGAAGCGCAGCCCCCCCTTGTAGGGGCCGATGGCGCTGTTCATCTCGATGCGGAAGCCCCGGTTGACGCGGATCTCGCCCTGATCGTTGACCCATGGAACCCGGAACAGGATCACGCGCTCGGGCTCGACGATGCGCTCGAGGATGCGGCTGTGCTGGTATTCCGGATGGCGCTCCAGAACCAGAGCCAGCGATTCGACGACCTCCTGGACGGCCTGGTGGAACTCGGGCTCGGCCGGGTTCTTGGCCTTGACCTCGTCCAGGAGCGAGGAAACGTAGTCGGTCATGTGGTCTTCCCCTTGAGTACGCAGCGGGCCCCGTGGCGGGCGGATGAAGAGGGCTTGGCCATCGGGGCGCCCGCTCGCTGTCGCTCCCGGTCGCCCCAATGGCGAGGACTTCCATCGACAGCACTAATCCAGCTCATGATAGGCGAAGAGGGTCCGTCCTTCCCATGAGCCAAGCGAACTAGTGCAGCCGGCTCGCCCGGGACCGCAGGGCCACGGGCCCCCGTCAGAGGCCGAGCCGCTCGCGGAGGGAGCGCAGGGCGGGGGCCGCCCCCTTCCCCGCCCCCCCGGCCAGGCGCTCCCGGGCCTCCTCCTCGAGCGCGTCCTCGACCTCGAGCAGCGCCTCCTGCTCCTCGGCCGCCGGCCGGCGGGACCCGAGCAGGGCCTCGCGCAGCGCGGGGGCCTCGGCCTCACGGTCCACCGCCACCCAGGCCGCGACCGCATCGCCGATCTCCACCTCTGCCCCGTGCATGAGGCGCGGGAGGAGGGTGATCCCGGCCCGATTGACCAGGTAGTTGACGGCGCCGGTGGTCACGATCTCGCGCCGCAGCACGTGCTCCTCGAAATGCTCGGCGAATCGCTCTCGCAGGAGCGGCGGGAAGTACCCCTCGAGGAACGGCCGCGCGGCGTGGGTGTCGGGGAAGCGCGTCTCCGCCAGCAGCTGGGAGATGGACATCTTCGCGTACCCGAGGAGGACACCGAGGAGCGGCCGGGCGATGCCGCGCTCTCGGGTCGGACAGGCCAGGAGGTCCTTGCGCGGCGGCACGAACTCGTCCGCGCGGTTGAGCAGCCCCGCTCCCGCCATGTCGTCGATGAGATCGACGAAGGCCTCGTAGTCCCGGACGCTGCGTCGGCCGTCGAGGCTGAGGGCCAGGGCCTGGCCCGCGTTGTCGGCCAGGACCAGGTCGGCGACGTCGTCCGTCATCTGGAGGAAGATCCGGTTGCGCTCCTCACGGCCCGAGATCACCCCCTTCTTCCAGAGCATGTCGAGGAGGATCTTGATGTTGACCTCGTGGTCGGAGGCGTCCACCCCGCCCGAGTTGTCGATGGCGTCGGTGTTGACGCTTCCCCCTGCCGCCCAGTACTCGAGCCGGGCCCGCTGGGTGAAGCCCAGGTTTCCCCCTTCGCCGACGACCCGTGCGCGCACGTCGCCCGCGTCCACCCGCACGCGGTCGTTCGACCGATCGCCCACCTCGACGTGCTCTTCGCCGGAGGCCTTGACGTAGGTCCCGATCCCGCCGTTGTAGAGGAGATCCACCCGAGCGGTGAGGATCCGGCGGACGACTTCTTCGCCGGAGGCGGCCTCGCCGTCGATCTCCAGGAGCTCCCTGACCTCCGGCGAGAGGGGAATCGCCTTGGCCGAGCGGTCGAAGACCCCTCCCCCCGAGCTGATGAGGGCGGGATCGTAGTCGCGCCAGCTGGAGCGCGGCAGCCGGAACAGACGCTCCCGCTGGGCGAAGCTCGCCCCGGGGTCGGGGTGGGGGTCGAGGAAGATGTGCTGGTGGTTGAAGGCCGCCACCAGCCGGATGGCGCGGGAGAGGAGCATGCCGTTGCCGAAGACGTCGCCCCCCATGTCGCCGATGGCCGCCACCGTGAAGGGGTCCTTCTGGATGTCCACGCCCAGGTTCCGGAAGTGGTGGTGGACGCACTCCCAGGCCCCCCGGGCGGTGATCCCCATCTTCTTGTGGTCGTAGCCCACGCTCCCGCCCGAGGCGAACGCGTCGCCGAGCCAGAAGCCGTACTGGGAGGAGACCCGGTTGGCGGTGTCGGAGAGGTGCGCGGTCCCCTTGTCCGCGGCCACCACGAGGTAGGCGTCGTCGCCGTCGCGACGAACCACCTCCGGCGGGTGGAGGATCTGACCCTCCTCGCGGTTGTCGGTCAGGTCGAGAAGCCCGGAAACGTACTCGCGGTAGCGGTCGACCAGGTACTCGTCGAGGGCGGGACGGGGAGGGACCTCACCCTTGAGGACGAAGCCCCCCTTCGAGCCCATGGGCACGATGACCGAGTTCTTCACCATCTGGGTCTTCATCAGCCCCAGGACCTCGGTGCGGTAGTCGTCGGGCCGGTCCGACCAGCGGATGCCGCCCCGGGCGACTCGTCCCCCCCGGAGGTGGATGCCCTCCAGGCGACGCGAGTGGAGGAAGATCTCGCACAGGGGACGGGGGGAGGGAAGGCCCTCGACGCGAGTGGAGTCGATCTTGACGGAGAAGACCGGCCGCTCCGGCTGCTGATAGACGTTCGTCCGCAGGACGGCGCCCACGAGGTTGGCGAGGGCGCGCAGGACCTCGTCCTCGGCGAGGCTCCGCACCGCCTCGAGGCCCTCCTCGACGCCGGCGTCGGCCTCCCCGACCGCCTGGTCCCGGTCGCCCTGGAGCGACGGGTCGAACCGCGCGGCGAAGGCCCGGTGGAGGGCCCCGGCCACCTCCGGGTTGCGCACGAGCACCCCGCTGACGGTCTCGCTGTTCCACTGCCGGCGGACCTGCAGCAGGTAGTTGCGCAGGGTACGGAGCACCTCGACGTCGCGCCAGCCGAGGCCGGCCGAGAGGATGAGCCCGTTCAACGAGTCGTCCGAGGCCCGCTCCTCGTCGAGTGCACGCAGGGCTTCGGCCACCCGCTCCTCCGCCTCGAGGAGCGCGGCGATCCGCTCTGCCGGGGCCTCCACGTGGAAGCGGTAGAGCAGGCAGCGTCGCCCGTGGGGCAGATTGAGAGGGATGCACATCTCTTCGACGACGGTCAGGCCGAGGTTCTGCATCGTCTTCAGGATGTCCGTCAGGTCGAGGCCGCGCACGGAGTAGAGGATCACCGTCACCCGGTCGGCGGCCCGCGGAACCACGCGCACGTCGAGCCGGTTCTCGAGCTCCTCGATCCGCCTCAGGTCGGCGGCGACCTCCTCCGGGTGTGTCACCTCGCGGTACAGGCCGCTGCGGGTCTCGGGGGTCACGTAGCGGCGGAACAGCCGGCGCCCTTCCCTCTCCCCGAAGGCCGCCTCGAGGGCAGCCGCGGTCCGGTCCTCCCACGTCGTGACCAGGGACACCGCCAGCCTCTCGGCCGCGGCCACGTCAAGGGGACGATCGAGCTGGGACGAGTCGAAGTAGAAGATGAGGACGCTCACCGCCCCCGCGCTGACCGAGGTCGCGAAGGCCACGGGCCCGAAGGCCTCTCCCAGCGCCCGGCCCAGGTCCCGCTCCGTCCGGTAGGAATACCTCAGCCGGGAGAAGGCCACGTAGAGCGTCTCGTAGCCCGGACCCCGGCGCCCGTCGACGATGACCTCGTCGTCGCTCGCGACGTGGACGATGCGGTCGATGATCCGCTTGAGGTCGGTGGCGTCGGCGTAGAGGAGGTCGGCCTTCGGGAGCTGGTTGAACGTGGCCCGGATGCGTCGCCACACGTAGGAATGGGAGGCGGCGCCGCTGCGGTCGAGCAGCCACTGCTGCTTCTCCCGCAGGATCGGGATGCGGTCGGCCCTCTGGGTGAAGGCACTTCGTGAGAAGCGCCCCAGAAGGAAGGTCAGGCTTCGCAGCCTCCCCTCCTCGTCCCACTCCCGCAGGGTCAGGTCCTCGATCGGATCGAGATGGTAGATGGCCGTCGCGCCCGTGCAGAAGTCGAGGTCGATGATGCGGGAGTCCTCCGCAGACGGGCCGAGGTGTGTCTCGATGTGCTCGGCAACGCCGGGAAAGACGATGGGCAGCAGCGTGGGGTCGGCGAAAGCCCCCTTCGCGGTCTCGTCCGCCCGTCGAAAGAGGCCATCCGGCCCGACCCGATAGGACACCGTTCCCATGAAGATGTAGTTGTCCTCGAGCAGCCACTCGACGAACTCCCGGGCCGAGGTGAGCTGAGCCCGGTCTCCGCTCGGGCTGCGGAGCCGCGAGAGGAGGTCCCGGCAGGAGCCCTGCATGTCGGCGAAGTCGTCCACCGCGAGGAACACCGCCTTGAGCAGGGAGAAGATCTCGTGCTCCATGCGGCGGCGGCGGTCCCTCGACTCGAGGGGCTCGAGCTGGAAGAAGGTGTAGCTCTCCCGGCTGCCCTCATCCTGGACGCTCCCGAAGGAAACGAGCCGCTCCCACTGCCGCCGGACGGTGAACATCGGGTGGATCGCGGAGTAGACCCGCACCCCGGACCTCTGGAAGTAGTTCTTGAGGCTGTCGAAGATGAAGGGTCGGTCGGGGGTGTGGGTCTGGACGATGGTGGTGTCGAGGGGCAGCCCGGCGCCTCCCCCGAGGGAGCGCGCCCGCTCGTCCTCCGGCTTCCAGACCGCGACGTGGATCCCCGGGAGGCCCCCGAAGAGCTGGTGCGAGGGAGGCATCTCCCGCGCTACGAAGCGAAAGTGCGAGAGCAGCCGCGCCGCCACCACCGACGGCGGGAGATCGAGAGCGATGCGGGACGGCATCTCCTCGAAGACCAGGGGCGCAAAGCTCAGGAGCAGGTCCCGGTCCTCGGGGAGGGCCTCCCGGCGCAGCACCTCCACGACCTCCGCGAGGCGAGCGGCCCGCTGCTGTGGATCTCCTGGCACCATGTCCGATTCTCCCGGGTTGCGGCGATGCTACACGTGCCGCCGGGCGGAAGTCGAGCGGGGCTCGCCCCCTGCTACAATCCCTCTCCGAGGAGTCCGTTCGCGGCGGGCCATGAAGCTCCAGGTCTCCCAACCCGAGGGCACGTCCCACCAGCTGGACCTGCCGGGCCCGGAGGTGGTCGTCGGCCGCGACCCGTCCTGCGACCTCGTTCTGAACGACGAGCGGTGCTCGCGTCGCCACGCCGTGATCGCCGACGGCCCCGACGGCCTGGAGATCCGGGACGTGGGAAGCTCGAACGGCATCCGGGTGAACGGACGCCAGCTGCGCCGCTCGCGTCTCGGTCCCGGGGACACCGTCCGGATCGGCGACTCCGTCATCAGGATACTGCCCGACTCCTCCGAGACCGTCCCCGCCGCCGCCGGCCTCCGGGCCGGCAACGGGCCCCCAGACCCGAGGGCGCCCACCGCCGCCCCGAGGCCGCGCCGAGCGTCCCCGAGGGCCCCGACCGCGGAGACGGCCGCCATCCCCACCGTCACCGCCCTGGCCGTGCTCTGGGCCCTTGCCGCCCCGACCTTCGTCATCGGGAGCCTCCTGGTCGCCGTGCGCACCCAGGCCGGCCTCGGGGCCGGCCTCCTCTCCGTCGGGGCGGGCCTCGTCCTCGGAGGCTTCGCCGGGATCATGGCGGTGGGCCTTCGGGCCCGCGCGCCCTGGGCGCGCCCGCTCCAGATCGTCTCCGCCGGGGCCGGGCTCCTCGTGTGCCCCTTCACCTTCGCCTCGGTGACCGTTCTGATCTACATGCTGCGGGACGACGTGAAGGCCGCCTTCGAGGGCGCCTCGCGGGCGGGCGCGGGCGATGCCGAGCTCACCTTCACCCTGTCGTTGCTGGGCATGATGGCCCTCGGCCTGGTGTTGACCGCCGGCGTGTTCTTCCTCCTCCCGTCCCCCTGAGCGCCTGAGCCGTTTCGTTGACGCGACGGCTAATTCGCTGTAAGTATGGAGCTTTCGGCCGTCCTCCAGCGCGGAAGGATACGAGACCAGGATGAACAAAGACGAAGCGCTCGCGCAGTACCGGTCCATGCTCCTCATCCGGCGGTTCGAGGAGCGGTGCGCCCAGCTGTACGTGGAAGGCAAGATCGGCGGCTTCCTCCACCTGTACATCGGCCAGGAGGCGGTCGGGGTCGGGGCGATGAGCCTGCTGCGTCCCGACGACTACTTCATCACCTCCTACCGCGACCACGGATATGCCCTCGCCCGCGGCACCGACCCCCGCCCTCTCATGGCCGAGCTGTGCGGGAAGATCGGGGGCATCAGCCGCGGCAAGGGCGGCAGCATGCACTTCTACGACGTGCCCAGCGGCAACTTCGGGGGCGACGGGATCGTGGCCGCCCACCTGCCGGTGGCGGCGGGGATGGGCTACTCGATCCGCTTGCGCGAGACCGACCAGGTCGTGCTCTGCTTCTTCGGCGACGGTGCGGTGAACGAGGGCGCCTTCCACGAGGCCCTGAACGTCAGCGCCCTCTGGGGCCTCCCCGTCGTCTTCATCATCGAGAACAACCGCTACGGCATGGGGACATCCACCGCCCGGGCCTCGTCGGTGAAGGACCTGTACCAGAGAGGGAGCGCCTACGGCATCCCCCGTGCGGAGGTGGACGGGATGGACCTGCTCGCCGTGCGCAAGGCCCTGGGCACGGCCATCGAGCGGGCCCGCAAGGAGAAGAAGCCCACCCTCATCGAGGCCGAGACGTATCGCTACCGCGGCCACTCCATGTCCGACCCCGGCAAGTACCGGGCGAAGGAGGAGATCGAGGAGATGATGCAGCACGACCCCGTGCTGCTGTTCGCGAAGCACCTCCGGGAGAGGCTGCGCGTCCCCGAGGCCGACCTCGAGGCCCTGGACAAGGACGTCCTCGCCCAGGTGGCCGATGCGGTCAGGTACGCGGAGGAGAGCCCCTGGCCGGGGCCGGAAAGCCTCTACGAGGACGTCTACGTGCGCTCGCCCTACATCCACGAGAGGGCGGCCGAGAAGGACCCGGCCTGGCGCGCGGCCGAGAAGGAAGACCGCGTCCCCGAGGTGTTCCCGGCCTGGAGCAAGGCCGAGGTGGAGAGCTAGCGATGGCCGTCATCACCATGCGCGAGGCGCTCAACCAGGCCATGAAGGAGGAGATGCGCCGCGACTCCTCGGTGTTCCTGATCGGCGAGGAGGTGGGGCACTATCAGGGACCCTACAAGGTCAGCCAGGGGATGATCCAGGAGTTCGGGGAGTGGCGTGTCCGCGACACCCCGATCGCGGAGGAGGCGATCGCCGGGGTGGCGGTGGGCGCCGCCTTCGTGGGCATGCGGCCGATCGCCGAGATGATGACCTTCAACTTCTCCCTCCTGGCCCTCGACCAGATCGTCAACCACGCGGCCAAGTACCGCTACATGTCGGGCGGCCAGATCCGCTGTCCCATGGTGATGCGGGGCCCCTCGGGGGCCGCGGCCCAGGTGGCGGCCCAGCACTCGCAGGCCTTCGAGAGCTGGTTCGCCCACATCCCGGGCCTGGTGGTGGCGATGCCGTCGGACCCGAAGGACGCCAAGGGGCTCCTCAAGGCAGCGATCCGGGACGACAACCCGGTGATCTTCATGGAGAACGAGGTTCTCTATAACCTCAAGGGCGAGGTCCCGGAGGAGGAGTACACGATCCCCCTCGGTCTCGGCGAGGTGAAGCGCGAGGGCAAGGACGTGACCCTCGTGGCCTGGAGCCGCTCCGTCCGCCGAGCGCTGGAGGCGGCGGAGCTGCTGGCCGGCGACGGCGTCCAGGCCGAGGTCGTCGACCCGCGCACCCTCCGGCCCCTGGACGAGGACGTGATCTTCGACTCCGTGCGCAAGACCAACCGCTGCGTGGTGATCGAGGAGGGGTGGCGCTACGCCGGCTTTGGCGCCGAGATCGCGGACCGGGTCCAGCGCGAGTGCTTCGACGACCTGGACGCCCCGATCGTGCGCATCACCGCTGCCGACGTCCCCATGCCGTACTCGAAGAAGCTGGAGAAGGCCTACCTTCCCCAGCCGAAGCAGGTCGTCGAGGCCGTCAACCAGGTGCTGTATCGGTGACAGCGTCCGCGGCATTGGGCTTCCGCCCAGGGGCATGAATCCATGATCACCAAGGTCGTGCTCGCCAAGCTCTCCCCCACCATGGAGGAGGGCACCGTCGTCTCGTGGAGCAAGCAGGAGGGCGACGCCGTCAAGGTCGGCGACGTCCTCGCCGAGATCGAGACCGACAAGGCCAACATGGAGATGGAGGCCCTGGGCGCGGGGACCCTCCAGAAGATCCTCGTGCCCGCCGGAGGCAAGGCCCCGGTCGGGGCCCTCATCGGTGTGATCGCCGACGAGGGCGAGGACATCGGACCCCTGCTGACGGAGGCGGAGAAGGCCGCCGCAGAGGCCGAGGCGGAGCCGGAGGCCGAGGCGGAGCCGACGCCCGCGAAGAAGGAGGCCAAGGCCCCTCCGGCCCCGCCCCCGCCGGCGGCTCCTCCTCCCGCGGGCGCGCCGGCACCGGCGACGCCGACACCGGCCGCGCCCTCCGGGGGACGCATCAAGGCGAGTCCCCTGGCCCGGGCCATGGCCGCCCGGGGCAACGTTCCCCTCGAGTCGGTGGCCGGCTCGGGACCCGGGGGACGCATCGTCAAGCGCGACATCGAGGGCTATCTGGCCGCGCCCCCCGCCGGTCGGGCGGGAGCGGCCGCGGCCACGCGGCCCGGTCCTCCCCCGCCCTCGGTCAAGCCAGGAACGGAGATCCCCCACTCGAACGTCCGGCGCACCATCGCCCGCCGCCTCGCGGAGAGCAAGTTCCAGGCGCCCCACTTCTACGTGACGGTGGAGGTCGCCATGGACGACGCGGTCTCCCTCCGCGAGCAGCTGATCCGCGCCGAGGGCGTCAAGATCTCCTTCAACGACCTCGTGGTGAAGGCCTGCGGCCGGGCCCTCACCTCCTTCCCCACCGTCAACGCCTCCTGGGCCGAGGACCGCATCGTCACCCACGCCGGGGTCCACGTGGGGGTGGCGGTGGCGATCCCGGACGGGCTCATCACCCCGGTGGTGCGCGACGCCGACCGCAAGTCGGTGGTGGAGATCTCGCGCGAGATCAAGGAGCTCGCGGGACGAGCCCGCGACCGCAAGCTCAAGCCCGAGGAGTTCACCGGCTCCACCTTCACCACCTCGAACCTCGGGATGTTCGACGTGACCGAGTTCACCGCCATCATCAACCCGCCCGAGAGCTGCATCCTGGCGATCGGGGCGGTCAGAAAGGTGCCGGTGGTGGTGGAGGACCGGGTCACGGTCGGCCACCGCATGAACGTGACCCTCAGCTCCGACCACCGCGTCGTGGACGGGGCCCTCGCCGCCCGGTTCCTGGCCGAGGTCCGCCGCCTCCTCGAGAACCCCGTCACCCTGCTGCTCTGATCGGCTACTCTTCCCCCCGGGGTGCGTCGTTTCGACAACGCGTGATCTCGTCGTCTTTGCCTCCGGCGGGGGGATGCGCGGGGTGTTCGGCGTCGGCGCCCTTCACGCCCTGTCCGAGATGGGTGTCCGCGACCGTGTCCTCGCGATCTACGGGGTCAGCGCCGGCGCGTTCAACGTCGCCCACTTCGCCCTGGGGTCCATGACCCGGGCCATGGAGTGGTATCTCCACCACGTGCGCGAGCACCACATCCTGGACCACGCGACGCCGGTGGGCCTGCTCCGGGGCGAGGACATGATCGACGTCCCCGAGGCCGTGCGGGTGCTGGCCACGGAGCACCTCATCGACGTCGAATCGCTCGTCCGCTGTCCCCTGCCCGTGCGCTTCGGCGTGGTCGACCGCGCGGAGCTGAGCTTCCGGTGGGTCGACGCCAGGCGCCCGGACGCCATCCGCGTGCTGCTCGCGTCGTCCACGATCCTCCCCTTCGTCCACGAGGCGATCGTCGTCGATGGCGTGGCGTACGTCGACGGTGGATACCGGGAGGCGGTCGGGTACCGCCGGCTCCGCCGGGAGCACCCGGAGGCCGAGCTGCTTCTGCTGCTGAACGGCAGCGACGACGAGTCGATCGTCCGGAGGATGGCGGTGGGGGCCGTGCTTCGAAGACACGACGAACGCCTCGCCCAGGCCTGGATCGAGACGCTTCGGGCCGCGCCGGCCGAGCTCGACGAGGCTCTCCAAGACGCGCGCACCCACATGGTCATGCCGGAGCACGGGTTCCCGGTCCACTTCGCGACAACCGACACAGCCACCCTCGCCTACGGATACTGGCTCGGATACCGGGCCGTCCTCACCCAGAGGGATGGGCTGCGGGCCCTCCTCCTGCACTGAGCCTGACGAGCCGCCAGCTCGTCGTCGTCCACGCCCTGGACCATGGCCCTCACCCGAGCCTCTACGGGCAGGGCGGAGGCCCTGCACCGAGCCGGTGCTCCTCTTCCAGTCGGGCGGCGGCCTCGGCGTTCACGGCGCCGGCAGAGCGCTGCATCACGTCCCATGCGAGGGCACCGTCTCCGAGCTCGCTCAGGCCATCGACGACGGCCTGGCGAAAGAAGAGCGGTGGATCCCCCTGGAGATAGCGAAGGGCGAGCCGAACGCCGCAGCGCGGCTCCCTCTCGAGCGCGCGGAGAACCACCTCGCACCGCGTTTCCGGGTCGGGCGCCTGCTCGAAGAGCGCGACCAGCCGACTCGGGCTGGGGGACGACTCGAGGCCCGCGGACGGGAGCTCGACGGAGAGAACCGGCAGGACCGGCGCGGTCTCGGCAGGGGTGGCCTCCCTGGGAGAAGGTCTGGGGGCTTCGGGGAGACGTCGGGGGACGGCGTGCGGCGAGGGAGCGGCGACCAGCAGTGCGACATAGCCGACGGCGACCACGGCCGTCACACTGCCGGCGACGAGCGAGGAGCTCACCCGCCACAGGCCGGCCAGGGCCAGCTCGATCCCCAGGAACAGCGCCACCGCGGGCCCGACGGAGAAGTCGAGGCGGTGGGCGAAGAGGAGCCCGAGAAACGCCCCGAGCATGCCGACGCCCCATACGATCAGGAGCCGCCTCCCGACACGGGCGGTGAAGAGGGCCGAGATGGTGGCCGGGATGATGAGGAAGGCGAAGACCACGACCACGCCGCCCACCCGGACGGCGAGGGTGATGACGACTCCGAGCAGGGCATAGAAGAGGAAATCCCAGCCGACCACCCTCCTGCCGGCCCGGACCGCTCCGGCGTAGTCGCTGGAGATCTCCTGGAAGGGACGGCGCAGCAGGTAGAAGCCGATGCCGACCGCGCCGAAGACCAGGGTGCAGACGAGGAGGTCCGTCCACGACGTCCACAAGATGCTGCCCGCCAGCATGTGCTGGGTGTGCACGTGGCCGCCGGGGGCGATTCCGATGAGGAACAGAGCGGCGGCAGCGGCGATGGCGTAGGAGACACCGATCACCGCCTCCTGGGAGATCTGGAGCACCCTTCGCCGGGCCTGGGCGTAGAAGACCGCCGCCCCCAGGGCCAGGGCCAGCGATGCCCCGTAGGTGAGTGGGGAGCCCTCGTGGGCTCCAGAGACGAGGTGGGCTCCGATGGCCCCCACCGCGACGATCTGGGCCAGCGCGATGTCGACGAAGACGATCTCCCGGCTCAGCACGTGGATGCCCAGGTAGCCGAGGATGGCCGTCATCGCCACGCAGGCGAGGAAGGGAAGACCGAGCAGCTCGACGAAGTGGAGCATGGGATCTCGCCGCCTCTCTACCCTTGAGGGCTCGCGACGCGGACGACCAGCGCCGCGGCGAAGAGCGCACCGAGGGAGAGGATCAGGGTCGGTCCGTAGGGCAGGTCGTTGAAGTACGACAAGGAGAGTCCGATCAGGCAAGCGGCCAGGCCGAGCCCCCAGCCGACGAGCACGCCCAGCCCCCACCGCCTGGTGAACATCGCCGCGATGGCCGCCGGGATCATCAAGAAGGCGTAGGCGAGGAGGACGCCGGCGACGGGCACGATCAGCACGGTGATGATCCCCTGGGTCGTGAAGAAGAGGAAGTCCCAGAGCTTCTCCCGATCCGGGCTCCCTCCTCCTTCCGCGAGGGCGATGAACTGGCGCCGGCAGACGTAGTGGAAGACCAGCAGCACCAGGTAGACCGCCGCCGTCACGCTGACGATGGGCCAGGAGACCCAGAGCATCGACCCGGCCAGCGTCTTGGTCACATAGGCCCCTCCCCCGGCCAGCTTGTCGCCCACGAGGAGGGAGGCCACCAGGGCCATGGCGTAGAGGATCCCGATGACCGCCTCTCTCGGAACCATCGGGTTCCGGGGCTTGAGGACGGCGAGCAGCAGAGACCCCACGAGGACCGCGGCGAGCGACATCAGGTAGGAGCCCGGCGAGCCGTACCGGACGGCGAAGCCGATCCCCACCAGGGCGCCGAGGGCGGCGAGCTGGTCCAGCACCAGGTCGGAGAAGATCAGGGTGCGGCGGATCACGTGAAGCCCCAGGTAGGTGTGGAGGACCAGCACGATGGCCAGCAGCGCGATCTGGACGGAGAAGAAGTGGATGGCTTCCGGCATGCATCACGCTCCCGACAGGACCGGCACGGTCGGGGAGAGATTCAAGATCCGCTCCCGCGTGGCGACTCGGAGGAGCCCGCGGAGATCTCCCCGACCGCCACCGCCGCCGCCACCATCCGCTCCACCCACAGATCCACGAGCCGGAAGTAGTCGTCCACCCCCTCCTCGCCGCCGACGTAGAGGGGAACGATCACGGGGACCGCGTCGACCCTTCCGGCCACGGTGCGGATCTTCTGCTCGTCGAAGTAGTTGGCGGCGAGGATGATCCGGATCCTCCGCTCCCGCATCAGGTCCACGAGCTCCGTGACGTGTCTCGGGGAAGGGGGAATGCCGGGCTTCGGCTCCACCGTGCCCGCCTCCTTCAGGGAGAAGAGCGTCAGGAAGTACACCCAGTTCTTGTGGTAGGTCACGATCTCCATCCCACGCAAGGGGAGCATCCGCTTCATCCACCCACCGAGGAAGTCGATGAGGGGCCGGCCGCGGAACGTCTGCCGGTCGAGGAAGGGGAGCAGGGCTCCCTTCTCGGCCAGGGAGCAGAGGGTCTGAGATCCCATGATCTCGAGGAGCTCCGGCCCGAAGAGTCGCCGGTCGATCTCCTCCAGGAGCGCCTCCAGGTTCGCCTCGTAGCACTCCCTCCCGGCCGGGTCGTTCTTGACCAGTCCGGCAGTGACGTTCCGGGCAACGACCTTCAGGTTGAGCGGGCTGCAGGTGACGTGGGGGTTCCCGTAGACGTGGACGCCCCCTTCCGAGCGGGAGATGTTGGTGGGCACCTCCAGCAGGTCGATGCCGCTCGAGGTGGCCACGTAGCCGGGGCGGCCGCTCCTCACCCGGACGTTGCCCGACCGGTCCACCACCGTGGGGAGCCACAGCTCGAGGTCCAGCCCCGTCGCCACCAGCACGTCCGCCCGGTGGACCATGTCCACGAAGGAGGGCTTGGGCCGAATGAAGTGGGCGTCCTGGTCTCCCTGGACGATGGCCTGGACGGACACACGCCCGCCCCCGAGGGTCTGGGTGATGACGGCGTAGTCCGGCAGGGTGGCCACGACGGAGAGCGGGGGCCCGGAGGACGGCGGGGAGCAGTCGGCCGCCGCGACCGGGGCGGCGGCGACGAGGACCAGAAGGAGCAGGGCGGGCGCAGGGCGGTATCCCATGGCTTCGTCTCCTCGTCAGTAGCGTTCGTGCTTGTGGGGCCCGGCCGCGAAGATGAGCTGGAAGGTCAGGGAGTCCTCGGCCGGCTCGATCCCCCTCTGCTCGAGGTGGCTGTACTCCAGGCGGTACCTGACGAACGGGCTCTGGCTGAAGGTGAGGTAGGGGCTCACCTGCCAGAAGGAGACGTCGTCCGGGTAGGCGTGGGGAGCGAGAAAGCCGCCGGCATAGTCCTTCTGGTCGGGCTTGAAGTAGTCCAGTCGGACTCCCAGATCCAGCTTCCGATTCAGCTTCGACTCGAGGTACGTGAACGCCCCCCAGGCAAGCAGGGAGTCGCCTCCCGAGCCATCCGGGGCCAGGATGTCCCGATCGAGCAGGTAGATCTCGCTGCGCCAGACCGTGTTGCGGTAGCGCATCCGATCGGTGGGCTCCCAGACGAGGTTCAGGTCCAGCCCGAGCACTCGAGCCGGCCGGCGGTCGCGCACCGCTTCCAGCCTCCCGTCCTCCTCGATCGTCCACTCATCCTTCCAGCCGGCCATGCCGGAGAGGCCCAGCTCGAGGTAGGTGCTGCTGGAGAGATCGCGGTAGTTCTTGTAGTGGAGGAGGACGGAGGGGGTGCTCAGGGTGCTGCCGGAGAAGAGGCGTGCGTTCTCTCCGTTGGTGGCCTGGACGGTGAGCTCCTGGGAGGCGTTCCAGAGGCGCGGCAGCACCCAGTCGAGGGACAGACCGGTCTGGTTCAGGCCCCCCTCGCCGAAGATCTGCCTCAGGGCCAGGGGGAAATCGGTCTGATCGAGGCCGTGCTTGTGCCAGCGGTTGACCACTCCGAACTGCTGGCGGAACTTGCCGAACGTGAGGTTGACCCCCTCGAAGAGCCCGTAGCGGCTCATGTAGGCCTCGCCGAGGGCCGCCCCCGAGCCCGCAGCGGCAACCGCCGCCTTGAACCGCGTATAGGGGTCCAGGTAGCTCTCCAGGTGGAGCCCGAGCGTGCGGAAACGGACGTTCGAGTGCTGCCCGGATCCGTCCTGGTGTCGGTAGGTGCCGAGCATGTCCCCGGTCACGCTGATCTCCGGGTTGAGGGCCTGGAGGCTCAGTCCCCTGGCGGTGAAGGTGACCTCCTTCGCCTCCTTCTTTGCCTCGTCGGCCCGGGCCACCTCGGACTCGGCCAGGCGGCGGAGGTCGGTGAGCTCCTCCTCCGGGGCCACGACCGGCGCGGCCCGCTCGTCGCGCAGCGTCCGGATCTCCTCCCGCACCGCCTCCATCTCTTCGGCATGGCGCCTCTCCATCTCTGCCATCTGGAGCTGGAGCGCGAGGAGCTGCTCCTCGAGCCGAGCGGTCGGCTCCGGCGAGGCGGCCTCGACCTTGCCGGGGGCGCCCAGTGCGAGGAGGAAGGCCGTCGCGGTGACAGCCGGGGTCAGCCGCCGGGAGCGCGTCCCCCGCCTGAAGAATCTCCACACGATCGCCTCCCGCCCGCCGAGGAGCCCACAGGGTCTTCACGATCAGGTGACGACGTGCACGACCCAGGCCAGGACGCCGACCAGCAACAAGACACCCAGATACCAGAGGAGCCCTGTAAGGTAATCCTCGAGCCATGCCTGCCCCGTGAGGTGGGCTCCCGTTCTAGCCCACCGCATGGTCCTGGTGACGCGCGACGCCAGGGACAACCGCTTCCGCGCCCTGAAACCCGACGAGGCGCACGGTCCGTCGCGCACCCCTCCTCCGCCACCCCTCCGGGCCGCTCGCCTCACTCCAGGTGAGTCGACCAAAGCACGAGCTTCCGCAGCGCGGGCAGCTCTCGGGCCGACCGGAGCCAAAGGCCGTCCTCCAGACGTGCTCGCAGTCGACGCACAGGAACTGCCTCGTCGGTCTCACCGCCCCCGCTCCTCGTCCGAGATGCCACCGAGCGCTGCAGCCAGGCGTGCCGGGGCCAGCGAGTCCGACGAGGCACCTGCCTTCCGGCCCCCGGCGGGATGTGCTCGATCGCGCGGGCTCTCCGCCGAGCCCCTCCCGGAGGCTCGACGCGACCGGCCGATGGCGCCGACGGTCACGGCAACCGAGACGAGAGCGAGCGCCCCATCCCTGACCAGGGTCCCGGGGCTGACCGCCTGACCAATCCCGAAGCAGCCGCAGTCGATCCCCAGGTCCAGCCACCAGGCGCGCAGCATCGTGCCCAGGAAACCCACGAGCAGAACGCTCACGGTAGCGCTCACGGCGACGAGCTGGACGTTCAGGAGGAGCAGCACGCCCAGGGCCATCTCGAGCCAGGGAAGCGCCCGCGCGACCGCCACCACCGCCCACTCGGGGAGCACCCCATACGAGTCGATCGAGAGGGCGAAGATCTCCCACGGCTGGGAGAGCTTCGTCCAGGCCGCGTATCCGAACACGAGGGCGAGAACCAACCGACCGACACACAGCGCGTGGATGATCATCACGAGTCCTCGAGGAGCTTGTCGAGGTAGCGCGACAGGATGCCGAATGAGACGGCCCCGATGATGGGAGTGGTGGTGTCACCGTGTCGGACCAGCATCGTGGGAGTGGCCCGCACCCTGGCCTGCCGACCGGCTTCGATCTCCCCCTGGACCTCGCCCTCGAGATCGCCGCTGTCCACGAGGTCGATGAGGCGCTTGACCTCCCCCGGGGAGAGCACCTCGGCGAGGACCGGCTCGATCTTCCCGCTGCGCATCCACGTCCTCTGCGTCGAGAACAAAGCGCCGGTGACGTCGTCGAACCGGTCGAGCCGACGAGCGGCGTGAACGCAGCGCGTGGCCCTCAGGCCCACGGCGTCCCGCCGACTGGGGAGGAGGCAATGAACCACTCGCACGCGGCCCTCGGCCACGTAGCTTCCGGCCAGGGGCTCCAGCGTCTCGAGGTGCAGCTTGGCGCAGCTCGGGCAGGTGAGGCTGCTGAAGACCTGGATGGTGATCGGAGCGGTCTCGAGCCCCTGGACGTACCCAGGGGCTCGGGCGGATTCCCCCGCCCCTGCTGGAAGCACGGGCAGACCGACGACCAACAAGCCAGTCACAACGAGCGCTGTGCGCGCAGACGCGCCGAACCCGGCCCCCGGTCTCGGCGTGTCGACCCCCTTCACATCCGGCGTGCTCGGCATAGGTCCTCCTTCGAGCGGGCACGCGGCGTGCACCTGGCCCGGACACATGCAGGCTGCGTTCCAGACGATCCGGAACCCGAGCGGAGGCGCCGGCAGTGCGGTGGGCCCCTCCCGCCCACCACAGCCGAGGGAGCGGGCCTCCGTCGAGAGCACGCCGGCCGGGCCGAACGCGGGGAATAATCCCCCCGCCGGTGGGGAATCCTCGTGGTCGCCGCCGTCCCCCACGCCTCCGTCCCCGTCTGCACCGCTTCCAGCGTTCCCGCGGCGGTGCCGAGCTCTCAGGAGTGCCCATGCGCACTGATCCCCCCGAAAGAGCCCGGACGGGACGTCCGGGTGACCGCCCGATGAGGGGTCTCGGCCCCCGGGCGCCGCTCTCGTCCGTCACCCTGGACGTGGTCCGCCCTGGCCTCATCGAGGTCTCCCCCGACGAGGGTGTGAAGGAGTCGCGGCCCTCGTGCTCGCTGCTGGAGTGCGCGGGCCTTCGGGTCCTGGTGGACCTCGGCCACCCCAAGGAGAGCCCGGAGCCGCTCCTGTCGGCCCTGAGGGCGCGGGGATTGCGACCCACAGACGTCCACGCGGTCCTCTTCACTCACCTCCACCCGGACCACATCGGGCACAAGGACCTGTTCCGCCACGCCCTCTTCGTCTTTCACCGGGACGAACGTCTCGCCTTCTACTTCAGGGGCGATCGGACGCTGAGGCTCCATGGAAGCGCCCTGCTCGAGCTCAGCCCCGAGACCTTCTCCCGCCCCCGCGACGCGGAGGAGTGGCCCGTGCTGCGGGCGCTGGGGCGACACGTCTACGTCCGCCATTGCCCCGGGCACACCCCCGGCTCCGTCGTGGCCTACGCCTGCGTCGGAGGTCGGGTTCACGCCCTTGCCGGCGACATCATCCTGAACCGCGAGTACAGCGACGCCGGGATCCCCCCGGGCTCTTCGTGGAAGCCCGAACTCATCCCCGACCAGATGCGCGCCATCGTCGGGCGCGCCGACGTGATCATTCCCGGTCACGGTGCCCCCTTCGCCGGCCGGCCGAACCGAACGAGAGCGGCCGCCGGACGCAGGGTCGATCGCCGTGGCCTTCCGAACGCGGAGAGGGCAGATTGAACCACTCGTCGACAGCCCATGACCGTCGGACCTTCGTGCGGCTGCTGGCGGGCGGCGCCGCCGCCGGGCTGGCCTTTCCGCTCCTGGGGTGCGGCCCGCGCAGCCGCGCCGCCGGACGCAAGGCCATCGTGCTCGCCCTGGACGGGCTGGATCCCCTGATCGCAAGCGGCCTGGTCGCACACGGCCGCCTTCCGAACTTCAAGAAGCTGGCCGAGATGGGGACGTTCGGCCCGCTCGCCACCACGATGCCGGCCCTCAGCCCCGTGGCCTGGTCGAGCTTCATCACCGGCCAGACACCGGGGGGCCACGGCATCGGCGACTTCATCGCCCGCGACCCGGCCACGCACCTGCCCGTGTTCTCCATCTTCGAGAACCACGCGCCCCGCCTCACCGTGGACTTCGGAGACGTGCACCTCCCCCTCCTCGGCGGCGGCCCGGTGAGCCTGCGTCGCGGGAAACCGTTCTGGGCCTATCTGACCGAGCGAGGCATCCCGGCCTGGCTGTCGAAGGTCCCCACCAACTTCCCGGTCGACGAGACCGCCACTCGCGCCATCGCGGGCATGGGAACGCCCGACCTCGTCGACTCCTACGGCTCCTTCAGCTACTACACGTCCCACCGCCTCGAGCTCTACGGCGAGATCTCCGGCGGCACCGTGGACTACGTGGAGGTCCGGGACAACCGGATCGAGGCCGAGCTTCGAGGTCCGGTCAACACCCTCGTCACGCCCCCCGGGCCCCGACGGGGGGCCGGCCCGAGCCAGGCGTCGATCTCCTTCACCGTTCACCTGGACCCCGACCGCGACGCGGTGTGCATCCGGATCGGCGACCGCACCGTGATTCTCGAGAGGGGTGAGTACTCGGACTGGGTCAAGGTGGAGTTCACCCTGCTTCCGGTCATCGGTCGGGTGTCGGGCATCGTGCGCTTCCTCCTCAAGCAGGTGCGGCCACACTTCCAGCTGTACGCGACCGCGGTCAACATCGACCCCGAGGACCAGGCGGTGCCGGTGACGTGGCCGAAGGAGCTGGGTGCCGACATCGCCCGCGACATCGGCTCGTACTGGACCAAGGGTCTGCCTTGCGACACCAAGGCCCTGGACTACGGGATCATCAACGACGAGGAGTACGTGGGTCAGGCGGAGCTGATCCTCGAGGAGCGCTTGGCGCTCTTTCGCCACCTGTGGTCGCGCTTCGAGGACGGCCTCTTCTACTTCTACGTCTCGTCCACCGATCAGGACGCCCACATGCTCTGGCGCAACATGGATGCGTCACACCCG
The DNA here is from genome assembly GCA_963847655.1 of uncultured Acidobacteriota bacterium. Classification (GTDB taxonomy): domain Bacteria; phylum Acidobacteriota; class Vicinamibacteria; order Fen-336; family Fen-336; genus JAJDNS01. Next base: position 658,356 of record CAWKAS010000018.1, on the reverse strand, counting down.
CGGCACCGTGAGTCGGACCGGCGTTTCGCGGACTGGATCCCCTACCTCTACGAGCGGATGGACGCGCTTCTGGGAGAGATCCTGCCCGCGGTCGACGACCAGACGCTCCTGCTCGTCTGCTCCGACCACGGCTTCGCCCCCTTCGCCCGGGAGTTCCACCTCAACACCTGGCTGCGCGACAACGGATACCTGACGCTGAACGACTCCGCGCGGAGGAAGGAGGAGACGGCGGTCACCGACGTGGACTGGAGCCGCACCGCCGCCTACGGGATCGGCTTCAACGGCCTCTACCTCAACCTCGAGGGCCGGGAGAAGGGCGGCATCGTGAGTCCCGAGAAGGCCGGTCCCCTCCTGCGTCGACTGACGCGTGAGCTCGAGGGCGTCGTCGATCCCGAGACCGGACAGCGCCCGGTCGCGCGGGTCTACCGAAGGGACGAGATGTACCAGGGGGAGGCCACGCCCAGCATGGCCGAACTGCTCGTCGGGTACACCCCCGGTTACCGCTGCTCCTCACCCTCGGTGCTTGGGGGAACCGGGAGCTCGACGATCGATCTCAACCGCTGGGCCTGGAGCGGCGACCACTCCATGGCCCGCGACCTGGTCCCGGGCACGCTCCTGGCGAGCCGGCCCGTGACCCGCGCCCGGCCGAGCATCCTCGACCTGCCGGTGACCCTCCTCGACTGGTTCGGCATCGGCCGGCCCGAGCAGATGACCGGACGCTCCCTGCTCAGGTAGCTGGGAGGTCCTGCAAATGGCTCACGATCAGCCCCCCCACCTCCCCCGAAGCGAGGCGACCAACTCTTCGGAGGCGCTGCTCGCCCGGGTCATCACCTTGTGGGCCACACCGCCGAAGAGTCGACCCGCGAAAGCCGCGTTCACCCGGGAGATGACCACGGCGCCGCTCGTCGTCTCGTAAACGGCGAGGCGGCACGGCAGCATCACGCTCACCGCCCGGGCGTCGTCGCTCTCGAGGAGGCCCGCAGCGTAGTCGGGCCGGCACAGCTCGATGACCGTCGCAGCCAGGATCTCGTGCCCCGCCTCGCGCGCGCCTTCATGGAGATGATGGACCGTCGGCACGCTCCACCCCCTCGCGGCCGCCGCCTCGAGGATGGCCTCGACCGCCCGGTCCTGGGTCAGCGTGACCGCTTGCCGCCGGATCATCACCCGGGACGCGAACACGCGAGCGACGACTACCGTCAGGACGATGCCGATCAGCATTCCAGCGGCCACCGGGTTGACGTCTCCGCTCATGTCGCGCTCCAGTCCCGCTCAGACGCGGGCAGTCGATCCAGCCACGGCCATCCCACCTGCGCTCGTTGTCGGAGGGCCGGCGCTCGACGAGCCGCTCGTCGACCTCCCGCGACTCGACCTCCGCGGGAGCTCCTCCCTCCGGAGTCGGCCCCTGCACCAGGTCGTCTCTACACCGTGTCGAGGGGGATGCTCTGAACCACGGCCTGGAGCTTCTGCATGGTGTCGATGTAGCGCTGGAAGTAGACCCGCGAGACCAAGCTCTGGATCGCATAGCCCATGACGGGATCGCGGTCCATGAGCTGCTTCAGGATCGATGCCCTGATCTTCAGGAGGCGCGAGTCCAGGCTGCACTGGGCTGAAAGGGTATAGGTGTCGCGCTCGAGGCAGACGCAGGAGCCGAAGACCGCGCCTTCTCTTGCTTCGTCGATGAGGAGCGTCACCCCGCCGGCTCGGGGTAGGCGCAGGGACACCTGGCCCTCGAGCAGGACGTAGAAGTCCTCCGCTTTGTCACCCCGTCGGAAGACGGTGTCTCCGGCCTTCAGTGAGATCTCCTCGGCTGCCGAGCTGATGGCGTTCATCTGATCGGATCGCAACAAGCTGAAGACCTCGTGACTCGTCAACTGTGCTGTCGACATCGAACACCTCCTTCTTGCCCTCGTCCTTGCCCCTGTCGCACCAGCGGCCAGAGTCCCCTCGGAAGCCGAGCCCGCCCGAAACGTCACCCTCGAGCCGCGCCGCCAGAGGGCGGACTCGAGGAAGCCGTGTTCGCTCGGGACGACGACCACGACGCCCAACGCCAACGTGGCGAACCCCTGCTGCACGGCCCACGATCAGAGGTGGTAGTCGATCTTGCAGCCACAGCCATCCCACATGCGCTCGTAGGCGGCGAGCCGGCGCTCGACGAAGCGCGCGGCAGCCTCCCGCGAGTCGTGCTTCCGCACGAGGATCACCCCGTCCGGCGTCTGCTCCTGGACCAGGATAGGCCCTTCGATGGTGACGATCCGTATCCATCCGGCCAAGCCGGTGTCCTCAGCCCGAATCGGCTCCGCGACCGCGAGGAGCTTTGGAAGATCCTCAGGGTCGAGCGAGACGATCTCCTGTGTCTCTATCTGGTCGATCAGATCGTGCGAGTCCATCGCTCTCACCTCACCAGCAGGGACCCCGCGCTCAACCGTGATCACCGCCCCCGGCCGACGCCTCGCCCTCGCGGGTCGGGGCCTCTCGAAGGGCGAGGAAGCCCGTCCGGGTCGCGTCGAGGATCTGGCCCGGCCGCACCGCGTCCCCGACGACCGTCACGTCGACGCCGGCCTTCTCGAGCGCGGTCGAGAGAGGATCGTAGGATCGGTGCCCCACCGCCACGAGGACCGAGTCGAACGAGCCCACCGAGATCTCGTCGGTCGAGCCTTCCGCCACCACGAACGCCTCGCCCTCCTCCATCCGGATCAGGCGAGTGGAGGTGTGTATGGTGACCGGCAGCTCCCGCAGGCGCTGGAGAGTCATCTTGCGCGTGACCGCCTCCATGTCGCGGGCGATGTCCTCGAGCAGCTCGACCACCACCACTTCGTGGTCCCGGGCGGCCAGCATCTCGGCCATCTCGACGCCGACGAGGCCGCCGCCGAGAATCAGCACGCGCGGCCCGGGCTGCCGGCGGCCGGTCAGGACCTCCGCCGCGGTGAGGGGATCGTCCAGGCCGGGAATCGAGGGGATCACGGGACGGGAGCCCGTCGCCACGATCACGCGGTCGGGCTCGAGCGCCTCGATGGCGTGGACGGTGGCTTCGAACCCCGTCCGGACGTCGATGCCGGCGCTCTCCATCGCCCTGATCAGCGACCGCAGCGGCCTCTCCATGGCCCCCTTGCCGGGACTGACAGGGGCCAGGGCGAACTGCCCCCCCAACCGACTCTCCCTCTCGAGCAGGGTGACCTCGTACCCCGCGCGGCGACCCGTCAGCGCGGCCTCCATGCCCGCCGGCCCACCTCCCACCACCACCAGACGCTCCCTGAGCGCCACCGCCGGGGACACCACCTCGGCCTCGCGCCCCACCTCGGGGTTGACGATGCACCCGATCGGCCCGCCGCCCCTCACCTGGGCGAGGCAGCCCTGGAGACAGGATCCGCAGGCCATTATCTCGTCCTCCCGGCCCTCGGCCATCTTGCGCGGGAGGTCCGGATCGGCGAGGAGGGGCCGCCCGAGGGCCACGACGTCGACGCCGCCCTCGCCAAGCACCGACCGGATGCGCTCCGGGTCACCGAGCCGACCGGCCACCATCACCGGAATCGAGACCTCGGCTCGAAGGGCCGCCGCCCGCTTCTCGTTCACGCCCTCGGGCAGCGCCATGTGCTGGTAGTACCAGGCGGGGCTGTCGCAGGCCGAGCCGACGACGACGTGCAGACCGTCGACGCCCCACTCCTCGAGCCGGCGCCCCAGCTCGACCGCATCCGCGAACCCCAGCCCGCCCGGGACCTTCTCCTCGGCGGACAGACGGGCGGTGAGGGCCATCGACTCGCCGACGCTCCGGCGCACCGCCGCCACGACGTCGTGCACGAAACGCCAGCGGTCGTCCCCGCCGGGCCCGTACTCGTCAACTCGCCGGTTGGTCCTCGGCGACAGGAACTGGGCCGGCAGGTAGCCGAGGCCGAGCTGGATCTCGGCGCCGTCGAACCCGCTCTCGTGGGCCCGGCGCGCGGCCTGCTCGTACGCGCCGACGACCTCCCGGATCCGCTCACGGCTCATCGCCGTGGGAGTCGCTCCGGTGCTCGGACAGGGCACGGCCGACGGCGCCTCCGGGGCACCCCCGATGACCTTCGGGTTCGCGGCGCGGCCGGCGTGGTTGAGGTGGGCGAAGGCGAGCGCGCCGTGACCGTGGACCGCCTCGACGACGTCCCGCAGGCCCGCGATGGCGTCGTCGCTGCAGGCCCCGAGCTGCCTCGGGTGCTCCTTGCCGAGGGGATCGACGTACAGCGGCTCCACGATGACGAGCCCCGCCCCGCCGGCGGCGCGGCGGCGGTAGTGCTCGACGTGGAGATGGGAGGCACGGCCGTCCCTGCCTCCAAGCGCGGTCTTGACCGGCGCCAGCGCGATCCGGTTGGGCAGCTCGACGGCGCCGATCGCCAGCGACGTGAACGTGACCTCGTTCAATCGTGTCCTCCGTTGCCGCCCTTCAGGGGGCGGGCATGGCCACCCGCGCCACCGGTCCGGTCAGTCGTCGCGCGTGAACGCGACGTCCCCGCAGCTCCAGCAGCCCTGCTCCTTCAGGTCCTTGCTCTCGTCCACCTCGACGTCGCACAACCACGTGCACCCGTCCTCGGCCACGACCACCTTCATAGGGCGCGCGGCGTGATGGGGCTCGAGTCCCACGTACACAGTGTCTCCGTGCCTGGCTTCCATCGCGTTGTCTCCCTTCCTCCGGGGTGCGATCCGTTGTGTTCCCGGGCTCACCGGGAGACAGGGCAGGTCGTGTGCCAGGGCCCCGAGATGCCGGGACATTCAGCCGATCTTCAATGGATGCAGGGGCTGCCGATGAGAGAGGGAGCCCCTCGGTGGAGTGGCGAGGCACTCGCAGGGAAGCGGTGCCGCTACTCTGTCCGAAGCACACAGTGGCATTTCTGCTATGCTCGAGATCCAAAGCGCTACGGTTGGGAGGCACACGATGCCCAGGATGGAGCGGACACCCCAGCCCGTCACGAGGCAACCCGAGACGCGCGGCTGCGGCGACCGCTTCGAGACCGTCATCAACAGCATCTCCGACGGCGTCTTCGCCGTCGACACGGGATGGCGCATCACCTGCTTCAACAGCGCCGCCGAGAGGACCACCGGCATCCCCCGCGAGCAGGCCCTCGGGCGGCCTTGCCGCGAGGTGTTCCGCTCGAACATCTGCGACGGCGCCTGCGCCCTCCGCTACACGATGGAGACGGGTCGACCGATCGTCAATCTGCCGGTGCACATCCGCGACGCTCGCGGGAAGCGCGTCCCGATCACCGTCTCCACCGCCCTCCTCAAGGACAACGACGGACGCGTCATCGGTGGCGTCGAGACCTTCCGCGACCTCAACCTGGTCAAGGAGCTTCTCCAGCAGGTGGAGGCCGATCACGGCCGGGAGGAGATCATCACCCAGGACCCGGCCCTCCTCCACGTGCTCGACATCGTGCCGACGATCGCCGAGAGCGAGAGCACGGTCCTGATCGGGGGCGAGAGCGGCACCGGGAAGGGGCTGCTGGCAAAGGCCATCCACCGGCTGAGCGCGCGGAGCGACGGCCCGCTGGTCACCATCAACTGCGGCGCCCTGCCCGAGCCCCTGCTGGAGTCGGAGCTGTTCGGCTACAAGGCCGGCGCCTTCACCGGGGCGAACAAGGACAGGCCGGGCCGAGTCACCGCGGCCGCGGGTGGAACGTTGTTTCTCGACGAGATCGGCGACCTGCCGGTCGGGATCCAGGTCAAGCTGCTCCGGCTGCTGCAGGAGAGGCTCTACGAGCCCCTGGGTGAGGTGTGCACGCGAGAGGCCGATGTCCGGATCGTCGCCGCCACGCACCAGGATCTCGGCAAGCTCGTGGAGGAGGGAAAGTTCCGCGAGGACCTCTTCTACCGCGTCAACGTCATCCGGCTCGAGATGCCTCCACTGAGAGAGCGCATGAGCGACGTGCCCCTGCTGGCGGAGAGCTTCCTGCGCCGCCTGTCGATGGCACGTGCGAAGGTCGTGAGCACCATCTCGCACGAGGTCATGGGGCTGCTCATGGCGTACGAGTTTCCGGGCAACGTGCGAGAGCTGGAGAACATCCTGGAGCATGCCTACGTCCTGGCCACCGCCGACCGCGTCGAGGTCTCGGATCTCCCCGACTGGTTTCGAGTCAGCGTCCCTCGCGCGCACGGGGACCGGCCCTCGGCCGTCGGGGCCTTCGAGAGCCGGTTGATCCGCGAGGCGTTGGAGCGGAGCGGCTGGAACCGCACCGCGGCGGCGCGCGCGCTCGGTATTCACAAGACGACCCTGCACCGGAAGATCCGCAGGCTCGGGATCGGGCTGCCGGCCCGCGATGGGCGGACGGCGAGGACAGGCTAGACGCCTCCCGCCGCGTCTCCCTCGTGGGGACGGCCGGGCCTGCCCCGGAGGGACACGGCCACCAGCGTCAGGTCGTCCGCGAAATCGTCGCGCTTCGTGAAGCGATGGACGTCGTCAAGGAGCCGCTTCACGACCTCGGCGGCGGGTCGCCCGTAGGCCGACAAGAGCGAGCGGCGCAGGTGCTCCTCTCCGAACTCCTCGCCCGGCGGGGCCGCGGCCTCGGTCACGCCGTCCGAGAAGAGCAGCAGCAGGTCGCCCGGGACGAGCGCCACCTGACCGGACCGATAGCCGGCGTCGGGAAGCAGGCCCAGCACAGGCCCGCCTTCGGCAAGCTCGTCCACGATGGCCTCTCCGTCGTCCCCCGACCGCACCAGCAGCGGCGGGAGGTGACCCGCGTTGACGTACTCGAGCCGAGAGGTGGCGAGGTCGTAGTGACCCCAGAAGAGGCTGACGAAACGGTTCGGGTCGGTCTGCGCCTCAACGATCGTATTCAGCCGGCCAGTGAGACCCGCCAGCCCGCCGGGACTCGCGGTGCCGGCGGTTGCACGCACGGCGCCGTGAACCGCGCCAGCGATGATCGCCGCCGGCAAGCCCTTCCCGGACACGTCGGCCACGACCATCCCGACCTTCCCGTCGGCCTCGAACAGGTCGTAGTAGTCTCCCCCGACCCCCCAGGTCGGGATGCAGCGCGCGGCGATGTCGAGCTGGCTCGGGGCCGGGGTCTCGACGGGAAGAAGCCGTTCCTGGACTTGTCTGGCGATGTCGAGCTGGCCCTCGACGCGTCGGGCGCGCAGGTAACGCGGCATCAGCAGCGCCAGCGAGACGATCGCGGCCAGCAGCGCGAGCGACGCCACGCCGCTGACGGCGAGGTTGCGCACCAGCGGCCAAAAGGGATCGTGGGGGCCGTGGGGGTTGAGTGCGAGCTCGACCACCTTGAACCGCGGTCGCCCTCGGGGCTCTCCTCCGGGCAGACGGATGGCGCGTTCCCGGGTGAACTGGAAGCGGAAGGGGAGCGCGACAACGAGGCCGGGCGCCCAGCGGGGTGGGAGGCTGTGGTGCACGGTCTGTGCGCGGCGGTCGAGGATCGCCTCGAGCGTCTCCGGATCCATGGGCCCGGCCGGGGCCCCTCCCGCGACGGCGACCACTTCACCGTCCTGGTCGGCAACCCGAATCCAGACGAGCAGGCCCCCGCGCGCCGACACTTCCCGCTCGAGCAACTGGCGCAGTCCGTTCGGGCCGGCCGCGCTCTCGCCGCGGGCTTCCTGCTCCAGGCCGGAGACGATTCGTCCCGCTTCTGCGGTCAGATGGTCGACGACAAGATTGGTGACGATGTAGCGATAGGTCAGAATCGCTTCGACCAGCAGGAGGAGCCCGAGCACGAAGCCCGCCGCAAGAACCAGCTCCAACCCCTTCGGCCGTCGTGGCCTCATCGCGACCCCCTCACCCGAAAGGCAAGTCAAGAGCCAGATGCGTGTCGTGGAGCCTCACGTCGTCCAGCTCAGCCGAAAGAGGGGGTGCACGCCTCCGTGACAGAGTCGAAGTGAGGGACGTTGCCGACCGTGCGGGGACCCTTCTTGTGCATCTCGTTTCTCCTTCAGTAGCCGACCGAGAGGTTCAGTCCCACGGCGTGCGAGACGTAGTCGTAGAAGGCGTCGTTCGAGCGATGGTCCGTGAAGGCGTAGCCGAGATCCAGCTCGAGCGCGAGCGGTCCCGTGTCCTCGGGGAAGAGCGGCACGCGCCAGTCAGCACCAGCGCGCCAGACCCGGTCGCCGCGCAGCTCCCCGTCGGGGAGTGGCTCGCCGTCGAGGTCGAGGGCTGGGGTTGCGCGGTAGTCCTTCTTCTGCCAGGCCACCCAGCCGCGCACGACGCCAGCGCCCACGAAGACCTGCTTCAGGCTCGCCGCGGCGCTTCGCGCCTCGCTCGCGTACGGATCGTCGTAGACGCCGTCGTCGTAGAAGTGAGCCGGTGTCGTGATCAGGGCCGGCGGGACCGCGCCGAAGGTGTGGCGGGCCGAGTAGTCGAGCGCGATGCCGGTGCGATCGGCCAGGGACTGCGCGACCCGCATCCGCCAGGCCACGCGCCCCGCCCGCTCGCCGTCAGGAACCGAGGCGGCCGGGCCCGGTCGAATCGCCGGTCCCATGCCACCGCGCCCACGGCTCGATCCGTCCGGGGGCAGGGCCGCCGGGCTCACCTCGGCCGGGATCAGCTCCCCCGCGTAGGACTTGGCACCGAGATAGACCTCTCCGATCAGCGTCGTACGGGTCTGGAAGTTGAGAAGAGCGCTCACGAAGGTGTCGTGCTCGACCTGGTTCAGCTCCGGGATGTCTGGAAACTCGCGGCCGTCGAGGCCGTACCCGAAGCGCAGGGTGGCCCGATCGCTCGGGCGGTACTCCAGGTTGGCCATACCGCCAAGGCCACGATAGCCGGCATCCGACCAGGCGTCTCCGTTCTCTCGCCACGTGGCCGTCGCCCCGAGGAACAGACGCACCCGTCCCCAGTCGGAGAGGTCCGCGCGATACACGCCACCCAGGTCGTGACGGAGGGTGCTCCAGTCACCGGGTGTGCTGTAGGTGGCGGCGTCAAGGGAATAGAACACGCGTGCCCGCCCGCCGGCGAGGCGGTACGCGGCATCGAGAGACCCCGCGGCCTCGAGCCGGCCCTCGGGATCGGTGTCGGCATAGGCCAGGGCGTCGCGCACGCCCCCGAGACGGGCATCGACGGAGAGCTGTGCCCGGGCCGGAACGGCGACGGCGACAGCGAGCAGCACCGCGGCGATGGGGAGTCTGGTTCTCATCCCGGCCTCCTGAAGATGAGTCTCCCCGGGACAGGCCTCGACCTGCCCGGGCAGACTCGAGCCGTCTCTCTAGCGTCGACCCCGGCGGTTTCCCCGGCTCTTCGGGCCGGTGCCGTCGCAGTTGCCGGACCCGGCTCCGGCGCCGAATCCGCTGCCGTCGCGGGGCCCGACACCCTGGTTGCCGGACCCGTTGCCGGGTCCACGACCCTGGCGCCCCTTGGCGGCGCCGCGTCCCTGCCCCGCACCGGAGCCCGTCCCGTCGCAGTTGTCACAGATGCCGTCGCCGTCGGCGTCCACGAAGCGTTGCCCGGTCCCTTGCGCGTTCCGGGACTCGACCTGCTCGCGGGCCTGAGTCTCGGTGAGCTTCTGCACCTGGCTCTTCTCGCGCAGGTTCTTCGGCGAGTCGGCCGGCTCAGGGGTCTGGCCCGCGGCCGCCACGCCCCACCCGGCGAGCACCGCCAGCGTCAACAGCGTTGTGCGTTTCATCTTCGTTCTCCTCTCGTCGGCGCCCTTCTGTGGGGGCCGCTCATTCGGACTCCGCCCTCTCCAGCGCAAGAACGAGGCCAGCACTGGCCACAACGGAGCCTCCCGCTCAAGTCATTTCCATTCTGACGGTTAGCGAGGCGAGGGTGAGTCTTGCGGGTCCGGCCCTCGACCAGATGGTCGACGGCCGTCGACGACCTCGTCGAGATCGGTTGTGGAGGCCATCCTCAAAGGCCCGGTCGCCGTCTCCCGCCATGTCTGCGACACGGACGGGGCGGGCCTACGATCGCCGGAGCTTCGTGCGGCTGCTCGCCGGAGGAGCCGCGGCTGGCCTCGCCTCCCCCCTGCTGGCGTGTGGGCCGCGGAGTCGCGCGGCGGGCCGCAAGGTCGTCGTACTCGCTCTCGATACGCTCACCGCGCGAGCGTCGTCGCTCTCGAGGAGGCCCCCAGCGTCGTCGGGCCGGCACAGCTCGATGACCGTCGCCGCCAGGATCTCGTGCCCCGCCTTGCGAGAAGTCGTCACCCTTGAAGAGGAGGGGCTCACCGAGCACCTGGGCCAGAGCGTATGAGAAGCAGTCCCCGTCGTTGAGCGACGCGGGGTGACGCCCCTTGCCGAAGCGGCTGAAGGCCGCACGTGCGACGCGAGCCTGCTCAACGTCGACCGGCGCCAGCACCATCCCGGCTCGATCGACGAGCTGGTCCAGGTGGTGCAGACCCTCCGCGCCGAAGCGGGACTCGATGACGATGGAAGCCTCGACAAAGCGGCCACCGACATCACCCGCGAGTGGGCCGCCTCCAGCCCGGGGCGAAGCCCTCCTCCTCCGTGGCCGCCGCCTGTGGCTCCTGTCCAGCGGGACACACACCGTCCCGAGCAGACGGTGGGACAGCCCCGGCTCGGGTGAGAGACGGAGAGGTCGTCTCCTCCCTCGACCTCGTGATCGTCGCCTGCGCGAACACCCGAGGCTGGGGACTCACCGCCGCACGGCCACGCCCGTCACCTCGAAGTGCCCGCCCAGGAGCAGTGGGCCCGAGCCCAGGAACGCCCGGGCGGGGAAGTCGTCGTCGAAGTAGGTTCGGTAGACCTCGTTGAACTGGTCGTACAGCGCCAGGTCCGGACAGTGGACCTCCACCATCACCAGGTCGTCCATCGACATGCCCACCATCTCCAGGCGCGTCTTCATGCTGTCCATGACGCGGTGGACCTCGTCTTCGATCTTCGGAGGGGGAGCCCCGGTGTCGGGGTCGATTCCGATGTCGCCCGCGAGGTAGAGCGTGTCGCCCACGAGGACGGCGTTGCTGTACGGATTGCTGTCGCTACGGCCCGGCATGTTGATGAAGCTTCGCTTCGACGCGCCGCGGGACTCCTCGACCCACAGCACGCCGAAGGCCGCCAACAAGAGCGCCGACAGGATGGCTCCCGACACGAACCGCATGATTCTCCTCCTTTGGTCTCGGGCATCGCCGGCCCTCGGCGGGGGTCTCACCGGGCCCGGGCCGGCTTGAGGGTCCACATCTGGAGCCGGGTCATCTCGACGAGGTCGCCCATGTCGAGATCCTCCCGGTGGACGGGCCATTCCTTGCACCCCCGCACCTCCTCGACGATGGCGGCCTCGTTCTCCGTGGGGTGTGGCGGAAACGGCGGCACCGCGTAGGTCTCGGCCAGGCGGTCCTCCAGGAGATCGACGTACACCGCGCTGAAGAGAGCCAGAAGAGACCCGGTGCCGACCTCGGCTCCCTCTGTCGCCACCTCGTGGGGCAGGTGGCGCTCACTCGCGATGACCTCGTGCGCCCGATTCGCCAGCTCCAGTGCCTGAGCCGCGCTCACCTGCTCGATCCCAGGCTCCCGAGGGGGCCGCTGCAGCGGACCGAAGGGCCGCCGGCACTCCCCCTGCTCGGGCAGACGCCCCTGTGTCCGGTACGCGGTGAGGGCGGAGGCCAGGGCCGCAAACGTCTCGGCGGGCGAGTAGTCCGGGTCGATCACCACCTCGCCTTCGCTCAGGACCCTCCGGGCGATCTCGGCGAGCCTCGCCTTCTCGATCGTCTCGGACTGCTGCCCGAAGCGGGCGACCATGTCCCGGTACGTGGTGAGCTCGATGTCCTCCCGGCTCTGCAGGTACTCCACCAGCCGGCGGAAGTTCTTCCTGGCCGTCTCCATCGACTCGAGCGGGCGCAGCTCGGGCGTCCTCCACTCGTCCGGGCCCGGGTTGGCCCCCTTGTAGTGGTTGAAGTCCCAGAACTGGATGCTGCGCACCTTGCTGGGGTGGTTGGCGAAGAAGGCCACGACGTCGAGGCCGCGCGTCCCCGCCGGAATCCGCTCGTCCAGGGCCGCGAGCATGGGATCGAAGAGGGCGTCGTCGTGGTAGGCGTCGTCGAAGAAGCCGAAGTCTCCCTCACCGTGGAAGTTCAGGGCGTTGGCGAACCAGACGGCATTGTGGCCGGGGATGCTGATCGGAGAGTAGACGTAGGCGGCCCCCATCTCCGACAACGCCGCCACGAGCTGCGGCCCGTAGGAGCCGCCGTGCCTCGCCAGGGCCGCCGGCCTCTGGCCGAAGATGCGCTCCAGATCATCGAAGCCCGCGTCCTCGTTGGCGAGCATCGTCTCGACGCCCTCCTCGAACGAGGCGTGCTCCAGGATCTCCGTCACCGTGGGATGGATGGACCCCCGGCTGGTGTGGCTCCCGACGTCGTGCCGGGCCATGGCCTCGATCACGTCCCGCCTTCCCCGCGCCTCCAGGGAGCGGGCCTTCTCGCCGATGACGAAGAAGCTGCCGGTGGCCCCCACCTCCGTCATCGTCTCCGCCAGCCACTTCGGGATTTCGTCCATGCCCACCGACTCGGGGGACGTGTAGTCCTCCACGTCGAAGCAGAGAACGACGAAGGGACGGGGCTGAACCTCGGCCTTCTCGACCTCGGCCTTCTCGGACGAGCAGTTCACGAGAAGGATGCTGCTCGACAGCAGCAGGACCGTCGTCAGCTTCATCTCCACCTCCCGGGACACGGCGAGCCTATCCGAGCAGGACTGCGACCAGCGCTCGCCGTCGTCTCATCGTGGTGCCCTCCCGGGTCGCGCCCCCCCACGCTCAGCCCTCCCGGGCGTGATGGACACGTGGGAGCGGCAGTGCCGGAGACGCATGACACGCCGCACGGCAGCCTCGACCTCCCCGGCTCTCGGGCCGGCTCAGGAGCCCGAAAGTCAGCCCTTCTTCTCGGCGGCCGCCGAGCGGGTGCTGATACCCAGCAGGGCGTACGGCGGGCACCAGCCGATCAGGCCGGTCGCGATGGGCACCAGGCCGACGGCGCCCCACCAGCTCTGGTAGGCGACGCCAATCCCCACGATGACGACGCCGACGACGACGCGGATGACCCTCTCGGTTCCCCCCACGTTGATCTTCATCTCCCACCTCCTCGGAAGAGGCCGTCCGGATCCGCGCGGGCAGCTCGGGTTCGACCTCGCCCGCTACAGTATCAGCTTTGGATGGAGGGGCGAGGCCCTACTTCTCCTCCCGCTCGCGGTGCCGCCGGCGGTCCTCCTCGCGCTCCTTGCTGAGCTCCAGCATGTCGGCGGGGTCGTCGATCACCGGCGACTCGCCCAGAGCCTCCCAGTCGAAGTCCTCGTCGAACGGGTCCAGCGCCTTCTGGGGATCGAAGACCCGCGGATCCACCGGGAGGGCCACGTAGGGCGCCGGGTCCGGACGGTCGGCGAACAGGTCCGCGAGATCGGTGGCGCCGGCGTCGTACTGGTTCAGGTAGGGCAGCCCCAGGACGTTCCAGAAGGTCTTGAAGATGCTGCCGAAGCTGTAGTGGACCTTCCCCACGTGGCCCCGCTTCGCCCAGGGAGAGACGACCATGAGGAGACTCCGGTGGGCGTCGACGTGGTCGACCCCGTTCTGGGCGTCGTCCTCGGTGACGACGATCACCATCTCTCCCCAGTAGCGGGTGTGGGAGAGGAACTCCACGATGCGGCCCAGGGCCAGGTCGTTGTCCGCCATGTAGCTCTCGCGGAAGGGGTAGCCCGCCTCGGGTCGATCGTCGGCGCCGTGATCGTTGGGCAGGATCACGGTCAGCACGGCAGGGAGGCCTCCCTGCCCCCACTTCTCCTCGAACTCCCGGATGAACTGGTCCAACCGAAACTGGTCGGGGATCGCCATGTTGTAGGTGGCGAAGGTCTTCGAGGTCCGGTCGAACATCGGGGCCGGCACGGGGTAGTTCACGAAGTGACGGATCCCGGTGTACTTGAAGGACTCGTGGTAGATGCCCGGCTCGAACATGATGCCGAACCCGAAGTTGAAGAAGTCCACGCCGTGCCGGTCGAGGTGCTCCCACATCGAACCCGCCTCGTTGTAGTCCTCAGGGTAGATGGCGCCGGCCGCCCCGTTCATGGCCAGGCTGCCGGGCGCGGTGGACTGCGGGTCGTAGGTCCGGTTGTCGCCGTAGGAGGCGGGGGTCGTGGCCTCGACCCACTCGTTGGGATAGGTGTTGACCAGCCAACGATGACCGTCGGCGGAGACGTCGGAGTCGACGTAGAAGTTGTCGGCGATGGCGAATCGCCGGGCCAGCGCGAGGTGGTTGGGCATCACCACGGCGTCCACGACCTTCGCGGTCCCCGCTTCGTTGGTGAAGGTCGCGCCTTCCCCGTAGCGCGCGAGGGAGGGGTCTCCCTCCCCCGCCGCCAGCTGGCCGAAGACCTCGTCGTAGGTCCGGTTCTCCTTGGAGATGAAGACGATGTGCTTGATGGGTGACGGCCTCTCGCCCCCGTAGAGCGGCACGGGGTTCGCGGAGCGCCAGGCGAATCGCTCCGAGTCCGCCTGGTCCACCTTGAAGTTGTTCTTCAAGACCTCCTGCGTGAGCGCCGGCAGCTCGGAGTCTGACGGGATGTCGATGACGGACACCGTCCCCCTCATCAGGTTCCCGATGTAGGTCCCCTCCGGACCGACCTCGAAGCCCCGCCCGCCGTTCGGCCCACTGCCGAACCCCTTGGCGTTAGCCACGATCAGGGACTCTCCGTCGGGGCTCACCGCCAGCCTGGCGGGGAACCAGCCCACGGGGATGTGGCCGATCACGGTCAGGGTGGGGATGTCGACGACTCCCACGGCGTTGATGCCGGCCTCGGCCACGTACAGCCGGGTCTCGTCCGGGGAGACGGCCAGCCCGAAGGGGATCACCCCCCGGAACTGCCGCACGGCCTCGAAGGGCCGGAGCCGGATCTCGGTCAGGATCTCGTCGCTCCGAAGGCTCAGCACCGAGATGGTGTCGTTGTTTCCGTTGCTCACGAAGACGTGCTGCGACGTGGCCACGAGCGAGTTGGGGCTCGAGCCGCCCACCGCGGGGATGCCTTCGACGGGCTCCCCCACCCGGGTGCCGGTCTTGACCCGCGACGTGATCCGGGGCCCCTGCGGGTCGAGGCTGACCGTCCAGACGGAGAACGACTCGGGGGCGTTGGGATCCCCGAGGCCGGGGACTCGCCGGCCCTCGACCGTCACGCCCTCACGCATCTCCTGCGTGCCGAAGCCGAACGGCGGATACTCCAGGCCGGTCTCGGGATCCTCCTCGTCGGTGCCGGGGATCTTCCGGTACTCGAACATCCCCACGTTCGCCACGTAGACCTTCGTCTCGTCCGGGGACAGGGCCACCCCGAAGGGGTAGCGGCCCACGGGCACGTTGTGGACTACCCGTCTCGCCACGGTGTCCACGATGACCAGCCGGAAGTGCATCTGGTCGACGGCATAGAGCCGGGCGCCGTCCCGGCTGAGGACCAAGTCTCCGATGTAGCCGAAGCGGTACCCCTCGTCCTTCGAGACCACCGTGCAGTCGATGAAGCCCCGCTTCTCTCCGGATCGGATATCGAAGAGGTAGATCCCGTTCTCCTGGCCGCCGGCGACGTAGACCGTGCGCTCGTCCGGGGAGATGGCCAGGCCCATGAACACCGAGGCCAGGACGCCTTCGTCCGTCGTGGGACCGGGCGGAATGGAACGGACGGTGGGATTCGCGGACTCGAGGTCCTCGACGATCGAGATGGACAGGGGCTCGGTCCCCGAGTTGGCGGTGATGGCCAGCGTCCCCGAGGGGCTCAATGCCAGCCCGAACGGGTGGGGGGCGACGGTCACGGAGCGTCCGAGCGGTCGCACGAGCCTTCCGTTGGGCAGGATCGTCACCCCCTCTCGGTCGATCCCGGCGTACCGGCTCCCGGCCGGGGCCGAAAGCACGGTGGGCGCCGGCCCCTCGGCCGCGCGGCAGCTCGCGAGGACCCCGATCCCCGCGAGGACGGCGAGGGTGATGGAGCGCCGGCGAAGAGCGATGCGACGGTGGGCTTTCATCGTCTACACCTTGATGAAGATCCTGCGCCGGTAGAGCCAGTCGTTCATCCAGTACATCACCGCCAGCACCGCCAGGGATTTCGCCACCGGGGCGAGCGTTCCGAGGTACGAGAAGCTCCCGGTCATCACGCCCACCACGCGCTCCAGCCAGCCGCGGAGAATCCAACCGCTGCCCGCGTAGATGAAGATCGAGTTCGCACCGATGACCACCAGCGGGTGGGTCCACTTTCGGTAGCCCTTCACCTCGACCACCACGTAGAAGACGAGCATCCCGAGGAGCACCCACCCGGCGCTGTACAGCGTGAACGAGGCCGTGCAGATCCGCTTGACGATCGGGTTCCAGGGACTGATCGCGAGCCCGAGCACCCAGCCTCCGGCCATGCCCGCGGCCAGCACCTTGACGACGTGGCGGTGGTCCCGGCCGTGCATGAGGAGCATGCCCGTCCACGCCCCGAGAAGCGTGGTCACCGTGCTGGTGATGAAGTTGATACCCACCCACAGGCCCGGGTAGTTGTAGCCCATGATCGCCTTGTCGATGATCTGCCCGATGTTGCCCTCCTGCGAGTACGGCCCGTCGGGACCCGGGAACAGATGAAACAGGGCGGTGTGGAACACGAGCAGGGCCACCGCGATCACCGCCTGCCAGCGAAAGCGCAGGCGCATGATCCAGAACACCAGGGTGTAGGTGAGGGCGATCTGGCACAGCACGTTGATCATCTGGAAGCGGTACGGCCCGGAGCCTCCCATGGAGAGAAGCTGACTCAGGATCCGTGCGACACGAGCATCAGCATGATGAAGCCACGGTAGGCATCGAGCGCGAGATAGCGCTGGACCTTCGATTGCGCGGGCTGTGTCATCGGCAGCCTCCCTCTTCGGCCGTCCGAACCGGCCAATCCAACCGTCCAGCGGCGCGGGCACTGGAGTAGAGCACGTCTTGGGCGCCAGCTGGAGCCGACCGTGATCTCCCCCGCCCGGGCGAGGTCGAGGGCGTCACCCTCGAGATCTGCGGGTCCGGGGACCGAGACCGAGTACCTCCGCCATCGTGAGTCCCCACATCCGGCGGCGGGTGGGCTCGGGGACGCCGTTGGCGTCCAGCATCATCTGGAAGCGCTCGATGTTGCCGGCCAGCCCCGAGGGCTTCTCGTCGGTCCCGAAGACGATGTGCTCCCAGGCGCCGGGACCGTCCTTCAGGGTGTGGGGGTTGGCCTCCCCTTCCCCGGCGCTCCACCAGAGGATCTCGCCGAGCCGGTCGAGACGGTTCAGCTTGATGAGCTTCGGCAGGGTCGAGCCGGTGACGTCGAAATAGAGGTTGGGGTTCCAACGGGCCGCCTCCGCCGCCTCCTCGTACCACGGGTTGCCCAGGTGAGCCCCCTGGACGACGACCCGGGGAAACTGGCGGCAGATGGTGTCCAGGTAGATCGGGCGCATGCGGGCGGAGGATCCCCACGTCGGGCTCTCGAACTCCCGGCGGCTCGAGATGCCGGTGTGGAAGAGCATCACCAGGCCGAACTCCTCGCACAGCCGATAGGCCTGGAAGTAGGCGGGGTGGTCGAAGTTCTCTCGGGGGCTGTGGAACTTCATCCCGACGAAGCCCTTCTTCTTGAAGGCCTCGATCTGACGCACCGCCGCCGGGTCGTCCAGACGGACCCGGCCGTAGCCGATGAAGACGTCCGGGTATGCCCTGATGGCCTCCACCATCAGCTCCAGATCTTCGATCCAGGTGAGGACACACGCCATGGCGTTGTGTCGGCGATAGACCGCGACCATCTCCTCCACCCACGCCTCGTCGCCGCCACAGTGGATGTGGGAGTCGAGGATGAAGTCCGGACTCGTCGGCTCCCGGCCGCGGGCCCCCGACGGACCAGGCTCGGCAGCGGTCGTCACGCTCGCGGCGCCGGCGGCGGCGGCGGCGCCCAGGAAGGTCCTTCTGCCGATCGCGTCTTGCGGCTCGCTCATCTGCCTTCTCTCCGAATGGGGTCTCCAGACCCCGGCTGTTGGCCGAGAGTATCATCGGGAGGGTTTCGGAGGTCACCATGCGCACGATTCTCTGGCTACCGATCGCGCTCCTCTTCCCTCCGCCGCTGGGCGCCCAGCCGCCGGAGGTGAGGATCGTGCGACCGGTGGAGATGGACGACGTGCTGGTCAACCCGGGGACGGGGTTCACCACCTTCCAGCGCTTCAACGGCGACGCCCTGAACGAGGGAATGGGCTGGACCGAGGGACGCCCCATCGAGTACCAGGAGTTCGACGGCGACCTCACCAACGAAGACCACCCGATGACCTCCCTGGCCTACTTCCGCGTCAACTGGCGCTTCGTCGAGCCCGAGCCGCGGGAGTACGACTGGGGGATGATCGACCGGGCGCTCCGCACGGCGGCCGAGCGCGGCCAGAGCCTCATCCTGCGCATCTCTCCCTACCAGGGCGACGACCTGGACGTGCCGGACTGGTACCGCCAAAGGGTGGGCCCGGAACAGGACCTCGACAACGGCAAGTGGCGCACAGATCCGGAGAACCCCCTCTACGTCGAGCACTTCGGTGGCCTCATCCGCCGGCTCGGCGCCCGCTACGACGGGCACCCGGACATGGAGGCCGTCGACATGGCGATCGTCGGCTACTGGGGAGAGGGCTCCGGCGCGCATCTGCTGCGAGACGAAACGCGCAAGGCCCTCCTGAGCGCCTATCTGGACGGCTTCGAAGAGACCCCGCTCATCTTCCAGCCCCTGAACGGCGACGCGCCGGACCCGGCCTTCCTGGTCGAGGGGCTGCCCATCGCCGCGAGCTGGCCGGATGGCACCGACAACGGCACCGGCCCGCAGATGCGTCACCTGGGCTGGCGCTTCGACTGCCTGGGCGACCTGGGCTTCTGGAAGAGCCGGGTCCCCGATTGGTCCCACATGACCGACGTGTACCCCCAACAGATCATCCAGAGCGGGATGGCCGACGCCTGGCGCAGGGGTCCGGTCTCGCTGGAGATCTGCGGCACCTTCCTCAGCTGGCGCGACAAGCAGGGCTACGGCGAGAAGGAGGTGCGCTACATCTTCGATCAGGCGCTCAAGTGGCACGTCTCGTCGTTCAACGCCAAGAGCTCGCCGGTGCCCCCGGAGTGGATGCCGCTGGTGGAGGATTGGCTGCGGAAGATGGGCTACCGGCTCGTTCTTCGCAAGCTCGCCTATCCGGCCCGCGTCCGGCCCCACGGCGTCCTGCCGTTCGCGAGCTGGTGGGAGAACAAGGGCGTGGCGCCGTGCTACCGCGAGTTCCCCCTCGCTTTCCGGCTCGTCGGAGCACGGCGCACGGAGGTGCTCGTCACCAACGCCGACATCACCTCATGGCTCCCGGGAGACTCCCTCTTCGACGATCGCGTGTTTCTGCCCCGGGATCTCCCGGAGGGAGAGTACGAGCTCCAGCTCGGCATCGTGGACCGCCAGACCCGCCAGCCCCGGGTGCGCCTGGCCATCAAGGGCCGGAACGACGACGGCTGGTATCCGATGGGTCCAATCTCGGTGGAGGACGGCCCCTACCCGGTTAGCGTCGAGCGCGACCTCGACACTCCCTGACCGCCCCTCGTCCAGAGCCCGCTCGGTCCCTCATCTCTCTCCTGCGAGCGCGCAACTCACCGCGGCTTCAGCGTGAATGGCGGGAGTGTCGAGCACGTCCATGGTGGCATCCGGGGCCCCGGGGCTGACCGGCGCTCCGGGACAACACATCGCAGCATCGGTGCACCCCTCGCGGCTGGCTCGGCCCCCTGGGGATGCGCTCAGCGCCGCCGGAAACGCGCCCAATCGATGCCGAGCCGGCGCATCCGGGAGCGCAGGGTGTGGGGGTTGACACCGAGGAGGACGGAGGCGCCGCGTGGCCCCTCGACCCTGCCGCTAGTGGTCCGGAGGGCGCGCTCGATGTGCGCCCGGGTCGCGTCGTCGAGGGTCGGGAAGGTCGGCTGCGACCCACTCTCGGCAGCGACCTCACGGGTTTCCGGAGCAAGGGGGGGCGCGCGATGCACGCCGAGCGCCTGGGCGATCTCGAGCCGTTCGCCGTCGCCGAGGATCGCCGCCCGATCGATGACCGCGGCCAGCTCGCGGATGTTCCCGGGCCAGGGGTAGCCCGTCAGGAGGTCGATGTCCGCGCGCGTGGGCATGGCCGGGGGCAGGCCGAAGCGGCGGGAGGCCCGCAGGGCGAAGTGGGCGGCCAGCTCCGGCATATCCTCCGGCCGCTCACGCAGCGCGGGCAGCTCGATGGGAAAGACGGCAAGCCGGTACCAGAGGTCTTCGCGGAAGTGGCCGTGCGCCATCATGCCGAAGAGATCCCGGTGCGTCGCAGCGACGATGCGGACATCGACCTGCAGCGGCCGCTGGCCTCCGACACGCTCGAAGCTGCCGTCCTGGAGAACACGCAGCAGGCGGACCTGGGCCGGCGGCGACAGCTCGGCCACCTCGTCGAGCAGCAGGGTCCCGCCGTCGGCCCGCTCGAACCAGCCCTTGCGCTGGTGGATGGCGCCGGTGAAGCTGCCACGCTCGTGACCGAAGAGCTCCGAGTCCACCAGATCGGTCGGGATGGCGCCGCAGTTGACTCGCAGACACGGGCCGGCGGCACGGCGCGACCGGTCGTGGATGGCCCGGGCGACCACCTCCTTGCCGGAGCCGGTCTCGCCGAGTATGAGAACCGGCACGTCCGATGAGCTCACCTGGTCGACCTTCTCCATCACCTCGCGCAAGCCCGAGTCGGCCCCCACGATGGTGTCGCCGATCTGACGTCGACCGAGCTTCGTGAGCAGCGTGCGGCGATCCGCCCGGGCGGCCTCGTACTCGGTGAGGATGTGATGGACTCGAAGGTGCGCTTCGAGCGCCGCGGACAGAGGCTCCAGCAGGTCAGTGGCGAGCTCGTGGTGGGAGCGTCGCATCTCCGCTGCCGTCGAGGAGGCGAGCACGGCCAGGCCCAGCAGCCCACTCGCACCCCACAACGGCCCGATCAGCACGTGCCCGCGAACGCCTTGGGGAACGGCCACCGCCAGAGGATCATCGGCGGCGGAGGGAGAGACCTCGCGAATGGACCGGTCCTGACACGCCACCAGCAGCCGCTCCAGTTCGGTCCGGCGGAGGTCATCGTGAGACCGGCGCACCGGTCCCGAGCCGGTCCGAGCGCCTGGCGCCACGGTCTCCAGAAACGCATCGCGGATGTCCAGGCGCCGGACCAGAAGGAGGTCGAAGGGCAGACGCCCCGCGAGATCGCGGAGCGCCGTCTCGATCCCCTCGGCGAGCGAGGCCGCGCTCCCGAGGTGACGCCAGACGGCAAGCAGAAGATGAGGGTCGTCGGACATCCGAGCTCCCGTCCGCCTTATAGCATAGTCGAACCGCTGAATATCATGGGCATTCTGTTGTATCGCACAGAAATTTCGCAATGGAACGCATCCGCATGGCCACAGAAAGACCTAACTGCCTCTCTTGCCTACAGTTAGGTCGGATGGAGTGCTTCTTGAACCTCGTCTTCTCGCCGGGAGCACGCGGCACGGCGAACACAGGAAAGGAACGAGGAAAATGCCTGAGCCCAAGAGCACCAACATAGCCCGAACCGTTCCCCACGTTTCACGCGCGACGCGCGAGGCCCACCTTGGACAGCGTGGTGTCACCGTCTGGTTCACCGGACTGAGCGCCTCCGGAAAGTCGACCGTGGCCTTGCTCGTCGACCAGGCCCTGACGGAGCGCGGCCACCACTGCTGTGTCCTGGACGGCGACAACATCCGGCACGGGCTGAACTCCGACCTCGGCTTCAGCCCGGAGGACCGGAACGAGAACATCCGGCGCATCGGCGAGGTAGCCAGGCTCTTCGCCACCCACGGCACCATCGCGCTGACCGCGTTCATCTCCCCGTACCGCATTGATCGCGACCTCAACCGGCGCGTCCACGACCCCGGCGACTTCGTCGAGGTCTATGTCGAATGCCCTCTGGAGGTGTGCGAGGCCCGCGACCCGCGGGGGCTCTACGCGAAGGCCCGCTCCGGCGAGATACCCGAGTTCACCGGTGTCTCCGCACCTTACGAGCCCCCCCTCGACCCCGAGATCGTTTTGCAGACCGACCGCGAGACGGAGAACGAGAGCGCAGCCCGGGTCGTGACCTATCTCAAGAGCCACGGGTACCTGGGCTCAGCAGGCTCCCCTCGGCAGCGGGCGACGCGTCGAGAGGACCCTCAGAAGCGGCAGTTCACGTTGGCGTAGATGCTTCGTCCCGGGTCGTGGACTCGAAGCCCGCTGCGGAACGGGTCGCGCTGGTACGACAGGTGCGGCGAGTAGGCCCGGTCGAGGAGGTTGGTGGCGCCGAGCGTGACCGCGACGGGGCCGCGCCGGTAGCCGGTCGCGACATTCACGACGGCGTAGCCGGGAGTCGGCTCCTCGCTCAGGTCCGAGTTCACGCGCTCCTGGCGGCCGGCGACCAAGACGTCCACTGCGGCAAAGAGGCGAGAGTCGTCGTAGCGGATCCCGACCGTCGCCCGCAGCGGAGGCATCTCGGGAAGGTTCCGGGAGAGGATGCCTTCTTCGGGACGCGGCTCCTGCGTGCCCCGGACCCGGGAGAGATCGCCGGAGAGAAAGACGTGCTTCGTCGCCGAGAGCGAGAAAGACGCCTCTCCCCCGACGAGGGTGGCGTCGACGTTCGCCCAGGTGCGCGCGCGGGCGTTCGTGACGCTCGGCGTTTCGTGCCATAGCTCGGCTTCGCGGACGGTGATGAAGTCGTCGACCTTGCTGGCGAAGACGGAGGCGCGCAGCGTTGCGCGCGCTCCGCGCCAGGCGAGGGCCGCGTCGACTCCCGTGTTCCGGACCGGCCGGAGGGAGGGGTCGCCCACCCAGTCGCTCCCCATCCTCCTCAGGGAGAAGTAGCGTTCGCTCGGCTCCGGCACCCGGGAGGTGTGTCCGAGCGCCAGCGAGACCTGCAGGCGGTCACGCGGGCGCCACGCCACTCGGAGCTTCCCCGAAGGCAACCGGTCCCGAGCCGACAGCGACCTGTCCCCGAGATAGGCCCAGGCCGGGTCGGTGTCTGCCTTCTCCGGGTCGGCCGCGCTCCACGCGACGTCGAACCGCGCGCCCGCCTCGAGGAGAACCCGGTCGCCCAGGATGCGGGAGTACTCCGCATACGCGCCGAGGACGTCCACGTTGACCCCGGGAATGGACGGCTGGGGCACGTAGCCCCGGCCCCGAAGCTCGGTCTGGGCATCCCAGTACCGGCGGTAGAACTCGATCCCGGCCGTCGTCCGCCCGATCCGGCCGCCCACCTTGCCTCCCCACGTGCGGGCCCGGGCCTGCGTGCCCATCGACCAGCCTCGTGGCGCTCCCACCGAGGAGGTCCGCGCCGCGTCGTCCATCCAGTGGTCGACTCGAGTGACATAGGCCTGGGCGGTGATGAGCGTGATCGTCCGCTTGCGGGGCCTTCGGCTCTCGAAGCTGACGCTCAGACGATCCGTGTCGTCCCAGGGCGCGTCCATCATCAAGTAGGGGTAGAAGACGTCCTTCGCCTCCTGACGGGTGTAGGCAGCCTCCAGGGTGGTGTCCACAGACGGCGTGAAGCGGAACCGGCCCCAGCCGCTGCCCACCCTGAAGGCACGGTCGTCCTGCACCTCCGGACGATAGTTGGCGCGCTCGGTGAAGCGCAGTCCGTCGCCGTCCCGATCCGCGTCGGCGGCCCGCCAGGAGAAGCCCGCCAGTGCCGAGGTCCGCTCGCCCCCCCAGCTGACGGTTCCCGAGGGATTGACGTAGCCGAACGAGCCGAAGGACAGGGCGGGGGAAACGTGCCATCCCGGCGGGGCGTCGCGGGTGATCAGGTTGACGACGCCACCGAGGCTCCCCTGGTTGCGCACGTCGAAGGGTCCCTTCCCGACCTGTACCCGCTCCACCTCCGCGAAGTCCACGTGGAAGGGCGGCGGGTCCATGTGGTTCGGACACGCCCCGTTGACGCGGTCTCCGTCCACGAGGACGTTGAGGTCGCGGCTCTGAAGGCCCCGGAGCACGACGTCGTTGGCGATCCCGCCCTTGCGGAGCGGCCAGATGCCGGGCACGGCGCCGAGCGCCTGGCCGACGTCGCGGGCTCCGCTCTCCCGGATCGACGGTGCCTCGAGGCTGTCCGCGGGCGGGCCCGACACGACCGTCAGCTCCTCGGTCACGCTGGCGAGCGCCAGCCGCACGTCCCGCTGGCGCGACGATCCGGCGGAGAGGACGAGTGCCTCCAGGCGGGCCGCCGTGAAGCCCGGGCTCTCCACCGTCAGGTCCCATGTGCCCGCGGCCAGATCCGGCGCGCGATAGACGCCGAAGGGCCCCGCGACGACTCGGACCTCGTCCCCCCCGCGACGCACGAGGGTGACCACGGCGCCGGGCAGGCGCGAGCCGTCGGGGGCAAAGACGGCGCCCCACACGGTGGCGCCGTCGTCGGGGGCTCCGACCACGGGTGAGGCGAGAGCCAGGACGGCCAGGGTCACGACCCGAACCAGGGCGCCGACATGCCCCTCCCCCCGGGCCTGACGCGAGGGCACGGTCACCTCCAGTCCTGTTGGCCGGACACCCCGGCGCCCGGCGGCTTCGCCGGACGCCGGGATCGTCCGACTACGTCTCCATGCTGGGCTTCCAGACCTTCCAGACGTTGCCCACGAGGTCCGGACCGGGCTTCAGCGTGGGCTGACCCGGCTCCCACCCGGCGGGCGTGGCCTCTGAGCCCTTCGACTGCCGGACGAGCTGAAACGCCTGGACCTGGCGCACGGTCTCCGCGAGCTTGCGGCCCACCGGGGGCGTCAGGACCTCCATGGCCTGGATCACGCCGTCGGGGTCGATGATGAACCGCCCCCGCAGCTCGATCCCCTGCCCCTCGTCCCAGACGCCGTAGGCCCGACCGACATTGCCCGCCTGGTCCGAGATCATGGGGAACGGCACGCCGCCCTCGACCATCTTGACGAGCTCGTGGTCGTTCCACATCTTGTGGACGAAGTGGCTGTCCACGCTGACCGAGAAGACCTCGACGCCCAGCTCCTGCAGCTTCGAGTAGTTGTCGGCGACCGCCGACACTTCCGTCGCTCAAACGAAGGTGAAGTCCCCCGGGTAGAAGCAGAGCAGGATCCACTTGCCGAAGTGATCCGAGAGCTTGAGGCTGGTGAACCCTCCCTTGTGGTAGGCCGGGGCCTGGAAGTCCGGGGCCTTCTGCCCCACTCTCGCGGTCATCGTGGTCTCCTTCCCGTTCTGCAGCGCCGGCGCATCGGGCCCACCCGGTGGGGGCTCACCGAGCACGCTCCCCGTCACACGGCCACATCCTTTGGGCTCTTCTCCCATGCTGCCTCCTACTCCGCCTTCCGCGCGCCCGTGTCGGCGGGTGAATCCTCGATCTCGGGCGAGGCGTCGTCGATCGTCGGCGGGCCTCCGAAGCCCCTGCGACCCCGCCATCCTACTCCGTGTCCCGCAGCTCGTCCCCATCCACGACCCCGACCACGACCACGGCCAGCGCCCCAGTCGGCCTCGGCCAGATCCCTCGCTCCTTCCACCACGGGGCCCCTGCGGCAGCGTCCCCTCCCGAGTCCGGTTCGGGGACCCTGGCCCCGTGGGCCTCTTCCATTGAGTCCAGGCATGACGTCCTCCTCGTCTTCCCCTGAGCCGCCAGCCGGCGAACGGCGCGCACGCCGCTCGCGGGCCGCCCGGTCTCAGGACAACCGGTGATCCGTTTCGAGAACCACCATCCGTCTCGCCAGCGGCGTGCCGCCGACCAGCACGTCCTGCACGGCCGTCCAGCACGCGACAATCGACTCCCTCACTCCCTCGAGCACGAGTCCGGTCTCCATCCGCCCCAGCAGCCGGGGGAGCCTCGGGTCGAAGGGAATCGTCCCCAGGAGCGGTGCCCTCCATCGCGAGGCCACCACCTCCACCCGCCGTGACCCCTCGGCGTTGAGATCGCACTTGTTGAGGACGACGCCGGCGGGAAGGCCGAAGTGGTCGGCCAGGGCAAGGGCGCGGGCGAGATCGTGGACCCCCGCCGCGGTCGGCTCCGTCACCACGACGACCCCGTCCACCCCCGTGATCGCGGCGTGGGCCGGGCACCCGATCCCGGGGGGTCCGTCGATCAGCACCCAATCGACGGCCTCGCGGGCGGCGAGCTGCCGGGCCTCCCGCCGGAGGTGGGCCACGAGCCTGCCCGAGCTGTCCTGGGCCACACCCAGGCTCGCGTGGACGAGTCTCCCCCAGCGTGTGCTCCGCGTGGTCCAGGAGCCCGCCCGGTTCGCCCGAAACGAGACGGCGTCCTCGCCGCAGACCTGGGCGCAGGCCCCGCACCCCTCGCACCGGAGAGGATCGCTCTCGACACCGGTCGCGGTCTCCGAGAGAGCCGAGAAGCGGCAGGCCTCGAGACACGCGCCACACGCGCTGCACCGTTCGGGATCGATCACCGCCCGCCGACCGGATTCGAAGGGTCGCCAGGCGGCGTCCTCGCCCGGCACCAGGAGGGCGAGGTTGGCCGCGTCCACGTCCGCATCGACGGCCACGCACCGGCCCGAGAGACGGACGAACGCCCCGGCCAGGGACGTCTTCCCGGTTCCGCCCTTGCCGCTGATGAGGGTGATCTGCCTCATTGGAGCCGATCCCCGTACCGGACCAAGAGCTCGTCGGCGAGCCCGTCGACCGTCGCGGCGAGGCTCGGAACGCACTCGGCGGCCAGGACGCCGGCCGCACAGGCGATGGCGATCTCGCGGTCGAAGGGCACCTCGGCCAGGACGGGCACCTCTTCCGCGGCCAGGAACGAGCGCACGCGACCGTCGCCCACGTCCGAGCGGTTGACGACCGCCGCCGTCTCGAGTCCCAGGGCCCGGCACATCTGGAGAGAGAGCTCCAGGTCATGGAGCCCGAAGGGTGTCGGCTCACACACGAGCACGACGAGATCGGCGTCGTCGATGGCGGCCACCGCGGCGCACGACGTCCCCGGGGGGGCGTCGAGCACGGCCAGGGACCACGCGGCGCTCTCCCCCACCGTCGCCTGGATGAGGGGCACCGCCCGGACCTCGCCGACGTCGAGCGTCCCGTCGACGAAGCCCATCGGACCGACGTGGCCCCGGCGGAGTGTTCCCGTCTCCCGCCCTTGTTCTCGCAGCAAGGTCTCCGGGCAAGCGCGGATACAGACCCCACACGAGTGGCAGAGGTCCGGATACACCGTGACCCCCTCGTCCCCGGCCACGATGGCGCCAAACTGGCAGGCCTCCGCACAGAGCCCGCAGCCGCAGCAGGAGGGCCCGTCCAGCGCGGGGACCCGGACGCGGTGGCGCGTCACGCTGGTGAAGGTGGGCTGGAAGAAGAGATGCCCGTTGGGGGCCTCGACGTCCGCGTCCACGTAGGCCACCCCGGGCACGCGGGAAGCCAGCGTCGCGGCCAGGTTCGTGGCCAGCAGGGTCTTTCCCGTCCCTCCCTTGCCGCTGGCGACCGCGAGGCGCATGGCGCTCAGCCGACACCCTGGAGCATCACGGCCGGAAGCTGCGCGAGGGCGTCCGCCGCGCTCGTCCCCGGGGCGACGGGGACGGGAAGGATCCCTCCGGCCCGGAGCGCGTCCTCCGCCTTGGGACCGAACCGGCCGGCGAGGATCGCGGTCACCCCATGCCGCCTGAGCAGGGACGCGGCGGCAGGCCCGGCTCCCTGGGCGGCCTCGGCGCGGGCGTTCTCCAGGACCTCGACCGAGGGGTCGGAGCCTTCCCGGACCAGGAGGAAGCGTGGAGACCGGCCAAAGTGCTCCCCGACCGCCGCCGACAGGTCCGTCCCCTCGACGACGGCCACCGCCACGCAGCCACGGACGACAGGCGTGGCCTCCTCAGGCATGACCACCTCCACCGCAGCTGCGCGGATGGTCGTGACCGCACGGGACGGTGCCACTCACCTCTCCGCGCAGGTAGCCGCCCACCACGTCACGGACGGTCCCGGCGAGACCGGTGGCCACGTCGATGCCGTACTGCGCGAACATGTCGATCGCACGCGGGCCCATGCCTCCAGCCAGGATCGCATCGACGCCGAGCCCCTGGATGAACCGCGGGACCTGTCCCGGCTGGTGCGTCTCGACGTGCGGGTTGGCGACGACCCGAGATCCCCGGATCTCGTCGCCCACCGCCTCGACCACGACATAGGCTCGGCAGCG
Organism: uncultured Acidobacteriota bacterium; assembly: GCA_963847655.1. Lineage (GTDB taxonomy): Bacteria > Acidobacteriota > Vicinamibacteria > Fen-336 > Fen-336 > JAJDNS01. Next base: position 630,338 of record CAWKAS010000018.1, on the reverse strand, counting down.
GCCGAAGTGACCGGCCACGCGACCGTCGAGACCCGTCTCGTCCTCCGCCGCCACGGCAATGCTCCTCGTCTCCGTCATGGTTGCCTCCCTGGGCTCCTCTGGCCGCCCCTTCGACGTCCCCACCTGCCTCGCGAAGCGCCGCGACCGGCGTCCATCCGTCGGAAGTCCACGCCCCCGCACTCCGGACACCTCTCGGGGCGACCGGTGCCGAAGGGCTCCGACCAGGAATGACGGCAGGCCGGACAGGAGAAGCTCCTCAACGCCGGCGTCTCCACCGTGCCACCCTCGATCCGCAGGGCGTGCCCCCCGACCAAAGCCTCCGCGACCTTGCGGCGCGCCGACTCCACGATGCGCCCGAAGGTGGCGCGTGAGACGTTCATCCGGGCCGCCGCACCTTCGTGATACAGCCCTTCGAGGTCGGCCAGCCGAAGGGCCTCCAACTCGTCGACGCTGAGCTGGACCTCCTCGAGCTGTGCGACCGGCACGCCCCTCGGCTTGAAGTACGTCTGGTGGGGCAGAGCGTCGACTCGACGGGGGCAATGGGGGCGCGGCATCCGGTCCTCTCGATGGACATAATAAGCATATGCTCATAACTTGTCAAGCGGGCGCGCCACCCCCGATCGATGGGGCTACGTGCCGATGCCGTAGGTCTTGAGCTTCCTCCAGAGCGTCGAGCGGTGCATCCTCAGCTCGGAGGCCGCCGCCGAGCGGTTGCCGTCGTGGCGTCGCAGGGCCTCCTCGATGACTCGCTTCTCGGTGTCGTGGCTGAAGGGCTGAGTCGAGAGCTGGGCGTCGGCGGTGATGTGGCCGGGCAGGTGCTCCGGCAGCAGCTCTGCGCCGTCGCACATGACGAAGGCGTGCTCGATGGCGTTCTGCAGCTCGCGCACGTTCCCCGGGAAAGGGTATCGCTGCAGCAGTGCCAATGTCTGCGGTGCGCCGCGCTCGACTGGCTTGCGCACCCGGCTCCGGACCTTGTCGATGAAGTGCTCCACCAGGAGCGGGATGTCCTCGGGGCGCTCGCACAGCGGAGGCAGCTCGACGGTGACGACGTTGATCCGGAAGTACAGGTCCTCCCGAAAGCGTCCCTCCGCGATCGCCCGCTTGAGGTCGGCATTGGTGGCCGCGATCACCCTCGCGTCCGTGCGCAGGGTGCGGGTGGCTCCCAGCGGCTGGTACTCCCCGTTGCTCAGCACCCGCAGCAGCTTCACCTGCAGGGAGACCTCCATCTCGCTGATCTCGTCCAGCAGCAGCGTGCCTCCGTTGGCCAGGGCGAACATCCCCGGCTTGTCCCGCTTGGCGTCGGTGAAGGCACCCTTCACGTACCCGAACAGCTCCGATTCCAGCAGCGTCTCCGGCAGTGCCGCGCAGTTCAGCCTGATGTAGGGACCATAGCGGCGCGGACTGAGCTTGTGAATCGCCTCCGCGAACAGCTCCTTCCCGGACCCGCTGGGCCCATGGATCGTCACGTTGCACTCGGACTCGGCGATGTTCGGAAGCATCTGGATGATCCGCCTCACCGCGGGGCTGGCGCTGACGATCGTCTCCAGGACCCGCTCCTGCTCGAGCGCCTCGCGAGCGTGCTCGACCTCGGTCAGGTCGCGGAAGAACTCCACCACCCCCACGATCTCCTCCTCTTCGTCTCGGAGCACCTGGGTGCTGAGGCTGATGGGCACCTCCCGGCCGTCCTGGGTGATGATCGTCACCCGCACGTTGTCGACCGGCTCGTCACTCGAGAGGGTGTCGCGTATCGCGCACCGCGTGTGACACACCTCGGTCCGGAAGATCTCGAAGCAGGGCTTGCCGATCGCTTCCGAGGCCCGGAAGCCGGTGATCCGCTCCGCCGCCCTGTTGAAGTAGGTGATGGTGAACTGCTTGTCGACGGTGAACACCCCGTCGCTGATGCTGTCGACGATGATCCTCGCCAGGCGGTTGAGCATCACGGCCCCGCTCGAGGGCGTGCGACCTGCCGCCCCACCGCCGGGCCAGGTCTCCGGAACTGGAACGGCGACCGTCGCCGCGGCCCCTTCCATCATTCTAGGCTCGCCGCTGCGAGCCCACAATCTCCCTCGCAGCCGTTCGACAGGCGCGCGGCCCGCACGGGCATGTAGTCCCGGTCGGCCAGCCCCAGCCTGTCGTGGATCAGGGCGGCCGGCTCGTTCAGGCGAATGTCGAGGGGAGAGCTCGGACCCACCAGGATCACGGGGGAGACGAAGCTCGTCGCGAAGTCCTCGATGGGAACGCCCCCGAACCTCGCCCCGTCGCTCGGATACCCGAGGACCAGCAGCTGGAACTCGCGCTTGGTCAGGCAACGGTGGAGCTCCGTCCACTCCGGGTCCTCGCAGAGGCGAAAGCCGGCGTCCAGGTAGTCACCGAGGAGGCCGTCGTAGTAGAGCCGCAGATCGCGCTCGAGCCGCACGGCCAGGGCCGCGCGCTCCTCGCGCGAGAGCCCCTGCGGCACCCGCGCTCCCGGGTCATAGGGGTCGGTGAGGAAGTGGAACACGTTCAGCTGAAGGGAGCGGGCCCTGGCCAGCCTCAGCGCGAAATCGAAGGCCCAGTCGCCCTGCGGTGAGTAGTGTGCACAGAAACCGATGGCGCGAACTGCGAACGTACTCATGATCGTGTCTCCCATTCTGCCGAGCCGCGTGCCGAGGCCCGGAGACGGGCCGGCCATCCACGGTCGACGTCGGTTCGTCTCGACCCGGCGGCGAGGTTCGCGCTCTCCCGAAGGTAGTGGTCGGAGTAGAGCGCCCCGATGGGGTTGTTGGCCAGCGACCTGTCCTTGACGAAGAGGTGGGTGACGGGGGCTTCGCTCGCCCGGTTGAAGAGGCAGTCGGCGCCGATGCAGAGCCCCACCACCACGTTGAGGTCGGCGTGAGCCGCGTTGAGGGCGGCGGCCTGACCCAGCGGATTGCAGGGCGCAGCGTCGGTGTCGTCCTCGGCCACGCCCCCGACCTTGCACCAGACGGGCACGACCTCGAAGAACCGGCGCAGGACGTCGGCGAGGATCCGCGACGGCTCGAGCAGGTCCTTGCAGAAGGCCAGGCCCACACGCCGAAACCGCATCTCGAGACAGAAGTAGACGAGCTCGGCCACGCGGCACAGCGTGCGCTCTTCCTCGCGCGCGATGTCGGTCGCGGCCTCCAACAGGCCCCCGAGCTCCTCCGGAACGGGCAAGGCGTCGCTCGGGGGAGCGCCGGGACAACACTGGCCGCCCAGGCACACGCGGTTCTCGCAGGCCAGGCAATCGAGGACGGCCCCGTGAGCCCCGGTCCGGCCGGCCCCACCACCCGAGAGGGGGCCTCCCGCCGGCGGCGCCGTGCCGAGCCCGTAGCCCGCGCAGAGCGACCCCGCATCCAGTGCGGCCAGCACCTCGCCCGCGGAGCAGGCCACGTTCTCCACGATCGCCACGTCCTGCGCCGCCAGTGCCTCGCGCATCTCGCGGCTGACCCCGCCGCAGACGAGCTTCTCGACGTCGTGCTCGATCACGGCATCCAGGAGCTCGACCGGGGAGCGAACGGCCACGGCCACCCGAGCGTGAGACACGACCCGCCCGTGGCTCACGCGAGCCAGGAGCAACCCGTCCGCCCGCGTGCAGCGAGGTGCCACGCGATCGCCCATCAGAGGCACGGCCCAGCGCATCGTCCGCTCCTTCGGCCCTCCACACCGCAAGGGACATGCCAGCCGTCCCTCTCCAGCGACGGGGCGACGACACGGCACGAAGTGCCCCTCCCGGCGTTGCGGATGCGTTGCAGCGCGACACATGTGTTGCATCACTTGCGACACCACGCACGCGTGCGAACCACACCGCCTGCTGGTCGCACGGCGAGGCCACGGAGCGGGCGCGACCGGCATCGATCCACCGGACTGGCGCGTCGTCCAGGGGCACTCGGGCGTCGCGTTTCGATCGCCCGGGCGAGACGAGCCGTTGCGGCGTCGGCGTGCCCCGGTACGCGCTTTGCTGTGAAGCAGGCCGAGCGGCGCACATGAGCGTCGCGAGGGAGGACCGATGGCCACGGAGGTGCGGCAACGCGACGACGAGGCGCCGGCACGCGCCACGACGCTGTACCACGTCGAGAACCCGGGGGTCGACAACAAGGCCGACCGGTTTCTCAACGCGTTTGCGGCGGTGCTGCACTACACGGACTACAAGGCGCTCCTCGACTCCTACTGCGCCTCGAGCGCCAAGTGCGGCCGCTGCGTCGCCGCCTGTCAAATCTACCAGGTCAGCCGCGATCCCCGGGACATCCCCTGCTCTCGAAGCAACCTGCTTCTCGACGTCTACCGGCGGCACTTCACCGTGGGTGGCTGGCTGAAGGCACACGTCGGAGACGGCTGGTCCCTCAGCGACGCGCTGGTCGACGAGATGGCCGACGTCTTCTACCGCTGCACCGCCTGCCGGCGCTGCACCCTCGCGTGCCCGCTCGGCATCGACCACGGCCTCATCACCCGGCTGGGCCGCTACATCCTGAGCATGGCCGGAATCGCGCCCAAGGCCCTGCAGGTGAGCGTGCGCGAGCAGCTCGAGGGCGAGACGCGCAACACCTCGAAGCTCCCCGAGCCGGCCCTCGTGGACACCCTCGAGTTCCTGACCGAGGAGATGGAGGAGAGCCTCGGCGTGAAGCTGGAGTTTCCTCTCGACCAGCCCGACCGCGAGTACGGCTTCTTCTGCGCGGTGAGCGACTACATCATGGAGCCCGAGACGTTGATGGGGAACGCCGCCGTCCTCTACGCGGCGGGAGACTGGGACCGCTGGACGATCGGCACCCACAACTTCGACGCCATCAACTACGGTCTCTTCTACAGCGACTGGCACCTCGAGCGCATCGTCAAGCGCCTCGTGGCCGAGGCAAAGCGGCTGCGCGCGGGGACACTCCTGATCGGCGAGTGCGGGCACGCCTCGCGCTCGGCCTGCCAGTTCGTCCCGGTCTTCGCCGGTCGGGACGAGCTGCCGGTGAAGAGCTTCATCGAGTACACGCTGGAGTGCCTGGAGAAGGGATGGATCAGCCTCGACCGGCACATCGTGACCGAGAGGGTGACCTACCACGATCCGTGCAACATCGCCCGCTCGGGCTGGATCGTGGAGCAGCCGCGACAGATCCTGAGGTCCTTCGTGAAGAACTTCGTCGAGATGACGCCCCACGGACGGGCCAACTACTGCTGCGGGGGCGGAGGGGGCCTCGTCTCGATGGACGAGACGCACGAGTGGCGGATGAAGGTGGCCGGCCGCGTCAAGGCGGACCAGATCCGGGCGACCGGCGCCGAGATCGTCGTCGCCCCCTGCGCCAACTGCAAGAAGCAGCTCAAGGAGCTGGTGGACTACTACGAGCTGCCCTGCCGGGTGGTGGGCCTGCACGACCTCGTGCTGCGGGCCATCGACATCCCCGGGGGCAAGAGCGCCCGGCAGCGACAGGAAGAGGCGGCGCTGGCCGCCACCGCGTGAGGGAGGAGTGATGGAGCACTGGCTCGAGCTCGCGAGAGGGCCTCTGTTCGCCTTCACCTTCCTCGTCATGGCCCTCGGTCTGGCGCGCCACGTGCTGCTGCAGGTGCACGGGCTGTTGACTCGGAAGGGCCGGCGCCTGCGGCAGGCCCCCTGGCGGCGCATGGCCTCCAGCACGCTGAGCTGGGCGATGCCGGTCGGCCATCTCGATCGTTCGACCCTGGTGATGACGGCCGCCTCCTTCCTGTTCCACATCGGCGCGGTGGTGGTCCCGGTGTTCCTGGCCGCCCACGTGGCCCTGTGGAGCGGCTTCCTGGGGGTGGGCCTACCCGCGCTGGCCGAGGGGGCGGCCGACCTGCTGACGGGCCTCACGATCGTCTGCGTCCTCGTGCTGGTCGCCTACCGGCTGATGACGCCGCGGGCGCGGGCGCTGACCCGGGCGTCTGACTACGGTGTTCTGGGGCTGGTGCTCGTCCCCTTCCTGTCGGGTTTTCTGGCCGCCCACCCCACCGTCAACCCTCTGCCCTGGAGCTGGATGATGCTGGCGCACATCCTCAGCGCCGAGCTGCTCCTGCTGGCCATCCCCTTCACCAAGCTGGCCCACGTGGTGCTCTTCCCCTTCGACCGGCTGTCGGAGGTTCACTGGCAGCTCCGGCCAGGGGCCGGAGACCGCGTCGCCGCGGCCATCTACGGGGAGGAGGCCCACGTATGAGCGCCGCGATCCTCGTCGACGTGACCCGCTGCACGGGCTGCGAGCGCTGCGCGGCGGCCTGCGCGGAGGCCAACCAGCGTGACCTCGTGGCCGCCGAGGCCGACCGCGCCACCACCCGGGACGGCCTGTCCGCGAATCGCTGGTGCACGGTGATGGAGGCGGAGAAGGGCCGCTTCGCCCGCAAGAGCTGCATGCACTGCCTGGAGCCGAGCTGCGTCTCCGCCTGCCTGGTCGGCAGCCTGCAGAAGACCCCGGACGGGCCGGTCGTCTACGACCCCGACAAGTGCATTGGCTGCCGCTACTGCATGCTGGCGTGTCCCTTCCACGTGCCTCGCTACGAGTGGTCCCGGGTCGCCCCCCTCATGCGGAAGTGCGACCTGTGCGCCGAGAGGCTGCGGCGAGCCGAGCGGCCCGCGTGCGTCGAGGCCTGCCCGCACGACGCACTGAGCTTCGGAGCGCGGGAAGAGCTCCTCGAGCGGGCCCACGAGATCATTCGCGATCACCCCGGACGCTACCTTCCGCACGTGTGGGGCGAGACCGAGTTGGGCGGAACGTCGGTCCTCTACGTCTCGGACGTGGACCTGGCCGCCCTCGGGTGGCCGGGCCCCACGGCCCCCGCGATCCCGGCCCTCACCGAACCCGTGATCGAGAAGACACCCGCTCTCGGAGGAGCGGTGCTGATGGGCGTGTGGGGCCTGAGCACGATCATCGAGCGCCGCCGCCGCCTGATGTCGTCGGCGGCGGTCGACGGCTCGCGCAGCGGCCCGGAGGAGGACGAGCGCAGTGATTGAGCGCAACGGCTGGCTGAAGGACGTCCTGTGGGCGTTCGCCCTCGCCGGAGCCGTGGCCATCGGCTTCCGGCTCTGGTTCGGCCTGGGCGCCACCACGAACCTCTCGGACGCCGTGCCCTGGGGCCTGTGGAAGATCCTCAACATGGTGGCGGGTGTGGCCCTGGCGACGGGTGGCTTCACGGTCGGCTTTCTCGTCTACGTGCTGGAGCTCGAGCGTTTCCGGCCACTGCTGAAGCCGGCCATCCTCCTCGCGTTCCTGGGCTACGGGTCCTCGTGCTTCGCCCTGTTCCTGGACATCGGCCTCCCGCACCGCATCTGGCACCCCATCCTCATGTGGAACCCGCACTCGTTCCTCTTCGAGGTGGCGTGGTGCGTGATGCTCTACTTCACGGTCACGGCGCTCGAGCTCTCCCCCACCGTTCTCGAGCGACTGGGTGGGCGACGACCGGCCCAGCTGCTCCACCGGGCAGCCTTCTGGATCGTCACGGTGGGGATCACCCTGTCGTCGCTCCACCACACCTCGCTGGGATCGCTCTTCCTCGTCACTCCCCAGCGCCTGCACGCGCTGTGGTACACGCCGATGCTGCCGGTCCACTTCATCCTCTCGGCGATGGGAGCGGGACTGATGGTCGTGGTCCTGGCCAAGCTGCTCCACGCGCACTGGTACGAGCGCGAGGCCGTGTTCGGAGCCGGCACCGACTGCGGTGCGGCCGCGTCCTCCACAGAGCGTGGCGAGCCCCCATGCGTCGGACCCGATTTCCCGATGGTGCTTCAGCTCGCCACCCTGGCCGCCGGCGTGCTGGCCCTGTCGCTCGTGGTCAGGCTCGCCGATCTGTGGGTCAGCGGGGCGTGGCGGGCGCTCCTCGCCGGCACCTGGGAGAGCTGGTTCTACGGCTTCGAGCTGCTCCTCGGCGCCGCGATACCCGTGCTGCTCCTGGTCTCGAGGGCGACCCGACGCTCACCGGCTCTGGTCGGCCTCGCCGCCGCAAGCGCCGCGGCCGGGCTCGTCTGGAACCGGCTCAACGTCGGCATCTTCGGCTACTTTCGCGACGCGGGGACCGTCTACGTCCCGAGCCTGACCGAGTGGGCGCTGAGTCTCGGAGTGATCGCCGCGGCCGGGATCGTCTTCCTCTTCGCCGCCGAGAACCTGCCGATCTTCTCCGAGAGCGGGGACGAGTGGCGCCGGGCGCGCCGGGCGTTCTCTCCCGCCTTCGACCGCTTCTCCGGGGTGTGGAGGATGACCCTGGCCGACGGTCTGAGCCGCGCCTCACTGCTCGCGGTGATCGTGGTGCCGCTGGCCTGGGTCGCCCTCTTCCCGCTCCGCGGGAGGCAAGACGCAGGCGGGGGAACGGTGCGCCCCCCGGTGGCCCGCGACGCCGAGCGCAGGGTCCTGCAGATCGATGGAGATCACCGCGGCGTGGCGGTGGTCTTCCCCCACGCCGACCACCAGCGTCGGCTCGGCGGCCGGGACTCCTGCGCGCGCTGCCACCACCTGTCGCTGCCGAGGGACCACTCCACGCCGTGCAGCCGCTGCCATCGGCACATGGAGCGGGACACCGACATCTTCGATCATGGCGGCCACTTCGTGGCGGTGGCGCGGCGGGATCACCTGGGAGGCTGGATCCCGGCCAACCAGGCCTGCCGGGTCTGCCACGCCCGTCCGGGCCCGAAGGGGGCAGCCACTGCCCGGCCGTGCCTCGACTGCCACGAGAAGGACATGGCCCCCTCCCGGAAGAGCGAGGCACCCCTCGACATGGCTCAGGCGAGCGGCTACCGCGTGGCCCTGCACGACAACTGCATCGCCTGCCACAAGGAGGAGGCGGCCCGCGGGCAGCGGCCCGAGCTGGGCGACTGCGGCACCTGTCACGAGAGCCTGCGCCGTCGTGACCTGCCGACCTCCTCCTCCTCCTGGCAGATGGCCGCGCGCCTGCCGTAGGATAGGGTGTCGCGACGCCACCCCCAGACGGGCCGTCGGCGACCCGAGGATCAGAGATGACCGCCGACCCCGAGGATGTCCGGCCGAGGCGCCGTGCCACGACGATGGGCCCGCCGTTTCCGGCACGCAAGGGGCTCGCCCAGGAGTGGGCCACCCAGCTGCGAGAGAGAAGCAGCGCCCTCGTCGAGGAAGCCCTGACGGTGATGACCGAGGCCCGACTCGAGCACTACGCGGCGGCCGGGCTTCCGACCGTTCGTCAGCGTCTGGCCACGCTCCTCGACGTAGCCCTCAAGTGCCTGGAGGCCGGCGAGGCCGACCAGATCATCGCCCACATGACGCGGGTCGGCCGGGAGCGCTTCTCCGCCGGATACGACCTCCACGAGGTGCAGACGTCGGCCAACGTCATGGAGGAGGCCCTCTGGAGGCGCATCCCGACCCTCGTCGCTCCCGCGGACGTCCCCCGGGCTCTCGGCCTGGTCAGCAGCCTCTTCAGCGCCGGCAAGGATGCCCTGGCTCGAACCTACGTCTCGCTGGCCGCGGGCGCGGCGGTTCCTCCGGACACCAACAGACCGCCGAACGCCGGAGAGGGGCCTGGCGGCTGATCCCGGCCTCAGCTCTGCCCGGCCCCGCGGAGGAACTCGAAGTCACACAGCCGCGCGGCGATGGCCCCATTCTCGTCCTGACGCAGGGCCCCGTCTTCCCCACGGGTCACGAGCAGGTGGGCGGCCGTGAGGTTCAGGGGCTCCACCCCCGCCGCGAGCAGCCGCGTCCGGAAGTCGCGAACCAGCTCTGACACCTCATCGGCTTTGGCCCAGCCCTCGGCGACGGCCCGGGCGGCGTCGAGAGGCGAGTAGAGCGGAACCTCCCCCTGGTCCGCCCGGGGATCGGGGCCGTGCCACTGCTCCCAGAGAGTGATGTAGTTGCGGCGCTTCTCGAGGACTGGCGTGCCGTCCGGCATCCTCAGGTGCTCGTGGCTCCGGTAGCGGCTGGTGTCGTAGGGCCAGTCGTGCAGGAGGGAGTGGTGGCCCGTCCTGTAGATCGCCAGGGGGTGCACCGTCGGCACGCCCTGGTGATGGAGCCAGTGGGCCAGGGCGACCTCCTCGAAGGGGCTGTTGACACCGTAGGCCAGGAGGCGAAAGCCGGGAGCGCCGCGGGTGGCGATCTCGGGGCGCTCGCCGACACTCGAGACCTTCCACACCAGGCGGATGTGGTCCTTGCTCTCGGTGGAGTGGGTCTCCCCGGTCGGTGAGAGAGGGACCTGCGGAGTGGTCCGCCACCGCTCCGGGAGGAACAGGTCGAAGAGCTTCGGGTCGCGGCCCACCACCCAGAGCACGCCGCCGGTGCTCTCCGCCCGTCCCTGGATGTAGTCGACACCGAGGATTCGCATCGCGTGGAGGTGTGCGGGGACGCGAGAGCGGACGAGCGGGGCGCCCTCCCGAGTGTGCCAGACACGGCGCCGCCGTCGCAGGTACGCCCGCCGTCGGCTCTCCTGGACCTCCTGCGCGTACTCGGGGGTCCGCTCCATGAGCTCGTAGTCGATCACGCCGTGGGCAATCTGCCTGCCCTGCTTCTCGAGCGTCGTCGCGCTCGCGAGTCGAACGATCACGTGCGCGTCCTTCATGTCGAGCACGGTGAAGCCGGCCTGGCGCAGCTCCTCCGTAGCCCGTGCCGTCAGGTCACGGAGCTGGCGCTCGGTCAGGAGCCCCATCTCCCGGGCCTCGGAGGCGTCGACGCCGGGAAGCCAGCTGTACACCATGATGTAGTCGCGGAGGATGTCGAGGGCGACGCCGGGGTGGCGGGCGATCGCCCGGTCGATGCGCCACTGGAAGCGGCCGCTCTGCGAGGGCTGCGTCTTGTCGGGCGGGACGTAGATGGCCAGGGGCACCTGCGTCTGGACATAGCGCCCACGGGTCCGGCGGCCTCGTCGGCGGAGCTCCTCGACGAGGGCGAACTCCTCGAAGGGACCGTTGAACTCGCATTCCAGGAGGTCCTGGATGAGCTTCGTCGCGACCGGCACCCGCTCCCCCGCCCGGTTGAACTTCACGACCAGTCCCAGGCTCTCCCCACCCACCGGCTTCGTGGGGACGACGTACACGGACCCCGTCCCTCGAAGGACCTCCCGGTGAGTCCGAAACCACTGCCGCTCGAACCAGTTCTCCGGCTGCAGGTGTCGGGCGCACGTGAGCCCGGCCTCGGTCAGGTACAGGTCGCCCCCCCGGGCGGTGACGGTGTGAACGTAGTCCACCCCGAGGATGTGAACGGGCTGCCCTTCGGCCGGTCCCCCTCCGCGAGCCAGGCGCAGCGGAACACCGGCCTCTCCACTCCCCTCTACCGGTCCGCTCGAATCGACTGTCGGCAAAGGACCTCCTCGCGTCGAGTCACCCGGCACGCTGCGCGTCCATCTGTGCAGCCACGGATCGGGTCGCCTCCGGGTCGGACTGTGCCGAGAGGCATCCGGCGTCTCCCTCGCATTCTTCTTCGATCCGGGACTCCATCGGGAGTATCCCACACGTGAGCGGGGGAATCCTCCATCGACAGCGCGTACGCCTGGAACGTGCCCGTGATAGCTCAGCGGGGCTGGCCGCCCCTCACAGCGACGCACCGCGATGCTCCAGCGCGGACGTCGAGCGACGCGTCGTCCATCATCCTTCCGGCGATTGCGGCGTCATCGAGCTTCGCCTGGTACGGAGCTGCCGTGTGCGGAAACGACTGGCTCTTGCTCGCCGGTGGCAGGGAGAGGATCACGACCACGCGCCCGTCCTCGACGCGCACATCCCGGGTCATCCCCGGCTCCACGAAGTCCAGTGCCTCGCGCCTGGGGTGCTTGAGGCGGAGCAATGCACGCCGCACGGCCGCTCTCGGGTCTTGCGGCTGTCCAATCTGTGTCGTGGCATCCACCCCATTCCATGATCCTTCGAGTCCCCGCAGGCCGCGGTCGCCAGGAGAGCCCCGGTTCAGTCGTAGGCCTTCCGAACCTCCTCGTTCGCCAGGAGAAGCGGCTGGGCCTGGAGAACGGACCAGGACGACAGGCCGCGGTGCGTCCGCCGGTACTTCTCCGGAACCGGGTGCGTCCCCACCACGACGGGGACCCCATGCCGCTTCGGAATGAAGTCGATGAAGTAGTCGAGGTGGGGACACGGGGGGTAACCCACGACGAGACCCGTGGCCAGGTGGATGGTCCCGGCGCCGTTCCGGATCATCTCCTCCGGCACGTGCTCGACGTTCCCGCCCGGGCAGCCTCCGCAGGTGGAGTATCCGACGACCTCGAGGGACTCGTGTGCGGGATAGCACGAGAAGCCGCCCTCGCGCTGCCGGGCGGCCCGGAAGCACTTGCCGCCGCCGCAGCTCCGATACCGATCGCAGATGATGATGCCGACCTTCATCGATCAGTCCCGCTTCCCGAAGCTCGACAGACGGCGCTCGATGCCCTCCAGCAGGGCCTTGAGCCTCGACGCCTCCGTGCGGAGCCCCTCGATCTCGTCATCCACTGGCACGGCATCGAGTCCGCGTCCCCAGCCACGACCGAAGCCTCGGCCCCAACCGCGACCCCAGCCACGGCCGAAGCCTCGGCCCCGGGGACGGGCGACACCGCTGCCCTGGTCCGTGCAATCCCCCATGGCTCGGCCGCTCATGGGCCCCTGTCCTGCTGGTCCTGTCTTGTCTCTTGCGGGCATTGTCCTTCTCCTTGTCTCCAATGGCGGCGCGGGCACGGTGTCCGCGGCGCCCGGCGCCGCACCTCGGGTCGACTGATCCCCCGCAGCGTCTACTGGACCGCCTAGCAAGACCCGCGCCGACGCGCCGATGTCCGGCTCAGTCACACCTCCTCCCCGCGGCCGCGGCTGGCGCCGCTCTTGCAGTGCTTGAGACATGATGCTCACCGACGTCCTGGCCCAGGCTCTCCAGGTCACGGCCTTCGTGGCCGTCATGATGATCGTCGTCGAGTACCTCAACGTGCTCACTCGAGGCGCCTGGGCGCGCACCCTGGCCACCTCGCGATCCCGCCAGTACCTGCTGGCCGTCCTGCTGGGGGCGACGCCGGGCTGCCTTGGTGCGTTTGCGGTGGTGGCGCTCTACTCGCACCGGATGGTGTCCTTCGGAGCGCTGGTCGCCGCGATGATCGCCACGAGCGGCGACGAGGCCTTCGTGATGCTGGCTCTGTTCCCCAGGACCGCGTTCCTGCTGATGGCAGGGCTCGCCCTCGTGGGCTGGGTGACGGGGATCGCCACCGATCGCCTGCTTCCGGCCCCCTCGCGCCCCGGCGAGCACGGCTTCGAGCTCCACGAAGAGGACGACTGCCAGTGCTTCCCGGGCGCCCGCGTCCTCGATCAGCTTCGGGAGCCGAGCGTGGCCCGCGGGTCCCTCGCCTTCGCGACCCTCGTGTTCCTCGCCGCGCTCGCCAGCGGATCGGCGCTCGCGCCCTCGTCGGTGGCGCTCCGTGGCATTCTCCTCGGCCTGGGGGCCCTCACTCTGTTCGTCGTCCTCACCGTTCCCGAGCACTTCCTTCAGGAGCACCTGTGGCGCCACGTCGTGCTCCAGCACGTGCCGCGCATCTTCGCGTGGACTGCCGGCGCCCTCCTTCTGACCGAGGTGGCGATGCGGGTCTGGCCGCAGTCAGCACCCTCGGCCACGACCCACTGGCTCGTCCTGGCCGCGGCCTCGTTCCTCGGCCTGATCCCGGAATCCGGGCCGCACCTCCTGTTCGTCACGCTGTTCTCGCAGGGGCTCGTCCCCTTCAGCACGCTCGTGGCCAGCTCCATCGTCCAGGACGGGCACGGCACCCTGCCCCTGCTGGCCTACTCGCGATCCGACTTCCTCGAGCTCAAGGCCATCAACCTGGTCGTAGGGCTCGCGGTCGGCGCGGCCCTGATGGCGCTGGGGTCGTAGACGCTGCCCCGGCCAGGCACGGCAATTGCTTGAGGTGTCGGTGGCCAACCAGGTGAAGGGAGTCGCGTGATGCCTGAGCATCTCTGGGTCCTCGTGCTCGCCGCGGGGGAGGGAAGCCGGATTCGCCATCTCACGACCGACGCGCAGGGACGAAGCGTGCCGAAGCAGTACGCGTCTTTCAACGGCGAAGCGTCCATGCTGCGCCGGACCCTGGATCGGGCCGAACGCATCGTCCCTCGCGAGCGAGTGGCGGTCGTCGTGGCGCGCCAGCACCGAGCCTTCTGGGCGGCTGAGCTGGCGGACCTGCCACCCTGGAACGTCATCGTCCAGCCCCTGAATCGTGGGACGGGACTCGGCCTGTTGCTGGGCTTGCTGCAGATCCAGCAGCGCGCTCCAGGATGTGGGCTGCTCGTGCTCCCTTCCGATCACCACGTGACCGACGAGGAGGCGCTCCGGGACTGCCTGCTGCGGGCGGTCGAACACGCCGGGCAGACTCGAGGCCGGCCCACCCTGCTGGGAGTGACTCCCGAGCGGGCCGACGGGGGGCTCGGCTGGATCCTCACCGCCCGGCACGTGAGCCCGAACGTCCGCGACGTGGTGGGCTTCGTGGAGAAGCCCGACCCGTCCGTGGCCCGCCAGCTGGCCTCGGACGGCGCCCTCGTGAACAGCATGATCCTCGCGGCCGATGGAAACGCCCTGCTCCGCCTCTTCCAGGACGCCGCGGCCACGACCGTTCAGCTCCTCCGAGAGCACCTGGCGGCGAGCGGAGGGAGGACCGACGCGCTCGCTCCCCTCTACGAAGCTCTTCCCACCTGCGATTTCTCCCGTGACATCCTCGAGCGGGAGGCCGATCGCCTCGCCGTCCTCCCCGCCCGGCCCTGCGGCTGGACGGACATCGGCACCCCGGACCGCCTGAGCCGCGTCTTCGAGCGGCCACCGGGCGCCGCTTGCGTCGCCTGACGACGCGGGAAAATCCCCCATCGGGCGGAATATGCCGCGCCCGTGGGCCCGCGGGCACGCCGCGCCCGGAGATCGGGCTTGGGGCGGCCGCGCCCCAGACGACCTGGCCCGGCTCAGGCCCTCCGGCCCTCTTCTTGCAGGAATCGATGTCGATCCCCTGCCGCCCTCGCGCCAAGGGAGGGACACGGAGGAGGGCCAGCACCATGCCCAAGGCTCTTGTAGAGACAATCGACAATCACCATCGGGACCTGCTTCGAGCCCTCGACAGGGTCGAGGCGCTCGTCAGGGCGCCCACGACCGGTAACGAGCTCGCAGCGGCAATCGAGACCGTGCGCCGCAGGCTGCTCGCCCACGAGCTGACAGCCGAACGTTTCGTCGTCGGTCCGCTGCGCGACCTGCACCTGTTGGTGGACGGTGAGCTCGACGGGCTGGGAGCCGAGCTCGACCAGCTCTCCCAGGACGCGGTCAGGCTCGGCAGTGGCGAGCCGGACGCCGAGGCAGTCGCCGCCTTCGTCCGTGACGCTCGAAACCACATCCAGCGGAAGACAGAAGCCGTCGCCCCGGCCGCCCACGCCGCCGCCGCTGCGGGACGCCTCTCCGCCGTGCCTCGATGGTACGTGGAGGAGGTCTACGGACAGCAGGGCGATCCGGGAACGCGCCCGCCCGAGGAATGGCTCGGGTAAACTGCCATCCGAACGGAAAACCGGCTACAGTCTCTCGGTCACCCAGCGGACGAGGAGGGGCAATGGCAAACGAGGGCGGGGTCGTGGTCCATGTGGAAAGCGACGAGGCCAGTGCGCGTATCGTCATCGGCTTCCTTCGGTCGCAAGGGATCGCGGCGCAGATCTCCGAGGACGACGCGGGAGACCAGATCCCATCGCTCCAGAGCACCGGCGGAGTGAAGGTGCTCGTCCCGGCCGAAGACGCGGACCGCGCCAGACGGCTGATCCGGTCGCGCGGCGGCGAGACGGAAGGCGACGGCGAGTCGGAGTAGCTGCGATCCGCAATTGGCCGCCAGATTCGTGATCGTCAGGCCGCACTCCGCAGAAGCGCTTTGGGGGCCAAGCACGTTGCACCTTCCAGCGACGGGAGATGCTCGATGAAGCCGAGGATGACGGCGGCCGGGGTTGCAGCTCTCGTGGGACTCGGACTCTCCATGTCCGGAGGAACAGGGCACTCAGCCGAGGAGGAGTCGTTCGTCCTCCTTCCGGTGGGTCGGGTTCGCGTTCGAGACACCGGCGCCACGATCGAGATCGCGCCCAGACACGAGGATGCGCTCCTTGGGCTCGAGGGCTTCTCGCACGTCTGGGTGATCTGGTGGTTCGATCGGAACGACAACCCCGAGAAGAGGGCGGTCTCGAGGGTCCATCCACGAGGCAACCCGAAGAACCCCCTGACCGGCGTCTTCGCCACGCGGTCGCCCGCGCGACCGAACCTCATCGGAATGACGCTCTGCCGGATTCGGTCGATCCAGGGGAACATCGTCCGCGTCGATGACATCGATGCCTTCGACAACACGCCGGTGCTGGACTTGAAACCCTACATCCCGAGATCCGACGAAGATCGAGAGGCTACGGTGCCCTCCTGGATCACGGACGAGTAGATGAAGAGACCGGGTGCGACCCGCAGGGGAGCCAGGTCCATCTAGGCGCGCTCGGTTCGGCCACCCCTTCCCGGCATCCATGCGACGAAAGGCGTCCCCAGCCAGGCCAGGAGGGCGCAGGCCACGAACGTCCACCGCATCCCCATCCAGTCGGCGATCCCGCCCACCAGGACCACCACGATCGACCGGATGGCGAAGCTCAGGGCCATGTAGACGCCATTGGCCAGGGCGCGGTGCTCGGGAACAGCTTCCTGGACCGAGGCCATGATGATGGGGGTGGCCATGAGACCGGAGAAACCCAGCGCCATCAGAACGGGCAACCTCCACCCACCGCTGAGGTGGACCAGGGCGAGCATCATCGCGGGGGCGCCGAGAAACGAGAACGCCAGCACCCGCCTGCGACCCAGGAAGTCACTCGCGGAACCACCCGCGAGGGCGCCCAGGACCCCCGCCCCCTCGAGAACCGACAGCGACGCGCCGGCGAGCCACAGCCCCGCGCCGTCCTCCCGCAGGAAGACAGGAAGGTAGGTGGTGGCGGCCGCCATCATGAAGGACCGCAAGCTCACGAGCCCGACCAGGGGGATCAGGAGCGGCCGCATGGCGCGCACCGCCTGGAGGAGGTGCGGTGGATCGTCCCGCCGAACGGGGCCCGGCCCGGTGTCGTGCAGGCTCGAGGCCAACAAGGCCGAGGCGGCGATGCCCCCGATCATCAGCCACGGGGTTCCCCCCAGGCCCAGGAGCGCCACGGTGCTCACCACGAGCACCGGCCCCAGGGTGCGTCCCAGCTCGCCTCCCACCATCCAGAAGCCCATGCCGTAGCCCAGGCGGCGCCCCGAGAGGCGGCCCGCGACCACCGGTGCCACCGCGTGCAGGACGGCAGCGGACACACCGGCGGTGACGAGGAGCAACGCGAGCGTTGCGTACCCTGGAGCGACGCCCAGCAGGCTCATGCAGACCGCGGTGACGGCGGGGCTCAGGACGACCGCCAGGCGGAGGTCGAGGCGGTCCCCCAGGTGGCCGATGACCGGCTGAAGCAGCGACGGCCCCTGGAGAAAGACGGTGAGGAGACCGGCCTCGGCCCTGGCGAGGGAGAGCTTCTCGATGAACACCGGCAGCAGCGGAGGCAGGAACGCGCTGTAGGTGTCGTGCGCCGCGTGAGCCGCGGCGATCGTGACCACCTTCGACGTGTGCGGGCCCTGGGACCGTCCCGGATCGAGGCTGCTCACCATCGGGCCTATTGGAGCCCCATCAGCCGCCCGCCCTGATACACCGTGAAGCTCGCCAGCCAGGCCAGCACGAGGCCGAGCAGGATGGACAGGCCGGTGACCCTCCAGGAGCGGGATTCGGCGCGGATGGCGGCGACGGTGGCCACGCAGGGCGAGTAGAGGAGGGTGAACACCATGAAGCTCACTCCCCGCAGCGGCGTCAGGCGGGCCGCCAGCTCGCCCGCGAGGTCTCCCCCGCCGTTGATGACGGCCATGGCCCCGACGACGATCTCCTTGGCGACGAAGCCGAACAGCAGCGCCACGGTCTCGCGCCAGTCGATGCCCAGGGGGGCAAAGAGGGGCGAGGCGAGCTGGCCTAGCTGGCCGGCGAGCGTCTCCACGCCTCCAGGGGGTACGTCGGTCGGAGCGTGGGTGAGCAGCCAGACCACGACGACCCCGAGCAGGATCAGCGTGCCCGCCCGAGAGAGAAAGGCCCACACCTCCTGCCAGGCCCGCAGGGCTACCGACCGCAGCATCGGCACCCGGTACGGAGGCAGCTCCATGATGAACGGCTCCGGACGGCCCCCGATGCGCAGCAGACGCAGCAGCAGCCCCACCAGGATGACCGCCGCGAAGCTGCCCAGATACATGGCGAACACGACCCCGGCCGCCGCCCGGGGGGCGAACAGGATGGAGGCGAGGAAGACGAACACCTGGAGCCGGGCACTGCACAGTGAGAAGGGGATGAGCAGCATGGTCACGATGCGGCTGCGACGACCGGACAGGATGCGCGTGCCCAGCACCGCGGGCACGTTGCACCCGTAGCCCAGCAGGATGCTGACGAAGGCCTTGCCGTCCAGCTTCAGCACGTGCATGAGCCGATCCATGAGAAAGGCGGCCCTGGCGATGTAGCCGCTGTCCTCGATCACGGACATGAACACGAAGAAGATGGCGATGATCGGAAAGAACGCGACCACCAGGCCCAGCCCCTGAACCAGCCCATCGACGACGAAGCTCGCCGCCATCGGCGGCAGCGCCGCCGCGGCCGGCCCGGCCTTCAGCCAGGCGCCGAGCATCCGGAACGAAGCCGCCACCCCGTCCTGCAACGGCGTGCCCAGGGTAAAGATGCCCTCGAACACCGCGAGCATGAGCAGAAAGAAGAGGGGAAGACCCAGCACCCTGTGGAGCAGGACGGCGTCCAGTCGCTCGGTGACCGCGTCGGAGACCCGGGGCAGGTCGCGGGTGGCCTCGAGCACGAGCCCCCGTGCCGCGCCGAAGCGGCACTGCGCGCACGTGGTGAGGATGTCGCTCCCGAGGGCGGCCTCCACCCGCCGCCGGCGCTCCCCGGCCTCCGCCGCGATCGTCGCGAAACGGGGCTCGCGACGCACGAGGTCCTCCGTGGGCTTTCCGCCCTGGATGAGCCGCGTTGCCAGAAAGGTCCCGCTGAGCGTGGACTCTCCCGCGACCCCTTCGAGCCGGCGCGCCAGGGCCATGATGTTCTCTTCGAGGACGGGCGGAAAGGAGATGGCGGGCGGGCGGGGCCGTTCCTCGCTGGCCAGGACCTGCAGCAACGCCTGCCTGAGCTCCTCGATGCCTTCTCCGGAGCGAGCCACCATCGGGATCACCGGTGCCCCGAGGTGCTCCGACAAGGCCCGGGTATCGATGGAGATGCCGGCCTGGCGGGCCTCGTCCATCATGTTGACGACCACCACCGTGGGCAGACCGCTCCGGGCCAGCTGCAGGGTCAGGCCCAGGCCACGATAGAGGTTCCGGGCATCCACGATGTTCAGGACCACGTCCGGGGGCGTGCGCAGGAGGAAATCGAGAACGATGCGCTCCTCCTCCGTCGTCGGCGTGATGGAGTAGGCGCCGGGCAGGTCCACCAGGGACACGTCGTAGCCGTCGAGGCGGAACCGCCCCGTGCGCTTGCGCACGGTCACCCCCGGCCAGTTGCCCACGGTCTGGCTGGCGCCGGTCAGGCGGTTGAACAAGGTCGTCTTGCCGGTGTTGGGGATGGCGCTCAGCGCGACCGTGACCTCAGGCATAGTCCTCCGCGGTCCCCACTGGCTCGACGATCACTCGCGCCGCCTCTCCGCGCCCGAGTCGCACCTCTTCGTTTGCGGGGAGCAGCGTGAGATCGAAGCCGGGCCGGGCGCCCCCGAGGGACACCTCACGACCCGGCTCCAGGCCCATGCGGGCCATCCGGGAGCGGAACGCCTCCCCTCCTTCGAGCCCGCGCACGCGGTAGACCGCCCCTGTCCTGCCGGCGAACGCCGACAGGGGGCCGGCGAGGACTCGACACTCCAGGCGGGCGACCTCGCGGGCACGCAGGGCGATGCTCTGCCCCCTCTCGACGGCCAGCTCGACCGGGTCGCCCAGCGGCCCGACGCGCCGCACCGTGATACGCACGCCAGGGACGATGCCCATCTGGGCCAGGCGCCGCGCCAGGACGGGGTCGTCGCCCAGCGAGCGAAGAACGCATTCGGTATGGGGCAGCGGCGGCAGTCCCTGCATGTGCGGCCTCGCGCGGGTGGGTGCGGTGAACGACCGCTCACAGGAGAGTGCCAGCACTCGCCTCGTGGAGCAAGGAGCGTGCCCGGACGGGGGCTCAGGCCGCCCCGGGCTTGACGATCGGGAGAGCCAGGGTGACCCGGGTTCCGCCCTCGTCGGGGCAGATGATCGTCACCTCCCCGCCGTGAGCCTCGACATCACGCTTGACGATCGGGAGGCCGAGACCCGTGCCCCGGTGACGGGTCGTGAAGAACGGCTCGAACAGGCGCTCCCGTGCATCGGGCGGGATGCCGGGACCGTCGTCCTCGACGTCGACCTCGACGGTACCGGTGCCCGGACGGACCGCGACGCGGATGGTCCCCTCGCCCTTCATGGCCTGGGCGGCGTTCAGGAACAGGTTGAGGAAGACGTCCTGGAGCATCTTCTCATCGGCCGCGAGCATCACGTCGGGGCCCGTGATCTCGACCGAAACCCCGGCCAGATCGGCATGCCCGGCGAAGAGCCGCCCCGCCACACCGAGGATGGTCTCGAGCCTCGTCGGGGCGAACTCGGGGGCGTGCGGGCGCGCGAAGACGAGAAGGTCCTCGGTCAGGGCGTTCAGTGTGTCGACGCGTTCGACGATCCGGTCCATCACCTGACGGTCTTCGCCCTCGGGCATCCTCTTGGAGAGAATCTGGATGGCCCCCCGGATCCCGGCGAGCGGGTTGCGCACCTCGTGGGCCACGATCGCCGCGAGCTGCCCCACCTTGGCCAGCGACTCCTGCGCACGCAGCCGCCGCTCCGCGTTCCTGCGTTCCGTGATGTCCTCGCCTGAGCTGACCGTCGCGCTGACGTTGCCCCGGGCATCGCGAAGCACCGTCCTGCGCCACGCGAGCAGGCGCTCCTCGCCCGACCTCGTCCGAATGACGTTCTCGAACGTGCGCGTCCGGTCGGGAGCGAGCGCGCCACCGACCAGCTGTCTCAGCCCCTCTCGGGTCCGCTCTCGGTCCCGCTCGGCCACGAAGCTCTCGACCCAGGACCGACCCAGCACCTCCCGGGCCTCGAGGCCCAGGATCTCGCAGCCCCTCTGGTTGATCAGGCTCACCCGGCCCTCGCGGTCCAGGACGAGGATGATCACCGCGACCACGTCGAGATAGGCCTGGGCCTCGGCCTCTTCGCGCAGCAGGGTCTGCTCGACGAGCTTGTGCCGGTAGACCAGCAGAGCCGTCGCCCACACCGCCACGACAGCCAACGGATGGTGAGCACCCGACATTCCCCCTGTGTGCGCGCTCGGGGAGAGCAGGAAATCCGCGACGACCAGAACGGTGATGCCCAGGGCGGCCGCCAGGGCGAAGCGCTGGCGGGGGGACCAGAGCGCCGTGATGACCACGAGGACGTAGAGGAAGGGGACGCCAATCCCCGTGGGCAGAAGGAGATCGAGAGCGAGGACGGTCAGCGCGAGGCCCGCGGCGAGCGCGCCGGATCTGGCTGAGTACAGGGAGAACGTTCTCATGTGCACCCGCCGGCATACTACCCCGGCCCCAGCCGCAGGAGGTGGCTCGCTTCATGCATGCGTCTGGTGCGGAGGTGACGGCTTCATGAAGCTTGGAGCGCGCGACCGAGAATCCGTCCTCGTCGTGGACAGCGACGAGCTGGTGCGGTGGTCCGCCGCCGAAGAACTGAAGGAATCGGGCTACCGGGTCCAGGTCGCCGCCGACGCCACCGAGGCCCTTCGGTACTGTCCCGACGCCGCGGTGGCCCTCCTGGACCACGATCTTCCCGACGTGGACGGCCTGGCTCTCGCCGACGCGCTCTGCCACCGTCACCCGCGGTGCGCAGTCGTTCTCATGACGGCGGATCTCACACCCGAGTTGCGCCGCGAAGCGGGTGAACGAGGCGTCGTCACGCTCCTGGAGAAGCCGTTCTCGCTCGATGAGCTGCTGGCCGCTCTCCACGACGCAGGCGAGAAGTCCCCTGTCCCAACCCGCTCCCCCGCCAGGGGCAGCGGTGAAGCAGGCGACGACCACCGGGAGACGGGAGCCCCTCACGGAGTCTAGAATCACCGCCGTGGACCCCGCGACCGTGCTCGTCGTCGACGATGAGGACCTGATCCGGTGGTCGCTCCGTGCCCGGCTCGAAGAGGGCGGCTACGATGTGGAAGAGGCGGCGGATGGCCGTTCGGCCCTCGAGCGGATCTCCGGGGGCGTGGACCTGGTGCTGCTGGACTTCAGGCTGCCCGACGTCGACGGCCTGGAGCTGCTTCACCGCATCAAGGAGGACTCGCCCGACACCGTGGTCGTCCTCATGACCGCCCACTCCACCGTCCAGAACGCGGTGGAGGCCATCAAGGGTGGCGCCTTCCACTACGTCATCAAGCCCTTCGAGATGGACGAGATGATGGCCCTCGTGGAAAGGGCGCTGGAGACGACCCGTCTCCGCCGCGAGGTGCGGGAGCTCCGGGCCCTCCAGTCGGAGCCCTTCTCGATCGACCGCATCATCGGGGAGTCCCCGCCCATGCGAGCGGTGAAGGCCTTGCTCACGAAGATCGCCTCCACACCCGCCTCCACCGTGCTGCTCGGCGGGGAGAGCGGCACCGGCAAGGACCTGGCGTCCCGCAGTCTCCACTACGCGAGCGACCGGGCCGCGGGGCCCTTCATGCACATCACCTGTACCGCGCTTCCGGAGTCGCTCCTCGAGAGCGAGATCTTCGGGCACGAGAAGGGCGCCTTCACCGATGCCCGGCAGCAGAAGCGCGGCCTCTTCGAACGCGCCCACCGGGGCACGGTCTACCTCGACGAGATCGGCGACATGACCCCGGCCCTTCAGGCGAAGCTGCTTCGATTCCTCGAGGAGAAGGCCTTCAAGCGCGTCGGCGGAGCCGACGATATCCGGGTGGACGTCAGGGTAGTCGCCGCCACCAACCGAGACCTCGAGGAGGCCATGCGGAAGGGGTCCTTCCGCGAGGATCTGTTCTACAGGTTGAACGTCCTGCCGGTGATCATGCCCCCGCTGCGCGAGCGGACCGGGGATGTCGCCCGGCTGGCCGTGTACTTCGCCGACACCTTCAGCCGCGAGTTCCGCAAGAACGTCACTGGCCTTTCTCCCGAGGCCCTGCATCTGCTGGATTCGCATCCCTGGCCGGGGAACGTGCGCGAGCTGAAGAACGCGATCGAGCGGGCCGTGCTCCTCGCCGAAGGGGATCGGCTCGGGCCCGAGGATTTCCTGGCCCTCGGGGCGGCAGCGGCTCGTCCCGGGACCCCGGCCGGCTTCCGGCTGCCCGCCTCCGGCCTCGACATCCACGATCTGGAGCGCTCGCTCGTCGAGCAGGCGCTCGAACGGACCGGCGGCAACCAGACCCGCGCCGGGGAACTGCTCGGCCTCAATCGCGACCAGATCCGCTACCGGATCGAGAAGTTCAAGCTGGCCAGAGACTCCGCAGCGAACGACGCGAGCGACTGACCGCCCTGTCGGCCGACACCCCGGCGCTGTCCCGGGAGGTCGTCGGGCCGCCCCTGCCCGCCACCTCGAGTGCCCTCGGACGATTCGGGCGCCGCCGGCCGTGCCGATCGGCTGAGTCGGCCACGGGGAGAAATTCCCCCCTTCCCTGGGGATTCTCAGCACCGCGGCCGGCGCCTTGCAGGCGCCAAGGCGCCAGAAGAGGCGTCCAGGCCCGGGCCGCGAAGCACGAACCCGAGCGGTCTCCGCCGTTCCCAACGGCCCGGATCTTGCTCGAAACGAAGGACAGGAGGACGAGGCATGGGGTACGTCTATGGGCCCGTACCATCGCGACGCCTCGGGCGCTCCCTCGGCATCGACCCGGTGCCACCGAAGACCTGCAACTGGAACTGCGTCTACTGCCAGCTCGGCCGCACCACGCCCCTCTCGAACGAGCGCCGGCCGCTGGCGCCGACCGACGCCGTTCTCGATGAGGTGCGGACCGCACTGACCACGTGGGGAGACCGCATCGACTGGGTCACCTTCGTGGGCTCCGGCGAGCCGACGCTGCACGCCGGCCTGGGCCGGATGATCCGGGAGACCCGGGCGATGGCGAGTGTTCCGATTGCGGTGATCACGAACGGCGCGCTGCTCCACCGCGAGGACGTTCGACGCGAGCTGGCGGCGGCCGACGCCGTGCTGCCCTCCCTGGATGCCGGCTCGGAGGAGCTCTATCGCGCCATCAACCGCCCGTTCCCCGGACTCGCGCTCCAGCGTCACGTCGAGGGGCTCGCCGCCTTTCGAAGGAGCTTCGCTGGGAGGCTCTGGGTCGAGGTGATGCTGGTGAACGGCGTGAACGACACCGAGCCGGCCCTCCGCGACCTCGCCGCCGCCCTGCGCCGGGTCGAGCCGGATGAGGTCCACATCAGCGTGCCGAGCCGGCCCGCGGCCGAGACGTGGGTGAAGGCCCCCGAGGCCGGCGTCCTGGAGCGGGCCCGCTCCATCCTGGGCGCCGAGGCGCACGTGGTCCTCCCGGCGGTAGGCGACTTCGAGCTCGCCCCCCACACCCCCATCGTCGAAGCCGTCGTCGAGGTGATCATGCGCCACCCGATGAGCGAGCGGGAGCTCGTCGCGGCGCTTTCTCGACGATGGGAGCCCGAGGACATCGAGCGGGCGCTCGGGGAGCTGGCCGCGGACGGTCGCGCCCAGGTGGTGGCGCGCCAGGGCCAGCGCTTCTGGAGCGCCGCCGTGTATCGCTACGCGAGACAACAGCCGGGCAGTGCGGGTCGTGTCCATCCGGAGCCGGCGCACCCCCCCGGCGGACTCCGACTCTTGCGCCGTCGAGCCCTGCCGAGACACAAGGAGTAGGCCATGGACCTCATATGCTGGGATTCCTCCAAGGAGCTCGAAGAGCTATGGAGGCGTCTGAGCTGCATCCTTACGTGGCCCCCAAGCGAGGACCAGCGGGGCCGCCACCGTGTTCCCCGATTCGAGGCGTCTGACATCGCCTGCTTCCGGGGCAAGCTGATCGTGGTCGATAGGACCGGGCGTCGTGTCAAACCAGGCACGAAGGCTGCGTGTATGCTCGTCGGAGATGCTGCAGGGCGTCCGACGCCCGGGAAGGACTGCGATGGAAGACGAGCTCAGGCGGATCCTCCGGAGGCACTCACGGTTGCTCACGGATGAGTTGGCGGAACGGCTCGCCAAGGGACCAGACCTCCACTACGAGAAGACCGATCTCCGCGTCCTCTCGGAGCGTTGTCGGCTGCTCGTGGAGGCGCTCATCAGCTCGGCCCACCAGGGTACCGAGCAGCTGGGCGACTTCGTGGCCTCGGTCGCGGACCGGCGACTCGCGGAGGGCTTCGAGCTGGAAGAGCTCCAGCACGCCCTCCGGGTTCTCGAGGTGCTCGCTTGGCAGATCGTCGCTCGGGAATCGCTCCCCGAGTCTCTCGCGGCCAACCTCGCCGCGCTCAACACCGCCATGGGCGGTGCCCGGGACGAGCTCGCCCGCGTCGGCCAGGCCCACGCGCACTCGAGGGACTCCTAGCCCCGTCCGCGCGGCTCGGGGAGATCACGAGGAATCATGCCGGACGGGTGGGGGTTCTTCCCCACACCTCGAGATCCCACCTCTCGAGCATCCGAGGCCGATCGGTCACCCACGACGACGTGATCAGCCGAGAACCGGGCTCGCGGGGCTCTGAGACCGGCGGGCCCTCTCCGATGGGCTGGCACGCCACCTGCAACTCCCTATCTGCGGAAGGCAGGTCATGAGTCACATCAGCTCCGTCATCGACCCACCAGCCGGATCGCTCGCCGATGCTCCTTCGCCCATCCTCTTCCACAGCCTCGTCGTGACCGATCCGGAGCACCACCCACGGCGCGCGGCCACGACGGTCCTGGGGTCAGCCCTGCTGCATTCACTCCTGATCGGGGCGGCGGCCGTCATTCCACTGCTCTTCTACGACACGATCCCCGAGCCGGAAGCCCTGCACGCGTTCTTCGTGACGCCCTTGGAGATCCAGCCCCCGGCGCCACCGCCCCCACCCCCGCCGGCGGGGGCACGACCGACCCCGAAGGCGGCCCCACTGGTCGTCATGGATCAGTCGTCGCGCTTCGTCGCACCCATCGACGTGCCGAGCGAGATCCGGCCCGAGGAGGGGCTCGACCTGGGTATCCCCGGAGGTGTTCCCGGTGGCGTGGAGGGCGGCGTTCCCGGCGGCGTCGTTGGCGGGGTCGTGGGAGGCTTGCCCTTGTCCGCCACCGCACCGCCGCCACCCGCGGTGGCGCCCATCCGGGTGGGCGGCCGCGTCAGCGCTCCGAGGAAGATCAAGGACATCGTCCCGGTGTACCCGAGACTCGCCACGCAGGCGCGGGTCCAGGGCACGGTCATCCTCGAGTGCATCATCTCGCCCCGGGGCACGGTCACCGACGTCAAGGTGCTGCGGGGCATTCCCCTCCTCGACGACGCCGCCATCGACGCCGTGAGGCAATGGGTCTACACGCCCACCCTGCTCAACGGCGTCCCCGTGCCGGTGATCATGACGATCACCGTGACGTTCGAGCTGACCTAGCCATCACCGGCCGGGGCCACGACGCCCCAGGGAGGACTCCCGTGGCAGACCGGATGTTCCGAATCCTCGAGTGCCACCTCGCGGGCCGGCGAGGTTCGGGGCGCGATGGATCGGCCCGCTACGTCTTCTGGCGCTCGAGGTAGTCGAAGACCACCTCTTCGATCCGCCCACGGGCCTCGTCGGTCAGCCCGCGGAAGGCCAGGCCGAACCCCGGGGGCAGGCTGTGGACCGGGTGCTCCTGGCGGGGGTTGGTCCAGGCCACCACCCCGTCGATGCGCAGCTCCTGCTCACGGCCCGGAACCTGGAAGCGACACACCACCTCGCGCCCGAGGGGCGGCATCTCGTCGAAGGCCACGTACACGCCGAGCACGTTGATGTTCACGATGAAGGCGCTGTCCGCGGCGCCCCCCTCGTACTCGAGGCGACACCGCCGGACGAACGGCACACGGATGGCGCCCCCCGCCCGACGCTTCTCGTCCTTCTTCGAGGCCGCCATGCGCCCCATTCTAGCCGGCGCGCCCCCCGCCGGCCAGCGGAAGACCGGAAGGGGTCTACCCCAGCACCACCCGGTCGTTGCCCGAGCGCCGGGTGACACGCTCCCGGTCCAGGTACTCGAGGAGTGGGATCACGTACTTCCGGGACAGACCGGTCATCTCCTTGAACGCTCGAACGTCCAGGCGCGAGCCCGGGGGCCAGCGCTGCTTGACCTGGTCCTTCAGGGAGTCGAGGTGCTCGCGGTGGACGAGCAGACCCGTCCCCACCCGCCCGAGCACGCCCTCCCGGGCCAGCACCTGCGCCACGCGGTCCAGGAGCCGCGGGTCCCCGTGACCCTGCTCCGCCACCGTCCGCACCTCGACCCCGGCGAGGCCGGAGGCCCGGGCCGCCTCGACGAGGACCCGCCGTGCCTCCTCCTCGTCGGCGGAGAGCTCGACGCGGTGCGCGGCGAGCGCGATGACGTCCGGGGTCACCCGGACCTTCCCCGCCCCGGCGAGGTCCTGCAGGACCCACTCGTAGGCGGCCACCGGGGCGGTCCCGAAGACGCGGCTGCGGAGCTCCTCGCGCGCCATGCCCGGCTCCAGGGGATGCTCCCGGTGGTGGCGCTCGAGGGTGGCCAGGGTCTCTCCCGCCAGCCGCGCAAGAGCGTTCCGCGAAACGAGCACCGGCGGGTCGGTCTCCATCGCCACCGCCTCGGGGACGTCCCCGAGCACGTCGAGCAGCCGGGAGAGGGGGACGGTGAGCCGTGCGGCCAGGTGCCTGGCGTCTATTCCTCCCGCCCCCGCCTCCGCCGCCATCGCCCCCGCCGCGGCGGCGAGCCCCGGCGCCGCACGCAGGCGCTCCACCGCGGCCCGGTCGGCGGCCCGGCGCCGAGGAGGAAGGGGGTCGACGACGACGGCCCCGCCCACCGTGTCGGCCGGGGAGTAGGATCGGAGCACGAGGCGGTCGCCGCGCCCGGCCACCGCGGGGCTCTCGAGGCGCAGCTGGGTGAGGGCGGAGGAGCCTCCCTCGAGTCTCGCCGGGCCGAGGAGCCGGACCCGGGCCAGCACCTCCGCGCTCGCCACGTGCACCCGCACGCGGGCGCCGTCGGCGAGAGCCCGGGCCGAGGGGAGGAGCGAGATCTCGACGTCGAGCATGGAGGTGGCCCGGAGGGTGCCCGGGGCGGCCAGGACCCTCCCCCGGTGGAGCTCCTCCATCTCGATCCCACCCAGGTTGACCGCGGTGCGGGTCCCGGCCCGCGCGCGCTCGACCGCCTCCCCGTGCACCTGGAGTCCCCGCACCCGGGCCCGGCCCGGCCCGGGCATCACCTCGAGCTCCTCCCCGACCGCCAGCTCGCCCCCGATCAGCGTGCCGGTGACGACGGTCCCGAATCCCTTCAGGGAGAAGACGCGGTCGATGGGCAGCCGCAGCAGCCCGTCCGAGGGTCGCTCCGGCGTCTCCCGGGCCAGGTCGAGGAGCGCCCCGCGCAGGGCGGGAAGGCCGGCGCCGGTGAGGGCAGAGACCCGCAGCAGCGCCGCGTCCTGGAGAAAGGACCCCTCGACCAGCTCGCGCACCTCGAGCTCGACGAGGGCCTGGCTGTCCTCGTCGGCGACGTCGCACTTGGTGATGGCGACGAGGCCGCGCGGGACGCCGAGGAGACGCCCGATGTGAAAGTGCTCGCGGGTCTGGGGCATCACCGACTCGTCGGCGGCCACGGTCAGGAGCAGGGCGTCGATGCCGTGGGCCCCGGCCAGCATGTTGCGGACGAACCGCTCGTGACCGGGCACGTCGACGAAGGAGGCCACCACCCCGTCCCCGAGCTCGCAGTGAGCGAAGCCCAGGTCGATGGTGATGCCCCGCTCCTTCTCCTCCTTCAGGCGGTCCGGGTCGGTGCCCGTCATCGCGCGCACGAGGGCGCTCTTGCCGTGGTCGATGTGGCCGGCGGTCCCGACGATGAAGGAGCGCAGGGTGGGCTCAGCCCTCTCGGGTGGACACGCCGAAGACCGACTCCGCGGTCTTGTGCAGCTTGGCGGCCAGGGCCAGCCGCGCCTCCTTCTCCGAGCGGGCGATGAAGGAGTAGTTCTCGCGCGCCACCTTGATGAGGAAGAGCAGCTCGTCGCGGGACAGGGTCAGGACGACGCGCCCCCGCTCCTGGTCGAACGCCGCTTCGACGAGCTTGTCGCGCAGCAGGAGGCGGGCCTGCTGCTCCTCGTCGGTGATGAAGTGGTACTCCTGGCGCGTGACCTTCTGAAGGAAGACGAGCTCCTTCGCGGTGAGGTTCAGCGCAACTGTGCGCGCCTCGGATGAACGGGAGGATGTCGGCTTCGGTCCTGGGGCCACGGTCGTTCTCCCTCGCTGGCCGAGATGGCGCCTCGGCGTCGGTATTCTAGTTGAACCCGGGGCGGGCCGTCACCCGCGAGCCCGGGCCGAGACCTAGCGGCGCCGGCGGCCCCGCGGCCGGGGGGGACGTCGCCCCCCTCCGGACGTGCCGCGCCCTGCCACCCGCTCCAGAACGTCCAGGAGGCCGAAATCGATCTGCCGCCGGTCGAGGTCGACCCGGACCACCTGGATCTCGACCCGGTCGCCCAGCCGGTAGACCTTGCCCGTGTTCTCGCCCTTGAGGAGATGGGCCTTCTCGTCGAAGTGGTAGTAATCGTCGTTCATCGAGGAGACGTGGACGAGGCCCTGGACGAACACCTCCACCAGCTCCACGAAGAGCCCGAAGGCCTGGACCCCCGTCACGTATCCCGAGAAGGTCTCCCCCACCTTCTCGGCCATGAACCGGACCTTCTTCCACTCGATCAGCTCCCGCTCCGCCTCCGTGGCCCGCTGCTCGGCCTCGGACAGATGCCGCCCCATCTCCGGGAGCCGCTTCTCCAGCCAGGCCTCGCGCTCCGAGTCCCGGCCCTGACGCAGGGCCCGCAGCGCCCGGTGGACGACGAGGTCGGGGTAGCGCCGGATGGGGCTGGTGAAGTGGGCGTACTCGGTGGCGGCCAGGCCAAAGTGGCCCAGGTTGTCCTCGTGGTACTGGGCCAGCTTCATCGTCCGCAGCAGGAGGTACGAGACCAGCTTCTCCTCGGGCTTGCCCTTGATCTGGCGGGTGATGCGCTGGAAGTCCTCGGGACGGATCGACTCGAGGTTGTCGGGGACCCGGTATCCGAACGACGCCACGAGGTCCCCGAACTCCTGGACCTTCTCCGGGTCCGGACGCTCGTGGATCCGATAGAGGGCCCCGGCGCCCGACCGGTGGAGCGTGGCCGCCACCGCCTCGTTGGCCGCGAGCATGAACTCCTCGATGACCCGCATGCTGTCGAGGCGCTCCTGGGGCACGATCCCGGTCATCTCCCCGGCCTCGTCGAGGATCAGCTTCGACTCGGGGAGGTCGAAGTCCAGGGAGCCGCGCTGGAACCGGTGGCCCCGCATGAGACGCGCCAGCTCGTCCATGGCCACGATGTGCGGCAGGAGGGAGGCGAAGCGTTCTCGCAGCGCCGCATCGCCGTCGACGATCCCCTGGGCCTCCTGGTAGCTGAGGCTGGCCGCGGAGCGGATCACCCCGTCGTGGAACGTCGCCCCCTGGACCACGCCGTCCGCGCCGAGCTCGATCACCACCGACTGGGTCAGGCGATCCTCGCCGTCCACCAGGCTGCAGACCTCGTCGGAGAGGGCGTGCGGGAGCATCGGCACCACCCGGTCGGGGAAGTACACCGAGGTCCCGCGCAGGTACGCCTCCTCGTCGAGGGGCCCTCCCTCCCGGACGTAGTGGGCCACGTCGGCGATGTGGACGGCCAGACGCCAGCCCCCGTCCTTCGATCTCTCGACCGCCACCGCGTCGTCGTGGTCCCTGGCCGTCGCGGGGTCGATGGTCACCGTCGTCCAGCCCCGGAAGTCGGTGCGCCCCTCGAGGTCCCGGGGACCCGGGCGACGGGCCACCCGCTCCGCCTCCTCCTCGACCTCCGTCGGAAAGGCGTCGGGAAGGTCGTACTTGGCCATGACGACCTTGAGGTCCACCCCGGGGTCCGTGAGGCGCCCGAGGACGGCCACCACCGTGCCGATGGGGTTGCGCTTGGCGGACGGGGGTTGGGTGACCTCCACCTGCACCATCTGGCCGGTCTCCGCTTCCCCCTCCTCGCCGGCGGGGATGAAGAACTCCTGGAGGATCCGGCGGTCGAAGGGCACCACGTGACCCCCGAAGCGACCGTCGCTCTCATAGCGTCCCACCACGCGTTGCTGAGCGCGCTCGAGGACGCGGATGACCCGCCCCTCGGGTCCCTTGGCGGTCTCGCGTTCGAGCCGGGCCACCACGCGGTCCCCGTGGAGCGCGTCACCCATGCCCCCGGCCGGCACGAAGACATCCCCCTGCCCCTCGCGCCGCGCCTCCGGCACCACGAAGCCGTACCCGGCGGGGCTGCACTGCAGCCGTCCAGGCACGAGGTTCATGCGAGAGGGCAGACCCACGCGGGCCCCGCGGATCTTGACGACCGATCCCTCGCCGATGAGGCCGCGAAGGGTCTTCTTCAGCTCGCGACGCTCGGGGCCGTCGAGACCGAGCCGCCGGACCAGCTCACGCACGGACAAAGGTCGTCCGTGGCTCGACAGGAGGTCGAGCACGCGTTGCGCGAGACTGGTTGTTTCCTCGGTGATGAGTCCGCCTGGAATCTGGTGCCGGAGGTGGGACTTGAACCCACACTAGCCGAAGCTAACACGGCCCTGAACCGTGCGCGTCTGCCAATTCCGCCACTCCGGCAGAGCAGCGAAGAGCGAGGTTAGCAGGGAACGGCAGGGGCTTCAAGCGTCCTGGGCCCGGTCGCCACGAGAGGACGGCATCGCCCTCTCATCAGGACAGGGGGAGAGGGGGGATTCGACCACAGATGCCTCATCTTACAGGCTTTACAGCTGGGGCTCGATCGGCATGGCCCTTGCAAAAAATCGAGTCGGGAGCCGTCGGGGTTCCCGGAGGTGGAACGGCCATGCGGCAGCGCACGATCATTCTTGCGAGCCTTGCCCTGGCGGGAACCGGTTTCGGCGCCACCTCGGCCGCGGCGCAGGACGAGTACCGCCACGGGCACATCCGCCAGGTGGAGGCCGGGGTGACCCTGCAGCGGGCCACCGAGGCCTCGGCGGAAGAGGCGATCCCGAACCTTCCCTTCCTCCCGGGCGACCGGGTGTGGACCGACGCGGGAGGCCGCGTCGAGTTCCAGTTCCCCGAGGGCACGGCCGTCCGGCTCGACCGGGGCAGCAAGCTCGACTACTCCGATCACGACGAGAGCCGTGACGAGCGGGTCGTGCTGCGCCTGTGGTCCGGAGGCCTCATCCTCCGAGCCCGGGCCCCCGAGTCGGCCATCTTCGAGATCGAGACGCCGGGCGGCCTCGTCGAGGCCATGGGTCCCAGCGTCGTCCGCATCGACGTGGAGGGCGGTCAGACGCAGCTCTCCGTCTACGACGGCGAGGCCACGCTCGACACGGGCCGCGAGCGCGTCCGTCTCGCCGAGGGCGAGAGGACCTGGGCCCGCTGGGGCGACGGGCCGGCGGAGCCGGCGCCCTTCGACCGGTATGCCCAGGACGATTTCGGCCTGTGGGACGGTGACCTCGAGTCCCGGGAGGCCTGGGCCGCCAACAGCCGGCGCTACCTGCCCCACGAGCTCGAGCCGTACGCTCCCCAGTTCGACGCGCACGGCACCTGGGCCTACGAGGAGCCGGTGGGCTACGTCTGGCAACCCCGAGTGACCGTGGGCTGGACACCTTACTCGAACGGCCGCTGGATCTGGACGTCCTACGGCTGGAACTGGGTCCCCTACGAGCCCTGGGGCTGGGCTCCCCACCACTACGGGCGCTGGGGCTTCTCGGCCTCTCTCGGGTGGTACTGGAGCCCGGGCACGGTGTGGAGCGGCGGCTGGGTGAGCTGGGGCATCGGCAACGGATACGTGGGCTGGTGCGCCCTCGGCCGGCACAACCGGCCCGTGTACCCCTGGCGCCACGATCGAGGCTGGAGCGGGCACAGCCGGCCTCGTGGTCACGCCGTGCCGCGTGGCTCCATCGGGCACGAGCGGGCCTGGTCGGTGGTGCGGAGCGGAGACCTCGGCCGCGGCGGCGCCCATCGACGGGTGGATCCTGGAAGCGTCGGCGCACTCAGGGTGGCCGACTCGATCAGCGAGCGTCCCGACCGCAGCGCCCGTGCGTTCACCCGGGCGGTGGCGGTGCCCCGAGCAGCGCAGGCCCGGCCCCGGCCCGGGACCGCGTCTCGGGCGGCCCGCGGGGCCAGCCCGGTGCCGATGGGCTCGACCGCCGGGGCGAGCGTCCGATCGCGGGCGGGGACCTCCGCCGGGGCCCCTGCGGCGGGGCGCTCGGGATCAGCCACGGGGACCCGCAGCGGCGGAGCCCTGGCTCGTCCGCGAGCGGGATCGCCCGCCGAGCGCGGGGCCGCGCCGTCGACCCGGAGGGGAGACCCGTCGTGGGTGGGCTCGAGCCGGTCCCCGCGGAGTGGCTCCGTGGCTCGTCCGGCGCCGTCGACTCGAACCCCCGACAGCCGCTCGCCCAGCAGCACCTCACGCAGCAGCGGAGTCTCCGGTCGCCCGCGCACCAGCACGCCCCGGAGCAGCGGAGTCTCCAGCCGCCCCAGCACCAGCATCCCCCGGAGCAGCGGCGTCTCCAGCCGCCCCAGCACCAGCACGCCCCGGAGCAGCGGAGTCTCCAGCCGCCCACGCACCAGCACGCCCCGGAGCAGCGGAGTCTCCAGCCGCTCGAACACCAGCGCCCCCCGCAGCAGCGGAGTCTCCAGCCGCCCGCGCACCAGCGCCCCCCGCAGCAGCGGAGTCTCCAGCCGCCCGCGCACCAGCGCCCCCCGCAGCAGCGGAGTCTCCAGCCGCCCGCGCACCAGCGCCCCCCGCAGCAGCGGAGTCTCCAGCCGCCCGCGCACCAGCACCCCCCGCAGCAGCGGAGTCTCCAGCCGCCCGCGCACCAGCGCCCCCCGCAGCAGCGGGACCACCAGCCGCTCGCCCAGCACCGGCTCCCGCAGCAGCGGCGCCGCGAGCCGGTCCCGCGGCAGTGGCGGGTCCCGTGGCTCCACGCCTCGCTCGGGCAGCCGCTCGGGTGCCCGCTCGCGGGGAGGGAGCCAGAAGCACTAGCCGCGACGGACCAGGCCCGCGCCCGGCTCGGCCGCTGGCGGCCCACCCCTGGCCACGGTCATAATGGCCTCGATGGCGCCGTCACCAGCGGAGACCGTTCCCCGGGTCCTCACCGTCCGCCGGGTCGTGGTGACGGCCCTCTTCGTGGCCGCGATCCTCGGCGGCTGCCTGCTCGGAGTGTTCCTGGCCGTCGAGAGCGACCTTCCCCAGGTCACGTCCCTCGAGGACTTCCAGCCGAACATCATCACCCAGGTGTTCGCCGCCGACGGCTCCGTGCTCGGCGAGTTCGCCATCGAGAAGCGAGTGGTGATCGCCTTCCGGGACATCCCGCCCGTGCTGCGCAACGCCATCGTGGCGGTGGAGGACGCCGAGTTCTGGAAGCACATCGGGATCAACCCGTGGCGCATCCCGGGCGCCTTCCTCAGCAACCTCCGCCTGGGCTGGCGTCGCGAGGGCTTCTCCACCCTCACCATGCAGCTGACGCGGATCCTCTTCCTCACCCCGGAGAAGACCTACGAGAGGAAGATCAAGGAGGTCATCCTGGCCTTCCAGATCGAGAAGAACTTCACCAAGGAGGAGATCTTCACCCTCTACTGCAACCAGATGTACTTCGGACACGGGAACTACGGGGTGGAGGCGGCGAGCCGCTTTTACTATGGCAAGAGCGTCCGCGACCTGACCCTGCCCGAGGCCGCCCTGATCACCGGGATCCTGCAGAAGCCCGTGACCCGGACACCCATCGTGGATCCCGAGGGGGCGCTCGACCGCCGCAACGTCGTCCTCGACCGCATGGCGGCGGAGAAGTACATCACCGAGCAGGAGGCCGCGGAGGCCAAGCGCGCTCCGCTCGGCCTGCACCTGCGCCGCGATCCCCCGTCGATCGCCCCCTACTTCCTCGAGGAGGTGCGGAAGTACCTCGAGCGGGAGTTCGGCAGCCAGCGGATCTACCAGGGCGGGCTGCGCGTGTACACGACGCTCGACCCACAGATGCAGCGCGCCGGGGTGCGGGCGCTGCTCGAAGGGCTGCGGGTCCTCGACCGCCGGGCCCGCGGCTTCGTGAAGCCGACGGAGAGCGTCCTCGAGGACGGCCTCCTCCC
The DNA here is from genome assembly GCA_963847655.1 of uncultured Acidobacteriota bacterium. Classification (GTDB taxonomy): domain Bacteria; phylum Acidobacteriota; class Vicinamibacteria; order Fen-336; family Fen-336; genus JAJDNS01. Next base: position 595,122 of record CAWKAS010000018.1, on the reverse strand, counting down.
CGATCCCCTGCACCTCCCCGAGTGGGACTGGCCCTTCGCGGAGGGCGACGTCGTCCGCGGGGTGGTCATCGCCTCCGACCGTGTCCACGCGGTGGTCCAGCTCGCCGGGTACCGGGCCCGGGTGGGCTCCGACGACATCGGCTGGACGAAGCGAGGTCCGGTGGATCAGGTGCTGCCCCGGGGGACGGTGGCTCCCTTCCGGGTCGTCTCTCTCCCCGAGGAGGGCGAGAAGGCCATGGCCCGGCTCCGCCTGGAGCCGGAGCCGGAGGTGGAAGGGGCGCTGCTGGCCATGGACGTGCGGTCCGGGGCCGTCAGGGTCATGGTCGGCGGCTACGACTTCGAGCGCAGCGAGTTCAACCGGGCGACCCAGGCCCGCCGCCAGGTCGGGTCCGCCTTCAAGCCGATCGTCTACGCCGCGGCCCTCGAGACGCTGGGCTGGACCCCCTCCACGACGATCGTGGACGCCCCCCTGCGCATCACCAACCCCTGGGACAAGTCGGTGTGGGCGCCGAGGAACTACGACCTCTCCTACATGGGTCCCATCAGCCTGCGCCGCGCCGTCGAGCAGAGCCGCAACGTCCCCGCGGTGAAGACGCTCCAGGCCGTCGGCATCGACGTCGGCATCGAGTACGCCCATCGCCTCGGCCTCTCCGGGGACCTGCCGCCCTACCTCCCCATCGCCCTCGGGGCGGGCGAGGCCACGCTCGAGGAGATGGTCGCCGCCTTCGCCGCCTTCGCCAACCAGGGACTCCGCATGAAGCCCTACCTGATCGAGCGGATCGAGGATCGGGAGGGGAACCTCCTGGAGGAGACCCACCCACGGGCGAGCGATGCCATCCGCGCCGACACCGCCTACATCATCACCAGCCTGCTGCGCGGCGTGGTGGAGCGCGGGACCGCCGCCCGGGCGCGGCGCCTGGGCCGGCCCATCGCCGGCAAGACGGGCACGACCAACGACTTCACCGACGCCTGGTTCCTCGGATACGAGCCGGACCTGGCTGCGGGTGTCTGGGTGGGCTTCGACGAGAAGGTCCACTCGCTGGGACGGGGGCAGACGGGCGGGGTGGCGGCGCTCCCGATCTGGATGGACTTCTGGAAGGAGGCAACGGCCGAGCGGCCGGTGGAGGAGTTCCCCATCCCCGGCAACATCGTCTTCGTCCCGATGGGCGACAACGGGCGACCGGGAGCACCCGGCGCCCCCGGGGTGCGCATGGAGGCCTTCGTCGCGGGGACGGAGCCGCGTGCCCGGTCGACCGTGTCCGGGCCCTCGTGAGCGGCCGCGACGCACTCCCTCAGCGCCGCGGGCGGTAGTCCGGGTAGCGCGCCGCCCCGGGGCCCTGGGTCACGCGCCAGGCCTTGCCGTCGCTCAGGCGCTGGCGGTAGACCGCGAACCTGCCCGAGATGTCGGAGGCGAAGGCGATCTCGCTCCCGTCGGGCGAGAAGGCGGGGTCGTAGTTCAACGCGGGCCAGTCCACCAGGACCTCCTCCTCGCCCGTCTCCAGGTCGTGAGCCACCAGGCGACTCGTCGAGCCGAGGTGTCCCCGGCTCACGTAGCACACACGGCGGCCGTCGGGAGTGAAGCGCGGCTCGCAGCCGCCGGAGGTCAGCGGGGAGATGCGGCGGGACTCGCCCGAGTCGACCTCGACCACGTAGATCTGATGGCCGATCCGCCAGTTCGAGGAGAACGTGATCCGCCCTCCGTCGGGGCTCCAGCTCGGGTTGCCGAAGATGGTCTTGCCGCCGTGGCGTACCAGCTCCCGGAGGTCGCCGCTCGCGAGGTCCGCGATCGCCAGCCGCTCCGGTCCGTCCAGGTTGGTCAGGAGGGCGAGGGCCTTCCCGTCCGGCGAGGGGTCGGCCTGGTACTCGGTGGCCGCGTTCGTCCGGATCCTCCGCGCCTCTCCGCCCTCCGCCGGGATCTCGAAGAGCTGCCAGTGACCGGTGCGCTCGGAGCTGAAGACGATCCGCTGGCCGTCCGGCGTGAACCGGGCCATCCCGTCGTATCCGGGAGCCTGGGTCAGGCGCCGGGGCGTCTGCTCCGAGGCCGACACCACGAAGAGGTCCGCGTCGCCCTCGATCTCGAGGTCGTAGACGAGTTCCCAGGCAGCCCCGGAGTCGCCACTCGTCCGGGCCGCCGGGGGCGGCTCCTCGAGGGCCCCGCGGCCGCTTCCCGGTCCACAGCCGGCGAGGCCGGCCGTGGCCGACGCGGCCGCGGTGACGAGGAGGCAGAGCCGGGGCCCGAGGGCGCTCATTCCTCCGCCGAGCCGGCCTCGCCGAGGGTGCCCCGGGCCCGGGCCACCAGGGTGGCCTTGATGAAGTCGTCGATGTCGCCGTCCAGGACGCGGTCCACGTTCCCCGTCTCGTGCTTCGTGCGGTGGTCCTTCACCATCCGGTAGGGGTGGATCACGTAGGACCGGATCTGGCTGCCGAAGGCGATGTCCTTCTTGCCCGCCTCGACCGCGTCGAGCTTGTCGCGCCGCTTCTGCATCTCCAGCTCGTACAGCCGCGCCTTGAGGATCTTCATGGCCACGTCCCGGTTCCGGATCTGGCTGCGCTCGTTCTGGCAGGAGACCACGATCCCGGTCGGCAGGTGCGTGATCCGCACCGCGGAGTCGGTCACGTTGACGTGCTGGCCCCCCGCCCCGCTGGAGCGGTAGGTGTCGACACGGAGGTCCTTCTCCTGCACGTCGATCTCGATGGCGTCGTCGATCTCGGGCCAGGCGAAGACGGAGGCGAAGGAGGTCTGGCGCCGGGCGTTGGAGTCGAAGGGGCTGATGCGGACGAGGCGGTGGACGCCCGCCTCCGCCGCGAGGTGCCCGTAGGCATACTCGCCCTGGATGATGACGGTGGCGCTCTTGATCCCCGCTTCCTCCCCGGGCTGGATGTCGGTGATGTCGCTCTTGAACCCGCGGCGGTCGCACCAACGGGAGTACATGCGCAGCAGCATCTCCGCCCAATCCTGGCTGTCGGTCCCTCCGGCCCCGGAGTTGATGGTGAGGATGGCGTTGGCCCGGTCGTGCGGGCCGCCGAGCACCTTCTGGAACTCCGCGGCCTCGAGCGTCTCCTCGAACGCCTGGAGAGCGGCGACGAGGTCCGACCCCACGTCCTCCCCGCCGTCGAGCCACTCGACCAGCACCCGGGTGTCGTCCTCCTGGGTGCCCAGCCGCTTCAGGAGCTCGAGGTCGGCCTCGACCCGCTTGCGCCGCTGGAGGACCTTCTGGGCTGCCCCCTGGTCCTTCCAGAAGCTGGCCGCGGCCATCCCCTTCTCGAGCTCTTCCAGCTCTCGGCGGAGTGCGGCCTCCTCAAAGATAGCCGCGAACGTCCGCGGCCCTCGCTTCAAGCGCTTCGAAACGCTGGGAAAGGTCTTCAGTCACTGCGGTCTCCTCGCGTCGATTCTAGCTCGCATGGGCGGTGCGGCGCCGGAAGGTCACCGCCAGCAGGGCGGCGGCCACGGCCAGACAGGCCTGGGCGAACAGGTCGCCGCGGCGCGTGTAGAACGTCTTCTCGGCGATGAGGGGAACGTCCCGGACCAGCACCGTCTGGTCGAACAGCCGGGTCGGCTCGAGGATGCGGCCCCAGGGGTCCACCACCGCGGTGATGCCCGTATTCGCGGCCCGCACCATGTAGCGACGGTTCTCGACGGACCGGAACGCAGCCATGGCCAGGTGCTGATGGGGAGCGGAGGTGGTGCCGTACCAGGCGTCGTTGGTGATGTTGACCAGGAGCTCCGCCCCCCCCGCGGCGAAGCGCCGCACCAGGCCGGGGAAGATGGCCTCGTAGCAGATGTAGCCGCCGACCCGGTGCCCGTCGACCTCGGCCACCACCGGCTCGGTCCCGTGGCTGAAGTCGGAGACCTCCTGGACGACCTTGGCCGCGAAGCGTCCGCCCAGGGTGAACAGGGGCTGCAGGGGCACGTACTCGCCGAAGGGGACGAGCTGGATCTTGTGGTACCGCGCGGCGAGCTCCCCTCGCGGTGTGAGCAGCTTGGCCCCGACGTAGAGCCGGCTCTCCCCGGACGGGTCGGACACACGATCGTCGTTTCCGAAGAAGAGGTAGATGTCTCGGGTGACGACGGTGGCCCGGAGCAGTGCGGCGAGGGAGAGACTCGAGTCGAAGAGGAAGGGCACCGCCGACTCCGGCCAGACCACGAGCCGGGCGCCACGGTCCGCCGCCTCCTCGGTCAGCCGGAGATGCCGGTCGATGTTGTCCTGGGCCCGCTCCGGCAGCCACTTGTCCTCCTGGCGGATCCCGCCCTGCACGAGCCCCACCCTCAGCCGCCCGGTCTCGGGCAGGGGCCGGCTCATCGCCCAGGCCCCCCCGCCCCAGGCCCCCGCCAGGATCACGATCAGCCCGGCGACCGCGGCCCGGCGATGGCCCCGACGAGGCTCGATCGCCACGAAGGCGACGAGCGCGGACGACGCCACCAGCAGGAACGAGACCCCATAGACGGCGGTGACCGAGGCGATCTGGATGGGCGGCAGGAAGCGGTACTGGCTGTACCCGAGCTGACACCAGGGGAACTCGAAAATGGTGTGGGAACGCAGCAGCTCCGTCGCCGTCCACACCACGGGGGCGGCGAGAAGGCCTGCCGTCCCGAAGGTCGCCACGAGGCGAGCCACGATCCAGGCGAAGATCGAGGGGAAGACCGCGAAGGCGAGGCAGAGGGCCACCATGATCGCGACGCCGACGGGGAGAGGAATGCCGCCGTACTGCACCACCACCAGGGCGATCCAGTACAGGAGGCCCAGGGCGGACACCGCCCCCGTCACGTAGCCCAGGCGCAAGGCCCGCCACCCCCGGGTGCCGGGCAGGGCCACCAGCAGCGGCACGAGGGCCACCCAGGCCACCGCCCCGTGGCCGAACTTCGGGAAGGAGCCGACGAGGAGCAGCCCCGAGAGAACGGCCAGCCCCTCACGGCGGAGGTCGAGCTTCAGCGGCGCCTCCCCTCCCGGTACACGGCGTGGGCGCCCACCGTCTACTGCTTGATGATGTACGGCTTGAACTGGTCCGCCTTCAGCCGCGCGGCGACGAGGTCGGCGTCGGCCCGGTCGCGGTACGGTCCCACCCGGACGGTGAAGAGCCCCCCGCTCTGGGGCGCGGGGGACTTCACGTAGGCCGGCATTCCCTTCGCCTTCAAGCCCCTCATGACCGAGTCGGCGCTGGCCTTGTCCTTGAAAGCGCCGACCTGCACCGCGTGCCCGGCGGCGTCCGGGGCGAGCGCCCGAGGCAGCGCGGGGGCGGCGCGGATCGGGGTGGGCTGGGGCCTGGGTGGAGGTGTCGGGGTGGGGGCGGGTTTCGCCGCAGCGGGCCTGGGAGTGGGCGTGGCCGCCGGGGGTGGGGGGGTGGTGGTCGTGGTGGCCGGGCGGGGGCGCTCGAGAGCCGCGACCGGTCGTTCGGCCTCGAGCGTCCGGGGGTAGCTGTACTCGGAGGGTGTCGGAGTGGTGGCGGGCTGCTCCGAGACGATCTCCCCCTCGGCGATCTGCTGCGCCTGCACGCTGGCCCCGGCGGCGGGGTCGACTCCGCGCCCGACCATCACCCCGGCGAGGAAGCTCAGGATGAGGCCGGCGGCGCCGGCCATGAAGTAGAACACCAGCTGCTTGTTGGTGAGCTGAATCTCGTAATAGTAGTCGTCCTGGGCCAACTCTCCATCCCTTCCCGAGGGCCGCTCACGCCACCCCGAGCCGGCGATAGGCCTCCTTGATTATGCCCGAGACCACCGCCCCTTCCTCCGCCCCGTGCCGCAGCTTGATCCCGAGCTGGATCGAGGCCACGAGCTCGTTCAGCCCGGCGAGCATCAGCCGCCGCCGCTCGGCCGGGGCCAGATCGGCCACGTTGGCGAGCAGCTGGTCGTAGTCCGCCCGCCCGTACTGCTTCAGGTCGATCCCGTAGAACAGCGACTCGTACTGGACGTTGACCCGGTCGAGGGCCTCGTCCATGAAGGCGTCCACCTCGGGCCCCAGCCGGCCCTGCAGGAAGACGTACACTCGGCTCAGCATCTGGTTGAAGGTCTCGACCACGCCCTCGAGGTCGAGCTCCTCCTCCCGCTCCGCCGCCTTCTCCGCGCGCGCCGCCGCCTCCCCGGGCTGACCCCGCCGCACCACCCCGAGCACCATCAAGGCCCACAGGATGCGGCAGGTCTCGACGTTGGAGAGGTAGGAGACCTGGCAGATCTGCTCGACGGTGGCCCGGCCGTTGACCTGGGTGAGGACCTCCTGCTCCTCCTCGGTCAGCTCGAGGCGCAGGAGCGGCTCGGTGTTTCCCGTGGGAACCGGCACCGCCTCGAGATCCCCTCCGATCCCCCTGTAGACGCGGCTCCAGGCCCGGATGCGTCGGATGCCGGCGAGGATCAGGGACTCGGTGGACACGTTGACCGCCACCACGTCGTCGGCGCCGGGCTCGGTCATGACGAGCTCGTACTCCCCCGTCGTCCAGGTGAAGACGTCGAGGAGGATCTCCTTGACGTGGTGCTCGAGCGCCCCCACCAGGTCCTCGGGATCGAGGACCCCGAGCTCGATCAGTATGGTGCCCAGCCGCCGTCCGGGAGCGATGAGCTTCGAGGCCTCGACGTACTCGCGGATGGAAATCTTCCCCCGCAGGAGCAGGTTCTCCCCGAGGCGCTCGTCCGGATCGGAGCTGCGGGCGTAGGTGACCCGTCCCATGTGGAGGTAGACGCTCTTGGTGATGCCCCCCCTCCGGAAGGTGAGGACGCCGGTCTCGCCGCTTCCGAGGACGGAGCGCAGGAGCTCGGGAACGCTGGTGTCCTCGATCCGGCCCCGGAGGATGAGACCCTCGTCCTCCGACCGGGGCCCGCTCTCGCTCATTCGCGGGCCCTACTTCTCTCCCATGAGCGCCTTCATCCAGTCGATGGGCACCGGGAAGAGGATGGTCGAGTTCTTCTCGGCCGAGATCTCGACGAGGGTCTGCAGGTAGCGCAGGTGCAGCGAGGCCGGCTGCGCGCTCAGAGCGCTCGCCGCCTCCGCGAGATGCTTGGAGGCCTCGAGCTCGCCCGAGGCGTGGATGATCTTGGCCCGCTTCTCGCGCTCGGACTCGGCCTGCTTGGCCATGGCCCGCTGCATCTCCTGGGGCAGATCCACGGTCTTGACCGCCACCTGGGTGACCTTGACCCCCCAGGGGTCGGTGTGCTGGTCGATCACCTCCTGGATCATCTGCCCGAGGCGCTCGCGCTCCGAGAGCAGCTCGTCGAGGCTGGCCTGACCGAGGATGCTCCGCAGGGTCGTCTGCGCCTCCTGGCTCGTGGCGAAGAGGAAGTTCTCCACCTGGATCACCGCGGCCAGGGGATCCATCACCCGGAAGTAGACGACGGCGTTCACCTTGACCGTGACGTTGTCCTGGGTGATGACGTCCTGGGGAGGGACGTCGAGGACCACGGTGCGGAGCGACACCCGCACCATCCGGTCGATGGGCCAGGCCACGATGATGAGCCCGGGGCCCTTGGGCTTGGGCAGCACCTTGCCGAGGCGGAAGACGACGCCCCGCTCGTACTCGTTGAGGACCTTGACCGACAGCAGGAGCCAGAAGACCACGGCGACGACGACGAACAGAAGCGGCTGCATCATGCCCCCTTTCGGACCCGCAAGCGAAGACCTTCTCCGGACACGACCTGGATCGCCTCGCCCTGCGCCACCGGCTCCTCCGCCCGCGCAAGCCAGCGCTCTCCCTGCACCTGGACCCACCCCTCCGGGGCCAGGTCGGTGACCGCCTCCCCCGTCTGTCCCACCAGGCCCTCCATCCCGGTTCGGGGCTGGCGCAGCTGGGCCTGGACGACCAGCCGCACGAGGGCGAGGGTGAAGGCCGCGAAGACGAGGACGATGGGGACGAGGGTCCAGGGGCTGATCCGGAGCTCGGGCAGGCTGGAATCGATGAGCATCATGGCACCGAGGATCATGGCCACCAGCCCCCCCACCGTCAATAGGCCATACGACGTGACCTTGACCTCGGCGATGAACAGGACGATGGCGAGGATGATCAGCAGGACCCCCGCCCAGTTGACGGGGATGATCTGGCTGGCGAAGAGGAACAGGATGAGGCACAGCACACCGAGGACTCCGGGGAAGATGAGCCCGGGGTGGCTGATCTCGGTGCCGAGGCCGGCCAAGGCGCCCAGCAGGAGGAGAAACAGGATCTCCGGCGTGGCGACGAAGGAGAGGATCGCCTGACGCCAGTCCATCCTCACGTCCCGCGTCGCCTGGCCCTCCAGGCGCAGCGTGACCCTGGTTCCGTCGAACCGGGTCACCTCCCGCCCCTCGAGCTGCGCGAGCAGGTCGGGAACGTCCTTCGCCACGAGGTCGATCAGCCCCAGCTCGAGGGCCTCGGTCTCGGTGAAGGACCGGCTCTCCACGACCGCCTTCTCCGCCATCTCCGCGTTGCGCCCGCGGCGCTCCGCCTTGCCCCGGATGTAGGCGGCGGCGTCGGAGGTGACCTTCTCCGACATCACCTCGTCCATCTTGCCCAGCCCCGAGACGGGGTGGGCGGCCCCGGTGTTGGTGCCGGGGGCCATGGCCGCGACGTCGGCGGCGACGAGAATGATGAAGCCGGCGGAGGCGGCCCGGGCCCCGGAGGGACCGACCCAGACGGCCACCGGGGTGCGGCAGTTCAGCATGTGGTCCACGATCTGCCGCATGGAGGTGTCGAGCCCGCCGGGGGTGTCGAGGCGAATGACCACGAGGGGCGCCCCCTCGGCGTCGGCCCGGTCGATGGCCTGCACCACGTGGGCGGCGGTGATGGCGTGAACCACCCCGTCCAGCTCCACGACCGGGATCTCCGCCGTCGCCGGGGTGGCGACGGCCAGGAAGAGCGCCGCCGCCGCCGCACGCCATGATCCCGCCATGGCCCCACTGTAGGTCCCGGACCCATGGGTGTCAACGCTCCCGCGGGGTGATAGACTGGGCGGGAAAGGCCAGGTCAGATCATGTTCGGTACCCTCGGCGGCCCCGAGCTCTTCCTCATCTTCGTCGTCGCCCTCATCGTCTTCGGCCCACGCAAGCTGCCGGACATCGGCAAGAGCCTGGGGCGGATGATGAGTGAGTTTCGCCGCGCCTCGAACGAGTTCCGCAGCACCATCGAGAGCGAGGTGGAGTCGGAGAAGATCAAGGAGTCGATGCGGATCGAGGCGCCGAAGGTGAAGCCGGTGAAGGCGAAGCCCCCGTCCACGTCGACAGCGGCGGCCGTGGCCGCGGCGGACGGGGCGGCCGCCTCTTCGGCGGCGGAGGCCGAACCGAAGGCCTCGGCGGCGGCGAGCGGCCCCGATCTCGGCCCGGACGCCTCGAAGTCGTCGCCGACGCCCGCGACGGAGTCCTCCCCGAAGGCTCCGGAGCCCTCCGACGACGGGACCTCCGGGATGACCCCCGCCCCCGAGGCGCCGCCGGCGACGGTGAGCCGCCAGCCCCCGGCTCCGGCCGCCTCGGCCGAAGAGCAGAAGTAGGGCAGGACCACGCCCCTGCGCCCGATGTCGCGCGCCCATCCCGACAAGATGACGTTCCTCGAGCACCTCGAGGAACTCCGGTCGCGGCTGGTGCGCAGCGCCCTCTACCTCGCCGGGGGCTTCGCGGCGTGCTGGGGATTCCACGAGCAGCTCTTCCACTTCCTGACCCAGCCGCTGCGGCGGGCGGGGTTCTCCGACCAGTTCATCTACACCAGCCCCGCAGAGGCGTTCTTCCTCTATATGAAGATGTCCTTCTTCGTGGGCATCTTCGTGGCTCTCCCGTTCATCCTCTGGGAGATCTGGGCCTTCATCTCCCCCGGGCTCTACCGCCACGAGAAGCTGTGGGCCATCCCGTTCATCGGCATGGGATCGTTCTTCTTCACCGCGGGCGCGGTTTTCGGGCACTTCGTCCTCTTCCCCCTGACCTTCAAGTTCCTCTGGGGCTTCGCGGGTCCCGACATGCGCTTCCTGCCGCGGATCGGCGAGTACTGGTCCTTCTACTCGTGGTTTCTCCTCGGCCTGGGGGCGGTGTTCCAGATCCCGGTCGTGATCTTCGTCCTGTCCCGGATCGGGCTGGTCACCGCGGGCATGCTCCTCAGGGGCTGGAAGTGGGCCATCCTCGGGTCCTTCGTCGTCGCCGCCATCGTCACCCCGAGCGCGGACGTCGTGACCCAGACTGCCCTCGCCGGCCCCATGGTCGGTCTCTACCTCCTGGGCGTGCTGATCGCCTGGGTGTTCGGGCGCGACCGCAGGCGCGACGAGGAGGACGAGGAGGACGCGGTCAGCGCGGAAGCTGGAAGCTGACCGTCGCCCCGACGGCGGCTCCCTCCCGACGCGCCTGGCCCGCGTTCAGCTCGAGCACGAACCGGGCCCGGCGCAGGGGCTCGTACACCGGGCAGGGATCGGCCTGGCAGGGGGGGACGTCCTCCGCGACGTGGACGATGCGGTGGTCCTCGTCCAGCCACAGGATGTCGATCGGGAAGCGGCAGTTCTTCATCCAGATGCCGTGGAAGTCGGCCCGCTCGAAGAGGAACAGCATCCCCTTGTCTTCGGGCAGCGACGGGCGGAACATGAGCCCCATCGCACGATCCTGGTCGGTCACCATCACCTCGACCTCGAGGACGCGTCCCGAGGGGAGGGTGAGCGCGGCCCGGCCGGGGGCGGCGACGGCCGGCGAGGCGGCGAGGAGAAGCGCCGCCCCGGCCAGGAGGCGACAATAGAGGCGGAAGAGAGCCATCAATGCCGATCGTACCATCCCGAGCCGGGCGAATCCGCGCCCTCCTCGAGCAGCTCGCGAGCGAGCGGACGGCGGAGCGCGACTCCGCGGTCGCCCAGCTCACCCTCATCGGGCCCCGCGTCGTGGAGCCGCTGCTCGCCTCACTCGAGGGCGCCTCCGCCGAGACACGCCTCGCCGCCCTCGACGTGCTGGAGCGGGTGGAGGACCGGGGGGCCCTGCCCGCGCTCCTGAGGCTCACCGGTGATCCGAGCCAGGCCGTGGCCCTCCGCGCCATCGAGATCGCCGGCCAGAGGCCCGATCGTGCGGCCCTCGTCACGCTGACCGACCTCCTCCATCGCGCGGCGCCCTCGCGACGCCGCGCGGCGGCCCGGGCCCTGGCCCGGCTGCACGGCGCCGGCATGGTCGAGGCCCTGGGTCCCCTGGTCGACACCGTGGTCGACGAGGGCGCCGAGACGAGGCTGCGGCTCGCCATCCTCGACGACCTGCTGCGGGTCGAGCCCCCCCTCCCGCGATCCGCGTCCAGGCCCCTCGTCCGTCGTCTGGCCACCTCGCGCGACCCGGCCGTCGCTGCCCGGGCGGCCGAGCTGGACAGACCCCCTGAGCGCCACGCCTCTTCGCCCCGGGGGCCACTGGACCTCGTCGATCGCCTGGCGCGAGGGGAGGTGCGCGGGGACGAGGCTCTCGAGGTGGCCGAGCGTCTGGGTCGGGCCGGGGCCGTTCCCCTGGAGAAGCTGCACGAGGCTCTCCAGAGGGCGGAGGACCCGCAGTCGGTCCAGGCCCTGGCCGCCGTCCTCGGGGCCGTCGGAGGCGCTGCCTCGATTCCCGTCCTGTCCCGGGCCCTGAGACGGGCCTCCGGGGCCACGCCCCCCGGCGGGGAGACGGCGGGCGACCTGGAGACGCGGGCGACCCTCCACTCCGCCCTCGCCGCCCTCGACAGCGCCGTCGCCCTTCACGACCTCCGTGAGCTCATCGCCCGCCATCCGCCGGGTGTGACACCCCGGCTGCTCGAGGCGGCGGCCCGCGTCGGCAACGCGAGCCTGGTCCCGGCGCTGGCCCGAGCGGCCGCCGAGGACCCGGCCCTCATCCCATCGTGCGCCGCGGCCTACGCGGCCATCGCCCGCCGCGAGGGGCTCCGCCGGTCCAGTGCCGCGCTCCGTCGCGTGCGACCCGAGCATCGCCCGACCCTCGACGCCCTCCTCGAGGCGGCGCGCCGGGGTCGCCGGTGAGGCCTTCGGTTTCGGCTCGGCGCGAAGCCCTCCTCGCCGCCGCCGCCTGTGTGGTGCTGGTGGCCTTCGCCTACCTGCTCCCCCCGACGTTCTTCGAAGGGACGGACTGGGTCCGGCTCCATCTGCCGAACAAGGTCCACGCCGCCGAGGCCCTTCGCGGGGGGCGGCTTCCCCTCTGGAATCCCTACGTCGGCCTGGGCCGACCGTTTCTCGCCGACACCGAGACGGCGGTCTTGTATCCGCCGAACCTTCTCTACCTCGCGGCCGACCCGTCCACCGCCCTCCTCCTCCTGACGCTCGCCCACTACGTCCTCGGCCTCCTCGGCATGCTGGCCCTCGGTCGAGCGCTCGGGATGGAGCGGTGGGCGGCGTGGCTGACGGCGGCCTGCTTCCTGTGGAGCGCGCCCCTGGTGGCCCGCCTCTCGGTGGGACAGGTCCCCTACGCTCACGCCACGTGCTACGTGCCCCTTCTCTTCCTCCTCGGCCTCCGGCTGCAGGACGCCTTCTCCTTCGCTCGCCTCGCCGCCCTCTCGGCAACGCTGGCCCTCCAGCTGGTCTGTGGCCACCCCCAGATCGCGTGGGTCACCTGGCTCGGGCTGGGCGCGTTCCTGCTGGGCCGGGCGCTGCCACCCGGCGGGCGACCCCTCCGCGCGGCCGCGATCGGTGTCGGAGGCCTGGCCCTGGCCCTGGCCGCCGCCCTGGCCCTCGCCGGGCCGATGCTCCTGCCCTTCCTGGAGCTGGCCTCCGAGGGCAACCGGGCCTCGCCGTCGGTGGTCTTCGCCAGCGGCGGGACCGAGGAGTGGTGGCAGTGGACCTCGTTGACCCTGCCGGACGGAGGGCGGCGGGTCTTCCCGTGGGAGGTCAACCTCTACGCCGGGCTCCTGCCGGCCGTGGCCGGCGTCGCCGGCCTGCTCCGTCTCCGCGACCGCAACGTCCGCGGGTTGGCCGTGGCCGGCCTGGCCGGCGCCCTCGTGGCCGCCGGCACGCGGACCCCGGCCTTCGTGCTCCTCTACCATCTCGTCCCGGGGCTCTCGAGCTTCCACATCCACTCACGGGCGGCCCTGCTGGTGACGTTCGCCTTGATCCTCGGCGCCGGGATGTTCCTGTCGCGGGCGGCTCCCCCGCGTCGAGCGGCGGCGGCCCTGGGCATGGGCGTCGCCCTGGCCGTGGCCGGCCCCCTGCTCTTCCGCCTGAGCGCCCCCGCGCCGGAGGCGGCGCAGGAGCCCTTTCCGCTGACCCGGCTCGTCCTCGCCGCCGGGATCGCCGCCCTCGCCGCCGCCACCCTCCGGCTGCGATCCGGACGCGGGAAGCGGGCCGCCCGGGTGGCGCTCGCCGTCGTGGTCCTCGCCGAGCTGGGGCTCGCCACCGGGGCGGCCCGGCGCGCGTGGCACTTCCCGGTGTCCACCGCGGGGGAGCGCCCGGTCTTCGCGGCCCTCCTCGACGCCGGGCTCTACGAGGCCAGCGGTGTGCCGCCCCGGACGGCGCTGCCGCCCTGGGTCGTGCGTCAGAACGCAGGTCTCCTCTACAAGTGGGCGGACATCGCCGGGTACAACGCGCTCACCCTGGAGCGCGTCTGGGTCTTCCTGCACGAGGACCTCGGGCTGATTCCGTCGCTCGACGAGAACACCTATCCTTCGCGCCGCATCTACGAGTTCGGGCCCTTTCCCTACGACTCCATGAACATCGTGGCCGGCTGGAACCCCGACGACGGCCATGTCGTCCTCCGGGCGCCGGTCGAGGCCGACCCGCGGGCCTGGCTCGTGCCGGCGGTCCGGCGGGTGGAGGACTGGCGCGAGGCGGTCGCGGCCATGGCGGCGGGACACGACGTCCACCGGATCGCTCTCGTGGAGACCGAACTGGGGCTCGCCTCCTCCGCGGAGACGAGCGGCGAGCCGGCCGCCCACGTCCAGATCGTCTCCTTCGATCCGGAGCGCGTGGTGCTGGAGACCGAGGCGCCGGCGCCGGCGCTGCTCGTCCTGGCCGAGGCCTGGTACCCGGGCTGGACCGCGCTCGTCGACGCCGACCCCGCCCCGTGCGTTCCCGCCAACGCCTGGATGCGCGCGGTCGAGGTGCCCGCCGGAGCGCACCGGGTCGAGCTCCGCTTCCGCTCGCGCTGGCTGGGGCCGGGGGCCCTGCTCGCCCTCCTCACCGCGGGAGCTCTGGCGTTCCTCGTCCACCGGGAGCGGCGGGAGCCAGCGGAGCCCCCTGCTTGAGCTGACGCCCCTGGACACCCCGTCCCTCGGGCATCAAACCGATCGGAGCACGCGCCAGGTGAGGGTACCGAGGGCGGCCACCACCACGAGGAGGCCCACCCACAGGAGCGCGGGGTGACGCTCGGTCCAGGGCAGGACGTCCGCCTCGATCTCGATGCGGACGGGCGGGCCCAGCTCGGCCCAGGGGGCTTCCGCCGCCGCCTCGAGCGTCCGAGCGAGATCGTACTCCGGTGCCTGGAGATCGGCGGCCCCATACGTGAGGCGGTACTCGCCTTCTCGCTCCGCCTCGAAAAGGAGGCGCTCCACCGGCACCCGGACGGTCACCCTCTCGAAGACGAGGGGCCGGTCGTCGCCGTTCAGGACCCGCACCCGCAGGGCCCGGGCCCGGCCCCGGGCGTCGATACGGAGGTTCTCCCGCTCTGGGTCGAGGCGGTAGACCGTGCCCTGCCCCAGCGGGTCCCACGCCAAGGGGTGCGCCAACGCCCGCTGGTCCCGCGGCGCCGGCTCGACGTCTCGCCGGACCTCGGTCCGCACCTCGCGGAAGAACCGCTCGTCCTCCACCTCCAGGACGACGGCCTCGAAGGGCTGGTGTCTCGCTCCCAGGTCGAGGGTCAGCCACGTCTCCCCGGGGCGCGCCTCGGCCGCCCGGCTCCAGCCGGGCGAGAGGGTGTCCTCGTGGCGCGGGCCGCGCCCCCCCGCCGGGACCCAGGCCTCGAGGATCTCGACTCGCAGGCGCTCCCGGGCGCCCGGCTCCACCGTCACCCGCAGCAACGGGAAGTCGTTCACGGGCAGGGTCACGTCCTCGACGTGCACGGTCTCGGGCCCGGGCACCGCGAACACCCAGGCATCGTCCACCAGGGTCGTCCAGGCCGCGCCGTCGTCCCCTCCCTCGACCGTCACCCGGCGCCGGAAGTTCCGGCCGTTGGTGCGGAGCACGAGGCGGTCCTTCTCGAAGCGCTCCCCGAAGTCCAGGACCACCGTGGCCGACCGGTCGGGCCGGTGTCCCCGGTTCCTCATCCGGGGCCGCTTCTCGGGGTGAGCGGGGCCGCGGCCGTCGTCGAGGAGATGCGGGACGGCATCGCCGTGACGGTCACGGATCCTCAGGTCCCCGAGGTCGGCGCGGGCCGCCTCGTACACGTGGCGGTCCAGGCGCACGGCCACGAGACCCGGGGCCGGGACCTCGACGGCGCGCTCGAAGGCCGGTGGCGGGACCGACCCCGTCTCGGAGGCCGGTGCGCACGCGAGGGCCGGGGTGACGAGGAGCAGCAGGGCCAGCCGCCTCACGCGTCGTCCTCCGGCCCCATCAGGCGCTCCCGGAAGCGCAGGTTCAGCCAGGCCCCGGCGAGGAGCAGGACGCCCAGGACCAGGAACGAGAGCATCCGATAGAGAGTCGGCAGCGTAGCGAGATCCACCATCACCACCTTGAGAGCGGTCACCCCGAACAGCGCGTACGCGGTGTAGAAGAGGGCGCGCGACCGGAGCGCGAGTCCCGAGGCCAGGAGCCCGGTGGCGAAGGCGGTCCACAGCACCGAGAGGGCCAGGCCGGCCTGTCGCCGCGCCGCCAGGACCGTGGCCTCGTCGCCGGCGAGGCGGGCCACGCGCCGCTTCTCGTCGAACACCGACTGCGTCTCGGCGCTGAGGAGGCCGAAGAGCAGGGCGAGGCCGAGGGGGCCGAGCACGAAGCCCGCCACCTGGTCGAGGGTCTCTCCCTTCTCCCGGGACGGGGCGGAGAGCCGACGGGCGAGGGCCACCGCGGCGATCACCAGAAGCCACGTCCCGAACACCGGGTTCAGGACCGGGGTGAAGGCGCCGTCGTGGAGCGGGAGGTGTCGGCCCGCCAGCCGGGCTACGGCGAGGAACAAGACGAGGTAGCCCCCGATGCGCGCGAGGCGCGAGTCGTGATGCACGCCCAGCCAGAGGAGGACGAGGGCCTCGAAGGCCCAGGCCAGGGTGATGCCGAACAGCCCGAGCTGGACGGGGATGGCCAGGGTGAGGAACACCGCGGCCAGGGACAGGGTGACCCGGGCCCAGAGCGTCTGTCCCGGCACGCGGCGGGCGGCGAGGCCCAGGGCCAGGTGCAGGGCGGCGAGCCCGGCGGCGGCCGGCCCCCGGAGTCCGGGGGCGGCGACGCCGAGGGCGTGGTCGAGGGCGAGCCACGCGAGGGCGGCGGCCACGATCTGGGTCACGCCGTCGGCGACTCCGAGGGAGACACCGCGAGCCAGCCCGCGGACGGCCACCGGCACGGCGTAGGCGGCGGCCACGACCAACCCCAGCATCACGAGGTCGCCGGTGCGGCCGCCTTCGAAGAACGCGTCCCACCAGGCGAAGACGGCCAGGGCCCCCAGGGCCACGCCCACGGTCTCCGCCCAGCCCCACCGCCGGCGGGCCAGGACGGCCAGGCCCGCCTGGGCCACCAGGAGGAAGACGAGGGCGGTCGGCCGGTCGGTCTCCCCGGCCATGGCGGCCGCGGCCACGCCTCCGGCCACGAGCGCGGATCCCGAGAAGAGGGTCCCGCGCACCGGCGCGGGGGTGCCGAGAACCAGCAACGCCCCCCCGCCCACCACCCACGCCGCGGCCAGGCCAAAGGCGTCCGCGTCGTAGTGCTCGACGGCCCAGGCGAGGAAGGGCAGACCCGCCGCGAGGCTCGCGGCCAGGGCCACGCCGGTGCCGAGGGGCGCGGCGGCCCGGAGACCCACTCCGGCGAGGACGAGGGAGAGGGGGAGGAGGATCTCGGGACGATCCGCGTCGGCGCCCAGGAGGGCGAGCCCCACGGCGGCGGCGGCCAGGACCGCGGCAAGACCCGGGCCCCGCTCCTTGCGGGCCGCCCCGAGACCGAAGAGCGCGGTGAAGAGAACGAGCCCCACCGCCGCCACCTCGAAGCGCTCCGGCCGGAAGTGGGAGGCGTACCAGCCCAGGTAGAGGATCGCCGTGCCCAGGAACGCGAGGGGAAGGGTCTCGGGCCAGGGCTTGCGCCGGTCCAGCCAGACCGCCCCCGCCCCCAGGAGGAGGAGGTAGGCGAACAGGGTCTCGGCCTTGTCCTCACCGGTCGACAGCAGGACCGGGGTGAGGTAGCCGCCGACCCAGGCGAGGGTGGCCAGGAGACGGGTCCGAAGGCGATCGGCGACCGCCACCGCGCACGCCGTCACCACCACCATCACCGTGCCGGACAGTATTCGGGGGACCAGGTCGTAGAAACCGTGGGCGGCGTAGGCCGAAACGTAGAGACCGGCGAAGCCGGCGGCGGCGAGCCCCTGCCCCAGGGGGCGGTAGACGCCCCGGACGAAGCGCAGGCCGGCGGCCACCAGGCCGAGGCTGAAGACCGAGCCCGACAGGACCCGCCCGGCGGGGCCGACCCAGTTGTTCTCCCAGGCGTAGCGAACGAAGAAGCCGAGGAAGACCACGACCGCGAGGCCGCCGGCCCCCACCAGGATCTTCGGCCCGAGGTTCGTGGCGAAGTCGACCGAGGGGGTCCGGCGGGCGGGTGCGGGACGACGCACCGTCGAGGGTCGCGTCTCGCGGTGCGCGGCCGCTTCGGGCGCCGCCGGCGGCGGGATGAGGGCGGAGGGCGTCAAGACCGGGGGCTCGGCCGGGGGCTCCAAGGACGCACCGACGATCGGGGCGATGGGCGCGGGCGGGGCGGACGCGGGCGGCGACGGCCGC
The DNA here is from genome assembly GCA_963847655.1 of uncultured Acidobacteriota bacterium. Lineage (GTDB taxonomy): Bacteria > Acidobacteriota > Vicinamibacteria > Fen-336 > Fen-336 > JAJDNS01. The sequence continues at coordinate 577,347 of CAWKAS010000018.1, read as the reverse complement.
GGGCGCACTGGCTCGGGCGTCTCTGCCGGAGCCGACGCCGGCGACCCGGTCCGCCCCACTCCCCGCACCAGACGGGCGAGGCGGGCGTCGACGTCCTCCAGGCGCCTCTCGACCCGAGAGACCCGAGCCAGGGCCACCAGCGCGAGGACGGGAGCGGCGATCACGAAGAGGAGCAGGCTGCCGAAGACCAGGACCGCCACTGCTTCCACGCTCACCTCCAGGGGTCGGGGCCCGGCACGGCCCCCGGCACCGCGGCCTCGCCCGGTGGTCCCGGGCTAGTGTCGTACCTCGCCGGTCATGGGCACGAAGCGCACGGGCAGGACGTTCTTTTCTTCGAAGCGATCGCTGCGGCGCGTCACCACCACCAGCTCCTGCCACGCGTCACCGACGGGGAGGATCAGCCGCCCCCCGTCGCGGAGCTGCTCCTTGAGGGGCTCCGGGATCCGGGGGGCGGCCGCGGTCACGATGATGGCGTCGAACGGCGCCGCCTCCGGCCAGCCCTGATAGCCGTCGCCGGCCCGCACCTCGACGTTGGTGTAGCCGAGGCGCTTCAGGACCTCACCAGCCTCTTCGGCCAGAGGGGCCACGATCTCGATGGAGTAGACGCGATCGACGATCTCGGCCAGGACCGCGGCCTGATACCCGGACCCCGTGCCCACCTCCAGCACCGTCTCGTCGCCGTCGAGGTGGAGGGCCTCGGTCATGAACGCCACGATGTAGGGCTGGGAGATGGTCTGCCCGTGGCCGATGGGGAGCGGGTGGTCGGCGTAGGCCTGGGAGGCGAACTCCTCGGGGACGAAGAGGTGGCGCGGGACCGCCTGCATGGCGGCGAGTGTGTGCTTGTCGCGCACGCCGCGGGCGGCGATCTGCTGGGCCACCATCTCCTCGCGCTCCCGGGCGCGGGTCGCGTCGTCGGGTTCAGGAGCCGGGCGGCAGAAGAGCGCGGTCAAGGCCACCAACCAGGGCATCCAGATCATGAACGTGCCGTGGCCCCATTCTAGCGGACTCCCCAGCCGGAGTCGGAGGAAATCGGATGCCGAGTCTCGGGCGAGAGAACACGGGGGCGCACACGACGGTCGAGAAACGGGAGGCGATCAGTGCCTGCCGAATGACGACGACGAGGCGGCGGAGGTCTTTCGCCGGCTCGGCTCACCCGCAAGCGAGCGGCCGACGTCGCCATCGGGGTCATGGCGCCGACCCAGGCCCGAGCGATTCCCGCCGAGGGCTCAGAAGGGCCGGCGCCAACGCAGGCCGGGGACCCGTTGACGACGCCGTCCAGCCATTCGCGGTACCGGGCGTGATCGGGGCTGTCGCTCCGAAAGGCGTAGACCAGATGGAGTGCGAGATCATTTGTCAACTTCCCTCCCTTCGGATGCCGAGCTCCACCTCGAACACCGTGCCCCCGCCGTCGCGGGGGAGGCAGCGGGCCTCGCCGCCGTGGGCGCGGGCGATCTGGCGGACGAGGGCGAGGCCGAGGCCGTAGCCTTCGCCGGTCTCCGGGCGACCGGCGGGACGGTGAAACGGCTCGAAGACCCGGTCGCGATCCTCGTCGGGGATGCCGGGCCCGCGGTCGAGGACGCGCAGGCGGACGCGGGCGTCCTCTCCTCGCTCGACCCCGGCCTCGACGGGGCCGGCGCCCCCGTGCCGACGGGCGTTCTCGAGGAGATTGCGGACGAGGCGGCGCAGGAGGCGGGGGTCACCCTCGACCTCGATGGCCTCCCCACCCACCTCGGCCCCGGTCCGAGCCCCTTCCTCGGCCACGAGGGCCAGGAGATCGACCGGCTCGACCCGGGAGAGGTCCTCGGCCGCCTCGAGACGGCTGGCCTCCAGGATCTCGTCGATGATCCCGTCCAGCTCGGTGAGGTCCCGGACCACCCGCTGCCGCTGGTCGTCGGTCCCGGGCATCATCTCGAGGGACAGGCGCAGCCGAGCCAGGGGCGACCGCAGCTCGTGAGAGGCGTGGATCAGCACCCGGCGCTGGGTCTCAACGAGGCGCTCGATCCGGTCGGCGGCCCGGTTGAAGCTGCGAGCCAGGTCCGCCACCTCGTCCCGCCCCTCGACCGGGGCGCGGGCCTTCAGGTCACCGCCGCCCAGGTCCTCCACGCGCCGGCGCAGCCGCTCGAGACGCCGCGTGAGACGCCGCACCAGCGGCCAGGCCCCGAGCGCGACCGCCACCGCCAGCAACGAGAGAGAGACCAGGAAGGCCAGGGCGCCCTGCCCCGCAGGGTGCCGGCGGCGGGCCACGAAGACCCTTCCGTCGGGAAGGTCGAGGATGATCGACACGTCCCGGCCGCGGTGACGCAGCCAGTCGCGTCGGGTACTTCGGGGCCCGGGAGGCGGGACGCGGCCCCCGGAGCCGGCCAGACGCGTCCCGCCGGCGTCGAAGACGCCGATGTCGACCTCCAGCCGGGCGGCGAGGCGCTCCACCCGCGCCTGCAGCTCGTCGGCGGGGGCGTCCGGTCCGGGGAGGAGCTCGGCGGTGGTCGTGCCCAGGGCGTCCATGAGGCTGCGCTCCCAGGTCTCGGCGGGGTGGACCACCCACACCACGGAGACCAGGAGGGTGAAGATCAGGAGGACGCCGATGACGGTCAGGAAGATCTGGAAGGCCAGGCGGCGCATCAGTCCTCGTCCTGCTTCTTCGCGAAGACGTAGCCCGCCCCGCGCACGGTGAGGATCCTCCGGGGGTGCCGGGGGTCGTCCTCGATCGCCGCCCGCAGGCGCGAGACGTGGACGTCGATGGACCGGTCGAAAACCTCGAGGGCGTCGCCCCGGACCCGGGTCATGAGGGCCTCACGGCTCAGGACCCGACCCGCCGACTCGGCCAGGGCCAGGAGGAGGTCGAGCTGGTACCCGGTCATGGGCTTCTCCGCGCCGTCGACGCGGACCACCCGGGCGTCGCGGTCGATCTCCAGGCGTCCGAACCGCAACGGCGCCGACCGTCCCGCCGCCGGGCGCCGCCGGCGCAGCACGGCCCGGATCCGGGCCAGCAGCTCGCGGGGATTGAAGGGCTTGGGCAGGTAGTCGTCGGCCCCGATCTCCAGGCCCACGATGCGGTCCTCGTCGTCGCCGCGGGCGGTCAGCATCAGGACCGGCACGTCCGAGGAGGAGCGGATACGCCGACAGACCTCGAAGCCGTCGAGGTCGGGGAGCATCACGTCGAGCAGCACGGCGTCGAAGGTCTCGTCCCCCACCCGCCGCAGGCCCTCGGCCGCCGTCCCCGCCGACGTGACGTCGAAACCGAAGGGGGCGAGGTAGTCGCGGACGAGCTGGGCCAGCGCGGCGTCGTCCTCGATCATCAGCAGGCGCTCGGCCATGACGCGGCCATCCTAGCAGCGAAGCGGGCGGGGCTTCCCCCGCCCGCAGGAGCGTGGCCGGTGAAGCGGCCTTCTCCTCAGTCGAGTGGCGGGTATCCGCCCCCGTGGAAGCGGTGCGCCAGCTCGAGAAGCTCGGCCCGCTGCCGGGGACTCAGCACCTCGGCCAGGTCCGCCACTCCGTCGACCACGACGCGCGAGGCCTCGTCCGCCATCGCCATTCCCTCATCACGAAGCCGCTCGAGCGCGGCCCGGTCGATCTGCGGCTTCACGAGCTCCCGGGCCACCGCCTCGCGGTGCGCGAGGTGCCGCTCCCGCAGGGGAACCAGCCGGTCCACGAGGTGCTCGATCACGACCCGTCCTTCCTCCTTCTGCTCCTCGGTCGCATCGACCGCCCGGAACGCCCACTCCACCGCGAGCGCGGCGCGGGCCTTCGCCTGCTCCGGGTCCTGCATCATGCCGTGACCGAGGCCGTGGCCACCGTGACCCCCCAGCCCGCGGAAGGCCATGACCGTCGGCACCGCGACCACGCCCGCCCCGAGCACGGCCACGGCCACCGCCACGATCCACGGCTCCCGCCGCCGCCAGAGCGGCCGGCGTCCCGCCGTCTCCTTCGTGCTCTCGCTCATCTCCCTCTCCTTCTCTGCCCCCAGGGCCTCGGGCGGCGCCCTTCACCAGAGAAGATGCGGGCTCATCCTTTCCGTCGTTTTTCGGGGAGATGAAGAAGTGTGAAGCGCGGGCGGAACGGACGAGCCGGCCACGAGCTGTTGCCGAAAGCTGATGAGCCGTCGTCTTCGGCCGCCGAGCCGTCGTTCTCCGTCGTGAACCGGTGTGGTTTCTCTCCCCGCCCCCGTGCTCGCTGCCGCACACCGCGCAGGGCGTAGGGGGATCGAGGTTGTTGACCACGTGCCTGACCGCCTTCAGCGTGCGGAGGTAGGCGTAGATCGCCCTCAGGTCCTCCTCGGTCATCTTCCCGTAGAAGGCCCAGGGCATCACCGGGCTCAGGCGGGCGGCCCCGACCCGTCCCGTCCGCATGACGGTGACGAACCCGTCCTCGTCGTACAGGAGCCCGCTCCCGTCCGGGGTGAGGTTCGTCGCGGCGGCCGCCCCCGTGGGCGCCTCGAGAACGAAGCCACCGGCCATGTCGAGGTCCGTGCGAAACCGGCCCTGCTCCTGGGGCGTGCGGCAGTGGTGGCAGGCGGCGGTGCGAACGAGGTACTCCCCCCGCCTCTCGGGGGTCGAGAGGTCCGGAGGGGTCACCGGGCCTTCGAGGGGCTCGGGCAGGCTCTTGATGATGGCCCAAACCGCCAGGTTGACCACCTCCTGGCGGTTGGTGGGCTCCTGGATGATGGCCCTCTCGGTTTCCTCGGGGGAGGACCACCGGGAGGACTCGCGGCGACCGGGCGGCGGGCGAACCGGCCGATGGCCCGGTCTACGACACCGCCGAGATGCCGGCCCTCCCCGTCACGCCGTGGGCGCGACCGGCTTCTGGCCGGCCAGGAAGCGGTCGAATCGCGCGACCACGTCCTTCAGGTAGGCCGCGTCTCCGCCGCTGATCTCGGTCGTGACCCATCCGTCGTACCCGACCTCGCCGAGCGCCTTTCGCACCTCCGTCCAGTCCACGTCGCCCTCGCCGATGTTCGTCCAGGCGAACGTCCCCTTGGAGCGGTCGAGCTTGAAGTCCTTGATGTGGACGCGGGAGATCCGCGGCCCGAGGGTGCGGGCCCAGTCCTGCGGGTAGCCGTAGAAGACCATGTTGCCAACGTCGAGGTAGGCCTTGACGTAGGGCGAGGCGAAATCGTCCACGTAGCGCGCCATCTCGAGCGGGCTCAGCAGGAACTTGTTCCAGACCTCTTCGATCCCCACCACGACCTTCAGCTCCTGCGCCAGCGGCAGGATGCGCTCCTTGATGACCCGCTGCGAGCGCGTCCAGGCGTCCTGATAGGACGTCTCGGGGTCGAGCACGGCCGGGACCAGCAGAACGCTGTCCGCGCCCCAGAGCTCCGCGTTGCGGAGGGAGGCCTCCATGCCGGCGACGCTCTGCGCCACCACCTCGGGGTCGGCGCTGGAGAGCGGGAACTTCCAGTGGGCGGCGTTCATCACGGAGTGGATCTTGAGCCCCGTCTCCGCGGAGGCCTCCTTGATCTCGGCGGCGACGGCGGCGTCGGTGATCGTCCCGATCTCGATGCCCTCGAAGCCGACGTCGAGCGCCATCTGGAAGCGGTCGCGGTAGCCGAGCTCCCTGGGGAGCATGGAGACGTAGACGGCCTTCTTCATCCCGCCGGCCGCCGTCGCCGGCCACGGCCGCAGCGCGGCCACGGCGGCCACGGCGGTGGCCGACCCCAGGAATCCGCGTCGGTCGATCGTGGTCATGCCATCCTCCCTCGTCGTGGGAGCCTACTCCCGTTGCCCGATGGAACTCAAGGTCGCTCCGCCGGCTGCCTCCCCGACCGGGTGGGCGGGGCCCGCTCCGGACACGCTGAAGCACGGTCCTCGGGGCTACGCCTTGATGCGCTCCATCTTCGGGTCGTACATGGGTCTCAGGGAGACATCGAGCGGATACCTCCGTCCGGCGATGTCGACCTCCCACTCGCCCTCCTCGATGAAGGCCTTCGTGACCGGCTCACCCGCCTCGACCATGACCAGGCCCACCGCGCCACCCAGGGTGTGCCCGTAGGAGGCGGAGCGGATCTCACCCAGGGGCGCGCCGTTGCGCAGGACGATCTCGGCGTGGAACATCAAGGGCTCGGGGTCCTTCACCAGGACCTGGAGCAGGCGTCGCCGGGGAGCCCCCTGGGCCCTGGCCCGCAGGAGCGGCTCGCGACCGATGAATCCGCCCTCCTTGTCCAGGTCCACGGCGAACCCGAGACCCGCCTCGTAGGGGTTGTCGGTGTTGTCGATGTCGTGGCCGTAGTCACGGTAGGCCTTCTCCATGCGCAGGCTTCCCAGGGCCTTCAGCCCGGCGTGCCTCAAGCCGACTTGCTCCCCGGCCTCGACGATCAGGTCGTAGACGTGGGTGGCGTGCTCGGAGGGGATGTAGAGCTCGTAGCCCAGCTCGCCCACGTAGGTGATTCGAATGCAGAGCACCCGGGCGAAGCCCATGTCGATCTCCCGAGCCGTGCGGAAGGGAAAGGCCTCGTGGGACAGGTCTGCGGAGGTCAGTCTCTGGAGAAGCTCCCGGGACCGGGGGCCCTGGATATTGAGCTGCCCGTAGCCGGAGGTGACGTCGGTGACGGTGACGTGGGCCTCCTCCGGCGTGTGCCGCTTGATCCATGTCTCCACGTGGCGGTGCATGGTGTCCGTGACCACGACCAGGAGCTTCCCCTCCTCCAGCTTGGTGACGGTGACGTCCGCCTCCAGCCTTCCGGTCTCGTTGAGCCACTGGGTGTAGGTGATCGTCCCGGGCTCCCCGTCGACGTCGTTGGCCGAGATGTGGTTCAGGACCCGACCGGCGTCCCGCCCCTGCACGAGGAACTTGCCCATGAAGGTCATGTCCATGAGGACGACGCCCTCGCGGGCGGCCCGATGCTCCGCCTCCCAGCAGGGGAACCAGTCCGGCCGGCCCCAGGACAGCCTCCCCACCTTCGGCTCGACCCCCGGTGGCGCGTACCAGTCGGCTCCTTCCCAGCCGCTGACGTCCCTGAAGCAGGCGCCCTGCGCCTTCAGGCGATCGTGAAACGGCGACTTCTTGACGTCCCTGGCCGTCTCGGGAGAGCGGGTCGGGTAGTGGTGCCGGTACACCATGCCCAGGGATTCCACCGTGCGCTGCCGGCGGTACTCCGGGTTGTTCTGGTACGGGTGCAGGCGGTCGATGTTGAAGCCCGTCACGTCCACGTCGGGGGTGCCGTGGATGATCCAGTGAGCCAGGATCTGGCCCATCCCCCCGCCGATGATGATGCCGATGGAGTTCAGGCCGGCCGCGACGAAGTAGTTCTTCAGCTCCGGCGCCTCGCCGACGATGGGCTGGAGATCGGGGGTGAAGCTCTCCGGGCCGCAGAAGAACCTCCTGATCCCGACCTCCTTGGACACCGGCACCCGGGCCATGGCCGTCTCGAGATAAGGGGTCATGCGGTCCCAGTCCGGCGAGATCTCACCGAAGGAGAAGTCCGCGGGAATGCCGCCGATCTTCCAGGGGGCGCAGACCGGTTCGAAGAGGCCGACCATCAGCCCTCCCATCTCGTCCCGGTAGTAGCCGTGGGAGGAGGGGTCCTCGAGCACCGGCGTGGGAGAGGTCAGGCCCTCGATCTCCTCGGTGATGAGGTAGTAGTGCTCCGCGGCCTGATTGGGGACGTTGACCCCGGCCAGGGCACCGAACTGCCGCGCCCACATCCCCGCGCAGTTGACCACGTACTCGGCCTCGATGTCGCCTCGGCTGGTCGTGACGCCGGTGACGCGGCCGTTCTTCCTCGAGACGCCCGTGGCCGGCACCCCCTCGAAGACACGCGCGCCCTGCATGCGCGCGCCCCGGGCCAGGGCCACGGTGGCGTCGACCGGGTTCACCCGCCCGTCTTCCTTGACGTAGAAGCCAGCCAGGATGTCGTCGACCCGCGCCAGGGGGAACAGCTCCTTCACCTCCGCGGCGGTGATCTCGTGGACGTCGACGCCGCAGTAGCGGTTGAAGGCGGCCACCCGGTGGTACTCCTCCAGCCGGTCCCTGTCGGTCGCCAGCTCGATGAAGCCGACGTCCTTGAAGCCGGTCGCCTGTCCGGTCTCGGCCTCGAGCCGGGTGTAGAGGTCGCGGGTGTACTTCCGCATCCAGGTGTTGGTCATGGACGTGGACCCGAAGGTCACCATGAGGCCGGCCGCGTGCCAGGTGGTGCCGCTGGTCAGCCGGTCACGCTCCAGCAGGACCACGTCCTTCCAGCCCATGTGCGCCAGGTGGTAGGCCACCGAGCATCCGATGATCCCGCCGCCCACGATGACCACGCGGGCCCTTCGGGGGAGTTCCTGATCGGTCATCACGGCTCCGCGATTCCTAGTACGCCTGGGCGAAGTAGACCTCGCGGCCCTTCTCCCCCGTCACCACGCAGGGGACCTCGGGGCCGCCATCCATGGGGATCACGCGGATCGTGGCCTTCGTCTCCTCCTTGATCCGGGCCTCGACGGCGGGGTCGCCGTTCCAGCCGGCGAGGAGGAAGCCACGCTTCGTTCGCATGACCTCCTTGAAGTCGTCGTAGGAGGAGACCCGCGTGGTGTTGTCCTCGCGGAACCGCTTCGCCCGCTCGAAGAGGTCCTTCTGAAGCTCGTCGAGGAGCCGGCCGAGCTTCTCCGCGACGCCAGAGAGAGGCACGAAGTCCTTGTGGCGATCGGTGCGCCGGACGAGCACGCACTGCTCCTTGGCGACGTCCTTCGGCCCGATCTCGAGCCGGTAGGGGACGCCCCGCATCTCCCAGTCGGCGTACTTGTAGCCGGTCTGGAACTGGTCCCGATCGTCCAGGTGGACGCGAATCCCGGCGTCCCGCAGCGTGGCCGCGACCTCGCGGGCCTTGGGCAGGATGGTCTCGTTCCAGTCCCCGCCCTTCCTCGGGGGGATGGGCACGATCACCGCCTGGTAGGGCGCCACCTTCGGGGGCAGGATCAGCCCGGCGTCGTCGCCGTGGGTCATGATCAATCCCCCGACCAGCCGGGTCGAGGTGCCCCACGAGGTGGACCAGGGCTTCGTCCGCTGCTGGTCCCGGTCCAGGTACTCGATGCCGTAGGCGGTGGCGAAGTGCTGGCCCAGGTTGTGGCTGGTCCCCGCCTGGAGCGCCTTGCCGTCACCCATCAGGGCCTCGATGGCGTAGGTCCGGAGGGCCCCCGCGAACTTCTCGCTCTCGCTCTTGCGGCCCTGGACCACGGGCATGGCCAGGAAGTCCTCGGAGAAGCTGCGGTACACCTCGAGCATCCGCAGGGTCTCCTCCTCTGCCTCCTCCTCCGTCTCGTGGAGGGTGTGGCCCTCCTGCCAGAGGAACTCCGTGGTCCGGAGGAAGGGGCGCGTCACCTTCTCCCAGCGGACCACGTTGCACCACTGGTTGATGAGGATCGGCAGGTCGCGCCACGACTGGACCCACTTCGCGTACATGGAGCAGATCATCGCCTCCGAGGTGGGCCGGATGGCGAGCGGCTCCTCGAGGTCCTCCCCCCCACCCACCGTCACCCAGGCGCACTCGGGTGAGAAGCCCTCCACGTGCTCCTTCTCCTTCTCGAGGAAGCTCTTCGGGATGAACAGGGGGAAGTACGCGTTGACGTGGCCGGTCTCCTTGATGCGCCGGTCCATGTCCCGCTGCATGGTCTCCCACACCGAGTAGCCATAGGGCTTGATGATCATGCACCCCTTGACCGGGCCGTAGTCGGCCATGTCGGCCTTGAGGACGACGTCCAGGTACCACTGGGAATGGTCCCTGCTCTTCGGGGTGATCTCCTTGAGAACGCGTTCGTTTTCCATGGTCAGCGAGGCTCCTCCTGAGCCTTCGGAAAGAGCAGCGACAGGGTGATCGAGGTCGCGATCACACCCACGATGATGCCGAGAGACACGGTGATCGGGAAGTGGCCTCCGAAGGCCCGGTTCAGCCAGACCATCTTCAGGCCCACGAAGGCCAGGACCACGCCCAGCCCGTAGCGCAGGAGGTGGAACCGGCCCATGGCTCCGGCGAGCACGAAGTACATCGCCCGCAGGCCCAGGATGGCGAATACGTTGGAGGTGAAGACGATGAGCGGCTCACGGGTGATGCCGAAGATCGCGGGGACCGAGTCCACGGCGAACACGACGTCCGTCATCTCCACGAAGACGAGAGTGACGAGCAGCGGGGTCGCGAAGAGCCGTCCCCCCTCACGCACCACGAAGCTCTGCCCGCGCAGCTCGGGGGTGACCGGAAGATGCCGGCGCAGAAAGCGAAACACCGGGTTCTTCTCCGGCTCGATCGTCTCCTCGTCGGTGAATAGCATCTTGACCCCGGTGACGATCAGGAAGACGCCGAAGAGGACGACGACCCACTGGTACTCAACGAGCACCGACCCGAGCGCGATGAAGATGGCCCGGAAGACGAGGGCCCCCAGAATGCCCAGGAAGAGGAGCCGGTGCTGATACTTCGCGGGGATGGCGAAGTACCCGAGCACCACGACGAAGACGAAGATGTTGTCGACGGACAAGGCCTTCTCGACCACGTAGCCGGCCAGGAACTCCAGGCCGGCCTGCCGCGCCGCCGCCGTCGCGTCGAAGCCCGCGATGGCCTGCAGGCGCGGGTCCCGGGCGAAGGCCCCCAGCATGTACCGGTAGAAGAGGTAGTTGAAGGCGAGGGAGAGGACGATCCAGAAGGCGGTCCACGCCGTGGCCTCGCGGATTGAGACCTCTCGCGCCCGCCGGTGGAAGACGCCCAGGTCGAGGGCCAGCAACATCAGCACAAGCCCGGTGAAAGCGGCGTAGAACCACCAGTACTGGGCGAACGGGAACAGCGGGACGCTCGATGCCATGATCAAAGCGACGAGTCTATCAGAAAGCCCGGCGGTGCTATCCTCGCCCGATGCGGCAGATACCGGTCGAGCTGGGCCCGCAGGGCTACGTTGTCTCCGTGGGGGGAGGGCTCGTGCACCGGCTGCCGGACCTGCTCTCCGGCCTCCGCGGACGCACGACCGTGCTCGTCGCGAGCCGCCGGGTCTTTGCCCTGCACGGGAAGGCGGTCGTGAAGGGGCTCCGGGCCCTGGGACGGCTCCGCGTCATCCTGGTCCCGGACGGCGAGCGCTTCAAGAGTCGCAAGACCCTGGACGGCCTGTACGAGGCCTTCCTCTCGGCCCGCCTCGGGCGTGACGGCCTGGTCGTCGCCCTCGGGGGCGGGGTGGTGGGCGACCTCGCCGGCTACGCCGCCGCCACCTACATGCGCGGGGTCGACTGGGTCGGCCTCCCCACCACGCTTCTGTCCATGGTGGACAGCTCGGTGGGGGGCAAGGTCGGGATCAACCACCCCGGGGCCAAGAACCTGATCGGGGCCTTCCACCAACCCCGGGCCGTGGTGGCCGATCCCGCCGTCCTGGAGACGCTGCCGCTCCGCGAGCTGCGGGCGGGGGCCTACGAGATCCTCAAGTGCGGCGTCCTCGGGGACCCAGCCCTCTTCTCGGCCCTCGAGGCGGCTCCCGCCGGGCTGCGGGGCTGGGCCACGGACGAGGTGGAGAGCGCCATCTCCGCCACCTGCGCGATCAAGGCCGACGTCGTGGAGCGCGACGAGCGCGAGGGAGGGCTGCGGCGGGTGCTCAATCTCGGCCACACCCTGGGCCACGCCCTGGAGTCCGTGACCCGCTACCGGCGGTTCACCCACGGCGAGGCGGTGGGATGGGGGATGATCGGTGCGGCCGCGATCGCGCGCGGGCGGGGATTGCTCTCGCCGGGGGCCTTCGAGGCGATGACCGGGGCCGTGGACCACCTCGGCCCGCGCCCGCCGGTTTCCGACCTGCCGGTTCCGGCGCTCGTCGACGCCCTCGGCCGCGACAAGAAGGTGAAGGCCGGGCGGGTCGTCTTCGTGCTGCCCACGGCCATCGGTCGGGTGGCGATCCGCGACGACGTCACCCGATCCGAGATCCGCAAGGCCCTGCGGACGATGGCGGCCGGGGAGCGCTGACCCGGCCTACGCGCCCCCACCCATGAGGGTGACCAGAACCGCCTTCTGGACGTGCAGGCGGTTCTCCGCCTGGTCGAAGACGACGGACTGGGGCCCGTCGATCACCGCCGCGTCCACCTCCTCGCCGCGGTGGGCCGGCAGGCAGTGCATGAAGACGGCCTCGGGCTTCGCCGCCGCCATCATCTCCGGGGTGACCTTGTAGCCCTGGAAGATCTCCAGCCTCTGCTTGTGCTCGGCCTCCTGCCCCATCGAGGCCCACACGTCGGTATAGACGACGTCCGCCCCCGCCACCGCCTCCATGGGATCGTGGGTGACCTCCGGGACGGGCGACCCCAGCTTCTGGGCCTCGCGGGCCGAGCTCTTGGCGATCAGCTTGTTCGGCTCGTGGCCGCGCGGGCAGCCCACGCTCATCGCGCAGCCGAGCTTGACCGCCCCGAACATCAGGGCGTGACAGACGTTGTTGCCGTCCCCGATGTACGCCATCTTGAGACCGCTCACCTGGCCCCGACGCTCGCGGAGGGTGAAGTAGTCGGCGAGGGCCTGGCAGGGGTGCAGGAGATCGGAGAGGCCGTTGATGACGGGAACCGTTCCGTGGCGGGCCAGGTCCAGCACGTCCTGGTGGGCGAAGACGCGGGCCATGATCCCGTCCACGTACCGCGAGAGGACGCCGGCGGTGTCGGCCACCGTCTCCCCGCGGTGGAGCTGGATGTCGTTCGCACCGAGGAAGAGGGCCTGCCCCCCGAGCTGGAACATCCCCACCTCGAAGGAGACCCGGGTGCGAGTCGAGGGCTTCTGGAAGACCATGGCCAGCGATCGACCCTTCAGTGCCTTGGACCAGGTGCCGGGGTCGGCCTTCATGCCCGCCGCGAGATCGAAAAGGGCTTCGATCTCCTCGCGCGACCAGTCCTTGAGGGAGAGAAAGTGCTTCCGGCGCATCGGCCTCCTTGTCAGAACTCTTTCAGGACGTCCTCCAGATCGGGCTTGCCGATCTCCTGCAGCTCGTAGTGCACTCGCAGGGCCGGCTTGTCGATCTGGATGATGCGGCGCAGGTCGATGGGGGTGGCCACGAGGACGACGTCGGCCGGGGTCCGGGCGATCGTCTCCGCCAGGTCCTTCATCTGCTCCTCGCCGTACCCCATCGCCGGAAGGAGGGTGCCGATCTCCGGGTAGATCTCGAAGGTCTCCTTGAGGCGACCCACCGCCCAGGGTCGGGGGTCGACGATCTCGGCGGCGCCGTGGCGCCGGGCGGCCAGCACCCCGGCCCCGTACTTCATCCCCCCGTGGGTCAGGGTGGGGCCGTCCTCGATGGCGAGGACCCGCTGGCCCCGGATCCTCTCCGGCTCGTCCACGAACAGCGGAGAGGCGGCCTCCACGACCACCGCCCTGGGGTTCAGCTCGTGGATGGAGCGGCGCACGGCCTCGACCCCCTCCGGAGGGGCGGAGCCGATCTTGTTGATCACGGCCACGTCCGCCCGCCTCAGGTTCGCCTCCCCGGGGTGGTAGGTGCGCTCGTGACCCGGACGGTGGGGATCCACGACCACGATCTCGAGGTCCGACACGTAGAAGGGGAGGTCGTTGTTTCCGCCGTCCCAGACGATGACGTCGGCCTCCTTCTCGGCCTCGGCGAGGATGGCCCCGTAGTCGACGCCGGCGTAGATCACCCCGCCTTCGGCGATGTGCGGCTCGTACTCCTCGCGCTCCTCGATGGTGCAGTGGTGCCGGTCGAGGTCCTCGAGGGCGGCGAAGCGCTGGACCTTCTGCTCGACCAGGTTGCCGTAGGGCATGGGATGACGGATGGCCACCGCCCTTCGCCCCTTGCCGCGGAGGATGCGCAACACCCGGCGCGTGGTCTGGCTCTTCCCGCTGCCGGTGCGGACGGCGCAGACACTGACCAACGGCACCCTGGACCTGATCGAGCTCGCGGCGGGGCCGATCAGGCGGAAGTCGGCGCCGCAGGCCAGGACGAGGGAGGCCTTGTGCATGACGGTCTCGTGCGAGACGTCGCTGTAGGCGAAGATCACCTGGTCGGCCTTCAGGTCGCTGATCAGACGCGGCAGCTCCTCCTCCGCGTAGATCGGGACGCCCTCCGGGTAATGCGGCCCGGCCAGCTCCGGCGGATAGCGCCGGTCGTCGATGTCCGGGATCTGGGTCGCGGTGAAGGCCACAACCTCGCTCGAGGCGTCGCCACGGAAGACCGTGTTGAAGTTGTGGAAGTCGCGACCGGCGGCTCCCATGATGATGATCCGGGTGGCCAAGGCTGGATTCCCTCCTTCCGCGAAGAATCATAGGCGGCGCCCCGCGAGAGCGTCAATGAGCCGTCTGCTCTTGACCCCCCCGGGGGCGCATGAGACCCTCGGTTCGGTTTGGGCGCGCCAGGTCCCCGTCGTGAGCCACCGTTCCCGGGCCGCGTCCCCCGGTGGCGCGTGGCCGCCGTCTCGTTCGTCATCCTCGGCCTCGCCCTCCCCCTCGCCCGCCAGATCCCGGGCGAGGTGGGGGTCATCTCCGTAGTCAACAGCCTCGTGCCCATGGCCGCGCTCTTCGGCCTCGGTCTCGGCTGCGTCCTGCTGGAGCGCCGGTCAGTGAGCTGGCTGCTCCCGGTGGGGATCGGACTCGTGTTCGTCTTCATCTTCGTCGGCCGTGGAGTCCTGCTCGACCAGGTCCCACAGGGCGTGCTGCCTCTCCTGGAGAGCCAGCCGCCGCCCGGCCCCGCCCTTCGACTGCCCCTCCTGCCCGCCGCGCTCGCGGCCTTCGTGTGCTCCGCGCTGCCCTTCGTGGCCCTGGGGCAGACCCTGGGCCGCGCGATGGACGGCCACCCCCGTCTGGTCGCCGTCGGCTGGGCCCTCCTCGGGGCCCTCCTGGGGACAACGCTCCATGCGCTCACCGCGTGGCTGGCCCTCCCGCCCTGGGCCGGGGTCGCGGGCATCACGAGCCTGGCCGCCCTCGTCCTGGCCCGGGGACCGTGGCCGCGCGTGAGCCTGCTGGCCGCGGGGCTGGTCTTTCTCCTCTTCGCCCGCTCTCCGGTACCGGGGCAATGGAGCCCCTACGCCCTGGTCCAGCATCTTGCAGCGTCCGCCGGCCTGGCGGTCTTCACGAACGCGACATTCCACGAGATCACCACTGACATCACGGCGGAGGACCCAGGACCGCACGGGGCGCAGACCGCGGCCCTCGCCGGGAGGCGGCGGCCCCATCGGCTCTTCCGGGAGATCCACGGCCGGGGGCCCGAGTCGGTCCTGGTCCTCGGGGCCGGCGTCGGGAGCGACGTGGCGGTGGCCCTCGACGCGGGAGTCTCACGGGTGGTGGCGGTGGAGATCGACCCGGTGATCCTCGAGCTCGGTCGAGAGCTCAATCCCTCCGCCCCCTACGCCGATCCCCGTGTGGAGGTGGTGGTCGACGACCCCCGACACCATCTTCGATCCTCGCGGGAGACCTTCGATCTGGTCGTCTTCGGGACCCTGGAATCCCCGGTGATCCTGCCGGGGCAGGCCATCCTTCCTCGCCGACGCTTCGTGTCCACGCGCGAGGCCTTCACCGACGCGCGGGAGCGCCTCGCCGAGGGGGGGGTGCTCGCCGTCGAGCACCCGTCCTGTCGGGACGGGCTCCTCACTCGCCTGGACGACACCCTGCGCTCCGTCTTCGACGGCCGGAGTCGGATGATCGTCGGAAGCGATGGAGCACCCTGCGGGGCGACCCTGATCGCGTCCCGCGATCTCGACACCTTGCGGGACCACCCCGAAACCGTGACTCGCCCGGGAGGCGGCCGTCCCGCCACCGACGACTGGCCCTACCTCGACCTGGAGCAACCCGGGTTCACGCCCCTCCACCTGCGCTTGCTGGGAGCGACGGCCGTGCTCGTGCTCGGGGTCCTCCTCCTCCTCCTGCGCGTCCATCCGGTCACCGGCCTGCACGTCGACTACCTGCTCCTGGGAACGGGCTCCACCCTGATGGGGTCGATCGCGCTGGTCCGGCTCGTCCTCCTGTTCGGCGGCACCTGGCCCGTCCACGCCGTCGCGTTCTCCTCCGCCCTCGTGACCGTCCTCGTCGCCAACACCCTCGTTCTCCGCGACCGCGCTCCCTCGCTGTCCCTGGCCTGGGGGGGGCTCCTGTTGGCCCTCGTCGTCAACTCCCTCGTCCCCGTCTCGTCGCCGGACACGGTCGGGATCGCGACCTCGGCCGCGGCCGCCGCGCTCCTCGTCGGCGTCCCCGTCCTGTGCGCCGCCCTGTGCTTCAGCCACCTGTTCCGCGGTGAGCCGGTCGCCGCGTATCCCCTCGGCCAGGCCCTGGTGGGAGCGATGGCGGGTCTGCTCCTGCAGCACGTTTCGATCGCCACCGGGACGCGGGCGGTCTGGCTGCTGGTCCTCGGCGTCTACGCCCTGGCCTGGGTCGCCACGCGCCTCATCCCCCGTCTCCCGGCGCGATCCTGACCCGGCGATGAGGATCGTGGGGATCGTGCTCGCCGCCGGAGAGGGCCGACGCATGGGCGGCCCCAAGGCCCTTCTCCTGCTCCGCGAGACCTCCTTCCTGGCCCACGCCTGCGGCCTCCTCGCCCGCCCCGGAGTGGCGGCCGTGGTGGCGGTCATCGGCGCGGGAGCGGAGCGGGTGCGGGCGGAGGTACGCCTCCCCGGCGACGTCACCGTGGTGGAGAACGAGAGCTGGCCGGAGGGGATGCTTTCCTCGGTCTGGCGCGGCCTCGACGCGGCGGAGGCCCTCGGGGCGGAGGCGGTCCTGCTCCACCCGGTGGACCACCCGCTGGTGACCGGGCCCACCGTCGACCGGGTGGTGACCGCGCTCGAGGGAGGCGCGTTCGCCGCCGTTCCCACCCACGACGGCCGCCGCGGGCACCCGGGGGGATTCGGACGAGAGGCGCTCGCCGCCCTCCGGCACGCCCCTCCCGAGCAGGGGGCTCGCGCCGTCCTCGCCGAGCACGCCGACCGGGTGGTCCACGTCGAGGGCGGCCCCGGCTGCCTCGTCGGCGTCGACACGCCCGACGAGTACCGGCTCCACGTCCGTCGCTGAGCGGGCATCGTTCGCGGCTCCCCTGCCCGCCGGCGGGAGTGTGCTAGCCTTGGGGGTTTGCTCCCCCTCTCGACGAGCGCCAGAGGGGACGTCGGAAGCGGGGCCTCCCCCCGCGAAAGGAACCCATGAGGCTGCGCAACGTCGCCATCATCGCCCACGTCGACCACGGCAAGACGACGCTCGTGGACACGCTCCTGCGGCAGAGCGGCGCGTTCCGCGAGAACCAGGAAGTCCGCGAGCGCGTTCTCGACTCGGGCGACCTCGAGCGGGAGCGGGGCATCACCATCCTCGCCAAGAACACCGCCATTCACTACGGCGACACCAAGATCAACATCGTCGACACCCCCGGCCACGCCGACTTCGGGGGCGAGGTCGAGCGCGCGCTCAAGATGGTCGACGGCGTGATGCTCCTGGTGGACGCCTCCGAGGGCCCGCTCCCCCAGACGCGGTACGTGCTCCGCAAGGCGCTCGAGGCCGGCCTTCCCCCGCTCGTGGTCATCAACAAGATCGACCGGGCCGACGCCCGGCCGCAGGCCGTCCTGGACGAGCTCTACGACCTCTTCATCGACCTCGACGCCACCGAGGGCCAGCTGGACTTCCCCGTTCTCTACGCGAACGCGAAGGACGGCATCGCGAAGCTCGAGCCCGACGGCCCCGGAGAGGACCTCCGCCCACTCTTCGAGGCTCTGGTCGACCACGTGCCCGACCCCGGAGGGGACCCGGAGGGGCCTCTCCAGCTCCTGATCGCCAACCTCGACTACAGCGACTACCTGGGCCGCCTCGCCATCGGACGCGTCTTCTCCGGCCGGGTCCGGGTGGGAGACACGGTGGCGGTGGCGAAGCGCGACGGACGCCTCGAGACGACCCGGGTGACCAAGCTCCATGTCTTCGACGGGCTGACGCGGGTCGCGGCGGAGGAGGCGGTCTGTGGCGAGATCGTGGCCCTGGCCGGGTTCGACGGGATCCAGATCGGGGAGACGGTCACCTCCGCGGACGACCCGACTCCCCTTCCCCCCCTGCACATCGACGAGCCCACCATCGCGATGGTCTTCTCCGTGAACACCTCACCCTTCGCCGGCCGGGAGGGCCGGTGGGTGACGTCGCGCAACATCCGGGAGCGCCTGGAGAAGGAGCTGCTGACCAACGTCTCGCTCCGGATCGAAGACGCGGACAGCGCGGACTCGGTCAAGGTGCTCGGCCGCGGCGAGCTGCAGCTGGCGATCCTGATCGAGACCATGCGCCGAGAGGGATTCGAGATGGGCGTCTCGAATCCCGAGGTCCTGACCCGCGAGGAGGAGGGCGTGCGAAAGGAACCCCTCGAGCTGTTCTCGATCGACGTGCCCGAGACCTACATGGGGGTCGTGCTCGAGAAGATGGCGCTGCGCAGAGGCAAGATGGTGAAGATGGTCAACCACGGCTCCGGACGGGTGCGCCTCGACTTCCACGTGCCCACCCGGGGCCTCATCGGTGTTCGCACCGATCTGCTGACCGACAGTCGCGGCACCGCGGTCATGAACAGCCTG
Source organism: uncultured Acidobacteriota bacterium (assembly GCA_963847655.1). Lineage (GTDB taxonomy): Bacteria > Acidobacteriota > Vicinamibacteria > Fen-336 > Fen-336 > JAJDNS01. The sequence continues at coordinate 558,909 of CAWKAS010000018.1, read as the reverse complement.
CTCGAGGGCTGGGTCGAGTGGCAGGGAGAGGTCCTGCGGCGACAGACCGGCGTGCTGGTGGCCGACCGGGCGGGGCAGACGACGGCCTACGCTCTCTCCAACCTCGAGGACCGCGGCGAGCTCTTCCTCGCGCCGGGCACGCCTGTCTACGAGGGGATGATCGCCGGCGAGAACTCCCGCCAGGACGACATCGACGTCAACGTGACGAAGCCGAAGAAGCTCACCAACATGCGCTCCTCGACCTCCGAGGTCGCCATCCGCCTCACGCCCCCGCGCCAGCTCAACCTCGAGCAGGCCCTGGAGTTCATCGGCGACGACGAGCTGGTGGAGGTGACGCCCACCGCCATCCGCCTGCGCAAGCGTATCCTTCCCGCGAACCAGCGCTCGAAGTGGAGGAAGCGCGCCTGACCCGAGGGCCCGGGCCCGGTCGGATCCGGCGCTCCCAGAGCGCGCGGGACCATGGGGGCTCGGCGGGCGGGGCCCCCGGCGAGGACCCTGCCTCACTTCGAGGCTTACGGGGTCCGGAGTACTCGAAACGCGGACACCGGCGCACCCATGACGCCAATCGGAGCCTGCGGCTCCGCGCGATTCGAGCACCCCGCCGCAGACGGGGTGCACGCCGAGCCCCGAGGAACAGGAGTGCTAGGAATCCGGCTCCGCCTCCGCCTTCCGGAGCCGACGGTTGAGAGTCGACAGGCTGACCCCGAGTCGCTCGGCGGCGGCGGCTCGATCCCCGCCGGTCTCGCCGAGCGCGAGGGCGATCGCCTCCTCCTCCGCCCGCGCCACCACCCTGCGCGTGACCTCGGGCAGCGGCCCCGACAGGTCGACGACCTCGGACAGGGTCGGTCCCGAGCGGACGGGGGGATCGAGCCGCAGATGGGCCGGCTCGATCGCGCTCCCGTCGCACAGGATGACCGCCCGCTCGAGGCAGTTCTGGAGCTCGCGGACGTTGCCCGGCCAGGAGTGCTCGGCCAGGGCTCGCTTCGCGTCCTCGGACAGGGTGAGGTCCCGGCGGCCCATCTCGCGGCCCAGCCTCCTCACGAAGACCTCGGCGAGGAGCTGCACGTCGCGACGGCGGCGGCGCAGCGGCGGGATCTCGATCGGGAAGACGGAGAGCCGGAAGTAGAGGTCCTCCCGGAAGAGCTTCTCGTCCACCAGCGTCCGGAGGTCCCGGTTGGTGGCGGCGACGACCCTCACGTCCACGGTGATCGTCTGCAGCCCCCCCACCCGCTCGAACTGCCGTTCCTGCACGAGACGGAGGATCTTCCCCTGGAGGGGGAGAGAGAGGTCGCCGATCTCGTCGAGGAAGAGGGTGCCCTCGTGGGCCAGCTCCGCCTTGCCCACCTTCCGCGCGCCGGCGCCGGTGTAGGCCCCCTTCTCGTGGCCGAACAGCTCGTTCTCGAGGAGGTTCTCGGGTATGGCCGCGCAGTTGATGGCCACGAAGGGACCCCTGGCCCGGGGGGAGAGCTGGTGCAGCGCCCGGCTCATCAGCTCCTTGCCGGTCCCGCTCTCCCCGAGGACCAGGACCGTGGTGTCGGTGGCCGCCGCCCGCTGGAGGGCCATCATCGCCTCCTTCAGGGCCGGGTCCTCGCCGAGGACCTCGGGAAGGCCGAAGCGACGCTGGTGCTCCTCCTGGAGCACGACGAGCTCGGTCAGCAGCCGGCGGCGCTCCACCGCCCGGTCCAGGAGGAGGAGCAGGTGATCGGTGTCCACCGGCTTGGTGAGGAAGTCCGCGGCTCCCTCCTTCATCGCCCGCACCGCCTCCTCCACGGTGCCGTAGGCGGTCATGACGATGACCGGCGTCTCCGGGTCCGCCTCCCGGGCCGCCTGGAGCACGTCGAAGCCGCTCCCCGCCGGCAGCTTCAGGTCGGTGAGGACGACACGGTAGCGTCTGCCCTGGAGGCGCCGGCGGGCCTCGTAGGCGTCGCCCGCTTCCTCCGCCGCGAAGCCCCGGGACTCCAGGGTCTTCCGCAGCATCGCGCGGAGGGACTCCTTGTCCTCGACGATCAGGATGTCGGCCAAGGGCGCGAGCGCCTACTGGGGTTCGACGGGACGCGGGGAGCGCCCCTGTCGCGCGGCGTTCAGGGCCTCGTTGGCTCGAGCCAGCTCCGCGCGGGCCTCGACCAGGCGCTCCTGCAACGCGCTCAGCTCGTTCCGGATGCGGATCTCCTCGCTCGCGGCGTCGCCGCTGGCCGCCGCACCGTACACGTAGTTCATGCTCATCGGGTTGAGCCGGTCGCTCAGATCACGGATCTGTCGCGTGATCCCGTCCACCTCCGCCTGGGCCTGGTTGACCGCGTCCGTCTGCGGGGCGACGTCGGCGTCGCGACGCTCGAAGCGCTCGCCCTCCGGCTCTTCGCCTTCGGGAGAGCCGGAAGAAGAGCTCTCCTCCGGCTCCGCAGTGTCCGCGGCCTCGCCCTCGCTGCCCGGCGGGCGGCGCTCGTCGAGATCGTGGTTCGTGAAGACCGGGGCCATCCCCGGCTTCCTCTCGCCCTTCTCCCGGCTCTCCCGCTCCCGGGCCGCGATGTCGCCGAGGCCCTGGGCGAACGCCACCGGCGCCCCCACGACGGTGAGGGCCAGCAGCAGCGCGAGCCTGCGGGTGCTCACCGGGCCTGCGCTCCCTGGAGCTTGCCCACCCTCTCCTCGATCGCGGCGGCGTCGGGGGCGTTGGGAGCCAGGCGCACATAGCTGCGGTAGGCGGCGACCGCATCCTCCCACCTCTGGGCTCGCTCGAGGAGGCTGCCGCGCTCGCGGTGCAGAAGGGGCGCGTCCGGAGTCCGCTCGAGCCCCTCCTCCAGCACGGTCATGGCCTCGCCTTCCTGCCCACGTCCGAAGAGGTTCTCGGCCAGGAGCGCCCGCGCGATCACCGCCTCGGGCGCCCGATCCAGCACCTCCCGGTAGGCGGTGGCCGCCTCCGCCCGGTCTCCGCCCTGGTCGAGGGCGTACGCGAGCTCCTGCCGGAGGACGGCGTCCTCGGGGCGTCCCGCCACCGCACGCTGCAGGTGGGGCACCGAATCGGCGTAGTTTCCGCTCCGGTACAGGAGCCTTCCGAGCTCCTCGCGCGCGGTGGCGGCGTCCGGATCGCGGGCCAGGATGGCCTCGTACTCGCGGGCGGCGTCCTCGGGACGCCCCGCGAGATCGAGCGTGCGGGCGTACTGCATCTGGAGTCGCGGATCCAGCCGCGCCGCGTCGCCGTGCTCGGCCACCGCGCGCTCACGGTTCCCCGTCCGCCACAGGGCGTGAGCGAGGGCATTGCGGTAGGCCGCCGAATCGGGGTTCGCGGCCACCGCCGCGCTCAGGACCCCCACGGCCGCGGCCGGATCGCCCGCGGTCATGAGCCGCAGCCCGGTGGCGTAGTCCGCAGCGCCGGGCTGCGTCGGCGACGGCGCCTCGGGCGGCTCGGCGGGCGGGGAGCCGATCGTGAACATGCGGGGGTCGGGGCCCGCCACCGGGGGGGCGTCCGAAGCGGAGCGGTAGGCGGCGATGCTCAGCACGCCGAAGAGGAGCACCGTCACGACGAGAATCCCGGTGGCCCCCCCGGAGGAGTCGACGTCCAGACCCTCCGCCGCCGCCCGCCGGACACGGATCCGCGGGACTCCCCGGGAACCGACGGGCGCCGCCCCCTCGAGCGGCTCATCGCAGCGGGCGCAGTACTCCCAGCTCGAGCGGTTTCGCGCCCCGCAGGCGGGGCAGGCGACCGCGTCACGCGCGTTCATGGGTCAAGGTTACACCTGGCTGGGGCTCAAGTGAAGCCTGAAGTTAAGCCACTGAACCCACCATGAGGAGGAACCTGGCCCGATACGTCAAACGTGAGGGCCCACCCCGCCGCCGGGATGGGCCCTCGGGCCGACCGACGCTACTGGCAGACGGTCGAGCCGTAGTAGACGGACGGCGGTGGCTGACCCGGATCGCGGGCCATCATGACGTTCGCCGTCGCCGACGTCTCCTGGGGCGGAACCCCCGGGGGTGGCGGCGGCTTGGGAACGGACTTCACCAGCCCCTCGTCCGCGGTGAAGCTGGAGCCGCCGCGGCCGGGATCCGGGTCTCCCTGCATCCCGATGGCGACGATCCGGCTGTCGCGGAAGATCCGGTAGGCATCGTCACCCGACGCGTTCATGTCGTAGGCGGCCAGGCCCGTCGTGGCCCCCAGCGCGTAGATGATCGAGTCGAACTGCGACCGACACGGGTAGAAGGGTCCCCCGCAGGCGAACGGCGTCGGCGGGGCGTAGCGGGTGTTGGGCTCGCTCAGCCGGGTGCCCGCCAGGAAGACACGTCCCAGGATGGGCGAGCAGTTCCCCACCCCGCTGGGGCACTCGAAGGCGGCGGCCGGCTGGACGGTGCCCCGGAACCAGGCCTCCTCCGTGTACCCGCACTCCGCCTCCGGGTCGCCCTGGTCGAAGGCCCGGGTGAACAGCGAGTAGACAGGTCGATAAACCTCCACCTCGTTCTCGGTGACCGCCGATCCGACCGCCGTCTGGGTGTCCGTGCCGTCGTCGCGGAAGGCGAAGTTCTTGAACGGGCCCTCCTCCACCCGGCTGTCGTTCCCCGAGCTCACGAAGACGTAGGGCACGGGGGTGTCGGGGGAGGGCGGCATGCCCAGGAGCGAGGCGGCGGTGCCGATCGGCTGGTCCGCCCCGAGATCGGCCACGGGGATGGCGACGTTGGGGTCCGCGGCCAGGAACTTCCAGAGCCGGCCGTAGATGTCCCCGATGTAGAAGCGGGTCACCGCCGCCGCCGCCGGGTGCACGGTGGTCAGGAGGCTGAAGGCCTTGGGGTTGAACCCGACGGCGTTGGCCACCAGGGCATTGTCGTAGGTGAGACCGCTGCGGGCCCAGCCGGCGGTGGAGGCCGCCGCCTCGACGTCCACGGCGGCGATGACGTCCCCGGAGAGGGCGTCGAGGGTGAAGAACGTCGATCCCTCCAGGGTGTTGTCCCCGTAGCCGGAGCCCATGGCGAGGACGTACTTGACTCCCTCCGGGCGCCGCGCGGTCTGGTAGACCGTGTTGGTGCTGTCGACGAAGGCCACGGCGGGGATCGACCAGGTCTGCCCCATCCCGGTGTAGTACGCCTTGTCGGCGGCGTCGTTGTTGTAGGGGGTGCTCGTCGGCTGGCCGTCCTGGGTGTCCGGGTTGCCGCGACTCCAGAGGGGGATCGGTCCGGTCGTGGAGAGGGCGGTGGCGGTGTACGGCCCGGGGGCGGTGACGTCGAGGGCGGTCACGTACTTGCCCGCGATCCCCCGTCCGAAGTACAGGATGCGCCGCCAGACCCCCTCGAGCTCGGGCACCGTCACGCCGCCGATGTCGACGTTGGTCATGGGCGTGGCGGCGGGCACGAAGACGTCGGCGAAGCGGATGCCGCGGGCGATCATGTACACGTGATTGTCGCGCCCCTGGGGATCGTGGATGACGCGCAGCCGCAACGCCCCGAGCTGGTCGTAGGGCACGAAGCCCCACATCTCCTCGCCCCCGGTCTCCGCACAGCCCGCGGTGCTGGGGCTGCAGTTCGGGCCGGCGCGGAAGGCGTGCAGCATGTCGTTCCCCGGGGAGTAGAGAACGGTCATGACCGGCTTCACGTCGGTCCGGGTATCGTTCTGCCCGGCGCCCACGGCCCCGTCGAGGTCGGGGTTCCTCAGCCCGAACCCCTGGTAGATCTGCCCTCCGTTTCCGCTGGCCCCGCCGGCGTCGCGCACCCCATCACGGAAGAGCCGGTACTCGTCCACCCAGGTCCCGGTGGCGTCCGGCTCGGCCGGGAGCGGAGGGGTCACCAGGGCCGCGGTGGCGAACTCCGAGTCGGCCAGGACCCAGCTCCGCGCCTTGAAGAGGAGGGAGCGCGCCGGCGAGCCGCCGTACGCGCCGCTCGTCCGGGCGTTCCCGGTGGTCGCGGGGACGGTCTCCGCGCCGGCCATGAAGGCCAGGATGATGTCCCGGGCCTCGCGCCGCGCCGCCAACATCCGGACCGACGCCGAGGCGGCCGTGCAGCCCCCGGGGAGGTTGGTGCCCATGCAGGCCTTGAAGCCGGCCTGCATCTCGGCGAACAGCTGCTCCTCGCAGGAGGGGAAGCCGCTGAGGGTGCAGGTGGGGGTGTCGTTCGGGAGGCCGAGGGCCTCGTCGAGCATCCCCATGCTGGTGTAGTCGCTGGGGGCGATGGCGGGGTCGGGCGGCCAGAGGGTCACCCGGCTGCTGATGGGGGTCCGGGCCATCAGGGAGGCCGGGGTGAAGTCGTAGACGCCGTTGCGGTCGGTGGTGTAGATGCGGCGCTTGATCGCGGCCCCCGAGGAAGCGATCGTCACGTCGGTCGCCCCGTCGTGGAGCTCGGTGAACACGCACTCGCCGGGCCCGCCGCCCACCGCCGTGGAATCGCATCCGATCATGCCGTTCGAGACGAGGCTGAAGAGCTTGTCGCCGGCGCTCCACTTGAGCACGGCGTTGCCGGTCCCGTCGTTCTGGTAGGCCTTGAGCTGCCCCCGGAAGCCGGGGAGCGTGAAGCTGGAGACGAAGCGGGTGGGGACGATGCCGTCGTAGCGGTCCGACGGGCTGCGGGCGTCGTAGGCGCCGGCGAGGTCGACGTACTCGTACACGGACTCCGTGATCGACTGCTGGGCGGTGAACTCGCCCGAGGAGGCGCCCTGGTCGATGATCCCCTGGAGCTGCGTGGCCAGGGTGGCCGCGTCCGGGGCGACGAAGGCGTCCTGGCACGTGGTGCACTGGGCGCGCAGGTTCTTGAAGCTCGTGTTGTCGCCGGACCAGGCGTCGCCGCTGGTGGGCACGTTGGGCTGGCCGGGCAGGCCCTGGCCGAGGCCGCTCCCGCCCCAGGCGATCCAGTTGAGGCGCGTGGGCTCGCCGCCGGAGAAGGCCCCGCCGAAGCCGATGACGTAGGTGTCCACCGAGGACGCGGGCTCCAGGGGGTCGATGCGCTCGTAGAGCCGCTCGGCGTAGTAGGCCGCCCGCTTGGCGTTGTCGTCGGTGCCGCCGCTGCCGCCGTCCTGTCGCGCGCCGCAGGTGTCGTCACCGTCCGTCACGAACAGGACGATCGTCTTCTCCTTGGGGTCGAGGTGGTTCTTGATGGCGCGCTGGGAGGCGGGTGTCACGGAGGCCCAGGCCGGGTTCGTGGTGGGGTCGGTCAGGTCCGGACCCACCTCCCACCACTGCTGGAAGTTGCGCTGGGGACAGTTCACGAGCTCGTTGATGTTGCCGTCGCCGTCGATGTCGGTGACGTCGAGACAGGTTCCGCCCGGCGCGCCCTTGATGTCGATCAGGGAGTTGGCGATCGGGGTGAAGCCGTCGGCCTTGGCCCCGCCCTGGGTGTCGAGGGGGGCGGTGGCCACCGCCCAGCCGCCGTCCATCACCTCCGCGTAGTCCTGGGCCGTCCCGTCCGCGTTGAAGGGCAGCTCCAGATCGACGTAGGGGCCGATGGTGTCGATCTGCGTCGGCGGCGGCGCCAGGTCGCAGGGGATGACGCCGACCTTGGGCATCATGCCGCGACAGGAGCGGGAGTTCCCGCCGAAGTCGGCGCCGGCATAGGAGAAGACCGCGACCTGGCCGGACACCGGGGCGCCACAGTTGTTGCCCACGACCTGCACGGTGAACGAGGGGGGATCGGTTCGTGTGGTGGCGTCGCCAAAGCTGACGTCACAGATCGTGCCGTCGGCCTGGACCTGGAGCGTCTCGCCGTTCCAGAGCCGCCCCGCCCGGACCTGGTAGAACTGGACGGTGCTGCCGTCGATGACCTCGGAGAACTGGAAGTTGATCCAGCCCGAGCTGCCGGAGCCCTCCCGGTAGAGGAGCATGTGGGGGTAGTCCGAGATGAAGTCAGTCCCTCCCCTCCCACCCAGGGCCTCGGCGATGTTGTTGGCGCCGCCGTCGCTCCAGTGGATGTCGAAGGCCCCCCCACCCGACTTGCTGAAGGTGAAACGACCGTCCCAAGCCTGGTAGTCCACGTTGAAGTCGCTGCCGCAGGGAGTGCCGTTCATCGCAGTCTCGAGCGCCTGGGCCAGGTCCGTCCCGGTCTGGTAGAACCCGGGCGGAACGCTGGCCGTGCAGTCCGCCCCACCGGTGTCGAACCAGAGCGTGTTCCACTGCGCGTCGATCCACTGCCAGGCCTGGAAGCCCCGATCGTTCGTGTCGCCCCGGGCGCGCTGGATCGTGATCTCGTTGGCCAGCATGTTCGGCGAGAGGTCGCTGCTGGTGTAGTACTGGAACCGGTCGTCGCCCGCGGTGCGGTTGCCCATCACCGAGCCGACCTGGGTGTAGCTGCCGAACATGAAGCTGGCCTTGTCGTCGTTCTGGGCCACGAAGTTCCGGATGACGGCCTTCGCCTGGTACAGCCGCGAGCGCGGGTGGTCGCCGGAGCGGGTGTCCCCGCCCGGGGCGAGGCTGGTCATCGACCCCGAGCTGTCCAGGACGATGATGACGTTGGGCCGCACCTTCAGGGCAAGCACCTCGAGGGGGTCCTGCCCGTTGACGACGGCGGGCACCGTCGCCGCCCGGCCGCCGTCGCCGGCCAGGCTCAGGACGAGCCCGGCCGCCAGGGCCACTGCCGCCAGGCGGCTGCCGCGCCCGATTCCGCTCCTGATCATGGCTCTTCCTTCCTTCCGATCCGCTGCCGGGGCCGAGCTCCGTGCTGACATGGCCGCCCCCTACTGCACGCCGGTGCCGGTGAGACCGCCGGCATCCGCCCCGCCGAACACGTTCTCGAGGCTCCCTCCGGCGCCCGCGGTCACCGGGGCGCACGGGTTGAAGTTCTCACCGGTGGGGGACATGCCCTCCTGCCCGGCCAGGGCCCCCAGGCACGGGTTGCTCGAGGTGTCGAGGCCCAGGGCGAAGCGGGTCTCGAGCACCCGGACGGCCTGGCGGGCGCGGGTGATCGCCGTCGACGGCCCGACGTAGGGGGCGACGCCTTCCGACACGACGACCAGGAGGTCGTCCTGGATCGAGTCGGAGTACCGGCCCTCGTTGTCCGTGTCCAGGGGACGGCGGATCCAGACCGTGAACGCCCCGTTGAGGCTCTGGCCCTCGAAGGTCGACATGCTCTCCAGGCGGGTGGTGGTGCCGCCCTCGACGAACTCGACCACCCGGCCGTAGCCGATCCCCCCCCGGGTGTCGCAGCCCATCATCTCGAAGTCCCGCCCCACCGGGGCGTCCACCGGTCCCGGGGCCGCCCCCTCGTACCACGGCGGGTCCGTCCGCCGTGTGGGGAGCGTCGGCTGCCACTGGGCCAGGGGGTCCGCGGCGTTGCTGAGGGCGATCCGGGCCGCCTCCAGTCCCGCCTCGGCGTTGTAGAGGGCCTGCTGGCTCCAGCGGTAGTTGGTGGCGATCTGCAGCTCGGTCGACGTGGTCGTGGCCAGCGTCAAGCCGAGGAAGGTGAGCAGCATCAGCGAGAGGATGGCGAGCACGAGGGCGAAGCCCGACTCGGCCTCCCGTGGTCCGGCGTGTTCGTTCGTCATGGCTTGGGCCCTCACTGGATCTGGCCTCCGATCTGGAGCTCGTTGAACGCGGCCCGCGGTGCCACCTCGGTCACGAGCTGGCCGCGCACCGCGTCGGGTCCGGCCCCGGCCGCGACCGTCTCCCCCTGGAGGTTCTGCGCGGTGGCGCGCGCCGACAGCGTGATCCGCACCCGGCGCACCAGGGTCGTCCAGTCGCCGGTCACGGACAGCGGGGGCCGGTTGTGCCAGAGCCCGTCGCCGGCCATGTACTCGATCTGGAGGTCCTCGATGCCGCGCGCGACGATCTGCCACGGGGAGCCCGTCCCCGGGAAGCCCGTGGCGAAGGGATCGGGCACCGCGCTCCCATCCGAGGCGAAGCGCCCGCTGGTGCTGCGCCAGAGCGCGGGAGCCGTCTCCTGGGGGTCGGTGCTCGGCGCGATGGCGAAGCGGACGACACGGGCGCCCTGCAGGAACACCGGGAGCGGCTCCGCCCCGCTGCCTCCGGTTCCCGTCCAGCTCCACTCGGGCTGGACGGGGTTGAGGAGAAGGACGCTGCCGTTGTTCACCACGCTCCCGCCGGGGCACGGGACGGCGCCGCCGGTGCCCACCCCCTGCGCGGGGTGGATGCCGAAGAAGTCGTTGTCGGCGAGCAGGACGAGTCCGGGAAGCGTCAGGCAGGCCGGGACCCTCTGGCGGCTCGCGTAGGTCCCGGCGACCCCGATGGTCCCCGGGGAGCCCCCGGGGGCCACGCAGACGGTCTGCAACGGGCAGGTCTCGTCCGTGCTGAGCAGCTCGATCACGTCAGTGTTGGCGGAAGGGTCGCCGCCGTCCCCCGGCGCCCGGGCGGCGGCGGCGCCGGTCCCGAGGGCGCCGGCCACCCCGCAGCCGTTCAGGCCCTGGGCGCCGGTGCAGCTGCCCCCGGCGCCGTCGTTGAGGGTGAACACCTGGCTGAAGGTCGGCAGGGCGGCGCCGGCGTTGAAGACGTCGCGGGCCACGACGTCCATGGCCACGCGGATGTTCTGCTGGCGGTCGGCCAGCTCCGGCTCCCGCCGGAAGGCGGCGCTGCCGGAGGTCAGGAGCCCGTAGATGGCCCCGCTGACGATGAGGGTCACCGTCAGCGCGATCATCAGCTCGACGAGGCTGAAGCCGTTCTCTCTGCGCATCATGGGAGCACCGGGCACTGTCCGCCGGCCGCGGGGTCGGAGTTGGTGCACGCGCGGAAGGTGGTGAAGTTGGCGCGGGAGCGAGCGCCGGCGAGGGCTCCCGTCCCTTCCGACTGCACGCGCACGTGGAAGAGGCGCGGGTCGTTGGGGTTCGCGGTGATCCACCAGTGGGTGTGGACGACCCCCACCCCGGGGACGGTGTCGTTGCAGTGCCAATCGCCCACCGTCAGGGTGATGTCGCTGCACTCGAGGCCGCCGTCGTTGGGGTCGAACGTGGTGCCGCCGACCGGCAGGGTGGTGAAGCTCGTGGTCTTGATGAGGTCCATGGCGCGGGTGGCGGAGGTCACCGCCGCCGTCCCCTGGTTCGCCACGGCGTTCGAGCTCGCGGCCACCAGCATCAGGTTGGTGACCGCCATCAGGCCGAACACGAGGACGATCATCGCGACCAGGGCCTCGACCAGCGTGAAGCCGGCCTGGGCTCGTGGCGCCTCTGGGTTCCCCGTCACGGGTTTCCTGGCTTGCATGGCTGTTCCCCTCATGGCTGCGGCAGGACCCGCCCGCCGGGAGAGAGCCTCACGGTGCGCCGCAGGCTGGTCGAGTTCTCGATGACGGTGAGCGTCACGCCCCCGCCGGCACCCGCGTCCTGGGAGATGTAGTTGGTCCCCCCCCCGCTCACGCTCGGGCAACGGGTGCCGCTCACCTCGTCGGACGTGCACACGTCGATTCCCGTGGCCAGGGCCGGGCAGGGGGACACCTCCGGGTTGCACATGGCCCCCAGCCGGCTGAAGCGAACCGAGGTCGAAGGACTGCCGCCGGTGGCCGCGACGAACTGCACGCCACTCGGGAGCTCCCGCAGCGGGCCCAGCCGCTCGCCGGCCGCGTTGTCGGCCACCAGCCAGCGGTAGCTGTCGGCGTCGACGACGACGAAGTACACGCCGGCGTTGGTGTTCGACATGATCGCCTTGCTGCGCGCGGCCTGGAGCTCGCCGGCCACGTCCTGCGCTGCCCCCCGGACCGTGTAGTTGCGGAAGTAGCCCGCGATGTTGGGCAAGGCCACCGCCGCCATGACCGCAATGACGACGACGACGACGAGCAGCTCGATGATGCTGAAACCGGCGTCGTGACGTCTTGGGACCGACACGTCGTTCTGCATGGCACCCTCTTCTCTAGCAAGGCCCGTACCTCGGTCCGAGGATGAGCCGTTCTCTTTTGTGGAGAGCCTCTTGCGGCCACGGGGACAAGGAACACCCGGCGGGGGCCCGGGGCGAAACGCTACTATTCGTAACGTCAGAGTCAGGACCCGGGCCCCCGGAGAGGCAGCTGGACCCGCACGGTCACGCCGCCCTCCGGGCGGCCCTCCAGCCGCAGCGACCCGGCGTGGAGGAGCAGGATCTTGCGGGCGAGGGGCAGGCCGAGGCCGAGCCCCCCGGCGCGGGTGGTGAAGAAGGGGCGGATGTCACCGGGGTGGTCCGGCGACAGCCCCGGGCCGTCGTCGCTGATGCGGATCTCCACCTGCTCCTCATCCCCCCCGGCCGCGATCTCGATCCGCCCGCCCCCCTCGCACGCCGCCTCGGCGGCGTTGCGCACGAGGTTCTCGAAGGCCCGCTCGAGCAGCTCCTCGTCCCCGCGGATGAAGAGGGGGTGCTCGAGCCCGAGAAAGGAGGCCGTGAGCCCCTCTCGCCCGCGCGCCTCGCGCGCCACCACGCGCGACAGCAGCCGGGCCAGGTCGAGATCGGCCAGGTTCAGGCGCTCCTGGCGGATGAACTCGTTGAAACGCCGGACGACCACCTCCAGGGTCTCGCACTCCTCTCGGATCGAGCGCGCGGCCTCGCCGGGCTCGATCGACGACTCGCCTCGCTCGAGGAGCCGGGCGTAGCCGACCACCGTCCCGAGCCCGTTGCGCACCTCGTGGACGATCCCGGCGGTCAGCTCGCCGGCCCGGGCGAAGGCCTCCCTCTCGCGCAGGGCGTCCTCCATGCGCTGACGCTCGGCCTCGTGCCGGGCCGTCATCTCCTCGCCCCGGTCGCGAAGGAGCTCCATCGCCTCCTCGTAGGCGTGGAGAGCGCCCTGGGAGGTGGCGGAGGGGGCTCTCCGCCGGGGCAAGAGGACGAGCAGGGCGGCGAGCAGCAGCGCCCCGAGGGCCGCGCCGTGGCCCAGCAGGACCCGCCTCTGCTCGTGCCACTCCTCCTCGAGATCGGGGGCGGGGGTCGCCAGGCGCAGGATCAGGGGGCGCCCCCCGGACCGGACGCCGAGGTAGCTCAGGGCGCGCAGGGACGACCCGCTCCGGGCGATGAAGGTGAGCACCCGGCCCTCCTCGACCCGTTTGCGATCCTCGGGACCCAGGGCGTGCGACACCGGGGGCGCCGTGGGACGGGCGAGAAGGACGCGCCCTCGCGGATCGAGGACCTCCACCTCACTCGCCAGGCCCAGCTCCCGGGCCGCCGCCGCCACGTCCTCCCATCCGTCCCGGCCCCGCTCCTCGAGGTCCGTGGTGAGCCGGCCACGCGCGTCCTCCACCGCCCGCTGGATGTCGTGGGTGACGCGGGTCTGGAGGCGTTGCGTGGAGCGCACACCCTGGAGGAGGGTCAGGACCTCGAACAGGGCCACGACGGCCAGCGCCAGGACGACGCCGAGGCGCAACGGATCCCGGCCCGGGTCAGCCACTGAACAGCCCCCGGTACCAGACGACGAGCGGGTCCCCGAGGAAGACGACCAGGATCCCCGCTGCGCCGAGGAACGTCCCGAGGGGAAGCCGGTCGGTGCCGCGCAGGCGCAGGACGACCACACCCACCACCGCGCCGATCAGACAGGCGAGGAAGACGGTGAGGAGCATCTTCTGCCAGCCCAGGCAGGCCCCGAGCATCGCCGCGAGCTTCCAGTCGCCCTGGCCCAGGGCGTCGACCCCGCGGAGAAGGCGCCAGATCCACCAGACCGCGGCGAAGGCCAGGTATCCCCCGGCCGCGGCCGCGACCGCCTCGAGGGGTCGGAGCGGCGAGCCGGGAAGGGCGCTCGCGGCGAGGCCGAGGGCTGTCCCGGGCAAGGTGATCACGTCGGGAAGGAGCATGTGCTCGAGGTCGATGAGGCTGAGCACGAGGAGCGCGCTCACCAGCAGCATCGAGACCAGCGCCTGCGGGCGAGGCCCCCGCAGGAGGGCCAGGGCCAGCCAGAGGACGCCGTTGGTGAGCTCCACCGCCGGGTAGCGCGGCGAGATCGGGGCCCGACAGGAACGGCAGCGTCCCCGGAGGACGAGCCAGCTCAGCACCGGGAGGTTGTCCCAGGGACGGATGAGGGCCCCGCACCGGGGACAGCGGGACGGGGGGGACACCACCGATTGGCCCAGGGGGAGACGGTGGATGCAGACGTTGGCGAAGCTGCCGACGACCAGGCCCAGGAGGAAGGCCGTCACCTCGAAGGCGGGGGTCCGCAGGAGGAGCGTCCAGTCGGGCAGGGGCATCGCTCGCCCGGCATCTTGGGGGCGGGGCCCGCCCGAGTCAAGGAGACCCCTTTCAGCCACGGCGTCGATCCCTCTCCCGGTCGCCCGGCGGAGGCCGGTCGCGAGGCGCAGGTTAAGATGGCGCCGTGCGCGCGCTCCTCCTGCTCGGCGTGCTGGTGGCCAGCGGCTTCCTCGCCCTGATGCTCTTCGTCACCGACGGCCATTTCGTCGCCCAGGGACCCGACCTCTACGTCGTGTGCCAGTACGCCCGGGCCATGGCCGAGGGGCACCCCTTCCGTTACAACGCCGGGGAGGCTCCGACAACCGGCTCGACGAGCGTCCTCCACACCGCCGTCCTCGCCGCCGCCCACGCCCTGGGAGCGCGCGGAGAGGGACTCGTGGCCTTTGCCGTGCTCTTCGGGGTCGCGCTCTACCTCGGGTCCATCCTCGTGGCCCACCGGGTGGCGGCGCGCCTCTCGGCCCCCCGGGAGGCCCTTCTCGGGGGAGCCCTCGTCGCCCTCGGCGGGCCGGTGGTCTGGGGGTACCTGTACGGCTCCGACATCGCGCTGTTCCTCTTCCTGGCCCTGCTCGTGCTCGACCGCTGGCTGGCCTACTGGGCGGGCGGACCGGCCGGAGGCCTCGCCGTGGCCGGGGCGCTCCTGGCCCTGGCCCGTCCCGAGGGCCTTCCGCTGGCCCTCGGCCTGGGCGCCGCCAGCCTCTTCCGTCCGGGCCCGTCCTCGCGAGACGCCCGTCTCCTCCCGTGGATCCCCGCGGCGGTCGGCCTGGCGCTCCTGCTCGTCCTGCGCGGGCTCACGGGATCCTGGCTCGGCACGTCGGTGGCGGACAAGGCGCTGCTGACGAACTACGGCCTCGTCCAAACCCTCGACGTCGCCACCAAGTACGGCGTCGACGTCCTGCGAGGGCTCCTCCTCGGGCTCTACCCCTCGGAGGCCCCCATCGGCTTCACGCCGGGCCAGGCCGCCTTCGTGTTCCCGCCCCTCGGCCTCATCTTCGTCCTCCTCGCAGCGCTCGGGTCCCCGCGGGACCTCCGGGCGGCGGTCCGCGCGTGGCTCGTGATGGTGGCGGTGCTTTTCGCCCTCGCCGGTCCCAACCTCTTCATGGGGGTCCACTTCAACCGCTATCTCATGTGGGCCTTCCCCGGGCTCCTGGTCCTCGTCGCGGTCGGTCTCGGGCTCGGGACGCGGCTCGTCGCCCGCGAGGACGCCGGCCTCGAGCGGGCCCTGTTCCGGACGGCGGCCGGTCTCTTCGTGACCCTCGGGCTCCTGTCGACCGCCCACTTCGCCGCGGTCTACGCGGCCAGCGCCGGAGAGCTGTGGCGTCGGGAGATCCCGATGGCGGAGTGGATCCGGACCCATCTGCCCCCGGGAGCCACCATCGCCAACGGGGCGACCAGCATCGAGTACCTCAGCGGGCACCGCAACCTCAACCTGCACGGCGTGACGAGCCCCGGCTTCGGAGGCATCCGGACCGTGGAGAAGGAGGCCGGCTCCTTCGAGGCCCTGGGACGGCTCCCCCCGGCCGAGCGGCCGTCGTATCTGCTCCTCGCCCGCTCCGGCATCGCCCACTCGGAGCTTCTCCCCCACTTCGCCGTCGCCCCGCCCCTGTTCGAGACCGCGAGCCTCGGCGACGACCTCGTGCTCTTCCGCGCCCGGTGGGATCTGCTGGGCCGCAACCGGCGGCTCTACCTTCCCGAAGCCCTCGCCGCCGTCTCCGGGCTGCAGGAGGTCGACCGTCTCAACGTCTGTGACCGCGCCGACGAGAGGGCTCACGACTACCGATACCGATCGCGCCGGGGCGACCTCGAGCTCGGTGGCTACGTGCGTATCGACGACTACCCGGCGCCGGGAGGTACGGTGGAGGTGGCCGACGGGGGCCGGGTGATCATCGGGGAAGAGAGGTTCCGCGTGCGGGCGCACGCGGGGCGGGACCTCGTGGTCGTCGTCCGGTCCCACCCGAGGGCCGAGGGGCGGGCGCTGCGGGCCGGGGGCGGGGTGGTGGCCGCGCTCGAGGTCCCGATGGCGGGCCTCGTGGTGCGGGCGGAGGGGCAGACCGTGACGCGGCTCGAGCTCCGCAACGTCCCCGGCTGGAACGAGCACGTGTTCCGCGTTCCCGGCGACGCCCTCGCGAAGGGCACGACCCAGCTCCGCCTCTCGGGGCAGTACACGGCCTTCTACTACTGGTTCTTCCAGTCGACCGAATAGGCTCTCGACCTCGCTTGGGAGGATGCAAGGCGACGTGCTACCGTCTGCGCGTTCCATGAGCGGAGGAAGCGAAGCGCCCCCGGTGGCCGACCCGATCCTGGACGAGGTCCGCGGATTCTACGAGAGCCACCACGAAGGCCTGGAGGCCTCGCGCCGACGCCACCGCTACTACTACGACTACCTGACCCGGATCCTGCAGGTGAGGGTGCCGCAGGGGCAGAGGGTCCTCGACCTGGGCTGCGGCTCCGGGCACCTGCTCGGGGCCCTGCGGCCCTCACGGGGGGTGGGGATCGACATCTCCGGCCCCGCCATCCGGACCGCGCGTGAGCGCCACGGGGACGACTCGTTGAGCTTCGTCCAGGGGGACGCGTCGGACCCCGCGGTCCTCGCCCGGGCCGGGGGGCCCTTCGACATCATCCTCCTCGTGAACGTGGTGACCCACCTCACCGACGTGCAGGCCGCCCTGGAGGCGTTGCAGACCGTCTCCCACGGGCAGACGCGGGTCCTGATCTACAGCTACAGCCGCCTCTGGCAGCCGCTCCTGCGGCTCGCCGAGCTGCTCGGGATGAAGTACCGCCAGCCGCCGGAGTCCTGGCTTCCGCCCGAGGAGATCAAGAACATGCTGTCGCTCGCGGACTTCGAGGTCGTGCGCGACGACGCCCACCTCGTCGCCCCGCTGTGGCTGCCCCTCGTCTCCGACCTGGCCAACCGCTACGTGGGCCGGCTGCCCCTCCTCGACGCCTTCTCCCTGATGTTCGGCATCATCGCCCGCCCCGCGCCCGCGCGCTCGGCGGGCGAGCGCCCGCCGCGGCCCAACGCCAGCGTGGTCATCCCCTGCCGCAACGAGGCCGGCCACATCCGTCCCCTCGTCGAGAGGCTCCCCGAGCTCCCCCCGGGGAGCGAGTTCCTCTTCGTCGAGGGGGGCTCCACCGACGACACCGAGGCCGTCATCAAGGAGGTGATCGCCGAGAACCCCGGGCGACCCCTGCGCTTTCTCAAGCAGCCGGGCCGGGGCAAGGGTGACGCGGTGCGGGCGGCCTTCGCCGAGGCGAGGGCGGACGTGATCCTCATCCTCGACTCGGACATGGGCGTCGCCCCCTCCGACGTGCCAAAGTTCGTGGCCGCCCTGGCCCGCGGCAAGGGAGAGATGGTGAACGGCTCGCGGATGGTCTACCCGATGCAGGGCCGGGCCATGCGCTTCCTGAACCTCGTGGCGAACAAGCTCTTCGCCCTTCTCTTCAGCTGGCTCCTCGGCCAGCAGGTCCGCGACACCCTGTGCGGCACCAAGGCCCTGTGGCGCGAGGACTACGAGCGGATCGCCGCGAACCGCTCCTACTTCGGCGACTTCGACCCCTTCGGGGACTTCGACCTGCTCTTCGGCGCCTCGCGCCTCAACCTGCGCATCGTCGACCTCGCCGTGCGCTATCACGAACGCACCTACGGGGACACCAACATCTCGCGCTTCCGGCACGGCGTGCTCCTCCTCCAGATGAGCGCCTTCGCTGCCCGCAAGCTCAAGTTCCTGTGAGCCGCGTCCGCCTCCCGGAGAGCCGGGCCGCGCTCGCCCTCCTCGCCGTCGCCGCCGTCGCCGCGGCGGCCTTCTCCGATCTGCTCCTCGGGGGACGGGTGCTCTTCGAGGGGGACATCCACGGGCACCTGTGGGGACAGTGCGCGGCCTTCGCCAACGTGGTGAGGGGCGGTGCGTGGCCGCTGTGGGATCCCTACCTCGGCCTGGGTCATCCCCTGCTCGCCAACCCGGGGACCCAGGTCCTGTATCCCCCGACCTGGCTCAACCTCCTCTTGCCGCCCGAGGACTTCGTCGACGTCTACGCGATCGGCCACCTGGTCCTCGCGGGCCTGGGCATGCTCTGGCTCGCGCGGACCTTGAGGCTCTCGTGGGGCGCGTCCACCACCGCGGCCGCCGTGTGGATGCTCTCGGGGCCGCTTCTCTCCGCCGTGGACCTCTGGCAGCATTTCGCGGGGGCGGCCTGGTTGCCCTGGGTCGTGGCCGGAGCGGCGCGCGCCCTGGCCCGGCCCACCCGGGGACGCGTCCTCGGCTGGGCCCTCCTCCAGACCGCCCAGGCGCTCACCGGCTCCCTCGACCTCGTGGTCCTCACCGCGCTGCCCCAGGCCGGGCTTCTCCTGGCCGGGCTCTCGTGGCGCCGGCCGCTCGACCGGAGGAACGCTCGCCTTCTGGGCGCGTCCGCGGTCGCCGCCGTCCTCACCGTGGCCTGGACCGCCGCCCTGTGGGTTCCGGCGAAGGAGCTGCTGGGCCGCACCGCCCGGGCCGAGCAGCCTGCCGAGGAGAGGACGAAGTGGTCGGCACCTCCGGTCGAGCTGGCGCAGACCCTGCTGCCCCTGTTCCCCCAGAGCCTTCCCCTCCGCAAGGACGTGCGCCGGCTCGTCTGGGGAGCGGACGGCCCCCTGCTCGAGTCGCTCTACCTCGGCCTCCCCGCCCTCGCGCTCGCCCTCGCCGCCGCGGGCTCGCCCCGCAGACGGCTGGCGGCGGGCGCGGGCGGCCTCGTGGCGGTGTCCCTGCTGCTGTCGCTGGGGCGCTGGGGCCTGCTCTACTTCTGGGTGATCGAGGCGGCGCCAGCGCTGGAGATCCTGCGCTTTCCCGTCAAGGCGACGCTCCTCGCGGGCTTCGGCTTCGCCGTTCTCGTGGCCCTGGGGCTCGAGACGTGGAGGACAGGCGCGCTCTCCTCGCGGGCCACGCTGGCCCTGGCCACGGTGGCAGGCGGCCTCGGAGTCACGGCCCTGCTCGTGGCGCGGTGGGCCGGCACGGCCGGCACGGGTCTCCTCGCACCCTCGGAGGACCGCCTCCTCTTCCCGGGGACCCCGGAGGCGGTGGCCGCCCTCGCCACCTGGTCGGGCGCCGCCGCCGTGGTCGGCGCCGGGCTCGCCGCCCTCGCCGCCCGGGCCTCGCCTCACCGACGGGGCCGACTCGTCGCCGGTCTCGCCCTCCTCGCCGTCCTCGACCTCCTCGTGGTCCACCGCGACTTGAACCCGACGATCGAGCGGGACGTCGTGGCCAGGACCCCGGAGGTCGTCCGCCTCCTGCACGCCGACGGGGCCCGGCGGGTGTACGCATTCGACTACCTGCTGAGCCCCGCCGGGGGGGAGTCGCTCCGGCCCCCGCCGCCCACCGCGCGGCGCCGCGTCCCCGGGCCCCTGCGACACCTGGTGGACGCGCAGGCCTTCCGTCTCTCGACCCCGCGGTGGGCCCTGCGGGGCAGCTACGACTACGACCTCGTGGGGCTCGACTCGCGAACGCGGCGCGGGCTGCGCCTCCTCGCCATCGCGGCGGAGCGCGACCCCGCGCAGCTCCTGCGCCTGCTTCAGGTGGGGGGGGTCACGCACGTGGTCGCGCTGCACCGCCAGGGACTCGAGCTCCTGGAACCCCTCGCCACCGTCAGGGACCCGACGGTCGGCGACGTCCACCTCTACCGGGTGCCGGGGACGCTCCCCCGGGTGGCGGCGGTGGCCGGTCGGCGGGTCGCCCGCGGGCTGCCCGCCTACCGGGCCCTCCTCGATCCGTCTCTCGACCCGCGGACGACGGTCGTCCTCCCCGAGGGCACGCCGTGCCCGCCCCCCGCCGACTTTCGAGGGGAGGTCGAGGTGCTGGCGGAACGCGCGGACCGCCTGCGCGTGAGGGCGGTGACCAACGCCCCCGGCCTCCTGCTGGTCACCGACGGCTTCGACGACGGCTGGCGGGCCGAGGTGGACGCGGATCGGGCCCCGGTGCTCCGGGCCAACCTGGCCTTCCGCGCCGTGCCGTTGCCCGGCGGCACCCACGAGGTGGAGATGGCCTACCGCCCGCCGGGCGTGGCCTGGGGCCTGGGCCTGACCGCGCTGTCGATCGCGGGGGCCCTCGTCTTCGTCGCCGCGCGGGGACGACACGGAGACGGGCCACCCGACGCAGGGGGCACTGCTGTCCCGCCGGAGGCCGGTTGAGCCTCGACCGCCTCCTCGAGCACCGGCGTCTGTGGCGGCGGAAGCCCGAGCTCGCTGCCGTCTACGCGGCCTGGTTCGCGCCGCTGCTGGACGGGATCCCGCCCGGCACGCGCGTCCTGGAGGTCGGCGCGGGGCCGGGATTCCTCGCCGAGGCGGCACGGACACAGCGGCCGGAGCTGCGATGGACGGCGACCGACCTCCTCGCCGCCCCCTGGAACGACGTCGCCGCCGACGCGGGACGGCTGCCCCTCGCCACGGGCGGTGTGGGCGCGGTGGTGGGCATCGACGTGCTCCATCATCTCCCGAAGCCCGCCGACTTCTTCCGCGAGGCGGCGCGCGTCCTGGGCGGGATCGGCGAGCTGCGTCTCGTCGAGCCGTGGATCACCCCCCTCGGGTGGCTGGTCTACCGCTTCTTCCACCAGGAGGACTGCCGTCTCCGCGTCGACCCCTGGGACCCGTTTCCGGGGCCCGACAAGGACTCCTTCGACGGCAACGCCGCCATCCCCTGGCTCCTCCAGCGCCGGACGCCGGGGTGGGAGTGGCGGCGCCTGGGCTTCGAGCCGCCCCGCTGTCTTCGACTCAACGCCTTTGCCTACCTGCTGAGCCTGGGCTTCCGGGAGGCCTCGCTCCTGCCGCCGTGCGCGCTGCGGCCGCTGCTCGCCTTCGATCGCGGGACGGGGCCGCTCTCCGCGCTCTTCGGCCTCCGTGCGCTCCTGATCTGGACGAGCACGGCCGGGGAACCACCGGGAGCGCCTCGAGACCCCGTGCACGGTTGACAGCACCGGTCGATGCGCGGGAAGCTACGCGCCGTGTGCCGCCTGAGCAGCGGGAGTGGCCGCGCCTCTTGAGTCCGCGCACCGCGGTGTGGCTGATCGCGGCCGTGGCCGCCGCGGCCTGCGGTCCCGGCCACCCGACCGCGGACCCCGAGCCCTCGGCCAACATCGCCCGGGGACGGCCCGCCGTCGTCTTCGACGGCCGCGGTGAGGGCTCGGTCCTCACCGATGGCATCCTCGCGACCGAGGGCACGTTCCCCCGGGGCTCCGCCGTGGCCCTCGACGCGCTGGGCTCCGCCGGCGTCGTCGATCTCGGCGAGCCGCGCCCCGTGGCCTCCCTGCTCCTCCAGGCCAGCACCTCCGACGTCTACTTCGTCGAGGCGTCCGCCGACGGCCTGACCTGGGCCCTGGTCTGGCGGGTGGCCGGGCTGCCCGGGCGACCCGTGCTCCGGACCTGGGCCACCGTCCTGCCACGGGCGGTGGCCGCCCGCTGGCTCCGGGTGCGCAGCACGACGCTGCGCTCGGCCGCGGTCTCGGAGCTCCAGGCCTTCGAGACGACGACGCCGCGGTGGCCCCCGCGGGACACGACCCCTCCGGGCTCACCGCTCCCCCTGTGGCCCGGGCTGAGCGCGGAGAGGCTGGCCGCGGTCTACGAGGCGCTGGCCGCCCTGCTGATGCTCGTCGTGGGGTGGGGAGTGCTGCTGCGTCGGGGAGCCGGGGCCAGGGAGAAGCGTGTGCAGCGCGGCGCGCTGTTCGCGCTCGCCCTCGCCTCCCTCGCGGCCTGGCCGTACCTGTTCAACTTCCACTCCTCCCGGTTCGTCCACCTCTGGGAGTCCTTCCACTACTACATGGGGGCCAGGTACCTTCCCGAGCTGGGCTACACGCGTCTGTACGCCTGCACGCTGGTGGCGGACGCCGAGGACGGCAGCGACTACGGGCAGCGGATGGTCCGCGACCTGCGCGACAACCGACGCGTCCCCGCGGCCACCCAGCTCGAGCGGGCCGACGAGTGCCATGCCCGCTTCACCCCGTCGCGGTGGGAGGCCTTCCGTCGCGACACCGCGTTCTTCCGCAACGCCATGGGTGGCGACGAGTGGCTCCGGGTCCGCAGCGACCATGGGTTCAACGGCACCCCGGCCTGGGCGGTGCTCGGCCGCCTCCTCGCCGGACTGGCGCCGGCGTCCGGGCCGTACCTGCTTCTCCTCGCCCTGTTCGATCTCGCCCTCCTCGCGGCGGCCTTCGTCATGCTCGCACGGGCATTCGGCCTCGAGGCCGCCGCCATCGCCGCCGGGTACTTCGGCCTGAGCTCCCTCTCCCAATTCGGCTGGACCGGCGGCGGGTTCCTCCGCTACGACTGGCTCTTCTGGCTGGTGGCCGGCGTCGCCGCCCTGCGCGTGCGACGGCCGGCGGTGGCCGGCTTCGCTCTGGTCTCCTCGGCGATGCTGCGCGTGTTTCCGGTGTGCGCGCTCGTGGGGCTCGGCCTGAAGACCCTCGGGGATGTCGCCGGGGAGCGGAGCCTGCGGCCCCTCGTCCGCCACCGCCGCTTCGCCGCGGGCGCCCTCGCCGCCGGCGTCTTCTTCTTCTCGACGTCCGTGCTCGGGCAAGGCGACCCGCGGATCTGGTCGGCCTTCGTCGAGAACACGGCGAAGCATGCGTCCACGTTGTCCACCAACCACGTCGGGCTGCCCGTGGCGTTGAGCTACGACCACGAGGGGCGCATCGAGCTCATGACCGACCCCCTCCAGCCCGACTCCGAGGCCGCCTGGAGGCGGCGCCTCGCGGCCTCGGCGCAGCGCGCTCGACCGGCGCACGCAGCGGCGGTCCTCGCCTTCGTGCTGCTGCTGGGCCTGGCCGTCCGCCGGCAACCCGACTGGACGGCGGCGACCCTGGGGCTGGGCCTGATGCCGATGCTGCTGAGCCTGTCCGGCTACTACTACAGCGGCTGGGTCGTCCTCGCCGTCCTCTGGCCGGTGAGCGCGGCCTCGGGCTTCGCTCTGGCGGCCTTCACCTGGGCGACGAACGTCATCCCCCGGCTGTGGCCGGGCCCCGACGAGAGCCATGCCTGGCTCTCGCTCGCGGCGGTGGCCTTCGCCACCGGGATCACCGTGGCGTTCGCGTGGCGGGGACGGACGGGCCTCCGGCCCCCCGACGAGGACCAACCCCACGGCGCCGTCAGGGCCGGAGGGGAGGACCCCGGTCGCCCCTCCGACCCTACGGCTTGAACAGCTCCCCGAGACGGATGGGGTCGGTCACGCCGAGGGCCAGGTCCTCGATGGCGCCGCCTTCGGTCACCCGCAGCGTGAGCGGGGCCCGGTTGACGTTGAGGCTCCGCAGGAACTGGCGCCCCGGAGCACGCACGACGGGGAAGGCGATCGACCGCGCTGCCCAGAAGCCCGGCGGCTCCTGGTCCATGATCACGCCCACCACGTCGAGACCCTTCGGACGCCGCTGGTAGGCCCGGTTCCACTCCGGGATCATCTTGTGACAGCTGGGGCAGCCGCTCAGGAAGAAGAGCAGGACCGTCTCCGATCCCTTCGGGAACTCGACCTTGCGCGGCTGACCGTCGATGCCGGTCGTCTCGAAGGCCGGGACGACGTCGCCCTTCGACGGAGCGGGCGGGGGGGCCTGGGCCGCCACGGCGACGGCGAGGGCGAGCAGGGCGAAGGTCGAGGCGGCCCGTCGGGCCGCGTGCTGCGTTCGGGTCATTCCTTCCTCCGGCGGGTCAGGGGGTCGGGGGCCGCCAAAGCGGCGACTCCGGGGCGATCGAGACCCGCCCCGTCGTCTCATCATAGCGGAACGGCACCCCGTGGAGGTCCTCCAGGGGGCCACGCCAGAGCCCGGCCCGGACGAGCTCCTCCAGGGCCCTCGGGCGGCGACCGTGTCTGCGCTCGAACTCGCCCACCTGTCGGGTCAGCCGGTCGGCCCGATCCAGGGAGTCCAGGATGGCCAGGTGCAGCTCGGCGTGCCGGCGGAGGATCCCCTCCTCCGCCTGGTCGCGCATCTCCTGCCACATCCGGCGGGAGGCCTCGCGGTCCCCGCCCCGGGCCAGGATGTCGGCGGCGAGGGTGCGCAGCCAGAACGCCGCCCCCGGCAGCTCGGCCGCTTCCTCGAGCACACGCGCCGCGCCCTGCGCGTCGTGGAGGTAGAGGAAGCGGAAGAAGCCGAGGTGCTGCCGGAGTCGCCACGACTCCGGCAGGTTGCGAGCGCCCTTCTCGAGCACCTCGATGCCCTCCTCCGGCCGGCCGGCCCCGGTCGGGGGAGACTCGCACAGGAAGACCGCCCCGTACCGGTAGGCGATCTCCAGCCGGGGGTCGAGCGTCGTGGTGATGTCGATCAGGGGCCGCAGGAGCTCGAAGCGCTTGTCGCCCGGAGAAGAGCCGCTCCCCTCCGAAGTACTGGACGGTGCGCAGCCAGTAGATGTCGGCGGCCAGATCCTCGAAGCCGGGAAAGAGCCGCCGGACCTGCTCCCCGGACCAGAGGTACAACACCTCTTCCTGGGCGCGGAAGCGTCCTGCCTTCTCGTCGATCCGTCCCTGGCTCCAGGGCACGACGGGCACGAGCAGCAGGAGAAGGACGGCGAGCGGCCGGGTCACTGGAAGTCCCGGGACCGGAACGAGGCGAGACCGAGGCCGAGCACGATCGCCACGAAGGCCGCGGCGTACACCGTGACCCAGACAAGCACCTCCGGGGGCACCGGATCGCCGTAGGTGACGCGGTCCTTGAAGTCGAAGTTGCGGAAGTTCGGGATCACCGCGTAGAGGATTCCGGAGAGCCACCCCGGGGTCCCGGGCATGACCTCCCGCATGTTGCGGATGACGTCGGAGAAGCGACCGGCGACCACCACTCCCACCGTGAACACCGAGGCGAGGGTCGACGACGTCAGCGTCGAGAAGAGCATGGCCAGGGCCACGACGAGCAGGAGACCCAGGAAGATCGGGTAGATCGCGGCCAGGAGCAGGGGGTCCGCGCCTCGGCCCGTGGCCAGGAGGGTCGCGTACAGACCCACCGTCATCACCGAGAGGTTGACCAGCAGGGTGAAGGCGAGCCCGGCGTACTTGCCGAGGAAGAACTCACCGCGGGACAGCGGCTTGACGAGGAGGGGATAGAGCGAGCGCCGCTCGATCTCCTTGCTCACCAGGCCCACCCCGATGAAGATCGCGATGAGGGTGCCGAAGAGGTCCATGGCGGCGAGGCCGACGTCCTTCAGCACCTTCTCGTCCTGCCGGATCGACAGCTGCCCGAGGAGCAGCCCGGCGAGGGTCATGAGGATGGCGAAGAAGACCAGGTTGTAGAGCACCCTCTCCCGCACCGTCTCGCGGAAGGTGTTGGCGGCCACCGCCGCCACCCGGTTCAGCCGACCCCTCAAGGCCCCTCCTCCACGTTCCCCCCGCGCAGTCCGCCCATCTCGCGGTAGAAGTAGTCCTCGAGCGACTGCCGCAAGGGCTGCACGCTGAGGACACGGCCCCCCGCGGACTCGATCGACGCGATCGCACGGCCCAGGGCCTTCTCCTCGACCTCGAGGCGGATACGGTCACCCAGCACCTCGCGGTGCGCCTCCCCGTCCAGCACGGCCAGGCCGGCCTGGGGCCCCACGACCAGGACCTCCATGCGCGCCACGTCCACGCGCAGGATCTCCCCGAGGGCGCCCACCCGGACCAGGCGCCCGCCGCGCAGGACCGCGACCCGGTCGCACAGCGTCTCGGCGTCGGAGAGGATGTGGGTGGAGAAGAGCACGGTCTTTCCCGCCCCCTTGCAGGTCCAGAATCAGGTTCCGCACCAGCCGGCGACCGAGCGGATCGAGGCCGGACATGGGCTCGTCGAGCAGGAGGAGATCGGGGTCGTTGACCAGGGCCTGGGCGAGGCCCGCCCGCTGCACCATCCCCTTCGAGAAGCGCCGCATCGCGACGTCGGCGGACTTCTCGAGCCCGACGAGGGCGAGCAGCTCCCGCGTCCGCTCCCGACGCCGGGAACCGGGGAGGCCGAACAGCCGGCCCGTGTAGTCGAGGTACTCGGCCGGCGTCAGGTAGTCGTAGAGGTAGGGGTGCTCGGGCAGGTAGCCCGACGCGCTGGCACCAGGCCCGCTCCCCCATCGGGTGGCCGAAGAAGCCCACCTCGCCCTGATCAGGGCGCGAGGAGGCCGGTCAGCAGCTTGAGGGTGGTCGTCTTCCCCGACCCGTTCGGCCCCACGTAGCCCAGGATCTCGCCGGAGAGCACCTCCAGGTCGAGGTCGCACGAGGGCCGGGCGCCGGGACTGGCGGATGTGGCCCACGCGGTAGCTCTTGCTGAGTCCCCGCGTGACGAGCGGCGCGTCTCTCCATGTGGACGGAGTCTACCGACGGCCGGACGCGACGACAACCGGTCCTACTGGAGGACGTTGCAGGTGGGATCCCCGAAGCTGAGCAGGATGCTGCCGGTCGTGACCGCCGGGTCGCCGGTGGCGCTGAAGCACAGCGCTCCGCTCGCGTCTCCGGCGAAGCCCCGCACCCCGGTCTGACCGCCGCTCGTCGGGGTGCCCCAGTACACGTAGGAGGTGACGCTGGTGGGCGACGACAGCGCGGGGAGGGGGGTCACGGGGGAACCGCCGGAGAACGACCGGCTGTAGCCCGACTTGGGCAGCTGGCCCGCGAGCTGGCTGTCGAGGAAGGTGGGCGCCGTCGTCGGGTAGTTGGGGATGCAGCCGGTGAAGGGAGCGTTGAGGCAGACCAGGTTGCCCTCGTACCAGCCGCCGTTGGAGGAGTGGTAGGCGGCCTGGGCCGAGATGACGCTGCGGATGTCCCCGACCGTCGCCGACTCGTTGGCCGAGATCCGCGCCCGGAGCAGGCTCGGGATCGCGATGGCGGCGATGATCCCGATGATCGCCACGACGATCAGCAGCTCGATGAGGGTGAACCCGCGCTCGTGTCTGTGCCCGTTCGGCATGCCTTCCTCCGCGAGATGTGCGGCCCTTGCGGTTCGAAGTGGGAGAGGTGCCGGGGTCCGGGGGGCGGGCCCCCCGGACCACCGCTCACCGACTCGAGGATGGGCCTACTGGAGGACGGAGCAGGTCGCCGGGTTGCCCGTGTCGAGAGCGAGGCTGCCCATCGTTGCCGCCTCGACGCCGGTCCGTGCTGAAGCAGAGGAGACCGCTCGAGTCGCCCGCGAAGCCCCGAACGCCGGTCTGCCCGGCCGAGGTCGGGGTCGCCCAGTACACGAAGGAGGTCACGCTGGTCGGCGACGACATCGCGGGAACGGGAGTCACGGGGTTGCCGCCGGCGAACGATCGGCTGTAGCCCGACTTGGGGAACATGCTCACCAGCTGGCTGTCGAGGAACGTGGGCGAGGTCGGGGGGTAGTTGGGGATGCAGCCGGTGAACGGGGTCGTTGAGGCAGACCAGGTTGCCGTCGTACCAGTCGCCGTTCGCCGACTGATAGGCCGCCTGGGCGGAGATCACGGTCCGGATGTCGCCGATGGTCGCCGACTCGTTCGCCGAGACGCGCGCCCGCAGCAGGCTCGGGATCGCGATCGCGGCGATGATGCCGATGATCGCCACGACGATCAGCAGCTCGATGAGGGTGAAACCCTTCTGGTTCTTCATCTAGGTCATCCTTCCTTTCGCCAAGGTAACTTGGCCGGCCTCGTTATGTTGCAAGGCGCATGCCGCCGGGCGCAGAAGAGTAACTATCTGTCTCAAAGGCACTTACCGGATCGAGCGGACGCCGCCGTGGTGACACTTTTTGTCACACGGTCAATTCTTGTTCGAGGAGCTGCGCCCGGCGACCTCGTGCTTCTGGATCAGGTAGCGCAGGGACCGCGAGGAGACACCGAGGAGCCGGGCCGCCTCCGCCACGGTCCCCCTCGGCCAGCTCGAGGGCCTCGTGCAGAAGACGGGCCTCGAGCGAGCGCAGGTGGGCGTCGAGGCTGAAGCCGGGACCGATGAGAGGAGCCGAGTCGGTGACGCGCCGGCTGGCGGATGGCTTCGGGCAGCCGCTCCGGCTGCACCGCGGGGGAGGTCTCGAGGGCCACCGCCCGCTCGATCACGTTCTCGAGCTCCCTCACGTTCCCGGGCCACGAGTAGCGCTCCAGGAACCCCATCGCCTCGTCGGAGATCCGGACCACGCTCTTCTCCATCTCCCGGGCGAACTTCTCCAGGAAGTGCTCGGCCAGGAGCCCGATGTCCTCCCGGCGCTCCCGCAGGGGCGGAGTCCGCACGGGGATCACCTGGAGGCGGTAGAAGAGGTCCTCCCGAAAGCGCTTCTCCCGGACGAGGTCCTCGAGAGAGACGTTGGTCGCGGCGATCGACCCGCACGTCCACGTCGATCTCGTCCGTGCCCCCGAGACGCCGGATGCGCCTCTCCTGGAGCGCGCGCAGGAGCTTGACCTGCATCGGCGGCGAGGTCTCTCCCACCTCGTCCAGGAAGAGCGTCCCGCCGTGGGCGGCCTCGAAGAGCCCCTTCTTGCTCTGGCGGGCGTCGGTGAAGGCTCCCTTGATGTGCCCGAACAGCTCGCTCTCGAGAAGGGTGTCGGGCAGCGCCCCGCAGTTGATGCTCACGAAGGGCCCGTCCGACCGGCTGGAGAGACCGTGGATCGCCCGCGCCACGAGCTCCTTGCCGGTGCCGCTCTCCCCGGTGACGAGAACGGTGGAGCTCGTGGGCGCCACCGCGCGGACCATCTCGAACAGCGAGGCCATCACCGCCGAGGTCCCGATCACGTGGTCGAGGCCGTGGAGCTGGCCCACCTCCCGCCTTGAGGATGACGTTCTCCTCGCGGAGCCGGCGGTGCACCAGCGCGTCGCGGACGACGATGCGGAGCTCGTCGATGTCGAACTCTCCCTTCTGGACGTAGGCCTCGGCCCCCAGCTTGCGCGCGGCGACCGCGGTCTCGGTGGTGCCGAAGGCCGTCATCACGATCACGATGGTCTCCGGGGTGGCGGCCTTCACGTGGCGCAGGATCTCGATCCCGTCGCCGTCCGGGCAGGCGCACGTCGGTGACCACCACGTCGATCGCCTCGTGGGAGAGCACGGCGGCGGCCTGGGCGCGGCTGTCCGCGACCACGACCTCGTAGCCCTCCTTGCGCAGCACGATGCCGAGCATCTCCCGCATCGACTGCTCGTCGTCGACCACCAGGATCCGGCTCACGAGCGCGCCCCCACCGGCTCCGCCGCCACCACCATCCGGGGCAGCCGGACCTCGACCTCCGTCCCCCGGGCGGGGGCGCTGCGCACGGTGATGTCGCCACCGTGCTCGCGGACGATCCGGTAGACGATGGCCAGACCGAGTCCGGTGCCCATGGGGGTCGTCGACCGGAACGGCTCGAAGACCCGACGCTGCTCCTCGCGAGCGATGCCCCGGCCCTGGTCGCGGACCACCAGGAGCACCTCCTCCCCCACCCGAAGGAGCCGGATCTCGAGATCGCCCCCGCCGGGCATCGCCTCGAGGGCGTTTCGGGCCAGGTTCCAGAAGACCTGGGTGATCTGGTCCGGGTCCGCGAGGCACAGGTGGGGTCCGTCGTCGGCCTCGAACCGGCACCTCGTGGCGGGCCCCGATCTCCGGCCCGTTGCGGAGGAGGGTCACCGCCTCTTCCAGCAGGGGGCGGAGGTCCACGACGTCGTGGGGGCGTCCGGTCGTGCGGGCCTGGAAGAGGAAGCGGTTGAGCGTGTCGGACAGGCGCTTCGACTCGCGGGAGATGATCCTGAGCAGGTGCCCCTGCTCCTCGCTGAACCCGGGCTCGCCGGCCAGGACCTGGGCCGAGCCCCGGATCGAGCCGAGTGGGTTGCGGATCTCGTGGGCCAGCTGCGCGGCCATCTCCCCCACCGCGGCCAGCTTCTCGTTGGTGCGGACCTCCGCCTCGAGGCGCCGGACGTCGGTGAGGTCCTGGAACACGACCAGGTAGCCGCCCTTCGCCTCTTCGGCGGTGGCGAGCGGGGTCACCGAGACGCCCAGGTCGAGGTCGTCTCCCGTCCGGGTGGCGATAGGCGATCTCGAGGCGCGCGAGGGCGCGCGAGGCGGCCCGGGCTTCGAGCTCGGCGTGCCCGAGGAGCGGCGAGTCCAGGACGTCGCGCAGCCGGAGCCCGAGGAGCTCCGCGGCCGATCGCCCCAGGATGCCCCCGCCGAAGGAGTTGACGTGCCGGATGCGACCGGAGGCGTCGGTCATGATGAGGCCGCTCTGGATGCTGTCCACGATCACCTGGTTGAGCTCCCGCAGGTCCGCAACCTCGACCTCCGCCTGCTGCAGCTGACGTCCGGCGCGCTGGAGGCTCTCCGCCAGGTACGAGCCGAGGAGGGCCACCGTCGCGCAGGCCACGCCGAGCACGAAGGCGGAGTAGAAGAGGGGGCGCGCGGGAGGTCCAGCACGTCGCCTCAAGCCCGCGGGAGGCAACACCCCGAGGCGCACCGCGGCCAGGAGACCCCCGTAGAGCAGCGTCGCCACCCCGGCGACGGCCAGGGCCCCCCGCCGGGGGACCAGCATCGTGGCCGAGAGCACGGAGAGCGGGATAGAGGAGCAGGAAGCCGGTGCGGACGCCGCCGGTGAAGTGGACGAGCACGGTGAGGATCAGGAGGTCTCCGAGCACCTGTGCGTAGGCCAGGGCCCGTCGCGAAGGGATGAACCGCAGGGCGAGAGCGTGCACCACGGTGAGGGCGTACATGGCGCCGATGAGGAAGTACAGGGGGTTGACGGCGAGCAGCGTCTCCGAGACCGCCTCGACGTAGGTAGCGATGAACAGCAGGGTGGTGACCATCACCACCCTGAAGAACATCAGCCTCTTGAGGCGTGCCTCCAGGTCGACTTGCATGGCCCCCGCGCCGCGGTCGCGCCCCGACGGCGAGTGCCGCCGGGGCGCCCGAGGCCCTCCCTGACCGTCAGGAGAGCTTGCTGATGAGGTCGAACAGCGGCAGGTACATCGCGATGATGATGCCGCCGACGGTCACGCCGAGGAACAGGATCATGACCGGCTCCAGGAGGGTCAGGAGGTTGGCCACCGCCTGGTCCACCTCCTCCTCGTAGAAGTCCGCGATCTTGCTCAGCATGGAGTCGAGGGCGCCGGTCTGCTCGCCCACGCCGATCATCTGCACGACCATGGGCGGGAACACCCCGCTCTCCTTGAGGGGCTGGGCCACGGTGAGCCCGCTCTCCACGCCCTTGCGCACCGCCATGATCGCGTCCTCGATGATGGCGTTGCCCGCGGTCCGGGCGGTGATCTCGAGGCCGTCGAGGATGGGCACGCCCGAGGAGATGAGGGTCGACAGGGTGCGGCAGAAGCGCGCCACCGCGATCTTCTGCATGAGCACGCCGAGGATCGGCGCCTTGAGGATCATGCTTGTCGACCACCCGTCGACCGCCGTGGGTGGCGTAGTAGCGACGGAACGCGAACACCGCGAGCACGCCGCCGATGACGATGAAGGGCAGCAGGCGGACGAACCAGTTGCTGAGGGCGATGACGAAGCGCGTGGGCAGCGGCAGCTCCGCGTTCAGCCCCGCGAACATCGCGGCGAAGGTCGGGATGACCTTCCAGAGGATGACGGCGATCACGATGCCGGCGATGCTCAGCACCGCCACCGGGTAGACCATGGCCCCCTTGACCTGGGCCTTCAGCTTGACGTTCTTCTCGATGTAGGTGGCCAGGCGCTTGAGGATGGTGTCGAGGATACCGCCCGCCTCACCGGCCGCGATCATGTTGGTGAACAGGTCGTCGAACACCTTGGGGTGCTTGCGCATGGCGTCGGCCAGGCTGGCTCCCCCCTCGACGTCCATCCGGGTCTGCTGCAGGACCTTGGCGAAGGTCTTGTTCTCCTGCTGGCTCCCCAGGATCTCGAGGCACTGCACCAGGGGCAGCCCGGCGTCGATCATCACCGAGAACTGCCGGGTGAAGATCGCCAGGTCCTTGGCGGGGACGCCGCCGCCGAACCGGGGCAGCGCGATCTCGCGCCCCTTCTCCTTCACCGACGAGACCAGAATCCGATCCCGCCGCAGCAGCGCGGTGACCGCTTCCTTGTTGTCGGCCACGCGCTCGCCCGAGACGGCCTTGCCGTCCTGGGTCTTGCCCTTCCAGACGTATGCGGGCATCTAGCTCCTCCCGGGACGGCTACCGCGCCCCCGGCCGTGGCGGACGGCCCACCCCGGGGGCGAGGCCGGTGCCGCGGTTGATCATGTCCTGCAGCTCCTCCGGGTTCGAGCTCACCCCCAGGGCGGTCTGCAGGTTGATCTGCTTGGCGAAGTATAGGCTGGCCAGCGACTGGTTGAACGTCTGCATCCCGTGCTTCTCCTGGCCCGTCTGCATCGCGGAGTAGATCTGATGGACCTTGTCCTCGCGGATCAGGTTGCGCACTGCCGGGTTGGGGACGAGGATCTCCATCGCCAACACGCGCCCGGTGCCGCTCGCGCGAGGGAGGAGGGACTGGCACATGATCCCCTCCAGCACGAGCGACAGCTGCGCCCGCACCTGCGACTGCTGGTGCGCGGGAAAGACGTCGACGATACGGTTGATGGTCTGGGACGCCGAGTTCGTGTGCAGGGTGGCGAAGGTGAGGTGGCCGGTCTCGGCGATGCGGAGCGCGGACTCGATGGTCTCGAGGTCGCGCATCTCACCGATGAGCACCACGTCGGGGTCCTCGCGCAGGGCGGCGCGGAGCGCGGCCGCGAACCCGTGGGTGTCGGCGTGGACCTCCCGCTGGTTGACCACGCACTTCTTGTGCTGGTGCAGGTACTCGATCGGGTCCTCGATCGTGATCATGTGCTCGTGGCGCTCGGAGTTGATCTTGTCGAGCATCGCCGCGAGGGTGGTCGACTTGCCGGAGCCGGTGGGCCCGGTGACCAGCACCAGCCCGCGGGGCTTGTCGCAGATCGTGGGAGATCACCGGGGGCAGGCCCAGCTCCTTGAAGCCCCGGATCTCGTAGGGGATCGTCCGGTAGACCGCGGCCACCGCCCCCCGCTGCATGAACACGTTGGCCCGGAAGCGGGCCAGCCCCTTGATGCCGAAGCTGAAGTCCAGCTCGAGGCTCTCCTCGAAGCGGTGCTTCTGGGCGTCGGTCAGCACGCTGTAGGCGAGCTGCTTGGTCTCCACCGCGTTGAGCGGCGGCAGGTCGAGCGGGCGCAGCTTGCCGTCGACGCGGATCTGCGGCGCGGAGTTGGTGGTGACGTGGAGGTCGGTCCCTCCCATCTCGGTCATCGTCTTGAGCAGCTGGTGAAGGCTGACGGCCACGTCAGAACCCCCTTGTCACGACGGCCGGACCGGCCCTGCTCGGGGCCCGACCCGGCACGTAGCCCTGCCGCCTAGATGACGGTCTCCCTGAGGACCTCCTCGATGGTGGTCACTCCGGCCTTGATCTTCTCCAGGCCGCTCATGCGGAGGGTGAGCATGCCCTCCTCGAGCGCCTTCCTCTTGATCTCCACCGCGGTCGCCCCGACCATGACCAGGTCGCGGATGCCCTCGGTGATCTCCATGACCTCGTAGAGGCCGATGCGGCCCTTGTAGCCGGTGCCGTTGCAGGCGCCGCAGCCCTTGCCCTTGAAGACCTTGACCTCGCTCGCCTCCTCGGGGGTGTAGCCGACGTCGATGAGCGTCTTCGAGGGCACGTCGTCCTCGATCTTGCAGTTCTTGCACACCCGGCGGATGAGACGCTGGGCCTGGATGAGGTTCACCGCGGTCCCCACCAGGAACGGCTCGATGCCCATGTTCACCAGGCGCGACACCGTCGAGGGAGCGTCGTTGGTGTGGAGCGTCGACAGCACCAGGTGCCCGGTGAGAGCGGCCTTGACCGCGATCTCCGCCGTCTCGTAGTCGCGGATCTCCCCGACCAGGATGATGTTCGGGTCCTGGCGCAGGAACGAGCGCAGGACGGCGGCGAAGTTGAGCCCGATGTTCTCGCGGACCTGGACCTGGTTGACCCCGGCCAGGTTGAACTCGACCGGGTCCTCCGCGGTCATGATGTTGGTCTCGGGCTTGTTGAGCGCAGCGATGGCGGAGTAGAGGGTATTGGTCTTCCCGGAGCCGGTGGGCCCGGTGACGAGAACGATCCCGTAGGGCTTGATGATCGCGTTCTTGAAGCGCTCGAGCGAGTGCGACTCGAAGCCCAGCTTGGTCATGTCCAGCATGAGCTTCGACTTGTCGAGCAGCCGCATCACGATCTTCTCGCCCCACAGCGTGGGCAGGCACGAGACGCGGAAGTCCAGGTCGCGAGTGCGGTTCTCGACCCTCATCTTGATCTTGATCCGGCCGTCCTGGGGGAGACGCTTCTCCGCGATGTCCAGCTTGGCCATGATCTTGATGCGCGAGGTCAGCGGGTCCTTGAGCTTCATCGGCAGCGCCATCACGTTGTAGAGCACGCCGTCGATGCGGAACCGGACGCGGAACTCCTTCTCGTAGGGCTCGATGTGGATGTCGGACGCCCCCCGCTTGAGCGAGTCCACGAGCAGGACGTTGGTGAGCTTGATGACCGGGGCGGCGTCGGCGGACTTGCTGAGCTCCCCGAGGTCGATCTCGTCCTCTTCCTGCTTGACCGTCTCGACGTCGGCCTCGGCGTCGCTCATGGAGTCGAGGTCGATCTCGGAGAGCCCGCCGATCCCGGCCATGTCGTCCACGGTCAGACCGGGGCCCTCCATCATGTCCTTGAGGCTGTCGCCTCCGCCTTGCCCCAGTCCCCCGCCGTCCCGACGCAGCTCGAGCGAGCGCGTGGACCCGTAGTAGTGGTCGATCGACTCCTCGAGGGTCGTCTCCGAGGCCACCACCGGCTCCACGTTGTAGCCCGTCATGAACTTGATGTCGTCCATGGCGAACACGTTGGTCGGGTCGGCCATGGCGATGGTCAGGGTCGCCCCCGAGCGCGAGAGCGGCAGCACCTGGTACTTCCGGGCGGTCTCCGCCGGGATGATCTTGATGATGGCGGGGTCCACCTCGAAGTGATCGAGGTTGATCGAAGGCACGCCGTACTGCCGGGAGAGCAGGCTCGTGATCTCCTCGTCCTTCACGAAGCCGAGAGAGACGAAGGCCTTTCCGAGCTTTCCCCCGCTGGTCTTCTGATGATTCAGCGCGTCCTGGAGCTGCTGGGGAGTCACCATGTTCTCCTTCAGCAGCAACTCACCAAGTCTGACGGGCATTCGCTCTCAGCCGAAAAAGTTAGTTCCTACAGCAATTTAGTCGCCAGATGCTAACGCTTTGGTCTAGACGGAGTCAAGCTCCGTCCCCGTTTCACCTGTCCGATTTCCTGTCGCTTTCCGTACACGCCGGAGAAGAATAGCACGGGCCATGCCCGGTCATGTGAGAGCCGACACAGGCGGCCTCACCGCCGGGCGAGGATCCCCAGAATGGCCAGCCCGAGGAGCGCCAGCGCGAAGGCCGGCCGGGGCCAGGATGGGCGGTAACGCAAAGTGAGCACCTGGTCCCCGCCCGGTGTCGGCAGGAGGCGGTACCGTCCCGGTCCGCGCCGGAGCGGCACCGGGCCTGACCGGTCCTCGGCCTTCCAGTCCGGGTGATGGCCATCCAGGACGACGAGCCAGCCCGGGGGCGTCGAGGCGGTCAGCTCCACGGTGTGGGGATCGGGGCGCTCGTAGCGGACACCCGTCCCGTCCGTCTCGGGCCCGGGTTCGAGCTCGCCGTCCCAGGACGAGGGCATCCAGAAGGCTCGCGGAAGAGGTCGGCGCAGCTCGTACAGTCCGAGGGGCGCCTGCACCGCCGCCAGCTTCAGCCCCCGACGGAGTCGAACGAGATCCGCCGGAAGCGGGCGGAACGACAGGACCCACCGGACGTTGGCGAGCCGCAGCCGTGGGTGGTGCTCGCGGAAGCGCCCGGGGACGGCCTCGTCGACCCGCAGGGTCGCGCCCTCCGGGGCGAAGCCCGTCCGGTCGACGTCGAAGGCGCTCTCGAGCCCGTCGAGCGCCGGCGTCCGGGCCAGCAGGGTCTGGCGGTCGAGAGCGTACAGTGCGAGGTCCGAGGACGCGTGGAGCATCGCGGGCTCGAGGGCCAGACCCGGGGTGTGCGCCACCCCGTAGGAGAACCAGCGAGAGCGCCCCTCGGGGGTCGCCGATCTCACCAGCTCGGCCATCGCCGGCTGGAGCTGGTAGAACGACGCCGGGAGCCAAGGGGTTGGCAGAGAGATTCACGAGAAGCAGGTCGACGACGGCCACCAGCGCGGTCAGACCGGCCACCCTCCCGCCCCGGCCCAACAGGAGCCCGGCCAGGAGGGCCAGCCCGCCGCTGGTCAGCCAGAGCGGGGGCCACAGCTCCGTCGCCGCGACGAGGCCGCGGGGGTCCAGGATCGGGGGCGCCAGCCGCGCCATCCCGGCGCGCACGAGGCCCGGCCACAGGACCAGGGCGAGGGCCACCGCGACGAGCGTCGCTCCCGGCAGGGCCAGAGCGAGGGACCGATGGGCCCGGGGAGCGTCCTCCTTTCGGCACCGGTCCAGACCGAAGCCCGCCAGCAGGGCGAGGGCGAGGTGGGTCGTGAAGAGGGCCTTCTGGGGCCCGCGAAAGGGGAGGGTGAGCGCGTCCTCCGGCAGCAGTCCGAGCGGACCGTAGCTTCCCAGGGCCAGCAGCACCCCGCCCAGGACCAGCGCCCACAGCCGCCGGCGCGCACCCGCCCCGGCCGCCAGCAGCAGCACGGGCAGGCCCACGTAGAGGGTGACGAGGTAGGGGAAGCCGTCGGGAAAGTAGGCGCGCCCCCAGTAGTCCCGGTCGGAGAAGGCATGCGGATCGCCCAGGAACCGCGGCAGCACCATCTCGGCCATCACGACCGGGTGAACCGAGTAGGCGAGGGTCTCGGGGACCGAGAACCCGCTCTCCCTCGCGGTGCCGGCGGTGAGGGACCGGGCCCCGAGGAGGGCGGGTGCCGCGAGGAGGGCGGCCAGGAGGCCGGCGGAGAGAAGGCGCGCGACGGTGCGGCGGTCGCGCCAGAGACCCGGCCCGAGGACCAGGGCCCCCCCGGCGAGCGCGGTCTGGAGGACGATCTCCGCCCCCAGCGTGCTCACCTGCAGCGCGAGCAGCGCGGCGAGCAGGGCCAGGCGGCGCCCCGTCGGTTGCGAGGCGGCCCCCAGGAGCGCCCAGAGCACGAGGGGCGCCCAGGCCGCCGCCTGGCCGAGCTGGACGAGGCTGAAGGTCGAGAGGAAGAAGCCGCCGAGCCCCCAGGCGGCGCCAGCGAGCCAGCTGGCGGTGATCGAGAGGCCCAGGCGGCGGCCGAGCGCAGAGCCGCCGAGGAGCGCGACGAAGAGGTGCAGCGCCGCTCCCACCCCCAGCGGGGCGCGGGGGCCTCCGACGAGCAGCAGCGCCAGGTCGACCGGATACGCCAGGAGGAATGGCTCGCCGGCGTTGCTGTAGGGGTTCCACAGGGGCCACACTCCCTGCCGCAGTGAGTCCGCGACCCAGGTGTAGGCGGGCGCGTAGTGCATCGACAGGTCGCGGAAGTAGAGGAGGCGGCCCTGGAGGATCGCGGGCCCGAACAGGCAGAAGACGGCGACGAGGTGCGCCAGGGCCACCCCGAGCCACGCCCGACGCTCGTGACCTCGGCCGCTGCGCGTGGGAACGATCTCGTCGGGGATGCGCCCTCTCCGCGCGAGCGGACGTCGAAGCCGCCGCGCCGTCGCATGCTAGCATACGGGCCGAGAATGGCGGCTCCGCGCGAGGGTGGAACGGTGGCGTTCCACATTCCCTGGTTCGACGAGCGGGAGCTCGAGGCGGTGCGAGGCGCCCTGGCCGGACGCGTGGGCGGCGACGGGCCCATCGGCCGGCGCGTGGAGCGGCGCCTGGAGGGCGCCCTCGAGACGCGGCGAGTGCTCCTCACCACCTCCTGCACGCACGCGATGGAGCTGGCGCTCCTCGCCCTGGGAGTGGGGAGAGACCAGGAGGTCGTGTGTCCCTCCTTCACCTTCGTCTCCACCGCCAACGCCGTGCTCCGCGTCGGCGCCCGTCCCGTCTTCGCCGACATCGAGGACGAGACGCTCGGCCTCGACCCCGAGGACGTGGAGCGCCGTCTCACGCCGCGCACCGCTGCGGTGATGCCGGTTCACTACACCGGGGTGGCCCCGGACATGGAAGCCCTCCTGGACCTGTCGCGCCGCCACCGCCTCAAGGTGGTCGAGGACGCGGCCCAGGCGCTGGGCGCTCGCTGGCGGGGACGCCCCCTGGGCACGCTCGGCGACGCGGGGTGCTTCAGCTTCCACGAGTCCAAGAACGTCACCTGCGGTGAGGGGGGTGCCCTCGCCCTCGCCGACCCGGAGCTCGCGCGCCGCGCCGAGATCATCCGAGAGAAGGGCACCAACCGCGCGGCCTTCCTGCGGGGCGAGGTGGACAAGTACACCTGGGTGGCCGAGGGCAGCAGCTACGTGCTCTCCGACGTGCTGGCGGCGATCCTCGACGCTCAGATGGACAAGCTTCCCGAGGTCACCGCGCGCCGGGCGGCCGTGGTGGCCCGCTATCGCGCCGGCCTCGAGAGCTGGGCGGCCCGCACCGGGGTCCGGCTGCCACCCGAGCTTCCCGACCGGGAGCCCAACCACCACGTGTTCTACCTCCTCTACCCCGACGGCGCGTGCCGGGACGAGGCCCTCCTGACCCTGCGCGCGCGGGGGGTGATGGCCTCCTTCCACTACGTCCCCCTCCACACCGCGCCCCAGGGGAGGGCGATCGGGGCCGGGGACACCGTTCTCCCGGTGACAGACCGGGTGGCGGCCACGCTGCTCCGCCTTCCCCTCCACCCGCTGCTGAGCGAGGAGGACGTGGATCACGTCATCGACAGCGTCCGCCGGACGGGGGAGCCGGGGTGAGCGAACCCGGACCCCGGGTCAGCGTCGTGCTCGCATGCTACAACGAGGCAGAGCACATCGAGAGGAGCTTCGCGGAGATCCGGGAGACACTCACCCAGGCCGGCTGGCCCTTCGAGATCCTCTTCGTCGACGACCTGAGCCGCGACTCGACCCGGGAGATCCTCGAGCGGATCGTCGCCGCCCATCCCCACCTGGACCTCCGGCTCATCCTCCACGATCGCAACCGGGGACGGGGAGCCACCGTGACCGACGGTTTCCGGACCGCTCGCGGGGCGATCGCGGGCTATCTGGACGTCGACCTCGAGGTCCACTGTCGCTACATCCCCTCCCTGGTCCGCGCGATCGAGAAGGGCGCGGACATCGCCACCGTTCGGCGGATCTACGCCCTCCAGATCGGCTCGCTCGATCGCTACTTCATGAGCCGAGGCTACTCCCTTCTCGTCCGTCACCTCCTGGGAGTGCCCTTCCGCGACACCGAGACCGGCTACAAGTTCTTCCGCCGGGAGACGGTCCTGCCCCTGCTCGACGAGATCGAGGACGAGGGCTGGTTCTGGGACACGGAGTTCATGGCCCGGGCCGCCCGACGCGGGCTCACCGTCGAAGAGGTGCCCGGGGCCTACATCCGGCGCGAGGACAAGACCTCGACGGTGCGCGGCCTGCGGGACTCGGCGCGGTACCTTGCCCAGCTCCTCCGGTTCCGGAAGACGCTCGGGAAGGGGTCTCGGTGAAGGCGCTGGGCGAGATCGGCTGGCGCCGGGCCTTCCGGTTCGGCTTCTTCACCCTCGCCATGATCCCCTACCGACTGGCCCTCGTGCCCCAGCTGCGGGGCCCGTGGCTTCGGCTGCTCGGCGCGCGGGTCGGGCGACGCGTTCTCGTCCACGACGTCCGCTTCTTCAACCTGTACCGTCGCGGCCTGTCCGGTCTGGAGATCGACGACGAGTGCTTCCTCGGCGACGAGTGCCTCCTCGATCTCGCCGAGGGCATCCATCTCGAGAAGCAGGTCACCCTCGCCGAGCGCGTGCTCGTGCTCACCCACACCAACGTCGGCTACGCGGACCACCCCCTCCAGGCCCAGTTCCCGGCGATGGCGGCCCCGGTGGCGGTGGAGACCGGGGCCTTCCTCGGGGCGAACGTGACGGTGCTGCCCGGGGTGCGGATCGGGGCGCGGTCCTTCGTGGCCGCCGGAAGCGTGGTCACCGCGGACGTGCCCCCGGCCACGCTGGTGGCGGGGGCCCCGGCGCGGGTGGTGCGGCCGATCGGCGAGGGGCCCCGGTCTCGGTGAGGGCCGCCGGCCGGCGCGAGGCCCTGGTGGCCGCCGTGGTCGGCGCCGTCGCCTTCCTGCCCTTCCTGCGCGGCGTCCTGTCCGGGGCGAGCCTCTACTTTCGCGACCTCTCGCTCTACTTCCTGCCGCTGCGCCGGCTGGCCCTCGACGGGCTGCGCTCGGGCCAGGTGCGCTCCTGGAACCCCTACCTGCACGAGGGTGTCCCCCTCTCCCTCCCCGCGGTGGGCTACCCCCTCGACCTGCTCCAGCTCCTGCGGCCGGACGAAGCCGGGATCTCGCTGGTCCTCGCGCTCCACGTGCCGTTGGCCGCCGTGGCCTTCTACGCCCTGGCCCGCCGCCTCGTCGAGGCCCCGCCCACCGCCGCCGCGGGGGGAGCGCTCGTCTACGCCCTGGGCGGGTTCGTCCTGTCGACGGTCAACCTGTACGTCTACCTGGAGGCCGCCGCCTGGGCGCCCCTCGTGGTCCTCTCGCTGGCCCGCGTCCTGACCGGCGCGACCGCGCGCGCGGTCGCCGGGGCCGCTCTGGCGGTCGGAATCGCCCTGTCCACGACCGGGATCGAGATCGTGGCTCAGGCCGTCATCGTCGGCGTGATCCTCGGTCTGCGGCCACGAGCGCGGCGGCCGGGGAGGACGCTCGGGGCCGCGGTGGGGGCACTCGCCCTCGGGGCCCTCCTGGCGGGACCGGTCCTCGTGCTCCTGGTCTCCCAGGTCGGGGCCAGCGCACGCAGCCAGGGACTCGAGACCGAGGTCGTCCTGGCCCACTCCGTCCACCCCTTCACCCTCCTGCAGGGGCTGGTGGCCGGGCTCTACGGCAACGTCGCCCGCCTGGCCGACGAGTGGTGGGGACAGAACTTCTTCCCCCGGGGCTTCCCCTACGTCCTCAGCCTCTACCTCGGGCCCGCCGCCGTCGCCGTGGCCGCCGTCGGGGCCGCCACCCGCCACGCGCTGCGCCCGCGCCTCGTCCTCCTCGCCGTCGCCGGGATCGTCGTGTGCGTGGGACGCTGGTCCGGGCTCGCCGCCGTCGTCGAGGCGGTGCCGGCCCTGAGCGCCTTCCGCTACCCGGTCAAGGGTTTCTTCTCCGTCCACCTGGCCGTCGCCCTGCTCGTCGCCCTCGGCCTGTCCCGGCTCGTTTCCGGGCAGCCCCGGCGTGGGTGGGTGCACCTGGCCGTCGGGGCGGGCTCGCTCGGAGGTCTCCTGGCCCTGGCCCCGCTGCTCCCCCACGTCGCCCCTTCGCCGACGGAGGCCTTCTCCGCCGCGTTCTTCCCCCCCGGTTTCGATCCCCGAACACGCGCCACTCTCCTCTCCCGCGTCCTGACCGACGCCGCCACCGGGGGGGCCCTGGCCCTCGCCGTGGCCGCCGTGGCCGGGCTGGCGTGGCGAGGGACGCTGAGGCCCGCGCGTGCCTCCCTCCTGGTGGTCGCCCTCGTCGTCGCCGACCTGCTGAGGGCCGGCTCGGGACTCAACCCGATGGTGGCCGCGTCCTTCTTCCGTCCTTCGCCCGGCCTGGAGTCGCAGCTGGCGTGGCTGCGGGAGGGGCGGGTGTTCACCTGCGGCTTCGACGCGAGTCCGCGGTACCACCAGGCGCGCCGCGCCAGGGCGACGCGCCACGAGGTGTGGACCTTCGCGGTGGCCCTGGAGACGCTGACGCCGGCCTTCAACGTCCCCCTGGGCGTGCCCACGGCCATGAGCCCCGACCTCACGATGCTGGTGCCCGAGAATCGCGTGCTGCCCCCCGGGGACGCCGGCTGTCGCGACCTCGAGGCCCTCCTGCCCCGCCTGCGCCGGGCCGGCGTGGACACCGTCATCAGCACGGACCCTCTCTCCCACCCCGACCTCGAGCCGCGCCAGGCGCTCTCCCCGGAGCGGATCACCCCGCTCCGCGTGCACCTCCATCGCCTGGCCTCGCCCCTGCCCCGCCTGTACCTGGCCTCCCGGGTCGTCCCGGTCGGGAGCGCGGCGGAGGCCACGAGGCGGGCCGCCGAGCCCGGCTACCTGGAGGCCGGGGGAGTCGCGGTGGAGGGAATGACGGATGCGGCGGGCACCCGGGGGCGCCTCGTGGCCCGGGCGCTGGGTACGGACCGGCTCGAGATCGAGGTCGAGTCCGAGTCTCCCGGCTCCCTCGTGGTCCGGGACGGCTGGGCCCCGGGATGGCGTGCCGAGGTCAACGGTGAGCCCGCGCCGGTTCGGCGCGCCGACGGCCGTCACCGCGCGGTCGCGGTGCCCGCGGGCCGCAGCATCGTCGACATGCGCTACCGGCCGCCCGGGCTCGCTTCGAGCCTCGCCGGCGGGGCCTTCGCCCTGGTCCTCGTCCTGGCGCTGGGACGACGACGGCCCCGCACGCCCCGGGTTTGACTGCCCACGGGGGGGTGGGTACCATGCCGCGTACACGGGCCCCGAGCTAGATTTGGCCATCGTCGGCATCATTCCCGCGCT
The DNA here is from genome assembly GCA_963847655.1 of uncultured Acidobacteriota bacterium. Classification (GTDB taxonomy): domain Bacteria; phylum Acidobacteriota; class Vicinamibacteria; order Fen-336; family Fen-336; genus JAJDNS01. The sequence goes on along the minus strand of CAWKAS010000018.1, from coordinate 516,502 downwards.
ACGGCTCCACACGCCTGCCGGGGAAGCCTCTCTCGCACACCCACGGGAAGACACTGATCGAGCGGGGGCACGCGCGTGCGTGCCGCGCCAGGAGCCTGGATCGCGTGCTGGTCGCCACTGACGACGAGCGCATCGCCGCCGCCGTGCGCGGCTTCGGCGGCGAGGCCATCCTCACCTCGCCCCGGCACCCGAGCGGGACCGATCGTCTCGCGGCCCTGCAACACGGGATGCGGATCCGGGTCGTGCCCCGGGAGGGGGAGAGCAGCCCGGCGTTGGACACACCGGAGGACCTCGAGCGCGTCCGCGCGCTCCTGACCCCGGAGAAGGGAAGACCGGCGTGACCAAGTACATCTTCGTGACCGGGGGCGTCGTCTCGTCCCTGGGCAAGGGCCTCGCCTCGGCGTCCATCGGGGCCCTCCTCGAGGGCCACGGCTTCAAGGTCGCGATGATGAAGTGCGACCCCTACATCAACGTGGACCCGGGCACCATGAGCCCCTACCAGCACGGCGAGGTCTACGTCACCGACGACGGAGCCGAGACCGACCTCGACCTCGGCCACTACGAGCGCTTCACCCACTGCAAGACGTCGAAGGCCGCCAACATCACCACCGGCAAGATCTACGGGTCGGTCATCGCCAAGGAGCGTCGCGGCGACTACCTCGGCCGCACGGTGCAGGTGATCCCCCACATCACCGACGAGATCAAGTCGTCGATCCGGGCCCTGGGGCACGACGTCGACGTCGTGATCGTCGAGATCGGCGGGACCGTCGGCGACATCGAGAGCCTCCCCTTTCTCGAGGCCATTCGGCAGTTTCGCCAGGACGTCGGACGCGAGAACGCGATCTTCGTCCACCTCGCCCTCGTCCCCTACATCGCCACCGCCAACGAGCTCAAGACGAAGCCCATGCAGCACAGCGTGCGGGAGCTCAGGGCCATCGGCATCTCACCCAGCGTCCTGCTGTGCCGCACCGACCGCTTTCTTCCCGCCGACATCAAGGCGAAGCTGGCGCTCTTCTGCGACGTCCCGGAGGAGGCGGTGATCACCGCCAAGGACGTCGAGTCCATCTACCTCGTGCCCCTCGTCCTCTCCTCCGAGGGACTGGACGAGATCATCCTGAAGGAGCTGAAGCTCGAGAGCTCCCATCCGGACATGAAGGCCTGGGAGGAGCTCGCCGAGCGCATCAAGAACCCGAAGGGTGAGGTGACCATCGGGATCGTCGGCAAGTACGTGACCTTCGAGGACTCGTACAAGAGCCTCAACGAGGCCCTCACCCACGGGGGCTTCGCCAGCGACGTCAAGGTCGTGCGCCGCTGGGTGGAGTCGGACGAGCTCAACTCGGACAACGCAGAGGAGAAGCTGGGGGGAGTCGACGGCATCCTGGTGCCCGGCGGCTTCGGCACGCGAGGCACCACCGGGATGGCCGCGGCCGCGGAGTACGCCCGCCGGACCGGGGTTCCGTACTTCGGCATCTGCTACGGCTTCCAGTGGGCGGTGACCGAGTACGCTCGCAACGTCTGCGGGCTCGAGGGCGCGAACTCCACCGAGGTGGATCCCGAGGCCCAGCACAAGATCATCTACAAGCTCCAGGACCTCCTCGGCGTCGAGGAGATGGGCGGGACCATGCGCCTCGGCGCCTACCCCTGCCAGCTGAAGCCGGGGTCCCTCGCCGAGCGCTGCTACGGTCGGAGCGAGATCAGCGAGCGCCACCGCCACCGCTACGAGTTCAACCAGGCCTACGAGAAGACGCTGATCGAGGGCGGCATGTCGATCTCCGGCAAGACACCCGACGGCAAGTTCGTCGAGGTCGCCGAGATCCCCGACCATCCCTGGTTCGTGGCGGTGCAGTACCACCCCGAGTTCAAGTCCCGGCCCCTCTCTCCCCACCCGCTCTTTCGTGAGTTCGTCCGCGCCAGCCTCGTCCACCGGCGGGCGCACGATTCCGAGGCCGGGGCCGCGGGAGACGCGGTGGCCTCGTGAGCGACGAGCGCCTCCTCTCCACGCCCGGGCTCTGGCGGGCCCTCACCCGGCGGGGGAGGCTCTTTCTCATCGCCGGCCCCTGCGTCATCGAGAACCCGCGCCACCCCCACAGCGTCGCCGGTCGAGTGAAGGCACTCACCGACGAGCTCGGGATCCCCTACGTGTTCAAGGCGAGCTTCGACAAGGCCAACCGCTCCAGCCTGGCCAGCTACCGCGGGCCCGGGCTGGAGCGCGGCCTCGAGATCCTCGCCTCCGTCCGCGAGCGACACCGGGTCCCCATCCTGACCGACGTCCACGAGGTGGGACAGGTCGAGAGGGCGGCGGCGGTAGCCGACGTCCTCCAGATCCCCGCCTTCCTCTGCCGGCAGACCGACCTGGTGACGGCGGCGGCCGCCACCGGACGCGTGGTCAACATCAAGAAGGGCCAGTTCATGGCCCCCTGGGACATGAAGGGCGTGGTGGAGAAGGCGCTCGCCACCGGCAACCGGCGGATCATGGTGACGGAACGGGGCGCGAGCTTCGGCTACAACAACCTGGTGGTGGACATGCGCTCCTTCCCGGTGCTGCGCTCCCTGGGGACACCGGTGGTCTTCGACGTGACACACTCCGTGCAGCGGCCGGGCGGCCTCGGCGACCGCTCCGGGGGCGAGGCGCACTTCATCGACACCCTGGCCCCGGCCGGGGTGGCGGCGGGCGTCGACGGTCTCTTCATGGAGGTGCACGAGAAGCCCGCCCGAGCGCTCTCCGACGGGCCCAACGCCTACCGCCTGGGACGCCTGCGGGGACTCCTGCGCCGCCTGCTGCTCGTGCAGCGGGCCGCCCACGGCGATCGCGTCTGAGGTGCCTCCCGCTGGGCGGGCGCGCCCCGTGGTCCTCACCTGGCTGCTGCTGACCACCCTCTCGAGCGCGCTGCTCCTCCGGGCCGCCCTCGCCTCGCCGCCGGGCACCGTCTTCGTCGGGACCTTCTACTATGTCGACGACTTCTACAACTACCTGAGCTACGTCCAGCAGGCCGAGGACGGAGCGCTGGTCTTCAGGAACAAGCTGGCTCCGCCTACGCTGCCCCCCGCCCTCGTCAACCTCGAGTGGCTGGCGGTCGGCTGGCTCGCCACCCTGCTCGGGGGAGCGCCGCTCGTGGCCTACCGCCTCGTCGGCTTCGCCGCCCTCGCGCTCCTGGTCCACCAGGTCGACCGCTGGCTGGTCCGCGGAGGCCTGCCACCGCCGCGCCGGCTCGCCGGCCTTCTCCTGGTCTTCACCGGAGGCGGCCTCGGATGGATCCTCGTGGCCCTGGACGGCGAGGCGAGGGTTCTCCCCTACGACGTGGTCGCGGGCCTGTTCCCCTTCGTGGAGGCGCTCGCCAACCCCCACTTCGTGGTGGGCACCGCCCTTCTGCTCACCGCGCTCGGCGCGTTCGCGGCGGATCGTCCCGGCACGGGGGCGCTGCTGGGGAGCATCCTCGCCCTCGCGCGCCCCTACGACGCGGCCCTGCTGGCCGGGGTCGTGGGCATGGCCACTGTTCTCCGGTGGCCTCCGCGCCAGTGGCCCCGTCGCCTCCTGCCGGTCGCCGCGCTCGGCCCGGCGCTCCTCTACAACGCCTGGGTGTTCCTCTGGAGCCCCGGCTTCCGGGTCTTCTCGAGCCCGGTCTACGCCTCCTCGGGTCCGTCGCTGTTCGAGCTGGCGATCGCCATCGGCCCCGCGGCGCTGGTGGCCCTGAGCTCGGGGCGGAGCTGGGCGAGCGCGGACGATCCCCAGCGCCGGCACCGGCTGCACCTCGCCCTGTGGGCGGCGCTGGCCATCCTCATGGTCGTCCTTCGGCCGGTGTCGTTCTCCCTGCAGTTCCTCGCGGGAGTCGGAGTGCCTCTGCTCCTGCTGGGCGCCATCGGCCTCGGCCGGATGCGGCGCGGGACGCTGGAGGCGTCGGTGCCGCTTTTCGCCGGGACCGCCATCGCGGTCACGTGGCTCCTCTTCCAGATGGACCCCTACCGCAACGTTCCCGCCGACCGTTGGCGGGTGGCCGCCGCGCTCGGGTCGGTGTGCCGGACGGGGGAGCTGGTCATGGCCCCGGCCGACATCGGTCTGTACGTCGGCGGTCTCAGCTCGTGCTGGCCCTGGGTCTCGCACGGCGCGGCGCCGGAGCACGCGTCACGGGAGGCGGCGATGGCCGGCTTCTACGCGGCCGGGCCCCCCGAACGCGGTCGACTCCTCGAGGACGTCTGCGCGACCCACGTCGTGGTTCCACGGGCCTGGACCGACGGCGGTCTCCCTCCCGGCGTCCCCTACCGGCGCCGGCTCGAGGTGGACGGGCCCGGCGGGGGCCTCGCCGTCTACTCCCGGGAGCCGGACGCACCGTGCCGCCCGGCCTCGCCTTGACCCGAGCACGCGCGTTACGATTGAGCCACATGTCTCGCGACACCGCGCGCAAGGTCCTCGAGATCGAGTCCGAGGCCATCCGGGAGCTGATTCCCAGGCTGGACGAGAGCTTCGACCGGGCGATCGACGCCCTCTACGCCTGTCGCGGGCGCGTGGTGGTCACGGGCATGGGCAAGAGCGGGCTCATCGGGCAGAAGATCTCCGCCACCTTCGCCTCCACCGGGACGCCCTCCCTCTTCCTGCACCCCGGGGAGGCCACCCACGGCGATCTGGGCCGCATCGTCGAGGGTGACGTTCTCGTGGCCCTCTCGAACAGCGGCGACACCGAGGAGCTCGTGTACCTCGCCTCCTGGACCAAGCGGCTGGGTTCGCCTCTCGTGGCCCTGACCGGCAACTCCCGCTCCCCTCTCGCTCAGGCCGCCGACGTGCATCTCGACGTCGCCATCCGCATCGAGGCCTGCCCGCTGGGCCTCGCCCCCACCGCCTCCACCACCGCCGCCCTGGCCATGGGCGACGCGCTGGCCATGGCTCTCCTCGAGCGCCGCGGCTTCACCGTGGAGGACTTCGCGGTCCTCCACCCCGGGGGCCGCATCGGCAAGAAGCTCCTCCGCGTCGAGGACCTCATGCACACCGGCGAGGCGATCCCCCAGGTCCGGCCCGACACCCTCATGAAGGACGTGCTGTTCGAGATGACGCGGAAGCGCCTGGGCCTCACCACGGTCACCGAGGACGACAGAACCCTGGTGGGCTTGATCTCGGACGGCGACCTGAGGCGCCTCATGGAGAGACACGGCTACTCCCTGCTGGACCGCTCCGCCGCCGACTGCATGACGCGGAGCCCGATCCTGGTCGGGCGGAAGGAGCTCGCCACCCGGGCCCTCGACCTCCTCGAAGCGCGCAAGATCACGTCCCTGCTGGTGGCCGACGAAGAGGGACGCATCGAGGGGGTCCTGCACCTGCACGACCTCTGGAAGACGGAGATGATCTGAGTGAAGCTGGCCGAGCGCTGCCGGGCCCACAAGCTGGTCCCGAGCGACGTGGACGGGGTCATGACCAACGGGACCGACCTCATGCTGCCCGGGGGCGAGGAGGCGAGGGCGTTCCGCGTCCGGGACGGGCTCGGCGTCGCCCTGGCCACCGGGCGGGGACACACCCCGAGGCCATGACGGACACGGCCCTCCTCGCCGTCCTCGTCGCCGCGGTCGGCGGTCTGCTCGCCGGTCGCGCGTGGTCGGCCAGCCGTGAGCGCAGCCCCCGCCAGGGGCGCCCCCTCTTCCGCGCGTCCCCGCACTACACCCAGGGTCTGCACTACCTCGCGACGGGCCAGTTGGAGCCGGCCACCCACGAGCTGGCCAAGGTGCTCCGCGAGCACCCCGACTCCGTCGAGGTCCAGCAGGTGCTGAGCCACCTCCACCGGGAGGTGGGCCAGGTCGAGAGGGCCATCGAGCTGCACCGCTCGCTTCTCGCCCGCACCGACCTCACCCGGGCCGAGCGGGCCCACACCCTGGCCAGCCTGGGCACGGACTACCGCCGTGCGGGCCTCCTGGACCGGGCCGCCCAGGCCTACGACGAGGCCCTCGAGGTCGACCCCCGCAACCTGCACGCCCTCGAGGGACAGCAGAAGCAGTTCGAGGAGCAGCGCGAGTGGCGGAAGGCCTACGAGGCCCAGACGCGCCTCGCCCGCCTGCGCAAGTCGGACGACGGGCTCGTCCTCGCGTACCTCCAGACGGAGATGGGCCACGAAGCGGCGCGAGCGGGGTCGTGGGACGAGGCGGAGGCCGCCTTCCGCACCGCCCTCTCCCTCGACCAGCGGGCCACCCCCGCCTACCTCGCCCTCGCCGACCTGTGGGGGGAGAGAGATCCGCGGCGTGCGGCCTCGATCCTCGAGAGCGCCATCGCCGCCGCGCCCGAGCGTGCGTACCTCACCTTCGAGCCCCTGAAGAAGGCCTACGCCGCCGCCGGCGAGAACTCGCGCTTCGTGGCCCTGTGCGAGAGGCTCATCGAGCAGGACTCGCGGGACTGGCGCGCCCGCCTGGCCCTGGCCCGGCACCTGCGTGGGGAGGACCGCCCCGGGGAGGCCCTCGGGCTCCTCCTCCGGGCCCTCGAAGCCAACCCCCACGTCCTGCTCGTTCACCTCGAGATCTGGCGCACGCTGCGGGCTCTCGGCCAGCTCGGTCCCGAGGAGCAGCGCTACGTCACGACGCTGGAGGAGTCGGCCCTCTACGTGGACCCCCACATCTGCACCGCCTGCCGCTATCGGGCGGACGACATGCTCTGGCGCTGCCCCCACTGCCACGAGTGGAACACCTTCGTGGAGGAACGCGTCGGGCCCGCCGCCGGCGGACAGGCGTAGCGGCCTAGCCTTAGCCTAGTCGCCCAGGCCCTCGACGAGGCGCGAGAGAGCCGGGTCCACGCGGGAGACCACGCCTCCCCCGGTCGCCCCCACGAATGCGGCGGCACACCCGGGCTCGGCTCCGGAGCCTTCCGCCGTCGCCCCGGCCGCGATCGGGTCGTCGGGGTGGGCCAGGGCCGCCTCCTGGCAGCGTCGCACCCGCGGCGGGGGGGGCGCCCCTCCCCACCGGAGGGCGCGGCCCTCCCGGTCGCCCGAGCGGTCCTCGAGGGGGCGCAGGGTCCCCTCGCGGATGACCGCGTAGGCCACCAGCGCGGCCAGGACACCGCCGGCCACGGAGTCGTCGTCGTCGTGGGTGAGACGGGCGAGGGAGCTCGCGGCGCCCGCCAGCCACTCCTCGTCGGCACCCCGGGCCAGGGCCCAGACCGCGAGGGGCGCGGCCAGCGCCTCCGGCCAGGGGGGGCCTTCGGCGCGCCTGGCCACCCGGTACCACGGTCCCTCCCCCGGAGGGTGCAGCCGCCGGGCAAGGGTGGGCATCTCCACCCCCCCGACCTCCCGCGCCGTTCGCAGCAACGAACGGGGATCGAGCCCCCGCGGCCCGTCTCGGCCCGCGTGAACGAGGGCCCCGAGGGCCCGCCCCGGCACGAGAGGGCCCCCCGGCCGCGGGCCGCGGGCCTCGGTCAGGAGCACGCCGGCGAGAACGTCGGCCGCCCGCCCGGTCTCCTCCAACGAGCCGGCGGTCTCGACGTCGAGGTGACCGAAGCGGCGCTTCTCCTCGATGGGCATCTGCGCCTCGATACGCGCCCGGGCGTCGCGTTCCGACATCCCGTCCCGCGCCATCAGGCGCCGCCGTTGCACCCCGGGCGGGCAGTGCACCACGACGAGCCGGTCGAAGCGGAGGTGCACCCCCGCCTCGACGAGGAGCGCGGCGTCGGTCACCAGGAGCTCACGGCCTTGCGCCTGGAGCACCGAGGCCCGACGAGCTTCCTCTGCCCGCACCCGGGGGTGGACGATGGCGTCCAGGCGCGCCCGCGCCCCGGGGTCTCCGAAGACGGTCGCCCCCAGGGCCCGGCGATCGACCGTGCCGTCGGGAGCGAGAACGTCCTTCCCGAAGGCCGCCACCACGTCGTCGTGGGCGGCGCCTCCCGGGGCCATCACCTCGTGGGCCACGGCGTCGAGGTCGAGGGTCTCCAGCCCTCGGGCCCTCAAGCGCCCGAGGACGACCGACTTCCCGCAGGCAATCCCACCGGTGAGGCCCACCCGAAACATCGTCAGCCGGCGCCCTGGGCGGCGGCGGCGGCTCGGACGGTGTTCTTCAGGAGGAGCGCGATGGTCAAGGGTCCGACCCCACCCGGGACCGGGGTGAGGGCCCCGGCAATCGGCTCGACCGAGGGTGCGTGGACGTCCCCGACCAGGGCGTAGCCTCGCTTCTCGAAGCCGGCCAGACGAGAGGGGGGGAGCAGGTCGCGCGCCTCCGCCGGCTCCTCGATCCGATTCATGCCCACGTCGACCACCACCGCGCCCGGCTTCACGAAGTCGGCGCGCACCAGCCCGGCGCGGCCGATGGCTGCCACCAGGACGTCCGCCTCGCGAGCGACCCCGGCGAGGTCCGCGGTCCTCGAGTGGCACACGGTGACGGTGGCATGGGCGTGCATGAGGAGCAGCGCCATCGGCTTGCCCACGATGTCGCTGCGCCCGATCACCACCGCGCGTCTTCCGGAGACATCGATCTCGTAGCGGGCCAGCAGCTCCATGATGCCGGCCGGCGTGCACGGCACGAACCGCGGGCGCTTCTGGACGAGGCGACCGACGTTGTCCGGGTGGAAGCCGTCCACGTCCTTGGCCGGATCCACCGCGTCGAGGACGCGGATCGCGTCCACCTGGGGAGGCAGGGGCAGCTGGACGAGGATGCCGTGGACGTCCCCCCGCCGGTTGAACTCCCCCACCGCGTCCAGGACCTCGTCGGTCGTGGCCGTGGCCGGGAGGTGGCGCGTCTCGTGGTGCATCCCGAGCGCGTCACAGGCCGCGGTCTTGCTCCTCACGTAGACCGCGGAGGCCGGATGATCCCCCACCAGCACGACGCCCAGGCCCGGCGTCGCTCCCCGGGCGACCAGGCGCTCCACGTCGGTCCGGATCTCCTCACGAATCGTCTCCGCGGTTGCCCGCCCGTCCAGCTTCAGCGCCGTCACCGTTCGTGCCTCCCCGGGCCTGGCTCCGCCGGCCCCCGGTCGATCATAGGCGGACGCCCCGCCGCCCTCAATCCCCCTCGGGTCTCCCCAGGATCCGGCGCGACGGCGGCGGCGCACCTTCGACGATGCGGTCGAAGGGTGCGTAGCGTGCCCCGGCGGGCAACGGGGGCAGCGCTCCGGCCGGCCACTGCCGCAGGATCTCCAGCCGCCCCGACCCCGATCGTCGCGTGACCATCAGCGTCTCCCACGGATGCAGCGACGGCTTCTCGTCCCAGGCCGCCCGGATCTCCGGCCAGGGCCAGATGGCAATCCCGCCGGGAGTGAACGACCACGGGTAGAGGAAGTCGGGAGCGTCGGGAACGAGCCCGAGGGCCTGTCCCGGGTAGAGGTAGGCGACGGCGTGGCGAAAGCTGAGGCTCATCGGCCAGACCGGGCTCTCGTCCAGCAACACGACGAGGGTCCCGGGCTCCAGCCCCGGCGCCTCCCGGACGAGGTCCCTCAGCGTCTGCCGCTGCTCCGGAAACACCCCCCGGAAACGGTCCCACTCTCCCTGCAGGGCCACGGTGCGCCCGGTACCCACGGCCACCACCCACGCCCCGAGGGCGAGCGCCCCCACGCGCGCCCGGCGGCGGGGAAGGAGCGAGCCCAGCAGAACGAAGGCCCCGGCGAGGGCGAGCCCGAAGCCGGGCGCCGAGAGGATCTGCGTCCGCGAGGGCGTCTTGACCGAGGCGGTGAGGGCGAGCCCCGCGTGGGCCGCGGAGGCCAGCAGAAGGCCGAGGAGCAGCGCGCGCACTGCGGCCCGGCGGGAGACGGAGCGCCCGGGGGGAGACCCTGCGTCCACTCCCCACGCCGCCGCCGCGAATGCGAGGAAGGCGCCCACCGCCAACGGGACGGCGGGTGTCAGCAGCTCACCCGGAGAGCTCGTCACGAGAGGTGTCGCCTGCATACCGAGGAGCTGGCCCAGTCTCGACAAGACACGGATCGGGTGGGGGTCGAGGCCCAGCGCCCCGCCCTGGTACGACGGCGCACCGGCCAGAAGAGGACGAAGGGCCAGGCCCAGCTCGAAGGCCACCCCCCCGTACCAGAGGAGCGTCCAGCGCGCGAGCCGGCGCCCCTCGCGGCGCCCGTCCTCCACCACCAGGAGGGGGGCGATGAGCAGCACGGGAATGACGCTCTCCACCCCGCGCGCGCCCACGAACCCGAGCAGGGCACCCAGCGCGAGAAGGTCGTACCGGCGGCGGGCCCAGGACTCCACGAAGAGCACCAGCGCGGCCATCGTGCTCAAGGTGAAGCCGGCGTAGCCGCAGCTCAGCACACCCGAGAGGCGCAGCGCGTCCAGGGGGGCCCAGACCGCGGCGAAGACGGAGGCCAGGGGCGCGAGAGGCGCCACGTCGGGCCAGAGCCGCCGCGCCAGCAGGCCGGTCAACCCGGCCGCCCCACACAGGTAGAGACCGTTGAAGAGCCAGAAGGCCCGGATGTCGTCGGGCCAGGACCGGGCCGCGATCGTCGTCCAGAGCAGGACCAGCGGGCGGTTGGCGTAGGGGAAGTCGAGGATCCCGCGGGAGCTCAGGTCGATCAGGAGCCACTCGTCGCTGCCCCCGAAGTTGGTGGGCCGGACCCCGGCGTAAGACGACCAGAAGACCGCCATCACCGCGGCCAGGACGAGAGGACCCCGCCACGTGCGCGCACGGCCGGCGGCCCCGAGCCTGGCCGCGCTCACCGCGACCCTTCGGGCCGGGCCGCCACCGCGATGATCGACGATCCGAACGGCAGCCGGGCCACTCGCAGGATGCGACGCTCGATCGCCAGGACCGCACGCACGACGCCGTTCACCACCGGCACGACCCGGAACTCCAGGTCCTGCCGCTCCCGGCTCCGCCGGCGGGACGAAGGCAGGAGCCCGGTGAGCGCCCGCATCACCAGGAGGGGTGGAACGAGAGACGCCATGAAGTGCGTCAGCAGAAGGACACAGAACCCGGCCTCCTCCAGCTTCTGTCGGAGCTCGTCGCCGCGGTAGCGCCGCCGGTGGCAGGCGAGCTCGTCGCGCTCGTCGAAGAGCATCGGGTGGGCGGGCACGGTGAAGACGACGATCCCCCCGGGGGTCAGGATCGAGTGCAGGAAGCTCAGCATCCCCCGGTCGTCGTCCAGGTGCTCGAGCACGTCGAAGAGCGCCAGCAGGTCGTGGCCCGGTCCCAAAGGTGGCAGCCGCCCCTCGTCGACCAGCGCGAGGGGGATCCCGAGACGGCGGTGGACGATCTCCAGGCTCTCCAGATAGGCATCGCAGGCCCCGGCGAGCTTCACCCGGCGCGCGGCGAGGAACTCCAGCAGACCGCCGGTGCCGCAGCCGATGTCGAACATCCTTCTCCGGTCGAGATCCGGCACGGCCCGGCGCAGGGAGTCGAGGACGATCTCCCTCCGCGCGACGAACCAGAAATGGCGATCCTCGATCCGCTCGAGGGTCTTGAAGTAGTGAGGGTCGTACCCCGGCGCGCCTTCCCGGCCCAGGGTCAGCCGCAGGATGCCACCCTGGCCGGAGTAGCGGGCTCCACAGGCGCGGCAGGAGGCGCCGGCCGCCGCAGGGTCGAGCGAGCCCCGACAACGGGGGCAGGCCATCGGTGGCCCTGGCCAGGCCCCCTCGCTCATCGCCGCCGCCGAAGCGAGCCCGCCCGCACCCACAGGGCCAGGGCGACCAGGAGCGACGGCCCGGCGACACCGGCGCCCGTCCAGAGTCCCGGCGGCCTGTACCGCAGGACGACTGCGTGCTCGCCCGTCGGCACGGGCACCGCACGGTGCTTCCCCTGGGCACGAAGCACCGGGACCTCGAGGCCGTCCACCCAGGCCCTCCAGCCCCGCGCGTGGCTGTCCCGGGTCACCAGGTAGCCGGCCCCGTCGGCGTTCACCGCGTAACGCTCACGGCCGGGCATGAAGGCGACGCGGCGCACCTCGCCGGCACGGCAGCTCGCGCGCGCCGCCCCTTCCACGAACACGTCGCGGGCGGGGTCGAACCCCGAACGGAATGGGGCGAGCAGGGCATCCGGTCCCGGGGCGATCGAGTCGGCTCGACAGGCGAGATAGGCGCGTGGCCAGGAGTCGGTCACCTCGTAGACCCGGATGGCCAGCCCGGGCGGCCCCGCGGGGACCACGGCCCGCTCCTCGAGACCGGGGGCGCGCAGCGGGTCGACGCTGACGACGCGCACCACCGCGGCGTTGCGCAGCCAGGGGAGGAGCCGCCCCGCGGCCTCGGGATCGTAGTCGTCCGGGCCGAGCTCCCGGGAGCGCGGAACGAACGAGGTCAGGTCCGTCGCCTCGGGCGTCTCGACCCGATCCAGGACGTTGCTGTAGGGCGCGAGGACCTGCCGGCTCAGCCAGGTCCCGGCCAGGGTGATTCCGCCCCCGCCCCGGGAGAGAAAGGCCCTGAACGCGGGGCTGTGATCCAGCCCGTAGGAGAAGACGCGTCCGCCCTCCAGAGCATCGAGCCCCAGCGATCTCATCTCCGGGAGCGGGTCGTAGAAGGACGCCGGCACCTGCGGGTTGAGACCGGCTCCCGCGCGGGCCAGATCGGCCACCGCCAGCACGGAGAGCAGGGCGGCGGCGACGCCGGGGGCGAGGCGTCGGCGGTGAACCGCCAGGGCCAGCCCCCCGCAGGCGAGCCCGAGGACGCCGACCACCGCCGCGTCGCGCATGACCACCGCGGCGAGGGAGGGCCAGAAGTCGGCGGCGACCTCCGTCCAGGCGACGAAGGCCGGCGGGGCCGCCGCACACAGCGCGAAGAGCGTGAGCGCGACCGCCATCGCGACCCCACCCAGGGCCGCGACGGCCTTCCAGCTCTCTCGCTCGCCACGCAGCCGGTCCGCTCCGAAGGCGGACGCGATCGCCAGCGCCGTGTAGGGGAGGAGCAGCGCCTTGCTGGGGAAACGGAACACGTGGGCCAGCGGGAGGGCGGAGACGAGGGTCGCCAACCCGCCGGCCTCCCCCAGGGCGTACCAGAGGCCGAGGCCACCGAGGGCCAGGAGCACGACCCGCACCGCTCGCCCCATGGCCCCGAACCCGAGGACGGCGACGGCGAGGGCCAGTGGCCCGAGGTACAGGCTCAGGAAGTAGGGCAGGCCCTTGCTGAAGAACCGCCCTCCCCACCACGCCTCCCCGGAGGCCCAGGGAACGCCGAACAGGTGCGGCATCAGCGTCTGCAGCAGGACCGCCGGGTGCACGGCGTTCCCGAGCCTCACGTCGGTGGGGAAACCGGCCCCGCGGGCGGTCTCGGGCAAGAGACCCAACGTCAAGGCCAGCGGCAGGCAGGCCAGCCCGACCCCGAGAGCACCCGCCCCCAGGAGACGCAGCCCCCCCGTCAGCCGAGGTCGACTCGTCGCCAGACCCAGCGCCGCGCCCAGAACCACCGCCTGCCCCACGAACTCGACGGCGAGCGTGGACAGGCCCAGGGCCAGGGTCGCCCCCGCAAGGACGCTGGTGCGGCCCCCCTCGGCCGCGGCCCGGCGGAGCAGTCCGGCCAGAAACGGGGCCAGGGCGAGGGCCTGGAGAAAGACGTACAGGTTCAGGCAGGACAGGGCGAACCCACCGAGCGCGTACACCGCACCTCCCAGGAGCGCGCCCTCGCGGGACGCCCCGAGGTCTCGGGCGAGCCACCAGGCGGCGATCGCCGCCAGCGGGAGGTGCAGGGTCAGCAGCCACGAGACGAAGACCGGGCTGGGCCACAGCGCGTGCAGCAGGTCCGGCGGGTAGAGCACCGGGACCTGGAACGCCCCTTCGAAGATGTAGGGATTCCAGAAGGCGAACCGGCCCTCCCGCAGCTCCCGGGCCGCAAAGAGGCGCAGGGGATAGAAGGTGGCGGTGAAGTCGCGGAAGTAGTACGTGCGGAGGGGGAGCGACGCGGCGAGATCGGGCAGCAGGGCGACGGGCACGAGCAGAGCTGGGAGCCAGCGACCCCACCCCGGCGCCGGCGCGGCGGGAGGGAGGCGCGGGGCGTCGCTCACGACCCCCCCGCCCCCTCTTTCTTGCCGAGGAAGCGGTCCAGGAACCCGGTGTTGAACCTCCCGGCCACGAAGTCGGGGTCCTCGAGGATGCGGCGGTGGAGGGCGATGTTGGTGCGGATACCCTCCACCACCATCATCTCGAGGCACCGCCTCATGCGGGCGATGGCCTCGGCCCGGGTTCGCCCGTAGGTCATGAGCTTGGCGATCATGCTGTCGTAGTAGGGCGAGATGTCGCACCCTTCGTGCGCGAAGGTGTCCACCCGCACGCCGGGGCCACCGGGCTGGTGGAAGTGCCGGATCGTCCCCGGCGAGGGAACGAAGGTGACCGGGTCCTCGGCGTTGATGCGGCACTCGATGGCGTGTCCCTCGAGACGGATCGTCTTCTGGGAGAAGGACAGGGGCTCTCCCGTCGCCACGAGGATCTGCTCCTTCACCAGGTCACGGCCGGTCACCAGCTCGCTCACCCCGTGCTCGACCTGGATCCGCGTGTTCATCTCCATGAAGTAGTACTTTCCGTCGGAGTCGAGGAGGAACTCGACGGTTCCAGCGTTGACGTACTGCACCGCCGCCGCCGCCTCCACCGCCGTCCTCCCCATCCTCTTCCGCAGCTTCTCGTTCACGACCGTCGAGGGAGACTCCTCGATGATCTTCTGGTGGCGACGCTGGATCGAGCACTCCCGCTCTCCCAGGTGCACCACGTTGCCCTTGGTGTCCGCCATCACCTGCACCTCGATGTGCCGCGGGTCCTGGACGTACTTCTCGATGTAGATGTCCGGAACCCCGAACGCGGCCTGCGACTCGGCCTGGGCGGCGCGGAAGGTCTGGGCCAGCTCGCCGGACTTGCGTACGATCCGCATGCCCCGCCCCCCGCCCCCCGCCGACGCCTTGAGGATCACCGGGAAGCCGATGTCGTGGGCCGCCTTCACCGCCCGCTCCTCGTCCTCGAGGATGCCGCTCGACCCGGGCACCACCGGGACGCCGGCCTTCATCATCGCCTTCTTGGCCCGGCTCTTGTCCCCCATCAGCCGGATGGCCTGCGGCCCGGGGCCGATGAACTTCAGGTTGCAGGCCTCGCAGATCTCCGCCAGGTAGGCGGACTCCGCCAGGAACCCATACCCCGGGTGAATGGCCTCCGCTCCGGTGATCTCGGCCGCGCTGATGATGGCGGGAATGTTGAGGTAGGACTCGATGCTCCGGGGGGGGCCGATGCAGACCGCCTCGTCCGCGAACCGCACGTGAAGGCTGTTGGCGTCCGCCTCGGAGTACACCGCCACCGTCTTCACCCCGAGCTCCCGGCAGGCCCACAGGATCCGGAGCGCGATCTCGCCCCGGTTGGCGATCAGGATCTTCTTGAACATCGTCTCCGGACCGGCGCCACAGGTCGCGCCGTCAGGCGGGCCGAATGGTGAAGAGGGTGTCGCCGTACTGCACCGGCTGGCCATTCTCCGGGTGGATCTTCAGGATCTCCCCGGCCACCTCGGCCTCGATCTCATTCATGAGCTTCATGGCTTCGACGATGCAGAGCACCTGGCCGACCTGGACCCGATCACCCACGTTCACGAAGGGGGGTGAGTTGGGGTCGGGAGCGCGATAGAACGTGCCGACGATGGGGCTCGGAACCGCGGTCCCGGTCTCCGCTGCGACGCCTTCCGCCTCCCCGGCCGATGGCGCCGGCACGTCCGCTCCGGCCGCGGGCGTCGCCGGGGGCGGGGCCAGCGGCGTCGCCGGGGACGGGTACGGGGCGGCACCGGGCACCGGCGCCGCCGCGGTCGACCGACACACGCGCAGCTTGACCCCGTCCTGCTCGAGCTCGAACTCGGTGATGTCCTGCTTCTCGAGGATTCGCAGGATGTCCTTCAGGTCGGTCAGGTCCACGGGTTCTCCTCGGGGGCGCTCGCGCCTATCTCCAAGACAGGGAATTATTTGCGCCGGCCGGGACCTTGTCAAGGATGACGCGGGAAGCGTCCGCCCCGCGCTACTCGAACTCCTGGCGCAGGCTCAGGCCAGCCAGACGCAGCGCGAACCGGGCCCGCCCGACCATCGCCCCCGGCGCCAGGGCCGCGAAGAGGAAATACTCCGGCGTGATGGCCAACAGCAGCGTGGTCATCCGCTCAGTCACCATGGTCATCTCGCGCAGCCCCCCCAGACCGGTGTCCGCCGTCGTCGAGAGACTGGCGCGAAGAAGGGTCGTGTGCTCGGCGGCCACGGTCTCGATGTCAGGAACGGGCCTCACCGCGAGCCGATCGATGGGGATCCCGTCGGTGCCGATGACCATCAGTGTCTGCGTCTCCGGCACCCGGTCGGCCACCGCCTCGAGGGCGGCGCGGAATCCCGACATCCTACCTCCCCCTTTGAACGACCAGAAGGAGTGCCTCCAGCCTGCCGATGGTCCTCTCCAGAGCGCGTCTCCGGACCGCTCGATCGTCGCCGTCGTCGAGAGCGGGCCGGTTCGCCCGGGACTCCCCCAGCGCTTCCTCGATCTCCGCGAGCCGCCGCCGAGCGGCCTCGTTGCCCGGCTCCTCCGCCAGCACCTTTCGGTAGACCTCCACCGCCCTCTCCAGGAGGCCCTGCTCGAAATAGAGCTCCGCCAGCGTCGCCGACGAAAGCGGGGTGTGTCGGGATCCCTGCCCCCTGGCCTCCGCCGTCGCCTCGCTCGGTCCGGCGACCCCCCTCGCGGCCTCGTCCGTGTGGGCGGTCTGCGTTCCCACCCCGGCTCCCCCCGCGGGCCCTTCGCCGGCCCCCGCCCCGGCGTCCCGACCTCCGGGCCGGAACTCGCTGGTCCGCGCGCCCAGTGACACCGTGGGGGGCAGGGGCTCCTCCGAGGGCGCGGGACCCGCCGCGGGGACCGTGGGCCCGGGTGGCAGGGGCGCCCCGGCTGCCGGACGCTCCCGCCGCCCGGCGGCTTCGGTCGGTGGCAGCGGTGCGCGCGGAGCCGGCGCCCCCTGCCCGACCATGTGCATGCGGACCGTGGGTGGCAGCGCTGCCGCCGCGGCCTTCCTCGGGCCCTGCGCCTCCCCCACAGGGGCGGCCGGCATCGGCTTCGTGATCTCCGGGGGGCGCGGAGGGGCCAGCCCTCTCGACGGCCCCGGGGCCCCCAGGCGCTGCTGGAGGGCGCGCACACGCGCTTCCACGTGGGCATCCCCCGGCGCCATCTCCAGGGTCGTCCGGTACCGCGCCAGCGCCTCCCCCAGGTCCCCCAGCGTCTCCAGGGCCTCCCCGAGCATCCGGTTGGCCAAGATGTTGTCCGGGGCCCCGCGCACCGCTGCCTCCAGCTCACCCCTCGCCCCGCCGGGGTCGCCGGAGTCCAGGAGGGCGCGTCCCAGCGTCAGCCGCGCCGACGCGTAGGCCGGGTGCCTCTCCAACCCCGCTCGCGCCACGCTGACCGCCTCGGCGACCTCTCCGGCTCTCCGCAGCTCCTCCGCGAGCTGCGCGAAGAGCCGTGATCCCGGGTCTCGCTCCAGGCGGCGCCGAAGTTCGTCGATCCTGCTGTCAGCCACGGTCACTCGCGTCGAGAGCCCGGCGCCGCCGCCCGCCGGGCTCCAAATGTCAAGACCAAGGACAAGGCCCCCGTCCGGTTCGGTTTCCTGCGCCCTGCGTCAGGGCCTCAACGCTGGGTGATCTCGACCGTGGCCAGGTAGGTGTTCATCGTTGCGTCGAAGTTGTAGGGACGGATTCCGATCGTCACGATCGTGTCCCTCGCCCGGCCCGCTACGTAGACGACGTCCGCCTCGCCCGCGTCGCTCGTGGCCATCACGAACGTGTACTCGCCCTGCACCGGTCCCACGTACGTCGAGGCACTGGATGGCACCAGCTTACCGTCGCCGGCGAGCAGCTTGAAGAGCACGGCGCGACCGCTCGCCGGGTTGCCGTTCTGATCGACCAGAACGAGCCGGACCGTGGAGCGCGTCAGTCCATCTGCATTCACCGTGTCCGGCAGCGCGAACAGCTGCGCGGACAGCCCCGTCTGCGAGGGGCCGTTGAGCGGAGGAGGCTCGGCTTCGTTGGTCACACACCCCACGACCACCAGCATGGTGATCGCCACGACCGCGGCAAAGGCCGGGCGAGGACGCCAAGGTAGAGTTGCCACTCGCATCACCGCTTCTCCTAGTTAGTCGGGCAGCTGTCGCCGTCGTCGCCGTAGTCTGCGAAGTCGATCTGCAGCCGGCCGCTGGCGGACACCTGTTCCCCTGACACCGTCTGGCCGCTGATGGTCACCTCCGCGATCATGGTGACGACGTCGAAGCCAGAGATTCCGCTGAGCGGGGGCTCGAGCTTCGCTTGTCGGCGCACCACCTCGATCGGGATCGTGGTCGCGCCGTCGACCTCGACGGTGCTGGCGATGCCGCCGGCGATCGTGTGCGGCACGTCGACGCCCTCCTGCACGCGTCCGTCGCTGCGGGTGTAGCGCACCTGGTACTGGTTCACGAGGACGTTCCCCTGCACCCCTCCGGTGAGGTTCGGATTCTTGTTTCGCACCGTCAGGGTCACGGGGACCTCGTCCTCGCAGATGATGTTGCTGTCCACCCCGATGCGGATGTCCGAGTCGAGCACCGCGCCTTCGTTGACGTCGACGACCAGGAGCAGTACCGAGGCTCGGCTGTCGGTCACGTAGTCAGGCTGCCCGCACCCGGCCAGCATCGTCGCCATGGCCAGGGCAGCCGCGCCGCCGATCCTCATAGCCCACCCCCTCCTGTGTTGCCTATAGAGCCTGGAGGTCCACATACCTTCCTCTCAACCCTTCACGATTTGACGATACGCGGGGTGATGAACAGCAGAAGCTCGTTGTTCGTCATGTCTACCCGCTTGTTCTTGAACAGGTATCCCAGGATGGGGATCTTGCCCAGGAACGGCGTCGATTCCCGGTTCAGGAACTCCTGGCTCTGGTAGATTCCGCCGACCACCGCCGTCTGTCCGTCCGTGACCTGCACGATGGTCTTCGCCGACTGGGTGTTGATCGGGGGGATGCCGTTCACGAGGTTGGCGAAGTCGGCCGAGTTGTTCTCGACCTCGAGGTTCAGGATCACGGTCCCGGCGTCGGTGATCTGCGGCGTCACCTTCAGGGTGAGGACGGCATCCTTGAAGGTCACGGTCACGGTGTTGTTGGCCACCGTCTGGATCGGGATCTGGATGCCCTGCTTGATCTCGGCGGCGGTGTTGTTCTGCGTCGTCACCTTCGGCGTCGAGAGCAGCCGCCCGCGGCCCTGTCGCTCGAGAGCGGTGAGGGCGAGGTCGAGATTGAAGTTGCCGAGCAGGTTTCCGGTCGAGATGCCCACCGCCGTGTTCACGCTGGTGGCAGGCAGGTTGACGGCGTAGCCCCGCGCGGGGTTGCCGATCCCGGTCTCGGAGCTCGCGCCCCCCGGCCCCACCATGTCGCCGCTCGGGAAGCCGACGTTTGGTGTGATGGCGTTTCCGCTCAGGACCATCTGGTTCGGATAGCTGAGGTTGGTCGAGTTCCCGTATCGCGCGCTGTTCTCCCAGCCGAAGCCCCACTGGACACCGATGTCCCGAACGAAGTTCCGGGAGGTCACCACGATGCGGGCCTCGATCTCGACCTGGGGCGTCGCGGTGTCCAGCTCGCCAATCAGCGTCTTCGACTTCTCGATGAAGTCTGGCAGGTCGCGGATGATGATCGTGTTCGTCCGCGCGTCGATGTTGATCTGCCCCCTCGAGGAGAGCGCGCCGGCGCTGCGCAGCACCGCGGCGAGGGTCTCCGCCTTGGCGTAGGAGATCCGCTTCGTGTAGTCCTCGAGGTCCCCGGCCAGGGCCTTGGCCTCGTCCAGCTTCCGGCGATCCTCCTCCTCCCGCTCCAGCTCCGAGAGCTTGGCGATCCGGATGACGTTGCCCTCGAGCACGCAGCCGAGACCGTGGGTCTTCAGGATGAGCTCGAGCGCGCGACCCCAGGGCACCTCGTTCAGCTTCAGGGTGACCTTGCCGCTCACTCCGGGGT
This sequence comes from uncultured Acidobacteriota bacterium, assembly GCA_963847655.1. GTDB lineage: Bacteria > Acidobacteriota > Vicinamibacteria > Fen-336 > Fen-336 > JAJDNS01. The sequence goes on along the minus strand of CAWKAS010000018.1, from coordinate 496,680 downwards.
TGACCACCACGTTCAGGCCCGAGATGTCGGCGAACAGCCGGAAGATGTCCTGCAGATCCCCGTCCTTGAAGTCCAGGCTGATGGGCGTGCCCAGGTCCCCGGCCTGACCACAGGCCACGCCGATCGACTCGTCCCCCGGAACCGGCGGCAGATCGCCGGGCAGGTCGGGGGAGGTCTGGGGGTCGGGCAACGGCGGCAGCGAAAGGGGCTCCAGGGCCACCGGCACCGCGGTCGCCTCGGGCTCGACCAGCGGCATCGGGTCCACCGGCCCCAGCGGCTCCGGGCTGCGCAGGGCCGCCAGAGGCGCGTGCGCCGGCGGCTGGGGGTCGCCCTCCTGACCGAAGACGATGCGGATCTCGCTGGTCCCGTCCACGATGCGGTAGGGCACCTTCTCGCTGAGGTCCACGACCAGGCGGGCCACCTTCGGTGACGCGGCGCTGAACTGACCCATCCGGACGCGCTCGACCGGTCCCTCGTTCACCTCGAGCAACCGGAAGCTCTCGTTCGCGGCGACGTCGGCGAAGTCGATGACCAGCCGGTCCGGCCCGGGGAGGGTGAAGTCCTGGTACTTCAGGCGTCCGTCGGCCCTGACCGTGAAGGCGGGGAGATCGGCCCCCCCTTCGCGGGCCACGGCCAGGATCCGCGTGGCCCGGGGCGCGGGCGCGGTCTCCTCGGCCACCGGCTCCGGAGTCGGCTCGGGAAGGCTCGCGGTGGCGAGTGTCTCCTCCGGGGCGCTCGACGCCGGCTCGTGGGCCGGCGGCGGGGGGGGCATCGGGAAGAGCGGCTCGGTGACCTGCGCCGCCGTCTCCGGCACCGCTGCCGGATTCGGGGGGGAGGGCTCGAGGCGGGGGGCCGGTGCGGGCTCGAGGGCCGCCGCGCTGCTGGCGGAACGCTCGAAGACCAGGTTCAGCTCCTTGTCCCGGGAGAAGATCTGGTAGGGCACGAGGCTCGCCAGGCGCACCTCGACACGCGCCAGGTTGCGTCCGTCCGCCCGGGCCAGACTCGTGATCCGAAGGGACTCCACCTCTGCGGTGCCCACGTCGATGCGAGCGGGAACCTGCGAGGCGTCCACCTCCGGAATGTCCACCACCAGGGTCAGCGGGTCGGGGCTGTAGTACGTGTAGGCGAGCGGTCCGGTGCACTGGACGACCAGGCGGGTCGACCGCTCGTTGCTTTCCTGGCGGATATCGGTGATCGTCGTCGGGGCCCCGTCCTGCGCGGGCACCGACGGACCTGCCAGCGCGAGGGCGGCCGCGATCAGCCAGACCCCAGCGAGCTTCGCTCTCATTGCCTCGCCTCCTCCGACGCATACAGACTCTTGCGGACCTCACGCGACTTCACCGGCGAGAGGGGATCCGTCACCTCCTGCCGGAAAGTCACCGACGTGGCGTCCACCGCGGTGATGACCCCGTCATAGAGCCGCTGCCCGGTTCTCACGAAGTACGACTTGCCGTCCGCCCCGAGGAACGTCGCGATGAAGCCGGGGTCGGCAGCGATACCCATGCCGCCTCCGGTGGTCCTCACGATCCCCTTCAAGGCCACTTCCTGGATCAGGAAGCCTTCCATCCCCGGCTTTCTCGTCTTGGGACCCCGGTCCGCGGCCACCGGCCGCTGGAGACTGACGAACGGGTCCCTCCGCCCCTGCGAGTTGTAGGCGTATCCACCGGTGTCGACCTCGACGTCCAGGGGCGGGCGCTCGAGGGGCTCGGTCGGCACTGCGGTCGGGATGTCCGTGGCCGGGGCCTCTTCCGCTGCCGCCGCCGGGGCCTCCGGAGCCTGAGCTCGCGCCGACGCGGCCGTCAGGGCAAGAGCGGCGACAGCGAGAGGAAGGACGTTCACCAGATGGACCTTCATCTCTGCCTCCCGGCCGGTGCGCTCGGGGCAGCCGGTGGCGGCTCCTGGTAGACGTAGGTCGTCGCCACCGCCTGCACGGCGATCGTGTTGTTGATGGCCTGGTTGGACTGCGCCTTGATCTTCACGTTGCCCACGTTGACCAGGCGCGACATCCGACTGATCCGATCGAAGAAGGCCCCCAGGTTGTGGTACGTCCCGTCGACGTCGACGGCGACAGGGACCTCCAGGTAGAAGTCGCGCTGGACCACCGGCGCCGGCGTGAACTTTCGAATGGCCAGGCTGGACTGGGCCGCGAGATACTGCACGCGGCGCATCAGGTCCGGCATCTCCTTCTCCGGGGGCAGGATCCGCTTCAGGGTCTCCAGCCGCGCCTCCAGGGCCTGGACCTCGCGCTGGAACTCCGGACAGGCGGTTGGCCGTGGCCTCGAGGGCGCGGATCTGCGTCTGCAGGTCGGCGAGCTGCTGCTCCTTCTGCTTCTGCTGCTCCAGCGCATCCGAGTAGTAGAACCAGTAGAAACCGCCGCCGATGAGCAGGGCCACCAGGAACGCCACCCCCAGCTGGCCGGCCAGGGGAAGTCTGGTGAGGGCGTTGTCAGCCATCTCAGTCCTCCTCCCCTACCTCTTGTTCTGGGCCCCGGGTGGGGGAGCACCCGCCGCCGCCGCCGCCTCGGCCGCGGCCTTGCGCTTGGCCTCGACCTCCGGGTCCACGAAGTTTCCCTGCAGGGTGAAGTTCACGAGGGCGTTCTTCTCCTGGGTCGTGACGAGCTCGACCTGGGGGAACCACCCGCTGGTCTGGAGCGCGCTGATGAAGTCCGCGACGGCAGCGAGGCTGTTGCTCTCGCCGCCGAAGCGGACGGCGCCCGTCGTCTCGTCCATCTGTGAGAGCCACACGTAGTCGGGGAGGGCCTTGGAGACCTCGTCGAGCATGTGGACCGGGCTCTTCTGCGCGGTCCGCAGCATCTCGATCACCGCGACCTTGTTCTCGAGTACGGCCTTCTTCTGCTGGAACGCGTCGACCTGTTGCTTGATGGCCTGGAGGTCTCTCTGGCGTTTCTGGTCGGCCGCGATCCGGGTGTCCAGGTCCTGGAGCTTGGCGCTCTGGAACCACCAGAGCCCGGCGCACACCACCGCCGCGCCCCCCGCGAACAGCGCCAGCAGGAGGTAGCTCTGGAGCGCGCCCGCCGAGGGGAGGGCCGGGCCGCTCGTCTTCTTCTTCGTCGCCCTCTCGGGCGCCAGCAGGTTGATGCGCATTATCGATCACCCACCCTGCGCACGGCCAGGCCCACGGCGATCGCCGCCGAGGGCCCGATGTCGTCGAGAAAGGCCGGATCGAAGTCCTTCTCGTTGTAGCGGACGTTGAGGAACGGGTTGAGCAGCTCGACCGGCGCGTCCAGTCGGTCCGCCAGCAGATCGCGCAGACCGTGCACCTTGGCGGCGCCACCGGACAGATAGATCTGGTCGACCCGGTCCTCCTGGCTGGTGGCCCGGAAGAAATCGAAGGTTCTCTGGATCTCCGTGGCGATGTTCTCGGACACCGCCTGGAGGATCGGGGCGAGCGACTCGGGGGAGGTGTCCTCGACCTGCTCTCCCCGCTTCAGGGCTTCCGCCTGCTCGAAGGAGAGGTTGAGGTCCTTCTGGATGGCGTCGGTGTACTGGTTGCCCCCCACCGCGATGTCGCGGTTGAAGGTCGAGGTGCCATCCTTCACCACGTTGATGTTCATGATCGAGGCGCCGATGTTGAGCAGCGCGACCACACGGCCGGGCTCCGGGACGTAGTTGATCTCGTAGCAGTTCTGCAGGGCAAAGACGTCCACGTCCACGATGGTGGGGTTTCGCCCTGCTTGCGTGATCGCCGACGTGTACTCGCTGATCTTGTCCTTCTTGACCGCGACGAGGAGCACGTCCATGTTCCCGCCGGAGGCGGCGCCCTCGACCACCTCGTAGTCCAGCGAGACGTCCTGGATGTCGAACGGGATGTACTGCTCGGCCTCCCAGTGAATCGACTCGGCCAGCTCCTCCTCGCTCATCTGGGGCAGGCTGATCTTCTTGACGATCACGGCGTTGCCGGAGACCCCGGTCGCGACGTCGGCCGTCTTGATGCGGTTGTCCTGGAACAGGTTCTGGACGGCGTCGATGACGGCGCCCGAGTCCATGATGGCGCCATCCACGATGGCCTCGGGAGGCAGCGGCTCGAGGCCGATGTTGAGAAGCTGGTACTCGTCACCGCCCTTGCCGCCGACCTTGAGCTCCACCGCCTTGACGGCCGATGAGCCGATGTCGACGCCAACCAGTCCCTTCACCTTACCGAAAAGACCCACGGGCGTCTCTCCTCTACTGAACCGTCTCGCTCACGTCGCTCACGACCTCGCGCGTCACGCTCGCCGACCCCTCATTCCACGCTCTTCGGTGCCGGCTCTCTAGAACTCAATCTCGATCCGTGTTTATCAAAGATAGTTAAAGTTCTGCGTGAAGCTACCAGAGCCCCCAGACCATGTCAAGCGCAAAGTGAGGGTTCGTCACGTAAACCCCCGACAACGCTAGCCCCTGAGCCGTAGCCGACCCCAGACCCTCCCGCCGGGCGGTCCTCAGCCCTGGCGCGGGACGGTCATTAACGGCCCCCGGGGGGGCCCAAGGCTGTGTCCGGGATCACAAACCCGTCGAGGAAGGGGCCCCCCAAGAACGGTCTGGTCTAGAAGCGGATGACGGGGTCCGGACGGTCCTCGACGTGGATGGTGTCGAGGAAACGCACCTGTCGGGGTCGGGTGGTCATCACCAGGCAGTGGGCCCGGATCCCGTCGCGGAAGAAGCGCACCCCGCGCAGCAGGGTCCCGTCCGTCACCCCGGCGGCGGCGAAGACGATCTCCCGGCCGGGCGCGAGGTCCTCGGTCAAGTAGATGCGGCCGGGGTCGGAGATGCCCATCTTCTTCATGCGCTCGGCATCCGAGGGGCGGGTCAGGACCAGGCGTCCCTGGATGGCCCCGTTCAAGCACCGCATCGCGGCCGCGGTCAGAACGCCCTCCGGGGCGCCCCCCACGCCCATCACCGCGTGGACTCCGGTGCCGGAGACGGCGGCGGAGATGCCGGCGGACAGGTCCCCGTCTCCGATGAGCCGGATCCGCGCGCCGGCCCGGCGGATGTCGGCGATCAGCTTCTCGTGCCGGGGGCGATCGAGCACGATGACCACGAGGTCGTCGATGTCGCGGTCCAGGGCCCCGGCGATCCCCCGGAGGTTGTCGGCGACCGGCGCCGCCAGGTCGACGTGATCCCGAGCCACGCCGGGGACTACCAGCTTCTCCATGTAGATGTCGGGGGCGTGGAGGAGACCGCCCTGCCCGGCCGCCGCGAGCACGGCGATGGCGCCCCCCGCGCCGGTGGCACACAGGTTCGTGCCCTCGAGGGGGTCCACGGCGATGTCGACCGACGGGCCCTGGCCCGTGCCCACGGTCTCCCCGATGAAGAGCATGGGCGCTTCGTCCCGCTCCCCCTCCCCGATGACGATGCTCCCGGCGATGTCGACGCTCTCCATCTCGCGCCGCATCGACTCGACGGCCACCCGGTCCGCGCTCTCGCCGTCGCCCTGCCCCATGGTGCGGGCAGCGGCGATGGCCGCCTGCTCCACCACTCTCACGAACTCGAGGGGGAGATCGGGGGGGATCACGGGTGGTAGGGCGGGAGCTCGACCCGCCGCGGCTTGTCCCGGCGGTAGCCGAGGGCGTAGTCCGCCTGCATCAGCTTGTGGACCTCACGGCTGCCCTCGTAGATCACCGCGGCCTTGCAGTTGCGGTAGTAGCGGCCGACCGGATACTCGTCCGAGTACCCGTTGGCGCCGTGGATCTGCACCGCGTCGGCGGCGGCCCGCTCGCTGGCCACGGTGGCGAACCACTTGGCGAGCGAGGTCTCCCTGGTATTCCGACGCCCGGCGTTCTTCATCCAGCCCGCCCTCAGCCACAGGAGTCTCGAGGCCTCGTAGTCCGAGACCATCTGGGCGATCATCTCCTTCACCAGCTGGTGGTGTCCGATGGGCACCCCGAAGGTCTCGCGACCCTGGGCGTAGCGCACGGAGGCATCGAGGCAGGCGCGGATGAGACCGGTGGCCCCCGCGGCCACCGTGTAGCGGCCGTTCTCGAGGGCGAACATGGCGATCTTGAAGCCCTCACCCTCCTCGCCCAACCGGTTCTCGACCGGCACCTCGACGTCCTGGAGCGAGAAGCCGCCGGTGTTGCCGGCCAGGATCCCCCACTTCTCCTTCAGGGTGTAGGAGCTGAAGCCGGCGAAGCCTCGCTCCACGATGAAGGCCGACAGCCCGGAGTGGTCCCTCCTCTTCTTCTTGTCCAGGTCGGTCCACGCGATGAGCAGGACGTGGTCGGCCACGTCGGCGAGGCTGATCCAGGTCTTCTCGCCGTTGAGGACGTAGCGGTCGCCCCGCCGGACGGCGGTCGTCTGGATCCCGACGGCGTCGGAGCCGGCGTTGGGCTCGGTCAGACCGTAGGTCGCGATGCGGTCGCCCTTCGCCTGGGGAACCAGGTACTTGCGCTTCTGCTCCTCGCTTCCCCAGCACCACAGGGTCATGGAGTTGAGCCCGACGTGCACGGACATGATCACGCGCAGGTGGGTGTCGACGTACTCGAGCTCCTCGCAGGCGAGGCCGAGGCTGACGTAGTCCATCCCCGCCCCCCCGTACTCCTCGGGAAGGCAGATTCCCAGCAGCTGCAGCTCGGCCATCTGCCGCAGGAAGCCCGGCTCGAAGCGGTGGGCCCGATCCAGGTCGTGGATCTTCGGCGCGACCTCTCTCGCCCCCCAGTCGCGCAGGGTCTCCACGAGCGCCTCGTGCTCGGAGCCCAGCTCGAGGTCGATCAAGGCTCCCCTCCCCCGGTCTGCTCGGCCGGCGCGGTCGCCTCGTCGAGGGTGCGTCTGGCCTCGTCCTGTTGATCGGCGGGCACGTAGACGCTGACGATGGCGAAGGAGCGCACGCTCGGCAAGGGCTCCTGACGGAAGCTCTTGTCGACCACACGGGCCTCCAGCCCCGCCGCTCGCAGGCGGCCGGCCACGAGCTCCGCCTCGTACCGCCGGGCGACCTCGGCAACGACCTCCCACTCGCGGCCGAGGTCGTGGTCCTCGACGGTGCTCACCGGCCCTTCCAGTCCGGCTTTCGCTTCTCGACGACGGCGCGAAGCCCCTCCTGGACGTCCTCGGTCGCCATCAGCTGGTTCAGGTAGACATCCTGGGCGTGGTCCACCGCCTGGTCGAGGGCAAGGTCCAGCCCGCCGGCGATGGCGCGACGGGCCAGCTGAACGATGGGCGCACTGGACTCCTCGAAACGCTGGATGAGCGCCGTCGCCTCCGCCTCGAGGCGATCGTCGGGAACGACCCGGGTCACGAGCCCGGCCTTCTGGGCCTCGGCCGCGCTCAGGGTGCTCCCCAGCAGGATCATCTCGTAGGCCCGCTTCCTCCCGACCAGGCGCGGCAGGAGCGCCGCGGCCAGGGCGTTGAAGACCCCGCCGCGGATCTCGGGGTGCGCGAACTTGGCGCTGTCGGCGGCGAGGACGATGTCGCATCCGGCCGCGAGCAGGCAACCCGCACCCAGGGCCGGCCCCTGGACCACCGACAGCGTCGGCTTGTCGACCTTGGCGAGGGCCTCGAAGATCCGCCGGAAGCCTTCGAGCATCGGGTAGGCACGGTCGCCGAGGTGGTCGTTGAGCTCGAACCCGGCCGAGAAGTATTTCCCGGAGGCCAGGAGAGCCACGAGCTTGGTCTCCGGCTCGAACTCGAGCGACTCGAGCGCGGTCGCGAGCTCCGTCATCGTGTCGGTGGAGAGCACGTTGGCGGGGGCGTGATCCAGCGTCATCCGGACGATGCCCCCGCTCCGCTCGACCTTCAGATGCTCGAAGATCGGGCTCTCCCTGGGAGCGTACTCGTCGACGTCCTGACGGCTCTCGAGGTCTTCCACCATGCGCGTGTCAGCCCCTTTCTGTCCGCGGGCAGCGCCTCGCGGAGGCGACAAACCTCGCGCTTCCGGGGGTTTATCGCGGCCGCCAGTTTAGCACAGTCACCCGCACCGAAGACCCCGGCGAGTCGTCTTCCCGGGCGTGGTGAATAATGCGGCCCAGGAGGGTGCATGTCCGGCGTCGCCGATGTCTACCGTACCTCCCTGGCGCTGCTCGCCGACCTCTACCAGATCACCATGGCGCAGGCGTACTGGGCTTCCGGAACCGCCGGCAACGAGGCGGTGTTCCACCTCTTCTTCCGCGCGAACCCCTTCGGCGGAGGCTTCGCGGTGGCCTGCGGCCTGGCTCGGGTGGTCGAGTGCCTGGACCAGCTTCGATTCGACTCCGACGATCTCGAGTACCTCGCTTCGCTGGAGGGTAACGACGGACGGCCGCTCCTCGACCCCGCCTTCGTCCGCGAGCTCGGGGGCCTCGAGCTCCGTTGCGACCTGGACGCGGTGCCGGAGGGAACGGTGGTGTTCCCCCACGAGCCCCTGGTCCGCGTGCGCGGGCCCATCCTGCAGGCGCAGCTGCTGGAGACGATGCTCCTGAACGTCGTCAACTTCGAGACGCTGATCGCCACCAAGGCCACGCGGGTGTGCCTCGCCGCCCGCGGCGACACCGTGATCGACTTCGGCCTGCGGCGCGCGCAGGGCATCGACGGCGGCCTCAGCGCCTCGCGCGCCGCCTACGTCGGAGGCTGCGCCGGGACCTCGAACGTCCTGGCCGGCCGGCGGTACGGGATTCCGGTAAGGGGGACCCACGCTCACAGCTGGGTCATGGCCTTCGACTCGGAGCCCGAGGCCTTCGAGGCCTACGCCCGAGCCCAGCCCAACAACTGCGTGCTGCTCGTCGACACCTACGACACGCTGGACGGCGTACGCCACGCGGTGGAGGCCGGTCGACGGCTCCGAGAGCGAGGGCACGAGCTTGCCGGGATTCGCCTCGACTCCGGCGACCTCGCCTGGCTGAGCATCGAGGCCCGCAGGATCCTCGACACCGGGGGGTTTCCCGAGGCCGTCATCGTGGCCAGCAACGATCTCGACGAGCACGTGATCGCGAGCCTGAAGGAGCAGGGCGCGGCGATCACGGTCTGGGGTGTCGGGACCCGATTGGTGACCGGGGGCGACGACCCCGCCCTCGGGGGCGTGTACAAGCTCGCCGCGGTGCGGCGTCCGGGGGAGGCGTGGCGGCACCGGGTCAAGATCTCCGAGCAGTCGATCAAGACGACGAACCCCGGGGTCCAGCAGGTGCGCCGCTACGAGACCGACCGCGGGTTCCTGGCCGACGTCATCTACGACGAAGAGCAGGGGTTGGCCGAAGAGCCGGTCATCGTCGATCCCCTCGACCCGACGCGTCGAAAGCCCATCGCGACGGAGATGCGAGGCACCGACCTGCTCGAGCCGATCCTGCGTGGGGGCCGTCTCGTCAACGAACCGCCGTCCCTGGCTGCGGCTCGCGCGCGCGCCGCCGAGCAGGTGGGGCGTCTGCACTCCGGCATCACGCGCTTCGTCAACCCGCACCAGTATCCCGTGGGGCTGTCGGCGGAGCTTCACGGGCTGAAGACCCGCCTCGTGCTCGACGCCCGCAGAGGAGGCCCGCGCTGACCGACGCCTCGCCCCCGGGCGAGGGCCTGCGCCGCCCTCGAGATCCCGATCCCGCGGACTCGGAAGGTCGTGGGCCGGCGCTATACTGCCGCCCGTGTCTTCCTCCCCCGGGCCGACACCCCCGAGGCCGTCCGTCGACGCTCGCGCGGTCCTCGGGCTGGCGGCGGTAGCGGCCCTCCTCTTCGGCGGGGCGCTGCGCGGCCTCACGTTCGCGACCGGGGACCTCCAGCCGCTCTTTCTCGGCCAGCTCGATTCCTTCGTCGCCAGCGTGGCACGCGGCTCGTGGCCGGTCTGGGATCCCCTCTTCGGCTTCGGTCAGCCGCTCTGGGCGAACCCGGGGAACCAGATCCTCTACCCGCCCACCTGGCTCAACCTCCTCGTCCTGCCCGAGACGTACCTGACCCTCTACGTCGTCGGCCACGCGCTGGGCGCCGGGGTCGGCACCTGGGCGCTGGGCCGCAGGGTCCTGGGCCTTTCGCCCTGGGCGGCGTGGGTCGCGGCCGCGGGCTGGATGACCTCGGGTCCGCTCCTCTCCATGGTCCCGAGGTGGCAGCACTTCGCCTCGGCCGCGTGGCTCCCGTGGGTCATCCTGGCCGCGCACCGTTGTGTCGCGCGTCCGACCGGAGGCCGGGTGCTGGCCCTCGCCTTCGCCCTGTCCTTCCAGGGGCTCGCCGGCTCGCTGGAGGTGGCGGCGGCGACGCTCGTCGTCGCCGCGGTGTGGAGCGCGGTCGGCGGGTGGCCCACCGCGGGGTTGCGAGCGGTCCGGGTGTGGATCCCGGCCGGCCTCGTCGCCGTCGGCCTGACCGCCGCCTTGTGGATCCCCGCCCTCGAGCTGCTCCGCCACTCGGCCCGAGCCGACCTCGCCGGCACCTGCCAGACGTGCTGGTCGATCCACCCCTGGCGCTGGTTCGAGGTCCTGGCGCCGCTGCGACCCGACGAGATGCTGCTGCGACCCGAGCTGCGCGCGAGCCTGCTCGGGCCGACGGGGACGACCATCGTCCCCTCCCTCTACCTCGGTGCGGTCATGGGGGGGCTCGTCCTGTACGCGCTGCTCGCGTCGCCTCGGCGACGGCCGACCGCGGGGCTCGCCGCCCTGGCCGCGGTCTCCGCGCTCGTCGCGATGGGCCCCCACCTCCCTCTCGTCGCGTGGATCGCCGAGCACCTGCCCCCCTTCTCGATCCTGCGCTTCCCCGGCAAGCTCACGCTGCTCGTCTCCTTCGCCTGGGCCCTGCTCGCGGGCCTGGGAGTCGATGCCTGGCGCGCGCGCGTCGCGGCGGCGCCGCGCGCCGCCGGGGTGCTCTCCCTCACCGCGCTCGGCGCCGGTCTGCCCGCCTTCATCTTCGCGTTACTGGCCATCGTGTTTCCCGGGGTCCTCGTGGGCCGGATCGTCCCTCCTCCCCCGCCCGGAGCTCGCGTCTGGGACGCGCTGTCCCTCGATGTCCTGCTCTGCGTGGCGGCGGTCACCGCGGCCAGCCTCTCTGCCGCCCTGGCCTGGAGTGCCGGCCGCAGGCCGCGGTGGACCGCCGTGCTCGCGGCCGCCATCTCCCTGCTCGCGGTCAGCGACCTCGTGCTCCCCAATCATCGCCTGAACCCGACGGTGCGGTCGGAGCTGGTCGGCCGACCGCCCGAGACCGCGCAACGACTGCACGCAGACGGCGCCACCCGCATTCACGTGATCGAGAACGAGCCGCAAGAGAGCGACGCTTCCGGCCGGCCTCGACCAGGGCGATTCGACCTCGACCCGCGCGCCCCACTCGACCCCCGCGAAGCACTCGCACTCGGCGAGAACATCGCGCTCGCCGGCCGGAGCGCGAGCCGCTGGGGACTCGCCGGGAGCTTCACGCTGGAATCGCTGGTGGTGCCGAGCCACGAGCAGCTCACGCTCTCGGAGCTCTTCCACTCCATCGCCGAGCGGCCCCCGGCCGTCCGTCTGCTCCAGGCGGGAGCGGTCTCCCACGTCGTGGCCCGCACCGTCGTGCCCGGCGGCCTCGAGCCGCTGGGCGAGGTGCCGAGTCCCCTCCTCGCCCCCGTCCGCCTGGCCCGGGTCCCGGCCCCGCTGCCCCGCAGCTACGTCGTCGGCCGCGCGAGGGTTGGATCGGACGAGGACGCCCTGAGGTTCCTCCTCGACGTCAACGCCGACCTGCGCGGCACGGTGGTGCTCGTGGATGGGCGGGGGATCACGGGCCCGAGCGGGTTCACCGGAACCACCCGGGAGGCGCGGCGGCGGCCCGACGAAGTGGTGCTCGAGGTCGAGGCCTCCACGGCCGCCTACCTCGTCCTGGTCGAGGCCTACGACCCCGGCTGGACGGCGCGCGTCGACGACCGTCCCGCACGCGTGCACCGCGCCAACTTCGCCTTCCGTGCGGTGGCGGTGCCGGAGGGGCGGCACGAGGTGCAACTGCGGTACCGCCCTCGTGGGGTCGTGCTCGGAAGCGTGGCCTCGGGCGTCACCCTGGCGGCGGTGCTCCTGGGGTGGGCCTGGCGTCGGGTCTCGGACCTCCGCTCGACCGCTCGGCAGGGCGCGTCCTCGCCCCGGCCGCAGGGGCGCCGACGGGGAGCGGGGCTCCTTCGGCCTTGACCGGCGGGCGTCGCAACCCTATACAGAAGAGGATCATGCTCTCGGTGGCCATCGGATCCAGCGTGGCGGTCTGTCCCGTGAGCGCCATCGCCGGCAAGCTCGTCGCTCCCGGACGGACGCGGGCCGGCCTCCGGAGCCCGGCCTGAGTCGTTCGAGTGCCACCGTGGAGCGGATCTACCTCGATCACAACGCGACGACGCCGCTGGCCCCGGAGGTCCTGCAGGCCATGCTGCCGTTCCTGAGCGACGAGTTCGGGAACGCCTCGAGCCTGCACTGGTTCGGCCAGCGCGCCCGGGCGGCGACGGACGATGCTCGGGCCGAGGTGGCGGATCTCATCGGGGCGGAGCCCTCCGAGGTCGTCTTCACCGGCAGCGGGAGCGAGTCGGACAACATGGCGCTGCGCGGGCTGGCGGCGCGGGCCCGCGCACCTCGCCGGGGAATCGTGACGACGGCCATCGAGCACCACGCCGTCCTGAACACCGCGACGGCCCTCCGAGACGCCGGCCTGCCCCTCACGCTCGTGGGTGCGGACGGAGAAGGACGCGTGCGTCTGGACGAGATGCAGGCCGCGGTGGACGAAGGCACCGCCCTCGTCTCGGTCATGCTCGCCAACAACGAGACCGGGGTCCTCCAGCCGGTTTCCGAGGTGGCGGCTCTGGCGCGCGAGCAGGGGGCCCTGGTCCACTGTGACGCCGTCCAGGCCGCGGGGAGAGTGCCGATCGACGTGGGCGCTCTCGACGTGGATCTCCTCACGCTGTCCGCGCACAAGATCTACGGCCCGAAGGGCGTGGGCTGTCTCTACGTCCGCCGCGGCACCACGCTCGCTCCCCTGGTGACGGGCGGCTCCCAGGAGCGAAATCGTCGGGCCGGCACCGTGAACGTGGCCGGGGTGATCGGCTTCGGCGCGGCCGCGGCCCTCGCGCGAGCCCGGCTCGAGGCGGACGCCGCCCGCGTGGCGACTCTGCGCGACCGGCTCGAGGCGCGGCTGCTCTCCATCCCCGGCGCCCGCCGCAACGGGGCCGGTCCCCGGCTGCCCAACACCACCAACGTCTCGTTCGAGGGCACCGACGCCGAGGGGCTCATGATGGCCGCCGACCTCGCCGGTCTCGCCGTCTCCACCGGAGCGGCTTGCGCTGCCGGCGGGACCGAGCCATCTCACGCCCTCAAGGCCATGGGCCTCCCGCCGGAGCGCGTGGAGTCCTCGCTGCGGCTGTCGCTCGGGCGGTCGACCACCGAGAGGCAGGTCGACCGCGCCGCGGAGATCGTCCGGGACGCCGTCGTTCGCCAGCGCGCCGGATAGCGCGGGCCCCTCTGGCTAGGGGACGTGCTCTTCGGCGTGATAGGAGGAGCGGACGAGGGGACCCGACTCCACGTGCCCGAAGCCGAGCTCCAGCGCGAAGGCGCGGAGACGATCGAACTCCTCTGGCGTGTAGAACCGCGCGACGGGCAGGTGCTTCGGAGAGGGACGCAGGTACTGCCCAACGGTCAGGACGTCGGTGCCCGCGGAACGGATGGCCCGGATCGTCTCCTCGACCTCCTCCCACTCCTCGCCCAGGCCGACCATGATGCCGCTCTTGGTCAGCATCCCCGCGTCCTTCGAGCGGCGCAGGAGCTCGAGCGAGCGACCGAAGCTCGCCCCGGAGCGCGCCCGCCGGTAGAGGCGGGGCACGGTCTCCACGTTGTGGTTGAGGACGTCGGGACGGGCGGTCAAGACGACCTCGAGGGCCTCTCGGCTCCCCTTGAAGTCGGGAATGAGCACCTCGACCGCGCACCCCGGCCGCCGTGCCCGGATCTCGCGGATAGTGGCCGCGAAGACCGCGGCCCCCCCGTCGGCCTGGTCGTCGCGGTTCACTGAGGTGATGACCGCGTGGCGCAGCCCCATTCTCGCCACCGCATCCGCCACCCGCGCGGGCTCGCCGGCGTCGGGGGCGGCGCCCGGCAGGCCGGTCTTGACCGCGCAGAAGCCGCACGCGCGAGTGCACACGTCCCCGAGGATCATGAACGTGGCCGTGCCCCGCTTCCAGCACTCTCCGAGGTTCGGGCAGCGGGCCTCCTCGCAGACCGTGTGCAGATCGAGGCCACGCATCAGGCCCCGAAGGCGCTCGTAGCCCGGCCCCTGGGGGGCGCGGGCGCGAATCCAGGCAGGCCGCCGGGGCGGGCCCTGGGGGAGGCTAGCGCTCACGCGTCCTCTTCTTCCTCGAGGTCGTCGTCGTCATCGTCATCGTCGTCGTCGTCGTCATCGTCGTCCTCGAAATCGTCGGGATCCTCGTCGTCCCAGCCATCGTCGTCCCCGAACTCGTCCTCGTCGAAGGCCTCGTCGTCGAGGTCCGCGTCGTCGTCGTCCTCGAGGTCGTCCAGCTCCTCGTCGTTGCCGAGCCAGAGTCTGCCGTCTCGATTCACGTCCCCTCCTCAGGTCCTCGTGGGCGGAGCCCCCGAGCTTCCACCCGGCACCTCCATATTATCGCTGCTGCCACGGAGCGCGATTCGTATTATCCTCTCCGTCGTCCACGGGCGAGGGAAGGCTCTCCGCGCCCGCGCACGAACCGGGAGGAGACCGCGATGATCGTCGTCTGCCCGAGTTGCCAGTCGCGCTATCGGTTCGACGAGGCGAAGCTGGGCGATCGGCCCAGTGCCAGGACCCGGTGCGCCAAGTGCGGTGGCGAGATCGAGATCGAGAACCCGATGGCATCGGCCACGGTCCCCCCGCCGGAGCCGGCTCCGCCTGCGCCCGCACCGACTCCCGACCCGCCCCCCGCGCCGGAGCCGGAGATCGCTCGGGAGGAGACGGCCGAGTCCCTCCGCACCCTCGAGACCCCGATCCAGCCGGCGGCGGGCCAGCCGGCCACGGGGGCCGAGACCATCGCGGGGGGCGACGCCGCCAGGATGGGACTGCTGCAGCTGCCCACCGACAAGCGCTTCTCGCTGGCCGTCATCCAGGGGTCGGCCACCGGCCAGATCTTCCAGATCAGCAAGACCCGCACCGTGATCGGGCGCTCCGGAAGCGACATCAACCTGGAGGACCCGGAGGCCTCGCGGCAGCACGCCGCCCTCGAGATCGTGGGCGACGTCGCTCTTCTCCGCGACCTCGAGTCGACGAACGGCACCTGGATCGACCTCGAGCGGATCGACCAGCACCAGCTCGCGAATCAGCAGGAGTTCCGGATCGGGACCCACGTCCTGATGTTCATCGTCACCAACGTGGAGTAGCCTCCTGCCCGGCGACGTCGATCTCGAGGCCTTCCGCGAGGAAGGCCGCCGTCTGGTCGACTGGATCGCCCGCTACCTGGCCGAAGGAGAGAGCCTCCCGGTCCTGTCCCGCCTCCGCCCGGGGGAGCTGAGGGACGCCCTTCCCGCGGCCGCCCCCGAGCGGGGCGAGCCCCTCGCCGACATCCTCGCCGACGTCGACCGCCAGATCCTCCCCGGCATCACGCACTGGAACCACCCCTCCTTCTTCGCCTACTTCTCCATCACCTCGTCCGCCCCGGGCATCCTCGGGGAGATGATCTCCGCCACCCTGAACGTGAACGGCATGCTCTGGCGGACCTCGCCGGCGGCGACCGAGCTCGAGACGGTGGTCATGGACTGGCTCCGCCAGCTCCTGGGGCTGCCCGATGGCCTGTTCGGGGTGATCCAGGACACCGCCTCCGCCTCCTCCCTCGTCGCCCTCGCCGCGGCCCGCGAGGCGGTGCCAGGGCTCGAGGCCCGAAAGCGGGGACTCGTGGGACAGGCCCGGCTGCGCGCGTACGCATCGGAGCAGGCACACTCGTCCATCGAGAAGGCCGCCATCGTTCTCGGCGTCGGGCAGGGTGGCTTCCGCAAGATCCCCGTCGACAAAGCCTTCCGCATGGACACGGACGCCCTCGCCCGGGCCATCGCCGAGGACCGCGCCGCCGGCTGGACGCCCTTTGCGGTGGTGGCCACCGTCGGCACGACGTCCACCACGAGCATCGATCCCGTTCCGGCCATCGCCGACATCTGCGAGCGCGAGAAGCTGTGGCTCCACGTGGACGCCGCCTATGGAGGGTCGGCGGCGATCCTGCCCGAATGCCGCTTCGTCCTCGAGGGCTGCGAGAGAGCAGACTCACTGGTGATGAATCCCCACAAGTGGCTGTTCGTGCCCATCGACCTCTCTGCCTTCTTCACCCGCCGCCCCGAGGTCGTGCGGGCGGCCTTCAGCCTCGTGCCCGACTACCTCCGCACACCCGAGGACGGCCTCGCCCCCAACCTCATGGACTACGGCATCAGCCTGGGCCGCCGGTTCCGGGCCCTGAAGCTATGGATGGTCCTGCGGGCCTTCGGCCGCGAAGGGATCGTCGAGCGCCTTCGGGATCACCTCCGCCTGGCCCGGCTCTTCCGTCAGTGGGTGGAGGCCGATCCCCACTTCGAGGTGATGGCCCCCACCCCCCTGTCCGTCGTCTGCTTCCGCGCTGTGTTCCCCGGCCAGGACGACGCGGGCCACGACCGCCTGAACGACGAGGTGGTCGAGGCCGTCAACGCCACCGGGGAGGTCTTCCTGTCGCCCACGAAGCTTCGGGGACGAACCGCGCTCCGTCTCGCGGTCGGCAACATCCGCACGGAGGAGCGCCACGTCCGCCGGGCCTGGGAGCTACTGAGCGCGGCGGCGGCAGTCCGGCGAGAACACTGAGGCCCCACGGGCGCGAGTGAGCGGGAGCTTCCTCCGCGGATTTTTCGCGCGCTCTGGCGACGGCGAAAAATCAGGCCTCGGTTGGACCGCAGATCGGCCGGGTCGTTCGGTTTGATCTCCGCCACGCCCTGGCCGCCGGTTTGCATCCTCCACGGGCGGACGCGGGAGCCCGAGGTATGCAGCCGGGAGACACCGTCGTCATCGACAGCCGCGAGTTCGGATCCCTGCTGGGCGTGCTCCAGGAGCGCGGCTACGAGACGATCGGACCGGGGGTTCGGGACGGGGCCATCGTCTTTGCGGTGCTCGACACCGTCTCCGACCTGCCCGTGGGCTGGACCGACGAGCAGGACCGCGGACGCTATCGACTGCGCCGCCGCGGCGATCGGGGACTCTTCGGCTACGCGGTGGGCCCCCACTCCTGGAAGAGGTTCCTCGAGCCGCCCGTAGAGGTGCGCTGGCGGGGCCGACGGGTCGACGGCGGGTTCGAGGGTGAGACGACGCCCGACCCGGCGCCCCGGTATGCCCTCGTCGGCCTTCGTCCCTGTGACCTGGCCGCCCTCCTCGTCAAGGACCGCGTCCTTCTTGACCACGCCGGGGGCGACCACGCCTACCGGTCGCGTCGCGAGGCCTCCTTCCTGGTGGTGGTCAACTGCGGCTCGCCCGCCGGCACGTGCTTCTGCGCGTCCATGGGCACGGGGCCGCGTGCCGGCCCCGGCTTCGACCTCGCCCTCACGGAGCTGATCGACGACTCGCGACACGACTTCGTCGTCGAGATCGGGAGCGAGCGGGGGGCGGCGGTCGCGGCGAGCCTGCCCCATCGGGTCGCCGGACCCGCCGACCTGGAGGCCGTCGACGCGCTCCTGCGAGAGGCGAAGGGCCGGATGGGCCGGACCCTCGAGACCGACGGGCTCAAGGAGCGGCTCGAGCGATCCTACGAGGACCCGCACTGGGACGAGGTGGCCGAGCGGTGCCTGACCTGCGGGAACTGCACGATGGTCTGCCCGACCTGCTTCTGCGCCACGATGGAGGATGGCGGAGACCTCGGCGGCACGCTCGCGGAGCGGCGCCGCGTGTGGGACTCCTGCTTCAGCATCGAGTTCTCCTACGTGCACGGCGGCAGCGTGCGCACCTCGGCCGGGGCCCGCTACCGGCAGTGGATCACGCACAAGCTGGCCACCTGGCACGACCAGTTCGGCGTCCCCGGCTGCGTGGGCTGCGGGCGCTGCATCACCTGGTGCCCGGCGGGCATCGACATCACCGCGGAGGCCGTGGCCCTCCTTCGCGGTCACAGGCAGGGGGGTCGATCGTGAAGATCCAGACCTTCGAAAAGGTGCTGGCGGAGCACCCCTTCTTCAGGGACCTGGGACCCGAGCACCTGGCAACGGTCGTGGGCTGCGCCGCGAATGTGACGTTCGACGCCGGCAAGTTCGTCTTCCGGGAGGGGGACGAGGCCAACCGCTTCTTCGTGATTCGCGAGGGCAAGGTCGCGGTCGAGGTCTTCGTGCCCGGCCGAGGCGCGATCACCATCGAGAGCATCGACGGCGGCGAGGTGCTCGGCTGGTCGTGGCTGTTCCCGCCCTACAAGACGCACTTCGACGCCCGGGCGCTGACCCACGTGCGGGCCCTCGCGCTCGACGGCGCCTGTCTCCGGGACAAGTGCGAGGAGGACACCGACCTGGGCTACCAGTTCATGCGCCGCTTCAACCAGATCGTGGTCGAGCGCCTCGAGGCGACGCGCATGCAGCTCCTGGACCTGTACGGCGATGCCGAGAGCCGATAGCACGTCGGTGGAGACGACGCCGTGTCCGGATCTCATGCGTCCGGAGCCCTTCGAGGTGCGCCAGGTCAAGCGTGAGACGGGAGACACCTTCACCCTGACCCTTGTCCCGGTGGCCGGGGCGCCGGCGCGGCCCTTCGCCCCCGGCCAGTTCAACATGATCTACGTCCTGGGCATGGGCGAGGTCCCGATCTCCATCAGCGGCGACCCGGCCCGACCCGAGCTCCTCGTGCACACCATCCGGGCGGTCGGCGCCACCACCCGCGCCCTCCAGAAGCTCCAGAAGGGGGACTGGGTCGGGGTTCGGGGCCCGTTCGGGACCTCCTGGCCCGTCGATCAGGCCCACGGTCAGGACCTGGTCCTCGTCGCCGGGGGCATCGGGCTCGCCCCCGTCCGCCCCGCCCTCTACCACGTCCTCCTGCATCGCGCCCTGTACGGCCGCGTCGTGGTCCTCTACGGCGCCCGCACGCCCCGCGACATCCTCTACTCGAGGGAGCTACGCGAGTGGCGCGGCCGCTTCGACATCGACGTCGAGGTGACGGTGGATCGCGCCACCGTGGAGTGGCAGGGGGGCGTCGGCGTCGTGACCAAGCTCGTCCAGCGGGCGCCGTTCGACCCCATGAGCGCCATGGCCATGATCTGCGGCCCGGAGGTGATGATCCGGTTTGCCGCCGTCGCCCTCGAGAGGCGCGGGGTCGCGACGTCGAACATCTTCGTCTCGGTGGAGCGAAACATGAAGTGCGCGGTGGGGACGTGCGGCCACTGCCAGCTCGGCCCCCTCTTCGTCTGCCGGGACGGTCCCGTCTTCGCCTACGAGCGTATCCGGCCGTTCTTCGGGCTGCGGGAGGTGTAGGGTGACCCCGCCCCGGCGCCCTCGGCTTGCGGTGTTCAAGTTCGCCTCCTGCGACGGGTGTCAGCTCTCGCTCCTGGACTGCGAGGACGAGCTCCTGTCGGTCGCGGAGCACGTCGAGATCGCCCACTTCCTCGAGGCCTCGCGAGCGACGGCCAGGGGCCCCTACGACCTGACGCTCGTGGAAGGCTCGATCACGACGCCCGAGGACGCCGAGCGCATCCACAAGGTCCGCAAGATGTCCCGCACGCTGGTGACGATCGGGGCGTGCGCCACCGCGGGGGGGATCCAGAGCCTCCGGAACTTCGCGCGGGTGAGCGATTTCGTCTCGCAGGTCTATGCGACTCCCGAGTACATCACGACGCTCGAGACGTCTACTCCCATCGCGCAGCACGTGCGAGTGGATCTCGAGCTGCGCGGCTGCCCCATCTCCAAGGCACAGCTCCTCGAGCTGCTCGCGGCCTTGCTCGCCGGGCGTCGTCCCAACATCCCGACGCACTCCGTCTGCCTCGAGTGCAAGCGGCGGGGAACGGTCTGCGTCATGGTGGCCCGCGGAACGCCGTGCCTCGGACCGGTGACGCAGGCGGGGTGCGGCGCACTCTGCCCTTCCTACAACCGTGGCTGCTACGGCTGCTTCGGGCCCATGGAATCCCCGAACACGGCCTCTCTCGGCGCCTGCTGGGAGTCCCTGGGCGCCGGACGTCCCGAGCTCGTTCGTGCGCTGAGAACCTACAACGCCGCCGCCGCCGGCTTCCGCACCCCGAGCAACGCCCATGAGCAGCGCGACGCGTAGTCGGAACATCACCGTCGAGGCCCTGGCCCGCGTCGAGGGCGAGGGCGGGCTCAGCGTGCGTCTGAGGGCCGGGCGGGTGACCGACGTCAAGCTCCGCATCTTCGAGCCCCCGCGCTTCTTCGAGGCCTTCCTCCGGGGACGCGACTTCCGCGAGGTGCCGGACATCACCGCGCGCATCTGCGGCATCTGCCCCGTCGCCTACCAGATGAGCTCCGTCAACGCCATGGAGGCGGTCTGCGGGGTGCCGGTCGAGGGGCCGCTGCGGGCGCTGCGGCGCCTCCTGTACTGCGGGGAGTGGATCGAGTCCCACGCCCTGCACGTCTACATGCTCCACGCCCCGGACTTCCTCGGCTACGAGAGCGCCATCCTCATGGCGGCCGATCATCCGCGGGTCGTTCAGGATGCTCTGGAGCTGAAGAAGATCGGCAACGAGCTCGTGGCCCTTCTCGGGGGGCGCGAGATCCACCCGATCAACGTCAAGGTGGGCGGCTTCTACCGCCTGCCCACGCGCCGCGACCTCGAGCCGATCACCCGCAGGCTCGAGCGCGCCCTCGAGCTCTCACTGGGCACGGTGCGCTTCGTGTCGAAGCTGGACTTCCCGGACTTCGAGCAGGACTACGAGTTCGTCTCGCTCCGCCACCCCGAGGAGTATCCCCTCAACGAGGGTCGAATCGTGTCGAGCGCCGGCCTCGACATCCCCGTCAACGAGTACGAGGACCACTTCGTCGAGGAGCACGTGCCGCACTCGACCGCCCTGCACTCCGTGCGCCGGGGCCACGGCGCCTATCT
Organism: uncultured Acidobacteriota bacterium; assembly: GCA_963847655.1. Taxonomy (GTDB): domain Bacteria; phylum Acidobacteriota; class Vicinamibacteria; order Fen-336; family Fen-336; genus JAJDNS01. The sequence goes on along the minus strand of CAWKAS010000018.1, from coordinate 475,803 downwards.
CGTCGGGCCGCTGGCTCGCTACAGCCTGAACTTCGACCGCCTTCCGCAGGTGGCGCAGGAGGCGGCGGAGGAGGCGGGTCTCGGCCCGGTGTGCCGCAACCCGTTCCGGAGCATCGTCGTGCGCGCCGTCGAGCTCGTGTTCGCCTGCCACGAGGCCCTGCGCCTCATCGGCGACTACGCGCCGCCCGAAGAGCCGGCCGTGGACGTCCCCCCACGCGCCGGGGTCGGCCACGGGGCCTCCGAGGCGCCGCGGGGGCTCCTCTATCACCGCTACGCGATCGACGAAGAGGGTGCGGTGCAGGAGGCTCGGATCGTCCCCCCGACGGCCCAGAACCAGAAGGTCATCGAGAACGACCTCTGGCACTTCGTTCCCGCGCATCTCGACCTCCCGAAGGAGCAGCTCACCTGGCGCTGCGAGCAGGCGATCCGCAACTACGATCCCTGCATCTCCTGCTCCGCCCACTTCCTCAGGCTGGAGATCGTCGAGGGGTGACTCGGGTCATCGGCGTCGGGAACCCCGCACGCGGCGACGATGGTGCGGGACGAGAGGTCGCCCGGCGGCTGCGAGGGTGCAGACCTTGCGGTCTCGACGTTCGCGAGAGTGACGGCGAGGCCGGCGCCCTGCTGGCGTCCTGGGAGGGAGCCGACGACGTCGTCCTCGTGGATGCGTGCCGGGGAGCGGGACCGCCGGGGACGGTGCGCGTCGTGGATGCCGGCGAGACCGCGCACCTCTCCGTGCTGAAGAGCGTGTCCACCCACTCGTTTGGCGTCGTCGAGGCGATCGGTCTCGGACGGGCGCTCGGTCGCCTTCCATCGCGCCTGCTCATCTATGCCATCGAGGGCGGTGATTTCGGCGTCGGCGCGCGCCTGACGCCGGCCGTCGATCGCGCGGTCGACTCGGTCGTGGCACTGCTCGTGCAGTATCCTGAAGACAGGGACGCAACCCTTGGGCCCACGCAGGGAGAGACATGAACCTCGCACCTCAGACCCCACCCCACCCCAGCGGCGACAAGCGCTTCAAGCTCCTCGACGTCGCGATCAAGAGGCAGCAGTTCCGGCAGGATGCGCTCATCGAGCTGCTGCACGAGGCCCAGGAGCTCTTTGGGTTCCTCGACAACGACGTCCTGATCTACGTCGCCCGGGCGCTCCGGGCGCCCCTCTCCCGCGTCTACGGTGTCGCCACCTTCTACAACTTCTTCAAGATGAAGCCGGCCGGCGAGCACACCTGCACCGTTTGCATGGGCACCGCCTGCTACGTCAAGGGCGCCGGCGCCATCCTCCAGGCGCTGGAGGGAGAGCACGGGATCACCTCCGGTGAGACGACACCGGACCAGAAGCTCTCCCTCGTCACCGCTCGCTGCGTGGGGGCCTGCGGGCTGGCGCCGGCGGTCGTCTTCGACGAGACCCTCGAGGGCCGGCTCACGCCGGAGCGGACGCTGGAGCGGGTGCGCGCCATCGCCGGCGCCAGGGGCGCGGCGCAGGAGGCGGAGCGATGAGCATCGAGGCCCTGCTCGGGATCCAGGAGAGCGAGCGCGAGGCCCACGCGGCAAAGCGCTGCACCGTGGCGGTGTGCGCGGCCGCGAGCTGTCAGTCGTCCGGGGGAGGCGACGCGCGCAGGGCCCTCGAAGCGGCCGTGGAGTCCGCCGGGATCGCGGAGGAGGTCGCGGTCCTCGGCACCGGATGCCTGGGGCTGTGCCACGCCGGGCCGCTCGTTCAGGTCGAGGACGAGGACGGCACGCACCTCTACCACCAGGTCGACGGTGCCGCGGCGCGCCGCATCGTGGACGAGCACGTGGTGAAGGGCACCCCGGTCGCCGAGCTGCTCGCTCCCGACACGGGCTCATTCTTCGACAAGCAGCGGAAGATCGTGCTCGAGGGCTCGGGACGGATCGATCCCGAGCGGGTGGAGAGCTGCGTGGCGGCGGGGGCGTACGAGTCGCTCTACAAGGCCATCACCGAGATGACGCCGGCCGACGTGATCCATGAGGTCACCCTCAGTGGCCTGCGGGGGCGCGGCGGGGGCGGCTACCCCACCGGCCTGAAGTGGAGCACCGTGTTCAAGGCCAAGGGCCAGCGCAAGTTCGTGGTCTGCAACGCCGACGAGGGCGACCCCGGGGCCTTCATGGACCGCAGCGTCCTCGAGGGCGACCCCCACCGCGTCCTCGAGGGGATGGCCATCGCCGCCTACGCGGTCGGCGCCGAGCAGGGCTACATCTACGTGCGCGGAGAGTACCCCCTGGCCATCGAGCGGCTGAAGAAGGCCATCAAGCAGGCCGAGCGCCTGGAGCTCCTCGGCGCCCGCATCCTCGAGACGGGCTTCAACTTCCGGGTGGACATCCGGATCGGGGCCGGGGCCTTCGTCTGCGGCGAGGAGACCGCGCTCATCGCCTCCGTCGAGGGGCGGCGGGGGACACCCCGGCCGCGCCCCCCCTATCCCGCGGTGATGGGCCTCTGGGACGAGCCCACCCTCATCAACAACGTCGAGACCTACGCCAACGTCTCCGCCATCATCCGCAACGGCGGCGCGTGGTACGCCTCGATCGGGACCGAGAAGAGCAAGGGCACCAAGGTCTTCGCCCTGGCCGGCAAGATCGAGCGGACCGGCCTCATCGAGGTTCCCATGGGTCTCACCCTCCGGGAGATCATCTTCGACATCGGGGGCGGCATCCCCGGCGGCCGGGCCTTCAAGGCCGCCCAGACCGGAGGCCCCTCGGGCGGTTGCATCCCGGCGGAGCATCTCGACCTCCCCGTGGACTACGAGTCCCTGGGGCAGGTCGGCTCGATCATGGGCTCCGGGGGCCTGATCGTGATGGACGAGACCTCCTGCATGGTCGACGTGGCCAAGTTCTTCGTGGAGTTCTGCCGGCACGAGTCCTGTGGCAAGTGCGTGCCCTGCCGGGCGGGGACGGTGCAGATGCACCGCATCCTCGAGAAGATCACCCGGGGCGAGGGCACCGGCCGCGACCTCGAGATGCTCGAGCAGCTCTGCACGCTGCTCAGGGAGACGAGCCTGTGCGGCCTCGGCCAGACCGCCCCCAACCCGGTGGTGAGCACCCTGCGGTACTTCCGGAACGAGTACCTCGCCCACATCGAGGAGAAGCGCTGTCCGGCCGGGGTCTGCCGCGTCGGGACCGGGGCCGCCGTCCCGGGGGCGGAGGTGCGGGCATGAGCGTCAAGACCTTCACCCTCAACGGCACCCTCGTGAGCGCCGGCGAGGACGAGACGATCCTGGACGTCTGCGACGAGCAGAAGGTGCCCCTTCCCCGCCTGTGCCACCTCGAGGGCCTCGGCGACATCGGGGCCTGCCGCCTGTGCCTGGTCGAGGTGGAGGGCTGGAGCAAGCTGGCGCCCGCCTGCCTGACGAAGGTCGAGGAGGGCATGGTCGTCCACACCGAGAACGAGCGCCTGCGCTCGCACCGCCGGATGATCGTGGAGCTCCTCTTCGCCGAGCGGAACCACGTCTGCTCGATCTGCGTGGTGAACGGGTACTGCGAGCTGCAGGACCTCGGCAGGGCCGTGGGCATGGACCACGTCCGCTTCGACTACATGTCCCCGGTGCAGGAGATCGACGCCAGCCACACCCGCTTCGCCCTGGACAACAACCGGTGCGTGCTCTGCCAGCGCTGCGTCCGCGTCTGCGACGAGGTGGAGGGCGCCCACACCTGGGACGTGAAGGGCCGCGGCGAGAGCACCCAGGTCATCACCGACCTGAACGCCCCCTGGGGCGAGTCCCAGAGCTGCACCAGCTGCGGCAAGTGCGTGCAGGTGTGCCCGACGGGGGCGCTCTTCGAGAAGATCCGGCCGCGGGCCGAGATGGTCAAGAACAAGGACTTCCTCGTCTATCTCAAGACCGCGCGGGAGAAGAAGCTGTGGATCCGGTAGCCGAAGACAAGGCAGACGTCCGCAGGCCCCGCGTGGCCACCGCCTGGCTGGGCGGCTGCTCCGGTTGCCACATGTCGCTCCTGGACCTCGACGAGCGGCTCGTCGAGCTGGCCCCCAAGATGGACCTCGTCTTCAGCCCGGTGGTGGACACCAAGGTCTTCCCCGACGACGTCGACGCCACTCTGGTCGAGGGGGCGGTGGCCAACGAGGAGAATCTGGAGCTCATCAAGAGGATCCGGGCGAGGACGAAGCTCCTCGTCTCCTTCGGCGACTGCGCGGTCACGGGCAACGTCACCGCGATGCGCAACCCCCTGCGGGTGGCGGCGCCGGTCATCGAGAGGTCCTACCTCGACGAGGCCGACCTCAATCCCCGGCGACCCTCGGAGCCGGGGATCGTGCCCCCCCTCCTCGACCAGGTCCTGCCCGTTCACGCGGTGGTGCCGGTGGACCTCTTCCTGCCTGGCTGCCCGCCCTCGGCCGACCTCATCTACTTCGTCCTCTCCGAGCTCGTGGAGGGGCGCACCCCGGACCTCAAGGACCGGCTCAGCTACGGATAGGAGCGCCAGGGAGCCATGAGCCAGCGCATCGTCATCGACCCCGTGACCCGCATCGAAGGACACGCCAAGATCACGCTCCTGCTCGACGACCAGGGCGAGGTCTCGGACGCACGGTTCCACGTGACCGAGTTCCGGGGCTTCGAGAAGTTCTGCGAGGGGCGCTTCTTCCGCGAGATGCCCGGGATCACCGCCCGCATCTGCGGGATCTGCCCGGTCTCCCACATGCTGGCCTCGGCCAAGGCCGGCGACGAGATCCTCGCGGTGGAGATCCCCGACGCCGCCGTGCGGCTGCGTCGTCTCCTGCACTACGGCCAGATCATCCAGTCGCACGCGCTCTCCTTCTTCCATCTGTCCTCACCGGACCTGCTCCTGGGACACGATTCCGACCCGGCCAGGCGAAACATCTTCGGCCTCCTCACCGCCCACCCCGAGCTGGCGCGACAGGGCATCCGCCTGCGGCAGTTCGGGCAGGAGATCATCGAGGTCCTGGCCGGCCGCAAGATCCACGCGAGCTGGGTGGTGGCCGGGGGCGTGGACGAGCCCCTGAGCGAGGAAGGCGCGCAGAAGATCCGGGCCTGGCTCCCCGAGGCCCGCAAGACCATCGAGCACACCTTGTCCTTCTTCAAGCGGGAGATGGAGAAGCACCAGGAGGAGGCCCGGGTCTTCGGGAACTTCCCGTCGCTCTTCATGGGCCTCGTCACGCCGGACGGGGGCCTCGAGCACTACGACGGGAAGATCCGCTTCGTGGACTCCACCGGGCAGATCGTGGCCGACCAGCTCGACCCCACGAAGTACCAGGCCTACATCGGCGAGGCCGTCGAGCCCTGGACCTACCTCAAGTTCCCCTACTACAAGCCCCTCGGGTACCCGGTCGGGATGTACCGGGTCGGACCGCTCGCCCGCCTCAACGTGGCGTCCCACTGCGGCACGCCCGCCGCCGACCGGGAGCTCGCGGAGTTCCGGCAGCTCGGGCGCGGGGCGGTCCTGTCCTCCTTCCACTACCACTACGCGCGGCTCATCGAGGTCCTGTTCTCCGTCGAGAAGGTCCAGGAGATCCTGGACCACTCCGACGTGCTGTCGAAGGAGGTCATCGCCCACGCCCGGCGCAACCGCTACGAGGGCGTGGGCGTCGCCGAGGCCCCCCGCGGCACCCTCTTCCACCACTACAAGGTCAAGGGAGGGGGCCTCCTGACCTGGGCCAACTTCATCATCGCGACGGGCCAGAACAACCTGGCCATGAACCAGACCGTCCTCCAGATCGCCCGCCACTTCGTGGACGGGAAGAAGCTGAAGGAAGGCATGCTCAACCGCGTGGAGGCCGGCATCCGCGCCTTCGATCCCTGCCTGAGCTGCTCCACCCACGCCTACGGGGAGATGCCGCTGGTGGTGGAGCTGCGCGAGGCCGACGGGACGCTCGTGGACAGCGTGGCCCGTGGCTGATTCCTCCCAGCCCGTCCTCGTCATCGGGTTTGGGAACCCACAGCGCGGGGATGACGGTGTGGCGTGGAGAGTCCTCGACCTGCTCGGGTCGACCCAACCCCCACCCGGGGCTCCCCCGCTCCGCCTGAAGCGTGTCCAGCAGCTCGCCCCCGAGCTCGCCGAGCCCGCCAGCCGGGCCCGGGCCGTGATCTTCGTCGACGCGAGGGCCGACGTCACCCCGGGAGGCGTCTTCTGTGAGCCTGTGACGCCCGGGGGGGGAGCGGCCTCCCTCACCCACGTCCTCTCTCCCGAAGCCGTGCTCCTTTACGCCGAGCGCCTCTACGGCCACGTCCCCCGCGCCGCCGTCGTCACAGTTGGCGGCGTGACATTCGACCATGGGAGCGGCCTCTCCCCCGAGGCCCTGAACGCCGTCCCCAAGGCCGTCGGGAGGGTCCGCGGCCTCGCCCGCCAGTGGGCTCGTCAGCCCATCCCCGAGCCCGCCGGAATGAACCTCAGAACAGCTTGAGCCAGTACGTCCACCAAGCGGTCGCCGCGTCGTTCGACTGGACGGCGGCACGCAAGTCGTCCAGGTGGAGGCTGGAGTACTCGGCCTGGAGCCAGAGACGGACCCGTCACCACACGACGTCGGCCGCCCCGCGCAGGATCAGGGTGGTGAGGCTGGCCCGGCACGGTGTGCCGGCCTGGTCCGGGGTGATCCGGAGCCGAAAGTGGGTGAGGTCCTCCACGGTCACCTCCCAGCTCTCGCGCTCCAGCGTCGTGCCCGGCGGGCTGAAGTTGTACTGCTGACGCACCAGCTCCCGCCAGGAGACGCCCCCGTCGACGGAGGCGGACAGGTCCAGCTCCTGCGTCCGCGCGATCTCCTGCTCCTCGACCTCCAGCTCGACGCCGCGCACGGTCTGCGGCGTGGCGAACTCCAGGATCAAGGTCTGCGTTCCGGGGTCGCTCGCCACCCAGCGCGACGCTCCGGGTCCCCGGTGGCCGTCGAAGGCGTTCTCGATCGGATGATCGGGGGCCTCCGACGTCACCAGCGCCGTGGCGAGCGCGAGGATGTCGAGGCCCTCGAGCCGGGGCTCGCGGGCGGGCTCCTTCTCCGGTTCTAGGATTCTCTTCTTCATCTCGCCTTCCTTCTCCGAACGCTCTCGATCGAGTCCGACCCGAACGGCCGGCCCGGACTGACCCTCAGCGCTCGTTCCGGGTGCCAGCCGACGGACCTCTCGTGCCCGCGGGATCCTGGCTCGTCCGGCCCGCCTGCGTGCGTCGCGCACGCGCGCCGATCTGTTGGTGATCCTCGGCAGGATCGTATCATCCCGGCGACACCGTCGACTCCTCGCCACCGGGGCTCTGCTACACTCGCCCGCTCTGGGTTCCGGCACGGAGAGTGACCCCGCCGCCCGAGGAGGGAGGATCATTGCGCTGCGTTGCGGGGGAAGATAGGCAGCCCAGGAGGATGTCGCATGAGCGTCTTCACGATCGCAGATGAGTGAATCGGAGGCCGTCACCGCCGTGGGCGCCACCTGGAAGCTCGTCGCCACGGCCTTCTTCGTGGTCCTCAACGGCTTCTTCGTCGCCGCCGAGTTCGCCCTGGTCAAGGTCCGGGTCTCGCGCCTCGACACCCTCGCCCAGGCCGGCAGCCGGGCCGCGCGGGCGACGCTGATCGTCCTCAGTGATCTGAGCCTCTACCTCTCCTCGTGCCAGCTCGGAGTCACGATCTCGAGCCTCGTGCTCGGTTGGCTGGCGGAGCCGGCGGTGGCGACCCTGCTGCTGTCGACCGCATCCTCGGCGGGCCTCGAGGCCCACGACTCCCCCGGTGTGCACGCGGCGGCCCTGGCCATCGCCCTGACCGTCATCACGATCCTCCACATGACCTTCGGCGAGCAGGCGCCGAAGATCTTCGCGCTCCACAAAGCCGAGCGGCTGGCCTTGTTCGTCGCCTTCCCCCTGATCTGGTTCACCGCGGTCCTGAGGCCCTTCATCTGGCTCGTCAACTCGATCTCGAACCTGCTGCTCAGAGCGGTCGGCGTGAGCGGCCACGGCGGCCACGGCGAGGTCTTCGACATCGACGACCTGCGTTCGATCCTCCGGACCGCCTCCGAGACGGGCCGCATCTCGGGCCGCCAGCGGGTCTTCGGAGAGAACGTCCTCGGGATGGTCCGCCTGCAGACGCGGCACGTCATGCTGCCCCGGGTGGACGTCGTCTCCCTGTCCACGGCGAAGACCCAGGACGAGAACCTGGCCATCCTCGCCGGTGCCCGTCATTCGCGCTTTCCCCTGGGCGACCCTGACCTCGATTCCACCGTTGGAATGGTCCACGGCCGGGACGTGATCGCCGCCCTGCTGGAGGGCGGCCCGATCGACTTCAGGAAGCTGGCCCGGCCCCTTCCCAGCGTGCCCGATCGGCAGCCCCTCGGACGCCTGATCCTGAGCCTGCAACGGCAGAGGACGACCTGCGCCCTCGTGGTCGACGAGCGCGGGACGTCCGTGGGCCTCGCGTTCCTCGAGGACGCCCTCGAGGAGATCGTCGGCCCGATCGAGGACGAGTTCGACCAGGAGCCGAACCGGCTCGAACGTGTCGGCGACGAGTCCTTCGAGATGGCGGGGGGGGTGCGTCTGCCGGAGGCGGCCGACGTGCTCGGCATCGACCCGGACAGCGAAGAGGACACGATCGGAGGACACGTCGTGTCGGTGCTGGGCCATCTGCCCAGCGAGGGCGAGCAGACCGAGGTGCCACCCTACCGAGTGACCGTCACCCAGATGTCGGGCCGGCGGATTGCACGCCTCCGCTTCGAGCGCAAGGACCCGGTCCTCGGCTCGGAGGCGCTCCTCCCGCGGCCATGAGGGCGCTGTTCGTGACGCTGGCGAGGGTCTCCACGACGAGCTTGGAGATCGGCCGGCGGAGACCGATCTCGCCGCCCCGGCGTACGAGGGAGACCCCGCCGTTCGCGCTAGAATCCCCCGCGTCCCCAGCAGGAGAGCAGAGCGGCTGACCATGTCGACACTCCACCAGACGAGCGGGCTGGCGTTGGCGGAGGGCGTGGCGGGGTTCGAGCCGCCGCGGGGGCCCAAGGACCGGTAGGCCGCGTTCGCGTCGAAAGGGAGGCCGGGGAGTGGGAGACGGACGGTGGCGTTGGCGCGCGGCGCTCATCCTCGTGGCCGCCGGCGCCGCCGTGGCGCTGTACGGCTACCGCGTGCATCGTGATCACTGGCCCCCTCACGACGCGGTCGTGGCCCTGCTCCAGAGGGTCCTCTCTCCCCTCACCGGTCGATCAGCACCGTCGGGAGAGGGGGACCGGGCGCCCGATCGGCCTCTCACCGCCCTGCAACGGGAGAAGATGGAGCAGCTCGAGGCGTTGGGATACCTCGCCACGTCGAGGCGCGCGCCCCCGGGCGAGGGAGTGACGATCCACGAGCAGGGCTCGACCTTCGCCGGTGTCAACCTCTACTCCTCCATGCACGGTCCGGAGGCCCTGCTCATCGACATGGCGGGAACGGTCCTGCATCGCTGGAGCTGCCCCTACCGGGAGGCGTTCCCCGAGCATCCCGCCCCCAGGGACACGAGCAGCAGCGGCTACTTTCGTGGAGTCCAGCTCTTTACCGACGGCGATCTCCTGGCCATCTTCGAGGGAATGGGCATGGTCAGGCTCGATCCCTCCGGCGCCCTGCGCTGGGCCGTCCACAACGGCGCTCACCACGACGTGGACGTCGGGCCGGACGGAACCATCTACGTTCTCACCCGCCGGGCGCGGATCGTCGAGCAGGTCCACCCCACCGAGCCGATCCTCGAGGATTCCGTCGACGTCCTGACTCCGGAGGGCCGGCTCCTCGAGCGGATCTCGATCCTGGACGCCGTCCGCTCCTCCGCCGACACCGGGCTGCTGTCCGGGTCCCCGGCGACCGGCGACATCTTCCACGCTAACTCCCTGCGGGTCCTGGATGGTCGCCTCGCCCCGCGGTTTCCCCAGTTCGCCCAGGGCAACTTCCTGATCTCGCTCAGAAACCGAGACGCCATCGTCGTCGTCGCCCCCCGGTCCGGGAGGGTCGTGTGGACGATGCGCGGGCTGACCCTGCAGCAGCACGACGCCACCCTCCTGGACGACGGGACCCTCCTCGTCTTCGACAACCGGGACGAGACGAGCGGCAGCCGGGTGATCGAGGTCGACGCCGTCACGCGACGGATCCTCTGGCAGTACCCCCGGTCCGCCGCCCCGGGGCTCTTCTCCGACCGATTCGGGACCGCTCAGAGGCTGGAGAACGGCAACACGCTCATGACGTTTTCGGAGCTGGGCGTGGCCCTGGAGGTCACGCCCGACCAGAGGATCGTCTGGCGCTTCGTGAGCCCCCACCGGACCGGGGTGGGCAACACGTTCGTCGTGCCCCTTCTGGACGTCCAGAGGTACCCGCGCGACTACGTGGCCTCGTGGCTCGGCGTAGCCGACTGAGACCGTCCCCGGTCCTGCTGCTCCGCGGCGAAGCGCCGCACGAAGCCCTGCCAGGCGGCGAGCACACCCCTCCCTCAGGCGTCCAGGCCGGAGAGATCCGGCCCGCCGGTGCGAGTTGGAGTAGACTCGCCGCGCTCCCGTCCGGACGAGACGGGCACACCGTCGACGCCGGGCGTGCGAGACGGCGGGGAGGAACAGTGGCCAGGACGATCCAGCAGGCGCCCCGGCCCGCCGACGAAGAGTCGATGCAGCAGAGATGACGATGGCTTCGAGCCTTCCCGAAGGGCTGTACTCCCGGATCGTGGACGAAGAAGAGGATGCGCGGATCTGCCTCGACATCTCCGAGGAGGCCTGTGTCGAGGTTCCTCGCAACTTCCTCCTGCTCGTCGGGAGCTCCTTCCTCACGAAGCTCGGCGACGCCGTCGCCAACCCGAAGACGACGCTGGCCTGGTTGATGTCCGGCCTCGGGGCCCCGGTGGCGATGACCGGGCTCCTGGTCCCGCTCCGCGAGTCCGGCTCCCTCGTGCCCCAGCTGGCCATCGCCGCCTGGGTGAGGCGCCGGCCGGTGCGCAAGTGGGCCTGGGTCCTGAGCAGCGTGCTCCAGGCGGGCGCGGTGGCGGCCATGGCCGTGGTCGCCCTCACGCTGGCCGGTCCGTCGGCGGGCGCCGGGATCCTCGCGAGCCTGGTCGTCTTCAGCCTCGCGCGCGGGCTCTCGTCGGTGGCGTCGAAGGACGTGCTCGGGAAGACCATCCCGCGGACGCGGCGGGGTCGGGTTGGCGGCCTCAGCGCCGGCGCTGCCGGCCTCGCCTCACTCGCCGTGGGGGCGGCACTCGCGGGGACGCGGGGGGACGCCGGCTCGCGTGCTTCACTCTTCGCCCTCCTCCTCTCGGCCTCGGTGCTCTGGCTGGTCGCGGCAGTCGTCTACGCCTTCATCGTCGAGGAACCCGGCGAGACCGAGGGGGGTGGGAACGCCCTGGTCCACGCCCTCGGCAAGCTGCGCCTGCTGCGAGACGACGCACCCTTCCGGCGTTTCGTCCTCGCCCGCTCGCTGCTCCTCTGCTCCGCCCTCACCGCGCCCTACTACGTCGTCCTCGCCCGTGAGCACACCGCGGGCACCCTGAAGCAGCTCGGTGTCTTCATCCTCGCCGGGGGCATCGCCTCGACGATCAGCGCTCCGGTGTGGGGGCGTCTGGCGGACTGGTCGAGCCGGCGTGTGATGGTCCTGGGCGCACTCATCACGGGCTCGCTGGGGGTCTTCGCGTTCGCGGTCGAGACCGTGGCCCCCGGCCTCGCCGGCCGGTTCTGGTTCTACCCCGTGGTGTTCCTGGTCCTGAGCGTGGCCCACAGTGGAGTGCGTCTGGGACGCAAGACCTACGTGGTCGACCTCGCCAGTGGCAACCGGCGCACGGACTACGTGGCAGTCAGCAACAGCGTCATCGGGGTCGTGCTGCTGCTCCTGGGCGGGATGGGGGCGGTGGCCCAGGGCTTCTCCGTCCCGGTGGTGATCCTCGCGCTCTCCCTGCTCGGGCTCGCCGGAGCCTGGGTCAGCCGGCGGCTACCGGAGCTCGAGGCCTCCTGACCGCGGCGAGCCCCGGTCCTCCGCGGCGGGGGGGCGCTGGCACGCCCGTTGCTACCCGGGCTCCGGGGGCGCGACCGGCAGCGGGGTCCCGGGGCCAGGCCACTTGACACCCGCTGCCCTGGATGACTAGTTTCGAGGGGTTCGACCCTGCTCCCGTACTCCCGGTGATGCTCGGTGGCGGGAGCCTCTCCGGCCCCGAGTCGTCCGGTCGAGAGGGCGCGGAGGACACAAGCCGCAGGGAGGAGCGATGATTCGGCTGACGGAGCGAGCGATCCACGAGCTGCACCGGATCCTGACCGCGAACCGCACGCCGGGGGACCAGGGGCTCAAGCTCGTCCCCGGCGAGACCGGGGGGGTCGAGTTCACCTTCGACCGACCCGGAGAGGGAGACGCGGTGGTCAACGGCCGGAAGCGGGCGCTCCTCATCGTGGATGCCGTCATCGCCCCGAAGATCGATGGTCTCGTCCTCGACCTCACGGCCGGCGACGGGGAGCGCGGGTCCCGGTTCGTCCTGCGGGGTCCCGATCCCTCCTCGCCCGCCACGTGGTGAGGCAGGTCGAAGATCTGGACGCGCATCCCCCTCGGCGTCCACCCCTCGGCGAGGGCCGTAGGAAGCCACGAGCAAGCTGATTCCCGGTTCACACGGGACGGCCGATCGCCCGCAGATTGCAGGTTGACGCGACGCCGAGGTCGGACGTGATGATCGCGAGGGCAAACCGAGGAGCATCTGGATGGCGGAGATGAGAGACAGCGACCGCGACGGGCCTGGCGGGAACGGGGAGAGGCTGGTCCCGGTGACCCCACTGCCACTCCCCCGCACGATGCAGAAGGCCGCGAGCTCCTCGGAGCCATGCTGACCAACCCCTACGACACGACGTCGATGCGCGACGCTCTCTACCGCGCGCTGACCCTGTCTGCGGAGGACCGCGCCGATCGCATCCGTCGGCTCGGTGACATCGTGCGCACCTACGATCTGCAGGCCTGGGGCCGCTCGTTCCTCGACGCCGCGATGGATGCGCCGGCCTAGCCGATCGCCACCGGGGTGGTTCGGGCGAGCCAACGGCGGCGGTCGATACGGCCGAGCAGAAGCGTCAGCTCCTCGCCGGCCTGGGACGGGTCCACACCCTCGGCAGCCTTGTCTGCTCGAGCCCGACCTCCGGGACCCGGACGTGGAGGTCGAGGCGCTCTACGCCTTGTTGGCCATCGGCTCCCCCCTGGTCAAGGCGGGACAGTCGGCGGCGGTCGGGAAGGTGCTGCCGGACGACGCAAGGACCGAGGATCCGGGGTCCCGCCCTTTCCCTTCCGTCGGGTGCGGTCGTCCGGGATCAGCGCTCGATCCAGCCGCCCCCGAGGCAGGTCTCTCCGTCGTAGAAGACCGCGGCCTGCCCGGGGGTGATCGCCCGCTGCGCCCGATCGAAGACGACCTCGACGCGGCCACCCCCGAGGGGATGAAGCGCGGCCGGGGCGGCGGCGTGGCGGTAGCGGATCTGGACCTCGGCACGCCGGGCGCTCGCGGGCTCCGGCACCGAGACCCAGTTCACCTCCCTGGCCACCAGTCGGTGCCCCTGAAGCGCCTCTTCCTCTCCGACCACGACCGCGCGCCGCTCGGGCACGACCCGAAGGACGTAGAGCGGTCGGGGCGAGGTGAGACCCAGGCCCCGCCGCTGCCCCACGGTGAACCCGTGGATCCCGCGGTGGCGACCGAGCTCACGACCGCTCGCGTCGACGATCGGGCCTTCGCGGTCGGCAACGGGGGCCTGTCGCTCGACGAAGGCCGCGTAGTCGCCGTCGGGGACGAAGCAGATCTCCTGGCTCTCGGCCTTGTCCGCCACGCGCAGGCCCAGCTCCCGGGCCCGCTGCCGGACCGCGGTCTTCTCCAGCTCGCCGACCGGGAACCGCGCCAGCGCCAGCTGCTCCTGGGTGAGGCCGAACAGGAAGTACGACTGGTCCTTGGAGCGGTCGCGGCCGCGGAGGAGCCGAAAACGTCCCTCCGGTCCTCCCCGGTCGCGGCGGGCGTAGTGGCCGGTCGCCACGGCCTCGGCGCCGAGGGCGCGGGTCTTCTCGACGAGGCTCGCGAACTTGACCTCGGTGTTGCAGCGCGCGCAGGGCAGGGGCGTGCGCCCCTCCAGGTAATCCCTTACGAACGGTGCGATCACCCCGTCGTGGAAGGACCCCTCGAGCTTCATCACGTAGTGGGGTATCCCGAGACGCGCCGCCACCGCCTTCGCGTCGTGGAAGTCCTCCAGGGCGCAGCAGCGGCCGAAGGACGGCCCCGCGCCCTCGGTCTGGTCGTGGAGCTGCATGGAGACGCCGACCACGTCGCCCCCCTCGTCCCGGACCAGCGCCGCCGCCACCGAGGAGTCGACGCCCCCGGACATCGCCACGACCACCCTCATGCAAGCAGTATAGGCCGCGGGCGGTGACGACCCTGGCCCACGCCGCCTCGAGAGGTGGGTGCTCGAACGGGAACGCTCTCGAGGACGGCCTCAGCGATCCCGGCGGCGCAGCTCGTCCAGGGCCCGGCGCGCCGCCTGCTGCTGCGCCGCCTTCTTCGACGTGCCCTCACCTTCGGTGACACGCCCGTCCTCGAGGCGGCACTCGACCCGGAACGACCGGCGGTGGCTGGGCCCCAGCTCGGCGGCCACGCGGTACTTCGGAAGCGGCCGCCCCTGTCCCTGGAGGAGCTCCTGCAGCGCGCTCTTGGCGTCCTCGGAGTGGGTGGGAACGCTCTCGACCTCTCCCGCGAGCTCGTCACGAACGAAGCGGTGGGCGACCTCGAAGCCGCCGTCGAGGTAGAGCGCGGCGATCAGGGCCTCGTAGGCGTTTGCCCACAGCGCCGTCTTCTTGCGCCCGCCCGTCTTCTCCTCCCCGCGCCCGAGACGGAGGAGCGCGGGCAGGTCGAGCTCTGCGGCCCGACGGGCGAGGCTGGGCGCGGAGACCAGACGGGCCCGGTGCCGGCTCTTCGGGCCCTCCGCCCCATCGGGATTCCGGCGGTGGAGGAGATCGGTCACCACCAGCCCGAGCACGGAGTCTCCGAGGAACTCCAGGGGTTCGTTGTCCCTCGCGCTGCTGGACAGGTCCTCGTTGGCGTGGCTGGCGTGGGTCAGGGCCCGGTCGAGGAGGTCGAGATCGGCGAAGTGGTACCCGAGGCGACGCTCGAGACCGTGAAGCTGCTCCTTCCTCTCCCCGGTCACCGCGCCCGATCCTCCGCTACCACCTTGAGCACCACCATCGTGAGGTCGTCGTGGGGAGCGGCGTCGCCCACGAAGCGCTCGACCTCCTCGAGGATCCGTCCGCGGAGCTGCTCGCTGCTCAGGCCATCGCTGTCCTCGAGGATCCGACGGAGTCGGGCCTCACCGAACAGCTCCGACCCCTCGTTCATCGCCTCCGACAGGCCGTCGGTGAAGAAGAGGAAGAAATCGTCCGGGGCGAGCGGGACCTCCTCCTCCCGGAGGATGCGCTCGAAGCCCTCGCCCCGGTCGAGCCCCAGCCCCAGGCCGGGCGGGGTGAGGACGCGGGTCTTGCCGGTTCTCGCCTCCAGGTGGATGAGGGGGTTGTGCCCGGCGCGTGCGAAGCGCATGCGACCCGCCGCGACATCCACCACCGCGTACGTCATGGTCACGAAGGTCCTCGAGTCCATGCTCTCTCCGAGGATCTTGTTCGCCTCCACGAGCAGCCGGGCCGGGGAGTCGTAGATGCGCGAGAGCGAGAGCACGAGCCCCTTGAGCTCGGCCATGTACAGCGCGGCCGAGGTGCCCTTGCCGGAGACGTCGGCCACCAGGACACCCATCCGGGTGTCGCCGAGGGGCAGGACGTCGTAGTAGTCGCCGCCCACCTCCGTGGCCGGGATGCACAACGCCGCCACCCGGATCCCGGGCACGGTGGACAGCGTCTTGCCGGGCAGGAGGCTCATCTGGATCTCGCGGGCGATCCGCAGCTCCTCCTCCAGGCGCTCCTTCTCCGCCTGCTCGCGCATCAGGTCCTGGATCCCGCGGGACATCAGGTTGAACGACTCCGCGAGGTCTCCGAGCTGGTCGCGCGAGCGGATCCGGATGGTGTGGCTGAAGTCCCCCTCCCGCAGGCGCCGCGTACCCTCGGACAGATCGTGCACTCCGCGAGTGATGGAGCGGGCGAGCACGAGGCCGAGCATCAGGGCCACTGCGTACATCACGAGGAACACGACGCCCACCACGCCCATCGCGATCAGGAGCATGTCGGGGAGCGTCCGCGCGCCGGCCTCGCTCGGGAGGAGCCCCGGCGAGAGGCGTCGCACGAGGTCGAGCGGCTGGTAGCGGAGCGAGAGAGGCGGAAAGACGCTCGTCTCTCCCGTGCTCCACCGTGTCCGCTCGGGGAAGGCGAACGAGGTCAGTCCCGAACCCAGCGGGGCCCGCACCGTCTCGCCCTCGTGCTCGATCGTGATCTCGGCCCCCACGCCTGCCCCCTCCGAGGGCTCCGTGGCTGGCTCCGCCCCCGCCCCCGGGTCCTGCTGGGTCAGCGGAACGACCTGGAGGCCCGTCCGGCGCTCCAGCTCCTCAAAGAAGAGACGGTCGGTGGGGACGTCCAGGACGAGGGTCCTTGGGCCCGCCGGCCAGACCGCGCGCACGGCATCGATCGCCCCGACGCCGGCGGAGGGCTCCGCGCTCACCAGTCCGGCGAACGCCTGCCCGTCCCACCAGGACGGCAGGGTGTGGGGCGTCTCCTCCGACGACGCCACCACGCGCCCCCCCTCGAGGAGCGTCCAGGCCAGCTCCGGGTGGAGGGCCCGCGCCGGTGCCAGCCGGTCCGACAGCGCGGACACGGCGCGCGCACGCTGCGCGGGCAGCCCCTCGAGCGCGGCATGGGC
This sequence comes from uncultured Acidobacteriota bacterium, assembly GCA_963847655.1. GTDB lineage: Bacteria > Acidobacteriota > Vicinamibacteria > Fen-336 > Fen-336 > JAJDNS01. The sequence continues at coordinate 459,066 of CAWKAS010000018.1, read as the reverse complement.
CGAGGTGCGGAGGATCTCGCCGGCCCGATCGATCTCGTCGACGACCATGCGCGAGGCCACCAGCTGCATGAAGGCCACCGCGGCCAGACCCAGAAAGAGACTCAGCAGGACCACCGGCACCAGGGCCACGAAGAGATAGGACAGGATCAGCTTGGTGCGGATCCGCCACAGGAAGCGTGCGGAGAGCCAGCGCAGTCCGCGCCAGGTGGCCCACAGGAGGGCGATCCCGAGGACGAGCTTCGCGGGGACCCTCAGGAGCGCCGGCACGACGAGGTCGAACAGCCCCAGCAGGACGTCGAGGAGCCAGACCGCGAGGGCCCCGAGGAGAATGCGGCCGCGCCACGTGTCCCGCAGGAACCGGCGAAGGCGGTCCCGCAGCGGAGGCGCGGGAAGGGCCGGTGTCTCGGGCGGGAGAGGGCGGACCATCCGGGCGAATTTAGCACCGCGGCGCCTCCGTTGACAGCCATTCGGCCCTCGGCTAGCGTGACCTTGTACGCCGCCATGCTCGCTGCTCTCCTGCTGCTTCTCGTCTCCTCGGCCCCCGCCGATCTGGCCGCGGTCGGGGTGGTGGTGGCCGGTTCGCCGGAGCGCTCGGTGGCCATCCTGCGCTCGCAGGGCCGAACCCGGGTGGTCGGCGTGGGCGACACCGCCTTCGGAGGGCGTCTCCTGGCCGTGTCCAGCACCCGCGTCATCCTCGAGTTCGAGGGCGAGAGGATCGACGTCCGTGTCCGCGACGCGGGACCACCCGCGCTCTCGGCGCCGGTGGTGGCCACGATCCCGGAGAGCCCCGAGGTCCCGCGCGAAGACGCGCCCCTGCGCGTCATGAAGCGCGAGGAGGTGCAGCAGCGGCTGGCCGGGGAGATGAACCGCATCCTGTCCGAGACCGCGATCCGACCGGTGACCGAGGACGGGCGGGTGGTGGGGGTCCGGCTGACCCGCGTTGCCCAGGACAGCCTCCTCACCGAGGCCGGGCTCCGCTCCGGCGACGTGCTGACGAACATCAACGGCACCGAGATCGACGGCATGGCCACGCTCATCAGCCTGTGGCCCCGTCTTCAAGGCGCCTCCGACCTGCGCGCCGAGGGCCTGCGCGAGGGGCGTCCCTTCTCCATCTCGCTGGCCCTCCAGTAGCACCGCACGCGGCGCCCGGCGCCGTCTCCAATCGAGGTGACCATGGGCTTCGCCACCGACTGCATCCACGCCGGGCAGGAGCCGGATCCGACTACGGGAGCGGTGACCGTGCCGATCTACCAGACCTCCACCTACGTCCAGGAGGGTCTCGGCCGGCACAAGGGGTTCGAGTACGCCCGCACCCACAACCTCACCCGGCGGTCGCTGGAGAGGAACCTGGCCGCCCTCGAAGGCGGGACCGACGCCTACTGCTTCGCCTCGGGCATGGCCGCCACCCAGGCGGTGCTGACCTTCGTCAAGGCGGGACAGCGGGTCGTCGTCTCCGACAACGTGTACGGTGGCACCCACCGCCTGTTCACGAAGATCCTGGCCGACTACGGCGTCGAGTTCGCCTTTCTCGAGGCGAGCGACGCTCGGGGGTTGGCGGCGCGGGCCGGCCGCTTCGACCTGCTGTGGATCGAGACGCCCACCAACCCCCTCATGAAGATCTGCGACATCGCCGCCCTGGCCGAGGTTGCCCACGAGCGGGGAGCGCTCCTCGTCGTCGACAACACCTTCATGAGCCCCTTCTTCCAGAAGCCCCTCGCCCTGGGGGCCGACGTGGTCGTCCACTCCACCACGAAGTTCCTGAACGGTCACTCCGACAGCGTGGGGGGCGTGGCGGTGGTCCGGGACGACAGCCACGCCGAGCGGCTTCGCTTCGTCCAGAACGCGGCGGGGGGAATCCTGTCGCCCTTCGACTCCTGGCTCGTCCTCCGGGGCACGAAGACCCTCCACCTGCGCATGCCACGCCACGAGGAGAACGCGCGAGTCGTGGCTCCCTTCCTTTCCGGGCACCCGAAGGTCCGCGCCGTCTACTGGCCGGGTCTCCCCGACCACCCGAACCACGCGGTCCACGCGCGCCAGTCGACCGGCTTCGGGGCGATGATCTCCTTCGACCTCGGCAGCCTCGGCGCCGCCGGGCGCTTCCTGGAGGCGGTGCACCTGTGCTCCCTGGGCGAGAGCCTCGGGGGCGTGGAGACCCTGATCTCCCACCCCGCGACCATGACCCACGCCGGCTACGCGCCTGCGGAGCGCGAGGCCCTGGGGATCACGGACGGGCTGGTGCGGATCAGCGTGGGATGCGAGGACGCGGAGGACCTGGTGGCGGACCTGGAGCGGGCGCTGGCAGGAATCTGAGGGCGGCGGGCGGCGCGACCCCTCCACCGGGGTCTTCCGCGGGTGAGCCGCCGACGACCGGTCAGGCCTCGCCCACGCTGGAGTCGATCCACTCGAGGTAGGGGGCGTGCCCGCGCTCGATGGGGAGCTCGATCACCTCGGGGACGTCGTAGGGGTGCATCTCGACCAGGGCCTCGCGCAGCGCCTCGAAGCGGGCGGCGGTGGTCTTCATGACCAGGAGCCACTCGGTGTCGTGGGCGATCTCGTCCTTCCACCGGTAGAAGGACGAGACACCGGGAACGACGTTCACGCAGGCCGCGTGCCGCTGCTCGACCATGGCCCGCGCGATCCGCTCGGCGTCGCCAGCGGAGCCCGCCGTGCACAGGACCACGATGCGGCCCGTCATGCCCGGCTCCACTCCTCGATGGTCTTCCACTGGTCGGCAGTGAGGGGAACCACGGACAGCCGCCCCTGGCGCACCAGGGGACTCCCCTCGAAGGCGGGCAGCGCCTTGATCTCGCCGAGGGTCACCGGGCGCCCCAGCCTCCCCCGGGGCTCGACGTCCACGACCACCAGCTTCGGGTTCTTCGCCGTCGGGTCCGCGTAGGCGTCGGCGACGATCTCGACGAGCCCCACCACCGCCTTCTCCTTGCCGGTGTGGTAGAGCAGCGCGCGATCCCCCGCCTTCATCGCCCGCAGGTTCTTGAGGGCGGCGGGGTTGCTGACGCCGTCCCAGCGCGTCCGGCCCTCTTCCTCGAGCTGGTCGTACGAGTAGTCCGTCGGCTCCGTCTTCAGCAGCCACATGGCGCCCTCCTCCTGGCTCTCGCGCGATCTTAGCGCGACCCGGCCGGCGCTCGATCGGGACCCGATCCGACTGCAAGAAGGCCGGCAGCGGCGCGAGAAAGCCCTTGACGCTGGTGGCCTCTTCGTCTATCTTACAGTGTAATTGAAAGGATACACTGTAAGACATGCCCATCTCCACACCCGAGACGCTTCGGCAGCGGATTCGCGCACGCCTTCAGGAGCAGCGGACCCTGGTCGGGGGGCTCCTGCGGCGGCGCGAGCTCGTCGCGGGGTCCCTCTTCATGCGCTGGGGGGTGTGCGGGAAGAAGGGCTGCGTCTGCCAGACGGGGCAGAAGCACGGCCCCTACTACGTCCTCTCCCGCCGGAGCGGGGGTCGCGGGGGGTTCACCTATCTGGACGAGGCACAGGCGAGCGAGGCCCGATCGCTGGTGAAGGCCCACCGGGACTACAAGGCCGACCTGAAGCGACTGAGGAAGGTCAACGAGCAGCTGGTGACGCTTCTGCGGCGCTACCAGGAGGCCACCGGTCGCCAGGGGGATCGCCGGGTGGGTGTCTCCCCCCAGCCAAGGGCTTGAAAAAGTGAGCTATAGTAGCGATTTAAGGCTAGTTGCTAAAGCAAAGGATCAGGTTTTGTCACCGCGGGATGACACGGCGCGCGCCGAAACGGGACTTCGAAAGAAGGCGGGAGTCCTGGGCACCGTCATCGTCCTGCTGGCCCTGGTCGTGGGCTCCATCTTCGGGGACCGGGGCCTGATCAATCTGTTTCACAAGCGGGAGCAGGTGCAGGCCCTCCGGCAGGAGATCGCGGCGCTGCGGGCCGACAATGCCCGGCTGGTCGGGGAGATCGCCGCCCTGAAGCTGAGCCCCCGCGCGATCGAGCGGCTGGCCCGCGAGGAGCTGGGGCTCGCCCGCCCCGACGAGACCGTGTTCCTCATCCGCGAGGACGACCCGGCCTCCCGCCCCTGACCGTCTGGAGGCCTCCGACCCAATGCTGGCGCGGCGATTTGTGCGCGGGGCGCTTGACAGGGGCGCGCGAAAGCGACGTATACTGGCGCCCGTTCTGGCACAGATCAAAGGACTCCGCACGCCAGCCTGACTCTCAGGAGGATTGAACTCGATGGCAACCAAGCCGATGACCAAGACGCAGATTGTGGCGGGCCTCGCCGAGAAGGTGGGTCTCACGAAGAAGCAGGTAGCCGCTTTCTTCGAGGCCCAGGCGGCGCTCGCCTACAAGGAAGCCAAGAATGGCTTCACGATCCCGGGGGTCGGGAAGCTCGTGGTCCGCAGCTACAAGGCCCGCATGGGCCGCAACCCGCAGACCGGCGAAGCGATCAAGATCCCGGCCCGGAAGCGACTGAAGTTCACGATCGCCAAGGCCGCCAAGGACGCCGTCCTGCCCAAGTAGTCTCGCGGCAGACTGAAGCACGAAGGGTGCGGGCAGAGCGTCCCGCGCCCTTTGTGTTTCCGTGCTCTACCCGTCGATCGCCGCCCGGACCCGGTCCTCGAGACCGGCAACGCACTCCGGAAGGTCGGCCTCGGCGTCGACCACGATCTCCAGCTTCGACGTTCGGCATCCGCGCCTGACGCGGCCCGGGTGTCGCGCTCCCCCGCTCCCCCGCCCGTGAGTCTCGAGATCGATGAAGACCCTCGAGCAACCTGCTAGAGTGGCCGGTGGTGCCCTCCGAGCCAGTCTCCTCCCGCCGCCCCGAGCTGGATGAGATCCTCGACCCGGTGCTCGCGGTGGTCCGGGACCTCGCCCGTGAGGTCGGCGGGGACCGTGCGGAGCGCGCGGTGGGCCCCGAGTCCTCCCTCGACCGGGAGGTCGGTCTCGGCAGCCTCGAGCGCGTGGAGCTCCTGGCCCGCCTCGAGCGCACCTTCGGCCGCACCCTCGACGATCGCTGCCTCCAGATCGACACCGCGTGGGGCCTCGCCCGGGCGATCCTCGAGGCCTCGCCCGAACGGCCCCTGGCCATGCCCGCCCGCGACCAGGAGGAGGTGGGGGCCGCCGCGGGGATCGGATCCGGTGTGCGGACCCTCCACGAGTCGCTGTGGCGGCACGCCCGGCTCAATCCCGACCGCACCCACGTCTTCCTCCGCGAGGACGACGGCACCGAGCAGGCCATCAGCTACGGACGCCTCTCTCGCGAGGCACAGGCGGTGGCCGCCGGGCTCGGGGAGCGCGGCCTCGGCCGCGGGGACTCGGTCTCCCTGATGCTCCCCACCGGGCTCGACTTCCTGCGCTCCTTCCTCGGCATCCTCTTCGCCCGGGCGGTGCCCGTCCCCATCTACCCGCCGGTGCGTCTCGACCGTCTCGAGGACTATGCCGTCCGCCAGGCCGGGATCCTGGCCGACGCGAACGCCCGCCTGCTCGTCACGATCCCCCGGGCGCGGCCGGTGGCCCGCCTGCTGCGCCCGGCGGTCCCCTCGCTGGACGGCGTGGTGACCGCCGACGAGCTCGCGGTGCCGGGGGCGGAGGCGGCCGAGCCCGAGGGCGAGGGGTCCGAGCCGGCCTTCATCCAGTACACCTCGGGGAGCACGGGGCAGCCGAAAGGCGTGCTCCTGACCCACGAGAACCTGCTGGCCAACATCCAGGCCATCACCGAGGGTCTCGAGGCGACGCCCGCCGACGTGGGCGTCAGCTGGCTCCCCCTCTACCACGACATGGGCCTCATCGGCTCGTGGCTGTTCTGCCTCCACGCGGGCCTCCCCCTCACCCTGCTCCCGCCCACCGCCTTCCTGGCGCGACCCGAGCGCTGGCTGTGGGCCATTCATCAGCGCCGGGCCACCCTCTCGGGAGCCCCGAACTTCGCCTACGAGCTGTGCGTGCGGCGGGTGCCGGACGAGGCCCTCGAGGGCCTCGATCTCTCCTCGTGGCGCGCGGCCATGAACGGGGCGGAGCCGGTCAGCCCGGGAACGGTGGAGCGCTTCGTCCGGCGCTTCGCGCCCTACGGCTTCCGGCCCGAGGCCCTGATGCCGGCCTACGGACTCGCCGAGAACTCGGTGGCCCTGGCGCTTCCCGCCATGGGGACGGGCACGCGCTTCGACCGGGTCGCGAGAGAGCCCTTCCAGCGCGAAGGCCGGGCGGTGCCCGCGGAAGCGAACGACGCCTCCGCCCTGTGCTTCGTCAACGCGGGCCGCGCCCTCCCCCGCCACGACATTCGCATCGTGGACGACGAGGGCCAGGAGGTCGACGAGCGCGTCCTGGGCCGCCTCGTCTTTCGCGGCCCCTCCATGACCAGCGGCTACTACCGCCAGCCGGAGGCCACCGCCGCCATCACCCTGCCCGGGGGCTGGCTCGACAGTGGCGATCTGGCCTACCGGGCGGGCGGGGAGATCCACATCGCGGGCCGGCGCAAGGACCTCATCATCAAGGGTGGCCGCAACATCGTCCCCCAGGAGGTCGAGGAGGCGGCGGCCGAGGTCGAGGGGATCCGTCGCGGCTGCGTGGTCGCCTTCGGCACCGATCACCCCGAGCTGGGCACGGAGGGTCTCGTCGTCGTGGCGGAGACACGAGTGACCGATCCCGTCGAGCGGGGGCGGCTGGAGAGCGCGGTGACCGAGCGCGTCGCCGCCGCCATCGATGTCCCCCCCGACCGTGTGGTCCTCGCCCCCCCGGGTGCGGTGCTCAAGACCTCGAGCGGCAAGGTCCGACGGGCGGCGACCCGGGAGCGCCTCCTCTCCGGCGCCCTGGGCCGGCCGCCGCGCACCACTGCCGGCCAGAGGATGCGGCTCGTCACCGCCGCCGCCGGCGAGGCCCTGCGGCCGTGGGTGCGGCGGACGGGCCGCGGTCTGTATGCCCTCTACCTGGCCCTCGTCCTGCCCCCCGTGGTCCTGCCGGTGTGGGCGATCGTCGCCCTCGTGCCGAGCCGGCGACTGGGCTTCGTCCTCGGCCGCCTCGGCACCCGGGTGGGCCTGCGCCTCATGGGCTGCCCGCTCTCGGTGGAGGGTCTCGAGCACCTCCCCCGACGGGGGTCGGTCGTGCTCGCCTGCAACCATGCGTCCTACGCGGACGTCTTCGTCCTGGTCGCCCTCCTGCCCCGGAACCTCCTCTTCGTGGCCAAGAAGGAGGTGCTCGGCTACCCCGTCATCCGGACCTTCGTCCGGCGCCTGGGCTACCCCACCGTCGACCGTGTCGACTTCCAGCAGGGCCTGGCCGACGCCGAGCGGGTCGGGGAGGCCCTGAGCGAGGGAGAGGCGGTGGCCTTCTTCCCGGAGGGGACCTTCGTGGCCGCCACCGGCCTGCGGCCCTTCCGCCTCGGTGCCTTCAAGGCGGCGGTCGACGCCGGGGTCCCGGTCGTGCCCCTCGCCCTGCGGGGGACGCGGCAGGTCCTCCGGGGCGACGCCCGGCTCCCCCGCCCGGGTCCGATCCACCTGTTCGTGGGCGAGGCCGTGACCCCCGAGGGGAGCGGCCTCTCGGCCCTCGTCGGCTTCCGGGACCGGGTCGCGGGTGCAATCGCCGCGCGGTGTGGGGAGCCCCGCCTGGACATCGTGGCCGCCGGCGTCGAGCGCCGTCCGGAGGGACGACCGTGACCGAACGGCTCACCGTCGACGACGTCCGGTCCGCACGAGAGAGGATCCGCCCCTACCTCCCCCCCACCCCTCTGCGGCCGAGCCTGGCCGCGCCCGGGGTCGATCTCCGCCTGAAGCTCGAGTGCTGGCAGCCCACGGGGTCGTTCAAGGTCCGCGGGGCCCTCAGCCTCATGACCGCCCTCGGCGAGGCCGAGCGTCGCCGCGGGGTCGCCGCCGCCTCCGCCGGCAACCATGCCCTGGGCGTGGCCTTCGCCGCGCAGTGCCTCGGCGGTGCCATCCGCACCACCGTCTTCGTGCCCAACTCCGCGCCCCAGGCCAAGGTGGCGAAGCTGCGGCGCTTCCCCGTGGACGTGCGCCAGGTGGGTGCGACCTACGACGACGCCGTGGAGTCGGCCGAGACCTTCCTGCGGGAGACGGGGGCGACGTCGGTGCACGCCTTCGAGGACCCCCACGTCGCCGCCGGGCAGGGGACGGCCGGCCTCGAGGTGGCCGAGGAGTGCCCCGACGTGGGCCTGCTCCTCGTCCCGGTGGGCGGAGGCGGGCTGATCACGGGGGTCGCGGTCGCGGCGAAGGCCCTCGTCCCCGGGGTGCGCGTCGCGGCGGTGCAGCCCGCCGCCTCGCCCGCCCTGAAGGAGTCCCTGGAGCGGGGCCGGCCACTTCTCACCTACCCCGCCGGCCCCACGCTGGCCGACGGGGTGGCCGGAGGCATCGGCGAGATCGTCTTCGCCCACCGCGACCTCATCGACGAGGTCGTGGTGGTGACGGAGGCGGAGATCGAGGAAGCGGTCGTGGCCCTTCTCTCCCAGGACCAGGTGGTGGCCGAGGCGTCGGGGGCCCTGGGAATCGCCGCGGTGCGGTCCGGACGCGTGCGGCCCCGGGGCGGGCGGCCGGTCGTGGCCCTGGTCACCGGCGGGAACATCGACGTGAGCGTCCTGGCGCGTCTGCTCGGGGCCCGCGCATGAGAGTCGAATGCCCAGGGGACCGGCGCTTCGCCCGCACGGCCGGGGGGCTGGCCATGGTCTGCGGGGTGGTCCTGGGAGCGCTCGTGGCCGGGTGGCCCGGGGCCGGGTGCGGGCTCCTCGTCGGAGCGCTCCTCGGGACGACCCTGCGCCGCGTCCTCGATCGCCGCACCGCGCGGCGTCGGGCGGCCCTGGCCTCGCCCTTCCCCGAGGAGTGGCGGGAGCTCCTGCTGGAGTCGTACGACCACTACGAGCGCCTGCCCGACGAATGGCGCCGCCGATTCGAGCGAGACCTCCGGCTCGTCCTCGCCGAGAAGCGCATCACCGGCGTGGGGGTGGAGGTCACCGAAGAGCTGCGCCTCCTCGTGGGCGCCTCCGTGGTGACCCTCAGCCTGGGCTGGCCGGAGTACGAGTGGGAGCAGCTGACCGAGGTGCTCCTCTACGCCGACGACTTCGACCGCGACTACACCGTCGGGGAGGAGGAGCTCTCCGGACAGGCCCACGGCTGGGGGACGGTCATCCTGTCCGTGCCCGCGCTGCTTCAGAGCTTCGAGCACCCGGACGACGCGTACCACGTGGGCCTGCACGAGTTCGCCCACATCCTCGACGTGGACCACACGCACTTCGACGGCATCCCGGTGGGGCTGCATGGGGCCCTCGCCCGCCGGTGGGTCGAGGCCGCGGAGAAGGAGATGGAGCAACTGCGCCGGAGGCGCCGCTCGGCCTTCGACGACTACGGGGCTCACGACCCGGTGGAGTTCCTCGGGGTGGCGGTGGAGGCCTTCTTCGAGGTCCCCCAGGTGGTCCGGCGCCGCCACCGGGAGGTCTACGACATCCTCTGCGAGTACTTTGGTCAGGACCCCGCGGCCTGGGACGACGCGCGCGGTCTCCGGGAGTAGCCCTCGTGCGTCTCGACCTCGCGCTCATCGCCCTCCACCCCGGCCTGTCGCGACGCCGCGCCCGAGCCGCGATCGAGAAAGGGCAGGTCACGGTCGACGGCGCGCGGGTCCGGGAGGCCGGGCACGACGTCCCCGACGGCACGCGGGTCGTCTGGGACCCCCACCGCAAGGCCCTGCCCCGGGCCCGCTGCTCCTTGCCGATCCTGCACGAGGATGAGCACGTGCTCGTGGTCGACAAGCCGGCGGGCCTCCTCACCGTCCCCTCCGGCCCCGGCCGGGGGGACGAGGACACCGCCCTGGCCCGGGTGCGCGACTACGTGGCGCACCTGCGACCCCGCGTCCCCTTCGCCGAGCGCGTCCACCGCATCGACCGCGACACCACGGGCGCGCTGGTCTTCGCGCTCTCGCGCGAGGCCCGGGCCGGGCTCATCCAGATCTTCCGCGCTCACCGGATCGAACGACGCTACCTGGCCATCGTCGCGGGCGAGCCGGACGCCGACCGCGGGGTCGTGGACGCACCGATCCGTGACGCCTGGGTGAGCGGCCGGCGCGCCGTGGCCCACGATCCGGAGCCCGGCAAGCCGGCCCGGACACGCTGGCGGGTGCGGGAGCGGCTCGCGGGGGCGGCTCTCCTGGAGGTCGATCTCGCCACCGGCCGCCAACACCAGATCCGCGTGCACCTGTCCCACGTGGGCATTCCCGTCCTGGGAGACCGGGTCTACGGCGCCCCGGGCCGGGACGGCCCGCGACGCCCCATGCTCCACGCCTGGCGCCTCGCCTTCGCACACCCGGTGACCGGCGCGCGGGTCGCGGTGGAGAGCCCCCTCCCCGCCGATTTCGCGCGGACGCTCTCCCGACTCCGGCGGGCTCGGACGCGGGAACGGCCGCGCCCCGGGAAGTCGGACACACGACGAAGCCGTCGGGGTCGGGACTGAGGAAGGACGCGAGGGCTCAGGACAGGGCGGCGAGGACGCCAGCGAGGCCCTCGGGCGAGTCCTCGAAGTGAACGCCCACCTGGTACGACAGCCCCTCGAGCCGAGCCCAGATGGAGCGCCCCGGCACCTCGACCTGGGCCGCCCGGGCGCCGTCCCGGATCGGGGTCTCGAAGACCACCGCCACGTCGATCCCGCGAGGGACGTCCTCGCCCACCCGCAGGCGACAGCCATAGGGCGAGATGTCCATGGCCGTCGCGGGGCGCCAGTCGCCGTTTGCCTTGTAGCGCACGGTGAGCAGGCATGCCTTCCGCGCCGTGATCCGGCGGTTGCTCCGGGTGGTCTCCGCGGTCTTATCCATCTCAGGGAACTCTCGTTACGGCGGGGTCGGGCCAGTATAGCCCCGACCGCTCGGGGGCGGCAAATCCCGTGCTATTCTCGAAGATCGTGAAGCTCGAGAAGGCCGCCACCCTCGTCTCCCTGGTCCTGCTTCCCGCGTGTGGGGGCGGCTCCTCCTCCCCCACGGACCCGGGGGGACCCGTGCCGACCCCCGTCCCCGGGCACCCGGTGAGCGGCGTCGTCTTCTACGATGTCAATGGCAACGGCCTGCTCGACGCCGCCGAGACCGTGCGTCTGCCCGGGGTCACCGTCAGCATCGGCGGTCGGACCGGCGAGAGCGCGGCCGGGGGGCGGTTCACGGTGAACGACGTGCCCGCCGGAGAGCAGCAGGTCCAGGCCAGCGGCCTGCCCGCCTACTTCAGGGCGGGGCCGGCCCTGACGGTGGCCGTCCCCCAGGCCAGCGGCGAGATCGAGGTTCCGGCCACCCTCGAGATCGGGGGCAACCGCGCGAACCACTACCTGGGCTTCGGGGACAGCATCACCTGGGGTGTGGGAGGAGGCGTCGGCGGCGGGTACGAGAGCTACCTGCAGGCCGACCTCCAGTCCTACTGGGGCGAGGCGGTCCTCGGAAACGCCGGAGACCCCGGCACGAGGAGCAACCAGGGGGCGGAGCGGATCGGGTCGAGCCTGCAGCGCTTCCGCGGGGCCTACACCCTGATCCTCTACGGCACCAACGACTGGAACGAGTCGGTCTGCCGCAGCGACTTCCCCTGCTTCACCATCAGCTCGCTCCGATCGATGATCCGGCAGACGCGGAACTGGGGCTCCAACCCCATCGTGGGCACGATCCCCCCGGCCAACCCCGCCTACCTGGACAAGAACGCCACCGCGCGCAACATCTGGGTGAGCGACATGAACGAGCTGATCCGGGCCATGGCCGAGCAGGAGGGCGTGCGGATCGCGGAGATTTACGCCGACTTCATGGACCAGCCGAGCCTGGAGAGCCTCTTCGCCGATCACGTGCACCCCAACGACGCGGGCTACCAGCTCATGTCCCGCTCGTGGTTCCGGGCCGTCACCGGGCCGGCGGCAGCGACCGCCTCGGGCGGGGGCCCGGGCATCAGTTTCGGCTTCACCCCCCCGGGGGCGTCGTGAAGACCGGGCGCCTCCTCAAGTTCAAGAGGCCGGGGGGCGAGGTCCACGCCTACCTCTACCAGGACGGCGAGGTGGTTCGCGCGTCCCTGTACCTGCTCGCCCCCGGCTACGAGCGCTCCCCCGTCCACGAGGTGACCGGCGCCGACTCCGACGAGGTCGAGGTCGAGGTGCGCGACTGGGTCGACTGCTACTTCCCCGGCCCCTGACCCATGCCCCACTCCCGCGCCGAGGCGGAGGCGCTTCTGTTCGAGTTCACGCAGTCCGACGCCCTGCGCCGGCACGCCCGGGGGGTCGAGGAGGCGATGCGGGCCTGCGCCCGCTGGCACGGCATCACCGACGAGGCGGAGATCGAGAAGTGGGGCGTGGTGGGCCTCCTTCACGACTTCGACTACGAGCAGAACCCCACCGAGGAGACGCACCTCCACGTGGGGAGTCGCATCCTCCGCGAGCGAGGATGGCCCGAGGAGATCGTCGAGGCCATCGGCTCGCACGCCGACTACATGGGCATCCCCCGCGACACCCCCCTCAAGAGGTCGCTCTACGCCTGCGACGAGCTGGTGGGGTTCATCGGGGCCTGCGTGAAGGTGCGTCCCTCGAAGAAGGTCGCCGACCTCCCGGTGAAGTCCGTGACCAAGAAGCTCAAGGACAAGGCCTTCGCCCGCTCCGTCGACCGCAGTTGCATCTACGAGGGGGCGGGGGCGCTCGGCCGGCCCCTCCCCGAGCACGTGGCGTTCGTGATCGGCGCGCTCGTCCCCATCGCCGACGAGATCGGCCTCTGAGTCGTGAGGACCGCCCCCGCCCTGCGGCTCCTGATCGCCCCGGTGATCGTGCTGGTCCTGCTCCTCGTGGGGGGGACCCTCGGCTATCGGGTGGTCGGGGGCTGGGGCTGGCTGGACGCCCTCTACATGACCGTCATCACCATCACCACCGTGGGCTTCCACGAGGTCCAGCCCCTGGGACCGACCGGCCGCCTGTTCACCATGGCCCTGGCCCTGGGCGGGGTGTTCACGGCCTTCTACGCGGCGGGCGCCTTCATCCGCGCCGTCGTCACCGGTGAGATCCGAACCGTCTTCGGGAGGCAGCGCATGGAGAGCCAGCTCGCACAGCTCAGCAACCACATGGTGGTTTGCGGATTCGGGCGCATGGGTCAGCTGGTCTGCGAGGAGTTCTCGGCGGCCGGGCTTCCCTTCGTGGTGATCGACCGCGAGCCCACCGCCCTCCAGGACTTCGCGATGGCCCACGGGATCCCCCTGAGCGGGGATGCCACCAACGACGAGGTGCTCAAGCGGGCCGGGGTCGAGCGCGCCCGAGCCCTGGTGAGCGCCGCCGCCTCCGACGCCGACAACCTCTACATTGCCATGAGCGCGCACTTCATCAACGACAAGCTGTTCATCGTGGCCCGGGCGGAGAGCGAGGGGGCCGAGCGCAAGCTCCTGCGCGCCGGGGCCAGCCGGGTGATCTCGCCCTACGCCATCGGCGGCCACCGGGTAGCCCAGGCGGTGCTGCGCCCCAACGCCATGGACTTCATCGAGCTCGCCACCCGCAGCGCGCACCTGGAGCTCCAGATCGAGGAGATCACGTTGAGGTCGGGGAGCGACCTCCTGGGCGCGTCGCTGAAGGACAGCCCGATCAAGAGCGCGCTCGGCATAATCGTGGTGGCGGTCAAGAGGCCCGACGGGAAGATGCTCTACAACCCCACCCCGGAGACGGTGCTGGACGCCGGCGACGTGCTGATCACCCTCGGCCGCCGCGAAAACCTCGATCGTCTGGAGACGATGGCGCGCGGCCCCGCCTGAGCGGTCTTCCGCCCCGGCGGGGACCGCCCTACTTCCGCTTCCCGATCTCGCTGAGCGGCGACTTGACCTTCTTGTAGCCGGGGGCGAGGGCCGCCACGTCGAACTCGGAGGCCGGGATCGGGCCCGCCTTCACCTCGGTCGCCTCGCGGGAGCTGTCGATGGCGCGCCCCATCATCTTGAAGGAGGTCTCGCTGACGAGGGTGAGGCCCTCTATCTCCTTCATCTTGTCGGCGAGCTGACCGAAGCCCTTGAACATCGGGTTCTGGGCCATCGCCGCCATGGGCCCGGTGAAGGCGGCGAGCTTGCGGAGGTCCATCTCGGGCACGGGCAACGCCAGCTCCGTGGTGTTCCAGAAGCTCATCTTCATGCTCTCGCCCATGGTCAGGATGTACTCCTGCGTGGGGTAGCCGGCGATCTCGCGGGTCCCTCCCCTGGTCACCGTGACCTCGCCTCCAAGCCCGCCCATCATCTTCTGCATCTGCTCGCGCATGGCCGCGGGCATGCTCTCCATCTGGGCCTGCGCCTGCTCCATCTGGGCACGGGCCGCCTTCATCGCCTCCTCGATCTCGTCGAGGGTGATCTGTGAGTACTCCTTCTTCCCATGGTCGATGTTGGTGATGGTGCCGCTCGCGTACTCGAAGACCGTGTCCTGCTTGCCGTCCTGGGTGCGCATGTGCTCGCTCGAGTAGTACTGGGTCGCGGTGCCGTCGCCTCCCGACCCGGAGGTCTTGAAGGTGATGGTCAGGTCCTCGGCCAGCACGGGGGCGGCGATCACGGCGGCAAGGGTCGCGGCAGACAGGATACGTCCCACGTTCTTCATCGGCATTCATCCTCCATCAAAAGGTCTCGGTGAACTGGAGGGTAGCACGGGAGGGTATACTCCCGGCAACGCGGCCCCACCCGGCCGCCCACCAGCCAGGAGGAGAAGCGTGCCCAAGCCCGAGCGCCAGGTCCTGATCTGCGCCAACGCCCGCCCCCCGGGCCACCCCAAGGGATCGTGCGCAGAGAGCGGCAGCCAGTCGTTGTTCGACGCCCTGCGGGACCTGGTCCAGGAGCGCGGGCTTCAGGATCGGGTGATGGTCAACCGCACCTATTGCCTGAAGCACTGCAGCCGGGGACCGGCGATCGCGGTGCAGCCGGACAACGTCTGGTACGCCGCCGTCTCTGCGGAGGACCTCGCCGAGATCTGCGCGTCCCACCTCGAGCAGGGACGCCCCGTCGAGCGGCTCCTGATGCCCGACATCCCCTGGGAGTAGGGGCCGCGGCCGCGAATCTCCCCCCGAGGATTCAGTCGCGACGTCGCGGCGGGCGACGCGCGGTCGGGCGGCTGGTGCGACGCGCTCCCCCCCGCCCGTGGACCCGGTTGAGCTCCTGCTGGAAGCGCCGGAGCGGGATCTCGGCGTCACGCAGGAACTGGCTCACCTCCCGGGCGATCTCCGCCACCACCTCCGGCTCCTTGGAGGGCTCGCGGTGGACGACCGTCCGTCGATGCAGCCGCCCGTCGCCGATCATCTTCCGGATGAGGCTGATGCGAGCCGAGCTCCACAGGCGATGGTTGTTCCGGTTGCGCGGGGGCTCGGGGACCTTCTTCGCATAGAGCCAGTTCAGCAGCGTCTGCTTGCTGATCTTCAGCTCGTTCGCCACTTCGAGGGTCGTGAGGTACTTCATGGCAGGGATGAGGTCGCGAGGATTCTCACCGACCCGGGAGCGAAGGTCAATTGGAGCTCCTGTCTACTCCTGCTCGGCGACCACCGTCACCTTGCGGCGACTCACCGTGCTCCCGGTGCTCGTGGTGGCGGTGGCCTTGAGCAGATAGGCGCCGACGTCGTCGGGGGCCTGGAGCTCGAGGTCTCGGCTCATCGCGCCGAGCGGCGCGATCGAGAACGGCGTCGTCGCCCGCGCCATCTCGCTCCCGCCCTCCGTCTCCAGGGTCAGGGCCAGCTCTCCCTCCTCCCCGGCGTAGGCATCGTTCACCATCATGACCCGGTAGCTCCGCTTCTGCCCCGGGGTCAGGGTCGGCTGGAAGAAGTTGACGTAGACGCCCAGGGGCTTCATCGCCTCGCCCATGTAGTCCTCGAAATGCGGCTCCAGGGTCAGGGCCTCGACGTCCTGGAAGTGGTCGGCGGTGAAGACCCCGGGGAAGCTGGACATCAGGTAGACGAAGTGGAGGATCGCCGCGTAGTTGCGGTAGGCGCGCCAGTGCTCGGTGAGCGCGGCGAGGAGATAGGCGTTCAGCTCGAATCGCTCCTCCGCGCTCGCGTGCGGGCCGAGCAGGTCCCCGTAGACCCGCTCGGTGAGGACGGTGGGCTCCCCGTCGCGCCGCAGCCAGAGCCATCCGTACTCGTTGAGGATCATCGCCCGCGCGGCCTTGGGAGGGGTCTTGGGACAGCCCGTCCTGGCCTCGAGGTCGGTGATCCTGAAGGGGCCGCCCCAGAGGTAACCGCTGTAGAGGTAGGGGTGGTCCTCGATGGGGTCCTCCGGCCCCACCGGCTGGTTGTAGCTGTTCTCCCAGGGCCGGTGGGACAGATCGAGGGGCCGGACGGCGGGGATGATCGTCTCCCCGAAGAGAGGGTCGAGGGACTCGTTGTTCGCGTCCCAGATGGCGACGCTGGGGTGGTTCCAGTTGTCCCGCAGCCAGTCGGAGTACTGCCGGATCATCTCCTCCCCGTCCCAGTGGCGGGCGTACTTCCGGTCCCAATCGGGGGCGCCGGTCCAGACGAAGAACTCGTTCTGGATCAGGAGCCCGGCCTCGTCGGCGATCTCCAGCCAGCGGTCCGGCACCGGGCCGATGCAGAAGCGGAAGCTGTTCCAGTGCATCTTCTTCGGGATGTCGACGAGAAGCCTCCACACCCACGCCTCGTCCCACGGGAGCTCCCCGGACTTCGGATCCTCGAAGAAGCGGTGCAGGGTGACGTTCGACCCGCGCATGAAGTAGACCTTCCCGTTGAGGTAGGCGCGCCTGGTGGCGGTGTCGAAGCGGAACTCCCGCATCCCGAAGCGGGTCACCAGTGAGTCCGCGCCGGTCGAGGTGGCCAGCTCGTAGAGAAAGGGGTCCTCCGGAGACCAGAGGTGAGCGTCGGGGATGGCCAGCTTCTCTCGGACCGTCTTCGTCTCCCCGGGGCCGAGGGTGACCGCGCCCCCGGCCCCGGCCGCCAGCCTCTCGCGCCCCTTCCACGTCCGCACCTCGTGGATGAGGTTCAGGGTCACCGCGGCCCCGATGCGGTTCGAGAGCTTCGTCTCGACCAGGATCTCCGAGGACGCGATGCGCGGGGCCACCTGCACCCACTCCACCACCGGGTTGCCCGAGAAGTGGGCCGAGACCTCGTCGTAGATCCCCGGCGTCCACTTCAGCTTCTCGAAGTCGGTGCCGGCGGGATGGCTCGGGGGCAGGACCCCGGGGTGGGCCCCGACCCGGACCACGAGGACGTTC
Source organism: uncultured Acidobacteriota bacterium (assembly GCA_963847655.1). GTDB lineage: Bacteria > Acidobacteriota > Vicinamibacteria > Fen-336 > Fen-336 > JAJDNS01. The sequence continues at coordinate 441,933 of CAWKAS010000018.1, read as the reverse complement.
TCCCGCCCCCACTCCACGGCCGAGGTCATGTCGAAGACCCCGGCGGTGAAGCATCCCGGGGACTCGCCGATCTTCCGGCCATTGAGCCAGACCGCGGTCCCGAACTGCGCCTTGTTCACCCGCAGGGTCGCGACCGACTTGCCCCGGGGGGCGGTGAAGGTCCGCCGGTACCAGAAGTAGTTCCGCTCCTGGCGCGAGAGCCCCGGGGGCTCCACCCGCGCCGACTCGGGCAGGCGGTCGGAGAGATGGGCGGAGCGGATGCGGTTGGAGACGAGCTCCGCGCTGTCGAAGGCGTCGACGTCCGGGAAGGGCGGGGTCGCGTTGTGGACGAGCCCGGGCACGGCCACGGTGTGGGAGAAGTTCGTGGGCACGGCCTCGGGTTCGACGCTGTCCGCGATCTCCCAGGTGCCGTCCAGGTCCAGGGTGACCCGCTGGGCGCGGGCGGCGGGAGCGAGGAGGAGGAGAGCGAGGAAGAAGGGGGAGAGAAGCGCTCGAGGCGGGAGACGTGAGGGCATGGTGGCGAGCTCCTTCGGCGGGTGGACTGGGGAGGAGGGGGGTCTGATGAGCAGGGTGGCGAGCTGGGAGTGAGGCGAAGGGAGGAGCCTGAGTCCGATGCGGTGGCGAACGGGGAATGGAGGGAACGAGAGGTTTCGAGTCCGACGCTCCACGCCGCGGACTCGGAACATCATGGCTCGAACCCCTCCCAGAGATGCGCCACGCGAGCGGGGTCGGAGACCCACTGCACCGCGGCGGGGTCGCGGGCGAACAGCTCGTACACCGGCACCCCCGCCTCGAGACCCAGCTCAGGGTAGGCGCGTGCCCGGCGCTGGGAGAGGGGCCGCGTCCGGTAGCGCGCGTTGGGCCGCCACTCGATGACGCCGTCCCCCGCCAGGACGGGGTGGAAGGCGAGGCCACCCCGGGCCCGCACCGCGTCGTACTCGAAGCCGTACTCGCGGTCGCACCAGGCCCCGAAGGTCATGGGCACCGCGGGGTCCGCGCTCACCGTGGCGTGGGCCCAACCCGGCGGCACCACCACCACCTCGCCCGGGCCGGCCTCGACGGCGAAGCAGCGTCCGGGGTCGGCGTCCGCCCTCTCCTGCATGTAGACGAGTGCGCGACCGCCCCAGATCTCGTAGAGCTCCGGGGGCGACCACCCGCTGTGGGGCGCCACCCGGTGCACGTGGCCCTGGCTGCGCACCGGCTCCTCACCGAGGCGCCCCGCAGCGTAGGTCACGACACCGAAGAGCAGGAAGCGGCGACGAAGCTCCTCCCGGTGCTCCTCGCGGCCCACGTCCATGACGATGGCGTAGACCGGGTCGGGCCCCTCGCATCCGGGATCCCGGAGGCTCTTCCGGATCGCGTCGAGCCGTCGCCGCTCCGGCTCGGGCCCGAACACGCCGGGACCGTAGTCGAAGCCCATGGGCTCCCGCCGAGCCCGGACCGCCAGCCGCGGGTCGAACGCCCTCACGGGCGCGTCCTGACGAAGGCCTTGACCGTCGCACACTGCCCTCCCGAGCGATGGCCCGGGCGGATCGTATAGCCTCCCACCGCCGCCGGCACGATGAACGTCTCCGCGTAGTGGACGACGAAGGGCTCGAAGGCCCCGGTCGGGCTCTCCACCACCGCCTCGTCACCCTCGACGAGGTTGAGCACGTTCACCCCTCCCCCGGTGTCGTGGGGGACGGTCCCGGTGAACCAGTGCCGGCGCGTCTCGATGAACTCGCGCTCGTGGAGCCCGGTCCGCTCCGCCCGCCAGCCGGGCCCGGAGGCGAGGGGCTCGACCCGGCTCACCAGCTCGCGCTCGACCCAGGAGGTCGTGCGCTCCCACTGGATGTTCGCCACCCCGTGGTCGATGTGGATCGGGCGGGGTCGGCCGTCGAGCCCGAGCCGGTCCCAGTCCCAGAGCTTGAAGGTGAAGATGTAGGGCGTGGCGCTGATCTCCAGCACCATCGAGCCCTTCCCCGAGCAGTGCACGGTCCCCCCCGGGATGAGGAAGTGGTCGTGCCTCTTCGCCGGGAAGCGGTTGACGTACTGCTCGTCGGGGAAGCGGAAGCCTCCCTCCTGGGCCCGGCGGAGATCGCGGACCATCGCCTCGCGGTCGATCCCCTCCTTCACCCCCAGGTAGACCCCCGCGCCCTCCTCGGCGTCGAGGAGGTAGTAGCTCTCGTCCTGGGTGTAGTGCATCCCGAAGCGGTCCTGGATGTACCCGGTCAGCGGGTGCACCTGGAGGGAGAGGTTGCCCCCGTCCATGGTGTCCAGGAAGTCGAAGCGGATGGGAAACTCCGCCCCGAACCGGGCGTGCACTGCCTCCCCGAGCAGCTCCCGGGGATGGGCGAAGACGAGGTCGAGGGCCGGGACCTCCACCCGCTCGCCCCCGAAGCCCAGGAGCAGGCTGTTCTCCTCGGGGACGCAGTCGAAGCACCAGGCGTAGTTGGGCGTCTCGGCGGGGAGGCCGCAGACCTCCCGCATCCACTGCCCCCCCCAGGGTCCGGGGTCGAAGAAGGGGACGACACGGAACGGACGCGCCACCGTCGTCGCCAGGCCACGCCGGAAGTCGTCTCCGGCGATCATCTTCGGCCGCTCGACGTCGTTCGTGTCGAGGAGGAAGTCCAGGGCCGGGAGCGCCTCCTGCTTCAGTCGGTCGGCCGCCCGCCAGTCCACGAAGAAGCCCCGCTTGTACTGGATCCCCGGGCGCTCGGCGTGGTCGTCGACGGCGATCGCGGTCGGCTCGCCCCGGCGCTGGCGCTGCTGGATCTCCCAGCGGGCCAGGTCCGCGTAGACCAGCACGTCCGCCGCGGCGAGGAGGCTCGCCCCGGCTCCGACGACGAGCACGAGCTCTTCGCCCGCCTTGTCCACCCGCGCCCGCAAGCTCGCGCGCCGGCCGGGGTCGAAGAAGTCGGCGAGGGAGATCCCGTTCATCCGCCCGAAGACCGGGTCGTCCCCGAGGGAGGGCGCGCACAGCGCCTCGATCTCCCCCGCGTGCCGGTAGGCCTGGCGGACGTCGACCACCTGGGTCGGGCCCAGGCCCTCGGTGAAGGCCTGCTTGACCTCGTCCACGCGGACGCCGGGGTAGCACTCCACCACCAGGATGCAGCGGCTCCGCGTGCGGAGTCCCCGGAGACGTTCGGTGATCGCCCCCCACCCCACGGAGCAGACCGTCTCCGCGCCGACCGGGACCACCGGGTGCTTGTCGTAGCTCGAGCGCCGTTCCACGTCTAGGTGCCTCCCTCGGCCGCGGCGAGCAACGGTACCGCTCCCAGGAGCGCCGCCCGCTCTCCCAGCGCCGCCGCCCGCACCGCCACCCGGCCCCACGGCGTCCAGGCGTGTCGGTGGACGTGCTCCGCGATGAACGGGAGCACGGCCGTCGGGTTCCGCATCACCCCGCCCCCGATCACCAGGACCTCGGGGTCGTAGGCGTGGACCAGGGACACCGCCCCGGCCGCCCAGACCCGGCGGCACCGGTCCTGCACCTGGGTGGCGACCGGATCGCCCTTCTCGGCGAGGGCGAAGAGGGTCTGGAAGTCGAGGCGGGAGGCCTCGGCGAGGGCGCTCCCATCGAACCCCGGCCAGCCCCGGCAGACGCCGGGCAGGGCCCAGGTGGAGGCCTCGGCCTCCACGCACCCCACGCCGCCGCAGGTGCACGCCCGCCCGTCGAATCGCGCGGTCAGATGGCCCCCCAGCACCCCGGCCTGGTAGTGCTTGCCGTGGAGAAGCCGGCCCCCGATCATGGCCACGCCGCCCACCCCGGTGCCCAGGGTCATCGCCACCACATCGTCGAAGCCGCGGGCGGCCCCGGCGTGCCGCTCCCCCAGGAGGGCCAGACGGGCGTCGTTCTCGATCTGCAAGGGGACCCCGAGCGTCTCCCGACACCACCCCACGAGGTCCAGGTCGGGCGCGTCCTCGTACTTCGCGTTGGTGGACAGCACTCGCCCGGCGAGGGGGTCCACGATGCCGCAGAACCCCAGGGCCAGGCCCCGGCAACCCTCGGTCCGGACTCCGGCCGCGGCGGCCACCCTTCCCAGGGCCTCCCCGATCAGCGGGAGGGCGCCCCCGAGCCCCGCCGCCGCCTCCAGCGAGACGGTCTCGGCGGCCCGGATTCGCTGCTCCTCCACCACCGCGCAGGTGGCGTGGCTCCCCCCGAGGTCGACGGCGAGCGCCTTCACCACGACCGCTCGATCTCCTCCAGGCTGCGGCCCTTCGTCTCCGGCAGGACCCGCCACATGAAGAGGAAGTTGACCGCGCTGAGACCGGCGTAGATCCAGAAGGCCCCGGTCGAGCCCACCGCCTCGACCAGAGAGAGGAACGTGTACGTGATCAGGATGCAGGCCAGCCAGAGCGCCACCGTGGCGATGGACATGGCCCGACCCCGGATCCGCGTGGGGAACAGCTCGGAGATCACGACCCAGACCCCGGGCCCCAGGCCCACGCCGAACGAGCCCACGTAGACCATGATCACGGCCAGGATGAGGAGCGCCGGGGGCGGGTCGAACTGGAAGAGGAAGCCGAGCGCGAAGAGCGCCACCGCCATCCCCGCCGACGCCAACATCATCAGGGGCCTCCGGCCCACCCTGTCGATGATCCACAGGGCGAGGATCGTGGCGAAGAAGTTCACGGTCCCGATGACGACGTTGGCGCCGATGGCCACGGAGTCGCTCTGTCCTCCCACCTGCTCTTTGAAGATGAGGGAGCCGTAGTAGATCACGGTGTTGATCCCGGTGATCTGCTGGAAGATAGCGAGGAAGAGAGCGATGGTCAGGGGCTTGCGCAGACGGGTCTCGAACAGCTCCCGGAGTGAGCCCGACTCCTGGGCGATCGTCTCGCGGATCTCGCGGAGCTCGCCTTCGGCCGCCGCGGGGCCGATCACCCTTCGCAGCACGCCGAGGGCGTCGGCCTCCCGGCCCTTCTCCACGAGGAAGCGCGGTGACTCGGGCACGAAGAGCAGCGCGAAGAAGAACGCGAGGGACGGGAAGGCCGCGGAGCCGAACATCCAGCGCCAGCTCGAGGTCCCCAGGAAGCTGAGGGACCAGCTCGTGAGGTACGCGAGGAGGATCCCGCTGACGATCGCCATCTGGTTCAGCGAGACGAGGCGCCCGCGGATCTGGCGGGGCGAGATCTCGGCGATGTAGAGGGGGGCGAGGACGGAGGCGACCCCGATGGCCAGGCCACCGACGAAGCGTGCGGCCACGAACTCACCCAGCGCCCTCGGGATCGCCGCCCCCACCGCCGACGCCGCGAACAGGAGCGCGGAGACGATGAGCAGGCGCTTGCGCCCGAACCGATCGGTCAGCATCCCCGCGAGGCCGGCGCCGACGGCGCAGCCCACGAGGAGGCTGGTGGCCGCGACCTCCGTGCCCTTGGTGGTCAGGCCGAGCTCCTCGCGCAGGAAGATCAGGGCCCCGTTGATGACCGCGGTGTCGAAGCCGAACAGCAGGCCGGACACCGCCGCCACCGCCGCGATCAGGTAGGGGTAGCGGGAGGTCATACTCGCCTCACCTCGACCCCGGCCTCCGCGAAGGGGGCGATCGCGGCGTCGACGGCGTCACGGTCGGTGATGAGCATGTGCACCTCCGAGGTGGGACAGATCAAACAGCGGACGACGCGCCCGAGCTTGCTGCGGTCGGCGACCACGATCCTCTCACGGGCCTGGCCGACGAGCGCCCGGTTGACCGCGGCCTCCTCGGGGTGGTGGCAGGTGAGGCCGCGCTGGGCGTCGACGGCGTTGACGCCGACGAAGACCCGGTCGAGGAAGGTCTCCTTCACCGCGGCCACCGCCTGCGCCCCCACCAGGGAGAACCACCCTCCCCGGAGCTGCCCCCCGACCACGGTCACCGAGAGGTCCGCGCGCCGGGAGAGCTCCATGGCCACGTTCACGGTGTTGGTGACGACGGTGATGCCGCGGCGGTGGCGGAGGCTGCGGGCCACCTGGGTGGCGGTCGTCCCTGCGGTGAGGCCGATCGTCTCGCCGTCGCCCACGAGGTCGGCGGCGGCCAGGCCGATGCGGCGCTTCTCCTCGGCGTGCTGGCCCTCCTGCTCGAGGTAGGACGAGTCGTAGGCGAAGGCCTCGTAGTGGACCGGGCGGACCACGGTGGCCCCCCCGTGTGTGCGTCTGATGAGCCCCTCGGCCTCGAGGGAGGAGAGGTCGCGGCGGATGGTGGGGGGCGAGACGCCGAGACGCTCCGCCAGCTCCTCGACCGTCACCTCCCCCGCGCTCTGCACCTCCCGGAGGATGGCGGCGGCGCGGTCGGCGGCGGTGGGGGGCATCGGGTCTCCCGGCCTCAGGATCCTCGAGTGAGGCGCTCCCAAAGCGCCGCGAACGCCTCCGGGCGGGAGACGAAGTCGAGGGCGCCCTCATCTCGTGCGAGGGCGGCGAGGGCGGGACGTCCCGCCTCGATCCCCTGCTCCGGGAAGGCGTGGGGCGGCTGCCGGCGAGGCGCGGGCACCCGGAGGTAGGCCGGGTTCGGCTCCAGCGTCCCGTCGGCGAGGACGTAGTGCGCGGTCCCCCGGCGCCGGCGGAGCGGCTCGTAGAGCAGCGCGGCGGCCGTCGCGTACACCGCGCCGAAGACCATCGGCTCATCGCCGACGTTGACGGTCGCGTGCGCCCACCCGGGCGGGATCGCGACCTTGTCCCCGGGCCCGGCCTCCACCACGATCACGGCGTCGACCTCGGCTTCGACGGAGCTCTGCATGTAGACGAGCCCGCGCCCGTGCCAGAACTCGTACAGCTCCGAGTAGCCGACGCCGGTCTCCGGAGATCTCGAGTGGACGTGCCCCTGGCTCCGGAGGAGCTCCCGCCCCAGGGCCCCGTGGTTGCAGACCACGGCCCCGTAGCCCAGGCCCCGGCCGGGCAGGGCGTCGGTGGCCCCGGGGGCCCTCACGTCCATGTAGATCGTGTAGAGATGGTCGGGCCCCGTGGCCTCCGCGTCCTGCAGCATGGGCCGGACCTCGTCGAGGTGACGCACGGTCACCGGCGCGGTCTTGACCCCCCGGCCGAAGGCCAGCGTGAGCGTTTCAGCCTCGAGTTGCACCTCAAAGCCCGCGTATTTGCTCAGATCAATCACGAGTGCGCCCGTTTTGCCATGAAACGCGCAGATAGTCAAGGAAGCGCCTCTCTCCGACAGGACGCCGTCGTCCCGGGCAGAGAGCCGAGAGCCCGCCGCGCCCCGCGGCAGAGGACGGCCCTCTCGAACGCGCGCGTCCGTCCGGTCATCGCGGGAGGGATCGGATGCCCGAGCTCCTCGCCCCCCGCGGGTTGACCCCTTCCCGCGACGCCTGCTAATCTTCCCTTCTCGCCTGTGGGCCTGTAGCGCAGTTGGGAGCGCGCGTGAATGGCATTCACGAGGTCGCCGGTTCGATCCCGGCCAGGTCCACCAAACCTCCCCCCGCTCGACGTATTCCGTCTCGCCGGCGAATCGTCAGCCGCCATCCGAGAGGCAGAGCTCCGGCTCGATTGACGGCGAAGGCCGCGCTTCCGCAGACCGACCGGCCCGGGCCTCACCTCCGGGCCAGGGCCTCCTCGAGCCGGCGGCGGAACGATGGGGGGTCGATCGCCGGGTAGCGATGGAGTTGTGGCTCGATGGCGGCATGGAGCTCGCGGAGGCGCTCGGGCTGCACGAGACCCCGTGCCAGGAGCTCCTCGACGTCACCGAGATCCTTGGCATGTCCGCGCTCGATCTTCGCCAGCGCCTGGGCGTAGGGATCGTAGTGGTAGAAGGAAAGCCGGCCCTCGCGGGCGATGAAGACGCAGCGCTCGCAGCGCCGCAGGCGATCCGCGTCGGCTAGGGCACGCATTCGAGGGCGCTTTCGAAGCTCGTCAGGCGCCGGAGCAACGCGTTGTACCGCGAGTGGGCCGAATCGGGATCGTTCTGCGCCAGCCTCCCGTAGAGCCTGTGCTCGGGGTCGGGCAGGGTGCCGGGGACTGAGATGCCGGCGCCCCGCAGGCGCGGCGCGCCGATCGAGACCAGGAGCCCCTCCACTGTCTCGTGCCGGCGGGCCAGGTCTTGAAGACCCTTCTCGACCAGATCACCTCCTGGCAAACGCTCGAACACGGTGTCATTGTATGGCAACGCGACAGCATCCAGCTTCGATCGGGTGGTCGTGTGGGGCTCATCGGAAGAGCTCAACCGGGCCAGGAAAGCTCTTCCTGCGGGAGCCTTCCGAATGCCCGCCGGATCGATCGTCCAGCCCATATCCGCGCCCGGGCGCCCGTGCTAGGCTGGATCCCGTGGGTCGCTCGCGGGCCCTCCCCCGCAACCCCGACCGCACAGCGCCCGTGAGGAACGCGAAATGGCCAGCACCATCGAGACGCCGACCCGACTGAGCTCCGAAGACGCCATGGAGCTGGAGGCCCGCTACGGGGCCCACAACTACCACCCCCTGCCCGTCGTGCTCACCCGGGGCGAGGGCGTCTTCCTCTGGGACCCCGAGGGCCGTCGCTACTTCGACTTCCTCTCCGCCTACTCCGCGGTGAACCAGGGGCACTGCCACCCGAAGATCGTGGCCGCGATGGTGGACCAGGCGGGCCGCCTGGCCCTCACCAGCCGGGCCTTCTACAACGACGTCCTGGGGCCCTTCGAAAAGCACGTGACGGAGCTGTTCGGCTACGACAAGGTCCTGCCCATGAACGCGGGGGCCGAGGGGGTCGAGACCGCCCTCAAGCTGGCCCGTCGCTGGGGCTACCGGAAGAAGGGGATCCCCGACGGCGAGGCGAAGGTCGTCGTCTGCGAGGGCAACTTCCACGGCCGGACCATCACCATCGTCTCCGCCAGCACCGACCCCGACAGCTACGCCGGCTTCGGCCCCCACACCCCGGGCTTCGTGAAGATCCCCTATGACGACGCCGCGGCCCTCGATCGCGCCCTCGCCGACCCGACGGTGTGCGCGTTCCTCGTCGAGCCCATTCAGGGCGAGGCGGGAGTCGTCGTCCCGAGCGACGGGTACCTGAAGTGCGTCCGCGACCTGTGCACGAGGCACAACGTGCTCTTCGTGGCCGACGAGGTCCAGACCGGTCTCGCCCGCACGGGGAGGATGCTGGCCTGCGACCACGAGGGCGTCCGCCCCGACGTCGTCATCCTGGGCAAGGCCCTCTCGGGGGGCCTGTACCCGGTGAGCGCGGTCCTGGCCGACGACGAGATCATGCTCACCATCGAGCCCGGCCAGCACGGGTCGACCTTCGGCGGGAACCCGTTGGCCGCTCGCATCGCGGTGGCCGCCCTCGAGGTGATTCGCGAGGAGGGCCTGGCCGACAACGCGGCCCGCATGGGCGAGATCTTCCGCTCCGAGCTTCAGGCTGTGGACCACCCCATGATCGAGCTCGTGCGGGGCAAGGGCCTCCTCAACGCGGTCGTGGTCCGCCCCCGGGGCGACAAGACCGCCTGGGACGTCTGCGTGAAGCTCAAGGACAGCGGCCTCCTGGCCAAGCCCACCCACGACCACATCATCCGCTTCGCGCCGCCCCTGGTGATCACCGAGGCCCAGGTCCGGGAAGGGATCGAGATCATCAAGCGCAGCTTCGCCGCGTTCTCCTGAGCGAGCATCAGATCCCGCGTCGCACGTTCGACCGACGGGCTCCTCGCGATGGCACGGGGGCGGGCGCAACGGCCGCTCCGAGGCGGTAGACTGTCGGGAAGCATCCAGCCCAGGAGGGAGCTCATGAGACGGTTGCTCGCCCTCGTTGCCATCCTCGTGTCCGGGAGCCTGGCCCCGGCCGCCGAGGATGTCGTTATGGTCACCGTCGACGGTGAGGGGGCAGGCTACTGGCCCGGCTGGCGCGGGCCCTCCGCCCAGGGCTCCGTCGTGGGCTCGGGCTATCCCGATACCTGGTCGGACACCGAGAACGTCCTCTGGAAGGTCGCGGTGCCCGGGAGGGGGAACTCGTCGCCGATCGTGTGGGGCGAGCGCCTCTTCCTCACCACCGCCCGCGACGGGGGCGAGTCGCTCTCGATCCTGTGCTACCGGCGCGCGGACGGGACGCTCCTCTGGGAGACGCCCATCCCCCACCAGGGCGCGGAGCGGATCCACCGCAAGAACTCACACGCCTCGGCCACCCCCGTCACCGACGGCGAGCGCGTCTACGCGTCCTTCGGGTCCCAGGGCCTGGTCGCCGTGGATTTCGAGGGAAGAATCGTGTGGCACCGCCCACTGGGTGACCTGGCGAACTACCACGGCAGCGCGGGCTCCCCCATCCTCTACCGGCACACCGTGATCCTCTACCAGGACCACGCCGGGCCGTCCTTCGTCGCCGCTTTCGACACGAAGACCGGCAAGACGCGCTGGCGGACCGAGCGGGAAGCGAGGATCGGCTGGGGCACCCCCGTCGTCATCCGCGCCGGGGGGCGTGACGAACTCATCGTTTCGAGCGAGGACGAGGTGAACGCCTACGACCCGCGAACCGGCGCGCCGCTGTGGACGGCCAGGGGCAACACCTTCGAGGTCATCCCCACCCCCACCGTGGGGCACGGCCTCGTCTTCTGCTCCTCGGGCCGCGCGGGGCCGACCCTCGCCATCCGTCCCGGCGGGAAGGGGGACGTCACCGAGACCCACGTGGTCTGGCAGACGGTGAAGGGCTCCCCCTTCATCCCGTCGACCATCATCGTCGGGGACCAGCTCTACATGGTCAACGACATGTCGAGCGTGGTGACCAGCTACGAGGCCAGGACCGGAAGGCTCGTCTTCCAGGGACGGCTCGACAAGCCGCAGAGGGAGAGCTTCTCGGCCTCACCGGTCACCGTCGACGGCAAGGTCTTCTTCACCAACGACCGGGGCGAGACCTTCGTCCTCCGGGCGGGACCAAAGCTGGAGATCCTCCACGTGAACCGCCTGAACGCCCGGACGCTGGCCTCGCCCGCCCTCGTGGACGGGCGATGGTACTTCCGGACCGACCGCGAGCTCCTCTGCATCGGGAGCTGAGCGCCGGCCGGATCGGCCCAACGGAGGAAGACGATGAATCGAAGCCGACGAAGAACCCTCGCCCTCGCGATCATCGGCGTCGTCGGGACCGCTCTGGCCGCGGAGCCCCCGGGACCACGACCCCACGCGGCCGTCCGGGGCATCTACGGCGGAGTGCCGCAGGCCATCCTTGCCTCGGGGCGCGGTCTCCAGGAGTTCGGGGTGAACGCGGTCTGGCTGGGGTCCGGGAGCTTCGCACCGGAGCGCATGGCCCTCCTGCGCGCCGAGGGGGTCCAGGTCTACGCGGAGTTCAACACGCTCCACGTGGCCGACTATCTGAAGGAGCATCCCGACGCGGCCCCGATCGGCCCCGACGGTCAGGTGTCGCCTCCCCCGGACGGATGGCAGGGGATCTGCCCGACCCACGAGGCCTACCGGAGAAGCCGGATGGAGGCGTTCCGACGGCTGCTTCGGGACTTCGCGGTGGACGGGGTCTGGCTCGACTACCATCACAGCCACGCCTCCTGGGAGCAGGCGGTGCCGAACCTTCCCGACACGTGCTTCTGCGATCGTTGCCTGCGCCGCTTCCGGGAGGACACGGACACGCCGCTGCCAGAGGGTCCCACGAGCACGGTCGCCGCCGCCCTCCTCTCCACCCACCGGGAGAACTGGGTGCGCTGGCGCTGCGACGTCTTCACCGACTGGGTCCGCGAGTTCCGCTCGATCGTCGACGAGGTCCGCCCCTCCGCCCTCCTGGGCACCTTCCACAACCCCTGGAGCGACGACGACCACGACGGCGCGCGCATCGAGAAGCTGGCCATCGACCTCGAGGCCCAGGCCGCCTACGTGGACGTCTTCAGCCCCATGCCCTACCACGCCCGTTTCGGCCACGTCGACGATCCCGAGTGGATCTCCCGTCAGGTCTCCTGGCTGGCACAGCGCCTGGGCATCGAGGGCAGGCCCGGAGAGAAGCATCGGATCTGGCCCATCGTCCAGATCTCCGACTGGGGAGAGGCGGTTCCTCTGGAGCAGGTGCCGATCGTGCTCGATCACGGCTCGCGACGTCCCGCCACCGGGGTCATGGTCTTCGCCTGGGGGAGCCTCCGGAAGCAGCCGGAGAAGGTCGAGGCAATCGGGCGGTTCTACCGCGCCATCCGGTAGCCCGTCCTCAGCCCCGTCGGCGTCAGAACGAGTCGCAGGCGACGTAGGCGTCGATAACCGCCTGCTCGCCCTCCTTGCCCGGCTTCGAGTTGCCGTGCTCCATCCCCATGACCCCGGTGTAGCCCTTGCCGTGAATGTGCTTGAAGACGTTCCTGTAGTTGATCTCGCCGGTGGTGGGCTCCTTGCGTCCGGGGTTGTCGCCCATCTGGAAGTAGGCGATCTCGTCCCAGCAGAAATCGATGTTGGGGATGAGGTTCCCCTCCGTGATCTGCTGGTGGTAGATGTCGCAGAGGATCTTGCAGGACGGGCTTCCCACCGCCCGACAGATCATGTGGGCCTGGGGCAGCTTGGTGAGAAAGAGCCCGGGGTGATCGGTCCAGGGGTTGAGGGGCTCGAGCACCATCACCAGCCCCTCGGGCTCGAGGATCTCGGCGAAGCGCTTGAGGTTGTCGATGACGTTCGTGGTCTGGTAGTCCCACTCGAGGCCCTCGTCGTAGCGCCCGGGGACCACCGTCATCCACTTCGCGTGGACGCGCTTCGCGACCTCGACCGCGGCCGTCGCCTTCTTCTCGACGAGCTCGCGAGCCTCCGGCTTGTTCGAGGCGAAGGTGACGTTCTCGAAGTCGGCCTCGGCCACGAAGACGCCCATCGTCATCCCCAGGCGGGTCGTGGCCTGGGCGATCTTGCTCTGGACGTCGATCGGTCGGGTGGGCATGCCGTTGTCTTCCAGCGCGGTGAACCCCTGATCGGCCACGAACCTCACCTGGTCGATCAGGTCCTCCCCCGCCGAGTGCCGGAACATCCCGAAATGGGGGGCGTACCTGAGCTTGAAGCTGTGCGCCGGCGCCCCCGCCGCGGGTCGGGGCTCGAGCCCGCCGAGGCCGAGAGCGGCTCCCGCCCCCAGGGTGGTCTTCAGCAGCTGGCGTCGATCCATCGGCCCCTCCTCGCTTGGTTGGCGTGCTGATCCTGCCCCGCACTCTCCCCCCGGGTCAAGCGCAGGGTTGTGTGTTGAATCGTGTCCTCTCGAGAGGACACGATTCAACATTCACGACCTGACCCCTTCGCCGTCCAGGGCGCGGGCGAGGAAGGCCCACTTGTCGGTGACGTCCTCGATCAGCTTGGCGGTGGGCTTGCCGGCGCCGTGGCCGGCCCGGGTCTCGATGCGGATGAGGATCGGGGCCTCGCCAACCTGAGCGGCCTGGAGTGCGGCCGCGTACTTGAAGCTGTGAGCCGGCACCACGCGGTCGTCGTGGTCGGCGGTGGTGATCAGGACCGCCGGGTACCGGGTCCCCGGTCGGATGTTGTGCAGGGGCGAGTAGGCGATGAGGGTCTCGAAGCCCTCCTTCGTCTCGGCGCTCCCGTAGTCGGACTTCCAGGCCCAGCCGATCGTGAACTCGTGGAAGCGCAGCATGTCCATGACCCCCACCGCGGGGATCGCCGCCCCGAACAGCTCGGGCCTCTGGTTGAGGACCGCTCCCACGAGGAGCCCGCCGTTGCTGCCACCGTAGATGCCGAGCCTGGAAGGCCTCGTGTACTGCTGGTCGATCAGGTGCTCGGCGGCGGCGATGAAATCGTCGAAGGTGTTCTGCTTGTTCTGCAGACGCCCGGCCTCGTGCCACTGCTTGCCGTACTCCCCTCCCCCGCGGAGGTTGGCCACGGCCCAGATGCCTCCCATCTCCAGCCAGGCGACCACGCCGACGGAGAAGGCAGGGGTGAGGGAGATATTGAACCCCCCGTAGCCGTAGAGGATCGTCGGGCTCTGGCCGCGGCGCTCCAGACCCCGCCGGTGCACGAGGAACATCGGCACCCGAGTCCCGTCCCGCGACTCGTAGAAGACCTGGGTGGACTCGAAGTCCCGGGGGTCGAAGGCGACCTTCGGCCCCCGGAAGAGCGTGCTCTCCCCTGTCGCGGGATCGCAGCGGTGGATCGTGGCGGGCCAGGCCCAGGACGTGTACGAGTAGAAGAAGGCGTCGTCCCGTCGCTTGCCGGAGACGGTCACCGAGCCGAGGCCGGGCAGGGCCACCTCCCGCTCCACGGAGCCGTCCTTGGCGTGAATGCGCAGGAGATGGTGGGCGTCGGCCTCCCAGACCGCCACGAAGCGGTCGCCGATCATGGTGACGCTGGCCAGCACCGCGTGGCCGGGGTCCTCGGACATGAGGGTTTGCCACCGGCCCGGATCGGGATCGCGGCGGTCCACCGCGACCAGTCGATAGCGCCCCGCCTCGTTGTCCGTCCTGACGTAGAAGACGTCGCCGTCGTTGCCCACGACCTCGTACTGGGCGTCGAAGGCGTCGAGGAAGGGACCGATCGAGCCCTCCGGGTCCTCGAGATCCCGGAGGAAGATCCGGTTCCTCGGGTCGGTGCCCTCGGTCTGGTAGACGAGCAGGAAGCGCCCGTCGTCCGTCACCAACCCGCCCAGGCCCCAGTCGGGCTGGTCCGGCCGCTCGTAGACGAGCTCGTCTTCCTCCTGGGAGGTGCCCAGGCGGTGGAAGCAGATCCTCTGGTTCTTGTTGACGCCCTTGAGGGCGTCGCCCGCCTCCGGCCGGGCGTAGCGGCTGTAGTAGAAGCCGGAGCCGTCCCTCTTCCAGGACGCGGAGGAGAACTTCGACCACCGGACGACGTCCGCCAGGTCCTGACCGGTCGCGACCTCGCGCACCCGCCAGGTGCGCCAGTCCGAGCCGCCGGAGGCGGCGGCCCAGGCCAGGTGGCGGCCGTCGTCGGTGAACGCCGTGCCCTGCTCGGCCAGGGCGACCGTCCCGTCCTCCGAGAGCGTGTTGGGGTCGAGGAGCACCTCGGGTGTCCCGTCGGGATCCTTCACGCGGCAGAGCACGGGCTGATTCTGGAGACCATCGTTGCGGCTGAAGATCGTCCAGGGTCCCTCGTGCGACGGGAGTCCGTAGCGCTCGTGATCCCAGAGCTGCTTCACCCGCTCCCGGATGGCGTCTCTCTCGGGGATGGACGCGAGCCAGGCGAAGGTCACCCGGTTCTGCTCGGCGACCCACGCCTTCGTCTCGGCGCTGTTGTCGTCCTCGAGCCACCGGTAGGGGTCGGGGACCTCCGTCCCGAAGTAGCTGTCGACCTGGTCGGCTTTGCGGGTGTCCGGATAACGAAGACGCTCGTCCTGGGGCATCAGATTCCTCGTTTGGTTCACTGACGAAAGCCCGGGAATGACAGGCCTACGTCCCCTTCCTGATGCGGAGGGTCTGGCGTGCGGGAACCTGGGTGCGCAGGGAGGTCGTCTTGTCGGGCCAGGTGACCCTGACCTCGTCCACGGTCTCGAGGTCACCGAGGCCGAAGTGGGGACGGGAGTCGTGGGTGCTCATGTAGGAGTCGCCCGAGGCGATGTCCCGCCACTGGGTGCGCCCGCCGGCGGTGACCTCGACCTCGGTCCCGATGGGGATGGTTCCACCCTTCTCGTCCTCGCAGACCACGACGAGCCAGGAGCCGACCGCGGAGTCGTTGCGCAGGAGCGACGGCGGCGCATCGAGGTGGGTGAGGAGCATGTCCAGGTCCCCGTCGTCGTCGTAGTCGGCCACGGCCAGAGCGCGGCTGGAGAGGACCTGCTGGAGCCCGGGGCCGGCGTCGTCGGTGACGTCCACGAACATCGGCGAGGCGTCGGGGCCCCGGTTCTCGAGGAGGATGTTCCGCTGCTCGTACGTGCCGATCAGCTCTGGGTGGTCGTTGATCTGCGGGTAGATGTGCCCGTTCATGATCGGGATGTCGAGGTCCCCGTCGTTGTCCAGGTCGGAGAAGGCGGTCCCCCAGGCGAGGGTCGTGTAGGTCGGCGGGCCCACGCCGGTCTTGCGCGAGACGTCCTCGAAGAGCCCACCCCCCAGGCCCTGCCACAGGGTCGAGAAGTCCTCGGAGAAGTGGTTCACGAAGATGTCGATCACCCCATCGCCGGTGGCGTCGCCCACCGCCACCCCCATGCTGGCCTGGGCGGCGCCGTTCTCGTCGAGGCCGCACCCGGTCCAGGTGGCGACCTCCTGGAAGGTGCCGTCTCCCTCGTTGCGGTAGAGGTAGTTGGGGTCGGAGTCGTTGGCCACGTACACGTCGAGGTCCCCATCGCGGTCGAAGTCCGCGGCCCGGACCGAGAAGCCGAAGCCCAGCCCCTTGTCCTCCATCCCCGCCTCCATCGTCGCGTCCACGAACCGGCCTCCGTCGTTACGGAAGTAGTGGTCCGCGCCCCCGTCGAGGCCGAAGGGCCCGACCGCCACCTTCGCCACGCCGCGCCAGGGGAGAGTGGGCCTGGCGGCCAGGATCTGCTCCAGGGAGTTGTCGATGTAGCCGGCGATGTAGACGTCGAGGTCGCCGTCCCCGTCGGCGTCGAGCCAGGCGGCCCCGGTGTTCCACCCCGGCGACTCGAGCCCGACCTCCGGAGCGACGTTTCGAAAGCGACCGTCGCCGAGGTTCCGGTAGAGCACGTTCCGGCCGAAGTTGGTGACCAGGATGTCGGGCCAGCCGTCCCCGTCGTAGTCGGCCACGAAGGCCCCCGCGCCCCACTGCCCCTCACCGCCCACTCCGGCGGCGTCGGTGACGTCCTCGAAGGTCCCGTCCTCCCTCTGACGGTAGAGGGCGTTCTTGCCCTGCTCGGTGACCCGGTCGCCCTCGATGAGCCAGTCGTTGACGATGTAGCAGTCGAGGCGGCCGTCCCGGTCGTAGTCGAGCCAGGCGGCCCCGGTGCCCGCGGAGTCGAGGAGATGATCCTTGAGCGGCCGGCCGGCCAGCACCACCCGGGTCAGGCCGCGCTCGTGGGCGACGTCGACGAAGTGGAAGCGCGCCGGCGGCTCGGGACCGCGCGCGCCAACGCCGTCCGTGAACAGGAACAGGGCCGGCACCGCGCCCACCGCCACGAGGAGCGCGGCCCGGCCCTTTCGACCGAAGGCCATGCGGGGGCTCAGCGGGCTGGCTTCATCAGCCCGGCCACGACCCCCTTCGCCTTCTCGAACTCGCTCATCAGGGCGGCCGCTTCAGGGGCCGCCGCCATCCCGGCGAGGGTTCGCGACGAGGCCAGCAGCTTCGCCTTGGCCTCCCGGGTGACCATCACGTAGCCCTCGTCGTAGACCCCCTGGGCCTCGCCGGCCGCATTGTGGTGGTGCCCGCCCTCCAGCAGACGCTTGCGGACGGCCCCCACGGCGTTGTCGCCCTCGGTCGCCAGCTGGCCGACGTCCGAGGCGAGGGCCTCGACCGCCGCCTTCGCCGCAGCCGAATCGCCCTTCTCGATCGCGGCCAGGGCCCGGCCGAGGTTGACCTGGCCGTGGGCAGAGGTCGCAGCGAGGATGGCCTTCACGAGGTTCTCCTCGGTGCGTTTCAGGCCGAGGATGCTGTCGGCAAGGCTGTTGTAGGTGGCGACCATCTCCGCCGGCGTGCCACCGGCCTGCGCCGCCGCCGGAGCGGGAGCCAGCAGCGCGATCGCCACCGCCGCCACCGCCAGACCCTGGATTCTCAACCTCAATTGTGTGCCTCCCGCCGGCCCCGGGGACCGGCCCGCCAGAAACGCCGACATGATCGGAAGAGGGAAGGCTACCACACTGACACGGCCCCGGCCGTGCCCCCTCTCCCCGACCCGGACCCGGACCCGTCGCCCTTGACGCCGGAGCCATCGTCCCATAGCGTCTGAGGAATGCCGATTCCGGATCATCGCCCAGGAGGTCGACCCATGGGAGCTCGCTGCACTCTCGCGCTCGGCGTTGCCGTTTCACTCCTCGCCGCGCCCGCGACCCTTCCCGCGGGCGAGCAGGAGTCGTTCACCGGCACGATCCTCATGACCAGCAACATGAGGATGCCAGCCGGGCAGACCTATCAGCTCACCATGAACATCGACGAGTGGACGCCCGTCGAGGACCGCAAGCGGGTCCTGGTCGCGCTCAAGGAGGGCGGCGAGGCCGCGGCCCTCAAGGAGCTGGAGAAGATGAAGGCGGGCTACGTGATCCCGCCGGCCTGGGCCAACCAGCCCTCGTGGAAGGTCGCCATCGCGACCAAGTTCGAGACCGCGACGGGGACGGTCGTGCGCGTGGTCACCGACCGGCCCATTGCCTTCTTCGAGGCCCACGAGAACACGCGCTCGATGGAATACCGCTTCGGCGTCGCCGAGTTCAAGCTCGACGAGAAGGGCACCGGCGAGGGCATGGTCATCCCCGCGGCCCGGGTGGAGTTCGACGAGGAAGGGAAGCTGGTCATCGAGACCCTGCCTCATTCCACGGGCCCGCAGAGGCTGATCGGCGTGAAGGCCTGGAACTGGGACAAGAAAAAATAGGTCAAACCTCGACGAAACCAGGCCAATCCGTTGCGGGGGGATCGCTGTCTTGTTAGGATCATGGTTTAACGGCAAAGAAGCCTTCGGCCGTCACGAGCTCACGCACTAGTGATACGCCCCGGTGGGGCAGGTTTCGGGTCCGCTCGTCGGGCCCGGGCCAAGGAGGAGAAAGAGATGTCTCGCACCGTGATGGCCGCGTTCGTCGCGGCCGGCGCCGTGGCCCTGTCGGGCTGCAGCTCCACGTCCTACAACACCGCCTGGAAGGCACCCGACGCCCAGCCCATCAAGGTCGAAGCGGGTGAGAAGGTCCTCGCGATGGTCATCAGCCCGAACGAGGCCACCCGGCGCGGGGCCGAGGCGGCGCTGGCCGCCGAGCTCAGCCGGAACGGCGCCGAGGGCGTGCCCGCCTACACCGTGATCCCGGACGACGCCGTCCAGGACCAGAGCAAGGCCAAGCCCTACATCGACAAGTCGGGCGCCGTCTACGCCGTCGTCATGCGCGCCACCGGCAAGGAGAAGGAGGTCAGCGGCTCCGGCGGAATGGGGACGTACCCGGGGATGTACGGTCCCGGCTGGGGCGGCTACGGCGGCTTCTACGGGGGGTTCTACGGCTACGGCTGGGGCGGGGCCTATAGCCCGGGCTACCTGCGGACGGACACGATCGTGAACGTCGAGACCCTGGTCTACGACCTGAAGGCCGACAAGCTGATCTGGGCCGGCCAGAGCTCCACCGTCAATCCCTCGAAGGCCGAGAGCATGATCAAGGAGCTGGTCGACGAGGCCGCCAAGGAGATGAAGAAGCAGGGCCTTCTCCCGTAGGAGTCGCCCCGGCTCTCTCGCCCGTGCCTCCGGGCGCGGGCGGGTGATTCTCTCGTCCCGCGTGATTCTTCCGGACGGGGTACTTCCGGACGGGGAAGGAGTCGCTCATGTCTCGCTCCGTGAAAGCCGCGCTCGTCGCCGTGGCGTTCGTGGCCAGCGTCCCGGCCATTCCGGCCTGGGGATCCACGAAGTTCAGGACCGCCTGGAAGGCCCCCGAGGCCACGAGCATCACCCTCGGAGAGGGTGACAAGGTCCTGGCCATGGTCATGACCGCCCACGAGGAAAGCCGCAACGGGGCCGAGGCTGCTCTGGCCCAGGAGCTCGGCAAGCGCGGCGTCGAGGCCATCCCCGCCTACACCGTGATCCCGAGGAGCGTCGTCCAGGACAAGGACAAGGCCCGGCCCTACATCGAGAAGACCGGCGCCGTGTACGCCATCGTCATGCGCGTGGCCGGCCAGGAGAAGGAGCTCCGCGGCTCCGGCCCGACGGTCACTGCCGTCCCGATCTACACCATGCCCTACTATGGCGGCTTCTACGGCGGCTACTACACCTTCGGCTGGGGCACCACCTACAGCGCGGGCAACATTCAGATCGACGAGAAGGTCCAGGTCGAGACGCTGATCTACGACCTCCGCACGGACAAGCTCATCTGGGCGGGCATGAGCGACACCACGAATCCCGATACGGCCCAGAAGTTCATCAAGGACCTGGTCAAGACCGCGGCCAAGGAGATGAAGAAGCAGGGCCTGGTACGGAAGTAGTAGGCACGGTCCTCGGCTCGCCCTCAGGAGGCGAGATGGGGACCGCCGACCACGGCAGGGTCATTAAACGAGTAGGGGCTCCTCAGAAGGCGTGGCCGAGGGCGAAGTGCCAGCGGCTGCGCTGCTCTCCCTCCCGCGGGTCGAGGACCCAGGCCCAGTCGAGGCGGACCGGGCCGAAGGGGAACAGGATCCGCAGCCCCGCCCCGACGTTGTCGCGCAGGCTCCCGAGGTCCAGCTCGCGGGACAGCTCCCAGACGTTGCCGGCGTCGTAGAAGACGCCGCCCTGCACCTGCTTCCAGATCGGGAAGCGCAGCTCCTGGTTGAAGACGAGCAGCGCCTGCCCGCCGATCGGAAGGTCCTGGTACCGGGGACCGAGGCCGTTCTCCGCGAACCCCCGGACGGTGGTGGCGCCCCCGGCCCTGAAGCGCCGGTCGAGCAGAAAGAGCGGGTCGTCCCCGGGCACCGTGCCCACGCGCAGCCCCTGGGCCCAGACCACCTTCGCGCCCAGGGGAAGGTAGGCGAAGACCTGGCCGTAGAGGCGCACGAAGTCCTTCTCGGACCCCAGGGCCTCGAGATTGGGTTCAATGGTCACGGTCCAGAAGAGGCCGCGGTGGGGGTCCGTGACGCTGTCGCGGCTGTCCCCGATCAGCGCGTTCGACACCCCGGCCCGGTCCCCGGCGAGATCGCCGCCGGTCTCCGGGTCGAAGTAGCCGATGCGCCGAAAGGCGTACCCCCATTGCATGCGCAGCCGGTCGTGCCAGCGCCGCCCGGTGAGGCCGCTCCTCCACCTCCTGGTCTGCTGGAAGGCGACGCCCCTGATCCGCTGCGTGAGACCGCTGGTCTCGAAGTCCCGGTCGTTGTCGTCGAAGAGGAAGACCTGCGTCCGCCACCGCTGGCCGAAGAATGTCTGAGCGTCGAAGGTGGCCCCGAAGAGCTGGCGCCGCTTGCCGGCGAGGCCGTACACGCTGTAGCGATGCGCCCGCCCGAAGGGATTGACGGCCTCGATGCCGGCGCCGAACTGGAACCCCCGGGACTCCTCGGTGCTCGACTCCTCGGGCGTCTCCCGGCTGGTGCCGGTCTCGTATCGGACCTTGTACTCAACGTTGAGGTCCGGCCGCTCCGCGAGGTCCACGACCAGGTCGCGGATCCCGGCATCCCCGGTCGCCTCCGCCCGGACATCGACGGAGCGGAAGACCCGGGTCTCGGAGAGGTGGTCTCGGCTCGTGGCCAGGTCCTCGGGCCGGATCAGGTCGCCCGGGTCCAGCGTCATCGCGCGGTCCACCACGCTCGGACGCGTCTTCGCGTCCCCGGCCTGACGGATCGCCCCCACCCGGGGACGGGGACCGGTGTCCGCCTCGAAGCGCACGGCGAGGCCGCCGGGAACCGGGTCGAGGATCCCAGCCAGGCGCACGTCCGGGAAGCCCTGGTCGCGGAACCAGCGGGCCAGGGTGCCGCGGTCGTCCACGTAGGCGTCGATCCGGAACGGCTCGCCGACGCGCAGCTCCAGGTCCGGGCGCGGCGCCCCCTCGCCCTCGAGGCTCGCGATCTCCCCGGGAAGGTCGAGGCGGACCAGCTCTGCCCGATCCCCTTCGTCGATCGGGATGGCGACCCGGAGCCGTCCGGGCACCGGCTCGAAGGCCGCGCGGGGCTGGCGCACCGAGAGGGAGAGAAACCCGGCCCGGGCCCCGGCGGTGCGCAGGGCGGTGTCGAGCCGGGTCGCTCCCCCGGGCTCGAGGAGGGCGAAGAAGGCGGCCTCGTCGCGGGCCGGGAGCACGGCGGCCAGGGACTCATCGGACAACGTGGCGTTCCCCTCGAACTCCAGGTCCACCCCCTGGCCGCGGGGCCCCCGCTGGACGTCGAAGGTGACCCGCGCGAGGTCGTCCGTGGCGTCCACCTCCGCCGAGACCGCCGCCTGGTAGTAGCGCTGGGCGCGCAGCTCGTTCCGGAGCTCGCGGGCCCGACGGGCCGCGGTCTCCTCCAGGGACAGGTAGGCGTCCCAGGCCTCCGCGAAGCGCCTCTTCAGCTTGCGGCCCGGGTCGTCACCCGCCCAGCTCACCTCGATGCGCGGACCGCGCTCGACCCTGAAGACGACGTCGACCCTCCCCACGCCGGCCGGCTCCTCGACGGCCTCGACCCGGGCCGCCCGGTAGCCCTCGCCGACCAGGTGCTCCTGGAGGCGCCGCGCGGCCTCGTCGCCCTCGAAGAAGTCGAACTCGTCGCCGGGCCCCAGCTTCGCGCTCCGGCGAAGCTGGGCCGCGCCGTCTCCGGCGACACCCTCCACGCGGACCTCGCGCACCCGGGGCCGAGGGGGTCGCTCCGGACGGCTCCGCCGTCCCCGCGACCACAGATCGAAGTCGAGGCCGTGGCTCACCTCGATCGCCCCGGTGTCGTCCGAGTCGCTGATCACCCGCACCCGGAACTGCCCGGTGGGGCGAAAGTCCAGGATCCACCGGACCCCGCTGCGGTCCAGGGCTTGGGAGTGGATGACGTAGAGCCGCTCCCCGATCGGGATCCCAACGTTGAAGCGCTGGGTAGGGTCGGTGTCCTGGACGATGAGGGACTCGTCCCTCGAGACGTCGATGAAGATCGCTCCGCCGAGGCGCTGGTTGAGGGCGGAGCCCAGGGCGGCCGCCACCTCCTCGGCGACGATGGCTCCGCTCTCGTCGGCGGCCGCCTTGGCCGTGCGGCCGGTCAGGATGAGCGTGGCGAGGTCCCCCTGGGTCAGGTCGGAGCGGTTCGGGGAGGAGAGGCTCGTCCGGAGATCGTCCAGGGGACCGGCCAGCCCGACCTCGATCTGGACGCCGGTGACCTGGGTCCGGCCCGAGACGTCGATCTCCAGGGGCTGCGAGGGGTAGCCGGCCAGGTCCACCCGCCCCTCCGACAGGCGCAGGGTCGCCCGCGACAGCCTCACCGTCCCTCCTTCGCGGAGCGACACCGAGCCGCGCGTCTCGGGGGTGAGGAGATCACCGCCCACGGTCACCGCGCCGTCCACGACGAGCTGCGCCTGCCGGTTCTGGATGCGGAGGCCCTCGGCGAGCCGGACGCGCACGTCGAGCTGGACACGCTCCAGGATCGACCCCCGCCCGTCGAGGGCCTTCAGCTCGGCCCCCAGG
This sequence comes from uncultured Acidobacteriota bacterium, assembly GCA_963847655.1. Taxonomy (GTDB): domain Bacteria; phylum Acidobacteriota; class Vicinamibacteria; order Fen-336; family Fen-336; genus JAJDNS01. The sequence continues at coordinate 418,939 of CAWKAS010000018.1, read as the reverse complement.
CTGTCCAGCGACTGGCTCGCCAGGTCCGTCTCACGGTCGAAGAGGGCACGGTGGACGGTGACGTCACCCTCGAGGCGGTACCGGCTCTTCTGCCCCGTGAGCCGGACCCGCCCCGAGGACCGGCTGCGCAGCCCCTCCGGATACACGAGGGGGACGCGCTCGGCGTCGAGGGCGACGTCCACCTCGGGCCCGTCGCGCGTCGGGATCACCGTCCCCGCCACGCGCAGGGCGCCGTCGCCGACTCGCCCGCTGGCTTCGAGCGCCAGCGCACTCCCTCGCGCCTCGAGGGACCCCGTCAGGTCGGACACCACGAGGGGAGGCTCCCGCAGGACGGCCCGGATGCCTTCGAGGCTCGCCCCGCCCTCGAGGACCAGTTTGCCGGCCGTCCCGCGCGCGGTGAGGTCCACCCGCCCGGGTCCCGACAGCCGCAGGTCTCCCCCCAGCAGGGGGTCGAGCAGCGCCAGGTCCGACTCGCCGCTCAGGTGAAGGCGGACGGCCTCGCCCGGGGTCCACTCCCCCTCCACCCCGAGGTGGGCCTGGCTGCCGCGAAGACGCAGATCGTCGAGGGTCAGCCGCCCTTCGGCGAATCGCCATCGAGCAGGCTTTTCCAGGGCCAGCGTCTCCTTCCCGGCGTCGACCGACCAGCTCGTGATCTCGCCTTCCGCCGCGATCGCGTCGACAGCGAGTCCGGTGGCCCGCACCCGGGCCGACATGTCCAGGGGGGCCACCAGACGGGGGTCGCCGGGCTCGACGGACAGAAACGTCCCGGGGTCGACACCCTGCACCTGCAGCTCGAGCGTCTGAACCCCCTGCGCACGCGGGCCCACGGGCAGGCTTCCCGTTGCCGACAGCTCCCCGCCCGCGGCCAGGACGCGCGCCCGGGAGAGCGTCAGCACCCCCGCGCGGGCCGCGGCCGCGAGCTCCATCTCCTCCAGGCGCACCGCACCGATGTGCCCGCGGCCCACGAGGCTCATCTCGCCGTCGACCTCCAGCTCGGTGAGGCGTCCCCCGAGCCGGAGGTCGACGGCGGCGTCTCCCTCGAGCTCCGTGTCGGGCAGGAGGAAGGCCAGCTCAGCCAGGGGAATGTCGCCGCGCACGGTCATGGGAGAGGTGGCGTCGGACGCGAGGCCCAGCTCTCCCTCGGCCCGAAGCCGGGCGCCCCCGGACCGAAGATCGAACCCGCGGACGGCGACGACCCGCGAGTCCCCGGCCACCACGAAGGCGCCCGCGGACGAGCCGCCGGCTCCGAGGTCCATCTCGAGGGCATCGGCCCGGACCTCGTAGCGTGCCTCGCCGGGCGCGCGGAGGAGCACGTCGAGCGAGGCCTCGTCCCGCGAGGGCGAGCGTCGCCTCGACCCGGGCCAGCGCCGGCAAGGACCGGAGGAGCCGGGTCAGGGGCAGGGCCGCCAGCTCCAGGTCGAGGTGAAGCGGCCAGCGGTCCTCGAAGGCGACACGCCCCTCGAGCAGCGGCTCCTCCCCGATGCGGCCGACCAGGCGCGCCTCGGCCCCGTCCAGGGTCGCCTCGAGCGTGAGGTCGCGGTACGTCTGCGCGCGGTAGCGCGTCTCCGCGACGACCATCCGCGCGCGACCCACGGGGGCTTCCTGCGTTCCCGAAAGGTTGGCCTCCGCGGACAGCGTCGAGCCGAGCCCGTCGAGCGTGGTGCCCCCCGGGAGCCACGGGAGCCGGCCCAGTCGGACATCGGCGATCCGAGCGATCCCGTTGACCGAGCCGTCGTCGAGGCTCCATGAGCCCGAACCCTCCAAAACCCCGCCGCCCAGGGCGACCGTGAGCTCGTCCACGGCCACGCGATGGCCGCTGGCCGTCCCCGCGAGGCGCAGCGTCGCGGCCTCTGGCTCCGGGAGCCCGTCGGGATCGTCCGCCCCGTCGACGGGCGCGTCCTCCTCCAGCGGGCTCCTCCCCTCGTCGACAGCCGGCGCGGGACGACTCGTCGAGACGGGCTCCGCCCGAGCCTCGGCCTCGAAGCGCGCGGTCGCATCTCCGCTCGGCCCGTCCACGCGAACGCGCCCGCGCGCGGTGACCGGCACCGGCACCCCGTGGAGGCCCAGGGCATCGGTGAGCCGCAGCCGCGCGACCGTCGCGTCGACGCTCCACGAGCCCGCCTCTTCGAGGGGAACGAAGCCGGCGACGGTCAGCGATCCGTCCACGCCCTCCGCCTCCAGCGATTCGATCGCGATCCCGGCCGCCGTGATCCCCAGCGCTCCCTCGAGGCCGAGGTCGACCTCCTCGACGCTCAGTCCCTCGCTCGCGACACGGGCGGTGGCCCGCCAGTCGGGAAGCCGTCCCACGACTTCGCCGCCCATCTCCGCGCCGCCGGTGAGCGCCAGCGCAGGCAAGTCCACGCCCACGTCGGCCAAGAGCTCGGGGACCCCGCTGAGCTCCGGAAGACGCAGGAAGTAGCGTAGGTCGACGTCCTGATCGAAGGAGAACGAGCCGTCCGTCGCCACCCGCGCCGAACGGACACGCATCCCGTCGGCCACGAAGGACACGTGTCGGTCGTCGATACCGACCTGCACCGGACCGGAGATCGGCCAGCCGTCGCCTTCACCCGGGCGGAACGACAGCCGTCCGCCCCCGGCGAGGGTGTCCATCTCCCAGTCCTGCAGGTCGAGCCGGAGCTCGCCGTCCACGAGGGACGCGAGCGGTGGGGGGACTCGGCGAAGGTCCCCACCAGCGCCTTCACGTCGAGGCCGAAGGCCCGAAGGTCGAGCCCGGTGGGCCCGTCGCCGAGGGACACTGCCCCAGTCGCCTCCGCTCGGCCGCGGTAGCCGGACAGGGTCACCGAGTCGATCTGAAGGCGTCGGTCGTCCAGAGTGCCGCGCAGGGAGCCCGACCAGGGGCCGACATCGTAGGCCGCGAAGTCCGCGACCTCCACCCCGAGTGAGCCGTGGGCGCCGGCGGTGTCCTTCTCGAAGGACACCCGGGCGTCGAGACGCCCCTCGAGCTCGAGCCCCGGCGCCAGCTTCTGGAGGAGCCCGGCGTCGATCCGCCCCCCGCCCTCGGCGTCGGCCAGGATCGGGCCGATCTGCCGCAGGCGGCCCCGTCCCTCGAGGGTCGCCCCCTCCGAGACGATCTCGCCGCCGAGAACCCGAAACGCGCCGGTGCCCGCCTCCACCTCGAACCCCGCCTCGGCGCTCACGCCCTCGACCCGGATCCCCGCCCCCGGCCATCCGAGGCCCGCCTGGGCAACACGCACGGAGCCGCCCGCGCCGCCTCCGCGCGCTTCGACCTGCGCCTCCAGGCCCTCGAGACGCAGCCAGGGGGTGCCGTCGGCGGTGCGGAGCTCGAGGGAGCCCCCGCTCAGCTCGACCTCGTGCAAGCGCCCGAGGATCGCCCAGGGGCGGGAAGGCAGAGAAGGCGGCTCGGGTTCGGCCGTCTCCGGGCCCTCCGTGACGACCACACGCGGCGCCTCGACCTGAACGCGCAGGCCGGTCCCCAGGTCGAGGTCCACCCCGGCCCGCGCACACGTGATCTCCAGCCGGGGCCCACGAACCGCGACACCCTCCAGCGACACCTCCCCCGCCCAGAGCCGGTAGTCGAGGCGCTCGAGCCCCACCTCCGCTCCCAGGGCGCCGCCGCCCAGGCGGACGAGAGCGGTGGCGACGAGGTGCTTGACCGGAGGAGTGTGCAGGACGACGAAGAGGACCAGCAGGACGACGAGGGTCCACAGGACCCGACGCCACCAGCGACGTCGTCGGGGTGCGGGAGCAGCTGACGCCCTCGACTCGACCTCGTTCGGTGCCGTCTCCGAGCCGCTCACCCACCCACCCCGGGCACGACGGACGAGGTCAGGTCTCGCGTCGTGCGGTCGTCGGCCCGGTCAGCGCAGGCAGGGGGCAAGACCGGACCTCACCAAGGAGCGGCGCTAGAACGGATAGCCCGTGATCCCACCGCCGCCCATGCCCCGCGAGACCGGGGCGTTCCAGCCGCCGTTGGAGTCCACCCCGGTGTAGAGGCTCGTGCCCTGGCAGGCCGAGGTGAACAGGCCCGCGGCCAGCAGCACGAGCCACGTCGCGATCCGGATCGCCTTCTTCACCTTCGTCACCTCCGGCCGCGCCCGCGGCTCAGTCGTCATCGTCGGCCCCCGCCCCTTCGATCGGCCACTTCTGGACCGCCACCTCGGCGCCAGTGGGATCGGCGATGATGGCCACGGTGCCCTGACGGTGCTTCGGGTCCGGCTGGACGAGCACCTGCCCCCCGAGCCCCTCGACCTTCGCCACCACCGCCGCCGGGTTCGCCACTCGGACATAGGGCAGCCAGAGCGGGGTGACCTCCTCGGGAAACGGGTTCAGGAGGAGGCCAGCCCGCGGCGCGCCGTCACGCCGGAAGACGTGGTAGGGCTTCCCCGCCACCGTCTCCCGGGTGTCCAGCTCGTAACCGGCCAGTGTCGAGTAGACCTTGCCCGCCGCCTCCCGGTCGTCGCTCCACAGCTCGGTCCACAGCCACTCGCCGATCTCGGCCTCGCGATCGGGAGGGTCCCCGCCCGTCGCCCGGACCACACCGAACACCGCTCCCTCGGGGTCACCGACGATCGCCAGCCGTCCGCGGTCATCGATGTCGCGGGGCCCGGCGTAGACCCGGCCTCCGACCTCGCGGACGCGGTCCACCGCCTGGTCGACGTCGGGGACGGACATCAGGCTCACCCACTGCGAGACCGGCTTCCCGTCCACCTTGCGGTCGCTGTAGACGATGCCCCCGATCATCCGGCCGTCGTGGCGGATCAGGGTGTAGCGGTCGGTGCCGGGCAGATCCTCGAACCTCCAGCCGAAGACCCCGGCGTAGAACAGCTTCACCGCCGAGACGTCGTGGGTGATCAGGTCGTGCCAGACGAACTTGCCGGGGATCCAGTGGCTCGTGGGCTCGGCCGTCACCGGCGACAGCCGCAGACCCGAGCACGCGGACACGACGAGAGACAGGATCACCAACAGCACGACCCGCCGACGCCCTGAACTCATGTGAGGAACCTCCGAACCATCATGCTCCCACACGCGCGCCGCACCCTCAAGGCAGGGCAACGGGAACGGGAATCAGGCCGATCCGGACTCTCCCGGCTCGCCACCCTCGGCGGCGGGAGCGTCCGTACCCAGAAGCTCGCCGAAGGCCTCTCCGTAGATCTGCCATACCGCGATGAACAGCGCCGCGATGATCGGGCCGAGAACCAGGCCCACCGCGCCGAACATCGACAACCCGCCGAAGGTGCTCAGCAGGATCAGCAGGTCGGGCATCTTGGTGTCCGCTCCCACCAGCTTCGGGCGGAGGAAGTTGTCCACCGTCCCCACGACGACGGCGCACCAGGCGGCGAGGCCGATGGCGGAGGCCGTCTTGCCGACGGCGAAGAGGTAGACCACGGCGGGGACCCAGATGAGCGCGGTCCCGATCCCGGGGATGACGGAGAGGACGACCATGATCGTGCCCCAGAAGGCCGCCCCCTGGATGCCGACGACGGCGAAGGCCAGGCCGGCCAGCCCGCCCTGGACGAGACCGACGACGAAGGTGCCCTTGAGAGTCGCCCGGGCCACGGAGACGAACTTGTCGAGGAGGAGCTCCTTGTCGCTCTCCGGGAGCGGCACGTAGGCCATCGCCTTGTCCAGCGCCCCGCGCCCTCCGACCAGGAAGAAGAACATGGCATAGATCATCACGAAGAGCTGGAACAGGAAGCCGACGGTCCCCTTCGTGGCGGCCGACAGGCTGTTCACCAGGAACGAGCTCACCCGGCCCGCCAGCTGCCCGAGCTTCTCGATGATCTGGGCGCTGTAGGCCTCGACGTGCTCCTGTATCTGGGCGGCGTAGGGGATGCGCTCGAGGAGCCGGCTGATCTCACCCGGCTCCCGCAGGTGGTCCCGCACCCACGGGGTGACCGACTGGCTGATGGACACCGCTTCGGTGGCCACGATGCCCATGAAGGCCACCAGGGGAAGGACGACGACGACCAGCAGGGTGAGCAGGGTCAGGACCGCCGCCACGGCCTCGTGGCCCCGGACCCGGCGCTGCAGACGACGGTACAGGGGAAAGGCCAGGCCCGAGAGGATGGCGGCCATCAGGACCGTGACGATGAAGCCACGGATCATGAAGAAGAAGACCAGGGAGACGACCACCGCGAGGATCAGGATGAAGACCCGGTGCAGCCTCTCGCGATCGCCCAGCTTCGAGATCATCGTTCCGTGTCCGCTCCCATTCCGCGCCGGTGCCTCGGGACGCGGCTAGCGGCTTTCGACGTCCGCCGATTCGACCGACTCTTCCTCGAGGGCGGCGGGATGATCCATCTCGGGAGGCGGGAGGGCCCGGATCGCGTCGGCGATCTGCCGGCTCAGGTCCGCCACCAGCTCGCTCATCAGGTCGACGCCGGTCGCGGGCGGCGCTCCGTCCCCGGCGCTCGCCAGCGGACCTCTCTGCAGGCTCACCGGCCGCTGGAGGAGGGCGAGGCCCCCTCGGTCCGGCAGCAGAGACCACCGTCCCTCGAGCCGGACCAGGCCGTCCCGCTGCAGCCCGAACTCGCCGATCGACACCAGGACCCGGCAGCGGGTGGCGGTGTCCCCCGGCCACGGCCGCAGAACGACCTGGTGGTCGGGAAGGAGCGCGGCGAGGTCCTCGGCGAGGGTGCGCGTGAAGCCGGCGTCGAGGGGCTCCGCCCAACGGAGGAACTCGTCGACCTGCAGCTCGTTGGGAGCCGTCCAGGTGACGATCTGGGGCCGCTCGAGGTGGCCGGGCAGGCGCGCCCCCTCGACGCCCACGATGCCTGCCACCGTCTCGCCCCCCGACAGCGGGCGAGGCTCGACCTGGGACTGGAGGACGAAGAACCGGGCCTCCGGGGTGCGCTTCAACGAGACGCACGCCGCCGTCGCCAGGAAGAGCGCGACGAGACCGAGAGTTGCACAGAACCGGGTCCGCATCACTTCTTCTCCTTGCCCTGAAGGAGGGCCTCCGGATGCGTCTGGATGTACTCCGCCAGGTTGCGGAACGACTTGAGCGCCTGCTCGAGCTCCACGAGCGTGGCCGAGACGTCCATCCGCGCGTCGTCGGTCCCCCGCAGCGTCGCCTCGAGCGCCTCAAAGGTCTTCTCGGTCCGGGCGAGGCGGTCTCGCAGCTCGCCGAGGGTCTGGCTCACGTCGTTACCGAGGCCCTCGGTCTCGTTCCCGATCCTCTCGATCGTCTCGCGGGCCGACTGGAGCGTCTTCCGGGCCTCGGCGAGCGTGGGCTCGATCGACTGGGCCCCGCTCTGCACGCTCTCGAACGCCCCCTTCAGCTCGGGCGACTCCAGCAGCTCGCGCGCGGCTCGGATCGCCTGCTGCACATTCTCGACGACCTGGTCGAGCGGCACCTCGGCGAGCTTGTTCATCAAGGCCTCGATGCGCTCCCCCACCTTCTCCATGGCGGTGGGGGTGGTCGGGATCTCGGGATAGCGACGGCTCAGGCCGGCCAAACGCGCCGGCTCGTCGGGCATGAAGTCCAGCTCGATGTACTTCTGGCCGGTGAGCAGGCTCGCGCTCATCATGCGGGCCCGGACTCCCTGCTCGATGAGGAGGGCGACCGAGTCCTCCTGGTCGAGGCCGGCATACGGGGACTCGACGCCATCCGGGACCTCGACTATGTCACCATAGAACTCACAGACGACCTCGATCTGGATGGGGTTGTCAGGCAGCCCGGTCAGGAAGGCGCTCACCTCGATCACCTCCCCGACGCGGACGCCGCGAAACGTGACCTCCGAGCCGGCCTGCAGCCCCTTGACCGACCCGGGGAAGAAGACGACGAAGCGGTCCCGGTCCTGGAACCACCCCCCGGAGCTCAGGTACATGATCGCCATCAGCACCAGGGCGATCGCCCCGAGGACGAAGGCCCCGACCAGGCGGGGGTGGGTCTTCGCGCTCATAGCCGCCCCCGGCTCATGAACGCCCGGACCTTGGGCTCGGGACTGTCCTTGAGTTCACTGGGTCTCCCCTGGGCAATCATGGTCTTGCGCTCCGCGTCGAGAAAGACGGCGTTGTCGCCCAGCTCGAAGATGCTGGGCAGCTCGTGGGTCACGAGCACGATGGTGGTCCCCAGGCTGTCGCGCAGCTCGAGGATCAGGTCGTCGAGACGGCGTGAGCTGAGGGGATCGAGCCCGGCCGACGGCTCGTCGAAGTAGAGAATCTCGGGATCGAGGGCCATGGCCCGGGCCAGGCCCGCGCGCTTGCGCATGCCCCCGCTGATCTCGGAGGGGTAGTACTCCTCGAACCCGGCGAGGCCGACGAGAGCGAGCTTGAGCTTCGCCACCTCCCGGACCTCGCCCGGATCGAGGGCGGAGTACTCCTGGAGGGGCATGGACACGTTCTCGACGAGCGTCATCGAGCTCCAGAGGGCCGCGGTCTGGTACAGGACCCCGAAGCCGCGCTGGAGCCGCTCCTGCTCGCCCTCGTCGGCGCTCCAGAAGTCCTCGCCCCGGTAGAGCACGCGCCCTGCCGCGGGCCGGTGCAGCCCGATCATGTGGCGCATCAGGGTGCTCTTGCCACACCCGCTGTCCCCCATGATGACGAAGACCTCGCCGGGACGGACGTCGAAGCTGACGTCCCGCTGGACCACGTGGCTGCCGAACGCCATCGTCAGGCTCTGGACCTCGATCTGCAGGCTCGCCGCCCGACTCGTGTCCATCAGATCCCCACCGCGTAGAGGACCACGGTGAAGACCGCGGTCACGACGACGACCAGCACGATCGAGGAGACCACCGCCTTCGTGGTCGCCTCGCCCACTGCGGCCGAGCTGCGCCCGCAGCGCAGGCCGTAGTAGCAGCCGGTCAGCGCGACCACCACCCCGAAGGCCAGACCCATGGAGAGGCCGATCACCACCTGCCTCATGTCCAGGGTGCTCTGCGTCTGTGCGAGGTACTGCATGGCCCCGATGCGGAGGAGCGTCACCGCGACGAACATCCCCCCCAACATCCCCATGAGGATGGCGTAGGCGGTGAGGGCCGGCAGCATCAGGGTGGTGGCGAGGACCCGCGGCAGGACGAGGAACTCGACCGGCTTCAGGCCCATCGTCTCCAGCGCGTCGGTCTCCTCGTTCACGTTCATCGTGCCCAGGGTCGCGGCAAAGGCGGCCCCCGTCCTTCCCGACATCACGATCCCGGTCATGAGGGCCCCGAGCACGCGGGCCACCGCGATCCCCACCAGATTGGCCACGTAGATCGCGGCCCCGAACTGCTCGAGCTGCACCGCCCCCACGAAGGCCAGCACCGCCCCTACCAGGAAGTTGATGAGGGCCACGATCCCCAGGGCCCCCACCCCCGCGCTCTCCACCGCGTGCATCAGGTCGGCGCGCCGGAATCGTGCCCGCCCCCTCAGGAAGGTGCCGAACGCCACGACGACCTCCCCGAGGAACTCCGTGGCGTCGGAGGCCGTCTCCCAGGCCCCGAGGGCGATGCCGCCCACGCGCGCGCTGAGGGCGTCGTCCTCGGGACGGCGGTCGTCGCCCTTCGGCGGCACCGCCGCCGCGAGGTCGATCAGCTTCCGCGCCCCCTCGGGCAGTGCGGAGGCGTCCACCCCCACGCCGCCGTCCGCCGCGATGAGGAGGGCGGTCCGCACGAAGGCCACGAGGAGGCTGTCCCAGTGGCCGATGCCGGCGTCCTCGAGGACGAGACGGGAGCCCCGGGGCAGGGACCGGACGAGCGGGACGAGCTCGCTGGCCCGCGGGAAGCCCCCGGTCGATCGTCCAGGTCCCGCTCAGCCGGAGACGCAGGGTCCCGGACGCGGGGTCCTGCTCCACCTCGTAGCGGGGGCCCGCGGCCGTTGCAGTCGTGGACATCGGGGTCTTTGGGAAGCCTCCGGGAAACGCGCTGAGAGTACCCTCATGCGGCTGGGCAGTTCAAGCGCGCTGGCGCGCGCGGGCCTTCGAGAGTGGGGCCCGGGCTCAGGCGGGGGCAGAGAGGTACCGCAGGGTCAACAGCGTGATGTCGTCGGACTGGGGGGCCTCTCCGGCGAAGGCCCGCACCTCCCGCGAGGAGGCCTCGGTCAGGGCCACGGCGTCCTCGTGGCGGTGCTGCCCACGGTCTCGCACGATGCGATCGATCTCGAAGAAGCCCCCTTCGACGTCCTGGGCCTCGGAGACCCCGTCGGTGAACATGACCAGGGCGTCGCGGTGGCCCAGGCGCAGTCGGTTGACCGGATAGTCCGACCCTTCGATCAAGCCGAGCACCCGCCCTCCCTCGACCTGCAGGGGCTCGGGGTCGCCCTCGGCCGGGAGCAGGACCGGCGGGTCGTGCCCGGCGAGGGCGAAGGTGAGATCGCCGGTGGTCAGATCGAGCACGCCGCAGACCGCGGTCACGAACATCCCGGCATCGTTGTCCGTGCACAGGTTGTGGTTCGCCGCCGCGAGGACCACCCCGGGATCGGCTTCCCGCGACGCCACTGCCTCGAAGAGCGTCTTGGTGCGGGCCATGAAGAGCGCGGCGGGCACGCCCTTGCCCGACACGTCGCCCACGAGAAAGAAGAGGCGCTGGCCGTCGCGGAAGTAGTTGAAGAGGTCGCCCCCGACCGCGCGCGCCGGCTCGAGACGGGCCGCCAGCTCGTAGCCCTGGTCCGGTCCCCCGGCCGTTCCCTTCGGGAGCATGTCGGCCTGGATGCGCCGGGCGACCTTCAGCTCGCTCTCCAGGCGCTCCTTGGCCACGGTCGTTTCCTTGAGGTCTCGGATGTAGGTCTTGAGGGAGTCCCGCATGTGGTGGAACGCCCGGGTCAACCTCCCGATCTCGTCCCGCGTCTCCACGGCGGGCAGCGCGGCGTCCAGGTTGCCGGTGGCCATGTCGTCCGCGCTCCCGGCGAGCGCGCCCAGGGGCCGGGTCAGGCGCCGGGTCAGGAGCACGATCACGAGGATGAGGAGGCCGAGCCCGCCGAGGGACAGCCCGGCCTGGACCGTGCGCAGCCAGCCGACCTCCTCGAACAGCTCGTCCTCGGGGTAGAGCACCGCCATCGACCAGCCCGCGTATCCGATGGGACGGAAGGTGAGACGGTAGCGACGGCTGTCCACCTCCACGGCCTCGAAGCCCGACTCGCCCGCCAGCATCCGCTCGACGATGGGCTGGAACCGCGCGCGGACCTCGAGGCTGGCCCCGGCCAGCACCTGCTCCGAGGCCTCGATCCCTCCCCGGCCGCTGCGGTCGGAGGCGGCGATGATGCGCTGCGAGCGGGACACGATGAGCGCCATGCCGGACCGTCCCAGCTCCACGTCCCGCACGAGGGCGTCGAGCCACCGCAGCCGCAGGTCGGCGGTGGCGACCCCCACGATCGCCCCGGCGGGCCCTCGTACGGGGACCGACCAGGTGACCATGGCCACCTCGCCGCCGCCCACGTCACGGTACGGCTCGGACCAGCGGGCCTTCCCGCTGCGCACCGGCTCGACGTACCACTCCTGCTCCCAGTAGCGGTAGTCGTCGGCGGCGAGGTCGGCGGAGACGACCTCGTCGGGACGATCGGGCCGGCGGTGGTAGTAGTGAACGCGCCGTCGGCCGGCCTTCGGCTCGAACGCGACCGCCGCCCCGTAGACCTCGGGGTCGCCGGGTACGAAACGCCGCAGGAGGCGGTCGAGGCCCTCGTCGTCCGGGTCCAGTGTCTCCAGCGCCTCGGCCAGGACGATCGTCCGCTCCTCGACCGCGTGAAGGACGTCCTGCACCCGGCCGGCGAGCGAGTCGATCTCGTTGACCGTCTCGCGCTCCGCCGCCGCGAGGGCCATGCGCCGCGCGAGGGAGTTGGAGACGACGACGGTGACGGCGTACACCGCCCCCACGGCCAGCACCGTCCAGACGATGAGGCGCGTGGTGAGGCTGCGGAACCCTCGTCCCGGGCTATTCTTCGGTGTCTTCATGGTCGGTGTCTCTGCCGCGGCCGGATTATACCCGCCCCGCGTGATGCAGGAAGCCCACCGACGGGGCCCCCGATCTCTCCGTGCTAGGATCCAGGTATGGCCGGCGCCCGCAACAGCCGCCGGCAGGAGGTCACGCACATGAAGAAGACTCTCCCGGCGGGGACGACGCTCGCCGCCATGGTGCTCTCGGCGGCCGCCCTGGCCGCCGCGCCCGTCCCCGATCACCACGAGGGTGAGGAGGAGGACGTTCAGACGATCATCGAGCTCATGCGCAAGGACGTCCGCGCGGAGAAGGCGGACATCGTCGCCAAGACGATGGAGCTCGACACCGACCAGGCAGCAGCCTTCTGGCCCGTCTACAAGAAGTACGAGGCCGAGGCCAGGGCGTTGGGCGACGAGCGCCTCGCCATCATCACCGACTACGCCGCGAGCTTCGACACCCTGACCGACGAGAAGGCGAAGGACCTCGTCACCCGCGCCGTCGCCCTCGACGGCAAGGTCCACGCTCTCAAGCAGCGCTACCTTGAAGAGTTCCTCGCGGTGCTTCCGGCGAAGGTCGTGGCACGCTTCTACCAGGTCGAGAACCGCATCAACAACCTGATCGACCTCGAGCTGTCGAGCCAGATCCCGCTGGTCTACTGACCTCCTGCCGGGAGGTCGACCTCGGCCCGACCCAGACGCCGGTCGCCGTCGCCGTTCCCCTTGGGGCTCCGATCCTGCGCCGTTCCGCCTGGCGTCTGCGCTTGACACGCCGGTGCGATGGCGCCATCGTTGAGATAGGTATTCAATACCTGTTGTGAAGGCGTTCAATATACCGGATATCCGTTCGCCGGACCCGGGGGCCTCGGACGTCTCGCGGGCGGGCGAAGGAACGGCAGGGACAGGACTATCCAGGAGGAGGAGAACTCTCGTGCTCAAGAAGATGACATGGATTGCCCCACTCGCGCTGCTCGTGGCTGTGCCCGCCCAGGCGCAGGACCCCCGGGTCGAGTTGCAGGGCTGGTACGGCTACACCTTCAGCGACGGCGTCAGCGGGGACACCTTCGAGGCGGACGACGGCAACCTGTACAACCGGGTGGATCCCGACAACTCGCAGTCCTACGGCTTCTCCCTCGGGTTCTTCCTCACCGAGAACGTCGAGGTCGGCTTCCTCTGGGACCGGCAGGACAGCACCCTCGTGGCCAAGGGAACCGTGGCCACCGAGGTCGCGCCTTTGAACATCGACAACTACCACGGATTCCTCGCCTACAACTTCGGCGACGTGGACTCGGTGGTGCGTCCCTACGTGCTCGGCGGCCTCGGCGCCACGCGCTACGGCGGGATCCGGGTCACCGGCGCGACGCGGACCCTGGACGTCCCCGCCAGCTCTCGTTTCTCCACGACCTGGGGCCTGGGCGTCAAGATCTACCCGGCCCAGAGCTTCGGTGTCTTCGGCGGCGTCCGCTGGACGCCGACCTACATCAAGACCGACGCCGCCGGGTGGTGGTGCGACCCCTGGTGGGGCGGCTGCTGGGTGGTGGGCAACGCCCAGTACTCCAACCAGTGGGAGCTCGAGGGAGGCGTGAGCCTCCGCTTCTAGTCGGCCCGTGAGGGGTCAGGTCGTGAATGCCGAGTGACGTCCCCAGAGAGGACGATCTCGACGCGGGCGATTCAAGTACGACCTGACCCCTCCTGACCCTAGTGAGAAAAGCCTTGACACTCGCGGCGGGCCGATCTATTAGTTAAATGTACGTTTGATTAATTCTCGATCCGGAGCCCTGAGATTGAGCACGACGCTGGCCCGTCCGTCCCGAAGGAAAACCCGGGAGAGACGCGACCCGGCGGCCACGCGGCGTGCGCTGCTCGAGGCCGGGGCACGGCTCTTCCCCGAGAAGGGCTACGACGGCGTCTCCGTCGAAGAGCTGGCCAGGCGGGCCGGCGTCAACAAGGCCCTCATCAGCTATCACTTCGGGGGCAAGCGGGGCCTGTACGTCGCCGTGCTCGAATCGGGCTTCGCCGAGATGGCCGATCGGCTGCGCGCGATCGACGGGGCCGCCGACGCCCGTGAGGGGCTCCACCGCTTCTTCGCGGCCTTCGATGCCCTCACGCGGGAGCGACCCGACTTCCCTGCCCTGTTCCTCCGCGAGGCGGTCGCCAAGGGCATCGACCCCGCGGTCATACCGCATCTGCTCGAGATCATGGGTGTCACCCGTCGGTTGGCCCAGCGGGGAGGCCGCGAGGGCCTCTTCCGCCGGGTGGATCCCCTTCTCTTCCACTTCAGCCTCGTCGGCGCCCTGGGGTTCTTCTTCGCCACCGAGCCCGCGCGCCGCCGCGCCGCCGCCCACGTCCCCTTCGAGATGCCGACACCACGGGCCTTCGTCCGTCACCTCGAGGAGATGACGCTCCGCGGGCTGGCCCCCGGGCCTCCGGCCACGATCCACGACCACAGAAGGACCCGCAAGAGGAAAGGAGAGCGCTCATGAAGCGCCCCGCCGCAGTCGTCCTGGGCACAGCCCTCCTCGCCGCCGGGTGCGGCGACGGAGAGGACAACGGGAGGATTCTCGCCTCGGGGCACGTAGAAGCCACCGAGGTCCTGCTCTCCACCAAGGTGGGGGGCACCCTCGAGCACCTCGCCGTCGACGAGGGCACCGTGGTCGAGGCCGGGCAGGAGATCGCGCGCATCGACACCGTAGACACGCGCCTCGCCCTGGAGTCGGCGAAGGCCGAGCGGGCCCTGGCCCAGGCCGAGCTGCGCCTGCGTCTGGCCGGGGCCCGCGAAGAAGACGTCCTCGAGGCGAGAGCCCAGCTCGCCCGGGCCGAGGCGGACCTCGCCGGCGCCGCCCGCGACCTCGAGCGCATGGAGGGCCTGCTCGCCGCCGGGTCCGGAACGACCAAGGCTCGCGACGACGCCCTCACCCGACGCGACGTCTCTGCCGCCGCGGTCGACGCCGCCCGCGAGCGCCTCCGGCGCCTCGAGGCGGGCTTCCGCGCCGAGGAGAAGGACGCCGCCCGGGCCCGCCTCCAGGCCGCGGAGGCCGGCATCGCCCGGCTCGAGCAGCATCTCGAGGACGCCGTGATCCGCAGCTCTGTGGCCGGGGTGGTGACCCAGAAGATCTCCGAGGAGGGCGAGCTGATGGCCCCCGGGACCGGGATCGTGGTGGTGACGGGCCTCGCCCACGCCTGGCTCAACGCCTACGTCTCGGAGCCGGACCTCGGCCGGATCCGCCTGGGCCAGGAGGCCGAGGTCGTGACGGACGACGGGCAGACACGCAAGGGGCGGGTCTCCTTCATCGCCTCCAAGGCGGAGTTCACGCCCAAGAACGTCCAGACCCGGGACGAGCGCGTCAAGCTGGTCTTCCGGATCAAGGTCGCCCTCGAGAACGAGGACGGCCTCTTCAAGCCGGGGATGCCGGCGGAGGCGCACCTCGATCCCGGCGGAGGCCCGTCGTGAGCCCGGAGCCGGCCGGCGGCGACGTCGTGGTGCGGATCGAGGATCTGACCCGACGCTACGGCGCGCTCACCGCCGTCGACGGTGTGGGCTTCACCGTCCGCCGCGGGGAGATGTTCGGCCTGATCGGCCCGGATGGTGCGGGCAAGACCACGACGCTCCGGGTCCTCCTCGGCCTCCTCGGGCCCGACCGGGGCCGGACCTGGACCTGCGGCCTCGACCCGATCCGCCAGCGGCGCCAGCTGGCCTCCCGCGTGGGATACCTCTCCCAGCGCTTCTCCCTCTACGGTGACCTGAGCGTCGACGAGAACATCGCGTTCTTCGCCGCGATTCACGACGTCGACGGGTACGAG
The DNA here is from genome assembly GCA_963847655.1 of uncultured Acidobacteriota bacterium. Classification (GTDB taxonomy): domain Bacteria; phylum Acidobacteriota; class Vicinamibacteria; order Fen-336; family Fen-336; genus JAJDNS01. The sequence goes on along the minus strand of CAWKAS010000018.1, from coordinate 403,314 downwards.
GAGCGACGAGACACTCTGCTGGAGATGGTCCGCATGACACCCTTCCGCGACCGCCTCGCCAGCCGCCTGTCCGGGGGGATGAAGCAGAAGCTCGCTCTCGTCTGCACGCTCGTCCACACCCCCGAGCTCCTCGTCCTCGACGAGCCCACGACCGGCGTCGACCCCGTCTCGCGCCGCGACTTCTGGAAGCTCCTCACCCGCCTGCGGCGGGAGGGCCTCACCATCCTCCTCACCACGCCCTACCTCGACGAGGCCGAGCGGTGCACGCGGGTCGGCTTCCTCGATGGTGGCCAGCTGCTCACCGTCGACACCCCCGACGCGCTGCGGGCGAGCGAGGCCGGCGTGCTCGTGGAAGCGGTGGCCGAGCCGCGCCGCCGCGCGATGGAGCTGCTCCGCGAGGCCCCGGGGGTCGTCGAGGTGGACACCTTCGGCCAGCGGATCCACGTGACGCTCCCGGGCGCGTCGTCGGAGACGGGCCGGGAGGTGGCGGACCGGCTGGCCGCCGGCCTGCGGGAGGCCGGGATCGAGGTCCACTCGTGCCACCCGACCACGCCGTCCCTCGAGGACGTCTTCATCAGCCGGATCCGGGCCCGAGCGGCCACGGCCGGCCCCGCCGCCGAGGTGTCGCCATGACGCGCGTCGTCGCTCTCCCCTTTCTCGCCCTTCTCCTCCTCTCCCCCGCGGCGGAGGCCACAGGGGCCAAGCCCGAGCCCGACGAGCCCGCGACCCAGGGACTCGCGGAGGTCTCCGCGCCCACCGTCCTCCGACTGACCGTGGATGAGGCGGTGAGCGAGGCACTCCAGACGTCCCCACGCCTCGACCGCCTCGGGGCCCTCGCGGCCGCGGCCGAGGCCGGGGAGCGCGGGGCCCGCGCCGAGCGCTGGCCACGCCTCGACGTCGGCGGCGGCTACCAGCGCCGCTCCAACGTCCCTGAGCTGCGAATCGCGCAGCCCTCGCTGGACCCCACCGTCCCGGCGCGGCTCGTCACCATCTACCCCAACATCCCCGACAACTGGCAGCTGCAGGCAGGTCTCGCGTGGCCGATCTACACCGGCGGGCGGATCGGCGGGCAGATCGAGGCCGCCGCCCAGGGTCGTGCGGCGGCCGGCTTCGATCGCGAGGCCGCCCGCGACGACCTGGTCTTCGAGGTGAAGCACGCCTACTGGAGCCTCGTCTCCGCGCGGGAGGCCGCACGCGTCTTCACCGAGGCCATTCGCGCGCTCGAGGCCCACCTCGCGGACGCCCGGAACCTCGAGCGCTTCGGGATGGCCGCCCGCAATGACGTTCTCGCGGTCGAGGTCCAGCGCGACCGTGCGGAGCTCAACCAGATCGAGGCCGAGGCCGCCGCCGATGTCGCGGAGGCCGATCTCCGCCGTCTCCTGGGTGCGCCCGGAGAGACCCGCGTCGAGCCCACGGAGCCCCTGGAGGCGGTGCCGGCGGGCAAGCTGGACGTCGAGGCCCTCGTCGCCGAGGCCGGGTCGGCCCGCCCCGACCGGGCGGCGCTCGTGGCCCGGATCGCCGCGGCGGACGCGATCGTCGGCGTGGAGCGCGGGGCGCGGCTGCCGCAGGTCGCCCTCACCGGCGGCTACCTGTACGCCAACCCCAACCGCGTGGTCATCCCCCCGGAGGAGAAGTGGACGGACACCTGGGACGTCGGCGTGAGCCTCACCTGGAACGTCTTCGACGGTGGGCGCCGCTCCGCCTCCAGTGCCCGGGCCACGGCCGAGGCCGAGGCCGCGCGGCAGCAGCTCCGCGAGATCGACCGCGGCATTCGTCTGGAGGTCACACGACGTGTGCTGGAGCGGCGCACCGCCGAGAAGCGGGTCCTCGTCTCCGAGCGGGCCGTCGCATCCGCCCGGGAGAACCGTCGGGTGGCGGCGGATCGGTACCGCGAGGGCCTCATCCCCTCCTCCGAGCTCCTGGACGCCGAGGTCGATCTCGAGAGGGCGCAGGTGTCCCGCACCGAGGCCCTGGCCTCCCTCCGCCTCGCCACCGCCGGACTGGAAAGAGCCGTGGGGAGATGAGAGACCCAGCCACTCCTCCCGCCATCGAGCTGCGCGAGCTCAGCAAGCACTTCGGGGCCTTCAAGGCCGTCGATCGCGTCTCGTTCTCCGTCGAACAGGGAGAGATCTTCGGCTTCCTCGGCGCCAACGGGGCCGGAAAGTCCACCACCATCCGGATGATGTGCGGCCTCCTGGCCCCGACCTCGGGCACGGGACGGGTCCTCGGAGTCGACGTGGCCCGGGACCCCGAGGGCGTGAAGCGCCGCATCGGCTACATGAGCCAGCGCTTCAGCCTCTACGACGACCTCACCGTGATCCAGAACGTCCGCTTCTTCGGGGGCGTGTACGGCCTGCGAGGCGCCGACGCCCGCGACCGGGCGGCCTGGGCGCTCCAGATGTCGGGGCTCGAGGGCAAGGAGGACCGCCTGACCGGCGAGCTCCCGGGCGGCTGGAAGCAGCGTCTCGCCCTGGCCTGCGCCGTGCTCCACCGCCCCCGCGTGGTGTTCCTCGACGAGCCCACCAGCGGCGTCGACCCCATCTCGCGCCGCCGCTTCTGGCGGCTGATCGACGACATGGCAGCGGACGGGGTCACGGTGTTCGTGACCACCCACTACCTCGACGAGGCCGAGTACTGCCACCGCCTCGCCTTGATCCATGCCGGCCGACTCGTCGCGGAGGGGACGGTGTCCGAGCTGAAGGAGGTGTTCGCGGGTCGTGCGGTCCTGGAGGTGGTGGCGCCACGGGTGGGCGAGGCGCTCGAGGCCCTCGGTGATGCCCCCTGGGCCCTCGAGACCTCGATCTTCGGCACCCGGGTGCACGTGGTCGTCGAGGACGCCGAGAAGGGTCGTGAGCAGGTGGAGAGCCTCCTCGCGCGGGAGGGGAACTCCCCGACGTCGGTGGCTCGCATCCTCCCCACTCTCGAGGACGTCTTCATCCACCACGTGGAGCGGGCCGAAGCCGACGCGGCCGGGAGCCCGGCATGAGACGCCTCCTGGCGGTCGTGGTCAAGGAGATCCGGCAGGTCCGCCGCGACCCCTTCTCCCTCCTGATGCTCGTCGGGCTCCCGGCGCTCATGCTCGTTCTCTACGGCTACGCGCTGAACTTCGACGTGCGCCACGTGCGCCTCGCGGTGCAGGACCGCGACAGGAGCGCGTCGAGCCGCGAGCTCATCGCGGCCTTCACTCGATCGACCTACTTCGATCTCGTGGCCACCCCCGAGGCGGGCACCGACCTCGAGTGGCTGACGGAGACGCGCGTGGCCCGGGCCATCCTGGTGATTCCCGAGGGCTACGCGCGCCTCCTCGACGGCGGGAGCGCCTCCCCCGTCCAGCTGCTCCTCGACGGGGCCGACTCCACCACCGCCACCACCGTCCTCGGCTACGCCCGCGCTCTCGCCACCGAGGTGAACGCCACCCTCGTCGGCCGGCGCCTGGCCCGCTCGGGGATGGACCTGGCTCCACCGCTGGCCTTCGAGCCACGGGTGCTCTTCAACCCCGAGCTGAAGTCCACCCAGTTCCTGGTGCCCGGCCTGATCGGCTTTCTCCTCATGCTCACCGCCGTGCTCGCCACCGCCCTCAGTGTCGTGCGCGAGAAGGAGCGCGGCACGATGGAGCAGCTCCGGGTGGCCCCGCTCCGGACCTGGGAGCTCATCATCGGAAAGACGATCCCCTATCTGGGGCTGTCCCTGCTGGCCACTCTCATCATCCTGGCGGCGGCGCGGGTGCTGTTCGGGGTCGAGATCCGGGGCCCCCACCTCGACCTCCTCGTGGCGGTGCTGCTCTACCTGTTCGGGGCCCTCGGATTCGGGCTCTTCATCTCCACCGTTGCCAACACCCAGGCCCTCGCCTTCCAGGTGGGGCTGATCGCCTCGATGCTCCCGGCCCTCCTCCTCTCGGGATTCATCTTCGAGATCCGCCTCATGCCCGCCTTCCTCCAGCTGGTCACCTATCTCGTGCCCGCCCGGTACTTCCTCGTCATCCTGCGCGGCATCATCCTGAAGGGCGAGGGGCTGGCCACGTACTGGTCCGATGTCGCGGCACTGGTCGTCTACGGTCTGGTCGTGGTGGTGCTGGCCTCGGCTCGCCTCATGCGGCGGGAGGGCTGAACCGTGCGCGTCCTCGGTCACGTCATCCTCAAGGAGCTCCTCCAGATCCGCCGGGACAAGCGGATGATCCCGATCATCTTCGTGGCCCCGGTGATCCAGATCATCCTCTTCGGCTTCGCGGTCAACACCGACGTGAACGACGTCCCGACCGTCCTCGTGGACCTCGACCGCAGCGCGGCCAGCCGCGACCTGGTGAGCCGATTCGTGCGCTCGGGCTACTTCGAGCTCGTGGGAACCGCACAGCGCGCCGACGACGTCGACCGCTGGCTGACAACGGGACGGGCACAGCTCGGCCTCGTGATCGGCCAGGGGTTCGGGGCCGACCTGGCCTCCGGACGGACGGCGCGGCTCCAGGCCATCGTCGACGGAAGCGACGCCACCTCGGCCAACGTGGCCCTCGGCTACACCGGCGCCCTCGCCAACGGCTTCGGCGCCGAGCTCCAGGCCTCGCGGCTCGGGACCGTCGCCGGCCGCTCCGGGCGGCCCGGGCAGGTGGTCCTCGATCCGCGGGTCTTCTACAACCCGGACCTCAAGAGCCGGTGGTTCTACGTCCCCGCCGTCCTCGCCCTCGTGCTGATGGTGGGGACCCTGGTGCTCTCCGCGATGGGGGTCGTGCGGGAGAAGGAGATCGGCACGATGGAGCAGCTCATCGTGACCCCGATCCGGCCCTGGCAGCTCCTCGTGGGCAAGCTGGCCCCCTTCGTGATCATCGGGGTGGTCCAGACCTGCCTCGTCACCGCCGTCGCCGTCCTGGGCTTCCGGGTCCCGCTCCGGGGCTCGTTCCTGCTGCTGCTCGCTCTCACCCTGCTCTTCCTGCTGGGCAACCTGGGACTCGGCCTCCTCATCTCGACGCTTGTCGAGAACCAGCAGCAGGCGATGATGGGGGCGGCCCTGGGGGCCACGGTTCCCATGATCTACCTCTCGGGTCTCATCTTCCCGATCGAGAACATGCCGCGGGCGATCCAGCTCGTGACGTACGCGATCCCCCTGCGCTACTACGCGGAGATCATCCGGGGCGTCTTCCTCCGCGGCTCGGGGATCGCGGTCCTCTGGCCGCAGGCGTTGACCCTCCTGGGCATGGGCGTGGCCATCATGGCTGTGGCCTCCGCCCGCTTCGAGAAGCGGCTGGACTGACGTCCCGAGAGCCGACTCCACCGGTGGCACGCCTCTCGGCCAGCCCCTCGGATCCGGTCGCGAGCCGGCGAGCCCCGCACGGGATCCAGGATCTCCGGCCGGGCTCAGGCGCGGGCACCACGGGTCAGCGTCCCCCCTGGTGTCGCCCCCGGGCGGCGCAGGAGGAGGAACACGACGAGGTAGAACAGAAGGGCGATCGCCAGCAGGAGCTGGAAGCCGTAGATGAGCGAGAGGTACTCCACCGTGCCTCCGAAGACCGCGCCCAGGACGTTCGAGCCGTAGGCTTCGTAGAGGCGGGCCTCGCTCTCGATGAGACAGGCAAAGATCAGCCCGCCAAAGTAGACCGGTCCGAGGAACACCGCGACCGCCGCGATGGCCCGCGGCCACGGGGAGAGCCCGAGGAGAGACTGCGAAGGGAGAACGGTCGCCACCACGATGAGCGTCCCGAGCAGGACCAGGCTGACGCCAACGGGGACCCGCCACCGGGCAGCGGTGAGGTTGCTCAAGAGGACGAGGACCAGGATCCCGGCGAACACGACGGTGTTGACCCACCACGTGGAGCCGTAGAGCAGCGCCATCCGCACCACGTTGCTGGTCTCGAGCAGGAAGAAGGCCGCACCGAGGAAGAAGTAGGGCAGGCGGAGCTGCCGCTGACCGCGGGGAAGGATCAGCAGGGCGGTGGCGCTCAGCGCCACCGCCACGAACAGGAAGAACAGGTTGTGGGCGGGAATGCTCCGACTGCGGAGGTAGAGAAAGGGCCAGTCGTCGGTCGGAATGAGGGCACGGCGTGGCGGTATGGGGACCGTGACGTCGGATTCCTCGTTCAGATACAGCACACCGTTTGCGTGACCCTCGGGGTCCCCGGTGATCAGGGTCGGTCTCTCGAAGGCACGGTCGAGGAGGGCGAGAATCCGTTCGTGAATCCAGGGCTCTCCGGTCGCGAAGCTCAGAGCGACGCGTCCGCCCGGGACCAGGAGCCGTCGCACCTCCCGCATCGCCTCCTGGGTGTAGATGAAGTTGTCGAGCCGCACGGAGGAGAAGGCGGACAGCAGGCGATGGCTGTCGAGGAAGCCGAAGACGACGAGGGCGTACCGGTCGCTGGGGGCTCGGTTGAAGAAGGAGCGAGCGTCGTCGATCACGAGGTGCACCCGGGGGTCGGAGTACGGGGTCTCGCCGTGGAGCCGCCGACCGAGTTCGGCGATGGCGGGATCGATCTCGACCGCGGTCACGCCCCGGTTCGTCCGGCGCAGGGCCGCCGCCACGTCGTTGCCGGTGCCGGCCCCGACCACGAGCACGTCACCCGGGGGGAGATCTCCCAGCTGTGCATAGCCGGCGTAGGGGGCGTCGTAGAAGCTGCGCCACCCGGAGAGGAACTCGTCCTCCTCGGGCCTCGGGTGGAGATCCAGCATCAGCTGGTGATAGTCGTTGTTGACCCTCACTATGGCCCCGATCACCGCCGTGGATCCTGTCGACGGACCGGGGGCGCCCCCCTCGGTCAGCGGCTCCACCGAGATCCGGTAGTAGGGGGACCAGAGGTAGCGCTGCGACTCGGAGTACGTGCCCAGCACCACCAGGACCCCGAGACCCGCGGCGACCGCGGCGTCGGGCCAGCGGCGGGGCAGCATCAGAATCAGGAGCAGCGTGCCGACACCGAACCAGACCATGGGTGAGGTCTGCCAGAGGGACATGAGCGCGAACAGCCCGATGCCGGCCAGGCTCCCCGCCACCTCCAGGCTGTAGGCTCGCAGCGGAGGGTGCGTGCGGAAGAGCCGTCCCACGTACTGCCCGAACGTGACGAAGACGGCGGCGGTCGCGCCGTACACCAGCACGAGGATCAGACCCACGGAGACGATGCGGCCCGCCTCACCGCCGGGCGCGAGCCAGATGTACTCGTCATCTCCGGAGGGATTCAGGTGCCACAGCGGACCCAGCCAGACCCCGAGCATGACCAGGAATGCGGTGAGCGGAGCGATGAGCCGCTCGAGGCGGGCCGGGAAGCGCGCGGCCAGGGCGCCCACGCCCAGGCCGAAGAACGCGGAGATGAGGACCAGGTTCGAGAAGTAGGCCACGATGCGGATGGACGCCCCGAGCCAGCGGATCAGGACCAGCTCCCAGTAGAGGACGGCCACGCCGCACAGGAACAGGCGAGTGGCGTTCGCGTCCCACCAGAAGGACGTCGCCCTCGCTCGGCTCTCCGGATCTTCGCTCAACTGCGGACCCCCTCGAAATTCCCCGCGTCGCGCCGGCGGCAAGGATAACGTGCGCCCCGGGCGGCGCAAACTTCGGGACCGAGGGAGGCGTCGCCCCCCAGCCCTTCGACCTGCGCAACGCTACAATTGGGGTCGCCCCCGTGGAGATCGCGATGGAGCCCCTACGCCTCGGATTCGTCGGCGCCGGAGAGATGGCCAACTTCGCCATCCTTCCCGCCCTGCACTTCGCGCCCATCCGCCTGAGCGCGGTCTGCGACATCGACGAGGAGAGGGCGAGAGCGGCGGCGGGGACCTTCGGCGCCCCGCGCTGGTACACCGACTACCGGCGCATGTGGGAGGAGGAGGACCTCGAGGCGGTGGTCGTGCAGATGCACCCGCGTCCCCGCCAGGCGATCGTGCGCGAGGCCCTCGAGGCGGGACTTCACGTCTTTGCCCCCAAGCCCCCCGCTCCCTCCCTCGAGGCGACCATCGATCTCTCCGAGGCCTCGAGGCGGACGGGCAAGACGCTCATGGTCAACTTCGAGCGGCGCTTCAGCTTCGGCGTCACCCGGGCCCGGGCCGTCATGGCCGATCCCTCTTTCGGGGGAATGACACAGCTGCTGTGCTCCTTCTGCAGCGGGCCCTACGACGAGTACCGGGGACGCGACTACGACGGACCGGTGCACGCCTACGTCCTCGACTTCGCCATCCACCACCTGGACCTGGCCCGGTACCTGGGCGGTGAGGTGCGGAAGCTCTCCCTCTTCCACCACGAGAGGGAGGGACGGATCGCCCTCGCCGTCGCTGTGGAGTTCGAGAGCGGCGCCGTGGGCACGCTGCAGCTGAACAGCGAGCGGGTCTGGTGGAGAAACTACGACCGCATCGAGATCACCGGCCACGGCGAGTACGTCGTCCTCGACGGCCTCTGGTCCCTGAGGCGCTACACCGGTGAGCAGAACACCTTCACCGAGAACTACAGCGACCAGAGGAGCGGCGAGCTGACCGGAGACGGTGTGGCCCTGCGCGAGTTCGCGGAGGCCATCCGCGAGGATCGAGAGCCCGTCGCCAGCATCCACGACTCCATCGGGACGATGCGGCTCTACCAGGCCCTCTACGACGCCGTGTGCGCGGGACGGGACGGAGTGATTCCGATATGACCGAGCGGCTCTCCCGCCCGTCGCCCCGGCCGCCGGGGCCAGCGAGCCCATGATCCAACTCGAGGACGTGACGAAGGCCTTCGACGCCGCGGTCGCCGTCGACCGCGTGTCGGCGGTCTTCGAGGGCGGACGGACCCACGTCCTCCTCGGGTCGAGCGGCTGCGGCAAGTCCACCCTGCTGCGTCTGATCCTGGGGCTGATCTCACCCGACCGCGGCGTCGTCCGGGTCGACGGCCGGGTCATGGGCCCGTCGACGCAGCGGGCCCTCCTCGAGAAGATGGGCTACGTCGTCCAGGAGGGCGGCCTCTATCCCCACCTGACCGCCTCTCGCAACGTGAGCCTGGCCGCCGAGTCGCGGGGCTGGACCGCGGAGCGGATCCGGGCCCGGATCGACGAGCTGGCCGAGCTTGTCGGGTTCGACGACGGGGTCCTGCGGCTCTTCCCCCCCGAGCTCAGCGGGGGCCAGCGGCAGCGGGTGAGCCTGATGCGCTCGCTGATGCTCGACCCGCCGATCCTCCTGCTGGACGAGCCCCTGGGATCCCTCGACCCCGTGGTCCGGGCCGACCTCCAGCTTCAGCTGCGCGAGATCTTCTCCCCCCTGGGGAAGACCGTGATACTCGTGACCCACGACATCCGCGAGGCGGCGATCTTCGGCCACACCATCACCCTCATGACCGAAGGGCGGATCGTGCAGCGCGGCTCCTTCGCCGACCTGTCGACGCAGCCGGCGTCACCCTTCGTCACCTCCTTCCTGAACGCCCAGAAGCCGACCGAGGACATGCGGGGCCTGGTCTAGAGCGATGAGCGCGGCGAGCGGCCGTCACGGAGCCGGCGACGCCCCCGGGATCCACCGAACGGCCGGGTGGGCGACGGTCCTGACGACCCTGCTCGTGGGGAGCCTCACCGCCTGCGGCGAGGAGCGCCCCACGGTCCGGGTGGGCTCGAAGTCGTTCACCGAGAGCTACATCCTCGGGGAGATCGTGGCCGACGTGATCGAGCGTGCGGGCGAGGCCCGGGTGGAGAAGAAGCTCGGCTTGGGAGGCACGGGCATCACCTACCGTGCGGTGTCCTCGGGCGACATCGACCTTTATCCCGAGTACACCGGGACGCTCAGTCAGGCGATCCTCGAGGACCCGTCGGCCACGACGGTGGCGGACATCCGACGCGGGCTGCACGGGACCGGCTTGACCGTCGGCACGCCCCTGGGCTTCAACAACACCTACGCCCTGGCCGTACGCCGCGAGATGGCGGAGCGCCTGGGTCTGCGGGCCATCAGCGACCTCGCGCGGTACCCGGAGCTGTCGGCGGCCTTCAGCTCGGGGTTCACCGACCGCGAGGACGGCTGGCCGGGCCTGAAGCGGCATTACGGGCTGCGACTCGCCGACGTGCGGGTGATGGAGCACGCCCTCACCTACGAGGCGCTGGCGGCCGGCGAGGTCGACGTCATCGACATCTACTCGACGGACGGCAAGCTGGAGAGGCTGGACCTGGCGATCCTGGAGGACGACCGGGCCTTCTTCCCCGACTACCACGCCGTCCTGCTGGTGCGAGAGGACTTCATCGAGAAGTTCCCCCGGACCTGGGAGTCGCTCGAGCGCGAGCTGGGGGGGCAGATCGACGAGAGTCGGATGGCGCACCTGAACGCCCTCGCCGATCTCGACGGGAGGAGCTTCCCGTACGTGGTGGCGGAGTTCTTCGGCCGCGAGAAGGTCGACGGCGGCAGGAGGAGCCGGCTGGCCTCCGATATCGTGAAGCTGACCGGGGACCACCTCTCACTCGTCTTCCTCTCCCTCGGGGCGGCAATCCTGCTCGGGGTTCCCCTGGGGATCGTGGCCGCTCGCCACCCGGAGCTGGGACAGGCGGAGCTGGTGGCGGTGGGGGTGCTGCAGACCATCCCGTCGCTGGCCCTGCTGTGCTTCATGATCCCGCTCTTCGGGATCGGCAAGCTGCCGGCTCTGGTCGCGCTCTCCCTCTACGCCCTGCTTCCCATCGTAAGGAACACCTACACCGGCCTCATCAGCATCGACCGCCAGCTCCTGGAGATCGCCGGGGTGCTGGGGCTCTCGCGCCGACAAAGGCTCGCCCGGATCGAGCTCCCCCTGGCCTCGGTTCACATCATGTCGGGGATCAAGACCTCCGCCATCTGGACCGTGGGCACCGCCACCCTCGCCGCCTTCATCGGGGGCGGGGGCTACGGGGATCTGATCGTCCGGGGCCTGGCCCTCGACGACACGACCCTGATCCTCGCCGGCGCCGTCCCCGCGGCCGTCATGGCCCTCGTGTTCCACGGACTGTTCGAGCTCCTCGACCGGTGGCTCGTGCCCCGGGGTCTTCGGAAGACCCTCTCGGAGAACGTGTGAGCGCGGGCGACGCCGGGGAACCGGACGGGCCCGGTCTCGACGCCTACCTCGAGCGCACCGGGGTCCCGGCCCCCCTCGCCCCCTCCGTCGAGGCGCTGGGCAACCTCCAGCAGGCCCACGTCGGAGCGATCCCCTTCGAGAACCTCGACATCCTCCTGGGGCGTCCGATCCTTCTCGATCTCCGGAGCCTGCAGGCCAAGCTCGTCGCCGGCCGCCGGGGGGGCTACTGCTTCGAGCAGAACACGCTCTTCCGCGCCGTGCTCGAGCGACTCGGCTTCGAGGTGACGTCGCTGGCGGCGCGGGTCCGCAACGGGGCCACTGCCGTCCGCCCACGGACCCACATGCTCCTCCGCGTCGATTTGCCCGAGGGGCCCTTCGTGGCCGACGTCGGCTTCGGGGCAGATGGCCCGGTTCGGCCCCTTCCCCTCGGCGAGGGACGTGAGCACTGGGTCGGCCCGGTGGGCCATCGCCTCCGGCGGGAACACGGTCTCTGGGTCCTCGAGGGGAACACCGCGGGCGCGTGGGTCGACTTCTACGCCTTCACGCTGGAGCCCCAGTACCCGGTCGACTTCGAGATGGCCAACCACTTCACGAGCACGCACCCGCGATCGCCCTTCGTGAACACCCTCACCGCGCAGCGCTCCTGGCCCGAGAGACGCGTGATCCTGCGAAACCGTGACCTCACCGTCCGCGAGGGCCGGGGAGCGGAGACAACCACCGTCCGGGATCCCGAGCACCTCCTCGAGGTGCTGGAGCATCACTTCGGCCTCGTCTTCCCCCCCGGGACCCGTTTCTCCCGCCCGGAGCTCTGACCGGTCCCTGACGGGCGAGGCTCAGGGCTTCGCCTCCCCTCCGGCCGCCTCGGGCACCGGCACCGGGCCGACCTTCCAGATCTCCCGACAGTACTCGCCGATCGACCGGTCCGAGGAGAAACGCCCCGACCGCGCGGTGTTCAGTATCGACGCTCGCGTCCAGGCCCCCTCGTCACGCCATGCCTTCTCCACCTCCCCCTGGGCATCCACGTAGGAGCGGTAGTCGGCCAGAACGAGGAACGGATCGTGGTGGAGGAGATTGTCCACCAGGGGTCGGAAGATCTCGCGGTCGCCTTCGGAGAACTCCCCGGCGGCGATGGCGTCGAGGGCGGCCCGGAGCTCGGGGTCGGCTCCGTAGTGCTCACCCGGGTGGTAGCCGGCGGCCCGCACCGCCTGCACCCCGTCCACGGTCAGGCCGAAGAGGAAGAAGTTCTGCACCCCCACCGCCTCGCGGATCTCCACGTTGGCCCCGTCCAGGGTGCCGATGGTGAGGGCGCCGTTCAGCGCGAACTTCATGTTCCCGGTGCCCGAGGCCTCCTTGCCCGCGGTCGAGATCTGCTCCGAGAGGTCGGCGGCGGGGAAGACGCGCTGGCAGTTCTTCACGTTGTAGTCCGGCAGGAAGGCCACCCGCAGGCGTCCTCGCACCCGGGGGTCGCCGTTGATCACCGCCCCCACGGAGTGGATGAGCTTGATGATCCGCTTGGCCATGAAGTAGCCGGGGGCGGCCTTGCCCGCGAAGATGACGGTCCGCGGCGGGACGTCCAGGTCGGGATCGCGTACGAGGCGGTGGTAGAGGGTGATCGCGTGGAGCACGTTGAGGTGCTGCCTCTTGTACTCGTGGATCCGCTTGACCTGGATGTCGAAGAGGCTCTCCGGGTCGACGGCGACACCGGCCCTCTGTTCGATCTCCGCCGCCAGCAGCTCCTTGTTGACGCCCTTGACGCGTCGCCACCTCTTCCGGAACGACGCGTCCTCGGCCAGCGGCTCCAGCCCCCGGAGCTGCTCCAGGTTCCGGAGCCACCCGTCCCCGATGGCCTCGGTCACCAGGCGGGTGAGGCCGGGGTTGATGAGGGCCACGAAGCGGCGCGGCGTGACCCCGTTGGTGATGTTGCGGATCTTGTCCGGCCACATCTGCTGGAAGTCTCGCAGCACGTGGCGCTTGAGGAGGTCGCTGTGCAGGGCGGCCACGCCGTTGATGGAGTGGCTCCCCACGCTGGCGACGTGGGCCATGCGGACCGACCGTCCCCCGCCCTCGTCGATGAGCGACATCCTCTGGACGCGCTCCTCGTCGCCGGGGAAGCGCTGTCGCACCTCGTCGAGGAAGCGCCGGTTGATCTCGTAGACGATCTGGAGGTGCCGCGGCAGGAGGGAGCCGAAGAGCTCCACCGGCCAGGTCTCCAGCGCCTCCGGCAGGAGGGTGTGGTTGGTGTAGGCGAAGGTCCGGCGCGTGATCTCCCAGGCCTCGTCCCAGCCCAGACCGTGCACGTCGAGGAGGAGCCGCATCAGCTCCGGCACGGCCAGCGCGGGGTGGGTGTCGTTCAGCTGCGCCGCGAAGCGCGCGTCGAGCCCCCGCACGTCGGGGGCGGTCTGGAGGTGGAGGCGGATCATGTCCTGGAGCGAGCAGGAGACGAAGAAGTACTGCTGGGCCAGACGCAGCCGCCGCCCCGCCGCCGGCTCGTCGTTCGGGTAGAGGACCTTGCTGATCGTCTCCGAGGAGACCTTCTCCTCGACCGCGCCCCAGTAGTCCCCCACGTTGAAGGCCTGGAAGTCGAACGACTCGGTGGCCTCCGCCCGCCAGAGGCGGAGCAGGTTGGCGTTGCCCACCCGGTAGCCGAGGATCGGGGTGTCGCACGCCTCACCCCGGACGACCTCGCTGGGGATCCAGCGGACGCGCCCGCGGCCCTCCTCGTCCCGGTACCACTCGGTCGAGCCGCCGAGCCCGACCGCGAAGGCGATCTCCGGGTGCGCGATCTCCCAGGGGTTGCCCAGGTGCAGCCACTTGTCGGTGATCTCCACCTGCCACCCGTCGCGGATGACCTGGTCGAAGATGCCGAACTCGTATCGGATGCCGTAGCCGATGGCCGGCACCTGGAGGGTGGCCAGGGAGTCCATGTAGCAGGCGGCGAGACGGCCCAGCCCGCCGTTGCCGAGGCCGGGCTCCTCCTCCTGGTCGAGGAGGGAGTCGAAGTCGAGGCCCAGCTCGTCCGCCGCCTGCCGGGCCACGTCCCGCACCCCCATGTTGAGGAGGTTGTTGCCGAGGTGGGGACCGAGGAGGAACTCCGCCGAGAGATAGCAGACCGTGCGCGAGTTGGAGCGGTAGTACGCCTCCATGCTGCGGATCCAGCGATCCATCAGGCGGTCGCGGACCGCGTGGGCCAGGGCCAGGTACCGGTCGTTGGGAGTGGCGACCGCGGGAAAGCGCCCGAGGACGTAGAGGAGGTTCTCCTCGTACGCCCGCTTGAAGGCCTCCACGCTCAGCCCGGTGCGACGGTCGTCCACCGCCCCGCCGCTCGTGTCCCGGTCTCGTGCACTCATTCGTGCCCCCCGCTTCTGCTGCGGCCTCCGCCTTCTCGCGCGGAGGCGCGCGCCCATTATGAAGGAGCGACCGATCAGCGTGCAGCGATCGAGTACACCGCGTCGAACGGCGTCCTTCCGGGACGCCTGCCCACCCCCCGCCCCGGGTTGGCGGCCAGGCGCTCGAGGACGTGGAAGACGGTCTCGACGTCGTCCCTGGCCCCCGCCGCCCCGGCCAGCTCGTCGCAGGTGGCGCCGACCGCTCCCCGCTCGCCGAGGGCGGCGAGCACGCGCCTCTGCAGGTCCAGGACGGCCGCCGCCGCCTTCTTCCCTGCCTCCACTCCGGGCTGGTGGTAGGCGTTGATGCCGATCAGGCTCGCGTACAAACCCACCGCTCTCTCGTAGAGGGCGATGAGCATCCCCAGGCTCCGCGGGGAGACGTCGGGGATGGTGAGGGTGAGCGAGGGTCGGCCGCTCTCGTGGAGGGCCCGGCGCGTGCCGAGGAGGAAGCCGTCGAGGAAGTCGCCGCTCGTGGCCCCCGGCGCCACCTCCAGGTTGTCGCCCTCCCGGTCGCGGAGCACGCGCACGAAGGTGAGGAAGAAGTCGGAGGTTCCGTCACGGAGCTGCTGCACGAAGGCGTGCTGGTCCGTCGATCCCTTGTTCCCGTAGACGGTCAGACCCTGGTGGACGACCCGGCCTTCGAGATCCTTCTCCTTGCCGATCGACTCCATCACCAGCTGCTGGAGGTAGCGGCTGAACAGCAGCAGGCGGTCCCGGTAGGGCAAGACCACCATCGCCTTCGCGCCCCTCCCCTCCCCCGCCGCGTGCCACGCGAGGGTGAGGAGCGCGGCCGGGTTCCGGCGCGTCTCGGGACGCCGCGTGGCCTCGTCCATGGCCGCCGCCCCGTCGAGGAGGGCGCGGATGTCCAGGCCCTGAAGGGCCGCGGGGAGGAGGCCCACCGCGCTGGTCTCGGAGGTGCGCCCCCCCACCCAGTCCCACATGGGGAACCGGTCGAGGAAGCCCTGCTCGCGCGAGTGCCGGTCGAGGGCGCTTCCGTCCCGGGTGATGGCCACGGCCTGGGGCCCGAAGTCGAGGCCGCGGGCCCGCCATGCCGCGGTGGCCTCGAGCATGCCGTTGCGCGTCTCCGCCGTGCCCCCGGACTTGGAGATCACGACGGCCAGGGTCTCCGCGAGGCCTTCGCCGATGCCCGAGAGGACGCGGTCGATGCCGTCGGGGTCGGTGTTGTCCAGGAAGTGGGGCACGAGGCGGTCGGTCGGGCCTCCGAGGGCGTCCGCCACGAGCTGGGGACCGAGAGCCGAGCCGCCGATCCCGATCACCAGCAGCCGACGAAAACGCTCGGCCCGGGGCGGCGCCACGCGGCCGTCGTGCACGCGCGCCGCGAAGTCCAGGATGCGGGCCTGCGTCTCCTCGATGTCCCGGGTGATCTCCGCGGCCGGCGCGCGCTCGGGCGCCCGGAGCCAGTAGTGGCCGACCATGCGGTTCTCGTCGGGGTTGGCGATGCCCCCGGCCTCGAGGGAGTCCATGGCCGCGTGGGCGGCCTGGAGCGCTGCCTCGCGCTCCTCCAGGGCGTGGGGGTCCAGGTTCATGCGGCTCAGGTCCAGCCGCACCCCGAGGGCGGGGTCGTCGAACAGCAGCGCCTTGTAAGACTCCCAGAGCTCGCTCGGGTCCATGACACCTCCTCGGCCGCGCGGGGCCGGACCCGCATTGTACCGGTCCGGGTGGATCCGTTCAGCGCCGGGTGCCGACGTGTGCTCACCTGCCCGCTCGTGCTGTGCTACCGTCGTGGAGGAGGTTCGTCGTGAGCAACCGAGCGCCCGCCATCGCAATGCTCCTCGTCCTCGCCGGCTGCGGGGGCGACTCCTCGAGCCCGACCACCGCCTCGACCCCGCAGCCGACCGCCGGCGCGCAGTGCGGGACTCTGGGCCAGGTGACCTTCGTTCGCGACACGCTGCAGGAGTGGTACCTCTGGTACGGCCAGCTCCCCGACCCCGACCCGGCCGGTTTCGATTCGCCGGAGGCCTACCTGCAGGCGGTGCGGTACCGGCCCCTCGACTCGTCGTACAGCTACATCACCGAGCAGGCGGCGTCCGAAGCCTTCTTCTCGAACAGCCAGTTCATCGGACTGGGGGTCTCCTACCGGCAGACGAGCGCCACCGAGCTGCGTGTGACGCAGATCTTCGCCGCCAGCCCCGCCGCCCAGGCCGGGCTGCGCCGGGGCGACTATCTCGTGGCGATCGGCGGTACGGCGGTGGCTGATCTGCTTCGGACCGGCGGGGTCGGGAACGCATTCGGTCCGAACGAGGTGGGGGTCAGCGTCTCAATCGCCTGGCGTACTTCGTCGGGACAGGAGCACCAGGCCACGCTCACGAAGGCGCTGGTAACGATCCCCACCGTCTCGGCGACCCGGGTGTTCGACAACGGCGGCTCGCGAGCGGGGTACATCTTCTTCCGCAACTTCGTGACCCCTTCGACGGAGGCGCTGAACAGGGCCTTCGACCGGCTCCGGGCCGACGGCGCCACCGACCTCGTGCTCGACCTGCGCTACAACGGCGGTGGCCTCGTCGACGTGGCCCGCCACCTCGCGAGCCTGATCGGGGGCGAGGGCACCTCCGGGCGCGTCTTCGTGAAGTTCCGGCACAACGACAAGAAGACGGCCAACGACGAGACCCTGCTCTTCGAGAGCAGGCCCAACGCCCTCGACCTGCCCCGACTCGTGGTCATCGCCACCGGGAGCTCGGCCTCGGCGAGCGAGCTCGTCATCAACAGCCTGCGCCCCTTCATGAGCGTCACCGTGGTCGGCGAGCGGACCTTCGGGAAGCCGGTCGGGCAGTACGGGTTCGATTTCTGCGAGAAGGTCGTCTTCCCCGTGGCCTTCGCCACCGAGAACGCCCAGGGCGAGGCGGACTACTTCAACGGCATCCGCGCCGACTGCGCCGCCGCGGACGACCTCGGCCGCCAGATCGCGGACCCGGCCGAGGCCTCGCTCGCCGAGGCGCTCCACGTCCTGAGGACCGGAGGCTGCAGCGGGCGCGCCGCGGCCGAGGTGGAGGTCCAGGCCAGGCGGCGGGCCGTCGTCCCCCGTCCCTACGAGGGCGACCCCTGGCGCCAGCTGATCGGGGCGTACTGACGCTCCAGAGCCAACGGGCCAACGGGGTCAGGTCCTGCGTTTCGCGTCGTGAGGCCCCGGTCGGGCCCGACGGGAGATGCCGGACCTGGCCCCTTCCGTTCGCTATCCGCCCAGCTCGGCCAGGAGGCGCCGGGCCGCGCCGTCCTCCGGGGAGAGCTCGACGAGCGTGCGCGCCCAGGAGCGCGCCTCATCGAGTGCACCGCGGTCGCGGTTGAGGGTGACCAGGGCCACGAGCAGCGGCTGCGCGGCGGGGCTGCGCTCGTGGGCGGCCTTGAGAACGGCGACGGCCTCCTCGGTCTTTCCGGTCGAGTGCAGGCCGATGGCCAGGACGTAGGCGATCTGCGGGTCGTCCGGGGCCAGCTCCGCCGCCCGCCGCAGCTCGCCGATGGCTTCGCCGACACGCCCTTCCCGGACGAGGAGGAGACCGAGGGCGTGGTGCAGGGCCGGGCTCGTGGGGTGGGCCTCGAGTCCCGCCCGGAGCACCTTCTCCCCCTCGGCGTCGCGGTCCTGGACGCGCAGCAGGTCGGCGAGGTTGGCGTAGGCCGGCACGAACCAGGGTCCGACACGCAAGGCCGCCTCGTAGGCCCGGCGGGCGGCTTCGAGCTCCCCGCGCTTGACGCGCATCAGGCCCAGGTTGACGTGGGCCTCCGGCCGCTCCGCGTTCGCCCGCTGGGCGTGGAAGAACTCGTCGAGGGCCCGGTCGAAGGAGATGCGCTGCCCCCGGGTCATGGCCCCCGGGGGCACGTCGGCCAGGGGCATCACCGCCTCGACCCGCACGGCGCGGACGGGGTC
This sequence comes from uncultured Acidobacteriota bacterium, assembly GCA_963847655.1. Classification (GTDB taxonomy): domain Bacteria; phylum Acidobacteriota; class Vicinamibacteria; order Fen-336; family Fen-336; genus JAJDNS01. The sequence goes on along the minus strand of CAWKAS010000018.1, from coordinate 385,101 downwards.
GTCGAGGAGCCGCGCCCCCACCCGCAGCCGCTCCTCGGGCTCGAAGACGTCGAGGGCGGCGGCGGCACCCAGGCGCACCAGGTGCTCGGGGTCGTTCACCGCCCGCTCGATGGCCCGCCGCGAGCCAGGCCCGCCGAAGCCCGGCAGGAGCGTCACCGCCGTGGCGCGGGCGATGGCGGGCTGCTCGGGATCACCGGCGAGGGCGGCGAGTGCCTCCCCGGCCCAGGGCTGGAGGGTGCGCCCGGCCTGCAGAGTCTCGCCGAAGTGCGGCCTGGTCCACTGGCCCTCCGGATACCACCTCTCCACCGCCCTCTGCGACCAGCGCGCCGACTTGTCCCGGTGGCAGTCGTTGCAGGCGTTGGGGGTGCCGAGGGAGACAGTGAGGTCCGGACGCGGGGCCCGCAGCGAGTGGTCGTGGCGGGGGTCGACGACCATGTAGGTCTCGGTGCGCATGTGGCAGGCCACGCACGACCCGCCTTCCTTCCGCGGGTCGTGGAAGTGGTGCTCCCGCGTCGCGAAGCGCTCCGGCTGGTGGCAGGAGGAGCACACGTCGTCGTTGGAGATCTTCACCTTCGCGGAGTGGGCGTCGTGGCAGTCGGCGCAGGTGATACCCCTCGCGTACATCTTGCTCTGGAGGAACGAGCCCCAGTTGTAGACCTCGTCCTCCATCTGGCCGTCGGCGTAGTAGAGCCCCTCCTCGAGGAGGGCGGGGTGGTGGGTCTGGGCGAGCAGTTGCCCGGGCAGGTAGTCCTCGGTCAGCAGTCCCCGGCGCGCGTGGCACCGCCCGCACATCTCGTTCTCGACGCGGAGCTCGGCCGCCTCCCTGGGAATGGCGATCCCGCGCTCGACGTCCATCTTCCAGTGGCGGCCGCGGCGCTCGTCGAAGCGCACGACGAGGCCCGGGTCCCCCTCGGCCTCGCGCCCCCGAGCCTCTGCCTTCTCGGCCCAGGTGACGTGCCGGGAGCCCGGGCCGTGGCAGGCCTCGCAGGAGACGTCGATCTCGGAGAAGGTGGTGCCGAAGCGATCATCCTCCGGGCGGTAGTGCTTGCGGAGGTTGGTGGAGTGGCACTCCGCACACTGGGAGTCCCAGCTCTGCGAGAGCTTCGTCCAGTGGAGCACGTCGCGATAGTCGACCCTCTCGCCCGGGTACAGGTGAAACCAGCGCTGTCCTCCCTTCTCGGCGGGCCGGCTGTCCCAGGCGATGCCGAGGGCCTGGTGGCGGCCGTCGGGGAGCGGCACGAGGTACTGCTGCAGCGGCGTGAAGCCGAAGGTGTAGTCGATCTCGTAGTCGGCGAGGGCGCCGTCAGGGCCGTCGGTGGTCACGAAGAACCCGCCATCCTTCCGGAAGAAGCGGGAGGTGACGCCGTTGTAGGAGAGCTCGGCCCCGTCGAAGTCACCGAGGACCGTCCCCTCCGTCGCCTCCTGCATGGCGAGGTCGTGGTGCGAGCCCCGCCACCCCGCGGTCTCCTCCTCGTGGCAGCGGGTGCAGCCGTCGATCCCCACGTAGCGCAGGGGTGGGCGCGTGGTGGACGGGGCCGAGTCGCGGGGGCCGGGGAGCCACCAGACGGCCGCGGCCACGAGCCCCCCCGCGCCGAGCGCGACGAGGACGAGCACGCGTCGGCGGGCGGCGGGGGTCACGGAACGAGAGGGATCTGCCGGGCCAGGTCGGCGCTCACGATCGCCTGGAACTTGTTCTCCAGCTGGAAGTAGCGGACCAGCTGGCGCGGAGGCAGGGCCCTGGCCATCCGCTTCACCCAGCGCCGCTTGAGCATCGCCCGGTCCTCTTCGATGCTCAGGGCCTCGTCCAGCATGGCCCGCGCGCGAGCGTCGGTGAGGGTCGGGAGCTCAGCGGTGTAGCTGGCGATGAGGCGGTCGGACCGCCCGTCGAGCTTCTTGAGCTCCTGCTGGAACTCGTCGAAGAGGGGCCAGAACACGTCCGCCTCCGCCTCGGTGAGGGGAAGGCTGCCGGCGACGATCACCCGCTTCTGCTGGTCGATCACCTCGCGGCTGAGCTCGAGCGACTCCTGGACACCCTGCGACAGGGCGGGGGAGCCGGCCAGGGCGAGCGCGGCCCAGACGATGGCGGCTCTCACGCTCCTTCTCCTTGCTTGCGCATGCGGATCTCGGTGCCGCCTTTCTCGAAGGCGACCTCGTCCATGAGCTCGTTGATGAGGAAGATGCCCCGCCCCCCCTGGGAGAAGAGGTTCTCCCCCTGTACGGGGCTGGGGATGCTGGCCGGGTCGAATCCCCGTCCGGGGTCACGGACCACGATCAGCATCCCCCGCGCGTCGTCGCAGGCGACACAGACCTGGACCGTCTTCTCGGGGTCCCGCTCGCAGCCGTGCCGAATCGCGTTCGCCAGCGCCTCCCGAACCGCGGTCTCGACCTCGAACTCCTTGCCGGCCGCGCACCCCATGCGATCGACCAGGGCGAGCACCTCTCCGACCGCCGGGGAGATCGCCTCGAACTGCCCCTTGACCTCGAGCCTCAGGCGCGGCACGAGGCGGTCGGACTCGAACTCCACGCAGGGGACTTTCTCGCTCATCTCGGACCTGGCGAAGCATACCCGGAATCCCGTCCCTCCGACCAGCCTGGGACACCCTCCGGGCGGCGTCACTCCCCCGCGCCCGGCCAGAGCAGCGCCTGGAACTGCGGGGTCGTGGAGACGGAGTACGAGCCCCGCTCCCCACGCGCGACGAGCCGGACCGCGAGCCCCCGCTCGCTGGCCAGCGCCCACGCCGCTTCCGGGCCCATGACGAGGAGCGCGGTGGCGAGGGCGTCGGCCCAGACTCCCTCCCGGTCGACCAGCGTCACCGAAGCCAGCCCGTGGGCCACCGGCTCCCCCGTGCGCGGGTCGATGAGATGGCTGCGGCGGCGCCCCTCCTCGTCGACCCAGGCGTTGCGGTAGTCACCAGAGGTGGCGACGGCGGCGTCCTCGAGGGCCAGAACCGTCCCGCTGCCGCGCGCCGGCCCCGGAGACTCGACGGCGACGCGCCAACGCGTCCCGTCGGCGCGCCGGCCCCGCGCCACCACCTCTCCTCCGACGTCCACGATGCACCGACGATGCCCGAGGTCGCCGAGGGCGGCGGCGATGCGGTCGGCCGTCCACCCGGGGGCGAGCGCCGAGAGGTCGCAGGCCACGTCGGCGCGCGTCTTGGCGGCGGTGCCGGCGCCGGGGTCGAGCACCAGGAGGCCCGGGCCCACGCGCGCGCGCGTCTCGGCGAGGGTCGCCGCCGACGGCGTCCGGGGGGGCGGTCCCTGGGGGCCAAAGCCCCACGCCCGGACCAGCGGCCCCACGGTCACGTCGAACGCCCCCTTCGAGAGGTCGCTCACCCGGAGGGCGATCTCGAGGAGGCCCATGGTCTCCGGCGCGAGGCGGAAGGGCTCGGTCGAGGCGTGAGCGTTGAAGCGCGAGAGCTCCGACTCCTCGTTCCAGGTCGACAGGAGCCGGTCGGTGAGCTCCAGCTCGGCCTCGATCGCCTTCCGGATCCGGTCGCGCTCGTCGTCGTCGAGGGAGGTCGCGACCACCCGTACCGCGTAGCGCGTCCCCATGGTGGGACCCGAGAAGGCCACGACGGTCGGCGCACCCTCGGCCCGCGTGGGCGTCGGGGTCAGGAGGAGGGCCGGGGTCAGGAGGAGGAGCAGACCTCGATGGAGCACAGCAGGGCGAGTCTAACGGAAGACGGGACCTCAGCTCCCCTTGCCCTTCAGCAGACGGGGCGTCACGATGAGGACGCCCCCGAAGAGGGCGAGGCTCAGGACGAGCGTCACGGGACGGCCGTGGGGCAGGTCGTGAAGCAGCAGGCGGATCCCGCCCACGACGAGGAGCGGGTAGACGAGCCATCCCAGCTCGGGCCAGGCGCTGCGCCGGGCCAGCCAGGCCAGACCCGCGACGACCGCAGCCAGGACCCCGGTGCGCACCGTGGCCGCGACGCCGGGGTCGACCTCCGCGGCCACGCCCAGCGCCGCCATCGCCCCCAGGTGGAGTGCCCGCAGCACGGCGAAGGTCACCAGCAACGCGAGGAGGAGCTGCGGGGTCCGGCTCCACCCCCCCCGGGGCGTTCGGGGATCGGCGGCGAGCACCACATAGCCGGCGGCCACCGCGATGGCCGCGCCCCAGGCGAATGTCGACAGGGGGTCGGCTGGGCGCCCGGCGAGCGCCCGTGTGCACGACGTCGCGAGCCCCGTCTGCACGGCGGCCGCCACGAAGTACAGGGCGCTGTGCATCCGGAGCGTCATCCGGTCGAAGCGTCGGCCGAGGAGCGCCGCGACCAGGCCGAGACCGGCCCAGACGACGGCCAGACCCGGCCCGAGGCCGAGGGCGCTGGTCCCGCCCAGGGTCAGGAGCCCGCCGGCCGTCGAGTAGAAGTAGAAGTTGCGACCCTGCCCCCGGCGCTCGGCGAAGAAGAACGCCGCGGCGTAGCAGAGTGCCCCGAGCAGGATGGCCAGGATTCCGAGCGGGGTGGTGGAGAGGCCGTGGAAGCGCAGCACCCCCCAGGCCCCGCCGAGGCCGAGGAGCACGGAAGCCGAGCCCTGGACGACGCCGAAAGGGGTCACCGGCCGCTGCCGGATCATCGTGCGGACGGCGAGGCTCACGACGAAGAGCAGGGGCAGGGCGAGGAGCGCGGCGGCCGCGGCCGCGGCCGAAAGGGGCACATAGCCTTCGGGCAGGCCCTGGGGTCTTGTGACGACGAGGGTGAGCAGGAGGGCGATGCCGTCCACCACGACCGCGGCCGGCCAGCGCAGCGGGCGCCACTGGTCGCGCCACGCGAGCCATTCGAGTCCCGCGGTGATGGCCAGGAGCGCGACGAGGGTCGCCAGGAGGTCGTGGGTGGAGATGAAGAGGGCCACGACCGTGACGAGGGAGAGCCCGGTCGCGAGGCCGGCGTTGACCGCCGAGTGCCCGCGGAGGGCCATCCAGAGACCGAGGGCGAAGAAGCCGACGAGCGCGGCGCCCGCCGTTCTGGGGCCGATCAGGCCGAAGCGGGTGGCGGCCTCCCAGATCAGCGGGTAGGCGATCACGTTGCTGGCGAGCCCGTGGAAGACGGCGCTCTCGCCGCGCCCGGTCCGCCCGTCACGACCGGCCGCGAGCTGCCAGAACACCGCGTAGGCGAGACCGAGCGAGACCCCGACCGGGGCTTGCAGGAGCTGTCCGTCGGTCATCGCCCGGATGAGATAGCCGCCGGCGAGGACGACGAGCGTTCGACCGAGGAGCGCCAGGGTGCCCTGGGGCACCGCCACCGTCGGGAGCCTGAGGTCGTCCAGCCCGTCCTCGGCGGCCTCGGGAGCGGGGGGAGCCACGCCGGGCCGCGCCTCGAGGGCGTCGACACGGGCCCGAAGACGGCCAAGCTCGACCGTCAGCTCTTCGACCGTTCTCTGCAGACGTTCCAGTCGATCCACCATGGGCCAACTCCTCCCCGCGCCCGGCCGAGGGCGCGTCGACGGCGGCTCCGGCCCGGGTCAGCCCACGGGCGGAGCTTCGGGGCCCGTCTCCGGCCACGGCGGCAGCAGCCTCACCAGCACCCACAGGATCAGGAAGGGCAGGATCATGAGCAGGATCGCGGGGAGAAGGCCCTCGCGCGTGGCGAACTCCATCTTGTAGGTCGTGTATCCGAGGAAGCTCTTGGAGAAGAGCTGCCCGCCGATGACCACGTTCCAGCGCATGGCGAAGATGCCGACGAGGGTCAGGACACCGGCCACCGCGTAGATCCCGCGCCGGGCCCGCTCCGTGAGCTTCACCACCTGGCTCATGGCGAGCAGCCCGATCGGCACCAGGGTCCCGAGGGTGATCTGGACCACGATGTGCGGCATGTACAGCTGGGTGTGCACCATGAAGTCGAGCGTTCTAAACGACTCGTCCGCCTCGTAGATGCGGTGGAGCAGGTCCAGCATCTCCAGCGAGAAGTCCACGACGAACGCGTAGAGCAGGTAGCGCGCGATGGTGTCGACGCACGCCATGTCGACCTCCGCTCCCCGCATCCAGGTGATCAGCATGTACAGCAGGAGCACGATGGCGATCCCGGACACGATGGCCGAGAAGAGGAAGACGATGGCCATCATCGGGGTCGACCACCAGGGGTTGGCCTTGATCGAGCCGAAGATGAAGCCGACGTACCCGTGGAGGAGGAACGCGGAGGGGATGCCGATGAGCGTGACGAGATACCCGATCCGGTCGTCGATCCGGAGGGCCGCTTCGCTCACGTCGTTGGACCCCAGGGTGAGCGCCCGGTAGACGTAGCGCAGCGGTCCGCGAGTGGTCCGCGACCGCTCCACGATCTCCCCACGGTAGTCGAGCCAGATTTCCAGGAGCAGAACCGCCATGAGATACCAGAGATAGACGAAGCCGAACATGGCCATGGCCGACGAGCTGTGGGGCGTCAGGAACATCTCGATCGAGCGCTCCGGGTGTCCGAGGTGCAACACGAGTGGCAGCGGCGCCACGATCAGGAAGGCGAGTGCGGTCAGGAGGGCCAGACGGTAGGTCGGCTTGACCGTCTCCACACGAAAGACGCGCTCGAGAGAGGCCAGGATGAAGGCCCCGGCCACGAGGCCGGTGATGAAGGGGTAGAGAACGATCAGGATGCTCCACTGGAGCTCCATCTCGTTCGGGTACATGAAGCCCTCCACGCCCTGCAGGACGGTCTCCATACGCTTCCCCTACCTCACCGAGCCGTCGAGGCCGGCGTAATAGACCTTCGACCCCGTGGCCATCTGGGGCTTCAGGATCTGGATCATGTGGGTCCGGAGGAACTCGTGGATCGGGTCCTTCGGGTCCTTGAGGTCCGCCAGCACCCGGGCTTCGGTCGGGCAGGTCTCGCAGCAGGCGGTGGTGAGGCCCTTGGTGATGCGGTGGTAGCAGAGGGAGCACTTGTCGACCATGTGGTTCCGGGGGTCGATGTACCGGCAGCCGTAGGGGCAGGCCTGGACGCAGTAGCGGCACCCCAGGCAGCGGTCCTTGTCGACGAGGACGACGCCGTCCGGGCTCTCGAAGGTGGCGCCCACGGGGCAGACCTGGACGCACGGGGAGTGCGCGCAGTGGTTGCAGAGCTTGGGCACGAAGAAGTTCTTCGAGCCGTCATCGGCCGGGTACTTCTCCTCGAAGCCGTCGAAGCCCCCGTTCGGGGAATCCACGACCGGGCCTTCGATGTCTCCGTCGGGCACGTGGTAGCGCTCGACCCAGGTGCGGAAGTAGAAGGGCTCGCGGAGGACGTCGTTCTCCTCCTTGCAGGCCCGCACGCAGTTGCCGCAGCCAATGCACCTCTCGATGTCGATGGACATCGCCCACCAGTGGTCCGTGGTGTCGTAGTTCGGGGCGGACTCGGGCTCGCCTCGCAGCACGGACTCGAAGGCCAGCTGGGCTGCCCCCGTCAGCAGCAGGAGCCGGCCCGAGCGGGCCAGGAACTCGCGTCGGTCACTCGTCACGGGCCCTCCTCACTCCATCCTCGGGTTGTGGGCCGTGTGGCAGGTCAGGCAGGACTCGCCCCCCGCGTGCTCCTCCACGTCCACCTGGGGAAAGGCGGCGGGTCGCGCCACGTTGGTGGCGTGGCAGCGCGCGCAGAGCGTGGCGGCGTCGGGCCGACCGGGCTCGACCGAGGGGTCTTCGGCGTGCTGGCCCTGCGGCCCGTGGCACGCCTCGCAGTGGATCGCCGCGTGCGCCCCGCCGGCCGCCGCCTCGGGGACGTCGGAGTGGCACTCCACGCAGGCGGCGCGCCCCGCGTGAACGAGGGGCCGCGCCCGGTTGTCGTCGAGGGCGCCGGTCCGATAGTGCCCGTATCTGCCGAAATCGTCGGGCACCAGGAACCCCCGGGCCACGACGAAGACGATCACCGCGGCCCCGAACAGCCCCGCGACCCGAACCAGGTGAGCGTAGTGTCCGAAGGGCGACGCCATCGCCCCCCCTTTCCCTCAGGTCCCGTGAATCCGGTAAGTCTCACGAAACCATCTAGTCCGGCAGATTCGCTGCAAACGCCAAAGACTCCGAATCGCCTGTAATGGTCCGAGACAACGCGTCCCGGCTCCCAGAGGCAGACGACTCATTTCCTCCGGATCAAACTGATCAGACGGCGAGCAGACTCGTTTCGCGAAGAACACCTGTATGCTGGGTGGGAGGGAGCCTCCGGGTCACCGTCTTCGGACCGTGTCCTCTTGAGAGGCTCCCTCCTGTAGACCGGCCACGACCCGGAGCAAGGAGAGCCCAAAGTGCGCGAAGCCGTCGAACGCTTCCTCGCGATCTGCACCAGCAACCTGATCAGCCTCGTCGGCACGGCCATCACCACGGCGAGCGGGTTCCTCTTCGCGCTCCTGCTCCTGATGCACCTGGTGGGCGAGCAGGAGGGCGGGCCCTACGCCGGCATCCTGACGTTCCTGATCTTGCCCGCGGTGTTCGTGCTGGGCCTCATCCTCATCCCGATCGGGATCTACCGCCACCGCCAGCGCCGACGAAAGGCCATCGAGCGGGGTGAGGCCGAGGGGCCCCGCTTCGCGGTGCTCGACTTCAACAAGCGCTCCACCCGCAAGGCCGTCCTCGTCTTCGTCGTCGCGACCGGTGTCAATGCCCTCATCCTCGGGATCGGGACCTACAAGGGTGTGGAGGTGATGGAGTCCACCGCGTTCTGCGGTACGGCCTGCCACACCGTCATGGAACCCGAGTACACCACCTATCAGCGCTCGCCCCACGCTCGCGTCAAGTGCGTGGAGTGCCACATCGGCGCCGGCGCCGACTGGTTCGTCAAGTCCAAGCTCTCCGGGTCCTGGCAGGTGGTCTCGGTCGCCTTCGACCTCTACCCCCGACCCATCGAGACCCCCGTCCACAGCCTCCGCCCGGCCCGCGAGACCTGCGAGGAGTGTCACTGGCCGCAGAAGTTCGTCGGGGATCGGTTCAAGGTCAACACCCACTACGAGGAGGACGAGGCCAACACCGAGGTCAAGACCGTCCTCGTGCTCAAGGTGGGCGGTCAGCAGAGGGGCCGCAGCCACGGCATCCACTGGCACGTCGACCCCGACCACGTCGTCCGCTATCGTGCGGACGCGAAGCGGCAGACGATGTTCGAGGTCGAGATGACCGACGCCGCCGGCGACACCACGGTCTGGAAGGGGCCGGGGGCGGATGCCGCGGAGGCCGCCGAGGCACCCTGGCGGACGATGGACTGCGTCGACTGCCACAACCGTCCGACCCACGTCTACCGCATGCCGGCCCAGGAGCTCGACGCCGCTCTCGAGGACGGGCGCATCGACTCGGCGCTTCCCTACATCCGCCGCGAGGCCCAGAAGGCTCTGGAGGTCGAGTACCCGAGCCACGAGGCGGCGCGCGAGGGCATCGCGAAGGCCATCACCGCCTTCTACGAGGCGGAGTATCCCTCCATCGCCCGCGACCGCGCGGAGGCGGTGGTCGCGGCCAGCGACTCCGTCGGCGACATCTACGCCTGGAATGTCTTTCCGGAGATGAACGTCACCTGGGGGACCTACGTGAACCACATTGGCCACCCGGACATGAGCACCGAGGTCGGGTGCTTCCGCTGCCACGGCGGCGAGCACGAGACCGCGGAGGGCGACACCATCGCCATGGACTGCACCACGTGCCACACCCTCCTCGCCGACAGGGAGGAGAACCCGGAGATCCTGCAGACGATCCTCGACTGATCGCGCTTGCGCGCTGCGGCCCCATCGTCGATCATCGTCCATCCGCTCTCGACACGGAGGTGACATGGCCAAGGCCCGGAGGACGACGCACCGCAGCAGCGCCGGAAAGAAGCTCTATGCAGTCCGCGACAAGACCGGCAGGTTCAAGGACATCCAGACCTACGAGCGCGCCCACCGCGCGGATCTGGCCCGCAAGTCGAAGGCCGAGCTGGAAGCCGACGCGAAGAAGAAGAAGGTAGCCAAGAAGAAGACGGCCAAGAAGGCAACGAAGAAGAAGGTCGTCAAGAAGGCCGCCAAGAAAAAGTGACGTCGCCTTCGGGTCGGCCCGGCCCTCCAGCCGGGCTGGCCCCGCTCACCTCCCCCCCGGGGGGTCTCAGCGCACCAGGGTGAGCACCACGGTGGGATCGAGGGGGTAGCGTCCGAAGCTCTCGCCGTAGACGGCCAGGCCGCCGGGGACCGTCTCGTCCACCTCCAGGCGAACGACGATCTCGCCGGCCGGGGCGGCCGCGGCGAGCAGGTCCGGCGGGATCGTCACGGAGACGAGCTCGCCGTAGGAGCCGGCCTCGCGGAGCCGGCCGTCCCTCTTCTGGGAGTGCCAGGACAGAAGACCCCGGTGGTCGGCGGGATCGTCGGCCAGCTCGAAGGTCCCCAGGGCCACGCCGCCCACCCGGACGCGCACCGCGCTCGGGTGGGTGGTCGTGTCGGTCATGGGGTAGGCGTTGGGGTTCAGGCCGGGGTCGTGCGCCCCCTTCCCGCGCATGTAGTCACCCTGGACCTCGCCGGCCTCGGGCCGATCCTTGCCGAACAGCTCCTTGGCGCCGAGCTCGGCCAGGAACGTCGCCCCCGCCACCTCCTCCGGCCTCAGGTCCGCCGGCCAGGGGATCCGGTACTCGAAGACGCCGGTCCCCGCCCCGTTGACCTTGAGGCCGTCCAGGACGTCCCACTGCCCCAGGCTCCAGGAGGCGTCCGAGAACGAAGCCGGGGCCGCCCGCAGGATCCGGAGGGACGGGCCCTCGCGCTCCATCCGCGCCTCGTCGCGGGAGGACTCGCCCTCCCCGACCACGAAGGCGGTGAAGTTGCGGTGCAGGACGCACCCGGCGGGGTCCTCGAGGGCGAGGCGCAGGACCGCCACCGCCCGGCGATCAGGCATGGGCACGGCCATCGGCTGGAGCTCGCGCGAGGTCCAGGGGGCGAAGGGCACCGCCCGCTCGCCCTCCCACCACCGGCGGATCCGGCCGAGGTCGTCGTGGCCCACGAGCTCCATTCGAAGTCGAAGCTCGGGACCGGGCGCGGCGTCGGTGAGGAACGACGCCCACAGCGGGACCGGAACCACCTCCCCCGGTCCCGCGGCGGCGGTGGGAAAGGACCCGGCCACGACGTAGAACGGCGCGTGGAGGTCGCGGAGGCTCATCCCCGGCGCCAGGTCCCCGAAGCCGGTCTCCTTCGGCGATCGATCCGCGCGCACGTAGCCGTTCCACTCGTTGACCACGTCGTGGTGCTCGGTGTAGAGCCAGCCCGCGACCCCGGGGTGGCGGCGAAACTCGTTGATCATCGCGTGGTAGTCGAAGCTCCAGTCCACGTCTCCGGTGGAGCCCTCGTAGCCCCACACGTTGCCGCACTCGCTGTTGAGCATGGGCTCCTCGCCCTGGGTCCACCCCTCCTCGTAGTTCCACCCCGAGCCCGGGAACGTCTTCGCCTCCGCCTCGTCGAGCTTCTCCCGCCACTTCCAGCCGGGGAGGTAGGCGTGCCAGGTGTTCATGTCCGTCTTCACGTGTCCGATCCCACAGCACACCGAGTTGTCTTCGACCAGGCGGGTCGGGTCCAGCTCCTTCGCCATGTCGACCCGCGAAGTCAGCCAGGCCTTCGTCTCCGGCAGGTACTTCCTCGCCTTCCCACCTTCCTCCCGGGTGAGGAGCCCCCACGTTTCGTTGAAGAGCACCCAGGAGAAGATCGAAGGGTGGTTGAAGTCGCGCCGCACCATGCCGCGGAAGGCCTGCTCCCACTCCCGGCGCATGTCCGCGTCGGGCTCGCCCCAGCTGTTGGGCACGTCGGCCATGACCAGCACGCCCAGCCGATCCGCCCAGTACAGCTTGCGCGGGAGCTCGGCCTTCACGTGGGTGCGAATGGCGTTCAGACCCAGACGGCGGGTGAGGAGGACCTCCTCCTTCATCACCGCGTCGCTCGGCCAGGTGGTGAAGCCCTCGGGGTGCCAGCCCTGGTCGAGGGCCATCTGCAGGTAGACCGGCTCCCCGTTGAGCGCCACGTAGGAGTGCCCGAGGCCCGGGAGGCGCGCGGTGGAGATCTCCCGCATTCCGAAGTAGGTCCGCACACGGTCCTCGCCCGCCGGCGTCCGCAGGAGAACCGACGCGTCGTAGAGATGCGGGTCGCCCAGGGACCACACCCGTGGCTCCTCGATCGACACCTCGAAGCGGGCCGTTCGCTCTCCGGTGGGGACGAGGGCTCCCTGGTGGAGCGAGGCCTCCTCCCCCACTCCGAGCTCCAGGGCCACGGAGGTTCCCGGGCCCGCGGGCGCGGCCAGGCGGACACGCACCTCCAGCCGCTCCCTCGAGAGGTCGGGCCGGAGCTCGAAGGACTCGACGAACGCGGCCGGCCGGGCCTCCAGATAGACGGTCTGCCACAGGCCGCGGGCGGGACCGTAGCCCTGCTTGCCCTCCAGCTTGAACGGGTGGGGCGAGTCGTCGACACGGACAACGAGGGTCTGGTCCTCCCCTGGCCGAGCGTGCTCCGTGAGCTCGAGGTCGAAGGGGGTGTAGCCTCCCTGGTGCGTGCCGAGGAGCTGGCCGTCCAGCCAGGCAGTGGTCCGCCAGTCCGAGGCTCCGACGCAGAGGAACACGCGCCGTCCCGTCCAGCTCCGGGGAACGCGTACGGTGCGCGCGTACCATCCCACGTCGGCCTCGTCGGTCACGCCGGACAGCGGCGCGCCCCAGGGGAAGGGGACCAGGATCGTGAGCGGGAAATCGGTGGGGGCGAGCGCCCCCCACCCCTCCGCCTCGCCGACGTCGTCGCCGTCGAAGCGGAAGCTCCAGGGGCCGTTGAGGTTCGACCAGTCCGCCCGCTCGAAGTCGGGGCGAGGGTGCTCCGGCAAGGGGACGCCCACCTCACCGGCGAAGGCCGGCAGCGCCACGAGCGCGCACAGACAGAGCACGAGGATGACGGGCCTTCGCATGGGGTTCACCTCCGAGTCACGGCGAAACCATACCCGAGAAGCTCTCGGGCTCGAACAGCGCCCACACCGGGCGGTGGTCGCTCGCTCCCCGGGTGTCCCGGATCGTCCCGGCCGGGGCCGTGTCGGTCGGCACCGCGAGCCCCCGGGCAAAGATGTGGTCGATGCTCATCCCGAAGAAGAGGAACCTGCTCGTGGTGCCGACGTCGCGCGTCGGCCAGGAGTAGCCGCTTCTCACGAGCTGCTTCCCGACATCCCAGGAGTTGAAGTCGCCGGCCACCACCACCGGGTCGCTGGAGTCGGCGGCGTCCGAAAGGAGCACCTGGATCTGCTGGCGGCGCGCCGCTCCGGTGACCCCCAGCGGGGACGGGAGGTGAACGGAGTAGACGCGAACGCGGCGCGCGCCCCACAGCACCGTGGCCCGGGCCGCCGACCGCCGGACCCCGGACCCCAGGGCGGCGATGGGCAGCACCACCTTGCCCGGCTCGACGAGAGGCCAGGGCGAGAGGATCGCGCAGCCGAAGTCGCGATCGGACTTTGGATGGACCGCGCTCGGGATGTACAGCGAGTTCAGCCCGAGCTCGCGGGCAATCCGCTCCGTCCCCGGCACGTCCATCTCCTGGAGGGCGAGCACGTCGAAACGCTGCAGCGGGGGGCTCTCCCTCAGGACCTCGAGGGCGAGGTCGATCTTCACTGCGTAGGCGATGTTGAAGCTCACCACGCGCAGCCGTGCGTCCGGCGCCGGGGCCGGCGCCCCCCCGCCGGCGAAGTGGGCCTCGTAGGAGGGACCCGACGCGTCGAGGTAGTTGAGGGGGCTGCAGCTGAGGCCCAGGAGCCCGGCCAGAAGGAGGGTGCCGAGCCCCGACCGCCTCCCCCGTGGGTTCGCCACGGCCGCGTGGGGGATTAGCTGCCGCCCACCTTGCGGGGCGTGGTCATGCGCTGGAAGGCATGGGTGTTCGTCGCCGACTTCTTCCACGGTTGGTACGTCTGCTGCTTGTGCCCGCGCGGCGGGGCGGGGGCCTCGGACGGACGGGCGGCCTCCTCCTGCTCCTCCTCCCCCGACTTCTCGGCGGCCTTGCGGGCCTTCTCCGCTTCCTTGGCGGCCTTCTCGGCCTCCTTGGCGCGGGCCTTCCGGGCCTTCTCCTCGTCCTTGCCGAGGCAGCACTGCTTGTACTTTCGTCCGGATCCGCACGGACACTTCTCGTTCCGCCCGATCTGAGCCCCGGCTGTGGGTGTCACGCTCTTCGCCTCCGTGGCTCCACTGTACTCCCGACCGCGATCGCCGGCAACGGGCCTGGGGACACCCCCGGCGCAAAACCCGCGTCTATGCGAGTGAGTTGCGCAGGGCGCCAGACCGAGCGCGCAGCGAGTGCGGGGGGAGGGCACGTTCGCGGGTGGCACAACTCACTCGAGATGCGCCATTTGTGGCATGATGATCAGAGCGATGGCGAAGGATTTGCCGAAGAAAGCACCTCCCCGATCCCGCCGCGGCCCGACCTCTTCGGGCTCGCAGGCCAGAAGGCCGACGAACATCTCGTCGCTCCAGGCCGAGGTCGCGGCGCGGCGCCGGGAGCTCGCGATCCTCGCCGACATCGCGGCGCGCCTGCACGGTCAGGAGGATGTCCAGGCGATCCTCGACCACACTCTCGACAGCCTGGTCGACGGTCTCGGCCTCCGGACCGCGTGGATCTTCCTGGGCGACCCGAAGGACGGCCGGCTCCGTCTCGCCGCCCACCGAGGGGTCGCTCCCGCCTATCTCGACGCGGTCGCGACCCGCGGACTCGAGGAGTGCCTGTGCTCTCAGGTGTTCTCGTCCGGACACGGCGTGATCGCCCGCAACACCACGGACTGCCCGCGCATGCCGACGATCGCGCAGGGCCTGGAGCGGCCGGTGGCGCATGCGTGCATCCCCCTCGTCTTCGACGGCCCCAGCCAGGGCGTCCTGAACGTGGCCGCCCTGCCCGGCGAGGTCTTCTCCGACGAGGAGCTCCGGTTCCTCCAGACCGTCGGCCGACAGGTGTGCCTGGCCGTGGTGGGTGCCCGGCATCTGAAGGCCCAGCGCCTCCACAACCAGGAGGCCCGTGCTCTCGCCGCCCTCAACAAGGGGATCGGTGAATCCCTCGACCCCGAGGCGGTCCTGGCCGCGGTGGGGCGCACCGCCCTCGACGTCCTGCGGGTGGACCGGGTCCACATCCTCCTCGGCTCGGACCCGCACCGGCTCACGGTGGCGCATCTCGCCGGGCTCGCGCACCCGGAGCTGAGGGAAGGACAGACACTCGACCTGACCGCACTCGGCGGAAGCCTCCACCGGCGGGCCCTCGAGGAGCAGAAGCGCTTCGCGATCGAGGACTGGGCCCAGGACGACCGTGTGAACAAGGACCTCGCCCTCCGTTGGGCCGGGGCCTCGGGTGTCATCCTTCCACTGGTCGCGCGCCGAACCAGCCTGGGGCTCCTCGTCCTCACCTCCGGCTCCCCGAAACGGTGGACCGAGGAGCAGGTGGAGCTCGCCGAGGCGCTGGCTTCCCAGGCTTCGGTGACCCTCGAGAACGCCCGCCTCTACGAAAAGGCGCGGCGCGCCTACCGCGAGCTCAACGAGGCCCAGGCCCGCATCATCCAGAACGAGAAGATGGCGGTGGTGGGGACCTTCGCCTCCGGGCTCGCCCACGAGGTGCGCAACCCCCTGAACTCCATCGCGCTGCAGCTCTCCATCCTGGAACGCCGCACCGCGCCCCTGCCCGCCCGCGTGGCGGGGGAGATCCGGGAGCTGGTGGGGGTCATCCGCGAGGAGGTCATGCGCCTCGACAACCTCGTCGGCGACTTCCTCCAGTTCTCGCGGAGCAACCGGGTTCAGTACCGCCCGACCAGCATGTCCGCCCTCCTCGACGACGTCATGCGTCTCCTGCGACCGGAGGCCCGGGCGGCGGGGGTGACCCTGCGCCGCGAGCGGGTCGGCGGAAAGATCCCCGCCCTGCGCGTCGACCCCGAGAAGATCAAGCAGGTGGTGATCAACCTGGTACAGAACGCCATCGAGGCACTGTCCGGGAAGGGCGAGGTGGTCGTGGAGAGCGGCCTCGTGGACGGCCGGGCCCGCATCACGGTGCGGGACGACGGGCCGGGGCTGCCCGAAGGCCTCGACGTCTTCCAGCTCTTCGTCACCACCAAGGCGCAGGGGACGGGGCTGGGTCTGAGCATCGCCCAGCAGATCGTCCTCGAGCACGGCGGCGAGATCAAGGCCGCCAACGGACGCGGGCAGGGCACCACCATCACGGTGAGCCTCCCGGTCGAGCGGCCGGACCTCCTGGCCGCAGGAGAGGAGTCATGAGCGTCAAGGGTCGGATCGTGGTCATCGACGACGAGGTCAACGCAGCGGCGGCGCTGGAGACGCTGCTCAAGGAAGACGGCTACGAGGTGGCCCGGGCCCACGACGCGAGCACGGGGTTGCAGCTGCTGGAGCAGGTGGAGCCCGACATCGTGCTCACCGACCTGCGGATGCCGGGCATGGACGGCATCCAGCTCCTCGCCCGGATCAAGGAGATCCGGCCGGAGACGATGGTCATCCTCATGACCGCGTACGGGACGGTGAAGACGGCGGTCAAGGCCATGAAGCTGGGAGCCGAGGACTACCTCTCCAAGCCGATCGACGTCGAGGAGCTCGAGGTCGTCCTGCAGAAGACCCTCGAGAGGAAGGGTCTGCTCGAGGAGGCCCGCACCCTGCGCCAGCGGCTCGAGCAGAAGTACCGGTTCGACAACCTGGTGGGCGAGAGCCCCGAGATGCTGGCTGTCTTCAAGACGATCCGGCAGGTGGCGCCCTCCTCCGCGTCGGTGCTCCTCCTCGGGGAGAGCGGCACGGGCAAGGAGCTCTTCGCCCAGGCCCTGCACCAGAACTCCCCGCGACGCAACAAGCCCTTCATCAAGGTGGCCTGCGCGGCCCTCCCCGAGACCCTGCTCGAGAGCGAGCTCTTCGGCCACGAGAAGGGCTCCTTCACCGGCGCGGTCTACACTCGTGCCGGTCGCTTCGAGGCCGCCGACGGAGGAACCCTGTTCCTGGACGAGATCGGCGACATCACCCCCACCGTTCAGGTCAAGCTGTTGCGGTTCCTCGAGGAGCGTGAGTTCGAGCGGGTGGGCGGCAACCGCACCTTCAAGGTCGACGTGAGGATCGTGGCTGCGACCCACCGCGACCTCCGGAAGAAGCTGGAGGAGGGCACCTTTCGGGAAGACCTCTACTACCGGCTCAACGTCATCGAGGTCCACATCCCGCCGTTGCGCGAGCGACCCGGCGACGTCCCCCTGCTCACCCACCACTTCCTGCGCAAGTTCGCCGAGGCGAACGGGAAGGAGATCGCGGGCGTATCGGACGACGTCCTGGGCCTTCTCCTCGCCCACCCGTGGCCCGGCAACGTGCGCGAGCTCGAGAACGCCATGGAGCGGGCGGTCGTCCTCTCCAACGAGACGCTGCTCAGCCCCGCCCACTTCCCCACCCTGCGCAAGGCGACGGGCGAGGCTCCCCCGCCCGCCCTCTCCCCCGGGATCGGGGTGCGGATCCCCGGGAGCACGCTGTCCGACCTCGAGCGCGAGGCCATCCTGCGGACGCTGGAGGCCGTGGGCGGCAGCACCTCGAAGGCGGCCTCGATCCTCGACATCAGCGCCCGCAAGATCCAGTACAAACTGAAGGAATACCAGCAGCAGGGTGTGGTGGTGAACCGCCGGGGGGCTGCCGCGGCGGCGAGCAAGTAGACGCCGGGGTCAGGTCTTGCCTTTCGCATCGTGCCCCACCGGGGGGCTCCGCCATGCGAAATGCAGGACTTGGCCCCATCCGTTGCGCTTCAGTGCGCCGCGACGCTTCCCGCTCCGATGAGGGCGCGGGGCTGCCAGGCCCCGTGGTGAACGGGGGCCCCGAAGCGGGCCTCGAGAGTGTGGCGCGGCCCTTCGGCGGGGTCCGGTCGCTCCCGGCCCGACAGCAGGTATTCGAGGTGGGAGCGGAGGGCGGCCCGGCCCGGATTTCCCTTGATGCGCGCGTGCTCTCCGGCGTCGCGCCAGAAGAGCAAGGTCGGCACGAACGACAGGTGGTAGCGGGCCGCCAGCCACCCCTCCGAGGCATCCGCCACGCGCAGGACCAGCACCCGGCCCTCGAACTCGCGGGCCAGGTCGTCGAGGACGGGCCGCAGCGACTGGCACGGACCGCACCCGGGCTTCTCGAAGACGACCAGCGACGGGTACCCGCTCGCGAGGACCTGGTCGATCACCGCGGCGGTGGTGCGAATGGGAGCGTCGAGCGCGGGTCTCATGCACGCCTCCCCGTGTGGATCCTTCAACCCTACAATCTAGTCCCAGGTGGGTCGTGACGCCACAGAAAGCGGACGTCCGGGCTGTGATATCTCTGCCAAACCTCGCGCGGGCTACACCCCGACGAGGTCTCGAATCCGGGTGAGGAGGCTCTCGACGTGGACCGGCTTCGGAAAGAAGCCCTCGGCAACCGTGTCGGCGACCGGGTCACAGCGAGCCGAGAGGACCAGCACCGGCGTCCCGGGGCGCCGGCGGCGCACCTCCTCCGCCAGCCCCCACCCGTCGAGCCGGGGCATGTCGAGGTCGGTCACCACGAGATCGGGCGGCCAGGAGGCGAGCAGCCTCGAGGCCTCCTCGCCGTCCGCGGCCTCGGACGTCTCGTAGCCCTCCTCGGCCAGCAGCCGGGCGACGGCCTTCCGGGCGTGAGGGTCGTCGTCGACGACGAGGATGCGCCGACGGCGGGCGGGCCGCAGGGCGGCAGCGACGGTCATGACGCCGGGGACTGCAATCACCGTACCCGCCTCCACAGCCCCTCCCGTGAATCCAGGGGCCCCACGCCCGCAAGAAATCACGCCTCGGCCTCCGTCGCCGCAAACCTTGCGGCAAAACGCGGTTCTGGGGGCGTCTAACCCCTCCCGGCCGTGTTGGCCCGCATCGTGCAGAGAAGCCCGCAGCATCATCGAATACTGCGGAGGTAACTGAATGGCGACCAGGAAGATGATCGCGGTGGACGGGAACGAGGCGGCCGCCTCGGTTGCGCACCGCGTGAGCGAGGTGATCGCGATCTATCCGATCACGCCGTCCTCACCCATGGGCGAGTTCTCCGATGAATGGTCGGCCCGTGGCCAGAAGAACATCTGGGGCATCGTGCCCGACGTCATCGAGATGCAGTCCGAGGGCGGCGCGGCCGGGGCCGTGCACGGCGCGCTGCAGGGCGGCGCGTTGACGACGACGTTCACCGCATCCCAGGGCCTGCTCCTCATGATCCCCAACATGTACAAGATCGCGGGAGAGCTGACCGCCTGCACCATGCACGTGGCCGCCCGCACCGTCTCCACCCACGCCCTGTCCATCTTCGGCGACCACTCCGACGTGATGGCCTGCCGCCAGATCGGTTTCGGCCTCGTGGCCTCGGGCTCGGTCCAGGAGGCCCACGACCTCGCCCTCGTCTCCACCGCCGCCTCCCTCGAGTCACGGGTGCCCTTCCTCCACTTCTTCGACGGCTTCCGCACCTCGCACGAGGTCCGGAAGATCGAGGAGCTCAGCGACGACGACCTCCGCTTCATGCTCCCCGACGAGCTGGTCCGGACACACCAGGAGCGCGCCCTCAACCCCGAGCGGCCGGTCCTGCGCGGCACCGCCCAGAACCCGGACGCCTTCTTCCAGGCTCGCGAGGCCTGCAACGGCTTCTACGACGCCTGCCCCGAGATCGTCGAGAAGACGATGGCCCGCTTCGCCGAGCGAACCGGCCGCGCCTACAAGCTCTTCGACTACGTGGGTCATCCGGAGCCCGAGCGCGTGATCGTGCTCATGGGCTCCGGGGCCGAGGCCGCTCACGAGACCGTCGAGCACCTCGTGGCCGAGGGCGAGAAGGTCGGGATCATCAAGGTCCGCCTCTACCGGCCCTTCTCGGTGAAGCACTTTGCGGCGGCCCTGCCGAGCACGGTCCGGGCCATCGCCGTGCTCGACCGCACCAAGGAGCCGGGCGCCGTGGGTGAGCCTCTCTACCTCGACGTCGTCGCCGCACTGCGCGAGGCCCGGGAGACCGGCGTCAGCAACCTGGCCGTCGACCCCATGGTCGTCGGCGGACGCTATGGCCTCAGCTCCAAGGAGTTCGCCCCCGCCCACGTGAAGGCGGTTCTCGACGAGCTCGTCCGCCGAGAGGGTCCCCGAAACCACTTCACCGTGGGCATCGTGGACGACGTCACCCACACCTCCCTCCCCGTGGACGAGAACTTCGACATCGAGTCCGACGATCGTGTGCGCGCCGTCTTCTTCGGCCTCGGCGCCGACGGGACGGTGGGCGCCAACAAGAACTCCATCAAGATCATCGGCGAGGAGACGGACAACGACGCCCAGGGCTACTTCGTGTACGACTCCAAGAAGTCCGGGGCCATCACCATCTCCCATCTCCGGTTCGGGCCCGGTCCGATCCGGTCGACCTATCTGATCAAGAAGGCCAGCTTCGTGGCCTGTCACCAGTTCGGGTTCCTCAGCCGCTACGACGTCCTCGACTACTGCGTCGACGGCGGAACCCTCCTCCTGAACGCGTCCTTCCCGAAGGACGAGGTCTGGAAGAACCTGCCCCGCAAGGTGCAGGAGGGGATCATCGAGAAGAAGCTCAAGGTCTACGCCATCGACGCCTACAAGGTGGCGGGCGAGACCGGCATGGGCGGCCGCATCAACTCGATCATGCAGACGTGCTTCTTCGCGATCTCCGGCGTCCTGCCCCGCGACGAGGCCATCGCCCAGATCAAGAAGGCCATCGAGAAGACCTACGGCATGAAGGGCGCGGAGGTCGTCAAGCGCAATTTCGCCTCCGTGGACGCCGCGCTCCAGAACATGCACGAGATCCCCGCGGGCAAGCCCGCCGGGAGCGGCGAGGCCTACCTCACGGTCCCGAAGGAGGCCCCGGACTTCGTCCAGAAGGTCACCGCGGTGATGATCGAGGGCAAGGGGGACTCGCTGCCCGTCTCCGCCTTCCCCGTGGACGGGACCTGGCCCACCGGCACCACCCAGTGGGAGAAGCGGGCCATCGCTCTCGAGATCCCGGAGTGGGACGAGAAGATCTGCATCCAGTGCAACAAGTGCGCGTTCGTCTGCCCCCACGCCGCCATTCGCGCCCAGGTCTACGACGCCGAGGCACTGAAGGGTGCGCCCGAGACCTTCAAGTCCACGGACTACAGGGGTCGTGAGTACCTCGGCCACAAGTACACCATCCAGGTCGCGCCCGAGGACTGCACCGGCTGCAACCTGTGCGTCATGATCTGCCCGGCCAAGGACAAGTCCAATCCCAAGCACAAGGCCATCGACATGACGCCGATGGCGCCGCTGCGGGAGACCGAGGCGGAGAACTACAAGTTCTTCCTCGGGCTGCCCGAGCCCGACCGGACCGAGGTCAAGATGGACCTCAAGGGCTCCCAGTTCCTCACCCCGCTCTTCGAGTACTCGGGCGCCTGCTCGGGCTGTGGCGAGACGCCCTACGTCAAGCTGATGACCCAGCTCTACGGCGACCGGATGCTCGTCGCCAACGCCACCGGCTGCTCCTCGATCTACGGCGGCAACCTCCCCACGACTCCCTACACCACCGACGCCGCCGGTCGCGGGCCCGCGTGGTCGAACTCGCTCTTCGAGGACAACGCGGAGTTCGGCCTCGGCATGCGCCTGGCCGTGGACCAGCTCAAGGCGCAGGCGACCACCCTCGCGGCCTCCCTGGGCGGCCAGCTCGGCGACAACCTCGTCAAGGAGCTCCTCGAGGCCGACCAGTCGACCGAGGCCGGCATCAAGTCCCAGCGCGAGCGCGTCGTGCAGCTGCGCGAGAAGCTCGCGGGCGTCGAGGGCGGCGAGGCCGCCCGGCTCGCCCAGATCGCCGACTACTTCGTCAAGAAGAACGTCTGGATCGTCGGCGGCGACGGCTGGGCCTACGACATCGGCTACGGCGGCCTCGACCACGTCCTCAGCATGACGCGCGACGTGAACATCCTCATCCTCGACACCGAGGTCTACTCCAACACCGGGGGCCAGGCGTCCAAGGCCACCCCCATCGGCGCGTCGGCCAAGTTCGCCTCCGCCGGCAAGGAGACCGGCAAGAAGGACATCGGCATGATGGCCATGGCCTACGGTCACGTCTACGTGGCCCGCGTCGCCTTCGGGGCCAAGGACGTTCAGACCCTCAAGGCGTTCCAGGAGGCCGAGAGCTATCCCGGCCCGTCTCTGATCATCGCCTACAGCCACTGCATCGCCCACGGCTACGACATGGCCTACGGCGCCGAGCAGCAGAAGCTGGCCGTCAACTCCGGCGTGTGGCCACTCTACCGCTTCGACCCCCGTCGGGTGGCCGAGGGCCAACCGCCCCTCGCCCTCGACTCCGGGCCGGCGAAGATCTCGGCCAAGGAGTACATGCGCAACGAGACCCGCTTCCGGATGGTCGAGAAGCTGGACCCGGCCCGGTTCAAGAGGCTGTCCAACCTGGCCGAGAGGCAGGCGAAGCAGAGGGTGGGTATCTACCAGCAGCTCGCCAACCTCACCGTTCCCCAGTTCAAGGACGAAGAGGCCGAGGCCGCACCGGCACCGGCTCCGGTGAAAAAGTAGAGGGAGGAGTCAATGGATCTCAGCACGACATACCTCGGCCTGAAGCTGCCCCACCCCCTGATGCCCGGGGCCTCCCCGATGGTGGACGACATCGACAACGTCCGCCGGCTGGAGGACGCGGGGGCCTCGGCCATCGTCATGCATTCTCTCTTCGAGGAGCAGATCTCCCGGGAGCAGGTGGCCACCTTCGTCCACACCGAGTCGCACGGCCAGTCCTTCGCGGAGGCCCTCACCTACTTCCCGAGCCCCGAGGCCTTCGCCCTCGGCCCGGAGGAGTATCTCGAGCACGTCCGCAAGGTGAAGCAGGCGGTGTCGGTACCGGTCATCGGCTCGTTGAACGGGTTCACCCACGGGGGCTGGCTCGACTACGCCAAGCTCATCGAGCAGGCTGGAGCCGACGCCCTCGAGCTCAACGTGTACTTCCTCGGCAGCGACCCCGACGAGTCCGCCGTCTCCATCGAGGAGCGCACGGTCAAGATGGTCAAAGCCGTCCGCGAGGCCGTCCGCATCCCGGTGGCGGTGAAGCTGTCGCCCTACTACACCTCGCTGGCCCAGTTCGCGGGCCAGCTCGACGAGGCGGGGGCCGACGGCCTGATCCTCTTCAACCGCTTCTACCAGCCGGACATCGACGTGGAGGAGCTGCAGGTCCGGCGGCAGATCCACCTGTCGACCTCGGCCGAGCTGCCCCTCCGCCTCACCTGGCTCGCGCTCCTCTCGCCGAAGGTGAAGGCGTCGCTGGCGGTGAGCGGGGGCGTCCACACCCTGCTCGACGTCGTGCAGTCGGTGATGACCGGCGCTCACGCGGTGCAGCTCGTCTCCTGCCTGCTCAAGCGCGGCCCCTCGCACCTGGCGACCCTCAAGGGAGAGCTCACCCAGTGGCTCGAGGAGCACGAGTACCACTCGCTCCGCCAGATGCAGGGCAGCATGAACCTCGAGGCCTGCCCGGACCCCGCGGTCTACGAGCGCGCGAACTACATGCTCATGCTCCAGAGCTGGAGAACGTCACAGTAGGAAGGAGCCGACGGGGTCAGGTCTTGCGTCTTGCGTCGCGCTGCCTCGGCGTTCGTGATGCAGAATGCAGGAGCTGACCCCACCCTGCCCTGGCCGCGCCGGCTCGGAGTCGATCCGGTCCGCCGGTCGGGAGCCGGTCGCCTCGATTCATCGTCGTCCCTGGTGGGAGGCTGTCGGCCATGAAGAATCGCCGCACGTGGCTGCGCCTGGCCGCTCTCGCCGCCCTCGTGGCGGTGGTCGCCCTGGCCCGCCTCACCCTCCTCGCCCCCGACCGGGTGCCGGTGCGCACCGTCGCCGCGGAGACGGGGCGCGTCGAAGAGACGGTGACGAACTCGCGCGCGGGGACGGTCAAGGCTCGGCGCCGAGCCAAGCTCGCCCCGGAGATCGGGGGCAAGGTGGTGTCCCTCCCCCACCGCCGCGGGGCTCAGGTGAGGGCAGGCGACCTGCTGCTGCGCATCGACGACTCCCTGCAGCGCGCTCGGCTCGCCCTCGCCGAGGACGAACACCGGGCCTCGCTCGCCCAGCTCGACCAGGCGTGCCTGGGAGCCGAGCGCGCCGCCCGTGAGCGCGAGCGGACGGAGCGCCTGGCCGCTCAGGGCATCGTCTCCGCCGACCTCCTCGACAGCATCGAGAGCCAGGCCCGGGCGGCCGAGGCCTCCTGTCGGGCCGCCGCGGCCGCGGCCGAGCGGGCCTCCTCCGCGGTCGCGCTGGCCCGGGCCGAGCTCGAGAAGACCGTCCTCCGGGCGCCCTTCGACGGCATCGTCGCCGACGTCTTCATCGAGGAGGGCGAGTGGACGGCGCCGTCTCCTCCGGCACTCCCCATCCCCCCCGTCCTCGACCTGATCGATGCCCGCAACATCTACGTCAGCGCCCCGATGGACGAGGTCGACTCCGCCCGCATCGGCCCGGGCCAGCGGGCCCGAGTCACCGTCGACTCGCACCGGGGCCGGGAGTTTCCGGGAACGGTCACGGAGGTGGCGCCCTACGTCGAGGACCGCCTCGAGCAGAACCGCACGGTGGAGATCGAGCTTGAGCTCGACGACCAGGCCCTGGCTTCGACGCTGCTCCCGGGAACGTCCGCCGACGCGGAGGTGATCCTGAGCGTGCGCGAGGGTGTCCTGCGCGTTCCGACCTCGACGCTGCTGGAGGGCGGGAAGGTGCTCTTGCTCGAGGAGGGTCGGCTCGTCGAGCGGACGATCGAGCCGGGGCTGAGGAACTGGGAGTTCACGGAGGTGAAGAGCGGACTCGAGGCCGGCGCCCGCGTGGTTGCCTCCCTCGACCGCCCGGAGATCGTGGCCGGCGCCCGGGCCCGCGAAGCCGATCCGGGCGACTGAGGGAGGGGAGGGATCAGGGTGCGGTCATGATCCGACTCTCCGGCATCTCGCGAACGTTTCAGGTCGGGGACGAGCCGGTGCGGGCCCTGGTGGACGTCAACGAGGAGATCGGGACCGGCGAGCACGTGGCGATCATGGGCCCCTCGGGGTCCGGCAAGTCCACTCTCCTCCACATCCTCGGCTGTCTCGACCGGCCCGACGAGGGCCGCTACGAGCTGCTGGGACGCGAGGTCGGGGGACTGGACGAGTCCGAGCTGAGCCTCGTCCGGCGGCATACGATCGGCTTCGTCTTCCAGTTCTTCCACCTCGTCCCCCGCCTGACCGCCCTCGAGAACGTCGAGCTGCCCATGGTGTTCGCGGGTATCGACCGGGCCCAGCGCCGCGAGCGCGCCATGACCCGCCTCCGGGCGGTCGGTCTCGAGCCCCGGGCCGACCACCGCCCCGACCAGCTGTCGGGCGGGGAGCGCCAGCGCGTCGCCCTCGCCCGGGCGACGGTCCTCGACCCGAAGCTGCTCCTCGCCGACGAGCCCACCGGGAACCTCGACGCCGCCTCGGGTCGACAGGTCCTGCACCTGCTCGGCGAGATGAACGCCGCCGGCCTGACCCTGGTGGTGGTCACCCACGACCCGGCGGTGGCACGGCGGTCGCGGCGCGTCCTGGTCCTGAAGGACGGACGCGTTCTCCAGCGCGTCGACGGGGCACACGTCCACGAGGCGGTCGAGGCCCTGTCCCGCGACGAGAACGGGCCGTGAGGACGGTCGACGTCCTCGGTTTCGCGGGTCGTGCCCTGGGCGGCCACCGTGTGCGGACGGCGATGAGCCTGCTCGGGGTCTCCATCGGGGTGGCCGCGGTCGTCGCCCTCACCGCGCTCGGCGAGGGCGCTCGCCTCTACGTCGTGGGCCAGTTCACGAGCCTCGGCACGAACCTGCTGGTCGTCCTTCCCGGAAAGACCGAGACGACCGGCGGCGTGCCCGGCTTCGGCGGTGTGCCCAACGACCTCACCCTCGCCGACGCCGAGGCCGTCGTACAGGCCATCCCCGAGATCGCGAAGGGCGCGCCGGTGGCGGTGGGCACCGAGACGGTGGCGCACGGGGAGCGCCGGCGTCAGGTGGCGCTGGTGGGGACCACCCACGAGACGCTCGAGCTGCGCCGCCTGAGCCTCGCCCAGGGCCGCTTTCTCCCGCCGCTCGACTGGGATCGGGGCTCGCCGGTCGCGGTGCTGGGCACCACCCTGGCCAGGGAGCTCTTTCCCGGAGAGAGCCCCCTGGGTCGGGTGGTTCGGATCGGCGAGTGGCGGATGCGCGTCATCGGGGTGCTCGCGCCACGGGGCGAGCAGCTCGGGGTCGACATGGACGACGTGGTCCTCGTGCCCGTGGCCACCGCGATGAAGATGCTCAACCGCTCGTCGCTCTTCCGCGTTCTCCTTCAGGTGCGGAGCCACGCCGAGCTCGACCGGGCGAGGGAGGAGGTGACCCGTCTGCTGACCGAGCGCCACGGGGAGGAGGACGTGACCTGCATCACCCAGGACGCGGTGCTCACCGCCTCTCGACTCGATCCTCGGGGCCCTCACCATGGCCCTGGGCGGGATCGCCGCGATCTCCCTGGCCGTGGCCGGGGTCGGGATCATGAACGTGATGCTCGTCTCGGTCTCGGAGCGCACGCGCGAGGTGGGGCTGCTCAAGGCCCTCGGCGCTGGGCGTCGCCAGATCCTCGCCCTCTTCCTCACCGAGGCGGTCCTGATCTCCTCGGCGGGTGGTCTGCTCGGGCTCGCCCTGGGCTGGGGCGCGGTGCGGGTCCTGGTGGCGGTGTACCCCGCCCTCCCGGCCACCCCGCCGGTCTGGGCGGTCGTGGCCGCCCTCGTCCTCTCCGTCGTGGTGGGCGCGGCCTTCGGTGTGCTGCCGGCACGCCGCGCCACCCGCCTCGATCCGGTGGCGGCGCTCGGGGGGCGGTGAGCGGTGAGAGACCTCCTCCGTCTCGCCCTTGGCGCCCTGCGGGCTCACCGCCTCCGCTCCTTCCTCTCCATGCTCGGGATCGCGATCGGGGTGGCCGCCGTCATCCTTCTCACCTCCATCGGAGAGGGCACGCGCGTCTACATCGTGTCGCAGTTCACCCAGTTCGGCACCAACATCCTCGCCGTCAACCCCGGCAAGGCGAAGACCCTCGGCATCCCCGGCGTCCTCGGTGGCACCACCCACAAGCTCACCATCGACGACGCCGAGGCCCTGGCCCGCATCGACGGCGTGGAGACCGTCGTCCCCGTGGCCATGGGCAACGCGCGGGTGGAGGCCGGGGAGCGCGGGCGCAGCGTTCCCATCCTCGGAGCCACGCCGGACCTGCCGACCCTCTACCGCTTCGGGGCTCGTCTCGGCTCCTTCTGGCCCCGGGGCGACCCGCGGCGGGGCGGCCCCTGGGCCGTCCTCGGCCCGAAGCTCGCGCGCGAGCTCTTCGGCGACCGAAACCCCCTCGGGGAGTTCGTCCGGATCGCGGGCGCGCGGTTCCGGGTCGTTGGCGTGATGATGCCCAAGGGCCAGATGATGGGCTTCGACATCGACGACGTGGCCTACATCCCGGTGGCCACCGCCCTGACGCCTGTTCAACCTGGACGAGCTCATCGAGATCGACCTCATCTACACGAGCGCCCGCGACACCGCCCGGGTCGAGGCCGCGGTCAAGCGCGTGCTCACCGATCGCCATCGCGGCAACGAGGACTTCACCGTCACCACCCAGGAGGCGATGCTGGACGTCTTCGGCAACGTCATGGACGTCATCACGATGGCGGTGGGGGCGATCGCCGGCATCTCGCTCCTGGTCGGCGCCACGGGAATCCTGACCATGATGTGGATCGCGGTGGGCGAACGCACGAGCGAGATCGGGCTGCTGCGCTCTCTCGGCGCCACGCGTGAGCAGGTGCAGGCTCTCTTCCTGGCGGAGGCGGCGGCGCTCGCGACCCTGGGAGGAGTGGCGGGGATCACGATCGGGCTGGGCCTGGGGGTGGTCCTGCGCCTCGCCGTCCCCGGCCTCCCCGTCGAGACGCCCCTGCGCTTCGTGGTCGCCGGCCTGGGGGTGAGCCTGCTGACCGGGCTCGCGTCCGGAGTGGCCCCCGCGCGCCGCGCCGCCCGCCTCGACCCGATCGAGGCGCTGCGCGCCGAATAGCGTCGGGCGACTTGACGGCGAGGTTCGCGCGAGACACTAATCGGCATGGCCACGGATCCACTGCTCCGACTGACGCTGCCGGACGGTCGACCCGCGGCACTGCGCCTCGGGGCCTCCTCGACCGTGCTCGCCGTCGAGGACACGATCGTCTCCTCCTGGGACCTGGCCGGAAGACCCTACGCTCTCGTGCGCGAGGACGGAACTCACCGTCGCGGTCTCGACGGGCGCTTCCTCCACAAGCGGGAAGAGACTCCCGACGCACCGCGTCTGCGAGAGCGGCGGTCAGCGGAGGAGGGCGCAGCCACCGTCGAAGCCGCTCGAGGCGAGGCAGGGGCGGCGCTGGCTGCTCTCGACGACGACGCCAGCCCGGAGGCCATCGTCCGACTGAGGCGCATCGTGAGCATGGACGCAGCCGCGCTTCGCCTCGACGCTGCGCGCTTCCTGGAGGCCTCCGGCCCCGTCGGCATCCTCCCTCCCGACCAGTACCTCTCCCTCGTCGTCCGTGTGACGGAAGGCTGCTCCTGGAACGCCTGCACCTTCTGCACCCTCTACCGCGACGTGCCGTTCCGCTGGAAGACCCCCGACGAGCTGCGGGAGCACGTGTCCGCCCTGCGCGGCTACTTCGGCGAATCGATCGCCCTGCGGCGAGGGCTGTTCCTCGGGGACGCCAACGCGCTGTGTCTGGCCCAGGTCCACCTGCTCCCGCTCCTGGAGACGCTCTCCGTCGAGTTCCCGGGCGCTCCCGTCGCGTCCTTCGTCGACGCCTGGAGCGGCCAGCGGAAGTCGGCGGAGGAGTGGCGAGCCTGTGCCCATCTCGGCCTCGAGCGCGTGTACGTCGGGCTCGAGACCGGCCACCCCGCGCTGCTGGGTTGGCTGCGCAAGCCCGGCTCCCCCGACGACGCGGTGGCCCTCGTCTCCGCCCTGCACGAGGCGGAGGTGGCGGCCGGCGTCATCGTCCTCCTGGGAGCGGGTGGGGCGCGCTACTCGGAGGCGCACGTCCGGGACACCGCCGCCGTCCTCGCGCGCATGGGCCTGGGTCCCCGCGACCTGCTCTACTTCTCGGAGCTCGTGGACGACCCCTCCCTCGAGCAGGGCCGCCACGCCGCGGGAGCGGGGCGCGACCTCGAGCCGCTGGGCCCCGAGCGATGCAGGCGGCAACGCGAGGCGATCCTCTCCGCCCTGCGCGCCGCCGCCCCCGGGGCTCGCCCGCGCACGGCCACCTACGACATCCGGGAGTTCGTCTACTGACCGAGCGCGAGCTGTCCCTCAGCGCTCGTCGGAGGCGCGGCGCATCGCCTCGAGTGCCTCCCGGTCGAGATGGACGTCGAGCTGCGGGAAGGCGATCACGATCCCCTTCTCCTTGAAGGCCCACCAGATCGCCTCGTTGAGGTCGGAGCGCGCCCGGCGCAGGACCCAGGGGTCGTCGATCCAGACCGAGACCTCGAAGACGACCGCCGAGTCGGCGAACTCGATCATCATCACGAGGGGGTCCTTCGCGTGATTGCGCCAGGCCATCGAGGTCGCCACCTCCCTGAGGGTCTCCTTCACGAGCGCCATGTCCGAGCCGTAGATCACGCCCACGGTGGCGCGCAGGCGGTAGATGGAGTCCTTGAGCGTGTAGTTCTTGACCGTCGACTGCACGATGGTGGCGTTGGGGATGATGATCTCCTCGTCGTCCAGCGTGCGAGCGATGGTGGCCCGGATCCCCATCTCCCGCACCCGCACGAAGCGCCCCTCCACCTCCATCACGTCGCCTGGCTTGATGCTCTGCTCGAGGAGGAGGATGACCCCCGAGACGAAGTTCTGGGCGATGTTCTGCATCGCGAAGCCGAGGCCGATGGCGAAGATCGCCCCCGCCGCGAAGAGCGTCCCGAGGTTGATGCCCAGGGTGTCGAGGCCCACGCCGAGCCCGACCGCCAGCACCACGTAGTGGGTCAGGCGCTGGAAGACGGCCATCGGCCCCGGGCGGGCCCCGATGACGCGGGCGCCGCGCGCGACGAGACGCTGCAGCAGCCAGGAGAGGCCCAGGGTGGCCGCGGCGATCAGGAAGAGGAGGAGCAGCCCTCCAAGCGTGACGCGGGTGCCGCCGATGGTCAGGAAGGTCCGGTCGAGAGCCTCGGAGAAGCCACTCACGCCGCGGGCTCCTCGCCTTCACCTGCACCGCCCAAAGCCTCCTCCGCCCCCTCCACGGCCACGGCGAGGCGCGGGTTGACCAGGCAGATCAACGTCTGGCCCGGCTTCGGCGTCGGGGCCGTCTCCGCGGTGCACACCCGCAGCGAGCCGGACTCGGTCACGATGAAGAGCACCAGCGCGTCCTCGCCGTAGCGCTCCCGGAAGGCCTTGTAGTCGAACTCCTGGCTGAGCTTCGTGGTCTTGACCACCTGTCCCTCGGCGAAGCGCTGGTCGAGGGCATCGTAGGTGGCTCCCCGGGCGAAGAGGTGGCGCCCCCGCAGGTGCGACGGGGCCCCGGCCACACGCGGGTTCCCATTCTGGTGGGGAGGCAGCTGGTAGACCTCGGCGCGCCCGAAGAGCTCGCGGAAGTGGAGGGTGGCCAGGACGTTCACGTCGTCGTCCGCGGTCATCGCCAGCAGGCGGCCCAGCCCCCCCTCCTCGGCCGCGTCCAGAGCCTGCTCGGAGAGGATGCTCGCGTAGGCCGTGGGGAGATCCTCCATGCGCGCCGCGTTGATGTTGCCCCGGTTGTTGTCGATCATCAGCACCGGGAAGCCGGCCGCCTTCACCCCGCTGGCGAGGGCACGAGCCCCGGGGTGGGCGCTGGCGAACACCACCCCCTGGGGGTTGGGGTTGGAGAGCCCCAGCCGGCGGGCCAGGGGCGCCGCGGTCAGGCCGTACACCGTGACCGTGCCCACGATCACCAGGAACGTGGCCGGGACCAGCCCCTGGCCCGACTCTCCCATCCGCAGGGCGAAGACCGACGCCACGGAGGCCGCCACGATCCCCCGGGGAGCCAGCCAGCTGAGGAACAGGCGCTCGTTGCGGCTGAGGCTCGAGCCGATGGTGGAGACGAAGACGGCGGCGGGTCGGACGACCACGATCAGGAACACCACGAACGCCGGTCCTGCCCAGCCCAGGGCCCGGAAGTCCCCGGGGCTCACCCGTGCCGCCAGCAGGATGAAGAGCGAGGCGATCAGCAGGACGCGGAGGTTCTCCTTGAACTCCACGATGTGCTTGACCGAGACCAGCCGCTGGTTGGCGAGGAACACGCCCATCAGGGTGACGGTGAACAGCCCCGACTCCGCCTGGAGCAGGTTCGAGGCGGTGAAGGCCCCCGCCACCAGCATGAGGAGAACCGGGCTCTGGAGGAAGTCGGGCACCCAGAAGCGTCGCAGGATGACCAGGGTGACGAGCGCGCCCATCCCCCCGACCAGCGCTCCCACGCCGATCGTGTAGAGCATGTGGATGCCCATCACCCGCGCCGCCTCGTCGAAGCCGGCGGTCGAGGCGGCGGGCATGGCCTCGTAGACGAGGACGGCGAGGGCGGCGCCGATGGGGTCGATCACGATCCCTTCCCAGTGGGCGACGCTGGCCACCGTCCCCACCGGGCGCACGTGGCGCAGCAGCGGTCCCACCACGGTGGGGCCGGTGACCACGAGGATCGCGCCCAGCAGGAGCGCGGGCCCCGGCTCCATGCCCAGGAGGTGCTGCGCCGCCCAGGACGCGAGGGCCCACGTGATCAGGGCACCGATGGTCACCAGGCTCCAGACGGAGGCGCCCATCGATCGAAGGTCGCGCGCCCGGAGGCTCAAGCCTCCCTCGAAGAGGATCAGCCCGACGGAGAGGGACACGAGGGGGAAGAGGAGCTCGCCGAACAGGGCGTCGGGGTCGAGGAACCCGGTGACCGGCCCGGCCAGGAAGCCGACGCCGAGGAGCAGGAGGATGGAAGGCAGGCGCAGGCGCCAGGCGAGCCACTGCGCCCCGACCCCGAGGACGGCGATGCCGGCGAGACCGACGAGAACCTGCTCTTCGTGATTCAAGGACAACCTACCGTGGGCGGCTCAGAGCGCGGTCGAGGTTGAAGGCGGCGCTGATGAGCCCGAGATGGGTGAAGGCCTGGGGAAAGTTACCGAGCGCCTCGCCCGAGGCGCCCACCTGCTCCGCGTAGAGACCCAGGTGGTTGGCGTAGCCGAGCATCCTCTCGAAGACGAGGCGAGCCTCCGCCAGGCGTCCGGCGCGGGTGAGCGCCTCGACCAGCCAGAACGTGCACATGCTGAAGGTCCCCTCGTCGCCCTCGAGGCCGTCGGGCGACTGGTCGACGTCGTAGCGGTGGACGAGGCTGCCCGAGGTCAGGTCGTGCTGGATCGCGTCCAGGGTGGAGAGGAAGCGCGGGTCGGTCGGCGAGACGAAGAAGACGAGGGGCATGATCAGGTTGGCGGCGTCGAGGGTCTCGCTGTCGTAGGCCTGGACGAAGGCCTGACGCTTCTCGCTCCAGCCCCGGGTCATGATCTCCTCGTAGAGGGCGTCGCGGGCGGTCAGCCACCTCTCGTGGTCCCCCGGGAACGACCGCTTGGCCGCCAGCCTCAGCCCCCGGTCGAGGGCCACCCAGCACATGAGCTTGGAGTAGACGAAGTGCCGCCGGCCGCTGCGGACCTCCCAGATCCCCTCGTCCGGCTCCCTCCACACGTCGCACACGTGGTTGAGGATCCGGCGGATCTTGACCCAGGTATCGTAGCCCACGGGGGTGGCGTGCTTGTTGAAGAGGTAGACCGCATCCAGCAGCTCGCCGTAAATGTCGAGCTGAAGCTGGTCGTGAGCGCCGTTGCCGATCCGGACCGGGCGAGAGCCCCGGTACCCGTCGAGGTGGTCGAGGGTGTGCTCGGTGAGCTCGTGCCGCCCATCGATCGAGTACATGACCTGCAGGGCCCCGTCCCGGCTCGTCTCCTGGATCCGGGCGGCCAGCCAGCGCATGAAGCCCCCGGCCTCCTGGGTGAAGCCGATCCGCATCAGGCCGTAGAGGGTGAAGCTGGCGTCCCGGACCCAGGTGTAGCGATAGTCCCAGTTGCGCTCACCCCCGATGGGAGCGGGCAGGCTGCACGTGGGGGCGGCGACGATCGCCCCCGTGGGCTCGTAGGTCAGCAGCTTGAGGGCGAGAGCGGAACGGTGGACCATCTCCCGCCAGCGTCCCCGGTAGTTGCCCTGGGCCAGCCAACGCTGCCAGTAGCCGAGAGTCGCCTGGAAGGCCTCCTCTGCCTCCCCCTCCGAGATCGGTCGCGGACATGCCTCCCTGCCCTCGAGGCCGGAGAGCACGAAGGTGATCCTCTGCCCCTCCCCGAGCTCGAACTCCGCCGCCGCCGCCGGGCCCTCGGCGCGCAGCGACACCGACGCGGTGAGGGCGAGGCTCAGGCCGTCGGCGCGGAAGCAGGCCCCCTCGGGGCGGATCTCGACCGTGTGCTCGACCCGGGCGTAGTCGAAGGCGGGGCGACACACCACCCGGAGCCGCATCGAGCCGCGAACCGCCGCCACGCTCCGGATGAGCTGGTGGTGGCCGTGACTCCCCACCGCCTCCCCCAACGGCATGTAGTCCGTCACCTCCGCCACCCCGTCCGGGGACAGGAACCGGGTCAGGAGGACGTTGGTGTCCGGGAGGTACATCTGCTTGCGGTTCACGTCGTCCCGGGTCGGCGCGATCTGGAAGCGCCCGCCCTTCTCGTCGTCGAGGATCGCGGCGAAGATGCTCGGCGAGTCGACGTGCGGGTAGCACATCCAGTCGATGGACCCGTTCTTGCCGACGAGGGCCACCGTCTGCAGGTCGCCGATGACCCCGTAGTCCTCGATGGGCTGGTAGGCCATAGGGGCTTGAGACTAGCACTGTTTTTCGCATCGGGAGCGGGGCTCCCCTGCGTCAGAGAGAGAACCAGTGCTGCAGCTTGACCAGGAAGACGTTGCGGGCGGTGCTCCGCCAGAGCTCGTCGAAGCTGCGGCCGAGCGAGTCGTCGTAGAGGGTGCTGTCGCTCGTGCGGCCCTGGGACCAGACCACGTACAGCGCCGAACCCGGCCGGTACTCCCAGCGCGCCACGAGGTTCGATCGGAACTGCCGGAAGCTGAAATCGGGGTTTCCGAAGGAGTACCGGCTGCCCGCGCCGCCCCCGGCCTCCTCGACGAGGTAGGCGTTCGCCTCCGCGTCGAAGGCGATCTCGTCGGCCCCGTAGCGGTGGAAACGAGCCTCGTAGTCCGAAGCCACGGTGTCGTCGGCCCTCTTGAAGGCGGTGTACCGGCCCGAGGAGAGGAACGGACTTCCGTAGTACTGGATGGTGAGGTCCGGGGTGATGCTCACGTTCAGCCGGAGGGTCAGGCTGTGCGTCGTCTGGTCGATGTGGCCGAGGACGTAGCGGGAGCCGACGACCGTCTCCGGGGTCTCGACGTACTGCAGGTCGTTGACGTGGTGCCCGTACTCGTAGTCTGCGGAGATCGAGAGCCGGTTCGTGAGGCGCAGTCTCACTCCGGGGAAGACGTCGAACATGCTCGACTCCCCCTCGCGGTAACGGTGGGAGTGCACCCCCGCGCTCACCAGCAGTCGGCGTGACGGGTCGGTCTCACCCCGAATCGACAGATGGAGGTAGGGGCTGAGCCTCATCGAGGGACCACCGCGGAGGAGCCGCGTGTCCACCTCGGTGTCGACGGCTCGCAGGGAGCCGCTGAGGCTCCACTTGTTCTGGAACATCGTCCCGGCGGAGAGGCCGGACATGCCGTCGGTCTGCAGGCCCCCGAAGTCCCAGCCGTCTTCGCGCTCGAGGAAGACGCTCCACTGGCGCACGGGGCCCCGGGGGACGGGGTCCTCGTAGCCGACCTCGAGCGAGTTCCGGATCAGGTCGGCCTGGCGCAGGAAGCCGAGGTCGTTGAGATCCAGACCGGGCGAGACCCAGCGGACCGAGTCCCCGATCCGCCACTTGCTGGTCCGCGACCGACCGAAGCTGAGGAAGCCGGCGTGTCCGGACAGCGAGGTGGCGCTCGCGTCCACCTCGAGGTGTGTCGCGTCCGGGCGCTGGAAGTAGTGGACCGGGCTGGTCTGGAGGTCGAGGAGGGCCGCGGGATCCCCCCTCACCTGGCTGAGGACGCCCCGGGCCTCGAGGGCCCAGGCGCGGTTGGCTAGGAACTGCACGAAGTCGATCCCCCCGGTGACGGCATCGCCGGGCAGGAAGGCGAGGGCGGGGTCGTCGATCCAGCGGTGGACCGAGGTCAGCATGCCGCCCAGGCTGGTGTTGCCCTTGCCCCAGTCCTTGTGGACCCGGGCGGCGAGGAAGCTCGTGTAGGGCTCCACCACCTGCCCGTCCACCCGGCCGAGGCGGGCGATCGGGACCGTCTCCTTCGAGGTCAGGCTCTGCAGGACACCCACCGATAGGCCGTCTCGCGTCTTTCCCGTGACCTTCAGCGCGTCCAGGATGGTCGTGGTCGACGGCGGCGAGCCCATGAACTCCCCCTCGCCGAGGTCGGGAAGGAGGGCGGGCTGTGCGCCGATCCGGCGCGAGTAGTAGAGGATGTCGCCCCCGCCGTTGCCCAGCCCGAAGTCGAGGATGCCCTTGCCCTCGAGGAAGAAGGGACGCTTCTCCTCGAAGAAGGTCTCGTAGGCAGTGAGGTTGATGACCGAGGGGTCGGCCTCGACCTGGCCGAAGTCGGGGTTGACCGTGGCGTCGAGGGTGAAGTTCGAGCTGAGCCCCACCTTGGCGTCGAGGCCGGCGGAGCCGCTGGCCATCGTCCGCTCCCGCTGGTTCTCGGCGGTGAACCGCGCGGAGTCGAGCTCTCCGAGGACGTGGGGGAGCAGCTCCACCCGGCGGTTCTTCGGCAGGGAGCGTATCCCGTGCAGCTCACCGATGTTGTGCATGATCCCGGTGTTGTTCCGTGGGATCAGGTTCCACTGGCTCTCCTCCCAGTTGCGGGAGATCCAGCGCCAGGCGTGCAGACCCCAGACCTGCTCCTCGTGGGGGCCGTAGCGGAGCTGGGACAGGGGAATCTGGAACTCCGCGGTCCAGGCATCCTCCTCCATCCCCACCTTGCCGTACCACACCGCGTCCCAGGTGGTGTCCCAGTCCTCGTTGCCGAGGATGAGGTCGATCTTGCTCCCCCCGGCGGTGAGGTCGAACTCGAAGCCCGTTCGCTTGTCGAAGTAGGAGTCGAAGCAGACCCCGACGATGTCGCCGGAGAAGGCGTCCCTCCGACCCGGATACCGATGGATCTTCTCCGGGTCGTCGTAGGCGCGGATGGCGACGTAGACGTTCTTGTCGTCGTAGAGAATCTTGATCTCGGTGGGGTGGGAGGGCTCGGCACCCTCGGTGGGGATCTGCTGGGTGTAGTCCCCGGACCACTCGCCCTCGCTCCAGGCCTCGTCGTCCAGGCGGCCGTCGATCCGCGGGGGCTCCCCCTGCAGCCGCACCGTCTCGTAGATCCGGGCCGGGTACTGGCGCCCGTGGGGGTTGTCCTCGGCCGCGGTGTCCAGCTCGACGTTCGAGGCCCCGGCGGAGGACGGGGCGCCGGGCAGGAGCAGCGCAGCGATGATGGGGATCGAGCTCAGGCGCATGACGGTGCTTCGGCGCCCGGGCTTCGCGGCACGAGGCGCGGAGGCGCCCTTCTCGACGCCCACTGAGGGAGTATGCGTGAGCACGAGCGGAATGTGAATGGGCCGAATGCTCCGGAGCGTCGACCCGGCTCACACCACCGCCGCTCCCGCCTCACCCGCCCCATGGAGCACGTCGGCGACGAGACCCAGGCCGCGGCGCAGCGCATCGCGACTCCGGGCCGCACCGATGCACAGCCGCACCGCGTGGGGCGCGGGGCCCCGACCGACGGCGAACGCATCGGCCGGGGTGACCTCCACCCCCCGGGCGCGCAGGACCGCGGTGAAGGTTTCCCGGCGCCAGGGCTCGGGCAGACGGAGCCAGAGGTAGTACGCCTCGGGCTGGGTGTCCAGGTCAGCGTCGTCGAGGACCTCCCGCGCCAGGACCTGCCGGGCCCGGGCCTCGCACCGCCGGGCGGCCAGAATGGCGTCGGCCGTCCCGCTCGTGATCCAGGACGAGGCGATCGCCGCGGTCAGGGGGGCCACCGCCCACGTGGTGGCGCGGAGGCTGTCGGTGAGCCGTGGCACCATGCCCACCGGGGCGAGGACGTAGGCCACGCGCAGGCCGGGGGCCAGCGTCTTCGAGGTGCTCGTGAGGAAGTACGTCCGCTCGGGAGCGAGGGCCGCCACCGGGACCGGCCTCTCCTCGGGCAGGAGGCCGTGCACGTCGTCCTCGACGATGGCGACTCCGTGGCGCTCCGCGATCGCGGCGATCTCGCGGCGTCGCTCCAGGGGCATGATCGCGGTGGTCGGGTTGTGGAGGGTCGGGATCAGGTAGAGCGCCCGGGCGTTCTTCTTCCGGCAGGCGTCCTCGAAGGCCTCGGGCTGCAGCCCTCGAGCGTCGACCGGAAGCCCGGCCACCCTCAGGTGCAGCAGGCCCGCCACCGACTTGAGACCTGCGTAGGTCAGCGACTCGGTGAGGAGGAGGTCGCCCGGCTGGAGGAGAGTAGCCAGGACGACGGCGAGGCCGTGCTGGCTCCCCGTGCACACCAGCACCTGCTCCGCCCCGGCCGACACCCCCGCCCGGCCGACCCACGCGGCGCCCGCCTCCCGGTCGGCGGCATTCCCCCCGGCGGCCGGATAGTCGAGCAGCCGGCCGAACCCGGCCCGACCGGCGAGGGCGTCCAGGGACGCGGCGAGGGCGGCGCAGTGGGGCTGTGTCGCCGGCTCAGGGGGGTGGTTCTGGGCGAGATCGATCGCCGCGTCGGGCCGCTCCCAGTCGGCCTCCTCCCTCGCCCCGCCACGCACGAAGGTGCCGCGTCCGACCTCGCCCGTCACGAGCCCCCTGCGGGCGGCCTCGGCGTAGGCCCGGCTCACTGTGCCCACGGTCACCCCGAGGCGCTCCGCCAGCTCCCGGTGGGTCGGGAGCCGGCTGCCCGAGGCCAGGGCCCCGGAGGCCACGTCCTCCCCGAGGGCCGCGGCGATGGCCAGGTACCGGGGTCCCGATCGGTCCGCAAGGGAGGGGCGCCACATTGTCCCCTGACAATATACCCGTTGACGCAACGGGTTTCTCCCCACTAGATTGGAGCTGAGCTGCAGAGAGGACGCGTAATTGTCTCGATACAATTCTCCTGGAAAGGGACCTGAGACCGCGATGGACGAGAAGAAGACCGGAACCCTCACCTTGAAGACGGGCCTGGCAGAGATGCTCAAGGGTGGCGTCATCATGGACGTCACCACGCCCGAGCAGGCGAAGATCGCCGAGGACGCCGGGGCGGTGTCCGTGATGGCCCTCGAGCGGGTGCCGTCCGACATCCGCAAGGAAGGGGGCGTGGCCCGGATGGCCGACCCCGACGTGATCACGCGGATCATGGACGTGGTCAGCATCCCCGTCATGGCCAAGTGCCGTATCGGTCACTTCGCCGAGGCTCGCGTGCTGGAGGCCCTCGGAGTGGACTACATCGACGAGAGCGAGGTTCTCACCCCCGCCGACGAGGCCTTCCACGTCGACAAGCTCGCCTTCACCGTCCCCTTCGTCTGCGGCTGCCGCGACCTCGGCGAGGGCCTGCGCCGGATCGGGGAGGGCGCGGCGCTCATCCGCACCAAGGGCGAGGCGGGATCCGGCAACGTGGTCGAGGCGGTGCGCCACATGCGGTCGGTCACGGGCGGCATCCGGCGCCTGACGACCCTGGGACCCGAGGAGCTGATGACCGAGGCCAAGAACCTGGGCGCCCCCTACGAGCTCGTGAGGCTGGTGGCCGAGACCGGCAAGCTCCCGGTTCCCAACTTCGCCGCCGGGGGCGTGGCCACCCCCGCCGATGCCGCCCTCCTCATGGCCCTCGGGGCGGAGAGCGTCTTCGTGGGCTCCGGCATCTTCAAATCCTCTGACCCGGCCAGCCGGGCGAAGGCCATCGTGCGCGCCACCACCCACTGGCAGGACGCGAAGGTGGTGGCCGAGGTCTCCCGCGGCATCGGCGGCGCGATGCCCGGCCTCGAGATGTCCCAGCTGGCGGAAGAGGAGAAGCTCCAGACGAGAGGCTGGTGATGGCCGCACCCACGATCGGTGTCCTCGCGCTTCAGGGCGCGTTCAGCGCGCACTCCTCCTCCTTCCGCGAGGTCGGCCTCAAGGTACGCGAGATCCGGCGCGTGGCCGACCTCGAGGGGCTGAGTGCCCTGATGATCCCGGGCGGGGAGAGCACCACGCTCCTCAACCTCATGCAGGACGAGCCCTGGTTCGACGCCCTCCGCCGCTTCCACGACGAGGGCGGCGTCCTCGCCGGCACCTGCGCGGGCGCGATCCTCCTCTCCCGCGAGGTGCGCCCCCGCCAGCCGAGCCTGGGCCTTCTCGACGCGATCATCGAGCGCAACGCCTACGGCCGCCAGGTCGACTCGTTCGAGGCCGAGGTCGAGGCCCCCACCCTGGGCGGACCCGTGGACGGTGTCTTCATCCGCGCCCCTCGCTTCCAGGCGCTGTGGCCCGAGGTCGACGTCCTCGGCCGGCTGGGGGGCGAGCCGGTCCTGGTGCGGCAGGGGCGCGTCATCGCCGCCACCTTCCACCCCGAGCTGACCCAGGGCCTGGCCTTCCACCGCTACGTGGGCGACCTCGCCCGGAGAACGAAGGGGGCCCGCCCCGCGGCGCGCCGTCCCGCGAAACCCGGCCCTCACGCCGCCCCCTGAGACCGGGGAAGGCCGGGCGCGTCTCCCCTCCCCATCGTACGGACAGACGTCTGGTTTCGACGCAGCTCGCCGCGACCGCGTCGCTGCTACACTCGCCCCCCATGCGTCCCCCCCTCGCTCGGCGCCTGG
The DNA here is from genome assembly GCA_963847655.1 of uncultured Acidobacteriota bacterium. Lineage (GTDB taxonomy): Bacteria > Acidobacteriota > Vicinamibacteria > Fen-336 > Fen-336 > JAJDNS01. The sequence goes on along the minus strand of CAWKAS010000018.1, from coordinate 345,374 downwards.
CTCCCTTCGGCACGTCGGTGTTCGCCGAGATGACCGCCCTCGCTCTTCGACACGACGCCATCAACCTCGGACAGGGCTTCCCCGACTTCGACGGGCCGGGCTTCGTGAGGGACGCCGCGGTCGCGGCGATGAAGGCCGGTCACAACCAGTACGCCCCCATGCCCGGCGTCCCCGAGCTGCGGGCAGCCATCGCCGAGCACCAGCGTCGCTTCTACGGCCTGGAGCACGACCCGACCACCGAGGTCACCGTTCACGCCGGCGCCACCGGAGCTCTGTGCGCCGTCCTCCAGGCCCTTCTCGACCCCGGCGACGAGGCCGTCCTCTTCGAGCCCTTCTACGACGCCTACCGTCCGGGCATCTCCCTCGCCGGCGCGAGCGCCCGCGTCGTCCACCTGGCCCCCCCGGCGTTCACCTTCGATCCTCTCGAGCTCGAGGCCGCGGTCGGGCCGAAGACCCGGCTGCTCCTCCTGAACTCGCCCAACAACCCCGCGGGCAAGGTCTTCTCGCTCCGGGAGCTCGAGGTCATCGCCGATCTGTGCACCTCACGCGACCTCCTCGCCGTCACCGACGAGGTCTACGAGCACATCGTCTTCGAGGGAGAGCACATCCCCCTGGCCACCCTCCCGGGCATGCGCGACCGCACGGTCACGATCTCCTCCGCGGGCAAGACCTTCAGCTTCACCGGGTGGAAGATCGGCTGGACCTGCGCCGCGCCGCCTCTCGCCGCCGCGGTGCGCGCGGCCCACCAGTTCATCACCTACGCGGTGGCCACGCCCTTCCAGCACGCCATGGCCGCGGCGCTCCAGGCCGCGGACGACTACTACCACGAGCTGTGCCAGGGCTACCTCGCCCGCCGGGATCACCTGTGCGCCGGCCTGGCCGACATCGGCTTCGACGTCGCGATTCCCAGCGGCACCTACTTCGCCAACGCCGACATCCGTCCCCTCGGCTTCGACGACGACGTGGAGTTCTGCCGGATGCTTCCCGAGCGCGTCGGCGTGGCCGCGGTCCCCCTGAGCGCCTTCCTTCTGGAAGGCGGGCCGCGCCACATGGTCCGCTTCGCCTTCCCCAAGGACGTGTCGACCCTGGACGAGGCGGTGGAACGGCTGAGGGGGCTGAGAAGCTGAGCCGCATCCCGACGCCCGTGCGGGTCCCGGGCCGGGCCCCGCCCAACAAAGAGAGGGGTCGAGGTCTTCTGGCCTGTCCGGGTCGATCGGGCTGAGGGAGGTCGCCCTCAGCGTGTCCGGCTCACTCGGCCGGAAAGCGGCCTTCGAGCTCCTGGACCCGGCCTTCGAGCTCGCCCAGGCGACGCCGAAAGCCGAGAACCTGTTCACGAAGATCCTCTCGCTCCGAGTCGTCTCGCTCCAGCCGCGCCTCGAGCCGGTGGACGGCCTCCTTCACTGAGAGGATCTCGGCCTCGAGGCGTTGGACGGTCGCCTTCAGCGTGCCCACGTCCACCTTCAGCGTGCCCACGTCCACCTTCAGCGTGCCCACGTCCACCTTCAGCGTGCCCACGTCCACCTTCAGCGTGCCCACGTCCGCCTTCAGCGTGCCCACGTCCGCTTCGAGACGAGACATCCCCGCCTTGAGCATCTGGTACTCCTGCTCCAGGCGGTCGAGACGCTGATGGACGGCGTCGAAGCGTCCGTCGAGATCAAGCTGCAGGTCGCGAAAGCGGTCGTTCACCCCCTGAAGGATGCGCTCCTCCATCCCGACGAGTGCCTTGAGGATCGGATCGGTCGTTCCCATGGTCGTGCTCCCTTGCCCGACGCGGGAGAGGGCGGGGGCGTTTCCAGTAGTCTACATCGCGGCCGGGCGCCCCAGGTCCGATCCTGGCCCGGAACCGCAGTCCGGGCGCCACGCGTACTCTCCCAGAGCGCTCACCACTCGGGCGCCTCCGCCCAGCCGGGGAAGGGACCGGTCTCGTCCAGCTCGTAGCCGCCGCTGGACTCGGGATCCGTGGGCCTGGCAGAGGCCCCTCGAGGGCCAGACGCGCCTCTTCCGTGATCAGGGCTGGCTCTTCTTCGCCTTGTCCAGCCAGACCTCGAGACCCTGGGCGTTCAGCTCGACGTCGTGGGCCAGGAGCTCGCGGAGCTTCTCCTTCGGCTGAGCACAGCCGTGAGTCACCGCCCGGTCGAGGAAGTACTCCCCGAGGACGGTGCGGAGGTGGGCGCCGCGGTCGGGACGGCCGTCGGCGGCCCGGGCCAGGTCGACGAGGACGCGCACCTGCTCCATGAGCTCTGCGGCGAGGCGCTCGACCTCGGTGACGCGCGAGTAGTGGGTCAGGAGCATGGCGCGCGGGGCCTTGTGCAGCATTCGGTCGATGGACGCCTTCAGGGCATCGGGATCGAACTGGACCGGGGTCGTGGTGGGCATGATGAAGGGTCCGCGATCGGTCGCGAGCTCGGGGTACGCCAGGCCGAAGGTGTCGCCGGTGAAGAACGAGCGGGACACCTCGTCCCAGATGCAGACGTGGTGGCGGGCATGGCCCGGGGTGTCGAGGAAGTGGAGCAGCCTCCCGTTGAGCTCCAGCAGGAGCCCGTCCGGGGCCTCGAGCACCCGCGCCGGGTCCACAGGCACCACCTCCCCGTACGTGCTCCGGACGACGTCCTTGCCAAACACCGCCGAGGCCCCCTCCACGAGAGCGGAAGGGTCCACCATGTGACGGGCGCCGCGGGGATGGACCACCAGCGTCGCGGTGGGAAGGTGACGCAGCAGCTCCCCCGCCCCCCCGGCGTGGTCGAGGTGGACGTGGGTCAGGATGACATGGTCCACGTCCGCGGGGGCGAGCCCGCGCCCCTCCAGCGCCGCCAGGAGGCGGGGTACGGAGAACGTCGTGGCCACGTCGACGAAGGCGGCGCGGCCGCCCTCCACGAGGAGGTGGCTCGCGTCGAAGAGCGGGCGTTTGAAGCCGGTGTCGATGGCCCAGATGCCGTCGCCGAGGTCCTCGACCTCGGCCCAGGATGCCGATGCAGAGCGGTCGGTCAGCGTGTCCCTCCGTTCTCGCCGCCGCCGCTGCCCACCAGGAGGGCGGGGCCGAGCAGCAGTCTCGTCAAATCAGCCTCCGGGGGTCAGGTTCAGCACCGGTCGCAGCGGCCAGTGGCGCCCGTCCCCCTCATAGTAGACGCGCTCCAGGAAGAGGCCGGACGGCGGGGCGGTCAGGGGCGCCGGGACGCGGGACGGCTCTCGCAGGAAGCGTGCGACCGCGGCCGCTTCCAGCTCGCCGCGGCCCACCTCGGCGAGGACGCCGACCATGCGACGCACCATCTTCCAGAGGAAGTGCGACCCGGTGACGCGCACGAGGAGCAGGCCCTCCGCCTCGCCCACCTCGACGCGGTCGACCTGCACGAGGGTCGAGCCGTCCTTCGGGTCGGCGTCCGAGAAGGAGCGGAAGTCGTGCCGTCCCTCGAAGCTCCTGGCCGCGGCGCGGATGCGCGAGAGGTCGAGGGGATCGCGGATCCACCAGACGAAGGGCTTCCCGAAGGCGGTGCGCCGGCGCGCGACCTGGTACAGGTAGCTGCGACCGACAGCGGAGTGGCGCGCGTGGAAGAGCCGCGAGACCTTCTCGATCGACAGGACGTGAACGTCGGCGGGCAGGGCCTCGTTGAGGGCCCGGCGCAGGCTCTCGGGTGCGGTGCGGGTCTCGAGGTCCAGGTGCGCGACCTGGTGGAGGGCGTGCACCCCGGCGTCGGTGCGACCGGATCCGTAGCTGTCGAAGTCGGCGCGGCCGGACACTCCCCGAACCGCATCGTGGAGCGCGCCCTGGACGGTGCGGGCGTTCTTCTGGATCTGCCAGCCCCGGTACCGGGTCCCGACGTATTCGAGATCGAGGCGGAAGCGTGCCATTCCCGCGCGAACGCTAGCCGTCTCCCCGGGGATCGTCAAGCCGGGAGCAGGGGGCTCTGCTATTCTGATCGTGAGTGAAGTTGCGGATCCTGACCTACAACATCCATCGGGCGATTGGCGTCGACCGTCGCTTTCGTCCCGAGCGGGTGACCTCCATCATCGGCTACTACCAGCCCGACGTCGTGATGCTGCAGGAGGTCGACGAGGGGGCGCCCCGGTCGCGTCATCTCGACCTGGGACGAGAGCTCGCCGAGTCCCTCGGGTACGAGCACTACGCCATCGGGCACAACGTCACCCTCCGCAAGGGGCGCTACGGCAACGCCACCCTCAGCCGCTGGCCCATCAAGCGCGAGCGGAACATCGACCTCACCGTGGGGATCCGCAAGCGAAGGGGATGCCAGCACACCCGGATCACCGTCCGTCCCACCCAGGGGCGATCGCGACGCCTCGAGATCTTCAACATGCATCTCGGTCTGTCCGCCCGGGAGCGTGAGAAGCAGCTCGGGATCCTGATGCGGTCGAAGGAGTTCACCTCTCTGCCCTACGACGTGCCCTGCGTCGTGGCCGGGGACCTGAACGACTGGCGATCGCTCCTGACGCCCATCTTCGTCGATCTCCTGGGCTTCCGCTCCGCCACCGGTGGCAACGCCCGCCGCGAGCGGCCGATGCCGACCTTCCCGTCCTTCTTCCCCCAGGGGCCCCTCGACCGGGTCTACTTCCGAGGCCCGATGCGCCTCGTCACCGCGCGTCGCTGCCGCCTCGCCCTCTCGCGGGTGACCAGCGACCACCTCCCCGTCATCGTCGACTTCCAGCTCCACTGAAAGGCTCGTAGGAGCACCAGGGGTCGGTCTCGAAGGGGTCACCGGTGAGGCCGTAGGCCCGCGAGCGCGAGCCGCCGCAGATGTCGCGGAACTCGCAGCGGCCGCAGCGGCCCTTGAGCAGCTCGGGCCGACGCAGGTTCTGGAACAGCGCGGTGTCCCGGTAGGCGTGGGCCAGGCTCATCTCCCGCACGTTGCCCACCTTCACGGGCAGAAAGCCACTCGGGAAGATCTCGCCCAGGTGTGAGATGAAGAGGAAACCCTTGCCGGAGTTGACCCCCCGGGGAGCCAGGCCCACGGTGTGGCCCGGGCCCTCGGACTGGGTCAGCCGCTCGGGCATCGCCGCCTGGCCGTCGGGGCGCGCCGACCGTCCGGCCTCCCTCATCTCGCGCTGAGCGACGTGGCGCCGGTAGTGCGGGGCCTCCGTCACCTTGACGATGAACTCGCCCTTCTTCTGGAGTCCGTAGATGACCTCGAACAGCCGCTCGCACTCGGACGCGCTCAACCCGGTGAGGACCGACCCCCGGCCCATGGGCACGAGGAAGAACACCTCCCAGAAGACGATCCCGAGCCCCTGGACGAACTCGGCCATCTCCTCGAGATAGGGCGCGGTGTCGCCGCAGACGGTGGTGTTGACCTGGAGCGGGAGGCCCGCTTCGTGAGCCCACTCGACCGCCTGCATCGTCTTGGCAAAGGAACCCGGGACCCCCCGGAACGCGTCGTGCTGCTCGGCCCGGGGGAAGTCGAGGCTGACCGCCATCTGGTCCAGGCTCGCCGACTTGAGGTCCTGCACCAGGTCGCGGGTGAGGCAGTCGGTGGCGGCGGGGATCGTGGCCATCCGCAGCCCCCGCGCCTTGCCGTGGCGGATCAGGTCGAGCAGGTCGGGGCGGTTCACCGGGTCGCCGCCGCTCAGCACCAGCAGCGGCGTCCCCATCCCCGCCACCTCGTCGATGACCCGGCACCCCTCCTCCGTCGTGAGCTCGCCCGGATCGCGGCCGGGCTGGGCCGACGCCCGGCAGTGACGACAGACCAGCGCGCACGACTGGGTGGTCTCCCAGATCACCAGGAACGGGGAGACGTCGAAGTCGACCGCCCGCATGAACGCGGGCTCGCCCCGGCCTGTGCCGGGGTGTCCGCCGGGGTGCCCAGCCATGGATCCGGTTCCGGCTCGGACTACTGGCGCGAGGCGGGCTCGGTGCCGATCCCCAGCTCGCCGTTCGGCCCCGTCACCCAGCCCTGCCGGAAGGCGAGCGATACCGCCTCCAGCTTCGAGTGGACGTCCAGCTTCTCGAGGATGTTGTGGATGTGGTTGCGCACCGTGGCGAGGCTGATGCCGAGCTTCTGGGCGATCTCCTTGTTCTGGAGGCCGGCGGCCACCCAGCGCAGGATCTCCTTCTCGCGCTCGGTCAGCGGCGGGGCCTTGGGCAGGGACACCGATCCGGGCGTGGTGACCGGCTCCCAGGCCTCCTGGTGCGTGCCCGGGCGCTGGGCGCCCATCCGCTCCAGGGCCCGGGTCAGACGGCCCGCCCGGTCGATGGGCTGGAGAATGTGCACGAGGGTGAACAGCTCGGCCCGCGAGCCCGGGATCTTGAGGATGCTCACGTTAAGGGCCTGCTCCTGCTTGGGCGACGAGCCGAGAACGATCTCGAAGCCGTGGACCGCCTCGCCCTTCCGGCTCATCGAGATCACCGAGCAGTTCTCGTGGCAGAAGCGGTTGCCGAAGACGTCCTTGCCCCCAAGGACGTCGTAGCAGCGGCGGCCCAGCACCTGGTTCGTGGGACGACCCAGGAGCCTCTCCGCGGCCCGGTTCCAGAAGACGATGTGGCCGCCGATATCGGTGGCAAGGGCCGGGGTGTCGCTCTGCGCGAGGACGTCCAGCACCTCGGTGCTCTCGTCCCCGTTCCACCGGCGGCTTTCCAGGACACGTCCAGTCATGGCTTCCCCCTGAGCGGCGGTGTGAGCAAGCCCCGTGCCCACGCCCGCGTCTCCAACGTCAGCAAGGGTTTGATCTCGTCCCCCCTCGGTTCGCACTGCACCTAAAGTCTTCAGGGATAATGCAAATGCACCAGCCGTCGTCCCAGCCTCAGCCTACCCTTTCTCCTGGGCCCCGCGCAAGCGAAAGGGGTATTTTGGGCGTTTTGGATCCCCGAGGCGAGAAAGCTTCGCGGCGACCTCGAACCGTGGCGCAGGAACTACGCCCCCTCATCGCTGCCATCGACCTCTTCGATGGCTTCGACGACGAGGGGCAGGTACACGTCGAGGGCGCACCGCCCCCCCTGGCGGAGCGCGCACACCCCGTGGGTGTCCCGGGCGGTGCAGTGTCGGCACACCCGCGCCTCGATGGCGGAGGCGTAGGTGTCGTCCCGTCGCTCGCGGACGTCCTGGATGGCCCTCAGCACGCGGGGCAGGTGCTCGTCGAGGGCGCAGGCCCGGAGGCCGGACAGGCGGCACGACCCGTCGTCGGCACTGTCGAGGCAGACGGCACAGACGCGCCGGCGGATGGCGTCGCGGTAGGGCTGGTACCCGTCAGGGCCGGATTCGGCCATGCGCACCTCCCGGCAGACCCCGCGTCCGTTCACGAGCCGGAGGGTGTCAGTGCAAGTTGGGTGCCGGACGGACCCTCAGCCGGTCGGTGAGGGCAGCTCGGGAGCGCGAGGGGGCGCCGGTGTCGGCTCGTCCGCGAAGCGGACCCGGGCCCGGTAGTCGTCGCCGTCCGCGAAGCGCTGGACGAGCCAGGTCTCCACGAAGGCCTCGACGCTGCGGCGCCCCGTCTCCCGCACGAGAGGGAGCTGCTGTCGGGCCCGCTGGAGGGTCAGCGCGGTGAGCTCGGCGCGCAGGCGGTCGAGGGCGATCTGCTCGTCGCGCAGGACGCTCTGCTCGCGGACCTCGTAGCGGAGCGCGGACACGTCCACCGAGGGCCGGTTGTACTCCACCGCCGGCGCCACCACGTACACGTCCTTGCCCTCGAGGCGGAACGTCCACTCCTTGTCGAGGTCGAGGTAGTACGTGTACTCGACCGGCGCCCGGGCCTCCACGACCACGTCGGGCAGCGCCAGGGTTCCCCACAGGACGGCCGCCTCGTCCCGCCGCTCGAAGATCTCCATCTGCTTCACCTCGGCGAACTGGAGGCGGTTCGTGCCCGTCACCTCGGTGGCGTAGCTCCGGAAGGTGGTGGTGACGGTGCCGCTGCGGAAGGCCGCCGCCACCTCGCGCAGGTCGGCGAGGGCCTCGCGGCCCTCCTTCAGCACCGTTCCCGGCACGTTGGCGGTGTAACGGAAGAGGGAGACCAGGCTGGCGGCGACGATGGCGACCACGGCCACCGCGGCCAGGGCGAGCGCCCAGGGGGTGTGCGAGGGGCGGGGGCTGCCGTTCTCGGCCATGCCCGAGACTAGCACGGAGTCTTGGGCTACCCTTGGGCCTTCATGGCCAAACGATCGTTCCTCGACCGGCTCGGGCTCCACCGCCCGGAGCTTCGGGCCTGGGCCCTCTACGACGTGGCGAACTCGGCCTGGATGACCACGGTCATCCAGGTCTTCCAGATCTACATCGTCATCGTGGGCGTCGCCGGGGGCCTCACCGAGCCCCAGGCTCGGGCCCGCTACATGTTCGCCTCCTCCCTCGCCATCATTCTCGTGGGCCTGACCGGGCCGCTCCTGGGCGCCATCGCCGACTACCGCGGCAGCAAGAAGAGCTTCCTGGCCGCCTTCCTTGCCGTGGGCGCTGCCGCCACCGCGTCCATGTACTTCATCGGAGAGGGCCAGTGGGTCTACGCGCTGACCACGTTCGTCGTGGGGAACGTGTGCGTCACGGCGACGCTGGCCTTCTACAACGCCCTCCTGCCCGCCATCGCCGGCCCCCAGGAGGTGGACCGCGTCTCCACCGCCGGCTTTGCCCTCGGGTACCTCGGCGGCGGACTCCTCCTCGCGGCGAACGGCGTCATGATGGCGCACCCGGAGTGGTTCGGCCTTCCCAGCCGTGACGTCGCCGTGCGGCTGTCGTTCGTGAGCGTGGCGGTGTGGTGGGTGGTCTTCTCGATCCCTCTCTTCCGCACGGTCCCCGAGCCGCCGCGCCGTCTCGAGGCGGACGAGAAGGCCGGGGAGAACCCCGTGGTCATCGCCTCGCGGCGCCTGGCCGAGACCTTCAAGGAGCTCAGGACCTACAAGGATGCCGGGCTGCTCCTCCTGGCCTTTCTCGTCTACAACGACGCGGTCAACACGATCATCCGCGCTGCCTTGACGTTCGGAGGCGAGGTGGGGATCGACGCCACCGACATGATCGGCGCCCTCATCCTGGTCCAGTTCGTCGGCGTTCCCTTCGCCTTCGGGTTCGGGCTCCTGGCCGATCGGATCGGCGCGAAGCGCTCGATCTACCTCGCTTTGGCCGTCTACACGGTCATCTCCCTGATGGGCTTCTTCCTGAAGAACGCGACCCAGTTCTATGTGATGGCGGTGCTGGTGGGCACCGTCCAGGGCGGAGCCCAGGCCCTGGGCCGCTCGCTCTTCGCGACCATGATCCCAAAGCACAAGGCCGGCGAGATGTTCGGCTTCTTCGGGGTCTTCGACCGCTTCGGGGGGTCCATGGGCACGTTCCTGTTCGGGGTCCTCCTCGCCGCGACCGGGTCCAGCCGTCCTGCGATCCTGATCCTCATCGTCTTCTTCGCACTCGGCGCCTTCCTCCTTTCGAAGGTCGACGTCGAGCGCGGGCGCCGCCAGGCCCGGGCCGCCGAGGCCGTCCTGCACGCCCCGGAGAGCGACGGCACACCGTGAGCCGTCACACGGGCACCACGGGGCCCGGTGCTAGAATCGAGAGGTTGCCGGAAGCACAACGAACGAGGAGTCCCATGTCCGTCTCCGGCCGCATCCTGGCCTTCGTCGCCGCCCTGGCCCTTCTCCCGGCCTGCTCGATCCGGAAGACCGCCGTCAACAAGCTGGGCGACGCCCTGGCCGAGAGCGGCTCGACCTTCGCCTCCGACGACGACCCGGAGCTGGTGGGAGACGCCATCCCCTTCGGCCTCAAGACGATGGAGAGCCTGCTGGCGGAATCACCCCGCCACGAGGGCCTGCTCCTCGCCACCTGCTCCGGCTTCGTGCAGTACGCCTACGGCTGGATCCAGCTCGAGGCCGACTACGTCGAGGAGGAGAGCCTGGCCCGGGCCACCCACATGCGCGAGCGGGCACGCCGGATGTACCTCCGCGCCCTCGACTACGGGCTGCGCGGTCTGGAAGTGGACCACCCGGGACTGCGGTCGGAGCTGGCACGGGACCCGGTGGCGGCCCTCGATAGAACGGAGAGGAGGGACGTGCCTCTCCTCTACTGGACGGCGGTGGCCTGGGCGGGGGCCATGGCCCTCAAGATCAACGACTCCGAGGTGTCCGCGGACCAGGCGATCGTCGACGCCCTGGCCCGCCGCGCCCTCGCCCTCGATCCGTCCTGGGAGAGGGGCTCGATCCACGAGTTCCTCGTGAGCTGGGAGTCGGGACGGTCGTCGATTGGAGGTTCGAAGGCGAAGGCCCTCGAGCACTATCAGGAGGCCCTGCGGCTGTCCGACGGCCTCAAGGCCTCGCCCTACCTCACCTACGCCGAGAGCATCGCCGTGCCCGAGCAGGATCGCTCGGCCTTCACCACGTCCCTGGAGAAGGCGCTCGCGGTGGACGCGACCACGCCCAACGACCAGCGTCTGGTCAACATCCTCGTGCAGAAGCGCGCACGCTGGCTTCTGGAGCGAACGGACGAGTACTTCGTCGAATAGTCACCGCCCTCACCACCATTACGGGAGCCCCATGTCTCATCTCACGACCCCTATGACGCGTCGCCGTCGCGCCCGATTCCTCTCGATCGGCATCGTGGTCACCCTCGCCGTGGCCCTGGCCTGGCCCTCGCCTCCTCCGGTGGAGGCCCAGGGCAGAACGCTCATCCGCATGGCGACCCTCGTGCCCGACGGGTCGTCCTGGCACCTGATCCTCAAGGAGACCGCGGAGAAGTGGAAGGATCTCTCCGGCGGCCGCGTCCAGGTGCGGCTCTTCCCGGGGGGCGTGGCCGGCGACGACCCGGACGTGGTGCGCAAGATGCGGCTCGGCACGCTGAGCGCCGGCGTCCTCAGTGCGGTGGGGGTGGGCGAGATCGACAAGTCGGTCTATGCCCTCGGCATCCCCCTCATGTACGAGTCCTACGAGGAGGTCTACTGGGTCCTCGAGAAGATGCGGCCCAGGCTCGAGGCCGGCCTCGAGCAGAAGGGCTTCATCGTCCTGAACTGGATGGATGGCGGCTGGGTCCACTTCTTCACCAAAGAGCCGGTCGCGGTTCCCGACGACCTGCGGAAGCTCAAGCTCTTCACCTGGGCCGGTGACGCGGAGGCGGTCGAGGTCTGGCGTGCCGGCGGCTTCAACCCGGTGCCGCTCCCTTCGACCGAGATCGCCACCGCCCTGCAGACCGGGCTGATCGAGGCCCTGGGCGCGCCGCCTCAGGTGGCGGTGATCTCGCAGTTCTTCAATCACGCTCAGAACATGACCGACCTCCGTTGGCAACTCCTGCTCGGCGCCACCGTGATCACGAAGAAGGCCTGGGATACGATTCCCGCCGACGTGCAACCCGCCATCCGCCAGGTCACGCAGGAGGCGGGGGCGCGCCTCCGGAAGGAGATCCTCGATGCTGCAGACACGGACGTGGAGGCCATGAAGAAGCGCGGACTCCGCGTGGTCCCCGTCACCGACGCCCAGAAGGCGGAGTGGGAGAAGCTGACGGAGAAGCTCTACCCCGAGATCAGGGGGAAGGTGGTGCCCCCCGAGGCCTTCGACGAGGCCCTGCGCCTCCGTGACGAGTACCGCAGGCAGCACAGTGCCGACTGATGCCATTCCTCGGGCCTCGTCAAGGGCCGTGGCCCGAGGAATCTCTCCGTCAGGCCGACGGCGAGATCCTCCGTCGCCGGCTCGACGAAGAGCCCCTCAGGCAGACAGCGTAGAGACCTGATGACCTCAGCTCCCGAGCCCGAGCCGCAAGCCGACGAGACGCCGCCTGCAGGCCCCCTGGCGAGCGGACCCCCGAGAGTCCTTCCCGGCCCCGTGGGCCGGGCCCTCCGCCACCTCGAGCACGCCCTGCTGATCGGCGCCCTGCTGGGAGCGGCCTTCCTTCCGCTAGCGGACACCCTGGGGCGACCGTTCGGCTTCGCCGTCCCTGCCGGCGCCGAGTACCTCAAGCAGCTCGTGCTCTGGCTGGCCTTCCTGGGCGGCCTCGTCGCCACGCGCGAGCGCCGCCACCTCTCGCTGTCCACGGTCGAGCTGTTTCGCGAGAGGGTCCGCCGGTTCGGGCGCCTGCTGGCCGCCGCGGTGGCCGCGGCCACCGTCGGGATCCTGACCTACGCCTCGGTGGTCCTGGTCCTCGCCAACCGCGAGGAAGGCCGGGAGCTCATGGGAGGCATCCCCGTCTGGATCCTCGAGCTGGTCATGCCCGTCAGCCTCGGACTCATGGCCCTGCGCTTCGCCTGGGGCGCCTCCGAGCGCTGGCCCGGTCGGGTGATCGCCTTCTCGGCCATCCCCGCCGCCTTCGCCCTCGGCCTCGTCCCCGAAGCCGTGGCCGGCCTGGCTCTCCCCATGGCCATCTTCTTCCTGACCGCCCTGGTCCTGGGAACCCCGGTCTTCGTGGCCATGGCCGCCTTCGCCCTCTTCTTCTTCTTCCGCGACGGGCTCCCCGTGGCCGCGGTGAGCGCGGAGGTCTACCGTCTCATCTCGTCACCGACGCTCCCGGCCATCCCGCTCCTCACCGCGACCGGCTACGTCCTCGCCGAGAGCAACGCCTCCCTGCGCCTCCTGCGCTTCTTCAAGTCGCTCCTGGGCTGGATGCCGGGCGGCCTGGCGGTGATCGTGATCGCGGTGTGCGCGCTCTTCACCACCTTCACCGGTGGCTCGGGGATCACCGTCATCGCCATCGGCGGGCTCGTCTATCCCATGCTGCGTGAGGACGGCTACCCGGAGGGCTTCTCCCTCGGCCTCGTGACCGGCGCCGGCAGCCTCGGCCTCCTCTTCCCCCCGAGCCTGGCCGTGATCCTCTACAGCGTGGTCGCCGGCACCCGCGACCAGAACGTCCCCGCCGACTCGCTCTACCTGGCCGGCCTCGTCCCGGGGCTGCTGATGATCGCCATGGTGGCCGCCTACGCGGTGCGCCGCGGGATGGTCCTGCGTATCCCCCGCCAGTCCTTCTCGGCCAGGGAGGTCCTCGGCGCCACCTGGACGGCGAAGTGGGAGCTGGCCATCCCCGTCTTCGTGGTGACGCTGTTCATGACCGGCAAGGCCTCGCTCGTGGAGACCGCCGCCGCCGCCTTCGTCTTCGCCATGATCGTCGAGTGCTTCATCACCAGGGACCTCCACGCCTTCAAGACCCTGCCCACGGCGCTGATCAAGTCGTCGGTCCTGGCCGGGGCGGTCCTCATCCTGCTGAGCGCGGCCATGGGCATCACCAGCTACATCGTGGACGCCCAGATCCCGGACACCCTGGTGCGCTGGGTCCAGACCCACATCGAGTCGAGGTGGGTGTTCCTCCTCGCCCTCAACGTCCTGCTGGTGATCGTGGGATGCCTGGTCGACATCTTCTCGGCCATCGTGGTCCTCGCCCCGCTGATCGTGCCCATGGCCACCGCCTTCGGGGTGCACCCGATCCACCTGGGCGTGATCTTCCTGGCGAACCTGGAGCTGGGCTACCTCACCCCCCCGGTGGGGCTGAACCTGTTCCTGGCCGCATCGCGCTTCAACAAGCCGCTCACGTCGCTCTTCCGCTACGTGCTGCCCTTCCTGCTCATCATGGCGCTCTCGGTCCTGCTCATCACGTACGTGCCGGACCTCTCGCTGGGCATCCTGAAGCTGCTGGGCCGGGTCTAGTCGAGCGCCCGGCGCGGCGACGCGCCCCGAAGGAGGTCGACGAGCCCGCGGGCGTGCTCGGGAACGCGGTAGCCGGCCCGAAGCAGCAGCCTCTCGGGATCGACCTGCTCTCCGTAGATCCTCTCGTTGGCATCCTTGTCCTGCTTGACCACCGCGCCCTCGAGGGAGATCCCGGCGAAGAGACCGCGCGTCCGCGAGTAGCTGAGGATCTCGGCGCGCATGCGGAGATCGGTGGCCGCCTCGCCGGTGCGTCCGACGGGCCCCGCCGCCACCGCGGCGTCCGCGCCCAACGTGAACTGCGAGCGCAGGAGGTAGTCCATCCCCTTCGGGTTCATCACCAGGAAGACGTAGTCGGCGGCCTGCCCGCCGATCTGGAAGCCGACGCTGCCCCCGCCGAGGCTGATCAGGAGGGGCGGTCCCCAGTCGTCGGTGGTCCGGCACACCACGGCTCCCTTCCCCCACCGCCCTCCGAGGCCGAAAGCGAACTTCTTGACCGAGGGGACGACGGCGACGCATTCCGCCTTGTCCAGGAGATCGCGCGGGATGCTCTCCTCCCCTGCCAACAGCTCCTGCAGGACCTCGTGACAGGAGTGCAGCCTCTTCTCCTCCCGGGTCAGTGCCGCCGCCGGGGCCGTGAGCAGGCCCCAGGCCACGACGACCGCCAGGACCCTCTCGGCGAGGCAGCCCCACGGACTGTCTGCTGCTTTGAATGGGTCGTCCATACGCATATGATCGCCCGACAACCGCTGGCATGCACGTGAGCGCCCGCACCGGGCGCGGGAGGACCCTGATGAAGCCTGCACTTCGAGCCCTGCAGGGACGCCGCTCGTTCTTCAAGAAGGCCGGGATGGCGGCCGCCGGCGCCTCGGCGCTCGGGTTCGCCACCCAGGACGACGCCGAGGCCGCTCTCGGCCAGGTCGACACCGCCTCGAAGCCGTCCGACCTGAAGATCACCGATCTGCGGGTGGCCCAGCTCGTCGACGCCCCGATGCGGGTCCCCCTCATCCGCATCGATACGAATCAGGGCCTCACCGGCTGGGGCGAGGTGCGCGACGGGGGCAGCCCGACCTACGCCCTCATGCTCAAGAGCCGGCTCCTGGGCGAGAACCCCTGCAACGTCGACAAGGTCTTCCGCAAGATCAAGCAGTTCGGGTTCCACGCCCGCCAGGCCGGGGGGGTCTGCGGTGTCGAAATGGCCTGCTGGGACCTCGCCGGCAAGGCCTTCGGTGTGCCCGTCTACCAGATGCTGGGCGGACAGTTCCGCGACCGCGTGCGCCTCTATGCCGACACGACCCAGTCGCCGGACGGGACCGAGGCCGGGCGCCGGCTGAAGGAGCGGATGGACCGGGGAATCACCTACCTCAAGGTCGATTTCGGGATCGAACTCATCCGCGACATCCCCGGCGCGCTCTCCGTTCCGATCGGACAGACGGTGAAGGAGCGGGCGATGACCATGCACCCGTTCTCCGGGGTGGAGGTCACCGACAAGGGGGTCGAGCTCCTGTCCGACTACGTCGGCCAGATCCGGGCGGTGATCGGCATGGAGGTCCCCCTCTCCTCCGACCACTTCGGCCACATCGGCGTCAACTCCTGCATCAAGCTCGCCCGGGCCATGGAGAGGTGGAACCTGGCCTGGATGGAGGACATGGTGCCGTGGCAGTTCGGCGAGCTGATGAAGATGATCAAGGACGAGACCACGGTCCCGATCCTCACCGGCGAGGACATCTACCTGAAGGAGGACTTCATCAAGCTCATCGACATGGGCGCGATCGACGCCATCCACCCCGACCTCGCGTCCTCCGGCGGGATCCTGGAGACCAAGAAGATCGGCGACTACGCCATGGAGCACGGGGTCCCCATGGCCATGCACTTCGCGGGATCGCCGTTCTCCTTCATGGCCAACGTCCACTGCGCGGCCTCCACCGAGAACTTCGTGGCTCTCGAGCACCACTCGCTGGACGTGACCTGGTGGAACGACCTGGTGACACCGCACCCGGAGATCGTGGACGGCTTCGCGGTGGTCCCGGACCGCCCCGGCCTGGGTGTCGAGGCGAACCCCGAGGTCATCAAGGAGCACATCGAGGGCGAGTACTTCGCCCCCACCCCCGAGTGGGACGACGAGCGCTCCTGGGATCGCCTCTGGTCGTAGCCAGCGAGGCAACGCCGAGCTGAACGGCGTTGCCTCGCTTCCCGTTCCTCTCGCTCTCGCCCACCCCTGCGCGCCGCGGCCGAAGATAGAATGTCGCGGTGGCACACGGCCTGAGCGACACCGATCCCGAGACCGAGCGCGTTCACCTCGAGCTCCTGCGCCGAGCCTCGCCGGGCCGACGAGTACGCCTGGCGCTGTCCCTCAGCCAAACGGTCATGAGCCTCTCTCGCGGCGGCCTGGCCCGGCGGCTGCCGGGGGCCTCTCCCGAGGAGGTGGGGCTCCGTTTCGTGGCCCTGCACTATGGAGCCGATCTCGGCGACGAGGTGCGGGCCGATCTCGCCGCGCGGCGACCATGAGCGCTCCCGACCTCCTCACGGCCCTGGCGCCGGTGCTCCACGTGCTCCGAGACCTGGGCGTCCGCCACTTCGTGGGCGGATCGATTGCGAGCTCGGCTCACGGTGTGGCGCGAGCCAGCGTGGACGGCGACGTGGTGGCCGAGCTCGCCCCTGCCCACGTGGGCCCCTTCGTGGCCGCACTGCGCGACACCTACTACGTCCCCGAGGAGCGCGTCCGCGATGCCGTGGCGCGCAGGGCTTCCTTCAACGTCATCCACCTCGACACGATGCTCAAGGTCGACGTGTTCGTCTCGAGGGATCGGCCCTTCGACCGGAGGGCCTTCGAACGGTCGCGAACCACCCCGATCGAGGGCGCCGGCGGCGCCACCCTGCCGGTCAGCTCCGCCGAGGACATCATCCTGGCGAAGCTGGAGTGGTATCGGCGCAGCGGCGAGGTGTCGGAGAGACAGTGGACCGACGTCCAGGGAGTGCTCCAAGCGAGCGCCGGTGCTCTCGACCTGCCCTATCTGCGGCAGGGGAGCACCGAGCTCGAGGTCGGGTACCTGCTGGAGCGGGCGCTGGACGAGGCGGGTCTGGAGTAGCTGTCGAGAATTTCCACCCTTCGCCCACCCACTCGCACTACAATCCCTCCCCGAGGGCCCCATGCCCCTCTCGACGGGCGAACGGCTCGGCCCCTACGAGGTCCTCGGCCCCATCGGTGCCGGGGGCATGGGTGAGGTTTACCGCGCCCGCGACACCCGCCTCGACCGGACCGTCGCGGTCAAGGTCCTCCTCGCCGAGCTCGCCGCCGACCCCCGGCTGAAGGCCCGCTTCGAGCGCGAGGTCCGCGCCATCTCCGCTCTCGCCCACCCGAACATCTGCACCATCCACGACGTCGGAGAGCAGGATGGCCGCACCTTCCTCGTCATGGAGCACCTCGTCGGGGAGACGCTGGCCGAACGCCTCAGGAAGGGTTCCGTCCCGCTCGAGCAGGCACTGGAGATCGCCACCCAGATCGCTGACGCGCTCTCGGCCGCCCACAAGCACGGCGTCATCCACCGCGACCTCAAGCCCGCCAACGTGATGCTCACGAAGACGGGCGCTCGCCTCCTGGACTTCGGTCTGGCCCGCTTGACCGGCCACGGTCGGCGACCGGCGGCGGAGGAGCTGACCTCCGCACCGACCGAGCCGCAGCCGCTGACCGTGCGCGGGACGGTCATGGGCACCCTGCCCTACATGGCCCCGGAGCAGGTCGAGGGGAAGCCCGCAGATGCGCGCACGGACCTTTGGGCCCTCGGCGCGATCCTCTACGAGATGCTCACGGGAGAGCGGCCGTTCCGAGACGAGAACCCGACGAGCCTGGTCGGCGCCATCCTGGAAAGGACGCCCGCGCCACTCATGGAGCGACAGCCCCTGACGCCACCGTCCCTGGAGCGGCTCGTCCGGCGCTGCCTGGCCAAGGATCCCGAAGACCGCTGGGGCACGGCCCACGACGTCGCGGACGAGTTGCGATGGATTGCCGCAACGGACGCTACGTCTCCCGGAAGCACCCGAAGGGAACCCGCGCGGCGGTGGAGCAGGGTCAGGGGTGCGGTCGCGTTCCTGGGTCTCGGTCTCATGGCGGGCGCCGCCGGAGTCTGGGCGCTCAGAACGCCGGCGGCGACACCGTCGCCCGTTGTGCGCTCGCTTCTCGACGTTCAGGCGGCGGACGAGGTGGACGCGGGTGGTGCCGTGGTACGCGACAACAGTGTCCCCACCCCGGCCGGCTCGCGGACGGCGTTGACCTGGGTCCCGGGAGCGCGTGAGCTCGTCTTCGTCGGCCGTCGCGGAGGTGCACAGCAGCTGTTCGTGCGACCGCTGGACGCGAGCGCCGCGCGTCCGCTGGAGGGGACGGCGGGGGCCCAGGCCCCCACAGTCTCTCCCGACCGGCAGTGGGTGGCCTTCTGGGCCGACGGGGCGATTCGCAAGGTGCCACTCTCCGGAGGGCCTCCCGCCGTGGTCGCCCGGGACATCGCGTGTCCTCCGTTCGGGATGAGCTGGGGACCGCGTGGCGAGCTGTTCCTGGGACACCCGTCCGGGACGATCTGGAGCGTGTCACCCGGCGGCGCCCTTGAGGAGAGGACCCAAAGAGCCCGGACCGAGCTGTCCCATCGGCTGCCCGCCGTCCTCCCCGGAGGCGAGGCGTTCGTGTTCACCGTGAGGAAGAGGCTGTTCACGTGGGGCGACGACGAGGTGGTAGTGCAGACCCTTGTCGACGGAGAGCGCAGGGTTCTCCTCCGCGACGCCGCCGACGCTCGGCCCGTTCCGAGCGGCCACCTCGTCTTCCTGCGCCGGGGCGTTCTCTTCGCGGTGACGTTCGACACCGCGCGTCTCGAGATCCTGGGTGAGCCGGTGCCGCTCGTAGACGGTATTGCCCAGGCGCTGACCGGAAACACCGCAAACATGAGCGGAGCCGGACAGTTCGCGGTGTCCGACGACGGGTCACTCGCCTTCGTGGCGGGCGGCATGCCCTCGCCCGCCGAGGGCAGGCTCGCCGCCGTCGACCGTCGCGGCGGCGTGACCCTGCTCCCGGCTCCTCCCCGCTCCTACGTCCCGGTCGTCCGGCTCTCGCCGAGCGGGCAATCGTTGGCGGTCGTCGTGCGCAGCCTGACGGCCCGGGGCCTGTGGCTCTACAACATGAAGCGCGGGACCCTGAGCCGGCTCACGCGCGAGGGTGAGGTGCTCTATCCAATGTGGGATGCCGCAGGAGAGCACGTTGCCTTCACCTGGATGAGCGAGGGCATCGAGCAGGTAGCATGGCTCCGAGCCGATGGCAGCACGGCCATCTCGCCGCTGGCGCAGGACGCGGGGATACTCGCCTCGTGGTCTCCCGATGGCCGGCGGTTCGCGACCGTGAAGACACCCTGGGGAACAGGTCCCGGGGACGACGACATCTGGGTAGCCACGCTTGAGGGCACGGAGGCGGCCCTTCAGCCGCTCATCCAGACGCCACACGGCGAAGGCTGGCCGGAGTTCTCTCCGGACGGAGACTGGCTGGCCTATGCTTCCGACGACTCGGGCCGCTGGGAGGTGTACGTCCAGCCGCTGTCGGGGAAGGGCGCGCGGACCCAGGTGTCCGTGACCGGGGGCCGAGACCCGGCCTGGAATCCCGCAGGGCAGGAGCTCTTCTTCGTGACGCCGCCCGATGCCGTTCGGCCTGGGACCGGTCAGATGATGGCGGTGGACATCCGGACCAGCCCCAGCCTTCAGCTCGGATCACCTCGTCCGTTGTTCAGCTTCCGAGACCAGGAGCTGATGTTCGACTGCACGGCCGTACGCTGCTACGACGTGGCGCCCGACGGCCAGCGCTTCTTCGTCGTCCAGGGAGGAGAGCTCTCCTCCCCACTGCCTGTCACGCACATCCACCTCGTCCAGAACTGGCTGGAGGAGGTGAAGGCTCGCGTGCCGACGCACCGTTAGATCGACGGCGCGGGTGGTCTTCGGTCTGGCCGTGGTCCTCGTTCGCGGTAGGACTGGGGCACAACTCTGGGCGCACAGAGTGCAACTCGCTATGTACCGAGTGGCGTCTGTCTGATTCAGTGAGTCTCGACGCCAGTGAGGCGGCGCCACGGGGCAGCTCCGGCCGGACGGAGTTCACGGACGGTGGGTGTGTTGAACCAGAGGAGCTGAGTCGGCGGATTTCCTCATGAGCTGCTGGTTCTGGGCCGTGGACTGCCGGTTTCGGGCGCTGAGCTACGTTGGAGAATCCGGGCTCGACGCCGAAGCTCCCCAGGGGAAGCGCCGTGGCGCCGCACCTACGCCGAGAGCTCGCCCCGCGGGATCACCTTGAGCGTCCCGCCCTCGTGGCGGCTCTCCTCGGCGGTGAAGCCGACGAGGTGGCTCTCCATGGAGGCGGCGAGAGTGGAGGTGAGGAGGCTCTCGTCGCGGCGGGAGAGGGCCTGGACCCAGTCGCGCACGAGGCCGAAGTCGCCGCCGCCGTGACCGCCCAGGGCCGCGCCGTGGTCGGCCACCGTCCACTCGTAGCGCTCGCGCCTCCCGAAGTCGAAGACGTCCAGCCGCCTCTCGTCACCCACCAGGTCGCCTCGGCTTCCCATGATCCGGGTGCGCCGGCCGCCGTAGGAGGTCAGTCCCTCC
Organism: uncultured Acidobacteriota bacterium; assembly: GCA_963847655.1. Classification (GTDB taxonomy): domain Bacteria; phylum Acidobacteriota; class Vicinamibacteria; order Fen-336; family Fen-336; genus JAJDNS01. The sequence goes on along the minus strand of CAWKAS010000018.1, from coordinate 325,225 downwards.
ATCGAGAAGGCGGCGGTCGTCCCCCCGTCGAACTCCATGTTGACGGTCTGGTGATCGAGCACGTCGTTGTCGAGCTGGTAGACGCAGCGCCCGTAGTTGGTCCGGGAGAGCCACTCGCGCACGGAGGCCTCGTCCTGACCGGGGGTGTCCTTGTGCTGGAGCCAGCGGTCGCTGCCGAGGTAGATCCGCAGGGCCGAGAAAGGACACTCGGCCTCGACCGCGCAGCCGTCGGCGCAGCGTGCGGTGGCCCCCTCCGGCTTCATCTCCGGACGGAACACCGTGAGCGACCCGAACGACTGCACGCGGCGACACGGCCGGCCGAGGATCCACCGCAGGATGTCGAGGTCGTGGCAGCTCTTGGACAGGAGGATCGGGTTGGACTCGGCGGCGTTGCGCCAGTTGCCGCGGACGAACGAATGGCTCATGTGGACGTGCTCGACCGGCTCGAGGTGCTGGACGCTCACGACGTCGCCGAGGCGGCCGGAGTCGACGACGTGCTTCACCATCCGGAAGTAGGGTGAGTAGCGCATCACGTGACACACGCCGACGATCGCCTGCTTCTCCCGGGCCCGGGCGAGGATGTCCCGGCACTGCGGCCAGGACTGGGCGATGGCCTTCTCGAGCAGGAGGTCGTAGCCACGCTCGAGGGCGGCCATGGCCGGGCCGTAGTGGAGATGGTCGGGGGTGGTGATGACGATCGCGTCGCAGACGCGCGGCCCCTCGAAGGCCCGCTCCCACGTGTCCCAGCGGTGCTCGGGCGGGATCCCGTGGGCCGCGGCGATCGACGAGTTCCGGTGCGGGATCGGCTCGGCGACACCGACGATCTTCAGCTCCTCGGGGCGCTCGGCCGCATAGGCGGCGTAGGTGCGGCCCCGGCCGCCGGCACCCATGATGGCGGCGGTGACGGGTCGTTCGGGCTTCTTCCACTCGTAGGACTCGGGCGCGCCCAGAGGATGGGGCTGGCCCTCCGCCGCCCGCGCCAGCGGCAGGGCGGCCAGGGTGCCGGCGGCGGTGGCGCCGAGGGCGATCAGGGCGTCGCGGCGATCGATCGGGTATCTCATTGGCCCAAGCCTATCGCGTCTCGACTCGAAAACGGCCTCGGGGGAGGGGCGTCACGACAAACCGGCCTCTCTCGGGCGGGCTTGCCGGTGCATGGTACGATTCGCTCACCCGGTGTGCTGTCGGCTCTCGGGTGCCGTAATCGGAGGCGCTGCAAGGGGATGCAGTTCGATCAGATCGGGAAGTACCGGGTCCTCGGGAAGGTCGGCCACGGGGCCATGGGCGAGGTGTTCCGTGCCCACGACGCGGCGCTCGATCGCGAGGTCGCGATCAAGGTCATCACCGCCAAGCTGAGCGACGACGCGGAGGCCCGGAAGCGGTTCGTCCGTGAAGCCAAGGCGGTGGCTGCGCTCAACCACCCGAACATCATCACCGTCTACGACTTCGGCGAGCACGAGGGCATGGCCTTCATGGTCATGGAGATGCTCGACGAGGGACAGGATCTCAAGGACCTGATCGAGAAGAAGCAGCTGCCTCCTCTCGAGATCCGCATCGCGCTCATGGAGCAGATCTGCGACGGCCTGGCCTTCGCTCACCGCAAGGGCGTCATCCACCAGGACCTCAAGCCCGGCAACATCCGCATCCTGGCGAACGGCGGGGTCAAGGTCCTGGACTTCGGCCTGGCGCAGCGACTGGACGACACCGCCGCTGGGCAGATCATGGGCACCCCCTACTACATGGCCCCGGAGCAGGTCCGGGGCGGCCGCCCCTCCGCCCGCTCCGACATCTTCTCCCTGGGGTCGGTCTTCTACGAGTTCCTTTCGGGGCAAAGACCGTTCACCGGCGCCAACGTCAAGGCCATCCTGACCGCGGTCGTCCAGAAGGACGCGGTGTCGCTCGCCACGCTCGTCCCGGACCTCGCCCCCGCGGTGTCGGCCTTCGTGGACATGGCGTTGGCCAAGGACCCCGCCCAACGGTACGCCGACGGGGATCAGATGCTGGAGGCGCTCCGCGCGGCGTGGCTCGAGGGCCAGTCTCCCGAGGTGGTGCTGAGGCCCAAGGACACCACACCCGCCCGGACCCTGGGCCAGGCGCTCTCGGCCGCGAGCGACACGAGCCAGCCGCTCTCCGCCGCCCTCCAGGAGATCGACCAGTACCTCGCCGACGTCGTGCCGCCGCTGTTCGTCACCGACGCCGTGGACGAGCTCCAGGGGGCACCGGTCGAGGGGACGGCGGCCGAGCTGTGGGGCTGGGCGCAGAAGCAGGTCCATGCGCAGCCGGAGTACGACCTCGTCAACCTGCTCTTCTACGCCCTGGACAAGCTGATGGCGGTCGGCATGCTCAACCTGCTGCCCCGCGAACCCCTGCTCAGCTTCCTGAAGCAGGTGGGCGAGGCCCTGGCCCAGGCCTGCGCGCCGGCGGAGCGCGAGCGCCTGCGGCGCGCCCTCGAACACCTGGGCAGGGAGGACTCGGCTCCCCAGGTCCTCATGCTGGGACAGGGCGACGAGGATGGCGGCCCGTCGACGCCGCAGTCGCGCCGCCTCTCGATCCTGGAGCAGCGCCTCCGCCGGGAGGGGCTGGCCCAGGCCCCGGCCAACGACCCCGTGCGACGGCGGGTGATCGCCCAGGCCCTGGCCGCCGCCGCCACCGGGGCCCGCGACGAGAGAGACTTCGCCCGCGACCTGCGGCGTCTCCGCGCGGCGGGCCTGGGCCTCGGCCCGGGCGCGGAGTTCAGGAACCTGGGCAACGGCCTGGCCAACTGGGTGCTCCCCGGGGACCTGGGACGGGACACCGCGGACATGGGTCCGCCGCTCGAGGTGAAGGCCATGGCGAGGATGATCGCCATCGCCGAGGGCCCGGCGGAGGCGGGTCGGCGCTACCACCACCTCGTCACCGCGGCCACCGAGCAGTTCAACGGGGGCAACCTCGGGGGCGCGGTGCAGATGTTCGATCTCGCCCGCAAGCTCGTCGGCGATGCGATGATCGAGCAGGGATACGTGGCACCCATCAGGGCCCGCGGCCACGAGCAGCTCGACGGCGAGAGGCTCCGGGAGTACATGGAAAGGCCCGAGCGCCACTCCCAGCTCCGGCGGGTGATGGTCTTCTTCGAGCCCGGCCTCGGAGTCAAGACGCTCCTCGACCAGTTGGAGGTCGAGGAGCGTCGCGACCGCCGGCGCCTCCTCCTCGACCTGCTGGTCATCCACGGCCAGGGAGCGCGGGACGAGGCCCTGGCCCGGCTCCGGGCGTCGGTGGAGAACGAGGTGAGCGACTTCGGTCGCCGCAACTGGATCTACCTCCTGCGCCTCGTTCCCGCCTCGACCAACGAGGACGCCGAAGCGGAGGTGGAGGTGGTCTCCCGCTTCGCCGGCCCGGGGATGCCGATCTTCCTCGTCAAGGAGGCGCTCACCCACCTCGGTCTCATCCCGCATGCGAGCGGGGGCCGGGCCCTCGTGGCCCTGCTGGAGCGTTGGGAGTCGTACCTGCTCCAGGACAGCCTCGAGCCGGAGAGCCACGAGGAAGGGATCGCGGCCCTGGACCGCCTCGCCGCTGCCCTCGCCAGCCAGCGCAGCGCCCGCCCCTGGGAAGCGCTCATCGACCACGCCCTCTCCGGAGAGGCGGCGTTCGGGGCGGCGAGCGAGCGCCTCGGGGAGCTCGGGAGCCAGGACCTCTCACGCGCCCCCCACGTGGTGGGACGCCTCATGGGCGAGATCGAGGACTGCCTGCCGCGAGGGGTCCTGGGGCGCTTGATCAGGAGAAGGAGCAAGGAGCTGCCCTTCCTCGTCGCCGCCCTCTCCGGCACCCGGTCACCGGAGGTCGACGAGCTCCTCGGGGAGGTGGCGGACCGCTACGAGGGCCAGGAAGCGGGCAAGGCGGCCACGCGTGTCCTCAAGACCCCGCCGCCGGCCGGTCCCCTGGCCGGGCTTTCCGGGAAGCTCGACACGTACGGCGTCCCGGCCCTGCTGGACCACCTCGCCCGCGAGAAGGCCACCGGCACCCTGAAGCTGCGGCCCGCGCAGGCGGGGGGGGCGCTGACCACGGTGGCCTTCGTCAAGGGGCGCCCCGTCTCCGCCGCGTGGCCCCCTCGCCAGGGTCCGCCCGCCCTCTACCAGATGTTCCAGCAGCCCCTCGACGCCAGCTACTCCTTCGACACCAGACGCCCCCAGACGGCCGCCGGCGCACCGCCTCTGCCGGAGGTGCCGGACCTCATCCGCGAGGGTCTCCGCCGGGCCCGGGAGCTGGAGCGGACGAGCGCCCTCCTGCCCGCAGAGACTCCCCTCGAGGCCACCGGCTCCGCCCCCAGCACCGTGCCCGAAGAGCCCGACTACGAGCTCGTGGTGTCGCTGTGGGAGAAGGCCTGTGCGGGGGTCCCGCTCAGACAGATCGAGGAGACCCACAACACCCTCGACACGTATCGCTGCCACCACGCCCTCGGGCACTGGCTCGAGGAGGGCGCACTGCGAGTCAGGGTGAGCGAGAGCCCGCAGCCGGCGACCCCGGAGGCCGCGAGCCCCGATCCAGGCACATGAGCGTCATGTCGTCGTGGGGGCGGGCCACGCCGCAGAAACGCAGGACGTCCGCGACGATCCCGTCGAGCAGCTGACGGCCGGGCTCGGCCCCCCGGTCGCGCACGTAGGCCTCGAGTCGCCCGTCGCCGTACTCCTCGTCCGAGGGGTTGGCGGCCTCGGTGACGCCGTCGGTGTAGAGCAGCAGCCGGTCACCGGGCTCGAGCACGACCTCCATCGCCTCGTAGAGGCTGGAGGGGACGACTCCCAGGACGACTCCGGTGGCGCCGAGGCGCGCGGGGGGCTGCCCGGTCGCGAGGAGAAAGGGCGGGTTGTGGCCGGCGTTGACGTAGCGCAGCGTACCGGTCGCGGTGTCCAGCTCGGCGTAGAAGAAGGTGACCAGGCGATTCGACGGGATGTTGGCGTGCAGGTGGGCGTTGAGCTTCGAGACCAGCTCCTCGCCCCGGAAGCCCGCGCTCAGTAGCGTGCGGAGGCTTCCCTGGAGGAGCGCCATCAGAAGCGCGGCGGGCATGGCCTTCCCGGCGACGTCGCCCACCGCGATCGCGAGGCGGCCCTCGCCCAGGTCGATGACGTCGAAGTAGTCCCCCCCCACGGTGTTGGCGGGGCGCATCGTGGTCGCGATCGCGATCCCGGCGCGCTCGATGGGCTGGAAGGGAAGGAGGCCGAACTGGATCTCCCGCGCCACCTCCAGGTCGCCCTTAAGGCCCAGCTTGTCGCGGAGCTCCAGGACGAGGACGAAGAAGAGCGCCGTTGCCGCGGCCAGGAGCCAGGTCTCGCTCGGGAAGGCGGCCTTGAGCGAGAAGGGTCCCACCTGGAGCACGTGCATGAGGAAGCCCAGCCAGCCCCCGGCGAGGAGGAGCACCGAGGCCGCGAACAGCACGCGGCGCCAGGGGCTCAGTCGGTAGGAGACGGCCAGGAACAGGCGCCACAGCGCGCGGGGATGGCGCCGGTACGCGGGCAGCCCCGAGAGGTCGTCGAGGTCCACCTCGCGGGCCAGGAAGCGGAAGGTGTCCTGCGCCTCCCGCTGGAGGAGGCTCCGCAGACCCTCGGGGGTGACGTCGCGCGTGAACAGCTGGCGCAGGGACTCCCAGTAGTCCTCGGTGAGAGCGGGTCGCTCCGGCCGTGGCCTCCGGGGGCCGAGCCTCTGGGCGAAGCCTTCGAGCCTCTCGCGGGACTTCTCGGCGAGGGCCGTCAGGTCCGCGACGGGATCGCGGCTCATGGCAGCACGAGAGACTTCTCGAGTGCCCGTCCGGAGAGCTCCTGAAGGCGCGCGCGCTGCTCCGGGGGCAGGGCGACCACGCCGGCCTTGACCACCTCCCGCAGCGCGCGGACGTCGGCGGCGGCCACCGGCCGCTCCGCCTTCACTCTCTCCAGGACCCGCGCGAGCTGGCGGCGGTCGGCCTCGGACAGCGGGGCCCAGACCTGTCCGTAGATCTGACCCATCTCCGCGGCCTCCGCCGCGCTCAGCGCCTCAAGACCGCGGCTGACCCGGCGCAGGGCGTCGACGGGCACGCCCTCGAGACTCTCGCCCTCGCTCATGCGCATTCCTATCAGGAGACGCAGCGCTTTCGGAGAAAGTTCCGGCACCTCGACCGCCAGTCGCTCGGCCGCCTCCTCGACCCGGGCGGCCAGAACCTCGGAGGGAGCGACGGCCCGCATGAGCTGCTCGAACGCGGTCAGGAACTCCTCGCGCGCGGCGGCGGGCGCCCAGGCCTCGAGCCAGTAGTACTCGTAGCCGTCCACCCACGCGGCGATCGCGCCCTGGACCGACTCCGCTCCCTCCGTCCAGGAGGTGCGCACCAGACGCCCCCGCCCGCGCCCGAGCTGGATGTCGGATCGGCCCTGCTCGACGAGGGAGGGCTCCCGGGGCCGCAGCTCCTGGAGGACCGCGTCGAGGTGGCGGTCCAGGTCGCCCATGAGCTCGGGGTGAGCCTCGACCCGCACCGCCCCGAAGGCGGCGAGAGCGGGTTGAGCCACTCGAAGCCGGGCGCCACGCGTGATCACGAAGGGGTTGTCCTCGCGCAGGGCCACCCAGCCGGGGGGCAGATCGACGACGAAGCCGAGGTTCCGGTCGCCCACGCGCCGGTCGGCGAGGGCGTAGCGCTCGACGGCGGCGATGGCGCTGCGACGGGCGAGGGCGGGGCTCAGGACCGCCACCAGGGCGGCGAGGAGCACCACGACGAGGACGACCCCTCCGCCGAGGAGGAGGAGCGTTCGCTGGCGACCGGACAGCGCCGCGCGCGCCGGCCCCTCCGGGGAGCGAGCGGGAGCCCGAGGCTGGGTGTCGGGCCCTTCCGGCTCCTCTCCGGACGGGGCCTCCTTCGGAGGAGGCACGTCTTCCCGGTCGTGGGCCGGCGCGGACGGCTCTCGGGGTCTCTCTGCGGGGAGGAGGTCTTCGAGGGCGGGCGGGCGCTCCGGCCCTCGAGGTGACGGTGCGCGGAGGTCCCGGGTGGGCGGGTAGTCTTCTCCGGAGGATGGGCCTTCCTCGCCCTCTCGGGGCGACGCCATGGCCTGGGCCACGGCGGGACGAGCCTCCGAGAGCACGTCCTCGACCGCCATCCACTCCGGGGCCCCGTCGGGCCACACCAGGGCGTCGGGGGGAATCCGTCCTTCTCGATACCACTGGTGCAGCGTGGCGCGGTCGACCGGACCGTACTCGCTCCCGTCCAAGAAGTGCAGAAGATACTGGTCGGCCATGTCAGCTCAGTGGACCCAGACGAGGTCCTGGCGAAGCACCCGGACCCCGCCCCGGGCGGGAGAGAGCGTCTCCTCGCGGAGTCGCTCGGGATCGATCTCGAGGACCTCCTTCAGCTGCCGTTCCAGATCCGCCACCTCCGCCAGGGTGGCCTCCAGCCGCGCCTCCGCCTTGTCCTCCAGGCGGTCCTTGGTGAGCACGCTGTCGACGCCGCTCGCGCTGCGTCGCCGCCCACCGAGGCCGGTCAGCTTCAGCACCGCCTTGCCGATGGCGAACCACTTCTCCTGGCGGCGGCCCTCCACCTCCTCCCGCCGTTCCCCCAGCGCCGCCTTCTTCTTCTCCAGCTCGCTGCGGAGCTTCTCGGCCGCCTTCCCTCCGCCGTCCGCACGGAGCCGCTCGACGAAGACCTCGCGCGTCTCCCCCGGCTCGGACCGCTCGCCGGTGACGGGATCGACGTAGACGGTGACGCCGAGCTTGTCCGGAAGGCGCTGGCGGAGCGCCTTCTCGATGACCTTCTCCGCGTCGGAGGCCAGCCACTCGGGTAGGGAGCCGTAGCGGAGGCCGGCCGGCGGATCGGTCGCCAACGACTCCTCGGCGACGGCCAGGGGCTCCGCCTCCAGGGCCTCGGCCGCGGTGGCCCCGCCCAGGGGCCAGGCGCTCACGCCGACGGTCTCTCCTCCTCCCTTGTAGCGGGCCACGTGCTTCACCAGCAGATGCAGGTCGGCCCGCGGTCCGCCGTGCTGTAGGAGATAGAGGTTCTGGTACGGAGGGGGCAGGACGGGCGGTGCGCTCGGCGCGCCGCCCTTCTCGGGGGCGGTGGGGGCGGAGGCTCGGCCCGCCATCAGCCGGGCGATCTCGTCGCGGGTGAGCGGCCCCCGCAGGTACGACATCGCCCAGCGCGAGTGGAGGAGACTGGGCGCGGGCCGGTGGACGTCGTGAAGGAGGAACACCCTCTTGCGCGTGGCGTCGAGGAGGCGATCCACGGAGGCTCGGTCCAGACCCGCGCCGGTCAGGCCGTCGTCCAGGCGGTCGCGGTCCTGCTCGGTCTGCAGGGTCCCGACCATCCAGGTGCCCATGTTGGCCAGGCCCTTGTAGTCGAGGTCGACGGGGTTCTGGGTGGCGAGAACGACGCCCACCCCCTGGGCGCGCGCCTGCTTGAGCAGCGTCAGCAGCGGCTGCTTGGTGGGCGGGTTCCTCGGGTGCGGGGGGAAGTACCCGAAGACCTCGTCCATGTAGACCAGGGCCCGCAGCTCGCTCGTGCCTCCCTGTCGGCGCATCCACGTCTTCACCTTCCCGAGAAGCAGCGCGGTCACGAACATCCGCTCCTCGTCTCGAAGGTGGGCGGTGTACACGACCGAGAGCCGCGGCCGCCCGTCCGGGGCCCGCAGGAGGCGGTCGACGTCGAGCGGCTCACCCTCGCGCCAGGCCTCGAAGGAGGGGGCGGCGAGGAGGTTGTTGAGGGCGAGCATGAGGCCCTCGCGGTCCTTCCGCGGGAAGACCGTCTCCACCGGCAGCGCGCCCAGCTTGTCGAAGGGCGGGTCGGCGACGGCGGCGATCAGCTCCTCGAGACCGAAGCCCTTCCCCGCGCGCCAGCCGGCCTCGATGAGGTTGGAGAGGAGGATGGCCTCGCGGGACTGGAGAGGGTCGGCGTCCATCCGGAGCAGGCCGAGGAGACCGGCCACGATCCCCCCGATCTCGTCGCGCAGGTCCTCTTCCGCCGACTCGAAGGGGACCGCGGGGGCCTGCAGCGACTGGAGGACGTTGAGGGGAAGGCCCGCCCCGGAGCCCGGGGTGTAGACGACCGCGTCGTGGGCGCGGCGCAGCCTCGCGATGGCCTCGGGACCGAGCTCCCACTCCGCGAGGCCCGCCTTCCAGGCCGTGGCGGTGTCCCGGGCGGCGGTGGCCACGTCCTTGCCCTCGCGGCGGGCCGCCTCCACGTCGATCCAGGGCTCGAACGAGGCGGCCTCCAGGTCATCGAACTGGAGGAGCAGGTTGCCGAGATCGCCCTTCGGGTCGATGGCGAGGACGGGGACGCCCTGGGCGAGGAGCTCCTCCAGCAGCACGATGGCCAGGCCGGTCTTGCCGGACCCGGTCATCCCCACGATCAGGCCGTGGGTGAGGAGGTCCGCCGGGTCGAGGTCGAGGCGGTCCCCCAGCTCCCCGCTGGCGGGGTCCACCTGCCGGCCGAGGTACAGCCCGTCACCCATCGAAGCGGCTCCTTTCGGCGGCCGTCAGTATAGCTCTCGCCCACCGGCTCGGACACGGTGTCCGGGGCCTTGCTCGCCGGTGATCACGACGCAGGGCCGCCGATCAGGCGTCGTAGGCGGCCGCTCACGATCGGCGTTCGCGGGCCTCTGCCTCCCCGACCCACCCCCGTCGCAGCCTCCCGGGGGGCACGCCGGTGAGATAGGGCTTGATGTCGAGGACGGGGGTCCCGTCGAGCATGTCCACGCCCCGGACCCGCAGCCGAGGGCCGTCGCGGCCGAGAAGCTCGACCACCGACAGCCCGATCGGGTTCGGCCGCCGCGGCGAGCGCGAGGAGAAGACGCCGTGCGGGCGCCGCTCGTCCAGCGGCACCCGGGTCACGAGGTCGTAGCCCTCCGACTCGTGGAACACCCAGACCACGAAGAGGTGGGAGAACCCCTCGATGTCGGTGAGCCCGTCCTCGAGCTCGGGGCGAAGCTCCAGCGTGCCCTCCGCCCGGTGCTTCGCCCCGGGCCCCTTCGGGATGTCGGCGGTCTGCCGGTGCGGACTCCGCACGAAACCGATCGCCCTCATCTCGAACACGGTGTCTTCCGCTGGCGTCTGGCCCACGGCTGTCCTCCCTCTCGACCCGCCCCTCAGTCCGCCTCGACGCCCAGCTCCCGGAGGAGCTCCTCCGCCCCCTCGACCTGGTCGAGGATCCACAGGAGGTACCGGACGTCGGCGCTCACGTTGCGGGCGATCTCGGGGTTGTAGCCGAAGTCGTTGGCGACGTTCTCCCAGACCCGGTCGAAGTTCACGCCGACGAGGTGGCCCCGGCTGTCGATGGAGGGGCTCCCCGAGTTGCCCCCCGTGGTGTCGCAATCCGAGAGGAAATCGACGGGGACGTCCCCGAGCCCCTCGTCGATCCACCGCCCGAGCCGCTTCTCCTCCCAGGCCTCGCGGATGCGCTCCGGCACGTCGAAGGGCTCCTCTCCGGTGTGCTTCTCGATCACCCCCGCGAGAGTCGTTTGGGGCCGCATGAACACGGCGTCGCGCGGCGAGTACCCGGCCACCCGGCCCACGGTGACGCGCAGGGTGCGGTTGCCGTCGGGGGCCACCGGCCGCCCCGCCTCGCCGATGACCGCGCGCCGCCAGGCCGGACGGAGCCGCAGAATGGCGCCCTCCCGGGCGTCGCGGGCCTCCTTCAGGGCGAGGCGTTCGGCGTCGAGCGCGAAGGCCAGGTCCAGCAGGGGATCGTGGCGCGCCCGGAGCTGCTCCGGGGTCTCCTCGAACATCGCGCGTCGCTCGTCCAGCGCGAAGACCCGCGTGCTTCCGTACAGCTCGGCCACCCGACGCTCGACGGCGGGCTCGGCGGCCCCCGCGAAGAGGGCGTCGATGGGGGCGATGCGCTGGTCGTCGGGCAGGGCGAGCACGTGCTCCACCCAGGAGCGGAAGAGCCGCCGATCGGCGGGCTCGGCGTAGCGCTTCTGGTCGCGGGTCAGCCTCTCGCGGAGAAGCGGAAGGTCGCGCTCCATGTACCCGGGCTCGCGCTCGGCGTCGGGCTTCACACCCTCCGTGGCCCGGCGGGCGATCAGGAGCGGCCAACGCAGGCCGAATGCCCCGCGCTCGGCCTCGTCGAGCAGGAAGTCCCGGTCCCAGGTCGCGAGGCGCTCCCGGTTGAGGCGAACGAGCTCCGCGTGGGCCTCGAGCGCGGCCGGGCCGGCAGGGCTCTCGGCGGCCCACGCCTTCACCCGCTCCTCCGCCCGCCGCTGCTTCTCGAGGATCTGCCCACGGCGCAGGCCGGCGATCTGTCCTGCGGCGTTCTTCTTCCGGTTCTCCAGGGTGCGCAGGTCGTCGGCGACGGCGATCCGCACCTGGGCGGATCGCCCCGCTTCCTCCTGCAGGATCCCCATCCACTCCTCGTAGAGCGCCTGCCGGGTCGGGAAGTACCTCTCCGCGCGCTCGGCCATCTCATCGGCGATCCAGGAACGGTAGGTCCTCCCGGGGTAGCCCAGCACGGCCACGGCGTCCCCTTCGCGCACCCCGTCCGTCGAGACCGGGAACCAGTGCTCGGGGCGGTAGGGCTGTCCCTCGTCGTCGTACACCCGCAGGAGGGCGAAGTCCCCCGAGTGACGCGGCCACATCCAGTTGTCGATCTCGCCCCCGTAGTTGCCCACCGCCTCCGGGGGCGCGTAGACCAGCCGCGCGTCGCCGAGCTCGCGGAACCCGGTCAGGGTGAAGAGCAGACCCCCGTCGAAGGTGGCGAAGGTGCAGTGGGTCGAGGGGCTCTTCTCGCACTCGGCCACGAGGGCCTTCCCCTTCGTCTCGACGGCCCGGAAGCGCTCGAGGTCGTCCGCGCCCTCGGGAACGGCCTCTCGGACCTCGGCGGTCACGTCGTGGAAGGACGCGGGGACGCGGATCGGGTAGGCGGTGGCCTTCAGCTCGTCGGCGCGCGTCGACGCCAGGTAGCCGTCGCGCACGAGGTCGGCCTCGGGCGTGGCGTGCTCCACCAGGATGTCCACGACGCAGTGGTGGTTCGTGATGAGCAGGCCCTCGGGAGACACGAAGCTGGCCGAGCACCCGGGGATGTCGATGGCATTGGCGAGAAGACCACCGCCCTTCTCGGCATCCCAGAGCCTCCCGAGGGAGATCTCGAACCCCTGATCGCGGACCCAGTCCGGCCCCAGCTCGAGCACCTGCTGGGGGGTCCACTTCCCCTCCCCCCCGAGCGCGGGGACGGCCGCGAGGGCGAGGACGACAAGGGAGGCGTTGGTGCGCGTCATGTGGTGTCTCCTTGAGAACAGCAGTCGTGGATGTTCGACCAGCGAAATGGTCCTTTCACGAGCCCTGCCACTGTCGCAGCACATCCTCGGCGGGCTTGCCCCACGGGCTGTAGCCCGTGTCGCCGGCCCCGGGAGCGGGGACGTCCCACGACCACCAGAACAGCCCCCGCATCCAGGCCGTCTCTCCGCTCCAGATCTCGTAGGCGGCCTGGTAGCAGTCGGCCTGCTCGCCCGGGTCGGGGCCCATCGAGGCCTGCCAGTCCCAGGGCGCGCGGTTGGTGCCGTCGGCGCTGCGGTAGCCGATCTCCGTGAAGATCAGGGGCTGGCCGCGGGCCTTCTGGAAGTTCCGGTAGGCCGCGACCATGTCGTGCCCGTCGCGGTTGCCCCGCCAGGCGTTCACGAGATCCTGCCGCGAGGGGTTGCTCCGGCTCGTCAGGGGCACGTAGACGTCCAGGCCCAGCAGATCGAGCTGCGGCCAGAAAGAGACGCTCGTGAACTCGTCCGCCGGGTGATTCGCGTTGGCGGCGTAGGTCAGCAGCCCGGAGTACCGGGCCCGGATGCGGTCGACGACCGCCGTCCAGCTCGACACGTACCGGGCGTCGGTCATGGTCGCGAGCTCGGTGCCGACGCACAGCATCTCCACGTCCATCTCGCTCGCCAGCGTGGCGAAGTGGTCCATCATCTCCGCGTAGCTCGCGAACCACATCGCGGGGTCGGGCGGGGCGATCTGCCCGCGCCACGTCCCGTCCCGGGGGTCCACGTGGGGCTTGAGCATGACCCGCAGGCCGAGGGCGTGCATCTCGTCGATGGCACGGCGCAGCACCGGTTCGGTGGGCGTGCCCGTGGGGTGGGGGGCGATGGAGGTGGACCGGCGCTGCTCCATGTACCAGGTCGTGAGCAGCCCCGCCCAGTTGCCTCCGGTCGCGGCGAGGGCCTTTCGGGAGGCGGTCGCCTCGGCGTCGCCGTACTGATCGTGCCACCAGGAGACGTGGGTGATGCCGTTGTAGTCGAAGGCCCCGCCGGCGGGAGGCGTCGGCCCCGGGGCCGGCTCCTGGTCGGTCGGTCCGGACGAGGAGCCCCCGCAGGCCATCAGCAGGACCAGGAGCGCCGCGCCGGTTGTGTGCCGGACACGGGCACTCACCGCAGCCCCGTGTCGGTGAGACACGACGTCGGGACCCACACCGTGTCCCCGGCGGTGAGCCCGCCGGGGCCGACGGACCGCCCGCCGGAGCAGGCGGCATCAGCGTCACACGCCGACGCGCACCCGACGACCTCGGTGACCCGCAGGCGGTGGCGCGTGGCGTCCCGGTCCTCGACCACCCCGCAGTAGCCGTCCCCCGCCCAGCTCCGCACGCACACGGTGTCCCCTACCGACTTGCCGGAGCCCCGCGCGCCGCGCTCCCGCAGGAGGCTCGCCAGCGCGTCGTGATCGGCCTCCTCGGCCACGTCCAGCGGGGTGCCCCGGACACGGTCACGAAGATCGGGATCGGCGTCCGCGTCGAGGAGGGCGCGGGCGATCTCGACCCCGCCGCCTTCGGCCGCACCGTGCAACGGGGTCCAGCCGGAGCGAGTGGCGGCGTTCGGCACCGCCCCGCCCCGCAGGAGCGCGCGCACCGCGTCGAGCCTCCCGGAGCTCACCGCGAGGAGCAGGGCCGGGCGTCCCTTTCGGTCCCGGGCATCGGGATCGGCCCCGGCTTGCAGCAGGACGCTGACGCGCGCCCGGTCGCCCCGAGCGGCGGCGTCCAGCAGGGCGGAGGAGGCATCCTCCGCCGCCACCCCCCTGGAGAAGGCGAGGGCCAGGACGAGCGTCAGGCCGATTCGTGTCCGCGTCCGCACTGACCAGTCCACCCGACCGGCAGTCTATCAGGCGGAGTCCGACGACGCGCCCCCCGGCGGCGCCGGGGGGCCTCCGTCTTCCGGACGAGGTCCGCTAGCCGAGGTTCTGGGCCGCGAACTCCCAGTTGATCAGGTTGTCGATCACCGCAGTGACGTACTCCGGCCGCTTGTTCTGGTGATCCAGGTAGTACGCGTGCTCCCAGACGTCGATCGTCAGGAGGGGCGTCGCCCCGGTCGCCAGCGGCGTGTCGGCGTTGGCGGTCTGCACGACCTTGAGCTTTCCGCCGTCCAGGACCAGCCAGGCCCAGCCGCTGCCGAACTGGGTCACCGCGGCCTTCGACAGCTCGTCCTTCAGCTTCGCCAGCTCGCCGAAGTCGGTCTTGATCCGGTCCAGCAGCTTCCCGCCGGGGGCGCCACCCTTCGGGGTCAGGCTCTTCCAGTAGAAGGAGTGGTTCCAGGCCTGGGCGGCGTTGTTGAACAGCGCCTTCTTGTCGGCCTTGCCGTGGGTGGCCTTGACGATGTCCTCGAGCTCGGCGTCGGCGAGCTCGGTCCCCTTGACCATGTCCTTGGCCTTCTCCACATAGGTCCTGTGGTGCTTCCCATAGTGGAAGGAGATGGTGTTCGCGGAGATGTGCGGGGCGAGGTCGGCGTCGCCGTACGGGAGGGGGGGCAGTTCGATCTTCATGTCACCTCTTCTGGTCTACTTGCCTCGGGAAAACGCCTTCCAGCCTACCGCGAGTTCGCCTCCCACCCAAGCGGAAAGGAGGCGGGGCCTCAGGCGTGGAGCGCCATCGGGTTCACTCTACGCCGCCGCTCGCCACCCCGGCAACGGGGTCGGCGCAGTACCATAGGCGGTCCCGTGATGGCCACCTCCCCCGCAGCCGCGTCGAGCCGCCTCCGTCGAGCGAGTCCGAGGGCGAGCCTCGTCCCCGCGGTCCTGGCGGGGATCGGTCTCCTGGCCGCGTCGACCTCGTGCACGCGCACCCCCCCTCCCGCGGCGCCGGCGGTCGTCTTCGTGTCGATCGACACCCTGCGGCCCGACCACCTCGGCTGCTACGGCTACCCCCGGTCCACCTCCCCGGAGATCGATCGCTTCCGCGAGGAGGCGGTCCTCTTCGAGCAGGCGGTGGCCCACGCCCCGTCCACCCTCTCGTCTCACGCCTCCCTGTTCTCGTCCCTGCTGCCGCCGCACCACGGGGCCTCCGTCCTGAACCACTCGGCCGTCGCCCCGAGCGTGACCCTCCTCGCCGAGGTCCTGCGGGACGCGGGCTTCGCCACCGCCTCCTTCAACGGAGGGGGTCAGCTCCACCCCGCCTGGGGTCTGGACCGGGGCTTCGACGTCTACGAGAGCTTCGCCGAGTCGGACGGGGACCGGCTGGGTGAGGACACATTCCGCGAGCGCCTGGCCGCGGCCACGGCCTGGATCGAGAGCGTCAAGGAGGAGCCCTTCTTCCTCTTCCTCCACACCTACGAGGTCCACCACCCCTACACCCCCGCACCCGAGCGCCTGGCCCTGATGGAGACCGGATACGAAGGGAAGCTTCCCGGGCAGATCTCGATTCGTCTCCTCGAGAAGATCAACGCGGGGACCAAGACCCTCCATCCCGGGGACCTCGAGCACGTCGTCGCCACCTACGACGCCGAGATCTCGTCGGCGGACGCCGGCTTCGCCGACCTCCTCGCGCTGCTCCGGCGCCTCGGGAGATACGACCCGTCCCTGATCGTCCTGACCTCCGACCACGGCGAGGCCTTCGGAGAGCGGGGGCGGATTGGCTGGCACGGGGACACCCTCTACGACGAGCAGCTCCGCATCCCCCTCGTCGTGCGGCTTCCCGGAGGACGGCTGGCGGGCACGACGGTGAAGGGCCAGGTGAGGGGGGTGGATCTCGCTCCCACACTCCTCTCGGTGCTCGGGATTCCCGTCCCCGAGGAGTTCAGCGGCGCCGCCCTGGACCTCACGGATCGGGCTGCCGCCGCTCCCCGTGACGCCCTCGCCGAGATCGACGGCTCTCCCAACGCGCTCGCCCTGCGGACACCGCGCTGGAAGTGGTACCGGGGCCGCCTCTACGACCTCGCCGCCGACCCGGGCGAGCGCACCGACGTGGCCTCTCGGCACCCGGACGTCGAGCAGGACCTCTCGGGGAGGCTGGCCGACCTCGTGCGGTCGCGCGAGCCCGCGGGCGAGACGCCCATCGAGGT
Source organism: uncultured Acidobacteriota bacterium (assembly GCA_963847655.1). Lineage (GTDB taxonomy): Bacteria > Acidobacteriota > Vicinamibacteria > Fen-336 > Fen-336 > JAJDNS01. The sequence continues at coordinate 309,005 of CAWKAS010000018.1, read as the reverse complement.
GGACGAGGACCTGCTCGACAGGCTGAAGGCGCTCGGGTACGTGAACTGAGGCGAGCCCTACGCCGGCGGCGGGGTGATCTTCAGCGCGTGCGCCGGCGCATCGGGCAGATCGGCCGGCAGCTGAATCACGGCGTTCTCGCCCGCCCGAGACCACTCCAGCGGTCCCTCCGTCCCGAGCAGTCGCACCTGCGCGTCCGGAGCGAGAGGCAGAGAGGGGATCTCGAGACGCCGTTCGCGTTCTCGGGATAGGTGATGTCGTTCCAGAGGATGTCCGGCTCGTAGCGATCGATGAGCTCCCGCCAGTGGGCGTCGACATAGCGGGCGTACTCGTCGCTCCGGGGCACCGCGGTGGTGCGCCGGATCCCCGGCCGATCGATGAGGGTGTCGTTGAAGCTCCAGTCGATGCCCCCGGAGTAGTACAGCCCCATCCTCATCCCGTGGCCACGGACCGCCGCGGTCAGCTCGCCGACGAGATCGCGTCGGGCGCCCTGACGGTCCGCGGGGCGATGCGGGTTGGCGATCGCGCTGGGCCAGAGCGTGAAGCCGTCGTGGTGCTTGGTGGTCAAGACCACGTATCGCGCCCCCGCCTCGGCGAACAGCGCTCCCCACTCCTCGGGCTTCCACTTCTGGATCTCCTCGTTGAAGATCGGGAGGAAGTCCTCGTAGCCCATCTGCTCACCGAACGTCTCCCGGTGATGCTCGCTCGTGGGCGACCCCGGGATCCTCATGCTGTTCATGTACCACTCGGCGTAGGGGTTGACCTTGAAGAACTGCTCGCGCGTCAGCTCGCCGTGCGGCCAGTGGGGCGGACGATAGCATGCGGACCGTCCCCGAAGGAGCACCAAGGGGGCCGGGATCGTCAACGAGTGCTATCATTGATAGCATCAAGGAGTCGTTCAGTGGCACAGCTGATCGTGAGAAACCTCGACCCCGAGATCGTGAGCGAGCTGCGACGCAGGGCGGCGGAGAGTGGCCGCTCCATGGAGGCCGAGCACCGTGAGCTTCTGCGCTCTGTCCTCAAGCCAGGTCGCAAGCGCACCCCGCTGAAGGCGCTGCTGCTCAGAATGCCCGCGGTCGGCGAGGATGCCGATTTCGCCCGCGACCGTCGGAAGGCGCGTCCGGTCCGGCTGTGAGCCTCCTTCTCGACACGAACGTGATCTCCGAGCTTCGCAAGGGCTCGAAGGCCGATCCGAACGTCGTCGACTGGTATGCCGGTGTCACCGAGGAGGAGATTCACCTGAGCGTCCTCGTCGTGGGGGAGCTCCGACGGGGTGTCGAGCGCCTGCGCGAGAGGGACTCGCGCCAGGCCGGCGCCCTGGAGAGGTGGCTCCGGCAGGTCCTGCGGGATCACGCTGAGAGAATCCTCCCCGTGGACTTCCGTGTGGCGGAGCGGTGGGGGCGCCTCACGGCCATCCGGTCAGGGTCGGTGATCGACACCCTCATGGCCGCGACCGCCCAGACCTTCGATCTCGTGCTCGTCACGCGCAACGTGAAGGACGTCGCCTGGACGGGCGTGAGCTACCTGAACCCGTTCGGTCCCGCCAGCCCGCGGTAGACGGGGTCGAAGGCAACGTCCGGACGGAGCTCCCCGCGTGGTGGTGGCGAGTGCAGCTCGCAGGGGCTCCTCAACTGCCGCAGCGCTGCTGGACCTGAGCGGTGATCTCGGCCGGGCTGGGCGGGTTCTCCCGGAGACCCAGGGTGTGGAGCATCTCGTGGATCAGCGCCACCGCGCGGTGACTCGGACGCTCCGAGTGGAAGTTCCGTCCGCAGATGAACACCACGGCCCCGCCCGCGGTGAACGCGGACGCGCCGGAGACCGCGCACCGTCCCGACCCCTTCGGGAATTCGCCATCCCGGATCATCATCTCGGCCAGGTAGTCGGCCGGGGTCTGTGAGCCCAGGTTCTCGAGGAGGGTCCGGCCCTCGCTGTCCGTGAAGTCGGTGAAGAGCTCCTGGCAGGCCGGGTTCTCGAGCTTCCGGACCGCCGCGTGGAATGCCTGCGTGACCTCGAGGGCGACCGGCCCCCGGATGGAGAGGCGACTGGGCTCGGCAGCCTGGCCCGGGACGGACCCAACGGGAACGGACAGCACAGCGAAGAAAGGCAGAGTTCGGCTGAGCGATCGGTAGGACATCTGGCAGCTCCTTTCCGGCTGGGAGCCGCCTGGCCAGGCGCCTTACCCTTGTGTCAGGAAGGGTCGGCCTCTATCATTCGGAAGTCCTTCGGGCCGTCTTAGGGTTTCGTTGCCCTCCCTCGGGGGAGAGGCCATGTCGTTGCAGTTCGGGGACTTCGAGCTCGACCGGGAGCGCCGGCAGCTCCTGCGCTCGGGACAATCTGTACCCCTCGAGCCCAAGGCCTACGAGCTGCTGAGCCTCCTCGTGGAGCGCCGGCCCAGGGCGTTGTCCCGGGCCCAGATCCGCGACGTCGTCTGGCCCGGGGTCTTTGTCTCCGAATCGACGCTCGGAGTGGCGGTCAACGCCATCCGCCAGGCCCTGGGCGACGACGCCCGCCAGCCCCGCTTCATCCGGACCGTCCACGGATTCGGCTACGCCTTCTGTGGGGAGGTCTCTGGCGAGGGAGCTGTCGACGGTGAGGAGACAACGAGGATTGCGGAACCCCGCAGCCCCTACCCCGGGCTCTCGTCCTTCACCGAGGAGGATGCCGAGATCTTCTTCGGGCGAGAGATCGAGGTCGAGGCGCTGTGGGAGAGGCTCCAGCGCCAACGGCTCCTGGCGCTCATCGGCCCCTCGGGGGCTGGGAAGACGTCGTTCCTCCGCGCAGGGGTGATCCCGGCGCGGCCGGAGGGATGGAGAGCGATCGTCTCCATCCCGGGCCGGGCCCCGATGACCGGTCTGGCGCGGGCGCTGGCTCCCGAGGTCGCAGGAGATGCCGCGGCAGTCGAGGAGCTCCTGGGCTTCGAGGACCCGGAAGTGACCTTCCGGGGGCTGCGACGGTGGCGTCAGGGCCACGCCCAGGCACTCCTCGTCATGGACCAGTTCGAAGAGCTGTTCACGCTCAACCCGGCCGAGACACAGGCGCGCTTTGCCGGACTTCTCGGGCGGCTCTCAGACGACGCCGACGTTCACGTGTTGCTGTCCCTGCGGGACGACTTCCTGATCCGCTGCCACGACCACGAGGCCCTCCGCCCGGTCTTCACCGCCGATCTGACCCCACTCGTGGCGCTGCGGGGCGACGGCCTGCGGCGGGCGCTCGTGGAGCCCGCGAAGAGGGAAGACTACGCCTTCGAGGACGATTCGCTCGTCGAAGAGATGGTGGGCGCTGTGGAAGGCGAGCGGGGGGCACTGCCGCTGCTCGCCTTCGCGGTGTCGCGTCTGCGGGAGAAGCGGGACCGGGAGCGGAAGCTGCTCACCCGAGCCGCCTACGAAGAGATCGGGGGGGTGGCCGGCGCCCTGGCCCAGCATGCGGAACAGACGCTCGAACGGATCGGCCCCCAGCGAGAGCCGATCGTCCGTGAGCTCTTCCGGAACCTGGTGACCGCCCAGAAGACCCGGGCCGCCGCAGACCGGAAGGAGCTTCTCAGTGTCCTCCCCGACCCCGACACCGGCGCGACGGTCCTCGACGCGCTGATCGACGCGCGACTCCTGACCTCTTATGCGGTCAGGGATGCAGCCAGTCGTCCCGAGCGCGGCATCGTGGAGTCGCGCGCGAAGGATCTGGTGCCGGAGTCGCCGGCTCCGCCTCGGACCACACATCGGATCGAGATCGTCCACGAGTCGCTCCTCCGCGCCTGGCCGCGGCTCGTGCGCTGGCAGACCCAGGACGAAGAGGGAGCCCTTCTCCGTGACCAGCTCAAGCAGGCGACCCACCTGTGGGAGGAGAAGGGTCGGCCCGCCGATCTCCTGTGGACCGGCACCTCCGAGCGGGAGTTCGAGCTGTGGAGGGAACGCTACCCCGGGACGCTCACTGCGCTCGAGGACGACTTCGCGCAGGCCATGGTCGACCGCGGTCGGCGGCGAAGGCGCCCGCCGTCGCCGGCGGTGACCTCGGTCGTCGCGGCCGCGGTCGTCGTGCGTCTCGTGTCCGCAGGCGGCGCGCGAGACCGCGCGCGGGCCGCCGATGCCGAGGCCCGGCGAGCCGAGGCCGGCAAGCTGCTCGCCCTGGGCGAAGCCGAGGTGGAGCGGCATCCCTCCGCGGCACTCGCCTATGCCACGAAGAGCCTGGAGTTGACCGACACCGAGGAAGCGCGGCGCCTCGCCCTGAGCGTCCTGCAGGGCGGGCCAACCGTGTTCGTGGCCGGTACGGACCTGCAGGATGGGATCGGTGCCGCTGGGCTGGCGTTCGACCCGCACCGGCGCGTGGCTCGCGGTGGGCGAGACGCGTAAGGTCACGCTGCGCCACCACGATGGTCGCGAGCCGGTCGTGGTGGGCGAGTACCCGAGCAACGCCCCGATCTATCACGTGGGCTTCGGGGCGGAAGGCGAAGGTGCTGGTCGCCGACCAGGACGGCGACGTCCGCATCTGGTCGGTTCCCGACGGGCGTGAGATCCGGACGCTGAAGTTCGAGCAGGGGGATTCGCGTCTGTTCGTGCGAAGCGACGGTCTCTTCAAGTGGACGGCCGCAGGCACGCGGGGGCTCCGCTGGCTCCCTCCCCGCGGGGGAGCCTCGCCTGGCTCGGCGCGCTCCCCGTGCGTCGAGCTGGGACATCGACCCTCCAGCTGGGAGCCACATCGAGCTGTTCGAACCGAACGGCTGCAGCTGGCCTACGCCCAGGGCAGGAACGTCTACGTGCGCTCGCTGAAGAACTGGGCCTTGCCCCCGCAGCTCGTCGGCGCGCATCCGGCTGACGTCGGGTGCATAGCGTTCCATCCCGACGGGCAACGGCTCGCGGCCACGGACACGTCGGGCGGCATCCGGATCTGGTCGACGGCGGGGCGGGCCGGTTCGCCTCTGCGAGTTCTCGACGCCGCGGGGGCGCTCTTCCTCCGTTTCAGCACGACAGGGAGGTGGCTCGCCGCCTGCAACTTCGCTCCGAACGTGGTGCGGCTCTTCGATCTCGGCGCACCGGTCTTGAGCGAGGCCCTGGAGCTTCGTGGTCGGTCCCAGACTCAGAGCCCCCGTGGAATCGCCTTCAAGCCTTCCGACCGCTGGGTCGCCGTGGCCAACGAGCAAGACATCACCCTCTGGCCCCTGGGAGAGAGGTACCCTCGCTCGATCGGGCGCCACGAGTGGTACGTGGACCACGTGGCCTTCACGCCGGACGGTTCCCATCTCGTGTCCGCCTCCGGCGGCCCCCAGGGCGGCACGCTCCGTGCGTGGTCGCTGTCGGTCGAAGACGCCGGGCGCGAACGTGTCCTCCTGCGAGAGACGATGAACTACCCCGGGCTGGCCGTCGATCCCGGAGGGGAACGGGTGGCCATCTCGACGGCTAGCGGAGTCGTCGTCGTGCCGGTCACCGGGGGAGCGAAACGCACCTTCAAGGGGTTCTCCGCCGATACCTCCGGCATCCTCTCCGTTGCGTTCTCCCCGAACGGACGTCACCTGGCCGCGGCGCCAGGTGTGGGCTCGGCGGAAGACAAGTCGATACGGGTCTGGGGCCTCGAGAGCGGAACGGACCGCGTCCTGGGGCCTCTCCCCGGAGCCGGCGAAGGACCCGTCGGGGGAGTCGGCGACCTCTCTTTCGCGGACGCCGACCGGATCGTGGCGAGCAGCCCGACCGCGGGGTTGCTCATCTTCGATCGGCGCAACGGCCGGCACCGGGTGCTGTCGTCACGCCCCAGCGCCGCGATGACGGTCGGCCGCAGGGCGGGCGCCGTGTTTGCCGTCCTCGAGGAGCCCGACGAGCTCGTCCGGATCAGCCTCGACGGCAAGCAACAGGCGACCGTCTTCGCTTGCCCCGACTGCACGTCCGTGGGCCTCGATTCCACGGAGACGGTCGTCGCCACGGGCAGCAAGGAAGGCCTCGTGCGCATCGGACCGGCTTCCGGCGGAGAGCCTCACCTCTTCTTCACTCAGAACCACAGCGTGCAGAGAGTTGCGTTCTCACCCGATGGCCGCTGGCTGGCGTCGAGCGGGGAGCGCCCCGGCGCGCGCCTCTGGCCGGTGCCCGACGTCACCCGGACGCCCCTCCACCGGCGCACCCATGAGGAGGTCCTGGCCACGCTCCGCACCTGGACGAACCTGCGGGCGGTCCGGGACCCGGAGTCTCCCGCCGGCTGGACGATTAAGCCCGGCCCCTTCCCCGGGTGGGAGACGGTGCCGACGTGGTGAGCCGACGCTACCGCCCCCCAAGGCTCTGGCACCCGAGCAAGGGCTGACGGGTGCTCCCGTTGCGATCCTCCTCCTAGAGGGCGCCAGTGCGCAGAGGCGGGCCAAGGAGGCTCTCGGCCGGTAGCGCCGTCACGCCGCGCCCCAGGGAGTACCGTTCACGACCGGGGTAGATGACATGTCCGCGAGGGAGCTCGAGGTCGCTCATGCAGCGGAACAGCCCCCGGGCGTCGTCGGGTCCGGGGGCCGAATGCAGCTTGGCCTCGAAGGGGACGAGTCGGGATCCGGTCTCGATCAGGAGGTCGACCTCGTCGCCCGTGGCGGTTCGCCAGAACCAAGCCTGGCATCCCGGGTCGCGCCGTCGGTAGGCCGACAGCAGCTGGTCGACTACGAAGGCTTCCCAGCTCGCTCCCCGCGCCGGGTGGGTGTCGAGCTGGCGGGCAGACCGGATCCCGAGGAAGTAGTGGAGCAGGCCGGTGTCGCGGAAGTACACCTTGGGGCTCTTGACCAGCCGCTTCCCCACATTGGCGAAGTACGGTGACAGCTTGCGGACGAGGAAGGCCTGCTCGAGGATGTCGACGTATCGGTCGACGGTGTGATAGCTGACTCCGAGAGAGGCCGCGAGCTGCGAGGCGTTCCAGAGGCCGCCGTTGACGTGGGCCAGCATCGTCCAGAGCTTCCGCATCTGCGAAGCCGACACGTCGACTCCCAGGGCCGGCAGGTCGCGCTCGATGAAGGCCCGCGTGTAGGCTTCCATCCAGTCGTGGCGGGCGGCATCGCTGCGTGAGAGGAAGGCGTCGGGGTAGCCTCCCCTCAACCAGAGCCGGCCCAGCCCGCCCGGCGGACGGCGCGCCGCGACCTCGTCCCACCGGAAGGGGGGCAGGTCCAGGAACGCGGTGCGACCGGCGAGGGACTCGGAGATGCCGCGGACGAGCGAAGGCGATGCCGACCCGAGCAGGACGAAGCGTCCCTTGCGGGAGCGGCGCCGGTCGATCAGGCCCCGGAGCACAGGGAAGATCCCTGGCAGCTGCTGGGCCTCGTCGAGGACGACGCCATCGCCGAGCTGTCCCAGCCGGGCCTCGGGATCCGCGGCCAGCGGCGTCGCATCCGCTGGCCGCTCCAGATCGACGTAGCTCCAGTCCGGCAGCGCCCGGCGGATGAACGTGGTCTTGCCACACTGACGGGGACCCAGGACGGTGACCGCCGGGAAGCGGCGCAGCAGGGTCCTGAGGACCGGCCCATAGGCGCGGTCAATCATGTTGGCAATATAGAAGTGATACTTCTAATTTGCAATAGCGGGCTGAGAGATCGAGTGGCCGCTGTGGGGTGCGGGAGCCGGGCGGGCGGGCGCCTCACCCTTGTTTCAGGGAGAGTCGGCCCCTATCATTCGGTGGTCATCCGGTCCGTCTTGGGTCTTGATTGCCCTTCCCGGGGAGAGGCTCATGTCTTTGCAGTTCGGGGACTTCGAGCTCGACCGGGAGCGCCGGCAGCTCCTCCGCTCGGGGCGGCCCGTGCCCCTCGAGCCCAAGGCCTACGAGCTGCTGAGCCTGCTCGTGGAGCGCCGGCCCAAGGCCCTCTCCCGGGCCCAGATCCGCGACGTCGTCTGGCCCGGGGTCTTCGTCTCTGAATCGACCCTCGGGGTGGCGGTGAACGCCATCCGTCAGGCCCTGGGCGACGACGCCCGGCAGCCTCGCTTCATCCGGACCGTTCATGGCTTCGGCTACGCCTTCTGTGGGGAGGTGACGGGTGACGAGTTGGTTGGGCGCCAGGAGCTGGCGAGACCGCCGGAGCCGCGCGGCCCGTATCCCGGGCTCTCGTCCTTCACCGAAGAGGACGCCGAGGTCTTCTTCGGGCGAGAGGCCGAGGGGGAAGCTCTGTGGGAGCGGCTCCAGCGCCGGCGGCTCCTCGCCCTCATCGGCCCCTCAGGGGCTGGGAAGACTTCGTTCGTCCGCGCGGGGGTGATCCCGGCGCGACCGGAGGGCTGGGGAGCCATCGTCTCCATCCCGGGCGGGGCCCCGATGACCGGCCTGGCGCGGGCGCTGACCCCCGAGGTCGCCGGAGATGCCGCGGCCGTCGAGGAGCTCCTGCGCTTCGACGACCCCGAGGTGGCGGTCGGGGCGTTGCGACGGTGGCGGCAGGGCCACGACCAGGCACTCCTCGTCGTGGACCAGTTCGAGGAGCTGTTCACGCTCAATCCGCCGGAGACTCAGGCCCGGCTCGCTGGTCTTCTCGGGCGGCTCGCAGGCGACGTTGACATCCACGTGCTCCTGTCGCTGCGGGACGACTTCCTGATCCGCTGCCACGACCACGAAGCCCTGGCCCCGGTGTTCACCGCCGATCTGACCCCGCTCGTGGCGCTGCGGGGCGACGGTCTGCGAAAGGCCCTCGTGGAGCCAGCGAGGCGGGAGGGCTTCGCTTTCGAGGACAACGCCCTCGTCGAGGAGATGGTCGGCTCGGTGGAAGGCGAGCGAGGGGCATTGCCCCTGCTCGCCTTCGCGGTCTCGCGTCTGTGGGAGAAGCGGGATCGGGACGGAAAGCTCCTCACCCGAGCGGCCTACCAGGAGATCGGCGGCGTGGCCGGGGCGCTGGCCCAACACGCGGAGCACACACTGGAGCGGATCGGACCGGGGCGAGAGCCGATCGTCCGCGAGCTCTTCCGGAACCTGGTGACGGCCCAGCAGACCCGGGCCGCCGCGGACCGGGAGGAGCTGCTGAGCGTCCTCCCGGACCCCAAGGTCGGAGCGCCGGTACTGGACGCGCTGATCGATGCACGGCTCCTGACTTCCTACGAGGTCAAGGAGGCCGACCGTCATCCTGAGCGCGGCGTCAACGGGGATCGCCCCTCCCGTCATTCTGAGCGCGCCAGCGATGGGCATCGCGCGAAGAATCTCGCCGACGCACCATCTGGGACAGCGTCGGCCCAGAAGGGCCATCGGATCGAGATCATCCACGAATCGCTCCTCCGCGCCTGGCCGCGCCTCGTGCGCTGGCAGGCCCAGGACGAAGAGGGCGCGCTTCTTCGGGACCAGCTCAAGCAGGCGGCCCACCTCTGGGAGGAGAAGGGCCGGCCCGACGACCTCCTGTGGACCGGAACGCCGGAGCGAGAGTTCGAGCTGTGGAGGGAACGCTATCCGGGGAAGCTGACTGCACTCGAGGACGATTTCTCACACGCGATGGTCGAGCGTGCCCGACGACGGAAGCGCCTGCGCCGTCTAGTGGCGGCGTCCGTCGTCGCGGTGGCGCTCGTCGTGGCCTCTGTCACCGGAGTGCTGTGGCGGCGGAGCGACACCGCCCTCCAGCGGGCTGAGGCCGAGGTGCGCCAGCGTGAGGCCGCACAGATCCTCTCGCTGGGGCGTCTGCGGCTCGAAGGTCACCCGACGGCGGCCCTCGCCTACGCCGTCGCCAGCCTGGAGCGGGCAGACAACGAGCCCGCTCGGCGCTTCGCGCTCCAGGCCCTGTGGAAGGGACCGATGGCTCACGTCATCAACGACGCCATCAAACCCATCTTTCCGGTTTGGAGCCCCGACGGCCAATGGCTGGCGGTCGGGGGCACGGCCGGTCTCCTTCTGCTCGACCGTGACGGTCGCCGGCAACGCCTGCTCGAGACCGGGCAAGCGTGGCCGGCCGGGTTCTCGGCCGACGGTTCCCGTTTCGTCGCGGGTGAAGCCACCCCCGCCTTTCACGTGTGGTCGCTTCCTGGTCTGGAGCGACTCGACACTTGGACACCGTCCTTTGCCGGGAATGACGGTCTCTTCGGTCGGCGGGTCCTGACCTTCGAGATGGACGATTCGGGCCCGGCCGACCGGCCGGTCGTTGTCCGCGAGCGGTCGATTGACGGCGGCCCCGAGAGGGTGCTGGGCCACTGGCCAAGTGGCGAGCCCATGGGCGAATGGTTGGTATCGATCGAGAACGGACGCATCCTGCAGCGGCGCCTGGATGCGCTGGAGGCCCCGCCCCGCGTCGTCGGCCGGCACGATGGCGATGTGACCCTGCGCGTGTGGCCGTCGGCGGACCGCATCGTCACGTCGGACGCGGCCGGAGAGATCCGCGTCTGGGACGCTGAGGCCGGCCGCCTAGAGCGCACGTTCCGGAGCCCGGCAGACGCGCGCAACCTGGCCTGGCCCTCCCGCCGCTATCTGGCGGCCTCTCCCGGGGGCCTGGCTCTGCTCCCAGGCTCCATCTACGTCTTCGACCTCGAGGCGCCCCGGGGCGCCGACCCGCTGGCGCTCCTCAACGACGAGATCGAGGTTTCCAACCTCATGACCTTCCATCCGGACGGACACCTGTTCACCTCGGGCCACTTCCCTCACGGCGTTCTGCTGTGGAATCTCGCCACCCGTCGGTCGGTCGTCTTGCGTGGGCAGAAGGGTCTCTTTGGTGCCGTCAGCTTCACCCCCGACGGACGCCTCGTCTCGACGTCGGACGAGGGCGTCGTGCGGCTCTGGCCCCTGTGGACGAAGTCCGGCGGCCCGGTGCGAGAGCTCCGCTCGCGACCCGGTCGCGAATCGCTGGGAGGGGGCGTGGACGTCTCTCCCGATGGCCGGTTCGCCGTCGTCGTGGAGCGGTGGGCAGGCCAGGTCATCGTCGTCCCGCTCGATGGATCGGGAGGCACCGTCCATGACGTGAGCCGTGTGATCCCTGGCGCGAGCGAGGTGATGCCTCCTGCCCTGGGAGGAGCGGGCCTGGCCCCCGACGGACGCCGGGTCGCCATCTCTTGTTACGGGGAGCGGACGGAGGCGGCGGCGATTCTGATCCTGGACCTGCGGACAGGAAGCGCAAGCTGGCTCCGTGCCGAAGACACGGCGGGGGCCTGCGTCTTCAACTCGCCGGGCGTCGGGCCGGCCCAGATCCCGTTCTGGCTGCCGGATGCGCGTCTCGTCTCGGAGGGAGCCCTCGGCCTGCGCCTCTGGGATCTCGGCGACGGCTCGAGCCGGTCGCTGCGCGCCTGCCGCGACATGGTGTTTCCGCCGTACATGGCGGCGACGCCGGATTCGAACACGATCCTGACTCTCATCGAGCCAAGGCCTGCCCCGGGCGAGTCCAGCGTGCTCACCGCCCTCGATCTCGCGACCGACACCTCACGGGAGATCACCGCGCACGGCAGCCGCGTGAGCGCTTTCACCCTGGACCCGACCGGAACAATCCTGGTGACGGGCGATCTGGACGGCCTCGTCCGGGTGGGACCGCTTTCGGGGGGCGAGCCGCATCTCCTCTACGGGCACTCGAGGCTCATTACGGATCTCGCCGTATCGCCGGACGGGCAGTGGATCGCCTCCGCGAGCAATGACGAGACGATCCGTCTTTGGCCGATGCCCGAAGTGTCGGAAGCGCCGCTCCACACACTCCCCCGCAAGGAGCTGCTCGCGCGCCTCCGCGCCTTCACCAACCTCCGCGTCGTCTCCGACGAGGGAAGCGACACGGGCTACCGCGTCGAGGCGGGCCCGTTCCCCGGCTGGGCAACGACGCCAAAGTGGTGAGACCCATGTCGCCGCAGTTCTAGGAGTTCGAGCTCGACCGGGCGGTCTTGTCCGATACACAAAGATGGTCTAGATTGGTGTATCTGATCGAGAGAGGCTCGGTATGGGACGAACGAACATAGAGATCGACGATCAGCTCGTCGAAAGAGCGATGCGCCTCACCGGTGCACGCACGAAGAGGGAGGTCGTCGACATCGCCCTCCGCCGTGTGGTCGAGAAGGGCAGCCTGTATCGGGCGGTTCGCCGCCTTCGGGGCCGGCTCGCGTGGAAGGGTGACGTCGATGCGTGGCGATCGGCCCGCACGACGGGCACCGACCGCTCGTGATCGTCGTCGACTCCAACACCTGGGCGGACTTCTTCAACGGACTCGAGACTCCCTACGTGCACCGTCTCGATCTCGCGCTCGGGAATGAGGAAGATCTGGCCGTCATTCCGATCGTCATCTCGGAGGTGCTGCAGGGCTTCCGCACCGACACGGGCTTCGAGCGTGCGCGCCGCGTCCTCGTTTCGCTGCCCCTGATTCATCCGACGGTCGAGTGTCACGTACGGGCGGCACAGCTGTTTCGCTCCCTGCGACGAAAGGGAGTGACCGTCCGCGGCGCCGTCGACTGCGTGATCGCCCAGACCTGCCTCGACGCCGACACCGAGCTCTTGAGCCCGGACTCGGACTTCAAACGCATCGCCGACCACACACCGCTTCGCCTTTGGCGCCCCTGACTCTCTTCGACTCCGGGTTTCGGACCGGCCGGGCCTGCATACCGCACCGAAGGAAGGCCACGGCACGCCTGCAGTCCTGAACCCATAGATCAAAAAGTCCATAGGACGCACGCCGGCGGGTGCTAGGCTGGCCGCGTTCGCGACAACGCCGTCCTTCCCCGGGTGAGGCCCATGTCGCTGCAGTTCGAGGACTTCGAGCTCGACCGGGAGCGCCGGCAGCTCCTCCGCTCCTGCGGTCGACCGGTGCCGGACGACGACCCGGGAACCCCGCTTCATCCGGACCGTCCACGGCTTCGGCTACGCCTTCTGCGGGGAGGTCTCGGGCGACGGAGACAGCGGGCTTCGGGAGCCAGTGAAGGCGGCGGAACCTCGCGGTCCCTATCCCGGGTTGTCGTCTTTCAAAGAAGAGGATGCCGAGGTCTTCTTCGGGCGTGAAGCCGGGGTTGAAGCTCTGTGGGAGCGGCTCCAGCGCCGGCGGCTCCTGGCCCTCATCGGCCCCTCCGGGGCCGGCAAGACCTCGTTCCTGCGGGCGGGGGTGATCCCGGCACGGCCTGAGGGCTGGGGTGCGGTGGTCGCGGCGCCGGGGCGGGCCCCGATGATGGGTCTCGCCCAGGCACTGGCGTCCGAGGTGGCGGGAGACGTGGAGGCCGTAAAGGAGCTCCCGCGCTTCGAGGATCCCGAAGTGGCCCTGGGGGCAATGCGACGCTGGCGGCAGGGCCACGGCGAGGCCCTCCTCGTGGTGGATCAGTTCGAGGAGCTGTTCACACTCAATCCGCCGGAGACCCAGGCCCGGTTCACCGAGCTTCTCGAGGAGGACTTCTCGAGCTCGATGGTCGAGCGGGCGCGGCGGCGGAGGCGGGTCCGACGTGGTGCGGTGGCCACCGCGTTCGTGGTGTTGGCCGGGGTCGCAGCGGCGATCGCCGTCTCACGCCAGCAGGCGGTTGACAGTGCCCGGCGGGCCGAGGCCAGCAGGCTCGTGGGCCTCGCCCAGCTTCGGCTCGAGGAGGACCCGACCGAGGCCCTGGCCCTGGCGACGGCCAGCCTGGATGTGGCGGACACACAGGAGGCCCGGGTCTTCATCAGCCGAACCGATGGCCCGGCTCTGGAGCCGGACCACCTGGCCCGGTGCACGACCCCTGACCCTGCGGAGAAACGCCAGTTGGTATGCCGCCAACCCCGGGTTCCATCCCACCGGCGACTGGCTCGTCGTCTCCACCGCCAACATCTCCAACCTCACCTTCTGGCCGCTCGGCCGGCCCTACCCGACGGTTGTGGACGGGTACTCGTCCATCATTCGGCCACTCGTCTTCTCGCCGGACAGTCGGTGGCTGGTCACGAGCTGGTCGGCCGATGAGAACCGACTCCGGCTGTGGCCGGTGGGAGAGAGGATGTGGGAAAGCCCCGGAGTCCTGGAGGTGCCCGAGCGAGGGTTCTGGACGGACGCGCGGTTCGAGCCGTCAGGGCGGTATCTCTTCGTCGTGGGGAACTCCGACCGCGCGTACGTCGTGCCCCTTGATGGCTCGCCCGCACGTCGGCTCGAGGGCTTCTCCGAAGGCACCCTGCTCGTCGCGGCTGCCGTCTCACCGAGCGGCCGACGGGTGGCCACCGGCTTCTTCTTTGGAGACGGCGAGAAGACGCTGCGCGTGTGGGATCTGGACACGGGTGAGCTGCGCCGCTTCGATCTGCCGGAAGGTGCGAGCGCCCCGCCCGCAGGTGGGGAGCCAGCCTCGGGGCAGACCGGGTACGAGCGAGGAGTCGTCACTCTCGCGTTTGCGGACGAGTCGACGCTGTACTCGGGGGGTGATGGCGGGATCCGCCGGTGGAATCTCGACGACGGCACTCACGAGCTCGTCCTCGCCGAACAACCGGGCTATACCCTCATGGTGCGCTTCGACGGCGAACGGCGGACCGCGCTCATGCGGCGGCGTTCGTTCTCACTTCCGGGGGGGTGCCACCCGGTGCAGTTCGTCGATCTTCGGTCAGGCACCGTCCGCGTGCTGCCGGCATTCGGCGAGTGCGTCGAGCGCAACGCGCTGGCGCTCCACCCTTCCGGCACGGTGATCGCAACCGGTGATCGAGACGGCCTCGTTCGCGTGGGTCGGCTCTCCGGGGGAGAGCCGCATCTGCTCTTCGGGCACGAGGCGGCCGTGCAATTCGTGGCGATCTCTCCGGATCTGCGCTGGGTGGCCTCGAGCGGCGAAGACAACACCCTCCGCCTCTGGCCCATGCCGGACCTCGACCAGCCGCCGCTGCACACCCTGCCCCACGACGAGCTTCTCGCGAAGCTCCGTTCCCTGACGAACATCCGCGCGGTGCGAGATCCCGACGCTCCGAACGGCTGGGCGATCGAGGCCGCTCCCTTCCCCGGCTGGAACACCGTCTCGACATGGTGAGCTGACGATGCCGCTGTGCTTCGGGGACTTCGAGCTCGACCGGGAGCGCCGGCCCAGGGCTCTCCCCTGGGCCCAGATCTGCGGTGGAGTCACCGAGGACCATGAGAATCGCATTTCGAATGTGGGAATATCATGGTACGGTCAGGGCCGATGATCCCCCGCAACGCGCAGCTCAAGCGTATCCGGACGGCCCTGCGACGGCAGCGCGTCGTCGCCCTCATCGGCCCCCGGCAGGCCGGGAAGACGACGCTGGCACGTCAGATTCAGGAACATCGGTCGCGGAACTACTTCGACCTCGAGGACCCCACTGCCCTGGCGCGGCTCGACGAGCCAATGACCGCCCTCCGGCCGCTGCGCGGCGTGGTCGTGATCGACGAGATCCAGCGGCGGCCCGACCTGTTCCCCGTGCTGCGGGTCCTCGTCGATCGGCGCCCATCGCCCGCGCGATTCCTGATCCTGGGCAGCGCATCGCCCGACCTGCTGCGCCAATCCTCGGAGACGCTGGCCGGACGGATTGAGACGATCGTCCTCTCCGGGTTCAACCTGGTCGAGATCGGAACGAAACGCCTCGAGCGCCACTGGCGACGCGGCGGCTTCCCGCCATCCTTCCTCGCACGCTCGGAAGGGGACAGCGAGGTCTGGCGCAGGGGGTTCGTTCGCACCTTCCTCGAGCGGGATCTCCCCCAGATGGGAATCACGATCCCCGCGACCACGCTCCTGCGCTTCTGGACGATGGTCGCCCACTACCACGGACAGGTGTGGAACGCGGCGGAGCCCGCGAGGTCGCTGGGCGTGAGCGAGCCCACCGTGCGGAGGTATCTCGACCTCCTTGCCGGGGCTTTCATGGTGCGTCAGCTGCGGCCCTGGCACGAGAACCTCAAGAAGCGTCAGGTGAGATCACCGAAGGTCTACCTGCGGGACACCGGCATTCTCCATTCGCTGCTGGGAATCGGCTCCCAGCGAGAGCTCCTCTCGCACCCGAAGCTCGGAGCCTCGTGGGAGGGATACGCCATCGAGGAGGTGCTCAAGGTCCGCGAGTGGGCCGAGGCCTACTACTGGGCCACCCACCAGGGTGCCGAGCTGGATCTCCTCCTCCTGGACGCCGGCCGCAGGCTCGGTGTCGAGGTCAAGCACGCCGACGCACCGAGAGTCACGCGATCCATGAGGATTGCGCTCGAGGACCTTCGACTCGACCACCTGACGGTGCTCTACCCGGGTGACATGTCGTACGAGCTGGACGAGCGAATCAGCGTGGTTCCCCTCGCGGCACTGGGGAAACACGAAGCGGACCATCTCCTCTCGAGGCCGCGCCGGAGGATCCGGAAGAAGTAGAGTCGTGACATCCATGTCGTTGCAGTTCGGCGACTTCGAGCTCGACCGGGAGCGCCGGCAGCTCCTCCGCTCGGGGCAACCTGTGCCCCTCGAGCCCAAGGCCTACGAGCTGCTGAGCCTGCTCGTGGAGCGCCGGCCCCGGGCGCTCTCCCGGGCCCAGATCCGCGACGTGGTCTGGCCCGGGGTGTTCGTCTCCGAGTCCACCCTGGGGGTCGCGGTGAACGCCATCCGCCAGGCCCTGGGCGACGACGCCCGCCAGCCCCGCTTCATCCGGACCGTCCACGGCTTCGGCTACGCCTTCTGCGGGGAGGTCGCGGGCGAGGCCGCCCTCGAGGGTGAGGACGCGGCGGCCAGGCGGGTGGAGCCCCGGGGCCCCTATCCGGGGCTCTCGTCCTTCACCGAGGAGGACGCGGAGGTCTTCTTCGGGCGAGAAGCCGAGGTCGAGGCGCTGTGGGAGAGGCTGCAGCGCCAACGTCTCCTCGCGCTCATCGGCCCGTCGGGAGCCGGGAAGACATCGTTCTTGCAGGCGGGCCTGCTTCCTTCCCGACCCGAGGGCTGGGGCGGGGTGTTGTGTCAGCCGGGGAATGCGCCCCTGGTGGCCCTGAGCCGAGCGCTCGTTCCCGAGCTCTCCGGTGACATGGACGCGCTGCGGGAGCTCGTGCATCTCGAGGAGCCGGAGGCGGCGCTGTCCGTGCTCGGGCGCTGGCGGAGGCGTCACGGAGAGGCGCTCCTCATCGTCGATCAGTTCGAGGAGCTCTTCACCCTCAACCCGCCCGAGGCGCAAGAGCGCTTTGGCGAGCTTCTCGGGCGGCTGGCCTCCGAGGCCGACGTGCACGTGCTGCTCTCGATGCGCGACGACTTCCTGTTCCGCTGCCACGACCACGACGCGTTGGAGCCGGTGTTCTCCGAGCTGACCCCGCTCGGACCGCCCACCGGTGCCACGCTGCGCCGCGCACTGGTGCACCCGGCGCTGACGCACGGGTTCCGTTTCGAGGACGACGCGCTGGTCGAGGAGATGCTGTCCGAGGTGGTCGAAGAGCGGGGCGCGCTGCCGCTCCTGGCCTTCGCGGTGTCGCGCCTGTGGGAGAAGCGGGACCACGACCGGAAGCTCCTCACGCGCGAGGCGTACGAAGAGATCGGGGGGGTGGTGGGCGCGCTGGCCCAGCACGCCGAGGCCACGATGGACCGCATCGGCTCGAAGCATCAGGGCCTGGTCCGCGAGATCTTTCGCAACCTGGTGACCGCCCAGGGCACGCGAGCCGCCATCGACCGCGAGGAGCTTCTCTCGGCCTTCCCCGAGCGGAGGGTGGCCGAGGAGGTCCTGGCCCGGCTCATCGACGCGCGGCTCCTGACGTCGTACGAAGTGGAGGGGCAGGAGGACGAGGCGAGCCACCACCGGATCGAGGTGGTGCACGAGTCGTTGCTGACGGCGTGGCCGCGCCTCGTGCGCTGGCAGGCCCAGGACGAGGAGGGCGCGGTCCTTCGAGACCAGCTCAAGCAGGCCGCGCACCTGTGGGAGGAGAGGGGGCGGACGGACGATCTCCTGTGGACGGGGACGGCCTTCCAGGAGTACCAGCTGTGGCGAGGACGATACCCGGGGGCCCTCACCGCTCTCGAGGAGGACTTCGCCGCCGCCATGGCGGAGCGGGCCGCCCGGCAGAAGCGACGCCGCCGCCTCGTGGCCGGCTTCGTTGTCGCCGCGGCCGTGGTCGTGGCGACCATCACGGGAGCCCTGTGGAGACGGAGCGAGGCTGCGGGCGAGCGGGCGAGAGTCGAGGCGCTTCGCGCCGAGGCCGGAGAGCTCCTGGCGCTCGCGAAGGTCAGCCTCGAGGACGACTCCACGGCCGCCCTGGCCTACGCGCGCGGGAGCCTCGATCTCCACGACACACCGGTGGCGCGGCGATTCGTTCTCGAGATCCTGTGGCGCGGCCCGGCGGCACGGATTCTGGACCTCAGCGAGGCCGCGAGGGCGCTGGGGCTTCCGGCGGTGCCCGAGAGGTTCGGGAGCCCCGCCTTCAGCCCTGACGGCCGCTGGTTTGCCGGCCGTGGCGGCTACAGTGAACCGGTCCTGCTCTTCGACCGCGACGGCGGGCCGACCCGGACGCTGTCCGTTCCCTCCGACGCGTCGCTCGGTGTGCTCGGGTTCGGCCCGCGCTCCGACCAGCTTGTCACGAATGGGATGGGTCGATCCCTGAGGTTCTGGTCGCTCCCGGACCTGCGTGAGGTCCGGACGGTGAACCTGGGACCCGGTGACGTGGACGTCTGGGGCCTGGTGCGGGGTGGGCGGATCGTGCTCCACACGCGAACGATCGCCGCCGACGGCCGACGGTTCGGCGACAAGTTCGTCGAGGTGATGGACTTCGCCGACGAAGGGCCTCGCGTGGTGGCCACGGTCCCTCGTGATCTGTACCCGTATGGAGGTGTCGATTCCGAGGCGACTCACGCGACCGCCTTCAGCGGCCGGCAGGTGACCCTGCTCTGCCTGGACGGGACGAACCGTCTGCAGCCGTTGGCCGAGCTCCCCGCCGACATAGCGGGCGCCGATGTCTCGCTCCAGGGCGACCTCGTCGTCGTGAGTGATGAGTCAGGACAGGCGCGCGTCTGGTCGAGGTCCGGCGGAGCCTGGCGCCTCCTGCGGACGCTGCAGGGCCCGGCGTACACGGGGGCCACGGTCACGCTCTTCGATCAGCAGGGCCGACGGTTCAGCCAGGCCGGTCCGAACGGCTCCCACGTCCTCTGGGACCTGGAGGAGTTCCCCGATGCCCGGCCCGTCGTCCTCGTCCGGCCCGGTCCGGTCGGCTACCGCCACGAGACGTTCGATCCCAGCGGCCAGTGGCTGGCCACGGGCGACCACGCCCGGACGACGATCGAGTTCTGGCCCGTCGCCAGCCGGTGGCGGCGGGTGCTCCCCGGCCTGGCCAACGCCGGCTCCCTGGCCTTCTCACCGGACAGCCGGTGGCTGACCACGTGCCCGGCCTACCTACCCGTGAGACAGTGGCCGCTGAAGGCGAGCGACGGCGCCGTGGGCACCCTCACCCCCGGGGAGGGCGAGGGCTGCCACTCGGTCGCACTTCATCCGGAGGGCCGCGAAGTCCTCGTGGGGACCGGCTCCGATACGATTTCCCCGCGAGCCCTGCTCTACAGCGTCGCGGGCGGGGCCCCGCGCCAGCTCGTCGAGAGCTGGGAGGGAGCGTGGTTCTTCCTCGTCGCGTTCGATCCGCGGGGCCGTCGCGCGGTGGCCGTCCCGGGCAGCATTCTGGAAAGGGAGACGCCCGAATCTCGCGCGCTGATGGTCTGGGACCTGGAGACCGGGGAGAAGCGCGTGCATTCCGTCTCTCACCTGACCGACGCGAGCTGGCGCTTCTGGGTGCCCGCGTTCGCCCCGGACGGGCGCCTCTACGTGGGGGGACAGGGCGGCGTGCAACGCCTCACCCTGCCCCCGGACGCGGGCGGGACCGTCTCCAGCGAGACGATCCATGCCGCCGGCTTCGCTGTCCCCAGCCTCAGCGGGGACGGGCGTCAGCTCCTCGTGGTCGGCGCGAAGGCCGGAGGGATGAACGATCCTTTCGAGGACCTCCTCCTCTTCGATCTCGTCCCGGGCGCCTCCCGCCCGATCACGACGCACGGGACGCGTCTGTCGAAAGCGAGCCTTTCTCCTTCGGGTCGCCTCATCGTCACGGGCGACCGCGACGGCATCGTCCGCGTCGGGCCGGTGAGCGGTGAGGAGCCCCACCTCCTGCTCGGTCACACGGGGCCGGTGAAGGGTCTGGCCATCTCCCCGGACGAGCGCTGGATCGCCTCCTCGACCGAGGAGTCGATCTCGATCTGGCCCACGCCGGACCTGACGCAGCCGCCGCTCCACACGCTGCCCCACGACGAGCTGCTGGCCAAGCTCGACGCCCTCACGAACCTCCGCGTGGTGCGCGACCCGTCCTCGCCCACCGGCTGGAGCGAGGAGATCGGCCCCTTCCCCGGCTGGAAGGACGTGCCGACCTGGTGAGAGCAGCGGCGAGACACACCTCCGAGTGTCGAGACGGGTCCGTTCGCCCGATGGGCGGTGCAGCAGGAGCGGGAACGTCGCTGGGCGCGAAGTGCCCCGCCTGGGCAGCGACGCCAGAGTGGTGACCCGGTCGTGGAGACGGTGCCGAACCAGAAAGCCTGTCGCGCAATGAGGGAGCTCAGCCCTCGGAAAGCCCGCGGGCAACGACCTGGCAGAACTCGAGCAGGTCGCCGAGCTCGTTGGCCGCCATCTCATGAACGCGGGCGGGATCGAGGACGCCGTACTGGTGGGCCACGAGGTTCCGGAAGCCCGCCGCCGCCGCGAGCCGCCGGGCCAGCTCCTGGGTGAGGGCGCCGCGCTCTGCCAGCGCCACGAAGATCTCGCGGTACGTGCCCGGAACGTCCAGTCCGGCGTCGGCCAGCCAGTGCGTGGCGAGCGAGACGCACTCCTGCAGGGCGACGAACATGTTCAGCGTCACGACCTCTCGGGCAGTACGATCCGACTCGAACTCCTCGACCCGCGCCGGGAGGGTGGCGCGGATGCGGTCCACGGCATCGCGGATGGCCGCGATCTTGGCGGCCGCGACGGTCTCGTCAACCACGGTGCCCCGCCTGCAGGACCGCGTGAGCGAATTCCTCCTCCACAGGCTTGAAGTCGAGGTACTCGAGGATCGCTCGGGCCTTCCGGGCGACGAACGCGCCGCGATCCCTCTGGAAGATGACGCGCCCGTCGCGGAACGCCCGGTAGGCGAGGCCCGGCGACGCCTCGTCGAGAAGGACGAGATCCACGGGTTGGCCAGCGGCGGTCTCGAGGCGAGAGATCAAGTCACCGATCTCGTTGACTGACAGACGGCCGGGCGGCACCAGGCCCACCGCGATGTCGACGTCGCTGCGCTCGTGCGCATGCCCGCGTCCACGCGATCCGAAGAGCAACGCATAGGCCACGCGCGGGTCGGCATCGAATACCGAGCGGATCTCGTCGATCACGCTCGCAGTGTAGCACCGGCGGGCCTGGCCCATCCCCGCTGCCCCGCGTGCCTCGCGCTCTGAACCCCGTGGATCAAATGGTCCATGGGGCTGGCCGCACTGAGTGCTAGGCTGGTGGCGCTCACGACAACTCTGTCCTTCCCCGGAGCGAGGCTCATGCCACTGCAGTTCGGGGAGTTCGAGCTCGACCGAGAGCGCCGGCAGCTCCTCCGCTCGGGGCAACCTGTGCCCCTCGAGCCGAAGGCCTACGAGCTGCTCGTTCTCCTCGTGGAGCGCCGGCCCCGGGCGCTCTCCCGGGCCCAGATCCGCGACGTCGTCTGGCCCGGGGTCTTCGTCTCCGAGTCCACCCTGGGCGTGGCGGTGAACGCCATCCGCCAGGCCCTGGGCGACG
This sequence comes from uncultured Acidobacteriota bacterium, assembly GCA_963847655.1. GTDB lineage: Bacteria > Acidobacteriota > Vicinamibacteria > Fen-336 > Fen-336 > JAJDNS01. The sequence continues at coordinate 287,485 of CAWKAS010000018.1, read as the reverse complement.
ACGCCCGGCAGCCGCGGTTCATCCGGACGGTCCACGGCTTCGGCTACGCCTTCTGTGGGGAAACCGCGGGCGAGGAGGAGGCTCGCCTCACGGGCGCGAGGCCCACGGAGCCCCGCGGCCCCTATCCGGGGCTCTCGTCCTTCACCGAGGAGGATGCCGAGATCTTCTTCGGGCGAGAGGTCGAGGTCGAGGCACTGTGGGAGCGGATCCACCGACGACGACTCCTGGCCGTCATCGGCCCCTCGGGAGCCGGCAAGACGTCCTTCGTCCGCGCGGGGCTGATCCCGGGGCGGCCCGAGGGATGGGGGGCGATCGTCTCCACGCCGGGCCGGGCCCCGATGACGGGGCTCGCGCAGGCGCTCGCCCCCGAGATCGCCGGAGATGCGGAGGCGGTGAAGAAGCTCCTGCGCTTCGACGATCCCGTCGTGGCCCTCGCCATGCTGCACCGTTGGCGGCAGGGCTTCGGCGAGGCACTCCTCGTGGTGGACCAGGCCGAGGAGCTCTTCACGCTCAATCCTCCGGAGACACAAGCACGGTTCGCGGAGCTGCTCGGAAGGCTCTCGAAGGATGTCGACCTTCACGTCCTGCTGTCCCTGCGGGACGACTTCCTGATCCGCTGCTCCGAGCACGAGGCTCTTGCGCCGGTCTTCACCGCCGATCTGACCCCGCTCCTGGCGCTCGAAGGCGAGGGCCTGCGGCAAGCGCTCGTGGAGCCGGCGAAGAAGGAGGGATTCGCCTTCGAGGACGACTCCCTCGTCGAGGAGATGCTCGACTCAGTCGAAGGGGCCCGGGGGGCACTGCCGCTCCTGGCGTTCGCCGTCTCGCGCCTGTGGGAGAGGCGGGACAAGGAGACAAAGCTCCTCACGCGGGCGGCGTACGAGGAGATCGGAGGTGTGGCGGGAGCGCTGGCACAACACGCGGAGCAAACGCTGGAGCGGATCGGCCTGGAGCGAGAGTCGATCGTGCGGGAGCTCTTCCGGAACCTAGTCACGGCCCAATGGACGCGGGCGGCGGCGGAGCGCGATGAGCTTCTGAGCGTCCTGCCGGACCGTGAGGTCGGGGGCCAGGTTCTGGATGCCCTCATCGACGCGCGGCTCCTCACCTCCTACGAGGCGCACGAGGGCACCGACGAGAGTGCCGAGGCGACGCCAGCCCGGCACCGAATCGAGATCGTGCACGAGTCGCTCTTGCGAGCATGGCCCCGTCTCGTGCGCTGGCAGGCCCAGGACGAGGAGGGGGCGCTTCTCCGGGACCAGCTGAAGCAGGCGGCCCATCTGTGGGAGGAAAAAGGTCGCCCGGACGATCTTCTCTGGACCGGGACCTCCGAGCGCGAGTTCGAGCTGTGGCGGGACCGCTACCCGGGAGCGCTCACCGCGGTCGAGGGCGATTTCGCGGAGGCGATGATCCACCGCGCGCAGCGGCGGAAGCGCGTGCGGCGCACGGTGGCCGCGTCGACGATCGCCGTCCTACTCGCAGTCTTGACGACCATTGGCAGCCTCTGGCGCCGCTCGGTCGCGGAGGCGCAGCGGGCAGAGGCGAGCAAGCTGCTGGCCCTGGGCCGCCTGGACCTGGAGACCCACCCCACGGCCGCACTGGCCTACGCGCGCAAGAGCCTCGAGGTGGCCGACACCCCCGAGGCGCGGAGGTTCGCCCTCGAGGTCCTCTGGCGCGGGCCCGTTGCCCGCATCCTGCCAGCGACACAGGCCGCGAAGGAACTCGACTTGACGGGTCCGGGGATCGTCGGTCAGATCGTCCCCAGCCCCGACGGCCGGTGGCTCGCAACGTGGAGCACTCGCAGTCAAATCCTGCTCTTCCCTCGGGACGGCGGGCCGACTCGAGTCCTGCCGCGCACGCCCGACGGAAACACGAGCGTCGTGCAGTTCGGCCTGCGGGGCGACCTCCTGATCACAGGAGGATCGGGCGAGAGCTTGCGTTTCTGGTCCCTGCCGGACCTGCGGGAGATCCGCAACGTGGAGCTGGGAGGCGTCGAGTCCGAGGGCGTGGTCCGCGGCGGGAGGCTCCTGACGCTCACGCGGATGTCCCGAGAGGACCACCACCGCGTCATCCGGGCATGGCCACTCCCGGAGGGCGAGCCGGCTGTCCTGGGGACGCTGGACGACAGCCCCTGGGCTGTCGACGCCACGGGCACGTTGCTGGGCGTCTGCCGAGGTCGGAGCGTGCGCTTGCGCCCGCTCGACGCCTCGCGTCCGGCGTCAGAGCGGGTCCTGGGGAGTGCCGAGGACGAGGTGTGGGACCTCAAGTTCTCCCCCACGGGCGACCGCCTGGCGTCCATCGACAGATCCGGCGAGATCCGGCTGTGGTCTCTGGCCGCGGGCGCGCGAGCGCCGTTGCGCATCCTCGAAGGGCCGAAGGGCACCGCCCCCGGTTCGCCGTTTCTCTTCAACGGCGACGGCTCGGCTCTGGCCACCGGCACGGCCGATGGTGCCCTGCACGTCTGGGACCTTGCCGGCCCTCCCGACGCCCAGCCCGCCATCCTGAGGCGACCCGACGAGATCAATCTCTTCCCCGTGGCCTTCGACCCGAGAGGTCAGTGGCTGGCCGCGAGCGACGGCCGGGCGGTCGCCTTCTGGCCCCTCTCGAGCCCCCGCATGCGCGAGCTCCATGGCGGCCGCATGAATGGTTACTGGCTGACCTTCACCGCCGACGGCCGCTGGCTGGTTTCCTGCGGTGTCGACGACGCGACGCGCGTGTGGCCTCTCAGTCCCGCCGACGGGAGCGCCCGGGTCCTCACGGAGCCCTGCCTCTCGATCGCGAGGCACCCGGTGAGCCCTCACGTGCTGGTCGGAACGGACAAGGTCCTCCTCGTTCCCATCGAAGGCGGACCGCCGCGGCAGCTCCTCGACCGATGGGAAGGCGCCGCTGTCTTCCCGGTGGCCTTCGACGTCCAGGGACGCCGGGCGGTCGCCGGCCCGCTCAACCACTACGGGAGCCTCAGGGACCCGGAGCAGCGGGTCCTTCGGATCTGGGACCTAGCGTCGGGCGAAGAGCGGGTGATTTCCGTCGCGCGCATCACCGACGCATCGTGGGTGGGGTTCTACTACGTCGCGTTCGCACCGGATGGCAGCCTGTTCGCTTCAGGAGACGGTGGAGTTCGCCGCCTCGTTCTCCCCGACGAGCCCGGTGGCCCCGTCTCGAGCGAGACCGTCTACGCCCAGACCTGGGCCGGGTTCGACCTCAGCCGGGACGGCCGATACCTGCTCGTGTGGGCCATTCGAGAGGGTGACTTCGCGGACGCCGGCTGTGACGAGCTTCTCTTCTTCGATCTCCAGAAGCAGACCTCCCGCCGGATCACGACCCACGGCGAGCGGGTGCGCTCGGCCACCCTGGATGCCTCGGGTCGGATCATCGTCACCGCGGACGTCAACGGCGTCGTGCGGGTCGGCCCGGCCACGGGTGAGGAGCCCCACCTGCTGCTCGGCCAGACCGGCCCGGCGCTGGCTGTGAGTGTTTCACCCGACCGCCGCTGGATCTCCTCCTGGAGCAGCGAGGTCGTCCACCTCTGGCCGATGCCCGACGTGACGAAGCCGCCGTTCCACACCCTGCCCTACGAGGAGCTGATGGCGAAGCTGCGGGCGCTCACCAACCTCGAGGTGGTGGAGGACCAAGCCTCGGCCACGGGCTACCGCGTCGAGGTCGGCCCCTTTCCTGGGTGGGAGGAGGTGCCGACGTGGTGAGAGAAGAGGGTGACGCGGGCTGGCGTCGAGGCGGGCCCGTTCCTTTCGGCGATGAAGTCTGAGTGGTGACGGCATCGGCGAAATCCAAGGAATATCCAAGAACCCGCTTGAGTCGCCGGGAGTAGGATGTGCTGTGACTCTGCCTCCGTGCGGGGGTGGGGTCGCGATCGGCGACAAGGAGGGCGCATGGAGCGATTCACCTCTTTCCTCCGTATTGCCCCAATCGTCGCGGCGAGCGCCCTGCTGTGGCCCGTCGCCGGCTCGTCCCAGAGCTTCAGCGGCTCGGTCAGCGGGACGATCACGGATCCCCAGGGGGGGCGCGTCCCCGCGGCCGAGCTGCTCCTGCAAAACGAGGCCACCGGCGTCGAGCTTCGACGTGGCGCCGCGGACGATGGCACCTACGCGTTTCCGAACCTCGTCCCCGGCACGTACACGCTGCGGGTGAGCCGGTCGGGGTTCAAGCCCCACCGGCAGAGGGCCATCGAGGTGAGACTGGGAAGCGACGTTCGGGTGGATGTGAGGCTCAGCCTCGGCCCTCAGACCGAGACGATCGAGGTCGAGGGCAGCAGTCCCATGAGCTACGACTCCGGAGCGAAGGAAGACGGCATCGCTCCGGGCACGCTGGAGGCTCTCCCGCTGCTCGTCTCCGGGACGGTGCGCTCCTCCGCGGCCTTCGCCATCCTCATGCCTGGAGTGTCCACGGGCGGACAGGCCGACGCCTTCGACGCCCGGATCAACGGCGGCCTGCAGTCGGGCGACGAAGCCGTCCTCGACGGGGCGAGTATGCAGCAGGGGTTCATGAGCCAGAGCGGGATGGTCTCGATCCTCTCCGACTTCCCCTTCTCCCCGGACATGGTGAGCGAGGTCAAGGTCGTCAGCTCGAGCTACGCGCCGGAGTACGGGGCCAGCACCTCGGGACAGATCGTCGCGGTCACGAAGTCAGGAACCGACCAGTTCCACGGCGCGGTCTTCGAGTACTTCCGCCACGACTCACTGAACGCCACCCCGTGGGGGGTGGAGGTGAAGCCCGAGAACCAGCAGCACAACTTCGGGGCGAACATCGGCGGGCCCCTGAAGCTCCCCGGACTGTGGTCGGACTCCGTCAAGACCTACTTCTACGTCGACGTCGAGGGCTTCCGCCAGGAGGGCGCCGTCAACCGGCCGACGATCTCCATCCCGTCCCTCAAGCAGAGAAACGGGGACTTCACCGACTGGGTCGACGCGAACGGGAACCTGATCCCGATCTACGACCCGGCCACCACCCGCGTGCTTCCGGACGGCACCGTCGCCCGCGACCAGTTCATGGGTTGCGATGGACGCTCCCTCAACGTGATCTGCCCCGACCGGTTCGGCCCCCTGGCCCAGGAGTGGCTGCAATTCCTCCCAGAGCCCACGAGAGAAGGACCGCTGAACAACTTCACCGGCGATCCACTGCCGGACTACTTCGACAGCAACTACTTCTTCGGACGCTTCGACGCCTACATCGGCCAGAAGGACCACATCTCCGTCTCCCTGTGGCATCAGCGGATGCCAAAGCAGCTCTACTCGGTGCTGCCGCAGGAGCTGGCGGCCACGGTCTTCACCGACCCGCAGAACTCGTGGGTCAACCGGCTCAACTGGGACCACACCTTCAGCCCCCGCCTCTTGAACCACGTGTCCTTTGGATACCTGAACCGCAACGAAGGGTATGGCTGCGTCAACCAGGAGCTCGCGGACGTCCTGCCGAAGATCCCGGGGGTCGTCTCTCATGACGTTCCGCCGGCGATCGGCTTCAGTGATGGCTTCGGCGAATGGGGCTGTCTACAGGGACGCAACGAGCTCAACATCACCACGCGCCCCACCTACGTGCTCAACGACCTGCTCACCTGGGTCAAGGGGAGCCACACCCTCAAGGTCGGCTTCGAGTACCGCAACATCGGCGGGAACGTCCACGACACCACCGCCGAGCAGGGGTACTTCGGCTTCGAGCGCGGCACGACCGGGCTGCTGGGGGTCAACAGCGGCAGCCCCATCGCCAGCTTCCTTCTGGGCACGGTTGACGTCGGTTACATGGTGGCCCGGTCGACGAACACGGGCTATCCGCGTCAGGCGGCCTGGATCTTCCACCTGGGCGACACCTGGAGGGCCAGCGACCGGCTGACCCTGAACTACGGGCTGCGCTGGGACTACTTCAGCCCGTCGAGGGAGAAGTACAACCGCTTGTCCTTCTTCGACGCTGCCGGGCCCAACCCCGGGGCCGGGGGGCGACCCGGGCGCCTCGCCTTCGCCGGTACCGAGTGGGGGGAGGCGAGCTATGGCGCGGATTACCCGGAGAGACGCTTCTTCGGGGCTTTCGCTCCCCGCCTGGGCCTGACCTATGCGTTCAACGACCGGACGCTCGTGCGCGCGGGATGGGGGATCTTCTACGATCGCGCCTTCTATCCGGGCTGGTTCGGGGGGATCGCCCAGGACGGCTTCGTCAACTACATCACCTTCAACAGCAGCCTCGGTGGGCTCGAGCCGGCCTTTCTCCTCCAAGACGGCATGCCCGGCGACTGGGTGCCCCCGCCCTTCATCGATTCCGCCTACAACAACGGACAGGAGATCCTGTACCGGACCCTGGACGGCAACGAGCGGCCGCGCTCGCAGCAATGGAACCTCACCGTGGACCGGGAGATCAGACCCGGACTCACGCTGGGCGTGGCCTACGTGGGCAGCCAGGGCCGGCGGGTGCCGTCCACCAACCGGCCGCTGAACGCGCTCGACCCGGCGCTCCTCTCGATGGGCCCCCTTCTCTACGACGAGTTCCAGCCCGGCCAGACCGAGCTGCACGGCGTGCCCCTCCCCTACGACGGCTGGGTGGAGCAGATGCAGAGCTGCGCGCCGTCGGTCGCCCAGGCCCTCCTGCCCTACCCGCAGTACTGCAGCCCTCTCATGGGCCTGAACGAGAACCACGGCCAGTCGACCTACCACTCCCTGCAGGCCAAGCTCGAGAAGCGCTACGCCGGGGGCACGTTCCTCCTGGCGTCCTACACCCTCGGGCGCCTCCACACGAGCGGCAGCGACAACATCCAGAGCCCGGGCGGATGGGGCACCGTGAGCGGGGTCATCTCGCCCTTTGAAGAGGGCCGCAACCGCGCCCTGGCCGTCGACGACGTGACCCACGTCCTCTCGGCCGCCCTCGTCTGGGACATACCGTTCGCGCGGAACACCACGGGGCTCGCCCGGGCGCTCCTGGATGGCTGGCAGGTCTCCACGATCTTCCGCTACTCGTCGGGGATCCCTTTCTTCTTTCGGTCCGGGTTCTGCAACGTCCCGTGGCAGTTCGGGGCCGGGTGCATCCCCTCCATCCGCGGCGATCCGTTCGCCCAGGACGTCGGGGCCTTCGACCCCGCGAAGGGCTCGCTCTTCGACCCGAGTGCCTTCGAGTCCCCCGACGCCTTCAACTACGACTGGGGCACCGGCGACCGGGTCACCAGCTACCGGGGCCAGAGCTACCGCAACCAGGACCTGTCGCTCATCAAGAACACGCGGATCGGGAGCCGGGTCACCCTCCAGCTGCGGATCTCGGCCTTCAACCTCTGGAACTGGCACTCGTTCACCGCCTCCGGGGAGTTTGGCGGGTCGGCCTTCGACACCGACGTGTCGAGCCCCGGCTTTGGGCTGTGGAACGGCTCGGTGAGCAACCCGCGCAACATCCAGCTTTCGGCACGCCTGCAGTTCTGACGGCCGTGGATCAAAGGGTCCATGGGACCTGCACCACTGGATGCTAAGCTGCCCGCGTTCGAGAGAACGGTGCCCTTCCCCCGGGATGAGGCGACGTCGTTACAGTTCGGGGAGTTCGAGCTCGACCGAGAGCGCCGGCAGCTCCTCCGCTCAGGGCAACCTGTGCCCCTCGAGCCCAAGGCCTACGAGCTGCTGAGCCTCCTCGTGGAGCGCCGGCCCAGGGCCCTCTCCCGGGCCCAGATCCGTGACGTCGTCTGGCCCGGGGTGTTCGTTTCCGAGTCCACCCTGGGCGTGGCGGTCAACGCCATCCGCCAGGCCCTGGGCGACGACGCCCGCCAGCCCCGCTTCATCCGGACCGTCCACGGCTTCGGCTACGCCTTCTGCGGGGAGGTCACGGGCGACGAGGCCGTCGGGCGCGAGGAGGGGGCGAGGCCGGTGGAGCCCCGCAGCCCCTATCCGGGGCTCTCGTCCTTCACGGAGGAGGACGCGGAGGTCTTCTTCGGGCGAGAGGCCGAGGTCGAGGCGCTGTGGGAGAGGCTCCGGCGCCGAAGGCTCCTGGCCCTCATCGGCCCGTCGGGGGCCGGGAAGACGTCGTTCGTCCGGGCGGGCGTGGTTCCCGCGCGGCCGGAGGGGTGGAGCGCTATCGTCTCGGTGCCGGGCCGGGCCCCGATGACGGGCCTGGCCCAGGCGTTGGCCGCGGAGGTCGCCGGGGACGCCGAGGCAGTGAAGGAGCTCCTCCGCTTCGAGGACCCCGAGGTCGCCGTCGCGATGCTCCGGCGGTGGCGGCAGGGCCACGGCGAGGTGCTGCTCGTGGTGGACCAGTTCGAGGAGCTCTTCACGCTCAATCCCCCGGAGACCCACGCACACTTCGCTGAGCTCCTCGGACGAGCCTCAAACGAGACCGACGTTCACGTGCTGCTGTCGATGCGCGACGACTTCCTGATCCGCTGCCAGGAGCACGAGGCGCTCACGCCGGTCTTCACCGCCGACATGACCCCGCTCCTGGCTCTCCAGGGCGAGGGCCTGCGGCGGGCCCTCGTGGAGCCGGCGAGGAAGGAGGCCTTCGCCTTCGAGGACGACTCCCTCGTCGAGGAGATGCTGGGTGCGGTGGAGAGCGCGCGGGGTGCGCTGCCCCTCCTGGCGTTCGCGGTGTCGCGTCTCTGGGAGACGCGCGACCGAGAGAGGAAGCTCCTCACGTGGGCGGCGCACGAGGAGATCGGCGGTGTGGCCGGGGCGCTGGCCCAGCACGCGGAGCGGACGCTCGCCCGAATCGGCCCGGACAGGGAGCCCATCGTCCGGGAGCTCTTCCGGAACCTGGTGACCGCCCAGCAGACGCGAGCGGCGGCGGAGAGGGGGGAGCTTCTGAGTGTCCTTCCCGACCTTGAGGTCGGGGAGAAGGTCCTGGACACGCTGATCGAGGCGCGGCTCCTCACGACCTACGAAGCGCGCGATAGCACGGAAGAGGGTGGGCGGACCTCTCCGGGCGGAGCCCGGATCGAGGTGATCCACGAGTCGCTCCTGCGGTCGTGGCCGCGCCTGGTGCGGTGGCAGGCCCAGGACGAGGAGGGCGCCCTCCTCCGCGACCAGCTCAAGCAGGCGGCCCACCTCTGGGAGGAGAAGGGCCGACCCGTCGACCTCCTGTGGACCGGAACCTCCGAGCGGGAGTTCGAGCTGTGGCGGGACCGGTACCCCGGGAAGCTCACCTCCCTCGAGGAGGCGTTCGCCCGCTCCATGGTCGACCGGGCTCGGCGGCGCCGGCGGCTTCGCCGGCTGGCGGTCACTGGCGTGGTGGCGGGGTCGCTCGCCGTGGCCGCCATCGTCGCGTTGTCGCGTCAGCAGGCGGTCGAGCAGGCCCGCCGGGCGGAGGCCGCGGTCCTTCGAGCCGAGGCGGGCAGGCTGCTCGCCCTGGGCCAGATCGAGCTCGAGGCGAATCCCACCGCGGCCCTCGCCTACACGACAGAGAGCCTGGAGCTGGCCGACACCGAGGAGGCTCGCCAGTTCGCCCTGCGCGTCCTGCAGCGAGGACCGACCGCTCTCGTCTTGCCGGATCGCCAGGAGGAATGGTTCCCCTTCTTCGCCTTCAGCCCAAACGGGGAGTGGCTCGCCAGGGGCGACTTTCCGACGACTCTCCTGTATCGCCGTGACGGTGGCGCCGTCGTGGGTTCCTGCCAAGGGTCCGCCAGCTACCGCTGGGCGGAGTACTCTTTCGGGTCGGACGGCCGGCTGCTGGTCGGCAAACGCTCCGGAGACGTCCGGATCTGGTCGGTGCCCGACGGACGCGAGGTCCGGAGGCTCGAGGTGGAGGACTCGGCCTTCTTCGTGCGCGGTCAGGGCTTCTTCACGTCGGCGACTGTCGGGGCGCGTGAGATCGTTCGCTGGACGGCCCTGGCCGAAGGCGGGCCCCGCCTGGTCGGGGCCACTGATGCCGCCGCCGTCAAGGACGTAGACGCCGCCGGGCGGTGGCTGACCTACGTTCCCGGCTCCTATCCCTTCGGCCGGAGGCTCTACCTGCGCTCGCTGGACGACTGGTCCACTCCACCGCGGCTCGTCGGCACCCACCCGGCCGGGATCGTGGACGTCGCCTTCCACCCGGACGGCCGCCACGTCGCTGCAGGGGACACGTCGGGGAAGATTCGGATCTGGGAGACCGAGGCGAGCTCCGAGCGAGTCCCTCGGGTCCTGGACTGCGCGGGAGTGCACGACCTCGCGTACAGCCCGAGGGGGAGATGGCTCGCCGCCATCGGCGCGGGTGAGACGACGGCCTATGCGAAGCTCTGGGACCTCGAGGCGCCCCCGTCGATGGAGCCCCTCAGCCTTCCGGTCGACAACCTGCACGCCGGCTCCTGGACCTTCGACCCGTCCGAGCGATGGCTGGCCAAGCTCAGTCTCCTGGGAACCGCCTTCTGGCCCCTCGCCGAGACCTACTCGCGCTCCGTGGGAAGGCACGACTGGTTCGTGGACGACGTGGCCTTCACGCCAGATGGGTCCACGCTCGTGTCCGTCTCGGGATCGCCGGAAGGTACGGTCCGGGCGCGTTCCGTGTCGACAGACGACACGGGAGGCGAACGGGTGCTCTTGCGGACGACCATCAGCAGCGGACCCGGGCTGGCCGTCGATCCAACAGGAGAGCGGGTGGCTGTCTCGGGGTGCGGTCCGATCGCCGTATTCGTCGTGCCCCTCTCGGGGGGCCCACCGCGTGAGCTGAGGGGCTTCTCCGCGGAGGTCTGGGTGCGCGCCATCGCCTTCTCCCCGGACGGACGCGACGTGGCGGCCGCGGCCCTCGACGGACCTGCGGAACACAAGGTCATCCAGATCTGGGACCTCGAGGACGGAGGGGAACAGATCCTCGGGCCGCTGCCCGGCGCCGGAGACGAACAGGCCGGCGGGGTCGAGTTTCTTCAGTTCGTGGACGACGACCGTCTCGTTTCCAGCGGCACGAGCGGTGTCCATCTGTTCGATCGACGAGCGGGTGGGCACAGGCCCCTGTCCCACCGACCCGGCCGTGGCATGGCGGTTGACCGTCGGAACGAGGTGGTCTTCGCCCTTCTCGGAGAACCCGAGGAGATCGTGCGGCTTGGCCTCGACGGGGCAGAGCCGACGAGGATCTCGCCTTGTGTCGGCTGCACCTCTCTCGCCGCGGACCCGACGGGCACCCTCATCGCCACCATTGGGACGGACGGCGTCGTGCGCATCGTCTCCGCCTCGGGAGGCGAGCCCCACGTCTTCTTCGGCCGCGCCTCGCCCTCCACCCAGATGGTCGCTTTCTCGCCGGACGGCCGCTGGGTGGCGTCGAGCGGTGAACGCGACCACGTCCGCCTCTGGCCGGTGCCCGACGTCACACGGACGCCCTTCCACAGACGCAGCCACGAGGAGGTCCTGGCCACGCTGCGCTCCTGGACCAACCTGCGCGCGGTCCGGGACCCGCAGTCCCCGACCGGCTGGAAGCTCGAGGTCGGTCCCTTCCCCGGATGGGAGAAGGTGCCGCGGTGGTGACCTGTCGGAGCCGAGGGCCATGTCGCTCTTGTTTGCCGAGCTCGAGCTGGACGAGGAGCGGCGGCAGATCCATCGCTCGGGTGACCCTTGCCCCATCGAGCCCAGGCCTTGGAGCTGCCAGGCGTGCGGATCGAAGGGGGCTCTCGTCTCCATCCGGATGGTCTCGCCTTCGCGGAGGCGGAGGCCTCCGACGAAGACGGGGCGTCCCCTCTGGAGGCCGTGACGCGGCGCCCGCAGCGGAGAAACACGCCTGGCAACGCCGGCCTTCCCAGCTGCTTCCCGCGGCGCTGGTCGCGTCGGCGGTCGGCGGCACCGGTGGCCGCCTCAACTGCACTTGAGCTGGAGCCTCACCGCTCTCCCGACGGGGGTCGAGTCGCTTTCCATTCCAACCGTTCCGGGCACCCAAGATTTGGCCTGCCGGGTCGACGGCTCGAGCTGCGTGCACCTCTCCTCCTTCGGGCGGAATGCGGCGCGCCGCGCCGTCGAACTGACGGTCCGTCCACTGCGCGCGGCGGTCCCCGGCGGGCTCGGTTGGTGCTACGATCGCTCCGAGGAATCTCACCGGATGTCAACGCCAGCCACAGAGGAGCGGCTCATCACGGGGGAGGACCTCGCGCGCATGGGGGACATTGGCCGCTGCGAGCTCATCGACGGGAAGATCGTGCGCATGAACCCCACCAACCCGTGGCACGGCCAGATCGAAGTCCGGATCGCCGCTGCGCTCGAGGCCTTCGTGCGGCCCCGGAAGCTGGGACGGGTCCTGGCGGGCGAGGTCGGTCTCTACACGCGCCGCGGGCCGGATCGGGTCCGCGGAGCGGACGTCCTCTTCATCGCGAGCGAGACCTTCCAGAAAGGTCCGCGTCTCTCGCCTTCCTCGACGTCGCCCCGGAGCTGGTCGTCGAGGTTCTGTCGCCGGAGGACCGAGCGATCGATCTCAATCAGAAGCTCCGGGAGTACTTCGAGATCGGCGTGCGCCTGGTCTGGGTGGCCGATCCGAAGGCCCGTGCAGTGTACGTCTACCGCTCGCCAACCGACATGCGGGAGTACGGCGACACGGCGCGGCTGACCGGCAACGAGGTCCTGCCCGGATTCGAGGTGCCCGTGGCCTCGTTGTTCGAGGAGTAGCCGCGCCAAGATCTTCGCTAGCCGTCCGCTTGCCCTGCGCCTCGACCTGGGTCATCGTCGGGGGATGCCCCGACGACACATCGAGGTCGTAGGCGCCCGCCAGAACAACCTCAAGGGCGTGAGCGTCCGCATCCCCATCGGCGCGGTGACCGCGGTGACCGGGGTCGCGGGGGCCGGGCAAGTCCTCGCTCGCCTTCGACGTCCTCTACGCCGAGGGGCACCGCCGGTACGCGGAGACCTTCAGCCCCTACGCGCGGCAGTTCCTGGAGCGGCTCGACCGGCCGCGGGCGGAGAAGATCGAGGGCGTCCTCCCGGCGGTGGCCGTCGACCGCACCGCCCCGGTGCGGACCTCGCGCTCGACCGTGGGGACCATGACCTCGGTGGCCGACTACCTGCGGGCGCTCTACGCCCGGGCGGCCACGCTCCACTGCCGGAGCTGCGGCGACGCGGTGCGCCGCGATTCGCCCTCGTCCATCTTCGAGGCCCTCGTCGCCGCCGGCGAGGGCCGCACCGCCCTCGTCTGCTTCCCGCACCGCGTCGGGAAGAAGGTGAGCGCGGGGGTGGTGCGCGAGGCCTTCGAGAAGGCAGGCTTCCGGCGCGTGCTGGAGGGTGGGGAGCCCGTCCGTATCGAAGACGCGCACCTCCACCCGGAGGAAGGGCGGATCACCGTCGTCCTCGACCGGATCACCGTCGAGCGCGCGAAGCGCCAGCGGACCATCGACTCGCTCGAGGGGGCGCTCCGCCACGGTGAGGGTCACGTCGAGTTTCGTGTCGAGGGCGGGGACGGGCCGCTCCGCTTCAGCGAGGCGCTGCACTGTGCCCGGTGCGACATCGACTACGCCGACCCCTTTCCCGCCCTCTTCTCCTTCAACAACCCCGTGGGGGCCTGTGAGACCTGCAAGGGTTTCGGTCGGACGATGGCCATCGACCCCGACCTCGTGGTCCCCGATGCCCGCAAGACCATCCATCAGGGCTGCGTGAAGCCCTTCCAGACGACCTTCTACTCCGACTGTCAGGACGACCTCGAGCGCTTCTTCCGGCGGGCGAAGCTCCCGGCCGACGTGCCCTGGGCCGACCTGCCCGGGGAGGTGAAGCAGCTCGTCTGGGACGGCGAGCCCGGGGGGCGCGGAGACTGGCAGCGCAAGTGGTACGGCATCCGCGGCTTCTTCGACTGGCTCGAGTCGCGCACCTACCGCATGCACGTGCGCGTCTACCTCTCGCGCTTCCGCAGCTACGGCACCTGCGCCGACTGCGGCGGCGCGCGGCTCAGGCCCGAGGCGCGTCTCTACCGCATCGCGGAGCGGACCCTGCCCGAGGTCGAGGCGCTGCCGGTGGCCGAGGCGGAGCGCCTCTTCCGCGAGTGGTCGGTGCCGGGGAAGGACCCGGCGTCGGAGCAGCTCCTCCACGAGATCCGGGGGCGGCTGCGCTTCCTCGTCGACACCGGCCTCGGCTACCTCACCCTCGGGCGCCAGTCGCGCACGCTCTCCGGGGGCGAGGCCCAGCGTGTCACGCTGGCCACCGCCCTCGGCGGGTCGCTGACCAGCACCCTCTACGTCCTGGACGAGCCCTCGGTGGGCCTCCACCCGCGCGACGCGGGCCGGCTCGCCGGCGTCCTGAGGCGCCTGGCCGCGGCCGGCAACGCGGTCGTGGTGGTCGAGCACGACCCCGCCCTGATCGCCGGCGCCGACCACGTGATCGACCTCGGGCCCGGGCCCGGCCACGAGGGCGGCGAGGTCGTCTACGAGGGGCCGGTGGCCGGACTGCTGAAGGAGCCACGGTCGAAGACCGGGGCGCACCTCGCCGGGCGTCTCGACACCCCGCGTCCGCCCGAGCGACGGACGCCCGGGGCCCGGCAACGCCTGCGCCTCCGCGGCGCACGCGAGAACAACCTCCAGGACGTCACGGTCGACGTCCCCCTCGGCCTCCTCGTCTGTGTGACCGGCGTCTCGGGCTCGGGCAAGTCCTCCCTCGTCGACCAGGTCCTGTACCGGAACCTGCGTCGCCACTTCGGGCTCGGCGAGTCCGAGCCCGGCGCGTGTGACGGGATCGACGGCGCCGCGGCGCTCACCGGGGTCACCCTCGTGGACCAGGCGCCCCTCGGGGCGAGCTCCCGGGTCAACGCCGCGACCTACATGAAGGTGCTCGAGCCGCTCCGCAAGGCCTTCGCGGCCACTCCCGAGGCGAAGGCCCGAAAGATGAAGCCCACCGCCTTCTCGTTCAACTCGGCGGCCGGGGCCTGCCCGGTGTGCGAGGGGGCGGGCTACGAGAAGGTGGAGATGCAGTTCCTGCCCGACGCCTTCGTGCGCTGCGGGGCCTGCGACGGGCGGCGCTTCCGGCCCGAGGTGCTCGAGATCCGCTGCAAGGGCCTCTCGATCGCGGAGGCCCTCGATCTCCCCGCGGCCGAGGTGGCCCGCCTCTTTGCCGACGCACGGGGCCTGTCCGCGACCCTCCAGCCGCTCCTCGACCTGGGCCTGGGCTATCTCTCGCTCTCGCAGCCGGCCCCGACCCTCTCCGGCGGCGAGGCCCAGCGCCTGAAGCTGGCCCGGGCCCTGACCGAGGCGGGCGAAGGCCGGGGCCGGCTCTACCTGCTCGACGAGCCCACCACCGGGCTCCACGCCGCCGACGTGGCCGTCCTCGTGGCCGCGCTCCACCGTCTGGTCGACGCCGGCCACTCCGTCGTCGTCGTCGAGCACGACATGGAGGTGGCAAAGGCCGCGGACTGGGTCCTGGACCTCGGCCCCGGCGCCGGGCACGAGGGCGGACGTGTCGTGGGCGAGGGGCCACCGGAGAAGGTGGCGCGGTGCCCCACCCCCACGGGACACGCACTCGCCGCCGCCCTGAAGCCGAGGCGGAAGCCGCCGGCCCCCTCGAGCAGGAAGGGGCCGCCGACGGTGGCGTCGACGCGCGTCCCGCGAGCCGCCCGTCG
The DNA here is from genome assembly GCA_963847655.1 of uncultured Acidobacteriota bacterium. Taxonomy (GTDB): domain Bacteria; phylum Acidobacteriota; class Vicinamibacteria; order Fen-336; family Fen-336; genus JAJDNS01. The sequence continues at coordinate 272,041 of CAWKAS010000018.1, read as the reverse complement.
GTCACGTCCGGGGCCAGCGAAGGCCACCGACGTCATCCGCATCCTCGGCGCCCGGGAGCACAACCTCCAGAGGGTCGCCGTGGACATCCCGCGCGACCGCCTGGTGGCCGTCACCGGGGTCTCCGGCTCGGGCAAGTCCACCCTCGCCTTCGACGTCCTCTTCGCCGAGGGCCAGCGGCGCTTCCTGGACTGCCTCTCGACCTACGTCCGCCAGTTCATCCGGCCCATGGCCCGCCCCGAGGTCGACCGCCTCGAGGGTGTCCCCCCCACCGTCGCCCTCGAGCAGAAGCTCTCCCGGGGAACGCCGCTCTCGACCGTGGGCACGAGCTCGGAGGTCTACCACCATCTCCGCCTCCTCTGGGCGCGCCTCGGGGAGGTCCACTGCCCGAAGTGCGGGGTGCCCGGACAGGTGGTCGATGCCGCCGGTCTCGCCCACCGCGTGGCCGAGGACTTCCCCACCGGCGACCTCGACGTGCTCGCTCCCCTCGTGCGGAGACGGAAGGGCTTCCATCTCGACGCGATCGAGGCCGCACACCGCAAGGGCGTGGCCGAGGTGCGCATCGACGGCACGTCCTACGACGCGGCGCAGCCTCCCCGGGTCGACCGCTTCCAGATCCACGACGTCGAGGCCCTGGTCGGACGCGTGGCCCGCGGCCGGGGACGCCGGGAACGGTTGGAGGCGGCGATCGCAGGGGCCCTCGCGATCAGCGGCGGCACGCTGCTGGCGGCCGGCAAGGCCGGCGAGCGCTTCTACTCGACGCGGCGGTCCTGCCCCAGCTGCGGCTCGGGCCTGCCCGCGCCGGACCCGCGACTCTTCTCCTGGAGCCAGAGGTACGGGGCCTGTCCCGCGTGCGACGGCTTCGGCGCGCCCCGCGTGGAGGACGAGGAGGGGGGACGCCGCCGGACCGGGGCCGCGTGCCGGTCCTGCGCCGGAACCCGGCTCCGGCCCGAGGCCCGGGCGGTGAGGATCGCCGGACGCCACATCGGAGAGGTGGCGGCTCTCACCGTGCGCGAGTCCCGCGCCTGGCTCGGCACCCTGGAAGGCGTCCTCCCGCCGGAGGTGCGCGACCGGGTGTGGCCGGAGCTCACGCTGCGCCTGGACCTCCTCGACCAGCTCGGCCTCGGCTACCTGACCCTGGAGCGCGGCGCCGACACCCTCTCCACCGGCGAGGCCCAGAGGATCCGCATCGTGGCCGCCCTCGCCTCGAACCTGCGCGGGGTCTGCTACGTCCTCGACGAGCCCACGGTGGGTCTGCACCCCCGCGACGACGAGGCGCTCACGAAGGCGCTCCTCGGTCTGCGCGACCGGGGCAACACCGTGATCGTGGTGGAGCACGAGGACAGCGTCATCCGCGCCGCCGATCACGTGATCGACCTGGGCCCGGGGGCGGGTCCCCACGGCGGTCGCATCGTGGCCACCGGCTCACCGAAAGATGTGGCGCGGGCGCGAGGGTCGGTCACGGGTCAGTGGCTCCGCGGCGAGGGCGAGCACCCACCCTGGCCGCGGCGGAGCCTGAAGACCGCGGACACGCTGACCGTGACCGGGGCCCGCCTCCACAACCTCCGCGACCTCACCGTCGAGATCCCCCTGGCGCGATTGACCGTGGTGACCGGCGTCTCGGGCTCGGGCAAGTCCACGCTCGTCCGTGATGTCGTCTACCGTGCGACGAAGGCCCGCCTCGCCGGCAAGCGACTTCCGCCGGTGCTCGAGACGCTGGAGGGGACGCGCGGGATCGCCCGGGCTCTGGAGGTCGACGAGTCCCCCATCGGCCGCACGCCGCGCTCGGTGCCCGCGACCTACGTCGGGATCATGGACACCATCCGGACGCTCTTCGCCGCCGTTCCCGACGCCCGGGCCCTCGGCTACTCGCGCAGCCGCTTCTCCTTCAACGTCAAGGGCGGCCGCTGCGAGCGCTGCGAGGGCCAGGGCCGGCTCCGCGTGACCATGTCGCTCCTCCCCGACGTGTACATCCCCTGCGAGACCTGCCGGGGCCGCCGCTACAACGCCGACACCCAGGCCGTCCTCTTCAAGGAGAAGTCGATCGCCGACGTCCTGGAGATGACGATCGACGAGGCGAGGGACCTCTTCTCCGCGGTCGGAGCCATCCGCCGCCCTCTGGAGTTCCTCTCCGAGATCGGCCTCGGGTACCTCCAGCTCGGCCAGCCCTCCCCCACCCTCTCCGGCGGCGAGGCCCAGCGCATCAAGCTCGCCGCGGAGCTGACCTCACCCGGCTTCGGCCCGTCGCTCTACGTCCTCGACGAGCCCACGACGGGTCTCCACATGGCCGATGTGGCGAAGCTCGTCTCCGCGCTGCAGCGTCTCGTGGACCGGGGCGACACCGTCGTGGTCATCGAGCACAACCTGGACCTCATCGCCGCCGCCGACTGCGTGATCGACCTCGGCCCCGAGGGCGGGGAGGCCGGGGGCCGCGTCGTGACCCTGGGCACCCCGGAGCAGGTGGCGCGCTCGAAGCGGTCGCGGACGGCGCCCTACCTGCGGGCGCCGCTGGAGCGACTTGTGGCACGCGATCCTCGGCGCTGAAGAGAACCGGCGACGCTTCAGCCGACTCGAGATCGACGCCCCGGCCCCGGCAGTCGGCCCCGGAATCGGCCTCCGGGGCAAGTTATTAGAAATTTCTTGGATTTGGAGGCCGTCCTGCCCCTCCGAGCGCTCCCCGCGCGAGGGAGGGAACAGGCAAGTGCCTTGAAGGTAACGGCTTATAAAGTCACCCGGGGCTTCGGGACGGCTCCAGGAGCCCCCAGACACCCCCGAGCGTCTCCGGCTCAATCTCCCTATACTGTTCCCCAACGCACCGATTACCGTGAATCGACCGTAGCGGACGAACCGGACTCACCTGGAAGACGACAGGCACGTGCACTGTCGCTTTCGTGGTGTTCTGAGAAGGAGTGCTCTCGACCTCCAGCGGATGCGAGGCGGTGATGACGGAAGCCAGCCGGGAACCCGGCCCTCGACGGAGGGCGTCGACGCCGTCCCCGGGCTCGCGTCCGGATCGAGCGGCGCGGGTCCCGCCCGCCGACGAGCGGCTCGAGCGCGGTGAAGCCGACCGCCTCCGCATGCTCGAGGCGACCCTCGAGCAGGTCGCCGAGGGCGTGGTCGTCGTCGACCTCGAGGGTCACTTCCTGTTCGCCAACGAGGCCGCCCGGAGAATCGTGGGGATGGGCCCCGTCGACGTTCCCCCCGCCGACTGGTCCTCCCTCCACGGGTGCTTCCTTCCCGACAAGGTGACGCCCTACCCCTCCGAGCAGCTCCCCCTGGCCCGGGCCGTGCGCGGTGAGCCGGTCCACGAGGAGGAGATCTTCATCCGGAACCCGCACGCGCCGGAGGGGGCCTGGATCAGCGTCAACAGCACGCCTCTGCGCGACGGGACGGGTCGGCTGACCGGCGGGGTGATCACCTTCCGGGACGTGACGGCACGGCGACGGTCGCGCGAGGTGGTGCACAAGCTCTCCAAGGCCATCGAGAGGACCACCGACGCCGTCTTCATCACGGATGTCGAGGCCGCCATCGAGTACGTCAATCCCGCCTTCGAGACCACGACCGGCTACACCCGAGACGAGGCCATCGGCCAGAAGCCGAGCATCCTGAAGTCGGGACATCACGAGGCAAGCTACTACGAGCGGCTCTGGAAGAGCCTCCTGGCCGGCGAGGTGCACAGCGGAACGCTCGTCAACCGGAAGAAGAGCGGGGAGCTCTTTCACGCCGAGCAGACCATCACCCCGATCCGGGACACCGCCGGCCACCTCAGCAACTTCGTCTCCGTGATGAGGGACGTGACCGAGCTGAAGAAGGGGCAGGAGAGGGAGATCGAGATCCGTCTGGCGAGGACGGTTCAGGAGAAGCTGTACCCCGCCGGGCCACCCGAGCTGGCCGGCTTCGACCTGGCCGGTGCCGCATTCCCCGCGGACCACACCTGCGGCGACTACTACGACTTCATCCCCCTGTCGGACGGTCGTGTCGCCATCGCCGTGGGCGACGTCAGCGGCCACGGCTTCCCGGCCGCCTTGCTCATGGCGGAGACGCGGGCCTATCTCCGCTCGCTGGTGAGGCGCAGCACCGACCTCGACGAGATCCTGAAACAGCTCAACGCATTCCTCTGCGAGGACACCGCGGACGAGCGATTCGTCACATTGCAGCTCGCGATCCTGGATCCCACGCATCGGAGCCTCGTCTTCGCCAGCGCCGGCCACGTCCCCGGGTTCCTGCTCGACGGCTCCGGGGCCACGCGACGCGAACTCGAGTCGACGGGGGTGCCCCTGGGTCTCTTCGACGACGCCGTGTTCCCGGCCAGCCCGACGATCCCGCTGGCGGACGGGGATCTCCTGGTCCTGGTGACCGACGGGGCCACGGAGGCGCAGAACGAGGACGGTGACTTCACCGCCGTCGTCTGCAAGGTCGGCGCGGCGCCCTGAGGGCGCTCCCGGCCCCGGAGTGACGCAGGGACGGCCGGCTGCCGGCTTGGACTCGAGGCGGCGTCCGGCTTGCGTTGCCGCCGTGTCTGTCGCTAGCATGGTCGTCGTTCGAAGGCCATGACCATTCGTTTCGGCGAGTTCGAGTTCGACGGAGACGCCCATCGGGTCCGGCGCAACGGCTCCGAGATCCGGCTGGATCCGAAGGCGTTCAGCCTGCTCGGAATCCTGCTCTCGCGGCGCCCGGCCGTCGTCCCCCGCAGAGAGCTGCACGAGCGCCTCTGGCCGCACACCTTCGTGACCGGAGCCAACCTGAGCGCCGTCGTCTCCCAGCTCCGCGAGGCGCTGGGCGACGGGCCCGCGGATGGCCTGATCCGGACCGTCCAGGGCTTCGGCTACGCCTTCGGGGGCGAGGCGGCCGACGACGCCGGCGTACCGACGACCGCCGAGCTCGGGCCGACGGTGGTCTGGGAGGGCGTCACGTTCTCCCTCGGGCAGGGGGAGAACGTGCTGGGGCGCGTCGAGGAGGGGGCCGTGTTCGTGGACGAGGCCTCGGTCTCGCGTCGACACGCACGCATCCTGGTGGACGGCGAGAGGGCCACCCTCGAGGACCTGGGCAGCCGCAACGGAACGTGGCTCGGGCCAAAGCGACTGGCCGAGCCGGCGCTGCTCGAGGACGGTGACTCCTTCCGTCTCGGCTCGGCGCTCCTGGGATTCCACCGGGGGTCGCCCCCGGGGTCGGTCCGGCCCGTGGCCGGCTCGGTGCCGGACGGGGCCTGAGGGTGCCGCCACCGCGGCGGCGATCCGGAGAAGGGAGACGGTGCTGCGTCTGGGCTCGCTGATCCTGGCCACCGTGCTGCTCGGCGTGCCGCGCGCGCTCGACACGCGTGCGTTCGGGGCGCAGCGCTCCGTGTACGTGGAGGTGGCCCCTCAGACCCCGGAGCTCACCGACTTCGTGGCGGAGCTCGAGCGCGCGATCGGGAGCGCGGCGCTCTCGCTCGCCGCCAGGCCGTCCGAGGCAACGATGGTGATCGAGATCCAGAACGTGGCGACCGGCGGGTCGTCGGACGGTGAACGTATGGAGGCCGTCACCCTCGTGGTCCGGAACGGGACATCGGCCCGCCCGCTGATCCTGCACTACGCCCCGCCGCACCGGGCCCGGGCCGCGGCCCGGCTGCTCGAGACGCTGTCCGCGTGAGCGTGCGCCGCCCGGGCCATCAGTCCCCCAGGGGCAATCGCTTGTGACGAGCACGGCAAGACGGTGGGCCGCGGGGTGCGGCTGTGGCTGCGGCCTCCTCGCGGTCGCGCTCGCTCTGCTCGGCTGGGGTGGCTACCTGTTCATCAAGGACATCGTCGGCAAGGCCAAGAAGGCCGAGGAGGCGATGGCCGAGGTGCGGGAGCGGTACGGAGGTTTCTCCGAATTCCAGCCGAGCCCGAGCGGGGCCCTGCCACCAGAGCGCATCGAGTCCTTCCTGCGCGCCCGGGAGCTGATGGCGGAGGCACGGAGGGAGACCGAGGCCTCGCTCTCGCTCCTCTCCTCCAGGGGCGCTGGGGGTGCGGAGCGGATCCCGGGCCTGCTGGGTCGGCTCATGGAGTGGGGTCTGGGCGCGGCCAGAGTGGAGGGAGCGACGAGCCTGCTTCCCCGCGTGATCGGCTTCATCTCGGCTCGGGGCCCGGCGCTGCTGGAAGCCGGCATGGGACCCGGGGAGTACCTCTACATCTACTCGATCGCCTACTATTCCTGGCTGGGCAAGTCACCGGCCGACGGCCCGGCCTTCACCCTGGTGGGTGACGACGAGGGCGGAGGCGGGAGACAACGCGCCGGACAGGACGAGTTCGACGTGCGGGAGCAGCGGCGCGAGCTGATCCTGACCCAGCTGAACGAGCGCCTGCTGCCGATGCTGCGGCGCCAGCTCGTGGCCCTCGACGAGAGCGACGGGGCCGACCCGCGCTGGCGGCAAACGCTGGCCGCGGAGATCACGGCCATGGAGAACGACCCCTTCCGGATCCCCTGGAGGGACGGCGTGCCGGAGCCGCTCGCGGCGTCGCTCGAGCCCTATCGACGGCCTCTGGAGGCCAGCTACAGCGCCCTGTGCAACCCCTTGGAGATCGTGCCGGGGTCGGAAGAGTGAGCGCCCGCAGGAAGGCGGAGCTCGGACCGTGACCACCTCCCGCAGATGGCTCACCGGGTGTGGCGTGGGGTGCGGTCTCCTCGTTCTCGCCGGGATCGGGGCCTGCGTCGTCGGGATCCTCTTCATGAAGCACACTTTTCGTGGGATCGAGAAAGCCGCCGCCAGCTACGAGGAGCTGGCCGGCGAGCTGGGCGACGTGGACGACTACGTGCCCCCCGCCGACGGCGCGCCGACGGCGGAGCGCCTCGAGGCGTTCACGCGGATCAGGGAGGTCACGGCCAACGCCCGGGGCGAGGTGGAGGCGCTGGTGGCCCGGCTCCCCCCTCCCGAGCTCTCCGAGCGGGAGGGCGTGGTCGGCAAGGTCCGGGTGGGCCTGGGCGCTCTCGGCGACCTCATCGACGGGATCGGCACCTACATTCAGGTCCGCAACCGCGCGATGATGGAACGCCACATGGGGGTGGGAGAGTACGTCTCTCTCTACACGCTCACCTACCATTCCTGGCTCGGCCACTCCCCCGTGGAGGCCCCGGAGACGCGGGAGGGCCCGGACGGCGTGCGCGTCGGCGCCTTCGACGACGGCGACGCCCTCTTCGGCGAGCAAGCGGTGCGACGCCGCTACCGCCGCTACGTCCTGGGCATGGTGCGCGCGCAGATGGGCGCCAGCGGACCGGAGGCCGCGGCCGGCGCAGGCGAGGCGTGGCGCGACCGGCTCGAGCGCGAGGTCCAGCGCCTGGAGGTGGATCCAGGGCGCGTGCTCTGGCAGGATGGCCTGCCGACGAACATCGAGAAAGCCCTCGAGCCCTTCCGCGTTCGCCTGGAGGCCACGTGGAGCGCGAGCACCAACCGCCTCGAGTTGCCCCTGGCCGAGCACGAGACACCGTGGGAGTGGCGATGAGCCAGCCGTCTCCCGCCGCGAGAAAACCGCTGGACGCGGCCGGGGCGGCGAGGGAGGATGGGAGCAGACCGCGACATCGGAGGTTCACCAATGGCGCTCCATGAGGGGGCCGGACAGCCGGCTCCACGATCGTGTCTGGTCAACGTACCCCGCCTGGTCTCGGCGTACTACACCCTCACGCCCGACGTCTCGAAGCCCGCCCAGCGGGTTTCCTTCGGGACGTCCGGACACCGTGGCTCGTCGTTGAAGGGCAGCTTCAACGAGGGGCACATCCTCGCGACGAGCCAGGCCATCTGCGAGCACCGGCGGGCCGCGGGCATCGACGGGCCTCTCTTCCTCGGGATGGACACCCACGCCTTGTCCGAGTCCGCGCTCGGGACCGCCCTCGAGGTCTTCGCCGCCAACGGCCTCGACGTCATGATCCAGAAGGGACGGCGCTACACCCCGACCCCTGCCATCTCCCACGCCATCCTCACCTGGAACCGGGGCCGCAAGCGACAGCGAGCCGACGGGGTCGTGGTCACGCCGTCCCACAACCCGCCGCAGGACGGGGGCTTCAAGTACAACCCCCCGGAGGGGGGCCCCGCCGACTCCGCCCTCACGGAGGCGGTGCAGGCGCGAGCGAACGAGATCCTCGGCGAGGGGCTCGAGGACGTGCGGCGCATGCCCCTGGCCCGGGCCCTCCAGGCGGGAACCACCCACGAGCACGACTTCGTCCAGCCCTACGTGGAGGATCTCGGGAACGTCCTCGACATGGAGGCGATCGCCGGGGCGGGCCTCCGGATCGGGGCCGACCCCCTCGGCGGCTCATCGGTGGACTACTGGGTGCCGATCGCGGAGCGCTACGGCCTCTCGATCGAGGTCGTCAACGCCGACGTCGACCCCACCTTCTCCTTCATGCCGCTCGATCACGACGGCAAGATCCGCATGGACTGCTCGTCGCCCTACGCCATGGCCGGCCTCATCGAGATGAAGGACCGGTTCGACATCGCCTTCGGGAACGACGCCGACACCGACCGCCACGGCATCGTCACCCGCGGGGCGGGCCTCCTGAACCCGAACCACTACCTGGCCGTCGCGATCTTCTACCTGTTCCAGAACCGGCCAGGGTGGCGAGAGGACGCCGCAGTGGGCAAGACGCTGGTCTCCAGCTCGATGATCGACCGCGTGGCCGCCAGCCTCGGCCGCCGCCTGGCCGAGGTCCCGGTGGGCTTCAAGTGGTTCGTGAACGGCCTGCTCGACGGGAGCTACGGCTTCGGGGGCGAGGAGAGCGCGGGGGCGTCCTTCCTCCGGAAGGACGGCACCGTCTGGGTGACGGACAAGGACGGTATCCTCCTCGACCTCCTCGCCTGCGAGATCCTGGCCCGCACCGGCAAGGACCCCGGGGAGATCTACAAGGAGCTGGAGGAGCGCTTCGGCAGCCCCGTCTACGAGCGGATCGACGCTCCCGCCACCCGCGATCAGAAGGCCGCTCTCGCGAGGCTGTCTCCCGAGATCGTGACGACCCGGACCCTCGCCGGAGACCCGATCACCGCCCGGCTCAGCCGCGCGCCCGGCAACGACGCCCCCATCGGTGGGCTGAAGGTCGTCACGGAGAACGGATGGTTCGCGGCCCGTCCCTCGGGGACGGAGGACGTGTACAAGCTCTATGCTGAGAGCTTTCGGGATCGCGACCACCTGAAGAGGATCCAGGACGAGGCCCGCGCGATCGTCAGCGCCGCCCTCCGGCAGCGCTAGTCCGTCGAGCCGCCACCCTGGGTCACCGGCGAGGGCCATAATGGGTTCCTGGTGATCGGAGAGACCGTCGGCCATTACCGCATCCTCGAGCGGTTGGGAAGCGGCGGCATGGGCGAGGTGTTCCTGGCCGAGGACGTGCGGCTGCACCGCTGCGTCGCGCTGAAGACCCTCAGGGGCGACGTGCAGGCAGACGAGCAGGCGCAGGCCCGCCTCCTGCGCGAGGCACGGACCGCCGCCTCCCTCACCCATCCCGGCATCGCCGTGGTCTACGAGATCGACGAGCTCGATCGGGGGGCGGGGCCGGTTCGCTTCATCGCCATGGAGTACGTCGCGGGCGAGACCCTCGGGGACCACGCGCGCAGGCAACCGCTCTCTCTCGACGAGGCCCTCGACGTCGTGGACCGCCTCGCCGAGGCCCTCGGAGAGGCCCACGCGCGCGGGATCGTCCATCGGGACATGAAGCCCTCCAACGTCATGGTGACCCCGGACGGCCGGCTCAAGATCCTCGACTTCGGCCTCGCCAAGCAGCACGTGTTCGGTAGCCCCGACGGGACCACCTGGAGCCGCGACGCCGCCCGCTCGGGGGCGGGGGCACTGCTGGGGACGCTGGCGTACATGGCCCCGGAGCAGGCACGCGGCCGGGAGGTCGACGCCCGGGCCGACGTGTACTCCCTCGGGGCGCTGCTCCACGAGCTCGTCACCGGGAAGCCGGCGTTTGACGGGGAGAACGCGGTGCAGATCCTCGAAGCGGTCCTGCACCGGCCACCGCCACCCCTCGCGGGCAGGGAGGACGACACGCGCCTTCCCGAGGTCGAGGCTCTGACGCGGCGCATGCTCGCCAAGGAGGCGGAGCTCCGGCCGGGCTCCATGAAGGAGGTCCGGGAGGCGATCGCCGCGCTCCGCCGCGGGACTCCCGCGCCGCCGCGGCCCGAGCTCTCACTGACTGTGGCGGTCCTCGGATTCGCCAACATCTCTGGCCACGGCGACGACGACTGGGTGGGCACGGGCATCGCGGAAACGGTCATGTCCGACCTTCGCGAGCTGCCTGGCCTGGCGGTCATCGCCCCGGCCCCCGTGCGCGAGGCCATGCGCCGGGCGGGGGCGGAGGGACGCGAGGCCGACGAGACCCTGGCCGTGCGCGTCGGGCGCGAGCTCGGGGCACGCTGGGTGCTCTCGGGTGGCGTTCAGCGATCGGGGAAGGCCATTCGCGTGACCGCCCGTCTGGCCGACGTCGAGGGCCAACGCGTGCTGAAGACGGTCAAGCTCGACGGACGGCTCGACGACATCTTCTCGCTTCAGGACCAGATCGTCCGCGAGCTGGCGTCCGGTCTGCGCCTGGGAATGCCCACCCTCGCCGAGGGCGAGGAGACGCACGTGGTGGAGGCCTACGAGGCGTACTCGCGGGGCGTCATCAACATGCAGCTCGAGAGCTACGAGTCCCTGGACCGGGCCATCCTCTTCTTCGAGCGGGCGGTGGCCCTCGATCCGACCTACGCGCGGGCCCACGTCGAGCTGGGGCACGCCTACGCCACCAAGGCGGACTATCTCGTCCTTCCCGAGCTCCACGAGCGCGCCCTCGCTGCCTTCCGCCGCGCCCTCGAGCGACAGCCGGGCTCGCCTCGGGCATGGCGCCAGATGGGGAGCACGCTCCTGGGCCTGGGACGGGACGACGAGGCCCTGGCCGCCATCCGCCGGGCCATGGAGCTCGCCCCCGAGGACCCCGGCGTGCTCGCGAGCATGGGTCGCGCACTCTTCATCGGCCAGGGCCGCTTCCGCGAGGCCGCCTCGTACTTCGAGCGAGCCCTCGAGCGAGAACCCCGGGCCGGGTGGTTCGCGCTCCAGCTGGCTCACTGCCTCGCCCTCCTCGGGGAGCTCGAATCCGCAGAGGAGGTGGCCCGCCGTGCCGCACACCTGCAGGAGGTGCTGCTCTCGGGCCAGGAAGGCTTCGTCATCGTGGGCTCTCACATGCGCCTCGGTCACATTGCGGCTTTGCAGGGCCGCAACACGGAGGCCGTGGAGCTGTTCCAGCGCGAGCTGGCCTTTCTTCAGCGGGTGGACCACGCCCTGCGTGGCCGGATCTCCATCGAGCTCCACCTGCGCCTCGGTACCGCCCACCGGAGGCTGGGCCGCGAGGAGGAGGCCCGGGCGGCCCTGGAGACGGCGCGGGCGGCCTTCGAGACCCGACTCCGGCTCGGCGCCGACGATCCCTTCACCCGCTACTACGCGGCGGGCATCTACGCTCAGCTCGGGGAGACCGAGGAGGCCCTGAGCAGCCTCGAGAGGGCGGCCGCCTCCCGTGGCGCCCTCACCCTGGCGAGGGCGCGTGTCGATCCCCTGCTCGAGCCAGTGCGCTCCGAGCCGCGCTTCCAGAGGCTCTTCGGGGAGACCGGATGACGACACCGCGCTCAGGGCAGACGCAGGATCCGGACCCCGCCCACGAGGACCACGATGCCGACGATCGTCCCGATGGCGAGGTCGGGCAGGTTCGATCCCGTCCACGCCACGAGCAGGGCGGCGGCGATGACCCCGGCGTTGGCGATCACGTCGTTCGCGGAGCAGATGAAGACCGCCATCATGTGAACGCCGTAGTGCCGGTTCCGGGCGATCAGGAGGAGGCACACGACGTTGGCGGCGAGGGCCAGGACGGCAACCCCCAGCATCAGGGGCGGCTCCGGAGCGCTGCCGAGCAGGAGGCGTCGGACGACTTCTCCGAGCACTCCCACTGCGAGAACTCCCTGGAGCCAGCCCGTGAGGCGGGCGGCCCGGCGCTTGAGGACCGCGGAGCGCCCGACCGCGTAGAGCGCGACGCCGTAGACGGTGGCGTCGGCGAGCATGTCGAGGGAGTCGGCGAGGAGACCCGTCGACTCGGCGAGCCAGGCCGCCACCATCTCGACGACGAACATGACCCCGTTTATCGCCAGCAGAACCCAGAGGGTGCGGGACTCGGTCGCGTCCGTGGCCCCCTCTCCGTCCCTGATCGCGGGGGTCGCCGGGGCGGGCCCGGTCTCGGACAGGGCCGCCCCGAGCCCCAGCGGACCCAGCCTCTCGGCGATGGGGGCGGGCGCTCCCTCGTGCCACACCGTGAGCGTGCGCCCGGCCAGGTCGAACGAGAGGCGTCGGATCCCCCCCACGCCGTCGAGCGCCATGCGGACGAGCTGCTCCTCGGCCGCGCAGTCCATCTTCGGGATGGTGAAGGCGCTCCGGTTCATTCTTCCCGTGCGGCGAGGGCGGCGAGGACCTCGTCGCGCCGGGCGGCCGCACGGGTGGCGAGTGACTCCGCCTCCTCGGCCGCGGACTTGCGGTACGCCTCGTCTTCGATCCCGCGGAGGTTGATGGCCACGTTGCGCGACGCGCCCCAGATCCCGGCCTCGAGGGCCTTCGCCCCGACCTCGAGGTCGGAGCGGGACGCGATGTTCCCGTGCGCGGCCATCTCCACCATCGCGGCCCAGGCCCCATCGGCCAGCCGCATCACCTCCAGCGGCACCTGCACCGCCGCCTTCAGCCCCTCCTGCATCGCCCGGTGGCGCGCCGTTCTCTCCTCCTTCGTCTCCTGCGGCATCCCGAGAGCCTGCATGTAGCCGTCGAAGGCCCGGGTGTCGCGGTCGATCATGGGGAGGAGCCCCTTCATCGCCTCGTGCAGCGGAGGGATCAGCCGCCGCATGGCGGCATCCTGCGACTCGAACTTGCGCTTGCCGTAGGTCATCCACCCTGCCATCGCCCCGAGGGCCGCTCCCACTGCCGCGATCAGGGCCGCGGCCGACCCTCCGCCCGGGGCCGGGGTGCGGGCGCCCACGAGCTCGACGAACGAGCGGACGCTCATCGAGGCGAGCGGCTCGTCCTCGGCGTCGGGAATCATGTACTCGATGATCCTCTTTTCCGGCACGAAGGGATGGACCGACGACAGCCCCAGCCTCTCCACGACGAGCCGGATCTTCTGCCGCTCGTCGAGGATGAACAGACCCTCCCTCTCGATGAAGTGCTCGGCGGCCATGAGCATGGCCTCGCGGGGGATGAGACCCACGAGCTCGGAGCCGGCCACGGCGATCTTGAGGGCCCGCGCCTGCTCGGCGCACGCCTCGAAGGCCACGTGGGGCGGGGTCGTACGGTAGTCCTCGAGGTTGATGGAGACCTGGGCGACGTCGTACTCGTCGACCCACCAGCCGATGGCCCGGACCGCCTTCAACCGCCCCGGCTGATCGGGTCCGCGGCCCTGCTCCCGGATGTCGAGGGCGATGCGGTGGGCCTGCTCCTTGGTCCCCAGGACGTTGACGTTGTAGGCGACGAGAAAGTCGCGCGCCCCCGTGCATGTGGCCCCCCACTCCGGGACCAGCTCTGCGGGCCCGTAGTCGGGCCGCCACTGCGGGGTGACGATCCGCTCGGCCAGGGCCTCGTACTCGCCGGCGCGGATCTGGCGCAGCGTCCGGCGGTCGTCGGACCTCGCCGCCTGACCGTACAAGTAGACCGGCACCCCCAGCTCAGCGGCCAGCCGCTCGCCGAACGCGCGCGCCAGGTCCGCGCAGTCGTCCATGGTGACACCGGCGACGGGAACGAAAGGACAGACGTCCATCGCCCCCACGCGCGGGTGCTCACCCTTCTGCCTCCGCATGTCGATACGCCCGCGCGCCACGCGCGCGGCGGCCAGCGCGCCCTCCACGACGGCATCGGGAGGGCCCACGAACGTGTAGACGGTGCGGTTGGTGGAGCGTCCGGGGTCGACGTCGAGGAGCGCGCATCCGTCGGTCGCACGCACGGCCTCGGCGATCGCGTCGATCACGCTCGCGTCTCGCCCTTCGGAGAAGTTGGGAACGCACTCGACGAGCTGGCGCATGGGGTTCACCTCGAAGGCCGGCCTCAGGCTATGGCTCCTCCTCCCGTCGGGTCAAGCAGCGATCGACGCAGCGGCCGAAGAGGCAACGCCCTTTCAGAAGCCGAGGTTTCGTGTTACCGTCCCTTCCCCTGCCCGTCCTGCATCTCCCTCCCGGTTCGTGGCGTCTCCTTGGGAGGTAGCGTGTCGCCTGGGATGGTGTCGTCCAAGGATGCGAAGAGTGTCCCCGGGGACAGCGGAGGCGGAGGTATCGTCGACCTGTGGTCGGCGTCCCTCGAGCCGCCGGCGCCCCTGCGGGTCAACCTGGAAGGCTACCTGTCGACCGACGAGCGGCAGCGCGCTGCCCGTTTCGTCTTCCCCCGCGATCGAGACCGCTTCGTCGCCGGGCGCGCGTTCCTGCGCCTGCTCCTCGCCCAGTACCTCGCCACCGACCCGGCGTCGCTGCGATTCCGCTACGGCCCTCACGGCAAACCCGCCCTCGAGGATGAGCAAGGTGGGGTGAGCTTCAACCTCGCCCACGCCGGCAGCCTGGCGGTGTGTGCTTTGACCCGCGGTAGCGACGTGGGGGTGGACGTGGAGCGCCTGCGTCCGATCCCCGACGCGGGTGCCGTGGCCCGGTCGTTCTTCTCGCCTCGCGAAACGGCGGAGCTGGCTTCCGTACCCGAGCCCGCGCGGCACCGCGCCTTCTTCGACGCGTGGACCCGCAAGGAGGCCTTCCTCAAGGCCCTGGGTGACGGGCTTGCGCGGCCCCTCGACAGCTTCGACGTGACCCTCAAGCCCGGGGACGCGCCGCGACTCCTCAGGACGCTCGGAGATCCCCAGGAGGCGAGTCGGTTCTCGCTCCACTCCCTCGAGCCGGAAGAAGGATACGTGGCCGCGATCGCGATACGCGGAGACCTCGGGGAGGTTCGACATGTCCGGTGGCGCTGGATCGAAAGCCGCCGCGTGGAGGGTGGGAAGCCCAGATAGGGTCGGCCAGGGAGATGACGTCCCCGGCGTCGGCGTCACCCGCCTCCGTCCGGGCCTTCCTCGACGGGCCAGAGCGGCGACTCCGTCCGGGCTCCCGACAGGTACTCTTCGACTTTCGCGACGATCTCGGGGTTGAGCTCCGCCACGTCGTTCGCCTCGGACAGGTCGGCATCCAGGTCGTAGAGCTCGAGGGGCTGGTCGGGCTCGTGCCGCACCGCCTTCCACTTCCCCATCCGGACCGCCTGCTCGAAACCGCGCTCGTGGAACTCCCAGTAGAGCGGCGCGTGCTCCCGGTCGGCGGCCTCTCCCCTCAGCACCTCGTGCACCGAGACGCCGTCCACCCCGGGGGGCGGCGTGGCCCCGGCCAGCGTGGCCAGGGTGGGCAGGACATCCCAGTGGGCCCAGACCGCGTCGCTCGTCCGCCCCGCGGGGACGCGTCCCGGGGCCCGTACGATCATGGGCACGCGAATCCCGCCCTCGTACAGGTCGCGCTTGATGCCCCGCAGCGGCTCCGCGCTCGGGAAGAACCACGGGTCGTGTCCTCCCTCCTGGTGGGGCCCGTTGTCGGAGGTGAAGAAGACGATCGTGTTCTCGTCGAGGCCGAGCTCGGCCAGGAGGTCCAGGACCCGCCCGACGTCGCGGTCGATCCGCGAGACCATCCCGGCATAGGTAGCGCGGGGCTCCGGCTGGGAGCGGTAGCCGCTCCACGTCCGCGGCTCGGCGCGCGGCCAGTCGGCGTCCGCCTTCTCGTTCACGAAGGGCGTCTCCTCGAACTTCCCCCGATACTCCGCCACGGAGTCCTCGGGCACCCGGAGCTCGGCGTGGGGCGAGGTGTAGGCCAGGTAGAGGAAGAAGGGCTCCTCCCGGTGCCGCCGGATGAAGCCCAAGGCCTCCTCGGTGAACAGGTCGTTGACGAACTCGTCGCGAGAGACCTCGACGCGCTCGCCGTTCCGCCAGAGGTGTCCCGCGTACTGCCGGTGGGCGTAGACGTGGTGGAGGATCCCGTAGGAGTCGTCGAAGCCCTGGAGGTCCGGCCGTCCCTCGTTGTCCTCCAGCCCCAGGCCCCACTTCCCCACCACGCCGGTGGCGTAGCCGGCCTCCTTCAGGACCTCGGCCACGGTCACGTCCTCGGCCCGGATGGGGAACTCTCCGTTGCCCCGGATCCAGGCGTGCCCCGTGTGCTGCCCGAGCATGAGGGTGGCCCGGGAAGGCGCGCAGACGGTGCTCCCGGCGTAGTACTGGGTGAAGCGCGTCCCCTCGGCCGCCATGCGGTCCAGGCGTGGGGTCGCGATCCGGGTCTGTCCGTAGCTCCCGAGATCGGCCCAGCCCAGGTCGTCGGCCATGATGTAGACGAAGCTCGGGCGGCGCCCCGCGACCTCGTCCACGGCCGGGGGGGCGGTCGTGCAAGCGGAGAGCAGAGCTGCCGACAGAGGCGCGGACAGCAGCAACAGGGCGGGTCTGAACCGCGGGCGCATCGTCACCTCCCGGTGCAACCGAATCGACGGGCGCCATCATACCGCTCCGCTCGAGGGCCGGTGATGGACGGCGCTCATTTGACGCCACGGCCCCGGGGCACGTAGTGTCCGCGGCGGCGGGGGAACGGCCCCGCCAACTCGAAGAGCGGGAGGCGACATGAAGCGGCGGCACTGGCTGGCGGGAGCGGGCGCGGCGGCGGGGGTCGGTCTGGCCGCGGCCCCGCGCCTCGGAGCGGAAGATTCCGGGCGCGACTACTACGAGCTCCGCTCCTACGAGGTGCGCATCGGCGAGCAGAAGGCGGCCCTCGACGGGTTTCTGCGCGACGCCGCGGTGCCGGCCTGGAACCGTCAGGGGATCGAGCCAGTGGGGGTCTTCGAGACCTCCGGCGGGCCCGAGATGCCGAAGGTCCACGTTCTCCTGACGCACCCGACCCTCGACTCCCTCGCCCGTTCGGCCGCCCGCCTCGAGGCCGACGCCGCCTTTCAGGGGACGGCCGAGGCGTGGCTGAAGCGACCCGCCGCCTCCCCGGGCTACGTCCGCTACGAGAGCGCGCTCCTCGAGGCCTTCCCGAACGTCCCCCACATCGAGACCCCGGACACGGGCCGGGCCCGCATCTTCGAGCTCCGCACCTACGAGAGCCACGGCGAGCGGTCCCACGCCATGAAGGTCGAGATGTTCACGACCCTCGGCGAGCTCGAGATCTTCCGACGTTGCGGCCTCACGCCCGTCTTCTTCGGGCGGACGCTCGTGGGCCGGCGTCTCCCCAACTTCGTCTACATGCTCACCTTCGCCGACGAGGCCGCGCGCCAGAAGGCGTGGGGCACCTTCGTGGCGGACCCGGAGTGGGAGAAGCTGAAGAGCACGCCGGGCTACTCCGACCCGGAGATCCTCTCCAACCTCTCGAGCCTGACCCTGCGGCCAACGCCCTTCTCGCAGGTCTGAGCGACTTCCCTTCCACCGCCGCGATCAGGGGCCTCCTCTCCCGGTCCGCCGCGGATCAGATCGCCCTGGGTGAGGCGCGTCACAGCGCTTTCGGGCCGACAGGGTGTTCACTGGTCTTGGCCCGGCGTGAGTGCCCGCAAGGGCGAAGGGAGCGTGACCATGCGATCGCCGTCGTCGAGGTGGATCGTTCTTCGGCTCGGCGCGGTTCTGGCGGACTGCGGCGGTGGTTCTGCCGCCGTTCCTACCCCTTCCCTCCCCGCGCTCGAGCGTCTCGCGATCGCGCAGCAGGTGGTCTCGACCGCCCTGGGTGGCCTCACGTCGGGCACGTTCGCCTCCAGATGCTGTACACGACTCCGGCGAACGTCAGGTTAACGGCGGCGGGTCCGCTCTCCGGGTTCCCCACAGCCGACGGTGGGCCACTCGCGGGGTGGCACGATGCCCACAAGGCGCGCTGAGGCGACCGCCTCAGCACTCCGGCACCCTCGCCCAGCCGGGGAAGGGGTCGCGCACGAGCTCGTAGCCGCCCGGAGAGTCACGGATCGGGGGCGACGCGCAGGTTCGTGCACGAGCGCAGGGTGGCCAGCAGCTCCTCGAGGGGCCGCTTGTGAAGGGGCGTCTTCGAGACGTCGGGCACGGGCCAGAGGCGGATCGTCTTGTCGTCCCCGGCCGACGCGAGCCACCGCCCGTCGGGCGAGAACTTGACCGCACGCACGATGCCCTCGTGGCCGAGCAGGACGTGGGGCTCTTCACCGGTGATCGGGCCGATCCGCACGGTTCCGTCGAGGCTTCCCGTGGCGACCAGGCCCTCCGTGTGGTCCAGCGCGACCGAGAGGACCTGCCGTCCGTGCGACGGCAGGGGCGTGAGGGAGGCATCGTCGAGTGAAAAGCGAACGAGCTCCGTCGGAGGGAGTGGCGACCCGCTGCCGGCGAACGACTCGTGGGCCCCGAGAGAACGGACCCCCACCGAGAAGCTCTCATCACGACTGACGACCAGAGCCTCGGGCGGCGATTCTCCGTCGTCGCCTCGGGGCCATTGGAGCCTGGTCATCTCGCCGTCGTCGAGGTTGACGAGAAGGTGCCCCATCGGGATGCCGACCCCACTGTGGGAGTACGAGGAGACGAGAAGTCGATTTCGAGCGAGGAACGAGAGAAAGAGCACCCCGCCCTACGAATCCCTCGTCGGCCCCGGGGACCGGACCGAAAACGGAGACCACTCCCGTCTCCAGGTCCCACACGCGGACCACCTTCTCGTCCCGCGGGCCGATGAAGGGCGACGCCGCGACCCGGCGTCCGTCGGGCGAGAAGGCGATCGAGCCGATCTGCGGTGTCTTCTGAGAACCCCTTCAGCTCCCGCGTCGGCCCTCCCTCGAACGGGACGACGAGCACGCGGCCGTCCGCTCCGGAGATCGTGACGCGTCGACGGTTCGGGTCGAAGGCGAGCCCGGGGAACTGACCATGCCCGCCTGGAGCAAGCACCCGAGACTCGTCGCCGCGTCGGGAGACAGAGGCCAGGCCCTCAAGCTGCCGCCACCCGAGGCCGACAGCAGCCAGCGGCCGTCCGGCGTGAAGGCGAGATCGTTCACGAGCCCCTCGTGCCCCTCCAGGACCAGGGGCTCCGTGTCGCGGAGCGGCCAGAGGGCGGTTTCGCTCATGTTCGCGGTGACGAGCCAGCGGCCGCCGGGATCGAAGACCAGGCCCGGGAGCCCTGATCGTCGCGCAGCGACAGGGGCCGTGTGCCGGGCGGGGCCGTCAGATCCCACACCCGAACGAGCGGTCGCCCCTCCTGACTCCCGGCGGCGGCCAGGCGTCGTCCGGTCGGGTCGAATCTGAGCGACTCCGCGCCCGCCGCCCGGAGCACGCGCCGCGGCCGTGTCGATCCACCCGTCGTGGACCAGACCCGGATCTCGCCCGCGGCGTCGATCGCGGCGAGGCTTCGGCCGTCGGGGCTGACCGTGAGGTCCTGCACGTCGGCTTCGTGTGTGCCGAGATGCCGTGGGAGCGCCCACCGGGGCAGGTCGCGCGCCTCAACGTCGCGACCGTGGGGGTACGCGTAGAAGCGACCCGTGGGATCGACGTCGCCCTCGCCCGCCGCCCGCCCGATCGGTCGCGAGGCTCCGGTCGTCTCGTCCCACTCCCGCAACACCCAATCAGTCTCGTCGGCATCCGACGCCACGCCCGTTGCCGTGAACAGCCGATTACCCCTGACGAAGAGAGAAGACGACCCGAGCTCGGGTTGACCTGTCCACAGCTCGCGACCCTCCGGGAAGGAGTACGCTCGAACGTCTCCCGCTCGGTCCGTCACGAGGACGTCTCCGGCTCGGGCGAACGGCGGGTAGAACCGCCTGAACTCCGCCCGAAGGGCGGTCGCCGAGGACCATCGGGGCGCGACCGTCCCGGTGGAAGACCTCCACCTTTCGGTAGCCGCCGACGGCGAGCCACGCTCCGTCGGGGCTGAAGGCCGGCGCGAAGCTCTCCCGGCCGTCCTCCGTCCGCTCGGAGTCAGGATCACCGGAGGGGCCATCTGCAGTGCCCGCAGCGCGAACAGCCGCGCCTCCTCGGTGTCGGCGAGCTCGAGGCTCCTCAGGGCGTGGGCGAGGGCGGCGGTCGGGAATCGCTCGATCTGGATCTGTCCGAGAGCCAGGAGCTTGCTCGCCTCGGCGCGCCGCGTCTCCCTCTCGGCGGTTCGCGCGCCGCTTCGCTCCGGCGCCAGAGCGCCGACGTCGCGAGGGCCACCGCCGCGGCCGCGGCGAGAGCTGCGATCGCCGCCGTGCGTCGCCGTCGCCGCTGCCGGTTGGCGTGTGCCGTCATGGCCTCGGCGAATCCCTCCTCGACCGTCGAGAGGCCGCCGGTGTACCGGGCGCGCCAGGCGCGGTACTCGAGGTAGCGACGCGCCCGTCCACAGCATGTCGTCCGGGCGACTCTTCTCCTCCCAGAGGTGTGCGGCCTGCCGGAGCTGGTCGCGGAGGAGCGCCCCGTCCGCGTCCTGCGTCTGCCACCGCACGAGGCGCGGCCAGTGGGTGAGGAGCGACTCGTGCACGATCTCGACTCGCCGGTGGCGCGCTCCGCGGCGTGGCCGCTTCCATCTCCCGCTCGCTCCGGACGGTGGCGCCCGCGCGGCTGAGGTCTATCGGGTGCGGAGACTCCGTCGCCGACGCTTCGTACTCCGTGAGGAGCCGTGCGTCGACGAGGGCGTCGAGGACCGCCTCCGCTCCTTCGCGCTTCCCCGAAGACCGACAGCAGCTCCTCGCGCTCGCACGCCGCTCGCGTCGCTTCCGACGTCACCAGGTTCCGGAAGATCTCCCGGACGCACCTTCCCACTCCGGGCCGAGTCGAGTCGAGCGTCTCCTCCGCGTGACGGGCCAGGGCACCGGCGACGCCCCCGATCCTCTCGTAGGCTTCACGAGTGAGCCGCTTGCGATCGCGGTCCCGCTCCTCCCACAGCCGTGAGACCGCAAACGCCAGCAGCGGCAACGCGCCCCGCTCCTCTCCGACCGTCTCCACCATCTCCTCGACGAGAGCGTCGTCTTCGAAGCGCACGCCCTGCCGTGCCGCCGGCTCCACCACCGCCCGCCGCAGCGCCTCCGGGAGAGGGGGGCGTGAGAGGAGTGAGGTCGTGGAAGACGAGCCGCAGACTCGTCCTGCCCGCTGCAGCGGAAGAGAAAGTCGTCGCGGAGGCTGAGGAGAACGTGGACGTCCGTCTCCTCCGCGAGCCGTTCGAGGAGGAGCGCGAAGCGTGTCTGCACGTCGGGAGGATTCAGGGTGAACAGCTCCTCGAACTGGTCCACGACGAGCGAGCCTGCGTGCTCTCTCATTCCGCGCCAGCGCACGATCGCGGAGGCGGACGTGGCTCGGTCCGCCGCCGAGGCTGAGCTCCTGGACCCCCTGCAGAAGCTCGCCGATCGTCTCCGTGTCTGCCTCGAGCGCGGGGAGGAGCGCCCGCGCGAGCATGAGCGGGGGATTCGGGCCCGGCGTGGCGTACGCCGTGGCCCAGCCTTGGGACGGTTCGCCATCGACGCCCGCACGCAGGAAGGACGTCTTGCCCACGCCCGAAGGGACCGATGACGGCGAGGAGCGTCTGTCGCCGGATCTTCTCCCACAGCGCCGAGACCTCGGCCTCGCGTCCGAAGAAGCACGCCGCGTCTGCTCTCCGTGAACGCCGCGAGGCCCGGGTAGGGACTCGAGGCTCTCGAGCGTCGAAGCGCCGTGTGCCCTCCGCGCGCGCCCCTCCGCCGTGTCGTGCGCCTCCCCGCAGAACGCGTAGCCGAAGCCGTGCACTGTCCGGACGAAGCGCGGCTGCCGCGCGTCGTCGTCCAGGGCCTGGCGGATGTCGTTCACGACCACACCCAGGGTCGATTCGGAGACGAAGATCTCGGGCCAGACCACGTCGCGGATCTGAGCGCGGGACAGCGCGCGCGGGCGGCGCTCGACGAGCAGGCTCAGAAGCTCGTAGGCCCTGGGCTCGAGAGAGACAGGCCGGCCCTGCTCGAAGGAGCTGCCGACGCTCCTGGTCGAGCTCGAAGTCGCCGAAGGACAGAGTCATGGGCCTAGCGAAAACCGTCGACCAGCATCAGATCCGACCGGCCCCCGGATCCCTCCCCGAAGAGGACCCACTCCTCGTCGGGGGAGACGGTCAGGCCGCCATGGAAGTACGGCCCCGTTCTTCGGAACAGGTCCGTGACGTCACCCGACTCGATGTCGAGAGTGCGGATCGTGTACTCCACTACCTGGGCCCGCTCGTCTTCCGTCGCGTAGACGATACCTGTCGTCGAAAGCGCCCAGTCCAGGGCATGTCGAATCGGTCCCTGGACCACCTCGGTCTCTTCCCCACCGCCCACCGGCACACGCCAGATTCCGGAAACAAACTCCGTCCTGGCAAAGTACACGTGTGTGTCGTCCCTGGACGTTTCGCCGTAGGCAGCACCTCCGCGTGTCACCTGGACCGCCCGCCCTCCCGCGGATGGGATTCTCCAGATCTGGTCGCTGCCCCCCCGATTCGAGACGAAGTAGATCCACCGCCCGTCCCGCGACCAGGTTCCTCGATAGTCGTTGGAGGCTTCCGGCGTCAGCCGTCGGGGCAGTCGACCCTCGGCGTCGATGACGTAGAGATTCAGGTCCCCGGCTTCCGAAGAGTCGAACACGACGAGGCGGCCATCGGGAGACCACCGCGGCGTACCGGCCTGCTTCAGGTCCGTCAGCTGGATCGGATGGGAGCCATCGCTGTCGCTGCAGCCAGATGTTCGTCGTGCCACTTCGGCCAGACTCGAAGGCGATTCGACGACCGTCCGGAGAGTAGACGGGATGCCCGTCCCCCGCGGTGGACCCAATGAGGATCTCCGGTGCTCGGTCGCGCCGCTTCGCTCTCGGCCCCGGCGTCCGCCAGATGCGGTGTACCGGCGCTTCGATCATCTGCCCGTGCACCATGCGACGGCCCTGGACGGAGGGCATGTAGGCCCCCTGGCCCAGGCCCGCGACGAGCTGCGGGCTCGCCGCCGGCCAGGCGCACCCGGAGAATGCGACTCGACTCCGCGAAGAGAAGCTCCGTGCCATCCGGCGTCCACGCGAAACCCACGCACTCGTTGTACTCGCCGGATGTGAGACGCCGGGCGTCTCCTCGTTCGATCTCCCTGGACCCACACGTCGCACGCTCCTGATCCCGCCCGCACGAAGGCCACCAGCGTTCCGTCGGGCGAGATCGCGGGGTGATGGTCTCCCGACGAGCCGTCGAGCGGCGACGTCAGTACCTGTCTCTCCATAGTGTCGAGGGAGAGCCGCACGATGTGAGACGGGTCGTCCTCCGAGGATTTCTCGGCGAACACCATCCACTGACCGTCGGGTGACCAGGACAGCGCCGGGGCGAGGCTGGAGACATAGGACGCGCCCTCGACGTCGGTCAGCTTTCGCTCCTGCCCTCCGAGAGAAGGCACCGTGAAGATCGAGACCCCCTGGTTGCCCCCTCGCACGAAGGCGATCTGCCGCCCGTCCGGGGACCAGACCGGGCTCCAGTCGAGGTCCGGGCTGTTCGGTCAGCCGCAGCGACGCGGTATCCGTGTCCACCCCTTGACGTAGATGTCCCAGTTGTCGTCCGCGGGCCCGGCCCAGGAGTAGGCCACCCGCTCACCGTCCGGGGACAGCTGCGGGCACGTCTTGGCTCCCCCGTCGGTCGTGAGGAGCGTGATCCGGACCGGCTCGGCCGGAGAACCGGGTCCTCGTTTCGAAAGAAGCCATGCACCGAGGACCGTCGCCACCACCAGCGATCCGAGTGCTGTCCGGAAAAGGAGAGAGCTACTGGCCATCAGCCCGGGGTGCCCAGGAGGACCCGCGAGCCGGCGTGGCGCGAGCGACTCCTCGGGCGCGCCCTGGCCCTGATCCTGAAGCGCCGCGACGTCCTCGCGCACCTCCCCGCAGAACGCGTACCCAAACCCGTGGACCGTGCGAACGAAGCGCGGCTGCCGCGCGTCGTCGTCCAGCGCCTGGCGGATGCTGTTCACGACCACGCCCAGCGTGGATTCCGAGACGAAGGTCCCGGGCCAGACCACGTCGCGGATCTGGGCGCGAGACAGCGCGCGCGGACGGCGCTCGACGAGCAGGCGCAGCAGCTCGTAGGCCTTGGGCTCGAGAGAGACGGGCTGCCCCGAGCGAAGGAGCTGCCGACGCCCCTGGTCCAGCTCGAAATCGCCAAAGGCCACCGCCATAGGCTTCTCCCGAGGGTCCGGTCTACGAAAGGATGGTGTGAGTGGCTTTCGAATGGTAAGCGCCCACCGTTTGCGACGCAACGGCAGAGCACCTGGCCCGCCGGCTGACCCCGAAAGAAGCCGTGCTCTAGGTGGCCGCCGGGCCCTCGCCGGTCTCCGGTCGTCGTCCCGGCAGCAGCGCCACCGCCACCGCGCCCAGCGCGGCGAGGGCCACCAGCAGCGCGAAGCCCAGCGCGTAGCTTCCGGTCTGGTCGCGGATCGTGGCCACGGCCATGGGGACCAGCGCCTCGGCCACCCCGTCCGCGGTGAGGACGATGCCCATGAGCCGGCCCATGACCTTCAGGCCGAAGAGATCGGCGGCCATCAGCGGGATGATCATGTAGTCGCCCCCCAGGCCCACGCCGAAGAGGAAGCCCGCGGCCTGGAGGGCGGTCGTGGTCGGGGCCACGGCCAGGAGCGGGATCGCCCCGGCGACGATGAGGTACACGAGGAGCATCACCCGCTTCCGAGGCCAGCGGTCGGCGAGCCAGCCCATGAGGATCCGCCCCACGAGGCTGCCGGCCAGGACGAGGGAGAGCACCTGGGCGATCAGGGCCTGGGCCATTCCCTTGTCCAGGGCGAGGTAGAGCTTCATGTTCTGGATCGTCCCGCCGATCGCGCCGATCGAGGCCATGCTGCCCAGGGCCAGGAGGTAGAAGGCGGGACGCTTCAGCACGGGGACGATGGAGATCGGCTCGGACGGGGCGTCGGGCGCTCCCCTCCCTCCCGCCGGGGGCTCCCGGACGAAGAAGGCGGCGGGGAGGGCGAGGACGACGATGAGGACGCCGAGGAGGCGCAGGGCCAGACGCCAGCCGAACTGCTCGATGAGGACGTGGGCGACGAGCGGCACGAGCATGCCGCCGATGCCGATGCCGAGGTAGGCAAAGCCCATGGCCTTGCCGCGGCTCCTGTCGAAGAGCCGCGACAGGAGGACCTGGTTCGGCAGCGGCCCGCCACAGACGTAGCCGAGGGCGTTGAAGAGATAGAAGAAGTAGAACGCGCCGAGCGTCGTCGTCCCCCCGAGACCGACGAGGGCCAGTCCCGCCATCGCGATCCCGGCGAGCATCAGCCGCCGCGGTCCGAAGCGGTCCACGATCACCCCGGCGAGGAAGCCGAACAGCGGCCCCACGAGAAGCTTGCTGAGGGCGTTCCCGGAGGTCACCTGCTGCCGCGTCCAGCCCAGGTCGGTGACGAAGAAGTCGTAGAAGAACGGCAGGCCGTAGAGGGCCACCCCCACGATGGAGAACAGCGACAGGAAGGCGGTGGTGAGGGCCAGGGCCTGGTCGCGGCGGGCCGCGCCGGGTTCGCTCATCTGCGGAGGGCTCCTTTCGCGGCCTTGAGCCGCTCGGCCTCGGGACGGGCGGCGTACCAGGGGTCGAGGGGGTAGCAGCCGGACGGCAGGGCGTTGCGCGGCGCGGTGGTGCAGTCGCTGAAGGTCCGGCAGATGCGGCGTCGCTGGAGGGGTCGGCCCTCGAGGATGTCGGCCGGCAGCTCGGGGTAGGAAAGCACCATGCGCCCGAGGCCCACGAAGTCCGCGGCCCCGTCGGCCACGACGCGCTGGGCGACGTTGGGAAGCCAGTCCTGCAGATAACTGTAGGCGGAGCCGACGACGACGAGATCGGGGAACTCGGCCTTGAGACGGGCGGTGGCCCGGATCTGGCGGGCCACCCCCACCAGGGGATCCTCCGGCGGGAGGTACCCGTCGCTGGGCGGGAAGAGCGCGGGACGCTGCACGTGGGGGTTGTGGTAGGGGCTGCCCGCGGTGACGCACACCCAGCGGATCTCCAGGTCCCGGAGCAGACCCATGAAGAGGCGGGCGTCGGTGAGGGCGGCGTCCACGGCGTCGTCGCCCCCGAGGAGCCCGAAGGCCGCATCGTAGCCCGGGGGCGCCTCCTCGGGTGTCCCCACGCCGTCGGCATCCTTGGTGTAGGGGACGGTGTCGAACGCCGAGAAGCGCACCGCGATCCGGAGCCCCGGGGCCTCGGTCCGGACGCCGTCGACGATCGTGCGCAGGAAGCGCGTGCGGTTCTCGAACGAGCCCCCGTACCGACCCTCGCGGCGGCGCGCCCCCAGCAGCTCGTGACCCAGGTAGCCGTGACAGTGCTTGACGTCCACGAAGGCGAAGCCGGCCTGCTGGGCTCGGCGGGCCGCCCGCACGTAGTCCTCCACCAGGCGATCGAGCTCCTCGTCGGTGATCACCCGGACGCCTCCGGGGAAGCGCCGGTCGAGCACGGGGTGACTCCAGGCGGCCAGCGGCTCGGCCCGACCCCACTCGTTGGGGCGAGCGTAGCGACCGGAGTGGGTGATCTGCAGACCCACGACGAGGTCGTCCAGCCCGTCGCGCCCGAACCGCTCGGCGTGGGCGGCCACCAGGGCCTCGCGCAGGCGAGCCACCGCCTCCCAGGTGTTGGGCGTGATCATGAGCTGGTGGGGGTTGCCCCGCCCGTCCTCGCGGACGGCCGCGGCCTCCCCGCCCCAGACCAGCTTGGCCCCGCTGCGTCCGAAGTTCTCCCAGCGCCGGGTGGTGAGCGCGGTCGGCTCGCCCCCCGGGGTGCCGTCCCAGCCCTCCATGGGGAGGATGCAGTAGCGGTTGCCCGCGCGCAGACCGTCCGCTTCGAGGGGACGGGCGAGTGGCGAGTCGTCCGGGGAGACGAGCGCGTCGTCCATCGGGAGCTCGATCCGTCCCGCTCGGAGATGCGCCCGAAAGGCCTCGGGTGTCCGCAGCGAGGCCACCCGGACCCAGCCGGGCCCGCTCATCGAACCGGCCCCGGACGCGCGGCCAAGGGTCTCAGGCCGGGGCGGGGACGGCCACCCGGGCCGTGTTCTCGATGGCGTCCCAGGCCGCGATGCAGGCCCGAGCCGCGCCCATGGCCAGCTCCGGGCCGCAGCGCAGGGGCACCCCGGTGCGGATGGAGGCGCAGAAGCCGGAGACCTCGAGCTCGTAGGCGTTCACCCTCTCCTGGATTGTCCGCCCCGCGGCGTAGGCCCCGCCCCCCGCCTCGACCGCCCGGCTCTCCGAGGCGGAGCCCACCGGGCCCGCCCCCCGTGGGACCGTCTCGATCCCCATCGCCTTCGCCTCGCCGTCGGCGAAGAGGTAGGCCTCGC
This sequence comes from uncultured Acidobacteriota bacterium, assembly GCA_963847655.1. Lineage (GTDB taxonomy): Bacteria > Acidobacteriota > Vicinamibacteria > Fen-336 > Fen-336 > JAJDNS01. The sequence continues at coordinate 244,801 of CAWKAS010000018.1, read as the reverse complement.
TCTCCCCCTTGAGAATCAGGGTCCCCCCGGTTCCGTAGAAGCCTTCGTAGTAGTGGTCGAAGGCGTTCGACTGGATCGAGCTCAACAGCGCCGTGCGCCCCTCGCGATACTCGAAGGTCACGTAGATGTGATCCGGCACCTCCCGGCCGTCCTTGTAGCGGTAGATGCCCCCCGAGCCGACGACGACCTCCGGGGCTGTGCCGAAGAACCAGTTGGCAATGGCCACCTGGTGGCAGGCCAGCTCGGCCAGGAGACCTCTCGAGTACTGCTCGTAGAGCCGCCAGTTGATCAGGCGCTCGAGGTCCGGGTAGCCCCAGCGAGTCGGATCGTATCCCGGCGCCGGGGACTCCACCTCGCGGCGCCAGCTGCCGTCGCGGTGCCAGACCAGGCGGGAGTAGTACACCTCACCCAGGAGCCCCGGCTCGATGATGCCCTCGTAGGCGGCCTGGTAGACGGGGTTGTAGTGGCGCTGGTGGCCGATCTCCAGGAGCCGTCCGTTCCGCCGGGCGGCGTCCGCCATGAGCCCGCAACCCTCGATGTCCCAGGCCATCATCTTCTCGCAGAGCACGTGGAGCCCGGCGTCGAGGCCGCCGACGGTGATCTCGGCGTGGAGGAACAGCGGCGTCGCGATCACGAGCGCCTCCAGATCCTCCTTGTCGATCATCTCCTTCCAGTCCTCGTAGTGCTTCGCCGGCGGCTTGCCCGCCTTCCGGAGGGCCTCGTCGGTCCGCTCGAGCTGCAAGGGGTTGATGTCGCACACCGCGACCACCTTCCCGTAGCGGGGATCGGTCTGCTCCAGGAGGACACGCCCCTGGTCGCCCAGGCCGACGTAGCCCAGCCGGACCGGCCCTCCCGGCACCGGTCCCTTGACGATGGCGGCGGCGCCGAGGGCGGCCACCGCCGGGGTCCCCGCCAGCGCCCGCAGGAAGTTGCGACGGCCCAGCTCCTGTTGCTCCGGGGTCAGATTCATGAAGCGACCTCCGTGGCGGCAGCGGCGGGCTCCGTGGCCCCGCTGGCCTTTCGACGGCGACGATGGGCCAGCAGCAGGTCGAGGCCCGCGATGCGGCCGGTGCGGAAGACGAGCAGCACGAGGATCGCGGCCGCTTCCACGAGGTTCTTGTTCACGTAGAGGTAGTTCCCCTCCGCCCCGGGGCCGATGACCCCGAGGGTGGGGATGTGGGCGACGTAGAAGAGCGCCAGCAGCACGAGGGCGGCGGTGAGGCCCGACCGGGTGAAGAGGCCCAGCATGAGCGACAGCCCGGTGAGAAGGAGCGCCACCGCGACCAGCACGTCGAGAAAGGGCAGCCAGCTCGACTCTCCGAGGGCACGGAAGGAGTCGGCGAACGGCCCGGTGGCGGTCTGCAGGTAGCCGGCGGCGGACCAGCGGGGCAGGGGCCATCCGGCCCGGCTCCAGGAGGGCCACCACAGCTTCACGAAGCCCTCCCAGGCGAAGTGCCACCCGATCACGGTGCGGAGGAGAATCAACACGGCCTGCTGCAGGCCGTTGGGCCGGGAGGTGCTCATGGCATCCCGACGCTACACCCCGCCCCGCGGAGTGGTCAACCCGCCTGGTCATCCCCGCTTCCCCGGACGAGCCCTGCCGCCCGGCCGGTCAGGGGAGCGAGGCGAGGATCCTGGCCCGGGGAGGCCACGTCGAGCACTGGCTGAACGTTGAGAAGGTGCTCGAGCTCGAGAGGGGAAGCCCCGAGCTCCGCGAGCTGGTCGTCGCCAGCAAGTAGAAGATCTGGAAGGGTTTCGGAGAGCTACCGGAGGGCCACATCCTGCTCCAGGGCCACGGCAACCGGGTGTCGTTCGGCGACATCAGGATCCGGGAGATCGACCCGAGCTGAAAAACGTGGGGTCGCGCGTGACAAAGCGCTCCCGAACGGACAGAATGAGGACGTGGCCAACACTCGACCATCAGTCAACAAGCGCCGAAAAGAGGCCAACCGGAGGGAGAAGAAGGCGGCCAAGGCCGAGAAGCGCGCCCAGCGCACGGCCGACAAGGCCGCCCGGTCCCCGGTGACGTCTGGCGACGAGGACCCGGACATCGCCGGCATCGTCCCCGGACCGCAGCCGCTCCCCTGGGCCGAATTCGCGAACATCGAGCCGGAAGAAGAGTCGGAAGAGCAGGAAGAAGGCCAGGAGAACGCCTCCTAGGCCCGGCTCGGCCTCCCCGAGAGCTTCGTCGGTCGACCGTGGGGAGGGGTGTCTTCGACCACCCCGCGCGGCTCAGCTCGGCTGAAGCTCCTCCCACCGCTCCCGGTAGCGCCTCAGCCAGGCCGCCCCATCCGACGCCGGGACCGACTCGGGAAACTCGCACAGCGTGAACCGGTCGTAGCCGGAGCCGGCGAGGAGCGAGAACAGCTCCGCGTAGGGGTAGTCGCTCCAGAGGTCGGTGATGTGGCAGCACCGGATGAAGGGCTGGAGCAGGTCGAAGGACTCCCTCACGGAGCCTCCCTTCACGTCGGAGTCGTTGGAGTTCCAGGTGATCCCGACCGCGGGATGGCCACAGGCGTCCATGATGCGGCGCATGTTCGCCGGCTCCTTCGTGCCCTGGCCGTGCACCTCCACCCAGATCTCCACGCCGTGGTCGGAGGCCAACCCTCCGCACTCGGTGAGGGCCCGACCGATCTGCTCAAGCGTCTTCTCCACCGGAACGCCCTCGGGGAGCCCGTTCGGCCGCACCTTGATCCCCTTCGCCCCGAGGTCCCGGGCCAGGAGCACCCACTCCCGGACCTCCTCCACGTTCTTGCGGACGACGGCGGGATCGGGCGACTGGAACTCGCAGGCCGTCCCGAGACCCACCTGCTTCATGCCGGCGGCCGCGCACTTGCGCCGGACCTCCGCTCTCTCCGACGGGCTCAGCGACGGCTCGACGCCGTGAGCGTGGGTGCTGCGGAACTCGACGCCCTCGAGCCCGGCCTCGCCCACCAGGCGGAGAACGGTGTCGAGGTCCCAGCTCTTCGCCACGTTGTAGGTGACGAGGCCGAGGTGGAGCCCGCTGCGCCCGGCCCCCGCCCGGCGTCGCCCCAGGCCCAGCGCCGCCATCGAGCCGAGCCCCATCCGCACCATCTCGCGACGCGTCAGCCCCTGTGCCATCCCGGCCTCCCTGATCGTCCCGGCAACGCTGGTCGCGTGAATCCTACCACCAGGAGTCGCGCGGCTCCCCATTGGAGGGCCGGATCGGATGTGAGACGATCCCCGCCGGAAAGGCGGGATCCGAGGTGAACGAAGAAACCCTCGCGCGGGCCGCTCGCGTCCGCGTGCTCCTCATGGACGTGGACGGGGTGATGACCGACGGCACCTACTGGCAGGTGCCCGACGGCCGGGGAGGAATGGTCGAGACCAAGGCCTTCGACTCCCAGGACGGGATCGCCCTGAAGTGGCTCCGCGAGGCGGGCATCGCGGGGGGGGTGATCACGGGACGGGACTCTCCCGCCGTCGAGGAGAGGGCCCGCTCCGCGGGCTTCGCCCACGTCTACCAGGGGCGCGTCGAGAAGGTCCCGATCCTCGAGGAGATCCTCGAGAAGGCCGGCGTGTCCGCCGACCAGGTGGGCTACGTGGGCGACGACTACACCGACGTCGTCATCATGCACAGGGTGGGGCTGGCGGTGGCCACCGCCAACGCCAGGCCGGAGGTGAAGGCGGAGGCCCACTTCGTGACCACCCTGCCCGGAGGGCGAGGGGCCATTCGCGAGGTGGTCGAGATCCTGCTCAGGGCCCAGGGCCGCTGGGACGCGATCCTGGCCCACTACGAGATCGGGACCGCCGGCCGTTAGGAGACGAGGCCGGGGCGCCGGCGACGTGACCGTCGCCGGGAACGCCTCGGATGTGTGATCGAGGAGGCAGGATGCGCGTCAGAGTGTTCCCGAGCAAGAGGGCGATGGGAGCGGCGGCCGCCTCCGACGCCGCCGAAGCGATCCGCGACGCCGCTGAAGCCGCGGGCCGGGCACGCTGCGTGTTCGCCACCGGGGCCTCCCAGCTCGAGTTCCTGGACGCGCTGGTCGAGACGCCGCACATCCCCTGGGAGGCGGTGGAGTTCTTCCACCTCGACGAGTACGTGGGTCTGGACGCGTCCCACCCGGCGAGCTTCCGCCGCTACCTGCGCGAGCGGGTCCTGAGCCGCGTCCCCGTCCCCGCCCCCCATCTGCTCGACGGCGAGGGCGACGTCGCCTCCGTCTGTGAGGAGGTGGGACGGGCTCTCGCCGCGTCGACGGTGGACGTCGCCCTCGTGGGCATCGGCGAGAACGGTCACCTGGCGTTCAACGACCCCCCGGCGGACTTCGACACCGAGTCGCCCTACCTCGTGGTGGCCCTGGACGACACCTGTCGGCGCCAGCAGGTCGGAGAGGGCTGGTTTGCGAGCGTCGAGGAGGTCCCGACGCACGCCATCAGCATGTCGATCCGGCAGATCCTGAAGGCGCGCCGCATCCAGTGCGTGGTGCCCGACGCCCGCAAGGCCGCCGCCGTCGCCCGCTGCCTGGAGGGGCCGGTGGCGCCAACGGCTCCGGCCTCGGTGCTGCAGACTCACCCGAACGTGACCGTGTACCTCGACGAGCCGGCCGCGGCGGGGCTGACCGGACGTGTCCCGCTGGAGCGCGGGTGAGGGCGAGGGCGGGAGACAGACCATGAAGATCGAATCGCCGGGATTCTTCGACCTCCAGCTCAACGGCTACGGAGGTGTCGACTTCAACGATCCGGCGGTGACCGCGGAGGAGGTGTCGCAAGCCCTCGATACGCTTCAGGACACCGGCGTGACGCGGTGCCTGCCGACCCTCATCACGTCGTCGTTCGAGGACTTCGTGCCCTGCGCGCGGGCCATCGTGGCGAGCGCCCATCCGGCGGTGGCCGGTCTCCACATGGAGGGCCCCTACATCTCGCCGGAGGACGGTCCCCGCGGCGCCCACCCGCGCGCCTGGGTGCGCGACGCCTCGGTGGACGACTTCGAGCGACGCCAGGACGCCGCCGAGGGACGCATACGGCTCGTCACCCTGGCTCCGGAGGTTGCGGGCGCTCTGCCCCTCATCGAGCACCTGGTGGGCCTCGGCCTCCGGGTGGCGATCGGTCACTCCGGCGCCTCGAAGGAGGCGATCACGGACGCGGTCTCCGCCGGGGCCTCGATGTCCACCCACCTCGGCAACGGCTGCGCGGACACGCTACCCCGCCACCCGAACGTGCTGTGGACCCAGCTGGCGGAGGACCGCCTCGTCGCGGGCTTGATCGTGGACGGCATCCACCTGCCCCCGGAGATGGTGAAGACGATGGTGCGGGCGAAGACGGTGGAGCGGTGCCTCCTCGTGACCGACGCCGTGACCTGCGCCGGCTGTCCTCCCGGCCGCTATCAGCTCGGACCGCTCGAGGTCGAGCTCAGCCCCGAGGGCCGCGTGTGGTCCCCGACGTCGGGGACCCTGGCGGGGTCGGCCCTTCTCCTGCCGAACGGCGTCGCCAACCTCTGCCGCTTCACCGGCCTGCCCATCGAGGAGGCCCTGCCCCTGGCCTCCTCCCGTCCCGCGGCCTACCTGGACGAGACACCGCGCGGCATGCTCGACCTCGAATGGGACCCGGACGCGGCCACCCTGCGTGTCGCGGCGGTTCGAATCTGACCGGAACGGAGCCGCGCATGAAGCCCGTCATCATCGGGGTCGCCGGCGGAACGGGCTCCGGCAAGACCACCGTCGTGCGCGAGATCGTGCGTCGGCTGGGCCCCGACGACGTGGCCGTCGTGCAGCACGACTCCTACTACCGTGACCGAAGCGCCATCCCGCCGGCCGAGCGCGCGAGGATCAACTACGATCACCCCGACGCGCTGGAGACGCCGCTGCTCGTCGAGCACGTTCGGGCTCTCCTCGATGGGCAGGCGATCGACGTCCCCGTCTACGACTTCGCGACCCACACCCGGACCGACACCACCGTCTCCCTGGCTCCACGCAACGTCGTCATCGTCGAGGGCATCCTGGTGCTGGCCGAGCCGGAGCTGCGGGCCCTGATGAGCATCCGCGTCTTCGTGGACACCGACGCCGACATCCGGATGATCCGGCGGCTGCGCCGGGACATGCGCGACCGGGGCCGGACCCTGGAGTCCGTGGTCGAGCAGTACCTGGAGACGGTGCGACCGATGCACCTGGAGTTCGTCGAGCCGAGCAAGCGCCACGCCCACGTCATCATCCCCGAGGGCGGGGAGAACTTCGTCGCCGTGGACATGCTGGTCTCGCGCATCGAGGCCATCGGGCAGGGGAAGGAGGTCGTCTGACAGAAGGGCAAGGTCTACGCCCAGGTCCTGACCTCGGGATACCGTGTCCAGCTCGGCCACGAGGGCCGAAGCCACTGGCTCCACGTGGCCGGGAAGCACGTCGTCGCCTGTGGTTCCTCCCCGGAGCGGGAGGGCCGGGGATTGAGGAGATGGCCGTCAAGGTCGAGCGGGTGCGGCCGGCACCCGAGGCCACGGATCTCGAGCCAGAGAGTCACCGTGAGCTGGTCGGTTCGGCTGTCCACCGGGACGAAGAGCCGCTCGACCTGCCCCGGAGCGCCCGGTCCATGGCCGCGATGATGCGGCTCTCCGGGGCGCCGGCCCCGTTGATCGGGAAGACCTTCAACGCACCACCGTGTCCTGGCAGAGGTTCTTCACCCCGGCCAGCGCCTGCAGCTCCGCGAGGCGCTCCTCGTTCTTGCCGGGAGGGACGCGGGCTCAGCCTCAGGCGTTGTAGGTCGACGAGGACACCCGCCCGCCGCGGCCCGTCCAGTTGGTGTGGAAGAACTCGCCCCGGGGCTTGTCGACCCGCTCGTAGGTGTGGGCGCCGAAGTAGTCGCGCTGGGCCTGGAGCATGTTGGCGGGCAGGCGGCCGTGGCGGTAGCCGTCGTAGAAGGCCAGGGCCGACGACATGGCGGGCAGGGGGATCCCCATCTCCGCCGCCCGGGCCACGACCCGCCGCCAGCCCGGCTGGCAGCGGTCGATGGCCTGCCGGAAGAAGTCGTCCACGAGGAGATTGCTCAGGGCGGGGTCTTTGGCAAAGGCGTCGCGGATCTTGCCGAGGAAGCGGCTGCGGATGATGCAGCCCCCGCGCCACATGAGGGCGATGCCCCCGTAGTTCAGGTTCCAGCCGTGCTCCTGCGCCGCCTCCCGCATGAGCATGTAGCCCTGCGCGTAGCTCACGATCTTCGAGGCGTACATGGCCTGCCGGATGTCCTCGACGAAGGCGGCCCGGTCGCCGTCGAACTCTGCCTCGGGACCGGCCAGGATCTTCTCCGCCGCCACGCGCTCGTCCTTCAGCGCGGAGAGGGCGCGGGCGAAGACGGCCTCGGCCACCAGGGTCATGGGCACCCCGAGGCTGGCCGCGGAGATGACGGTCCACTTGCCGGTGCCCTTCTGGCCCGCGGTGTCGAGGATCAGGTCGAGGACGTGGTTGCCGTCGTCGTCCCTGGTGCCGAGGATGTCCCGGGTGATCTCGATCAGGTACGAGTCCAGCTCACCCTCGTTCCATTCCTCGAAGGTGCTGTGCATCTGGTCGTTGGACATCCCCAGGGCCTGCTTCATCAGGTGGTAGGACTCCGAGATGAGCTGCATGTCCCCGTACTCGATGCCGTTGTGGACCATCTTCACGTAGTGGCCGGCGCCGTCCTCGCCCACCCAGTCACAGCAGGGCTCTCCTTCCGGGGTCTTGGCCGAGATGGCCTGGAACAGCTCCTTCACGTGCGGCCAGGCGTCGGGAGACCCGCCGGGCATGATCGAAGGACCGCGCCGCGCGCCCTCCTCCCCCCCGGACACCCCGGTCCCGATGTAGAGGAGCCCCTTCGACTCGACCAGCTTCGTGCGACGGACGGTGTCCGGGAAGTGGGAGTTCCCGCCGTCGATGACGATGTCGCCCTCCTCGAGGAGGGGCAGCAGGGAGTCGATGAGGGCATCCACCGCCTCCCCGGCCTTGACCAGCATGAAGACGCGGCGCGGTCGCTTCAGCGCCTTCACGAGTTCCTCGAGCGAGTGGGTCCCGACGACCTTGGTGCCCTTCGCCTCCCGTGCCAGGAAGTCGTCGACCTTCGAGGTGGTGCGGTTGTACACGGCCACCGTGTAGCCGTGGTCGTTCATGTTGAGGACCAGGTTCTGGCCCATGACCGCGAGGCCGATGAGACCGATGTCCGCCGTCCCGCTCGTCTTCGACATTCCTGACTCTCCTTGGATATGTCTCCGTCAAACCCCGTCCCGGGCAGGCGAGGCCACTCGGGGGAAGGGATCCTCAGCGCTGGATCCGGGCCGAGCCTCCGCTGGCGAAGGCCCGGACCTGGGCCAGGCTGGCCATGGTGGTGTCCCCGGGGAAGGTGGTGAGCAGCGCCCCGTGGGCCCAGCCCAGCTTGACCGCCTCCTCCTGCGTCTCGCCCGTCATGAGACCGTAGAAGAAGCCGGAGGCGAAGCCGTCTCCCCCTCCCACCCGGTCCAGCACGTCGAGCTCCGCGGTGGGGGCCACGTGGGTCTGGCCGTCGATCCAGGCCACCGCGCTCCAGGAGTGTCGGCTCGTGGAGTGCACCTCCCGGAGGGTCGTGGCCACGATCTTGACGTGCGGGTGGCGCTTCCGCACGATCTCGATCATGGCGAGGAAGGCGCTCGGATCGAGCTTGGACTTCTTCTCGACCTCGGGGCCGGGCAGGCCCAGACCCATCTGCAGGTCCTCCTCGTTGCCGACGACCACGTCCACGTTCTCGACGATCCGGTTCATGGTCTCCACCGCCCGGTCCGCGCCCCCGGAGATCTTCCAGAGCTTGGCCCGGTAGTTGAGGTCGAAGGAGACCACCGCCCCCGCCGCCCTGGCCGCCTTCATCCCTTCGATGATGACCCCGGGGGTGGTCGGGGAGAGGGCGGCGAAGATGCCGCCGCTGTGGAACCAGCGCACTCCCCCGCCGAAGATCGCCTTCCAGTCGAAGTCGCCCGGCTTCAGGAGGGCGGCGGCCTCGTTGGCGCGGTTGTAGAAGACCACGGGGGCGCGTACGCCGTGCCCCCGGTCGGACAGGACGGTGGCCATGTTGGGTCCCCGTACCCCGTCGTGCTCGAAGCGACGGTAGAAGCCCTGGACGCCCATGGCCCGCACCCGCTCGGCGATCAGATCGCCAATCGGGTAGTCGACCAGGGCGGTGGCGATGCCGGTCTTCATCCCGAAGCAGTCGGCGAGGTTCGCGGCCACGTTGAACTCGCCACCGCTGACATGAATGGCACAGCGGGTGGCCTTCCGGAACGGGACGATCCCGGGGTCGAGGCGGTGGACCATGGCGCCAACGGACACGAGGTCCAGCGCGCCCTCGGTGGGGATCTTGAGTCCTGAGCTCATGAGTTCGTCTCCAGTGTCTTCAGTTCGAGTCGACGCCGGGAGGTGTCTGAACGGGTTGGGTGCTGTCGTCGACCGGGGGGTGGCCGACCCTGTAGAGATGCTCGCCGGCCCGGGGCACGACCAGGACACCCTCTTCGGCAGCGCCAGACCACGCGTCCGGGTCGACGGCCCCGGGATCGAGGTGGCCGAGGTTGATCTGGCGGCACCTCTCGGGCGGGATCCCGGTGGCGAGGGTCACGGTGACGCGGGGTGTCTCGACGCCCGTGGCCGCGTCGTAGTCGCCCGCACCCTTGACGTGGGTGGAGTGGGCGAGGACGCCGCCGGGATAGCCCCGGAACCGGTCCCACTGCTTCACGAAGTAGTCCCGGCAGTGGTAGCCGATCTCGTCCAGGATCCGGCCATGGGCATGGCTCACCTCGTGCACGTGGGGTGCGTAGATCACGACCTCGCCCCCGTCCGCCACCGCCGGCTCGACCTTGTACATGCCTTTGCCGGCGGTCCAGAGATCGTCGTACATCTCGGGCATCACCGAGAGAACCCGCCGGAAGGGCGCTTTCACCCAGATGACGTGCCGCCGGGCGCTGAGCGCGGCCGCCGCCCTCCAGGTCTCCTGGACCTCACCACAGAATAGCCCGGCCACGCCCTCGTGGGTCACCACCGGGGCGAGGAGCGACAGCGGCCGGTCGACGAGCTGCGCCGCGCGGTCGATCACCGCGCGCACCGGGGTGTCGCGGGTCCCGATCACCGCGTGGTTGGTGATGAGGGCGCCCAGCCAGTGGGTGAAGTTGATGATGTCGGCTCCGGCGATGCCCGGAAAGAGGTACTTGGTGCCGCCGGAGAAGCCCACCACCTCGTGGGGGAAGACGGGTCCGCAGATCAGGACGTGGTCGTAGTCGAGGACCAGCCGATTCAGGGCGACTGGGACCTCCTGGTGGAGGCGCCCCTCGCTGAGCTGCTCGATCTCCCGCGCGGGGATGGTGCCCAGCGTCGTGAAGCTGGTCGGGTCGTCCCAGCGGTGGTTGACGATCCGGTGCGCCCCGACGCGACCGTCCACGACCTCCCGTCCCACCAGCGCCCCGAGCTGCACGTCGCCCAGGGGCATGTGGGTGCCCAGGGCCACCAGGAAATCGAGGGCGGCCACCCGCGGCCCGAGCGCGCTCTCCAGTGCGTCGAAGGCGAGGGGCATGGGCATGGTCCGCGTCCCGTCCGGGATGAGGACGAGGACCCGCCGGCCGTCCACCGGCAGGGGGCCCAGCCCCTTGGCGGCGATCGAGAGGAACTCCTGGGGCGTCAGGAACCCCTCGGCGAGACCCCGGCCGATCATGCTCACCGGACGAGGGGGCGGAAGTGTCGCACGAAGTGCGTCTCCAGGTTCCGGGCGTAGGCCTCGGGGTGCCGGGCCAGCAAGCCGAGGAGCCGGTGGCGGAAGCGGAGTTCCCCGGCCTCCGACCGTTCGGTGAGGACCGAGCCGAAGGTCACGTGGAGGATCTCCCGGGCGTCGAACTGCTCGAGGAGCGAGGCGAGGCCGGACTCGGGGACCTGGTCGGGCTCCGGGGCACGGTCGAGGCGAGCCGAGACGTGGTAGCTGACACGGTCCGTCTCGTAGCGCCCGCGCGCGAAGACGTAGATCTCGCGGAAGAGGCCGGCATCGAGGCCGGCCACCGTGCGGAGCGCCTCGAGGTAGCTGGTGCCCGCCGTCTTGAGGTGCACGAGCCCGCGGGTCTGCCGGGCCGCGATGGGGTAGACGCTGAACTTGTCGGACCCGGAGTGCAGGCTCAGCTTGTAGGGGCCCAGCTGGCGCGCGATGGCCGCGTGAGCGGCGAGGTCGGTCTCGAGGTCGTCGAGGTCGCCGATGTAGTCCACACCCTTCTCGAAGCGGCCGACGAAGCGGGGAGCGAGGCTCACCCACTCGACCCCCAGCCGTCTCAATTCGCTCGCCACCCAGTAGTGCTCGGCGGGGGTGGTGGGCGTTTCGGTCTCGTCGACCGAGACCTCCAGCTCGACGTCCCGTGGGCCCGCCGCGCCCCGCAGGTGACGCGCCATCCGCGCCACATGAGCCACCGCGCGGCCGTACTTGGCCGCCGCCCGCAGGACGGTGGCCTCGTCGAGCTCGAGGGTGTGGTCCTCGACGACCACGGTGCGTCCGAGGTAGCGGGCCCGCAGATCCGCCTCGGTGTCTTCGAGCGCGGTCCACGGAAGGGCGGCCACCGCGGCGCTCAGCTCCGCCGCTCCGGCGGCGTCCGCGGTGGAGTCGACGTGATCGCCGGGGTCCACGGTGAAGAAGGAGAACCCCGCCTCCAGGCAGGCGTCGATGTCCTCCGGCGTCTTGAGGTGGTCGGCGTCGGCGCCCACGCCGTCGCGCCAGCCCTCGGCCAGGGTGCCCCAGGTCGCGTCGTCCATGACCTCGACCGGGGTGCGCCCGGTGCGCGACATCTCGCGGATGGACTGCTGGGCGAAGATCGGCCGCAGGCCGCCGCCCGCGGCCCGCACCGCCCGGACATGGCCGGGGGTCGCCAGCCCGAGGCGGTCCCCGAGGCCGGCGGAGGTAGCGGTGCCCAGCGGGCGGGGGCGCAGCCAGCCCAGGTGCCGCCTCAGGGCGGCGGCGTTGCGCGGCGAGGCGGGCCCGACGAGGAGCGTGCCCGGGGTGTCGCCCTCCGTCCGTCCTTCGAGGTCGTGGAGGAGGGACTCCCGCTCCGGGGGCACGACCACCACGAGCTGGAAGGCCTCTTTCGTCCGCGCCAGCGCCCATTCGGCGCCCGCGTCGGTGATCCGCGAGCGGGGCAGGAGCTCGAGATCGAGCGCGTCGAGACGGCTCTTCATGGGTCCTCGCAGTCCGGCGTGGGGCAGCGGCATCCGGAGACCGGACCGCGCCCGGTGAAGGGCCAAGCTTAGGCGGAAGGCCGGACAGGGTCAAGCCGTGGTATGACCGATCGCCTCCGGATATGAGCCTCGGCCCCGGCTCCAGCGATCGGGACGCGGTTCGTCCGGGCCCCGAGAGCCACGCGGACGCGCGGTAGATATCTCTCTGCGAGGAAACGTCTTGACAGGACAATGCGAGGGACGGTAGAAGACGCACCAGACCGAGTGCGAGACTCAGGAGTGGTATGACCAATAGCGCCGAGCTTTCCTCCACCCAGCGCCTCACCGCGATCCTGGCGATGGGCCTGCTGACGGTGTCCTTCGCCGCCGGCGCGGCCGCCGACAAGGTCGAGGTGACGCCTCGCCCTGCTGAGCGTCGCGTCGACGTCCGGATCGGCGGCCAGCCGTTCACCGCCTACATCTGGCCCGAGCGGCTCGCCAAACCCGTGCTCTTCCCCATCCGCGGCGCCGGGGGGACCCTGGTCACACGCGGGTTTCCCCTCGACCCCCGCCCCGGGGAGCGGGTGGACCACCCCCACCAGGTCGGCCTCTGGCTCAACTACGGCGACGTCAACGGGGTCGACTTCTGGAACAACTCGGAGGCCCTCTCTGCCGAGGAGGCGGCGAAGATGGGCACCATCCACCACCGGGCCATCCGGGCTTCGACGAGCGGCGACGCTGAGGGCACGCTGGAGGTCGAGGCCGAGTGGGTCATGCCCGACGGAAGCACCGTTCTCCAGGAGTCGAAGCGGTTCGTCTTCCGGGGCGCCGACGGGACACGCGGCATCGACCGGATCACCGCCCTCACCGCGCCGTCCGACGGCGAGCGGGTCCTCTTCGCGGACAACAAGGAGGGTATGCTCGGCCTCCGCGTGACCCGGGCCCTCGAGGCCCCCTCGGACAAGCCGGAGGTCTTCACCGACGCCAGCGGGAAGCCCACCACGGTCGCGGCCCTGAACAACGAGGGCGTCAACGGTGTGTACCACAGCAGCGAGGGGGTCGAGGGCGGGGCGGTCTGGGGCACACGCGCGCGCTGGGTGGCCCTGTCCGGCCGGGTCGGGGACGAGGACGTCGTCCTGCTGATCCTCGACCACCCGGGCAACCCCGGCTACCCGACCTACTGGCACGCCCGGGGGTACGGGCTCTTCGCCGCGAACCCGCTGGGCCAGAAGGTGTTCTCCGAGGGACGGGAGGAGCTCGGCTTCGCCCTCGAGCCCGGAGAGGGCACCGTCTTCCGACACCGCCTCGTGATCCTCACCGGTCCGTTCTCCGCCGAGACGGCGGAAGCGGCCTGGAAGACCTTCGTGGCCGAGTACCCGAACTAGGCGTCGTTCAACGTGGCCCTTCGAGTCGGCTTCGTCGGCGGCGGCGGCATCACCGAGACCCACGCCCGAGCCGCCCGGGAGTGTGCGGACCTCGAGATCGCGGCGTTCTGCGGAGCGAACGCCACGAAGACGGCGGCCCTGGCCCACGAGTTCGGCGGGCGCGGCTTCGATCGCCTCGAGGACATGCTCGGGTCGGAGCGCCTGGACCTCGTGGTGATCGGCAGCCCTTCCGGCCTCCACGCCGAGCAGGGCCTGGAGGCGATCGCCCGGGGAGTCCACGTCCTCGTGGAGAAGCCGATCGATGTCGCGACGGGGCGCGCCGACGCCCTCATCGAAGCCGCCGAGGCCGCGGGCGTCCGCCTGGGCGTGCTCTTCCAGGACCGCCTCGAGCCCGGCTTCGTGAGGCTCAAGCGCGCGGTGGACGAGGGCGCCCTCGGAAGGCCGCTCCTGGCCTCGGCCCGCGTCAAGTGGCACCGCCCTCCCGAGTACTACTCCGGCTCGCGGTGGCGGGGAACGCTCGCCCTCGACGGCGGGGCCGCTCTCATCAACCAGGGGATCCACACCGTCGACCTCCTCCTGTGGCTGCTCGGCCCGGTCGCGCGCGTGCGCGCCCTCACCACCACCGCCGTCCACGCCATCGAGGGGGAGGACGTGGCCCTGGCCCTCTTGGAGTTCGAGTCGGGGACGGTGGCGACCCTCGAGGCCACGACCTGCGCGTGGCCCGGGTACCCGCGCCGGGTGGAGATCTCGGGGACCGAGGGCACGGTGACGGTGGAGGGCGACGCGGTGGTGGCCGCGGACCTGCGCACCCCCCGACCCGATCTGATCACCACGTCGGAGGGACCGGCGTCGGGGGCGTCCTCGCCGAAGCTCGCAACGGCCACCCCCCACCGTCGCGTCCTGGAGGACTTCGTGCGGGCGATCCGCGACGGACGTTCCCCGGCCTGCGACGGTCGCGAGGGACGCCGCAGCCTGGCCCTGGTGGAGGCCGTCTACCAGGCCGCCCGAGCCGAGGGCCTCAGGCTCACGTGACCGCCCCCCTCGAGGCCGCCCCCGGTGTCCGCGACCGCGTGGGCGCGCACGTCCGCCGCCTGATCGAGACCGGAGACCTGCACCCCGGGGACCGCCTGCCCGCCGAGCGGGAGCTGGCCCGCGCCCTGGGTGTGAGCCGCCCGACCGTCCGCTCCGGGCTGAAGGCCCTGGCCGCCATGGGGGTCGTCGAGGCCCGACGGGGCGCCGGGAACTTCATCGCCGAAGGCCCGCCCGACCTCGGGCGCGAGCCCCTCGGGCTCCTGGCCGTGCTCCACGGCTTCACCTCGGACGAGATGTTCGAGGCCCGCCGCCTCCTGGAGGTGGGGGTGGCCGGGCTGGCCGCGGAGCACGCCCCGGCCGAGCACCTGGCCACGATGGCGGAGGAGCTGACCGAGATGTTCGCGGCGGTGGACGACCCCCAGGAGTTCCTGGTGCACGACGTGCGTTTCCACCAGGCCCTGGCCGCGGGGTGCGGCAACCGGGTCCTGGCCGCCCTCGTGGAGATGGTGGCGGCGCAGTTCTACGCGCAGCGTCGCGGGACGGTGGGCCGGGCCCGCGACCTGCGCGAGTCGGCGGAGCTGCACCGGAGGATCTACCGGGCGGTGCGGTCGGGGCACCCCGCGACCGCGCGCGAAGCGATGGCCGAGCACCTGGAACGCGCGCAGCACGCGCAGGCGCGGGAAACCGCGAAGAGCTGAGGAGGAAGCCTTGGGACACCCGTCTCTGGATCTCTCGGGGCGTGTCGCCGTCGTGATCGGCGGCACGTCCGGCATTGGCCGCGCCCTCTCCCTGGGGCTCGCGGACGCGGGGGCGGACGTCGTGCCCTGCGCCCGCACCCGGGACGCCGTGGACGCCACCGCGGAGGAGGTGGAGGCGCGCGGCCGGCAGACCCTCCGCGTGACCGCCGACGTGACCGACCGGGGCTCTCTGGAGGAGGCGAAGGACGCGGTCATCGACCACCTGGGGAAGGTGGACATCCTCGTCAACTCGGCGGGGCGCATCAAGAGGACCCCGGCGCTGGACCTCCCCGAGGAGGAGTGGAGCTCCATCATCGACATCAACCTGACCGGCACCCTGCGCGCCTGCCAGGTGTTCGCGCCCTCGATGCTGGCCCAGGGGTACGGCCGGATCGTCAACGTGGCCTCCCTCACCTCCTACGTGGCCTTCTTCGAGGTCGCCGCCTACACCGCGAGCAAGGCCGGCGTGGTCGGTCTCACCAGGGCGCTGGCCATCGAGTGGGGGCCGAGGGGGGTCAACGTCAACGCCATCGCCCCCGGGGTCTTCCGCACGCCCCTGAACGCGAAGCTCCTCGACGGGACGGATCGCGGGCGGGAGCTGAAGCTGCGCACGCCCCTCGGTCGGTTCGGGAAGGTCGAGGAGTGCGTGGGTGCCACCGTCTTCCTGGCCTCGGAGGGGGCGAGCTTCATCAACGGGGAGGTCATCGCCGTCGACGGGGGCTTCCTCGCGAGCGGGGTGAACCAGTGAGCCCACGGGGGACGGCTTGAGCGGACTCAGGAAGCGCCTCTCGCGGACGGCGGTGGTCCTGGCCTACGCCGCCCCTCTGGCCCTCGTGGCCTGGGGGCTGTGGCTCGGCGCCTCCTCCCCCGAGGCCTCGGGCCGCGTCCTCCGCCTCGGTCACAGCCTCAACCGCGACCACCCCGTGCACAAGGGCATGGAGTTCATGGCCGAGGACGTGAAGCGGCGGTCGGGAGGGAAGCTGAGGGTCGAGATCTACGCCGACGGCCAGCTGGGCCCGGAGCGGGACCTCATCGAGCTGATCCAGATCGGCAGCCTGGCCATGACCAAGGTCTCGACCGCGCCTCTCGAGAGCTTCTCCCCCCTCATCAAGGTGTTCTCGCTCCCCTATCTCTTCCGCGACCACGAGCATTTCTGGAAGATGGCGGACGGCCCCATCGGCCGCGAGCTCCTCGACGCCTCGATCCCCTACCGCCTCAAGGGCCTGTGCTACTTCGACGCCGGGGCCCGCAGCTTCTACATCAGCCGCAAGCGGGGCACGGTGGTGCGGCGCCCGGAGGACCTGGAGGGTCTCTCGATCCGCGTGCAGCGCAGCCGCACCGCGGTGCGCCTGGTCGAGCTCCTCGGGGCCAAGCCCATCCCCATCCCCTTCGGCGAGCTCTACACCGCCCTCGACACCGGGACGGTGGACGGGGCCGAGAACAACCCCCCCTCGCTGTACACCACCCGCCAGTACGAGGTGACCGGCGCCTACACCCTGAACGAGCACACCATCGTCCCCGACATCCTGATCATCGGCGTCGACACCTGGAGCCGGCTCTCCCCGCAGGAGCAGTCCTGGCTCCAGGCCTCCGCGGACGCCGCCTCCGTCTACCAGAGAAGGCTCTGGGCCGAGGCGGAGGCGGAGATGCTGAAGATCATCGAGGACTCCGGCGTCGAGGTCGTCCGTGACGTGGACCGCGAGGCCTTCCGGGAGCGCACCCTGCCCATGTACGACGACGACGAGTTTGCACGACCCGAGGTCCGGGACTTGATCCGAAGGATCCGGGCGGTGGGCGCGCCGGGCACCGAGGCGGAGCCGGAAGGGGAGGCCTCGTGAAGCGGGTCTGCGACGTCGTCCACCTCGCCCTCGGGCGGGCCCTCGTCGTCCTGGTGGGGGTGATGGCCCTGACCGTGGCCTGGCAGGTCTCGTCCCGCCTCCTGGCCCGTGTCTGCCTCGCCCTGGACTGGCCGGTCTTCGTCCAGCCCAGTCGCTGGACCGAGGAGCTCGCCGGGTTCCAGCTCTCCTGGGTGGCGCTGCTCGGCGCGGCCTGGGTGCTGCGGGAGGGGGCCCACCCCGGACTCGACGTCGTCTACCGGCAGCTCGGCCCGGGCCTGCGCCGGGGCGCCGACGTCCTCGGCGCCACCCTCATCGGCCTCTTCTCCGTGGTCGTCCTCGTGTTCGGCGGTCTGCGTCTCGTCTTCATGACCCAGCAGCTCGGACAGCGCACCGCGGCGCTCGACTGGCCCATGGCCGCCGTGTACTCGGTGGTGCCGGCGGCGGGGGCGCTCCTCACCCTCTTCGCTCTCGAGGCCTTCCTGCGGGCACTCAGGACGCCGGCGGAGGGGCAGCCATGACCCTCGCCGTCCTCGCCGGCGCCTTCGTCTTTCTTCTCCTCCTGCGCGTGCCCGTCGCCTTCTGCATCGGCCTGAGCTCCCTGGCGGCCATGCTGTGCAGCATGCCCGCCGACCCCGCGGCCATGACCATCGCCCAGCGGGTGGGAATGAGCGTCACCAGCTTCCCGCTCCTCGCCATCCCCTTCTTCGTGCTGGCGGGCAAGCTGCTGGCCACCGGCGGCGTCGCCCGGCGGCTGCTCGACTTCGCCCGGGTCAGCGTCGGCTTCCTTCCGGGCGGGATCGCGCTCACCACCGTCATGGGGAACATGCTCTTCGGCGCGGTCTCCGGCTCGGCCGCGGCCGCGGCTTCGGGGATCGGGAGCTTCATGATCCCGGCCATGGAGAAGGAGGGCTATCCCCGCGAGTACGCCACCGCGCTGACCGTGACCGCGGCCACCACCGGGCTCCTGATCCCCCCGAGCAACGTCTTCATCGTGTACGCGATGGTCGCCGGAGGCGTCTCCATCGGGGCCCTCTTCGTGGCCGGCTACCTCCCCGGCATCCTGATGGGCCTCGCCCTGATCGCGGTGGCGGTGACGGTGGCCGGCCGGCAGGGCCTCGGGGCCCGCCAGCCCCGTCCCACCCTGGCCGAGCTCATGGGGGCCTCGTTCCGGGTCATCCCGACCATCGGCCTCCTCGTCCTGGTCATGGGGGGGATCGTGAGCGGCCTCTTCACCGCCACCGAGGCCTCGGCGGTGGCCGTCTTCTACGCCCTCGTCCTCGCCCTCGCCTACCGCGAGATGGGCTGGGGTGACATCCCCAAGGTCCTCCTCGAGACCGCGGCCACCACCGGCATGGTCTTCCTGCTCATCGGGACGTCCATGGCCATGGCCTGGATCTTCGCCTACGCCGACGCGCCCCAGCTCATCGACACCTTCATCCGCGGGGTGAGCGAGAACCCCCTGGTCATCCTGCTCCTCATCAACGTCATCCTGCTGATGGTCGGCACGTTCATGGACATGACCCCGGGGGTTCTGATCTTCACCCCCATCTTCCTGCCCATCGTCACGCACCTCGCCCCCGCCTTCGGCGTCACTCCCGAGCAGATGAAGTACCAGTTCGGGGTGATCATCGTCTTCAACCTCTGCATCGGTCTGTGCACCCCTCCGGTGGGGACGGTCCTCTTCATCGGCTGCTCGCTGGCGAAGCTGTCCATCGGACAGCTCGTGAAGCCGCTGCTGCCCTTCTTCGCGGCCATGGTGGCCGCCCTGCTGGCGGTGTCCTACTTCCCCGGTCTCAGCCTCTGGCTCCCCCGCGACGTGCTGGGCCTGATCAAGTGAGGTCGATCATGTCTCCCTTCATCCACGCCGACTTCCTCCTCGAGACCGAGGTCGCCCGCGACCTCTACCACCGGGTGGCGAAGGACCTCCCCATCGTCGACTACCACTGCCACCTCTCCCCCGAGGCCATGGCCTCCGACCACCGCTTCCGCTCGATCGCGGAGATCTGGCTGGACGGGGACCACTACAAGTGGCGGGCCATGCGCGCCAACGGGGTCCCCGAGCGACTTCTGCTCCGGTGACGCCTCGGACTGGGAGAGGTTCGAGGCCTGGGCCCGCACCGTGCCCGAGACCCTCGGCAATCCCCTCTACCACTGGACGGCGATGGAGCTGCACCGGCCCTTCGGGATCGACGATCTCCTCACCCCCGCCAACGCCCGCGCCGTCTTCGACCGGTGCAACGAGAAGCTCGGGGAGGCGGACTTCACCGCTCTGGGGCTCCTCCGGCAGTTCCGGGTGGCGGTGGTGTGCACCACCGACGACCCGACGGACTCCCTGGAGGCTCACTCCGCCCTCGCCGCCCGCGAGGACCCCGACACCCGGGTCTACCCCACCTGGCGGCCCGACAAGGCCCTCGCCGTGGACGACGTCGTCGCCTGGAACGCCTGGGTGGAGGGCCTGGAGCGGGCCTCGCTCGTGCCCATCGGCTCCTGGGAGACCTTCCTCCAGGCCCTCGAGGCCCGCCACACCGTCTTCCACGACCTGGGCTGCCGCGCGTCCGACCACGGCCTGGAGAGGCTCCCGGACGGTCCGATCGGGGACGCCGCCGCGGCCGCGGCCTTCGACCGCCTGCGCTCGGGGCGTCTGCTCGAGGCGGAGGAGACGCGCGTCTTCCGCGTCACCCTCCTGCACGTCCTGGCGCTGCTCGACCACGCGCGGGGGTGGGTCCAGCAGTTCCATCTCGGGGCCCTGCGCAACAACAACACGCGCATGCACCGCCTCCTCGGTCCCGACACCGGCTACGACTCCATCGGCGATCTCGAGCAGGCCCGTCCCCTGGCCCGCTTCCTCGACCGCCTCGACGAGAGCGACCACCTGGCGAAGACGATCCTCTACAACCTCAACCCGGCGGACAACGCGCTCTTCGCCACGATGATCGGCAACTTCCAGGACGGCAGCGTCCCCGGCAAGATGCAGTGGGGATCGTCCTGGTGGTTCCTCGATCAGCTCGACGGGATGGAGGACCAGATGCGGACCCTCGCCAACATGGGTCTCCTCTCCCGCTTCGTCGGCATGGTGACCGACTCCCGCAGCTTCTTGTCGTACTCGCGGCACGACTACTTCCGGCGATTGCTCTGTCGCATCCTCGGCGAGGAGGCCCGCCGGGGTCATCTGCCGAACGACCCGGAGGCCCTGGGCGCCCTGGTCGCGAACGTCTGCTTCATCAACGCCCGCGACCACTTCGGGTTCGAGATGGGAAAGGCGGCGGGCAGCGGCTGAGCGACCTGGAGGGCGCACGCTCCTCATCGCGGCGCCCGGACACCTCGACCTCGGCCGCCCCGTCTCCCCGAGGTCTTCAGCGCGTGTGCACCCGCGCCTCGACGTGAGCGAGCCACTGACGCTCGAAGGCGGCCGCCCCACCGGGAAAGGTCCGATCGACGGCCTCCAGGGAGTGGAGACCCCGGTGCTCCTTGAGTCGAGCCATCATGGCCCGCAGGGTCTGCCGACCTTCCGGGCTCGCCATCAGGAAGTCCACGATGCTCCAGGCGAGGGCGCGGACGAGATGGTCGTGCTCCCGCCCGTGGCCGAGCGACGTCCAGCCCGCGGGACCGAGCATCTGCCGCAGGTCGGGCTGCCGACCGTGCTCCCTCCACTCGGCCAGGTGCCGGGGGTGGTGCGCGGTGTCCTTCACCGCCAGGCCCTCGCCCTGCGGGGAGGAGTCCTCGAAGTACTCGGCGAGCCCTTCGGCGAGCCAGGTCGGTGCCTCCTCGAAGGCCTCGTGGACGATGAAGTGGTTGATCTCGTGGAGCAGGACGGCGACGTAGCCCTCCCCGCCTCCGACCACGATCTCACCCTTGCCCGGGTCGAAGTACCCGGTCCAGGTGACGTCGTCGTCCTGGAGATTGCGCACGAGATACTCGCGATACCGGTCCGGTTGGGGAAAGTACCGCAGCGGGATCAGGAGCCGACCCTCGATGGGCACCTGGAAGAAGGTCACGAACCGCCTCGCGACGGTCTCCGCCCTCTCACGCGCGTCGAGCGGCAGCGTCCCGTTGAGATCCTGCAGGACGACGGAGAATCCCCGGGGGGGGATCGGGGCGGACGCGTCCCCGCCCGTCGCGGGCTGCGCCGCGTCCCCCAATGCTCCTGCCGGAACCCCGGCCGTGGGCCCCGGGTCCCCACTCTGCTCGCGGAGACGCTCCTCACGGTAGCGGGCGAGGTCCTCGTCGGTGAACGAGGGGGCGACCTTCTCGACGGGTCGGCTCTCCTCGGCCCCCTCCTGCGCCGGCGACGAGCTGACGACCACGCCGACCACCGGCACGAGGAAGACCAGCAGCAGGGCGTCGCACGCCACGCCCCTGGATCGGCGATCAGCGTGGAGTCGGCGCGCGGCCATGTCGTGGCCGCCATGGTACCCGAGACGGATCGTCGCGGGACCGCCGGCCCGTTCCCTGGAAGCCGACGCGGCCGCACCCACGGACGGCCCAAGGCGCGCCATCACGTGGAAGTTCGTCATGGAGCTGGGGCACCGCGCTGAGGTCCGCTTCCCTCGCCCCCCTCAGGCGGGATCGACCTCCAGGGCGACGTCCACCACCGGCGAGCCCTCGTCCTCGAACCACCCCACGCCCTCGTTGACGAGGTCGAGGCGCAGGACGTGACGCCCGGGCCGCTCGGGAGCGGTCAGGTCCAGCGTCACCGTGGCCGAGACGCCCTCGGGCACGTCGGCGGGGAGCGCGGCCCGGGCAAAGTCGCGCGAGAGCCTCTCGCCCCCGGCGTCGAAGAGCTGGGCGCCCAGCCGCACGTACCCCTTCCCGTGGCGGCCCTCGCGGAGCCAGGCCGTCTCCGCGGTGTTGACGAGATCCACCTCGAGGCGACAGGCCTCCCCGGCCCGTGCCCGGAGCACGCTCCGACGCGGGACGATGCGTCCGCCCAGCACCCCGGGGGCGAGCGAGGTGATGGGCCAGGGGCCCTTGCGAAAGAGGCCCATCGGTCGCGCCAGGATCTCGCGACGCACGAAGTCGGCGGGCACGAGCCAGGACGCCCCGCTCAGGTAGAGGCGGAGCCGGGGCATGGGCAGGGTCAGGACGTCGTGGGGCAGCGGGGGCACGAGCACGTCGAGCTCCCGGAACCCGACCGCCCGGGCGGTCGCGTCGAGCTGGACGAGGTCGACGTCCTCCTCGAGCACGCCGTGCTCCCTCTCGGCCTCGGCCTCCTCGCCCGACCCGTGGCCGATCCCGGGCTCGCCGAAGGCGAAGCGCCCGTGGGGCCCGAGCACGCGGTGGAACTCGCCCAGCACCTCGCGGGGGTTGGGGAGGTGGTGGAGCGCATCGAAGACGAGCACCGCGTCGAAGTGTCCGTCGAGCGCGTCGATGGCCTGCCCTCCGTAGACCTCGAACCGCAGCCGTGCGTCGGGGCTGTGGGCGAGGTCCCGCTCCGCCGCCTCGCGGGCGAGCTCGAGGGCGGCGGGGGCGACGTCCAGGCCCACGACGTCGAGGCCCATCCGCGCGAGCAGGGTCGAGGTCCATCCCGTCCCGCAGCCGAAGTCCAGGACGCGAGCACCGGGCTGGAGGCGCAGCGCGCCGGCGAGGAGGCCGAAACGCCACAGGGAGGTGGGGTCCGGCGGGCGGTCCGAGAGCGGGCGGTTGAGCCAGTACTCCCGGCCGTGGGTTCTCTCGAAGTAGCGGCGGGAGGCGGCGTTGATCTCCTCGGTCTCGGCTCGCGGGCGGTCTTGGAGCAGGGGCACCGGCCGCGCGCGTCTTCCCAGAAGGGGATGAAGCGACCGCGGCCGGAGCGCCTTCAACCGCCGGCGCGCCACCAGGAAGGTCCCGGCACCCGGGGCGAGGGCCGACAGCCAGGCACGGAGGCCTCTACTGCGCACCGCGACCCGATCGATCCTGATACATGGGGGCCCCATGATAGTCCGAAGACCCGTCTCCCGCGGCGGGCTGGAGGGCCAGCGGAGGAGGGGGCTACGATGGGGGATGCGCTTCTTCTCGAGACCCGCCCTCCTCACCGTCGGTCTTCTCTTCCTGCCCGCCCTCACCCCCGCGGTCGCGCAGACGGGGCCACCCGCTCCCGCGCCCGACGAGGCCGCTTCCAATCCCGAGCCTCCCGCCTCCGCCACACCCCCCGAGGCGGTGGACGTGCCGGAGTTCTTCGAGACGACCACGGTCACCGCGCGGCCGGTCTCCTCGGCCACGGGCGCGGTCACGGTGGTGGGACCGGAGGACCTGGCCGCCTCCGGGGCGCGCACCGGGAGTGAGATCCTCCAGGAGGTGGCGGGCCTCAACCTCCTCTCCACCGGGGGACGCTCGGGGGTGACCCACGCCTGGATCCGCGGCGCCGACCCCAACTTCACCCTCGTCCTCCTCGACGGCATCCCGATCAACGACCCGACGGATCGGCAGGGCGGGGCGGTCAACTTCGAGGAGGTCCCGGGGGGCCTGGTGGAGCGTGCCGAGGTGGTGCGTGGGCCGCAGACGTCCTTCTACGGGATGAGCGCGCTCTCCGGCGTGGTGCAGCTCTTCACCCCCCGCGGCGGGCCGGGGAGTGTCCGGACGTCCCTCGGGGCGGAGGCCGGGAACGCGGACCTGCGGCGGGGCTTCGCCCGCGTCTCGGGACCGGCGGCGCGCGGGGGCTGGGCCGCGGGCGTCGGCTTCGACGAGGAGCGGTTCCGCATCGCGAGCGAGCGTTTCCGGCAGGTCGACACGTGGGCGAGCGCGGATGTCGCGCTCGGCACGCACGCGGGTCTCGCGCTCACCGCTCGCTTCGCCAGCGGCGAGCAGGACGACTACCCCGATGGCTCGGGGGGCCCGGTCTACGGGACGGGCGGGCTGCGGCACACCGACCACGAGGACCTCGCCCTCGGGGCCCGGCTGACGCTGGGCGGTCCCGACGACCCCCGGCACCAGCTCAGCGTGGGCCTCTCGCGTCGCGCCCAGGACCGGCTGAGCCCGGCGATACTGCCGGTCGTTCCCGCGTCCGACGAGACGACCGCCCAATCCCGCCTGCGCCTCGCCTGGCAGGCGCCGATCCACCGCTCCGGGAGCACCTGGATCGACCTCGGCGCCTCGGGCGAGGGTGAGTGGGCGGAGAACGCGAGCCTGCTGAAGCTGCCGCCGGAGCTCGGCGGAGACGTGCCCGGCGACTACGACGAGCAGCGGGCCAGCGGAGGGGTCTTCGGGGCGCTTCGGCAGGAGCGGGGCGCGTTCCTGTACGAGATCGCGCTCCGCCTCGACGGGGCCTCCGGCCTCGGCGCCCAGCTCAACCCCCAGGTCGGCGTGGTGTGGACGCCCGGCTCCGGCGCGACTCGCCTGCGGGCCTCGGCGGGCCGGGCCACGAAGCTGCCGAGCTTCTTCGCGCTGTCCAGCCCGCCCGCCCTCGGCGGCAACCCCGACCTCGAGCCGGAGCGGACGGTGGGAGGCGAGGTCGGGGTCACCCACCTCTTCGCCGCGGCGCGACTCGACGTCGGGGCGGGCTACTTCGTCCACGAGTACCGAGACCTCGTCGACTTCGACTTCGACCTCTTCCTCCACGTGAACCGCGCCCGGGTGCGGACGCAGGGCGTGGAGGTCACCGCCCACTGGCAGCCCCACGAGACGCTCCGCCTCGACGCCGAGGTCACCTGGCTCGACGCGAAGGACCTCTCGGGCGATCCGCTCCTCTACGAGCCCCGCTGGCTGGGCGGAGGGAGCCTCACCTGGCAGCCCTCCTCCGCGCTGAGCCTGCGCCTGTTCATGCGCGCGGTCTCCGAGTATCTCGACAACCAGATCCCCGTCCCGGACCGGGACAGGGTGGCCGGCTACGGCCTGGTCGGCTTCGCCGGCTCGTGGCGCTTCCACCGCGGCCTGAGCCTGCGGGCCCGACTCGACAACCTGACCGATCGCGACTACGAGACCTACGTCGGCTTCCCCGGCGCGGGGCGCGCGGCCTGGGTCGGCCTGGGCTGGGACCGGCCCTAGGCTGCCGCCGCGAGGGGGTTTGACTCCCCCCGGGGCGGCGCATAGACTCGGCGCCTCCGCGGAGACGGACGCTCCTCTCCGCGCCCCGCCATGCTCACCGCGAAGATCGGAGCGGTTCTCGCGCGTCCCCTCGACGCCCTCGTGCGTGCGCTCGCCCGGGTCAGCCCGGACGTGCTCACCATCACCGGGCTGGTCCTCAACGGCGTCGCCTGCTCCTTCTTCGCCCTCGCCGGGGGGCCCGGCTACGCGAGCCCGGCCCTCCTGCGCGTGGGTGGGCTGGTGGCCCTGGCCGGCGCCGTCTTCGACATGCTCGACGGGCGGGTGGCACGCCTGCGGGGGCGCGAGACCCGCTTCGGCGCCTACCTCGACTCCACCATGGACCGCTACTCGGACATGCTCCTCTACCTGGGCCTGATGATCCTCTACGCGAGGCTCGGCCAGACGCACCTCATGGTGCTCGTCTGGGTGGCGGCCTTCGGCAGCTTCATGACGTCGTACGCCCGCGCCCGGGCCGAAAGCCTCATCCCCCACTGCCGCGTGGGGCTGATGGAGCGCCCGGAGCGCGTGGTCCTCCTGATCCTGGGCGCGGTCGTGAACCGCATGGTGGCGGTGCTGTGGATCATCGCCGTGCTGTCCAACGTCACCGCCATCCAGCGCGTGGTGTTCACCTACGTCGAGCTCAAGCGGGGCTGGCGGAACGGCGTCACCACCGACGACCATCACCCCCCCGGTGGAGACGGGTGAGCCTCGGCCCGCGGGGCGAGCGCCTGCGACGTCGGATCCTGAAGCGCCTGCCCGTCACCCTCTGGCTCTGGAAGAGCCTCCCCCTGGCCGCCTTCGCCGGCTTGCGCGTGCTGCGCCTCGACGACGGCGGCTGCGCCGTCCGCCTGCCCGGGGGCTGGCGCACGCAGAACCCGTTTCGCTCGACCTACTTCGCGGCCCAGGCCATGGCCGCGGAGATGTCCACGGGAGCCCCGGCGCTGGTCCTCGTCGCGGACGCACCGGCGTCCGTGGCCATGCTCGTGGTGGGCCTCCGCGCGACCTACTCGAAGAAGATCGTGGGCGCGTCGGTCTTCACCTTCGCGGACGTGGGGAGGATGCGCGCGGCGGTCTTGAAGGCGGCGGAGTCCGACGAGCCCGAGGTCTTCGTCGCCCGCTCCGTGGGGCGGAACATGGGCGGCGACGTGGGCGCCGAGTTCGAGATCACCTGGTCCTTCAGGCGCCGGGGCAGGGGATGAGGCCCGTCGGCTTCGCCGTGGCGGGGGGGCGGAGCCGCCGGATGGGCCGCCACAAGGCGCTGCTGTCCTGGGGCGCCACCGACCTCCTCGGCCACGCGCTGGCCCGCCTGGCGGCGGTGACGGACGACGTCAGGATCCTGGCCGGCTCGGAGGACCGCTACTCCGGGCGCGGTGTCGCCGTCGAGCCCGATCCGGTGGCGGACCGCGGGCCGATGGCCGGGCTCCTGGCCGCCCTCCAGTCGGCGCGCGGACGCCCGGCGCTTCTCCTGGGAGTCGACCTCCCGCTCGTCCCTCCCGAGGTCCTCGCCCACCTGCTCGTACTCGCCCAGGACGCCGACGCCGTCGTCCCGGTCTCGCCACGCGGCCCCGAGCCACTGTGCGCGGTCTACGGCGCGGGCTGCGTCGAGCCGGTGCGCCACGCCTTCGCGCGCGAGGACCTGAAGATGACGGCGTTCTGGGGCGACGTCCGTGTCCGGGAGGTGCGACCGGACGAGCTCGCCCCCTATGGTCTCCCGGAGGAGCTGTTCCTGAACGTGAACACCCCCGAGGACTACGAACGCGCCCGGACGCTCGCCCACCTGCGTTGAGCAGGCGGTGGTCCCCTCATTCGCCGGTGCGGAAACGGAGGCCGGCTCGGATCATGCGGGGGGCGCCAAGCGTGCGGACCGGCGTGCGCCCCACCACGACGTCGGCGTCGAGGAGGTTCTCCGCGGCGGCGAACGCCTCCAGCCCGCCCGCGAGGCGGCGGGCGAGGAAGACGTCGAGCAGGAACGCGGATTCGAGGACGAGGGTGTTCCGGTCGTCCTCCCAGGTGTCGCCGATCCACCGCGCCTGGAGCCCCAGGCGCCAGTCCGAGTCGTAGCGGGCCTGCAGGGCGGCCTGGTGACGGGGGATGTGGGGCAGGCGGCGGCCCTCGAGGGAGGGGTCGGCCGGGAAGCTCGTCACCCGCGAGTCGATCAGGGTGTAGCCCATGGTCACCGTTGCCCGGTCGCCGGCTCGGGCCTCGCCCTCCATCTCCAGGCCGGTGGAGCGGACGCGGCCGAGGTTCTGGCGCTGCCGCGTGACCAGGGACGGGGTCGTTTCGATCGTCACGTTGGCCACCGCGTCGCGCACCTCGGCGTCGAACACGGTGAGACGCAGGGCCAGGGGTCCGCGGGCCAAGAGGGCGCCGGCCTCGCCCCCCCACAGGCGCTCCGCGACGAGGGCGGGGTTGGCGCGGGTGAGAGTCCCGCCGACCCGAAAGCCCCGGTAGAGCTCGTTGAGGGTGGGCCCTCGGAAGGCGCCGTACGCCGCGCCGGTGAGCGAGACCGCCGAAGACGCCCGGAAGAGCACGGCCAGCCGGGGGCTGAGGGCCGTCTCGGTGCGACCCGGGAACACGGAGTCCGAGGCGCCGGCCGTGGGAACGAGCGGCGTCAGGAAGGAGTGGCCCTCCCGCTGCGCCCAGACGTCGAGGCGGCCGGCGGCGGTGAGCAGCCATCGCGGGTGCACCTGGAACCGGTCGAGGACGAAGGCAGCCGCGCTCGTCTGGGTCCCGCCCGCGTCGAGCGTGCTCGTGGCCGCGCCGCCGAAGTAGCCCGTCTCCAGGGTCGACCCGCTCACGTGGCGCCCCTCGAGCCCGGTGATGAGATGGTGCCGTCCCCCGAGGGCCAGGGACCACTGCCCGCTCAGGCCCACGGCGTCGGCGGGCACGCGTTGGCGCCGGGTCAGCGTCTCGGTCGTCCGATCGGGAGCCACCGCGCTGAAGGCCTGCCGGAGTTCCTGGCTCGACCCCCACAGGCGCAGCGACCAGGGACCGCGGTCGAGGCCGGCGGCGGCCAGGCCGATCTGGGTGTCGTTCGCCTGCAAGGGGGTCCCGTTCTCGCGGGCCTCGTCGTAGTACATGGCCCGGACGAAGAGACGCCCGTCGCCCGCGACCGCACGCTCGGCCGTCGCGTCCACCGCGACGTGCCCCGAGGCCACGGGTCGATCGATGGGGCCGCGGTCCGAGCCCTCGGTGGCCAGGTATCCATCGGTGCGCAGGGCCCGGGCGGACAGCCGCCCCCCCCAGGCCCCGCTCCCGGCATGTGCGGTGACGGCGCCGTCGAAGGAGCCGAGGCCGCCGGCGCTGGCCTCGGCCCGCAGGCCCCGCCCCGAACCGAGGCGGGGGGTGAGGATCTGGGCCACCCCGCCGAGAGCGCCGCTGCCGTACAGGTCGGAGGAGCCGCCCCGGAGGACCTCGAGCCGCTCCACACCCAGCCGCGGGACGCGTCCCCAGTACACCCAGCCTCCGAACGGGTCGTTGAGGGGAAGGCCGTCCAGGAGCACGAGCGCCCGGCTGGCCCCGCTCGCCCCGAGCCCCCGGAGCGACACTCCCTGCACCGTGGGGTTGGCGGTGCGGCTGCCCACCCTCCGGAAGAGGCTGAAGCCCACGACCTGCCGGAGCGCGTCGTCGACCGTCGGCGCCGCGGTGGCGTCGAGGGCGGCGCCATCGAGGACGGCGACGCTGGCGGGGGTCTCACCGGCACGGGTGTCGGTGCGCGTCGCGGTGACCGTCACCTGATCGACCAGCCGCGGCCGGGGGGGATCGTTCTCCCCCGTCGCGTCGGGGTCGTCGGGGTCGGCCTGCCCCCGGGCGTGGGGGACCGCCGCGACCAGGAGGACGGCGAGCCCGGAGCCGAGGCGGCGCCAGGAGGGGCTCAGGGGACCGGGACCTCGACCTCGACGTCGGCGGCGCCACGCCGACACCAGGCCTCTCTCACCGAGCAGTAGAAGAACACGACCTCGGCCTCCACCGTCCGCACCCCGGCGGGAGCGGTCGGGGAGACCGCCACCGGGAAGCGCACGGGCTCGGCCAGGTCGAGGTACTCGGCGGTGAGGGGATCCCAGGCGGGAACCCGACCCGGGGCCGGAGGCTGGCGGTCGACCAGCACGTCCTGGGTCAGGTCCAGCTTCAGGCGCGGCGCCGGCTTCTCGTTGAGCCTCACGTCGGGGTCGAGCGCGCGAAACGTGACGACGACGGCGCCCACTCCCCCGACCTCGGCCGGCGGCTCGAAGGACGCCAGAAGATCGAAGTGCTGGTCTGGTCCCGCCACCAGGGCCGCGGGCAGGAGAAGCAGCAGGAGAAGGAAACGCACCATGTCTCGATCATAGCGGAGACCTCGTCCGCAGGGAGTCGCGGCCCCTACAGAAGAAGCCGATACCCGACGGCCAGGAGCACCAGGGCGACCAGTCCCCAGCCCATCTCCCGGAACCCCAGGGCCTGCGGACGGAGGCGTGGTCGTCGCGAGGAAAGGCCGTGCAGGGCCCGGGCAAGCATCAGCAGAAGGGCGATCACCCCCAGCCAGGGCGCCACGCCCGCGGCCGCGAGCGCCCCCGCGGCCGCGACCCCGGCCAGGTGGCTCGAGAGGGCCGCCCCCTTCCCGGACGGCAGGTCCCGGTCGAGGCGGAGGCGTGCCCGCACGTAGAGGATCGCGGTCACCCCGCGCAGGGCCAGCAGGGCCCAGGCCCCGTAGGCTGGTCCCGCCGGGACGCCGCCGGCCAGGCCGATGGCGGACACGGAGGCCCCGAGGGCGACCGCGCCCGCCGCTTCCGGGAGCGCCTCGCGGCTGCGGCCACGCGCGTCGAACCAGAGGGCCACGAGCGCGGCCGGCGCGGCGAGGGCGACCGCCGGCCAGAAGGAAGCGGAGGCCAGTCGCGCCGCGGCGGCGGTCAGGACCAGGGCCACCAGGGCGTCACCCACCGCGAAGCGTTCGGCGAGCGCGGTGCGCGGGTACCGAACCCCCTTGCGGCGGTC
The DNA here is from genome assembly GCA_963847655.1 of uncultured Acidobacteriota bacterium. Lineage (GTDB taxonomy): Bacteria > Acidobacteriota > Vicinamibacteria > Fen-336 > Fen-336 > JAJDNS01. The sequence goes on along the minus strand of CAWKAS010000018.1, from coordinate 214,727 downwards.
GGTCAGGGCGAGGCGCAGGGGGTGGCGCGCGAGGAAGGCGGCCACCGCCGCCCCGGCGAGGCAGAGCCCGGCCCACGACGGCGACAGGACCAGGCCGAGGACCACGGGTTCGACGAGGAACCCCCAGCCGCCGTGCTCGACCGGCAGGGCGACCGTCTTCCATGGGACCGGTGGCGAGGGCACCGCCGGGCTCACGGGCAAAAAGACGTCAACGACCGGAGGAGACGCATGGGGAGTGTCTAGAATTATAGGCTGTGATCATCGATCTGCAGGAGCGCCTTGCCGGCGCGGTTCGCGAGGCAGCGCGCGCCACCTTCGACGTCCCCCTCGAGAGCGTCTCCTTCCAGTACCCGCCCCGGGTGGATCTGGGCGACCTCGCCCTGACCGCCCCCTTCGATCTGGCGAAGACGCTGCGGCGCCCGCCGCGAGAGATCGCGGCCCGCCTGGCCGAAGAGCTGAGCTCGGCCCCGGGGGTGACGAAGGCCGAGGTGGCCGGGGGAGGGTACGTCAACCTCTTCCTCGCTCGCGGCGACTTCGCGGCCAGGCTGCACGCCGCCCTGGCCGTGCCGTCCGCGGCCGCGGCGAGCCGGGGGCAGGTGATCGTCGAGCACACCAGCATCAACCCCAACAAGGCGGCGCACATCGGCCACCTGCGCAACGCCTGTCTCGGCGACACCTTCGTGCGCCTGCTCCGCCATCGGGGATTCGAGGTGGGGATCCAGAACTACATCGACGACACCGGCGTGCAGGTGGCGGACGTGGTGGTGGGCTTCGAGCACCTCGAGAAGATGACTCCGGCCGACGTGGCGAGCCTCGACGGACGCTTCGACTACTACTGCTGGGACCTGTACGCGCGGGTCGGAGACTTCTACGCGGCCGATCCGGATCGAAAGGCGCTCCAGGCGCAGACGCTTCACGCCATCGAGGACGGGAGAAGCGAGACCGCGCGGCTGGCCGCCCACGTGTCCGGGCGCATCGTCGACTGCCACCTCGCCACCATGGCCCGCCTCGGAATCCGCTACGAGCTGCTGGTCCACGAGAGCGACATCCTGCGCCTGCACTTCTGGGACCACGCCTTCGAGCTCCTGAAGGAGAGGGGGGCGCTCCGGCACGAGACCGAGGGCAAGAACGCCGGGTGCTGGGTCCTGCCCATGGACGAGGACGACAAGATCATCGTCCGGTCGAACGGCACCGTCACCTACACCGGCAAGGACATCGCCTACCAGCTCTGGAAGCTGGGGCGACTCGACCGCGACTTCCTCTACCGCCGACGGCGGACCGACCCCGACGGTCACGAGCTCTGGGCCACGACCAGCGAAGCGGGCGAGCCCGGCGCCCCTCCCTTCGGACACGGGGACGCCGTCTACAACGTGATCGACGTCGGGCAGTCGTACCCCCAGCGCGTGGTCAAGGCCGGGGTCGCCGCCCTCGGCTTCGAGAAGGAGGCCGAGGGATCGCGCCACCTCGCCTACGAGAAGGTCGTTCTCTCTCCCGCCACCGCCCGTGCGCTGGGCTACGACGTCTCCGACGACGAGGCCTCGGTCAAGGTCTCGGGCCGGAAGGGGCTCGGCGTCAAGGCCGACGATCTCCTGGACGCGCTCCTGGCCAAGGCGCGGGCGGAGGTGGACGCGCGCGACCCCGAGCGCGATCCCCGGGCGCGGGAGGCCACGGCGACAGCGGTGGCGACCGGGGCTCTCCGCTACTTCATGCTCCGCTTCTCCCGCACGCGCATCATCACCTTCGACATGGAGGAGGCCCTTGCCTTCACCGGGGAGACGGGTCCCTACGTGCAGAACGCGGTGGTGCGGGCCCGCAACATCTTCGGCAAGCTCGAAGCGCAGGGGCACCCGGTGGAGGAACTGCTCCAGCGGGCCCGGGCCATGGACCTGGAGGCCGCCCTCGCGGGCGAGGAGGGCGACGAGGTCTGGTCCCTGCTCCTCCTGATGAGCCGCACCGAGGAGGCGGTGGAGCAGGCCATCCGCGCCGAGGACGTCGCGCTCGTGGCCAAGCACGCCTTCACGGTGGCCCAGGCGTTTCACTCCTACTACCAGAAGCCCCGGTACTCGGTGCTCCACGCCGAGAGCGACGACCTGCGGGCCTTCCGAACCCTGATCGTGGACTCCTTCGTCCGACAGATGGAGGTCCTCCTCGATCTTCTGGGCATCCCCGTCCCGGAGCGCATGTGATGCGACCGGTGATCGGCATCACCCTGGACGACGAGCACGGGCGACCGGGTGTGCACGTGCTGCGGGACGACTACGTCCGCTCCGTGGAGCAGGCCGGCGCGGTCCCCCTCGTCGTGCCGCCGTCCTCCCCGGACGACACGCCCTTGTTCCTCGACCGGATGGACGGCCTGCTGCTCTCCGGGGGCGTGGACCTGGATCCCGCCCTCTTCGGCGAGGCCCCCCACCCGAAGCTGAGACGAGTGGACCGCCGCCGGGACGATCTCGAGATCGCGCTCGTCCGCGAGGCGATTCGGCGGGACCTCCCCATCCTCGCTATCTGTCGGGGAATACAGGTGTTAAACGTTGCCACCGGCGGAACACTGATTCAGGACCTCCCGTCTGCCCTTGCAGGGAGCGAGCGACACGACTGCCCCGAGCCTCGCGACCGGCGCGTGCACGAGATCGAGACGAAGCCGGGGACTCACCTTCGCTCGATCCTCGGCAAGGAGACGGTTTCGGTGAACAGCTTCCACCACCAGGCGGTGGCTCGGCTCGGCGACGGCCTCGTGGCTTGCGCCCGGTGTCCCGTGGACGGGGTCATCGAGGGCCTCGAGCTGCCGGGACGCCGCTTCGTCGTCGGGGTCCAGTGGCACCCGGAGACGTTCTGGGACGCCTCGGACACGTTCCAGCCGCTCTTCGACGCCCAGGCCGAGGCCTGTCGGAACGGGAGGGGCGCGGCGCCGGTGAACGACCGATGACCTCCGCTCTCGCCCTCACGCTCCTCCTCTCCGGCCCCACCCCGGCGACGGGAATCGAGTGGGAGAAGAGCTTCGACCACGCGATGGAGCTGGCGCAGGAGCAGGACAAGCCGGTCCTGGTCGATTTCTGGGCCGACTGGTGTGGCTTCTGTCTTCGGCTCGACCGGACGACCTACGTCGATCCGGTGGTGGGAGCGAAGGCGAAGGACTTCGTCGCGGTCAAGGTGAACACCGAGGGGAGCCGCCGCGAGTACGAGATCGTCGAGAGGTACAAGGTCGACAACCTGCCGACCATCCTCTTCCTCTCCCCCCGGGGGAGACAGGTGGCGAGGATCAACGGGTTCCAGGGTCCCGGACGCTTCCCCCACACGATGGACAAGGCCCTGGAGACCGCCCGGCGGGTGAGCGCCTGGGAGGAGGCCCTCGAGCGCGAGGCAGACGACGCGGCGGCGCTGCTGGCCCTGGGGGAGCACCTCTTCGAGCAGGAGTGCTACGACGAGAGCTACGATCTGCTCTCGCAGGCCGCTGCGCACGACGCGGGGCGCCCCCCCACGAGCGCCGGCGCACCCGGCTCCTGCTGGCCATCCTCCAGAACGTCCAGCGGCAGTACGCCCAGGCCGAGAGCATGATCAAGGAGGCCCTCTCCCTCGACCCCGAGGGCCCGGACCAGCCCAGCCTGCTGTTCGTCCTCGGGCGGACCTACGTGTCCTGGGGCCGGCGCGCCGAGGGCATGCAGACGATGCAGGTCATCGTGCGCGAGCACCCCCAGAGCCCCATCGCCCAGAAGGCCCGGGAGACCCTCTTCGTCCTCGAGAGGAAGTAGACTCCCCGCCCGCGAGCGGCGCCCGGGCCAGGAAGCCCTGCAGGACATCCGCGAGCTTCCCCGGCTTCTCCTCCTGGGGCATGTGCCCGCAGGCGTCGATGACGACCTTCTCCGCGTTCGGGATCGCATCCACGAAGCGCTCGGCGTCGGCCAGGGGGATCCAGCGGTCTTCGCGGCCCCAGACCACGAGGGTCGGCGCCTCGATCCTCGAGAGCCTCTCCTCGACGACGCCCCTCCGATGGGCCAGCGAGAGCCCCAACGAGCGCATTGCCGCGAACGTCCCGGGCCGGGACACCCCGGCCGTGTATTCGGCGACGCGCTCGACGGTGACCAGCCGGTCGTCGTAGAACACCTGGCGCAGCGCCGCCTCCACCACGAGACGCCGACCCGGCAGCCCCCCCGCGACGGATCCCAGGGGGGACATCATGAGACGCACCATCCCCGGCTGGTCCTCCGGCTCGAGGCCGAACCCGGCGGCGTCGATCAGGACGAGGGCGCTCACGCGACGCGGCCGCTCCGCGGCCACCACCGCGACGACGGCGCCTCCCATGCTGTTTCCCACCAGCGCCGCCCGCTCGAGCCCGAGCCGGTCCATCAGCCCCAGGACGGCGGACGGGAGCTCCTCGAAGGTCAGGTCGGGAGGGCGATCGGACTCGCCGAAGCCGGGCAGATCGAGGGCGACCACGTCGTGGGTGGCGGCGAGAGCGGGCAGGACGTCCTTCCAGGTGTAGAGGGACGAGGCGAAGCCGTGGACGAGCACGACGGGGGGCCCGGCCCCGGCGCGGACGAAGCGCAGCCGGTGGCCGCCGACGGTCTCGCGGCGAGCCTCGAGGCCGCTCGCCGCCAGCCACGACCCGGGAGCCACCGGCAGCCGATCGTGGCGAGCGGCCACGAGCGCGAGACCCGCGAGCAACACGGCGACCCCGGCCAGGCCGAAGACCGCCCGCCTCACGGCAGGGGGCACTTCACCCCTCGAGCAGGCGGCGCAGCTCGGGCAGCGCCTCCTGGAGGGAGACCTCCCCCGCCATCGCGAAGCGGGGAATGCGGTCCGGCCTCATCCAGCCCGACTCGCCGATCGAGGGGGAGATCACGAGATCGGCTCCGGTCAGCTCCGAGCGGGTGCGCCCCCGCACCATGGTGAGCCCGGCCCGGAGGGCGATGGCGATGAAGGAGTCGGCGGCCGGCCACCGCCCGCCGGCGTTGCAGTCGATGGCCACGACGATGCCCGCGTCACCAGCCATCTCCCGGGCTCGGGAGACCGGGACCACCTCGGAGACTCCCCCGTCCACGAGGCGGCGGCCCTCCCAGGAGAAGGGGGGGAAGACCCCGGGGAAGCTGCACGAGGCCCGGACCACGTCGCGCAGCAGGGCTCCCTCGCTGAAGACAACGGCCTCCCCGGTGTCGACGTCGGTGGCCACCACCGTCACCGGCACCCGCAGCTCCTCGAAGCGGTCCACGGGGACGAACTCGTCGATGAGGGCCCCGAGACGGCTGCCCGAGAGGAGCCCGCCCCCCCAGCCCCTCACCCACATCCAGGGATGCAGCCGCGAGGCCTGCTCCACGAGGTCGGCGAGGTCGGCGCCCCCGGCCCAGGCGGCGGCCACCAGCGCCCCCCCGCTCACCCCGGCGATGCCGGCCACGGGGATGCCCTCGCCCTCGAGCCCCTTCAGCACCCCGCAGTGAGCGGCGGCGTGGGCGCCGCCACCGGACAGCGCGAGGTAGAGGGGCTTCATTCCGAGGGGGCAGGGTCCACGGCCGGCTTCGACTCTCCGTGGATCTCCTGGAGGCTCACCACGTCGGTGGCCCGGTCCTTGAGCGCGCGCATGGCCTGGACGGTGGCGGCGGTGGCGGTCAGGGTCGTCACCACCAGCACGTTGTGCAGGACCGCGCACTTGCGGATCGCGCTGTCGTCGTAGAACGACTCGCCGCCGAGGGGGGTGTTGAACACCACCTCGATGCGGCCATCCTTGATCAGGTCCACGACGTTGGGTCGACCCTCGTTGACCTTGTAGACGGTCTCGGCGGGGACGCCGTGCTCGCGGAGATACTCCGCGGTCCCCCGGGTGGCCAGGATGTGGATCCCCATCTCGTGCAGGTCCCGGGCGTGGGGCAGGACCCCCGGCTTGTCGAAGTCGTTGACCGACACGAACACCGTGCCCGAGGTCGGGATGCGGTATCCGGCCGCCTGCTGCGACTTGGCGAAGGCGATCCCGAAGTCCGAGGAGATGCCCATGACCTCGCCGGTGGACTTCATCTCGGGCCCGAGGAGGATGTCGGCCCCCGGAAACTTGAGGAAGGGGAAGACCGACTCCTTCACGAAGATCCGCCGCACCGGCAGGTCCTCGGCGAGCCCCTGCTCGGTGAGCGAGCGTCCGGCCATGACCTTGGCCGCGATCTTGGCCAGGGGCACCCCCGTCGCCTTGCTCACGAAGGGGGTGGTGCGCGAGGCCCGGGGGTTCACCTCCAGCACGTAGACCACGTCGTCCTTGATGCCGTACTGCACGTTCATGAGGCCCTTCACTCCCAGGGCGAGACCCAGCCGCCGGGTGTAGCCTCGGATGGTCTCGAGGTGCGCGGCGGTGATCTTGTAGGTGGGCAGCACCATGGCGGAGTCGCCGGAGTGGATTCCCGCCTCCTCGATGTGCTGCAGGATCCCCCCGATCACCACCCGCTCGCCGTCGCCCACCGCGTCGACGTCGACCTCGAAGGCGTCCTCGAGGAAGCGGTCGACCAGGATGGGATGCTCGGGGGAGGCCTTCACCGCCTCACGGACATAGCCCTCGAGGTGCGCGGCGTCGTAGACGATCGCCATCGCCCGCCCGCCCAGCACGTACGACGGGCGGACCAGGACCGGGTAGCCGATCTGATCGGCCACGAGCTTGGCCTCCTCGAGCGAGATCGCGGTGCCGCTCTCCGGCTGGGGGATGTCGAGCTCGCGGAGCAGCGCGCTGAACCGCTTCCGGTCCTCGGCGAGGTCGATGGCGTCGGGGCTGGTCCCGATGATGGGCACCCCCGCCGCCTGGAGCGACAGGGCCAGGCGCAGCGGTGTCTGTCCGCCGAACTGGATGACGACGCCTTCGGGCTTCTCCTTCTCCAGGACGTTCATCACGTCCTCGAAGGCGAGGGGCTCGAAGTAGAGGCGGTCGGAGGTGTCGTAGTCGGTCGAGACCGTCTCCGGGTTGCAGTTGATCATGATGGTCTCGTACCCCTCCTCCTTGAAGGCGAAGGAGGCGTGGCAGCAGCAGTAGTCGAACTCGAGGCCCTGCCCGATCCGGTTGGGGCCGCTGCCGAGGATCACGATCTTCTTCCGGTCCGTGGGATCAGCCTCGCACTCGCTCTCGTACGTCGAGTAGAGATACGGGGTGTAGGACTGGAACTCCGCGGCACAGGTGTCGACGCGCTTGAAGACCGGCTCGATCCCCGCCGCCTTGCGAGCGGCCCGGACGACGGGCTCGCTGGCCCCGGCCAGCTGCCCGAGACGGGCGTCGGAGAAGCCCATCCGCTTCGCCTCCCGGAGGATCTCCACGTCTTCGAAGATGGCTGGTCCCAGGGTCTTCTCCAGGTCCACGATCTGCTGGATCTGGTCCAGGAACCAGGGATCGATGCCGGTCATGCGGTGGATCTCCTCGTGGGCCCAGCCCTGGTCGAGAGCCAGCTTCACGTAGAAGATCCGGTCGGGGTCGGGCTCGAGGAGCTTCTCCTTGATCCGGGTCTCGTCGAGGTCGGTTCGAGCGAAGCCGCTGATGCCAGTCTCCAGGCCCCGGAGCCCCTTCTGCAGGGCCTCCTTGAAGGTGCGCCCGATGGCCATGACCTCGCCCACCGACTTCATCTGCGTCCCCAGGCGCGGGCTGGCGTCGCGGAACTTCTCGAAGGCCCAGCGCGGGATCTTCACCACGACGTAGTCGATGACCGGCTCGAAGCTGGCCGGGGTCACCCGCGTGATGTCGTTCTGGATCTCGTCCAGGCGGTATCCGATGGCCAGCAGCGCCGCGATCTTGGCGATGGGGAACCCGGTGGCCTTGCTGGCGAGGGCGGACGAGCGGGAGACCCGCGGGTTCATCTCGATCACCACCATGCGCCCCGTCGTCGGGTCGACCGCGAACTGGATGTTGGAGCCGCCAGTCTCCACCCCGACCTCGTTGATGATGGCCCGGGAGGCGTTGCGCATCACCTGGTATTCGCGGTCGGTGAGGGTCTGGGCGGGGGCGACGGTGACCGAGTCCCCGGTGTGGATGCCCATGGGATCGAAGTTCTCGATCGAGCAGATCACCACGAAGTTGTCGGCCTTGTCCCGCATGACCTCGAGCTCGTACTCCTTCCAGCCGAGCACGGACTCCTCGATGAGGATCTGGCTGGCGGGAGAGAGGTCGATCCCGCGAGCTGCGATCTCCTCGAACTCCTCGGAGTTGTAGGCGATACCGCCACCGGTGCCCCCCAGGGTGAAGGAGGGGCGGACCACCGCGGGGAGGCCGGTCTCCTCGATGACCGCCCGGGCCTCCTCCATGTTCGTGGCGAATCCGCTGCGGGGCACGTCGAGCCCGATGCGCGCCATGGCGTCCTTGAAGAGGTGTCGGTCCTCCCCCACCTCCACCGCCCGGCGGCTGGCTCCGATGAGGCGCACGCCGAGCCGGTCGAGCACGCCGCGACGCGCGAGCTCGACCGCGAGGTTGAGGGCGGTCTGCCCCCCCACCGTGGGCAGGAGGGCGTCCGGGCGCTCCCGCTCCAGGACCGTCTCGACCGCCTCCGGGGTGAGCGGCTCGATGTAGGTGCGGTCCGCGTACTCGGGGTCGGTCATGATGGTGGCCGGGTTGGAGTTCACCAGCGAGACCCGGATGCCCTCCTTGCGGAGAACCTTCACGGCCTGGGTCCCGGAGTAGTCGAACTCGCAGGCCTGCCCGATCACGATGGGACCGGAGCCGATCACAAGGACAGACTTGATGGAGGGGTCCTTCGGCATCTCAGGTGTTCCGGTGCGCGCGCATCATCGAGACGAACTCCTCGAAGAGATAGTGGCTGTCGTGGGGGCCAGGGCTGGCTTCGGGGTGATACTGGACGGAGAGGACCGGCCGCTCCCGGTGGCGGAAGCCCTCGACCGTCCCGTCGTTGAGGTTGACGTGGGTCTGCACCAGGTCCGGGTTCTCGAAGAGGTCCGGCTCCAGGCAGAACCCGTGGTTCTGCGAGGTGATCTCCACCTGTCCCGTCTCGAGGTTCTTCACCGGGTGGTTGGCGCCCCGGTGGCCGAACTTCAGCTTGAAGGTCCTGCCCCCGCAGGCGAGACCCATGATCTGGTGACCCAGGCAGATGCCGAAGACGGGGAGGCGGTCGAGGAAGCTCCTGGCGGCCTCGATCCCGTAGGTGACCGGCTCGGGGTCCCCCGGGCCGTTCGACATGAAGATCCCGTCGGGCTTCAGCTCGAATGCCTCGGCGGCGGTGGTGTGCGCAGGGACCACCGTCACCGCGCACCCGGCCGCGGTCAGGTTGCGGAGGATGTTCCGCTTCAACCCGAAGTCGTAGGCCACCACGTGGAACGGTGGCTCCTTCCCTTCCCCGCCTTCCGGCCGCCGTCCCCGAAGGACCGGAACGAGGTGGGGCGCGGCCGAGACCCCCTCGCTGCCCGCCTCGAACGTCCAGGGCGCCTCGCAGGTCACCTCCCGCGCCAGGTCCAGGCCCACCATCGAGCGCGAGGCTCGGGCACGGTCCACCAGGGTCTCGTGGTCGAGCTCCACGGCGGAGATGACCCCTCTCTTCGCCCCGTGGGTGCGCAGGTGGCGGGTGAGGGCGCGGGTGTCGATCTCGCTGATCCCGACGATGCCGTGATCATCGAGGTAGCGGTCCAGCATGCCGGAGGCGCGCCACGACGAGACCACCGTCGCCGCCTCCCGCACCACGAAGCCCGCCACCTGGGGACGCGCCGACTCGACGTCCTCGGGGTTGACCCCGTAGTTCCCGATGTGCGGGTACGTCATGGTGACGATCTGGCTGGCGTATGAAGGGTCGGTGAGGACCTCCTGGTATCCACAGAGGGCGGTGTTGAAGACCACCTCCCCCGTCACCTCGCCCCGGTGCCCGAAGGATATCCCCTCGAAGACGGTTCCGTCCTCGAGGGCGAGCACGGCTCGCGCGCGCACCCCCGTCTTCTCCTGCACCGAATCCATGGACATGTCGAAGCCTCGGGTCGCACCGCTCACCACGACGTCCGGCGCGGGCGGTGCCCATGAGCCGTCCCGGCTAGCTTATCCGCGACGGGTGCCCCTGTCATTCCCGCGGCGATCAGCGGATCGGCCCGATCTGGCCAAGCGGCCAGAAGCGGAAGGCCGCGCGCCCGTAGATGTACTTCTCGGGCACCTGGCCCCAGCTCCGGGAGTCGTTGCTGCTGCGTCGATGGTCGCCCAGCACGAAGTAGTACCCGGGCCGAACGTCGATCGCGGGGTGGTTGTCCGTGTCCCGGAAGGCCTCCGGCAGATAGGCCTCGCTCAGGGGCTCTCCGTTGACGTAGACGCGCCCCGCGCGGATCCCCACGCGGTCGCCGGGTCGCCCCACCACCCGCTTGATGAAGGAGACCGACGCGTCTCGCGGGTACCAGAAGACCACCACGTCCCCACGCTCGATGGGCCCGAGGCGATAGACGAGCTTGTTCACGACGATGCGATCCCCGTCTCCGAGAAGGGGTTCCATGCTCGTTCCCTGCACCCGAAACGCCTGGGCCACGAAGGTGATGAGGAAGAAGCAGAAGAGAACGGCGACGGAGAGATCGTGCAGCAGCTCCCAGAACGCACGCCAGAGGGAGGTGCGCGCCCGGCGCGCCCGCGGGACCACGGTGGCGCCGTCGGCCAGGGCGGAACCGACCTCGGCCCCGCCCCCGTCGAGGGTCACAGGCGACTCCCGCGCACCACGCGGGTTCCCGCGATCCGATCGTGCAGGCCCAGTCCTCCGGAGGCGATCATGAAGAAGCCGATCCCGAGGCTCGCCGCCGACAGCAGGTAGCCGAGCAGGCGAAGGCCGGCCCGGTCGAGTCCGATGGGACAGACGCCGTCGTCGGACTCGACCCTCAGGTCCAGCAGCTCCTTGCCCGGAGAGGTTCCCCGGATCCCCCAGGAGTACACGTGATAGAGGGCCCCGAGGAGGGCGGCCAGCGTCACCAGGGCGATGCTGGCGAGGATCGGGAAGAGGGGAATGTCGTCCGACAGGGGCGGCATCTCGTGGGACCACCAGTAGTAGCCGACCGGGGCCAGCATGATCGCCTGGCCCGACAGCAGGAACAACGCGTCCACGACCCCCGCCGCCAGCCGGCGGCCGAATCCCGCCTCCAGCTCCTCGGGCACGGCCCGACGGGGGGGCGGGGAGCCCCGCCGGGGAATCGGCCGCCGCGACGGGCGCGGGGTGGGCGTCTCCGTCCGAAGCGCGGGCTCGGACAAGCGAGGGCGCCCGGCCGGCAGCGGCCGGGCTCCCGAGGCCGAGGCGGCGGGCGAGGCCGAGCGTGAGGCGACCGGGGGGCGGGACTCAGGGCGCGGGACGGGCACGGGCCGGGTGTCCTCCCGGGACGGCGGCCCGTCCGCGGCCCCCGGCGGCCCGGGCGCGCTCGGTGCCGCCGGGGCTTCGGCCTCTCCCGCCGCCTCCTCGCCGAGGGCTCCCCCGCAGAAGTTGCAGAATCGCGCAGGCAGGGGCACTGCCGTGCCGCACGAGGAGCAGACCGTCTTGGGGGGGCCGCTGGGCTGGGCCACCTGGCCGCCGCACTCACGACAGAAGAGGTCGCCCCGCCGGTAATCGGCCCCGCAGGCGGGGCACTGCAGCGGCGCCGCCGAAGGGTGCGGCACGACCTTGGCCCCCGGCTCCGAGGGCTCCTCGCGGAACAGCAGGCGCGTGCTGCCGATCGCGACGAGGTCGCCGTCACGCAGCCCCCGCTCGCTGACCCGGTCTCCGTTGACCACCGAGCCATTGGCGGAGTTGCAGTCGCGCAGGAAGAACTGGCTCCCGCGCTGCTCGACCACCGCGTGGCGCCGCGAGACCATGGCGTCGGGAAGCACCAGGTCGTTCGAGGGGTCGCGGCCGATCGTGAGGATGACGTCCCGGGAGAGATCGATCTCCCGCCGGTTGGCGGCGTTCGGATTGATGATGAGCTTCGCCACCTTCGTCGCTAGCCCCCGAGGAACGTCTGCCGAAAGAGGACGCGCACCTTGACCGGGACGTCCTGTATCGTGGCGGGCTCGTACCGCCACGTGCGGACGGCAGAGACCACCACCTCGTCGATCGTCTTGCCCGCGGACTCCGTCACCTCGACGTCCCCGACCTCGCCCGTCTCCGAGACGAGGAAGCTCACGGTGACCGAGACGCGCTCCCCCGACTTGAGGCGCGGGGCCCGGTCGGACGGGTAGGAGGGCGAGCTGCCGGACCGTCTTCTGGCAGTGCGATCCACCTGCCCGTGCTTGTTCTCGTAGACCCTCGCCGTGTCCACCGGCTCCGGCGTGGGAGGAGCGGAGACCCTGGGAGGAAGAGGCACCAGCTCTGCCTCCAGGGTCGCCGGACGACCGGCGGCGATCTCGACGCTGCCGGACCACGGCTCGTGTCCCTCGAGGGTCACCTCCACCCGGTGCTTTCCGGGAAGCAGTCGCACGCCGTCGACGGGAGCGCTTCCCACGCTCTCGCCGTCCACCGACACCTCGCCCCCCGGCGGCACCGAGACGAAGCGGGCGGTGCCCAGGCTCGGAGGAGGGCGCCGCACGAGCGTGGCCTTCAGCTCGGCGACGGCATCGTCGGCGGAGAGCGACACCTCGTGATCCTGGCGCCGGTAGCCCTTCAGCTCCAGTCGGACCTCGTGCGTCCCGAAGGGGATCTCCTCCAGCTCCAGTGGCGTCCGCCCGCGGTCCTCACCGTTCAGCCGGACGCTGGCGCCGTCCGGTTCGCTCACGATGCGGAGGACCCCGGACGTGGGGACCAGAGGCGGCGGGGTCTCGGCGACGAGCGCCGCGGGCGTGGGCACGGCCTCCGCGGGCGCCACCGGGGCCGCACCCCGCGACCACAGCATCCATCCCGCCACGAGGGCGGCGATCGCGAACAGGCCCACCGCCCCGGCGAGGGTCCAGCCCGGGGGCAGCGACCGACGCCGGGGGAGGGGGGCGGCCCCGTGGGGCCCTGGTCGCGACGGCGCGACCGCCGCCTCGGCACCCGGCAGCCCCGTCGGCGCGGGCCCGCCGGCCCCGGGCAGATCGGAGGCGGGAACGACCAGGGTCTCGGTCGCCTCGGGCGCGGTGACCGCCACGCCCTTCAGCCGGACGGTGGCGGAGTCGTCAGGCTTCGCTCGCGCCGTCGGCACGCCGGGGGGAGCCGGCAGGGCCACCGTATCGGCCGGCCCGTTGTCTTCGAGCGGTCGCGCCGGTGTCTCCCTCGCCCGCTCCCGGGCCACGGCGTCTCCGCCCACAGGGGAGGGCACGGCGCCCACGGAGACCGTCACGGTCTGCTCCTCGTCGGCCGCGAACGCGAGGTCGTCCTCGCCCAGGCCGCTGAACCACGAGCCGAGGCAGTACTCGAGGTCCCGGACGAACTCGCTCGCCGTCGCGTAGCGATCCTCGCGCTTCTTGGCCAGGACCTTGCGAAAGACCTCGCGCCACCTGTCGGGTATCAGGCCGCTCATCTCGAGACCGGCAGGCTCGATGGGATCCACGTGAACGAGCTTGTAGAGGATCGAGGTCACGTTGGTCCCGGGGAACGGCTGCTGCCCGGAGAGCATCTCGAAGGCGCAGACGCCGAGGGAGAAGATGTCGCTCCGGCCGTCGAGCCTCTCTCCCATCGCCTGCTCGGGGGACATGTAGGAGGGAGTTCCGAGGAGCGTTCCCGCATGGGTGATCTCGGTGTCGATCAGCTTGGCGATGCCGAAGTCGGTCACCTTGACCGTGTCGTCGTCCTGGATGATCAGGTTGGAGGGCTTGATGTCCCGGTGCACGACCCCGCGAGAGTGGGCGTAGTCGAGCGCCGCCGCGACCTGGCTCGCGATCGAGACGACCCTCTCGGGCGCGAAGCGGGTCCCCTTCTCGAGCAGGGCGGAGATCGTCTGGCCCTCCACGTACTCCATGGCCAGGAAGGGTGCGCCGTTGTCCTCGCCGATGTCGAAGAGGGTGACGATGTTCGGATGGGACAGCGTTCCGGAGATGCGCGCCTCCTGGTAGAAGCGCCGGCGGAACTCCTGGTGCTGAGGGCTCTGCCGGGTCTCGTCGAGGCGGATCGTCTTGATCGCGAGGGGGCGCTTGATGAGGGGATCGAAGGCCCGGTACACGGCCCCCATGGCCCCGTGGCCGAGGGTGCCGGTGATCTCGTAGCGTCCGATCGACGGCGGCGTCACCTCGGCCGCGTGGCTCTTCTTGCTCATCACCCCGCTCTCGGGTCGAAGGGACGCACCCCTCCCCGAACCTATCAAATGTAGCATCGCGGCTCGGCAGGTGTCAACGAGCAAGCCTCACAAGTCACGTTTTATTAACGGGTTGCGGGACTGCTGTGGTAGAATCCCCGCCGTCCCATGCCCCGCGACCCCGCCCTGGTGCTCCCCTTCGAGGCGTTCCACCAGCCCCTGAGCCCGCTCTACCTCGACTACCTGGCCGGGCGGCCCCTCGCAGCCCCTTTCCTCGGCGAGGTCGGCCTCGACCTGGACGTCCTGGCCAGAGCTGCGGATCGGGCGGTGACCCTCCCGCGGGCGGGGAGACAGGTGTCCGAGGCCCTCGCGCGGCAGCAGCGAGAGCGGGGGGCGGCGCGAGCCGCCGAGTCCGCGCGCGCGCTCGGGGATCCGGAGGCGGTGGCGGTGGTCACGGGCCAGCAGGCGGGCCTGTTCGGGGGTCCTCTCTTCGTCCTCCACAAGGCGCTGGCCACGCTCGGGATCGCGCGCCGGCTCGCCGAGCGGTGCGGTCGGCCCGTGGTCCCGGTCTTCTGGGTGGCCTCCGACGACCACGACTTCGCCGAGGTCCGCACCGTCTGCGTTCTCGACCAGGACGGAGCGATCCGCCACCTGCGCTACTCACCGCACGAGGAGCCGGTGGGGCGACCGGCCTTCCAGATCGTCCTGGACGACACGATCACCCGGCTCGTGGCCGACCTGGGCGAGGCGCTCCCCGCCAGCCCGAGCCACGAGGGCGTCGCGACGATGGTGGCGGAGTGCTACCGGCCCGGTGAGACGCTGTCCGGGGCCTTCGCCCGTCTGCTCTCCCGCGTGCTCCCCGATCTCGTGGTGCTCGACCCCTCCGATCCCGCCCTCAAGACCGTGGTCTCGCCCGTTCTCGCCCGCGAGGTGGAGGAGTCCTCTCCGACCTCGCGCCTCGCCCTCGAGACCGGTCGGGCCCTGCTCGATGCCGGGTACCACCAGCAGGTGCCGGTGCGCGAGGGCTTCCTCAACGTCTTCGTGCTCGCGGAGGGGGAGCGGCACGCGGTGGGTCTGGAGGAGGCCGGGCTCGAGATCCGGGGGACCGGGACCCGCATGACGAGACCAGACGCGCTGCGTTCCATCGAGGTCGAGCCCGAGCGCTGGAGCCCGAACGCGCTTCTCCGACCGTTGGCTCAGGACGTCATGCTTCCCACCGCCGCTTACGTGGGCGGCCCGGCGGAGATCGCCTACCACGCGCAGATCGGGTCGGTGTACACCCACTTCGCCGTGCCCCGACCGGCCCTCGTCCCCCGCCCCAGCGTCACCCTCGTGGAGGCGGCGCAGGCACGAGCCATGGAGGCCGAGGGGCTCTCCCTCCCCGACCTCGCGGAGGACCCCGAGGCGATCGTGGCCCGGTGGGCCCGCGAGGCCTATCCGGAAGTGGAGGCCGCCTTCGCCCGGACGCGACAGTCGATCGAGCGGGAGATGGGCGAGGTCGAGAAGACCCTGGGCGCCCTCGACCCGACCCTGAGGGGGGCCGCGGCGTCGGCCCGTGGACGAACGCTGCACCAGGTCGATGGGCTCCACGAGAAGGCGATGCGGGCCCTCAAGAAGCGCGATCAGGGGCGCGTCGCCCGACTGCGGCGCACGCGCGACGCGCTCTTTCCCGGCGGGGCGTTCCAGGAGCGGGGTCTCGGGTTCCTCGGCGCCCTCGCGCGACACGGGCTCGCCCTCGTCGACGAGCTGCAGGAGCGGGTCGACCCCCTCGCCCGTGGTCACCAGGTGGTTCGCCTATGAGACTGGGAATCGTCTGCTATCCCACCGTCGGGGGCTCCGGAGCCGTCGCCGCCGAGCTCGGCAAGCAGATGGCGGGCCGGGGGCACGAGGTGCACGTCATCTCGTATCGACTTCCTTTCCGGTTCGGCGACTTCCAGCAGAACATCTGCTTCCACGAGGTGGACGTCTCGTCCTACCCCCTCTTCGAGTACCCCCCCCACGAT
The DNA here is from genome assembly GCA_963847655.1 of uncultured Acidobacteriota bacterium. Lineage (GTDB taxonomy): Bacteria > Acidobacteriota > Vicinamibacteria > Fen-336 > Fen-336 > JAJDNS01. The sequence goes on along the minus strand of CAWKAS010000018.1, from coordinate 198,639 downwards.
CTCGCCCTCGCCGCCAAGATGGCGGAGGCGGTGCGTGAGCACGGGATCGAGCTGTTCCACGTGCACTACGCCATCCCCCACGCCATCGCCGGCTTCCTCGCCCAGCAGATGCTGGGCGAGGGCGCCCCCCGGATGGTGACCACCCTCCACGGGACCGACATCACGATCGTCGGGCAGGACCACTCCTTCTTCGAGATCACCCGCTTCGGCATCGAGCGCTCCGACGGCGTGACCGCGGTCTCGGAGTTCCTGCGGCGCATGACCGTGGAGGAGTTCGGGATCGACGAGCCGATCGACGTCATCCCCAACTTCGTCGACCTCGAGCAGTACCCGGTGGAACGACCCGACCGCTCGGCCTTCGCCGAGCCAGGGCAGAAGGTCCTCCTCCACGTGTCGAATTTCCGGCCGGTCAAGCGGATCCTGGACACGGTGAGGATCTTCGAGAAGGTGACCCGCGAGGCCGACGCGGTCCTGCTGATGGTGGGTGAGGGCCCGGAGCGATCCTCCGCCCAGGCCCTTGCCCGTCGCCTGGGGGTGCTCGACCGCATCCGCTTCCTCGGCACGCGCCGGGAGATCGCCCAGATCGCCGGGATGGCGGACGTCTTCCTCCTGCCCTCGGAGCTCGAGTCCTTCGGGCTGTCCGCCCTCGAGGCCATGGCCTGCGGGGTCCCCGTCGTCGGCTCCGACGCCGGGGGCCTCCCCGAGGTCGTGCGGCACGCCGAGAGCGGCTATCTCCTGCCCGTGGGTGACGTCGAGGGCATGGCCGAGCGAACGATCGAGATCCTCAAGGACGACGAGCGGCGACGCGAGATGGGGGAAGCGGCGCGCCACCGCGTGGAGTCCCTCTTCGACGCCGAGCGCGTCGTGAGCCAGTACGAGGCGGTCTACGCCCGCGTCCTGGGTCGCTGAGGTCGGCAGAGCCGCCCCGGCCCCCGAGAAGGCGTCCGTGGTCCGGTAGAATCGGGTATGGACGCCTTCGACATCCTCGCCGTCGGGGCCCACCCCGACGACGTCGAGCTGGTCATGGGGGGCACCGTCGCCGTGGAGACGGCGCGCCGACGGCGCGTCGCCCTGCTGGACCTCACCCGGGGGGAGAGCGGCAGCCGCGGCACCCCCGAGAGCCGGGCCGAGGAGGCGCGGGCCGCCGCCCGCGTCCTCGGCGCCGCACACCGCGAGACCCTGGCCCTGCCCGACGGCGGCCTGCAGCCGATCCCCGAGCAGCGGGACGCCGTCGTCGCCGTCGTCCGGCGGCTGCGGCCCCGGGTGGTCCTGGCCCAGCACTGGGAGCAGCGGCACCCCGATCACGCCGCCGCGAGCCGCATCGTCTACGACGCCTGCTTCTTCTCGGGACTGCGGAACTACCGTCCCGACCTCGGGGCGGCGTGGCGTCCGCGCAAGCTGGGCTACGCGGTGACCATGACCGAGGCGACCGACATCCGGCCCTCGTTCGTGGTCGACGTCACCCCGGTCTGGGAGACCAAGCTCCGGGCCATCGCCGCCTACGAAAGCCAGTGGACGCCGCCCCTGGGCGAGAGCCGGAAGCTCCCGCTCGACCTCTACCGCGAGAGGGTGGAGCTGGCGGGACGGCGGCACGGGCAGCGCATCGGCGTGACCTACGGGGAGGGCTTCGTGACCCGCGAGCCGCTGGTCGTGGGCGACCTGCTCGCGCTCGAGGGCGAGTCGTTCTAGCTCCCGCGGCCGCGGACGCGGGTCGGACTACCGGAGCCCCTCGGGCCGGAGCCGGATGGCCTGGGCGACGCGGCGCTCCACGGCGATCGTGGTCTCGCCCATCTCGATGACGAAGGTGGGGCTGCGCTGCAGGAGGAGGACTCTCACCCCCGGCGCCACGCCCTGGGCGGTCAGACGGGAGAGCAGCTCCGGGTCGCCCTCCAGGCGCGAGACCACCCCCCGCCCTCCGGCAGGGAGCTCGGCCAGGCTTCCCGCGACCATCGGCTCGCGACGGCCGAGGAGCCTCCGCAAGAGCCGGACGGCGACGCTGCGCTCCTCGTCGGGGATCGTGTAGCCACAGCGCGGACAGTGGCGCGTCGCGCACGTCCCGAAGGAGAGCGGACAGCCGTGCTCCTTGCAGGTGGCGCCGCCGGGCGTGTACTGCAGTCCGCAGAGCGGGCAGGTGACGGAGGCGGCGACGTCGGCGGCCAGGGGCAGCAACGTGGTCAACTCGCCCCCCCGAACCCCAGGCCCAGCATCAGCACGCGCACCAGCCCCCCCACCGCGAAGGCCACCGGGAAGATGAAGGCGGCCATGGCCGCGGCCGTCTTCCACCCGCGCTCCTTGGCGATGATGAAGACGTTGGCGATGCAGGGGATGAAGAGGGTGATGGTGACCATCGCCACCACGAGCTGCACCACGTCGAGGGCCCCGGCACGCGACATGTCGAACAGCCGGGTCGCCGCGAAGTCGCGCCGCAGGAAGCCGATCAGGAACGCCGATGACGCCTCCTCCGGCAGCCCGAGGATGCCGGTGACGAGCGGCCTTCCCGCCCGGATCACGCCGTCGAGGAGGCGCAGGCGGTCGAGAGTGAACAGGACGAGGGTGCCCAGGAGGAACAGCGGCAGGGCCTCCTTCAGGTACCACTCCACCCGGGCCAGCGTCTTCGAGAGCACGTTGCCCAGCGCGGGCAGCCGCATCGGCGGCAGCTCGACGACGAAGTCCCCCCGCTCGCCGGGCAGCACGCGGGCCGCGAGCCAGCCCACGGTCACCATCACGCCCGCCACCGCCAGGAACCAGATGGCCGCCGCCTGGGGTGGGACCACGGCCAGCATGGCCAGGATGACACCCAGCTGTGCCGAGCAGGGGATGCCCAGCGCCAGCAGCAGCGTGGCCAGCAGCCGCTCCTTGCGCGTGGACAGGATGCGGGTGGTCAGGGTGGCCATGGTGTCGCAGCCCAGGCCCAGGACCATGGGCAGCACCGCCTTGCCGTTGAGACCCATGACCCGGAAGACCCGGTCGCTCATGACGGCCAGGCGCGGGAGGTAGCCGGAGTCTTCGAGGATCGCGAAGGCCGTGAAGAAGGTGGCCACGATGGGGAGCACGATGGCCAGGCCGTACGACAGGCCCATGGTGATCAGGCCGTACTCCCCGACGAACAGATCGCGGACCGGCGCCCAGGGCACGAGGCCGAACAGCGCCGTGGCCCAGGGGCTGAGGTGGCCGGCGAACACCCCTGTCTCGAAGAGGTCCACCAGGGTCCCGGCCCCGAAGACGCCGACGAACTCGTAGAGCGCGACGAGCACGGCGGCGAGGATGGGCCAGCCCCACAACGGGTGGACGGCCAGGCGGCCCAGACGGCGGGAGAGGGCCTTCGAGGCCGGCTCCGCGTCGGTGGCGAACCGCCGGGCCAGGCTCTCGGCGTGGACGAGGAGGGCCTCGTGATAGCGCGCGTGCAAGGTGGGATCGGGGGGCCTCGTGGACCCGCCGTTCGTCAGCAGCTCGAGGGCCGGGCCGGCGACGTCCTCGGGAAGCGGCAGGTGGTTGCGGGGCCAGCGCGCGGCGGTGAGGGCGGCCTGGACCTCGTCGACCCCCAGGCCCTTCGTGGCCACCGTGGTGCGCACAGGGATGCCGAGGGCCTCCTCCAGCCCGCCCGTGTCGATCCGGATCCCCCGCGCCTCCGCCTCGTCGCTCATGTTGAGGACGAGGACGCTCGGCACCTCGAGCTGTCCGAGCTGGAGCGTGAGCAGGAGCGCCCGGCGGAGGTTCTTGGCGTCGGCGACCTGAACGACCACCGCCCCCGGCTCGTCCCGCGCCCGGCGCACCAGGTCCCAGGTCACCCGCTCGTCCTCGCTCAGAGGCAGGATCGAGTTGAGTCCCGGGGAGTCGATGACCTCGGTGTCGGTTCCCGCGAGCCGTCCCCGGGCCACCTCGACGGTGGTGCCGGGGTAGTTCGACACGATGGCCCGCAGCCCGGTCAGCGCGTTGAAGAGAACGCTCTTGCCGACGTTGGGGTTGCCCAGGAGGATGACGCGGCCCGGCCGCCCGGGCGCGGGGCGGACCTCCCCCGTGGTCTGGTCCGGTGAGATCGCGGTGAAGGCGTCGGCCATCTTGAAATCCGATTTCAACTTCTGTTCCAAGTTTAGAGAAGAATGGGCTTCTGGCGCAAGTGACGTTCGCTCTGACAAATGGAGCGAACGCTCTAGGTCGGGGGAGCCGCGAGGACGCGCAGCCGATGCGTCGGGCTTGGGGAAGACGCAGCTCTTGCGGGTCGGAGGGGGTCGTGGGCCCCTTCAGCGGCGGGCCGGCGGCAGGCCGAGAAGGGCAAAGGGGATGACCGTTTCCCCCGTTCGGTCCTCCCGGGCCTCGAGGGCGTCGAGAAGCCCGTTCTCGAGACCCTCGGGGTCGGGCACGGCGCGGCACCGCTCGACGTCCTCGGACGTGGCCGGCCCGAAGCAGTAGGGACACGGCGAGAGGTCGATGCCCCCGAGGCGCACCGGGGGACCCATCGACCGACAGGCCAGGGGTCGCCACTCGTAGACGTCGCACCGACCGGTCGGGCCGTCCAGGGCCGGGCACCGCCGGGCGCCGTGACGGGCACAGAAGCCCTCCTCCGCCTCCTCGTCCCCCCCGAAGAGCCCGGTGCGGGCATCGCCGGGGAAGTCGCGAGCCAGGCGCCGGACCGCCCGGCGGGCCCGGCGTCGGACCGCCGCGGCGCGGCCGGGGTCGCGGGCCTCGAGCGCGATCATCCCCCGTTGCAGCCGCCGGGCGTCGAGCAGGTTGATGGGAAACAGGCCGCGGCAGCAGTCGGTTCGGCCCGGACCGCAGCCGAACAGGGAGCCCGCCCGGCGCCGGGCCTCCTCCATCTCCTCGTCGAAGAGGCGGACGAGATCCTCGTCCGCGGCGTCCAGGGACGCTCCGGCGGGCGAGGAGGGGAGTCTCTTGCGCGACATCACGGACACCTCAGCGCGCACCGGCGGGACGGGCCCCCGGCGCCACGGCAGTGATCAGGAGGCCCACCAGGAAGACCGTCACCGCCCCCACCACGTTGTACCAGAGGAAGGCGATGCCCGTGAACCGGGAAACGAGGAAGACCGCGGTCATCCCCGCGAGCAGGCCGTAGAAGGCCCCCCGGGCCGTGGCTCGCGGCGTGAGGACGGCGAGACCGAAGACCCCCAGGATCGAGCCGTAGAAGTACGACCCGAACTTGTTCACCACCTCGATTGCCGAGCCCAGGCGTCCCGTCTCCAGGGCCACGAAGCACGCGAAGGCTCCCCAGCCCGCGGTGAACAGACGGGAGACGGCGAGATAGTGCGCGTCGCTCGCGCTCGTCTTCACGAAGCGCCGGTAGAAGTCGACGAGGGTGGTGGTGGCGAGGGAGTTGAACTCCCCGGAGAGCGAGGACATCGCGGCCGCGAAGATCACGGCGATGACCAGCCCGGCGAGCCCCCCGGCGAGCTGGGAGACGATGTAGGAGGGGAAGATGTAGTTCGTGTCGTCGTAGGGCTCACCGGTGACCGTCTCCGCGAGCCGGCGCGCCTCGGCCTCCGCGGCCGCCACCCTCCGCCCGGCCTGCAGGTAGCCGTCTCGGGCCCGGCCAACGTCACCCCCCTCCCGACGCACCGTGGCGAACGCCTCCGCCGCCCGCCTTCGCTCGCCGTGCGCGGCCTCGAACTGGTCGCGGACCCGGGCGAGCTCCGTGGCCGGTGCCGCCCGCTCGACCCGGGCGAGCTCGGCCCGGTTCCACAGCAGCGGTGGGGTGTGGAAGTGGAAGAAGACGAAGACCAGGACCCCGGTGAGCAGGATCAGGAACTGCATGGGGACCTTGAGGAAGGCGTTGAGGAGCAGGGACAGCCGGCTCTCGGTCAGGCTGCGCCCGGAGAGGTAGCGCTGCACCTGGCTCTGGTCGCAGCCGAAGTAGCCCATGGCCAGGAACATGCCTCCGATGAGCCCGCTCCAGACGGTGTAGGGCCGGGTGAGGTCGAACGAGAGATCCACGGTCTCGAGACGCCCGGTGGCCTGGGCGAGGGCCAGGCCGTCGCGCAGGGCGAACCCCTCGGGCAGGCGGCTGACGGCCACGCCGACGCACAGGAAGATCCCGAACCAGATGAGGGCCATCTGGACGACGTCGGTCCAGATCACCGAGCGGTTGCCGCCGTAGGCGACGTAGGCGATGGTCGTGCCCCCCATGAGCAGGATCGTGGTGGCCTCGCTCCAGCCCAGCACGACCGAGAGCACGAGGGAAGGGGCGTAGAGGGCCACCCCCACGCCCAGTCCCCGGGAGAGGAGGAAGAGCACGCTCGCCAGCGTACGCGTTCGGGCGTCGAAACGGCGCTCGAGGTACTGATATGCGGTGAAGACACCCGATCGGTAGAAGAAGGGCACGAGGGTGAGGCTCAGGACCACCATGGCGAAGGGCAGCCCGAAGTAGAAGGCGAGGAAGCTCATACCCTTCGTGTAGGCCTGGCCGGTGGTGCCGACGAAGGTGATGGCGCTGACCTGGGTGGCCATGACCGAGAGGCCGGCCGCCCACCAGCGCATCTCCCGCCCGGCGAGGAAGAAGTCGTCGACCCGGCGGTTGCCGCGCCCCATCCATAGGCCGAAGCCCACGATGGCGACGAGGTAGGCGACCAGGACGATCCAGTCCGCGCGGGCCAGGGTGGCCAGATGCCCGCTCAATAGGGCCACCGGGAGAAGAGCGCCACGAGAGCCATGACCACCAGCGCACAGACGACGACGGAGGCGTAGAGCGCCGGCCAGGTCCGGAAGAACGGGACCGGGCCGTCTTCGTCCTGTCCGTCGGTCGAGCTCGTCATCGGGTACCGGGTCGTCGCTCTCTTCCGGGCGTCGGTCCCGACACCGTACCACACGCCCGGCGGCGAGCCGGCGGAAGCGGTTGCCTTGGCCCCTCGCCACGGGTCAAAATCGGGCCGTGATCACCGGCTTCAACTCGGACGTGAAGTACCGGGGCTTGGTCTACCACGTGCAGACCGAGGACAAGGGCGAGGTCAACCCGCTGATCGAGACCCTGATCTACCGCGGCGGCGAGATCCTGGCCTCGCGCCGGCTGCCCTACGCCGAGCTCACCGGGGAGGGGCCGGTCCACGAGCAGGCGATCTCCCGCCTGATGGAGGAGCAGCACAACACGATGATCCTCGAGGTCAAGCGGGGGGTCTTCGCCCCGGCGGCCGAGGAGGGCGTGGTCGAGGACCTCTCCCTGGACGAGATCGTGCTGGCCTTCCTGGCCGCGCGCGCCGCCAGGTAGGCGTCGGGGTGCCTCCGGAGCACGAGCACGCGGCCCTCGAGGAGCTGCGGGCACGCCTGGACGAGGAGGAGGGGGCCTATTCGGAGGTGCTGGCGGCCCTCGACCGCCTCGCCACCTTCCGGCTCCCGTCGGAAGCGGCGCCGGAGGTCCGGGCAAGGCTCGAGCGGCTCAACACCCTGTGGGAGATGCCGCCACCCCCCGCGGGCGGCGGCCTGGGAGGGGCGCTCCGGCAGCGGGCCTGGGAGGCCGTCGCCCCCGCCCTGGAGAGGCAGTCCGAGTTCAACGCCACCCTCGTCCAGCTGCTGAACGCCCATCTCGGTCCCCTCGATCACCTGCACGCGCACATCCGGGAGCTCGCGAGCGCGCTGGTGCGGTACGCCCAGCGCGTGCAGCCGCTCGTCGACTCCCGGGACCGCGTGGCCTCCGCCCTCGCCACGACCCGGTCGGAGCTCGTGCTCGAGACGTTCGACCGGCGCCTCGAGTCGCTGGGCCGACGCGTGGAGGGCCTCCTCGCCCTCCGCGAGCGCCTGGAGGCCGTGGCGGAGGAGGTGCGCGGGCTGCGCACCTCCCTGGGGACCCCGCTTCCCCCGCGGGCCGATCGGTAGCGCGGCCACGGTGCGCCTGGCCTTCTTCTCCCCCGTCCCCCCCGCTGTCACCGGGATCGCGGACTACTCGGCGGACCTGCTCGGGTTGCTCGCGGGACGGCACGAGACCGACGTCTTTCACGATCAGGAGGAGGTCGACCGGGCCCGGCTGCCTCCCCACCTCGGCGTCCTCCCGGTCGCCGACTTCGCCGGTCGACACCAGGCGCGCCCCTACGACCTCGCCGTCTACCAGATGGGCAATCACCCCGTCCACGCGTACCTGTACGAGCACCTGTCCCGGGTCCCGGGGCTGCTCGTCCTGCACGATCTCGTGCTCCACCACTCGCGGGCCGCCCACTTCCTCGAGGCCGACCCGGTGCAGGCCTGGCGTCGCGATCCGGGCAAGCCGCGCGGCCCGGGAGGCGGCCCAGCCCTGGCTCCGTGCCTGGCGCGAGGAGCTCGTCTACACCTACCCGGAGCGGGGAGAGCGACTCTTCCAGGTCCAGCAGGGCACGGTCGGCGACCTGCTGCCGTACGCCTACCCACTGGTCCGCATCCCGGTGGAGGCCTCGCGGACGGTGGCCGTGCACAACCAGTTCATGGCCGAGGCGGTGCGCGAGGAGGTGCCGGGGGCCGACGTCGTGCGCGTCCCCCAGCCGGTGTGCGCCGAGCGGGTGGGCCGGGCGGCGGTCGAGGCCCTGAGGCAACGGCTCGGCCTCGAGAGCGGCGACGTCGTCGTCGGGGCCTTCGGGCTCCTGACCCCCGAGAAGCGGATCGGCACGGTGGCTCGGGCGCTGGGACGGGCGGCGGCCGAGAACCCGTCTCTCCGCCTGCTCCTCGCCGGCCCCGTACCGGACCCGGCCCGACTCGCGAAGCTGCTCGAGCGCTCCGGCGTCGCCGGGAGAAGCGTCGTCACCGGGCGGCTGCCGCTCGAGGAGCTGTCCGCGCACGTCGAGGCCGCGGACGTCGTGGTCCAGCTGCGGTACCCCACGGCGCGCGAGACCTCGGCCTCCCTGCTGCGCGTCCTGGCCCAGGGCCGGCCGACCGTGATCTCGGACCTCGCCCACCAGAACGAGTTCCCGGACGACGCCGTCGTCCGGATCGACGTGGCGGACGAGGAGGAGGGGGTGACCCGGGCGGTCCTGCGCCTGGCCACCGAGCCCGAGACCCGCCGGTCCCTCGGCGAGCGGGCCCGGGAGCACATCGCCCGAGCGTACGCCCCGGAACGTACGCGGAAGGCGTGGGAGGACCTCCTGGAGCGGGCGCGGCGCCGGCCCGACCCGCCGCCCCGGGACTGGCCGCCTCACTGGCCGCGGCCCGCCTAGGGCGGGGGTCAGGCGCTGCGCGGCCTGGCGCGCCAGGTCCCCAGGGCCCGGATCAGAAGGGCACGCACCTCCGCGGGAACGTCGACGAACTCGACGCCCACCCCCCAGGGGCGGCGGCCGTCGAGGGCGCGGCACCGCGAGCTCGTGACCCGGGTCTCGAGCTCGGCCTTGACCCCGCCCACGACGAGGCGGAGCCGGAGGGTCGATCGAGCGGCCAGCGGCACCGGGGCCTCGAGCAGGAGGCCGTCCCGGCTGATGTCCAGGAGCCGGGCGCCGACCACGGAGACCGGCTCGGCCAGCTCGTCCGGGTTGGCGCGCGGCGCCCGCCGGCGTTCGAGGCCCCCTGGGGGCCCGGGCGCGGCGCGTGCGCTCACGGCACCTCGCGGACCACGCGGAAGCCGTAGTCGGCCCGGCGCGTCTGGGGCAGCTGGCTCGAGCGGGTCGACGGCGGCACGAGCGACCCGGCCCTGCGCCACGAGCCGCCGCGGCTGACGCGTCGCTCACCCTTCTCCGAGCCCCGCGGATCGTACCGGCGGGTGGCCCGGTAGGCGTTCGCCGCGTACCAGTCGAAGCACCACTCGTGGACGATCGTCCCCATGTCGAGGAGCCCGAAGCCGTTGGGAGTCCCCCGCCCTGCAGGCCAGGGAGCGGACACCGGCGGCGCGGGGATCTCGTCGGACGGCACCTCGGGGCCCCAGGGGGTCGGCTGCCCCTCGAGGCCACCCCGGGCCGCCCGCTCCCACTCGGCCTCGGTGGGAAGGCGCCACCGCCCCCCCAGCGTCTCCCCGAGCCAGGCGCAGTACGACATTGCCTCGAACCACGTGACCCCGACCACCGGCTGCTCCGGGTCCCAGAAGCCCGCATCCTTCCACCACGGCGGCGCGGGCGCGCGCCCGGAGGCCAGGAACCAGGCGTAGTCGAGGTTGGTGACGGGCACGCGGCCCATGCGGACGGGCCGGACCTGAGCGTCGTGAACCGGCCATTCGTCGGGACGACCGTCATCCGACCCCATCCGGAACCGTCCCCCCGGCACGAAGACCAGGGGGGGAGCGCCCGCCGAGGTCGAACCGAGGCTGAGGGTGGCCACCGACATCGTTCACTCCCCGATCGGAAACCGTAGAGGGACAGCCATTCGCTCAGGATGGATTTCGCTGAGAATCTTGTTGCCAAGCCAGCTTACGCCGCATAATATGACACGGTACTTGAGATCAGTCCAGAGAAAAATGCGACATCGAGGAGGATCATGAGACTTCTCCTGGCGGCCACCGTGGCGACCCTCACCGTGGCGGGTCTGGCCGCCCTGCGACCCGCGGTCCTCACGGACGAAGAGAAGACAGCGGCCGACGCGATCCAGGAACGCCGGCTGCGGGCCGACATCCGGTTCCTGGCCAGCGACCTCCTCGAGGGCCGCGGACCGGCGACCCGAGGGGATCGACTGGCCCAGGCCTACGTGGCTTCCCGCTTCGAGGCCATCGGCCTGGAGCCCGGCGCCCCGGACGGGAGCTGGCTCCAGCCCTTCGACCTGGTCTCCGTCGACACCCGATGCCCGCCGGTGCTGCGGATCAGGCGCGGCGCCGAAGCCGTGGATCTCGCCTTCTACGACGACTACATCGCCACCTCGGGCGTCCAGTCCGCGGTGGCCCGCGTGGACGACGCCGAGATCGTGTTCGTGGGCTACGGGATCGTGGCCCCCGAGTACCAGTGGGACGACTTCGGGAACATGGACCTTCGAGGCAAGGTCCTGCTCTTCTTGAACAACGACCCCGAGGACGATCCGCAGGTGTTCGAGGGGAGCCGCCGGCTCTACTACGGACGCTGGGACTACAAGTACGAGATGGCCGCGCGGCAGGGAGCGGCGGGGGCCATCATCATCCACACGACCCCGTCGGCGGGCTACGGCTGGTCGGTGGTCCAGAGCTCGTGGACCGGTGAGCAGTTCAGCCTCCCGGCCGAGGGCGAGGCCGCGGTCCCGGTCCGGGCCTGGGTGACCGAGGACGCCGCCCGCCGCCTCGTCCACCTCGGGGGACACCGGCTGGACGCGCTCGTCGAGGCGGCCCGGCGTCGAGACTTCTCACCCGTGCCCCTCGGCGTCACCACGAGCCTGCTCCTGGAGAACGCCGTCGAGCGCCGGCAGAGTGCCAACGTGATCGCTCGCCTGCCGGGATCCGATCCTCTCGCGAGGCGGGAGGCCGTGCTCTACACCGCCCACCACGACCACCTCGGGATCAAGGCCGACCCCGAGGGCGGGCCCGCGGCCATCTACAGCGGCGCTCTCGACAACGCGTCCGGGGTGGCGACGATGCTCGCGATCGCCGAGGCCTTCGTCGTGCTGCCGCAGCGTCCCCGGCGCAGCATCCTCTTCGCCGCGGTGGGCGCGGAGGAGCAGGGCCTCCTCGGCTCGAAGTACCTGGCCCGGAACCCGCCGGCGCCGGCGGGACGTCTCGCCGCGAACATCAACATTGACGGGATGAACATCTGGGGTCGGACCCGGGACGTGGCGGTGGTGGGCCTCGGCAAGTCGAGCCTGGACGACTGGATCCGGGCGATCGCCGAGACCCAGGACCGGACGGTCCGTGCCGAGGCCTTTCCGGACAAGGGCTCCTACTACCGCTCCGACCATTTCAGCCTGGCCCGGATCGGTGTCCCCGGGGTGTACCTCGACGCCGGGACCGAGGCGGTGGGGAGACCGGAGGGCTGGGCCCGGGAGCAGCAGGAGGCGTGGGAGAAGGCCCACTACCATCAGCCGAGCGACGACATGACCCCGCAGTGGGACCTCTCGGGGGCCGTCGAGGACGCCCGGCTCCTCTTCTCACTGGGCGTGAAGGTCGCCGAGGCCCCCACGCTTCCCGAGTGGCGCCCCGGCGACGAGTTCGAGCCGGCCCGGAAGAAGGCCCTGGCCGCACTCGAGCCCTGAACCCCACCCACCCGCGGTCCGGGTAGACTGGGGCTTCTCCATGCGCGCTCTCTGGCTCGAGGACCGGGCGCTTCGCCTCCGAGACGACACCGCCCGCCCGGACCCGCCCCCCGGCGAGGCGATGGTGAGGGTGCGGCTCGCCGGGGTCTGCAACACCGACCTGGAGCTCGTGCGGGGCTACTCCCCCTACACCGGGGTCCCGGGGCACGAGTTCGTGGGTGTCGTCGAGGCGGCTCCGGGCGCCCCGGGATGGACGGGTCGGCGCATCGTGGGCGAGATCAACGCGGTCTGTGGCGACTGCCCCACCTGCCGGACGGGGCGACCGACCCATTGCGAGCGACGGACGGTGCTGGGAATCGTGGCCCGAAACGGCGCCTTCGCCACCCACCTCGTGCTGCCGGTGGCCAACCTCCACGAGGTGCCGCAGGGGGTCCCGGACCAGGTGGCGGTCTTCACCGAGCCCACCGCGGCCGCTCTCGAGATCCGCGAGCAGGTCCAGGTCGGCTCGGGCCACCGCGTGGTCACCGCCACCAGCGACGACGTCGGGGCGGGAGAGCCGGGCCGCGGCCCGGACCTCGGTCTCGCGCCGTGAACATCCGTAGCGCTTCACCGTGCGCCACGTGCTTCAGGGAGGCTAGCCCACCACGAACGTCGGGACGCTGCCGCCTCCGGCACTGACGTTGATGACCGAGCTCCGCGAGGCCCGGGTCACCGCCCCCGCCTCCTCGCCCGCGACGTAGAACGGGTTGGCGTTCACCTTCAGGGGGATGAAGGTCAGCTCGCCGGTCTCGTCGTCGATGACGGGAAAGGGCTCCTCGGGGATCTCCACGCGCTCCTGGACGACCCAGGGGGCGTCGAGGCCGGCGAGGGCCGCGGCCTCCCACTCGTCGGGCGACGTCTCCGAGCCGAGGAAGACCGAGCGCCCGCCCCAGGAGTGCGACGGCTTGAGGACCAGGTGCGCCCGGCTCTCGATGATGAAGGGCAAGAGGTCGATCTCGCGCCCGGCCTTGACCGTCCGGCGCTCGGCCACGCGACGGGTCCAGGGTAGCGCACGGGACAGGAGCGCGGTCTCCTCCGGGCTCACCAGGTGGGCAAAGGTCTCGTCGGTGAGCACCGCGAAGAAGGCCTTGTCCTCCGAGAGGCGGCACCGGAAGGAGTTGACGAAGGGGCACAGCTGCCGGCGATAGGCCTGGAGGAAGGCCGTCACCTCCGCTTCCCGCTCGACGAGCAGGGAGAGCACCGCCCGGCAGTAGACGAGATCGACGGGTCCCCCCGCCGCCTGCAGCCGGCCCTCCCGGATGTCGACTTCTCGCGGGTCGGCGAGAACGCACTCGAGCCCGCGGGCGGCGAAGGTCTCCCGGAGAATCTCCTGGTCCGGACGGGTCTTGACCTCGGCCCAGTCGATGATCGCGACGCGGGGGCGTCCGGCGCCACCCGGGAACCGACGCCGGGCCACGACCGCCCGGACCAGCGCCTCGTCCGAGCGCTGGTAGGAGACCGGGAGTCCACGGGCGAAGTCCCGGAAGACCGGGAGCTCCTGGAACAGCCGCGCCATGCGATCGCCGTAGCCGAAGCCGGCCGTGCCGTCGGAGTTGATCTCGATGAACCGCGGCCCGTCCGGGGTCACGAAGGCGTCGAGACGCGAGAGCACCACGTCCGGGGGCCCGGGGTCGACGGCGACCCAGCGCGCCTCCGAAGGGGGCGTGCCGAGAAATTCGCACAGCCGTCCCACGTCGCCGTCGAACACGTCACGCGCCGCCCGGGCCGCGATCTCCAGGACCCGGACACCCTGCCCGCGGAGCGCTTCCCAGTCGGCGCGGGGGACGAAATGGGGACGCACGAAGCTCGGCATCGGCTCCCCGTCGAAGGTGACGCCCTCGCGGGCGAAGGCCTCTCGCAGGCGACGCGCCTGCTCGCCGGCCGCGGCAGGGTCGGCCTCGAGGAGACGGTGGTACTCGGCGATGGGGTCGGGCAAGCTGCCTACGGGCGCAGGTCGTCCCAGGCGAGCTTCCCGCCCACGACCGTCGCCACCGGCCACCCCTTGAGGATCCAGCCGCCGAAGGGGGTGTTCCGGCCCTTGCTCTGGAAGCGGGAGGGATCGACCTGGCGCTTGCGGCCCAGGTCCAGGACGGTCACGTCACCGGGCGATCCCGGGGCCAGGCTGCCCCCGGGCAGCTGGAGGACCCGCGCCGGGTTGGTGGACAGCACCGTGACCAGCTGGGGAAGGTCGAGGAGGTCCTTGCCCACCAGCCGGTCGAGGCACAGGGCGACCGCCGTCTCCAGCCCGACGACGCCGTTGGAGGCGTGATCGAACTCGACCTTCTTGTCGTCCACGTGGTGCGGGGCGTGGTCGGTGGCGATGCAGTCGATGGTGCCGTCTCGCAGACCCGCGATCACCGCCTGCCGGTCGGTCTCGGACCGCAGAGGCGGCTTCATCTTCGTAGCGGTGTCGTACCCCGTCTCGCGGACGGCCTCGTCGGTCAGGAAGAGGTGGTGCGGGGTCACCTCCGCGGTGACGCGGACGCCGCGTGCCTTGCCCCGCCTCACCGCGTCCACCGACGCGGAGGTGGAGATGTGCGCGACGTGCAGCCGCCCCCCGGTGAGCTCGGCCAGGAGGACGTCGCGCTCGACCATGATCGCCTCGCCCGCCCACGGCTCGCCGCGCAACCCGAGGTGGGTCGACACCGCGCCCTCGTTCATGCAGGTCTCCTCGGACAGGCTCGGCTCCTCGCAGTGGTCGATCACCACCAGATCGAAGGCCTTCGCGTACTCGAGGGCCCGGCGCATCACCCGGGCCTCCGCCACCGGTCTCCCGTCGTCGGACACGGCCACGCAGCCGGCCTCGCGCAGGTCGCCGAACTCGGAGAGCTCGTCCCCCTTCGAGCCCCGGGTGATCGCCCCGATCGGGAAGACGCGGACCGCGGCCTCGTTGCGGGCCCGCTCCACGATCAGGCGCGTGATGCCCTCGTTGTCGTTCACCGGCTCGGTGTTGGGCATGGCGCAGACCGCGCTGAAGCCCCCCGCGGCCGCGGCCCGGCTGCCGGTGGCGATGGTCTCCTTGTGCTCCTGCCCGGGCTCGCGAAGGTGGGTGTGGATGTCGATGAAGCCCGGGCAGACCACCAGGCCCTTCACCTCGAGCACCTGGGCGCCGCGCGAGGAGAGACGAGGTCCGACCTCCGCGACGGTGTCGTCCGCGATGAGCACGTCGAGAGTGGCGTCGACGCCCTGGGCGGGATCGATCACCCGCCCGCCCTTGAGCAGTAGCCGGCTCATGACACGGCCTCCGGGCTCCCTCCGAGGAGCAGGTAGAGCACGGCCATGCGGACGGCCACGCCGTTCGTCACCTGGTCGAGGATGACCGAGTAGGGCCCGTCCGCCACCTCGCTCGCGATCTCCACCCCGCGGTTGAGGGGACCGGGGTGCATGATGAGGACGTCCTTCTTCGCCCGGTGGGCGCGCTCCTCGGTGAGCCCGAAGCGCCGGAAGTACTCGCGAAGGGTCGGGAGGAACCCGCCGCTCATGCGCTCGAGCTGGATGCGGAGCATCATGATCGCGTCCGCCCCCTCGATGGCCTCTTCGATCCGGTAGGTCACGGGGGCGATGCCCTCGATTCCCAGGGGGATGACCGTCGGAGGCCCGCAGAGGACGACCTGGGCACCCATCTTGGACAGGAGCCAGAGATTCGAGCGGGCCACTCGGCTGTGGGTGATGTCCCCGACGATCGCCACTCGCAGGCCCTTGAGCCGGCCCTTGCGCTGGCGCAAGGTGAGGGCGTCGAGCAGGGCCTGGGTGGGATGCTCGTGGGCCCCGTCGCCGGCGTTGACCACCGCGAAGCGGCAGTGCCGCGCCAGGAAGTGCGGCGCTCCCGAGGAGGCGTGGCGCATGATCACCATGTCGGGGTTCATGGCCTCGAGGTTCTTGGCGGTGTCGAGGAGGGTCTCGCCCTTGGTGACGCTCGAGGTCCCGGCGGCGATGGACAGGCTGTCCGCGGACAGGACCCGCTCCGCGACCTCGAAGGAGGACCGCGTCCGGGTCGAGCTCTCGTAGAAGAGGTTGACCACCGTGCGGCCGCGCAGGGCAGGAACCTTCTTGATGGGCCGGTTCAGGATCTCCTTGAGGCCGTCGGCGGTGTCGAGAATCGTCTGGATGTCCGAGGGCTCGAGGGGCTCGATGCCCAGCAGATGCCGATGGGGAAAGCTCACCGCTTCCTCCGGGCGCCCCGGGCGGCCTTGGCGCGCCGCCCGGCCGGGGCTGCCTTCCTTGCCGTCCTGCCGGACGCCTTCCGAGCCGTCTTCCTGGCGGGCTTCCCGGTTGCCTTCGCCGCGCGCCGCGCACGCTTCTCGAGGACGATCTCGTCTCCTCCGTCCTCCTCGCGTACGAGCACCTTCACCGCCTCGTGCCGGGAGGTCGTCAGGGTCTGGCCGACGTAGTCGGCCCGGATCGGCAGCTCCCGGTGCCCGCGGTCCACGAGGACCGCGAGCTCGATGCGCGCCGGCCGGCCGAAGTCGATCAGCTGGTCGAGGGCCGCCCGCACCGTCCTCCCGGTGAAGAGGACGTCGTCCACGAGCACCACCGTACGCCCGTCGATCGAGAAGAGGATGTCCGTCCCCCGGGTGATGGGCTGGGGAGCGAGGGTGGTGAAGTCGTCGCGGTAGAGCGTGATGTCGAGCGCGCCCACCGCCGGCTCCGCCCCGACGGTCTCCGCGATCAGCCGGGCCAGGCGCCGGGCGAGAGGGAACCCGCGCGTGCGCACCCCCACGAGGGCGAGGCTGCCCACGCGTGGGTGCCGCTCCAGGATCTCGTGGGCGATGCGCGAGAGCGTGCGGCCCATGCGGGCCGCGTCCATCAGTATCAGGCTCGCCAAAGCGGGCGGATCGTAACCCGAGATGCCGGGGCGTCACAAGTCAGCCGGACGCTTTGTCAGCCGGGCCCGCCGTCGTCCTCCAGGATCGCGGCGACCGTCGCGCCGGTGTCGGAGAAGTCGGGGAGGAGGGCGTCGGGACCGACGGCGGCGAGGCGCGCGGCGGAGGTCCTGCCCGTCGCCACCGCGACCGCGCGGACACCGAGGTCCCGGCCACACAGGACGTCGTGAACGGAGTCGCCGACGATGACCATGTCCCCGCCCTCGAACCACACCCCGAGCGCGGCGCGGGCCCGCTCCTGCGCCACGCGGGGCAGCTCGTATCGGTTCTCGTGGTCCGAGCCGAAGGCCCCGAAGGGAAAGAACCGGTTGGCGTCCACCGGCCCCAGCTTGAGCCGCGCGGTGGGCTCGAGGTTGCCGGTGAGCAGCGCGAGGGTGACCTCCGGGCGACGATCGAGCGTCTCCAGGAGCGGAGCCATCCCCGGCTTGGGAGTGACGTGCTCCGGCCGGATGGTGGCGGCCAGGCGCTCGCGGTAGTCCTCGAGGGCCCGTGGCCGTCGGTTCTCGATCTCCTCGTCGCTGAAGCCTGCGCCCCTCATCAGCTCCCGCACGATCTGGGGATCGGTCTTGCCCGAGTAGTCGAAGCCGCCGGTCTCCCCCGTGGTGCCGAAGGTCTCGAGGAGTGCCTCGCCGAAGGCGCGAGCGCTGACGCCCCCCGCCGAGACCAGGGTGCCGTCGATGTCGAAGAGAACCAGCCGCCGCCGGCTCACGGGTCCTCCCCCGGGAGGGG
Source organism: uncultured Acidobacteriota bacterium (assembly GCA_963847655.1). Classification (GTDB taxonomy): domain Bacteria; phylum Acidobacteriota; class Vicinamibacteria; order Fen-336; family Fen-336; genus JAJDNS01. Next base: position 180,952 of record CAWKAS010000018.1, on the reverse strand, counting down.
CGGCAGCTCTTCGAGGGGCGCTCCCGGGGCAGCGGGGGCCACGGCCAGGCTCTCGTAGCTGGGGATGAAGGTGAGGGGGTTTCGCCGGGCGAAGCTCTCGTCGAGGATCTCGGTGAGGACCCGGCCCTCCATGTCGCGCGCCACCGGCAGCCCCATGAGGTAGAGCAGCGTGGGCGCCACGTCGAGGGCCGAGGCCCCCTGGACCCGGCCCCCGCGTCGGATGCCGTCCCCCACCGCGAGGAAGAAGCCCTCCGGGCCTCCGGCGTGCGAGGCCGCGGCCACGGTCGTCCCGGTCAGGGCCCCGAGAAGGCGCCGACCGAGCGGCGTCGGCTCGAGGCCGTGGGCGGAGAGGACGACGAGGACCTCGCCCGGGCGCAGCCCCTGGGCCTGCTGGCCGACCCACTGGCCGAGGACGGAGGCGTACCGATCGAGGACGTGACCATAGCGACGCACCTCGTCGGGAGAAACGTCGCCGAAGACCTCCGGGTGCGCGTAGCGGTAGAACCGGTGCCCGGCCACGTCGTAGCCGTGGAAGGAGATCGCGAAGAACGGAGGATCGTAGGCGCCCCTCAGGACGCCGGCGGCGCGGGCGTAGGTGAGGTCGGGGGCCAGGGCGCGGCTGGCGAGCGCGGCCAGGGCCGGATCCTCGAGGGGCGAGGCGCCGGGAGAGGGCGCCTCCGCCAGCTCGGGGAGAAGCCCGGCCTCGAGGTCTTCGGGGCCCAGGGCCCGCGCGGTGACCTCGGCCAGGAGACCGGGCGGGTGGAGCGTCCCCCCCACCCGCTCCGGATCCTCGCGCAGGACGTCGAAGTAGGGGGACAGCACGAAGCCCCGAATCGTCTCCGGCGGGTGGGTTCCCCAGATCCGCACGAGGCCCGCGGGGATCCCAAAGGCATCGAGCACGTTCCACAGCGCCCGGCAGCGCCGCGAGGACGAGGTCACCGGCCGGCGGGAGACGAGACCGATCCGCTCGAGCTGGCCGACGAACGCCCCCTTGGGCAGCAGCGCCCACTCGCTGGCGGACAGACGCAGGCGATAGGTGCTGAAGCTCTTGATTCCGTGATCGCGGGGCAGGCGGCCGGTGAACATGGTCGTCCAGACGGGCGGGCCCTCCGTCGGACGCAGCGTGGCCATCGGGCCGAATGAGCCGCGACTGGCGAGGCGCACCAGCGAGGGGATGCGGCCCCCCTCGGGGCTGTCCCGCAGGTCGGCCGGGCCGAGACCGTCGATCCCCACCACCAGGACCCGTCGCGCCGGACGCAGGTTGTCCAGCCGGACCGGCACCGCGGGGGCGGAAGTCGGGGGTTCCGGACGCAAGGCGAGGGGCACGGCCAGAGCGGCCACCGGGGCCAGGACCATCAGCGCGGCGGCGGGACCACGAGGGTGGCGCGGGAAGACGGTGAAGTCGAGCCCGATGGCCAGGAGGACGACGGCCATGCCCGAGACGATCACCGCCGAGAGCGCCAGCGCCCGCAGGGCGTCGACGGGGATCGAGTGTCGATAGCTCAGGAGGTTGTGCCAGTAGAGCACGGCGGCCACGCCGAGGGCCACGAAGGTCAGCAACCCCAGGTACGGCCAACCCTGGATCACCGAGCGGACCGAACCCGGCCGGCGGCGCAGGGCCAGGGCCAGGGCGGCGACGACAGCGAGGACCAGGGTCCCGCCAAGGGCCCAGGGAAGAAACAGGCAGAGGACGAGCGCCGGCATCTCGCGAAACAACCCGAGGGCAGGGTTCAGGTCGAGAGCGAGAACGCACAGGCTCGCGGCCAGGACCGTCGCCGCCAGCGTCGCGCTCGCCAGCGCTCGCCGCTTCATCATCCAGAAGCCTAGCCCATCCCCAGGCCACGGTCGACGGGTGCCGGGCAGCGCGGTTATGATCGTGCGGATGCCCGCCAACCGGATGGTCCCGCTCGTGGCCCGCGAGGGCCTGGGGGGCCCCTACTGGCTGCTCAGCTTCCAGCATCCCGAGATCGCCCGGGAAGCGCGCGCCGGTCAGTTCGTGATGATCAAGGCCGGGACCTCGGCCGATCCTCCCCTCCGGCGCCCCTTCTCTATCATGGCCGTGGATCCCGGGAGCGAGACCTTCACCCTCTTCGTCAAGGCGGTGGGCCCGGGCTCGGCCACGCTGTGCGCCCTCACCCCCGGAGAGATCGCCCAGTGTCTCGGCCCCCTCGGTCGGCACTTCGCGCCGCCTCCACCCGGCACCGGGGCCCTGCTCGTCGCCGGGGGCTACGGCGTGGCCCCTTTCCGGCTCTTCGCCGACGAGCTGAAGCAGAGCGGGGGCCGGGGACGCCTGTTCTACGGGGGCCGGACCTCCGCCGACCTGCCCCTCCTCCAGGAGCTCGGGACCACCGGCCTCACGCTGACACCGGCCACCGAGGACGGCAGCGTGGGACACCGGGGCCGGGTCACGGCGCCGCTCGTGCAATGGCTGGACGCGAACCCGGGGCCAGCGCGCCTGTACGCGTGCGGCCCCGAGCCCATGCTGCGCGCGGTCGCGCGGATCGCCGAGGAGCGCAGCCTCGAGGCGGAGGTCAGCCTCGATCCCTGGATGGGCTGCGGCATCGGCACCTGCCTCGGCTGTGTGGTCGAGGTCCAGGACGAGGGCGATGCCCGGGCCCGCTACCGTTGCGCCTGCACCGAGGGACCCGTCTTCGACGCCGCGCGGGTCCGCTGGCCGGGGGAGGACGCCTCGCGAGCAGCCCGTGCCGCGCGGGGAGGGGAGGCGTGAACCTCGCGGTCGAGGTCGCCGGCCTCCGGCTCAAGAACCCGCTGATCGCCGCCTCCGGCACGTTCGGCTACGGCGTCGAGTACGAGGGGCTTCTCGACATCTCGCGCCTCGGCGGCCTCGTCTCCAAAGGCCTCTACATGGAGCCGCGGGACGGCAACCCCACCCCCCGTATCGCGGAGACCCCCGCCGGCCTCCTCAACGCCATCGGCCTGCAGGGGATCGGCATTCGCGCCTTCGTGCGCGACGTCCTCCCTCGGGTCGCGCGCCACGACGTGGTGCACCTCGTCAACATCTGCGGGGACACCGTGGAGGAATACGCGGAGGTGGCCCGGGTCTGTGACGGGGCGCCGGGCATCGCCGGCCTCGAGGTCAACATCTCCTGCCCGAACGTCAAGAAGGGGGGCATGGCCTTCGGCGGAGACCCCCGAATGACCCACGAGGTCGTGGCCGCGGTGCGGAAGGCCACGCACCTGCCGGTGATCCCCAAGCTGTCCCCCAACGTGACCGACATCACCGTGCTCGCCCGGGCCGCAGAGGAGGCGGGAGCCGACGCCCTGTCCTGCATCAACACCCTCCTCGGCCTCGCCGTAGACGTGGAGACACGCCGGCCGAAGCTGGCCTTCGGAACCGGAGGGCTGTCGGGGCCGGCGATCCGCCCGGTAGCGGTTCGCATGGCCTGGCAGGTCGCGCGCACGGTGAGGATCCCGGTGATCGGGGTCGGCGGGATCTCCTCCGCGAGCGACGCCCTCGAGTTCATGATCGCGGGCTGCCCGGCGGTCCAGATCGGGACCGCCAACTTCGTCGAGCCCGGCATCCACGAGCGCATCCTCGCGGAGCTCTCCGCGTGGCTCGAGCAGCACGGGCTCGAGGACATCGGCGGCGTGGTGGGGACGCTGGAGTACCCGGGCTCGTCCAGCGCCGGCGACCCGGAGGTGTGCCGATGAATGCGCGCGACCGTCTGATCGTCGCCCTCGACGTCCCGACCGCCGAGGCGGCCCGGGCGCTCGTCGATCGGCTCGCGGGCCGGGTGGGCGTCTTCAAGGTGGGTAGCCAGCTCTTCACCGCCGCCGGTCCCGGCTTCGTCCAGGAGATCGTCGGGCGTGGCGAGAACGTGTTTCTCGACCTCAAGTTCCACGACATCCCCAACACGGTGGCGGGAGCGGTGAGCAGCGCCTCCCGCCTGGGCGTCTCCCTGATCGACGTCCACGGCCTCGGCGGTCGGGCCATGCTGGAGGCGGCGGTCGGGGCACTGCCGGCAATGAAGACCCGCCTGCTGGCCATCACGATCCTCACCAGCCACGACGAGATGACGCTGGGACAGATCGGCGTGAACGGCTCGGTGCACGACTCGGTCCGCCGTCTCGCCCTGCTGGCGAGGGATTCCGGGGTCGACGGCGTCGTCGCCTCCCCCCACGAGGTCGCCCTCATCCGCGAGGCCTGCGGCACCGACTTCCTCATCGTGACCCCCGGCATTCGCCCGGCGGGTGCGGCGGCCGGAGACCAGACCCGCGCCGCGACCCCGGCGACCGCCCTGTCCGCCGGGGCAGACTACCTGGTCGTGGGCCGTCCCATCACCGCGGCCGAGGACCCGGGGGTGGCGGCCGACGCCATCGTCCGGGAGATGGAGTCGGCTCCCGGCCCGGCCTGAGGCGCGCCCTCGACGTTCACTCCCCGGGTGCCGACACGGGCAGGGGGCTCTTTTGTCGACCGGCTCCCGGAGGTGTATTTTTCACGCGCGGTCACGGGTGGAGCCTGCGCCCACGGGGAGGGACCTGCCATGGACACCAAGCGCGTCTTCGTCCTCCTGATCGGAAACAAGGAGCGCGGCGAGGTCAATCACTTCCAGCTCCTGCAGGAAGAGACCGCGCTCGCCGAGGGGCGGCGCCTGGGGATCGAGGTCGACGTGGCCTTCGCGCCGGGCTTCGATCAGCTCCGGGTCCTGAAGCGGCGGCTGATCGACCCAACCGCCCCGCCCCTGGATGCGGTGGTGACCGAGCCCGCGAGCACGTCGACGATGGACCTGATTCTCCGCGAGCTCAAGGGAAAGACGGGCCTGGTGATCCTCAGCGCCTGGGGGCCGTCGATCGAGCAGAGCGCGGCGTCGTGGGGTGCCGGCCTGCCCCTGGGCAACGTCAGCACCGACCACACCCGGGTCGGTGAGATCCAGGGACGCCAGGTGGCGGCGCTCCTGCCCCGGGGAGGACGGCTGCTCTGTGTCGCGGGGCCGGCGCGGGCCTCGGCCGCCCAGCAGCGCCTGGACGGGATGAAGTCTCAGCTGACCCAGTCGATCGAGGTCCAGGAGATCGCGGCCGGGGCCTGGACGGAATCGGACGGTATCGTGGCGTTCAACGACTGGTACCGCGTGGCCAAGGCCCGGGACCCCATCGTCCAGGTCGTGGCCGGCGGGAACGACGAGCTCGCCCTGGGGGCGCGGCGGGCCTGCGGGGCCCTCGCCGACACCAACCACCGTTCCGCCCTGCTCAAGGCGAAGTTTCTCGGTGTGGACGGCTGCCCCACCTTCGGGCGGAAGCTCGTCGAGGACGGGACCCTCGCCGCGAGCGTGGTGACCCCGGCCAACACCGGCCTGGCCCTCGACCAGCTGTCGCGGTTCTGGAAGCAGGGCACACCCATGCCGCTGCGCGCGTTCACCGAGGCCTCTCCCCTTCCCGCGACCACGGTGCCTGGATAGCGCTTTACCTGCCGGGCACCGGCTTGGTAGCATCCGGGCGCTTCACATGAGGGACGCGGCGCGCATACTCGTCGTGGACGACGATCCCGGGATCGGGCAGATGCTCACCCGGGCCCTCGCCCGGCACGGCTTCGAGGTGGACGCCACCACGTCCGCCGACGAGGCCCTCGAGAAGGCGGAGAGTGGCAGCTACGACGCCGCCCTCGTCGACCTCGTCATGCCCGAGTACAACGGCGCGGACCTCGCCAGGGCCCTGCGACGCCAGGTCCCGGGGCTTCCGATCGGGCTGATGACCGGATACTCGAACTCCCCCCTCATCCCCCAGTTCCAGAGATCGGGGATGGCCGTCTTCAAGAAGCCGGTCCTGATCCAGGACCTCGTGGAGTTCCTGCAGAGGGAGATCCAGTAGGCCCTCGACCTGCAGGGGCCGGGGGTCTCAGCTCGTCCGCCAGCGGGCCTTCTTTCGCCTCAGGCGCTGCTGGCGATGGCGGAAGCCCTCCCTGACGTGCCAGGACCGCACGTCGCCACCCTCCGCCACCAGTCTCATCCCCCGCTCCACCGCCCGCAGCGCGGCGTCGAGGTCGAGCGTGCGGTGCTCGTGGTGCATGGCCAGCTCGCGCCAGCCCTCGGGCTCCCCTACCTCGCCCGCCTGCTCCCACAAGCCGGCCGCTCGCTCGTGGTCCCCGGCCCTCTTGGCCCGCCAGGCCAGGCGCAGGAGCGCCGGACCCTCCAGGTCGCCCGCCCCGAGGGCGAGGGCCCGGCGGTACTCGGCCTCGCTTCTCTCGTACAACCGAGCCCGCTCGAGAAGGCGCGCGAGGCTGAAGACGTCCCGGGGATCCTCGGCCCGCCCCTCCTCCACCCACTGGCAGGCGAGCACGGCGAGGGCGGCGAGGGAGACGATGTCCTGCCGGTTGTGCTCGAAGACGCGGGCCAGCAGGCGCGCGTCCCGTCGGCGAACCCAGTCGAAGTAGACCTGGGGGATCTCCTCACCCGGGATGTCTCCGGTTCGCCGCAGCCCGAGCAGGGCCACCTCCAGGGACTGCAGACGGCAGGACTCCAGCCGCTCCTTCCACAGCCGCCGCGCCGGGTGCAGCAGGTCGAGATGGGGCGCGTCGGAGAGAGCGAAGCGACTCCGGATGAGACGGAAGCGGGTGTCGAGAAGGGGAACGTCGAAGCCTCTCCCGTTGTAGGTCACCATCCGCGCGAAGCCGGCGAGGTCCTCCTCGAGGGCATGGAGCAGCGCCTCCTCCTCGTGGTAGTCGCGCATGAAGTACTGGCGCACGCGGAAGCGCTCGCCTTCGAACCAGCCGGCGCCGATCAGGAAGGCGGCGGTACCCGCGCCGCCGGCGAGACCCGTCGTCTCCGTGTCCAGGAAGACCGCCTCGCGCAGGTCGAAGTCGGCGAGGTCCGGATCCGCGGCGAGGACGCTCACGGTGTCCGGTCTAATGGTGTGGCAGCGCGACAGAGGAACGTCCCCGTGTCGCTCCTCGACGTGGACCGACGTGTCGATCACGAAGAACTCGCCGCGCTCGTTCTCCCGGCGCATCCCGTGCACGAGCTCCTCGAGGGGCACCGGGGCCAGGGACGGACGGGGCTCGCGCCGGGCTGTCGCCGCCACCAGGCGTTCGAGCCGGTCCTTGAGAGAGGGGCCTTCGCCCCCGTCGCCGCCGGCGGCGCGACCGAGGAGCTCCTCCTCCAGCCGCGCCAGCCCGGGTGCCGGGTCCTCGGACGGCCTCAGGCGCTGCAGTCGCTTCTGGAGGGAGTCGGGGGACATGGAGGGAGAGAGATCATGCGTCGTGGATCGCGTCGAGAAGGGCCAGAGCCACCTCCTTGCCCCGGCTGCCGATCTCGCCCGCCGGGCCCACGCAGGACGGGCAACCCTCGCGGCACCCGCAGGCGGCGATGAGGGCTCGGCTCTCCGAGAGCAGGCGATCGTGGAGACGGAACAGCGGCTCCGAGAGCCCGATGCCGCCGGGATAGGCATCGTAGACGAACACGTTGGGCTCGAAGTCGACCTCACCGGCCGCGGGAGCGAAGCCGGCGCCCCTCTCCTCCCCCTTCGAGGCGTAGCCGGCGCGCAGCAGACCCCGCTCCACCCGGGCCTCGCCCTGCCCGTTGTCGCCCAGGGCCACCCCGAGGTCGTGGCGGTCGCACATCAGGAAGAGCGCGGCCAGCTGTCCCAGGGTGTAGGAGAGCGCCACCACCCCGTCGCGGCGCTCCTCCAGGGTGTAGGGCAGCGCCCTCACGATCTCCCGGGGAATGGTCAGCCAGTACGAGGTCGTGTGCATCTCGTTCTCGGGCATGGTCAGCTCGCCCGCGCCCACGTTCTCGTTGGTGTGGAACTTGATCTTCTTGAAGCCCACGACCTGCTCGGTCACGTGCACCTCGCCGTGGTTGCGGCGAGCGTTCCGACGAGGCTCCTCGGCGAAGCGCTCCAGGATGCGGATCTTGGTGTAGTCGATGGCGTCGGTGTAGTAGTCGACCTCCGCCTCGCGCACCTCGACCCTGCGCTCCTTGTGATCGTACTTCTCCACGAAGTAGGTGCGGCCCTCGAGGATGTAGATCGCCTTCTCGTGGACCATCGAGGGGGCGGAATCGTAGTCCACCTCGGCGATGATCCGGGGCTCCCCGGTCACGTCCTGCACCACGAAGTTGTCCGAGGAGACCGATCGCAGGCTGACCGAGTCGGCGGGATAGGAGTCGCTGGTCCAGTGCCAGCGGTCGCCGGCGCGGTGAAGGAGCCTCTCGTCCTCGAGGAACCTCAGGATCTCGACGAGGTTCTCGCCGCCGAACGTCTCGTCGGCGGTGAACGGAAGCTCGAAGGCCGCGCACTTGATGTGGTTCACGAGGATCTGGAGGTTGTCCGGGTTGATGCGGCCCTGCTCCACCGGCGAGCCGAAGAAGTAGTCGGGGTTCCTGGCGATGAACTGGTTGAGGGGCGTCGAGTTCGCGACCAGCACCGCCACCGAGGTGCCGGAGCGGCGCCCGGCCCGGCCGGCCTGCTGCCAGGCCGAGGCCACGCTGCCCGGGTAGCCCACGAGCACCGCGGCGTCGAGGCTGCCGATGTCGATTCCCAGCTCGAGGGCGTTGGTGGACACCACGCCCAGCACCGAGCCGTCGCGCAGGCCGCGCTCGATCTCCCGGCGCTTCCGGGGCAGGTACCCTCCCCGGTAGCCGCGGACGATCCCTTCCGAGCCCGGTCGGGTCTCGAGGGCCTCCTTCAGATAGGTGACCAGGACCTCCGTGGCGAGGCGGGAGGGGGCGAAGCTGATGGTCTGCAGGCCCCTGGAGAGAAACGACAGCGCCACGTCGCGCGCGGAGTTCAGGGCGGACCGCCGGATCCCGAGCTGCCGGTTCACCACCGGTGGGTTGTAGATCGCGAAGTACCTCTCGCCGCGGGGGGCGCCGCTGCGGTCCACGAGCTCCACCTCGCGCTCGGTGAGGGTCTCCGCCAGCTCCTTCGGGTTGCCGATGGTGGCCGAGGTGCAGATGAACTGGGGCGTGGAGCCGTAGAAGGCGCACAGACGCCGCAGGCGGCGGAAGATGTTGGCCACGTGGGAGCCGTAGACTCCGCGGAGGCTGTGCAGCTCGTCCACCACCACGTAGCGGAGGTTCTCGAGGAGCTTCACCCACTTCGTGTGGTGGGGAAGGATGCCCTTGTGGAGCATGTCGGGGTTCGTCACCACCACGTGGGCCCGGGCCCGGATCGACTTTCGCGCGTCCTGGGGGGTGTCGCCGTCGTAGGTGAAGGTCCCGATGTCGGCACCCAGGGCCTCGATCGTCCCGTGGAGCTCGGCGAGCTGGTCCTGGGCCAGGGCCTTGGTCGGGAAGAGATACAGGGCCCGGGCGTCGGGGTCCTTCAGGATCCGGTCGATGACCGGCAGGTTGTAGCAGAGCGTCTTGCCCGAGGCGGTGGGGGTGACCACCACCAGGTCACGCCCGGCCTGGACCAGGTCGAAGGCCCTGCGCTGGTGGGTGTAGAGGCCCTCGAGGCCACGCCGGGCCAGCGCGTCCCGGAGCCGGGGGTGGAGATCGTCCGGGAAGGGCACGACCTCGGCGGGCTGCGCCGGGAAGTGACGCAGAGCCGTCAAGACGGGCTCGTCGCCGAGTGTCTTCTGGATCTCGAGGCCCTTGAGGACCGAGAGGAGCGCCCCGTCGGTGTCCCGGGGCGGCAAGGCGAGCGGCTGGCTCACGTCATTCCCTCCATCTCTTCCACGCCTCCCAACCGGTGGGGGACCCGGATGCTCACGCCCGCATGATGCGGGACGGGAGGGACAAGGGAGGTCCGAATGCCCCGGGCGGGTTATTCTTTCCTCTCACCACGGAGGTGACGATGTCGATGGAGGACGCGGTCCGGGAGATCCTGTCCGGCCTGGGAGAGAACCCCGATCGCGAGGGGCTCGCCAACACCCCGGGGCGGGTAGCCAAGTCCCTCAAGTACCTGACCAAGGGCTACGACGAGGACCCGGAGAAGGTGATCGGGGACGCGCTGTTCACCGTCAAGTACGACGAGATGGTGATCATCCGCGACATCGACGTCTTCAGCCTGTGCGAGCACCACCTGCTCCCCTTCTTCGGAAAGGCCCACGTGGCCTACCTCCCCAACGGCAAGGTGGTGGGCCTGTCCAAGATCCCCCGCCTCGTGGACCTCTACGCCCGACGACTCCAGGTCCAGGAGCGTCTCACCGTCCAGATCGCCCAGACGATCCAGGAGGTGATCCAGCCCCGGGGGGTGGGAGTGGTGGTCGAGGCCATGCATTTCTGCATGATCATGCGGGGGGTGGAGAAGCAGAACTCGGTCGCGGCCACCTCCTGCATGCTCGGGGCGTTCCGGGACCACGAGCCGACCCGGGAGGAGTTCCTGGGCCTGATCCGCAGCCGAAATCGTCTCGGGCTCTGACCCCGGGAGATGGGGCCGGCCAGGGATGCGTCCCCTCGCCCCGCTGGAGGTCAGCTCGACGATCCGCTTCTCCCCGGATCCCGGGCCTCGTCCATGGCGGCCTCGATCCGCCGCCTCAGGTCCGGACGGTCGCCGAGCAGGGAGCGCAGCCGGGGCCACTCCGCGAGCAGGTCCTCGGGCGTGTCGATGTCGCGGAGCCGCGCAAGCTGGTGGACCCGCAGTCCGCCCCTCCCCGCCCGCGCCACCGTCTCCTCGAGGACCACGGGTGTGCTCCAGGCGATGCCGTCGAGCAGCTCCGGGCGCGGCTGTCGAAGAGCCAGGAGGGAGTAGCCCCCGTCCTCCGCCGGCCCCAGGACGACGTCCGCCCCATCGAGGGCCTCGAGCGCCTCGGTGACAGTCTCCCGCGAGATCGCGGGCGCGTCGGTCCCCACGAGGGCCACCCGCCGGGCACCCCGGGCGAACGCCCGGGCGAAGGCCGCCGCCATCCGGGCCCCGAGGTCGCCGCCGGTCTGCGGGTGGAGCCGCAGGCCCGGAAGCCACGCCCGCACCGAATCGGCGGCCTCGCGGGGCGTGAAGAACACCAGCCTCTCGTACTCCCCGGGACGCGGCGTCGTGGCCTCGAGCACCCCCTCGCACAGGGCACGGTAGAGCTCGGCCGCGGTCTGTGCCCCCAGGGCCGGGGCCAGGCGGGTCTTCACCTTCCCGGCCTCCGGGTGCTTGAGGAAGACGATCAGGGCCCGATCGGACACCCGGTCACGGCTCCTCCGGCGTCGCCGCCGGATCGATGGGCACGACGTGGATCTCGTGGACGGTCACGTCCGTGTTGTGGGGAACGACCAGGAGGGATCCGGTGGGGACGTCCCCCGCCGCCTCGAGGCCCTCCAGCGCCCAGGCCCGCGGCTCGGCGGCGGCATCGTTCCACTGCTTGACCCGATACCGCGAGATCCCGTCCGGCAGCGTCACGACCTGGGCCTTGAGCCGGAAGCGGCGCCCTGGGGCGAGAGGCGAGATCTCGGCCGCCCGCACCTCGGCGAAGCGCGCGCCCCCGTCGGCGAGGATCCGCCATCTCCCGGACCGCCCGCCCGGCTGGATCAGGAACTCCGTGGCCGCCCCGAGGGGGTGCCACCGGCGGCTCGGCTGCCGGCCGTCGGCACTGTGGCCGGGCCAGCGGAGACCGACCCCGACGTGGGGGACCCCGTAGGTGGGTGGCCCCCGCTGGGCGGGGGTGAACCCGTGGAGGGTGAGCACGACGGTCGCCTCATAGCTGGCCCAGGAGGCGTCTCCCGCCGCCAGCACACGGTCGTACCACCGCCTCGCGGTGCGGACGCCCTCCGGGGTCAGACGCCACTCCCCGTCCACGACCTGCACCGCATCCTGGAGACGACGCACACGGGAGAGATCGACGTGGTAGGGCAGGGGCCAGGTGCGTCCCCGCTCCACGTCCAGGCGGACGACGGTGGAGGCCGTCGCCCCGTCCCTCCAGCGGGCGAGGAGACGCAGCCGGTTCGGGCCGGGGCGGAGCTCGTCCCAGCCGAGCTCGACGTTGAAGTCGCCGGCCGCGGCGAGGCGGTGCAGGTCGGTGCCCACCGAGAGGGACCGGACCCCCTGCTCGTTCAGCTCGCACTCGAGGGTCTCGAGGCTCCCCGCCCCCCCGACGTTCCCGAGGACGTTCACCCACCGTTGGGGCTCGCCCAGGTGACCGAAGCGCTGCTCGGGGCCGTACCAGACGCGGATCGTCCGGTCCGGGCTCGGGGCCTCGGGCTCGCCGGCCACGGCCGACTCGATGAGGGCGGCGATCCTCCCGTACGCGCCGAGAGCGCCCGGATCGGTCTCCAGGAGGCCCACGGTGACGCGCACGCCCGCTCCCCGAAGCTGCGGCGAGTTCTCCGGACCCCGCCCGAAGCCGAAGACCGCCATCCCGTCCGGGGCGGTGGCCGCGCCCCCGTCGCTGCTGCCGAGATACCACAGCGTCTCGGGCAGCTCGTCCCGCTCGTGCTGGGCCAGGAACAGGACACGGGGCACCTCGCGGTCCCCGAAGTACACCCATCTCCAGCGGTCGAACAGCTGGCTCCCGATGGCTGGCACGTCGGACTGCGGCCCCCCCCGGTCGGTGCCCCAGATCTTCTGCTCCGGGGCGAACGTCCCGGCGACAGGTCCTTCGTACAGGAACCACCACGGATGCTCGGGGTCGGCCTTCTCCATGGCGAAGGTCGCGGTGGTCTCGGTGAAGGTCCACGACCAGGCCCAGAGTCCGGACCGGCTGACGGTGCGGATCGTCGAGGCACCCTCGAGCTCGCTCGTGCACCGGTCGAACCCGGGGTGGCCCGCCCCCCCGTCCGGCCCCGCGAACACCAGGTTGGGCAGGCCTCGGTAGCCCGCGGCGGCGGCGGCCGGGAACTCGCTCAGGGGCTCGGCCCCGAAGCTGATCCAGTCGCGACCCTCCCGGTCCACTAGACGGGAGAAGCCGCCGCCGGCCCGGTCGTAGAGCCAGGTGGCCCGCTCGGTGCGGACCATGAAGTGAGGGCGCCCCTCGAACAACGTTTCGGTGATGTCCAGCGCCGAGGCGTCCCCGCATCCGAGGGCCAGCAGGATCGGGCTCAAGCAGCTCAAGCGACCGACTCTCACGCGGGCCTCCTCCCCCGTGGTGAACACCGGGCCGCATCATAACCGCCGTGGTGGGAGTGGCGTAGGATGATCCGGGCACGCGCCCGCTCGTCCGCCGTCGATCGATCGGGAGGAGGCAGGCATGCCGGAACAGATCGTGATCCTCGTCCTGGTCGTGGGCGGGTTCGTCGCCTTCCTGATCTACAAGAGCGTGGCGGCCGCGAGGGAGCGGAAGGAAGAGAAGCGCCGGCGCCTGCGGGCCCTGGGCTTCGAGCCTGTGGCCAACCCCCCGGCGGAGGTCGCGGAGCCCATCCTCGCGCTCCACCAGCACGGGAAGGCGCGTCAGCACAAGATCAGCGAGCTGTTCGAGCGCCGCGGGTCCGCCGACCGGCTCTATCTGTTCGATCTCGAGAGCACGTCAGGCGAAGGCGGGCACGAGGGGGCGATCGCCGTCTTCTCCCCCCACCTCCGGATCCCGCGCCTCGCGATCTTCCCCCGCCTCGAGGGCGAAGGGCGCCTCGCCGCCCTTGGCAACCTCGTCCTGAAGAAGCTGGCCGGGCGCCACGGGACCGCCGTGGACTTCGGCTCCAGCTCGCGCTTCGCCCGGCGCCACTTCGTGAGCGGGCCGGACGAGGGGGCGATCCGCCGATTCCTGAACGGGGACCGTCTCGACCGCCTCGCCGCGATGGACCACATGGCGGTCGCGGGGGAAGGCGGGTTGTTCACGTACCAGAGGGTCCAGATCGGCCGACGAAAGAGCAGGGCCCGCCACACCGACGTTGCCGAGAGCGTTCAGCGGGCCGAGGAGCTCCTGCGGGTGCTGAGGGGCTAGGACGTCCCGTCTTGTTTGCGTCGCCCCAAGAGGAAGGAGTCAGGTCACGCAGGGCCAGACCTGCACCTCCGGAGACTTCACGGCGCGAGACGGATCGTTGACTCCGCCGCCCCGGGCAGCGTAGCGTCTGGTGCGAGGTGAATTCGCTATGAAGAGGCTCTTCCTTCCTTCGGCTCTTGGCGCCGCCGTGCTCCTGGTCCTCGGCAGCGGACTCCAGGCCGGGACTCCCGTCCCGGCTTTCGTCGACCTGTTCGACGGCAAGGATCTGACCGGCTGGGTCAACGTGAACACCGACCCGGACACCTGGTCGGTTAAGGACGGCATTCTGGTGTGCAAAGGCCAGCCGATCGGGGTCATGCGCTCCGAGAAGCAGTACGAGAACTTCCTCCTCCACATCGAGTGGCGGCACATGGAGGCCGGCGGCAACTCCGGAGTCTTCATCTGGAGCAACGCCACGCCGGCCGACAACCGCCTGCCGAACGGCGTCGAGGTGCAGATGCTCGACCTGGAGTGGGTGAAGCTGAACACCCGCGACGGCAAGGTGCCCCCCATCGCCTACGTCCACGGGGAGGTCTTCGGCGTGGGCGGGGTGGAGATCGTTCCCGACACCCCCCGCGGCAAGCGGAGCAAGTCCATCGAGAACCGGGTCAAGGGCAAGGGCGAGTGGAACACCTACGACGTCGTGGCCGTCGACGGCGTGGTCAAGCTCGCGGTCAACGGCAAGTTCGTGAACGGCGTCCGTGGCACGAGCCAGAAGAAGGGCTACATCTGCCTCGAGTCCGAGGGCGCGGAGATACACTTCCGCAACATCAAGCTCATGGAGCTTCCTCCGGGCGTCACCGCCCCGGACCAGATCGCGCCAGTTCTGGAGTAGTCGGCCGAGAAGCCGTCTCGAGTGGCTTCGCGTCGGTAGAGCTTGCGTTCGTCGATCTCGCCAATGTGCGCGACGAGATCGGCTTCGACCCGGCGCGACGCCTGGAGGATCTCGGACAGGCGGCGGAGCAGAATCGTCGTCCGAAAGGGCTCTCGGATTGGATCCCCTACTCCGGTATGTCCCCCGACACCAGCTTCGGAAACAACCACGGCCGTCGCTTGATGTGCTCGGCGATGGGCGGGGGCTGTCCACCCTTCCACCTCACCTTGTGGAGGGGCTCGGGCCAGTCGAAGGGCATCCGCACCACCTCCCCGGGCGTGGACGCCTGCTCGAGGAAGCGGAGCGCCGCCTTCAGGACCGCCCGCTGACCGTCGGCGTCTCCGGGCGCCCCGAGGGGCTGTCCCATGGGGTAGACGATTCCGGCGACCCGGGGAGCCCCGGTGGCCCTGGTGAAGTCGGGCAGGGTCGACAGGGCGGCCGTTGCCAGTCCCGCTCTCTCCATCTCCCGTTGCACCAGTCCCACGGACCGGCAGCAGAACGGTCAGACCGGCACGAGAAGGGCCGCGTCCACCTCTTCCCGCTTCATCTGCTCGATCATGGCGGGGGCGGAGCGCGCGAGGAGCTCGTTCTCCTTCAGGATGTAGCCCATGAAGGAGTAGTGCGAGGGGGCGCTCGAGCCCACGACGCCTTCGGACTCGAGCTCGGCCAGACGGGCCAGGGGCATCACCGAGTCGAGGTCACGCTCGGGTATCGAGGTGTCGACGTGCAGGTGGTAGGACCGCACACCCCCGGTTCGAGCGTCCCGGGGGAGAACCCGGAAGCTCGGGTCTCCCCACCAGGGATTGCGTCGCTCCCCTTCCTGGTCGAACGGCTCGTCGCCGTCGACGGCGAGGGCGGCGGTGCTCACGAGAGCCACCCGGCACGCGCTCAGCGGCTTCTCGAGGGGGGTCCAGGGGATCTCGCGGGAGGGCTCCCGCGCGGTCCAGGCCATGACGATCTGTCGGTTGGCGAAGCCGATCGCGCGCAGGGTCGCGTCGCGGTCGGCCTCGGTCCACGGTGTCGTCACGCCGTCCTCCCCTCGCGCCCCGAGGCGGCCACGGATCCGCGGGCTACCCTTCGAACAAGCCCCTGATCCAGCCGGTCAGCCCGCGACGGGCGGTCTTCACGTGGTGCACGCGGACCTGCTCCTCGCGCTCCAGGCGATCGAAGCACGAGGGACACAGCGGGCCCTGCCAGCCGATCCATCGCGGCGAGACGAAGGACCGACCGCACTTGACGCAGTCGATGGGTCGGGTGTCGTCCTGGTCGCTCAACGGGTGCATCTTCCCAGCGCCGGAAGCGCCTCCCTCCGGGCATCCAAACCCTCATCATCCACACTTGCCCCGGGGAGGGCAACCGTCTCACGCCGGCCTCCTGCCCCGCGGGAGGGTGAAGCAGAATGTCGCTCCCCGTCCGCGCCCGGCCGACTCTGCCCAGACGCGTCCCCGGTGCGACTCGACGATGCGGCGCACCAGGGCCAGGCCCAGGCCGCTGCCCTCGGCGCCGGGGTCGAGCTTGTGGAAGAGATCGAAGACGCACTCCTGGTGAGCGGGCTCGATCCCCGCTCCGTTGTCGCTCACCGTGAAGACGGGCTCGGCGGGGGGCGCCTCGCGCAGGCCGATGACGACCTTCGGCTCCTCCTGGTCTGCGGAGAACTTGGCGGCGTTGTCGAGGAGGTTCTGCATCAGCTCCACGAGCCGGGCCCGGTCGCCGTGGACGACGCGTCGGGCCGCGGTCTCGTCCACCTCCACCCGGACCCCGCGGGAGGCGAGGCGACCGCCGACCAGGGCCCGGGCCTCCTGCACGACCTCGCCGAAGGCCACGTCCTCGGGCTCGCGCGCGATCCGGCCCGTGCGCGAGAGCTCGAGGAGGTCGTCGAGGAGGCGCCCCATGCGCTCGGTGGCCACCCGGATGCGGGCCACGTCGGTGGCCATGCGCTCGAGGTCGCCGGCCCGGGCGTCCTGCTCCACGTAGTCGACGAAGCCGCGGATGGTGACGAGAGGGCTCTTGAGGTCGTGGGACACGACGTAGGTGAACCGCTCGAGCTCCGCGTTTCGGGCGTCGAGGTCACGATAGGCCTCGGCCAGCCGACTCTCCTTGCTCCGCGCCTTGACCAGCCCGCGGACCACGTCGACCACCAGCAGATACACCGCCACCGCGGTGACGATCAGGATGATGGCGGCGTCGAAGATGGCGGCCCAGTCCGGCGGGCCGGACGGGGTCAACGCGACCAGGAAGGCCACCGACGTGATGCACGCCCCCGTGGCCGCCATCAGGAGGCGCCGGTCGAGCATGAGGGCGGCCACCAGGATCGCCACCGGGTACAGCATGGTGGCGGTGTCGTGGATCCCCTCGCCGATGGCGCAGAGGGCGTGGGTCACCGTGACGAGAGAGACGAGGAAGACGATCGCCGAGGGCCGCAGCCGCCCTCGCCGCCGAAGCCACATCGAGACGGCAACGAAGCCGGAACCAATCCCGAGCACGACCGCGCTCTCGAGGTTGTCGGTCACGAGGTCGGAGGCGGCCCCGAGGAGGGCGCCCACGAGGGCGGCCCACTGGCTCACGGCGAGGTTGCGGCGGATGCGCTCCCGCTCCTCCTTCGGTGCTCCGTCCGGGTCCCTGAGCGGCGCCCTGGGCCAGGCCTTCAACGTCACCTCCTCGTGGTCTGCCCCGCGTCTCCCGTCGCCGATGAGAGGATAGCCCCTCCCCCGCGGCCACGCCACGGCGGAGGGCTCGCCGGTTGAGGACGGCGAGCACCGAGGATAGGCTTTGGCGCCGGGCCTGGGGGTGCGAGGGCGGAATGAGCAAGCCGGCACGGGTCGTCAACAGCGTTGCCCCCATCCGCGTGTGCGACAACGGGGGATGGACCGACACGTGGTTCGCGGGTCGAGGGGTCATCTTCAACATCGGCGTCTACCCCTACGCCGAGGTGCAGGTCCAGGTCTTCGAAGAGGGCGAGCCGGGGATCGTCCTCCACGCCGAGAACTACGGGGAGAGGTACACGGTGGCGTCGCCCCCCTCCCCCTGGGGACCACACCCGCTGCTGGAGGCGGCCATCGCCTACATGAAGGTCCCGGAACGGCTGCGTCTCGAGGTCACCATCCACTCCGAGGCCCCCACCGGAGCGGGCACCGGCACCTCGGCCGCGGTCACGGTGGCCCTGGTGGGAGCGCTCGACGCGCTCACCCCCGGTCGCCTGACCGCGCACGAGGCGGCCTACGCCGCCCAGGCCGTGGAGACGGAGATGCTGCAGCGCCAGTGCGGCATCCAGGACCAGCTGGCCTCCGCCTACGGCGGGATCAACTACATCGAGATGTTCGACTACCCGAGGGCCACGGTCTCGGCGATCCGTCTTCCCGACGCCCGCTGGTGGGAGCTGGAGCGCCGTCTCGTCCTCATCTACCTGGGCGGCTCGCACGACTCCTCGGCCATCCACGAGCAGGTGATCCGCGAGCTCGAGGATGCGGGCCCGGACTGCCCCCCCCTGGAGGACCTCCGGAAGACCGCGCCCCGCTCGCGCGACGCCCTCTACGCCGGCGACTTCGCGGCCCTCGGCCGGGCCATGACCGCGAACACCGAGGCCCAGGCCCGCCTCAACCCCGCTCTCGTGGGCAGCGCGGCCTCCGAGGTGATCGCCATCGCCCACGACCACGGGGCCCTCGGCTGGAAGGTCAACGGCGCCGGGGGCGAGGGGGGCTCGATCACGCTGCTGTGCGACGCCCACTCCCCGCGCAAGCGCGCGCTCATCCGAGCGATCGAGTCCGCGCACCCGGCCTACCGCCACGTCCCGACCTACCTGAGCCGCTTCGGCCTGCGCGTCTGGACGACGGAGCCGGCATCGGGCGCGCGGGAGTAGGAGCAGCCGCGTCCGCGAACCGCGTCAGCTCCCGAAGTACTCGGGCTCGTTGGCCGCCTTCCACTTGATGTTGCAGCCGAGGCTGGGCCTCTGCTCGGCGGGCACGGGGCGTCCGGCCAGGACGGCATCGAGGGCCCGACGAAGGTCCTCCCCCGTCACCGGCACCTCGTTGCCTGGCCGGCTGCCGTCCATCTGCCCCCGGTAGACCAGCCTCTGGCTCCCGTCGAAGAGGAAGAAGTCGGGGGTGCACGCGGCCCGGTAGCCCCGGGCCACCTCCTGGGTCTCGTCCACCAGATAGGGGAAGGTGTACCCGGCGACCCGCACCTCCTCAGCCATGGCCGGGGGCGCGTCGTCGGGGTGGGCCACGAAGTCGTTGGAGCTGATCCCCACCACCGCCACTCCCCGATCCTGGTACTCCCGGGCCAGGCCCGCGAAGCCAGCCCGGATGTGCTTCACGAAGGGGCAGTGGTTGCAGATGAAGGCGACCAGGAGGGCGGGGGCGCTCTCAAAGTCGGCCAGGGACCAGACCCGCCCGAAGGGATCGGGCAGACGGAACTCCGGGGCCTTTGCCCCGAGCGGCAGCAGCATCGTCGACGGCGTGCGAGCCATGGTCCAGGCCTCCCGGGCGCGACGGCACCTCCCCACGCCTGCGAGCCGCGTGGACCGGGCCATCATGGCAGCCGCGTTCGGCGGCGGTCAACCGCCCGCCGCCTCGCCCCGGCCGCGGGCAGCCCCCGGCGCACCGGCTCCGCGGATCTGGATCATTGAGTCATCCGGCCCATCGAACGCCGACCCCTTCCACCGTACGATGGAGTGGCGGCACGAGCGGACTCGAGCAGCGTGTCCGCCCCAGCCCGAGGAGGTCCACCGATGCGCACCTGGCTCGCGATCGCCGCCCTGATCCTCGTTCCCCTGCCGCTCTGCGCAGCGGCCCCGGAGGTCGACACCGTGTCCCCCAACCCCCTGCTGCAGGAGGAGTGGACCACCCCGTTCGGGGTCCCTCCCTTCGACCAGATCGAGAGCGAGCACTTCCGACCGGCCTTCGACGCCGCCCTCGCCCAGGCGAGGGGAGAGATCGAGGCCATCGCCGCGAGCACCGAGCCCCCGACCTTCGAGAACACGGTGGAGGCCCTCGAGCTCAGCGGGGAGCTTCTCGGTCGAGTGGACCGCATCTTCTCCAATCTCAACTCCGCGGAGACCAACGAGGATCTCCAGGCCGTCGCCAGGGAGGTGAGGCCGCTGCAGGCCGCCCTCCACGACGACGTCTACCTGAACGACGCCCTCTTCCAGCGCGTGAGGACGCTCATCGAGAGCCGGGACACGCTCTCCCTCGACCCCGAGGCGACGCGGCTCCTCGAGGAGACGTTCAAGGAGTTCGTGCGCAGCGGCGCCACCCTCGGACCCGCGGAGAAGGAGCGCCTCCGGGAGATCAACGGCGAGCTCTCCGTCCTGACCACCCGTTTCGGCGAGAACGTCCTGGCCGAGACCAACGCCTACGAGCTCGTGATCGAGGACCGGAAGGATCTCGCCGGGCTTCCGGAGCGCCTGGTGACCGGTGCGGCCGAGGCGGCCAGGGGAGCGGGCCTCGAGGGCCGCTGGATCTTCACCCTCCACCGGCCGAGCATCGAGCCCTTCCTCGACAACGCCGACAGCCGCGAGCTCCGCCGGCAGATCCTCCAGGCCTACCTGGACCGGGGTGCAAACGGCAACGAGCACGACAACCGGGAGGTCCTGGAGAGGATCGCCGCGCTGAGGGCGGAGCGGGCGAAGCTGCTCGGCTACGGCTCCCATGCCGACTACGTCCTGGAGGACCGCATGGCCGGGACCCCGGACCGGGTCCGCGAGTTCCTCGATCGCATCTGGGTCCCGTCGCTGGCCATGTCGAAGAAGGAGAAAGAGGCCCTCCAGGCGGTCATCGCCGCCGACGGCGAGGACTTCGAGCTCGCCGCCCACGACTGGCGCTACTACACCGACCGCATCCGCCGCGATCGGTACGCCCTGGACGACAGCGAGGTCCGCTCCTACTTCGCCCTCGAGAACGTGCTCCAGGGCGCCTTCACCGTCGCGAATCGACTGTACGGGATCACCTTCACCGAGCGGGAGGACCTGCCCGTCTACCACCCCGACGTCCGCACGTTCGAGGTGAAGGACGAGGACGGGTCGCACCTGGGGGTCTTCTACGCCGACTACCACCCCCGCCCGGGCAAGCGGGGCGGGGCCTGGTCCAGCCGGTACCGGACCCAGCGGATGAAGGACGGCAGGGACGTCCGCCCGGTGGTGGTGAACGTGGGGAACTTCTCCAGGCCGACCGGCGACGTCCCGGCGCTGCTGAGCCTGGACGAGGTGGAGACGCTGTTCCACGAGCTGGGCCACGGCCTGAACTCCCTGTTTCAGCGCATCCGCTACGCGGGGCTCTCGACCATCCAGTGGGACGCCGTCGAGCTCGGGTCGCAGATCATGGAGAACTGGGTCCTGGAGCCCGAGGTCCTCGAGCTCTATGCCCGCCACTGGAAGACGGGAGAGCCGATCCCCGACGCGCTCGTGAAGAAGCTGCGCGACGCCCGCCTCTTCAACCAGGGATATACGACGGTCGAGTACCTCGCCGCCTGCTACCTCGACATGGGCTGGCACACCCTCGGGAAAGCCCCCGACGTCGAAGCCGAGGAGTTCGAGCGCCGCGCCATGGACGCCATCGGACTCATCCCGGAGATCCCGCCCCGCTACCGCAGCCCCTACTTCACCCACGTCTTCGCCGGGGGCTACGCGGCCGGCTACTACGGCTACATCTGGGCCGAGGTCCTCGACGCCGACGCCTTCGCTGCCTTCCAGGAGAAGGGCCTGTTCGACCGGGCCACCGCCACGTCCTTCCGAAAGAACATCCTGGAGCGGGGCGGGACCGCCGACGCCATGGACCTGTGGAAGGCCTTCCGCGGGCGCGAGCCCGACCCCGAGCCGTTGTTGAAGCGCCGGGGCCTGAAGTAGGGCTGGCCCGCCGCGCGGAGGGGGATCGTGGCCGCCGGCCAGCTTCAGGCGGGAGGCTCCACTCGGGCCAGGGCGGCGAGAACGGGAGACACGGTCGACGCCAGGGCCCGGCCGATCGCCGCCATCGTCTCCGGCACGGGCTGGCCGGTCCATTCGTCCATGAAGAACTTCTTGAACTCGATGGCGAGCGCGCAACCGGACCCGGGAAACTCCTGCTGGACCCACTTCGAAAGGTATCCTCCCCGGAACTTGACGTTCTCGCGCACGTCGAGTTGTCGTCCGCCGACGTCGAACCCGCGCATGGCCGACAGAAACGGCTCGACCACCGGCCCCCAGAGCTCCCGGTCCAGGTTGCCGGTGCCGACATTGACCTCGGGGTTCTCCTCCGGCGCCGCCGGGGGCCCCTCGGGCCCGGCCCGCCGGTGGTTGTACGAGTGGAGATCGAACAGGACGAAACGCCCGTGGCTCTCGACCTTCTTCTGCAGCAGCCGCTTCAGCTCGGCGTAGAACGAGTCGTACAGCGCGAGTGAACGGTCCAGCATCTCCGGCGTGAGAGGCTCCTTCCAGAGGTCCAGGCCCCAGGCATCCCCGGGCTCCTGGTACACCGCCTTCTCCCGCAGCCGGTTCAGGTCCACCTCGAAGCGCGACCGCCGGACCACGACCCGCGTGTCCGCCACCGTCGTCCACTCGCCGGTAAACGGGTCCTCCTCCCGCAGCCTCACCGACCCGCTCAGCGCACTCCGATCTCGCAGCTCCTCACGGATCGCGTGACCGTCGTGAATCGCGGTCGCGACCAGCGGACCCTCCCCCGGCACGACGCTCCAGGCTGGCGCCTCCACGATCGTCCTCCTCTCCCTACAGCGTCGCCATCTCCACGTTGTCGAAGTTGCGCCGGTAGTACCTCATGTAGTCCACCTTGTGCTCCAGGGCGTCGAGAACGGCGTGCGTGAAGTTCACCTTCTCGAACTTCTGGGCGCTCCCGAGGCCGCCGGGGCTGAAGACGTTGATCTCCATCAGCTTGTCCCCGACGATGTCGAGCCCGACGAGGAACATGCCGTCCTGGACGAGCTTGGGGCGGACGATCTCGACGATCTTCAGGTGGGTGTCGGTGATGGTGGCCTGACGGAGCTTGCCTCCCGCGTGGATGTTGCTGCGCATGTCGTCCCCGTGGCGGACGCGCCGGAAGGCGGCGTACTTGCCCTTGTGGCGCAGCGGCTGTCCGTTCATCACGAACAGCCGCGTGTCCCCCTCGGCGGCGGCGGGAAGGTACTCCTGGGCGATGACGTACCCGTCGCGGCTGACCGCCTCGATCATCTGGTTCAGGTTCGGCAGGTCGTCCGGGCGCACCAGGAAGACGCTCTGTCCGCCGGAGCCCTGAAGCGGCTTGAGGACGACGTTGCCCCCCTGCTCCTTGGCAAAGGCCTTGATCTCGTCCCGGTCCCGGGTGATCAGCGTCTTCGGGCGGACCTCTTCGGGAAACAGCTGGAAGTACATCTTGTTCATCGCCTTCGACAGGCCGTTGGGGTCGTTGAGCACGATCACCCCGTGCCGCATGGCCACGCGGCCGAAGATGATGCCCGCGGCCTGCGCCCAGGCACGCAGCCCGGTGTCGGTCGAGGGATCGCTGCGCAGCATCAGCACGTCGAGATCGTCGACGGTGATCCTCTCGGTCCGGGCCTTCCTGCCCTGCAGGTCGGCCAGGAAGGTCTCGGACGAGTTGTACTTGGACCGGGGGGCCGTCCGGGCCCGGGCGCGGATCCTCTCGTCGGGGTCGTACGCGAAGTCCCCAGCCCCCATCAGCCACACCTCGTGGCCCAGGTTGATCGCAGCCATGGCCAGGCGCACGGTCGTGTACCCCGTCTCCTCGGTCCTGATGTCGTTCACGACGAGTCCAAGCTTCACTGTCTCTTCTCCTTTCGGGCACGCCCGCCCGCCATCTCGATCAGCGAACGTCCATCGCGAATCTCGCGCAGCCGCTGGGAGCTGTCCTCGCGGTCGAGAAACCGGGGGCGAAGCGGCGGCGGCCGCAGCACCTCGCGCCACCGCAGCTCCTCGATGAGAGGGATGTGAACGGCCGCGATCTTCCCGACGTAGAGGGGCTCGAGCTCGCCGCTCTTCTTCACGTGGTCGAGAATGCGGAGCAGGCCCCGCAGATACACGGCGTCCTTGATCAGGCCCCCCCCGCGGAAAATGCGCATCGTGATCGTGAACGCCGTCTTCTGGTCGAACTCGTAGGTCCGGTCGAGCAGGCGATACACCTCCACGAACGAAGCCCCCTCGACCATGCTGTGCGCGGCCACCACGCGCGCCGCCAGCAGGCGCAGGCGTGCCCGGCTGAGGCCACCGACCAGATACTCGGCCAGCACCCCCAGCCCCTCTTGCAGCTCGTCGTATCCGGCCAGCCCCACGTACAGCTGGCGAAGAGGCTGCGCGCGGCCGTTGTAGTAGGTGACCAGATGGGTCCCCACCTCGTGGTTCAGGAGGGCCTCCACCCGGCCGCGGGGGATTCGGGCGTTCTTGCCGATCAGCAGCCGCCCTCGTGAGACCATCAGCCCGGAGTACATGTCCTCACGCACCTGGGCGGTGGCGGTGAACGCCGGGTCCATGCGGCGGTAGTAGCCCAGCTCCTCCCGGGCCCGCTCGGCAAATGCCGCGGCGTCCAGGTGTCCCTGTCGCCCGTCCTCTCGCGTCCGCGAGGGAATCTCGTCCAGCAGATCCCGGGCCGTGGACACGAGCGCGGCGTCGGGCCTGCCATACGACTGCAGGCCGCCGTAGACGAAGCGACGGGTGTCGCGGTCGGCCAGCATCGTGAGCTGCCGATCCAGCTCCGCCTGCTTCTCCCAGAAGAGCTGGGCCAGGGTCGGGTCCTCGACGCGCTCGATGGGAATCTCATACAGGCGCCGCTTCATCAGGACCGGGTCGATCGGCCGGGGCCGATACTGAAAGACCGGCGCTTCCTGGAAGCGTCTCCGTCGGAAGCGATGCCAGACGGATTCGATGTTCACCGGCGTGACGAGAAGCAGGAAGTCGAACGAGTCGCTGATGCCGGCCAGCTTCTCGTCGACCTCCCAGACCGCCTTGACCATCCGGCGACGCCCCAACGCCTGGTAGCTGGGCGGAGCGTGGGAGGTGTGCTCCTGAGCGAAGTGGTGGAAGGTCCGCTTCAAGGCGGGCGACAGGGCCCGCCTCAAGGCCCTCAGAATGAACGGATAGAGCGTCTCGCCGTCCGGGCTCCGGTAGATCGGAGCCACCCCCAGCCCGATCGCCCGGCCGCCGAGCGCCCGCATCCCGTGGGGCGGCGGGATCGGGGCCAGCCCCGGCGGACTCCAGCGGCGGCCCTGGTGGACCTCCACCTCCGCGGCCTTACGGTGGATCCTGATCCTGTCCAGCCGTGCACGCAGCGTCTCCGCCGTGTCCTGGACATCCGCTTCCTTCGCTATGTGGATCTCGAAGGCCGGAGGAGGCACCGCTCCCGATTCCACGGCGTCGGGCTCCGGCAGCTTTTCCGTGGACCACACCTCCAGCAGCAGGAAGCCACCGAACTCCCCGGACAGCGTCTCGATGATCCGGCGCAGAAGGGGTGCGAGGGCCGCCGAGGTCGCCCGGGGCCCTGTCGCCACGAGATACGAGGCCTCCGCCATGACGAGGCGCTCGGTGCCCGGATCGCTGCGTCCCGACGGCACGCGGTGCAGGCACAGAAAGGGCAGCTGGCGGTCGATGTGAAGCCGCCCCAGGCCCGGGAGATTCCTCCTCACGGGCTGGTTGCGCTGCAGCCGCTCGCAGATCCTCTCGATGACCGCCGGGGAGACCAGGGGGGCTCGCGCCCTCCGCGCCGGACGTGTGGGACGAGCCGTCACATTCTCACTCGATCGGTCACCTTGCTCCATTCGGGGTGCGCCCTCAGGGGGCGAGAAGAGACGGGCCCCGCCTGCCAGCCACCAGCACGTTACCGCAAAAGACGTGGGTCCGATAGGCCGCGGGATCCCTTCCTGGCGGACGCGAGACGGCCTCGCCCGCATCCGCCCGGCCAGGCGCACCTCTCTGCTATGATGACCGTTCGGTCAGTGGACTGACCGCAGGTTCAGATGCCCTCGTGAGCGACCCCAAGCACGCCGCGGTCGAGCGGTTCCGACGCGGCCGCGGCGCGAGGGGAGATGAAGCCCTTCGACCCCGAGCAGGTGGCCCTCGTCTTCGCGGAGGGGGTCGGCGCCATCCTCCTGCACCGCCTGGAGGGGACGACGCGCCCGGGCCCCACGGAGGTCGACTGGATCGTGGACCTGCTGCTGAACGGCCTCTGCCCCCGGAGGGATTCTTGACTCGAGCCATCCTCCTCGCCTGTCTCGCCCTCGCCGTCCCCGTCGCGGCCCAGCCGCCGCCTGGCGTCACCGCCGACGAGACCGCCGCCCTCACCGGGTCGAGGGCCGACACGCCTTCCGCGGCCGCCCCCGGCGAGGCGGTGCCCCTGGGCTTCGAGGAGGCCCTGCGGCGCGCGCTCGTCGCCAACGCCAGCGTCGGGCAGGCCCGGGCCGAGGTGGGGGCCGCGACCGCCCAGAAGCGCGGGGCCTTCTCGGCCGTCCTCCCGCGGCTCCAGGCCACCGGCGGGCTCATCCGCAACTCCGAGGAGGCGGCCTTCGGCGTGCCCCCGAACCAGCGCGTGATCCTGCCCCTGAACGACTGGAACCTCCGGCTGCTGGTCTCCCAGCCGATCTTCGCCGGCCTGCGGGAGATCCGGGCCTACGACCAGGCCAAGGAGGGCGTCCGCGCGGCCGAGCAGGGCGTGCGCGCCGCCATGGACCGGATCCTGCTTCGGGTCGCGGCCGAGTACATCACCGTCGTGGGCGGCGACGCCCTCATCGAGGTCGGACGGCAGACGCTCGCCCTCGCCGAGGAGCGGCTGCGCCAGGCGCGCGACTTCTTCGAGGCGGGCGAGTCCACCAGGGTGGACGTCGTCCGCGCCGAATCGGCGGTCGCGGTCGCCCGGCGGACGATCGCCCTCGCCCAGCGCGACCGCGGGGTGGCGGCCGGGCAGCTGCGCGTGGACCTCGACCTCGAGGGCGACATCGCGGTCGCCGAGCCCCGCCTCGAGCTGCCGCCCCGTCCGGACGAGGCCCTCCTGATCCAGCGGGCGGAGGAGACGCGCGCGGACCTGCGCCAGGCGCGGAGCGCGCTGCGGATCTCCGAGCTCGAGGTCTCCAGGCAGAAGGGGGCCTACCTCCCGACGGTCACCGCCGACGCCGGCTACGTGTGGCAGAAGACGACCTTCCCCTCCGACCGCTACGGGTACGCCGCCGTACGCATGGCGGTTCCGATCTGGACCTCGGGGGAGATCGGGGCCCGCATCACCCTCGCCCGCGAGCGCGAGCGCCAGGCGCGCCTCGCGTACGAAGAAGCCGTCCGGACCGTACGGGAGGACGTCCGGCGGGCGCTGCTGAACCTCGAGACGGCCGAGACGAGCCTCCAGCTCTCGCGGGAGCAGCTCCAGGCCGCGGAGGCGGAGTACGAGCAGGTCTCGGACCTGTACCGCAACCAGGAGGCCACGTCCCTCGACATCCAGTCCTCGGAGGCGACGCTGGCGGACGCCCGGCGCGCGGTGGTCGTGAGCGACCTCGCCCGCCTGCTCGCCGAGCTCGAGGTCTACTTCGCGGCCGGAGACCTGAAGTCCGCCGTGCTCAAGGAGGCGCTGCCGTGACGCACCGTTCCAAGCTGTCCGTCCTCGCCGTCGTGGTCCTGGGCGCCTTCGCGGCGTCCGGCTGCTCCCCGGCCACCCCGGAGAGCACGCCCTCCGCCGCCCCGTCTCCGCCGCTGCCGGAGGACGTGCAGTCGGTGGCCGGCGTGATCGCGCCCGGCCCCGATGGTCCAACGGCCAGAGAGGCCACCGACCAGAACGCGCCCGTCGCCGGCGGCCGCCTCGGTGTCACCGGGGAGTTCGTCCCGCTCATCCGCTCCGACCTCGTTCCCCGCACCGGCGGCCGCGTGGCCCGGATCCTCGCGGACGAGGGCCAGCGGGTCCGGCGCGGACAGCCGCTCCTCGAGCTCGAGACGGAGTACCTGAAGCTCGACCTGGCACGGGCCGAGGCGGAGAAGGCGCGAGCCCTCGCCGCCGCCGACGAGGCGCGCCGCGACTTCCAGCGCAAGACGGACCTCGCGGGGAGGGGCTCGGTGTCGCAGGCGGTGTTCCTGCGCTCGAAGGCCGGGGCGGAGCAGGCCGAGGCGGGGCTCGCCGCCGCCGAGGCCGCCCTCGGGCTGGCCCAGCAGCGCCTCGACGACGCCGTCCTCACCTCCCCCGTCGACGGGGTCGTGGCGGCGCGCCGCACCGACGTCGGCGAGCGGCTCGGCGAGGCGAGCGTGGCCTTCGTCGTGGAGCAGACGGCGCCGCTCAAGCTGCGCTTCCGCGTCCCCGAGCGCTACCTGGCCACGGTCCACGTCGGCCAGCCGGTCGCCGCGCGCGTCGACCCCTACCCGGAAGAGGCCTTCGACGGGACGGTGAGCCTCGTCGGTGGGTCGGTGGACCCCACCTCCCGGACGTTCCTCGTCGAGGCCGAGTTCCCCAACCGGGACGGGCGCCTGCGCCCCGGCCTCTTCGCCCGGGTCGAGCTGCAGCTCGGAGAGGAGTAGCCCTTGCAGAAGCTGGCCGAGATCTGCGTCCGCCGACCCGTCTTCACCTGGGTGCTCGTCCTCTCGCTGGTGGTGCTGGGCCTGTTCGCCTATCCCCGGCTCGGGGTGGACCGCTTCCCCAACATCGACTTCCCCTACGTCACCGTGAGCACCGTCCTCGTGGGCGCCGCCCCCGAGGAGATCGAGACCGAGATCACGGACAAGGTCGAGGAGGCGGTCAACACCATCTCCGGAATCGACCAGCTCGTCTCCATCTCGGCCGAGGGCGTCTCCCAGGTCATCATCGGCTTCGAGCTGGAGAAGAACGCCGACGTCGCCGCCCAGGACGTCCGGGACCGCGTCAACAGCGTGCTCCGGGACCTGCCCCGCGACGCCGAGCCCCCGGTCATCGAGAAGATCGACCCCGACGCCGCCCCCGTCCTGTCGGTGGCGGTCTCCGCTCCCCGTCCCCATCCGCGACGTGACCGAGTTCGCGGACAAGGTGCTGCGTCGACGGATCGAGTCGGTCCTGGGCGTGGGCCAGGTCCAGCTCATCGGCGGACGCAAGCGACAGATCAACGTCGATCGCCGACCCGGCGCGCCTGGCCGCGGTGCAGATCACCGCGGCCGAGGTCGCCCAGGCCCTGGCCGCCCAGAACGTGCAGCTCCCGGGCGGGCGGGTCGAGCAGGGGCTGCGCGACCTGACCCTGCGGACCTACGGACGGGTGGAGAGGGCCGCAGGACTTCGGCGACGTCGTCATCGGCACCCGCAACGGCCACGCCGTCCGCCTCTCCGAGGTGGCCCGCGTCGAGGACGGGATGGAGGAGCCGGAGACGGTGGCCTCCGTCAACGGCGAGCCGGCCGTCATCCTCCAGGTTCGCAAGCAGTCGGGCACCAACACCATCGAGGTGGTGCGCCGGCTCAAGGAGCGCCTCGACGAGATTCGGCCGCAGCTGCCCGCCGGCTACGAGCTCGAGCTCGTGCGCGACCAGTCGGAGTACATCGTGACCGCGGTGGACACCGTCCAGGAGCACCTCGTCCTGGGCTCGCTCCTCGCCGCCATGGTGGTGTGGTTCTTCCTGCGCCGCTTCCGCCCCACGATCATCGCCGGCCTCGCCATCCCCAGCTCGATCGTCGCCACCTTCGCCGCCATCCACTTCATGGGCTTCACCCTGAACGTCATCACGCTGCTGGCCCTGACCCTGGTGGTGGGGATCGTCATCGACGACGCCGTCATCGTCCTCGAGAACATCTTCCGCTTCATGGAGGAGAAGGACCTCACGCCCCGCGAGGCCGCGGTCGAGGGGACCCGGGAGATCGGCCTCGCCGTCCTCGCGACCTCGGTCTCCCTCGTGGCCGTCTTCCTGCCCGTGGCCTTCATGGGGGGCATCGTGGGCCGCTTCATGAACTCCTTCGGCGTGACCATGGCCTTCGCCATCGGAGTGTCGCTCCTCGTGGCCTTCACCCTCACGCCCATGCTCTCCTCGCGCTGGCTGCGCCCGCGAGAGCTCGAGGCCGACAAGACCTCGCGGGAGGTCGGGTTCTACGCCGCGGTGGAGCGCGGCTACCTCCGCCTCCTCGACTGGGCCATGTCCCACCGCTGGGCGGTGGTCCTCCTCGCCGGGCTCGTGGTGGCCTCCACCGTCCCCCTGGCCGCCGTCGCCAACAAGAACTTCCTCCCGGTCGACGACGAGTCCCAGTTCGAGGTCGTCGTCCGCGCCCCCGAGGGCGCGAGCCTCGAGTCCACGCAGACCATCCTCCAGTCGATCGGACGCCGCGTGCGGGAGATCCCGGAGGTGGAGTACACCCTTCTCACCATCGGCGCCGATCCCCAGAACACGCACAACCTGGGCTCCCTCTACGTGAAGCTCGTGCCGGTCGGCCGAGCGCAAGCGGGACCAGCAGGAGGTCATGGAGGACATCCGCCGCGACATCCTTCCCGTCTACGCCGGCCTCAACCTCCGGGCCCAGGTGCAGCGGGTCGCCGCCTTCGGGCTGGGCAACAACGCCGAGATCCAGTTCTGGATCGGCGGGCCCGACCTCGACCAGCTGGACTCCTACTCGCAGGTGCTGCTCGAGAAGCTCAAGACCATGCCGGGGGCCGTCGACGCGGACACCAACTACGTCGTGGGCAAGCCCGAGCTCGGCGTCCACATCGACCGGGCCAAGGCCGGCGACCTGGGCGTGCGGGTCCGCGACGTGGCCTCGACGCTGAACGTCCTCGTGGGAGGCCTCAAGGTCACGGACTACTACGAGGGGGGCGAGCAGTACGAGGTGCACCTGCGGGCCGAGGCCGGCTCCCGGCGCGACGCCGAGGGCATCGCCCAGGCGGAGGTGCCCTCGCTGCGCGGGCCGGTGCCCCTCACGGACGTGGTCCGCTTCGAGACGGGGACCGGGCCCTCGCTCATCAACCGTCTCGGCCGGCGCCGGCAGGTGCTGCTCTACGCCAACGTCCTGCCCGGCTTCTCGTCGCAGACGATCATGGACGGCCTGGTGGCGGGGGCCGAAGAGCTCGAGATGCCGCCCGAGTACGCCTACGGGTTCACCGGGCGCTCGCGCGAGCAGGGGCGGGCGGCCTACAACTTCCTCATCGCCTTCCTCGCGTCGATCCTCTTCATGTACCTGGTCCTGGCCGCCCAGTTCGAGAGCTGGATCCACCCGGTGACGATCCTGCTGGCCCTGCCCCTGACCGTCCCCTTCGCGCTCCTGTCGATCGTGGTGCTCGACCAGTCGATCAACATCTACTCCTCGCTGGGCATCCTGGTGCTCTTCGGCATCGTCAAGAAGAACGGCATCCTGCAGATCGACCACATGAACGGCCTTCGGGCCGAGGGGCTTCCCCGGGCCGAGGCCATCCGCCTCGCCAACCGCGACCGCCTCCGGCCCATCCTGATGACGACGCTGTCCTTCGTGGCGGGGATGCTCCCGCTCACGCTGTCGAGCGGGCCCGGCGCCGGGACCAACCGGGCGATCGGCAGCGTGATCATCGGCGGGCAGACGCTGGCGCTGCTGCTGACGCTCATCGGGACCCCGGTGGCCTACAGCATCTTCGACGACTGGGCCCAACAGCCCCGTCTGGCAGAAGCTGGGTCGCCTCCTGCCCAGTCGAGCGGGAACGAACGGGAGAAACGGCGTGCCCGCGGCCTGAGCCGCTCGCGCGACCGAACGGGGGCGTGTCACTCGACCCCACCGCCGGCGAAGCGGGTGAGGGCTCGCCCGGCGGAACGAGGTGAGGGACCCGGTGTCGACGCCGGCATCCCGCGAGGCGGACGACCGAGACGGTATACTCCCGCGGCGAGGAGATCGGGACACATGGCCAACGCTTCGGGGTCCGTCAAGGTGGCCGTCATCCAGGCGGCCCCGGTCCTGTTCGATCGGGAGGCCTCGATCGACAAGGCCCGTCGTCTCACCGCGGACGCGCGAGCCGAGGGCGCCCGTCTCATCCTCTTTCCCGAGGCCTTCGTGCCGGCCTACCCGCGAGGACTCGGCTTCGGCATGGTCGTCGGGCAGCGGAGCGATGCGGGACGCCGCCTCTGGGACCGCTACCGCGCGAACGCGGTCGACGTGCCGAGCGCCGCGACCGAACGTCTGGGCGAGGCGGCGCGGGCGGCCCAGGCCTATCTGGCCATCGGGGTCATCGAACGCGACCCGGTGTCCGGGGGGACACTCTACTGCACGCTGCTCTACTTCGGGCCGGACGGTCAGATCCTGGGCAAGCATCGCAAGCTCAAGCCCACCGGATCGGAGCGCTTGATCTGGGGCGAGGGTGACGGGAGCACGTTGACGGCGGTGCCCACGCCGTTCGGGACGATCGGGGGGCTGATCTGCTGGGAGAACTACATGCCCCTCGCGCGCACCGCGATGTATGGCAAGGGCGTGAGCCTCTACCTGGCCCCCACCGCCGACCAGCGGGACACCTGGCAGGCGACCATCCGGCACATCGCCTGCGAGGGACGCTGCTTCGTCCTGGCCGCGAACCAGTACGTCACCCGATCGATGTACCCGCAGGACCTCGAGGCGGGCGACGAGCTCGAAAGCCAGCCCGAGGTCATGTGCCGGGGGGGCAGCGCCATCGTCTCGCCGCTCGGCACGGTCCTGGCCGGTCCCCTGTTTGGCGAGGAGGGTCTGCTCGTCGCCGAGCTGGATCTGGGTGAGGTGTACCGGAGCCGCCTGGACTTCGATGTGGTGGGGCACTACGCGCGGCCCGACGTCTTCCAGCTGAAGGTCAACGAGCAGCCGGCCCGATCCGTAGCGAAGGCTCCGGAAACCGACGCTGATTGAGGAGTCTGCCGGCGCCGCCCGGTGTGCCGATCGTGCCGGCCCTCGGCGCAGGATCCGACCCGCGAGCGGCTACGAAGGTGTTCCCAGGCTCGATGTCCCGGCGGACGATCCCCCGGGGGTGAGCGGCCTCCAGGGCATCCACCATCTTGATCCCCAGCTCCAGCAGCTCCGTCGTCTCGATCCGTGTGGGGTGACGACGAGCCTGGATCGTCAACCAACCCGAGCTCGATGAATGGGACATCGTGGTCGGTCAATCTCTCCTCGCCGTCCTTCCTGTAGTTGAATTCCTCTCCCCGGTCCCAGGCCCCCCGGAGCGGGACGAGCGCACCCGCGTTGTCGGGGAAGTGAGGAGACGTCGGCTCGCCGACCCAGGCGTGCTCGATGCCATCATGGCCACTGACTGATCGAAGCGCCTCGGTGAAATGGTCGGCCATCCTCCCATAGCTTTCCCGCGCATTCGAGGTGAAGTTGAAGTCGCCGACGACCAGAGGAGTCAGGTCGCCGCGAACCCAGTGTCGCTTGACGCCTTCCACGAGATCGCCCACACACCGGCGTTGGCGCCAGGCGGGGCCTGCAACCAGGTGTACCGCGTACACGGGCAAGACATCGCCGGTGTCCTTGATCCTCAATCGCAGGCCGAGGAGAGTCTTTCTCAAGGCGCCGCCGAAACCGGGGCAGATCGCCTCCTCCACGACCTCTGCCGATGCCAGTTCGAAGTCACTCGTCCCAGCCAGGACTGCCACCTCTCCGTACTGTCTGCCGAGGGCTCCCCTCTGCTCCTCCCTCAACTCCGAGTCCAGGCCCCGAGTCCAGCTCTCGTAGAGGCATTGATGCGTCCATTGGGAGGCGGTGCCACATTGCAGGCGCCTCGCCTCCTGGATCTCGTAGGTGGTGAGCACAGGCAGTCCCATGAGGAAGAGGATCCCGCTACGAAGCCAATCGACCCGGGTCCTCACCTGGCAGAATGCCTCGGTGAGGACGAACAGATTCGCGGGGCGGCCCCGCTCGCGATCCTTCGCCCCCATCAACTCGCCCACGCGACGTACTCTGCCCGCGTAGTCCGGCCATGACCTCCTGACGTTGACGTTGTAGACTCGGATGGTCGGCGGAGGCTCCCCCCGGGGGCCGTCAGTCGAGTGGGGGCTGCCGAGCGGAGTCGCGGGGACGAGCAGACCGAGATGGGCCGCAGCCGCCATCGCGGTGCAAAGCCTGCGACGCGCAAGCGGTCTCTTTCCTCGAACTCGATCACGGCGTGGAGGGGATGGGACAGCTGAGGAATCGACTGAATGCTCAGGGGCCATTGCGCACTCTTCTCCCGCTAGGTGCCCACCGGTACCAACGGTACCGCGGCTTCGCCCGATTGAGGAGCCTGTCCCGCCTCCGCCGGAGCGGGCGCTCTTCCCGGAGAGTCTCGGCGTTGTGCCCGTCCTCCTGAACCGCGGCGCGCAGATCATCCTCGGCCTCTTTGGCCTGTGGGGGTGCTTCAGGTAGACGCGGCGCGAGCGGGACGCTCGGCGATCTCAGGCCCGGCGGCGGGAAGGCGCGGCGGCGCTGCTGCCCCAATAGCTCGCGGCGGATCGCGCTTCAGCGGTCGCCGGGAGGCGACGGGGCCGCCGGAGGGGAACCCCCACGTCGAGCACCACCTCCTCGGGCTCGACGGCCATCACCGTGGTCCCCGGGGGGCGCGTGGACGTCCTGCGGCGTCACCGCGAACGAGCGTCGACCCAGCTGGGCCAGGAGCACGTCGACGCTGACCGTCACCTCGGTCGGCTCGAGGAGAAACAGGCGCCGGCGGACGCCGGAGAGGCTGACCTGGACCTCCTCCGGCTTCAGGGAGCGCAGCACGTAGCCGGCAGGCAGGTTGGTCACCTGCACCGGCGCGCGCAACGAGACCTCGCCCACCTCCGAGCCGAGGACGACGAGCGTCCAGAAGGTCAGGGAGAGGGCGAGGGCCACGCCCCACTCCCCGGCACGCCGGCCCACCCCGCGCAGGGACCGCCCCCGATCGACCGGATCCACACGTACCGCCCCGGAGAAACGCGCGATCCGGGCCCGGAGCACGTCGGGACCGGGGACCACGTCGAGGGGCACGCCTCCCTCCAGGTGGCGGTCGAGAGGGTCGCGTCCCGGCAGCACGATCAGGGCGCCGTGCCGGGCGGCGGCGAGGGCGAAGCTGGCGCGCACGACGGACTCGACGGCCGAGTCACCCGGAGGGCCACCTCGGCGTCCCAGCCCCCACACCGCGAGCCCCTCGAAGAAGCGCTTCAGGTCGTCCGATGAAGAGCACGCCGACGAAGGCGAGCCGCGCGCGTGCGCCCCGCAGGGCCCGCAGCAGCAGGAAGAGGGCGACGGTGACGATGGTGATGTCGGCGAGCTCGTCGACGACGGCGGGCAGCCAGGATGGCATCGACGGACCTCAGCGTTCCTTCTTCATGGGTCTGATCGGGCTCACCCCTCCATGCCTACGCTCGTCGGACGGGGGAGGGACGAGCGGGCCGCCGGAGGACGGGGGGCGCGGCACCGACGAAGGTCCAGTGGACGGGCGAGGGGTTTGGAGAAAGAATGAGCGAATCGGTTCGGGCCGCGCCAACCCGACGCCCGCCGCCACGGTCTAACCGGGGAGGAAGGTTCGGCGGGGACACCCCGCAAAGACAGACTGCTGTCGGAACTGAGAGGATCTCGTGACGAATCATCGTGCCGCCGTCCCCCCCCTCGGCGGCCTGGCCCTTCTCACCCTCTCGAGCCTCGTCGCCTGCAGCGGGGCCGGAGGCTCCCCGAGCGCGAAGCCCGAGCGTCAGGCCATCGTGGTGCGGACGGCCCCGGTGACGGTCCGGGACGTCGTCTACCGGATCCAGGCCCTGGGCTCCCTCGAGCCGGACGAGCTCACCCGGATCACCGCCCAGGTCGAGGGGGCGGTGTCGGAGGTCGTGTTCCGCGAGGGTGACCGGGTCACCCCCGCGACCGTCCTCCTCCGGATCGACCCCGAGCGCTACCGTCTCGAGACGGAGAGGGCGGAGGCGGCGCTGCACCAGGCGGAGGCCGACGCCGAGCGGTCGGAGGCCGACCTGAAGCGCCGCGAGGAGCTCGCCCAGAGCCGGCTGGTGGCCCCCGAAGAGCTGGCCCGCTCGCGCCAGGAGACGGCGCGCCTCCGGGCGGTGGCCGAGGCGGCGCGGGTGGCCCGGGCCATCGCCGAGCAGAACCTGCAGCGCTCCGAGGTTCGTCCCGCCGCCGCCGGCGTCATCAACACGCGCACCGTGGACACCGGTCAGTTCGTCAAGACCGGCGACCTGCTCGCCACCCTCGTCGACACGACCCGCCTGCGCCTGCGCTTCCGGGTGTCGGACGCCGAGTCGCTGTCTGCCCACGAGGGAGCGGAGGTCACCTTCCGGGTGTCCGCCCTCGGCGGTCGGGACTTCCCGGCCCGCATCTACCACGTGGGCCAGGTCGCCGACCCCGTGTCGCGCCAGGTCGAGGTGCTCGCCTGGGTCCGGAACCCGGGGGTGCTCAAGCCCGGCTTCTTCGCCGAGGTCACCCTTCCCGGGCAGTCGAAGAACCAGGCCCTGGTCGTGCCCGAGGGGGCCGTTCTCGCCAGCGAGCAGGGCTTCATCGCCTACGTGGTCGACGGCGGGACGGTTCACGAGCGCCCCATCCAGGTGGGCCTGCGCACCGGCGACGGGTTCGTCGAGATGCTCGATGGCCTGACCCGGGGCGAGACGGTGGTCGTCGAGGGGTCCGACCGCCTTGCCGACGGCGTGGCCGTACGGGACGCGGACACGCCGGCCGTCGCG
The DNA here is from genome assembly GCA_963847655.1 of uncultured Acidobacteriota bacterium. Lineage (GTDB taxonomy): Bacteria > Acidobacteriota > Vicinamibacteria > Fen-336 > Fen-336 > JAJDNS01. Next base: position 144,784 of record CAWKAS010000018.1, on the reverse strand, counting down.
GACTCGCCGGCCGTCGCGGACGCTCCCGCGCGGTAGAGGACGAATCCATGAGCGACCTCACGCCCCCCCTGCCGCCCTCCGAGCCCGAGGAGGACCCGCGGGCGATCGCGACGGGCATGACCCTCGCCGACATCTCCATCCGCAACCACGTCTTCGCCTGGGTGCTGATGTTCGGGCTCATCGGCTTCGGGATCCTCACCTACACCGGCTGGGGGACGGTGTTCCAGGGCCTCGGCATCAGCCAGAACCCCGACGTGGACTTCCCGGTGGTCAACGTCTCGGTCACCTGGGAGGGCGCCTCGCCCGAGATCATGGAGACGGACGTCGTCGACTACATCGAGGACGCCATCACGACCGTGGAGGGTGTCAAGCAGATCACCTCCACCTCGCGCCAGGGCTCGGCGAGCATCACCGTGGAGTTCGAGCTGAGCCGGAACATCGACGTCGCCCTCCAGGACGTCCAGACCAGGGTGGCCCAGACGGCGCGCCGCCTGCCCCTGGACATGGACCCCGCGATCATCACCAAGAACAATCCGGAGGACAGCCCGATCATGTGGCTGTCGCTGTCCGGGAACCGTCGGGCGACCTTCCTCGCCGACTACGTGCGCAACGTCCTCCGGCCCCAGTTCCAGACCATCCCCGGCGTCGGAGAGGTGACCCTCGGGGGGTACCGGGAGCGCGAGATCCGGGTCTGGTACGACGCGGCCCGGATGGAGGCCCAGGGCCTGACCGTCCTCGACGTCAAGAGCGCCATCGAGCGCGAGCACCTGGAGATGCCCGCCGGCCGGATCGAGTCTGCGGAGCGGGAGATGAACGTCAGGGCCGAGGGAGAGGCGCTCGACATCGACGCCTTCCGCGACCTGCTCATCACCTACCGCAACGGCGCCCCCGTTCGCCTCCGGGACGTGGCGGTGGTCGAGGACGGCCTCGAGGACCGTCGCCGTCTGTCCCGCTCCCTCGGGGAGCCCTCGATCGGGATCGGGATCCGCAAGCTGCGGGGGGCGAACGCGGTCCAGGTCGGGCGGGACGTCAAGGCCCGGATGGAGGAGATGCGGGCGCAGCTGCCCGAGGGCGTCTCGCTCGCCGTCAACTTCGACTCCACCGACTTCATCGAGGATGCGATCCACGAGATCCTCTTCACCCTCATGATGGCGGCGCTGCTCACCGGGATCGTGTGCTGGCTCTTCCTCGGCTCCTGGTCGTCCACGGTCAACGTGCTGCTCGCGATCCCCACTTCGATCCTGGGCACGTTCGTCGTCATGTACGGCTTCGGGTTCACGCTGAACACCTTCACCGTGCTCGGGCTCACCCTCACCGTGGGCATCGTGGTCGACGACGCGATCATGGTGCTGGAGAACATCTACCGCCACCGCGAGCAGGGGGAGGGGAAGGTGAAGGCCGCCTCGGTAGGGGCCCGCGAGATCACCTTCGCCGCCGCCGCCGCCACCCTCGCCATCATCGCCATATTCCTCCCCGTGGCCTTCATGAAGGGCATCATCGGGAAGTTCTTCTTCCAGTTCGGGGTCACCATCTCGGTGGCGGTCCTCATCTCGCTGCTGGAGGCGCTGACGCTGGCCCCCATGCGGCTCTCGCGCATGCTGGAGGTCGGTGAGCGCGCCGGACGCGTGGAGCGCGTGGTGAGCCTCGCCTTCGCCCGTCTCTCCGCCGGATACCAGCGCCTGCTCGTGCCCGCGCTCCACCACCGCGGGCGGGTGCTGGCGGGAGCGCTGGCGCTGTTCGTCCTCTCGCTCGGGATCGTGCGCCTGCTGCCCCGGGAGTTCGTCCCCACCCAGGACATGAGCCGCTTCATGCTGCGGTTCTACACCCCGGTGGGGTCGAGCATGGACGCGACCGACCGCGTCTTCCGCCAGGTGGAGGCGTTCCTGGGCTCACGGCCCGAGATCAACCGCTATCTCGGCATCGTGGGCGGCTTCGGCGGCGGGCAGGTCAACAGCGGCTTCGCCTTCGTCACCATGAAGCCGCCGCGCGAGCGCCCGGTCGACCCTGGCACCGGACGGCGGCTCTCGCAGCAGGAGTTCATGAATCTCGCCCGTCAGGAGCTCAACGCGATCCCCGGGGCGCGGGTCGTCCTCCAGGACCCCTCTCAGCAGGGGTTCAGCGCCAGCCGGGGCGGCGGGTTCCCGGTGGAGATCGCGATCCGCGGACGCGACTGGGACACCCTGGCCGGGGCATCCAAGACCATCATCGAGCGTCTCCGCGCCTCCGGCCTCGTCACTGACGTGGACAGCGACTACGAGGTGGGCATGCCGGAGGTCCAGGTCTTCCCCGACCGCAACAAGTGCGCGGACCTCGGAATCTCCATGGCCACCATCGGGTCGACCATCAACTCCGCGATCGGCGGCGAGCGGGTGGGCAAGTTCAAGGACCAGGGGCGCCGCTACGACATCCGCGTGCGGCTCCTCGCGCCGCAGCGGGACCGGCCGGAGGACATCGCCCGCCTGCTCGTGCGCACGGGGAGCGGGGACCTCGTCCGGATCGGCGACGTGGTCCGCATCGAGCAGCGGCCGACGCTCCAGACCATCACCCGCAAGGACCGCGAGCGGGCCATCACCGTCTTCGCCAACGTGGCCCCCGGCGTCTCGCAGGCCGACGCCATCGACCGCTCGCTGGAGACCGCGCGGGAGCTGCTGCCCGACGGCTACCGGGCCATCCCTTCGGGGAGCAGTCAGGCGTTCGCGGAGTCGTTCGAGTCTCTGGGCTTCGCCTTCGGGCTCGGTCTCCTCGTGGCCTACATGGTGCTCGCCACCCAGTTCAACGCGTTCAGCCACCCGTTCACCGTGCTCCTCGCGCTGCCCTTCAGCGTCAGCGGGGCGCTCCTCATCCTGTGGATGGCGGGCCAGAGCCTCAACGTGTACAGCCTCCTCGGCATCATCCTGCTCATGGGGATCGCGAAGAAGAACTCCATCCTGCTCGTGGACTTCACCAACCAGATACGCGCCCGAGGCGTCGAGCGGCACGAGGCCGTCCTGCAGGCCTGCCCCATCCGCCTGCGGCCGATCCTCATGACGTCGATGGCCACGATCGCGGGGGCCCTCCCGCCCGCGCTCGCGATCGGCCCCGGGGCCGAGCTGCAGCGGCCGATGGCCCTCGCCATCGTCGGCGGCATGGCGGTGTCGACCCTCATGACCCTGCTCGTCGTGCCCGCCGCCTACAGCCTCCTCGACGACGCGCTGGTCTGGAACCGGGAGCGCCGCCGGCGCGGGGAAGGTCTGCTCGCCGCCCTGCGCGCCGCGAAGGCCTCCTGAGCATCGGATGGCGCCACGGTTTGGGCGCCGCCGGCGAGGGGGCGGTCTCAGCCCAGGGCTTCGCGGGCCTCGTCGAGGAACCGGCGGATCCGCGGTCTCGGGTCGCCCGGGCCGAGGATCTCCAGCGGGGCGTATCCCCGGTAGCCCGCGTCGCGCAGGATCCCGAAGGCCCGCCGCAGGTCGATCTTCTCCTCGACCCCACGCCGGAAGACGTGCTCCTTGATCTGCCAGGTGAAGGCAAAGGGCGCCAGCCGGGCGATCTCCTCGTACGGGTCGCCGGTGCGCACGCTGCCCACGTCCACGTTCAGCCCGAACCACTTCGACGGCACCCGCTCGCGGATGGCGAGCACCTCGGTCGCGGTCTTGAAGACGTCGTCGTGGTTCTGCAAGGCGATCATGACGCCGTGCCGCTCGCCATACGCCACGCACTCCTCGAGGCACGCCACGACCTGGCGCTCGACCTCCTCGCGGGTGCGGCCCTCGGGGACGCCGTGCCCGGCGAAGACCCGGAGCATGGGCGCGTCCAGCTGTGCCGCCACCGCCACCCATCGCTTGACGAGGGCGATGTCCGCCGCCCGCTCGTCCGGGTCGGCGACGGTGAAGTCGTTGCGGACCCCGGTCCCGCTCACCTCGAGGCCCAGGCGAGACGCCCGCCTCTTGGTCTCGTAGACGTAGGCCTCGGGCGGGGCCTCCGGGTAGCCGGGAAAGTAGTAGCCGGTGAGGTCGACGCCGTCGAACCCCAGCTCGGCGCAGTAGTCGATGGCCTCCTCGAGAGTCATCGTCCCCGCCTGCAACGGCTCGTTGAAGGTGTAGAAGTTGCAGCTCAGCCGGATCCTCGGACCCATGGCCGGGCCCACCTCGCGGCCCGCTTCCCGGGCGCCCACCGGCCGGGCGGCGGCAGCCAGCGGCACCACGGCGGTGGTCGCCAGGAAGGAGCGGCGGTCGATCGCTCTCGTCATCTCTCGGCTCCCTTCGTCAGGCCCCGGACCCGGGGGCCTGGACTCATTCGTCGCGGTGGACGGTGTCGGGGCTGAAGGCGGGCAGGCACACCGCGACGTACTCCGCCCCCTCGGGGTCGGGCGTGCTGTAGCGGATCCACTCCCCCCTGCGCACGATCACGGCCTGCCCGGCGCGGACGTCCAGCGCCCCACCCTCGTGCTCCACGCGCAGCGCCCCGCGGAGCACCACCGTGAACTCGTCGAACTCGGGGCTCTGGCCGGGCTCGCTCCACCCCGAGGGCGAGCGCATGCGGGCGATGCTGACCTCACGGTCGCCCGAGCTCGCGCCCCCGGCGAACTCCTCGATGATCTTCGGCGGCGTGCCCACCGCGGCCACGCGAACGGGTGCTTCGACGAGCTTCGGCATCTGTCACTCCCCCCCGGCTTCCCCGGTCTCGCCCTCACGGCCCCGACCCACCCACAGGCCCCCGAGACCCAGCGCCATGAAGATGAGGGCCTGCACGGCCATCCGCGGCTGGACCGCCTCCTGCGAGAAGGCGTAGTAGAGGAAGCCTCCCCCGATGATCAGGATCGCGGTGTACACGACCCGCATCACCGCCCGCGCCTTCCTTCTCGTCTCCGCCGTGTCGGGTCCGAAGACCCGGGCGAACAGCAGCAGACACGCCGCCGCGACCATGTCGAGGACCGCGAACACGAGCCAGAAGGACCGCGCGGTCGCCCCCGCTCCCGGCGTCCCGACGGCGGGCTTCATCATCTGCTCGTAGAGGAAGCCCCCCAGGCTCGAGCCGAGGAGCGATCCAAAGACCCCGTAGAGGAAGGCGTACCCCATGTACACCGCCTTGCGGTCGGCGGGCGCCACCTGTCCGATGAAGCTGTAGTACTTCGGGTGGGCGGTCATCTCGCCCAGGGAGAAGACGGCCACGCCGAGGATCAGGATCCAGGGGCTCATCGACGAGGCGAGGAGCAGGAAGCCGGCCGCCCCCAGGGCCATGCCCGTGACCATGGTGGGCAGCGCTTTCGAGTCCCGGAGGATGCGGCTCACCGGGATCTGGAACAGGATGATGGTCCCGGCGTTGATGACGGTCACGTGCTCGACGTCGAAGGCGAAGGTCCAGGGCAGGCCCAGGCCGCCCAGGATCCCGTTCACGAGGCCGCTGACCGGGCCGGCGTCGACGAAGTCCCGAAGGTACCAGAGCACCGAGCCGAACGTCTGGAAGTAGAGGACCCAGAAGGTCGAGTAGACGACGACCATCAGCATGAAGCGGGCGTCGGCGAGGACCTCGGTGGCCCCGGTGGCCACCTCGCGGAGGGTCTTCGTGCTCTCGGGGCGTGGAGGCTCGCGGAAGACGAAGGCGGCGGGCAGGATCATGAGCCCGGTGTAGACAGCCGAGGCCACGAACACGTACTGCCAGGAGAAGCCCTTGAGGACGCTCACCACCAGGGGGGCCAGGAACGCCCCCATGTTGATCATCCAGTAGTAGACCCCGAAGCCGAGGGCCGAGTTGGACTCGTCCGTCGTGCGGGCGACGGTGCCGGTGATGATGGGCTTGAAGAGCCCGGAGCCGGTCGCCATGACCAGGAGGGCCAGGAACACCAGGGCGTAGCTCGACATGTACCCGGCCGCGAAGTAGCCGGCGGAGAGGAACGAGAAGGCCACCAGCAGCATCCGGCGGTAGCCGTAGCGGTCGGCCAGCGCGCCCCCGAGGATGGGCACGACGTAGGTCGCGGCGTAGACGATGCTCTGCAGAAACCCCACCGACTGCTCGCGGAAGCCGAGGCCGCCCTCGGCCAGGGAGCGAGTCAGGTAGACCGCGAGTACGGAGTTGAGCCCGTAGTAGGCGGCCCGCTCGAAGAGCTCCATCGCGTTGGCCACCCAGAAGGTGGTCGGAAAGGGGCTCCGGGGCTGATCTCGGGTCATCGTCTTCGGCTTCAGGGAATCGCCGCGCCGGACCGGCCGCGGACAACGACGGCCGATTCTCGCACACCGCCACGCTTCCGGCGGCCCCTCACCGCGGCGACGCGGCCCGGGGCGCCGTCGCATCTCGCCAGGCGGTGACCAGCGCCCACAGGGCCAGGAGGCTGATGAGGCCCAGGGCGCCCCCCATGGTCGCCTGCAGCCCCGCCGCGGCGTGGGGGGCCTCGACACCCCTGGGGCCCAGGTACACCGACATGAAGCCGGTGATCAGCATCAGGGCCACGACCATTCCCAGGCCGCGCATCAGCGCGGAGAGGGCGGAGGCCATGGCCGTGCGGTCGGAAGGGGCGTTGCCCATGATCACGGTCATGTTGGGAGACGAGAACAGCGCGAAGCCCAGGCCGTGGGCGACGAGGGAGACGACGATCAAGGTCATGGAGGACGTGATCGAGACCCGCCAGGCGGCCACGGTGCCGACGGAGATGAGCGTGACCCCCAGGGCGGCGAGGAGCTGGGGTCGCATGCGGTCGGCGGCGCGCCCCGCCAGCGGGGCCAGTGACGCCATCAGCACCGGCGAGATCACCAGCAGCCACCCCGCCTCCCGTGCGGTCCACCCGAGGGCGACCTGCAGGTAGATGCTGAAGAGCAGCGACGTCCCCATGGCCCCGGCATAGGTCAGGAACTGCAGCGCCAGGGCGCGGAGGAGCACCGGTCGCCCGGTGAGCACCCCGAGCGACAGCAGCGGCGACGACGCGGTCTTCTCGATCGCGACGAAGAGCGCGAGCAGAGCCACCCCCGCACCGGCCAGCCCCCACCCCAGGGGCGATTCGCCCACCACCGCGCTGCCCACGATGAGCAGAGCCAGGCCGGTCGCGCTGGCCAGCGCACCCGGCCAGTCGAAGCGGATCTGCGGCCACACCCAGCAGCGCGGCAGCGTGACGATGGCCGTGACCGTCGCCCCGAGGGACAGCAGCCCGCTGAGGACGAACACCCAGCGCCAGCCCAGGGCGGTCGTGATGGCCCCCGCCGCGAAGGGTCCGGCGGCCAGCCCCAGGTAGACTCCAGCGACGTTCAGCCCCATGGCCCGCCCGAGCCGCCCGCGGGGGACGGTCTCGGTGAGGATCGCCATGTTGGTGGCGGCGATCAGGGCGGCCGCACCACCCTGCAGCGTGCGGAGGAAGAGCATCAGCGGCACTGACGGGAGCAGGGCCAGGGTCAGGGTGAGGACGGCGAACGAGGCGACACCCAGGGTGAAGAGGCTCTTCTTGTCGGCGGCGTCGCTGACGCGAGCGGCCGGGAGCATCAGCGCCGTGGCGGTCCCCAGATAGAGCGTCTCGAAGAGGCCCAGCGCCGCGCCGCTCAGGGCCAGGTCACGACCCATGGCCGGCAGCGCCACACCCACGCCCGCGAACATGAAGGGCATGGTGAAGTTCGTGAACGCCACCGTCCAGACGACGGCGCCGCTGCCGTGGGTGTCGCGGGTCAAGGGAGAGTGGCCTTTCGCGGCCAAGACTAACGCGCCGGGCGTGGCGGTGTCGCCTGCCCGCCCCCTCGCCGGCGGTGCGGTTGCTTCGGGCCCGCGCGGGTCATAGAGTGCCCGAGCAAGCGCCGGCTCGACGTGGAGGGCGCATCCACGGCCTGGGCAGGCTGCCGAGGGGAACGAGCCGCGTGCGATTGCGGAAGGGGAAGGCCATCGTGACAGAAGCCCCGAGACTCCTGGCGCCGGCCGGCGTCGTCCTTCTGGGTCTGTCGGCGTTCACACCGGGTTGGGCGGAACCGCAGCCCATCACGACGGGCTCGCTGATACGGGAGATGGTCGACCTCCGCCGCCTTGCGGAGTTTCCCGATCCCTCCTACCGGACCGTGCAGTTCTCCTCCTACGACCGGAGGAGCCGCTTCCCGTCCCGACCCGGGTGGTTCGCCAACTCCGACGGGTTCGGCGGCGAGCCCATCCCCGGCTTCGAGGAAGTCCTCCGCGAACCCGACGAGGGCGGCATCGGCGTGTACCTCATCTGCGACGTCGAGGGTCCGGGCGCCGTCGTGCGCCTCTGGACCGCTCGGATCGGCGGGACGCTTCGCGTCTTCCTGGACGGGTCGCGCGAGACCCTCTACGACGGACCGGCACAGGCCTTCTTCCAGAGCACCTACGCCGCCCTGGGCTCCTCCGCGACAGGGGCCTTCGACGGCACCTACAGCCAGGCCGAAGCGGGCTACTACCCCATCCCCTTCGCCAGGCGGCTCCGCATGGAGTGGGAGGGGGACCTGGACGACCTCCACTTCTATCAGGTCCAGGTGCGCCTGTACGAGCCAGGGGCCCGGGTGACGAGCTTCCACACCGACGACGTGTCCCGGTACGAGGCCGAGCTCACGGAGGTGGCACGGATCCTCGCCAGTCCCGATGGGGAGTGGACCTACGCCTCGGCGCGGAGACCGGTGGAGATCGCGGCCACCATCCCGGCCGGAGAGAAGGAGGAGCTCCTGGCCCTCGAGGGACCGGGAGCCATCGAGCGCTTGACCCTGAGGGTGCAGGCTCCGAACCTCGACGAGGCCCTTCGCCAGGGCATTCTCCACCTCGCCTTCGACGAGTCGCCACGCGGCCAGGTGCAGGCTCCTCTCGGGGACTTCTTCGGGGCGGCGCCGGGGATCAACCCCTTCGACTCCGTTCCCTTCACCGTCCGCGGCGACGGCACGATGACCTGCCGCTTCTGGATGCCCTACCAGAGATCGGCGCGCGTGACCGTCGAGAACCGGGGCGTGCAACCGCTCACGGTCACCGGGTCGGCCCTGCCCGCCGACTGCGAGTGGAGGGACGGTCGGTCCATGCACTTCCGGGCGCGATGGCGCGTGGACCACGAGATGGAGGCCTCCGACGCGCTCCCGCAGGACGTCCCCTACCTTCTCGCCCGGGGCCGAGGGGTGTTCGTCGGGGCGGCAGCCCTGATCATGAACCCGACCTCGGTGCCCTCTTCGTGGGGCAACTGGTGGGGCGAGGGAGACGAGAAGATCTTCGTGGACGACGACGAGTCGCCCTCGACGTTCGGGACCGGCTCCGAGGACTATTTCAACTACGCCTGGTCCTCGAGCCGGATATTCACCCACGCCTTCTGCGGGCAGCCCCGCAACGACGGCCCCGCCAACCGCGGCTTCGTCACCAACCACCGCTGGCAGATCCTCGACGCCATCCCCTTCCAGGATCGTTTCGACTTCTTCATGGAGCTCTTCAGCCACGAGCCGGTCCCCGGCTTCTCCTACGCACGGATCGCCTACCACTATGGCGTTCCCGAGATCGTCGACGACCACATGCCCATCACCGATGGTGACGTCGAGCTCCCCCTCCTGCCCGAGAGCTGGATGCCGGTGGGCAGGAAGTACACGGAGGGGACGGCCTTCTACCAGACCGAGGAGATCGTGACGGGCGAGTCGCCGTGGAGCTTCGCGGAGGGCCCGCTGTGGGCGGGCGGCCGTCTCTTCGTCTGGCACCCTCGCCGCGCCGGAGACGAGCTCGCCCTCGCCGTGCCGGTCTCGGAGGACGGAGAGTACAACATCGCCCTCACCGCCGCCCGACGCCCCGGGGACGGGCGCTTCTCGGCCTCCCTCGACGGGACCCCCCTGGACTTCAACGGGCTCGCGGGCCCGGTGGAGCTCTCCGTCCCCGGTCGGACACTGTCGCGGAACTTCAAGTCGCAAGGCCTGGGGCTCGGAAGCGGAGACCATACCCTGACGCTTCGGAGCGAGAGCGGCGGGGACATTGGCGTCGACTTCGTCTGGGTGAGGCCGACGCCACGGTGAGGCGGACGGCTCGCCCGGCCGAGGTCGAAGGCTGGATCTCGCTCTCGGATCCAGGTACCTTGGCACCGCCCAGTTCGAGGATCCGTGAAGCAGCCCTTCCCTGATCGCGAGTCGACGCTCGACGCCTTCGCCCGGCACGTGTCGCGGGGGAAGGTGGCGTTCTTCCGGCAGGCCGGTCTCGACCTGGTGGCCGGGGAGCGGGAGGGCCCTTTCTACCGAGACGCCTTCTCCGACCGAAGCCTGATCGACTGCCACTGCAACGGGGGCGTCTTCAACCTCGGCCACCGCCACCCGGACGTCGTCGCCGCCCTCCGCGACGCCCTCGAACACCTCGATGTGGGGAATCACCATCTGGTCTCCGGGTACCGCGCCGCCCTGGCCGGGCGTCTGGCCGCTTCGACCGGAGGGCGCCTTCCCGGCGCGGTGTTCGCGGCGTGCGGGAGCGAGGCCATCGATCTCGCCATCAAGCTGGCCCGGGGCTCGACCGGCCGGGCGAAGATCGTCTCGGCCCTTGGGGGCTACCACGGCCACACCGGCCTGGCCCTGGCGGCCGGCGACCCCCAGTACCGCGATCCCTTCGGGCCCAACCTGGGCGGCTTCGAGCAGGTGCCCTTCGGCGACGGCAGCGCGATGGACGCGGCGGTGCATGAGACCACCGCCGCGGTGTTGCTGGAGCCCATCCCCGCCACCCTCGGCGTGGCCATCCCGCCCACGGGGTACCTCTCCGAGGTGGCGCGACTCTGCGCCGACCGCGGGGCGCTGCTGATCCTGGACGAGGTGCAGACCGGGCTGGGGCGGACCGGCCGGATGTGGGCCCACGAGCACGAAGACGTCGTGCCGGACATGGTGGTGACCGGCAAGGGGCTGAGCGGAGGCCTCTACCCGATGGCCGCGACGCTCATGACACCCGAGCTGCACGCCTTCTTCGACTCCCGGCCCTTCGTTCACGTGTCCACGTTCGGCGGGGCCGAGCTGGGCTGCGCCGCCGCCCTGGCGACCCTGGACATCACCGAGGCCCCCGGGTTCCTCGAGCGGGTGAGCGCGGTGTCGGACCGGCTCAGCGCCGCCTTCGCGGGGCTTCCCTTCCAGCTGCGGCACCGCGGCCTGATGATGGGATTCTGCTTCGATCGCCCCGACGGCGGCATGGCCGCGGCCCGGGCCGTCTACGAAGCGGGCGTGCTCTGTGCCTACGCCAACAACGACCCCTCGGTCCTGCAGTTCCTTCCTCCCCTGGTGCTCACCGAGAAGCAAGTGGAGGATCTGATCGGCCGTGTGCACCGGGCCTTCGGGTGAAGGGTCGGGTCCCCGCTCTCGAGAGCCACGCCCTCGCATCCCTGGAGCGGAGGGTCACTCGAGCCCTGGGGTCGCCCCGCGAGCCCGCGCCCGAGGTCCTGGGCTACGGCGAGATCTCGTGCGTCCTCGCGCTCCGTGTCGACGGGGGCGACGTGGCCTGCAAGCGCCTGCCCCCGTTCCCTTCCAACCGTGCCTTCGAGGCGTACCGCTCGTGCTTCGAGGCCCAGCTCGAGGCCTTCGAGGCCCACGGCATCCCGGTCCTGGCCACCGAGCTCCACCGCGTGGCGGACGGCGGACCCGGTCCCATCGCCTACTGCGTGCAGCCCCTCGTGGACGAGCGCGCCCTGGTCCCCGCGCGTCTGGTGCACGACCCCGGTCCGCGCGGAACGCAGCAGGTCGAGACGATACTGGATCTCGCGCTGCGCTACGTGACACCCGAGCGGGGCGTCGACGCCCAGCTGGCCAACTGGGCCGTCGTGGACGGAGAGCTGGTCTACCTCGACGTGTCGACGCCCTTCCTCCGTGACGCCGCGGGGGGCGAGCGCCTGGACGCGGACATCTTCCTGGCCAGCCTGCCCTGGGCCCTCCGGGGCGTCGTGAAGCGCTTCATGCTCCGTGGCATCCTGGATCCCTACTACTCTCCCCGGGGCGTGGTCCTGGACGTGCTCGCCAACCTCATCAAGGAAGGCCTCGAGGAACGCCTGGCCGAGTGGGTGCCGGTCGCCGCCGGGCGTCTCGGGCAGCCACTGGACGTCGACCAGGTCCGCCGCCACTACGTCGAGGACGCGCGGATGTGGCAGCTCCTGCAGAGGCTCCGCCGGCTCGATCGGTCCTGGCGGTGGCACGTGCGGCGGCGGCCCTATCCGTTCCTGCTCCCCGGACCGGTGCAGCGCCGTGTGTGACACCGTCGTCGTGGTGCGGCCGGAGGGCGTCCTCTTCGCCAAGAACTCGGACCGCGATCCCAACGAGGCCCAGATCCTCGAGTGGCACCCGGCGCGGAGTCACGCCCCCGGCGCCCGCCTGCGCTGCACCTGGATCGAGGTGCCCCAGGTGCCCCGGACCCGCGCCTGTCTCCTGAGCCGCCCGTTCTGGATGTGGGGGGCGGAGATGGGCACCAACGAGGACGGCGTCACCATCGGGAACGAGGCCGTCTTCACGCGCCAGCCCTACGAGCAGGTCGGCCTCACCGGCATGGACCTGGTCAGGCTGGCTCTGGAGCGCGCGTCTTCGGCCCGGCAGGCCGTCGAGACGATCGTCGAGCTCCTCGAACGCCATGGCCAGGGCGGGGGGTGCGGTCACGAGAACCCCCGCTTCACCTATCACAACAGCTTCCTCGTCGCGGACCCGCGCGGCGCGTACGTCCTGGAGACTGCGGGACGGCTTCACGCCCTCGAGCGCGTGGAAGGCGTGCGCGGGATCTCCAACGGCCTGACCATCCCGGGCTTCACCCGGCACGGGGACAGGCTGCGCACACGGGTGTCCCGCTGCCGGATTCGTCGTGCCCGAGTCGAGTCCCTGGCCAGGGGAGCGCGGAGACCGGGCGATCTCATGACGGTCCTGCGTGACCACGGCGAGGGGAACGCAGCGCCTGCATACGGGTGGCTGACCGGAGCAATGGGTGCCCCCTGCATGCACGCTGGGGGTGTGGTCGCGGCGTCCCAGACCACCGCCTCCTGGGTAGCGTCGCTCGCGTCTGCGGGGATCTCCCATTGGGTGACCGGCACCGCCGCCCCCTGCCTGAGTCTGTTCAAGCCGGTCGGGGTCGACACCCCCGTCGACCTGGGACCGGCTCCCGGTGACCGGGACGACGGCACGAGCCTGTGGTGGCGCCACGAGCGCCTGCACCGCCGCGTGATGCGCGACCCCGAAAGCCTCGGGGAGCTGTTTCTCGGGGAGCGAGACGCCATCGAGGCCTCCTGGCTGAGGGCCCCCCCTTCGTCCCCCGAGGCGTTCTCCGAAGGCGATCGGCGCCTCGCCGCGTGGACGGCCCGCGTGGAGGGAGCTTCCGTCACCGACCGAAGACCCCGCCACGTGCGCCGCTATTGGCGACGACGAGACGAGGGGTCAGGTCTGGAACGTTGCGTCCCGTCCACTGGAGAGGACGTTGATTCAGGACTCGGGAGCTGACCCCCCGGGGAGCCTGAGAACGAGCGTGCCCGCCGCCGCCCCCCCCTGCCGGTACACCACGTAGAGGCGGTCGTACTCGTCCTCGGAGATCGGTGAGCCCGGCTCGCCACCCAGCAGGCCCGCCAGCTCGGGGGTGGTGTTGCTGTGGCCCACGACCAGGGATCGACCGGGAGACGACAGAAGCGTTGATGCCAGATCAGCGACCCGCTTGGAGTCGTACAGCGTCACCTCGAGGCCCAGGGCGCTCGCCAGCGGGGCCGCCGTATCACGCGTCCGCTGGAAGTCGGAGGTGTAGATCCTCTCGATCCCGGCGTCCCGCAGCATCCGGGCGAGGGCCTCCGCCCGCGCTCGGCCCTCTTCGGTCAGGGGCGGGTCCTCGCTCTGGTCGGCCTTCTCCGCGTGGCGGACCAGGAAGAACACGGACTCCCCGGAGGACGCAGGTGGCTCCATCGGGGGCGAGCAGCCCCACAAGACGGAAGCGAGGGCGACGAACCCAGCGATCCTGATACCCACTGACCACCTCCTCGACAGAGAGCGCGGCGCCGTCCCACGGGGCCGGCGGGCGAGACGTGAGGCACTCGCCGTCATCGCCGCGCGGGCTCGCGGGTACACTACGTCCGTCGTGCGACACCGGTCAACGCGTGGGCGGCCCGGTGACGGCGCCCCAAGGGAACGCGAGAAGGAGGACGTTGTGGGAGCCAGGCACAGGGGAGTCGGCATCCTGACCACGCTGGGGCTGGCCGCGGCGGTGGCGATGGCCGGCGGCGAGGCGCGGCGGGTGGATCTTGGGGCGAGCGGGACCTGGCAGAGGCTGCTCAAGCTGAAGACGACGGCCAGCGTCCTCCACACGACCGCCCACCCGGACGACGAGCACGGCGGCGTCCTCACGCAGCTCGGCCGTGGCCGGGGAGCCCGGGTCGCCCTGGCGTCGCTGACCCGGGGCGAGTCCGGGGACAACGCCGTCGGCTCGGAGCTGTTCGACGCGCTGGGTCTCCTCCGGACCGAGGAGCTCGGGGTCGCCGGCGCGCACTACGGCATCGACGAGCTGTACTTCGCCACACTCACCGACTACGGCTACTCGAAGCGGCTCGACGAGGCCCTGGGCAAGTGGAGGAAGGAGGCCGTCCAGCGCGACCTCGTGCGCGTCATCCGGATGAGCCGGCCCCTCGTCGTCATCTCACGCTTCCAGGGCACCGAGAGGGATGGCCACGGCCACCACCAGGCCGTCGGCCTCGTCTCTCGGGAGGCGTTCGACCTGGCCGGGGATCCCGAGGCGTTCCCGGAGCAGCTCGCCGAGGGGCTCCGGCCCTGGCGGCCCCTCAAGCTCTACGTCGGCGGCGTCCGCGAGGACGAGGACTGGACGATCCGGACGAACGCCGGCGAGTTCAGCCCCTGGCTGGGCAGCTCCTATCAGGACCTGTCCAACCTCGGCCTCAGCTTCCAGCGCTCCCAGATGGCCGGGCGCCGCCGGGAGAGCGCCGGCGACGTCTACGGCTACTACCAGCGTGCGCAGAGCCACGTGACCGCCCCCGACAAGGAGGAGAGCTTCTTCGACGGGATCGACACGAGCTTGACCGGCCTCTTCCGCGCCCTCGACCGGCCGGAGCCTGCGCGGGCACGCGGCTCGCTGGCCGCGATCGAGAAGGAGGTGGAGGCCGCCTTCGCGAGCTTCCGCCTCGAGCAGCCGGAGGCCTGCGTCCCCGCCCTCGCTCGAGGGCTGGCCGCAACCCGGGCCGCAATCGAGACCGTCGCCGGCGAGCCCGACGCTGTCTTCGTCCTCGAGATCAAGGAGCGCCAGTTCCAGGACGCGATCGCCTCCGCCCTGGGGCTCACCTTCACCGCCCGCGCGCGGCCCGCCGGCTACGAGGACCCCGCCGGTCGCTTCGCCTTCTACGCGCCCCCACCCACGCTGGAGCCGGTGACCCCCGGCCAGTCCTTCGGGATCCGCGCCCAGCTCGTCAACCCGAGCGGGGTGGAGATCGCCCTCGACGAGATCGCCCTCGAGGCGGAGGACGGGTGGTCCATCGCGCCCGCCGGGGAGACGCCGCCGGCCGTCCTCGACCGCAACGCCATCACCCGGCAGGACTTCTCGGTGGCCCTCGCCGAAGACGTGGCGCTGAGCCGCCCCTATTTCTCCCGCGAGTCGATCCAGCAGGCCGCCTACGACCTGCTCGACGGGAGCCAGTTCGGACGACCCGCGCAGCGCCCCGCCGCCGTCGCCGTCGCCCGCTACCGCGTCGACGGCGTGCCGGTGGAGCGGCGGCAGGTGGTGACCCGGCGCGAGGCCCGGCTTCCCTACGGCTACGAGTCGCGGGAGCTCATGGTGGTGCCGGAGATCGGGGTCCGCGTCCACCCCGCGAGGGCGATCGTTCCCGTGGACGCCGCCGACAAGAGGGTCGAGCTCGAGGTCGGACTGGCCAGCGGCTGGGGCGGCGACATCGAAGGCGAGCTGTCGTTGGACCTGCCCGTGGGCTGGACGTCCGAGCCCGCCTCCCATCCCTTCCGCTTCGCGCAGGCTGGCGAGCGCGCGCGGTATCCCTTCACGGTGACCGTCCCCGCCCTCGAGGACCGCGGCTATGAGATTCGTGCGATCGCCCGCGCGCGGGGGAAGGAGTTCAAGCAGGGCTTCGACGTGATCGAGCACCGCGACATGGAGACCCGCTACCTCTACCACCCGGCGGTCGCCGAGGTTCGGGGAGTCGACGTGAAGGTCGTTCCGGGTCTCCGGGTCGGATACGTGATGGGCGTCGGCGACCAGGTGCCGGCCGGCATCGAGCAGCTCGGCGCGGAGGCCACGCTGCTCGACGAGGCCGCTCTCGCCACCGGGGACCTCTCGGCCTTCGACGTCGTCGTGACCGGCACCCGCGCCTACGCGGTGCGCGAGGACCTCCGGACCTACAACCGGCGCCTGCTCGACTACGCCCGGGAAGGTGGCAACCTCGTCGTGCTCTACAACACGCAGGAGATGGTGCCCAACGTCCACGCGCCCTTCCCGGCCGAGCTGCCCCGCAGCGCCGAGGAGGTGTCGGAGGAGGACTCCCCGATGACCATCCTCGCCCCGGAGCACCCCGTGCTGAACTGGCCCAATCGCATCACCCTCGCCGACTTCGAGGGCTGGGTGGAGCAACGCGGCTCCAAGTGGTGGTCGGAGTGGGACGCGGCCTACACACCGCTCCTCGAGACCCACGACACCGCCCAGGAGCCGCAGCGGGGCGGCTGGTTGACCGCCCCCTACGGCAAGGGACACTACTCCTACTTCGCCTACGCCATGCACCGACAGCTCCCCTACGGCGTGCCGGGAGCGTACCGGCTGTTCGCGAATGTCCTCGCCCTGGGGAAGGCACCAATCGGGGAAGCCGACGATCGCTAGCCACGGAGACGAGAGTTGAGGTGCTGGCATGCCTTCGAGCACATGTGCGTCCTGGCCAACGGAGACGTGGTGTGCAGCATCTGCGACGGTCGAGCCGACTTCGTCCTGGGAAACGTCTCCTCCGAGACCCCGACCGCGATCTTCAACGGCCCCAGATACCGACTGCTTCGGAGACTGATGCTCTCCGGAGGAGGGCGCTACTGCCCCGCCACCGGCCGGAACTGCCTGCTGAAGGATAAGGAAGAAGAGGCAGTGGGCGAGACAGAAGCCGAAAAGCGGGTTCGAAGCCTCCAGATCGAGCCCACGACGGCCTGCAATCTTCGGTGCCTCACATGTCTCGTGCGCGACATTCACCCGGTCCGAGGTCAGGGCCGGGACGGCGATCTACGCTTTCGAGTCTGGGACAGGGCCCGCCGCATCAAGCAGGGACTGGCACCACTCGTTCGCAAGCTGCCCGGTCTGGGTGCACCCTACCCCTCCGGACCCACGTGGGGTCTTCTGACGCGAGGACGGATGCGGAATGATCGCGGGGGAACGCTCCCCCTCCCGGTCGTCGAGGCGGTGATCGACGACCTCCACGAGGGTCTCGAGCGGATCGATCTCTTCAACTACGGCGAGCCGTTCCTCTACCCCCACCTCGCGGACGCGCTGAGACACGTCAGACGGAGATGCCCGGGAGCCACGGTCAGCCTGTCGACCAACGGAATCCCAATCCTCGAGGAAACGGAGGAGGCCATCATCGCGGAGAGACTCGCCGACTGGATCCTCTTCTCCATCGACGGAATCGACGCCGGAACCCACGCCTTCTACCGCGCCGGTGGCTCCTTCCGCACGGCATGGAGCCACCTTCTGCGCTTCCACCGCAAAGCGCGATCCTCGGGGGTCAACGTGGTGTGGCAGTACCTCGTCTTCCGGTGGAACGACACGGACCGGGAGCTCGAAACGGCCCTCGGGCTCGCCCGGGAGCATGGCCTCCCCCTCCGGTTCGAGTTCGTCCGCACCTGGGGCCGCTCGAGGAGGAAAGGCGAGGAGCTGGCCTGGCTCCGGCCCTTCTTGAAGCCGGGCACGTCCTTGCCCGGAAGCTGAGGACGTCCGAGTCAGTGAAACCGGACTTCGAGTTCAAGTGACCCTGTCTGGACCGGGTCACTTGAAATCCAGCTTCATCTTTCACGCCTCCCCCGGCGCGCACGCCGGCCGCGTTCACTGCACCGGTGGCGATCCCTATACTGGAGCCATGAGGCCACACCCACTGGCCCTGCTGGCACTGGCCGCGCCGGTCCTCGGCCAGGACGCGGGCCTCCAGCGCGGGCGCCTCATCGAAGGCCTGGAGTGCCGAAGCGATCCCACCCAGACCTACACCCTCTATCTGCCGAGGGCGTACACACCCGAGCGGCCATCACCCGGCCTCATCGTCCTCGACCCCCGTGGCCGGTCGGTCCTCGCCGCCCAGCTCTTCCGGGAGGCGGCAGAGGAGTACGGGTGGGTCCTCCTCTCCTCCAACGACAGCCGCAGCGACACACCTGCGGGTCAGCCCCCGCCCAACCTCCCGGCCCTGCGCGCCCTCTGGCCCGAGGCCCAGGAGCGCTACGGCGTCGACCCCAGGCGGACCTATCTCGCGGGGTTCTCGGGCACGGCCAAGTTCGCCTGGGCCATCGCCCGCCAGGCCGCGGGGGTCGCCGGCATCATCGCCTCGGGCGCGGGCTGGGAGCCCCGGCACTTCGACGAGCCCGTCTCCGTCCCCTCCTTCGGGACTGCCGGGGACACCGACTTCAACTGCACCCCCATGCGCGAGGTCCACGCGAAGCTCCGCGAGTGGGGCAGCCCGCAGAGGCTCGAGGTCTTCGAGGGGGCACACACGTGGATGCCGGCGGCCCTGGCCCGCCAGGCCGTGGAGTGGATGGAGATCCAGGCCATGAAGGCGGGCCTGCGCCCGAAGAACGAGGCGCTTCTGGCACGACTCCTGAGGCAGGACCTGGCCCGGGCCGCCGAGCTGGAGGCGGCAGGACGATTCCTGGAGGCCCAGAGGCGCTACACCGCGGCCGCGGACACCTTCGAGGGCCTGGCCCCGGTGGCCGCGGCACGCCGGGAGGCGGCCCGGCTGGAGGCCCTGCCCGCGACGCGACGGCTCGCCAGGGAGGAGCGGCGGTGGGACGAGTACGAGGCGTCCACGTGGCGCATCCACCGGGAGGCGTACGCCGCGCTCCGGACGGCCGACCCGCCGCTGCTGGCGGCGCGCTTCACCCTGAGGTTTCGAGTCGGCGAGCTGAAGGACCACGCCCGGGCCGAGGGCTACGAGGGTGTCGTGGGCCGGCGGCTGCTCCAGACCCTGGCCACCAACGCGGGCTTCTACCTCTCGCAGGACCTGATGCGGCAGGGCGAGCACGCCCGGGCCGCCGTCGCTCTCTTCGTCGCCACCGAGGCCCGGCCGGAGGCGCCCTTCCTCTGGTACGACCTGGCCTGCGCCCGTGCCCGGTCCGGGTCTCGGGGCCCGGCCCTCGACGCCCTGGAGAGGGCGATGGTCCTGGGGTTCAGCGACCGCGAGCTCCTGGCCTCGGACGAGGACCTCGAGTCGCTTCGGGACGAGGCGCGTTTCGAGGCGCTCCTCGCTTCTGGCGAAGCGGGGTCGTCGCCTCCTTGAGACCCAGGGCCCGGCCCGTCAGAAGCGCACCGACGGTCCGAGGACGGCGATGAAGAGGACCGCCGTCACGATGCCGGCGAGCTGCCAGCGCCGGCTCGACGGCAGCGCCAGGCCGTGTCCGGGGCGCGGCGGCATCCCCCTTGCGCGGCCGCAGCGGCGCCCCTATGCTCCGCGCAGACAGGAGGACGACATGACGCAGAGCAGGAGCTCCCGACGCGAGTTCATCAGGATCGCCGCGGGCTCGACGGTGGCCGGGAGCCTGGCCCCGTCGATCGCCGGCGGCGCCGAGCCGCAGGCCTCCCGGAAGGAGGTGCCCGCCAGCGATCACATCCGCATCGCCACCATCGGCATGGGCGGGATGGGCTTCGGCGACACCCGGACGGCGCTGCAGGTCCCGGGAGTGGAGTTCGTGGCGGCGGCGGACTGCTACGACGGCCGTCTGACCCGGGTGAAGGAGGTCTTCGGCCAGGACGTGATGACGACCCGGGACTACCGGGAGATCCTCTCCCGCCCGGACGTCGACGCGGTGATCGTGGCCACCCCGGACCACTGGCACACGCAGATCACCGTCGAGGCCTTGCAGGCCGGGAAGGCCGTCTACCTCGAGAAGCCGATGATCCACGATCTCGAGGAGGGCGCCCGTCTCCGCGAGGTCGAGAAGGAGACCGGGCAGGTCCTGATCGTGGGCAGCCAGCGGGTGAGCTCCATCGTCTACGAGAAGGCCGGGGAGCTGTTTCGGGCCGGGGCCATCGGCACCCTGAACATGGTCGAGGCCCGCTACAACCGCAACTCCGCCATTGGGGCCTGGCAGTACTCGATCCCCACCGACGCCTCGCCGCAGACGGTGGACTGGGACATGTTCCTGGGAGACGCCCCCAGGCGGCCCTTCGACGCCGTGCGCTTCTTCCGCTGGCGGAACTACTGGGACTACGGGACCGGCGTCTCCGGGGACCTCTTCGTCCACCTGTTCTCCGGCATCCACTTCGCCCTGGGCTCCCACGGGCCCACGCGGGTGACCGCCACCGGGGGGCTCCGTCACTGGAAGGATGGCCGGGACGCCCCGGACGTGATGGTCGGGCTGTTCGACTATCCCGAGACCTCGAGCCACCCCCCGTTCACCATGGCCCTGCAGGTGGACTTCGCCGACGGCAGCGGCGGGAGCCAGGAGTTCCGCTTCGTCGGGGACGAGGGCATCATGACGATCAGCGGTGAGGGGGTGAGCGTGTCCCGTCGCCGCGGGCAGTCCGAGCCGGGGTACACGATCTCCACCTTCAGCGAGGCCCAGCAGAAGTCCTTCCTCGAGGAGTACCGGAAGAAGTACCCCGAGCCCGAGAGGGCGGGGCTCGGGGAGTCGAGCGAGACGCTCTACGGCCCCCCGCGGGGCTACAGCGACCGTCTCGATCACTTCCGCAACTTCTTCGGTGCGATGAGGGGCGGCGGAGGCGTCGTCGAGGACGCGACCTTCGGCTACCGGGCGGCGGCGCCGGCGCTCCTGTGCAACATGAGCTACCGGGAGAAGAAGATCTTCGCCTGGGACCCGGAGGGCCTGCGCCTCACCTGACCACCGGCCCCCGCTTGCCGCTCACACCCGAGGGGAATGCGGTGGAGACGGACGATCCGGTTCGAGGGCCTCCGGGTCGCCCGCAGGGCTCCCCAGGCGATCACGGCGAACAGCAGGGCGGTCGCCCCTCCGAGGACGCAGAAGAGCAGGACCGGGGCGCTCGCCTCCCGACCCGTAGCGCCCGCCCCCACCGCCACGAGGACGAGGAAGGCGGTCGAGGCGAGGACGAACGCCACTCGCTTGCCCACGGAGGACTCGCGAAAGACCGCCGCGGCCTGGCGCGGGACGTCGCCGGCTCTCAGCAGCTCCACCCTGCCGATCCTACGCCCCTTCCCACCGGCGGGAGGCGCGCCCTCCGCGCTCACTCCACCGCGGTCGGCGGCGGGGTCGCCTCCCCGCCCCGCGTCCGGAGGAACAGGACGTACGCGGCCACCGAGAGCGCGAAGAAGACGACGGAGAACCACACCCCCTCGCTCGGGCCGGTGACGAAGATGTAGAGCCACAGCGCCAGGGAGAGGAGCGCGGGGAGCGGGTAGAGCCACATCACGAAGGGCTGGGGAATGTCCTTGCGGTAGCGGTGGAGGAGGATCACCGCCACGCACTGCCAGCTGAAGCGGAGGAGGATCTGGACCTGCATCAGCCAGCTCACGAGCTGGCCCAGGGTGAAGAAGCAGAACGGGATCGACACCGCTCCCAGGACCAGGAGCGAGACGTGGGGGAAGTTCTTGGTGGGATGGACACGGGCGAAGACGTGGAAGAAGTCGCCGTCCCGGGCGGCGGCGAAGGGGATGCGCGAGTAGCCCAGGATCACCGCGTACAGCGACGACGCGGCCACGAAGAGGATGAGGCCCGTCATCACGTAGCCGGCGATCCGGCCGACCGCGGGATCGGAGAACGTCCGCTCGATGAAGATCGAGGCCACGGTGCGGGTCTCCTGGGCCTCCTGCCAGGGGATCATGCCGACGATCACCGTGGTCATGAGGATGTAGAGAGTGGCCACGACGAGAATCGAGAGGACGATGGAGCGGGGCATGGTGCGGGTGGGATCCTTGATCTCCTCGCCAATGTTGCAGACCTGGTTGTAGCCCCCGTAGCTGTACATGGCCAGAATCGACGTGGCGCCGAGGGCCAGGAAGAAGCCCCGGTCGAACTGGAAGGCGTTCGGCGGGAAGTCGAAGGCCTGCTTCAGGGAGAAGTTGAAGAGGCCGGCCACGATCACCCAGCCCACCGTGAGGAGCACGACGGCGAGCATGACGACGGAGAGACGCCCGACGGACTTGATGTCCCGGTAGAGCAACGCGGTGACTCCGACGCAGACGAGGGCGGCGATGGCGTTGTGCTGCACAGGGGACATGGATTCCCAGAAGAATCCGAGGTAGTCCGCGAACCCGACCGCCCCCCCGGCGACGGAGAGCGGGGCCACCAGGATGATCTGGAAGATGAAGAGGAACGCCATCAAACGGCCGAGGCCGAAGGGCTTGAAGGCCTCGCGCAGGTAGAGGTACGGGCCCCCGCTGCCCGGCAGGGCGGCACCAAGCTGAGCGTAGACCAGGCCGTCGGCGAGAGCCAGGATCGCCCCTGCCACCCAGGCGTAGATGATGTGGGGGCCGCCCATGGCCGCGATCATGAAGGGGATGGTCAGGAAGGGGCCGACCCCGACCATCCCGATGATGTTGGTCGCGGTCGCCGGGAGCAGCCCCATGCTGCGCTCGAGGCGGGGGGCTTCGGTCGTCGCTTCGCTCATGACGGCATCACCTCCGCGAGCAGCCGCTGCGCCAGATCGCGACGGCCGACCAGCGGGTTCAGGGCGAGGGCTTCGATGGCCAGATCCGCCGACCCCTCGAGGGCGGCCCGGACCGTGAGACGCTCGTACGCCTTGACGCGCACGAGCAGGTCGCGTGCGGCGTCGGGGATCGGTGGGACGTTCAGCGCGTGGGGGCCGTCCGCGTTCACCACGCAGGGCACCTCCACCACGTCGTCGTCGCGCAGGCCTTCGAGGTTCCCCCGGTTCGGCACGTCCAGGGGAATCACCGCGTTCGTGTTGAAGTGGATGGCCCGCACCACCGCGAGGGCGATCCGGTCGTAGCCGGTGACGGCGGCGGCGGGCGGCGGGGCGAGGGCCTCCTCCGAGCCGGACTCGAGCTGCATGTAGCTCGCGTCCCGGGTGGCGAGGTACTCGCGGTAGAGCGTGGCCGGATCGCCGTGGCCCCCTGCCAGGGCCTCGAACAGCCCGGCGTTCAGCCTTGCCAGCGTGGTGCCTCGGCTCTCCCCGGCCCGCAGCAGGTTCTCGACCGCGCGCTCCGTGCGGTAGTAGAAGTAGCCGTACTCGGTGGGCAGGAGGCGGAGCGCGGAGAGGAACGCGGGCTCGAACAGGTCCGTCCGGTACAGACCGGCCAGACGCTGCGGCTCCTCCCACAGCGTCGACAGCCGAGGTCGCCCCCCATGGGAGACCTCGCGCAGCCAGCCGAGGTGGTTCAGGCCAAAGTAGTCGAATTGGCACTCCGCCGAGGGCAGCCCCAGGGCCCGGGCCACCTCCTCGAACAGCTCGGTGGGGGTGTCGCAGATCCCGATGATCTTCACCCCGGTCGCGGCCCGCACCGCCTGGGTCACGATCCCCACCGGGTTCGTGAAGTTCACGATCCACGCCTCCGGCGCCACGCGCTCCACCTCCCGGGCGTAGCGCACCATCTCCGGGATCGTGGCCAGGGCCATCGCGCACCCGGCGAAGCCAACCGTCTCCTGACCGATCAGGCCCTGCCGCAGGGCGGCCGCCTCGTTTCGCGCCCGCGCCTCGATGCCGCCGACCCGGAAGCTGGTGAAGACGAAGTCCGCCCCCTCCACGCACTCCGCCACGGTGTCGCGGGCCCGCACCCCGACCCCCTCGGCGAGGCGGTCTGCCAACGGGGCGATCAGCCCCAGCCGCTCCCGATCCGTGTCGTAGAGCGCCACCTCCTCCAGGGGCAGATCGGACCCGGCGAGCCCCGCGGCCAGCAGGGGGGTGCGGACCCCGGCGCCGCCGATCACCGCGACCTTCACCGGCGCCTCCGCGCGCGGGGCAGCCCGGCGATCCCGCCCGGCTTCCGTGTCGACAGCGCGCCGACCCGGTTTCCTTCCTTCAGGCACGCGGCGGGACCGGCGCCACGGAGGAGAGCAACGAGGAACCCCCCGTCGAAGGCGTCGCCGGCGCCGGTGGTGTCGACGACCTGCGCCGCCGGCGCGGGCACGGTCACGTCCAGCGAGCGCGCTACCCAGCGACTGCCGCGCGGCCCCAGCTTGACCACCGCGTTGCGGGCACGCTGGCGCCAGTGGTCGATGGCCCGCTCCAGGGTCCGACGGCGCGCGTAGAGAGGGGCCTCCATCTCGTTGAGGAAGACGTAGTCCAGCGCCGCGACCAGAGCCGGGAACCCCGGGTCGCGCACCAGCCCCTCGTTCCACCCGAAGTCCCACGAGGTCGAGCTCCCCCGCCGCCGCGCCGCCGTCACCACCCTCTCCCATCGGCGGCAGTCACGGGGGTAGAAGGCGAAGTGCAGGTGACGCGCGCGCTCCCCGGGGGCGGCGCCGGCGAGGCGCGGCTCGAGGCGGTCGTTGACGCCGTTGAAGGTCACGAAGCTGCGGTCGCGGCGGGTGGAGAGGGCGGCGGTGATCGCGTGGGCCTCGCCCGGGCGGCGGAGGTTGCGCACCTCGACCCCCTCGCGGCGGAGCAGCGCTGCCGTCCCCTCGCCCAGCCCGCTGACGATACGGCAGCGGGTCCCCAGACGGGCGGCGGCGACGGCGGTGATCACCGCCCCGCCGCCCGGGGTCTGCAGGAAGCGGTCGGTCTTGACCTCCTCTCCGGGACGCGGGAGGCGCACGAGGTCCAGGAAGACCAGGTCCTCGAAGGCCTCGCCGAGGGTGACGAGCTCGACCGCCCCCAAGCTACTTGCCCATGCTGTCGGGGAAGCCCTTGTAGTACCGGAAGCCCTCGACGTACTTGCCGTCGCGCTTCTCCATCCGCTCCAGGGCCTGCTTCTCGGCCGCGGCCTGCTCCTCGGGAGTGCGTTCCGGGCCTTCGTACTTGTCCCACCCCGGACCGAACTGGCTCACGTACCGCGTCCGGGCCCGGGCCTTGGCCTCGGCGTACTTCGAGATGTCGACCCAGGTGTTCACCGCATCCTCCGCGGTGTCGTAGAACATGAACTCGGGGATCCGGTAGGCCTCCAGCCCCTCGTGGATGATCTGGCCCTCGAAGAGCAGCCGCCACATCGCGACCCGGGTCGCATCGGCGGTCAGGTAGGCCGCCGCCCGGTGATCGCTCTTGTGCCACCGGCGGTAGACGGGCCCCGAATCGAAGGCGAACAGGACGTCGGGACGGATCTTGCGGATGAGGCGCACGAGCTTGCCCACGACCTCCTTCTGGTCCTCGAACTCCAGGAGCCCGTCGTCGTAGCCCAGGTTGATGTACCGGTTCTCGGGAATCCCGACGTCCGCCAGGGCCGCCAGCTCCTCCTGCCGGCGGATGGTCGCCAGCTCGAAGCGGCTGAGGTCCGGGTCCTGGGTCCCGACGTTCCCGGTGGTGATGAGGACGACCCAGACGTCGTTGCCGTTGGCCTTGAGCAACGCCAGGGTCCCCTGGGACATCGAGTCGTCGTCCGGGTGGGCCCCGATCAGCAGGATCGTCTTCCCGGTCCACTCCTCCACCGGCGTCTCCGGCTGGGCGCCGGCGATCGCCGGCATCAGGAGCACGACCACGGCCAACATGGTCCAACGCATCTTCCTCATCTCATCTCCTCTTGTATTGGTCCTACGCACGGAACTCGTGTGCCGCGGCGATGGCCGTCCGGATGTTCTCCCAGTCGATGTCGCTGGGAAGCGTGCAGTCGGCCCCCAGGATCTGTCGGTCCGCCCCCTGGGCCAGCACGCGAGCGACCTCCTCCCGGATCTCGTCGGGGCTGCCCTTCACGATGATGCCCTTCCGCTCGAGGCCACCCATGAAGGGACGGCCGAAGAACTCGGACGCCTGCTTCGGGGTCCAGGTCTCGGTGCCCACGTGGAGGCTGCAGTTGACCACGTCGCCGGGGTAGTCGAGGAAGGGCGTGAGGTCCTCGTAGGGCAGGTCGTAGTCGCAGACGTGCAGGATGTTG
The DNA here is from genome assembly GCA_963847655.1 of uncultured Acidobacteriota bacterium. Taxonomy (GTDB): domain Bacteria; phylum Acidobacteriota; class Vicinamibacteria; order Fen-336; family Fen-336; genus JAJDNS01. Next base: position 118,746 of record CAWKAS010000018.1, on the reverse strand, counting down.
AAGAGGGTCGTGTCGTTGATCTCGCGCTGGATCGTCATGTCGGAGGGCTTGATGCACTCCTCGAACAGGTCGGGGTCCGAGAACCGCCCGGCCTCACCTCCCTGGGTGCTCGCGTAGAAGCCGTCCACCCCGACGCGGGCACACTCCCTGACGAAGACGAGGAGGCTCTCGGTGACGATCTCGAGGCCCTTGCGCACCGCCTCCGGGTCGGTCTCGATGTGCTCGATCATGCGCTCGGCGCCCACCGAGTCGCGGGCGAGCATGAACGGGGAGTAGAGGGTGCAGACGACCAGGGCTTCCTTCTTGAGGGCCTGGACCAGACCCTCGACGACCCCCACCTGCTCCGCGTAGTGCTCCTTGCCGTGGACGGGGAGCTTCGCCCAGTCCTCCGGCTTCTCGATCTCCGGGTGCGGGGGGAAGCCGGCCTCGTACTGGATCTTCACGAAGTCCATGTCGGTGAAGCGGAAGTACTCCATGTGCTTCTCGATGGCCGGCGGCCCGACGTGCTCGTCCTCGGAGAAGTGGATGAAGAAGCCCGCGGGCACGTAGCCGGGCTCCTGGCCTTCGTCGAGCAGGTCGAGGACGAGCTGGCGCTTGCTCTTCGCCGTCCCCGCCCGGAACCTGTCGCACCCGAGCAGCGCGGGCAGGCCCGCCGCCGCCGCCACGCCGCCCGCGGTCTTCAGCATGTCACGTCGTCTCATCATCGTTCTCCTGGCTCGAGCGTGAGGCAGACGCTACCGCCGGAAGGGCGCAGCGTCAACACGGGACTCCGGCTCTGCGCTCGGGCCGAGGCTGCGAGCGGCCTCCGCCACCGCTTGCCATTCCTGGCGTTCGAGACTAAAGATCCCCCGTCGGCTTGAATCGAGGAGATGAGCCATGGGCAACTTGAACGTGGGGATCGTGGGTCTGGGCTGGGTGGCCGGCGCCCACATCGAGACGCTGAAGAAGGTCGAGGGAGCGAACGTCACCGCGGTCTGCTCCCGCCGCACGCACGACCCCGCGGACCTGGAGCGGACGTACGGCCTGCCCCTCAAGACCTACACCAGCTACGCCGAGATGCTCGCCGACGACGACATCGACATCGTGTCCATCTGCACCCCCCACCCCTTCCACCCCGAGCAGGCCATCGCCGCCGCGAAGGCGGGCAAGCACCTCATCCTCGAGAAGCCCATCGCCCTCACCTTCGAGGACGCCCGGCTCGTGAAGGAAGCGATCGACGAGTCTGGCGTCAAGACCTGCGTCTGCTTCGAGCTGCGCTTCAGCGCCCACTTCTCGATGATCCGGGCCGTCCTGGAGCAAGGCCTTCTGGGGGACATCCACTACGGGGAGTTCGACTACTACCACGGCATCGGCCCATGGTACGGCCAGTTCGGGTGGAACGTGAAGAAGGACATGGGCGGCAGCAGCCTGCTCACCGCGGGCTGCCACGCCCTCGACGGCCTGCTCATGGCGATGCCGGGCGAGGTCGAGGAGGTCACTTCCTACGCCACCACCTCGAGGAGCCCCACCTTCGCGCCCTACGAGTACCCGACCACCTCCTCCTCGATCCTCCGGTTCGCAAACGGCAGGGTCGGCAAGTGCGCCTCGGTCATCGACTGCTTCCAGCCCTACTACTTCCACATCCACCTCGTGGGCAGCGAGGGGAGCCTGCTGGACAACAAGTTCTACTCGCAGAAGCTCCCGGGGATGACCAAGCAGCGCTGGAGCACCCTGGAGACCTCGCTGGTCGACTCCGGCGACGTGTCCGACCACCCCTACCAACCCCAGTTCCAGGCCCTGGTCGACGCCATCCGGAACGACACCTCGATGCCCCACACGGATCTGGACACCGCCTACGAGACGCACCGGGTGGCCTACGCCGCAGACCTCTCCGCCGCCGAGGGACGCCCGGTCAGGCTGTCCGAGCTCGGGTAGCGGGGGAACGACGATGCCCGCTGTTCTGGCGCTGATGGCTCACCCCGACGACGCCGAGTTCGTGTGCGCGGGGCTGCTCACCCTGCTGCGGCGGGAAGGCTGGGACGTCCACATCGCCACCATGACGCCCGGCGACCTGGGCTCCGCCACCCTCTCGTCGGAAGAGATCGCGAGGGTTCGCCGCGGAGAGGCGGCGGCCTCCGCCGCGCTCCTCGAGGCGTCCTACACCTGCCTGGAGCTCCGGGATCTCACCGTCGTCTACGGCGAGGATGCCAAACGGCCGGCGTCGGCCGTCCTGCGCGAGGCCCGGCCGGATCTGCTGGTGACCCTGCACCCCTCGGACTACATGGAGGACCACACCGAGACCGCCCGCATCGCCCGGGAGGCGGCCTTCGCCTCGACGATCCGCAACTGGAAGGCCCGGCTCCCCGACGGTCGGGAGCCCCCTCCCTGCACGCACCTCCCCGCGGTGCTCTACGCCGACCCGGTGGACAACGTCGACCACTTCGGCACGCGTGTCACGCCGACCTACGTCGTCGACATCACCGACGTCATCGACTTCAAGGAGCAGATGCTGGCCTGCCACGACAGCCAGAGGGCCTGGCTGCGCCAACAGCACGGGGAGGACGAGTACCTGCTCTGGATGCGACGCACGGCCCGGGACCGGGCCCGCGACTTCGACAAGAAGAGGGTGAAGTACGCCGAGGGCTTCACCCAGCATCGAGGCAACGCCTTCCCCCGCGAGGACCCGCTCACCCCGGTGCTCGGCAAGAGACGCGTCAAGACCGTCCGCTCCCGTTGAGGAGGATCCCATGGCATTCGAGTACCCGCTCGCCCAGTTCGTTCCCTTCCGGGACGCGGCCGCCTGCGCCCGGGTCCGGGCCATCTCCCGGGCCGATCTCTGCACCCACGCCAACCCGGACTTCAAGCTCTCCATCATCGACGACACGGTCGAGTTCTACAGCCGCTTCGCCATCGACATCGTGACCCGCATCAAGGACGCGGCCGAGGCGGGCCGGAAGTGCGTCCTCATTCTCCCGGTCGGGCCCGTCCCCCAGTACGCCATCGCCGCCGAGATGATCAACCGTCTCGGGATCAGCTGCCGGCACCTGGTGACCTACAACATGGACGAGTACGCCGACGCCTCCGGTGAAACGGCCCCCGCGGACTGGGAGGGGTCCTTCGCCACCGCCATGCGCGGGTCCTTCTTCCTGAGGATCAGGGAGGAGCTCCGGCCCCCCGAGGAGAGCATCCACTTCCCCACCCACCGGAACATCGCCGACTACCACAAGATGATCGAGGACGACGGCGGCGCCGACTGCTGCTACGGCGGCATCGGCTGGTGCGGCCACATCGCCTTCTGGGAGTCCCACCTGGGCCTGGAGTTCGGGGACGACCTCGCCGCCTACAAGAAGGCCCACGGCCGGATCGTCGAGCTGAACCCCATGACCATCATGCAGAACGCGCTTCACTCCTTCGGCGGCGACTGGTCCTGGGTCCCTCCGAAGGCCGCCTCCATCGGCCCCCGGGAGATCCTCGGTGCCCGCGACCGGAGCTTCTGGCTCGACGGCGACCTGGGCGGCGGCGTCTCGTGGCAGCGCTTCATCGCCCGCCTGGTGGCCCACGGCCCGGTCAACACCCTCGTCCCGGGCTCGATCCTCCAGGAGACGAACTGCAGCTACACCTTCCTCGGCGGCGTCGCCGACGACGTCGAGATCGACATGTCCTGAAGGGGTCAGGTCCCGATCGTTGCATGCCCTCCCCTGGAGGGGACAGTCCCAGGGGGTCGTGCCGTTTGGGACCCGACCCCTTTCGTGACCTCGGGCTCTACGGCTTCCGCGCTCGGGCCAGGCCTGTCTGCCATTCCCGACCCTTCTTCCCCGCGTACACCATGTAGTCGGTGTCGCCGATCTCGACGATCTGGGCCGTGAGCACACCGTCGCCGTCCCAGGCCTCCGGGTCGCTCGACGGCGTGAACACGGGATTGTGGGGGTTGGGCTCGAAGGTGCGGAAGTCCCGGGTGCGGACGTGGCCGATCCGCCAGGTCTGGCCGTCGTAGCCCCCGTAGAGGATGTGGAAGTACTGTGGCCCCTTGAAGATCTCCGTTTCGCGCACGGCCCGGCTGTCCCACGCCTCGCCACTTCCCTCGAACACGGGATTGGCCGGGTCCTTGGTGACCCGTGCCGGGTCGCGGGTCGGCGCGGTGGCGTGACACATGGTCAGCCCGTCGTGATAGGACTCCGTGGCCTTGCCCGTGTAGACGATGTGGATCGTGTCGCCCTCGATGGCGACCGAGGGATGGGTCGAGCCGTGGAGCTCGTACTCGGCCTCGGCCCGGATCACGGGCCCTGGCTGGACACGGGTCCAGCTCCCCAGGTCGCCGTCGCTGACCAGCAGGCCGGTCTGCTCGGGCGTGCCTCGTCCCTTCCCCCGGTAGTACATGTAGTACCGACCGTCGAAGGGGTTCCGGAAGGGAAACGGGTACTCCACCGCGGTGTCGTCGAAGCCCTCCGCCGAAGGCACGACGATGGGGTTGCGGGCGTCCTGCGTGATGTCGGTGAGGTCGCCCACCGGCGCGGTGGCGTGCATCAGGAGCCAGCGCGCATCGCGCTCGCGCCGGCACCAGTAGTAGTGGACCACGTCCCCGACGACCAGCGCGTGGGTCGCCGCCGCCCACTCCGGGGGGTCGAGGGCGATGATGGGGTTGCCCTCCTCGATCCGCTGGAAGCTCGCGAAGTCCTCGAAGGGGATGGCGTCGTCGCCACCGGCGCGCGCCTCGCGTTGCGGAGGCGTCTGCTCGGACGGCGGGGACGCGCAGGAGACGGCGAGGATCACGACACCAAGAACCAGTGCAAGCTTCATGAGCCCTTCTCCTTGTCGCCTCGGATTCTACAGACCCAGAGTGCAGGACAGGGATGCTCGAGATCCGAAGGGGGGCATAGAATGAGTGCGTGAGAGCGTTCCGCCGCAGCAGCGCGGCCGTCCTGGCGTTGGTGGTCGTGGCCCTCGTCGGGTTCACCTACGCCCGGCCCGTGACCGTCCTCGAGACGCTGGGCGAGGCCCGCCTGCGTCTCGAGGGGGTGACGAGCGCCCACGTCCAGGCCGGCCCCCACCGTCTCCGCTACCTGGAGGCCGGATCGGGACCTCCCCTTCTCCTGGTCCACGGCCTGGGCAGCAGCGCCATGCAGGACTGGGGCCGCCTGGTGGCGCCCCTGGGTCGCCGGTTCCACGTCTACGCCCCGGACCTGCCGGGGTTCGGCCGGTCGGAGCGCCCCGCCGACGCCGACTACTCCATCTCCATGCAGGTGGCGGCGGTTCGCGCCTTCATGGATGCCGTGGGGCTCGAGCGGGCGCGGGTGGCCGGAATCTCGATGGGGGGCTGGATCGTCTCGCGCCTGGCCAGCGAGTCCCCCGAGAGAATCCAGCGGCTGGTGGTGGTGGACGGTGCGGGGATGGAATCCGACGGCTCCGACATCCCCGCCGACGCCCTCCTCCCGCGAGACGAAGAGGGTGTGCGCCGCCTCATCGCCACCGTGCGCCACGACCCTCCGGCCACACCCTCGTTCGTGGTGCGGGACATCCTGGCGCGCCGGCTGCAGGAGGAGTGGGTCATCCGCCGGGCCCTCGAGTCCATGAGGGACGGGGACGACTGGTTGGACGGCACCCTCGCCCGGGCCGACATGCCCGTCCTGGTGATCTGGGGCAAGCAGGACCGCCTCATCCCCCTGGACTACGGCATCGCGCTGCAGGGCGAGTTCCCGAACGCCGACCTCGAGGTCCTCGATGGCTGCGGGCACGTCCCCATCGCCGACTGCCCGGAGGACTTCGACCGGGTGCTCCTGGAGTTCCTGACCGCAGGGGACTGAGGAGCCGGCCGGAGGTCAGCGCACACGCACCGCGCGCTGGATGGGGATGGGAGGGTCGAGCTGTTGGCCCTCGGCCGGTGACGCGTGGATGGCCCGAACGAGGTCCATCCCCTCCACCACCCGACCGAAGGAGGCGAAGCCCTGGCCGTCGGGGTTCCGCTTCCCGCCGAAGTCCAGCTCGGGCTGGTCGCCCACGCAGATGAAGAAGGACTGGGTGGCGGTGTCGGGCCCGAGGCGGGCCATGGAGATCGTGCCGTCTCGGTGCCGGAGCCCGGTGTCGCGGGTGCGCTCGAGGGGGATGGGTGGATACTCCTCGTCCTCCTTCTCCGGGTCCGCTCCCGCCTGGACGACGGCGATCCGGACGTCGTCGTCGGGCTGGTTCTCCGGAGTCACCGTGCGGAAGAACGAGCCGTCCGAATAGAACCCCTCCAGCACGTAGCGCAGGAAGTTCCGAGTCGTGATCGGCGCGCGGACAGCGTCGAGCTCGACGGTGATGCTGCCACGGGGGGTGTCGATCTGCACCCGAGGGGCGTCGGTGAGGGGGTACTCCCGCCAGCGGAAGTGGGGGGCCGCCGCAGGGTCGTAGCCACTGAGGTGCGCGCGCCCGGAGGGACTCCGGGCGACGGGCTTGACGTAGCGCCACTCCTCGTCGCCGAAGACCTCCGCGCAGAGGGCGGCCAGGGCCGGGTCGTACGCCTTCAGCTCCGCGCGCGTGTTCACCTCGTTGTGGAGCGAGTCGTTCTCGCGGTTGTCGTCGAACCAGCTCTGGACTCCCTCCGCCCAGTATTCGGAAGGCTCGGTCACCGCGTAGGTCCCGGCCCACAGGCCACGTCTCGTCGCGGTTCCGTATGCCTCCCGCAGGCGCTCGTCGAACGTGGGATCGACGCGGTTCATCCCCATCGCGTGGATCGCGTGGGCCAGCTCGTGGATCAGGATGTTCTCGGCGGCGTAGGGGTCACCGGGGAAGCCCAGGAGGTTCTCCTCGGCGCCGCTGACCGCCGGGGCCTCGGGGGTTGCCCCCAGCCCTCGGGCGCGACGGTCCCAGTACACGGCAGGTTCCAGCGCGCCGTGCTCGGGGATGTCGGTGGTGAACTCGTTCCAGGCCATCACCGCGAGCCGCACGCCCTGGTCCGCCGTGGCCGCGAGGATGTCGTCCCGCCCGGCCAGCATGTGGCGCACGATCCAGGCCGCCTCCCGCAGGGCGTCGTCCGAGACGTGGGCGGAACCCACGACAGGCAGCGCCCCGACCATCACGTTCTTCTGGTAGAACGGTGCGAGGTCGAGCTTCCGGCGCAGCGCGTCCGGCACCTCCCCCACCGCGGCCGCCGGGAACGGCTCTGTGCCGGGCGAGAGCGCCTCGCGCACGGCGTCGACCTGCTCGAGCTGCGCGGCCGCCAGAGACCCGATCGGTCCGACCTGCGGGTCCCAGTTCGGCCCGAGGTCGAGAGTGACCACGCCCTCGCGGGCCGCGACCGCTCGCGTCCACTCGACCCAGCGCCCGGTGGGATGGCGCGTGTCGCGGGCGGACCACCGGGAGCCGAGGTACGTCAGCGCGTGCCACTGCGAGCCCTCCACCCAGCGGGAGGAGGGCACGACGTCGAAGGGATCGACCAGCTCCCCGGCCGTGTAGCTCTCCGCCCGGGTCCATCGTTTGAGCCCGATGCCGGGGTTGAAGGTCAGGATGGCGCGTGGGTTGCCGCGTCGAGCGGCCTCCGCGTAGATCTGGGCGGTCTCTTCATCGAATCCGACCCACTCGTAGCCCCCGTCGAACCACCAGCCCGAGACCCGGTCGCCGTAGCGCACCGACCAGTCCTCGATCACCTCGGCCCACCGCCGGGCGAACTCGAGGTCGATCGGCTGGTCGTCGGGTCCTTCTCGGAGTCCGAAGGCCTTCTGCGCGCGCCGGTCCTGGTTGGGCGCCTGACAGGGGAGATAGAGCATGAGCCGGATGCCCCTGGGCTCCAGCGCACGGTGGAGGTCCCGCGGCAGGTCGCGCGACGCGGTCCGCTCGCCCGGGTCGTAGCCGGTGATCCGGTCGTAGGTCGGGTTGGGGGCGTTGAAGAACCCGGAGTTCTGTCCCAGGGTCAGGACCAGGTACCCGGCGCCCACCGACTCGAGCTGGCGGGCCAGCGCCTCCACGTCGAAGTCGGCCACAAGGGCCAACTCTTCGGGGTCACCCGGCAGAAAGTGCACGAACACCCCGTAGCGGGCGTCCCTGAACCAGTCGGTGCGGGGATCTCCGGCTTCGGCACCGGACGCCGCGGGGGAAGAAGAAGGAGGCCGACGACGAGAGCGATCGCGGGCCTCGCTGACTTGTGGACAGGTGGCATGGTGACCTCAACTCACTCCGAAGCGGGTTGGCGTTCTCCTCGTCACTGGGCGGCGGGGACGGACGAAGGGAGAAGCTCGTAGGCGCTCCCCGCCTCTGTCTCGAACTCCAGGACGCCGTCGCCCAGCGCGACGGTCTCGACCGGGCTTCCCTCGCGAAAGACCTCGAGCGCCGCTGCCGCCTTCACCCGGCACGGACGTCCGAGGTCGGAGGTGATCCGGGCCGCGAGCAGACGCCCCCCCTTCCACTCCATGTCGACCTCGAAGCCGCCCCGGGCGCGGAGGCCGTGGACCTTCCCCGTCGTCCAGGCCGGAGGGAGAGCCGGCAGGAGGTGGATCCGGTGCTCGTGAGACTGCAGGAGCATCTCTGCCACCGCGGCCGCGACGCCGAAGCTGCCGTCGACCTGGAGCGCGCCGGAGCAGATGGCGAAGAGGTTGTCGAACGTGTAGTGGCCCACGTAGTACTGGAAGTCCTCCATGGCCTTCCCCCCATCACCGAGCCGGGCCCAGGCGCCCATCTTCCAGGCCGAGGACCACCCGTTGCCCTCGAGCCCCCTCTGCTCCAGGACGACCCGGCTGGCCTCGGCCAGCTCCGGCGTCCGCTCGAGCGAGATCTGGTCGCCGGGGAACAGACCGTACAGGTGGGAGATGTGCCGATGGCTCTTCTCCTTCTGGCCCCAGTCCTCCAGCCACTCCTGCAGGTCCCCTCCCTTCCCGATCTGCATGGGGGCCAGCCGTCCGCGCGCCACCCGCGCCGCGTCCCGGAGACCTCCTTCGACACCCAGCACCTCCGTCGCCTCGGCGTAGGCCGCGAACAGCGCGTTCAGGATCTGCATGTCGATGGTCGACCCGGCGCAGATGCTGGTCCCGGGACGGAAGCTCGCGGTGACCTCGTCGAAGTAGGGCTCGTTGCCGGGCCGGTCGGGGAAGTTCTCGGGCGACGTGGAGGGGTTCGTGACCAGCCAGCCATAGCGCGGGTGCTCGACGAGGAAGTCGAGGAAGAACTCCACTGATCCTTGGAGGATCGGGTAGACCTCCCGGAGATAGTCCACGTCTCCGGTGTACAGGTAGTGCTCCCAGAGCTGGGTGGCCAGCCACGCCCCTCCCGTGGTGAACGTCCCCCAGGTCGGGCCGTCCATGGGCGCGGCGACACGCCACAGGTCGGTGTTCTGGTGGTGCACCCACCCCCGCGCACCGTAGTGCTCCCGCGCCACGTCCGAGCCCTGGTCGGTCAGCTCTCGCACCAGGCGGGTCAGGGGCTCGGTGAGCTCGCTCAGGTTGCCGACCTCCGCCGGCCAGTAGTTCATCTGCGTGTTGATGTTCGTCGTGTACTTCGAATCCCACGAGGGGTTCATGTCCTCGTTCCAGATTCCCTGGAGATTGGCAGGCTGGGTGCCGGGCCGCGAGGACGCGATCAGCAGGTACCGCCCGAACTGGAAGCTCAGGGCGGCCAGGTCGGGATCGCGGCCGATCCGGTACTCTTCGAGTCTTTCGTCCGTGGGCAGGAAGGACCCGGGGCCGGATTCGAGGTCGAGCGACACGCGCTGGAAATACCGCTGGTGGTCGGCCACGTGGGCGTCCCGGACCTCTTCGTAGGGCCGGCCCTCCAGCGCCTCCAGCACATCCGCGGTCCGCTGCTCGGGATCGCCGCTGACGTCCCGGTAGTCGACAAAGCTGGTGGCGGCAGCGAGGTAGAAGGTCACCACGTCGGCTTGCGTCACCTTCAGATCGACGCCCTCGACTTCGACGAGGCCCCCCTCCGGAACCGCCCTGAGGCGCGCCTGGTACCGCAGCCGGCCCTCGACCCCCAGGTAGTCGGCGGACTTGCCGCTCAGGACCAGCCCGTCGGGGCCCCGGCCGTCCATCCGGAAGTAGTCGGTGGCGTAGTTCGAGTGGGCCTGGTTGCGATATCCCCGGAGATTGGCCACGAGCGACACCTGTCCCGGCCGGTCCGCCGACACCCGGACGACGATCACCTGGTCGACCGCGCTCGAGAACACCTCGCGCGTGAAGCCGACCCCGCCCTGCTCGTATCGGACGGTGGCGATGGCCCGATCGAGGTCCAGCTCGTGGACGTAGTCGGCGACGGCACCCCGGGGCTCGAGCTTCAGGATCAGGTCTCCCAGGGACTGGTACTTCATCTGCTCGACCGGGTAGCCCATGAGGTGGCGGCCGAAGAGGTTGTGCGCCTTCAGGTACTCGCCGTCGAAGACGAGCGCCTGGATCCGGGGCAGGACCTGGGAGCCGCCCTCCACCGTCGTCGAGTAGGGCCCTCCGGACCAGTACGTCTCCTCGTTGAAGTGGATCCGCTCCTCGTCAGCCCTCCCGAAGACCATCGCGCCGAGGCGACCGTTTCCTACCGGCAGGGCGTTGTCCCACTCCTCGGCGGGGTGCGTGTACCAGAGGGTCGTGGCGGGATCGACAGTCGCGGCGAAGCGGGCCCGGAAGCTCGGCTCCGGTGGCCGGCAGGAGACCAGCCCCACCATCGAGAGCAGCAGGCTCCACGACGCCACCACATCTGCACGCATCATCTCTCCCTCTTTCCGCCTCGCCGTCCCTGTCTGCCCAGCCCCGCGGGCCCCAAGTATTGCCCGACCGACGGCCCGGTGCACGGGCCGCCGGCGGGAGTGAGAAGTCCCCGCTCCCCTCTCGTGGCGAGATGCAGGGGCGGCCCGGAAGCGTCACAATGAGCCCGGGAGAGCAGGCCATGGACCTTCGGGAGCACTGGGAATCCATCTACGGCAAGCGGGCGCCGGACGATGTGAGCTGGTTCGAGCACCCCCCCGAGACCTGACTCGATCCGATCGGCGCGGTCGCGCCGGACAACGACATCGCGGTGCTCGAGGTGGGCGGCGGGGCCTCAGCGCTGGTCGTCGGGCTCCTGGACCGGGGCTACCGCACGACCGGCGAGAGCCCACGAGCGCCGAGATGAGAATGCCCTGCCACCAGACTCGGGTCGAGGACGGACGGGTCTGCGCCCTGCTGGCGGTGGCGGAGTGACGCCCCCCTGCCTCACCCTCGCCCTCGCGGCCCTGGCCGGCGTGGCCGCGGCCCAGGAGGCGCCCGCTCCGCCCGCCGGGGAGGAGGCGCCCCCCGCCTTCGCGGCCGAGGTCGAGCAGGTGATCGTGGACCTCGTCGTGACCGACGGGAAGGGGAACCCGGTGGCCGGGGTCTCGCAAGAGGACCTGGTCATCTCCGAGGACGGCGTCCCCCAGTCGATCGTCTCCTTCGACGCCGTTGAGCTCCCCGACGAGCCCTCGGACGCGCCCCCGCCGCCTCCCCGGGTGTCGCTGAACACCGCGGTTCCGGTGGATCGCGGGCGGACCTTCGTGATCGTCTTCGACGACATCAACCTCTCGCCCTTCCGTGCCCGCGACGCCAAGGGGGCGGTGGCCAGCTTCCTCGAGAACGCGGTCCGCGAGGGCGACTACGTGACCCTGATCGCGACCTCCGGCAGCGCGTGGTGGACCTCGCGGATGGAGGCCGGACGCTCTCAGCTGATCGACACCCTCAAGCGCCTCGACGGGAGAAGGGTCCCCGACATGTCCCTCGAGCGCATGAGCGACTGGGAGGCGATGCGGATTCACATGCACCGCGACCCCGAGGTCGCCGGCGTGGTGCTGCGGCGCTTCGAGACGTACGGCGTCACCCTGGAGTCGCAGCGGGACCGGAACAACCCCCTGAGCGGAACGCTCGACGACCCCTTCGTGACCATGCGTGCCGCCGACCAGTATCTCCAGGCCACCCTTCGCAACCGGATGACTCTCGAAGTGCTCGAGCGCGCCCTCAACGGACTGGCCAGCACCGGCGGGCGCAAGTCGGTGATCCTCGTCTCCGAGGGATTCATCCACGATCCCAACCTCGACGAGTTCAGGCGGGTCAACGCCGCCTCGCGACGGGCCAATGCTGCCATCTACTTCGTCAACGCCCGGGGCCTCGACGGGTTGCCCCCGGAGTTCTCGGCGGAGTTCGGTCCCGCCATCGCCGCCGAGGACGTGGGTTTCACCTTCGCTTTCATGAATCGCAGCGACGACGGCTCCGAGTCCATCGCCGACGAGAGCGGTGGCTTCACGGTGAAGAACACCAACGACCTCAGCAGCGGCATCCGCCGCATCGCCAGAGAGACGCAGATCTACTACCTGATTGGGTACGTCTCCACCAACCGCGCTCGGGACGGGGAGTTCCGGGAGATCGGGGTCACGTTCCGGAAAGGCAAAGGAGAAGGCCTGAAGATCCGGGCTCGCAAGGGGTACTACGCCCCCTCGGCGGACGGGACCATCGACCGCGGGGGCAAGGAGGGTGTCGACCCCGTCCTGCAGGCGGCCCTCGACTCGCCCTGGCCCGAGGACGGGATCCCCCTTCGCATGACTCATTTCGTCGGGGAGGAGCAGCTGCGGGGCAAGGCCGGCGTCCTCATCGTGGTCGAGGTGGACATTCGGGGCCTCCGGTTCGAGGAGGAGGAGGGTCGCTCCGTCGGAGCCATCGATTTCCTCCTCGTCGTGGCCCATCGGGAGAGCGGCGAGTTCTTCCGCTACGACCAGACGGTCACCATGCGGCTCAGCCCGGCCACCCGGGAGCGGTTGAACCGGGTCTGGTTCCCCATCCTCCGGGATTTCGAGCTCCAGCCCGGGGACCATCAGGCCAAGATCGTCGTCCGCGAGGTCGGCACCGGGGTCGTGGGCTCGGTGGTCCACGAGTTCGTGGCGCCTCCCCTCGAGGGGTTCCGCGTCACCACCCCCATCCTGAGCGACACGTTCGGCAGGGACGCCGAGGGGGTACCCGAGGCGCCCCGACAGCTGGCTCGCCGAGAGTTCCCTCGGGACGCGCAGCTCCTGTGCCAGATCGGGGTCCTGAACGCCGAGAAGGACGAGACCGGGATGCCCCGGGTGCTGCTGGGCTACCAGGTGGAGGGCCCGGACGGCTCCGTCGTCTTGAGCGTGCCCCCGAGCACGTTGCGTCCCACCTCCCTCGGGGCCCTCTCGCGATTGTTCGGCTTCGAGCTGGACACCCCGCCGGGGCAGTACGAGATCCTGATCAGCGTCAAGGACGAGCTCTCGGGCGAGGAGATCGAGCTCCGCGAGCCGTTCGAGGTCACCGAGCCGCTGCCGGACCCGGTGTCCGAACAGGCCGCTTCAGCGGCGCCCGCCTCTCCCTAGTGTGGGGGCGGGTCAGTCGAAGGACTCGGTGGGCATGGGCCGGACCGGCCCGATGCGCGGAGCGAAGCCCATGCGCGGAAGGACGTCCCGGTCGATCTCGATGCCAGGGGCGACCTCGATGATCTCCAGCCCCGGCTCCCCCAGCCGGAAGACTGCCCGCTCGGTGACGAACAGCACCTCCTGGCCCCGGGCCCGGGCGAACGCGCCGCTGAAGGTGATCTCCTCGACGCGGCTGACGAACTTCCTCCCCCTGCCGGGCTGGAGGACGCGGAGCCGTCCCGCGGTGCACTCCAGGCGCGCACCCTGCTCGAAGGTCCCGCAGAACACGACCTTCTTGGCGTTCTGGGCGATCTCGATGAACCCGCCGGGCCCGATCAGTGTGCCCCCGAGATGGGACACGTTGACGTTCCCCTCCGCATCGACCTCTCCCATGCCGAGAAAGGCGATGTCCACGCCTCCGCCGCTGTAGTAGTCGAACTGCTCGATCGACGGCACGATCGCCTCCGCGTTCCGCGCGGCCCCGAACAGGGCGTCGTCCAGCATCCGGCCGTTGTGAGCGCCCTGCTCGACGCTCATCCACAGCCGGTCGCCGATCCCCTTCTCGGCGATCACCGCGAAGATGCCGCCGGGAATGCCGAACCCGAAGTTCAGCGAGGCTCCCGGCTCGAGCTCCAACGCCGCCCGCCGCGCGATGACGCGGCGCTCGAGCTTCGCGGGAAGCTCCGTCGCGGCCCTCCCCGGGTCGCCGCGCCGTCCGCCGCTGACCGTGGCGTCGTAGCCCAGGCCGTAGAATTGCAGCTGCTCCCTTGCCTCGACGACGGCATCGACCATGATGCCCGGGATCCGGACGTGGCGCGGGTGCAGGCTTCCCGCCTCGACCACCTCGCGCACCTGCACCAGCACGCGGCCCCCGCTGTTGTGGGCCGCCAGCGCGATCGAGTGGACGTCCATGTCGATCGCCTCTTCTTCCGGGCTGACGTTGCCGCGCCCGTCGGCGTACGTGCCGCGGACGATGGCGACATCCACCCGGAACGGCTTGTAGCGCAGGACCTCCCGCCCGTCGAGGTGCAGCAGCTCGACCATCGTGTCTCGGCTCCGGGCGTTACAGCGGCCGCCGCGCTGACGAGGATCCACGAACGTGCCGAGCCCGCTGTGCGTGAACAGGCCCGGGCGGCCGGCCCCGATCTCGCGCAGCAGCTGCTGCACCACCCCGCCGGGGAAGCAGTACGCCTCGATCTTCTCCCCGGCGATCAGCTGCTGCATCCGGGGTGACCACGTGAAATGAGCGGCGATCACCTTGCGCACCATGCCCTCGTGGGCGAAGCGGTTCGTCCCCATGGCGTCCCGGTCGCCGAGACCGAGCGAGTGCACCAGGGTCAGATCGCGCGGGTGGCCGGTCTCGAGAAAGCGCCGCTCGAGGGCCGCGAAGATGGCCTCGGCCGAGATCATGCCGGCCCCGTTGCCGCTGATGGCGACGGTGTCGAAGTCGCTGACCATCTGCGCGGCCTCGGCGGCGCTCAAGAACCTGGTGACGGCCATGGTCGACTCGCTCCTCTCCGTTGCCGTGGTTGTCGGTCAGCGGTTGCGGAACACGGGCTTGCGCTTTTCGAGGAAGGCGCGGACCCCTTCCCGGCAATCCTCGGTGCCAGCCGCCTGCGCGGCCGCGCGGGCGTGCTGCTGGCGCAGGTCCTCGTGCAGGCTGCCCAGCAGACCCTTGATCAGCGCCAGGGCCGACGGCCCGTTGGCCAGCAGGCGCTCGAGCCAGGCGTCCAGCTGGGCAAGCAGGTCGGCCTCGTCCCCGGCCAGGGCGGTCACGAGCCCCCAGTCGTACGCCTGGGCGGCGGGGATCGGGCTCGCGAGCAGGAGGATGTGGCGGGCGCGGGCGAGTCCGATCAGCTCGGCCAGCCGGCCCGTGCCCATCCAGCCCGGAACCATGCCCAGCGTCGCCTCGGGGCAGCCGAGCCTGGCCGCCTTGACCGCGATGCGCAGGTCCGCGGCCATGGCCAGCTCGAGCCCCCCGCCCAGGGCGTGGCCCGTCAGGGCTGCGATGACCGGCTGGGGCAGGGCGGAGAGCCGCTCGAACACGTCGATCCCCCGCAGGATCCAGGTCTGTCCCATCTCGTGCGGCGACAGGCGTCCCCACTCCCCGATATCGCCGCCCGTGCAGAAGAAACGTCCCGTGGCCCGCACGACGACGGCCCGGGTGTCCCGATCGCGGGCGATCTCGTCGACGATGTCCCCCAGGCGATCGAGCATCGCCATGGTCAACGCGTTGCCCTTGTCCGGGCGGTTCAGGCGGATCTCGGCGACGGCGAGGTCGCCGCGTTGCCGCCGCTCGAAGACGATGTCCTGTTCCATCGGGCGTGGTCCTTCAGCAGAGCGGGACGCATCATATCCGGTCTGCGGGGCCAGGCGCGACGCAGATGGGCCCCGGGGGCGATGGTAGGATGCGGGCCTCCATGCGCCAGGTCCTGTCTTCTCTCTTGCTCGTGGCCCTGTCGGCCCTGGGTCAGACGGCGGCGTCCCAGGAGCGCCCGCCACCCCATGTCGTCATCATCCTCGCCGATGACATGGGCTACGGCGACCCGGGGGTGTACAACCCGCGGTCGCGGATCGCCACGCCCCACATCGACCAGCTCGCGCGAGAGGGAATGCGGTTCACCGACGCGCACGCGGCGGGCGCGCTGTGCCATCCGTCACGCTACGGGCTGATGACCGGGACCTACCCGTTCCGCACGGACGTTTCGGTGTGGCCGACCACACCGCTGATCAAGGAGGGGCAGGCGACGATCGCTTCGCTGCTCGGCGCGAAGGGCTATCGCACCGCCATGGTCGGCAAGTGGCATCTGGGCTTCGAGGAGCGCGGCTACGAACAACCGCTGCGGGGCGGGCCGTCGGACCGGGGCTTCGACACGTTCTTCGGACTTCGGGCGTCCACGGACATCCCGCCGTACTTCTACCTGCGCGGCAACCGCGCCGTCGCCCCGCCGAGCGGCCACATCGCGGCCAGCAGCAGCCCCGGCTGGTCGCCGATCCAGGGGGCGTTCTGGAGAGAGGGCGGCATCGCGCCGGGCCTGGAGTTGAAGGACGTCCTGCCGCGTCTCACCGATGAAGCGGTCGCGGTGATCCGCGAGCACGCGGCAGAGTCGGCCGAGCAGCCCCTGCTTCTGTACCTGGCGCTCACCGCGCCGCACACGCCCTGGTTGCCCGCGGCGGAGTTCGAGGGCCGCAGCCCGGCCGGCATGTACGGGGACTTCACCATGATGGTCGACGCGACGGTCGGGCGCGTGCTCCGGGCCCTCGACGACGCCCGCGTGGCCGAGGAGACGATCGTCATCTTCACGTCGGACAACGGACCGGTCTGGTATCCCGAGGACCTGGCGCGCACGGGTCACGACTCGGTGGGGGGCCTGCGGGGCATGAAGGCGTCGAACTGGGAAGGTGGTCACCGCGTGCCCTTCCTCGTGCGGTGGCCCGGTCGAACGAAGGCGCGATCCGTCAGCGCCCAGACGATCAGCTTCCTCGACGTGATGGCGACCCTCGCCGACGTCGTCCAGGTGCCGCTGCCCGAGGGGGCCGGACCCGACAGCTTCAGCTTCCTCCCCGTCCTGCTCGGGACGCAGCCGGAGGACGTCCCGGTACGGGAGTCACTCGTGGTCGGGCAGTCCATCCGCTCGGGCCCGTGGAAGTGGATCGACGGCCACGAGCCGGTGGCCTTCTACCGCCCGGAACGCGGCCGGGTGCCCTCCGAGGGCCGCCCCCCCGGTCAGCTCTACAACCTCGCCGAGGACCCGGCCGAATCGGCGAACCTCGCGGCCGATCGGCCCGACGTCGTGGCCCGGCTGAAGGCGACACTCGCGCGGATCCAGGCGGGCGCCCGCACCCGCCCCTGAGGCGGTCTACTGGTCGCGCTTCTGTCCATCTGCCAACTCTGCCAGCCGCGGGCCCAACTCGACAGCACCCTTCCGTGAGCTCGTCTGGGCGCTCGCTCCCGGGCCGCTCGCGGCCGGGACCGCCTCCGTCCGTGGGGAGGTGTAAGCTTCCGGCATGACCGCCGGCCGAGCTGGCCACACCCCCACCCCGATCGAGCCCGACATCGACGAGAACGGCGTGGACCGCGCCCAGATCCGGGCCATGCTCGCGCTGTCGCCCGAGGAACGACTCCGGCGAGTGCAGGAGTACGTCGAGTCGGCGCTCGAGATCCGGGAGCTCAATGAAGCGCGCCCGGTTCGCTGACCTCCTCGAGACTCTCGCCGCGCACGACGTCGAGTTCGTGGTGGTGGGCATGACGGCCGGCGTCCTCCACGGGGCCCCGGTTACGACCTTCGATCTCGACATCGTCCACCGGCGGACACGCGAGAACGTGAACCGCCTGCTCGGGGCCCTCGAGGGCCTGGACGCCATCTACCGTCACGATGCGCGGAAGCTTCGGCCGGCGGAGTCGCACCTGATCGGTCCCGGTCACCAGCTTCTGGCCACTGACCTCGGCGACCTCGACTGTCTCGGGACGATCGACGAGAACCGTGGCTACGACGAGCTGCTCGAGCACACCGACGTGATGGCGCTGTCGAGCGGCCGATCGATCCGCGTGTTGAGCCTCCCTGCGCTCATCGACGCGAAGGTTCGATCTGGCCGACCCAAGGACCTCGCCGCGCTCCCGGTCCTTCGAGCGACCTTCGAGGAGCGGAAGAAGCGGTCCTGAGCTGCTGGAACGAGCTCCGCCCTCCAGCGGGACAGCGGCCTGGATCGGCTCCGAGGAGTGGATCGCGGCGCGGGACCACACGCAGCTCCGCCATCGTCCCTGATGCCAGCGCGTCGTCGCCGAAGGACGACGCGACCCGGGCCCCGAGGGCCAGGGCCTCGAGCTCCTCGGAGTCGAACATGAGGGGCGGAAGGTCGTACTCGCGCTTGAGGGCATAGCCGACGCCGGCCTCCCCCTCGATGGGGGTGTGGTGTCAGGAGCTCTCCGGGTGACCGTTCCTCCTGACAACGGGGTGTCAGGAAGTCCTGAGCGATCCCGGCTACCTCTCCTTGATTCGGGGACGCGGCCGGGAGGTCGTCTTCTTCGGAGCGGGCCGGGGCAGGTGCGCGACGGTCCGCCCGCGGGAGGAGTGCGCGATCAAGGTGTCGAGCCGACGCTGGCGCGTGTGCTCCTTCTTGGCGCTCATCACCCAGCGCGCGCAGGTGCGCCGATACCAGGGAGGCTGGGCCTGGAAGAACGCCCAGGCCGCCTGGTTTCGCTTCAGCTCGCGTGCGACGCGCGCCTCGGCGTCCCCACCCTCCTGCTCGTACGTGTAGACGCCCGAGCGTTCCGCGGAGCGCGCCTCGAAGGCGGCGAGACCCGCCTGCTCCATCCTTCCCTCGGCGATCAGCTCCTCCGCGAAGCGGATGTTGATCTGGCTCCAGTTGCTCCCGGGTCGGCGCGGGGTGAACCGGATCGTGTAGCTCTCGTCGTCGAGGCTCCGGCGGAGGCCGTCGATCCACCCGAAGCGCAGCGCCTCACGGACCGACTCCGGCCAGGTCAGGCTCGGACGGCCCGTGGCCCTCTTGTAGTAGCCGACCCACAGCTCGGTCGCGGCCCGATGGTTCCGGCGCAGCCAGAGGGCGAAGGCGGCCGGCGTCGCGAAGAAGGTGGCGGGCGTTTCGGGCTTCTGGGGCATGTCCCGGCGGATCCGGCGCGTCACGCGCTCCCGTGGTCGGTGACTACCCTACCACCAGGCGACGCTGCGTAGTGGTGCCCCGCTGCCCCTGCCTTCCGGACGAGCCCTTCTGGGCAGGGGTGCCGAGGACCCGCGCGAATCGAGGAACCTCGCGGCCGACCGGCCCAACGTCGTGGCCCGGCTGAAGGCGACACTCGCACGGATCCGGGCGGGCGCCCGCACCCTCCCGTGAGGCGGTCTACCGACCCCGGTGCGCAGCGGTCCGACGATCGCGGCGATCGTGGCGCTGCCGTAGTCGTGGGTGCACGAGCCGCTCCACCAGTGGGGGCACGGATGCCCTGGATCCGCTCGTCCTGGGCGTAGAAGGGCGCCACGCACTTGTCCTCGCTCGCCTGCGTCTGCGGGGTCCAGTGCGTCATGCCGAAGGGGACGCCCACCGCGGGGATCGTCTGTCCGCTGTTGACCGCGCCGATCCTCTGGTCCTTGCGGGCGGTGCCCACGATGGGCCGGACGAGGTCGACCAGGCGCTCCGGGGGGACGGGCGCGGCGAGCGCGGCCAGCGCCACCGACGAGCAGGCCAGGGAAACGAACATGCGGCATTCTAACGGGCGCCGGGCGATCCCCCGCACGACCCTTCGCAACCGTGCCCCATACCGGTAGACTGGCACGCTCCTTGACGCTGGCGTTGGGGCTGCTCGGCGGCCAGCAGGCACCTGCGAGCGCCGCGCCCGCCCAGGTGAACGCCGAACCGAAGGTCGATCTCTACCCGCGGGCGAACGAGTTCCGCGAGGTGCTGGACCTGTCGGGACTCTGGGACTTCCTGAACCACAAGGGCGTCTTCACCTGCGAGCGCGAGCCGAAGATGGCCGTCCACTCCCTCCGGCAGCGCTGGGCAGGGAAGTGGGCCGGCGGTCTCGCCCCTGGCCTCCCGCGGTCGTAGGGGGCCGGTGGGATCGAGAAACTGACACGGTCACGTCTCGGGCTCTACTTCCAGGTGCGGTGGAGCACCTCGCCGTCCTCGTCTCGCCAGGCCAGCTCGGGCCCGCTGCTTGAAGGATCAGACGAGGCGCGAGAGAGCCTCGGCCGGAGTCACGATCTCCACGCCGCGGAGTGACGAGCCGTAGAGGCTCCCAAAGTGCTTGCGGTCGCCTGTCATTAGCAGATCGGCGCGGGCTCCGACGGCGGTCGCCAGGATGGGGGCATCCTTCGCGGGGAGCCCCTGCTCGAGCGCCCACTCCACGAGTGGCGTCGACGCTTCGCTCTCGACGGAGACCACGTCGAGGAGCCCCTCGACGGTCGGCTCTCTCTGCGGGGTCTTGAGACGCAGGTTGCGCCTCGCTTCCTCGAGAGCGTGGGGCGAGGTGTGCAGCGAGCACAAACCGCGTCGCGCCAGGGCCACGAGAGCCGCCGATCTCCCCTCGGGGTTGTGCGCCGCCGTGAAGAGCACGTTGGCGTCGAGGAAGAGCCGCATCGACTATCGTGCCGATCGTCCCAGCTTTCGCTCGAGCCGAGCCTTTTCCTTCGCGGTCATTCGATCCGCGTCCTCGAACTCCCGCAGGCGCTCTTCGCTGTAGGTCTCGAGGGGGTAGACCCCGGCTTGCCGCATGACGATGGAGCCGTCTTCAGTGACCTCGACGATCAGGGTCTGCTCGCCCTCGATGCCCAGTTGCTTCAGGACCGCTCTAGGAATCGAGACCTGCCCTCTCTTCCCAAGCTTGACGAGTTCCATGATGACAACGATACCATAATCCGGGAATCCGGGAATCCGGAAACCTGATTTCCTACTGGCTGGCGTCTCTTCGCGGCGCAAAAAGGGCCGGCGAGCACGCCCCGGTCGCTCGTCCGGGTCCTACAAGGGCGTCTTCACCTGCGAGCGCGAGCCGAAGATGGCCGCCCACTTCCTTGTATGCCCTTCTGCGATATAGTCGGCCCGCCCCCCGGAGCGCACTCGAGGGGGTGCCAAGGCCGGTGGACTCGTGCCGCCCCTGAGAGGATGAGGATAGATGTCCTTCGATATCAGCAACAAGGTCGCTCTAGTCACCGGCGGGGGGCGCGACATAGGCCGTGCCATCGCCATCGAGCTGGCCCGCAACGGGGCGGACGTCGTCGTCAACTACAAGGCGAGCGCCTCGGGCGCCGAGGACACGGTGCGGGAGATCACGGCTCTCGGCCGCCGGGCGACCGCCGTCGCCGCCGACGTCACCCGGAAGGCGGAGATCGACCGCCTGGTGGAGGCTGCCCTGGACTTCGGCGGCGGGCGCATCGACATCCTGGTCAACAACGCAGGCGGCCTCGGGCGGCGCGCCCGTCTCGAGGAGCTGACCGAGGATCTCGTGGACGAGATCCTTCGCCTCAACTTCACCAGCGTCCTCCTCATGTGCCAGGCCGTCATGCCCCGCATGGTGAAACAGGGCGGGGGACGGGTGATCAACATCTCCTCCATCGCCGGGCACAACGGGGGGGCGGCCACCACACCCCACTACGGGCCGTCCAAGGCCGCGGTGTCCGACCTGGCCCGGACCTTGACGAAGGACTTCGCGGCAAAGGGCGTCACGGTCAACAGCGTGGCTCCCGGCGTCATCCAGAACCACTTCCACGAGGTTCACACGCCGCCGGAGCTCTTCGCGAAGATGGTGGATGCCATCCCCATCGGTCGGCCGGGGACCAACGAAGACGTTGCCGGGGCCGTCGCGTTCCTCGCCTCCCCCGCCGCCGCCTACATCACGGGCGAGGTCATCCACGTCAACGGCGGGCTCTACTTCGGACAATGAAGGCAGTCTCGACATGAGGAGTGAGCTCACGATGGAGAGACGATCGTTCCTGGGAGGGAGCCTGACCGGCGGGATGGCTGCAGCCAACCGCCCAACCGCCGCAGTTCCGACACGGTTGCGCAACCTGGCGCCGGACACCGACGTCTCTGTCGAGCGCGAACAGCCCGGTCAGCCCCACCGGGGGAAGGTCCTTGCCGCGATCGCCCCACACTGCGACGACATCTCCCTCTTTGCCGCCGGGACCGTGCTGAAGCTGGTCAAGGAGGGATACTCCGGCGTTCTGATCCGCACCACCAACGACGAGATGAAGGGGACCGGGGCAACCTCCGGAGAGGCGATCCTCAACAACGAACGGGACAACGCCGAGGTGGCCCGCCGGCTCGGGTTGAAGAAGGTGTTCGACTTGAAGTACCGGAGCCGCCGGTTGGATGACTCATGCTGTGTCGAGATGCGGGCGCGCCTGGTCTTCCTTCTTCGGCTGATGAAGGTGGACACCGTCATCTGTGACGACCCGTGGGCACACTACGAGGAGAATCCCGACCATCGGCTGACCGCCAGCTGCGTGGAAGCGGCGTGCCTGATGGCAGCCGATCCGTACGGCTATCCCGAGCACCGGGAAGCCGGGCTCGGACCGCACACCGTGCGTGAGCGCTACTACTACGCGCGCGGCCCCCAGGCCGTGAATCGGGTGGTGGACATCAGCGCGGTGTTCGACGGCAAGCTGGATGTGAATGTTGCGAACGCATCGCTGGGACCGGCTGGGGAGAACGGCGCCAGGCTGCGGGCGCGGCTGGCCGCCGAAGGGCGGAGCCTGCCGGTCCTGGGCGACAACGACGAGACAGCCAACCGAGCCTACATCCGGCACTTCGTCCTCCGCGAGGATGCCGAGCTCGGGCAGCGCTACGGGCTGCAGTATGCGGAGCCGTTCCACTACATCGGTCCGAAAGAGTCGATGCTGGAGGAGTACATCGACGAGAATGCAGTACGACTCTGAGCCCGGAGGATAGCGATCACTGCTTGAGCGCCTCCACCAATTTCAGGGCGCTCTCCTTGTTCGGGCCGTCCTGCGGGTTCGACGCCAGGTACGCCTCGAAGTGCTCGACGGCCTCCTGGACCTTGCCCTGGCCGACGAGGATCGTGCCGAGGTGGTAGTGGGCCTCGGCCACCAGGGGCTCGGCGACCAGCGCCGCCTCGAACGCGGCCTGGGCCTCCTGGGAGTTCCCGGCGCCGAGGAAGACGATCCCCTTGTTGAACAGGGCCCGGCCGTCCGCGGTGCCGGTGCCCTCCATCTGCCTCAACAGCTCAACGGCCTTCTCTGTCTGGCCGGATTCCTCATAGACCATGGCGAGGGCGGTCACGAGCTCGGAGGAGCCGGGCCGGAGCTCCAAAGCGGCCAGGGAGCTCGCCTCGGCGCTCGCCCAGTCCTGTTTCTTGAGATACACGAGGGCGAGGTTCTGATGGACTTCCACGATGTCGGGCCGGATGTCCAGGATTTCCTTGAAGAGCGCCTCCGCCTCATCCAGCCTGTCGGCCTGGGCGAGCTCCAACGCCTCGGTGAACTTCGCCTGTAGCCCGGCCACGTCGTCCGCCGGCTCAACCGGAGTGAGAACGACCTTCGGTACGTTACTGGCACCACCCACGCCGACGCGAACGCCGAGGACCCCGGGCTGGTAGCCCTCCTTGGACACGGTGATGAGGTAGGGTCCGACACTCAATCCCCCCTGGATGTACAGACCGTCCTCGTCTGTCTTGACCTCGTGCCGGCGGGTCATGCCGCCCTGGAACTCGATGAGGACCTGGGCGTCGGCCACGGGGGCGTCATGGGTGTCCACGACCGTTCCTCGCACGCCTCCGGTCTGGGCCAGGGCCGAACGGGCGGGCGCCAGGAGCACGAAGCCGGCGAGGAGTGCCACCACCGTGAGTGTATTCTTCATCGCTGTTCCTCCCACTGGGATCACCCTAGTGTCTCATGCCGTTCTGCGGCAGCGCGATGAATCTGTTCTTGTAGTGAGCGGTCAAGACATTGACGGGAAGAGGATCTCGCGAATGCCGCCCGCCAGGCCGAGAGCGCCGGAGTACGAGACGAGCAAGGCGAAGGCCAGCGTGATGACCAGGCCGACGTTCAGCGCCACCGGGTTCCTGTAGTCGCCCACGACCGCCGAGCGGTTCAGCAGGATCATCAGCAGGAGGATCAGCACCGGCATGATCACCGTGCTGACCGCTTGCGAGGCGATCATGATCAAGACCGGTCGGCCTCCGAAGACGGGCACCACGAACGCCAGCAACGCCGCCGCGCCGACGGCCACCCGGACCGGCCGCCGATCCATCCTCCGGGGCACGTTCATGTAGTCGCAGACCAGCCACGGCCCCAGCACGTAGTTGGGGAAGAGGGACGAGAGCGCTGCGGCGATGATCCCCGCCACGAAGAGCGCGGTGGCGAACCGGCCGGCCAGCGGCTCCAGGGTCTTGACCATGTCGATGGCATCGACGACGGGGATCCCCGCCGGAAGCATCGTGCCCGCCGCGCTCGCCATGATCGCGCCTCCCACGAGGAAGGTCAGCGTGAGGGAGACGATCGCGTCCCGGTTCTCGGCCTCGAGGTCCTGGGGCCCCCAACCCCTCTCCGCAACCAGATAGCTCCTCGTGACGATGCAGACCGAGGCCATCGTGGTCCCCACCATGGCCGCCAGCACCAGGTGCGCCTTCGACTGGGCGGGCATGGCCGGCTCGAGGCTTCGGATGAGCTCCAGTGGACTGGGGATGACGAGGAACATCGTTGCCACGAAGCTGGCCGCCATCACGGCCACCATCACCGCCATGGCTCTCATGAAGAACCCGTGAGAGCCCCTCCAGATCAAGAAGCAGAGAATGCCGTTCAGGGCCACCGCGGTGGCCAGCGGCGGAATACCCCCACCACCGGTCGCCTGGGCGCTCCACTCACGCGCGACGTCGGCGGCGATGCCCATGACGCCGATGACGGACGACACGACCGTGGCCATGAGTCCGACGATGATGAAGATGGCCATCGCCGATCCAAATTGCTGGCGGATGCAGTGGATGAGCGTGTCCCCCGAAAGGATGGTCACCCGGCTGACCGCGACGATCGCCACGTACGTGCAGAAGCACGACAAGGCCAGCGCCCAGGCCAACGACATCCCGTACTCCGCGCCCGACTTGGCCATCGACGTGACGCTGCCGGTTCCGATGATGTAGCCCAGGATGAAGAGTCCGGGCCCGATCGCGGCGAGCAGGCGACGGACCTTGTCCGCCGGACCCCGAGATGCCGTTTCTTCACCCATGGATCGGTTCGCACCCCGCGCTCATTGACGCGCCATTGTAGACTGTGCGCCGGAGCGGATGCGGGACATGAAGATCACCGACGTCAAGCTGCACCTTCTGGCCCGTGAAACCGAGGCCCTCGTGACGAGCTTCGACGGGCTGCGCGAGGACGAGGGCCCCGCCGGGAGGATCCAGTACAGCCTGGTCAGGATCCTCACGGACGAGGGGATCGAGGGGCACTACATCGTCTGGTCGGAGGTGGCCACCGGTCGCCCTCGCGCACTGGCCGAGGTCCTTCGACATTTCAAGCCCCACCTCATCGGTCAGGATCCCCTGGCCCGGGAGCGGCTCTGGCAGACTCTGGGTTCCCTCTGGTATGGCCAGAAGGGGCCCGCGTTCGCCGCCGTCGACATCGCGCTCTGGGATATCGCCGGCAAGGCGGCGTCGCTGCCCATCTACCGGCTCCTCGGTGGCTACCGCGACCGGGTGCGGGCCTATGCCAGCGGGAACGTGAGGCACGACCCGGACGAGGTCGTGCGCATCGCCCTCGCCATGAAGGAGCAGGGCTTCACGGCCTTGAAGCTGCACCCCATGCCGATCGAGCTCTGTGGCCGCCTGCGGGAGGCCGTCGGTGACGACGTCGACCTGATCTACGATGCCGTCTTCGCCCACGATCGGCGAGAGGCGCTGCGGGTCGGTCGAGAGCTGGAGCGATTGGACTACCTCTGGTACGAAGCTCCGCTGCCGCCGGACGACGTGGACGGCTACGTTCACCTTGCACGGCGGCTCGACATCCCCCTGACCGTGGAGCTGCTTCACAAGAGCCAGTACGCCGAGTACGTTCGCCGGGGCGCGGTCGCGCACCTGAGGACCCTGAGCGGAATCCAGGGCGGCATCACCGAGATGCTGAAGGTGGCCCACCTCTGCGAGAGCTTCGGGATGAACTGGGAGCCGCACGCCTACGGCGGAACGATGTACCAGATGGCCAACCTCCACGTGATCCTCGCCGTCAAGAACTGCGCTCTCTTCGAGCTGCCGATCCACCACGGCGAGGTCGGCTGCTGGGACGTGGGAACGACCGACGTCATCCGCATCGACGAACGGGGCGACGTGCACGGCCCCACCAGGCCCGGACTCGGGCTCGACGTCGATTGGGAGCAGGTTCAGGGGGGACACGAGCTGGAGGTGTGATCGCCATGGAGAGCAATGCAGCGCCGCCGGTGACCCGTCGCGAGTTCGTCGGGTCGCTGGCCGCCTTCGCGGCCGTCGGGTTCTCACCGGGCCGCCGCTGGCCGCTCGGGCTGAACACCTACTGCCTCCGGTTCCAGCGCTGGTCCGATCGGAAGCTGCTCGACTACTGCGCCGAACAGCGGCTCGACGCGGTGTTCCTGCAGGGCTCGCAGGATCCCGGCGTGATGGAGCCTGCGCACTGGGCGGAAGTCCGCGCCCGGTCGCGCGAGCTGGGCCTGCATCTCGAGACCGGCGGCGGTGCCATCCTGCCCCGGACGGCCGAGGACTACCCGGAGGTCGTCGCCACCCTGCGCCGCCACATCGAGCGCGCGGCGGCACTGGGCTCGCCCATCGTCCGGGCGCTGGTCGCGAGCGACCGGTACGCCATGCCGCCCGGTCCCGCCGAGCAGCACGTCGAGACCGTCGTGCGCCTCCTGCGGGAGGTCCGAAGCCAGGTGAAGGACGCGGGCCTGAAGATCGCCATCGAGAACCACAAGGAGCTGCAGGCCTGGGAGACACGAGAGCTGATCGAGGCGGCCGGCGCCGACTTCGTCGGCTCGTACCTCGACACCGGCAACCCCGTGTTCGTGGCCGAGGACCCGATGACGACCGTCGAGGAGCTGGGTCCCCTGGCCGTGACGTTCCACCTGCGCGACTCCGTCGTGTACGAGCACGCCGAGGGCGTCGCCGTGCAGTGGGTACCCCTCGGCGAGGGCACCGTGGACTTCCGGGCCCTCGTCGCCCGTGCCGCAGAGGTGATGCCGCCCGGCGTACGGGTCTACTGCAAGCCCATCACCGCCCGACCCCCGGTCGTGCTGCCGGTGTACTCCGAGGAGTGGTGGGACCGGTGGTTCCCGCGCGCCCGGGCCGGGGACCTCGGACGCTTCCTCGCGCTCGCCAGGCGCGGCCGGCCCTATGACCAGCCGCACCTGACCGCGGACGTGCCCGACCTGCGCGAGAGGTACATGGACGCCCTCAAGGCGCAGCAGCTCGAGCACATGGAGCGCAGCCTGGAGTACTGCCGGACGACGCTCGACCTCGGAGATCGCTGGCGCGAGTCAGGCTCCGCGGGACGCACCGGTCGGCGCGGTTGAGTCGGCCCACCGTCCGGGGCGCGTTCGTGGGCGCGGTCGACCCGGCCCACGTCAGCGGGAGTCGATCACCCTCACACCACCGGCTCCCAGCCCCGCTCGTACTCCCGTCCCCAGTACGCCATCGCCTCGGGATCGCCGAGGATGTGGCCGTTGCGCTTGTCGGTGGAGAGGGCGCGCCCGCTGCGCCAGGCGATGTTGGCGAGCTGGCACATGAGCACGCTCTTGTGGCCCTCCGCGATCGGGCTCGAGACCGGCTTCCCCTGGCGGACGGCGGTCAGGAAGGCCGCGACGTGCACGGCGTCGAGGGCGGCGTCGGGGCTCGTGGTGTCGGTGACATTGGAGGCGTCGCCGCCGCTCTCGACGCGCTCGATCACGGTCCGCTCGCGGTCGTTGGCGTAGACCGTGTAGCCGTCGTGGAGCTGCACCATCGTCCCCTTCTCGCCGTGGAAGACGACACCCCGTTCCATCCCCTCGATCGGATGGTTGTTGCAGCTGCGGCTCTCCCAGGTGATGCAGCGCCCGTCCTCGAACTCGAAGCTGGCCACCATCGTGTCCGGGAACTCCCAGTCGTCGCGGTAGGCGTAGCGCCCCCCGGAGGCCACCACCCGGCTCGGGTAGTCGACCCCCATCCCCCAGCGCATCACGTCGATCTCGTGGGTGCCGTTGTTGAGCGCCTCGCCCGTCCCCCACCGCCAGAACCAGTGCCAGTTGTAGGGGTGGATGTTGTCCCGGTAGGCGGTTCGGGGCGCCGGTCCCTGCCACAGCTCGTAGTCGAGGTATTCCGGCACCGGCGTCTCCTGGCCGAAGCCGATGGGCTTGCGGTTGTTCGCGTACCACCCCTTGGCGAAGTAGACCCGGCCGATGATCCCCGAGTGCAGCGCCGCCATCGCGCGGTTGACTCCCGGCCAGGAGCGCCGCTGGCTGCCCATCTGGATGATCCGACCGTACTTCTCCTCGGCCTCGATCAGCAGCTCTCCCTCCCGGGGGTTGTGGCTGCACGGCTTCTCCAGGTAGACGTGCTTGCCCGCCGCCACCGCCATGAGGGCGGCGGGGGCGTGCCAGTGGTCGGGCGCCGCCACCACCAGGGCGTCGACGTCGCTCTGCTCCAGCAGGCGACGCACGTCCTTCTCCCCGCGGGGCCGGCGCCCCTGGAGCTTCTCGACCTCGGCCTGGCAGGCCTCGGTGTAGCGTTCGTCCACGTCGCAGATCCAGGCCACCTCGGCGTTCGGCTGCGCCGCGAACTGCTTCGCCAGAGACTTGCCACGACCGTGCACGCCCATCACCGCCAGCAGCACCTTGTCGCTGGGCGGCGACTGGGCGAAGGAGCGGAGCGGCCGTGCCGCCACCGCCGCCCCGGTCAGCGCCAGGTTTCTGTTGAACCGCCTTCTCGATGTCATGACAGCTCCTTCAGCTTGATGCTCCGGAACGAGACGTGGTTGCCGTGGTCCTGGAGCAGCAGGTGCCCCCGCTCCCACGTCCCGAACCCTTTCCAGTTCTTGTACTTGCTCCGCGCGACCAGCTCCAGCAGCTCGGGCGAGCCCTTCTCGTACTCGAGCACCTTCACGTGATTGAGCCAATGCTCGACGAGGCCGTCGGGCTGCACCACGATCCGCGCGTGGTTCCACTCCCCCGGCTTCTTGACGAAGCGCGGGTCCTTCTGCGCCGGGATCAGGTCGTAGAGCGAGGCGAGGGTGCGGTTGCCGTCGCGTCCGGCCTTGGCATCGGGATGGCGCTCGTCGTCGAGGAGCTGGTACTCGAACCCGATCGCGGAGCCCCCCTTCGAGTCGTACTGCTCGGTGATGAAGTACTTGATGCCGCTGTTGGCGCCCTCGCTCAGCCGGAAGTCGAGCTGCAGCTCGAAGGCGGGGTACTCGCCGTCGGTGACGATGTCCCCGCCATGGGCCGCCTCACCCCCGCCCGACTCCTCGACGCTCAGCTCGCCATCGGCGATGGCCCAGCCCTTCTCGGGGAAGCCCTCGTCGTTGGCGCGTCGCCAGCCGGCGGTGGTGGCGCCGTCCCAGAGGAGGCCCCAGCCGAGCTCCCGCTCGCGCGGCGAGAGGGTGTTCGCGACGGTGTTCACCACGAAGGGGAAATCTCCCGCGCGCGGCTCCAGGTCGCCGGTCTTGATCCGGATGTTCCGCCAGCGCACCGTCTTTCCCACGTTCTCCTCGCCCACCGCGTGGACCTGGAGCGCGATGAAGCCTTCCGGGGTCATGGCGTCCACCACGTCTGCGGCGGCCACGCCGTTCAGCCAGGTACGGATCCGATCGCCGATGCACTCGACGGAGAGCGTGTTCCACTCGCCCGGGCGGAAAGCGCCGCTGGCGGCTTCGTTCAGGGACAGCGGATACAGCCAGCCGCGCCGCGCCTCGTCGTAGATCCCCGCCGTCCAGGCCCGCTCCGACGGGTCGATCTCGACCTGGTAGCCGTGGACGCGGCCGTCCTGGTAGTCGGGTAGGCTCAGGCTGCGGACCTGCACCCCGGAGTTGATGTCGGGGTCGACGAGGAACTCCAGCTCGAGGGCGAAGTCACCGAAGGTCTCGTCGGTGGCGAGGAAGCTGTTCGGCGTGTCGGCCTTCGTCGTGCCGACGATTGCGCCGTCCTCGACGACGTACTCGGCGTCGCCGTTCAGGCGCGTCCAGCCCGAGAGGCTCTCGCCGTCAAAGAGCGGGCGCCACTCGGACGCCGTGTCGGGCGGCGGCTCGGGAGCGGTGCAGGCTCCAAGGGTGAAGGCGGCTAGAGCGATGGCAGCGAGGCGAGTGGAGGTAACAGCTCGACTGGTCATGGCACACCTCTCAGTCCAGCATGGGCCGGACGACCCTGCGAAGGCTCGATCGAAGGACGGCCGGAACGATTCGGCCAAGATCCTGCTCAAGATGGCGACAGGGGGGCGGCCACGGCGGCCGCCCCCCGGGGAAACGTCGGCCCCGGCTCTAGAAGATCAGCCGGGCCCCGAAGCGGACGAGCCGCTCGCCGAACGAGCCCGTGATCTGGCCGAACCGGCTGTTGCCGAAGGCCCCGTTCGGGTTGTTGAAGTGCGGCGTGTTGGTGAGGTTGAAGGCGTCGGCCCGCAGCTCGAGGGAGACACTGTCGTTGAAGCGGAGCCGCTTGACGAGCGAGGCGTCGAGGTTCCAGAAGCCCGGGCCGTTGATCGAGGAGTTGCGGGTCATGTTGCCCCAGGTGTTCTGCGCGGGGGCGGAGAAGGCCGAGGTGTCGAAGTAGAGCTGGCCGGGACCGATGTCCCCGAACACCTCGGGGTCGCCCCCGTTCAGGTCCGGGTACTGGGTGTTGTCCGGCGCCCGCAGCGTGGCGTTGCTCGCGGTGAAGTCGATCGGGGTGCCGGAGTAGGCGGTGAAGATCCCGCTCACCTGCCACCCGCCGAGGATCCAGCCGAGAGCGCTCCGGTCGTCCCTGAGGAACGGCAGGTCCCAGAGGAAGCTCGCCGCGAAGACGTGGGTGCGGTTGAAGTCGGGCCGCCCCTTGCTGCGCTCGACGTCGGCGGGCGTGTCGATATCGTTCTCGTTCGAGCCGTTGTAGGCGCTCGCCCGGCTGAGGGTGTACGAGGTCGTGAGCAGGAAGCCGTTCCGGAAGCGCCGGTCGAGCTTGGCCTGCAGCGCGTTGTAGTGCGTGTTGGTCGGGAGCCACGAGCGAACCTCGGCAGACCGGCCGTAGAGCTGGTAGTAGGGCTGGCCGTCCCTGTCGGCGCCCAGCACCTGCCCGGCGTTGATGTTGTAATCCCCGATGAGGATGCCGCGCCCGACGTTGCCGACGTAGGCGATCTCGCCGACGAGCTCCCAGGGCAGCTCGCGCTGGAAGGCCACGTTCCAGGAGTGGAGCTTGGCCTCCTTCAGGTCGGGCTGGACGGAGAAGACCTGCGCGTTCTGTAGCTCCGGGATGCTCGCGTCCACGATGCCGCTATCCGGGATATCGAAGAAGGTGGGCGGCCCAAAGCCGCCGGCCATCGACCCGGCGGGGGCGAACGAGTTGGGAGCGGTGAACACCTCCGTCTGCTTGACCGGGAAATTGTAGGCGTAGCGGTTGTCGGGGAAGGGGACGATCGTGGTGCCGAATCCCGCGCGCAGGACGGTCTTCTCGTTGAAGCGGTAGGCCGCCCCGAGCCTCGGGGCGAAGTTCGTCCACGTGGTCTCCACCCCGATGTTCTGGGGGATGCTCCCGTATCCGGCGACCCGCACCGTGTTGTTGGAGGGATCGTAGTTCGAGAGGCCACCCTGGCTCTCGATGCCGACGAGGGGCGAGTAGTACTCCCAGCGGAGACCCAGGTCGACGGTGAGCTTGGGGCTCACCTGCCACTTGTCCTGCACGAAGGCGAACACCTCCCAGTGCTTGGTGCCCGGCCGGTCGATCACCTTGATGTCGCGCCGGACCCCGCCGGGAACGTCGAGGAGGAACGCGGCGAAGGAGTTGGCGAGCCCGGACTGGGCGGCGTTGTCTTCAGGGATGGCGGTCCGGGAGCCCGTGAAGTCGAAGAAGCCGCGCACACCGCCGGCGTCCTGGATCTGGAGGAGGTAGTCCTCGTTGTGCCGGACCTCGGTCCCGACCTTGATCGAGTGGTTGCCGGTGAGCTTGGTGATCATGCCGACGACACTGTAGGTGTCCTCCCCGCGGTCCCAGGGCAGGCTGCCCGCGAAGCCGCCCACGGGGTTGTCGAAGCCCTGGTTGATCTGGATCGTGCTGAGCCCGCTCGACCAGAGGTCGTAGTTGGCGCCCGGGATCCCCACCTGGGTCGAGGTGTCGAGCCCCGTGCCGTTGCTGAGCGCGGTGTTGGTGTACGTGAGCAGGCCGGCCCGCCACTCCATGATCAGGCTCGGGTTGATGACGCGCGTCCAGGTGACCGCCGTCTGGTAGACCTTCTGGGTGCCGGTGCCGTTGAAGCTGGTGCCGCCGCCGCCGATCTCGCCGAAGGTCCCGGGGACGAAGACCACCGGCTTCGCGTAGCTGAAGCGAAACGAGAGCTGGTCGCTGATGGTGGGGTTGTAGTTCAGCTTCACGTTGAAGGCGTCGGTCGTCTTCTGGCGGACGAAGCTCGGGAGCTCGAAGTTGTCCTGGCCGAAAGCCACCCCGGGGATGTTCGGCGGGGGCATGAGGGCGAGGATGTTGGCGGCCACCGGGCTGATGCGGTCAGGGGGGATGATGTTGCCCGGGAAGGGCTGACGGCCGGTGCCATCGGGGTTGCCGGTGGCGGGGTCGTAGATGATCGTGTCGGCGCCCGAGAAGTCGCCGGTCCGCCACTCGGTCGGTGGGATGACCCTGCGTCGCAGCTCGCCGAGGTCGTCCACCGTCCTCTGGTAGTCGGCGAAGAAGAACAGCTTGTCCCTCATGATCGGACCGCCCAGGCTCGCGCCGAACTGCTGGTACTTCGTGTCGGGCTTGTCGGAGTCGGGCGAGGCGAAGAAGCTGCGGGCCTGGGTGGACTCGTTGTTGCCGAAGTAGAAGGCGCTCCCGTGGAACTCGTTCGTGCCCGACTTCATGACGACGGAGGTGACGGAGCCGCCGGCGCGACCCAGCTCGGCGTCGAAGTTCGACGTGGTCACGTTGACGGAGTCGACCGCCTCGGCGGAGGGGATGAGGACGGTCAGGAGACCGGTCTTGTGGTTGTTGTCGAGGCCGTCGATCTGCACGTTGTTCGAGAGGCGCGACTGCCCGTTGAACTTGGTCTCCTGGCTGTCCTGGGGGTTGAAGAACTGGGAGTGCGGCCGGGAGAGCGTGACCGCCCCGGGCACGGTGGCCCACATGCCCTGGAAGCTGCGGTTGTACCCCAGGGGCATCTCCTGGACCTGCCGGCCCTCGATGAGGCGGCCGGTGTCGGCGCGGTCCGTCTGGAGGAGCGGTGTCTCTGCCGCCACCTCGACCTGCTCCTGCATCGCCCCGACCTCGAGGGTCATGTCCACGCGCACGGTCTGGTTCACCTTCACCTCGACGCGGTCACGGACGGTGGTCTTGAAGCCGGTGAGCTCGCCCGTGATGCGGTAGAGGCCGTCCTTCATGTTGGCGAAGATGTAGTTGCCGCTCTGGTTCGTGACGACCGAGCGATCGATGTTCGTCTGGGTCTCGGTGGCGGTCACCGTCGCGCCGGGGATGGCCGCACCCTGCGCGTCGACGACGGTGCCGAGGAGTGTGCCGCGGACGGCCTGGGCGTGCGCCGCTCCCGCGAGGGTCAGGCAGAGGGCCGCGCAAGCCAGCGCGACCAGCGGGGGTCCGTAGAACCCTCCGCGCATGTGTCGTCTCATGAGATCCTCCTGCGGAGTGCGTTTCTATCGAACGGATCGTTTGGCGCGAGCAAACCATCCCTTCCGAGAGAGATGAAGCCGCGAGAACACCGAGAGCATATGTCCGGCCGCAAAAGCATGTCAACCGAAACCTGTCGAAAACAACCCATTTGGAATCTGTGAGTTATGGGCAGACCCGGAGCTACGCCTCGACCTTCCGGGTCGCCGTGTTCCAGCGGACGGGCTGGCCGGCCTTGAAGGAGAGGTTGCACATGTGCCCGACGAGAGCCGCGTGGTGGCCGAAGCGAACGCCCTCGACGGGCTCGCCCCCGGTCCGTATCGCTTCTATCCAGTTCCGCACGTGGGCCCGCGTCGCGTCCTCGTCGTTCGGCGAGCGGTACTCGACCGGCTCCGCCGCCGCCGGCCCGTCGATCGGGGTGAGGTCCTCGGTGAGATCCATGAGCTCGCGGAAGCGGGCGATCGTGGCCCGGGGCCAGGAGTGGGTCGAGTAGGTGAAGTTCTCGGTCCGGGGCTCGTAGAAGTACTTGAGCGAACGCCCGGTGTACTCCATCGTGCCCTCCGTCCCGTAGAACGTGAGGAGCGGGCCGCGGTGGCCGTTCTGGGCGGTGCTGGTGAGCTTCAGGACGAACCCCCCCGGGTACTTCACCATCGCCGTCATCTGGTCCGGCACCTCGCGGTAGCTCTTCCAGTGGTGGATGTCGCCGAAGGCGAAGACGCTCTCCGGCTCCTGCACCCCCATGAGCTGGTGGGTGGCGGTCACGATGTGGACGAAGAGGTCGGTGGGGAGCCCGCCTGAGTAGTCCCAGAAGAGGCGCCACTGGAAGACGCGCCGCAGGTCGAAGTCCCGGGCCGGGGCCGGACCCAGGAAGCGCTCGAAGTCGACGGTCGCGGGCGAGGCGTCGGGCGGGATCGGGTAGTACCACGCGCCGGTGGCGGTGTTGCGGTGGAAGCGGCCCTCGACGAGGGTGACCTGGCCGAGGCGCCCGCTCTGGACGAGGTCCGTGGCCTTCTGGGCGCAGCCCATGCTCATGTACTGGCTGCCCACCTGGACGACCTTGCCGCTCTTCTCCGTGGCGGCGATGAAGGCCTCGCCGTCTTCCCAGCGGTGGGTCATGGGCTTCTCGATGTAGACGTGCTTCCCCGCGGTGAGGGCCTCCTGGGTCATCTTCAGGTGCCAGTGGTCGGGGGTGGCGATGACCACCGCGTCGATGTCGGGGCGGGAGAGGATCTCCTCGTAGTCGCCCGTGATCTCCGGGGACGGCGAGATCAGCTCCCGGGCGGCGTCGAGGTGGCCCGTGTAGCAGTCGGCGGCGGCCTTGACCTCCACTCCGGCGATGCCGGCCGCGGCCTCCATGAGGAGCGTGCCCCGGATCCCCACGCCGAGGAATCCGAGCCGGACCGGCTCCAGGCTCCGCCCGGCCGCGCTGTTGATCTGGGCGTGCGCCTTGCGGGCGCCGCCAACGGCCGAGGCCGCGGCGGCGAAAAGGGAGGACTTCTCGAGGAACTGCCTGCGGTCGATGGAGTCGCGGCCGGACATGGAAACCTCCTTCGAGACCCGGGCGCGGACGCGCCCCGGGTGGGAGATGCTACGTGCCGGCGAATTCCGGCGTCAACCGTTTCGCACCGGGCCATCGCCGCGCTCTCCCCGGCCCTGGCGGGTCCGGCCCGGTGCCGCCATCCTCGGCCTCAGTCCGCGAGGGCGCGGACGCGGCCCAGGTCGCGGACGAGCAGGACGACCAGGGCCTGGGCCACGAGATAGGCCACCGCGCACCCGAGGAAGAGGGGCGTCCAGGCCCCGGCACCGGCCAGCCGGCCGATGATCTGCTGGGTCACGACCCCGGCCGCCGCCCCCAGGCACCCCCCCAGGCCGGACACGGTGCCGACCGCGCGGGCGGGAAGGACCTCGGCGGGGAGGATGATGTTGCCCCAGGCCCCGTGGCCGAAGAAGACGAGGCTGACGCACGCGAGCGCCACCCCCGGGCTGCCGGCGCGGGCGAGGGCCAGAAGAGCCACGGCGTTCGAGACCACGACCGCCAGCATCCAGCCCTTCCGCGCGCGGTCGAGGGACAGTCCCCGGGCCATGAGGGCGCGGGGCACCGCCCCCGCGGCGACGTTCCCGAGGGCGTAGACCGCGAAGGGCACCCAGCCCACCGCTCCGAGCTGGGCGAGGGAGAAGCCGCGCTCCTGTTGGAGGTAGAGGGGCACCCAGAAGATGAGGAAGTACGTGATGGGGTCGGTCAGGGCGCGCGCGGCGACGCATCCCCACGTCTCCCGCATCCGCACGAGGGCGAGGAGCCGCGGCGGCCGGCCCCCCGGGGCCTCGCGGCCCTCGTCGATGAGGAGGCGCTCGTCCGCGCCCAGCCGCGGGTGGTCCTTGGGAAGCCGGTAGATGAGGGCCCACGCCGCCACCCAGAGAAACCCCAGACCGCCCACGATCGCGAAGGCCCACCGCCAGCCGGCGAGGAGGGCGACCGCGGAGACGATCGGCACCGCGAGGGTGGAGCCGAGGGCGGTTCCCGCGTTGAAGACGCCGATGGCGAGGGCGCGCTCGCGCATGGGGAACCATTCGGCGGCGGCGCGCACGCCGGCCGGGAAGTTGACCGGCTGGGTCGCCCCCAGGAGAAACCGGGCCGCCTGGAAGCCCTGCACGGAGCTGGCGAGGCCGTGGGCCATCGTGACGAGCGACCACGCCGAGGCGAAGAGAAGGAAGCTCCAGCGGGTGCCGATGCGGTCCACGATCCAGCCGCCCACGAGGTACATGACCATGTAGCTGAGCAGGAACGCCGAGGTGATGTCGGCGTAGTCGGCGGCGCTGAAGCCCAGGTCGCGCTTGATGGTGTCGGCGAGGACCGAGAGCGCCTGGCGGTCGAGGTAGTTGCTGGTGGAGGCCAGGCAGAGGAGGCCGGCGACGACGAACCGGAGGCGAGGCCAGGGACGGCGTCCGGAGTTCTCGTCAGCCTCGGCCAAGCTCAGGGCTCCCTGGCCACCTTGGACCGGGGGCGGCCGGTGCGGGCGGCGTCGTGCGCCCGCAGCGCCTGGACCATGGCGACCACGTTCTCCGCCGGGACGTCCGCCTGGATGTTGTGGACGGTCCCGAAGACGTAGCCGCCCCCTTGGGCGAGGGCGCCGATGTGGCGCCGGACGTCCTCTGCGACCTCGATCGGTGTGCCGTGGGGAAGGACGCCCTGCGTGTCGACGCCGCCGCCCCAGAAGGCGATCTCCTTCCCGAACTCCCGCTTCAGCTCCCGGGGCTCCATCCCCGCCGCCGTCGTCTGGACGGGGTTCAGCGCCTCGACCCCGATCTCGACGAGGTCGGGCAGGATCCTCCGAACGCTCCCGCACGAGTGGAAGAAGACGAACGCCTCCGGCGCGCCCCGCTTCATCTCCCGGACGAGCTCGGCCAGGCGTGGCTTGAAGAGCGTGCGGAAGGTCGCGGGAGAGACGAGCAGGGACTGCTGCGTGCCGTAGTCGTCCCCCTCGGCGACCACGTCGACGACGTCGCCGAGGGCGGCGAGGGCGCCCCGCCAGTAGGCGAGCTTCACCTCGAGGATCCGGTCGAGGAGATGAGCGGCCTCGGCCGGGCTCGCGGCGAGGTCCATGAGGAACTCCTCCATGCCCCGCAGCCGCTGGGCCATCTCGAAGAGCCCGGCACAGAGGCTCTTCAGCACCACGGCGTACCCCGCCTCGCGGTGGGCCAGGGCCTCCGCCCGGAGGGGGGCGAAGAGGCGCGGGTCGTCGCCCCGTGGCCAGCGGTGAGCGTCGATGCGCGCGCGGGTGAGCTCACCGCCGGCGAGCGGGCTCGCCGCGAGGTCGTACCAGTCCGCCCCCTCACGGGAGATTCGATAGGTGAGGCCCCACTCGTCCACGTGGGAGAGGTGCGTGCCGTCGTCGGTCTCCTCGACGGGGCCGTTCCGGGCGGTGAGTGGCCACAGGCCACGGGTGTCCACCTCGAAGAGGCGCAGCAGATCCTCCTCGACGTGGTCGAGCTGCTGTACACGGTCGCTGACGCGGACGGGGCCCTCGGGCAGCCCCAGATGGGAGCGGAGCCGCCGCTGCGCACGCGCCGCGATGCTCGTGACCTGTGTGCTGCCCAGGTCGAAGGGCACCCGGTCGGGCTCGCGACGGGCGAGGGCGGTCCGGACGCGTTCCCGGGGCGTGAGCGCCATGGCCGATCCCGATGGAGGCGGCGGGAATCATACACGACGGGGGCGGGTGTAGAATCCGCTCCGCCGCCGGATGCCTGCACCGTACGGCTCCCGCCGAAAACAGGTACTTCGTCAGGGAGCGGGAGGGCGACACCGGGACGCACGAAATCGGCCTCGAGTACCAGCTCCTCGACGACCCCAACCACGAGTGGATGCTCAGCGGCCGGATGGCGCCGAACGACTTTCACACCGACGGGGAGTGACGACCATGAAGAGGCGGGACTTCATCCGATCCACGGGCGCCGCGACCGGCGCCCTCGCCGGGGCCCCGTACGTCCTCGCCGGCGAGGGCTGGATGGGCGCGAACGACAGGGTCAACGTCGCGGTGATCGGGATCCGGGGCATGGGCCAGTACCACATCTCGAGCTTCCACGAGCTGCCCAACGTCCGGGTCGCCGCCTTGTGCGACGTGGACGAGAACCTCTTCGCGGAGCGCGTCCAGAAGCACTTCACCGACGTCGGGCTTCCCGAGCCGCGGATCTACGTCGACCTGCGCCGGCTCTTCGAGGACCCCGACATCGACGCGGTCTCGATCGTGACCCCGAATCATTGGCACACCCCGGCCGCCATCTGGGCCATGCAGGCCGGCAAGCACGTCACCGTCGAGAAGCCCTGCTGCCACACCTTCCACGAGGGGCGGGCGCTCGTCGAGGCGGCGGCCCGCTACGACGTCGTGGTCCAGGACGGGGCCGAGCAGAGAAGCAACCCCTGCGCCCGGAGCATGAAGAGGTTCCTGGACGGAGGCGGGCTGGGGGACCTCTACCTGGCCCGGGGCCTCTGCTACAAGTGGCGGGACACGATCGGCCGGACCCCCGACGAGCCGGTGCCGCCCGGGGTCCACTACGACCTGTGGATGGGGCCGGCGCCGGAGAAGCCATTCTCCCGGAACCGGTTCCACTACAACTGGCACTGGCAGTGGGACTACGGCAACGGCGACATCGGGAACCAGGGGGTGCACGAGGTCGACATCGCCCGTCTGGGGCTGGGGGTGACGCTTCCGACGAAGGTGAGCGCCGTGGGTGGGCACTTCTCGTTCGACGACGACCAGGAGACCCCCAACACCATGACCGCCCTCTACGAGTTCGACGAGACCTCCCGCGGCGGGACCAGGAAGATGATGCAGTTCGAGGTGCGCCACTGGATCACCGACCGCGGCGGCCTCGACGTGCCGGCGGGAGGAGACGACCACGCCTACATGACCAGCACCGCCAACACCGTGGGCAACCTCTTCTACGGATCGAAGGGCTTCATGGTGAAGGACGTGGACCGGTGGACGACGTACATGGGGAAGGAGAAGGAGCCGGGCGAGAGCGGCGAGGGGCTGGGCAACCACTTCCAGAACTTCGTCGACGCCATTCGGGCGAACGACAAGGCGATGGTGGCGTCGAGTGCCGAGGACGGCTTCCACTCCTGTGCGCTCATTCACCTGGCGAACATCTCCTATCGTCTCGGGCGCACCCTCGACTTCGACCCGGTCGGCCTGAAGGTGATCGGCGACGACGAGGCGAACGGGATGCTCACCAAGGAGTACCGCGCCCCGTTCGCCCTCGCCGAGCTGGGCTGAGGTCCTCGCCGGGCTCTCGTGCGGCGACGGACAGGAGGACATGCCATGCCTCGACTGACGACGGTTCCTCGTGATGGCGCTCCGTCGGCCGAGCCAGGTGGCGCTCCTCGACCTCGAGTCGATGGTGGTCGTGAAGACGCTCGACGTGCCGAAGACCCCCCAGTTCGTCCTCGTGCGCCCCGACGGTCTCGTGGCCTACGTCTCCTGCGATCAGAGCGGACAGGTGGCGGAGATCGACCTCGGCGAGTGGAGGGTGGCGCGACTCATCGACGCCGGCCCGCTCCCCGACGGGCTGGCCTGGGCGTCCGGCCCCGGACGCTGAGCGAGGCGACCCGGATGACGGAACGACAGCCACCATGAAGCGCGCCCTGGCGTTCGCGCTGCTGCTCGCCACCGCCGGCGCGTCCGGCGCAGACGCCGAGGAGCCGGGCCGCCCGGTGCTCGCCGGGGAGGAGACGGAAGGGTTCCTTCGGACGGCCGAGGTGGTGGGCCGCCGGGCCCTCGGCGACGGCATCACCCATCCGGACCAGCTCACGCTCAGTGACGGGGTTCGGACCGCCCGGGCGATCTGGAAGACGATCGACGAGCTCAAGCCCGGGGTGACCCACCTCGAGAGGGGGCGCGTCCTGGTGGGCTTCGCGGACTCGTGGAAGCACGAGGTCGCCGCCTACGAGCTCGACAAGCTGCTGGGAACCGGCCTCGTCCCCCCCACCGTCGAGCGCAAGATCGGACGCACGACCGGCTCGCTTCAGCTGTGGGTCGAAGGGTCGATGACAGAGGCCGACCGCAAGGCCAGGGCGATCGCTCCGCCCGATCTGCAGCCATGGAACGACCGGATGCACACGCTGCGGCTCCTGCACCAGCTCACCGACAACACCGACTACCGCAACATCCGCAACGTCCTCGTCGACCCGACCTTCCGGATCTACGCCATCGACTCCTCGCGCGCGTTCACGATCTACGGCGAGCTGCGCTCGCCAGATGGGCTCGAGCGCTTCTCCCGCGCGGTGCTCGAGGCCCTCGCGGCGCTCGACCGCCGCACGCTCGAGGCGCGTCTCGGGCGCTGGCTCAGCGGGCCGCGGATCGAGGCCCTCCTCGAGCGCCGGGACCGGATCCTGGCCCTCGCCTCGCGCCTCGCACGCGAGCGCGGCGAGGAGAACGTCCTCTACCCCTGAAGGCCTGAAGGCGCGCCCAGTCGGGCGAGCGGGATGCTCACCAAGGAGTACCGCGCCCCGTTCGCCCTCACCGGGCTGGGCCGAGCCAGGGCTCGAGTGGGAACCTCCGGTCCCCTCGCGTCGCGAGATGCACGAGCGGCCCGGAAACGTCACAATGATGGCCCCGGGTGAGCAGGCCATGGACCTTCGGGAGCACTGGGAATCCATCTACGGCAAGCGGGCGCCGGACGAGGTGAGCTGGTTCGAGCCCACCCCGGAGACCTGACTCGACCTGATCGGCGCGGTCGCGCCGCGAACCGACACGACGGTGCTCGAGATCGGCGGCGGGGCCTCCGCGCTGGTCGACGGGCTACTCGACCGGGGCTACACCGACGTCACGGTGGTGGACCTCTCGGAAGGCGCTCTCGCGAAAGTCTGGGAGCGGCTGGGTCCCCGGGCTTCGCGAGTGTCCTTCCGCCAGGGCGACGTGCGCGCCCTGAATCTGGGTCGACGCGTGGACCTCTGGCACGACCGGGCGGTCTTCCACTTCCTGACCACGGAGATGGATCGATCCGCCTACCTCGACACCCTCCGGCGGACACTCCGACCCGGGGGCCACGTCGTGCTCGCCACGTTCGCCCTGGACGGACCGGAGAGGTGCAGCGGGCTGCCCGTCCAGCGCTACAGCGCGGAGACCCTCGGCCAGACGCTCGGTGACGGCCACCGCCTGGTCCGCTCCCTGGAACGCACCCACGTGACGCCCGCGCAGAAGGAGCAGCGCTTCACGTACGCGGCCTTCCGGCGAGAGGCCTGACCGCCGGATCCAGGACGGAGGCGGGAACGGGGGCACTCTCAGCTCCCGGTGTCGGCCGAGCCCTGCCGCAGCCACGCGATATAGGCGCCGATCTGGCGGATCTCGTCATCGGTCACGCCGCCGCCGAACCCCGGCATCCGCACGAGCTGACGGTTCATGAAGAAGGCCGCGGCAGGGTTCTCGCGCAGTCGCCGCGGGCTGCCTTCGCGGATCCACTGGGCCAGCTC
This sequence comes from uncultured Acidobacteriota bacterium, assembly GCA_963847655.1. Classification (GTDB taxonomy): domain Bacteria; phylum Acidobacteriota; class Vicinamibacteria; order Fen-336; family Fen-336; genus JAJDNS01. The sequence continues at coordinate 77,236 of CAWKAS010000018.1, read as the reverse complement.
GGCGTCGTCTCTCACGAGCTCCGTGTAGTCAGCCCCGCTCCAGGACGGGATGTAGCCCTTGAGCGAGCCGGGGTTGGGGGTGTCGCCTCGACCACCGGGGCCGTGGCACCCGAAGCAGCCCAGGCTCGAGGCGAGGCGGTGACCGGCCCGGGCGGAACCGGGCATCTCTCCGAAGTCCGACACCGCGACGACCCACTCCACGAGGTCGTGGATCTCCCGGTCCGAAAGCACGTCCCGGAAGGCGGGCATCGGGAGCAGGGGGAGCGGGGCATCACCCTCCTCATCCCTCAGGCGCCGGGGCTTGCCGTCCCGGATCCACTCCCGGATCTCGTCCGCGTCGCGGGCGTACTCGGTCACGTCCTCGTGAGAGAACGTGGGTGCCCCCCCCGTACCGAGGGGGTGGAGGTCCGCGGACCGACTCGTCGGCCCGTGACAGGACAGGCAGGCGTGACGCGTCGCGAGACGCCACCCGCGCTCCACCGGGCCGAGGTTGTGCGTGCGCCACCAGCGCACAGCCATCCCGCCCGCCGCGAGAAGAATGACCGCGGCCACCGCGGTGAGCGCGGCGCCTCTCATTCTCATCGACACGATGCCGGTGCCTCCTGGCAGTGGGTCGCGGGGGAGAAGGGTTTCGTCTCTCCGGGGAAGCGCCCCGAGCGTCGGGACGGCGAGAGAGGCCGCGCGCCAGGCGGCGGCTCCCCGGCGACACGAGAGGGAAGGTCAGTTGAAGGTCACGGTGTGACTGTGCGAGGCGTCGGTACTCGACTCCTTCGAGACACGCGCGGCGGCGGCGATCTGCTGGACTTCATCAGCAGACAGCGTGACCGTGTGCGGGTGATCCGCCGTCCCGGTGATGTTGAGGGACAGCGCGCCGGCGGCGGTGAGCTCGGCGCCGGTGATCACCGCGGAGTGGCCGTGGTTGCTGCTCACGGTGCCCACCTTGTCCGTGCCGGCGCCCGGGGCCGGGGCCGGGGCCGGGGCCGCGGGGGCGGAGGGGGCGGTGGGGCTGCTCCCCGACCCGCTGCCCCCCCCGCAGCCGCTCACCGTGATCGCCACCCCGCTCAACACGGCCATGGCCGAGGCCACCGTGAACTCACGGCGACCCAGCGTCTTTCTTTCCTGCATTGACATCCTCCGTTCAGTAGAACTTGCGGCTGAGATTGAAGCCGATGAACCAGTCATCGAGCCCCTGCTGCCCTCGTGCGATCTGGCCCGGGGTCGTTCCCAGGTCATTGGAGAAGTTGATCTGGAAGGCGTGGCCACCCACCCGCCACTCGACCCCGAAGGAGGCCAGCGACGTCGAGTCGCCTGAGCCCAGATCGCCCTTGTAGCCGGCGAGGCGGGGGCTGTACTCGGCGACGGCATACATCGTCCGAGTGAGGCGGAGCCGTGCGCCGAGACCGAGGACGACGGTGTCGTCGTCGTCGCCGGGAGCGGAAGGGTTGATGCGGGTATTGCCCACCCAGTACGGGACCATGTAGACGGCACCGCGGGCGCCGAAGCTCTTCGACAGCACGATCCCCAGCGCTGGCGAGAACTCGTGGAGGGGCGGCGGTGCCGGCGCCTCCGAGAGCCCGAAGTTGTTCAGACCTTCGACGGAGATCAGGAGCGAGAGACCCAGCGGCCGCCGTCGCTGGGAGAGGAGCTCGTGTCGCCCGGCCAGCTGGATCGTGCGGTCGCTGGCGCGGTAGATCTCGATCGGCGTCCCCCGGAAGAGACCGAACCGAAGCCCGAGGCCGATCTGGGCCCCCCCGTCGAACCCGAAGAGATCCGCGAGGAGGTCGTCGAAGCTGCCCTCGCCGAGCGGGCGGGCGAAGCGATGAGTGAGCCTGAAGGCGAGCTTGTGCTTCGGCAGTCGCAGGTTGGTCGGGAGGTTGACCACCTCGAAGTCCGGCTCGCCCGGGTCGATGTCCAGGTCCTCGTCGTAGTCGGACAGCTCGTCGGATGCCGGGGGCGGCGCGGTGCCTGCGACCCCGCCGGATATCGGAGCCGCCACCGTCGGAGCCACCGCGCCGTCCCCGGTCGTCCCTTCGGCGGCCAGGCTCGCTGCCGCCGAGCCTGCGGCGAGGAGGAGGGCCACGGAGAGGCGACCGGTCACTTCCCCGCCTCCATCACGACGAGCCGGCCCTGCATCCGGCGGTGTCCAGAGCCGCAATACTCCGAGCATGTGATCCGGAACGTGCCGGGCCGGTGCGCCATGAACTCCACGGAGACCTCCTCTCCACCCTTCGGGATCACCACCTCGACCGGGTAGCCGTCGAGGGCCAGCCCGTGCGTCGTGTCGGCCGATCGGAGGGTCAGCCTGACGCGATCTCCCTGCTGCACCTCGATCCGCTCCGGGTCGAAGGCGTACCGGGAGGCCGTGATCTCAAAGGTGCGAACGCCGATGACCGGGATCTCTTCACCGAGCGCGAGCAACGGGATCGTGGCCACCAGGGTGGCGGCACCAATCGCCAGCCCGAGAAGGATCGTCCGGACGCCGGACGATCCGACCTGCCTCCTCCGTCGCTGGTTCTGCGCGAGCATGCCCGAAGGAGTAGCAAGGCCCGTGCCCATCCGGGTCTCGTTGATGCGGAGCGACTTGCGCCTCTGCGGAGAGCGCGGTCGTATACGAGGAGCGTAAGCGCTGACGGCCTTCGAAACCCGGGTCAGTCGCCGTCGATGCGGTGCTTGCCCAGGTAGTGGGAGAGCGCCCGCTGGCTGATCCCCAGGATCGCCGCCGCGTCCTTCTTGACCCCACCCCCCTGCCGGAGGGCCCGGCGGATGGACTCGCGCTCGGCCCATTCCACGTTCTCGTGGAGCCGGCTCGAAGGCAGGCCTCCCGTCGCCCGACTGGCCGGGGGCTCGACGATGGAGATGGAGGCTTCGTCGATGATGGGGCCGTTGGCCAGCACGACCGCCCGCTCGATCGTGTTCTCGAGCTCGCGGACGTTGCCCGGCCAGTCGTACGCGCGGAGGCGGTCGAGCGCCGTCTCCTCGATGCGCTCGACCTTTCGTCCGATGCGTTGGGCGTGCTTCCGCACGAAGTGCTCGACGAGGGCAGGGATGTCCTCGCGCCGCTCTCTCAGCGGCGGAAGCGTCACCGGGATCACGCTCAGACGGTAGTAAAGATCCTCCTGGAAGCGTTCCTCGGACACCAGCGCCCGAAGGTCGCGGTTGGTGGCGGCGATGACGCGGACGTCGACCTTCTCGGTGCGCTCGGCGCCCACCGGCTCGAACTCCCTCTCCTGGAGAACGCGGAGGAGCTTCGCCTGCACGGCGAGGCCCAGGGTGCCGATCTCGTCCAGGAAGATCGTCCCGCCGTCGGCGAGGGTGAAGCGACCCTTCCGGTTCGAGGTGGCGCCGGTGAAGGCCCCGCGGACGTGACCGAACAGCTCCGACTCGAGCAGGGCTTCGGGAATGGCGGCGCAGTTGACCTTGATGAGCGGCATCTCCCGCTCGGGACTGCGAGCGTGAATGGCCCGCGCCGCGAGCTCCTTCCCGGTCCCGGTCTCCCCGGTGATCAGCACCGTGCTCCGGGCCTGGGCCACCCGCTCGAGCGTTCGCATCACCTCCTGCATCGCGCGGCTCCGGCCGACGATGCCGTAATGGTCGAACTCCTCTTCGCGCTCGGCCAGCAGGTACCGGTGGTGACCACGCAGTCGCTGGTGATCCAGCGCCCGCCCCACCGCCACCAGGAGCTCCTCGACCTCGAAGGGCTTCTGCAGGTAGTCGAAGGCCCCGAGCTTCATCGCCTCGATCGCGCTGTCCACGGTGGCATGAGCGGTCATCAGGATCACCTGGGGGCGCTCCCCCTCCGCAGAGCCCACGACCAGGTCGCGGATGAGCTCGAGCCCCGTCTTGCCCGGCATCCGATTGTCGACGACCAGGACGTCGAAGCCGCGCTCGGCCAGCAGGCGCTCAGCCTCGGCCGGCCTCGGAGTCGCGACCACCTCGTGTGCCTCCTCACGCAGCGCACGGCCCAGCGTCTTGAGGATGCCTTCCTCGTCGTCGACGAGCAGGATGCTGCCGCGAAGCGGTGTGCTCACAAAGCCTCCGTTGACCCGACCCCCGAAACCGGAGCCGGCAGCGCGATCTCGATCCGCGTCCCCTCGGTCTCTCGGCTCTCGATCCGGATGGCACCGCCGAGGGCGTCCACCACCTTCCGCGCAATCGCGAGTCCGAGACCGGTGCCGGTGCGCTTGGTGGTGAAGTAGGGATCGAACACCCGGGACAGGTCGCCCGCGGCGATTCCGACGCCCTCGTCCGCGACCCAGAGGACGACACCCCCTCCCTCCGCGGCGCGACCGCCGACCTCGATGTGGTCACCGGCGCGACCTCGGTCGGGCTCGGCGTCCCGCCGGGCCCGGACGCTGTCGCGCGCGTTGGCCACGAGGTTGACGAGGACCGTGCGGAGCCGCTCCCCATCGGTCATCCGGGTCCCGAGAGACGAGTCCAGCGCATACCGGACGTCCACGTCCTCACACCCCTCCAGGGCGGCCTCGGCCGCGCCCCGGGTGACCTCGGCCAGGTCCGTCGGCACCCGCTCCACATCGAGGGGACGGGCGAAGTCGAGGACGTCCCCCACGATGCGGTCGAGGCGGGCCACCTCGTGGTCGATGTCTGCGGTGGCCTCGCGGACCTCTCCGGGCGACGCGCCCTCGCGCCGAAGCGAGCGGAGTGATCCCTTGATGATCATCAGGGGGTTGCGCACCTCGTGGGCGATGATGGTGGACAGCCGTCCGAGCGCGGAGAGCCGATCCCTCAGGGCGGCCTCCTTCTGGAAGCGTGCGATCGAGTCGGTGAGGGTGTTGAAGGTCCGGGCCACGAGACGAGCGTCCTCGTCGTCCCAGGCCCGTCCCGCGCCGATCTCCCGGGTGAGGTCTCCGGTGGCGGCGATCTCCCTCATGCCGTCGGTGAGGGCGGCCAGCGGCCGCGTGACGGTGCGCGCCACTGCCCAGCTCAGGAGCAGGCTCACCGCCACCGCGCCCAGGGCAGCGACCGCGAGGGCGGTCCGCAGGGTGTCGAGGGGTCGCAGGGCCTCGGCGCGCGAGTGAAGCACCAGGACCGAGGGCCCGTCGTCGGCCGCGCCGAGGCGGCGCCGCAGTGCAACCCAGTCCTCATCACCCAGCCTCAGGCGCTGCACGTCGGCCCCCGAGGCGGCGCCGAGAAGCGCGGCGTCGTGGCTCCGGGACAGGGTCGTCGCGTAGACACGGCCGTGATGGACGATCGCCACGTGGCTCCCGGTGAGGCCGCGGAGCCGAACTGCGAGCCGGTCGTCGAGGACGAAGCCCAGCGTGAGATCCCCGAGCACCTCCGGCGCCCCGGTTCCAAGCAGGATCGGCACGGTGAAGAACTCGAAGAGCCGTCCGCCTTCGACGGCGAACCCCTGGGGAGCCGGCGTGGTGCTCCCTTCCTGGAGCGTCCCCCCCAGGCTGACCAGCGTGCGCCCCTCGGCATCTGTCACGACGAAGAGATCGCACCCGACCCGTTCGGGGTAGTCCCGCGTCAGCTGCTCCACCGTGGGCGGATCGCCCGTCGCCACCGCCGCCTTCAGCATCGGGACGTCAGCCATCAGAAGGGCGCGCTCCCGCCCGGTCTCGAGACGCACTCGGTGGTGCTGATCCACGATTCGCGCGGCCTCCTCGAGCTGACGACCGAGCCCGGTCTCGGCCTGCCGGGTGACGCGCGTGGTCACGTAGCCGAGGGCCGCGCCCATGGGGAGAACCGCGACCAGGGCGGTGGCGGCGAAGACCCGAGAGCGAAGAGAGGCGAGCACGGGGCCCACGTTACTCCACGACGAAGTCGTGCACGACCTCGCCTCCGCCCACGGGCACCTGCACCTCGCGCGTGGACCGCACCTCCCCTTCGTTCCACACCGCGAGCGTGTAGTTTCCGGCCGGGACACCCTCGATGCGGTACCGTCCCGACGCGTCCGTGGTGTCGAAGAACCTGTGCGCGAACACGAGGACGAAGGCGCTCATGTGCGAGTGGATCTCGCAGAACACCCGCACCATCCCGGGCCGGTCGAAGCGGACGGACCTCGAGGCGCCGCGGGGGTAGCGCCCGAGATCGAACCGCTTGGCCTTCGAGAGCGAGAACACGTTGTGAAAGACGCGGTCGCTGTTGGGGAACTCGACCGTGGTGCCTACGGTGACCGCGAGCACGTGGGGGACGAAGGTCTCGTTGCGCTGGTCCAGGACGGCGCGCCCGGGAGGCGCCACCTCGAAAGCGCCGCGGGGTGCCGTCTCGAGGAAGACGACGGCGGTCCGACGGTCGGGGGCGTCGCGGGGCTCAGGCATCCCCAGGGCCGCGACGTCGGGGCGCTCGGCCGACACCGGCGCCTCGAGCCGCACCTCGACCCTCCCGTGCAGGGTTCCTGTGGTCGCGGGCTGTCCTCCTCCGCGGGAGGCTGCTCCCGCCAGGAGTCCCCCCACGACCAGCGCGACCGCTGCGCGGCGTCGAGCTAGAACCACAGCAGCACCTGCGCCGCCACCAGGCTCTCCGTCCGCCCGCGGCTCCCGTTCCGCCAGTTCTGTTGGAAGGCGGCCTTGAGCAGGACCTGCCGACGCAGCGCGTAGCCACCCCCGAGCTCGACCCGGGTCACGTCCGCGTCCCAGGTCTGCATCCCGGCCTCGCTCGGCAGCTTCCGGAACCCGAGGTGACCCAGGCGCCCCGCCACGTACAGGCCGGGCCGCAGCTTGTAGCGGGCTTCCACGTAGGCGCCCAGAGAGTCCTGGGGTGTCTCGATGCGGGTCTCGTCGAGCGGTGGCAGGTTCCAACGGCTCCACACCGCCTCGGCGCGCAGGATCCAGTAGCCAAGTGCGTACTCCACGTCAGCTCCGAGGGCTTTCTGGTCGAAGCTCGTGCCCGAGCCGGCGGGCAGCGTGTCGGTCAGCTCCCTGGAGAGGAAGGCGCCGCCCGCACCCGAGAGACCCAGGGTGAGCTCCGGCCCCGGCGTCCACGCGAGCCGGGCGGCCAACTGCTTGCCGTTGTTGTCGTCGCGCACCAGCGGGTAGCTCAACGTCCCCTGGGTCAGCGAGACCGCCAGGGAGACCGGCTGGCGGCCGATCCGGGCCTGGACGCCCGTGTCCCAGACCTCGGCGTTGACCGGCGGCACTCCGGGACCCGGCTCCGGCGCCCCCACCGAGTAGCGGACCCGCCAACCGCCTCCCTGCTTCGAGACGAGCTCCTCCGCGCTCGCCGGGATCGCGTCTTCGCGCATCGTCGTGACGTACTGGTACGCCAGGGGCAGGCCGGGGAGCGGGTTCTCTCCGGCGTAGCGGCGTCGGGGAAAGGCCCCGAAGACCGGGGGCACCATCCCGAGCTGGACGTCGAAGGCGCGTTCCGTCCACGGGCGCAGCCGCAGGAAGAGCGCGTACACGCGGGGAGCGCGCAGGTTGTCGCTCCAGATTTCCGTGAGAACGGCCGCGCGCCCTCCGAAACGCAGCTCGGCGTTCAACGCGAGGCGGAAGCGGCGCAGGGCGCTCTCGCCGTAGTCGTCGTATCCGACGAAGTTGAAGTAGCGGTCGTCCTCCGGGGCGATCGTCCCGCTGACCAGCCCGCCCACGCGCAGGCGTCCCCCGAAGAGCACGAGCGGCCCCGCCGCCTCGGCGGGATCCGGCCCGGCCAGGCAGACGAGTGGCACGAGAAGGGCGACGAGCCGGCGTCGAGCTCGGAAGGTCACGGTCTCGAGAACTCCTCGATCCAGTATAGAGGCCTGCTCGAAGCACCCAGACGCCGGGGACCGGGGGGGAGGCAGGCCAGAAGGCCCCGAACGGCGCGCATCCGCCGTCCGGGGCCAGGAGAGAGGCGGGGCGTCAGTCTTCGATCTTGATCTTCTTGGCGAGCACGCTCCCGTCGGCCCGGCGCCAGCCTTCGACCTCGACCCTCATGCCGACCGCGAGAGCGGAGAGGCCAATGGGGTTGTTGTTGTTGTCGAGGATCCGGGTGGCGCCGTCGGTGGACACCACCGTGCCCGCGACGGTGAGCGGCGAGAGGCTCTGGATGTTCCCGAGGATGCCCACCTCCACGGCGTCGTTGGCGTCGTCGCCGTTGTCGTCGGCCCTGTCCTCGAGCTTCACCTTCTTGCCGAGGAGTCTCCCGTCCGACTGCGGCCAGGCCTCGACCTCGACGAAGGCCCCCACCGCGATGTCCGAGAGCGCGATGGGCTGGTTCTGGCGACCCAGCACCTCGGTCGTCCCGGCCACCACGAGGACCGTCCGGCCACCCACCACCAGACGGTCGGCGCCCACCGAGTCGACGTTGCCCCGGAACTCGACCTCGTTGCCGGCGACGGCGCCAGCGCCGTCTTCGAGCTTGACCTTCTTCCCGACCAGGCTGCCGTCGGACTGCGGCCAGGCCTCGACCTGGACGAGGCTTCCCACCGCAACGTCGGAGAGCGCGATGGGCTGGTTCTGACGACCCAGCACCTCGGTCGTCCCGGCCATGACGAGCACCATCCGACCGTCGACGACGAGGCGGTCGGAGCTGACCGAATCGACGCGGCCTCGGAACTCGATCTCACCGCTCGGTGTCAGCCTCGAGGCCGTCGATCCCGACACACTCACCGTGATCGTGAGCATCTGACCGGCGGCGAGGCCCTCGATCTCGAGCCGGGCGTCGATGCCGGGCCCTTCGAAACGAAGCTCGACCTGCTCGCCGGGGGTCACCCCGCCGAGCGTGAAGCGACCGTTGTCGTCGGTTGTCGTCTCCAGAGAGGTCCCCAGGACACTCACCCGGATTCCCCCGGAGCTCGACCGAGCGCTGACATCGCCCGCCGGAGCACCACCGGCACCGGCGGACACGACCGTCCCGGCGATGGTGGCGCTCGAAGCGGGGGCGACCGCATCAGGGCCGGTGACGGATCTCGACCCACCGCAGGCCGCCAGCGACCCGGCGACCCCGACAGAAAGCAGACACAGCAGGACACGCGTGTTGAAGATCATCTCGAGCCTCCAAGCTCTGGACATCTCCTGGCGGCCCGGCTGGCCCTCCACCCTCCCGGGTGGGACCCCGTGGCTCTGCGTCCCCGGGTTCCCCCGGGTTTGCTCTTTTTGCAGGAGCGGGCGTCACGCCCGGTTCTGGTCAGCGAAGTGGCCGCGCTCGCCCAGGCGCAGCTGTGCCGCCGCTCACTCATCCGAGTGCGGCGACAGACGCGCGAGATCTGGCGAGGTCGGTTCATGGGTTCAGGCATGGGCAATCCGCGTGCCAGCGTACAGAGGCGCCGGGCCGGGCCGAATGAGAGCTCGGTCAGGCGTCGAGCGTACGAAACGCGTAACTGGTTTCGGGATGCGTCAACGGCGCGGGAGGGAGGGAAGGCGGGACCGCACGGACCACGACGGCCATGAGACGGCGGCGGCGTGGTCCGAGCGGTGGAGAGCGCTACGAGCTGGACTCGGACGACTCCGAGGACGCGGAGCTGCTGCTGGATGCGCTGGACGCCGACGATTCCGAGCTGGCGCTGGATTCGCTGGACTCCGAGCTGCTGCTGGAGCTGCTCGAGGACGAGGAATCGGGCCCCGTGGGGCTCCCGCTGTTGCAGCCGCCGAGCGCGCCCACTCCGGCCAGGGCCGCACCGCCCGACAGCAGGATTAGGAACTCGCGCCGCTCCGAGCGGCGCTCGCTCCCGGCTTCGGAACCCTTCGAGGGCTTCTCTTCTTCACTCACGATGACACCTTCGCTTTCCGACTGAGGTCCAAGGAGCGGCACGCTCCCGAAAGGACAATCTTTCATTCTACCCCAGCACGTCTAGCAAAACTGCTGCCAGACCGTGGGATCAGTGCCGACACCGGCCTCAGTCACGAGCCGGTCCGGCCTCCTCCTCCGGAGACAGGAAGGACACGGCACCGCCGGCGAAGTACATCCCGACACGCCGGATGACCTCGTCGGCGGTGATCATGTCCATGCACCGCGGCAGGTCGCCGACGACGTCGACGCAGAGCTGACCGGGCTCGTCCTTCTGGTCGCCGTCGCCGAGGGGGACGGTGCGGGCCTTCCAGCAGCCCCCGTTGTCGCAGCACCTCAGGGAGCCCACGGTGTGGATGAACTGGTGGTGGGGGTAGGCGGTGAAGTGCGGCGGCTCACGACCTCCGGCGATCACGACGCAGGGGCGGTTCTTCGGCATGCCCGGCTTCATCTCGACGGCAGCCGCGAGGTGCATCAGCAGGCTGATCGCAGAGATCGCCCCTTGTGCGTGGTACACGAGACGGATGAGCTGGCGCAGACTGGTCTGGCCGCGGAGGTCGATCACGCCCTCGAGCGGCGGGTGGTGATGGTGCGACTCCCCCACCTGCACGAAGTCGATCCGCCCCTCGAAGTGCCGGACCACCTGCTGGTAGCGCTCGGCCGACCACCACTTGGTCGTGAAGTCCCACTTGCCGCCGGAGGCGAACAGCCAGTAGGGACGGGCGGCGCCCCGTGCCTCCTCGACCTGGCCGAACCATTCCTTCTCCTCGCTGGTGAGATGCACGTCGCCGCGGTGCTCGGTGGGCTGGATGCGAAGCCCCAGCTCGTCGTTCAGGTACTCGATGAAGCCGAAGAGAAAGTGGTACGGCGCGGTGTTGCTCTTGTGGATGATCGGGTAGTGACAGTCGATGACGCGGACGCCGGGCTCGTGCTCGTCGAGCTTCGTCAGCCAGGGGTTGCCGATCCACAGGTCGGAGCAGGAGGTCCGGACGTCGGTGAGGAAGCGTCCAGGGTAGCAGCGGTGCAGGTCGCGCACGGCGGCGGTGAGCATCACGATGTCGCCCGCGGACTGCGAGTTGCGGAGGATCAGTCGTTCGGGCGCGGCCATCGTTCGAAGATAGCCCAATCGGCGCGCCCGTGCCCCCGGAAGGGGTGGCCGCACGGGAATCGGCTCCGGTTCAGTTCGTCGTCGCCGGGGGCTCCGGCTGCGCATCGCCCTCCAGGCGACGCGTCCACCCGAGGGCCACGGCGCCGAGCACCACCATGGCCAGGACGGCACCGACCCACGCGCCGGGGTAGGGGTCGAGCGCCGCCTCCCTTGCGAGCGAGAGGATCACCAGGACCGCGGTGGCGAGCGGCACCAGCGAGGGCTGGAAGCGGAGCACGACGACGTAGGACAGCCACAGGACCGCCCCGGCGGCCAGGCCCGAGATCAGCCACGCGCCGGCGCCCTCCACGCCACCGGCTCCGGAGAGGACCAGGCCGGAGGTGACGAGCAGGGCTGAGGAGGCCACGCGGCGCGCCCCTCCACCCCGGGAGAGGGCGCCGGCCAGACCGACGAGCAGGAGCAGGAGCAGCGTCTGTACGACCCAGCCGCGAGTGGCCTCGAGGGCGGGGCCCATCAAGGGGACCGCGGTGCCGGCCGGGCCCACCGAGCCCCAGAGCGGCGCGGGGGAGGGCCCCACCGCGACGATCACCGCCGCCAGTCCCGCCCACACCGCGCCCAGGGCAGCCCCGCGAAGGGCCGTCGTCGCCGCGGGCGTCGCGGCCCCAGTCGGCAGCCACCGGTGGACGAAGCCAGCCGCGAGGGCGAGGAGGACGGCGAGAAACACCGCGCCGATCAGGCCAGCGCCGACGCCGATGAGTGCCTGGGTCGGCCACGGCTGGGCGGTGCTGAAGCTCGCCGACAGGACGGGCCAGGCGTTCAGGACGCGCAGGGTGAACAAGACCAGCAGACCGAGAAGGGCTGCGGCGAAGGCGGGACGGGCGAACCGTCTCCGGCTCCAGCCCACGAGGCCGGCGACCGCCGCCGCGAACAGGCCCAGGCCGACGGGAAAGCCACACACGTTCGAGACGAGGGCGCTCAGCGTGGAGCGGTCCTGCTCGGCGCGGCGCCATTCCTCGGGCACGTGGACGTGCCGGAACACGTCCGCCACCTCGTCCCCGGCGAGGGCCACGTCCAGGCGCGCCTCCCCCGCACCGCCGACCCTCACCGAGGGGTCCTCGAAGGTGAAGCTCCAGTCTCGCCTCGAGGGCCGCTCGGCGGGCTCGGCGGAGACCTCGCGCAGGCTCGACGGGTCGAGACCGAGGACCGATCGGATCGCGTTCCCGGCCAGGTCCCGGGCCTCCTCCCGCGACAGGGACTCCCCCGCTCGCTCCTCCGGAAGCCGGTGCTCGATCCGGAAGGCCCGACCCTCGGAGTCGACGTGCACGACGTACTCCTCGGCCCGGTCGGCGATGTCGCCTTCGAAGCGTGCGTAGCGCACCCGCCAGTGGGGGGCCTCGAGGTGGCTGCCGATCACCGACCGATAGGTCTCCGGCCCACCCTCCTGCCAGACGAATCGGTCGGCCAGGCCCACGTCCCCGCCGACGACGGGAAGCTCCTTCCAGGAGCGGTCCAGAGCCACCCCCCGGTCCTCGAGGGCTGCTCGTGCCGCGGCGACGGCGGTCGGCTTCGTGACGCCGAGCGCGGGGGCGTCCGCCCGGAACGGCGTAAAGGCTCCCCAGAGCACGACCCCGAAGGCGCCGGCCACGGCCAGGCCGATCGCCGTGCCTCGCTCCATGGAAGCCCGGGGCGCCACCGCCGTCTTCACCGACCGCTCCTCCGTCGCCGGCGGGGGCGACCAGGCGGCGTTCCGGAGGGCCTCGGGCAGGCCGATCCAGCCCCTGTGGCGCCCACCCGCGTACAGAACCACCCAGAGGGGGACCAGCGCCAGGACGACGACGAGGGTCCGGTCGACCCAGACACCGGGGGCCGAGGAGGCGAACAGCGGCAGCGAGAACATGACCACGTCGAAGCCGAAGTGCATGACGATGGCCGGCAGCAGCCCGAACACCAGGTAGATCCCCCCGATGAAGGCGAAGGGAATGGCGATCTCCACGAGGCGGGCCCAGGCGGGCTGGGCCGGGTAGTCGGCGTGGGCCGCGCCGAACAGGACCGCCTGGAGGACGAGGGCGGCCGCCACCCAGTAGCGCTGGCCGCCGAAGCGCCGCCCCAGGAGGACGGCCCCGGCCAGGGGAATGGCTCGGAAGACCACCTCCTCGACGACGCCCGCCTGGAGCGAGATGGCCAGCGGGAAGAGCCAGGGCACGAAGGCGGCGACGACGTTGGGATCGGTCAGGGCGGCGGAGGGCAGCCACCAGCCGAGGTGCTCACGAGCGAAGGCGTAGAGCACGGCCATGTAGGCCAGCATCACGCCGACCAGCAGCAGGCCGCCCACGGTGCCGCCCAGCACCTCGCGGCTGCGCGCGCCTTCGGCGGACCAGAGCCGCCAGAATTGCGGCTGCCGGGGGAAGGCGCGCCGCGTGAGCGACTCCCCGGCCACGAGGCCGACCGTGGCAATGATCCCGAGGAAGAGGCCGTTGAGGATCGCGTAGACGATGGTCTGGGCGGCGAAGCCCGCAGCGGAGACCGCCGTGTCGTACTCCATCCAGCCCAGGGGCCACCGGGAGAGGAAGGCGGCGGCGGTGAGTCCCGCGATCGCGCCCGCGAGCGCGAGGGCGGGCTTCCAGACCACCCACCGCTTCCGCAGCAGAAGGAAGAGGCCCACGGTGGCCCCCCCACCGTAGAGGACAAAGACGACGCCGTTGCTGATCCCCGCGACCAGGCTGTTCTTCGAGCGCATCTCGGAGAAGCGACGCTCGAAGGCCTCGGGGACCTTCACGAGGTGTGTCAGCTCGGTGAAACGGTCGCCGCTCACGACGAGCCGCAGCCGGTAGCGCTCTTCGGCCAGCCGTCCCTCGGGCGCCGGACGTTCGTAGACGAAGGTGTGATCCACTCGTCCGCCCGGTCGGGTCTCCCGTGCCGCCTCGAGCGGGGCGAATGCCGAGAGGTCGACGCCCCACTCGTGGGCGGCGGCGGTCTCCGCGATCCGGCGGGCGTCGTGCTCGCCGAGTGCCGCCCCGGGAGCGTCCTCGGCCAGGGTCTCCCGGAAACCGTAGGGGGCGCCCTCGGGGGTGAAGCGCACGAGGGTCTCGTTCGCCTCGTGCTCGCGGAACAGGCGCACCTGCCAGGTGTAGGGGCGATACAGGTCCGCAAGCAGCATCCGCACGAACGCCTGGTTGCCACCCCCCTCGAGCTCCACATAGGCCTGGACGGTCTCGCTCGAGCGGAAGGCCGCAGCCTGGAAGTATCCGTCCGGTCCCCAGCCGTATCGGGCGGCCAGCTCTCGCGCCCGCCCGAGAGCGGCATCGCGGTCCATCTCGAGGTCCAGCGTCACGAAGGGCATGGCCCTCGGAAACAGCTGCACGGCGATCGCGACCCCGAAGAGAGACACCAGCGCGAAGGCAACCCAGAACAGAGGCTTGCGGAGCATCACGACCTCCAGTTCGCGCACTGCGTATGCGTCATCTCCAAGCGCACCGCACGGAGCGCGCCGCGACGCTACGCCCCTCCGTCACCGGCGGGCCTCAGGACCGCGCGGAGCTTCCTCTCCAGGTCCTGGAGGGTGAAGGGCTTCTGGAGGAAACCGGCCAGCCGCTCGCCCACGAAGCGGTTGGTCGTCTCCTGCTCGTCGTAGCCGCTGGTCAGGATCACCCGCACCCGAGGATCCAGCCGACGCAGCTCGCGGAAGGCCTCTTCTCCGTCCATGCGCGGCATGGTCATGTCGAGGACAACCAGGGCGATCCGCTCGCGGTGCTCGCCGAAGACCTCGAGGGCCTCGACCCCGTCCGCCGCGGTCAGGACGTCGAGTCCGCTCCCTTCGAGCATCTCCCGAGTCACCTCCCGAACGACCTCCTCGTCGTCGACCACCAGCACGGTGCCCTGCAGTGGCGCCGCCGAGGTCTCGTCCGGAGCGGGCTCATCGAGCGGGGGCGCGTCGCCGCGGCCCACCGGAAGCAGAACCTTGAACGACGATCCCTTGCCCGGCTCGCTCGCCACCTCGATCGTCCCCCGATGCCCCCTGACGATGCCCAGGACGGCGGCCAGTCCCAGCCCACGCCCCTGGAACTTGGTGGTGAAGAACGGCTCGAAGAGACGCTCGCGCGTGGTCGCGTCCATGCCACAGCCGTCGTCGGAGACCTCGAGGAAGACGTACTCTCCCCCGGGCAGGCGCTCCCGGGAGAGGGCGGCGCGAAGGTCGCCCGGTGAGACCTGCTGGCGTCCGGTGGCCAGGGTGATCGTCCCGCCGCCTTCACCGATCGCCTCGGCGGCATTGGTCACGAGGTTCATGACCACCTGACGCAGCTGGGCGACGTCCGCCTCCACCGCGGGCAGGTCCTCGGCCAGGGCATGGCGGAGCGCGACCTTCTTGGGGATGGTGGCCTCGAGCAGGTGCCCCATCTCGGTGACCACCTCGCCGAGACGCAGGCTGCGCACCACGAAGCGTCCCTTCCCCGAGTAGGCCAGCATCTGGTTGGTGAGCTCCCGGGCACGCCGGGTGGCGACGCGGATCTCCTCCAGGTGCTGTTGCACGCGGCCCGGATCGGCCAGGTCCTTCAGGGCCAGATCGGCGTGGCCGAGCATGGCCACCAGCAGGTTGTTGAAGTCGTGGGCGATCCCGCCGGCGAGAATCCCGAGGCTCTCCAGCTTCTGCGCGTGCAGCACCTGCGCCTCGAGGCTGCGCTGCTCGGACTCGGCCCGCTTGCTGGCGGTGATGTCCTCGTAGGTGCCGAGCACTCCGATGACCTTCCCCTCCAGGTCGTGCAGCGGAACCTTGCTCGTGCGCAGCCAGATCTCCTCGCCGTCCGGGGTCGTCTGCGGCTCCTCGTAGCCGACCTTCGGCGTGTTCGCGGCCATGACCTCACGGTCGTCGGCGCGGTAGAGATCGGCCTGCTTCGACCAGCCGAGGTCGTGGTCATTCTTCCCGAGGACCTCCTCCGGCCCCTCGAGACCGGCGTCGCGAGCGAAGAGCACGTTGCAGCCGCGATAGACGCTGTCCAGGTCCTTCCAGAAGACCCGCACGGGGATGCTGTCCAGGACGGTCTGGAGCATGAGCCGGGTCTCGCGCAGGTCGATCTCCTGCAGCCGCCGCTCGGTCACGTCGCTGTAGAGACCGAGGACCCCGACCACCGTTCCCTCGTAGTCGCGCAGCGGCTCCTTGAAGGTCTCGATCCACCGCCGCGTGCCATCGGCCAGCTGCATGGGTTCGAGGATGGCTCTCTTGGCGGTTCCCGTCTCGATCACCTCCCGGTCATCGGCGCGATACGCCTCGGCCTCGGCCCTGGGCGGGGGCAGGTCGAAGTCCGTCTTGCCGACGATCTCGCTGGGGTGGTCGAGCCCGACCGCGGCGGCGAAGGCAGCGTTGCAGCCGAGGTAGACCGACTCGCGGTCCTTCCAGAAGACACCCTGGTAGATGGTGTCCAGGATGTGCGAGGCGACGTCCGGGTCCGGACCGCGCGGGCCTTCCCGGCGCTCTCGGAGGAGTCGTCGAATGGCCCACCCCGCCGCGACGCCCAGGGCGGTCCCGGCAGCCAGGTTCCTGACGATCTCGCTCCAGGTCCTCAGGTCGTTCGCGTCCATCGCTCCTGTCGCCCCGATCCCGGCTCGCACCGGACCTTTGGCCGTCGCGGTTGAGATGATAGCGTGTCTCCACCGTCCGACGAGATCCGAGGCCAGTCGCCGGTGAGCTGGGTACGCCGGTGGGCGCCACACCGCTCGACGACGCGCTTCCTTGAGCAGGTTGTGCCGGGCGAAGTGCCGGTGCCCGGTCCCGTGGAGAGCGACGATTCATCACGCAGGACCAGGACTCGTGAGCCACTGTCTGGTCTGGCGTTGCGCCGCGCGCGGACCTATCGCCGCCTTCGTGGCGCGGGGCGTGTGCGCTGACCTCCTGGAGCACACCGTCCGCGTCCACGAGCCGGTGACGTCGGAGTTCGTCCTCAAAGAGGTGCATCGCAAGCTCGGCTGCTGGCGGCGAGGTCCCCAGTAGGCGGGACGCACGGAGGAGACCGTGAACGAGAAGTCTGAAGAGCTGTACTGGGTTCTCGAGGAGGCCAGCCGGCAGGTCAAGGAATGGCCTGACTGGAAACGCAGCGAGGAATCCAAGCGCGAGCTGGAGAACCTTGCGCGTGAGCGGAAGCGGACAGGGGCGGTCGAGGATCGCGCTGGGTAGTCCCTGTTGTCCGGACCTGGTTCGGTAGGCGGCAGTGGTCGCCTCGGGCCGTGACCGGCTTCAAGCTTCGCAGCCAGATCGCCGACATCGAGGTCATCGCTACCGGACGGGCAGTTCGCACCCGTGCGAGGCTGCGCAAGGCGTACGGGGCTGGTCGCTGGAGGAGCTACACTGGTATGAGGCACACGGCATCGGCCGTAGGGACATGAAGGTCAAGCGCCTTCTGGATTGACATGGCCAAGGGCAATGGTCGTTTCGCACTCTGTGTGAGCAATGGGACCTACAAGGCTTCGTTGGAGCCACGCAAGGTCTATCGCGTGCTGCCGGATCCAGCCGCTGAGGCGAAGTCCCTACTCCGCGTGGTAGACGAGTCGGGTGAGGACTACCTCTTTCCCGCCAGCCTTTTCGTGCCGATCGACGTACCTGACAGCGCCACGCCTGTCTTTGAGACCGAGGCATCGACGGCCCGCTAGAGCAGGGGGCTGCGCGACGTTCGGCGGGGCCGCACAACGAGGCGATGCAGCAGTCGAGGCGCTGAACTGAAGATGCCCAACGCTGCCCTCCTCGTCATCAATGTGCGCCTCGCAGCTGATCGCAGCTGATACCCCAACCCGGTGGTGCGCCGGCTCAGGTCATCTCTCGCCGAAGGCGGCCCAGAGATGGGGGAGATGGGTCCGGCCCACCGGGAGCACACGGTTCACCGGCGGGGCGAGCTTCACCTCCCAGTCCTTCTGAGCGGCGCGGCGGCGCACCTCCAGGACGTGCTGCACGTTGACGGCGTGGTTCCGATGTACCCGGACGAAGGCCGCCTTCGGGATCTGCTCCAGAAAGTCGCCGAGGGCGCGGTCGTCGCGAAGCCTGCGAGCGGACCGGAGTCGCACCAGGGTCGTCTCCCCAACGGCTTCGAGGAAGTAGATGTCGCCGGGATCGACGGCGCGCCGCCGGTCCCGCCCGAGGTGAAGCAGGACACGGGGTGGGGAAGCGTTCATGGGCCATCCTTGTGCCACGAACGGTCCTCGAGGGCAAATGAGCGGTCCTTTTCGACCTACGAACGGTCCTCGAGGGCCGTTGAACGGTCGGCCAAGGCGCGCCCTGTGGGCTACCCTCGGCGGCTGGGCCACGTTGCGGTGAGACCCACGAGCGGGGCCGTGGTGAAGGTGAGAGGGCCGAGCGGCCCGCTCGTCCGCGACGCCACCTGGGACTGCACCGCGTTGATCGTGAAGGCCCCGTGGACCGGCGGCATCCAGGTCTGAATAACGAACGAGCGACCGGTGCGCACCCGCTCCGAGTCCTGGCGCGCGATCGACACGAGCGCCTCCGGAAGCTGGGACGGCGGGGCCTCGGGTGGCCGGTCGATGTTCAGGCGCAGGGGCGTCATGGGGCTCGCCTGGGGCGGCTCCCCCACCCATGCCCACGCCCGGGCCCATCCCGGGGCCGAACCCGCCTCCCGGCACCGTGAATGCGTGACTGCGGCGCATGGCGAGCAGCCGCTGGGCGAGTAGGTCGACGCGCGCCCAAAGCAGGACAGACTAGAGCACTTCTCGCCGCAGTCGCAGCGCGTTGGCGACGACCGAGACCGAGCTGAAGCTCATGGCGGCGGCGGCGATCATCGGGCTGAGCAGGACGCCGAAGACCGGGTAGAGCACGCCCGCCGCGATCGGCACGCCGAGGGCGTTGTAGACGAACGCGAACAAGAGATTCTGCCGGATGTTCCGCATGGTGGCGCGGCTCAGCCGCCGGGCGCGAACGATGCCACCGCAGGTCGCCCTTCACCAGGGTCACCCCCGCGCTCTCCATGGCCACGTCCGTGCCCGTCCCCATGGCGATGCCCACCTGCGCCTGGGCGAGGGCCGGCGCGTCGTTGATGCCGTCGCCGGCCATGGCGACCACGTGTCCCTCGCCCTGGAGGCGCTTGACCGTCTCCGCCTTCTGCTCGGGCAGAACCTCGGCCACGACGTCGTCGATGCCCAGCTTCCGGGCCACCGCCTCGGCGGTCGTCCGGCTGTCGCCGGTGAGCATGACGACGCGGATACCCTCTTCGTGCAGGGCGCGGATGGCCTCCGGCGTCGACGTCCTTGATCGGGATCCGCCACGCCGAGGAGACCGGCGAGCCTGCCGTCGACGGCCACGAACATCACCGTCTGGCCTTCGCGCGCGCATGGCCTCGGCCCGGTCGGTCAGCGCGCCGGGGTCGACGCCCGCTCCTCGAGCATCCGGCGGTTGCCGAAGACGACCTGGCGCCCGTCGACTCGGCCGGTCACGCCCTTGCCGGTCGATCGACTCGAAGTCCTCGGCCTCCGTCAGCTCGACATCCGCGCTCCGCCGCGCCGGCGACGATCGCCGCGGCCAGCGGGTGCTCGCTGCCGCGCTCCAGGCTGGCCGCCAGGCGCAGCGAGGTCCTCGTCGCTCCAGCCTTCGGCCGGCAACACCGCCACGAGCTTCGGCTTGCCTTCGGTGAGCGTGCCGGTCTTGTCCACCACCAGGGTGTCGACCTTGCGCATGACCTCGATGGCCTCGGCGTTCTTGAACAGCACGCCCGCCATGCGCCCCGTTGCCGGTGGCGACCATGATGGACATGGGCGTGGCCAGGCCCAGGGCGCAGGGACAGGCGATGATCAGGACCGCGACGGCGTTGATCAGGCGCGTGGGCCAGCGGGGCTCGGGTCCGAAGAGCCGCCCAGACCGACGAAGGTGACCACGGCGATCCCCACCACCGCGGGACGAAGTAGCCGGCGACCACGTCGGCGAGCCTCTGGATGGGCGCGCGGCTGCGCTGGGCCTCGGCCACCATGCGCACGATCTGAGCCAGCAGCGTCTCCGCCCCCACCCGCTCGGCCTTCATGACGAAGGCGCCGGTCCCGTTGACCGTCGCCCCGATGACCCGGTCTCCGGCGCCCTTCTCGACCGGGATGGGCTCGCCGCTGACCATGGACTCGTCGATCGAGCTCGTCCCTTCCACCACCGTGCCGTCCACCGGCACCTTCTCGCCCGGCCGCACCCGAAGGAGATCCCCGGGCTGGCACCTGGTCGAGGGGCACGTCCTCCTCGGCGCCGTCCTCGTCGAATCCGCCGGGCGGTCTTGGGCGCCAGGCCCAGGAGCGCCGTGATGGCGGCGCCGGTGCGGCTCCGCGCCCGCAGCTCGAGCACCTGACCCAGCAGGACGAGAGCGACGATGACCGCCGCGGCCTCGAAGTAGACATCGACCCCGCCGCCTTCGCCGCGGAACGATGGAGGGAAGATCCCGGGAGCCAGCGGCGGCCACGACGCTGTAGACGTAGGCGACGCTCACGCCCAGCCCGATGAGGGTGAACATGTTCAGGCTACGGTTCACGATGGACTGCCAGCCGCGGACGAAGAAAGGCCAGCCGCCAAACAGCACCACGGGGGTGGCGAGCAGCAGCTCGAGCCAGCCGACGACCCGCGGCGAGGCCAGGCCCTGCAGCGGCCGGCCCGGGATGTGGTCTCCCATCGCAATGGCGAGCAGGGGCACCGCCAGGACGACACTCACCCGGAAGCGCCGCGTCATGTCCTGGAGCTCGGGGTCGGCGCCGTTCCCCGCCGCCGCACCCTCCCGGGGCTCGAGGGCCATCCCGCAGATGGGGCAGGTCCCGGGCTCGTCACGGACGATCTCGGGGTGCATCGGACAGACCCACTCCCTTCGGGCGACGGGACCGGTGGGGACGATCGGCTCCAGCGCCATTCCGCACTTCGGGCACGCCCCCGGTTCGGCCAGACGCACCTCCGGATGCATCGGACACGTGTAGGCCGCGGGCACGTCGGAAGAGTCCATGGTCGTCCCCCTACTAGCCGGTCGTGAAGGTAAAAGCCATGCCGTAGGCGCCGTTGGAGTCGTGCCAGCCAGCGCCCATCATCCCCCAGGCTGTTCCGCCGTGGCCGGCACCCATCATCCCGCCCTGAACCCACTGCCCACCGAGGCCCGCGCCATACGTGTCCATGTCGATGACCTGGCCGTTGGCGTCGACCATGCCCCCTCCCACGTGAATCGTGTACTGGGTCCCGGGCTGCAGGGGCGACGACGGCGTGCAGACGAGGGTCGTCTGGTTCGCCGACCAGGCGCAGCCCATCGGCACCACGGGTCCGGAGAGGTCGCCCATGTGGAGGTCGACGTACTGCTCCATCCCGACCCTCATCGGCGCTCCCCAGTGGAGCTCGAGTGGACTGCCCACGGGGACGCCCATGGCCCCTCCCCCGGGGCTGACGGACATGAAGGTCGGAGACATCCCCACCTCCACGGGGCCCATGTCTCCTGGTCCCATGGGCATGTCCGTTCCGCCTCCGCAGCCCGCGAGTGTCACAGAGGCCCCGATCGCCAGGGTTGTGAGGCCGTGTCGCCAGTCAGTCATGGGTCCTTCTCCTTGGCAGTGACGAGAATGCAGCCGAAGGAGGCTCCCTTCACAGGACCTCCATGTTCAGCATCATCCCGGCGTCCTCATGCTCGAGGTTGTGGCAGTGCAGGATGAACAGGCCCGCCTCTCCCTCGAAGCGCATCAGGAGTTCCATCCGCTCCCCGGGCCACACGAGGACAGTGTCCTTCCAGCCGGTCTCGTGGGGACCGATAGGCCCGCTCGTCCGCGACGCCACCTGGAACTGGACCGCGTGGACGTGGAAGGGGTGGGGGTGGGCCGAGGCATTCACGACCTCCCAGAGCTCGAGCTGGCCCCGGGGGACGCGAACATCGACCCGGCCGGGCTCGAAGGCCAGGCCGTTGATCGTGAAGGCCCCGTGCACCGGCGGCATCCAGGTCTGCATCACGAAGGAGCGACGGGTGCGGACGCGCGCCGGGTCGTGACGCTCGATCGGCACGAGCCCCCCGGCCGGCTGGAAGGGCATCGCGGCGGAGGGCCGGTCGACGTCGAGGCGGAGCAGCGTCATCGGGCTCCCCTGCGGCAGTCCCCCGCCCATGCCCATCCCCGGACCGAAGCCGCCTCCGGGAACTCTGAACGCGTGGCTGACGAGATGGACTGAGTTCCCCACGGTATCTGGTGAGAGGTCAACGACGATCTCGGCCCGTTCGCCCGGCCCGAGGTCCAGGAAGGTCGCCGCCGCCGGCCGCTCGAGCAGCCCCCCGTCGCTCCCAACGACGTGGAACGTCCGGCCGTCCTCGAACCCGACCCGGAACACCCGCGCGTTCGAGCCATTGAGGAGCCTCAGCCGCCAGGGCGAGCTGGAGACGGACAGGTAGGCTTCGGGCGTCCCGTTGGCGAGGGCCACGTCGCCCAGGTACCCGCTCATGAGATCCATCGGGAAGGGGGCATACGTGAATGAGGCGTCGTCGAAGAGACGCCGATCCTGGAGCAGGACGGGCACGTCGTGCACGCCGGTCGGGAGCCCGAGCGCGGCGTCCCGTCCGTCTTCCACGACGATGAAGCCCGCCATCCCCCTGTAGACCTGGGGCGCGGTCCTTCGGTCCGGGTGGGGGTGATACCAGAAGGTGCCCCCGCGTCGGGGCGCGGTGAAGGCGATGTCGCGTGTGCCTCCCGGGCTGACCCGATCCACGGGGTGACCGTCCGCCTCCTCGGGAACGACGAGCCCATGCCAGTGAACGTTGGTGGACTCCGGCAGCTCGTTCCGCAGTCGGATGCGAGCGGCCCCGCCCGCCGCCAGGCGGAGCGTCGGCGAAGGGTAGGCGTCGCCCAGCGTCCACAGCGCCGTGGTCGTCCCTGGCCAGACGGCGGCCTTCGTCGGCCGGGCCACCAGCTCGCCCGCGAGATCGGGCGGAAGGGGGAGCGCGTTGCCGGGACGGGGCGGCTCCTCGGGGTCGGTCGGGCTGGAGCCGCCGCAGCCCAGAGTCGAGAGAGCCGGTCCGGCCCCGACGGCGAGGCCGAGCCCCGTCCCGAGACGCAGGAACCGTCGGCGGCCCAGGGGCTCGGTGGGGCTCACGCGTCCCCCCCTTCGGCGAGCTCGCCCGCGCCCCCCACAGCGGTCTCGTGGAACAGCGGCCCGGGCGTCAGCTTGAGCGCCCGCCAGATGAAGTAGATCGAGGGATAGACGATCAGCTCGCCGATGAAGGAGGTGAAGATGCCCCCCACCATCGGGGTGGCAATTCGACGCATGACGTCGGCGCCGGTACCCGTCGCCCACAGGATGGGCAGGAGGGCGATGAAGGTGGTGGTCACGGTCATGGCCTTGGGCCGGATGCGCTGCACCGCCCCGTAGTCCACCGCCGCGGCCAGATCGGCGTATGTCGCCATCTTGCCCTTCGCCTTCCACCGCTCGTAGGCAATGTCGAGGTAGAGCAGCATGACGACCCCGGTCTCGGCGTCGAGGCCGGCGAGGGCGATGATCCCGACCCAGACGGCGATGGACCAGTTGTAGCCGAGGAAGTACATGAGCCAGATGGCTCCCACCAGAGAGAAAGGTACGGCCAGGAGCACGATGGCCGTCTTGGTCACCGACCCGGTGTTCAGGTAGAGGATCAGGACGATCAGGAAGAGGGTGATGGGGACGATCAGCAGCAGGCGCTCCTTCGCCCGCTCCATGTACTCGTACTGGCCGGACCAGAAGATCGTGTATCCGGGGGGCAGCTCGACCCGCTCCGCCACCTCGCGACGGGCGCGCTCCACCCAGGTGCCGACGTCGATGCCCCGCAGGTCCACGTAGACCCAGGCGTTGGGCCGGGCGTTCTCGGACTTGATGCCGGGGGGCCCGTCCTGGACCCGGATCTCGGCGAGCTGTCCGAGGGGCACCTGGAGCCCGCTCGGGGCCGCCACGAGGGTCTCCCGTAGGCGGTTGACGTCGTCGCGCAGCTCTCGCGGATACCGCACGTTGATCGGGTAGCGCTCGAGTCCCTCCACCGTCCACGACACGCTCATGCCGCCGATCGCCGACTGGATGACGTCGAGGACGTCCCCGACATTGAGCCCGTACCGGGCCGCCGCCTCGCGGTCGACGTCGAAGTCGAGGTAGCTGCCTCCCATGACGCGCTCGGCGTAGGCCGAAAGCGTCCCCGGCAGGGGCTTGACGATCGCCTCGACCTCCTTGCCGATCCGCTCCAGCTCCTTCAGGTCGGGTCCTCCGATCTTGATACCGACCGGGGTCTTGATGCCGGTGGAGAGCATGTCGATGCGAGTCTTGATGGGCATCGTCCAGGCGTTGGTGAGGCCGGGGATCTGGATCGCCCGGTCCATCTCCTCGACGAGCTTCTCCTTCGTCATCCCCTCCCGCCATTCCGACGGGTCCTTGAGGACGATCGTGGTCTCGATCATGGAGAGCGGCGCGGGGTCGGTGGCGGTCTCGGCGCGGCCCACCTTCCCGAACACCGACTCCACCTCCGGGAACGTCTTGATGACCTTGTCCGTCTGCTGCAGCAGCTCCTTGGCCTTGGTGATCGAGAGCCCGGGGAAGGTGGTGGGCATGTAGAGGAGGTCGCCCTCCCACAAGGGCGGCATGAACTCCGAACCGATGCGCTGGATCGGGATCCAGATCGACGCGGCGAGAAGGACGGCCACCCCGACCACCAGCCACCGGAAGCGCAGGGCGGCGTTCAGGACCGGGGTGTAGAGCCATCGGAGCAGGCGCGAGATGGGATGACTCTCCTCGCTGCGGATGCGCCCCCGGACAAACCAGAACATCAGGACCGGAATGACGGTGATGGCTACGATCGACGAGGCGGCCATGGCGTACGTCTTGGTGAAGGCCAGGGGGCGGAAGAGCCGTCCCTCCTGCGCCTGCAGGGTGAAGACCGGCATGAAGGAGACGGTGATCACGAGAAGGGTGAAGAACAGCGTCGGCCCCACCTCCTGGGCGCTCTTCAGGATGATCTCGAAGTGGGAGCGCTTGCCCTGCCACTCCTCGTAGTGCTTGTGGGCGTTCTCGACCATGATGATCGCGGCGTCGACGAGGACGCCTATGGAGATCGCGATCCCACTCAAGGACATGATGTTGGCGCCGAGCCCCTGCATCCTCATCACGATGAAGGCGAGCAGGATCGAGAGCGGGATGGAGAGGATCGCCACGAGCGCCGAGCGGAAGTGGAAGAGGAAGAGGAAGCACACGAGGGCGACGACGAGCGACTCCTCGATCAGGGTGCGGGTCAGGGTCTCGATCGAACGCTCGATGAGGGCGGTCCGGTCGTAGGCGACGCTGATCTCGACGTCGTCGGGCAGGCCCTCCTTGAGCTCCGCCAGCCGGTCCTTGACCGCGGCGATCGTGGAGAGGGTGTCGGCCCCGGCGCGCACGATCACGATGCCGCCCACCGTCTCCCCCTCGCCGTTCCACTCGGCGAGACCGCGACGTATCTCGGGGCCGATCGACACCCGGCCCACGTCCCGAAGGAGGATCGGGGTGCCGCCCGGCCCGACACCGAGGACGACCTGCTCGAGGTCCCGGACGTCCTTGACGTACCCCAGGCCCCGCACCATGAACTCGCGCTCCGCCATCTCGAGCACGCGGCCGCCCACGTCGGCGTTGGAGCGCTGGATCGCGGACTTCACCTTGCCCAGGGTGACGTCGTAGGCCCGCAGCTTCACCGGGTCGACCTCGACCTGGTACTGGCGGACGAAGCCGCCGATGGAGGCCACCTCGGAGACACCGTCCACCGCGGTGAGGCCGTACTTCAGGTACCAATCCTGGTAGCTCCGTAGCTCCGCGAGGGAACGCTGGTCGGAGTTGAGGGCGTACATGAAGGCCCAGCCCACCCCGGTGGCGTCGGGCCCGAGTTGGGGCGAGACACCGCGCGGGAGCTGGGGGGCGAGCCCGGACAGGTACTCCAGCACCCGTGAGCGGGCCCAGTAGAGGTCGGTGCCGTCGTCGAAGATGACGTAGACGAAGGAGTAGCCGAAGAAGGAGTAGCCCCGCACCACCTTGGCGTACGGCACCGAGAGCATCTTGGAGGTGATCGGATACGTCAGCTGGTCCTCGACCACGCGCGGGGCCTGGCCGGGGTACTCGGTGAACACGATGACCTGGACGTCCGAGAGGTCGGGGATGGCGTCGAGCCGGGTGTGCTGGATGCTCCAGACTCCCCCGAGGACGACGAAGGCCGCCGCCACCACCATCAGGAACTGCTTGCGGAGCGACCACTCGATGATCTTGTTGAGCATGATCGCCTCCCGTCAGTTCCTGAGCGCGGTCGGCGACGGGGCCTCGGCCGTGGCGCTCCGAGCCGTGAGGAGCTTCTGCACTGCCTCGCGCAGGTTGGACTCGGAGTCGATGAGGAACTGGGCGGACGTCACCACCCGCTCGCCCGCCTGCAGGCCGGAGAGGATCTCCACCCGCCCGTCGCCCTCGCTCCCGAGCTGGACCTCGCGGGGGGTGAAGTGCCCCTCGCCCTCGGCCACGACCACGAGGTTGCGCTGGCCGGTGCGCAGGACGGCTGCGGTGGGCACGAGAACGGCGTCACGAGCCACCACGGGATCGAATCGGACGGTCGCGTACATGCCAGCCCGCAGGCGGCCGTCCCGGTTCGGGACTTCGAGCTTCAGCGGCACCGTGCGGGTCTCTTCGCTGATCTGAGGCTCGATGAAGCGCACCCGCCCGGTGAACGTCTCGCCCGGGAAGTACGAGAGGCTCACCTCGGCGGCGCTCCCGACCCGGAGCCAGCGGATCTGGTTCTCGAAGGCCTCCACCGACAGCCAGAGCGAGGACATGTTGGCGATGTGAAAGAGCTCCAGGCCAGGCTGGACCGCGCGACCCTCGAGACCGGGCATCCGCATCATCACCACGCCGCCCGCCGGGGCCACGACGGTGAGGGTGCGGAAGACCCTTCCCGTGTCCTCGAGCCTCTCGATCTGCTCCTGAGTGACGTCCCAGTAGGCGAGCCTCTGCCGCGAGGCCTCGACGAGGGCCCGGGCCCGGCGCTGGGAGTCCTCGGGGGCCTTCTCCATGCGCTGGGAGAACTCGATGGCGGAGAGCAGGTCCTGCTCGGTCTGCAGGAGCTCAGGCGAGTAGATCTCGAAGAGCGGCTGCCCCTTCCGGACCGGCTCGCCCACGTAGTTGACGAAGACCTTCTCGATCCAGCCGGGGTACTTGGTGGTGACCGAGACCATCTTCTGCTGGTCGTACTCCAGGTACCCGACGGTACGGATCTCGCGGGCGAGATCCCCTTTCTCGGCGAGCGCGGTCAGGACGTTCATATTCTGGACCACCCCGGGGTCGATGGTGACCGTCGCCCCGCCCCGACCCGCGTCGCCGACCTCGTCGGCGTAGATCGGGACATAGTCCATGCCCATGTCATCCTTCGCCGGAACGGGAGAGGTGATCGTGGGGTCCATGGGGTTCCGATAGAAGAGGACCTCGCGCAGACCGGACGATTGCGGCGCCGAGGGCCGTGCCGAGTCCTCCGCCTCGACGGGGACGAGGTTCATGTGGCAGATCGGGCACGTCCCGGGCTCGTCCTGGATCACCTCCGGGTGCATCCCGCAGGTCCAGAGCTGAGCCCGCTCACCGGCCTTCTGCACCGCGTCGGGGTCCTCCCCGAGCAGCCGCTGTCGCAGGGAGTCCAGGCTCAAGAAGCCGAGGGGGTCGGCGAGAAGGCCCCAGGTGAGGACGACGCCCAGACCCAGCCAGCCGACGTTGACGAGCGCCCGCCGGCCGCGCCGCGACGGGGACGAAGAGGTTCGATCATCGAGAAGGGTCATGACGACGCTCCTTCCATCTCGTCGAGCGGCTCCCCGATCGCGCCCTCGAGACGCGCGTGGGCGATGGCGTGGTCGGCCCGGGCCCGCTCGATCCCGGTGCGGACGTCGAGGAGGACGCGCTCGGCGTCCAGGAGGTCGAGGGAGTTCAGGTTGCCGGCGGCGTACCCCGACTCCGCCGAGCGAAGCGACTGCTCGGCCTGGATGAGCAGCACACGCTCGAACAGCTTCACCTGCTCGCCGCTGAGGCGCAGGCGCTCGACCAGCTCGCCGACCGCGCGGTCGACGGACGCGGCGACGTCGCGACGGTGCTCGACCGCGGCCAGGCGCCGCTCGGTGGCCTCCTCCAGCCCGGCGTCGAGGCTTCCACGCTTGATGGGCAGGTTGAGGCTCACGCTGAGGCCGAAGATGTCCCGACCGTCGTCCAGGGGCGCCATGACTCCCGGAGCGAGGTCGGTGCGTCCGGTCACGAGGCCGTACATCGCGCCTACGGTCACGTCCGGTCTGTAATCCTTCCGTGCCAGCTCGACGAGGGCGTCGGCCCGGGCGATCTCGGCGCCGGCGGCGTCGAGCTCGGGACGCGCCTCGAGGGCCCGGGCCCGGACGGCGGCGAGAGGCGGGGCCGTGCGGGTGGCCTGGGGCAGGGCGATCTCGGGGACGGGGCTCTCCTGGGGCCGATCGCGCAGGGCGTTGAGCGCGGCCACGAGGGTGGCGCGGCGGGTAGCGGTCTCGAGCAGCCGGTTGTCGTCCTTGGTGATCTCGGCCTGGATCTTGATGACGCCCTGCTCGACGCCCGCCCCGGAGGCGTAGCGGGTCCGGGCGAGCTGCTCGTAGTGGATCAGGGTCACCCGGTCGGTCTCGACCACCTTTCGGTAGGCGTCCAGGTACGCGATCTCCAGGCTGAGCCGGCGCACCTCGGTCACCAGGTCCAGGCGGCGCGCGGACACGTCCGACACCAGGGCCTGGGACTGGTGACGCGCCGCCTGCTGACGGAGGCTGCGCTTGCCGGACCACGGCAGCCGCTGGGACAGCGTGGCCACCAGGTGCTGGGGTCCCACGCGCGTCTCCGGAGAGGAGAGGTAGCCCGTGACCCCGACCATCGGGTCG
The DNA here is from genome assembly GCA_963847655.1 of uncultured Acidobacteriota bacterium. Lineage (GTDB taxonomy): Bacteria > Acidobacteriota > Vicinamibacteria > Fen-336 > Fen-336 > JAJDNS01. The sequence goes on along the minus strand of CAWKAS010000018.1, from coordinate 48,594 downwards.
GGCAGGGCCTGCGCCTGCGGGGCCTGGTGCAGGCTGGCGCGGGCCGTGGCCATGGCCGTGGCCAGCCCGGGGTTCCGCTCGAGAGTGTCGCGCACCAGCTCCCGCAGCACGGGGTCCTCGAGCGCCGCCGCCACGCGGTCGGCGGCGCCGGCCGGCGGCACGGGAGCCTCAGACTCCGGCGGACCGAGTGGGGGCTCGGCCTCCCCCGCAGCGGCGAGCGCGGGAGCGACCCCGAGCGCCGACAGCAGGATGAGGGCGCCGAGCAACCTCCACGCCCCCCCCACGCTCGAGGCGGAGACCTCGGCGTCGATGGACCTGCGGTACAAAACCCGATTCGTCATGGGACCTCCCCTGCTTCAGACGAGCCGATGACGGGCCGACACCGCTCGTCGAGACGTGAACACGCACGTCACCCACGCGGGCGCGCCGGCCCACAGGGCGAGGAGTCTCAGATCAGGAGGACGGTCGTCCGGTCGAGGGCAAGGGGTGGCGGCGTGCGAACGACGGCGACGGGCGCCGACCGCTCACCCGGGAGCACTGCCCCCGGGAGGCTGGCCTGGAGGCTCGGCGGCGCGACCTCGGGGACGTCCGTGGAGGCCACGACCAGCGCGGGGCTGGAGTCGCAGCACTCGTCGGACACCGCCTGCACTCCCACCGGCTTCTCACAGCAGGCGTGGGCGTCGGCTTCCCGGGTCTGATGGCACGCCGCGGTGCTCAGCAAACAGTGGCACGGACCCACGGCGCTCACCGCGAGGGCGAGGGCCGCGAGGCCTGCGAGTGCCGTCTTGCGAGCCGAGCGATGCATCGTCTCCAAAGATGCACGGACTTCGCGGTGGCGTCAAGCGCCGCCCTCGACTGATGGGACTTCTTGCGGCAATCCGGAGTCCCATTCGGACTCCACCTCGCTCCTGCTAGGCTTGGGCTCGCCGCCAACGCCGGAGGCGAACCATGCACCCGTCAACCAGCCTGCTTGCCGGCAATGCCAGGTCGGCCGAGGCCACGCACGCCGTCATTCACGGGGTGCGGCAAGACGATCCATGTCGGCACGCGAAGGCCCATTCACGGAGCTGACCGCCCTTCGCGACCTGGCCGCCGGCCGTGGCGTGAAGCGCGGCCGCCACGAGCTGCGCGTCGATGACGAGGACCGGACCGGGCTGTTCCTCGAGGCGCTCCGCCTCGAGGGATTCGAGCCGGCGAGGGTGCGCGACGTCGAGGTGGCCCTGGGCGAACGGGTCCCCGCCTTCCTGGTGCGGGAGGGCCGCGCCGACTTCGGCTGGGTGTTCCGTGAGAAGTTCACGGCCGAGCGCTCGCGCCAGATCTTCGGCTCGGTGGTGCGAAACGCCAGGGGAGAGTGGGAGATCCAGCTCGGTCCGGGCAGCGGCGAGACGGTGTACGTCCAGCTCTCCGGGCGAATGACCACGGATCCCGACCGTCCCTCGTCCCTCGGGTAGGATCCCGTCAGGAGGCTCGTCATGATCACATCGCTCCGTTCCGTGACCTTCTCCGTCCTCGTACTTCTGGCTTGCGCGCTCCCGGGCGCCGCCGCCCCGCGCCGGTGCGACGTGCTCGTCTACGGGGGCACCGCCAGCGGTGCGGCCGCGGCCGTGGCCGCGGCGCGGGCGGGGATGGTGGTGGTGCTCCTCGAGCCCGGACGCCACATCGGGGGGATGCTCTCCGGGGGGCTGGGGCGGACGGACATGGATCGCCAGGAGCACGTGATCGGAGGGATGGCCCGGCAGTTCTTCGTGGATGCCGGGCGACACTACGGGGAGCCCATCGCCTGGACGTTCGAGCCCAGGGTCGCCGAGGGCATCCTCCGGTCCTGGCTCGACGGGGCAGGGGTTGAGGTCCTCTTCGAGCACCGTCTCGACACCGTGAGCAAGCGGGACGGGCACATCGCCGGCGTCACGACCCTGAACGGGGCAAGATTCGAGGCGAAGGTCTTCGTCGACTCCTCGTACGAGGGTGACCTCATGGCCCGGGCCGGGATCTCCTACGTCGTGGGCCGCGAGGGCCGGGAGGAGTACGGTGAGTCCCTCGCCGGACGGAGGGAGATCCAGCCCGGGAACCACCAGCTCCGGGGAGCGCCGGTCTCACCCTACGACGACGACGGGAACCTCCTGCCCCACGTCGTGCCCGACGAGGACCTGGGCGAGGTCGGGTCGGCAGACCACAAGGTCCAGGCCTACTGCTTCCGCCTGTGCCTGACCGACGTGGAGGAGAACCGCATCCCGATCGCCCGCCCCGACGGCTACGACCCCGCGCGCTACGAGCTGCTCAAACGCTACATCCAGAGCCTCTCGATCTTCGAGGAGACCCCGGGCCTGCTGGGCATCTCCCCCATCCCCAACGGGAAGACGGACCTCAACAGCGGGCCCGCCGTCTCCACCAACCTCCTCGGCGCGAGCTGGGAGTACCCCGAGGCCAGCTACGAGCGCCGCGAGCAGATCTGGCAGGAGCACCTCGCCTGGACCCACGGGCTTCTCTACTTCATGGGCAACGACCCCAGCGTCCCCGAGGACATCCGCAATGAAGTCCGGCGCTGGGGGCTCGCCCGCGACGAGTTCACCGACACCGGGGGCTGGCCGCACCAGCTGTACGTGCGCGAGGCCCGTCGGATGCGGGGCGAGTACGTCATGACCCAGCACGACCTGCAGACACGACGCACCAAGTACGACTCCATCGGCATGGGCGGATACAACATGGACGTCCGCGAGGTCCAGTGGGTCGCGCACCGGGTCTACCGGTTCCCCTTGCCCACGGAGGAGGTGTTGATGGAGGGCTACATCACGGTGCCGGTCGAGCCCTACGAGATCCCCTACCGCTCGCTCCTGCCCCTCGAGAAGGAGGCCGACAACCTTCTCGTCACATCGTGCCTCTCCGCCTCGCACATGGCCTACGCGTCCCTCCGCATGGAGCCCCAGTACATGATCCTCGGGCACGCCGCCGGAGTGGCCTCGGCCCTGGCCGTGACCTCGGACGTGGCCGTCCACCGCGTGGATCTCGAGCAGCTGCAGGAACGGCTGAAGGAGCAGGGCCAGATTCTCTCGCTGGAGGAGAGCTAGAATTGTCCCACCCACGACCGTCGCGTACCTGCGTCGCAGGCGACAGGTTGATTGCGCCCACTCCACCCTCCGCGCCGCCCGACCCCGACGCGGTCACGAACGAGGCACGATGATGCTCCAGTGGTTCTCCTTCCTCTCTTCTGCTGCAGCGGCCCTGCTCCTGTCGACCGTCCCGACCGCCGCGGCGGCGACCTTCCCTCTGACCCTCACCTTCGACGCCGCCCGGGGCCAGACCGAGAACCGGCTGGACCTGGCCGACCTGCCCGGGGAGCTGCCCCGGGACTGGTCGGGATACGAGGCCCTGGTCTTCGAGGTCCGGGCGTCCTCCACCCAGCGGGTGTACCTCCGGGTCCACACCGCCGAGGGGACCAGCCGGGTTCTGTTCTTCCCCTACCCGAACGTGTGGATCCGCGCCGCGATCCCGGTGGAGATGCTGGCGGCGCCCCCGAAGACAGGTCACGACATGGCCTCGGTGGGGAACCGGTCGCGCACTGGCTACTACCTTCGCCTCTGGGGCCCCTTCGTTCCCCTGACCACCGTCGAAGCGATCGGCTTCGAGATCGCCCACCCGGTGGGGACGCCGAACCTGGAGATCCGCTCGCTGAAGCTGGCCCGGACCTCCCCCGGCGACGCCGTCCTGGACGGCCTGCCGGTGGTCGACGAGCTCGGACAGTACCTCCACGACTCGAACGAGCCCGCGACCCTCGAGGAGCTGAAGGTCGCCTGGCGGGAGGAAGAGAAGACCCTGGCCCCCGGCGACTTCGATTATTGCCCCTATGGCGGGTACCAGACCACGAAGGCCGAGGGCACCGGCTTCTTCCACGTGGAGCAGCGCGACGGGAGGTGGTGGTTCGTGGACCCCGACGGGCACCTGTTCCTGTCGGCGGGGTGCGACGTGGTGCGACCGTACATGGCGACCCCGGTCGAGGGACGTGAGGAGCTCTTCACCGAGCTCCCCCCGGAGAAACTGCGTCCTCCGCGGTGGGGCGACCGCCCGGCGGGGGCGTCCTTTCTGACCTGGAACCTCTTCCGGCGCCTGGGCGAGGACTGGATGGAGGGCTGGGTCGCGCTGACCTTCCGGAGGATGGAGGCCTGGGGCCTCAACACCGTGGCCAACTGGAGCGACCCGCAGCTGTGGGACGCGGGCCGCAAGCCGTACGCCATCCCCCTGCAGAGCTGGATCGACGGCACGCACTATCTGGGCCTGCCCGACGTCTACGCCGCCGAGTGGGAGAATGTGGTGGACGAGCGGGCCCGCGAGCAGTGCGCCCCGCGCAAGGACGACCCGTGGCTGCTGGGCTACTTCCTGGCCAACGAGCCCCCGTTCCCCCAGAAGGAGCTGCAGACCGTCGACCTGATCCTCGCCGGGCCGGACACCGCCACGAAGCGTGAGCTGGAGCGGTGGCTGGCCGAGGGAGACACCGAGGAGCGACGCAAGGAGTTCGTGGACCAGGCCTTCGACCGCTACGTCCAGGTCACGAGCGCCGCGGTGAAGAAGCACGACCCGAATCACCTCAACCTCGGGATGCGCGGCGGGGGCAAGCCCACCGAGGCCGAGATCGCGGCGGCCCGGGCCTTCGACGTCTACAGCGTCAACGTCTACAACTACGAGGTCCCCGCCGGGCGTGTCCAGGAGATCTCCCGGCTCACGAACAAGCCGATCCTCATCGGCGAGTTCCATTTCGGGGCCCCCGGACGCGGGCTGGAGGCGGGCCTGGTGGAGGTGCGCGATCAGGAGCAGCGCGGCGTGGCCTACCGCTACTACGTGGAGCAGGCCTTCTCCATGCCCGAGCTGATCGGCACCCACTACTTCCAGTGGGCCGACCAGCCCTGCACCGGCCGCGGCGACGGCGAGGCCGGCAACATCGGCCTCGTGGACGTCACGGACCGCCCCTACCCGCTCATGGTCGAGGCACTCCAGAAGACCCACGGGCGGCTGCACGACGTCCACGCGGGCGAGCTCCCGCCCTTCGATCAGGAGGCGGCCCCGAACTGAGACGGAAGCTGAGGTCGCCACCGGATTGGGCAGGCTCCCGGCCGGACGTGACGATGGCCCCCTGCGGTTGCGGGAGGCCGAGGATGCCTGACGGCTTCTCGAGGCTCGCGTCCATCACCAGACCTCAGTGGCCGGGTGCTGGCTGGACCGTGAGCGGGATGACCAGTCGGCGCTCGACTCGTCGCCCTCGGGCCGTCCCCGCCTGAAGGGTCGCCTCGAGGGTCGCCGTCTGTTCTGTCTCGACCTCGGCGGTGGGGAGACGAATGGCGATCCCGGCCTCCGCCGGGAAGTGGTGAGAGCGTCCCTCCGTCAGCAGGTCGGTGTCGTACCGGTGGGGGCCGCGGAGCTGGAAGGCGGCGGTGGCGCTGGCGCCGGCGGGCACCGGACCGACCGCGACCGTGGCCTCCTCCGGCTGCAGCGCGACCGGCGGAGGCCAGGAGCGGGCGGGCCGGCCCCGGGCCCGCCACCCCGGGGGGGAGAGGATCCGGACGACAGCGTCCTCCCAGTCGTCGCCCGTGGCGTTGAGCACGTAGAAGCGCAGGTCCAGGGGGGTGTCTGGCCACAGCTCGTACCAGTCGGGGAAGGGGTCCAGGGGGCCGTACCGCCGGAAGACCACGCCGTTCTCCGCGTAGCGGGCCGCCTCGGCCTCGGCCACGACGTCGCTCGACCGCGAGCTCTCGACCAGACGCTCCGTCTCCACCCGCAGGGTCTGCCGGTGCCCCTGCTCGAGGGAGGCCGAGGTCCAGCTCAGGCTCCCCTCGGTGCCCGCCCCGTACGGCCGGGCCCCGAGCCTGACCGTCCAGGTGTCCGGGCCCCGGTTCGTCACCTCCAGCCGGGCCTGACCCGCTTCCTCCCTCCACTGGATGTCGAAGACCTGGCCGCCCGCCCGGAACCCCTTCCACTCGTATTCCGAGGGCAACCCCCGGGGGGCCACGGTCAGCACCTTCGAGAGAGCGTCGGCCCGCAGGCCCAGCCACTGCTCCCCGTACTGCCGGGCCCAGCTTCCCTGCCCCTGGCTGCACCGGGAGAGCCCCCGGCGGAAGTCCGACGACACCGGCCACCAGTAGACGCTGCCGGTGGGGTCGGCGATGTGCTCGTGCATCCGCCGCAGGGCCGCCGACATCTCGGCCCGGGTCCGGCTTCCCCCAAGGACCGAGAAGAAGCCGGTCCCGTCGAGCACCGGCATGCTCCAGCTCGGGTACCACCGCAGGGTCCCGTACTCCGGCTCCCAGGTGGGGTTGAACAGAGACCGGGCGAAACGGTGGTAGTTCACCCAGGGCTCGAAGCTCAGACCATACACGCCATAGATCGGGGCCAGGTGACTGCCCGAGTCCTCGCCGTCGTAGTAGAGGACGTCCTCGGGAAGGTAGAAGTCCCCGGGGTCCTCCCCCAGGTTCGTGCCGCCGGAGATCTGGGGGCCGAAGGGCCCGTCGACCACCATCGTCTCCTCGATGGCCCTGCGGATCTCGTCCGCGGCCGCGCCGAACGAGCGGGCCCGCACCCCATCACCCAGGGCCTCGAGGATCACCCGGAACGAGTCGAAGGCGGACCACACCTTGGCGTTGGTGCCGTGGTCGTAGCGGCGCCCCACCTCCCCGTCGCTGGAGTAGCGGGAGGGGTACAGGCGGTGGGAGGCCGCCTTCAGGCTCTCCAGGTCCACGAACACGCTCTCCAGGGCGGGCAACACGTCGAGGTGCTGGGTGAAGAGCGCGATGTCCCCGGTGGTCTCGAGATACTTGCGGGCGATGATCACCGGGGAGACGAGGATGGGGACGGAGTGCTCGGGCCAGCGGCTCCGGGGCGCCCGGTTGCGGTCCAGGGTGAAGAGCAGGCCCTGGCGCGCCAGCTCCGGGACCAGGGGGAGGATGCTGACCAGGGTCGGCTCGTAGTCGATGCCCCAGATCGTCCCCGGCTTGGGCGCCCCCTGGTAGTGGCTGACCAGGGTGCCCGCGGCGTCGGTCTGGAGGCAGCAGAAGTTGTCGAGCATGCAGCGCACGTAGAGGTCGCGGCTCACTCGCGCCTCGCGGCCCAGGTCGGCGGCGTCGACCGAGAGCGCTCCGAGGCGCACGTGCCAGAAACCCATCGTGGCCTCGAGCCAGTCGAGCCCCGACCGCATGTACATCTCGTACACCACGGGCATGATCCCGGTGAGGGACGGGGCCAGAGCCACCACGCTCTCCACGACAACGCTCTCGCCCGGCTCCAGGGCGAGAGGTCGACTGGCCACGTGCCCCTCGTCGGTCTCGGACCACGTCCCCGCGGCGAGGCGGAGCCCAACGCTGCCGTCCGAGACGGTCTGGATCAGCGTGTCGCGTCGGAGGGTCGTCTCCGGGGCTCGGCCGTGCACGTTCCGTGGCGCCACGAGCTCCAGGGCCCCCCGGATGGGGGCGTCCGTCCTGTTCTCGAGCCGCGCGACGTAGAGCGCAGCCGCCGGGCCGGGAAGCGGGGCCGGCGCCAGGGCGGCCTTCAGGGGATCGGGCGCGACGGGGGCGAACGCGGCGACCGTGATGTCCAGGCCCGAGTGCTGCGCCCGGGTCACGGGAAGGACGTCGTGGGCGTAGAAGGTCTCGTTGGGCGCGTCGTCGGGGACCAGTGGGCGGGGCTGGCTCTGTCCCTCGAGCCGGAGCCGGTAGGAGACGTGGTCGGCGGTGACGGTGTCGAAGTGGTGGTACATGCCCTCCGAGTAGCCCAGCGCACCGTTGGGGACGGGGTAGACCCGGGTCGGGAGGGCCAGGTGGCGCAGCTCGCCCCGGGGGTTCTGGCAGACCAGGACCCGGGTGTTCGACTGGATGAAGAGGAGCTCCTCCGACAGCCACGGGTGGTCGTTGACGAAACCCCGGTCGAGGTTCATGTCGGACACCCGGGCCCGAAAGAGCGCGGAGCGGGGGGCGTCCTTCAGCGCCGTCCAGTCCGCGGCTCGCGCCTCGAGCGCCGAGCCCGGGAGGAGCACGAGAGCGACCACCAGGAACGGCCGGGACAGGGGATTCACGAGGACCTCCCTGGGCGCCCTACTTCGCCCCGAAGAAGACGATCCGAGCCCCCGGGCGGTCGAAATCGGCCTCGATGACCGCCCGTCCGGCGTCGTCGAAGGTGACGGTGACCCCCTCGTTGTGCCAGACGTCGCGGGAGGGAAGGCTCTCGGTGACGTAGGTGAAGCAGCCGGGGAACGAGGGCGAGTCGTCCTGGTGCCAGGGGCTCTTGTAGGTGTAGAAGACCACGACCCCTCCCCGCCCGGTCTCGCGGTCGATCTTCTCGTGGGTCTCGGGCACCGCCCCGACGGCGCCGTCGCGGACCGGGAAAGCGCGCGCCATGTCCTCGCGCACCTGCTTGTAGGCGTCGATGGTGCGACGGATGCGAGCCACGCCCTCGTCGGAGATGCTCAGGAGGTCGCCCCAGAAGCCGTTCTGGCCGAGGACGAGAGAGCCGACGTTGATGTCCTGGGAGGCCGCGGGATCGTCGGGCAGGTAGTGCGTCAGCAGCAGGACCGAGGGAATCCAGCGGTCGTAGTCGAGGGGCTCGCGGGCCACCCGCGCCCGCGCCGCCCCCGGGAAGACGAAGACGTTGGCCCCCATCCCTCCTCCCGGCTCACGCTCGGGGTCGTCGAAGGAGTGGTAGTAGGGCCCGTTGTTGACGATGAAGTACATCCCGGAGGACAGGAACCCCAGGCCGATGCGCTCGTTCTCGAATGCCGGGGCCGCGGCCAGGGTCGAGGGGATGGTCACCAGCAGGGCAACCGTCAGCAGGAGCTTCTTCACCGTTTGTCTCCTCCTCCTCCGCCGCGGCGGCGGCCGAGTGGCCCTCCCGGGCTTGCGGACGAGGCTCAGGGAGAGGTCAGACGCCGCCGGAGCACCTCACGCGCCTCGCGGTACACCTCGAGGGTCTCCTCTCGATGGCTTTCCTCCCGAAAGCCCTCGAGACGCCGGGTGTGGGCGATGAGCCGATCCATCTTCTCCAGGAGGTCCTGCACCGACTCCCGGACAACCACGGGCTGGCTTCCCTCGAGGAGGTACACCGGGCTCGTGTGGGCGAAGACCTGCGGGGCGGGTTGCCAGGCCTCGGCCGGGTCCGGTCCTTCGAAGGCGCGGACGGCCGCCCAGGAGCTGCGGTCAAAGCGCAGCGTCGTCTCCAGGGCCAGCTCGTCGTCCGGTCCCATCTCCTCGGCGACCACCTCACCGTTGACGATCAGCTGCAGCTTCTCGAGCGTGCCACGCGAGCGGGCCCGCGCCCGAAGCCGGTGCTCGTCTCCTGATCGGATTTCGATGCGGTCGCCCGGGCCATTCCCTCCGTCGACATCGAGCTCCAGCATGGGGCCGTTGGTCGAGAAGCTCCGGCCCTGCTTCAGCGAGCGCATGAGGGCCGGGTAGTCGAGTCGGCGCTCACCGAGCTGAACGTACACCCGGTTGTGCCCGACCGGCGTCGCCTTGACGCCGTTCGCCGATCCGGCCGAGAGCGGCAGCTCGATTCCCGAGTTCAGGATGCGGTAGTAGAGGTCCATCATCCACAGGGCGAATCCCCTCGGGCCACGGTAGCCGAGCTCCATCGGCCAGTGGGACCAGGGCGCCAGGTCCGTGTCCACCTGCCGGGGGAGGAAGTGGTTGCAGTTGAGCTCGATGAAGTCGATCTCCCCCAGCGCGGCGTTGGCGAAGGTGTCGAGCCAGAAGAGCTTGTCCCCTTCGACGTAGCCCCCCATTCCGTGGACCCTGCGGGTGTAGGTGATGGACGGCGGATACAGCTCGTATCCTGTGAAGGGGAGGGGCAGCTCTCTGGCCAGCAGGATGACGGCTCCCGGCCCGCCCTGGATGCGCTCCACCTCCTGGGCGTTGGCGGTGAAGAGCCGGCCGGGCTCGACGACGACCGGGAACTCGGAGGGCGAGGCCCAGGGCCGCCTCACGTCGGCGCTCCAGACGTGGGTCGTGATGGTGGGGACGAAGCTGAGGTCCTCGGCCCGCAGGATCAGCGGAACGTCCGCCGGATCCCGGTGAACGTGCATGTCGGCCGAGTACCATCCCTGGGCGTTCATGTCGATCCAGCGGCACAGTCGGACCGGAACGATCGTGTCGCCGGCAGCGTCGAGGTTGACCACCACGGGGACGTACTCCAGCCCGCGCTCGATCCTGAGCCGGTACCTCCCGGGCTCGAGGTCGAGATCGAAGTCACCCGGGACCAGGAAGTGCTGCTCGTCACCCTGCGAGTAGGACGAGAACCCCGCTGGAAGGAGGGCCTCATCTCCCCGCCAGAGGGAGACGCGGGCCGCCACCGGCTGCCCCCCGGCCTCCGCGGCGATCTTGACGCGCAGCGTGGCTCCCGCCGCGGCCCCGAGCCCGGCTCCCGCCCACCAGATCAGGGCCCACGCCAGCCGTGTTCTGACTCTCAGGCTCTTCATCCCGGGCCCCGGCGCAATTATAGTCTGCCGGCTCGTCAGCGAAAGATGCGTAGAAGGGGCTGGAGGACGCCAAGGAGCAGAGTCTCTCCCCGGAGAAGCCTTAGAGATGTCGCGCGCTCCGTCGTTCCGGGCCGCTCGAGGTCTCCTGGCGGCTTCCTTCGCCGCTCGTGACGAGAGATTGTGCCCGGCTCGTCGGGAGACGCAGTAGAATCCCGAGCAGGCGGTAGCCCTCGTCCCACCGGTCGTGCTACCGGCCGCCGCCCAGGGCCGTGAGTGCCTGCCTGCGCGGGCCCCACGGAGGAGCACCTCGACCCGATCCTTCGTCCCGGAGAGAGGAGTCGACATGAGCCACAGATACGTCACCGCTGCCACCCTGGCCCTCTCATTGGCCTCACCGGCCGGCCTCGTGCACGCCGAAGAGCAGGCCGGCCACGGGGCGAGGATCTGGGAGGAGGACGTCACCCTGCCCACCTACCTCGTGGGCGCCAAGGGAAAGAACCCCAGGTTCTACTTCGGAAGGGCCTACCAGGGGGCCCAGGGACGGGTCTATCCGTACCCGATGAACGAGCGCCTGACCCAGGAGCGAGCGGACGAGACCTACCGCGCTGTCTACCTCGAGAACGAGTACGTCCGGACGAGCATCCTGCCCGAGATCGGCGGGAGGATCTTCACCGCCCTCGACAAGACCAACGACTACGACTTCATCTACCGTCAGACCGTCGTCAAGCCGGCCCTCATCGGCATGCTCGGGGCCTGGATCAGCGGCGGCATCGAGTGGAACGTGTTCCACCACCACCGTGCCTCCTCCTTCCTGCCGGTCGACTATGCCCTCGAGGAGAACCCAGATGGCAGCGTCACGGCCTGGATCGGGGAGATCGAGATCCGTCACCGGATGAAGTGGCGTCTCGGAATCACGGTGTATCCCGGCAGGTCCTACATCGAGGCCACCCTCATCCCCTACAACCGCTCGCCCTTCCTCCACTCGATGCTCTACTTCGCGAACGCTGGCGTCCACGCGAACGACGACTATCAGGTCGTCTTTCCTCCGAGCACCGAGTGGGTCACCCAGCACGCGAAGAGGGAGTTCGCCGCCTGGCCCATCGCCCACGAGACCTACAACCGCGTGGACTTCACTGCGCAAGGACGGGAGTTCGGAACCGACGGCGTCGACATCAGCTGGTGGAAGAACAACCTCCAGTGGATCTCGTTCTTCGCCTACAACTACGAGGACGACTGGGTGGCCGGATACGATCACCAGAAGCGCGCCGGCACTCTCGTCCTCGGCAACCACCACATCGCCCCCGGCAAGAAGTTCTGGACATGGGGAAGCGGGAGCCACGGCCAGGTCTGGGACAAGCTCCTCACCGACAGCGACGGCCCCGAGCTCGAGCTCATGGCCGGCGGGTACTCCGACAACGAGCCGGACTACAGCTGGATCCAGCCCCATCGCACCAAGAAGGTCAGCCACTACTTCTATCCCCTCCGCGAGATCGGCGCCCTCAAGAGCGCCAACATCGAGGCGGCGGTCGGCCTGGAGGTCGACGACGCTCGGGTGGCCCGGATCGCCCTCAACACCACCTCGCGGCGCGACGGCGCCAGGGTTCTCCTGAAGGCGGGCGAGACGATCGTCCTCGAGCAGGAGATCGACATCGATCCCGTCCATCCCTGGTCCGGGGAGGCCTCTTTGCCGGAGGGCGTCGAGGAGGACGACCTCCACGTCTCCCTGGTCACCGCCGAGGGTGAGCCGCTCATCGCGTACTCGTCCAGGAAGACCTCCCCCGGGGCCTTCCCGGGACGGGCCTACGAAGGCGATGTCGAGACCGGCCGGAAGTCGCCGATGCCGGAGCCGGTGAAGCCTCCCGCCCCTCCGAAGGACATGAAGTCGGTGGAGATGCTCTACCTGGCCGGCATGCGCCTGGAGCAGTTCTACAACCCCTCCGTCGACCCGATGGTCTACTACGAGGAGGCCCTCCGGCGCGACCCCGGGGACCTGAGGGTCAACACCGCTGTGGGCATCCTCATGCTCCGGAAGGGGATGTTCGAAGAGGCGGAGGCACACCTCCGCAGGGCCGTCGAGCGGGCGACCTGGAACTACACCCATCCGCGGGATGCCGAGCCCCTCTACTACCACGGCCTGGCTCTGAGGTCCCTCGGCCGGGACAAGGAGGCGTACGACATCCTGTACGAGGCGACCTGGGACGATGCGTTCAACTCCCCCGGTTACTACCAGCTCGCGGAGATCGCCAGCCAGAGGGGCGACTACGCCACCGCCCTGGACCACGTGGAGCGCTCGCTCACCACCAACCCCCTGGACCTCAAGGCCCTCAACCTGAAGGCGGCCCTCCTGCGGAAGATGGGCCGGCCCGCGGACGCCCTGGAGCTCGCCTCCGCCACGGCAAGGGGCGACCTCCTCGACTTCTGGTCGAGAAACGAGGTCTACCTCTCCCAGCAGGACCTGAAGAGCCCCGACGAGGCCGGCGAGGCCCTCGGCGCGCTCGAGAGGCTGATGCGCGACGAGGTCAACTCCTACCTGGAGCTGGCCGTCGACTACGGGAACATCGGCGGCTGGGACGAAGCGATCGATGTCGCCGAGAGGCTCATGCAGTCCACCGACACCCGCGCCAGCTCCTCTCCCCTGCTCTACTACTACGCCGGCTACGCGTCACAGCAGAAGGGCGCCGACGCCGACGCCGCACGCTACTTCGAGCGGGCCAGGGAGATGCCGCCCGACTACTGCTTCCCCTTCCAACTGGAGATGATCGACGTGCTGCGCGCGGCCATGGAGCACGACCCCACGGACCCGATGGCTCCGCTCTACCTGGGGAACCTGCTCTACGACTTCCAGCCCGAAGCCGCGATCGGGGAATGGGAGAGGGCCCGCGCGCTCGGCTCGTCGGTCGCTACGGTCTATCGCAACCTCGGGATCGGCTACGAGCGGACCCTGGGGGACCGGGAGAGGGCCATCGAAGCCTACGAAAAGGCCGTGGAGCTGGATCCTTCGGACACCATGGTGATCCACGAGCTGGACGCGGCCTACCGAAACGCCCAGGTGCCGGTGGAGAAGCGCCTGGGAGCGCTGCAGAAGCACCACGAGACGCTGGCTTCGAACGAGTACACCATGCCCCTGGCGAGCGAGATCGAGCTCTACGCCCTCAGGGGCGAGTACGACAAGGCCCTGTCCATGATGGGGTCCCACCACTTCTACATCTGGGAGGGCGGCGAGGGGCTGCACACCACGTTCGTGGACGCGAACCTCCTTCGCGGCCTCGAGCTCCTGAACGCAGGCCAGCCGGAGGAGGCTCGGCCCTACTTCGAGGCCGCCGGGGAGTTTCCCCTCAACATGGAGGCCAAGAAGTACTACGCCGGGGGGCGGTCGTGCGAGGTCTTCTACTACCAGGGGATCTTCCACGAGACGATCGGCGACGAGGCCCGGGCCCGTGAGGCCTTCCGGAGCGCCGTGGCCGAGAGGCAGTACGCCGACTCCTACGGCCCACCCCAGTTCTACCGGGGACAGGCCCTCAAGAAGCTCGGGCGCGCCGCCGAGGCGAAGCCCCTGTTCGAGGGGTTGATCGCCCGGGGACGGCGCGAGCTGGCCGAGATCGAGACCACCACCGGCATCAGCTTCTTCGCCAAGTTCGGGGACCGGCTCACCGATGACATCCGCCGGTCCAACGCCCACTACCTGATCGGCCTGGGCCTGCTCGGACTGGGCGAGGGGGACGAGGCCCAGGCGGAGTTCAAGAAGGCCGCCGACTTCGACATCTACAACCTGTGGGCCAGGGTCATGTCAGCCCGGGTGCGCTGAGCGCGCACTCGGCGCACCGACGGCCTCGACGAAGCCCCGGATCGAGGTGAGGGGGGGGTGCGCGGCAAGGGGGGCATTGGCCACGGAGTCGCGGGGGAGCAGACCTCGCGGCCGGACGCGGTGACGACTCGAAGGTGCTGAGCCACGCCCGCGCGGCCGCCGGCCCCAGGACGCCCCCACGCCCGCCAGAAGCTGTCCCGGCCCCGGCGAGTCCCTCTCGCCGGCCCACATCTCCGCAGAGCTGAGTTGCGGATCGCGGCAGAGGAAGAGCCCCTGGTGGCGGACCGTGCTGCGGGTAAACTGACGCTTCCAAGCCGAGACGAAGGGGCCAGCCGGGAGACCATGGACCACATCCGAAACTTCTGCATCATCGCCCACATCGACCACGGCAAGTCGACCCTCGCCGACCGCCTCATCCAGAGCTGCGGGGCGGTGACCCAGAGGGACTTCCGCGACCAGATCCTCGACTCCATGGACCTCGAACGCGAGCGTGGGATCACGATCAAGGCGAACACCGTCAGCCTGCCGCACACCGCGCGGGACGGGCGGACCTACGAGCTCAACCTGATCGATACCCCCGGGCACGTCGACTTCTCCCACGAGGTGCGCCGCTCGCTGATGAGCTGCGAGGGCGCCTTGCTGGTGATCGACGCCTCGCAGGGCGTGGAGGCTCAGACCGTCGCCAACCTCTACCTGGCCATGGAGTTCGATCTCGAGGTGGTGCCGGTGATCAACAAGATCGACCTCCCGTCCGCCGACGTGGAGCGGGTGATGGAGGAGATCGACCGCGACCTCGGACTCGACCCCTTCGCCGCGATCCAGGTCTCGGCCAAGCAGGGCACGGGCATCGACGACCTCCTCGAGGCGATCGTCCAGCATCTGCCCCCGCCCCGGGGCGAGCCCGAGGACCCCCTGCGGGCGCTGCTCTTCGATGCGCAGTACGACGTCTACCGCGGCGCCGTCCTGCTGGTGCGCGTCTTCGACGGCATCCTGCGCGCCGGCACCCGGGTCCGCTTCATGCACTCGGGCCAGGAGCACAAGGTCGAGGAGGTGGGCCACCAGCGGCTCAAGCACGTCCCCGCCTCCGAGCTGTCCGCGGGAGAGGTGGGCTACGTCCTGGCCGGGGTGAAGAGCCTCTCGGGGCTCGCCATCGGAGACACGCTGACCGGGGCCGAGCGCCCCGCCGCGGAGCCGATCCCCGGCTACCGCGAGGCGAAGCCGGTGGTCTTCTCCTCGATCTACCCCATGGCCACCGACGACTACGAGGACCTGACGAAGGCCCTCGAGAAGCTGAAGCTCAACGACGCGGCCCTCATCTACGAGAAGGACAGCTCGGCCGCCCTCGGCTTCGGCTTCCGCTGCGGCTTCCTCGGCCTCCTCCACCTCGACGTGGTCCAGGAGCGGCTCGAGCGCGAGCACGACCTGTCGCTGATCCTCTCCGCGCCCTCGGTCCGCTACCGGATCGGGCTGAAGGACGGGTCCGAGGTCTGGGTCGACAACCCGAGCCTCTACCCGGACCCGGCCTCGATCGAGGAGGCCTACGAGCCCTACATCAAGGCGACGATCATGACCCCCGAGCGCTACCTCGGGACGGTGATGGAGCTGTGCCGCGAGCGGCGGGGGGTCGACACCACCTTCAACTATCTCTCCGCGGGCAGGATGGAGGTCGTCAGCCAGGTGCCCCTGTCCGAGGTGCTGTTCGACTTCTACGACCGCCTGAAGTCGATCACCCAGGGCTACGGGTCGTTCGACTACGAGCTCCTGGACTACCGGCTGGGGGACATGGTGAAGGTCGACATCCTCGTGAACGGGGAGAAGGTCGACGCCCTCTCGCAGCTCGTCCACCGGGAGTTCGCTCGCCCGCGGGCGCTGCGCTACTGCGAGCGGCTGGCCAAGACCATCCCCCGCCAGCAGTTCAAGATCGCGATCCAGGGCGCGATCGGGGGGCAGATCATCGCCCGTACCACCATCAACGCCTACCGCAAGGACGTCACGGCGAAGTGCTACGGGGGCGATATCTCCCGCAAGCGGAAGCTCCTCGAGAAGCAGAAGAAGGGCAAGGCGAGGATGAAGATGGTGGGGGCGGTCGAGATCCCACAAGCCGCCTTCGTGTCGGTGCTCCGGACCGAGGACGAGAACGACGGCTAGCGTCGGAGCCGCTGGGCCAGAGCAGATGCTATGGTCACGCCGAGATGGCGGCGCCCGGTCTGTACCTCCACGTGCCGTTCTGTTCCGCGATCTGCCCCTACTGCGACTTCTCGGTGCTGAAGGCGGGCGTGCCCGCCCGCAAGCGCTTCGTCGAGCGCCTGGTGACAGAGGTGGCCCTCGCCGCCCCCGAGTGGAAGAACCCCAGTCCCTTCGACACCGTGTACTTCGGCGGTGGGACGCCCTCGCTCCTGCCCCCCGAGGACATCGAGCGCCTGCTGGGCGCGTGCGGCTCGCATCTGGCCCTCGCCACGCCGGCCCCGTGGATCTTCCTCGAGGCCAACCCCGAGGACGTGACGCCCGGGGCGTGCGCCGCGTGGCGTTCGCTGGGCGTGCGCACCGTCTCCCTCGGCGTGCAGTCCTTCTCCGACGAGGCCCTCCGCTTCCTCGGCCGGCGTCACAGCGCCGCTCAGGCGCGGGCCGCGGTCGAGGTCGCGCGGGCCGCCGGCTTTGACACCGTCTCCGTGGACCTGATCTTCGGCCTGCCCGGCCAGACCCCGGAGGCCTGGCGGCGCGAGATGGGAGCGGCCGTGGCGCTCGGCCCGGGGCACCTGTCCTGCTACCAGCTCACGATCCACGCGCGCACCCGTTTTGGCGTCGCCGCGACGCGGGGCCAGCTCTCCGAGATGCCCGAGGGAGAGCAGGCCATCCTCTTCGAGCTCACGCACCGCGTCCTCGCCGACGCCGGCTACTCCGCCTACGAGGTCTCCAACTTCGCCCGCGGCCGCGACCACGAGTCGCGCCACAATCGCAAGTACTGGGACCACACGCCGTACCTCGGGCTCGGCCCCTCGGCGCATTCGCTGGCCATCGCGAGCACGCGGGGCCTGCCCGTCGCCCGCCGCTGGTGGAACGAGCTGCGGACCCCGCGCTGGGAGCGCCGCGTGGCCGCCGGCGAGCGGCCCGTCGAGGCCGAGGAGTCGCTCGGCCCGAGGGAGCTGGCGGTCGAGGCGGTGATGCTGGGCCTGCGCACCACGGCCGGGGTCGACCTCGACGACCTCGCGGCGCGGTGCGGCGTCGACCTGACGGCCGCGAACGAGGCCCTCTTGGCCCGCCTCGTGGCCGAGGACCGGCTCGTCCTGCGGACCGACGTGGACGGCCGTCGGTGGCTGGCGCCGACGGTGTCCGGGCTGGCGGCTGCGGACGGCATCGCTGCCGCGTTCGACATTCCACTCCCGAGCTGACACGACCAGCGCGCGGCGGGGGCGGCCCCGAAGCATCGGCTGTCCGATTCACCGGAGTCCGAATCGGGAGGCCGTCCTGGTGCGGGTTCGGGTAGGACGCCGGCTGGCGTCACGGCCGGCCCGGCTCGGTCGCTGTCCGACCCGCTCGCCGGGCCACGGCGTCTGCATTCTGACCGCGCCTGGTGCCGGTCGCGGACCTCGGATGGTCTATTGGCGACGGAAACACCTGCAGATCGTCGTTTCATAGAACCAAACTATGAGTTACGCGATTCAAAAGTATTGGTACTCCAGGCTCACAGGGCCTACATTCACGGCGGTGCTGGTGCGGGGCTCGTGCCCGGTGCGGAGCGATACCCCCCTCCATCGATGACGGCCGGACCCGCAGCCAGCTCGTACAGCCGATGGAGGGCCTTCAACGAGGACGCCCTCGAAGGAGCTGGTCGAGATGAAGGTGGGCATCAGGACACCGGAATCTGACGTGAGCGCGGCCGTGAGGAGCCTCGTGGAGCAGCGGCTGCTCTTCGCTATCGCCCGCTTCGAGGGACGGATCGAGGAGGTCGACGTCTACCTCACTGACATGAAAGGCCCGCGCGGGTGCCTCGAGAGAAGGTGCCAAATGGTCGCAAGGCTCGCCCCGTGGGGCGCGGTCCATGTCGAGAGGACAGCCGATGGTCTCTGCGCAGCCATCAGCCATGCAGCGGACCGGTTGGGTCAGTGCGTTGAGCTCGAGTTGGCCCGTCGGGGCCGCCTCAAGATATCAGAGCCCGTCGGCGTCCATCGCGGGTGGTGAGGGACCGTCGTCTCCATCCCGTCCTGTCGGGTCCGGTGTGTTTCGGGAGGAGCGTAGGATACGTGGCCGCTGAACTCCGAGAGCAGAGAGGGTACGCATGGAGATCATCTTGAGCGGTGTGGGATTCAGAACGAGCGAGCCCCTGAGGGCGTACGCGGAGCAGCGCATCCTGTCCTGGCTCGGCCATCTCGAACGCGAAGTCGAGATGGTCACGATCCAGCTCGCGACCCAAAGGCACGGAGAGGGGCTACGCACGCGGTGCCGGCTGCTCGCGCGACCTGTGGGTGGGGAGTGCCTGGTCGTCGAAGAAGCGAACACTGACGTCTACGAGGCGATCGATGGCGCGCCGCAGCGCATGGCGAGGGCCCTTGACCGCACCAGACGGAAACGGCGGCGTCCCGCTCATGCAGGGGTGTGACCTCTCCGCGCCTCGCCTCCTGGGTGCTCAAGACGGGCGGCGCGGGACCGGATCCTCACTGAACAGCGTGCGGCGGGCGATCTCGGAGATGGCCACGACCGCTGGATGCTTGAGAGTCCTCTCCACTGTGATCACATAGAACCGCTCGCGGACGGACTCCAGGCGGGCGACGAGATGGACACCATACTGCCGGCGGACCTCCGACTCGATGGCGGTGGGTGCGACGAAGAGCCCCGCGCCCACCTCACGCGGAAGCGGCAGCGTCCGGCTCGTGCCCGGGTGTGAATAGAGAACACAGGCATCGGGGCACCTCGCGGGGGCATTCTTCCGCTCCTTCCGCCGGGTGTCCAACTGCCGGGCTCTTGAGCCGAGCCCGGGTGCCGCTATCATTCCCGGGACTCGCCGCTTCCCTGCGAGTGGTCGACACCGGGAACGACGTCGGGCCGAGGTGAGGTTCTGTGACCAAGAGAGCCAAGACGAGCACAAGCCTCCCCCGGTCCTTCGAGCGCATCCTGGTGGCAAACCGGAGCGAGATCGCGATCCGGGTGTTCCGGGCCTGCACCGAACTGGGCATCCGCACCATCGGCGTCTGCAGCAAGGAGGACCGCTTCGCGCTCCACCGATACAAGGCGGACGAGACCTACACCCTGGACGAGTCTCTCGGTCCCATCAAGGCCTACCTCGACATCCCGGGAATCATCTCCATCGCCCGCCGCAACCAGGCCGACGCGATCCATCCCGGCTACGGCTTCCTTGCCGAGAACGCTGACTTCGCCCGGGCCTGCGCCGAAGCCGGCATCGTCTTCATCGGTCCCACGCCCGAGGCCCTGGAGCTGACCGCGGACAAGACCGCGGCCCGGAAGCTGGCCCAGACCCTGCACATCCCCGTGGTCCCCGGGACGGACGAGCCCGTGACCGATCCCGACGCCGCCCTGGCCGTGGCCCGGGACATCGGCTACCCCGTCATCATCAAGGCCTCCTTCGGCGGTGGCGGACGGGGCATGCGCGTGTGCCGCTCCGAGGGGGAGCTGGCCGACCTGCTGGAGCAGGCGTCACGGGAGGCCGCGTCAGCGTTCGGCCGCGGCGAGGTGTTCCTCGAACGCTACCTCGACCGCCCCAAGCACGTGGAGGTGCAGGTCCTGGGCGACGCCCACGGCTCCCTCGTCCACCTCTACGAGCGCGACTGCTCGGTCCAGCGACGACACCAGAAGCTGGTGGAGGTCGCCCCGGCGGCGGCGCTCGAGGCGGGGCTCAGGTCCCGGCTCTGCGAGTCGGCGGTGGCCCTGGCGAAGACCGTGGGCTACCGGAACGCCGGCACCGTGGAGTTCCTCGTCGACGGCGAGGGGGAGTTCTTCTTCATCGAGATGAACCCCCGCATCCAGGTCGAGCACACGGTGACCGAGGCCGTCACCGGCATCGACATCGTCAAAAGCCAGATCCACATCGCCGAGGGCCACGAGCTCGCCGACCCCGAGATCGGCATCTCGGGCCAGGACGACGTCACCGTCCGGGGCCACGCGATCCAGTGTCGAATCACCACCGAGGACCCCGCCAACGGGTTCGCCCCCGACTACGGCCGCCTCTCCCACTACCGCTCCGCCTCCGGCTTCGGCATCCGCCTCGACGCGGGCACCGCGTTCAGCGGGGCCATCATCACTCCCTTCTACGACTCCCTCCTCGTGAAGGTGACGGCCTGGGCTCTCTCCTACCCCGAGGCCTGCCGGAAGATGGATCGGGCCCTGGCCGAGTGGCGGGTGCGCGGCGTCCACACGAACACGGCCTTCCTCAGGAACGTGCTCCGTCACCCGACGTTCGTCGCCGGGCAGGCCACGACCTCGTTCATCGAGGACACGCCGGAGCTCCTCGTGTTCCCCGAGCGCTTCGACCGGGCCACCAAGGTCCTCCAGTTCATCGGGGAGATCAGCGTCAACGGCAATCCCCACGTGAAGGGGGACCGACCGGCGAAGCTGCGGGAGCCCGTCGTCCCCCCCCACGAGCTCGGCGAGGCCATTCCCCCGGGTACACGGGACCGCCTCAAGGAGCTGGGGCCCGACGCCTTCGGACAGTGGATTCGCGAGCAGAAGCCCCTGATGCTCACCGACACCACGTTCCGCGACGCCCACCAGTCCCTGCTGGCCACTCGCATGCGCAGCCAGGACATGATCCGCGTGGCGCCGGCGGTGGCCCGGAAGCTCTCGGGCCTGTTCTCCCTGGAGATGTGGGGCGGCGCCACCTTCGACGTGTCCATGCGCTTCCTCCACGAGGACCCCTGGGAGCGCCTCGTCGAGCTGCGGGAGCGCATCCCCAACATCCTCTTCCAGATGCTCCTCCGGGGCGCCAACGCCGTGGGCTACACGAACTACCCGGACAACGTGGTCAAGGAGTTCGTGCGGGAGGCCTCCCAGGCCGGCATCGACGTCTTCCGGATCTTCGACTCCCTGAACTGGCTCCCGGGGATCCTGCCCGCGGTGGAGATGGTTCGCGAGGCGGGCACCATCGCCGAGGGGGCCATCTGCTACACCGGCAACATCGACGACCCGAAGCGCCAGAAGTACGACCTCAAGTACTACATGGACATGGCCAAGGAGCTCGAGCGAGCCGGATGCCAGATTCTGGCCATCAAGGACATGTCCGGCCTCCTGCGCCCCTTCGCCGCCCGGAAGCTGGTCACGGCGCTGCGTGACGAGGTGGGCCTGCCCATCCACCTCCACACCCACGACACCCCCGGTGTCCAGGCCGCGTCCCTCCTCCTCGCCTGCGAGGCCGGGGTGGACGTGGTCGACGCCGCCTTCGGCGCCATGTCCACCCTCACCTCCCAGCCCAACCTGGAGTCGATCGTGGCGGCCATGGAGCACCAGGAGCGGGAGACGGCCCTGGACTTCGACACCCTCCTCGCCTTCTCCGACTACTGGGAGGAGGTCCGCAACTACTACGGCCCCTTCGAGAGCGGCCTCAAGGCCAGCGCCGGCGACGTCTACGTCCACGAGATCCCCGGGGGCCAGTACTCGAACCTCCGGCCCCAGGCCGAGGCGGTCGGGGTCGGGGACCGGCTCCCCGAGCTCAAGCGCATGTACGCCACCGTGAACCAGATGCTGGGCGACATCGTCAAGGTCACCCCGTCGTCCAAGGTCGTGGGCGACCTGGCCCTCTTCATGCTGACCAACGACCTCACTCCCGAGACGGTGATGGAGCGGGGAAAGGACCTGAGCTTCCCCGAGTCGGTCATCGGCTACTTCGCCGGGGACATCGGCCAGCCCCACGGCGGCTTCCCGGAGGAGCTCCGGAAGATCGTGCTCAAGGGCCGCAAGACCTTCGACGGCCGCCCCGGCGACACCCTGCCCCCGGTGGACTTCGACGCGGTTCGGGCCGAGCTCCAGTCCAGGATCGACCGTGAGCCGAGCCACCAGGACGTGCTCTCCTACCTGATGTACCCGAAGGTGTTCGTCGACTACGCGGCCCACCTGAAGGAGTACTCCGACGTCTCCCACGTGCCCACCGGGGCCTTCTTCTACGGCCTCCTCGAGGGCGAGGAGATCCAGGTCGAGATCGAGCAGGGGAAGACCCTCTTCATCAAGCTCGTCGCCGTCTCCGAGGCCGACGAGGAGGGTCGCCGCACCCTCTTCTTCGAGCTCAACGGTCACCCCCGCGAGGTCACGGTCAAGGACCAGTCCCTGGCCGTGGAGGAGGTCCGTCGCATCAAGGCCGACCCCGACAACCTCCACCACCTCGGCTCCCCCATGGCGGGCATGGTGGCCACGGTCCACGCCAAGGCCGGCGAGGAGGTCGCCGAGGGCGACAAGCTCATCGTCCTGGAGGCGATGAAGATGGAGATGATCCTCTCCAGCCCCCTCCACGGAGTGGTGAAGGAGGTCTACGCGAAGTCCGGGGACCGGGTCGACGGCGGCGATCTCCTGGTCGTCTTCCAGTAGGGGTGAGCGAGGGTCCGTTCGACCTCCTCACTGCTCCTGCGCGCCCGCAGCTGAGCTCGGGCCGCCCGGACGGACCTCGTCGGGCATCCCCCTGATCCATACTCGGCCCCGCGTGGGTGGATGGTCCACCTGCGTGAGCCGCCGGCGTCTCTCCCCGAACCGGCCTCGGGCGGGATGTGGAGAGCGCTACTGATCCCGCCCCTGCTCCCTTTGCCCTCGGAATCGAGCTCGCGAACCTGAAGACCGGAGATCTCGGCTGTGCGGTCTACGCCACCTTGCTCGAGGAGGACCGCTACCTCTGCTCGCCGCGGACCATGTACCGCATCCTGGTCGACTCCAAGGAAGTCCGCGAGCGGCGCAACCAGCTGCGCCACCCCCGCTACCACCGACCTGAGCTCGTGGCCACCCGGCCAACCTGGTCTGCTCCTGGGACATCACCAAGCTCAAGGGTCCGATCAAGTGGACCTACTACCACCTCTACGTGATGCTCGACCTGTTCAGCCTCTACGTGGTGGGCTGGACGCTGGTCTACGCGGGATCGTCCCTGGGGGTCGTGTTCGCCCGCGACCGGGTGACGCTCTTTCGCTTCTGGGAGATGATGGCGGTCGCCTCCACGGCCGTGGTCTGGTGCGGTGGCGACCCCGCGCGGGCGGCCGGGTTCCGCTACCTCTTCGTCCACCTCGCCTCGGCATCGCTCATCTTCGTCGGGATCGCCCTGCTCGTCCCGACGGGCGTCGTGGGGATGGGTCCGATGCCCCCGAGGGCGGCCTTCTGGCTCCTGCTTGCCGGCGTCGCCATCAACGCCGCGATCCCGCCGCTCCACGCCTGGCTCACCGACGCCTACCCCGAGAGCTCGGTCACGGGCAGCGTCTTCCTGGCGGCCTTCACCACGAAGACGGCCGTCTACGTCCTCGTACGAGCCTTCGCGGGGACGGAGATCCTCGTCTGGGCGGGCGTCGCGATGGCCCTCTACGGCGTCGTCTTCGCCGTCCTCGAGAACGACATTCGGCGGCTCAGGACATGCAAGGGACCACTGGGAGGTCGTGCTTCTCTACGCAGGGGCCACCGCAATCGGTGCAGGTCTGGCGTCCACGGGGGCCGCCCTCTTCCTTGCCGAAGGCTTTGCGGCCGTTCTCCCGGATTTCGTGACCACCGGCTCAGGTCTAGCCATCGCCTCGAGCCTGTTTACCGGCCTGGCCACGAACTTCATGAGCGACGGCGCCACGGTGGCAGCCATGGGGCCCGTCACGGTGCCGATGGCAACGGTTGCGGGGGTTCATCTGTGGATGGTGGGACTGGCCACGGCGTTCGCGTCATCCTTCGCGCACATGCTGATCATCGGAACACCGTCCAACGCCCTTGCCTACGCCATGGCCAAGGACCCCAATACCGGAGAACAGCTGGTCACACTGGGTGACTTCTTCAAACACGGATTCTTCGTCCTCCTCATCAGCTTCATCGTGCTCTGGCTCTGGGCTATTCTGGGTTACTGGCTCTGGCTGGGTTTCCCGGCTGTCTAGCAGAGCGCTCGAAGGGGATGAGGCGGGCCGGACCCGTGATCTGGATGGACTGGATCCGGAGCCAAATGAGCTCCAGGAGCTGATCATGCATGGAACATGCAGTCAAGCTCCTCATCGTCGATGACGAAACCAGGTTCCTGAAGGCGGTCGCCCAGCGCCTCACCAAGCGGGGCTTCCAGGTCCAGACCGCCTCCAACGGAACCGATGCCATCGAGTCGGCCCGACGGGAGAAGTTCGACATCGCCCTCCTGGATCTGAAGATGCCGGGCATGAACGGAGTTCAGGTCCTGGACGTCCTCAGGGAGGAGCATCAGTTCCTTGAGGCCGTAGTCCTCACCGGTCACGGATCCCTGGAGAGCGCCGTGGACCTGACGAAGCGAGGCGCCTTCAGCTATCTGCCCAAGCCCTACGAGCTGGAGAAGCTCATCGAGGTCCTCAATCTTCGGAAGCTGAGGGAGCTGGACGACGACCGAAGGTAGGAATGGCGGACCCCTGGAGAACGCAGACGTGCTTGTCAGCTTCGGGAACCCGGCGTAGTAGCCGCGAGATCGATTCCGGCGACCGTCCATTTGATCCTGGGGATGCCCCCCGGCCCCTGAGCCTCGTCCCCTACCCTACCCACCAAGCGGCCCCCTGCTTGAGCGGGCCTTCCGCGACCCCTGGGGTCGCCCCCAGGAAACTGCTCGTGGCGATCTGTGCCAGGCCGTCGCCGTGGCGTGGGCTCAGCGCTGTCGCCAGGGTGGCCCTTGACCGACGGGCCACGGTCGCCCAAAGCACACCTCTGCGCCTCGCCTCCTGGGTGCTCAAGACGGGCGGCGCGGGACCGGATCCTCAACGAACAACGTGCGGCGGGCGATCTCGGAGATGGCCACGACCGCTGGATGCTTGAGAGTCCTCTCCACCGTGATCACATAGAACCGCTCGCGGACGGACTCCAGGCGGGCGACGAGATGGACACCATACTGCCGGCGGACCTCCGCCTCGATGGCGGTGGGTGCGACAAAGAGCCCCGCGCCCACCTGAGCGAAGGCCTTGAGGAGGGCGCTGTCATCGAAGCTCCCCGCCACCCGTGGATGCACATTCTGCTCGTCGAACCAGTTCTCCATGGACCTGCGGAGCGCGGAGTTTCCCCGCGGCAGGAGAAACGGAGCACCGTCGAGCGACCGTGGAAAGCCACGGCGATGCGCGCGCGCCACGTGTGGCCTGCCAAGAACGGAGACCCCGCACTCCCCGAGAACGTGGTTGAACGCTCGGACCTTCACAGTCGGCCCGGCGGGTGCATCCGCCAGGACCAGGTCCAGATGATGCAATGCCAACTGGGCCAGAAGCTGCTCCGGCGTGTCTTCCAGGCACTCGAGCTGCACGCCCCCCGGAAGCTTCAGGGCCGGCTCGAGAACCCGACACGCGATGAGCTTGGGCACCACGTTGGCCACGCCTGCGGTCAGTCGGAGCGGGTGGCCCGCGGCCCGGCCCTCGGCAGCGTTCAGGAGATCGCGACCGAGACCGAAGATCTGGTCTGCATAGCGGTAGATGGTTTGTCCGAAGTCGGTGAGGACAAGGCCGCGGCCCGAACGAGCGAACAGCTTTCGCCCCAGTGACCTCTCCAGCGTCCGTACCTGGGCGCTGACCGTCGGCTGGGACACGTGCAGCTTCTGACTGGCCCGGGTGACGCCGCCCTCGCGGACCACGGCCCAGAAACGTTCGAGATGCTGATAGTTGAGTCTCTCCATGTCGGAATATTACATTCAAACAGTCTATGGATTACCTCGATAGAATGTATTGGCCTCTGCGGTCCTGCGGCCTTAGGTTTGGGAGAGGAGGGCTCCGATGCTGGTTCACGTAGCCATCCACGCCGAAGCGGGAAACGCCTCGGCCGTCGCTCACTCTTCTGCACACGGGCCGAGGCGCATCGCCCCCTTCGACTCTCGAATAGGCGAGAAGGATGAAGCGATTCAAGAACATCTTGTTGGTTCATCCATGCGACCGGACGACACTTGACCGTGCAGCAACGCTGGCGCACAGCAATCGAGCACGGCTAACGGTCCTGAAGGCTGCCCCGGAAGTAGGGGGAGCCAGCCTTGTCCCCCTGCCCGGAAGTCCACCGCTCGATATGCAGGCCCTGGTGGTCGAGGACTGTCAGTCCCGCCTGAAGGAGCTTGTGGCGCCACTGAAGCGGGATGGGTTGCGGGTGTCAACAGCGGTGTATGTCGGGACACCGTTTCTGGGGATCGTCCGCGATGTGATCAGGCACAGGCGCGACCTGGTCATTGTCACGGCCGAGGGAAGGGGCGGCCTCAAGGAGCGCCTGTTCGGCAGCACTTCACTACACCTGATGCGCAAATGTCCCTGCCCAGTATGGGTGATGAAGCCAAGCAGGCGAAGACGATTCTCGCGGATTCTGGCCGCTGTTGATCCTGATTCGAAGGAAGATGCTCGCGTTTCGTTAGGCGCGTTGATAACGCAACTCGCCGCCTCGCTGGCTAAGCAGGATGGCGCGGAGCTGCACGTCGTCCATGCTTGGACCGTGTTCGGGGAAACAATCCTACGCGGGAGAGCAAGGGTCTCCGAAGCCGAGATTCGCGAATATGTCCGAGGAGAAGCGGACAGGCATCGGCGCATGTTGGATGCGCTGCTGGCGACACACACAGATGGAACAGCGAAAGTCCACGTTGTTAAAGGGAATGCGGATTGGGTGATTCCTCGCATCTCGAAGGCCGAGAAGATCGACCTGCTGGTGATGGGCACGGTGTGCCGCACTGGCATTCCGGGATTCTTGATTGGGAACACGGCCGAGAAGGTCTTGGCCGATGTTGATTGTTCCGTCCTCACAGCCAAGCCAGAGGGGTTCCAATCGCCGGTCAAGCTCGTCTAGAGCAGGCTGCTGAGACACCCTTGTGCGGTTTCTCGCCGACCCGCCGGCGAGAGTGGGCTTGAGATCGCGACCGAGACCGAAGATCTGGTCTGCATAGCGGTAGATGGTTTGTCCGAAGTCGGTGAGGACAAGGCCGCGGCCCGAACGAGCGAACAGCTTTCGCCCCAGTGACCTCTCCAGCGTCCGTACCTGGGCGCTGACCGTCGGCTGGGACACGTGCAGCTTCTGACTGGCCCGGGTGACGCCGCCCTCGCGGACCACGGCCCAGAAACGCTCGAGATGCTGATAGTTGAGTCTCTCCATGTCGGAATCTTACATTCAAACAGTCTATGGATTGCCTCGATAGAAAGTATTGGTCTCTGCCGTACTGCGGCCCTAGCTTTCAGCAGGGAGGGTTCCGATGCTGGTTCGCGAAGCCATTGGGGCTGCTCGCGACGCATCCCGCCGTGGTGGGCGTCCACCACCTTGCGACCGAGCCGAACGAATGCGGTGCCGACGAGTGCTGGGGCCGCCGCCCAGGTGCCTTGGCGGCACTCGTTGGCGGGGAGGCCGGCGGCACCGGTCGCAACCGGGCAGGCATGACCCCAGGAAGGGCAACCATGAACCTCGAAGAGCTCAGATTCGCGATTCGCCAGCTCGTCGCCGTGAATGAAACCACGGCGCCAGTCCTGAGCTGCTACGTCAATATCGAGGGCGGACGGCAGACCTATCGACCTGCTTTGGATGAACGTGTTCGCACTCTACGCGCGACCCTGGACGCCCCGGAGCGCGAGGCCTTCGAGATGGCTCTGGCGCAGATCGAGGCCCATCTCGGCACGGCCGTTGGAGGATCCACAAAGGGTGTGGCCATCTTCTCACGGGCGATCGATGGCCCGATCCTGCAGGCGCTTCATTTCCAGGTGCCGGTTCCGAACAGGCTGTCAATCGCTACGTTACCCAGCATCTACCCGCTCGTGCAGCTCAAGGACGCCTACCACCGATACGTGGTGCTAATCACGACTGAGGAGCATGCCCGCATCCTCGAGGTGGATGTCGGAACGGCGACCAAGAGCCTCTGGGCGGAGCGCCCTGAGCTGCGCAAGCGAGTCGGGCGAATATGGTCCCACGAGCACTACCAGAACCATCGACGCGATCGTGGAGACAAGTTCGCCAAGGAGAAGATCAGGCTCCTCGAGCGGGTTGTCTCGAGCGGTGGGCACTCCCACCTCATTCTCGCCGGCAGCAGCGAGGCTGTGGCGCGCCTCCGCCGCCGCCTGCCCAAACGGTTGAGCGACATGCTGGTGGACATCGTCGCGGCGTCGAGTCGCGACAAGGATGCCGACGTCGTGACCGCCACGCTGGCGAGTTTCATTGACCACGAGCAGCAGGAATCGGTGCTCACCGCCGCGCGCCTCAAGGACGAGCTGCGCCGCGGCGGACTGGCCGCCGCCGACACCGATGCAACCCTGGACGCTCTGCGGCAGAGTCAGGTCGATGTGCTGGTGATGGCCGAGGCATACGAGCCCCCGGAGGGCTGGAAATGCGGGGCGTGTGGTGCACTGGCCGCAGTGCACGGAACCGACCATCCAGCCGCGTGTCCGGAGTGCGGAGAAAGGGAAATACGTTCCGCCGATCTGCGGGAGGAGATGGTGAGACTGGCCGAAGTACAGGATGCGGAGGTTGAGATCGTCCGCGAGAGCGATGCGCTCCTCGACCTGGGCGGTGTCGGGTGCCTGCTGCGGTTCTGGACCACCGAGCAGCATCTCCAGCGTTCCTCAAGAACAAGGACCCCGAAAGCGGAGGTCGCGTCATGAAGTGCGCTCGTTGTGACACCCCAGAACTCGTCGAGCGCGAGGCGGAGGGAGAAGAGCATGCGTGAGATCAGATGGCGTTGGGTCCTGGTAGGTGTCGTCTTCATCTACGGCTCGCAGCTGCTACTGGCGGGCGCCGGCCGAGTGTTCGGCGCGGGCGTTGAGCCCCTGGTCTTCCATCAAGCGCTCTTCCTTGGCTTTGCCCTCTTCAGCTTCTTCCTGGGTGGATTCGTCGTGGGCCTGCTCTCGCCCGGCAGAACCGTCGTCGAGCCACCCATGGCCGCGTTGGGAGCTGCTCTGCTGGATGCGGGCTTCCCTCCGCTCTCTGCCGTTCAGACGACCGCCGGCCCGTGGCCCCTCATCGTCATGACAGGCTTTGTGCTCGCCTTGCTCGGAGGCTGGATGGGTGAGCGCCTCCCTACCCCGACGGATAGGCTTGCGCCTCGTGTGATGTTCTGGTTCGCCCTTCTCGTGCTCGCGTTCGGCGTGCCGGTGGCGCTGCTGGCCTTGGGCATCCCGGCGTGGGCTGCGGCCGTTCTGGTTGCCATCCTCGGTGGTGTCGTCTACTGGCGCCTGACGAGATCGCCCCCTGGGACGAGCACGAGCATCCGCCAGGGGGGCGTCGCGCCGGTCGACTGAGAGCTCAGCTCGTCCGCGCCGAGTCGGGGAAGAACCCTCTACCCGGAGGTCTTTCTCGAAGGGGCGGAGCAGACCTGGAGCGGCCAGAACTTCGACAGCACCTCGCAGGCCTACGCCATGCCCGAGATGATCGGGACCCACGGGTTCCAGTGGGCCGACCAGCCCTACCGCTGCGCCCGGTACGTGGCGGTGGATGTGGACGGCCTCCTCTTCTTCACGGAGCGCCGTCGGCCGGCAGCTCGACGGCGGGCGATCCCACCGGCGGTCCCACCGCGCGACGCAGCGTGAGTCCCAGGTCGGCGGGCGGGGCAAAGCCCTCCCACCGGCGCGATACCCGGCCGTCGGGGGCCACGAGGAGCGTGGTCGGCAGGGCCTCGACGGGTGCCGACGACGCCTCCAGAGACCGGATGCGGCCCAGGTTCCAATCCCGGGCCAGGTTGCCGGGGACGTCGCCGTGGAGGGCTACCGCCACCACCAGCCCCCTCTCTCCATACTGCTCGAGGGCGCTCTGGAGAAAGACCAGCTGGGATCGAGACGCGTCGTCGACGCCGAGGTGGGAGACGAGGGCCCAGCGGCCGCGGAACTGCTCGACGGCAGGAACGACGCCGGTCGCCGCCGAAGGCGCCTGCTCGACGGCCCCGATGTCGGGGGCACCGCCCTGGGGCACCGGGGTGGCGTAGGCGTCGTGGGCGCCTTCCCCGGTGTCGGGAAGGCTCGCCCCGGCATCGATCGCCGGCGAGCCCGGGCCGAGCCGGAGGGTGGCTGTCAGCCTCGGGTCGGCCAGGAGGCCCGCCGCGTCCTGCCCGCCGCCGTGGCGGTAGGCGGAGAAGCCCTCGTAGTCGCGCCCCCCGTAGCTCCACCGCGGAGCTCGTTCTCCGGTGTACCAGTACAGGTTGTGATCGAGCCGCAGCCCGTCGTTGCTGCGGACCATGCGGGGAACGGTGGAGTAGATGAGGTTGTCCTGGAAGACGTTGGGCCGCTCGCCGGCGAAGTCGGCGTGATCGATCAGCAGGGCGGGCGCGTCGATGGGGGGGTTCCAGTAGAAGGAGTTGTGGTGGATGCGGACGCCGTCGAGCTTTCCGTTCTCCCAGGTGGAGATGTACAGGTCCCCCTGGCGCAGGGCCAGCTTGGGGCTCCGGCCGTTGTTGACGCACACGTTGTAGCGGACGACGCTGTTGGTCGTCACCTCACCGCCGGCGGCGAAGACCGAGGCACAGTAGCCCATGGCGTCGTGGCCGAAGTTGTGCTGGACCACGTTGTCGTCGTTGCCCCAGTCGATGTCGTAGACACCCCCGTCCACGCCCGGTGAGTCGATGAAGAAGCCCTCCGTCCACTGGACGGCGCAGCGGCGGCAGCGCCAGGTCCAGATCCCGTTGGGGGTCCCGATGGTCTGGGTCGGCTGCAGCCCGGTGCGCCAGGCCACGCTCTTCTCGATCAGGCCGTCCTCGACCTGAAAGAGCACGATCCCGTCACCGTAGACGTCGTGCACAATCGAGTTGCGGATGGTGACGTTCGTCGCCCGAACGCCCTTGTCCGCCCGGGCGGCGCCGTTCACCATGATGCCCGCCCACTGGGTGGTGTCGTAGGCCGTCACGCCGTCGATGACGACGTCCTCGAAGGTCTGGCCTCCCCCGCCTCCGTTCACGACCACCAGGCCGGACAGCTTGGTCTCGACCTCACCGGTGACACCGTGGACCACGACGTTGCGGATCCGGAAGTGCTTCAGGATGCCCTGGTCTCCCGAGACGTGGATGCCATAGGGGTTCCCCCCGGTGACCTCGAGGCTCTCGATGTGCCAGTGGTGCTGGTTGAACAACCCCACCGCCGCCACCGCCCCCGCGGCGTCGACGACGGGCAGGGGGCCATCTCCGTAGGCGCCCAGGCGGATCGGGCTCCCCGGAGCGCCCGAGCCCTTCGGGGAGAGTGCGCCCAGGCACCTCGTTCCCCGGCGGAGGAGAATGGAGTCCCCGGGAGAGAAGGTGGTCTTGCCGACCCTCTCGAGACTCCCCCAGGCCGCCTCCGGTGAGAGACCGTCCCTCGCGTCGTCGCCGGCGCGGCAGTCCACGTAGTGGTCGGCGGCGCTGACGGGAGGGGCGGCGAGCGCCGCGAAGAGAAGGAACGCGCGGAACGAGTGCGTCATGGTGGCCCTCCCGATCTGGGCTCCTTCAGGCGCTGGCGGTCCCGGCCAGTGGCGCCGCCGGACGACTCTCGCGCGGGGGCTGACCCGTGGAATCCCGGATGAGCAACTCCGGCTCGATCTCGATGGTGCGGCCGCCAGGGGCCCGATTCCCGTCCGAGGGCATCAGCACCTCGCTGATGGCGTGGCCGATCCGGTCGCGGGGGATGTTGACGGTGGTCAGCGGCGGCGACGCGAACTCGGAGAGGCTGATGTTGTCGCAGCCCACGACCGACACGTCCTGCGGCACCCGCAGCCCCCGCTGGCGGAGGGCCTTCAGGACGCCGAGAGCCATGAAGTCGTTGACGCACACGATGGCCGTGGGCCCGAACCCCGTTCTCAGCAGGTGCTGCGTGGCGCGGAGCCCGCCGTGGGGGCTGTCCTCGTCGGCCACCGTGGTGGACTCGGCGCTCGAGCAGCAGCTCTGGACGGTCTCGAGGAAGGTGCGTCGCCGGACGTCGAGGGGCTCGAGGGCGGTGTGATGCCCGACGAAGGCCAGGCGCCGGTGGCCCAGGGAGTAGAGGTACTCCACGACCCGCCGGGTGCCGCCGGCGTAGTCCACGGTGATGTTGACGAAGTCGGCCGCCGCCACGCGCTCGTCGAGAAACACCAGCGGCATCTTGGAGTCCGCGAGCATCTCGAGCAGGCCGGGGTCCGTCTCCGACACGATCAGTGCGAGGCCGGCCAGCCTTCGTCCCCGCATGAGGCTCGCGTGGGTCAGGAGCTGTCGCGGCTCGTAGTCGGTGTTGGCCACCACCACCTCGAGACCGCGCTCGTGCGCGTCGCTCTCCAGGGCCTGGAAGATGTCGAGGAAGAAGGGGTTCCTGAGGTTGGACACGATGAGACCGAGGGTGCGGCTGCGGCCGTGGGCGAGGGTCCGCGCGGCGAGGTTCGGGTGGTACTGGAGCTCCTTCACCGCCCGGAGCACGCGGGCCCGGGTGGATTCGCCCACGCGGCCGGTGTCGTTCAGCACGCGGGACACCGTGGCCGCGGACACGCCCGCTCGCTTGGCGACCTTGTCGAGAGTCACGGGCATCTTCGACCTCCCTGTCCGGGCCCGGACGGCGGACTCTCCCCTCGTGAGACCGCCCTCCCGAGTCCCGCGTCGAGACGGTATCCCCCTGTTTCTCCCGTATCGGGCACTCCAATTCCATGAGTGAGCGGTTTCATTGCGTAAGCGCTTTCCCCGCGGAGCCAGACTACCACGACAGGTCAAGTGCTTGGGCCTCCGATTCTTCGGCAATCCCGCCGGCTCGGCAAATGCGATTCAAGACAGTGGATTTAGCCGATCCAACGAGCTGGAGTCCATTTCTTGTTGACAGGCTCCCGAGGGGCCACCTACCATGCCGGGCAGTGAGAAAGCGCTTGCTGACCGGGGGGGCACCCTGAGCAGCCTTTCTCGCCACAAGTGGCGAAGGTCATGATGCTGAAGCGGATCTTCAACGCGCGCCCTCCTGACTCACATCGCGGCCACGAGGCCAGCCCCGCCAATCCCCCGGGCTGGGTATCCTGCTCCCGTCCCCGGGGGCGCAGTCATTTCTCCACAAATCCAGGGAGGTCAGACGATGTGTAGCAGAACGCCCAAGATGCGCTGGGTCGTCCTGTGTGTCGCTCTCATGTTCGTGATGGCGGCCGCGGCGCAGGCGCAGTCCGGGTCCGGCACCATCAGCGGCCTCGTCAAGGACGAGAGCGGCGCCGCCGTGCCCGGCGTGACGGTCACCGCCACGAACACCGGCACCAACGCCGTCACGGTGGCAACGACCAACAACGAGGGGCTGTACTCGCTCCGCAACCTGCCCCTCGGCACCTACTCCGTGAGCTTCTCGCTCACCGCCTTCACGCCCTATACCCAGGAGGGCATCAAGATCGGCCTCGCCGAGGCCGTCACCCTGGACCACACCCTGACCGTGGGCACGCTCCAGGACGCCGTCACCGTCACCGCGGACACCGCCCTGCTGAACACCTCGAATCCCGAGATCGGCACCTCGATGACGAACGAGATCGTGACGGACCTGCCCCTCAGCGTCTCCGGAGGCCGGGCCCTCGAGAACTTCGCCTACGCCATCGTGCCGAGCGTGGAGGGCAACAACTGGGAGTCCCGGATCAACGGGTCCGCTCCGTTCATGAAGGAGGTCGTCCTCGACGGCACCTCGGCGGTCATCCAGATCGGGGGGCACATCGGCGAGTCCAGCCCCCCCATGGAGGCGGTCGAGGAGTTCACGATCCAGACCAGCGGGATCCCCGCCGAGTACGGCCGCACCGGGGGCGGGGTCTTCCAGTTCTCCCTCAAGTCGGGGACGAACCAGTTCCGCGGCAGCGTGTACGGCTTCCTGAAGAACGAGGCCCTGAACGCCAACACCTGGCAGAACAACTACCTGGCCGGGAGCGACCCCGAGAACGCGGGCGAGTACGAGCGCGCCCGCGACCGCCAGTACGTGGCCGGCGCCAGCCTGGGCGGCCCCATCATCAAGGACCAGACGTTCTTCTACCTGGCCGTCGAGGAGTACCAGCAGTCCCGCTTCCTGCTCGGGGGCTTCAGCCAGACGGTGCCCACCGAGCGGATGCTGGGCGGCGACTTCGGCGAGCTGCTCCAGACCGGCGCCGCCCCCCTGGGCACCGACGCCGCGGGCAACCCCATCTACCCCGGAGCGATCGTGGATCCCGCGACGGGGACCGTCTTCCCCGGCAACGTGATCCCCCAGGACCGCTTCAGCAGCGTGGGCCGGCAGATCGTCGACATCTACCGGCAGGGCTACCTGCCCCAGATCGACCGGGTCTCGCAGAACTCGGCCCTCACCTACTACAACGACCCCAGCTTCAAGCAGCACCAGATCAGCGCCAAGGTGAACCACCGCTTCTCGAACGCCAGCGTCCTCACGAGCTCGTTCATCTGGACCCAGCGACCGCGTACCCTGGTGGACTCGGGCGGGATCTGGGACCCCAACGCGACCGGCGACATGGGCGGCCCGCTCTCCCGCGCGCGCCTCCAGGACGTGGGCACCCGGCAGTTCCGCGTCAGCCACAGCTGGACGGTCTCTCCCAACGTCATCAACGTGGCGAACCTCACGTACAGCACGTTCAACAACCCGAGCATCGCCGGCACCCAGTACCAGGACACCAACTGGCCGACGCAGCTGGGCTTCGGGGACATAGGCAAGAACAACTTCCCCAACATCCAGTTCGGCGGCGCAGTCAACGGGGTCGAGACCACCCGGATCGGCTACGAGGCGAACTCCTACTACAAAGGCAAGACCTGGATCCTCAGCGACAGCCTGAGCTGGGTCACCGGCAAGCACATGTTCAAGTTCGGCGGTGAGTACCGGCAGCAGGGCATCGACAGCACGACGAACACCGGTGTGTACAGCTTCAACTTCAGCCCCGACACGACCGGGGTGCCCGGCCAGCCCTGGTCCAACCAGGTCGGCTTCGGCTTCGCCAGCATGCTCCTGGGCGAGGTCGCCAGCGCGAGCCAGGAGACCGACGGCGACCTGTTCGGCCACCGGAACTACCTCGCGCTCTACGCCCAGGACGACTGGCGGCTGAGCGACAACCTGACCCTCAACCTCGGCCTGCGCTGGGAGACCACCGGGCCCGTGGCGGGAGAAGAACGGCCACTGGGCCGAGTTCAGCACCACCGAGATCAACCCGGTGACCACGGATCCCCGGCGCGATGGTCTACGCCACCAGTCGGCGACACCACCTTCGAGGGCGATCGCGACTGGGCGCAGTTCGGCCCCCGCGTCGGCTTCACCTACACGCCCGACGCCGAAGCTCGTCGTCCGGGCGGCCTACGGGATCTTCTACCAGCCCATCGGGGCCGACTACTGGTCGGGCGTGCCCTACGGCTTCGCCCCGGGCTTCCGCGGCTCCAACCGGGTGGACACGATCGGCCAGGGCCGGCCCGTCTTCAACTGGGACGGCGGCTATCCCGGCGTGGAGATCCCCCCGGGTGCGCAGGACCCCAACTACATGCAGTGGGGCCCGGTCAGCTACAACAAGGACGGCCTGAGCTCCGGACGGATCCAGCAGTGGAACGCCGGGTTCGAGTACGAGCTGACGAACGACCTCGTGGTCGGCGCGAGCTACATCGGGACCCGGAGCAGCGGCATGAACTCCGGTGAGCTCGAGCGCGCCCAGCCGGACATGGACGGCGTCACGCAGCACTCACCCAGGCCGGCAACGAGTGGGCCTGGGTCAGCGAGCCTCAGTCCGCAGCCGCGGCCGGCGTGCCCTACCCCTATCCGGGCTTCTCGAACTTCGCCTTCATGGCGCTGAACCCCTACCCCACGGTGGCGGAGGCCTGGGCCACCGCCGCAGATCTTCGTGGGCTCGCCCTACGGGTCGCGCGGACTACAACGCCCTGCAGGCCACCCTCGTCAAGCGCATGTCCAACGGGTTCGCCGCCAACCTGTCCTACACCTATGCCAAGAGCCACGGGAACCACGGGAGCGGCTTCCAGGAGACGTGGTGGGTCGGGGCCCATTCAGGACGTGAGCCCCGCGGGCCTGGACTTCGAGGCCAACGTGATCGGCGTCAACGACCGGACGCACATCTTCAAGGGCTACGCGGCCTGGGAGCTGCCCTTCGGCCAGGGGCGGAGGTGGATGGACCAGGGTGGCTTCCTGGACGCCGTCTTCGGCGGGTGGCAGGTGAGCTTCATCTTCCGCTACCAGACGGGTCTGCCCCTTCGGATCACCTCCAACAACTGGTACCAGGCCTGGGGCTACCCGATCTACGTCAACGCCGACCCCAACGGCGACTACTGCACCCATGTTCAGCGGCAACTACGACGCGTCCAACCCCACGGCCGCCGGCAACCAGTACTTCAACGGGGCAAACTACTCCAACCCCGCCTACGGCGCGTTCGGCCAGGGCCCGGGCCGCTTCGAGCAGCAACGCGGCTTCGGGTTCTCCGGCGAGGACCTGGGCTTCCTGAAGAACTGGACCTTCGGCGACCGCTACCGCCTCCAGGTGCGGTTCGAGCTGCTCAACCTGTTCAACCGCCACTACTACTCGAACCCCGTGACCAACATCGGCAGCCGAGAACTTCGGCTACGTGATCGAGCACCACCGGCCAGCCCCGCCAGGGGCAGATCGGCCTGCGTTTCGAGTTCTAGGCGTCTGACGTTCTCTCTTCCGGCGAGGGGTCGGCCGCTGTGGCCGGCCCCTCGTTTTCGTTTCTCGCCGCCGACCCCCGGCGCTGCAGGGCCTTTGTTGACGCCCCTTCGTCCGAGACCTAGTCTGACGAGGAGGCTCGTACTTGTCGTTCTCGTGAGGCGGCCCTGGGGAACCTCCGGACATCTCGCATCGCGTCGCTCGGCCTGCTCCTCGTGGGCGGGTGCTCGTCCGTCCTGGCGAGCCCGATCCGCTTCGAGGAGATCTCCCGCCCGGCGGGACTCGACTTCGTCCTGAGCAACGGGGCCACCGGAGACTTCAGCCAGGTCGAGCTGATGCCCGCCGGCGTCGCCGCCCTCGACTACGACGGCGACGGGTGCACCGACGTCTTCTTCGCCAACGGCGCCCGGATCTCGTCCCTCCGCAAGGAGGGCCCGGAGTTCCACAACCGTCTCTTCCGCAACAACTGCGACCTCACCTTCACCGACGTCACCGAGAAGGCGGGACTCGCCGGCCACGGCTACTCCATGGCCGTGGCCACCGCCGACTACGACAACGACGGCGCCCCGGACATCTTCGTGGCCGGCGTCCACGAGAGCGTCCTCTATCGCAACCGGGGCGACGGCACCTTCGAGGACGTGACCGGGAAGGCGGGCCTGGCCGGCGACCCGAAGGCGGAGACCGGTCCCCCGTGGTCGATCTCGGCCGGTTGGCTCGACTACGACAACGACGGCTGGCTCGACCTGTTCGTCTCGAACTACGTCCAGTGGGACGCGGTCACCGAGCCCCGCTGCGGGTCGCCCGGCTACCGGCAGCACTGCCACCCCGACCTCTACGCCGGCCTCCCGAACCAGCTGTTCCGCAACAACGGTGACGGGACGTTCTCCGACGTCTCGGCCGCCTCCGGAGTGGGGAGGGAGATCGGGAAGGGCATGGGGGTGGCCTTCGCCGACTTCGACGGCAACGGCTTCACCGACGTCTTCGTGGCCAACGACTCGGTGCGGCACTTCCTCTTCGCCAACCGGGGAGACGGAACCTTCGAGGAGGTGGGCTTCGAGGCCGGCGTCGCCCTGCGCGAGAACGGGACCCCCATCGCCGGCATGGGGGCGGACTTCCGGGACCTCGACGAGGACGGCCGGCCGGACATCGTGGTGTCCGGGATGGTGAACGACTCCTTTCAGCTCTACCGCAACCGGGGCGACGCCCGCCTCTGGTTCGAGGACGCCACGGTGCGGTCCGGGCTCGCCGTGGCCACGCTCCAGCTCACGGGGTGGAGCCTCGGCGCGTACGACTTCGACAACGACGGCGGGAAGGACCTCTTCTTCGCCGCCTCCCACTTCCCGGGCCAGGAGCGCTTCGTGGGACGCTCCGAGCTCCGCAACCGGGTCTTCCGCAACGAGGGCGGCGCGCGGTTCCGGGACGTCTCGGGCGAGGCGGGCGAGGCGCTCCAGCTCAGTGGACACCACCACGGTGCGGCCTTCGCCGACTTCGACAACGACGGCCGGGTCGACGTCGTGGTGAGCACCTTGAACGCCCCGGCCCGGCTCTTCCACAACGTCACCACCGGTCCGGGGAGCTGGATCGCCTTCGCCCTCACCGGGACCGCCAGCAACCACGACGGTCTGGGCGCCACGGTCCGGTTGACCCTCCCCGACGGGAGGACCCTCCACAACCACGCGACGACCAGCGTGGGCTACGCCTGCTCCAGCGAGCGCCTCGTCCGCTTCGGTCTGGGGGCGGCAGAGCGCGTCGACGCCGTCGAGATCCGGTGGCCGAGCGGCCGGGTCCAGCACCTGGCCGGTCTCGCGCCCAATCGGATCGTCGAAGTGGAGGAGCCGCCCGAAGAGACCGGGGAGGTCGAGCGATGATCGGGACCTCCGCCGCCCTCGCCCTGCTGCTCGCGGCGACGGGTGTGGACCCGGCGGAGGCCGACCGGATGTTCGCCGCGCAGCGGTACGCCGAGGCCGCCGCGGCCTATCGCGCCCTGCTGCAAGACGACCCCGAGAGCCCGGCGCTGCGGCTCCGCCTCGGGGCCTCGCTCCTGAACCTCGGCCGACCGGACGAGGCCGTGCCCCACCTCGAAGCCGCCGAGAAGCGGGTCCCCGGGGACGCGGCGATCCTCCAGGTCCTCGGCCAGGCGTACCTGGCCGCCGGGCGCTTCGGCGAGGCCGCGCCCCGGTTCCGCCGCCTCCTCGAGATCACCCCCGGGGACCCTCAGATCCTGGTGCGCCTCGGGGCCTGCGAGTACCAGGGCGGCGACTTCGAGGCCGCGGCCTCCCGCTTCCGCGCCGCCCTGGAGGCGCAGCCCGACGACGGCCGGGCCCTCGCCGGCCTGGGCATGTCGCTGAACGCCCTCGAGCGCCCGGCCGAGGCCCGCCCCGTTCTCGAGCGGGCGGTGCAGGCAGCCCCCTCCGACCGCATGGCGCGCCTGGCCCTGGCCCACTCCCTGACCGAGCTCGGCGAGTTCCTGCGGGCCGACGAGCTCCTGCGCCGCCTGACGGAGGAGGAGCCCGGGGACTGGGAGTCCTGGTCCGTCCTCGCCCGGCTCCGCTTCCGCCACAGCTACCACGAGCAGGCCCTGGAGGCGCTGGACCGCTGTCTGGCTCTGCGACCCGGAGACCCGGAGACGCGCATCCTCCGGGCGCGCAGCCTGGTGAAGCTCGGGCGCCTTCCGGAGGCCGAGCGACTGTTCCGGGAGCTCTCGGCCGACCCCGAGGTGGCGGGGGACTGGGAGCTTCTCCTCGGCCACGCCGAGTACGCCTTCAGCGCCGGCGACCTGGCGACGGCGCTCGCGAAGATCGAGGGCGCCCTCGCCCGGAGGCCGGAATCGGGTCTGCTCCACTACTGGAAGGCCCGCATCCTCCACCACGAGGGCGAGGTCGCTGCGGCCCAGGCCGAGGCCGAGCGGGCCGTGGCGCTGTCGCCGGACCTCCGCGAGCCGCGGGGTCTCCTGGTGCGCCTCTACCAGATGCAGGGCCTCGAGGCCGAGGCCGCCGAGCAGATCGAGTGGCTCCGCGCCCGCGAGAGCGAGGTGGCCCGGGGGACGCGGCGGTGACACGCGGGGCGACGCTGGTGGCCACGGTCATGGGAGCCATCGGTCTGCTCGCCTGTGCGGGCGGAACGCCGGGGAAGCACGAGACCCGCGGCGCTTCGGAGACCATGGAATCCCGACGTCTCTCCGGGGCGCCTTCGATCCTGCTGATCAGCCTCGACACCACCCGTGCGGACCACCTCGGCTGCTACGGGTCCCCGGCGGCCTCCACGCCGAACCTCGACCGCTGGGCGCGCGAGGGGGTCGTGTTCGACGCCGCCCTCACGCCCGTGCCCGTCACGTTGCCCGCCCACGCGTCGCTCCTGACCGGGCTCCTCCCCCACCACCACGGCGTGCGCGACAACGGCCTCTACCGCCTGCCCGAGGGGCCCGAGACCCTCGCGGGCGCCTGCCGGAGGCCGGCTACGACACGGCGGCGGTGGTCGCCGCGGCCGTGCTGGACCGGCAGTTCGGGCTCGATCGGGGCTTCGCCGAGTACGACGACGCGGTGAGCGGCGAGCGCCTGGAGATCGCGGAGCGCACTGCCACCGCGGTGACGGACCGGGCGGTCTCCGCGGCCCGCGGTCTCACGCCACCCTTCTTCCTGTTCGTCCACTACTTCGATACCCACGCCGACTACGAGCCGCCGGCGCCTTTCTCCGAGCGATACCGATCCTCTCCCTACGACGGCGAGATCGCCTACGTCGACGAGCAGGTCGGGCCACTGCGGCGCGAGCTCACGGCCCGCCGGCGCGCGGGTGAGCGAGCCGGTCTCGCTCGTGGACGTCGTGCCCACGCTCCTCGACCTGATCGGGCGCCCGCTCCTCCGCGGACCTGGATGGTCGCTCCCTCACCGGACTCGTGGAGGGCGCACCCGCCGCTGCCCGCTGGCTCCCCCTGGAGTCGGAGTACGGCTTCAACTCGTTCGGCTGGGCCCCCCTCGCCGGCCTCACCGACGGGAGGCGCAAGTGGATCGGGGCGCCCGAGCCGGAGCTCTACGACCTGACCCGCGACCCCGGAGAAGGGCGGAACCTCGCGCCGGAGCGACCCGAGGAGCGGGATCGGCTCAGAAGCCTGTGGCGCGACCAGGTCACCGAGGACCTTCGCAGCCCGCTGGACGCATCGGACCCGGAGGGCTCGGAGAGGCTCGCTCGCCTGGCCGCTCTCGGGTACGTCACCACACCCGCGGGGGCCTCCCGCAGTGACGACCAGCTCCCGGACCCCAAGCGGGCCATCCGCGATCTCGACTCGATCAACCGCGCCCTGGGGCTCCTGGGCGCCGGACGTTTCTCGGAGGCGGAGCGGATCCTGGCCGGGGTGATCGAGCGCTCGCCCCGGAACATCTCCGCCCTCGTCCTGCTCGGCTCGTGTCGTCTCATGGCGGGCCAGCCGGCGCGGGCGGTCGAACCGCTGAGGCGGGCTACCGAGATCGCCCCGGCAACGCCGAGGCCCACTTCAACCTCGGCCTGGCCTGCTCTCCGTGGCAAGGCGAGAGGCGAGGGGCCTGGAGGCGGAGCCTCGCCATCAACCCCCGGCGCACGACGCCGCGGCGAACCTCGTCGACCTGATGCTGCGCGAAGAGGCTCGACGACGCCCAGGCGGCGCTCGACGAGGCCCGGAGCCACGAGCTTCGGGACCCGATGCTCGATTTCCTCGAAGGCAAGCTGGCCATCCAGCGGAGGGATGCCGAGGGCGCCCGGGCGGCCCTCAACCGCGCCCTGAAGGGCTCGCTTCCCGAGCCCGCCGCCCGCGAGGCACGAGAGCTGCTGCGGCGCCTGCCCTCCCGACCGTGATGACGCGACTCAGGATGACGGCGTCGCGTCCGTCTCTTCCCGGACGACCAGGACCCGGTCGATCGGGACGTCCTCGAGGACCTGGGTAGGGCCCCCGGGCCAGGTGATCTCCAGTCGCTCCACCCGGTCCTCCTCGCCCAGGCCGAAGTGGACCCGCGGGTCGCTGGAGCCGCCGTAGCCCACGGCGGTGGTGGCGTGGCGGACCAGGGCGCGGCCGGACGGCAGGACCAGGCGGACCGAGGCCCCGAGGCCGTCGCGGTTGGCGCGGGCTCCCGATCAGCCTGAGCAACAGGAAGTGGCCCGCGTTCTCCGTCTGGTTGTGGAAGACCTCCACCGGCTCGTTCAGGCGAGTCACCACGGCGTCGATCCGGCCGTCGTCGTCCAGGTCCCCGAAGGCAGCGCCCCGGTGCAGCCCCACCTGCTGGAAGTCCTCTCCCGCCCCGGGGGTCACGTCTCCGAAGGTGCCGTCGCCGAGGTTGCGGAAGACCCGGTTGGACTGCCGTGACGAGCGGCTCGAGTACAGCTCCTCGTTGGACTGGACGTGGCCCCCCGCGGTGAAGAGGTCGAGCCAGCCGTCGTTGTCCAGATCGACCATGCCCACGCCCCAGCCGCCCCAGGGGAGGGTCAGCCCCCCGAGGAGGCTCCCGAAGGTCTCGTCCCGGAACATGCCGTTGCCCGCGTTCCGGAAGAGGGGGAAGGTCTCGTTGCTGAGCGCGGTCATGAAGATGTCGGGCCACCCGTCGCCGTCGTAGTCGCGGAAGTCCGCGCCCATGCCCGAGACGGGCCGCCCCGCGTCGATGTAGCCGACCCCGGCGTAGAGTCCGGTCTCCTCGAAGCGGCCGTCGCCGAGGTTGCGGAAGAGGAAGTTGCGCCAGGCGTCGTTGGAGACGAACACGTCCAGCCAGCCGTCGGCGTCGTAGTCGGCGAAGGCCAGGCCCATGCCCTTGCCCAGGTGGGCCCCGATCCCCGACTCCGCGGAGACGTCGGTGAAGGAGCCGTCGCCCTCGTTGCGGTAGAGGATGTTGGGCAGGGGGTCGTACATGTCCGGGTGGCAGTAGGTGCGGTAGCCCGGCTTGGGGGCGCCGCAGCGCTGGTCCAGGTCCACGCTCCACACGCAGTAGTTGACCACGAGGAGGTCCAGGTCCCCGTCGTGGTCGTGGTCGAGCCAGCCCGCCCCGACCGCCCAGGCCTTTCCGTGGCCCTCCAGGGTGCCCTCCACCCCGGCCCGCGCGGTCGCGTCCTCGAAGGTGCCGTCGCCGCGGTTGCGGTACAGGGTGTTGCGGTTGACCCCGGTGACGTAGAGGTCCACGTGGCCGTCGTTGTCGTAGTCGCCCGCGGCGGCACCCATGGAGTAGCCGGCCCCGGCCACCCCCGCGTCCTCGGTGACGTCCTCGAAGGCAAGGTCGCCGCGGTTGCGGTACAGGCGGTTCCAGAGGGCCTCGCCGGTCTTCTCGAGACCGGGGATCGTGGCCCCGTTGCAGACGTAGATGTCGAGGCGCCCGTCGCCGTCGTAGTCGAACAGCGCCACCCCCGCGATCATGGGCTCGATCTGGTACCGCTCGGGGGTCTCGGAGTTCCGGACCACGTGACGAACGCCGGCCGCCGCGGCGACGTCGGCGA
This sequence comes from uncultured Acidobacteriota bacterium, assembly GCA_963847655.1. Classification (GTDB taxonomy): domain Bacteria; phylum Acidobacteriota; class Vicinamibacteria; order Fen-336; family Fen-336; genus JAJDNS01. The sequence goes on along the minus strand of CAWKAS010000018.1, from coordinate 5,263 downwards.
AGTGGATGGGGGAGGGGCGGAGCGGGCCGGCGCCGAGACAAGAGGGCCGGCACGAGAGGCCCCACGACCGCCAGCCAGACCCGCCGCGCCACCCTCAACGGCCCCGCTGCCTCTCCGAGAGCGCCATGTGCCGGTCCCCGCAGGCGCGGTCGCCCTGCTCGTAGCAGACCCGGCCCAGCAGGTAGTGGACGCGGGGGTCGGCCTCGTCGAGGGCGAGAGCGGCCCGGAGCGCGACGGCGGCCTCGTCCAGGCGTCCCAGCCGGTGGAGGCTCCGCCCCAGCTCGAAGTGTGCCCCGGCGTGCGAGGCCTCGAGCTGGACGGCCCGCCGCAGCTGGGCCACGCTCTCCTCGAGGCGGCCCGTGCGCTGGAGGAGGACCCCGAGCTCGAGGTGGGGGACGGCCTCCGGCGCCGCCGACGCCTCGGTGACGCGGACCGCCCGGCGCAGCAGCTCCTCGGCCCGGGCGGGGTCGCCGAGCCCGTACTGCACCGAGCCCAGGAAGGCCAGGGCCCGCGCCGAGCCCGGGTCACGCTCCACCGCGGCCTCGAGGAAGCGGGCTGCCTCCACCAGGCGCCCCTCCGACTGGTAGAGCCGCCCCAGGAGGTAACGCGCCTCAGGGTCACTCTCGTCGAGCCGGGCGGCCTCCGCAAAGGCGCGCTCGGCCTGGGCAGGCCTCTTCCTCGCGGTCTCGACCCGTCCCAGCATCTTGAAGCCCCGGGGCTGGGCGGGGTCCAGCTCCACCGACCGCTGGAGCGCGGTGGCGGCCCCGTCGAACCGCTGGCGGGCGAAGCGCACGAGCCCGAGGTTCAGCCAGCTGTCCGCGCTCGCCCGGGACCCGCTCGACGTAGGCCTCGAGGGAGGCCTGCGCCGCCTGCAGATCCCCCGCCTCGAGCGAGGACCGGGCCCGATCGAGGTGGCGGGCGGGATCCTCGCGACCAGACCGGGGAGGGGACGAGCGCGAGCATCAGGCAGGCCACGAGCCACCCGCCCGTCGCTCTGACCTGCAGAGTCGTCCCTCGCTCCATCGTGGTCAGTCTACCGCCACTGCAACGGCCGCGAAGCCGAGGGCCGCCGGTCTCGGCATGACGGTCCTCCCCGGCCCGCGGAATATAATCCTCCCCTGCTCGGCATCGCCCCCCGGCCCTGCGGGCGGGGCGCGCCTCCGCCGGGATCGTTCGAGGAGAGACACCCATGAGACACACGCTCGTCGCGGCCGGGTTGCTGGCCAGCCTCACCCTTCTCGCCCCCCCGACACAGGCCCAGACCGGCGGAGCTCGCGGCAAGGTGGTCGATGCCGAAGGGAAGGGGATCCCCGAGGCCACCGTCGTCTTCGACTCCCCCGACGGCGGACCCCGATTCGAGCTCCGAACCAACAAGAAGGGCGAGTACATCCAGGTCGGGCTGAGCCCCGGGGCCTACCGGATCACCGTCTCCAGGGACGGCTACGAGAGCCGGAGCATCCAGGCCCGCATCGGGATCGGGATGGCGACGGACATCGAGAAGATCGAGCTCCTGCCCGCGCAGGCTGCCGTCCAGCAGCCGGGATCGGGGGAGGAGGTCGTGCGTGAGATGTTCGCGAAGGGGGTCGAGCACACCCAGGCCGGCCGGCTGGAGGACGCGGCGGCGGTCTTCGAGGAGATCAACCGGGCCCACCCGGGCATTCTCGAGGTCTACCGGAACCTGGGCTTCATCTACGCGCAGCAGAAGGACTGGGCGAAGGCCGAGGCGAGCTTCCTGGCCGCCCTGGAGCTGCGTCCCGGGGAGCCGGACTTCGTGGCCGCCCTCGTCAAGATCTACGAGCAGTCCGGGCAGGAGGAGAAGGCGAAGGAGCTGGTCAGCCGGGCCGCCAGCGACAACCCCGCCGACGGCACCGCCCAGTTCAACCAGGGGATCTTCCTGCTGAAGGAAGGAAAGACCGACGAGGCGATGGGGGCCTTCGAGGCCGCCCTCGCCGCCGATCCGCCGGCGATGGAGGCCCACTACTATCTCGGGACCCTCCTCGTCGGGCAGGACAAGGCCCCCGAGGCGATCGAGCACCTCGAGGCGTACGTGGCCTCGAACCCCGAGAACGCGCAGAACCTGGCCACGGCCCAGGGGCTGCTCGACGCTCTGAAGAAGCAGTGATCGCGGGTCGCCCCGGCGCGAGAGGACGGCCTGGTGCCGAGCACCGACGAGGATGTGGTGCCCAGACACCCCTCGCTCGGGAAGGATCCAGCCTCGGCCGACCCGGGCTCGCACAGATGGCGTGCCGAACCGGGTCACGACGAGCGCTGAGATAGACTCTCAGTGTGAAGACCCTCGGCCTCGCGCTCACGTTCGCTCTGCTGACTCCGGTGGGGGCCGCCGCTCTCCTCGCCCAGGAGACGGCCCCCGGTCCCCCCGGCGGGCTCACCGACGGAGGAGGAGGCGCCGCCCGCCCGGTTCGAGGCCGAGGTCGAGCAGGTCATCGTCGACCTCGTGGTCGTCGACAAGGAGGGGAACCCCGTCGCGGGTCTCGGCCCGGACGATCTGACGGTGACCGAGGACGGCGTTCCCCAGACCGTCGTCAGCTTTGAGGCCGTGGCCCTGCCGGACCGGCCCGCGCCCCGGCCGGCGGCGCCGCCCCGGGTCTCGAAGAACACCGAGCCCACGGCCCGGCAGGGCCGGACCTTCGTGATCGTGGTCGACGACGTGCACCTCACGCCGCAGCGGGAGCGGGACGCCAAGGCCGCGGTGGCCAGCTTCCTGACCAACGGGGTCCGCGAGGGCGACTACGTGACCCTCGTGGCCACCTCGGGGGACGCGTGGTGGACGGCGCGGATGGAGTCGGGCCGCGACAAGCTGATCGGGATCCTCGACCGGATCGTGGCCCGCCGCATCTTCGACATCTCCCTCGAGCGCATGACCGACTGGGAGGCCATGCGCATCCACGTCTATCACGACGAGCAGGTGGCCCGGCGGGTCTGGCAGCGCTACCGCGACCTCGGCATCGTCATGGAGAGCCCGGGGGACACCGAGGACCCGTTCCTCACGACCTCCATCGATCCCTACGTGAGCAACCGCGCCACCGAGACGTACTTCGAGACCCGTAGCCGGAGCCAGGTCACCATGGAGACGCTGGAGCGGGTCCTCAACGGCCTCGGCCGCGTTCCGGGCCGCAAGTCCGTCATCCTGCTGTCGGAGGGTTTCGTCTACGACCCCAACCTGGCCGACTTCCGGCAGGTGAACGAGGCCTCACGCCGGGCCAACGCGGCGATCTACTTCGTCAACGCCCGCGGCCTCCAGGGGATGCCCGTGGAGTTCTCCGCGCAGTTCGGGCCCCCGCAGCCCGAACGGGACATCGGCTTCACCATGGCCGCCATGAGCTCGCTGGACGACGGATCCGAGAACCTCGCCGACGACAGCGGGGGCTTCACCGTGAAGAACACGAACGACCTCGACCGGGGAATCGAGCGCATCGCCCGGGAGACGCGGATCTACTACCTCCTCGGCTACAACTCCACCAACACCGCTCGCGACGGAAAGTTCCGCAGGATCGAGGTCGAGCTGAAGGAGGGCAAGGGCCTGAAGGTCCGGGCCCGCAAGGGCTACTACGCGCCGTCCCCCGAGGGAGAGACCCGGGTCAGGCCGAGGGACGATGTCGACCCCGAGGTGCAGGCGGCCCTGGACTCACCCTGGGCCGAGGACGGGATCCCCCTGCGCATGACCCACTACGTCCGGGGCGAGCGGACGATGGGCAAGGCCGAGACGGTCCTGGTCGCGGAGGTGGACGTCGACGGCCTCGAGTTCGAGGAGGTCGACGGCCGCGCGGTGGCCGAGATCGAGTTCCTGCTCGTGGTGGCCCATCGCGAGAGCGGGGAGTTCTTCCGCTACGACCAGACGGTGACCATGAGGCTTCGTCCGGGCACCCGGGAGCGGTTGTCGCGGGAGTGGTACCCGATCGTTCGGGAGTTCGAGCTGGCTCCCGGCGACCACCAGGCCAAGCTGATCGTGCGCGAGAAGGGGACTCGGATGCTGGGCTCGGTCATCCACGACTTCGCGGTGCCCTCCCTCGAGGAGCTGCGGGTGTCCACTCCCGTTCTCACCGACATCTGGCGGCCCGGCCCCCAGGGCACCGGCTTCGAGCCCCAGCTCCTGGCGCGCCGAGACTTCCCGTCGGGGGCGGAGCTCGTCTGCCAGTTCGAGGTCTACGGCGCGGCCAGGGACGAGACGGGGATGCCCCGGGTGGCTCAGGGCTACCGGGTCCTGCGCGGCGACGGCTCCGTGTTCAAGCGGCTGCCGGAGAGCGTCATCAACCCCACCTCGCTCGGCGCGCTGGCCCGCGTCTTCATCCTCTCCCTCGACTACGCGCCGCCCGGGGACTACGACATGGTGATGAGCTTCCGCGACGAGCTCTCGGGAAAGGCGCTGGAGCTGCACGAGCCCTTCACCGTCGTCGCCGCGACGGAAGACGCGCCCTCGTGAGCCCTCGAGAGATCGGATAGGCTCGGACCCATGACCACCCTGAGCCGTCGCGTCTTCCTCGGCGTCGCCGCGGCGCCGCTCGTGGGCGGGGCGGGGTGGGGCGGCGTTCCGGGCGACAGGACCGCCCGGGAGATCGCCGCCGACCTGGTCATCGTCGGGGGCGGCCTCGGCGGGTGCGCGGCGGCCCTGGCCGCCGGCCGGGCGGGCCTGGACGTGGTGATGACCGAGGAGACGGACTGGATCGGCGGCCAGGTCACCGCCCAGGCGGTCCCACCCGACGAGCACGCCTGGATCGAGCACTTCGGATGCACGCGGTCGTATCGCCGCTATCGCAACGCGGTCCGCGCATACTACCGGAGCCACTACCCTCTCACCGCGGAGGCCCGCACGGATCCCCGACTCAACCCGGGTGGCGGCTCCGTCTCCTCCCTGTGTCACGAGCCCCGAGTGAGCCTGGCCGTGCTGACGGAGATGCTCGCGCCCCTCGTCAGCGGCCGCCGCCTGCGGCTCCTGACCGGGCACGTGCCGGTCGCGGCGGACGTTCAGGGAGACCTGGTTCGGGCCATCACCCTCGAAGACCGTCGCCGCGGCCGGCGGGTCACGCTCACCGCGCCGTGCTTCGCCGACGCCACCGAGCTGGGCGACCTCCTGCCCCTGACCGGTACCGAGCACGTCGTGGGCGCCGAGTCCCGCGCGGATACCGGGGAGCCGAGCGCCTCCGCCGTCGCGCGGCCCAACGCCCAGCAGGCCTTCACCTGCTGCTTCGCCGTCGACCACGTCCCGGGCGCCGACCACACGATCCCGCGGCCGGCGGAGTACGCC
>CAWKAS010000017.1:0-97670 GCA_963847655.1 uncultured Acidobacteriota bacterium | reverse complement strand
CGTGATAGCGTCCTAGCTGATCGATGGCGACCCAACCCAATACAAAGACCAAACAGCACGTCGTCGCCGGCCTCTTCGCCGGCGTCGGGGGCTTCGAGAAGGGGCTCGCTGCCGCGGGCCACGAGACGGAGCTCTTCTGCGAGATCGACGCTACGGCGAAAGCCGTGCTCGAGGCACGTTTCCCTGGAGTGCCGGTGGTCGAGGACGTGAGGGATCTCGCCGAGCTGCCGCCGCGAGTCGACCTCATGACGGCCGGCTTCCCGTGCCAGGACCTGTCACAGGCCGGGCGGACGCGCGGGCATCCGTGGTGCCCGCTCGGGTCTCGTGGGAGAGGTCTTCCGGCTGCTCGAGGCGCGCCCGGTGCCGTGGGTGCTCCTCGAGAACGTGCCCTTCATGCTGCAGCTCGGCGGCGGTCACGCGATGGAAGTGATCGTGCAGCGCCCTCGAGGAACTGGGCTACCGCTGGGCCTACCGCATCGTGGACGCGCGTGCCTTCGGCCTGCCGCAGCGGCGGCAGCGGGTCTTCATCCTGGCCTCCCTCGAAGGGGATCCGCGCGACGTCCTCCTGGTCGACGACGCGGGTGAGCCCGGGGACGTCGAGTATCCGCGAGCCTGTCGCCTTCGGCTTCTACTGGACCGAGGGGATCAAGGGTCTCGGCTGGGCGGTCAATGCGGTGCCGACGCTGAAGGGAGGCTCGTCGGTGGGCGTTCCTTCGCCGCCGGCCGTGTGGCTGCCGTCGGGCGAGATCGTCACCGCGGGGCTGCGCGACGCCGAGCGCCTCCAGGGCTTTCCGAAGGACTGGACGCTGCCGGCCGAGAGCGTCGCGAAGCGCGGGATGCGCTGGAAACTGGTCGGCAACGCGGTCAGCGTCCCGGTGGCCCGGTGGATCGGGCGACGCCTGGCCCGCCCCCGGCGGTACGTCGAGCGCGCGATGATGCCGCTCTTCCCTGGCGCACGCTGGCCGCGGGTGGCGTGGAACGTGGGTGATGGTCGCTTCACGGCCGAGCACAGCATGTGGCCGGTGCGGTACGAGGAGAAGCTCCTGCACGAGTTTCTCGCCGAGCCCGAGCCGCTGTCGGTGCGAGCGACGGCGGGCTTCCTTTCCCGCACCGAGAAGAGCTCTCTGCGCTTCCCTCCGGGCTTCCTCGAAGCGGTGAGGCATCACCTCGCCGAGTCGACGTCCTCTCCCGGGGCTGCTGTCGCCTGACGAACTGCCGTAGCATGGCGCCGTGGGTCTCAAGCGGCGCCGCGTCGACGGCCATCTGATCACCTACGACGAGGCGACCTCCCGGCGACTGTCGCGCTTCGGTCACGAGGAGTCGCGCCCTGAGCGTCTCGTCCGGCGCGTGCTCTACGCGGCGGGACTGCGTTTCCGGGTCCGCAACCGCGACCTTCCGGGCTCCCCGGACGTAGCGAACCGTCGCGGCCGCTGGGCGGTCTTCGTGCACGGCTGTTTCTGGCACCACCACCCCCGATGTCGGCGCGCGACGATTCCCTCTCGCAACCGAGCCTTCTGGCTGGAGAAGTTTCGGGCGAACCGTCGACGCGATGCCCGGGTCGTCCGAGAGCTCACCCGTGCCGGCTACGCCGTGGCAGTCGTCTGGGAGTGTGAGACGGCGGACCCGGCCGTGCTCCGGCGTCGTCTCGCGCCGCTGGTGCGGACGGCGCGTCGACGCAAGGCTCTGTAGAGCTTCCTACGCGGCCAGGAGCCGTCATGACGTGTCGTTCTACGTCATGAGCTGTCGTCTGGGGCCCCTGAAGTGTCGTCCTACGTCACGGACTGTCGGGGTCGCAGTGGGTGGGGATCAGGAGACCTTCGACAGGAACGCGTCGATGGTCCCGAGAAGCAGCTTCTTCTCGTGCGCGGAGAGCTTGTCGAGTTTCCGCAGTCTGCGGACGAAGCGGCGGTCGAGGGTCTGGTCCTCTCCGTTTCCTCGAGCCTTCTTCACGGCCAGGATCTCGTCGGGTGTGGTCTTGAGGACCTCGGCCAGCCGGACGAGCAAGGCGCCATGGAGGCGCAGGTATCCCCTCTCGTACTGGGAGATGAGGGACTGGTGGATACCGAGCCTCTCGGCGACCTCGACCTGGCTCAGGCCGCGTCGCTTGCGGATCTCCTGAAGACGCTTCCCGAAGGCCTTGTCGTCGGGCAGAGGGACCTGCGGTGGCGCCTGGGTGGTGGCCTTGCTCACGAGCCAAGTATAGGAAGCGCTTGACATCACATTTGATTGTCAAATATATTTGGATCTCAAATCAAGGTCTTGACAGCATTTTGGGGAAGGGGGTGATTCCGGAGATGGCCCGCATACCCGAGGAGGAGATCCACCGGCTCAAGCGTGAGGTGTCCCTGGAGCGTCTCGTGGAGGCGCAGGGGATCGAGCTGCGGCGTCACGGTGGGGACCGGATCGGTCTGTGCCCCTTCCACGACGACCGCAGCCCCAGCCTCGTCGTCACTCCCTCGAAGAACCTCTGGCACTGCCTGGGGGCGTGCCAGGAGGGCGGGAGCGTCATCGACTGGGTGATGAAGCTGCGGGGCGTGAGCTTCCGCCACGCGGTGGAGATCCTGAGGAACGACGTCCCGCCCGTCCCGACGAACGGCAACGGTCGCCGGCGCGTCCTCCCGAGCCCGGTCACGACCGAGGCCGAGGACCGGGAGGTGCTCGCCCAGGTCGTCGCCTACTACCACGAGACGCTGAAGCAGAGCCCCGAGGCCCTCGGCTACCTCGAGAGCCGGGGCCTGCAGGTCCTCGGAAGCCATCGACCACTTCCAGCTCGGCTTCGCGAACCGGACCCTCGGCTACCGCCTGCCGGGAGCGAAGGCCCGGGAGCGGCTGCAGCGGCTCGGTGTCCTGCGGAAGACCGGCCACGAGCACCTGAACGGCTCTCTCGTCGTCCCGATCTTCGGCGAGTCGGGCGAGGTCGTGGGGATGTACGGGCGGAAGGTCACGCCCGAGTACAAGCTCCGCAAGGGCACTCCTCTCCACCTGTACCTTCCGGGCCCGCACCGCGGCGTCTTCAACTCCTCCACCCTTCGGTCGAACAAGACCGTGATCCTGTGCGAGGCGCTCCTCGACGCTCTCACCTTCTGGTGCGCGGGCTTCCGGAACGTCACCGCGAGCTACGGTGTCGAGGGCTTCACTGCCGACCACCTGGCGGCCTTCAAGCGCCACGGGACCGAGCGCGTGCTGATCGCCTACGACCGGGACGAGGCGGGCGAGCGGTCCGCTCGGGCCCTGGCCGAGAAGCTCATGGCCGAGAGGATCGAGTGCTTCCGTGTCCAGTTTCCGAAGGGCATGGACGCCAACGACTACGCCCTCAAGGTCAGGCCACCCGAGAAGAGCCTCGATGTCCTTCTCCGCAACGCCGTCTGGCTCGGCAAGGGCCAGAAGGCCGTCGTCCTCGACACCGACTTCACGGTCGAGACCGAGGCCCCGGCAGCCTCGGACGAGGCCGTAGGGGCCCCTGACCCTGCACCGCCCGCTGCCGTCGCCGATGATCGCGCGCCCGCGGACGCGCCTCTTCTTTCTTTAGCTGCTTTAGCCGCTAAGAAAGAAACTCCGCCGGATACGACGGGGGACGAGGCGACGCTCACCTTCGGGGACCGGCGCTACCGCGTCCGTGGCCTCTCGAAGAACCTCTCCTACGACTGCCTCCGGGTGAACCTCCTGGCCTCGCGCGAGGACGGGCTCCACGTGGACACCCTCGACCTCTACTCGGCGCGCCACCGAGTCGCCTTCATCAAGCAGGCCGCGGTGGAGCTCGAGGCGAGCGAGGAGACGGTCAAGAAGGACATCGGCCGCGTGCTCCTGGCCCTCGAGGAGCAGCAGGAGGAGCGGATCCGCCAGGCCCTCGAGCCGAAGACGAAGGAGGTCGTCCTGAGCCCGGCCGAGCGCGAGGCGGCGATGGAGCTCCTCTCCGACCCCCAGCTCCTGGACCGCATTCTCGAGGACTTCGAGGTGTCGGGCGTCGTGGGCGAGGAGACGAACAAGCTCACCGCCTACTTAGCGGCCGTCTCTCGCAAGCTCGAGGAGCCGCTCGCGGTCATCCTCCAGTCGAGCTCGGCCGCCGGGAAGTCGTCGCTCATGGAGGCGGCCCTGGCCTTCGTCCCCGAGGAGGAGCGGGTCAAGTACTCGGCCATGACCGGACAGAGCCTCTTCTACATGGGCGAGACGGACCTGGAGCACAAGGTGCTGGCGATCGTCGAGGAGCAGGGCGCCGAGAAAGCGACCTACGCCTTGAAGCTGCTGCAGAGCGAAGGGGAGCTGACGATCGCCTCGACCGGAAAGGACCCGCAGACCGGACGGCTCGTCACGCAGGAGTACCGGGTGTGTGGCCCGGTGATGATCTTCCTCACGACGACCGCCGTCGAGGTCGACGAGGAGCTCCTGAACCGCTGTGTCGTCCTCACCGTGGACGAGGACCGGGAGCAGACCCGGGCCATCCATCGCCTCCAGCGCGAGCGGCAGACGCTCGAGGGTCTCCTGGCCCGGAAGGACCGTGAAGCCGTCCTGAAGATCCACCAGGACGCGCAGCGGCTTCTCCGTCCCGTCCTCGTCGCAAACCCCTTCGCACGGGACCTCACCTTCCTCGACGACCGCACGCGCACGCGGCGCGACCACGTGAAGTACCTGACGCTCATCCGCGCGATCGCGCTCCTGCACCAGTACCAGCGGCCGGTGCGGACGGTGGAGCACCGTGGCGAGGCCGTGCCCTACATCGAGGTCACCCTCGACGACATCGCCGTCGCCAACCGCCTCGCGCACCAGGTCCTCGGCCGCTCGCTCGACGAGCTGCCGCCGCAGACGCGCCGACTGCTCTTCGCCCTCGACCGCATGGTGGGCGAGGTCTCCGAGGCGCAGCAGGTCCGGCGGAAGGACTTCCGCTTTAGCCGTCGCTCCGTGCGCGAGGCCACGGGCTGGAGCCACACGCAGGTGAGGATCCACCTCGACCGCCTGGTCGAGCTCGAGTACGTCCTCGTCCACCGCGGGGGCCGCGGCCAGAGCTTCGAGTACGAGCTCCTCTACGAGGGCCAGGGCCAGGATGGAGCGCCCTTCCTGGCGGGCCTCATCGACGTCGAGGCATTGAAGAAAGCACCCTACGACGGCCACCTGGCGGGGTCTAAAGGCCACCTGGCGGGGGGGTGGCGGGGCCAAAACGGCCCCAAAACGGGGGGGTGGCGGGGTGAAGCCACATCACTTTCAGCTCAGTCAGAGCAAGCCAGAATCGGCTTTGGCCGCCCAGGCTCCCGAAAACGCGTCTCGGGACGCGGTGGCGGAACCCCGTCCTAACGTAGCCGCGCTGCGCTGATGCGTGGGAAGCGGCGACGTGGGCCGCTCGCTCTCCCGGATCCCGGGAGGGATCCCGAGGGCCTCGCCGCCCACATCGTGGACTACCTCGAGTGGATCCGCTCGAGGAACTTCTCCGAGCGCACGGTCGCCTCGCGCATCCAGATGCTCCGTGCCTTCGCGAGCTGGTGCGCGGACCGAGGAGTGACTCGCTCGTCCGAGGTCACGCGCCCGATGCTCGAACGCTACCAGCGCTGGCTCTTCCACTACCGCAAGGCCGACGGTCGGCCGCTCACCTTCCACACGCAGCAGATCCGTCTCGTCTCGATCCGAGCCTTCTTCAAGCACCTCGCGCGGCAGAACCGGATCCTCTCGAACCCCGCCTCGGACCTCGACCTTCCTCGCCGAGAGCGGCGGCTCCCGCGCGAGAGCCTGACGCCGCAGGAGGCCGAGCAGGTCCTGGCCCAGCCCGACGTCACGAAACCGCTCGGCCTCCGCGACCGCGCCATCCTCGAGACCTTCTACTCCACGGGCCTCAGGCGCATGGAGCTCGCGAACCTCACCGTCTACGACCTCGACGCCGAGCGCGGGACACTCACGATCCGCCAGGGCAAGGGCAAGAAGGACCGCGTCGTCCCCATCGGGGAGCGCGCGGTCACGTGGATCGAGAAGTACCGCCAGGAGGCGCGCCCCGAGCTCCTCAGTGGCCCCGACACGAAGGCGCTCTTCCTCAACGAGCTGGGGGAGTCGATCGGCCTCGACTGGCTCTCGATCCTGGTCCGGCGCTACGTCGAGAAGGCGCGCGTGGGGAAGACCGGGTCCTGCCACCTCTTCCGGCACACGCTCGCGACCGTGATGCTCCAGGGCGGCGCCGACGTCCGCTACATCCAGGAGATGCTCGGCCACGAGCGGCTCGACACGACCCAGGTCTACACCCAGGTCTCGATCCGGGCCCTCAAGGCCATCCACAACGCCACCCACCCTGCGGCGAGGCTCAAGAAGAAGGACGGCGCAGACGACATCACCGCGGCCATCCTGCGGGTGCGGCCCGAGGCTGATCTTTAGCTGCCTTTTCGGGCCTCTCAGAGCTGGACTCTGAAGTAGAATTCCTCATCCCGCTGAAGCGGGGGCTCTTTGGAAACCTAAGGGATGCGCCGCCCCTCAGCCGGCGCCGCGAAGATGTAGGCGGAAACTCGCGTCTGGGGTTTTCGGGTCCTTCTCGAGGTCTCGCGTCCGGGCGAAGCACGGCTAAGCCAGTGAGCGTGCCGGGTTTCTTGGGGTCGTTTGTGACGGGAAAGCGTCTGAGTCGGTCGTAGCCCGCTACTTCGATCCCAAAGCTCGGACGATTCCTCACCCAGGACTCCTACCTCGGGACAGGTCGACAACCCACCCTCGCTGCACCGGTACCTCTACGCCAACGCCAACCCCACCACCTTCATAGATCCGACTGGCCACTACTCGTGGCGTCAGTTCGGACAGGACGTCAAGTGGGGCGTGGACTTCTACACGACCTTCCAGACGGAGTTCTCAACCGGCATCGCCGAGACCGGCGCCAACATCGTCACTCTCGGCGGCTACGGTGGTATCAAGAGCGCCTATCAGGAAGGTCGGATCACCGCGACGGACGTCACGTCTGCCGGGCGAGCGTACGCAGAGGGCGTGTTCAACACGTTCACGCTTGGTGCGGGTGAGCGCGCCGTCGGCGCCTATGCCGAGGGCCAGGGCACAGGGGGTATCGCACTCGAGGCGGTCAAGGGTGGTGGGGAGACCGTCCTCCCGATCAACGAAGCTAGGACCCTCGTCGATCCCACGAAGAACGTCTGGGAGAAGGCTGAGGCGGTCGCCACTGGGGGAACGAAGATCGCGCTCTTGGCTGCCGGCGGTCTGGCTGCCAGGAATGCCGCAGTCCGCAGGGCGAGCACAAAGGCCGGAGTCGTTACCGAGAAGACTGCTGCCACAGCTGAGCCTTCACTCGCTCCCGCTGAGACGGTGCGAGCGCCGCGACCAGTGCCTCGGGGACGGCAAGGCAGAGCTAGTTCCAGCGGACCACCGAGTCAAGGTGTCGCCAACAACATCAAAGGGAACGTCTTTGAGAACGTCTTGGACTCTGCCGCAAGGCGCCAGCGGCAGATGCCGTTCTTCCGCTCCCCTCGACGTGGCGGAATGGACTTCGGAGTCCTGGACGAAAGTACAGTCATCCTGCGAGAAGCGAAGTTCGCCAAGAGGCTTCAGTACGACGACTTCAGCTCCATCACGAAGAATCTGGAGTCCAACGTGGGCGAGATTCTGAAGCATCTAGACGACACACCCGGCATCTCGCGAGCTGACAAGCGTCTGATTCGAACCACCCTCGAGGACTTCCTCGGTGGTAATGCTCCATCCAATCTGAAGATCGACGTCGTCACCGGCAAGAGTCCGGTGGGGGCCAGGCTGCAGCAGAGGATTCGCGAGAACGCTGGCGGTCTTCCCGTCGAGTTCAGGAGACATCCTTGAGCGAGATATTCGAGGGCGTGCTGGTGAAGGCGGATGCCCGCCGTCTTGAGGCAGAGACTATCGCTGAGCAGCGATGGCCTCTGGTCGTGGCCGGCCTGGGGTCGGGCCTCACGATTGCGTATCGCGATGACCCCCGAGAGACGGCCGCATTCAGCCCGGGAATGGACGACTTGGCAAGCGCAATCTCGAGGGCAGTGGGAGCTGCGCTGGTAGTGCGTTACGACTCTCGTATTGGCCATCGCTCCGCCAACCTCTACAAAGAGGGAGTGATGGAGCGCGGCTTCGGCGAGGCTGACGAGACTTACTACCTGCTAGACGAACGAGGTTATCCACGCACGGACAGCGAGAAGCTGAGGGCCGATCAACTGGACGAGGACGAGGAGTACGAAACGGCTCAGAATGCCATCCAACTCGGCTTGGCGGCCCTCGGTGCCGACGATTGGGAGGCGCTCTACGACCTCATGACAGGCTGAATCCCCAAGTGTGCGCGGCCTGATCACGCCGCGCGCAGGGTGTCCCATCTGGCGGCGCGCGTCGTGCCAGTGCGCGGTCTTCGTTTAGGTGCCGTCGGCGGCCTGTCCTGGTGTCCTGGTCCTTGGCTGGAGGGACGCGCCTACGCCGAGAACGAAGTCTTCCGCAAAGCTGCGCTTGATCCGTCGCGGCGCTTGCAGCTAAGGCGTTGCCTGGTGCCCGCGGCTGCGCCAGCCGCGGGCACTCTTCTGGAGCAAGCGCCGCGCCGGGCGCAGCTTCAGGCTCGGGGCGGTTAAGGACGGCGCGCAGGCCCTGGACTCCGCGCCGTCTTCAGCAAGCGCCCCTCATACGGAAGCTTCGTTGCTCCGCTCCGGCGCGCCCCCTGTCCTCGTCCCCTCGGGCGTGCTTCTGGAGCCGCCGCCGGCACAACGGCCTCCGCCGCGCCCGACCGGGCGCCGTCACTGCGCGCGCCAACTCTCCCGGCGGCCACCCAGCGCGCTCGCGCCGGCGCCCGCCGCCGCGCCTGGCTGTCAATAGGGAGCGCGCCCTGTCACGCGCCCTGCAAGCCGAACGGCACGGGCAAGGCGCCCGCCAGGGCGCGGTCGTAGCGTGAGGTGTCAGATCCCCGGTCGCTCGCCGCCGCCGCGGTAGCTGGCGCGAGTGACGTGTTTGGGGGATAAAGGACGGGCCATGGCGAAGCTCCGGAACTGCCGCAACGTCTTGCGCTACGAGCACCATCACTTCCGCGGCTGGGTGGTGGCTCTGAAGCGTGGAGGGAAGGTCCTCGACGTCCAGTACTTCAAGGACGGTCGTGGAGGCCCTGAGGCGAGCCGTCGTCGAGCGATCCGCTACCGAGACCAGGCGGTTCGTCGTCTTCCTCCGCCGGTGAAGCTGAAGAGCCGGTACTCGCGGAACACGACCGGGGTCATCGGGGTGAGTCTTACGAAGCAGCGGACGCGAGCGGGGAACTTGGTGAGCTACTACGCGGCGACCTGGAGGGAGGAAGGCCGGCAGCGCAAGCGTGTGTTTTCCTTGAGCAAGTACGGGAAGCAGCAGGCCTTCGGTCTCGCTGTGGACGCCCGGCGAGAAGCGGTGGAGAGGGTCCTCGCGAACTGGCGGCCGGGGCCGGAGTACGAGGAGCCCCGGGGGCGTTAGGGCGAGGCCGGCGCGCGGCGCGCTGGCGACCCTGGTGCCCTGCGCGCGGCGTGACGGCCTGGGGAGCGGTCCGTTGGCGGGGCCGTCGTCAGGGGAGCCAGGCCAGCCCCGGGGCAGGTTTCCATAAGGCTTTATGGAAAGAGCGCCGCTTGATGAAGCTGCGGTGCGGAACGCGATGAAGCCCGCGTGCGGGCGCGTGCCCTGCTGTTCGTCCTTGGCGGGAGTGCAGGGCACGTGACCGTGCGCGGACCTTGCCGAACACCGCTACTGACATCGGCGCGTGCCTGCGGGCGGGAAGCGCCGGGCGGCCGATAACCCTCGGGGGTTATCGGGTGAGCGACCAGCGGGAGCGAACGAACCGCCCGGGAACCCCGGCGCGCGGGCTGCTCGATCAGACCTCCTCTTAGGTGCAGCCGTCCTGCAGCCCGCGCGGGCGCGACGCCCGCGGGGCGGACCTGGCCCAGGGGACGAGGGCACAATGGGATCGCCGCCGCGGCCCCTTCAGTGAAGCCCGCCGCGATGGCGCGCGAGCTTGTGTCCTGGCCTGAGCTCGTGCGCCATGGCGGCGTCCCTGTGGGAAGGGAGGGCGGCGTCGGGGCTGGCGCGAGGGGCGCGGGGTGGCGGCTGGATGTGCGCCCCGCGTGACAGGCCCGAGGCCGACCGCCAGGGCGGTCATGGGAGCAAATGAAGCTGCCCGGTGGCGGCCGCCTTGCTCGGTGCAGGACGCGGTGCAAGGCGGATGACGCCGGGACCACCTCTTCAACCGACAGGAGATGGGAACAAGCGGTCCGTCTGGGGAATGAGTGGTCCTCTGAGGGAATGAACGGTCCTTCTGGGGAACAGACGGGCGGCGGGGTCAGGACGCCTTGGCGACGAAGGCGTCGATGATGCTGAGGAGGGTCTGCCTGTCGCTCTTGGGGAGCTTGTCGATCTTCCGGAGCCGCTGCAGGAAGCGCCGATCCTTGGGCATCCCATTGTCCTTGGAAGGCTTGATGCAGAGCAGCTCGTCGGCGGAGCTTCGGAGGACCTTGGCCAGGCCGGCGACGAGTCCGGCGTGAAGCCGAAGCTCGGCGCGCTCGTACTCTGAGTAGAGCGACTGGGAGATCCCGAGCTTCTGGGCCATCTCGACCTGGGTCATGCCGCGTCGGAGCCTCACTTCACGGAGCTTGCGGGCGATGGTCTTCTCGTCGACGGGTGGGACGTATCGGCTCTTCCTGGGCACTCGGTCTTCTCCTGGTAGCGAGGGCAGTATAGAAAAGCGCTTGAGACGGTAACGGAATAGCCGATATTGTGAGAGGCGAAGATTCCGCTTGACAAGGTTTTCGCTCCAGGCGGTTTCTGGGCAGTTTGGCGGGCTGAAGCAGGCGAGCCGGCGGCGGGTCGATCTTGGCGGATTCCCCCGACGCCGGCCCGAGATCAGAGGAGAGACGGGCTCACCTTCGATCCGACCGAGAACGTACCCCACCTCTCCTCCCGCAGTCCACGGGAGGGCCAAGTGCTGCAGACCGACGACCTCTTCCTCGGAGCCCTGGGGCTCGTGCGCGGGGGCGAGCTTCGGGGAGTCGAGGTGCGTGGGATGAACGGCCGGCGGGTCGCCGTCTTCCGGATCGTGGGTCCGGGGATGCAGGACGCCGAGCGCGAGTACCACCGCGGCCCTTCGCTCGTGGACCTGCGTCTTCTGAAGTCGGAGGTGAGGCGCCTCAAGGACCTCGCCTTCGAGGCACTCAGACGAGAGGAGAGGAGGGGCCATGCAGGTCACGAAGGAGGGCATCGAGCGGGTCAAGGCCGCGAACCCCATCGCGGACGTCGTCGCTGAGCGAGGGATCTCGCTCAAGAAGAAGGGCCGGCAGCTGGTCACCCCCTGTGTCTTCCATGAGGAGACAACGGCGTCCTTGAACGTCTCCCCGGCGAAGGGACTGTTCCACTGCTTCGGCTGCGGGGGACGTCATCGGCTTCGTGACGAAGTACGACAAGGTGAGCTTTACGAGCGCCCTCGAGACCCTGGCCCGCCGCTCGGGCCTCGACCTCGAGAAGCTCATGGAGACGCGCCCCCGGACACGGCAGCGCACCCCGGTCGAAGTCCTCGTCTCACCTTCGAAGGACACCGTCCCTTCAGAGACCGCCGCCGCTGCCGACGTCCCCCCGCGGGTGATCGAGCACTACCACCGGACCTTCTGCGCCCGGGAGGACGCCCAGGCGTACCTCAAGAAGCGGGGCATTACAGACGTGGACCTCTGGCGCGCCCACCGAATCGGCTACGCGGACGGGTCCCTCCTGAAGGTGATCCCAAAGGCCGGTGAGGTGCGCCGGGCCCTGAAGGCCCTCGGGGTCGTCACCGCCCAGGGCCGCGAGCTCCTGGGCGGCTGTTTGGTCGTCCCGATCCCTGATCCCACCTCGGGCCAGTGGACGAGCCTGTATGGGCGGGGGATGCGGACCCCGCGCCACTGCTACCTCCCGGGTCCCCTTCGCGGTGTGGTGAACTTCCACGCGGTGCGGCTCTCCGAGGAGGTGGTCCTCACCGAGTCCATCCTCGATGCCTTGTCGTTCCACCAGGCCGGGGTCTCCATCGCGATTCCGATCTACGGCACCAACGGCTTCACCGCCGACCACTTCGACCTCTTGAAGCGCGAGGGCGTCAAGCGTGTCGTCCTGGCCCTCGACAACGACGATGCGGGACGGAAGGCCACGGACACGCTGAGGAAGAAGCTGGAGGAGGCCGGGGTCGCCGTGCGGGTCGCGGCTTTCCCCCGAGGGATCAAGGACGCCAACGACCTCCTCGTCTCCCGAAACGGCGACGCGGGCGAAGTCTTCCGCCAGCTCCTCGCCGCCGCCACCCCGACCGCGCCGGCCACGCCGAAGTCGTCATCTCCTCCGCCGGATTCGAAGCCCTCGCTCTCTTCTTCTCCTCCCTTAAGAGAAGAAGGCGACTCGGCCCGGGACGGCGCGCTGCAGCTCACCCGGGACGGTGTCGTCTACGAGGCCCGGGTCCACTCTCTCGTCGAGGGCCGTCTGCGGGCGACGGTCAAGGCCCGCAAGGGCGACGTCTTCCACGTGGACACGCTGGACCTCTACGCCTCGAGGAGCCGGGTGGAGTTTGCGCGCCGGGCAGGCCGGGTGCTCGCGGTGGAGGCAGGGGTGGTGGAGGCGGCGCTCCTGGCCCTCCTCGTCGAGGCCGAGAAGGCGGCTGAGGAGGAGAAGACGGGCGACGAGGCCTCGCCGCCCGCGATGAGCGAGACCGAGCGCACCGAGGCCCTGGCCTTCCTGAAGCGAGAGGACCTCCTCGACCAGGCGGCGCAGGACATCGACGCCTTGGGCTACGTGGGCGAGGAGACGAACAAGCGGCTCCTCTACCTCGTGGCCGTCTCCCGCAAGCTCGAGGATCCGCTCTCGGCGATCGTGCTCTCCCAGAGCGGGGCGGGGAAGAGCGGGCTCACCGAGGTGATCGAGCGGCTGTGCCCGCCCGAGGACGTGGTGCTCCTGACCCGCCTCACTCCCCAGAGCCTCTACTACACCGAGCCCGGCTTCCTGGACCGAAAGCTCGTCATCGTCGAGGAGCGCTACGGCTCGATCGAGGCCGACTACTCGATCCGGGTGCTGCAGAGCCGCAAGAAGCTCATCGCTGCGGCCCCGGTGAAGGACCCCCAGACCGGGAACATGCGGACGAAGGTCTTCACCGTGGCGGCCCGGGCCGCCTTCATCGAGGCCACGACGGCCTCTTCGGTGAACCACGAGAACGCCACCCGCTGCTTCGAGCTCCAGATGGACGAGACCGAGGAGCAGACGAGGAGGATCCACGAGCGCCAGAGGCTGCTCCGGACCGAGCGGGGCCTCGAGGTGCGCCGGCGGGCGGAGGAGATCACGCGCCGGCACTGGAACGCCCAGCGGCTCCTCGGGCCCGGTCCCGTCGTCATTCCCTTCGCCGACCGCCTGAGCTTCCCGTCGAGCTGGATGCGGACGAGGCGGGACCACGCCCGCTTCCTGAACCTCATCGAGGTCTCGGCCTTCCTCCACCAGCACCAGAGGGAGAGGACGGGACCAGGGCGCCATCATGGCGTCTGTGGCCGACTACGAAGCCGCCTACGCCCTCGTGGGCGAGGTCCTGAGGGAGACCCTCACCGACGTGAAGAGGCCGCTCCGGGAGGCGCTCGGGCGCATCCGGGCCCTGGCCGGGGCCGGGGAGGGCTCGGTGACCCGCCGTGAGATCCGGGAGGCCCTGGGGGTGCCGGACTCGACGGTGCGGCGCTGGCTCGCCGAGCTCGTGGAGCTCGAGCACCTGAGGGTCGTCGAGGAGGGACGCCAGGGGGCGGGGCGGCTGACACAGTACCGCCTGGTCGAGCGTGGCCCCCGGGCCGAGACCGTCCTCGGCCTTTTGAGCCCCGAGGAGTTCCGCGGTGCGCTCCACTGAAAACCGCCACCTCGCCAGAAACCGCCACCGGCGGATGGCGGTTTCCATCCCCAGACGGGTCAAGGGAATGGCCCCGAAACCGCCACCTCGCCACGGAAACCAGCAAGCCAGTGTGTCAGCGCCCGAGCGCCGGCTCTTCCGTCTCTTCGTCGAGGACGTGGAGACCCGCTATGCCCGGCGGACGGCCGAGCACTACGTGGCCGACGTCGAGGCGTTCCTCGCCTGGACGGCCGAGAGCGGGATCCCACTCCGGGACGTCTCTCCCCGGGACCTCCAGCGCTACCAGGGCGAGCTCTACGCAGTGAGGAGGAAGGGACGACCCTACGCCTCGTCGACGATCCAGACCAAGCTCGTGGCGGTGAAGACGCTCTTCCGCTTCCTCGTGCGGCGTCAGGCGCTGCTCCTGGATCCCTCGCCGCAGCTGGAGCTGCCGCGCACCGAGAAGCGACTGCCAAGGATCGTCCTCACCGAAGGCGAGGCGCGCCGGATCGTCGGCGCCCCGCAGGGCCGCTCGCCCATGGAGCTGCGCGACCGGGCGATCCTCGAGATCCTCTACGCGACGGGAATGCGTGTGGGCGAGCTCGTGCGCCTGAGGCCCGACGACGTCGACACCGAGACGCGGCTCGTGCGCATCGTGGAGGGCAAGGGGCGCAAGGACAGAAACGTCCCCCTGACCACGGCCGCGGCCCAGGCGACCTCTCGCTACCTCGCCCGGGGCCGCCCGGCGCTCGCGCGCCGCGAGCCCTGGCTCTTCCTCGGGAGGCGCGGGGGACGGCTCCACCGGGCCCAGGTGGGGGACATCGTCAAGGCCTGGGCGAAGACGGCACGGGTCAAGAAGCCCGTGTCGTGCCACACCTTCCGCCACAGCACCGCGACCCACCTCCTGAGGGGAGGGGCCGACATCCGGCAGATCCAGGCCCTCCTGGGCCACGGGAGCCTCTCCACGACCGAGCGCTACACCCACGTGGAGGTCTCGGACCTGAGGCGCGTGGTCGAGCGAGCGCATCCGAGGGGGCGATGACCAGGGGCTTCGACCATCTCCTCGAGGCTTACCTCGGCGATCTCCGCCAGCGCCGGCGGGCGCCGAGCACCCGCGAGCATGCCCGCCTCGTCCTGCCTCGATTCTTCGAGTACCTGAGGCAGGAAGGCATCCGCGGTGTGCTCCAGGTGAACGAGGGCCACGTGGTGGGCTTCGCGCGGTCTCTGTCTTCTCTTAAGAGCAAGAACGGCACACCCCTCGCAGTGGGGACCCAGGCCCAGTACCTCTCGGTCGTGAAGGCCTTCTTCCGCTTCCTCGAGCGCCAGGAGATCCTCCTCTACGACCCGGCCGCGGCGGTGCCGCTCCCCAAGCGGCGACGCCTGCCGCGGGCGCTCTCGGAAGGGGCGGTGCGGCGTCTCGTGAGCGCCCCGGATCGGCACACCGCGAAGGGGCTCAGGGACCGGGCCATCCTGGAGCTCCTCTACGGGACGGGACTGCGGATGAGCGAGTGCGTGCGGCTCGACCTCACGGACCTGGATCTCGTCCACAGAAGAGTCCTCGTCCGCAACGGTAAGGGACACAAGGACCGGGTCGTGCCCCTGGCCGGGCAGGCCGGAAAGGCTCTCGGGGTCTACCTCTCCCGCAGCCGGCCGGCGCTCGCGCGGAGGAGTGAGGATCCCGCCCTCTTCCTGGCCCGAACGGGGAAGAGGCTCTCGGCGGTGTCGGTGCGCCTCCTGGTGCGCCAGTACGGGGCTCAGGCCCGGGTGAAGGCCTCCTGCCACGTGCTGCGCCATTCCTACGCCACCCATCTCCTCCAGGGCGGCGCCAATGTCCGCCAGATTCAGCGACTTCTGGGCCATGAGCACCTCACCACGACCGCGCTGTACACGAAGGTCGACACCCGGGGCCTGGCCGCGGTCATCCGTCGGTGCCACCCCCGGGAGAGGGGAGTAGAATAAGACTAGCCATGGCTACGGCGCCCAAGCTCGCCTTCGAGTACATCGTGAAGGAGCCGAACTACTGCAGCGGCAAGGCCGCGATTGGGGCGACCCGCGTCCGCGTCAACAACGTCGTCTTCCTCCACAAGGAGGGGAAGACGATCGATGAGATCCGGGTCGAGTACCCGGACCTCACCCACGCCCAGATCTACGCGGCGCTCGCCTACTACCACGACCACAAGGACGAGATCGAGGCCGAGCTCGCCGCGGATGAGGGCGCGGACGAGCGGTACGAACGCCGCAGGGCCAAGGCTCTCGCCGACCACGGCGAGCGCTAGGTGGGCGGACGATTCCCGCTCTACGCGGACGCCGACGTCCGTGGCCCCTTCATCAAGGCGCTCAAGAATGCCGGCTGGGATGTCGTGCGCGCTATCGATGAGCTAATCGAGGGGACCGACGACCCACCCCACTTCGAACGCGCGGTCGAGCAGGGGCGCGTCCTTGTCTCAAACGATGCCGACCAGGAAGAGATCGCACACCAGTGGTACGAACAGGGACGCGCCTTCCCTGGCCTCGTCGTGTGGCGGCAAGCGGTGTACGGACAGATGACCTTCGGGGAGCTCGTCGAAGTCTTCGAGGACCTGGCGCGACAGGACGATCCCTTCGCCGTATACCCGATCGTTCGCATCTGGCCGAAGCGATAATGCGGTCCTCAGCCGCCACCCACCTGCGATAGAATCCCTCATCCCCGCCGAGTAGCGGGGGCTCTTTGGAAACCCAAGGGGTGCGCCGCCCCCGCCAAGCCGGCGCCGCGAGAGCAGGTGGTGGTGTGTCTCGCCGAGGGGGAGAGGCGTCTTAGGTTCCCTAAGATGCCTGGGGCAACTTCCGATTCCCGACCGAACTGGATCCCTCCCGCAACCGCTTCGCTTTCATCGTGCACATCTACGACTCCGAGACCGGCCTCTACAACGCCGAGGCCCGCTACTTCGATCCAAGACTCGGTAGATTCCTCACCCGGGACTACTTCCTCGGGAATGCTGACAACCCACCCTCGCTGCATCGCTACGCGTATGGCTTGAGCCTTCGCAGGTGGCAGAGCAGCGGCAAGGACAATCGTCGAATCCGCACCACCTCGGTGATCTTCCTTCTTCCCGCCGAAGCCGGCCTCGTCCATCTGCTGGATGAGGCGCCGGACGGCGTCTGAGAATGGCCGGACCGGTCACCAGGGGTGTGGCCGCGACCTCAGGCGCGGTCATGACGTGTCGTTCTGCGTCATGAGCTGTCGTTCTGGGGCGCTGAGATGTCGTTCTACGTCATGAATGGTCGGCCTGGACAGTTGCACCGGCTGACGCCGATCGCTCGTGCCGCGTGCGCGGTCGAGAGCAGAGTGTCCGACGGTCTGCGGGCCCTGCGGTCGGAGACACGGAGTGAGTCTGGACATCGACCAGCAGATCCGTGAAGAACGCGACTCCTGGTCTCGATGCGCCTCGACCTCGACGGAGGCCGTCAGAATCCACACAGAGCCCAGCAGCCGAGCCCGACTGGCCCCAACCCCACGCTGACGTTACAGTAGCCTCCCGATGAAGTCTCTCCGCGCGCTCGGGCTGTACGCGGCCCTCACGGTGGCCCTGACGTGGCCCTATGCCGCCAACCTCTGGGTCATGGAGGTGGGGGACCCGGCCTTCTTCGCCTGGGAGGTGGGGTGGACGGTCCACGCTCTCGGGACCGATCCGGCCCACCTTCCCCACGCGAACATCTTCTTCCCCCTCCGGTACACCCTGGGGCTGGACGAGCCGGTGCTCGGGACGACGCTCCTGGCGCTGCCGCTGGCGCTCTTCACCGACAACGCGGTCCTGCTCTTCAATGTCCTGCGGCTGCTCACGTTCGTCCTCTCCGGGCTCACTTCGTACTGGCTGGGGCGGGAGCTCGGGGCGGGGGAGGGGGCGTCCCTCGTCGCAGGGGCCTTCTTCGCCTTCTCGCCCATTCGGACCGACCAGATGGCGCACCTCTCGACCCTGGGGACGCAGTGGCTGCCCCTCGTGGTGCTGTTCGCGGTGCGTTTCTCCCGAAGCGGGAAGACGCGTGACGCGCTCCTGGCCGGGCTCTTCTTCGTCCTCGCCTTTGCGGCCTGCGGATACCACGGGCTGATCGCGCTAGCGGTCTTGCCCATGCCGTTCCTGGTGTTGCTGTGGGGGCGGTGGCGGCTTCTCCCCAGGGCCGCGCTGGCCACGGTGCTGGCCGGGCTCGCTCTCGTGCCGCTCTACCTGATGCACGCCCGGGCCCTCGAGCCCGAGCAGTTCACGAGGCGCGTCGACGAGACCATCTTCTACTCGGCGCCACTGGAGTCCTTCCTCGCCACGAGCGCGGGGAACCGGGTCTACGGGGAGATCACCGACGCCGTGCGGGCCAAGGGGGCCTACAACCTGTTCCCCGGGCTCGTCGTCCCCGGGCTGGGGCTCGCCGGCGCTTTGATGCTCTGGCGTTGGCGCCAGCGGCCGAGCCGGGAGGCGGTGGCCCTCGCGGTGATGGCTTTCGTCGCCGCCCTCGTGGCGATGGGGCCGCTGCTGCGGGCCTTCGGACACGATCTCGGTCCGGGACCCTGGGCGCTCTTGCGCGCCGCCTTGCCCGTCTTCGAGAAGATCCGGGTGACGAGCCGGGCCGGGATCTTCGTGGCCCTGCCCCTGGCCATGCTCGCGGCGAAAGGGCTGACGCTCTTGCGCCTGCGTCCCGCCGTGGTGGCGGTGGCCGGGGTGCTGGGCCTGGCCGAGACGCTGATCGCGCCCATCCCCATGCCCGGCTGGACAAAGGTGATCGACACGCGGGAGGAGCCCCCGCCGGTCTACCGTTGGCTCGCCGAGCGGCCGCGTCGGGACCCGATCATCCACCTCCCGATGTTCGACAGCCGGGCCTTCTTCCGTCGCCCCGCGTTCCACGAGAGCGTTTACATGGTCTACTCGACGCTCCACTGGAATCCCATGGTGAACGGGTACGCGGGCATCGAGCCCCAGGGCTACGTCCGCATCCGCCGGGAGATGATGAGCTTCCCGGCCGAGGAGTTCCTGGACCTCCTGCGGGAGGTGGGCGTGCGGTACATCGTTCTGCACCGCCAGGGGTACGGGCCGAATCAGAGGCGGACGCTGGAGGCGCAGATGGCGGACCTGCGTCCGGGGTCGCTGCGGGAGGTCGTGACCTTCGAGGGGGATACCGTCTACGAGCTGCTGTCCGGGCGCTCCCGGGTTTGTCTCTCCAGATGAGGCGGTGCTAGCCTCGGGCCGACATGTCGGAAGCGCCGAGCGCGACGGAGGGTGCCGCGATCCCAGCCGTCTTCCGGGCTGCTGAAGCCGAGGGGCGCTCGGTCCTCCTGGAGCACGAGGTCTACGCGCTCCTTTCCGATACGGGGATCGCTGTTCCCCGGCACCGCCTGGTGACCACGGCGGACAGCGTCGACGACGAGCTCTGTGCCAAGCTGGCCTGCGACGGGGCGGTCGTCAAGATCGTCTCCCCCGACCTGCTCCACAAGAGCGACGTCGGCGGGGTCGTGGTCTGCCTCAACGAGCCCGCGGCCCTGAGCTCGGCCGTCTCGTCCGTCCTCGAGTCGGTGCGGGCCGCCGCCCCCGAGGCCCGGATCGAGGGCGTCCTCGTCGCGGAGCGTGTGCGCTTCCGCGAAGGCCTGGGGCGTGAGCTGCTGGCCGCGGTCCGTCACGATCCGGCCTTCGGCCCGGTCGTGGTGCTGGGCGTGGGTGGGCTCGACACGGAAGCGCTCCTGGCGTCGCTGAGGCCCGAGCGGGCGCGGGCGATGCTCGCGGCCCCCGGGCTCACCGCGGAGAGCGTGGCGGAAGCGCTCCGGGGGACGTTGGCGCACGACGCGCTGACGGGTGGGCTTCGCTCGAGCCGTGCGGCCGCGATCCCGGAGGAAGCCCTGGTCGAGGGGGTGCTGGCGCTGGCGCGTCTCGCCGAGCGGTGGGCGGGATTCGGTCCGCCGGGTGGCCTGGGCCTCGGAGAGCTGGAGCTCAACCCGCTCGTGGCTTCCGAGGACGGGAGGCTCGTGGCCCTGGACGGACTCGCCCGCCTGCACCGGCCCGAGCCCCCGATGCCGGCGCGTCCGGTGGCCGCGCTCCGCCACCTCCTCACCCCGCACAGCGCGGTGGTCATCGGCGCCTCCGCGGACGGGATGAACCCGGGACGCATCATCCTCCGCAACCTGGCCGAGGGTGGGGGGATCGCGCGCGACCGGGTCTGGGCCATCCACCCCCGGGCCGCGGAGATCGACGGGTGCCAGGCCTTCCCGTCCCTCGCCGCCCTGCCGGAGCCGGCGGACCTGGCGGTGGTCTCCGTCGCGGCCGACCGCGGCGCCGACCAGGTGGTGTCCGAGATCGTCGCCGCGCGCCGGGCCCGGACCGTCACCCTCATCACCGGCGGCTTCGGCGAGACGGAGGGCGGGCGGGAGGCCGAGGCGCGGGTCCGGGCCGCCGTCGCCGAGAGTCACCGGGCGCAGGACGGCGGGGTCCTCCTCAATGGGGGCAACTGCCTCGGCATCATCTCCGCGCCCGGTCGGTACAGCACCTTCTTCATCCCGCCCCACAAGCTCCCCGTGCGCGACGCGGCGGGGCGGGGGCTCGCGAGCATCAGCCAGTCGGGGGCCTACCTGGTGAGCCAGATCTCGAACCTCGACAGGGTCGTGCAGCTCCGCTACGCCATCTCCTTCGGGAACCAGATGGACGTGACGGTCTCCGACTACCTGGACTACCTGGAAGATGACGGGGAAGCGCGGGTCTTCGCCGTGTACCTCGAGGGGTTCCAGCGCGGCGACGGGGCGCGCTTCCTGAACGCCGTTCGCAGGATCACGGCGTCCGGGAGAAGCGTCCTCCTCTACAAGGCCGGCCGGACGCGCGAGGGATCCGAGGCCGCGGCGTCGCACACCGCGGCCGCGGTGGGCGACTACGAGGTCTGCCGGGAGCTGGCCCGCTCCGCGGGCGCGGTGGTCTCGGAGAGCCTGGACCAGTTCGAGGACGACGTGCTGACGTTCGCGCTCCTGGATGGACGGAAGGCAGCGGGACGGCGCGTGGCCGTTCTCTCGAACGCGGGGTTCGAGTGCACGGCGGCCGCGGACGCGCTCTTCGGGATGGAGCTCGCGCAGCTCGCCCCGGAGACGGAGGCACGTCTGGCGGAGCTGCTCCCCCCGGGCATCGTCGACGTGCACAACCCGGTGGACGCCACGCCCATCACCCTCACCGGGACGTACGGGGACCTGGCGGAGGCCCTGGCCGCGGACCCGAACGTGGACGTGGTGGTGGTGGCCGGGGTGCCGGCGACGCCGTTCCAGAACTCCCTCTCCCCGGGTGAAGGCCACCGGGAAGACGTAACGGGCGAGGACGGCCTGGCCACCCGCCTGAGCCGGTTCTTCCAGACCGCGACGAAGCCCGTCACCTTCTCGGTGGACTCCGGGGCCCTCTACGACCCCCTGGCGCAGGCGATGCGGGAGGCGGGGTTGCCGACCTTCCGGCGCATCGACCGTGCCACACGCGCCCTGGCCCGCTTCGCCGGCGTCGCGCGCTAGAAGTGCGACCGCTCAGTCCAGGGGCACGGCGACGATCTTCGAATCGCGAAAGCTCCCCACGTAGAGCACCCCGTCGCGCTCCATGGCAGAGCTCGTCAGGGCCACGTCGCCGCTGGGGTCGTGGAGGGCCCGGAGCGGGCGCCCATCGGGGGCGAGCTCGACCACGAGGCCGTGGCGGACCTCCCTCGGCTGGGCCCAGCTCGGAAGGCGCGCCACCACCTTGCGCAGGGACGGGTACGGAGCCAGGAAGTCGACGAGGGTGTGCCGAGGCGAGGACAGGGGGACCCAGATCCGCCCGTCGGGGGTCCGGGAGATGTTGTCCGGGAACCCGGGGAGGTTCTCGGCGAAGACCTCGGTGGTTCTGGCCCGCTCGCCCTTCAGCCAGTAGCGGCGGATCCGGTACGCCCCGGTCTCGGCGAACAGGAGCGACTCGCCCGAAGGCTCCACCACGATGCCGTTGGGGAACTGGAGCCCGTCGAGGAGCACGCTCACGGCGCGAGTGGCCGGGTCCCAGGCCAGGAGCCGCCCGTCCCCCCCGTGCTCCAGGATGGCGAGCCGGTGCGACCCGTAGCCGAAGCGGGTGGACGCGTCGCTCATGTAGACGGTGCCGTCGGGGCCGATGTCGAGGTCGTCGAGGAAGCCGAACGGCCGGTCGTTCACCCCGGTGGCGAGGACGGAGACCTCCCCCCTGGGGGAGATCGAGAGCAGCCCCGTCGTGGCGTCGGCGACGAGGAGGTTGCCGAGCGGATCGAAGACCATGCCCAGGGGACGGCCACCCGTCTCGGCAAACAGGCGTGCCTCGCGGTTGGGGAGCGGCAGGCGGGCGATGCGGCCGTCCTCGAGGCCCGTGTACAGGCGTCCCTCGGCGTCAAAGGCCACGTCCTCGGGGCCCACTCCTGCGTCCTCGAGAAGGCGCTCGCCTCGTGTCAGCGCGTCGTTGAGGGCGTAGGGTCCAGCCAGATCCGGGGCCGCTGGCGGCTCCCAGGCCACCGGAGTGATGGGCACCGGCCACCACGTGAGGTAGGCCGCCGTCGCCAGCACGACCGCGCCTCCGATCTTGACGGTGCGGGTCACTCGCCTCCTAGCCGCCCAGCTCCCGCAGCGTCGTGGCGTGGGCCCTCATGTTGGCCTCGGGAGTACGGTCCGGGATCTCGCAGCCGGCGGCGCTGAAGTGGCGGGGGCCGCCGGCGGCCTGGCAGGCGCGGGTGGCCGCGGCCACCTCGTCCGGGGTGCCGCGGAGCATGATCGCGACGGGGTCGAAGTTGCCGCAGGGTGCGGGGCCGTCCTGGCCGAAGGCCTCCGCCGCCTTGCCCAGGTCGACCATCCAGTCCAGGTCCACAATCTCCGCCCCGCTTTGCGCCATGTCGGGGACGAGGTGGTTGGTGTCGCCGCAGATGTGCAGGCGCGGGATGGCCCCGGCCTCCTTGACCGCGGCGAAGATGCGCTGCTCGTAGGGGAGAGCGAATCGCCGGTACTGCTTCGGCGAGACGAGGGAGGCGATCGCGTCGCCCAGGCCGATCATGGTGGCGCCCCGGGCGACCTGCTCCTTGGCAAAGGCGATCTGCTGCTCGACCAGGAGCTCCAGGAGCTCGTCCACCCACTCCGGGCGGTCGAAGAGGTCGGTCATGAGGCTCGTGTCCCCGCGGAGGTCGCAGGCGAGGGCGAGTGC
This sequence comes from uncultured Acidobacteriota bacterium, assembly GCA_963847655.1. Lineage (GTDB taxonomy): Bacteria > Acidobacteriota > Vicinamibacteria > Fen-336 > Fen-336 > JAJDNS01. The sequence continues at coordinate 74,720 of CAWKAS010000017.1, read as the reverse complement.
GCCCTCCACCCAGCCCATCACCACCAGCTCCTGGCCCACCTCGTCCGCCAGGTTGCGGACGGCGTCGAGGCGGTCGCTCATGCGGCGACCGTCGGCTGGGGTCACCGTCCTCAGCCTCGCCAGATCCTCCGGCTTCTCGAGGAGCACCCTCTTGCGCGTGGGGATGTCGTCCTCGGGGAACTCCACCTCGAGCCCCATGTCCGCCGCCTCCCGGTAGGGGTCGGAGATGGCCTGGACGATGTCGAGGTCGAAATCGGCCGAGATCGCGAGGTTGGCCTCGACCAGCGCTCGGTAGTTCAGGTAGTACTGCGACAGGGGGTGCCCCACGTGGTGCGCGGCGCGCGCCATGTAGATGTCGAAGTTCGGGGCGCGGTCCACCTTCTGGCCGCGGAGGCGGCGGCGGACGCGCTCGAGGCTGGTCATGCGGTCTCCTCCCGCCGAGCGGAAGCGCTGTCGTCTGCGGGATCGGGTTCTCGCCTGCCGGCGACTCCGCGTGGTGATGGCTACTCCTCCTTGTGGTCGGAGGGCAGCAGCTCGACCAGGATGCCCAGCTCCTCCTCCGAGTCCAGGTAGACGTACGTGCTGTCGTCCGTCGCCGGGGTGAGCATACACCGGGGAGCCGTTCGGGCGCCGGTCGGGTTAGGATGCCGTTGCCATGAGGCCGAAGCACCCGCGGGCCGTGACGGTCATCGTCAGCGCGACCGTCGCGCTCGGGAGCGCCGGGCGCTCGACCCCGGGGGACCTGGGCTCTTCTGGAGTCCTGCAGGAGGGGGCGGTGTCCAACCCGGCCGCGATCCACCTGCGCTGGAGCCAGGTCGGCTATCGGCCCGGCGCGGTGAAGATCGCCGTCGCGTTTGCCCGGGCGCCGCTGCCGGCGGAGTTCGAGGTGCGGCCGGCCGAGGGTGGCGACGTCGTGTTCCGAGGAACGACCGCGCCGGTCTCCGGGGCCTGGGGGGCCTTCGACCACCACGCGGCCCTGGACTTCAGTGACCTGACGGAGCCGGGCGACTACGTGTTGGTCCTCGGCGCCACTCGCTCCCGTCCGTTCGTGGTCGGTCACGAGCCTCTCGACGCGCTCCCCGACCAGCTGCTCGAGTTCATGCGCCAGCAGCGCTGCGGCGACAACCCGTGGCTCGACGCCGTGTGCCACACCCACGATGGACGGACCGCCTACGGGCCGCGGCCCGCCGGAAGCCCGATCGACGCCACGGGCGGCTGGCACGACGCCGGCGACCTCCTCCAGTACCTCCTGACGACCAGCAACGCCACCGCCCAGCTGCTGAGGGCCTACGAGGCGGCGCCCGGGATCTTCGCCGACCGGGTCGACGCCCGGGGGCGGGAGGGAGCCAACGGCCTCCCTGACGTGCTCGACGAGGCGCGCTGGGGGCTCGAGTGGATGCTGAAGCTCCACCCTGCGCCGGACGAGCTCTATCACCAGGTGGCCGACGACCGCGACCACCACGGCTGGCGGCTGCCCTCGGACGAAACCGCCGACTACGGCTGGGGACCCGGGCAGGCCCGGGTGGTCTACTTCGCTGATGGGAAGCCCCAGGGTCTGGGAGAGTACAAGAGCGAGTCGACGGGGGTCGCCAACCTGGCTGGTCGCTACGGAGCGGCGATGGCCCTCGCTCATCGGGTGCTCGGCGGTCTTCCCGGCCAGCGCCCCTTCGCCGAGCGCTGTCTGAAGGCCGGCCTCGAGGTCTACCGGCTCGGACGGGAGAAGGAAGGCGTGCAGCAGGGCAACTCGTACGGCGCCCCCTACCGCTATGCCGAGACGACCTGGGCCGACGACATGGAGTGGGGGGCGGCCGAGCTCTACCGGGAGACAAGAGACGAGGGCCTTCTCCGGGACGCCGAGCGCTACGCGGGGCTGGCGGCGACGGAGTCGTGGATGGGGCGAGCGAAGGCCGGACACTACCAGTTCTACCCGTTCGTGAACGCCGGCCACCACGCCCTCCACGCCTCGGCGAGCCCGACGTTGCGCGCGACGCTGGCCGGGTACTACCGCGAAGGGCTGGCGAGCGGCCGGCGTGCCGGGGAAGGAAATCCCTACGGTCTGGGCGTGCCCTTCCTCTGGTGCTCGAACAACCTCGTGGTGGCCCTGGCCACCCAGGCGCGGCTGTACGAGGAGATGACGGGAGACCGCCGCCACGCGAGGTTCGAGGCCGCCCAGAGGGACTGGATCCTCGGCCGGAACCCCTGGGGCACCTCCATGCTCACCGAGATCCCCGAAGGCGGCGTCTTCCCGACCGACGCGCACCTGATGACGACGGACATCACCGGCCGGCGGATCCGCGGCGGCCTGGTGGACGGACCGGTGGCGCGTGCGGTCTTCGAAGGCCTGAAGGGCGTCCACATCCGGCGGCCGGACCCCCTCTCCGACTTCCAGGACGAGCGGGCCGTCTACCACGACGACATCGGCGACTACTCGACGAACGAGCCCACCATGGACGGGACGGCCTCTGCGATCCTGCTCTTTGCCCTCGAGGCCGGGGCAGACCGATGAGCGGCGCGGTCCTGGCGTTCGTGTACGTCCTCGTGGCCCTGCTCCTCGTCGTCGGACTCATCGGCAGCGTGGTGCCCGCCCTCCCCGGGACCGTCCTCATCCTGGCCGGCGCGGCGGTCCACGCCTTCGCCACCGGCTTCGACCCCATCGGCCCGGGCCGTCTGGCCATCCTCGCCCTCCTGACCGCGCTGGCCTATGCCCTCGATCACGTGGCCGGCGTGCTGGGGGTCAAGCGCCTCGGGGGGAGCGGGTGGGCGATGGGGGGAGCGTTCGTGGGCGCCCTCGTGGGCCTCTTCTTCGGTCTGCCGGGGCTGGTGCTGGGTCCGCTGGTCGGCGCTCTGGTGGCCGAGTACGCGTACACGCGCCAGGCCCGCACCAGCGCCCGCGCCGCCCTGGGCACCGTCGTGGGCCTGCTGGTCGGGGCCGTGGCCAAGATCGGGATTGGACTGGCCATGATCGGGCTGTTCCTCTTCTGGGTCTGGCGCGGCTGAGGGCCGGCGGTCGGGGGAGCGGGTTTCCGTTGACCGGTTTCTCGCGTGGGCTTAGGCTCTCACGGAGATCGCGCCCGGGTTCCCTCGACCAGACGGCAGCGATGCTCCCCACCGACACCCGGGCGCCGGCGAGCGCGGCTCTCTCGCCGCGCGGAAGGAGGTGGGTGATGGACACGCGTTGCGCGGTGCGCGTCGTCGCGGTCGCGGTCCTGTTGGCCGTGGCGTTCTTCCTCGGAGCGCCCTCCGCGGGCGCCCAGGGTCTGTGCCAGGAGAGCCTCTGTTCGGAGGTTCGGGTTCCGGAACGAACCTCGATCTACGAGGTCTGCACACCGGAGCCCGGCTGCGAGAACGGCGGCCTGGTGGTCTTCGCCCACGGCTACGTCGCTCCCGACGAGCCGCTGCAGATCCCGGACGACGAGATCGACGGCACGACGCTCCCGGCCCTGGTCAACCAGCTGGGGTTCGTCTACGCGACCTCGAGCTTCCCCAAGAACGGGTTGGCCATCCAGGAGGGCATTGAGGACCTGGTGGGGCTGACGACGTACATCGTGGGGACAACCGGCCTTCCGGGTCCGGTCTTCCTCGCCGGGGCCTCGGAGGGCGGGGCCATCACCGCCCTGGCCATGGAGCGTCACGCCGACGTCTTCTCGGGAGGGCTCGCTCTGTGTGGCCCGGTGGGCAGCTTCCAGAAGCAGATCAATCACTACGGGGACTTCCGAGTGGTCTTCGACTACTTCTTTCCGGGGGTCCTCCCCGGTACGGTGATCGATCCGGACCCGAGGGGATTCGTGAGATCCAACTGGGACTGGTACGCGTACCGGATCGGACTCGCGCTGCAGGCCAACCCAACCGCCACCGCTCAACTCCTGAAGGTCATGCGGGTCCAGGTGGACCCCGCCGATCCGGTCACGAGCATCGGAGAGGCGGTCGTCGGCAACCTCTGGTACAACGTCTTTGGCACCTACGACGCCCAGGACACGCTCGGCGGGCAACCCTTCGACAACCGCTGGCGCTTCTACACCGGATCAACGAACGACTTCCTGCTCAACCTGCGGGTGAGGCGGTACTGCGCCGATCCTCGCGCTCGTCTCACCATCTCGGCGCTCTACGAGACCTCTGGTCGGATCGACGCCCCCGTTGTCACGATGCACACCACCGGAGATCCCATCGTCCCGTACTGGCACGAGCCGTTCTACCGCTGGAAGACCTGGCTCTCGGGCAGCGGACGGATGCACACCAACCTGCCCGTCTTCAAGTACGGGCACTGCTCGTTCGAGGCCACCGAGGCCGTCACCGCCTTCGCCCTGCTCGCCTACAAGGTGAAGGCCCAAAGCCGGTAGGACGGGCTCGCACCTCAGGCTGCGCGCGGAACGACCCGGTCGAGCGCCCGAGCGAGCGAAGCGGAGTCGACGTAGCTTCTCTCGTGGTGCTCGAAGCGAAGGGCCTGCGTCGGGACGGCCGCCTCGTACCGGCGGGCGCCGGCGGGTGAGTCGCGACCCTACTGGCCTGCCATCTCCTTGATCCCCTCGGGGACGTCGAAGGTGTCCTCGGGGATGTCGTCCACGTTGTACCGCACGGCGGTGTACTCGATGGTCCAGGGCATCGGCCCCTCCTGGTCGATCCGGTGGGCCGTCTTCACCCCGTCCTCCTCACGGTACTCGCTGAACTTCGTCACGACGCTCGTGCCCATCTCGGGGACGGCGAGCTCCTCTTGGGAGAGGAGCCCCGTCGCCTTGTCGAACCACGCGGTCAGGGGCTCGCCCTCGGAAGGGGTCAGGACGACCTTGTAGCAGGCCGCCTCGCCCACCGTCTCCTCGGCCACGGTCTCCGCCTTCTCCCAGAGTTCCTTCCACCCGGCGAAGGGATCGAGCCAACCCCCCCGGAGGGCCATCCGCCTCTCGTTGCCCTTGAGGAGTCGGAGGCCCATCTGGGGGTTCTTCTGCCAGGCGACGTCGCCGTTGACGCCCGACTCGAAGTCGGGGCTTCCCATCGCCATCAGGCTGATCATCGAGTAGGTCTTGTCCGGGACGGCCACGTAGGCCTCGCCGGTCGTCTCGAGCCCCATGGCCGGCATGCGGAAGCTGAACTCCGCCGCCATGTTCTTGACCTTCGCGAGGGCGTCTCCCCCGAGGGCGGCGGTGTTCTTCGCGAACAGGTCCTCCGCGGCGGGCAGGTCTCCGGCCGCGACCGGCGCGGCAAGGGCGAGACAGAGGCCGGCGAGGAGCAGGCCGGCGGGAGAGAGTGTGCGGGTCGGCTTCGGTCGCCTCATCATGAGTCCTCCAGTCGCAGGAACGATATCAGGGATCGGAGCTCTCGTCGCAGACCCGAACCTGGCTCGTCGGGATGACAGCGCTAGGACGGCGGCTTCCACGTCGCCCAGAAGGCCTCGTCCTTTGCGCGGATCTCGTCCACGAGCTCCTGGGGCTCGGGAGTCCGGCCGGGGTCGTCGTTCTGCCCGCTCCAGCGCTCGAGGACGGCGCGCAGCTCCTCCTTCACCCGCTGGTGCTCGGGGTTGGTGGAGTCGGCCAGGTTGTGGATCTCCCAGGGGTCGGTCTCCAGGTCGTACAGCTCCTCGTCCGGTCGGCGGGGGGCCATGAGCGCGGCCTGGGGCGGTGTCAGCTGGCCCGCAGCGTAGAGCGTCCTCATGAGGCCGAGGACCGGGTACATCGTCTCCTTGTACAGGTTGGGTGCGGTGAACGGAACCTCGGGCATGAAGTTGCGGATGTAGCGGTACCGTTCGCTGCGCACCGTGCGGATGCGCATGACCGTCGCGTCGCAGCGGTCCCGGGAGGCGAAGAGGTAGTCGTTCTCCACCGCGCCCGGGCCCAGGAAGGTGTGGCCCTGCATCTTCTCGGGGCGCTCGACCCCCGCCGTCCACAGGGTGGTGGCGGTGAGGTCGAGGGCGCTGAGCAGGCGGTCGTCGACCTTGCCAGGGGACATCTGCCCGGGGGCGGGAAAGGCCGCCGGCCAGCGGATGATCATCGGGATGTGGAGGCCACTGTCGTAGGGCCACTGCTTGCCCCGCAGCATGGTCTGGCCGTGGTCGCCGATGAAGACGACGATGGTGCGGGAGGCGAGGCCGTCGGCCTCGAGGCGATCGAGCAGGCGACCCACCTGCCCGTCCATCTCCTGGATCGAGTCGAGGTAGTCGGCCCAGTCCTTCCGTGTGACCTCGTGGTCGGGGTAGTAGGGGGGGATCTGCACCTTCGCCGGGTCGGCGGGCCGCTCGATGCGGGAGCGGACGCCGTGTCTCCGCCCCATCCGGTGAGTGGTGCCGAAGTTGATCTGGGCGTAGAACGGCTCGTGGGCGACGACGTCGGCCCACCGGTCCGAGTCCCAGACCGGCCCGGTGACGCTGAAGTTGAAGTCGTCCTTGCGGCTCCCGGGGATGCCCTCCATCTCGCCGCCCAGGTTGGCGGTGTAGTAGCCGGCGTCCTTGAGCCACTGGGGGAGGACCCGCACGCCCTCGGGCAGCGGGTTCTCGCCCTCTCCGCGGTGGGAGCGGTGGTTGTGGGCGTCGATGGCGATGGCGTGCATTCCCGTCATGAACGCCGACCGACTCACCGAGCACACGGGGGCCACGGTGAAGGCGCGCGTGTAGCGGACCCCTTCCGCGGCCAGGCCGTCCAGGCGAGGAGTGTAGGCCTCGGGGTGGCCGTAGCTCCCGAGCTCCGGGCCCAGGTCCTCGGCGATGATCCACAAGATGTTGGGCCGTCGGGGAGGCTCGCTCCCTTCCGGGCCTTCCTTAATGCACCCCGCGGGCACCGTCGCGGTGAGTGCGACCAGCAAGGCCCCCATGAAGGGTCTGGGATCTGTCATGGCGCCCTTCGTATCTCGATTGGCCCGACACCCCGGGGCGGCGGGCTGCTTCGACGCCGGGAGACTACCAGCCCGGCCGCGATCGGGGCAAGAAGTCAGGGAGGTCAGGGGACGAACTTGTAGCCGACGCCGTGAACGGTCTGGACGTGACGTGGGCTTGACCTGTCGGGCTCGACCTTGGCGCGGAGCGAGGCCACGTGGTTGTCGACGGTGCGGGTGTTGGGGATGGTCTCGTATCCCCAGACCTCCTCCAGCAGCTCTTGCCGGCTCACGACCTCACCGGATCGGGCGGCCAGGACCCGGAGGAGCTGGAACTCCTTCGGTGTCAGCTCGACCTTCTCGCTGCCCCGCTTCGCCTCGTAGCTCCGGAAGTCCACGGTGACGTCTCCGAAGCGAAGCTCATCCGGCAGCTCGCTCGAGGGCCGGGTGCGCCGCAGGAGCGCCCGGATCCGGGCCAGCAGCTCCCGGATCGAGAAGGGCTTGGTGACGTAGTCGTCGGCGCCGAGATCGAGCCCGAGCACTCGGTCCGCCTCCTCCCCGCGTGCCGTCAGCATGAGGATGGGCGTGGTCACCCCCTCCGACCGCAGGTTGCGGCACAGCTCGTAGCCGCTCAGCTTCGGGAGCATGAGATCCAGGACGATCAGGTCCGGACGGGCCTCGCCCACCAGCCGATCCGCCGTTTCCCCGTCCGGGGCGGTCAGGACCTCATACGACTCCAGGGTCAGGTTGTCCGAGAGGCCGCGCAGAATGGCGGGGTCGTCCTCGACCACGAGGATGCGGGTCATGGTGCGTTCTCCACCGGGATGCGGATGGTGAAGGTGCTGCCCTCCCCCGGCCCGCTCTCGACGATCACGCGGCCCCCGTGGGCCCGGGCGACGTGCTCGACCAGGGTCAGGCCCAGGCCGGTGCCGGGAAGGAGCTCGTTCTCGCGGGTGGGGACACGGTAGAACTTCTCGAAGATCCGCGTCTGCTCCTCCGCGGGGATTCCGATCCCCTGGTCCACGACCCGGATCTCCGCGTGACCGTCCACGCGCTGTAGCGCCAGGTCGATCTCCCTCGAGTCCCCGGAGTACTTGATGGCGTTCGTGAGGAGGTTCAGCACCGCCTGCTCCAGCGCGTCGGGATCGGCCCGGGGCGACTCGATGTCCTGCTCGACCTCGGTGTTCAAGCGGAGCCCCTGGCTCGTCAGGGGGTACTGTACCGCTCGTGCGGCGGCGCGCACCACCGCCGCGAGGGAGGTCCGCCGGAACCGGTAGCTCTTCCGACCGCGCTCGATGCGGGAGAAGTCCAGGACGTTGTCCACGAGCCGGCCCAGCCGCTCGCTCTCGCTGACGATCGTGTCGAGGTACTCGTCGCGGGCCTCCTGTCGCTCGAGGCGCCCCCCCCGCAGCGTCTCCGCGAACATCCGGATCGCGGTGAGGGGCGTCCGGAGCTCGTGGGAGACGCTGGAGACGAAGTGGCCGCGCAGCTCGGCCAGGCTCAGCTCGCGGCGCACGTCCCTCCAGAGGAGGTAGCCGCCGAGGAGCGCCACCGTCAGGGCGAGGGCCAGCGCCGCCACGTAGAACTGCTGCGGCGGGCTCCAGGCCTCGGCTGCGGGTGCGTCGAGAGGGTTGGCGACCATGTAGAGCCCGGGGAGGCTGGGACCGAGCGGGCGGGTCCGGGGAGCGGGGGTCGTCGAGAGCCCGCCGAGCCCCGGCTCCTCGAGCGCGGTGGCGACCTGTCCCGCGCGCACGGCCACGACCGACGCGGGCACGTCGCCCAGCCGGGGGTTCGTGCGCAGGAGCCAGGGCTCCCCACCGAACGGGAGCCAGACCGGCTCGCCGTTGGTCGTCCGGCGCGCGGCCTCCTCAAGGGCCGCGATCCTGGCGTACTGGTCGCTGAGCGCCAGCACCTCCTCCACCTCGAGGAGGCGCCGCTCCACCGCATCGCGCAGATCGGAAGCCGACTCCGCGATGGCCGCGCTCAGGTCCCGAAGCAGGTAGCAGGCGGGGGGCGAGAGCCAGCGCGGTTCGGCGAGGACCTCGCGGAGTGCAGCAGCGAGAGCGTCCTCGTGGCCGGGCTCCTTCGCGAGCTGGGTGGCTCCGTAGAGGCGTACCGGAATCCCCTGGTCGTCGACGACGCCGGCCGGGAGAGCCAGGATCTCCTCGCAGATGGCTGTGGCCCGCGTGGGGACGGGTGATCTCCCCAGGGCTCGCGCCAGCAGAAGGAGGGCCTGCGCCCGCTGCTCGGGCCGCCGCGCCGTCTCGAGGGCTTCGCCGTAGAGGGTGCTGGCTTTGGCCGGCTGCCGCTCGACAAGCTCCGCCTGCTCCGCCTCCCAAACGCGGCTCGCGAACCCCGGCTCCCGCGTCGCCTCGACGAACTCACGCGTGGAGGTGTCGTCCTCCCAGGGCGCGATCAGGCGGTCGCCGTCGACCCGGGCCATCAGGACCGTCGCGGGGTCAGTGTAGAGGCGCCGCGCCGTGCTGTGGGTCTGGTCAGCCCAGGAGCTGAGCTCTCTCTCGCGGACCTGCTCCAGCCGCCCGACGAGGCGCCTCGCGATCCGGTCGGCCTCCCGCTCCTCCTCCTCGAGACGCCGTCTCTCCCGCAGCTCGCCTTCCTGGCGGACGATCCGCACGCTCAGGAAGGCCAGCACGCCGCAGGGGACGAGCAAGGCGAGAACAAGCAGACTGACCCACCGCCGATGTTGCCAAGAGGACATCGGCCGCTCCTCCGTACGTCATTCTAGGTCGCCGGCGTCAGAGACGTACCGGGTTTCTCGACAGCCTGACCATCAGGGCTCGGCCGTCGCTCCGGGCAGGAAGCCCTCGATCGCCCAGATCTCGGTGCTCTTCTGTTCAGTGCCGCGGGAGGCGAAGAGGATCCGCTGCCCGTCGGGGTGTACGGAGAGGTTGGAGAAGCGCAGCATCTTCAACCCAAGGTCCTGCGGCTCGCCTCCCTCGATCGGTAGCCGAAGCAGACTCCATCCGGGCTCGTCCGCTGGAATGGTCTTCCTCGGCAAGAAGAGGGACTTCCCGTCGGCGCTGAACGCCAAAGCGTTGATCGGGGCGTTCGAGGCGAACGTGAAGCGGCCGTGGGAGACCTCACGGGGCGTCCCGCCGGCCGTGGCCACGATTCGGATGATCCTCTCTGCGCTGAGATCCTCCCGGTGCCGGCTGAAGAGGGCGAGGGTCTCACCGTCCCGAGCGAGGGCAATCGTGAAAGGCTCCTCGTAGGGGCCTCGGTAGATCTCCATGTCCACGCCGCTGGCGAGATCTCGCTTCAAGAGGCGACAGGCCTTCACGGTCTCTTCGCACCGCGGGTAGAAGATGAACTTCCCGTCGGGGGACACCGCGTAGTCCTCGATGGACGAGCCCTCGCCCTTCTCCATCACGAGGGACTTCTCGCCGGTCGTGGCGTCGAAGCGGTAGAGACCCATCTGCCCCGCCTCCGTCCAGGCCCACACGAACACGGCGTCTCCGCCGGCGGAGAAGCGCGGGTCGACCATCCTTCTGAAGTCCGTGAAGTACTCGCGCTCCTCGCCGGTCTCGAGCGAGCGGACGCACAGCACGTTGAAGCGGGCGCGCACGCTCGGCGACGAGCCGCGCTCCGACACGTAGGTGATGCGCTTCCCGTCCGGGGAGTAGGACGGCCAGTCGTTCTGGCCTTCGAAGCGGCCGACTGGTCTCGAGGCAGGGGACAGGACACGTCCCGTCCGCGGGTCCAGCGTCGCAATGAAGATGTCTTGCGACGCGGGCGAGGTGCCGTAGTAGTAGCGCCCGCTGGCGTCGAATCCCAGCGTCGCCATGCGGCCGATTCCGGACTTCACGAGGCGCGCCTCTCCGGCCGGCTTCCCGTCTTTGACCGGAAGCATCCAGAGGTCGAGGGTCCCGGTCCGATCGCTGACGAACAGGACCCACTTCCCGTCCGGGCTCCAACCTGCGGCCAGGTCGTTGGCCGGGTGATCCACGAGTGGTGTCAGGTCTCTTCCGTCCCGGGAGAGGGCGTACACGTCCCTCGACGAACCGCGTTTGCCGGTTGGCAGGGAGGACAGGATGAAGCGTCCGTCCGGCGACAGCCCCGTGTCGTATGGGTAGAGACCGTCCCAGGACCGGATGATCCGGAGGCCTCCGTCGGCCACTGCCACCGCCGCCAGACGGGTGGTCGTGGGGCCGAGTTGGACAGCCCCGGTGCTGGAGAGACCCACGAGGATCTCGCGACCGTCGGGAGACCAGTCCAGCGTCTCGAGGATGGTCTTCTCGGCGGTCTTGTAGAGCGTTCGCGAGTGCGCATCCTCGATCGCCACGATCCGCAGCTCGTTCGAATGGGCGCGTGACCACCAGTCGTAGGCGATCTGCTTGCCATCGGGGGACCAGCAGGAGTACACGGCGTACTCCTGGGAGTCCTCCCAGGAGCCCTTGTTCGTCAGCCGGCGGTTCTGTCCCGTCGTCAGGTCCCGGACGGCCAGGTCGCCCGTCGTCCAGTCGACAAAGGAGAGGTAGCGCCCGTCCGGCGAGATCTCCCCGCCATAGTCCGCCATGGGATCCGACCAGATCCTCCGGACCGCCATCTCGTGGCGCGGAGGCTTGGCCAGCGCGGCGAGCCGCGCGCGGGCCACCTGGAGTGGCTGGGCCTGATCGGCGTAGTCACGGATCACGCGCTCGTAGGCCCTCCTCGCTTCGGCCCTGCCGAGCTTCTCGTAGCACTGGCCCATCTGGACCAGGGCCTTCGCGGCCAGCGCGTGGTCGTCGGGGAAGTCGCGGACGATTCGATCGTACAGATCGATCGCCTCCTGGAGATTCCCCTCGGCGCGCTCCTTCACCAGCGCCTGCTGGAAGAGGTCGTGGCCGCTCTGGGCCGGGAGGCCGGGGGCCACGAGCATCACCGCCATCCCCAGAAGACAGGGTCGAAGTGCCTTTGCCATGATGCGCCTCCTCGTCTGCCCTCAATGTAGGCCGCAGGGCCCTCGAGGTCTCCCGGGATTCGTGGAGCTTTCTCGCGGAGGATGCACGATCTTTGTCCGAAAGATGTCAGCTCCTTTGACGCGCGGTCCCCGATGTCCTACAAAGGAAGGAGGGAGTCCACGAGAGTCCACTGCCTGGACCCGCCAAGGGCCGGGACGGAGGTACGAATGCGACGCACCCTTTTCAAGTCGAAGATCCACCGGGCCACCGTGACCCACGCCGACCTCCACTACGAGGGGTCGGTGACGATCGACGCCGATCTGATGCGGGCCGCCGACATCCTGCCCCACGAGCACGCCCACGTCTGGAACATCGCCAACGGCAGCCGGATCCAGACCTACGCCCTCGAGGGCGAGACCGGCTCCGGGGTCGTGTGCATCAACGGCGCCGCCGCCCACCACTTCCGGCCCGGCGATCTCGTCATCATCGCGACCTTCGCCGAGGCCGAGGACGAGGCGGAGGCCCGGCGGTGGAAGCCGACGGTCGTCCTGGTGGACGGCCGAAACCGACCGTTGGGAGCGCCGATCGTCGAGACCCCGGGACCGGAGCCGCCGGGCGTGCTTCCCGCCTGAGGAACCCTCCCGGGGGCGCCTCTCTCGCCGGCTCGGAGAGCGGCCGCACCCGCTGGCCCTCCACGGACGCGACCGCTCTTCCCGGCTCGCCTCCGGCTAGCCGATCTTGACCTTGGTGGCCAGGACGTGCTGGTTGGGCTCCTGCCATCCCTCCACGTAGGCGTGCTGGCCGACGTGGATCGACGACGGGTCGAGCGCGTCGCCGCTGGCCGTCTTGAACTTCGTGCTCCCGTTCGTCTTCACCTTGACGCCGTCGACGTAGAACGTGGGGCACGCGCTGCGGTTGGGATTGGCGTGCACCCCGCCGGCCGAGGCGGTGCCGCACGAGCCGCTGCCGGAGTTGGGATTCGCGTGGATGTCGCCGGCGGACGAGACCACGGAGGTGATCCGGCCCTCGAGAACGACCCACTCCTCCTTGCCGTTGGAGAGGGCCTTGATCTCCTCGGCCACGAGCACACCGTCGCCCCTCAGGGTGCCCCAGACCTTGATCTTCTCGCCCACGTCGACGTACCCGAGCTCGGTGCGGCTGCCGCCGCGCCAGACCTTCCTGACCTCGCTCGCGTCCACCCGGTGGCCGTCCACCACGAGCTCGGTCCCGGTCTTCGACTCGAGGATGCCGGTGATCTTCGTCTTCTTCGTGGGGGTGCACCGGGCCGGCGTGGTCACCTCGACGCTGGAGCCCGTGACCGTGCACTCCAGGCTCAGCACCTGACCGTCCACCAGGCCCGAGACGGTGAGGCGGGCGTGGATGCCCGGGCCCTCGAAGATCAGGGTGATGGTGCCGGCGGGGACCTGGGTGAGGATGAACTCCCCCTCCTCGTCGACGGTGGTGGAGATCGAGGTGCCCTCGACGGTGACGGTGAGAGTGCCACCACCGGAAAGGGCGGAGACGTCACCGCTCGAGGCGGCGAAGCTTCCGCCCAGGACCGTTCCCTGGACCACGGCCGCGCCCAGGACCGACCCTGGAGCCTCGTCCGGCCCCGTCACCGCGCTCGATCCTCCGCAACCGGCGGCGACCAGGGCGAGGGCCAGAATGGCGAGTGCGAGTGCTGAGAAGCGTGTACGGCGCATGGGATTGGCCTCCTTCACAGGGGGCCCGGAGCCAACCGGGGGCCGCCGGGCCCGCACCTCTTGAATTCCTGGCGGCTCGGCTGGCCCTGAGGGATCCAGGCCCCGTGGCTCTGCGTCCCCGAGTTGCCCCGGGTTTGCTCTGAGCAGGAGGTCGTCTCGGGTCCGTGCCCGATTGGGCCCAGAGTAGGAGAGCGCGGCGAGGACATCCGTGAGCCGGGTCACGCCCCACGGGGTCGTGTGATCACGCGCGCTCAGCGTCTGACCGGAAGGTGGATAGCCCTCTACTCCGACGACGGCGAGGGACGGTTCTCGATGCCGTTCAGCGTCCAGTCGTAGTCCGTCTTGCGCACGCGGAACCGGCCGGAGAGGAGCAGCTCCCGCTCCGGGCCCTCCGGCCAGTAGCGGGCGAGGAGGCGTCCGAGGGCCTCGTCGCTGCCCCCGAAGTCGTCCGCGTACCAGGTGAGGATGGGGCTGAGCCAGACCGTCTTCTCCTCGAGATCCACGCGGTTCTTGCGGGGCGACTCCCGCAGGAACACCCGGGTCTGGTCCTCGAGCTGCTCCTCGAGACGGCCCCCGGTGTAGGCCTCGCGGCGGAGGGGCGGACAGCCGAGGGCGGCGCACACCAGGGCGAAGTGGATGCGCGGCTCGTCGAACTCCTCGCGGATGATCCCGTGCTCCACGTCGTCGAGGGAGAGCGTCCGACCGGCGGCGCGGACCATCTTCTCGGACCACGGGCCCTTGAGGGGCAGCAGACCCAGGGTCTTGTTGATGTCCCGGATCGACTGGCGCTCCTCGTGGGCGTTGATCTGTTCGATGGTCCAGGCGTTGTAGGCGTTGATCCAGAAGGCGAGGCGCTCGGACTCGGGGAGGCCCTCGAGGCGGGCCGAGGCCAGCCGCTCGAGATAGGCGCGGAACTCCGGGGAGCGCGCGAAGGCATCGTAGTCGACGAGACCCTCGCGCACGTGCCGTCGCAGCAGGGCATCGAAGGCCGAGTGGTCGAAGGTGGCCGAGGGCGGGGCCAGTGCGAGACCGAGGGTGGCGAGGGCGAGGGTCAGCATGGCTCCATCTCTCGATTGTGGCGCAAATCCTCCCCCCTCCGCGACGGCATGGAGGCTCTTTTCGAAGAGGACCGGGCAACCTGCTAGACTCTCCGATCGTGCTCAGAGTCCTCGTCGTCGGCCCGGACAGCCTCTCCGGTGAGCTCGGCCCCACCGTCCTCGGGCGCCCGGACATCGACCGGATCCACCTGGCCGACGCGTCCCTGGCCCTCGAGACGGCGGAGCAGGCCCGAGCCCACATGGTGATCCTCGACCTGCCGCGCCCCGAGGCCCTCGGCGTGGTCCGACGCCTGCGCGACAACCCCGTCACGCGCCCCGCGGCGATCGTGTGGCTGAACCGCGCCGACCCGCCGGAGGTCGAGGGGGAGCTCATCACGGGGGGCGTGAACGCGGTGGTGCCCGTCCCCGTCGACCCCCTCCTGTGGGACCGGCGCCTCGAGGAGCTGCTGAGCGTGCCGCCTCGCCGGATCAGCCGCATCCAGGTCCGTCTCCGCGACTGGTCGCACTTCATGAAGGGAACGGACGAGGCCGAAGGCACCATCCTCAACATCGGCGCCCGGGGCGTGCTTCTCGAGACCTCGCGGCCCCTCGAGCTCGGGGGGAAGATCGGGCTGACCTTCCGCCTTCCCGGAGACTCCGTGGACCTCGCGTCGGTGGGCCAGGTGGTGCGTATCGCCGAGGGGGACCACGGCCTCCGGAAGGTGGGGATCGAGTTCCTCATCTTCCGCGGGGACGCTCGGGATCGGATCGTTGCCTTCGTGGAGGACAACTCCGGGCCGGACCGTCCGGGGGCGACGCCACCGGACGTCCCCCTCACCGTGCGCCCCTTCGAGGAGGCGCGGGAGTGGGAGGAGGAGCTGCGGGCCAGCGAGCTGCGCAAGGCCCTCATCCTCGATTCGGCGAGCGACTGCATCCTCACCGTGGACCACGAAGGGCGGATCGTCGAGTTCAACACCGCCGCCCGGCGTGCGTTCGGCTACAGTCGCTCCGAGGTGCTGGGGCGGGCGGTGGCCGAGAAGCTCGTCCCCCCCGCGCTGCGCGACGGGTTGCGCCGGCGCCTGCGGGAGTTCATCACCACCGGCGAGAGCCCCGATCTCGGGCGCCCGCGGGAGGCGGAGGCGATGCGTGCCGACGGGACGATCTTTCCCGTCGAGGTGACGATCGTTCCGGCCTACGTGAAGGGCCGGGTCCTGCTGACCGCCTACGTCAAGGATCTCACCGACCGGCAGCAGGCCAAGGCCCTCGGGGCGGTGCGCCATCGGGCGACGCACCTGCTCACGGAGGCCCTCTCGCTGGCGGAGGCGGGGCCGGAGCTCCTCGGCGCCGTCGCCGAGGGTATGCAGTGCGAGGAGACGCGGCTGTGGCTCAGCGAGGGCGAGCCACCCCAGCTCGTTCTGGCCGGGACCTCGGCGGCCCGGACCTCCCGGGGCGCACGGCCGGACGACTCCGTAGCCATGCAGGCGGTCGAGCAGGGGGAGGCCGTGTGGGTGGAGAGCCTCGACCCGCCCGCCGGCGGGTCGGCGGTGGCGGTGCCGGTCCGCGGGGGGGGGCAGCTCCTGGGTGTGCTCGAGGCACGCTGCACGGCGCCTCGTCCGCGTCAGGAGGAGTGGGTGGCCGCGCTCGGAGACATCGGCAGCCAGCTCGGGCTGTTCCTCAAGCGCCAGCGGGCGGAGGCCGACCTCCAGCGCCTGGCCCGCTACGACAGCCTGACCGGCCTCCCGAACCGGACCTTCTTCCTCGACACCCTCGAACGGACCCTGTCGCGAGCCGCCCACCGCCGCACCCTGGCCGCCCTCGTCTTCCTGGACCTCGACGGCTTCAAGGCCATCAACGATCGACTGGGACACCCGGCGGGGGACACGGTGCTCCAGGCGATGGCGGACCGGCTCCGCGCCGGGACCCGCAGCTCCGACCTCGTGGCTCGGATGGGGGGAGACGAGTTCACCGTGCTCGTCCAGGACCTCACGCGCCCGGACGACGCCGCCCTCGTGGCCCGCGGGCTTCTCGAACGGCTCGTGCGGCCCCTGGCCGTCGCCGACGAGGAGATCTCGCTGACCGCCAGCGCCGGGATCAGCGTGTTCCCCGAGGACGGTGGCGACGCCCTGACCCTCCTGCGCCACGCCGACCTCGCCATGTACCGCGCCAAGAAGGAGGGCAAGAACAACTACCGCTTCTTCATCACAGAGATGAGCGACCGGGCGCGGGAGAGGATGGCCCTTCTCGACGGGCTGCGTGTGGCCCTGGAGCGCGACGAGTTCGAGCTCCTCTACCAGCCGATCGTCCGCCGCGATGGGCCCCCGAGCCTGGAAGCGCTCCTCCGCTGGCGTCACTCGGAGCTGGGACTGGTGGCGCCGTCGGGCTTCATCGCCCAGGCCGAGGAGAGCGGCCTCATCCTGCCCATCGGCTCTCGCGTCCTGAAGGCGGCGACGCTCTTCGCGACGTCGCTGCCCCCGGACGTCCGTCTGAGCATCAACATCTCCGCGCGGCAGTTCATGCAGCCCGGCCTGGTCGCGGAGATGGAGGAGGCGCTCCAGGGGAGCGGCCTGCCGGCTTCGCGCCTCGTGGTCGACGTGTCCGAGACGACGGTCATGAACACGAGCGACGAGGTGAGGGAGAAGCTGCGGCGCCTGCACGATCTGGGCGTCGAGCCGGCCCTCGACGACTTCGGGACGGGCTTGTTCTCCATCGCCCTCATCCGGGAGCTGGGCTTCCGACAGATCAAGATCGACCGCTCTCTCGTGGCCGGCGTGGCCGACCACCGCGAGCACGCGACCCAGGTCGAGGCCATCCTGGCCCTGGCGCGCAGCCTGGGGGTCGAGGTCATCGCGGAAGGAGTCGAGACGGAGGAGGAGCGCGCCTTCCTGGAGGAGCGCGGGTGCTCGTCGCTGCAGGGCTTCCTCGTCAGCCCCCCCTCGCGCCCGAGGAGGCCAGGGCCTTCGTCGAGGCGCGCCCGCGCTCCTGACCCGCCAGGTCAGGCCGGGAGAGAGTCCACGATCCGCTGCAGCTCGG
Organism: uncultured Acidobacteriota bacterium; assembly: GCA_963847655.1. Lineage (GTDB taxonomy): Bacteria > Acidobacteriota > Vicinamibacteria > Fen-336 > Fen-336 > JAJDNS01. Next base: position 57,254 of record CAWKAS010000017.1, on the reverse strand, counting down.
CGCCGTGGGACTCGAGGGACTGCACCAGCCGGATCTGCGTGCGGGCTCGATCCAGGTTGTGGCCGGCACGCGTGACGCGGTAGTAGGGGTCGCCCTCGAGGTGGTCGGTGAGGAAGCGGGCGGCCTGCTCCAGGGTGATCACGAGACCGCCGGTCGGGAGCAGGGATCGCTCCAGGGGGGAGAGGCTCGCCCCCGCCGCCTCGGTGAAGCCCCGGGCCAGCGCCTCGAAGACCGGCACCCGCACCTCCACCCGGGAGAGGTCGCGCTCGTCCTCGACGGCGTCGCTGACCATCGACCGCACCATGTCCCCGAAGTCGTGGGGCGCGAGCCCCGGCATGACGGTGTCCAGGTCCACGACGCACAGGGGCTCCCCGGTCCCGGCGTCGAAGAGCACGTTGGCGATCTTCGCGTCGTTGTGGGTGGGCCGGAGGGCCATCTCGCCTCTGGCCACCCGATCCTCGAAGGCGCGGGCGAGGGGACGACGGTCCAGGATCGCCTCGATCTCGGGTCCGGCACCTGCGACGCGGCCGGCGGAGTCGGCCGTGACCGCGCGGTCCAGGGCCGCCAGTCGCGCCGGGGTGTCGTGGAAGTGGGGGATCGTCTCGTGCAGCGGCGGCCCGGGGAGCCCGGCGATCTGGCTCAGGAAGTGGCCGAAAGCGGCCGCCGCCGCCCCGGCCTCCGCCGGGCTCTCCGCACGCTCGGTCGATCGCGTCCTTTCGATCCAGACCAGGAGCCGCCACACCTCGCCGTCCGGCTCCCGGTGATGGCTTGCACCGTCGCGAGTGGGGACGAGACGCAGGACCCGGCGCTCCGGGTCCGGCACCGACGCGCGGGCGAGGTGAGAGGTCACGTGGCGCGTCAGGCGCACCATGTTCTCCATCACCTCCTCCGGCCTTCGGAAGACGAAGCGGTTGATGTGCTGCAGCAGGAAGCGTCGCCGGCCCCCGGCGCCTTCCCACACCGCCATCCACGAGTGGTTGATGTGGCCGCCGGGCTGGGGCTCGAGGGAGACGAGGCGGCCCTCGACCGAGAAGAGTCGGGCGATCTCGGCGGCCTGCGAGGTCACGAGCCGTCCCGCCGTCCTGAGGATCCCCGGCCCAGGCGCACCGGAGTCATCGAGCCCAGAGATCGCGGGGGTAGGTGCCCCGCGCGGTCTGCTCCTCGAGGACGGCCACCAGGTGCGGCCGGTCCTCGGGGTAGGTGAGCCCGGCCCAGGGCCCACCCCCGGGAAGGACGCGCACGCGGGCTTCCCCCCGGTCGATGAGGGCCTGGACGATGGCGGGGAGGAAGAGCTCGGCCGTCGTGCTGCTCCCGTGCTCCTTGAGAAACGACGCGAACGACGCCTCGAGGGCGGGAAGGAGCTCGGGACCGAAGCCCCAGAAGTTCAGCGAGACGGGGGTCTCGCCGGCCACCCGCACTAGGTCGCCGGAAGGATCGGGGTGGAGCGCGTCCCCGTCGTCCCTCTCGAGCTCCAGAACCTCACGGATACCCCGCAGAAGGCCCTGCTCGTCGACGTCGCAGACCCCCCGGTTCACCGGACCCGCCGGGCTGAGAGTCGTCCGGAGGGCGAAGCTGACGAGGGCGTGCTCCGAGGCGGGGCGGGTCTCACCGAGCCAGTTGGCCAGGATGCGGTAGGAACCGGACCCGTAGAAGTCGTCGGCGTTCAGGACCGCGAAGGGACCGTCGAGGTGCGGGGCCGCGGCGAGGAGGGCGTGCCCGGTACCCCACGGCTTCGTCCGCCCCGCCGGCGGCTGGAACCCGCTGGGCAGTCGGGCGTCCTGCACGGCGTAGTCGACCCTCAGGTGCCGGCTCAGCCCGCGATCCACCGCCTCGCGCACCGCCGCCTCGTTGTCGGAGCGGACGACGAGGACCAGTCGCCCGAAGCCCACCCGCCGGGCGTCGAAGGCCGCGTAGTCGATGAGGGTGGCCCCTCCGGGGCCGACGGGATCGAGCTGCTTCGGGCCCCCGTAGCGGCTGCCCACTCCGGCGGCGAGGAGGACGAGCGTCGGGTTCATGCGATCTGCATCTTAGCGCACGCGTGGGACGGTGGACGATCGGGCAACCCGTCGGGCTCTCCGCGCGACCCTAGGCCTCGAGGCAGGCCACCCCGTGGTCCAGCGGCAGAACCCAGGTGCCTTGATTCTCGAGCACCGCGCCCGTGGGGACCATGACGACGTCCCAGCGGCCGCAGCGCGGGCAGGCCACCGCGAGGGGAATGGGCACGTCGTGCCAGGACCGGCGGTAGAGCACCGCGAATGGCTTCCGGCAAGCCGGGTTGTGGCAGCGGTGGCGGTCCTGGGTCGTGTCGGTCATCCTGGAGCCAACAGGGAGCAAGGTCCGTACCCGATCCGCTCCCATGGGGCCCGCGGGTGGGCGGTCGTCGTGGGGCGTCTGCTGGAAGTTGCTGATCGAGATGAAGTTGAGCGGCGTGTCCGTCAGCCGCTGCCGGTCACGGGCCCCTCGCCGTGGCCGCTCCGCGTCTCGTTTTCGGACGACCGATCCGCCCATGCCCGTCTTGTTCGCTGGCCGGGTTTCCGCTCGTCTGGACGTCCGGGGCTACCGACCGCCCGCGAACGAGGGCAGGGCCAGGCTCCGCATGGTGTGGAGCCCCGGGGCCGCCCCCAGCACCTTGGGGATCGTGTTCACGGTGATGGCGGTGGTGGCGATGTCGCCGTGGAAGCCGCCGATTGCCTTGACGTGGAGCGGGGGGGAGCCCCCGATCTCGACCGAGTCATAGGTCTCCGGCGCCCCGAGGTAGGCCTCCATGTGCAGGACGATGGCCGGCTGGCCGTCACGGTAGCCGACGCCGTCCTGGGTGATTCCGCAGACCTGTCCCGTTTCGACGCGCAGGGCGCCCTCGATCGGAGCCTTCGCGATCATCGGCTGGATCTCGTCGGTCACGCGGTCGAGCTTCCAGCCCAGCGCGTCGGCGATCATGGCCACCGACTCGGCGAGGCCGACGTGGCGGACCGACCCCGCCCTCACGCCCTCGCCGAACTCCTCGACGGTGAGGCCGGCGCCGATCTTCTGCTGAAAGGGGAGTCGGCGGATGCTGGCGTCCTGAACGCGCTCGACGCGGACCGTGTCCACCCGCTCGCACACCGCGGTGAGGGTGATGGGCAGCGTGTCCATCGCGAACCCGGGGTTCACCCCGGTCCCGACCACCGCCACCTTCGCCTTCTTCGCGGCGGCATCGATCTTGCGGGCGAGCGCCCGGTTCGAGAGGAAGGGGTAGGAGAGCTCCTCCGTCGTGGAGACGATCGGGACCTTCCGCTCGAGGACGGTCTGGATCTGGGGCCAGACCTTCCTCAGGGACGAGCTCGTGCACAGCACGGCGACATCGGGCTTCGTCAGCCGGATGGCGGCCACGGGGTCGTCCGTGACCTTGAGCCGGATCGGCTTCCCGAGGTCGACCACGCTGCCGAGGCTCTTCCCGACCTTGGCGGGGTCGATGTCGACGGCGGCGACGAGCTTGAAGTTGCGGCGGGCGACGACCTGGCGGGCGACGCCCGCCCCGATGGGCCCGAGTCCCATGAGCAATACTCGAGTGGGCATTGTCGTTGGCCTCTCAGACGATGTGCTTGATGAGCAGGACCTCGTTGCCCCGCTCGGAGTGGATCATCTCGTCGACGATCCGGCGCGCCAGGAGGAGGCCGAACCCTCCCGGCCTCAGACCGCGCTCGGCCCTCTGCTCGGCGTGGGCGAGCAGGTCCTGTCCGGGATCCGCGTCCGCGGCGTGGGGGAGGCTGCCGGGGTCGAAGCCGGGGCCCGGGTCCTTGACGTAGTACACGACGGTGCGCCGTGTCCGCACCGCCGAGACCTCGACGACCTGCTCGGGGTTGAACGCACCCCCGTGCTCCATGGCGTTCACGAGAATCTCCCGGAAGGCCAGCAGGGTGTCCGCGCGCTCCTCCTCGGGGAGGTCCTTGCCGAGCTCGGACAGGAAGCGGACGAGGCGCTCCACGGTCAGCAGGGCGCAGTTGACGCGCAGCGAGATCCAGTCGGGCCTGGCCGAGACGACCTCGATTCCCTCGTGCCACTCGGTGGCCGCGATCGCCCGTCTCGCCATGTCCGTGATCTCCGGGAGGTCCCAGGGCGCGGAGAAGAAGGCGAAGACGCGAGAGCGCAGCGCGGCGATCACCTCCTCCGGCGCGGCCCCGGCGGTCAGGACGATGGGCCGGACCCCGGGGCGGGCGAGACGGACCTCCTCGAGGAACACGAGGTCGGCCAGCACCGGCGTGGAGGGGTCGGTGAGGACGACGTCGTAGGATCGGATCCGGAGCCGCCGCAGGGCGTCGGCGTCGCTGGCCGCGGTATCGATGACGGTACCCTCGAGCAGTGGGGAGGCGTGGAGGGCTCCCGCGAGATCCTCGGGGGGGTTGATGAGCAGGAGCCGGGTCATGTCACGCACCTCGCTGGCGGATCGGTCGGGGTATTGTAATGCGACGGCGAACTCGACCAGAATCCGGGGTCCAGAGGAGGGTGGCGATGAAGAGACGCGAGTTCGTGGCGGATGCGGCGGGAGCGGGTGCGGCGCTTGCGCTCTTTCCGGCCGGGCTGGCCGGCCTGCAAAGAGAGAGGCCGTCGGGAGGCCTGGAGCGGCGTGCTCTGGGGAAGACGGGCGAGAAGCTCTCGGTCATCGGCTTCGGCGGGATCGTCGTGACCGACGTGACCGCGGAGGAGGCGTCGCGGTCCGTGGGCCAGGCCATCGACGCCGGCATCAACTACTTCGACGTGGCGCCGACCTACGGGAACGCCGAGGACATGCTGGGCCCGGCCCTCGCCCCCTACCGCAAGGACGTCTTCCTCGCCTGCAAGACCCAGGAGAGGACGAAGGACGGCGCCCTCGCCGAGCTGGACCGGTCCCTCCACAAGCTGCGGACAGATCACTTCGACCTGTACCAGCACCACGCGGTGACGAAGAAGGCCGACGTGGAGACGATCCTCGGCCCCGGAGGAGCGATGGAGGGCTTCGAGGCGGCGCGGAAGGCGGGGAAGGTGCGCTTCCTCGGGTTCTCCGCTCACTCGGTCGAGGCGGCCACGGCGCTGATGGACGGTCACGACTTCGACACGATCCTCTTCCCCTTCAACTACGCCACCTGGAACGAGGGGAACTTCGGACCCCAGGTGATGGAGAGGGCGAAGGCGAAGGGAATGGGGATCCTCTGCCTGAAGTCGATGGCGAAGGGACCCCGGCCGGAGGGAGCGGAGAAGCGATGGGAGAAGTGCTGGTACGAGCCTCTGGACGTTCCGGAGGAGGCCGCGCTGGCCCTGCGCTTCACGCTCTCTCACCCCGTGACCGCGGCCATCCCGCCCGGTGAGCCCAGGCTGTTCGAGATGGCGGTGAAGCTCGCGAAGGATTTCCGGCCCATCACCGCCGACGAGGAGAAGGCGCTGAAGGCGAAGGCGGCGGCGGGGACGCCGCTCTTCCGCTTCCCGAGCTCCGACGCCTAGAGTGTTCCGTCACCGAAGTCGTGTCGACTTCGCGGCCGGTGTCGCCTCGGGGGCTCGGCGTGCAGCGCCAGTCCGGCTGCGGGCCCGCTAGCTTCGAAGTGAAGCCGGTTCCTCGCCGGGGGCCCCGCCCGCCGAGCCCCTTGGCCGCGCGGAAAGCCTTGTGTGCTCGACTTCAGTGACGAGGCACTGCTAGTGGCGTTGCGCTAGCGCTTCGCGCGGGGGACGAACTCCTCGAAGACGGCCTGGCGGAGCAGGTCCGGGGTGAGCAGACCCTGGGCCAGGACGAAGTCGTGGAAGGCCCGGGCTTCGAACCCCGCGCCCAGGGCCTTCTGGACGTCGCTGCGCAGCGCGATCATCCGGCTGTACCCGTAGTAGTAGGAGCAGGCCTGCCCCGGCGCCCGGAACGTGTAGCGGTCCACCTCGCTCGTGGCCGCGGCGTCGGACAGCACCACGTCCTCCATCAGGACGCGCCGGGCCTCCCCGGGCGTGATCCTCCCGAGCTGGAGCTCGGGATCCAGGAAGGCGCGCGCTCCCCGCACCAGGCGGTGCTGGAGCGAGACGAGCTGCCCCGCCGGGGGCATCCAGGGCTTGACGAAGGACTCCGCGTAGAGCGCCCAGCCCTCGATGTTCGTGCTGTTGGCGGCGAAGACGGCCCGGGCCACCGACACGCCGTTCTCGATCATCGACGCGAACTGCATCTCGTGACCGGGGCGGGCCTCGTGCACGGTCAGGGTCCAGGAGGCGGCGGCGAAGGTGAAGTCGTCGAACTGCCTGGTCGTCCCGTCTCCACCGGGAATCCGCAGTGGGAGCACGAACTCTCCCAGCTCACCGGTGTTGCCGATCAGGCGGGGCATGCTCATGTGGGGCGCGGGAATGGCCGCGCTCTCCGCCTCGCTGGCCAGGCGGATGCGGGCGGCGCGAGCGGGCAGCGTCACCAGCTCCTCCCGTCTGACGATCTCCTCGATCTGCTTGAGTCGCTGCTGATAGTGGGGGAGGATGGCGTCGCCGACCAGCTGCTCCGTCTTCAGCTGGCGGATGACGTCGCGGTAGTCGCTCGAGGGCATCGTCCGGAGCTCGGCGACCCGGGCGGCGATCTCCTGCATCTGGAGCTGGATCTCCCGGAAGGACGCGCGGGCCTGCCACGCCAGCTCCTCCGGCGACACGTCGATCCCGAGCTCGCGGAGCGCGTGCGCGTAGATCTCCGGCGGCTGCCGGAAGTCCGGACGGGCCCTCGGCAGCAGCTCCTTCCTCACGAACTCGTCGTAGACGACGAGCTGGTCCTCGAGCACCTCGAGGGCGCCTTCGTACCCCTCGACTCCGAGCTCGTCGAACAGGGGGGCGAGACCGGCCCGCATCTGTGGCCCTTCGGCGAGGTTCTTCTCCAGCTCGCCGCGGTACGGGGCCCGAAGCCCGGCCTGCTCCAGCTTCTCCCGGGTCCGCTGTGCGGCCAGCAGGGCGATCGGCTGGTATCCCTCGGCGAGGCCCGCGTAGCGCTTCAGCCTCTCGAGGGCCGCCGGCCTCCGCTCCGCGGCCACCCGCTCGTCCAGGAGCCCCCGGAGGCTTTGGAAGACCAGGCGGCTCAGGTCGTAGTAGGGCAGCTCCAGCCTCTCCGAGAGCTCCTGGCCGGCGAGGTCCAGATCGACCTCGCCGATCATGATCTCGAGGTCCTGCCGGACCTTCGGGTGCTCGGCCTTCTCGAGCCGGGCCTTAAGCTCGTCCCGGGCCGCGAGGAGGACCTTGCTCCGTCGCTCACGGTAGCCGGCGGACAGATCCAGGATCTGCTCGTCGACGCCCTCCACGCCGTAGCGCGCCGCCGTCTCCGGGCTGATCTCGGCCATGGCCCGGAGCAGGACCTGCGCGTGCTCGTTGCTCGTCTCGATCCAGTCCGCGCCGGCCGCGGGCGCACCCGCGGTCGTGGCCGCCAGGACGAGGGCCCCGAGGATCGCCTTCAGTCGCACTGCCGCCTCCCGCTCTGCATCCGCGCGTTCGAATCCCGAGGGCCCGTCTCGCTCAACCCTGCCACGGGTGGACCCAGGGACCGCGATAGCCGCGCTTCAGGAGCGCGGCCGCCTCGGGGTTCCCGCGCACCTCTCGTGCCGCGTCGTCCCACTCGACGCGACCGCCGGTCTCGAGGGCGATCATGGCCAGCTGCACCGTCGCCGTGGACCGGAACGCGTCCTCCGGGGGGCAGGAGACCTCTCCGCGGCTGCGGACCGCGTCGAGCCAGTCCTTCACGTGGGCGACCTGGGCGTTGCCCTTCGCCTCGACGGTCCTCCGCTCGGCGTCCTTCTCCAGCGGGGCCACCACGAAGCGGCTGTCGTTCAGGAAGACCGACTCTGTCTCGCCGAAGAAGGACATCCCTATGTTGGCCTCGGGCGTGAACTCGGCGGTGGGGAAGATCCGGTGGTTCCAGGTCACCGGACACTCCTCGAAGTCGAACCAGACCTGGAGCACGTCCGGTGTCGTGATGCGGCCCTTCAGCTCGTAGAGGCCCCCGGCGGTGGTGACGGCGCGGGGCATGCCCAGCCCCAGGGCCACCCGGATGGTGTCGATCCAGTGGATGCCCCAGTCCACGAGGTGCCCGTTGCCGTAGGCCTTCTCCAGTCGCCAGGCGAAGTGGCCGACCTGCTCGCTGTACGGGAGCTTCGGCGCCGGTCCGCACCAGAATTCCCAGTCGAGGGTCGGCGGCGGGTCCCTGGGCGTCGGGTCGCGGAGCTCGGCCGGGTAGTGGATCTGCGCCGCCGCGGTCACGATCCGACCCGGCCCGCCATCCTGGATGTACTGCCTGGCCTGCCGGATCGCCGCGCTCTGACGGCGCTGGAAGCCCACCTGGACGACGGCGTCGCTCGCCTTCGCCGCCGCGACCATGGCCTGCCCCTCGCGGATGTCGTAGGCCAGGGGCTTCTCGCAGTAGATGTCCAGCCCTCTCCGGCAGGCCTCGACGAAGGGCAGGGCGTGCCAATGGGGCGGGGTGGCGATGACCACCGCCTCCAGGCCCCCGTGGTCGAGCAGCTCGCGCCAGTCCTCGTAGCGGGCGGGTGAGCGGGCCTGCCGCTCCGCGACCTCCTGGCTCATCTCGTCGAGGTGAGCGCTGTCGACGTCGCACAGGGCGACGACCTCGACGCCGCCGGCCTCGAAGGCCGCCTTCAGCACCACGCCGCCGTACCAGCCGCATCCGATGAGGCCGACCTTCAACGGGGCTTCGGCGCTGGCCGGGCCACGGCTGGCCAGGGTGGTGCCCGCGGCCAGCGTGCCCAGGAAGACTCGACGGTCCATACCTGCACCTCCGGTTGGGGGGATCTTACCCCGCCCCTGCCGTGTGGCGCCCACCCGGAAGCCGCGGTCGGCCTCAGCGGCGACGATCACCTCGTCGAAACCGACGGCGTCTGCCTCGGCCGCGGGAGGCGACCCCGCTGGCTCGATTCTCGTTGACACGAGCCGGGTCCCGGGCCAGTTTGAAGGGGAGCGGGACGGCGAGTGGTCCGGATCCGTACCGCCCCGTAATGGTCGCGCTCGTCTAGCGTGAGCGAGAGGAGGGCACGGATGTTGCGCGTGTTCGTCGTCGGCCTCGGCGCCGGCGTGGCCTTTCTCATCACCGACGCCGTCCTGAACGCGAACCCGTGGGCGCAGCGACTCTACGCCGCCTACGGCCCGATCGCCCGGCCGAGTGTGAACGCGGTGGCCGGCTCCGTGGTGGACCTGGGGTACGGCGTGATCCTGGCCGCCCTGTTCGTGACGCTCTGGCCCGGCCTTCCCGGGGAGACGAGCCTGGTGAAGGGCCTCTCGTTCGGCGTCATCGTCTGGTTCCTGCGTGTCGTCATGCGGGTCGCGAGCGACTGGGTGACCACGAGCGTGCCCTCGTCCACTCACGCGTACACGCTCTTGGGTGGCCTGGCTCAGATCCTCCTGGTCACCGCCCTGATCGCCCTGCTGCTCCCCCGCCCGCAGGGCGGCTGATCCTGGAGGCTGGCAGGCGGCCGGCTCGCCCGTTCAGCCCTTCGCGTCCAGCGCGGTCAGGGCGAACGCGTAGGCCCCGAGGGCCACGGCCCTGCTGGTGCCGAGGCGCGACAGCCCCACCCCCACGCGCTCGAGGGGATCGTGGGTCACCGTCCGCGTCGATCCGGGAACCACGACCTCCTTCACCTCGCCCTTCACGAAGCGGGCCCGCTCCTCCGAATCCTCGAGATTGAAGGCCGTCATCTCCAGGCGCATGAGGGGCCCGCTCGGCGTCTCGTAGGGAGCGTTCATCTCCGCCACCAGGGCGGGGAGGAACAGCTCTGCAGCCCCGGTCAGCCCGCCGCCGATCACCACCAGCCCGTCGACGAGGGTGATGGCGTTGGCGAGGGCGTCCCCCGCCGCCTCTCCCATGGAGCGGAAGGCCTCGAGGGCGGCCTCCCGGTTTCCGGGCCCGTTGCCCTTGCCGATGGCGTAGATCTCCTTCGGTTCCGGGGCCTCGTCGAAGGCGACTCCCGCCCTCTCCGCGTAGACGCGCCGGACCGCCCGGATGCTCACCGACTCCTCGATGTTCGTGCGGTTGTCCAGCTTGCTTCGGATCAGCCAGATCTCCCCGCCCGCGGAGTTGTCGCCGATCCAGAGCTGCCCGTTGCCCACGATGCCGCCGCCGAAGCCAGTGCCGAGGGTGGCCCCGAAGAGGTTCCGGAAGCGCTTCGGGTTCCCGGCTTCCTCGAGGAGGCCGTTCACCCAGGGCAGGAAGCCCGCCATGGCCTCGCCGAGGGCGAAGAGGTCGCCGTCGTTGTTGAGGAACACCGGGATGTCGAACTGGTCCTCGAGCATGGGCCCGAGTGCGATTCCACCGCCTTTGAAGGCTGGCAGGTTGTTGAGGTCGCCGATGATGCCCAGGGGATAGTCGACGGGCCCGGGGAAGGCGAAGCTGATGGCGGCGGGGGCGGCCGGCGCCTTCTCCTTCACCCTGGAGAAACCCTCCACGATCGTCCCCAGGCAGGCCTGGAGCTCGTGGGCGTTCGAGGGCAGGGTCAGGGGCTCCACCACCTCGCGGTCGGACTGCACCGCGGAGAAGACGAAGTTGGTGCCGCCGGCGTCGAGGGTCAGGACGACGCGGCGGTCTCGGGCGTAGGACATTGGCAGATCTCTCGGCCCTCTCAAGACTGCGCCTCGCGGGTCGAGCGCAGGCCGAGGAGGAGGATGTAGAGGCAGGACAGGAAGGGCACGACCATGGCCCCGGTGATCCCGAAGCTGTCGTTCACCGCGCCCATGATCAGGGGCATCACCGCCCCGCCCGCGATGGCCATGCAGAGGAGCCCCGAGAGCTCGGCGCTGCGGTCGGGCATGCGGTCGATCAGGATGGAGAAGATGAGCGGGAAGACGTTGCCGAAGCCGAGCCCGGCCACGAAGATCGAGCCGACGGCGACCTCCTTCGTGCCGAGGATGATCCCGAGCATCCCGAGGACGCTCAGGAGCGCGGTCACCACGAGAAACTGCCGGGCCGACATGAAGTTCAGGATCACCGACCCCAGGAGGCGGCCGGTCGACAGGGCCACGAAGAAGAAGGCGATGCCGCCGGTGGCCAGGCTGCCGAGCTCGAGCTGGAACTTCGCGCTCAGGAAGGTGGCGATCCAGGAGTTCACCCCGACCTCCGCCCCCACGTAGAGGAAGAGGCCGAAGATCATGAGGAAGACGTAGGGGCTCTTCAGCAGGGCGAAGCTGCTGCCGATGGAGGCCGGGGGCTTGTCCTCGGCGCCCGTCCTCTCGTCCACCTTCAGGAAGGCCACCCCGACCAGCGTCACGGCCACGAAGAGACCGAAGACCGTGAAGATCGAGGTCCAGGGGAGCCCGCGGCTGATCAGGGCGATGGCCACCGCGGGACCGGCGATGGAGCCGAGCCCCTTGATGAACTGGGCGAAGGTGAGGTTGCGTGCGTAGCGGCCCTCCTCGGAGACGTCGCGCATGATGGGGTTTCCCGCGACCTGGAGGAGCGTCATGCCGATCCCGATGAGGAAGATCGCGGCCACGAGCATCAGGTACCCGGTGGTCAGGGCCGGCAGCGCCTCGCCCGCGAGGACGATCCCGAGGGAGAGAAGCATCAGGAACTTCTTCCCCTTTCGGTCCATCAGGACCCCGCCGGGAACGGAGAAGAGGGCGAAGGCGACGAAGCCGAAGAACGGGAGGAGCCCCGCCATGAAGCCGGAGAGCTGGTACTCCTCCTTCGCGAAGCCGACCAGGGTCCCGACGGCGTCAACGAAGCCCATCACGAAGAAGGCGAAGAAGATCGGCAGGGTGCGTGGGCTCATGTGCAGTTCTCCCGGGAAGCGCAGGCTCTCGGCGGGCCGCGCCGAGGCTACGCGAGGGGGACGGGACGCGTCAATCGGGCCGGGAATGCCGGAATGCCGGGAGAGGCCCCGGCGTTCATATGGGGGCGGCCCGGATCGTCCGGCGTCAACGACGCCCGGCGTGGGCGGGGGCACGGCGAGGAGAGGGTCTCAGGTGCAGAGCAGATCGTGGAAGGCCACGGCGGTGGTGGTGGCGGCGCTGGCGGGGGCGTGCGGAGGGGGCTCGAGCGTCACCGAGCCGACCTCCCTGCCCACGGCGACGCCGGCGCCGGCTCTCCCAGACGCCCGGGCCCGTTACCGCGTCACCCTTGACGCCACCTGGGACGCGGCCACCCACCCCGTGCAGTTCCCCACGGACCCTCACTTCTCGCCCCTGATCGGCGGCACGCACTCGGACCAAGTGGTCTTCTGGGCGCCCGGGGCCGTGGCGTCGCCGGGGATCGAGGCCATGGCGGAGGAGGGCCGTGTCTCACCCTTCGACGCGGAGATCGAGGCCGCCCTCGCGGCGGGCACGGCCGAGGGTCTCATCCGGGGCGGGGGCATCTTCCCCTCGCCGGGCGCCGTGAGCGTGGAGTTCCAGATCGGGAGGGACCGCCCCCTGGTGACCCTGGTGGCGATGATCGCACCCAGCCCCGACTGGTTCATCGGGGTCCACGGCCTGAGCCTGATCGACAACGGAGACTGGGTGGACGAGATGACGGTGCCCTTGCCCGGCTATGACGCGGGCACGGACAGCGGGACCACCTACCGGGCTCGCAACTCCGACACCGCACCTCCTGAGCCCATCCGTCAGCTCGAGGGCCCGCCGGTGGAGTCCGGGGGGATGGTGGCGCCCTTCGGGACCTTGACCTTCGTCCGCCTGCCGAGCTGACAGGTGTCCGCCTGCGGAACGAGCGGGCGGTCAGAGCCGAGCGGCGGCGGCCTCGCGCCGGCTACGGGAGGGCGACCGGGATGACGCAGAGCCCGGCGAGCGCCAGGACGAGTCCCAGGAACTCGATGAACGCCCGACGGTCGCCCTCCTCCGGCGCGTCTCCGCCCCACGCGCGCAGCGCGGCGGCGAGCCCGACGAGGGCCAGCAGCCCCTCCCCGGTCAGGTACCAGGCGGCTCCCAGGGTGAGGGTGACCCCCCAACGCTGGATCCGCGAGAGGGCCCGGAAGCCGCGGCTCCCGTCGAGCTGCCAGACCGGCAGGAGGTTGAAGAGGTTGATCCAGGCCCCGAAGCGGGCGATGGCGCCCCAGATGGGGGCGTCCGTGGCCAGGTAGACCAGGGCGGTCGCGATCGCGGCGACGAGCCCCCACAGGGGACCGGCCAGGCCCACGCGGGCGTCCTCCCGGGCATCGACCGGATACTGCTTCAGTCTCACGAAGGCGCCGACGCCCGGGATGAACATGGGCGCCGAGGCCGGGATGCCCAGCTGGCGGAGGGCGGAGACGTGGCCGATCTCGTGGATGTAGATGGAGACGATGAGGCCGGCAGCGAACCGCCAGCCCAGGGCCGCCCAGTAGACACCGAAAGCGAAGAGCATCGAGAGTGTCGTGCCCGACTTGGTCAGGCCGAGCAGCAGCAGCTTGCCCTTGATGAGGAGGAAGGCCACCACCGCCTTCAGCTTCCAGGCCAGCACGCCCGCCGCACCGAGCCCCGCCCACCTCCACCCGCCTCGGGCCGTGCCGGCCGGTGCCGCGGCCCCCGCGGCGGGGGTGGCCGCGCTCCCCTCCTCCAGTCGGCGGCTGAGCTCTCCCACTCTCCCCAGCAGGGACGCGTGCTGCTTCGACTCAGGCGGGAGGAGCTCCAGGGCGCGTCGCCACGCCGCGATCTCCGGCTCGACCTCCCCGGCTTCCCGGGCCCGGCCGGCCTCCCGGGAGAGCGCCTCGAGCTCTTCCCGGTGGAGCAGCCGCTGACAGGCCGGGCAGCTCAGACGGCTGGGCGACACCCCCGTGCCGCACCCGGGACAGGTCCTCACGTGGCCGCAGGCTGGAGGGGCGGCGGTGGCGAGGCGTCGTTCCCGACCCGGAACGGACCTTCGACCAGGAAGGCCTGGTGCCGATTGATCTGCCACGCCTGATAGAGACCGAAGCCGATGATGAGGATGCCGAGGATGTTCTCGAAACCCCCGAGGAACGGGATGGCGAGTACGAAGAGCCCGAAGAGCGCCAGCGCGCCCAGGGCCTGACCGGTGGTGATCTCCCCTTCCTCCTCGAGTCCTGCCGTCCCCTCGGCGGCCACGGGAACGACCGCCACCTCGGCCGGAGTCTCGGATGCCACCTCCCTGGTCGCACCGGGGGGCGTGGCATCGGCCGCCTCGGTGGCCTCCATCTTCTGGATCTCCTCGAAGAGGAAGGGCACGTACGTGCTGACGATGGCGACGTAGGTGATGGCCACGGCCAGGACCTGGTAGGGTCGTCCTCCGCGCCCGCGAGAGCCCCAGCGCACCCCGAATCCCACCAGGAAGCCCACGACGATGGCCACGAGTCCGACCTCGTAGCCAGTGAGGGCGAGCACGGCGTAGTAGAGGCCGGCGCCGACGAGGCCGGCGAGCCCACCGGCGAACAGGGCACGGGCGAAGCGCCCCGCGCCCGACCCGCGGCTGCGCTCGTTCTCGATCTCGAAGCGACACATCTCACACGTCGGCCGGGCGTCCACCTCGTAGTAGACGTCGTAGAGGTGCCGCTGGCAGGCGTGGCACGCCAGTGTTCCGGCGCTCTCCTCCGTCACCTCCGCCTTGTCGAACTGCAGCTCGTCGGGGCTCGGAGCCTGTGTCGGGTCCATGACCACTCCTTTCCGACCCCGGCGAGGACCGGGATCCTGCCACATCTCCGGTTGTGCAGGATCCATGCCGTCCGGTTTCCGGTCGAAAAGGAGTCAGAGCTCGACGGCTCCTCAGCGTCGGCGGTCAGGTGAGGAGCGGGAAGTAGTCTCCCTGGATGACCTCTCCCTCGGGGATCACGGGCACCCCGGTCAGGAGGGGCGCGGTGCCGTCGGCCGAACGGGTGTCGGGCCGCATGAAGTTGAGGACCACGCCCCGGCGTGGGCGGTCGCTGCGGTTGCCATGGGACCCGTGCACGGTGTGGGAGTGGTGGAAGGTGCACTCGCCGGCGTTCAAGATCATCGAGACCGCGTGGAAGGCGTCGGCCTGCTCCGGGGTCAGGTACTCCTTCACCGCGTCCATGTCCTCGGTGAGGGAGATCCTCGGCAGGAGTCCCCAGCGGTGGCTCCCCGGCACGTACTTCAGACAGCCGTTCTCCTCGGTGGAGTCGTCGAGCCCGATCCAGCAGGTCAGGTGGCCCGCGGGCGTGGCGCGCGTCCAGTAGGAGTAGTCCTGGTGCCAGGTCACCACCCCGGGGTGCCGGGCCGGCTTGTAGAAGACCTGGTCGTGCCAGAAGCGCAGGCGCTCCACGCCCAGGAGCTGCGCGGCCTTCGTGGTGATCGCCGGGTGCCAGAGGACGTCGTGGAAGGCGTCGTCGATGAGCCAGGCCCCGAGGAAGTGGAAGACGTTCCTCTCCGGCGCCTGCCGGTAGTCCTCGTCGATCTCGTAGAGCTCCCCGATGCGCGGGTTTACCCCGAGGCGGATGGCCTCCAGGCCCTCGCGCAGCGCCTCGACCTGGCGCTCGTCGAGGACGCGCCCTCCCTTCACGTATCCACGCTCGTGGAAGAACGCGACCTGCTCCGTGGAGAGCTCCCACGCTGAGCGGTCACCCCCCGCGCGGGGGAAGAGACCGGTCACGGGCTCGTGTCTTTGATCGAGGCGCTCGTTCGTCGCGGCCATGCGACGACACTACCACGGCGGTCGCGGTTCCTTCGGGAGCCCGAGCCGCTGGGCCTGGGGCGAGGCGTCGGGCCACGCATACCGTGAAGTCCGGTCGGATCGATGATGGAGCGAATCGGCTCGCCGATGGAAACTCGACCGTGATCGGTCGCCACGTACTTGGATCGTTCAAGAATCCCTGACCGTAGCTGACCAGCTCCAGTCGAATCGGCCTGCAGCGAAGGCAGCCCAGTCTTCCTTCCAGTGCCTTGCCTTCTCCACGGAATCGGTCAGAAGCTCGGCCGTGGCCAGCAGCGTCACGTATCCGGGGCCGGAAGGGTCGAAGTAGTCGATTCTGCCCACGGCAATGATCAGGCGACGCGGGATGCCTCGGTGTGTCGAGTCCGGGTTACAGGCTGCCCTTCCTCATCTCTTCCATGAGGTAGTCGGTCGAGCGAACGGTGAGGGCCATGATGGTCAGCGTGGGGTTCTGGCAGGCCCCGGAGGTGAAGCCGGCGGCATCCATCACGAACAGGTTGTCGACGTCCCAGGCCTGCTGGTACTGGCTGAGGACCGAGGTCTTCGGGTCCTTGCCCATGCGCGCGACGCCCATCTCGTGGATGCCGTAGCCCGGGATGCGGTCCATGTGCGCGAAGGGCTGGATGTTCCTCGCCCCCGCCACCTCCAGCATCTCCGCGGCGGAGTCGGCCATGTCCGGGATCATCTTCCGCTCGTTCTCGCCCCAGCTCATGTGGATCCGGAGAACGGGGATCCCGAAGGCGTCCACGACGTCGCGGTCGATCTCGACGAAGTTCTCGAAGTAGGGGAGGCACTCCCCGAAGCCCACGAGGCGCATGGTGGTGACCGGGTCCTTCACGAGCTTCTTGAGCTCGTCGCCGAATCCCGGTGCGCCCCAGTTCATCGAGGAGCCTCCCTCCCCCTGGAAGCCGTAGCCGCGCAGGAAGCGCGGGTCCTTCTGCGCGAACGTGTTCCGGAACCGGACGAGGTAGATGCCGCCCGGGCGCTCCGGGCCGCCCACCACCACCTTCTCCGCCGCTTCGGGCAGCTCTCCGGTGGCGCCCCCGGCGACCCAGAGGTGGTCCATCAGGTAGTGGCCGAGGACGCCGCTCGAGTTGGCGAGGCCGCCCGGGTCCTGGGTCGTGGCCGAGTTCAGGAGGATGCGGGCGGACTCGAGGGCCTGGGCGGAGAGGACGACCACGCGCCCGTGGACCTCCTTCGCCTCGCGGGTCACCCGGTCGACGTAGAGGACGCCCCTCGCGCGATGGCGGTCGGGGTCCATCAGGACCTTGTAGACCATCGCGTTCGGGATGAGCGTGCAGCGGCCGCTCTCGAGGGCGTCCGCCACCGTGGTGAACGCCGAGTTGAAGTACGAGTGGGTGATGCAGCCGCGCTCGCAGGGCCCGCAGTAGTGGCAGGCCGCGCGACCGTTGATCGGCCGGGTGAGGTTGGCGCAGCGGCCCAGGGTGACCGTCCGCCCCAGCCTGTCCTTCACGCGGTTTCTCAGGAGGGTCTCCGCGCAGGTCAGGCCCATGGGGGGCTGGAAGCGGCCGTCGGGAAGCTCGGGCACGCCCTCGAGCATCCCCGTGATCCCCACGTACTCCTCGACGAGGTCGTAGTAGGGGGCGAGGTCCGCGTAGGAGAGGGGCCAGTCCTCCCCGAACCCGTCGTGGGAGGCGGACTTGAAGTCGAGGTCGGAGAGCCGGTAGCTGTGCCGGCCCCAGACGTTGGTGCGTCCGCCCACCACCTGCATTCGCCCCTGCCAGGAGAAGGGCTTGTCCTGCGGGGTGGTGTAGGGCTCCTCGAGGTCGTTGCGGAACCAGTCGGAGTTCCACTCCATGCAGGCGTAGCAGTCCTTCTGCCGGGGGCGCGTGCGGCGTATCACCTCGGGGGCCATGTTGCGGTGCTTCAGTTCGAAAGCGGGTGTGTGCTCGGAGTAGTCGGCGTCGGTCAGCACGCGTCCCGCGTCCAGGAGGCCCACGCTCACCCCGGCCTCGGCCAGGCGCTTGGCGGCCCAGCCGCCCGAAGCGCCGGACCCCACCACGAGCACGTCGAAGGTCCGTCCCGCCTGATCGCCCATTGCCGGCCTCCCGGGGCTCGCACGCGCGACTGCTGAGAATGGCGTGGGCGGAGGCTAGCAGGGCGGCGCCGGGGAGGTCAACGTTGCCGGTCCTCGAAGCGGCGTGGTAGCCTCACCCAGCTTCCAGTCGAGGGATTCGAACATGCCGAAGACGCGCACTCTCCCCGTGGTCAATCCGGGCTCGGGGATCGGTCGCCGGCAGGCCGTCCGCAGCCTGGTGACCGGCGCCGGGGCCGGGCTCGCGCTCCCGGGTCTGGCCAGGGGCCATCCCCTCGCCGAGCACGTTCACCATGCTGAGCGCATCGCCGGCGCGCAGGCTCGTGCGAAGGACCCGACAGCATCCCCCGAGTTTCTCGAGGGGTGGTCGTTCGGCATGCTGGAGACTCTGAGCGAGCGGATCGTGCCCGGTGCCGGCGCCGCCGGCTGCGCCCGCTTCGTCGACCGCCTCCTGGCGGTGGGGACGGCGGACGAGCGCCAGCGCTTCCTCTCGGCCCTGGGGGCCCTCGACGCGGCCTCACGCGACCGGTTCGGGACGCCGTGGCCCGGGCTCACCGAGGGGCAGCAGACGGAGCTGCTGAGGGCGGTCTCGATGGAGAAGCCCGGCCGCGAGGAGGCGGCCTGGACCCCGGGGACACCCGTGGCCGATCACCTGGCGCTCGTCGAGGCCCGTGAGGCGCCCGTCACCCTGCGCGACCAGTTCGACCACCTGAAGGGGTGGGTCATGGGGGCCTACTACACCTCCGAGGAGGGCCTCCGCGAGCTGGGCTACGACGGTCCGGTCTTCGCCGACAGCTTCCCGGGCTGTCCGCACCCCGACGGCCACCGGTAGAGGAATGACGGCCCCGGTCAGGATCGGCATCGTGGGCGCGGGCATCTGGGGGCGCAATCACGCCCTCGCGCTGTCGAGCCACCCGCCGGGCGAGCTGGCGATCATCTGCGACCGTGACGGCGCACGCGCGCGGCAGCTCGCGGAGGAGTTCGGCTGCGCCTGGACCACGAGCCTGGACGAGCTCGCCGGGAGCGACGTCGACGTCGTCACCATCGCCACGCCCGATCACCTCCACAAGGCGCCCACGCTACGGATGCTGGCGGCCGGCAAGCACGTCCTCGTCGAGAAGCCCCTGGCCACCACCGTCGCCGACTGTCGGGAGATGGTGGACGCGGCCGAGGCCGCCGGCGTCAAGTTCATGGTCGACTTTCACGCCCGCTGGCACCCGCTGTTCATGGGGGCCAAGGAGTACGTCGAGGGCGGGAAGGTGGGGGACCCGGTGATGGCCTATGCCCGCCTGAGCGACACCATCTTCGTTCCCACCGAGATGCTGTCCTGGGCCGGCCGGTCGGGCCCCGAGTGGTTCCTGTTCCCCCATGTCATGGACGTCGTCCGCTGGATCCTGGACTCCGAGCCGGTCGAGGTCTTCGCCCGGGGTCACCGCGGGGTGCTGGAGAAGCGGGGTATCGACTGCTGGGACGCGATCCAGGCGCTCTTCGAGTTCGAGAGCGGGGCCATCTGCACCTTCGAGACCGCCTGGGTCCTGCCGAACAGCTACACCAACGTGGTGGACAACCGCCTGTCCCTGGTGGGCAGCCGCGGCGGGCTCGAGCTCAAGAACGAGCCGAACCTCTGGGTCTTCACCGATCGGTTCCACACCCCGTTCTCGTCCGAGGCGGTCACCCGCTACGGCAAGGCCTGGGGATTCCAGTACGAGTCGATTCGCTACTTCATCGACTGCGTCGCCAACGACGTCGCCCCGGAGGCCGGTGGCCGCGATGGGCTGGTCGCCACCGCCATGATCGAGGCGAGCCTGAGGTCGCTCGAGGAGCGCCGGCCCGTGAAGATGGCCGAGCTGCTGGGCTGAGGAGGAGAGTGGGATGGGTGTGTTCGATCAGCTGCGCCTCGACGGGAAGACCGCAATCGTCACCGGGGCCAGCCGCGGGCTGGGCCGCGAGATCGCCCTGGCCTTCGCGGAGGCCGGCGCCGACGTGGTCATCACCGGCCGTCACCGGGACACGCTGGACAGGACCGCGGCCGACATCCGGGCCCACGGCCGCAAGGCCGGCACCCTCGAGGCCGACATGGCCGTGCCCGAGAAGTGCGAGGAGGCCTTCCGGCAGCTCCTGAACGAGCACGGCCCCGTCCACGTCCTGGTCAACAACCTCGGGAACCGGGTGACCGCGGAGCCCATCGAGAGGGAGTCGCAGGCGAGCTGGCAGGAGGCGATCGACCTGAACCTGAACACCTGCGTCATCGGCACCCGGATGGTCGGGACCTCGATGCTGGAGCGGGGCGAGGGCGGCCGCATCATCAACATCGCCTCGATGAGCGGCCTCGTTGCCAACCGGGGCATCGGCGGTCGCTCCTACGAGACGATGAAGGCCGCCGTGATCCACTTCACGCGCGCCGCGGCGGCGGACTGGGCCCCCCACGGGATCACGGTGAACGCCATCTGTCCCGGGCTGTTCATGACCGACGTGAACCGGGAGTGGAACGAGAAGAAGCCGGAGGTGATCACGGCGCTGGTCGAGGGCATCCCGGTGGGCCGGGCGGGCGAGCCCGCGGAGCTGGGCCCCCTGGCGGTCTATCTCGCCAGCCCGGCGTCGGCCTACATGACCGGCGCCGCCCTCGTGATCGACGGCGGCTACACGCTCTGGTGAGCCGGAAGCCCGGGTGCGCAACCCCGGGACCCGATCGACACCGGGCTCAGGCGTCGAAGCGGGCTCGCAGCGGAGGGGAGACCCTGGGGCAGGCCTGGAGCGGTCGGCGAAACAATCGCCGGCGCCGGCGCGCCACGGCGTCGTAGAGACGGTCGGCGAGAGTGCGAGGCAGGAGGCCCACCCCCGCGGCCAGCCAGGACCAGGGGCGACCGAGGCGTCGCAGCAGCGTCAGCACCGCCTCCGAGCGGGTGAGGAGCGCGCCGCCGGCCTCCCTCAGGACCAGGCTGTCGGGGAGCCGGGTGCGTTCGGACGGAGGCACGAGACGCCTGAAGGTCTCCCCCTCGAGGGGGGCGAAGCGCACGACCCCCTCTCGATCCGCGCGGAGCGCCACCCGTACCGCGAGGTGGCACAGGCCGCAGCCCCCGTCGTAGAAGAGGTGCATCCCTCCGTCGGCCGCGCTCGCGTCCCGGCCGAGGGGAGGTGGGGTGTGCGTCGCCGTCGTCAGGCCGCGCGGACCCGCGCCATGCGCTGGAGCGTGTCGTCCACCTCGTCCTTCTTCAGCATCCCGATGGTCACCGCGTCCACGAGATCGTTCCCGAGCACGTAGTCCAGCGACGCGTCCTTCTCCTCGGGCTTCACGAGCTTCCCGGCTCCGAAGATCTTCATGCCCACCACGGCCTTGCCGTTGGCCCGGGCCGTCTTCAGCACCTCGGCCACCTCGGGTGCCGAGGCGTCGCAGGAGTACTCCTGCCCGCCCTTGTTGTTGATGCGGGAGAAGATCACGTCCACCCACTCGTGCTCGGCCGCGACCTTCAGGGCCCCGAAGTCGTGGCAGGAGACGCCGACCGCTCGCACGGCGCCGGACTCCTTGAGACCGGAGAGCTCGTCGCGGATGTGCTCGTACTCCGTCGGCCACTGGTCGTTCAGCATGCAGTGGATGAGGCACACGTCCAGGTGGTCCGTGCTCAGCTCCTTGAGGAAGCGGGTCACCTCGCGCTCCGCACCGCCCGAGGGCGTGATCCAGCTCTCCTTGCGCGGCCAGAGCTTCGAGAGATAGACGACCTTGTCGCGGGGCACGTCCCTCAGGGCCTTGATGACGTAGGGGTGTGAACCGTAGAGGTCGGCCATGTCCATGAAGGTCACGCCCTCGTCGAGGCTGTGGTGGAGAAGTTGGCTGAACGCCTCCTGGCCCAGGCGGGTGTGGGCCGAGGACTGGCCGCCCCCGTTGAAGCCGGTGCCCTGGGCCAAACGGGACACCTTGATGCCGGTCTTCCCGAGGGGCACGATGTCGCTGCCCGCGAAGCTCACGGTCCGGCCGGCCTCCCTCGCGCTGAGCAACGAAGGCGCCGCAGCGAGCACGCCGGCGCCGGCGGCCGAGGTCTTGAGGAAATCGCGACGCGTGAGCTTCTTCATGTGCACTCCTTGACCCTTGTGGTCACTCGTGCCGGGGGAGCCGGGCACGAGCGATTCCGAGATCTCTCCTGGGTACTCTGGTCTCCAAGTCTAACGGGAGGGCGGCCACCCTGTCATCCGCCCAGGGCGTCACTCTGGCAGGGCGAAGGCCACGTAGGCGTCTCCCGACTTTGTCCCCATCTTGCCGCCCCCGGCGGCGATCACCACGTACTGCCGGCCGTTCACCTCGTAGGTGGCGGGGGTGGCATACCCCCCGGCGGGAAGCGCGGTCTCCCAGAGCACCTTCCCCGTGCGCTTGTCGAACGCCCGAAACTTCTCGTCCCTGGTGGCCCCGATGAAGACGAGACCACCGGCGGTGACGACCGGCCCGCCGTAGTTCTCCGTCCCCGTGGGCGGGATCCCTCGACCGGTGAGCTCCGGAAGCTCCCCGAGTGTCGCCGTCCAGCGGATCTCCCCGGCGTCCAGGTCGATGGCGTTCAGCGTTCCCCAGGGAGGCTTCACCGCGGGGTAGCCGTCGGGGTCGAGGAAGCGGTTGTAGCCGAGGTGCGTGTACGGCCGGCCCGCGGCCGCGGCCTCGCCCTCCGAGTCGTCGGGCTGCTCCTCTCCGAACAGGTGGGAGGCCAGAGCGTCCCGCTCCGCCGGGGCCAGGAAGGCGAAGGCGGGCATGGCTCCCTTCCCTTCCTCCAGGAGCGTGACGACGTCCCGGCGCGTCAGCCGCTCCTTCACGTCGTCGACGGGCGGGAACTGCCCCTCGGGATCACCCTTCATGTCGATCCCGTGGCACACCGTGCAGTGCTGGGTGTAGAGGCGCGCCCCGCGCGTCCCCCCCTCGCCCGGGGGGGGCACCTCCAGCATCTCGAGGATCCAGGCCATCTCGTTGGCGTTGACGTAGAGCAGCCCCGTCTCGGGGTCCCAGGCGGACCCGCCCCACTCCGCCCCGCCGTCGAAGCCGGGATAGATGACCGTCCCCTGCGTGCTCGGAGGCACGAACTGCCCTCCGCTGCGCACCTGGCGCAGCCGCTCGAGGACGGCCGCCGTCGCCGCGGGGGAGATGTCGGTCACGCCGTCCTCGGTGAGGATCTGCCGGGAGAACGGCGGAGGCTTCACGGGGAGAGGCTGGGTGGGCCAGGTCTTCTCGCCCCTCAGGTCGGAGGCGGGGTACGGCCGTTCCTCGACGGGGAAGAGGGGCTCGCCGGTCTCCCGGTCCAGCACGAAGACGTGTCCCGACTTGGTGGCCTGGGCAACCGCGTCGACCTCGCGTCCGTTGCGCGTCACCGTGACCAGGACCGGCGCCTGGGGGAGATCCCGGTCCCACAGATCGTGGTGGACGGTCTGGAAGTGCCAGACGCGCTCGCCGGTGGCGGCCTCGAGCGCCAGCACGCAGTTCCCGAAGAGGTTGGCCCCGTGCCGGTCGCCGCCCCAGAAGTCCCACGAGGGCGAGCCGGTGGGGAGGAAGACGAGCCCGCGCTCGTGGTCCAGGCTGATCCCGCTCCAGGCGTTGGCGCCCCCGGCCTCCTTCCAGGCGTCGGCGGGCCAGGTGTCGTGCCCGGGCTCACCGGGCTGCGGGATCGTCCGGAAGATCCAGCGGATGGCACCGGTGCGCACGTCGTAGGCCCGGATGTGACCGGGGGCGGAGGGCCCCGGGCCCTCGTGGACCCGGGTTCCGAGGATGATCAGGTCGTGGTAGACCGCCCCCGGGGTGGTGGAGACCACGAAGAGGTCGGCGGTGTCGCGGCCGAGGCCGGCGCGCAGGTCGACGCTGCCCTCCTGGCCGAAGGTGGGGACAGGCTTTCCGGTGCGTGCGTCGAGTGCGAACAGACGCTGCCCCGCGGCCACCAGGATACGGCGGTCGTCGCCCTCGCCCCAGTGGGCGACGCCGCGATTGACCCCCAGCCACTCGGCCACCCCCTCGGCCCCGGCCTCGTACGGGTTGAAGCGCCAGAGCTCGCGCCCGGTGGCGGCGTCCAGGGCGACCGTCTCCACCCGGGCGGTGGTGGCGTAGAGGACGCCGTCGACCACGATGGGGTTGCACTGGATCTGCGAGCGACCCTCGGGGCGCGCGTCCCCGGTGCGGTAGGTCCACGCCACCCTCAGGCGGGACACGTTGGTGGTGTCGATCTGGTCGAGAGGCGAGTACTGGGTGTGCCCGGGGCTGCCCCCGTGGGTCCGCCACTCGCGCTCGGCGGCCACCGGCCCCGGAGGCGGGGCCCCGCCCGCGGTGGGGGAGAGGGCCAGGGCGGCGACGGCGGCGAGTGGCGAGGCGGAGAGTCTCATGGCGGTCGAGGATACCCGAAGTCGGGGGAATAGGATGGAACTGGCACTCGTTTTCAAGTTCATATAGCCTTGCTGAAGACACCCCGGGCAGGAGAGCTGGCGGCGGACCCCTCTGGAAGGGGCCGTCTCTGCGCGACCTGGTGAGCGGGGACCGAGGAAGACAGGAGGATTTCCGGGATGAAGCGCAGAGATTTCACGATGATCATGGGCGCCGCGGTGGCCGGCCTCGCCGCCGGCTCGAAGCTGTCCGCCGGCGACGAGGCCGAGGGCGAGGGCGGAGCCAAGCATGCCTGCAAGGGCATGAACGAGTGCAAGGGGCAGGGGGGCTGCAAGGCGGGCGACAACGGTTGCGCCGGCAAGAACTCCTGCAAGGGCAAGGGCGGCTGCGCCACCGCCGAGCACCACAGCTGCAAGGGCCACAACGAGTGCAAGGGCCAGGGCGGCTGCCAGTCGGGGGACAACGGCTGCGCCGGCAAGAACTCCTGCAAGGGCAAGGGCGGCTGCGCGGTCCCGGTGAAGAAGAAGGACGCCTGATCTTCCCGGTCTCTTCCGGGGGCCGCGACCCGGACCGGGCCGCGGCCCCCGTGGGTGCATCGACCATGAACCGATTCGGCATTCCTGATCTCGGGGTGGGCATCGGCCTCCGCCCAGCGCACTTCGGCCAGATCCTGTCGGGGGAGCCCGCGGTGGACTGGTTCGAGGTCCTCTCCGAGAACTACATGGACACCGGCGGGCGCCCGCTCTTCGTCCTCGACCAGGTGACGGAGCGCTATCCCGTCGCCCTGCACGGCGTCTCCCTGTCCGTGGGCAGCACGGATCCCCTCGACCACGACTACCTGGGGAAGCTCAAGAGGCTGGCCGAGCGCACTCGGGCCCACTGGGTCTCCGACCACCTCTGCTGGACGGGCGTCCTCGGGCGCAACACCCACGACCTCCTGCCCCTGCCCTACGACGAGGCCACGCTGCGCCACGTGATCGCCCGGGTGCGGGAGGCCCAGGACGTCCTGGAGCGGCCCCTGGTCCTCGAGAACCCGTCCACCTACCTCGCCTTCGCGTCCTCCACGATGACGGAGTGGGACTTCCTGTCCCGCCTGGCCACCGAGGCCGACTGCGGGCTGCTGCTCGACGTCAACAACGTCTACGTGAGCGCCTTCAACCACGGCTTCAGCGCCGAGCAGTACATCGACGCCATCCCCGCCGACCGCGTCGTGCAGTACCACCTGGCCGGCCACACGAACAAGGGCACCCACATCCTCGACACCCACAGTGGACCGGCGCTCGACGAGGTGTGGGCCCTGTACGCCCGGGCGACCGCGCGCACCGGCCTCGTCTCCACCCTCTTCGAGTGGGACGCGGACATCCCGCCCCTCGATCAGGTGGTCCTCGAGGCCCGCCGGGCTCACCTCCACCGGCGTGCCGCTGCCGCGACGGGGACCCATGGCGCCTAGCCTGGCCCTGGGAGGCCTGCAGCGCTGGATGCAGTGTGTGATCGTGCATCCGGGCCGAACCGGGCAGGCCCTGGCCTCCCCGGAGGCGGCCGCCCTGGTCCCCCCCGACCGCGTGGGCGGCGTCGTGCTGCCCTCGGCGACCCTGGGCTCGGCGGAGCGGGTGGGGATCTACCACGACATGTACCTCATGCGGATGGAGGAGGCCCTCGAGACCGACTACCCGGGCCTCGCCCACTTCCTGGGGACGCAGCGGTGGCGCCGCCTCGTCCGGGGGTACGTCGAGGACCACCCCTCGCGCAGCTACACCCTCAACGTCCTGGGACGGGAGCTGGCCGAGTACGTCTCCCGCGCGCCGCGGATCTCCCACGCGGGCTTCTGCCGCGACCTGGCCCGGCTCGAGTGGGCGATCACCGAGGCCTTCGACGCGCCAGAGACTCCGACCCTGTCCGAGGAGGACCTGGCCGCGGTCCCGCCCGACGCCTGGGAAGGGGCGCGCCTCGTTCCCACCGCGGCCTTCCGCCTCCTGGCCCTCGACTACAACGCGGCGCTCTGCCTCGACTCCCTGCGGGACGACGACCACGACCACCCCCTGCCCCGCCGGCGCCCCTCCTGGGTCGCGGTCTGTCGCCGCGACTACTCTGTCTACCGCGTTCCCCTCACCCGGCCGGGCTTCCGTCTCCTCTCCGGGCTGGCCGCGGGCCAGACCGTGGGCGAGGCGGTCGAGGAGTGCCTCAGGCGCTCGCGCCCCCGTCCCTCCGGCGACCAGGTCTTCGCGTGGTTCCGCGAGTGGGCCCGGGCCGCCGCCTTCCAGGCCGTCGAGCCCTGAGGCCAGGGAGCCCTGCTCCCACCGGCGTGGTCGGGGTCCCCGGTGGAAGGGGAGCGTAGAATGAATGGTGCTCCAGGGACGTGGCCGCGCCGGGCGGTGGCGTCGGCCGCGGGGGAGCGTCACATGAGACGAGCGCTTCTGCTGATCGTCGTCGCCGGTCCCCTGATCCTCAACGGGGGCTGCGGGGGCTCGTCCTCTCCCTCGAACCCCACTCCCCGGCCCACGGCCACGCCCGTCCCGCCGGCCGAGTCCCCCTCGGTGATCGACGGCTGGAACGAGCAGCCCGTCACCGCCGAGGCCAGCCCGCCGATGGTGGGCCTCGGGCAGGGAGTGGTGGTCCGAGCCCCGGGCTACCTGGCCCGGGAGCAACGCTACGACTTCGAGCCGATCGCCCTGTGGCCGGCCGAGCCCGCCTACGTGCGCGAGCTGGTCTACGACTGGGAGTTCACGGACGGGCAGCTCCGTCTGATCCGCTGGGACCAGCCGTTCACCTTGACCCTGGAGGGCGCCCTGGCCAACGACGGCGAGGTCCGGACCCGGGCCCGCCAGGTTCTCGACGAGATCCGCCGCCGCACCGGCCTCCAGGTCGACATCGGGCCCGGCGGCGAGGTCGTCATCGACATCGACCCGAGCGTGGCCGACGAGCAGGCCGTCGCGATCGCGCGTCTGCGCTTCCGGGCGTCGACCATCACCGGCGGCAGCATCTCGTTCGTCGATCGCCAGGAGATCGTCGGGGGGCGGGGATCCGCCTACGGCAACACGTTCCTGCACGAGATGGGGCACATCATCGGCCTCGCCCATTCCCCTCGCCCGAGCGACGTGATGACACCGGCCGGAGGCCGTGGGACGACCTTCGACGTGTACCAGCAGGACGAGGCCATCGCGCTCCACATGATGTACTTCCACCGGGCGGCGGGGAACCAACCTCCGGACAAGGACCCGCAGCTCGTCGCGGCCTCGGGGGCGACGCCCCGGCGCACCGTGATCATCGACTGAAGGTGGACCCCCTCGTTCGGGGGAGTCGACCCCTTTGACGCCGCCCCGCGAGGGGGCTAATCTGCTTTCGCTCGCCCGCCTGGAACGGACGAGCCCCGTGGAATCGCAGCAAACCACCTCAGGAGATCCCGATGAGCCAGCCTTCCGACCCCAAGAATCCCGCCGCCTTGCCCCGCCGAACCTTCCTGGCGAGCGCCGCCGCCGCCACCGCGGGAGTCACCATCGTGCCGCGCCACGTGCTCGGCGGCCAGGGCACGCCGGCCCCGAGCGACAAGCTCAACATCGCGGGAGTGGGCATCGGCGGAATGGGAAAGACCAATCTCGAGCGCTGCGAGACCGAGAACATCGTGGCTCTGTGCGACGTCGACTTCGCCAAGGCGGCCGAGGTCTTCGAGAAGTACCCGAACGCCAAGCGGTACAAGGACTTCCGCGTCATGCTGGACGAGCAGCCCGAGATCGACGCGGTCATCGTGGCGACGCCCGATCACACCCACGCGGTGATCGCCATGGCCGCCATGGAGCGGAAGAAGAACGTGTACGTGCAGAAGCCGCTGACCCACTCCGTGGCCGAGGCCCGGCTCCTGACGGAGGCCGCTCGCGAGCACGGCGTGGTCACCCAGATGGGCAATCAGGGGCATTCGGGGGAGGGCATCCGCATCCTGTGCGAGTGGGTGTGGGACGGTGCCATCGGTCCCATCCGTGAGGTTCACGCCTGGACCAACCGGCCGGTGTGGCCGTCGGGGGTCGAGGTGGACCGGCCAACGGAAACGCCCCCGGTTCCGCCCGAGCTCGACTGGGACCTGTGGCTGGGTCCCGCCCGGTCCCGCCCGTACCACCCCGCCTATCACCCGGCCAAGTGGCGGGCCTGGTGGGACTTCGGGACGGGCTCCCTGGGCGACATGGCGTGCCACATCGTCGACCCCCTCTTCTGGTCGCTCAAGCTCAAGTACCCGGTCAGCGTGGAAGCCCACACCTCCCAGTACTGGCCTGCCTTCTTCGAGAGGGCCGAGCCGAAGCACGAGATGTTCCCCCGGTCGACCATCGTGCGCTACGGCTTCCCGGCTCGGGAGGACATGCCCGAGGTGAGCCTCACGTGGTGGGACGGAGGCCTGATGCCGGCGCGGCCGGCCGGCCTCGAGCCCGGTCGGCGGATGGGCGACCTCGACGGCGGGATCCTGCTGATCGGCGACCACGGCGCGATCATGGGCAACTGCTACGGCGAGTCGCCGCGCCTCGTCCCGGAGAAGGCGATGCGGAGGTACCGGCCCCCGCGCCCGTCGCTGGAGCGCATTCCGAACGGCCCCGAAGGCCACGAGCAGGACTGGATCCGTGCCTGCAAGGGAGGCCGGCCCGCCACGTCCAACTTCGACTACGCCGGTCCCCTGTCGGAGACGGTCCTCATGGGCAACCTGGCCGTGCGGTTCCCGGGCCGGCAGCTGCTGTGGGACGGCGAGGCCATGGAAGTGACCAACGACGCGGATGCCAACGCCTACGTCAGGCGAGAGTACCGGCAGGGCTGGGAGCTCTAGCCCGCATTATTCACGAGAAGTAGGCAAACAAAAGCCCCCGCGTGGTAGAAGGCTTGTGGATGCAGGCCCAACCCCACCCGGAGGCTTTTGCTTTGCGCGACGATAACACGACACAGTGTTGGCTGTTCGAGGACCTGGCGAAGCGGCCGGTGACGGTTCGTTTCGACCAGGAACGAGGCAGTTCCGACGGCGGGGCGGTGCTGCTGGGGGCGGCAGATCGTCGTCTTGGTCTGAGTGACGCTCTGGCGAGCTGCATCCGGGACGGGCGTGATCCTGAGCGTGTGGTTCACGAGATCTCGGACCTGGTCCGGCAGCGGGTGTACGGGATTGCGTGCGGGTACCCCGACGGCAACGACGCGGCGAGGCTGTGTCGTCGATCCGGTGCACAAGCTCCTGGTCGGCCGTGATCCTGTGGGCGAAGACGACCTGGCTTCTCAGCCGACGCTGAGCCGATTCGAGAACGGAGCGGGTCGTGCGGACCTGTTTCGGATGGGTGAGGCGCTGGCCGAGCGGGTGATCGAGCGCCACCGCCGCCGTCGTCGTGGGCGAGCCCGGGTGGTGACGATCGACCTCGACCCGACGGATGACCCGGCTCACGGGGAGCAGCAGCTGGCCCTGTTCAACGGGTACTACGGCGAGTGGTGCTACCTGCCGCTTCTGGGCTTCGTCAGCTTCGACGACGAAGCGGATCAGTACCTGGTGACGGCGGTGCTGCGGCCCGGGAACTCTCCGGACAAGCGGGGGGCGCTCGGGGTGCTCTCGCGGCTTCTGCCGCGGCTGCGAGCGGCATTCCCCAAGGCCCGCTTCCGTGTGCGTCTCGATGCGGGCTTCGCCGCCCCCGACGTGCTCGACTTCCTCGACGAACAGGGTGACGTCGATTACGCCGTGGCCATGGGCAAAAACTCCATCCTGGTCGAGAGAGCCCGCCGGCACATGGCCCGGGCCCGCCGGCTCTCAAGGGAAAGTGACAAGACCGAGCATGTCTACGCCGAGACGCTGCTATGCCGCGAAGACCTGGTCTCGGCGGCGCCGGATCATCATCAAGGCCGAGGTCACTCGCCATCCCGGACGCGATCCCAAGGACAACCCCCGTTTCGTCATCACCAACATGACCCAGACCCCGCGCTGGGTCTACGAGCGCTTCTACTGCCACCGGGGAGACATCGAGAACCGGATCAAGGAGCTCCACCACGGCCTCGAGATCGATCGCACCAGCTGCTCCCGCTTCCTTGCCAACCAGCTCCGCGTCTTCCTCACCGCGGCCGCATACGTCCTCATGCAGGAGCTGCGCCTCAGAGCCGCTCGCACCAAGCTCTCTCGGGCTCAGGTCTCGACACTGCGCGACGCCCTCCTCAAGGTCGGAGCCCGCGTCCAGTCCTCCGTCCGCCGAATCGTCCTGCGCCTACCGGCGACCTTCCCCTACGATCACGCCTGGGGGACAGTCGCTCGCTCCCTCGGCGCCGCACCCGGCTGATCCCCCCCCTACACCTCTCAACCGGTCGAAACCCAAGACCGCTGTCTCCTCTGAACCCTCGCCAGCCCCCCTCGCGGCAAACCGACGCTCCACCGCCACCAACACCAGTCCGGCGCCTGATAACGCCGTCCTTCAGACGAACTTCACCCGCCCAAATCGCCTCCCCGGTGATACTGATGAATGAAGCGGGCTAGTTCCATTCTGAACCCCCTCAGTGGCGCCTAGGCCCCCCCCCCAGGCCGTCCGGAACAGCCCGCCCGGTGCATGCCGCTCCTGAGGAAGCGTCGGGAGGGTCTTGGACGTTGTTGGCGTTCTCGTCCGTCGGGCTCCGCGCCACCGCTCGGGCCGGCAGGAGTCGAACTCCGACCGCAAGGGCCGGAGGCAAGGTCCGGGTCCTGGCGACCGCAGTTCTTGGAGCTGGTGCGGAAGACGACTGTGTCACTGATCACAGATGAACCGTATGCATTATTCACATGGGGCCGTGTTCCCGTATCCTCGGTAACCGCGGAGCGGGAGGAGGGATCCATGAGCCTGAGAGGGTCCGGTCGCGGCTTCACCATCCTCGCGGCGTTGCTGCTGCTCGCCCGGGCCGGTACACCGGCAGAGAACCAGGCGGGCCGCATCGAGAGCCTGGCGCGAGGGTCGGAGCTCACGGTGAAGGCCCTCATCGACGTGAAGCTGCAGCTCCTCAGGACAATGGACGCCTACAACGCCCTCCTCCCACCCACCGCCCGGAACCGCCAAAGTATCTACAAGGACCTTCGAGGGGAGTTCCAGAGGACCGACAAGCAGCTGGCCAAGCTGTCTCAGAAGGCGGAGCGAATGAACGCCAGAGCCGACAAGCTCTTCGAGCGTTGGGCCCGCTCTGCCGCGGCCCTCCAGGATCCCGGGCTCCGTGAGCAGAGCGAGCGACGCCTTGGTGAGGCCAGGGCGAGCTACGCCGAGATCCGGCCCGTGGGGCAGAAGGCAATAGGACTCTGCGAGCCCTTCCTGAAGGCCCTGCGTCGCGAGATCGATACCCTTGCCAAGAGCTTGGACCGCCAGCTCTCTGGCGCAGCGGCAACCCGCCGCAAAGGACCTCAACGCGCGAGCAGACGCGCTCGTGCGGCGCATCGACGACCAGATCACAGCCACCAGGGCCAGCATCGGCTACCTCCGCTCCTAAGAAGCCCGGGCCCCCGGCACGCGCTTGGCCCGTGCCGCGACCTCTCTCCGAAGGGGTTGTCTTGTGAACGCAGGTGCAATCTTCCGTCTCTCGAGCGAACCGTCGGTCTCGTGGTCGCTGGTCGAGTGGCGTCGGGACACTCCGCGGCACGTGTCTTCGGATGGACCAGGATCCCTAGAAGTAATCACTTCGCGGCAAAGGTGAAACACATGCAGCCAGCGATGGTGGCCGAGTCAACAGGGACAACGAGTTGGGCGGCACGGCTTGCCTTTCTGGGTCTCTGCGTCGTCGCGGGGACCGCTGGAGTGGCCAAAGCGTCGACGGTCGCCGCCGGCGCGGCACACACGGCCGTGGTGCGCCCTGCAGACGGCTCGGTGTGGGTGTGGGGGGCCAACGACCGGGGGCAACTCGGGAATGGACCCGGCGACCCAAGCCTGACGCCGGCGGCCGTCCCCGGCCTCCTGGACGTCGTCGCCGTGGCCTCGGGGGACAACCACCTGCTCGCCCTCAAGAGCGACGGGACCCTCCTGGCCTGGGGTGCGAACGACAGTGGCCAAGTCGGAGATGCCGCTGGAACGTACCAGGACCAGTCCGTCCCTGTGCCCATCCTCACCGGGGTGGTGGGAGTCGATGCCGGACCGAGCTTCTCCATCGCCTGGAAGGCGGACGGCTCGCTCTGGACGTGGGGTCTCAACGACCACGGCCAACTTGGGGATGGCGGCGCCGACCCCTACTCCGACACGCCGGCCGCCGTCTCGGGCCCGGTGAACGTCCAGCAGGCTTCGGCCGGCCGCGGGCACGTGGTGGCCCTGACCTCCTACCACTATGTGTGGGGGTGGGGCCAGAATGACTTCGGCCAGCTGTTGTTGACCGACCTGCAAGAACGGCACTCCCCGGAGCAGGTGTGGTGGGACTCCGACATCGCCATGGTCGTCGCCGGGGACCGGGCGACGTACCTCGTCTACGACGACGGGGACCTCTGGTCCCTCGGCGCCAACAACTACGGCCAGTTGGGAGACGGGACCACGTGGCCCAACGAATGGGGGAGCGAGGTCCTCGCGCCCGACGCCGTCACCGGGGTGGCGCCCGGAGGAGGCCACGTCCTGGCGCGCCTCACGGACGGCTCGATGTGGAGCTGGGGCCGTAACGACTTCGGCCAGGTCGGCGACGAGGGCTACGTCGACCGGCTGACGCCGGCGGCCATCAGCCTGGCGGACATCGCCGCCATGGAGGGCGGAGTCACCCACAGCGTGGCTGTCACCACCGACGGTGTGGTGTGGACCTGGGGGAACAACGACGCCGGGCAGCTCGGGGACGGCACCGTGACCAAGAGCCCGATCCCCATCGCCATCAGCGGTCCCGACTTCTCGTGGAAGGTGGGGCGTCCGGTCGTCGACCCGCCCGGCGGGACCTACCACGCCGCCCAGAGCGTCTCGGTCACGAGCGCGACCGCGAATGCCGAGCTGTACTACACCCTCGACGGAACGGCTCCCGGCCCGGCCCAGTCCAAGCCGCCGCCGCCCCCGTGGTCGATCGACGTCCAGAACCCGGCCACGCTGAAGGTGCAGGCCGTGAAGGATGGGCACACGCCGAGCGATGTGGTCACTGAGCTCTACTCTCTCAAGCCCTTCGATGTGACCTTCACGCCTCCGGGCGGAGCCTTCACCGAGCCGCAGCAGGTCGTCCTCTCGTCGCCCGGTGCCGACACGATCTTCTACACCGACGACGGCGCCGACCCGGACACCGCGTCGACCGAGTTCGATACCTGGATCGGCGTGAGCCAGAACACGCTCCTCAAGGCGCGCGCCTTCAAGACCGGTTGGGACCTGGGCAACATCATGTCCGCCGCCTACGTGTTCGACACCGGGGTCCCCGTGGAGTGGATGGACCTCGTGGGCGTCACGGCCGCGGGCAACACCCTCCAGAAGCTCTCGGGCGGGGAGTGGGCCTGGGATGCGGGCGCGGTGTCGACCAAGGCGATCGCCGTGGGTGACGGCTGGGTCGAGGCCACGGTGAACGAGTCCTACGCCTACTGGGCGTTCGGCCTGAGCGAGGGCAACTCCGGCCAAGGATTCGCGGACATCGATTTCGGATTCACGATCTGCTGCGGCGAAGACCTGTATGTGACGGAGGGGGGTGTCGAGCGAGCCTACGTCGGGGAGGTCTCCCCGGGCGACCAGCTCCGTGTTGCGGTCGAGGGCGGGGTCGTGAAGTACCTCTGGAACGACCAGGAGGTCTGGGTCTCCAACACGCCGCCCACCTACCCCTTGCTGGTGGACGCCGCCATCCATGAGCCCGGGGGCACGATCGCCAACGTGACCGCTTCGGGCCTCGTCATGGACGTCATCCTGGAAGACCCGGGACTTCCGGTCGAGTGGACGGACCTCGTGGGCGTCACGGCCGCGGGCAACACGCTCCAGAAGCTCCCGGGCGGGGAGTGGGTCTGGGACGCGGGCGCGGTGTCGACCAAGGCGATCGCCTCGGGTGACGGCTGGGCCGAGGCCACGGTGAACGAGTCCTACGCCTTCTGGGCGTTTGGCCTGAGCCATGGCAATGCAGGTCAGGGCTACGGCGACATCGACTTCGCCCTGGCCATCGTGTACGGCGAGGACCTGTGGGTCGAGGAGGGTGGGATCGACCGCACCTACGTCGGCGAGGTGTACGAGGGCGATCGTCTTCGCGTGGCGATCGAGGGGGGTGTCGTCAGGTACTACAGAAACGGGAAACAGATCTACGTGAGCAGCGCCGTTCCCGAACACCCCCTGCTCGTCGACACCTCGATCTGCGAGCCCGGCGGGACGATCTCGAACGTGACCCTCTCGGGGTCCCTCGTGGACGTGGTTCTCGAAGAGCCGGGTGACCCCGTTGTCTGGACGAATCTGGTCAACGTCACAGCCTCCGGAAACACCCTCCAGAAGCTCCCCGGGGGGACCTGGGACTGGGACGCGGGCGCGGTGTCGACGCAGACGGTCCCGTCTGGAGAGGACGGCTGGGCCGAGGCGACTGTGGCCGAGCACTACACCTACTGGGCGTTCGGCCTCAGCAACGGCAACTCGGGCCAGGGCTACTGGGACATCGACTACGCCTTCGGCATCTGGAGCGACGAGCTCTGGGTCATCGAGGGTGGCGTCGACCAGGCTGAGGTCGGGTATGTGGTTGAGGGCGACCGTCTCCGCATCCAGGTGGAGGGAGGCGTCGTCCGGTACCTGAGGAACGGGCAGGAGGTCTGGGTGAGCAGTGCCACCCCGACCTTCCCGCTTCTGGTCGACACCTCGATCGCTGAGCCAGGAGCCGCAATCGTCAACGTGACGATCAAGTCTGGCGAGAGTCCACAGCCCACCGTGGCCACTCCCATCCTGGAGCCGCCCGGCGGAGTCTACGCCTCGGCACAGGAGGTGACGATTAGCGTCGCGACCGAGGGGGCGACGATTCACTACACGATGAACGGAATCGACCCGACCGAGGCTGATCCGACCATCGCATCTGGCGCAGCGGTCAGTGTCGACCAGAGCCTGACGTTGAAGGCTAGGGCTTTCAAGCCGGGAGCGACGAGCAGCCTTGTCGCGACGGAGTCCTACGAGTTGGCTCTCTGGGCGCCCACCTTGAGCCCGGGAAGCGGGGTCTACGGTGTGTCGCTGAACGTAGGAGTCCTTGGCCCCGCCGGTTCGGACCTGCGCTATACGGTGGACGGGACGGATCCAACGGAGAGTTCGTCCACGGTCCTGGCGGGGCATAGCATCCTCGTCGAGGAGCCACTGACCCTCAAGGTGCGGGCGTTCCGTGCCGGCTACACCCGCAGCCCTATCGCCGAAGCTGACTACTCGTTCCAGACAGGTGCCCCAACGGCGGTGCCGGGGCCAGGGGTCTACTCGACACCTCAGTATGTGACTCTCTCTTCCGCCACGCCGGGGGCAGAGGTCCGGTATACGCTCGACGGTTCCGTGCCAACGACGGCATCCGCGCTGTTCACCGCGCCCATTGGGCTGGCCACGGCCACAACGCTGATGGCAAAGGCGTGGAGCGGCGGATGGGCGGAGAGCGAGACCATGGCCGCCTCGTACCAGTTCGACTACGGGGCTCTGTCGCCTCCCGCCCTCTCGCCTGTGCCCGGGACATACGAGTCGAGCGTGGAGGTGACAATAAGCGCCCCGGCTAGTCCTCCGGAGACAAGTATCCACTACACAACGGATGGCAGCCCGCCGACCGCAGGGTCTGAGACATACGTCGAGCCTCTCACGCTGACGGCGTCGGAGGCGATTCGCGCCGCGGCTTTCCACCCCGACTGGACGGCGAGCGCAGTCGCAGAAGGAGCATACGAGGTAAAGGTCGCGGCGCCAGTCTTCGATCCTCCGGCGGGTGGGTACGTCGTCGCCCAGGACGTCGGAATTGTGACCTCAACGCCCGGGGCAACAGTGACCTACACGACCGACGGTTCCGAACCCACGGAGTCTGACACCCCGCTTGGCCCCGGAGAGACGGTTCATGTGGATCGCTGCCTGACGCTGCGGGCCAGGGCGTGGAAGGCTGGCGCAACCCCGAGCGACGTGGTCTCCATCGAGGTCGATGTCGTGGGAGCGGTGGCAGGAGGCGCCTTCCATTCGTTGAGCCTGACACCGGCGGGCGAGGTGTGGTCCTGGGGGACCAACTGGAGTGGGCAGCTGGGCACAGGGACCACGGATCCATCCAGCGTCCCGATCGTCGTCCAGGGCCTGGACGACGTTGATGTGGTTGCCATCGCCTCCGGGGGTGAGCACAGCCTGGCTCTGCTGGCGGATGGCACGGTCCGAGCGTGGGGCGGCAACTGGTCGGGTCAGATTGGCGACGACGGGACCGACCCCCAACCCTTCCCAGTGGACGTGCTGGGGAGCCTGACCGATGTGTTGGCCCTCGATGCCGGCTACGAGCACAGCCTGGCTCTGAAATCGGACGGTACGGTCTGGGCGTGGGGTGCGAACTGGTCGGGCCAGCTCGGTGACTCCTCGACTGCCGAGAGACACATCCCGACGCAGGTCCCGGGCCTCACCGGCGTGGTCGCCATCGCAGCGGGAGACAGCCACAGTCTAGCGCTCAAAGCAGACGGCACGGTATTGAGTTGGGGGGCCAACGACTCGGGTCAGCTCGGCGATGGCTCGACCACCGAGAGACACATCCCGACGGAGGTCCCGAACCTCACGGACGTGATCGCCATCGCCGGCGGCTACCGGCATAGCCTCGCTCTCAAGTCGGATGGCACAGTCTGGGCGTGGGGTGCCAACACCGCTTACCAGCTCGGCGTGACTACGATCGACGACCATCAGCCGTATCCCACACAGGTCGTTGGGCTGACCGGCATCGTAGCCGTGGCCGCCGGGGCCGAGCACAACCTCGCGATCCAGGCGACGGGCGAGCTGTGGGCCTGGGGAGCGAACTCATCGGGCCAACTGGGCAACGGGCTGGTGGGCAGTTCGAGCTTCCCAGTCCTTCTCGGTGCGCCGACAGACGTCGTTGCCGTGGACTGCGGCGTCTCCCACAGCATGGCGATCACCGAGCAAGGCCAAGTTCTGTCGTGGGGCGACAATACGTGGTCGCAGCTCGGCGTCGGGGCCGCCGGCGATCCCGTGCCCCTGCCCAGTGCCATTAGCACCCCAAGTTTCGAGTGGAGCGCCGTCGCTCCAGCCTTCTCGCCCGCGGGTGGGGTCTTTCAGAGCGAGACGGACGTCACCGTCGTCTGCGCTGACCCCGCGGCGGCGATTCACTACACGACGGACGGGAGCGATCCGACCGAGGCGTCGGCAGCGATTCTGACTGGGACCGTCCTGTCCTTCAGCCAAGCGACGACCCTGAAGGCTCGGTCGTTTCGATCGGACCGGCCGCCCAGCGCAACCACGACGGGCACCTACGTCTTTGCGGTGGCGACGCCCGCTGCCTACCCGGTACCTGGGACCTACGCCGGCCGCGTCCACGTGACGCTGCTCACCACCCCCTTGGATGCGGAGATCCGTTACACAACCGATGGCACGGAACCGACTCAAGCGGCGCTGCTCTATCAAGGCATGATCACCTTGACCGAGGATACGACGCTGATGGCGCGGGCCTTCCCTGTCAGCGGGACGCTGGGTCCATCGACCACGGCGACATTCGACTACAGCATCACGCCGCCGATGGGAGCAGTGAGCGCCGGCACGAGATTCTCCGTTGCCGTTGATCCGTCGGGGAGTCCGTGGGCATGGGGTGCGAACGAGTCGGGCCAACTCGGCAACGGCGGCACGGACAGGAAGCTCCAACCCACCCCGGTGTCGGGTGTCGTGGACGTCACCGCAGTCGCGGCAGGCGGCGCCCATGCCGTGGTCGTCCTTGCAGACGGCA
Organism: uncultured Acidobacteriota bacterium; assembly: GCA_963847655.1. Lineage (GTDB taxonomy): Bacteria > Acidobacteriota > Vicinamibacteria > Fen-336 > Fen-336 > JAJDNS01. Next base: position 19,529 of record CAWKAS010000017.1, on the reverse strand, counting down.
CCGTACGTGCCTGGGGCGACAACGACAAGGGTCAGGTCGGCGATGGAGCCCTTGGAGGGATTCGAACCGCCCCGGCCAACGTCGCGAGCATCCCGGATACCGTGGCCGTTGCGGCGGGAGGCTCCCACTCTCTGGCCCTGACCAGGACCGGGCGCGTCTATGCCTGGGGCAGCAACGCCTCGGGCCAGCTGGGCGACCCCACAAGCGAAGACACCGCCACACCTCAGATCGTGCCTGACGTCACTCACGTCGTCGCGATCGCTGCCGGCGCGAACCACTCGCTGGCCCTGGACACGGACGGTCGGGTCTGGGCGTGGGGTGACAACACGTACGGCCAGATCGGCAACGACTCCTATGAGCCTCAGGAGCCCGACCCGGTAGTGGTGATGACGGACGCTCTGTTCATCGCGGCCGGTGCCGATCACTCCCTGGCGATCACGCCGGGTGGTGCGGCGTGGGGTTGGGGTCGCAATGATGAACACCAGACCGGGAGTAGGGACTGGGGCGACATTCGCTACCCGGTCCCGGTGGTGACCGAAGATCCCTGCGGCGGCGAAGGAGGAGGGACCGAGGGCTGCGGATCTCTGCTGTTTACCGGAGTGGCTCTGCTCGCGGGCGGCGGCTCGCACACTTTGGCACTCAGGAGCGATGCTCGTGTTTGGCCGTGGGGAGCCAACAACGTCGGCCAGCTGGGGAACGGCGGAACCTACAGGCCGAACCCCTTCGAAGCGCTTCCCACTCCTGAAGGGGTACTTACGGCCTCGGGCGGCGGCGACCACAGCTTGGCGCTCACGACGACCGGTGAGCTCTGGGCCTGGGGCGGAAACGGCGAGGGCCAGGTGGGCGACTGCAGCCAGGACCCCCGGATCTTCCCGGTTCGTTTGGCGGGACCGGGGATGTCCTTCCTGGAATGCCAGCCGCCGCCACCTCCGAGCTTCAGCGTCCCCAGTGGCACACACTCCGTCGATGAGGGGCTGAGTGTGGAGCTGTCCACCCCGGGGCAGCAGTCCATCATCCGATACACGACAGACGGCACTATTCCCGACGAGAGTGATCCGGAGATCGCCTCGGGCGACGCGGTGTGGATTAACGAGAGCGTGACACTCACCGCTCGCGCCTGGACCTCGTACGGCCTGGCGGGTGAGGCCTCGTCGGCCGACTACGTACTGCGCCCCCTCACTCCTGAGTTCGACCCACCTGAAGGCGACTACACGACGCCCCGGCAGGTGAGTGTCAGCTCCTCGACGCCCGCCCTGGTGCACTACACCACGGATGGCAGCATTCCAACCGCTTCTTCGCCGACGTGCTGCGACAGCGGGGCCATCGACGTGGCAACGACCACCACTCTGACTGCCATCGCTCTGCCCGAGAACCCGACCTGGCTACCCAGTGAGACCGCGACCGCAACCTACGCCATGCACTTCGGGGTCGCGGCGGCGCCGTCCTTCAGTCCGGCACCGGGCACTTACTCGGCGGCGCCAGAGGTGGGCATGAGTGCACCTTCGGGTGGAGCCATCCACTACACGACGGATGGCTCCACGCCCACGACGGCTTCCCCGGTCTACGTGGATCCCATCTCCGTAACGACCCCAACGACCTTCAGGGCCTTCGTGGTGCACTCCGACTACGAGCCCGGGCCGGTCGTCGTCGCGTCGTATCGCCTGAAGCCACCCCGGCCGACTCTGACCCCCGGGACTGGAGCGTACCAGACGGCCCAGGCCGTGCTGGTGGAGCTCCCCGGCTGGGATGGCTCGGTTCATCTCACCACGAACGGTGCTGACCCGACCGAGGCGGATCCAGAAGTGGTCAGCGGGCAGACGATCACCGTCGACTACAGTCAGTCGCTCAAGGTTCGAGCCTTCAAGCCTGGCTGGCTGCCCGGCGACGTCGTGTGGGCCGCCTACTCCATCTTCGAGGACACGGTCAGCCCCCCGATGCCCACCCCGGCGGGGGGGCACTACGCCGCCCCAGTCGACGTCTCTCTGGAATCAGCCACCCCCGGCGTCAGCATCCGTTACACGCTTGACGGCAGCGCGCCGTCGGTCGCATCCACGGTCTACTCGGCGCCGATCCACGTCGCGAGCACAACCCTGCTGAGAGCGCGTGCGTTCAAGGGTGGCTGGCTGCCCAGTCCAGTGATCGCCGAGGAGTATCGCTTCGACGCGGGCGTCGTGGCGGCCCCGGTGGTCTCACCTCCGGCGGGCACCTACGCGACGAAGCGGGCAGTAGGCGCGACCAGCGAGACACCCGACGCGACGGTGCGCTACACGCTCGACGGCAGTGAGCCCACGGAGGACTCGACGGAGCTGGTGCCGGGCGGCGAGATCGTGGTGGACCACACGCTCCGCCTGCGGATTCGGGCCTTCAAGGAGGGCTGGGCCCCAAGCGAGGTGACAAGCGGTGACTATCTGATCACGGGAGCGGTCGCTGCGGGGTCCGCGCATTCGCTGGCCCTGCACGCCAACGGCACCTTGTGGGCCTGGGGGGGCAACGACAGCGGCCAGCTTGGACTCGGGACCCCGGATTCTCCGGCGGCCCCTGCGGCCGTTTCGGCTCTCACGGACGTCGAACTGGTGGCCTCCGGGCGCGCACATGCCCTGGCGGTGACCGAGGACGGCAGTCTCTGGGCCTGGGGAGCCAACGAATACGGCCAGGTCGGTGATGGGAGCTACGAGCCAAGGTCTGCGCCGGTCCTGGTCGGGGACGCCTGGCCGTCTCCCATCGTCGCGGTCGCGGCAGGAGGCAACTCGTCGTTCGCACTCGCTCAGGACGGAAGCCTCTGGTCCTGGGGCGAGAACACGGACGGTCAGCTGGGCGATGGCAACACCGACCACCGCGCTGCACCGGGGGCGGCTGGACCGCCAGGCGTGGTCAAGCTTGCCGTCGGCGACGGACACGCGCTCGCACTCGACAACCTCGGCCAGGTCTGGGCCTGGGGGCGCAACACCGATGGTCAGCTCGGGGACGGGGAGACGCTGGGAAGTCCAGAACCCCAACTCGTGACGTTCGCAGGCACACCCGCACCGGCCATCGTGGAGCTCGGCGCCGGAGACGCCCACTCGTTCGCGGTCGACGCCGACGGCGGCCTCTGGGTGTGGGGGCGGAATGAGTGGCAGCAGCTCGGGCCCGGCCAATCGGTCCCCTACCAGGCCATTCCGGCGAGGCTGCCGGGCACCGAGCAGTTCGTGGTGGCGACCGGCGGCGAGTCCTTCTCGCTTGCCGTCCTAGCCACGGGCCAGGCCGCCGCCTGGGGTAGGAACGACGCGGGCCAGCTCGGGGACGGTTCGTCAGCTGCCAACGCCGATCCTGGTCTGGTCCTCGGTCTGGAGGAGGTCATGAGGATCGCGGTCGGCAGGCGCCACGCACTGGCGGTCACCGCGGCCGGCGAACTCTGGGCCTGGGGCGACGGCGACCTTGGTCAGCTGGGGGACGGAGCAATGACAGAACGTCGACTGCCCACGCAGCCGGAGGTTGCCACGTTGGCCAACAACGAGGAAGTCGACGAGGATCCGGATTCCGACGGTCTGTCAACTGCAACCGAGTATCGGCTCGGCACCGATCCCTACAACGGTGACACAAACGCCGACGGCCTCTCGGACGGACTCTCCGTCGGCGCGGGCGTCGACGCCGTCAGCCCTGATACCGACGGAGATGGCCTCTCCAACACGGACGAGCTCTATCTCGGCACGAATCCCCTTGCCGCCGACACCGATGGCGACGGCTTCCCGGACGGCATCGATCTCTACCCTCTCGATCCAACGCGATGGGGCACGGCCGTCCCCGCCACCGGGGACACCACGCCTCCACTGATCACAATCTGGGATCCGCCAAACGCCGTTCGAATCCCCTGAGACAGCGAGGCTACGATGGCACTCGAAACAGACGCGAAGAAGACCACCGCAGTAGCCCGCCTGCCCAGTGCGGGAGAAGCCGTCCGGTGGGGCGGCGCACCGGCGGCCCATCTCCTGCTGTGCCTCTGTCTGTCTGTGCCCTCCTGGGCGGATGAGGGGCGACGCCCCGCAGCGGAGCGCGAGGCGTCGCCGACCTCGGCACCGTCTTCTCTTGGGTTCCAGCCGAACCAGGGTCAGTGGGCCCCGGACGTACGGTTCGCCGGACACTGGGGGCCCCTGACTGTTGCGTTCAGGGATGACGCGGTCATCGTAACGGTACCCGCAGAGACGGAGCAGAGCAGCGGACCGGCGGAGATCGAGAGCGACCAGAGCCCTCTGGCTCGCCTTCGAGAGGTCCTCGAGCAGAGGGGAGAGCAGAGGTGGACGAGACTCGTGATGCGCTTCAGCGGAGCGAATGAGGCTCCACGGATCAGGGGTCTCGAGCGTCTCCCCGGCAAGAGCTACTACATTGGCGCCGACCCCTCGGACGGACCGGCTGCCTTCGTTCCCCGATATGCCCGCATCGAATACCAGGACCTCTATCCCGGAGTGGACCTCGTCTTCTACTCCAAAGAGGGCCGCTTCGAGTACGACGTCGTCGTGAGACCAGGAGCGGATCCATCGGTCGTCAGCTTCGAGTTCGACGGCATGGACGACGTCATGCTTTCACCCGAGGGAGATCTCGTCCTGCAAACGTCAGGCGGCCGGCTTCGCCACAAGCAACCAAGGTCGTTCGCCGAGGCGGATGGACGCAAGGACCCTGTCCAGAGCCGATTCCGACTGGACGGGAGACGGATGCGCTTCGAGGTGTCGGGTTATGACCGTCGAAGGAAGCTCAGGATCGATCCCGTCATCGAATGGGAGGCGGCACCTGGCGGCGGCCCCCTCTTCAACGTGGGTGGGGTCGCAGCTGACGCCGAGGGCAACTCCTATGTCGCGGGCTTGTTGGCGCCCCCCGATGGGGGTTGGGCCCTCGAAGGCCCGACTCTCTTCGTCACGAAGTTCGACCCCTCCGGAAGCGTTGTCCACCAAACCTCCGTTGCCCCGCCGGTCAAGCAAGCGGGTGGCGATACCCTTCAGTGGCAGTGGGAAGTGGTCTGGGACATCACCGTCGACGCGGAAGGTGCGGTGTATCTGGTCGGTGCGATATCGCCATGGGCCTACTCCACCGCCGGCTGCGGAGGTTTCCTCGCCAAGATCACGCCCGACGGTTCGGCGCTGGCCTTTCCTGTCGCATGGGTGACGGGTTTCAACCTTGGAGTAGGCGGCTTCCAACTCACGGCCGCGTATGGTGTTGACGTCGATGTGGAAGGCAATGCGTATGTGGTCGGTGAGACCTACCACATCGACTACATCCATCCCAATGGCGATGGATCCACCATCTCGTGCTTCTTCCCCGCGAACGTCAGCTTTCCCCTCCCACGCCCCGTACACTACTCGACCTACTGTAGCTTCACCGATGCCTTCCTGGTGATGTTCGATTCGTACGGGAGAGTCGTATCCGAAGGACTATTTGGCGGCTCTCGCCATGATTGGGCCTCCGACGTGGCTGTCGACCGATCTGGCGCTGTGAATGTCGTGGGATGGACCCGGTCGTCCGACTTCCCGACGACAGAAGAGGTGCTGCAGGGCGGGCTGGCAGACGCCTGCTCGCCCCCGGGATGCACGTACGGGGACGCCTTCCTCGTCAAGCTGGAACCTCGACTCTCCGGCGTCCAGTTCTCGACCCTCCTGGGGGGCGAGCTACTTGACATGAGCCTGGGCGTGGCCGTCGACCGGTGGGGCAACGGCTATGTCGCTGGTACGACCAGATCCATCGACTTCCCGAGGGTGCCGGGTACCGATCCGATGCCCGAGGCAGACTACACGGCCTTCTTGACGAAGGTGACGCGCAAGGGGGATGCCCTGCGGTACTCGCGCGCCTACGCCCAGGCCGCGGGCGGCAACACCTGGGCAACCAACGTGGTGGTGGGAGGCGACGGGAGAAGCTACTGGCTCGTCAAGTCCGGGTTTGTCACACCCGAGGGCCTCACGTCCTGTTCCCTGACTCTCACCGTTCTCTCGCGCACTGGCGAACTGGAAGAGGAGCAGCTCCTGTCGTCGGGTGACACGTGGTGCAACCCCCTTGCCGGCCTGTTCCTTCCTCAAGGTCACTCGGTCGGGCTGGGCCTCGACGCCGAGGGGAACGTCTTCGTGACAGGCCAGCTCAGCTACGGGAGTCCCGGCACCGTCCTCAAGTTTGACACGGGTCGGGCACTAATGCGCCCGGACGCCCGCTGTCATGGCGAATGCGTGGCGGCGAACCCGGCCCACCGGGTCAACGCCGTGACCGGGAACGCCTGGCTCGATCAGGCGGACGGAGAGGGCTTCAGTGCTGGTGATCTTCTACCCTTCGGTCGGTCTTACAACAGCCAGGCCGCGGTCGAGGGAATACCCGGACCCCTGGGGCCCGGCTGGAGCCACGCGTACTCGCGGCACATGGAGTTCGTGGCCGGTGGCCAGATCCGGCTGCTAGAGGACGACGGTGTGCCCACGGTCTATACCGACCCGGAGCACGACGGGCGCTACGTCGCGGCTACGCCGATCACCGACACGAGCTGGATCGATCGAGCAACCGAGGGGTTCGTCCGCTACTACAGAGACGGCGGCACGGAGGAGTACAACGTCTACGGACAGCTCCGGGTCGTGGTCGACGCCTCCGGCGACAGCGTCACCCTCGAGCGCGACGACACGGGGCAGGTCTCGACAGTGACGACGAGCAACGGCGCCTCCCTCGATCTCGCGTACGAGGACACCCCGAACGAGCTGCGGCTCACCGAGTTGTCCTATGGCTCCACCACGCTCGCGAGCTACGAGTACGACGCGAACGGCTACCTCTCCGCGGTCACGCGTCCGGGTATTGGCACCTTCCACTTTCGTTACGACGACAACGGGCAGCTCCTGACTGCCAGCGATGGCTCTCGTCGCGTCGTCGCCGCGTTCACCTACGACGACGAGTACCGGGCCACAGCCTCCGAGATCGGAGCGGGACAGGAGCGCTTTTCGTTCGACTACGGAAGTGCGCAGACGGCGGTCACGGATGGACAGGGGTGGACCACCACCTACACCTGGGCCGAGATCCACGGCCTGCGCGCCATCACCGGCCGAACCGCCCCCTGCGACGCCTGCGACGCAGGCGGGGACTACGTCGACGCCTGGGCCTACACGCCCGAAGGAAGGGTCGAGTCCCACGACTCGAACGGGTTGCTGACGTCATTCACCTACAACGACCACGGGGATCTGGAGACCGTCACCGACCCTCAGCTGCGCCCAACGTCCTATGAGTACGTCTACGACGGCAACGGCAGGGTCGTCCGCCAGACGCGCCTCGGCCCGGCTGGTTCTCGCGTCGAGTGGACCTTCGGCAACTCTGGTGTCAGCAGCGTGACGGAGAGCCTCACGGAAGAGACGGGCCGCACGGTATCGTTCAGCTATGAATCCGGGCGTGTGCGCTCAATGAGCGATGCTGCGGGCAAGGTGTGGGAGTTCGAGCGCGATTCTCTTGGCCGCCTGGCGGCCACGATGACTCCTGTGGGGGCTCGGATCGAGTACGACTATGATCCCCTCGGCCGTGTCACCTCAATCACCAACGAGCTGGGCGCCAAGACCTCTCTGACTTACGACGGCGTGGACCAGGTTTCGAAAGTGGAGCGGGCCGACGACACGAGTATCGAGTTCAAGTACGATGACGCCGGTCGTCTTCTGAGGACGATCGATCCGCTCAACCGCACGACGGGCCGATCGTACGACTCGCGGGGGCGCCTGGTGGGGGTGCGGGATGCCGCGAACGGCTCGACGCGGTTCGGATATGACTCCTTGAGCCGGCTCGAGCGCCTCACCGATGCCAAGGGTCGGACAACGCGCTTCACCTACAACAACGATGGGAGTGTGAGGCAGGTGGTCTCACCCGGAGGAGCGACAGAAGAGTACGCCTACAATCGCCGCGGGTGGGTGACCGAGCGTACCGACCGCCGCGGCGTGAGAACGACCTACAGCTACGACACGGTAGGTCGCCTGACCGGGAAGAGCTACTCCGATGGGACCCCAGGCGTCACGTTCGAGTACGACGACGCGGGCCGGTTGGAGATCGCCACGAACGGGGCGGACTCGCTCACCTGGACGTACGACCTGGCCGGCCAACCGCGGACTGAGACGAGTGCCCGCGCGGGCACGACCCTGGAGTACACCTATGGCTTGCGAGGCAACCTTCTCGGGTTCAAGCTCAACGGGACGGTTCTTCGGGGCTACAGCTACGACGATGACGGACGGCTGACCACGCTCTCCAGCCTTGCGGGAGATTTCCTTTTCGAGTACGACGACGCGTCGCGCCGGAGCGAGCTGACTCACCCGAACGGAGTCGTGACGGACTACGAGTACGACGATCTCTCCCGCCTGACCTCGATGGTGGCCCACCAGTCCGGCGTACCCGTGGCCAGCCACGCCTACACCTACGACGCCGCGGGGAACCGCACCAGTAGAACTACGCTCGACCTGGCCGAGAGCTATAGCTACGATGCGGTTGATCGCCTGAAGACGGTCGCCCGTGCGGGACACGAGGGGGTGGACGCCTTCGCCTACGACCGGGTAGGAAACCGCCTGGCGAGCCAAGCGGCGAGCGGAGGAGTGCGCGGGGCCTCCTACAACGACCGGAACCAGCTGACCGGGATCAGCGGAGGCGGGACGCTCCTGTTCAGAGGAACGCTGGACGAGCCCGGGGTCGTCACCGTCAACGGCCAGCCTGCGCGAATGCTAAGCGACCGCGTCTTCGAGGCGGAAGTGCCGGTTGCCACTGGAACGAACACCGTGACGGTCGAGGCCTGGGATACTGCAGGCAATCAGACGACGGAGCATTACACCGTCGATCAGCCTTCAGTGAGCGCAGTCTTCCAGTATGACGAGAACGGCAACCTCGTTCAGAAGACGGAGGGCGGATACGTCTTCGGGTACGAGTGGAACGCTGAGAACGAAATCACGCGCGTGACCCGTGACGGGATGGAGATCGCTCGGTTCCTCTACGACCCTCTGGGCCGTCGCGTCCAGAAAGTGGTCGGGGGAGTGACGTACGACTACGTCTACGATGGAGCCGATATCCTGAAGGAGACGCGGAGTGACGGTGTCTCCTACGAATACGTACACGGTCCTGGCATCGACGAGCCCCTGGCGCGCATCAACCAGACAGGTACGCTGAACTTCTACCACCCCGACGGCCTGGGAAGCATCGTCAAAGTCACCGACAGCACAGGGGGCGTCATTGAGGCACGGCAGTACGACGCCTGGGGCAACCTCGAGACCGCCGGGTCCGAACCCGGATATGCCTACACTGGCAGAGAGTGGGATCCGGAGATAAGCCTCTACTACTACAGAGCGAGATACTACGATCCGAAGATCGGGAGGTTCATCAGCGAGGATCCAGCGGAGCCCGGATCCTTCTCGTACGTCGCGAACAACCCGGGTCTCTTTCGGGATCCGAGCGGACTACGGCTGGTGCTGAGCGGCGCAGATACCGAGAAGATGGCCGGGCTCCTCAGGCAGATCGCAGGGTCCCACGGCGGAGACCTCCTCTATACCGAAGCCATTGGAGACGGTCAGGCCGAGGTCAAGTACCGCGGCTCTGAGCGTGACGCGCTGGCTGCGTCAGGGCTGCTCGGGGTCCTATTGGCGGACGTGATTGACAGTGGTCAAGCAGTCGAACTGAGTCTCGTTCCGCCATCAACGGAGGTGAAGACCAAGTACCAATGCAAGACCGTTGCGTGGGGGGGCGGCGGCCTAACGGTTGGAGCGGAGGAGAGCACGAAGGGAATCACGCAGGTACTACTAGCTCCAGATGCTGGGTCGATCGCCAGCTTCATCGGTGCCAGCCCGCTGTATTCAAACAGGAGCAGCGATGGGAACGCACTGTGGTTCTCGACGGTCGGCGTCCTCGTTCACGAACTCGGACACGCGCTGGCGAACCTCAACGGACTCCCTATCTACAACTCGCGCTCGACGTGGGGTGAGGCTGTGATGTGGGAGAATATCTGGCGCGATCGCTATGGCACTCCGAACCGGCGCCTGAGACACTAGTGGAGCAAAAAGGCAATGAACGGGAGAAAGCGCCAGATCTACCGGGCCAAGAGCGGTGCCGTGGCCCTGGTGGCGTTGATGACGCTGACACAGGCTTGCAGTTCGCCAACGTGGAAGGAGATCCACGTTGCCCCGGACAATCGTGCCCCGGCCTTCACGGATCTTGCTTTCGCTGATGAGAGCGTAGGCTGGGGTGTGGCTGCTGCGCTTCTTTGGCGCACGGCTGATGGCGGCCGGAGCTGGCAGGAACTGCAAGTGCCTGAGGGCTTTCTCGCGCGAGCCATCAGTGTCAGCGGTGTACGGAACTTCTCGGTGGGAGGCGCGGAAGCCGGCGAGCAGGGCGACGACCTACGCGCGTGCATCCTCTCAACCGATGACGGCGGAGTCGAGTGGCGAGCGCACTTCCCGGAGGTCGGGTCGGCCGTGGGTGCGCTTCTCTCATGCGTTCCGAAGGAGCTTTGGGTAGCGGGCGGCACGGGGGTCGAACGCAGCAAAGACATGGGCTCCACCTGGTCGAGAGTACTCGACCTGGAAGACGAGCCGCGTACGGCGGCGTGTGTTGGCAGCGCAGGGTTCGCCGTATTGACCAAGAGCGGACGACTTCTAAGGACCGAGGACGGGGGGGTGACCTGGGACAAGGCCACGATAGCACCCGGCGTGCCGCTGTACGCTCTGGCGTTTCATGGCGAGCGAGGAGTCAGCGTAGGTTCGCATGGGGCCGTCTTCAGGTCGTCTGACGGCGGCGGATCGTGGGAGCAAGTGCGTGTTCCGGTGACGACTGGGATTCTTGATGTGATAGGTGACACGAATGGATGGTGGGCTGTTGGAGAAGGCGGCGTCGTTCTGCGCGGGTCTGCCGACGCTGCTGAGTGGGTGCGTGTGCGAACTCCATCGCAACTGACGCTAGCTTGCCTCGCCGTGACACCCGGGGTCGGAAGGTGGGCGGCCGGAGAGAGAATGCTGCTGCTGCGCACCGTCGATTGACGTCCGTCGGCGGCGTGTCGTTGTGTCCTTCGTGCCCTGTGGTAGGGCGATGCCTACGCCGATAGTGAAGTCTTGACGCAAAGCTCGTCTCCGTCACGCACCGTGCAGGGCGTCGACGGCGGGGAGCACGGTGCGCGCCGTCGAACGAGCTTCAGGCTCGGGGGTCGCGCGCCGCGCCGCGCCCTGCGCGGCACTCTGCGCGACCCCCTCATACGTAAGATTCACTATCCGCTCCGGCGCCGCCCCTGGCCTTGTGCCCTGGCGTCCTGCAGGGCCGCCGGCGGCCCACGGCCCCGCGCCTGGACCTCGCGGTCACGCCTCGCGCCGAGAGCCATCGATGACAAGCGCGAGTCGCGCCCGCGAGCCGCCGCGCCTGTCCTTTCTGAGCGGCACGCCGAGGCCACGGCCTGACGTCGGGCCTCGGCGGGCTTCGCTTAAGTCGCGGGCGTGGCGGCCAGGCCCGCGCCGCCGGCGTGTCTCACGGGGGCACTCGCGCCGGCGCGAGCGCCCCCTCCCGGGGCCGGCGTCACGGCCCCGGCAGGCCCCTCCCGCGGAATGGCCCTCCTGTGGGCCGAGCCTGAGGTACGCTCTACCTGGATACGGAGATGGCGAAGTCAGTCAAAGCGATCGTCAAGGCTGAGCTTCTGGAATGGGCAAGGAAGAGTGCCCATCTCAGCGTCGAACATGCGGCGCGCAAAGCCCAGGTGAAAGAGGAGCAGCTTGCCGCCTGGGAGAATGGCGAAGGGCAGCCTTCGATTCCGCAGCTGCGCAGGCTGGGGCGTGTCTACAAGCGCCCGTTAGCGATCTTCTATCTCCCGAAGCCGCCGAGGACCTTTCAAGCCCTGCACGATTTCCGGCGGCTGCCGGAGGGTGCCGCCGGTGAGCAGTCTCCGGAGCTGGCGTACGAGGTCCGGCGGGCGCGGTATCGCCGTGAGATCGCCCTGGATCTGCACCGAGACCTGACCGGGGAAGATCCGGAACCCTTCGCCATCACGGCGACGCTTGATGAGGACCCGGAGGATGTGGCCTCTCGGCTGAGGGAGTACCTCGGGGTCACGCGTGAAGAACCTCCGGCCTGGAGATCTGGCTACGACGCACTGAACCGGTGGCGGTCGGCCTTGGAGGATCGAGCGGTGCTGGTCTTCCAGGCGGACGGCGTCGATGTTTCCGAGATGCGGGGCTTCTCGATCAGCGAACCCCTGTTTCCGGTCGTCGTGGTGAACATAAAGGACGCGCCTTCGGCACGCGTCTTCTCGATGCTGCACGAGACGACTCACCTCATGCTGCACGAGGGTGGGCTCTGCGATGTCTTGAACGAGACTTCTCCGGAGCAGGAACGAGTGGAGGTCTTCTGCAACCGGGTGGCAGGGGCCACGCTCGTTCCGGGCCGCTGGCTACTGGAGGAGGATGTCGTCCACGAGCAGGAAGGGCCCCGCTGGTCTGACGAAGCGATCGGCCATCTGGTGCAGCGATATCGCGTGAGCCGTGAGGTCGTACTCCGGCGACTACTCCTGCTGGGCCTGACGACGGAGGGTTTCTACAAGAAGAAGCGCAAGGAGCTGCAGGACGAATTCGAGGCGCAGCAGGAGGAAGCGCTTCAGAAGAAGGCTCTGGGACTGGCGTCGACTGGCTTTGTGACTCCCGACCGCATGGCTGTGAGCACGGCTGGACCCTACTTTGTGCGCTTGGTCCTGAGCAGCTATCACCAGGAGAAGATCACTTCGAATGACCTTTCGAGTTACCTCGAGGTGCGGCTGAAGCACATCCCCAAGATCGAGCGAGCAGTGCTGGGACGCGCTGTGTCGTCAGGAGCCACTGCTTGAAGTACAGCGTCGACACGAGCGCGATCCTGGACGGCTGGCGGCGCTACTACCCTCCGGACGTCTTCCCCGACGTATGGACGGGCATTGAAGAGCTCATCGAGCAGGGGGAACTTCGAGCGACGGAGGAGGTCCTGGTCGAGCTCGAGAAGAGAGACGATGACATCTTCGCCTGGGCAAAGGAGCGCAAAGAGAACCTGTTTGCCCGCATCGACGACCGAATCCAGGAGAGAGTATCGGCCATCCTCGAGCAGCATGAGAGGCTGGTGCGCCACAACCGCTCTGGGGCGGATCCCTTCGTGATCGGGCTTGCGATGGTCGAGGGATGCACTGTGGTGACGGGAGAGAGGCCCTCGGGCAGCCTGGCGAAGCCGAGAATCCCCGATGTCTGTGATGCCTTGGAGGTGTCTTGCATTGACCTGCTGGGACTCTTCCGTCAGCAGGGGTGGCGCTTTGTGCGATAGGCCGGGCGCGGCGTGGGGCCGGCGCGAGGCCTGCGGGCGGTGGTGAGGACTCTGCAGGCCGAGTGACGGTCCCTTCGAGCGCGGCGTAGGCGGGGCCGCGTTACAGGGCCGTCGGGGGTGGTGACCCTCGGGCCAGGTGGACATAAGGCCTTATGTCCAGAGCGCGCCTTGACGAAGCCGCGGGCCCATCGTGAAGCGGCCGCCACTTGCAGGCGCGCGTCCCCGCGGGCGGGAGCGCCCCGGCGGCCGATAACGGGCCCGCTATCGGGGGCGCCTTCGGCGCCTGAACCGCCGGGGTGGAACCCGGCGCGCGGGCTGCGGCCACGAGCCTTCCCTTAAGAGCTGGCTTCGATGCAGCCCGCGTGACGGGCGCGATGCCCGCGGGGCGGACCTGGCCCGAGGGTCAAGGGTGTGATCACGGGGCTGGCGGCCCCGCGGACGGTCGAGGCCATTTGGTGAAGCGCCGCGATGACGCACGAGCTCTCGTCATGGCCGGCGCTCGTGCGTCATGGCGGCCACCGCTCAAAAGAGCGGGAGGCTTCGGGGCTGGCGCGAGGGGCGCCGCCTTGTCTGGCCGTGCATGCGCCCCGAGTGCCAGGCCCGAGGCCGAGCGCCCGGCCAGCGTGGAGAGCAGATGAAGCCGCCCCGGTGGCGGCCGCCTTGCGTCCGGGCGAGGTGGGCAAGGCGGATGACACCGGGGCGTCCTCTTTGAACCGGATGGGAACAGACGGTCCTTCTGGGGAACAGGCGGTCGTCCTGGGGAATGAATGGTCGTCCTGGGGAATGGGCTGGCGGCGGCTCGCGGGATCCTGTGATCAAGTCTGCGGTCAGGAGCGGCCGTTTGTGCCGGTGCGTCTTCCGAGGAGGCCGTCGACGAGCTTGAGGACGACGCGCTGGTCGGCGGGGGGGAGCTGCTCGACCTTCTGCAGCCTCTTGAGGAGCCGTGCGGTCCGCGGGCTGCGCTTTTCTTTGGGCGGCTTGAGGCCGAGGAGCTGGTCGGTGGAGACGCGGAGGGTCTTGGCCAGGTCGACGAGCATCGCCCCCGGCGGCTGTGCACCGTCGGCTTCGTAGTAGGCGATCACGCGATTGGAGACACCGACGGCCTCGCCCAGCTCGGCCTGGGTCATGCCCCGGCTTTTTCGTATTTGACAGAGGCGCTCGCCGAACCCGTCGACACTCCGCTCTTTCATCCCCAGCTCCCAAGAAAGAAGCTTCACGAGCACCTCCGAGTCTAAGGGTCACTTTCGATAACAGCGGATCGCGCTTGACACGTGTATTACCATAATCGTAAGTTTGAGAACGCCAGTCGTCAACCCTCACTTTTTCGACGCACCCCTCTTGACAGGGTTTCTGGGAAAGGGGGTCTTCGATGCAGGTCACGAAGGAAGGGATCGAGCGGGTCAAGACAGCGAACGAGCTCCCCGCCGTCCTGGCCGAGCGGGGGATCAGCCTGAGGAAGAAGGGCCGGGTCCTCGTCGCGCGGTGTCCCTTCCACGAGGAGAAGACGCCCTCCTTCACGGTCACGCCGAGCAAGGGCCTCTTCCACTGCTTCGGCTGCGGCGTCGCGGGCGACGTCATCGGCTTCGTCACGAAGTACGAGAAGGTGAGCTTCGGCGCCGCGCTGGACACTCTGGCTCGGCGAGCCGGTCTCGACCTTCGCAAACTCATGGAGGAGAGGCCGCGCATGAAGCAGCGGACACCGGTGGACGTCCTGACTTCTCCTCGTGACGCCGACGCCGCCGGTCCATCGAAGGACTCCTCGAGAGGCGCCCCGGCCGCGGAGGTCCTCTCTCGCGTCGTCGACCACTACCACCGGACCTTCTGCGAGCGCGAGGACGCCCAGGCGTATCTGGTCAAGCGTGGAATCACCGACACCGACCTCGTCCAGGCCCTCAAGGTCGGCTATGCCGACGGCTCTCTCCTGAAGGCCATCCCGAAGACGGGCGAGCTCAGGAAGGCAGCTGCTCGAGCTCGGCCTCATCACCGCGCAGGGGCGAGAGCTCCTCGGCGGCTGCGTCGTCGTGCCGATCCCGGATCCTCTGACCGGCCAGTGGGTGAACCTCTACGGCCGCGGGCCTTCGCACCCCGCGCCACTGCTACCTCCCGGGCCCCTTCCGCGGCGTCCTGAACTACCAGGCCGCCCGTGGCTCCGAGGAGATCGTCCTCACCGAGTCGGTCCTCGACGCGCTGTCCTTCCACCAGGCCGGCGTCGCGACCGCCATCCCGATCTACGGCACGAACGGCTTCACCGCCGACCACCTCGACTGCTTCAAGCGCGAGGGTGTGAAGCGCGTGATCCTCGCCCTCGACTCCGACGAGCCGGGCCGGAAGGCCACGGATGCTCTGAAGGGAAAGCTCGAGGCGGCGGGGATCGCGGTGCGGGTCGCGGCCTTCCCTGAGGGCAGTCAAGGACGCGAACGAGCTCCTCGTCTCCCGAAACGGCGACGCCGACGGGGCCTTCCGCCAGCGTCCTCGACGCCGCGACGCCCAACCCCTCTCCACCGGCCGTGCCCGGCTCTCCTCCCTTAAGTGAGAAGCCGTCGCCCTCCTCCGGCCGAGGGGCTCGCTCACGCTCACGCGCGAGGGGCTCACCTACACCGCCCGCGTGCAGTCGACGCTCCTCGGGCCGGCTGCGGGTCACGGTGAAGGTCACGCGAGGCGATCTTCTCCACGTCGACACCCTCGACCTCTACGCCTCGCGGAGCCGCAGCGAGTTTGCCCGCCGCGCCGCGAAGGCCTTCACCGTCGAGACCGCGGCTGTGGAGTCGGCGCTCCTCGCCCTCCTGGTCGAAGCCGAGAAGGCGGCCGAGGCCAAGGAGAAGGACCGAGGACGAGCCCGAAGCCCCGCCCATGACCGAGGCCGAGCGAGCCGAGGCCCTGGCCTTCCTGAAGCGCCAGGACCTCCTCGACCAGGTGGCGAAGGACGTCGACGCCCTCGGCTACGTCGGCGAGGACGTCGAACAAGCGGCTCCTCTACCTCGTCGCCATCTCCCGCAAGCTCGAGGATCCGCTCTCGGCGATCGTGCTCTCGCAGTCCGGCGCCGGGAAGAGCGGGCTCACCGAGGCGATCGAGAAGCTCTGTCCGCCCGAGGACGTCGTGCTCCTGACGCGCCTCACGCCCCAGAGCCTCTACTACACCGAGCCCGGCTTCCTGGACCGCAAGCTCGTGATCGTCGAGGAGCGCTACGGCTCCATGGAGGCCGACTACTCGATCCGGGTGCTCCAGAGCCGCAAGAAGCTCATCGCCGCGGCTCCCATCAAGGACCCGCAGACCGGGAACATGCGGACCAAGGTCTTCACCGTCGAGGCCCGGGCCGCCTTCATCGAGGCGACGACCGCGAGCTCGGTGAACCACGAGAACGCCACCCGCTGCTTCGAGCTGACGATGGACGAGTCGGCCGAGCAGACGCGGAGGATCCACGAGCGGCAGCGGCTCCTGCGGACCGAGGCCGGGCTGCAGCTCCGCCAGGAGGCCGAAGCGGTCACCCGCCGCCACTGGAACGCCCAGCGCCTCCTCGAGCCTCTCCCCGTCGTCATCCCCTTCGCCGACAGGCTGTCCTTTCCCGTCGAGCTGGATGCGGACCCGGCGGGACCACGCCCGCTTCCTGAACCTCATCGAGGTCTCGGCCTTCCTTCACCAGCACCAGCGGGAGAGGAGAGCCGGCGCCATCGTGGCCGCTCTCGCCGACTACGCCGTCGCCTACGGCCTCGCGGCCGAGGTCCTGCGCGAGACCCTCACCGACGTCAAGAAGCCGCTGCAGAGAGGCCTACCGGCGCATCCAGGGCCTGTGTGAGGAGCGGGGAGGGACCGTCTCGCGCCGCGAGATCCGGGAGGCCCTGTCCGCTGCCCGACTCCACGGTGCGGCGCTGGCTCAGCGAGCTCGTGGACTTCGAGTACCTGGCCCTGGTCCAGGCCGAGGGCGAGCGGAGCGGCCAGGGCCGGGCCGCCCGCTACCGCCTCCTGGGCCGCGCGGGCCCGAGACGAACGAGGTCCTGGGCCTGCTCTCACCGGCCGAGCTCAGGCGACGCTGGAGGCCCGGCCGTGAGCGCCACCGCCACTTCGCCACTTCGCCACGCCCGCCAAAACGGGGGTGGCGGGTCCAAGTCGCTCATCGTCTCGACCCCTTAAGCGAACTTCGCCACTTCGCCACGAAAACCAGCAAGGCAGTGTGTCAGCGCCCTCGGTGGGCCGAAGGATCGAGCGGCTCCTGGCGCTCTACGAGGAGCACCTGGCGGTGCGCCACGCCCCGCGGACGGTGCCGGTCTACCGGGCCGACGTGGGCTTCTTCCTCGCCTGGCTCGAGGAGCGGGGAGGAGCGCTCACGGACGTCAAGACCGCCGACCTCATGGCCTATCAGGCCGATCTCCTCGCCGCCCGGAAGACGGACGGCAAGCCCTACTCGCAGTCTTTCCAGATGAACCGCATCAGCGCCGTGAAGAGCCTCTTCCGCTTCCTCTACCGGCGCGGCTACCTGCTCTACGACCCCGCGGCGGCGCTCGAGTACCCGCGCAGCGAGATGCGTCTCCCGCGGTCGTCCTGACGAAGCAGGAGGCGCGCCGCCTCGTCGAGGCCCCGGACACCAGGGACCTACGCCGGCCGCCGCGACCGGGCGATCCTCGAGACCTTCTACGCCACCGGGGCTCCGCGTCTCCGAGCTCGCCCAGCTGACGCTGTCCGACGTCGACACCGAGGAGAGGGTCCTGAGGGTGGTCCAGGGCAAGGGCCGCAAGGACCGCAACGTCCCCCTGACCGCGGCCGCGGCGAGCGCCATCGAGCGCTATCTCCTCGAGGCGCGGCCGAAGATGCGAGGGGCGCGCCGCTCGCAGCTGCTCTTCCTCGCTCCCCGCGGCGGACGGCTCCACACCTCGACCTTGAACGACATCGTCCAGCACCATGCGAAGAAGGCGAGGGTCAAGCGCCACGTCACCTGCCACACGCTGCGTCATTCGGTGGCGACGCACCTCCTGAGGGGCGGGGCCGACATCCGGCACATCCAGGCGCTCCTGGGCCACGCGTCGCTGCAGTCCACCGAGCGCTACACCCGGGTCGAGATCCAGGACCTCCAGAAGGTGATCCGCCGTGCGCACCCGCGAGGACGGTAAGAGAACGAAGGCGGCGAGGACCGACCCTCGCTCCTTCGACTCGGCCCAGCTTGCCTTCGCCGAGCACCTGAAGGTGAAGCGCTACTCGGCCTCGATGCAGCGGCAGGCGAGTCGGCTTCTGCCGGTCTTCTTTGGCTTCTTAAGGGATCGACGTGTGCAGGATCTCCGCGGGGTCACCGAGGCCGACGTCGTCGCGTACGCGAGGCACCTGGCCACGCGCCGGACGAGGAGAGGGACACCTCTCTCACCCTGGACCCAGAGGACGTACCTCGACATGATCGTGCGCCTCTTCGCCTTCCTCGACCGCCAGGGCGCGATCCTCCAGAACCCCGCCCTCGACCTCGTCCGGCCGCCGGCGCCGAAGATCCCGCGGGGCGTCTTGAACGAGGCCCAGGCCCGGCGGCTGTGTGCCGCGCCCTCGCCCTGGTCGCCCATCGGGAAGCGCGACCGGGCCCTCCTCGAGCTCCTCTACGGCACCGGGATCCGTGTGGCCGAGTGCGCCAAGCTCGAGCTGCGGGACCTTGACCTCGCGAAGGGCACTCTCTTCGTGAGGCTGGGGAAGGGGAAGAAGGACCGCGTCGTCCCCGTCGCCGGCCGCGCCGCGGCGTCGCTCGCCATCTACCTCGAGCAAGGTCGACCCGAACACGCACAAGACGGACGCCAGCAGGCGCTCTTCCTCTCGGTCCGCGTGGGCGCCCGATCACCTCGACGACGATCCAGGCCCTCGTGCGCCAGCACGCGAAGGCCGCGAGGCTCTCGGTGAAGGTCTCACCGCACACGCTTCGCCACAGCTGCGCCACGCATCTCCTCCGCGGCGGGGCCGACATCCGCCACGTCCAGAAGCTCCTCGGCCATTCCAGCATCGAGAGCACGGCCCGCTACACGCGGGTGTTTCCCAAGGACCTCGCCCAAACGATGAAGAAGGCGCACCCTCGCGAGAGGACCTGGAGGAGACGCCGCAAGCAGTAGAATCAGGGTCGAGATGCAGCTCGCGCCTGCGCGGAACGACGTCTCTGCTCCTGACCCCTTAAGGGAATGCGGTGGCTATCGCGTGCTCGGGGACGACCCCTGGGTGGTGGAGGCTGCCACGCGCGGGGCTCGCTATGGGATCAAAGCCTACACTGCTAGAGAGTGGGATCCCGAAACAAACCTCTACTACTACAGAG
>CAWKAS010000016.1:0-13273 GCA_963847655.1 uncultured Acidobacteriota bacterium | reverse complement strand
CTGGAACGAGGCGTACTACCCGATGGCGAAGGGGTTCTAGACGCCCCGCTGCCGGGTCGGCGCTGCCCTTCGAGGGCCTTTGCCCGATCGAGGTAGACGCGGGCTTCGGCCTCACGACCCAGCTCGCGGAGAAGCTGGCCCAGGTGTCGGAGGGCTGCCTCATCCTCGGCGGCACCGGCGACGGCCCTGGCGAAGCGAGCCGCGGCCACCTCCAGGCGTCCGTCGGCCTCTGCCGCCTCACCCCACACCCACCACGCCGAGGCCAGTCCCGGCACGAGGCGGGTCGCCTCCTCGAGATGCCGCTCGGCCGACGCCAGTTCCCGCGTCGCCAGCTCGATCTGCCCCAGCCGGGTGAGGATGAGGGCGCTGCTCGTTCCCGCCGTGAGCGCGCGGTCGAGCAGGCGACGCTCCTCCGCGGGGTCCTGCCTCCTGTGGGCCAGGTCGGCGAGTCCGAGCCAGGCGCGAGCGGAGCGCGGATTCAGCTCGAGCACGAGCTGGTACCGCGCACGCGCCTCCTCCAGATTCCCGGCGTGGAGATGGGCGTCCCCGAGCTGGAGCTGCAGGAGATCGTTGCCCGCGTTGAGCTCGGTGGCCTGGCGCAGGACGTCGATGGCCGCCTGGTCCCCTCCAGCCGCCTGCAGTGCCGCCGCGTACGCGGTGAGGAACGGGACGCTGTTCGGGCTGCGCTGGACGAGCCGCTCCAGCTTTCCTCTCGCCTCCCCGCTGTGCCCGGCCTTGAGCAGGGCCCGTGCCTGCTCGTAGTCCCGGGCGAGCGCGATGCCGTCCTTCGGATCCAGGGTCCCTTCCTGGACACCCGTGCTGGTGGCGCCCGAGAGGTAGCCGAGGCTCCGCAGCATCTCGCTCACCTCCTCGTCGGGCCGCACCGCGCGGCCGTCCCGAGCCGGCCGCCGATCGAGCGTCTCCAGCGCCGCATGGAGGCGGGCCGCGACCTCGGGGAACGCGCTCGAGAGGTCGCGTGTCTCCCCGGGGTCGGTCAGGGGATCGTAGAGCTCGGGGCGGGGGGCCTGGATGTAGCGGTGGCGCTGGTCCGAGATGGCCCGCAGGGCGGCCCAGCCGTAGGCGGTGGCCGGCAGGTAGGTCTCACTGTAGACGGGAGGAATGGCGCCGGGATCGCTGCCGGAGACGCCCGGCAACGGATTCCCGAGAGGCGTGTTGGTCTCCCCGAGCAGGCGGAGCAGCGTGGCGGCCAGGCGCCGGGAGGACACGACCTCGGCGACGACGCCCCGCTCGACGCCGGGACCGGCAACGATGAGAGGGACCTCCAAGCTCGAGCGGTAGAGAAAAAAGCCGTGAGCCCGCTCGCCGTGCTCACCCAACATCTCGCCGTGGTCGCCCACGACGGCCAAGACGCGCCGGTCGGCCTCTCCAGGGAGGGACTTGAGAAGTCTCCCCAGCTGGCGATCGACGTGGGCGACCTCTCCCGCGTAGCGCTGCTTCTCCGTCCGACCCTCCCAGTCGCCCGGAGGCGAGTACGGCGAGTGCGGATCGTAGAAGTGGACCCACAGGAAGAATGGACGTCCTCGGGGGAGCCCGGCGACCCAGGCGAGCGCGTCCGTCACTACCGCCTCCGCGCTCCTCTCCGGGTAGCCGTACTCTCCGGTCAGCTCGGCTGGCATCTGGTCGTCGTAGACGTCGAAACCACGGCCGAGACCGAACCTCCGGTCGAGGACCCGCGAGCCGACGAAGGCACCGGTCGCGTAGCCGCGCTCCGCGAGCAGCTCCGCGAGGGTGGGGAGGTCGCCGGGCAGCGCCGCGGTGCCGTTGTCGCGCACACCGTGCTCGGGAGGCCTCAGCCCCGTCATCAACGAGCAGTGGGCGGGCAGGGTCAACGGGCACGGGGTGAGGGCTCGAGCGTAACGGAGTCCGTGTGCCGCCAGCCCGTCGAGAACGGGGGTTCCCCGGTCCTCGCCTGCATAGCTGCCGAGGGCATCGGAGCGCGTGGTGTCCAGGGTGACGAGAACGATGGCCGATGGCCGGGGAGGCGTGGAGCCCGCACCCGGAGCGGGAGACGTGATCCAGATCACCAGAGCCGCCGCGAGGATTCGACGTCGTGAGCCCCTCGTTTGCGAACCTGCAGCCTCGGATCGGCCGTGCCCAGGCCATTTTGGCGATTGCACTATCCCACTATAGACGAGAAGCTTAGCCCGGAAGTTCCCACCCCCGTGGGCGCGCGGACAGCAGCGGAGCGCCGGAATCCAGCGCGTTGGACTCTGCGTCCAACCCATTGAACCGCGCTCCCGAGGAAGGTCACGCCGAACTCGTTCATTCTGGACGAGTTACTGGCTTCAGGCTTCGTGACGCAACCCGTGACGCCAGCTCCCCACGATCTGCTGTTCGTTTAAGGCTCTCATTTTCAGTAACTTAGCCTCATCGGCACGAATCTCGCCACACATTAGGCCGAGCTGTCTCCTTCCGCCGGTCCTATCGGGCCACGAAGCAGAGCGGCAGGATTCGCGGAAGTCCCACAATCTAGGGAGGATCCTAATGAAGTTCAGCGTTAAGGCGGCGGTGGCCGCAGCGATCGTGCTGCTGGCGGCTGCCCCGCTCCTGGCCCAGACCACCGGTCGTCTGACCGGTACGGTCCTGGACAACACCGGCGCCGCCGTCCCGGGCGCGGTCGTCACCGTCACCGGTGCGCTCGGCTCGAACACGACGACGACGGACAACGCCGGCGAGTTCCGATTCCTGGCCCTGCGGGCCGGCACCTACACCCTCCGGGTGGAGCTGGCCGGCTTCAAGACGATCGAGCAGTCCGACGTCATCGTCGGCATCGACCGCACCGTCAACATCAACACCACGCTGGAGGTGGCCACGGTCAGCGAGACCATCGAGGTGCAGGCCGAGTCGCCGACCATCGACGTGGCCAGCACCACCACCGGCGTCAACGCCACCGCCGACCTGTTCGAGCGCCTGCCCGTGCAGCGCGACATCTACTCGATCTCGCGCGTGGCCCCCGGCGTCCAGCAGGACACCTACGGCGCGGCGATCGCCGGCTCCACGAGCGCGGAGAACGCCTACATCATCGAGGGCCTGAACACCACCGGCGCCGAGCTCGGCGTCGAGGGCAAGCAGCTCAACTTCGACTTCGTCGAGGAGATCGAGATCAAGACCGGTGGGCTTCCGGCCGAGTACGGCCGCACCACCGGCGGGATCGTCAACGTCCTCACCAAGTCGGGCGGCAACCAGTTCAAGGGCGGCCTCTTCGGCTTCTACGAGGGCGGTGGCCTCTACTCCGACAACACCACCGCCTCGGACCGGCCCGCAGACCACGACCAACGTCACCTCGATCCAGGACCGGTGGGACTATGGCGGCGAGCTGGGCGGCTACGTCGTCAAGGACAAGCTGTGGTTCTTCGGCGCGTACAACCGCACCAACCGCACCGACGACGTCGAGATCATCCGTGAGATCGACTCGCCGGGCACCCCGGGCCCCGGCTCGGTCATCCCCCGGGACACCAACCGCGACCTGTTCGCGGGGAAGCTGACCTGGCGCCTGAGCCCCAACCACACCCTCACCGGCTCGATCTTCGGCGACCCCGGTGAGCGGACCGGACCGGTCTTCACCATCTCCGGTCCCCCCAGCACCTGGGACGGCGTCCGCGAGTTCGGCAGCACCGACTACGTGGCCCGCTACGACGGCACCCTGGGCGACTCCTTCCTGATCCGCGCGATGTACGGTCGCCACCAGGAGAACGACAAGACGGATGGGCCCGGCAAGACCATCGCCGGCTTCGGGGACTTCACCGTCAACCCCGCGGCGTTCTCCGACGGGTTCTGGTTCCACCAGGACCAGGAGTTCTCCCGCGACGTCCTCAAGGTCGACCTGACCAAGTTCTTCGGGTCGCACGAGCTCAAGGTCGGCGGCGACTACGAGAAGGTGGACACCCTGAACGAGAACTGGAACGGTGGGGCCGGACAGCGCATCTACGCCCTGCCCGGGGCCCCCTCCAACGGCCAGACCTACTACCGCCACCGCTTCTACATCGACGACTCGGCGCCCGGGTACAACCGCGACGACCCCTCCAGCTGGACCCTGGCCGCTCCCTTGAACTCCAGGCCTCAGACGGCGAACCTCTCCTTCTACGTGCAGGACAGCTGGAAGGTCACTCGGAGCTTCACCCTGAACCTCGGCGTGCGCTGGGAGCAGCAGGACGTCCGGGATCGCTTCCAGGAGTCCGCGTTCAAGCTGGACGACAACTGGGCCCCGCGGGTCGGGTTCATCTGGGACGTGACGGGCGACGGCAAGAGCAAGCTCTACGCAAACTACGGCAGGTTCTACGAGAACATCCCGCAGGACATCAACATCCGTGCCTTCGGCGGTGAGATCTCGTGCTTCTGCTACAACTTCGATCCCAGCCCGAGCAACTTCCTCCCCGACCCCGAGGGCGTCGGACGGAACTACAGCGTGCTCGGGGGCAGCACCGAGCCCGTGGACCCCGCGCTCCAGGGCCAGTACATCACCGAGTGGCTCGGCGGGTTCGAGTACGAGGTGGCCCCGAACTTCGTCCTGGGCGCCCGCTTCGCCTACCGCGACCTCGGCCGCGTGATCGAGGACCTGCTCGACGTCGGGACCGGCGGGTACTTCATCGCCAACCCCGGCCAGGGCATCGGCCAGACCATCACCTTCTTCGACTACTACTACTACGGTCCGGACGATCCCCGTTCGAGCGCTCCCGCGCCCAAGGCCACCCGCAAGTACACCAGCTTCGAGCTCAGCGCCCGCAAGCGCTGGTCGAACAACTGGACCATGCTCGCCAGCTACGTGTGGAACAAGCTCGAGGGTGACTACGACGGTCTCTACCAGAACTCCACCGGCCAGCTCGACCCCAACATCAACTCCGCCTACGACTATGCCGACCACCAGGTCAACTCCTACGGCCGGCTGTCCTCCGAGCGGCAGCACCAGCTCAAGTTCGACGGCAGCTACCAGTTCGGGGGCGGCGCCCTGGACGGGCTCAACATCGGTCTGAGCACCTACTGGTACTCCGGCCTGCCCCTCAACGTCTACGGCTACTCGGTCTACTACAACAACTGGGAGTTCTACCTGAACCCGCGTGGCGGAGAGGGTCGTGGCCCGTCGGACTGGGAGGCCAACCTGCACCTCAGCTACCCGATCAAGGTCGGAGAGCGGGCGCGCATCAACGTAATCGCCGACATCTTCAACATCTTCAACCGGCAGTCGGTCTACCAGCTCGACGAGCGCTACAACCTGATCCAGGACGGCTTCTGCGGCGGCATCTCGGACGACGTGTGCAGCCTGATGGGTGGGATGGATCACATCGCCGGCACGATCGATCCGGTGGGACGTGTCAACGGGGCCGAGGCCTCGAACGACGACTACCTGGTCAAGGGCATCAACTTCACGCTGCCCCGCAGCATCCGTCTCGGTCTGCGCTTCACCTTCTAGAGGGACACACCACACCGAGGCGTCGGGAGAGGGGTCCCGCTCCGGCGGGGCCCCTTCCTTTTTTCGGGGTGACGACCTATCCTGAAGGTCTGCCGTCCCCTGAACGAGCCGTGAGCCAGCCAGCCATCGTGAAGAGAGCACCACTCCTCGTCGCCGCCACGTGCCTGCTCGTTGCCCTCGCCCTGCTCGCCTGGTGGGCTCGTACGACACGTGGGACCGAGCCTGTGGCCGTGGAGCCCGGTGCGACACCCGTGTCGCGGCCCGTCCCGGAGATCGTCGACGCCTCCCGGCCTGCGCCCCCGGTGATCTTCGTGGGTCTGGACGGGGGCGACTGGCAGCTGCTCGATCGCTACATGGCCGACGGGCTGATGCCGAACCTGGCCGGCCTGGTGGAGGAGGGTGCGGGCGGCGAGCTCATGACCCAGCACCCGCCGCTGTCGCCCCTCGTGTGGACGACAATGATGACGGGTCGCCACGCCCTCGACCACGGCATCCTGGACTTCACCCGGTACAACCCCGTCACCGGGGCCACGGAGCCCATCACCAGCGACGAGCGCCTGGAGCCGGCGATCTGGAACATGGCGACCTGGGCCGGTCGTCGCGTCGTAACCCTGGGACTCTGGGCCACGTACCCGGCCGAGGCCGTCAACGGCCTCATGGTCTCCGACCGGATGTTCACCTTCCTGTTCAAGGAGGACGAACCCCCGCCCGGGATCGTCTCCCCCCCGGAGGGCGAGGGGAGGGCACGGGAGGTGCTGCGCCAGGCCGAAGACGAGATCGGGCTGGCGGAGCTTCAGGCCTACCTCCCGTGGCTCGGCGAGAAGGAGTACGCGCGCTACCGCGACACCGAGGACCCCTACGACCACCCTGTGAGCGGCCTCCGTCGGATCCTGGTGGAGACGCGCGTGTACCACACGTTGGGGGTCGAGGCCATCCGGCGAGACCGGCCGGAGCTCGCCATCATCTACATCCAGGGGACGGACAGCATCGGTCACGTCTTCGCCCCCTACGCACCGCCCTACCAGCCCGAGGTCTCCCGGGAGGACTTCGAGCGGTACCATCGCGTGCCGGAGAGGTACTTCCAGCACGTCGACGGGCTTCTGGGCGAGTACCGCGAGCTGGCCGAGGAGACCGGGGCGGTCCTGATGCTGGCCTCGGACCACGGCTTCCTCTGGAGCGAGGGCCGGCCCACCACCCTGTCCAGTCACGACAAGGCCACCGCCGCCAAGTGGCATCGCAAGGAGGGGATGTACCTGCTCTGGGGGCCCGGAATCCAGGTGGCCCCGCGTCACACCTTCAGCGGCGGGGTGGCCCAGGTCTGCGCCACGCTGCTGGAGCTGCTCGGCCTGCCGCCCGGGTTCGGCCTCGCCGAGCCGCCCCTGCCTCCGGTGCCCGAGGGACCGGGGGCGAAGATCGACTATCGAGCCCACTACCAACGTGGAGAGGCCGTGGTCGGCTCGGCGGTCGCCGACGCGGCCGCCCTCGAGAAGCTGCGGGCCCTCGGCTACATCGACGAGGGCGACCCGGGGACCGCCCCGGAGTCGGTGCGGCGCTCCGGGTCCACCCGCACCCACGGCTCCTACAACAACGAAGGCGTGATCCTGAAGGCGACGGATCGAGAGAGGGCCATGGCCGCCTTCGAGAAGGCTCTCGAGATCGACTCCAACGTGGCCTCCGCCAACTGGAACCTCAGCGACCTGCTCTATGCCGACGAGAGCCAGTGGGATCGATCCGACGAGCTGCTCGTGCGGGCCTTCGCCAATGGCCTGCCCCGGGGGACGAAGTTCCTGGTGGGCCGGGCCATCGGCTACCAGCGGGCCGGGTATGGCGAGCGCAGCCTCCGCCTGATGGAGGCGGCCAGCCGGGCCCGCGGCGACGTGCCCGACGTCTGGCTGTTCCTGGGCCGCTACCAGGTCGAGACCGGACGATGCGAGGAGGCCTCGGCGGCCTTCCGCCGGGCCATCGAGCTCGCGCCCGAAAACGCCTCCGCCCATTCATCTCTCGGTCTGGCCCGCCTGTGCGCCAACGATCCTGCCGGCGCTCGAGCGGCGCTCGGTCGCTCGCTCGAGATCGACCCACGCCAGCCGCGGGTGCGGGCGCTTCTCAAGGAACTGTGAGCGTGACTCTGACTCTGAGGGGGTGTCGTATGATGAAGCAGATTGCCTTCACACTCTTCCTGGCCGTCCTCGGCCTGGCCCTGGCACCGCGCCACGGCCCCGCCGCCGACGATCGGGACTACAAGGAGGCCGTCAAGCACGTTCGGGAGGGTCAGAAGGCCCTGAATTCGGAGCGTTGGGACGAAGCCGAGGAGGAGTTCCGCATCGCCACCCAGCTCGCACCCTTGCTCGTCGGTGGACACTATGGACTGGGTCAGACCTACATGGCGACGAAACGCTACACGGACGCGGTCCAGGCCTATGAGGCCGCCGAGCAGGCCTTCCACGACCAGCAGGCGGAGGGGCTCACGAACCGACTCGAGTTCCAGAAGCGGCTGGACGACCAGATCAAGGCCCTTCAGGACGACAACAACAGTGCTCAGCTCCAGACCGGCGGTCCCAATGCTGAACGGATTCAGCGGGCGGTCGACCGAAACAGCGAGCAGATCCGGACACTCCAGGGACTGAAGAACCGGGACGTCACCCAGCACGAGCCCACCCCATACTGGCTCTCCCTCGCCCTCGGGAGCGCCTACTTCCGCGACCAGAAGCTGAAAAAGGCCGAGGAGGCATACCGAGCCGCGGTGGAGGTCAAGCCCGACCTCGGCGAGGCGCACCTAAATCTCTCCGTGGTCTACATGCTCACGAGCCGGCTGGACCTGGCGGAGCAGGAAGTGGCGCTCGCGGAGGAGAACGGTGTCCAGGTCCCCCAGGGCCTCAAGGACGACATCGCCAAGCGCAAGGCCGGCGGGTCGTAGCCTCAGGATCCCTGACGACGACGGGCGACGGTGTGAGACCGGCTAGCCGCCGGTCACCTCGTTGTCCACCCCCTCCCCCTCCGGCGGTGGCTCGGGGGCCTGCGCCGGCTGTGACGAAGGGGGCGGGGGAGGCACCACCTCGAACGGCTCTCGCAGCTCGACCTTCTGTCCGGAGAGCTGATCCTGGAAGCTCAGCAGCATCTCGTACCGTCCCGGAGAGGCGTTGGCCAGGGAGAAGCCGATGATGCGCGAGAGCGCCCCGAGGGAGGATGGCTTCATGACGCTCGGGGCGGCTTTCGTGAAGACCGTCCCGTCGGCGCGGCGCACCTCGAAGCCCTGAGCCACACGCGGCATCTCGTTCTCGCCCTTCGTGGCGCCGAAGACCTCGAACTCGCAGATGACCTCCCCCCCCTGGGGGAACTCTCGGCGGGCGAGCAGCGTGGGCCGCACCCGCTGGCCGTCGCGCTCCAGGCGGCGGGTGTCGCTGAGGATCGGAGTCGAGACCCGGAAACCTTCGAGAGGGGGGGCCTCGAACTCGTGGATCACCGAGCCCACCTTGCCGGTGGCCACCTCGCGCACCACGATCTTGGCCTGGTGGTCCCCCGGCTCGAGCTCGAAGGCCCGGACGATTGGGTACCATGTCCGGTTCAGAAGCTCGCGCGTGGCCGGCCGCAGCTTCATGTCGACCGTCTGGTCGTAGCGGAAGAACTCGCCGCTCTCCCGGTGCGCGACCACGAGGAGGAACTCGACCGAGGCGCACTCGCGGTCCTCGATCGTCTGGAAGGCCAGATCCCGGATGTCGATCTCGGTGACCACGTGCACGCTGGACTTGCCGAGCATCAGCTCGCCACCCATGTAGGCCGTCATGCGTAGCTTGATCGCATCCTCCGCCCAGGGCGAGTCGAGGGCGGCCTGGATCACCGGATCCACGCCCTCGCGGAAGGTCGGGCCTCCGGACCCGTCGGCAGAGGGGGCGTAGTACCCCTTGCGGGCCCGCAGCTCGCGCCCCTTGTCGTCGCGGAGCTTCACCTCGATCTTGCGGAACTTCCCGTCCGGTGTCGTGTTCGTGGGCATGTAGCCGAGGAGGTAGTAGGCGCGGCTCTCTTTCGCGATCCTCTCGATGCCGTCGCTCAGGTCGTTGGTGTTGCGCACCGTGAAGCCGCCGCTGTCCGCGGCGATGTTCTCCGAGCCCCCCACCTCCTCGAAGGTCAGGCCGAAGTTGTAGCCCATGTCCTGGTCCGGGAGGGACGGGCCGAACTCGGCGGTCATCACGTCCGGCATCCCCCCGAGCCCGCGCGCGTTCAGGAAGTAGACGGCGGCGTTGGCCTGCAGCGCGGCCCGGTTGACCCTCCTGAAGTCGTCCACGTTGGGGTCGTAGATGAACCCCTCCGACACGAGGATGACCGACTTGCGGCCCTTGGCTCCCACGAGACCGTTGAGGGCGCGCTCCAGGGCGTCCAGGGTCGCCTGATTGCGCGCGGCGGCCGCGTAGTAGACCTCGGCCGCGCGCGCGCTCACGAACGGGTCCTCGCGAGTCCCTCCGATGCGGCGATCGTCCGACTGATTGGAGGTCGTCATCACCACGCCGAGCTGCTGGAAGCGGCGGTACACGGCGTTGCCCACCTCGGGGTCGCGGTAGACGTGGATCCGCATGGCCTCCCAGTCCGTCATGCGCTCGAGAGAGTTGTCGGGGACGTAGCGCCCGTCGAGGCGCTTGACGATGTCCAGGAGCTTCTCGCGTCCCGCGTTCATGCGCGACGTCCACCAGGTCCCGGCCCCGGAGGCGATGAGGGTGACGTAGTCCCCCTCGCGCACGCCGTTCTCGAGGAAGCTGGCGATGGCCGCCTTGGCGTTCCGCGCCCGGTTGGGCGTCAGGTGGACGTCGTCGAAGAGGACCACGTAGGTGCTGCCACTCTGGGTGGCCTCGGGCGCGGTGTTGGTCGACACCCGAGGGGGGGCCGGCGGTGATGGGGGTCGGCTCCGCTGGACGCTCCACCGCCTCGAAGCTCGTGATCGACTGGCGGGCGCCGTCCTCCTCCACGACGAAGTCGTCCGCGGTCAGGCCCGGAACCGGGCTTCTCTTCTTGTCCGTGACCACGACGTCCACGATCACCTGCTCGACCTGGGCCGGGAAGGTCGGGGTCGGCTCCTCGCCTTCGACCCCCGCGGGAGCCGGCGGTGGTGTCGCCTCCGGCTCCTGGGCCACGACACCGGCGGCGGCGACCAGAACCACGAGAACCAGGGCGAAGTGTCGGGACATCATCGGATCAGCTCTCTCCTTTTCGGCGCGAAGCTCCGGACTCGCCCGGTCGCCCCCCGCGACGACCCAAGCGCCGCTCCCCCCAAGGCGCTCTAATCCAGTCTATACCAGCCCCGGAAAGCCCGGTCCCCGGGGGTCGGCCCGGCTACTAGGGCGCGGGGCTGTGCCCCGCAGCCGATCCCACGAGGTCCTCGAAACGCGGCTCGCCCCGGAGAGACTTGAGGTCCTCGTCGGACACCATGTGCCCACGGTTCGTGAAACCCCTGGCCACCGCCCCCTCGAGGGCGTCGAGGGCCTGGCCCCGGTCGCCGGCGCGGGCGTGTGAGCAGGCCAGGTTGTACCAGAATGCCGGCCGGTCCGGCGCGGCCTCGGTGGCGAGGGTGAGGGCGATCACGGCCCGGGCGTAGTCCCCGCGCTGCATGAGCTCGCGGGACATGTAGAACCCGGTCTGGGTGGCCAGGCTCTGCAGCAGGCGGCGGGCCACCACGCCCTGGTAGCCTTCGGCCTCGGCCCGCCGCCTTAGCTCGTCCAGCCCGAGGCTGGAGCGGAATCGCGCGACGAGGAGCGGCGGGTCGGCCGCGATCAGCTGCCGGTAGACGTCCTCGTGCCGGCGCAGAGTCGCCTCCTCGTAGTCGTCCCACTCGCGCTCCTCCTCGAGGGACCGCTTCGTGGCGGGAAGGGCCGCGAGCCGTGCCGCCTCCCGCCGGGGGATGTCGACGGGGAGCAGGCCACCGAAGGTGGCGGCGGCGGCCTCGTAGCGGCGCTGGGCCTCCAGGGGCCGCCGGAGCTCCTCGAGCGCCGCCGCGCGGGCCAGGTCCCGGGAGAGCAGCTCGGAAGCGAGCTCCTCGTCTCTCGGCCGCAGGCCCTGCTGCATGGCCTGGACCTCCATCCACTCGACGGCTTCGCGGGCGAGCTCCCTCGGCATCCACGAGTGAGGGCCCTCGAAGATCTCAAGGCGCTCCGGGGTACCCCATTCGCGCAGCCGCGCGTGAAGCGCCTTCATCTGGCCGTAGTTGAAGTCCGCATTGCCCGCGGCCCCGAAGCAGGGAAACGAGATCCTCTGGTCGAAGTGCTCCGGCAGCCACCGGCCCCCGGCGGCGATGACGCCCGCCACTTGACCTGTCCTCCGGCCCACCTCCCAGGCGAACATGGCTCCGCCCGAGAACCCGGCGATGTAGATGCGCGCGGGATCCGTAGCGTAGTGGGTGTGCACCTCGGGCCAGAGCGCCTGCAACGCCCGGACGTTCGGCTCCATGGGCCCGTCGCTCCGGGTGTCGTTGGACGACAGGAGGACCCACCCGTATTCCTCGGCTGCCTCCCGGAAGAGCTCGGCCGCCATCACCGACCGTCCCCGAGGGTCGAGAATCAGCAAGGCCGGCCAGGTCCCCCCGGCCGTGTGCCCCGTCGGGAGGTAGAGCGTGTAGGTCTGCGAGGGGTCGCTCTGGCAACGGAGCCCCTCGACGAGGCGACCTCGGGGCGGGGCGGCCTCCTCCCCGCCCCCGCGGACGGACGCCAGGAGCAGGAGGGCGGCCAGTGGACCCCCGAGGGGCCGGACCCGCCTCACGTCACCGTCCCGAGCTCACCGTGAGCTCACTTCTTGAGCGCCTCCAGGAGCCCCTTGGCCGTGGCCACGTACTGCTCCTTCTCGGGGTTGGACGCCACGTAGGTCTCCAGGTGCTCGATGGCCTCGGGGGTCTTGCCCTGTCCGACGAGGATCGTGCCCAGGTAGTAGTGGGCCTCCATCAGGCTCGGGTCGGCGGCCAGGGCCGCCTCGAAGGCCTCGGCGGCTCCCGCGGAGTCGCCCGAGTTGAGGAGCAGGGCCCCGCGGTTGAACTGTGCGACCGCGTCGTCGGGGTTGGCGGCGGCCGCCCGGCCCGCCATCTCCGCGGCCTTCTCGGTCTGCCCTGACTTCTGGTAGACCATCGCCAGCGCTGTCATCACCTCCGCGTCGTCGGGGCTCTGTTCCAGCAGCTTCTCGTAGCTGGCCTGCGCGGACGCCCAGTCCTCCTTCTGCACGGAAACGTAGGCGAGATTCTCCAGCACCTCCGGGATGTCCGGCTGCTGCTCCAGGATCTCCCGGTAGAGGGCCTCCGCCTCGTCGAACTTGCCGGCATCGGAGAGGGTCACGGCCTCGGCGAACTTCTCGCGCAGCGCCACGACTGCGGGGTCGACCTTCGGGGTGGCGGGCTTCAGCTCGATGTCCTCGACCTCAGTGGTGTCACCCAGGGTCACCCGTTGCTCGACCACCGTCGGGTCGTACCCCTCGGCGGCGGCGGTGATCCGGTAGAGGCCCGGGTACAGGCCGATCTGCATGTACTCGCCCTTGTCGTTGGTCTGGACCTCGTAGTCGCGGGTGGTCGGTCCCTGGTACTCGAGGCGCACCATGGCGTCGGCCACGGGCTCCCCCTGGGCGTTGCGGACGGTCCCCCGCACCGAGCCGGTCTGGGCGGCGACGGGGGCGGCCAGGAGAACGAGGCCCGAGAGGAGAGCGAACGTCGAGACTGCATGTTTCATCCCTGATCTCCCAAATGAATGGACATTCAAGTATCTCATGCCGGCGCCGAGGGGGGAGGCCAAGCCGAAGACCCTACTCGCCCAGGGTGGTCTTCAGCCGTTCGATCCGCGCGTTGACCTCGGCGAGTTCGAGCGATCGGAAGCGCTCGGGCAGGAA
>CAWKAS010000015.1:0-8176 GCA_963847655.1 uncultured Acidobacteriota bacterium | reverse complement strand
GCCGCGTATCTTTGAGACTGAAACTCCAGTAGACTCCTCCGGAGGTACCTTCCAGTGAGGCCCAACCGGAACGACAGCTGAACGTGCGCGCCACTGACGCCGTGATGGCGGCGCCTCATGTGGACCAACCGATCCGTGCGGAGATCTTCGGCGTGGAGCGTCTGGAGCAACACGCCGAGAGCCTGGCCGCGGCCCAACGGACGACGGAGAAACCGTCAAAAGGAGTAAATCTCCTCGCCCGGATCGATGACGACGCGCGGGTCCTTCTCGCGGCCTACAGGGACATTGCCGAGACGGTGCGGGAGAAGAAGGAAATCACGCCTGCCGCGGAGTGGCTCCTCGACAACTTCCACATCGTCGACGAACAGATCCGGGACATCCGGGACCACCTCCCGAAGGGCTATTACCGTCTGCTGCCCAAGATCGCGGAGGGTCACCTCGTCGGACACCCCCGCGTCTTCGGGCTGGCCTGGGCCTACGTCGCCCACACCGACAGCCGGTTTCAGCAGGAGACCCTGCGCCAGTTCGTCCGCGCCTACCAGCGCGTTCAACCGCTGACCATCGGCGAGGGGTGGGCGATCGCCATCCACCTCCGGGTGGCCCTGGTGGAGAACCTGCGGCGATTGGCGCAGCTGATCGTCCGCTCCCGTGAGGCGCGGGCCAGGGCCGACGAGCTGGCTGACCGGCTGTTGGGTCTCAGCGGCTGGCCGGCGGAGGCGGGGGAGCAGATTCTGCTGCGCCTGGGCGACGGCCTCCTGACCGACGCTTTCGCCATGCAGCTCTTCCAGCGGCTTAGGGACCAGGACCCCTCGGTCGTACCGGTGCTGGACCGGCTCAACGAGATGCTGAGCGCCCAGGGGACGTCGGCCGATGAGGTGATCGCCCGGGAGCAGCACGCCCAGGGTGCGGCCAACGTCACCGTCTGCAACATCATTACCAGCATGCACTGGATGTCCTCGGTCGACTGGACCGGTTTTTTCGAGTCGGTCAGCCTGGTGGACGATACTCTCCGCGCTCTCCCGGGGTTCGCCGACATGGACTCCGAGACCAGGAGCCTGTGCCGGGCCCAGATCGAACTGCTCTCCCGGGGCTCGGGGCACCCGGAGCTCGAGGTGGCGCGGGATGCCGTGCGCCTGGCGCGCGAGGCGGGCGGCGAGACCACGCCGGATGCTCGCCCCGGCGAACGGGGGGCGGGGGAGTCCGCGCCCGTTCCCCCGGACAGCGTCCCCGAGCGAGCCGGCGTTCGTCGGCGTGCCGAGGAGTATCCGGCGTACTACATCCTGTCCCATGGGCGGCTGGAGTTCGAGAAACATCTTGGCCTGCGTGTTCCCGTGCGAATCCGGCTCCGCCGCTTCTATCGCGCTCATGCGGTCGTCGGCTACCTGGGAGCGATTGCCGGCCTCACCGCCGCCCTGCTCTCCTGCGCCCTGACGCCCACCTGGAACGCCGGGGCGGGCCTTGCGGTCGTCGTCCTGCTGGGGATCCTGGGTCTCGTGCCGGCCTCGGAGATTGCGTTGGTCCTCGTCCACCGCCTGGTGACGTCTCTCGTCGCACCCAGGTTGCACCCCAAGCTCGAGCTCTCCCGCGGAGTGCCTCCGGAATTTCGATCGATGGTCGTCGTACCGACGTTTCTGACCGGGCGGGCCGACATCGAAGAACAGCTCGAGCGGCTCGAGGTGCACTACCTCGCGAACTCCGAAGGGCACCTCCACTTTGCCCTCCTCTCCGACTGGACGGACTCCAGCCACGAGCACCGGCCCGGAGACGACGAACTCCTCACGGCCCTGATCGAGGGCGTCGAGCGACTGAACGAGAAGTACGAGGGCCCGACCGGAGGGGGAAAGCGGTTCCTCGTGTTGCATCGGCGACGTCTGTGGAACGAGGGCGAAGGCAAGTGGATCGGCTGGGAGAGGAAGCGGGGCAAGCTCCACGAGCTGAACCGTCTGCTGCGTGGCGCGACCGATACCACGTTCCTGCCGATCAACGGACGGCCGCCCGAGGTGCCGGAGGGGGTTCGCTATGTCATTACCCTGGATGCCGACACCCGGCTCCCCAAAGGGGCCGCGTACCGGTTGATCGGTGCGATCGCGCACCCGTTCAACCGGCCGCGGTTCGACCCGCACAAAGGACGCGTCGTCGGGGGCTACGGGATCCTGCAACCCCGGATCACGCCGTCGTTGCCGACCGGCCCCCGCAGCACCACCTACCAGCGAATCGTCTCCGGCCCCGGCGGCGTCGACCCCTACGCAGCGGCGGTGTCCGATGTCTACCAGGACCTGTTCGAGGGGGGCTCATACACGGGGAAGGGGATCTACGACGTCGACATCTTCGAGGCGGCTCTGGAGGGGAAGGTCCCGGAGAGCGCCCTTCTCAGCCACGATCTTTTCGAGGGCGTGTTCGCGCGCGCGGGGCTGCTGACCGACGTGGATCTCTTCGAGGAGTTCCCCACCAACTACGAGGTGGCCGCTCGCCGCCACCACCGATGGGCGCGGGGCGATTGGCAGCTCCTGCCGTGGATTCTGGGCCACGCGCGGAACACCGCCGGGCGGAAAGAGAAGGCCCGCATTCCCGCCGAGGATCGGTGGAAGATGGTGGACAACCTCCGCCGGAGCCTGGCCGCGCCGTCGTCGCTGCTGGTGTTGGTGGCCGCATGGATCCTGGCCGATGTCCCGGCGCTCCTGTGGGCCGGTCTGATCGTGGGATCGATCGCGGTGCCGGCCTTTTTCCCGGTCCTCGACAATCTCCGGCCGCGGCGATCGCGGATCTCCAAACGAAGCTACCTGCGCGCGGTGGGCCGTGACATCTTCGTGGCCTCGTCGCAGACCTTGCTCGTTGTCACCATGCTCGCCGATCAGGCGTGTCTGATGGCGGATGCGGTCGCACGCACGCTCTGGCGGGTCTACCTGACGCGGAGAAACATGCTCGAGTGGGTGACGGCGGCGCAGGCCGGCTACGGGGCCACGCTGACGTTGAGGGCCTTTTACCGGGACCTTCGCTGGGGCGTGCTGGTTGCCCTCGGGGCCGGCTCGCTCTGCGTGGCATTCAAACCGGAAGCTCTGCCCGTAGCGGCTCCGTTCATTCTCCTCTGGGTGTTGGCGCCGGCCTTCGCCCTCCGCGTCAGCGTGCCCTCGGAGGACGCGGCCTTTCCGGCGCTCTCCACCCGGGAGACGCGCTCGCTTCGGCTCATCGCCCGTCGCACCTGGCGCTTCTTCGAGACCTTTGTCGACGACGAGGAGCACGCCCTCCCGCCCGACAACTTCCAGGAGGACCCCGAGCCCGTTCGGGCCCACCGAACCTCACCGACCAATATGGGCCTCTATCTGCTCAGCGTGATGAGCGCGCACGACTTCGGCTGGATCGGCGCTCAGGACACTGCGGATCGGCTCGAGGCGACGTTGCAGACCATGGACGATCTGCACCGCGTCCAGGGCCACTTCTGCAATTGGTACGACACCCTGGACCTGCGGCCGTTGGAGCCGATCTACATCTCCACCGTCGACAGCGGCAACCTCGCCGGGCACCTGATCGCCCTCGCCCAGGCGTGCCGTGAACTCGCGCGTCGCCGGCCTTTCGGCCCCGAAACCCTGGCAGGCGTCGGTGACGCCGTCCACCTGCTGCTCGAGTCGCTGGTAACGGCCGTGCCTCCGCGGCTCGAGCACACGGTCGCGGCGGGACCGCTCCGTGAAGCCGCGGAAGGCATACTGGCCGTTCTCGAGGGTCCCCCGACGGCCGGCGTCGCGTGGGCTCGGCGCCTCGAAGACCTCGGGGCCCGGGCGGAGAGGCTCGTGGATAACGCCTCGAGCCTCACCGACAACGGCGGCGATATCTCCACGACCGAGGTCCTGGCATGGGCGAGGGCTGTTCGGGATACCATCCGGAGCCACGCCCGGGACATCGAAACCGACGCGCTCTTCGAGAGGATCGAGGGGCAGGCGAGGGCGGAGACGATTCTCGGCCACCACTTGTCCGACCTCGCAGTGCGTGCCGAGGCGATGGTCCAGGCCATGGACTTCCAGTTTCTGTTCGACACCTCGCGCAAGGTCTTCTCGATCGGGTATCGCGTGGCTGATCAAACTCTCGATCCCGGTTGCTACGACCTTCTGGCCTCCGAGGCCAGACTGGCGAGCTTTGTCGCCATCGCCAAGGGCGACGTGTCACCCCGGCACTGGTTCCGCCTGGGCCGGGCGCTCACGCCGGTGGGCCGCGGGGCGGCCCTCGTCTCCTGGTCGGGTTCCATGTTCGAGTACCTCATGCCGTTGCTCGTGATGCGGCAGCCTGCCCACAGCCTGCTCGACCTCACCTGCCGGCTGGTCGTGGGGTATCAAATCCGCTACGGCGAGGACCGGAAGGTCCCGTGGGGGGTCTCCGAATCCGCCTACAACGTTCGTGACGTGCACCTCACATATCAGTACTCGGATTTCGGCGTTCCCGGCCTGGGGTTCAAACGGGGGCTGGGCGAGGACGTGGTCGTGGCTCCCTACGCCACCGCCCTCGCGGCCATGGTCGACCCGAAGGACGCAGTGGAAAACTTCGTCCGCCTCGAGGAGGCCGGGGCCCGGGGCGCGTACGGCTTCTACGAAGCCCTCGACTACACTCCGTCGAGGCTTCCGGAAGGCGACCGGGTGGCCGTGGTCCGGGCCTACATGGCCCACCACCAGGGAATGACCGTCGTCGCCCTCGACAACGTGGTTCACGACGGCGTCATGCGGAGGCGTTTTCACGCCCACCCTTTGATTCAGGCCGCAGAGCTCCTGCTCCAGGAACGGACGCCACGCTCGGTCGCGGTGGCCCGGCCGCGGGCCGAAGAGGTGAGGGTGGCCGCGCTGGTTCGCGGCCTTGTCCCGCCGACCCTGCGCCGCTTCGAATCGCCGCACGACATCACGCCGCGCACCCATCTCCTGTCCAACGGCCGTTATACCGTGATGGTGACGGCCGCCGGCGCCGGTTTCAGTCGCTGGGGCAACCTCGCCAGTCACCCGCTGGCGGGAGGACGGGACCTGTGATGACTGGGGCTCGTTCATCTATCTACGGGACGCGGACACCGGTGATGTCTGGTCGGCCGGCTTCCAGCCCAGCGGGACCGAGGCGGACGCCTACGACGTTGTCTACTCCGAGGATCGGGCCAAGATCATGCAGCGGCACCAGTCGCTGTCGACCACCCTCGAGATCGTGGTCTCCCCGGAGGACGACGCCGAGCTTCGCCGGCTGACGGTCACCAACCTCGAGGACCGGGCCCGCGAGATCGATGTCACCTCCTATGCCGAGGTCGTGTTGGCCCCGCAGGGTGCCGACGAGGCACATCCCGCGTTTTCCAATCTCTTCGTGGAAACGGAGTTCGTTCCGGAGCTCGGGACGCTGCTGGCGTCACGGCGGCCGCGGTCGGCGGACGAACCGCGGGTGTGGCTTGCCCATCTGATCGCCCTCGAGGAGGAGCCGCCCGGCG
This sequence comes from uncultured Acidobacteriota bacterium, assembly GCA_963847655.1. Lineage (GTDB taxonomy): Bacteria > Acidobacteriota > Vicinamibacteria > Fen-336 > Fen-336 > JAJDNS01. Next base: position 2,733 of record CAWKAS010000015.1, on the reverse strand, counting down.
AGGTGCAGTATGAAAGCGATCGGGCACGTTTTCTGGGCCGCGGCCGCAGGGTTCGGAAGGCGTTGTCCGCAGTCGGCGGGGAGCCGCTCTCGAATACGGTAGGGACTGTTCTGGATCCCATCGTGAGCCTGCGGCAGCGGGTTGCGATTCCCGGTGGTGGCACAGCTCATCTCGTGTTCACGACGTTGCTGGCGGGTTCGCGGGAGGAGGCTCTCACGGGGGCTGAGAAGTACCGCCAGCGGGCGACCTTCGAACGGGCGAGCTCGCTGGCCTGGACCCAGGCCCAGGTCCAGCTACACCACCTGCGGATCACCCAGGACGAGGCCCACCTGTTCCAGCGTCTGGCCAATCGCCTGCTCTTCGTCGATCCCACCTTGCGCGCGGCGCCCCAGGAGCTGGCGAAGAACCGCGGCGGCCAATCCGGGCTCTGGGCCTACGGCATTTCCGGCGATCTACCGATTGCGCTGGTGGAGATCGAGACTGTGGAAGAAAGGGAGGTCGCAAGGCAGCTCCTGCGGGCGCACGAGTACTGGTACCGGAAGGGGATTGCCGCCGACCTGGTCATTCTGAATGCACAAGCCACCTCCTACGCGCCGGGCCTCCAGGAGTCCCTCGAGGCCATGGTGCGGGCGAGCCAGTCCGCAGCCGGCCACGAGGGCCATCCGGCACATGGGGGCGTCTTCGTGCTCAGGGCCGACGTCGTGCCGGCGGCGGACCAGATCCTGCTGCAGGCTGCGGCGCGAGTTGTGATTCTGGCACGTCGTGGCTCGTTGTCCGAGCAGGTGGTCCGACTCGGGCGATCGAGGCCGGGGCCGGCCCCTCGGCGTCACCGCGCGCCGCCCGAGTCGATCGAAACCGTTACTCCGCCCGCGCTGGATCTCGAGTTCTTCAACGGCCTCGGGGGATTCACGGCGGACGGCCGTGAGTACGTCACGGCCCTGGGCACGGGCCAGTGGACCCCCGCTCCCTGGATCAACGTGGTGGCCAACCGTGTTTTCGGGTTTCAGGCCTCGGAGGCGGGCTCGGGCCACACGTGGTCTGTGAACAGCCGCGAGAACAAGCTCACGCCGTGGTCGAACGATTCCGTCAGCGACCCTCCGGGCGAGGCGTTCTACGTTCGAGATGAGGACAACGGCCTCGTCTGGGGACCGACCATGCTCCCCATCCGCGAAGAAACCTCGCCGTATCTCGCGCGGCACGGCCAGGGCTACAGCCGCTTCGAGCACACGGCCCACGGCATCGCGCTGGACCTGGTGCAGTTCGTGCCGGTGCGGGACCCCGTCAAGATCTCCCGCCTCACCCTGACAAACCGGTCCAATCGCAAACGGGAGCTTTCAGTCACGGCCTACGCGGAGTGGGTGCTGGGGGTTGCGCGGGGCGGCCCCGCAGGATTCGTGGTCACCGATGTCGATGCCGCGACCGGCGCCATGTTTGCGCGCAACTCGTGGAACGGGGAGTTCGCGGATCGCGTTGCCTTCGCCGACCTGGGCGGGCGCCAGACCTCCTGGACCGGCGACCGCCTCGAGTTCCTGGGCCGCAACTCCGGCCTCGAGCGCCCCGCATCGCTGCAGAGGGTGCGGGCACTGTCGGGGAAGACCGGAGCGGGCCTCGACCCATGCGCCGCTCTGCGGACGAGCGTCGAGCTCGAACCGGGCGAGCGCACCGAGGTCGTCTTCCTGCTCGGCGAGGAGGCAAGTCGCGACAGCGCGCGAGTCGCTGGTCGAACGCTACCGCACGGTGGATCTGGACGCGGCCCTCCTCGAGGTCTCGGAAGGCTGGGACCGGGTGCTGGGCGCGGTGCAGGTCACGACTCCCGAGCCGTCGATGGATCTCCTCCTCAACCGCTGGCTGCTCTATCAGACGCTCTCCTGCCGCATGTGGGCCCGCTCCGCCTTCTACCAGTCCGGAGGGGCGTACGGGTTCCGCGACCAGCTCCAGGACGTCCTGGCCCTGGCAGTGGCGCGACCCGATATCGTGCGCGAACACCTCCTCCGCGCCGCCGCCCGGCAGTTCCCCGAAGGCGATGTCCAACACTGGTGGCACCCCCCAACGGGCCGGGGCGTGCGGACCCGCATCTCCGACGACCGTCTCTGGCTGCCCTATGCGGCGATCCGCTATCTCCGGCTGACCGACGACCGGGCGGTGCTCGACGAAGAGGTCGCGTGGATCGACGGACCGATCCTGGAAGATGGCCAACAGGAGGCGTACTTCGAGCCCACGCAGTCGCACGAGCGGTCGACGCTCTACGAACACTGCGCGCGCGCCCTCGACTGCAGCCTCGAGGTCGGCGGCCACGGCCTGCCCCTGATCGGGGCCGGGGACTGGAACGACGGCATGAACCGCGTCGGCCACGAGGGCCGGGGAGAAAGCGTCTGGCTGGGCTGGTTTCTGCTCATGAACCTGAAGGATTTCGCCGGCGTCGCCGAGTCCCGCGGCGAAGACGAACGTGCGCAGAGGTGGCGCAACACGGCCGCTTCGCTCCAGTCTCGGCTGGAGGCGGAGGCCTGGGACGGGGACTGGTATCTGCGCGCGTTCTTCGACGACGGGACGCCGCTCGGGTCGGCGGCCAACGCCGAGTGCCGCATCGACTCCATCGCCCAGTCGTGGGCGGTCATCTCAGGTGCCGCGGACCCACAGCGGGCCCGCCGCGCCATGGAGTCCGTGGAGCACTACCTCGTCCGTCGCGACGACCGACTGGTGCTGCTCTTCTCGCCGCCGTTCGACACGACACCG
>CAWKAS010000014.1:0-216141 GCA_963847655.1 uncultured Acidobacteriota bacterium | reverse complement strand
CAAGGGGCAAACCTCCGAGGGGTGTCCGGGTCGCGACCCGGACACGCGTCAGGTATACGCCTTTTGCCAATCACGTGCCAGAGCGCCTCTCTTCTGCGGATTCCCTAAGGCCCTCGTTGTCAGTCCCTTACACCGGCCTAGGCAAGACGGGAGGTCAGCCTCTCACCTGTCGAGTCCAGGTTTGGGACACTCTGGGGGCCAACCCCTGGGCGGCCGCGAGAAGGATCACGGACGGAGTGTCGGGGGAAACCCCTGACATCCGAGGTCAGGGGAGCGAATGGACCCCCTCTGGCCGTGGCCTCGGGTAGATTGGCCTCTCGACAGTGATTGCCAGCGTCCGAGGTGGAGATGGCCGAGATAGTCGACGAGGTCCGGCGAGCGGCTCGCAAGCGTCTCCTCTTTCTGCCTCATGCCGTGAAGCAGATGTCGCGCCCTGATCGGCTGCTCCGAGCCGCCGAAGTCCAGAGCGTCGTTCTCGATGGCGAGCTTGTCGAGGACTACCCCGATGATCCTCGCGGGCACAGTTGTCTGCTCCTGGGGACACCGGATGAGAGACCGGTGCACGTGGTGTGCTCGCCGAAAGCCGACTATCTCGCTATCATTACCGCATACGTGCCGGATTCCACTCAGTGGAGTGCGGACTTCCGCCGGAGGGTCACCTGATGGAGTGCCTGCACTGCAAGGGGCAGATGAAGCGCGGCACCGCTCCGTTCAGTGTCGACCGCCGCGGGTATCACGTCCACTGGGATGCCATCCCCGCCTGGGTGTGCAAACAGTGCGGTGAACCCTTCTTCGAGACCCGCGAGGTCGAGGAGATCCAGCGAGCGCTCGATGCCCTCGACAGGGCCAACGAGCAGCTTGCACCCGCAGTGTGACGGGACTGACCAGCGGGACGGAGCGAGACGGAGTGTTCTGATGTCTCTGTTCGGTTTCTCGACGGGCGCGCTGGCGTTGGGTGATTTCCGACGAGCGCTGGAGCTACTCCAAGGCGTCGATGCAGATGCGGTGGAGCTCTCGGCGCTTCGAGAGACGGAGCTGCCAGGCCTCATGCAGGCCGCCTCCGACCTCGACCTCAGTCAGTTCCAGTATGTCGCGGTCCACGCACCCAGCCGCCTCGCCGCGATCTCTGAAGCGGAAGCCTCGAGCCTGCTGCTCCCCTGCATCGACAGGGGCTGGAGTGTCGTCCTGCATCCGGACGTCGTACGCGACGCGGGGTGTTGGCGTCCATTCGGCCCGCGGCTCTGCATCGAGAACATGGACAAGCGCAAGGCCACGGGCAGGGACACCGACGAGCTTCGCCGGTTCTTCGAGGAACTGCCTGAGGCGACCCTGTGTCTCGATCTCGCCCATGCTCGCCAGATCGACACCACCCTCTCGGTCGCGCGCACGATCTTGTCCGAGTACGGTGGTGATCGAGAGTGGGCGGCCCAACACCGCCCCGAGCTTGAGGCGAACTGGCGGAAGGCCCGAGACGCAGAGCCCCTCGACAAGATCCCTGGCCTTGAGTAGCTTATTGTGATGGTGCGTGTCGAAACGGCGACTCCACTGGAGGGCTTCACGGTTCGGCTGAAGCTCACGGACGGGTCCGAGCGCACTGTGGATCTCGAGCCCTATCTCAAAGGGCCCATATTCGAGCCGCTCAAGCGAGACCTGGCCCGCTTCCGCTCCCTTCGTGTCGACGAGGAGCTCGGCACGATCGTGTGGCCCAACGGTGCCGACATCTGCCCCGACGTGCTCGTGCACGGACGAACTCCCGTGGCCCTGGAGCCGGCACCGGCACGGCGATCGAGCTGACGTCTCTCAGCCGAGCGCTCCAACCACGGCGAGGATCTTGGACCACTGCCCCTCGTACTGCTCCACCCCCTCGACCGTGACGTTATCCACTCCTCGTGAGACGTCGGGGGCCCGCCCGTGTAGCGCGCGGTACCGCCTCGCGTAGGCTCGGTTCCGCCGCGCCTGGGCCCGGCAGATCTCCCTGTGGGTCAAGACGAAGAACCGCTCGTGAAACTCATCCACACCTTTCCGCTGGAGCTGGAACAGGACCCAGAAGTCGGGGCCCGCATTCGATTTGTGAAGCCCCTTCTGGCTGATCGCTGTCACGAAGTTGGTCCGTTGGCTGGTCTTGACCTCGATCCGGATAGCGCGATGGCGGCGGTCGTCGATGGCGTAGACGTCGACGCTTTTGCGGTTGCCGTAGGTCGGAGTGGCAAACACGCCCCGCTTGATGAGCTCGCTGCAGACCCGGTACTCGCCGGCGAGGTTCAGCAGGTACGGTTCGACCTTCAGCAGCGGCATTGCTTCCTCCGAGGCTAGGAAACCTTGCGGATGAGCCAGCTCACGAGGCCCGCGTCGACCACCATCTCCGCCAGCTTCTCGGGTCCGATCAGAGTGACGCGGTCGTCGTCCGTGTCGGCCTCTCCTGAATGAAACACATAGAACATGCGCTCGTACGGGCCAACTTCATCGAGCTTCGCGACGTACTTCGCTACCTGGGCGGACGTTGTCTTCGACTTCACCTGGACGAACGCCCTCTCGCCCGTGCTCGGCAAGAGCAGATCGAGATCCAGTGTCTTCTGAGTTCTGCCGACCGGGCCGAGCCGCCTCCACCCACTGTTCGTGAAGACCAGATCGACGAGCGTCTCGAAGTCGCGTGGCCCGAGCAGCCTCATCATCCCGAGGACCGTTCCTTTGGTGCGCTCGAGGGCTTCCAGGGCGCGCTCCACCTCGGGCGTCTTCTCACCGTTGATCCGCCGGATCGCGTATTGGCTCACATCCACCCTGCAGGAAGTTCCGCGGTACGCCGCCAGCTTCGTCAAAGCCCCGGAAAGACGATCCTTTGTCAGCTCCTCGCCGTGCCGGTCGGTCCATCGCCAACCTCCCTCGACGACTCGGAAGACCCCGTTGCCGTCGCGGTGCTTCTCTGCCGCCGGGGGTGTCAACAGCCCCCAGCAGAGCCGCTCGCCAACAAACGTGATCCAGAGCGTCGATCCTGAGTCTTCGAAGAAGAGTCGGGTCTCCTTGGTGAAGCGTGTCGCCGTACCCTTGTCCTTGCCTTCGGTGATGAAGGATTCCGTCAGCTCGTTCCACCGACCAGCACTGCAAATGGCGAAACGTTCGGCCGTGCCGCTGCCGAAGCCGAATCGGATCATCCCGTCGCGAAGGCACTCCTTCTCCCAGCTGCCACCTGCACCGAGCTTGATGTATCGCACGCTCATCGGGCTGATCGGAAAGGCCCCGCGCTGCACCGGTGCTTCGTCATCCATCGCCTGCCCCCAATCCCTGGTAGAACGCCAGCGGCTTGAATGCCGCAATCCAGCCCCGCCAGCGAGTCTAAGCGCCGTCTCCCCAGCGGCGCGGATGATAGCCTGCCGGGTCAGAAGGGCCGCCCCGCGGGCCCAGCGCCCTTCGCCCGGGAGCCGTCCTTCCCCATCATCCGCTCGGCGGCGCGGAGGAGCTCGGCGGCTGTCGTCACTGGAGCCCCTGCATCCACCGCGCGAGCTTCTCGGTGTTGCGGATGAGGTCGATCGGGACGACGTCGAGCTTGCCGTGGGCGCCGGCGTTGCAGGCTTTGAAGGTGTCGCCGGCGGGGCGTCCGCCTTCCTTGTTGATCCTCGTCATGACGTCGGCGGCGCGGTCCATGTCGTCGAAGAGGGCGAGGGCGGCGAGGTGGGTCAGCTTCTGGGCGCTCAGGAGGAGGTCCTCGACGTCGGCGTGGGGCTCTCCCCTGCCGATGCGGCGGCGGCGGACGGTCTCCATGCAGGCGGCCTCGAGGGCTTCGCGGCAGAGGCCGGGGATGACGCGGCGGGCGATGTCGGGCGGGAGGTCGTCGGTCTTGGCGAGGGCGAAGGCGTCGTCGAGGTAGCGGGAGACGGGGTCCTTGGAGCGGCGGGTGTCGACGAGGGAGCCTTCGCGGCGGGTGACCTCGATGACGGTGGCGTCGATGTCGAGGCGGCGGACGGCCTCGGGGAGGCGGTCGTCGTGGGTGAAGACGACGACCTGGCGGTCCTTGCTGGCGGCCTGGAGGACGCGGGCGAGGCCGTCCACGCGGGCGGGGTCCATGGACTGGACGGGGTCGTCGATGACGACGAAGCGGAAGGGGCTCTCGGGGAGGGTGGCCCGGGGGATGAAGAGGCTGAGGGCGAGGGAGTGGAGCTCGCCCTGGCTCATGACGCCGAGGGCGGCGCCTTCCTGGCCGTCGACGGTGACGTTGAGCTCGACCTTGCGGGCCTTGCCGGAGCCGCCGAGGTGGACGTCCTCGAGGGAGACGTTGCTCTGGAGGCGGAGCTGGTCCCAGATGCGCCGGGTCTCGTCGGCGATGGGGGCGAAGCGCTCGTTGCGGAGGGTGTCGGCGGCGGCTTTGAGCCACTTCTCGGCGGACTTGAGGTTCTTGAGGGAGTCGGTGGCGGTTTGGGCCTGGTGGGCCTTGGGGAGCCATTCGGCGAGGGCGAGGGCGTGGGGGCGCCAGGTGTCCTCGCGGTCGGGCGAGCTCGGTGGCGGCGGCTTGGCGGAGGTGGTCGAGGGATTGGGTGAGGGGGGCGAGGGTTTGGTCGATGGCGTGTGGCGAGGGCTTCGGGGTGCGGGTGTTGCGTGGATTCCTCGGCGCGTCGGCCACGGCTGGCGCGCCTCGGAATGACGCTTAGGACGGCGTCCGCTTCTTGGCTGGAGGCCGGCTTCGTGGGCTTTGGCCAGGAGGGCGGTGTCGAGGGTCATGAGGCGGCGGGCGTCGGTCTCGGCCTTCTTCAGGGCTTCGCGGGCTTCGGTGGCTTCTTTGGCGGCCTGTCGGAGGGTTTCGGCTTCCTTCGCCTTGGTCTGGTGCCACTCCTCGTTCATCGCCTCCTTGTTGCCGCACACGGGGCAGTCGCCGTCGCCGTGCTCCTTGTGGAAGCGGAGGGCGTGGTCGAGGAGGGTGGCGAGCTGGTCGGACTTCCCCGCTACGGTCTGGGCGGCGGCTTTCTGGCGCTGGTCGGCGTCGCGGAGGGCCTGGACGGCCTGGGTGACCTTGTCCTTGTCGGGGGGCTGGAGGGCGGCCAGGCGCTTGAGGAGGTCGATCTGGCTGTCGGGCTGCGGGGTGGTCGGTGATCCGGTCAGCTCGGCTTCGAGGGCCTCGAGGCCCCAGTCCTTCTGGCTGAGGGCGTCCTTGACGCGCTGGGCGCGCTCGTCCTCCACGTCCTCGAGCCGGGCCAGGAGGGCCTTGCGCTCCTGGTCGGCGTCCTTGCGGGCCTTGTCGCGGGCGCTTCTGGCCTGCTGGAGGGCGGTCTGGGCGTCCACGAGGGCGTCGAGGCCGAGGACCTTGGAGAGGGCGTCGTAGAGCTTGGAGGGGCCCTCGTCGAGGAGGGAGCCGAGCTCGTTGTACGAGAGGAAGGGGCGGTAGGCCTCGAGGGGGGTCTCCCAGCCGAGGGCCTCGGGGCCGGTGCGGGGCTGGCCGTGGACCTGGGCCCAGGTGGAGGCGTCTGTGAGGTCGGCCCCGTCCGCCCATTCGCGGGCCAGGGTGCAGGCGCCCGTCTCCCCCTCCAGGGCGAACTCGGCGGCGAGGGCGGCCTTTGGGTGGTGGAGGTTCCTCCAGCCGTCGCGCCAGACCTTGCTGCGCTGGGACCAGCGGTAGGTGTCGCCGGTCAAGAGGAGCTCGAGGCCCTCGGCGAAGCTGGACTTGCCGGAGCCGTTGCGGCCGACGACGAGGGTGAGGCCGGGGCCGGGGGTGAGGTCGAGGGTGGCCTGGGGGCCGATGCCGCGGAAGCCCTGGGCGGTGAGGCGGCGGAGGAAGGCGGTGCGGGGGGGCTTCGGGGCTGTGGGGTCTTGGGTTGTTGGCTCGGCGGGGGTGCTTGCTGGAGGGAGTTGCGCGGCTTCGCCGCTCGCGTCGTCGAGGAGCTGGTCCAGCTCGTCCGGGCCCTCGAGGGCGGCGAGGACCAGGGCGGACCACTCGTCCTGGGGCTTGGTGTCCTTCTCTAGGCGGGGTAACCGATCCCCCGGCAAAGCCGGGGGCATTCTCTTGTGAGCCGCCCAAGGCGGCATAGTTGTGGGCCGCTCACGAGCGGCCCGTGAGCCACCTAAAGGTGGCACGGTCTACGGCAGTCTCAACTGGTCCTGTCGCTTATCCTCGATCTCCTGGTTGCGGATGTACTCGCGGATCACCGCCTCGTCGCGGCCAACCGTCGATACGAAGTATCCCCGCGCCCAAAAGTGCTGCCCGACGAAGTTGCGTTTGTGGTCGAAGAACGTACGGGCCACGTGAATCGCGCTCTTCCCCTTCATGTACCCGATCACCTGCGCGACCGAGTACTTCGGTGGGATCGAGATCAGCATGTGTACGTGGTCCGGCATCAGGTGCCCTTCCAGAACCTGGCTCTCCTTCTGCCTCGCCAGCGTCCTGAACACTTCGCCCAACCTCCGGCGAAGCTCCCCGTACAGCGTCTTCTTCCGGTATTTCGGAATGAACACCACGTGGTATTTGCAGTCCCATACGCTGTGGCTTAGGCTCTCGTAGTCGTCCATGGGTACTCCCTGTCGTGATGCTTGAGCGGCTCACGGCAGGGAGTGCACTGGACATTCCCGCAACTGTCAAACTGCTGCGGCCTCCCCGGCAAAGCCGGGGGGCCTCCCAGAGACGCTAGCCGAGAATCTTCGCGAAGTCGTCGCCCACGGCGTACACCTCGAGCACTCCGCCTTCACGGTGGAGCACGGCGGTGACGCGCAGGTAGCCCTGGTCCATCTCGATCCAGTGGCCGAGGGCCGGCACGGCCGGGAGGCGCATCGGTTGTGGGGGCCAACCGCCGTCGTCAGGGGTGTAGAGGTCTACGGCTGTCATGAATGCCTCCTCATGAGCTCATGCCTCGTGGCCCGCCGTCCCGCCCGCTGCGGGCAGTCAGGGCCACCAGAGTCGCCTGGATCTCGTCCGCGCCGTGAGGCTCCAACCGATCGTGGCCGCCGAGCCACGCGACGGTCGCCAGGATCGAGCCCGCGTAGAGGAGACTCGCCACGAGACGTCGCCGGCCCAACCACCCGCGCCCCCTGGCGAGAGCCGCGGCCCCGAGGACGCACTGAGCGCCAAACCCCACGAGGAACACCAGCGTGGACCAGAAGCCCCGTCCGGCGACCAGGCCATCGAGAAACAGGAGCGGCACGATGACGAGAAGCGCCCGGGTCACCGGCGAGCGCCGACCTCGATAGAAGACGACGAATCCGCCGATCAGAATCGCCCACACTCCGACGAAAAGGGCGACCCCGGCGACGAGCACGGCGAGGTCTGCGAAGCGGTCGATCACGGCATCCTCCTGCCGGCCGTTTCTGCCTGCGCCCCGGCCGGCTGCTGGCTTCGAGATGCCGCCGGCCCGGGATTCCTTGCACGCCGCCGCCCTCGGAGTGCAAGGGCCGGCCCGCTGGCGGCATCTCGCCTCCAGGAGGTGACGGAGCCCGTGGCAACGCTGGTGGCGGAACGGACCTCGTGGTGCCCGGGGCTGGGCTATAGTCCGGCCCGGATGGTGGACACCGACGCGCCGCTGACCCGGGAGGCCGCCTTAGAGAAGATACGGGCCCGGATCCTGGCCTCGGCCCGTCGGGGGCTCTCGCCCGAGGACGCGGAGGACCTGACCCAGGAGGCCCTCCTCCTCCTGTCCACCAAGTACGCTCACGTCGAGGCTGCCGAGGAGCTCCTGGCCCTGGGCGTGAAGATCGTGAGCCTCAAGCGTCGGGCCGTCTGGCGCAAGGCGGCGCGCCGCAGAGACGCTGGTCTCACCTCCCCGCCCACGCGGGACCACGACGACGGCGACCCGCTCGAGTCGGCCCCGAGCCGGGTCCCGGCCCCCGAGACGGTGGCGCGGGACCGGGAGCGGGTCCGCGTTCTCGCCGAGGCAGCGGCCCAGCTGCCGTCGCGGTGCCGTGAGCTGCTGCGCCGGAAGCTGGAGGGCGAAAGCTTCGTGGAGATCGCGGCGAGGCTGGGACGGACGGTGAACACGGTCTACAGCTGGGACCGGCGCTGCCACCAGCGGCTGAGGAAGCTCCTCGGGGCGCGGTGGGGTTTCGTCTCGGGGAAGGAGGAGCGATGACCCGCGACCCGAAGCGGCTCCTCGGGGGCTACGCGACGGACACGCTCACCGAGGACGAGCGGCGCGAGCTGCTGCGGGCGGCTCTCGACGACCAGGGGCTCTTCGACGCGATCCTCGAAGAAGAGGGACTCCGGGAGCTTCTCGAGTCGCCGGGGGCGCGAAACGAGGTGCTGGCCGCGCTGGAGAGGCCCACGGCCTGGGAGCAGGTGCGGGGGTGGTTCGGGCGCCCGGCAACGTTCGGCCACCTGGCGGCAGCGGTGGCGGTCCTCGTGGTGGCGGTCGTGGGCTCCCAGGTGGTCTTCCGCGGGGCCCCGGAGGGAGGGCGCCGCGCGGCGTCTCGGCTCGTGGCGGCGGCGGTCAGTCCGACCACCCGTGCGGCGCTCCTGGCGTTGCCGGAGCGGAGAGAGGGGCCGGCGGAGCTGGAGCTCGAGGCCCACGGGGACGAGGCCCCTCTCCAGCTGCGGGCCGGGCAGGAGCTGAGCCTTCGTGTGAGCGTTCGTGCCCCCGCGCGGGTGCTCCTGATCGCGGGGCGACCGGACGGGTCGTCCGCCCAGGTCTTTCCGGCCTCCGGGGACCCTCCGGCCCTCGTCGAACGCTCGCCCGCAGGGGGACCAGAGGTGTGGCGCGTCTCTCTGCTCGCCGCCCCCGAGCCCGGCGCGCGAAGGGTGCGCCTGGTCGTGGCACCAGTGGACGTCGACCTGGGTGCGGCCTCGCCCGCGGACGTCGAAGGCCTGGCGCCACGGCTCACGCTCGTCGACCTGACCTACGAGGTGATCCTCCCGTGACCGATTCCATCGCGAAGAAGCTCTCCGACATCAAGACGCAGCTGGGACGCGTCATCCTCGGCAAGGCGGAGGCCCTCGACCACGTGCTGGTCGCCCTCCTGGGCGGGCAGCACCTGCTCCTCGAGGACGTCCCCGGCGTCGGCAAGACGACGCTGGCCAAGGCCCTGGCCCGGTGCTTCGCGGGGGAGTTTCGGCGGGTCCAGTTCACGCCCGACCTCCTCCCCGCCGACATCCTTGGGTCGTCGGTCTACAGCCCGCGGGACGGGAGCTTCTCGTTCAAGGAGGGTCCCATCTTCACCAACGTGCTCCTGGCCGACGAGATCAACCGGGCCTCGCCGCGGACGCAGTCGGCGCTCCTCGAGGCGATGAGCGAGGGACAGGTGTCAGGGGACGGGGCGACCCGGAAGCTGCCTCCGACCTTTCTCGTGCTGGCAACGCAGAACCCGGTGGAGTTCCACGGGACGTACCCTCTGCCCGAGGCCCAGCTCGACCGCTTCGGGCTCCGCGTCCACCTGGGCTACCCCGGGACCGACGAGGCCCTCGAGGTCCTCTACGCCCAGGCGAAGCGCCACCCCCTGGAGGCGGTCGAGGCGGTGGTGTCGACGGACGAGGTCGTGGCCCTGCAGGCCCGGGCCCGCGAGGTGACGGTGGAGCAGTCCCTGGGCCGGTACACCATCGCGCTGGGTGAGGCGACCCGGCGTCACCCCTCGGTGAAGCTGGGCTGCTCGCCCCGGGGCACCCTCATGCTCTTCCGCGCGGCGCAGGCCCGCGCTCTCCTCGAGGGCCGAAGCTTCGTGATCCCCGAGGACGTGGAGGCGGAGGCAGTGCCGGTCCTGGCCCACCGGCTGGGCCTGGAGACGAAGGCGCGGTACGGCGGCGTGTCGAAGGAGGACGTGGTGCAGGAGGTCCTCGACGCGACGCCGGTTCCTTCCTGAGGGCCCCGTGGCCACCGCCCCCCTCTCCCGCCCCCTCGAGAGCGCGCGTCTCTTCCAGGCGATCCGAGGGCTGTACCTTCGCCGCCTGACCGCGCGGGGCCGCTTCGTCCTCCTGGCCACCGTGGCCGTGGCCTTCGTGGGCGTCGACACGCGACGCGCCCTCGTGTTCATGCTCTTCGGGCTGGCCGCTCCGCCGTTGCTCATGGCTGTCCTCCACCTCTTCCGCTCACGGCCGGCCGTGCGGCTCACGGGACGGCTGCCCGAGCGCCTCACCGCAGGGCGGGACATCGTGGTCCCGCTGCGGGTGGCGAGCGACAAGCCCCCCGGGCCCCTGTCGCTCTTCTGGGAGGCGCCCCTGGCCGCCGACGGGGGGCTGGCGGTGCAGCCCCCCGAGGCCTTTGTCGAGGTCACGGGCCAGGGCCCTGCGTGCGTCGACCTCGTGTTCCGACCCCGCCGGCGCGGGCGAGCCGTTCTTCCCGGGCTGGGGGTCGCCCACACCGACCCGTTCGGCCTGGCGCGCTCAAAGGCGGTCTGGCTCCCCCCGGGCCAGGTGGTCCTCACGTACCCGCGCTACTTCACCCTCGACGAGGTGCCCCTCCCTGCCGGGCGCCGGTACCAGCCCGGGGGAATCCCCCTCGCTTCACGTGTCGGCGAGTCCCTCGAGTTCGTCGGGACGCGCGAGTATCGAGAGGGGGACCCCCTCCGCAAGATCCACTGGCCCTCGTGGGGCCGGCTCGGCCGGCCGGTGGTGAAGGAGTACCAGGAGGAGTACTTCTCCCGCCTCGTCCTGGTCCTCGACACCTTCCTCCCCCGCCGTCCCCGACCCCGGGAGCGGGCGCGCTTCGAGGCGGCCGTCTCCGTCCTCGCCTCCCTCGCCGACCACTTCAGCCGGAGCGACCAGGTGGTGGACATCCTCGCCGCCGGGCCCGACCTCTACGAGGTGAGCACGGGACGGAGCCTCGGGTACCTCGACAACGTGCTCGACGTGCTGGCGTGTCTCGAGCCCTCTACGGCGCCGCCGTTCGAGTCCATCGGGCCGGCGCTCCTCGAGCGCCTCGAGGGCCTCACCACGGTGGTGGCGGTGATGTTGGAGTGGGACGAGGCGCGGGAGGCGTTCCTCGAGCGCATCCGGGCCCGAGGCGTCGAGGTCACCGTGGTCCTCGTGCACGAGGGGGAGACGCGCCAGCCCTGGGGCGCCTCGGCCGAGCTGGGCGAGCTCACCCGCTTCACGCCGACGCAGGTCGACGCGAGGCTGGCCGCGGAGGAGGCGAGCGCGTGAAGCGGGTCCGCCCCACGGCCGCCCGCGCGGCCCACGCCATCGCTTTCGCCCTCGCCCTCCTGACCCTCGCCCTCTCGCTGCGGAGCTCCTTCCTCTTCCCGCCGCTCCTGGGGGTGGCGGCGGCCACCATGGTGTCGCCCTTCTTCGAGTGGACGGCGGTGCCCGGCTCCCTGCGCCGGGTGCTGCCGCGGTGGCACGCTCTCCTCCTAGTGGTCGCGGGCGTCACCGCCTGGCTGGGCCGCTCCATGGGGGTTCTCCTCCTCGAGCCCGGGGCCATACCCGCCGTGGCGGCGCCGGTTCTGGTTCCAGTGTGGGCGGCGTTCGCCCTGGCCCCGCGGGCCTTCCCGGCCGGCCGCACCCTGCTCCCGGCGGCGGTGGCGGTCCTCACCCTCGCCGGCCTCAACCCCGCGCCCGAGGGCTACGACGCCTCCGTTCTCCCCTTCCCCCGGGATGGCGCCCGCAACGCCTTCGCCGAGGTGTACCTGGGCCTCGCCCTCCTCGTGGTCGTCGTGCTCTGGGTGGCCGCCCTGAGGCAGTCGGGCCCGCGGTGGTCGCGCCGCACGGTCCTGGTGGTGGCCGCGACCGGCGTGGTGGCGGTGGGTCTCGCGGCCACGGCGATCGTCGGCCTCCCCCTCTTTCAGCCCAGAGTGGAGAGGGCCTTCGCGGCCGCGTTGGACCACGGCGCCACCGGACTCTCGGGAGAGTCGACCCTTGGTGACATCGGGTCGCTGGCGCGGTCGCGCCGTCGAGTGCTGGACCTCCAGACGTCGCTTCCCTCGGATGGGGCCTGGCTGCTGCCCGCGGAGGTCTTCACCCGCTTCGACGGGAGGAGGTGGTCAAACGCGCCCGCGCCGGGCCGGAGCTCGGCCCCGTCGTCTTCCCCGGACGAGCCCGCGCTCAGCGTGACGCCCGGGCCGCTCCGTCCCGGTGCGACGCCCTCGGGGGCCGGGCCCCTCGTCGCCGAGCTGGGGAAGTGGTTCCCCATACCCGGCATCGAGCCGGACTCCGGGGCATCCCCGGCCCAGGTGCGCGTCACCCAGGCCCGGACCGAGGAGTGGCCCCTCCTGCTCCCGCGAGGCCCGGTGGCGGTGACGGCCGCCTCCTCGCACCTCCAACTCGACCGGTTCGGGCTGGTGCGCCGCGTGGCCGGGCTTCCCCTCCGCCAGTACGGCGCGGTGCTCGTCGACCGGGTCTCCGGCGGATGGCCCGGTCTCTCCCCCGTCGAACGCGAGGAGAGCCTCGCTCTCCCCCAAGTCGTGGACCCGCGCGTCGCGTCTCTGGCCTCGAGCCTGGCCCCGGTCGACTCCGGTTCCCGTGAGGTCCTGGCCGCCACCGTCCACCACCTCCAGACCGGCTACGAGTACTCGCTTTCCCCCGGGCCCTTTCGCCCCGACGGCGACCCCCTGTCCGAGTTCCTGTTCGAGAAGCGGAAGGCGTACTGCGAGTACTTCGCCAGCGCGGCGGTGGTGCTCCTGCGCCTCAGAGGTGTCCCGGCCCGGTTCGTGAAGGGCCTGAGCGTCGGACCTCAGAGCGACATGGGGGGAGGTCTCCACGTCGTCCGCGAGTCCGACGCCCACGCCTGGGTCGAGGCCTGGATACCGGGCGAGGGCTGGGTCGAGGCGGACCCGACGCCTCCCGGGCAGTTCGAGAGCGCCCGCGGGGCCCCCGGCCTGCTCCAGCAGTGGCTCGAGCACGCCCGGGCGGCCGTTGCCGGGGTGTGGGCGCGGGTCGTCTCGGTGGGGCCCGTCGCCTTCTTCCGTTGGCTCGGGACGTCCGTGGCCTCCTTCGTGACCCGCGCCGTCCGGGAGCCGGTCTTCTGGCTGGTCGTCACGGCGGTCGTCCTCGCCCCCGGGGCGGAGCGTCGCCTCCGCGGTCTCCTGGAGGCCCGCCGCCGCGCTCGGGAGCGCGAGACCGAGGCCGCCGCCGTTCCCGCCGACCTTCGATCCCTGGTCCGTGATCTGGAGCGTCGCTGGAGCGACTCCGGTCACCCACGGCCGCCGAGCCGAGGCCTGCGGGAGCACGCGTCGTCCCTCTGCGCCTCGCCCCCTCCCGGTGCTCGTCCGATCCCCGACTCACTCGTCGAGACCGGGAGCGAGATCGTGCGGGTCTACTACGAGGCCCGCTTCGGCGGGACTGTGTCCCCACCCCGAGGCGCGGTCAGACGTCTGCGCCAACTCCTCAACACGGGGTGCTAGCGCGCGGGAGCTCAGATCGGGAGGTACAGGATCCGGTCTACCCACTCCTCGGGCGTCGTCGCCGCCCAGATCAACGTCAGATCCTCGGCCGCCGCCGAGATCGCGAGGCTCTGTGGGACGACGATCACTCCAGGGCTCCGCTGCTGGCTCACGAACTCGGCAAAGTGAGTGGGCATCGTCCTCGCATCGTGCGTAACCAGGACACGTCCCTCCTGCGAAGCCCGTTCGAGGACCTCGATGTCCTTCAGTCCGGGGAGTCCGGCCGCACGCGCCGTCTGGAAGTCGATGTCGGATGACCGCCGCAGCACGGCCGCCACGATGTGCTGGCTGAAGTCAGCGTCCGCCTGGAAGCGGACGGCCATCAGGAGCTCTGGACGGATCGGCGAGCCGCCGCCAGCTTCTGGTAGAACATCGGGTCAGAGTCCCGCGCCTCTTGACGCTTGCCCTCGAAGTCCTTCCGTGAGCGCTCCAGATACGGGTCGACGTCCTCTCGGTGGGCGAGGTAGAAGGCGATGGCGCCGTACGCCTGCTCGAGCGTCAGGGCCGGAAACGCCTGGGCAATGCCCTCGGCCGTCTGCCCCTCGAGAAAGGCGTACACCACCGAGTCCAGCGACACTCGGGTGCGACCGACGTAGTAGCCGCCGTTTCGTTCTTCCACGTAGGCGTCAGTCTTCATGCCGACCTCGGACAATGGTCCCTCCAGGTGCGTCGGGAATCAAGTGCGACGTCGCACGGGTGGAGGTGCCGATCTCTGTCGCTTGAGACACTCTTTGTCGAACAGCATGGAGCGGCTGCGCCCGTTTGCGTGAGCCTCAAGTCACCGCACCTCAGAGAGCTGCGCGCTGCCGCGGGACGAGCGCCGACGAGGGCACGAGCCTTGCACTCTCTCCAGTGCCGTCTGCACATCGAACGTCGGACTTTCAGAACAGGACACGTGCGTCATGAAGAAGAACCCCTTCTACGGGATGAGTGCGGCCGCCATGCTCCTCGGCTGCTATCTCCTCAACCACGCGCTGGAGCTCGAGCCCGGCCGTCTCGGGAAGCTCCTGGTGCTCATCGGCGTCCTCCAGGTCTACGAGGGACTGCTCGTCGCCCTGGGTGTCTTCCTGGTGGCCACCCGGCGCGCCCCGCGGGACGGCATCAACGTGCTGCTGCTCGGGACGCTGTTCCTGTTGGACGCGACCCTCCTCGCCACGGAGTGCGTCACCGCCGACCTCGGCATCGGGGCCGCCATCGCCGTGTCGTTGATGGGCCTTGCGGTGGCCAAGCTGGCGCTCGTCCGACGCTGGCTGCCGGGCACCCTGCCCGCTCGCGTTGCGACTCTGCTCGGGGTTCACGCCGTCGTCGTGCTCGGCCTGCCGGCCCTTGTGGTCCAGCTTGCGGAGCACCGGCTCCTCGCCCCGGTGTCGCTATACGGGCTGTGGTGGATCACCCTTGCGCTCCCTCTCGCCCACCGACAGATCGCCGACGCGACCCGACGGTCACGCGCCGGCCGCGGCGAGGCCGCCCCGGCGGCGTGGACGTGGGTGCCGGCAGCGTCAGTCCTGCTCCACCTCTGGGCGCTGGGGTGGATCCACCAGGTGGCGTTCTACCCCGCGTTCCTCACCCCGCTCCTGCTCGGCCTGGCTGTGGCGTCGCAGCGGACCCAGGTGAGACGGCAGGTCGTGCTTCCCGCGCTCGCCGTACTGCTGTCGCTCGGGCAGGCCGAGGCCCTCGCCTTCCCCCTCCTCGGCACGAGCGGCCCCTGGGTCTCCCCCCTCCGCCTGGCCGCACTCGGCGCCGCCGCGGCCTGGGCCATCCTCGCGTGGCGGTACGGGTACCGCTGGCTCGTAGCCCTCGCCGCCGGGGCGGGCGTCGCCGGGTTGGCGGGCGGGTCGGTGGCGGCCGTCGCGGAGAGCGTGGCGGGGCTGCTTCGGCTGCTGGGCCGCTTCGTCCCACGCGGCCCTCTCGGCTGGGGGATCAGCGGCGTGGTGGGCGGATTCGTGTTCATGGCCCTGGGGGCCTGGAAAAGCCTGCGCGGTGGCGCCCCGTCTCCGCGTCCCAGGGGAGGGGGGACATCGACCCGCACGGAGGCCCTGCGGCGTCGACCGGCCTGAAGCTCTACGGGCGGGACCAGGAGACGCAAGGAGCGCGTTGGGTCGTCCGGAGCCGAGGTCAGCGGCGGGGCCTGTCTTGCGCATGGGGCTGCCCTACGCCGCCTTCAACCCCGACGCGCCGCCGGGGGCGCGCCGGGCGTTGGCACGGGTGTGACGCCACGCCCGGTCCATGCACCGGGCGCAGAGCCGGCTCGGGAGGGCCCGGCACTCCGGCGAGGCGCACGCCTCGTCCTTCTGGCACTCCGGGCACTGGTGGTTGTGGGTCACCTGATTCGCCATGCTCGCCTCCTCGACGCTTCGTTCCGGAGGGAGTGTGCGGGATCGACACTGACAGGAGACGTCAGCGTCGATCCCCCCGGGACGCTCCGGCGACGAGGCGTCACGCGGCGAAGACCGCCAGGTGGACCACCTGCTCGTCGTGCCACAGGCCCGCCCCGGCGAACCGGTCGCCCTCCACCTCGATCTCCTGCCCCTGTCCCAGGGCCGGGGTGAGGGCGATGCGGGAGGTCCGGATCCGCCCCAGCCAGTCCGAGGCCTCCTTGCGCCCGCCGCCCGCGACCTTTCCCGGGACCGCGCCCCGGTCCATCAGGAAGGCGGGCAGGGTCCGGTCGGCCAGCTCGGCCCAGGTGTCGGGGTGCCCGGCCATCTCGAGACCGACGAAGGTCTCTCCGGCCATCACCAACACGCCCACCTGCCCTGGCTGCCTCTTCAGGGTGCGCGAGCGGCGGCGGCTCTCCTCGCCCCGCTCCTCGATCACGGCGTGGAAGTCGGAGGTGCCCGAGCTGACCCCCTGGACCTCCAGGCTGCACGCCACGTCCTGCCACAGGCGCCCCTGGTCCAGGCGGGCCTTCTTCATCCGGGCCCTCTTGGAGTCCCGCACCTCGCGTATCGAGGCGCTGCGCACCGACGGCGTGAGACGCATGCTCCCGGACCCGAACCGCCCGCTCTTCCAGGCCCAACGGCCCTGCTCCATGCAGCCCACCGGGACCGGCGTCTTCTGTCCCTTTCCGAGGATCACCGACCGGGCCACGACCCGGTTCTGCTTGCAGCCCACGAGGGTGTCGCCCTCCAGGACCACCACGGGCTTGGTTCCCCGGTTGAGGGCCTCGAGCTCCTGGACCTCCCCATCACCCTTCTCGAGGATCTCCAGGAGCTGGGCCTCGATGGCCTGGTGGGTGAGGAGCAGGCCCGGGTCCGGGGCTCCGGCATCCTCCACGCACAGCGGGTAGATCGTGTACGGCTCGAGCTCCTGGGCCTCGCCCAGGCTCAGCTTCTGCAGCCAGCTTGCCGGGTCCGCCACCGCCGGGTTCTCGTTCATGCCCCCTCCTCCGTCCCTCGGGCCCCATCGCCCGCCTTCACACTCGAGACGTCCGACCTCAAGCGGTCTGACGGACGTCCCGTTCTCCAGTTGCCTCGGAGTGTGGGGGAATGACCCTGACATGGGGAGTCAGGGTCCGAGAGGGGGGCTCAGTCCTCGGAGCGGGTGCGGGGCCGGCGCCCCCGGTACAGCTTCACCGCGGCCTGGAGGTCCTCTTTCACCGCCCGCCGGAGGGAGGCGGGGGTCAGGACCTCGGCCTCGTTGCCGAACTGCATCACCCAGCGCTTGATCTCGCTGGTCTCGGCCACCTTCAGGTGGAGGACGATCCGCCCCCCCATCTCCTCCTGGACCCGGGCCGTGGGGTGCCACTTGCGCTCGCGGATCCAGCGGGCCTGGCGCACCGCGAAGCGGATGGAGACGTCCGCCGTCTTCTCCCCCTTCTGGATGCCGAACGCGTCCTCCATGTACCTCTTGAAGCTGAAGCGACGCGGCATCTCGAACGCCTCGGTGGCAACCACCGCGCGGCGCATGCGGTGGAGGGCGAAGATGCGGATGTCCTTCCGGCCCTCGTCGAAGGCGGCCAGGTACCAGTCGCCGTGGTGGTTGAACAGGTGGTACGGGTGGACCCGCCGCTTCCGGGTGCGGTTGGAGCTGAGGCTCCTATACACGATGAGGAGCTTCCGGCCGTGCCGCTTGGCGTGCAGGACGTCCCGGAAGACCTGGGCGTCCGGGGTGTGGAGGGGACCCGGGTCGAAGGAGAGGTAGTCGTCGAGGTTCGACGGCGAGACCCCTCGAAGGGCGTGTTGCGGTACTGGGCCAGGACCTTCTCGGCGAAGTAGATGGCGATGAGCTCCCCCTGGCTGAGCAGGACCGGGGGCAGGTCGGCCATGGGCTCGGTCAGGACGTAGCTGTTCTTCGCCCGGTCGAACTCGAGGGGCACGCCCCACTGGTCGCGCAGGAAGTCCATGTCACGGAAGGCGGTGCGGACGGTGATCTCGAACTCGTCGGCCAGGTCTGTGGCCTTGAGGGGCCTGTTCGCGCGGAGGCGACCCAGGGCCCACATGAAGCGTCGGAGGGGGGCTTGGTGGTGAGCTGCCGGGCCGCCGGCGCCGGCTTGCGCGTCGTGCGTGGCTTCGCCATCGCCTCGGAGGGTAGCAGAGGGGTGTCCTCGCCGGGGATAGGCCGTCCGTCACCGGTCCAGGTCCCCGCGTCTCCGTTCGACTCTTCGTCTCGCATCTTCACCTTACATTTCCGTCCACATCGCTCTCCTGTCGTCCCGAGTCGGCTCGGTCGGCTGCTCTCGCGGGTAGAGGTCGCCCCCGGCCCCGGGCTGCGCCCGGCGCCGGGTCTCCTCCTGCAGCTCGACCAGCTTCCTCCTCAGGACCTCGGCGCCGGTCGGGTCGTCTCCCCGCAGCTTCCGGTAGGCCCGGCCGAGGGTGCGGATGTCGCGGAGCTCGGCCGCCGACCGCCCCATGTCGGCCCAGAGCCCGGACGGCGCGAACCCCAGCTCGACCGCCCGCTCGAAGACCGGCATGGCCTCGCGGTGACGCCCGGTCTCGGAGTACGCCTGACCGAGGCGTCCCCAGGCCGTGCCGCGATCGGGGACGTGGAAGGCGGCCGTCTCGAGGACGTTCGCCGCCTCCTCGAAGCGCCGCAGCTCGGCGAGGCTCACGCCGAAGGCCAACCACACCTCGGGCTGGTCCTCGTCGATGCGGAGGGACGCCTCGAGGGGACCCACCGCCTCCCCGTGGTCGCCCACGGCCTGGCAGGCCATTCCCAGGAGCGCCTTCGGGACCGACCACCGGGGCGCCAGGCGGACCGCGTCCCGGGCAAAGGGGATCGCCTCGTGCTCCCGGCCGGCACGTCGGAGATGCAGCGCCAGCAGGGTCACGGCCGCTGCGTCCTGCGGGTCCAGGGTCGCCGCCCGCCGCGCCGCCTCGAGGGCCCCCGTGTCCTCCCCACCGTTGTGGCGGGCGACGGCGAGGCCCCACCAGAGATCTCCCGCGTCGGGCTCGAGTGCCACCGCCCGCTCGAAGACGTCGGCCGCGAGGGCGTGCTGGTGGGCACGGCCGTAGGCCCGCCCGAGGCGGCCCCAGGCGTGGCCGTCTCCCGCTCCTTGCGCCACCTCGTCTTCGATCTGCCGGAGGCCGTTGCTCTCGTCCATGCTCACTCCCCTCGCCACGGCTAGCGGACCTCCCAGCGGCTTCCAGCCCTCAAAGCATCGTCTCCTTCAAGACCTCGTCGAGGGTGGTGACGCCGTCGCGGACCTTCTAAAGCCCGCTCATGCGCAGGGTCAGCATCCCCCCCCTCGAGGGCGTTCTTCTGGATCTCCACCGCGGTGCTGGGCCGCTCTCGGCCCTTCTCACGTATGACGTGGCCAAGCCCGCGACCTGACGGCCCGCCGGGCCCCGTGCCACGCCGGCATTGTCAGCGGTCGACCCTGACAGGGGGCGTCAGGGTCGGCCGACGAGTGCCCGATCAGCGACGCCGCGCGAGGGTCGCCTCGGCCAACGCCAGCCAGGTCGCGGCGCCGCCGGCCGTCGTCTCGAGCCAGCGGAGCGCCAGGGCGGTGGCGGCCGCCCGTTCCTCCCCGGCGTTGGCCAGGTCGCGCCGGAGCGCCTTGCGGAGCCGCTTCACCGAGGACCACCCGAGGAGGTCCGCCAGATCGTCGCTGAGCCCGGACGAGCGCTACGCGAGAGGCACCAATTCAAGAGCGCCGCCCCTCCTGTGGAGCACAGGGGCGCGTCACTCCGCCTCGTCAGTCGTCTTGCTCGTCGAAGGCTGAGCCGGAGCCATACCCCCGCCGGCGGCCCTGAGGGCCTCGACGCTCCAGAGCTGGACGGCGAAGCCGTCCTTCCCGTCCGGACCCGGGGCCAGGCCCGCGGTGGCGAGCTGACGGCCGTCGGGGCTCAGCTCCATCCTGCCGAAGTGGCGCACCTCGACGCGGGGTCCTGCTGGCCTTCCGCTGGCGACGTCCCAGACGCCGAAGCCGCCCCCGCCATGAAGGCGCCGGCCCGAGCCCCAGGCGTACGCCAGGGTCTGCCCGTCCCGGCTCATCGTGGAAGCGGAGGGCGTGGTCGAGGAGGGTGGCGAGCTGGTCGGACTTCCCCGCTACGGTCTGGGCGGCGGCTTTCTGGCGCTGGTCGGCGTCGCGGAGGGCCTGGACGGCCTGGGTGACCTTGTCTTTGTCGGGGGGCTGTATGGCGGCCAGGCGCTTGAGGAGGTCGATCTGGCTGTCGGGCTGGGGGGTGGCCGGTGATCCGGTCAGCTCGGCTTCGAGGGCCTCGAGGCCCCAGTCCTTCTGGCTGAGGGCGTCCTTGACGCGCTGGGCGCGCTCGTCGTCCACGTCCTCGAGGCGGGCCAGGAGGGCCTGGCGTTCCTGGTCAGCGTCCTTGCGGGCCTTGTCGCGGGCGCTTTTGGCCTGCTGGAGGGCGGTCTGGGCGTCCACGAGAGCGTCGAGGCCGAGGACCTTGGAGAGGGCGTCGTAGAGCTTGGAGGGGCCCTCGTCGAGGAGGGAGCCGAGTTCGTTGTACGAGAGGAAGGGGCGGTAGGCCTCGAGGGGGGTCTCCCAGCCGAGGGCCTCGGGGCCGGTGCGGGGCTGGCCGTGGACCTGGGCCCAGGTGGAGGCGCCTGTGAGGTCGGCCCCGTCCGCCCATTCGCGCGCCCGGGTGCAAGCACCCGTCTCCCCCTCCAGGGCGAGCTCGGCGGCGAGGGCGGCCTTTGGGTGGTGGAGGTTCCTCCAGCCGTCGCGCCAGACCTTGCTGCGCTGGGACCAGCGGTAGGTGTCGCCGGTCAAGAGGAGCTCGAGGCCCTCGGCGAAGCTGGACTTGCCGGAGCCGTTGCGGCCGACGACGAGGGTGAGGCCGGGGCCGGGGGTGAGGTCGAGGGTGGCCTGGGGGCCGATGCCGCGGAAGCCCTGGGCGGTGAGGCGGCGGAGGAAGGCGGTGCGGGGGGGCTTCGCGGGTGCTGTGGGGTCCTGGGTTGGGGCTGGTCTGGGGAGTCCTCCCGGGCGGCGCCGTTGCCGTCGGAGAGGAGCTGCTCCAGCTCGTCCGGGCCCTCGAGGGCCGCAAGGACCAGGGCGGCCCACTCGTCGTCGGGGCCCGTGTCCTTCTCCAGGCGGGCCAGGACGAGGTCGCGGAGGGTGGTGTCGCTCAAATGGCAGACCTCCGAAGGGTGTCCGGTTCTCCACCCGAACACGCGTCAGGTATACGCCTTTTGCCAATCACGTGCCACTGCCCGCGTTGGTCGTCTGTTGACGCTAGCCTCATCTATCCAGCAACTTAGGCGAGGGCGTGGGGACAGCACCTGGCCTTCAGTGGTTCTGGCGGTCCGGGATCCAGACAGGGGGAGGTCACCGCTTGCCCGGCTGCCGGGCGCCACAGCCCGAGGTTGCAGGAAGCGGCCTGACATCCGGCGTCAGGAAAGCGCTCGTTTCGGACCTTCGCTGTCCTTTCGCCGAGGTAGCCTTCTCCCCGTGGATGCGGATCGACCCCTCAAGGGGCGTTCTTTGGCTGCGACCTCGGGACCTGCTAGCCCTGTCCGGAGACAGCGCGGCGCGGATCGTCTCGACGGACTCGGTGGAGCTGACATCCGTCAGCCACGGGTCGACACAGTCGTTCAACGGCGTCGGGGGACCCAAGGACTGAGCCGGGTCCGAGAGTGAGGCCTTGCTCTATGTCAGTATCGACATATAATCAACCGAGTGGGAAGAGTCCGGAGGACAAGCCTCTCGCGTGGCTTCATGGAGAAGTGAAGACGCCACCCTTCGGGAAGGCAGCCCGCATCGAAGCCGGCGTCCTGCTTCGCCAGCTCCAGCAGGGCGCCGTCCTGTCGCTTCCGCACTCGCGACCCATGCCCCAGTTGGGGGCACGGTGCCATGAGCTGAGGATCGTTGATGAAGCCGTGACATGGCGCATCCTGTACCGCGTCGATCAGGACGCCATCGTCATCGCCGAGGTGTTTGCCAAGAAGACGCCGCAAACGCCGAAGGGCGTGTTGAAGGCCGCTCGCAGACGGCTGCGGGAGTATGACGATGCGTAAGGCAAAGAAGAGCAACCTCGAGAAGAAGGGCTGGAAGGTGGGAACGGTCCAGGGATTCCTGGAACTGTCGGACGAGGAGGCCGCCTACATCGAGGTTCGGCTCCGTCTCGCTGCTGCCCTGCGGAAGCGACGGCAGCGGCGGCGTCTCAGCCAGGCCGAGCTCGCCGGCCAGATCGGTTCCAGTCAGTCGCGCGTCGCGAAGATGGAGGCCGGGGATCCATCCGTGTCACTGGATCTCCTCATTCGGGCCCTCCTGGCTCTCGGTGCCTCGAGTCGCGACCTGGCCCGGGCGATCACCCAACCCTCGCTTGTCGAGGCCAGCTGACCCGACGGGTGTTCTGGTGGCCCTGGTTCGACCTTCGACGCGAGCACACGGAGGAGAGGCAGAGTATGTCGAACCATGACGGCAGCCGCATGCTGAACAACGTGATCGCCCTCCTCAGGCGCGAAGGCGTGTTCGAACGCCTGGGGAAGGCCCACTCGCGGAGAATCGTCTCGGAGATGATCACCCGCGCGGTGTGGGAACACGACTGCAACCACTCGGAGATCCTCGACGGGCACGGGGCGGCCCTGGGGCTCTGCTGGGACTGCATGAAGCCCTCCAGGCATATCCGCGCAGACCTGTGCCCGAAGTGTCGGGCGGAGCGCGAGTACACCGAAGAGGACGTGAGAAGGGACGAGAGAGACATGCGGCGAAGCTCCTGGTTCCATACGCGCAAGACGCCTGACGGGCGTTACGAGACGGGGGGCGACTGATGCGAGCGCCCCGAGGGAAGACGAACCTCCGGGTCGGGGCGAGCGGTCTTCTCGCCCCCCGTTTCTTAGATTGACCGCCTGTTCCCCAGAAGCACCGGCTGTTCCCTTTGTCGACCGCCTGTTCCCATCCCCTGGCAGCCGTGTGGTGGTAGTTCACTTCTGGAGGGATATCGCCCCCCCGCCCCTCCTTGCACTTCCCAGCATCCGTTCACCGGCATCGGGCCTGCTGGAGGGCGGTCTGGGCGTCCACGAGGGCGTCGAGGCCGAGGACCTTGGAGAGGGCGTCGTAGAGCTTGGAGGGGCCCTCGTCGAGGAGGGAGCCGAGCTCGTTGTACGAGAGGAAGGGGCGGTAGGCCTCGAGGGGGGTCTCCCAGCCGAGGGCCTCGGGGCCGGTGCGGGGCTGGCCGTGGACCTGGGCCCAGGTGGAGGCGTCGGCGAGGTCGGCCCCGTCCGCCCACTCGCGGGCCAGGGTGCAGGCGCCCCTCTCCCCCTCCAGGGCGAACTCGGCGGCGAGGGCGGCCTTGGGGTGGTGGAGGTTCCTCCAGCCGTCGCGCCAGACCTTGCTGCGCTGGGACCAGCGGTAGGTGTCGCCGGTCAAGAGGAGCTCGAGGCCCTCGGCGAAGCTGGACTTGCCGGAGCCGTTGCGGCCGACGACGAGGGTGAGGCCGGGGCCGGGGGTGAGGTCGAGGGTGGCCTCCGGGCCGATGCCGCGGAAGCCCTGGGCGGTGATGCGGCGGAGGAAGGCGGTGCGGGGGGGCTTCCGGGGTGCTGTGGGGTCCTGGGTTGGGGCTTGCTCTGGCGAGGCCTTGTGAGGGGCGCCGTTGCCGTCGGCGAGGAGCTGGCCGAGCTCTTGCGGGCTCTCCAGAGCGGCCAAGACCAGGGCGGCCCAGTCGTCGTCGGGTCCCGTGTCCTTCTCCAGGCGGGCCAGGACGAGGTCGCGGAGGGTGGTATCGCTCAAATGGCAGACCTCCGAGGCGTGTCCGGTTCTCGAGGCGGACAGGCGTCAGGTATACGCCTTTTGCCAATCGCGTGCCAGAGCCTGGATCAACCGCGCACTGACGTTAGTCTTGCTCGACCAGTGACTTAGCCTTGTGGCTCGAGCCCCCGGCTGCCCTCTATGGACCTGACCGGGTCCGGGACCCAGACACAGCCTCCCGCGCGGGCCCCAGTGTGGAGGAAACGGCCTGACATCCGGCGTCAGGAACTCGCACGCTTCGGACCTTCGCTGTCCGTTCGCCGCGGTAGGCTTCTCCCCGTGGATCCGGATCGCCCCCTCGGGGAGAGCTGTTGCGGCGGACTTGCTGAGTGTCACGAGCAACGCCGCACCCCGCATTGTCCCGGCCGGATAAGCGAGAAAGGACGCTGGGGTTTCGCGGTTCGGTGGTCCGGAGCGCGGCCCGAGGTGGGCTCGGTCTGGCGGCTGTCGCCCAGTGGGCGGCTTCCCGGAGGTAGACTATGATCAGCGAAGGACTGGGTGAGAGCATGACGCCCCGCGAGTTGGCTGCGGAGTTGGCCGCGCTGAGCAAGGCAGAGAAGGCCGAGGTCGTGGAGCGCCTCGCTCAGGAGATCAGCGACGCCTGGCCGGGTGTCGAGAAGACGCCGGGTCTGGCCGGGGGCAGCGCCTGCATCGTCCGCACCCGCATTCCGGTGTGGGTTCTGGAGAACTACCGCCGCCTCGGCTGGACCGAGGCGAAGATCCTCGCCAGCTACCCGACTCTCCGGGCGGCCGATCTCGTTCACGCGTGGGCGTACGTGGACGCCCACCGCCAGGAGATCGACGACGCGATTCGGCAGAACGAGGCCGCATAGCCCGTGGCCGCGTTCTACGCGGACGAGAACTTCCCTCTCCCCACCGTCGAAGCACTCCGGCGGTTTGGTCACGACGTCCTGACGACTCACGAGGCCGGGCAGGCCAACCAGCGAATCAGGGACGACGCGGTCTTGGAGTTTGCCACCGAGTCCGGGCGCGCGGTCTTGACCCTGAACCGACGGGACTTCGTTAGCCTGCATGGCCGGTCCCCGGGCCACGCCGGCATCGTCGTATGTTCGCAGGATGCCGATTGCGACCGGCAGGCAGCCGCCATCGACGCGGCGGTGCGAGAGCACACTGCGCTCCAGGGGACGCTGTTGCGGGTGAATCGCCCGGCGTAGCCGCGCGGTAGGACGAAAGGACCTCCCGTGACCGCCCCGAGAGGCACGGTGCCCCCTGTGAATGTCGGCCGGATTCTCGAGAAGGCTGGGACCTCGCCGGCCAGCCTGCGCTTCGGCGAAGCCCGGGCACTTGCCGAGGCCCTGGGGTTCCATCTCAGCCGGGTCAGCGGGAGTCACCACATCTTCAGCCGTCCCGGGGTGCCGGAGTTGCTCAATCTGCAGGAGGTCCGCGGAATGGCCAAGCCCTACCAGGTTCGCCAGCTCCTGCGGCTGGCCGAGCGGTACAATCTGGAGATACGGGGCTGAGCGGTGAAGGACTACCACATCAACATCTTCTGGAGCGACGAGGACGGCGGCTACATCGCCGACATCCCGGACCTGGAGGCCTGCTCAGCCTTCGGAGCGAACCCCCAGGAGGCCCTTGCCGGGCTCGAACGGGCCAAGGAGGCCTGGCTGGAGGCGGCCCGTGCCGAAGGCAAGCCGATCCCGGTCCCTCGGTATCGCCCTCCCCGTCGGCGGACTGCCTGAGCCGGTCTCTCTGTCCCTCATGAGCCCGCAGGCATCTGCAGCCTCCTCCAACGATTCGGGGTTCTGATGTCTCTGGCTTCTCGACGGGCGCGCTGGCCTTGGGTGATTTCCGGCGAGCGCTACGGCTTCTCTGGGCCGTCGATGCCGATGCTGTAGAGTCTCGCGCTTTGCGAATGCGATATCGAGGAGAGTCGTGTCAGCCATGTCGCTCCCCCACCGCCCGGAGGGCAGGGCAGGCATCTATTCCTCTTCGAGAAGCTGCTGAATCTCCTCCTTGAGCTTCGAGAGGTTCCCCTCAACGATGCCCCACACGATGTCATCCGCCACCGAGGCGTAGCCATGAATCAGGCGATTTCGAAAGGAGATGATCCGCCGGGTATCGGAGATCCTCTCGGAGAGCTCGGGGGCGATCTCGAGCAGACGGCCGAGAGCTTCGCCGATGATCTCGAACTGCCTCTCGACTCCGGACCTCAGGAGCGGGTCGTGTCTGTAGTCGTCGAACGATTACCCGACAGGAACGTCTCGATAAGCCCGCAGGCCTCGGCCATGTCGAAGAGGTACTTCCGGGCTTCAGGCCGCTTCAAAGAGCAGGATCCTGCTGGCCTCGACGGCATCGCGGAAGTAGGGATTCCGGATGGGGCCGGGCTCGACCAGGTCGACAGGGACCCCGAAGAGCGCCTCGAGGTCCTCCTGTAGCCCGAAGAAGTGATCGGCGCGCTCGCGAGGCGGCATGTCCTCGAACTCCACAAGGAGATCGACGTCACTCCGCTTGAGATCGAAGGACTCCCGCACCGCCGACCCGAAGACCGAGAGCTTCCGCACGTGGTGGCGTTGGCAGAGGCCAACGATCTCGCTCCTCCGCTGATGCAGTAAGTCATTCACAGCGCTGATTATAGACCCGTACGGAGGGACCTGCTGTTCATCTTGCAGGCCTTCGCTGGGGGGAAGTACACGCACGGAAGTGGGCCACGGGACGCCGCGCCGCGTCAAGAGGAACGGCTGGGGAGCGGTCCCACACGAGCGAAACCCCAGTCGTAGAGCTTCGAGGGGCCCTCGTCGAGCAGCGACCCGAGCTCGTTGTAGGAGAGGAAAGAAGGGACCTTGCTGCGGGACCTGACAGTCCGCGTCAGGGAGCCATCGAGCTGTTGGGCCGGTGCGAGCTTTGGGTCTCTTCTTGGATCTGGGCAACGCTTTCGGACCTTCGCTGTCCCTTCGCCGAGGTAGGCTTCTCCCCGTGGATGCGGATCGACCCCTCAAGAAGCTATTTCGGCTGCGGCCCCGGGACCTGCTGGGCCTGACCGGAGATGCCGGAGCCCGTCTCGTCTCGACGGACGTGGTGGAGGTGACGTCCCTGAGCCGCAGGGTCGACACGGTCGTTCGTCTGCGGCGTGGGCGGCTAGAGCTACCTCCGGCACCCCGTGCTTGAGGTGAAGGCGGGTCGTTCTCTCAGCGTCCGGAGGAGGTACACTCATGTCTATGCAGGTGTTCACGGCTCGCGTTAAGGACGGGGCGATCGTGCCCGAAGACGGCATCAATCTGCCCGAGGGCGCCACCGTCACCGTCATTGCCGACCATGAGACCGAGTCATTCGAGACGAGCCCGGAGGAGGAGCGTCAGCTGCTCGAGGCGATCGCCGGCGTCGAACGGGGAGAGACCCTTCGCGCCGCCGACCTGCTCGAGCGCCTCCGCCGGTGACCGCGAAGCGCTTCTCCGTCCTTGTCTGGGACGAAGCCGCGGACCAGATTGAAGAAGCCAACGACTGGTGGCGGGCCCACCGCCGGGCCGCGCCCGATGCACTCGTCGAGGATCTCGAGCGTGCCTTCGACCTGATTGCCCGCCAGCCAGGCATCGGCACGCCAGCTCGAAGCGGCGATCTGCCTGATGTGAGACGGCTGCAGCTGCCGCGCGTGGGCTACTTCTTGTACTACCGGGTCGTCCCTTCGCGACGGGAGGTCAACGTGCTCGCTCTGTGGCATGCGCGACGCGGTGCGGGGCCGCCCTTGGAGCTCTGACCTCCGCCGGTCGAACGTCGGTCGCTTCGACGTGGTGAGGCTGTGGGAGATGGACCCGCGCCGTGCGTTGAAGCTGGGCCCGGGGACGGCAGCGCTCATCGGCCCGGCGGAGAGGACGACGCTCCCCCTGGTGGGCCGCGCCGCCCGCAAGATCCAGCGGGAGACGAAGAGCGCCGTGCAGAGCGACCTGCTGTTCATATTGCAGGCTCTCAGTCGGCGACGATACACTGCGAAGGAGCTGGCGGGACTGATTCCCAAGGAGACGGTCATGGCGTCGAGTCTGTGGGCGGAGGCGGTCAAGGCAGGTCGCAAGGAGGGCCGCGAGAAAGGCCGCCAGAAAGGCCGCGAGGAAGGTCGGCTGGAGGGAGCGGTCGCGGACGCGCGGGCCTTCTGTGCCAAGTTGACGCGCGAACACCATCCGGAGGTTGCCGATCGAGTCGTTCCTCTGATCGAGGCCTGCTCCAACGTCGAACGCCTCCACGAGTGGGAGCTCATGGCGCCCAAGACAGAACACTGGCGTCTTCTCGCATTCTCATGCGCCTCTACCGCGGCCTGAAAAGGCCCTACCGGCCTGAGAGGGTCGACACCACCGCCCCCTTCGCTGGCACCGACTTCACGGACTGCCCATATACGGCGCTGCAGTACGCCTCGACGCGCCGAGGCGTCGTCCTCGTTCTCGAGACACCCCGGACGGCCCGCCTGCAGGTCACTGAGGAGTTGGGGCCGGGTACCGAGGCTCGGCGGTTCCTGGTGCGGGGACGGTTCGACCGGTTCCTGGTGCGGATCATCCCCGCGAAAGAGCTACGCGCCCAGGTTCGGCGACCGGGAGCGGTCGCCCAAGCCGCCCAGTACAAGGCAGGGCTCCTCGAGGACTTCATCGATCGCCTGCTTCGGGACGAGCCTTCCTCGGTCACGGAGTGGCCGAGTGGAAGTTCGGCCCCCACTACGTGGTCTGCAAGACACCGTTGGGCAACATCCGCTTGAGCACCTTCTTCGCCGGCGAGCACGAGGTGCGAATCATCGATCCTGGCCAGGTCGAGATCCTCGAAGCGCATGGCTGCCGTGGGAACCGATACGGCTGCTGAGGGTGACTTGCCGGAGGAAGGCGGTGCGGGGGGCGGCCTGGGCTTCTTTCGAGGAGCCTTCCTGCTTTGCTGGGGCGCTCCAGCGTCAGGAAGTCGCTCGCTTCGGACCTTCGCGGTCCCTTCGCCGAGGTAGGCGTCTCTCCGTGGATGCGGATCGATCCCTCGGGGAGGTGTTCCGGCTGCGGCCGCGGCTCTGGGGAGTTCTGGATCTGGTTGCAGCCTGCAGGTCACTTGATCGCCCGACGGGGGCGCGCGATAATCGACATGGTCAGTTACATCTGACCACTTGAGGTGCGGGGATGGCCCAAGTTGGCGCGACGGAATTCAAAGCGAAGTGCCTGGAGCTGATGGATCGGGTCCAGGCCAAGCGAGAGACGTTCGTGATCACGAAGAGGGGAAAGCCCGTGGCGAAGCTGGTGCCGCTCGAGCGGACTCGTGGCGGAGGCCTGTTTGGCTGTCTCGCTACCAAGGCCAGCATCATGGGTGACATCACTGGCCCCGCCATCGCTGCGGAGAGCTGGGAGACCCTTCGGGAGTGGGACGACCTCACCTCGTCTGAAGAACCCCGGTGATTCTGCTCGACACGCACGTGGTCCTCTGGCTCACCGTCAAGCCGGAACGTCTCTCCAAGGCAGCGGCCCGCGCCGTCAAGCGCGCCGAGCGATCGGACGGCGTGGCGATCGCTTCGATCACGCTCTGGGAGATCGCTCAGCTCATCGACGACGGGCGGGTCAAGGTCCGAGGCACGACCGAGAGGTTCCTCGAGTCACTCTGCCAGAGCCCTGGCCTGAGCGTCCTCCCGATCACTCCAGAGATCGCGACGTTGGCGTTTCAGTTCCCGCCGGACTTCCCGCGGGACCCCGCAGATCGACTCATCGGAGCCACGGCTCGTGCTCAAGGGATGACCCTTGTGACCAAAGACCAACCCATGCAGGATTGCGCGCTCATCGACACCGCGTGGTAGAAGCCCATCCAGCCCTCTGATCGGCTTCGCCACGACCCCGGAGGTCAGTTCGGCGCTATAGGACGCTGCCTCTCGGTCAGATCGAAACATCGAAACGAGCTCGCCGGTACGCCGGTACGGACGAGAGGTATCGCCTCAGCCGGCCGACGTGTCGATCTGGGTGCGGGGCGTCCGCCGTCCCGGTTGATCCTCGTCATCACCTCACCCGCCTTGTCCATGTCGTCGAAGAGGGCAAGGGCGGCAAAGTAAGGGGGACGGCGGCGGACGGTCTCCATGCAGGCGGCCTCGAGGGCTTCGCGGCAGAGGCCGGGGATGACGCGGCGGGCGATGTCGGGCGGGAGGTCGTCGGTCTTGGCGAGGGCGAGGGCGTGGGAGCGCCAGGCGTCCTCGCGTTCTGCGAGCTTGGTGGCGGCGGCTTGGCGGAGGTGGTCGAGGGCTTGGGTGAGGGGGGTGAGGGTTTGCTCGATGGAGGTGGCGAGGGACTCGGGGGTTTCGGGGTTCGCGGATTCCTCGCGCGATGAGCCGGGGAGGGCGCGCTCGGAATGACTTAGGACGGCATTCGCCAAGGTCTCCGAGGGCGGCTTCGTGGACCTTGGAGAGGGCGTCGTAGAGCTTGGAGGGGCCCTCGTCGAGGAGGGAGCCGAGCTCGTTGTAGGAGAGGAAGGGGCGGTAGGCCTCGAGGGGGGTCTCCCAGCCGAGGGCCTCGGGGCCGGTGCGGGGCTGGCCGTGGACCTGGGCCCAGGTGGAGGCGCCTGTGAGCTCGGCCCCGTCCGCCCATTCGCGCGCCAGGGTGCAGGCGCCCGTCTCCCCCTCCAGGGCGAACTCGGCGGCGAGGGCGGCCTTTGGGTGGTGGAGGTTCCTCCAGCCGTCGCGCCAGACCTTGCTGCGCTGGGACCAGCGGTAGGTGTCGCCGGTCAAGAGGAGCTCGAGGCCCTCGGCGAAGCTGGACTTGCCGGAGCCGTTGCGGCCGACGACGAGGGTGAGGCCGGGGCCGGGGGTGAGGTCGAGGGTGGCCTCCCGGCCGATGCCGCGGAAGCCCTGGGCGGTGAGGCGAGCTACTCCCTCGAGCCCCACCCGTAGGTGTCTCTTGCCAAGCCCCAGCGCTCCGCGAGAATCTGCCCCGCCGTCTGGTGCGCGGCGCTCACATCCAGCGTCAGGTACCTCACCCGGGTCCACTGCGGGAACTCGGGCGCCTCTTCAAACAGGCGTGCCCCCGCGATCGAATCCAGGGGCACGTCCAGACTAGGCCTTCGCGGTGCGGGTGGCGCTCACGGTTCATCGCATCCCGACACTCCTCACGCATGGAGCTGGGCTCCCATAGGCCTGAGTGTGGCCGGTCCGGCGGACCGTCAGTCGTCCACTTGAGCATTGTCGTCGCCGTTCTCCTCCTCGAAGTCGACCGACAGAGCCTCCGCGTACTGGCGCCGGACGGCGCTTAGCGAACGGCGCGAGGCCGGGTCGACGAGAAAGAACCACATCCCCTTGGTGGCCTTGCCAGTTATCGCGGCTGCGGCGCGTGCAGGCTTCTCGAAGGTCTTTCCATCGAGGTCGATCTGCCCATCCGGAAGAAGCGTCGCAACCCGGTGGGCGTGCTTCTTGGGCCGAGGTACGAGCGGCATTCCGGGCTCGAGCAGGCCTGCGTAGATCAGATCCGCGAGATGGACCTTCTGTCGCAGCTTTGGCTTCTCCTCGTGGAACTGCGAACGATGCCCCGCCGGAACTGGCCAGATCTGCAGGATGACCTTCACGAGCTCCTCGGTGCGCGAACGGATTACGGCGTCCGTCCAGGTGTCTCTCTCTCGGAGAGCGCGATTCAGCATGAACACATCATGACGTTCGAGCGTCTCCCGCTTTCCGCCCTCCCCACACCACGGGGCGTTCGATGCCTTGCTGTTCAGCCTTGCCGGAAGCAGCGTGAGGTTTCCCTGAGCCGCAGGGTCGACACGGTCCTTCGGCTGCGGCGTGGGCGCCAGAGCTATCTCCGACACCTTGAGTTCGAGATGAAGTACAAGAAGGGCCTCGAGCTGCGTTGTTTCGAGTACGCGACCCGCTTGGCGAGCCACTTTCAGCTGCCGGTGCTGACGACGGTCGTTCTCGTGAAGAAGTCGGGGCCACGGGACATGGCGTACCGGGAGGTGCTGGGCGGGCGGGTTGTCCACGAACGTCGCTTCGACGTGGTGAGGCTGTGGGAGATGGATCCGCGGCGTGCGCTGCGGCTGGGCCCGGGGACGGCTGCGCTCGTTGGCCTGGCGGAGGAGGCCACGCTCCCCCTCATCGGACAGGCCTCGCGCAAGATCCAGCGCGAGCGGAAGCGGTCAGCCAAGGACGGAAGGAAGGTCGGATGGAAGGCGCTCGGGAGGTCTGCCTCGACCTGGCGAGACAGCACCATCCCGCCGTCGCCGCGCGCCTGACCACCTTGATCGAAGGCTGCTCAGACGTCGAGCGCCTGCACGAGTGGGCTCTCCAGGCACCCGAGCTCTCCGATTCCGCCTTCTTGAAGCTGGTCACGGAGCAGGCGGGATCGGCGTCCGAGTCGAGCGGTCGCGGACGTACTCCTCGGCCTTCCCGCAAGGCGAAGTCGAAGCGCTCGACGTAGACAGGCCCCGGGCCAGGACGGAAGCAGGATCCACCGGCCCTGCAAGCGAAGGCGGGCACGAAAGCCCCGCAGGACATGAAGCAGAGCAGGTTTCCGCCAGACTGGGACGAAGAGCGCGTTCAGCGCGCCCTCGCGCACTACGAGACACAGACGGACATGGAGGCCGTCGCCGAGGACGAGGCCGCGTACGAGTCTCCCGACCCGCCCTTGGTCTCGGTCCCCCGAGAGCTGGTGCCCGCGGTCCGTGAGCTGATCGCCAAGCACCGGAGATAGGCTCAGAGTGTTGGTAGGGTCGCGACGATGACCAAGGTTGAACAGGCGTCGCGCCCGGGGTCGTACACGTCGCTCCTCTCCATCGCTGGGAGCGTCCCGTCGGAGTTCAAGGAGGTGTCGACCGAGAAGTACCGCCATCTGGCCGATGCCTACGCGCCGCGACCAGATCAGCGGCCCTCGTGGCGGTCACGCTCTGGCCTCGCCAAGGATGGGAGACATGGCTGATCCCGTACGCAGCGCGAAGGAACGCCGAAGGGCGTGTTGGAGGCCGCTCGCAGGCGGCTGCGGGAGTATGACGGTGCGTGAGGCAAAGAAGACAAGGCTCGAGAAGAAGGGCTGGAAGGTGGGGACGGTCCAGGAATTCCTGGAGCTGTCGGACGAGGAGGCCGCCTACATCGAGGTGCGGCTGCGCCTCGCCGCTGCCTTGCGGAAGCGACGGGAGCAGGAACGTCTCAGCCAGGCCGAGCTGGCCAGCCAGATTGGCTCCAGTCAGTCGCGCGTCGCGAAGATGGAGGCCGGGGATCCGTCAGTCTCACTGGATCTCCTGATTCGGACCCTTCTCGCTCTCGGCGCTTCGAGTCGCGACCTGGCCCGGGCGATCTCCGACGCCTCGCTTGCCGAGGCCAGCTGACACGCGGGAGCGGTACAATCTGGAGATACGGGGCTGAGCGGTGAAGGACTACCACATCAATATCTTCTGGAGCGACGAGGATGGCGGCTACATCGCCGATATCCCGGACCTGGAGGCCTGCTCAGCCTTCGGCGCGAGCCCTCAGGAGGCTCTGGCCGAGCTGGAACGGGCCAAGGGGGCTTGGCTGGAGGCGGCCCGTGCCGAAGGCAAGCCGATCCCGGTCCCTCGGTATCGCGCTCCCCGTCGGCGGACTGCTTGAGCCGGCATCCCTTCGCCTCTCGCTGACCGAAGGCATGTCAGGGGTCCTGCGATGATTCAGGGGGGTAATGTCCTGGGCGGCTTCGCGACGGGCGCTCAGCCGCCGGAGTATCAGCCGATCCGAGCGATCGCGAGGCTGTCTGGAGCAACGCCAGCGATCTGGTGATCCGGACGACGGAGGCGATGGCCTGACGACCGCTACCCGAGGTACCGCGCGGGCCTCGCCAGGACGAGCGGCCGCTGTGCCTAGGGCGTCTTTCTTTTGCGATGGCGGCTCCTGCTCGCCCGCCCTGGAGTTACCATACTCCGCAGGGGTGACGATGATGGCGACGGCTTCCGCGACGATTCGGGCGACCATCCCCGAGGATCTGGCGGCTCGGATTCGTGCTCTCGGGGCACGTTTCGGTGTCCGGAACATCCGCGTGTTCGGCTCGGTCGCTCGGGGCGAAGCCAGCCCGGACAGCGACATCGACCTGCTGGTGGACTACGTCCCGGGCCACGGCGGCTTCGCCTTCGTCGAGTTCTGCGAGCAGGTCGAAGCGCTCTTCGGTCGCCGGGTCGACGTTGTCACCGAGAGAAGCCTCCACCCGCGCATCCGAGACCGGGTCTTGCTCCAAGCGCTGCCCATCTGACCTGATGCCCGAGCGTGACGAGCGGCTCTATCTCGACGACATCGTCCACGCGATCGACCGCATCCTGACCTACACCTCGGATGGACGCGATGCCTTCCTCGCGGACCCCCGCACACAGGACGCTGTCATCCGTAACCTCGAGGTCGTTGGCGAGGCGATTCGGGGCGTTTCTTCCCACACCCGCGAAGCCCATCCCGACGTTCCCTGGAAGCAGATCGCGGGAACGCGGGACCGAGTCATTCACGGCTACTTCACGGTCGATCTCGAGATCGTCTGGGAGATCGTGGAGAAGGAGCTGATGGAGCTGCGGCGTCGCATCGTCGCCATCCTCGAGTCAAGCCCCTGACGCCCTCGGAAGTTACTCATCCTTGAGGCCGGCCTCCCTGCTTTGGCCAGAAGGTCGGTGTCAGCGCCGATGCGGCGTCGGGCGTCGGTCTCGGCCTTCTTCAGGGCCTAGCAGGCTTCGGTGGCTTCCCTGGCGGCCTGTCGTAGGGCTTCGACTTCCCTTGCCTTGATCTGGCGCCAATCGTCGTTCATCGGTTCTTGTGGCCGCACACGGGCGATCGCCGTCGCCGTGCTCGTTGTGGAAGCGGAGGCGACCCTACCCCTCTTCGCGCGGCCGGACCACTGGGAGTGCGTGTACCCGCACGCGCCTGAAGCGGACGGTGAGCATTGCTCCCGAGGCGAGAGCCTGTTCGTGCTGGTCGATGACGGTCCGGAGCAGGCGAGCCATCTCGGGACCCTTCAAGCCCTCCTCTCGGATGCGGATCACTGACGGGCGACTGTGGCCCCCCACCGCCAGCGGGGTGTGGAAGTCCGCGTCGAGGGTCACTGCGACACGGTCGTGTTCTCGACACCAGGCGAGGAGCGATTCATCATCAGCGGCAGAGAGGCCAACTTCACCCGCGTGAACGATGTCGGTCCCCTCTTCGCGTAGCAGCCCGGCCGCGCGACGCGGCACGCCCTGATCGAGGAAGTACTTCACGAGGCGGTCGGCAGGTCGGCCGTCTCGCCCCCTACGATGGCGGCCGCATAGGCCAGGGCCTGTCGGATGTCTTCCTCTTCGAGCTCCGGGTAGTCCGCGCGGAGCTCGTCGCGCGACTCATACGTGCCCAGCGCCTCGAGAACGCGGCGGACCGTGAGCCTCAAGCCGCGAATGCACGGCTGCCCGTTCATTCGCGCGGGGTCGACAGTTATCCGGTCGAAGGTCTTCTCGACCCTATCCATCTCCAGCCACCTCGATGGCTATTCTACCTCCGGCGCCCCGCTCAGGTCGCTACCACTGCGGTTCGGAGCGGACGCCTTGTTCATGGCCGACGAGCCGCCGCGTGGGCCGAGAGGCTTCAAGTCGAGTCCCGCCCGATGCACGATGGCCCTCTCGTCGACACGGTCTGGTAGCGATCGCTGTCCCGAGGAAAGCCGGTGGTCACCAGGGCTCGAAACCAACCTCTGCGACAAGACGGAACGTTCGCAGCTCGCCGCTGTCGAGCGAAGCTCTCACGCCCGTCCTGATCCACACCTCATGGATGCGGACCTGGACGCCCGTCTCGAGAGATACGTGGTCTCCCCGCACATCCCCGTTCGAGGAGGACTGCTTCACGTTCCAGTCGTAGCCCACGGCGGCGTACCAGTCGGCGATCCGGGATATCGAAGGGGAGTAGCTCACGTCGAAGCTGATCTGCCACTCCCCGTCGCTTTGCAGTGCCGCGATCCGTGGGGTGAACCAGCCCCCGATTCCCCACGGAAGGCCCCAGGGAAGAAACCCTGAGGCCGCGGGGCCCTTGGCGCTGCCATCGAAACGCCCGGCCCAACCGATCGAGCGGAACCAGGAGTACCACCAGCTGTCTCCCGAGACGTAGCGCGGCTCGAAGAAGGTGACCCACGGTTCATGGAAGGCCTCGGCCGACTGCTGCAGGTTCAAGCACTTGCCGGCTTTGCCGTCGACCGTGCAGCGGAAGAACTTGCCCCTCGACCGATCCCCCTCTCCCAGACTCGTACCCTGGGGAACGTCACACGCTGCCGTGTCGGCGTTCGGGATCGTCGGGCGTCCTTGATCAGGGGCTCGTCCGGCGAGAACCACAGTATGGGCGCGGCGCGGCGGGCCAGGTCCTCGAGGGGGACATCGGCGTCGGCCGGCCCGCACCAGAGGATCGGTGGCCCGGGGCTCGGAAAGCAGAATGGGTCGTCGTCAGGGACGGCGGAGGAGCCCGCCGGGGGGATCCCCGCTAGGGAGAGCCACACCACGACCGCCCATTTCGGCATTGGAACCTCCCGTGCCTGTCACCGGGCGTTGTCCAACACGGACTTTAGGCCAATTCCCGCGGATCCGGTTCCTGGATTTGCCTTGGATTGAGCGTGGAGAGGGGCCGGTCATCGAGGTTGACGTCCATCGGGACGCCTTCAGCTGGCGAAGACGGCCAGGTGCACGACCTGGTTCTGGTGCCAGAGTCCCGACCCGGCGAGCCCTCCGTCTTCGAGGTCGATCTCCTTTCCCAGTCCGAGTCCTTCGGTGAGAGTGGGCTGCGCCTGCTGGATGTGCTCCAGGCAGGCCAGGGCTTCCTTGCGCCGGGTCTTGCGGATCGTGGGCTTACCCTCGGTCCAGGCGGTGTCCATCAGGAAGGCCGGCAGGGTGCGGTCCGCCAGCTGATCCCAGGTGTCGGGGTGTCCCGCCAGCTCGAGACCGAGGAACTGTCCGCCGGCCATGACGAGGACGCCCACTTGTCCGGGTTGCCTCTTGAGGGCTTGGGATCGGTTGCGGGCCTGGTGGCCCCGCTCCTCGATGAAGGCGTGGTAGTCGGAGGTTCCGGAGGCCACGGCCGCTTCGTCGAGGGTGGTCCCGACATCCTGCCAGAGGCGCGACTGGTCGACGGTCGGGCGAGGCGCGTGCTGCCGCTTGGCCGCACGGACCTCCTCGGAGGTGGACCTGCGCACCGAGGGAGACATGCGCATGGCACCCGTTCCGAAACGCTCACTCCTCCAGTCCCAGCGGCCCTGCTCCATGCATCCCACGGGGATCGGAACCTTCTTCCCCTTCCCCAGGATGACCGAGCGGGCCACGACGCGGTTCTGCTTGCAGCCCACGAGGGTCTCCCCCTCCAGGATGACCACCGGGGTCTGGCCCTTGTTGAGGGCCTGGAGCTCCTGGACTTCACCCTCGCCCTTCTCAAGGATCTCGAGCAGCTCGGCCTCGATGGCCTGGTGGGCCAGTAGGAGGCCGGGGCCGGGGTCCGGGGGCTCCCCCAGGCACACCGGGTAGATGGTGTAGGGCTCGACGGACTGGGCCTTGCCGAGGCCGAGGTTCCGCAACCAAACCACGGGGTCTGGGGCCGGCGATGTTTTCTGGTTCTCCATACCGCTTCTCCTCACGTACGGAGTGTGCGGGAGGAACCCTGACATGGAGAGTCAGGGTGAGTTTCGGCCTGTCAGCCCCCCGGAGGGTTGCGAGGGCGCCGCCCGGGAGGCTCTCACCAGGTCACTCGAGGTCATCGTCCGATCCGATGACGAACACGCGGGGCTGGCTGGCAACCCTGGCGGCGAACGAGCTGGCTCGCCTGCGCCTGCTCCGCCATTGCGAAGTGGTCATGACGGTGGGATTGACCTTGCGTGCGAGAACTCCCTCCACGGCCTGCAGGTCCTCGAAGAGCTCCGGGTAGCCGACCGAGTCCGAGATCACCATCAGGTCGATGTCGCTGCCGGCCTTGTCGGAGCCCCTGGCCACAGAGCCGTACACGAAGGCCAGTCGGATCGCGTCGCCCCTCGAGGCCAGGGCTCGTCGCAGGGGTTCGGCGACACCCACCGTCTTCACGACGAGGCCGTGCAGTTCGTGGAACACCGGCGAGCCCCGTCTCGCCCGGTAGTGCTTCTGGTTCCCGGTGCTCTCCACGGTCACGAGACCGGACGCCGCCAGGCGCTCGAGCTGCCGATGGGCCGCCCCCGTCCCCCCCCTCGCCAGCCGGATCAGCTCCGCGCTCTGGAACCTGCGATCGGGCTGGCCAAA
Organism: uncultured Acidobacteriota bacterium; assembly: GCA_963847655.1. GTDB lineage: Bacteria > Acidobacteriota > Vicinamibacteria > Fen-336 > Fen-336 > JAJDNS01. Next base: position 178,571 of record CAWKAS010000014.1, on the reverse strand, counting down.
CAGGAGAGCCAGGACCCGCTGCTGCACCGGCGTGAAGAGAGCGTCGGCGAGACCCATCCTCTTGGGCGTTCCCATTTCGGGAACGATCATACCCGATTTGGGAAGGGTCTGGATCAGTCTCCGGACCGGGTCCGGGGCCGGCGACCACGGTAGAGCTTCGCCGCAGCCTGGAGGTCGGCCTTGACCGCCCGGCGGAGGGAGGCGGGGGTCAAGACCTCGGCCTCGTTGCCGAACTGCATCACCCAGCGCTTGATCTCGCTGGTCTCGGCCACCTTGAGGTGGAGGACGATGCGGCCCCCCATCTCCTCCTGGACGCGGGCCGTGGGGTGCCACTTGCGCTCGCGGATCCAGCGGGCCTGGCGGACCGCGAAGCGGATGGAGACGTCCGCCGCCTTCTCCCCCTTCTGGATGCCGAACGCGTCCTCCATGTACCTCTTGAAGCGGAAGCGCGGGGGCCTCTGGAAGGGCTCGGTGGTCAGAAAGGTGCGGCGGATGCGGTGGAGGGCGAAGATGCGCACCTCCTTCCGGCTCTCGTCGAAGGCCGCCAGGTACCAGTCGCCGTGGTGGTTGAACACGTGGTACGGGTGGACCCGTCGCTTTCGCGTGCGGTTGGAGCTGAGGCTCTGGTAGACGATGAGGATCTTCCGGCCCAGTCGCTGGGCGCGGTGGACGTCTCGGAAGATCTCGGCATCCGGGGTGTGGAGGGGGCCGGGGTTGAATGAGAGGTAGTCGTCCAGGTTCGACGGCGAGACCCGGGCCTGCTCGGGCAGGAGCTCCTGGATCTTTCCGAATGCCCGGGCCAGATCCTTCTCGAAGGGGGTGTTGCGGTACTGGGCCAGGACCTTCTCCGCGAAGTAGAGGGCGATGAGCTCCCCCTCGCTCATCAGGACCGGCGGCAGCTCGACCAGGGGCTCGGTCAGGACGTAGGTCCCCTTCGCCCGGTCGAACTCCAGGGGGACGCCCCACTGGTCGCGGAGGAAGTCGAGGTCGCGGTAGGCGGTGCGGACGCTGATCTCGGACTCTTCGGCCAGGTCCTTTGCCTTGATCGGCTTGTGGGCGCGCAGGCGGCCGATGGCCCACATGAACCGCCGGAGGGGCGGCTTCGTGGTGAGCTGCTCGGCGGCGGGCGCCGCGTTGCGGTGCTTGGCCATCCGCCCGGAGGGTAGCAGAGGGTCGTCTGCGTCGGCGATGGGCCGTCTGTCCCAGGAGGGCATGTCTCCTCCCCTCTCTCGCGGGCCCGGCTCTCCCCACCTGGCGAACTCGGGAGAGATTGTGACGAGGCGACCCTGACAGTGGAGGTGAGGGTCACCCGGACCTCGCCGGGGATCGTGCCGCCGGCGCCACATCTCCTGTCTCGCGAGCCGAGGACCGCTGTCCCGTGTCGCTGTTCCTTGAAACGACCACCTGTTCCCCAGGAGGACCGCCTGTTCCCTGAATCGACCGTCTGTTCCCATTCCCGGGCCTCGGTGTGATAGGAATGCCGAGCCATGGGTCTCGCTCACGGAAAGGTGCTGCTGCACCTCGCGCAACGACGGCGTCGGGTGGTGGAGGCCGACGACATCTACTACCTCGAGGCGCAGGGTGACGAGACGGACGTGCGTCTGCGGGCGGCGCGGCGGCTGCGGGACGTGCGGTCTCTCGGAGAAGTCCTGGACGAATTCGGGGCTCTCGGGTTCGTCCGGATCCACAACAGCCATGCGGTGAACCCCGGGCACATCCGGGAGATCCGACCGGCGGGCTCGGGGTGGGAGGTCCGCCTGGAGCCGCCCGTGAACAACGTGCTTCCCGTCAGTCGCCGGCTCGTCTCGGGCCTTTTCGACGCTTACCGAACCTCGGAGTGACGACATGAAGCAGGTCAGGTGTCCTGTCGTGTTCTGGCTGGCGGTCGTGGTTCTCTTGTCTCCGGTATGGGCGTCGGACTGGCCACGCTTCCGAGGACCCCACGGGGCCGGGGTGTCGCCGGATGCCCCTCTGCCGTCGGCTCTGGATCCGGAGACGACGGGGCTGTGGTCGGTGCCCTTCCCGGCGGGCAACTCCTCCCCCATCGCGGTCGGGGGGCGTCTCTTTCTCACGGGCCACGAGGGGGACGAGCGGCTCACTCTGTGCCTCGACGCGGCCACGGGAAAGGAGAGGTGGCGTCGGGCGGTCGAGAAGGCGCGGGAGGAAACGTTCAATCGCCTGAACGGGCCCACGACGCCCAGCCCGGCGACGGACGGGGAGAACGTCTACGCCTTCTTCCCCGATTTCGGCCTCTTGTCGTACGACGGGGAGGGCCAGGAGAGGTGGCGGACGCCGCTGGGGCCGTTCAAGTCGATCCAGGGGCTGGCGGCCTCGCCCGTGTACGTCGACGGACGGATCGCCGTGCTCGTCGACACTCCAGAGGAGGCGTACCTGTCGGCCTTCTCGGCGGAGACTGGGGAGCGGCTGTGGCGAGTGGAGCGGCCCACGAGCTTCCTCGGGTCCTACGCCACGCCCGTGGTCTGGGCTCCCGAGGGGAAGGCCACGCAGATCGTGGTCGTGGGAGCGGTGGAGCTGACGGGGTACGACGCCGCGACGGGGAAACGGCTCTGGTGGGTCCACGGCCTCACCCACCACCCCACCGGTCCCCCCTTCGTGGTCGGTGACTCGCTCTACACCGTGGAGCCGGGAGAGGGAGGGGGCTGGCCGGACTTTGACGGAGTCGTGGCGCAGTTCGATCCCGACGAGGACGGTCGGATCACCATCGCGCATGCCTCCGACGACCCCATCTGGACTCGCAGCTTCACCGGCATGGACCGCCACATCGGCAACGGCGACGGGATCTTGACCCGGGAAGAGTACGCGATCGCCTCCAACGAGATGATGGGCGGGGGCCTGGCCCGGGTGCGCCTCGGGGGCGAGGGGGACCAGAGCTCCTCGGCCATCGCCTGGCGGCACACGAAGGGCATGCCGTCGCTCTCGGGAGCGCTGCTGTACCAGGGCGTGCTCTACGTGGTCCGCAACGCCATCGTCTCCACCTTCGACCCCGAGACGGGCGAGCTGCTGCGCCAGGAGCGGGTGCGACGAGCCGTGGGCGACTACTACGCCTCGCCGGTGGCGGGCGACGGCAAGGTCTACCTGGCCAGCCGGGGCGGCAAGGTGTCGGTGCTCCGCGCGGGGCGGGACTGGGAGGTCCTCTCCGTGCACGACCTCGGGGAGCCGATCATCGCCAGCCCCGCCCTCGCCGACGGCCGGGTGTACGTCCGCACGGAAGGCACGCTGCACTGCTTCGGTGTCGACCCGCCGGAGCGGCCGGCGCAGTAGTTCTAGGAACTGAACCTGATCTTCGGGCTCGGGGATGGGCATCACTTCGCCGCCAGGTAGTTCCCCTTCCCCGGGATCACGTGGCGGACGCCGCCGGTCGGGTCGGGGACGTCGCCCTGGTAGCGCGGGATGACGTGGACGTGGAGGTGCATGACCGTCTGTCCGGCGGCGGCTCCGGAGTTGATGCCGATGTTGTAGCCGTCGGGAGGCGGGGTCCCGGCGTCGAGCAGGCGCTTCACCTCGTCCACGAGGTCGAAGATGGCCTGCCGTTCGTCCCTGGAGGCCTCGAACCAGGTCGCGATCAAACGCCGCGGGACCACGAGGGCGTGGCCGGGGCTGACGGGATAGCGGTCTTCGATGGCGAACGCCAGCGCGTTGCTGGCGATCCAGTCGGACTCGGCGCGCTCCAGGAAGGGGGATGTCATCGCTTCCGCCCGAGCATCCTACCGCGGGGGGCAAGTCCCGGTTCTTGGCTTGGAGCCAGCGGCCGTGAACGTTTGCCTCAGTCGCGCTGAAGTCGGGAGACCAGTTGGTTGTCGTCAGCGTGCGAGCCGATCCAGAACCAGATCATCGCGTCGCCCTCGCGGATCCCGAGCGCCCGATAAGCCAACCCAACGCGCACCGAGAAGATCGGCCGTGTGGCATGGACCTTCTTGAACTGAAGGCTCGGATGGTAGGGATCGTCGCGGAAGACGTCGTATGCCAGCCTCGCCCGGTGCTGGATGTGCTCCGGCAGCTGGTCGAAGGAGCGTCGGAAGCGCTCCGTGGTGCGAGAGTTCACCGATCGGTGGGGTCGAGGGGTCGAGTCCGGCCAGAGCGGTGTTCGGCAAGGGCCTCGTCGGCGAGGTTCTCCAGCGTCCCTGCCGAGGCGGCGAGTAGCCTGGCCCACGCGGCCTCCGCTTCGATCTCGGCGCGGATCGCCGCCGCCAGGGCATTCTGCTCGGACTCAGGCAGCCTCGAGGCCTCCTCGAAGACTTCCTTTTGCAGGCTCTCAGCCGGCGGCGCTACACTGCCAGGAAGCTGGCGGGAGGATTCCCAAGGTGATGGTGATGGCGTCGAGTCTGTGGGCGGAGGCGGTCAGAGAAGGTCGCAAGGAGGTCGCCTGCAAGGCGCGGTCGAGGAGGCGCTGGCCTCTGTGCCAAGCTGACGCGACGAATACATCCCCAAGAGTGGCCGATCGAGTCGTCCCTCTGATCGACGCCTGCTCCGCCAGGTGGGCCGACCTCCACGAGTGGGGTTTGCAGGCCTCGCGGCTCTCGGACGCCGAGTTCGTCCGGCTGGTTACTGAGCAGCAGGCGCCAACGAGCTCCAGGTCGAGCGGCCGCGGGCGCACTCCTCGGCCTTCCCGCAAGGCGAAGCCGAAGGGGTCGAGGTAGACGGCCCGTAGGCCAGGACCGAAGCAAAGACCACCGAGCCTACGACCGAAAGCGGCCGGAGCACGCAGAAGGTGAAGGCGGCCCGCCGGTCTGGGATCCGGACACCGAGGCCCCTGGCCTGGTCGGGTGGCCGGAGGCGGCGGCTGGCACGGCATGAGTGTGGCCCGGGGGACCTGACAGCCCGCGTCAGGGAGCCATCTACCGGTGGGCCGATGCGAGACCTCTGGGACTTCTTCTGGATCTGCGCACCCCTTTCGGACCTTCGCTGTCCCTTCGCAGAGGTAGGCTACCCCCGTGGATGCGGATCGACCCATCAAGGAGCGGTTCGGCTACGGCCGCAGGACCTGCTGGGTCTGATCGGCGATGCCAGGGCACGCCTCGTCTCGACGGACGTGGAGGGGCTCACGTCCTTCAGGCCTCGGGGGTAGGCTGAGTCTCCAGGGGAATCGCGAATGAAGGTCCGCGACTTGATCAGCTTGTTGACCGACGATGGTTGGAACCTTGTCGAAACGAAGGGCAGTCACCGGCAGTTCAAGCACCCTTCAAAGCCGGGTCGAGTCACAGTGGCAGGGCACCCGAGTCATGACATTGCTCCCGGAACCCTGAGTAGTATCCTTAAGCAGGCAGGGCTCAAGAGGTAGAGAATGCATCGTTTCCTGGTTGTGGTGGAGAGAGCGGGAGCCAATTACTCGGCCTACGCCCCCGACCTTCCGGGCTGTATCGCCACGGGCGACACAGTCGACGAGACCCGGCGGAACATGCAGGACGCCATCGAGCTCCACCTGCGCGGTCTCAAGGAAGACGGTCTCTCGGTTCCCGATCCGACGTCCTTCGCAGAGATCGTGGAGGTGGCGTCCTAGCAAGCGGCGCTTTCGCTGATCGGCCAGGCCGCGCGCAAGATTCCGCAGGAGACGAAGGGCGCAGCGCAGAGCGACCTGCTGTTCATATTGCAGGTGTTCGGCGCGGGGACAAGTACACTGCGAGGGAGCTGGCGGGAGAGATCCCGAAGGAGACGGTCATGGCGTCGAGTCTGTGGGCGGAAGCGGTCAGGGCAGGTCGTCGGGAAGGTCGGCAGCAGGGCGCGCTCGCGGAAGCGCGTGCCTTCTGCGGCAAGCTGACACGCGAACACCATCCCGAGATCGCCGATCGAGTCGTTCCTCTGATCGAGGCCTGCTCCGACGTCGAACGCCTCCACGAGTGGGGCCTGCAGGCCTCGCGGCTCTCGGACGCCGAGTTCCTGAAGCTCGTCACGGAGCAGGGGCGAACGCGGGCCAGGTCGAGCGGCCGCGGGCGCACTCCCCGGCCTTCCCGCAAGGCGAAGCCGAAGGGGTCGAGGTAGGCCACCTGATCAGCGCTGGCGGAAGCCGCGTCCTCGATTGTACGGTGATCGCCTCGGCCGTGCCGACCGTCCGGGTGGCTGTCGAGGGAATCGCCCGGGCTCGCGACGTGCTAGCGAAGCGCCTCGATGGCCCTGTTCGCCGCCGCGAGGTCGAACACTTCGGGGTCGAAGGGACCGCCCGTCATGGACTCGACCCAGACCCTCGTGCTCTCGTACTCGTCGTGGTCGGGATCGCGGAGAGTGAGGAGCTTGTCGTAGTAGCCGCCGACCCCGCCCGAGTCCTCCGGCGGACACGCCCTCTCGCCTCCGAGGCATCGAGGGCCCCGTGCCTCGCCCGCCTCCACGATCACCTCCTCCACGAGGACCTGGTGCCGCCACGAATCGCCCAGGTCGTACTCGTAGACGAACGCCTCGCCCTCCTCGCGGGCGACGTCGGCGAGGCGAGCGCGCCCCTCGTCCCTCACCTCCACCTCCCACTCCGGGCTGGGCTCGGCGTAGAGCACGCCACCGACGGTGAACGTGTGCAGGTGGGAGTTCGTCCACCCCATGGCGGCCTGGATGATCCGGTCGAGCCGCGCCAGCGTCGTGTCGCCGGGCACGATCAGCCGCCGCCAGATCGGCGGGTCCGCTTCCATGAGCGTGACCTTCACCTGGTACGTCCGGGGCGGCTCGTCCTTCCTTCTCGCGGTCGAGGTTCGGGGCATGGGGGCCATTCTCCCCCAGACGGATGGTCCCGTGCAGTCGTACCGCCCGGATCCCCATCCCACCGGCCCGCGCTCACCCAGCTGCACTGGGACGAGTGACCGCTTGATCACCCCTGCCGGAATGGGTAGCCTGCTTCCGGCACGAGCCGGTGAGTCCTCGGGAAGGAGCCAGACAGCCATGGTCATGAGTTCGACATCGACTTCGGCACGGCGGGGCGCGTTCCGGGGGGCCGTTCTCGCGGGCGCCTGTGCATTCGCGGCGCCGGTCCTTGCGCAGCTGAACGACACGATGACGCCGATCGCCATCCCCGATCAGCCGAATGCGATCGAGATCGGCACCGGCCCGCTGCCCGACGCGACGGCCCAGGAATCGTGGCACTCGCAGTACGGTAGCAAGTTCGCTCGTAACGTCACGGTCGCGACGCTCACCCCGTTCCTGCCCGACCCGGCCCGGGCGGGCGGCGCCGCCGTCGTCGTTGCCCCGGGCGGCGGCTTCCGAACCCTGTCGATGGAAAACGAAGGATGGAATGTCGCCCGCGCGCTCGCCGAGCGCGGCGTCGCGGCATTCGTCCTCAAGTACCGGCTGAACCAGACCCCGGCGGACATGGCCGGGTTCGAACGTTCGATGAAGGAGATGTTCTCGGGCACCGCGCGCCGGCCCCCCCGCCCCGATCCGCAGCAGATGATGGCTGGCCTCGCGCCGCAGATCGCGGACGCGCGCGCCGCCTTCGCCCTGATCCGGCGCCGCGCCGCCGAGTGGAAGACCGATCCGGACCGCATCGGCATGGTCGGCTTCTCTGCCGGCGCGATGCTGACCATGGCGACCGCGCTGGCCGGGGAGGACGCGAGGCCGGCGTTCATCGGCAACATCTACGGTCCGCTGGCCGCGGTGACCGTCCCCGCCGACGCCCCGCCGCTCTTCGTCGCGCTCGCCGCCGACGATCCCTTCTTCGCCAATGGCGGCTTCGGGCTGATCGACAGCTGGCGTGCGGCCGGCAAGCCCGCCGAGTTCCACCTCTACGAACAGGGCGGTCACGGCTTCGGCATGTACCCCAAGGAAACCACCAGCACCGGCTGGTTCAATGCCTTCGTGAGCTGGCTCGCCATGCACGGGATGCTCGAGCCATAGGCCGGGGAGCCACTCACGACCAGCCCGGCCGCCACGCGGACTTCATGGACGTCAGCTGAGGGCGTCCTTGACGCGGCCGCTCCCAGGATCGCTCCCCGCGCCGCGAAGCAGATCCTCAGCTGCCGAGTCAGCTTCTGTCGGCTCCTCGCGGGGGCTACCAAGGCGCCTCCGAGCTCGCCCGCGCCGCTGGAGTCTCCGTGATGACGGCGTGTCGGCTCGTGGAGCGGGTCAGGTAGTCGCGGAGCGACCGGAACAGGCTCAGCCCGTACCCCGGCCCGGCTTCACCCAGCTCCACCGCGCACGCCTCGGTCCAGCCGAGCTTCGGGATGCTCACGCCCATCACCACCTGATCGGACGCGAGCGTCGACGGTGCGACATCATCGAAGCACGCCGCTGCTTCGTAGAAGGCGCGCCGTACGCGGGAGGAGGACTCGTCCGGCTGGGACGGGACCTTCCGCCGCGGCCGGCGCCGGCGGATCGTGAGCTCGAGCCCGCTGGCGCGCGGCCACGGGGGGGTGTAATCTCGCGCCAGAGGATTCCATTTCCAGGAAGTGAAAGGCGCGGCCCCGGCGGCGCGCGAGCAGGCGGAGATGCGTCCGCCCGCGGAAAGGTTTCGATGACGCGGACTCGCTGGATCGTGCTGTCTGCCGGGCTCGTGGCCTCACTCGTCGCTGGCTCCGCCGCCGCGGCCGATGCCCCCGTGCCCCTCTACGAGGGCCTGGGGGGGCTCTCACGCGAGGTGACGACGAGCTCGCCGGAGGCGCAGCGCTACTTCGACCAGGGGCTGGCCTTTCTCTACGCCTTCAACCACGACGAGGCGATCCGGTCGTTCCGTCGCGCCGGGGAGCTCGACCCGGGGTGCGCGATGGCCTTCTGGGGGATCGCCTACGCCAACGGCCCCCACATCAACAACCCCGTCGTGCCGGAGGAGCGGGCCTCGGCGGCGTGGGACGCCCTCGGGAAGGCGACGGCGGCCGCGTCCGGCGCGAGCCCCGTCGAGAAGGCGCTCGTCGACGCCCTGGCCGCCCGCTACGCGGACCCGCAGCCCGAGGACCGCGCGCCCCTCGACCAGGCCTTCGCGGACAAGATGCGCGCGGTGTGGATCGAGTTCCCGGAGGACGCCGACGTGGGCGCGCTCTTCGCCGAGTCGCTCGCCGACCTGAGACCGTGGGACCTCTGGCTGCCGGACGGGTCCCCCCAGCCCGGGACGGACGAGCTCCTCGCGACCCTCGACGCGGTCCTCGCCCTCGACCCGAGGCACCCCCTCGCGAACCACCTCCTGATCCACTCGGTGGAGGCCTCGGCGCATCCCGAGAGGGCGGACGGTGCCGCGGACACGCTGCGGGACCTCCAGCCCGGCCTCGGACACCTCGTGCACATGCCGTCCCACGTGGACGTGCGTCGCGGCCGCTGGCAGGAGGCGGTCGTGGCGAACACGAAGGCGATCGAGGCCGACCGCCGCTACGCCGCCCAGGCACCGGAGCAGGGGTTCTATCGCCTGTACATGGCCCACAACTACCACATGCTCACCTACGGGGCGATGATGACGGGCCAGAGCGAGCTGGCCCTCGGGACGATCCGGGCGATGGTCGCCGACATCCCCCTGGAGTTCTTCCGGGAGAACCCCTTCGCCGACGGCTTCATGGCGATGCCCCTCGAGGTGCTCATGCGCTTCGGCCGGTGGGACGAGATCCTGGCCGAGCCCGCGTTCCCCGACTTCGTCCCGATCTCGCGCGCGCTGCAGCACTACGCCCGGGCCGTCGCCCACGCGGCGAAGGACGACGTGCCCTCCGCGCGGAGGGAGCAGGCCGCGTTCCTCGAGGCCCGGGGCCGGGTGCCGGAAGAGGCCTTCTTCGGGAACAACTCCGCGTCCGACGTCCTCGACGTGGCCGAGCGCCTGATGGAGGGCGAGATCCTGTACCGCGCGGGAGAGACGGACGCGGGGCTCGCCGCGCTGGCCGAGGCGGTGGAGCGCGAGGATCAGCTCCGCTACGACGAGCCCCCCGACTGGATCCAGCCGGTGCGCCACGCGTACGGCGCCGCCCTCCTCCAGGCCGGCCGCTTCGCCGAGGCGGAGGCCGTGTTCCGGGAGGACCTCGCGAAGCTGCCCGACAACGGCTGGGGGCTGTACGGTCTCCACCGGGCGCTGCAGCTGCAGCGGAAGACGGCCGAGGCCGAAGCGGCCGAGCAGAGGTTCGACGAGGTCTGGAAGAGGGCCGACATCCAGATCAAGTCGCCCTGCCTCTGCCTGCCCGGGGTGTGAGGCCCGAGGTCCGGAAGACGCCGGCTCAGGGCCGGCGGCGCCTCCTTCGCCGGCGGCGTGGCGCCGGCTTCGGGAGGGCGCGCAGGCATGAGAGGGCGTCCGGCGTCGCCAGCCAGGTCTCCCGCATCCCCTCGCGGTAGAGCCACGCCTCGTCCTCTCCTCCCGCGGTCACGAAGCCGGGGTCGAGGTCGGGCGCCGCCATCTCCTCGGCCAGCAGGGCCTCGACGACGAGGGGCCGGTCCGCGGCGGCGTCGGCGAGGGTCCTCCCGGCCTCCTCCCGCCGGCCCAGCCGCCAGAGCGCGAGGCCGCGCCCGAAGCGGGTCTCGACGAGGCCATCGTCCGGGAAGCGATCGGCGACGGCCAGGGCGCGGGCGTCGTCTCCCCGGCGCAGGTAGTGGTTGATGAGCCACTCGCGATGGCCGTGGTTGTCGTCGGGATTCCAGGCGAGCATCTGCTCCAGGGCCGCCGCCGCCTCGTCCTCGTGCTCCTCGTCGGAGAGCCGGTAGGCGCGGCGGGAGAGGAGGCGCAGGGCCGGCCGGTTCTCGAGGTACACCCACCGGATCCGCTCGGCTCCGGGGGCGGCCGCCATCGAGACCCGGACGATGGCCGCCGCGCGGTCGAGGAGCGGCCCGAGGAGCGAGCGGTCCCAGCCGGGGTCGAGGTCCTGGGCCGCGGGGCCGGCGAGGAACGCGAGGTCGTCGAGGACGTCCAGGCTGTCCAGCGCCTCCGGCTGCTTCCGGAGGACGTCGAGCCAGCCCTCCGGCTCCTCCGTGACCTCGTCGGCGAGGGCGACGTCGAGCGACACGAGGAACGGCTTGGCCTCGGGCCACGCCGCCCGCCACGCCCGCTCGGCTTCCCGGGCCCCGGGTGGAGGGCGGTCGAACACGGCCTCCGCGTCCGCGGGAGAGAGGACGTAGGGGCGCACCCGCCGCCCCGCGGCCTTCTCCACCAGCTGCGCCAGCTCCCCCAGGAACGGCGCGCCCGCCTCCCGGAGCTCCCGGGCGGCCTGCTCGGGATCGCGGGCCACGCCCTCGAGCATCTCGACCGCCTCCGGCATCTCTTCGTCCAACCCGCGCCGCCGCAGCTTCGCGAGCCAGAAGCGGGCGCGTCCCGACGCCCGCTCGAGCTCCCCCTCGGCGACCAGGGTCATGACCTCCAGAGGTCCGAGGGCTGGATCGTCGGCCCTCGACTGGCGGAGGCGGTCGAGGAGCAGGTGGGCGACGTCGGTTCGCTGGATGGACAGCGCTGCTGTGACCAGGTACCGATACGCGACGGCATCGAGGGGCCGGGGCAGCCGATCGGCGAACCCGGACGCCCAGGGGATGAAGTCCTCGACGTCCCGGGCGTCGGACTCGAGGTCGAAGAATGCCTCGAGGGCCGGCTCGTGGCGGGCGTCGAGATCCTCCACCCGTTCCAGGCGGCGGGCGAGGGCGGTCCGGGCTGCCCGCGCCTGGCCGCGGTGGTTCATCTCGAAGGCGAGGAGGCCGAGGGGCCCGGGCGGCAGCGCTGGATCGCTCGCGAACCGGCGCAGCTCGGCCCTGGTGAGGTGCGGGACGAGGAGGCCCCACAGGTCCTCCTCGGGCAGGGAGGGCCACGCGGGCGCGACCCGGCCGCAGCACCTCTTGAACTTGTGTCCCGAGCCGCAGGGACAGGGGTCGTTGCGGCCGGGTGGGGGCAGCGGGCGCGGGCGGTACCCGTTCGACGGCAGCGGGGACGCGTTCCAGACGGTCGTCGCGACCGCGTTTGCCCCCGCCCTCAGGCCCTCCTCGTTCCCCGCCTCCGACACGAGGCCCGGCAGCCCGTCCGGCAGCTCTTGCTCCACCCATGCGCGAAAGGCCGCGAAGTCCTCCCTCCGCATCGCCTCGGCGGCGGCCCGCCCGATGAAGGCCGCGGTCGCCTTTCCTTCGTCTTCGGTGGGCTCGTCGGTCATGCCGTCTCCCTCCCGCCGGGACGCGATGATAGCGCGCCGTCACCTCGGCCTCACTTCTTCCGCACGGCCCTCCTTGCCGAGTCGGCTGGCCTCTGCTTCTTGCGGCCGCTCCGGGGCTCTGCCCTGGCCCCCGCGCCGGCGGGCCTGGAGCCCGACGCGGACCGGCGGCGGCTTCGCTTCGCCGGTGGCTCGCCGATCAGCTCGGCCCCGAGCATCGGCGGCGGGGCCTGGGCGAAGGCCGCCAGCTCGTCGGGGTCGGGCTCGGGCAGCTCCAGGTGCTTCGGGTCGGCCGGGTCGGTGGCGGCGCAGGCCCGGGCCACGAAGGCCTGGCCGAAGTCGCGCCAGTAGGCCAGCGTGGGGTGCAGGTCGGTCTCGATCTCCCCGGCGCCCAGGTGGAGCAGGCCCGCCCCGCGCCCGGCGTCGAAGGCCGCGAGCATCCGTCGCTTCACCGACGACGAGAGCTGATCCGGTCCCAGCCTCGGAGCCGGCGTGTGGCCCTCGGTCCTGGTGGCTGGCGATTCTACCGGGTCTCTTTGCGCTGTTCTCCGTCAGCCACCCCAATGACGCGGCGGGCGATGTCGGGCGGGAGGTCGTCGGTCTTGGCGAGGGCGAAGGCGTCGTCGAGGTAGCGGGAGACGGGGTCCTTGGAGCGGCGGGTTTGGACGAGGGAGCCTTCGCGGCGGGTGACCTCGATGACGGGGGCGTCGATGTCGAGGCGGCGGACGGCCTCGGGGAGGCGGTCGTCGTGGGTGAAGACGACGACCTGGCGGTCCTGGCTGGCGGCCTGGAGGACGCGGGCGAGGCCGTCCACGCGGGCGGGGTCCATGGACTGGACGGGGTCGTCGATGACGACGAAGCGGAAGGGGCTCTCGGGGAGAGTGGCCCGGGGGATGAAGAGGCTGAGGGCAAGGGAGTGGAGCTCGCCCTGGCTCATGACGCCGAGGGCGGCGCCTTCCTGGCCGTCGACGGTGACGTGGAGCTCGACCTTGCGGGCCTTGCCGGAGCCACCGAGGTGGATGGGGAAATCGGACTTGAGGTTCTTGAGGGATTCGATGGCGTTGGCGAGGCCTTCTGGGGTTGCCGTAGATCCCTCGGGCGTCGGCCCAGGTGCGCCCTGCTCGGGATGACACTTCAGGACGGCGTCGGCTTGTTGCTGGAGGGCGGCTTCGTGGGCTCTCGCCAGGAGGGGGGTGTCGAGGGTCATGAGGCGTCGGGCTTCGGTCTGAGCCGGGTGAGCGGAAGTCATCACATCTTCACCTGCCGCGGGGTGCCGGAGCTGCTGAATCTGCAGGACGTTCGCGGCATGGCCAAGGCCTACCAGATTCGCCAGCTCCTGCGGCTGGCCGGGCGGTACAATCTGACGATACGGGGCTGAGCAGTGAAGGACTACCACATCAACATCTTCTGGAGCGATGAGGATGGCGGCTACATCGCCGACATCCCGGACCTGGACGCCTGCTCTGCGTTCGGCGCGACTCCACAGGAAGCCCTGGCCGAGTTGGAGAGGGCCAAGGAGGCTTGGCTCGAAGCCGCGAGGGCCGAGGGTAGGCCGGTGCCGGCTCCGCGGTATCGGGCCCCACGCCGGCAGACGGCCTGAAGAGGCGGCCATGGTCCGTGTGCAGGAGGTGACCCCTCTGGACGGCTTCACGCTCCGGCTGGAGTTCACGGATGGGTCCGAACGGACGCTCGACATGGAGCCCTATCTCACGGGGCCGATCTTCGATCTGCTCAAGCACGACCCTGTCCTGTTTCGCTCCGTCCGCGTCGATGAGGAGCTGGGACGAAGAGCGTGATCAGCGCATCCTCGCGCACTGCGAGACACAGACGGAGATGGAGGCCGTTGCCGAGGACGAGGCTGCATACGAATCTCCAGACCAGCCCTTCGTCTCGGTCCCTCGAGAGCTGGTACCCGCCGTCCGCGAGCTGATCGCAAAGCATCGGAAGTAGACGTCTGCAGCGTGCGCCTGCGGTCTGATCCTGAGCGCGCTCCCTAGCCCCCGTCGTCGGCTCATCCAACGTCCCGCCCGGTGAGAAGGTACTCCATGCGGCCACAGGAGCGGGCGACGGTGCGCACCCATGTCGACCATTCGCTGCGGGTCGAGGTGGTGTGCTCGTCCCTATGTGATGAGTAGCCCCCGCCAGCGCGAATCCAGGCGGACCATCCCGTCACGCCCATGGCTCCACACCAGGGCGCTGGCTCCCTCGGCCTGGTCGTAGGCCCATGCCGCGACGCGGGTCGTGAGGTCCAGATCGCTCGGTACCGCATTCGCAGCCACGGCCGCGGACCACTCGGGCGCCCTGTTCCGCCCGTGCCACCTCTTCAAGTGGTCGAAGGCGGCGAGTCGGTCGCTCTTGTCGGCGTTGCAGCGCGTGTGGGCCAGAACGTAGTTGTGGCCCAGGTCCAGGCGATAGCGGGACCAGGGGATGAAGTGATCTACCGCGGCCTCCCCGCGCACGCGGCTTCCGCAGTAGAAGCAGTGGGTGCCGTCGAGCTCGCGCAGGAGCGAGCGGACCTTGACCAGGGCTGTCCGGTCGGCGCCGAACAGGAACTCCCTCAGGTCCTGCGAATCGCCCAGGAGAGCGCGGTTTCCGGGCAATCGGCGGACGAAGCGCGCCCACGCGGCCTCGGTCATGTCGCCGATCAGGTCGCGGAACCGCCGGAAACAGTAGACCGCCTCCCCCCGGAGGCGGAAGCGCTTGCCCCGGCCGAGGTTCGGGATAGAGGAAGTCGAGCTTGCTGGCGCCCGACGGTCTGGAGCTTCCAGAGGGGCATGACCTCGATGACCCGCGCCACGTCCTGGAGGAGGGTCCTCCAGGCCTTCTTGTCGCTCTTCAGGTGCGGGAGCGAACCCTGCCACCGCTCGTGGGCCTCGGCCAGATGGCGGAGGATGGCCGCCTCGCGCCCGGTGTTCTGGTGGAGGCGTCGTGGCTGGCCCGGGCCCCTGGGGCACCCAGGGGAGGACCTGGCGCCAGTAGAGCTCGACGAACTTCTCGGCAAGGTCCAGGGTGTCGAGAGAGAGCTCCGCGGTCGTCGTCGTCGCCCCGCTCGACGGCGAGGTCCGCGAGCGAGAGGAGGAGGGCGTACTTGTAGGTCGCCACGAAGCTGCCTTCGGACAGCAGGCGTTGGATCTTGAAGAGGAACTGGACCTGGTCTTCGGGCTCAGGGATGGGCATCACTTCCCCGCCAGGTAGTTCCCCTTCCCGGGGATCACGTGGCGGACGCCGCCGGTCGGGTCGGGGACGTCGCCCTGGTAGCGCGGGATGACGTGGACGTGGAGGTGCATGACCGTCTGTCCGGCGGCGGCTCCGCAGTTGATGCCGATGTTGTAGCCGTCGGGAGGCGGGGTCCCGGCGTCGAGCAGGCGCTTCACCTCGTCCACGAGGTCGAAGATGGCCTGCCGTTCTTCCCGGGAGGCCTCGAACCAGGTCGCGATCAAACGCCGCGGGACCACGAGGGCGTGGCCGGGGCTGACGGGATAGCGGTCTTCGATGGCGAAGGCCAGCTCGTTGCTGGCGATCCAGTCGGACTCGGGGCGCTCCAGGAAGGGGGATGTCATCGCTTCCGCCCGAGCATCCTACCGCGGGGGGCAAGTCCCGGTTCTTGGCCTGGAGCCAGAAGCCGTGAGCGTTTGCCTCAGTCGCGCTGAAGTCGGGAGACCAGTTGGTCGTAGTCAGCGTGCGAGCCGATCCAGAACCAGATCATCGCGTCGCCCTCGCGGATCCCGAGCGCCCGATAGGCCAACCCAACGCGCACCGAGAAGATCGGCCGTGTGGCATGGACCTTCTTGAATTGAAGGCTCGGATGGTAGGGATCGTCGCGGAAGACGTCGTATGCCAGCCTCGCCCGGTGCTGGATGTGCTCCGGCAGCTGGTCGAAGGAGCGTCGGAAGCGCTCCGTGGTGCGAGAGTTCACCGATCGGTGGGGTCGAGGGGTCGAGTCCGGCCAGAGCGGTGTTCGGCAAGGGCCTCGTCGGCGAGGTTCTCCAGCGTCCCTGCCGAGGCAGCGAGTAGCCTGGCCCACGCGGCCTCCGCTTCGATCTCGGCGCGGATCGCCGCCGCCAGGGCATTCTGCTCGGACTCAGGCAGCCTCGAGGCCTCCTCGAAGACTTCCTTCAGGGCATTGGTCACGGATCGGCTCTCCCGACACTCATCCTAGCGTGACTTCAAGAGGGAGGGAAGTTACTCATCCTTGAGGCCGGCCTCGCCCGCTCTGGCCAGGAGAGCGGTGTCGATTTCGATGAGGCGTCGGGCCTCGGTCTCCGCCTTCTTTCAGGGCTTCGCGGGCTTCGGTGGCTTCTTTGGCGGCCTGTCGGAGGGTTTCGGCTTCCTTCGCCTTGGCCTGGTGCCACGCCTCGTTCATCGCGTTCTTGTTGCCGCACACGGGGCAGTCGCCGTCGCCGTGCTCCTTGTGGAAGCGGAGGGCGTGGTCGAGGAGGGTGGCGAGCTGGTCGGACTTCCCCGCTACGGTCTGGGCGGCGGCTTTCTGGCGCTGGTCGGCGTCGCGGAGGGCCTGGACGGCCTGGGTGACCTTGTCCTTGTCGGGGGGCTGTATGGCGGCCAGGCGCTTGAGGAGGTCGATCTGGCTGTCGGGCTGCGGGGTGGTCGGTGATCCGGTCAGCTCGGCTTCGAGGGCCTCGAGGCCCCAGTCCTTCTGGCTGAGGGCGTCCTTGACGCGCTGGGCGCGCTCGTCCTCCACGTCCTCGAGCCGGGCCAGGAGGGCCTTGCGCTCCTGGTCGGCGTCCTTGCGGGCCTTGTCGCGGGCGCTTCTGGCCTGCTGGAGGGCGGTCTGGGCGTCCACGAGGGCGTCGAGGCCGAGGACCTTGGAGAGGGCGTCGTAGAGCTTGGAGGGGCCCTCGTCGAGGAGGGAGCCGAGCTCGTTGTACGAGAGGAAGGGGCGGTAGGCCTCGAGGGGGGTCTCCCAGCCGAGGGCCTCGGGGCCGGTGCGGGGCTGGCCGTGGACCTGGGCCCAGGTGGAGGCGTCGGTGAGCTCGGCCCCGTCCGCCCATTCGCGCGCCAGGGTGCAGGCGCCCGTCTCCCCCTCCAGGGCGAACTCGGCGGCGAGGGCGGCCTTTGGGTGGTGGAGGTTCCTCCAGCCGTCGCGCCAGACCTTGCTGCGCTGGGACCAGCGGTAGGTGTCGCCGGTCAAGAGGAGCTCGAGGCCCTCGGCGAAGCTGGACTTGCCGGAGCCGTTGCGGCCGACGACGAGGGTGAGGCCGGGGCCGGGGGTGAGGTCGAGGGTGGCCTTTGGGCCGATGCCGCGGAAGCCCTGGGCGGTGAGGCGGCGGAGGAAGGCGGTGCGGGGGGGCTTCTCGGGTGCTGTGGGGTCCTGGGTTGGGGCTTTGTCTGGGGAGGCCTTCTGGGCGGCGCCGTTGCCGTCGGCGAGGAGCTGGTCGAGCTCCTCCGGGCTCTCCAGGGCCGCCAGGACCAGGGCGGCCCACTCGTCCTCGGGGCCCGTGTCCTTCTCGAGGCGGGCCAGGACGAGGTCGCGGAGGGTGGTGTCGCTCAAGGGGCAGACCTCCGAGGGGTGTCCGGTGCTCGGCCCGGACGCGTGTCAGGTATACGCCTTTTGCCAATCACGTGCCACCCCCTGAATCGGCCGGGGACTGACGCTACTCTCATTTCTCCAGCGACTTCGGCGTGGACCTCGAAGCACCATGTGTCCTGGGGTCCGGCCTGGCCGGTCCGGGATCCAGACGCGGGGAGGTCACCACTGCCAAGCAGCCGAGTGCCACTGTCCGAGGGCGCAGGAGACAGCCTGACATCGGGCGTCAGGAAGTCGCCCGTTTCGGACCTTCGCTGTCCCTTCGCCGAGGTACGCTCCTCCCCGTGGATGCGGATCGACCCCTCAAGAAGCTGTTTCGGCTGCGGCCACGGGACCTGCTGGGCCTGACCGGAGATGCTGGAGCCCGTCTCGTCTCGACGGACGTGGTGGAGGTGACGTCCCTGAGCCGCAGGGTCGACACGGTCGTTCAGCTGCGCCGTGGGAGAGAGAGGTACATCCGGCACCTCGAGTTCGAGATGAGGTACAAGGGGAACCTCGCGCTGCGGTGCTTCGAGTACGCCACCCGGCTGGCGATCCACTTCCAGATGCCGGTGCTGACGACGGTCATTCTCCTGAAGAAGTCGGGGCCGCGGAACCTGGCGTATCGGGAGATCCTGGGCGGCCGCGTCGTCCACGAGCGCCGGTTCGACGTGGTCAGGCTGTGGGAGATGGACCCGCGCCGTGCGTTGAGGCTAGGCCCGGGGGCGGCCGCGCTCATTGGCCTGACGGAGAAGGCCACGCTCCCCCTGATCGGCCAGGCCGCGAGCAAGATCCAGCGCGAGACGAAGGGCGCCGCACAACGGGACCTGTTGTTCGTATTGCAGGCGTTCGCTGGGGAGGATTACACTGCCAGGGAGCTGGCGGGAGAGATCCCGAAGGAGACGGTCATGGCGTCGAGTCTGTGGGCGGAAGCGGTCAGCCAAGGACGGAAGAAAGGTCGGGTGGAAGGCGCTCGGGAGGTCTGCCTCGACCTGGCGACACAGCACCACCCCGCCGTCGCCGCGCGCCTGAGCACCTTGATCAAACGCTGCTCGGATCTCGAGCGTCTGCACGAGTGGGCTCTTCAGGCACCCGAGCTCTCGGACTCCGCCTTCCTGAAGCTGGTCACGGAGCAGGCGGGATCGGTGTCGAGGCCGAGCGGCCGCGGCCGTACTCCTCGGCCTTCCCGGAAGGCGAAGCCGAAGCGGTCGACATAGACAGACCCTGGCCAGAGGAGCAGGATCCACCGGCCCTACATACGAAGGCGGGCACGAAAACCCCACAGAACACGAAGCAGAGCAGGTTTCCGCCAGGCTGGGATGAAGAGCGCGTTCAGCGCGTCCTTGCGCACTACGAGACGCAGACGGAGATGGAGGCCGTTGCCGAGGATGAGGCTGCGTACGGGTCTCCCGACCAGCCCCTGGTTTCGGTCCCTCGAGAACTGGTACCCGCCGTCCGTGAGCTGATCGCAAGGCATCGGAGATAGGCCCAGAGCATTGGCAGGGTTGCGACGATGACCAAGATTGAGAAGCTGATCAAAGAGGCAAACGAGCTGTCGGAGGCCGACCGGCTGCGGCTGCTGGAGGCAGTGGAGCGCTCTCTGGTCAACGCTGATGCGGAACAGGCGTCGCGCCCGGGGTCGTACACGTCGCTCATCTCCATCGCTGGGAGCGTCCCGGCAGGTTTCGGCGACGTGTCGACCGAGAAGTACCGCCATCTTGCCGATGCCTACGCGCCGCGACCAGATCAGCAGCCCTCGTGGCGGTCACGCCCTGGCCCGGCTAGGGATGGGAGACATGGCTGAGCCCGCACGCAGGGCGAAGGAAGCCGTCGTCGAGGTCGTTTCCGGCATGCCTGAAGACAGCACGTACGACGAGATACTGGAGGAGCTCGTCTTCAACCGCATGGTGGAGCGCGGTCCTGCCGACGCGGACGCGGGACGAGTCATCTCTGACGAGGAGATGAAGCGCATGATCGACTCGTGGCCCGCCTGATCTGGACCCCAGGGGCGCGCCGGTGGTTGCGCGAGATCCACCAGTGCATTGGCCGCGACAGCCCGACCGCAGCCTCCTGAGGTGTGGACTTGGGAGGCAGGAAGGCACCGAAGTCGCGGGCGAGAGTGAGGCGGCGCTCCCTCGGTCCAGCCCGCCTCCGCGAGATGATCGAGGAGGCGATCGTCGATGCCTACGGCGAATCAGAGCAGGTCGGGGGCTTCTACACGGCGATCGAGGAGCACCTTGCGGTGCCCTTCGAGACGACCGTCCTCGGTGTGGCGGTGACCGTCAGAGGCGTCGATCTGACCGAGCGCGACGAGATCGTCGCGATCTGCACGCGCGGTCGGTATCGCCAGGTGATTCCGATCCTCGATCTGCCGCTGTCTTCGCCGGCCCCTGACGGCGCCGAGTGGATCGAGGCGTACCGCTTCTGGGCTGGAGGATGCTGACCGCCCGCTGCAGTTCCCGCTCAGGGCGGGGGCCTTCGGGCCTGGCTGGCGGGGCGGGCCACATCACACGCGGCCACCCCGCCGCCGCGCTCGGGGCTTGGCGCCTGGCGAGACGATCGGCTCGGTGATCGTGTGTACGGTGTCTCCGTAACCCCACCCGATCGCCTCGGCTCGTCGGGCCAGCTCTCGCAGACGCAGCTCGATCGAGGGGATCGTCGGCCGCGGCAGCGACGGGAGCACCTCGACGACCGATCTCAGGACACGCTCGAGGGACCCGAAGTACGCATCGTCGCCATACCCGAGGTCCGCGGCCTGCTCCGTGCCGGCTTCGACCATCGAGAGCATGAGATCGACGACACCGGCCTGATCGCCGGTCGAAAGCCGGTAGTGCCTGATGAGCCGCTCTGCCTCCCGGATGCGGACCGGATTCCGGCTGAGGGGGTCCGGGAAGATCGCGTCCACGACGCGTCTGCGGTAGTCCTCGAGACTGTCCGTGCTGGGCACGAACCTCGCGTGTAGGAACCGTCGATTCTCCGGAGACGCCCGGTAGAGGTCGTGGATGACGCTCGGGAGCTCTGGGGCGCTGAAGCGCTGAAGCTTCGACTTGACCCTGGACCACGACGCTCCGCGTGTCATACGGCGGTACTGGTCGATCCTTGCCGGCGAGTCGTTCGCCCAGGGGCGCAGCGTGCCAGGATCCGCTTCCAGCCGTTCCGCGCGGCGACGGCCTCACGGAGGATGTCGACGTACTCACCGGGATCCAACCGCTGCGCCCCCGGCATCGGCTCTCGCTCCAGCTCGGAGAGAAGAGCCCGCCTCTCGTCCGGGCGCTGGCCCAGCTCGAGGATGCGACTGTAGGCCTCGCACGCGTAGGCGAAGGTCTCACGCTTTGCGAAGGCGATCTTCAGGAGCCACTCGCGTCGACGCGTGTGAGGCAACCCGATGGTCCGCCGCTTGCAGTTGTGGAAGACGTGTGCGGCCTCGTGCACGACGAAGTCCTCGAAGCGGCCGCTGCCGGTGAAGTACTCCACGGAGACGTAGCACGTCGTCTCCTCGCTCAGGCCGGCTATCGGCTCGGCTTCCTCGGAGAGCGCTTCGGCGCCGAAGCCGGTGAGGTAGAGGTTGGCAAGGTCCCACGCCGTACTCAGCCAGCGCGTGCGGCGCAGGACAGGCTCGAGGTTGGTGGGAGTGAGAAAGACCACCGAGCCCGCCAGGAGGTCCAGCACTGGGTCTCGCTCCACGCGCGGGAAGAGCCCTCGCACCATGGGCGACAGCTTGGCGCGCGCGAAAGCCGCCACATCCAGACCGAGGAGCTCAGCCGGCACCTCTGCGTGCCCAGTTCGTCTACGGACCTCCGCGACAAGCGCGCCGGAGAGTGCCTCGCGGCCGTGACGGGCACGAGCGGCGAGACCGTCCCCAGGCCATCCGGAGAAGAGATGGTTGTCGTGCTCTCCTGTACCCACGTAGCGGTCGACCTCGCCCTGCAGCTCGGGTTCCACAGCGGCCGATTCTAACGGTTCACGCTGCGGCGGTCGCGTGGATCCTTGGCCGTCGTGGCCCCGTTTCCGCACACGGGGCAGTCGCCGTCGCCGTGCTCCTTGTGGAAGCGGAGGGCGTGGTCGAGGAGGGTGGCGAGCTGGTCGGACTTCCCCGCTACCGTCTGGGCGGCGGCTTTCTGGCGCTGGTCGGCGTCGCGGAGGGCCTGGACGGCCTGGGTGACCTTGTCCTTGTCGGGGGGCTGGAGGGCGGCCAGGCGCTTGAGGAGGTCGATCTGGCTGTCGGGCTGCGGGGTGGCCGGTGATCCGGTCAGCTCGGCTTCGAGGGCCTCGAGGCCCCAGTCCTTCTGGCCGAGGGCGTCCTTGACGCGCTGGGCGCGCTCGTCCTCCACGTCCTCGAGGCGGGTCAGGAGGGCCTTGCGCTCCTGGTCGGCCTCCTTCCGCGCCTTGTCGCGGGCGCTCGTGGGCCTGGCGGAGAGGGCAACGCTACCCCTCATCGGCCAGGCCTCGCGCAAGATCCAGCGCGAGACGAAGGGGGCCGCACAAAGGGACTTGTTGTTCATATTGCAGGCGTTCGGCGGCGAGAAGTACACTGCGAGGGAGCTGGCGGGAGAGATCCCGAAGGAGACGGTCATGGCGTCGAGTCTGTGGGCGGAAGCGGTCAGGGCAGGTCGTAGGGAAGGTGCGGTCGAAGAAGCGCGTGCCTTCTGCGGCAAGCTGACGCGGGAGCACCATCCGAAGATTGCCGATCGAGTCGTTCCTCTGATCGATGCCTGCCCCGACGTGGACCGTCTCCACGAGTGGGGCCTGCAGGCCACGCGGCTTTCCGACGCGGAGTTCCTGCGACTGGTTACCGAGCAGGCGGGAACGAGCTCCAAGTCGAGCGGCCGCGGGCGTACTCCTCGGCCTTCCCGCAAGGCGAAGCCGAAGGCGTCGAGATAGGCCGCCTGCTCGAAGCTGGCGAAATCGCCTCCAGGCACTGCGAGGGTGTCACGATGCGCAGAGCCAAGAAGGCACGACTCGAGAAGAAGGGCTGGAAGGTGGGGACCGTCCAGGAGTTCCTTGGACTCTCGGACGAAGAGGCCGCCTACGTTGAGGTCCGACTCCGTCTCGCCGCCGCCTTGCGAAAGCGGCGGCAAGGGCAGCGCCTGAGCCAGATGGAACTCGCCAGCCGTATCGGTTCCAGCCAGTCGCGCGTCGCGAAGATGGAGGCCGGGGATCCGTCTGTGTCACTCGATCTCCTGATTCGGACCCTTCTCGCTCTCGGTGCCTCGAGTCGCGACCTGGCACGCGCGATATCCCACGCCTCGCTTGCCGAGGCCGACTGAACCGAGGGGACCTTGTAGCTCTAGCGGGCATGGCTTCACTGGGTCTGGGATCCGGACATGGGGCTTTCACGGGTGACCGGGCTACGGAGCGTCACGAGCTGAAAGGGAGCCCGAATTGCCGTTGAGCAGACGGCGGCTGGCCGGTACCTCGGGGTGGTCTATGTGCCCGATCCCGAGCCTGAGAGCGTGTTGGTGATCACGGCCCAGCGTCGTGTCGAACAGGCTCGAATCTGGTGGGCCGAGAATCGGCCTGCCGCGCCCGATGCCAAGGCAAGCCGGTCCCCGGCAGGAGAGTGACGATGGGCTGTGGGGACACCGTCCGGTGGCTGTACCGACTGGACGAGGACTTCGTCTGGCCGTCACCGTTTCCGGTGAGTCACGACGTCGCGTTCCAGGACGCCGAGGGCCAGACCCGGCTGCTGATCACCACGGATGGCACGATCACGGTCCTGAAGGGCTACGCCTGGGATGGATGCACCCCGAAGGTGTGCTTCATGGACCTCCTGGTCGGCACGCCGGACGGCGCCGTCTATGAAGGCACGGGGCGACCCAAGACCTATTACGCGTCGCTGGTTCACGACGCGCTGTACCAGTTCCTCCCGGACGATCTGCCCCTCAAGCGGTCGCAGTGCGACGAGTGCTTCCTCCGACTCATGCGGAGGGATCGCTTCGCTCTTCGATACCTGTACTACGTGGCCGTCCGGCTGTTCGGCGGGCTGACGCGGCCCGTCACCCGCCGGATCCGGCGCACGTACGGCGCACGGCGCATCGAGCTGACCTGAGCTCGGCTGAGCAGGGCGTGTCGTTGCGTCTCCAAGCCCCCCAGCCGTCTCGCCAGACCTTGCTGCGCTGGGGCCAGCGGTAGGGTGGCCTTGGGGCCGACGCCGCGGAAGCCCTGGGCGGTGAGGCGGCGGAGGAAGGCGGTGCGGGGGGCCTCTTGGGGTGCTGGGGATTCCTGGGTCGGAGCTCTGCCTGGGGAGCGTTTCTGTGTGGCACCGTTGCCGTCGGCGAGGAACTGCTCGGATTCCTCGGGGGTCTCGAGGGCGGCCAGCACGAGGGCGGACCATTCGTCCTCCGGCTGGGTCTCGGCCTCCAGCCGCTTCAGGACGAGGTCGAGGAGAGTCGTGTCAGCCATGTCGCTCCCCCACCGCCCGGAGGGCAGGGCAGGGATCTATTCCTCTTCGAGAAGCTGCTGAATCTGCTCCTTGAGCTTCGAGAGGTACCCCTCAACGATGCCCCACACGATGTCATCCGCCACCGAGGCGTAGCCACGAATCAGGCGATTCGGGGGCGATCTCGAGCAGACGGCCGAGAGCTTCGCCGATGATCTCGAACTGCCTCTCCACTCCGGACCTCAGGAGCGGGTCGTGTCTGTAGTCGTCGACGACCTACTCGACAGGAACGTCTCGATAAGCCCGCAGGCCTCGGCCATGTCGAAGAGGTACTTCCGGGCTTCAGGCCGCTTCAAAGAGCAGGATCCTGCTGGCCTCGACGGCATCGCGGAAGTAGGGATTCCGGATGGGGCCGGGCTCGACCAGGTCGACAGGGACCCCGATGAGCGCCTCGAGGTCCTCCTGTAGCCCGAAGAAGTGATCGGCGCGCTCGCGAGGCGGCATGTCCTCGAACTCCACAAGGAGATCGACGTCACTCCGCTTGAGATCAAAGGACTCCCGCACCGCCGACCCGAAGACCGAGAGCCTCCGCACGTGGTGGCGTTGGCAGAGGCCAACGATCTCGCTCCTCCGCTGATGCAGCAAGTCATTCACAGCGCTGATTATGGACCCGTACGGAGGGACCTGCAGTTCATCTTGCAGGCCTTCGCTGGGGGAAGCACACGCACGGAAGTGGGCCACGGGACGCCGCGCCGCGTCAAGAGGAACGGCTGGGGAGCGGTCCCAGCTCCCCTGCATCGACAGGGGACGGAATGTTGTTCTCCTGGCTCGGGCGATCTGCGACGCCTCGCTTGCAGAGGCCAGCTGACACGCGGGAGCGACACAATCTGGAGATACGGGGCTGAGCGGTGAAGGACTACCACATCAACATCTTCTGGAGCGACGAGGATGGCGGCTACATCGCCGACATCCCGGACCTCGAGGCCTGCTCGGCCTCTGGCATGAGCCCTCAGGACGCCCTGGCCGAGTTGCAGCGGGCCAAGGGCGCCTGGTTGGAGGCGGCCCGAGCCGAAGGCAAGCCGATCCCTGCCCCGCGGTATCGCGCTCCCCGTCGGCGGACTGAGTGAACCGCCTCGCGGGGCTCAAGGAGGACGACATTCTCGTCCCTATATGATGAGTAGCCCCCGCCAGCGCGAATCCAGGCCGACCATGCCGTCACGCCCGTGGCTCCACACCAGGGCGCTGGCTCCCTCGGACTGGCCATAGGCCCACGCCGCGACGCGGGTCGTGAGGTCCAGATCGCTCGGTACCGCAGTCGCGGCCACGGCCGCGGACCACTTCAAGTGGTCGGAGGCGGCGAGACGGTCGCTCTTGTCGGCGCTGCAGCGCGTGTGGGCCAGGACGTACCGAGGCTGACGGGATAGCGGTCCTCGATGGCGAACGCCAGCGCGTTGCTGGCGATCCACTCGGACTCGGCGCGCTCCAGGAAGGGGGACGTCATCGCTTCTGCCCGAGCATCCTACCGCGGGGGGCAAGTCCCGGCTCCTGGCTTGGAGCCAGCGGCCGTGAACGTTCGCTTCAGTCGCGTTGAAGTCGGGAGACCAGTTGACCGTAGTCAGCGTGCGCACCGGTCGGTGGGGTCGAGAGGTCGAGTCCGACCGAGGCGGTGTTCGGCAAGGGCCTCGTCGGCGAGGGTCTCCAGCGTCCCTGCCGAGTCGGCTTGCAGCCTGGCCCACGCGGCCTCCGCTTCGATCTCGGCGCGGATCGCCGCCGCCAGGGAATCCTGCTCGGACTCAGGCAGCCTCGAGGCCCCCTCGAAGACTTCCTTCAGGGCATTGGCCACGGATCGGCTCTCCCAACACTCATCCTAGCGTGACAAGAGGGAGGGAAGTTACTCATCCTTGAGGCCGGCCTCCCCCGCTCTGGCCAGGAGGGCGGTGTCGAGGGTCATGAGGCGTCGGGCTTCCCGGATTTGCGGCCAGGCCCGGCCGACGAGGATGGTGTCTCTGCGGGGGTGTGTCGGAGCCAGGTCGCGAGCGTGGTGACGCTCGCGGTCCAGACATCCAGGGCCGCGCGATAGCGTCCGGCGAGCCCTTCGATCCGAGCCTGGGCGGAGAGCTCCTTCTCTCTCCGTACCGGATCAGCCCAGTTCCGGGGCACGACGATCATCTCGTAGGCGGACACGGACATCCCGTCGAAGGAGAAGTCCAGCTCGGCCGTGGTGCGACCGGCGATCTCCAGGTCGCCGCGCCAGTGGGGCTCTTCCGTGGCTAGCCCGCGTCGTTCGCCGCCGTCCCCGATCCTGGTCGTCGTCGTCCTCGACGTGGGACACGATCACGGAGAGAAGGGGCTCGGTCACCCTGGACTGACCCGAGCCTGGCTCAGGGTTCGCCCCTGAAGACGAGGACCACCGCTTCACAGAACGTGACCGGCGTCTCGGTTCGGCAAGCCGTGTCAAAGCCTGTCACCGGAGCCCGGGGCGCGAACCATCCTCGGAAACCTGGCCTTCGTCTTGATAGTGAGGCAGGCGTGGCCCCCCGTCCCGGGGGTCAGAGGAGGTCTGATGAGAAAGCACAGCCTTCATGGGGCCGCGCTCATGGCGGCCGTCGCGGTGCTCCTGACGGGGACGCCGGCCCTCGCCGCGGACGACGCGGCCATCCTGCGCGACATCGAGGCCCGCTTCGAGAAGGAGAACGTCGCCCAGGACGCCGAGGTCGAGGTCGCCGTCTCGGGCGGTGAGGTCACCCTCACCGGAGTCGCGACCCACCTGCCCGCCAGCCGCCTGGCCGAGAAGCTGGCGCGCAAGGAGTCGAAGGTCGTCCACAACCGGATCCGGGTCGTCATCGGGGAGCCGGTGAAGGACGCCGACATCGTCGAGGGGATCCGCAGCGCGATCCTGCGTTATCCGCGCTACGAGATCTTCGACTACGTCGAGTTCGGCGTGAGAGACGGCCACGTGCTGCTCCAGGGTTCGGTGATCCATCCCTGGAAGAAGACGGATATCGAGAGCCGGGTGGCGGAGGTCGCCGGGATCAAGGCCATCGAGAACAACATCGGCGTGCAGTCGTTCTCCCAGTTCGACTCCGACCTGCGCCGGTCCCTCGCCCGGCGGATCTACGGGGACCCCCGCTTCGTCCAGTACGGGGCCCGCTCCAACCCCCCGATCCGCATCCTCGTCGACCGGGGCCACGTGACCCTGGCCGGCTGGGTCAACAGCCCGGTGGAGAAGGCCGTGCTCGGGCACATCGCGCTCAGCTCGCCGTCCTTCAGTGTGAAGAACCAGCTCAACGTCGACACCGACGTGCCCGCCGAGGACCGGAAGAAGGGAGAGACGTAGCCCCGGCGTCCGAATCCTTCCGTACGGCCGCTATCGGGTCGCCCATCAATGCCGGACTGACGGGAGCATCTGTGTCCGGGATGAGCCACAGGCAAGCTGGGCACCGCGCGTGCTCCCCCCTTTCGGGCCTCCAGGCGGTCCGGCCACCGGGGGGACCAGGCTCTCGGTGAGCTCGACGATGGCCCTCATGCGGGGGCCGTCCACTGGAGCGGGCGTGGTCACGCGCCACTTCACCCACCAGCCCCCCCACCGGTAGAGCACGAGGTAGGAGCGAAGGGGGATGCTCTCGGTCAGGCCGCCCCAAGGCTCCTCGAAGGCAAACACCGCGTAGCGCGCGCTGAAGCGGTCCTCGGCCAGCAGGATGTTCTTCCGGAGCTCGACCCTCGCACCCGCGTGCTGGGCGCATGTGCCGCGCAGCAGCGCCTCGAACCCCGCGTCGAGGTCGGTGCCCGCGTCGTTCGGGTAGACGTAGAGCGTCGCGGCGATGGGCAGGGAGAGCTCGCCGTCGGGCACGGCGTTGTATCCGGCGGAGACGTCTCGGGCCGCCTCGTCGTACCGGGTCACCGCCACGCGCCGGAATGGCCCCACCCTCTCGGGCATCGGGAAGTCTGCTGTCGGATGGGTGAAGTCGCCGGTGGGATGGAGCTCGACGGGCTCTCCTCCGGTCGTGGCCACCTGAAAGAGCCGGCTCCCCCGCGCCTCTTCGGCCTGCGTCCTTTCCTCCGCCACCTGCCCGTCCGCCATGGCCTTCACGACGCGGCACTCGACCTGGCCGCCGTAGAACAGGAGGCGGACCACCTCGGGCGGGCCCGCCTGCATGTCCAGCACGACGGGCTCTTTCCGCACGACCTCCTGGCAGCCCTCCGTGAAGAGATAGATCTCGGATGTCGGGTGCTCGGCGTGGTACACGTCCTGCTCGACCCAGGAGATCGTCACGGTCAGTCTCTCCGCCTGGACGGGAGCGACCAGGGCCACGAGGGCGAGGAACGTCATCACGGGTCTCATGTCTGTCTCCTTTCGCTCCGCGCCCGACCTGGAGGGAGAGGCCGTGCGGGAGGCCGCGCCCGCCCGATGCCGGCGCGCCTTCTGCTCAGGCAACGGCACTCGTCGCGCGGTCTGACAAGACGGCCAGGGCGGTCGGGCCTCCCGGGGAGAGCGCGCGTCGAAGCCTCATGGAGCGAGTCTGCGCGGGCGGCACTGACAAGGGGTGTCAGGTGCACGGACGCGACACTCACCCGGACAGGTCTCTCGCAGAGCCTTTGGACCTTCCCTGCCCCCTGGCAGGTCAGGATGAGTTGATGGCCGCGCCCTGCATTGACGAGGTGAGTTATGGTCATTATAGTCAATATGACTGATCAAGAGGAGGCCATGGCTACGAGGGTGACGGCGGCGCGCGCGAAGGCAGAGTTCGCGGAGTGCGTGCGCAAGGCCGAGGCCGGGGAGGCGGTCGTGATCACTCGCCACGGCAAGCCGGTCGCGGCCCTGGTCTCGGCCGAACGCCTCCGTCAGATCGAGCGCCTGAGCGCCGCCGGCCCGGAGGCGGGTCTTGCCGGGCTCGCCGGCGGCTGGGAAGACTCGGAGGAGGTCGTCGAAGCCCTGGCCTCCTCCCGCCGGTCGCGGCCCCGTCCGGCGCCGAAGACGCGGGGGTAGAGCCGATGGCCTATCTCTTCGACACCGACGCGATCTCGGAGGTGTTCAAGAAGAAGCCAGCCGCGGCCTACGTCGGCTGGCTCCGCGGGGTTTCACGGGCGGACCAGTACACGTCCACCGTCGTCGTCGGCGAGCTCTACAAGGGCGCCTTTCGGTCGGAGAACGTCGAACGGCACCTGGGCAACATCGAGAAGCGCGTGCTGCCGTCCGTGACCGCCCTCCCCTACGATCTCGCGGCGGCTCGCGTCTACGGCCAGATCCGGGCCGAGCTCGAGCAGGCCGGCAAGCTGCTTGCCGACGCCGACCTCCAGATCGCCGCCACCGCCCTCCTCCACGACCTCGAGCTGGTGACCGGCAGCGTGCGCCACTTCGCCCGCGTGCCCGGTCTCCGCGTCTGCGACAGCCTGGCGAGCGCCCGCGACCACCCGCCCGCATAGCCCACGTGCGTCTGCTCAGTCGCCGGGAACCAGTTCCTCGAGCGCGTTCACGAGACCGGGGAGGTCTCTGGTCGCCACTTCCCAAACGATGTCTTCGTCCACGTTCATGTAGTCGTGAACGATCTTGCTGCGCATGCCGACGATGTCGACCCATGGGATCCCTGGGTGGGACTCCCGTGTTTCAGTCGACACCCGCCGCGCCGCCTCGCCGATCACCTGCACGAGATGGGCGAGCGCGAGCCTGAGATTCTCGTCCTCTTCGTAGTCTTGTCTGCTGAGTCCCGTCACCTTGTCGACGGCCTTCTTCGCCATGTCGAGCATGTGGCCAACGTAGACCGCGTCGTCAGGCTGCATACTGCGTCTGGGCTTCCGCGAGGATGCGGTCGCGAATCCTGTGGTTCAGGAAGCGCGGGGTCACGAGATCCACCTGTCGTCCTCCGAAGAGCCCTGAAAGCTCGCGCTCCATCTGCATGAACGCGAGGCCGGGCGTGTGCCCCGGTTCGAATTCGACGAGGACGTCGATATCGCTCTCCGGCCCGAAGTCATGACGAAGCACGGAGCCAAAGAGGGAGAGGCGCCGGATGTGGTGGCGACGACAGAAACCCTCCAACGCGGAACGATCGACCTGGACCCGTGGCTGAGCCATCTCGCCACGATTATAGGACGGTCCCCTCGCGAAGCTCCTCGGCGATCGTCGCCGGCAGCGCCGCCGGGCCGGAAGGACGCGCCGACGACCTCACGTTCCGCCTCCGGCGCTCGCCGGGGCCGGAGCTCACGCCGCCTTAGGCGGTCAGTGCACGAAGACGGCCAGGTGCACCACCTGGTCGTCGTGCCACAGGCCCGCCCCGGCGAACCGATCGTCCTCCACGTCGATCTCCTGGCCCTGTCCGAGGGCGTGGTAGTCGGAGGTGCCCGAGGTGACCTCCTGCACCTCGAGGCAGCACGCGACGTCCTGCCACAGCCGACCCTGGTCGAGGCTGGCCTTCGCCATCCGCCGCTTCTTGGCCTCCCGGACCTCCCGGATCGAGGCGCTCCGAACCGAGGGCGCGAGGCGCATGGCCCCGGACCCGAAGCGTCCGCTCCTCCAGGACCAGCGGCCCTGCTCCATGCAGCCCACCGGGATCGGCGTCCTCTTTCCCCTCCCGAGGATCACCGAGCGGGCCACCACCCGGTTCTGCTTGCAGCCCACGAGGGTGTCGCCCTCGAGGATCACCACCGGCTGGTCACCCTTGTTCAGGGCCTCGAGCTCCTGGACCTCCCCCTCGCCCTTCTCGAGGATCTCCAGCACCTGGGCCTCGATGGCCTGGTGCGTGAGCAGAAGGCCCGGGTCGGGCGCGGCGGTCTCCTCCACGCACAGCGGGTAGACCGTGTACGGCTCGAGGACCTGCGCCTTGCCGAGCTTCAGCTTCTCCAGCCAGGCCACCGGCCCCGACGCCAACGACTCGTTCTCGTTCATGTCCCCTCCCTCGCCGTTGGGCCGATCACCCGTTCCGGCCCCTCGCTCTCGTGACGTCCGCCCCGGCTCCATCTGACGGGGCCTCGATCTCTCGACCTGGAGTGTGCGGGAGAGACCCTGACACAGAGAGTCAGGGTTGGCGGCGGGGAGTCAATCCTCGGAGCGGGTGCGAGGGCGTCGGCCGCGGTAGAGCTTCACCGCCGCCTGGAGGTCTTCGCGGACGGCCTGGCGGAGCGAGGCGGGGGTCAGGACCTCGGCCTCGTTCCCGAACTGCATGACCCAGCGCTTGATCTCGCTGGTCTCGGCCACCTTGAGGTGGAGGACGATCCGGCCGTCGATCTCCTCCTGAACGCGTGCCGTCCGGTGCCACTTGCGCTCCCGGATCCAGCGGGCCTGGCGCACGGCGAAGCGGATGGAGACGTCGACCACCCTCTCCCCCTTCTGGATGCCGAAGGCGTCCTCCATGTACCTCTCGAAGCTGAAGCCCGCGGGCATCTCGAACG
This sequence comes from uncultured Acidobacteriota bacterium, assembly GCA_963847655.1. Classification (GTDB taxonomy): domain Bacteria; phylum Acidobacteriota; class Vicinamibacteria; order Fen-336; family Fen-336; genus JAJDNS01. Next base: position 147,265 of record CAWKAS010000014.1, on the reverse strand, counting down.
GCTCCGTGGTGATGGCTGCGCGGCGGATGCGGTGGAGGGCGAAGATGCGGACGTCCTTCCGGCGCTCGTCCCAGGCCGCCAGGTACCAGTCGCCGTGGTGGTTGAACAGGTGGTAGGGGTGGACCCGTCGCTGCCGCGTGCGGTTGGCGCTCAGGCTGCGGTAGCGGACGAGGAGCTTCCGGCGCACGCGCTGCGCGCTGAGGACCTCCCGGAAGATCTCCGCGTCGGGCGTGTGCAGGGGACCCGGGTCGAAGGAGAGGTAGCTGTCGAGGTCCGAGGGCGACACGCGAACCTGCTCGGGCAGGAGCTCCTGGATCTTCCCGAAGGCGCGGGCGAGGTCACGCTCGAAGGGGGTGTTGCGGTACTGGGCCAGGACCTTCTCCGCGAAGTAGATCGCGATGAGCTCGCCCTGGCTGAGGACGACCGGCGGCAGCTCGGCCAGGGGCTCGGTGAGGACGTACGAGCCCTTCTGTCGGTCGAACTCGAGGGGGACGCCCCACTGGTCGCGGAGGAAGTCGAGGTCGCGGTAGGCGGTGCGGACGTTGATCTCGAACTCCTCGGCCAGGTCCGTGGCCTTGATCGGCTTGTTGCCGCGAAGGCGGCCCAGGGCCCACATGAAGCGCCGAAGGGGGGGCTTGGTGGTGAGCTGCCGGGTGGCGGGCGTCGGCTTGCTCGCGGCACGTGGCTTGGCCATCGCCTCGGAGGGTAGCAGAGGGCCGTGGCCTTCGGCGAGAGGCTGTCCGTCCCGCTCGCTCATGGACCACCTTCGCGAGGGCGGTGTCCTCGAAGCCGGGAGTCAGTCCGGAGAGGCCGGAGGGCGTCCATGCTCACTCCCCTCTTTTCGCTGTCGCGGCAGGTGCCGCCCGAACGGACCTCTCGTGAAGCCGCCGGACTCGGGCCGCCACGTCCCGGTGTCCCGCCGCCTCGCCGTAGAGCTCCGTGAGGGTCTCGAGTGCCCTCTTTGCCTCCCCCGCCCTCTCCAGCGCGTGGCCAAGCTCGTACTGCAGGGCGTGCCGCGCGTCGTCGCTCGGCGGTCCGGCGGCGAGCCCCCGCTCGAGCCACGTGACCGCAAGGGCGGGCAGACCCTTCTCCAGGAAGCAGTCGGCCAGCGGGCTCACGCAGTCGAGGAGACGTCCCGGGTCGCGGGACGCGAGCTGGAGCTCGGCGATGGCCTCGTCGACGAGCCCCATCTCCCGGTAGGCGATGCCCAGGTCGTACCGCGCCCGGTAGTCCTCGGGAGCAAGCTGAGCGTCGACGTGGTGCCGGAGGATCGGAGGCACGGGGACGAGGGGGAGGTCGCCCGCCGTCGCGCTCCCGGTATCGGGAGGACGGGGTCTCTCAGCCTCGGCCACGAGGGGCAGGCGCTCGGCGACGAGCTCCTCGTCGTCGGGCGACAGCCGACGCAGGTCCTCCTCGCCGGCGCTCTGATGGGCCGGGTCGACGGGGGCCGGCGCATCTTCCCGCGTCGCTTCGAGTGCGCGACGCGCCAGGGACGCCTCGTACGGACGACGCTGCTCCTCGAAATTCGCCACCGCCGCCTCGTAGTGCCGCCGCGACTCGGCCCGAAAGCCCTGGCGTCCGTACAGCTCGCCCAGCCTGAAGTGTGCGCCGGAGAACCCGGGGTCGTGGCGCAGGACGACGCGCCAGACCGCGATCGCCCGCGGAAGGTGGTCGTCCTCCTCGTCGTGCTCGGCGAGGCGACGGTAGAGCTCCACCGCGCGGCGCTTGCTCCCCTCGCGGGCCCGGAGGTCGGCCTTGAGCCGGGGCGGCTGCGACCTCGGCGTCGCGCGGGGCAGGCTCGCCACGGCTACTTCCCCGCCCGGCGCGGTCCCTTCCCGTCGGGGCCGGCGCTCTCCGGAACCGGCTCGCCTACCCTCGTCGGAAGGCCTCCGCGAAACTCCTCCGCCTGATCGAACATGCGCACTCCTTTCCCTGGCGCTCCTCGGAGGGATAGGAGCCGCGGCGGGCCGCCTTCCCGCCCGTCTCACGAAAGACGCGGTGGCGGCGGCCTGTCTGACCGCCACCGGCCCCGCGCGACATCGCCATTCTCGGACGTACACCCTGACAAGCGGCGTCAGAGTGGGAGCCTCCTCGAGCCGGGCCAAGGAGGGCCTTGCGCTCCTGGTCGGCGTCCTTCCGCGCCCTGTCGCGGGCGCTGCGGGCCTGCTGGAGGGCGGTCTGGGCGTCCACGGGGGCGTCGAGGCCGAGGACCCTGGAGAGGGCGTCGTAGAGCTTGGAGGGGCCCTCGTCGAGGAGGGAGCCGAGCTCGTTGTACGAGAGGAAGGGGCGGGAGGCCTCGAGGGGGTCTCCCAGCCGAGGGCCTCGGGGGCGGTGCGGGAAGGTGGGGCGAACTCGGCGGCGAGGACGGCCTGGGGATGGTGGAGGTTCCTCCAGCCGTCGCGCCAGACCTTGCTGCGCTGGGACCAGCGGCAGGTGTCGCCGGTGAGTAGGAGCTCGAGGCCCTCGGGGAAGCTGGACTTGCCGGAGCCGTTGCGGCCGACGACGAGGGTGAGGCCGGGGCCGGGGGTGAGGTCGAGGGTGGCCCGGGGGCCGATGCCGCGGAAGCCCTGGGCGGTGAGGCGGCGGAGGAAGGCGGTGCGAGGGGGTTCGTACCGGGACCGCCTCTTGTCGCCGGAGCTCTTTCAGTGGGAGAGCCAGAACCGGACGGTGCAGGAGAGCAAGCATGGCCAGATGATCCGGCACCACGAGAGGCAAGGGACGGCGGTCCACCTCTTCGTCAAGAAGACGGCGAAGCTCTCGGGTAGAGGAGCGGCGCCGTTCGTCTACTGCGGCGACGTGACGTTCCAGGATTGGGGGGGCGAGAGGCCCATCACCGTCCGGTGGAAGCTCCCTGATCCGGTTCCAGGCCGCCTCGCAGACGAGCTGCTTGTCCAGCAGAGGTAGTCGACGCCAGTAGGTGTCCCCTCGACCGGTTGCCCCCCACCGAGATCAACTTCAACGGCTGCTGGGCCGCCAGGACGAAGGCGGACCACTCGTCCTCGGGGCCCGTGTCCTTCTCCTATCCGGACGCCCCCTTTTCTTGCTCCAGGATGGCAAGCACCTGGTCGCGCAGGGAGGGTAGGTCGCGCTCGACCGCCGCCCAGACCTCGTCGAGGTTGATGCCGAAGTAGTCGTGGACCAGGATGTTGCGCATGCCGATGATCGCTCCCCAGGGAACCTCGGGATGCCGGCTCTGCAGTTCGGCGGACAGGCCCCGACACGCCTCGCCGAGGATCTCGAGATGGTGCACTACCCACACCTGGACGAGCGGTTCGCCATCGAAGACCTCACGCCCGCTCTTCGTTTGCTCTTGAATGCGCTCGATGGCCTCGAGAACGTCTTCCAGCCGCTCGAGGTCACGCCTCAAAGCGGGACGGCCTCTTCGAGCACGCGGTGCCGCACCCGAGGTCGGAGACCTTTGTCCGTGGCGACGTCGACCTTGCAGGCGAGGAGGTTCTCCAACTCGAGTATCAGCGCTGCGTGATCCAGCAGACTGCGACCCTCTTCGAGCTCGACGAGAAGATCCAGATCGCTGTCCGGCGTTGACTCACCGCGGGCGACGGAGCCAATCATGCGGACGTTGCGGGCGCCGTGACGGCTCGCGATTTGCAGGACCTCCGATCGCTTCTCTTTGACGCGTTCGCTGATCGTCACGTGCCAAGTATACGACTGCTCTGTCGGAGGCTTCGAGGCCCCAGTCCTTCTGGCTGAGGGCGTCCTTGACGCGCTGGGCGTGCTCGTCCTCCACGTCCTCGAGCCGGGCCAGGAGGGCCTTGCGCTCCTGGTCGGCCTCTTTCCGCGCCTTGTCGCGGCCGCCTCTGGCCTGCTGGAGGGCGGTCTGGGCGTCCACGAGGGCGTGGCGTGCCCGGGCGTCTGGATTCTGGACAGCGAGAACCGAGTCTCCCGGGCCGGTAGGCTCTGGCGGCAGCTGCACGGGCGGACTCCCGTCGCCCTGGAACCGGCGCCGGCACGCCGATCGGGCCAAGAATGACCTGCGCTCACTGCAAGGGACGCATGGGGCACGGGACCGCTCAGTCCGGCGTCGATCGCCGGGGCTACCATGTCCACTGGGATGCGATCCCGGCGTGGGTCTGCGCTCAGTGCGGTGAGCCCTTCTTCGAGACCCGCGAGGTCGAGGAGATCCAGCGAGCGTTGGACGCGCTGGACAAGGCCAACGAGCAGCTCGCAGCGGCGGTGTGACCTGGCGGCGACCGCGCTCGGCCCAACCGTCCGGCGTTTGTCCCTCCGGCTTGTCCGTCTGTTCCCCCACTTCGTCGTCTGTTCCCTCAGTTTGCCGCTTGTTCCCACACTTCACCGGGGATGTGTTACGAATGGCTCGCCATGACACTGGGGCAGGGCAAGGTGCTGCTGCACCTCTCGGGACGTCGGCAGCGGGTCGTGGACGCCGACGACATCTACTACCTCGAGGCCCGGGGCGACGAAACCGACGTCCGCCTGCGCAGCGCCCGCCCGCTGCGAGACGTCCGCTCCCTGGGAGAGGTGCTGAAGCAGATCGGGCCGCTGGGCTTCGTGAGGATCCACCGCAACCACGCGGTGAACCCGGACCGCGTCCGGGAGATCCGGGCGACGAACTCGGGAGGGAACCTACGCCTCGCGCCCCCCGTCAACAAGGTCCTCGCCGTGAGCCGGGGCTCCCTGGCCGCTCTCCTGAAGACCTACCGGCCGGCCTGACTCACGGAGCGAGCTCGGAAGGCGGGGCTGTTCGGCTGCTCGGCTGACCGCGTTCCTCGAGTCCCTCTGCCAGAGCACCGGGCCGAGGGTCCTCGAGATCACCTCCGAGATCGCTGCTCTGGCCTTTCAGTTTCCGCCCGGCGTTCCCCGTGATCCCGCCGACCGACTCATCGGGGCAACGGCTCGTGCACATGGAGTCCCCCTCGTGACGAAGGACCAGCCCCCGCAGGACTGCCCTCTCCTCGACACGGTCTGGTCGCGGTCTTCGCCTCGAGGTCCGCCCCCGAGAGGGCCAGGAATCCGGGGCCAGGCTCGGTGCCGGAGCGGACACTTCGCGAAGACGCTCGTCGGCCGGCGGATCGTGCGAAGATGGCCGTGATGGAGTGTGCGGCGGCATCACGTCACCGCGCCGTCCCTCCAGGGGGAGCTCGATGAAGCCAACCCTCGCCGTCTTCGCTCTTCTGGCGCTGCCCCTCGTCTTCGGAGCGCCCACCTCCGCCCAGTCCCGCGACACCGCCGGCGTGGACGATCTCCAACGCCTCCAGGAGGATCTCGCCAACCTGGACGGCGAGATCGCGGCACTGGAGCCGGGCGACGCCACTGCGGACGCGTTCCGGAGCCGCGCGGAGCAGATCCGCGAGGAGACCGTCTACCTCAAGGTCAAGATGGAGCACCACCAGAGCGACGGCGGCTCGGGAACCGGCCTGTCTCGCGAGGAGGTCGCCCGGGTGCGACGCCTGGTCGACGAGCTGCGGGCCGACATCGATCGCGCGTTCGGGCACGAGCCGCGGGAGCTGCGGCTGCCGGAGGGGACGTCGATCGAGGTGAGGCTCGTCCACGCCCTCTCCTCGAGGACCGCCCGGCGGGAGGACCGGGTGGAGGGCTCCGTGGCGGAGCCGGTACGGGCGCAGGGCACTCTCGCCCTTCCCGCCGGCGCCGAGGTGCAGGGCGTGGTGCGGGACGTGGAGCCTGCGCAGCGCCCGTCGAAAGCCGGCCGGATCGAGATCGAGTTCCACTCCGTCTACCTCGATGGCGCCCGCATCGAGATCCGGGGCCGCGTGGCCGAGATCAAGGAGAGCGGCGAACGGGCGGAGAAGGCCGGGATCGGCGCCGTCATCGGCGGCGTCCTGGGAGGGATCCTGGCAGGCAAGAAGGGGGCCATCGCCGGGATCCTCGTCGGTGGCGGAGGCGCCGTCGCCGCCACGAAGGGCGACGACGTCGAGCTGCCGGCGGGCACCGTCCTGACCGTCCGCCTGGAGCGGCCTCTCGTCATCCAGCGCTAGAGAGGAGCGTCACCGTGGCCTCACTGGAGCCAGATCCTGCCCCGAGGGCGGGACGCGGGGGGTCCGGCCCGGCCCTTGCCCGGGTGCAACGGGTGGGCATCGGATCGGAGTCGCGCGCCGCTTGGCGCTTGCTCTCGAGCTCGCTCCGCGAGCGCTCCAGGTGCTCGTCCACGTCCTCGCGGCAGGCAGGGTAGAACGTGTGCTTCGAGAGGGGAAGAGCGATGACACTCACCACGACCCTTCGCGTGATGGCGCTGGGGCTCGCCGTCGTCTGGGCGGCCCCGCTGGCCGCACAGGTGGAGACCGAGGTGCCGCCCGTCGTTCCGGGCGCCCGGGCGGTTGCGGTGGAGCACGTGAAGATCCACGGCACCGCCCTCGAAGGCAACCTCGAGGGCAACGCCGTCGACCGCGACACCATCGTGTTCCTGCCGCCGGGCTACGCGAAGGACACGGCCCGGCGCTAGCCGGTCGTGTACGCGCTGCACGGCTGCTCGATCGGCGCGGAGCACTGGACCGGCGAGATCCACGTTCCGCAGACGATCGAGGGCGCCTTCGCCCAGGGGACCGGCGAGATGATCGTCGTCCTGCCCGACTCCAGGACGGCCCACAACGGCTCGATGTACTCGAGCTCGGTGACCACGGGCGACTTCGAGCGCTTCGTCTCCCACGACGTCGTCGCCTGGGTGGACGCGCACTACAGGACGATCCCGGATCGCACGAGCCGCGGCCTGACCGGACACTCGATGGGTGGCTACGGCGCCGCGCGGATCGGCATGAAGCATCCGGACGTGTTCGGCAGCCTCTACATCATGAGCCCGTGCTGCCTGGCACCGCGCGGGACCGGTCCCGGGCCGCCGACCGCGGATCTCGAGAAGGAGGTCGCGGCCATGAAGGCGCCGACCGACAGCGCGTCCCTGTCCTTCTTCCCCCGGGCTCCTGGTCCCCGGACCCGACCAACCCGCCGCTGTACCTCCAGTTGCCGACGAAGGATGGGGCGCCGCGGCCCGACATCCTGGCGAAGTGGTGCCCTCGCTCAGCGGCTCGATCGGCTGGAGACGGCCGCCCCGGGGCCCACGGCCAGGCCTCACCGGCGGGCGCGACGTCCCTTCACGCCCCTCCGCCGATGGGACCGGTCGTCCGCCCGCCGTTCCGAAACCCCAGCCGCCCCTTTACCCTCGATCATCGCGAGCGCAGTGATCGGGTCTACGGCAGTAACCGGCGAGCCGCGAAAGTCCTTCCCGTTACGGGTCACGATGAGGTCACAGGCTGCCGCTTCCGCAGCGGCCGCGCACACCGCATCCTCGAAGTCTCGGAGATCGAGATCGAGGGCCCGCCGTACGACAGCCTCGTCGACCGTCGCCACACGGAAGACGCTCGTCACAAGCGTCACGATGCTCCGTGCGGAGGCGGCGGTCCTGGCCTCGGCCACCAGGTACCACAGGGTCGCCAGAGCGTGCGCGGGAAGCACGCCCCGCACCTTCCCGGTCTCGACGGCCGCCCAGAGCCGTTGAGCCGCCTCCGCAAAGGGAGCCCTGTCCAGGAGGACGTCGAGGACGACGTTCGTGTCGAAGGCCAGCTTCAACGGTACTTCTCGCGCAGGTGCCTGCGGTAGTCGCGTTCGTCGAGGCGGCTGCCCTTGAGGATGCCCTGCACGCGCGCCAGGATCGGCGTCTTCTCGGTGGCGCCCACTTCTCGTGACAGGAGCCCCAGGTACTCCTCCACCAGACGGGACACCGATGTTTCCCGTTGCGCTGCGTACCTCTTCGCGACCTTCACAACCCTCTCGTCCACGCTCAGCGTGAGCTTTGCCATATACGTATTATATGTCCTCAGTGGTACGTACGCGTGCGTTCTCCCGCAGAGCCTCTCCGATGCAGGAGCGGGCCGGCATGCCTCCTCCCGCCGGCGCTCGGCGCGCTGGGGCGCGCGTGCTCCTGGCGCCCGTCAGCGCAGCAGCATCAGGAAGACCCCGGCCGCGACCGCGGTCCCGATGACGCCGGCCACGTTCGGGCCCATCGCCGCCATCAGCGGGTTCACCTTCCCGTTCGTCTGCCCGGAGACGAAGTCCTGGACGACACGCGCGGACATGGGCACCGCCGACACCCCGGCCGCGCCGATGCAGGGGTTGAGCCGCTGCGCGCGCGGGAGGACGAGGTTGAGGGCCTTGGCCAGCAGCACGCCCCCGGCGGTGCTGAAGGCGAAGGCGACCGCTCCCATGACGAGGATGGAGAGGGTCCGCGGGTTCAGGAAGGACGGGCCGTCCATGGTGGCCCCGATGGTGACGCCGAGGAAGAGGGTCGCGATGTCGATGATCGAGCCCGCCGCCGCGCGGCCCAGCCGCTCGGTGACCCCCGACTCCCGGAGGAGGTTCCCGAACATCAGCATGCCGACGAGCGCGGCACAGGAGGGAACGGCGAGCACGGTCACCACCGCGGTGACGATCGGGAAGATGACGACCGCCGCGTGCGAGACGGGCTTGGCCTGCGGCATGTCGATGGCGCGCTCCGCCCGCGTGGTGAGCAGGCGCAGGATCGGAGGCTGGATGATGGGCACCAGCGACATGTAGCTGTAGGCGGCCACCGCGACGGGGCCGAGCAGGTGCGGGGCCAGGATGCTCGTCAGGTAGATGCTGGTGGGGCCGTCCGCGCCGCCGATGATCCCGATCGAGGCCGCTTCGCCGGGCGCGAAGCCGAGGAGCCGGCTCGCGCCCAGGGCCGCGACGAACACGCCGACCTGGGCCGCCGCTCCGAGCAGGAAGGTGATCGGCCGGGCGAGTAGCGGGCGGAAGTCGGTGAGCGCTCCCACCCCCAGGAAGATCACCGGGGGCAGGAACTCGGTGCGGATGCCGGCCTCGTAGACGAGCTGCAGCAGAGGCGGCCCTCCTCCCCCGGAGCCCGGCGCGTAGGCGTCGGAGACCGCGAGGAGCGCGCGCGGGAGGTTGGCGAGGATGACGCCGAAGCCGATGGGGACGAGCAGCAGGGGCTCGTAGTGCTTGCGGATGGCCAGGTAGATGAGCAGCCCCCCCACCGCGAACATGACGAGGTTCGACCACACCAGGCCCCGGACGCCCGACTCGTCGAGGAGGATCGAGAGGATCTCCACCGCTCTAGGCCGCGATGGTGAGGATGGACCGCCCGGCCACGACGTCGGTGCCGATCGGGACGTCGATGCTCGCCACCGTGCCCGAGCAGGGGGCGCGCACGTCGTGCTTGGCCTTCATCGCCTCGACCGCGGCGACGACCTGGCCCTCGCGGACGGTGTCCCCCACGCGGACCTTGACCTCGACCAGCTCGGCCTTTCCCTCGAAGGGGGAGTAGACGGGCGTTCCCCCGCCGCCCGCCGACGCGGCGGGCGCGGGTGGCGCGGGTGGCGCGCCCTCCCCCGCCGCCGGGGGCATGATCGTGATCTGGAAGCGGCGGGTCGCTCCCGCCTCCACGACGGTGCACTCGGTCGTCACGGGACCGCTCCAGGAGACGGCGGACGTCGCGGCCGGCGGCGGAGCGGGGGCCGGCGGGGAGGGGGCTCCAGCGGGCGTCTCGGCGCTCTTCCGGAGGGGGAGCTTGATCCTCGCGTTGCCGCTGAGGAAGCGGATGCCCTCGTTGAGGTCGATGCTCTTCCCGGGGACGATCGCGGCCGCCACCAGGAAGACGTTCTCCTCGGTCACGGGCAGGCCGCGGCTCTCGAGGGCCTCTCGCGCCGGCCCCAGGCTGTCGGGCGCCGCCTCCAGCGGGTCGCCGTCGAACGGCTCCTTCCCGAGCTGCTCGGCGGCGATCCGGACCACCTCCGGGTCCGGGGCGAGGGGCGGCCGCCCGAAGTAGCCCAGCACGGCCCTCCCGTAGCCGGGGTCGATCTTCTTCCAGCGTCCGTGCAGGACGTTGGCGAAGGCCTGCAGCCAGTACTGCTGGCTGCCCGGCGTGACGCTCGTCCAGGCGCCGCCGGCACGGACGACCACGGGGAACTCCGCCAGCACCTCGGAGTACTTCGAGAGGATCCCCGCCTCCCTCATCATGTGCACGTTGGGCCCGATGGCGCCGCCCGGCATCGGGAAGTTGACGACCCGGGCGTCGGGGGTGGTGGTGATGGGGTCGAACTCGTAGTCCTTCAGGCTCTCCAGGAGCAGGCTCTCGACGTCGTGCACGCGGGTCGCGTCCACGTCGAGGGTGACGCCGGTCCCGCGCAGGGCGTGCCACATCGAGCGCACGTCGGGCTGGACCGTGCCCGAGGCCATGGGCCGCACCGAGAGGTCGATCCCGTCGACCCCTCCCTCGATCCCCGCGAGGTAGCAGGCGACGGCGAGTGATGCCGTGTCGTGGGTGTGCTGCCAGAGCGGCACCTCGGGGGGCAGGATCTTCTTCAGGCCCCTGGCGGTCTCGTAGCACGTCCTGGGGTCGGTCGTCCCCGACGCGTCCTTCATGCACACGGAGTCGAAGTGCAGCCCGCGGGCGAGCAGCCTCCGGACGATGTCGACGTAGAACTCCGCGCTGTGGACGGTGGGGTCCTCGAAGGGGAGGCCCATCATCGCCACGCAGACCTGGTGGTGCATGCCACTCGCGACGATGGGCTCGCCGGTGCGAACCAGGTTGTCGACGTCGTTCATGTAGTCGAAGTTGCGGTCCCAGGTCGTGCCGTGCCGGTGCATGAGCTTCGCCTGGAGCTCCAGGGCCGCGAGCCGCTGGGTGGTGAGCGTCACCCCGGAGACCGAGCGGGTGAGGATCTGCAGGTCCGCGTCCGGCCCCACCGCCTGGCGCATCGCGTCCATGCAGGCGAAGGGGTCCTCTCCCGCGTAGAAGTACGGCGCCTGGTAGCGAGCCCCGCCGCCGAACTCGAAGTGGCGGACACCCATCCGCGCCGACGCCTCCATGGCGGGAAGGATCGCGTCGATCCGCACCTTGCCCCCGAACGAGCTCTGCAGGCCGTCGCGGAACGTCGTGATCATGACCCGGATCTTCCGGGGGGAGCTGCTCGAGATCATGGTGCCTCCACGATGTCGACGACCCGCGCCCCGGCGTGGCGCGCGGCGACGACGGCCGCGATCGCGGCGACGATGGCCGGGTCGGTTCGGGCCGGGCGTGCGGGAAAGACGAGGGTGACGAGATGGATCAGCAGAGCGAGCAGCGCCAGCACCGCGAACACGACGACGAAGGCGACGACGCAGGCGGCCGACAGGCTCGGTATCTCCATGGGACTCCGCGGTGCTTCCGCTTCACGGTAAGACGGACCGCGAAACGCGTCTATCGTTCAAATGAACCATGCCTCATCGATCGGGTGTCTCGGAGGGCCTGGGTGCGGGGGTGGGCTCCGTCGTCGGACCGTCCGATCCGGGCCCGAGCCGGCGGCAGTCCTCCGCAAAGGCGAGGCGGCCGCTCGAGACCGGAGCCGCGACCCCCTCGAGGATCAGGGAGAGGTCGGCGGTGATGTCCCGCACGGTTCCGCGGAGGATGGGGGACGGCCGGCTCCCGCTCTCCGCGCTCGCCGGGTCCTCGAAGACACACACGTCCCGACCGATCACGAGCGAGGCGTCGCGGTAGGCCTCGAGGAGGGCCCCGGGGCCGTGCACCACGACGTCGCGCATCCTCCGGCCCAGCGCCGCCAGGACGCAGAGGAGCGCGGCCGTCAACGCGACCCGCGTCCCCGCGTCCGCGAGGCAGCCCACCGACGGCACGAACGGCGTGGGGGGCACGGGCGGCGCCTTTGCCACGTTGAGGCCGATGCCCAGAAGGAGGGCGGCCACGCGGTCCTTCTGTGTCTGGGTGGCGGTGAGGACCCCTCCGATCTTGCGCCCGTCGAGGAGGACGTCGTTGACCCACTTGATGCCGGGCTGCAGCGCCCCGCCCGTCATGGCGGGCACGGCGTCGACCAGCGCCACCGCCGGCAGCATCGGCAGCGCGCGCGCCTCGCGCGCCGCGAGCCCGGGCTCGGGAAAGGCCACGCAGAGATGAAGGTTGCCCGGGGCCGAAAGCCAGGGCCGGTCGCGCTGCCCGTGGAAGCCCCGGCCGGACAGGGCCAGGCACGCGGTCGGGCCCGGAAGGTCCAGGTCGCGGGCGAGCCGCTCACGCAGCACGTCGAACTGCGAGGAGGGCGCCTCCGCGACGATCGCGGCGCCCGACCAGAACCCCGGCGGGCCGGGGTCCCGGGCCGTCCCGCACCAGAGGCGCTCACCCGGGCTCAGCGCGCGCCAGAGGGCCCGCTCCCCCGCCGGCAGGGAATCCACGCGGGCCTCCGACCAGCCCGCACCGTCGGCGAGGTCCGGGAGACGGTCGGGGCAGTCGCTGAGAACGCGCATCGCTCGCAGGCTCCGGGACGCGCTGGCCCGGCCGGCGCGTCCCCCTGTCAGGGCCGGGCCTTCTCGAGCTCGGCCGCGGCGGCGTCCACGAGCGCGGCCTCGTCCTGCAGCACCTTCCCGATGCGCGCGATCTCGCCGTCGGCCTCGGCGTAGCGTTTGAGCTCGATCGCCTCGCGGGCGCCGGGCAGGGTCTTCGCGCCGTAGCCGGCGTAGAGGCCGGGCGCGTAGAGGAGGTGCCGGTACCAGGGCCGGCCGGGCAGGCCCTCCGGCGAGAGCAGCACGCGCTCGCTGCGGACGAGCAGCGCGTTGACGGGGCCGAGGGCCTCGGGGGACAGCGTCCGGCCTTCCACGGCGGCGCGGGCCTTCTCGTAGCGCTCGGCGCTCCGCTGGAGGGCGGTCACCGCGTTCTCGAGGGGCGCGAAGTTGAGGTGGGGCGGGACGTCCTCCCGCGGCGGCGCGACGGTGGGGCGGCGCGGGTCGTTCGTGGCCTGGAAGACACCGTCCTCGATCAGGCGGTTGCGCTCCGCGATCTCCTCCTGCCTCTCCTCGAGCAGCTTCTTCAGGTCCTTCACGTACTCCTGCATCGTGTCCGCGAAGGCGCCGAACTCGAAGGGCAGCAGATCGGCGTCCGCGAGGCGCAGGACGACGAGCCCGACCGTCTGCGCCAGCGCCCGCCCGTAGACGAAGTCGGTGTCGGAGAAGTGGGTGTACCAGTAGAAGTCGTCGTAGATGGAGTGGTAGATGCCGCCCTCGTCCTCGCCGCCGAAGGCGAGGTTGAGGCTGGCGACGCCGAGGTGGTCGATGAACGCCGTGTAGTCGCTCCCCGAGCCCAGCGCGCTCATCCGCAGATCGGCCCGCTGGCGGATCTGCTGGCGCTCCTCCGCCGAGGGCGCGTCCGCGAGACGGCGGGCCTGGAGACGCCTCCAGACGGAGACCTTCGCCTCGGGGTCCTCCACGTCCCGGGCCACGTCGTTGACGAGGCGCTCGAGGGTGTGGGAGCCGGACATCCCGAGGTAGCCGCGGCCGTTCCCGTCGGTGTTGACGTAGGCCACGGCCTTGCGCCCCAGCTCCTCCGCGTGCTCCTCGGCCCACTCGGTGGACCCGAGCAGCATCGGCTCCTCGCCGTCCCACACGCAGTAGACGATCGTGCGCTTCGGCCTCCACCCCTCCTTCAGCAGGAGGCCGAGGGCCCGCGCCTCCTCGAGCAGCGGCACGAGGCCGGAGACCGGGTCCTCGGCGCCGTTCACCCACGCGTCGTGGTGGTTCCCGCGCACGACCCACTCGTCGGGCCACTCCGAGCCGGGGATCCGGGCCACGACGTCGTGGGCGGGCACGAGGTCCCAGCTGAAGGCGACCTCGAGGTGGACCTCGGTGGGTCCCGGCCCGACGTGGTACGGGATCGCGAGGGCGCCCCGCCACGCCTCGGGCGCGAGCGGTCCCGCGAGCGCGGCGAGGAGCGGCTCGGCGTCCGCGTACGAGATGGGCAGCACGGGGATCCGGGTGAGGCTGGGCGCCTCCTCCACCGCGAGACGCCGCGCCTCGCTGGTCGCGCCGACACCCGGGGTCAGCGGGTCGCCGGGGCTCGAGGACGGGAAGTCCATCACGCTGCCGCGCTGTACGCCGTCCGGCGGGCGCATCGGGCCCACCGGGAAGACGTCCCCCCCGAAGTAGCCGTCGTCGCGCGGGTCCGAGTAGAGCAGGCAGCCGACCGCCCCGTGCTCGGCCGCCACCTTCGGCTTGACGCCCCGCCACGAGTGCCCGTAGCGCGCGAGGACGACCTTGCCCTCGACCGAGACCCCCAGCCGCTCGAGCTGCTCGTAGTCCTCGGGGAGTCCGTAGTTCACGTAGACGACCGGGCCGTTCACGTCGCCGTCGATGGAGTAGGCGTTGTAGGTCGGCAGCTGCTCCGTCTTCTGGGCGCTGGTGGGGTCCTCGGGGAGGGCGGGCTCCTCGAGCCTCAGCTCGAGGCGCGTGGGCGCGGTCATCTCCACCCGACGCTTCTTCGGCGTCGGGAAGAGCACGTCGAAGGTCTCGATCCGCGCCTCCCACCCCCACTCCCGGAACTGCGCCAGGATCCACTCGGCGCTCTCGCGGCCGTAGGCGGAGCCGACGGGGTGGGGGCGCGCGCTCAGCCGGCGCATGGCCTCCCGCATCCTGTCGGGGCTCGGGATGTCCAGGAAGCGGCTCTCCCACTGGGGCCGGGAGGGGGCCTCGGCCGCCCGGCCCGCGGCCGGGGCGAGGGAGACGAAGAGCGGAAGACCGACGGCGGCGACGAGCAATGTGCGCATGGCTCTCCTCGACGAAACTGGGTCAGTCTAGACGGAAACGAGCTCCCCGGTGCGGACGAGACACAAGGCGGCGGCGACCGACTCCCCGGTGAGCGCGGAGAGGGCCGTCCGGTAGAGCGTCATCTGCTCGCGGTAGCGGGTCGCGGCCTGGGCGGGGTCGGTCAGGCGGGCGGTCTTGAAGTCGATGAGGGTCCAGGCGCCGTCCTTGCGGTAGGCGAGGTCGATGCGTCCGGTGACGATCTTGCCGTTCATCCGGCAGGTGAAGGGCAGCTCACGGTGCGTCGCGTCCGCTTCTCGAGCGGCGGCGACGGCGGGCAGGGCCTGGGCACGCCCGGCCAGCTCGGCAGCCTCGGCGGCCTCGGTCGGGCCGAGGCCGAGCTCGAGGCGGTGGGTCTGGGCGGCCTGAGCGAGGGCCTCGCCCTCCAGGGGCTCGGGCAGGGCCAGGAGGGCGTGGACGAGTCGGCCGAAGGCGGCGGCGTGCTCCTCGGCACGGGAGGCGGTGGCCCGGTCCGCGGCGGTGTCCGCGTCCTCTTCCTCGTTCACCGCTGCGTCTGCGAGGACCCTCTGCGCGCCCGGAGCGCCTCGTCCGGCAACGCGCCGGGTCTGGCGCGCGGCTCTCCAGGCATCTTCGGCCGCTCGTGCTTTCGTGGCTTCCACTTCTCCACCGTCCACGGCCGACGCCTGGACGATGGGCCCGCGGCTCATCGCGTCGAACGTGAGCTTCGGGGAGTCGAAGAAGGTCACCTCGGCCCGGGCCTGCTTCGTCCCGCCTTCGCGCAGGGCCGTGGCCCGCGCGCCGAAGGGCACGGGGTCTCCCGGGGGAAGCAGCGCCTGGAGGGCCGGTCGGGCCCAGCTCGACCGGGGCTCCTCCGGCAGGAAGGGAAGGACCAGGTGGTCCCGGGCCCGGGTGAGCGCCACATAAAGAAGACGCCTCTCCTCGGCCTCACCCTGGAGCTTCTCGGCCGCCCGGGCCTCGTCCCAGCCCTCGGGACGGAAGTGGCCGATCTCGAGCCAGCCCCGGCCCCGGGCGTGGTCGACGAGGGCGCCCTCCGGGCGGTGCTGGCCGTAGAGGATGTCGCCCAGGATGACGATCGGGTACTCGAGGCCCTTGG
This sequence comes from uncultured Acidobacteriota bacterium, assembly GCA_963847655.1. Classification (GTDB taxonomy): domain Bacteria; phylum Acidobacteriota; class Vicinamibacteria; order Fen-336; family Fen-336; genus JAJDNS01. The sequence continues at coordinate 131,607 of CAWKAS010000014.1, read as the reverse complement.
CCTTGTGGACGGTGACGACCTCGACCTGGGCGCCGGCCTGCTCCCCCACCGGGGAGTCCCCCTCCTCGGCCCCGGCCTGGCGCTCCTCCTCGAGGAAGCGGACCACTGTGCGCAGGGTCGCGGGGCCGGCGGCCTCGTAGGCGCGGGCCAGGTCCACGGTCTTCCACAGGTTCGCGAGGGCCTGGTCGCCGCCGCGGCGGAGGCGGAACCCGGCCAGGGCCCGGGTGCGCCGGAAGAGGGCCATGAGGACCTCGCTGGGCGGGGCCACGCGGCGGAGGCGGTGGAGGCGGGTGAGGATCTCCCAGGCCGGGGCCACGAGGTCGCGGTTGCGGGCGTCCTCGGGGATCGGGGCCAGGTAGTTGAGGGTGGCCCCGCTCGCGACGTACTGCCAGAGGTCGTCGTCGGAGAAGCCGAAGAAGGGGGACCGCAGCGCGGTGAAGACGGCGAGGCGGTCGGCGGGGTTGTCGATGGCGCGGAGGACGGCGGTGAGCGCCCGCACCTCGTCGCGGGCGAAGTACTCCTTGCCTCCCACGAGACGGTAGGGGACGCCGTGCGCGGCGAAGGCCTCCTCGAAGGGGTCGATGAAGTCGGGTGACATGCGGCGGACGAGGAGGGCCACGTCGCCGGGGCGCACGGGACGGACGCGGTCGCCGTCGCGGATGCTCCACGGCCGTCGCCGGGTGATCTCCCGCACGAAAGCGGCGATGGTCTCCGCGACGAGAGGGCCCACGGTGCCCACCCTGCGGTCGCCGTCCTCGGGCAGGCGCTCGGGGGGGACGGCGAGGGCCACCGTGCGGGCACCGTGGCGGTCGACCTCCGGGCGGTGCGCGGTGAGCGGGCGGGGGGTGGGATCGAGGTCGGGGTCGGAGAAGACGTCGTCGAACAGCTCGTTGGTGAAGGCGAGGACGGAGGGGACGGTCCGGAAGTTGGTGGTGAGGGCGAGCACCTCCCCACCGCCGGCCTCGACGAGCCTCTTCGCTGCGTTGTAGACGCCGATGTCGGCCCTCCGGAAGCGGTAGATGGACTGCTTGGGGTCCCCCACGATGAACAGCTTGCCGGCCTGGAGACGGACGTCCCGCCAATCCTGCGCCGGTGGGCCGTCCGGGTCCTCGGCCAGGAGAAAAGCGATCTCCACCTGGAGGGGGTCGGTGTCCTGGAACTCGTCGACGAGGACGGAGTCGAACCGCCTCTGGAAGTAGCGGCGGACGGGGACCGAGCGGGTGAGGACGTCGCGGGTGCGCAGGAGGAGGTCCTGGAAGTCGACGACCGCGCGCTCGCGCTTCGTGTCCTCGTAGGCCGCGAGGAAGTCGCGCAGGCGATCGCGCAGCGCCCAGGCCAGGTGGGCGTCGGAGGCGCCCTTCCAGGCCGCCTGGGCGTCCTTGACCGCCTTCAGCTCGGCCTTGGTGTCCTTGCACGCCTCCTTCGGCCTCCAGCTCGCCTGCTTCCCCCTGTGGGCCTGGACGGACAGGTCTCTCAGGAAGACCTCACGGCTCGTCTCGTCCAGGCGCTCGGCGCGAGCGAGGTCGGCCTCGAGGTTCAGCACGCTGCGGTACGCGTCGTCGGACGTGTCCTGGCAGCTCCCCTTGAGGGGGGCGATCGTCCTCACCGCCGCGCGCATCCGGTCCAGGAGGCTGTCGGTGCCGAAGGGGGGCTCCTTCGTCTCGCGGCCCAGGATGTCGCGGTCGCCGGTCACGCGGTGGGCGGCCGACTTGAGGGCCCCGAGCTTCAGGCCACAGGCCAGTCCCCGGACGAGGACGGGGTCGGCCTCGCTCATGCGCTCGTCGAGCCAGGCGTCCCAGGCGTCGTCGAAGGTCCGGTCCGAGGCCACGTCGGCGGCGACGGTGAAGCCGGGGTCGAGCCCGGCCTCGAACGGCCGCTCCCTCAGGAGGGCGGCCCCGAAGGCGTGGATGGTGGAGACCGGGGCCCGCTCGAGGTCGGCGGCGGCGGCGGAGAGGCGCGGGGCTTCGTCGCCCGTGGCCTCGGCGAGGGCGGCCTCGATCTCCTCGCGCAGGCGCAGCTTCAGCTCCCCCGCCGCCTTCTCGGTGAAGGTGATGGCGACGATGCGGTCGATGGGCGCGCGTCCGCCGCGGACGAGGGCGAGGATGCGCTTCACCAGGACGGTGGTCTTCCCCGTGCCCGCGCCCGCCTCCAGGAGGAAGGTGGTGTCGAAGTCGGTGACGACCCGCTCGCGGACGGCCTGGTCGGCGGGGACGGATGCGGTCGCGGTCACGGGATCTTCCTCAGCTCGAGGAAGGCGCGGAGGCGCGGGTCGTCCTTCTTCCTCTCCGCGCGTGCCTCCTTCCGGGTTCCGCAGACGCCTTCGAAGTCGCAGAACTCGCACGTGTCGGCCACGGGGGCGAAGACGCCGGCCCGGGCGGTGTCGTCGAGGGTCCTCAGGACCTGCTCGAGGGTCTCCCCCACCTCCGCCGTGGCGGGGCAGGCCTTCTGCTTGAACCTCTCCTTCGCGACCGAGTGGTAGTAGAGGGCCTCGCTGATGGCGTGCTCGGGGTAGAGGGCCTGGGCCGCGCGGTTGTAGATCGCGAGCTGCAGCTCACGCCCGCCGCGGAACTGCTCGTCGTCCTTCCAGAGGTACCTGCCGGTCTTGTAGTCGATGACCCGCACCTGCCTCGCGTGGTCGTCCACGTCGATGCGGTCGAGGGTGCCTCGGAACGTCACGGTCCGGTCGGGGGCGAACGCGACCTCCAGGTCCTGGTAGTCCCGCTCGAAGTCGGTGGGCACGAACGGGCTGTCGGCCCGGGCCTCGCGCTCGAGGAGCTCCACGATCTCGGAGCGGACGGCACCCTTGGCCGGCCCGAGGAGCGCCTCGTTGACGATGGCGCCCTCCGCCACGAGCACCTTCGCTTCCTGGTCGAGGATGGTCTGGAGCTGCGCCTCGGCGGCGGGGATCCGCTCCGCCTCGAGGGGGAGCCAGCCCTTCTCGCGCAGCCACTCGAAGAGGTCGTTCACCGCGCGGTGGTAGAGGGAGCCCCAGTCCTTCCCCTGGAGCTGGTAGGTGCGCTCGGGGTCCTCCCAGGCGCGGAGCCGAAACCCGCGGTCGAGGAGGTGCTTGTAGGGGCAGGCGGCGAAGGCCTGGACCGCGCTGGCCGAGGAGAAGCGCCCGGCCAGGCGCAGCCTCTGGAGGGCGTCCCCGTCCTCGTCGGCCTCCACGATCCCGTCGTACGGGGTGAGGCGGGGCTCTCGGGCCGCGGCCTCCGCGGCCAACGCGCGCCTCACCGCGGCCGCGTCCTCGAGGAGGTGGCGAGCCGCGCCGGCCTGGTCGCTGCCGACGAGGGCCAGGTCGCGCTCCACGAGATCGACCGCGTCGTCCGGCGCCTCGGGATAGGGACGCCCCAGGCCCGTCGCGCCCGGGTCGGCGAGGCGGGCGAGGTCCGCGTCCCCCACCCGATGCCCCACCGCCGCCTCGACGGCTTCGAGAAGGAAGGACGACGGGACCCTCTCGCGGCCGGTGGCGGTCTCGAAGCGCGGGTACGAGAGGACGAGGCGCTCCTCGGCCGCGCGCGTGGCCTCCAGGAAGAGGAGGCGCTCCTCCTCCACCGCGTCGCGCGTGGTGCGGAGCGCGGGGTCGAGGGCCTCGCGCTCCTCGTCGAGGAGGAGAGGGTCGGGACGCGGCGGCGAGGGGAACGCACGCTCGACGAGGCCGGGGACGACGGCCATGCGGAAGGACAGCCCCCGCGCGGCGGCGAGGGACGAGACCAGGACCCGGCCGTCGGCCAGCGAGCCCTCGCGGTAGACCTGGGTCGCCAGGAGGGTGAGGACCCGGGCGAGGAACTCGGCGCGCGTGGGGGGCGGGGCGTGCTCGGCCAGCGGACCGAGGACGCGCTCGAGCCGCTCGCGGGTGAGGCGGCTGCGGTCGATCCAGGCGTCGAGGAGGCGAAGGGTGTGCTCGAGGTAGTCGCCCCAGCCCCCCGTCTCCGGGAAGGCGTCGAGGTCGCTGGCCAGGCGGCCGATGGCCTGGAGGAGGCCGTCGTACAGCCTCAGCGTGTGGTCGTCCTCGTAGCCCAGTGATTCCCTGTCCTTCCGGGCGTTCTCGAGCTGAGTGCGCCAGGCATCCCTTCCGGACACGATGCCCGCCTCCGCCGACAGGCGGTCCCAGCGCGACGTGCTGATCGCCGTGTCCTGGCCCAGGAGGTGATCCCAGCGGATGCGCGCGGTGGTGAAGAGCTCCATGACCGCGCGACGGTCGAGGTCGCCTCCCACGAGGCCGAGCAGGAGCCAGAGGCCGCGGGCGGCGGGGTCGACGCGCGGCGTCCCCTCCACGAAGTAGGCGTCGATGCCGGCGCGCTCGAAGGCCGAGGCGAGGTGGGCGGCGTAGGCCCCGGGGTCGTGCAGGAGGACGGCGATGTCGGCGTGGGTGAAGCCCTGGGCGGTGGCGCGCTGGATGAGGCGGGCGATCTCGACGGCCTCGAGCGACTCGCCGGCGGCGGCGAGGATGTGGACGGAGTCGTCGAGCTCCGTGGGCGGTGCGGCGGTCTCCCCGTCTTCCCCCGAAGCGGCGGCCACCCCGCGCCGGGAGCGGTCGAAGAGGTGGCGCTGCAGGCGGGCCAGGTCCCGGGGCGGCCCCTCGGACTCCGCGCTCGAAGCCTCGGCCGCCCACCCGAGCCGCTTCAGCAGGGCGTCGCCTCGGGCGTCGTGCCGCGGGGCCACGCTGGCGGGCCGGCTCTCCCCCACCCGGGCCACGGGGTGGTGGGTCTTCACGGCCTCGAGGAAGGCGGCGGCCACGGGGGGGACGTCCTCCACGTGGCACAGGACCACCGCCCCGAGGCCGGGGCTGGGCAGGGCCCGCGCGGCCTCGCCGTAGAGCGAGGCGCGGTCGAGGAGTCGAGCGTCGGCGAGCCGGCGCCGGAGCCCCTGGGCCATCCGCGCCAGGAGGCGCAGCCTCTCGGGGTCGGCCGCGCCCGGGGCCAGCTTCTCCAGGGCCTCGGCGGCGACGCCCGCCGCCGCGAGGTCCCGGAGGGTCCGGAGCGCGGCGGGAGCGAAGCCCGCCCTCTCGGCGGCGTCCTTCAGGTAGGCCGGGGTGTCGTCGCCCTGCGTCGCCTCCCGGGCCTCGGCGAGGAGGAGCGCGAGGTCGACGTCCTCGGGGATGCGGGCGAGCCCCCGGGCCAGGGCTCGGGGAGCGCCGACCTTCCAGGCCAGGTCGTGCAGCTCCAGGAAGTGGAGGCCCAGGTGGCCGGTGTCGGCAAAGAGGCGCGGGGTCAGCCAGGCTCCCAGGAGGTGCGAGGGAACGACGACCTGGATGGGAAGGAGCGGGTCGCTCGCCCGAAGAGTCCGGATCGTCGCCTCGAGCGCGGAAACCAGTCGTGTCATTCAGGCCAGCTCGGCACGGAGCATCCCCGGAGACGGCGCCTCCGTCAAGGCGGCGGAGAGCACCCGCGAGTTTCTCCTTGGCTCGCGAGTCGGCGCGAGCCTAGAATGGCCTGTCAGGTCAGCCCATCAGGAACATACCGGACAGCAGGGGACCCTCATGGTTCTGACCGTCTCAACCGACCCTGGCTCTCGTGTGCTTACGACTCCCAGCGGAGTCGGAGGCGGGGCCGGGCCCGGCCTCCCCGGCGAGCGGCCTCTCGGCCCCCGTGGGCCAGTCCTCTGATGACCACGAGACCCGGCGACTCGGAAGGCGCACTCTCTCCCGGGAGCCACCTGGGTCCCTACGAGATACTCGGCCTCCTCGGGGCCGGAGGCATGGGAGAGGTCTACCGCGCCCACGACCCCCGTCTCGAGCGCGAGGTCGCGGTCAAGGTGCTTCCCGAGCCGGTCGCGTCCGACCCCCGCCGCCTGCACTTCTTCGAGCGAGAGGCGAGGTCGGCGGCGGCCCTGAATCACCCGAACATCCTCGACGTCCACGACATCGGCTCCCACGGGGACACCCACTACGTCGTCTTCGAGCTGCTCGACGGCCGCACCCTTCGCGACCGCCTGCGGAGCGAAGGCCGCCTGCCCGTCCGGAAGGTCCTCGATGTCGCCGTGCAGATCACCCGAGGGCTCGCCGCGGCCCACGAGAAGGGCATCGTTCACCGGGACCTCAAGCCCGAGAACCTGTTCCTCACGACCGACGGACGGGTCAAGATCCTCGACTTTGGCCTCGCGAGACGCGAGCCCCTCGCGGCAGAGACCCCGGTCGACTCCGATCACCGGACGGCCACGCAGGACACCACGCCCGGCGCCGTGGTGGGAACCCCGGGCTACATGTCGCCGGAGCAGGTCCGGGGAGAGATCGCGGACTACCGCAGCGACATCTTCTCCTTCGGCTCGGTGCTCTACGAGATGCTCTCGGGAAGGAGTGCCTTCAGGCGTCCGACGGCAGCCGAGACCCAGGCCGCGATCCTGCACGAAGACGTGCCCGAGCTCAGCTCGGCCGACTCGCCCGTTCCCCCGGCCGTCGACCACGTCCTGCACCGCTGCCTCGAGAAGCGCCGCGAGGACCGGTTCCAGTCGACACGCGACCTGGGGTTCGCCCTCGAGGCACTCTCACCCATGCCCGACGCCACCTCCGCGCGGTGGACGACCGTCGCGAGCCGCGAAGGCCGGCGGCTCCGGTGGACGCTGAGTGCGACGACTGTGCTGGTGGCGACGGTGGCCGCACTCTGGTGGTGGGGACGGCGGCCCGCTCCTCTCCCCGCCTGGACCCCACGCCAGATCACCAGCGATCCCGGGTGGGAGGCCGAGCCCGCGCCCTCGCCGGACGGGAGCCTCATCGCCTTCTCCTCCGACCGCTCGGGAAACTCCGACATCTGGATCGTGGACTCGCGAGGAGGAGCGCCCCTCCGGCTCACCGACGATCCCGCCGAGGACCGGTCTCCGGCGTGGTTCCCCGACGGCAGCACGATCGCCTTCGTCTCCGATCGCGGCGGCGACGACGCCGTCTGGAAGGTCCCCAAGCTGGGCGGCCCGGCGGTGCTGGTGCTCCCCCACGCCCAGGACCCGGCGCCGTCTCCGCGGGGTCGAAGAATCGCGTTCTCCCGCCTCTCGAGCGTGGGCCAGCTGCGAATCTGGGTCGCAGACCTGGACGACACGTCCAGGGCCACGGTCCTGACCGGCGACGACGGCGGCCTCTGGCACCATCGCGAACCGGCCTGGTCGCCGGACGGCCGCACGCTGTGCTACGCGGATCAACGCAACCTCTGGACCGTGCCCTCGGAAGGCGGCCCGCCCCGGCCCCTGACCCACGAGGAAGGGGCCGACCGCCACCCGGCCTGGTCTCCCGACGGTCGCCACATCTACTTCTCCTCGAACCGCGACAACGTCCAGGCCCTCTGGCGGATCGCGGCCGACGGCACGGGCGCGGTGCGCCTGACCGCCGGAACGGGACCGGAGGCGGATCTCAGCCTGTCGTCTGATGGGCGCTGCCTGGCCTACTCGAGCTCCGCCGTCAAGTTCGACATCGTGATCCTCGATCTCGCGTCTGGAGAGAGCACCGAGCTGGGGGGCATGCGCAGCGAGATCGGTCCGGGCTTTGCCCCGGACCGAACCCGGATGGTCTTCAGCTCCGACCGCAACGGCGACTTCGACATCTGGATCCAGCCCCTCGAGGACGGTCGCCCCCGGGGCAGTCCCTATCGGCTCACCGATCAGGCCGGGAACGAGATGCTGCCCACCTTCTCACCCGACGGTCGGTGGGTGGCCTACAGCCGAATCCTCGGCGACCGGCGCGACGTCTGGGTCACCGGTTCAGGCGGAGGATCTTCGAGGAGCTTCACGGATCACCCCGCCGTGGACATCCATCCCGCCTGGTCTCCGGACGGCGCCTTCCTGGCCTTTTCCTCGAATCGCGGCGGGCAGCACCACGTGTGGGTCGCGCCGGTCGCGAACGGCGAGCCCGCCGGTCCTGCGAGGGAGCTGACCAGCGGGGAGGTCACGGACATGTTTCCCGTCTGGTCCCCGGACGGCACGGAGATCGCCTTCCGCCGGGGCGACGGGGAGGATCGGGACGTGTGGATCGTGCCGTCGGAGGGAGGCGCCGCTCCTCGCCAGCTCACGCACGGGGCCGGCGCCCTTCAGGTCCGTTGGGAGCCCGGCGGCCAGGCCCTGCTCGTCAGCGGGACGTGGGGCGAGCCTGCCGTCACCCCGCGCCGGGTTGCGGCTGACACCGGCGAAGCGCGACCCCTGGGTCCCCCCGTGGTCATGGGAGACGCCGAGGCGGTGGGGGTCTTCGACATCTCCGCTGACGGAGATCTCCTGGCCTACGTTCGGGAGACCCGGTCTGGCGACATCTGGATGCTCGAGGCGAGTCGTGGTCGTTTCTGACGTCGCTCAAGATCCGGAAGGAGGCAGTGGAATGGCAACTGCGGCTTTCAACTCAATGAACGAAGCGCTCGACGCCCTCTGGCAGGGCATCGGGGTGCTGAAGGATGCGGCGGATGCAGAGAGGTCAAGATCCCACCGAACGCGGTGAGGGGCCAGCAGCTCGACTTCTGCGAGGGCTGCCTGATCGACCTCAGGGCGTCCCTGACCATGATGGTGGCCCCGGATCGGAAGACGGGGAAACTCGGCGTGAGCTCCGGGTCGCTGACACGCCCCCAGGATTCACGTTGACCGCCGGGAGGCGACGCGTGACTCAGGTCTCGGATATCGAGGCCGTCTCCGTCGTCCTGACCGCGCGGTGCAACATGAGCTGCGCCTACTGCTACCAGGACCGCCGGTCGGGACGACGCATGAGCTGGCGGACGCTGCAGGGTGCCGTGGACCTGCTGCTGCGCTCGAGACAGACCGAGGTCACGCTCCGCTTCTACGGCGGCGAGCCGCTCCTGGAGTTTCCGCTGCTCCAGCAGGCCATCGAGTACGCCCGAGAGGCATGCCCGCCCGGCAAGCGCCTTCGCTTCGGCATCAGCACCAACGGCCTGCTGCTCGACGACGCACGCGCCGACTTCCTGGCCCACCACCGCGTCGAGACGCAGCTCAGCTTCGACGGGGCGTCCGAGGCCCAGGACCGGCGCCGTCCCGGGAGCTTCCCCGCCCTCGATGGGTTGCTGGACCGACTCCGGGAGCGGCACCCGACGTTCTTTGCCAAGGACCTGGGCGTGCATCTCACCTTGACCGGCGCGAACCTCACGAGCCTTGCCAGGTCGATCGAGTACCTCGTCGACAAGGGCGTCCGCACACTCTCCGTGGGCCCTCGCTTCACCCATGATCCCGACTGGCAGCCCGACGACATCGTCGAGCTGGATCGCCAGCTCTCGCGCATCCTCGAGCGGTCCCTGGAGCATCACCTGAGGACCGGCGAGGTCCCCCTGAGTCTCTTCCGCGCCCGCGAAGGCTCGCCCGGCACCGCGTCCGACGCCATGTGCCGTGTCGGCCAGAACGGGACGCTGGCCATCGACGTCGACGGGCAGACGGCCGGCTGTCTGCTCTTTGCCGGCTCCTACCAGGGACTGGAGGCGCCCCTGCTGCGGGAGCGTATCCCAGGGCTGCGGCTCGGCTCGTTCAGCGACCCGGCGTTCCCCGAGCGCCTTGCCGCACTGCCCGCCGCCCTGCGGGACGCCGGGCTCTTCGACCACAAGGAGGAGAAGCACTCCCGCTACGGCCGCTGCGGACGCTGCCACTACCTCGAGGACTGCCTGGTCTGTCCCATGTCGACTGGCCACGTCCCCGGCAACTCCGATCCCCACCGGGTGTCCGACCTGGAGTGCGCCTTCAACCTGGTCACCCTGAAGTACCGGGACCGCTTCCTCGAGGACGCGGCACCAGCCAGCGTCCTCAGCAACGTCCTGATTCCCGACCTGGCGCGGCGATTGGTGGCGGCGGTCTCCACCGCCGAGAGAAGGGAGTAGCTGGCGTCTTCTGCAGAAAGGAGCGATGCCATGGCGAAGTTCCTCGTCTGGTTCGCGGCGGTGGCACTGGTGATGACGTTTCTGACCACCTGGGCGGCCATCCTGCTCGAATGGAGGTCAGCCGGTCAGTTCCTGGATCTCACACGGGCCATCCTCTCGTGGAAGGTCATCGCGGGGGGACTGGTCATCGGGGCACGGAGCGAGATCACGGGCCTTCTGGGAAGACTCGCAACGTAGCGCCTCTAACCCACAGGCGCGGCAATCCGTCTGCCTCGGGCGTTCAATACCCTCGCGGCCTCGGTGATCCGCGGCCAGTCGCGAAGGAGCTGTCCGTACCTCTGGGTGCAGCGCCGTGTCACGTCCCTCCGGAGGTCCCCGCTCTCCCCGGGCAGCACGTCACAGGGCAGGTCCCAGTCCGGGCAACGCAGGCTGTCCTCGATGGCCGTGATCGCCCTCCTCACGTCGGCCGCCCAGTATTCGGGCTGTTCGCCCTCCGCCGCGAGGGCCGCGTCCAACTGGTCGACGTACGCGCACTTCTCCCGCAAGAGCCAGTCCCGCACCGTCGCCTCGTAGGCCTCGAACGAGCCGCCGGTGAGCTGGATCATGTGTTCTCCGAGTCGCTCCAGCGGAGCGTCTGCACTCCCTGGGAACCCCGGCGCGGACCTGATGCACGCGGCCACGACGTTCCACATGCCGACGAGCGCCGGGGCTCGCCAGGCCGATCCCGGATCGAACGTCGAAGAGACGGGGGGGCTGTGCAGGAGGGCCCTCGCGACGTGGGCCCCGAACCCGTCTTCGTAGCAGTGGGCGATGACGTGGCCAAACAGGCCGTCCTCGTTGCGCAGCGAGGGAAAGAACGGCGGCAGCAAGGCGCGGTTGTCGACCCCGAGACCTGAACCCATGCAGTCCGGTGCCGCGCTGATCGTCGTCCGCCGGGTGAGCCGCAGCACCTCACGGCTCGTGCAGGCGCTTGCGTACGTCTCCGGAGACTCCAGGAGGCGGGCTCTCGATTCCCCGCGGAGCGTCAGGTAGTTCGGCGTCCCAAAGCCGCAGTCCCCGAAGACGCCCGAGAGAGTGAAGAGGACGCGACCCCGGCCGGCACGGAGGGAGCGGAGGAGCCTCTCGCCGAGATCGTCGCTGAGCAGGCCCGCCCCGCCGCAGTCCCGGAGGCACTCTCCGAGGCTCCGCCCCAGAGCCTTCCCATGCTCCCGGAGCAGGCCCTCTCGGGTGAGGCGGCAGCGGGCCAGCGTCTCGGAGCGGTCCCGGAAGAACCACATCTCACACGGATCGTCGATGGCGGCCAGGCCAAGGCCTGAGGACTCCCCCAGGGAAGCCATGAGCGGAAGGCTGTCGTCATCGACCATCAGGACCAGACGATCGAGCGTCTCGAGTAGGATGGCGTTCCGGTTCCTGCCCGCGCCCGAGCCGACGCCCTCATCGCCGAGGAGGGCGAACATCACGGTCTCTTTCGCAGCTCCACTCTCTTCCACGAGATCGCGGGCGAACCGCTGCTTCTCCTCCAGTCGAGCTCCTGCTTCATCTGCTCGAGGCCGACGGTGTGCGGCGCCCCCGCCCCGCCCGCACCCAGAAGCGACCCCGCAACGGGCTGCCCGGGTGGCGCCTGGCTCGAGCCCTGCCACCCCAGGGTCCGCAGGCAGGACGCGGCATGCTCGTCCAGGGTCTTGATGCCCCTGCAGAGCCTGGCGAGGGCATAGTGGGACCACGGCACGATGCCCACCAGCTCCTCTGCGGGGGCGTGCCTCAGCCAGGAGCTCCGACCGAAGCGAAGGTACGTCTCATCTTCGGGGAAGAAGTACCTCTTGGACCTCGCCACCTCGGTCCTCCAGAATGCCGACTCTCACGGCCGCCAGCCGCTGCCCGCGCCCGGCAGCGTCCGCCTTCGCCTCGACCCGTTTTCGTGGATCGCCTTCCGCCTGGGAGAGTCATCTCGGCATGACATCCCAGATGACGGGGGAATCGTAGTCGAGGGCAGCCTGGCGGCGCCAGGCGTCATGCCAGCCTGCGGGGAGGGTCTGCCAGAGCCGCCGGGAGACTCGACCCGGCGCACCCTCGACTCGCTCGTCGGCGTGGCGGCGGGCGACGCCCTCGGCCCCACCCGGGGGGGCTGGCCCCCCACACTGCTCGGCTCGGTTGAGCAACGCATTGTATTGTGTGACACTATGTGTGGGAGGATGAGGTGCCCACGAACCTGGGAATCGACGAGAAGCTCCTCGAGGAAGCCCTGCGCGCCGGCGGCCACCGCACGAAGCGGGAGACGGTCAACGAGGCCCTCCGCGAGTACCTTCAGCGCCGTAGGCGTCGTGACTTCAAGCGGCTCTTCGGCACGATCGACTTCCGCCCCGACTGGGACTACAAGAAGGCCCGACGACGGTGATCCTCCTGGACACGGGAGTCGTCTCGGCCGTGCTCCGGCGGCGGCGGCGGGGAGAGGTCGAGCAGCGCGCCTTCGACGCCGTGTCGTCTCTCCTGGACTCACACGAGGCGGTGGCGCTCCCCGGGATCGTCTTCCAGGAAGTCCTGAGCGGTATCGCCGACGCGCGTCAGTTCAAGAAGGTCCTCCGCGGGATTCATCGCAGCTTCCCGGTCCTGCTCGCCGACAACGAAGACCACCTCCGGGCCGCCGAGCTGGCCAACACCGCGGCGGCGAGTGGTATCGCCGCCTCCACACCGGACACCCTCATCGCCAGCCAGGCCATCGGATTGAGGAGCACGCTCCTGACGGTGGACCCTGACTTCAACTACTTGAGCAAGCTCACCGAGCTCAGGGTGCTGTTCCTCGGGGAGGAGCGGGAGCCCCGGCGGTGATCTCGGCGGTCGTCCCCGTCGGGAAGAACCCTTCGGCCAGGTAGACCTCGGTGCGGTCGACGGGCCGCTCGACCTGACGGAGCGCGGGCTCTACGATACGCCCATGCCTCCGCACGGGTGGCTTCCCGCCGACCTGCTGCTCTATGGGGAGCTCCTGGTCTGCCTGAGCGGGGTCTTTCTCTACGGCTTCCTGGCGCGGCAGCTCTTCGCCAATTCCTCCCTGCTCCCCGGCAACCGGGCCGTGCGCATGGCCGTGGCCTGCGTGACGGTCTGGTACGGCGGGTGCCTCCTCGACGAGGTCGCGGCGATCCTGGTCGAGGGCCGCCTGCCCGGCGGAACGGTCCTCGACGTGGTCCGCTCTCTCGCGTGGCTCGTGAGCTTCCCCGCCTTCGCGCAGGCGTCGTGGCGCTTCAGTCGCGAGGGCATCGAGCCAGCGGGGCGTCACGCGCTGCCCCGGGTCCTGGTGGCGCTGTCCTACGCCACGCTGGGCCTCTTCCTGCGGCCCGCGGTCGAGTACTGGGGACGCGGCGAAACGTCCCTGGAGGCAGCCGCCGCCGACCTGTACCCCAGGATCGTGATCCACGCGGCGGTGGGAGGCGTGACGGCCTTCGCTCTGCTCCTGGGCACGCTGCGCAGAGCCTCGGACCCGCGCCTCCTCCTGTTCCTCCGCTCGTTGCTGCTGGCCCTCGCCGCGGTCGTTGGTGTGGTCGCGCTGGGGGCCTTCTCCTCGGGGAGGGGAGACGCGTGGCGGGTGGCGGCGCAGCTCGTGGGGCTCGGGCCGGCGATCGTGCTCTTGTGGTTCGCCCAGCGCCACCGTGTGCTCAGGCTCTCGCTCAAGCTCCGGACCCTGCGGCACTTCCTCACCACGGTGGCGGTGGTGCTGCTGGTCGTCGCGGCGGGACCCGCCGTCCGCGCCGAGGGGAGCGATGTCTTCCGCCGGCTGGTCGCCCTGACCGTCCTGCTGGCCTTCGTCGGGGGGAGTGTCTACTCCGCCGCGGTCGCTCTCGTGGCCCGTCGGTGGCCGGCCCTGCGGCGGCTGATCGAGCCCTCGATCCCCGCCCGGGAGACCGAGGAGCTGGTGCGCCGTCTCCGGACCCTGGAGGCCGACGAGCCCGCGCTGAAGGCCATGGTCACGACGGGTCTCGAGCGGAGTCTCGGCGTGCGGGCGCGCTTCCTGGGGGTCCGTCGGGAGAGCGCCGGCGGTGTCGAGCGACTGTGGGACTACTTCCAGAAATCCACCAGCGCCGGCTGCGACAGGGTCGATGCCCCGGCGGAGGTGGCCCGGGTGCTCGCCGACGCCGGGCTCGACGCTGCCTTCCCGGTGCGGGTCTCCGAGAGGCTGGAGGAGATCCTCGTCGTCGAGCCGGGTCCCGGAGGCGGGGTCCGCGAAGGCGAGAGGGAGACCGTGCAGCTCGTCGTCGGCCAGCTCTCGGCCGTCCTCGAGCTGCGACGCCTGGCCGAGAGCCGCCTGGCGACCGAGCGGCGCCTCGCCGAGCAGGAACGCCTCGGGACCCTGGGTCTCGTGGCCGCGTCCCTGGCCCACGAGGTGAAGAATCCCCTGGCTTCGATCAAGGCGCTGGCCCAGACGGTTCGGGAGGAGCTGCCTACGTCGGGCGGCGGCGTGGAGCAACGCGAGGACCTGAACGTCATCGTGGAGCAGATCGGCCGGCTCGAGGAGGTCACCCGGGAGATCCTCGGCTTTGCGCGGCCGGGCGGCAACGATCGGACGGATCTCGCCGGCCTGGTCCGCAGCGCGGTCTACGTCCTCCGGTCGGAGGCACGGCGGCGCGGGATCGAGATCGAGGCGCACGGCCTCGACGAGTCGGGCGCCGTGCCCGGCAGTCCCGCCACGTGGCAGGTGGCGGTCTTCAACCTCATCCTCAACGCGGTGCGCCACGCCCCCGCGGGCTCCACGGTCGTCGTGCGGCTGATCCACCGTGAGGGCCGTGTCGTGGCCTTGGAGACGCAGAACGGCGGTCCGGCGATCGACGAGGCCGTGGCGTCGCGGATCTTCGAGCCCTTCGTCAGCCAGGACGGCACCGGGCTCGGCCTGGCCCTGGCCGCACGCTCCGTCGCCGCCGCCGGCGGTACCATCGGTTTGGTCAACGACCCGGACCGGGTGCTGTTTCGGGTCGAGCTGGGAGCGAACGGGTGACGACCGAGCGGCCGTGCGTGCTGGTGTGCGACGACGAGAAGGCCGCGCGCCGGGGCGTGACGCGGGCCCTGGGCCCCGCGAAGTACGACCTGGTCGAGTGCGAGAACGGCCAGCAGTGCCTGAGCCTCCTCTCGGAGAGGAGCGTCGATCTCGTCCTGCTGGACCTGCGCATGCCGGTGATGGACGGGCGAGCGGCGCTCGACCGCATCGTCGCCCTGCCCCATCCCCCGCCGGTCGTGGTCCTGACCGCGGACACGAGCATCCAGACGGCGATCGAGGCCGTGAGCGCCGGCGCGGCCGACTTCGTGACCAAGCCCTACGAGATCGACGAGCTCCGCTTCGTCGTGGAGCGCACGCTCCTTGCGGCCTCGCTCCGCCACGAGAACGAGCGCCTCGCGGAAGAGGTCCGCTCGCTGCGGGAAGGCGCGGCGGCGCTGGTGGGCGAATCGCCGCCGATGCGGGACCTCCTCGAGGCGGTCGGACGCGTGGCCCCGACCCCGGCGTCGGTTCTCGTCACCGGGGAGACCGGAACCGGCAAGGGGCTCGTGGCCCGGCTCATCCATCGCCTGAGCTCCGTGGCCTCGGGTCCCTTCGTGACCGTCAACTGCACCGCGATTCCGGAGACGCTGGCGGAGAGCGAGCTGTTCGGGCACCGGCGGGGGGCCTTCACGGGGGCGACCCGCGACCAGGAGGGGAAGGTCCGATCCGCCAGCGGGGGGACGCTGTTCCTGGACGAGATCGGGGACATGTCCCTGGGGGCGCAGGCCAAGCTGCTCCGGGTGCTCCAGGACGGTGTGGTCGAGCCCATCGGCGGCGGCGAGGTGCGGGTCAGCGTCCGCGTGATCGCGGCCACCCACCGCAACCTGCCGGAGATGGTCGAGGGCGGGGCGTTCCGGGAGGACCTGCTCTTCCGCCTGCGGGTGGTGGAGCTGACGGTGCCGGCGCTGCGGGAGCGGGGCGAGGACGCGGTGCTGCTGGCGCGTCACCTCCTCGAGGAGGTCTCCCCACGTCCGCTGCGGCTGACCCCGGAGGCGGAGGCCGCTCTGCGCGCCTACTCCTGGCCGGGCAACGTCCGGGAGCTGCGCAACGCCCTCGAGCGGGCCGCCATCTTCTGCCGAGGCGGCATCGTGCAGGCGGGCGACCTCCCCGCCGAGCTGCGGACGGCGGGGACCGGATCGGGGGCGGCGGCCGGCGGGACGGTGTGGGAGAAGGGGGAGGACTTCAGCACCGCGAAGAAGCGCCTGGTGGAGCGGGTCGAACGCGAGATCCTGAGGGCGGCCCTGCGGGAGCACGGCGGCAATGTGTCGAGCGCCGCCCGGGAGCTCGGTCTCCATCGGCAGAGCCTCCAGCAGAAGCTGCGTCGCCTCGGAATCGACGCCGGCGAGCTCGGCGGCTCCTGACCCGGGGACTCGGGCTGGAGCTCAGTCCCGCTGGAGTCGGGACACCGGCTGGTGTCCGGCGGAATCTCCCCCACCATGGGCCCACGGGAGGGCTGGCCGGTCCTCGGAGCCCTCGCGGGGCTGGTCGGCGCAGCGGTTGCCGGCCGGGCACTCTTCACGCACCTCCGCCGGCGCCGCCGGCGACGCTTCTGGGGGCTCTGAGACCGCCCCGGCCCCCGTCGGGGTCGTGGCCTGCATGTGGCCATTCAGACGGCGTAGGTGCTGCGCCCCTTCGTGGGCAACCCGGCCCTGCCCACTCGCTTCTTCCGAAAGGGAGCCTGGGACAACGCCGACCACGCGTGGCTCGTCGAGCACGAGCCCGAGGGCGATGCCCACCGCGCCGCCCAGGACGTGAGCCAGGGGGACGGGAACGAAGAGTCCCGGCCCGCTGTCGACGAAGAGCGTCTGGCCCGTCGCGAGCTCGAAGGCCACCTTCCCGAGGTACCCGGCCAGCAGCGCGGCAACGGCCAGGCTGAGGGCCCGCTGCCTCTCCCGGATGGCCTGCCGCAGGAAGTCGACGGCGACCAGGGTCACCAGGGCGCAGTCGATGCCCGAGAGCCCGCGGTACTCGTCCATGCCGGGTCGCAGAAGCCAGACACCTCCGGAGATCAGCAGCGCGGAGAGCACGGTGCAGGTCAAGAAGACGCGGCGCCGACCGCGGAGCTCCAATGCGCCGCCCACGCCGGCGAACACCAGGAGATCCCACGCAAGGTGCTCGCCCGACCAGTGCGTCCAGTGGCCGGTGACCAGACGCCAGAGCTGGCCGGCGGCGATGGCGGTTCGATCGAACGTCGCCCAGGCCGTGAGGTCCGGCGTCAGGTAGAGCAGCACCGCGGACAGGGCGAGGAGCAGCGAGGCCCAGGGCCCCGCTGCTCCCGAAGGACTGAGCTTGTGCGGCATCACCGTGTGCCCCCTCGGTGGACCGCTAGCGACGGCGTCGCCACGCCGCGAGGGCGCTGCCCGACATCAGAATGGCGAGTGCGGCGGAGAGGGGGTCGAGAGCGCCTCCCCCGCCCCCTCCCCCGAAGGGGCTTTTCCGGGTCGTGCGCGGGACATCCGCGTTGCGCCTCTGGGCACGGACGCCGTTCGCCGGCGACGGGGTGGGGACGGGCGTCGCGGTGCGCGCGTCGGGGGGGGATGTGCCCGCCACCTTCTGCTCCTTCCCCACCGGCCCCACGGCCGCGGCCGACTTCTGACGCAGCTGCTCGAGCTCGGCGCGGAGGCGCTGGTGCTGCTTGCGGTCACGGGCGGTGCGCAGCGCGTTGCGGCGCTCGATCTTCCACCGCTGGTACTCGGCGTCGTTCTCGAGCACGAGGAAGGAGGTGTACTCGGTCACGATCGAGAAGGCCTCACCGAGGCGGACGATCTCGCCGGTGACGTTCGAGCGCGTTCCCTGGCGGTCCCCCTCCCGCTGGAGCCGCTGGATGCGGTGCCAGGCCCACATGCGCTCGATCTCGGGGTTGCCCTCGTCCTCGCTCGGGAAGTCCAGCTCCACGGTGGTGTCGAGCATCTCTCCAGCCACGTCGGCGCGGATGTGGACCTGGGCCGGGCCGGCGTCCCGGTAGCGACCGTACAGCCGCAGCGGTGAGCCGTGAAAGAGGTCGGGGAGCGGCTCGGGCTCGACATCGTAGACACCCACACCCTCGACGTCGATCGTCACGTTGGAGGCGGCCGGGCGGAGGAGCTTCCGACGGAAGGCCCTGGCCTGGCGCTCGAAGTCGTCGCCGCGGGAGACGAAGGCCGCGAGCCCGCCCGCCTCCTCGGCCACCTGCGAGAGCAGCGGTCGGTTCACGTCGTTCCCGACCCCGATGCAGAAGACCCGCGTTCCCGCCGGACGTCGGCCGCCCATCTGCAGCAGCACCGCGCGCTCGCGCTGCTCGGTCATCCCGTCGCTGAGGATCACCACGTTGAGAGGGCGGTCGGCATCCTTGTAGTCGTAGGCCACCTGGAGCGCGGGCTGAAGCACGGTCCCGCCCCGGGCGCGTCTGGACTCCAGGAACTTCAGCGCCTCGGCCCTTGCCTCGGCACTGGCCGGGCGCAGGCTGCGGAAGAGCGTCTCCGGGGCCACGTTGAAGCTCATCAGATCGAAGCGGTCGTCCTCGCCCAGCTCCTCCACGAAGGCCCCGGCGGAGCGGCGCGAGAGGCTGAGCTTGCCGTCCCGGGCCATGCTGCCGCTGACGTCCAGCACGAAGACGTAGTCCATGCCGCCCGGGGAGCCGTCGAGCTCGTCCCCGGCGGTGAAGGTGAGCTGGAAGAAGCCGTCCTCGCCGAGCGCGCGCGAGGCCACCAGGTCGAGGCCGGTGCGCGGCCGCTCCGTCTTGAAGGCGAGCACCACGTCGCGATTGAGGTCGCCGCCCGTCGTCTCCAGGCTGGCCTGCCAGTAGGAGTCGGTGTGCCGGGCGGTGACGAACTCGTCGCCGTGGCTCGGGCTCACCACGCTCTCGATGGGGATCTCCGACCTCACGTCGAGGGTGAGGGCGAAGCGGTCCCGGGTGCGTGAGTCGACGTCCGTCCGTGTGGCCGTCGCGAGCGGGTAGACGTAGGTCGCCCAGTCGTCGTCGACGCTGAGCTCCTGATAGTAGGTGATCTGGACCCGCTGCTCCGCGCGGGGCCCGATGGGAAAGATCCTCATCTCGAAGGTGCGGAAGTCGGTCTGCTCGAGCAGGCCGGGATCGCGCCGCCGCTTCTTGTAGCTGTCGTAGATCTCGCGAGCCCGCTCCTTCTCCACCACCTCGCCGACCATCTCCCTGCCGCCGATCCACATGCTGAAGTTGGCCACCGAGGCCCCCTCGGGCACGGGGAAGGTGTAGAGGGCCTCCACCTGACGCTGCTCCGTGTTGACGAAGACCTGGTTCACGTTGGTGACCACGATCCCGTTGTTGAAGGTCACCTCCACCGTGTGCTCCTTGATCTCCAGCACCCCGCCGAGGCCTCCGTCGGCCACGAGAAGGCCGGCGGCGTGGGCGGGTGCGGTGAGGAGAGCGAGCGCGACCAGCGCGACGGCGACGAGCCCCACCCTCCGCCACGGTGCATCGTTGTGTCCCAGCGAATCCCTGCGTCTCATCTGCCACCTCCCGCGTTGCGGCACGACCGAACGTTCGCGCCGCGATCGCCGGAGGAGAGGCGGGATCCGTGCCACTCGCGGGCACAACCTCCAAGTCGATGCCCATGAGAGAGATGGGGCGTCGTCCCGCGTCGCGAGGCGGCCCCGGCTGCAACCTCGAGACTGCATCCACGGGGCCCTCGATGCAGCTCAGGGATTGCAGTGCCGGCGAGGCCGAGGAGCTTCCCGGGCCCCGTGACCCGTGAGATGCGGGCGCGGGTCGACGTCGTCCCCACCATGCTCTCTCTCCTCGAGCAGCCCTTCGATCCCGAGCGTCTCGATGGGAGGGTCACTCCGGAGATCTGCGAGACGACGCAGCGCCGGCGCCCCCCCACCGAAGCGGCGGGCGCGTCCGGCTGCGACTGGCCCGAACGAGAGGCCCTCTCGCAGATCGCTTGACAGCCACTTTCAGGCTGAACGAGCATCTTGGGGTGAACGAGCGTCTTTGAGTTGGGGGCCGGCGCCGTGTCGACACCGTCCAGCAGATCGCTCTTTCTCCCCGCGGTGACGCTCGCCGCCCGTTTCTGGGCGGTCTCCCTGGTGGCGGTCCTCTGGATCGGGGAGAGGCAGGCCGTGGCCCAGACGACGCCGGGCGCCTCCCCGGGAGTCCTGGTGACGTCCCTGCCGAGACCCGCGCCGGACGCCGTCCCGTCCGAGGTCGGGCTCGTGCACGTGGAGGTCGTCGTGACCGACGCCCGGGACGCCCCGGTGACGGGGCTCCCGGCGGAGGCGTTTCGCCTCGAGGAGGAGGGCCAGCGCCAGCCCGTCGTGAGCTTCCAGGAGGTGGACCTCCCCGGGTCGCCGGCTTCGGAGACGACGGCGTCCGGGCCTCCACGCGTGAGCACCAACGCCTTCGGCGCGAACGCCGCCCCACCCCGCACCTTCGTGGTCGTCTTCGACGACCTGCACCTCGGGCCCGCCAGCGTCCCTCGGGCGAAAGAGGTCACGGAGCAGCTCGTCACCGGGCACACGCGATCCGGCGATCAGGTGATCCTCGTCGCGCCGGGGGAAGGTCTCGTCCGTTCTGTCACGATGCCGGGCGGGCGAGCCCCGCTCGCCGCCCTCACGAGGTCGCTGGGAGGCCCGGTGCTCGAGGGGGCTGACATTCGTCGGCGCCACCTGCTGAGCGCCCTGGCCGCCGTTCTCGAGGTTCTCACCGGGACCGGCACCCGCAAGTCCGTCGTTCTCGTGTCCGAGGGCTTCGGCTACGAGCCGGAAGACGGCCTGACATACGACGTGATCGCCGCTTCGCAACGGGCCAACGCCGTCCTCCACTTCCTGGATGTCCGTGGGCCGACCGCCGGAGGTGGGCCCGACGGCCCGAGGCCGGGGGCCGCCGCCGACCGCTCTCCGTCGGGTCGAGAGGGGGAGGCGACGGGGGCGGAGATCCTGGCCACGATCACCGGCGGCTCTGCCGTTCGAGCTGGGCCCCACCTGGCCGAGGCCCTGGATCGCCTCTCCCGGCAGGCCTCTCACCATTACCTCCTCGGCTACCATCCCCCCGGCGAGCAGCGGGACGGTCGGTTGCGGAAGATCCGTGTCCGGGTGGACCGCCCCGACGTGGTGGTTCAGGCCCGGAGGGGCTACTACGACGCGCCGGACACCCGCCTGGGTCCCGACCTCGAGACCAGGATGCTGGACGACCGACTCCGGGACGCCCTCGGATCGTCCTCTCCGATCGGCCAGATCCCGCTCCGGCTCACCGCGCTGGCCCTGGCGCCGGCCGAGGACGGACAGGTCCGGGTCACCGTCGCTTCCGAGATCAGCGCCCAGGACCTGACGCTCGCACGGACGCCCGACGGGTCGCCGGTCGCGAGGCTGGAGGTCGTGCTGGAGATCAAGCACGTGCAGCCCCAGGCGAGCCAGGCCGCGTCCGTGGAGCGCCTCGCGGTCCGGCTTCCCCGGGGCGCCCCCGCGGAGGAGGCCTGGCTTCCCTTCCAGCGTTCCCTCACGCTGCCGCCGGGTCTCAGCCAGGTCAAGCTCGTGGTGCGGGACCGGGGCAGCGGGGCGATCGGGACCGTGGTCCACCCCCTGGAGGTCCCGGACCCGACCGCGCTTCGCATCTCGTCTCCCATCCTGAGCGACGTGCCGGGGGGGGAGGGCGTGGAGCCGCCCCGCATCGTGCCCCTTCGCCGCTTCGCGGCCGGGAGCGTCCTCTACTGCTACTTCGAGGTCTTCCCTGGGCACGGGATCGCGGCGGGGGCGCCGGCCCAGGCGGTGACCGCCTGGGAGATCGTGGACCGCAAGAGGCAGGGTGCGGCACCGGGGCGCCCTGCCTCCCCCGGTCCAGCGCGACGGCGGGGGCGTGGGTCGTCTGCTCGAGATCCCGCTGGCTCGGATCGCGCCCGGAGAGTACGACCTCGTCCTGGACCTCGGGGGCGGAGCCGTCGGGGACCACGCCGAGGTCCGGGAGCCCTTCCTGGTGACGAAGCCCCGGCGCTTCGACGACGACCTCTACCGGGGCGCCCTCGGTGCCTACCTCGAGGGCGACGTTCCCAGCGCGGTCACCACGCTGCTGCAGTGGCCGGCGCGGGAGGTCCGAGCGGCCGCCGAGAGGCTCCCCCGGACCGAGGGCGGGCTGCGGGAGACGGCGTTGCTGCTCCACACCGACCTCGCCCTGGTCCTCCGGAGACACGGTCGCGAAGAGGACGCCGAGACCCACCTCGACATCGGCCGCGCCCTCGTCGGCGGCGGCCCCCGGCCAGACCTCCATCGGGAGTGGCTGCTGGCTCTCGCCTCGGCGCTTCAGGCCAGCACCTCCCCCGCCGAGGCGCTCGCCCTCTACACAGAGTGTGCCCGGGCCTTCCCCGAGGCGGGCCAGGCCAGGCTGGGGGCAGGGACGCTCTACGAGGCCAACGCCTTTCTTCCCCCCGGCTTTCCGCGCGGCAACCTGAACCTGCCGCCCCGACAGGCCGCCCGGGAGGCGGAACGGTGGTACCGGGAGGCGCTGCGCGTTCAGCCGACCCTGACCGAGGCTCGGCTGCGGCTGGCCCGCGTCCTCCAGAGGACGGACCGGATCGACGAGGCGGTGCCCCAGCTGTCTCTCGTCGTGGAGTCCAGCCGGGACGGCTCGCTGGGCGCCCTCGCACACCTCTTCTGGGGGGAGATCTGCGAGACCCGCGGCGATGTCGACGGGGCCATCGAGCACTATCGAGCAGCCCTCGCGGCGGATCGGGACATCCAGGTGGCGGCCCTGGCCCTCGCCCAGGCCCTCCATCGGCGCGACGGCCGGGAGGTCGCCGTGGCGGCGCTGGTGCCGGCGCTCGGCGAGGGAGGGGGCACGAGCCCCTGGCTCGCCTACTGCCGGGGCCCGCAGCACCTTTCGGCCTCGCCCCTCCAAGCGCTGCGCTCGCGGCAGCGCGCCGCGGCCGGGGGCCCGCCGTGAGGTGGGTCCTCCTTGCGGGAGCCGTGCTCCTGGGCGGAGAGGAGGCCGGGGGCGGGGACGTCTCGGTCTTCCGAAGCTCCGTCGAGATGGTGCGGCTGGACGTCGCGGTGACCCGAAAAGGCCAGGCCGTCGAGGGCCTGACCGGGCGGGACTTCGAGGTCAAGGACAACGGCATCCTCCAGCAGGTCGAGGTCGTGGGCCACGAGGAGAAGCCCGTGCACGCGGTGCTGGCCCTCGACAACAGCAGCAGCCTCGCGGGCGATCGGCTGGCGCGCCTCAAGGCCGCCGCCCACTCCCTCCTCCGTGTGCTCCGATCCGACGATGCGGTCTCCCTCCTCACCTTCTCCGACCGGCTCCGGCTCGAGGCCCGCCCGGGCGCTCCACGCGAGAAGGTCCACGCGGCGATCGAGGCAACCGAGGCACGGCTCACCACCTCGCTCTACGACGCGACCTTTGCCGCCCTGACCATGGCCGAGCCGGCGCTCGGTCGACCCGTCGTGCTGGTCTTCACCGACGGCCAGGACGTGGGCAGCTGGCTGCGCCCCGAGCAGGTGCTCCGCGCGGCCAGGACCGCCGATCTCGTGTGCCATGCCGTGATCAGCGTGCAAGCGGGATCGGACCCGGGGTTTCTCGAGGAGCTGGCGGCGGCCACCGGCGGCGAGGTGTGGAAGGTCGACGACCTCGAGCTCGAGGAGGCCTTCCTGACCGCCCTGCAGGAGTTTCGCAGCCGCTACACGCTGCAGTACGCCGCCCGGCACGACGGACAGGAGACGTGGCACGACATCGACGTGCGCGTCCGCGTCAAGGGGGCGAAGGTGCGGGTGCGCGAGGGGTACCTGCACCGGGGAGATCCCCCCTGACGACCGGGCCGGGCGCTCGCCTCCAGTCTAGTCGGGGATCGAGGCGAACGGATCGGGGCTGTCGGGGTCGAGCCCACGCCGGACCGCCATCACCGCCGCGCTCCGGTCGGTCTCGAACTCGGCCCACAGCGGGAAGTGATCGGACACCCGAAAGCTCGTCTCCAGCGGTGTCAGCTCCTGGAAGACGGCTCCCATGAAGTCGACGACGCCGGCCTGGCCGGTGAACGGAAGACGCATGTCGCTGCCCATGAACCAGGCGATCTGGTCGTAGAACTTCGGCTCCGTCCCGAAGGTCGTCTTGAGGCCCCGGAGCTGCTCGGGCACGACGAGGCCCCTGGAGACGAAGGCCCCGAAGAGCGGGTTGTCGCCACGCTCGTCGATGTTGAAGTCGCCGAGGGTGATCACGGTGCCGATCTCCCGATCGTTGACCCGAGCCCGGTCCCGGAGCTCGGTCGCGGTGAACTCGGCGAACGCCTCGAGCTCCGCCCGGCGATCCTCCGGGGTGTCACCGTACTTGATGTGCGCGGTCACCAGGGAGAAGCGGGTGCCCCCGGCCTCGAAGCCCACGATGTAGGGCGTCCGATCGAACTGCTCGACGGGTTCACCCCCCGCGGCCGGGGGAAGGACGATCTCACCCGCGAGACCCGACGGACGCAGCCGCCGGCGGTCGAAGACGAAGCCGAGCCGCTCGCCGTTGCCCGAGGCCCCGACCGTGACATCGGTGAGGATCAGGCCCCAGTCGGGCCCCAGGAAGTCGTCGACGAGCGCCCGTACGGCCGTGGTCTGTCTCCTGATCTCCTGGATGGCGACGACGTCGAAGCGCCTGACGGTCTCCGCGATGATGGCGAGGGCGCGGAGGTTCCTCTTCGGGCTGTCCGCGTTCTCCGCGAACTCGGGATGCAGCCCGCCCAGCATCCTGATGTTCCAGGAGGCGATCAGCAGGTTGCGGTCGGTGATCTTCGTGGGCAGGCCGACCAGACGGCGACGGAGACGCACGATGTCGTCGATGACCTCCGGCGGATAGTCGGAGTAGGAGATCACGGGACGCCCCCGCCGCTCGGCACTGCCACCGTGGCCCGGACCGCTACTCGACGATCTCGGCCGACTGGACGTCGAGGTAGAAGCCTTCGGCGGTCCTGGGCAGCTCGCCGTGCTCGACGACCGCGGTCAGGTCGACCTGCTTGCCGAGGTACTTCGACAGCGTGGGCGGTGGCGTGACGCCCGGGCGCTTCGGACCGGGGAGGACCGCCGTCGGCAGCCAGGGCCGCACCGCGATCGAGTGGCCCTCGTCGTCTCGCAGCCGCACACGCAGGTCCGTGAAGAAGTTGCTGCCGGCGTTGTCCAGGGTGCCGCTGACCTGGACCGTCGTGCCCACGTAGCGCTGCGGGTCGCTGGCCAACGATTGGAGCGACACCTTCACCGCGGTCGCCGAGTCCGAACCCGCTACCGGCTGCCGCTGCGCCCCGCAGGCCGGGCCGCTCGCGGCCAGAGTGAGCAGGAGGGCACACAGCCCTGGTCGCTTCATGACGGCACTCCCGAGAGAAGGGAGAACTCGCTCCTCCTCATCAAGGATACACCCGCGAATGCCCGCGCATTCCCGATTGCGCCCCCGTCTCCCGCCCCCCGACCCAGGCCCCGATCAGCAGCGCCGCCAGGCTGGCCAGGGCCAGCCACTGGACGAGGGACAGGCCGCCGTACCGAACGACGTCGCCGCGGGTGATGTCCGTGACCAGTCGCAGCAGGGCGTACCCGAGGACGAAACGTCCCCAGGACCGCCCCGGCCGCGGGACCGCCGAGCCGAAGCTCGAGAGATGTCCCGCGAGCGCCAGCAGGGCCGCTGCCTCGTAGACCGGCGTGGGGTGAACGGGCACTCCCGAGCCCCAAAGCCTCGAGGCGAGCGATCCATCCGGGTAGACCACGCCCCAGGGAAGGCCGGTGGGAGAGCCATGACAGCAGCCTGCAAGCAGGCACCCGAGCCGTCCGATCGCGGCGGCGAGGCAGAGCCCGACCACAGCAGAGTCGGCCAGGCGGACGAAGGGCAACCGGAGTCTGGCGGCCACCAGCGCGGCGACCGCTGCCCCCAGGACGAGCCCCCCGAGCGACGAGAAGCCGCCGCTCGAGGGGTGAAGCAGCACGGTCCAGGCCTCGCCTGGTGTGGCCGACACCTCCAGGGCGAAGAGCAGCCGCGCTCCCACGAGACCCGCCGCGTAGGCGGCGATCAGGGCCACGGCGGTCTCGCGTCGTGGGAGCCCCTGGCGCGTGGCCGCCCGCACGGTCCACCAGACCAAGAGGCACGCCCCGGCGGCGAGCGCCGTCTCGTAGGCCGGGAGCCCGAGACCTCCCCACGACAGGAGGACCGGTCTCACGGGGTCTCGGCCAGGGACCGGCGGCGCCGTCGGGCGAGCAGCAAGCCGAGCAGCACCGGAAGAGCGAGGAGTGCCGCGGCGGGACCGGTGGCGCGCGGGCCCCGGGCGATCCCCATCTGAGAGCAGTTGCCGTTGTCGTCGTCGCTGCTGCACACCGCGGTCGAGGTCAGGACATTGGCCGTCATCGGGTCGCCCGAAGCGCCGATGGCGCAGACCGCGATCTGGCCGGCGCTCTTCGGGGTCGTCGAGCTGTCGAAGGTCGTCGTGCCTCCGAAGCCCGGAAACAGGTCGCCAGCGTCGCCGCGGTTGACGGCGTCGTCCAGGTCGGTCCGCCCGTCGGCCTCCTCCAGGCCCACGCCCTTGTTCGTCTCGTCGGCGTTGACGGTGTTGTTGGTCAGCCCGGCGCTCACCGCCGTGTCATTGACGTGCCAGATCGCCAGCCCGCCGGTCGGCAGGTTCTGGTCGAACAGCTTCTGCTGTCGGTTCTCGATGAGGTAGTACTGGGTCGCGGAGATCGGGATCTTCAGGACCGCGGCGTTGTCCTCCACGCTGGAGAGACTCGCCGGCATCTGATCACTCGTGACCGGGGTGGGGTTCACCCATCCCAGAAACTCCTTGGACCACGCCGACATGTGGCTCGGGCGCTCCGGAGAATCGCCGTCTCCACCCCAGGAGCCCGCCGCCATGAGACCCCAGTTCCCAATCCCCTCGGAGTCGCCATTCGAGTCGTCGGTGTCGTAGAGATCGGGCAGGCCGAACGCGTGCCCGAACTCGTGGGCGAAGACCCCGATCTGAATCATCGTGCCGCCGTCGCAGGCCAGGGCAGGCATGATGACGTAGTCGTTGACCTTGATGAAGCCACCCCCGCTCCGGGCATCGTTGGTGGTGTAGTCGCCCGCGGTCCAGCCGCTGTAGCTCCAGCGGTGGGACCAGATGTTGCTGTTGCCACACTCTCCCCCGCTCTCGGGGTGCACGAACGCCACGAAGTCGACGTAGCCGTCGTCGTCGCCGGAGTTTGGGACGCCGTCGGGACCGTCGTTGTCGAAGCCCGAGAAGTCGACGGCGGAGTCGCTGGCGTCGAGCGTGTCCTTCAGGAACTCGCCCACCTTCGAGGAGCCACAGACGCCGTTGCAGCCGGCCCCTCCTTCGTAGTGCGTGTCGTTCCGGGGAAGGCCCCGCCAGGGCTCGACCGTCCCGGTGACGGTGAACCGCCCGTAGGAGATCTCCTTGTAGTAGTCGGTCATCGTCCCCGTGGGCCAGGGGCCGTCGAAGAGCTCCTTCTGCAGGTCGCCGTTCGGGTAGGGGTCGGCGCTCGTGCTGGCGAAACGGGCGAGCAAGACGGGAATCGACCGGCTCCCCGTGACCGCGGTCCCTCCCGCCGCCATCGCGGCCTCGGCCGTCATGAGCCCCGCTGCGAGGCGCATGCGGTTCGCTTGGACCCGCCGGACGAGAGGCTTGAGCGCCCGCGTGTACGTGAAGGCCGTGGGCACGCGCAGCCTCTGCTCGCGGAAGGCCTTCGGATACTTGACGCCCCTCCGGGGGGCGATGGTGGCCTGTGCCCCCGGCGCTCCGGTGGCGAGCACCAGGCCGGCGACGACGAGACCCCGCACCAGGAATCTGTCCATGGACTCCTCTCCCTCATGCTCTGATGGCGAGCCGGGGTACCGGTCGGAGCACCGCGCGGCGTCGCCCATGCCCCCAACTCGCGGTCGACGGCGCTTTGACGCCAGGGCGTCGCTCGCCGGTCACAAGTGCTGTAGTTCCGAGGAGATTCAGCTACTGCCGGACCCTATCCACTCGGCGTGTGGCAGTCAATCGTATTCTGGATGGTCCCTGCACCACTGGCACGGCGCCGACGCGGGCTGGGAGCGGGCCACGGCCCAGGCCGACGACGAGGTCTGGAGTCTGTTCGACGAGCGGGGGCAGATCGAGCGCCGGATGACCGATCGCATCCTCACCGGTCGGACTCGGGAGAGCGCCGGGAGTGAGCCCGGCCCTCTTGGCCGGAGTCGCCGTCGAGTGCGTCGGCGACGAGTCGGGCCAGGCGGCCCGTGGAGCGGCCCACGGCCGTTTCGGCCTCGCCGTTGACCGCCTCGGCCCGGAGGTTCGGCCCGGACCGCAGGCGAGCCCGGACGCGGCAGGTCTGGTCGACCCCGCCCAGGGGGTTGCGCGCCTCGGCCAGGTGCACGGTCACGCTGCGAACCTCGGGGCCGAACCGGCTCATGGCGAGGAGGACGCGCCGCCGCACCTCGAGACGGAGGGCCTTGGTGAGAACCGGACCCGCGCTCGTGACGTCGACCCTCAATCTCGTGGCCGCGGCATGGTCCCGGAGCCCCCTTCCTGGCTGCCTGCAGTCTAGAGG
The DNA here is from genome assembly GCA_963847655.1 of uncultured Acidobacteriota bacterium. Taxonomy (GTDB): domain Bacteria; phylum Acidobacteriota; class Vicinamibacteria; order Fen-336; family Fen-336; genus JAJDNS01. The sequence goes on along the minus strand of CAWKAS010000014.1, from coordinate 103,326 downwards.
GCCTGCGGCGCCGGGATCCAATACCTCTTTCGAGGGGCCTTCATAGGTGCACCCCGATGTGTGCGGCAGGCGTGGACGAGCTCGGCCCTGCCCGGGCCGCCCGCGACGATCGAGTCGACTCGACGTCCCTCTCGACGCAAGAGAGCGCCACCGGCGGCCTCAATCGGGCTCGCGGCCCCGCTTCCTGGAGTTGCAGGAGCGACACAGCACTTGAAGGTTGTCCCTGGACAGGGCCAGGTGGGGATGCTCGCGCCTGGAGAGCCTATGACCTACGGTGACCTCCTCGCCGCTCCCTATTGCGGCGCCGCACTCGCGACAGGAGGGGCCCTGCTCTTCGATAATCGCTTCGCGCAGAACCGTCCATTCGGGGCTCGCATAGAAGGCGTTCGCATCATCGATCCGGCGTCTTCGCTCTTCAACAAGCCTCTTCAGCCTGGCACGCACGACAACGAAGCGCTTGGACACCTCGCCGTCGCTCACGCGGTCGGCGAAGACGAGCAGGGCCAGCACGCCAACGAAGCAGGCCACCAGGAGGAAGGGACCCGCGATGCCGAAGCGCAGGTCGAACCCGTAGTACGCAACCAGCCCGCTCGCGATGAGCGCCCCGGCCAGCAAAGGGATTCGAACGGCGGCACGGTGAAGGAAGCTATGGGGCACCTGCGCTTGCGCGCTCCGCATCAGCCGCTTCTCGACATTGACTCGTTCCCGGCTTCGCGCCCTTTCCGAACGTTGCGTTCGATAGCACTTCGTGCAGTGCGGTTGATGTTGGAAGGCCCAGTCGTGACCGCTCCAGCCGCATGTCGGGCAGGTGCCGTACGGCGCCGAGTCTCGTGCAGCAGCCATCTGAGGGACCTTCATCTTATCGCTTCTCCATGCCGCCGACGCCGTGATCGCCGAGGTCAGAGCCCGTCGGCACGGACCTGACCCAGCAGGCCAGCGATCTCCCAGCGGCGGCATCAGCGCCGGAGTTGCCTCGTGGCTCTTTGCAGTCCGGCGGGGTCTTCAGGCGATGGGGGTGCAATCCCCGCCCGTCCGCTGCTTTTGGGGTATCCCATAGGAGCGCTTCGATGTATCGTTCGTGCGTGGACGCGCTCAATCATCACCACCTCTACCACTTCTGGATGGTGGTTCGCGAAGGTGGCGTGACGCGGGCCAGCGAGAAGCTGAACGTCTCACAGCCCACGGTCAGCGGGCAGCTCCGGGAGCTGCAGGACGCCCTCGGGGAGAAGCTCCTCGTCCGCTCCGGACGTACCGTCGTCCTCACCGACGTCGGCCGCACCGTCTATCGCTACGCCGACGAGATCTTCGCCCTCGGTCGTGAGCTGCAGCAGGCGGTGAAGGGCCGGGTCACGCACCCGGCGCGCCTGGCCGTGGGAGTGGCCACGGTCGTGCCCAAGCTGGTCGCCTATCAGATGCTCGAGCCGGCCCTCCACCTCCCCGAGCCGATCCACCTGGACTGCGTCCAGGATCGGCCGGAGCGTCTCGTCGCCGAGCTGGCGATCTACTCGCTGGACCTGGTGCTCGCCGACACCCCGGCCCCTCCAGCAGTGAAGGTGCGCGCCTACAGCCACCTCCTCGGCGAGTGTGGCGTGTCCGTCTTCGGGGCCGAGCGCATGGCGGCCAGTCACCGTCGGCGCTTCCCGCGCTCGCTCGACGGGGCGCCCTTCCTGCTTCCGAGCGGCGACTCGGGGCTGCGCCTCTCGCTCGAGGAGTGGTTCCGGACGAATGACATCCGCCCGCGTGTCGTCGGCACCTTCGAGGACAGCGCCCTCATCGATGCCTTCGGCCAGGCGGGCTCGGGGCTGTTCGCCATGCCGTCCGCGATCGACAGCGAGGTGCGGCGGCAGTACCGAGTGCGGCTCGTGGGACACCTCGAGACCGTCCGCCAGCGCTTCTACGCGATCACCGTCGAGCGGAAGCTGCGCAACCCGGCGGTCGTCGCCATCTCCGAGCGCGCACGGGCGCTCTTCGCCTGAGGCGAACGAGCATCGGGCCGGACCGATGGTTGGCCACCAGACAATCGATTAGTCCCCCCATCCGCGTCCCCGTACAGTGAGAGCTGGAAGCCCGCCCGGCCGGGCGGTAGCACGGCTCGTGTTCCCGCGGCCGCGCAATGGCACGACAGGCGGTGAGATATGAAAGCGACTCTTTCGAGAAGCCTCTGGACGCACGTGGCTTGTCTGAGCCTATGGCCCGTGTTTGTGCTGGCGGCAGCGCCCGATCGCGTGGCGAACCTGTCGGCGTGCGAGAAGGGCTGGTCAACTTGCGACCGTTCGCAGCTGACGCCGTCGGAGCTCACCGAGGTGGCTCGGGCCGACCACGCGCGGAACGTCGTCGCGTGCCGGCGCGGTGCCGAGGCATGCGATCCTTCCGGGCTGGACCCCGCCGAGGCGGTCGCCCTGGCCGTCGCCGAGCACGACCGCAACCTCTCGAGCTGCGCCGACGGCATCGGTGTCTGCGACCACTCCGCGTTGACTCCGGCCGAGGCCCGGGACGTGGCAGTGGCCGGCCGGGAGCGCCAGATCTTCAGATGCACCCGCGGTATCGGACCCTGCGACGAGTCGATGCTCACCGAGTCGGAGCGGGCTGAAGTCGCTCTTGCCCGGCGTGAGCGCATCGTCTCCGATTGCCGGCTCGGCATAGGGCGCTGCGACCCGTCGAGCCTGACGGAATCGGAGGCGCGGGACGTGGCGCTCGAAGAGCGGCGGCGCAACCTCTCGAGCTGCATGTACGGGTGGGACCGATGCGACCGCTCGAGGCTGGATGGGCGGGAGGCGGGCGAGGTGGACCGCGCCGAGCGCGCTCGGAACCTGGACGCATGCGAGGACGGTCGAGAGACCTGCGACTACTCCCTCCTGAGCCCGTCGGAGGCCACGGGGCTGGCGGCCACCGAGCGCCTGCGCAACGACACGGCGTGTCGGGAAGGGCGGGGTCACTGCGATCGTTCCCGCCTGACGCCGGCGCAAGCGGCCGCTGTCCCCGAGCAACCCGGCGTCGCGTCTTCGGACGGGAGCCAGCCGTGAGAGTGCTCACCTTGAGAGGAGAACGAACGCCATGAAGGTACGACCGCTTCACGATCGCCTGCTGGTCCGTCGCGTCGAAGAGAAGGAGACGGCGAGGGGAGGCATCGTCATTCCCGACACGGCCAGGGAGAAGCCCATGGAGGGCGAGGTCCTGGCGGTGGGCAAGGGGAGGCTGCTGGAGAGCGGAACGACGCTCGCCCTCGACGTGAAGGTGGGCGACCGGATCCTCTTCGGCAAGTACTCCGGGACCGAGATCACGATCGACGGCGAGGACGTGCTCATCGTTCGCGAGGACGAGGTCCTGGCGATCATGGGGTGAGGGGGACTCGCCTCGGGCGAGTCTCCCCGGGGTCCGCTTCGCCGGACCCCAGACGGGCTGATGCGCGGCGCGCGGCGCCGCTTTGGGGAGGGTGCGAAGCGGCTTCCCGGAGAGGCGGATCCAATGTCGAAGCAGATCACGTACGGTGACGACTCGCGCCAGGCCGTGCTGCGCGGAGTCAACCACCTGGCCGACGCGGTCCGGGTGACGCTCGGCCCCCGGGGCCGCAACGTCGTCCTGGAGAAGAAGTTCGGCTCGCCCCTCATCACCAAGGACGGGGTCACGGTGGCGAAGGAGATCGAGCTCAAGGCGCCTCTCGAGAACGTGGGGGCCCAGATGGTGAAGGAGGTCGCGAGCAAGACCTCCGACGTGGCCGGCGACGGCACCACGACGGCCACGGTGCTGGCGCAGGCCATCTACCGTGAGGGCAGCAAGAACGTCACCGCCGGCGCCAACCCGATGGCGGTCAAGCGCGGGATCGAGCGGGCCGTAGCCGCCGTCACCGCGGAGCTCGCGAAGCTCGGCAAGCCGGTCAAGGGGAAGATGATCGCGCAGGTCGGGACGATCTCGGCGAACGGCGACCAGACGATCGGGGGCCTCATCGCCGAGGCCATGGAGAAGGTCGGCAAGGACGGCGTCATCACGGTCGAGGAGGCGAAGTCGATCGAGACCTCGCTCGAGATCGTCGAGGGCATGCAGCTCGACCGCGGCTATCTCTCGCCGTACTTCGTGACCGACCCCGAGCGGATGGAGTGCGTGCTCGAAGACGCCCTCGTGCTGATCCACGAGAAGAAGATCTCCGGGATGAAGGACCTGCTGCCTCTGCTGGAGAAGGTCGCCAAGCTCGGCTCGCCGCTGCTGATCGTCGCCGAGGACCTGGAGGGTGAGGCCCTCGCCACCCTGGTCGTGAACAAGCTCCGGGGGACGTTGAACGTGGCCGCGGTCAAGGCACCGGGCTACGGCGACCGCCGGAAGGCCATGCTCGAGGACATGGCGATCCTCACCGGCGGCAAGGCCATCACCGAGGACCTGGGCATCAAGCTGGAGAACGTCACCGTCGACGATCTCGGCAAGGCCAGGAAGGTCACGATCGACAAGGACACGACCACGATCGTCGAGGGAGCGGGTGAAGCCAGGGACATCGAGGGTCGGGTCAAGCAGCTGCGCACCCAGGTCGAGGAGACGACGTCCGACTACGACCGGGAGAAGCTCCAGGAGCGGCTGGCCAAGCTCGTGGGCGGGGTGGCGGTGATCAAGGTCGGGGCGGCGACGGAGACAGAGATGAAGGAGAAGAAGGCGCGAGTCGAAGACGCCATGCACGCGACCAAGGCCGCGGTCGAGGAGGGCATCGTCGCCGGCGGCGGCGTCGCGCTCCTGCGCTGCCTCGAGGCGGTGGCGGCGGTGAAGGCGGAGGGCGACGAGGCGGTCGGGGTCACCATCATCCGGCGCGCTCTGGAAGAGCCCTTGCGGCAGATCGCCGCCAACGCCGGGCTCGAGGGGGCCGTGGTCGTGGCGCGGGTCCGAGAGATGAAGGGCGACGAGGGCTTCAACGCGCAGACGCACGTGTACGAGGACCTCGTCGAGGCGGGCGTCATCGATCCGACCAAGGTCGTCCGCTGCGCTGTGCAGAACGCCGCCTCCGTCGCTTCGCTGCTCCTGACGACCGACGTCGTCATCTGCGAGATGCCGCCGGAGAAGGGCAGATCAGCCACGGACGGCGGACTGTCCCCCGATGGAGAGATGTACTGAGCGGTCACCTGCCAGGGCACCGAAGAAGAGGCGCAAAGGACCTCCCGCGGAGATTGGAGAGCCTGGAAAGGAGCTTCCCATGTGGATGTGGATCCTGATCACCGTCGTCACCGGGGGCATCGTCGGCTGGTTGGCGAGCTTCGTGATGAAGACCAGCTCCCAGATGGGCATCCTGGCGAATATTGCCGTCGGCGTCGTCGGGGCGGCCATCGGGCATTGGCTGGGTGGTGTCCTGGGCCTCGGTGACTTCGGGTCGATGGGGCGCTTTGCCCTGGCGATCGTTGGCGCCGCCATTCTGGTTCTCGTCTTGAGGGCCTTGAAGATCTACTCCTGAAGCCCACCCTCATCGCCATCCATCCTCCGGGCTCGAGGTTGCCAAAGGTCTCGCTCCGCAGGGAACGGGCCAGCGGCGGGATGCCCGCCCGACGGCTCCGGGGTCACAATGCCCGCCCGGAGGCATCTGCGGCTCTTCTCGCGAGAAGCCGGGGGCGTCCAGGGGGCGTCCGATCCATCGGCAGCGACCAATGGGCTGGCAGAGGACAATCGATTAGTGATTCCCCCGGCGCGCCGGCGAAGATGCTCTGTACGGGTGCCGACGATCGAATGGAACGAAAGGGGTGAATGAGATGCAGAGCCTACTGTGCTGGTTCCTGGGTCATGACCGCATGACGACCAGCGCCTCACACCGTGTCTGCTTGCGCTGCGGCCAGAAGGAGCGATTGCGCCACTTCGGCAACGTGGACGGGTGGGTCGAGGTGACCCGGGCCGCGATCCGCGGCTCGAGCGCTCCCTGAGCCCTGCCTGACCACGCGACGGACGGCACGGCTCACGTTGCCCTGGAGAATCGCCGTCGGGGAGGCAGGGCTTGAGGATCGCCCTTCTGGCACCGATCGCCTGGCGCACCCCGCCGCGCCACTACGGCCCCTGGGAGCGAGTCGTCTCCCTCCTGAGCGAGGGCCTCGTGGAACGGGGGGCGGAGGTCACCCTCTTCGCGACGCAGGACTCGACCACGCGGGGCCGGCTCGCGGCCGTCTGTCCCACGCCCTGGGAGGACGACCCGGGGAGGGATCGCAAGGTCTGGGAGTGTCTCCACATCGCCCATTGCTTCGAGCGCGCGGGTGAGTTCGACCTGATCCACAACCACTTCGACTTCCTTCCCCTGACCTACAGCCGTTTGGTGGACACCCCCCTCGTGACGACGATTCACGGGTTCAGCTCACCGAAGATCCTGCCGGTGTACCTCGAGTACGCCGACCGCAGCGCCTACGTCTCGATCAGCGACGCCGACCGCGCCGCGGAGCTCCCCTACGTGGCCACCGTGCACCACGGGATCGACCTCGACGAGCTCACCCTGCGAGAGACGCCCGGAAAGGACCTCGTCTTCTTCGGCCGCATCCACGCGGAGAAGGGGACGGCCGAGGCCATCGAGATCGCCCGGCGCGCGGGGCGCCGGCTGGTCATCGCCGGGATCGTCCAGGACCGGGCCTACTTCACCAGGGAGGTCGAGCCCCACGTCGACGGGCAGTCCATCCGCTACGTCGGCCCGGTGGGGCCCGAGGAGCGCGACCATCTCCTGGGCGACGCCGCCGCGCTCCTGCATCCCATCGGCTTCGACGAGCCCTTCGGCTTGAGCGTCGTCGAGGCCATGGCTTGCGGGACACCGGTCGTCGCGTTTCGTCGGGGCTCGATGCCCGAGGTGATCCAGGACGGGGTCACGGGCTTCCTCGTCGAGACCGTCGAGGAGGCGGTGGCGGCGGTCGCCCGCGTCGGCGACCTGGAGCGCCGGGCGTGCCGCCGCTGGGTCGAGGAACGCTTCAGCCGACGGCAGATGGTCGACGGCTACCTCGAGGTCTACGAGCGAGTGCTCTCGGGAGAACGGAAGGTGAGTGGCGTTGCCGGTTGATTCGGAGAGCTTTCGTCTCGGTATCAACTACTGGCCCATTCGCAGTGCGATGGCGATGTGGCGGCGCTTCGACGCGACCGAGGTCGCGGAGGACCTTGCCTGCATCGCCGAGGCGGGATTCGATTCCGTCCGGGTGTTTCTCCTCTGGGAGGACTTCCAGCCGGAGCCGGACGAGGTGTCGGCGGACCGCCTGGACGATCTCGTCGCGGTGGCGGACGCGGCCCAGGCCGCCGGCCTTGCGCTCATGCCGACGCTGTTCACCGGCCACATGAGCGGGGTCAACTGGGTCCCGCCGTGGCTCCTGGACCGCAGCCGCCCCTGCGGCCGGTTCCGGACGATCGCCGGTGGTCGCGCGTGCATGTCCGGGATCCGAAACTGGTACGAGGACGACGCCGTCGGTCGTGCTCAGGCCTTTCTGGCCCGCGAGACGGCGACGGCCCTGAGCGGCCATCCGGCGCTGTGGGCCTGGGACCTGGGCAACGAGCCCTCGAACTGCGTCCTCCCTCCGACGACTCGGCACGCCCGGCGGTGGCTCGATTCGATGGCGGAGACCCTCGACGAGGTATGCCCGGGGACGCCCGTCACCCTCGGCCTGCACCAGGAGGACCTCGAGGAGAAGCGGCTCATGGGACCTCGGGAGACCGCCGCCGCCCTCGCCTTCGCCTGCATGCACGGCTACCCGGCCTACGCCCGGTGGAGCCGCCACCTGGCGGACGACGGCGTCCCGGTGTTCCTGGGTCTCCTGACCCGGTGGCTCTCCGGTCAGGAGGTTCTCTTCGCGGAGCTCGGGGCGCCCACTCGCCCTGACGGATCCGGCGGCGGCGAGGTGCCCGGGCTGCTCGGGGAGGACGAGGCGGCCGCCTACACCGGGCGGGTGCTCGAGGCCCTGCACCGGCTGGGCTTCCTGGGGGCCTTCCTGTGGTGCTTCGCCGACTACGACCCGGCCCTGCACGGCGAGCCACCGTTCGACGAGGCGCCCCACGAGGTATCCTTCGGCCTGTGGCGTTCCGACCGCTCGCCGAAGCCGGCCGTGAACGTCGTCAGGGACTTCGGGGCGAGAGAGAGGGTGAAGGCCCCGCTGCACCTGGAGTGGCTCGACGTGACGCCGGAGGAGTACCTCTCCGATCCGGCGCAGCATGTCGAGAGGCTCTACCGGGCTTTCGCCGCCGGATGGCCGAGCCCGTGAGCGCGGACGCCGGGGCGCGGCCACGGAGGGGGGATCGATGAAGTCACGAGGCGGAATCGAGCTGCGGAAGCGTCCGAGCGAGGGATACATCGCCTTCATCGGGAACTACCTGCCCCGACAATGCGGGATCGCCACCTTCACGACCGACCTCTGTGAGGCGGTGGCCGAGGAGGCCGCCGGGGCCGACTCCATCGCGGTGGCGATGAACGACGTGCCCGAGGGGTACGACTACCCCGACCGCGTCCGCTTCGAGGTGGCCCAGAACAGCCTGAACGAGTACCGGAACACCGCCGACTTCCTCAACGTCAACCAGGTCCAGGGCACCTGCGTGCAGCACGAGTACGGGATCTTCGGCGGACGGGCCGGCAGCCATCTGCTCGCCCTCCTCCGCGAGCTGCGGATGCCCATCGTGACGACGTTGCACACCGTGCTGCGGGACCCCAACGACGACCAGCGCCGCGTGCTCGAGGAGCTGGCCCGTCTCTCTGACCGGCTGGTGGTGATGAGCCAGCAGGCGCTCGAGTTCCTGACGGAGGTCCACAAGATCCCCGAGTCCAGGATCACGATGATCCACCACGGGGTCCCGGACGTCTCGTTCGTCGATCCGAGCTACTACAAGGACCTCTTCGGCGTGGAGGGGCATCGGGTCATCCTCACCTTCGGCCTGCTGTCGCCGAGCAAGGGGATCGAGTACATGATCGACGCCCTGCCCGCGGTCGTCCGCAAGCACCCCGACGTGGTGTACATGGTGCTCGGGGCGACGCACCCCCACGTCCTGAGGGCGCAGGGCGAGGAGTACCGCATCATGCTCCAGCGGCGCGCCCACGAGCGCGGCGTGCGCGAGAACGTCATCTTCCAGAACCGCTTCGTGACCCTGGCCGAGCTGACCGAGTTCCTCGGAGCCGCTGACCTCTACGTCACGCCCTACCTCAACGAGGCCCAGATCGTCTCGGGCACCCTGGCCTACGCCCTGGGTGCGGGCAAGGCCGTGATCTCGACCCCGTACTGGTACGCCACCGAGCTGCTGGCCGAAGGGCGGGGCACCATCGTGCCCTTCCGCGACGCCGAGGCCCTGGGGGCGGCGGTCATCGACTCCCTCGATCACGAGGCGGAGCGACACGCCACCCGCAAGCGCGCCTACCTCTACGGACGGAGGATGATCTGGAAGGAGGTGGCCCGCCAGTACCTGGAGGTCTTCGAGGACGTCCACAAGGAGCGGCAGTTCACCCGGAGGCCCCTGCCTGCCGGTCCCGTGGACCACCGGGAGCGCGACGAGGTCCCGGAGCTGGACCTCAGGCACCTGCGGCGGCTCACCGACGACACCGGTCTCCTGCAGCACGCGGCCTACTCGGTCCCCATGCGCAGCCACGGCTACTGCTCGGACGACGTGGCCCGCGCGCTGATCGTCGCGGTCAAGGGAAAGGACTGGCTCCACGAGGAGCCGGAGGCCCTCGACGGCCTGCTCACCACCTATCTCAGCTTCCTCGAGCACGCCTTCGACGCGGGGAAGAGACGGTTCCGGAACTTCATGTCCTACGACCGGCAGTGGCTCGACGAAGTGCCCAGCGAGGACGCGCAGGGCCGGGCGCTCTGGGGGCTGGGGATCGCCGCGGCCTCGCTCACCGAGCCGGGACAGAGCAGCATCTCCGCCCGACTCTTCAAGGGAGGCCTCCCCACCGTTCTGGCGTTCGACGGCCTGCGCAGCCAGGCCTTCACCCTCCTCGGTCTCGACGCCTACCTCAGCCGCTTCGGCGGAGACAGCGAGGCGCGGCGGATACGGGAGCAGCTGGCGGAGCGGCTCTTCGAGGCCTTCGCGCGCACGGCGACCGACACGTGGCCGTGGCCGGAGGACGAGGTCACCTATGCGAGCGGGAAGCTGCCTCACGCGCTGCTGATCACGGGACACGCCCTCGGGCGCGACGAGATGGTCGAGAACGGCCTGACCGTGCTCGAGTTCCTGATGGACAACCAGCGTGCCGCCGAGGGCCACTTCTCCCCGATCGGCCAGGACGGCTGGCTGCGTCGGGACGGGCGGCGGGCGCGCTTCGATCAGCAGCCCGTCGAGGCCCACGCCATGATCGAGGCCTGGCTCGCGGCCTGGGAGGTCACCGGCGAGGAGCGGTGCTACCACGAGGCCCGCCTCTGCTTCGACTGGTTCCTCGGCCGCAACGACCTTCAGGTGCCCCTCTTCGACTCGGCGACGGGCGGGTGCTGCGACGCCCTGACCTCGGTGGGTCGGAACCAGAACGAGGGTGCGGAATCGACGGTGGCGTGGCTGCTCTCGGTCATCGCCCTGCAGGAGGCGCGCGTCCGCCACACGATGCACGCCCCTCCGGACGAACGCCCGGCGGTGGCGGCGGGGTCGGACGCGCAGTCGCACACCGTCCCATGAGATCAGCGATGCCCCCAGCAGAGGCGGATCGCGACACGGGCCTCTTCCGGCGCCATCCCGGCAACCCGATACTCACGGCGAGGTACTGGCCCTATCCGGTCAACACGGTGTTCAACGCGGGGGCGGTCCGCCTCGAGACCAGCGGAGAGACCCTGCTCCTCGTGAGGTGCGAGGACCGCCGAGGCCACTCCCATCTCACCGCCGCGCGGTCGAACGACGGGGCCGGGGGGTGGGAGATCGACCCGGCTCCGACGTTCTCCGGGGAGCCGCAGACCCATTCCGAGGAGCTCTGGGGCGTGGAGGATCCACGGATCACGTGGGTGCCCGAGCTAGGGCGGTACGCGGTGACCTACGTCGCCTACGGCCGGGGCGGACCAGGTGTCTCTCTCGCGCTCACCGAGGACTTCCGCAGCTTCGAGCGGATCGGAATGCTCCTCCCGCCGGAGGACAAGGACGCCGCGCTGTTTCCCCGCCGCTTCGGCGGACGCTGGGCGTTGATCCACCGCCCCGTGCCCATCCACGGCACCGCGGACATGTGGATCTCCTACTCGCCCGACCTCGTTCACTGGGGCGATCACCGCGTGCTGATCCAGGCCCGGCGTGGGGGCTGGTGGGACGCGCAGAAGATCGGCCTCTCCCCGCAGCCGATCGAGACCGAGCAGGGGTGGCTTCTCCTCTATCACGGTGTCCGCCAGACGGCGGCCGGGGCCCTCTACCGGCTCGGCCTCGTGCTGCTGGACCGGGAGTCCCCCACCGAGGTGCTCCTGCGCAGCGACGAATGGGTCTTCGGGCCCCTGGCCGACTACGAGCGCGTCGGCGACGTGGCCGACGTCGTCTTTCCCTGCGGCGCCACCGTGGCCCCTGACGGAGACACGCTGCGCCTCTACTATGGAGGGGCGGACACCGTCATGTGTCTCGCCACCGCCAGCCTGCAGGAGCTGCTGGGCTGGCTGAAGGACCACGGGCGACCGGGAGGGGTCGCGCGCGATGAATGATCCCATCGTCATGATATCGAGCTATCCGCCGCGGCTGTGTGGGATCGGGACCTTCTGCGAGGAGGCCCGGGAGTTCATCCAGAAGCGGCATCCCGAGCGCGAGGTGCTGGTGATCAGCCACACCGACGGCCGGGGCGACGGCGTCTTCCCGATCATGAACCTGACGAGCAGCCACTGGTGGAGACCGGTCGCGGAGAAGGTCCGCGCGCTGCGCCCGCACGCGGTCCACATCCAGCACGAGTACGGTCTGTACGAGTTCGTCGACAGCCGGGGGCACGGCGACGGCAACGCGGGCTTCCTGAGCCTCCTGGATGCCCTCTCCGACTGGCCGATCGTGGTGGAGCCCCACACCGTGCACGGTCGGATGCTCGACGCCGAGGCGAACTTCATCTACCAGCTGTGCCAGCGCGCCCACGTGGTGCTCTTCAAGTGCCACTACCAGAAGTGGCGTCTCGAATGGACCTTTCCCGGTCGGGACTGGAAGACCCCTCGCAACGTCCTCGTCGTCCCTCACGGGGCACGACCCGACCGGCACTGGGGCCCGGACGAGATCCCCGCCCTCCGGCAGGAGCTGGGGCTCGACCGGGTCCCCCACCTCAGCTCTCACCTCGTCGGCCTGATCGGGTGGATCCAGTCCAACAAGCGCTGGGACATCCTGACCTCGATGTGGGAGGGAATCGCCACCGAGCTCCGGGACCGCACCGGCGAGGACTGGGACCTCCTCGCCGCCGGCACCGTGCGCGACCCCGCTCACCGCGAGGACTACGAGCGCTGGAAGAGCGAGGTCGAGCTCCTCGAGCAGAAGGGACTGGCGCACTACTACGAGTTCATCCCGCGCGGCGAGATCTACTACAAGACGATGGCGGTGTGCGACTTCATCGTTCTCCCCTCGACCGACGAGACGCAGTCGGGGACCCTCGCCCGCATCATCGCCCTCAACAAGCCCTTCCTCACGACCGCCCCCATGGAGGGTCTCACCGCCCAGACCCTCGAGAGCGAGGGCGGCTTTCTCTTCACCACGAAGGAGATGCTCCGGCGCAAGCTGATCCACCTCGCCTGCGACGAGGGCCTTCGCCACGAGCTGGGCGACAACCTCCGCCGCTACCTCGACACCGTCGTCTCCTGGGACGTCGTCACCGGTCAGTACGACGAAGCCTATGCCCTGGCCCAGGAGGCGGTGCGGTCGGGGACGCCGGTCGAGCTGCCCCGGGAGTTCTGAGGGCTCGTCGCCTCGAAGAACCGATCACGGGCTCACCGGTGAGGTGACCGCCTCGTCTATACTGCCTCGACGAGCCGACTCCGGGCCGGCCGGGCGGGGGTCCTCGCTCGGCCTAGACTCGCGATGACAGAGCTTTCGACCTGGCTGTATGAGGTTTCGGGCGTCGCCCCGGCGACCCAGTCCCGCCTCGCCCACTCCGTTGCCGTCATCCTCCTGCTCTGGCTGCTGCGGACCCTCCTGCTCCGGCTGGTGTTGCGGCGGACCGAGGACGTCCCGACCCGCTACCACTGGCGCAAGGGCACCAACTACGTCGCCTTCGCGGTGGGTCTGCTGCTGGTCGGAAGAATCTGGTTCGCCGGGATCCAGTCGCTGGCGACGTTCCTCGGTCTGGTCACGGCGGGCCTCGCGATCGCGCTGCAGGACCTGGTGCGGAGCATGGCGGGCTGGATCTTCATCCTCTGGCGGAGGCCGATCTCGGTGGGCGACCGAATCGCGATCGGCGGCCACGCCGGGGACGTGATCGACATCCGGCTGTTCAAGTTCACGCTGCTGGAGATCGGCAACTGGGTCGACGCCGATCAGAGCACCGGCCGCGTGATCCACCTGCCCAACAGCCTGATCCTGACCGACGTGATCGCCAACTACTCCCAGGGCTTCGAGATGATCTGGAACGAGGTCCCGGTGCTCGTCACCTTCGAGAGCAACTGGGAGGAGGCCAAGCGGATCCTCGCGCGCGTCGGCGAAGAGCACGCCGCCCACCTGAGCCACGAGGCGGAGCGACGCATCCGCGAGGCCGGCAAGCGATACATGATCTTCTACAGGCAGCTGACGCCGACGGTCTACACCTCGGTCCGGGATTGCGGTGTGCTCCTGACGCTGCGCTATCTGATCGAGCCCCGCAAGCGGCGCGGGAGCGAGCAGGCGATCTGGGAGCAGATCCTCCGCGAGTTCGCCGCCCGGGAGGACATCGACTTCGCCTACCCGACACAGCGCTTCTACGACAACGTCGCGGAGGGCAAGCCCCAGGCTCGCGCCAGGCCTCTCTCCCCGCCTTGAAGCGCCGCGGCACGCCCGACGGAAGCTGCACCTGGCGTGGGCGCCGGCACCGGCGGGGACGTGGCAGTGATCCGCGCGGGTCAGGGCTGCGGTCGCAGGGTGAGCGTCTCGTCCCTCGACTCCCCCGCGGAGTTCTTCATGCGGAGGACGATCTCGAGGGCCTCCTCCGTCCGGCGCATCCTCAGGCCCTCGAAGACCGCCTCGTTCGGGCGAAGCTCCACGAGCCGAAACCGGACGGCATCCTCCTTCTCCTCCCACGCGACGAACTCCGGCGTGAAGTGCTTGACCTTCAGCACGATCCCGTCAGGCTCGGCGGTCAGCATCATGTGCTCGCTGAACACCAGCTCGTCCTCGCGGACCAGCCGGAACAGGCCCACCATCGAGCCGCCGAGCGGAGGTGTCCAGACCTCCTCGCAGATCCCGCCGAACCCCTCGCCTCGCCAGCGACGGGCCAGCCAGGCGAGGTCCTCGACCACCGGTTGCCCCTCATCGGCGGGCGACGCCGCCGCCGCGTCCTCCATACCGACGCGAGGGCTTCCCTCCCCGCCCCCCACGGACCCGCCAGCAGCACCACCACCGCCACCACGACACTCCCACCACGCATGGGTGAGCCCCCTCCCTCCACCTCTGGACAGACGTCGAGCCCACCATACGACATCGACGCGCAGAAGACACGTGGACGCACCCGCGCCCCGCCGGCGAGCGGCATGAGCCGCGTGTCGTCGTCGCGCCACGGCACCTTCGCGTGCAGCTCGGCGGGCGGCAGGCGGGCCACCCGTCTCGCGAACCCCGAGGGCTGCGGGCCCCGAGCACACCCTGGAAGGAGTGGGCGGTCGATCTAGGGACGTTCTTCCGGGCTTCCAAGGATCAGCCGGTTGTGGGGTGTGATCTCCGCGGGGATGGTCTGGGTGACGACGTCGTAGCCGGCCGCGCGCAGGCGTGCGACCCGCGTCGCGTCAACGGCGAGGGGGATCGACAGGAAGCCGGTCAGACCGCCGGTGTCGCAGGTGGCGGCGTCGTGGCAGCAGGGCAGGAGGGCGACCACGGCCCGGGCCCGGACTGCGCGATCGATCACGGTGTCGGAGAGCGCCCCACAGGCGTGCGCCGAGACCACGAGGTCCCCGGGCTCGAGGTGGACGGTGGCGAGGTCCGCCACGCGACCTTCGACCCGACCGTCGAGCCGGGGCCAGCGAGACACCAGGACCTGCGCGAGGCGGGCCGCGCTGGGTACGGGCTTCGTGTCGATGGCCACCGCGCCCTCGCTCGAGTCGTCGAGCAGCAGGAGGAGGTGCGCGACGAGTGCGTGGCCCGCGGCGAGCTCGACCACCCGGCGACCACGAATCCTCCGCCGCACGCGGCGGGCGAGCTCCCAGGACTCGTAGAGCTCCTTGCGCGGGAGACAGTCGGCCTCGCAGATGGCCCGGGCCACCCGGTCGAAGAGCGTCTCGCCCGTGAACCGGCCGACGTCCCGGGGGTTGAGCACCGAACGGCTGCTGGGGTCGAAACGCGCTGGCATCGAGCTCACTCCGGCACCCTCTCGGAATCCTCGCGCGATCACGAATCGGGCATCCCCCCGATGATCGCATCCCCGGCGCCCGGAGGCCCGCCCGCCCAGGAGCGGGGATCTCCTGGGCGCCACTCCGGACGATCTATGATCTCGGCATGCAGGTCGCCGAGCTCCACCCCTGGCGGGTCTCGACGCAGGAGGCGCTGGAGATCCAGCGGGGGCTGCGCAAGCGGCTCTGCCTCGAGCCGCTCCGCCGGGAGGTGCGGCTGGTGGCGGCGGCGGACGTCGCCTACTCCCGGCCGACCCACCGCATGTACGCCGCGGTGGTGGCGGTCCGCATTCCCGACTTCGAGGTCGTCGAGACGTCGAGCGCGGTCCAACTCGCCCGCTTTCCCTACATCCCCGGCCTGTTCAGCTTCCGCGAGGTGCCGCCCCTCGTCCGCGCCTTCCAGCGACTGAAGAGCCGGCCCGACGCCGTCTTCTTCGACGGCCAGGGGCTCGCCCACCCCCGGCGTCTCGGTCTCGCCTGCCACGCCGGCCTGCTGCTCGGGACCCCCACCCTGGGCTGTGCCAAGTCGCGCCTGGTCGGGGAGCACGGGCCGGTCCCCGCCCGGCGCGGGGGACGCGCGGACCTGGTGCACGAGGGCGACGTCGTGGGCGCGGTCCTGCGGACCCGGGCCGGCGTCTCCCCGGTCTTCGTCTCCCCCGGTCACCTGATGGACGTCGACTCCGCGGTCGACCTGGTGCTGCGCGCGGGTGGGCGCTTCCGCATCCCCGAGCCGCTGCGCCTGGCCCACCGGGCCACCACCGCGCTCATGCGGGAGACAGACCCGAGGCTCTCTCCCCCACGGCCACGGCGCTACGCCAATCTCCGACACCGGCCCGGGTAGCGAGCAGGTCCGCGCCTGGCCCGGCGTGGATCGCGGAGCGAAGCCGTCGTACCCTGGCGGGGATGAGCGAGGCCCCCCAGGCGCTGCGCGCGTTCCTGCAGGCCCACCGGCGGGTGCTGGTCCTCACCGGGGCCGGGTGCTCGGTGCCCTCCGGGATCCCCGACTACCGGGGCCCCGACGGGGCCTGGAAGCATCACCGGCCGATGACCTTCGCCCAGTTCACCGGGAGCGCCCCGGCCCGGCGGCGCTACTGGGCGGGCAGCCTCCGGGGGTGGCCCCGCGTGCGGGACGCCCGGCCCAACCCCGCCCACGCCGCCCTCGCCCACCTCGAGGCACGGGGCTCCGTGCGTGAGGTGGTCACGCAGAACGTCGACGGGCTGCATCAGAGGGCCGGGAGCCGGCGCGTCCTGGACCTGCACGGGCGGCTCGACGTGGTCGAGTGCCTGGGCTGCGGCACGCGCGTGCGGCGCGACGACCTGCAGCACCTCCTCGTCTCCTGGAATCCCCGGTTCGCGGCCCTTCGGGGCGCCAGGGACGACCCGGGCGAGGGCGTCGACGGCGAGGTGCGGCCGGACGGCGACACGCCGGTCTCCCGCTCCCTCGACGCCTTCCGCGTGCCCGACTGCCCCGAGTGCGGCGGGATCCTCAAGCCGGGGGTGGTGTTCTTCGGGGAGAACGTCCCGCGGTCGCGCGTCGTGGCGGTGGAGCGCGCCCTCGACGAGGCGGACGCCCTGCTCGTGGTCGGCTCCTCGCTCATGGTGTGGTCGGGGTACCGCTTCGTCCGCGCCGCCCGGGGGCGAGGCCTCGCGGTCGCGGCGGTGAACCTCGGGCGCACCCGGGCCGACGCGGAGGTCGATCTGAAGATCGAGGCCGACTGCGCCGAGGTCCTCCCCGCAGCCCTGGCCTGAGGTCCGGGCGAGTAGCCGCCTGCCGCCCCCACCCGTGAGGGCCTCATCCCGAATCGGGCGGAGGTCCTGTCTTTCGGCCTTCGTTGCGCGTTCGCGACCCGGGATGCGCATGAGAGGGTGAGGAGGATGCACATGAAGCTGCACGGAGCGATGGCGGTCGCGGTGGTGGGTCTGGCGCCCCTCGTGCTGGGGGCCTGTGGTGGGGGTTCCGAAGGCGTCACGGGCTCGAGCCCGGGTCCGCGTTATCCCAGCGTCGGCGGAAGCTGGCGCGGCGAGTGGGCGTCGGCGGCGAGCCGGCCGTCCGTCACCCTCAGCCTGACCCAGAGCGCGAACGAGATCCGGGGGACCCTGACCGTGGGCCGGGACGAGAACGAGATCACCGGCACGATCGACGAGTTCGGCGTGCTGGAGTTCAGTGGCCGGGACACCGACGAGGCGAACGGGTGCACCGCGTACTACTCCGATCGCCCCCACCTGGCGTTGAGCGAGCAGAACTCTGAGCTGGGCGGCCCAGTGCGGCGTCTCTCGTCGGATTGCGTGTCCGGCCGCGTGCTCAACCAGGGCGGCGTCATGCAGCTGCACAAGATTCTCTGAGGGGAGCCACTGCGGGCTCCCCAGCCAGGCCGGCGACTCTCGCCGGCGGGGCTCGGCCGCGAGCGGGTGGGGGCCTCACCCCGGGACCCGGGGTGGGGCCCGCGGCCCGTCCTCAGGACACCACGCCTTCGCTCCGAGCTCGCGCCAGGCGGCGCCGGTCGGGATGCGTGGGCGGGAGTCGACTCTCGAGGAGGGACGCCGCCTTCTCGAGGAGCGGCGCGGCGCCGGGCCGGTCCCCGCCCGCGAGCCGGAGGGCCGCCTCTTCGAGCAGCAGCTCCCCCATCTCGACGCTCTCCCCGCCCCTGGTCTCGAGGATCACACGGCGGGCCCGATCCAGCGAGTCACGCGCGGCGTCGGTCTTCCCCCCGAGTCGGGCGATCCGTGCGAGTCGGATCAAGATGAACGCGGCACCGACGTGGGGACGCTCCTCGGGTGGGGGCAGACGGGACAGGCCGTCGCGCAGCTCGGCCTCCGCCTGGTCGAGCTTGCCCCGATCGATGAGGATCTCGGCGAGACGCCCCCGAAGCACCGCGGTGCGGAAGTGGCTCGGCCCCTGAACGCTGACGTGCAGGGTGACGGCTTCCCGCAGGAGCCGCTCCGCGGAGGCCAGGTCGCCGCGCTCCCAGGCCAGGAGGCCCTGGTGGAGACGAAGGACGACGAAGGAGTCCGAGCGACGACGGCCGCTGCGCAGCAGGTCGGCCTCGGCGCGGGAGTAGGCCTCCCGCGCCGCGTCGTACTCGCCCAGGAGCTGGTGGCACTGCCCGATCTCGCGCTGCAGGTTGATCGACGTCGTGCCGTCGCGGCCCTGCAGGCGGAGGAACGCCTCGCGCAACGCGACGAACTCGGGCAGGGCCGCGCGCGGCGAGCCCAGCTCCCGACCCAGTCGCGCCCGGAGAAGGCGATTCCCCATGATCGCAGCCTGGTCGTCGGAACGGGCCAGGCTCACCTGGGCCCGCCGGGCGAGGGCGAGCGCCTCGTCGAGCTTCCCGAGCCGCCGCTTGAGCATGGCCAGGTTGTTGAGCGGGGTCCCGAGCTCGGGAGACCCCTCGCCGGAGAGGCGGGCGTGCATCGCGACGCTCTCCGTCTGCAGCCGCTCGGAGCCGGCGAAGTCGCCCCGATCCAGCGCCAGGATGGCCAGGTTGTTGTACGAGTCGGCCATCTCGTCGCTCTCCGGGGCCAGGTGGCGGCGCCGGATGGCGAGCGCCTCGTCGAGCGCCTCCTGGGCCTCTTCGAACCGATCGGCCTCACGGAGGACGTCGCCCAATCGGTGGAGGGCCTCGGCGCTTTCGACGGAATCTCGCCCGTAGAGCCTCTCGTTCTCGGCGACGGCGGCGCGGAGGCTGGGAAGGGCCCGCTCGTGCTCGCCGAGGTGGCTGAGAGCCAGGCCCAGGGTCAGGTTCAGCTCCGCGCGAGTCTTCAGGGGCAGCGAGGCATCGGCCTCGATCTCCTTCAACCCCGCGTCGAGCAGATCCCGGGCGGTCACCGTCTGGTCCCCGCGCGCGCGGGGGTCGGCGGTGAAGAAGAGTCGCCGGAGAAAGCCGGCCGTCGCCTCGGCCGTCCGCGCTTCGACCGTCGCCTGGGCCTCCGCCGCCCGCGCCGCCTCCCGCTCACGGGCGAGCCGCCACGACTGAAGGACGAGACCCGCGCCGGCGACCGCGAGGAGGACGGCCGCCGCCGAGGCCACCGCCACGCCCGCCCGGTGCCGCCGGACGAACCGGCTGGCCCGGTAGCCGAGGCGGTCCGGGCGCGCCCGGACCGGCCGCGAGTCGAGATGGCGGCGCACGTCCTCCCCCAGCTGCTCGACCGAGGCGTAGCGGCGATCCCGCTCCTTGTGCAGGGCCTTCATCACCACGTTGTCGAGGTCGCCGGAGAGCGCGCGGGCCAGGCGCCGCCGCCCACGCTCGGTGGTGCCGGACGGGGCCGACCCCTCGGAGGCCCCGCCCGTGGTGCGCGCGGCGAGGCTGGGGCGCGTGGGCGTCTGGTCGCCCAGCACGCGACGCACCTCCTGGGGCGAGGAGGAGCCGAAGACGAGGGGAAGGCGGCCGACGAGAAGCTCGTAGAGGATCACCCCCAGGCTGTAGACGTCGCTGCGCGTGTCGACGCCCCCTGGGACGACGCCGGCCTGCTCCGGGCTCATGTAGTCGAGGGTGCCCAGCGGCAGTCCCTCGCGCGTGAGGAAGGAACCGGTCCCGAGCGGCTCGGCCACGGCCTTCGCGATCCCGAAGTCGATGACCTTGGGGACGGGCCGACCCTCCCGTCGGGCGACGAGGATGTTCGAGGGCTTGAGGTCGCGGTGGATGATCCCCTTCTGGTGGGCGTGCTGGACAGCCTGGCACACGAGCCCGAAGAGCTCCAGACGTTCGCGGACGGTCAGGTTCTCGCGCGAGCAGAAGGCGGTGAGGGGCTCGCCCTCCACCAGCTCCATCACGAAGTACGGGCGGCCGGAGTCGGCGGCGCCGGCGTCGAAGACGCGCGCGATGAACGGGTGGTCCATGAGCGCCAGGGCCTGCCGCTCGGCGGTGAAGCGCGCGATGACGCCCGCGGAGTCCATCCCCGGCTTGATCAGCTTGAGGGCGACCGCACGGCGGAGCGGGGCCTCCTGCGTCGCGGCGTAGACGACGCCCATCCCTCCCTCGCCAATGGGCGGTCCGAGACGGTAGGGGCCGATCGTCTCTCCCGGACCCGTCGGGCTCGCTCCGAGAGGGGGCCCCGGTGGGCCCAGGGCCGCCGGGTGCGTGGGCATCAGGTCTGCGGTGAGGGGCTCCTCGTGGGCCAGGAGCGACTCGACCTCGGCACGCAGCCCCCGGTCGGCGCCACAGAGCCGCTCCAGGGTCGCCGCCCGCTCGACCTCTGGAAGCTCCATGACCTGGAGGAGCACCTCCTTGACCCGCGCGAAATCGGGACCCGTCACGGGGACGCCTGGTCGGTGAGGGCCCGGGCCAGGTACCTCTTGGCCACGGCCCAGTCGCCGTCCACGGTGCGCTTCGAGACCCCCAGGAGCTGGGCCGCCTCCGGAACGCTGAGGCCCCCGAAGACACGGAGCTCGACGACGCGCGCCCCCCGGGGGTCGAAGGCGGCGAGT
This sequence comes from uncultured Acidobacteriota bacterium, assembly GCA_963847655.1. Taxonomy (GTDB): domain Bacteria; phylum Acidobacteriota; class Vicinamibacteria; order Fen-336; family Fen-336; genus JAJDNS01. The sequence goes on along the minus strand of CAWKAS010000014.1, from coordinate 82,503 downwards.
CGCTCCAGGGCGTCGTTCATCGTGAGGAGCCCCTCGTCCGAGGTCACGCCCGGCATCTGCGACTCGTCCAGGGTGATCGGCCGCGCTCCTCCGCCCCGGCGCTCCGCCTTCCGGCGCCGGGCGTGGTCCACCAGGATGCGCCGCATCGCCCGCGCCGCCGCGCCGAAGAAGTGGGCTCGGCACTCCCACTCGACACGTGTCCGGTCCACGAGCTGGAGGTAGGCCTCGTTGACCAGGGCCGTGGCCTGGAGGGTGTGGTTCGGCCGCTCCCCCCTCATCAGCCGGGCCGCGAGCCGGCGCAGCTCCGGATAGACGGCCTCGTAGAGACGCTCCTCGGCACCGTCGGGGTGCCCGGGACGGGCGGCCTCCCGGAGAAGCCCGGTGATCGCGTTGCGCGCGGAGATCGGTTCGCTCATGGCACGACCGCTGGTTGTCCGGTGACGCCTTGCCTCACATGATGCCCGGTTGGGGGCAGGATTCAAGTGGGAGCCGCGCGCCCTCGCCCTCGGAGCCAGCGGGCAGGCGGTTGTGTACACTCCGTCGGTGCCACTCGGTCTGTCGAGCGTCCCTCTACCTCCGGCCGGTCCGTCGGCCGGGTTCCCATGAAGGGCCGGGCCGACGAGGCGGCAGCCTTTGGCGGCATGTTCCTCTTCGGCATCGTGGTCGCCCTTTTGGGCGCGGTCCTGCCCCTGGTGGCGGCGCCGCTGGGCCTGGGCCTCGACACCGTCGGCAACCTCTTCGTCGCCTTGAACGGTGGGATCCTCGCCGGCAGCCCCGTCTTCGGCATGGTGGTCGACCGTTTCGGCTACCGGGGGTCACTGAGTGCCGGCCCTCTCCTCATCGGCACCGCGCTGGCCCTCGTGGCCCGGGCGGGGACACCGGTGGAGCTGGCCGGGGCGGTGGCCCTCCTCGGCTTCGGGGGCAGCGCGCTGAACGGCGCCACCAACGCGCTGGTGGCCGACCTGCACCCGGCGCCGCGCGTGAAGGCCGCCGCCATGAACCGCCTCGGGGTCTTCTTCGGCCTCGGCGCCGGGTTCCTGCCCCTTCTCATCGGCACCCTTCTGGACCGGCTGGGCCTCGCCACCCTCCTCCTCGGCGCCGCGACGGTCTCCGTCCTCACCGGGGCGCTCTCGGCCCTGCCCTCCTACCCTCCGGCCAAGCAGCCCGAGGGCCTGAGCCTCGCCGACGCGCGCGCCGTCCTGCGCCACCCCCTCGTCTCGATTCTCGGAGCCCTCCTCTTCTTCCAGGCGGGCACCGAGATGCTGCTGGCCGGCTACCTCACCACCTTTCTCACGAGCGCGACCGGGGCCAGCGTGAGGGCGGCGTCCCTGGTGCTGGTCGGCTTCTGGGTCGCGCTCATCGCGGCGCGGTTGCTTCTCGGTCACGTCCTCCTTCACGTCTCCGCCCTCGCGCTCATGCCGCTCCTGGCCGGTGGCGCCGCCTCGGCGCTCGCCCTTGCCACCGTCGCGCCCGGCTTCTACTCCGCGTCGGCTCTGCTGATCGTTGCCGCCTTCGCCTACGCCGGCGTGACGCCGACGACCCTCGGGGTGGCGGCGGCGGCGCTGCCGGCGCGCACCGGGACCGTCTTCGGTGTGCTCTTCTCGCTCTCGGTGCTCGGCGCCATGTCGGTCCCCTGGGCGGCCGGCCATCTGGCCGCGACCTTCGGGGTGCACGTCGTCCTGATGCTCGGGGCCACCGGCTTCGCCGCGGTCGCGCTCCTGGCCCTGCGGGCCCGACAGCTCGGCCGCGCGGACTGACGTCCGCTCCGCGCTGACGGTCCGTCGGAGTCCTCGACGACGACCGCGGTCCACCCCCGCCGCGCGACGTCGTCCCGTGCGCTACTGTGCGAACGCGAGAACCCGCCCGTCGATCCCCGTCACGAACACCTGGCCCGCGCCGACGGCCGGAGAGCCGGGGAAGCCCCACGCCCCCTCGTCCGGCGGCTCGGCCGCGTAGCGCCACACCGCCTCCCCGCTGCCGCGCTCGAGCGCCATGACGCCTCCCCGGTGGGCATCTCCCAGGTAGCCCCGCAAGGACGCAGTCCCGACGAAGATGCGCTCGGCGGTGACCGCGGGCTGTCCCCAGGCCCAGCCGAAGACGTCCGTCTTCCAGAGCCGCTTCCCCGTGGACGCCTCGAAGGCGAAGACGGCGGCGGCGTCCGAGGACCCGACGTAGGCCACGCCGTCCTCGACCGTCGCTGACGACTCCACCCACGAGAACCAGATGTAGTCCTTCCAGACCACCTCCCCCGTCTGCACGCTCAGCCCCAGGAGGTCGTAGGCCCGGTTCCCCACGACGAGCACTTCGCCGGCCAACGCCGGGGTCGACAGGACCGCGCCCCTCGTGTCCGTCTTCCACAGGGGTTTCCCCGTCGCCGCGTCGAGGGCGCGCACGTGGCCGTCGAAGCAGCCGAGGAAGACGCGCCCGGAGGAGAGGGTCGGGGCGGCCAGGACGCTGCCGCCCGCCGCGAACTCCCAGAGGAGCGTGCCGTCCGCGGGATCGACGGCGACGAGGCGCCCGTCGTGGGTGCCGAGGAAGAGGCGTCCCTCGGCCGCGGTGACGTCGGAGCCGAAGCCGTCGTAGCGCGACTGCGGGTCGCCGGGCGGGAGGCGCTCGACGCGCCGCTCCACCAAGCGGACCTGCCACACCGCCTTCCCGCTGGCGCCGTCGAGGCAGTAGAGAACCCCGTCGTCGGCCTGGAAGTAGAGGGCGCCGTCCGTGACGGTGGCGCGGGTCCGGATCGGTCCGCCCGCCGCGAAAGACCAGCGCTCCCTGCCTGTGCTCGCGTCCAGGGCGTGGAGACGTCCCTCGTCGTCCCCCGCGTAGACCACGCCGTCGGCGAAGGTGGCGCCCGGCCAGAGGGCGGCGCCAGCGTCGAAGGTCCACGACGGCTCGGCCGAGGGCGCGCTCGGCTCGGGTCGCATCGGCGCCTCCACCGCCTCGACACGCCTGAGGGTGAAGGGGATCGCGTACACCGGCACCAGGCCCGCGGGCATCGTCCCCGCGAGCGATCGCGCTTCGCGGTCGTAGGCGAGCACGAAGGGGCCGAGGGTGACCTGCCGGCCCTCGATCCTCGGCTCCACGCTCCCGGCCGAGACCCGGTTGAGGTTCGCGGCGGGGACGGTCAACCGCAGCGACACCTGGCCGTCCTCGGCCGGCTCGAGCTCCAGGGCCAGCATCTGCTCCTCGCCCTCGTGGCGCATCGAGCCGGACCACGCCCCCAGGAGATCCTCCACCGTGGGGGCCGCCGGCTCCTTCGAGCAGCTCGCCGCCGACAGCGCGGCAGCCATCAGGAGCACACCCGGTATCCGGAGCGTCCCTCTCATGATCTCCCCCCCCGCGAGGCCCCGCGCAGCCTAAGCGATGCGCGGCACCGCTGACAATTGCGCCGGTCCGGCACGGCGGTGGGGCTAGACTGGTCGGGGTCACCCCCGACCATGGCCGAGACCACCCCCCTCCGCGGCTTCATCCTCCAGCCGACCTACCGGGTCGAGTCGGGGCGACCGGTGCTGCACCTCTTCGGGCGACTCGAGGACCGCCGTCCCTTCCTGGTCCGGGACACGCGTGAGGTCCCGCACTTCTACGTCGAGGCCGACGACGCCTCCCGCGCGCGGGAGCTCGGAGCCCGAAGCCAGCGTCCCGCCGAGCGGACGACCCTCTCCGGCCGGCCCGTCGTCCGCGTCGAGGTCCCCACGCCCTCCGACGCTCCCCCGCTCCGCGAGCGTCTGTCGCGGGCGGGGATCCGCACCCACGAGGCCGACGTGCGCTTCGCCATGCGCCCCCTCATCGACCGGGGAATCCGCGGCTCGCTCCAGATCCGGGGCGCGGGCCACGCCGTCCCCGGCCAGGGTGTCGTCTTCGAGGACCCGGAGATCGCCCCGGCCGACTGGACGCCGTCCCTGGACGTGCTCTCCTTCGACATCGAGACCGACCCGCGGGCGCGGCGTCTGCTCTCGATCGCGCTCCACGGCGGCGGCGTCTCCGAGGTGCTGCTCCTGACGCCGCCCGGCCGAAGCTGCCCCGAGGGAGCACGGGCCTGCGCCACCGAGAGGGAGATCCTGGCGGCCTTCTGCTCCCGGGTGCGGGAGATCGACCCCGACGTCCTCACCGGCTGGAACGTGGTCGACTTCGACCTCGCGGTTCTCCAGAGGATCGGGGGGCGGTGGGGTGTTCCCCTCGAGATCGGCCGCGGACCCGGGGGCGTGAGGCTCCGCGCCCCGGGCTCGTCCCGCGGGCTGCGGGAGGCCACGGTCCCCGGCCGGGTGGTCCTCGACGGGCTCGCCCTCCTGCGCGGCGCCTTCGTGCGGATGGAGGACTACAGCCTCGACGCGGTGGCCCGCGCGGTCCTCGGCGAGGGCAAGACCCTGACCGGCCACGGGCGGGCCGACGAGATCCTCCGCCTGTTCGAGGAGGACCGGGAGCGCCTCGTCGAGTACAACCGCACCGACGCACGCCTGGTCCTCGAGATCCTCCAGAAGCTGCAGCTGGTGGACCTGGCGGTCGAGCGGAGCCGGCTCACCGGCCTGCCCCTCGACCGGGTGTCCTCCTCGATCGCCGCCTTCGACTTCCTCTACCTCTCGGAGCTCGGCCGACGCGGGATCGTGGCCCCGAGCGTCGGCTCGGGGCCGACGGCGGAGGAGCCGCAGGGCGGCGGGCACGTCCTCGAGCCCGTCCCCGGGCTCTACGCGAACGTGGTGGTCCTCGACTTCAAGAGCCTCTACCCGAGCCTCATCCGGACCTTCCAGATCGATCCCCTGAACCTGGTCCATCCGGACACTGCTCCCGGCGATGCGGACGAGGATCCGATCGTCGCGCCGAACGGAGCGGCCTTCGCCCGCCGCACCGGGATCCTCACCGAGATGCTCGACGAGATCATGCCCCGCCGCGAGGAGGCCCGGCGCGCCGGGGACACGGTGAAGAGCCACGCCATGAAGATCCTGATGAACTCGTTCTACGGGGTTCTGGGGACGCCGGCCTGCCGGTTCCACGACCCGCGCCTCGCCAACGCAATCACCAGCTTCGGCCGCGAGGTGCTGCTGTGGTGCAAGGAGCGGATCGAGACGGAAGGCCACCGGGTCCTCTACGGGGACACGGACAGCCTCTTCGTCGAGTCGGGGGCACGCTCGCCCGGACACGCCCGGGACTTCGGGGCCAGGCTCGCCGACGCGCTGACCCGGGACCTCGCCGCCCACGTCCGTCGTCGCTGGAGGGTGGAGAGCCGTCTCGAGCTCCAGTTCGAGCGTCTCTACCTGAAGCTGTGTCTGCCCGCCCTCCGCCACGGCACCGCCGGGGCCCGCAAGCGCTACGCCGGGCTCGCGGAAGGGCCCCGCGGTCCGCGCGTGGTCTTCACCGGGATGGAGGCGGTGCGCGGCGACTGGACGGACCTCGCCCGCGAGGTGCAGCGCGAGCTGTACACCCGCCTCTTCGCCGACCAGCCGGTGACCGACTACCTGCGTCGAGTCGTGACCGAGCTGCGCGCCGGCGCCCACGACGAGCGGCTGGTCTACCGCAAGACCCTGCGCAAGCCTCCCGAGGAGTACACGGCCACGACCCCGCCCCACGTGGCCGCGGCGCGGCAGATCCCCGGCAAGAAGCGCGGGCGCGTCGCCTACGTGATCACCACCGCCGGACCGGAGCCCGCCGACGACCGCAGGAGCCCCCTCGACTACGTCCACTACGTCGAGAAGCAGGTCCGCCCGGTGGCGGAGCCGGTCCTGGCCCTGCTGGGCCTCGACTTCGCCCGGGTGGCGGGGACCGAGCGGCAGCTGTCGCTGTTCTGAGGCGATTCACACCCTCATGGTGTCGGTGCCCGACGCCCACGACGCCGGCGGATACAAGGCCTACTCCTCCGACCGCGCGCCGGCGCCGGCCCGCAAACCCGGGACCGCGAGTGACACTCGGCCTGTCGGGGCGTGTCTCAGTGATGCGGGGGCGAGGAAGACAGGAGAAGGGGTCATGAGACGGGTGGCGCTGACGGCAGCGGGGGCGGTGACGCTCCTCCTGGGGGCCTGCGACATCGAACACCATCACCCGACGGGGACGAGCCCCGGATCCGGGGACCTCCAGACCGAATCGCGACCGGTGGCCGGCTTCAGCGCGGTCTCGGTGCGCGGCGCCGGACACCTGATCATCGAGCAGACGGGGGTCGAGTCCCTCGAGATCACGGCGGAGGACAACCTCCTGCCGCACATCCAGGCCGAGGTCGTGGGAGACCGGCTCGTGCTCGGGTTCACGTCGGGGGTGAGCGCCAGCGGGACCCGACAGGTCCGGTACCGGCTGGCCGTCCGCGACCTCACCGGGATCGAGGCTTCCGGCGCCAGCCGCGTGGAGGCCCGGGGCCTCGACACGCCCGAGCTCGCCTCCATCCTCTCGGGTGCCTCGTCGCTCGAGGCCAGCGGGGCGGCGGACGTCCACTTCACCCTGCTCTCCGGGGCCAGCCGACTCGAGGCCCCCGACCTGCACAGTCGAGTGGTGACGGCAACGCTCGCCGGGGCGTCCCAGGCCCTGCTCCGCGTGAGCGACTCCCTGGTGGCGACGGCCAGCGGGGGCTCGAGCCTGGAGTACTTCGGCGACCCCGTCCTGGTGACGGACGTCTCTGGCGGGTCCGTCGTCCGCCGCGTCGGCCCCTGACGCCGTCAGCTTCCGCGGCCGCGGCGGGGTCGGCTCGTCCTTCGGCGACGGTCGCGGCCCAGGGCCTCGCCCCAGCGAGCGAGGAAGGTCGACAGGAAGGTCTGCGCCCTCGCGGGCTCGACGGCCACCGCGGCGAGGGCCATCCCCACCGCGAGGGCCGCGTGGTAGCCCTCGGACCGCGAGGCCACGGCGCGGTGATAGGCGGGGTGGGCGCTGTTGACGAGGACGGTCGACTCCACGAGCCGGCCCAGGTCGGGTGAGTCGGGTCGTTCCTCGAACTCGATGCCGAGGCCGTAGCGGGTGGGTCGCCTCGGCCCTCCAGCGCCCGAGGCCAGCGGGGGCAGCGTCCCCGTGGCGACGGGGGCGAGGCCGCCAGCCGTTGGCCCCGCCTCCCCGGGCGACGACTCCCCCTCTTCCCCCGCCTCTGCGGCCGCCTCGCTGGCGGCGGCCAGCCCGGTCTCTTCCTGCTGCGCGGCCGGCGCCGCCTCCTGCGGCTCGCGGCCGAGGGTGCCCTCCCCCTGGTCGTCCTCCCCGGTGGGCAGCCGCCGCTGGCCCCCGGCCCGCCGCTCGACGAGAGCGCCCAGCGCCGGGAACTCGTCCGCGAGGTCGAGGAGGACGCTCTCGAGGTCGCGCTCGATGGGGCGCGTGGCCCGACGGCGGGCCCGGTCCTCCCGCTCGCGGGCCTCGCCCCACGCCGCGAGCTGGGCCTGCACCGCGGACTGGATCGCCTTCCGGTAGGCCAGGTAGGTGACGCCCCGGCGCCCGGCCCGGACGAAGTCGCCCTTGTTCAAGGTGAGCGCCGCGGCGAGGCCCGGGGCCTCGATGAGCCCTCCCATGATCTCCGGCGAGCTCGGGCTCAGGCCGGCCCACTCCCAGCCCCTCCGGATCACCTTGCCGAGCGTGCTCACCGCGATGCCCTGAAGGTCCTCGGGCAGCGGCATCGTCGCCCGCTCCAGGAAACCCACCGCCGACGCCTTGCGCTTGCGCGGCAGCTTCACGACGAGGGGCGCCCGTTCCCCGTGCGAACCCGGGCCGGTCCGCTCCAGGGGGCGGCCGTTGACCGCGAAGCGCACGCCGTCCGGGTAGTGAGGAGCGAGTATCTGGTCGAGGGCGGGATCGAAGAACGGCTCGTAGTGCAGCCGCAGCGTCGCCTCGAGGTAGCCGGGATCGAGAAGCGGCGACAGGGGGTTGCGGAGGTGGAGGCCCACCGCGGTTCCCCGCTCCGAGACCCATCCCGGGGGTGGCACCCACCGCCAGGGCGCCTTCTGGCGCGAGGCCAGTTGCCAGCGGGTGGCGACGTGGACGGAGCCCGCGCCGGGTCTCGGTGAGGACGGCCTCGGCGATCAGGAGGCCGAGCTTGATGCCGACGCCGGCGAACCCGATGCCCTCGCCCCGCGTCTTGGTGGTCGACGCGAGGTCGTGGTAGCGGGCCAGCTGCCGGCGCCCCATGCCGGAGCCGTCGTCCACCACGACGAGAGTGCGCTCCCCGGAGTCGGCCAGCACCCGGACGCTGGTGGCCCCCGAGTCCAGCGCGTTGGCGACGACCTCGGAGAGGATCGTCTCCTCGATCTCGCCCGGGTAGGCGTCGCGCAGGTCCTCGAGCAGGTGCCGCAGGTCGACCCGCGTCTGGCCCATCGCGGTCGAAGCATAACCCGCGGCGCCGCCTTTCCGGGTCCGCCGGGCTACGCTCGACGGCGGCGCTCGCGGAGCCGTGCCCGCAGGCCCGCAGCCCCGAGGACCGGGATGCCGTGACGCTCGAGGACCGCGAAGTCCCGCTGGTTCTCCGTCACGACCAGGGACGCCCTCGCCGACCGCGCGATCTCGGCGATGTGGGCATCGTAGAGGCGTCCACCGCGCACCCCCTCCCGGGCGCACAGCTTCAGGAAGCCGCTCCGGGACCTCGTCGGGAGGTCGTGCACCTCGAACCGCTCGAGGACCTCCGCCTCGACCAGGGTCAAGGCGTCGGTCGGAGTCAGGCGGAACTCCTCGGGCAGCCGGGTAGCCACGGAGTACAGCTCGAGACAGCAGTGCCATGCGGTCCGGGGGCTCCGGATCCGGCCCCTCGCCACCGCGTCGAGCAGCGGCAGCGCGTCTCTCGAGGGAGCCCCGAGATCGACGAGCCCGGCCAGCAGCACGCTGGTGTCGAAGAAGACGTCCTTCACCACGGCCACCGGCTGCGCTCCTCGTCCACCAGCGCCGCCACGTCGACCTCGGGCAGCTTCCTCGTCGCCACCCTGGGCTTCGCCACGAGGCGGCCCCCCTTGCGCACGAGACGGGGTCCGGGCACCGTCCTCACCAGGCGGACCGAGCCCTCGTCGTCGACCTGTACGTCCAGCTCCGCCCCCGCCGTCAAGCCAGCGCGTCTCCGGACGGGGGCGGGAAGCACGACGCGTCCGGCCTTGTCGATGGTTGTCTTCATACCATTAGAATACCATTGGAGTGGTTCTGAAGACACCATATGAATAGCATCGGCGTGGCATTTCAACTGGCGACCCAACGGTTCCAGACGCCCCGCCCGCGAACGGTCGAAGCGTCGAGTCGCCTCGCGGGCCGCGAGCGCCCCACGCTACCGGCCCGACCCGGTGGCTCAGACGTGCGCGATGCAGTCGATCTCGACGAGCGAGTCCCCGGGGATCCCACCGGCGGCGGCGATGGTGGTCCGCACCCCCGGCTGGTCGCCGAAGCGGCCCCGGAAGACCTCGTTCATCGCCTGGTAGTCCTTCAGGTCGTTCAGGTAGACGTTGACCTTGAGAACCTTCTCCATGGAGGAGCCGACGGCCTCGAGGTTCTTCTTCATCTCGTCGAGGACGTGGGCGGTGTGCGCCTTGACGTCGCCCTCGAAGTGGGCCCCGATGCCGGAGAGGAAGACCAGGCCCCCCCAGGTCACCACGGGGCTGAAGAGCGGCGTCTCCTTCGGGGCCTCCCGTCCCGGCCAGTGCACCTTCTTGGTGACGGGCTGGGGCGGCGTCGACTTGATCTCCCGGGCCGCCGCCGGGGAGCCGGCCGCGGTGGCCGCCAGCGCCGCCGCCGCCGCCGGGGCACTGGTCAGAAACCCTCTCCGATTCGGCTTCGTCATCGTCACCTCCAGATGGCGTCCCAGCGGGGATCACCGGTCATCTTGTAGTCCGGAGGGAGGCTGTCCCAGGCCTCCCGGCTGATTCCGTTGAGGTCGTAGGCCACCCTCCCGTCCCGCAGGGTCAGCTCGCACACGAGCTTACGGGTCCCGTCCAGGCGCGCGCCGTAGGCGTCGATGAAGCCGAACCGTCCCGTCTCCAGCCGCAGCACGGCCACGTCGGCCGGGGCCCCCACCGAGAGGTGGCCCAGCTCCTCGTGCCCGATCTCGCGGGCCGGGTTCCAGGTCGAGCGGGCGATGACCTCGTCGAGCGTCATCCCCAGCGCGAGGAACTTGCTCATGACGTTGAGCTGATCCTTCATGCCCGAGTTCATGGAGTTGACGTGGAGGTCGGTGGAGATGCTGTCGGGCCAGAAGCCGTCTTTCACCATGGGGACCGCCACCCGCCAGAAGAAGCTGCCCCCGCCGTGCCCCACGTCGAAGATGACACCACGCTTCCGCCCCTCGACGAGGCCGGGGTTGACGTGGCCGTCGGGTCCCAGCTCGCCCCGGAGCCCGGAGTACACGTGGGTGTAGATGTCGCCCGGTCGGAGCTTCTCGGTGAGGAGCTCGGCCAGGGGGCGCTCGGGGAAGTCGTCGCCAAAGTCCACCATGACCGGGATGTCGGCACTGGAGCCCGCCTCCACCGCACGCTCGACCGGGCCCCAGTCGCGGCCCCCGTAGTGGGCGGTCTTGATGCCGACGATCGTCTCCCCGTGCTTCCGGGCCATCTCCGCCGCGGGGCCGGGCTCCATGTCGGCCAGGTCCTGCTCGTGCTCGAGGCCCCGCATGCCCGCCCCCACGATGTTCAGGAAGGCCAGGACGCGGGTCTTCGAGCGGTCGATGACCCGGTCCTTGAAGTCCTCGAAGTTGCGCCAGCCGGCGCCGCCGGCGTCGACGACGGTGGTGACCCCCACCCGGAGGGCGTGACCGTCCGGATAGACGCTGTTGTCGCCGGCGTACGAGCCCTTCTCCCCGGTGCCGGCATAGACGTGGGTGTGGATGTCGACGAGACCGGGGACCACGTGGAGGCCGGAGACGTCCACGACCTTGAGGGCCTCCGCGCGGTCGATCGTCGCCTCCACCGCCGCAACCCTCCCGTCGACGACGGCCACGTCGCGGACGGCGCTCAGGTCGTTTCGGGAGTCGACGACGTGGCCTCCCTTGAGGAGGAGGTCGTAGCGGTGCTCGGCGGCGGACGCGGAGACGGCGGATGTGCTCATCATGGCAAGAAGGGAAAGGGCAGCGAGAGGGCCACTGCTCATGCTCTCCTCCGGGCGGTCCAGCGGGCCTGGAGGTACTCGCCGAGGTCGAGGGGCCCGGCCATCGCGTCGCCGTCGACCTCTCCGGTGAAGGTGTAGGAGAGCGCGTTGCCGTCCTCCTTCTCGGTCACCACGCTGCGGATCTCGACCGCGGTGCCTTCGATGCGTCCCCTCAACGGCCTCTCGACGAAGTCGCCCCGGTGGGAGCCGTCGAGGACCTCCCCCCTCTGGCGCAGGAACAGCCGGTGGGTCGAGCGGCCCGCGGCGTACGCGATCTCCACCTCCCACTCCCCGGTGAGGTCCGTCTCCGGCGGGACCGCGGGACCCTCCCCGCGCGGGGGCGGGTTCGAGAGAACGGCGTGGAGGGCGTCGGCCACCATCCGGTCTTCACCCGCCGACATCATGTAGGGGTTGATCGTGAGACCGGTCTCCCCTCCTCCGCCACCGTCCACCGGAGCCAGCGCCACGCGTGGATCGCCGCCGAAGAGGCGCTCCGACACCTCCCGGCCGGTCACCCCAAGCCGATCCCCATCCCATCTCACCGCGAGGGTGGGCGTGCGGTTGGACAGGCCGACGGGCTCCACGACCGAGGTGGTGACCCCGTCGACGGTGGCGACGCGGGCGGCGATGGTCTCCAGCCACGACGTCCACCGGACCCACTCGGCCTCGTGGTCGCGTTTCATCCACATCTCGACGGCCATGAGCATGCCCATGGCCTCTTCCTTCCCCACCTTCATCGATCGGCCGAAGCCGTGGTGGGGCGCGGACTGGACCCAGGCCGCCCGGACCAGGTCTTGCCGACCGATGAGGAGGCCCGCGGTCTGCGGGCCGCGCAGGCACTTCCCGCCGCTGTAGCCCACCAGGTCGGCCCCCGCCTCGAGGTGGACGTTGGGGACGGTGAGGATCTCCGCGGCGGCGTCGACGAGAACCGGGACACCCCGGGCGCGTGCCCGTTCGGCGACGGCGGTGGTGCGGAGCGGTCCCTCGTCGGCCCAGGGCCCGGCGAAGACGTAGACCATCGCGGTGCGAGGGCCGAAGGCCGCCTCCAGCTCCTCCGCCGTCTCCACCTCGAGCACCCGCAGGCCCACCGCGCGCACCGCCGCGTCGTAGACGTTGCGCGACGGCTTCGGGATGATCGCCTCGTCGCGAGGGAAGCCCCGCAGGTCGGGCAGGCGCACGTGGAGGTCGGGGTTGCCCGCCGGCCACGCAGGCGGCGGAGGCGTGGGTGAGCGCCGCCGCGCACCCCGAGGTGACGATCCCCCACTCTGCCCCGGTCAGCTCGGCGAGGCGCTTGCCGATGCCCTCGGCCAGCTCGTCGAGGTGGACGTAGTGCTGGGCCGCGGCCACCATGGCCTCTCGGACCTCGGGCAGCATGAGCGATCCGGAGAGGATCGTGTACGTTCCCCGGGCGTTGATCAGCGGACGGACGCCGATCGACTCGTAGATGCCGGGTCCGGGCTGCAGACCACCCGCCGGCGCTCCCGCCACCGGGCCCGGCCCCCCGCCGCCCACGGTCCTTCCGGCGAGGACGCCGGGGAGCGCCAGCGCGGTGCCCCGCTGGAGCACCTCCCGTCGAGTGAGACCCTCGCTGCCCATGGTCCCCCCTTCCGCAGAACCCTGCGTGAGCCGAGCCGAAGCCTATCACCCCTCGCGGCGCCGGGACTCCCACTCTCCGGGGATAGCCCGTATCCTTGCGGCGTCGTCTGACCGGGCGGCGGCCGGGAGGCTGTGCCCCGAGGAGGTGTCTTGTGCGCCGAGGACCCCTGCCGCTCGCCCTGACCGCCCTCGCTCTGGTGATGAGCGCGGGCACCCCCCGTCCCGCCGCCGCGCAGCCGATCTCGCGACAGAGCCTGCCGCCGGAGCTGCGCCCCTGGGTGCCCTGGGTCCTCGACGCCGTCCCGGGGCTGGGATGTCCTCGGGTGGACGGGAACCCGGTCTGCGTGTGGCCGGGGCGTCTCCGCCTCAACCTCGACGGCGGGGGGGGGCAGTTCACCCTGGCCGTCCACGCCGATCGCGAGGCGGACCTGGGCCTGCCGGGGACCGCCCAGCTCTGGCCCCAGGACGTGCGCGTGGACGGACGCGCGGAGCCGGTGTTCGCCAGGGGCGGCACGCCACGCCTGCGTCTGACCCCCGGGCGCCACCTCGTGAGCGGCCGCTTCGCCTGGTCGCGCCTTCCCGAGTCGCTCTCCATCCCCTCCTCGATCGGCCTCGTCGAGCTGAGCCTGGACGGCCGTCCCGTCGCTCGCCCGCGGCGCGAGAAGGGAGGGCTCCTGTGGCTGCGCGCGCGGAGCGACGAGAGCGCGGGAGAGGGCGAGCGCCTGCGCCTTCAGGTCTTCCGCCACATCGAGGACGGCATCCCCCTCTTCGTGGAGACGCGACTCCAGCTCGAGGTGTCGGGACGCGCCCGCGAGGTGACGTTCCCCGCAGCCCTCCTGCCCGGCTCGGTCGCGGTGGCGGTGAGCGGTGATCTGCCCGCACGGGTCGAGGACGGGGCGCTCCGTGTCCAGGTCCGTGGCGGCCGCTACGCCGTCCGCGTCCTCGCCCGGGTCGAGGGTCGCCCCGAGTCCCTGGGGCGTCCCTCGTCTTCCCCGTCAGGCCGGGAGGCCGGACCCGCGGCCGTCGACTGGCCGGAGCGCGAGGTCTGGGTGTTCGCGGCCGACGAGCGCCTGCGGCAGGTCGAGCTCTCCGGAGCGGCCGCCATCGATCCCTCGCGGACCGAGCTGCCCCCGGAGTGGACCACGCTGCCCGCCTTCCTGGTGGAGCCCGGGGGCGTGCTCGCCATCCCGACCGTGCGCCGCGGGCAGCCCGAGGCCGCCCCCGACGCGGTGCGTCTCTCCCGCCAGATCTGGCTCGACCCCGCGGGCGGGGGCGCCAGCGTCCGCGACTCCTTCGGCGGGACCCTCCACGGGGCGACACGCCTCGACCTTCTCGAGCCCGGCGTCCTGGGCCGGGTGGCGGTGGACGGCCAGGACCAGCTCGTCACCGCGAACCCCGGGACCGGGACGGCGGGCGTCGAGCTGCGCCGCTCGGCGCTCCAGCTGGAGGCCGACTCACACCTCACCCTGGGCGGGGCCCTGCCCGCGGTGGGGTGGTCGACCGGGGTCGAGCAGCTCCAGGCGCGGCTGCACCTTCCCCCCGGCTGGAGCCTTCTCGGCGCCCGCGGCGTCGACGCGCTCCCCGGCACCTGGACGTCCCGCTGGACCCTCCTCGGGTTCTTCTTCGTCCTCCTCGTGGCCTTCGGGGCCTACCGCCTCTTCGGCCCACGCCACGCGGTGCTGGCCGTGGTCACGCTCGTCCTCACCCACGGGGAGCCGGGCGCCCCCTTCCTCGTCTGGCTCAGCCTCCTGGCCGCCATCGCCCTGCGGCGTGTGGCGCCCGAGGGACGCCTGGGCTCTCTCGGCCGGGTCTGGTTCCTGGTGAGCGCGGGCGTCCTCGTGCTGCTCCTCGTCCCCTTCGCCCGCGACCAGGTGCGCAACGCGCTCTTCCCGCAGGTCGCGGACGGCGGGGCGCCCGTGATGGGCCACGGACGGACGGGCGGCATCGTCGGCGGCGTGCAGGACACGCTGCCGATGGCCACCGCTCCGGCGCCCGTCCCCCAGGCGCCCCCGGCCGAGGTCCAGGCCGTCGAAGGTGTCGCCGAAGACGAGGTCGACCGCGTGAAGAAGCGGGCGAACGTGCCGCAGACGGCGGACGAGACCAAGGGAGTCTCTTCCCTCTCCGAACGCTACTCCTACAACGTGGCCCTCGAGCAGGATCCCAAGGCCGTGCTCCAGACCGGACCCGGCGTGCCGAGCTGGACGTGGCGGACGTATTCCCTGAGCTGGAGCGGGCCGGTGGGGCCGGACCACCGGATGCGCCTGTTCCTCGCCTCCCCGGGCCTCAACCGCCTGCTGACCCTGGTGCGGCTCGTCCTCCTGGGCGTCCTCACCTTCGTGTTTCTCACCGGTCGCTGGCCGCGCCGGCCCCGCCGAGGCACACCCGTGCCCGTGGCGGCCGCCCTCGGCGCGCTGCTCCTCCTGGCGCCCGGCGTCTCCCGAGCGCAAGGGTCGAGCCCCCCCCGCCCCGAGATCCTCGAAGAGCTGAAGCAGCGCCTCACCCGGCCCGAGCCCTGCGAGCCGCAGTGTGTGACGACGCCGAGCCTGCTCCTCCGGCTCACCGACTCCCGCCTCGCGGTGGGCGCGGAGGTCCACGCGGCCGCCGCCGGCACGTGGGCGGTCCCCGGTCCGCTGGGGAGCTGGGCCGCGGCCCAGGTGCTCCTCGACGGATCGCCGGCGGTGGCGGTGGCGCACCTCCGCGACGGGTTCCTCCACGTCCGCCTCGCCCCGGGTGTCCACCGGATCGAGGCCTCCGGGCCGGTGCCCCCGGGCGACAGCTTCACCCTCCAGTTCGCCGACCCGCCCCGACGGGCCCGCGCGGACGCGCCGGCCTGGGAGGTGAGCGGTCTGAGGACGGACGGGCCACCGGAGGCGTCCATCCTGGTCTCGCGGCGCCTGAGCTCCCGGGCGGGCGGTGGGGCTCCGGAAGGACGATACGCTCCCTGGCTCGAGGTCACCCGCACTCTCGGCTTCGGCGTGACGTGGACGGTGGAGACCCACGTGCGTCGGGTGACGCCGCTGGGGACCCCGGTGGCGGTGCGCGTCCCGCTCCTGGCCGGGGAGGCGCCGACGCAGGACGACCTCGTGGTCGAGGACGGCGAGGCGGCGGTGAGCCTGGGCCGCGACCAGGTGCAGACGAGCTGGCGCTCCACGCTGGAGCAGGCGCCGCGAATCGCGCTGGAGGCCCCCGAGGGGCGAGCGTGGTCGGAGGTCTGGCGGCTGCAGTGCAGCGCGGTCTGGTCGTGCACGACCGAGGGCCTGCCCCCGCTTCAGCGGATCGAGAGCGGCGTCTTCGAGCCGGAGTTCCGGCCGTGGCCCGGCGAGTCTCTCGAGATCTCCCTGGCCCACCCGCCCGGAGTCGAGGGCCAGACCCTGACCCTCGACTCCGTGCACCTGAACGCGACACCCGGCACGCGGCTCGAGCGCGTGGAGCTCGCCGTGCAGGCGCGCAGCAGCCGCGAGCAGCCGCTCCTCCTGCGCCTCCCCGAGGCGGCCGAGGTGCAGCAGGTGACCCTCGACGGGATGGAGCGGCCCCTGCGCCCCGAAGGAGGCGAGCTGCGGGTGACGGTGCCGGCGGGCTCCCACCGCGTGGAGGTGCGCTGGCAGCAGCCCCGGGGCATGGGCGTCGTCTACGCCTTCCCCCGGGTGGGCCTGCCCGGGGCCGCGGTCAACGTGACCCAGCAGCTGACCCTTCCCCCGTCGCGGTGGCTGATCCTGACCTGGGGTCCGGCCTGGGGGCCCGCGGTTCTCTTCTGGCCCTACTTCGTCTTCCTGCTGGCCGTCTCCTGGGCGCTGGGGCGCCTCCCCTGGAGCCCGCTCACCAGCCTCCAGTGGGTCCTGCTCGGGCTGGGACTCAGCCAGATCCCGGCACTCGGCGCCCTCGTGGTGGCGGGCTTCGTGTTCGCCCTCGCCATGCGACGGGAGCGGCGGCCCGAGGGAGCCGCGGCCCACGACCTCATGCAGATGGGCCTCGTCCTGTGGGCCGTGGTGAGCCTCGCGCTCCTCTACATCGCGATCCACACCGGGCTCCTCTTCCGACCCGACATGCAGGTGGCCGGGAACGGCAGCACCGACACCGTCCTGCGCTGGTACGCGGATCGGGTGGGCGGCGAGACCCCGAGCGCGGGAGTGCTCAGCCTGCCGCTGTGGGTCTACCGGGTGGGGATGCTGGTGTGGGCGCTGTGGCTCGCAGCGAGCCTGGTGCGGGCCGTTGGGTGGGGGTGGAGCGCGTTCGGGAGCGGAGGGGTGTGGAGGAGGCTGACGCGGAGGCGGGCGGGGGCGGTGGAGTCGAGGGACGGAGGCGAGCCGGGCGGAGGGACGGCGGGGGTAAGAGACGGGGGAGGTGAGGACGGAGAGGCGGAAGGGGGCGAGGAAGGGTCGTAGGCGGAAGGGTGGTGGCGGGGGGCGAGGGGGACGGAGGCGAGCCGGGCGAAGGGGCGCCGGAGGTGAGAGACGGAGGAGGTGAGAACGGAGAGGCAGGAGCGGGGCGGGAGGCGAGCGGGGCACGGGGAGCGGAGCGGTGACGGAGATTGCGGGTCCGACGATCGGACGAAGCGGACCCGCAATGAAAGGGCGGACCCGCAATGACCCGCAGTGATCAGCCCCCGTGCTTGGAGCGGGCCTCCAGGTCCGGGAGCGGGGGGAGGTTGATGACGTGGCTGGGCAGGAGCGAGACGATGTAGTTGACGACCTCGCGCTGGGAGATGATGCCCACCAGCGCCTCGTTCTCGTCCACGATCGGGATGTTCCGGAAGCCCCCCACCGTCATGCGGTTCAGGGCGTAGGCGATCCCGTCGTCGAGGCCGAGGGTCTCGGGGTCGGGGGTCATGACCTCCTCGAGGGCCCGGTCGAGGCCGATCCCCGCCGCCACCACGCGCCGCATCAGGTCGCGCTCGGTGAAGATACCCACGGGCTGGCCCTCTCGTTCCACGATGACCGCGCCCAGCTTCTCCTCCAGCATCAGCTGGACCGCGGCGCGGATGGTGGCCGCCTCCCGCAGCGTGCCCGCCGGCCTGGGCTTCAGGTCGCGGATGGTCGCCTCCAGGATGGCCTGGCCGAGGCTCTCCTCCTCCCGCTCATACTGGCCGGGCTCGTCCTCGTAGGCCTCTTCGAACTCGCTCGCGCCCATGGACACCTCCACCCGCGGAAGCCGGAACTGCGACCTGGGAGTTGTGCGGGACGGTCAGGCGCATCTTACGCTGCCCCCGGGCCAAAGGGAAGATCGGGGCCATTTGACGGCGCCCCCCCGAGGCTGTACACTTCCTTCAGCTAGTCGGCGTTGCTTTGGCGTTAGGACAGAGAGTCGCCCGCGGTGGGCGGCTCTTTCTTGTTTGTGGACGTGCAGGGAGCGGACCGGCGGGCACGAGGCCAGGGAGGCCTCCCGTAAATGATCGAAGGTAGCGTCAAGTGGTTCAACGAGTCGAAGGGTTTCGGTTTTCTCTCCCGTGAAGACGGGCCGGATGTCTTCGTGCATCACACGGAGATCCGGACGGACGGATACCGGACTCTGAACGAAGGTGACAAGGTGCAGTTCGAGGTCGTCGACAGCCCCAAGGGGCCCCGCGCGGCCAACGTCACCCCGCTCTAGCGGAGTTCGTCGAACCACACCGGCGCCCGGAGCCGAAAGGCTCCGGGCGTTTTGCATTCTGGCTGCCCAGCAGGCGCTAGTGTCTCGTCACCGAAGTCGAGTACACAAGGCTTCCCGCGCGGCCAAGGGGCTCGGCGGGCGGGGACCCCGGCGAGGACCCTGCTTCCCTTCGAAGCTTGCGGGCCCGCAGCCGGGGTGCACGCCGAGCCCCCGAGGCGACACGGGCCGTGAAGTAGACACGACTTCGGCGACGGAGCACTAGTAGCGTGAGCGCATGTACTCGATGCCCGCGGAGAGGGTGCCGCGCCACGCCGCCTCGGTGGCGTCGGTAAAGTCCGGGTCGTAGCGCCGAGCGGTCTCGATCAGCGACGACAGCCACAGGTCGTAGAGTGCGGGCCGGATGTCGAGGTCCTCGCGGCTGTGTCTTCGGGCGATCGCGGGGAGGGCGCCGCGGGCGGGGCTGCCCCGCCCCCCCTGCGCCGCCACCGCCATGACGTAGAGGGAGTCCTCGAGCATCTTGATCTGGCGCTTCATGTCGGTGTTCTTGAACTTCTCGCGCACCTCTTCCGAGGAGCCGACGAAGCTCTGGTAGAAGCTCTCGAGGAAGCCGCTGGCGGCCAGACAGCGGTTCAGGCTCGTCCGGAAGACGTCGACCTGATCAGGGGTCATCGGTGCCCCATGATAACCGGCCTGCCGCGCGACGGGTGAACGCCTCCCCGGCGGACGGGGGTGGACTCCTAGGCGGCTAGACCCCGCTGGGGGCTTGCATCCTGGGGGCGGCGTCTCGGGCGCCGCCCCCGAGGATGGGCCTCCAGGCTCGGTACCGGCCCCTTCGGGCCGCGATCGACCCCGCCCTCGCCCGGGTCCTCGCCTCGACGCAGTTCGTGCGCGGCCCCGAGGGTCGGACCTTCGAGCAGGATATCGTGCGGCACTGCGGCCCGCGGCGCACAGAGAGGACCAGGCCCAGCACACGAACGGCTACTGAAATCGCAGGATGCGCCCCGCCCCTACCTTCACATCGTCGCTCCCGAAGCCCTCCTGGATGAGGCGGATGGCCTCCTCGCCGGTGCAGTGGGTGGGTCCGACGTGCTCCACGCCGAGCTGCTTCAAGTCCCGAATCACACCGCGCACCCCTTCGGGGGACGCTTTCAGAAGGTGGAAGCCTCCGAACACCAGGTGAATGGGCGGCGCCAGAAACTCCTGGACCTTCCGAACGATCTCCACGACGCCGGGGTGGCTGCAGCCCGTCACGACCACGAGGCCCATCGAGGTCTCGACGACGAGCGCCTGCTCGACGATGTCCCCGCCGACGGCCCCGGTCACCCACAGCCCGTCGCCGACAACGGTTGGCGCCCCGATCCTCTGGTTCCGGGCGCCGGCGGTTTTCACCCTCTCGAAGAACTTCGACGAAAAGCCGTCGGGAGCCACCACCGTCACGTCCGGACATCTCTCCAGAAACGACCAGAGGCCTCCCGTGTGGTCCCCGTGCTCGTGGGAGAGCACGACGACGTCGACGCCCTCGGGTCGAAGGCGCAGCTTCCTCAAATTGGCCCATAAGACGTCCGGCTTCGTCCCGGTGTCGAAGAGGACGGTCCGCTCCTTGCCGGTGACGAAGCAGGCGAATCCCCAGTCCGGCTGCAGCCGCTCGTCGACCGCGGTGTTGTCGTAGACGACCGTGAATGTGACTCCCGCCTCGGGCCGGGGCGCGGCGGTGGCGAGCGTCCACCACGCCGGCAGAAGGACGAGAGGAACGACGAGCACCAGGCCCCTCAGGCTCGGCCACGATTCAAGCATGAGTCACCTCCGGACACCAGGGTCAATCCGAGCGGATGGCGGTGCCCTTGAAGAAGCAGTAGACGAACACACCGTCTGGCCCCGCGGCTCGGCGCGGGCCGGCGATGCCGCGGTCCCAGGCCGCCGGCTCCACGAGGCGCCCGTCAGACGGTGGCATCACGCGGCACGACCACGAGGTACTCGTCCGTGCCGGGGATGGAAAGTGTGGTGAGGCCGCGCTGCTCGTCGAGAGCTCGGTCAAAGCCGAGGTGCGCTCCTTCCTGGATTCGCACGTTCTTGTCGATGATGGCGTTGCGGATCCTGCAATGGCGGCCGATGGTCGTCTCGTAGCGCGTCCCCTTCTCCCGGGCCGCACCCATGAGCACCGATTGGTCGATAGTCGCGTAGGAGTGGATGTAGGTGCCGGGGCCGAGGACGCTCCGCCGAACCTGGGCGCCGCTCACGATGACTCCTTCAGAGACGATGGAGTTGATGGCGATACCGGTCCTGTCGCCTTCGTGCACGAACTTGGCCGGCGGGGCGTGCTGCGGGCGACCGAACAAGGGCCAGAGCTCTCCGTACAGGTTGAAAGGCGGCGCCACGGAAACAAGGTCGAGGTTCGCCCGCCAGTAGCTGTCGAGCGTCCCCACGTCGCGCCAGTAGCCGGAGTCGGGAGCGTTATCGCTCACCTCCTTCATGCGAAGACCATCTTTCCACAAGTGCACGTAGTCGGCGATGCGGTTGCGCTTCGTGAAGTCGTAGGCGTAGACGCGTTCTCCGCCCTTGATCATCTTGGGGATGATGTGCAGCCCAAAGTCCTCCCCGTCCAGGTCCAGCGTCTCGAGGAGGGCGTCGTAGTTGAACAGGTAGATGCCCATCGAGGCCAGGCAGTCGGCAGTTCCCGGAATCGTCTTGGGCTCGGCGGGCTTCTCCCCGAACCCCGTCACCTGATCCTCCTCGTCGACCTCCACGACACCGAGCCGGCCACGCGCGCTTTCCGCCGGGACCCGGATGCAGGCCACGCTGACGCGGGCACGGCGCTCTCGGTGGAAGTGGATCATGATCCGGTAGTCCATCTTGTAGATGTGATCTCCCGAGAGAACGAGGACCTGCTGGGGCGCCGAGCGCTGTAGGAAGAGCCGGTTCTGCCGAATGGCGTCGGCGGTGCCCGCGTACCACTGGCTACCTGTCTGCATCTGGGCTGGGATCGTCTCGACGAACTGGTTCAGCCGGCGCGAGAGAAACCCAAAGCCCGCCTGGATGTGATTGGTGAGCGAATGCGACTTGTACTGTGTGAGGACGTATACCTGCCACAGACCGGAGTTGAGGCAGTTGCTCAGGGTGAAGTCGATGATTCGATAGATGCCGCCGAACGGAACCGCGGGCTTGGTCCTGACGTCGGTAAGCGGCCGTAGCCGCTCGCCCATGCCACCAGCCATGACGACCGCGAGCGTCTGCTTCGCCACCGGACCTCTCCTCGTTCGGTCGACTGCGACCCCGACCGAGCGGGCTCCACACGAGACTACCACCTCTGACCGAGACGCCGCCGCCCTTCGTCGAGCGCGACCCGAGGTCTCACGAGTCGGATCTCCTCGAAAGCGGTGCGGATGGGGGATGCACCCGCGAAAGCGAGGCCTTCAGCAGACGGTCCACCTCGGCGGCGAGTGTTTGTCCATGCCGGCGAGCCCACTCCAGGGTCTCCCGGGGGTGGGGGTTCTGATCGCCCCCGCCAAGCCGGCCAGGCTCCGCGAGCTCGCTTGGCACCACGTTGGCACCAACCCATCACGATCCACGCGCTCACACGAGGTCGCTCACTCGTCGCTCTCCCCGTGCTTCCCGTCGCTTACATGCTTCTGGGTGCTGGTGGGTTGCCCCCGGTTCGAACTCCTAGCCTCTGCGTTCGGGGTTCGAGTCCCTGGCGGGTCACCAAACACCTCCCAGAGCCAAACACACTTGCAGCCGCAGCCGGGGCTCCGTGTGCAGCCCCCGCCGGGAGGCGTGCGAGCGACGCGAGAGAGTCCGCAGAGGAAAGGCCCGGGAGGCGGGAGACGCAAGTCGCTGGCAGTCGTATGCCTTCCGGGCGTATGCTCGAGTCTCAGAGGTTGAGGCGTGCCCGCAAGATGGTGGCGATGGCTTCGGCTCGGAGAGCCTTCCTTGGACTGTGATTCTCCATGGAGGCTCATGGGGAGGGTGGTCGGCGCTTCCGTCTTCGTGCTTGGCCTCCTGGGCTGTTCCTCTTCGCCAACTTCGCCCTCGCCGCCTCCGCCGCCCCCTCTCACTACGGAGACATTCGAGGGGGCCTTCACAGCGGGTCACACGGTGTACCACCCGTTCTCAGTGGGCCAGGAAGGACCGGTGACCATCGGCGTTCTCGAGTTCAGGTCGCTGTACCTCGATACCGACTGGGTCACCCTCTCGGTTTGCCACTGGATCTCCGACGCGGGGAACGGGGGGCACTGTGAGGACCTGCCCCCAAACGACCGTTACGGCAACTCGAGCGCCGGGATCCTCGTGGATCAGTACGCTCTCGCGTCCGGGTACGGGTTCGCCCCACCGTTCTACGCACCGGCGGGTGAATACCGGCTCGTGGTCTTCCACCACCTTTACGAATGGTCCGGACCGGAATACAGCTACGTCGTTTCCGTTGAGCACCCACGCTGACGCCCAGCCCACGGCGGCGCCGAGCCTTGGGAGACACCCAAGACCGGCCACTGATGGACGCCTGCGACCCGGAGACCACTCGTCATTGCAGGCCCAGTAGGGTGGGACCTGCTCGCTCCAACGCCGCCCCGAGAGACTCTCAGGGGCCCACGTTCCGGCATCAGCGAACAAAGGTCCACCAGGCCCAGAGGTACAGGCCACTAGAGCTCGGGGGCCTCCGCCGCTTCGTCCGCGTGCCGCTGCTCCGCTTCGCCCAGCTCCCGGTCGCCGTCGACCTCACGCTGGCGGTGGCGTGCCGACTCCCGTGCGGCCTCACGGGCCGCCCGTGCCTCCGCGCGCACACGGGGCATGGTCTCGCGCAGGGCCTCCCGCACGACCCGCATGCTCTCCCGAATCGCCTCCCTGCTCTCCCGGTTCACCGTCCGGTTGATCTCCGCCATCTCCTTCCGCAGCTCGTCCAGGTCGAGCGTCCGGCCGACCTCCTCCATCTCCTCACGCAGCTCGTCCAGGTCGGGCATGGACTCCTCGACGATCTCGCGGGTCAGCTCCTCGAGTCGGCGCCGCTCCTCGGGCGTGGGGGCGGCGGCCTTGGCCATGTCGCGGGCCCGCTCCTGCAGGCGCCGCAGCTCGCCGTCCGGAATCCCGAGCTCCCGAGTGGCCGCCTGCATCTGCTCGCGAGCCTCCGCCATGCGGGCGCGAGCCGCCTCCGCCCGGGCCCGCGCCTCGGCGCGCTCCTCCTCGGTGGAGGCGCCCTCGCGCCCGTGCTGCATCCGGTGCGCCTCGGCCAGGGCCTCGGCCGCACTCTCCATCTCGCTGGCCAGGCGGTCCATCTCCTCCTCCGGAGGCAGGCTGGCTTCCACGATCCGCTCGATCTCGGCGCCGACCTCCTCCATCTGCGCCGCGTGCTGCTCGGCGCGCGCCTCGATCCGGCGCGTCAGCTCCTCGAGCTCCCGCGCTGCCGGCGAGCGGGGCTTCTCCGTCGCCTCCGGGGCTTCGGGGGCTTCGGGGGCTTCGGGGGCCTCCGGAGTCTCCGGGGCCTCCGGGAGCCTCCGGCACCTCGGGAGCCTCGGGAGCTTCCGGGGCCACGGGCGCCTCGGGCGCCTTCGGTACGGTGGTCGTCGAAGACGGCTGCGCCTCCGGGACCGACGTGCCCGAGACGGCGGGGGTGACGAGTGCCGTGGCCAGCACGGCCGCGCCGGCCAGCGGCAGAAGAAGACGACCGGGACGTTCGAGTGAGCGCAGGGGGTCCATGAGTCTCTCCACACGATGCCCCAGGCGGTGGCGGGAGCTGAGCGCCCCTGCCGCCGCGGGGAGGTAAACGTCATCGGCCACGGTCCACGCGGCCACGTCGACGAGGGAGCGGGCCAGACCCTCGGGATGCCCGGAGGCCGCCACCGCGAGGTCGTCGCTCAGGCACTCGGCCACGTCCTGGAGACGGCGTCGCGCCCAGATGTTGAGGGGCTGGAGCGGGGCCACGGCCTCGACCAGCCGGGCGAGCAGGATCCACGTCGGATCGCGCCGCGCCACGTGAGCCAGCTCGTGCGCGCACAGGGCGACCTGCTGGTCCCCTTCGAGCTCGGAGAGGGTCCGCGGCGGGAGGCACACCTCCGGGTGGACGACGCCGGTGGCGAGGGGGACGTCGAGCCGCGGCGCCGTGCTCACGGGAACCGGGCGACGCAGGCCGAGACCCGCGGTGAGGGCGGCCACGCTCGAGGCCAGACCGGTGCCGGCCAGGGGATGGCGCGGACGCAGCAGGCGCCGCAGGCGAACCGCCGCCACCCCGAGACGGGCCAGGGCGAGGAGGCCGATCGTGCCCCACAGGCCCACCAGGGCGGGCCCCCACGCCGCGGGTGCGGGAAGGCTCCAGCCAGGAGTGGCCTCGCGCGTGTCGGGCGTCTCCGCAACCTCCTCGAGCACGGCGGGAAGGGGCCCCTGCAACGTCACGACCGACGGCGCGGGCGGGGCCAGCGGCACCGTCCGCGGAGCGGGCGGGGCCTCGGCGAGGGTGAAGACCCCGCCGAGCGGTTGCACGCCCAGACCCAGCTGCAGGCTCGCGGTGAGGAAGCCGCCCACCAGCGCCGCCCTGAGCACGGCCTCCTGGAGGCCGAGCCGGCGCTCCCGGAGGACGAGACCCACGAGCGCCGCCCCACCGAGCAGGACCGTGCTGTGCAGCAGGTAGGTCAGGAGCCAGCCCGTCAGCCCGCTCATCGCCGACCCCCCTTCCCACGGCCCGCCCCCACGCGCCGGCGCAGCTCGGCCAGGTCGGCCCCGTCGATCTCGTGCTCGGAGACGAGGTGGGCCACCAGGGCCTTCGCGTCGCCCCCGAAGAGACGCTCGACCAGCTCCCCCACCATGGACTCGCGGACCTCCGTCTGGGTCACCGTGGGGCGGTAGACGAACTGGCGGCCCTCGGAGCGGTGGGCGACGACGCCCTTGTCCTCCATCTTCCGCAGCATGGTGGCGATGGTGGTCAGAGCCAGGCCCCGCTCGGCGTAGAGGGCCTCGTGAACGTCGGCGGTGGTGGCCTCCCCCCGCTCCCACAGGACGGCCATGATCGCGTGCTGCAGATCGCCCAGGGTCTGGCGCGGCATCTTCGTCCTCCTTCAACTACTACGGTAATACTACCTTGGTAGTTCCGTCAAGAGGGCGTTTCTCTTTCTCCTGTAGACGACCCCGGGCCGGAAATCGTTGCCTCGGACCTCTGGCGGACCGCGATGCAGAAGCAGATCCAGGACATCGAGGCGCGGCTCTGAGAGCCGCGGCTCAGGCGCGCTGTCGTTCGAAGATCGCCCGGACCGCCTGCACGGTGTCGGCCTCGGCGGCGGGCTTGTCGAGCCGGTGGCGCTTCACCCGGGCGAAGCGGAGGGCGAGACCGGCCGGGTACCGGGTCGACTCCTGAACGTCGCTGAAGGCGACCTCGACGACCAGCTCCGGCCGAACGCGCACCGTCCACTGGTCGCGCCCGGTCTCCAGCTCGAGCAGCCTCTCCGTCTGCCACCGGAGCATGGCGTCGGTCAACCCCTTGAAGGTCTTGCCCAGCATCACCGGCTGGCCGCTCTCGGCGTCCCGCGCGCCCAGGTGCAGGTTGGACAGCCAGCCCTTGCGGCGGCCGCTCCCCCATTCCGCGGCGAGGACGACCAGGTCGAGGGTGTGGGCCCGCTTGAGCTTGAGCCAGTGGAATCCCCGCTGGCCGGCGACGTAGGGCGCGGCGAGGGACTTCGCCATGAGCCCCTCGTGGCCCGCCTCGAGCGCCCGGGCGAGGAAGCCCTCCGCCTCCGCCGCCTCCGCGGTGACGAGACGGGGCAGGCGCCTCCCCTCCGAGACGAGACGGACCAGGCGCTCCGCCCGCTCCGCGTAGGGCACTGAGACGAGGGAGCCGTCCCCCTCGAGAAAGAGGCAGTCGAAGAAGAAGGCGGAGAGCGGCAGCACGCGCCGGGCCTCCGCCACGTCCTTCGAGCGTCCGAGCCGACGCATGGTCACCTGGAAGGGCTGGGGTCGGCCGTCGTCGCGCAGGGCCAGGGCCTCTCCCTCCAGGACCAGCTCGCGCACCGGGAGCGCGCGCGCCCACTCCACCACCTCGGGGACACGCTCGGTCACGTCCTGGAGCTGGCGGGTGAAGACCCGCACCTCCTCGCCTGCTCGGTGCACCTGGAGACGTGCCCCGTCCAGCTTGTACTCGAAGGCGGCCTGGCCCAGGCGCTCCAGGGCGGCGCTCACGTCGTCGGCGGGGCTCGCGAGCATCGGAGCGACCGGCGAGAGGAGCCGCAGGGAGAAGCGCGCGAGGCCGGCGGCCCCCTCCGTGAGCGCGACCCGCGCCAGCTGCCCCAGGTCCTCCGCGAACATCGCCGCCTGCCGGACGGACGGGGCCGGGAGCCCCGCGGCGCGGGCGATGGCGTCGCGAACGAGCCCGTCGAGCGCTCCCTGCCTCACCTCACCGAGGAGCAGCTCGGCCAGGAAGCGCCGCCCCGGCGGGTCGACCCGGGCGAGCAGGGCGTGGAGGGCCGCGCGCCCGCGCTCGGTCGAGCCTGCCCCCCGATCCCGCGCGACCTCGTCGAGGACACTGTCGACCGCGGCCAGGGTCGGCGCGTCGCCCACCGGAGGCCCTTCCGCCATCGCCGCCTCGATCGTGCGCCCGCCCACGCCCACCCGGCCCTGGGGAAGACGCCCGGTGAGGTACAGCGCCACGAGCTCGGTCTCGCGCCCGCTCGTCTGGGCGAGGAGCTCGGCGATGAGCGCGATCTTCTCGGTCTTGCGGGAGGTGGCCCGGACCTGGGCGACCCGTTCGACCACGCGGGCGAGCAGCATGGGGTCCTCAGCTCATTCGTGCGACCGCCGAACGCAAGTCGTCAACCGTCTCCGGCGAGGGAGGCCGCCCGGCGAAGGCCGAGCGGTAGCACGCGTCGACGACCGCGGCGCTCGCTTCCCGGGCCGAGGGGGTGAGGACCCCCTCGGGCAGGCCGTCGAGGTGCTCGCGCAGCCCCCGCGACGGCGGGCGCGCGCGCCCCTGCCGCGCCCAGTGGCGCTCCACCGTGGAGAGCAGCGTCGCCAGCTCGCCGGGCAGGGCCGCTCGTCGATCGAGGCGCGCCCGGCGCTGGGAGCGAAGCCGCAGCAGGAGCGCACGCCACCACGGCCACGAGGCCGCGAGGAGAAGAGCGGCCACGAGACCGCCCGTCGCCAGGGGGTGGTGCCCGAGGCCGGCCAGGAGGGCGCCGGCGGTCCGGGTGAGGGCGTTCCAGACGCCGCCGAGCCCCTCGTGCCGCAGGCGCGCCCAGACCTGGGCGGCGTGCACTCGAAGGCCCTCGAGGAGCGTGGCGAGCCATCCGGCAGCCGGCTCGTGCAGGAGGGAGAGGTCCGCCGGAGGCGTGGGGTCGGCCTCGACCCAGCCCTCGCCCGCGATGTAGGCCTCGATCCAGGCGTGGGCGTCCGACTCCCGGACGAGGTAGTGATCGCCGACGCCGAAGCGGCCCGACACGAAGTTCTGCGGCCCCACGCTGAATCCCTTCACGTAGCGCGCGGGAACCCCCTGCAGACGCAGCAGCACCGCGGCCGCGGTGGCGAAGTACTCGCAGTACCCCTCCTTCTTGTCGAAGAGGAACTCCGCCAGAGGATCCTCGGTCTCGAACGCGCCCACGTCGAGGCTGTAGGTGTAGCCGGACCGCAACCATTCCACGGTGTTCCTGAGCCGCCCCCGGTCGGAGGTCGCGTCGCTCTCCAGGACGCGGGCCAGCACCCGGACCCGGGGGTCGAGGCGGCCCGGGAGCCCCAGGGCCACCGCTCGCGCCGTGTACGTCTCGTCCGCTCCCCGCGAGGGAGCGGCGCGGGCCGCGTCGTGGACCGCCCCGTAGAGCCGCGCCGGCTCGTACGGGGGCCAGCGCAGCACCCCTTCCCGGCTCCGGGTGAGCTGCGAGGTCGGGGCCCGCACCAGTCGGGTGGCGGCCGGGACCAGGAGAGGCCAGTCGCGGATCTCGCTCTGGAGGACCCTCGTCTCGACGACACCCGGCGTTCCCGTGGGCAGATCGTCCTCGGGCGGGATCACGAACCGCGGGCCCGGCACCTCGGTCAACCAGGAGCGACCCGTCTCGCCCGTCGCCGGGCGCAGCGGTGGCGGGTCGGGCATGTCCAGGTGCCGCGGCGAGGACCACTCGCGGCCGTCGAACTGCGAGTGGACATAGGCCCGGAGCAGGCGGGGCTCGGCGGTCCACACGCGCAGGACCACGCGGCTCGACACCGCCAGCTCCCCGAACTCGCCCAGACGTGACTCTTCGGAGAGGCCGGTGGTCCCCTCGGCGAACGTCCGAGCCACCGCCCGCTCGACGTGGGGCTGGGCCCAGGGCAGGAAGCGCATCGTCCCCCCGGCCGCCGCCGCGGAGACCCCCAGGAAGGCGGCCAGGGGCCACCCGAGACGGCGCGGTCCCCCGGACATGAACGCGAAGGCCCAGAGGGCGAGGGCCCCCACCACCGCGAAGGAGGTGAACAGCCGCACCCCCGGGTCAAGCCCGCTCACCGCGAGAAGGCCGACCACGACCGGCACGAGGGTGGCGGTCACCGGCCAGAGGCGGTGTCCCAGGATGAACACGACCGCGAGGATCGCCAGCACCCAGCCCAGGCCCCCGGCCCAGGCATGGCCCACCTCGGGTCGGATGAAGAGCAGCTGCCTCGACAGCACGGCGAGGGCGAAGGCCACCAGCAGGGTCACGCGCGCGACCGCGGGGAGGAGCGAGACCGTCCAGGCCGGGGCCCGGTGCCACCGCAGCGCGGGCGCGAGGGCGAGGGGGATGAGAAGGAGGAGGACCGAACGGTCGTCCCGGGCGACGACGAACGCCCCCAGGGCGGCGATCAGGGCGAAGTGCAGCGCCCAGCGGGACAGGACCCCGGTCTCCGCGGGAGGCGCCGCGGGGGCGGGGGCCCGCTCCCGGCTCACGCCTGCTCTCCCGCGCGGAGCCGCCGCTCCACCTCGGCGGGGGCGACCAGGGTGATCTCCCCCAGCTCGCGGGTTGCCCCCTCCCAGGGCCGCCGGGTCGGCCCGGGGTGCACGATGAAGGTGCGCACGGCGACCCCCTTCTCGCGGAGCCCGTGCAGGAAGGCCTCGCGCCCCTCGTCCCAGTCGAGGACCACCGCCACCACCGTGGTGAGCTGCGCGAGGCTCTCGTGCAGGTGCGGCCCCACCTCGTCGAAAGGGGGCTCGTGGCAGGGCTCGAGGCAGGCCAGCACGTCCAGGACGTTCTCCAGATAGGCCAGGCTCCTCCCCGCGCTCAGCTGGTAGATGTCCGGCCCCGCCGCGAAGAGGTCCACGATCTCCTCGCTGCGGCTGAAGTGATCGGCAATCGACGCGACCAGGGAGACGCCGGCCTCGAAGGCCCGCCTCTCGACCGCCCGCGGCCGCCGGGGAAGAAAGGTGTCGAAGACGAGGGCGATGCGCGAGAAGTACTCCTCCTGGTACTCCTTGACGACGGGCGCTCCCCGCCGCGCCCACGAGCGCCAGTGGATCTTGCGCAGGGGGTCGCCCTCCCGGTACTCGCGGGCGCCCACGAACTCGTTGGAGTCGCCCAGGCTCGCGGCCAGGGGGATGCCCCCCGGCTGATAGCGCCGACCGAGGGGGAGATGAAGGTCGTCGAGGGTGAAGAAACGGGGGGAGACGAGGACGGTCTGGTCCGGCTGGCGGACCGAGCGCCGCGTGGCCAGCAGGCCCAGGGGGTCGGTCCCGCTCACGCCCAGCCCCGGAACCACGTAGCGTCCCCGGTGCGTGGCCGCGATCTCGATCCGCGTGTGGCCGGCCCTCCCGGCACCACAGTCCAGGAAGGAGTCGGTCGGCTCCACGCTCACCCCGCCGCTCCTGTGGGAGGGGCCGGTCCAGGAGACCACGAGGTTGCCGCTCTCCCGTTGCCCCATCGTCTCGGTTTCGACGCTCACGGCCACGGGGCGGCCGGCGGTCAGCCGCCGGGGCAGCTGGCCGACCAGTCGCACCCGGGGCGGACGGCGCAGGGCCAGGAGTCCGGCCACCAGGAGGGGCCCGACGGCGAGGGCGAAGAGCTGGTAGAGCAGGGCCTGCCGGGTGTCGACGCCCGCGAACCCCAGGACGACGCAGAGCAGGAAGACGAAGCGGCCCCGGGCGGTGAAGCGCTCGTGCCACAGGCGGTGCAGCCGGCGGTAGAGGAAGGAGGAGTCGAGCGACCGCCGCCAGAGCGCGGCGAGGCCGTCCCCCACGCCTGCGAGGGCGTCCACGACGGAGGCCCCGACGCGTCGGCCCACCCCGGGTGCGGCCGAGGCCATCAGAGGCCGATCGGCACGGAGGCCAGGATCTCGCGCACGGTGTCCTCCTTCGACACCCCCGAGTAGCGGGCCTTCGTCTCCAGGCCCAGGCGGTGGGCGAAGACGGGAACCGCCTCGGCCTTGACGTCCTCGGGGGTCGCGTAGTCGCGCCCCTCCACGAAGGCCCGGGCCTGGGCCGCGTGCACGAGCATCAGGGTTCCCCGGGGCGAGCAGCCGAGCTGGACGGAGGGGTGGCGTCGCGTGGCCTCGGCCAGGGACACCACGTAGCGCCCCAGCCGACGCTCGACCCGCACCTTGCGCACGCGGGCCTGCAGGGCCAGGACGTGCTCGGCGCTCAGGACCGGCTCGAGGGAGTCGACGGGGTGGCTCTCCGCCTGGCTGAAGATGACGTCGACCTCCTCCTCCGCCCCCGGGTACCCGAGGCTCAGGCGCAGCCCGAACCGGTCGAGCTGGGCCTCGGGCAGGGGGTACGTCCCGTGGTACTCCACCGGGTTCTGGGTCGCGACCACCAGGAAGGGAGAGGGCAGCGGCCGGGTGGCGCCGTCGGCGGAGACCTGCCCTTCGCTCATCGCCTCGAGCAGTGCCGACTGCGTGCGGGGTGAGGCGCGGTTGATCTCGTCGGCGAGGAGGACGTGGGTGAAGACCGGCCCCTCCTGGAAGCTGAAGCTCCCGTCACGGGGGTTGTAGACGGCGGAGCCGAGGATGTCCGTGGGCAGGAGGTCGGGCGTGAACTGCACCCGACGGAAGCGGCCGTCGAAGGAGCGGGCCAAGGCCTTGGCGAGGGTCGTCTTGCCCACCCCCGGCACGTCCTCCAGCAGGAGGTGGTGGCCGCTCAAGAGCGCCACGAGCACGTGATCGAGGGCTTCCCCCTTGCCCAGGATCACCCGGCCGAGCTGGGCCTTCAAGGCCGGCAATCGCCGCTGCAGGTCGTCGTTCATCGAGGGTCTCCCCCGCCTCTCGGCCGGACTATATCGCAGCCGGTCCTCAGGAGACGCGGAGCTCCCCCGAAGCCAGACCGTCGAGGCTGCGGCGGCCGGGACCCGGCGAGGACCCTGCTCCACTTCGAAGCCTGCGGGCCCGCAGACGGGTGGCCGAACGCAGCCGCCCGAGTCGGAGCACCGGGCCTCAGCCCGTATCACCCTCGTCGAGCTCCAGTCGCTTGCCCATGCTGATGACCTCGTCCTCGGCGTAGCCGAGCTCGCGATAGAACCTCACGACGCCGAGGTTTCCCCGGCGGATCTGGAGCTGCACCTTGGGGCAGCCTCGCTCGGCCAACCCCCGCTCGACCGCGGCCAGCATCTGACGCCCGAGCCCCTTGCCCTGGAGCTCCGGCTCGACGGCCAGGTAGTCCACCCAGCCACGGTGGCCCTCGTATCCGGCCATGACCACGGCCACGATCCGTCCGTCGATCTCGCCCACCAGGAAGAGCTCGCGCTGGACCTGGAGCTTTCTCGCGATGTCCCTTCGGGGATCGTTCCAGGGCCGCAGAAGTCCACAGCGGTCCCAGAGGTTGACGGCTCGGTCCTCGTCCGCCTCCGCGAATGCCCGGATCTTCACGCCCTGTCCCTCAAGCCGCGTCTCGCGTGACGTCGTATTCGAGCAGGACGATGCCCGTCTTCTCGTAGACCCTGTGTCCGGTGAGCCTCAGCCGAGCCTGCCGCGCCGCAGGCGGGAGCAGGGGTACGCCGCCACCCAGAAGCACCGGGATGACCGCGACCTGAACGCGGTCGACCAGGTCCTGCTCCAGCAGACTCCGGAACAGCTCGCCTCCCCCGAACAGCCAGATGTCCTTCCCCGCCCTCCCCTTCAGCAGGCGCACGGTGGTCCCCGGGTCGTCGGAGACCGACCCGTCGGGGCAGTCGGCGGGTCGCAGGGTCCGCGAGAAGACGTGGACCTCCATGCCGGGCATCCCTACCCCGCTCCCCATCTGCCGTGCGGCCTCGTAGGACCTGCGGCCCACCAGGACGGTGTCGAATCCGCCGAAGAGCGCCTCGAACTCGATCTCCGGATCGGCGACGATCCAGTCGATCTCGTCCTTCGGGCCGGCGATGGAGCCGTCGAGGCTCATGGCCACCGAGTAGCAGACGCGTCTCATGGATCCTCCTTCCGCCGGCTCGCAAGAGCTCAGCCGAGGTTCACCCAGCGTGTGTGGGGGCCGACCCCGGCAAGCATAGGCGCGTCGACGGAAGGGCGCACGCCACGGACCCCTCCGGAGCGGGCTCGGTGACGAGACCGAGCCGCCAGTCGAGCAGGGTCTCGGCCCTCTCTTGAAGGCGGCTCCCGTCCGGAGCGTCAGGGGCTTCCGGGCACCGCCGGCGGGCGCGCGATCCTCTCGTTGAGATAGGCGGCCAGCGCCTCGGCCACGCCGGGCTTCTGTCGCACGAAGGCGTGGTCGGCCGGTCCCGGACCCGCCTCCCAGCGGCAGCCGGCCTTGGCGTCGACGTCCAGGTGCCCCTCGCCGGCGTCTTCCAGGAACGCTCCGAGACCTTCGACGGCGAAGAGAGCGGCCACGAGGTCCCAGGAGGGACGCTGGTCCTCGAGGGTCTTCTGCTCGTAGCTCCAGAGCCACTCGCGGTACGCGGTGCGGACGATGCTTCCCGGAGGAGTGTGGGCGAGGCTCGCGCCGGTGAGGACGTCCTGTCCGGCGTCGACGAAGACGACGGGCCGAGGAAAGCGCTCGACCAGCACCTCCGTGAAGGGAGCCGTGTCGTTGAAGAAGAAGTTCCAGTCCTTCGTGCGGCGTCCCTCGTCGTTGGCGGCCCCCAGGGCCCCCAGAGCCACCCAGCGCAGGACCTTGCGCTCGATCAGCTCCGAGCCGCTCAGGGGTGAGATCTCGTCGGGGGCCGAGAGGAGGAGGTCGTGGAGGCCCTTCGTGTGTCCCACTGTCAGATAGGTCACCGAGCGGTCGCGCTCATCGGCCAGGAGCCGTCGGCACAAGCGTGTCTGCTCGGTGGCGTCACTGTTGTGAACGATGCGGTTCCCGAAGGCGGCCTGGTCACGGGCCAGCTTCTCGGCGGTCATCTTGTCCACGGGATCGCCCACGACGTCGTCGTGGGCCGCGCCCACGGGGATCTCCGGTCGCCCGTAGTAGACGTTGATGGCCTCCATGACGGCGGCCCCGTAGGGGACCCGCCCCGAGCTGTAGACGCAGGCCACGATCTCGGCCTTCCCCTCGTCGGCCAGGGTGTGGAGGAGAGCCAGGGCGCCGGCGTCGTCGCAATCGGATCCCATGTCGGAGTCGAAGAGGATCTTGACCGGCGGCGGCCCAGCCGCCCTGCCGGTCGGGGGGGCGGCCGCGCTCGCCAGGAGGACCAGGGCCACGACCAGGCGGGCGGACGCGGCGTGGCTCGGCCTCACGGCGAGACGTGTCGTGAAGACGGCGGCAAAGCGCGGCATGGAAGCCCTCCTGGCTCGTCATTCTATGCGTTGCCGACAACTCGAAGTCGCAGACGAGGGTGACTCCGACCGGGCCCCAGGGGGTTTGCAGCCATGACTTCAGTTTCTCCTCCTGATCATCCCGGTCCGGTCGACGGCGCCTGAACGGCGATACGGTTGCCGTAGACATCCACCGGCACGACACAGCGACTGCTCGAGGCGCGAAACCGGGCGACGACGTCCTTGCCGTAGTCCAGCTCGGCCATGAGGGTGTTGTGAGGACGGCACATGAGGGTCAGGTTGGAGGGGCTGTGGTCTCCGCCGCGGCCGAAGGGCTTCTTGTGGTGGAACTCGAGGTCGTGGCGCTTCGCGCACCGTCGGCCATGTGTGTCCCGGTAGGCACACCGACCGCCGTCGCGGGCGTGGACGGCGCGGCGAACCGCGGCTGGGATGCGCCGTGAGCTGGGGGTGGTGTCGGTCTCCGCGAGCGTCTTGCGGGGCGCCCGGGTCTTGCCGAAGCGCCTGGCTTCGACCCGCTCCAGCTTCTCGGTGACGGCGATGTCGATGATGCGGGCCAGGTCGCCGTCGGGGACCGAGGACCGCATGAGGGCCTGGAGGCGCTCGAGCTTGTCACGAAGCTCCGTATTGGCCGTGAAGCGGACCAGGTGGCGGTCCTGCGCCAGGGGCTCCACCACCGCGGCGCGCGGTGCGACGGGCCCCGTGTCCGAGCTGAGTCGTTCCGACTCAACTCGGGCCCCCCCGAGTTGCCCAGAAGCCCCACTCGTGGGCGCCGGACGGACGGGGAGCCTCCGGATCGTCGGTGCGACCGCGGGCTTCGGCTCCAGCTCGCTGACGAGCTCCCGGATCTCCCGATGGGACATCCCCGAGGCTCGCTTCAGGACCTCGTCGGCGTTCTGGCGGGTCAGCTGCGGCGCCAGTCGGGCGATCCCGCTCAGGTGGAGCCGACCGTCCCGGAGCATGGGCAAAAGCTCCGGGAGCTCCCGAGCGGCCCGGGCCACGGTGAGGCGCAGGTAGGCCTCGTTCTCCCTGAGGCCGAGGACCCGGCGGCAGTACTCGAACATCGACGAGCAGGCCTCGTGGGCGTAGAGGCGTCTCAGCTCCACCTCGCCGATGTGAGCCACGACGTCGGCTTCGACGCCGCGCGACCGTTTCACGAGGTCCGACAGCCGACGGAGAAGATCGTCATCCCGGACGTTCCTCACGCTCTGCATGGCGACTCCCTGGGAGAGAGAGCCCGCGAGACCGGCCGGCCGGGGAGAGGTGCGACTCAGCGGCGCAGCATCCGGGCGACGTGTGATTCGAGGACAGTCTACGTTCCCGGACTGCCACAGGAGGTCCGGTGACTCGGGAAGAGCTGACCCCGCCCGGCGAGTGAAGGTCAACGGATGCCGGGGCACCGGGCGCTCATCGAGGGAGAGTGATAGCCGAGGGCCGAACGGTGGAAGGCTGCCCCGGGGGGCGCCGGTCGTTGTACCTGGGCCGTGAGCCGGGGACGCGCCGCGAGCCAGCGGATCTAGCGGAAGTTCTCCACCAGCATCAGCTCGGACAGTGGTGTGGGCTGCTTCGCGTAGAGGACCCACTCCTCGTCGGGAGAGACCGAGATGTCGGGCCAGGCGAAGTGGTCCTCCTCCTCGAGAAGCGTGCTCACGTGCCCGGTAGCGGAGTCGAGGAAGTGAATCGAGTGCTCCGTGACCCCGAGAGGACCAGAGGCCCGTCGCCTGGGGAAGTAGAGCCCGGTTCGAGAGGAGCACAGTCTCCGGAGCATCAAGTCGGGTGCCTCGGCTACCAGGGCCTCTTCACCGCCGGCGACTGGAACCCGCCGGATGCTGCGCATGGACCCGGCCTTGGAGTAGTACAGGTGGCGACCGTCCCACGACTCCACGGCATAGCTTCCACCGCCCCTTGTCACCTGGACCGCTTCTCCTCCCTCGGCCGGGATCTTCCAGATCTGGGAGGTGCCGCCCGGTCGGATTCGAAGTAGATCCAACGACCGTCTCGCGACCACGTGCCCGTGACGTCGGAGGAGGTCCCGGGCGTCGGCCGCCGTGCCGCCCCGCCATCGGCATCGACCACGTAGAGGTTCTGATCCCCTGCCTCGTCGCTGTCGAAGACGATCCTCCGGCTGTCGGGAGACCACCGTGGCGTCCCAGCGGCCCTCTCGAAGCGGGTGAGCTGGACCGGGTTCGCCCCATCGCTCTCGCTGATCCAGATGCTGCTGGCGTCCCCGCCAAGAAAGGAACAGAACGCGATTCTTCGACCATCTGGAGAGTAGTCGGCGTTTGCGTCGAACGTGCTCGAAGCGATCAGCCTCTCCGGTGGCAGAGCACGATTCGAACTCCTCCGAGCTGGGGTCCCTCCGGACGACACGGGCGAAGGGGACCGGCTCAGGTCGCGCTTTCGGGGGCTCCCCGCCCACCGCGCGGGAGTGATTTGTCTGGTGCCGTCCCCCGTGCCCGGTATAGGCTCACCAACGGGCCGTCGAACCGAATGCCGCGGCTCCTCCCTCAGCGTGCCTCCGTCGCCATCGGCATGCGGTCCGGACGACACCTCGCGGGAAGAGAGGACCAACCATGAAGCTCACCGGCGTCCACCTTCTCCTCACCTACCAGTGCACCTTCGAGTGCGACCACTGCTTCGTCTGGGGCAGCCCGCGCCAGGAGGGCACCATGACCCTGGAGACCGTCCGTCGCATCCTCGCGCAGGCGCGCGAGCTGGGCACGGTGGAGTGGGTCTACTTCGAGGGGGGCGAGCCGCTCCTCTTCTATCCCGTCTTGGTTCGGGGTGTTCTCGAAGCGGCGGAGAGCGGGTTCCGCGTGGGTCTGGTCTCGAACGCCTACTGGGCCACGAGCCGAGAGGACGCGGAGACCTGGCTCGAGCCCCTGGCCGACGCGATCTCGGACCTGTCGCTCAGCAGCGACCTCTACCACGCGAGCGAGCGCGTCAGCCAGGATGTCCGGAACGCCCGCGCCGCGGCGGAAGATCTGGGGATCCCGGTCGACGTCGTCTCCATCGCGCAACCGGAGGACGGCGCCCGCGGCGGCACCGGTCAGCTGCCCCACGGCGAGAGCGGGGTGATGTTCCGCGGACGCGCCGCCGAGGCGCTGGCGTCCCGGGCCCCTCACCACCCCTGGACCGAGCTCACCGCGTGTCCCCACGAGGACCTCGAGGACCCCGGGCGCCTCCACGTCGATCCCCTCGGCTTCGCGCACGTCTGCCAGGGGATCGCCCTGGGCAACGTCCTGACCGAGAGCCTGCGCGAGATCTGCGAGCGCTACGAGCCGTCCTCGCACCCCATCTGCGGCCCGCTGCTGGCGGGCGGGCCGGCGGAGCTGGCCCGCCTGTACGAGCTGCGCCCGCGTCCGGCGTACGCCGACGCCTGCCACCTCTGCGACGAGTCGCGCCGCGCTCTGCGCTTCCGCTTTCCGGGAGTGCTGACCCCGGACCAGATGTACGGCGTACCCGAGTGAGGCTGAACCGCACCCGCTCCCCGTGCTAACGTCGGGCGGTGCCTGACCCCACGCGTCTCCACGAGGCCCTCGACCTGCTGGGCATCCGCCGCCTCCTGTTCGGAATCCACGACGCCGCGTTTCCGTCCCGGGCCGACGAGGACGTCGGCCGGGGCACCCCCTACTCCGCCGGCGCCGCCGACTTCATCGCGTTCGTCGCGGAGCTCGGGTTCACCGGCGTGCAGCTCGGGCCCCCGGGGGCGACGTCGCCCGGGAACCCCTCTCCCTACGACGGCACCCTCTTCTCGCGCAACCCGCTCTCACTGGCCCTCGGTCCCCTGACCGGGCAGGAGTGGGGGGCGCTGCTGCCCGCGGAGGAGGTGGCGGAGCTGGTGGCGGCCCGGCCGGGGTCCCGCGAGCGGGTCCCCCACGCCTGGATGCACACCGCGCTCGCCCCCGTGCGCGTCGCGCTGTGGGAGCGCTTCAAGGCGGCCCGGGTCCAGGCGCGGGAGTCCTCCATCGTCACCCTCGCCGCCGAGCTCGACGCGTTCAGCCGCGCGAACGCGGGCTGGCTCGCCCGCGACGGGCTCTACGAGGCCCTCCAGGGGGTGAACGGCGGCCGTCACTGGCGCGAGTGGCCCGACGAGGCCGACCGCCGTCTCTTCGACCCCGAGCCCGGAGAAGGAGCGGCGGGGGCCCAGCGCCTGCGGGCGCGACTCACCGAGCACCTCGACACCGTCGACGCCTGGTCCTTCGTCCAGTTCCTCCTGCACCGGCAGCACCGGGCGCTCCAGGAGCGCGTGCACGGGCTCGGCCTGAAGATGTTCGGGGACCTGCAGGTCGGCCTCTCCCCCCGCGACGAGTGGGCCGCCCAGCCCTTCCTCCTCCGCGGCTACCGCATGGGCGCTCCCCCCTCCCGGACGAACCCCGAGGGTCAGCCCTGGAACCACGCGGTGCTGGATCCCCGGCAGTACGTGGTGCCCGGGGCCGACGGCGGCCCCGAGCCGGGGGCGGCGCTGCGGTTCCTGCACGCTCGAATGGAGAAGACGTTCGCGGAGCTCGACGGGGTGCGGATCGACCACCCCCACGGCTTCGTCTGCCCCTGGGTCTACCGCGCCGACCAGGCCAACCCCACCTTCGCCGGCCAGAACGGGGCGAGGCTCTTCTCCTCGCCCGACCTCCCGGACCACCCCGAGCTCGCCGAGTTCGCCATCGCCCGTCCCGATCAGCTCGACCTCGACGGACCGCGCTATGCCGACGGCTGGGTGCGAGAGCTGGAGGCCGATCAGGTCGACCGCTACGGGGTTCTCCTCGACGCCATCGTCGCCGTCGCCCGGGCCCACGGCCACTCTCCCGCGGACATCGCCTGCGAGATCCTCAGCACCCAGCCCTATCCCCTGGGCCGGGTCATGGCTCGGCACGGGCTGGGGCGCTTTCGCGTCACCCAGAAGGCCGATCTCGAATGTCGCGAAGACGGCTACCGCGCGGAGAACGCGCGGCCCGAGGACTGGATCATGGTCGGCAACCACGACACCCCGCCCATCTGGCGGGTGGCGCGGGACTGGATCGACTCCGGTGCCTCGCGCCGCCAGGCCGAGTATCTCGCCACCCGTCTCCTCGCCCCCGAGGAGCGCCGCGACGCCTGGATACGGGGGACCGCGAGCGACCGCAACTCCCTCGTTCAGGCCATGCTCGCCGACCTCTTCGTGGGTCCCGCGTCGAACGTGATGATGTTCTTCACCGACGCCCTCGGCCTGGAGCAGGTCTACAACCGGCCCGGCGTCGTGGACGACGCGAACTGGTCGCTCCGCGTGTCGCCCGAGTACCGACGTGAGCACGAGGAGCGCTCGAGGGGCGGGGGGGCCTTCCACCTGCCCCGGGCCGCCGCCCGCGCCCTGCGCGCCCGCGGGGGCGCCTTCGTGGCCGCCCACCGGACGCTGATCGAGGACCTCGAGGCGTCCTGAGCACACCGCGGGATTCAATCCCGCCGAGCGTTTCGGCGGACGCACGGTGGGCGTCGGCGAGTGACGGAACGGCGCGGGGCCGCGTCGCGTAAGCTATCGTGAACGTAGGAGAAAGATCGATGTCCGCGAGCTCCCGCGACGCCGACGACGAAACCCCCCGTCCCCGCACGGACTGGGGTCGGGTGGCCGACGGTGTGGGTCTGGCCGGCCTGGGTGTCTTCTTCCTCGTCGCCACCACGCGGGGCCTGCCGGACGGGTTCTGGATGGAGGCCGTGTCCTTCTGGCCGGTGCTCCTCGTCTCCGCCGGGATCCGCATCGTCTTCGAGAAGACGCCACTCGCCGCGGGAATGGTGCTCGGACCGGTCGTGGTCGTGGGCACGCTGTTCTGGCTGGCCTGGGGCGACCCGCCGCAGCCCCGGCCTCCCGGGGAGTGGCACGAGGTCGCCGCGGAGAGGCCAGAGGGCGCCGATCGCGCGCGCATCGAGGCCGAGCTCGCCGGCGTCCGGGTCGGCCTCGAGGCCCGCTCCCTCGCGCCCGCCCTCCTGGCGGAGGGCCGGGCCGCGTCCCGTGAGAGCACGCCCCGCCTGGACGTCGACGGCCAGAAGGGCGGGGCCAACCTCCGGCTCGAGGGACGGGACGGCGGGTTCATCGTGGCCGGGACGCCCCGCGAGGTCTGGGAGCTGGGGGTCGCCGACAACCTCCCGTTGGAGCTCGAGCTCAGCGGGGTCTTCATCCGGGGTGGTCTCGACCTGCGTCGGGGGTGGGTGACCGGCGCCAAGGTGAGCGGGGCCTTCAACTCCTGGACGTTCCGTCTGCCCCCGCCCTCGCAGCGGGTCAGGATCCACTTCCAGGGGGCCTTCAGCGCGTTCGACGTGAAGGTCCCCGAGGGAACTCCGGTGCGCTATGAGGGCCCCGGCTTCCCCCTGGTCTGGCTGGACAAGGGCCCGGCCCGGGACACCATCGAGAAGGACACGCCGGGCTACGACGTCGTCCTCGAGGGGGCCTTCAGCGTCGTGAACATCGAGGAGACTGCGCCCCCCGAGGGCGGATGGCCTCCTCCCCGACCGGCTCCGGAGGCCGGCGACGCGGAGAGCGACGGAGCTCCGTCAACCGAGGCCGCGCCCCGCCCACCCGCGGAGGCCCCACCCGCGACGGGGCGGAGCGAATTCCACACCCCGCGCGAGGATCCCGACGGCGCCTGATTCGCCCGCGGAGCCGGCGTCGGGAACAAATGACGCGGGGTTGCGTGTCTCTCTTCAGGGAGAGCCCGTCGAACCCGATGCCGGCGCACTGCCATCTCGACCCAGCATTTCGCCTCGGAAGGGTTCGCCGGGACACGTCGTGGTCGTTGGCTCTTCTCACCCTGACGGCCCTCTGCCTTCTCGCCGCCTGCGGCGGCGACGACACCAGCCCGACCGCCCCCCCGCCACCCACCGCGACCCCACCACCGCCCGCCGGCATCCGCGACGCCTTGACGGTGGACGAGCTCTTCGGAGCGACGCCGCCCGGGGTGGTTCACAACGCCTACTTTCAGCCGCTCGGAGACGCGGGGGCTGCCTCCCACGTGCTCTGCGGAACGCTCCGTTTCTCCGAGACGCCCATGTCCACGACGCACCCGGACTCCGACTGGAGGGGCGGGGGCCAGACCCTGTTCCCCGCGTTCTCCCTGCCCCTGGTCACCCGCGGCGGCTGGCTCGTTCCCCTGGAGCGTGACCTGATCCTGTCGGGGCACGGCGCCGGAGGGAGGGGTCGCAGCCTCTGGAACGTCATCGCCAACCCGGGCCGGGTCTGGGAGGAAGCCGCGGACGCGGGCTACTCCCGAGCGACGTTTCTCTTCACCCTCACCGACAACTACGTCGGACAGGCCCGCAACGGCCTGGCCACCTTCGTCTTCAACGGCGTCGAGGTCTCCCGGGTCGCGATCCAGATCACCCAGGAGACGGCGCCCAACGAGGAGTACCTCCGCACGGACTTCTCCGCCCTGGTGCCGGCCACCTGGGACCCGGTGTGTCCCGGCGGAGCCGAGGCCGCCGCCGCCGCCTTCGGCCGGGAGCGCGCCTCCCGCCTGCCCTTGCGTCCCTGGTCCGCGCTGCCGGACGCGGAGACCACTCAGGCCACGTCCCGGAACGGCTTCGCGGACACCGACCTGAGCGCGGTGGCTCTCCTCGTGGACGGCCAGCTCTACCAGCAGGAGGTGGCCACTCGTTCGGGCCCGCATCCCTGGCCAGAGTGGATGCGTCATGGCGTCTTCTCGGTGACGAAGACGATGGGCCTGGGCCTGTCGATGTTCTACCTGGCCCAGCGCTACGGAGACGGGATCTTCGACGAGCGGATCATCGACCACGTGCCTGAGCTCGCCGGTCACCCGGGCTGGCAGGGCGTCACCTTCCACCACACCTTGAACATGGTCACCGGCACCGTGGGCGGCGAGCGGGGCGCCGCGATCGGGCCCTACATCCAGGCTCGCTCCGCGGCTTCCAAGATCGCCGCCATCGCCGCTCTCCCGGACGCTCCCCCGGCCCCCGGAACGGAGTTCGCGTACTACTCCACGCACTCGTTCGTGCTCTCGCAGGCCATGAACAGCTACGTCAAGATGCGCGAGGGGCCGGCCGCGGACTACTGGACGATGGTGCGACAGGACGTTCTCGAGCCCATCGGCGTCCCCCACCTGCCGCTCTCGCGGTCGATCGAGCCGGACGGCGCCCGCGGGACGCCCATCATGGGCTGGGGCAGCTACCCCGACGTCGACGCGGCGGCCAAGGTGGCCCAGCTCCTCCAGGACGAGGGCTCTGCCGGGGGCCGGCAGCTCGTCAGCCGGACCAAGGTCCGGGAGGCCATGCGCCGGGCGGGACGGGCCGCCTACCAGACCCCGGCCGCGAGCGAGCGCTACCTCCACTCCGTCTGGACGGTCCGCACCGACACCGGGCGCTGCACCGTCGACGTGCCCCTCATGTCCGGCTACGGCGGCAACCACGTCCTGATGCTGCCCAGCGGCCTGAGCCTGGTACGCTTCATGGACGCCGGCGACTACGAGGTCGTCTACGCCGTCCGCGCCGCCGAGATGTACCGCGGCTCCTGCCGCTGACGGGTCAGGCCTCCCGCTCCTCGAAGGCGCCGAAGAGCTTCACGAACAGGTTGATGACCACGATGGCCAGCAGCACGTGGGCGGCCAGGGTGTACCACACGTACTCGGGGCGCCCCATGGCGTCGAAGCGACCGTACAGCCCGGTGTAGATGGGACCGCTGAACGCGCCGATGGCGGTGGCCAGGAAGTTGGCGCCCATGTACAGACCCGCCTTCTCCTTCGGGGCGATCCAGGTGATGTACTCCTGGATCCGCGGGGAGGCCATCATCTCGCCGAGGGCGAAGAAGAAGATGCCCACGAAGATCATCGAGGCGACCGACATCCGCGCGTAGCCGAGGATGACGAAGCCGGCGGCCGACAGCCCCAGACCGCTCATGAAGGTGGGCAGGGCCCTCCACTTCTCGATGGTCTTGGAGACCAACACCTGCAGGAGCACGATGATGTAGCCGGTGTTGGAGATGGACTCTCCGAGCACCCGCCTCGTGCCGTCCTCGTCCACGTGGGAGAGGAAGCCGGCGATCCCCGAGCCGAGGACGCTGCGGATGTCGAGGTAGAGCTGGGCGGTGTCCACGTTGGAGTCGACGTAGAGGGCGCAGAGGTTGAAGAACGCCCAGAAGGGGACCCACCACATGACGCCGAGCACGATCAGGAAGCTCGTGAACTTCAGGTCGGACAGCGCCGTGCGCAGGTCCCGGAACTTCTGCTTGAGCGTCAGCCCCTCGATCTGCCGGGGTGGCTCCTTGTAGAAGAAGACCGTCACGAGGAACATCAACACGATCATCCCCGCGGCGGTGTAGAAGGCGTGGTCCCAGGAGATCGCCCGGAGCTTCCCGGCCACGATGGGGCCGAAGGACCCCCCCACGTTGACCATGGCGTAGAAGATGCCGAAGCCGAGGGTCTTGTTCGACTTGTCGGTGACCGCCCGGACCGTCCCCGCGATCAGGGGCTTGAAGATGCCCGCGGCGAAGCCGATCGTGAGCATCGTGAGGGCGATCCCGGAGAAGGTCTTGTTGAAGATCAGCAGGAGGATGGCGGGCAGATACGCCATGTACGCGACGAGCAGGGTCTTCTTGAAGCCGAACCTGTCGGCGAAGGTCCCCGAGATCACCGGGATGGTGTACGAGAGGAGCAGGAAGATGAACTGCACCCACCCGAGCTGGTCCGGGGAGAAGCCGAGGGACTTCATGTAGATCCCGAAGCCGAAGTAGATCCCGTAGTAGGCGAACCGCTCCATCACCTCGATGAGGTTGGCGACCCAGAAGACCGGCGGGAAGGACGATCTCGTCTCGCTCATTCGGCTCCTCGATATGCCGCTGGCGCTCGACGGGGGTTTCCGGCTCGCCCGGCGGCGACGAATCGGCGCATTCTAGCCCGCCGCGGCCTGAAGGGGGCAAAGTCGGGGGATTCGTGGAACCCGAGGCGGGCCCGCTTCGTTGCTCATGTTGGAGGGCAAGCCCATGTCAATGCACCGCTTTTCGACCCTGACCGCCGCGGTCGTCGCGGCTCTCGTCCTGGCCTCCTGCACGGGCTTCCCGAGCGCGCCGCTGAACGCTCGCGACGTCGTCGACGAGACGCGCGCCCTGGAGCCGGACGGGCGCTTCGAGCTCGAGAACGTGAACGGCCGCATCACGCTCCG
Organism: uncultured Acidobacteriota bacterium; assembly: GCA_963847655.1. Classification (GTDB taxonomy): domain Bacteria; phylum Acidobacteriota; class Vicinamibacteria; order Fen-336; family Fen-336; genus JAJDNS01. Next base: position 38,586 of record CAWKAS010000014.1, on the reverse strand, counting down.
CACGTGGTCGCGAGACGAGGTGAGGATCGAGGCGACGCGAGCCGCCACCAGCGAGGCGGCTCTCGAGGACATCGAGGTCGTGATCGAAGGAGAAGGCCGCGAGGTCCGGGTGAAGACCCGGTACCCGAAGGGGAGCTGGTTCGCGGGCGGCCACCGGGGGAAGGTCGACTACGACCTCACCGTTCCCCGGGGCGCCGACGTGCGGCTCAAGACCGTCAACGGCCCGGTGGACGTCGAGGGGCTGGCCGGAAGCCTGCGCGTCGAGTCCGTCAACGGCGGCCTCGAGCTCGCCGACCTCGAGGGCGAGCTGCGGGCCCAGACCGTCAACGGCGGCATCCGCGCCGGGTTCTCCCGGGTCCCGGAGGGCGGGCGGTACGAGCTCGAGACGGTCAACGGCGGCATCGACCTGTCCCTCCCCGAGGGCACCGGCGGCCGCCTGAAGGCCACGACGGTGAACGGCGGGATCGGGTGCGACCTGCCCCTGGAGGTCACCACCAGGAAGAAGCGCCGCCTCGAGGGCCGCCTCGGCCCCGGCAAGCGGGAGCTTCGACCTCGAGACGGTCAACGGCGGCATCGACGTGGTGGCGGGCCTGGGCGCCCGGCCCGCCGAGGCGGACGAGCCCGGCACCGACTGATCCAAACGAGACCCGGGCCCCCACGAGGCGCCAGGACACGTGCTAACCTCCCGGTCGTTCCCCGAGGAGGACCCCCATGCCGTGGGCCGCACCACCGCGCCGTGTCTCCACGCGGCGCGCCTTCGTCTCCGGTGCCCTGGGCGCCGGAGCCGCCGCCGTCCTGGGTCGAAGCGCCCCCTGGGCCCGCGGCGGGGCCCGCCCGCCAGGGCTGGCCTTCGCCTCCGCGAGCGAGGCCGCTCGGGCGATCGCCAGGCGGCAGCTCTCGTCCGTCGAGCTCACTCGGGAGGTCCTCGACCGTGTCGCCCGCTACAACCCGGCCCTGAACGCCTACGTGAACGTCCTGTCGGACTCCGCCCTCTCCCGGGCCCGCGCCGCCGACGAGGCGCTCGGCGCGGGGCGAGCGCTGGGGACCCCTCCACGGGGTGCCGGTGGCCATCAAGGAGTCATTCGGCATCGCGGGCGTGCCCCAGACCGTCGGGGTGCCCTCCCTGGCCGATCACCGGGCCGCCGAGGACTCCGAGGCGGTCGCCCGCCTGCGTGCCGGCGGGGCGGTCGTCGTGGGGAACACCAACGTGCCCCTCCTGCTCGGGGACCTGCAGAGCTACAACGAGGTCTACGGCACCACCAACAACCCCTGGGACCTCGCGCGCACCCCCGGCGGCTCGAGCGGGGGCAACGCCGCCGCGCTGGCCGCGGGGCTCGGATTCGTGGCCCTGGGCAGTGACATCGGGGGCTCCATCCGCACCCCCGCGCACTTCTGCGGGGTCTACGGTCACAAGCCCACCCTGAACGTCGTCCCGCGACGGGGCCAGATCCCGCCTCTTCCGGGCAGCCTCCCCCAGCCTCCCACCGACCTGCCGGTGGCTGGCCCCATGGCGCGGCACGCGGAGGACCTGGCGACGTCGCTCGGCGTGCTCGGCGGGCCGGTGGGCGACGACGCCATCGCCTACCGCTGGACCCTGCCTCCGGCGCGCCAGGCTCGCCTGGACGACTACCGCATCGGCTACGTCCTCGACGACCCGCAGTGCCCGCTTTCCTCCGACGTGCGGGAGACACTGGCGGGCGCGATCGACGCCCTTCGCCGGGACGGGCTCAGGCTCGAGGAGGGCTGGCCCGAGGGCGTGGTGCCACGGGAGCAGTTCGAGACCTACTGGTACCTGCTCAGCGCCTTCTTCGCCTTCGACCTCGAGGACGAGGACCTGGAGCGGGAGCGGGCCCGCGCGGCGGACCCGACGGGAGGACTTCAGGCCCTCCGAGCCCAGGCGCGGGTGGACCCCCACCGGCACTTCCAGGCCGCGAGCAGCCGGAGGATGGTCGCCCGGGCGATCTGGCAGGAGTACTTCCGCACGCACGACGCCTTCCTGATGCCCACCGCCTTCGTGGCCGCCTTTCCCCACGACCACCGGATGCCCCGGGAAGACCGACGGCTCGCCACCCCCGAGGGCCCACGACCGTACCTGGACCTGCATGTTCTGGATCTCGTTCGCGACGCTGACCGGCCTGCCCGCCACGACCGCTCCCGTGGGGCAGACCCGCGACGGGCTCCCGTGCGGGATCCAGATCCTCGGCCCCTACCTCGAGGACGCGACGCCCATCGACGTCGCCCGAGGGATGGCCGACGTCGTCGGGGGCTTCCGCCCCCCCAAGGGCTATGGGGCCTGAAGGCGCCTAGTTCTGTCACCGAAGTCGGGTCTACTTCACGGCCCGTGTCGCCTCGGGGGCTCGGCGGGCACCCCAGCTGCGGGCCCGCAAGCTACGAAGTGAAGCAGGGTCCTCGCCGGGGTCCCCGCCCGCCGAGTCCCTTGGCCGCGCTGAGAGCCTTGTGTGCTCGACTTCAGTGACGAGACGCGCCTAGGCGGTCTGGGCCTCGGCATGGGGGACGACCGTGGGTTCCACCCAGCGCACCGGCACGGGGACGGGGCCCCGCCCGCGGCCGGCGTCGGCCAGGGGACTGTTGGTCTCGTAGAAGGTGGGGGGCTCGTACGTCCACCCGCGGTCCAGGCGGCGCTGCTCGAGCCAGAGGGCGGCCAGGAGGACCGGGCCGACCGCGGCTCCCCAGACCGCGCTGCGCCATCCGAAGGCGGCCCGGAGATCGTCGCGCACCGCGCGGATCTTCGCGCGGACGGCCGGGCTCGAGCGGAACCAGCGCTCCGACGCCCAGACGATCCCCGCGTAGGTGCTTTCGGAGGTCCCGGGTCTCCCACCAGAAGCGTGCGCGCACCCGCGGGTCGGGGTGCTCGCGGTGGCGGAGATACCCCTTCAGCAGCGTCCCCAGCATGCGGACGATGCTGGGCCCGTTCACCTCGAAGTCGCGCCGGAAGGCCCGGATCAGCATCTCCCCTTCCTGGCCGTCCTGGATGTGGGGGTGGCGGTAGTTGAAGCGGGTCTGGCCGTGCACGTCGGCGGTCGGGCACTCGCTCTCGTCGAGCAGCGTCGCCTCCTCCTTGTGCTTCTTCCACAGGGGCGTCCCGGGGACCGGCGTGTACAGCATGAACTGGTGGAAGTCGGTGTCGTGGCTGACCGCGTAGTCGATGGCGGCGTCGATGTTCTCCGGGGTGTGCTCGCGCAGGCCGACGATGCTCGAGCCGAGGACGCGGATCCCGTTGCGACTGCAGCTCCCGCACCAGCGCCCGGGTGTCGGCGTTCTTCAGCTTGCGGTACGCGGCCCCGTCGCCCTCGAGGCCCATCCACACCCACGAGATGCCCAGCGCGACGAGATCCTCCATGGCGTAGAGCCGCAGCGCGTTGGCGGAGCTGAAGACCATGAACGACCAGGCCTTCCCGTTCTCCCTCATCAGCTCCAGCAGGCGCATCGCCCGCCTGCGGTGCAGGAGGAAGTTCTCGTCCATGACGAAGAACGGCGGAGACGCCCATCTCTCTCCTCGAGCCCGGCCATCAGGTCGTAGAGCTCGTCGCCCGAGGAGTAGAAGTCGAACGAGCGCCCCTTGCCTCCGAACATGGCCGAGGTGGCGCAGAAGTCGCAGCCGAGCGGGCACCCGACCGAGGGGATGACGGTGGCCGCGGTGTCCGCCAACTCGTCCGAGCCGTTCACCCCCAGGATGCGCGTGCCGAAGCCGGACTGGATGAGCGGGTGACGGAACGGCTGCGTCGCGTCCTCCCCGAGGAAGCGCCGGAACCACTGCACGCCCTCGCCCCGCACCACGTGGTCGGCGTCGACCAGCTCGTCGATCCGGTCGTGGTTGGCCACGTGCCCGCCGACGACGATCGTCGCGTTCGGCTGGAGCTCGCGGATGACCGCGCACATCTTCGCGACCTTGCCGACGTTCGGGATGATGGCGCCGATGCCGACGACGTCGTACTCGTGCTCCCGCAGCTCGGCCTCGAAGCGCTCCAGGTCCGGGAAGTCCAGGAGCGTGCACGGGGCCTCGATGTTGGCCTGGATGAGCATCAATCCCCAGGAGCGGTGGAACATCCGCAGGGAGAAGGGGCCCTGCATCCGCGTGACCTGGTTCTGGTAGAGCTCCATGGGGTTCACGGAGCGGCTCCCGTACTCGTCGTCCCGGGCGTAGGGCCCGAAGACGCTGCACAGGAGGACGCGGGCCCGTGAGCCCTTGGGGTGGAGGGGGTGGCCGTCGCTTGAAAGACGCATAGTGACCAGCAACTGTAGCGACTCGATCCATCGGCGACTGTCACGGCTGTGTCACCAAACGCTCTAGTACGGATGATCCACACGGGTTGGGGGGTCAGGTCTTGCCCGATGCGTGAATGCGGTCAGGCCCGCATTCCGGCGTCGCGTCGGGACCGGCGGTCGCGATGCGAGATGCAAGACCTGACCCCGAGAGGCCGTGCGGGGGTAACATCCGGGGAGAGGGCCCGGCGATCATGTCGACCGCACACCTGCTCCAGCGCGCCCCGGACCAGCCGGCCGACGTCCGCCAGCCCGAACGGCGCGACGCGGCGGACGACGACGACGGCCGCGTCCTGGTGTGCGCCGCGTGCCTCCGGAGCGTCACCACCACGAGCGCCCGGATCGAGATGTCGGGGAGCCACGCCCACTCCTTCTCCAATCCCCACGGCATCCTCTTCCACATCGGCTGCTTTGCCGTCGCCCCGGGCTGCGGCGCGGTCAGCGAGGCGAGCCTGCGCCACACCTGGTTCCCCGGCTACGCCTGGCAGATCGCGGTCTGCCTCGGCTGCGGGGAGCACCTGGGCTGGCTCTTCCGCTCCGGCGACAGCCGCTTCCACGGCCTGATCTTCGATCGCCTGGCCGAGGCGGAGGACTCGGGCAACTGACCGGGAGACGACGATGAGCGACCGACCGTCCGTCCTGCAGCGCCTCGGCCGGGCCCTCGAGGCCCTCCAGCGTCTCGCCGCCGGCGTGCTCCTCCTCGGGCTGCTCGTCGCGCTCGTCGCCCTCGCGGTGACGGCCTACCGTTCGCGACCCCGCGTCCCGGACCGGGCGGCCCTCGTCCTGAACCCGCAGGGTGTCCTGGTGGAGCAGCTCTCGGGTCGGACGTCGCGAAGCCTCGCCGAGCCGCTGCTGGGCCTGCCCCCCGGTCCGGCGGAGATCCTCCTGCGCGACGTGCTGGACGCGCTTCGCCTGGCGAAGGACGACGAGCGCATCGCCGCCCTCTACCTCGACCTCGACGACTTCCGGGGCGGCGGCATGAGCAAGCTCCGCGCCGTGCGCGAGGCCCTGCTCGACTTCGAGGCCAGCGGCAAGACGGTGCTCGCCTACTCCGAGATCCTGACCCAGCGTCCCTACTACCTGCTCGCCCACGCCGACGAGGCCGTCCTGCACCCCGAGGGGCTGCTCGTCCTGGAGGGCTTCGGGGGGTACCGGCCCTACTACCGGGAGGGGCTCGACCGCTACGGGATCGACGTCCACGTCTTCCGCGTGGGCGAGTACAAGTCGGCGGTGGAGCCCTACCTGCGGAACGACATGTCTCCCGAAGCCCGCGAGGCCGCCCTCGAGGTCTACGGCGACCTGTGGGCGACCTGGCTGGCGGACGTGGCCTCGGCCCGGGGGCGACGCCCCGAGGAGATCCAGGGGTGGATCGACACCACCCTGGAGCAGCTCCGGAGCGCGAGAGGGGACCTGGCGAAGGCGGCCCTCGACGCCGGCTTCGTCGACCGCCTCGCCCGGCGTGACGAGGTGCGCCAGCGCATGATCGAGCTCGTCGGAGAAGACGACGAGGGCGAGACCTTCGACCAGGTCTCGTGGCGCACCTATCTCGCCGCGCGCGAGGGCGACCGTCGGCACGGGGGCCGAGGCGAGGGGGTGGCCGTCGTGGTGGCCGCCGGCGACGTCCTCGACGGATCCCAACCCCCGGGCCGCATCGGCGGCGACTCGACCTCCCGCCTCATTCGTCGTGCCCGGCGCGACGAGAACGCGAAGGCCATCGTGCTCCGCATCGACAGCCCCGGAGGGAGCGTCTTCGCCTCCGAGCTGATCCGCCGGGAATGCGAGCTCGTGCGCGCGGAGGGCAAGCCCCTGGTGGTGTCCATGGGCAGCACCGCGGCCTCCGCCGCCTACTTCATCTCCAGCGCCGCCGACGAGATCTGGGCCCACCCCTCCACCGTCACCGGCTCCATCGGGATCTTCGCCCTCTTCCCCACCGTGGACGAGGCCCTGGCCCGGTACCTCGGCGTCCACCTCGACGGCGTGGGCACCACGAGCTACACCGGCGCCTTCAACCCGGGCCGCCCCCTCGACCCGCGTGTGGGCGAGGCGATGCAGCTCTGGATCGACGACGCCTACCGGGATTTCGTGGGGCGCGTCGCCGAGGCGCGGGGCCAGAGCTGGGACGAGGTGGACCGCATCGCCCGGGGGCGGGTGTGGACCGGCACCGCCGCCCTGGAGCTGGGTCTCGTGGACCGGCTGGGGGACCTGCCGGAGGCCATCGAGTCCGCGGCAAGGCGGGCCGATCTCGACGAGGGCTACCGGGTCTTCTACGTGGAGGAGGAGCCGAGCCTGCGCGAGCGGCTCATCCGGCGCCTCCTGGACGCGGCCGGAGAGCGGCCCCTCTCGACCGGGTCCGCCGGCCCGGTGGCGGTGGGCCTCCGCTCGATCGAGGCCGAGCTCGGACGCCTCGCCCTGTGGAACGACCCGAAGGGGCTCTACGGCCACTGCCTCTGCGGGGAGGAGTGGCCCTAGAGTCCCCTACGCGACGGTGGCCGCGCGAATCCGGTGGTTCAGGCGGTGGTACTTCCGGCGGATTGCCTTGAGCTCGGCGCGGTCGCCGGCCTCGAGCGCCTTCTGCCGGTCGGCCCTCAGCTGCTTCAGCTGCTCCTTGACCTTCCCCTTGTCGATGCCCGTCGGCTCGTGGCGGTGGTGCTTCTCGATCTTGATGCCCAGGGCGTCGCAGATCGCGGGGAGCAGGTGCTCCTTGTTCAGCTGGGTGTAACCCTGGACCGCCTCGTGGTCGATGTCCTTGGCGATGTCCCGCAGCTCCGCGACCGTCTTCTTGTGCAGCTCCTCGTAGGTGTGAGCCATCCCGTCTGTCCTCCGCGTCCGTGATCGGTTGAGTCCGAAACCATGATTCTAGCCTGCTTCTCTGCCCACGGAGAAGCTCCTCGCGCGACGGCCTGGCACCTGCGCCCCGGGGGTGACGCTGGTCCTCCTCCTCTCGGTCCGTCCCCCTGGCCCCCCGGAGGAGGCAGGGAACTCCCGGGCCGGCCGGGCCGTTCACCCCTGTGAAGAGGCCATCCTGGCGGCCGGCGGGCGGTTTGGCGTAGTCTCGACAGGAGAGGCAGACATGTCCGATCTCGAGGAATACGAGCTGGAACGCACCGCGTCGCCGGACGAGCCCCCCCCACCATACCGCCCCGATCCGGAGAAGAAGGAGGGTGGGCTCCTCTTTCCCGCCCTGCTGGCCCTCGTCGCGATCGTCGCCGTCGGCCTCCTGGCCGCGCTCTACCTCCTCTTCCGGACCCCGGCGGAGCCGGACGTCGAGTCCACCCCGCCTCCGATCGCCACCGCCCCTCCCACCCCCGCCCCGGCCCCCAGCGCGAGCCCCCTGGTCCTGCCGTCCCTCGACGAGAGCGACGGTCTCGTCCGGGAGCTGATGGCCGCGCTGTCCTCCAACCCCGAGCTGGCTCGCTGGCTCGCCCAGAGCCAGCTCGTCCGAACGGCCACCGCGGTCACGGTGAACGTGGCCACCGGCGAGTCCCCCAGGCCCCACCTGAGGTTCCTCGAGCCGAAGACGCGCTTCGTTACGAAGCGGGTGGGGCGCTCGCTGGTCCCCGACCCGGCGGGCTTCGAGGGCTACGACGTGATGGCGGACGCCATCGCCTCTCTCGATGCCGAGGCCACGGCGCGTACCTACCGCTCCGTCGAGCCGCTCTTCGAGGTCGCCTTCCAGGACTTCGGGATGCCGGACGTGCGATTCCGGACCATTCTCCACCGCGCCCTCGACAACCTGCTGGCGGTCCCGGTCCTCGACGACGCGGTCGAGCTCGTGCCGCACGCGACGACCTTCCGCTACCGCGACTCCCGCTACGAGCAGCTGACTCCGGCCCAGAAGCAGTTCCTGAGGATGGGCCCGCGCAACGTTAAGGTCGTCCAGGCCAAGCTGCGCGAGCTCAAGGCCGCGCTGGCGGCGCCGGTGGAGAGGCCGATACCGGCTCCCGCTCAGTAGCCTCGCCTCACCGGGGCGCGAGGCGCTCGAACGGCCGAAAGCGGATCTGCAGCGGTTCCTTCAGGCGCCGGGCCAACGCCCGGAGGTCGGGCCGATCCCTTGGCACGCCCTTGCGCGCGTGCCCGTCGGGCCAGACCGTGACCGTGCCCACGCGGGTGAGACCCAGCTTGCGGCCGCGGCCGCGGACGATGACCAGGCCGTCCGGGGAGAGGGCGGTGCGGGTCTCCACCACGCGTGCCTCGCCCAGCACCTTGAAGAGAAGCCCGAGCGCCCCCGAGGTCGGACGTCCGTGGAGACCGCTCACCTCCGCGTACCACCGACGGTCGGGGTAGTCGATCAGGCGGTAGCGGATCAGGCGCTTCTGGGTGACACGGAGGGTGGGGTCGGACTGCAGGTCGTCGTAGGAGAACTGCTCGGGCGCGCCGGGCAGGTCCGGCCAGAAGATCTCGACGTTGGCCACCGTCGTGGGGCGAGGGCCCTCCAGCACCGCGTCGATCACCCGCTCGCGGCGGTAGTCGAGCACCAGGTCCTGGCGGCTCTCCCACGCCTTGCGGACGTAGAGCGGGGCGCGCCCGGAGGGAAGACCGGTGCGCTCGAGAAAGGCCTCGTACCACTCCCGGTGGCCGACGTAGAGAGGCCGGCGCTGCGCGTCCGTGGCCTCGGCACCACGGATGAGACGCAGCAGCACCTCCGCCTGCAGCCGGGGACCGTTGGAGGTCGCGGTGAGCGCGTACCCCTGGCTGTGTCGCATCGCCTCGAGGATCTCCTCGCGGGAGACGACGCGCACCCCGTCCGCGGACACACGACCGCCGGGGACGAGACAGAGAAGCGACGCCCAGAACGCGACCCGCCAGCCTGAGGTGCCCACGACTCGCATCATGGCACACCGCTTCGGACGGCTCTCGACACCCTCCCACCGGCACCGTATAGTCGGCGCACCATGGTCGCTGGTCCCCCTCCCCTCGCCCTCGAGAACCCCATCCAGACGTACTCCTGGGGATCACGGACGGCCCTCGCCGAGCTGCTCGGCCGGCCGAGCCCGAGCGAGCAGCCGGAGGCCGAGCTGTGGATCGGCGCCCACCCGAAGGCGCCGTCCCGCGTGACCGACCCGCCGGGCCTCGGCACCCTCGACCGGGCCATCGAGAACGACCCCGTCGGTCTGCTCGGCGCCGCCGTGTGCGAGCGCTTCGGGAACGAGCTCCCGTTCCTGCTCAAGGTGCTGGCCGCGGCCGAGCCTCTCTCCATCCAGGCCCATCCCGACCACGAGCAGGCCCGCGCGGGCTGGGCCCGCGAGAACGCCGAGGGGATTCCCGTCGACGCCTCCCACCGCAACTTCCGGGACTCGAACCACAAGCCCGAGCTGGTGTGCGCCCTCACCCCCTTCACTGCCCTCAAGGGCTTTCGCCCTCCGGACGACGTCGCCCGACGGCTGGAGCCTCTGTCGGGCCCCGAGCTGGATGCCGAGGTCGCCCGCCTCGGCCGGGAGCGTTCGCCGGCGGCGCTCCGGTCCCTCTTCACCCGCCTCATGACCCTGGAGGACGACGAGCGAACCGCCGTCCTGGACTCCGCCGTGAACGAGGCGGGCCGGCGGAGGGCCGAGGACCCGGCCTGGGACTGGGTCGCCCGGCTCCATGCCCGGTACCCGGGCGACGTGGGGAGCCTGAGCCCGCTCTACCTCAACCTCGTGACCCTGGCCCCCGGGGAGGCGCTCTTCCTCACCGCCGGGGAGCTGCACGCCTACCTCGAGGGCACGGCCCTCGAGATCATGGCCAACTCGGACAACGTGCTCCGGGGCGGCCTCACTCCCAAGAACGTCGACCTCCCCGCGCTCCTCGCCATCCTCAGCTTCGAGACGCGCCCCGTCGAGGTCCGCAAGGGCCGGACCGACACGCCGGGCCGGCAGGTCTTCCGCACCGAGGCCCGCGAGTTCGAGCTGGCCCTGTTGTCCGTGGGCCCCGAGACGCCGTTCGTGCCGGAGCCGGGTCGCGGGGTCGAGATCCTCCTCGGCCTCGAGGGCTCCTGCGTCCTCCGCGCCGGCGACTTCGAGCGGTCCCTCGGTCCCGGCAAGGCCGTCTTCGTGCCGGCCGCGACGCGGGGCTACACCGTCGAGGGCGAGGGTCGCTTCGCGCGGGCGTCGGTGCCGGCGTAGGGTCGGGCCCCTCCCGGCATTCGCTGGGCGCGGCACGGGCTCCCCGACTCGCCGAGGAAATCTCCCCAGCGCCGCCCCCAGCACGACCCCGGACCATGGGGTGTCTCGAAGATGGCCGACCAGGCCGACCGCCAGGAGCGGGACGTAGACGAGCAGGTCACCGAAGGCGAAGCCTTACCAGAGCGCGGCTCCGACCTCGGTGATCGCCTCTGCTGGCTCCTGGGTGCCCAGGGTCACCCCGAGCTCGTAGCTGAGGGCCGAGACGCCCTGGGCGAAGACGAGGGAGACCAGCAGGAGCCAGCCGGGAGACTGCACCGACCAGAACCCGACTCCCGACGAGTTCTGGTGCGAGTCTCCGTCGTCACCTACTTCTTCCGCCGCTCCGCCTTCCAGGCCTCGAACTCGACCTCCATCTCCGGGCTCCACCTGGTGTCGATCTGGCCCGGGGTGTACTTCCCCTCCCGCAGCATGGTGTGGCCCCATTCGTCCCGGAAGCGGATGTTCTCCGAGACGTCGGCCACCTCCGCCGCCAGGTGGGGCGGGATGAAGGTGAGACCCTCGGGGTCGCTGAGGAGGACGTCGCCGGGGAGGACCGTCACCTCGCCGATACGGATGGGGACGTTGATCCCGGCGATCATCACGTCGGCGATGGCGCTGGGATCGAAGTCGCGGACGTAGCCCAGGAAGCCCTCGATCTCGAGGATGCCGGACAGATCGCGCACCGAGCCGTCGACGACGAGGCCGGTCCCGGTCTTGGAGTAGATGGAGGTCGCGAGGTTGTCGCCGGCGAAGGTGCCGTCCTTGATCTTGCCGAACATGTCGACGACGAGGACGTCGCCCGGCTGCAGGGTGTCGATGACCCAGGAGTTCTGGCCCCGGCCCACCCGCCCCTCGGCCTCGGCCATCTTGTCGATCATGGCGTTCATGTCGGGACGCTTCGGGAGGAAGACGGCCGTGACCACGCGCCCGACGAGACGGCGTCCGGGCTCACCGGCGTTGATCTCCTTCCACCCGCCCTCGAACTGAAGGGTGGTGCCGGCCTTGCGCAGCACTCCCCAGGCCTTCTCGGCGCCCAGCCTAGCACGGGCACTCCGCTTGGGGAGCTCGGACGGCGGGCGTATGATCCCCGCCCATGACGCTGCCCCCCCTCGAGCTCCTGGCCCTGGTCGCCGCCGGCTTCGTGGCCTCGGTCCTCAACGTGATCGCCGGGGGCGGGTCCTTCCTCACACTGCCGCTCCTGATCTTCTTCGGCCTGCCCGCGGTCGAGGCCAACGCCTCCAACCGCCTCGGGGTCCTCGCCCAGAACGTGGGCGGGGTGTGGGGGTTCCACCGGCACCGCGTCCTCGACTGGGCCTGGGCGCTCCGCGCCTCCGTCCCCGCCCTCGGCGGGGCCGCCTTCGGGACCTGGCTCGCCCTCCAGACCGGCGACCGGGAGTTCAGACGGATCCTGGCGTCCCTCATGGTGCTCGTCACCCTCTGGACCCTCCTCGACCGCGGCGGCCGGGCCGCCGGCGCCCTCCGGCGCCTGCCCCACCAGCACCTGATCCTCGGCGTCGCCTTCGCCCTGGCCGGGATCTACGCCGGCTTCGTCCAGGCGGGCGTGGGCTTCTTCATCCTCGCCCTCACCACCCTGGGGGGCCTCGACCTGGTGCGGGGCAACGCGGTCAAGGTCCTCGTCATCCTCGCCACCACCTGCCTCTCCCTGGCGCTGTTCGCGGCCGCGGGCAAGGTGGACTGGGCCGCCGGCGCGGCGCTGGCCATCGGCAGCTTCGCCGGCAGCCTCCTCGGGGTGCGCCTCACCGTTCTCAAGGGGCACCGCTGGGTCCAGGGGGTGGTGACCGTCGCGATCGTGATCTTCGCGGTCGAAGCTCTGGCTGGGGTAGGCGCGCGTCACCGCACAACGCCCGCCACCCCACGGTCGAGGGATCACACGCTCCCGTGGTCCTCCGGGGAGTAGACGAGCCCGATCCGGTACAGCCCCGGCGGCAGGTCCAGCTCGACGCTGCCCAGCCCGTCGAGCCGCAGGTCACGCTGCTCGGTGCCGGAGGCCTGGGCCAGGTGAACGACGATGTGGCTCAGGATGGGAATGTCCGGGAGCTGGAGCTGGAGGTAGCGGCGAGAGGTCCCGTCGAAGCCCTGCTCGTCGAAGACGCGGACCGGTCCGAACTCGGACAGCGCGGCGACGTCGTCGGGCAGGCGCAGCTGTGGCGTCGGGTAGCCCGAGGCGCTCCTGCAGGTAGCTCTGGATGGCCACCTCGACCTCCATGAGGCGGAAGAGCGACCGCGCGACCCGGTTCTTGCGGAGGATCTCGACCAGGGGGCCGGCCACCAGGTCGCGGGCCAGGGCGTACTCGCCTCCCTTGATGAGGGTGCCGAGCTGGTCGAGGCTGCGGAAGAGCAGCTCGCTCTCCGCCGGAGCCAGGCTCACGCTCGCCACCTCGTGCAGCAGGTTCTCGATCTGCTTCAGGGCCAGGCGGGCGTCCTCCCGCCGGTCGGGCCGCTGCCCATAGTCGTCCCAGGCCATCTGCAGGAGGGTGGGTGCCAGCCGGAAGAAGGTCGCCTTGACCTCCCGCGACGCCTCCTCCCGGAGGGTGGGCACCAGGGCCTGGAAGAAGACCACGAAGCTCTCGACCGCCTGCGCGGCCTCTCGCCGCGGGCTCTGCCGGCAGGACGCGATCAGGGCGTTGCACCGCTCGGCGAGGAGGGAGGCGGGCAGGGCGAGGAAGGTCTCCTCGTTCAGCCGGACCACGCCCTCCGGCCCGTAGGTGAAGGCGTCCAGGGCCTCCTGAAAGCCGGCGTCCAGCGCCGCGTCCCGGACGGCGGACGACACCGCCATGCCGGACTCCTCGACCAGGCCCTCGAGCTCGGACAGGAAGTCGGGATCGAAGACGTCGTCTTTCGCTGCCGGGTCCGAGGTCGCGTCCTCCTTCCGGGGGGTACTGGGGGACACCGCGTGCCCCCAGTCTATGCCCCGCCGTCCCCGCGGGCAACGAAGAGATCCCCGGCTGGCGTCCCCGTGGGCGCGCGCGTACACTCCCCCCGACCCCGAAGCCCATGAAGCGCCTCCTCCGCCATGTCTCCCAGCTTGTGCCCGCACTGCTGGCCGTCGTCCTCCTGGTCTTCACCCTGCGCTCGGCGGATCTCGGCCGGGCCCTCGACCTCGTCCAGTCCCTCGGCTGGAGGATCCCCCTGCTCCTCCTGCCCACCTTCGTCGCCACCCTCTCCGAGACCCTGGGATGGTGGCTGGCCTTCGGCCGCCTGGGGAGCCGGCCGCGCTTCCGCCCTCTCCTGGCCGTGCGGATCATCACCGACGCGGTCATGCTCGGGTTGCCCTCGGGGTCAGTCATCTCCGAGTCCCTGCAGCCCTACCTCCTGAAACGCCGCTGCGGGGTGCCCTTCGAGATCGGGATCATCGCCGGCATCGGGCGGAAGTTCCTGGTCGTCATGTCCCACGGCCTCTTCCTGGGCCTCTCGGTCTTCCTGGCCTGGCCGCTGCTGCAGCACGCCTCGCGGGCCGCCATCGGCCGTGGGGGCCTTCCCTTCCTGCTCCTCGCGGGCGCGGCCGCCCTGGTGGTCGACGGCCCTGTCTCTGCTGGCGCTGGGCGTCCACGGCAAGGTGGCGGACCGCCTGCGCCGCCTCCTGGACCGCGTCGGCGGGCGGTGGCTCGGGGGCTGGCTGGAGCGCAACGCCCTCCGATTCGAGGCGGCCGACGAGCACCTGACCACGTTCTTCACACACCGCCCGGCGGGTCTGGTCCCTCCGCTGGTGTTCCACCTGTTCGCCTGGCTGGCTCGCGCGCTGGAGACCCTGCTCTTCCTGGGACTCCTCGGGGTGCACATCGCCCTCGCCGGGGCCATGGTGATGGAGACGGCGCTCATCCTCGTCCGGGCCATGGCGGTGCCGGTCCCCGCCGGGCTCGGGGTCCAGGACGCCGGCTACGTCCTGAGCCTGAAGGGCCTCGGCGTCGAGGACGCGGTGACCGTGGGCGCCGCCTTCGTCCTCCTCAAGCGGGGCAAGGACCTCTTCTGGATCGCCTTCGGCTTCCTGCTCCTCGCCCTCGGGCGAGACCGCAAGGAGCTTCGCGGGGCACCGCAGCCGTAGAGCCCGTCGCCGTCAGGCGCTCGACTCCGGCTCGCCGTCGTCCGGCCCATCGCCCTCGGGGCGTCGAAACGCCCGGATGTCGACGACGTTCGCCGCCCGCTCCCCCTCCTCTGCCCCGCCCTCCGCCTCCGTCGGGGTCGACCCGTCCTCCCGGGGCTCCTGGACCACCCGGGCCTCCCCCGGACGGTCGAACCGCAGCGCGAACTCGCCGGCAGGGTCGGCGAAGCCGCAACGAGCGCGACGAAGGGGACGTGGAGGCGCTCCGGGACACCACCGAAGCGAAGGGTCACCGAGAAGGCGTCGTCGCCCACGGCCAGGTCCCAGTACTGGTGCTGCAGCACCACCGTCATCTCCTCGGGGTGACGAGCCCGCAGGGACGGCGACATGGAGACGCCGGGGTGGGTGGTGCGGAAGGACAGGTAGAAATGGTGCTCCCCGGGGAGGCCCTCGCGGGCGACGAGACGCAGCGCGCGACGAGGCACGTCGAGCAGCGCCTCCCGCACGAGCCGTGTGTAGTCGAGGGGGTCGTCGGACATGGCCCCCATTCTAGGCCCATCTGCCCTTGTCTCAGTCTGGTCTTCGTGCTTCACTCCGGCCATGCGCCTCGTCACACGCCCGGACCTGGACGGTCTCACCTGCGCGGTGCTGCTCTCGCAATGCGAGACGGTGGACTCCTTCGAGCTCGTCCACCCCCAGCAGGTCCGGGACCGGGAGGTGGTCGTCGGCGAGCAGACGACATCCTGGTCAACGTGCCCTACCAGCCCGCGTGCGGGATGTGGTTCGACAACCATCTCCTCACCGACTCCCAGTCGACGCCGCCCGGAGACTACCGCGGACGCTACGGGCAGGCCCCGAGCGCGGCCCGCCTGGTGTACCAGCACTACGCCCACACCCATCCCGAGCTCGGCCGATACGAGGAGCTCATCGGGGAGACCGACCGGCTCGACTCGGCCCAGCTCGACCTGGACGACGTCCTCTCCCCGGACGGGTACACCCTCCTCGGCTTCACCCTCGACTCCAAGAGCGGCCTCGGCGACCCCCGCGAGTACTTCCTCGAGCTCGTCCCCGCCCTCACCACGAAGTCCATCCGGGAAGTCCTCGAGCTGCCCTCGGTCCGCGAGCGCGCGGCCCGGCTGAAGGAGCAGGACCGCCACTTCCGCCAGGCCGCGGTCGCCCACTCCCGCCTCGACGGTCCGCTGATCATCACCGACTTCCGCTCCCTGGATCCGCTCCCGGTCGGCAACCGATTCCTCATCTACACCGTCTTCCCGGACGCCACGCTCTCCCTCCGGATCCAGCGCGGGCGGGCCCCGGACACGGTCTCGGTGAGCGGGGGGCGCTCGATCTTCAACCGCACCAGCCGCGCCAACGTCGGCATCGTGATGTCGCTGTACGGAGGAGGCGGCCAGCCCGGGGCCGGCGCCTGCGTGCTGGCCGCGGCCACCGCCGAGGTCCAGATCGCCGAGATCGTCGCCGCGCTCAAGAGGAATGCCTGACCCCCGGGTCCGCCTTCCCGGGCCCGACGACGAGCACCCGCCCCGATTCGCGAGGGTCTGACCGCGTGACCGTCTACCTGCTCGACGAGCGACACGTGTTTCCTCCTCCGGAGAGGGCTCCCCCCGCGGGCCCCATCGCGGTCGGAGGGGACCTCCACCCGGACCGGCTCGTGCTCGCCTACTCGATGGGGATCTTCCCCTGGTACGGGCCGGGGGAGCCGATCCAGTGGCACTCGCCCGATCCGCGCATGGTGCTTCTCGCCGAGGAGCTCGAGGTGTCCCGGAGCCTGCGGAGGGCCCTGCGGAAGGGCGGCCTGCGCCTGACCCTCGACCGCGACTTCCCCCGCGTCGTCGAGGCCTGCGCCACCGCACCGCGTCCGGGGCAGGCCGGCACCTGGATCACCTCCGAGATGAGGGAGGCCTACGTCGAGCTCCACCGTCGCGGGCTGGCCCACTCGGCCGAGGCCTGGCGAGGCGACCGCCTGGTGGGCGGGCTCTACGGCGTGTCCCTGGGAGCCGCGTTCTTCGGAGAGTCGATGTTCGCCCGGGAGCCCGAGGCGTCCAAGGTCGCCTTCGTGGCCTTCACCGAGCAGCTCCGGCGCTGGGGCGTCCGCCTGATCGACTGCCAGGTCTACACCGAGCACCTGGCACGCTTCGGGGCCCAGGAGTGGCCTCGACGCAGCTTCCTCGCCGCGCTGCGCGCGGCCCTCGAGGAGCCCACGCGTCCGGGTCCCTGGCGATTCGACCCTCCCGAGGCTCACCCCTGACACCGTCGCCCGCGGACGCGCCGGGCCGGCCGGTCCTCCCTCGCTCGCTCCAGGGCGCAGACCTCAGGGCCGTTTCGCCCTATGATGGGGCGATGGCGAGCCCACGACGACTCTACAAGGTCACCTTCCTCAGCCAGGGCCAGGTCTACGAGGTCTACGCCCACCGCGTGAACCAGGGGGGCCTCCTCGGCTTCGTCGAGGTCGAAGGCCTGGTCTGGGGCGAGAAGACCTCGGTGGTCGTGGACCCGAGCGAGGAGCGCCTGCAGAGGGAGTTCGAGGGCGTCAAGCGTTCCTACCTTCCCATGCACTCGGTGATCCGCATCGACGAGGTCGAGAAGAAGGGCCAGAGCCGCATCACCGAAGCGGCCCGAGGCGAGAACGTCTCCGCCTTCCCCGTCCCCTACTTCCGCTCGGGCGGGGGCGACTCCAAGTCCTGAGCCCGCCGGCGCTCCTCCTCGCCGGGCACGAGCTGACGGAAGAGGCTGGACTCCCGCCGGAAGAAGCCCTCGGTGTGGAAGGAGTCCGCGAGCCTCAGCAGCTCGTAGTCGAGGTGGTGCACGAGCTCGTGGAGGAGCGTGCGGAGGAAGGTCCGGAAGGCCACCACCCGCTCGGTGGCGGGCGGTCCGCATCCAGAGCTGGATCCGGGTCGGCCGGTCCTCCTCGCGGGTGTAGAGCCCGTGCAGCTCGCCCTCCCCCGACGAGGGACGGACGGCAAGGACCTGCACCGTGATCGGCGGGAGCCCCAGCATCTGCACGACCCCCCGGGCCAGGAGGCTGGCCGCCCGTTCCACCGCCCGGCGATCGTCCCGGTCGAGGGCCTCCCGCAGGCCCTCGACCAGCGGGTGGAGAAGCTCCGGGTGCGGCAGCTCCACCGCGGTGATCTGGTCGCTGCGACGGTAGATGGCCTTGTTCCGCGACGAGAGGCGATCGTAGTAGGCGAAGGGCATCGCGGGCGTGGCTCCCCCTGAGCGTCCTCGAGGTCGCGGAAGGAGCGCACCGGGGGCAGGATCAGCATGCACCCCGAAGGGGCCTGGTCGGCAGGGGCTCTTGACGGCCGCCTCCCGCCCCGCCTAAGTTTGGGCCTGCGGAGGTCGCCGATGCCCCAGACCACCTCTCTCGACACCCCGGCCGGGAAGACCCTGGCCGAGCACCGTGCGCTGCACGCCCTTCTCGCGGAGATCGAGAAGGAGGCCGGGGAGGCCGGTGGCGGAGGCGCCGCCGCCCAGGCTCTGTCCTCCCGACTCGACAGTCTCCGGGAGCGCCTGGCCGCTCACTTCGACGACGAGGAGAAGTCCGGCCTCTTCGAGCAGATCCGCGAGCTCGCGCCCGAGCAGGCCCACGAGTGCGCGAAGCTATGCGACCAGCACCTCGACCTGCTGAGCCAGCTGGACGGCCTGCGGGGGGCCGAGGCCCGCGCGAGCGACACCTGGACCCAGGGGGTGCGCGCCCTCCTGGCCCGGCTCGCCGAGCACGAGTCCCGGGAGAACGAGCTCCTGACCCGGGTCCTCGACGGCTCGATGGAGGCCCAGGACTAGGGATTCCCAGGAGCCCCGAAGCTCAGATCACTCCGCGGCGGCCTTGTGCTCCGCCACGAGGCGCTCCACGACGTCGGGCTCGGCGAGGGTGCTCGTGTCCCCGAGGCCGTCGTACTCCGAGGCGGCGATCTTCCTCAGGATCCGCCGCATGATCTTGCCGCTGCGGGTCTTGGGCAGCCCGGAGGCGACGTGGATGACGTCGGGCGCGGCGAAGGCCCCGATCGACGTGGCGGACCTGCTCCTTGAGCGCGCCCTTCACCTGCTCCGGGTCCTGGCTCTGGTACTCGGGGGTCAGGCTGACGTAGGCGTAGATCCCCTGCCCCTTGATCGGGTGGGGGAAGCCCACGACCGCCGCCTCCGCCACCGCCTCGTGGGCCACGAGCGCGCTCTCCACCTCGGCCGTGCCCAGACGGTGACCGGAGACGTTGAGGACGTCGTCGATGCGGCCGGTGATCCAGTAGTAGCCGTCCTCGTCGCGCCGGACAGCCGTCGCCGGTGAAGTAGTAGCCCGGGTACTGGCGTGAAGTACGTCGCCTTGAAGCGCTGGTGATCGCCCCAGACCGTGCGCGCCTGGCCAGGCCACGGCGACGCCAGGCACAGCGCCCCGCTGACGCCGTTGCCCTCGAGGACCTTTCCGTCGTTCGTGTCCACGACCACCGGCTGCACGCCGAAGAAGGGCAGGGTGGCCGAGCCCGGCTTGGTCGGGGTGACCCCGGGCAGGGGTGTGATGAGGATTCCGCCCGTCTCCGTCTGCCACCAGGTGTCGACCACCGCGCAGCGCTTGTCTCCCACCGACGTCGTGGTACCAGCGCCAGATCTCGGGGTTGATCGGCTCCCCGACCGTCCCCAGGACGCGGAGCGACTTGCGGCTGTAGCGCTTCACCCACTCGTCCCCGGCCTGGGCCAGGGCCCGGAGCGCGGTGGGGGCGGTGTAGAAGATGTCCACCCCGAGGTCGTCGACGATCCGCCAGTACCGGCCGGGGTCGGGATAGGTCGGGGTCGACTCGAACAGCACGGTGGTGGCGCCGTTGGCCAGGGGCCCGTAGACGATGTAGCTGTGGCCGTGATCCAGCCCACGTCGGCCGCGCAGAAGTAGACGTCGCCGGGGTGGTAGTCGAACACCATCTTGTGGGTGTGGGCGGCGTAGACGAGGTAGCCGCCGGTGGTGTGCAGCAGCCCCTTGGGCTTGCCCGTGCTCCCGGACGTGTAGAGGATGAAGAGCGGGTCCTCCGCCCCCATCCACTCGGCGGTGCAGGTCGAGCGCTGCTTGTGGCACTCCTCGTCGAGCCAGTGGTCGCGACCCGGCTGCATGGGGATCTCGCGTCTCGGTGCGCCGGGCGACGAGCACCGTCTCCACCAGCGACATCCCGTCGATGGCCCGATCGACGGTCTTCTTGAGCGGAATGCGCTTTCCGCCGCGCAGCCCCTCGTTGGCGGTGACCACGATCTTGCAGCGCGCGTCGACGATCCGGTCGCGCAGGGACTCCGCGCTGAAGCCGCCGAACACCACCGAGTGCACCGCCCCGATGCGGGCGCAGGCGAGCATGGTGTAGACGAGCTCGGGCATCATGCCCATGTAGACGCACGACCCGGTCGCCCCGGCGGACGCCGTGAGCCAGCAGCACGTTCGCCACCCGGCCGACGTTGTGCTTGAGCTCCCGGTAGGAGATGTGGCGGTACGCCCCCACCTCGTCCTGGGCCCAGATGATCGCCGTGCGGTCGCCCCGCTCGCCCAGGTGCCGGTCCACGCAGTTGAAGGACGCGTTGAGGCGCCCGCCGGAGAACCAGGCGAAGTCGACCTCGTCGTAGTCCGCGTCGAAGACGTTCTGCCAGGGGTGGAACCAGTCGATGGCCTTGGCCTGCTCGGCCCAGAACCACTCGGGGTTGTCGAGGGAGAGCCGATAGAGCCGCTCGTACTCGGCCATGCTGTTGATGTGGGCCCGCTCGGCGACGTGGGGCTTGACGGGATACAGGTCGGACACCGCGTGCCTCCTTGAGTGGTCTGGGGGTGAAGCGGCATTCTGCCGCCGATCGCCGAGGTGCGCAAGCGGCTGCGGGAAACGAGTCGCCGGAACCCTGGTCCCGGGGTCTGGCCCCGTTTTGTTGCGTCGCCGCGACACAGGGCTCGCGATGCAATGAAACGGGGCCTGACCCCTTCCGTCGTTCCCTCACCCTTCGCCCCGCGCTAGACTCCAAGCGAGAGGCCGGAGGTCGGTCGACCCCGTACCCCTACCGCAGCTTCCGTGCGATCCAGACCGTGCGGTAGATCGCGGTGCCCATCGAGCCCACGGCGATGAGGCCGAGGACCCAGAGGAGCAGCGTTCCCTCGGACCACCCCACGGCCCGCGAGACGCTGGGGTCGAGCAGGCAGCCGAGGATCGTGAGCGCGAGCCGCTCCGCCCTCTGCATGAGACCACCCGAGCCCGAGACGCCCACCGTCTCCCCTCGGGCCTGGGCATAGCTGACGAGGAGCGAGCCCCCCAGCCCCCCGGTCACGAGGAGGGCGCCGAGGGTCCGTCCGGCGAAGTAGACGGCAAAGCCCAGGAAGGCGAAGGTCTCGACGAAGCGATCGAGGGTGGAGTCGACGAACTTCCCGTAGGGAGAGGCGACCCCCTGCGCGCGGGCGAGGCGCCCGTCGAGGATGTCGCAGACCCCGGCGAGGGCGATGGCCCAGCCGCCGGACTCCAGGTGTCCGAAAGCGATCAGGACGCCGCTCAGGAGCCCGAACACGACGCCGCCCGCGTTCATGTGGTCGGGCGTGGCCCCGACCTTCAGGAGGAGGCGCTCGACCGGTCCGATGACCCACATGAACCAGTGGATCAGGAAGTCGCCCCCGCCCAGGAGAAACCGCGATCCCTTGCGCTCGGCGTCCGCGTCCTTGCGTCCCCGCCGGGTGACGGCGAAGACGGGCATGGAGAGGATCGCGAGGCCGACAACGGATGCGAAGGCCGAGAGGCCGGGGCTCATGGTGTGCTCCCCTTGCGGTTCCTGGCGCGGAGATAGCGGATCAGCCGCGGCCAGAGGTAGATCAGGGGCCAACGGCGCTCGCGCTCGGAGAGCTCGATGGGCTCTCCCCCGTGACGGCTGGCCTTGCGGAGAATATAGTCCAGCCAGCCCTCGAAGCTCACGATGTGCTTGAGCCAGCGCGCGGTCGAGCGGGCGATGGAGCGGCGGAAGTAGAGCTTCAGACGGAAGGTCTCGACGGCGGAGACGGCACGGACCGGGCTCCAGAGGCCCTCGGGCCCGGCCGGAATCAGCTCGCCGCGCCCGGCCAGCCCGGACAGGAGGACCTCGAAGACCGGGATCTGCTCCTCCTTCTGCGCGTCCCACAGGGCCGCGGCGCGTCCCTGCGGCTCGGGCCGGACCTCCCAGGACATCGACACCGCGAGGGCCTGGCGGCCGTAGGCGTCGGCGTCGAAGGCCGGCGGCAGCCACGGACGCGCCCACTGCCAGGTCGCCTCGTGGGCGGAGACCATGTCGTCGACGAGGGCGTCGCGGATGGCGTCGTCCCTCGCGTAGAGGATCCGGGCCGGCTGGAAGAGTCGGCCGATGCAGAAGTGGTCGCGCCGCCGGGGTGAGGTCTCCCGGTGAAAGAGGTCGGTCCGGATGACCGCGGCCTTGAGGTGGACCGGCGGCCCCTCGGCCCGGATCGAGTACTGGGTCGGCGGCAGCCAACGGCTCAGCAGGGACAACGCGGCCGCGCCCTTCCCGCTCAGCCCGGCCCGATGGATCGCCTCGTAGAAGGGGCGGTAGCGCTCGACGATCACGAAGACGTCGTACGCGCTCCAGACGTTCGCCCGGGCCGCACCGGTCCGGCGGGACCCGAAGAACACGAGCCCGTCCAGGCTCCCTCCCGCCGCCTCCGCGAGACGCTGCGCGGTCTCGGCGAGGGCGGGATCGTCCTCGGGCGACAGCGCCCGGGCGGCCACCGCTTCACGAAGGGTCTCGCCGCCTGGCCTCGTCACGCCTCGCGCCGGCGTCTCCGGGTCGATGCGCGTCCCCCCACTCGACGTCACCGCTCGGTCGCCCGCTGTCCCGCCGGGACCCGCACCCGCAGGGCGCGGGGGACGGCCTCGATGACCAGCTCCGGGCCCCGGGCCTGGTTCCACTCACCGTCGGTCTCGTAGGTCGGGGGGCTGTCGAAGCGGTAGACGAGTCGGCGGGCCGACTCCCGGCTCACCTGCGGGTGGGAGGCGTGGCGGCCGGCGAGCAGCCTCACCAGCGCGCTCGCTCGCCCCGCCAGCCCCATGTTGGCGAAGGAGAGGGCGTCGAGGCGACCGTCGTCGAGCTCGGCCCAGGGGGCGATCCGGAAGCCCCCGCCGAACACGCGGGCATTGGCGACGATCACCATGAGCATCTCGCCCCGACCGAGGTCGCGCCCGTCCACCTCGGTCTCGACGCCGAAGCCCCGGTACGAGCCCAGCTGGCGCAGGGCACAGTACAGGTAGAGGAGGCTCCCCTCGAGGTAGCCGACGTTCCAGGAGTCCTCCAGCACCGCCACGTCGTAGCCGAACCCGGCGATGTTGAGGAAGTGCTTGCCCTCGATCCTCCCCACGTCGATGGCCCGCGTGACGCCCTCGAGGATGATCCGACAGCAGGCGTGGACGTCGCGGGCCGGGATCCCGAGGGACTTGGCCAGGTCGCAGCCCGTGCCCCCGGGGATCAGACCCAGCTCGGCCGGCCGGCCCGAGGCCAGGATGGCGTTGCCGACGTTGCTCCAGGTCCCGTCGCCCCCCACCGCCACGATCCGTCCGAAGCCGCGCTCGACCGCCTCCCGGGTCAGCCGGGCCTCGTCGCCGGGACTCCGGGTCAGGCCGTGCTCGACCTCGGCGCCGCCCGCGGAGAGCACCTCCGTGACCGGCGTCACGAGCTGGGCGCCACGACCCCTGCCGGCGTGCGGGTTGAAGACGACGAAGATGCGGTCGTTCACTCGGGTCCCGGGGGCGCCGGCCTTCGCAGCCCCGCCGCGGGGCTAGAGCTTGCGGAGGGGATCGAACAGCTGGTGCCCCTCGCGCATCCACATCTCGCGGAACGGCTGCTCGTAGACCTCGGAGATCTGGATGTCCTTGTTGAAGGGGTGATCGTGGAGCGTGATCCGCCCCGTCTCCTCCTCGTGCTCGCTCTTCTCACCCTCGAACAGGATGTTGCACAGGTACCTTCCGTCCTCGTCCTCCTGGAACGACTGGTACAGGTGGGAGACCCGGTCCCACGAGTGGTCGGTGATGGACATCTCCATGGCCAGGGAGCCCTCGGCCTCGACGCGAGCGGTCAGGGTCCGGCCCCCGTCGGCCGGCTCGAAGCGCACGTCGACGTCCTCCATCCAGTGCGGGAGGTGCCAGCGCTCGATGGCGTGCTGGCGCGCGGCCTCGGTGGTGGTGGCCACCTGCCAGGGGTAGAAGGCCCCCTTGGGCAGGTGCCCTTCCTCCACCATGGGAGGGACCAGCACCGCGTAGACGACCTCGCCGTACTCGCCCACCTCGCTCTCGTGGAAGTGGAAGACGGTCACGGCCAGGACGCTGCTGCCGTGGTGGGGCTCGACGGGCTCGATGCCCCGCGGCAGGATGCGTCGTGCGTTCTCGGTGGGAAACTCGAAGAAGCCGTTGATGGCGTTGCGGTAGCCGTAGCGGGTCAGCGACAAATACCCTCCTCGCGCAGCACGCCGGCGATGATGCCGACCGCCTTCTCGAGATCCTCCTCGCTGTGGGCGGCGGAGACGGAGATGCGCAGGCGGGACTTGTGCTTCGGCACCGCCGGGTAGGTCACCGGGTTCAGGAACAACCCCCGGTCCTGGATCTTCTCCGCCACCGCGAACACCTTGGCGTCGTTGTTCACCATCACCGGCATGACCTGCGAGTTGGACTTGCCGATGTCCACTCCCTCCTCCTCGAAGCGCCGTCGGAGGAAGGCCACGTTGCTCCACAGCTTCGCCCGCAGCTCGGGCTCCTCGCTGGCGATCCGCAGTCCCGCGCGCAGGCCGGCCACGAGCACCGGCGAGAGGTTGCAGGAGAAGAAGCGCGACCGGCTGAAGGCCACCACGTAGTCGATCAGGTCGCGGCGTGCCGCAGACGAAGCCGCCCTGTCCCCCCAGGCTCTTGGAGAAGGTGCCCAGGTGGAAGTCGACCTCCTTGTCCAGCCCGTAGTGCTCGGCCACGCCCCGGCCGTTGGGCCCGAAGAGGAACGTGGAGTGCGCCTCGTCGATGAGCATCCGCGCCCCGTGGCGCTTGGTCACCTCGAGGATCTCGGGAAGGGTGCAGATGTCCCCGTCCATCGAGTAGACGCCCTCGACCACCACCAGCTTCTTGCCCTTGACCCGCGCCATCTTGCGCTCGAGGTCCATCGGGTTGTTGTGGCGGAAGAAGACGGTCTTCGACTTGGCCAGGATGGCCCCGTCCACGATCGACGCGTGCGAGTACTGGTCGAGGAAGATGGTGTCACCCGACCGCATCAGCGCGGAGATGAACCCGACGTTGGCGCTGTACCCGGTCGGGAAAGATGATGCAGGCTTCCTTGCCCTTGAAGGCCGCCAGCTCCTCCGCGAACCTCTCGTGGACCTCGAACGTACCCGAGAGGATCGGCGACCCCGAGGCCCCGAGCCCGAACGCCTCGATCGCCTCCGCCGCCGCCTGCTTCACCTCGGGCCGGTACGAGATGCCCAGGTAGTTGTACGAAGCGAGGTTCAGGAGATCCTGGAGCTCCTTCGTCTTCCCGTTGCGCACCCGCACGTGGGTGGTCGGGGCGCTGGCCAGGGCCTCCTGGTAGAGGTAGTACCCGTTGGGGACCGCCTCACGATACCAGCGCGCGAAGGGGGTCAGGAGGTTGAGGGGGTCGTCACCGGCGCCGTAGTAGAAATTCGAGTAGTCGTAGTCCGCGAACCCCGGCTTCTCCCTGGCTTTGTTGTGGGCCCGCTCCATCGTGGGTTCCTCTTCTTCCTTCTTCGATGACCTTCCCCAGGGCCGAAGGAAAAGGCCCGGCGGTATTCGACCATAAACGGTGCATGATAGCAGGGCGGCTGCCCGTTGCGAAGGGTTCGACCTGTCAACCGACCTCACGTCGGGCGCCCCCCCGGGCCGCTGGCCGGTAGAGCTCCGCGGCCACCCGTCGCGGCAGAGACGCCGGGACGAAGCGCTGCGCGAACACCGCCAGCCGGTTGGTCCACCCCGTCACCACCCGCAGCCGGCCGCGGTCGAGGCCCCGGAGGGAGGCCTCCACGACCTCCTCGGCGGTCAGCATGGGAGTGCGGGTCACGCGGAGGCCCTGGTGGGTCCCCGCCACGTCGAGGAACTCGGTGCGGGTGAGCCCGGGGCACAGCGCCTGCACGCGGACGCCGCTTCCCCGTATCTCCTCGGCCAGCCCTTCGGTGAACGACAGGACGAAGGACTTGGTCGCCGCGTAGACGGTCAGGAAGGGCACCGGCTGGAAGGCCGCGTTCGAGGCCACGTTGACGATCCGGCCGCGACCCCGCTCCTTCATGCCGGGCAGGAAGACCTGGGTGAGCTCGACCACGGCCCGCACGTTCACGTCGATCATGGCCCGCAGGACCTCGGGAGGCTGCTCGGCGAACGGCGCGGTGTGGCCGAGCCCGGCGTTGTTCACCAGCAGGTCCACGACCAGCCCGCGCGAGGCCACCTCCGTCTCGAGCCGGGACGCGGATCCGGGTGCGGCCAGGTCCAGGGGCAGGGCGATCGCCCACTCCTCGCCGCCGAGCTCCTCCGCGAGCCGGGAGAGGCGATCGCCCCGTCGGGCCACGAGGACGAGACGCTCGCCCCGCCGGCGGAGGGCGTGGGCGTACGCGGCCCCGATGCCGCTCGAGGCACCGGTCACCAACGCGCGGAGCGGCCCGTTCACGTCACGCCCAGGAGTGAGCCGCGCGCGCGGCCCCTCGGGCCGTGACCGGATTCGGCCGGGAAGGACCCTGGCCCGAGTCCCCCCACGCTGCCGGGCATTACCCTTAAATATTTGATAATAAAAGACATATCACGACGACATTCGATCTGGCTCAGTCGCTCTCGCTCTTCAGCCTCTCGAGGATGGACTCGAGCACACCGATCACCTCGGCGCGCTGCACCTGGCTCTTCCTGAACTGAAGGGAGAGGGAGAACCCTTCGCCCTTCGGCTGGTACTTGAAGACGTAGTGCCGCGGTCGGCCCCGTCCACGAGAGGCCGCATGCTCCTTCGTCAGCCGGCGGGCCTCCGCGCGGGTCGCACCTTCCTTCTGGAGGCGCTCGAGCAGGGCCGCCATCTTCTCAAGAGTGCCTTGTCTAACTATCTGAAGAAGAAGAGACTTAGACTGAATGTCGGCCTGCCGACACAGCTCCCGAACCTCTTCGGGCATGGCGGCGAGAGCCAGTATCTCGGTGACCGAGGACCGACTCTTCCCCAGCTTCTCCGCCATCATCTCGTGGGTGTAGCCGTAGCGGTCCGCCAGCACCTTGAGTCCGTCGGCCTCTTCGAAGGGCGTCAGGTCCTTGCGCTGGAGGTTCTCGACGAGCGCCAGCTCCATCATCTCGGCGTCCGAGCTGTCGCGCACGACGCAGGGAACCTCGTCGAGGCCAGCCTCGACCGCGGCGCGGTACCGCCGCTCTCCCGCGATGATCTGGAAGCGTCCCCCCACCTTGCGAACGAGGAGCGGCTCGAGCACCCCCTTCTCCCGGATCGAGGCGATGAGCTCGGAGAGGTCGCCGAGGTTCTGACGGGGCTGGTCCGGGTTGGGGGCGATCTCCTCGACCGGGATCAGACGACCGATGGCCTCTCCACTGGGGCGGACCAGCTGGTCGACGAAGTGGGTGTCGTGCCGCATGCGGACGGTGCTGGGCAGACCGAGTGCGTCGGGGGCTAGACACGTTCGATGACCTCCTCGCAGAGTCGGTAGTACTCGTAGGCCCCGCTCGACTGGGGTGCGAAGGTGAAGATCGACTCCCGGTGCGCCGGGCTCTCCTCGAGACGGATGCTCTTCGTGATCGTGGTCTTGAAGACCTGGCCTCCGAAGACCTCGTTCACCGCCTTCTTCACGTCACGCGCCAGCGTCGTCCGCTTGTCGTGCAGGGTGATGACCGCGCCGAGCAGCTTGAGCTCTGGGTTGGGCCGGGTCCGGATGCGGTCGACCGTCTCCAGGAGGTCGTCCGTTCCCTCCAGGGCGAAGTAGCTCGACTGGATGGGGATCAGGAGGTGGGTGGCCGCGACGAGGGCGTTGACGGTGATGACGCCCAGGGCCGGCGGCGTGTCGACGACGACGAAGTCGTAGTTGTCCTTCACCGCCTCGAGCCGGTCCTTGAGGCGGTAGTGGGCGTCGATCTCCCCCACCAGCTGCGCCTCGAGCTTCGCGAGCCCGATCCGGGCCGGAGCCATGTCGAGCTTCGGCACCGGCGTTTCGCGGACGACGTCCGTCGATGGGCGTGTCTCCCCCGAGGACGTCGAACATCGACCCGTCGAGCGTGGTGACGTCGAGATAGGTGAGGGAGGAGTTGGCCTGGGGGTCCAGGTCGACCAGGAGAGTGCGGCGCCCGCGCATCGCGAGAGCCGCCGAGAGGTTGATCGCCGTCGTCGTCTTGCCGACGCCGCCCTTCTGGTTTGCGATGGCAATGACGATCAAGTGGCATGCCCTCTTTCTCGCGCAGTCACGCGGAATCGACGGTGAGCGGATGTTAGAGGAACGACGGCAGGGGGTCAAGCGACGAAACCGGATTGGGGTCACCCAAACGCCGGGCACTACATCTTGTACTTGCCGAGCTCGTCGTCGGAGAGCCCCTCCAGCCACTTCTGGAGCCGATCGACGTCCACGGACTCGCTGTCGGTCTCGACGCTGCGGGCGCTCTGGATGACCGACTCCTCGACGAAGATCTGCGTGCCGGTGCGCAGGGCCAGGGCGATCGCGTCGGAGGGCCGCGCGTCGATCGGTCACCGTGCCCTGGGGCGAGCGGATGTCGATCGTGGCGTAGAAGGTGTTCTCCTTCAGGTCACACACGACGACGCGGGCGACCTCGCCGCTCAGGTCGGTGATGACGACTCTGCAGGAGGTCGTGGGTCATGGGCCGTGGCGTCTCGACGTTCTCGATCTGCAGGGCGATGGCGTTGGCCTCGAAGACGCCCACCCAGATCGGCAGGACCCGCGAGCCCTCGCTTCTCGCGCAGGACGACGATCGGCATGTTGCGTGATGGGATCGACCATCAGTCCCCTGATCGTCATCTCGATCTGCATACCGCGTGCGTCCTCCCCATCCTCGCACAATATAGGAGCGGTGGAACTGCCTGTCAATGAATCGCTTGCGCGAGCCGCCCGGTCAGCGCGTTCGGACCGGCGCCGGTGATCTCGACCTCCACCAGGCGCCCCAGAAGCCCCTCCTCGCCGTCGAAGTGCACGATGCGGAAGTGAGGCGTCCGCCCGGAGACCCGCCCCTCCCCGTCGACGGTGTCGACCAGGACCTCCTCGGTCAGGCCCACCCGGGCCGCGTTCTGCTCGCGCTGGCGGCGCTGCTGGTAGTCGAGGACCACCTGCAGACGACGCCGCTTCTCCTCGGCGGGCACGTCGTCGGGGACGCGGGCGGCCGCGGTGCCGGGCCGCGGCGAGTAGGCGAAGGCGAAGAGGCTGTCGAAGCCCACCGCCTCGAGAACGCCGAGGGTGTCCTCGAACTCCGCCTGTGTCTCTCCCGGGTAGCCCACGATCACGTCGCTCGACAGGGCCAGATCGGGCACGACGTCGCGGAGCTCGGTCGATGATCTCGAGGTACCGGCCCGCGTGTGGCCCCGTCGCATGGACTGGAGCACGCGGTCGGAGCCCGACTGGAACGGGAGGTGGAGGTAGGGACACAGGCGCTCCAGGTCGCGCAGGGCCTCACCCAGGCGAGCGGTCCACGTGCTCCGGGTGGGAGGTGGTGAAGCGCAGCCGGGTCAGACCGGGTACCCGGTCGACGCGGGCCAGGAGCTCGGCGAAGTCGACCTCCCCGTGGCGGTACGCGTTCACGGTCTGGCCGAGCAGCATGACCTCCGGGATACCCGCGGCGCACGAGGGACTCGACCTCGCCCACGATCTGCTCCGGGGGACGGCTCACCTCGGGTCCCCGGGTGCGCGGGACGACGCAGAAGCTGCAGACGTGGTTGCAGCCCTCCATGGCCGTCACGTAGGCGCGGACCGGGCTGGCGTGGGCGATGTCCGCGTCGCGGACGGCGAAGGCGTCGGCCTTGCGGTCCAGGTCCACCTGCGGCGTCCCCTCCTCGATGGCCTGCTCGAGGAGCTCGGGAACCCGGACGAAGATTGTGGGTTCCCACAGGACGTCGACGTGTCCGGCGCGCTCGAGGATCTCCCGGCCCTCGCAGCTGCGCGACGCACCCGCCGACCCCGACCCGCAGCCCGGGCCGCTGCCGCTTGAGCCAGCCGAGGCGGTCGAGCGAGTGGTCGAGCTTCTGGGCGGCCTTCTCCCGGACCGCGCAGGTGTTGATGAAGACGAAGTCCGCGCTCTCGGCGTCCGGCGCGGCCTCGTGCCCCCGCGCCCGCAGCACGCCGGCGACCTTCTCCGAGTCGTTGACGTTCATCTGGCAGCCGAACGTCTGGACGAAGAACCGCGATTTCTCGTTTGCTGCTCAAATGGTACCCCTCGTCAGCGCAGGCTGTGCTTCAGCATCTCGCGGGCGTGGCGGCGAGCGGTGTCGGTCGACGACCTCTCCGCCCAGCATGCGGGCGATCTCCTCGACGCGCTCGTCCCGGCCGAGAGCCTCGACGGTCGTGACCGTGCGGGCGCCCTCGGCCCGCTTCCGCACCGCGAGGTGGTGGTCGGCGAGGGCCGCGATCTGGGGCAGGTGGGTCACGCACAGGACCTGCTGCTGAGCGGCCGCGGCCTGCAGCTTGCGGCCCACGACCTCGGCCACCCCCCCGCCGATGCCGGCGTCCACCTCGTCGAAGACGAGGGTCACGCCGGGGTTGTCGGCGTGGACCACGGAGTTGAGGGCGAGCATGATCCGCGACAGCTCCCCGCCGGAGGCGATGCGGGCCAGGGGACGCAGCTCCTCACCGGGGTTGGGCGAGAGGAGGAGCTCGGCGCGCTCGAGTCCACGCTCGGTCCACCGGTCCGGCTGCTCGGCGTCCTCCGCCGACTCCGGGTCGAAGGCGACGCGGAGCCGGGTCTCCTCCATGGCGAGCTGGGCCAGCTCCCCCTGCGACCGCCCTCTCCAGCTCGCCGCCGCCGCGCGCCGTCGCCGGGACAGCGCCCGCGCCTGCCTCAGGTACTCGGAGGCGAGGGCCGCCCGGCGCTCCTCGAGGGCGCGTCTCCTGCTCCTCCGGGCTGCCGAGCGCGGCGAGCTCCCGGCGGCACTCCTCCGCGAAGGCCAGAACCTCCTCCACCGAGGCCCCGTACTTGCGCTCGAGGCGCTCGATGAGCGCGAGCCGGGACTCGATCTCGTCCAGGCGCCCCGGGGCCACCTCGAGGCGCTCCTGGTATCCCCGCAGCTGGAGGGCCAGCTCCTCGAGCTGGGCCACCAGGGTGGGCCGGGTCTCCAGGTGAGGTCGGAACTCCGGATCGATGGCGGCCAGGTCCTCCACGCGTCGGAAGACCTGGCTCAGGCGACCGAGGACCGCCGCGTCGTCGTCGTAGAGAAGCGAGTAGGCCTCCCCCGACAGCTCGGCCAGCCGGCCGGCGTTGGCCAGACGCGCCTTCTCCAGCCGGAGGTGCTCCTCCTCCTCCGGGCGCCAGGGCCGCCGCCTCGATCTCCCCGGCCTGGAACTCGAGCATCTCGCGGTGACGCTCGGCCTCGCGCCGGTCGCGCCGGAGACGCTCCAGGGCCGCCTCGACCTCGCGCAGCTCCCGGTAGAGCCGGCCGAGGGCCGGCCCCTCGTCGGCGACCGCGAACCGGTCGACGAGGTCGATGTGGCGCGCGGGGTCGAGAAGCCCCTGGGGCTCGTGCTGGCCGTGGACGACGGCGACGCCCGGCGCGAGCTCGCGCAGGAGGCTCACCGGCACGAGGGCGCCGTTGACGGTGGCCCGCCCCTTTCCGCTCGCCTGGATCTCCCGCCGCAGGACCACCTCGTTCCCGTCGAGGGGCAGGCCGTGGGTCTCGAGCCGCGCCGCGGCGTCCTCCCACTCGACGACGGCCTCTACCACCGCCCGCTCCTCGCCCGAGCGGATGAGATCGGCGGAGGCCCGCCGACCGAGGAGCAGCCCGAGGGCGTCGATCAGGATCGACTTCCCGGCCCCGGTCTCCCCGGTCAGGAGGGTGAGACCCGGGCCCAGCTCGAGCTCCAGGGTGGGGATCAGCGCGATGTTGTTGATACGTAATAACTTAAGCATACGGCGAGGGCGAACGGCGAGAATAGCACAACCCGAAGCCAACTGTAAATGCATGATGACACGTCTCAAGGACAGGTGGGGACCTCACAATGGAGTGGTGCGTCCGGTTGTTTGACAACCACAAGCTGTTGTGGGATTCTCAAACGTTAACGCAACTTAGAGAGGTGTCCTTGCTCCTCGCGCTCCTTCTGGCCCAGGCCCGGCCCGAGGCGTTCTCCGGAGGCGTCGCCGGCCTCATCGCCCACAGTGGCGGGGTGGCCCGCGCCGTCCTCGTCACCCTCCTGATCTTCTCTCTCGTCTCGTGGGCGATCATCGTCTACAAGGGCCTGGTGCTGCACCGCGCCCGAGCGCAGTCGGACACCTTCCTGCGCGTCTTCCGGAAGAGCACGAAGTTCTCCGAGGTGAACTCGGTCTCGCCCCAGCTCAAGGCCAGCCCCCTGGTGGGCGTGTTCCAGGCCGGCTACGTCGAGGTGAACCAGCAGGTCCGCTCGGGTCGCGGCGAGGGCGAGCGAGCGCCCGCGTGGTGCGCAGCCTCGAGTCGCTCTCGCGCTCGCTCGCCCGCGCCGCCACCGGGGAGGTGACGCGCCTGGAGCGGCGGCTCAGCTTCCTCGCCACCACCGCGTCGGTGACGCCCTTCATCGGCCTCTTCGGCACGACCTGGGGCATCATGACCGCCTTCGCCGACATCGGCAGGATGGGCTCGGCCAACCTGACGGTCGTGGCGCCTGGCATCTCGGAGGCGCTGGTCACCACCGCGATGGGCCTGTTCGCCGCGATCCCGGCGGCGGTCTTCTACAACCACTATCGCCAGCCGCGTGAAGGTCCTGAACTCGATGATGGACGACTTCGCCCTCGAGTTCCTGAACATCGTCGAGCGGAACTTCACGTAGTGCCGGGTTCTGCGGCCATGGCTGCATTCGACTCTCCATCCGCGGAACCCGGCAGCGTGGCCGCGCGTCAGAGGGTGTAGGTGAAAGCAAGCGGCGAGAGCAACGCGGGCTCCTTCTACCGCGGCCTCCGTTCGCGCCGCGGATCCCCCATGATGGGCGAGATCAACGTCACCCCCATGGTGGACGTGGTGCTGGTGCTGCTCCTGGTCTTCATGGTCACCGCGCCGATGATGAGCCGGGGCATCGACGTCTCCCTGCCCGTGGCCGATCAGCCGCAGATCGCCTCCCAGGACCGCATCACGGTCTCGGTGAGGGCCGACGGCCAGATCTTCGTCAGCGACAAGGTGGTCAACATCGTCCTCCTCGAGGATCAACTGCGTGCCATGACCGCAGGCAACGCCAACCCCGTGGTCTACCTGGCCGCCGACGAGAGCCTGCGCTACGGCCGAGGTCATCCGCGTCGTCGACGTGATCAAGACGGCCGGGATCAACCGCATCGGCTTCGTCTACCAGCTGCCCGAGGAGAAGGCCCGGTGAACGAGGCCGTCGACCGGGTGATCGTCGAGCGGGCACGCCTCGACGCCGGGCTCTCGAGCTCGTTCTTCGTCTCCCTCACCGGCCACTTCGTTCTCATCGCGGTGGCGGTCGCTGCACCCCTGCTCCTGCCCCGCGAGCCCCTGCTGCAGGTCTCCGACGGTTCACGGTGGTGGCGCTTCCCCGGGGCGGGGGCGGATCGCCCCGGGCCACCACGCCGCCGGCGGCGACCGAGCCCAGAGCCGGAGGTCGAGCCGGAGCCGGTGGAGACCGCTCCCGCGCCGCCGCCCAAGGTGCTCAAGCCGCCCGCGGGAGCAGGCGCCACCGCCGGACGCCCTGCCCGAGCCGGACTCGCGGCGTCGCTCACCCCGGGCCACACCGCCTCCTCGCGCCCCCGCCACGAGGGCGGCGCCCTCCGGCGGCGCGACCACCACCGCCACTCCCGGGCTCGAGTTCGGGCCCCCCGGCCCCGGCGTTCCCGACGGCACCGACACCGGCGGCGACTGGTACCTGGCCGGGGTGCAGCAGAAGATCTGGAGCCTGTGGAACCAGCAGATCAAGTCCGGCTTCAACCACCCGATCGGGGTGACGTTCACCATCCTGGCCGACGGCAGCGTGACCGACGTCGAGGTCTCCCAGCCGAGCGGCGCGTCGCTCCTGGACATGGCCGCCAAACGAGCGATCCTGAACGCCGCGCCGTTTGGCCCCCTCCCGAGGCAGTATGGAACGAACCGCAAGACCATCCAGGCCGTCTTCCGCCCGACCGAGGGCTAGGAGGGCCCTCCTCGCGCTCGTCGCGCTGCTCGCCGGGGGCGGGCGGGGCCCGGCTGGGCTCGACGCCCCAGGAGCCGGTCGAGCAGATCGTGATCGGCGGCGTCACCCCGAGGTTCGCGGTCCCCGAGTGCGTGCCCCGGACACGGGACGAGCGCGCCGAGGCGGCCTGCCGCACCATCACCCAGGTGCTGCGCAACGACCTCCGGTTCCCGGGGCTCTTCCAGTTCGTCCCGGACAGCCTCCTCACCGCGATCCCGCCCCTCGATCCCGAGGCCCCGAACTTCGAGGACTGGCAGGGCATCGGGGCGCGGATCCTCGTCGTGACCCGCGCCGGGCTCTCCGGCGACGAGCTCACCGTCGAGGTGCGCGTCTACTTCGTGGACTCCGGGCAGACCATGCTCGCCCGGCGGTACTCCGGCAAGGCGGACAACCCCCGGGTCTTCGCCCACCAGGCCTCGGACGACATCATGACCCTCACCCAGTACCAGGGTGTCGCGCGGACCCGCATCGCCTTCGCCTCCGACCGCGACTCCACCGCCGAGCGCCCGTCGAAGGAGCTCTACATCGTCGACTACGACGGATTCAACCCCCGCCGCGTCACCGTCAACGGGTCGCTGAACATCCTTCCCGCGTGGTCGCCCGACGGCACCTCCCTCGCCTACGTGTCCTACCGACGCGGCACGCCCGTCATCTACCTCGCCCGCATCTTCGAGGGCAAGAGCGAACCCAACCTCACCAGGGAGCGTGAGAACTCCCAGGCCTTCGCCCCCACCTTCAGCCCGGACGGCGAGAAGCTCGCCTTCGCCAGCAACCGCGACGGCAACATGGACATCTGGGTCGCGAACGCCGACGGCAGCGACCCCCGGCGGCTGACGCAGACGCGGGCCTCCGACACCGCTCCCTGCTGGAGCCCGACCGGGCAGGAGATCGCCTTCACCTCGAACCGGACGGGCACCCCCCAGCTGTGGGTCATGAGCGCCGAGGGCCTCAACGTCCGTCGGCTCACGACCGTCGGCAACTACAACGATGGCTGCGCCTGGAGCCCGGCCGGGCAGTACGGCGAGATCGCCTACACCGCCCGGCTCGAGTCCGGGGGCTTCGACATCGCGGTCATCGACCTGGCCACCCGGCAGGTCCGTCAGATCACCCAGGGCCACGGCTCCTGCGAGTACCCCTCGTGGGCGCCGAACGGCCGCCACCTCGTGTTCTCCTGCGAGCGCAGCGGCACCTGGGCGATCACGATCTCGGACCGGGAGGGTCGCTCCATCCAGAGACTGGCCACCGGAGCGGGCAACAACGTCCAGCCCGACTGGGGACCATGAAACCGTCGATCCGAGGAGGATCCATGTCGCTCGTCCGCCGCCGCCACCTCGCGAGCCTGATCGTGCTCGCCGCCTGTCTCTCCCTCGCCGCCTGCGGGGGGAAGAAGAGACCGCCCGGCCCTGGCGGGCGCGCCGCCCCCGCCCCCCGTTGCCGGGTCCGAGCTCGACGACACCATGCCCACCCAGCCCGTCGACGAGGGCCCCGACGTGGTGGCGATGGAGGGTGAGTACGCCACCGGCTCCGATCTCGACAGCGACTACGCGTCGACCTACGAGCAGGGCAGCCCCCTCGCCGACGTCCACTTCCAGTACGACAGCTCCACCCTCACCGAGTCGGCCCGGGCCACCCTCGAGAAGCACGCCCTCTGGCTGCAGAGCCGGCGCGACGTCCGCCTCACCATCGAGGGGCACTGCGACAAGCGGGGCACGACGGAGTACAACCTGGCCCTGGGCGAGCAGCGCGCTCGTGCGGTCTGGGACTACCTCGTCGAGCCTCGGCGTCGCCGCCGAGCGGCTGCGCACGGTCTCCTACGGGAAGGAGCAGCCCCCTCGACCCTTCGGACACCGAGGAGGCCTACGCGAAGAACCGGCGAGCGCACTTCTCGGTCTCGTCGTAGCGGCGCCTCCCGCCCCGCTTCGTCTGATATCATCGGAGCCTCCACTCGCCGGAGGAGCTTCCCTCATGAAACGAATCGCACTTCTGACCGCCCTGCTCGTCGCCGCCGCGCCCGCGGCCCGGGCCGACAAGGACTGTCAACGCCTGCAGGTCCAGGTCACGGCCCTGCAGGGGCAGATCGCCGACATGCAGCGCAAGGCCGCGGAGAACCTCATCGAGCTGAGGCGCCTGACCGAGCTCATCGCCGAGCAGAACGCCCTCCTCACCCGCGCCCTCGACGAGGGGCACCAGCAGGACGAGGCCATCCTCACCAGCATGAGGGACCTGGGAGACCGGGTCTCCCAGGTCACGGAGCAGCTCGACGCCCTCCGCGTCGCCGGCAACGTGGCCGCGCCGGTGGCCGCCGGAGCCGGCCTGACCGAGGTCCCGGAGGCCGGGGGCGTCGATCCCCTCACCGGCGAGCCCGCCGCGCCGGTGCCGGCTCCGCGCGAGCTCTACAGCCAGGCCTACGCCGACTTCGCCCGGGGCAACTACGACCTGGCGATCGAGGGCTTCAAGGCGTACATGGCCAACTACCCGGACACCGACTTCACCGACAACGCCCAGTACTGGATCGGGGAGTGCCTGTACGGAAAGAAGGAGTACGCCGAGGCCATCGAGGCCTGGAACACCCTCTTCCGGGACCATCCCTCGAGCGACAAGCTGCCCGACGGACGCGTCAAGAAGGGCATGGCCCTCGAGAGGCTGGGGCGGCGCAGCCAGGCCCTGGTCGAGTACCGGTACGTGGTCGACCGCTACCCCACCTCCCCGGCCGCGCGCATCGCGCGGGAGAGGCTCAACCCCTGAACCCGTGAGCCGCAGTCTGAAGAGAGAGGAAGCATGGCGAGCGTCAACAAGGCGATCCTGATCGGCAACCTCGGGCGCGACCCCGAGATCCGCTACACCCAGTCCGGCGAGCCGATCGCCAACTTCTCCCTCGCCACCTCCGAGCGGTGGACGAGCAAGTCGGGGGAGAAGCAGGAGCGGACGGAGTGGCACCGCGTGGAGGTCTTCGGCAAGACCGCCCAGGTGGTGCGCGACTACCTGACCAAGGGAAGGTCCGTGTACATCGAGGGCCAGATCCGCTACGAGGAGTGGACGGACAAGGACGGGAACAAGCGGAACACGACGCGCATCCGGGTCAGCGGCCCGAACTCTCGCCTCGTGATGCTCGGCGGGCGTGGCGAGGGCGGTGGCGGTCGCAGCAGCGGCGGCCCCCCGGAAGGTCCCCCCAGCGAAGAAGGTGGCGAGGGCTTCCAGGCCACCGACGACGATGTTCCCTTCTAGCATCGCCATCTCGCCGTTCGCGCCCTGATGGCGATGCATTCCGTTCTCCGTTCCCCGTTCCCCGTTCCCCGTTCTCTAGGGGCCTCTCCGTTTCCGTTCCGTCCGCTATGAGCCCACCGCGCCTCTTTGGCATCGCCATCATCGCGACCACGTCGAGATGGCGATGCGTCAGGGTCGAGATGGCGATGCGTCAGGGCGATACGCTATCCTGATCGGGTCTTCTCTTCCCCAGCACCATGCCCACCCTCCTCGCCCTCGAGCGCTACCTCCCCCCCTACCGCTACGACCAGGACGTCGTGGAGCGCTGGGTCCGCGAGTGGCTCGAGGAGGAGCCCAGCGCCACCTCGCGCCGTCTCCTCTCTGTCTACTCGACCGCCGGCGTCAACCGGCGCGCCAGCGTCGTGCCCATCGAAGAGGTCTTCCACCCCGCCGACTTCGAGACCCAGAACCGCCGCTTCCGCGAGATCGCCTGCGCCGCGTCCACCGCTCTGGCCCGTCGCACCCTCGAGGCCGCCGCCCTCGCTCCCGGCGAGGTCGACTTCGTGGTCAGCGTGTCCTGCACCGGCTTCATGATCCCCGCCATCGACGCCCACGTGGCCAACGCCCTGGGCATGGGCCCGCGCCTCGGCCGGCTTCCCATCACCGAGGCCGGCTGCGCGGGCGGGGTCGTGGGCCTGGCCCGAGCCGCCGACTACCTCGCCGCTCACCCCGACCGCGTCGTCCTCCTCCTCGCCCTCGAGCTGTCCAGCCTGACCTTCCAGAGGTGGGACCGCTCGCC
The DNA here is from genome assembly GCA_963847655.1 of uncultured Acidobacteriota bacterium. Lineage (GTDB taxonomy): Bacteria > Acidobacteriota > Vicinamibacteria > Fen-336 > Fen-336 > JAJDNS01. Next base: position 787 of record CAWKAS010000014.1, on the reverse strand, counting down.
CACGAACATCGTGTCCAGCGCGATCTTCGGCGACGGCGGGGCCGCCGCCGTCCTCGTGGGGTCCGCACACCCGAGAGCCCGAGGGGGCTTGGCGCACGTGGGCGAGGCGGACAGCGTCTTCTTCCCCGGCACCACCCACCTCATGGGCTTCGAGCTCAGGAACCAGGGACTCCAGATCGTCCTCGACCGCGAGCTCGCTCCCTTCGTGCGCCGGGAGATCGTCCCCGCCGTCGAGGGCTTCCTGGCCCCACGCGGCCTCGCGCGGGGGGACATCGCGCGGTGGATCCTGCACCCCGGGGGCCGCAGGGTCATCGAGGTGATGAGCGAGCGGCTGGGCCTGAGGCCCGAGGACCTCGCCCCCACCGAGGCGGTGCTGGCCGAGCACGGGAACATGAGCTCGGTCACGGTGCTGTTCGTTCTGGACGAGATCCTGAAGCGACACCGGCCGCCGCCGGGGGCCCGGGGGCTGCTCGGGGCGTTCGGCCCGGGATTCGCGGCGGAGCTGGCCCTCCTCGAGTTCCCTTGAGAGTCCCCGGCCTTCCCGATCTGCGGCGGCGGTCCACGGAGCCGGAGCTCCTCGACACCGGGGTGCCCGAGGGCGAGACCCTCCGCAGCCTGGGCGATCTGCGTCTCGTCAATCGCTGGCTGGGCGCTCGACACCGTCTCCTGGCCGCCGTCCGGCCGCACCTCCAGGCAGGGGGGACCCTGCTCGACGTCGGCTGCGGGTCTGCCGATCTCCCCGCCTTCCTTCTCGCCCGGCTCCCCTCCCCGGCTCTCGCCGTCGGTC
>CAWKAS010000013.1:0-473079 GCA_963847655.1 uncultured Acidobacteriota bacterium | reverse complement strand
TGGACGTGAAGCTCGCCCACCTGCGGGGCACCCCGGCCGAGGTCCGCCCCGTGGTCGCCGACGTGGCGGCCCTCCCCTTCGCCGAGTCCTCCTTCGACGTCGTGACGGCGTCGCTCCTCCTCCATCACCTCGACGAGGTGGTTCCCGTCCTGCGCAGCCTCTACCGTCTGGCCCGGCGCGCCCTGGTGGTGAGCGACCTCCACCGCGCGGTGGTGCCGCACCTGTTCGGCCAGGCCCTCTTTCCCCTCCTCTTTCGAAGCGGCGTCAGCGTTCACGACGGACTGGTCTCCCTCCGAAGGGGCTTTCGCCCCGGGGAGCTGGAGGCTTCCTTCGAGGAGGCGGGCCTCCCCCACGTCCGCATCCACCGCTGCTTCCCCTATCGGCTTCTCGCCGTGGCCGTTCGCCCCGGGGGCCACTGAGAGTGGAGACGACCTCGAGGCGACACGACGTGGCCATCGTCGGGGGCGGTCCCGCCGGCTCTGCCCTCGCGTGCTTCCTCCGCCAGCGCGGACACGAGGTCGTCCTCTTCGACGCCGCCCGCTTCCCCCGGGACAAGGTCTGCGGGGAGGCGGTCTCCCCCCACGCCTGGCCTCTCCTCGAGACGATGGGCGCGGCGGAGCGGGTGCGCCAGATCCGGCCCCACCCCCTGGCCGGGATGCGGCTCACCTCTCCGGATGGGACCAGCTTCCAGGGACGCTATCCCCGGGACCGACGCGGATTCGCCGCCCGGCGTCGGGACCTCGACGCGGCGCTCCTCGCTCAGGCCCGAGCCCTGGGCACCGAGGTCCACGAGGGGACCCGGGTGACCGGGCTGCTCCGGCGGGGGGGGGTCGTCGAGGGGGTCGGGGCCGAAGGCCCGGACGGGGGCCGCCGGCCCTGGACCGCACGCCTCGTGGTCGGCGCGGACGGCCGTGACAGCGTCGTCGCGACCCAGCTCCGTCTGCGGCGCCCCCATCCCCGCCTCCGCCGGTTCGCCGTCCGTGGCCACTGGCAGGGTGTGGAGGGTCTGAGCGAGCACGGGGAGATGCACGTCGGCGGCGGGGGCTACTGCGGGGTCGCCCCGCTGTCCGCCACCTTCGCCAACGTCGCCTTCGTCCTCCCCCGGCACGAGATGGCGCCCGCCGGTGGGGACCTCGAGGGCTTCTACCGCGTCGCCCTGAGGCGACGCTGGCCCCGCCTCTCCGAACGCCTGGAGTCGGGGCACCTGGTGGAACCCCCGCGGGCCATCGGGCCCCTGGCGGTCGAGGCGCGAGCGGTGGCCGCCCCCGGGGCCCTGCTCGTGGGCGACGCCGCCGGCTTCTACGACCCCTTCACCGGGGAGGGCATCACGCTGGCCCTGCGGACGGCCGAGATGGCCGCCCACGCCATCTCCGAGGCCCTGGGGGCCCACGACGCGACCCGGGGCGTCTGCGGGCGCCTGATGGCCTACGAGGGTGCCCGTCGGGCCGCCACGCGCGACAAGTTCCGCTTCAACCGCCTCCTCCAGGTCGCCGTCGGGTGGCCGGACGCGGCCAACCTCATGGCCCGCCGCCTGGGGCGCCGCCCCGACCTCGCCGACCGCCTGGTCGCCGTCGCCGGCGACTTCGTCCCCGCCCGCACCGCCCTCGGCCCCCGCTTCCTCTGGGACCTGTTGAGGCCGTAGAGGCGAGGCGGCAGCGGCGCGCGAGACGGGCCGCCGTCCTGTGCGGCCCAGGGGGAGAGGCGGAAGACCGGGGCCAAGGCCACAGGGCGGGGAGAACACGGGAACGGAGGACGAAAGGCGTCGCGATCACCGCGCCAACGGACGGAATCGCGCCGTGACAGCCTGGCCCCTCTCGTTCGCCTGGAGTAAAATGGCGCAATTGTCCTGCCCGTAGCCGCCTGCCGGCGCGGAGTGTTCCCGAGGAGAGGGTGTGGCGTCACCGTCGGTCGACCGTCGGCTCCGTCTCAACCGCGAGACGCTCCTCTCGATCTACCGCACGATGTACCTCTCCCGGCGGATCGACGACAAGGAGATCCAGCTCAAGCGCCAGAACCGCGCCTTCTTCCAGATCAGCGGGGCCGGACACGAGGCCGTCCAGGTGGCGGCGGGGATGGTCCTCCGGCCCGGGCACGACTGGTTCTACCCCTACTACCGGGACCGGGCGCTTCTCCTCCAGCTGGGGATGACGCCCCTCGAGATGCTGCTGGGCGCGGTGGGATCGAGGGACGATCCCAGCTCGGGGGGAAGGCAGATGCCCTCGCACTGGGGGCACCCCGGTCTCCACGTGGTGACGACCTCGTCACCGACAGGGACGCAGTTCGTCCAGGCCGCGGGCTGTGCCGAGGGGGGCCTCCACCTCCGGGCCGGGCTCGTCCCCCACGCCCCGCCGCCCCCCTTCGCCGACGACGAGGTCGTCCTCTGCTCCGCGGGGGACGGCACGACCTCCGAGGGCGAGTTCTGGGAGAGCCTCAACGCCTCCACGAACCTGCGCCTCCCCGTCCTCTACTTGATTCAGGACAACGGCTACGCCATCTCCGTCCCCGTCGAGGTCCAGACCGCGGGGGGAAGCATCTCGAAGCTCCTCCGCTCCTTCCCGAACCTCCTGGTGCGCGAGGTGGACGGGTGCGACCCGGTGGCCAGCCTCGGTGTCCTCAGCGAAGCCGCGGCCTGGTGCCGCGCCGGTCAGGGCCCCGCCCTCGTCCACGCGAAGGTCATCCGGCCCTACTCGCACTCGCTGTCCGACAACGAGGCCCTCTACCGGTCCGCCTCGGAGCGGGAGGCGGACGCCCGGCGCGACCCCCTGACCACGTTTCCCGAGATGCTCCGGACCGAGGGCCTGGGCACCGAGGAGGAGCTGCAGGGCCTGCGCGAGGAGGTCGACCGGGAGATCGCCGCGGCCACCGAGGCCGCCCTCGCCGCTCCGCCCCCCGACGGGGCGAGCGCCACCCGCCACGTCTACTCGGAGACGGTGGACCCGTGCTCGGCCGCCTTCGCGAGCGAGCCCGCCTCCGACGGCCCCGCCAAGACGATGGTGGATCTGCTCAACGCGTGTCTCCACGACGAGATGAGCCGTGACCCGCGCCTCGTGGTCCTCGGCGAAGACGTGGCCGACTGCTCGCGGGAAGGCAGCCTGGAGGAGGTCAAGGGCAAGGGTGGGGTCTTCAAGGTCACCCACGGCCTCCAGCGACGCCACGGCTCCAGGCGTGTCTACAACACCCCCCTGGCCGAGGCGGCCATCGTCGGTCGGGGAATCGGGATGGCGGTGCGGGGCCTCAAGCCGGTGGTCGAGGTCCAGTTCTTCGACTACATCTGGCCGGCCTTCATGCAGATCCGCAGCGAGCTGTCCCTCATCCGCTGGCGCTCCAACGGCGCCTTCGCCTGCCCGGTGGTCATCCGGGTGACCTACGGCGGGTACCTGCAGGGAGGGGCGGTCTACCACAGCCAGTGCGGGGAGGTCCTCTTCACCCACATCCCCGGGCTGAGGGTGGTGATCCCCTCGAACGCCCGGGACGCCAACGGCCTTCTCCGCACCGCCATCCGCTGCGAGGACCCCGTCCTGTTCCTGGAGCACAAGCACCTCTACCGGCAGGTGCACAACAAGGGCGCCTACCCCGGTCCCGACTTCATGATCCCCTTCGGCCGGGCCGCCCGCGTCCGGGAGGGGCGGGACCTGACCGTCGTCACCTACGGCGCCCTCGTCCAACGCTCCCTGGTGGCGGCCCGGCAGGCCGCCGACGACGGCATCGACGTCGAGATCCTGGACCTCAGGACCCTGAGTCCCTACGACTGGGAGGCCATCGCCTCGAGCGTGCGGAAGACGGGCAAGGTCCTGGTCGCCCACGAGGACTCCCGGTCCTGGGGCTACGGCGCGGAGATCGCGGCACGCATCGGCTCCGACCTCTTCGAGTACCTCGACGCGCCCGTGCGTCGGGTGGGAGCCCTGGACACCTTCGTCGGCTACCACCCGGCGCTGGAGGAGGCGATCCTGCCCCAGGTCGGCGACCTCGCCGCGGCCATGCGGGACCTGGCGCGCTACTGAGCGCTACGAGGCCGGCGCCCTCGAGCTCGCCGCCGCCGCCTCCGGCAGCTCCTGCTGCACGAACCGGACGATGTCGTCGCAGGTCCGGAGCGAGAGGCAGTGCTCGGCCAGCCGCCGCGCGTCGGTCTCCCGCACCGCCCGCACCGCCTCCTTGACCCGGGGGATGGCCGAGGGGGCCATCGAGAGCTCACGGAAGCCGAGCCCCACCAGGAGAACGGCCTCGAGGGGCTGGCCCGCCATCTCGCCGCAGACCGACAACGGGCGGTCGTAGGCCCGCGCCGCCGTCGCGATCTGCGCCAGCGTCCGCATCACGGCGGGGTGAAGCGGCTCGTACAGGCCGGAGACTCGAGGGTCCGTCCGGTCCACCGCGAGCAGGTACTGGATGAGGTCGTTCGTCCCCACGCTGAAGAAGTCCACCTCGGGGGCGAGGAGGTCGGCCACGACCGCGGCGCTGGGAACCTCGAGGTTGATCCCCACCGGAACGTCCTCCCGGAAGGGCACGCCCGCCCGGCGGAGCTCCTCCCGTGCCTCCTCGAGGAGGGCGAGCGCGAGGCGCAGGTCGCGCACGCCCCCCACGAAGGGGAACATGATCCGCACCGGCCCGTGCTCTCCGGCGCGCAGGAGCGCCCGCAGCTGGACCCGGAAGAGGCTCGGGTGACCGCCGGAGCAGGCGCAGCGCGCGCTCGCCCAGGGCCGGGTTGGGGCCGGCGGCGCTGACCACTCCCAGCGCCTCGAGCCCGATATCCCAGGTGCGGACGGTCACCGGGTGCGGGTGCATCTGCTCGAGGAGTCGCCGGTAGACGTCCAGCTGCTGGTCCTCGGTGGGCCAGGGCAGGCCGCGGCCGAGCAGGTACTCGGAGCGGAACAGACCGATGCCCTCGGCCCCGTAGAGTCGTCCCGTGGCCGCCTCCTCCAGGAACTCGACGTTCGCCTCGAGCCGCACGTCCACCCCGTCTTCGGTGCAGGCGGGCAGCTCGCGGGTGGTGCGCAGCCGCTCGTCTTCCCGGCGAAACTGCTCCTGGACGACCCGGAGCTCCTCCAGGGCAGAGTCGGTGGGCTCCACCACGAGCTCTCCCCGGGTCCCGTCGACGACCACCAGGCTTCCGGACGGTGTCTGCCGGGTCGCGTCCTTCAGGCCCACCACCGCCGGGATGCCGAGGGAGCGGGCGATGATGGCGGTGTGGTACGTCGAAGAGCCCACGTCCGTGGCCACCGCCAGCACCTTGTCCCAGTCCAGCTCCGCCGCCTCGGAGGGGGCCAGGTCGCTCGCCACGAGGACGACGGGGCCGGGCAGGCGCTCCAGCGAGGGGGCCTCCGGCGAGCCCCGCAGATTGAGCTGCACGCGCCCGATGACGTCGTCGAGGTCGGTGCTCCGCTCCCGGAGGTACTCGTCGGAGAACTGGTCGAACAGCTCGTGCAGCTCGTCCGACACCGTCCGCAGCGCCCACTCCGCGTTCACCCGCTCGGTCTGCACGACCTCCACCGCCCGCTCGCGCAGCAGGGGGTCGTCCAGCATCAGCAGGTGGGCGTCGAAGATGTAGGCGTGGGGCGTCCCGACCTCGCGGGAGAGGCGATCCTTCACCGCGCGCAGCTGCTCGCGGGAGCCCTCGAGGGCCATCTCCAGTCGCGCGACCTCGCCTCCCACCGCCTCCGGGCCGAGCGAGAGGCGAAACACCGGCACCGCGTCCCGCTCCACGATGAGCGCCCGCCCCACCGCGATTCCCGGCGACACCGCGGTGCCCTTCAGCCTGTTCACTCGCCCTCTCCGAAGTGGCTCTCGACGAGGGTCACCAGGGCCTCGATGGCCGCCGCCTCGTCGCTCCCCTCGGCCGTGATCTCGATCGTCGTTCCCCGCGACGCCCCGAGAAGGAGGATACCGAGGATGGACTTTCCGTCCATCACCCGCCCGTCCCGCCCCGCCGTCACCCGGGACTCGAATCGCGCGGCGGTGTGCACGAAGCGGGCGGCGGCGCGGGCGTGGAGACCCAGACGGTTCTGGATCCTCACCGTGCGTCGGATCACCTGTCCTCCAGGATCTCGCTCGCCACGTAGATCGCGTCCTTCCCCTGGTCCCTGACCTCCCGCGCCACGTGGGGGAGAACACCCTCGCGCAGACCGCTCGCCTTGATGAGCATGGGGAGGTTCACCCCGGTGACGATCTCCACCTCCGACGAGAGATAGGGCAGGCTCAGGTTGGTGGGCGTGCCCCCGAACATGTCGGTGAGTATGAGGGCCTCTCCCCCTCCCACGTCCTCGAGCCCCTTCTCGATGGCGGCGTTGGCGGCGGCGGGATCGTCTCCCCAGCCGATCGAGACCGCGACGATGGCAGGGATCTCCCCCACGATCGTGCGCGCGGCGTTGACCAGCTCCTCCGCCACCTGTCCGTGCGTCACCACCACGAGGCCGATCATCTCCTCACCCCTCCTTCACGTCCCGGTGGTAGACCCGCACCGGGTACCCCTTCTTCTCCACCGCCGCCCCGAGCTCGTTGGCGAGCATCACCGAGCGGTGACGTCCGCCGGTGCACCCGATGGCGATGGTCACGTAGGTCCTCCCCTCCTTCTCGTGCCGCGGGAGCACGAAGCCCACCAGGGACTGGATCCGCCGCAGGAAGCCTCCGGTGTCCGGCTGCTCCTCCAGGTAGCGCACCACGCGGGCGTCGTCGCCGGTCAGCCGCTTGAGGCGCGGCACGAAGTTCGGGTTCGGGAGGAAGCGGGCGTCGAAGACCAGGTCCGCCTCCGCCGGCACCCCGTACTTGAAGCCGAACGAGAGGACCGACACCACCATCCGGCCCCCCTCGGCCCGGACGTCGTAGCGCTCGCGCACGTAGTCCCGGAGCTGGTGCACGGTGAAGCGCGAGGTGTCGAGGATGATGTCCGCCATCTTCCGAATGGGGCGCAGGGCCTCGCGCTCGGCCCGGATCCCCTCGATGGCCGGGTCGGCCCCGGAGAGGGGGTGGGGACGACGGGTCTCGCTGAAGCGCCTCACCAGCGTCCGATCGTCCGCTTCGAGGAACAGGAGGCTCGTGGCCTCCAGGTTCGCCTTCAGGTCCCGGTACACGGAGGGAAAGGCCTCCGGGAAGCCCCGCTCGCGCACGTCGACCACGAGAGCGGAGCGCCGCAGCTCCGGAGAGCGCTCGATGAGACGCGCGAACGAGGGCACCATGGGAGTGGGCAGGTTGTCGACGCAGAACCAGCCCACGTCCTCCAGACCCCGGGACACGTGGGTCTTGCCCGAGCCGGACAGGCCGGTGATCACCAGCAGCTGAGGCCCGGTGACTCCCTTCTGGCTCACGTCCGCTTCCTGGCCCGGGATCGGGGCTTGCCGCCCGCCGACCGCCTCTTCGGCGCCGGTGATGCCACCATGGCATCGACCTGCTCCACGAAGCGGCGGGCGGCGTCGTATCCTCCCTTGCGGAGCAGCTGGTTGCGCGCCGCCACCTCGACGAGGAGCGCGATGTTCCGCCCCGGGGCCACCGGCATGCGGACGAGCGGCTTCTCGATCCCCAGGATCATGAAGGTCTCGTCGCTGCAGCCCCAGCCGATCGTACTCCTGGCCTTCCTGCCAGCGCTCGAGATGGATCACGAGCCCGATCTGCTTGGAGAGGCTGATGGACGACACGCCGTACATGTCCCTGATGTTGAGGACCCCGAGGCCACGCAGCTCCATGTGGTAGCGGGTGAGGTCGGGCGAGGCCCCCACGACGAGGTCGCCCTTCTTCTTGACCTCCACCACGTCGTCCGCGACCAGGCGATGGCCCCGGTCGATCAGGTCGAGGGCGCACTCGGACTTGCCGATCCCGCTGTCGCCCAGGATGAGGGCGCCGACCCCGAAGACGTCCAGGAGCACCCCGTGGAGGTGCAGGCGGGTGGCCAGGCGATCCTCGAGGAACGCGGAAAGGAGCTTGATGAACGTCGTCGACTCGAGAGGGGTGGTGAGCAGGGGGATGCCCCCGGCCTCCGCCGCGTTCATCAGCTCCCGGGGCGGGGTGAGGGCCTTCGTCACCACGAAGCAGGTGATCCGGCAGCGGCACAGCCGGGCCAGGATGGCCGACCGACGACGGGGCGTCAGCTTCCGCAGGTAGCCGATCTCGCTGCTGCCCACGATCTGCACACGCCCGTAGCGAACGTAGTCGGTGTAGCCGGTGAGGGCCAGGCCCGGGCGCTGCACGCGGGCGAGGTGCACACGGTGGTCGAGGCCGAGCTGCCCGGCCACGAGCTCGAGCTGGAGGCCGGCGGCCGCCTCCTCCAGCATCTCCGCCACCGGCACCCCCGGACCCTCCGCCGACGCCAGCGGCAGCGGCTCCTCCTCCCGCTTCGAGCGGCGGGGCATCAGGCCTCGGGCTCGATGAGCCCCAGGTTCCCGTCCTCCCGGCGGTAGAGGATCCTCATCCGCTCGCTGGCGGCGTCGCGGAAGACGAGCACGCCCTCGGCCCGGGCCTCCATCTCCAGGGTGGCCTCGTCGAGGGTCATGGGCTTGACCGCGCGACGGCGGTTGCGGATGACCCGCGGCGCCGACGGCTCCTCGTCCTCCAGGGAGCCCGGCCGAGCCTGAGCGGCGGGAGCCGGTCTCCGGGCGGACGACGCGCCCTTGCGTCCCCGCCGCTTCTGCTGCTGGCGCTGGGCCTGACGCAGGAGCTTTTCCATGGCGCTCGACACCGACAAGCGCGGGTTGGTGCTCTCCTCCACCGCGGTCAGGTCCAGGTTGCGCGAGTGCGCGCTCACCTCGGCGATCTGACGGTGCTTGTCCGCGGTCAGGATCACGTGGGCACGGGTCACGCCAGGCAGCACCCGGGCGACCTTCTCGAGCTTCCGCTCGGCGAGCCGCCGCACCTCGCTGGAGATCTCCGTCTGCCGACCCGTGAACTCGATCTTCATCCGTCCTCCTCCCCGCCGGGGCCGCGGTCTCGGACTCAGTGGACCGTCTTCCTGAGATTCGAGGGTGGGATGCGGAGCTCCTCCCGGTACTTGGCCACCGTGCGCCGGGCCAGGGGAAGACCCTCCCTGTCGAGGATGGCGGCGATGCGGGAGTCGGAGAGCGGACGCGAGGCGTCCTCCTCCTCGATCATCTTGCGGATGCGCTGCTTGATCGTGACCGAGCTCACCGCCTCTCCCATCGCGGAGGTGATGCCGCTGTGGAAGAAGAAGCGCAGCTCCAGGACCCCGCGGGGCGTGTGCATGTACTTGTTGGCCACCACCCGTGACACCGTCGACTCGTGCATCCCGATGTCGCTCGCCACGTCCCGCAGCACCAGAGGCCGCAGGTGCGAGATGCCGTGGTCGAGAAAGGCACGCTGGTACCGCACGATCGACTCCGACACCTTGTAGATCGTGCGCTGTCGCTGGTCGACGCTCTTCAGCAGCCACAGGGCGCTGCGGAGCTTGTCCTTCACGTAGGCTCGCGTCTCCTCCGCCCCCTCCTTCTTCTCGTCGAGCATCCGACGATAGGTCGGGCTGATGCGCAGCTTGGGCAGCCCGTCGTCGTTGAGGACGATCTTGTAGTCGTCGCCCTCCTTCACCACGTAGACGTCGGGAAGGATGTACGCCGACCTCTCCGGGCTGTGACGATTCCCCGGCCGCGGATCCAGCCCTCGGATGATCTCGAGGTGGTGAGCCACCTCCTCCGACGTCAGCCCCATCTGCCTCGAGATCTCCGCGTACTGGTGGCTCTGCAGCTGCTTCATGAAGTCGCGGACCATGACGTCGGCCGGCGAGTCCTCGAGCCCGAGCACCCGGAGCTGGATGCGCAGGCACTCGGTGATGTCCCGAGCGCCCACCCCCGCCGGGTCCAGCGACTGCACGACGCCCAGCGACCGCTCCACCTCCTCCATCGGGTACGGGCCCATGTTGGCCACGTCCTCGAGGGGCACGCGGAGCATTCCGTCCTCGTCGAGGTTCTGGATGATGGCGTCGCCGATCTCCGTGGTGAGCTCGTCGGACACCGTCATGTGCAGCTGCCACAGGAGGTGGTCGTAGAGGTCGGTGGCCTCGGTCAGGGTGTTCTCGATCGGGGGCGCCTCCGGCACCTCCGCCGGCTTGCCCCGGCGACCGTCGTCGAAGTACTCCTCGAAGAACTTCTCGATCTCGATGTCCTTGAGAGGGTCGTCGGGACGCTCCGCCTCCTCCTTGGCCTCCTGCTGGGCGATCTCCTCCGTCGAGAGGGTCTCCTGGACCGGCACCTCCTCCAGGAGGGGGTTCTCCATCACCTCCTGGTCGAGGACCTCGGCCAGCTCGAGCGTCGTCAACGGCAGCAGCTTGATGGCCTGCTGCAGCGACGGCGTGAGGATCAGGCGGTGGGAGAGCTTGGTGGAGAGGCCGAGCTTCTGCTGGATCGCCAAGCCCTACCCTCCGGCAACGACGCGTGCCTCAGGCCTCACGGCCGTCGAGGCGGAAGCCTTCGCCCAGATAGACACGTCGGACCTCGGGGTCCGACGCCAGCTCGTGAGGAGTGCCGGAACGAAAGACATGGCCGTCCCTGAGAATATAGGCGCGGTCGGTGATTTTCAAGGTCTCCCTGACGTTGTGATCGGTGATCAGGATGCCGATCCCACGCTCCCGCAGGTGGGCGATGATCTTCTGGATGTCGATCACGGCGAGGGGGTCGATTCCGGCGAATGGCTCGTCGAGGAGGATGAAGGAAGGCTGCGCGGCGAGAGCCCGGCAGATCTCCAGGCGTCGGCGCTCTCCCCCGGAAAGGGTGTAGGCGGGCTGGCGCGCCATCGGCTGGATGCCCAGCTCCTCCAGCAGCTGCCGGGCGAGGGCGTGCTGGTCGCCCGCGGCCAGGCCCCGCGTCTCGAGGATGGCGAGGACGTTCTCTTCCGCGGTCAGCTTGCGGAAGACGCTGGCCTCCTGGGGCAGGTACCCGATGCCCCCGCGGGCGCGCAGGTACATGGGGAGCGAGGTGATGTCCTCCTCGCCGAGGAAGACCTTCCCGCTGTCCGGCCGGGCGAGGCCGACCACCATGTAGAAGGTCGTCGTCTTTCCCGCGCCGTTGGGGCCGAGCAGGCCCACGACCTCGCCTTGACGGATGGAGAGGTCGACCTCGTTCACCACCACCCGGCGGCCGTACGTCTTGGTGAGGGCCTCGGCCCGCAGGAGGATCTGGTCGTTCAAGGGGTGGGGTACTCTCTGGTCTTGAAGATGGCCTCGGTGCGGACCTCCTCCTGACCGTCGACTCGGATCCTATCCTCGCCCACCTGGAACGTCAAAACGCGACCCTTCACGCTCCGGTCGACGTCCTCCAGCACCACCTCGTCCCCTTCCAGCACCATGGTCTCGGTGGCCGGGGTGTAGGTCCCCGTCCGGCCCTGGGCGCGCCGCGTCCCCTGGCGGACCTCGACGGGCTCCCCGGCCACGATCCTCTGGACGTCGGCGCCCCCCTCGGTGAGCGTCACCACCGCCTGCGGGCTGCGGGTCAAGATGTCGCCCTGTCGGATCTCGACATCTCCGGTGTAGACGACCCGGCCCGCCGCCTCCTCGTAGACCATCTCCTGGCTCCGGGTCTGCACCGGCTCCGGCTCCGCCTCCGCGCCCGCCGACGGCTCGTCCCCCGCCTCCGCGCCCGACGACGACCGGGGGTGCAGAACCGACACCACCCCCCCGCTCGCCTGCAGCCGGCGCTGGCCAGGCCCGGGGTCCTCCAGCACGATGAGGGGAGCGCGGACCTCGTCCTCGCCCGACCTCAGCAGGGCATTCTCGCGGTACCAGGCCCTCTTCTGCTGTGCGTCGTACTCGAAGCGCCGGGACACCAGGACCGCGGGCTCGGAGCCGCCGAGCATGCCGCCCTGCGCCCCCTCCGGGCCCCGACGGACCGCGTGGCGGACCCCTCCAATGGCGACGACGCCCCCCGTGCCCGTGTCCACCGCGATCTCCTGCGCCTGGAGCTCGGAGCCATCCCCCTCGTCCACGATGCGCGGGGCACCGCCTCGGAGCCACAGCTTCTGCGAGCCCTCGTCGTAGTCGGCCCGCTCCGCCCACCCCTTGCGCCCGGGCTCGGTGAAGGCGACGGACTTCCTGAACTGGGCGGTCCGGAGCGCTCCCGTCGCCGGGTCCAGGTTCCAGGTGAAGCTGCGGCACTCCACCCGTCTCGGCACCCCGGCCCCGGCCCGGACGGGCTCGGTGGTCAGCACCACCGGTCCCGCCTCCGGGTTGCGGCGCCTCCCCTCGGAGCGGCCCTGGACCCTGACCAGGCGGCCCTCCTCGTCGAAGACGAACTCGATCAGGCGTCCGGCGATCCGGCGCTTCTCCGGCGGGTCGCCGGGCCCGGGCAGGACCTCCAGCACCGCCCGGTTGACGGCCACCGCGCGGCTCAGATCTCCCCCGGGGCGAAAGTCCATGTTCAGCCTCCGGGATCGCAGCACCCTCTCTCCCCCCGGGGGCAGCGCGATCCCGGCCAGGTCGCCGCTCCCCCGGGTCCGGAGCTCGACATCGTTGATGGCGGCCGCCCTCCGGATGCTCTCCATCTCCTCGTCGAGGATCAGCTGCAGCCGCCTCGCGCGCAGGACGCGGCCCCCCTGCCGGACCTCGACCCCGCCCCCGAAGTTGACGACGCGGGTCCTTCGCGATCCCCGGGCGCGCTCGGACGCAATCTCGGTGGCCGGCCCCCCGTCCTCGTCCTCGAAGCGCAGCCGCACCTCCGACTTCAGCTCCAGCACGTCGTCCGCGGTGCGATACTCCGCCCCCCGAGCCCGCCCCGAGGAGGTGCCCAGCGCGAACTGCACCTCCACCTTCGTCGCCACCCGACCCTCGCGGCCGAAGTACTCGAGGCTCTCGGTCGTGAGGTCGAAGCCGTCGTCGGTGACCATGTGCACGTTCCCGCGGAAATGGGCCTGCTCCCGATGAGGGTCGTAGAGGCACTTGTCCGACGTGATGGTGGCGCGGGATTCCTTCTCGCGGGCCACGAAGGGGAAGGTCACCTCCACGCCTTCGTAGTGCCACGTCCCGCCGGCCTCCTGCCGGCTGTCCCGGGCCTTCACCTGGAGCTTCTGCGCGCCCCCCTCGAAGCTCGAGGCGGCCATGTCCCGGATCGTCGTTCCCTCCGCGGGCTCGCCGGAGAGGGGGTCGCCCATCGGCGTCGGGGCCGTGGGGCGCCGGAGGGTCCAGGCCACGGCCACCGCGACGACGAGGACGACGCCAAGGAGGGCGCGACGCAGGGCTCGGGTGGCGGGGGGCCTCACTCAGCCATTGTACCGCCCGCCCCCGTTTCGGCTTGAGTCAGCGGCCGTCGAGGCAGAACGAAGGCCGCGAGGGGCCAGCGCGCCTCTGCCCGACTCAGGGGGCGACCTCCTCGAACTCCTGGCCGAGCCGACCCATGTGCCGAAACTTCTGGTAGCGCCGCTCGAGGAGCTCGTCCGGGCCGAGGGCGCTCAGCTCCCCGAGTTGCCGGGAGAAGACCTCGTCTACCGTCCGGAAGAGCTCCTCGTGGTTCACGTGGGCCCCGCCCGCCGGCTCGGGGATGACCTCGTCGACGATCTCCCGCTCCTTGAGGTCCGGGGCGGTGATCTTCATCGCGATGGCGGCCTCTTCGGCCCGGGAGGAGTCCCGGAACAGGATCGACGCGCAGCCCTCCGGAGAGATGACCGAGTAGATGGCGTGCTCGAGCATGTTCACCCGGTCGCCGATCGCCACCGCCAGGGCGCCCCCGCTCCCGCCCTCGCCGGTCACGGTCACGATGATCGGGGTCCGGAGGCCCGCCATCTCCCGCAGGTTGTAGGCGATGGCCTCGGCCTGGCCGCGCTCCTCGGCGTCGATGCCAGGGTAGGCCCCCGGGGTGTCCACGAAGGACAGGATCGGCCGCGAGAACTTGGCCGCCATCTGCATCACCCGCAGCGCCTTGCGGTACCCCTCGGGCTTGGGCATGCCGAAGTTGCGGTAGATCTTCTGCTTGGTGTCGCGCCCCTTCTGGTGCCCCACCACGCAAACCGGTCGGCCGTGGAACAGCGCGAACCCGCACACGAGGGCGGGGTCGTCGGCGTAGCGCCGGTCGCCCCGCACCTCGGTCCAGTCCGTCGTCAGCGCCTCGACGTAGTCCAGGGTGTAGGGCCGGTTCGGGTTGCGGGCCACCAGCGTCTTCTGCCACGGTGTCAGCTTCGAGTAGACGTCGCGTCGGAGCGCGTCGAGCTCCCCGCGCAGCCGACGGGCCTCGTGCTCCTTCTCCCGGTCGCCCGGCCAGTTCTCGAGCTCGTCGATCCGCCCCTGGAGCTCGATCAGCGGCGCCTCGAAGTCGGTGGCCATGGTTCCCCCTTGCCGCTCAGAGCGGGCGGCGCCTCTCGCCGTTGCGGGACAGCACGAGCGCGCCGGGACCGAGCAGCGCCTCGATCTCGTCGCGCAGGACGCTGCCAGGGCGCACGCGGTAGGCGGCGCTCGGAGCCAGGGCCACCGCGTAGGCGCCGGGGCGCACGATCTCGAGCGTCACCGGGCAGTCGCCCCGATGCGCGCCGAGTATATCCCGGAGCCGCTCCCCCTTCGATCGGTCCCACCCGCCGGCCGGGACCCGGATGGTCACGAAGCGCGCCTCGGCCAGCTTCGCCTGCTCCAGGGGCAGCACGTCCGAGGCCAGCAGGCGGGCCCGCCCCTCGTCCGGTGCCTCGGCCCGTCCCTTCACCAGGACCACCTGGTCGTCGGCGAGCCGCCCCGCCGTCTTCTTGTAGGCCTCGGGAAACACCAGGCATTCGACGGTGCCCTCCAGGTCCTCGAGGACGAAGGTGGCCATGCGGTCGCCCTTCTTGGTCTTGATCAGGCGCAAGGCGGTGACGATGCCCCCCACGGAGACCTCGCCGTTCGACGCCACCTCGCCCAGCCTTCCCGTGGTGGCGTCCGCCCACTGCGAGAGCTCGTCCCGGAACCGCTCCAGGGGATGGCCGGTGATGAAGAAGCCCAGCGACTCTTTCTCGAAGGCCAGCCGCTCGGCCTCGTGCCAGGGCGGGGCGTCGGGCACCCTCTCCGAGGACTCCTCCTCCTCGCCCTCGGGGGCCAGCATCCCGAACAGGCTCGACTGCCCCTGCTCCCGATCCCGCTGCCGCTTCTGCCCGGCGTCCATGGCCCGGTCGATGGCCGCGAACAGTGCCGACCGCCGCTCGTCGATGGAGTCGAACGAGCCGCTCTTCACCAGGCTCTCCACCACCCGGCGGTTCACCGCGCGGAGGTCGACTCGGTCGCAGAAGTCGAAGACCGACCGGAACGGACCGCCCTCCTTCCGCGCCTCGATCATGGCCTCGACCGCCCCTTCGCCCACGTTCTTGATGGCGGCGAGGCCGAAGCGTACGTCGGTGTCGGCGGACGTCTCCGCCGCCGTCTCCTGGCTCGCCTCCTTCCCGAGGCGGGGCACCACGGTGAAGAACTTGTCCGACTGCTTGACGTCGGGCGGGAGGACCCGGATCCCCATCTCCCGGCACTCCCCGATGTACTGGACCATCTTGTCGGTGTTGGCCCGCTCCGAGGTCAGCAGGGCGGCCATGAAGTACGCGGGGTGGTTGGCCTTGAGGTAGGCGGTCTGGTAGGCCAGCCATGCGTAGGCGGCGGAGTGCGACTTGTTGAAGCCGTACCCCGCGAACTGCTCCATCACCGACCAGACCCGGCGGGCCTTCTTCTCCGGCACCCCGTTCGCGGCGCACCCGGCCACGAACTTCTCCATCTGCGCGCCCATGACCTCGGCCTTCTTCTTGCCCATGGCCTTGCGCAGGATGTCGGCCTCCCCGAGGGAGAAGCCCGCCAGGGCCGAGGCGATCTTCATCACCTGCTCCTGGTAGACCATGACGCCGTAGGTCTCCTTCAGGATCGGCTCCATGGAGGGGTGCTCGTAGGTCACGCGGGTCTTCCCGTGCCGGCGGCGGATGAAGTCGTCGATCATCTGCATGGGGCCCGGGCGGTAGAGGGCGTTCAGCGCGGTGAGGTGCTCGAGGCGGTCCGGCTGGAAGCGCTGCAGGATGTCGCGCATCCCGTCCGACTCGAACTGGAAGAGGCCGCTGGTCTTCCCCCGGGTGAACAGCTCGAAGGTCCTGGCGTCATCGAGAGGGATTTTCTCCGGATCGATGTGGATCCCGAGCTGGGCCTCGATCATCTTCACGCAGTTGTCGATCAGGGTCAGGGTACGGAGCCCGAGGAAGTCCATCTTCAGGAGGCCGATCCGCTCGCAGCCCTTCATGTCGAACTGCGTGGTGACGTCCCCGGTGTTGCTCTTGAAGAGGGGCACGAGGTCGGTCAGGGGCTCGGGGGCGATCACCACCCCCGCGGCGTGGGTCGAGGCGTGGCGAGTGGTGCCCTCCAGGCGCTTCGAGATGTCGATGAGCTCCTTGACCTGGGGCTCCTTCTGGTAGGCCTCCTTCAGCGGGGGCGACTCCTCGAGGGCCCGCTCGAGGGTCATCTTGAGGTCGAAGGGGATCATCTTGGCGATCCTGTCGACCTCGGCGTAGCTCATGTCCATCACCCGGCCCACGTCGCGGACCACCGCCTTGGCCTTCATGGTCCCGAAGGTGATGATCTGGGCCACATTGTCCCGGCCGTACTTCTTCGTGACGTACTCGATGACCTCCCCCCGCCGCGCCTCGCAGAAGTCGATGTCGATGTCGGGGGGGCTGATGCGCT
Source organism: uncultured Acidobacteriota bacterium (assembly GCA_963847655.1). Classification (GTDB taxonomy): domain Bacteria; phylum Acidobacteriota; class Vicinamibacteria; order Fen-336; family Fen-336; genus JAJDNS01. The sequence goes on along the minus strand of CAWKAS010000013.1, from coordinate 456,497 downwards.
CCTCGTTGAGGAAGCGCTCGAAGATCAGGTCGTTCTCGATCGGGTCGATGTCGGTGATCCTCAGGGCCCAGGCGACCAGGGAGCCCGCGGCAGAGCCACGTCCGGGACCCACGGGGATCCCCTGGTCGCGGGCGTAGCGCATGAAGTCCCACACGATCAGGAAGTACCCGGAGAAGCCCACGCGTCGGATGACCCCGATCTCCTTCTCCAGCCGCTCCTCGTAGTCCTTCAGCCCGTGGCGGAGGCGTCCGGCCTCGGCCAGGGGCTCCAGGGTCTGCCGACGCCCAGCGAAGCCGTCGCGCGTCACCTTCTCGAAGTAGCTCTCGATGTTAAAGCCCGGGGGCACGTCGAAGGCGGGGAGACTGTCCACCGCTTTCAGGGTGAAGTCGCACATCTCCGCGATCTGGACCGTCGAGTGGAGGGCCTCGGGGTGGTCGGGGAACAGCGCCGCCATCTCCTCCGGGCTCTTCAGGTAGAACTCGCTGCCGTCGAAGCGCAGCCGCTCGGGCTCGTGCACCTTCTTGCCCGAGCCGATGCAGAGGAGCACGTCGTGGGCCTGGTGGTCGTCCTTGTGAAGGTAGTGGGCGTCGTTGGTGGCGGCGAGCCTGAGCCCGGTCTTCTCGCGGATGCGGAGGATGCCCTGGTTGGCCCGGCGCTGCTCGGGGATCCCGTGCTCCATGACCTCGAGGTAGAACCGGTCCTTCCCGAAGATCTCCGAGAACAGCCCCACCGACTCGAGAGCGGCGGCGTCGGCGCCGGCGAGGAGATGCTGGGCGATCTCGCTGGAGAGACAGCCGGAGAGCCCGATGAGGCCCTCGCTGTGCTTCGCCAGGAGGTCCTTGTCGATGCGCGGGCGGTGGTAGAAGCCCTCGAGGTATCCCAGGGAGACCAGCTTCACCAGGTTGTGGTAGCCCACGTCGTTGCTCGCGAGGAGGGTGAAGTGGTTGTAGGCCTCGGAGGCGCTCGACGCCTGGCGCGAGAACCGGCTCCCGGTGGCCACGTAGATCTCGCAGCCGAGGATGGGCTTGACCCCCCGCTCGCGGCAGGCGTCGTGGAAGCTCACCGCCCCGAACATGTTTCCGTGGTCGGTGATGGCCATGGCCTTCATGCCGAGGCGTTCCGCCTCGCCCACCAGCTCGCCGACGTGGCCGGCGCCGTCGAGAAGGCTGAACTCGGTGTGAAGGTGGAGGTGGACGAAGTCCGGCTTGACGCTCATTCCCACTCGATCGTGGACGGAGGCTTGGTGCTCACGTCGTAGACGACCCGGTTGATGCCGTGCACCTCGTTGACGATCCGGCTCGAGACCCGGGCCAGGAGGTCATAGGGCAGGCGGACCCAGTCCGCGGTCATCCCGTCGAGAGACTCCACCGCCCGGAGGGCTATCGTGTACTGGTAGGTGCGGTCGTCTCCCATCACCCCCACCGAGCGGACCGGGAGCAGGACCGCGAAGGACTGCCACATCTTCCGGTAGAGGCCGGCCCGCTTGATCTCCTCCACGAAGACGACGTCGGCCGCGCGCAGGAGGTCGAGCCTCTCCTTCGTCACCGCGCCGATGCAGCGCACGGCGAGCCCGGGGCCGGGGAAGGGCTGACGGTGCACGAACTCGTCGTCGAGCCCGAGCTCCAGGCCGACCTTGCGGACCTCGTCCTTGAAGAGCCAGCGCAGGGGCTCCACCAGCTTGAACTTCAGGGACTTGGGGAGGCCGCCCACGTTGTGGTGGCTCTTGATCACCGCCGAGGGACCGCGGACCGACGTCGACTCGATCACGTCCGGATACAGCGTCCCCTGGGCCAGGAACTCGGCCTTGCCCACCCGGCGCATCGACGACTTGAAGACCTCGATGAACTCGCGGCCGATGATCTTGCGCTTCCTCTCGGGGTTGGCGACCCCCTTCAGCCGGGTCAGGAAGCGCTTCGAGGCGTCCACGAACACGACCTTGAGATGGAGCTTCTCGGAGAAGCGCTTGCGGACCTGCTTCGCCTCGTCCTTGCGCAGGACCCCGTTGTCCACGAACACGCAGGTGAGGCGGTCTCCGATCGCCCGGTGCACCAGCATGGCCGCCACCGAGGAGTCGACCCCGCCGGAGAGCGCGCAGATGACCTTCCCCTTCGGTCCCACCTGCTTCCGGATCATCTCCGTGGACTCTTCGACGAAGGAGGCGGCGTTCCAGTCGCGCTGGCACCCGCAGATGTCGAGGAAGTTCCCGAGGACGGCGACTCCCTCCTCGCTGTGCACCACCTCCGGGTGGAACAGCATCCCGTACAGACGCCGCTCGCGGTCCTCGATGGCCGCGATGGGGTTCGTCTCGGTGGCCCCCACCACCTTGAACCCCTCGGGGGCGCGGCGGATGTCGTCGCCGTGGCTCATCCAGACCCGGGTTCGCGGCCGCAGCCCCCGGAACAGGGTCCCTCCCTTCTTCGGCAGGAAGAGGGCCTGCCCGTACTCCCGGTGCCCGGCCCGCTGGACCTCGCCCCCGAGGACGTGGCTCATGATCTGCATCCCGTAGCAGATCCCGACCACGGGGACGCCGAGCGCGAAGATCCTCCGGTCGCAGCGGGGCGCCCCCCGCTGGTGCACGCTGTCCGGCCCTCCGGAGAGGACGATCCCCCGGGGAGCCCGGGCACCCAGCGCTTCCGCCCGGGTGTTCGGCGGCAGGATCTCGGAGTACACCTGCAGATCCCGGAGCCGCCGCGCGATCAGCTGGGTGTACTGGGAGCCGAAATCCAGAATGGCGATCGTGTCTCTCTCCATGAAGCTCCCCGGACGGCCGGATTATACCCTCCGTCGTCGGACGTTCCCGCACGCGCCGGAAGGTGTATAGTGCGACCCGCTTTGAAGCGCTCCCTCGCCCTGCTCTGCCTCGGCCTCGCCGCCGCCGCCTGCGGCGGGCGTCGTCTCCCCCCGGTGCCACTGTTCCCGCTGGCGCGCGTCTGGCGGGTGGAGCTCGCCGACTACGTCGTCTCCCCGTTGGCCGCCGGCACACGCCGCCTCTACGTGGCCACCCGCGACGGCAGCGTGACCGCCTTCGACCAGGTGTCGGGAACGCCCCAATGGACGATCGAGGACCGCCCGGGGCGCCTCACCGCCACCCCGGGGCGCCTCCTGCTGCGAGAGCCGGACGGAACCGTCCGGAGCCTCAGGCCCCGGGACGGGACCCCCCGGTGGACCACCGAGACCGGGATCGTCGGAGAGCTGCCGGTGGTCCTCGACGGGGACCGCCTCTACGTCGCCGGAGACGGCCTCGCCGCCCTGGACGTCGAGACGGGGCGGGTGCTGTGGACGCACAGCACGGTCTCCGAGGTGACCGCCCCCCCGGTGCCCACCACCGCTCGCCTCCTCACCGGGGAGGCGGACGGGATCCTCTACTGCCGCGACCGGGCCACCGGCCTCCCCCTCTGGGGCTATCGGACCGTCGGTCCGCTGCTCGCCCCGCCCCTCGTCGACGAGCGCAGGCAGAGGATCTACCTGGGCACCACCGAGCGGACCATCCGCGAGGTGGGGCTCGACAAGGGACAGAAGGGATGGGCCTGGCGAGTCGGGGCCGACATCCAGTCCCCGGGGCTTCTCCTCCCGGACCAGGTGCTCTTCGCCTCCTTCGACGCGGTGCTCTACGGGCTGACCCGGGGGGGCAACCTCGCCCGGCGCACGCCCCTGCCCTCACGGCCCCTTTCCGGTCCGCTCCTGGTGGAGGGCCACATCGTCATCGCCTGCCACGAGAACGAGATCCTCGGCTTCCGCCTCGACACCGGTCAGTCGGCCGGCATCCTGCGCACGGAGGCCCAGATCCGCACCCCGCCCCTCGTCGAGGGAGGTCGGATCTTCGTGGGCCTGCGCAACCGCTCCGTGGTGGCCTTCGCCCTGCCTCCCGAGAATCCGCCGGCTTCTTCCCCGGCCTCGGCCCCCGACGCGGCGCCCTCTCCCGACGAGTAGCGCTCTCCGGCAAGCTGCTAGACTAGGGCTTCGCCATGACCCTCCCCACGATCGGCGCTGTCGCCCCGGGCGACTGGCTCGAGCTGACCAAGCCCCGGATCACGGCCATGGTCCTGTTCACGACCCTGGTCGGGTTCGTGACCTCCTCGGCGGACCGGGTTCCCCTCCCCGGCCTCCTCGTCGCGCTCGTCGGGACCGGCCTGGTCGCGTCGGGGGCGGCCGTCCTCAACCAGGTTCTCGAACGGGACACGGACGCCCTGATGCTCCGCACCCGGAGCCGGCCCCTGCCCGCCGGGCGTGTGTCCCCGGGCGAGGCCAGCGTCTTCGGCGGAGCCTTGAGCGTTCTCGGGCTCGGCCTGCTCCTCGGAGGCTCCCACCCCCTCGCAGCGGCGGTGGCCGCGGTCACGCTCGTGAGCTACCTGGCCCTCTACACCCCGCTGAAGCGGCGCACGCCGTTCTCGACGCTCGTGGGTGCGGTGCCCGGCGCCCTGCCGCCGGTGATCGGGTGGGCGGCGGCGCGGGGCTCGCTGGACGACGGAGCCGGGGTGCTCTTCGCCATCCTCTTTCTCTGGCAGATCCCCCACTTCCTGGCCATCGCCTGGCTCTACCGAGAGGACTACGCCCGGGCCGGCTTCCCGATGCTGCCGGTGGTGGACCGCGAGGGGGGCTTCACCGCGCGACAGGCCGTGCTCCACTGCCTCGCCCTCCTCCTCGTGAGCCTGGCCGCCGCCGCCGCCGGCCTGGGCGGGGCCTGGTACCTGGGCGGGGCCTTCGTCCTGGGCGCGGCCCTCACCTTGTTCGCCGTCCGCCTCGTCTCCGCCCGGAACCTGGCGGCGGCACGAGGCCTCTTCCTGGCCTCCGTCCTGTACCTGCCCGCCCTCTGCTCACTCCTCCTCGCCGCCCGTCTGTAGTGGTCACATGGACACGACCGACCTCCCCACCTTGAACGCCGCCCTGAACGCCGCGAGCGCCGCCTGTCTCCTCGCCGGGTGGCTGCTGATCCGGGCCGGGCGACGCGGCGGCCACCGGCGCGCCATGACTGCGGCGCTGGCCTGCTCCACCCTCTTCCTCGTCTCCTACCTCGTCTACCACTTCCAGGTGGGCTCGGTGCGCTTCACCGGCGAGGGCCCCGTGCGCACGCTCTACTTCGCGATCCTCCTCAGCCACACCATCCTCGCCGTGGCGATCGTGCCCCTCGTCTTCCTGACCGTGACCCGCGCCCTCGGCGGTCGCCTCGCCGCTCATCGAGCCATCGCGCGCGTCACCCTCCCTCTGTGGGGATGGGTGTCGCTGTCCGGCGTCGTCGTCTACTGGATGCTCTACCGCCTGTAGCATCGCCATCTCGACGTTCCACCCCTGATGGCGATGCCTCCGTTTCCGTTGTCCGTCCCCGTTCCCTAGCGCTCCTCTTCCAGGAGAATCGACGGGTGCGGCTCCACATCCTGCGGCTGACGCTGCACCAGGGACAGGGGCAGGGGCGTCTCCCGCGCCTCCAACGACGCGTGCGGCGCCACTTCCTTCGGCTGACGCTGCACCAGGGACAGCGGCAGCGGCGTCTCCCGCGCCTCCAGGAACGCGTGCGGCGCCACTTCCTTCGGCTGACGCTGCACCAGGGACAGCGGCAGGGGAGTCTCGCGCGCCTCCAGCGACGCGTGCGGTGCCACTTCCTTCGGCTGACGCTGCACCAGGGACAGCGGCAGCGGCGTCTCCCGCGCCTCCAGGAACGCGTGCGGCGCCACTTCCTCCGGCTGACGCTGCACCAGGGACAGCGGCAGGGGCGTCTCGCGCGCCTCCAGCGACGCGTGCGGTGCCACTTCCTTCGGCTGACGCTGCACCAGGGACAGCGGCAGGGCCGTCTCCCGCGCCTCCAGGAACGCGTGCGGCGCCACTTCCTTCGGCTGACGCTGCACCAGGGACAGCGGCTTCGGCAGGCTGCGGTCGCCCGCCTCCCCGACGCCGGCCATCCCCAGGACCACCACCGTCACGACTATGACTCGCCGCATTTCGCCCCCCGGGGCACACTTGCCCAACAAAGGGCAAGAAACCACTTGAGGTTACTCCCGACCCTCCGGCAAGGCAAGCCCCCAGGGCACGGAGAGCCGGAAGGCGTCGGCCACGACGGTCAGGGCCTTTTCGGTCAGGTCGTAGCGCCCCACCTCGTCCGGGCCGACCCAGGCCACGTCGAGGGCGTCCGAGGCCGCGCGGGCCTCCCCCGAGACGCGACGGCACAGGTAGTCGACGATGACGTGGTGGAAGGTCACCTCCGCGCCCTCCCGCTGGATCCGATCGAAGACGGTCAGGACCTCGAGCGGCTCGACCTCCAGGCCGGTCTCCTCCGCCATCTCCCGCACGAGGGCCTCGTGCAGGGTCTCGCCCAGCTCGACGGTGCCCCCGGGGATCGTCCACCGCCCCTGGAGGGGAGGCTTCGCCCGGCGGGCCAGGAGGACGCGACCCTCCCACACCACGACTCCCCCGACCCCGACCCGGGGCTGCCGCAGGCTCACGGGGCCGCCTGGGGTTCCTCCGTGGCCACCGCCGGCTTCGCCGACGCCCCCCGACGCCGGGCGAGCCCCACGAGGTAGAGGGCGGGACCGGACAGGGCGTAGAGGCTCGTGACCGCGAGAAGGAAGACCTTGGGCTCCAGGGCCACGAGCAGGAACACGAGGGCGATCCCCAGGACGCTGATGGAGCGCCGCCGCCGCCGCAGGTCGACCCCCTTGAAGGAGTGGTAGCGGAAGGTCCCGACCATCAGGAGGGCCAGGGTCACCACGAGGGCGAGGACGAGCACCGCGGCCCACCGCGGCAACGTCTCGTCGGGGACGAACAGGACGATCGCCGCCAGCAGGGCGGCGGCGGCGGGAATGGGCAGCCCCACGAAGAAGCGGGAGTCCACGACGTGCTTCTGGACGTTGAAGCGCGCCAGCCGGAGGACTCCGCACACCAGGAACAGGAAGGCCGCGGGCCAGCCGGCCCGCGGCAGCATGTGCAGCGCCCAGCCGTAGGCGAGCAGCGCCGGGGCCACCCCGAAGGAGACGGTGTCGGCGAGGCTGTCGAGCTCCGCCCCGAACGCGCTCTGGGTGCCGGTCAGTCGCGCGATCCGCCCGTCGAGCATGTCCAGGACCACAGCTCCCCCGATGAGGGGTGCGGCCTGGGCGAAATCGCCGTCCAGCGTCTTCACGATGGCCCAGAACCCCAGGAACAGGTTCCCGGTCGTGAAGAGGCTGGGCAGGATCGCGACCCCGCGCCGGAAGTGGCGTGCACGCTTCACGTGTGCCTCTCCGCCCCCGCCGTCGCCCCGGGGGCGGGCGTGGGGCCACCGGACCGCTAGGGGTGCGCCGAGGCGCCCTGCTGGCGTCGAGCGATCTCCTGCATCCGGTCCTTGATCTGCAGCTTCTTCTTCTTGAGGGTGGTTTCCTCGAACTGCTCCTCGTCGGTCAGGACGGCTTTTTCGGCCAGCGCGCTCAGGCGGCTCTCGTACTCGTGGTGCTGCACCTCCAACTGAACGTACTCCTCATCGCGGTGGAGGGAATCGTTGCTGAGCGAAACCGGTTCCTGCGGCATCGGCGCCTCCTGATCGGACGGTCTCGGCGGAGACCGACGGGTTGGACGTGGCTTTTCATGCACAGGGGAGGCGGGGGTCCCACCTCCCCCGCGGGGCACGTTAGCACGCGCCCGACGGGCATTTCAAGGAAGGCGTCTCGAGGACGAGGACGACAGCGTTCTCGACGGGCTCCTGGTAGTAGTCGCGCCGCAGACCGAGAATCCTGAAGCCCATCTCCGCGTAGAGGGCCCGGGCCTCGACGTTGCCTTCTCGCACCTCGAGAAGGGCCCGGGCTGCCCCCGAGCGCGCGGCCTGCCTCATGGCGAAGCGGAGGAGCCAGCGCGCGATCCCGCGCCGCCGCCAGGGGGGAGCGACCGCGACGTTGAGGATGTGCATCTCGTCGACCACCACGCGATAGACGCAATAGGCCCCGATCCCGCGCCACGCGGCGACGGTGGGGGCAGGGCTCCGGACCACGAGGACGGCCCCCGGGGCTCCGTAGCCCACCTCCTCCCGGAACTGATGCTCCGCCCAGGGATGGGTGTGGCACTCCGACTCGAGGGCGGCCAGCGCCGGCGGGTCCTCGGCGGTGGCGCGCCCCAGCCACCGCGACTCGCTCACGGCCGGGGCTTCCGGATGTGGGGGGCACGCAGATACAGCGGCCTCAGCTCCCCCGGGGCCAGCCCCCGCCCCGACCGCAGCTCCTCGAGGGCGACTCGACCCAGCTCCGCGGCCAGGAAGAGATCGACCTCCAGGAACCGGCTCCCGTCGACGAGGGCCTCGATCTCCGCGCGGTGGCGCGGCGCCCCGTCGCCCACGAACGCCACCTCACCCTTCAGGTCCGCCACCACCGACGCCACCGGCCCCACACGATACTCCCCCAGCCGGCGACCCTGGCCGTCGTAGACGCCCGCAAACACCTCGCCGCGCTGGGCATCCACCAGGGCCGCCACCGTCGGGGCACGGCCGGCCGCAGCCCGGCCCAGGAGATCGAGGGAGACCACGCCCACGCAGGGCTTCCCCGCGGCGAGCGCCAGGCCCTGCACGCTGCTCATCCCCACCCGGAGCCCGGTGAAGGAGCCAGGGCCCACGGTGACCGCGAACCCGTCCAGGTCGCGGGCCCGGAGGCCGAGCCTCTCCAGGGCCCCCTCCACCGCCGACAGCAGCCAGCCCGAGTGGCCCTCCGGGGACGTCGATCGGGACTCCGCCGCCACCCCCTGGTCTGTCACCACCGCCAGGCTGCCCCGGCTCGTCGTGGTGTCCACCGCGAGGATGCGCACGGGTAGCTTATACTCCACTGTCCCGACGGCCGCGAAGCCGCCGCCGCGGGCGACCCAGACCCGGAGCCCACCGTGCCTCCCTCGAAGATCCCCCAGACGCCTGCCATGCGCCAGTTCCACCGCATGAAGGCGGAGCACCCGGATGCGCTTCTCTTCTTCCGGATGGGGGACTTCTACGAGCTGTTCTTCGACGACGCGGTGGTGGCCTCGGAAGCCCTCGAGATCGCCCTCACCTCGCGCTCCAAGGACCGCGACGGGGAGCCGGTCCCCATGTGCGGCGTGCCGTACCACGCGGCCACCGCCTACGTCGCCCGCCTCGTCGACCAGGGATTCCGCGTCGCGCTGTGCGAGCAGATGGAGGACCCCCGCACCGCGAAGGGGGTCGTCCACCGGGAGGTCGTGCGCGTCATCACCCCCGGGACCCAGCTGGAGGCGTCGGCGCTCGAGGCCGGCGAGACCTCGTACGTCCTGGCCCTGGCCCCGGGCCCCTCGAGCCTCGGAGCCGCGTGGCTGGACGCCACCACCGGCGAGTTCTTCGCTGCCGAGTGGGACGGTCCCGGACGTCTCGACCGCCTGCGCGACGAGATCGGCGCGACCCGTCCCCGTGAGATCTTCGTCCGCGGGGACGCCGAGCTTCCCGCCTGGCTCGACGACCGCACCCAGCCCGAGGCCGCCATCCCTCGAGCCCCGGCCGACGACCGCAGCTTCGAGCCCGAGAGGGCACGACGCGAGCTCCTCGCCCACTTCGGTGTCGTCACTCTCGAGGCCTTCGGCTGCGAGCAGCTCCCGCAGGCGGTGGCCGCGGCGGGGGCGGCGCTCCGCTACGTGCGAGAGACGCAGAAGCGCGACCTCACTCACGTCACCACGCTCACCACCCGCGGGGCCAACGATGTCCTGGTCATCGACTCCTTGACTCGGCGCAACCTCGAGCTCACCGAGAGCCTGGCCGACGGCAGCCGCCGGGGCACGCTCCTCGATGTCCTCGACCACACCCGGACCCCGATGGGAGCGCGGTTGCTGCGCGACTGGATCCTGAGACCCCTCGTCGAGCTGGAGCGGATCCAGGATCGGCTGGATGCGGTCGAGGAGCTCGCCTTCCGGGCCCTGGAGCGGGGGCGCCTCCGCGGGGCCCTTGGCGACGTCCAGGACCTCGACCGCATCGTGGGCCGGGTGACGCTGGGCACCGCCGGGCCGCGCGACCTCGTGGCCCTCGCCCGGTCCATCCGGGCGCTTCCATCCGCCGCCCGCGCCCTGGACGAGTGCGTGGCCCCCCTCGCCCGGCTCCTGGTCAAGGAGCTGGACCCGCCGCTGGAGCTGGCCGACGACATCTCGAGCAGCCTGGTGGACGAGCCCCCGGCGCTCCTGCGCGAGGGCGGGGTGATCCGCGAGGGGGTCGACGGCGAGCTCGACGAGCTGCGCTCCACCAGTCGGGGCGGGCGGGAGACCATCGCGGGGATCGAGCAGCGGGAGCGCGAGCGCACCGGCATCGCCAACCTCAAGGTCCGCTACAACCGCGTCTTCGGGTACTACATCGAGGTGAGCAAGAGCAACCTCGCCCTCGTGCCCGACGACTACGTTCGCAAGCAGACCATCGCGGGCGGCGAGCGCTACGTCACCCCCGAGCTCAAGGAGCACGAGGAGAAGGTCCTGCGCGCCGACGAGCTGGTCCTGGCCCTCGAGGCCCGGCTCTTCGAGGCCCTGCGCGAGCGGGTGGCCGCTGCCGCCCGGCACATCCAGCGGACCTCCCGGTCCGCCGCCGCCCTCGACGTGCTGGTCTCCCTCGCCGAGGCCGCCACGCGCTTCGACTACGTCAAGCCGCGCCTCACCCGGGGAGACGAGCTGTCCTTCGTCGACGGACGCCACCCGATCATGGAGCGCGTCCTCGACGAGCCCTTCGTCGAGAACGACCTGTCTCTCGGGGAGGACGCCGCGCGGCTGTTCATCCTCACCGGGCCCAACATGGGCGGGAAGTCGACCTTCCTGCGCCAGGTGGCGCTGGTGGCCCTCATGGCCCAGATGGGCAGCTTCGTCTCCGCGCGGGAGGCGAAGATCGGCCTCCTCGACCGCATCTTCACCCGGGTGGGGGCCAGCGACCAGATCCTGCGGGGGCAGTCCACCTTCATGGTGGAGATGCAGGAGACGGCTCACATCCTCCGTCACGCCACCGCCCGCAGCCTGGTGCTCCTCGACGAGATCGGTCGCGGCACCGCGACCTTCGACGGGCTGTCCATCGCCTGGTCGGTGGCCGAGCACATCGCGCGGAGCGAGGCCGGGCCCAAGACCATCTTCGCCACCCACTACCACGAGCTCGTGGACCTCGCCGCCGACATCCCCGGGGTGGGAAACCTCCACGTCTCGGCTCGCGAGTGGCAGGACAGCGTCGTCTTCCTCCGCAAGATCGAGGCAGGGGGATCCGACCGCTCCTTCGGGATCCAGGTCGCCCGCCTGGCCGGTCTCCCCGCGTCGGTGGTGGTGCGGGCCCAGGAGATCCTGCAGAACCTCGAGAGCACCGAGTTCGATCGCGAGGGACGCCCGCGCCTCGCCCACTCCGACCAGGCCCCGGCCGCCGGGGCCCGGCAGCTCGCGCTCTTCTCGGGCCAGGAGGAGGCGGTGGTGGAGGAGCTTCGGCGGGTGGACCCCGACTCCCTGACCCCCCTTCAGGCCCTGGCCCTCCTCGCCGAGCTCAAGAAGAGGCTGGCTCCCTGAGGTAGACTCCCCTCATGCCCCGGCGCCCCGATCCCCTCGAGGAGCTGCTCGACCTGCAGGAGCGGATGAACCGCCTCTTCGAGGAGACGCTGAGCCGCGGAGGCGTCGACGATCTCGGCCCCTTCGCCCCCGGGTGGGCCCCCCTGGCCGACGTCTTCGACACCCCGGAGGCGTATCTCCTCGAGCTCGAGCTCCCCGGGCTCGCCCGCGAGAGCATCGACGTCCAGGTCCAGGACCGCGAGCTCACCGTGCGCGGCGAGCGGCACCCGGCCGGAGGCCGCTCGGCGACCTTTCACCGCCTGGAGAGGCAGTACGGGCCCTTCGCCCGCTCGTTCCGGTTCGACGTCGACATCGACGCCGACGGGATTCGCGCCGAGATCCGGGACGGGCTCCTGAGCCTGGTCGTGCCGAAGGTAGAGCCGCGGGGGGGCCGCCGGATCAAGGCATCGCGCTCGTAGTGGCCTGAATGCTGGATTGACGTCATTCAGGCCACCCTCACCGCGCGCGACCTCCAACAGGCTCCGCACACCGAACACGTCGCCGGCCGCCACCAAGAGGCAGTGAGCCTGAGGAGGTCGGGCACGCCCAGACGACGTTTCGTGTGGCCTACGCGGGTGGGGCGTGATGGCGTGAGTGGAGAAGCGTGGTCAGGCCACAAGGTCGGAGGAGAGGAAGTCGAGAGAGTCCGCGGCGCTGGCGCGTCGCGGACTGAGAGTGACCTCGCGTACCCGCGGCGGCGGAATCGTTGGTCCCGGCAGCGATTCCGCCGCGATCAGTCGAAGGCCTTCTCGAACCCCGGCTGGAGGACGATCTCGCGGCCCTCGATCTTCACCAGGCCCTGGCGCTCCAGGTCCTTCAGCATGCGGGTCACCGTCTCACGGGTGGTGCCGATGCGGTTGGCGATCTCCTGGTGGGTCGCGCGTCGGAAGGCGATGCGGCCGTCCTTGAGCCGACGGCCCTCCTCCCGGGCCATGTCCATGATGACCCGGGCCACCCGCCCGTAGACGTCGAGCAGGGCCAGCGTCGAGATCTGGTGGTTGGCCCGGCGCAGGCGGGTGGAGAGGACCTTGACCAGCGCCGTGCTGATGGCGGGGTTGTCGATGATCGCGGTCTGGAAGTCGTTCCGGTTGAGCAAAAGCAGCTCGCTCTCCTCCACCGCGATCGCCGTGGCCGAGCGCGGCTCGTTGTCGAGGAGCGCCATCTCGCCGAAGAGGTCACCGGCGCCGAGCATGGTGAGGATGATCTCCCGGCCATCGTCGCCGAGGATGGTCACCTTGATGCGCCCTTCCAGGATCATGAAGAGGCTGTCGCCCTCCTCGTTCTCGAAGAAGACGACCGTGTCCTTCGGGTACTTGCGGCGGGCGGCGAGGCGCTCCAGGCTGGCGAGCGCCTGGTCGTTGAGCTCCGAGAACAGCGGGACGGTCCGCAGGAGCTCTCTCTCGTCCATGGTGACCTCCCTGGCCGCGAGGATGGTACCGCATTTCGTCGATCCCGCTCAGGGATCGACGAGCCGGCTCAGCGCCTCGACCACCTCGATGGCCTCCCGGCCGCTCACCGGACGCCAGGGCTCGAACTCACCCCCGGGCCCGAGCTCCATGAGCCCAGCCCCCACGGCCCTCCTCACCGCGTCGTGGTCGAGGTGCGAGGGACGCATGTCGGTGGGCGCGGGCCCCGGTCCGCCCCGCCAGCCCAGGCGCTCCAGCACACGGCTCAACGCCCGGGCCAGATCCGCGCGGCGCACCGTTGCCTGCGGCTGGAAGGTGTGATTCGGGTAGACCTCCATGACGCCGAGCCCCACGACGGTGGCGATCGACTCCCGGGCCCACGAGCCCGAGAGGTCCACCGCCAGGCGCGGCTCGCTCGCGGGGAGGCGCGAGAGGGCCGCAACCTTCACCGCGAGCAGCGCGGCGAGCTCGGCGCGCGTGACCTGCGCCGAGGCGGCAATCCGGCGGTACTCCTCGGGCTGGGCCTGGAAGTCCAGGGCCTCCTGGGCGGTCCGCTCCCCCTGGCGTGCCTCCGCGTCCCCGGGGTCTCTCGCGAGCATCTCCCGGTAGACGGCCCGGGCCTCTTCGTACTCGCCCCGGCCGGTGAGGACCTGGCCGAGCCGGAGTCTCACGTCCCGGTTGCCGGACGGGTCGTCGCGCAGCGTCGTCACCGCGGCCGCGGTGTCCCCCTGGCCCACCTCCAGCTCCGCGAGGGCCAGGCGCATCTCGGCCAGCTCCGGCGCCACCTCCAGCGCCGCCCGGTACTCCCGGGCGGCGGTCTCGTCCTCCCCCGCGCCGGCCGCCTCTCGCGCCGCCGCCAGGTGCCGCTCGGTCACCTGCAGCTTGAGGCCCGCCGCCCGCTTCCGCACCAGCGGGTCGTCCGGCGCCACCTCCAGGGCGCGCCGGTACAGCGCGAGGGCGGCGTCGACGTCGCCCCGGCGAAACGCCGTGGAGCCAGCCCCCACGAGGGCGGGGACGTAGTCCGGCTCGTGCTCCAGGGCGGCCACGAACTGCGCGGCCGCGGCCTGCGCCTGGCCGCCCCGCAGGTGCGCGTAGGCCAGCCCCGTCTCCGCCGAGGCGAGGCCCGGCGTCCGGCCGAGGATCTTGCGGTAGTCGCGGAGCGCCCCCTCGACATCTCCCGCGAGGACCTTTCGCCAGGCCTTGTCGAGGGCCGCCTTCTCCTTCACCGACAGCCCGGTCTCCGCCAGCGGCGTCGGGTAGGCGTAGTCTTCTCCCTCGGGGATCGGGGGCACCACCTTCGGCGCACAGGACCCGAGGAGGAGGGCCCCGCCGGTGAGCGCCAGCGCGACGAGGCGCCTCACCGCAGGTTCTCCCGATACCGCACCAGCAGCCGCTCCGGCAGCTCCGCCTGGAGAGTCACCTCGTCGCCGTCCTCCTCGTGCTCGAGGACCCTTCCGGAGGCATAGACCGCGGAGATGGCGCCCCGCTCCCCGGTCCGGAACCGGAGTCGAACCCGTCGCAGCTCGAGGTCGAGGCGGGCGGCCACGGCATCGACCAGCTCGCCGACCCCGTCACCGGTCCGGGCGGACACGAGGACGGAGCCCGTGCGATCCCGGACGAGCGCCGCCGCGCGGGCCGTCCCCAGGCGGTCCGCCTTGTTGAGAACCAGGATGCGGGGCCGCTCCGCCGCCCCGATCTCCACCAGGACCGATTCCACCGCCACCTCCCGCTCCGGCAGATCTGACGCAGAAGCGTCGACGACGTGGAGGAGCAGGTCGGCCTCCACCACCTCCTCGAGGGTGGCGCGGAAGGCGGCGACGAGGGCATGGGGCAGCTTCTGGATGAAGCCCACCGTGTCCACGACCAGGATCTCGCGGCCCCCCCCGAGGCGCACCCGACGCACCAGGGGGTCGAGGGTCATGAAGAGCTGGTCCGAGACCACCGCCCCCCCCCGGGTCAGGGTGTTGAAGAGCGTCGACTTGCCGGCGTTCGTGTAGCCGACCAGGGCCACAACCGCGGCCTCGCGCCGCCGGCGCGCCTCCCGTCTCGTGAACCGCTCCCGGCGCACGTGCTCGATCTCCCGGCGCACCGCCTGGATGCGCTGGCGGATGCGCCGGCGGTCCGTCTCCAGCTTCGTCTCGCCCGGGCCCCGGGTCCCGATCCCCCCGCCCAGCCGTGAGAGCACCGTCCCCCGTCCCGCGAGCCGGGGGAGGAAGTAGTCCAGCTGCGCCAGCTCCACCTGCAGGCGCCCCTCCCGCGTCCGGGCCCGACGGGCGAAGATGTCGAGGATCAGCTGCGTACGGTCGATGGTCTTGACGCCCACCGCCTCCTCGACATTGCGCTGCTGGGCCGGGGTCAGCTCGTCGTCGAAGACGAGAAGGTCGGCGCCCTCTGCGCGCGCCACCGCGGCCACCTCGTCGACCTTGCCGCGACCGACGAGGGTGGCCGCGTCGGGCCGGGGGCGCTCCTGCGTCACCACTCCCACCACCGACGCGCCCGCGCTCCGGACGAGCAGGGCCAGCTCCTCCAGGGACTCCTCGGTCCGCTGACGGTGGCGCGGCCCCGGGGAGAGCCCCACGAGGAGCGCACGCTCGCCACGGCCGTCGCTGTCGGATGTCCCTATGGCCGCCGCCTTCTCTCCTCGCGGGCCCTCGTCGTCCGAGGCCCGACGTCGCGATTATGGGGTGCTCCTGCCGCCCCGCGCAACGCGACCGGCCCAGCCCACCTGCCGGGCCAGCCCGCGCAGAAGGCTCACCTCGCGGGAGGTGGGGCCGGCCCGCGCCAGCATCCGCCGCAGCTCGATCAGGATGTGGTCGGGGTTGAGCGGGTCGAGATACCCGACGTCGAGAAGGGCGCGCCGCAGCTCCTGGAGGGCCTGCTCCAGCTCACCGGCGGGCGCGGCGGCGGCGGCGAGGTCGCGGGCGGCGCCCGGGGCTTCCGTCGCGCCGGCCAGACGCAGCTCGTAGGCGAACAGCAGCACCGCCTGGGCCAGGTTGAGGGAAGGCTGGGCCGGGTCCGTGCGCACGTGCACCAGAACGTGGCACAGGCCCAGCTCGAGGCTGGTCAGTCCGCTCGACTCGGGGCCGAAGACGAGGGCGAGCCCCCCGCCGCCCGCCCGCTCCTCGGCTTCCGCGGCCAGCCGGCGCGGGCTCCACGTCCCCTCCAGGTCGTCGCGCCCGGTCGTGCCCGCCACCAGGGTGGCGTCGGCGACCGCCTCGGAAAGCGTCGCCACCTCCTCGGCGTTGTCCAGGACGTCCCACGCCTTGTAGGCCGGGGCGCGGGCGTCGCGGTCGTCGAGACCCGGCGGGGGCTCCACGAGGCGGAGCCGGCTGCAGCCCCATGTTCTTCATGGCCCGGCAGGCGGCGGCCACGTTGGCGGGCCGCGAGGGTCGGACGAGGACGAAGGTGACGCGGGAGAGGTCCATGGTCAGCCAGAGTCTATAATCACTCCATGAGCCTCGAGGGCCCGAGAGACAGCCGTTGACGCTCGTCCGGCCCCTGCCTCGGGTCCTCACGCGGTCTCTCTCCGTCCTGGCCGTCGCCGCCTGGCTCGTCCAGATGGGGGTCCTCGTCCGCGCCTCCTACTTCTCCCCCGCGGTGAGCCTGGCCGCCGACCTCGCGCACTACGGGTCGTCCGCGCAGTGGAAGGGCATCTACTACCGGGGCGACAAGATCGGCTTCTCCGTCGGCCAGACGACGCCCACCGACGGCGGGTACGAGATCCGGGAGGACGGCCGCCTCCAGATGACCCTTCTCGGCGCCTCCACCGCCGTTCGCCTGAGCACCCTGGCCGTCGTGGACCGGGCCTTCGCCCTCCAGCGCTTCGAGTTCTCGCTCGATCCCGGCACCGGCGCGACCGTGGTCTCCGGCGAGCTCGAGGGCCGTCGGCTCCACCTGCGCATCCGCAACTCCGCGGGCGAGCGGGAGGAGACGCGCGAGCTTCCCGAGCCGCCGGCCCTCTCCTTGAACCTGCCCCGCGCCCTGGTGGCCCGGGGGCTGACCGCGGGCCAGACCCTCGAGGTCGCCGTCTTCGACCCCACCACCCTCCGCAACGCCCCGATGACCCTCGAGGTTCAGGCGAGGGAGGTCGTGCGGGCCGCGGGTCGGGCGGTGCCCGCCTTCCGCGTGGAGACCCGCTTCGCCGGGGTGACGACGCGCAGCTGGATCACCGACGTGGGCGAGGTGGTGCGCGAGGAGAGCCCGACCGGGCTCCTCGTCGTGCGCGAGACCCCGGAGCGGGCCCAGGCCCTCGCCGTCCCCGGCGAGGTCCAGACCGATCTCCTGGAGGCGGCCGCCCTCGTCCCCTCGCCGCCCACCCGCATCGACGACCCCACCACCGTGCGGCTGCTGCGGGTGCGCCTGAGCCCCATCGGGGACTTCGCCGACGCGGACCTGCAGGGCGCCGGGCAGGAGGCGGAAGGGAACGTCATCGACGTCCACGACGCCCTCGAGCTGACCCCGGGGCCAGCCGAGGCCGGTGCTCGAGCGCTACCTCGAGCCCGAGCCCCTGATCGAGAGCGACGCCCCCGCCATTCGGGACGAGGCCGAGCGGGGCGTGGAGGGCGCGCCGAGCGGGGCGCGGTCCCGGGCCGAGCACCTCCTCCGCTACGTGCACTCCATCCTCGAGAAGAAGCCGACGGTGAGCCTGCCCTCCGCTCTCGAGGTCCTGAAGACGCGGGTCGGAGACTGCAACGAGCACACCGCGCTCTACGTGGCCATGGCGCGGGCCCTCGGGATTCCCGGCGCGGATCGCGGTCGGGCTCGTCTACCTCCGGGGGGCGTTCTACTACCACGCCTGGGCCGAGGTCTGGCTCGACGAGGGCGACGGCCGCGGTCTCTGGCTGCCCGTCGACCCCACCTTGAACCAGTTCCCCGCCGACGCCACCCACGTCCGCCTGGCCCGGGGCGGTCTGGACCGGCAGGTGGCCATCCTGGGGCTGGTCGGGCGGGCGGAGCTGAGCGGTGCTCGACGTGGAGCTGCGCCCCGGCTCCACCCCGATCCTCGTGGGCCAGCCCACCGCCGACCTGCGGCCCCTCGACCTGCCTCTCCCGCGGCGAGAGGGGAGGGGTCCGGGCTGCTGGTCCTCCCCGGGACGATGAAGGACGAGCCGATGATCCACCTCGAGGGGCTGGTCAAGACCTTCGGCCGTTTCACCGCGGTCGACGACGTGAGCCTCGACGTCCCCGCCGGGCGAGATCCACGGCTTCCTGGGTCCCAACGGCGCCGGCAAGACCACCACCATCCGGATGATCGCCGGGCCTGCTCCAGCCCACCCGCGGCCGGGTCACCATCGACGGGCACGATCTCGCCCTCGAGCCGGAGGCGGCCAAGCGCGCCCTCGGGTTCATCCCCGACCGCCCCTTCCTCTACGAGAAGCTCACCGCCGCCGAGTTCCTCCGTTTCCACGGCGGCCTGTACGGCCTGGAGGGCGAAGGTGTCGAGACGCGGGCCCGGGAGCTCCTCGATCTGTTCGAGCTGACCGACTGGGGCGACGAGCTCGTGGAGAGCTTCTCCCACGGGATGAAGCAGCGGCTCGTCATGTGCGCGGCCTTTCTCCACCGTCCGCGGGCGGTCGTCGTGGACGAGCCCATGGTGGGCCTCGACCCCCGGGGGGCCCGCCTGATCAAGGAGATCTTCCGCGTCCAGAGCCGCAGGGGCGTGGCCATCCTCATGAGCACCCACACCCTCGAGGTCGCCCAGGAGATGTGCGACCGCATCAGCATCATCCTCGGTGGACGCATCATCGCCCGCGGCACGGTCGAGGAGCTGCGCGAGCTGGCCGGCCACGACGACGCCCAGCTGACGCCGGTCTTCCTCAAGCTGACCGGCGGGACCGGCCTGCAGGAGATCGAGCTCTGACCTCCGCGTTCCCCTACCTCCTCCTCCCCACGGTCTGGAGCGTGCGCAACCGCGCCCGACGCCGCGAGCGCGGCGACGCGCTGCGCGCCGCGCTCTTCGGCGGGATCGCCCTCGCGGTGGCCGCGGCCATCTTCGCCATCGTCTTCTGGCTCGCCTGGCAGCTGCTCGCCTACGAGGAGCTCGGCGACTACCTGGTCCGCCTGGGCCTCAGCTGGCTCTTCCTCACCTTCCTCTCCTTCGTCGCCTTCAGCGCCGTCGTCACCTCGCTGTCCACCTTCTTCCTCTCCGAGGACCTCCGCCTCCTCCTCGCCGCCCCCGTTCCCGGCGACCGGCTCTTCTACTCCCGCTTCGCCCGGGCCACCGGCCAGTCCGCCTGGATGGTCGTGGCCTTCGTCCTCCCCGTCCTCCTGGCGGTGGGGCTCGCCCGCTGTGCCCCGGGCCACTTCTACCTGGCCGCGGTCCTGACCGTGGTCCCCTTCGTCCTGATCCCCACCGCCGCCGGGTCCGTGGTGACCCTGGTCCTCGTCAACGTCTTCCCGGCCCGCCGGGCGCGGGACATCCTCATGCTCATGGGCCTTCTCTTCGCCATGGCCGTCGTGGTCCTCCTCCGCTTCCTGCGCCCGGAGCGCCTCCTGAGCGTCCAGTCCCTGCCCGACGTGACCGCCTTCTTCGCCACCCTCCAGTCGCCGGTCACCCCGCTGCTTCCCTCGTTCTGGGCCGGGGAGAGCCTGTTCGCCGCCCTCGTGGGGACCTGGGACGCTTTGCACCTCGGGGCGCTCTGGACCACCGCCCTCGCCGGAACCGTCCTGGCCCGCGCCGCGTACGGCCGGCTGTACCTCTCCGGCTGGAGCAAGGCCCAGGAGGCCCGCAAGGCCCGCTTCACGCGGCTGCGCGGTCTCGAGGCCGTGGTGCGCTGGCTGCCCCTCGGCCCCTCGCGCCGGGCCCTCCTCGTCAAGGACCTCAAGGTGTTCCTCCGCGACACCGCGCAGTGGTCGCAGCTCCTCCTCCTGCTCGCCCTGGCCCTGGTCTACCTCTACAACTTCAGCGTCCTCGACCTGGACCGCGTGCCCTACATGAGCCGCATGATCAAGGGCCTCTACGCCTTCCTGAACCTGGGCATGGCCGCGTTCGTCACCTCGGCGGTGGCCGTGCGCTTCGTCTTTCCCGCCGTTTCCGCGGAGGGCGCCGCCTTCTGGATCGTGCGAACGTCCCCCACCGGCATGCGTCCGTTCCTGTGGTCCAAGTTCTGGACCGGGTTCGTGCCCATCCTCGTCCTCGCCGAGGGCCTCACCGTCCTCTCCAGCCGGCTCCTCGGGGTCCATCCCTTCCTCCAGATCCTGAGCGCGGTGGGAATCGCCTTCATGTCCCTGGCCCTCGTGGGCCTCGCCGCCGGCATGGGCGCCCGCTACCCGCGCTTCGGCGCCGAGAACCTGACCCAGGTGGCGGGCTCCTACGGGGGGGTGGCCTTCATGGTCCTGGCCGTCCTCTACACCCTGGGGACGGTCGTCCTCCTGGGACTGGCGGCCCGGATCTACCTCCGCGCCCACTTCTACCAGATACCCCTCTCCCCCGGCGGGCAGGCCTGGATGGTCGTCTACCTCGCCCTGGCCCTCGCCCTGAGCCTCCTGACCTTCTGGCTGCCCATGCGGCGCGGTGTCCGCGCGCTCGACGGGCTGGGGTGAGCGCGGCGAAAGCTGCTACGATGGATGCTCCACCATGAGCAAGAGGAACCCCACCCGTGAGGTCCGCGTCGGCTCCGTCGCCCTGGGAGCGGGACACCCGGTGGCCGTGCAGAGCATGTGCGCGACGCGCACCCAGGACGTCGACGCCACCGTCGCCCAGGCCGAGGCCATCCGGCAAGCCGGCGGCGCCCTCGTGCGCCTCGCCGTCGACAGCCCCAAGGACGTCGAGGGGCTGATCGAGGTGCGCCGGCAGACCCGGGCCAACCTGGTGGTGGACCTGCAGGAGAGCTACCGCCTCGCGGAGAGGGTCGCCTCCTGGGTCGACAAGATCCGCTACAACCCCGGCCACCTCTGGCACCACGAGAAGACGCGCCCGGCGCGGGACAAGGTCGCCTACCTCGTGGAGGTCGCCCGCGAGCACGACCTGGCCATCCGCATCGGGGTCAACTGCGGCAGCGTCGATCCCGAGATGAAGGCCCGCCACCCCGAGGACGACGTGCAGGGCATGGTGGAGTCGGCCCTCGAGCACTGTCGTCACATGGACGACCTCGGCTTCGAGCGCTACGTGGTCAGCCTCAAGGACTCCCACCCCCGAAAGGTCATCGAGGCCAACCGGCGCTTCGCCGCCGCCCGTCCCGAGGTCCCCCTCCACCTCGGCGTCACCGAGGCCGGGATGCCCCCGGAAGGGATCATCAAGACCCGGGTGGCCTTCGAGCAGCTCCTCTCCCGCGGCATCGGCGACACCATCCGCGTCAGCCTCACCCTCCCGAACCCCCGCAAGCACGAGGAGATCACGGTCGGCCAGCAGATCCTCGACGACATCGCGGCCGGGCGCTTTCGCTCGGTGCCCGTCTTCGACGACGACACGCTCAACATCGTCTCCTGCCCCTCCTGCTCGAGGGTGGAGAACGAGCGCTTCGTCGACCTCGCCCGGCAGGTGAAGGAGATGACGGCCTACGCGCAGTCGCACGCCCTGACCATCGCCGTAATGGGCTGTCGCGTCAACGGGCCCGGGGAGACGGACGACGCCGACCTCGGCCTGTGGTGCGGACCGACCCACGTGAACCTGAAGCGGCGGACCGACACGCTCGGGGCCTACGGCTACGACGAGATCCTGCCCCGCCTGAAGCAGGAGCTGGACGCCCTCATCGCGGCGCGGACCACCGAGCCCTCCGGCGAGCCGCAGCCCTGAGCGCCGCTCAGCGAGAGCGCGTGGGGTGCTGGCCCCGCGCCTCCAGGTCGGCGTCCACCATCATGCGGGCGAGCTCCCTGAAGGTCACCTTCGGCTCCCAGCCCAGGACCCGGCGGGCCTTGCCGGCGTCGCCGAGGAGCAGGTCCACCTCCGCCGGCCGGAAGTACTTCGGATCCACCTTGACGTGCTCCCGCCAGTCCAGCCCGACGTGCGAGAAGGCCTCCTCGCAGAACTCCCGCACCGAGTGGGTCTCCCCGGTGGCGATGACGTAGTCGCCGGGCTCGTCCTGCTGGAGCATCCGCCACATGGCCTCGACGTAGTCCCCGGCGAAGCCCCAGTCCCGCTTGGCGTCGAGGTTGCCGAGCCTCAGCTCCTGCTGGCGGCCCTGCTTGATGGCGGCCACGGCCATGGTGATCTTCCGGGTCACGAAGTTCTCGCCCCGGCGGGGCGACTCGTGATTGAAGAGGATCCCGTTCGAGACGTGGAGGTCGTAGCTCTCGCGGTAGTTCACCGCCATCCAGTGGCCGAAGACCTTCGAGACCGCGTACGGCGAGCGCGGGTGGAAGGGCGTCGTCTCCGTCTGCGGCGTCTCCTGGACCAGCCCGAACATCTCCGAGCTGCCCGCCTGGTAGAGCCGCGTCTTGAGCCCCAGGTCACGCGCCGCGTCCAGCACCCTGCAGGACCCCGATGGCGGTCACGTCGGTCGTGTACTCGGGCATCTCGAAGGAGACCTTCACATGGCTCTGGGCGGCCAGGTTGTAGATCTCGTCCGGGGCGACGGACTCCAGGGTGCGCACGAGGCTGTTCTGGTCCACGAGGTCGCCGTAGTGGAGGATCAGCCGGTCCCGGACGTGGTCGATCCGCCAGGTGTTGAACGAGCTGCTGCGGCGAACGAGGCCGTGCACCTCGTAGCCCTTCTCGAGAAGCAGCTCCGCGAGGTAGCTCCCGTCCTGACCCGTGACTCCGGTGACCAGCGCCTTCTTCGAACCCACGCCCTGACCCTCCCACCCCGCCGCTCCCGCGGGGCGCCGGGCAAGCACCGGACTCTACACTGACCCTCGGCTCACGGTCAAAGACGCACCGCGTTTCGGCCGAGGGCCCGACCGGGGAGTGGTTCTGGCGGGAAAAAGAAAGGGACCGCGTCCCCCGGCCGGGCCTTGTCTCGGGCGACGGGGCTCCCCGGGTCCCGGCCAGAGCTCCCTCCAAACCCTGTCCGAATCCCGTGGCGCCGTCCGATCCGTTGGCAACGCACGGCCAAGGGGATGCGGCCCCTCGCTGCCAAGGGGAATGCACGTCGCGGGCCAACTCCGAGATATTCCCGTATCTAGTTGAATCACAGGATAATAGACGATTCCAAGTCTCAACCCGCCGCGCTCGCAGGGTCGCATACCGACAACATGAAATTATCCCTTACGCAACAACGGCCGGGTGCGAGCGCCGCGTTACTCGAAAACCGTTCCCGGTCGCCCCACCGGGCCTGTCCCGACGCCCCCGGCCCCGCCGATTCGGCACCCGGCGGTCGCCTCACCGCCTCGAGCAGCGTTGCAGTTCGGCCCTGCGCCCCTGCGTTGTGGGCCCCATGAGGCGGCCGAATCACCGTCCGACCAGAGACAGGGCGGAGTCGGAGGGGAGCCCGGGCGCCCCCGCCCGGCTCACTGGCGCTTGGCGGGAGACTCGATGCCCAGGCGCTTCATCTTCCGGTAGAGGTTCGTCCGCTCGATGCCCAGGTCCCGGGCCGTGTTGCCCAGGTTCCCCCGGTTGGCGGACAGCCGCTCCAGGATGTACTGCCGTTCGAAGCGGGAGCGCGCCAGCTTCAGTGGCACCGGCGCCCCGTCGTCGCTGGACGGAGTCGACGCCATGTGCAGGGCGTCCATCACCTCGCGGTGCGTCACGGTGTCGCCGGCCACGATCACCGCCAGGCGCTCCATCAGGTTGCGCAGCTCGCGGACGTTTCCCCGCCAGGGCAGCTGGGTGAGGAAGTCGACCCCCCGCGGCGTGAGCCGCTTGGGCTTGAGATCGTTCTCGATGCTGCCCAGGCGCAGGTAGTGCTCGGCCAGGAGGGGGACGTCCTCGCGGCGCGCCCGCAGCGGCGGCAGCACGATGTTGACCACGTTGAGGCGATCGTAGAGGTCGTCCCGGAACTGCCCCTTCTCGATCTCCTCGAGGAGGTTCTTGCTCGTCGCGGCCAGGATGCGCACGTCCACCGGACGCGACTGCGAGCTTCCCACCGGCGTCACCTGGCCCTCCTGGAGCGTCCTCAGCAGCTTGACCTGCATGACCAGGCTCATGTCGCCGATCTCGTCGAGGAAGAGCGTTCCGCCATCGGCGCTCTCGAAGGTTCCCCGACGCTCGGAAACGGCCCCGGTGAAGGCCCCCTTCACGTGCCCGAACATCTCGCTCTCGATCAGCTCCGCGGGAACCGCCGCGCAGTTGAGCTCGACGAAGGGCCTCTCTCGCCGGGGCGAGTGGGCGTGAATGGCCCGGGCCACCAGCTCCTTCCCCGTCCCGCGCTCGCCGTTGATGAGCACCCGGGCTCGAGTGGGCGCCACCATGTCGACGAGCTGGTAGACGCGCTGCATGGCCTCCGAGCGCCCGACCATCCCGTAGCGGTCCCCGTCGAGGGTGCGCTCGAGGGAGGGCTCCTCCCGTGCGGGCACCGGGGCCAGCGCGCGCTGGAGGACGGCGTGGAGCCGCTCGGCGGCGACCGGCTTCTCCAGGAACTCCGCGGCCCCGAGACGCATCGCCTCCACCGCCTCCGGGACGCTCCCGTGAGCCGAGATCACGATGACCGGGGTCAGCGGCGAGCGGCGCTGGAGCTCGCGCAGGACGTCCAGCCCCGTGCCGTCGGGAAGCTTGAGGTCCAGCAGCACCGCCGCCGGCCGGCGCTCTCCGAACTGCCGAAGCCCTTCCCCGACCGACGCCGCCCCGAAGGCCCGGAAGTCCCGCGCCCTGAGAATGTCGAGGCAGATCTGGCGGAGGGCGCTGTCGTCGTCGATGACGAGGATCAGCGGTCGATCTGCGGTCTCCATGTGTGCGTGGGGGATGCTATCATCCACCGGTGGGGTGGGCAACAATCGCCGTCCCGCCGTTCTCCTTGCGGAGGAGGAACCACGCCGCGCCATGAGGGACCCGTTGCCACGCCTCGCCCTGCTCCTGACCGTCCTTGCCGCGGCCGCCGCCTGCGACATCCAGCCCGATGTCACCGAGGGCCCCTCCGCGCTTCCGCTCACCAGCTACGCCACCGTGACCGTCGAGTACCGCCAGCCCAATCAGTGCGCGAACGCGGCCTCGGCCTGTGCGGACCGCGTCGTCTTCCTCGGGAGCTGGATGAGCCCGGGCCAGGGCCTTCCCCTCGACCCGGCGCCCGGGCACATGTGGGTCGGTCAGGCCACGAACGTCCCCGTGAACTGGCCCCCGGTCGTCGCCCCGCATCTCGTGCGGGTGTACGACCCCTATTTGGTCCAGACCGAGACCGTGGGCCGGACCGCGGCGCGCCTGAAGGTGGGGGGGCAGGTCGTCACCGAGTACTTCGATCTCGGGACCCCCGAAGAGAGCGGCCGGGTCTACGTGGACGACAACGGCCACGGCCACACCACGCCCTGAGGCGGGCTCAGTAGCGGCGGCCGCTGGCGTCGGCCAGCCTCGCCTCGACCTCTCTCAGGCGCGTCGCCTGGGGCGAGGAGCCTCTGCCCACATACTTGCGCGCCTCGCGCAGCCGGGCCTCGGCCGCGGCGTACTGGTTCGCCTCGAGGTGGACACGCGCCGCCTCGATGTGGATGTCCGCGATCTTGAGCCGCGTCGCCTCGTCGTCGGGCCGCCACATCAAGGCCTGAGCGTAGACCCCCTGGGCCGCCTCGGGGTCGTGTCGGGAACCGGCGAGGAAGTCCCCGAAGCGCACCAGGACCTCCGGGTTCTCCCGGTCGCGACGCATCCACTCGCGATAGCCCGCCTCGACCTCCGGGAGCCGCCGCATGCGCGTCGCGAACTCGACGAGCGCCTCGACCGCCACGGTGTCCGCGGGGTCGGCCTGGATCGCCGCCGCGTAGGCTCCGAGAACCCGGTCCACGCTCACCCCCGGGGCCACGCCGGCGGCCACGCCCTTCCCGTCCTTCGGCACGGCCACGGCGTGGGGCGCCAGCAGCTCGGCGATCGCCAGGTGGGCGGCAGCGTGGTCGGGACGGGCCTGGACCGCCTTCTCGAAGAAGGCGAGGGCCTGGGTCTCCTCCGGGCCGAGCCCCCCGCCACCGCGTCCGCGCAGGCGGGCCTTCCCCGCCCACGCCCGGCCCAGCAGGTAGAGCGACTCCGGGTCGGTGGCCTCACCGAGCCGCGCGAGGGCGGCGTCGTACTCCCCCTCGTCGACGAGGGCGCGAGCCTCGTCGACGGCCTCTCCACCCCGACCCGGGCCGCCCCCGCCTCGCTCGCAGCCGACCACCAGCAGCGCCGCGACCAGGACGGGGATGCCCGCGCGCGTCATGGTGCGGGCGCGGGGTCGCGGTCGATGCGGCCCAGCCGCTGGATGGCCCGGTTCGCGCGGTCGACGACGTCGCTGTTCCCGTCGGCCAGCAGGGGGGTCAGCCGCTCGATGGCCGCGGGGTCGCCGAGGTCCGCGAGCACGTCGCACAGGGCCGCCCTCACGTTCGGATCCGGGTCGCCGAGATACGGGTAGAGGTCCGCGACGAGCTTCGGCCCCAGCTCCTCGACGTAGCTCCGCGCCCGCTTCCCCCGGTCCCCCGAGTCCGGCAGCGCGAGGACGATGCTGTCCAGGAAGGCCCGGTCGCCGAGGAGGGTGATGGCGAAGTTGTAGGCGAGGCGCACGTCGGCGTTCCCCTCGCGCTGGAAGTCCTTCTTGAAGCTGTCGATCAGGGACGGATCCGACACCCGGGCCAGGCCCTCCACCGCCAGGCGGCGGCGCTCGAGGTCGCTGGACATGAGGAGCTGCCGGTAGAGGTCCGCCTGGCTGGGGTCACCGGTCCTCGCCATGGCGGCCAGGACCCGCGTTCCCAGCGCTCGGCGCTCGTTCTGGTCGTAGAGCTCACGCAACGCCGGACCGGCGTCGGCCACCTGGAGGGCGCCGACGGCCTCGATCGCCCGGTTGCGAACCTCCGATGACTCGTCGGCCAGGAGGGGAATCAGGGCCTTGCCGTCCTCCGCGCTGCCGACCTTGGCGATGGCGGTGACCGCGGCCCCGCGCACGCTGGACTCCGGGTCCTGAAGGGCGGCCACGAGGTGGGCGGTGACCGTCTTCCCCCCGAGGATGCCGATCGCCTGCGCCGACTCGGCCCGGATCTCCTTCTTCTCGTCGCGCAGGGTCCCGGTCAGGCCCTGGAAGACGGCGGGGTCCACGGTGGTGAAGGGCGGAACGACGGGGCCCTTGAACTCGTCGGAGAAGATCTGCAGGAAGCGGGCCACCGCCCCGCTGCGCTCCCGCTCCGAGTAGATCTCCACGAGGCCGCTGATCGCCTGCTCCCGCACCTTGGGATCGCCGTCCTGAAGCGAGGTGACGAGGGCCGGCACCGCCGAGAGGTCGCGCAGCTTCGTGAGGGCGAGAACGACCTCGAGACGGACGCTGGGCTCGGGGTCCCTCACGAGCGCGGACAGCGGGGCGACCGCTTCCTGCCGGCGGCTCTCTCCGAGGGCTTCCGCCGCCGCCTGCCGGGTCTTCGCGGTCGGGCTCTTCAGGTTCGCCACCTGGTCTTCGAACGACTCCTGTGCGGCGGCGGGGCCGACGGCGAGCACCAGGGCCAGGGCGAGCACACCGCTCACCCCGCCCCGGTGGGGGACGTCAATCTTGAGCCAATCCATGATGGGGCGATCATAGCAGAATCGCCCAGGGCCACTCAGGCGGTGGCGCCCTCCGCCCCGGGCATGATGCGGCGCAGGTGACGGGCGGTGTGGCCACGACCACTGGCCACGAGAGCCTCGGGGGTTCCCTGGAAGACGACCTCCCCTCCTCGATCACCGCCCTCGGGGCCGAGGTCCACGACCCAGTCCGCCTGCTTGATCACGTGCAGGTTGTGCTCGATCACCACCAGGCTGGCCCCGCCGTCGAGCAGCCGCTGCAGCGCGTTCAGGAGCTCGGCCACGTCGCCCATGTGGAGCCCGGTCGTGGGCTCGTCGAGCACGTAGAGAACCCGGGGACCCGGTCGCCTCAGCAGGTGAGCGGCGAGCTTGACCCGCTGGGCCTCCCCACCGGAGAGGGTGCTGGAGGGCTGGCCCAGCCGAAGGTAGCCGAGGCCGATCCGGTCCAGAACCTTCAGACGCCGCGTGACCCGGTGCTGCCCCGAGAAGAACTGCAGCGCCTCGCGCACGGTGAGCTCCAGCACCTCGTCGATCGACCGCCCCCGCCACTGCACCTCGAGGACCGAGGGGCGATACCGTCGCCCCCCGCAGCCCTCGCAGATGAGGTGGGCATCGGCGAGGAACTGCAGGTCCACGCGCACGCGCCCGTCTCCCCCGCACGCCTCGCAGCGACCCCCGGGCATGTTGAAGGAGAAGTGGGAGGCCTCGAACCCCGCAGCACGGGCCCCGGGCGTCCTGGCGAACAGGTCGCGGACGGCGTCGAAGGCCTTCATGTAGGTCACCGGGTTCGAGCGTGGGCTGCGCCCGAGGGGAGACTGGTCGACGCTCTCGAGCTGCTCGATGTACTCGAGGCCTTCGATGGTCGCATCCCCCCGTCCCTCCGCTCCCCCCTTGCGTCGGCGCAGGCCGCTCCCGAGAACGTCGTGGACCAGGGTCGACTTGCCCGAGCCCGACACGCCGGTCACCACCGTGAAGGCCCCGAGGGGAATCCGGACGTCGATGCTCTTCAGGTTGTGGATGCTCGCCCCCCGCACGTTCAGGAAGAGCCCGTTCCCTCGGCGTCGACGGGCCGGCACCGGGATCCCGAGATCGCCGCGGAGGTACTTCGCGGTGAGGCTGCGCGTCTCCTCCTTCAACGCATCGGCGGGCCCGTCGAAGACGACGCGTCCCCCCTGGTCGCCGGCGCCCGGACCGAGATCGATCACGTGCTCCGCCGCGGCGATGATGTCGGGGTCGTGCTCCACCACCACGACGGTGTTCCCCTGCTCGCGCAGGGCGCGGAGGATGGTCACCAACCGCTCGGTATCGCGGGGGTGCAGCCCCACCGACGGCTCGTCGAGCACGAACAGGGTCCCCACCAGGCCGGTCCCCAGAGCCGCGGCCAGCGCGATCCTCTGCGACTCGCCTCCGGAGAGGCTCGTCGAAGGTCGGTCGAGGGTCAGATAGTCGAGCCCGACATCCTCGAGGAAGCCGAGCCGCCGCTCGATCTCGGCCACCACCCGCGCCGCAACCTCCTCCTCGGCCGCGCTGAGGGAGAGATCCCGGACGAAGCGCCGGGCCTCCCCCACCGTCATCGCCGCCACCTCGCGGATCGAGCGCTCCCCCACCCGCACGCGAACGGCCTCCGGGCGGAGCCGGCTGCCCTGGCAGTCCGGGCACTCCTGATAGCCCCGATACCGCGCGAGGAAGGCCCGCACCTGCACGCGGTACTTCCGCCCCTCCAGCCAGCGGAAGAAACCCAGGACGCCCGGGAAGTCGTCGTCTCCCTCGAGCACGAGCCGGCGCTGACCCTCCTCCAGGAAGGACCAGGGCACGTCCGACGGGATCCCGTGGCGGCGCGCGAACCCGCGCAGCTGGGTCTGCAGCTTGCGGTAGTGCGGCTTGTTCCAGGGCTCGATGGCGCCCTCGGCGAGGCTTCGGGTCTTGTCCGGCACAACGAGGTCCACGTCCACCTCGATGAGGTTGCCGAAGCCGTGGCAGGTGGGACAGGCGCCGAAGGGGTTGTTGAAGGAGAACAGCCGCGGCTGGGGCTCGACGAATCCCTGCCCGCAGGCCTCGCACTCGAAGCCCTCGGAGAACCGTCTCCGGGCCCTCCCGGGGATCTCGACGAGGGCCTTTCCCCCGCCCTCGCGGAAGGCGGCCGCCAGCGCATCCACGAGCCGTCCGCGGGCGTCCTCGCTGGCCTCGAGGCGGTCCACCACGACCGCGGCGCCGCTCCCGGAGACGACTGCGGAGACCCCCTCCTGGTCCTCGATGTCGATGAGGTCGGAGCCCACGAGAATCCGCCGATAGCCCTGCTTGCGCAGGGTGTCGACAGCGGCAGGGTCGAGCGCGTCCACCGGGAAGCCGACCAGGAGCCGCTCGCCGTCAGCCTCCGCCAGGAGGGCCTCGGCCGCGCTCGCGGCGGTGTCGCGCCGGGCCTCGAGGCCGCAGGCGTCGCAGATCGTCCGTCCCACCCGGGCGTAGAGCAGGCGGAGGTGGTCTTGCACCTCGGTGGCGGTGCCCACGGTCGAGCGCGGGCTGCGGGACAGGCTCCGCTGGCGGATCGCGATCGCGGGGCAGATCCCCTCCACCTCGTCCACCCGGGGCTTCTCCATCCGCTCGAGGAACTGTCGGGCATACGAGGACAGGCTCTCGACGTAGCGCCGCTGACCCTCCGCGTAGAGGGTGTCGAAGGCCAGGCTGCTCTTGCCCGACCCCGACACCCCGGTGACCACCACGAGGCGACGGGTGGGGATCGTCACGTCGATCCCCCTCAGATTGTGAACACGGACTCCTCTCAGGACGATGTCAGCGGGCATGGCCAAATCCCGACTCTAACACGCGCAGGGACGCCAGGCGGGCGGGCGAGGACACCGTCGTCTGGTCGAGGAGCCCCGTTTTTGAGCGCGTGACCGGCGATCTCTCCGTAGGCCCGACGGAGAGGCTCCTCGCGGGCCTGGGATCAGGGCCGGGCCAGGACCTCGGCGGGTGAGGCGTCGGCGAGACGCCGCTCCCGTTCCCTCTCGGCGACGAAGCCGTCCGGGTCCCCGAGCAGGAGCTCGGCCCTCGGGACCAGCTCCAGGGCCCGCTGGACCTGCGGGTCCCACTCGATGCTGCGCCGCCGGGCCTCGCCCTCCCCGAAGACCTGTCGGACGACCTCCTCCTCGATCAGGCGGTCCACCATGTGGCGGTTCTCGTCGAGCTGCTCCGCCGTGAAGCGCAGCTCGCGGGACTCGAGATACCTGACGAAGGCCTGGCGGATCTCGTCGTCCACCTCGAAATCCCGTCCGATCAGCGTCACCTTCTCCGAGTCCGCGCCGGAGCGGGTTCCGGTCCCCGCGATCTCGGCCTCGCCCTGCCCCGCCGCCGCCTCGAACCCGTGGGCGAAGCCGATGAAGGCCTGCCGCCCGATCAGGTAGGACACGAACTTGGTCGGCTTCGCCGGCTCCACGCAGTAGTCGGGCGTGATGCCGTCACCACCGTAGACCTTGCGACCGGCGTCGGTGAGCTTCGCCTCCCCGGATCCCTCCCCGCACGGCTTGCGGTCGCGGGGGGCGTAGTACTCGTCGAGCGCGGTGGAGGCGTACTCCCGCTGGATCGAGCGCCCGGACGGCGTGTAGTAGCGAGCGGTGGTGAGGGCGAGGGCATAGCCCCGCACGTTCCGCAGGGGCAGGATGGTCTGCACCAATCCCTTTCCGAACGTCGTCTCACCGACGATCAGAGCGCGATCGTGGTCCTGGAGCGCGCCGGCCACGATCTCCGAGGCGCTGGCGCTGTGGCGCGACGTCAGCACCACCAGCGGCGCGTCGACCCAGGGGCTCTCGGTCTCGGTGATGTAGTTCGACTCGTCCCGCCGCGAGCGACCGCGGGTGAACACCACCAGCTGCCCCTTCTTGAGGAAGAGGTTGGACACCGCGAAGGCCTGGTCGAGGAGGCCGCCCGGGTTGTCTCGGATGTCGAGCACGTAGGCCTGGGCGCCCTGGGCGCCGAGCTTCTTCAGCGCCCGCTCGAGCTCGCGCTCGCAGTCCTCTCCCTCCCCGGGACGGCAGGCCGTCGTCTCGTTGAAGTCCGTCAGGCGGATGTAGCCCACGGTGGGGCTGACCATGAAGGAGTAGGGGACCGAGTGCAGGGGGATGGCATCACGGATCACCGTGAACTCCAGGGGGTCGTCGTACCCCTCGCGCACGATCGTGATCCGGACCGGAGTCCCCTTCGGTCCCCGCAGGCGCTTGACCGCCTCGTCGATGGCCATGCCGCGGGCGTCCTCGTCCTCGATGCGGCTGATGACGTCGCCGGCCCGGATGCCGAGCCGGTGCGCCGGCGTCCCCTCGAAGGGGGCCACCACCGTGATGTTGCCGTCGATCGACTGGACGCTGATCCCGAGACCGTAGTACTGGCCCTTCTGCCGCTCCTGCATGGTCTGGAAGTCCCTCTGCTCGAAGAAGTTCGAGTGAGGGTCCAGGGTGCGGAGCATCTCCCGGATGGAGGCCGACACCAGCTGGTCGGACGGCACCTCCTCCACGTACTCGTTCTCGATGCTGGCGAGCATCGCGGTGTAGAGGCGCATCTCGTCGTCGAGCCGCCCTCCCCCCGCCAGGACCCGCTCCCCGAGGAGCCCCCCGGCGATGGTGGACCCGACCAGAATGCCGGCAGACACAACGCCCAGTCGTGACAGCTTCATGGATCGATCATAGCAGCCGGCGGAGGGGCGAGAAAGCCGGCCCCTCCGCCGTGGTCTCGGATTCCTGGAGGGCTCAGAACCGCACGTGGAGCCCGAAGGTCACGCTGGCCCCGCTGAGGTCGATCCGGTTGACCAGGCCGGGTTCGTTGGGAGCGAAGTCGTCGCCCATGTCGGCTTCCGCCCACTGATACCGCCCCTCCGCGACCAGGGCAAAATCGCGGTTGAGGTAGAAGCGCACCCCCCCGGTGGCGTGGAACCCGAAGGTGACGCCGTCGGAGAGGAACT
Organism: uncultured Acidobacteriota bacterium; assembly: GCA_963847655.1. Classification (GTDB taxonomy): domain Bacteria; phylum Acidobacteriota; class Vicinamibacteria; order Fen-336; family Fen-336; genus JAJDNS01. Next base: position 424,114 of record CAWKAS010000013.1, on the reverse strand, counting down.
CGTCGTAATAGACGGGCAGCTCGGGGTCGAAGAAGTCGATGAAGTCGCCCCACTCCTCGTACTTCCAGTAGAAGAGGTCGACGCCGCCCCCGACGTAGGGCGCGATCTTGGTCCGCTTGCCGGTGGGCACGAGACGCACGGTGAGACCGAAGGGGACGATGTTGAGCTTCAGGGTCTGGTAGATCTCGCTGCCGTCGGGCCGCACGAAGTCACGATAGGACGTGTCGAGCGTCCGGCTGTATCCGTCCACGTGGATGCCGAGCTCGACGTTGTCGACGAGGACGTGGTTGTACTCCGCGCCCCCGGTGAAGCCTGTCCAGTCGCTCTTCTGGACGAAGTAGAGCTCCTCGTCGTCCAGGAACAGGTTGCTGCTCGCCCGGGGAATGAAGGCGCCGAGCCGGATGTCGAGCCCGCCCGCGCTGGCCGGGCCCGCTGACGCCATCAGGAGGGGGAGCAGGGTGAGGCTCAGGATTGCTCGTTGCACGGGTCGCTCCTTTCTCTCTCGCCGGGCCTTGGAGGGCCGGGCTCAAACGCTGCCTGAGCGTCTGCAGAAGGGATGCCAGGTCCCTCAGAAGCGCAACTCTCTCAGATTCAGCAAACTAGCCCCGGACTCGAAGCGTCCAGTGTCCCCTTTTGAGGACGCCAGCATCCAGTGCCGCCGCAGTCGCTCGTCCACTCCGTGCGTTTCGGCACCGAACGATCCGTCGTCATGCCCGGTCGGCCGTGGCCATTCCTGCCACCACCAACGAATCCTCGCGAGCGACGAACGGCACGCTGCGAGCACCGAGTGGCTCTCGAACGCCGGCCCCCCGCCCGGGTCCACACGCCCGGTCATGAGCTGTCGTCGAGTGCCGATGAACTGTCGTCCACGGCCGTTGAGCTGTCGTCGAAGGCCAATGAGATCACGGCGGCGCGCGCAAGGACCCAGCGGCGCCGGGCACCTCGCTGCCATACGCCGGTGTCACCTCGGACACGCGCCCCGACTGGGCGGGCCGTCTCCGGAATTGCTCCACCGTCTTCCGGCCGAAGTCCCTTTCGGCCATCAGGGCGTTGTGCGTCCGGCACATCAACCGGACGTTCTCCGGGCTGTGGTCGCCACCCCGAGCGAAGGGCTTGCCGTGATGATGGAACTCCAGTCGAGCACGAGCTGGACACCGAGTCCCCCGCGCGTTCGCGAACGTGCATCTCCCGCCGTCCCGTGCCCACACCGCACGGCGCACCGGCGCCGGGATGTGACGGGACGTGGGGGCCGCGTCCGTCTGGGCCAGACTCTTCCTGGGCGCGTCGGTCTTGCCCCACCGCTTCGCCTCGAGACGCTCCAGCTTCTCGGTCACGGCCTCTTCGATGATCTTCCCCAGGTCCCCGTCCGGCACCGACGCCCGCATGAGGGCCTGGAGTCGCTCCAGCTTGTCGCGCAGTCGGGCGTCGGCCGTGAACTGGACCCTGAAGCGGGCGGGTGCCAGCGGTTCCACGAGCGTTTGGCGGGGCGGCCTGGATGGCTGCACCCCCCCGGCCGCAATCGACCTCGACCCGGGACCAGACCTGAGGCCACTGGACTCAACTCGTTCCGGAACGAGTTCCGGAACGAGTCCTTCTGGCCTCTCCGACGCCGGTTGGCCCTCCTGGTCGGCGGACCCAACCGAGCGAGCGGCACCGGACCGGACCGGCAGCTTCCGGATCGTGGCCGCCACATCCGGCCGGGGGGCAAGCGCCGCGATCACCTCCTCGAGCTCGCGCTTGGACCGGTTCGCGGCCTGTGCCAGGACCTTCTTGTGGTTCTCCGGGGTGAGATGGGAGGCGAGGCGCGCCACCGCCGTCAGGTGAAGCTGTCCTTCCCGCAGCATGTCGAGGAGCAGGGGGTAGTCCCGGGACGCTCGCGCCGCGGCGATGCGCAGGTACGCCTCGTTCTCTCCCAGCCGCAGCCTCTCCACGCAGTACGCGAACATCGACGGCATCGCCTCTTGCGCGTAGAGCCTCCGCGCGTCGACCTCGGCGATGTGGGCGACGACATCGGCGTCGAGATGGCGTGAGCGCCCTACCAGTTCGGCCAGCCGTCGCAGCAGCTCGTCGTCCGGCAAGGCCTTCGGGTTCGTGTTCTCTCTCATGGCCCAACGATAGCCGGGAGAGGTGCCAGGACAGGTCCCTCTCCATGCGGAAGGTGAGCGTGCTGAGGAGTCTGAGCTCTGGCTGTTTCGGGTGGGAGCCGTCACCCACACGCCTCGCCGGCGAACGTCTCGACCGTCCGACCGCGTGGCGGTCACGGCGGTGGGCGAGGTCCCCAACTACCTTCCGCGGCGAGGCTGTGGCGTGCCTCGTTGCGGTCCCGATACCGCCATGCTCCTGGCGCGAAGGCCGATGGACAGGTCGGATACGGCGTCCAGAGTCAAATTGCGGATGGCAGGACGGCGCCGCGCGTGGCGTCCGTGTACCATCCGGGGCGCGAGAACTCTCAGGAGGAGGCACGAGATGCCCCAGGACGAAGCGGCTCGGTCAGGCTACCTGTCCGAGGAGGACAAGAAGCGCTTCACGACGCTCGCCGGTGTGCTCGGGAGCGTCTTCTTCATCCTGCAGGTCGTCCTCCCGATGGCGGCCATGTTCGCGATCATGCCCGTGATGATGAGCGGCGGGACCGTCGTGGACTTCGAGATCTCGGACGCCGTCGTCTACCACGGCGAGATCCATTTGGTGGAGACAACGATGTCGCTCGGCGGGCCCGGTCGTTCTTCCTCCGGAAGCCGGCTCGTGAGACTTGGACAGGAGACGATCGACGAGGTCGCTCCGCTCGAGGGCTGGACGCCGCGCCTTCTGGCCGACGGCGATCGTCTCTGGCTCGTGTCCTCCGACAGGATGGCAGTGGTCGAGGCTGGAGTGGTGAGGCCCTTGCCGCTCGCCGAGCCCCTCGGCGACACGTGTCGTCCGTTTCTCCTCGAAGGCGCTCCCGGGATCGTCGAGAAGAAGCCGGACGGCGTTCGCCTCCTCCGGTGGGAGCAGAGCGCATGGCGACAGCGTGGTCTCCTGAAGGGTGTCGACGACATCTGCGACATCCAGGGGCTCGACACCGATGAGGGTCTTCTGATGTTGCGGAAGGACGGCGACACCCTCTACTCCACACGACCCGAGATCGCCGAGTCGGAGTGGCTCGTCGCACTCTCGAGGCCCGAACGCTGGCGACTTCTGGAGGTGGACGGGACGCCCGGAGTCGTGAGTCACGGCCGCCGCGGCGACTTCCGGATCGCGCGCCTCGAGCAGGGTCGCTGGAGCCAGGCGACTCGCGCCCAGATCCCCGGAGCCGCCTTGGGCGAGTTCACCGCCCTCCAGGCGTCCGCCGGCGACTCACGATCGTCTCACAGGGCTTTCCAGGGTCGGTGAGGGTCCGCTCGTGGGACGGTGAGCGTCTCGCGGACGGTCGGAGGCTCGGGAGCGCGACGTTCTTCCCGCGCGGCATGTTCGTGATGATGATGGCGCCGCACCTGGGTACCGCGCTGCTGAGCCTGCTCCTGGCCGCCATTCTCGCCGCACTCATGCGGGCCCACCGGGTGGGCACCCACGAGCACGGGGGCCGGCTCGTGGCCCACGCCTCGCTCACACGCCGCGCCCTCGCTCAGATGGCCGACGCTGTGCTTCTGGGTCTCCCCAGCGCCCTGCTCTTCTGGGATCTGTTCTGGGACTTCGAGCAGTTCGTGGAGACAGGTCCGCAGTTCCCGCTGACGATGCTCATGAGGATGGGGGCCGCCATGGCCTGGGGAGTTCTGGGCCTGGCGTCGCTGGCCGTCACCGAGGGTCTCTGGGGCTGGACCCCGGGGAAGCTCCTGACCGGCATCAGGGTCGTGGGAACCGACCTTCGGCCCTGCGGCCTCGGCCGAGCGATCGTCCGCAACCTTCTCAAGGTCGTCGACGGCTTCTTCAACTTCCTGGTTGGCATCCTGATGGTGGCCTTTACCCCGGACTGGCAGCGACTGGGCGACATGGCCGCGCGGACCATCGTCATCCGGTCGGGGTCGAGGGCCCGGACGAGCGTTCGCGGCTGACGGCCAGATACCGGCGGTCAAGCTCGCGCAGCCCCCGCAGGATCCGCCGCCATTCGAGGCCGGGTATGCCGACCAGGATGCGGCCGCGTCGCCGACGGACAGGCCCCAGCCCGACCGTCGGGACTGGACAGCTGACACCCCAGCCATGCCGGCCCATCTTGGAGCGGGGAGGTCCCCCGCAAGCTGTGGAGGGGGCTGGAGGCGGCGCCCGGAGTCGAACCGGGGAATAGAGGTTTTGCAGACCTCCGCCTTAACCACTTGGCTACGCCGCCTACAATCTGCCATGGTACGGGAGCGGGCGTCGTGAGATCAAGATGCTGCCCAGGGACTTGACGACGGCCCGCACCATGGCTATCTTGGTGGATCACTGAGAGCGGGAATAACTCAGTGGTAGAGTGCGACCTTGCCAAGGTCGAAGTCGCGGGTTCGAATCCCGTTTCCCGCTCCAATGCCCGCTAACGTCCCTCGGCGTCGAAGGCCGCTCGCTCGTGGCGGACCACCGCGCCCTCCCGGCCCCAGTCGATGGCCACCACGTCGAAGCGGACCCGGGACTCCGACTCCCGGTGACGGGCGGCCCAGAGCTGGGCGGCCCGGATGACCCGCTGCCGCTTGGCCGGCGTCACCGCCTCTACCGCGGTGCCGTGGGAGGCGTCGCCCCGTTCCTTGACCTCGACGAAGACGAGGGTCTCGCCCTCGCGGGCGACGACGTCGATCTCGCCGACGCGACAGCGGAAGTTGCGCTCGAGGATGGTCAGGCCCTGACGCCGGAGGTGGGCGCAGGCGCGGTCCTCCCCGGCCGCTCCCCGGCGTCCGTCCTCGCTCAAGATCCGGGCTTGCGCCGCCAGCGGGTTCCGCGGGGCGTGTCCTCGAGGACGATGCCCCTCTCCTCGAGGCGGGCGCGCGCCCGATCGGACCGGGCGAAGTCGCGCTGGCGACGCGCGTCCTGACGTTCGTCGAAGAGCGCCTGCTCCTCCGGGGACAGTCGGTCCTCGTCTCCCGAAGGCAGCAGCACCCCGAAGACCGCGTCCATTGCCTCCATCGTCGAGCGCACGGCCGCGGCACCGGAGCGGGTGAGCTGCCCCTCGGCCAGCAGCGCGTTCGCCCGCCCCACGAGCCCGTGGACCGCGGCCAGGGCCTCGGGGGTGTTGAGGTCGTCGGCCAGGGCGTCGTCGAAGGTTCTGCGCGCGGCGGTGCACGCCTCCGCCGCCGGCCCCTCCGGACCCTCGCCCCGCGCCTCCGGGAGGCGCTGGACCAGGCCCCACACCCGCTCCAGGGTCGCCGCGGCCTGCTGCAGCCCCTCGAAGCCGAAGTTCAGCGGCTTGCGGTAGTGCGAGCCGGCGAGGAGGTAGCGGATGGCCTCGGGCGAGTGGCCGCGCTCGAGGATGTCGGGGATGGTGAAGAAGTTGCCCTTGCTCTTCGACATGGTCTCGTCGTCGATGAGGAGGTGCTTGACGTGCATCCAGTGCCGGACGAAGGGCTGGCCGGTGGCCCCCGTGCTCTGGGCGATCTCGTTCTCGTGGTGGGGGAAGATGAGGTCCTCTCCGCCCACGTGCAGGTCGAAGGTCTCGCCCAGGTACTTCATGCTCATGGCGGAGCACTCGATGTGCCATCCCGGGCGCCCCTTCCCGAAGGGGGCCGCCCACTGCGCCCACTCGGGCTCGTCGCTCTTGAGCTTCCAGAGGACGAAGTCCCGCGCGTTCTCCTTGTCGTACTTGTCGGTGTCGACGCGGGCGCCGGCCTTGATCCCGGCGACGTCGAGCCCGGAGAGCCGACCGTAGTCGGGAAACGACGCGATCCGGAAGTAGACGCTGCCCTCGGCCTCGTAGGTGTGGCCAGCGGCGGTCAGGCGCTCGATGAGGGAGATCATCTCGGGGATGTGGTCGGTGGCCCGGGGCATGTGCTCGGGCCGCTCCAGACCCAGCGTCGTCATGTCCTCCTCGAAGGCGCCGATCCAGGGCGCGGTGAAGCCGTGGAGGTCCTTCCCCGCGGCCAGGGCCTGCTGGATGATCCGGTCGTCGACGTCCGTGATGTTGAGGACGCCCTTCACCCGGTAGCCCAGGTGGCGCAGGGTCCGCCGCAGCACGTCGGCCGCCACCATCGTGCGGTAGTTGCCCACGTGCCCCCGGTTGTAGACGGTCAGGCCGCAGGCGTACATCCGGACCTCGGGCGGGGCGAGCGGCGCGAGGGCCTCCACCTCTCCGCTGAGGGTGTTGAAGAGGCGCATCTCCATGGTCGTCATCTCACTCTCATGACCAGGGCGGTCAGGTCGTCGCCGAAGCCGTCCGCGGGGCCCACCCACTGCTCCACCGCCCGAACCAGGCCCCGCAGGGCCGCGGTCGCCCCCGGCTCCGCGGCCTGCAGGGTCGCCCCCACCCGCTCGTCGCCGAACTCCTCGTCCCCGGGGGACAGGGCCTCGGTCACCCCGTCGGTGACGACGGCGAGGAGGTCGTCCTGGCCCAGCGCCACCTCTCCCTCCTCGAACACCGCGTCCTCCAGGAGGCCCAGCACCGGTCCGCCCGCCCGGAGGCGCTCCAGCTCCCCCGCGGCCCGGACGAGGTACGGCGGGATGTGACCGGCGGTGACGTAGCTCAGACGGCGGGCCCCCGCCTCGATCTCCCCGTAGAAGAGGGTGACGTACCTGCTCTCCTGGGTGCTGGCGCAGAGGAACCGGTTCAGGCGCTCCATGAGCTGCGCGGGACGCGCGGTGCCGGCGGTCGCCCGGAGCGAGGCGTGGACGGAGGCCATGAGGATGCTCGCGGGCGTGCCCTTCCCGGAGACGTCGGCGATCACCACCCCCAGTCGCCCGTCCTCGAGAGGGATGAAGTCGTAGTAGTCGCCGCCGACCTGGTGGCACGGCCGGCTCTCCGCGGCCAGCTCCAGACCCTCGACCGTCGGCCGGGTGCGCGGGAAGAGGCTGCGCTGGATCTCCTGGGCGATCTGGAGCTCCCGGTCCTGCCGCTCCTTCTCCAGCGCCACCCGGTGCAGGCGCGCGCCTTCCAACGCGGCCTGGGCGTGGCGGCCCAGCGCCTGGGCGTAGTCGAAGTCGTCGTCGCCGTAGGGCGCGCCCGAGGCCCGAGCCCCCACCGCCAGGAGGCCGCTCACCCGCTCCCCCGCCAGGAGGGGGACCACCAGGGCGAAGCGCGCCTTCTCCAGACCCTCCCGCAGGGGAGAGCCGGGCAGGTCGCTCACCCGGCAGGGGCGGTTCACCTCGGTGGCCTGGCCGGTCGCCTCCGCCGCCATCCCGACGGGGGCCTCGTCCCGGGGCAGCCCGCGCACGTGAGCGAGGTGGAGGCCGTTCGTGTCCAGGAGGTAGAGCGCCGCACGCGAGGCGAGGAAGTGTCCCATCACGGTGGTGATCACCACGCTCTTGATGGTCTCCTCGTCCAGGCTCGAGGTGAGCTCGCGCCCGATGTCGAAGAGGTTGTGGAGCTGGAAGACCTTGACCGAGAGCGACCGGTTCACGCGGTGCAGCTCGTCGTACATCAGCCCGTTCTCGATCGGCGTGGCCGCGCAGGCGGTGAGGCTCTGGAGAAACCCGCGCTCCTCCCGACCGAAAGTCCGCCCCTCGGGTCGGGGTCCGAGACCCAGCAGCGCGATCGTCCGCTCGCCCTTGCGCACGGGGCACACCAGCGCGAGGCCGAGGTCGCGGAAGACGGGATCCGAGGCCTCGGGCTCCCAGGGCTCGGCCGGGATGTCGCCGGGCTCGATCTCCCTCGGCCCCCCGCGGGGGAGCCCGCGGGCCGAGCGCAGGTGGAACCGCCCCTCGGGCCCCCGCACGTAGAGCGCTCCGCGGGCGACCTGCAGCTCTCCCATCACGATCAGAAGGGCCGCGTCCAGGACGTCTCGGCTGCTCAGGTTGGAGTTGAGGGTGGCGGTGAGGTCGAGGAGCGAGATCAGCTCCGACATGCGTTTGAGCAGCGGCGGCTCGCGGCCCTCGCGCCGGAACTCGTCGAGGGCCTGCTGGTACTGGAAGACGACGGGGGTGCTCATCGGCCGCCCGCGTCCCCTTCCGGCTTGCGCCGCACCAGGCAGCAGACGTTTCGGCGACCCGAGCGGCGGAAGGTGACCGAGTCCATGATCTTGCCCATCAGGTGCACGCCGAGACCGCCCTTCCGGCGCTCGCTCACGTAGCGGTCGAGGTCCACCCGTGGCATCTTCTTCGGATCCACCGTCCGGCCGTGGTCGACCACGTCCACGCGGAGGTCCTCACCGCGGTCGTCGTACCGCAGCTCCACGAGCTTGTCGCCGGCCCCGCCGTAGGCGTGCTCGATCACGTTGGTGGCGGCCTCGTCCACCGCGAGGGCGATCTGGTCGGCGTCGGGCCGGGAGAAGCCCGCGACCATGGCCCAGGCCGTGGTGACGTCGCGGACCACGGCGAGAAACTCCGTGCGGCTGGGGACCTGGAGGATGAGTGGCGCCCGGCCGCGGGGGACCTTCATCCGACGGAGCCGCCGCCCTCCCCCTCGTCGCGAAAGCTGAGGATCGCCTCGACCTCGGACGGGAAGATGCGATACAGATGGTGGAAGCCGAGGATCTCGAAGATGTTGCGGACGGTCTCGTTGAGATCGGCGAGACGGATGTCGCCCCCTTGGTGGCGGATCTCCTCGATGACACCCATGAGAGCGCCGAGCCCGGCGCTGGCGATGTAGGTCAGCCCCGCGCAGTTGACGACGATCCGGTAGCACCGCTCGTCGAGGGCCTTCTGGATCTCGCTCTCGAAGAGGCGAACGGTGTGGGCGTTGACGAAGCCCTTCGGGTACAGGAGGACGACCCCTTCCAGCTCCCGGCTCTCGACCTGCAGCTCGCTCATGGCGTCTCGTTCACGTCTCCCCGACTATACGCCGTTCCCCGTCGAGTCCGCCATGAGGGCCCGGGCCCGGGAGACGTCCCGGCGGATCTGCGCCACCAGCGCCTCCGGGCCCTCGAAGCGCTGCTCCTCGCGAAGGCGCACGGTGAACTCGGTGCGCAGGTCGGCCCCGTACAGGTCGGCGTCGAAGTCGATGAGGTGGGCCTCGACGGAGACGAGGCCGCCGCCGAAGGTCGGGCGACGGCCGATGTTGACGACCCCCGGCACCCAGCGGCCCGAGGGCAGCCGGCAGCGGGCGGCGTAGACGCCGCGCGCGGGCAGCGTCTCGTTGAGCGTGTTCAGGTTCGCGGTGGGGAAGCCGAGGGTGCGGCCGCGCCGCTCCCCCTCGACGACCCGGCCGTCGATGAAGAAGGATCGGCCCAGGAGCGCCCGGGCCTCCTCGACCTCTCCCCGAGCCAGCGCCTCGCGCACCCGGCTGCTGCTGACGGGCCGGCCCTCGTGGAGAACCGGCGGGACCGCCTGCACCCCGAACCCATGCCGCGCCCCCAGCCTCTCGAGGGAGGCCACGTCACCCTGGCGCTGGTGGCCGAAGCGGAAGTCCTCTCCCACCACGACCATCCTCGCCCCCAGGGCCTCGACCAGCACCCGCCGCACGAACTCCCCGGCCGAAAGCCGCGCGAGCTCGGGGGTGAACGGGAGCACCGCGAAGGCGTCCACCCCGAGCGCGGCGACGAGCTCACCCTTCTGCTCGAGGGTGGTCAGGGTGGCGGGGGCACGCTCGGGGTCCAGCAGCCGGACGGGGTGGGGATCGAGGGTCAGCACGACGGTGTGCCCGCCCATCGATCCTGCCCACCGGGCCGCCGCGTGGATGAGGGCGTGGTGGCCGCGGTGGACGCCGTCGAAGTTCCCGATCGTCACCGCCGGGGACGGCCATCCCCTCGGGGTGGGACTCTCCAGCCGGACCCTCTCCATCGCTCGCGTGGGGCCGACGTCCCCGCTCAGTTCCCCGCCCGGCGGTCCAGGACCAGGCCCGGCCGCGCCCGGCCGGCGTCGTCGACCGCGCTCAGCACGTAGCCGTCCGAGCTGGTCTCGTAGAGGATCGGGTGGCCGCCGGGAACGTAGAGATAGCTCCGGTCGACGAGCCCCGCCTCCACCAGCTTCTCCAGGCCTCCGGGCCGCGCGCCGTAGGTGGCCTCCCACGCCCGGATGCCCTGGTCCAGGCGAGCCAGACGCGACCGGGACACCCCGTCGAGGACGAGGTCCCAGCCCTCGTCCACGACCGGAGGCCGACCCGTCACGAAGAACGGCGAGGCGAGCCGGGCCCCGAGCCCGGCCACCGCGAGGAGGACCACGAGGGCCACCACTGCGTAGCCGGGCAGGGAGGACGCGCGCCCCTCCCCGGTGGACTCCTCGAAGGCGGGAGTCTCACCCCGTCCCCCGGGGGCGATCAGGTTCCGGTTGAGGAAGTCGAACAGCGTCCGGCAGACCTCGAACTCGCCGGTCCCGGTCGCGTCGATGATGGCCTGCACCGTTCGGACGCCGTCCACCCTCCGGAATACCCGGTCCTCCTCCAGGGTGAGCCGGATGCGACCGGAGGCCGCCGGCGCCCCGCGACGGATCTCCCCGGAGTCGTCGGGGCCCGGGGCGCCCACCTCCATGAGGGACGGGTCCACCACCGGCCGGAAGACGATGTCGAAGGAGGGGATCTTCTTCTCGATGATGGGCCACTCGTCCACCATGCGGATCCCTTCCATCAGGATGAAATCCGCGCTCATGGGGGCGAAGTTCTCGCGGTCGTAGTCGACGCTGTCGGACGGGGTGAACTGGTAGCGACCGTCGCGCCAGCGGAAGACGCGGAAGACGATCTGCGAGACCTGCACCTGCAGCGCGTCGCGGAGGTCCTTTGGGGTGATGACACCGCCGCTGGACAGGATGTGGCCCAGGCGCTGAAGCGTCTGCTCCTGGACCTCGAGTGCCTCCTCCAGCCGCCTGCGGCTGAGCTTGCCCTGCTTGACGAGGACGTTTCCGAGTCGGTCCTCGAGGCGGCGGGCCGACGAGTCCGCCATCACCACCATCCCGTTCTCGAACGTGACGGTGACGGTCTCTTCGTCCCGCTCGTTGATCAGGGTGAGGTGGCCGGTCTTCCGCTGGAGCCCGATCAACTGGAAGATGTCGGGAAGCCCGAAGTCCTTGATCGTCCCCTCGAGGGCCATGCCGCCCCTACCCTCCCTGGCTCGCCGGGACGCGCCGGCTCTTGCGCGCCCTCCGCAGCCCCACCTCGAACTCGGGCCGCAGGCGGTTGGCCAGTACCCAGATCGCCACGAGGGTCACGCCGACGAACGCGATCCACCAGGGCGGAGTCAGCCGCGAGGAGACCTCGGTCAGGGGCATCACGCGGGTGGTCACGAACCCGGCGATCACCGAGTACCACCCGAGCACGATCGCCAAGCCGAGGAACGTCTGTCCGGCGTAGAGGTGTCCCGTCCCCGGAGAGAAGACCGAGAGAACGCGGAAGAGCCGGGCCCGACGGGCGTCCCGCTCCTGCACCTCCAGCATCTTCCGGTTGCGGGCCGGACCCGAGACCCCGTCTCGCACCACGAAGAGATGATGGCACTGCGAGCAGAGCTCGCCGACCACCTGGCCCAGGTGACAGTGACGGCAGAAGGGGGTGCCGCAACGGGAGCAGTGAACGGTGAAGGCCTTGCCCCCACGGAGCAGTCCCACCCCGAGGGCCACGAGGGCGAGCAGGGCGGCGGCGGCAGTGAAGCGGTTCCCCAGCGACACCAGGCCGCGGGTGCCGCGCTCGGAGGCCCCGCCGGCCCAGACGTTGCGCACGCCCACCCCCTCGCCGACCCCGGCGAACTTCTCCCACACGTCCTCTTCGGAAAGGCCCAGGTCCACGACCGCGTAGTCGCCCGATTCGTACTTCCACCGGTCGTACTCGGCCACGCGGCGCGGGGCCAGCCGGTCGGCGGCGGCCTTGGCCTCGTTGAAGGCCTGATACTCGAACTTCTCAAGGTGGGCGATGGAGAGGTTGTACAGGGAGGTCGCGACCACCTCGGGCGGGCCTCCTGCCTGCGCCCCCTCACGGTGGCGGGCCAGGGCCGACTCGTAGCGCCCCTGCACGAACTCCAGGTTGGCGAGATTGTTGCGCGCGACGGCGTCGTTCCGGTCCCGGGCCAGCAGGTTGCGATACAGGGCGGCGGCCGAGTCGATCCGGCCGGAGCGACGCCACGCCGATCCGAGCAGGTAGGCGAGATCCCGGTCCTCGGGATCGCCCATGGCCGCCGTCTCCAGGACCGCCGCTTCGGAGCGGCTCGGGTCCCCTTCCACCGCCGCCACCGCCGCCTGGTAGAGGGGGTTCCGCGCCGTGACCTCCCACCGCTCGATCATCTCCAGCGTGGGTCCCACGACGACGGTGGCGGCCAGGGCCACCACGGACACGACCTTCTCGCCGCCGCTGAAATACGCGAACAGGAGGGCGAGCCACCACAGGGGGAGCCATCCCCACCCCTGGAAGGCGGCGAGGGGAAACAGCAGCGCGAGGAGGAACAGGGCCAGCGACGCCGAGCGGCTCTGCGACGGTCCGAGCCACTCCTCGAGGTCGTGCCGCAACAGCTCCCCGTGGCGGAGAAGGAGGACGAGGGCCAGCGCCCAGAGCACCAGGAAGGCCGCGAGCAAGCCGGCGGTGGCGAGGATGACGGACGACCGCAGCTGACCCCGGCCCGTGGAAAGAAAGGCCAGGACCCCGGTGGTCATGGCCTCCAGGCTCGGGGCCACTCCGAGGGGCCCTCCCTTGAGCCGGACGGATGCGCGGCCGTAGTGGCCGTCGGGCAGTCCGGGAGCCAGCTCGACGGCGCGGTTGAAGGCGCCCTCCGCCTCGGCGCGCGCCCCGGCGTCGAGGTGGGCGACTCCCCGCGCGACCAGACCCAGGCCGATCGTCTCGAGGTCGTCGATGTTGCGCTCGATCCGGAGACGACGCACCTCGCCGACCAGGCGACCCGCTTCCTCGGCGTCTCCAGCCATCTCGGCCTGGACGGCGCGGCGCCACAGCTCCTGGAGTGAGGCGCTCGGGCGCGCCCGACGGGACGGCCTCGAGGGAGGCGCAGGCCGCACCGGAGCCGGCTCCCCCACCGTGTCGATGGAGGTCGCGGCGCCCGGGTCCGACGGTGGCAGGGCCTGTCCGGCCGGCAGCGTCGGCGACGCTGGAGCATCCGCCGGCACGACCAGGAGGACCGCGAGGAGTCCGGCACCGACAAAAGGGCTCACGACCCCCCCGCCCGGGACTTCTCCACGTAGGCCATGCGCAGCTCGAACAGGAGACCCTCCAGGACCTGGTCCTCCTGGGAGGTCCGCCGTCCGTCGGTCTTCTCCTGCAGCATCTCGAGGATCGAGATGATCGAGCGCGCCCCGGCCAGGGCCTCGCCGGCATCGGCGCCCTCCGGGAGCCCCTGGCCGCCGAGCAGCATCCCCGCCTGGGCGCCCAGGGAGAGGAGGAACTCCGCGAAGTCCGCGGGACCGGCGTCCTGAGCTCCTGGACGCCCTGTCCGCGGGGCCGACGAGGTCGGGCGGGAGGTCCCGGGCCCGGTGGACCGTTCCCCCGTCGTCTCGCCGCTCGTCCGGGAATCGGCCGCAGCCTCCGGCGCCGCGCCGGGCGCGGGTCGCTCGGGGCCCTCTCGGGGCTCCGGTGAGCGGGCGGTCCCCTCGTCGGCCGCCTCGGCCGGGTCCTCCGGCTCCTCACGCACCACCCCCTCGGGCGTGAAGTGCCTCCGGTCCTTGACGGTGAAAGGCTTCTTGCTCTCGCTCATCCGGTCGCAGGCCAGGCCCGTGTCCTTGGTCCGAGGGATGCCCTTCCCCCCGCCGCGCAGCCGGGAGATGGTAGCACGAACGGCCGCGGTGTCACCGGAGCCTGCGCTCCAGGGCCTCGCCGACAGCCCGCACCCAGACACGGCGGCCGTCGGTCGCGACGTCCACCTGGCCGTCGCGATCCGTCCGCAGGAAGAGCGCCCCCGCCTCCCGGTACCTCTCCACCACCTCCCGGTGGGGATACCCAAAGGGGTTCCGGGCCCCGAGGGACGCCACCGCCAGGCGCGGGCGCGCCGCGCGCACCAAGGGGGGTCGACTGCTGGTGCGGCTGCCATGGTGCGGGACCTTGACGACGAAGCTCGGCGGCACGACGAGGCCGTCCTCGGCCTCCCCTTCGACGTCTCCCGGGAGCAGGAAGGCCACCGCGCCGAGACGCACGGCCAGGACCACGGAGTCCTCGTTGCGGGCGCGGCGGGGCGGGCCGTTCGGGGGCGCTGGCCCCAGAACCCGCAGCCCGACGCCGTCCCAGCTCAGAACCGCCCCACGGGCCAGGGCGCGCTGGCCCGTGCCCGCCCGGCGCGCGGCCCGGTCGAGCCGGCGCCATCCCGGGCTCTCGATGGGGGCCGGCCCCGCCCACACCTCTCCCACGGAGAAGTGTCGCAGGAGAAACGGCGCCCCGCCCACGTGGTCGCCGTGGGCGTGGGTCACGAGCAGGGCGTCGAGACGTCGGATTCCGAGGCGCCAGAGGACGGGGGCCACCCGGCGCTCGCCCACGTCGAAGCGCGGGTTCCAGGACCCACCGGTGTCCACGAGAAGGGCGCGACCCGACGGCGAGCGCAGGAGAAGGCAGTCGCCCTGCCCGACGTCGAGGACGCTCAGGTGCAGCCGCCCGTCTCCGGTCAAGGGAGGCGGCCCGACGAGGAGACCGAGGTGGCTCACCGCGAGGAGGCCCAGCCCGCGGCCTCGACGCCCCCGCACGAGGAGGGTCAGCGCCGCGACGTGGATGGCCATGACCACCCAGGTGGGGCTGGCCACCCGAACGTCGAGCCACGGACCCAGCGGACCGAGATCCCCGGAACGGCGCAGCGCGTGGGCGGCGACCCAGGCGACGTCGGCGGCGAGCGGGCCCGCCAGAGGGACCGGCGCCAGGGCCAGGGCGGCCAGGCCGGACAGGAGCACCGCGGCGGAGAGCGGCACCGCGGCCAGGTTGAGGACGAGGGCGGCGGGAGCGAGGCGGTGGAACTGCAGGGCGAGGAGAGGCGAGAGCACGGCCTGGGCGGCCACCGAGGCCACGACGGCGAGATCCGCCCGCAGGGGCAGGGACGGGACGCCGCGGCCCAGGGGCCGCACGAGCAGCAGGATTCCGAGCGTCGCCCCGAACGACAGCTGGAAGCCCACGTCCCAGGCGTAGGACGGACGCAGGGCCAGCAGGGCGAGGGCGGCCAGGCCCAGGGTGTTGGCGGTGTCGCCGGCCAGGTCGAAGGCGCGCCCGGCGAGGACCGCGGAGGCCATGAGGGCGGCCCGGACGATGGGGACGTCGCCTCCCACCAGCAGGGCGTAGAACCAGACGGCGGCACTGGTGAGGATGGCCTCGAGGCCGGGACCCACCCGCAGCCAGCGGAGCCCACCGACGATGAGCCCGGCCACGAGGGCGACCTGGGCCCCGGACAACGCGAGGACGTGGTATGTGCCCGAGGCCCGGAAGGCCTCGGCGGTCTCCTCGTCGAGCTCGGACCGGTCTCCCAGGACCATGGCCAGGACGAGACCCCTCTCCGGACCGGGGATGAGGGAGTCCATCAGGGTGGCCCGCAGGCGGGCGCGGGCCCGCGCCGTGATCCTCCGGAGCAGGCCTGCGTCTCCCTCTCCTCCTCGCTCGAGGAGTCGCGCCGTCTTGCAGTAGCCCCGAGCGACGATCCCCCTCCTCACGCCGACGACCGGCTCCTCCGGCCGCAGGCGGGCCCAGACCGCCACGCGCTCTCCGTCGCTCAGGGCCGGCAGCGCGGCCTCTCCCCGGACCTCGACGCGGACCCGGCCCCGGACCGCCTCGGCTCGTCCGTGGCCCTTCACCTCCACGACGTCGAGCAGGATGTCCAGGCGCCCGTCCCACGGCCGCGCGTCCCCGCGGACGAGGCCGGAGAGACGCACGGGCTGCGCTCCCCAGGTCCCGGCCATGAGGGACCGCCGCAAGGCGCCGTCCCCGAAGCGCAGCGCCTCGGCCTCCCCGGCGAGCGCCCCGAGGGCGAAGGCCGCCGCCCCCAGGGCGAGCCCCGCCGCCGCCGGCCGCGCCCCGACGGCCAGCCCCAGGAGGCAGAGGGCGAGGACGCCGAGGACGAGGGTCTCGGGCAGGCCGGCCGCGGCGTCGGCGACGAGACAGCCCCCACCGAAGAGGGCGGCGAGGGCCAGCAGGGGATGACGCATGGCCGCTCAGGCTACGGCGAGCGGCGCTCCCGAGAACGGCCCTTCAGGACGGTTGTGTGACTGTCACAGGCGGTCCGCGGGAAGGAGTCGGACCACCGTCTCCTGGTGGAAGGTGTCGGGAAACAGATCGAAGAGGCGCACGGTGTCGGGCCGGTATCCTCGGACCGCGAAGCGGGCGAGGTCTCTCCCCAGCGTCGGGGGGTCGCAGGACACGTACACGACCGCCCCCGGACGGCGGTCGGCCACGAGCTCCACCACCTCCCGCTCCAGACCCGTTCGGGGCGGGTCGAGGACGATGCGCTCCCCGGCCTCGGGGCGCGTCTCCGCCAGCGCCGCCCCCACGTCCATGCCGACGACGCGGACGCCGTCGAGGCGATTCCGCCGCGCGTTCGCGCGCGCGTCCAGGGCGGCGGTGGGCGCGCGCTCCACGACCACGACCTCTCCCCCGTCGCGCGCGGCGAGAGGGAGGGCGAACAGCCCCACGCCGGCGTAGAGGTCGAGGACGCGCCCCCTGCCGGGGAGCAGGTCCACCACGGTGCCGGCGAGCGACTCGTAGAGAAAGCGGTTGGCCTGGAAGAACGAGCGCACGTGCACCCGCAGGAGGAGGGAGCGAACGCTCACCTCCACGAAGGGAGCCCCCCGGAGCCAGTGCAGACGATGCTGACGCGTCTCCACCCCGAGGCCGGTGAGGTGCTCCATCCGACCGACACGCTCCAGCGCCGGCGCCTCGTGCGGGGCGAGGGTGGTGACGAGGGCGGCGACCCGCGTGGCGCCGTCCGGGGACTCGAGCAGATCGATCCCGCGTATCCGGGACCCGAGCTCCGCGTTCTCGAGGACCCGGGTCCGCAGCTCCTCCCACGCCGCGTTCAGGCCCTCCGAGAGCTGGAGGCACCTCTCGAGATCGACCACACGCCGTGTTCCTTCCTGTCGCAGGCCGAGGCTCAGGCCGTCCCTCCCCCGGGCCACGTGCAGGCTGGCGCGCAGGCGCCAGCCCACCTCTGGCGAGGACTGCACCGGGATCGCCCCCTCCCACGCAACCCCCGCCCGCCGAAGCGACTCGCGGAGGATGCCCTCCTTGGCGGCGAGCTGGGCCTGGTAGTCGAGGTCCTGGTAGGCGCAGCCGCCGCAGCGGGGCACGTAGGGGCAGGGCGCCACCCGCCGTCCCGCGGACCCGACGAGGACCTCCTCGAGGCTCGCCTCGGCCCAGCCCGGATGCACCTCCCGCACGCGCGCGCGCACCCGGTCCCCGGCGTAGGCGCGGGGGACGAAGACGACGCGTCCTCCGACCCGCGCCAGGCCGCGCCCCCGATAGACCTCCTTGTCGACCGCGGTCTCGATCACCTGCCCGACGCGAAGGGCCGGGCCGGGCCCCTGGTCCTCCCTCACCCCGAAGCTCCGTCCCCTCCCGCGAGGTGGAAGAGGCTGAGTCGGGGGAGCCCGTGGCTCTCGAGGAGCCGCCGGGTGATGGACTCCTGTCGCAGCTGCGCGAGGACCCGGGGGGGCATGCGCTCGCGGTAGGGCTCGAGGGAGCGCTCGACCTCGGCCTCCACCGCGTCCAGGCGCTCCGCGCCCTCCTCACTGCGGATCGCCTCGAGGAGCCTCTCCTCTTTGCCCGCCAGCCAGCCGGTCAGCTCCTCGAGTCGCGCGGCCGATCCCGCCGCCGCCCGTGCCCGGAGCTCGGCGGCGACGGCGACGGCAACCGCCGAGGCCCGGGGCCCCGCTCCTTTGGCCGCCTCCAGGTCGTCGGCGAACCCCTCGAGGGCCGCGCTCACGTCGGTGCCCTGCTCCCGTCCCAGGGCCAGCGCCCGCTCCCACCTCTCTCGGGCCGCCTCCACCTCGTGGGTGCAGTAGGCGAGGCTGCGCACCTTGCGGTCGCGGCTCCACCCGTGGGCGTGAGCGTCCAGGGCATCCCGGATGCCCCGGAGGACCACCCGCAGGGGCAGGCCCGCCGTGCGCCACTGGCGCACGAGATGCCAGTCCGCGTTGGAGAGGATGAGGGGCTCCCCCCGCCTCGAGACGAAGTACTCCTCGACCGCCTGGTAGTAGGCAGCCTCGGGGTCGGAGCCGGGCACACCGGTCAACGGGGCAGCTCGCGGTTCCGCTCCCAGATCAGGCGCAGACCGGTGAGGGTGAGCACCGGGTCGACCGCCTCGATCGACGGGATCTCCTTCGCCAGCGTCTCCGCGAGCCCTCCGGTGGCCACCGCCCGGACCGGCTCGCCGAGCTCGGCCCGGATCCGGGCGATGATGCCCTCGCACATCGAGGCGTATCCGAAGTACAGGCCGGCCTGGATGGAGGTCACGGTGCTGCGCCCGATCACGTGGCCGGGGTGCCCCACGTCCACCCGTGGCAGGCGCGCCGCCCGCTGGAACAACGCGTCCGCGCTAATCCCGATGCCCGGGCAGATCACGCCCCCGGCGTACTCGCCGCGGCGGGTGATCACGTCGAAGGTCGTGGCCGTCCCGAAGTCCACCACCACCACCGGTCCACCGTAGGCAGCGAAGGCCGCGACCCCGTTCAGGATCCGGTCCGCGCCCACGTCCCCCGGCGGCTCGTAGAGGATCGGCATCCCCGTCCTCACCCCCGGCTCCACCACCAGCGGCTCGTGGCCGAGGTACTGCCGGGCCAGGGCCACGAGCACCGGGGTCAGGGGAGGGACCACGCTCGCCAGGGCCACACCGTCGATGCGGTCCGGCTCGATGTCCGAGCCCCGGAACAGATTGCGGACCAGGATCCCGTACTCGTCGGCGGTCTGCTCACGGCGCGTCGTCAGCCGCCAGTGGACGCGCAGGTCGGTCCCCTCGAAGACGCCGAGGACGGTGTTGGTGTTGCCGACGTCGACGGTGAGCAGCATCCTCTCCTCCGGCTCAGCTGTCCCGGGGGTCGGGCTCGACGGGCCTCAGCCGCATCACCTCTCCGGACAGTATCCTCCGCACGCCGTCCTCCCCCCGGTCCAGGAGGAGCGCTCCCGTCTCATCCACGTCGCGGAGAGCTCCGCGGAGCACGCCCTCAACCGTCTGCACCTGGACCGGCTCGCCCCACCAGGGGACGGCGCGCGCACGCCAGGCCTCGACGACCGAGGAGGGGCGCTTCTCCAGGGCATCGTACCAGAGGGACAGGTGGGCCAGGATCCCCGCCGCCACCTCCTCCACTGCCGGGGTCCGGCCGGACTCGAGACGCAGCGACGTCGCCGGCCTCTCGAGCGAGCCGAGCGACGCGCGGTCCGCGGCCACGTTCACGCCGATGCCCACGACGACCCAGTCCACTTCCCGGGAGGACGAGGAGCTCTCGGTGAGGACACCGGCCAGCTTGCGGTCCCGGACCAGGGCGTCGTTCGGCCACTTGAGGCGGGCCTCCACCCCGTGCTCCCCCGCCACCTCGACCACCCCCACTCCCGCCGCGAGGGGGACGAGGCCCACCTCGGCGAAGCGCGGTCGCAGGACGACCGAAAGGTAGAGCCCCCCGGGGGGCGAGGCCCACACGCGGCCCTCGCGCCCACGCCCGCCGGTCTGGGTGTCCGCGAGCACCGCCGTCCACTCCGGCGCGTCCAGGCGGGCCTTCGCCTTCAGGACGTCGTTGGTGGAGCTGAGCGTCCCGTGCCACTCCAGGGGGGCTGGCCAGCGCACGCCGCGCGTCCGCAGCGCCCGACGCAGCCGCGCCGCGCGGTCCATCAACCCCGGGTGCGGGCCTCGGCGAGCTCGATCTCGAGGACCTCGAAGGAGCCGTCGGCGAGGCCCTTCCTCACCTCGAGGATCTCGCCCTCGGCGCGCGCCGCGGCCAGGAGGTCGCCGAGGCACGGCTCGACGAGACGGGCGGTCGTCGGGCTCGCGGCGACGCGCAGCCGCGAGAGGTGGCGTCCCACCGTGGCCCCCGCGCCGCTCTTGGCCCGGCGCACCGCCTCGAGAAAGGCGCAGCCGGCGTCGAAGGCCGCTCCCCGTCCCTCGATCGCGGGCAGACCGGCGAAGTCCGCCTCCGACGGCCACGGCGCCCGGTGGATGCTGGGCGCGTCCTCGCTCCGGGCGAAGCCCCAGGACCACGCCTCCTCCGTCACGTAGGGAAGGTAGGGGGCGAGCAGGCGCAGCAGCACCTTGAGCCCGAGCTGGAGCGAGGCGACCGCCGAGGTCCGCCCCGCCGCGTCCGTCTCCGAGCGTGCCCGGCTCTTGACCATCTCGACGTAGGTGTCGGTGAAGCCTCCCCAGAAGAAACGCTCGACGGTGTCGAGGGCCGCCGCGTACTCGAGGGCCTCGAGGGAGGCCGAGGCTCTCTCCACCGTCTCCTTCAGGTGCGCGAGGAAGCTCAGGTCGAGGGGGTGGGTGACCCCGCCCTCGGCAGCGCTCTGCGAGAGGACGAACTTCGAGGCGTTGAAGACCTTGGTCACCAGCCGCCGGCCCACCTTCAGGACCTTCTCGTCGAAGGCGGTGTCGGTCCCCAGGCGCGCCGAGAGAGACCAGTAGCGCACCGCGTCGGAGCCGTACTGGTCGAGCAGGTGCACCGGTGTCACCACGTTGCCCTTGCTCTTGGACATCTTCTTGCGGTCGGGGTCCAGCACCCAGCCGGAGATGGCCACGTGTTTCCAGGGGATCGTCTGCTCGTGGAGCCAGGCCTTGGCGATGGTGTAGAAGGCCCAGGTCCGGATGATCTCGTGGCTCTGGGGCCGGAGGTCCATCGGGAAGAGGCGCCGGTGACGATCCGGGGCCCCGAACCAGCGGGTGGCGATCTGCGGGGTGAGCGACGACGTGAACCAGGTGTCGAAGATGTCGGGCTCGGCGGTGAAGCCCCCGGGCTGGTCCCGCTGTCCCTCCCCATAGCCGGCGGGAACGTCGGTCACCGGGTCGACGGGCAGCGCGTCCTCCTCGGCGAGGATGGGACGGGAGTAGTCCCGGGAGCCATCCTCCCGCAGCGGGTACCACACCGGGAAGGGCACGCCGAAATACCGCTGACGGCTGATGCACCAGTCGAGCTGGAGGTTCTCCGTCCAGTTCCGGAAGCGGAGCCGCATGAAGTCGGGGTGCCAGGCGATGCGCTCCCCGGCGTGGATGAGCTCCTGGCGTCGGTCGAGGAGACGCACGAACCACTGGCGGCTGGAGACGAACTCGAGGGGCCGGTCTCCCTTCTCGTAGAACTTCACCGGGTGCTCGATGGCCTCCGGTTCCCCCACCAGGGGAGGCTCGCCACCGTCGTGCGCCGCGCCCTCCGGGTGCCGCAGGCTCTCCACGATCGTCTTCTGCGCCTCTTTCACCGTGCGCCCGGCGAGCTCCCCGTAGACCCGGTTCGCCGCGTCCGCGTCCAGGCTCGGGAACGCCTCGGTGCCGAACTCAACGACGGCCAGCCTCCCGTCCCGGCCCACGACCTGCCGCAGCGGCAGTCCCTCCTCGCGCCACCATTGCACGTCGGTGGCGTCCCCGAAGGTGCAGACCATGAGGATGCCCGTCCCCTTCTCCCGGTCCACGAGGGGGCTGGCGAAGATGGGCACCGGCACGCGGAACAGCGGCGTGATGGCCTTGCGCCCGAACAGCTCCTGGTAGCGCTCGTCGTCGGGGTGAGCCGCGACGGCCACGCACGCGGGCAGCAGCTCCGGACGCGTCGTCGCGATCACGAACGACCCGCCCCCCTCCACGCCGAAGCGGACCTTGTGGAAGGCCCCCCTCATCGGCCGGTCCTCGACCTCGGCCTGGGCCACCGCGGTGCGGAAGTCCACGTCCCACAGGGTGGGGGCCTCGACCTGGTACACGTGGGCCCGACGGTGGAGGTCGAGGAAGCTCCACTGGGCCATGCGCCGGCTGTGGTCGCTGATCGTCGAGTACTCGAGGGCCCAGTCGATCGACAGCCCGAGCCGCTGCCAGAGGCTCTTGAAGGCCTGCTCGTCCTCCGCGGTCAGGGCGAGGCAGAGCTCGATGAAGTTCCCACGGGAGAGGCGCCGGGCGGGCCCCTTCCGCGCCGCCTTGTCCGCCATGGGGAGATCGAGGCCCGCCTCGTGGGGGACACCTGGCTCACACCGGACGTGGTAGTAGTTCTGCACCCGACGCTCGGTGGGGAGCCCGTTGTCGTCCCATCCCATGGGGTAGAAGACGTTTCTCCCTCGCATGCGTTGGAAGCGGGCGAGGACGTCGGTCTGGGTGTAGCTGAAGACGTGCCCCACGTGGAGGGAGCCGGAGACCGTCGGCGGCGGGGTGTCGATCACGTAGCGGGGGGCGTCGCTCGACTCGTCGAAGGCGTGAAGGCCGCTCTCGGCCCACACGCGTGCCCACTTCGCCTCCTCTTCCTTCGAGTCGAAGTGGGTGCTCAGGGTGCTGGGGTCGATGCCGATGATCATGACGGGGCATTATGAAGCCCCGGACTCCGGACTCCAAAGCACGCAGCGGAAAGCCCGGAGGGGTCAGGTCTCCCGAACGCCCCGCCTCGGTTCCCCCGACCCTGACGCGCTGCTTCGACGCGCCGTAACACCGGCGCCAGGCCCCCGTTCCATCATTGGACCGGACCCGGCGGAGAGGAACTCCCGCAGGGCTCTGGGTCCTCGCGGGCCCTTGGGGCCGGAGAGCCGCCTAGAGCTTCTGAAGCTCGTCCTTCAGGCGCTCGATCTCCTGCTTGATCAGGGCCTCCGCGAGGTCGGGGATCACCTCCCAGGCGATCTCGCGCACGACCTTGTCCGACACCTGGGCGACGACGCGCTGGGCGATCTTCTCGACCATGTCGACCGGGACGGGAACGGAGGCCGCCTCCGACGGCGGGAGGGGCAGCTCTTCGGTCTCCCCACCCGTCTCGACGTCCGCGAAGGACTCCACGACGGCCTCCCTCCCCGTCCCCGGCACGACCTCCGCGACGATGGGCTCGTCCGGGCCGGGGACCACGTCGGCTTCCGGCTCCGGAGCCTCCTCCGGCTCGGAGGGCAGCGGTGCCGCCTGCGCGAACGTCTGTGGAGGTTCGAGCTCCGGGGTCTCCTCGAGCTCCGGGCTCCCGAGGGTCTCCTCGAGCTCCGGGGTCTCCTCGAGCTCCGGGGTCTCCTCGAGCTCCGGCGCCGCCTCGAGCTCCGGAGTCGCCTCTGGCTTCGCGGCGGGAGCGGCCACCGGCTCGAGCGGCGGCAGCGTCGTCTCGGGAAGATCCGGCACCCCGGACTCCTCGTACGGTGAGGCCTCGAACGCGGACGGCACCTCCCGCTCGGGCGTCGGCTCTTCGTACTCCGGTTCCGGCAGTGTGGGCGGCTCGGGTTCCGGAGGGGCCTCCGGAGGCGGAGCCGCCTCGAAGACCGGCGGGACCTCCCGCTCCGATCGGTCGAACGGCTCGAAGACCGGCGCAGCCTCCCGCTCCGGCCGAGCGGGTGTCTCGTACACCGGCGGGGCCTCCCGCTCCGGTCGGTCGAACGGCTCGAAGACCGGCGCAGCCTCCCGCTCCGGCAGAGCGGGCGACTCGTACACCGGCGGGGCCTCTCGCTCCGATCGGTCGAACGGCTCGTAGACCGGCGCAGCCTCCCGCTCTGGCGGAGCGGGCGACTCGTACACCGGCGGGGCCTCTCGCTCCGATCGGTCGAACGGCTCGTCGACCGGCGGAGGCTCCGGCTCGGGCGGTGCGGGCGACTCGTACGCCGGTGGAGCCTCCGGCTCCGCGGGCGCGGATCTCTCGTGCACCGTCGCGGGCTCCGCCTCCGGGGCCCCAGCGGGCTCGAGCTCGAGCTCTGGCGGCGGCGGCTCCGCAGCGGGCGCCTCCGCCTCGAAGACGGGCGGGGGCTCCGGCTCGGGCCCGCCCTCCGACGGCGGCGGCGGCGCCACGGTCTCGAAGGTCGACGACTCCTCCGGCGCGTCTGGCAGGAGTTCGGCCGCCATCGGTGCCTGGGTGTCCGATGCCATCGCGGCGCTCCCGAGGCCCGGTGTCCCGAAATCGAGATCGTCCTGGAGGACCTCCTCGAACGCCGCGCCGGTCTGCTCGGCCAGATCAGAGGCCACCGGGCGCTCGGGCGTGAGCACCGGCTCCGGACGGATCTCGTCGGCCGGCGGGGACGCCTCCGGCTCCGGCGCGGCTTCGGCCGGGCCGGCCGGCCCGTCCTGCCAGGGCAGCTCTCCGGCCGAGAACATCACCGTCGAGGCGGAGTCGGGCGCGGAGTCCCCGGGCGCGGGCGGGGACGCCTCCGACTCGCCGGTCAGGGTCGCGAGCTCGTCGTCCGATACCGGGGCCAGCGGCTCCTCACGCTCCGGGGCCGGCATCGCCGCGGAAGGCTCCTCGCCGAAATCACCGGCGTCGAAGGGCTCGAACGGCTGCTCGGGGATGAGGCTCGCTCCGACCGGGGGCGCCGTCTCCCGGGCCACCGGGGGAACGGCCGGGGGCACCTCTGCCAGATCTGGAGACACGCGGTACGGCGGTGGCGGCGGTGGCGGCGCTGCGGGGGCCTGCGTCGAGATCGCTCGCTGGGGCGCGGTGACCCCGAGGTCGGTCACCCCCTGCCGGCGGCTCCGCCGGGCCGGCGCCCGGCTCAGCAGGTCCTTGACCTTGGCGATCAGCGTCTCGGGCTCGAACGGCTTCGCCAGGAATCCGTCGGAGCCGACGCGCTCCGCGCGCTCCTGGTCGAAAGGCTCGAAGGCGCCGGTGAGGAGCAGAACAGGGATGTGCGAGAGCGCCTCGCTGGTCTTGACGTGCTCACAGACCTCGTACCCGTCCTTCTCCGGCATGATGATGTCGCAGAGGACGATGTCTGGCTGGACCTCGTTCAGCTTTTCGACGGCGAGCCGGCCGTTCCCGACGGTCACGACATCGAAGTCCTCGTCCGAGAAGGTCAGCTCGATGACCTTCTGAATCGTGATGCTGTCGTCGGCGAGCAGGATCTTCTTGCCCATCGCCCTTACAGACCCTCCAGGCCCCTGCGGCGGACCGTCAGGCGCACGCTCGAATGTCTCCGGGCGCTCGGCGAGCGACCCGCGGAGCACGGCAGACTGAAGATAGAACGCGGCAGTCGATATGTCAACGAGTTTATGAGCCGTGAGGCCTCAAGCAGGCTCGGCACCGAGCCTTTCCACCGCCTGAATCACGTCCTGGGTCGAGGCTCCCGGCAGGAAGACCCGGGCCACTCCGAGGGCCTTCAGCTCCGGGATGTCCTGGGCGGGGATGATCCCTCCGACGAAGACCGTGACCTCCTCCATCCCCCGCTCGCGGACCAGCTCCAGCACGCGCCTGCAGATGGGCATGTGGGCGCCGGAGAGGATGCTCAGCCCGATGACGTCGGCGTCCTCCTGGAGGGCAGCAGTGACGATCTGCTCCGGGGTCTGTCGGAGCCCGGTGTAGATGACCTCCATCCCCGCGTCCCGCAGCGCGCGGGCCACCACCTTGGCTCCCCGATCGTGCCCGTCGAGCCCGGGCTTGGCGATGAGCACGCGCCGCCGCCGAGCGTTCTCGTTCATCACTCGATGATAGCGGAAGGGGTCAGGTCTTGCATTTCGCGTCGCCACGCCGGGGATCGGCGTGACGCAAAACGCGACCGGACTCCCTTCTCAGAACACCGGGGGCTCTTCGTACTCGCCGAAGACGTCGCGCAGGGCATCGCACATCTCGCCGAGGGTGGCGTAGGCTCGCGAGGCCTCCATGATCGGGATCATGAGGTTGTCCCGGCCCCGGGCCGCGTCCTTGAGGTCCTGGAGGGCCCGCCGCGCGACAGACGTGTCCCGCCGCTGGCGAAGGGCGGTCACGCTCGCGACGTGCTCCTTCTCCACCGTCTCGTCGATGTAGAGGATGGGGACCGGCTTCTCGTCCATGACGTACTCGTTCACCCCGACGATCACTCGCTCCTTCCGCTCCACCTCGCGCTGGAAACGGAACGCGGCCTCCTGGATCTCCCGCTGGGGGAAGCCGCGCTCCACCGCCGTCACCATCCCCCCCAGCGCGTCGATCCGACGGAAGTAGTCGAGGGCCTCGGCCTCGATCTCGTTGGTCAGCTTCTCGACGAGCCACGAGCCCCCGAGGGGATCGGCGGTGTTGGTGACGCCCGACTCGTGGGCGATCACCTGCTGCGTCCGAAGCGCGATGGTAACCGCCTCCTCGGTGGGCAGCGACAGCGCCTCGTCGAGGGAGTTCGTGTGCAGCGACTGCGTCCCCCCGAGGACTCCAGCGAGGGCCTGCAGAGCCGTCCGCACCACGTTGTTGTAGGGCTGCTGGGCGGTGAGGCTCACCCCCGCGGTCTGGGTGTGGAACCGCAGCATCCACGAGCGGGGGTTCTTCGCCCCGAAGCGCTCCCTCATCGTGCGGGCCCAGATGCGCCGGGCGGCCCGGTACTTGGCGATCTCCTCGAAGAAGTCGCTGTGGGCGTTGAAGAAGAAGCTGAGTCGCGGGGCGAAGTCGTCCACGTCCATGCCCGCGTCCACGCACCATTGAACGTACTCGATGCCGTCGCGCAGGGTGAAGGCCAGCTCCTGCGCCGCCGTGGCCCCGGCCTCACGGATGTGGTAGCCGGAGATGGAGATCGTGTTCCACTGCGGCATGCGCTCGGTGCAGTAGCGAATCATGTCCACGATGATCCGCATGCTCGGCCGAGGGGGGTAGATGTACTCCTTCTGGGCGATGAACTCCTTCAGGATGTCGTTCTGGATCGTCCCCGCGAGGACGTCCTGGCCCACCCCCTGCTCCTCCCCGACCAGGATGTAGAAGGCGAGCAGCATGGCCGCCGGCGAGTTGATGGTCATCGAGGTCGTGACCCGGTCGAGGGGGATGCCGTCGAAGAGCGTCTCCATGTCCTCGAGGGAGGAGACCGCCACCCCGCACTTGCCCACCTCCCCGAGGGACAGCGGGTGGTCGGGGTCGCGGCCCATCAGGGTCGGGAGGTCGAAGGCCACCGAGAGACCGCTGCCCCCGTGGGCGAGGAGGTACTGGAAGCGCTCGTTGGTCTGGGAGGCCGTCCCGAAACCGGCGAACTGCCGCATGGTCCAGAGCCTTCCCCGGTACATCGTCTCGTGGATGCCGCGGGTGAAGGGGTAGCGTCCGGGGTCGGGGGTGTCCCGCTCGTAGTCGACGTCGGCGACGTCCCCGGGCCGGTACAGGGGCTCGATCGCCCGACCCGAGATCGTGGCGAACCGCTTCGGGGCCACGTCCGGAGGCGCCGGCGCTGCGCCTTCCTCTACGACCTTCTTCATACGCTTCTCTCCCGGGACCCAGCACGGGTGTGAGTCGATTCTAGCAGCCGTGAGGTGGGAGTGAGAGCCCCGCGCTGGACGCCCGCTCTGTCCCGCTCTTGCACCGGCTCTAAGGCGCGCGAGCCCGCGAGCCCACGCGCCCGAACGCATGAGAGCAGGAGAGCCGAAGACCCAAGAACAAAGCCCCGGCCCCCGAGACCAGAGCGCAGACAGCCCTCAGGACTCGGAGGGGTTCTCGCGCGTCCGAAGGATGCGGGCCGGGACCCCGGCGGCGATGGCACCGTCGGGCAGATCCGAGGTCACGACGCCGTTGGCACCGACCACCACGCCGGAGCCGAGGCGCACCCCGTCCAGCACCTTGGC
This sequence comes from uncultured Acidobacteriota bacterium, assembly GCA_963847655.1. Taxonomy (GTDB): domain Bacteria; phylum Acidobacteriota; class Vicinamibacteria; order Fen-336; family Fen-336; genus JAJDNS01. Next base: position 396,587 of record CAWKAS010000013.1, on the reverse strand, counting down.
CCCCGTGCCCAGCCACACGTTGTCGCCCAGGGTGATCCCCGCCGAGGCCCGTGGCTGGTCGATCACCGCCACGTCCGCGCGCTCGAACTCGTGCCCGCCTCCCACCAGGTAGACGTAGGCGGCGAAGAGCCCGTGGCGACCCACCGTCACCGTGGAGCCGGAGAAGACCTCGCAGTGGAAACCCAGGTTGGTGTGGTCCCCGAGGACGATGTCCCCGTCCTTGCACGAGAGGATCGTGGAGCGGCCGAGGAAGACCCCGTCTCCGATGTCGATGCCCCGGTTGCTCGTCCCCTTGGCGTCGAGGACCACGAGGTCGTCGATGGTGACGCCGTCGCCGACGCGAATCTTCGCCGGGTGGCGCAGCACCACCCCCTGCCCGAAGACCACCCCTCGGCCCACCGCCCCGAGGAGCCAGGGGTACATGACCTTGCGCAGCACCAGCCCGAGGGCGCCCGGGACCCAGGAGGAGCCGAGCATCACCAGCTCGTGGAGGGCGAGACGCCACAGGCTGCGGCTGCCCACCACGAGGTCCTGGTACTTGCGCAGCGCGGTCCGCCCGGAGGCCTCCATCGCCTCCTGGATGCCGATCTGCTGCCTGCCCGTCGCGCCCTCGCTCTCCATCGGCCCCGCGCACCCGGCCGCGGGTTCTCTTTGCGGCCTTCGGGGCGCTACTGTAGCATGCGGTCCCGACCCATGAAGCGCGGCGCCCTCCTCGCGGCGAAGGTGACGGTGAGCCTGGTCCTCCTCGGCTACCTGTTCGCCACCAGCGACCTCCAGACCCTCGAGGAGCGGGTGCGCACCGCCGACCTGATCCTCCTCCTCGCCGCCGCCAGCTGCTACCTGGTCATGCTCGCCCTCGCCACCTGGCGGTGGCAGCTGCTCCTCGAGGCCCTGGGCGTGGTCGCCCCCCTGCGGCACCTCACCGCCTCCTACCTCGTGGCCACCTTCTTCAACAACTTCCTGCCCAGCAACATCGGCGGCGACATCGTGCGCGTGCGCGACGGCTCGCGTCTCACCGGGTCCACCACCTCCTCGCTCGCGGTCGTGGGCATCGACCGCATCCTCGGCCTCGGCGCCCTCTGGGTGCTCGGCGCCGTCGCCTTCGTCTCCGCGGGCCCGGAGCTTCGCGAGCTGGCCGGAGCGCGCGCCGTCCTCCTCGGGCTCGGCCTGGTCTTCGTGGCCCTCGGGACCTTGTTCTTCCGGCCCGGGATCGCCCGGCGTCTCATGGCGCTGTCCCGGCTGAGCGCCATCGACTGGGCCCGGGAGCGGTTCGAGGTGGTCCAGGCGGCGGTGCACAGCTACCGGGCCCAGGTGAGCACGGTGTGGCTGGCCTTCGCGGCCAGCCTCGCCCTGCAGGCCCTGGTGGTCGTCTACTTCTTCGCCATCGCGCGGGCCCTGCGGATCCCGCTGTCGGCCTCCGCCGCCTTCCTCATGGTCCCGCTGTGCACCCTCCTCCAGGCGGTGCCCATCTCCTTCAACGGCTGGGGGCTGCGCGAGGGGCTCTTCACGCTGTACTTCTCCCAGGTCGGCCTCCCCCGCGAGAGCGCCCTCGCCTTCTCCCTCACCGGCGCGGGGCTCATCATCCTCCTGTCCCTCTCGGGCGCGGTTGTCTGGATGACCCGCGGCCCCGTCCCCTCCGCCGAGGAGCCGGCGCGCTCCTGAGGGCGATGCCGGCCGCGGTACTCCACGTCTGCGACAAGTTCGGGGTCCGGGGCTCGAGCATCCACGGGGTCTCCCGCCTCTTCTCGTGGTGGCTTCCCCGCTTCGACGCCACCCGCTTCACGGTGGGCCTCGTCGGGCTCAAGCACCCCGAGCCGGCCACGCAGTGGCTCGCGGAGCAGGGCCTTCCCGTGCACCACCTGGGACGCCATCGCTTCGACCCCCGGATCTTGACCGACCTGGTCGCCCTCGCCCGTCGACGGAGGATCCGCATCCTTCACGTGCACGGCTACGCCGCCGCCGACTTCGGTCGGCTGGCCGCTCGCCTCGCGGGGACGAGGCTCGTCCTCCACGAGCACTTCGCGGACCCGGCCATGCCCGCCTACCAGGGACTGGCCGACCGGGTCCTGGCCCCCCTCACCGACCGCGCCGTCGCGGTCAGCCACTCCACCCGCGACTTCCTCGTCCGGGAGCGCTTCGTCCCCGCCGACCGCGTGCGCCTCATCTGGAACGGCGCCCCCCTGGACGAGTTCGCCCCGGCCGGACCCGAGCGGGCGCGGCGGGTCCGCCGGGAGCTGGGACTCCCCGAGAACGGGCCGGTGGTGGGGTCGATCGGCCGGCTGAACGCCCAGAAGGGCCACCGCTTCCTCCTCGAGGCGGCCGCGCCGCTGTGCCGGCGCCAGGACGACCTGCGTGTCCTCGTGGTTGGCGACGGCGACCTCATGGAGGAGCTGCGCGGGCAGGCGGCCGGCCTCGGGGTGGCGGACCGGGTCGTCTTCGCCGGCCACCGCACGGACGTGCCCGACCTCCTCGCCGCCCTCGACGTGTTCTGCATCTCCTCCCTCTACGAGGGGACCCCCCTCGCCCTCTTCGAGGCCATGGCCGCGGGACGCGCGGTCGTGTCCACCGCCGTCGACGGTTGCCGGGAGATCCTCGAGGACGGGGTGAGCGGCCTCCTCGTGCCCCCCGGGGACGCCGCCGCCCTCGAGGCCGCCCTCGATCGCGTCCTCGCCGACGCCGGGCTCCGGGACTCCCTCGGGCGCCGGGCCCTCGAGGCCTCCCGCGCCTACGACGTGCGCTCCTGCGTTCGGCAGATGGAGGCCCTCTACGACGAGATCCTCGCAGGGCGGGGAGGCTGAGCCCGTGGGCCGAGGCCTCGTCCACAGCCTGAGCGACGCCTGGGAGGTCCCGCGGGACCTCGTCCTGGGTCGCTACCCGCCGTTCGTGACCGGGGGCCCCCTCCCCCGGGGCGACATCCCCGTCTTCGTGCTCCACGGGGCCGAGCCCCGCTCCCTCGAGCGCAAGCTGCGGCACCTCCACGACAACGACTACCGAACCCTCACCGCCGACGAGTACGTCAGCGTGCTTCTCGGGAACCGTCCCGCCCCGGACCGGGCGGTCGTTCTCACCTTCGACGACGGGCGGGGCTCGGTCTGGAGCGTCGCCCACCCTCTGCTGAACCGCTACGGGATGAAGGCCGTCGTCTTCCTCGTTCCGGGTCGCATGCGCTCGCGCCCGGGCCCGGCTGCCCCCACCCTCTCGGACGCGGAGACCGGACGCGCCGATCTCGCCGCGGTGCTCCGTCGCGACGAGGGGGAGGGAGCCCTTCTCTCCTGGGAGGAGGTGGAGGCCCTGGCCGCCACGGGCCTGTTCGACTTCCAGAGCCACACCCTCACCCATGCCCGCGTCCACACCGGGCCCGGACTCGACGGCTTCGTCACGCCGTGGTCGCGTCGCGGCTACGCGGCCTTCGACCAGCCGCTCGTCCACGAGGGCGGGCGCGATCTCCTCGGCGAGGACGTCGCGCTCGGAACGCCCCTCTTCCGGTCCGCGCCCCGCACCTCCGAGGCCCTGCGCTTCTTCGAGGACGCCGCGGTCCGCCAGCGCTGCGTGGGCGCGGTGGAGAGGGAGGGCGAGTCGTTCTTCCACCGCCCGGACTGGGAGGCCACGCTCAGGAGGCGCCTCACTCGCCAGCGGGTGCGCGGCCGCCTGGAGACGGCGGAGGAGCGGGCCGCGGCCATCGAGCGTGAGCTCCGGGAGTCGAAGCGGGTCATCGAGGAGCGCACCGGCCGGACCGTCGTCCACGTCTGCTACCCGTGGCACGCCTTCGGACCCACCGCGCAGGGGCTGGCCCGTGACGCCGGATACCGCACCGCCTTCTGCGGGAAGGTCCCGGGGGTGCCGATCACCCGGCCCGGCGGCGACCTCCGACGAATCGCCCGGCTCGGAGAGGACTACGTCGAGCTGCTCCCCGGACGGGGCCGGGCCACGCTCACCGAGGTCCTCCGGCGCAAATGGGGCCGACGCTTCGGCCGCGGCACGTAGTAACATCGGTCTCCACCGCGAGGGAGGCCACCGTGGACGAGCCCGAGACCGCCCCCACTTTCGCCAGCCGCCTGGCTCCCGTGCTTCCCCTGAAGGACGTGTCCCTGTTTCCGGGAGCATCGCTCGCCGTCGTCCTCAGCCGTCCCCTGGCCATCTCCGCGGTGCGCCTCGCCGAGCGGTCCGACACCATGCTCCTCGCTCTCACCCAACGCGATCCCGACGCCGACGAGATCGGTCCCCCGGGTCTCCACACCCTGGGCACCCTCGGCTCCATCCGCGAGGCCCTCGCCGTCTCACCCGTCGAGCTCCGGCTCGAGGTCGACGGCGTCGCCCGTGCCCACGCGAGAGAGATCGTCGGCCAGAGGCTGATGATCGCGGAGGCGGTCGTGCTCAAGGAGGGAGAGGAAGGCGACGAGGCCGGCCCCGCGGTGGAGGCCCTCGCGCGCTACCTCCACGCCCACCCCGACCTGCGCGACTTCCTCGAGAAGCAGCGCCGGGACGTGGACTCCATGTCCTGGGTCAACCTCGCCTGCCAGCACCTTCCCATCACCGCCTCCGCGAGGCAGAAGCTCCTGGAGGCGAGCCCGGTCGAGCGATGCCAGATGATCAGCCGGGGCCTCGACGCGCTCCTCCGGAAGGAAGCGGCTCCTCGGCCAGGATGATCCTCACGAACGAGCCCAGGTTCCGGCGATCTCCGCCGGGCTCGCCCCCGTAGCGGGAGCCCAGTCGCAGTGGGAAGAGGCTCGTTCCGTAGTAGCCGAGGAAGGGCCTGGGGTCCTCGAACACGACCTGTCCGCTCCGGAGCGGCCGCAGCACGAGGCGCTGCCGGTCGCGGCCGAGTCGCACCGTCAGGATGTCCCCCGCGGGCCCCGCGGTCACGACCAGGCGCACCGCCCGCGGCGGCGTGAGGGTCTGAAGGACGACCTCCGCGTCCTCACCTCCCTTCAACCAGAACCCCTCCGCCTCGAACGAGGTCTCCTGACCGTAGGTCCCGTCGTCGAGAAGCCAGAGGAAGTAGGCCGGAGGACTGCCCGGCGTCCGCCGCCCGGGGTCCCCCCCCGGGGCGTTGTAGGGGCGGCGCTTTCGCCAGACGTCGGTGAAGACCGAGAGGTCGCCGAGCATGGTCAGCTCGGCCGGAAGCCGCCGGAAGGCGGCGGTGGTCGTGTGCGCCCCCGGGAAGAGCGAGTGCCACACCGGGGCGGAGAGCACCGGGAGAAGGAAGACGGCGGTGAGGGCGGCCGCGCCTGCGGCCACCCAGGGGCCCCGTCGCGCCGGAAGGAAGAGGAGCCCCAGTGGAACGAGGTTCACGAAGTAGCGGTTGCCGATGGTCCCCGCCCCGCCATACCAGTTGTCCGGGATGATGAGGATGTAGGCGAGCCCCGAGGCCACGAGGGCGACGAGGCCGAGCCATCCCTCGCGCCCCCGCGGTCCCACGGTGAGGAAGGCGAGGAGCGCGAGGACGACGCCCGGGAAGTACGGGAGGGCCCCGCCGAACCGCCCGACCCAGAAGTAGCCGAGGTTGAGGACGAACGAGCGCCGCAGCTCCTGCGCGGACCGCGGCGGCGCCACCCGCTCCGAGTGCTCGTCATCGTCGCCGCCCGCGACGAGGGGTCCCAGGTGGTCGGTGGTCATCCAGACGCCGGTGGAGTCGAAGGTCACCCCGGGATCGAAGGGGTAGCGGTCGTAGAATGTCTTCCGCTCGCCGCCCTGGTAGTTCGCCTCCCCCGTCGCCAGCCAGGTGGCCCCGAAGCCCGCCCCCACCACCGCGGCCACGATCAACGCGGCTCTCGCCGACGCCCGCAGCCTCGGCCCCCACCCCCCCCCACGCAGGAGCGGCTCGAGGAGCAGCGGCAGGGCCAGCAGCGCGTTGGTCGGCTTCGAGTACGCGGCCAGGCCCAGGAGCAGCGCGGCCAGGCCCGGCCGGTCCCGCCGCCAGGCCACGAGCCCGCCGGTCACGAGCGCGAGGTTGAACACCTCCGGCGTCAGCCAGAGCAGGTACACGGGCGCCACCCCGAGGACGTACACGGCGAGGCTCCCGGCGAGGGCGTTCGCGGGCGACGACGCGCGGCGCAGCTCGGCGTACCCGAGGCCGAGGGCGAGGGCGAAGGCCAGTGCGTTGAGGAGCAGGAGTCCCCGGTCGGCACCGAGCGCGCGGACGAAGGGAGCGCCGGCCAGCGGGTAGAGGAGCGCCTTTCCGTAGACGAGGCGCCGCTGCCCGTCCCCGCGGTGGGTGCGCTTCAGGAACAGGCCCTGGGGTCCGCCCGGAGACTCGGCGCGCGCGCGCTCCAGGTCCTCTGGCCGGTACTCGAGGTCGAAGTCGAGGGCCAGGCTCTCGGCCATCGTCCGATACGTGGCGGCGTCGCTCCAGAACCGGCCGTCGGAAGTCAGGGCGAGGGGAGTGGCGAGGGCCAGGACCACCGCGAGGCCGGAGGCGACCCCGACGGCGATGCGTCCCACCCGGTCGGTCACGACCCCGCCGCCGATGGGACCGAGGCCGGGCCCAGATCGAGCCGGATCTCCACGAACGCGCCCACCGCTCGTCCGTCGGGAAGGGGCGCCCCCCGGCGGGAGCGCAGGTGGAGGACGTGCAGGTAGGTGTCGTAGTAGCGCAGCCCTCTCCCCACCGGCACGGCCAGATCGCGGGTCTGCCCGGGTCCCACCGCGATCCGGCGCGAGGACCACCCGCGTCGCACCGAGACCACGTCGCCCAGGGGACCGCCGGTCAGACGCAGGACGATCTCCCGCACCGGGGCGAGGTCGAAGGCCCGCACCACCACCTCGGACCGTTCCCCGGCGCGGAGCCAGAAACCCTCACGCTCGCCCAGCGTCTCCTTCCCCCAGGTCCCGTCGTCCAGGAAATAGAGGTTGTAGGCATCGGCGTCGGCGTGGCGTTCGGCGTTCCCGACGAAGCCAAAGGGCCTCTTCTTCCGCCAGGGCTCGGTGAAGACGGAGAGGTCGTTGAGCATCGTGAGCTCGGCGGGCAGCAGGCGGAAGGGCCCGCGCGTGGCGTGGTCCCCAGGTCGGAGCGAGTGCCGCACGGGCGAGACGAGGACCGGGGACAGGAAGACCACGCCCAGGGCCACGCCCCCGAGCACCACCGCCCACTCGCGCCGTCGGGGCACGAGGAACAGGAAGGCGGGGAGGATGTTCAGGAAGTAGCGGTTCCCCACCGTGCCCCCGCCCCCGTACCAGTTGTCGGGAATGATCCAGACGTAGGCCAGGGCGGACAGACCCACCGCGGCGAGGGCCAGCCACCCCTCGCGCGCGCGCGGCCCCACGAGCAGGAACAGGGCGAGCGCCACCGCCGCCGCGCCGAAGTAGCCGATGGCGCCCCCGAACCGCCCGATCCAGTAGTAGCCGAGGTTCCAGAAGAGGGACTCCCAGATCTCCTCCCGGGCCCGGGCCGGACCCGTTCGGGCGCTCGTCCCCTCGTCGTCCCGCTCGGCCACCACCGGTCCGAGGCTCTCCGTGGTCATCCACTGGCCCGCGCCGTCGAAGGTGGTCCCCCGCGCGTCGAGCGGGAAACGATCGTAGAAGGTCTTGCGCTCTCCCCCCTGGTAGTTCACCTCCCCCGTGAGGGCCACGTTGACCGCCAGGAGCGCCCCGATGGTGAGCCCCATGACGATGCCGCGACGCAACGATTCGCGAAAGCCGGTGGGCACCCCGCTCCACCGCTCGGAGTGCCACGCGGTCACGAGGGGCTCGAACCCGAGCGGAGCCGCCATCAGGAGATTCGGCCACTTCACGTACCCGGCCAGGCCGAACAGCGCCGCGGAGAGCAGCGGTCGGCCCGAGAACCAGGCCGCGAGACCGGCCGTCACCAGGGCCAGCCCGAGAAGCTCCGGCGTCGGCCAGAAGAGATAGAGCGGCGTCACCGCCGTGAGGAGCAGGACGACGACGGTGAGGACGGCGAGGCCCGCCCCCATGCCCCGCCGACGGAGGACCCCGTAGCCCAGCCACAGGGCGAGCCCCAGGGCGAGGGCGTTCGTCACCAGCAGGCCCCGCGTGCCCATGAGGGCCACCAGGGGGGCCGCGAGCGCCGGATAGGCGGCGGCCTTGGCGAAGTAGAGCCGCCGTTCCTCGGGGCGAACGCGGCGCACCCCCGGGAAGGAGCCCTCCGAGTCGAGCGTCAGCCCGCCGCTGGCCCGCTTCACGAACAGACCCTGGGGGCCGGCGGGGTACTCCCGGCGCACCCGGAGGAGGTCCTTCGCCTCGTAGCGGACGTCGAGGTCGCGGGCCAGGCTCCAGGCCATCGCGTAGTAGGTCGCGCTGTCGCCCCAGAACTCCTGCCCGGACACCGCAGGCAGGTCCGTGGAGACGGCGAGGCCCGCCAGCGCCACCGCCAGGAGGGCGAGGATCGCCCGCGCCCGACGCTCGCCTCCCTGGCCGGCCACTAGAGCCACCCCGCCTCCCGGTACCAGGCCGCAGTGCGGGCGATGCCCTCCTCCAGGTGGACCTGCGGGTCGTACCCCAGAAGGCGCCGGGCCTTGTCGATGCTGAAGGCGCGGCTCTTGGTCCAGAAGTCCACCCGGCGGCGGTGGAGCGGCGGGTCGATCCCCAGCGGGACGCAGATCGCCTCCACCACGTCCCCCGCCAGCTGGATCGGTCCCGCCGGAAGGCGGAAGGGCAGGACGCGTCCACCGGTGTGTCGGGCGACGAGGGCGGCCAGCTCGGCCTGGGTGACGTACTCGGGGCCGCAGATGAGGAAGCTCTCCCCCACCGCCTCCTCCCGACGGAGGGCGAGCAGGAACCCCTGCACCAGGTCGTCGATGTACACGGGGTGGTAGAAGCTGCGCCCGTCACCCACGAGGGCGTAACGTCCACGGGCGATGGCCCGGAAGAGCTTGAGGAGGCGCGTCTCGCCCGGGCCGTAGATCGCCCCGGGCCGCACCACGGCCACGGGAATCCCCCGGCGGCGGTGGAAATCCAGGGCCAGGGCCTCGGCCTCGGCCTTGGTCGCCTGGTAGACGTCGCCGGGGGAGAAGGGCGCGGTCTCGTCCGCCGGGGGTTCCTCGACGTGCCCGTGCACTCCCACGGTGGAGGTGTGGACGAAGCGGCGCACGCCGGCGGCGGCGGCCGCCTCGAGAAGCCTCTCCGTGCCCCCGACGTTGACGTCGCGATAGTAGGAGTCCGGATGCCCGGCGGTGCGGTAGACCGCGGCCACGTGCAGGACCGCGTCCGCGCCTTCGACCAGGGCGCGGACGGCCTCGTCGCTGGCCAGGTCGCCCTCGACCAGCGTGGCCCCGGAGCTCCGCAACCCCGCGGTGACCGAAGAGCCCCTGACGAGCGCGCTCACGTCGTCCCCGCGACGGCGCAGTGTCTCGAGAAGGCGCCCCCCGGTGTAACCGGAAGCGCCGGTCAGCGCCACCCGCATGAATGCTCTCCGTGCCTCCTCGATCCCTCGACCCGCCCCTCGGGGCCGGCTCAGTGTAACGGCAGCCACCGATCCACCGTGAGCCGACGGCATCATGGCATGGCGGCTGTGTTTTGCTTGACTCGGGCGAACCTCGCGGCCTACGCTTCGCTCGCTGCTGCTGTTGTTGCCGAGGCCTTCCGAGACCCGGCCGTCCCCGCGGGGAAGCCGCCGCCCCCTCGAGGCGGCTCGCCCCACGGCCCGGGCCGGATCCCGGTCCTTCTGGGAGGTTGCCGATGGCCAAGAGCCAGTACTACCTCGACACGCGCGTGCTGACCGCATTCTTCTTCGCGGCGATGCCCTTCGTGGCCTTCGGGTCCTTCATCGTCGTGAACATGGCCAAGAACCAGCTCCGCGACTCGGTCGGCGTCGGTCTCGAGCAGCGGGCGGTCCAGACCAAGCTGGCTCTCGAGCGCCACATCGGCGAGCAGATCCTCGAGCTGCGGCTCCTCGCCCGTGAGCCGGCGATCACCGAGGCCTTGAGCCGCCCCGCGAAGGCCGTCTCCCCGGAGGAGACGCGCCGCCTCGAGCAGGCCTGGACCACCGACGGTGATCCCGCCGTCATCGAGTCGGGCATCGCCCGGCGGCTGCGCGACGTGACCGCGGTGCGGCCCGGGCTGCGCTCGATTCGCGTGGTCGATGCCACCGGCCGCGTGGTGGCCTCTTCGGGACGGGGAGGACGGCTCTTCCACGCCGAGAGCGCGTGGTTCAAGCACCTCGCGGCCCAGGAGGGCGAGCCCCAGGCCTGGATCGGTGACATCGCCACCCCTCCCGGGTCTTCGCTGGCCGCCCTCGAGCTCGGCTATCCCGTTCTGGACGAGGACGGGCTCTTCCGGGGCGCGATCCGGGGCCTGCTCGACGCCCGGGACCTCTACGGGGTCCTGGCCCCGGTCCGCGTGGGCCGCACCGGACACGCCACGCTGGTCCGGGCCACCGACGGGATGATCCTCGCCTCCGACGAGGGGGACCGGACCCTGAACGCCGCCTACCCCGGCTTCACCTCCCTCGCCGGGGCCATCGAGGGCTTTCCCCTCGCCGCCGGCGGAGAGGCCCTCTTCGGCAAGTCACGGATGCGCCGGGGGTACTGGACCCTTCAGGAGGTGAAGACCGAGGTCGAGGGGCACCAGGTCGTGCTCGAGCCCGCCCGCGTCGTCGGATTCTCCCCCGTGGACCAGATCCCCGGCGTCCTGTGGTTGGTCACCGTGGAGCAGGATCTCGAAGAGGCCCTCCATCCGATCGAGAGCGTCACGCGCTACCTGTGGCTCCACTTCATCGGGGTCTTCGCGACGGTGATCCTCCTGGCCCTCTACTTCTCCTTCAAGCTGGAGCAGCCGGTCATGGACGACGAGCTGCACCTCCACGAGGAGCACGTCCCGTCGTCGCTGAAGGCGCGGGTGGAGGCCGACCGGGAGGCCTAGGTCCCCTCGCGCCGGGCCGGCTCAGCGCCTGGCCCTCGCCGCGGTCCCGGGGCTCGGCGTCCGGCGCCTGTCAGCGACGGGCGCTGACCTGGCGGAGGAGCGCCCGGTAGCGGAGCACGGTGTCGCGCTCGTCGAAGCGGGCCCGGGCCACCTCGCGCGCGCGGTCGCCCATGGCCTCGCGTCTCGCGGCATCGCCCACCAGCGACGCCAGCGCGGAAGCGAGCTCGCTCGCCCGCCCGGGCGTCACCAGGAACCCCGACCGTCCGTCCTCGACCACGTCCACGATGCCGCCGGTCCGGCTCGCCACCGCGGGCAGACCGCAGGCGGCGGCCTCGACGAGGGAGATCCCGAGCGCCTCGAAGACGGACGGGAAGACGAAGAGGTCCGACGCCCGCAGGAGGCCCTCCACCGCGTCCCGACGTCCGGCGAAGAGGACACGTTCGTCCAGGCCGCGCGCCCGCACGTCGGCCCGCAGCGCCTCCTCCACGGACAGGGCCTGGCCCTCCCCGCTGCCCACCAGGACCAGGTGGACGTCGGGCCGGGCCGCGGCCACCGCCCCGAAGGCCTCGACGAGGGTCTCGAGCCCCTTCCCGCGGAGGAGCCTTCCCGTGAAGATGGCCAGGACTCCCCGGGGCAGGCCCAGCGATCTCCGGAGTGCGTCGCGCTCGCGCGGCGCCGCCGGGCGGAACCGCTCCGTGTCCACGCCGTGGGGGATCACCGCGATGCGCTCGTCCGCGATCCCGGCCTCCACCATCTCCTCCCGGATCTTCCGGGACATGGCCACGAAGGCGTCGGCGTCCCGCAGCCAGACGTTGCGCGCCGCCACGAGGCCGCGGACCAGGGGCGCGAGGATCCGGCCTCGACTCCAGCCCCAGGTGAGCGCCTCGCCGCTCAGCTCGCCGTTCGTCTCCGGCTGGAGGATCACGGGCCGCCCCAGGGCCCGGGCGGCGAGGAGCCCGGGCGCCCCGAGCACCCGCGTGTTGCGGACCACGATCACGTCGTGCCGCGGGACCTCCCGAGCCAGGGCCCCGAGCGCACCCGGCACCATGAGGTACTTGCCAGCCCGTCCCGGCCCCGGCGGCGGGACCCGCCTCACCCGGATCCCGTCGACCTCCTCCTCCACCGGCCACCCCGCCTCGCCGCGGCGGGTGACGACCGTGGCCTGGTGACCCCGGCTCACGAGATCGGCCCCGAGTCGCCGGACGTGGGTCTCGCCCCCGCCCAGGACGGGGTGGAAGGACTCGGCGAGGAAGAGGACGCGGATCAACGGTCGGGGGCGGGGCCGGCCTCACCGCCCCGCCGCAGACGGCGCTCCTGCACCATGTAGATCGGCTTCCCCTGGCTCTCGTGCCAGGTCCGGACCAGGAGCTCGCCCATCAGCCCGAAGTTGACGAGGATGACGCCGGTCAGGAACAGCAGGGCCCCGAGCAGCAGCAGGGGCCGGCCGCCGATCGCCTGATCCGCGAGGATCTTGATCCCGGCGAGGTAGGCGAGGATCGCGAAGCCCGTGCCTCCGAAGGCGAGCCCCATGAGGCCGAACAGGTGGGCGGGGCGCGTGCCGTAGGAGAGGAGGAACTTCACCGTGAACAGGTCGAGGACCACCCGGAGCGTCCGACCCAGGCCGTACTTGCTGCTCCCCCGCGTGCGGGCCCGGTGGTTCACCGGCACCTCGGCCAGCGTCACCCCCATCCACGACGCCACCGCGGGGATGAACCGGTGCATCTCCCCGTAGAGGCGCAGCTCCTTCACCACCTCCGCCCGCATGGCCTTGAGCGAGCAGCCGTAGTCGTGGAGGCGCACCCCGGTGGACCAGGAGATGAGGCGGTTGGCGAAGAAGGACGGGATCCGTTTGGAGAGAGGGTCTCGTCGCGCGCGACGCCACCCGCACACCATGTCGAGGTCGTCCGACTCCAGCTTCGCGAGGAGGGCGGGGATGTCGGCGGGGTCGTTCTGGAGGTCGCCGTCGGAGGTCACGACGACGTCGCCCTCCGCGCGGTCGAACCCGGCCGAGAACGCCGCGGTCTGACCGAAGTTGCGCCGGAGGAGGATCGCGCGGACGCGCGGGTCCGCCTCCTCCAGGGCCAGGAGCCGCTCCCGGGTCCCGTCCGTGCTCCCGTCGTCCACGAGCACGAGCTCGAACGGCCGCCCCACGGACTCGAGGGCCGCGCTCATCTCGCGGTGGAGGGCGTCGAGGTTCCCCGCCTCGTTGAAGAGGGGGACGACGACGGAGATCTCAGGGCGGCTCATGACGTTCTGAGTATATGCGAGCGGAGAGGGGCGCCAGTCCGCTCCGGCACCCTGGGGTCAGGTCTCTCTTGAGGGGGATGCGGCCGGCACTCGCTTCCGACCCCCGGGGTTGCCGGAGGTTGAGCCATCGTGGTCGGGAGCCTGAGTGGCGGTCCTTTCTGATACTGGAGTTCAACCTCAGGTCCGGACGGAGTCACCTGAAATCGGATTTCATGTTTGGCATGGGGCTCTGGGTACGCCGAGTGCGCTGGGGTCAGGTCTGTTGAGGGGAATGGAGTTGCTGCAGGGGGCGGGGTTGTGGGCGCAAGGGCTCCGCGGGGGGTGAGGCGTCGTGTTCTCACGACCTGACCCCTTCGGGGCTCGCGAACGTGGCTCCTGCTCGCGGGGGGACGGCGGGGGGCCGGGGAGCGGGGGTTGGTCAGCGGCCGGCGAGCATGAGGTAGATCCAGTTGGCGAAGAAGAGGGTGAAGGCGGCGAGGCGGAGGGCGCGACCGAGTCCGGGCGAGACGCCGACCCGGAGCGCGCGACCACGCGGGATCAGGAGCAGGTCGACCAGCGCCCAGGCCGCGATCACCGCTGCGACCAGGGTGGTGAAGGGATTCATGGCCAGGGCGCCGGCCGGGTCGAGGCCGAAGAGGCGGGCGAGGGCACGCGTCGAGCCGCAGGTGGGACAGGGCAGGCCGGTGAGGCCCTTGAAGACACAGAAGGCCACCGGCACCCGATCGAGCCCCAGCAGGCCCACCGCCGCGGCCACGACCACACCGATCCCCCCGAAGATGGCACCCAGGGGCGGGGCCCCGGGGGTGGCGGAGACCCGCACCCCTCCTTCTCCGTCGTGTCTCTCCGACAATCCGGTGCCGTCCGCGCTCACTGCAGCTGCGTGGCCAGGGCGGCGATGCTGCTCGCGAAGAGGAAGAGGAGCAGGGCGCAGCAGCAGCAAGCGAGGAGGAGGGGCAGCAGGACCGCGGCCGCGGCCTTGCCCCGGCCGATCCCGTGCGCCTCGGACAGGCCGATGACGTAGAGCACCAGGCTCCAGACCCAGGCCACGAGGCTGCCGCAGAAGGGGACCAGCATCAGGATCGCGGGGGCCTGGGCGTAGCCGACCACCGCGAAGCTGGTCCCGAAGTCCCGTCGCGCGCCCCCCAGGAGGAGGAGCATCAGGTGAAAGACCCCGGCGGCGACGAAGAGCCCGATGACCAGGCCCACCGGGGCGAGGATCACCTGGATCAGGAAGCCCCCCCAGCTCTGGGCGAAGCCGAGCGCCGCCGCCAGCTCCGGGCTCTCGCCGAAGCCGGCCATGCTCGATCCCACCAGCGACTGGAAGAGCGCCGAGTAGAAGCTCCCGGCCACCACGCCGATCCAGCCGATGATCACCCCGTAGAGGAGCGGCGACCCGATGCCGGACGGCCGCGACAGGGCACGGAAGAGGGGCACCGGATTGCCCAGGACGCGCTTCGTCGTCTCGATGAGCGCGTTGGCGAAGCCGATGCGATCCCGATCCTCCCAGGGCACCGCTCCGCCGGGTGCTCTGCCCCGTCCTCTGCCCTGCCCACCACCCCGCCCGCCGCCGCCAGCGCCCCCCGGGGGCCGAGTCAGCGAAGGGGGGACGGCGTCGCCGGATCCTCCCGACGGAGGTTCGAGGGGCGGCGGCGCGCCGGCGCTCGGCGGCACCGGGGGCGGTCCGGCCGGGGCCGCGGGCGCGGCAGCCCGGACGTCCCCCCCGCAGTTCGGGCAGTGGTGCGTCTCGGTCTCGGGCAGCGCGTTCCGGCAGTGCGGGCACAGGGCCATGTCAGGTCTCCTCCCGTGGGGTCCCGTGAGTCTAGGAGTCCGCCGGCCCGGCGGTCAAGGCAGTGTATATTGCCGCCGATGGCACGAGTCACCGTCGAGACCGTCGATCACGTGGCGCGGTTGGCCCGCCTCTCGCTCACCGCGGAGGAGCGAGAGACGTTCGCCCACCAGCTCGAGCAGGTCCTCACCTACGCCGAGTCCATCCAGGAGCTCGACACCGCCGAGGTGCCCCCCATGCGCCACGCCCTCGCCGGCGGCGGCTTCCGGCCCGACGTGCCCCACGAGAGCCTCGAGCGCGAGCGCGTCCTCGCGAGCGCCCCCGATGCCGCGGAGGGGCTCTTCCGGGTTCCGAGGGTCATCGGAGGGTGAGCTCCCCCCTCGCCGCGGGCGCGGCCGGGATCCGGCGTCTCGTGGCGTCCGGCGACGCGACCTGCGAAGGCGTCGTCCGGGCCCACCTCGACCGCGCGGCCGCGGTCGAGCCCCGGGTGGACGCGCTCCTCGCGTCCCTCGGCGAGCGCGCCGTCGAGCGGGCGCGGGCCCTGGACCGGCGGCTCGCGGGCGGCGAGGAGCCTCCCCCGCTCGCCGGCGTGCCCCTCGTGGTGAAGGACGTCCTCCACATCGAGGGGCTCGCCACCACTTGCGGCTCCCGCATCCTCGAGGGCTACCGTCCTCCCTTCACCGCCACCGCGGTGGCCCGCCTGGAGGACGCCGGCGCCATCGTGGTGGGCAAGGCCAACATGGACGAGTTCGCCATGGGCTCGTCCACGGAGAACAGCGCCTTCAAGCCCACGCGGAACCCCTGGGATCCGGCCCGGGTGCCGGGCGGGTCCTCGGGGGGGTCGGCGGCGGCGGTGGCCGCGGGCATGGCCCCGGTGGCCCTCGGCTCCGACACCGGCGGCTCCATCCGCCAGCCCGCCGCCTTCTGCGGCATCGTCGGCCTCAAGCCCACCTACGGACGCGTCAGCCGCTACGGCCTCGTCGCCTTCGCCTCCTCTCTCGACCAGGTGGGGCCCCTGGCCCGCAGCGTCGAGGACGTGGCGATCGTCGCGTCGGTCCTCTGCGGGCACGACCCTCGCGACTCCACCAGCGCCACCCACCCGGCGCCCGACTTCGCCCCGGCCCTCGAGCAGGATGTCGCCGGCCTCCGGATCGGCGTTCCCGACCGCTCCCTGGCCGAGGGCGTGGAGGCCGAGACCCTCGGGCGGTTCCGCGAGGCCCTGGCCGCCCTCGAGGGGGCGGGGGCCCGCGTCGTGGACGTCGAGCTCCCCCACCTCTCCCATGCCGTCGCCACGTACTACCTCGTGGCCACCGCGGAGGCCTCGAGCAACCTGGCCCGCTACGACGGCGTGCGCTATGGCCTCCGGACACCGGAGCGCGGGGATCTCGGGGAGATGTACGGTCGGAGCCGCGACCTCGGCTTCGGCCCGGAGGTGAAGCGCCGGATCATCCTGGGGACCTTCGCCCTGTCCTCCGGGTACTACGAGGCCTACTACCTCCGCGCCCAGAAGGTCCGTACCCTCATCCGGCGCGATTTCGAGCGGGCCTTCGGGATCTGCGACGTGGTGGCCACGCCCACCACCCCCACCCCGGCGTTCCGCCTCGGCGAGAAGACCGGCGATCCCCTCCAGATGTACCTCGCCGACGTCTTCACCGTGCCCGCCAACCTGGCGGGGATTCCCGGGCTGTCCGTCCCCTGCGGCCTCGCCGGCGGTCTGCCCGTCGGCCTGCAGCTTCTCGGCCGTCCCTTCGACGAGGCCTCGCTCGTGCGCTGCGGGGCGGCCTACCAGCGGATCACCCGCCACCACGAGCTGACGCCGCCCTTGTAGGACGGAAGCGAAGAGGATCAGACCCTGCCCCTCACATCGCGCCACCCCGGGGTCGGGGGCGACGCGAAGTTCAAGACCTGATCCCGCTCTCAGCCCGTCCTGGAGAGCGCCGGGACTGGAGAATGCCGCGGACGACGAAGAACGAGGCCGTGCCCGCCGCCGCACCCAGCAGCAGGTTGCCGAGGACGAAGGGCCAGAGCAGCGGCTGGACCCCGGCCAGGAACGACGCGTAGAACGCTCGGCCGGAGAGGCTCCAGTCGATGGCGTCGGCCGCGGTCGGAGACACCCCCAGCAGCGCGCAGCCGAGGAGCGTGCCCGCGGTGTACATCGGCGCGATGGTCCACGGGTTGTTGGTGAAGGTCCCGGCCAGGATGGCCACGCGGTTGAGACGGAAGGCGAAGGCGACCCCGAAGGCCAGCAGGGTGTGGATGCCGTAGAGGGGAAAGAAGGCGAGGAACACACCGATGCCGAAGGCCCGGGCCACGTGCGTCGGGTTGTCCGGAACTCGAAGAACGAGCTGCGCCAGGCGGCGCAGGCGCCTCATTCTGAGAGACCCCCGAGGCCGGTCGCGGTGAAGTGGTCGTGCCCACCCGGGAGCAGCTCGCGCTCGCCCTCGTCGTCCGCGAGACGGACCTGGGGCGGGCCGGCGAGGAACTCCCCCACCGCGCTGACGGAGACACCCCAGACCCGGGCCAGCTCCTCCAGCGCGTCGAGATCGCCGGGGGCGACGGCCAGGAGAAGCTCGTAGTCCTCCCCCCCATGCAGGGCCAGCGACAGAGCGTCGCCGCCCCGTGTCCGCTCCAGCTCGCCGACGGCGCGGGCCACCGGCACCGCCATCGCGTCGACACGGGCCGCGACGCCGCTCTGCCGGCACATCTCGGCGAGATCACTGGACAGCCCGTCCGAGAGGTCCATCCCACCCCCGGCGAGGCCCCGCTCGGCGAGGGACCCGGCCAGCACCAGGGGCGGTCGGGGATCGAGGTGGGCGCGCAGGCACGACGCCACCGCATCATCCAGGGACTCGCTCCACGCGGGGGCCGCCCGGAGCTGGCCGTCCTCGTCCAGCCGGGCCCCCTCCTCCAGGAGCCGGAGTCCCTCGGCGGCGGCTCCCAGCTCTCCGGTCACCACCACCAGGTCCCCGGGCTCCGCCCCCGAGCGCAGGAGCGGTCCGCGGGTCTCTCCGATCAGGGTGACGTCGATGACGATCGTAGCCGGGCTGCCGGTGATGTTGCCCCCGACGACGCCGACGCCGGACTCGGCCGCCCGCTCCAGGAGCCCGTCGTAGAGGGAGTCCACCCACGCGAGCTCCAGCGCCCGAGGGAGACAGAGGCTCACGATGGCGTGGCGCCCGACGCCGCCCATCGCCGCCACGTCCGACAGGTTCACGGCCAGGGCCTTGCGCCCCAGGAGACGGGCCGGGGCCGACTCGCGCCGGAAGTGCACGCCCTCCACCAGGCTGTCGGCGGTGACCAGGGCGGGGGAGCGGAGCTCGACGAGGGCGGTGTCGTCCCCGACCCCCACCGGGACCCCGGGGGACCCGGGGATCCGCGCCTGCAGCCGGCGGAGCAGCCGGCGCTCGCCGATGTCGCCGATTCGCGTGCGCTGGTCGGTCAAGGATGAGGCTCTCCGCACCTGCCGTGTGGTCGGCGCCCTGAACCGGGTCACCAAGTGGGAGCCCTGAGCCCCACCTCCGAGCTTCCTCGTCGCGGAGGCCTGCTCATAGCGGGGCGATCGGGCCCCCGGATTGACAGCGTTGGTTCGAGGTTTACTTACCCATCACCTGCATCACAGAGAGCCTCCCGAGCATCTTAGCCGTGCCCCGAGGCCCGGGCAAGCTACTCTCCGAGCGCCGCCCCCAGCTTCTCGGCCAGGCGGGCGACCCGCCGATCCGCGCTCTGCCCCGCGATCTGGGACTGCGCCTCCGCGTCGGAGAGCTCCTCCCGGAGCCGGAAGCACTCGTCGGCGACGTTGAGGGCGGCCAGGACGGCGATGCGCAGGCTGTCGACGGCCCCGCTCGTCCGGCTGATCTCCTTCATCTGGTCGTCGACGAAGGCGGCGAGCTTCTCCACGTAGCCAGGGTCGTCCCCGCCGCGCACGGCGTAGTCCTGGCCGAAGATCTCCACGTGAACCAGCGTGTCCTTGTCGGCCATGGCCCGGGATTATACAGCGCCCGGTGCGCTCGACTCCGGTGGCGGAGCTACTCGAGGGTCTCGAGGAGATCGACGAGCCGCTCGAGGCGGGAGCGGATCTCCTCGCGCTCCTTCTTCAGGGCCTTCACCTCGCGGGTGAGGCTGTCCACCTTCTTCGAGTCCTGTGCGCGCGAGCCCTCGGCCTCGGCGGTCTCCTCGAGTCGTCTCTCGGCTTTCTCAGCCCGCGCCTGGGCGGCGGCGAGCTCGCCGCGGAGCGACTCCGTCTCGGACTGCAGCTCCTTCAGGCGGGCGGCCGCCCGCTTGATCCTGTCCTCGAGGAGCTCGAAGCTGTCTTCCACGTCTGCCCCCTTCACTCTCCGGACTCGCCGAACTTGCCGAAATTGCCCCGGATCTCGAGCCCCGCACCGCGGAGCTCACGGATGACGGCCTCCACCGAGGCCTGGACCTCGTCGCTGGTGAGGGTCCGCGACGGGTGCTGGTAGCGCAGGCTGAGCATCAGGCTCACCTTGCCCTCCGGCACCGGCGGTCGGTCGTAGCGGTCCTTCACCTCCACGAAACGCAGCAGCTCTCCCGCGACGCTCCGAGCCCTCGCGACGATGCCGCCGGCCGGCTCCGCGACGTCGGCGAGGACGGACAGGTCGCGGTCCACCGCGGGGAACCGGGCCAGGGGCTCGAATCGGGCCACGGTCCCGGCTCCCGCCAGCAGCGGCTCGAGCACGATCTCCGCCACCACGACGGGCTCGCGCCCCTCACGCACGCCCGGACGCAGGGCCCCCATCCAGCCGAGGACCTCCCCTTCGAGCACGACCGCCGCGCTCTGCCCGGGATGGAGGATGTCGCGGCGTGACCCCGCGGCGCCGAGGGCGAGGTCGCCCGCCCCCAGGCGCTCGAAGAGCAGCTCCAGCAGACCCTTGGCGTCGAAGACGTCGACCGGCCGAGGTCGCTCGGACCAGTGGCCCGTCCGGGCGTCGCCGGCCAGCAGCAGGGCCAGGCGTCTCTCCTCGACGGGGAGGGGCTCGGCGGGAGAGAACACGCGCCCCAGCTCGAACAGGGCCACGTCGCGACGGCCCTGTCGGACGTTCGTCTCGAGCGCGTCGAGGAGCCCGGGCTGCACCAGCGACGCGCGCAGGACCGAGTGGTGATCGGCCAGGGGATTGGCGAGCCGGACCGGATTCCCCTCCGCGCTCCCGTGGTCCTCGACGAAGGCGTTCTGAACCGTCTCGGTCAACCCCGCCCCCACCAGCACGTCCCGGATAAGGCGCTCCTCGCGCTGTCCGGGGCCGAGGCGACCCACGCCGATGCTGGGCGGGATGGTGGACGGGATCTTGTCGAGACCGTGGTGCCGGCCGACCTCCTCGATCAGGTCGGCCTCGCGGGAAACGTCCCCCCTCCAGGAGGGGACGACCACCCGCCACTCCCCGGGGTCGGTCTCCTCGGTCACGAAGCCCAGGCCGGAGAGGATGGCCTGGCCGCGTGCCGGAGGCACCTCCATGCCCAGGACCGCGTTCAACCGCGCCGCCCGCAGCCGGATCCAGCGGTGCGTGAGGGGCGCGGGCAGCTGGTCGATGATCCCGGGTCGCGTGGTCCCCACCCCCAGCTTCTCGAGGAGGTGCGCGATGCGCGCGGTGGCCAACGGGGGCCCGCCCGGGTCGGCTCCCCGCTCGAAGCGGTGGGAGGCCTCGGTGTGCATCCCCAGGGCCTTCGCCGCCCGGCGGATGGCCAGGGGATCCCAGTAGGCGGCCTCGAGGGCGATGGTCCGTGTCTCGTCCGAGACCTCGCTCGAGGCTCCCCCCATGATCCCGGCCAGGGCCAGGGGCCCGCGTGGTCCCGCGACCACCCCGACGCGGGGCTGGAGCGTCCGCTCCACCTCGTCGAGGGTCAGGAGCGTCTCGTCCTCCCGGGCCCACCGAACGCTCAGGCGACCCTCGGGGATCCGGGCCAGGTCGAAGGCGTGGGAGGGATGCCCCATCTCCAGCATGACGTAGTTGCTCAGGTCGACGATGTTGTTGATGGGGCGGACCCCCACCTGCTCCAGCCGCTTCTGCATCCACCCCGGCGACGGGCCGAGGCGCACGTCGAGGACGCGGACGGCGAAGCGCGGACACAGGTCCGGGTCCTGGATCTCCACGGACAGGCTCTCGGCGGCCTCCGGACCGGCCGCGGCGAAGGAGAGCTGCAGGGGGCGCAGGGGGCGATCGTAGATCACGGCCACCTCGCGCGCGAGGCCGTACACGTTCATGGCGTCCACGCGGTTGGTGGTGACGTCGAGATCGAGGACCGCATCGTCGCCCTCACCCTCGATGCCCCCCAGCTCGAAGCCCACCATGGTCAGGGCCTCGCCGATGGCCCCGGGGTCCTCCGGCGCGTCGACGTACTCACGGAGCCAGGAGACAGGGAGCTTCATCCGCGAAACTGCTCCAGGAAGCGCAGGTCGCTCCCGTAGAAGAGACGAATGTCGTCGATGCCGTGGCGCATCATGGCCACGCGCTCGATGCCGATGCCGAAGGCGAAGCCGGTGACCTCCTCGGGGTCGTAGACGGCGCTCCCGAGCCGGGCGTTGACCGCCTCGAACACGGCCGGGTTCACCATGCCCGAGCCGAGGATCTCCACCCAGCCCGTGCCCTTGCAGACCCGGCACCCCTTGCCGCCGCAGACGATGCAGCCCAGGTCGGTCTCCACCGACGGCTCGGTGTAGGGAAAGAATGACGGCCGGAAGCGCACCGGGTACTGAGCACCGAACAGGGTGTGGAGGAAGGCCTCGATCGAGCCCTTGAGGTCTCCCAGGGTGATTCCCGGTCCCACCACCAGCCCCTCCACCTGCTGGAACATCGGCGAGTGGGTGATGTCGTCGTCCCGCCGGAACACCTTCCCTGGACAGATGACCCGCACGTGCGGCGGGTGCTCGTTGGCCAGCATGTAGCGGATCTGCGACGACGAGGTGTGGGTGCGCAGCAGGCACTGTCCCTCGCCTCCCTCGAGGTAGAAGGTGTCCTGCATGTCCCGGGCGGGGTGGTCCGGGGGCATGTTCAGGGCCTCGAAGCAGTGGTAGTCGTCCTCGACCTCCCGCCCCTCGTACACCTCGTAGCCCATGGCGATGAAGATGTCCTCGAGCTCCTCGCGCACGACGGTGACCGGGTGCCGACGCCCACGGGGGGGGCGCCGCCCGGGCAGGGTGAGATCGACGCGCTCGCCGGCCAGGCGCGCCTCGAGGGCCCTCGCCTCGAGACGCCTCCGGGACTCGTCCAGGCGGCGCTCGATCTCCTGCTTGAGGACGTTGAGCTCCCTCCCGGCGGCGCGACGCACCTCGGGCGGGAGCTTGCCCAGCGACTTGAGGAGCCCGCTCACCGCGCCCGAGCGCCGGCCCAGGAACCGGTCCTGGACCGCTTGCAGGCCGGCAGCGTCCACCGAGGAGGCGAGCTCCCCCATCGCCTCCTCGCGGAGCCGCTGGACCTCCTGGCGTATGGACTCGACGGTCTCGGCCATCAGCCTCGCCTCGGTGCTTGCAGGCCACCCCCCGTGGTGGGGGCGGCGGTGGAACTAGGCGGTGGCGCGCGCCGCCTTCGCCGACTCCACCAGCTTCGTGAAGGCGGCGGGATCCTTGACCGCGATGTCGGCCAGCGACTTGCGGTCGAGGTCGATGCCCGCGTGCTTGAGCCCGGCCATGAACCGGCTGTAGCTGATCTCGTTCAGCCGCGCGGCGGCGTTGATCCGGATGATCCAGAGCCGGCGGAAGTCCCGCTTCTTGCGCTTGCGACCCACGTAGGCGAAGTTGCCCGCACGATCGACCGCCTCCTTGGCGAACCGGTAGAGCTTGCTCTTCCCGAGGTAGTAGCCCTTGGCGCGCCCCAGCGTCTTCCGGCGGCGGTCCCGCCGGTTGCTCCCACGCTTGACTCTCGGCATGACGGCTGTCCCTTCGTCTGACCGGCCCCCATCGGCCCGGCCCGTCGCGCTTCCAGGCGGCGACGTCGGCCCGGGCAGCTCGACCGCTGCCCACAGGTTCGGCGCTCGGGGTTCGGCGCCCGTTCGAGGACGCCGGGCGGGGCGCCGAGGCCCGCCCCTGCGGGTCTCAGGCCAGAAGCATCGCCCGAACGAGGGCGGCCTCGGAGTCCGAGACCAGCGTGGCCTTGCGGAGCGACCGCTTGCGGCCAGGCGACTTCTTGGTCAGGATGTGTCGCTTCAGGGCCTTGTGGCGCTTGACCTTGCCCGAAGCGGTGAGCTTGAAGCGCTTCACCGCGCCCCGCTTGCTCTTCAGCTTGATACGCACTCTCGGCTTTCTCATCGTCCCAGTCTACTCGTTCTTCCCGGCGGCGCTCGCCGCCTCGGCCGGCTCGCCGGCCTTCTTCTTCGTGCGGGCCGCGGCCGGGGCGGCCCTGGGGGTGCCCGCGGCCTTCTTCACGGTCGCCTTCTTCTTCGGCGCCGCCGCCTTCCTGGCTTCCGCCGCCTTCGGCTCCTCCGCCGCCCCGGGCGCGTCGGAGTCCCCGGTCTGCTTCGCGGCTCCGGCCTTCCTGGCCGGCTTCTTGGGGGCGGCGTCCTTCTTGGGCGACAGGATCTGGACCATGGTATTGCCCTCCCGCTTGGGAGGCGACTCCACGTTGCACAGCTCCGACAGCTCGGTGGCCAGCCGCTCCAGGTGCCGGCGGCCGACCTCCATGTGCACCACCTCGCGCCCACGGTAGATGACCACCGACTTCACCTTGTTGCCGCCGTTCAGGAAGCGCTCGGCGTTGCGGAGCTTGAACTGGAAGTCGTGCTCGTCGATCTTGGGCCGGAACTTCACTTCCTTGACCTGGATGTGACGCTGGTGCTTCCGCGCCTCCGACTCCCGCTTCGACTGCTGGTAGAAGAACTTCCCGGAGTTCATGATCCGGCAGACCGGCGGGCTCGCGGTGGCCGCGATCTCCACCAGGTCCAGGCCCTTCTCCTCGGCGAGCATGAGAGCCTGCGCGGGCGGCATGATCCCGAGCTGGGACCCATCCTCGTCGATGACACGGACCTCTCTCGCCCGAATGCGATCGTTGGTCCGAACGGTCCTCTTGTCTATGAGACACCTCCCGCGCTTTGAGTCCGAGCCTCCTCGGTCAGGACCCGCTGGGCGGCCATCCGGGCCACGCGCGCCCCGAACCCCGCCACTGGCTGTGGCCCGAGGTCCCCCGCCTGCCGGTGGCGCACGGAGACGCTGCCGGCTTCCACTTCCTTGTCCCCCACGACCAGCATGTAGGGGATCTTCTGCACCTGCGCGTCACGGACCTTGTACCGTGTCGACTCGCTGCGATCGTCCACCTGCACCCGCAGCCCCAGCGCTCGGAGCTCGTCGGCCACCTTTGCCGCGTACTCCTGGTGCCGGTCCGCGATGGGCAAAACCACCGCCTGCACCGGGGCCAGCCAGAGGGGGAACGCCCCCGCGTAGTGCTCGACCAGCACCCCGAAGAAGCGCTCGAGGCTCCCGAGGAGCGCACGGTGGATCATGACTGGCCGGTGGGCCTTCCCGTCGTCGGCGATGTACTCCAGCTCGAAGCGCTCCGGGTTGTGGAAGTCCACCTGGATCGTCGAGCACTGCCAGGCCCGCTCCAGCGAGTCCTTGATCTTGATGTCGATCTTGGGGCCGTAGAAGACGCCCTCCCCCGGATCGACCTGGTAGGGCAGCTTCCGGGTCTCGAGCGCCTTGCGCAGGCCGGCGGTCGCCGCCTCCCACTGCCCGTCCGTGCCGATGGCCTTCTCCGGCTTCGTCGAGAGGTAGATGTCGTAGCGATCGAAGCCGAAGGCGCTCAGGATGCTCGTCGTGAAGTCGAGCACCCGCAGGATCTCGTCCTCCAGCTGATCCGGACGGCAGAAGATGTGGGCGTCGTCCTGGGTGAAGCCCCGCACCCGCATCAGACCGTGCAGTACCCCCGAGCGCTCGAAGCGGTACACCGTCCCCAGCTCCGCCCACCGGAGGGGCAGCTCGCGGTAGCTGCGAAGCCTCGAGCGGTAGATCGTGAGGTGGAACGGGCAGTTCATCGGCTTGAGCTGGTACTCGACGTTCTCGATCTCGATCGGCGAGTACATGTTCGCCTTGTAGTACTCGGTGTGCCCGCTCGTGTTCCAGAGGTCGAGCTTCGCGATGTGGGGCGAGTAGACGATGTCGTACCCCCCGGCGAGGTGGGCGTCACGCCAGAAGTCCTCGATCTGCTTCCGGACGAACCCGCCCTTCGGGTGCCAGAGCACGAGCCCGGCCCCCGTCTCGTCGGCGATCGAGAACAGGTCCAGCTCACGGCCGAGCTTGCGGTGGTCGCGCCGCTTCGCCTCCTCGAGGCGGTCGAGGTGCTGCTGGAGCTCCTCCTTCGTGAAGAAGCCGTACCCGTAGATGCGCTGCATCGACGGGTTGCCCTCCTTGCCCTTCCAGTAGGCGGCGGCCGGGGAGGGGTTCAGCTTGAAGGCCTTGATCTCCCTGGTCGAGCCCAGGTGGGGCCCCAGGCAGAAGTCGACGAAGTCCCCCATGCTGTAGCACTGCACGGGGTCGCCGGCCTTGTCCCGGATGAGCTCGCACTTGAGGGTCTGGCCCCTCTTCTCGAACAGCTCGAGGGCCTCGGCCTTCGGGATGAGCTTCCTCTCGATGGGGCGGTTCTGCTTGACGATGTGGGCCATCCTCTTCTCGATGGCCTTCAGGTCGTCGGGGGTGAACGGCCGGCTGACGAGGAAGTCGTAGAAGAAGCCGTCCTCGGTTGGAGGGCCGATCCCGCACTGTGTGTCGGGAAACAGCTCCATCACCGCCGCCGCGAGCAGGTGGGCGGACGAGTGGCGGTAGATCTCGAGGGGGGAATCGGCGGGCTTCGATTCTCCGGAGGGGCCTGTCTGGTCGAACGACTCGACCGCGTTCGGCGACGACATCTAGTTAGAGAGCACCATGTTCGAGTCCGCCTCGGCTCCTCCGCTCCGGGTCTCCTCCATCCCCGCACACGGGGATGGTAGGCGCGGGTGGAATTGAACCACCGACCTCTTCCGTGTCAAGGAAGCGCTCTACCACTGAGCCACGCGCCTGACGCCGGAAAGCCGAAAGTACCAGAGAGATACGGCGGGTGTCAACGCTCCGCCGGCCCTCTCTCCACGGCGCCCCGGGGGGCTCTCAAGCGCCTCGCCGCCCGGGGAGCTGCGGACTCAACGGACGTAGTCCAGATACCCGCAGGCCATGTTCTCCGCGCACGCCGCGTAGCGACCGCTCTTCCACACCCACAGCGCGTACTGGTTGTCGGCGTTGCGACACCCGCTCTCACCACCGGTGCAGTAGTTCCCCTCGGGGTTGGTCCAGGTCGGCCCGGGGCGGCCGGTGTCCTTTGCCCTGCCCACGGCCCACTCCTCGCACGCCTCCCGCTCCGGGTGACCCTCGGGCCGCACGGGGCACAGCGATCGGCCGTCGGTGTAGCCGATCGCGGCGCAGTACTGGACGTCGGGCCCCACGCGGGGGGTCGAGTCCAGGGTGTCGTACTCGGGGCCCTTGAAGTGCACCTTGAGGGCGAACCGGGAGACCGGGGGCGGGTAGGGGACCCCGCAGCCGCTCCCCTGGGGCGGCGCGTTCGGGTCCCGGGCCACCGGGAAGGAGGCCGGGGTGCAGGTCGTCCGGTAGGCGCCCCCGCGGCGCATGAAGCCGTCCGAGGTGTAGACGTCGTAGTCCTCCGAGAAGTCGTTGCTGTTCTTGACCTGGATGATCTCGTAGTCCGTGTTGGAGCGCCCCGCGCAGAGCCCCATCTTCCGGAGCTCGCCCACGATCCCGTCGAGGTACTCCTCCTTCTGGAGCACCAGGTATTGGCGTGTCTCGAGGCCCTTCTCGACGTCCAGGTCGAACAAAGCGGGCTGCTCCTGCACGAGCCGGTCCATGGCCGTCTCGACGTACTGCCCCAGCTCGGAGAACGTCTCCTCGCAGTACGTGTTGCTGCTGCCCTCGCCCAGGGGGCAGGTCGAGGAGCCCGATCCTCCGCTCGAGGGCGGGCTGGTGGTGGGGGGCGCCGTGGGAGCCACGGGAACCGTGGGCGTCGGGTCGAGACCCCCGTCCCCACAGGACACTCCCAGCGCGGCAACCGATCCGAGCAGGGCCGCGAAGGCGACCCGGTGCGCACACCGTCTCACGAACATAGAAAGCCTCCGGAGGGACACGCGGCTACGCAAAATGATCGCCTCAGGATACGCCCGGGAAATGGGCACCGCAAGT
This sequence comes from uncultured Acidobacteriota bacterium, assembly GCA_963847655.1. Taxonomy (GTDB): domain Bacteria; phylum Acidobacteriota; class Vicinamibacteria; order Fen-336; family Fen-336; genus JAJDNS01. Next base: position 369,579 of record CAWKAS010000013.1, on the reverse strand, counting down.
AAAACTCTGTCCCAGGAGAGCCTTGCGGTTCTTCGGGGCCGGTCAGAGTATCTTCTTTCCCAGCAGCGACATGAGCAGCTCGACCCCCAGGAGGGCGGTGCCGTTCCGGTGGTCCAGGACGGGGTTGGTCTCCACGAACTCGGCGGAGAGGACCTTGCCCGTGTCGGCCAGCATCTCCATGGCCAGGTGGGCCTCGCGGTAGGAGATCCCCCCGGGCACCGGGGTCCCGACCCCGGGGGCGAAATCCGGATCCATGCCGTCCATGTCGAAGCTGACGTGAAACCCGGCCGTTCCCGTGGACGCGCGCCTGATGGCCTGCTCCATGACCGTGCGCATCCCCCGCTCGTCGATGTCTCGCATGGTGAAGGCGCCGATCCCGGACGCCCTGACGGTGTCGCGCTCGGCTCTGTCGATGGAGCGGACCCCGATGAGAGCCCCCCGCGCGCCGTCCACCATGGGTGAGAACCCGCCGAGGTTCACGAGGCTGGGGCTCCCGAACCCGAGGGCCACCGCAAGGGGCATACCGTGGATGTTTCCGCTGGGGCTCGTCTCCGCGGTGTTGGCGTCGGCGTGGGCGTCGAACCACACCAGCCCCACCTTCTTACTCCGACGGTGGAAATGGCGCGCGAGCCCGGAGATCGTGCCCATGGCCACGGAGTGGTCACCGCCGACGACCACCGGGACCCCGCCGTTCTCGAGAGCGCGGTCCACGCAGTCGCGGAGATTCGTCACCACCTCCAGGATCTCCCCCAGGTACCTGAGGTGGGGATCGCCCGCGTCCTGCGTCTCCGGAATCTTGACCGGCAGGTCTCCCCAGTCTTCGACCTCACACCCGAGCTCCCGGATCCGGTCGTCCACGCCCGCCACCCGGAAGGCGGACGGTCCCATGTCCACTCCCCGGCGACCCGCGCCGAGGTCCAGGGGCACGCCGATGAGCGTCACTCGTCCCGGGGTCATGGGCGATCGACGCTAGCACGGCCGGGGTCGGGCCTTCAACGCGCGGTGCGCCGTGTCCGTCGGTTGACGGTCACCTGAGGGGCTCCGATAATCCCCTCGAGCGATTCATGCCGAAGACCGCCCGCAGGCGCGCACCGGTGTCGCCGGTCTCGGAGGCGCCGGACATCCTCGCCATCCTCCTCAAGCAGGGGGTGGTGGACGAGGAGCAGGCGGAGCGCGTGCGCCGTGCCCAGAAGGTCAACGCCTATCCGACCGAGCAGGCCCTCGTCCAGCTCGGGCTGGTGAACGAGGTGCAGATCGCCCAGGCCCTCGCCGCCGAGAGCGGGCTGCCCTACGTCAAGATCAACCCCCTCGATCTCGACATCGACGTCGTGACCAAGGCGGTGGCCGGGCCCTTCGCCCGCCGCCACGGCATGGTGGCCATCGCCAAGACGGACGAGGGTCTCATTGTCGCCGTCCACAACCCCTTCGCCCCTTTCCCCTACGAGGACATCAAGCGCGTGACCGGCCTCGACGTGGAGCGCGTGGTCGCCACGCGGAGCGACGTCGAGTCCATCAACAAGGGGTTCTACGACCTCAAGTCGAGCCTCAAGCACGCGGAGAAGCAGCTCGCGGAGAGCCGCATCGCCACCGTCGACCTCACCAACCAGGAGTTCCTCTCGCGGGCGGACACCGACCTGGACCCCGCCGCCGCACCGGTGGTCAAGGCCCTCGACCAGATCCTCGCCAACGCCTTCGAGCAGCGCGCCTCTGACATCCACTTCGAGCCCAAGCGGGAGCTGACCCTGGTGCGGCTGCGCATCGACGGCGTGCTCCACGACGTGCACGTGATCCCCCGCATCGTCTACGACGCCGTGGTCTCGCGCATCAAGCTGCTCTCCGGCGCCAACCTCGCGGAGAAGCGGCGGCCGCAGGACGGCCGCATCAAGCGCGAGCAGGGCGGCCGAGAGGTGGAGCTGCGCGTCTCCACCATGCCGACCGCGTTCGGCGAGAAGGCGGTGCTGCGGATCTTCGACCCCGAGGTCCTGCTGAAGGGCCTCGATCAGCTCGGCTTCTCGCCCCACGACCTGCCCAAGTTCTACGACTTCATCGGTCGGCCCACCGGGATCATCCTCGTCACCGGCCCCACCGGCAGCGGCAAGACCACCACCCTGTACTCCGTGCTCAAGCACCTCTCCCGGCCCGAGGTCAACATCGTGACCATCGAGGACCCGGTGGAGATGGTCTTCGAGGACTTCAACCAGGTGCAGGTGCGCCCCCAGATCGGCGTCACCTTCCCGAACGCGCTCCGCACCGTGCTCCGCCAGGACCCGGACATCATCATGGTGGGCGAGATCCGCGACGCCGAGACCGCGGACAATGCCGTGCAGGCCGCGCTCACCGGCCACCTGGTGCTGTCCACGCTCCACACCAACGACGCCTCGTCGTCGATCACGCGGCTGCTCGACCTCGGCGTCCCCCACTTCCTCATCACCTCGACCCTCATCGGGGTCATCGCCCAGCGACTCGTGCGGGAGAACTGCCCGCACTGCACCGAGGAGTACGCACCCACCGAGGAGGAGGCCCTGGCGATGAAGATCCCCTACGACAAGCTCGAGCCCTACCGGTTCCGCAGGGGCAAGGGCTGTCTCCACTGCCGCGAGACGGGCTACAAGGGGCGCACCGGGGTCTACGAGATCCTGCCCATGACGGAGAAGATCCGTCGGCTCGTCTCCCACAAGGCGGCATCGCTGGACATATACAAGGCGGCCCGCGAGGAGGGTCTTCGCACCCTCAAGGAAGCGGCGATCGAGAAGGTCTTCCGTGGGCTCACTACGACCACGGAGATGGTGAGGGTCACGGGCAAATGAGGGAGAACGGGCTCAAGGGCAGGGTGGTTCTCGTCACCGGCAGCGGTCGCGGCCTCGGGGCCGCGGTGGCGAAGGCGGCGGGGGCGGAGAAGGCGAAGGTCGTCGTGAACTGCCAGCAGGACCTCAAGGCGGCGGAGTCCGTGGCCGCGGCCGTCCGCAAGGCGGGGGGCGAGGCGATCGCGTATCGTGCCGACGTCACCGACATCGAGCAGGCCCATGGGCTCATCGAGCACGTGGGCAAGGCCTGGGGCGGCGTCGACATCCTGGTGAACACCGTGGGCAGCCTCAACTGGAAGAGCTTCTCCGACCTGGAGCCGGCGGAGTGGCGCCGGGTGATCGCGTCGAACCTCGACTCCGTCTTCCACACCTGCCGCCTCGTGCTCCCCCACATGCGGGAGAAGCGGTTCGGCCGCATCGTCAACTTCGCCGCCGTCGGCGCCGAGGCCACTCTGGGCGAGCCGCAGATGGCCGCCTACTCGGCGGCCAAGGCCGGCGTCGTCGCCTTCTCGAAGGCACTCGCCCTCGAGGAGGCCCGCTGCGGCATCACCGTGAACGTCGTCTCTCCCGGCCTCCTGCAGGACGAGACCGGGAACAAGGACGCGAGGGCCGCCGACCAGATGCTCGGAGACCGGGTGCCGGTGGGGCACGCGGGCCGCTCCGCCGACGTGGTCCGGGCCGTCCTGTTCTTCGTCACTCCCGCCGCCGAGTTCGTCACCGGCCAGGTCCTCGAGGTCGCCGGCGGCGCGCGGCAGTAGCGGAGGTTGCCGATGATCGTCGTGCAGAACCGGATTCCCGTGGCCGAGGGCTTCGAGGAGGAGTTCCTCGACCGCTTCCGCACCCGGCGCGGCCTGGTCGACGGCCAGCCTGGCTTCGTCCGCAACGTGGTGCTCCGCCCCATCAAGGGCGAGCACTTCATCGTCCTCACCTTCTGGGAGACGGAGGAGCAGTTCCGGGCCTGGACCGCGAGCGAGGCCTTCAAGGAGGCCCACAGCCGGGTACCCCCGAAGGAGATGTTCAAGGGCCACGGCGAGCTCGAGATCCACGAGGTGGCGCTGGACACCGGCGCCTGACCTCGCCCGCGGGCCGACCCTACCTCCCGTCGAACGTCGTCCCCTCGTTCGTCCGGAAGGTGTTGATGAACAGCTCCTGCACGCGGAGCCACTCGCCGGGCTCGGCACAGGTGAACGTGGCGCTGGCGCCGAACTTCTTTCCGCCGTGGCCGACGTGGAACCTCAGGCCGCCGATCAGTCCATCCGGCTCGGATCCGGGGGTGCTGAAGAAGGTCACTGGCACGCCGCCGCAGCGGGCCGTCCCCGCGACCTTCATCACCTGCCGCCAGACCTCCTCCGTCGTCTCGGCATTCGCGTTCGCCTTCTTCGCGACGCTGAAGGCGATGCCGGGCGAGCCCGCGCACGGTGTTCCGCACGGAGGCGGTCCCACGACCGCGTGCACCGCCGCGCCGTCGTCGCCGGGCATGGCCTCCCAGCCCGCCGGGTGATCGAACGCGCAGGGCGGGGTCTCGCCCGCGGTGAGCGGCTCGGTACTCGTGAACTGGCAGCTGCAGCAGTCCTCCGCCGTCGAGGTCCCGCCGGAGACGAGGAGCGCCGCGACCAGCAGGCCGCCGACTCCCGCACCCAGCGAACGGTGATTCGAGTGCTCTGCGCGTGTCATGAGACATCCTCCTCGTGAATCGCCGAAGGGCCGCTTGCCCGTTGGTGCCTTCAGGTATTGGTATGGGGTCGTCGGCTGCGGTCCGCTCACTCCCGCGAGCCTTCCGACATGGTCCCGCGAGGCGGGCTTGACGAGGCGCGCCCGGAGGCGAACGCGTCAGACGTGCCGTTTCTCCTCACGAGCTGCCGGTCTTGGTCAATGAGTTGGCGGATTATCTCATGAGCCGCGGAGGGTGGCCAGGACGACCACTCGTCATCAGGTGGGAACGGGCGAGGGAATCGTCGAGAACCTGAAGGTTCGCCAGTGCCGTCGAGCTCCTTCATCAGATCGCGTAGCTCGGCCTCGTCCCCCCCTGTGTCGCCGATGGCCTTCGAGGCCCACTCCACCGTCTGCTTGTCGATCTCGATGTTGACGGCCAACGAGGTACCGAGTGAGGACGGCTCGCCGAAGTCCAGGCTCACGCGCGCGTCACCCGCAGCGACGGGCGCTGGTGGTCGCGGATCGTCCTCGTGCTCTCGAGGATCGGAGTCGGCGACCCGACCGTCTCATCGGCTTTCGACGGCAGCTCGTGACCGGGGACACCGGGCGTGTGGAGACGGCCCCGAGGCTCGAACGGGTTCCTCGCGACTCGGTCCAGACCGAGTTCGAATGAGCGCATTGGACGTTTCGACGGCCGCCATGGCCGTCGTCCAAGCAAGACACGCGAGAGGTACGACAGCCCGCAGCGCTCGGCGCGTGGATCAGACTCCGTCCTCTTCCCCGAACACCTCGGCGGTGAAGCCCAGGAGCTCGACACCCTCTTTCTGCCACGTCCCGGGAAGCAGCCCCGCTTTGAGGCACGTGTGATCGAGGAAGGTCTCACGGTCCCACCCGTGCTCGATCGGGACCTGGGGCAGGAGCACCCCGCGTCGGCCCTGGTGGCTGATCAGAAGGCCGTGCCGACCCACCTCCACGTCCTCCGGCCGGATGGGGAGCATCGGTCCGAGCGCGGAGATCTCGATCTGCAGCTCCGGGAGCTCGCCCGCGGTGACGGGGTCGAAGCGCCCGTCCTCGGTGGCCGCCGACACCGCCATGCGGGCCACGGTGCGGGCCAGCGACTCCTCGGACCGCATCATCCCGACACAGCCGCGCAGCTCGCCGTCGCGGGCCCGGTGCAGGGTCACGAAGGCGCCGCGTCTCTCGCTGAGGGTCGGGCTCGCGGGCTCCGGCTCGAAGGGACCCCTTCCCGTGAAGTGCTCCTCGAGTGACCGGCGCGCCACCCGGAGCAGCTCGCTCCGCTCCTCGGTGCTGAGGTCGCCGGTCGCCGGCGCCTTCACGCTCACGTCGAAGCCGTCAGCGCCGCGGAGAGGTAGCCGACGACGTGAGACTTGTCGCGCTCTCCCGCGTCGCCGCTGTCCGCGTATTTGAGGACCGTCGCCTGGTCGGCGCCGAGGGCCCGCGCCGCCTTCATCACCGCCACCACCGGTCCCCCGCCGCAGGCCACGTTCTCGTGGGTCTCCAGGCGGTCCATGAGCCCGGCGGCGTCCAGGTGGCCCACCTGCTCCACCACGACCGCGTCCTGCCGGTTGGCCACCGGGGCCGGCTGGTAGTGGGAGAGATCGCTGGAGGCGACCATGATCACGTCCCCGCGCCCCGAGAGCGCGCTGGCAAGGCCCTCGGCGAGGGCGTCGACCTCGTGGCGCGTCTGGCTGCCCATCATCAAGGGCACGATGCGGAGGGCGGAGACCAGCCGCTGCAGGAACGGCATCTGCATCTCGAGGGAGTGCTCGTCGCGGTGGACGTCGGGGTGCTCGAGGACGCCGGAGCCGGCGTCGAGGAGGGCCCCGGCCACGTCCTCGTCGATGGGCACGCGCCCGAGGGGCGTCTCCCACGCGCCGTGGGCCTGGAGGGCCACCCCTCCGAACGCCGCGCGATGTGATGGCCCCACCAGAACGGCGGTGAGGGAGGAGCGACCCTGCAAGAGGCCGTACCCGTAGGCCGCCACGGGACCCGAGTACCGCAGCCCGGCGTGGGGGCTGATCAGGGCGACCAGTCGGCCCGGGACAAAGACGTCACCCGCGGCCTCCAGGTAGCGGTCCACCTCGGCGGAGATCGCCGCGGCGGTGCCGGGGTACCAGGATCCCGCCACGGCCGCGCGGCGGAGGGTGGTGGTCATGGCGACCTCCCCGGGGGCATCGAGCCCCCGAGCACTACCTATACACCCGGGGGTCCAGCACTGTCACGGGCGGTCAATCGGAGCCCGTCCATGGTGAGCGATGGCGACCGGCCCGGGGGCTCAGCGAGCGCCGCCCTCCGACAGGATCCGCTTCAGCTCTTCCGTCCAGCCGACAACCAGGCGGAGCTTGCCGCCGTTGGGATCACGCCGGAGCATGATGAAGCGGCCGTCGGGGGTGACGTCGTAGTTCGGGATGCTGATGCCAGAGCCGAACTCATAGTCGTCGGGAAACAGGGCCGCGGGTGTTCCCAGGGCCGGCTCCGCGCCCGAGCCATCGAAGGACACCGCGACGAGGTGCTGTCCGCCGCGGTAGTGAATCTCGCGGCCACTGCGGCTCCACCGCGCCTGAACGCCTCCGCCTTCCGAGACCTGCCACTGGCGATCCAGCTCGGGGTAGCGCCGCACGTAGATCTCGTGCTGCCCGGAGGAGTTCGACTGGTAGAGCAGCCACCGGTTGTCCGGGGCCAGCTGCGGACCGCCGTCGTAGGCGGGCGTGACGACGAGAGGCCGGGGCTCGAAGGCCCCGCTGATCGACATCAGGAAGACGTCCCCCGACGTCTCGGGCTGGATGCGCACGACGATCACGGAATCCGGATCGGGCCCGGCTGACGACGGAAAGTCGTTGATGGCCCCGGCGGGCAGCGGCGCGGACTCCCCGCTCCCGTCCGCGGCCGCACAGAAGGGCGCGTTGAACCGGCGGAACACGACGCGGCTCCCATCCGCGCTCCACGTGGAGAAGCTCGTTCCCAGCGCCGCCGCGGTGAGCCGCGCCCGCGTGCCACGGACCAGGTCGAGCGTCTCCACGAGACTGCTGTCGACCTCGACGAGGAGTCGGCGCCCGTCGGGCGAGACCCGGGGGTTCGCGTGCTGCGCCGAGGGCAGGCCGAGGTCCAGCGCCGCACCATCGCGGCCGACCGACACCAGTTGTTTGTCCTGGAACCCGGCCGGCGCGTAGAGCAGCGTCCCCGTCGATGAGAGCCCCAGCCCCACGCCGCCGCTGCCGGTTCGTTCCACGACTCCGGGCGGGATCACCGGGATCGCCTCGCCCCGCGTCGTCGCGGTGACCGGGTCGAAGGGCACCGCCAGCACCGCGCCATCCCTCGCGAACAGCAGATGGCCGGTGGGTGACCAGACGGGGCTCGTCGCCCGCTCGACGACCACGATCCGCTCTCCTCCGTCGAGCGAGACCGCCTCGATCCGCTCCGCACCCGGTTTGGTGGTCAGGCTGGAGAAGAGCACGTGATGCTCGCCCGGTGGCACCATCGCGTGATCGTGGAGTACCTCCCGACGTGCCGCGTCGAGGGCGGCCAGCGCCCGGGGGCCCCTCCCCTCGGGCGAGACGATCCACAGCGCGCCGTTTCGACCGAAGATGATGCCGGCTCGACTCCATGCGATCCCGCCGGCGAGATCCGCTCCGGTCGCCACGACTTCGCGCTTGTGGTCCGCCAACGATGCGCGCGTGACCGATCCGTCCCCTCGGACGAACGCCACGCTCCCGCCGTCGGGCGAGATGGCCGCGGAGTTGGCGTTGTCGCTGCCCGGGATCTCGCTCGCCTCGGGCCGATCCAGCCGGCGAACGAACAGGTGGCGCACCCCGTTCATCGCACCGCACATCAGCACGATCCGACCGTCGGACGAGATCGAGGACCCTCCGGTCACCGACCAGATCGGCTCGACGTTCAAGGGCACGGCCACGTCGAGGTGCGTCACCTCGGGCGGGGTCGCCTCCAGACCACGTCCGCTCCACAGCGCCCATCCGGCCAGGACCAGCGCTACCCCGGCCAGCCCCCAGGGCAGGACCTGCCGGAGCGAACGCCCGGGCGCGGGTTCGGGACCCGCGGCCTCGGGGGCGCCGGCCAGATCCGCGCGGGCGTCGCCGATGTCGCGCAGCCGCTTCCGCGGGTCGCGCTCCAGGCACCGGGTCAGCAGCCGGCGCACCCCCACGGGCGTCGACGGCGGCAGCAGCCCCCAGTCGGGCGGGCGGGTCAGCACCGCGGCCAGGGTGTCGCTCAGAGTCTCCCCCGCGAAGATCTTCTGGCCCGCGAGCATCTCGAAGAGCACGACGCCGAACGCCCAGATGTCCGCGCGCTTGTCGACCGCCTTGCCCCGGGCCTGCTCGGGGCTCATGTAGGCCGCGGTGCCGAGGAGGACGCCGGCCTCGGTGCCAAAGCGCGCCATCGTCGGCGACTGCGAGGGGTCGCTGTTTCCCGACACCGAGTCGTCTTCGTAGGCCTTCGCCAGGCCGAAGTCGAGGATCTTGACGGCGCCTTCTGCGTCGAGCTTGATGTTGGCGGGCTTGAGGTCGCGGTGCACGATGCCCTTCTCGTGGGCCGCCTCGAGGCCGTCCACGATCTGCGTCGCGCAGGCGATGGCGTCCTCCACGGGGATCGAGCCGCGCTCGAGCCGCTGCGCGAGATCCTCTCCCTGGACCAGCTCGAGGGCCAGGGCCAGCGTGTCGTCTGTCTCCTCGAGCCCGTAGATCGAGGCGATGTTGGGGTGACTGAGCGAGGCGAGCACCTGTGCCTCACGCCGGAGCCGCGCGACGCCGTCGGCATCTCGAGCGAACGTGTCCGGCAGGACCTTGATCGCCGCGTCCCGGTTGAGCTTCGTGTCGCGGGCGCGATAGACCTCCCCCATCCCGCCCGCGCCCACGGCGCCGACGATCTCGTACGGTCCGACCCGCGTCCCCGGGCTCAGAATCATCGCGCCTTCCGTTCAGAGGTCTCAGCAGAACTGCCAGACAAGAGTTGTTCTCGGAGTGCCGGGATTATACGGCCATCGCGAGCGGGGGCCGCCGCGGCAGGCGGAGCGGCGTTCAGGCCGGACCCGAGAGGGAGGGACGTCGAAGGGACGCCGGCCAAGGCGACGAAAGGGAATTCTCTCGGGTGGGTTCATTGTGAGCCGAGGCAGCCCCGGCCGGTCAATGGGCCGTTCGGTTCACAGCCGTCAGCGCGTGACGTCCTTCGCGTCGAGCTTCTCTCTCAAGCGGGCGGGCCTTGCGACTAGCTTCCGCGGTCGATGCAGGTCTGTCGGCGGCGACACTGTCCGCCTGCGGGATCGACTCGGCCGGCCCCTTCCTCGGCCCCTGCCTCCAGGGACTCCGAAGCCCCCTCACCTGACCTACCGATAGACCCGGTAGTCGAGCTCCAGAAAGATGTTGTCCCGCTCCTCGAACTCGCGGAGGATGGGCTCGTCCAGCGGGCACTGGCCGGTGAGCGCCCGGTAGAGGTAGTCGAAGCGGGCGATGTGGTCGCGCGTCCGCTTCTTGGCGTACTCCACCGTGGTGTTCGTCTTCATGATGAAGGCCCAGTCCGACGACTGGGCGAGGAGAAGCTCCCGCGCCGCCTGGTTCAGGGCGCGGGTCTCGAGGCCGTCGGCGTCCTGGTAGCGGCGAGCCAGCTCCACCATGCGCTCGGCGGCCATGTCGAGGTGGGGATAGATCCAGCCGTTCGACTCGTTGAGCCACACCTCGGCGTAGCCGTCCTCGCCCCAGGTGCTCATGGGCGGCTGGCACACCTCGAGGTCGCCGGAGCGGGCGAGGTACTCCGACGGAGTGACGGGCTTCACCACGTCCTGGTCGTGGTGCATCTTTCGAAACAGGAAGTCGAGGAACTGCGGTCCCTCGAACCACCAGTGACCGAACAGCTCCGCGTCGTAGGGGCTCACCACGATGGGCGGGCGGTCCATGTGGGCGGCCAGGTGCTCGACCTGCTTCCCGCGATTGAACAGGAAGTTGCCGGCGTGCACTGCCGCCTTCTCGACGGCCCAGGGCCGAACGTACGGCTGCTTGTGGGCGAGGTCGACGCCCCGCCCGCTCACCCGGTGGTACTTGATGCCGAGGTTCTTGCGCTGGCCGTCGGGGAGGAAGTCGGCCAGGTACTCCATCGGGAGCTCCCAGCCGATGTCCTTGTAGAACTCGCGGTAGTCGAAGTCGCCGGGATAGCCCGACTCCGCGCTCCAGACCTGCCGGGACGACTCCATGTCGCGACCGAAGAAGACGATCCCCCCTGGCGAGACGATGGGTGCGTGGACCCCGAAGCTCGGACGGGGGTGGGCCTCGGTCAGGCCGTGCGCCTCGAGGAAGCTGAAGCGCAAACCGACCTCACGGAGGAAGGCCTCGTGGCCCGGCAGGTACGCGCACTCCGGCAGCCAGATCCCCGCCGGGTCCCGGTCGAGGTGCTTCCGGTAGTGCTGCGCCCCGACGTGGACCTGCGCGCGCACCGCCTCGGGCACCGCGTCCATGAGCGGCAGGAAGCCGTGGGTCGCGGCGCAGGTGAGGACCTCGAGGCGCCCGCTGTCGAGGTGGGGTCGGAAGCCACGCACGACGTTGCCGCCCCATTCGTCGGCCCAGAGTCGCCGGACGTCCTCGAACTCCCGGACGTACCACCAGGCCAGCTCCTCGAGGTGGGGCTGCTCGCGCTTCGTCCGCTCCGTCTCCCGCGAGGCGAGGTCCACGAGGCGGTCGAGGTAGCGCCGGTAGCGCGCGACCAGCAGCTCGTCCGTCATCATCGACACGAGCGGGGGCGACAGCGTCATGGTCAGGCGGTACTCGACGCCGTCGCGCACCAGGCCATCGAGCACCCGAAGGAGGGGGACGTAGGTCTCGGTCAACGCCTCGAAGAACCAGTCCTCTTCGAGGAACTCGGGGTACTCGGGGTGCCGGACGTAGGGCAGGTGCGCGTGGAGGACCGGGCACCAGTACCCCACCGGCATGCTCTTTCTCCCTAGCGGCGGTGGGTGTCGCTCGCCCCGGGCCGAAAGGCGTCGCTCGCCCCGGGGCGGGCCGGACGGAAGGACTCGCTGGCCCCCCCGCGCTCGCCCGAGTCGGCCGCCTCGCCGCTTCCGGTCCAGGGCTCGGAGGTGAGACCGGTCTCGCGGTCCGCCTTCCCGGCGGCCGCGGCTTCGGCCGGAGGCACGGCGCCCGCGCCGGCGTAGCTGAGCCGCCGGCGGGCGGGCTCTCGCGAGGGCCCCACCCGCGGTGTGACCACCGCGTTGCTCTCCGCGAGCCGCCGAAACTCGCCCGACGGCAGGGTGATGCCGATCTCCGCGCGATACGTGCGGCGCGCCGTGTCGGTCCGGATGTACCACCAGCGCGATCCCGGCGGCAGCAGGATGTCGCTCGTCCCCCCGCTCACGGGATCCAGCACCCGGAGGGTCAGGCGCGAGAGCTTGAAGGCCCGCTCGCCCAGGCTGCGCGCGAGACCCTTCATCGTCTCCGGGCTGACGTCCCAGTAGGCGAAGACCCACTCGGGATCGCGGACGAGAAGTCGTACACGGTTGACGCCGTAGCTCTCCGGAAACAGGAACCGCTCTTCCTCGAAGAGTCGCTCGGGCAGCTCCCGCGGCAGGTACTTGGCCGAGCGGATCTGATCTTCCTCGCTCAAGCCGGGAATGGCTGCCGGCGGAACCACGGGGGCTTCACGCCACCGTCGACGCGGCGCCCGGGGAGCGGTCCTCTTCGGCTCCGCGGCCGTCTTCGAGATCGTCTTCTTCTTCGCGGGAGCCTTCTTCGCGGGAGCCTTCTTCGCGGGAGCCTTCTTCGCGGGAGCCTTCTTCGCGGGGGCCTTCTTCGCGGGAGCCTTCTTCGCGGGGGCCTTCTTCGCGGGGGCCTTCTTCGCGGGGGCCTTCTTCGCGGCCTTCTTCGCGGGGGCCTTCTTCGCGGGGGCCTTCTTCGCGGGGGCCTTCTTCGCGGGGGCCTTCTTCGCGGGGGCCTTCTTCTTCGCTGCCGCCTTCGGGACCGCTGCCGTGGCCTTCTTCTTCTTCTTCACTGGGGCCTTCTTCGTGCTCTCTCGCGCCGCGGCACCCGGGCGCGCCTTCGCGGCCTTGACGACCTTCTTCGCCGTCGTCTTCTGCGCCTCTCCGAGGACAGAGGACGCACCCGCGCCCCTCTTCTTCGTGCTGGCCATGTCGACGAGTATAGGAGAGGCGCTTCCGCCGCGGCAAGCCGAGCGCAGGCACTTTCGCGAGGCCGCCTTCCGGCCTCACCGGGGCCCGGAGAGGCTTGCCGCCTCCTACTCGGGCTTCGGCGCGCGGTCCCGGCGGCCCCTCCGCATCAGCTCACGCAGACGGCGCTCGACCTCGACCTCGAACACGCGGTACTTCGCCTGCTGGAGGGGCGTGAGCAGGGCGTCCAGCTCGTCCATCTGCTTGCGGATGCGCTCGGGCCCCTGGACCTCCAGCGCCTTGAACGCGTCCAGCGTCCCTCGGACCTGCGCCTCGGTGGCCGTCCCCGAGCGCAGCAGGCGCCGCATCTTCCGCAGCGTCCCCAACCGTTCCCCGAAGTACTCCCGGCGTGTCTTCTGGAGGTTGTTGACCACGGGGATCGCCCGGACGTACGTGCTCTCGTCGAGGCCCAGGCTCTCCTGGAGGTTGGCGATCACGTAGGCGTCGATCATCCGGAACGCCTCGTCCCGCCGCTCCTGTCCCTTGTTGCTTTCGCCGTCCTCCTGTGCGGCCGTCCCGGGCACCCCGACACCCGCCACGAGCGCCAGCACCAGCATCCAGCGTCCGATCACAGATCCCCCTCCGGTCGCTCGAGCCGCAGTGCCGCGACCAGCGCCTCCGACTCCTCCTCCGAGAGGTCGGCAACGAAGGCGCCCAGTCCCCGCCCCTCATCCCACTCCGGCAGCTCGCCCTCGGCGAGACCTCTCACCACCGCCAGGCCGTCGTCCTCCTCCACCGGAGGCAACGCGGACCAGGCGGGCAGGAGCGGTCCGGGCTCCGACGGGACCGGAGGCCGCCCGACGAGGGACACCGCGAGGACCACGGCCGCCGCCGTGGCCACGGCCAGGGGAAGCACCCAGCCCCGCCACGAGCGGCCCACCGGCTCCTCCGCGATTCGTCGGCTCACGTTGCGTCGCAGCGCCTCCCAGTAGATCCCCGGGGGCTCGGGGACGTCGGCCTGTGAGGCCAGCGCCAGCGCCGCGCGCGCGTCCTCGAGGCGCGACCGGCACTCGGCACACGACGCGACGTGCGCCCACTCGACCGGCGAGCCGCCCCCCTCGAGCACGCCCGCCATCGTCTGGTCGGAAAGGTGAGCACTCATGGCCTCCCTCCTTCCTCCGCCGCCACGAGCTTGCGCAGGTTGCCCAGCGCGTGGAAGAGATTCGCTTTGACCGTTCCCACCGTCGAGCCCAGGACCTGCGCCACCTCCTGGTGGGTGAGCTCGTGGTAGATCTTGAGGATCAGCGTGGCCCGCTGCTTCTCCGGCAGCCGCGCCACCGCCTCGCGCACCCGCCGCGCCCGCTGTGCGCGCTCCACTCGCTGCGCCGCCCCCATCCGGGGGTCGGCCAGCGTCTCCGGGAGCTCCTGGGCCGGAGGCCGCCGCGCGGCCCGGAAGTTCAGACAGGCGTTGACCCCGATCCGGTAGAACCATGTCGACACGGCGCTGCGTCCCCGGAAGCGTCCGATGGCCCTCCAGGCCCGGAGGAACACCTCCTGCGTGAGGTCATTGGCGTCCTCGTGATTGTTCACGTAGCGGTAGCACAGCCGGTAGATGTCACGCTGGTAGCGCACCACGAGCTGGTCGAAGGCCTCCCGGTCGCCGCGCTGACAGGCCTCGACGATCTGCCACTCGGCTTTCCGTGCCGAGGCCGCCTCCGTGGGCGCCCCGTCGGCACTCAGCGCTGGAGAAGGTGTCCCATTCATCGTCCGGCTCGCTGCTCCTCGCTCCCTTCCAAGGGTCGCCTCGTGCACCATGGCCTACCGGGGCGACCTCTCGAGAACTTTAGACCGTCTGGGCTCCAGAAGGTTGACCCCGAGTGCGGAGGGGGCGTCGCCCCTTTTCTGGGTTGCCCGGCCGGCGCCCGCGGGGGATCATCTCCTCGTGAGGCCGGTGCCGAGGCACGTGGCGGTGACGCTGCTCCTCCTCCTGCCCGCCGTGGGCGGGGCGGACGAGGTCCACCTGACCAGCGGCGGCGTGGTGAGCGGTGTGATCGTCGAGCGAACCGACAAGGCGGTGGTGCTGGAGACCGGCCCCGGGCGGGTCACCCTGGCCCGGTCCCGGATCGCGCGTGTCGTCGAGAGCCGCTCCGCGCTGGCCAGCTTCCAGGAGCAGGCCCTCGGAGTGGCCCCGGGGGACGTCGAGGGCCTGGTCCGCCTGGCGCGCTGGGCCGGCGACCGCGATCTGGCCACGCAGGCCCGGGAGGCCTGGCATCGGGTCCTGACCCTGGACCCGGACCACCCGGAGGCCAACGCCGCCCTGGGCCGGACCTTCTTGCAGGGCGTCTGGATGGACGAGAGCGATGCCTACCGCGCCCGGGGCTACGTCCGCGACCGCGACCGCTGGGTGACCCCGGAGGAGCGGGAAGCCCTGGTCCGCGAGAGGGCCTCGGAGGAGCAGGCGGCGCGCGCCCGCCGCGAGGCCGATCTGCGCGAGCGCGAGGCCGAGGCCCGCGCTCGGGAGGCGGAGGCCCGGGCCCGCGAGGCCGAGGCCCGGGCCGATCAGGCCGAGGATCCCGTGGAGGGCATTCCCTACTGGTGGGTCCTGGCCGGCGGCGGCGGGCCGATCTGGCTCCCGGGCGGCGACGCCCCGCGTCCCCCCCGGGTGCTCCCCGATCACCGGATCGCCCGCCCCCCGCTGTCTTCTCCCGCCCGCCCCTTGCCCGGGCCGGAGCGATCGGGGGGATCCTCGGGCGGCCGGATCCAGGGGGAACGTCCGCAGCCACCCCGCGGAGGGCTTTCCCCCGCCCGCCCCGGCTCGAGGGGATCGACGGGAACGCTCGGTGCCGGCGGCTCGGGAGCATCGCGCGCCAGGGATTGACTTTCGCCTGCTCTTCGCCTACATTCCCAGGTGAGGAGTGTCCCCATGTACCTCACCCGGCGGCAGAAGGAAATCCTGGAGTACCTGAACCAGTACATCGCCCGCGAGGGCTACGCCCCCACGATCGAGGAGATCGCGGAGCACTTCTCCCTGCGCTCCCTCGCCACCGTCCACAAGCACCTGACCAACCTGCAGGAGAAGGGCCTCATCCGGCGCGCCTGGAACCGCAGCCGCGCCCTCGAGCTGGTGCCCACCGAGGTGAAGGTCCAGGCGGTGGAGCTGCCACTGCTCGGTCGCGTGGCCGCGGGCTCCCCGATCGAGGCGATCGACGCCAGCGAGACCATCTTCGTCCCCGAGAACATGATCGGCCGTCACGAGACCTACGTCCTGCAGGTCAAGGGCGACTCGATGATCGAGGAGCAGATCCGCGACGGCGACTACGTCATCGTGGAGAACCGCCGGTCCGCCGACGACGGGGAGATGGTCATCGCGCTCCTGGACGGGGAGAACGTGACCCTGAAGAAGCTGTACCGCGAGGGCGGAGGCCGGGTCCGCCTCCAGCCCGCCAACGCGCGCCTCCAGCCCATGGTCGTCGACCAGGACCGACTCCGGATCCAGGGCGTGGTGATCGGCGTTCTCCGCAAGTACTGACCGCGGCCCGGACCCGCGGGCGCGACCGCGGTACACTCGGCTTCGGAGGCCACCGATGTCCGAGGAGAAGAAGTCGTCCATCAACTTCACCGTCGTTCCCGAGGACGCTTCCGACGAGCCTCGGACGTACGCCAACTTCTGCGCGATCCAGAACTCGCCGCTCGATTTCACCCTCACCTTCTGCGAGATGCTCCCGCCCTCCGAGAAGCAGCTCCGTGAGGCCCAGTCGAGCCACGTGGTCAGGGCCCCGATCCGGGCGCGCCTGGTGGTCCCGGTCCAGATGATCCCCGGCCTCATCGCCGCCCTGCAGGACAACTACCGGGGCTACCAGGAGTCCGTGGCCGCCCAGAAGGGGTCCTTGCACTAGTTCGGACCTCTCACGGCCCCCTCCCTCCGTAGACTGGGATCGTGAGAGAGCGGTCCCACAGCATCCTGCACGTCGACCTCGACCCGTTCATCGTCTCGGTCGAGCGGAGCCTGGACCCCTCTCTGCAGGGTCGTCCACTGGTGGTGGGCGGGGGCGTGGACGGCTCGGGGTTCGTGGCGGCCGCCAGCGAGGAGGCGCGACGCGACGGGGTGCGCGTCGGTCAGCCCCTGTCCCAGGCGCGGCGCCTCTGCCCCGGGGCCGCCTTCCGCCCCGGCAACCTCGACACCTACGGGCGGGTCGGCGAGGAGGTGACCGCGGTGCTGCTGGCCGCCAGCCGCCGGGTGGAGCGCCCCTCCGCCGACGAGGCCTACGTGGACCTCACCCCGGACCGCTCGGACGGCCCCCGTCCGGTTCGCGCCACCGAGACCATCCGCGACGAGCTGCAGCGCCGTCTCGGGCTCGACGCCTCCCTCGGGCTGGCCTCCTCGCGCCTCGCCGCCCGCATCGCCTCCGGCTTCGCCCGGCCCCGCGGTCTCCTGGTGGTTCTCCCGGGCTACGAGCTCTCGTTCCTCGCCCGCCAGCCGGTGTCCGCCTTGAGGGACCTGCCGCCCCACCTCGAGACCGCCCTCGAGCGCGCCGGCCTGAAGACCCTGGGCGAGGTGGCGGAGGCCGACGAGGACGCCCTGGTCGCGGCCGTGGGCGCCGTCGCCGCCCCCCGGCTGCGGGCGGCGGTGCGCGGGGATGGCGAGGAGCCGGTGGCCCTGGCGGCCCCCCCTTCGTCGGTCCAGGAGGAGGCGGTGGTCCGGGACCGGCACTCCGATCTCGACGCCCTCGAGGAGATCGTCGACGCACTGGCGCGGCGGGCCGCGCGACGGCTCAAGCCGTTCCACCTGGCGGCGCGTGTCCTCACCGTCGAGATCCGCCGCGTGGCGGGGACCGAACGGCGCGACGAGACCTTCGCCCACGGCCTCTCCGGGGAGGAGACGGTCGCGGGTCGGGCGCGCTCGCTGGTCGGCGATCTCCTGGAGCCGGCCGACGGGGTCCGGTCCCTGCAGGTCCGTCTGAGCCGACTGCAGGCCCCGAGCGCGCAGACGCCGCTCTTCCCGCTGCTGCGCCCGGCGCGCTGACGCCAGGCTCCCGGGCGGAGAGAGCCCGGGGGATCGGGCTACAATCCGCTCGTGCCCGAGCGCCCTTCCCTTCGAGCCCGTCGCGACCACGCGCGACGTGTGCTCGACGCCCTCGAGCAGGCGCATCCGGAGGCCCGGTGCGCGCTGGACTACCGCAGCCCCTTCCAGCTCGCGGTCGCCACCGTCCTCTCCGCGCAGTGCACCGACGAGCGCGTGAACATGGTCACTCCGGGCCTGTTCGCGCGCTATCCCGACGCCGCCGCCCTCGCCGAGGCCCGGGCCGCCGACGTGGAGGAGATCATCCGCTCCACCGGCTTCTTCCGGGCCAAGACGCGCAGCCTGCTCGGCCTCGCCCGGGGGCTCGTGGAGCGACACCGAGGCGAGATCCCCCGGGAGATGGCCACCCTCGTGAAGCTGCCCGGCATCGGACGCAAGACCGCCAACGTCGTCCTGGGCCACGCCTTCGACGTCAACGAGGGGATCGCCGTCGACACCCACGTCCTCAGGGTCGCCAACCGGATCGGGCTCGTCGACGCGAAGGACCCCGCCAAGGTGGAGGCCCAGCTCATGGAGATCATCCCCCGCGAGCGGTGGACGCGCACGACCGACCTCATCATCTTCCACGGGCGAAAGGTCTGCGACGCCCGCCGCCCCGCCTGCGGCGCCTGCCCCCTCTTCGCCCTGTGCCGATGGGAGAGCCGGCAGGCCTGGGCCGCGGGCGAGCCTCCCCCGGCCCGCCGGCGCGGGGGGGCACCCCGCAGCGCCCCGCCTCGTCGGCCGTCCACGCGGACGAAGCGGAGCGCGGCCCGCGGCCGCCGCCCGGCCGCCCCCCCTCGCCGTCCTCGTGGCCGCTCCGGGAGCGAGAAGTGAGCGGCCCCCGCGCCGCCGTCGCGCAGATGACCTCGACCGCGGACGTCGAGCGCAACCTGGCCACCGCCGAGCTCCTCGTCGAGCGCGCCGCCGGACAGGGGGCCACCTTCGTGGGGCTGCCCGAGAACTTCGGCTTCCTGCGCTCCGAGGGTCAGCCCGTCCCCGAACCCCAGTCCCTGGACGGGCCGTGGGTCGGGCGGATGGCCGCCCTGGCGCGTGGGCTCCGCCTCACCCTCCTCCTCGGCAGCATCCCCGAGCGCGTCGAGGGGGACGCCCTCGTCCGCAACACCTCGGTCCTTCTCGGACCGGACGGGTCCACCCTCGCCGTCTACCGCAAGATCCACCTCTTCGACATCGACCTCCCCGGGATGGAGCACCTGAAGGAGTCGAAGGCGGTGCGCCCCGGCGAGGAGGTGGTGGTCGCGGAGACCGCCCTGGGGCCGGTCGGGCTGTCCATCTGCTACGACCTGCGCTTCCCCGAGCTGTACCGGCAGCTGGCCCGGAGGGGGGCCCGCACCCTGTGCGTCCCCTCGGCCTTCACCGAGCGCACCGGCCGCGCCCACTGGGAGCTCCTCCTGCGGGCCCGCGCGGTGGAGAACCTGGCCTGGGTGCTGGCCCCGGCGCAGGCCGGCCATCACGGCCCCGGACGCGCCTCCTACGGGCACGCCATGATCGTGGACCCGTGGGGCGAGATCGTGGCGGAGGTGGCCGAGGGCGAGGGGGTTGCCCTGGCCGAGATCGACTTCGAGCACCAGGACCGCATCCGGCGCCAGCTGCCCGCCCTGTCCCACACCCGGCTGCTGTAGCCCGCGCGGCGGTCGCTCTTGACACCCGCGGTGAAATGCCCTAAAAATGTGAGGTTTGCGAGTCGCGCGGGGTTGCCGCGCCTAGAGAGAGCAGGGACCGACTGGATGCCGACCTACATTCCCAAGGGCGACAGCCTCGACCGCCGCTGGTACGTCATCGACGCGAGTGGGCAGGTGCTGGGCAAGGTGGCCGTCGCCGTCGCTGACATCCTCAGCGGCAAGAAGAAGCCGACCTACACCCCCTTCCTCGACACCGGCGACCACGTGGTCGTCGTCAACGCCGACCAGATCGTCCTCACCGGCACCAAGGAGAAGGGCAAGGTCTACCGCCGCCACAGCGGCTATCTCGGCGGCCTGAAGAGCCGGACGGCCAGCGAGGTGCGTCAGCGGCACCCGCAGAGGCTCGTCGAGGAGGCCGTGCGCGGGATGCTGCCCAAGACCAAGCTGGGACGGGCGATGTTCCACAAGCTGAAGGTGTACGGCGGCGCGAAGCACCCCCACCAGGCGCAGAAGCCCCAGACGCTGAGCCTGTAGCAGGAGACCAGAAGCCTTGAGCACCACTCCCCTCGAGTTTTACGGCACCGGGAAGCGCAAGACGTCGATCGCGCGCGTGCACCTCCGCCCCGGGACCGGAGAGTATCGACTGAACGACCGGCCCCTCGACGAGTACTTCGGCGGCATCGAGGCCCTGAAGCAGATCGTCAAGCAGCCGTTCGCCATCACCGAGACCATGGACAGGTTCGACGTGGTCGCCACCATCCGCGGGGGCGGCGTGTCGGCTCAGGCCGGCGCCATGCGTCACGGGATCGCCCGGGCGTTGGTCGAGTTCAACGGCGAGCTGCGTCTGCGGCTCAAGAAGGCGGGCTTCCTGCGGCGCGACGCGCGCATCAAGGAGCGCAAGAAGTACGGGCAGAAGGGCGCGCGCGCCCGGTTCCAGTTCTCCAAGCGGTGATCTCGAACCCCGTCTGTCTTCGCCGTCTCGCCCCGGCCACCGGGGCGGGAAGGCCATCTCGAGCCCCGAGAGGGGCCGGAAAGCTCGACTGACGCCTGCGTCGGGATGAGCTGAGACGTAGCAAGGAGGCCGTTTTGTCCGAGACAGAGTCCCCCGATCCGAAGCCCGAGGCGGCGGAGACGCCCGCCGCCGAGACCGCCGAAGCGTCCGCCCCCGAGGCGAGCGGCACGTCCGCCGTCGAGACCGCCGCACCCCGGGAGAAGGCCGCCGCCGAGGCCGCGCCCGCTCCCCCTGCGGCCGAGGCTGCCCCGGCGGCCGCGCCCGCTCCCCCTGTGGCCGAACCCCCGCCCGCTCCGGCACCGCCCCCCGGGCCGGTGACCATCAAGGACCTGCTCGAGGCCGGCGTGCACTTCGGCCACCAGACCCGCCGCTGGAACCCGAAGATGAAGGGCTACATCTTCGGCGAGCGGAATGGCATCTACATCATCGACCTGCAGAAGACCCACCATCTGCTCCAGGACGCGCTGCAGTTCGTCCAGGACCTCGCCTCCCAGGGCCAGACCGTCCTCTTCATCGGCACCAAGCGGCAGGCGCAGGAAGCGGTCGCCGAGGAGGCCCAGCGCTGCGGCATGCCGTACGTGACCGAGCGGTGGCTGGGCGGGCTGCTCACCAACTTCACCACCGTTCGCAAGAGCCTGGAGCGGATGCGGGAGCTCGAGACCACCCTCAACGGCGCCCTCGGGACCCAGCGCGAACGCCTGACCAAGAAGGAGCTGGGGCGGCTGGACAAGGAGCGCCAGAAGCTCGCCAAGAACCTCACCGGCATCAAGAGCATGAAGGCGGTTCCGGACGCCGTCTTCGTGATCGACACCCGGCGTGAGGCCATCGCCGTGGCTGAGGCGCGCAAGCTCCGGATCCCGGTCATCGGGATCCTCGACACGAACTCCGACCCCGACGAGGTCGACGTCCCGATCCCGGGCAACGACGACGCCCTGCGTGCCATCCGCCTCTTCGCGGGCCGGATAGCCGACTCCATCCTCGCCGGCCGCGGCCTGCGCGAGGCGCATCTCGCGGAGACGGCCGGGGTGAGCCCCGCACCTCCGCGTACGCCCAACGCCGCCCACGCGGGCGCGCCCGCGACGGCCTGATCATCCCCGGGCCGACGGCGGCCCGGCCGTGCACGCCCCGGGGAGCCCAAGGTGCCCCGGGGTCTTCCATGCTGAGGAGCTTCGAGCTCGAGGAACAGGACTCATGAGTATTTCCGCGGAAATGGTTCGCACGCTCCGGGAGGAGACCGGCGCGGGCATGATGGACTGCAAGAACGCGCTGGTGGAGGCCAGGGGCGACACGGAGACCGCCCGCGACATCCTCCGCAAGAAGGGTCTGGCGGCGGCGGCCAAGAAGGCCAGCCGTGTCGCCAGCGAGGGCGTCGTCGGCTCCTACATCCACCCCGGGGCCCGCATCGGCGTCCTCATCGAGGTCAACTGCGAGACCGACTTCGTGGCCAAGACGCCCGAGTTCCACGCCCTGGTCAAGGACCTGGCCATGCACGTCGCCGCCGCCTCCCCCGCCACCCCGATCTACGTGACCAGGGAGGAGGTCCCCGCTGAGGCCCTGGAGAAGGAGAAGGAGATCTACCGGGCCCAGGCCCTCGGCCAGGGCAAGCCCGAGAACGTCGTCGACCGCATCGCCGAGGGCAAGCTCAAGGAGTACTACCAGAGCTTCTGCCTCCTCGAGCAGCCCTTCGTCAAGGACCCCAAGCTCACCGTCGGGCAGCTGATCCAGGAGAAGATCGCGCTCATCAAGGAGAACATCGTGGTGCGCCGCTTCGCCCGCTTCCGGGTGGGGGAGAGCGGCGGCGAGGCCGAAACCGCCGCGGAGTAGTAGTATCAGGGGCGTCCGCCCCCGCTCCCGGGGGCGGTCCGCCGAGGAAGGACCAGATGCCCGGCTCCAGGAAGGCCCTCAGGTACAAGCGCGTCCTCCTCAAGCTCTCCGGGGAAGCGTTGCTCGGAGAGAAGGCCTTCGGGATCGACCGGGACTTCACCGACTACCTCGCCATCGAGATCGGGAGCGTGCACAGGCTCGGTCTCGAGATCGGCGTCGTGGTCGGGGGTGGGAACATCTTCCGCGGGGTGTCGGACAACGCCGCGGGCATGGACCGCGTCTCCGCCGACTACATGGGGATGCTGGCGACGGTGATCAACGCCCTCGCCCTCCAGGACGCCCTCGAGCGAGCGGGGGTGTTCACGCGAGTCCTCTCCGCCATCGAGATGCGGGAGGTCGCCGAGCCCTTCATCCGCCGCCGGGCCATCCGCCACATGGAGAAGGGGCGGGTGGCCATCTTCGCCGCGGGGACCGGCAACCCCTATTTCTCGACCGACACCGCCGCCGCGCTGCGCGCCATGGAGGTCAAGGCCGAGATCATCCTCAAGGCCACGAAGGTCGACGGCATCTACGACGCCGACCCCGTGAAGAACCCGAAGGCCCGGAAGATCGACTCGATCACCTACCTCGAGGTGCTCCAGAAGGGCCTGAGGGTCATGGACTCGACGGCCATCTCCCTCTGTATGGACAACCACCTTCCGATCATCGTCTACGACCTCAAGCGCAAGGGGAACCTGCGCCGGATCGTCCAGGGCGAGAAGATCGGCACCCTGGTGAAGGAGTAGCCATGCCGACCAAGGAGTTGCTCACGGACACGAAGAACCGCATGCGCCACACGGTGGACACCGTCCTGCGGGACCTTGCGACCATGCGCACCGGCCGCGCCTCGCTGGCCATGCTGGACGCGATCCGGGTGGACTACTACGGCACACCCACGCCCCTCAACCAGGTGGGCAACCTGGCCGTTCCCGACCCGACTCTCATCACCCTCCAGCCCTGGGACCCCTCGACCCTCGCCGCCATCGAGAAGGCGATCCGGACCTCCGACCTCGACCTCAACCCCCAGAACGACGGCAAGATCATCCGCATCCCGGTCCCCCCCCTCACCGAGGAGCGCCGCAAGCTCCTCGTCAAGCACGCCCACAAGCAGGCCGAGGAGGGCCGCATCGCCATCCGGAACGTCCGGCGCGACGCCAACGAGCAGCTCAAGAAGCTGCTCAAGGAGCACGAGCTCGGGGAGGACGACGAGCGCCACGCCCTGGCCGAGGTGCAGAAGCTGACCGACGAGCACATCGAGGAGGTCAACGTCGCCCTCAAGCAGAAGGAAGACGAGATCATGGAGGTCTGATCGTTCCGAGAGCACTGCCGGGCCGATGCTCTCGGAGCCTCGTTCGACTTCACCTCCCCGCACCTCACCGTTCTCACCCCTGCCTTCGCCTCCGGGTCTCTGCTCCCCTTCCTGGGACTGCGTCTGCCGCACCCCTTTCTCGCGCGCCCCCACGCCACCTTCTCCCCCCTCGAGAGTTACACTCGCCCCGCCATGCGAGACACTCCCCCCGACCAACGATGCGCCTTCGTTCTCCTTCTCCTCCTTCCCCTCGCCGGCTGTATCGAGGACCGGCTCTCGGTCGAGATCCACACCCAGGTCTTCCTGGACGGGAGCTGCACCCGGCGGGTCGAGTACGTCCTCGAGCGCATCGACACCGACCGGGGCGACCGCGGGGCGGAGATCCCCCGCGACGGGGATCCGCTTCGGACGATGCACCGCTTCCCGTCCGGAGACGCCTGGCGCATCGAGGAGGAGACGGCCCCCGGCCTCCACCGCGTCGTCGTCGAGGCCACGCTCCCCTCGCCCAACGACTTCGACGGCGACTTCTTCCGCGCGCGCTCCCCGAACACCCCCCCGGCCCGCAACTACATCTCCGCCTACACGAGCCCGGACGACGGGGTCTTCGAGTACAACGAGGTCTTCCGGGACCCGGTCTCGCCCCTGGCCGGCGCCCGCGCCCTCGCCCGCCAGATCGCCCGCCGCGACGAGGACTTCGCCCACCACTTCCTCGCCGCTCTCGACGGCGATCCCGGTGCCCCCGCACCCGACCAGCTCCGACGCCCCTTCCGCGAGCTGTTCGCCGAGCCCTTTGCCCGCGACGTCGCCAGCCTCACCACCCGGCCGCTCTACGGCCCTCGCGAGCGCCGGGCCCTCGAGGAGGTCCTCGACGGCCTGGAGCTGCGCCAGCAGGACCTCAGCACGGCCCTCCGCTCCCTCGCTCCCGACATCGCGACCGGCACCGTCGACCAGGCGGTGGAAAGCTCCCTCGACCGCCTGGGCGAGGAGGTCCTGGACCAGTCCGAGGCCGCGGTCCAGGCCCTGGGGCTGGGGAGAAGCGGGGGGCAGATCCACTTTCGCGCGACCCTGGTGATGCCCTACCCCATCCGACGAGCCAACGCCTGCGTCGTCGGGGACACGGTGGTGTGGGAGTTCGAGAGAGAGGAGCTCTACGGCCGGGGAGTCGAGATGATGGCGATGGCCTCCGCACCCTGAAGCTATAATCCGACCGGTCCTCGATGCTCACCCACCTCGACTGCACGAAGTGCGACAGGCGGTACGAACCCGGCCAGAGGCTCAACCTCTGCGAGTGCGGGGCGCCGCTGTACGCGCGGTACGACCTCGAGCGGGCGGCCCGCGAGATGCGCCCGGGTCACCTGGCCCTTCGCGAGCCGACGATGTGGCGCTACCAGGAGGTCCTGCCCGTCGAGGATTCCGAGGACCGCGTCTCGCTCGGCGAGGGCTTCACCCCGCTCCTTCCCGCCCCCCGTCTCGGGGTCCTCTTCGGACTCCCTCGCCTCCTGATCAAGGACGAGAGCCACAACCCGACCGGCTCCTTCAAGGCCCGGGGCCTCTCCATGGCGGTGTCCATGGCCCGGGTCCTCGGGGCCACCGACGTCTGCCTGCCCTCCGCCGGCAACGCGGGCAGCGCGCTCGCCGCCTACGCGGCGGCGGCCGGGCTCGGGTCGCACGTCTTCCTCCCCCGGGACATCGCCCGCCTGTTCGTGGCGGAGACGAGGGCCTACGGCGCCCACGTCGAGACCGTGGACGGCCTCATCACCGACGCCGGACGGGTGTGCGCGGAGCAGGCCCGGGAGCACGGCTGGTTCGAGTGTGCCACCTTGAAGGAGCCCTACCGGGTCGAGGGGAAGAAGACCCTCGGCTACGAGCTCGCCGAGCAGCTGGGATGGACGCTCCCCGACGCGATCCTCTACCCCACCGGGGGCGGCACCGGGCTCGTGGGAATGTGGAAGGCCTTCGAGGAGCTCGAGGAGATGGGCTTCATCGGTTCCGACCGCCCGCGGATGTACGCGGTGCAGGCCGAGGGCTGCGCGCCCATCGTCAAGGCGTTCTCCGAGGGCCTCGAGGAGGCCCCGTTCTGGGAGGGTGCCGAGACCCACGCCCACGGCATCCGGGTCCCCAAGGCCCTCGCCGACTTCCTCATCCTCCGCGCCCTGCGCGCCAGCCACGGGGCCGGCGTCGCCGTGTCGGAGCAGGAGATCCTCCAGGGGCTGGGCGAGGCCTGCACCACCGAGGGACTCTTCGTGGCCCCGGAGGGCGCGGCCTGCGTGGCCGCCGCGCGCAAGCTGAAGGCCTCGGGGCACCTGAGCCCCGACGACCGGATCGTCGTCTTCAACACCGGCACCGGCTACAAGTACTTCGAGAACCTCGAGCAGGCCGGGTGGAACCCCACCGCCGCCTGAAGCGGGCGCCCCGATGACCGACCGCCTGCACCTCCGGGACCCCTACCTCCTCGAGTTCGAGGCGCGGGTCGTGGCCTGCCGCGAGCACGCCGGGCGCCCCGCGGTGGTGCTGGACCGGTCGGCCTTCTACGCCGAGAGCGGGGGACAGCCCTGGGACACCGGCAGCCTCGACGACGCCCGGGTGGTCGCCGTGGTGGAGGAGTCCGGGGAGGTCCTTCACGTCCTCGATCGGCCCCTCGGCGAGGGACCCGTCCGGGGCCGGGTCGACGGCGCGCGCCGCCGCGACCACCGCCAGCAGCACCACGGTCAGCACCTCCTCTCCCGGGCCTTCGTCGAGGTGGCGAACGCGCAGACGGTCGGCTTCCACCTCGGCGCGGAGACGACCACGATCGACCTCGACCGTCCGGTGAGCGACGAGCAGATCGAGGCCGCCGAGGCCCGCGCCAGCGAGGTCGCGTGGGAGGCGCGGTCGGTGACGGTGAGGGACGTCTCCCCCGCCGAGGCCCGGGCCCTCGGGGTGACTCCCCCCGCCGGCGTCGAGCGCACCGTCCGTCTCGTGGAGGCGGAGGGCTTCGACCGGCAGCCGTGCGGCGGCACCCACCCGCGGAGCACCGCCGAGGTGGGTGTGGTGGTGGTCACCGCCTCCGAGAAGTACAAGGGGGGCACGCGCGTGTCCTTCGCGTGCGGGCACCGGGCCCTGGGCACGATCGCCCGGCGCCGGAGCGTTCTCGACCGCCTCGTCTCCATCCTGTCCGCGCCCCTCGAGGAGCTCGTCGGGGTGGCGGAGAAGACGAGGGACGACCTCGCCGCGGGCGCGCGGCGCGAGCAGGCCCTCCTCGGGCGCGCCCTCGAGGGAGAGGCCCGCCGCCTCCTCGACGGCGCGCGCGGCGGCGACCCTTCTCGTCCCGCGGTGATCGTGGCCGCCTACGACGCCTGGCCCCCCGGCGACCTGCGCGTGCTGGCCCAGCGCCTCGTGGCCCTCGCCCCCTGCGTGGCGCTGCTCGGCAGCCGCTCCGGGAAGGCCCATCTCGTCTTTGCCCAGAGCGCGGGCCTGCCCCACGATGTCCCCGCCCTTCTGCGCGCCGCGGTGGAGTCCCTCGGGGGCCGCGGAGGCGGCCGGGGGAACCTGGCCCAGGGCGGCGGTGACCGCCCCGAGCTCCTCGACGAGGCCCTGGCGCGTGCCGCGGCCACGGTGCGGTCCCGGGCTTGAGGACCTCCCCCTCTCCCTACCTCGTCCTCTCGCTGGCCGTCGTGTTCGTCTCCTTCGGGGCGATCCTCGTCCGTCTCGCCGACGCCCCCGCCCTGGCGGTGTCCTTCTACCGCGTGGCCCTCGCCTCCCTCTTCCTCCTCCCCTTCGCCGCGAGCCCGGCCCGCCGCTCCTGGCCCGCGCTCTCACGCCGGGAGGGGCTCGTCCTCGTCGGCGCCGGGATCGCCCTCGCCCTCCACTTCGCCACCTGGATCGCCAGCCTCTCCTACACCTCGATCGCCTCGTCCGTTCTCCTGGTCAATACCGCCCCCCTCTTCACCGTCGTGCTCTCCCGGCTCTTCCTCCACGAGCGGCCGAGCGGTGTCGTCATGATCGCGATCCCCGTGGCCCTGGCGGGGGCGGCCCTCATCGCCCTCGGGGACCACGCCACGACCCCGGGCTCCCTCTTCGGCAACCTCCTCGCCCTCGCGGGCGCGGTCACCGTGGCCGCCTACCAGGTCGTCGGCCGGGGGCTGCGCAGCGCCCTGCCCCTGAACGCCTACGTCCTCGGCGTGTGGGGCACCGCCGCCGTCGCCCTGGCCGGTCTCGCCGCGGCCTCCGGTGTGCCGCTCGGTGGCTACGACTCCCGGACGTGGGCCGCTTTCGTCGCCCTGGCCCTCGTGCCGACCCTCGGCGGGCACGGTCTCGCCAACAAGTCGCTGCGGTCGCTGCCCGCCCCCACCGTGGGCCTCTTTCTCCTGGGCGAGCCGGTGGGGGCCACGGTCATGGGGTGGCTCCTCTTCGCGGAGGTCCCGGGCCCCTGGACGCTGGTCGGGGGGGTGATCGTCCTGGCCGCGCTCGCGCTCGTCCTCACGGGGCCCGGTCAGTCGAGGGCGTAGAGTCTCCCCCAGCTCCCGGACGCGAGCGGATCCGACTCCTCCCACGGTCGCGTCGAGCCGGGGAAGGCCGCGACCTCGCGGGGCCCCCAAAAGAGCAGCGACGCCTCGATCGCCCGCGCGCCCGCGCGCCACCCGGGCTCTCCGCGGAGCAGCGCCTCCAGCCGCCGCTTCACCTCGGTGGCGTCGATCCCGTGGCTCCACAGGTGGCCCTCGTAGCCGAGGACCAGGGGGTGGCCGCACAGCGCCACCGGGTGGTTGAAGGTGGGCGCCACCGCCACGCGCTCGGTGAGCGGCCGCGAGGCCAGCGCCGCGCAGACGCCCTCGTACTCCTCGAGGCTCAGGACCTCGAGGCGCGGCCCCCGTCCCCGGGACGCGGCGGTCACGCTCACCACCCCCGAGAAGAGGAGGCCCACCAACGCCACCACCGCCCAGGGGCGGCGGAGGCGCGCGAGGACCAGCGACTCGATGGGCGGCAGCGCCAGGAGATAGCACCAGAGCATCACCTTGGTGTTGTCCCAGGCCCAGGGGGCGAGGCGCACCAGGAAGAGCGCGGCGAGGACCACGAGGGCGGGCCCGAGCACCAGCAGCTCCTCCCGTCGCCGCTCTCGCCAGGCCACGAAGAGAGCCACGAGCGCGAGGGGAAGGAAGAGCCCGAAGTTCACCAGGAGGAAGACCACGGGGTTCTCGTCGCCGATCACCCAACCGGGCTGCCAGCCCACGAGGGAGACCGCGCGGAAGCCGTCGCTGACCTGCCAGACCCCCCAGGTGGCGGGAACCAGCGCCCAGGCGAGGCTCGGCCAGGCGGCCTCCAGCCGCCGGGCCCCGAGGGCCCAGACCGCGCCGACCAGGGAGAGCAGGAGGAAGCTGTGCAGGTGCACGAGGGGCAGCGCGCCCCAGAGGGCTCCCTCCATCCAGACGGGCAGGGCCGCCTCGCCGCGGAGAAGACGACGGCGCCAGCTCCAGAGGAGCAGAAGCCCCACGGGCAGCGCCAGCAGGTAGCCCCGCTGCGGGACGAAGAGGGTGAGGTAGAGGTTCTTCCAGGCCACCGCGTCCTGGTAGTCCAGGAGGCGTCCCGTCCACAGGAGCTGGAACCCGGCCAGACCGCCCGAGAAGAGGAAGCCGGCGACGGCCAGGGCGCCTCCCCAGCGTCGCAGGGCCAACGCGGCGAGGGCGGCCCCGGCCAGGCCGAGGAGAGGCCAGACGGTCCTCAGCCCCACCCCGATCGCCACGAGAGCGGCGGTCAAGAGATCGACGCCAAGGGGGTACTGCAGGCGCTCCCCCACCATGATCGGGTTCTCTGGCCAGAACGGCGCCCCCCCGGCGAAGTACTGGACGTAGGTCCAGTGGAGCGGCAGATCGCCATAGTTGCTGGGGATCAGCGTCAGGAGCCGGTCCCCCTGCTCGTACACCAGCCAGCCGAACTGGCGCAGCGACACCACCGCGAAGGCCAGAAGGGCCAGGACATCGACCTTCGAAATGCCCTGGAGTCGTGCGACCAGCGACGAGGCGGCCTCCGCCCGTCCGTCCTCGGCCGGGGTTCCGCGCGCGGCGCGTGCGCCCATCGTCCCGACGACGGCTCCGCACACAAGGGCGACCCACGCCACCCCGGGCGACAGCGCGCCTCGCCCCGTGGCGAGGACGGCCCCAACCCAGATCGCGGTCGACGCGCCGACGAGGCCGGCCCCGAGGACGACCGGCGCGGACTGCGCCTTCTCAGTCAACGACGCGCGTCGCCGTCGCGTGCACAGGTCCTCCACAGTCCGGAGACCCTCTTCCACGCACCGTCCACATCTCGTCCACCGGAACGATCCCGCTCTTCCACAGCGCCACGGGGCCTTTTCCACCCACCGCCGTCACTTCTCCACGTCTCCTGCACAGTCCTCCCACAGGCCCGGGCGCACTTCTCCACACCCAACGGCCCGTTTCTCCACAGATCGCCGTCCACTCTTCCACAGGGAGTGGGGTCTTTTCCACAGTCGAGCGTGACCTCTCCACAGGCTCCTCTCACCCTTTCCACACCCGGAGCGCCGGTCATCCACAGCTCGTCGACAGGCACGCGCCCGTTCGTGCACATCTGATCCACAGTGCCCGCTGGGATTTCGACCTGACATCCACAGCTTCTCCACAACGGCGGTCCCTGCGGACGCCGCCGCCCTCACGCACTCCCGAGCTCGGTGGCCGACGGAAGCCCGGGCAGGCCGGTCGCGGTCCGCACTGCCCGGAGCACCGCGCGGGCCATCGCCTCGGCCGCGACCGCGCCGACCAGGAGCGCCGGCTGGGGGATCTCGACCTTTCCCGGCGACAGGGCGAACACCGTGTCTCCGTCCCAGGGCGTGTGGACCGGGCGGATGACCCGCGCGAGACCGTCGTGAGCCATCTGCGCCACCTTCGTCGCCTCCGCCTGGGTCAAGGTGACGTCGGTGGCCACCACCCCGAGGGTGGTGTTCTCGCCCTTCTTCGAGGCGACCGCCTCCTGGCCACCCAGGAGGACGTTCATCGCTCCCACGAAGCCCTTCCCGCCCTCGCCGCGTGCGCCGGCCACCGTCCGCCCGGTCTCCGGATCCACCACGTCGCCGAAGGCGTTCACCGCCACGAGCGCGGCCACCGTGCCACCCTGCGGCAGGCGGATCGCGGCGGTCCCCAGGCCCCCCTTCGTCGCCCGCGCACCGCCGAGGACCTTCCCCACCGTCGCCCCGGCGCCCGCGCCCACGGACCCCTCGGCCACCGGCCCGGGGCCGGCTGCGCGCGCCGCCCGGTATCCCGCGTCCGCGTCCGGGCGGATCGTCGGGTCCCCCACGGCCAGGTCGAACAGGATGGCCGCGGGAACGATGGGCACCTTCACCGCCCCCACCGCGAAGCCGATTCCCCGCTCCTCCAGGAAGCGCACGACGCCGGTGGCCGCGTCCAGACCGAAGGCGCTCCCCCCGGACAGGACCACCCCGTGCACCTCCTGCACCGTGGCGACCGGGTCCAGCAGGTCGGTCTCCCGCGTGCCCGGGGCGCCCCCGCGGACGTCCACGCCACACACCGCCCCGCCCTCGGCGAGGATGGCCGTGCACCCCGTCGGTCGTCGCTCGTCGGTGAAGTGCCCGACCGTGATGCCGGGCACGTCGGTCAGACCGCCCTTCCCGCTCCGCGTCGCCTCCGCCATGTCGGCTCCCTCCTCCGCCGCGCCGCCGGCGGCCCACACCGCGGCGAGCCCCGCCGCCAGCGACACCGAGAACTCACGCCGCCCCATCGCGCTCATGGGCGGGGATCGTAGCACCCCGGAGCCCGGGGCCTCAGCGCCGCGGACGCAGCCACGCCGTCGCGAACGCCAGGAGGGCCAGCCCCATCCCGATCACCGAGGGGAGCCACGCGCCGTGCGGCGTCCCGGACAGGACGACCAGCGCCACCACGGTCCCCAGGATCGACGCGGCGATGGCCACCCGCGCGTGTCCGGCCCCCGGCCGCGCGGACAGCAGCCCCACGAGCAGGGGCACGAACAGCGCCGCGGTCATGATCCCGTAGAAGAGCTTCAGCGCCGCCACGACCGAGGGCAGCAGCAGGGCGAGCACCAGCCCCAGCGCCCCGCCCGCCACGGCGGCCCGTCTCCCCACCCGGAGCAGCTGGGCGTCGCTGGCCCCGGGGCGAAGGACCGCCTGGTAGAGGTCGCGGCTCAGGGAGGTCGACAGCATGAAGAGGATGGCGTCGGCCGAGGACAGCTCCGCCGCGAAGAGCGCGGCGAGGCCGAGTCCCCCGAGCCACGGCGGGAGGACGTCCATCGTCAGACGCGGCAGGGCCATCTCCGCGTTCGCCAGCCCCGGCTCCACCGACCGCATCGCCATTCCCAGGAGGGCCGGGACGAACGCGAACAGCGCCAGCGCCGCCGCGTTGCCGAGTGCCGCGCGCGACGCCGCGCCCGCGCTCCGGGCCCCGAACGTCTTCTGGATGAGCCCCGGCGACACGATGAAGGACGGGACGAAGACGACGACGAGCCCGAGGATCCCGGCCATCCCCATCCCGCCCAGGCTCCCGTAGTCCGCCGCCGCCGCGGCGCCGGCCGCGCCCCTGAGTCCCGTCCACCCCCCGCCCGCCGACCACGCGAAGGGCACGGCGAGGAGGAAGCCGACGAGGAGGGTGGCGAGCTGCAGCAGGTTCACCCAGGCCGAGGCCATGAGGCCGCCCCCGCTGAAGTAGGCGGTCAGGATCAGCGCCGAGAGAAGGGAGCCCCAGAGCCGGGGCAGCCCGGCGATCACCTCGAAGGCCCAGGCCATGGCGATGAGCTGTCCCGCGAGGAGCGCGGCCGTCCCCACCCACAGGATGGCCGCGATCACGACGCGCACGGAGCGGTCGAACCGCCACTCCAGGAAGTCGCCCACCGTGTAGAAGCCGTTCTCGCTGGCCAGCCGGTGCATCCGCGGCGCCACGAGGATCCCGAGGACCAGGCAGCCGATCGCCGCCGAGCCCGACCACCACCACGCGGACAGCCCGTGGCGGTAGCCCAGCCCTGTGGCCCCCACGGTGGAGCCGGCGCCGATGTTCGCGGCGAGGAGGGTGGCAAAGACGAGCCCCGCGGGCAGGGCCCGGCCGGCGACGAAGAAGTCGCCCGAGGCGCGCACGTGGCGGGTGACCCAGAGCCCGGCCCCGACGAGCACGGCGGCGTACACGACGAGCAGGACGTGGGTCGTGGTCATCCCCCGGGCTCAGACCCGCACGGTGGGATCGAAGAGCTTCCGGTGCTCCTGCAGCGCGAAGCGGTCGGTCATCCCCGCGATGTAGTCGCAGACCACGCGCTCCACCCCGTCGCGCTCGATCTGCCGCTGGAAGCGCGGCGGGAGCTGTCGCGGCTCGCGGACCAGGGAGTCGAAGAGGTCCCGCAGGATGCGGCCGGCCTTGTCCCCCATCCGCACCACCCGGAAATGGCGGTACATCTCCTGGAAGAGGAACTCCTTGAGCTCGCGGACCCGCTCGGCCATCTCCGGAGAGTAGCCCACCAGCCGCTGCCCCACCGCCCGCACGTCCGCCACCGAGGCCACCCTGGCCTCGCCGACCGCGGCCAGGGTCGTCTGGATGAGGTCGCTCGCGCAGCGGTCGATGATCCGACGCACCACCCGGTGGCGGAGCATCCGCTTGTCGTTCAGCCCTTCCCCCACCGCCTGCGTCGTGGGCCTCCCGGAACAGGGTGACCGCGCGGATCTGCTCGACGCTGAACATCCCCGAGGTCAGCCCGTCGTCAACGTCGTGGTTGTTGTAGGCGATCTCGTCCACGAAGTCGACGAGCTGGGCCTCGAGCGTCGGGGGCTCCCCCGGCGCGTAGTCCTCGGGAGCGCCGGCGTCGGTGTCCGGGCGGTGCTTGATGATCCCCTCCCGCACCTCCCAGGTCAGGTTCAACCCGGGGAACTCGGGGTAGCGCTCCTCCAGGACCTCGAGTATCCGCAGCGTCTGCCGGTTGTGCTCGAAGCCGCCGTGGCCGCGCATCACCTCGTCCATCACCCGCTCCCCGGAGTGCCCGAAGGGCGTGTGCCCGAGGTCGTGCCCGAGGATCAGGCACTCCGTCAGCTCCTCGTTGAGGCCGAGGGTCCGGGCCACGGTGCGCCCGATCTGCGCCCCCTCCAGGCTGTGAGTCAGCCGCGTGCGGTAGTTGTCGCCCTCGTGGTTCACGAAGACCTGGGTCTTGTACTCGAGCCTCCTGAAGGACGAGGAGTGGATCACCCGGTCGCGGTCCCGCTGGAAGCAGGTCCGGTACTGGTGCTCTTCCTCGGGATAGCGCCGCCCCCGGCTCTGGGCGCTCCGCATCCCGTAGGGCGCCAGGTCGCGGTCCTCCCGCTCCTCCTGGCTGCGCCGGTCCACGATGAGCATCACGACCTCCTGACCTGATTCTATTCGCACTGGAAGTTCTTTCGGTGCGTTCCTCCGCGTCGAGCACACGTCACTCGCGCCGCGAGGCATCGAGTTCTTAGAGAACGATTAGATCTTTCTTGGATCTCGCCCCACGTAGTCGCACGGGACTGCATCGGGGCTTAGATTCCATCTCGGACGCTACCGCGAGTGTCCCAGCCCCTGAACCGTAGCCTTGCTCACCCGGTGAGCGTCCAGCAAAGGGGTGCATCGATGCGACACTTCGTCACACTCGCCGTGGCGGGCCTGCTGCTGGTCGCGCCCTCTGCCGACGCCAACGACTCCCAGCAGGTCTCGGGCTCGTACTTGCTGGAGATGATTCCCGAAGTACCGATGACGATGGACCAGAAGTCGAAGAACGTGTGCGTCATCACTCTGGGTCTCAGGATGAATCTCACGGGAGACCTGACGGGCACGCTCGACAGCACCGTGACCATGAACAACAAGGGGGCCTGTGACGACTTCCAGGCCAAGGCCAACATTCACGGAAAGGGGATCTTCACGGGAGCCTTGGGCAACAAACAGGGCGCCTTCGACGTGAGCGCGGTCTTCTGGCACGACAACCTCGTCGCGACTGGGTGGCTGACCATCCAGCACGCCACCGGTGAACTGTCAGGCCTCCACGGCATCCTTCACGTGGAGGGAGCCGTCGGAGTCGGCGGCGACTACCACGGCGAGGTTCACTTCGCACCGTAGGCAACACCGCTGGCATCCCGGCGGCGTCATCGGTGCCGGCTCACCAGGTCTGTGACCCGAGCCTCGCGGGTGAAAGGGCTGTTCCGTCCTCGTGCGGCTGTGGCGCTCGTACCGTCGCCCACCGGGCGCGACCGGTTTGCCGCCGTCACCCCGCTTTGCTACACTTTCTCGGTTCCGCCATGGGCCACTAGCTCAGCTGGGAGAGCGCCTGGTTCGCAATCAGGAGGTCGCCGGTTCGATCCCGGCGTGGTCCACCAAATCCATCAATAACCAAGCGTCGTTAGAAGGCGCCGCGACCGGCGCCGGGAGCAGGCGCGGCCGGACTTCCCGGTTCGGAGGCAACTTGGAGGCAATCGGGAGCGCCCGAATGTGACACCCGCGGTCCCGACACACGGGGCCGCGCGCGGCGCCAAGGGCCGCACTGATCAGCGTACTCGCCCGGCTACACTGTGTCCTTCAAACTGACGGCCACTGTGGGAAACAAGGGCTCAGAGCGGGCTTCCGGCCGGCGCGAAGGTTGCACCATCCCGCGCAACGGCCGGTATCAGGAGGCCCATCATGCAACACGCCAACGCCGTTGTGCTGCTCGCCTTCACGACCCTCTTCCTCTCGGCTTGTGGCTCCGACAAAGTCACCGGGATCGACGCCCCAGCAGTCCCGATCCTAAAGAACGGGAGCTTCGAAGACGGGGGTGACCTGCCCTACAACTGGTCGCGGGGCGGCCCCGGCTTCGGTGGAGCCATCCTCTCGTATGGCGCGGACGGGGCCCGGGAGGGCGATCGCTGTGTGAGCATGTCACGCGCCACCAGTTCTTCGGAGCTTTTCACCTACTGTTCGCAGACGATGCGTATCGACAGATTCCAAGGCGGTGTCGAGCTGCGCGCCCGGATCCGGACGGAGCTAAGCGGGCAGGGGATGTCGATCGCGATCCGCGCTGATGACAAGCCCAGGCCTACCGGGTCCGACTACGCCGAAGCGTTCGCGACAACCGAGGGGACGGTCCCGATGAGCGGCTCTGCCGGATGGATCGAGCACTCCGTCCGTCTCGACTCCATGCCGAGTGGCATGCAGACGTCACAGTGTACCTGGTCTACCTACCCGGCACGACCGGCTCGGTCTCCTTCGACGCGATCGAGCTGACCGCCAGCTCCTAGGGCCGGCGGCGCAGGTTACACCCTGCTGCGAGAAGGAGCTCTACTCGTGCTCTCCTTCGCGGAATGTGCAGATCGAGGCGACGAGCTGCTCTCCCTTGAACGCGCCCTTACAACCCATGTAGTGATCCACCTCGACCTCGTCGATGGAGCTCGGCTCGTTCTTGCTGCTGGAGCCCATCTTGAACTCGGTGCTCTCGGTGTAAATGACCTCCTTGGTCTTGTTGTCCTTCGAGAGCGTGATCGTCGAGGTTTCCTTGTCGATCTTCTTCACCCTTCCATTGACCATCGGGTTGATGTCCTCGGCCGAACCGGGGGAGCCGAGAACCAGGCCGACGACGATCGCCACCGTAACGAGCAGAGACGACGCGAGTATGTTCCTACGCATCAATTACACCTCTAGTTTGTCGGGCATTTGCGGGCCGGCAACTGGGTGGCACCGCGAAGCCGCACTCGGCTCGCCGCGGCAACCGGCGAGCGCTCCAGTGGCGACGCTACACGAACGCGGGTGGCAGTACCAATTGATTGTTCGATCCCGACTCATTGGACAGGGTCGATGCTCGCCCGGTCCTGCCCCTTCATCGAATCGGCACTGCTCCGCTGTCGAAAGGAAAGACGCAGACCTTCGCTGCGCCCTTCGAAAAGGTTCTCAATGCCACTTGGTATGCCCTCAACGAAGCTGGCTTCAGCATCCCGGAAGTGGAAGTCAACGAAATCGATGCAGACACTACGACCTTAGTCGCCGCGACGGGCGTGTACCCCCTCTTCCGATTTGGCGGCAGTCGAGTTCGCGTCTTGGTCCAGCGGCAGAGCGAAGCTGAGACGCTGGTCCGTGTCTTCACGAAGAGGAAGTTGGCGATGGACATCGGCGCCAGATTCGACTGGTCTGAGACGTTCTTTCGAAAGATCACTTCTCGCCTTGCGGAAACAACGCCGATCGGTGGCGCTGATACGCCGGGAATCTAGGCGAGCGCCGGGGGCGGTGCTCCTCGGCTACTCGGTGCTCGACCCAGTCGGGCTCGTGCTGGCGGTGAGGCCGAGACGAGGGCACCGGTAGGCTCGCCCTTCCGCCGCGCCCTGACCACTTCCGTCCGCCCCTTGGCTCGCGCGCAATATTCTCGGAGCAAGCCGCGCACCGGACCATCCCCGGCCGGGCGGGGCGTTGCAGCTCTGGCACCGGCCTCCGGCCTTGCGCCGTTGCTGGTGGGCGCGAAGTGGCGCCGTGAGGCCTCGACGCAGAGCTGACAGCGGCGGTATCCGGCCATGACACTACGGCTCGGGTGAGCGGGACAGCGCCCGGCCTCCAGTAGAGCCCGGCGCCGGGCAACCTGCCAGCGACTCTCACATGGGCGGCACCAGGAGCGCCCGTCGGGTGTTTGCTTGCTCGTGCCAAACGCGTCTTGGGGTTTCGGCAGGCCGCAGTGGGAGCACGCCTTCGTTGCAGGCAGGGCCATCGCCCCCCATTGCTAATTCAAATCCAGGAGAAATCCAAGGACTGTTCCAGGTGGGCCGTGATAGAAGCCAATTGGTGTGGTCTCGAATAGGAGACGCACCGGGCAACCACCACTCACGTTCTTGTCGCCGTATCCCCTGCGCGGGCTGCCGATGATCCCACCGGTACTCGGCCCAGGCAGGCGCCTTCGGAGTTGGCCAATGCTCCAACGGAGAAGAGCCTCCGAAGTCACGCGAGAGCCGCTACTTCGATTCGGCCAGTTGGGAGAGCTTGCTCACCGGCGTCGCGTCTGCTACCGCGGCGCTACCATCTCATCCGGTCTGAGCGGGTCCTAGCCGGCCTCGTCCTCGCCGTCCTTCCTTTCCTGAGGCCCACCTAGACCCTCTGAGACCATCTCAGGTTCCCCCTCGGGCTCATTCGCAATCAGGAGGTCGCCGGTTCGATCCCGGCGTGGTCCACCAGCCTAGCGGGATTCGGGGTTCCCTGGGCCAGGCCTGGGGCGCACGAGAAGGGCTGCTGGCGCCGCCGGTCCGTCTGCCCTTTCCTACCGACCCTTTTTTTGGGCTTCACCAGGGCTTGAGCCGGTAGGTCGTGCACGGCGCCGACTGCCAATGCTACCCTTCTCGTATTGCCGGGCGGCCATCAGTTCGGGCCCAGCAGCGGCTGGCGGAGTCCCTCGGGGGCAGGCCGGTGTTGGTTCCCTCCCCTGCTCCCGTGGGAACCCCCACGCCCGGACACTCCCGAAACCGTCCTATCCTCCCACCGCACGCGCCGGCCTCGCCGCGACCCTTCGCGGGCGTATCGATACTCGCCATCCTCGTACCTCCTCGGCGAGAATCTCGGAACAACGCGACGTCACATCAAGATGGGGCTCGTCGGAGGCTTACGGCTAGAGTAGATGTCGAGCCTCCTCCCGACCATCGCCGAGCCTGTGTCCTCGACCTCCCTGCGTCCGACTGTGGGAATGTCCAGGCAGGTACCGATACCCCAGATGGACGTGTCTGCAGCAGCGTTGCGTCCTTGTACGGCCTGGCGCCCGCTTGCAGTGACGCCGTCGGACCATCGACCACAGAGGACAGGAGCAACACGCCGTCACCCGGTGGATGTGCGGATGCACCTCGGGATCTGGCGGATCCAGCGGCTGGAATGCGTATGTGTCGCATCACGGTGTCCCGATGGGATCCATGCCTCAAGCCCGCGGATCACCCACCGCTCCTGAGTCTCTCCAAAGCCCGTTCCTCGTGAGCCCGACGTCGGGCCAGGTCGTCGCTGGGCAGATGCGTCTCACTCGTCGAGAAGCGGATCGTGCGCTCTGGGAACTCCCGCTCGAACAAGAACCGTGCTCTGGCTTCATGGAAGTCCGATGTGACCACGATCAGTTCGGCGTCGGGATACTCGGCGAGAATTGGACGCGATAGCGCGGCGTCCTCAATGGTGTTGCTGCTCTCTGCGCAGGGCAGAAAGACAGAGTCGCACACGCCGCGGCGGAGCAGTTCCTGCCGGAGGTAGTGGCCGTGTGCCTTGTCCGTGGTGTTGAAATGCTCCCCCCAGCCGCCTGTAGGCAGGATTCTTGAGTCAGGATTCTTCCGGTGTTCCACGAGCGCCTGCTCGCATCGTTCAAGGGCGATGCTCGACAGCTGGCCCTCCGCATCGTTGGGAGATCCGAGGACGATGATGATTCCCTTTGTGGATGCCATGGCCGGCCTCTCGTTGGTTGGGTCCTGGTGAAATCTTCCGGGATTCGGGGCCGGGGTCCAAGTCGGGGTTCACTGCTGAACCGATCCCTCTCGGTCCGAATCCGCCGGCTCACCAGCTCCTCCGATCCACAACTCCGCCCGGGAGTCGGCCAGTGCTGTCTGTCAGCCCAAGCCTGAAGTGTCCAGGGCTTCCGAAACATGCATCACAAGAGCCAGATCCAAGGCAAATCTAAGATGCTCCGCGCTGAGGCCATGGTAGACAAGCCTTGAGCCGTTTCACCGGCCGTCGCCGAGAGGCGCAGCGCCTAGGAAACGCTCACCACGCGGCGGTCGCAGGGACCTGTCAGACAAGACGCTCGGGCACGAAGCGCTTGGCTCGTAGCAGCCGGCCCATCGACGTCCGTACCGAGAGGGAGGTGGGGCATGCGACGAATGATCCTGGGGCTGGTGCTTCTCTCGCTCCCTGTCGGGACCCTGGCCGGCACGCACCGGGCCGGGGCCGGCGCCGGGGGTGGGCGCGCCAACGGGAGCGCTCTCTACGGAGTCCTGATCTCCGGCGAGCTCGTTATCAAGCACTTTGGACTGGGCTTTCCCAGGCCCTGGACCCTCAGCGCGGTGGCCGACCTCGCCTGGATGAGTGGAGATCGCAATGGCGACCGTTCGTTCGACCAGTGGACTCTTGCGGTCGGCGGACGCGCCACGTTCAACTCTCTGAAATGGATCCAGCCCTTCGGACATGGAATGGTAGGGAGGTACCTGGTGGAGGGGCCCGATTCATGGTCGACGGTCCTTGGGGGGGGATTCGACTTCCCCCTTGGGAAGGTCACCGGCGAAGGGCATCCGCATTGGGTGTTCCGGATCCAGGCCGACCACTACTGGGTCGACGGTCGGGACCGCTCGTATCCACAGTTCACCGGGCAGCTCGTCTATCGCTTCGAGTGAGGGCCGACGGAGAGGCTAACGTCCCGTGAGCGAGCGAGAACCCGCTGGCGAGCCCTCCGAGGGCCGCCGCCGCCTCTCGAAGGGCGATCGCCTCGGCCCCTACGAGGTCCTGGAGGCCCTGGGAGCCGGAGGCATGGGAGAGGTCTTTCGCGCCCGCGATCCCCGGCTGCGGCGCGACGTGGCTCTGAAGGTCATCAACCCGGCGCGGGCCCGACCCGAGTCCGTCGAGCGGTTCGAGAGGGAGGCCCGGGCGGCGGCCGCCCTGAACCATCCCAACATCCTGGCGGTCTTCGACGTCAGCATCGAAGGGCCAGTCCCGTACGTCGTGTCGGAGCTCCTCCAGGGAGAGTCGCTCCGGGCCCGTCTCGATCGCGGCCCCCTCCCCTACCACAAGGCGCTCGACTACGGCATCCAGATCGCCCAGGGCCTCGCCGCCGCCCACGGCAAGGGCATCTACCACCGCGACGTCAAGCCCGCCAACGTGTTCCTCACCCACGACGGCCAGGTGAAGCTCCTGGACTTTGGTCTCGCCAAGCTCACCATCCCGGACTCGCTCCAGGACTCGGGCGAGCCCACGGTGCCCGACCTCAGCCATCCCGGCCACGCCCTGGGGACGGTGGGCTACATGTCGCCCGAGCAGGTGCTGGGCGAGGAGGTCGATCACCGGGCCGACATCTTCGCCCTCGGGGCCGTGCTCTACGAGATGCTGACCGGCCAAAGGGCCTTCCAGCGAGCGACTCCGTACGAGACCATGTACGCGGTGCGCAGGGAGGAGC
The DNA here is from genome assembly GCA_963847655.1 of uncultured Acidobacteriota bacterium. Classification (GTDB taxonomy): domain Bacteria; phylum Acidobacteriota; class Vicinamibacteria; order Fen-336; family Fen-336; genus JAJDNS01. The sequence goes on along the minus strand of CAWKAS010000013.1, from coordinate 329,038 downwards.
CGGAGGATCCCCTCGCCGTCAACCCCTCCCTTGCCCCGGGAGCCGCGGTCGCCGTGCGGCGCTGCCTCGAGAAGAGCCGCGAGGAGCGATTCCAGTCCGCCCGGGACCTGGCCTTCCACCTCAACCAGCTCGCCCAGTCCACGACCGGATCGCAGCCGATCCAGCCCCGGGCCATCTCGAGGCGGCGCCTGCTGGTTCCGGGAGTCGTGGCCGCGGTCGCGGTGCTCAGCGCCCTCGCGTGGCTGTGGCCGGAGCCGACGTCGACTCCGTCGTTCCTCCAGCTCACCTTTCACCGGGGCCGGATCGGGGGCGCCCGCTTCGCGGGACAATCGGTCGTCTACAGCGAAACGTTGGGGCTGGATCGTCCGGAGGTCTCCCTCAAGATGGCCGGCGGCCCCGAGGCGCGACGGCTGGGATACGTCGACGCCGACGTGCTCGCCGCCTGCTCCGGCGAGCTCGTGTTGTCGATGCGCCGGCGCTTCTCTGGTGGAGGGCGTCTCATCGGCACGCTCGCGCTAGCCCCTCTCGGGGGAGGAACGCCCCACGAGATCCTGGAGAACGTCGAGGATGCGGACTGCGAGGCCGGAAGCGACCGTCTCGTGGTGGCACGGGCGAGAGGCCTCTCCGAAGAGAGCCACCTCGAGTTTCCGGTGGGTCACACGCTGTACCGGTCCCCCGGTTCCCTCCACGAGCCCCGTCTGTCCCGCGACGGCCGGCACGTGGCCTTCCGAGAAGACACGACAGGCCTGGGCCCCGGGGGTCAGATCGTGGTCGTCGACCGGGACGGCGAGGTCGTGCTTCGCACCCGTGAGTGGACGCGAGCGCGGGGTCTGGCCTGGTCTTCCGAGGGTCACGAGGTCTGGTTCACGGCCGCCGAGGGAAGAGCCAATCGAGCGCTGCGGGCGGTGCGTCTCGACGGGCGCGAGCGCCTCGTCCACGAGGGTCCGGGCTCGCTCACCCTGTGGGACGCGGCCCCCGATGGCCGGGTCCTGATCACGCGGGACGACGAGCGGGTGGTGGTGGTGGGTCAGCCCCCCGGCGCCACCCGGGAGATCGACCTCTCGTGGTTCGACCGCGGCGGGCTGGGGGCACTCTCCAGCGACGGCCGGCTCCTCGTCCTCGGCGACCGATTCGGGATCTATCTCCGCGACACGGACGGGTCTCCGGCCACGAAGCTTGGCTCGGCGGAGGGCTTCCCGGACGATCTCTCCCCCGACGGCAGCCTCGTCCTCGCCACGACCCTGTCCCTGGCCGGGCTCTTCCTGGTTCCCACGGGACCGGGGGAAGTCCGAGCCCTTCCCATAGAGGGGATCCAGTTCTACGGCTCGTACTGGTTTCCGGACGGCCATCGCATCCTCGTCAATGGCCGAGCGCCGGACCGGAAGCTCCGCTCCTACATCACGGACGTCTCGGGGCGGGCGCTGGAGCCCATCACCGAGGAGGGGACCTGGACCACTGCGATCTCTCCCGACGGCGAGCAGCTGGCCACCATCGCCGACGAGGGGGGCATCACGCTCTGGCCGGTCGCCGGGGGGCCGCCTCGCCCCGTACCCGGGTCGGAGGAAGGAGACCGTCCGGTGGGTTGGACCGAAGACGGAGAGTCCCTCTGGATCTTCCGCCGCAGCGAGGTCCCCGCCCACATCGACCGCCTGGAGATCGCCACCGGCCGGAGAGAGCGCTGGAGAGCGCTCGTACCCGCCGACGCTGCCGGCGTCTACTCCATCCTCGACCTCAGGATCACACCCTCCGGCCACTCGTACTTCTACAACTACCGTCAGACGCTCTCCGAGCTGTACGAGGTGCGGGGGCTCCGCTAACTGCTCCTCGCTCACCTACCAGGCGTCCTGGCCGTCTCGCGCGACGAGGAGTGGGTCCGCGGCGAGCCCGGGCTGCTACGGTCCTGCTACCGTCCTCCTCAGGCACGGATGATCGGTAGCTCTTCAGCCACTTCCGCCCCTCGTCATCGGCTTCCTGAGGGCCTTTCGAGCCTCTGCGTCCACTCCTCCAGCAGCCGAGCCTGCTCCCCTCAGTCCCTCTTCCCCCGGACACCGGTCGCTCTTTCAAGCTCCGATACCACGCGGTTCAACTCATCGGTCAAGCGCCCGCCTCCCGCCTCATGGAACGCCTCCACCAACTCCCGGTAGTACCACAGGGTCTGCTCTCGTGTCCCTTTCAAGCGGCCCCAGAGTCTGTCACCGATCTCCCTGTAGTCCTTGAGAATGGCTCGAGCGTTGTGGAGCTTGTCGGCAGACGAAACACGCCGGACCTCTGCCGAGGCCTCTCGGACATGCTCGATGTATGCCTTCTTGCGCTCTTCCCAGGGGGGCCTCGGAACTTGGTCGGTGTCGCTACAGGCCCAAACGATGTCTGCGACCCTGTCACCGAACTCTGAGCGGATGTCCTCCAGCACGGGCTTCCCACCGCCGTCCTCCACGGCATCGTGCAGCAGACCGGCGATGGCCTCGTCCTCATCGCCGCCGTCTTCCAGGACCAGCGAGGAGACGGCCAAAGGGTGGCAGAGGTACGGAATCGCCGTGCCCTTGCGGGGCTGGCCTTGGTGGACCTGCCAGGCGAACCTGACTGCGTGGGTGAATCGCTCACTCAAGAGCAGGATGTCGGAGCTCTGTTCTGCCATTCCTGACCTCATCGCCTCGCTGGCGGTGCCAGTGTACGCCCATGGTTCTGCACGTCCACCCCTGGCGCGGCCTATCGATTCTCTTCGAGCCGGGCCGGGAGCCCGGGCAAGACGGGCACGACGCAGTGGGATCCGGGCGGCAAGCACCTGCCCGAGACCACGGGCGGCAAGCCCTTCGAGCTCGTGGTCCTCGAGCTCAAGAATTAGACGTCGAGCGGGTCTGTCGGCCGCTCCCTTTCCGGGGGATGCTCCGGCGAGATCCACGCTCCATCGAGTCGACGAAGGGGCGGCGTCGCGGCGGCCTTGCCGGTGGAGGGACAGGACCCCGCTGCGGGTCGTTCGTGCCGACCATCTGGCCTGCATCGCCCTCAGCGTCGGGCGGGCCAAGGACCTTGCGCGAGTCCTCGCGCCGCGTGAGTCGGGCGCGATCACCGATCACGGGATGTCGGAGCTGGCCGATCGGTTCGGCCTCCGCGCGGAGTGGCAGTTGTTCAAGGAGCGGTTCAATGAGAAGTGACCTCAGGCAGGCCCTGGACCGCCAGGCCGCTTGGCAAAGGGCTCGCTCCACGCGGTCGTGGGCGGAAAAGCTGCGGACTGCCGTGATCATGCGCCAGGCCAGCTCGGCCCTCCCCTTCCGCAGCTGCCGGACCACCTCGTCGACGCCCAGCCGCCGCATGGCCTCTTCGAGCTCTTCGGCAGACGTGAACGTGGCTGTCCGATCCGGGGGGAGATCCGAGACGAGCTCTTCGTAGGTCACGGTGCCTCCGAGGGGTCGCCACCGGCCGGCTTTCGCCGGACCGTTGATGACGACCATCCATGCTCGCGGCAGACTGCCGGAGTCGATCCTCCTGTAGAATCCGCCGGATCCTCAGAGGAGGCCTCGTGAGAGACACCGCGCGTGTGGTCGTGCTGCTCCTGCTTGCCGCAGTCTCCCCCGTGGCGGGCCAGGAGAAGCCCCGGGCCCGGGACCTCGGCGTCCCGTTCGACGGGCAGCCCGGCCCGCTCAACGCCCTCACCGACGTGGCCGGCGTCGAGGTCGGCCACAGCACGATCGTCCGGGGCGAGGGGCGACTCGTGGTGGGCGAGGGACCGGTGCGCACGGGGGTGACGGCGGTTCTCCCGCGCGGTCGGGAGTCCAACGACCCCGTCTTCGCCGGCTGGTTCTCCCTCAACGGCAACGGTGAGATGACGGGGACGACCTGGGTGGAGGAGTCGGGGTTCCTCGATGGCCCGGTCATGATCACCAACACCCACAGCGTGGGCGTGGTGCGCGACGCGGTCATCGCCTGGCGCGTGAAGCAGGACGCCCCCGATCCCGAGGGCTACTGGTGGTCGCTCCCCGTCGTCGCCGAGACGTGGGACGGCTGGCTCAACGACATCAACGGCTTCCACGTGAAGCCCGACAACGCCTTCGAGGCCCTCGACTCCGCGCGCGGCGGCCCGCTGGCCGAGGGGGCGGTGGGCGGCGGCACCGGGATGATCTGCCACGAGTTCAAGGGCGGCATCGGCACCGCTTCGCGCGTGGTCGGGCCCGACGCGGGCAGCTACACCGTCGGCGTCCTCGTCCAGTGCAACTACGGCCGACGCGACCAGCTCCGAATCGCCGGGGTGCCGGTCGGACGCGAGATCCCCGAGGATCCCGCCTATTCCTCCGCCGCCGAGACACCGCGCACGGAAACGGGCTCGATCATCATCGTCGTGGGCACCGACGCCCCCCTCCTGCCGCACCAGCTCAAGCGCCTCGCCCGCCGCGCCGCGCTCGGGCTGGCCCGCGACGGCTCGGTCTCCGGCAACGGATCCGGGGACATCTTCATCGCCTTCTCCACCGCCAACCCGGGCGCCTTCCGCACCGAGGGCACGTCCACGCTCATCATGCTCCCCAACGGCCGGATGGACCCCTTGTTCACGGCGACGGTCGAGGCGACCGAGGAGGCCATCGTCAACGCCCTCGTGGCCGCCGCGACCATGACGGGTCGCGACGGCCACCGCGCGATCGCCCTGCCCCACGACCGCCTGCGCGACGTCCTGCGGGAGTTCAAGCGCCTGGCCCCTTCGGGAGGCTGAGCGGCTCTCTACACCGAAGCCCCGCTCGAGTGTCCGTGCGGGCGCTGGCGACTACTGCCTCCTCTCTTCCTTCGCCGCCTTCTCGGCCTCCTTCCACTTCTTCTCGAGCTGCTTCTGCTCGTCGCTGGTCATGATCCCGAATGGGACCCTGATCATGGTGTGGGTGAACTTGACGCCGAGGTTGTAGGGCCCCAGCTCGATGCCGCCGGGGAGGTGGAAGTAGAGGCGACCGGTGCACCCCCGGCTGGGGCCCAGCTCCAACGCGTCGCGGGCGAGACGGACGCCGAGATCGCCGGTGGGATTCGCGAAGAAGGTGATCGGGCAGGCGCTCCTGACGCTCGCCGGGAAGTAGTCGATCGGGTCGCGGGCCACGCTCGCGCGCCTGTTCAGCGCCCTCAGGTACCCGGCCTGCTGGAAGTCCTCCTGGCTGGCGAGCGTGACGACCTTCCCGCTCGGCGTCAGCAGGGCGATGTCCGAGCGCTTCAACGTCTGACTGGGCACCCCCCGCTGGAGGGTCAGCCCCACATCCAGCACCATCCACTCCTCTCCGACCGAATGGTTCGCAGTGCGGTAGCCCAGGGTCACCCACCCCTCGTCGTTGTAGCCGATGCGGACGAAGGTCCCTTTGGCCATCACCTTCTGGGCGGCGGCGGCGGGCTCCTCGTCGGTCGCGATGGCGGTCCCGGCGGCTATGACGGCGAGCGCTGCGATCGGGACGAGACCGGTGAGGACGCGCGTCTTCATGGTCGCAGCCTCCTTTGTCCAGGTGCTGCTCCCACGGATTCTATCCACGCAAACCCTCGGCCGGCAACGCTTCGAATTGCATCGTTGGACGCACCTCGTCCCGATGAGCTATTCTGGCTACACTCTGGCCAGAGTGCGGTTCGAGATCATTCTCGCGCCGGGCGCCGCTGTGCAATTGCGTTCCCAACCTGCCCACGTCCGCTCGAAGGTCAGGGACGCACTCGAGGTCCACCTGCGCGACAAGCCCACCAGGGTCGGCAAGAGCAGGATCAAGCGACTTCGAGGGCTCGAGCAGCCGTGGTATCGGTTGCGGGTGGATGAGATCCGGGTGCTCTATGACGTCACAGAAACAGAAGTCGACGTCCTCGCCATCGTCCCGAAGGCTCAAGCGCAAGCCTGGCTCGACGAAGAGGGTGCCCCGGCCCAAGAGGGTGGCTCTGGCGAAGATGAAGGATGACCTGTCGCGGTATCTACGCCTGGCGGCGTCCGAGGAGATCGTGATCACCCGGCATGGCCGGCCAGCCGGTGTTCTGATCGGTTTCGAATCCGAAGAGGACTGGTTCGAGTACCGTTTAGGACATCATCCAGAGTTCCTGGAGCGGATTCGCGAGGCAAGGAGAGCGATCGCAGCCGGCCGCGGGGTCCGACTGGAAGACCTCGCGGAGTATTCGAAGGGGCGGTCTGACCAGCGGATGCAGCAGACGAAGAGGGTCGATGTGAAGGGCCCGACCCGCCAGGGCGGTTCACCTGAGAGCTAGCCAGTCTCTCCCCATGGCTCACTGATCCGACGAGGGGACCAGTCGAGCGGAAAGATCCGGATCCTCCATGTCTTCATCGAGTGGGAACATCGGCCGGTTGATCCGCCGATACTCCAGACGATGGAGATCCTGGTCCACCCCTCCGGGAGTCAGGGCCATGATCCAGTCCCCTCGCATCGCGTACAGCTCAGGGACCAGATAGCCGATCTTGACCACGAGGATGTCCGTCTCCCGGGGATGCAGACCCAGCCGGGTGAAGTCCGCTTCGAGGTGATAGGGCTTCCTCTTCTTCGTGACGATCACGCGCACGCTTCCCACCCTCACGACAACCTCCGTCTCGGCGTGCGGATCCCCCTGCTCGATGGCCTCGATGGTGCCAGAGAGCCGGATGGGTGGAGCATAGCGTGCGTCGATCGCCGCGCCGGCCAGCGCGGAGACCCGACCACCGACTCCTGCTTCCACGGCCTCGTCGACGAGGTCCGGTCCGGGAATCGAGGCGTAGATGACGGACGGTCCGTTCTCGGATCTGAACTCCGGACGCTTCAGGATCTCATTCAGCGTCCAGGTCACGTCTCCCGCACCGCCGGCGGTGGGGTTGTCACCCATGTCGCTGATGATGAAGGGATGCTTGTCGCTGGCGATGGCCTTGTCGAGGCTCTCCGCGAGCGAGGCGGTGGGAGCGACGAAGGAGAACTCCGACCTGACGTCCCAGAAGCTCCTGGCCAGGTCCTCGGCGGTGCGGGTGACCGTCGCCTCGTCGTCTCCGGTCACCATGACCACCGCGTGATTGCGAGGCTCGTCCGCCCAGGCGTACCCGATCCAGATGGCGGCGTCGACGACACCGGGTTGCCTGGCCGCGGGTGCGACCTTCGCGTACAGGCTCTTTCCGGGCTCGATTCGCGTGCTCGTCTTCTCGCCCGGGAGCAGGATGGGCACGGGAATCCACGCCTTGTAGGCCGGCTTCCCCTTCCCGCTCTCGAGCCGGGAGAGCAGGTTCTCGAGAGCCCGTTGCTTCGATTCGACCTCGTCTTCGTGCGGCGCCATCCGGTAGCAGGTGATCAGATCGGACTGCTGCGCCAGACGCCACGACACGTTGCCGTGCAGATCCATGGACGTCGAGATGATGGTCTTCTTCCCCACGACCGCGCGGATTCTCTCGATCAGGTCGCCTTCCGGATCATCGAGGCCTTCGACGCTCATGGCCCCGTGAATGTCGAAGAAGAGACCGTCGTAGGGAAGGTCGGCGCGGAGCAGCTCGAGCATCTTCGTGACCAGGGACTCGTAGGCGTCCCTCGTCACCATCCCTCCGGGCAGGGCCCGACCCGTCAACGTCGGGATCCAGTGGGCGCGCTTGCGGTCGGCCGACTCGGGGGCCAGGAAGGGATAGACATCCAGGACCTCGTCTCCCGTCCTGGGATGGAAGGCCTCCTCGTCTGTTCGAGCGGGCGAGAAGGTGCTGGACTCTATGGCCAGCCCCGCAATCGCGACTCGCGGAAGCTCTCCGGGAGGGCTCGCGTCCTGCTTCGCCGAGCCGCAGGCCGTAAGGAGGATGCCGACCAACAATCCGGGAACCGCTTTCATCATCGGGGACGACCGCCTTCCGCAGTGAGATCGCCGAGCAGGGTCTCGACACATCTGAGGATCGGAAGATAGCACGTCTCCACGGAGGGCCGCACTCGACGAACCCGTTGACGGGTCTCGGGTGTTCGTGAAGACTGAGCCTCCGTGACCCCCTTCGCCCAGGCCCTTCGGGCCGTCGCCCTGTGCGGTCTGCTCCCCGCCTGGCCCGTGCACGACGCGGCGGGAGCCCCGGTTGCGGTGCCCCCGCTCTCGGTTCGGATCCCGCGACTGGAGTCGGCCCCCACGCTCGAGGACTTCGCCTCCATGCAGCCCTCGTCCGATGTCGCCCGGTCGATGACCCGGGTCGACGGCTTCCGGCAGAACACGCCGCGCGATGGTGACCCGGTCTCCCAGCGGACCGAGGCCTATCTCGGCTACGACGACGAGAACGTGTACGTCGTCTTCGTGTGCTTCGACTCCGAGCCCGACGAGATCCGGGCGATGCTCTCCCGGCGCGAGGACGCCCTCAGCGACGACAAGATCGACGTGTTCCTGGACACCTTCAACGATCGGCGTCGGTCCTACGTCTTCACCGTCAATCCCCTGGGCGTCCAGACCGACGGCACCTGGGTGGAGCAGGAAGGGAATCAGTACGACCGCTCCTTCGACACCGTCTGGGACAGCCGGGGAACCCTCACCGGAGAAGGCTTCGTCATCTGGATCGCCATCCCTTTCAAGAGCCTGCGCTTCTCTCCGGAGAGCGAGCAGGAGTGGGGTCTGATCCTGGTCCGATGGATCCGGAGGAACAACGAAGGGTCCTTCTGGCCCTACGTCACGAGCCGGATCGAGGGTCGCCTCAACCAGGGGGGCACGCTCCTGGGCATCTCCGACGTCTCGCCGGGACACAACCTCCAGCTGATTCCCTACGGGTTCTTTCGCTCGTTCCGGGCGCTCGACGACCGGGACGAATCGAACCCGCGGTACGTGTCGGATTCGGGGGAGCTCGACGGCGGAGTGGACTTCAAGACCGTCTTCCGGGACAGCCTGGTCCTCGACGCCACCGCGAACCCGGACTTCAACCAGGTGGAGTCGGACGAGCCCCAGGTGACGGTCAACCAGAGGTTCGAGGTCTTCTTTCCGGAGAGGCGGCCGTTCTTCCTGGAGAACGCCAGCTACTTCGAGACGCCGATCAACCTCTTCTTCAGCCGTCGCATCGTGGACCCGCAGGTCGGGGTGCGTCTCACCGGAAAAGCGGGCCGCTACGCGATCGGAGCGCTCTACGCCAACGACCGGGCGCCCGGGAAGCGGGTGACGGACGAGGACCCGCTGTTCGGTGAGAAGAGCCGGAACGCCGTCTTCCGGGTGAGCCGTGACGTGGGGAACCTGTCCAACATGGGAGCGATGTACACGGACACCTCGTTTCAGGGGTCGTTCAACCGGGTGGGCGGGCTCGATGCGCGTCTCCGGATCGACCCGAACTGGGTGGCCACGGCGCAGGGAGTCGCGAGCTCGACTCGAACGACCGACGGCGAGGACCTGTCCGGGCCGGCCTGGGATGGGGTGCTCGAGCGCAGCGGCCGGAAGCTCGCGTACACGGCGGCCTACAACGACCGGAGCCCGGGATTCCGCACCGCCCTCGGGTTCCTCCCGGGCTCTCGTACCGCCTCCCGCCCCGGGCGCGCCCGGACCCGGGCGCTCCCGCTCCGGCCGGATTTCCGGGGCTTGCGGCAGACGCTGAGCTACCGGTTCCGTCCCGAGGGGGACGTCCTGATCGCGTGGGGACCCGACGCGACCGTCCATCCCTCGTGGAGGCACGACGGGTCCGCCCTGGACACGCTCTACAGCGTCGACATGAGCGTGGAGCTGATCCGCCAGACGTCCTTGGGCGCGTTCTACACCGGCCTCGTCGAGCGGCTCCGGCCCGACGATTTCCCGGCCCTGTCCGGGCAGACCCGCTACTCCAGCGGTCGAGCCGGGGTCTACGGGAGCAGCCGGAGCCTGTTCCGCACCTTGAGCTTCTCCGGAGAATACGCCCGCGGGACGGTCATCAACCTCGTGCCGCCCGACGGGGTCGAGCCCGGCCTCGCGAGCTCGACGCAGGCGACGCTGGAGTTCACGTGGAATGCCACGCGGTCCATCCGTCTCGAGGGGACCTACCTCTACTCCGGTGTCTCGGAAGAGTCGACGTCGCAGCGGGTGTTCGACAACCACATCGTCCGGGCGAAGCTGAGCTGGCAGCCCACCCTGCGGCTCAACCTGCGCACGATCGTCCAGTACGACTCCCTCACCGCCGATCCCCTGCTCACGTCCCTCGAGACGTCGAAGAACTTCAACTTCGACGTCCTCGCCACGTACCTGGTGAACCCCTGGACCGCCCTCTACGTCGGCTACAACAACAACCAGAACGACCTTCGCCTGATGCCCACCGGCGACGGCTCCGAGCTGGTTCGGACCGATCGGATCGGTCCGGACAGCTGGCAGTTCTTCGTCAAGGCCTCGTATCTGGTTCGATTCTGAGTCGTCCGGCGAGTTGGACCCGCATCGGGATGGCTGCACTCCTGGCACCTCCACGGGACGGTGCGACCGGGGTGCCTTCCCGGAGCTCTTCCGACAGGATGCAGACGTGCCGAAGAAGGTCGAGAAGACGACAGCGAGCGGGAAGGAGACGAGGAAGAAGCCAGGCGCCTCCAGGAAGAGGCTGACCCCGCGCAGGGAAACAACGCGGACTGCGCGGCGACCGTGGACGATCCGGCGCTGGTGGCCCTCTCACAGCGGATTCGGGTGGTCGGCGGCGCCCCGGTGGGAGCGTATCGAGAGCCTCTCTCCGGGAAGCCTCTCCTCGTCGCGGTCGTCCCGTACCGGGCCGTCGAGCCCACGCCGTTCCAGAGGGATCTCTCGCCGACCCACACTCGGAGACTGGCTCAGAAGACCGAGGAGACGGGGCTCTTCCTCGATCTGCTCATCGTCGTACAGGCTCCGGACGGGAGACTGTGGACGCCCAACGGACGGCACCGGCATGCCGCGGCCAAGCTCCTCGGTCTCCGATCCGTGACCGCGCTCGTGTCTCCCGATGAGGATCTCGCCTTCCGGATTCTCGCCCGCAGAACGTGGTCGTGGCGAGGATCAACCCCGTGCGGTTTCACCGGTCGAAGAAGGGCGAGGGCCGGCCTCCCATGGCCGTCGGGCCCGCCCTCACGCGCATGACCGCCTCCGCCCGCAAGTTCGACGTCGCCACCGTGAGAGAGCAGGACCTGGCCCTGGCCGCCGCGATGTCGGGAGACGCCGGCTAGGGCGCCGGCCGGACACCCGCTCCGGATCCAGCCGTGAATGCCCCTGGGGTCTCCGGCTGTCCGGCGGACACCAGGCACTCGAAGCGGTTACCGGTACCAGGTCAGAGGGACGCGCTCAACGCCGGACCCCTGCGGTGGGTCGGGCGGCGCATCATCGGGGGCGTTTGGCGGGTGTGTAGATCTCCATCCCTGGAAGCGCCCCGTCCACTTCCAGGATCCCCCCGTCTGGCGCCGGACCTCGGCCGCCGATGACGAACAGCCTGCGGTCCACGACGCTCGTCGAGTGCCAACCCCTCGCGGTGGTGAGATCAGCGTCCCTGCTCCATCGGCCGCTCGCGGGATCGAGGACCTCCACGACGGAAAGGGGTACACGGTTGCGCATCCGCTCGATCTGCGACGACGCCGGTCCGAGACTCGTTGCTCCCCCTGTGGCATAGATCCGCCCGTGGACGACGGCGCTACACGGAAACATGCGGGGAGTCGGCATGCCCGCGCTCGGTGTCCAGCGATTCGTCGCGGTGTCATACACCTCGACCGCCGAGAGAGACACGTCGCGGTCTCCGCGCCGAGTCGCTCCGCCGATGGCATAGATCTTCTCGCCGACGGCGCTCAACGTCACTCCGGCGCGGGGCGTCGGCATGTCTTCTCCGGCCACCCAGACATCCGTCTCCGGGTCGTAGCTTTCGACGGTTGAGAACGCTTTGCCGCCCACCGTCGGGTCGACCGATTCCCAACCCCCATCGGGACGGTCGAACCGCCCTCCGCCGACCGCATAGATCTTCCCCGCGACAACGGCCGTGGACAGGGCGTTGCGCGGCGTCGGCATGTCGGCCCTTCGGGTCCACGTGTCTGTCGCCGGATCGTAGGCCTCCACGACCGCCAGCCCGTCCAGGCCCATGGTCGTCCCGCCGATGGCGTAGATCTTCCCGCCAACGGCGCTGGCACCGAGCAACGCTCGTGGAGTGGGAATGCCGGCGCGCGCCGCCCACGAGCCGGTGGCAGGGTCGTACACCTCGACGCGGGCGACGAGCTGCTGGTTGTCGGCTCCCACTCCTCCCATCACGTAGATCTTGCCGTTCACCACGGCAGCCGAGTGCGCCCATCGCGGAATGGGTTGCACTTCCTGCTCTGGACCGGGTTCAGCAGGAGCGGGCGTCCCCGGAGGGACGAGCGTGCCAACGGCGCCCAGCCCGAGAACCACGAGCATCACGGGGATCCACCCGGCGGCGAGCGTTGTCTCGACCGGGCGCCGCATCGCGGCCGGTTCACGCATGGCCCCTCCCTTCCGGCTGTGCCACGCCACAGTCCCGTCGCGCGGGTGACGTCACCGCGTATCCCTCTCGTCGGCTTGCGGCTGGGCCGCAGCCCCTTTCGGAACCCTTCTGCTCGTATCTTAACGCTCGCGGGCACGGCGCCCACGCGTTGAGGCCATCTCCATTCCCTGGTCTCCGGAGAGACGCAAAACGTATATCCCTTGACATCAAAATGTGACTCCAGTAAACAAGTTGCGTCTGGCTCTCTCGCCTGTAGGCTGCCCCAGCAGCCCGTCCGCTGGGTTCGCAGCCTTCGCGGGTACTCAGGAGGTGCCATGGAGAAGACCCTGCTCGTACTGCTGCTCGGGGACCAGCACGGCGACCCCGTCGATCTCTATCAAGGACTCATGCTCCAGGAAGCTCTCAACAGGGGGGCCGCGGCGGGGTTCCGCGTGGAGGGCGCCTGCGCACCGGGTTACGACCAGTACAGGGTGCTCTGCAAGCGCCTGGCCGACACGTCGTCGGCGGTGGATGCGGTCCTGACGGAGCCCGCGAGCGTCTCGACCATGGAGCTGATGCTGAAGCGACTCAAGGGGCATACCGGCCTCATGCTCCTGAACGCCTGGGACGCGCTGGTCAACGACTACGTGGCGGAGTGGGGCGCGGGACTCCCCATCGGCGCGGTCTCCACGCCCCACGTGGAGGTCGGGGAGATCCAGGCCCGACAGGTCTCGGCCGTGGTGCCGCCAGGTGGCGCCGTCCTCGTCGTCACCGGCCCTCCGCGATCCTCTTCCGCACCGGAGCGTCTCCGGGGCTTCCGATCCAAGATCAGGTCCGACATCGACGTGCACGACACCGAGGGCGGCGAGTGGTCCGAGGCCGCCGGCATCCTGGCTTTCAATTCCTGGTACGGCATCTTCAAGAGCCGACGGGAGGAGATCCATGCCATCGTCGGTCAAAGCGACGATCTGGCCGTGGGCGCGCGCGAGGCGAGCCAGGCGGTCGCGAATCTCGAGCACGTGCGCATGTTCGCCAAGGCGAAGCTCTTCGGTGTTGGATGCTGTCCCGGCTACGGCAAGGAACGTGTGGACGCTGGGACGCTCCAGGCGAGCGTCGCGCTGGCTCCCGCCACTGTCATGGCCATCGACCTCCTGAGGGATTTCTGGGCGAACGGCCGCTCAGTTCCTGTCCGCTCGTTCGCCGAGGTCGCCCCCTACCCGCCAGGGAGCGTCTTGAGCTAGCCAAGATCGGCTCGAGGAGCGACGCGAGAACCTGCGCCTGGGTCTCGGCCTGGTCAGGCCCGACGTGCCGGTGTCGAGGCTACCTCCGGTCCAGCCGGAAGGCCGCCCCCTGGAAGTCCCCGCGGAAGCTCTCGCCCATCTCCAGCCCACGGTTCATCCACCAGGCGCCGCTGGCCACCGCGGGCGTCCCGGTTCGCGCCTCGCCCTCGATGGGCGTCAACGTGTACTCGGCCGCCGGGTCCAGCCCCTTCAGCTTGAGGCGCGGGAACAGCCGCCCCTCCTGGGTGGAGTGGATGAACACGAACACCACCGACTGGCTCCTTTCGCCATTCACCGTCTGCGTGGCCGAGAACTCGCTGCCGTTCCGGGGTGAGATCAGCCGGTAGAGGTCGCCCTGCACGATGGTGGCCTGCACCTCGTGGTAGGCCTCGATCAGCCGCCGGGCCAGCGCGGTCTCCTCCGCGGTCCACTTCGTGATGTTGGCGCCGATGCCCAGCGAGCCCTGCATCGAGCTCAGCATCCGGTACGTCAGCGACGTCGTGCGCTGGTTCAGCCAGTGCGGCGACTCGGTCACCCAGGCCATCATGACCTGCGGCGTGTAGGCGTAGGTGAAGCCGTCCTGCTGCGTCAGCCGGTCGAAGGGGTCGGTGTTGTCCGAGGGCCACACCTCGTCCGCATACTGCAGGATGCCCAGGTCCACACGCCCGCCGCCCCCCGAGCAGGACTCGAGCTCCACCTGAGGGTGACGCCGCCGCAGCTCCGCCAGAATGCCGTAGAGGTTGCGCGGAAAATCGACGTAGACCCGCTTCTGCTCCTGCGCAGGCAGCTGGTCCCATCCCGGCTCGCTCCAGTTCCGGTTGTAGTCCCACTTCAGGAAGGCGATGTCGTTCTCCGTCAGCAGCTCGTCCAGGACCTCGAGCACGTGGTCGCGCACGTCGGGCCGGGCCAGGTTCAGAACGAGCTGGTTCCGCGCCTCCGACCGGGGACGCCCGGGAAAGCTCAGCACCCAGTCGGGATGCTCGCGGTACAGGTCCGAGTCCGGGTTCACCATCTCCGGCTCGACCCAGAGCCCGAAGTCCATCCCCAGGGAGTGGACCCTGTCGATGAGCGGCTTCAGCCCGCGGGGGAACTTCTCCGCGTTCACGTACCAGTCGCCCAGGCCCGCGCGGTCGTTCGCGCGCTGGCCGAACCAGCCGTCGTCCATCACGAAGCGGTCCACTCCGAGCTCTGCCGCCTTCTCCGCGAGCGCGATCTGCCCGGCCTCGGTCACGTTGAAGTACGTCGCCTCCCAGGAGTTGTAGATCACCGGCCTCGGCCTCGGCACCGCCCCGGCGCCGGTCCCCACCCGCCTCGGCAGGATGTGCTCGAGCTGGTAGCGGTGCAGCAGCCGCGAGGCCCCACCGAGCCCGTGCGCGGAGTACCCGCCGTAGAACACCGGCGTCTCCAGCCGCTCGCCGGGGTGCAGCACGTAGCCGAAGTCGAACGGGTTGAACCCGCCGGTCACGCGCACACCGTCCAGCTGGTCCTGCTCCACCGTGATGCGCCAGGAGCCGCTCCACGCCAGTGCCCCGAACCACACCTCCCCGTGCTCCTCCTCGGGCGCGCCGGCCTGGAGGGCAAACCACGGGTTCGCCTGGTGGCCGGTGGAGCCGCGGCGGCTCTCGAGCACTCGCGCGCCCGGACGCAACGTCTCCTGGGTCAGCGTCCACTCCCCCGCCCAGCGGCCGGTCAGGTAGCTCAGCGTGTAGTGGGCCGGAGGCAGCGCCCAGGCCGCGGCCGCCGCCTGCTCGAGGGTGACGGGCTGTCCCTCGCGGTTCTCGATGGTGGCCGACCGCGCCAGGATTCCGCTCTCCCCATCGATCGCGTAGTGCAGAGTCACCGAGACCTCGCGCTCGAGATCCTCGAGCACCACCTCGAAACCGCTGGGCGTCGCCGTGTGGCTCTCGTAGTGCAGCACCAGGTCGCGATTGCCGTCGGCGAAGGTGACCTTCAGCGCCGGCTCCACGAACAGCCCCGCTCCCCAGCCCGCGTACTCCTGCGGCGTGGTCGTGTAGGACGAGTCGAACGAGGCCGCCTCGCGCATGGGCACGGCCGGCGGAAATCGATCCGTGGCCGCCAGCCTTCCGCCCCAGTAGAGCTGCTGCAGCTCACCGCGTGGATTCACCCCGAAGACGTAGGAGGCGTCTCCTCCGTCCATCCGGAAGACCCGGGCCGCCGGGTCGTACGTGGCCGCGGCCTGGGCAGATGGGATCGCCGACACCGTCGACAGGGCGACGACCCACGAAAAGGTCCTCAGCATGACCGGTTCCTCCTTACCTGCCGATCGACGGGATTCCTCGTGACCGATCCGCCACACCGCCACCCGCGCCGCGGAGCCAGCGCGCGGTCAGGAGGACATCCGATGCGGGTCGCTCTCACGACCTGGCTCCCTCAGCGCGCCACGCCCTCCACGGCCCACTCGACCAGGGGGAGCTCGACGAAGCTCGCCTGGCCGGGCGCGTGGTGGATACGCTGGACGGCCTTCCGGAAATCCTCGGGCCTGGCCCAGAAGATGCTGGGCACGAAGGTCTGCGGGTTGCGGTCGTAGAGTGGAAACCAGCTCGACTGCACCTGCACCATGATCCGATGCCCTGCCAGGAAGACGTGGTTCGCGGTCGGCAGGGCGAAACGGTACGGCAGGGGCGCGTCCGGGGTGATGGGCCCGGGGCTCTCCAGGCTCTCACGATAGCGTCCGCGGAAGATGTCCGCCGAGACCATGAGCTGGTAGCCCCCCAGCTCGGCCTGCCCGGCCACCTGGTCGGGGTAGACGTCGATCAGCTTGACGACCCAGTCGGAGTCGGTGCCGCTCGTCGAGGCGACCAGGTGAACGACGGGCCGACCGGCGATCTTCAGGGGGTCGGTCAGGACCTCCGAGACGAAGGCCACCACGTCCGGGCGCCCGCTGGCTTCGCGCTGATCGCTCACCAGCCACCTCGGCCAGGTGCGGTCACCGTCGTAGGCCGTCGGCTGGATCGGGCGGGGCTGGAAGGGCACGGGCTTGCCGGGATCGGAGACGTACTCCTCGAACGGCGCCTCGTCGGGTCGGGGCGCCTCGAAGCGGAGGCCCAGCCCGGCGGCGAGATACAGGGGGGTCGGCCGGACCGTGCACCCGGTCGCGCAGCCCGCGGGCCAGGCGTCCAGGTGTCTCCAGGTGTTGGTTCCCGTCTCGAACGCGGCGACCGGCGGGACGTTCATGGGAGGCGCGTCGTCCCTGAGGTATCGGTCGAGGAACGGGCGCAGGATCTCGCGGCGAAAGTGAAGCGCCGTGTCGCTGCCGAAGCGGAGCGCGCCCAGCGAGCTGCCGTCCTGGATCGCCTGGCCGTGGTTCCAGGGTCCCAGGACGAGGAACACCTTATCGTTGGCCGTGTCCTTCGGCTCGATCGCCTCGTAGACGGCGATGTCGCCGTAGATGTCCTCCTGGTCCCAGAGGCTGTGGACGAGCATCACCGGCACCCTGAGGGGCTGGGCCGCCAGCAGCTTGTCCATCGCCTGCTCGCTCCAGAAGGCGTCGTAGCTCGGGTGGGCGAGGATCTTCCGCCAGAAGCCGACCTGCTCGAGACCGTGGCGTCGCCCCAGCTCCCCCGCCGATCCGGCCCGCAGGTAGGCGTCGTAGTCGTCGAAGTGGCTGGTCCACCACTTGACTTCCGTCTTGCGGGTCGCCTCCTGCTCCCAGATGTAGGGCATGTTCTGCTGCCGGAAGGCGCCGTTGTGAAACCAGTCGTCCCCGATCCAGCCGTCCACCATCGGGTTCATCGGCACCGCCACCGCGAGCGCCGGGTGGGGGTCGAACAACGCGGTCAGGGTCAAGAAGCCGTCGTAGGAGATGCCGAGGATGCCGACCTTGCCATTGGTCTCGGGCACGTTGTTCACCAGCCAGTCGATGGTGTCGTAGGTGTCGGTGGCGTGGTCCACCGGCGTCGGGTTCTGGGCCCCGCGCATCGGTCGGTTCATGACGTAGTCGCCCTCCGAGCCGTGCTTGCCCCGGACGTCCTGCACGACGCGGATGTAGCCGCCCTCGAGGATCACGTCGGCGGCGTTGTCGTACCCGCTCAGGAGCGGTCCCAGATGGGCGCTCTCGGAGTGCGTGGTGAGCGCGGTCGCGTCGTAGGGAGTGCGGGTCAGGAGGATCGGAGCGTTCGTTGCTCCCTTCGGCACGAGGATGACGGTGTGGAGCCTCACGCCGTCGCGCATCGGGATCATCTCTTCACGGCGGGTGTGGTCGAAGCCGTAGGTCGACGGCACGAGCCGGGCCGGGGTCTCGCTGGGCAGGCCGGGGTACCGTGCGGGCGGGGAGGGTGCGGTCTGCGCGGACGATCGGGAGGCCAGGACGGCGCCGACCCCGCCCAGCAGCAGCGTCACGGTCAGGACCTGGACGATCTTCTTCACGAGAACCCCCGAACGTTGGCGCGGCGAGGCACGCCTTTCGGCCACGCAGCCAGAGCATATCCGGTGGGCGCCGAAAAGAAGGGGAATCCCTCGCGACAGGGAAAAAAAAGAGACGAGCGCGACGCAACTCAGACCGAGAAGCTCCCTCCAAACTCCCCGTCCTGCGCCGTGCCGCGCTCGTAGGCCCGCGAAGAGTGAGCCCGCCCGTCTTGGAGCAATGCCTGTGCCAGCCCCAATCCCCGGTCTTCCCGGAATACCGGATCGAGAGGGGCGGCGCTGGCCGTGATCGCGACACGCCCTGTCAGCGGGTCGGACAGCCCCCACCCCCTCCGGCATCCTGCCTCTCGGCCGACACCGGCCAGCGCGAGGGCTAGAATGGTCACAGGGACCACACCTGCATGCCCCACGCTCTGTGCCGGGTCACCCTCGTCGCATGCACCCTGCTCGTCGCCTCCGGTGCGCGCGGCGTCGAGCAGGCCTCCCCCGCCGTCCGTGTGATCCGGGTCAAGGCGGTCGCGGACGAGGCCTTCCGCGAGAAGACGGACTGGGAAGCGGAGATCCGGGAGCACCTCGCCTGGTCGGACGAGAGGCTGCGCGAGATCGCGGGCATCGGTCTCGACCTGGTCGCCGTCGGGCCGTGGAGGACGCACCAGAGCTCGGCCATGACGCTGCTCCTCGACGAGCTGCGGACCGGGGTCGAGAAGGACGGGGCCGAGGTGGTGATCGGCTTCACGGGCCACCCGCCCCCGGTGGCGATGACATTCCTCCCGGGCGGCCCGGTGCGCTATCCCGTGCCCTTCGCGACCGGGATCGCCCTTCCCCTGGGTGACCGCGCGGTCGTCCGGCGTACCGGATTGAACGAGCTCACCCGCCACACCCTGATCCACGAGATCGCCCACCTCTTCGGGGGACTCCACGTCCGTGACGAGAGCATCCTCGAGACCGACACGGACCGGATGAGCTTCCGCCTCGACCCGTTCAACCGCCGAGTGCTCGACCTCACTCGCGATCGCAGCTTCGACCTCGGAGTCCGGGAGATTCCGCGCGGCGAGCTCGTGGCCCTGGTCGACCTGTATCGCCGAGCACCCCTGAGCGGGGAGAACGACCCCGACACCGCCATCCGAGTCGCCTATCTGCTCATGCTGGCCGACGAGGTCGACGACGCCCTCGAGGAGCTGCGGACGGCGGTGGAGATCGCACCGGAGCAGAGCCGCGACGTCCTCCAGCACGCGATCATCCCCGAGCTCGAGGCCTGGGTCGGGGAGCACGCACCGACGGTCCTGACCCGCTACGTGCTCGCAAAGGCGTACTCTCTCGCCGAGCGCTGGCCGGACGCCGCCGAGATGCTGGAACCGGGCTGCCGCGAGCCTGCCGAGGATCCCCGCTCGTGCGCTCTCCTCGGGGCGGCGTACCTGGAGTCCGGCGAGCTGGACCTCGCCGAACGGGCCCTCCGTACGGCCCTCCGGCGGAACGACTCCCTGACCGAGGCCCACACTACCCTCGCTCGGGTCTACGCCGCGGGGGGGCGCTACGACGAGGCCCTCGAGCTCTTCGGTCGGGCCCAGGAGCTCGCCCCCGGCCGCGTCGACATTCTCGTCGACATGGGGCTCGCCTCTCTCGCCGCCGGCAGGCCGGGGGCAGCCGAGGCCTCGTTCCGGGAGGTGCTCCGACAGCGCGAGACCGCCGAAGACGCGCGAGCCAAGCTGGCCCTGGCGCTGGCGCGCCAGGGTAAGGGCGAGGAGGCTCGTGAGCTCCTCGAGCCACTCGAGGAGCGACGCTCCCTTTCGGCATTCGTCCTCCTCGACATGGCGGAGGTCTGCTTCCTGTCCGGTGACACAGAGGGGGCGTTCCGAAACCTCCAGCTGGCCAAGAAGGGAGGCATCGACGTTCGAGCCGTGGAAGCCCTGATCCAGGGGGGCGCCCCGGGTCCGCGGAAGGTCGAGTCCGGCGACCTCATCGCGCAGGCGGAGGCCTACTACCGCACGGGCCGCTACGACACGGCCCGCGACCTGCTGGGTCGCGCCCTGGACGAGACGCCACGGGACCCGCGGGCCCACTATCTGCTGGGTCGCGTGGCCGCCGGCGAGAAGGACGAAGAGCGGGCACGGATCCACTTCCGGCGCTCGCTCGAGCTCGACCCCGACTTCCTCCACTCGAGGTACGAGTTGGCCCGGCTCGCCTACAGCGAAACGGACTACGCCGGGGTGGTGTCCTGGCTCGAGCCGTACGTGGAGAAGAAGGAGGCCGGCAGCAGCGCCCACTTCATGCTGGGAAGGAGCCAGTTCGAGCTCGGCAACCTGCAGGCGGCCGCGGAGAATCTGCGCGCGGCGATCCGGAAGCGGCCCGATACCGGCGACTCCTTCTACTTCCTGGCCCGGGTCCTCCTCGAGCAGGGCCGCCACGAGGAGGCCCGCCGGGAGCTCGAGCTGGCCGTCGACTCCCGATCGCTTCCCGACTGGAGGAGGGAGGACGCTCACCTCCGCCTCGCCCGCCTGCTGGACGCCACCGGCGAGAGCGAGGAGGCCGAGGATCACGCCGGCGTCGCTCTCCGTCTCGGCTCCCCCCGGGCGCCGAGCGCCGCCGTCGAGGCCCCCGCCCGCCCGATGGACCGGATCGAGCTCGTGCGCGTCGCGCCCTCGCTGGTGAAGGCGCTCCCCCGCGGCCGGAAGGTCCGGATCGTGTCCACTGTCCATTTCGACCTCAGGAGCGCCGAGCGGGGAACCGTGTTCCTCGCCCCGCAGGACGAGAACGGCGCCACCCTGGTCCGGCCCCAGCCCCGAGCCGCGGTGGAGGGCCGCGGAGAGGTCACTCTGGAAGCCACGATCACCACGCCGACGAGCGGGACCTTCGTCGAGGTCTTCCTGGCTCTCCACGCCGCGGGGCGGGGAACGACGACCGCGGTGGCCCGGGCCCGCTACGCGCTGGAGTGAGAGGGAATAGACCCGTGCGCCCAGGCATGGTTCCTCTCGTCTCCACCCGGGTCTACAATGGGCTGAGGGAACCCCCCGATGAGAGCTCTTCTGGCGGCCTCGCTCGGGCTGCTGGGTGCGGTCGCGGCCACGCACGCCCAGGAGCCTCCGGAGTTCGCCACCCAGGTCGAGATGGTCCAGGTCGAGGTCCGGGCCACGGGAGACGGAGACATGCCGGTGAGCGATCTCCGGCGCGAGGAGTTCGTCATCGAGGAGGACGGCGAGCGCCAGGAGGTCGAGCTCTTCGAGTACGTCGCCGGTCCCGGCCCGGAGGCAGCGCGGGTGGATGTCGAGGAGCCGGACTCGCCGCCGGTCGACGAGCCCGACCTGTCCCAGTACACATGGCTCTACGTCGCTCCCGAGGTCCGGAGTCCCTCCGAGTTCGTGCGGGTGGCGGGTCCGCTCAGGGGCTTCCTCGAAGACCTCCCCGACAGATTCCTCGTCTCCCTGGCCGGACTCCCCTTCAGCGACGACCGAGGGCTGCTCCTGGCCACCCTCGATCGGATGGTGGGTGAGCCGCTGGGGAGCGAGGAAGGCCGAGGAAGCGTCGTCGACCCCCTCCTGGAGTATCACGACGAGCTCACGTTCGAGCGCGAGGTCCTCCTGGGACTGAAACGCCAGCAGACGATGGTGCCGACGTTCGTCGGGCTGTTTCGGGAGCCCATGAACGACTTCGGCGGGGAGAACGCCGAACGGTACGACGACATCCGAGGGATGCTGTCGGTGGACCGGGTCGATCGCCAGATCATTTTCTTCGGACGACTGGCCCTGCTCCGCTATCTGGACCTCGTCGAGCGAATGGGCGCGCTCCCCGGGAAGAAGATGATCCTGCTCTGCCGATCCGGCCTCTTCCTGGAGGTCGGCCACGCGGATCTCCTGGACCAGATCATCGCCTCCGCGCTCCGCAATCGGGTGAGCTTCTTCACGCTCGACGCCCGCGGGCTGGAGGCCCGGCCTCCGGTGGAGGATCGACGGGTGGGGTTCGCCTGGGGCATCGGGGGACCGCAACCACCCCGGGACGCGCTGGGCCTTCCCGAGGCCCGGAAGCAGGAGGTCAACGGCCTGGTGACGCTCGCCCATTCCACCGGCGGGCGCTCCGTCGTCGACTCCAACGACCCGGGCGCCATCCTCCGGAGCGTTCTCGAGGAGTCGTCGCACTACTACGTCCTCGGGTACGTCCCCCGGAATCCGCGCGAGCAGGGGCGCTTCCGCAAGCTGCGGGTGTCGGTGAGCCGACCCGGCGTGGAGCTGCGCGCCCCCCGCGGCTACTACGAGCGAAAGCCCTTCGACCGTCAGTCGGGGAAGGAGAGATCGGCCGCTCTGTATCGGGCGCTGCTCTCGGAGACCCCGTCCGACTTCGAGGTGAAGACGAGAGTCGACTTCTTCGCCGGTCCCGAGGATCGGACCAGGGTGGTGTTCAGCACCGGCGTCCGCCCGGGGGACCTCGTGGCCAGGGAGGGCCGAAAGCCCGACCTGGAGGCCACGGTCATGCTCAGACTCCGGAGCCGGATCCGGGAGTCGATGCCCGTGGTCCTCGAGCAGGAGCTCCGACCCGAGGTGGGACGGGAGTTCCTGGACGCGGCGACGGACGACCCGACGCTCTACCTGGTCTACAACGGCGAGATCGACGTTCCCCCGGGGCCGTATGTGCTGAAGGTCGTCTTCCGGGACGACCGCTCGGGTCGCATGGGGAGCCACGAGCAGGGGCTCGAGGTTCCCAGCTTCGCCGGGTCCTCGGTCCCGAGCTCGCTTCTCCTCACGCGCCAGGCGGAGCCGCGGGGCGATCCCCCGCGGGCGGTGGAGGACGGCGAGCGGTCCACCGCGGCCCCGGGCGACCCCCTGGCCATGGGAGGCCTGAGGCTGACCCCGGAGCCTGTCCGGGTGATCCGCCAGGGACACGTCGTGTACTGCGCCTACCAGCTCTACAACGCGGCCGCGGAGGACTTCGAGGCGGCCGAGAAGGGCATGCAGCTGGGCCTGCTCCGCGGCGAGGACTGGGTGGGCCCGGGCGAGGTGAGGGCGGGCGGCCAGCCCTTCCCCGACCCGGAGAACCGCGTCATCCGCTTCGTCGGGTGGATCGACACGGAGAAGCTCAGGCCCGGCCGCTACACGCTCCTGGCCGTTCTCCCCAACCACCAGAAGCGGACGACGCCGGATCTCTCGGGAGAGTTCGAGGTGCTGCCCCGGTAGACTCCTTTCCCGGGGGACAGCCTCGTCGTCTCGGCTCAGCGGTCGGCGGGGTCTCCGTCGACCCAGCCGAGCTGCTCCGCCAGACCCTCGACGAGGGCGGCGTTGCGCTCGACCGCGCGCTCGAGGACGGCCACCTGGCGGGCAGCCCGGCCCCAGTCGCCCTCTTCAGCCGCTTCCGTCACGCCCGGCAGCTCGAGGTGGGCGTAGGTGAACCGCGCAGCGTAGAGCGTGTGTCGGAACCACGGCCGTCCGGGCAGTCCCTCCGGGTCGAGCCAGTTCCGCTCCACCTCGAGGAGCCCCCGGTTGACCTGCGCTCCGAGGTCCGGAGCGAGCCCTCCGGACGAGAGCGCCCGCCGAGTGGCCTCGTTCAGCCGCGTCCCCGCCGCCTCGAAGTCCTCGATGCCGCCCTTCAACCGCGACAGGTCGAGCTGGCCGCTCCCGGTCGCCTTCTCGAGATCGCTCACGAAGGTGCGGAGGTGCTTCGCCTGCGCGGCGAAGTCGAAGGGCAGGACGTCCGCATTGGCCAACCGGAGGGCGAGCGTACCCCAGATCTTCGAAAGCAGCACGTGGTAGCGGTAGCCGGGGTCTCCGAACCGGTTCATCCAGTAAAAGCCGTCGTAGACGGAGTGGTAGACCCCGTAGGGCCCGTCGAAGGACAGGTTCACGGTGGGGACCCCGAGGTGGTTCAGGAAGACGGTGTGGTCGGAGCCACTCCCGATCCGCACGTCCACGAGGTCGTCGTCGGGGACGGAAGCCTTCTCGCGCTCACGTGAAACCAGGGCCCGCAGGGCCTCCACCAGGGGCTTCGCCGTCGCCGGGTCCTCGAACCCGCGAGCGACGTCGAGGATCAGCGGCGCGAGGGAGCCGATGGCCTGGGGCTGGAAGTCGGGCCCGGCTGCCGACGAGTCGACGTTGAGGTAGGCCACCGCCTTCTCCTTGAGCTCGGGGGCGAAGTGCTCGCCCCACTCGGTCGAGCCGGTGAGACCGACCTCCTCGCCGTCCCACGAGCAGAAGACGAGCGTCCGCCGGGGCCGGATCCCCCGCTTCGCGAGCTCTCCGAAGGCCCGGGTCAGCTCCATCATCGAGGCCGTGCCGCTCGAGGGGTCCACGCCCCCGAACTCCCAGGCGTCACGGTGGTTCCCGAGGACGACCCATTCGTCGGGAAGCTCGGACCCGCGGATCCGCCCCTCGACCACGAGGTTGGGACCGACGCTGTTGTCCATGTCCACCTTCATGCGGACGCGGACCCGCTCGCCGCCCAGCCGGTACTCGATCGGAAGGGCCCCCTGCCACTGCTTCGGGGCCACCGGCCCGTCCATGTTCTCGAGGAGCGGCTTCGCGTCCTTCCACGAGAGGGGGAGCCCGGCGATCCGGGGCAGCGACCGGGCCTCCTCGAGGCGCACCCGGGGCGCCCCCGGAAGCGACGGCCAGCCCGGGGTCAGGGGGTCGCCGGGGACGATGAAGTCGTAGGTGATCGCGCCGCGCTGGATGTGGCTCTCGGGACCCCACGGGCCGTCCGGAAAGACCGGACCCTGCGCGAAGCCGTCCTCCGCGGGGTCGGAGTAGATGAGGATGCCGGCGGCGCCTTCCCGCTCGGCCGTGAGCGCCTTGAAGCCGCGATAGCTGTAGGGGTTCGAGTAGCGGACGAGCGCGATCTTCCCCCGTACGTCGATCCCCTGCGCGCGCAGGTAGGCGTAGTCCTCCGGGTTGCCGCTGTGGGCGTAGACGACGGGAGCCTCCACCTCGGCCGAGGCGGACATGCCGAGGTAGCCGGGGCTCACGCGCGGGTTCTTCGTGTCCGGATCGACGGCGTAGGGGTCCTCGCGCAGGCTGGCCTCGTAGCGGACGGGGGCGACCATCACCAGCGACACCTCACGCGGCGCGGTGTTGAGGACGTCGTAGCGGTGGACGACCACGTCCTCGAGGCCCTGCTTCCTCCACTCGTCGGCCACGAAGTGGGCCAGCGCGTTGTTCTCCTCCGAGCCGGCGGGATGGGGCTCGGCGGTGAAGCGCCGGTGCCAGTCCCGCGTCCGCTCCGCCGAAGGGATGGCCTGGAGGGCCCTCTCCACCTCACTCTGGCGGGCCACGGAGGGGGGAGCGAAGCCAGTGAGATCGTCACCCGGAAGGGTCGCGCCTCCGAGGGCAACGAGTGCGGCAAGGGTGAACGCCGAAGAGATGTGCCTCACGGTAGTCACGCGGTGGCCTCCTTGTCACTCCCACTTCACGCTGTGGGGAATGCCCCGCCGCTCGAACTCCGCCATCACCTCGGCCCCCTTCACCGCCTGCTCCATGCGGTGAGCCCCGGCGGGAATGCGGCCGGTGGCCTGCAGGATCATGACTATGGCGGCGTGCCAGCCGGTGAGCCGCTCCATCGAGGTGAAGCCGGTCGCCTCGTCGTGGCGATCCACGAGATCCACCGTCACCCGGGCCGGCTGGCCGTCCTTCTCGCCCACTCCCACCGCCCGCATGACGCACACGTCCTGGATCAGGAGCGCCGTGATCTTCGGCTCCAGAAGCCTGTGGTACAGGGTCCGGGGGACGACGGTCTGCCCCTCCACCTCGACGAGCTCCTCAGAGAACAGGCCCAGGCGCTTGTAGGCCTCGAAGGTCGCGAAGTGGCCGGGGTAGCGAAGGACCTTGTTCTCGTAGCGCTCGAGGCGACCGAGGTGCGTGTGGGAGGTCGTGGACAGACATCCCGAGATCACGAACGCCTCGAGCGTGCCCAGGGGTGGAAACTCCAGCGTCTCGAGCTCGGTGAGCGTGGGCACCTGCACCAGCTTTCCGTCGCGGATGAACGTGGCCGCGCCATCGTACTCGTTGGTGAGGCCGTTCACGTGAAACGTGAGTCCGTAACGCCAGGGTTCCACCGGATGCTGCGGCAGACCCCCGTCGTAGAGGTAGACCTCGCGGGGATAGTCCAGCCGCTCCATGACGTACGTGCCCATGTGGTTGATAAGCCCGGGTCCCATGCCGCAGTCGGGGACCACGCTCACGCCCGCCTCTCGGGCCGCGTCGTCGAGATCGAGCTGCGCCCACACGACGTCGGTGTTTCCCCCCAGGTCGCACAGGCTGGCGCCCGAGGCGATGCAGGCCCGCGTGATGCCGAGATTGAGGGGGAAGGGCACGGCGCTCAGCGCCACGTCGGCGCCATTCAGGACGGCCTGCAGCGAGGCGGCATCGGAGGCGTCGACCGTGGCCGACTCCGCCACCTTCCGGCCGACGAGCTCGTTGACCCGTGACGCCGCCCGGCGGGCAGTCTCGAGACGCGCGTCGGCGAGGACGATGCACCTGGCCTCCCCGAAGCGGGCCAGGTCGTAGGCGGCGGCGGTGCCCTGCCGTCCCGATCCGAGCACCACGTAGCGATGACCGGCCAGCTCCTTCACGCGTCGCCTCCCTCGTCTCGGTGCGTCCCCCGGTCGGCCGGGGTCGAACCCGTCAACGCCTCGATCAGGCTCGGCTCGAGAATGGACAGCGCCTCGTCGACGTCGGCCCTGGTGATCAGCAGCGGTGGCATGAAGCGGACGGTGCTGGCGCCGCAGGACAGCAGGATGAGGCCGTTGTGGAAGGCACGGTGGAGGACGGCGTCTGCCAGCTCGCGGAAGGGCACGCGCGACGTGCGATCCCGTACGAGCTCCATCCCTATCATCAGGCCCCGACCCCGGACCTCGCCGATCACGTGGTGGCGATCCTGGAGCTCTCTCAGTCGGTCCATGAAGTAGTCCCCCACCGCGGCGGCGTTCGCCGCGTACTCGCGCTCCACGAGGTCGAGGGTGGCGAGGGCGGCGGCGCAGCAGAGGGGGTTCCCGCCGTAGGTGTTGCCGTGGGCGCCACGAGTCCACCTCTCCATCACCCGCGCCTTCGCGACGACCGCCCCGATGGGGAGACCCGACCCCAGGCCCTTGGCCAGGGTCATGATGTCGGGGGCCACGCCCCAGTGCTGGCTCGCGAACATCTTCCCCGTGCGTCCCACGCCCGACTGGACCTCGTCGAGGATCAGGAGGATGCCGTGCCGGTCGCACAGCGCGCGCAGTCCCTGGAGGAACCCGTCCGGCGGGACGATGTAGCCGCCCTCGCCCTGGATCGGCTCGACGAGGACGGCGGCGACCTCGCTCGGCGGCACCGCCCCTGCGAAGAGCACGTGCTCGATGTAGTCGAGCACGGCCTTCCCCTGGTCCTCCCCCGCGAAGAGAGGCCGGTACGGATTGGGGTAGGGCACGTGCGTCACGCCCGGCATGGTCGGGAAGTAGCCCTTCTGCTGCGTGTGCTTGCTCGAGGTGAAGGAGAGCGAGCCCATCGTCCGCCCGTGGAAGCCCCCGAGGAAGCCGAGGAAGCGGGGGCGGCCCGTCACGAAGCGCGCGAGCTTGAGCGCCCCCTCGACGCTCTCGGTGCCCGACTGGGCCAGGAACACCATGGCCGGCTCCCCCATCGGGGCGAGGGCAGCGAGGCGCACCGAGAGACGGACCTGGCCCTCGTGCCAGTAGTCGGAGCTGATGTGCAGGAAGCGGTCGGCGGCCTCCTTGACCGCCTGGACGACCGTCGGGTGGGCGTGGCCGGTGGCGCACACCGCGATGCCGGCGGCGAAGTCGAGGAAGCGGTTGCCGTCCACGTCCCAGACCTCGGCGGCCCGGCCGTGGGACATCACGAAGGGATAGTCACGCGGGTAGGCCGGTGAGCTGACCGGCTTGTCCCGCTCGAGGAGGGCGCGGGCCCTGGGCCCCGGCAGCTCGGTGCGGATGTGGGAGTTCTTCATCGCGGGAATCCTTCAGACCGGCAGGGGAGCCGGTCGGCTGTGCGCGCGGCGCGTGCGCTCGTGCAGGTCGCGGAGGATGCGCAGCTCGGCGTCGGTGGGCGGGGCGACGACGTGGACCGGGTCGGCCGTCCTCAGGGGCCAGCCGGCGGCCCGCCGGGCCTCGTCCAAGTCGACGTTCTCGTAGCGGGACGCGAGAACGAGCTCCTCGGAGCCCGCCTCCGGCTTCAGCAGGCCGAGGTCGGTGATCACGACACGGGGGCCCGCGCCGGGCGCTCCGGACCGCGACCGGCTCCCGTGCCCCTCGAGGAAGCCGGCGCTCGTCACGAAATCGAGCTCCGGGACGAACGAGCGGGGCGACTGCTTGAGCACGACGAACGTCTGCTTGGCGTGAGTGGCGATCTCGGGGGCGCCGCCCGCCCCCGGCAGGCGCGTCCTCGGCCGGGCGTACTCCCCGATCACCGTGGAGTTGAGGTTGCCGAAGCGATCGATCTGGGCGGCGCCCAGGAAGCCGACGTCGACGCGCCCGCCCTGGAGCCAGTAGGCGAAGACCTCGGGCAGGGACACGATCGCGGTCGCGGTCTCGGCCAGCTCGCCGTCCCCGATCGAGAGGGGCAGGACGTCGGGCCGCGTCCCGATCGTGCCCGACTCGTAGACCAGGACGATCTCGGGGGCGTGGGTGTGGCGGGCCAGGTTCGCGGCCGCGGAGGGGAGGCCAATGCCCACGAAGCAGACGCAGCCGTCCCACAGCAGGCGGGCGGCGGCCACCGTCATCATCTCGTCGGGAGTCCAGGGTCGAGGCGCGCTCACCGCACCGCCTCCCCTTGGGCCGGGGCCGACTCGGCCTCGAGCGAGCGTAGGAAGGCGGCGTGGTCGGCGGTGCCGAGCACGTGGTGCTCCATCCATCTCCCGAAGGACTGACGGTCCCGGGCGATGGCGTCCCAGGTCTGGTAGAAGGCGTTGTCCCGGACGTAGTGCCCCTGCGCGTAGGACGGCCACGCCCCGCCCGGCACGCAGGCGAACGCGGTGACCACCCAGTGCGGCAGGACGAGGGCGTTCAGGGTGGCCCGGAGGTCGTCCACGATCTCCTCCACCGTCACCAGGAGCACGCGGGCGGCCAGGGCCGCCTCCTTCTGAATGCCGACGATCCCCCGCATGAGCACGTTCCCCCGCCGGTCAGCCCTCTGGGCGTGGAGGATCGTCACGTCGGGCCGCAGGGCGGGGACGGTGGCCAGCCTCTCGCCCGTGTACGGGCAGGTCACGGTGCGGATCTCGTCGTTGACACCCGGCAGGTCGGTCCCGAGGTACCCGCGGAGAACGCCGAAGGGCAGGTTCGAGGCCCCCGCCGTGTACGCCGCCGCCATGCCCGCGTGGGCGTGCTCGTGGATCGCCAGGGGACGGGGCCAGCCGTTCTCGACCGCGTCGCGCAGCCGGTGGAGCGATCCGACGCCGGGGTTGCCGCCCCACGAGAAGGTGAGGGCGCGCGCGCAGCCGGCCCCGATCATCTGGTCGTAGACGAGATCGGGCGTCATGCGCACGAGGTGGAGGTCGCGGCGGCCCTGGCGGACGACCTCGTGGCCGGCGGCGAACGGGATGAGGTGCGTGAAGCCCTCGAGGGCCAGCGTCTGGCCGTCACGCACGTGCTCGGCGATCGCCTCGCGCAGGCTCAGCTCGGGCATGGCTCACTCGACCACGGTCTGCGACTGCTCCCGCAGGTAGAGCGGCAGGTAGTACACGGACCCGATGGCCTTGCCGGTGGATCCCGACCCCTTCCACCCACCGAAGGGCTGGTAGCCGGGCCAGGCCCCGGTGGTGGCGCCCTGGGGCCGGTTGACGTAGGTCACCCCGGCCTCGATGCGGTCGAGGAAGTACCCCGCGTCCTCGTCGTCGCCGTAGCAGCCGGCGGTCAGGCCGAGGGTGGTGTCGTTGGCACGGGCCAGGCCCTCGTGGAGGTCCTTCACCCGCGCCACCATCACGATCGGCTGGAACATCTCCTCCCGGAAGAGCGGGTGGTCCGGGGGGGCCTCCGCCACCGTGGGCGCCACGAAGTGGCCATGGACGAGGGGGCCCTCGGCGAGCCGCGCTCCTCCTACGAGGATCCGACCCCCGTGCTCCCGGAGCTCGGAGCAGTAGCGCTCGTACTTCCCCGCCGCCCCCTCGTTGATGACGGGGCCCATCCAGTTCTCCCGCACGCCGGGGTCGCCCACGCGGATGGCCTCGGTCTTCTCGATCACCTTCGCGACGAGGGCGTCGGCCACGTCCTCCTCGACGTACACCCGCGACAGCGCGGAGCACTTCTGTCCGGTGAGACCGTAGGCGGAGCGCACGATGCCGGTCGCGGCCCGCTCCAGGTCGGCCCGCGCGGTCACGACGCAGGGGTTCTTGCCCCCCATCTCGGTGACGCAGGGTCGTGGGTACTTGCCGCCGGCCATCTTGCGGTAGAGACCCATCCCGACCTCGTGTGAGCCGGTGAAGGTCAGGCCCGCGAGGTCCGGGTGAGCGGCCAGGGCCTCCCCCACCACCCGCCCGGGGCCCATCACGTAGTTGAAGACGCCGGGGGGCACGCCCGCATCGCGGAGGCACTCGGCGAGAAAGCGGCCGGCCCAGGGCGTATCGGTGGCGCCCTTGAGGACCACGGTGTTGCCGGTCACGAGGGCGGCGGCGACCGGCCCCCCGGCCAGGGCGAGGGGGAAGTTGAAGGGGGTGATGACGCCCCACACCCCGTAGGGCTTCATCACGCTGCGGTTGTGGGAGCGGAACCCGGGAAGCGGATCGTCGGGCAGGACGTGGTCGTAGCCCTGGTTGCGCTCCACCTCCGCCGCGTAGCCGGAGAAGAAGTCGGCCGTCTCCTGGGTCTCGCCCAGGGCCTCCATGCGGTTCTTCCCCACCTCCAGGGCGAGGGCGGCCCCGATCGTGAAGACCCGCTCCTCCAGGAGCTCCGCCACGCGCTTCATCAGCCGAGCTCGATCTGCGGGCGGCGTCGCCCTCCAGCCCGGGAAGGCCCCCCTGGCCGCGGCCACTGCACGCTCGACGTCGGTGGCGTCGCCGAGGGCGAAGTGACCGAGGACCACGCGCCGGTCGACCGGGCTCGTCGGCTCCCAGGTCCGGGCGGTAGCGACATCGCGGCCGTCCACGTAGAGGGCGTGGGTCGCCCCGAGTCCCTCCCGCACCTCGTCGAGCGCGGCCTCGAACCGCGTGTGCATCTCCTCGGGGGGATCGAACATCGTCGAGTACGTCAGCTTGAAGGTCATGACCACGACAGCTCCCTGAGCAGGCGCTCCATCAGCGCGAGCGCGTCCACGAGATCCGCCTCCCCGATCACGAGGGGAGGCGCGAGGATGACGAGGTTGCCCTGCACCGCGAAGGACACCCCTTCCTGCCGCCCCCTCTCGACGAAGGACCGGAGCGAGGGGTGGACCTGCGGCCAGGGCGCGACCGGCTCCCGCGTCGCCCGGTCCTTCACCAGCTCCACCACCGCGAACAGACCGTGCCCGCCGCGCACGTCCCCGATCGCGGGCACGCGCTCCTGGACGTCCCGGAGCCTGGCCAGCATCCGGGCACCGAGCGTCCGGGACCGCTCGATGAGGCCCTCGTCCTCGTAGGCCTGGACCGCCGCCACGCCGGCGGCACAGGCGAGCGGGTGACCGCAGTAGGTGAGGCCGGTGGGAAGCATCTCGTTCTCGATCCGGGCGGCGACCTCGCGGGACAGCACCACCGCGCCCAGGGGGATGTGGGAGCCGGTGAGGCCCTTGGCCAGCGCCATGATGTCCGGACGCCCGGCCTCGCCGTGGCGCTGCCAGGCGAACCAGTCGCCGCAGCGTCCGAAGGCGCTCATCACCTCGTCGGCGATGAGGAGGACGCCCCGGCGCCGGGTCTCCTCCCGCAGGAGGGGCCAGTAGCGCTCCGGCGCGACGATCCCGTTGGTGCCGGCGTTCGGCTCCATCAGGACGGCCGCCACCTCTGCGGCGCCCCGAGCGTCGATCGCCTCCCCGACGCTGCGGGCGGCCCGCTCGGCGCACTCGTCCTCGGTGGCCGAGCCGAAGGGGCAGCGGTAGGCGTAGGGGGGCGGGACGTGGAGGGCCCGCCACTCGGCGGGGTCCACGAGGTGCTGCGTGCGGGCGTCCCGGGAGAAGGCCATCGTCGCGTAGCTCGCGCCGTG
This sequence comes from uncultured Acidobacteriota bacterium, assembly GCA_963847655.1. Lineage (GTDB taxonomy): Bacteria > Acidobacteriota > Vicinamibacteria > Fen-336 > Fen-336 > JAJDNS01. The sequence goes on along the minus strand of CAWKAS010000013.1, from coordinate 297,003 downwards.
ATAGGAGCGGTCGCGCCCCACCACCCAACCCCGGGTCTTTCCGCTCGCCTGCCGCGCGAGCTTCACCGCGTGCTCGTTCGCGTCGGCTCCCCCGAGCGTGAAGAAGACCCGCCCCCCGGCGTAGCCCGACTTCTCGAGCAGCCGCTCGGCCAGACGCGCCCGCGGCTCGGCGCCCCAGGCCGCGGTGACGAAGCACAGCTTCTCCGCCTGATCCCGGATCGCCCGGACCACCGCGGGGTGCTGGTGGCCGAGCGACACGCACTCCGCCAGGCTGCTCATGTCCAGGTAGCGGCGGCCCTGCTCGTCCCGGAAGAAGGCGCCCGCACCCCCGGTCACCGTGGGGGCGTCCCACTCCGCCTGGACGCACCAGCTGTGGAGAACGTCGCGCCTCTCGGAGGTCATCGTCCGGCCGACTCCCTGATGTTCGCTATACGAACGTTGATTCGTATAGCGAACGCTATTACAATCCCGCGCCAGCACCTTGTCAACGGCGTCTCGAGGGTCCGTCATGGCCACGGTCCACGCCCGCTTCGAACAGAGTCCCGACTTCGTGCAGTCCCTCGCCCGGGGCCTCGAGGTCATCCGCTCCTTCGACGAGGACCACCCGTCCCCCACCCTCTCCGATCTGGCCGAACGGACGGGCCTGTCCCGGGCCACCGTGCGGCGGAGCCTTCTGACGCTCGCGCGCCTCGGATACGTCGGACAGAAGGGGCGGCAGTTCTTCCTGACGCCACGGATCCTCGAGCTGGGCTTCGGCTACCTGTCGTCCCTCGGTCTCCCCGAGCTCGCGCTGCCCTTCATGGAGACGCTGGCTCAGCAGGTGGGCGAGTCCTGCTCCCTCACCGTCCTCGACGACACCGACATCGTCTACGTGGCGCGCGTGCCCGTCCGCCGCGTCATGGCCATCTCCCTCGGCGTGGGCGCGCGACTGCCGGCGTTCGCGGCCTCGATGGGCCGCGTGCTCCTCGCGGGACTTCCCGACGACGCCCTCGACCAGTGGCTCGCCCGGACCCCCACCCGCCCGTTGACCCCTCACACCGTCCACGACCGGCGTGCTCTCAGGGCCGAGGTCCTCCGCGTGCGGGCCCAGGGCTACTCCCTGGTCCTGCAGGAGCTGGAGCTCGGTCTGTGCTCGATCGCGGTGCCCGTCCGTGACCGCCAGGGTCGCGCCCTCGCCGCCCTCAACGTGGGCATGCCCTTCGGCAGGGGCGTCCGGGAGCGCGCCTTGAAGGAGATCCTCCCCGCGCTGCGCGACGCCGGGCGGTCCATCGAAGAGGCCGCCGCGGCCGTCGCCCGCACCGCCGACGGCTGATCCATGAGACACGCCTTCGTCTGCGCCGCCGTTCGCACCCCCTTTGGCCGCTACGGAGGGGCGCTCGCTCCCGTGCGGACCGACGATCTCGCCACCGTTCCCCTCGCCGCGCTGATCGAGCGCCACCCGGGCGTCGACTGGGCCGCCGTGGACGAGGTCATCCTCGGCTGCGCCAACCAGGCCGGCGAGGACAACCGCAACGTCGCCCGCATGGCCGTCCTCCTGTCGGGCCTACCCGACTCCGTGCCCGGCATCACGGTGAACCGCCTGTGCGCCTCCGGTCTCGACGCCGTCGGGCAGGCCGCCCGCGCGATCCGGCTCGGGGAGGCCGATCTGGTCCTGGCCGGCGGGGTCGAGAGCATGACCCGCTCGCCCTTCGTGGTGGGCAAGGCCGGCGCGCCCTTCGGCCGGGACCAGAGGCTGGAGGACACGACCCTCGGCTGGCGCTTCGTGAACCCGCTGATGAAGGAGAGGTACGGCGTCGACTCCATGACGGAGACCGCGGAGAACCTGGCCCGCGAGCACGGGATCGACCGGGCCGACCAGGACGCCTACGCCCTGCGCAGCCAGCAGCGTGCCGAGAGGGCGCGCGCCGCGGGGCTGATGGCAGAGGAGCTGACGCCCGTGCCGGTGAGAGCGGGCAAGCAGTCCCTCGTGGTCGAGCGCGACGAGCACCCGCGCCCGGACACGACCCTCGCGGCCCTCGGGCGGTTGAAGCCCCTCCTCGGTCCGGGAGCGACCATCACCGCCGGAAACGCCTCGGGCATCAACGACGGCGCCGGCGCCCTCCTCCTGGCCTCCGAGGAGGCGGCGGCCCGGCACGGCCTCGAGCCCCTGGCCCGGGTCTCGGGCATGGCCAGCGCCGGCGTGCCCCCCCGCACCATGGGGTTCGGGCCGGTGCCCGCCATCCGCAAGCTCCTGGCGCGACAGGGACGCGCTCTCACCGAATACGACCTGATCGAGATCAACGAGGCGTTCGCGGCGCAGGTGCTCGCGTGCTCGCGCGAGCTGGGGCTCCCCGACGACGCCGACTTCGTCAACCCCAACGGGGGGGCGATCGCGCTGGGCCACCCGCTGGGCGCGAGCGGGGCGCGCCTGTGCACAACCGCGCTCCTCGAGATGAGGCGCCGCGGGGCCCGCCGCGCCCTCGTGAGCCTGTGCGTCGGCGTGGGCCAGGGGCTCGCCCTCGCTCTGGAGAGCACCGCGTGAGCGCCTCCCCTGCTCCCGTGTCGGCGAAGGCGACGGGACGGCTCGGCTTCTGGATGGCCGTGGCCCTCGTCGTGGGCAACATGATCGGCTCCGGCGTCTTCCTCCTGCCCGCCTCCCTGGCACCCTACGGGGTCAACAGCCTGACCGGCTGGTTCTTCTCCGCGGCCGGCGCGGTGCTCCTCGCTCTCGTCTTCGCCGCCCTGAGCCGCGCCTTCCCGCGCGACGGCGGGCTCTACGTCTACACCCGGGCGGCGTTCGGCCCGCTGCCCGCCTTCGTCGTGGCGTGGGGCTACTGGATCTCGGTCTGGGTCGGCAACGCCGCCATCGCCACCGGCGGGGTGAGCTACCTGAGCACGCTCGTTCCCGCCATCGCGCGCGTCCCGGGGGCGTCGGTCGCGGTCACGCTCGCGCTCCTGTGGCTGCTCACCTTCGTCAACTGCGTCGGCGTGCGAGCGGCCGGGTGGGTGCAGGCGGTGACGACCGTCCTCAAGCTGCTTCCGCTTCTGGCGGTGGCGCTTCTCGGGGTCGGCCTCGTCTTCCTGCGCCACCCGCTGCCGGGCTTCGCCGGGGGACCTCCCCTCAGCCTCGACGGGACGACCGCCGCGGCGACGCTCACCCTCTGGGCCCTTCTCGGCCTCGAGTCCGCCACCGTGCCCGCGGACAAGGTCGAGAGTCCCGAGAGGACCGTCCCTCGGGCCACCATGGTCGGGACCGTCGTCACCGCCCTGATCTGCGCCCTCGCCTGCAGTGTGGTCCTCCTCATCGTCCCCGCCGCGGATCTCGCCCGCTCCAACGCCCCGTTCGCCGACGCCGTCCGTCCGCTGTGGGGCGAGGGCGCGGCCACCCTCGTCGTGGTCTTCGCGGCCATCAGCGCCTTCGGCGCCCTCAACGGTTGGATCCTCCTCCAGGGCGAGCTGCCCTGGGCCATGGCCCGGGACGGCGTCTTCCCGAAGGTCTTCGCCCGCGAGTCGCGGCGGGGCACGCCCGCCTTCGCCTTCATCTTCACGAGCGGCCTCGTGACCCTGCTGGTTCTGGCCAACGCCCACTCGACCATGGTCGAGATCTTCACCTTCATGATCCTGCTCTCGACCACGGCCTGCCTCGTCGCCTACCTCGTGTGCAGCCTCGCCCTCCTCGACCTCATGCGACGGGGACGGCTGCCCGGCTTCGGCCGAGGGGCCGCCTGGCTCGCCGTCGCCGGCGTCCTCGGGGCCGCCTACTCGCTGTGGGCGCTCTTCGGCGCGGGGCGCGAGGCCCTCCTCTGGGGCTTCGTGCTCCTCCTCGCCGCGGTGCCCGTGTACGCGTTCACGAGCAGGCTGGGACGCCAGGAGTGAGAACGCGCATCCTGAGACCGGCCCTCATCGTGGCCCTGGCCGCGGCTCAGGGCCTGGCCGCGCAGGCTCCCGAGGCCGACTGGATCGTCCACGGCGGTCCCGTGCTGACCCTCGACCCGGCCCGGCCCCGGGTCGAGGCGGCCGCCTTCGCCGGCGATGTGGTGCTCGCCCTGGGCACGCGGGCGGATGTTCGGCGCTTGCGGGGCGCCCACACGCGAGAGCTCGACCTCGCCGGACGCACGCTGATGCCCAGCTTCAAGGACCACCACGTGCACCTGCTCAACCTGGGTCTGACGCTCCTCAACCGCGAGCGGGCGGGCGCGCTGCTGGCGGATCTGACCGGTCTGGACAGGGGCGAGATCGCGGCGGCCCTCGCCGAGCGCTGCCGACGGGCGCCGACCGGGGCCTGGGTCACCGGGGCCGGCTGGAGCCAGGCGGTCTGGGGAGAGTCGGCGCTTCCGGGGCACGAGCCGCTGACCCGGGCGTGCCCCGACAACCCGGTGCTGCTCGCGCGGGTGGACGGCCACGCGGGTTGGGCCAACCGCGCGGCCTTGAGCTTCGCGCCCGCCGCGGGCGCCGAGCCCCCGGGCTCGCGGGTCCTGAGGGGCGAGGACGGAGCGCCCGCGGGGGCTCTGCTCGAGCGGGCGAACGAGCCGCTGCTCGCCCGGGTGCCGCCGCTGGCCGAGGCCGACGTGATCGCTGCCTTTCGCAAGGCGGTCGACTCGCTCGTCGCACGAGGCGTGACCGAGGCGGACGACGCCGGCTTCCTCTCGCCACCCGGCCTCGTCGATCTCGAGGCCTCGCTCGAGCGCTTCCTCGATCTCCTGACGCGGGCGGACGCCGAGGAGCCGCTGCCCGTGCGCGTGAGCCTGATGATCCCCGCCCCCAGCGCGCTCGCCGAGCGAGTGCTCCTGGGTCCCCGCGAGATCTCTCCGCGGCTCCACGTGACGCACCTGAAGCTCTTCGCCGACGGCGCTCTCGGCAGCCGGGGGGCGGCCCTCAGTCACCCGTACGCGGACGACCCGGCGACGCACGGCGTGCCGCGCATGGACCGGGAGTCCATCGAGCGGTGGGCGCGGCGCGCCCTGGACGGCGGGCTCGACGTGGCCACTCACGCCATCGGCGACGCCGCGGTCGCCAGCGTGCTCGACGCCTACGAGGCGGTCCTCACCGACCGACCTTCCCTCGACCCGCGACGCCTGCGCGTCGAGCATTTCTCCTACGCCTCCGAGGCCGACATCGCCCGCGCCGCGCGTCTCGGCGTGGCTCTGGTGGTGCAACCGGGCTTCGTCTGGCCCGACACCGGCGGCCACACCATGGAGGAGGCGCGCGTGGGGGAGGACGGGGCCGACCGGGTCTACGCGTTCGGACGTCTCCTCCGGGGAGGCGCCCGCCTCGTCGGCTCCACCGACGAGTTCGGCATGCCGGAGTCGATCTTCCGCCACGTCCACGCCGCCGTCACGCGTCAGAGCCCCGAAGGCGCGCCGCCCGGCGGCTGGCAGCCGGTGAATCGTCTGAGCCGTCTGGAGGGTCTCCGCCTCTTCACGAGCCGCCTGACAAGCGGGGGCGGCGCGGCCCGCCCGCCCCTCGCCGTGGGCGGGCCGGCCGACTGGATCGTCGTCTCCGCGGATCCCCTGGCCGGCCCCGAGGGCGCGCTGCCGGGCCTGCGGGTCCACCGGACGGTCGCGACGGGCGTCGTCATCTTCGACGACGGGGTCCTCGAGTAGCGGCATCGACCGGCCTCCTGGTGTCGGTCACCCTTACCTATGCCCATTTCGTGTCGTCGGTGAACGCTTGTGTGGCTTTTTCTTCCCCAGGGCGCCTTTCCGCTTGAGCCCCTGGACCGGGGTGGCGTAATGTAATCGCACCCTCCTAGGAAGCTCCTTCTCCCTCCACCTGTCAGAAACGCAGTCGTGTGGAGGTGCCGAATGACCTTTGAGCTCGAGTTGGGCGAGATCCGGCTCTGGTGCTCTTCGCCGGAGTGCACCCGGAAGCTCGTCGAGAAGGGCGCGCGGCTCGTGAACCCCGCCCAGGCCGAGCACCTGCGTCGCATCCTCGGGCCTCCGGAGTCGGTGCCCAGGGACCGACCGGCGCCTCAGGCGGCAGCCTCCCGCTGAAGCGGGAGTCCCCGCGCCCCATCCCGCGACGGAAGGACCCCGGGAGATGGAGCCGGGCGATCCCACCGGAGTCTCCGGCGAGCTCGTCGCCCCCAGCCGTCTCGAGGGTCAAGCGGGCCGTAGCCGCGAGGGAACGGCGGCCCGATGGGTCCGCCGGGTTCGCCGCTCGGCCCTGCTCCTGCTGCTGATCCATCTCCTGCGCCCGCCAGACGCCATCGTCCCCCCCGATCTCGCCCAGGAGCTCTGGCCCGATCCGCCGCAGCCCCGCCTCCCACCGGTGGATCTCACGCTTGTCGAGGCCACCGAGATGGAGGGCTGGCAGGCCAAGGCCGTGATCCTCACCGGCGAGGTGGTGCGCACGGACGTCTTTCAGTGGCGGCGGATGTTCTTCTACAACTGGGATCCCATCGGCTCTCCGTTGCGCGAGAAAGGTCTGAGGGCCATGCATGACCGCTACCGGCACCTGCTGCACGGGCCCGGGGTCTGGTCGCACATGGACGCCGAGGACTGGGACCTCGTGCCCCAGCCGATGCGCGCCATGGCCGTCCTGGGGATGATCGACTGCCGTGTCCTGTCGTATCGTCCCGGGGAGCGCCAGGATCTGCCCCTCGAAGCCGTCGCCAATCGACTCAAGGCCATCGCCATGCTCGAGTCCTGGTTCCAGCATCGCGCCGTGAACGAGAACCAGGACGGAAGCCGCGATGTGGGGATCGCCCAGGCCTCGGACTACATGCGCTCCCGCATCCGGGTGCTCCACCTGCGCGGGCGAGCCGACTTCGGTCTCGCCGAGGACGACTACACCGACCCCTGGATGGCGACGCGTGCTCTCGTCTACTGGTTCTCGCTGCTCCTCGAGGAGGTCGGAGGGGATCTCGATCAGGCTACGAGCGCCTACCACGTGGGCAGCGGCCGGGCGAGCGGCCGCCGGGCGCGGGCCTACCGCGAGGAGGTCCGCCGCCTGGAGGCGACCTATCTCCGCGGCGCCCCACCGAGCCGAAGCCCCGCCTGGGACTGGCTGCGCGCCCGAAGCCCCTCGCCCTGCCCCCTGCCCCCTGAGGAGCCCGTCGCGAAACGCGAGGCCCCCGAAGGAGACCCCTGACCTCGGCCCCGCGTCCGGGTCAGCTCTCGCTCGTGCCCAGGGGTCGGAAGAGAAACGCTCGGCGTTCAGGCGGGAGAGCTTGTCCACCACCGGCTTCGGCAGAACGCCCCCACCGGGGCTCCCCCAGGTGGCCGATCACCGGGATTCCCTTCTCGACGAGGTGAGCGCTCTCCCCGCGACGTGCGGTGTCGATGCTTCGGGTTACACCGATCCGAGCGGCAGGTCCCTCGACGGGGCCGGTCGACGCTGCCGCCGGGATCTCTCGTGCAGACTGAGCCCGGGGGAATCGCCATGGCTCAACGATTCACCGCTTCCCGTTCCATCAAGGCCCCCATCCGGCGGAGGGGAGACAGCCCGGGCTGGCCTCCCGGACGGCAGCGTTTCGCGGTGGCGGCCAGTGGCGATGGGGGAGATCAGTCCTTCCAGCGGACGACCGCGGTCACCGGGAAGTGATCCGAGGGGAAGCGTCCCCCTTCCTCGGTGCGGTCGATCGAGGCGGAGACCGTCGACAGCGCCGGTGAGTGGAGGATCCAGTCGATGCGGCCGCCGGAGCGATGGCCTTTGAAGGCGTGGGCGGTCCCCTCGTCGTCACCCCGCTCCCGGTGAGCGGCGCGGTAGGAGTCGACGACGATCAGGCCGTCGCTCCCCTGCCCCATCAGCTCCCGGTAGGGCGGGCTGTCCTCCGCGCAGTTGAAGTCCCCGGTGACGATCCAGGTGGCGGAGGGCCCGAGGTCCAGGAGCCGCCTCCGCAGGAGCAGCGCCGACTGGCGACGAGCCTCCGCCCCACGGTGGTCGAAGTGGGTGTTGAAGAACCACAGCACCCTGCCGGGGCTCGCCTTCTGACGCAGCTTGACCCAGGTCACGACGCGAGGCAGGGACGAGTCCCAGCTCTTGCTGGCGGGCGCTTCGGGGGTCTCGCTCAGCCAGAGCTGACCCGCGTCCAGCTTCTCGAAGCGAGCGGAGCGGAAGAGGATGCCGCACTCCTCCCCGTCCTTCTCGTTCCCCGGCTGCCGTGGCCAGCCCACGTACTCCCGGCCCGGCAGCTGCTCGAGGAGGTACTCGGCCTGGAACGGCCAGGTCTCCTGGGTGCCGAGCAGGTCGGGGTCGAAGTCCTGGACCGTCCGCGCCAGGAGCGCCCGGCGGTGCTCCCAGGAGTCCGCGCCGTCGTCGGCCACGCCGAGGCGCACGTTGAACGACATCACGCGGAGGGTGTCGTCTCCCTCCCCACCCACGAGGGCGCCGACGCTGGCGCCCAACACGCCCACGATCACCGCGACGACGCGCCAGGGGCTCATCCCGTGCTCTCAGACCCTCGGGCCTTCCACGGTGATCCACGACGAGACGAGCTCACGGACCAGCTCGCGGAAGCCCTCGCCGTCCATGGGCTTCACCGCGCAGGCGTCGGCCCGTCCCCCCGCGGCCACCGCCAGGTCCTCCCGGGTCCGGGAGGTGGAGAGGATGACCACCGGGATCTCGCACAGGGAGGGGACCGCCCGGATGCGGTCGAGGACCTCGCCCCCGCCGATCCCGGGCAGGCGGAGGTCGAGGAGGATCAGGTCCGGGCGCGGGCTCATGTCCGGATCGACCCAGGCGCCGTTGCGCTCGAGGTACTGGAGCGCGGAGTCACCGTTGGTGAGGTGCACGAGGCGCACGCGATCGTCGTCCTCGGCGAGGGCCCGGGCCACCAGCTCCGCGTGGTCCGGATCGTCCTCGACCAGAAGCACGACCGCCCGGTTGCCCTGGCTCATTCTGGAACTCCGTCCCATCATGCTACACCCTCCGTGCCGCCCGTGCGATACTCCGTCCGGACGAGGGGAAGACACAGTGCCCAGGATCCTGATCGTCGACGACGAGCCCGGCATCCGCTTCGGGGTGCGGGACTTCCTCGAGAACGAGGGTCTCGAGGTCGACGAGGCCGACTCCGTGGCCTCCGCCGAGAAGGCCATCCGCGAGGGGCGGCCGGACGCCGTCGTCCTCGACCACATGCTGCCCGACGGCACCGCGCTCGACCTCCTCCCCCGGCTCCGCGAGATCGACGCCTCGCTGCCGGTGGTGGTCCTCACCGGTCACGCCTCGATCGACCTCGCGGTCCGGGCGGTCAAGGAGGGGGCGGATCAGTTCCTGGCCAAGCCGGTCGAGCTTCCCGCGCTCCTGGTCCTGCTGCGTCGCCTCCTCGAGAGCCAGCGCGAGCGGCGCCGCCAGATCGCCGGGCGGACGCGACAGGCCCGCGAGGCGGTCGATCCCTTCGGGGGAACGTCGGCGCCCATCCGCCGCCTCGCGGAGGAGGCTCGTCGCGTGGCCGCGTCGAGCAGCCCCATCCTCATCGAGGGCGAGACGGGCAGCGGCAAGGGAGTCCTGGCCAGGTGGCTGCACCGCAACGGACCCCGCGCGGACGAGCCCCTGGTCGACATGAACTGCGCCGGCCTCAGCCGCGAGTTCCTCGAGACGGAGCTGTTCGGCCACGAGAAGGGTGCCTACACCGGCGCGGTCTCCTCCAAGCCCGGCCTCCTCGAGGTGGCCCACCGCGGGGTGGTCTTCCTCGACGAGATCGGCGACCTGGATCCCCAGGTGCAGCCCAAGCTGCTGAAGGTCCTGGAGGAGAAACGGTTCCGCCGTCTGGGGGAGGTGCGCGACCGGCAGGTCGACGTCCAGCTCATCGCCGCCACTCACCAGGACCTCGCCAGGCTGGCCCGGGAGAAGAGGTTCCGAAGCGATCTCTACTACCGCATCAGCACGATTCCCCTCCGGGTGCCGCCCCTGCGCGAGCGGCCCGAGGACATCCCCATCCTCGCCCGTGAGCTGCTCGAAGGCCTGGCTGCCGATCTGGGGCGGCGTGGCCTCCGGCTGTCGGCGGGGGCCGAGGAGCGACTGGGCCGCTACGCCTGGCCGGGCAACGTCAGGGAGCTCCGCAACGTGCTCGAGCGGGCTCTCCTGCTGGGTGGCAGCGACGTCATCGAGGCGGGAGAGCTCCGCTTCGAGGGCCCCGGGGCGCCCTCCTCGGACATGGCGCCGGGCTCGGCCCTGACCCTGGAGGAGCTGGAGAGAGAGCACATCGCCCGCGTGCTCCAGGATCTCGGCGGGCGCGTGGCCGAGGCCTCACACCGGCTCGGGATCCCCCGGAGCACCCTCTACCAGAAGATCAAGAAGTTCGGGATCTTCCTCCCCCGCTCCTCCGACCGTCCGTAATCTGGGCGCCCGCCGTCCGTCATCGGGACCGGCTCACCCCGTCTCCCGGAGGTCTCCGCGCAAGCCTCTCTCCTGGAGGCATTTCGGGGCCCCGCCGGATTCCCCTCGGCAGCCGGACGCTGGCACGAACCGTGCTGGCATCTGCTGTCGTGTCCGAGCAACGCCGACTCCTGATCATCGACGACGAGGCCGCGATCCGCTTTGCCCTCTCCGACTACTTCCGCGAATGCGGCTGGGAGGTCGACGCCGCCGCCGAGAAGGAGGAGGCGGAGGCCCTGCTGGCCCACACCGAATACGCCGTGGTGATCGCAGACCTGCGGCTGACCGGCATCTTCGGCGTGGAGGGTCTCGACATCATCGAGCTGTCGCGCCACCTGTGGCCCGCGACCCGGGTGGTCCTCCTCACCGGCTACGGGTCTCCCGAGATCGAAGCCGAGGCCCGCCGGAGGGGCGCCGACGCGCTCCTCCACAAGCCGCTTCCCCTCCCCGAGCTGGAGCGCGTGGTCTCCGGCCTCACCGGGAAGGCGGCGTGAAGGCACCCGTCCTCCGCACGGTCTGCGCCTGGTGCAACCGCTTCCGCGAGAAGGAGGGCGAGTGGCGTGAGGCGGAGGAGGCCGACTCGAGAGGACCCGGCACGACCCACGGGATCTGCACCGACTGCCTCGAGAGAGCCACCGCTCGTGCGACAATGACCGCACGGTGAGCGGATGAATCCACAGACCCGCATCGAGCTCCACAGCGAGGGGTGCTCCTGCCGCGGCGGGAGCTGGGCGCTCCTCGAGGGCGCCACCGGCTCGCCCTGCTCCGGGGCCACGGGCGAGGCGGCGGCCGGCGAGAAGGTCATCGTGACCCTCGAGGAGTGGCGGCAGGCCGGGAAGCCCGGCAACCTCGAGATCTACCGCGCGGCGGAGCAGCGCGCGGCCTCGGGCGAGCGCCGCGAGTTCCGGCGCTTCCAGGCGACCCTGGCCGTGAAGCTGTCGCGCATCACCAGCTGGCGCGAGCCCGCGGGCCAGACGGAGGACACGACCACGGAGGCGCTGGCCGTCGGCGGGGCGCTCGTTCGCAGCCGGATGGCGGTCGACAAGGGCCAGATCATCCAGTTCGCGGTCGGCGACGCGTACGTGACCCGGGCCGAGGTGACCTACGTCTCGACCGGCCAGGGCCAGGGGCAGGACGGAGTCCAGCGTCTGGGCCTGAAGTTCCTCGACGCCCCGCTGCCCGAGTCCCTCATTCCGGAGGACGCCGAGCCTCTGCCGTAGCGGCGTCGACCTCCGTCCCAGTCGCCACCCCGCTCGCCGCCGGGGGCAGGGGCAGGGTGACCCGCACCTCGGTCCCGCAGCCGGGCCCCCTCGAGTCGAGGGACACCGTGCCGCCGTGGCTCTCGACGATCCGCTTGACCACGGCCAGGCCCACGCCCGTTCCCTCGGCCCGCGGGTCGAGCTTCTCGAAGAGACCGAAGACTCGCTCGCGGTGCACGGGGTCGAGCCCCCGGCCGTTGTCCCTCACCACGACCGTGGCCTCGCGGTCCGTCCGGCCGGAGGCCTCGACGAAGACCCTCGGCTCTTCGGCATCCGTCGCGAACTTCACCGCGTTGTCGAGGAGGTTCTGGAAGACCTGGAGGAGGCGCGCGTGGTCGCCGAGGACGACGGGCAGCCCCTCGCCGACGTGGACCTCGACGTGGCTTCCCGCCCTCCGGCCCTCCACCAGGCGCACCGCCTCGCGGGCCACCGCGTCCAGGCAGACCGGGGCGGGCGGATCCGCGGACCGACCGGCGTGGGAGAGCTCGACGAGGTGATCGAGCAGCCGCTGCACCTTCCCGGCCGCCTCCGCGATGCGTCCGGCGTCCTCCCCGGCCTGCTCCCGGCGTCCCGCTTCGAGGTGGTCGAGCATGTGCTGGGCGAACCCCCTGATCGTGATGAGCGGCGCCTTGAGATCGTGCGACACCGTGTGGGTGAACCGCTCAAGCTCGGCGTTCTTGGCCTCCAGGTCCTGGATGAGCGACTCGCGGACCTCCTCCGCCCTCTTGCGCTCGGAGATGTCGCGCAGCGCCACCACCCGGAGAACCTGTCCCCGGAACGGGAACGAGCGGGCCCGCAGCTCGACCGGGACGCGCGTCCCGTCGCGCCGCAGGGCCGCGATCTCGTAGGGCTTCTCGTACTCGACGAGAAGCGCCCGGTAGACCATCTCGCGGTGCTCGGGTGCCACCAGCTGGAATCCGTCACGGCCCACGAGCTCGTGCCAGGAGTAGCCGCCCAGCTCGCACAGCGCCTGGTTGACGTCGACGATGCGGCCGCCGTCGTGGACGAGGATCGCCTCGAGAGAGGCCTCGGAGAGGCCTCGGTAGCGCTCCTCGCTCTCGCGCAGCTTCTCCTCCGCTTCCCGGCGGTCGGTGACGTCGAAGAGGAAGCCGAGAAGGCGGTCGTCGCCGATGGCGGCCGCGTGGACCAGGCAGTGCCGGACCGAGCCGTCCTTGCGGCGGATCCGGATCTCGTGGCGACCGGCCCCGAGGGCCAGGAGGCCGGCGAAGCGGTCCCTCATCTCCGAGGCCCCCTCGGTGACGAGGAGATCGGGGATCGACATCGAGAGCAGCTCGTCGCGGCTGTAGCCGGTCAGGGCGGTCGCGGCCCCGTTTACCTCGAGGTACCTCCCCTCCAGGTTCGACACGAAGACGGCGAGGGGTGACTCGGTGAAGTAGGCCCGGTACACCTCGCCGCTGCGCCGCAGGGCGTCCTCGCCCCGCCTGACGTCGGTCACGTCGACGAGGCTCCCGCGCAGGCCGCGCGGCTTCCCCTCGGAGTCGAGCCAGGACCGGCCACGCGCCTCGAGCCAGCGCACCGTCCCGTCGGGCCAGACGACGCGGGCCTGGACCCGGTGAACCTCACCGGTGCCGGCGACGGCCTCCGCGACCGCGGCCTGGAACCGCGCGCGGTCCTCGGGGTGAATGCGCTGGACCACGTGAGGCAGCCGAGTGGCGGCGCCGTCGGAGCCGTCCCCTGCCCCGAAGAGACGGCCCGCCTGGTCCGACCACCACATGTCCCCGGTCTCGGCGTCCATCTCCCAGATCGCCATGCCCGCGGCCTCGAGGGCCAGCCTCAGCCGCTCCTCGCTCTCGAGGGCCCGCCGGCGGGCGTTTCTCCCGGGCCAGCAGAACGACAGCCAGTCGAGCGCCGCCGCCCGGGCCGTGCGCAGACGTCCGGTGAGTGCGGGGACGCTCATCCCGTCGCCCTCCTCAGCCGTACGACCACCACGGCTCCGCCCTCCGGGTGGTTGCGGGCGGAGACGTTGCCCCCGTGGTCGTAGACGATCCTCTTCACGATCGAGAGCCCGAGGCCGGTGCCGCCCCGGCGACGGGTGAAGAAGGGCTCGAAGAGCTGCTCGAGGTCGGCGGGGGCGAAGCCGGGGCCCGAGTCACGCACCGTGCACTCGACCCACTCCCCGTCGTCGGCGCGTCGGGAGAGGGCCACCTCCACCCGCCCGCCGGGGGGCGAGTAGTGCACGGCGTTCTCGATCAGGTTCTGGAGGACCTGGGTCATGCGCACGCGATCGACGAGCACCTGGAGCGGGCCCCCCTGCGGCTCCCGCGACACGACCTGAACGCCCTTCCGCTGCAGGAGTGGCTCGCAGGCGTGGATCGCGTGCCGGGTGACTTCCCGCAGGTCGCACTCGGCGAGCTCGGGCTCGCTCGGACGCCCGAACTCGAGGAGGTCCTTCATGAGCGTCGTCAGGCGGCCGATCTCGCCCCGCAGCACGGCCAGGTAGCGCCCGTAGCCCTCCGTCCGCCCGAAGCGGGACTCGAAGGCGTCGAGGGTCGCCGAGATGCTGAACAAGGGGTTGCGCACCTCGTGGGCCACCCCGGCCACGATCGAGCCGATGGCGGCCATGGTCTCGCTCTGACGCAGCTGCTCCTTCAGCTCCACGGTCTGGGTGACGTCCTGGAAGTTGAGCACGACCCGTCCCGCTCCTTCACTGTCCGTCGGGAGCGGGCTCGCACTGAGCACCCAGGTCCTGCCGGTGGCCGAATCGGTCACCTCCCGGGGCGCAGGCCGCCCTCCCGAGCGCATCGTCGCCACGAGCTCTCCGAGCGCCGCCCAGGTCTCTCCCGCGCTGATCCCGGTCAGCGGCATGTCGATCAGCTCGGCCCAGGAGGCGCGGCCGGAGTGCTCCACCGCCGCCCGGTTGGCCCTCACCACACGGCCGGCGCCGTCCACCACGAGCACCCCGAGGGGGAGACCGTCGAAGGTCTGACGCCACTCCACCGCGGCGTGGCGGAGATCGGCCTCGAGCCGCTTGCGCTCGCCGATGTCGATCACGCTGATCCGGGTCAGGATCCCCGCCCCGGGAAGCCGCACGAGCCGGACCTCGCAGGGGGCCTCCCCGCCCGTCGCGTTTCGGTAGGCCAGCTCGGCCACCGGGGTCTCCCCCTCGGAGGCCTTCTCCATCAAGCGCCGCACCGTCGTCGCCGGCCGCGACCCGTGCCCCTGGGCCTCGGGCAGCAGCAGGGAGGGATCGGCCTCGAGGAGCTCCTCGCGGCCGAGGCCGAAGAGGCTCTCCGCGTTGGCGTTGGCGTCGACCACGCGGTGGCGCTCGGTGTCGGCCACGAGGATGGCCTCCGGGGCGTTCTGCATGAGCGTCCGGTAGCGCGCCTCGCTCGCCCGGAGGGCCTCCTCGGTGCGGCGGCTGTCGGTGATGTCGACGCCGGTGCCGATGACGGAGCTCACCCGTCCCCTCTCGTCCGGGATCGGTCGGATCACCCACGAGATCAGCCGCCTCTCCCCCGAACGCGTGAGCCAGACCGACTCCCACCCGCCGGGCAGCTCGTCCGGCAGGAGGTCACCCGTGAACTGGCGCGCGGGCTCCTCCCGCAGCTCGGGGGGACGCAGAACCTCCCAGAACCTCTTCCCGCGCACCTCGTCCTCGGCCCAGTGGGTCGCCTTCTCGCAGGCCCGGTTGAAGCGGAGGATCCGTCCCTCCGCGTCGACCACCATGACCAGCGAGGCGACCATGTCGAGGAGGCTCTCGGCGAAGATCCTCTGTCGCTCGAGCTCCCCCTCGGTGCGACGTCGCTGCAGCTCCCCCGCCGCCCGCGAGGCGAAGACCTGCACCACCATCTCGGGCCGCACGACCTCGTCGAGGGGGCGTTCGTGGATGGCGTTCACGAGCCCGATGGGCTGGCCGCTCGATCCGAGGAGCGCGGCGCCCACGTAGCTCTGGGCCCCGAGCCGGGCGAGCTCCTTGTCCTCGGGGAAGGCCTCCGCGACCCCGTGTCGGATGGAGCAGACGCGGCCGTCCAGCACCCTCGCGCACGGAGTGCCCTCGACCGGGTACTCGACGTCGTCGACGAGCCTCCCGTCGATGCACCGTCCGAGCGTCCGCAGACGCCCGCCGGGGAGGAGCTCGGCCACCGACGCGTACCTCACCCGCAGGGCACGGGCCATCCGCAGAACGATGGACGGAAAGAACGCCTCGCGAGCGCCGCTGGCGCCGACGACGATGTCGCCCACCGCCTCCTCGATGCGTCGCTGCCGAACCGCTCGGGCGGCCACGTGACCGAGGTCGGCGAGGGCGCCCTCGCTCTTGACCACGTAGTCGGCCGCGCCGGCCCGCATCACCTCGACCGCCACCCGCTCGCTGCCCTGGCTGGTCATGATCACGATGGGAGGAAGGCCCCCCTCGGGATCTCCACGGAGGAGGTCGACGCCCTCGCCGTCGGGGAGTCGCCAGTCGGCGATGACCACGTCGGGCGGATCCGGCGATGCCAGGGCCTTCCGCGCCCCCTCGATGGTCTCCGCCACCGAGACCACGAAGGCCCCGGGCTGGGCGTCGAAGCCGCGTCGGGCCAGCTCGGCGTGTGAGGGGTCGTCCTCGACGAGCAGGACGCGCAGCCCGGACCCGGCGTCCCGATTCGGGATCGTCACCGTCCCGGCCCGGGACGTGTCGCCTCCCGACCCGGTTCCGCCCTGCGACTCAACTCTCTTCATCACTGGAACATACCGCCATGTTCCCCCGGCCCTGGACCCGGGAGCGCGTGGCATGCCCAGTGCAACAGCGTGGACCGTGCCAACCGAGCCGACTCTCCTCGACTTGATCCTGGAGCCAGGGCGTCTCTCCGTCGTCTTTCAGCCCATCTTCGAGGTGGGAGCCCACGAGCCGCAGCTGTTCGGCCTCGAGTGCCTCATCCGGGGTCCGGGGGGGACCAACGGCGCCCGACCGGCCGTGCTGTTCGAGTACGTCCGCCGCAAGCGCGCCGAGGCCGCCACCGACCGGGCCTGCGTCACCGCGGCCCTCGAGGAAGCGGGGCACCTGCCGGTGATCCCGCGCCTCTCGCTGAACGTCCACGCCTCCACCCTCGCCCGAGACCCGGGCTTTCCGGCCTTCCTCCTCGAGCGGGCCCGGGAGGCCACCATACCCGTGGAGCGTCTCGTGGTCGAGATCGTCGAGCACGCCCCTCCCCTCGACGTCCCGGGCTTTCGACGGTGCCTCGCCGAGCTGCGGGAGGCCGGCATGTCCATCGCGCTCGACGACGTGGGCCTGGGGCAGTCGAACTACAAGATGATCCTGGACGTCCGCCCTGACATCTACAAGCTGGACCGCTACCTGGTCGCTGGCGCCCTCAACGATCCGTACCGCCAGGTCATCCTGGACTCCCTCGCCCGCATGGTGCGCCGCCTCGAGGCCCGAGCCGTCGCCGAGGGCGTCGAGGACTCGCAGGAGCTGGTCGCAGTCGAGTCGGCCGGGATCGACCTCGTCCAGGGCTTCATCTTCGCCCGCCCCATGCCGCGCAAGCAACTGCTGGAGACCGGATTCCTCGACGGCCGCGTGCCGGCCTATGGGCGCCCGTGAGCCCGCGCCTTCTCCTGCTCGACGACGACGACGCCATCCTGTCCCTGCTGCGGCGCTACTTCGACGGCCTGGGCTGGCAGGTGCAGGCCAGCACCGGCGTGCCCGACGGCCTCCGTCTCGTGGAGTCGGGTCCCTTCGACGCCGTGATCTGCGACCTGCACCTCGGCCCGGAGCAGGGAGGCGACGGGCTCGCGATCGTCACTCGCGTGCGCGAGCGGCACCCCCGGGCCGCCGTGGTCCTCTTCACCGCCGCCGTCGGCGACGGGGTCCGCGCGGCGGCGCTGAAGGCGGGCGCCGACGCGGTGATCTCCAAGCCCACATCCCTCGCCCACTTGCGTGACGCCGCGGTTCGTGCCATGAAGAGCCGGTGAGTCTGAGTGGCTCGGTCGAGGATCTGCCCCTTCTCGAGATCCTCCAGGTGGTGGCGTTCTGTCAGAAGACGGGATACCTGACGGTCAGGGCACCGGAGGGCGAAGCCGCCGTCGTCTTTCGTGACGGCCAGGTGGTCTCGGGCTTCATCTGGGACGTCCCGCCCCTCGATCCCGCCGTCCCCGCCCCCGGGGAGGCCCGGCAGGAGGCCGTTCGCGGGCGCATCACCGCGACACTCGAGCGCCTCGTGCGCCTGCGCGATGGCGAGTTCGGCTTCAGCGTCCTCGGCGAGGCGCCGAGACAGCTCGGCGGAAGAGACCTCAGCGCGGAGACGCTCGAGGATGGCATCAACCCGGAAGGGCTGATGCTCGACCTGGCCCGCAAGCTGGACGAGGACCGGCGGGAGTCCACTGCGGTCCTCGAGGCGTCGTTCAGTGCGCCGGAGGAGCCGGCCGACCTGGGGCCGCTCGAGGAGCTGCCTCTCGAGGAGATCGGGGCGACCCCGCCGCCGACGAGCTCGCGCGTCCTGCTGGTGGACGACGAACCCGACGTGCGCCGCCTCGTCGGCGAGCAGCTCAGGGCCGAGGGCTTCGAGGTGATCGAAGCCGGGGACGCCCGGGAGGGACGGCACGAGGCCACTCGCCTGGCCCAGGCCGGGCTGGCCTTCCTCGTCGTGACCGACCTCGGCCTTCCCTCTCTGGGCGGGACCAACTTTCGCGGCGGCCTGGAGGTCGTCAGCCACGCCGCCGCCTTCGAGCCGCGTCCTCGCGTCCTGCTCATGACCGAGCGAGCCGACGAGCGCCTGCGCGGCAAGGCGCGCCGGCTCGGGGTCTCGATCCTGGCCTTGAAGCCGGGGCTGTCCAAGCTCGACCCGCTCCAGTACGAGGCGGATCTCAGGGTCTTCGGCCGCAAGCTGGCGCGTGACCTCGTGCCCCGGCTGCTCAGGCGCGGAGGACCGAGGCGGGCTGCCGCCCCGCCCACCGGGCCCCCACCCACCGACGAGGGGACCCGGGCCGCCCGGCTGCAGAGCGCACTCGACGAGCTCGCGGGCGCCCCCGAGCCCGACCTCGTGGCCTTTCTGCTCCTGCGCGCGGCCCGGGCCGTTCTCTCCCGGGCCGTTCTCTTCCTCGTCAAGGACGACCGGCTTTGCGGCCTCGCCGGGTTCGGGCCCACCGGCTCCGGCCAGAGCCTCGACGTCCTGGCCCGCGACCTCTCCATTCCCCTGGACACGCCGTCGCCCTTCGCCGAGGCGGTGGCGTCCGGCCACGCCTGGGCCGGCCCGCTGCCGACCGGGGGACCCGCACTCGAGCTCCTCGGGGATCTCGGGAGTCTCGACGCCTCCTCGATCGCCCTCGTGCCGGTCCGGGCCCACCAGGAGACGATCGCCCTCCTCTACGGTGACAACCCGGGGGGAGGACCCCTGCCCGCCCTCGATCCCCTCGTCGACTTCGCCCGGCGTGCCGGACGCGCGTTGGACGAGGCCTTGCTCGGTCAACGGATCGGCGCGGCCCCGGCCTGAGGTCCCTGGCGTCGCGATGATCCACGCGCTCCGCGCCGCGCGCAGCCTCCTCTCCATGCTGTCGGTGGGCGGGTACTTCGTCTTCGGCAGCGTCGTCCTGCGCCTGGGGGTCATCCCCGCCAGCTGGCTGTGGCCGGGTGGGCGCTATCGCCTGACGAGCCGCTACTTCAAGATCATGGCCGGGGGGATCCTCGCCCTCCTGAGCCTGGGCGGCGCGCGCTTCCGTCGGCGGGGGGTCGTCCCTACCGGAGAACCCGTCTTCATCGTGGCCAACCACCAGTCGCTGGTCGACATCCTCCAGGTGGCGCTGATGGCGCGCCCCCGCGCGCCTGCCTACGTGGCCCGCAGGCGGTACGCCCGCTGGATCCCCCTTGTGTCGGCGACGATTCGTCTCCTCCGCTGCCCGGTCGTCGATCCCCGACGAGATCCGCCGGGCGCCCTGCTGGAGGTCCGTCGCGGGGCACGGGAGCTCCCCCACGGGCTGCTCATCTTTCCCGAGGGACACCGGACTCGGGACGGACAGGTCCGACCGTTCCGCCCGGGCGGGATCGAGGCCATGCTCGCCGCCCGGCGCCTGCCCGTGTACCTCGTGGTCAGCGATGGCAGCTGGCGCGTCGCCCGCTTCGCCGACCTCCTCTGGCGCGTTCACCTGATCGACTGCGAGTCCGAGGTCCTGGGCCCCTACGAGATCCCGGAGAGTCGAGACGCGATCCCGGCCTTCATCCGCTCTCTCCGCGAGACGATCGTGAACCGGCTCAGCCAGCGACGCCGCGAGATGCCCGCGGCGGACCGCCGGGGCGCGTCCAACCACGGCGCTGGCCCCCCGTAGCGGCGGAATCCGGGCGACCACTCCGGGCCCACAGAGGCCGACCCTGAGGAAGAAAGTGAAGGCTTACCCCCCAAATGTGCTTGAGATCGAGCCTTACCGTGCTACCATCCCGCGGTGGAGCGCCCCTGGGGGCCCGTGAGAGTGCCCGAAGGCGATGCCGGCTGAGGTTCGTCCCACCTGCGCGCTTTCCTCCGGCCTCCCGAGCGCTCTCGGGTGGGCTGTCCGCTTCGTGCGAGCCCGACCGGTCGTGGACCCGCACCAGTGAGGGAGGAGACGGGACCCATGGCGAGACGCCTCGTCATCGCGAGCCAGAAAGGCGGCGTCGGCAAGACGACGGTGGCGCTGAACCTGGCCGTGGCCCTGGCCGAGAGGGGGCGGCGAACGCTCCTGGTGGACCTGGATCCCCAGGGAGCGATCGGGCTCTCCCTCGCAAAGGGGGACACCGAGCTCGCGGGACTCGCGGAGCTCGTCACCGGCCAGGCGAGCCCGCAGGAGGCCGTGCTCACGACTCGGCTGGACGAGCTGCGCCTGCTGTCCCGGGGTCGGCTCGACGCCACCGACGTCCCCTCCTTCGAAGAGGAGATCGCCCGTCCCGGCGTCCTCGACCGCGCTCTCCGCTCGACCGAAGTCGATTGTGACGTCGTCCTCGTCGACACGCCGTCCGGCCTCGGGCGGGTCACCACCGTGGCCCTCGGGGCCGCCGACTTCGTCCTCCTCGCCTTCCAGACCGAGCCGCTGGCGCTCAGATCCATCGGCCAGGCGCTCCGCGTCGTCGAGCGCGTCCAGAACGCCGCCAACCCGCGCCTCCAGCTGGTGGGCATCCTGCCGACGCTCGTCGAGCGGGAGCGACCGGGAACCCACACCGTGCTGAGCGAGATGTGGAACGGGTTCCCCGCCACCCTCGAGACGGTCGTCCCCCGAACCGAGGCCTTCGTCCGGGCGAGCGCCCTCGGGATTCCCGTGGGCTTCCTCGGCGCGGGTGCGGGGGTGCCGGAGGCCCGCCGCTTCGACCTGCTCGCCGACGAGCTGGAAGCCCGAATGAACCGACTCCACGGGATGGAGAGGGTCCATGAAGCTCAACCCGCCCGCCAGCTCCTCTGACCTCGACGCCGCGCGGTCGATCGCCCGGCGTCTGTACCGCCGCGCGCAGGGCCACCAGCGCGCGACGGACGTGAAGCCGCTCGAGTGGGACGCGACGGTCGAGCCGGCGGCACCGGCGGGTGCGGTCGGGCCGACCGCGCCGGTCGAGCCCGTCGCCTCCCTGGACGCTCCGGTCGAGACGGGACTGCCCGAGCCCGCGCCCTTCTCGCCCGAACCCTCTGCGTCCGCAGCGCCCGAGCCGGGTCCCTTCGATTCGGGCCCTCTCGAGCCGCCCCCGGCAGGGCCCGAGCCCTCACCCGTCGAGGCCGCGCCGATCGAGTCCGCGGCCGGCGAGGACGTGGCCACCGTCGAGGAGGAGCTGCCGTCGGTCCTCCCCGGGACCACCGACGAAGAGGACGGAGCCGCGGAAGCCCCGCCGGTCGAATCCCCGCCGCCCAACGAGCCCCCAGCCGGGATCGAGGGGTTTGAGGAAAGCCCCGATCCGTGGGCGGCGCAGGCCACGCCCGCAGAGGGGATCACGGCGCCCTCCGCGGTCGATCCCGCGAGCGCGTTCGGCGACCTGGGTGTCCCGGACGATGGGGCGCCCGTCCTGGAGGGGCTCGAACCTCCGGGCGGGGCGGGCTCACCGGAAGATCTCGTGGGGGGGGCGGCGGAGTCGGAGTGGCCGGGAGGAAGCCCCCTCGAGGGTCAGGTCGAGTCGGAGGCGGAGCCAGAGGTGGCCCCCGACGACCTCGTCTCCCCCCCGACCCCGTCCTGGGACGACATCGTGGACTCCTGCCTCGCCCTGGCGCGGGCCCACGGGGCCATGCTCGTGGATCCCTCGGGCCAGGTCATCGCCGCCCGGGGCGACTGGCCGGAGCCGGGGCCCGAGGCCATCGGGGGCCGGCTGGTGTCGATGATGGAGAAGACGCTGCAGGACGCGCCCACGAGGTCGGTTTCCGCGCCCCTCGCCGGACGCCACCTCACCGCCTGGCGCGTGCCGGCGAGCGAGGGCTACTACACGGTCGTCTTCATGGGCGACGCGCCCCTGGGCGCCGACGTGCGTTCCCCCGTCGACGTCGAGATCAAGCAGGCCCTCGGCCAGTAGGCGGGTGTGGGCGCCCCCCGCACCTGCTCACACTCCACCGACGAAGTGCGTCCCGGCCCGACCCGCGATGGCCCGCGGCAGGCTCTCCGGGTTGGTGATGAGAGCCCGTCTTCCCCCCGACCGCAGGAAGCGGATCACCGCCTCGATCTTGGGACCCATGCTCCCCGAGGGGAAGTGGCCCTCGCCCTGGAGGCCCTCGATCTCCTCGAGCGTCACCGCGCCCAGGGCGCGCTGCTGCGGCGTGGCGAAGTCCACGTAGACCTGGGGCACCGCGGTCAGGATCACCAGGAGCTCGGCCCCGATGTCGGTGGCGAGCACGGCCGAGGTGAGGTCCTTGTCGATGACCGCCTCGACCCCCCCGTACTGCCCGTCGGGCTGGCGCTTGACCGGGATCCCCCCGCCGCCGCAGGCCACGACGATGTGGCCCTGCCGGACCGCGTCCCGGATCATGTGTCGCTGAATGACCTTGCGCGGGGCCGGCGACGGAACCAGGCGCCTCCAGCCCCGCCCCGCATCCTCGGCGATCTTCCAGTCGAGCTTCTCCTGACGCCTCAGCGCCTCCTCTCTCGAGAGGAAGGGACCGATGGGCTTGCTGGGGTCGGCGAAGGCGGGGTCCTCCTCGTCGACGACCACCTGGGTCACCACCGTCACCACGTAGCGACGCATCTGACGCTTGCGGAGCTCGTTCAGGAGCGACTGCTGGAGGATGTAGCCCAGGCTCCCCTCGGTCATGGCCACCAGCACGTCGAGGGGCAGGGCCGGCACGTCGTCTCCCGACTGCTCCTGCTGGATGAGCAGGCTCCCGACCTGCGGGCCGTTGCCGTGGGTGATGCACACCAGGTAGTCCCGCTCGACCAGGCTCATGAGGAGAGCCGCGATCCGGGCCGCGTTGCGCTCGTGATCCTCGATGGAGCCCGCCTCCCCCGGCTGCATGAAGGCGTGCCCCCCCATGGCGACCAGGACGATGGGGTGCGTGTCGCTCACCGAAGGCCCCTACGGCGTCCGGAAGGTCTCGAGGATGCGCTCCCTCGGCAGGGCCCCCGGCATCATCTCCTCCTGCCGCCGGCGCGTGGCCGCCCCATAGGTCGGGGGCGGGTCGGGGTTCCGGTAGAACACGCCGGTGTAGAGCTTCGTCCCGTACTCCGCGGCCAGGGCCATGGCCTTCAGCCGGTCCGAGGGATCGTGGCCGAGGTCGCTCAGGCTCTCCATCATCGCCTTGTGGGCCTTGAGAGACTGCTCCGCCTGCCCGTAGGTCACGCACGGGGACTGCACGTTGATGAAGGCGAAACCGGGAAAGCGAATCCCCTCCTCGATCACGTCCGCGAGCCCCTTCATGTCGGCCGGGGTCCCCTGGGCGACGTAGCTGCACCCGTAGGAGAGGACGTAGAGGAGCGGATTGACGGGGTCCTCGAGGCTCCCGAGGGCGGAGGAGGAGGTCTTGAGCCCTCGGGGCGACGTGGGTGAGGCCTGCCCCTTGGTGAGCCCGTAGATCTGGTTGTCCATCACCACGTACGTCAGGTCGACGTTGCGCCGCACGCCGTGGGCGACGTGGCCGCCCCCGATGGCGAACGCGTCCCCGTCCCCCCCGGCCACGAGGACGAGGAGGTTCTGGTTGGCGAGCTTGATCCCCTGGGCGATGGGCAGCGCCCGCCCGTGCACGGAGTTGAAGCCATAGGCTGTGGTGTATCCCGGGATACGGCTCGAGCAGCCGATGCCGGAGACGAAGGCGATCTCGTGGGGAGGCCGCCCCACCGCGGCCAGGGCC
Organism: uncultured Acidobacteriota bacterium; assembly: GCA_963847655.1. Lineage (GTDB taxonomy): Bacteria > Acidobacteriota > Vicinamibacteria > Fen-336 > Fen-336 > JAJDNS01. The sequence continues at coordinate 273,236 of CAWKAS010000013.1, read as the reverse complement.
CGGTACATGGCCTGCACGACCCCGAAGTCGCCACACCCCGGGCACCAGATGGGCTTCAGCTGGCTCTTGTAGTCGCTGGCCTTGTAGTCCTCGATCGGTCGTGGGGTGGTGGTGGTCATCGTCTGCTCTCCTCTAGCCGTCCGCCTGCTGTGTCTCGGGAGCCTGCTTCTGCTGGAGCTCGAGGATCAGGCGCTCCAGACGACCGCGCACCGCCCCGGGGAGAATGGGGTTGGAGCCACTCCTCTTGAAGGGCCACACGTTGGGCGGGAGATCCACGTACATCCGAATGAGGCGGTGCAGCTGGCCCTGGTGCGACTGCTCCACGATGAGTCCCGCCTGAACGCCCTGGAAGAAGTCCTTGTACACCTCCTCCGCCACCGGGTAGAGGAGCTTCGGGACGAGGAGCTTGGCCTGTATGCCCTTGCCGATCACGATGCGAAGCGCCTCGCGCACCACCCCGGCGACGCTCCCCCAGGCCACGAGAGCGATCGGGGCCCTCGGATCCCCTTCGATCACGAAGAGGTCGGCGCGGCGCTTGAGGGGGTCGAGCTTGTGGATGCGCTTGTCGTTCATCCGCGCGTGGGCCTCGCCGCTGGCGGTGGGAGCCCCGCTCTCGGTGTGCTCGATCCCGGAGGCGAGGTAGTTGCCCCCCTCCATCCCGGGCTGGCTGATGGGGCTCACACCGGAGTCGGTCTTGCGGAATCGCTTGTAGTCCTTCAGCTCCGCCTCCGTGGGCCTCCGCCGCTCCTTCACCTCGATCCCGGACGTGTCGGGAAGGATGAGCGTCTCCTTTCGCTGGGCGATCTCCTGGTCGCTCAGCAGGATCACCGGTGTCTGGTACTCCTCGGCGATGTTGAAGGCCTCCACCGTGAGGTAGAAGGTGTCCTTCACCGAGATCGGGGAGAGAACGGGGCGCACGTTGTCGCCGTGGGAGGAGAAGCAGGCCTGGAAGAGGTCGGACTGCTCGCTCTTGGTGGGGATCCCGGTCGAGGGCCCGCCCCGCTGCACGTTGACGCACACGAGGGGCAGCTCGGCGATCGTGGCCAGGCCCAGCATCTCGGTCTTGAGCGACATGCCCGGCCCCGAGGTGGCGGTCATCGCCTTCTTGCCCGCGAACGAGGCGCCGAGGGCGGTCCCGATCCCCGCGATCTCGTCCTCCGCCTGGACCATCGTGCCGCCGTACTTCCAGATCTCGCGGCCGAGGAAGTGCATGATCTCGGAGGAGGGAGTGATCGGGTAGCCCCCGAAGAACTCACAGCCCGCGAACAGGGCCGCCGCCGCGCAGATCTCGTTCCCGTCGACGGTGATCTTGTCCTGGCCGAGGCCCTTCGAGGGTTCGAGGATGCGGGGCTGCTTGAGGGGTTTGTCCCTCGCCCACGTCAGGCCGGCGGCGAAGGCCCGCTCGTTGCCCTCCACCACCTCGGCGCTCTTCCGCGCGAACCGCTTCCGTATGCCCGAGAGGATCGACTCCTCGTCCATCCCGGTCCAGCCCGACAGCAGCCCGAGGACGACGGAGTTCTTGGCGCGCTCGGTGCCGGCCGCCTCCTTCGCCAGGTCGGCGATGGGGATGGGGATGGCCTCGCGAGGGGTGACCGCGGGCAGGGGAAGATGGTCGGGCGCGACCCCCGTCTTGGAGTCGTAGACGACGCTCGTCTCCCCGCCCACCGGCAGCTCGCCGCCGAACTTCAGGAAATCCTCCCAGTTCAGCGCCACCGCGATGTCGAGGGCTCCGCCCGTGCTCACGATGGGATCGATCGACAACCGCAGGCGACACGACGACTCCCCGCCCCGGATCTGTGGCCCGAAGCTCTTGGTGAGGAGGGCGTGGTACCCCTGGCGCCCCGCCGCGGACATGAAGGCGTCGCCCGCCGAGACGATGCCATCGCCCCCCGACCCGGCCATGCCGATGATGAGATCGCTTGTCATGCTCCCTCTCCGGACACCCGCACCCGCGGGCCCGCGGGCTCTGCGGCTCCTGCCCGTCCCCTGGTCAATAGCAACCGGGATGCCAGTTGCTCACCCAGGCGCTCGGTGTGAACGCTTCGGTCGACTCGTTGCCCCATGTCCTGCCCGGTATTGTCTCATTGCCCGCCCGGGAAGGGCGAAACCCCCTGGAGCGGGTCCGGCACCCGTTGCTTCTCGCGTCCGCGCCGCTCCCGCGTCCCCTACCGACGCAGGAACTTCGCGGTTCGGGCTCAGCGCCGTCGCTTCGTGCGGTGCGTCGGCTCGGCCGTCCAGGGATCCTCCGGCCAGGGGTGCTTCGGGTAGCGACCTCGCAGCTCCCGCCGGACCTGGGGATAGCCGCGCGTCCAGAAGCTCCGGAGATCGCTGGTCGTCTGGACCGGCCTCCCGCTCGGCGCGAGCAGCTCGAACACGACGGGCTCGCGCCGGGGGCCGATCCGGGGGGTCTCCCCCAGACCGAACAGCTCCTGGAGCTTCACCGAGGCCACCACCTGTCCGCCTTCCCGGTAGTCGAGCGTCGCGCGCCGGCCGCTCGGCAGCGCCAGCGCCGCGGGGGCGCCCCTGTCGATCGCCGCGAGCGTCTCGCGTGGGAGCTGCCGGGCGAGATCCACCGCGGGAAGCCGGGTGTGCCCCAGGCACGCGCGCCGGGCCAGGGCGGGCGTGTCCAGCTCGACGCCGGCAAAGAGAGCCCGCCGCAGGAGGACCTGGTTCTCTGGTCCCCACCCGCGCGCCTCCAGAGCCGCGGCCAACAGCGCCGCGGCGACCTCGGGCTCGACCGCCACCGGTCGCTCGTCCAGGACGAGCCGGTGGTACCACGACTGCTCCGACGCCTTCACCGCGCCGGAGCCCTCGTCGAGGCGGTGGACCACCTCGCGGCGGGTCGGGGTGAGCCAGTGGCGCTCGATCCGACTGGCCACGTGCACCAGGGCCTCCGATCCCCCCGGGCGTCCGATCACCTCCAGGGCGAGCAGGAGCTCGCCTTCGCGCACCCCGCTCTCGCGCGACAGCACCGCCCCCGCGCCCGAGGCGAGGACGACTCGCGCGGCGCCCGGCTGCCGGCGCCGCGCCACGCGGTCGGGGAAGCCCGCCAGCAGGGCGCGGCGCAGGGCCAGGTCGTCGTCCTCACCCGGCCCGTGCCGAGCCAGGCGTCGGCCGATCGTCTCGAGGGAGCGCGCGGCCTGCCGCACCGGCGCCGGTTGGTCGTCCATCCGGTCGGCCATCGAGAGGACGTCGGAATCGGTCGCGACGGTCACGCCCGGACCGTGCCCCCGTCGCTCCGCCAGGACGGCGCAGACGGCCGCGGCCCGGGGAGAGCCTCCCCCGGCCAGGAGGACCCGGGCGAGGCGGGGGTGAAGAGGCAGGCGCCGCAAGGCCTCACCGAGCGCCGACAGACGCCCCGCCTCCACCGCCCCCAGCTGCTCGAGCAGCTCGACCGCAGCGCGGACACGCTCCTCCGGCGGCGCCTCGAACCAGCGGAACCGAGCCGGGTCCGCCCCCCAGGCCAGCACCTCGAGGACCGGGGCGGCGAGGTCCGTGCGCTGGATCTCGGGTTCGCGGTGGGACCGCAGCCGCAGTCGCGCGTCCCACAACCGCAGTGCGGAACCGGGACCGGTGCGACCCGCCCGGCCCGCGCGCTGCTCCGCCGAGTCCCGAGGGATCCGCTCGCGCTCGAGACGGTCGAGACCGCGGGCGGGGTCGAAGCGCAGGACCTTGTGCCAGCCGGAGTCCACCACCGCGGTGACCCCCTCCACGGTCAAGGAGGTCTCGGCGATGTTCGTGGCCAGGATCACCTTGCGTCTCCGGCTCGGGGACAGGGCGGCGTCCTGGTCCCGCCCGTCGAGCGTGCCGTGCAGGGGGAGAACCGACACCTCCGGTCCCAGGTCGCCCAGCTCTCCTTTCGTGGACCGGATCTCGGCGGCGCCGGGCAGGAAGCACAGCACGTGACCGCGGTCGCCGGCCAGGGCCTGCCGCACCCCCTGGGCGGGCGAGAGCCCCGGAGCGTGGCGCACCTCGACCTCGTGCGGCCGGCCCGCGAACTCGAGCACGGGCACGCCCCCGAGGAAGTCGGCCACTCCCGCCGCCTCCAGGGTGGCCGACATCACGAGCACCCGCAGGTCGTTGCGCGCCTCACGCGCCTCGCGGAGGAAGGCGATGGCGAGATCGGCGTGAACGGTCCGCTCGTGGAACTCGTCGAGGACGACGGTGCGGAAGCCGGACAGCAGCGGGTCGGACTGCAGCCGCGCGGCGAGAATTCCCTCCGTCGCCACCAGCAGGCGCGTCCGGGCGGAGAACTCGCGCTCGAAGCGCACCTGCCAGCCGACCTCTTGCCCCACCCGCCAGCCCTGCTCGCTGGCGATCCGGCGGGCGATCGACCGCGCCGCCACCCGCCGGGGCTGCAGCAGGAGCACCGGCCCCTCGGCCACGAGGGCCGGCGGCACCCGGGTGGTCTTTCCCGCCCCCGGGGGGGCGACCAGCACCGCACCCCGATGGGCCCGGAGAAGCTCAACCACCCGCGGCACGTCGCCGTCGATCGGCAGGGGCGAGGGCATGAACGACCATCCTACCCGAGCGCGCCGGCCGGCCGCGGGAACCCGAAGCCGCCCCGGAGCGTACACGTATCAGGAGGCCCGGACACCCCGGGACGACCCGATGACGAAGTTCCTGCTCTGGCTGATCCTGCTCGTCTTCTGCTGGCCGCTGGCCCTCCTGGCCGTCCTGCTCTATCCCCTCGTCTGGCTCCTGCTCCTGCCCTTCCGTCTCCTCGGTATCGCCGTCGACGGCATCTTCGAGCTGCTGCGCTCGATCATCCTCCTGCCCTCGCGGATCCTCCGCGGGCCCCGCACCGCCTGAGCCCTGCGCCAGCCTGCCGGACCCTCCCCGCCGTGGCCGGAGGGGGGGCGCTGGGGTATCCTGCTCGTGGCCCCGGGAGTCCCCACGTGAGCACACCCACCCACGCCGAGATCGCCGGCGTCGAGGAGATCCGCTCTCACTTCCCCGCCCTCGAGCGTCGTCATCGAGGGCAGCCCGTGGCCTACTTCGACGGCCCCGGGGGCACCCAGGTTCCGCGCTCGGTGGTGGCAGCGGTCTCGGACTACCTGCTTCACCACAACGCCAACTGCCACTGGGCCTATCCGACGAGCATCGAGACCGACACCACCGTCCTCACCGCCCGCGAGGCCCTCGCCGACCTCGTCGGGGGCCGGCCCACCGAGATCGCCTTCGGCCCCAACATGACCACGCTCACCTTCCATCTGGGCCGGGCCCTGGGGCGGGGCTGGGGGGCGGGCGACCAGATCGTGGTGACCGAGCTGGATCACCACGCCAACGTCGACCCCTGGCGCGCCGTCGCCCGCGAGCGCGGCCTCGAGATCCGGACCGTCCCCTTCGACGCCGACAGCGGCCAGCTCGACATGGACGCCCTCGAGCGAGCCCTCTCGTCCCGCACACGGCTCGTGGCCGTCGGCGCGGCCTCGAACGCCCTCGGCACGATCAACGACGTGGCAGGGGTGGTGGGGCTCGCGCAGCGCGTGGGCGCGCGGGTGTTCGTCGACGCCGTCCACTCCGCTCCTCACGTCCTGACGGATGTGGCCGCCCTGGGCTGCGACTTCCTGGCCTGCTCGGCCTACAAGTTCTACGGACCCCATGTCGGGGCCCTGTGGGGCCGGCAGACGCTTCTCGAAGGACTCGACGTCCCCAAGCTGGAGCCCGCGCCCGAGGAGGCCCCCTTCCGCCTCGAGACGGGGACCCAGAGCCACGAGGGGATCGCGGGCGCGGCGGCCGCGGTCGACTTCCTGGCCTCCCTGGCCCCGGGGCCGGAACGCCGGATCCGTCTCGCACGGGCGCTCGAGGGGCTTCACGAGCGGGGCCAGCGGCTGCTGGAGCTGCTGTGGTCGGGACTCGGGGCCCTGAGCGGCGTCCGGCTGTACGGTCCCCCACCCGGCGTCGCCCGCACCCCGACCGTGTCCTTCGCGGTCGATGGGCACGTCGCCGACGACGTCGCCCGGGCCCTGGCCGCGCGCGGGGTCTTCGTCTCGCACGGGAACTTCTACGCGCTCACCGTGGCGCGCCGTCTGGGTCACGCCGAGGATGGCCTCGTCCGCGCGGGCTGCGCGTGCTACACGACCGCCGCCGAGGTCGACCGGCTCGTCGAGGGCGTGGCCGCCCTGTCCCGCTGATTGGAGGAAGCAGTGACCACCCGACTCCTCGGCCTCGCCGCGCTCTCCCTGGTGATGGCCGCCCCGGCCCCGGCCCAGGAAGCCGCCACGCCGCATGAGATGCACCGTCGTCACCAGGACCCGTCGGCCTACAGGGCCGCCCTCGACGACCCCGCCCGGGACGAGTACTCGAAGCCCGGGGAGGTCGTGCGGGCCCTGGCCTTCCGCGAGGGTGAGGTGGTGGCCGACATCGGGTCCGGGACCGGCTACTTCACCGTCCGCTTCGCCCGGGCGGTGGGAGAGGGCGGGAGAGTCTACGCCGTCGACGTGAGCCCTGACATGATCCGCCACCTCAACCGTCGCCTCCGCGACGAAGGGATCGGGAACGTCGTCACCGTTCTCTCCGACCCCGACGACCCCCTGCTGCCCGACGGGTCGGTCGACCGCTTCGTGATCGTGAACACCTGGCACCACATCGAGGACCAGGTCGGCTACCTGGAGAAGTTGAAGCGGATGCTGCGCCCCGGGGGCCAGGTCGTGCACATCGACTTCCAGAAGCGCGACGTGCCCGTCGGGCCGCCGACCTCCGAGAAGATCGCCCGCGAGGACCTCGTGAGGCAGATGGAGGACGCCGGCTTCCGCCTCGCCGCGGAGCACGACCTGCTCCCGTACCAGTACTTCCTGGTCTTCGAGCTGTCCTAGGCGAAGGGGTGTCCTAGGCGAAGGGGTCAGGTCCTGCATTTCGCATCGCCAGGCTCGACGTCCGAGGCGACGCGAAACGCAAGACCCGACCCCTCGGCCGTTTGATTCCCTCCCGGGCGGCGCTTATCCTCGATCGCGCGGGCCGGGTCCGGCCCCGGGGGAGGCGATCATGGCCGTGGCGAACGCGACCCAGCGCGAGCTGTCCTACCGCAAGCGCCTCATCGACATCGCCAACCGCATCAACTCCGCACCCGGCATCCCGGAGATCCTCGTCGACCTCAAGGATCCGATGCTCGAGCTGGTCGAGGCGGAGCGGGTGACCCTCTACGCCCTCGACACCCGGAACCAGGAGCTCTTCTCCCTGTTCAAGGCCGGCCAGGAGGTGCGTGAGATCCGCGTCCCCAAGAGCTTCGCCTCCATCGCCGGCTTCACCGCCCTCGCCCGCCGCACGGCCAACGTCACGGACGCCTACGACGCCGCGGAGCTCGCCCGGCTCCATCCCAGCCTCCGCTTCGACGCCCGCTGGGACAAGTCCGCCGGCTTCAGGACGACCCAGGTGCTCTCCACGCCGATCCTCTTCGACAAGTACCTGCTGGGCGTCCTGCAGCTGATCAACAAGCGGGGCGGCGCTCCCTTCTCCGCCCGGGACGAGGAGGCGGCGGAGGAGCTCGCCAAGATCCTCGGCATCGCCTTCTACAACCAGCACCGCGCCGCGCGGTCGAATAAGCCCACCAAGTTCGGCGGGCTCGTCGACAAGGGCCTGGTCTCCGAGGCGGACCTGGAGAAGGCCGTCTCCTCCGCCCGGGTGAACCAGATCGACGTGGCCCGCGTGCTGGTGGAAGAGCTGCGGGTTCCCAGGGACGAGGTCCTCCGCGCCCTGGCCCAGTTCTACAGCTGCGGCTTCTGGGAGCCGGGGGACTCCGCGATGCCGGAGGACCTCAAGCAGCGCGTCTCCCTCGACTTCCTCAAGAAGTACGTCTGCGCTCCCCTCGAGCGCCGGAACGGCACCGTCCGCGTCGCCGTCGAGGACCCCTACGACCTCACCCGGCTCGACGCCATCAAGGCCATGAACATCGCGCCCCGTTACGAGTTCGTGGTGGGCCTGCGCGACGACATCCTGGCCTGGGTGCGCACGAGCTTCGGCGAGACCGGCCCCGTCCAGGAGGAGGCCGACCTCGGGCGAATCATCCTCGACCTCGGCGCCGGCGAGGAGGAGGAGATCGAGGCCGCGGAGGAGGAGGCGGCGCCGGAGATCGACGAGACGGACAGCGGGATCGTGCGCCTGTGCAACCAGATCATCGTCGACGCCTACAACCGGGGGGCCTCCGACATCCACATCGAGCCTTACGGGAGACGCTCGCCCACCATCGTGCGCCTGCGAGTGGACGGGGAGTGCGAGAAGTACATCGAGGTCCCCGCCCCCCACCGCAACGCCATCGTCCAGCGTTTCAAGATCATGTCCAAGCTCGACATCGCCGAGCGCCGCAAGCCCCAGGACGGCAAGATCCGCTTCCGGGGCCCGATGGGCACGATCGAGCTGCGCGTGGCCACCGTTCCCACCGCCGGGGGCAACGAGGACGTGGTGATGCGGATCCTCGCCGCCTCGAAGCCGCTCCCCCTGGAGAGGATGGGCTTCTCGGAGCGGAACCTCCGCGAGTTCAAGAGCATCCTCGAGAAGCCCTACGGCATCTGCCTCGTCGTCGGCCCCACCGGCTCCGGCAAGACCACGACCCTGCACTCCGCCCTCGGCCACATCAACAAGGTGGAGACCAAGATCTGGACGGCCGAGGACCCGGTGGAGATCACCCAGCCCGGGCTGCGGCAGGTGCAGGTCCACCCGAAGATCGGCTTCACCTTCGCCTCCGCCATGCGCTCCTTCCTCCGCGCCGACCCCGACGTGATCATGGTCGGGGAGATGCGCGACCACGAGACCGCGTCCACCGGCGTCGAGGCCTCCCTCACCGGCCACCTGGTCTTCTCGACCCTCCACACCAACTCCGCGCCCGAGACCGTGGTCCGCCTCCTGGACATGGACATCGACCCTTTCAACTTCGCCGACGCGCTCCTCGGGATCATGGCCCAGCGGCTGGTGCGCACCCTGTGCCCGTGCAAGGAGGAGTACGCTGCCTCGCAAGAGGAGTTCGCGGAGCTGATGGAGGCCTACGGCCTCGAGGAGTGGGGCCGGCTCGGGGTCAGCTACTCGCCGTCGTTCCGGCTCCACCGCCCCCGCGGCTGCGCGAGGTGCGGGGACAGCGGCTACAAGGGCCGCATGGGGATCCACGAGCTCATGGTCGGCACCGACGAGGTGAAGCGCCTGGTCCAGAAGCACGCCACGGTGGAGGACCTGCGGCGGCAGGCCATGGAGGAAGGGATGACGACCCTCCTCCAGGACGGGATCCAGAAGGTCCTCCAGGGCCACACGGACTTCAAGCAGGTCCGGGCCGTGTGCATGAAATAGGAGAGTCTGATGGCCCACTGGATGGGGGGCAGTGCCCCGGCAATGGCGAGCCAGGTGATGGGCGGCTTCATCCTCATGAGCAGCGCGACCCTCAAGGGCTTCACCCCGGCCGACCTCCAGACGTTCAAGCTGGAGCTCGAGAAGGCCCTCCGCGGCGTGCGGGCCGAGGTGCCCCCCCAGGACGACGCCCTCGCCTTGCAGGCCCGGAACCACAAGATCAGCCGTCTCAGCTCGGCCCTCCAGGTCGTCCAGAACCAGCTCACCCGGCGGCGGTGAGAAGGGACCTGTCTCGGTGACCACGGCCCTGCCGGACCTCCTGGTCATCGTCGTGTACATGACCGGCGTCGTCCTCTTCGGCCTGTGGATCGGCCGGGGACAGCGGGGGGCCGCCGACTACATGCTCGGGGGACGCGACCTCCCGTGGTGGGGCATCCTCCTCTCCATCGTCGCCACCGAGACCAGCACCGTCACCTTCCTCAGCATTCCTGGATTCGCCTTCACCCGGGACTTCACCTGGATCCAGCTCGCGGCGGGCATGCTCGTCGGGCGCCTCCTGGTGGTGGCGTTCCTGCTCCCCCACTACTTCTCCGGGGAGATCTTCACCGCCTACGACCTGCTGCAGCGCCGCTTCGGGGGAGCCACCGCCCAGGCCGCCTCCCTCCTCTTCATCGTCACGCGCAGCCTCGCCGACGGCCTCCGCCTCTTCCTCACCGCCATCGTCCTCCAGGAGCTGTCCGGGATGCCCCTGCTCTGGGCCGTCGTGGTCGTCGGCCTGGCCACCCTCGTCTACACCTTCTTCGGCGGGATGAAGGCGGTGGTCTGGACCGATGCCATCCAGTTCGTCGTCTACATGATGGGGGCGGGGGTCGCCCTCGTTCTGCTCGTCTCACGCCTCCCGGGGGGCTGGGGAGAGCTGATCACCGTCGCCGCCGCCTCCGGCAAGCTCCGCGCGGTCGACCTGGGCTTCTCCCTGACCGAGCCCTACGTCCTCTGGGCGGGTCTCATCGGCGGGGCCTTCCTCACCTTCGGCTCCCACGGTGCCGACCAGCTCATGGTCCAGCGCTACCTGTGCGCCCGCAACGAGCGCGACGCGGCCCGGGCCCTCGCCACGAGCGGGGTCGTGGTCCTCGCCCAGTTCGCCTTCTTCCTCCTGATCGGCGTCGCTCTCTTCGTCTTCTACCAGGCCTTTCCCCCGGCCACGCCGTTCGACCGCCCGGACCGGGTGTTCGCCCGCTTCATCATCGAGGAGATGCCGACCGGGGTCCTGGGCCTCGTGCTGGGCGCGGTCTTCGCCGCGGCCATGTCCACCCTGTCGAGCTCCCTGAACTCCTCGGCCACCGCCCTCGCCAACGACTTCTACCGGCCCCTCACCGGCGGCGGGAAGTCTTCCTCACACCTCCTGCGTGTCACCCGGGCCTTCACCGTCCTCTTCGCCGCGGTGCAGATCGCGGTCGCCCTGAGCGGGCAGTGGATGAGCCGGACGGTGGTGGAGAACGTCCTCACCATCGCCGGCTTCACGACGGGGATCACCCTCGGGGTCTTCCTCCTGGGGCTGTTCGCCCCCCGCACCAGCCAGCGGGCCGCTCTGGTCGCCTTCGTCCTCGGCCTCCTCGTCATGAGCGTCATCGCCTTCGCGACCCCGCTGGCCTGGCCCTGGTACACGGTGACCGGCTCGACCGCGACCTTCGCCCTGGGCCTGCTCGCCGGACGCCTCTGGCCGACGGTGGCGGGCGAGGCCGAGGACGCCGCGGCGGCTCAGTAGAGCAGGTGCGCCCGTCGCTCTCGGGCGAAGCGCTCGTGGAGGGGGCGGTCGGCGGCGAGGATGTCCCCGACGGAGTCCCCGCGCTCGAGGGCCTGACGCACGCGCGGGGTGCCGAGGAGCGTGTCCAGCCACGCACCCTCCCGGACCCAGCGGAACTCCGGCTGGCGACGGAGGGCGGCGAGGAGGTGGAGGCCGAACGCATAGGGACGCACGGCGCGGGCCTCGGTGACACGCACGCGCAGACCCGGGCACGTCGTCCCGAGGTGCTTGGGACGCGGCGCGGCCGCCGAGCCGACCGGCGTGAACGACGTCGGCTCGAAGGCGAGGCCGGGGGCGGCGAGGTCCTCGGCCAGCGGGCCGGGCCGGAGCCAGGGCGCCCCGAAGAGGAGGAAGGGGCTCTCGGTGCCCCGCCCCTCCGAGAGGTTGGTGGCCTCGAGGAGACAGGTTCCCGGGTAGACGAGGGCGGCCTCGGCGCTCCGCAGGTTCGGCGAGGGGCTCACCCAGGGGCGACCGGTTTCGACCCAGGTCATCGGGCGCGCCCACCCCGTCATGGGGACGACGGTGACGCGCGCCGGCTCGGGGCGCCGCGCGTTCACGTAGCGCGCCATCTCCCCGGGCGTCAGCCCGTGGACGAGGGGACCCGGCGCCCGGGACACGAGGCTGAGCGGGAAGCCCGCCTGCCGCTCCGGCCCCTCCACGAGTTCGCCCCCGAGGGGGTTCGGCCGGTCCAGGACGCACAGCTCGATCCCCGCCTCCGCCGCCGCCTCGAGGCACAGGAGGAGCGTGCTGACAAAGGTGTAGAAGCGGACGCCCGCGTCCTGCAGGTCGGCCACCAGGACGTCGAGGTCCTCCAGGTCGGCAGCAGTCGGCTTGTCCTTCTCGCCGTAGAGGCTGACGAGGGGAAGCCCGGTCGTGGCGTCCGTCCCGCTCGCGACCTCCTCGCCCGCCGCCGCGCGACCACGGGGGCCGTGCTCGGGACTGAAGAGACGCCGCAGATCGACGCCGGCCCCCCGCAACACGTCGACCGCGTGCCGCCCGTCGGCGGTGACGGAGGCGGCGTGCGCCAGGAGGCCGACGCGCCGGCCCCGGAGGAGCCCCCCCTTCTCCACCTCGATCCGCTCCAGGCCCAACTCGACCCGGCTCCCGGCGAGACCGACGCGGGGCCACGGAGCGAGGCCGGCGGCGAGGGAGGCGAGGACACGCCGACGGGAGATCACGGCTCGACGAGCGCCCGCACGACCGTGTCGGCCAGGCGGGCGCGGACGCGGCCGATCCGGCGGTTCTCCCGCGTCGGGTGAACGCGGTTGGTGAGCAGGATGACGAGCAGCTCCCGCTCCGGGTCGACCCAGATCGAGGTGCCGGTGAAGCCGGTGTGGCCGAACGACCGAGGGGACAGGAGCGACCCCGCCGAGGAGTAGCCCGGCTCGCCGGGGACGGAGCTGCGGGGATCCTCGCCGTTGGTGGGGGTGTCCCAGCCCAATGCCCGGGTGGACCTCGCCACGCCCGCGCGTCGCGTGAACCGCTCGACCGTGGGCCGCGAGACCACGCGGTGGCCCTCCAGCTCTCCCCCGCTGAGCAGCGCCTGGGCGAAGCGCACGAGGTCTCCCGCGGTCGAGAACAGCCCGGCGTGGGGGGCCACGCCCCCCAGGGCGAAGGCGTTCTCGTCGTGGACCTCGCCGAGCAGGACGCGCCCGCGCCAGGGATCGCGCTCGGTCGGGGCGATCCGCGAGCGGAGGCCCACCGGGGGCACGTACTGCGTGTCCCCCATGCCGAGGGGCTCGAAGATCCGTCGCCTGGCCATCGCCTCCAGGGGCTCACCCGCCACACGCTCGAGGACCTCCCCGAGCAGGATGATGCCGATGTCGCTGTAGACGGACCGGATCCCCGGCGCGTCGGCGAGATCCATCTCCAGGATCCGCTCGAGGTACGCCGGCGGGCCGCGCAGCTCCTCGTAGAGGGGCGCCCACCACAAGAGCCCCCCGGTGTGGGTGAGGAGCTGTCTCACCCGGACATCGTCCTTCGCTCCCCCGTGGAACCCGGGGACGACCGAGACGACTCGGGCGTCGAGGTCGAGCCGGCCGTCGTCCACGAGCATCATCGCCACCGTGGTGGTGACCACGACCTTGGTGAGGCTCGCGAGGTCGTAGATCGTGTCCGTCCGGACCTCCGGCGCCCCCGGCTCGTAGGCGAGGTGCCCGAAGGCGCGGAGCCGGACGAGACTCCCCCGCCGGGCGATGGCCAGGACGGCCCCGGGAAACGCCCTTTCCGAGACCGCGGACTCGAGGAGGCGGTCGACCTCGGCCAGGCCCGCGCCACGGAAGCCGGCCGCCTCCGGTGTCGCGACGGGCAGCGGACTGGGCGCCTGGGACCCCACGGGGATTCCAGCATATCCTGCCGCCGCGGTCAGGAGCGCGAGGGCGGTGAGCCGCGCGGTGACGATCCGGGCGAGGGGGTGGGCGGGCCTCACCGGGAGGAGGTCGGCGGCGCGCCCCCCGCGGCGGCGCGGTCGGCCGACCTCGCCGGCGTGGTGAAGGCCGCATCCCGCAGCCGGCCCCAGTCGGCGGAGGACAGCGACTCGTGAGAGAAGAGGACGACCCCTCCCGCGCCGGCCCGCCGCGCCAGCTCGACCTTCTCGACGATCCCGGGGAGGTCGAGCCGGTAGGCGCCGATCCCCGCCCACACCGGCTGCCGTCCGGACCGGGCCAGCGCCTGCTCGACCTGGTGCACGAAGACCCGGTTGTCCGGCGTGTAGGCCATCGGGCACAGAGCGCTGAGAATGCCGCTCGAGATCCAGGCCGGCCAGTCCTGGAACTTGTGGTGGACCGCCTGCGCCTCGTCCGGGGCCACCGCCGCGGACAACACGAGCCCCGGACGCTCGACGCGGGCGGCGTCGGCGAGCCGGCTGGCCAGCGCGGTCACGCTCCGACGCCGGTACTCGTCCCAGGCCGCCGGGTCTTTGGCCGGCCCCCCGAGGAGAGCCGTCGTGCCGTGCACCTTCCGGAAGGCCACGAGGGCGGCGCGCGAGTGATCCCACTCGGGACCCGGGTAGCGGATGAAGTCGAAGTGCAGCCCGTCGACGGGATAGGACCGGACCAGCTCCCGGACGACCGCCTCCAGGTGATCGACCGCCTCCGGCACCGAGGGCGAGAGGTAGTAGCCCTCCACGTCGGCCTCGCGGCGGCCGGCCCGCGCCACCAGCTGCAGACGCCGCCGCGGGGACGCGTCGAAGGCGGCCGCCGCCTCGGAGCGCGGCACCATGATCCAGTCCGGGTGTGCCTCGAGGACGTGGCCGCGGGGGAGGGGCTGGCCGAAGTGGCCGACGAGGAGAACGTTGACCCAGGCGTGCACCTGCATGCCCCGGGCCCGGGCGCGGGCCATCAGGCGCGCGAGGGGGTCGAAGCCGCGGGGCTGCCTCTCCAGCAGCACGCTGCGGGGCACGAGCCGCGACGCGTAGAACGCGTCTCCCCGCCCCCGCACCTGGACGAAGAGGGCGTTCATGCCCGCCGCCGCCGCGTCGTCGACCGCCCGGTCGACGGATTCCGGCGAGACGAGGGCGGTCCGGACGACCCACAGGCCGCGCAGCTCGGCCGAGGCCGCGGCGGGCAGGGCCAGCGCGAGCACGACCGGGAGCGCCAGATGGCGCCACGCCGCGAAGCTCATCCGACCGATGCTAGCAGCCGCACCCGGCAGCAGCAAGTCGCTGAAGGACTTGGGCTATCATGCGGGAGTAGAAGAGCCATGTGCGCCGCCCTCCTTCTCGCCTTCCTCCTCGCCGCGCCCCCCGCCGCCCCGGCGCAGGACCCGGGCACCGAGCGCGCCGAGAGCCTGGTCAGGCGCGTCGAGGAACGCCACGCCCGGACGACCGATCTGGTGGCCCGCTTCGTGCAATCCTACCGCTCCGGGCTCCTCGGGCGCGAGCTGGTCGAGCGAGGAAAGGTCTCGATCAAGCGGCCCGGACGCATGCGCTGGGAGTATCAGGAACCCGAGAAGAAGCTCTTCATCTCCGACGGGGAGACGTTCTACTTCTACGTCCCCGAGGACGAGCAGGTCATCGTGCAGGAGCAGGACGAACAGCGGTCCCTCGCCGCCCGCCTCCTCTTTGGCCGGGGCGGTCTGCTCGAGGAGTTCGAGGCCAGCCTCGAGGAGCCCATCGAGGAAGGGGTCGAGAGGGTGCGGCTGGTCCCCCGCCACGAGGACGCCGAGATCGAGCGGGCCTACGTCGACGTGGAGCCCTCGGGTCTCGTCCGATCGATCCTCCTCGAGGACATCCAGGGGAACCGGACCCGTTTCCGCTTCGAGGACGTGCGGGAGAACACCGGTCTGTCGGACCGTCTGTTCCACTTCGAGATTCCCTCCGGCGTCGAGGTGATCCGGGGATGAGGCGTCTCCTGCTGATGGCCGCCCTCCTGCCCGCCCTCGCCTGCGCCACGTCCTCGGCCTTTCGGGCCGGGGAGAAGGCGGAGCGCGTCCAGGACTACGACCGCGCGGTCATGGAGTACTCCCGCGCCCTGCAGCAGGACCCGGACAACCGGCAGTACGTCCTCGCCCTCGGGCGCGCCCGCCTGCGCGCGGCCACCGAGCACGCGAACATGGGACGCCGCCTCGCCGGGCGAGGGCTGTACAAGGACGCGCTCGAAGAGTACCGCCTCGCCCTCGACCTGCGCCCCCAGTCGCCGGCCCTCCAGCAGGAGATCGCGGAGCTCGAGGCCCAGCTCGCGGCGGGCCGGCGCGCAACCTCGATCGAGGACATCAAGGTGAAGGCGCGCGAGCAGTCCCTGCCCGGGCTCGACCTCGGCCCCGAGGCGCAGGAGCCCCTCGGGCTGGTGTTCCGCAGCGCCAGCCTGCGGGAGGCCTACCTGGCCCTGGCTCGCGCGGCGGGCGTGAACGTCGTCTTCGATCCCTCGTTCCAGGACCAGGTGGTGAGCCTCGATCTCAAGGACGTTCCCTTCGACCAGGCCCTGAACGCCCTCGACAGCGCGGGGCACGCCTTCCATCGCGTCACCGACGCCCGCATCCTGACCATCGTCCCCGACACCCAGGCCAAGCGCCGCGAGTACGAGCAGCAGGTGGTCAAGACGCTCTTCCTCTCCAACGCCGACGTCAAGGAGACGATCGACCTCCTGCGCGTGGTCCTCGGCGCCCGGCGGCTGGCGCCGCTCCCGGGGGCCAACGCCCTGACCATCAACGACACACCGGAGAACGTGGCCGCCGCCGAGCGCATCGTGGGGATCGTGGACAAGCGCCGCGCCGAGGTGGTGGTGGAGGTCGAGATCCTCGAGATCAAGCGCAATCGCCTCAAGGAGTACGGGATCTACCTGACCTCCGGTCTCGACGCCCAGGGCATCGAGGGGATCGCCGCCGGCGTCTTCCCCAACCCGGACGAGACGCTCACCATCGAGGACAACCCCTACGACGCCGCGAACCTCGTGGTCACCGCGCTGCCCGGAGCGGTCGTTCGGCTGCTGCAGAACGACTCCTCCACCCGCCTCCTGGCCAACCCGCAGCTCCGGATCTCCGAGGGGCAGACCGCGCAGGCCCGCTTCGGCGACCAGGTCCCGGTGCCGGTGACGATCTTCGCCTCCATCGCCACCGGGGGGATCGCTCAGCAGCCGATCACGTCCTTCGAGTACAAGAACGTGGGCGTGAACATCGACATCACCCCCCGCGTGCACCACGACGGGGAGGTGACGCTCGAGCTGAAGCTCGACATCTCCGCGGTGGGGCCGGCGGGCTACCAGGGCCTGCCCACCTTCAACAGCCGCGAGGTCACCTCGACCATCCGCCTGGCCGACGGCGAGACCAACCTCCTGGCCGGACTGATCCTCGACTCCGAGCGCTATGGCCTGACCGGCATTCCCGGGGTCGCCGACATCCCCTTCATCGGGCGCCTGTTCGCCCGGAACCAGGAGGAGGCGTCCTCGACCGACATCGTGATGACCCTGACGCCCCACGTCGTCCGGCGCCCGGAGATCACCGAGGCCGACCTGCGCTCGTTCCTGGTGGGCGGCGAGGCGTCGCCGCTCCTCTTCGACACCGCCCCCAGACCGCCGACACCGGTGCCGGGGTTGGCCGCCCCCACCGGGGACCAGCCGTCGGGCCCCCCGCGCATCGAGCCGATCCGGCCCCCGGAGCCCGCTCCCGGGGACGCCCCCCCCGACGACACCGAGTCCTGAGCGGGCCTAGCCCCTGGCACCCGGCGGGGGCTCGAGTCGCTCGGCCTTCACCTTGCTGACCCGATTGCCCTCGACGTCCACCACGGTCAGCCGCCACTCGCCGAGCCTGACCACCTCGCCCCCCTTGGGCACGGACCCCAGACGGTCGAGCATGAAGCCGGCCACGGTCTCGAACTCCGTCGACTCCGGCAGGGGAATCCCGTAGTCCTCGCGCAGCTCCGAGGCCGACACCGTGCCCTCGACGACCAGCGATCCGTCGCGGAGCTGCTCCACCGGGCGCTCCTCCCAGTCGTGCTCGTCGTGGATCTCGCCCACGATCTCCTCGAGGATGTCCTCGAGGGTCACGAGCCCGCTCACCGAACCGTGCTCGTCGACCACCACCGCCATGTGGGTGCGCCGCCTCTGGAGCTCCTTCAGGAGCGGGCCCACCTTCTTGTTCTCGGGCACGAAGTGGGCCCGGTGCAGGATCTTCCGGACCGCGATCGGCTCTCCCTTCTCCAGCCTGCTGAGGGCGTCCTTCACGTGGAGGAGCCCGAGGATGCTGTCGATCGAGCCCTCGTAGACCGGGAAGCGGGAGAAGCCGCTCTCCACGATCAGGCGTCCCACCTCCGCCGGGGGCGTGTCGGCGTCGAGGGCGAAGATCTTCGGGCGCGGGACCATGACCCGGCGGACCGCGGTGTCGGCCAGGTCGAACACCCCCCGGATGATCTCCGCCTCGGTCTGGTTCAGGACCCCCTGCTGGCGACCCTTCTTCGCCAGGTGCTTGATCTCCTCCTCGGAGACGAAGCGGCGCGGCCCCGCCTCCCGGATGCCGAGCAGGCGGAGCACCACGCGCGTCGAGCCGGCGAGGAGCCGGACCCCCCAGCGCGAGGCCCGGCCCAGGACCACGAACGGCCCGGAGACGAGCAGGGCGAACGTCTCCCTGTACCTCGAGGCCAGCGCCTTCGGCACCAGCTCGCCGAACACCAGCTCCACGTAGATGATGGCCGCTCCCACGAGGATGCCGGCCAGCAGCGCGGGGTGGACCCACTGCGACCATCCCAGCGAGGAGAGCCGGGGCTCGAGGTGGCGGGAGACCAGGATGCCGCCCAGGAACCCGGCCAGGGTGCCCATCACCGTGACCCCGATCTGCACGGTCGCCAGGAACTGGTCCATGTCGTCCTGGAGTCTCTTGACCCGACCCGCGGCCCGGCTGCCCTCCTCGATGAGGGCTTCGATGCGGCTCCGCCGGGCGGTGATGACGGCGATCTCGCTGCCTGAGAAGAATCCGTTCCCGAGGAGCAGCAGGACGATCGAGGCCACGATGAAGGCGGGCTCCGACATGGGCGCGCCCATGGTAGCAGACGGCCCCGGGCCTCGGCCTTGCGGGTCCCCCGCGCCTCTGGTAGCGTGGCTCTTCGCGCCCGCGCGGGACCGGGTCGGTGGACGGCGGATGTCTCGAGGAGGGAGCCTTGGCCAACGGCGAGATCTTCGACGTGACCGTGATCGGCAGCGGCCCCGGCGGCTACGTCGCCGCCATCCGCGCCGCCCAGATGGGCCTGAAGACGGCGGTGGTGGAGCGCGATCCGGCCGGATGCGGCGGAACGTGCCTCCAGCGGGGCTGCATCCCCACCAAGGCCCTCCTGCAGACCGCCGACCTGCTCGAGGACCTCCGGAACGGCAAGGAGTACGGGATCGTGGCCCCGGAGGTGGCCCTCGACTTCGCCGCGGTCATGAAGCGCAAGGAGCGCATCGTGAAGCGGCTCAGCAAGGGGATCGAGAGCTTCCTGTTCAAGAAGAACAAGATCACGCTCTTCCGGGGCCAGGGCCGGCTCGAGGGGCCGAAGGCGGTCGTGGTCGCGGGCGATTCCGGCGAGAAGAGGGTGGACACGAAGGCGCTGATCCTGGCCACCGGGTCGAAGCCCAAATCCCTCCCCGGCATCACCCCGGACGGGAAGGTGATCGTCACGTCCGACGAGATCCTCCAGCTCCAGGAGATCCCGAAGAGCCTCGTCGTGATCGGGGCGGGCGCGGTGGGGATGGAGTTCGCGTCCATGTTCGCCCGCTTCGGGTCCACGGTGACGGTCATCGAGATGCTTCCCCGGATCCTCCCCCTGGAGGACGAGGAGATCTCCGCGGAGGCCCGCAAGGTCCTCGAGAAGCAGATGACCCTCTTCACCGGAGCCAAGACGGAGGCGGTGCTCAAGACCAAGGGGGGGGTGGAGGTCGGCTTCCACACCGCGGGCGGCGAGGCGAAGACGGTGACCGCAGAGATGCTGCTGCTGGCGGTGGGGCGGGGGCCGGTCACCGACGGCCTCGACCTCGAGTCCACGAAGGTCGAGATGGACCGGGGGTTCGTCAGGGTCGACGAGAGAATGGCCACCGCCGAGGCGGGGGTCTTCGCCATCGGAGACCTCGTGACCCTTCCCGACCGGGGCCATCCCCAGCTCGCCCACGTGGCCTCCGCCGAGGGCATCGGGGTGGCGGAGAGGCTCGCGGGGAAGGGCACCGAGCCCCTGAACTACGATCAGGTCCCCTCCGCGACCTATTGCCGGCCGGAGACGGCGGGCGTCGGCCTGACCGAGGAGGAGGCGAAGAAGCGTGGATACGACGTGCGCGTCGGCCGCTTCAACTTCGGCAACCTCGCGAAGCCCCGCATCCTCGGACACCCCGACGGCCTGGTCAAGGTGGTCTCCGAGGCGAAGTACGACGAGGTGCTGGGCGTGCACATCGTGGGGCCCCACGCCACCGACCTCATCTCGGAGGCCTGCCTGGGGCTGCGGCTGGAGACCACGACGGAGGAGATCTTCCGGACCGTGCACCCCCACCCGACGCTCCCCGAGGCAATCATGCAGGCGGCAGAGGCCGTCTACGGGCACGCCATCGACGCCTGAGGCACACCCTCTCTTCCGGTGAGGTAGATCATGGCCGACGTCATCATGCCCCAGATGGGGGAATCGATCGCCGAGGGAACGGTCACGAGGTGGATGAAGAACGTCGGCGACGCCGTCGAGCGCGACGAGCCCCTCTTCGAGATCTCGACGGACAAGGTCGACGCCGAGATCCCCTCCCCCGCGGCGGGGGTCCTGCGCGAGATCCGTGTCCCCCCGGGGACCACGGTGGAGGTCAACACCGTGGTGGGCGTGATCGAGGAACACAGCGCGGTCCAGACCCAGGAGATCCCACCGGCGGAGAACGAGGCAGCCCCGAAGGCCGAACAGGCCGAGGCTCCAGCGGCGCAAGAGGCCCGGCCCCGGGCAGCGCGAGACGCCGAGACTCCGGCACCGCGAGAGGCTCAGGCTCCGGCAGCCCGAGAGGCCCAGCCTCCGGTGGCCCGAGAGGCTCAGCCTCCGGTGGCGCGAGGGGCCGGGACACCGGCAGCGCGAGAGGCCGGGGCACCAGCAGCGCAAGAGGCCCAGGCTCCGGCAGTGCGAAAGGCCGGGGCACCGGTCGCAGAAGAGAGCGAGGCCGCGGCCTCCGCTCCCATTCCACCCGTCGACTACCGCATCGAAGGCGAGGCCCCGCCTCCGGCGCCGGCACCGGCCGAGGGCCGGGCGCGCGCGGAGATGACGGCGGACGAGCTCCGCCAGGCACGCTCGTCGCCGGTGGTCCGGCGGATCGCGGCCGAGCACGGGGTCGCCCTCGAGGAGATCTCCGGAACCGGGATCGGCGGGCGCGTCACCAAGCAGGACATCCTCGGTCACATCGAGACCCGGCCCGAAGCGCCAGCCCCCCCGGCCCCGGAAGGCCCGCGCGAGCCCTCGGCCACCTCTGCGCGTCCCGCACCCACGCCGTCTCCCGCACCCGAACCCGCGCCCGCGGTTCCCCCGGCACCCACGCCGCCCGCGCCCGCAGCGCCGTCCGCGTCTCCAGCGGCCGCCGCGCGCCCCGCTCCGGCCGCATCAGAGGCGCCTCCCGCGCCCGCGGTGTCGTCTCCCGCACCCGCCCCGGCTCCCGCACCCGCGGCGTCCCCGCCTCCCCCCACCACCGCCGGCGAGGCGCGGATCCAGGTCGTGCCCATGTCGCCGATCCGCCGGAAGACGGCGGAGCACATGATCCTCTCGAAGCGCACCGCGGCCCACGTCACGACCGTCTTCGAGATCGACATGACCCGCGTCGATCAGCTGCGCCAGAAGCACCGTCAGAGATGGGAGGAGCGCAGCGGCGTCCGCCTCACCTACATGCACTTCATCCTGAAGGCGGTGGTGGACTCCCTCAAGGTCTTTCCTGTCCTCAACGCTCGGATCGACGGCGAGAGCATCGTCTACCACAAGGACGTGAACCTGGGGGTGGCGGTGGCCCTGGACTGGGGCCTCATCGTCCCCGTCATCCACCACGCCGACGAGAAGAACCTCCTCGGCCTCGCGCGCGCGGCGATCGACCTCGCGGACCGGGCCCGAGCCAAGAGGCTTCAGGTCGACGAGGTGCAGGGCGGGACGTTCACCATCACCAACCCCGGGGTCTTCGGGAGCCTCTTCGGCACCCCGATCATCAACCAGCCCCAGGCCGCCATCCTCGACGTGGGCACGATCGAGAAGAGGCCCGTCGTCCGGGACGACGCCATCGCCATCCGCACCATGGCGTACTTCGCCCTCACCTTCGACCACCGACTGGTGGACGGCGCCGACGCCGACCGCTTCATGGCCCACGTCAAGACGACCCTCCAGGAGTTCGACGAGGCCGCTTTGTAGATTTCGAAAGCGCCCGCCCGAGACGTCGCTTTCGGAATCGTTCCATGACGAACACTCTCCACTCCAGACGACCTCGGGGCTCAATCCGTTCCCCATTCCCCGGTCAGTCCCCAATCCTGGTCCTTCCCCCCCAACTCCCCCACGACACACCCAGCTTCGCCCCCCCAGCCCCATGAGACCTCTCCACGTCCACCGGCTCGGGCGTCTCCGTTACGCCGACGGCCTCGATCTCCAGGCGAAGCTGGTCACCCAGCGCCAGGCTGGCGAGATTCCGGACCAGCTCCTCCTCCTCGAACACGACCCCGTCTTCACCCTCGGGCGCAACGCGCGACGCGACAACGTCCTGGTCGACGAGGAGGCCCTGCGCGAGCGAGGCTTCGAGGTCTTCGAGACCGGCCGCGGCGGGGACGTCACCTACCACGGCCCGGGCCAGGTCGTGGGCTACCCGATCATGGATCTCTCCCCCGACCGCCGCGACGTGCACCGCTACGTGCGGGACCTCGAGGAGGTCATGATCCGCTGCTGCGGCGACTACGGAATCGACGCCGCCCGGATCGAGGGGCTCACCGGCACCTGGGTCGGCGACGACAAGATCGGCGCCATCGGCGTGCGGATCGCCCGCTGGGTCACCTCCCACGGCTTCGCCCTCAATGTGTCCGTCGACCTTCCCGCGTTCGACCTCATCGTCCCCTGCGGCATCCGGGGTCGTGGAGTGACGTCGCTAGAGCGCCAGCTGGGCCACCCCGTCCCGCAGGCCGAGGTCATGGAGCGGCTGGCGGCTCACTTCGCCAGCGTGCTCGAGAGGCGGGTCGTCGCCGACCAGGCCAGGTCAGGCTAGCCCGAACTCGCTGCCTCTTGTGCATACGCCAGGCACGGTGGCGATACCATGGGCCCGGGCCCGGACAGCGCGAGCCCTCGTCGGTTGCACCTTCGTCCGACACGCTCACGACCCGCCTGAACAAGCGCGCGCAGGCCGGAGACGCCCGCGGTGATCAGAGCTCGATCCGGGTCCCCAGCACCTTCACGAACTGCGCGAGCCAGGCCGGGTGGGCCGGCCACGCCGGCGCCGTGACCAGCATGCCGTCCGTCACCGCCTGGTCGACCGGGATGTCGGCGTACCTTCCTCCGGCGCGCGTCACGTCGGGCGCGCAGGCCGGGTAGGCGCTGCACGTCAGTCCCTCGACGACACCGGCGGCCGCGAGCACCTGCGCGCCGTGGCAGATCGCGGCGATCGGCTTCTTCGCCGCGGCGAAGTGCTGCACGATCTCGATCACCCGCGGATTGAGCCGGATGTACTCCGGCGCGCGTCCGCCCGGGATGACGAGCGCGTCGTACCCGGCCTCCTTCACCTCGTCGAACGAGAAGTTGAGGGCGAAGTCGTGGCCGCGCTTCTCGCTGTAGGTCTGGTCGCCCTCGAAGTCGTGGACGGCGGTGCGGACCTTCTCGCCCACCTTCTTCTCCGGGCAGACCGCGTGAACCGTGTGTCCCACCATCAGCAGCGCCTGGAACGGCACCATGACCTCGTAGTCCTCCACGAAGTCGCCCACCAGCATCAGGATCTTCTTCGCCGCCATGAGTGCCTCCTGAAGCGATGCTATCGCAGTCCGTCGGCGAGGGGACGCGCGCAGGCGGCGCCGTGCTCGCCGCACCCCGTCGGCCCGGTCGAGGCTCTGGAGCCAGGAGGAGTCGCCGTACGCATTTCCCCGTCCGTCGGATGTGACGGTCGTCTCTCCGCCGGAGCCGGAGGAGGCGTGGCGATCGGCGAGGCCCAGATCACGCCCCGGAGACGTCCTTCCCCAGCGGAAGACGTCGCTCCTGGCGACACGTCGTTGCCCGGGCGGACATGCGGGTTAGGATGGGCTCCATGAAGACAGCGAGTCGATCTCCCGAGTCTGCATTCACCTCTCCCCTGGCGTTCGCGCTCATGCTGGCCTGCGGGGTCGCGACACTCACGTGCGGCGCCAGGATCCTGGAGGCCGGCGAGGAGCCCCTGAGGTTCCGAGCCCAGCTCCTCTTCACGGACGCGAACGAGGGGAGCGCCATCGCCGACGTGGACCAGGACGGCCGGGTGGACGTGATCGCCGGTCGCAACTGGTTCGCCGCCCCCGAGTTCACGCCCCGGCCGCTGCGGTCGATCGAGGACTGGGACGGGTACGTGCTGTCCAACGGGGACCACGTCTACGACGTCAACGGGGACGGCTACCCGGACGTGATCTCGGGGGGCTTCATGACGACGGCGGTCCACTGGTACGAGAACCCCGGGTCCGAGGGCCTGGAGCGGGGCCACCTCTGGAAGGAGCATCTGCTGATCGAGACCGAGAACACCGAGAACGAGGGTCAGTGGCTCGCCGACCTCGACGGCGACGGCCTCCCCGAGTGGCTGGTCAGCAGCTGGAAGAAGCAGAGCCCGCTGGTCGCCTGGAAGGTCGAGAACCTCGGGAGGGTCGAAGACGAGGCCAGCGCGCGACGGATCGTCATCGGCGAGTCCCGCAACGGCCACGGCCTGGGGTTGGGAGACCTCAGCGGCGACGGCCGCGACGACCTGCTGTTCGAGGACGGCTGGTACGAGCGACCCGCCGACCGGGCCCTCGGTACGCCCTGGACCCTCCACGAGGACTGGTCCATCCACGCCAGCATTCCCATGCTGGTGCTCGACGTGGACGGCGACGGGCGCAACGATGTGGTCGTCGGCGAGTCCCACGACTACGGCCTCTACTGGCTGAAGCAGCTCGACACCGCGGACGGCGCCCGCTTCGAACGCCACGTCATCGACGACACCTTCAGCCAGGTCCACGTCCTCCATCTGGCCGATCTCGACGGCGACGGCGACCAGGAGCTGATCGCCGGCAAGCGCGTCCTGGCCCACAACGGCCAGGACCCGGGGGCCCAGGACCCGCCCTGCCTCTTCTACTACCAGTGGGACCAGGACCGGGGAACCTTCGAGCGCTTCACCGTCGACGAGGGCCGGGTCGGCGTTGGCCTCCAGATCCACACCGCCGACCTGGACGGAAACGGCCGCACCGACATCGTCGTCGCCGGCAAGAGCGGCACCTACCTGCTCTTCAACGAGTAGCGGCGGGGGGGCCGGCCACCCCCTCACCAGGGCACAGGGGGGAGACTCGCCCGAGTGAAGGGTCGGCGGGAGCCTCGCACGAGAGACGCACGTCCCGGAGAGAGAAGCGCGGAGGTGTGGCGGCCTCCCCGGCGGCCGCCTACCCCGAGGCGCCGTGGTTCCGCTTCCGCGCCTCCTCGTACAGCCGCGCGTTCTCGAGGGCGATGACCAGGAAGTCGGCCAGGGTCTCGCCCGCGGCCACGTCGTCGAGGCCGAAGGCATAGGGGCGGTCGCTCTGGAAGTCGAGGACCCCGAGCACCTCCGCCCCCTCCAGGAGGGGGATGACCATCTCCGCTCGGGTGCCGGGCACGTCGGGCACGTAGTCGGGGTCCTCGGACACGTCTCCCACCACCTGCGGCGCCCGCAGACGGATCGCGCGCCCGATGAGTCCCGCGGGGGGGCCATCGGCCCGACCCTGGCTCTCGCGGCCGATCCCCGGTCGCCCGGACCAGCGACCGACGAGGCCACCCTCGTCGTCGAGAGCCACGACCGCCACGTAGGTGTGGTCCATCCGAGCCCGGATGCTCTCCGCGGCCTGCTGCATGAGCTCCCCGGGCTCCTTGATCGGGGCGATGCGGCGCACCACCGAGGCGAGCAGGCCGAGTTGCTCGGCGCGGTGCCGGCTCTCCGACTCCGCGCGCCGGAGGGCCTCGTTCACGCGCCGGCCCTCCCGGGCACGTTCCACGGCCCGCGCCCCCTTCTCCTGGGCGTCCACCAGGCGACGGGTCAGCTCCTCTTCCTGCGCTCGGAGGAGGGCCTCGACCCGGCGCATGCTCAGCTCGTCGAGAGCCATCAGGGCTTCCAGGTGCTCGCGGTTCCCTTCGCCATCGTACAGGCGAGGCATGAGGCACCGGCCGAGGGCGCGGATGGCCCGGGCCCGATCGACCGCGCTGGCCCCACGCCGCACGTCCAGGGAGGCCTGGCGAGACTCCTCGGTCAGGAGACCCTCGACGTCACCGGCGGCCAGCCGGACGATGAGCGCGTCGAAGGACCGCTCGCAGTCCGCCTTCACCTCGTCGGCGGTCCTGCTGCCCAGGGGGCTCAGGGAGCGGGTCCACTCCGCGGCGATGGCGTCGCGGTGGGGGCGCAGCCGCTCCGCCGCGCGCTGCAGCGTCTGCGCCAGCTTGTTCATCCAGCCTTCTCTCCCCGGTGCAGGCAGGCGATGCCCCCGGTCAGGAGCTGCCAGTCCACCGACGCGAAGCCGGCCTGCTCCATGAGGTTAGCGAATGCCTGCGGCGTCGGAAACCCCGCGACCGAGGCCGGAAGGTAGGCGTAGGCCGAGCGGTCCCCGCTGATCAGCCTCCCCACCCTCGGCAGGACCCGCGTGAAGTAGAGCCGGTACAGCCGGCCGGCGATCCCCGGCGGCAGCGAGAACTCGAGGACCACGAAACGGCCTCCGGGACGCAGGACCCGGTGCACCTCCCGCAAGGCCTCGAGCGGCTCCCCGATGTTCCGGATCCCGAAGGCCACGAGGGCCCCGTCGAAGAGACCCTCGCCCAGCGGCAGCCGCTCGCCGTCTCCACCCACCAGCCGCGCGCGTGGCGCGAGACCCGCGCGGCGGATCTTGGCCGCCCCGCGCACGAGCATCGCCTGGGAAAGGTCGACGCCGAGCCCGGAGCTCCGAGGGTCGCGGCCCAGAGCCTCCCGCAGCAGGTCCGCGGTCCCCGTGCACAGGTCGAGGATTCGTCCGGGGGCGTCGAGCCCGAGGAAGTCCACGGCCCGGCGACGCCAGCGCACGTCGGTGCCGGCGGAGAGGAGCCGGTTCAGCAGATCGTACCGGGGGGCGATCCGGTCGAACATCGACCGGACCGCGGCCTTCTCGGGGGATCCCGGAGTGGGCGCCTCGGGGGTCGTGGGTGCGGGCAGCGTACCATCCACGGGAGCCCGCATTCTACTTCAGCCCAGCGCGGCGGCCACCGCGGTGATCGCGAAGTACCCGAGGCTCACCCAGCCGTTGAGGTTGAAGGCCTGCATGACCCGGCTCAGGTCGTCGGCCCGGACGAGCGAGTGCTCCCAGGCGAGCAGCGCCGCCACCCCGCACACCCCGAGCAGGTAGAGGGGAGGGAGCCCCGCCAGCCAGTACAGCGACAGCAGGAGCAGGACCGCGACCAGGTGCATCCGCCGCGCCAGCACCAGGGCCCGGGCGACACCGACGCGCGCGGGGAGCGAGTGGAGTCCCTCGCGGCGGTCGAACTCCGCGTCCTGGCACGCGTAGATCGTGTCGAAGCCGGCCACCCACAGGAGGACCGCCAGGGCCAGGACGACCGGAACCGCGTCGAAGCGTCCCCGCACCGCGAGCCACGCCCCCAGGGGCGCCACCGCGAGGGCGAGGCCCAGGACGAGGTGCGACGCCGCGGTCAGGCGCTTGGTGTACGAGTAGCCGAGCACGATGGCGAGGGCGACCGGCGAGAGGGCGAGGCAGAGGGGGTTGAGCATCCACGCGGCGAGGACGAAGACCCCCGAGGAGAGCGCCACGAAGCCCACGACCTCGCCCCGCGAGAGGACGCCCCGGGGAAGCTCCCGGCCGGCGGTCCGCGGGTTGCGGGCGTCAATCGCCTGGTCCACGAGGCGGTTGAAGCCCATGGCGGCGCTCCGCGCCGCCACCATGGCCACGACGATCCAGAAGACCTGCCCCCCGGTGATCCCTCCCTCCCGGGCGGCGAGGACCGCGGCGGTCAGGGCGAAGGGCAGGGCGAAGACCGAGTGGGAGAAACGGATCATCCGCCCATAGGTCACGACCCTCCCGGGGACGGACATCACCCGACCTCCACCGTCTGGAGGCGGGCCTCTCCCGAGAGGAGGTGCGCGTAGGGGTCCTCGGGAGGCGCCTCGGCGGCGGCGAAGGCCAGGGCCGCGGTCTGGCCGATCGCCAGCGTCCCCAGGTCCTCCAGGCCGAGCGCCTCCGCGCCTCCGGCCGTCGCCATGCGCACGAGGGCGGCGGGATCGAGGCGCGGGAATCTCCGGGCGAGGAGAACCGCGTCGTCGAGAACGTCAAGGGTGTCGACGCTGGCCAGGCTGTCGGAGCCGAGACAGAGGCGGACCCCGGCCGCCAGCAGGGCCGGCACGTCCGCCCGGCCCACGCCGAGGTTGCGATTGCTCCGCGGACACAGGACCACCGACACCCCGCGCCGGGCCAGGATCTCCCGATCGGCGGCGTCCACCTGCACCCCGTGGGCCGCCACGAGCGCCGAGTGGAGGAGGCCGAGGTCGTCGGCGTATCGCACCGGGCTCGTCCCCGGGGCGCGGAAGGAAACGTCGCCGAGCCCCCGGCGGACGAGGAGCTCCGCCCAGGCGCCGTCGCCACGCGCGAGGAAGCGCGACTCCTCGGGCGATTCGGCGAGGTGAAGGGCCCCGATCCCTCCCCGCTCGGCCAGGCGGTGGAGGAGCTCCGGCGAGACCGAGTGCGGCGCATGAGCGCCGAGACGCACCTCGACGCGGTCGTGCCGGCGCGCCGCGGCGAGCCGCTCGTCGACCCACCTCTCCGTCTCCGCCGCCCGGGCCGGGTCCCAGGCCAGGACCTCGAGGAAGACCACTGCGCGGAGCCGGGATTCCCCGAGGACGTCCAGGTGCGCGAGCCGGTTCGAGACGTCGCCCACCGCCGCCGTGCCCCGCTTCTCCAGGGATGCGATCGCCTCCGCCGTCCTCGCCGCCACTTCCTCCTCGTCGGCGCCCGCGCGCGCCGCCACCACACCCTCGACCCAGGGGACGAAGCCCCTTCCGAGGGGGGCCACGCCCTTCAGGTGGGAGAGCTCGAGGTGAGTGTGGGCGTTGACGAGACCGGGCAGCAGCACCCCGGGGCCCAGGTCGCGGACCGGCCCCTCGGGGGCGGCCGGGTCGCTCGCCGGGCCCACCCACGCCACCCGATCCCCCTCGACGACCACACGGCCGTCGCGGATCGGGGGGCGGTCGACGGGAAACACCCAGGAAGCGGCGAGGGTCACCCTGTCCATCCGCCCACTATAGCGGAGGGCGTCTGATATAGACTGACCCGCGGGCTCGGAGTCTCACTGGGCGCTCCCCGAAGACGGGGCCCCCACGTGAAGGAACGACGGAGAGTCACGATGCGCACACACCTCGTCGCCGCCCTGCTCGTGGTCGCCGGGGCCACGCCCCTTCATGCCCAACGCGAGCCGCCCGCCGCGGGCCAGGAGGCACCCGCCCCCACCTTCCCCGCCGAGGTCGAGCAGGTCGTGGTGGACGTGGTCGTCACGGACGGGGATGGCCACCCCGTGAGCGGGCTCACCCGGGAGGACCTGATCGTCAGCGAGGACGGCGTCCGGCAGACGGTGGAGAGCTTCGAGGCCATCGAGCTGCCGGCCCAGCCCGCCCCGGTGGCGCCCCCGCCGCCGCCCATCTCGGTGAACACGACGCCCGAGGCCCAGCGTGGCCGCACCTTCGTGATCGTCTTCGACGACACGAACATCACCCCCTTCCGGGCGCGGGACGCCAGGGACGCGGTCGAGAGCTTCCTGGTGAACGGGGTCCGCGAGGGAGACTACGTCACCCTGATCTCGACCTCGGGCGAGGCCTGGTGGACCTCCCGGATGAACGCGGGCCGGGAGAAGCTCCTCGAGATCGTCCAGCGACTCCAGGGGCTCTACACTCCGGACCGATCACCGGATCGCGTGACCGACTGGGAGGCCATGCGCATCCACGTGTACCGCGATCGGAACGCGGCGGTCCAGGTCTACCGGCGTCTCCAGGAGCACGGCGTGGTCCTCGACCGTCCCGCCGGTGGCAGGGTGACCGTTGAAAACATGGCCGACGATCCCTACGTCACCTCGCGGGCGGCCGAGGTCTACTACCAGGCCCAGGCGCGGAACCGGATCACCCTGAACGTCGTGGAACGGGCCTTGAACGGGCTGGCCGAGGCCAAGGGGCGCAAGTCGCTCATCCTCGTCTCCGAGGGCTTCATCTACGACCCCAACATGCCGGAGTTCAAGGCCGTCAACGATGCCTCGCGACGTGCCAACACCGTCATCTACTTCGTCAACGCCGGAGGGCTCGAGACCACCCCTGCAGAGATGACCTCGGACTTCGGAGCGGCCTACCCCCAGGCCGATCTCGGATACGTCTTCCAGGAGACCTACAACGCGGTGGCCGGCCCGGAGAGCGTAGCCTCGGACAGTGGAGGCTTCACCATCCGCAACACCAACGACCTCGCCTCGGGCATTCAACGGATCGCCGACGAGACGCGGGTCTACTACCTCCTGGGCTACACACCCACCAATCGCCAGCACGACGGGAGCTTCCGGAAGATCGAGGTGAAGCTTCGGGACGGGAAGGGCCGCGAGGTCCGGGCCCGGAAAGGGTACTACGCCCCCACCCCGGAGGGGCGGACCGTGGCCGATTCACCCGAGGGCGTGGACCCGGCGTTCCAGGCCGCCCTCGACTCGCCCTGGGCGGAGGACGGCGTCCCGCTGCGCATGACCCACTACGTGGGGGCGGAGACGACCCCGGGCAAGGCCTCGGTCATGGTGGTGACCGAGGTCGACATCCGGGAGCTGGCCCTGAAGGAGGTCGACGGCCGCTTCGTCGGAGCCATCGAGATCCTCCTCGTCATCGCACACCGGGAGAGCGGGGAGTACTTCCGCTACGACCAGAAGATCGACATGAACATACGGCCCGCCACCCGGGAGCGGCTGAGCCTCCGCTGGTACCCCGTCGTGCGGGACGTCGAGCTCCAGCCCGGCGACCACCAGGCCAAGATTGTCGTGCGTGAGCCCTCCACGGGGCGTCTCGGCTCCGTTGCCCACGAGTTCGAGGTGCCACCGCTGGACGGGTTCCGGGTGTCGACGCCCATCGTCACCGACGAGTTCCGTCCCGAGCCAGACGGTCGAGGGGTAGTCCCGGAGGTGTTGGCCCACCGGGAGTTCGTGCAGGGGAGCGCCCTGCTCTGCCAGTTCGACGTGTTCGGCG
This sequence comes from uncultured Acidobacteriota bacterium, assembly GCA_963847655.1. Taxonomy (GTDB): domain Bacteria; phylum Acidobacteriota; class Vicinamibacteria; order Fen-336; family Fen-336; genus JAJDNS01. The sequence goes on along the minus strand of CAWKAS010000013.1, from coordinate 242,324 downwards.
CCGACCGGGACGAGAAGGGGATACCCCGTGTGGTGCAGGGCTACGACGTCCGCCGGTCCGACGGGACGGTCTACGTCGAGGTGGCCGAGACCGTCATCAAGCCGACATCGCTCGGGGCCCTCACCCGCCGCGTGGCCTTTCCCCTCGGTGACGCCCCCCCCGGAGAGTACGAGATCCTCCTCCGGTTCCGGGACGAGCTTGCCGGAAAGAGCCTGGAGCTCCGAGAGCCCTTCACCGTCGTCTCGCCATCCTCCTGACCGGGCGGGCGGCGCCTCCAAGACATTGGATCCACTACTTGTCTATTGACTTCTCCCGGTCAGTCGAGCTATCCAATGGCCCCAGACGGCGCCCGCGCTCGACTCCCGCGGCGGGCCCGCGCATCCGAGCTGGGGGCACTGGATGCTCGACCGTGGCTACCGTGACCGCACGTCGCGGGTGATCCCACCCGCCGGTCGATCGTCGCCCGCTCTACTACTACCCTCGCGACCCGCCCTTTTGCCCTCGCGCCTCAAGCCGCCCTTTGGGGAGCAATTTCAAGGAGGTACGTGGATGACTCTCCTGAGAAGAGCCTTGCCGACAGGCCTCATCATCATCGCCCTGGTGGTCCTCGGAGGTGCACCCGCATGGGCGCAGTCCGGCACCGCGTCCATCCGCGGGCAGGTCGTCGACCAGCAGGCGGCGGCGGTGCCCGGCGCCACCGTCACCCTCTCACGACCGGAGACCGGTAGCGCGCGCACCGCGGTCACGGACGCCGAGGGCCTCTACCAGTTCCTCGGCGTGCCCCCTGGCGTCTATCACCTCACGGTGGAGCTCACCGGCTTCAACACCGCGCGCGTGGAGAACGTGGAGCTGCGCGTCGACTCGGAGCTCCGGCAGAACGTCGAGCTCGCGGTGGGCGACCTCAGCGAGACCCTCACCGTTCAGGCCGAGAGCCCCCTCATCAACACCTCCGACGCGGCCATGGGGAACACCTTCGACGAGCGGGCCATCACCGAGCTGCCGGTGGAGGCCCGCAGCGTGGTCGAGCTGCTAAGCCTGCAGCCGGGGTCGGTCTACGTTCCCTTCAACGCGGACGCCACCGACGACGACGAGCAGGACCCGCGTTTCGGCTCGGTGAGCGGCGCCCGAGCCGACCAGCAGACCGTCACCCTCGACGGCGTGGACGTGAACGACCCCGAGCTCCAGACCGCCTACAGCTCGGCGGTGCGCGTCACCCAGGAGGCGCTCCAGGAGTTCCGGGTGAGCACCAGCAACTACGGTGCGGTCTACGGCCGCTCCAGCGGCCCCCAGGTGTCGATGGTCACCAAGAGCGGGACCAACCAGTTCAAGGGCTCCGCCTACTTCTACCGCCGGGACACCCAGTTCTCGGCGAACGAGTTCTACAACAAGCTGGCGCAGCTCGGCTCGGACGTGGACAACCTGGCCCCGATCCTCGACAAGAACATCTTCGGCGGGTCGCTGGGCGGGCCCATCGTCAAGGACCGGCTCTTCTTCTTCGTCAACTACGAGCAGCTCAAGGAGGAGAGCGAGAGGCCGGTGGTCCGGGCCGTCCCCTCGGACTCCTTCCGGGACGGGATCCTGCAGTACGAGTGCGCCGACCCCGCACGGTGCCCCGGGGGGACCGTCCAGGGCTTCAGCGGCACCCACACGATCCAGCCCGGCTGGTACGGCCTGACCCCGGCCCAGGTCGCAGCCATCGACCCCCTGGGCATCGGGCCCAGCGTGGCCGCGTCCGAGTACTTCAACCAGTTCCCGTCGCCCAACGAGCCCGGGCTGGACGGCCACAACGTGATGGACTACCGCTTCACGTCACCGATCAAGAACGACTTCAAGACCTACATCGCCCGCCTGGACGCCAAGCTCAACGAGTCGGGCAGCCAGAGCCTCTTCGTCCGCTTCAACGCCCAGGACGACCAGATCAACGACCCCGCCCAGTACCCGGGCGGCGCGCCGCGGAGCCAGGACGCTTTCAACAACTGGGGCATGGCCGTGGGCCACGACTGGGTCATCTCCAACAGCTGGATGAACACCTTCCGCTATGGCTACACCAGGATCGACGCCCAGAGCATCGGCCAGGTGGCCAACAACTACGTCAGCTTCCGCTTCTTCGACGATCTCATCCCGTTCACGACCAACGCGGCGCGGACCACCCCCACCCACAACTTCGTCGAGGAGGTCTCCTGGCTCACCGGGGAGCACACGCTCAAGCTGGGGGCCAACGCCCGCTTCACGCGGATCCCCAGCACCAGGGAGAGCGGCTCGTGGCTCAACGCCACCAGCAACGGCTCCTGGGTGTCGGGCGTCGGCCGGACCTACATGCCGGGCCGGCCCACCTGCACGACCCCGGGCTGCAGCCAGGTCCCGGCGGTGGCCGACAGCTTCGCCGCCGGCTACGGCGACCCCTGGCTCATGCTCATCGGCGTCCTCTCCCAGGCGGACCTCTACGCCAACTACAACTCGGCTGGAGAGCTCCTCCCCGTCGGTGCCCCCGTCGCCCGGGAGTACGCCACCGACGAATACGACTTCTACGTCCAGGACCGCTGGCAGCTCAGCCCGACCTTCACGCTCACCCTCGGCCTGCGCTACTCCCTCTACTCGCCCCCCTGGGAGGTGAACGGCCAGCAGGTCGCCCCCACCCCCGGCATGGGCGAGTGGTTCGACCTGCGGCGCCAGCACATGCTGGCCGGGATCCCGTCCAACCAGGACCCGCTCGTGAGCTTCGACCTGGCTGGCCCCGCCAACGGCGGCAAGAAGGGCTTCTACGAGTGGGACAAGAACAACTGGGGTCCCAGCGTCGCCTTCACCTGGGCCCCGAGCTCCGACTGGGTCGTCCGCGGCGGCTACTCCAAGGTGTTCGACCGCGTCGGGCTGGGCCTCGCCCGCAACTTCGACCGCAACCTGGCCTTCGGGATGTCCACGGTGCTCTCCAGCCCGTACGGGGACCCCTACGAGGAGATGCCGGACGTGCGCTTCGTCGACCAGTACACGATGCCCCCCACGATACCGGCGGCACCCCCGGGTGGCTTCCCGGCGACCCCGCCGCTGTACTCCGGCCAGATCACCGGGAGCATCGACGACAGCCTGGTCACCCCCTCGGCCCACATGATCAACTTCGCGGTGGCCAAGCAGTTCGGCAACGACTTCAGCGTGGAGGCGGCCTACGTGGGACGCTTCGGACGCGACCAGCTCGTCCGGCGCGACCTCGCGATGCCGATGGATCTCGTGGACCCCGCCTCGGGGATGAACTACTTCGCGGCGGCCCAGCAGGTCATTGGGGCCTACCAGGCCCTCGGCCTCGACGCGAACTCCGACCCGGCGGCCTTCGGGGCCATCGCCCCCATCCCGTACTGGGAGAACCTCTTCCCGGACGCGGCCGGGGCCTGGGGGGCCGGCCTCAGCGCCACCCAGTCGGTCGCGTATCAGTATGCCTACTACGATCCCGACTACATCTCCGCGATCTGGGAGATGGACCAGTACTGCTTTCCGGCCTGCAGCCGGTTCGGGGACTTCGCCTACTTCAACCCGCAGTACGACTCCCTGGGGGCTGTCAGCTCGATCGGCCGCTCCAACTACAACGCCCTGCAACTGACCGTGCGCAAGCGCTACAGCCAGGGCTTCCAGTTCGACCTCAACTACACCATGGGGACATCGAAGGACCAGGCCTCGGGGGCCGAGCGCGAGAGCGAGTTCACCGGCTATGACTCGGGCGGCTACACGGGCTTCCTGATCAACACCTGGGACCCCGACCGGAGCTACGGCAAGTCCGACTACAACGTGATGCACCAGGTCAACTTCAACTGGATCCTGGACCTGCCCTTCGGGCAGGGACGCCGGTACGCTTCTGACGCCTCCGGGTTCACCAACGCCCTCATCGGCGACTGGTCGTTCTCCGGCCTCGTGCGCTGGACGAGCGGCTTCCCCTTCACGGTCATCAACTGCCGCTCCTGCTGGGCGACCAACTGGAACCTCCAGGGCAACGCCGAGCTCGTGACCCCCGGTGTCCTGCCCGAGCTGGCCACCACGCCCAACGCCGTGGACGACCGTCCGAGCCCCTTCGTCGACCCCCAGGGTGCCCTCGACTTCTTCCGCTTCGCGCTGCCGGGGGAGCAGGGCCTCCGCAACGAGCTGAACGGCGACGGCTACTTCACCATCGACGTGAGCTTCTCCAAGGCCTTCCGCCTCTACAAGGACCACCGGCTCCGCTTCCGCTGGGACATCTTCAACCTGACCAACACCCCGAGCTACGACGTGTACCAGCTCAGCGCGTACCCGGATCGGTCGGGCTTCGGCCGGTACGACCGGACCTACGCGACCTGCGACGCGCTCGCCGGCCGCTGCATGCAGTTCGCGATCCGGTACGAGTTCTGATCCGAGGCGCCCTGGCCCGGGCCAGGGCGTCTGATCCCCTCGAGGGGGGTGGCGAAGCGCCGCCCCCCTCGTTCTCTTTGCGCTTGCGCCCTACTCGGCGGGCGTCTCCGGGCACCGGGCGTCCAGGTGCGGGGCGAGGGCGGCGTTCCAGCCTGGTCGCGCTGCCGTGTCCGGCCGGCCGCCCTACCCCGCCAGCGACGTCGCTCTCGCGTGCCCCGGGGGCAGCCCCGGGGTCTCGTGGCTCCAGCAGTACGGGTCGCCGACGATCCGGTAGTCCATGGTCCGGCGCTTCGGGATGAAGCCCGCCTCCTGGATGGCCCGGGCCATCTCCGCCTCGGTCAAGCGGAAGTGGGAGCCAGCGGCGGAGACGACGTTCTCCTCGATCATCAGGCTGCCGAAGTCGTTGGCCCCGAAGCGGAGCGAGACCTGGCCGATCTTGGAGCCCTGGGTGACCCAGGAGGCCTGCACGCTGGGAAAGTTGTCGAGGACGATCCGCGAGACCGCCAGGGTGCGCAGGTACTGGAAGGAGGTGAGCTCGTCGCCGGCCAGGGCGGTGTTCTCGGGCTGGAAGGTCCAGGCGATGAAGGCGGTGAACCCTCCGGTGCGGTCCTGCAGGTCCCTCAGGTGCAGGAGATGATCGACGCGCTCCTCGAGCGTCTCCACGTGGCCGAACATCATGGTGGCCGTCGTCTTCATCCCGAGGCGGTGGGCCGTCTCCATGACCTCGAGCCACTCCGCGGTCGAGCCCTTGGCGATGCCGATCACCCTGCGCACGCGGTCGGAGAGGATCTCCGCCCCTCCCCCGGGGATGGAGTCGAGCCCCGCGGCCATGAGGCGGCGCAGCGCCTCGTCCACGCTCAGCTCCGAGACGCGGGCGATGTGCTGCACCTCGGCCGGGGACAGGCCGTGGACCCAGATCGGGAAGCTCTCCTTCATCCAGCGGAAGAGACCCTCGTAGTACTCGATGCCGAGGTCGGGGTGCAGCCCCCCCTGCAGGAGGATCTGGCGGCCCCCGAGGGCCATCGTCTCCTCGATCTTGTGGGCGAGCTCGTCCTTGCCCAGGAGGTACCCCTCCATCGAGGGCAGGTCCCGGTAGAACGCGCAGAAGGCGCACTGGGCGGTGCACACGTTCGTGTAGTTGATGTTGCGGTCGATGATGTAGGTGACGATCGGCTCGGGGTGCTTGCGCCAGCGGACGGTGTCCGCGAGCATCCCCAGCTCGAGGAAGTCGCCGTCGCGGAGCAGCGCGACCGCCTCCTCCCGGGAGACCCGCTCCCCGTCCCGCACCTTCTCCCTGACGGCCTCAGCGATCGGCATGGAAGCTCAGCTCCGGATGGTGGGGCACGAGGTCGAGGGCGTGCGCCCGGCGGTAGAACTCCATGAGGCCCGCGATCTCCTCGTGTCCCAGCCGGTAGACGACGTTCGTGCGCAGGTACCGTTCGTAGACGGGCGTGCGCGCCGGGGTCCCGTTCGCGTGCGCGGCGGCGATCTCGGGAAAGGCGGTGAGGCCCTCGGCCAGCGCCGCCTGCAGTCGGGCCACACCGGAGGGGGTGACGACGCCGGGGGGGCCGGCCCAGAAGGCGTAGACAAAGGGCAGGCCGGTGAGGCGCGTCCACTCCTCGCCGACGTCGAGGCAGGAGACGCGGCTCTCCTCGTCGAGGGCGGGGTCGCCGATGAGAAGGGCGGCGTCGGCCACCGCCAGCATGTCGACCAGCACCGGGGCCATGGGCACGTACTCCGGGTCCCGCCCCAGGCGCTCCCGCAGGAGCACCTTGACCAGGGCCACGCTCGTCCGGCTGGAGGTGTCCAGGGCCACGCGCCGGACGTCCTTCAGGGGACGCGAGTGATAGAGGGACACGGACCGCACCGCTCCCCGGCTCCCGATGGCGATTCCGGGCACGATGTCGTACCGGCCGAACGGATACTCGATGGACGGGATCATGCCGAGGTCGACCTCGCCCGCGTGCAGCCGGCGGGCGACCCGCGAGGGCAGGTCGCGCTCCAGCCGCACCCCCGGCTCCGACTCCAGGCCGTGGACCAGCGGTCGCGCGTTCAGGTAGGACACCGCCCCGAGGCGCAGGACGGACGAGGCGCCGCCCGCTCGGGACGCCCGCAGGGGGCGGGGGGCGGCGGTGCTCACCACTCCCGGACCACGTTGAAGACGGTGTCGCGCTCCACCGGACGCCGCCCCGCCTCCCGGATGAGGCGCACCAGCTCGTGCACCGTCATCACCTGGGGGGTGGAGGCCCCGGCGTCGTGGGCGATCTTCTCCTCGGTGACGGTGCCGTCGATGTCGTCCGCCCCGAAGGAGAGCCCCACCTGCGCGAGGCGGGGGGTGATCATGATCCAGTAGGACTTGACGTGGGGGACGTTGTCGAGGAGGAGGCGCGCCACCGCGAGCGCCTTGAGGTCGTCGAAGCCGGTGGTCTCGGGCAGATCCATGGCCGGCGCCTCCCAGGGCTGAAAGGCGAGGGGGATGAAGGTCACGAAACCACCCGTCTCGTCCTGGAGCGCGCGCAGGCGCAGGAGGTGGTCGACCCGGTCCTCGAGGGACTCGACGTGCCCGTAGAGCATGGTCGCGTTGGAGGGGATCCCCAGGCGGTGGGCGGTGCGCATCACGTCCAGCCACTGGGCGGCGTCGGCCTTGCCCTTGATGATGCGGTTGCGGGTCTGCTTCGCGAAGATCTCGGCCCCGCCCCCCGGCATCGACCCCAGGCCCGCCTCCTTGAGCTGGGCCAGGACCTGCTCCACGGGCATGCGGTAGAGGCGGTGGAAGAAGAAGATCTCCACCGCGGTGAAGGCCTTGACGTGGATGTCGGGACGAACCCGCTTGACGCCCCTCACCAGGTCGAGGACGTAGGACCACGGGAGGTCCGGGTGCAGGCCTCCCACCACGTGCACCTCGCGGACCTGCTCCGGCAGCGCGGCCACGCGGGCGAAGACCTCGTCGAGGGCCATGGTGTAGCCCCGCTCCTCGCCCGGCCTGGCGGCGAAGGCGCAGAAGTCGCACGTGGCCACGCAGACGTTGGTGTGGTTGACGTGGGTGTTCCAGACGAAGTAGGCGGCGTCCCCGTGTCGCTTCTCCCGCTCGTGGTTGGCCAGCCACCCCAGGCCCAGGAGATCGTGGGTGAGATAGAGGGCGAGCCCGTCCTCGGCGGTCAGCCGGGCGCCGGCGAGCACCTTCTCGCGGATGGGCTCGAGGGCGGTGTCCTGGAAACGGGCGACGCTGAGAGCTGTGGCCAATGACCTCTCCGGTGGGCCGCGCCACCGGGCCCCGTCCCAGGGGAGCCAGCGCGCGCACGGCAGGATCGAATCTAGGGTAGCATCGGCCCAGGCCAGGCAGCAATCCGCCCATAACACCCGAAGGATCTTGACCGCCGCGCCCGGCCGGCTATACTGGTCTTCGTCTCAAGGTCTTTTGAATGAAGAGATTGACGGCTCTGGCCGCCTTCCTGCTTCTCCTCTCTCTGCCCACCCACGGGCCCCGGTGGCTGGACACCGTGCCCCCGGCTCCGGCGGAGTCGTTGACCGTCTTCCAGGGCAGCTTCGGACGGAACGACACCGTGGCCACCGCACTCGACGGGCACCTGTCCGCGAGGGGGGTCCACGAGCTGGTCGAGGCGGCCCGCCCCGTCTACGACCTGGCCCGCGTCGTGGTGGGCCGCCCCTTCGCCCTGGCCCTCGGCCCCGAGGGCCTCTTCCGTGCCTTCACCTACGGCATCGACGAGCTCCGGACGCTCCGGGTCATCCGGCGCGACGACGACCTCGAGGCCGAGATCCTCACCCGCACCTACGACAGCCAGACCGCGGTCGTCGCCGGGGAGATCGAGTCCAGCCTCTTCGCCACCATCGCCGCGGTCGGCGAGCACGACCAGCTCGCCTTCGATCTCTCCGAGATCTTCGCCTGGGACATCGACTTCAACACGGAGATCCAGGCCGGCGACGCGTTCCGGGTCGCGGTCGAGAAGCTCACCCTGGACGGGAGGTTCGTCCGCTACGGACGCATCCTCGCCGCCACCTTCCAGCGGGGGAAACGAACGTTGTACGCCGTGCGCTACGAGGGCTCGCTCGGACCGGGCTACTACGACCTCGACGGCACCCCGCTCCGCAAGGCCTTCCTGCGCTCGCCCCTGCGCTTCACCCGGATCTCCAGCCGCTTCAGCCTGCGCCGCCTCCACCCCATCCTCAAGACGCGGCGCCCCCACCTCGGCATCGACTACGCCGCCCCCCGGGGAACGCCGGTCATGGCGGCCTCCGACGGGGTGGTCATCGCCGCGGGCTGGTCCGGCGGCTACGGACGGATCGTCCGCCTGCGCCACGCCAACGGGTACCAGACGCTCTACGGGCACCTGTCCCGGATCTCGGTCCGTCGGGGGCAACGGGTGACGCAGGGCCAGCAGATCGGGGCGGTGGGGATGACCGGTCTGGCCACCGGGCCCCACCTCGACTACCGGATGAGCCTGAATGGGAAGTTCGTGGATCCCCTGCGAATCCAGCTCCCGCCGGCGGAGCCGATCCCCCCCGAGGAGCTCGACGCCTTCATCGTCGCCCTGAACCGGAACATGGCCCTCCTCGAAGGGGGCGACGATCGCACGCCGCCGAGCGCGCCCTCCGCGCTCTGAGACGTCCATTGCCCTCGCCAGTGGCGGGGCGTAGACTGAGGCCATGGGGCGCCTGACCGTGGCCGTGGTCCTGCTGATCCTCGCCGCGCCGCTCGCGAGCGCCGAGGTCACGATCCGCGTCGCCGGCGAGCAGGTCGACGTGAGCGCCACCGCCGCCCCCCTCGCCGACGTCCTGGACGACCTCGCCGGGAAGACCGGGATGGAGGTCGTCTACGAGGGGTCCCCCCCGCGGCAACCGGTGACCCTGGCCCTGGAGGGACGCTCTCCGGCCGAGGCCGTCTTTGGCATCCTCGAGGGGCAGGGCCTCAACTACGCGCTCGTCGCCGACGCCACCGGGACACGGGTCCGGACGCTCATCGTGGCCGGCCCCGCCGGCACGGGCACGATCTCCGGGTCCGGGGCGCCGACGGCGCCGACCCGCGGGCGCCGGCCGATCATCGCTCCCCCCGCGGCGAACCCCGAGGTTCTCGACCCCAATCTCGAGGAGGAGGATCCCTTCGAGGACCCGGCGTTCCTGGACGAGGAGTTCCCGGAGGACGAGCCTCCCCTGGAAGAGGATCCCGCGGCCGCCGCGCCGGGGCCCGCCCTGCCGCCGGGGGTCGCGCCGCCGGGCCCGACCACGCCCGCGCAGGGGCCGGTACCGATGCCCTTCCCCGGTGGACGGCAGGTCTTCCCGGCTTCTCCGTTCACGCCGCAGCCGACGATCCCGGACGTCCCGGCCGTTCCGGGCGAGAACGCCCCGCCCCAAAACCCCTAGCAGTCGTCGCGTTCTCGTCTCAGCGCCGGATCCCGGGGGTCGTTCCGGGACGGGAGGGCCTTCCCGGCTGACCGGGCCGGCCTCCCGGCTGACCGGGCCGGCCTCCGGGTTGACCGGGCGCGGCCCCGGGGGCGCCGGGGCGCCGCTGCTGCCGGCCCACATCGCGAGGCTGGCCGGGCAGGAAAAGCCACTCGCTGTACTTCGTCCGGCCGTTGAACACCCTCAGGCTCGTCTCAGAGCTGGTGCTGGCCACTCCCTGGATGCCGCCCAGGGTGCCGCCGGGCTGCGTGAACGGCGAGGAGCGCCGCGCACCCGAGGCACTCGGGGAGCCGGTCGTACCGGTGCGGCTCGAGGGCGCGCGAGTGGCCGACGTGCCGAAGCGAGCTGAGGTCCCCGCGGCGCCGGCCTCCCCGGGGGACGGATCGGGCCGAGGTTCTCGCCCTGCCGGATGAGCCGCCACTTGCCGTCCTTGGTCATCGGGTCCTTGTACTCGCGGCGCAGGTACCGGCCCTTGACCAGGACCTCCAGGGTGGGCGGGAGCGCGTTCCCGTTGCGCTGCTGGTACCGGGCGATGGCGTCCGCGATCTCGCCGCCCCGGAAGATCAGCTCCTCCTCGGCGTCGTTCTTCATGACGTAGCGCCACGAGGGCACCGCCGCCGCCATGAGGATGAGCATGATGGTGACCGAGGCCATGAGCGCCACCAGGGTGTAGCCGGCCTCGCCGACCCGCGCCCGGCTCACGGCTTCGCCCTCTCGTACCGCTCGAGGACCCGCTTCACGTACTCCCGGGTCTCCCGGAAGGGCGGGATCCCCCCGTGGCGGGCCACCGCCCCCTCCCCGGCGTTGTAGGCGGCCAGGGCGCGCTTCAGGTCCCCCCCGTAGAGGGACAGCAGCGAGCCGAGGTGTCGGACTCCCCCGTCGAGGTTCTGCTCGGGGTCGAGCGCGTCCTCGACCCCGAGAGACGCCGCCGTTCCCGGCATGAGCTGCATGAGGCCCTGCGCCCCTTTCGGCGACACCGCCTCCGGGCGGAAGGCGGACTCGACCCCGACCACGGCGAGGACGAGCTCGGGGTCGAGCCCGTGCCGCTCGGCGGCGGCGACGGCCAGGGACCGGAGGTCGCCCTCCTCTCCCGCGACCTCCTCGATCACCTCGTCGGGGACGAAGCCCCGGACGGCCGACGACGGCACGCCGATCTCCCCGCCCCCACGGAGGACGAGGACCACCAGCGCCTCCTCGACGCGGTGCCCCTCCAGCTTCAGGGTGGCGCCGCTTGTGAGGAGGGCGATCTCCGCCGAGGCCACGGGGCACGTGGCGAGGAGCGCGAGCAGGAGAATGACCAGCCGGGTCATCCGATCATCGACCTCCCGAAGAGCCGGCGGTCGGGGTGGCGGCCGAGGCCGGCGACTGGTTGACACCCACCGACACGGAGGCGGTCACGCCGTTCGACGTCGTCGCGGTGACCGTCACCGTCCGCTCCACCGCCGAGCCTGCCCCGGTTCGCAGCGTGTCGAAGGCCTGACCGTTGCTGTCGGTGAACGCCTGCCCGCCGCCGCCGTCGAGGATCTCCGCCCCCGAGCCTCCGGAGAGGGTGAAGACGACGGGCACGTTCTTGACCGGGTTGCCGTTGTCGTCGAAGACGTTGGCAACGATCCGGGAGGGAGTCGAGATCGTGACCGAGTTGGGATTGGCGGTCACGATGACCTGCGTCGGAAGTGCGCTCCCGATCACGATGGTCACCGAGGCCGACCCGGTGCCGCTACCCGAGCTGGCGCCCCCCTCGCCGCCCGTCGCCTGCGCCGGCCCCCCGGACACCGCGGTGACGTTCGCGGTGCCCGAGCGCGTGTCGGCCACGAAGTTGACCCGGGCCACGCCGTCCTTGGTCTGGCGGGAGGACTCGATGCGCCCGAGGTCGGTGAAGAAAAAGACCTCGGTCCCGTCGGGCACGAAGGTGCCCGCGGGCTCCGTCACCACCGCCGTCACCACGGAGACGCCCCCGTTGGCCACCACGAAGGGCGGGTTGGCCAGCAGGAACACCGTCGATCCAGCGGGGGCGGTGAGCGGCGCGTCCCCGCAGCCCAGGTTCGCGGCCACGAGCGCCGCCGCCACGATCAGCCTGGCCCTCGACATCGTCCTCCTCCTCGTTCCCACCCGACTCACGGGGACACCACGATGCGGCCGGGCGGGGGCGCGGCCGGCCGAGCGGTGGCGCCGGTGACGCCCACGGCCACCGACTCCACCACGACCGCCCCTGCCCCTTCGCGGAGCCCGCGGAAGGTGAGGGCGGCGACCGCCCCCGAGCCCGTGGCTCCCGTCGGCCGGCTGAAGCGCACGCGGGCGCGGCCCGCCTCGAGCGTCCTCGACACGGCCACCGGGGCCCCGTCGAGGGTGAGCAGCGAGCCCGGCTCCGCCGCGCTGACCTCGGCCAGCCCGGGATCCCAGGCGACCTCCAGCTCGACCCACTCCAGGTCCTGGGCCCCCACCACGACCACGGCCAGGGCGGCGGTCTCCCCGACGCCCACAGCGATCTCCGGCGGGGAGAGCAGCACGTTCACTGGACGGACTTCGGCGACCGGGTCCTCGGGCGGCCCCGGGGGCGGGGGCACCAGCCGCCCGGCACCCGCCGGGGCGACCTCCGCGGCGGGGGGCAGCGTCGGGTCCGCCGCCGGGTACGGTGACGGGGGCGCGTTCCCGGGCGGCTGCGGCGTCGTCTCCGGGGCTGGAGCCTCGGGTTCCGGCTCCGGGCCGAACAGGCCGGGCCCCGCGCCCGGGACCTTCGGCACGGCCTGGGTGCCGACGGCCAGCGGCACCAGGTCGTCCCGAGTGACCTTGGGCGCCCGCACGATCCGCGGAGTCAAGGAGATGATGACCTCGGTCTCCTCGGCCCTCTTCTGGTTGTCCCCGAACAGCTTGCCGATGATGGGGATGCTGGCGACGCCGAGGGCGCCCGACACCGAGGAGGCCTCGCTCCCCTCGAGCAGCCCTCCGATCAGGCCGGTCTCCCCGTCCCGGAGGCGGATGACGTTCTTGACGTTGCGGGTCAGGAAGGTGGGCACGACCAGCGGGTTCTCCCCGCCGCTGACCGCCCGGTCCTCCCCGAGGAGGCTGAACTCGGCGGCGACCTCGAGGGTGATGTCGCCGCTGGCGCTGACCTCGGGCGTGACGCTGAGGTTCACGCCCACGTTGCGGTACTGGAAGCTGGTGGCGGGGGCGAAGGTGCTGATCCCGCTCGTGGCCGCAGCGAACGTCGTGACGGGGACGGGCACCTCCGTCCCGACCATCAGCTCCGCCGGCTTCCCCTCCGCCGCCCTCAGGCGCGGGGCGGAGAGGATCCGGACCGTGGAGTCGGTCTGGAGGAAGCGGGCGAACACCGTCGAGGGCAGGCTCACCACCCAGTCCGCCCGGTTGAGGGACGAGAGGACGTGGGCCCTGATGTTGGTGAAGCCGTTGGCGAGCTCTCCCTCCGCGCCGGTGGGCGCGAGGGTCATCCCCACCGAGTAGTTGGACAGATCGAGTCCCCACTGCCGAAGCTTGTTCTTCTTGACCTCCAGGATCTGGACCTCGACCAGCACCTCGCCCCGGGCCTTGTCGTTCAACTCGATGATCCGCTCCGCCATGGCCACCTGGTCGACGGTGCCCATCACCGTGATGGCCCGGAGGCTCTCGTTGCCGGCGGCGGTGGTGATCTTGGCCAGGGTCTTGATGAGGTTCACGGTGTCGTTGACCTCGGCGTTCTGCAGGTAGAAGGTCCGCAGGACGAGCTCGTTGTAGGCCACCCGCTTCTGGCGCGACTCCGGGACCACGATGATGGTGTTCTGGTCGAGGACCTTGTAGAAGAGCCGGTTGACGAAGGTGAGCTGCTCGAGCGCCTCTTCGAAGGTGACGCCGGTCAGGTTCACCGAGTACTTCTTGTCGCGGAAGCCCTCGTCGAAGAGGATGTTGACCCCCACGATCCGGGCCAGGCTGTCGAAGATCTTCTGGAGGCTCGCGTCCTGGAACTTCAGCGTGATGGGGACCGGGCTCCGTGGCGACAGGACCGGCACCGGCACCCGGGCCGCTGACGCCTCCGCCTTCATCTGGTCGTAGCGGTCGCGCTCGCTCCGCTCCCTCTCCCGCTCGAGGATCTGCTCCCGCACGAGGAGGAGGTCGTCCGATGCCGAGCGGTTCGAGGGGTCGTAGTTGCTGGCGATCTCCAGCTCGTCCGCCGCCTTCTCCAGGTCCTTGGCCGCGAGGTGCTTCCTGGCTTCGTCGTAGTGGAAGCGGCTGGCCTGGATGCGGGCGTTCTCGAGGGCGATCTTGTAGCCGATGTTGTTCGCGTCCTTCTCCAGGGCCCTCGTGTAGCGGGCCACCGCGAGGTCCCAGTCGCCCTGCTCGGCCGCCTGCTCGCCCTGCCGGTAGGCCCACCTCGCCGCGCACCCGCCCCCCAGGACGGCGGCCAGGACCACCACCGCCACCAGCCGGACCCCGCCGAGTCGTCTCATCCTGCCCCTCGTCATCGCCGTCACCACTCGTTGTAGGGTGTGCCCCCGAGCGACAGCTGCTCGGAGACGCTGTGGACGTCGTAGACCCCGGGCGGCTCCCCCGGCCGGTCCGGGTCCGGCTCCGCGAAGACCTCCTCCCAGTCCGGGACCCGGGTGATGGGGTCCTCGGGGAGCGTGCGCAGGTAGCCCTCCTCGACCAGGGCCTCCAGGGAGGGCGGGTACTGCCCCTTGTCGACGTAGTACTGGTCGATCATCTCGCGGAGCTGGAACAGGTTCTCCTTCAGGACCGCCTCGCGGGCCTGGATGATCGCGACCCGGTAGTTCGGCAGGGCGATGGCGGCGAGGATCCCGATGAGCGCCACCACCGTGATGAGCTCGAGCAGGGTGAAGCCCCGGGCCCCGGCCCGGCCCGGTTCACCAGGTGTTGTATTCGGTTCCATCGAGTCCCCTGGCCGTGCTCTTCGAGTAGACGTCATAGACGTTGTCGCCGCACCAGGACGTGTCGTCCGGCTCGTCCTGATAGCATCTCTTACCCCATTCCGCCTCTCCCGTCATGGGGTCCACCGGGATGCGGCGCAGGAACTTCATCTTGCGGTCGACCGCCCCCACCTGCTTCACGCCCTTCACGAGGACCTCGAGGTCCTCGGGATAGCCCTCGGAGCCGAGCTGGACGTCGGTCCCCCCGATCAGGCCCTGGTCCACCGCCGCCTTGTACTGGTCGATGGCCCGGCGCATCGTGCGCAGCGCGCGCCTCAGCTCGATCTCCTCGTGGCGCTTCTGGGCCACCCGGCCCAGGGGAAGGATGGCCGAGGCGAGGATCATCAGGATGGCGGCGGTCGCCAGCAGCTCGAGGTACGTCACCCCCCGGGTCGCCCTATCCCTCACCGTCACTCCTCTTCTCCGCCGGCGGCTCCGGCTCCAGGCGCATGAAGGCGCTCATCTCCACCTGCAGGTTGGCCTCGCCCCCCGGGTCGCCGCGGAGCGAGACCCCGTCGACGGTCAGGAACCGCTCCGAGCGCTCGACCTCCCGCAGGAAGCCCACCAGCTGCCGGTACGAGCCCTCGAGGGGCAGGGTCACCGACACCCGTTCGACCCGGGTACCCTTCACCTCCTCCCGCCGGAAGCTGCGGCGGCCCGGCGTCAGCCCCGGCGCCCGGGCCATGGCCTCGATGTCCTCGAGGGTCGGGAGCAGATCGACCCGCTCCGGGCCCACCACCGTCTCGTAGAAGCGCACGACGTCGTCCGCGTTCGCGTCGATGGCGTCCCCGCGCTCACGCTGCCGGGTCACGGCGCTCCGCTCCTGCTCGACCAGCTCCCGGGCCACCTCCACCCGGGCGGTGGCGCTGCGCAGGCGCAGGGTCCGGGGCACCGTCCACGCCGCCGCGGCCAGCAGGTTGAGGACGAGGAGCAGGAGGAAGACCGGGAGCAGCCAACGACGCCACAGGGGGGTGGTCGACCTCACCTCGCCTCCTCGGCGGCCGCCGCCCGCGGGACGTAGCCCACGGTGAACTCGAACTCCACGCCGTCGTCGCTCTCGCCCACGCTCTCCAGGAACGGCTCCCGGAACTCCGCGCTCTCCTGAAGGACGTCGAGGAACTCGTGCCCGGCGGCGACGTCCCGGCCGACCGCCCGCAGCGCCAGATCGATCCTCCCCTTCTCCCCCGTGGGCACGATCGACGAGAGGCGGACGTCGGGGGGCATGACCTCCTCGAGGCTGCCGAAGAGCGCGGACCACGAGAACGCGCGGCGGTCCACCAGGCTCCGCACCGCCGCCCACTCCTGCAGCTGGTCCGGGGAGGCGCTCCGTCCGCTCAGGTTGGCCGACTCCCGACGCAGCCGTGCCCTCTCCGCCTCGAGGCTCACCAGCTCGCCGTCCACGGCCGCCGTCCTCTGCGGAAGGAGGTCGCGCGCGATGAAGGCGTGGTGCACGGTCAGCGCGAGGAGCGCGGCGCACCCCGTCGCCAGGAGCAGGGTGGGCAGGCGCTCGTTCCGGAGCGGCTGACGCGCCAGGTTCAGGGGTCGGCTCACCGCGCCCTCCGCAGCGCGCTGGCCGCCGCCCCCGCCACCGCCTGCGCCGAGGTGTCGGCCAGGGCCCCGCCCAGGGACGCCCACGGCTCCAGCAGGCGCGGCACGCATCCGAGCGCGGGCTCCAGCGCCTCCAGCGCCTCCTCCACCGGGCAGGCGGCGGCGCGGAGGAGCACGTCCTGAAGGTCCCCGCCCGAGAGGCGGTCCCGGTAGAACTTCAGGGTGCTCGTGGCCTGGCGCGCGACGCCGGCCGCACCGGTCTCGCCGGGAAGAGTGCGCACGAGCAGCGTCTCCTCTCCCCGCCGGAGGAGGAACGAGACGTAGCCCTCGTCCCAGTTCACCAGGAGGCGGTCGCCTTCCCCCCCCGCCTCCGGAAAGGACGCGAGGGCGAGGCTCGAGACCTCGACCACGCCGGGCTGGAAGCCGAGGCCCTCGAGGGCCTCCTCGTAGCCTCGGATGACCGCCTCGAGGACGACCGCCACCAGGGCCTGATCGCCCCGGGTCCCGTTCCAGGCAAGGCGGGCCGACCGCACGTCGAAGGGCAGCGCCTTGTGCAGCCGGAAGCGGATGGTCTCCTCGGCGTCCGCCCGGCGCCCCCTCAGCCCCTCCGCCGGCACCAGGGCGAGACGAACGGTGGGGTCGGGAAGCACGAGGGACACGGGGCCGCCGGCCAGCGCCCCCACCCGCTCGAGGGCCAGCCCGAGGGTCGCGCTGAAGCGCTCGGGATCGATGATGTTGGGCTTCGTGAGGGAGACGTCCAGGGTCCCTTCGGGCACGTCCACCACGGTCGCGGCCCCCAGCCCGAGGCGCCCTCTCTCGTGGGCCAGACGCACGGCCGCGACCGCCCGGGGCCGCACCTCCACCGCCAGCAGCGGGTACTCCGGCTCGAGGAGCGTGCGCGAGGCCCACCGCCGGAGACGCCCGACCGCGCCTCCCAGGCCCCCGTCCCTCGCCCCGGTCCCGCTCACGCCACCTCCACGAAGGTCACCTTGTTGATCTCCTGGAGAGTGGTCTTTCCGCCCAGGGCCTTGTTCAGCGCCGACTCGCGCAGGAAGACCATCCCCTCCTCGACCGCCGCCCGCTTGATGTCCGCGCTCGACCGGCGCTCCAGGATGAGCTCGCGGATCCGGTCGGTCACGTCGAGCAGCTCACAGATCGCGGTCCGTCCCTTGTGGCCGGTCCCCCCGCACTCGATGCACCCCGCCCCCTCGTAGAAGGGGACGCCGCCGTACACCTCGGGGTCGAGGCCGGACTCCACGAGCAGCTCGGGCGAGGCTCGGACCTCCCGCTTGCACCGGGCGCAGATCGTCCTCACCAGGCGCTGGGCCTGCACGCAGTTGAGAGCGGAGACGAAGTTGTAGGGCTCGATCTTCATGTTGAGGAAGCGGCCGAGGACGTCGATCACGTTGTTGGCGTGGACGGTGGTGAAGACCAGGTGACCGGTGAGCGCCGACTGTATGGCGATGTCCGCGGTCTCCGCGTCGCGTATCTCACCCACCATGATCTTGTCCGGGTCGTGACGCAGGATCGAGCGCAGGCCGCGGGCGAAGGTCAGCCCCTTCTTCTCGTTGACCGGGATCTGGAGGACGCCCCGGAGCTGGTACTCCACCGGGTCCTCGATGGTGATGATCTTGTCCTCCTCGGTCTTGATCTCCGAGAGCGCCGCGTACAGCGTCGTCGTCTTCCCGGACCCGGTGGGCCCGGTGACCAGCACCATCCCGTAGGGCTCGCGGATGAAGCGGCGGAAGCGCGTGAGCTCCTTCTCGTCGAAGCCGAGCACGTCGAGCCTCAGCGAGGCGAACTGCTTGGAGAGGCTCTCCTTGTCGAGGATGCGGATGACCGCGTCCTCGCCGTGCACCGAGGGCATGATCGAGACGCGAAAGTCGATGGAGCGGCCACCCAGCCGCACCCGGAAGCGCCCGTCCTGGGGAATGCGCTTCTCCGCGATGTCGAGCTCGGACATGACCTTGATGCGGCTGATGACGGTGGCGTGGTGCTCCCGGGCGATGGGCTTCATCGCCGGCTGCAGGACCCCGTCGATCCGGTACTTGATCACGACCTCGTTGTCGCGGGTCTCGATGTGGATGTCGGAGGCGCGGCGGTTCAGGGCGTCGAAGATCGTCGAGTCCACCAGCCGGATGATGGGCGACTGGTCGGCCTGGATCTTGTCGATGGAGAGGACCTCGTCCCCGTCGTCGTCCTCGCGCAGGAGCTGGATCTTGAAGGACTCCGAGGCCTGCTCGAGCACCCGCTGGGTGCCCTGTCCGCGCTTAAGGGCCTCCTGGATGGCCGAGGGCGTCCCCACCGCGGGCTGGATGGGGGTCTGGAGGATGAGGCTCAGCTCGTCGACCACGGGGATGTCGGTGGGGTCCGCCATCACGAGCACGAGCCCTTCCCCCTCGCGGCGGTAGGGCAGGAAGGTGTAGCGGAACATCAGCTCGACCGGCACGGACTTCAGGATCTCGGGGTCGGGAGCGAACGAGGCCACGTCTACGTACTCGAGATCGTAGCGCTCGGCGAGCTCGCGCGCCGCGTCCTCCTCCGAGGCCGAGGAGAGCTCGCCCGCCGCATCCTCGGGAATCAGGGGAGTTTCCGCCATCGGGTCACCTCGTGCCCTGCACCGCGGAGATAGCCTGGAACATGGGCAGGTAGAAGGCCAGGAGCATGCCGGCCACGATCACCGCCATGAGCACGAGGAGGACCGGCTCCACCAGGGACAGCACCGCCGCCATCCGCGTGTCGAGCTCCTCGTCGTAGAAATCGGCGATGGCGTTGAGCATGTCCCCGAGCGCACCCGTCTGCTCGCCCACCTTCACCATCTCCAGGGGCAGGGCCTCCAGCATCGACGTCGACTCGAGGGCGGTGGTGAGGCTGGCTCCCTCCCGGATCCTCTCCGTCGCCCCCCGCAGGGCCCCGGCCATGGCCCGGTTCCCGACCGAGGCCGACGCCACGTCGATGGCGTTGACCAGGGGCAGGCCGCCGGCGAGCAGCGTGGACAGCGTGCGCATGAGCTGCGAGGTCGCGTACATCCTCATCAGGCCCCCGAAGTAGGGCACGCGCAGCAGGGCCCGGTCGAGGGCGACGGGCGCGCCTTCTCTTCGAAGCCAGTACCAGAAGCTCGCCCCCGTTATTCCCACGATCAGCAGAATCCAGACCAGGTGGCCACGGACGAAGCCGGCCACCGACAGGAGGATGCGGGTCGGGAGGGGCAGCTGGGCCCCGAGGCCCTCGAAGAAGCTCTGAAACTGGGGAATGACGAACACCAGCATGACCCCGACCAGGAGGGCCATCATGGTGAGCAGGACGATGGGGTAGATCGAGGCGGAGATGGCCTTCTTCTTCAGGGTCTGGTTGAGACGCAGGTGCTGGGAGAACCGTCGCAGCACGCCGTCGAGGGTTCCCGACCGCTCACCCGCGACCAGGCTGGCCGAGAATATCGGCGGGTAGAGCTCACCTTCCTGGCGGAAGGCGTCGGAGAGGGCCACGCCGGCTTTCACCTTCTCCCGGACGGTGGTGAGCGACTGGCGGAAGACGGCATCCCGCTGGCGGTCGAGCATCACGTCGAGGGACTGGAACAGCGGCAGCCCGGCCTTCAGGAGGGCGGCGAGCTCCTGGGCGAAGATCAGCAGGAGCTGCGGGTCGACGCGCCGAGGGCGCAGGCGCAGCCGGGAGAGCCCCAGACCCCGGCGGACGCCCAGCAGGTAGTAGCCCTGCTGCTCGATTTCGGCGCGGAGCGCCCGCTCGTCGGCGGCGCTGAAGGTGCGCTCGACGACGTCCCCCGAAGGCGTGCCAACCCTGCAGACGTACTCCATCCCTGCGCTCGTCCTCGACTGTAGCAGTCGGACCCTTAACTTTCAAGACGTGAAGGACTTAGGCCCTCTAGCGAACCCGCGCCACGATCAGGGTCTGGTCGTCCTCGGCCGGGCGTCCGCCCGACCAGCCCTGGACCTCCCCCAGCAGCGAGTAGAGCGCGATGCGGACCGGGTCGCGGTGCGCCCGGACCGCCGCCTCCCGGAGCCGCTCCGCCCCGAACAGCTCTCCCGAGGGGGCGGAGCGGTCCGCCAGCCCGTCGGAGAACAGCACGAAGAGGTCGCCGGGGGCCACCTCGGTGAAGCCCGCCCGGTAGGTCGACTCCTCGAACAGCCCGAGGACGGTGCCCCCGGCGTCGAGCAGCTCGGGACGACCACCCGCCCGGACGAGGACGCCCGGCTCATGGCCGGCGTTGACGTAGCGCAGCGTCCCCCGGCCGAAATCGAACACACCGAAGAACAGGGTCGCGAAGAGCCCCTTCGGGGTCGCGTCCCAGAAGACCCGGTTGACGCGGGCGATGGTCTGGCCCGGGTCCTCCCCTCCCGCCTCGACGTGGGCCCGCAGGCAGGCCTTCAGGTTGGCGGCGAGGAGCGCCGCTGGCACCCCCTTGCCCATCACGTCCCCGAGGGAGACGGCCAGGCGCCCCCGGTCGAGAGCGATCACGTCGTAGTAGTCGCCCCCGATCTCCCGGGCCGGGATGAACTCGGCGGCGAGATCCAGCCGCGGATGGACAAGGGGCGGGGGCAGCAGCGCCCTCTGCACCTGGGAGGCGATCCTCAGCTCGTCGGCCATGCGCCGCGCCAGCTTCTGCAGGCGGGCGTGGACCGCCTCCAGCTCGGCGTTCTTGCGGGCCAGCTCCCCGAGGACAGCCCGGACCCGGAGCGCGGTCCGGATGCGGGCCAGCAGCACCTCCGGCCCCAAAGCTCCGTTGACGAAGTCGTCGGCGTGGTCGATGAGGCGGCTCTCGACGTGGGTGCGCTGGCCGTCCTCGGTCACCACGATGACCGCGGGGCGGTCCGGCCGATCGGTGTGACCCACCCGCTCCAGGACCAGGCTCAGGGCCTTCCCCGGCAGCCGCCCGTCGAGGAGGACCAGCTCCGGCGAGTCGCGCTCGATGCGGTCGAGGGCCTCGCCGGGGTCGGCGGTGTGCGCGTCGACCTCCCCCCGCGCCCAGGACTCTCCCGCCCGCAGGGCGAGGCTCCCCACCACGAGGGCGATCGGCATCGCCGCCGTCGCCCCCAGGAGCGGAGCGTCGGGGGGCCCGGTGCTCACGAGGGATCGATGAACTTGTATCCCATCCCGTGGATGGTGAGGATCCAGCGGGGCTCGGAGCCGCTGTCACCGATCTTGGCCCGGAGCTTGGCCACGTGGGTGTCGACGGTGCGGGTGGAGGGGTAGGAGTCGTAGCCCCACACGTCCTCGAGCAGCTGGTCCCGGGTCACGGTCTCGCCCTTCCGCTCGATCAGGTAGCGCAGGAGCTCGAACTCCCGCGGGCTGAGATCCAGGGGCCCGCCGCCCTTCGTCGCCTTGTAGGCCTCGAAGTCGAGATCCACGTCCGCGAAGGAGTACCGGGACAACCGCTTCTTCCCGCCCTCGGTCCGACGGAGGACGGCGCGCACCCGGGCCAGCAGCTCCCGGATGGAGAAGGGCTTGGTGACGTAGTCGTCGGCCCCGAGCTCGAGGCCCACGACCTTGTCGATCTCCTGGCCGCGGGCGGTGAGCATCAGGATCGGTCCCTCCCACCCCTCGCCGCGCAGGCTCTTGCACACCTCCAGACCGGACATCTTCGGGAGCATCACGTCGAGCACGATCAGGTCCGGCTTCGTGCTCCGCGCCCGCTCGAGACCGGTCTCTCCGTCGGTGGCGGTGATGACCTCGTAACCCTCGAACTCGAAGTTGTCCTTGAGCCCCAGGACCATGTCCGGCTCGTCTTCGACTATGAGGATCTTGCTCATCGTGCTTGTCCCATCTCGCCCCTCGTCTCGGGGCTCGTTCTCGTTGTCGCCTACGTTCCCGTTCCGTGCCCCGGTGGCCGAAGGGGCACCAGGAGACGGAACGTGCTTCCCTCGCCCGGAGCGCTCGTCAGCTCGACGCTGCCGCCGTGGGCGTCCATGATGTGCTGCACCAGGGCCAGCCCCAGCCCGCTGCCCTTGGTGGTGTGGATCAGCGTGTCCTCCACGCGATAGAACTTCTCGAAGATCCGGTGCTGCTCCGCCTTCGGGATCCCCACCCCGTGGTCGGTCACGGAGATGACGACCCGGTCGACCTCCCGGCGCACGTCCAGCCCCAGGTACTTCTGGTCGCCGCTGTACTTGATGGCGTTGTTGACGAGGTTGAGCAGCGCCTGGGAGAGCGCCTCCGGGTCCACCACGATCTCCGGCAGGTCGTCGGCGATCGACACCTCGAGCTGGAACCCCTGGTGCTCGATCGGAAAGCGGTAGGCCTCGATGACCTCCCCCACCACCGCCCCCACGTCGGTCGGCCGGAACCGGTACTCCTTGCGCCCGGCCTCGATCCGCGAGAAGTCGAGGATGTTGTTGATGAGCTGGGTGAGTCGCTGGCTCTCCTTGTTGATCACGCGGTAGTACTGCTGGGCCTTCTCCTCGCTGGGCACGCGCCGCAGCTCCAGGGTCTCCGCGAAGAGCCGGATCAGCGCCAGCGGGGTCTTGAGCTCGTGGCTGACGTTGGCCACGAAGTCGCTCTTGAGGCGGGAGAGGTGGAGCTCGCGGCGGACGTTGGCATAGACGAGGTAGAGGCCGGCCAGCAGCATGACGTCGATGAAGCCGATCAGAGCGGTCTTGGTCAGGGCCAGGCGCCGGACCTCCTCCTCGATCGAGCGGTCACGGTAGCGGAGGAGGAGGTGCACCCCCTCGAAGGAGGGCACCGACATCACCCGTGTCACCTCGAAGCGGTCGTCCGGGGTGGGCGCGGTCTCGTACAGGATCTCCCCCCCCGGCTCCGTCACCCGCACGACCCACGCCTCGTCGGGGTTCACGAACTCCTTCTCGAAGAAGTCGCGCACCAGCTTCCGGTGGACGTAGTCGCACGAGAAGCGGAAGCGCACCATCCCCAGCTGCTTCCCCCCTTGAGTCTTCAGCGGAACAGCGTCCTCCCCCTCGCCACTGACCGCCATGTCGAGGCCGGCCAGGGCCTCCCGCAGGGCGTCGACCTCCCCGTGGCCGGGCTCCCTCCGACGCTTCTCGGGGTCCACCGGGGACCAGGCCTCGAGGCGGAGCGAGTCGAACCGCATCTCCGCCATGCCCGCCTTGCGGAGGGCGGCCCGGATCACCCGAGGCCGGCCCTCGAGCAGCCGCTCCGGTCCCACCGCTCGCGCCGCCTCCAGGGCACGCGCCCGGGCCGCGGTCTCGAGGTCCTGCTCCACGTAGGCCAGCATCTTCTCCGCCTGCCGCTTCAGGCTGATCTTCAGGTTCTCGGCGTGCTTCGGAACGGCGTTGAAGGAGAGGACGGAGAGCGCGATCGAGGGCAGGAGGACAGCTCCCACGAAGAGCGACACGACGCGTCCGCGAGAGTCGGTCGGCGCGGCGAGCCGGCGCTCGATGTCGCTCATCTCACCAGAATCTACCACCCCACCCGCGGGGCCGCGGTTTTTTGCTGCAAGCCGGCGTCAAAGGATGTGACCGCGCCCTGCCGTCGAGGACGGCGGAGGCGGCCCCCGTCCGGGCTAACATAGGGCATGGCCAAGCCGCAGGAGGAGGGCGAGCGCGTGCTGGCGAAGAACCGCAAGGCCTTCTTCCAGTACCAGGTGACCGATCGGGCCGAGGCCGGCATCGCCCTGGTGGGCACCGAGGTCAAGTCCATCCGGGAGGGCGGACTGAGCTTCAGCGACTCCTTCGTGGAGTTCCGCGGGGGCGAGCTCTTCCTCGTGGGCTGCCACATCGCGCCCTACACCCACGGCAACCAGATGAACCACGTCCCCGACCGCGACCGCAAGCTCCTCCTCCACAAGCGCGAGATCCTGAAGCTGGGAGGAAAGGTGACGGGCAAGGGGCTCACCCTCGTGCCGCTGCGTGCCTACCTGCGGCGAGGGCGGGTCAAGCTGGAGATCGGCCTCGGGCGGGGCAAGCGGGCCCACGACAAGAGGGAGGCGATCAAGCGGCGCGACATCGAGCGCGACACCCGCCAGGCCCTCCGCGATCGGGACTAAGCGAGCCGGCTAGACGAGAACGAGCCCTCCGTCCACCCCCACCACCGCTCCGTTGATGAAGGACGCGAGATCGGAGGCCAGGAAGAGGTAGACGGCCGCCACCTCGTCGGGCTGCCCCAGCCGCCGAGCCGGCAGCCGGGCCAGGGTCGCCTCGAGCTCCCCGACGGGGACGGTGCGCGTGGTCTCGGAGTCGATGAGTCCGGGGGACACCGCGTTGGCGGTGATGCCCCGCGGGCCCAGCTCCCGGGCCCAGGTGCGGGTCATCCCCACCACCGCGGCCTTGGACGCCGCGTAGGCGGTCAGCCCCACCGCGCCGATGCGCGTGGACATGGAGGCGGCGGAGAGAACGCGGCCGGAGCCCCGGGCCATCATGAGGGGCACCGCGGCCCGCGTACAGACCAGCGTCCCGCGGAGGTTGATGTCCAGGGACTCCTCGAGGTCAGCGTCGGTCAGGTCGTCGAGGGGGGCCTCCCGGAGCTCTCCGGCGTTGTTCACCAGCACGTCGAGCCGACCCCACTCCTCGACGACGCGGTCGAGGGTGCGCTCCACCGCGAACGAGTCGGTGATGTCGTTGGTGAAGGCAAGGGCCTCGCCGCCCTCGATCCCGATCGCCTCCGCGGTGCGCGTGACCCCGGCCGCGTCCCGGTCGAGCAGGGCGACGTGGGCGCCGGCGCGGGCCAGCAGCCGCGAGGTGGCCGCGCCGATGCCACGACCGGCGCCGGTCACCACCGCGACCCGGCCCTGGAGCGACAGGGGGTTCGGGAACTCCGACATGGAGCCGCCACCGTAGCCCAGTCCGCTCCTCCAAGGCAAGCCACCTGTGAGCAGGGTCATGCAGGGGGGCACCGGACGGGCGTAGACTCTCCGCAGCCAAGGAGGCCCCATGCTCGCCCACCTCGCCGCCATCGTGCTCCTGACGTCGGTCGCCACCGTACAGAGCCCCGAAGAGGAGAGCAAGGCCCGCGAGGAAGAGAGGAAGGCCTTGAAGCAGTCCTGCGAGCAGGGCACCGCTCAGGACTGCGTGCGGCTCGCCACCGTCTACGCCCAGGGTGAGGGGGTCGCGCCCGACCTCGAGGAGGCCGCGAAGTTCTACGAGAAGGCCTGCGACCTCGGGCACGGCGAGGCCTGCCTGGAGCTCGCCCGCCAGCGTCGCTACGGGCAGGGGGTCAAGCAGGAGATCGAGAAGGCGGCGGTGCTCTACCAGAAGTCGTGCGCGGCCGGCGTCTCCACCGCCTGCGCGGAGTACGCGACCGCGCTCGAGACCGGGGGGGAGTTCGAACGGCACCTGGGACGGGCCGCGGATCTGCACGGCCAGGCCTGCGAGGCGGGCGTGGCCGCATCGTGCGGCCGGCTCGGCGCCATGTGCTCCCTGGGCTCGCCCATGAAGCGGGACGATGCCCGGGCCGCCGCTCTCTTCGAGCAGGGCTGCACGGGCGGCGACCTCCCGAGCTGCGACCAGCTCGCCGAGGCCCTCGGCGAGGGGCGGGGGGTGAAGGCCGATCCCGCCCGGGCCGCCACCCTGGCCCGGAAGGCCTGCGACGGAGGACGACCTGCCGGGTGCGCGCTGCTCGGAACGGCCCTCCTCTCCGGCCGCGGCGTCCAGAAGGACCCCGTCCAGGCGAAGGCGTATCTCTCCCAGGCGTGCGAGGCCGGCGAGCCCCGGGGCTGCCTCGGCCTGGGTCGGATGCTGCGCGACGGCGCCGGCGGTCCCCGCGACCTCGAGGCCGCGGCCGCTCGCTTCGAGCAGGCCTGCGACGGCGACGTCGGCGCCGGGTGCCACGCCCTGGCCGTGCTCGTGGCCCGCGGGCAGGGCGCGCCCAAGGATCTCGCGCGCGCAACGACGCTCCTTCGCGAGGCCTGCAGCGACGGCGAGCCTCGCGGGTGTGTCGCCCTGGGCGAGCTCTTTCAGCAGGGCACGGTGGTGGCCCGCGACCTCAACCGCGCCGCCTCGCTGTTTCGCGAGGGATGCGACCAGGCCTCGGTCGAGGCCTGCAGCCGGCTGGCGGCCATGCTCGAGTCGGGCGACGTCATCACCCAGGACCTCGACGGTGCCAAGGATCTGTACGCGCGGACGTGCCAGGCCGGAACCGGTGACGACTGCTATCGCCTCGCCCGGATCCTCGAGCGCGAAGGGGCGACGAACGCCCGGGACATCCTCCAGCTGTACAGCCAAGCCTGCGAGGGCGACGTGACCCGAGCCTGCCACGAGGTGGCCCAGGCCTGGGAGGCGGCGCGGAACCCGATGAAGGCCCTCCCCTACTACGAGAAGGCCTGCGCCGGCGGCCACCAGCCCGCGTGCGTGAAGGTGCGACAGCTCCAGCGCTAGGAGGTGGGGCACGACACGATCGAGTCAGCGAGCATGAAGCGACAGTCGATCCGCCACGCGCTGCCGGTAGCGGTGGGCGTGGCCGTGGGAGCCCTGGCGACGCAGTGGATTCGGCAGCCCCCGGAAGGCTCGGCGACGCAGGCGACGAGCCCCGACGGGGCCGGAGACGCTGATTCCCCGGCGGAGGAAGCGCCGTTCCCCGAGCGCCGGATCATCGAGTCTCGCTCGAGGAACCCCACCATCGAGCAGCTTCAAGCCCTCGGCTACGTCGACGGGACCTACGACCCCAGAACCGACCTCACGAACGTCCTCGTGAACGAGAGGGCGAAGGCGAGCCCCGGTTACAACCTCTACACGTCGCACCTGCAGACCGGGGCTCACCTCGTCGACATGGACGGGCGCGAGATCCACCGCTGGCACACCGAGGACGAAGGCGACTGGCAACATGCCGAGCTCCTGCCCAACGGGGACGTCATCGTGATCGTCTGGGATGATCGCCTTACCCGCTACGACAGGGACTCTAACCGCGTCTGGTCCGTGAAGGGGCGGTTTCACCACGATCTGTGGGTCCACCGCGACGAGATCTACGTTCTGAATCGCATGGGTCGCACGGTCGAGTACGTCCACCCGCAGAGAGAGACCCTGGTCGACGTGATCCAGGTGCTTTCCATGGACGGTGACCTGAAGCGGGAGATCTCGGTTCTGGACGCGATCCACGGGTCACCCTACGGGTTCCTCCTTCCCAGCATCGCGCACCGAGGGTTTCCGAAGAGGGAAGGAGCCCAGCTCGACGTTCTTCACACGAACCACGTCGAGGTCTTCGACGGGAGCCTGGCCGGCCGCAACCCGATCTACGCGGAAGGAAACATCCTGCTCTGCTCCCGGAACATCAATACCGTCGCCATCCTCGACGGCCGGACCTCCGAGGTCCTCTGGATCTGGGGTCCCACGAACCTCATGTTTCCCCACCACCCGACCCTGCTCGAGAACGGAAACATCTTGATCTTCGACAACGGGTTGACGAGGTCTCGCGTCCTGGAGATCGAGCCCTCCTCCGGACGCATCGTGTGGGTCTACGCCCCCCGCTCGGGCTTCTTCTCGAAGACCCGCGGCAGCAACCAGCGACTGGCCAACGGCAACACCCTCATCACGGAGTCCGACACGGGCTACGTCTTCGAGGTCACGCCGGACTGGCAGGTCGTCTGGAAGTTCGCCAACCCGAACTTCACTCCGCACGAGGAGCGGGCGGCCATCTGGCGGATGACGCGGATCGACCCGGAGACCCTGACCTTCCGGGAGCGGTAGGTGGTACGCCCGGTAGGGTTCGAACCTACAGCCTTCGGCTCCGGAGGCCGACGCTCTATCCAGTTGAGCTACGGGCGCACTCTGATGCCGCGCACGTCGCGGCCGCAACGACAGGATTCTAGCACGCGCCGGCCCTCGAGGCCTGGAGCCTGGTCCTGACATCGGCCGCCGGGAGAGTCTCCACAGCCGCCGGCTTCCTTCCGACTTGGGGCCGCAAATCGGCGGTGGAAAACCTGCTTCCGCGAGGTATAGTCCGGCCGTTGACGTGCCTCATGGCAAGGGAGAGTGACTCATGAGATCCCCACTCGTTGCGGTCGTCGCCGCCCTCGCGCTGATCGCGGTCGCGGTTCCCCTCACCGCCCAGGACTACCAGGAGCCGAAGAGCAAGGTGGCCTTCGCCGTCGACAACGGAGACCTGGTCCTGCTGGGTACCGGGCTCCGCGTGAAGAAGATGATCTTCTCGTTCAAGGCCTACGCCGTGGGCTTCTACGTCGAGAAGGCCGCCGTCGACGGGCCCCTGGCCCCCTTCAAGGGCAAGCCCGCTTCCGACGAGCTCCGGACCGCGCTCCAGACCGGAGACTTCCGCAAGGAGCTGGTGCTGCACTTCCTGCGCAACCTGAAGGCGCAGAAGATCCAGGACGCCATGCGCGAGGCCCTGGAGAACGGCACGGACCCGAAGGTGCTCGATCAGTTCATCTCCTACTTCCCCGAGGTCAAGGAGGGCGAGCGCTGCACCCTCCGCTGGGTCCCCGGGGGAACGGTGGAGACGGTCATGAAGGGAGAGGCCAAGCCCCCCATCACCGACCGCGCCTTCGCCGAGAAGCTGTTCGGCCTGTACGTGGGCCCGGACCCGC
Organism: uncultured Acidobacteriota bacterium; assembly: GCA_963847655.1. Taxonomy (GTDB): domain Bacteria; phylum Acidobacteriota; class Vicinamibacteria; order Fen-336; family Fen-336; genus JAJDNS01. The sequence goes on along the minus strand of CAWKAS010000013.1, from coordinate 213,614 downwards.
TCCAGGACGACTTCAAGCCGGGCATGGTGGCCCGGGCGGCCGAGGTTCTCAAGTAGTCAGCGCCTGAACTTGTCGCTGGGAGCCAGGCCCCAGCGGTGGAGGCGGTACCGGAGCGCGGTCCACAGGGTGCCAAGGCCGTAGACGACCCCCTGGCGGAAGCCCACCGAGGAGGCGTCGTCGAAGTAGCGGCTCGCTACCGGCACCTCGACCACGGGCAGATCGAAGTTGACGGCCTGGAAGATCACCTCGGTGTCGAAGACGAAGTCGTTGGAGTTCCGCAGGAAGGGGACCGTCTCCAGGAAGTGGCGGCTGTAGGCGCGGTAGCCGGTGTGGCACTCGGCGAACTGCCGCCCCATGGCGAGGTTCTCGACGGTGGTGAGGAAGCGGTTGGCCACGCGCTTCCACAGGGGCATCCCTCCCCGCCTCGCCCCGCCGGGGGTCAGCATGCGCGAGCCCAGGACCATGTCGGCCCGGCCCTCGCGGATCGGCCGGATCATCTCCGGGATGATGGCCGGGTCGTACTGGCCGTCCGGGTGCAGCATGACCACGATGGCCGCGCCGCTGCGCAGGGCCTCCATGTAGCACGTCTTCTGGTTCCCGCCGTAGCCGACGTTGTGGGGGTGGCGGATGACCTTCAGGTTGAGGGCCTGGGCCCGCGCCGAGGTGTCGTCGCCGCTGTAGTCGTCGACGACCACGATCTCGTCGTAGAAGCCCTCGGGGATGGCCCGGAAGGTGTCCTCGATGGTCCGGGCCGCGTTGTAGGCGGGCATCACGATGACCACCTTCTCCTTCCCCGGCTCCACCACGGGGGGGTTCTCGGGGGAGAGAGAGTCGCTCATCGCGCGGCCATTCTATAGCAGCCGTGCCGGCGAGGCCCCTGTGCTAGGCTCGGCCCGGCCATGCTTCTCGACGACCTGCTGTCGCGTCGGGTGATCGTCCTCACCGGCAAGGGTGGGGTCGGAAAGAGCGTGGTGGGCGCGTCTGTCGCCCTCGCCGCGCGCGCGCGCGGGAAGCGGGTCCTGCTCGTGGAGGTGGCCGCCCCCGTGGAGGCGGCCCGGATGCTGGGGGGCACGGCCTCGAGGGGTCGCGAGACCGAGGTCCTCCCCGGGCTCTCGACGCTCAACCTGGACCCCGCGGCGGTGATGGACCAGTACGTCCGCCACGTGGTCCGGGTGGACCTCCTCGCCCGCAAGGTGATGGACAGCCCCATCTACCGTCGCTTCTTCGCCGCCGCCCCCGGCCTCAAGGAGCTCATGGTCCTCGGCAAGGTCATGGTCCTCGAGGAGGCCCGAGCCGGCCTCGCCCGCCGCCCCGCCTGGGACCTGATCGTGCTCGACGCCCCCGCCACCGGGCACGGCCTGGCCTTTCTCAAGGTGCCCCTGGCCGCCTCCCGGGCGATCCCGGTGGGGCCGGTGGGGCACAACGCGCGGCGCGTCCTCCGCCTCCTGCGCGATCCGAAGCGGACGGCCCTCGTGGTGGTGGCCATCCCCGAGGAGATGGCGGTGGTGGAGGCCCTGGAGTTCCACCGCCTCGCGGTGGACGAGCTGGAGATCGAGCCCGCGGCCACCGTGCTCAACGCCTGCCACGAGCGTCGCTTCTCCAACCAGGAGGAGGCGGAGGTCCTGCGCCTGACCGCGACCGGGGCGCGGGGGTCGCTCGCCCCCGGGGTCCCCCTCCCCGCGGCGCTGCGCGCGGCCCGGCGGCAGATCCGCCGACGCCGCCTCACCCGCCTCTATCACGGTCGCCTGAGCCGCGGCCTGGTCGGTCCCCTGGCCTCGCTGCCCTTTCTCTTCCGCGCGAGGCTGGGTCTCGAGGACCTCCGCCTCCTCGCCGGACGGTTGGAGGCCGCCTGATGCCCGCGCGGTCTCGCCCCGAGGCCCTCCTCGGCCGGGCGCTCCAGGAGCGGCGGGTGCTGGTGGTGTGCGGGTCGGGTGGCGTCGGCAAGACGACGACGGCAGCGGCCCTCGCCTTGCACGCGGCGGGCCGCGGACGGCGGGTCCTCGTCTGCACCATCGACCCCTCACGGCGCCTCGCCACCAGCCTCGGCCTGGGCCGCCTCTCCGGCCGTCCGCGCCCCATCGACATCCCGGGGCGCGGGGCCAGCGGCGGGACGGGGTCCCTCGACGCCATGGTCCTCGACGTCAAGAGCACCTTCGACGAGCTCGTGGGCCGCTACACCCCGGACGAGGCGGCCCGCCGCCGCATACTGGACAACCGCTTCTACCGACAGGTCTCCTCCGCCGTGGCCGGGAGCCACGAGTACATGGCCATGGAGAAGCTCCTGGAGCTTGCGACAGACGACCGCTGGGACCTGGTGGTCCTGGACACCCCGCCCACGCGTCACGCCCTCGACTTCCTCGAGGCCCCCGACCGGCTCGTGGACTTCCTCGACACGAGCGTCCTGCGCTGGTTCCTCAAGCCCTACTTCGCCGCGGGCCGGCTCACCCTGAAGGTCGCGACCCGCACCGGCGCCGTCGCCCTGAAGCTGGCCGACCGGTTCCTGGGGCTGGAGTTCCTGCAGGACCTCTCGGAGTTCTTCCTGGCCTTCGAGAGCATGTACGATGGCTTCAAGGAGCGCGCCGCCCGTGTCCACGCCCTGCTTCGCGAGGCGTCTTCCGGCTTCGTCCTCGTGGCCGCCCCCACCCCCCTGGCCCTCGAGGAGGCCCTGTACTTCCACCGCCGCCTCACCGAGAAGGAGATGCCCTTCGTGGCCTTCATCGTGAACCGTATCCACCCCGACCCCGCCCGCGCGACGAACCGGGGACGGGGGCGAGGCCGCGCCGCCCTCTCCCCCACCCTGGCCTCGAAGCTCCTCGAGACGTTCCGGGAGCAGCAGACCCTCGCCGCCGTCGAGGAGCGGGCGGTGGCCCGCCTCGAGGTGGACGCCCGCGAGAAGCCGATCCTCGTTCCGGAGTTCGAGCACGATGTCCACGACCTGAAGGGGCTCGCCGCGTTCGCGGAGACGGTCCTGCCCCAGCCGAAGACGAAGGCACCCTCCCAGCGCACGGGGACGCGATGAGCGCCCGTCTCATCCTCTACTCGGGCAAGGGCGGCGTGGGCAAGACCAGCCTCTCCGCCGCCACTGCGATCCGCTCCGCCGCCCTCGGGCGAAGCACGCTCGTCGTCTCGACGGACGCCGCTCACAGCCTGGCCGACGCCCTCGACCGGGAGATCGAGGGCGTGCCCACCCCCATCCTTCCCCGGCTCGAGGCGGTCGAGATCGACGTCAACCGCGAGCTGGCCAGCCACTGGGGAGTCATCCACGACTACCTCACCCGGTTCATCACCTTCCGCGGGGTGGAGGAGACGGTGGCCGAGGAGCTGGCCATCCTGCCCGGGATGGAGGAGCTGTTCAGCCTCCTTCGGGTCAAGGCGCTCGCTGACAGCGGCCGCTACGACGTCATCGTCATCGACTGCGCCCCCACCGGCGACACGGTGCGAATGCTCGCGGTGCCCGAGGTGCTGGGCTTCTACTTCGAGCGGATCTTCCCCATCCAGCGCACGGTGGTGCGGACCGTCCGCCCGGTGGCGAAGCGGATGACCGATCTCCCGCTTCCCTCCGACGACGTCTTCGGGGCGATCAAGGAGCTCTACGGCCAGATGGAGAGCATGGGGCCCATCCTCCAGGACCCGAGGCGCAGCTCGATTCGCATCGTCCTCAACCCCGAGAAGATGGTCATCAACGAGTCCCAGCGCCTCTACACCTACCTGAACCTCTTCGGCTTTCCCGTGGACGCGATCGTGGCCAACCGTGTTCTTCCCGAGGAGGCCCGCTCGGACTACTTCGACCGCTGGTTCTCCATCCAGGCCGGACACCTGGAGACCGCCCGCTCCGCCTTCGCGCCGCTGCCCTTCTTCGAGGCGCCCCTGTTCGACCGGGAGATGGTGGGGACGGAGATGCTCGACGAGTTCGCGGAGCGTGTCTTCGGAAGGACCGACCCCACCGCGGTGCTCCACAGCGAGAAGCCCATGGAGATCCGAAAGAAGGGCGCCAGCTACGTCCTGTCCCTCCGCCTGCCCTTCGCCGAGAAGGACCGCATCCAGGTGTGGACCCGGGGAGACGATCTCGTCGTGCAGGTGGACAACCAGCGGCGGCACCTGGTGCTGCCCCGCACCCTCACCGGCCGCGGTGTCGAGAAGGCGGCCTTCGCCGACGAGTGGCTGCGCGTGACTTTTGGCAAGAAGGAGGCGTCGTGAGCCGAGCCCGGAGGTCCCGAGACGAGCCCCAGAAGCCCTGCTGCATGCTCTCCGAGGTCCTGGAGGAGGCCGGGATCGACCGGGACCGGCTGAGGCTGATCCGCCGGCAGGTCCTCGAGGGGGTCATCCTCATGTGCCAGTGGCAGCTCCAGCGCATGGAGGAGCCCGGCCCGAAGCGCTCCCCGCGCCGCCCGCGGAAGGTCACCGTCGAGTGAGGCCGATCACTCCCTCGGGGCCGCGCCGTTGACGGCGTGTCGGCGCCGGCGCAACCATGGCGACATGAACGCTCGCCTCCTTCCACGGTCCTCCCTGATCCGGGGGCTCCTCCTCGCGGGGCTCCTCGTCGCGTCCTCGGCCCGGACCGCGGCGCCGGCGGAGGTCGGCGCCTTCATCTCCGGGGGCAGCCCCGGGGAGGTCTGGGGCGTGGGCTACGGGGGGACCCTCACCATCACCCTCTTCAATCTCGTCGGCGGTGAGATCGAGGGAGCGTGGCAGGGGTCCGATCTTCCCTCCGCGAGCCTCTTCACCCTCTCGGCCAAGGCCTACGTCGGGCCCTCCTTCGGTCGCTTCGTCCCCTATGGTGGCCTCGGCGTCGGCGTGTACCGGGAGTCGCTGCCCGGCAGCAGCGACACCGGGACGCTGGGGCTGATCTTCGTGGGGGCCCGGCTCAAGTTTCCCTTCGGTCTGGTGGTGCGAGGCGAGTACCAGTGGGTGGACCTCCCGCTGGCCGCTCCCCTGGGCATGGACCGCCGCTACGTGTTCGGTCTCGGCCTCGGATTCTGACCGAAGACGCCGGGGCCGGGGGTGCTACACTCACGCCCTCGGCCATGTTCCTGAATTACACCTCGATGCAGTTCACGGCGAAGATCGTCTACTACGGTCCCGGACTGTGCGGAAAGACGACCAACCTCCAGTGGATCCACGACAAGACCGCGCCGCGCTCGCGGGGCCAGATGGTCAGCCTGGAGACCGAGGGAGACCGCACCCTCTTCTTCGACCTGCTCCCCCTGGACGTGGGGATCATCGGGGGCATGAAGGTGCGGCTGCAGCTGTACACCGTGCCCGGCCAGGTCTTCTACAACGCGACCCGGCGCCTGGTCCTCAGGGGCGTCGACGGGATCGTCTTCGTCGCGGACAGCCAGGCCCCCGCGCTCGAGCCCAACGAGGAGGCGCTGGCCAACCTCCGGCAGAACCTGGAGGAGCTCAACCTGAGCGTCTCCGAGGTGCCCATCGTCTACCAGTACAACAAGCGTGACCTCCGCAACATCGTGCCGGTGAAGCGGCTCGAGGAGGTCCTCAACCCGGGCGGCGCGCCGTCGTTCGAAGCCGCGGCCATCCACGGCGTGGGCGTGTTCGAGACCCTGAAGGAGATCTCGCGGCTCACCCTGGACTCGGTCCGCCGGCGCATCGCACAGGACCAGGAGGGGCCCGACGGCCCCGCTCCGCCTTCCCCGGCCGAGCCCGGGGGCGCCGCCGAGGGCTCGCCGCCCCCGGCGCCACCCGACCCCGCGCTCCTGGAGCCGATCGAGGTCGAGTTCGCGGAGGAGGACACGGGCAAGCTGACGGTGCGCCGCGTGGCGACGAAGGGGACGACCGACATCGGCCAGGAGCTGGAGAAGCTGCGCCGGCAGCCAACGACCCGGACCGCGAAGGTCGCCACCCGGGACACGCCGGGAGAGGGGACGCCCCCGGGGCTCGCCCCCCGGGATCGAAACGCCCGCCAGGAGGTCCAGCGCAAGGCGGCCCTCGAGGTGCCCCCCCACCTCCTCAAGGGGCTCACCGACCTCCGCATCCACCTCGGCTTCGACCGCGACGGACGGGAGGAGATCCTGCGCGACGCGGTGAGGCTCACCCTCGTGGGGACGCGGCGCCTCGAGAGGCTCAGCGTCCGCCTGGAGCTGGATCTGAAGTCCAAGGACTGAGCGGGGTCAGGACGTCCGGGCGAGCAGGTCGTCGACACGGCGTTCGACGGTTTCCCACGCACACTCGGTCTCGACCCAGGACCGGCCCTGGTGGCCGAGCGACGCCGCCAGCTCCGGCCGGTCGAGCAGGAGCTTCAGCCCCTCGGCGAACTCCGCGTAGCCGTGGTAGAAGAGCCCGCCGTTGGAGCGGAGACACTGCCCCATGAGCACCTGGCAGCGGGCATTGGCGAGCACCGGCGCCCCGAGCTTCCAGGCCTCGAGGGTCACGATGGAGAGGCTCTCGTACGGCGAGGGCATCACCAGCAGCCGGCACTGCCGGAGGGCGGCGACCTTCTCCTCCTCGCTGACCCGGCCCACGTGGAGGATGCGCGGGTGGTCGGGGATCGGGATGACCGCCGAGCCGGCCAGGACGAGATCGACATCGGTCCCCGTCTCCTCGACGAACTTGCGGAAGTAGGCGAACAGCGTCACGCACCCCTTGTTCTTGTCGATCCGGCCCACGTAGAGGACGAAGGGGCGGGTGATCCCGTGACGGGAGGCGAAGTCCACACCCCCGTCGGCGGGAGGCAGGTTGAGGCCGCTCCCGATCACCACGCTCGGCACCGCCTGGTTGGCGCCGGCCCCCTGGACCAGCGCCTTCTCCTCCGGGGTCAGGTAGACGATCCCGCGGGGCGCACGGAACAGCTCCTTGAAGACGGTCAGCCGGATGGCGGGGTCCTCCTCCGCGGTCGGGACGAGGATGGCCTTGTCGCGGACCGGGGGGAGACCGTGGTAGCTCTGGTAGTACCGGTAGCAGTAGAAGAAGAAGCGGTCGAAGCCGTCCCGCGAGCGGACCACCCTCCTCACCAGGGCTGGCGAGTAGGGTCCGTTCTCCCGCACCCAGGCCTCCTCCTCCTTCCGGCTGTGCGACTCGTGGAAGCACACGTTGCTGAGCGACGCGAACTTGCGGGCGTTGCGCGTCCGGCGGACGGTGTGACGGTGAACGGGGATCCCGCCCACGACCTCCGTCCCCTCCGGGTAGTGGTTCCTCCACTCCAGGTAGTCGAGGGCGCGGGTGGCGAAGACCTCCACGTGGTGTCGCCGGGCCAGGCGCTCGGCCAGCCAGCGGCAGTGCAGCTCGGCCCCGCCGCTGACCTCCAGGCCGTAGCGCTGGATGACGAAGGCCAGCCTCACCCGCGTCTGCCCCCGCCGGCGACCATCCGGAGGAGCCGCTCGTACTTCTCCATGATGCGCTCCCAGGCGTAGTTCTCCTGGAAGTACACGTGGCCCTGCCGACCCAGGGCGTCGGCGAGATCGGGCCCGCCCATCAGCAGGTCCAGTGCCGCGGCGAACTCCTCGTAGCGGCGGTAGTAGAGCCCCCCGTCGGCACGCAGCACCTGGCCCCGGAGCACCTCGCAGTCGCCGTTGACGAGGACCGGTCGCTGCATCATCCAGGCCTCCAGGACCACCATGGACAGGCTCTCGTGGCGCGAGGGCATCACCAGGGCCCGCGAGCGGGCGACGGCCGCGAGCTTCTCCTCGTCGGGCACCACCCCCATGAGCCGCACGTGGGCGTTCTCCGAGAAGCTCATGGTGCCGCGCCCGAGCAGCGCGAGGGTCACGTTGGCCCGGGTCTCCCGCTGCCAGCGGAGGAAGTGGTCGATCATGACCGCGCAGCCCTTCTCGGGCTCGATGCGGCCCACGTAGACCAGGTAGTTCCCGAGGAGGTCGAGGCGCGTCTCCACCTCGGCCACCGGCACCACCGCCGGGCGGTTGATGCCGGTGCCCACCACCTCTCCGGGCAGGCCCTCGTTCCCCGTGACCCGCTCGATGAGGATGCGCTCCTCCGGGCTGTTGAAGGCGACGGCGGCGGGGAGGCGGTAGAAGCCCCGGAAGAGGCGGAGGTAGAGCACCCGGTCGTGCTCGGCGGTGGGCACCAGGATGCTCTTCCCGGGAGCGACCTGCAGGCCGAAGTAGGTGGTCCAGTAGCGGTAGGAGAAGAAGACGAGCGCCTCGTACTCCGACTCGTGCTCGCGCAGCCAGGAGAGGAGCTCGGGACACACCGGCCCGTGCTCCTCCAGCCAGGCCCGCTCCTCGGCGTCGGTGTGCTCGAAGAAGCAGACCTTGTTGGCGACGGGATCGAACCGGTCCACGTCGCGCTCCCGGGCCACCGGGAAGCGGCGCACGGCCACTCCGTTCAGCTCGGACGTGCCCGGCTCGAGGACGTTCCTCCAGCTCAGGTAGTCGGTGGCCGTGGTGGTCAGTACGTCGACGTCGTGCCGCTCCGCCAGATGCTCCGCCACCCAGCGACAGTGGAGCTCGGCCCCTCCGACGACCTCCGGCCCGTAGCGCTGGACGACGAAGGCGACCCTCACCCCTCGGCCGCTCCCTCGCGCTCGTCACGCGTCGCACCCGCGCGGGCCGCGAGCTCGTCGAAGCGGTTCCGGAGCGCGGTGTGCTCGATCTGCAGGCGCACGAGCTCGCGCACGAGGTTGTGGGAGAGGTAGTGAAGGTAGAGGTTGATCTGGGCCTGCCGGCTGAGGGGGTGGTCGGTGTACAGGCGCACCCAGGGCCGGACCAGCTTCTTGAGGAGCACCACCAGGTGGCCCTTGAGCCCGCCGCGGTGGGTCTCGATCCGGTAGTCGGTGGAGATGTTCCAGTTGTGATTCGCCGCCATCAGGCGGGACAGCAGCTCGGGGTCGATCCCCGCGTCGTCGGCGAAGGCCTGCAGCCGCAGCGCGGTCAGCTCCTCGACCTCCTCATCGGTGTACAGCCCGAGGTCTCGCCGTCCGCGGATCTTCTCGCGGATCCCGGCCATGATGGCCGCCACGTCGACGCGGCCGTCGGTGTCCGTCCACTCGTCCATGTCTCCTGCCCCCGGAAAGCCCGCCAGATGCAAAGAGGGAGACGGCCGCGCCGCCTCCCTCTCTCGCCCGTCGACCGACGCCTCCGGCTAGGGTTGAGCCGGCGGCGCCGACGGCCCGAGCGGCTCCGCGTCGATCACGTCCTCGGCCGAGCCCACCGTGTCGGCCTCGGCCACGTAGAGGTGGTACACGTTGAGGCCGAGCTCCCGGTCGTCGTTGTTGAGGGGTGGATCGAGCTGGTTGGGCACGAACGACTGATTCATGGTGAGCCGCAGGTCCACCCACTCCTCGTCACCGAGGTCCTTCGCGCTGACCCGGATCTTCTTCAGGACGACCTGGGGCTCCTCGAACGGAACGCGGACGCCCACGTTGTTCCCGACCGAGACCGTCAGCTCCGGGGGCGAGCTGAAGCACTTCACACAGGTGTCCGCCTCGAGGTAGACGACGACGTCCTTCCGGGGGTTCTTGAAGGAGGTGACGGCCTCCTTCTCGGTCCAGGTGCGCTCGATGCCCGGGTTCTCGGGGTGGGTCTCCGGGTTGTGCCAGCCCGACTTGTAGACCAGGAAGATGTTCTCGGTCTGGGGCAGCAGCTCCATGGTCGCGACCTTGTATTCCCGGAACCCTCGGTCCTCTCCCTTGAGGGCCGGGCGTTCGCCACGCCCCGGGTAGGGGTAGAGCCCCATCCGCACCTCCGCCTCCCCCACGTAGGGGTAGACGGGCACGAACCGGGTACGGTGGTAGCTGTAGGTCTGGCCGGGCTCCCATGTCGACGGAGGCGGGACCGGCATGTGATCGTCGTCGAAGAGGATCACCTCCTGCGAGTCGAGGAAGTGGACGAGCGCGCGGTAGTCCTGCCCGAGCTTCTGCGCCCCCGGCTCCAGAGTCCAGGTGTAGGTGATCTCGAGCGCGCTGCCGAGCGGCGCTCGGGTGCGGTTGAACTCGATCGAGGGGACGATGGGGTTGACCTCGACGGGCTTGCGGCGGCTGCAAGCCGGGAGGACCAGGACCCCGGCGAAGGCGGTGGCCAGGGCCACCCCCCAGAAACGACGGTTTGTCATGCTTGCTTCTCCTCGCGCGACGGAATGAGTCGGGTTGGCGGGGCCGAGAGCCCGGCCAAAACCCACTTAGTGTAGCGGAACCGGCAGAAGCGACGCAACGACGGCGCCGACTCCCCCACTCGCTCTCGCAGGTTTCGCCCCCCGGGTGGACCCGATCCGGCCACCCGTCGCGGTAGAGTCGTGGAGTCACGGGCCTCTCCCCCCGTGGGAAGAGGAGGGGAGCCCATGCTCGCGACCACCCTGACCGCCGCCGTTCTCGGTGTCGAGGCCCACCTGGTTTCGGTCGAGGCCGACGTCGCCGGGGGCTTCCCCCGCTTCGTGATGGTGGGGCTCCCCGATTCGGCGGTGAAGGAGAGCGAGGCCCGGATCCGCGCGGCCGTCCGCAATTGTGGCTTCGCGTTCAAGTGGGACCGCCGGATCACGGTGAACCTGGCCCCGGCCAGCTTCCGCAAGTACGGCTCCTCCTTCGACCTCGCGACCGCCATCGGCCTGCTGGCCGCCGACGGCGCGGTCAGCGTCGGCGGCGACGGGCGGACCCTACTCGTGGGCGAGCTGGCCCTCGACGGCACGGTGCGGCCGGCCTCCGGCGTCCTCCCCATGCTCCTGCTCGCCCGGCGCCAGGGCCTGGTCGCCGCGATCGTGCCTGCCGCCAACCACCGCGAAGCCTCGCTCGTCCCGGACCTCAGCGTCTACCCGGTCACCAGCCTGCCCGAGGCCGTCGCCCTCGTGACGGCGGAGAAACGGCCCGCGGCCCCACCCTCCCCACCCGCGCCGCCCCGGCGAGGCTCGGCGCCCGACCTCGCCGACGTCCGCGGCCAGGCGCTGGCCCGTCGGGCCCTGGAGATCGCCGCCGCCGGGGGGCACAACCTCCTCATGGTCGGCCCCCCGGGGTCCGGCAAGACGATGCTGGCCCGGCGGCTGCCGGGCATCCTGCCCCCCCTGTCTCCCGACGAGGCCCTCGAGGTGGCGGCGGTGCACTCGGCCGCCGGCCGGGCCCTCGGGACCTCGCCCGCCCTCCCGCCCTTCCGCAGCCCCCACCACACCGCCAGCGACGTGGCCCTCGCCGGCGGAGGCCCGGTCCCCCACCCCGGCGAGGTGAGCCTGGCCCACCGGGGGGTCCTCTTCCTGGACGAGCTGCCGGAGTTCCGGCGACACGTCCTCGAGGTGCTCCGACAGCCCCTCGAGGAGGGTTGGATCACCATCAGCCGGAGCCGGGGCACCGTCTGCCTCCCCGCCCGCTTCCAGCTCGTGGGGGCCATGAATCCCTGCCCTTGCGGACGGCGGGGCTCCGCGATCCGGCCCTGTCGCTGCACGCCGCGGGAGGCCCGGGCCTACCTCAGCCGCCTCTCCGGCCCCCTCCTGGACCGGATCGACCTCCACGTGGAGGTCGCTCCGCCGACCTTCGAGGAGCTGCGGGCGGCGCCGGCCGAGCCCTCGAGCCGCGTCGCCGCCCGTGTGGCCCGGGCCCGCCGGAAGCAGCGGGCGCGCTCCGCTGAGACGGGCGTGGCCTGCAACGCCCTGCTGTCCACGGACGCTTTGCGCCGAGTGGCCCGCCCCCCGGCCGGGGTCGAGGGGCTACTGGAGCACGCGGTGGACCGCCTCGGCCTCACAGCCCGGGGGCTCGACCGCCTCCTCCGCCTGGCCCGCACGCTGGCCGACCTCGAGGACCGGGCCGCGATCGAGCCCCGGGACGTCACCGAGGCCCTCCTGTTCCGGGGGAACGACCCGGAGGGGCGGGGGGACGACTTCCCCTAAACCCTTGCTTGACCGTGCTCTCCGGCGCGTGCTAGCCTCCCACGGTTATATTCGTGTGACGGGGGAGGCGGCCCACAGGCATAGGGCGCCTCCCGGTCCGACGGGAGAAGGGCTCCCCTCCCGAATGGCTCGGAGTTATTGATGGCCAATGAGTTCTACACCCTCATCGTCGTTCCCCACGCCAAGGCCCGGTTCCGGAAGTTCCAGGTCTCGGTGCGCCTCACCAAATGGGTCCTCGGATCGCTGGGCATCCTGGTTCTGGCCCTGGTCGGGATCCTCGTCCACTACACCATGATGAGTGTCGAGGTCGCCGAGATGTCGCGGCTCCGCGGCGAGAACCTCGCGCTGGCCACCAAGGCCCGGGCCTACGAGGAGAACGCCGGGCGCCTCCAGGCGCGCGTCCTCACCCTCCAGAGCATGGTGACGAAGCTCGGCCTGATGGCGGGCGTGGAGGAGAGCCTCCCGGACGCCCAGATCGGCGGGGTGGGCGGAGTGTCCCACCTCGAGACCACGGCGCCATCGGTCGACATCGCCGCCTCCCTGCAGGGGATCGACCAGACGGTGAGCGCCCTCACCCAGAAGTCGACTCGCCTCCAGGCCTTCTTCGAGGACCAGCAGCAGCTCCTCGCGGCCACACCGTCCATCTGGCCGGTCCGTGGCTACCTGTCCGCGTCCTTCGGCAACCGCAAGGACCCCTTCACGGGTATGCCGGACTTCCACCCGGGCATCGACGTCTCGACCCCCCGGGGGACACCCATCGTGGCCCCCGCGGACGGGGTCGTGGTCTTCGTGGGCAAGAAGAGGGGCTACGGCAAGGCCCTGGTCATCAACCACGGCTACGGCGTGCTGACACGCTACGGCCACCTTGACGGGTGGGACGTCCGGCCGGGCCAGCGCGTGCGCCGCGGCGATCCCATCGCCTTCGTGGGCAACACGGGCCGCTCGACCGCGCCGCATCTCCACTACGAGGTCTGGGTCGACGATCAGCTCCGGAACCCCATCGAGTTCATCCTCGACGAGTACCGTTCCTTCGGCTAGGGAAGCGACCCCCCCGGTCGCTCCGTTGCCAATCCCCGAGGGGGGTTGGTATGCTCACGATATCAAGGGAGCGGGCACACCTCCGCGTCTTCGGACGGGCGCCGCGGGGAGAGGTCTGGCCTCGCGCCCCCCGGAGAACCTCACGCGGACATGATCATCAACACCATCCTCACCCGCGTCATCGGGACCAAGAACGAGCGCGAGATCAAGCGGCTGATGCCCCTGGTCGAGCGGATCGGGGCGCTCGAGCCTTCCGTCCGGTCCCTCACCGACGAGCAGCTGGCCGGGCGGACCGCCGAGTTCCGGGAGCGCCTGGCCAACGGCGAGACCCTCGACCAGATCCTCCCGGAGGCCTTCGCCACGGTGCGGGAGGCGGGGAGGCGCGTGCTCGACATGCGCCACTTCGACGTGCAGCTGATCGGGGGAATGACGCTGCACCGCGGCACCATCGCGGAGATGAAGACCGGGGAGGGCAAGACCCTGGTCGCCACCCTCGCCGCCTACCTGAACGCCCTCGACGGCAAGGGCGTTCACGTCGTCACCGTCAACGACTACCTGGCCAAGCGGGACTCGGAGTGGATGGGGCGCCTCTACCGCTTCCTCGGCCTGACCGTCGGCGTCATCCAGCACGACATGGACGACCGGGAGCGGCAGGAGGCCTACAAAGCCGACATCACCTACGGCACGAACAACGAGTTCGGCTTCGACTACCTCCGCGACAACATGAAGTTCGACCTCGGCAGCTACGTCCAGCGCGGGCACCACTTCGCCATCGTCGACGAGGTCGACTCGATCCTGGTCGACGAGGCCCGCACCCCACTCATCATCAGCGGCCCCGCCGAGGAGTCGACCGACAAGTACTACCGGATCGACGCCATGATCCCGAAGCTCAAGCCGGGGGCCCGGATCACCGGCGAGAAGAAGGCCGAGGAGCGCGCGGAGCTCGAGAAGACAGGCGACTTCATCGTCGACGAGAAGGGCAAGACCGTCACCCTCACCGAGATGGGCATGGCCCACGTGGAGCGGCTCCTGGGGGTGAAGAACCTCTGGGACCCCTCGAACATGGACGTGCTCCACCACGTGAACCAGGCGTTGAGGGCCCACAGCCTCTTCCAGCGTGACGTGGACTACGTGGTCAATGACGGCCAGGTCATCATCGTCGACGAGTTCACCGGGCGGCTGATGCCCGGACGGCGCTGGTCGGACGGCCTGCACCAGGCAGTGGAGGCCAAGGAGAAGGTGAAGATCGAGCGCGAGAACCAGACCCTCGCCACGATCACCTTCCAGAACTACTTCCGGATGTACGACAAGCTCGCGGGCATGACCGGCACCGCCGAGACCGAGGCCGCGGAGTTCGACAAGATCTACAAGCTCGAGGTCCTGGTGATCCCGACCAACCGGCCCCTCATCCGGGTCGAGAACCCGGACGTGGTGTACCGCACCGAGAAGGAGAAGTTCGACGCCGCCCTCCGGGAGATCAGGGACCTCCACGAAGGGGGACGCCCGGTGCTCGTGGGCACGATCTCCATCGAGAAGTCCGAGGTGCTCGCCGGCCTGCTCAAGAAGGCGGGCATCCGCCACGTGGTCCTCAACGCCAAGTACCACGAGCGCGAGGCGGAGATCGTGGCCCAGGCCGGCCGCTTCGGGGCGGTGACCATCGCCACCAACATGGCCGGGCGCGGCACCGACATCATCCTCGGCGGCGTCCCCGACCACCGGGTCCGCGCCGTCCTCGTCGACAAGGAGGTCGAACCCGAGGCGGCGAGCCCCGAGCAGCAGGAGGAGGCCACCCGCCACGTCCGATCGGAGATGGCGGGGGAGTTCAAGCGGGAGCTCCAGCAGCGGAAGCTCGAGGAGGAGGAGAGCCGAGAGCTCGCCAAGCGGTACATCGGACTGATGGCCTCGTTCGCCGACGATCACCCCTCGGTGCAGGTGGTCCGAGGCCTCGCCCCCGAAGGCACGCCTCTCGCCGTCTATCTCGACACCGCCCGCGACCTCAAGCGCTCGGTGAAGGAGCGGGTGGCCCGCAACTTCTACCCCGAGATCGAGAACCCCGTCGATTTCCTGGCCGTCCACCCCCTCAAGTCCGTCATCGAGGAGGTGGCCGAGACGCCCGAGTTCGCTCGGGTACGGGAGCATCTCGACGCCAGCGAGCGCGAGCGCGTCGTGGCCCTGGGCGGGGTGCACATCCTCGCCACGGAGCGCCACGAGGCCCGCCGGATCGACAACCAGCTCCGCGGGCGGGCGGGACGCCAGGGCGACCCCGGCTCGTCCCGGTTCTACATGTCGCTCCAGGACGACCTGATGCGGATCTTCGGCTCCGAGCGCATCAGCGGGCTCATGCTCAAGCTGGGCATGGAGGAGGGCGTCCCCATCGAGCACAAGATGGTCACGAAGTCCATCGAGCGCGCCCAGAAGCAGGTGGAGGCCCAGAACTTCTCCATCCGCAAGCACCTCCTCGAGTACGACGACGTCATGAACAAGCAGCGCAGCGCCGTCTACGACATGCGCCGCATGATCCTCGAGGGCAAGGACACGCGGGACCACGTCCTCCGGCTGATCGACGAGGTCCTCGAGTGGTACCTGGACAACTACTGCTCCGAGAAGGACAACCCCTCCGCCTGGGCCTACGAGAGCCTCCAGGGAGCCCTCAAGGAGACCTTCGGGATCGAGCCCCACCTCACCGAGCTGCGGGCGATGGGTCGCGCGGAGATGGCGGAGCGGCTGGGGGCGATGGCCCGGCAGCGCTACGAGGAGCGGGAGAATCTGATCGGCACCGAGCGGGCGCTCTTCCACCAGCGGATGATCATGCTCCAGATCGTCGACACGCAGTGGAAGGACCACCTCTACAGCCTGGACCACCTGAAGGAAGGGATCGGGCTCCGCGGGTACGGCCAGCGGGACCCCCTGGTCGAGTACAAGAAGGAGTCGTACCAGATGTTCCAGGCGCTCATGGACCGGATCGACGAGGAGATCCTGCGCTGGACCTTCCTGTACCAGCCGGTGGCGACGCCCTCGTCGGGCGCCGAGCACGAGGCCGCCGCGGTGGCGCGCCGTGGCCGCTCCGGCCTGCCCGCAGGCGCCCGCCTCCAGCGGCCCGAGCCCGCCCTGGCCGGGGCCGGAGCCGCCCCGCGAAACGTCAGCTTCAACGACCCTTCGGCGACCCCCACCGCCTTCGCCCGCTCCGCTCAGCCGCGCGAGGCCGAGGGGGGCGCCGACGCGAAGGTCCAGACCGTGCGGCGGGAGGGAAAGAAGGTGGGCCGGAACGACCCCTGTCCGTGCGGCAGCGGCAAGAAGTACAAGAAGTGTCACGGGCGGTCATAGGCAGGAGGGGCGAGCGACCATGGAGGAGCTGAGGATTCCCGAGGGGTTGACCTTCGACGACGTCCTGCTGGTGCCGCAGCGCTCGGACGTGCTGCCTTCGCAGGCCGACGTCACCACGCGGTTGACCCGCAACATCGCCCTCAGGATCCCCATCGTCTCCGCGGCCATGGACACGGTGACCGAGGCCCACCTCGCCATCGCCCTCGCCCAGGAGGGCGGCCTGGGGGTCATCCACAAGAACATGTCGATCGAGGCCCAGGCCATGGAGGTCGACAAGGTCAAGCGCTCCGAGTCGGGCATGATCGTCGACCCGGTGACGGTGGCCCCGGACGCCCCGGTGGCGGCGGCCCTCGACCTCATGGCCCGCTTCCGCATCAGCGGGGTCCCGGTCACGGTGGGCCCGCGCCTGGTGGGCATCCTCACCAACCGTGACCTCCGATTCGAGACCCGGACGCACCTCCCCGTCTCCGATCTGATGACCAAGGAGGACCTCATCACCGTCCCCGTGGGCACCACTTTGGACCAGGCCCGGGAGATCCTCCACGAGCACAAGGTCGAGAAGCTCCTGGTCGTGGACGAGGACTTCAACCTCAAGGGCCTCATCACGGTCAAGGACATCCAGAAGCAGATCAAGTATCCCCACGCGTGCAAGGACGACCTGGGACGCCTCCGCGTCGGGGCCGCGGTGGGCGTCACCGACGACGTGGTGGAGCGGGTGGCGGCGCTGGTGGAGGCCAAGGTCGACGTGGTGGCGGTGGACACCGCCCACGGGCACACCCGAGGCGTCCGGGAGACGGTGGAGCGACTCCGGGGAGCGTTCCCCGATCTGGAGCTGATCGCGGGAAACGTGGGGACCTACGAGGGCGCGGCGGACCTCATCGCGGCCGGGGTGAGCGCGGTCAAGGTGGGGATGGGGCCGGGCTCCATCTGCACCACCCGGGTGGTCTCGGGCGCGGGCATGCCCCAGATCACCGCCATCTCCGAGGCCGCGCGGGCGGCGAAGGAGACGGAGACCCCGGTCATCGCCGACGGGGGCGTCAAGTTCTCGGGCGACGTCACCAAGGCCATCGCCGCCGGGGCGTCGTCGGTCATGATCGGGTCCCTCTTCGCCGGCACGGACGAGAGCCCGGGGGAGCTGATCCTGCGCCAGGGCCGCTCCTTCAAGGCCTATCGCGGGATGGGGTCCCTGGGCGCCATGAAGGCGGGCTCCAAGGACCGCTACTTCCAGGCGCTCGAGTCGTCCGTCGAGAAGCTGGTGCCGGAGGGCATCGAGGGGATGGTGCCCTACAAGGGCCCGATCTCGGCCATGGTGCAGCAGCTCGTCGGGGGCCTGAGGGCGGGCATGGGGTACAGCGGGTGCGCGAGCATCCGTGCGCTCCAGGAGGACGCCCGCTTCATCCGCATCTCCCCCGCCGGGCTCCGGGAGAGCCACGTCCACGACGTCACCATCACCAAGGAGGCACCGAACTACCGCCTTGAGTAGAGGAGCCGCCGTCGTCATCGCCGCCCTTCTCGCCGCCGCCTGCCACAGCGGCCAAAGGGAGACGTTCGTCACCTACTTCAGCGGGAGCCAGCAGGTCTCCGTACGCTACCCCTCGGAATGGAGGACCGACGAGGCGGAGCAGGAGGGCATCTGGTACCGGTACTTCCTCGCCCCCCCGGCGGCCCCGGAGAACAAGGCGGCGGTCTCGGTCACCCTCCTCGCCGGCCCCCTGTCCGTCCCCCTCGAGGAGTACGCCCAGAGCTACCTGGTCGGCAACCAGGTCGCGTCGTCACAGGAAGAGGAGCGGCAAGGGGCCCGGGGACGCTCCTGGCGTTTCGCGCCCCCCGACGGGAGGACCCGTCACCGGCTTCTTCTGGTGGGCCAGGGCGAGCGGTTCTGGGGGCTGTACGCCCAGGGCGAGGCGGCGGCCTTCGAGGAAAACTCCGGGGCCCTCGACGAGATGTGGGGCAGCTTCACCCTCGAGCACCCCGCGCTCTACCCGGTGAAACGCTGGGACAGGTTCGGCGTGGCCCTGGGCCTGCCCGAGTCCTGGCGCGAGACGCGGCAGTTCTCGGGTCGCGGGACGCTGCTCGTCCAGTTCACGAGTCCGGCCCTCTCCGTCCAGAGCGGCCAGACGGTGCATGCCTCGCTCACCCTGACCGTGGAGGAGGTGCCCCCGGACGCCGAGATCGAGGCCTTCTACCAGGCCATGCGGACCCGGCTCGGGGACAACCTGCGGGTCCTGAGTCACGAGCCCTGGGGCGACGAGGGCCTCGTCGACGTGATGCGCACCGAGACGTCGATCGCGGTGAGCTACGTCAAGCGGTTCTTTCGGATCGAGGGAGACCGCGGAGTCTCCCTGGCCTTCGAGGCCCGGGACGACGTCTTCTGGCGCATCGACCCCTGGGCCGACCTCATCGCGTCCACTCTCCAGGTGGGCCCGAAAGCGGAACGGTGAACGCCATCGTGAGCCGCCTCAGCGGGGGTCTCGCCCGCCTCCTCGGGGCACCGGGGCGCCTCCAGATGGAGGTCGGGCCCGACGGCCCCCGGGGCGAGATCGCCGTTCCCTCCGAGGGCGACGGCGCCTGGCGCCTGTTCGCCGAGCAGGGCCGCTCCTGCCTCAGCCCCGACGACACCTCCTACTACCTGTACTTCCGCCTGCCCGCGAGCTTCCGTCGACGTGTCGAGTCGAGGCTGTGGGTCGAGGTGGAGTACCTGGGCGCGGGCCACGGCGAGTTCCGCCTCCAGTACGCGTCCACGTCGGGGCAGGAGCCCCCCGCCGGCCTCTACGAGCCCGCCGAGCAGCGCTGGGCCCCGGACGGGGTGGGGCTCCGCCGCTTCCGGCGGGCTCTGTTCCCGCTCCCCGACTTCGACCCGACGCGGACCCAGAACTTCGGGGCCTCCTTCCGCCTCGAGTTCCGCCGTGAGCTCGTGGTCTCGCGCCTCGCGGTGAGCCTGGCCCCTCCTCCGGACGTCGAGGCCTTCTCCGCGGTGGCCCCCCTGCCCGAGCTCAAGAAGATGCCGGGGCGCTTCTACCCGATCAACTACCTCTTCGTGGAGATCACCAACGCCTGCAACTTCAAGTGCACCTGGTGCCCGGACGAGGTGATGGAGCGCCGGCGTGGCTTCATGAAGAAGGAGAAGGTCTTCGCTCTCCTCGACGAGATCGCGGCCAAGCGCTCCTGGCTCGGCCCCCTCTACCCGGTGAAGCTCCACCAGATGGGCGAGCCCATGCTCCACCCCGACCTGCACGAGATCGTGGAGCACGCGGAGAGCCGGGGAGTGGCCATCGAGCTCAACACCAACTGCGGCCTCATCACCCGCGAGCGGATCGACGGCCTCTACCGGGCCGGGCTCACCAACCTCATCCTCTCGTACCAGACCCCCGACCCCGCCTCGTTCAAGACCCGCAAGGCCCCACGCCTCGTCTTCGGCGAGTACCGGGACAAGGTGCGCCTCGCCGTCGAGCGCAAGGTGGCCCTGGGGGCACGCACCCACCTCGAGATCGACATCATGAACACCAAGCACGTGGACGGCCAGGGCATCGTCAGCGAGGACGACCAGGCCCGGGCCTTCCTCGCCGACTGGATCGCGTTCTGCCGGGACCTCGAGCGACGCCACGGCCTCGACCCGCGCCCCCACGACCAGGAGCGGATCCGCCGCACCCGTCTCCTGGACCAGGACGAGAACGGCAGCCGCTACACGCTCCTCGACGGGGTCGATCTCATCTGGAAGCGCCTCCACACCTGGGGCAACGTGATCGGCGGCGACGGAGAGCGCGCCGAGGTGCCGCTGGTGGGCGCCCCCGCCGCCGGTCCCCCCCAGACCTACTGCCCCGCCCCCTACGACCAGTTCGTGGTCCAGTGGAACGGCGACGTGGTGAGCTGCTGCACCGACCACGAGGGGCGCACCAAGACCGCCAACGTGTTCGCCAGCTCCATCGAGGACGTGTGGAAGAGCGAGGCGGTGCGGCGCCGCAGGCAGGACATGCTGGAGGGACGCCTGCTCGACGTGTGTGCCCGGTGTCAGGGCCTGAAGTGAGGTCGTCCCCGGCCGGCGCCGGTCAGCGGCCGCGGCTCGCCTCGCCCGCCTCAAGCTCGCCGAGGTCCCTCCACGCCCCCGCGTGCCCGGGGTCGGAGGAGAGGACGAGGCGGAGCTGGAGCATCGCCCGGGCCCGCATGCCCGCCCGACGGTAGTAGGTCGCGAGACGGTAGCGCAGACCCACGTCCTTCGGCTCCACCTCGAGGACGTCGAGGAAGAGGCGCTCGACCGCGAGGTCGAAGCCTCCTTCGTGGGCCCGGGCCATGGCCAGCAGCCCGCGACAGCCCACCTCCTGCGGGTGCTGCGCCACGAGGGCGGTCAGGAGCTCCACCGCCTCCTCGCGGCGGCCCTTCTCGAGCAACGCACGCGCCCTGAGCTCCCCGCTGAGGGGATCGGAAGCGGGCGGCGCCGGCTCCTCCTCGATCTCGGCGACGATCTCCTCCTCGACCGCCGGCTCGGGAGCGGGCGGGGGGGAGACGAGGCTCGTCTCCCCCGCGAGATGGGGCCCGGAATCCTCTCCCTCGGCCGCCCCGCCGAGGGTGCCAACCATCCCCCCCGCCACGAGAGCGTAGACGGCCCGCAGCAGGCGGGGACGCGGGTGGGGCAGGCGCAGCACCTCCTCGAGCGTCGTCGGACGGGCGCACATGGCCAGGACGGCCCGCTCCGGGGGAGACCCCGGGAGCGCCTCGTAGTCGAAGACGGGGCGGGGCAGGCGGCGCAGACGCACCGAGGGCCCCCCGAGGGCGGCCTCGAGGCGCTCGGCGTCGGGGAAGACCCGCGCCCCGAGAAGGAGGAGGCGCGGCGTGCTGAGGTCGAGGAGCAGGTCCACGGGGAGGGGTCGGTCCATGCCCCGGCGCTGCATGCGCCCCTTCGTCCAGCGCATGACGGAGAAGACGATCCTCTCCACCTGCCCGGTCACCGCCGCCGCCAGCTCGGTGGGGCTCAGGACCCCGGCCGCGATCAAGGCCTGGCCGAGGCGTTGGCCGGGGGCCTGCGCCACCGCCATCGCCGCCCGGAACTCCGCCTCGGTGATCCGCCCGATGCGCACGAGGTTGGCCCCGAGGCGATCCTCCTCCTCCGTCGACGCGGCGAAGGCGATGTCCCCGTCGAGGAAGTAGATCCCCTTCGAGACGCTTCCCTGGGTCAGGGCCAGCACGCCCGACCACCGCTCGCGCCGGATCCGTCGGACCTCCTCGGAGACGAGGACGTCCTCGATGCTCCCTGCCCGCGCTCCATCCGTCACGCCGTGGCCCTCCCCGGCACGACCGCCCCTCGACACCCCGCTACGAGCAGGCCTGCTGGATGTACCCCATGGCCTTCAGCTTCTCGCACGCCTCCGGGCTGAGGTGCTCCTCCCCGGAGCGCCCCTCCAGCAGCCGGCGCGTCCTGACGCTCTGGGCGTCGACGCGCTCCCGGAACTCCTCGAGCTCCCGGCGCTCGACACCCAGCTCTCGCGGCCTCTCGTCGCTGACGTCCCTCGTCTCGCCGGGGTCCGCGTCCCGGTCGTACAAAGCATAGCGCGTCTCGTCGTCCCCGGTGGGCGTGGCCACGATCTTGAACCGCCCACCCCACGAGGCCAGCAGGTTCCTGTCGTTCTGCCCGAACAGGCGCGGCCGGTCCGGGCGCGGCTCTCCCCGGGCCGCCGGCAGGAGGCTCTTGCCGGAGAGACCGGGGGGATAGGAGACCTTGACCACGTCGAGGATGGTCGGGAGCAGGTCGAGGGTGCTGGCGAGCACCCCGCTCCGATGCCCGGCCGCGAGCCCGGGTCCAGCCATCACCAGGGGCACCCGCAGGCAGGGGTCGAAGAGATCCGCCCCGTGGTCGAAGAAGTAGTCGTGCTCTCCGAGACTCTCCCCGTGGTCCGAGGTCAGCACCACCAGGGTGCTCTCCCCCACCGACGATCCCTCCAGGGCCTCGAGCACCCGCCCCACCTCGGCGTCGCCCGAGGCGATCTCCCCATCGTACTGGGCGACGTAGTAGCCGAGCGGCCGTCCCCGGACCTCCCAGGGCCGGTGCACCCCGCCGAAGAAGCCGTCGACGGGCTCGAGCGGTGGACCGGCCGAGGCCTCGTCGCCCAGGAAGGCAGTGTCGAATGGCGGCGGGGGAGTGTAGGGGGTGTGGGGGTTGACGTAGTGGAGCCAGAGCAAGAATGGCCTTTCCGGCGCCGCCGCCTGGAGGAAGCGCACCCCGTCCTCGGTGATGGCCCGGGCCCGGTCCGTCTCGCTGGCCAGGGCCCCTTCCTCCCAGGTCTCCCGATACCGGTCGAACCCCTTGCCGTAGCCCAGGGACGCGGCGACGTTGGGGTTGTCGACGCTGGCCACGGTCTCGTAGCCGGCCGCCCTCAGCACCGAGGCCAGGGTGGGGTTGAAGTCGAGGAGCAGCGGGTGGCTCTTGCCGTAGCCGCTCTTCGAGGCGACGCGACCGGTCATGATGGCCACGAAGCTCCCGCGCGTCTTGGGCCAGTAGGTGTAGGCCTCGTCGAAGACCACTCCACGCCGTGCGAGGGCGTCGATGCGCGGCGTGGTGTCGCGACGGTAGCCGTAGACGCCCATGTGATCGGGCCGGAGGGTGTCGATCGTGATCAGCAGGACGTTGAGCCGGTTCCCGGCCCGCGTCCAGGAGGGTCGGCCGGCCTCCCCCTCGCCGTCGCCCGCACGTCGGCCGGCGGGACAGGCGACACCCAGCACGGCCAGAAGGGTGGCGACCGCGGCGGCCAGCGGCCTCCTCACGGCGCCGCCTCGATCCTCACCCGCCGGCGGTCGTCACCGGCGTGGGCGAGGTGCACGCGCACCGGGCGCATCCAGCACGAGCGCTCGAGCCGGTCCGCCCACTCCACTGCGAGGACCCCCCGCGCGCCCGGGAGCTCCTCGAGCCCGAGCTCGACCTCGTCGCCGTCCCCGGCCAGGCGGTAGAGGTCGGCGTGGTGGAGGGTCAGGCGCCCGGGATAGGAGGTCAGCAGGACGAAGGTCGGGCTGGACACCTCGGCCGGGTCCGCGCCCAGCCCCCGGGCCAGGCCGCGAACAAAGGCGGTCTTGCCCGCGCCGAGCTCCCCGGTGAGAAGGACCACCTCGCCCCCCTGGAAGCCACCGGCGAGCTCCTCCGCCAGCGCCTGCGTCTCCTCCTCCCCGTGCGTGGTCAGCTCCCCGATGACGCCCCTCCCCGGCCGCGCCGCGAGGCGAGTGCCCGGGGCAGGCTCTCCACGACGTCCCCGGCCAGGAGGCCCTCCTCGCCCAGGGCCTCCGCCGCCAGGTCCCCCGCCCACCCGTGGACGTAGACGCCGGAGGTGGCGGCGAGCCAGGCCTCGTGACGGGCGAGGAGGGCGCCCACGACGCCGGCGAGCACGTCCCCGGTCCCCCCGGTCCCCATCCCCGGGTTCCCGGTGGGGTTCACCGCGACCCGTCCGCCCGGCTCGGCCACCAGGGTGCGCTGGCCCTTCAGGACCGCGACCGCCCCGCTCTCGCGGGCCAGGTCTCGGGCCGCGTCGACGCGGTGTCCCTGGACCGCGGAGACGGTCTGTCCCCTCAGGCGCGCCATCTCTCCCGGGTGGGGAGTGAGCACGGTGGCCGCCGTCCGTGAGCGCAGCGCCTCCGCCCATTCCTCCGCCGGGGCCGCGGCCAGCGCGTTGAGGCCGTCGGCGTCGACGAGAAGGGGTTTCGGACACCGACGAACGAGCTCCCGGACGAACGCCGCGGTCGACGGATCCTGGCCCAGACCCGGACCGAGCACCACCGCGTCGCGCTCGTCGGCGAGGGTCAGGACCCGGTCCAGGGCCTCTTCCGACGGCCCCCCGGTGGCAGTTTCTGGCAGGGGCTCGGTCATCACCTCCGCGCGCGCGGCGGCCACCGTGCCGAGGCACGAGAGGGGCGTCGCCACCGTGACCAGCCCGGCCCCGGTGCGCAGGGCCCCGCTCGCGGCGAGCACCGCGGCGCCGGTCTTGCCGAGGGAGCCGGCCACGACGAGGACGTGGCCGAAGCGGCCCTTGTGCGCCGACGGCTCACGGGGGGGAAAGGCGGCCGCGGCGTCCGCGTCCTCCAGGAGGAAGAGCGAGGGCCCGACCGCGGCCAGGGTCTCGGGCGTGATGCCGATGTCGGCGATCACGAGCTCGCCGACGTGCTCCGATTCCGGGGGCAGCACGAGCCCCGGCTTCGGCGCCGCGAAGGTCACGGTGAGGGTGGCGCGCACCACCGGCCCCTCGCTCGTCCCCCCGTCCGCGTGCAGGCCGGAAGGGATGTCCACCGCCACCACCGGGACCCCTGCCTCCGCCCGCTGGACGAGCTCGGCGATCGCCGCGGCCGGGAGGGCCGAGGCGCGCCCCCGCAGGCCGGTGCCGAGCAGGGCATCGACGAGCACGTCGGCGCCGTCCAGGCGCCCGCGCGCCGCCGCCCAGGCCCCGGCGTCCGCCACCTCCAGGACGCGTCCGCCCGACCTCTCGTACGCCTCGAGGTGCGTCCGCGCGTCGGCGCGCACGTCCTCCCGCCGTCCCAGGAGCAGGGCCTCCGCTCCTCCTCGCCGCAGCCGGCGCGCGACGACAAAGCCGTCGCCCCCGTTGTTCCCCTTGCCGCAGAGGACGACGACGCGGCGGGCGTGCGGGAATCGCCGGAGGATCGCCTCGGCCACCGCCCCCCCGGCGTTCTCCATGAGCACCGGGCCGGGCAGGCCGATCTCGTCGATGGTGAGACCGTCCGCCCGGCGCATCTCGTCGGCAGTGAGGACCGGAATCACGTCTCGAATCTATCCCAGGTTGGCCGCACGCACCAGGAGCGCCGTCCAGACCAGGAGCGCAAAGGCCAGACGGTAGACGACGAAGGGCATGTAGGTCCTCGTCCTCACGTAGGCCAGGAGCACCCGTATGGCGAGGACCCCCGAGACCGCGGCCGCGACCATGCCCACGAGCACGGGCCCCACCTCGGCGCCCCCCCGGAAGAGGTCCGGCACCTTGAACACCGCCGCCCCGAAGGTGATGGGCAGGGCGAGCAGGAAGGAGAAGCGGGCGGCCGCCTCCCGGCGGTGCCCCAGGAAGAGCGCCATGCTGATCGTCACCCCCGAGCGCGACGTCCCGGGCACGATGGCCAGGGCCTGGGCCAGCCCGATCAGGAGGGCGTCCCGGAGCGAGATCCCCTCGTCCGGACCAGCGCGCCGGGCCTGTCGGTCGGCCGCCCAGAGAACCAGCCCGACGAGCGCCATCGTCAGGGCCACCAGGGCCGGCGAGCGAAACACCGTCTCCGCCCACTCGTCGAGGGCCAGCCCGGCGAGGGCCCCGGGGACGGTGGCCAGCGCCAGATACCACAGGAGCCGGCTGTCCGGGTCGGCGAGCGGTCGTCCGGAGAGGATCCCCCTCATCCCCGCGCCGATCAGCCGGACCCAGTCGCGCCAGAAGGCGAAGGCCACCGCGACGAGCGTGCCCAGGTGGAGGGCCACGTCGAAGGCGAGCCCGCTGTCCGGCCAGCCCAGCAGCCAGGGCACGACGATCAGGTGTCCGGAGCTGCTGATGGGCAGGAACTCGCCGAGCCCCTGGAGGATGCCCAGGACGAGGCCGCGGCTGGTCGTCACGCGAGCCTCCTCGATTGACGCCCCACGAGAGGGGGTGCTAGCCTCACCGGGCCTCGATCGGACACGCCTCCGGGAGCGTCAGCCATGAGATTCTTCGCCTCCATCAACGGTGAGATCGTGCCCCTCGAGCAGGCTCGGATCCCGGTCCTCGACAACGGCTTTCTCTTCGGGGACAGCGTCTACGAGGTGCTGCGCACCTACGGGGGACGTCCCTTCGAGAGCGCCCGCCACTTCCGCCGCCTGCGCGCGTCCGCCGCCCGTCTCGGGATCGCCGTGTCTCTCTCCGACGCCGCGCTGCGTGGCCGCGTCCGCGCCCTCCTGGCCCGGGCCGGGGACGTCGAGTCCTACGTCCGGATCGTCGTCACCCGCGGGGTCGGCGACTCCTCCTACGATCCGGGGGCGGTCACGGGCCCCACCGTGGTCATGATCCAGAAGGAGCTGCCCCGCCCTCCCGCACGTCTCTACGCCGAGGGGATCCGCGTGAGCCTGGTCGACACCCGTCGCAACCATCCGCGGAGCCTCGACCCGGCGATCAAGTCCTCCAACCTGCTGAACAACATCCTCGCGGTGCGTGAGGCCCGGGACCGGGGCGCGGAGGAGCCGGTGCTCCTGAACCTCGAGGGATTCCTCGCCGAGGGCGCCAGCACCAACGTATTCGTGGCGAGAGGCGGCGCGCTCCTCACCCCGCCCCTGAGCGCCGGGATCCTGGGCGGCATCACCCGCGAGGTCCTCCTGGAGCTGGCGGCCTCCCTGGAGATTCCCTGTCGTGAGACGGCCCTCGAGCCCCGGGAGCTCGTCGGCGCCGACGAGGCGTTCCTCAGCAGCACCACCCGCGAGGTGATGCCCGTCCGCCAGGTCGACGAGACGGTGATCGCCGACGGCCGCCCGGGTCCTCTCACCCGCCGGCTGATGGAGGCCTTCCGCACCTACGCCCCCGCCCACTGCGACTAGAGCCATCTACTGGCGTCGCCAGCCGCTTCGCCCGAACCAGCGGCTGACCTCCTCGCGCGGGACGCGCACGACGGTGGGCCGCCCGTGCGGACACAGGGTCGGGTGCGCGGTCCGGAAGAGGTCGCGCACGATGGCGGTCATCGACTCCAGGTTCAGGGGCTGCCCGGCCCGGACCGCGGAGTGGCAGGCGAGGGTGGCGGCCAGGCGGTCGCGGGTGCCCGCCACCGCCCAGCCCGCTTCCTCCCGCTCCGCCAGATCGCGGAGGATGCGCTCCAGGGCCGGGCCGGGGTCCCTGGAGCCCAGCACCGCGGGCACCGCGCTCACGCGCGCCGCGGCGCCCCCGAAGCCCTCCACGTCGAATCCGAGCTCGCGCAGTGTCTCCTCCTGAGCCTCCAGGACGGGCCTCAGGTCCGGAGGCAGCTCGAGCACGAGAGGCGTGACCAGCCCCTGCGACTCGACCGCGTGACGCCGAGCCCGCTCCGACAGCGCCTCGAAGCGCACCCTCTCGTGGGCGGTGTGCTGGTCGACGAGGATCAGCTCGTCCCCGTCGCTCGCCACGATGTAGGTGAGCCGGTGCTGCCCGAGCACCGTCGCCGTCGGCGCCGCCAGCGCCGGAGCGGCCCCCCCGGCCTCCGCCACGCGATCGGGCGCCGCCACCGGTCGACCCCAGCCGGATTGCGGAGCGCCACTGCGCTCGTCCCCCGTCGACCGGTCGAGGAACGCGCCCACCGCCGCCGCCGCGCGTCCGGCCACGCCCTTCGCTCTCCTCCCCTCCGTCCGCGACCTCGACCCGCGGCAGCGCGCGCACCCCCTCCTGGAGCGCCTGGCGCACCGCCCGCTCCACCGCCGCCCACACCGTGCGTCCGTCCGCGAATCGAACCTCGGTCTTCGCCGGGTGGACGTTGACGTCGACCACGTGGGGCGGTACCTCGACGAAGAGGAAGGCCTCGAAGCCCCGCTCTCCTCCCCCGGCGGCACGGAAGGCCTGCGACACCGCCTTGGCCAGGGCCCGGTCCCGGACCGGGCGCCGGTTCACGAAGAGGCGCAGCGACGGGCGCGACGGCCGGGGTCGATCCGGCCTCGACACGAAGCCCCGCACGGCGGCCCAGTCCGCGCCCCCCTCCACCGGCACCAGGTCCTCCAGGAGCCGGGGGCCGAAGAGCTGGTAGAGACGCGCGGCCAGCCCGTCCACGGGCGGGGCCTCGATCAGACCGCGCCTCCCCGACTTCAGGAAGAGCCCGGTCTCGGGGCGGGCCAGGGCCAGGAGCGTCAGCGTCTCCGCCACGTGCCCGGCCTCGGTGGACGCCGCCCGCAGGAACTTGCGCCGGGCCGGCACCGCCCCGAAGAGGTCGCGCACCTCCACCGTCGTCCCCCGGGGGTGTCCGGCGTCACGCAGGTGAACGCGGCGGCCGTGGCTCACCGCGATCTCGGTGCCGACGGCGGTGGCTTCCTCGCGCGTCCGGAGCACCAGCTCGGAGACCGCGGCGATCGCGGGGAGGGCCTCCCCCCGAAAGCCGTTGGTGGCGATGGCCTGCAGGTCCTCCAGGGTGCGCAGCTTCGACGTGGCGTGGCGCTCGAGGGCCAGCTCGGTGTCGGCCCGGCTCATCCCCCGCCCGTCGTCGCGCACGCGGACGAGCCCGGCGCCCCCTCCCTCGATCTCGACGTGGACGCCCCGCGCCCCCGCGTCGAGCGCGTTCTCCACGAGCTCCTTCACGACGGACGCCGGCCTCTCCACGACCTCGCCGGCCGCGATCTTGTTGACGAGGTCTTCCGGCAGACGTTCGACGGCGCTCAGTGGGTCCTCCTGCCTCGAATGGAGACCGTCCCCGTGGACGACCCACGATCATACCCTCGGAAGGCGCACGGCGACCTCGTCCGGGACCCTCGGAGCCTGCGGCTCCGCGCGATGCGAGCACCCCGCACAGACGCGTGGCCGACCGCAGCCGCGACCGGTCGGGAGCTCGGGCCCAGAGCAGCAGCCCAGGCTCGAGGACGCTGGCGCGCCACCCCTGCGGGCGCTGCGCGCGGCGCCGTGGCCCGAACGAGCGAGGCGCCGTGCTCGCGTCCTCGGGGGCCCGCCGCGCCAGCGCCTGACCCTTTGGCTCTCTCCGCTCCGCGGCACTCGGCAGGTGGGGTCGACGGGACAAGGCTACCACTCGTGAACCAGAACGGCACGGGCGTCGAGGCTGCGGCGGCCGGGCCCCGGCGAGGACCGTGCCTCATTTCGAAGCCTCGGGGCCCGCAGCCGGGTGGCCGACCGCCGCCGCACCCAGAAGGGAGCCCGGCCGAGAGCGGCAGCCCCAGGCGCTCGAGAGTGAGAGGCCCGGCGACACAACGCCGCCGGGCCCCGCGGGGACGTTAGTCGCCGACCTGCTTCTCGAGCACGGCCTGGGCCGCGGCCAGCCGCGCGATGGGCACGCGGTAGGGCGAGCAGGACACGTAGTCGAGGCCGACCTCGTTGCAGAAGCGGATGGAGGCGGGGTCGCCGCCGTGCTCCCCGCAGATGCCGATCTTGAGGTTGGGCTTGGTGGCGCGGCCCTTCTTCACGCCGATCCGGACCAGCTCGCCGACCCCGTCGACGTCGATGGAGACGAAGGGGTCCTTCTCGAGGATGCCGTGCTCCTGGTAGTAGGCCAGGAACTTGCCGGCGTCGTCACGGCTGAGGCCGAAGCCCATCTGGGTGAGGTCGTTGGTGCCGAAGGAGAAGAAGTCGGCCTCCTTCGCGATCTCGTTGGCGGTCAGGGCGCCACGGGGCACCTCGATCATGGTGCCGACGAGGAAGTCGACCTTGTCGCCGCCGGGCTTGCTGA
Source organism: uncultured Acidobacteriota bacterium (assembly GCA_963847655.1). GTDB lineage: Bacteria > Acidobacteriota > Vicinamibacteria > Fen-336 > Fen-336 > JAJDNS01. Next base: position 184,142 of record CAWKAS010000013.1, on the reverse strand, counting down.
GGACGGCCTCCGCCTCCTCGAGCACGATCTCCTTCTGCCGCTTGAGCTCCTCCACGTGCCCCACCAGCGGGATCATCACCTCGGGTTTCACCGGCTGGCCGCTCCGGGCGACCTGGAGGGCCGCCTCGAAGATGGCCCGGGCCTGCATGCGCGTGACCTCGGGGTAGGTGATGCCGAGGCGGCAGCCGCGGTGGCCGAGCATGGGGTTGAACTCGTGGAGCTCCTCGACCGCGCGGAGCAGCTTCTCGGTCTGGGCGATCTTGCGGGCGTTCTTCTTCGGGTTCTTCGCCTTCAGGGTGGCCAGCTCGACCATCAGCTCCTCGCGCTTGGGCAGGAACTCGTGCAGCGGAGGATCCAGCGTGCGGATGGTGACGGGGGTGCCGTGCATCTCCTTGAAGAGGCCGGCGAAGTCCTTCTTCTGCATCGGGAGCAGCGCCTTCAGGGCGCCCTGGTAGTCGGCGATGTACTTCCCGTACTCCTTCTGCACCTTCTGAAGCTCCCTGCGGAGCTCGCTGGCGGCCCGGCCCTTCGACTCCTTGATCCGGGCCTTCAGGTCACGGGTGAGGTCGAGGCCCTTCTGGCCACGCGCGGCGGCGAGGATCATCTTCACCACGTGCTTCAGCCGATCCTGGGCGAAGAACATGTGCTCGGTGCGGCACAGGCCGATCCCGCGCGCCCCGAAGGCAAAGGCGACCTTCGCGTCCTTCGGCCCGTCGGCGTTCGCCCGGACCCCGAGTCGGCGGATCTCGTCGGCCCAGCCCAGCAGCTTCTCGAACTTCTGATAGAGGGGCGACTTCTGGGGCTTCAGCTTGCCCTCCACGACCTGGATGACCTCGGAGGGGCTGGTCGGGACCTCACCCAGCATGACGTCGCCGGTGGAGCCGTCGATGGACATGTAGTCGCCTTCCTTGACCGTCTTGCCGGCGACCTTGAGGAACCTGCCCTTGGTGTTGATGTCGAGGGCGCCACAGCCCACGACGGAGGGCTTGCCCATCTGGCGGCCGACGACCGCGGCGTGGGAGGTCATGCCACCGGTGGCGGTCACCACGCCCTGGGCCACGCTCATGCCGTGGATGTCGTCGGGGACGGTCTCCATCCGCACGAGCATGACCTTCTTGCCCTTCTGGGCCCAGGCCACCGCGTCGTCGGCGGTGAAGACCACGTGTCCGGCGGCGGCCCCGGGCGACGCGGCCAGACCCTTGGCCACGACCTCGGCCTTCGCCCGTGCCCGGGGGTCGAAGATCGGGTGCAGGAGCTGGTCGAGGGCCTGGGCCTCGATCTTCTGGAGGGCCTCGGCGGGCGTGATGATGCCCTCCTCGACCATGTCCACCGCGATGTTGATGGCGGCGAAGCCCGTCCGCTTCCCGTTGCGGGTCTGGAGCATGTACAGCTTGCCGTCCTCGATGGTGAACTCGAAGTCCTGGACGTCCTTGTAGTGCTGCTCCAGGCGGGTGGTGATCTCGCGGAGCTGCTCGTACGCCGCTGGCATCAGCTCCTTGAGGTCGGCGATGGGGTGGGGGGTACGGATGCCGGCCACCACGTCCTCGCCCTGGGCGTTCTGCAGGAACTCGCCGTAGAACTGGTTGGCGCCGGTGCCGGGGTCACGGGTGAAGCCCACGCCCGTGGCCGAGGTGTCTCCCATGTTCCCGAAGACCATGGTCTGGACGTTGACCGCGGTGCCGAGGTCGTGGGGGATGTCGTTGAGCTTCCGGTAGGTGATGGCTCGGGGGTTCATCCAGGACTCGAACACCGCGTTGCGGGCACCGACGAGCTGCTCCCGCGCGTCCTGGGGAAAGTCCTTGCCGACCTCCTTCTTGACGACCTTCTTGTAGCGGGCGATGACCTCGTCCAGGGCGGCCTCGTCGAGATCGACGTCGGCCTTCACCTTCGCCTTCTTCTTGACCGCGGAGAGCTCGTGCTCGAAGGCGTCCTTGTCCACGCCCATGACGACGTTGCCGTACATCTGCATGAAGCGGCGGTAGCTGTCCTTGGCGAAGCGGCCGTTGCCGGTCTTCTTCTTGAGGCCCTCGACCGAGACGTCGTTGAGGCCCAGGTTGAGGATGGTGTCCATCATCCCGGGCATGGAGAACTTGGCGCCGCTGCGGACCGAGACGAGGAGCGGGTTGTGGGGGTCGCCGAGCTTCTTCCCCTCCAGCTCCTCGAGCCGGGCCAGGGCGGCCTCGGTCTGCCCGTCCAGCTCGGGCGGGACCTCGCCCTGCTCGACGAACGCGTTGCAGGCCTGGGTGGTGATGGTGAAGCCGGGCGGCACGGGGGCGCCCGCGTTGGTCATCTCGGCGAGGCCGGAGCCCTTGCCGCCGAGAGTGTCCTTCATGTCCTTGTGACCGTCCGCCTTGCCACCACCGAAGAAATACACGTATTGAGTCACGAGCTACCTCCGAACTAGAGCTTGGAAATGTCCGCGATGCGATAGAAGAGGGACAGCGTGTCCCTGAGAAGTGCGAGGCGGTTGCCCCGGATTCTCGGGTCCTCCGCCATCACCAGAACGTCGTCGAAGAAGCGGTCCACGGGCCCTCTGAGCCCGGCCAGACCGCGCAGGCGCGTCTCGTCGTCGCCGGCGGCGGCCGCCGCCGACGCCGCCGCGCGGGCGAGCGCCCGCTCGGCTTCGTCCTCGAACAGTGCCGCGTCCAACCGGGGCGCCGGCTGCTGCTGCGAGAGAATGTTCCGGGCCCGCTTGAACGCGACGGCGAGGGCCTCGAAATCCTCGCGGGACTCCGCCCTCACGCGGTGCAGCGCGGCCGCCCGGCCCGCGGCACCCCTGGGATCGGAGAGGGCCCGGACCGTCGCGCCGCCCTCCCCCGCCTCGTCGGCCAGGAGCACCGCCCGCACCTCCTCCGCCGGGAGTCCCCGGGCCTCGAGCACGTACTGAAACCGCTCCACGAGAAACTGCGCCAGCGCCGCCAGAACCTCCTCGCGTGGCCGCTCCAGCCCGTCTCCGTAGCCGTCGACCGCGGCCGCGGCCAGGGCCTGGAGGTCGGGCCGGGCCTCCGAGGGGCTCGGGTGCCAGAAGTCGAGCACCAGGCGGAGGATGCCCTGGCCCGCGCGCCGGAGGCCGAAGGGGTCCCGGCTCCCGGTGGGGACCTCGCCGATCCCGAAGTAGCCGGCCAGGGTGTCGAGCTTGTCGGCGAGGGCGACGGCGGCGAAGACGCGCGACTCGGCGTCACGACCCGCGAACTCGGCGGCCGGCGCCGCCTCCTCTTCCACCGCCACCGGGTGGTAGTGCCAGCGCACGGCGGTCGACACGGCGGAAGGTGCGCCCTCGGCTTCGAGGGAGAGGCCACCGACCACGCCCTGCAGCTCGGGGAACTCGCCGACCATCAGGGTGGTGAGGTCGGCCTTGGCCAGACGGGCCGCCTCCTCGGCGGCGGCCCGGGCCGGGCCGTCCAGGAGCCCCTGCTCTCCCATCGCCGTCACGAGGCGGGCCATGCGCTCCGCCTTGTCCCGGTAGGAGCCGAGCCCCCGGTGGAAGGTGACGCCGGCGAGGTCGTCGACCCGTGTCGCCAGCTTGCGCTTCCGGTCCTCGCTCAGGAAGAAGGCGCCGTCTCGGAGGCGGGCCACCACCACCCGCTCCATGCCCCGAACGATCTCGGGGGCGGACGCTCCGTCGCCGTTGACCACGGCGGCGAAGCGCTCGACCCGGCCGCCACCGTCGCGAAGGGGGATGTACTTCTGGTGGTGGCGGAGGACGGTCTCGAGGACTTCGAGGGGCAGGGAGCGGAACTCCTCGGGGACCTGTCCCGTCACCACCGTCGGGTACTCGACGAGGTCGCGCCACTCGAGGCGCAGACCCTGGTCGTCGATGTCGCCCCCGGCCACCGCCCGCAGGCCCTCGTCCACGCGCCTCTCGCGCTCGGCGGGGTCGAGGATGACGAAGCGCCGACGGAGCCCCTCCTCGAGGTCCGCGAACGAGGCCACCTCGAAGGGCTTCCCCGCCTCCTCCCGGGGCAGGAAGCGGTGCCCCCGCGAGTGGAGGCCACTCTCCACGATGGGGGCGCCCTTCTCTCCGTTGTCGAGGCCGTGGATGACGAACGGCACCACCTGGCCATCGAGGAGCACGATCATCCAGCGGATGGGCCGGCCGAAGGGGAACGCCCCCCGACCGTCTTCCAGCCACGCGTCCCAGCTCATCCGCTTGGGGAAGGCGAGACCGCGCAGGGTCGCGGCCAGGACCTCGGGCAGGACCTCGCCGGCGGGCGCCCCGGTCGTCCTGCGGACGAACAGGAGGCGCGTGTCCTCGGGCCTGCTCGGATCGCGGGGGGCCTCCCGGAGGGCGTCCAGCTCGACCCCGTTCTTCCGGGCAAAGCCCTTGGCGGCACCCGTCCACTCTCCGGCGGAGTCCCGGGCCACCTCCAGCGACGGTCCCCAGATCTGCTCCTCCCGGTCCGGCTGCCGCCCGGCGACGTCGGCGCACAGGACCAGCCGGCGCGGCGTCCACCGCGTCTCCACCTTCCCCGGGTCGAGGTGGCTCTTTCCCGCGGCGCGGGTGAAGCCCGAGCACAGGAGGCGGGCCAGCCCGGGAAGCCAGGGGGCCGGCATCTCCTCCACGCCGACCTCGACCAGCAGCTCAGCCACCGGCGGCCTCCGGATACGCCGAACCGGCCCCGGCGCCGGCCGCCACGGCCTCGCCGTCCGCGCGCCCTCCGGTCTCCACGTACGCCCGTGCGATCGCGCAGGCCAGCTTGCGGATGCCCAGGATCATCCCCGCGCGCTCGGTCACCGAGATGGCCCCCCGGGCGTCGAGGACGTTGAAGGCGTGGGAGCTCTTCAGGCACCAGTCGTAGGCCGCGAGGTACGTGCGTCCGCCCGCCTCGTCCAGGAGGCGCCAGCCCTCGGCCAGGGCGTCCTGGAACAACCGCTGGTGGAGGGCGATGTCTGCCTGCTCGAAGGAGTAGCGGGAGAGCTGGTACTCCTCCTCCTTGCGCACGTCGACGTAGCAGGTGTCGTCGGACCAGCGCAGCTGGTAGACGTCCTCGACGTCCTGCAGGTACATCCCGATGCGCTCGAGCCCGTAGGTGATCTCGCCGGAGATCGGGGCGAGGTCGATCCCTCCCGCCTGCTGGAAGTAGGTGAACTGCGTGATCTCCTGGCCGTCGAGGAGGACCTGCCAGCCGATCCCCCACGCACCCAGCGTGGGCGACTCCCAGTTGTCCTCCTCGAAGCGCACGTCGTGGGCGGCGGAGTCGATGCCGAGGGCGCCGAGGCTCGCGAGATAGGCGTCCTGGATGTCCGCCGGGGGCGGCTTCAGGATCACCTGGAACTGCTGGTGCTTGTACAGGCGATTCGGGTTCTCGCCGTACCGGCCGTCGGCGGGACGACGGGACGGTTGGACGTAGCCCACTCGCCAGGGGCGCGGACCCAGGACGCGGAAGAAGGTCTCCGGGTGCATCGTCCCGGCCCCGACCTCGACGTCCCAGGGTTGGTGGACCAGGCAGCCCCGCTCGGCCCAGAAACGCTGCAGGGAGAAGATGATCTCCTGAAGCGTCAACTCGCGGCCTCCCGGGTCGCCTCGCGGATCACGCGGGGCGATCGGAGGTCTCGCTCGAGGTGGGCGCCCACGAGGTCCCGGTGAAAGGACTCGAGGGCCCCCAGGTGGGGCGCCGTCGCGCCCGCGAGGGCGACGGGGGAGCGGGAGAAGATGTCGACGAGGAGCTCACGTACCCCGGCGACGAGGACCGGGCCCGAGGCCGGTCCGCACGTGGAGCAGACGAAGCCGTGGGCGGTGCGGTGGTACTCCAGGCGATCGCCCCGCAGCTCCCGGCTGCACGACGCGCAGCGGTCCAGGGGTGGGTACAGGCCGTGCAGGCGCAGCAGCCAGGCCTCGAGGTAGCGCAACACGAGCCCGGGGTCGGTCCCCGCTTCGACCGCCCTCACGACGGCCAGCGCCAGGCGGTAGACCCGGTCCTCGGCCTCACCCTCGGGAGAGAAGGCTTCGAGGAGCTCGGCGCAGCTGGAGAGGAAGAGCACGGCGTCGAGCCCCCGCTCCCCAACCCGGAAGGCGGAGTGAACGAGCTCGGCCTGCCCGAGCCGGAGAAGCTCGGCCCCCTGCCGTCCGTGGAGGCTGACGCGAATCTCGGAGAGGGGCTCGAGGGCCGACTGATAGCGCGGCCGTCCGCCTCGCGCTCCCCGGGCGACCGCGCGCACCTTGCCCCGCTCCCTCGTGAGGAGAACGACCACCTTGCTCGTTTCGCCCAGCTTGTAGCCCCGGAGAACCAGGGCCTCGGTCGTGAGTAGCGCCATGCGCGCGAGGTTACTTCTCCCTGAACCCCGGTAAGTTAGCACAGCGCCGTGACCATTTCTTGATACATCGGGAGGGTGCGTGCTAATTTGCGGTGATGGTCACCCGCTTGTCACGAATGGCCCTCATCACCCTGGTGGGGGCCGCGTGCGGCCTCGCCTGGAACTCGTTGAGTGGACGAGGCTTCGACGTCTCCCAGAGCGTGCTGGTCCAGGCCGGGGACGAGGTGGTCCGGGCGGCCGAAGCCAGGGCCTGGCTCGACGAAGGGGCGCTCTTCCTCGACGCGCGCCCCCGCGACTTCTGGCGCATGAACCGGATTCCGGGAGCTCAACCGCTTCCCGAGGACGAGTTCGAGAAGGCCTTTGCCGAGGTCGAGCCCCGACTGCGCACGGCCTCCCGTATCGTCGTGTACTGCTCGGGCTACGGCTGCGAGGCGAGCCACGTCGTGGCCCGCCAGCTCCGCGAGCGGGGCTTCCCCGCCGTCATCCTGGACGAGGGCCTCCCGGCCTGGGAGGACGAGGGATACGCTCTCGACGCCGAGGCTCGCCCTTGAGTGACATGCTCCGCTCTGCCCGGCTCCACCTGGTCGTGCGCGTCTTCCTCGGGATCGTCTTCGTCTACGCGAGCCTCGACAAGATCGCCGACCCCGCCGCCTTCGCCCGCATCGTCTACCAGTGGCAGATTCTCGGCCCGGTCCCCTCGAACGTGGTGGCGGTGACCCTCCCCTGGGTGGAGCTCGTCGCCGGAGTGCTCCTCATCGTCGGCGCCTGGAAGCCGCACGCGGCGGCGGTGGTGGCGGTGATGCTCGTCGTCTTCATCGCCGCCGCCGTCCTGGTCCTCGCCCGCGGGATCGACGTCGACAACTGCGGTTGCACCTCCGTCGCGGCCGCCGGCGCCGCCCCCTCGTGGCCCCCGGACTGGATGCGGGGCGTGGGCTGGTACCTGATCACCCGCAACCTCGTTCTGCTGGCCGGCGCGCTCCTCCTGGCCTTCGTGGAGACGGACAGACCGTGAGCGACACCACCACGCGGGGCGTGCGGGTCGTGGTCCGCAGCGCCTTCGTCCCCGAGCGCTCCTCGCCCCGGGACAACCACTACTTCTTCGCCTACCGCGTGCGGATCTCCAACGAGGGCGACGAGACCGTGCGCCTCGTGAGCCGGGAGTGGATCATCAGCGACGCCGAGGGCAACGTCGAGCAGGTGAACGGCCCCGGGGTGGTGGGCAAGCAGCCGACCCTCGAGCCCGGCGCCCACTTCGAGTACACGAGCTTCTGCCCCCTGCCCACGGCCATCGGCTCGATGCACGGCAGCTACCGGATGGTCACGGCCAACGGCGAGCGCTTCGACGCGGAGATCGCCCCCTTCTCCCTGGCCGTGCCCACCGCCCTCAACTGATGAAGCGGGGGTCAGGTCTTCCAATGTTGCGTCGCCCCGTCGTCCGGGATGGTGACGCAACATTCGAGACCTGACCCCTTCCGTCGCGCTGTCTCGTCGAGGGGTCGTGGCTCGCCGCGTGCGCGGCTAGCCCAGCCAGTCGCCCTGATAGAGGATCTCGACCTCGCCGGTCTGCCGAAGCGACCCGTCCTCGGGCCAGGCCACCTCGAGGATTCCCCCATCGCACACCACCCGCACCTCGCGGTGGGTGTACCCGTTGAGGATCGCCGCCACCACCGCGCTCGCCGAGCCCGTGCCCGACGCCTCGGTGGGGCCCACGCCTCGCTCCCAGAAGCGCACGCGGATCTCGCTCCGGCTCACCACGGTGACGAACTCGACGTTGGTCCGCTCGGGGAAGAGGGGGTGAGTCTCGAGAGCCGGGCCCAGGCTCGTGACCAGGCCGTCGTCCGCGGGCTCGTCGAGGAAGACGGCGCAGTGAGGGTTGCCCATGGACGTCGCGGTGACGTGCTCGGTGCGCCCCAGCACCTCGATCGGGTACTCGACCACCGGCTCCTGCGGGGGGTCGAGGTCGATGGGGATCCGGGACGAGGCCAGGACGGGCTCGCCGAGGTCCGTCGTGATGCGGGCGGTGGTGGGACCAGTCGCCGTGACCTCGACCCCTCGCGGACCGACCACGGTGTGAACGGTGTGCTCCGCCGGCGCCCAACCCTCACGCACGGCCAGGGCGGCCAGGCACCTCAGGCCGTTCCCCGAGATCTCGCTCGGACGCCCGTCCGCGTTCAGCAGCCACATGCGGATGCCGTCGGGAGCCGGGGAGTGCAGCACCACCCCATCGCCACCGATGCCCCGGTGCCGGCTGCAGAGCCGCCGCGTCCACTCCGATCGGTCTACGGGCGCGTCGCCCTCGGCCACGAGGATGAAGTCGTTGCCCAGGCCGTGGGCCTTCGTGAATCGCACGCTCACTCCTTGCCCAGCACGGGGGCGGGCGGAGGAAAGGTCGCCACCGCCAGGACATCCTCCCCCGCGAAGCCCGCCGGCGCCCAGTGCTGGCCGGCGTCGGACGTGTGGAACAGGCCCCGGTCGGTGGCGAGGAAGGCCTCGAGGCCGGCCGCGGGCGCCAGCGGGAACACCACCCTCGTCGGCCTCCCCGGGGAGTCGGACAGCCTCGTCCAGGTGCGGCCGGCGTCGTCGCTGCGGAAGAAGCCGCCCTCCGCGGCCGCGTAGAGAAAGGGCCCCAGCCACACCAGGTCGTCCACGACCTCGCCCTCCAAGCCCGCCGGCGTCCACGTCGCCCCCCCGTCCCCCGAGCGGTAGACCCCGCCGGCGGCGGGGCCGGCGAAAAGCACGGGATCCGCCGCGAAGAACGACGACAGCGCCACCGCCAGCACCTCGCCCTCGGGCAGACCCTCGCCGGGAGGGGCGAAGGACTCCCCCTCGTCCGTCGTCACGAGGAGCCCGGCGGCGCCGGCGACCACGAGCGTCGGCCCCGGCCACTCCAGGCGGCGGACGGGCCCGGTGACGAGCGCGGTCGGGGCGAACGAGCGCCCGGCGTCGCGCGAGCGCAGCAGCCCTGCCGCCGTCCCCACGAACACGGTGGGGTCGGCCTGGGGCCAACGCGAGAGCAGGAGGCTCGAGATGCCCTCGGTCAGGGAGAGGGGGGCCCACGTCACTCCGAAGTCCGAGGAGGTGTAGAGGCCCCCGTCCCCGGCGACCCAGACCTCCGGCCCGCGCGGCTCGATCACCCTCGCCGCGCCCAGGGCCTCCAGGCGAACGCCCCCGGTACTTCCCAGGACCTGCTCCCAGGACCGTGCCCAGTCGAGGGAGCGCCACAGACCTTCGCCGGTCCCGGCGAACAGGGTGAGGTTCGTGACGACGTTCGGCTGGTCCTGGCCCGGGGCGAGACCCGCCACCCCGAGGAGCACGACGAGACAGGCGGTGCCGAGCCGGTCGCCCATCACTTCGCGAAGAAGGGGCGCAATCGCGTGCAACCGTCGGCCGGATCCTCGGGGATCACGCGCGTCTCCCCCACCACCGTCATGAAAGAGGTGTCGCCGCTCCACCGGGGCACCATGTGGAGATGGAGGTGGCCGGGCACGCCGGCCCCGGCCGGGCGACCCAGGTTCATCCCGAGGTTGACACCGTCGGGGCGGTAGGCCTTCGCCATCGCCTCCTCCAGGCGCTGCGCCAGGATCATCATCTCGGCGAGCTCCTCCGGGGTGGCCGCGGCCAGGGTGGCGATGTGTCGCCGTGGAGCGACCATGACGTGACCGCTGTTGTAGGGGTAGAGGTTCATGATGATGAAGTTGTGCTCCCCGGTGTACACGACCAGACGGTCCGCCCCGGCGGCACCCTCGAGGGCCTGGCAGAGAACGCAGCCGGGAGTCTTGTCCGCCGTGGTCACGTATCTCATTCTCCAGGGTGTCCAGAGGCGGCTCAACCCTCTCACCCCCGCTCCTCGTCGTGCACCGCGTAGACCGGCATGCTGGACTGGACCCCCTTGAACTTGGCATCGCCCACGTAGCGGATGACCAGGCGTCGATCGATGGCCTCGTCCTCGTACTCCATGCCCCGGTCGGTGTGCACCAGGGCGAGGTGGGTCTCCAGCTCCATGAGCGTCTCGCGACTGATGGCGATTCCCTCGTTGAGCACGGTCCCATCCGCGTTGACCTTCACGTCTCGCGCCGAGGTTGCCGCCGGGTCCTCGGCGTCCTCCGGCTCCTCCACCTCCACGAGCTCGCCGCCGTCGTCCACCAGGCGTCGGCGATCGGCGGACGACAAACGGCCAGCGAGGTTCACGTTGCGCCCGATCACCGTGGCCTGGACCATCCCCCGCTCCCCGATGAAGCGGGCCAGGTAGACCCGCCCGTGATGAATCGCGATCCCCATCTTGAACCAGGTGCGCCCCGCCTCGCGGCTGCGCTCGAGGGAGTCCTGGCAGAGGACGGCCGCCCGCACCGCGTTGAGCGGGTCGAGCTCGTCGGCCCGGCCCGCGCCCCACGTCACCATCATCCCGTCTCCCAGGTACTTGTCGACCGTGCCCCCGAACCGCTCGAAGATCGGGACGAAGGCGTCGAACACCTCGTACAGCTCCCGGGTGAGGTCGCGCTCGGAGATGTGTCCCTCGGCGGTGCGAGTGAAGCCACGCAGGTCCAGGAACAGGATGGTGGCCGGCACCGCCTGGTTCAGGACCTGGGCCGACTCGCCGAACTCGTAGACCCGCAGCCCCCGGCTGGTCTTCTCCTCGAGGCCCCGCGTCCCCGACGCGGTGTCGAGAGACGCCACGCGGTCCCGCACGTGGGAGACGATCTCGAAGCGGCGCAGCCCCGCGGCCAGCTCCAGCAGGGCGCCGAAGGCCTCGCTCCCGCGTCCCCGCTGGGCCTCCGTGCGCAGGCGCGCGGAGGCGGCCAGCCGCGCCCCTGCTCCGAAGGGGTCGGCAAGGAGATAGGTCAGGATCGGCTCGCTCAGGACGATCTTCACGAGGCTCCCCGGCTTGAGGTAGTGCTCGCGGGGGAGGCCGGGCAGGTGGCGTGACGCCCGGGACAGCAGCCCCCGGTCGCCCTCGCGCAGGCGCCGCTCGGCATCGCTGACCAGCACGCTCTGGATCTCGAAGAAGACCTCGGGTGCGATCCGGTACCGCTTGTTCGACGCGAGGAAGGCGCCGAGGTCCAGGCTCTCCGCTGAGACCTCGGTGAAAGCGAAGCCGTCGTCGACGAGGGAGTGGACGAGGGAGGGGTTCTCGACCGCCACCGCCGCCTCGGGCTCCCCGGCCGGCGGGACGCGGGAGAGCTGGTCCATCCGGCGGTAGAAGGACTGCAGGAGCGGGAAGAGCGACAGCTTCCCCCGAGCCAGGCCCGGCACCCGGGCCTCGAGCCCGTGGAGGTGCTCGGCGGCGTCGCGCGAGTGCGCGAGCCAGAACAGGTTGAGCAGGCCCTGGGACCGATCGGCGGCGCGCACCGCCCGGAGCACGCGGCCCAGCCCCTCCTCGTACTCGGCCACGTCGCGGCCCCCGCTCGGTCCCCGCGCCGCCCCGGCGATCCCGATCTGGGCGAGCAGCGCCCCCAGGTAGCGGCGCAGGAGCGACCGCAGGCGGGCGTGGGTGTGGACGAGGAACACGGCCCGGTCGCCGTCCCTCTCCAGGGCAGGCAGGGCGGGCAGGGGCGATCCGAACAGGGCCTCGACCTCGGCCAGCCCTCCGGCCACGAATCGCGAGGCGGCGGCGTCCTTGACGAAGAGCGAGGCGGACATGGAGCGCGCCTCAGCTCCCGTTGATCAGCTCCCGGAGCTCCTTGCCCGGCTTGAAGTACGGGACCTTCTTGGCGGGGACGAGGACTCCCTCGCCGGTCTTCGGGTTGCGCCCGGTGCGGCTCGCGCGGTGCCTCACCCGGAAGCTCCCGAAGCCGCGCAGCTCGATCTTGTCGCCGCCCTGCAGGGCCTCGATGATCGACGAGAACACGGCGTCGACGATGACCTCGGAGTGCTTGCGGGTGAGGCTCGCCTTCCGCGCGATCTCATCCACCAGCTCGGCCTTGGTCATCGCCTAGTCCTCCGCCTCCTTGTCGCGGGCCGCCGCCGCCTCCTGCTGGGCCCTCAGGATGTCGCCGATGGTGGAGCGGTCGCTGGAGGAGGACTCGCGATAGGCCTGCATGTCCTGCCGGTACTCGTCGCTCTTCACCGCCTTGATCGAGAGCCCGATCTTGCGATCGGCCTCCTGCACCTTGATGATCTTCATCGGGAAGGTGTCCCCGGCCTTGAACTGCTCCTCGGGATTGTCGACGCGCTTCTCGTCCAGCTCCGAGATGTGCACGAGCCCCTCGACCCCTTCCGCCAGCTCCACGAAGGCGCCGAAGGTCGTGATGCGCACGATCTTGCCCTCGACGATGTCGCCGACCTGGTGGCTGGCGAAGAAGTCCTGCCACACGTCGGTGGCGAGCTGCTTCAGACCGAGGGAGAGCCTCTGGTTGTCGGCGTCGATGTTGAGGACCACCGCCTCCACCGTGTCGCCCTTCTTGAGGATCTCGGAGGGGTGCTTGACGCGCTTGGTCCAGGAGAGGTCGGAGATGTGGATCAGGCCGTCGATGCCCTCCTCGACCTCCACGAACGCTCCGAACTCGGTCAGGTTGCGGACCTTGCCCGTGATCTTGGCGCCGATGGGGTACTTCTCGGCCAGCTGCTCCCAGGGATTGGACTCCACCTGCTTCAGGCCGAGGCTGATGCGGTGCGCCTCCTGGTCGATGCCCAGGACCTGGCACTCGACCTCCTGGTTCACGGCCAGGATCTTCGACGGGTGCTTCACCTTCTTGGACCACGACATCTCGGAGACGTGGATCAGCCCCTCGACGCCCTGCTCGAGCTCCACGAAGGCGCCGTAGTCGGTGAGGCTCACCACCCGACCCTTCACCCGCGCCGCGACCGGGTACTTGATGGTGGCCGTGGTCCAGGGATCGGCCTGGAGCTGCTTCATGCCCAGCGAGACGCGCTCGCTCTCGCGGTCGAACTTGAGGACCACCACCCGGATCTCGTCGGCGACGTTCAAGACCTCGTTCGGGTGGTTGATGCGGCCCCACGACATGTCGGTGATGTGCAGCAGCCCGTCGAGGCCGCCGAGGTCCACGAAGGCCCCGTACTCGGTGATGTTCTTGACCACGCCGTCGAGGACCTTGCCCTCCTCCAGGGTCGCCAGCGTCTCGTGCTTCTTCTCGGCGTTCTCCTCCTCGAGGACCGCCTTGCGCGACAGCACGATGTTCCCGCGCTTCTTGTTGACCTTGATCACGCGCATGCGGAGCTCCTCGCCCCGCAGCGCGTCGAGGTTGCGGACCGGACGCATGTCCACCTGGCTGCCCGGGAGGAACGCGCGCACGCCGATGTCCACGGCGAGGCCCCCCTTGACCCGCTCGATGACCTTCCCGGTGACGACGCGGCGCTCCTGATAGGCGCGCTCCACCTCGTCCCAGACCTTCATCTTCTCGGCCTTCTCCTTGGAGAGGACGACGTAGCCCTCGCGGTTCTCGGTCTTCTCGATGAGAACGTCCACGGAGTCGCCGGTCTTCACCGAGATCTCGTTGTTCTCGTCGCGGAACTCCTCGATCGCGATCATCCCCTCGGACTTGTAGCCGACGTCGACGACGACCTCGCTCTCGGAGACGCGCAGCACCGTTCCCCGCACCACCTCGCCCTCGGCGAAGTTGCGGAAGCTGACGTCGTACATGTCGAGGAGACGCTCGTACTCCTCGGCCTCGTCCAGGGCGGGTTCGGTGTCGGGTGCGGATTCGGGGGCAGGAGCCGCGTCAGGGGGCGCCGGCTGGGCTTCGGCCTTGGGCGCAATCGGGGCGACGACCTTCTCGGTCTTTTCGGTGTCCGGCATGAGTGGGAAGAAACCTCCAGGCTTCGGATTTGGCTCGGCTCTCGGCGCCACGCCGCTTGGAAGCGGCTCACGCACCAAGGCCAAACACCGAATGGTAGGTAACTTAGAGGGTGTCTGTCAACAGCGCCTGCACGCCGCGCACGCCGCCCCCTTCGGCCGGCGGGCGATCAGCGCCGCCCCAACGCCCGCTCCAGGGCGGCCACGAGCCCCTCCGCCGTGGAGGGGGAGGCGATCGCCAGGACCCGGAAGCCCGCGGTCCGGGCCGCGGCCTCGGTCGTGGGCCCGATCACGACCGCCGGGAGCCCCTGGGCCCGGCCCTCGGCGGCGGAGGCGAAAGCCTCCACCGCCGAGGGTGCGGCGAACGTCGCCGCGTCGAAGCCCTCGCGGAGGCAGCTCTCCACCGCCTGGCCCAGGTCGGCCGGCTCGAGTGTGGCGTAGGCCGCGACCACGGTCACCTCGGCTCCGAGGGCCCGGAGGCCCGAGGGCAGCTCCTCCCGCGCGCGGCTCGAAGCGGGAACGAGGACGGCCGTCCCCGCACACCCCGCGGACGCGAACGCCTGCAGGAGCCCCGCAGCCCGGTACTCGCTCTCCGGCTCCAGGGCCACCGGGTCGTCCGGGAAAGTCTCCCGGATCACCCGCGTCGTGGCCGCCCCCACCGAGGCCATCCGAACGCCCCCCTCTCCCAGCCGAGGGGGTCGACCCAGCGCGGCCAGACGGTCGCGCACGGCGGTCACCGCGTTGGCGCTGGTGAAGACCACCCAGTCGAACCGCGCGAGATCCCGCAGCGCGGCATCCAGGGGCCCGGGATCCTCGGGGGGACCGATCCGGGTCGCCGGCACCTCGAGGACCACCGCCCCCCGGTCCCGGAGCATCCCCACCAGCGCCGACGCCTGGTCGGGACGACGGGTCACGACGATGCGGCGACCGGCAAGCGACTCCCGGTGGCTCATCCGCCCAGGAGCTCGCCTGCCCCGCGGTCCAGGAGGTCCCGGGCCAACGACTGCCCCAGCTCCGCCGGATCGCCGCCCTGCCGCTCCCCCCGCAGCATCCGCGAGCCGTCGACCCGGGCCACGAAGCCCACAAGGTCGAGGCGCTCGCCCTCGGTCGTGGCGTGTGCGCCCAGGGGGACGTTGCACCCTCCGCCCAGCGTGGCCAGGAAGGCCCGCTCCGCCCTCACCGCGCGCGCGGTGGGCTCGTGGTGGAGCGGCGCCACCGCCCCGCGCACCGCTGCATCCTCCCCCCGGCACTCCAGGGCGATGGTCCCCTGGCCGGGGGCGGGCACGAAGGCGCGCGGGTCCAGGGCCTCGGTCACCTCGCCGTCGCGGCCCAGTCGCACCAGCCCCGCCATCGCCAGCAGGATGGCGTCGAACGCCCCCTCACGCAGGCGGCGCAGGCGGGTGTCCACGTTTCCCCGCAGGTCGGCCACGACGAGGTCGGGGCGCGCCGCTCCCAGCTGGGCCTGGCGCCGGAGGCTGGTGGTCCCCACCCGCGCCCCCCGCGGCAGCTCGTCCAGCCCCGCTCCGGCGGACAGGAGCGCGTCGCGCGGGTCCGCCCTCTCCAGCATGGCCACGAGCTCGAGGCCCTCGGGTGTGACGGTGGGCACGTCCTTCAGGGAGTGGACCGCGAGGTCCACCTCCCCGGTCTGAAGGGCCTCCTCGATCTCCTTGAGGAAGGCGCCCTTTCCCCCCACCGCCTCCAGGCGGCGATCGAGGAGGCGATCGCCAGTCGTGGTGATGATGACGAGGGAGACCTCGTGGCCCAGCTCCTCGAGTCGCCCCTTCACGTGCTCCGCCTGCCAGCGCGCGAGCAGGCTCCCGCGCGTGCCGATCCGGATCCGGCTCATGGCAGGGTCACCTCCGCCCCCGAGGTCACAGGCCGAAGAGCTTTCGGATGAGACCCACGTACTCGGTGTGGTGGCGGCTGGCGGCCATCCTCTTCAGCTCGACGGTCGGGGGATGGAGCAGCTTGTTGACGATCCCGCTGGTCATCGCATCCAACGCCTTCTCCTGCTCGGGGGTGAGGGGGCCGAGACGCCGGCGCGCCTTGTCGACCTCGGCCTGGCGGATCTCGTCCGCCCGGCTCCTGAGCTCGACCAGGAGCGGCACGACGTCGAGAGACTCGCGCCACTGGAGGAAGGCGCGGATCTCGTGGTCGAGGATGGCCTGGGCCGCCGCTGCCTCCTTCCGCCTCTCCCGCAGGTTCGCCTCCGCCACCGAGCGCAGGTCGTCGAGGTCGTAGAGGAAGACGCCCTTGACCTTGCCTGCCTCCGGCTCGACGTCGCGGGGCACGGCGATGTCGATCAGGAAGAGGGGGCGGTGCCGTCGCGCGGCCTGAGCTGCCTCCACGTCCTCCCGGCGCACCACGAGTCCCGGCGCCCCGGTGCCGCTGATCACCACGTCGACCCGGGACATCTCCGAGCGCAGGGCATCCAGCGGCGCGGCCCGCCCGCCGAGCGCGGCCGCCAGCTGCTCCGCCCGCTCGAGGGTGCGCCCGCCGAGGACGGCGGCGCGGGCCCCGTCGCGCACCATCTGCCGGGCCGCCACCTCGCTCATCTTCCCCGCCCCGACCAGGAGCACGGATCTCTCGCTCAGGTCGCCAAAGATCTTCCGGGCCAGCTCCACCGCCACGTGGGACACCGACACGGCGTTGCGCCCGATGGCGGTCTCGGTCCGGGCACGCTTGGCCGCGGCGAAAGAGCGGTTGCGCAATGTGGTGAGGACGGAGCCGAGGGCCCCCGCCGCCTCCGCCGCCTCGTAGGCCCTCTTGACCTGCCCCAGGATCTGGGGCTCGCCCAGGACCATCGAGTCCAGACTGGCCGCGACCCGAAAGGCGTGCCGGACGGCCGCCTCGCCCTCGAGACGGTACAGGTGCGACTCGAGTTCCTCCAGCCTCCGATCGTGAAACCGCGCGAGGAACTCCGCCACCGGCCCCACGACCGATTCCGGGGCGCGGCCGTAGATCTCCACGCGGTTGCAGGTGGAAAGAATCATGGCCTCGGTCAGCCCCGACTCCTCTCGCAGCCGCTCGAGCGCCTCCGCCATCTCTTCCTCCGGAAAGGCCAGGGCCTCCCGGACCGCGAGGGGAGCCGTCTGGTGGCTCAACCCGACGACGACGATCACGACGCCGCGACCGCGACCCCGGGCACCAGCGTCGCCCAGACGAAGGTGAAGACGACGATCAGGAAGCCGGCGATCCCGAGCCAGGCCGCCCGTCGTCCCCCCCAGCCCGCGCGGAAGCGAGCGGCGATGAGCACCACGTAGATCGTCCAGGCGGCCAGGGCCGCCCACTCCTTCGGGTCTCCCGTCCAGTACCGGCCGTTCAGGGTCATGTTCCAGTGGAACCCGGTCAGGATGGCGAGGGTGAGGAAGCCGAAGCCGAAGATCACGCTGCGGCCCCCGATGGTGTCGCACCGCTCGAGGCTGGGGATCACGTAGTAGAGCCGATGCGGCGAGCGGGAGCGCAGCTCGTGCTCCTGGATGAGGTAGAGGACCCCCATCGTGAAAGCCACGAAGAGCGCGCCGTACCCGAAGACGGCGAGCACGGTGTGGACGGGCAGGTAGAGGCCCCGCAGGACGGAGTCGGGCCGGTCGGAGGGGGGCGACAGGTTCGCCACGAAGACCAGCGCGAACGCGAACGGATACGCGAACAGCCCCAAGGCGTCGACCCGCGTCGTCACGTAGACGAGGAGGAAGACGAGCACGGTGGCCCAGGCCAGGAACGAGGCCCCGTCACGCAGCCCCACCGCCGGGAAGTGCCCCGACTCGGTCCAGCGCTGGGAGAGGGCGGCGGTGTGGAAGGCGAAACCGAGGAGCGTCGTGGTGATGGTCAGCGTCGTCAGCAGGCGGCGCCGCGCGAGGATGTGCACGAGCACGTGCACCGCGCCGACGGCGTAGAAGATGAGGGCGAGAAAGAGGTAGACGCGGGAATCCATCGAGGCCGCCAATCCAATCTAGCACAGGCCACGGGGGTGCGCCCGGCGGCGCGCCTCACCAGCGCAGCTCACCGCCCGCGACCGGGCCAGGGGTGAACCGGCTGGCGAGGGGAGGGGCCTCCCGGCCCAGCCGGTCGCGCAACCCGCAGACCAGCACGTGGTGCTCGCGGCCCGGGCTCAAGAGGCGGTCCGGCCACCACACGAGCACGCGGCCGCCGTCCAGAGTCTCGATCCGGGACGGGACCGGCGTCTCCGCCTCCCTCACCTCGACCGTCGCCTCGGGAAACCGGTCGACGTCGATCGGCGCCGACAGGCGGAGGAGAACGGGATCGTCGCGCAGAGTCCCCGTGGCCCCGTCCGGGGGCTCCACGCGCTCGACCCGGAAGGGCAGGACCCCGCGCCACCTCACCGCACCCTCCACGGGTCGCCCCGCCAGATCATGAGCCGGACGCGGGCGCTGCCCGGGGTCACCCGGACCGCGGCCTGGGCACCGTCCCCGGCCAGGTAGAACGTCCCGGGAGTGGCCGTCCCCATGGGCGAGAACGACAGCATGTCCGCGCGCCCGAATCGGATGGGGTCACCGGAGAGCACGCCGCGCGCGGGGGGCACCGCCGGGACACCGGGGAGGAACCCCACCCGGACGCTCGGCGCTCCCCCGGTGAGGGGAAACGGTCCCTCGACCAGCCGGTCGACGCCCGCCCGGATCTCGGCGGAGCGCACCCCGTTGCCGTTGCCGTCGGCGTAGATCGAGTAGACGTCCCCCGCGGGGCCGCTCTCGAACCGGATCGCGGTGTAGGCGTTGGAGCGCACGGCCATCGAGCAGGCCCTCCGGAACTGTGCTCGGAAGGCCTGTCCGGCGCCCACCAGGTGCGCCTCGGCGGTGTAGCCACGGAAGACGGGGAGGCTCACGGCCGCCGCGACCAGCAGCAGGGCCACGACCACCAACATCTCGACGAGTGAGAAGCCTCGAGACCTCATGGTGCGAAGCGGCGGGGCGACCCGCCCGTGGCGTGCCGCCCCGCGCACCCCTCCTACTTCGAGGCCTTCCGGGGAGGCGCCCCCACCGTCAGGTACTGCTCGATCTTCTGGAAGTTCTTCTCGCCGATTCCCTTGACGTTCATCAGCTCCTGGGGCGAGTTGAACTGCCCCGCCTTCTCGCGGTGCTCGACGATGCGGGCGGCGAGGGTGGGACCGACCCCCGGCAGCGCCGTCAGCTGCTCGACGGTGGCGGTGTTGAGGTCGACCTTCTCGGTCGGCGCGGGCTTGGCCGCGGCGAGTGCCGGACCGGCGGCCAGGACGACGGCCACGGCCACGGCCAGGCTGGTAGCGATCATGCGGCGGACGATCATCTTCTCCTCCTCTCGCGACTCTTCGTGTCGCCTTGGAAAGCGCCGCGCGGCACCCCGGGACGGGTGGGGCTTCCCGGCGCCCGGACGACCGGCTCTCCCTCCGGGGCCCGGGCGCCGGGCCGCCGCACGACGCCTTCCTGAGAAGGCAACGGTGGTGCCAGGTCTCGGCTCGAGGAGTAAGGCTCTACTGCTCAGCGGATTGAGCGATGCGGGCTCCAGCCCTTCCTCGCGCCAGGCGTCGCCCGCGGTTGACGCAGGGGCCGGCGAGACGCCACAAGCCGTGGCGCCTCAACCGCCTGCCGCCTGTCAAGCGAGCGCGACGGGTGTCCCGGGTCTCAGCGGCGGGTGAACCGCTCGAGCCAACCTTCGATGTCGGTCTCGTGCTCCGGCTTCTCCGACCGGTCGCTCACCCGGCGGGGACGGCGTGAGGGGGCGCGCGCGAGGGCCTTCCACTCGTGGGCCCGCAGGGCCGCGGCCCCGCGGGTGCGGGCGTAGGAGTAGACGGCCTTGTCGGAGCTGACCACGGTCAGCTCGGCGGGACGGGCAGCCTCGTCGATGAGCCCGCGGATGACGGCGTCGGCGTCGAGCCCGGGCTCGGGAAAGCGCACCGACACGCGGCCCAGCTCCTGCGCGCCGAGCTCCGGGCGGAACGGGGCGCCGTCGAACACCAGGGTGACCCGGGCCCCGCGGTCGCGACAGAACGCGGCCACCTGGCGGAGCACCTCGGCGCGACCGTCGCCGGGCACCGCGGGACCGCCCAGGGCGCCGAGCAGGTTGTTGCCGTCGATGATGTAGGGCAACCGACTCTCCGGAGCCCACGGACGCCGGATCCCCGGACCGGGCGGAATTTGGGGCTGGATCGAGTCTAGCGAGGGGCCGCAAAGGATGTCAACGAGGCCGCCGACCATGGTAATATGCTGAAAAGATGGATGATGCGTCGGGCGGGCGGAGAGCCCGGCCTGGCGCGATGGAGGCTGGATGGCGGACGCGTTCCCCGTCAGCGGGAACATCGACCCAACCTCGTTCCCGCATCTTCTCGTCGATCTTCACCGCCGGGGAGCCACCGGCTCCCTCAAGGTCGTCGGTCCCGTGCACCCGAAGGCCTTGTACTTTCGCGGAGGTCGCATCCTCTTCGGCTCGTCGAACGACCCGCGCGACCAGCTCGGGGCCATCCTCATCGAGAGCGGCAAGATCACCCGTGAGCAGCTCGACGAGGTCAACGGCAAGGTGGGACCGGGCAACCCGCTGGCCAAGGTCCTGGCCGAGAGCGGCTTCGTGAACCAGCGCGAGCTCGGCGACGCCGCCCGCGTGAAGGTCGAGCGCATCCTCTCCGACGTCGTCTCCTGGAAGTCGGGCTCCTTCGAGTTCGAGGACGGAGTCCTGCCCAAGGGCGCCGTCGACCTGAAGCTGTCCACCGCACGGCTGCTCCTCGCCGCGGTCCAGAGGGTGGGCGAGCGGTCCTTCGCGCTGCGTCACCTGGGCGGTGACACCAGCGTCGTCCTCGAGCCGACGCCGGACAGTGAGGCCCTCCTGGCCGACGTCCGCGCCGAGGTCTGGCCCCTGCTCGAGCGCCTCGACGGCCAGCGCACCCTTCAAGACGCGATCGCGCTGACCCGTCTCGACGAGTTCGACGCGGCGAAGACGGCGTGCGCACTGCTGTTCATGGGCATCGCTCGGGCGAAGGAGGGAGTGGAGGCCGACGAGCTCGACCTCGCCCAGGAGGCCCGCAGCGGTCTCGTGGGCGAGGCGGCGGAGCCGGAACCGGTCCTCCTCCCGTCCGAGGAACCGGAGGCCTCGTCCCCCGTCATCGACGCCGAGCCCGCCCGTGCCGAGCCCGTGGACGCGGCCGCGGCGGAGACGGTGCAGTTCGTGCCGGAGGCGGAGCCCGGATCCGAGCCGGTGGTTCCGGCACCGATCCCGGAGCCGGAGGCCGCGCCGCTTCCCAACCTCGACCCGACCGGCTTTGCCTTCGTCGAGGCCGAGGAACCCCCGCCGGCGGAGCCAGCACCATCGGAGGTCCCGGAGCCCACGGTGAGCCCCCCGCTGGAGCCCACCGTGGCCCTTCCTCCGGAGCCGCCACCGCCGACCTTCGAGCCCGAGCCGCCCCCGCCGACCTTCGAGCCCGAGCCACCGTCGCCGACCTTCGAGCGTGTGCCCCCGCCGCCAGGCCGGTTCGACACCCTGCCGGGCGACCAGCCGGCGTACGTGCCTTCCGCGGCGCCGTTTCCCGATCCGTCCGAGGGCCGCTCGGGGGAGTCACCGTCGGCTGACCGGTCGTCGCCCGACTCCTCGGCCCGTCCCACCAAGGAGGACCTCGCCGCCCTCGACGCCCTGCTCAATCCCTCGGGAACGGGAGGGACGGAGAGACCGCCCGTGCGGCCCCGCTCCGACACGTGGGAGCCGCAGTTCCGGACGGGGACCACGGCCCCGCGACGGGCGGCGGTGAGTCGAAGCGCCCCACCCTCGCGCGCGCCGCTGATCGGCGGCGCGGTGGTTGTGCTCCTCGCCGTCGTCGCGGGGGGCTACTACTTCCTGTTCGGCCGCTCTCCGGAGGCCGTCACGACGCCGGCAGCACCCGTCACCGCGCCCACGATGGAGCCGACCCCGACGCTGTCCGCACCGGCCACCGTGGCGCCGGCGGCGACGCCCACCCCCGCGGCGGCGCTCGCCGCGACTCCGGTGGCGGCGGTGGTTCCCACTCCGACCCCGGTGCCCACGCCTCCGCCCGTGGCGGCGGTGCCCCCGCCCCAGGCCGCGCCCCCCCCCACGGGGGAGCCGGGGGCACTCCTGCGGCAGGGCTCTCTCGACGCGGCCGCCCGGGGGTTCGCGGCGTCGCTGGCCGCGGGGCCGCCGGGCCGGTACGGGATCCAGGCCCTCGTGGCCTGCTCGCCCGAGACCGTCATGAAGGCCGTGCAGGGCGTCGGCGACGACGCTCTCTTCATCCTCCCCGTGAGCTACAAGGGACGGGACTGCCACCGCATCTGCTGGGGCGTCTACCCGGATCGCGCGGCGGCGGAGGCCGCGGCGCGGAGCTTCCCGGCGTACTTCCGGGAGAACCGCATCCAACCCCGAATCCAGCCCCTCCCCGATCTGCTTCCCTGACCGTGCCGCCGCCCCGGTTGCTCCTGGCCGCGCCCCTGCTCGCCCTGGCCACCCTCGCCGGCGCCGACTCCATCGTCCTCGAGGACGGCCGGGTGCTCGACGCCGACGAGGCCTGGTACGAGGGTGAGGTCGTCCGGTACCGCAAGGACGGGCGTCTCTTCGATCTGCCCCGCCAGGCCGTTTCCCGCATCGAGCCCGCCGGACCCGAGACGATCCTCGTGGATCCCGACGTCCGCAGGAGCCGGGAGCGGCTGGCGCTCGGCGACGCGGCGGAGGCCTTGCGCTTCGCGCGACTGGCCCTCTTCCGGGACCCGGCCTCGGTCCCGGGCCTCGAGGCCCTCGCCGCGGCCCAGCTCGCCCTCGGCGATCCCGAGCGCGCCGGGGCCAGCGCCCGGACCGCCCTCACCCACCAGCCGCGCCGTTCTCGGTCGCTCGAGCTGCTCGGTGACGCCCTCCTCGCGCTCGGCGACGTCGACGGGGCCCGCGACCGCTATCGCGCCGCCCTCGAGATCAGCGAAGAGGGTCTGGTGCGGGGCAAGCTCGAGGCCCTCGGGACCGGCCGCGCGCACATCTCCAGCGCGCGCTTCCGCATCCGCTACGACGGGACCGCCGACGAGGCCCTCGGCCTCGCCGTCCTCGGCGTGCTCGACCGGACCTGGGAGGAGTACGAGGCGCAGCTGGGCTTCAGCCCCGACCTCCCGGTCACCGTCGTGCTCCAGACTGACTCGGCCTTCCGCGACACCACGCGGGCCCCGGAGTGGGCGGCGGCGGTGAACGACGGGACGATCCTGGTTCCGGTCAGGGGGATCCGGGAGGCCACCCCGGGGCTGGTGCGCGTCCTGAGGCACGAGCTGGCCCACTCCTTCCTGGCGGCGCGGGTCGGCGGCACCGCTCCCACGTGGCTCCAGGAAGGGCTGGCGCAGTGGCTGGAGGGGGGCGATCCGGCTCGCGAGGACGCTCACCTCGCCGCGGCCGCGCGCGCGGGCCGGCTCCGCCCGCTCGAGGACCTCGAGCCCCCGTTCGCCGGGCTGACCGAGGTCGAGGCCACCGCCGCCTACGCCCAGAGCCTCTCCGCGGTGGCCCACCTCCTCCGCCTCCGCGGCGCCGCGGGCCTGCGCGCGCTCATCGAGGCCCTGGCCCGCGGCCGGGAGACGGCCGACGCCCTCCAGACCGTCTTCGGCTTGAGCTACGGGGAGTTGCAGCGTGGATGGAGAGCGCACCTGACGTCGGCGAGCGCGGCGAGCGCCACCGCCGGCGGCCGCTGAGCGGCGTTTCCCCGGGAGAAGGTGTCTACGGAGTGGACCTGTAAGCCGGATTCTGTCCCCGCCCCCGGCCTCGCGGCCGAAGGCGGGCGGCGACCATTCCTCTAGCCTCGCGGTTGCCCGCGAGGTCCAGCAACCTACCCGGGGGCTTCAGCCGGGCCAGCCTCGAACGCCCCCCTATTTGGCCTTGCTCCGCGTGGGGTTTACCCTGCCCGCCGTGTCGCCACGACGGCGGTGCGCTCTTACCGCACCTTTTCACCCTTACCACCCCCGGGGTCGCCCCCGGTGGTTCGGCGGTGTGTTTTCTGTGGCACTTTCCCTGAGGTCACCCTCGCTGGCCGTTAACCAGCACGCTGCCCTGTGGAGTCCGGACTTTCCTCCCCGACCCGAAGGTCGCGGCGATCGCCCGGCCCGCTCCGTAGACGGGTAACAGCGTAGGCCCCCGCCGGGCGGGGGTCAAGGCTCGAGGGATCGCGGCGACTCGGGCAGCGGGTCGTCCAGTGGCTCCTCGTGCAGCCCGCGGCCCCGCAGGATCGTCCGCAGACGCTCGACCGTGTCGGCCGAGTCGAGACCGAACGCCACGACGCGCCGGGGGGCCAGCCGTCGCGAGAGCCACGTCCCCCGCAACCGGAGCTTCATGAGGGCCACGTCGCGCCACGGCCCGAAATCGAAGGCATCGAACACGGACCACGGGGTCGTCTTCGTGACCCGGTCGTCCAACGTCACCTGGGGGCCGCGCTCGCAGAGGCGAATGCGCCGCCGCCGCCCGGGCTTCGGCCGCAACAGCCCGCCGGCGAGGTACGGCAGCACCAGAGCCGCGACCAGGGGTACGGCCACCAGGAGCTGGAGGGAGAGAGGCACGGGGCCCGCGCCTTCCGGGATCCGGCCGATACCCCAGAAGCCCAGGCCCAGGAGGACCGCCGCCAGAGGCGCCGCCCGGACGGCGAGGACCCGCGCCAGATCGCGAAACGCCTCGTGCGAGTGCCCGGCCACGGCGTCCGACCAGGAGACCGGCTCGTCCCACTCCGCCAGCACCGGGTTCGCGAGCCAGCGCTTCACGTGCTCGAGGAACGGGACCCGCCTCTTCACTCCCCACATTCGCCGCTTCCGTCACCGTCGTCGGGCCCCGGCGCCGAGCTGCGGGCTCTGCTCATGAGCTGCGGGTCTCAGGTGCTGAACCGCGGTTCTTGGCGGCTGAACCACCGCCTTTCGTGGCTGCACAGCGGTACTCCGCTCCATCGCTCGGCGGGCGCGAATCCTCGAGCCTTCCGCAATCTGCCCCGGACGTGCGGTTGGGCCGGATCGCAGGCACCTCAGGCGAACCGGTCATCGGACTTCGTGGATCCAACCTTGCCCCGAGCTGTTGCGAGCCAGCCAGTGCGTACATGCCGTGGCCGGTCGAACTCCGGCACATACGGCTTGATGTCGAGAAGTGGCGTTGCGTCCAGGATGTCGACGTTCGCCAGATGCAGCTGGTTGTCTTCGATTCGCACCAGCTCCACGATCGAGAGGCCGATGGCGTTGGGCCGGGTCGGGGCTCGCGTGGCAAACACGCCTCGCGCCTGCTCTCCCAGGAATGGCGTCACCGTGAGGGCGGCTCTGCGCACCTCATGCAGGTGATAGAGCAGGATCAGGTGAGAGAAACCATCGAGGTCCTTGAGGCCCTCTGCGAACTCCGGAAACACCTCGGCCCTGCCTCGCGCGCTCGACTCGCCGGTCGGCTGAATGGGCATTCCCCTGGTGTCGACGAATGGGCTGTGGATCACCCCGATCGGATGATAGGTGATGTTCATACGAGCACCTCTGTCGGCGAGTCTGGCCGCCATATTCCCCGTTGGAGTGTCCCGTTGCCGCATGCCCACGCCTGTTCCTGTGTTGAGGGCCTCTCACGGCAGCATCCAGTTCGCGCGGAGGGCGAACTCCGCTTGGACCTGCTGGCGCCAGCGGTAGACGGTCTGTGGGCCAGCCGGGTCGTCGAACCAGTGATTCCTGGAGGAGTCTGGACGCACGAACTGTCCGCCCCAGCCCCCCTGATCTGGCTCTTCTGGGTCATTCAGCCCGCGTACGGCGCTGATCAGGTGCAGGAACGAAGGCGTATCCCCCTCAACCACACCCGGAGTCGAAGGATCGTAGCCACTCAGCGGATACGCAGCGCCCAGCGGTCCGTGTCGTTGGCGGATGTTCTCGTCGATCCACGTCGAGTTCGCAAGCGTCGGATCAGAGCCGTGCATGTTCCAGAACATGCCCCTGTAGTTCTTCTGCGAGAGGATCACGAACAAGGTCGGAAACGAATCGAGCAGCCACTGGGCGGTGCCATCCTGTCTCGCGATCAGGTAGATGCGCAGCTTGCTGAGAAAGCGCTCGAGCTCTGCGGAGCTGCGCGTCGCCTGCACCTTCCAGATGGCCTGCGCCACCTCACGCGAGCCACCCCAGACACACACCCAGACTGGCCGGGGATCAGGACGGTCGACGGCTGCGATGATCGCGTTCGAAGCCTCGCTGTCTTTGCCCTCGCCGAGAAGCTCATCGAGCGGCTTCGCGGTCACGCCGAAGTCGGGCGTGCCCCAGGCTCCTGAGCGCCCCTGCCGGGTGAGCGAACGCAGTTCCTCGGCTGTGGGATACCGAGCATCATGCCGCCGCAGGTTCTCATCCACCTGGTCGTAGAGGTCCAGTACGTCCAGGATGTTCTGCTTCTTCGCGATGTTGGCGAAGGTGGCGGCCGAGGCCACCAACCCCTCCACGTCGAGCTCGTTCGTGTAGAGGAGGAAGCGAACCATCGACTGCACGTCATCGGGGTCGCTGCACCTCTCGGGCGGCCCGTCACCGCACGCCTTCGCTGGGATGACATTCAGCGGTGGAAAGTCCGTAGAGATGATCACGCGCGGGGCCGCAGCCGCCGAACCGCCGGTCGCGGTCGGGGGGGCTGTACCTCCGGTCGAACCCGCCGCGCCCGCGCCCCAATCGATGCAGGCAGCCAAAAGGACCGCCGCCAGGACGGCTGACCATCTACGCGAGATCCCGAACGGCGGAAGCGCGACCGCCTTCAAGTCCGCACCGCCACGCCTGATTCGCTCATGCGCCCCTCGTCTCACGACCGCCGTGCGGCAACCCCAGACCGTCGCAACTCGATGGCCGGCGGGACGGGTCAGCCGTCGGTTTCCTGGGTGATGCCGTACTGGTCGAGCTTCTTGTAGAGGTTGGAGCGGGGGGTGCCGATGGCCGCCGCGGTGGCGGAGATGTTCCAGTCGCTCTCCCGCAGCTTGGCCACGAGGAAGGCCCGCTCCGCGGCCTCCTTGAAGTCGCGCAGCGTGTTCGCGGCGTTCAGGGACGCGCCATCGTCGGCGGGCGGGCGCAGGACGCCGGCCACGTCCTCCACCCGGATGTCGTCTCCCTCGGCCATGATCAGGAGCCTCTCCACGGCGTTCTTGAGCTCGCGCACGTTGCCCCGCCAGCGGTGACGGCGCAACGCCTCCATGGCCGCGGGGGCGAACGACTTCGCGCGAAAGTTGTTCGCCGCGCAGAACTCCTTCACGAAGTGCTCGATGAGGGGCTCGACGTCCTCCGGCCGCTCGCGCAGCGGCGGCACCCGGATGGGGAGGACGGACAGACGGAAGAAGAGATCCTCGCGGAAGCGCCCGGCCTCGATCTCCTCCTCGAGCTTGCGGTTGGTGGCCGCGATCACGCGGACGTCGACCCGGATGGTCTTCTGCGAGCCGATGCGCTCCACCTCTCCCTCCTGCAGGACGCGGAGCACCTTGGCCTGGGTGCGCAGGCTCATGTCCCCCACCTCGTCGAGGAAGATGGTGCCCCGGTGGGCGAGCTCGAACTTCCCGATCTGCTTCTCGGTGGCCCCGGTGAACGAGCCCTTCTCGTGGCCGAACAGCTCGCTCTCGATGAGCTCCTCGGGGATGGCCGCGCAGTTGACCTGGACGAAGGGCTGGTCCTGGCGGAGCGAGTTCCGGTGGATGGCCCGGGCCGCCAGCTCCTTGCCCACGCCGCTCTCGCCGGTGAGGAGCACGGTGGCGTTCGTGGGGGCCGCCCGCCGGATGGACTCCCACACCTTCTCCAGGGCGGGGCTGATTCCCACCATGCGATAGCGGTCGTCGAAGCTCAGCTTCAGGGCGCGGTTCTCGTCGGCGAGACGCTTCTGGCCCAGCGCGTTGCGGGCCACGATGAGGATGCGCTCGCTCTCCGGGGGCTTCTCGATGAAGTCGAAGGCCCCGAGCTTGACCGCCTCCACCGCGGTCTTCACCGTGCCGTGGCCGGAGAGGATGACCACCGGCGGCGACGGCTCCACTGCCTTGAGGCGCTTGAGGACCTCCAGCCCGTCCATCTGCGGCATCTTGATGTCCAGGAAGACGAGGTCGGGCCCCTCCTGCTCCGCCATCTTCAGACCGGCGGGGCCGTTGGCGGCGAGGAGGACCTCGTAGCCCTCGTAGTCGAAGATCATGCGCAGGGAGGAGCGGACCGCCTCCTCGTCGTCCACGATCAGGACCCGGGGCTTCAGGGCGACCTCCCCACCTCGACCCGGGTCAGGAACGATCCCGCCGGTACCGGGCGGTGGACGTAGAGCCACGCCGACTGGCCCTCGCGCAGGGAGCCGAGGACGCCGCGGTAGGTCGCGACGTCGGGCGTGGCCCGGCGGTTGACCGAGACGACGAGGTCTCCCTCCTCGAGCTGGTCCGTGCCGGGATCGATCCCGAGGATGGAGCGGATGACCACGCCAACCCGATCCGGGGACAGGCCCAGCTCGGCCCGCGTGCGCGCTCCCAGGTTGCCCACGACGAGCCCGAGGGCGTCGCCTTCGGCCGGGGCCGCCGGCCCCGGCGGCGCCAGGTCCG
Organism: uncultured Acidobacteriota bacterium; assembly: GCA_963847655.1. Lineage (GTDB taxonomy): Bacteria > Acidobacteriota > Vicinamibacteria > Fen-336 > Fen-336 > JAJDNS01. The sequence continues at coordinate 155,649 of CAWKAS010000013.1, read as the reverse complement.
GCTGCGGCAACGGGTCCGCGGCGCGCTCACCGAGGCGCGCGGACACGGTCAGAGGGGTCCCGTCGCGCAGGAGGGACAGCGGCACCTCCTGACCCGGCCGCAGGGCGGAGATCGTCTGGACGAGGGCGTCACCGTCGGCGATGGGCTGCCCCGCCACGGCGACGATCACGTCCCAGCGCTTCAGCCCGGCCCCGGCCGCGGGCTCCCCCGCCCGGACGTCGAGCACGAGCGCTCCCCGCGGCTCGCTCAGCCCCATCATCGCGGCGAGGTCGGGGTCGAGCTCGTGGAACTCGACGCCGAGGTAGCCCCTCCGCACGCGCCCCTCCTGGCGGAGCTGGACGAGCACCGCCCGGGCCACGTTGCTGGGGATGGCGAACCCGATGCCCTGGGCGTCGCTGCTCACCGCGGCACTGATGCCCACGGCCTCGCCCCTCAGGTTGACGAGGGGTCCGCCCGAGCTGCCGGGGTTGATGGCGGCGTCGGTCTGGATGTAGGAGTCGAAGGCCTCGTCGAAGATCTTGCGTCCCTTGGAGGAGACCACACCCACGGTGACGGTGTGGTCGAACTCGAGGGGGTTGCCGATGGCGCAGACCCAGTCGCCCACCCGCACGCGGTCCGAGTCTCCCAGACGCAGCGCGGGAAGGCCGTGGGCCTCGACCTTGAGAAGGGCGAGGTCGGTGCTGGCGTCGGAGCCGACGCGCCGCGCCACCAGCTCCCGCCGGTCCGCCAGGCGCACCCTCACCCGGGCGGGACCCGGCACCAAATGGTGGTTGGTGAGGATGTAGCCCTCGGAGTCCACGATGAAGCCCGAACCCTCGCCACGGCGCGGCAGGCCGAGGGCGGGAACGTCGAAGCCCACCTGGGGGCCGCTCCTCGCCTCCTCGATGACGTCCACGTGCACGACCGCGGAGTTGACCTGCTCGACGACGGCGGCGAACGAGGGCGGCGCCCCCGCGAAGGTGGGCGGGGCCTCCGGGCCCACCAGCCGGAACCCCCCGCCGGCCAGGTAGCCGAGGGTGCCGGCCACGAAGCCGACCAGAGCGACGCTCAGGACCGACGCCGCGCGCGTCATCCGAGCAGTATAACCGTCAGTCCCCGGCCAGAAGGGCCTGGAGGCCCTCTTCATCGACGAGGCGGACCCCCAGCTCCCTGGCCTTCTCCGCCTTGGAGCCGGGGTCCCGGCCCACGATCACCGCCTTGGTCTTCTTCGAGACCGACGACGTGACCCGCCCCCCCCGCTCCTCGATCGCCGCCTTGGCCTCCTCCCGCGTCATGGACTCGAGCGCGCCGGTGAGGACGAACTGCTGCCCCTGGAGCACGCGTGAGGCGGGGGCCGGCCCCGCCTCCTCGGTCTTGAGCCCGGCCTCCTTCAGCCGCGCGACGAGCCGCCGGTTCGCGGGATCGCGGAACCAGTCGTGGACCGACTGCGCCACGATGGGTCCGATCTCGTGGACCGCCTCCATCTCCTCTACCGGCGCCGCGGCCAGCGCGTCGAGGCTGGGGAAGTGGCGGGCCAGGAGCTGGGCCGCGCGCTCCCCGACGTGGCGGATGCCGAGCCCGAAGAGCAGGCGGCGCAGCTCCCGCTGTCGGCTCCTCTGGATCTGCTCGAGCAGGTTCCGCGCCGACTTCTCGGCCATGCGCTCGAGAGCCGCGACGTCGTCCTGCTCGAGGTGGTAGAGGTCCGCGTAGTCCCGGACCAGCCCCTGCCCCACCAGCTGGGCCACCAGGGAGTCGCCGAGCCCCTCGATGTCCATGGCCGTCCGACGGGCGAAGTGCTTGAGGCGCTCTTCGATCTGGGCCGGGCACGAGGCGTTCGGGCAGCGGCGGTCCACCTCGTCCTCCGGACGGACCACCGGCTCCCCGCACACCGGGCAGGTCTCGGGCGGCGTCCAGCGACGGGTGCCCCTCGGGCGGGCGTCCTCCACGACCCGGACGACCTTGGGGATCACCTCCCCGCCCTTCTCGATGAGGACGGTGTCGCCCACCCGGACGTCCTTGCGCGCCACCTCCTCCTCATTGTGGAGGGTGGCCCGGGCGACGGTCGACCCCGCCAAGCTCACCGGCTCGAGGATGGCCACCGGCGTGAGCTTTCCCGTCCGGCCCACCTGGACGTCGATGGCCTTCACCGTCGTGGCCGCCTGCGCCGCCGGGTACTTGAAGGCGATCGCCCAGCGCGGGAACTTGGAGGTGAAGCCCAGCTCCTCCTGCAGCGCGAAGTCGTCCACCTTCACCACCACCCCGTCGATCTCGTACTCGAGCTCCCCCCGTCGCTCCTGCCACTCGTGGCAGAAGTCCAGGACCTCGCCGAGGCCCCGGCAGCGCCGGGAGGCCGCGTCCGTCCGCAGGCCCCAGTCGCGCATCCGCTCCAGGGACTCCCACTGGCCCCGGACGCCCGCCGCGCGGGCGTTGGCGATCGAGTAGAGCAGGATCTCGAGGCCCCGTCCGGCCACCACCCGCGGGTCCAGGCTCTTCATCGTTCCCGCGGCGGCGTTTCTGGGGTTGGCGAAGGGCTCCTCGCCGGCCGCCGTGCGCTCCTGGTTGATGGCCGCGAAGCGGGAGCGGGGGAGGTAGACCTCGCCCCGGACCTCGAGGGCCGCCGGGGGGCGGGCGCCGGCCCGCAGGACCAGGGGGACCGAGCGGATGGTCCGGGCGTTGGCGGTGACCTCGTCCCCCCGCACGCCGTCGCCCCGGGTCACCGCCCGCACGAGCCGGCCGTCCTCGTAGTGCAGCGCCATCGACAGGCCGTCGACCTTCAGCTCCGCGGTGTAGGCGATCTCCCGCTGGCCGACGATGCGGAAGACCCGCGCCTCGAACTCCTTCAGCTCGTCCTCGCTGTAGGTGTTGTCGAGGCTCAGCATCGGCACGCGGTGCACGAAGGTGGGGAACTCCTCCGACGGGGTCTCCCCCACCCGCTGGGTGGGGCTGTCGGGGGTCACGAGGTCGGGGAAGCGGGCCTCGATCTCCCTCAGCTCGCGCTCGAGGGCGTCGTACTCCCGGTCCGGGATCTCGGGGCGATGGAGGACGTAGTAGAGGTGCTCGTGGCGCCGGATCTCTTCCCGCAGCCGACGGGCCGTCTTCTCCGCCGCCGCGCGCGTGCCCATGGATCCGCCCCGCGCGCCCCGACCCTCAGTGATCGCGGGCGAGGATGAAGCCGGGGAGCGCCTCGAGGGCCTCTCGGTAGGGCGACGGCTCGAAGGCCCGGAGGTCCCGGCGGGCCGCCTCCGCGTACTGCTCGGCCAGGCCGCCCGCTTCCTCGAGGGCCCCGTGCTCCCGGGCCAGGCGCAGGATCTCCTCGCGGGGCACGCGTCCGAAGCCGCGGTCCTCGAGGACCGCCCGGACCTTCTCGGCCTCGGTCACACCGGCCCGGCGGAGCAGGAAGATCATGGGCAGGGTCACCTTGCCCTCGCGCAGGTCGTTCGCCACAGGCTTGCCGAGCGTCTTCTCCTCGGCGGTGAAGTCCAGGATGTCGTCCACCATCTGGAAGCACATGCCCAGGTGGGCGCCGTACCTCGTCAGGGCCTCCGTCCGCTCGTCGTCCACTCCGCCGAGGAGGGCCCCGATGCGGGTGCAGGCGGAGAACAGGTCGGCGGTCTTGCGGCGGATGAGGTCCAGGTGCTCCTCCTCGGTGATCGCCATGTCGCCGTCGCGCTCGATCTCGAGAATCTCCCCTTCGATCATGCGCAGGGTGACGTCGGAGAGGAGGCGCAGGATGGGGAGATTGTCCTGGGACAGCGCCATGGCCATCGACTTGGTGTAGAGGAAGTCGCCGAGGAGAACGGTGATGTCGTTTCCCCAGCGGCTGTTGACGCTCCGGCGGCCCCGCCGTGTCGTCGCCTCGTCGATGATGTCGTCGTGCAGCAGGGTTGCGGCGTGGATGAACTCGACGGTCGCGGCCAGCACCACCGCCCTCTCGCCCTGGTACCCGCACAGCCGGCCGGCCAGCAGGAGCAGCGCCGGCCTCACCCGCTTGCCGCCTCCCTCACGGATGTAGCGGCCGATCTCGCTCACCAGGCCCACGTCGGAGCGCGCCTGCTCCGCGAAGAGCGCCTCCACCCGGACGAGGTCGTCCTCGACCAGGCGGACGATCTCCCGAAGCTCGAGGGTGCCCTGCCGACCCACCGGGTCCACGGATGCCACGCGTGCCTACCGGTAGTTCGTGAACTGCATGTCGATCCCGAGGTCGGTCTCGCGCAGCATCTCGATGGCGGACTGCAGGTCGTCCTTGCTCTTGCCCGTGACGCGCAGCTGATCCCCCTGGATCGCGGTCTGGACCTTGAGCTTCGTGCCCTTGATCAGCTTGACGATCTCACGGGCCTTCTCCGTGGGGATGCCCTTCTGGAGCTCCGCCCGCTGCCTCACCGTTCCTCCCAGCGCCTGGTCCACCGTGCCCCACGTGAGTGCCTTGAGGGGCACCTCCCGCTTCACCAGCCGGCCCTCGAGGACATCGCGTACCGCCTTGAGGGTGTAGTCGTCGGGGGCGGTGACCACGATGGCATCCTCGACGAGCTCCAGCTTGGAGCCGGTCTTCTTGAGGTCGTACCGGGTCGCGATCTCCTTCTCCGCTTGCCCGATCGCGTTGCGGACCTCCTGCAGATCCACGCTGCTCACGATGTCGAACGAGCTGTTGGCCATATGGGGCTGTTCTTCTTGCCGGTGACGTGGGACGTCCGGGAAAGACGTGAAGGGTAAAGTGACGGATTCCCGACGCGTTGTCAAACCTCCGGGGACGGCGGCTGGCCTCAGCCCCGGCGGGTCTCGAGGGCCCCCTCCCGCCGGAAGAGCCGCCCGTAGTTGCGGCGGGCCAGGGCGGCGACCGTCTCCAGCTCCGTGTCCCGCAGTCGCGCCAGGTGCCGGGCCACCTCGACCACGAAGGCCGGCTCGTTACGCTTGCCGCGGTGGGGCGGAGGGGCGAGGTAGGGCGCGTCGGTCTCCACCAGCAGGCGGTCGTCGGGCACCTCGCGGGCGACCTGCTGGATGACCTCGGCCCGGGGGAAGGCCACGATGCCGGAGAAGGAGATGCAGAAGCCCAGGGCCAGCGCCCGACGGGCCAGATCGAGCCCCCCGGTGAAGCAATGGACGACGCCCCCGACCTCGGAGGCGCCCTCCTCCTCGAGCAGCGCCGCCGTCTCCTCGTCCGCCTCCCGCGTGTGGACCACGATGGGGAGGCCGACCTCGCGGGCGAGGCGGACCTGGGCTCGGAAGACCCCGCGCTGGGTGGGCCGGGGGGAGAGATCGTAGTGGAAGTCGAGCCCGATCTCGCCGATGGCCACCACCCGGCCCTCCCGGGCCAGCCCCCGGATCTCGTCGTAGACGCGCGCGTCGGCCCGCCGGGCCTCGTGGGGGTGAACACCGGCGGTGGCGGGGAGTGAGAACCGCTCGGCCACGCCCAGGGCCCGCTTCAGCCCCTCCTCCTCGTCGACCCCGCCCACCACCAGCATCTCGGCGAGGCCGGCCTCCCGGGCGCGGGCCACCACCTCCTCGCGGTCGTGGTCGAACTGGGCGGCGTCGATGTGGCAGTGGGAGTCGATCATTCCCGGGCCGGCTCGCCCTCGCCCAGGGTCTCCCGGATGCGACGGTCGTGCTTCGCGAGGAGCGCCGCTTCCTCCGCCCCCGCGACGGGGAGCCGCTCCATCATCGCGCGCGTCTCGACGATCAAGCCCTTCGCCTCGTCGAGGGCGGCCACGCCCTTTCCGTACGCCTCCTGCCCCATCCGCTCACGGGCCGCGTCGAGCTCGGCCCGCTGCAGAGGGAGCTCCTCGAGGGCCCGGGACAGCCCGGCGAGGCTCTCCTCGCGCATCCACAGCGCCTGCAGGCGGAGGAACTGGTGAAAGAAACCCGCGGGCTCCAGTCGCCGCTCCCGACACCAGGCCAGGTACTTGGGGTCGTCCACCACGACCCCGAAGTCGTACCCGCCGTCCCGGAAGGCGGCCTCCACGATCTGCGTCGCCTCCTCCTCGCCGTGGAGCTCCTCGAGGGCGGCGTGGTGGTCGAGCACCTGCTCGAGGCCGGTCTCGCTCAGGCGCACGTCCCGGGTGTACTCGATCAGCGCCTCGACGAAGATCCCCACCCGCTCCTGCATGGCGGCGAGGCCGCCACCCTCGGTGAGGACCACGGTCTCCTGCCCCCGGGTCGCGGGCGCGCCGGCCACGATGAGGGCGAGCGAGACGGCCCCCATCACGCTTCCCCGCCGCAGAGCGCGCCTCAACGGACCGTCGTCCCCGGCGCGACCTCGCTCTCGAACTGGCAGAGCACGGCCCTGCCGTCGACCGAGCCCGCGAGGACCATGCCGTTCGACTCCACCCCCATGAGCTTCGCCGGCTTGAGGTTGGCCACGAGCACCACGGTCTTCCCGACGAGGTCCTCGGGGGCGTGGGTCTGGGCGATTCCCGCCACCACCTGCCGGCTCTCGGTGCCCAGGTCGACCTGCAGCTTGAGCAGCTTCTTCGAGCCCTCGACCTTCTCGGCGGCGGTGACCTTCGCGGCGCGCAGCTCGAGACGGGCGAGGTCGGCGATGTCGACCCGCTCGGGCTCGACGGCGGGGGCGGGCGCCTCGGCGGGCTTCGCGGCGGCGGCGGGCGGCGTGGTCTCCGGCACGGTGGTCTCCTTGTCCTTCTTCTCGATGCGGGGAAACAGCGGGGCGACGGTGCCGAGGGGCGTCCCCGGCTCGAGCCGGCCCCACTCGAGGTCGTCCGGGCCGGGGGGCTGGCCGGGCCGGCCGAGCATCCCGAAGATCCGCTCGGCGGCCCGCGGCATGACCGGCGAGGCGAGGGTCGCCACCAGCCGCACGCCCTCGAGGAGGCGGTAGAGAAACGCCTCGAGCTCGTCCCGCCGCGACGGGTCCCGGGCCAGGGTCCAGGGCTCCACCGCGACGATGCGCTGGTTGAGCTGGGAGATCCAGGCCCACACCTCGGCCAGGGCGCCGCTGAAGTCGATCGCCTCGTACCGGGCGAGCACGCCCGCCCGCCGGCCGGCGGCGTAGGGCCAGGCCACGGCGGCGTCGCCCTGGAGCTCCTCCTCGAGACCGCGAGCCTCGACGGGGGCGGCGGGACGTGGGGGCACCTTCCCCTCGCAGTACTTCGAAACCATGGTCAGGGCCCGGGAGACGAGGTTCCCGAGGTCGTTGGCGAGATCGGCGTTGTAGCGCCCCGCGAACGCGGTGTCGGTGAAGTCCCAGTCCGCGCCGTAGGGCGCCTCGCGAAGGAGGAAGTACCGGGCGGCGTCGGGCCCGAGACGCGCGGCCAGGGCCACGGGGTCGATGACGTTCCCGGTGGTCTTCGACAGCTTGCGGCCGTCCTTGGTGATGAAGCCCTGGCCGAACTCCCGGGTCGGCACGGGCAGGCCCGCCGCGTGGAGGACCGCGGGCCAGTAGAGGCAGTGGAAGCGGATGATGTCCTTGCCGATCAGGTGCAGCCGCTCGTCCGCCCCCTCCCAGAAGCGGCGGTAGGCCTCGCCGTCGTCGGCGAAGCCGAGGGCGGTGATGTAGTTGCTGAGGGCGTCGATCCACACGTAGAGGACGTGGTCGGGCTCCTCCGGCACCGGGATCCCCCACTTCACCCGGGCCCGGCTCACGCTGAAATCCTTCAGACCCTGGCGGATCACGCCGAGGATCTCGTTCTTCCGCGACTCGGGGCGGATCAGGAGCCGGTCGGAGGTGATCAGGTCGCGGAGCCACGCCTCGTAGGCGGACAGCCGGAAGAAGAAGTTCTGCTCCTCCGTCCACTCGCAGGGAAGCTCGTGATCGGGACACACGTTGTCCGGCTGCTGCAGCTCGTCCTCGTCCTTGAAGCCTTCGCAGCGCGGGCAGTACCAGCCCGCGTAGGTCCCCTGGTAGACGGCCTCGCGCCCGTCCGGCGTCCTCGCCTCCCGGAGGCGCGCCCACAGCCTCAGCACCCCGCGGCGGTGCTCCTCCTCGGTGGTCCGGATGAAACGGTCGTAGCGGACGTCGAGGCGCTCCCAGAGACCTCGGAAGGCGGCGGCGATCTCGTCGCAGTGCTGCTGCTCCGGGATCCCCCGCTCGCGGGCGATCCGCTCGATGTTCTGCCCGTGCTCGTCGGTGCCGGTGAGGAAGAAGACGTCGTGCCCCCCCAGACGGCGGGCACGGGTCAGGGCGTCGGCGGCGATGGTGGTGTAGGCGTGCCCCACGTGGGGCTCGGCGTTCACGTAGTAGATGGGTGTCGTGACGAGGAAGGAGCGCTTCTGGGTCATGGTTGCTCTCTGCCGCCGCTCCGCCAGGCCGCGAGCGCCTCGGCGAGAACCTGCTTCAACGGCACCTTTCTGTCCGCCGCCGCTCGCTGGCAGTCCTCGAACTCGGGCCAGGCGTTGTAGACCGTTCCCCCTCTCCGGCCGATCTTGACACGGATCGGGCCGTAGGCGGTCTCGACGGTGGAGATCTCCCGCTCGAGGACCGTGCGGTCCCACTCCTGGCGGCGCACCCCGAGGGTCGTGGTCTCGCGAAAGAGCAGCTCCTCGAGCGGGAGCCGGCGCGCGGGCGGAGCGAGGACGGTGACGAGCACCCCGGGGCGGCCCTTCTTCATCTGCACCGGCGTGAAGAAGGCGTCCAGCGCCCCGGCGGCGAGGAGCTGGTCGAGGAGCGGGCCGAGGAGCTGGGGCGAGGCGTCGTCGATCTCCGTCTCGAGAAGCAGGACCCGGTCGCTCTCCGCGTCCCCGCCCTCCTCGCCCAGGAGCAGCCGCAGGACGTTGGGTCGCCCTTCGGTCTCGCGGGAGCCGGCGCCGTGGCCGGTCTTCTCGATCCGCATGGGAGGAAGCGGCCCGTACTGGGTGGCGTAGGCGGTGAGGAGAAGGGCGCCGGTGGGGGTCAGCAGCTCGCCCGCGCCCTCGCCGTAGACCGGCACCCCCCTCACCAGCCGGGTGGTGGCCGGAGGCGGCACCGGGAAGGTCCCGTGGGCCATCGTCACCGTCCCCGACCCCACGTTGAGGGGGGAGGACACGATGCGGTCCGCCTCGAGCCAGCGCAGGGCGAGGACGCCGCCCACGATGTCGACGATGGAGTCCACCGCCCCGACCTCGTGGAAGTGGACCCGCTCGGGCGAGGTGCCGTGGACCTCGGCCTCCGCCTCCGCCAGGCGGACGAAGAGCGCCTCCGCCTGCTCGGTCACGTCGGCCGGGAGACGGCTCTCCTCGAGCAGGCGCACGATGTCGCCGAGGTGGCGGTGCGCCCGCTGCTCCTCCTCGACGTGGACGTCCACCTTGGTGGCGGCCAGGCCCGAGCGCGACACGCGTCGCGCCTCCAGCCGGTATCCGGTGAGAGGCAGGGCCCGAAGGTCCTCGCGCAGGCGGTCGAGGGGCAGGCCCAGGTCCACCACCGCCCCCAGGACCATGTCCCCCGAGCCGCCGCTCGAGGCGTCGAGGTAGACGAGGCGGCTCACAGGACCCCCCTCTCCTTGAGGCTCACGAAGCGACCGGCCCCGAGCACGAGGTGATCGAGCACCTCGATCCCCATGAGCGTGCCGGCGGCGGCCAGACGGCGCGTGAGGGCCAGGTCCTCGGACGAGGGCTCGGGGTCGCCGGAGGGGTGGTTGTGGAAGAGCACCAGCGACGCCGCGCGGGAGACCACGGCCTCCTGGAACACCTCGCGCGGGTGCACGAGGCTCGCGGTCAGGCAGCCCACGGACACCACCGCCTCACGCCGGAGACGGTGGCGGACGTCGAGGGCCAGCAGGCCGAAGGTCTCCACCGGACGGGCCGCGTAGCGCGGGAGGAGATACCGGGCGGCGGCTTCGGGGCTGGCCAGGGCGGGTGCCTCCCCGCCCCCGTCTGTGGCGACCCGGGTCCCGAGCTCGAGCGCGGCCAGGAGCCGGCCGGCCTTGGCCCGCCCCAGCCCCCGCGTGCGCTCGAGATCGTGGAGCGAGCGGGCGGCGAGCGTCCTCAGGCCCGAGTCCAGGAGATCGTCGGCCAGATCCAGGGCGGAGGTGCCGCGGGCCCCCGTCCCCACGAGCACGGCGACCAGCTCGCGGGTGCTGAGCGCCCCCGCCCCCAGTCGGGCGAGCCGCTCGCGCGGGCGCTCCTCTTCCGGCAGTTCGAGGAGGCCCCGCCGGGACACGCCCAGCCCCGCCGGGACCGTCTCACTCACCCGACCGACCCAATGCTGGCCCGCCACGGACGGCATCCCAGACCCCCCTTGGGCATCGAAGCCCTCGATGGTAACGACCCGGACACTCCGCCTCAAGCCCGGGCCCCGGCGACTTCCGCGATAATGGCACGTCCATGCGCCCTCGGAGGTCCAACGCGCCGCACCCCTTCCGTCCCCTCGTGGCCCTGGGAGTCACGCTCGCCGGGGTCGTGGCCATGCTCGGGGGCGCCCTCCTCGGGCCCTTCCTGGGACTGGGACTCCGCGGCCAGATCGGTCTGGGGTCGGCGCTCCTCGCCGCCCCTGCCCTTCTCGCCGTCGTCTCGAGGAGGGTCTCCTGGCGCGCGACCCTGGGCCTGGGGCGGCCCTCGGGGTCGACGCTGGGACTCGCCGCCCTCCTCGGCGGGGCCCTCTGGGTCGCCAGCATCGGCCTGATGGAGCTGCAGTCCCTGGTGGCCCCGCCGCCGCCCGAGTACCTCGCAGCCTTCCGCGCCATCCACCGCGCGCTGGTCCCGGACGGGCCGCTGGACGCGCTGGTGTCGGTTGCGGTGATCGCCCTCGCCCCCGGCCTCGGCGAGGAGGTGCTGATGCGGGGGGTGCTGCTGCCCGCGCTGGTCGCGCCGCTCGGCCCCCTGGGTGCCGTGTTCACGTCCGCCGCCCTCTTCGGGGCCATCCACTTCGACCCCTACCGCTTCCTCTTCACCTTCGTGATCGGGCTCGTACTGGGAGGCCTCCGCCTGCGGGCGGGCTCCCTCTGGCCACCGGTCGTCGCCCACGTCACCCTGAACACCCTCACCTTCCTCATCGCACCGCTGGTGGACGACCCCGCCCAGACGACGTACACGCCCCAGCCCCTGCTGGGGGCGGCGTGCCTTCTCGCCGGGGCCGCCCTCGCGGTCCCGCTCCTGCGCGCGCTGCGGCCCCCCGTCGACTCCTCCGGGGCGCTCTCCCGACGGGCTGAGGTCACCGAGCGGGTCCCTCCCCCCAAGTGAAGCCGCCGCGGCAAACTGCTAGACTCGCCAGATGCGCGCGCGCACCATCCTCTCGCTCCTGGCGCTGATCCTCGTCCTCGGCGCTCTCGTCCAGGCCGATGGGTTCGTCAAGGTGGTTCCTGGCACCCCGGCCCCGCCGTCGGGCCCGGGGTGGCGCGAAGGCGAGGTCATCGTGTCCTTCCGGCCGCAGGTCGACCTCCGCGACGTCGAGCCCAGGCTGCGGGCCGGGGGGGCCGTCGCCGCCCGGCGAGGGCGATCGGCGCCGCGGGTGCTGGTGTCCCTGGCGCCGGGGATCGGGGTGGCGGAGGCCGTCGCCTGGTTCGAGGCCATGGACGAGGTCGACTACGCCGAGCCGAACGGCCTGGTGAGAAAGTCGCAGACCACCTTCACCCCCGACGACGAGTTCTTCGAGTTCCAGTGGAACATGGAGCTCGTGGACGCGCGGCGCACGTGGGCCATCCAGAAGGGGCAGCCCTCGGTGGGGGTGGCGGTGCTCGACACCGGTGTCGCCTACGAGGACTACCGGGACCCACGGACCGGCCTCTATTACGGCCGCGCACCGGACTGGGGCGACGTGACCTTTCTTCCCGGCTGGGACGCGGTGAACGAGGACGCTCACCCCAACGACGACGAGTTCCACGGCACCCACGTGGCCTCCACCATCGCCGAGGGGACGAACAACTCCCTCGGAGTAACCGGTCTCGCCTTCAACTGCGCCATCATGCCGGTCAAGGTCCTCGACGAGCTCGGCACCGGGACCTTCTTCGACGTGGCCGAGGGCATCGACTACGCCGCCAACTACGGCCAGGGAGACGAGCCGGCGGTCAAGGTGATCAACATGAGCCTCGGCACCGACGGCTTCTCGGAGACGGTGAAGCGGGCCGTCGACCAGGCCCACCGGAAGGGCATCGTCCTCGTGGCCGCGGCCGGAAACACGGGGACTCCGGGAGTCGACTTCCCGGCCTCGCTCGCCAACGTGATCGCGGCCGGGGCGGTGGACGCCCGGGGGGACCGCGCCTCGTACTCGAGCCGGGGGGCGGAGCTCGACCTCATGGCCCCCGGGGGCGACTGCGACCGCGACGACGACCGGGACGGTCTCCCGGACTGCGTCTTCCAGCAGATGCCCGACCCCGACTTCGTGGAGCTGGGGATCCACGACCGGTTCTGCTACTGCGGGCTCGACGGCACGAGCATGGCCGCTCCCCACATCGCGGCCGCCGCCGCCCTTCTCATCTCCCAGGGCATTACGGACCCCGAGGCCGTCCGCGCCGCCCTCGAGCAGACGGCGGAGAAGATCGGGGGGGCTCCCGAGGACGGCCGCAACGACTCCGTGGGGTACGGCTTGATCCAGCCCGCGGCCGCGCTGAGCGGCCTGGGCTTCGACCAGGGCCCGGTCCGCCCGTGAAGCGCCCACACATGGCGGTCCCGGCTCCTGCTCGACGGGGCCTCGTCTCGGTCCTGGCCCTCGCCCTCGCGACGGGGACGGCCTCGGCGGGTGAGCTGGCCGGCGAGGTGATGGGGGGCTACCTCGGCATGTCGGCCTCGCGGTCGGCGGAGGCGGTCTTCGACTCCTCGGGCGGCTTCACCTGGGGCGCCGCGGGACGCTACACCATCACGAAAGGCGTCTTCGTCACCGCAGGCGTCCGCACCTTCTCGAAGGAGGGCGAGCGCGTCTTCGTGGCCGGCCCGGCCGGCCCGGTGGCCCGGCTGGGGTTTCCTCTCTCGGTCCGGATCACCCCCGTGTTCCTGACCGCCGGCTATCGCCTCCGGGACGGGAAGACGGTGGTGCCCTACGCCGGCATCGGCGGCAGCCTCACCACCTTCCGCGAGGAGAGCTCGGTGGTCGGTAAGCCTTACGACGTGAGCCGCACGAAGGCCGGCTTCCACGTCGTGGGCGGGGCCGAGGTCGGGCAGGGTCGCTTCCGCTTCGGCGCCGAGGCGGGCTGGTCCACGGTGCCCGACGCCGTCGGCGTCGGCGGCGTCTCCGCGGTGTACGGCGAGAACAACCTCGGGGGCTGGAGCGTCCTCGGCAAGGTCATCGTCGCCTTCGGGGGCAAGAAGAAGGGCCCGGAAGGCGACGAAGGGGAAACCCCGGAACTCGACGAGCCCGACGGCAACGCTTCCACCATCGATGAGGGGCGCTGAGCCCCTCGCGATGACGGTCAGGACTTCTCGCCCAGGCCCATCTCGGTGAGCACCTGCTCGCTGTCGCGCCAGCCCGAGCGCACCTTCACGAACATCTCGAGGTAGACCCGGGTCCCCAGGAACTCCTCGATCTGCCGGCGCGCCTCGGTCCCGATGGTCTTGAGCATCGAGCCCCCGCGGCCGATCAGGATGCCCTTCTGGCTGTCCCGCTCCACGAAGATGACGGCGTGGATGCGGACGAGCCCCTCCTCCTCCTTGAACGACTCGATCACGACCCCGGAGGCGTAGGGGATCTCCTGGCGCGTGTGGTGGAGGATCCGCTCCCGCACCATCTCCGCCACGAAGAAGCGCTCCGGCTGGTCGGTGAGGAAGTCCTCGGGGTACAGCGCCGGCCCCTCGGGCAGGTGCCGGAGCAGCACCTCCTCCAGGCGGTCCACGTTGTCGCCCTTGAGGGCGGAGAAGGGAACGACCTCCACGAAGTCCATGAGCCCCCGGTAGGCCTCGATGGCGGGGAGGATGTCCGGCCGGGAGACACGGTCGATCTTGTTGAGGCCCAGGATCACCGGTCGTCCCGCCTTGGACAGCACGTCGCGCACGAAGCGGTCGCCCCCTCCCGGGGGCTCCCCCACCTCCACCAGCCAGAGCACGAGGTCGCCCTGGCCCACGCCGCGCACCGCGATCTGGACCATGCGCCGGTTCATCTCGTGCATCGGCTTGTGGATGCCCGGGGTGTCGAAGAGGACCATCTGCGCCCCGGGGCGGGGCACCACGGCGAGGATGCGGTTGCGGGTGGTCTGAGGCTTGCTCGAGACGATGGCGACCTTCTGCCCCACCAGGCGGTTCACCAGGGTGGACTTGCCGACGTTGGGGCGCCCCACCACCGTCACGAACCCCGCGCGGAACGGGGTCTCGTCCCGGGTCTCGCCACTCATGCCGGGTCGGGTACCGGGATGCGCCGGAACCGGGCGCGGTTGACGCGCTTCTCCTCGGCGTCGAGCACCTCGATCTCGAAGCCCAGGTAGGTCGTACGCTCCCCGACGCGCGGAATGCGCCCGAAGACGGCGGTGACCAGGCCGCCCACCGTCTCGATCCCCTCCTCGACGGACAGCTCGGCCTCCAGGGCCTCCTGGAGTCGCTCCACCCCCACCCGGCCCTCCACCAGAACCGCCCCGTCGGTCTCGACGGACAGGGGGTCCGGCTCGGCGTCGAACTCGTCCTGGATCTCGCCCACCAGTTCCTCGACGATGTCCTCCACCGAGACGATCCCCGCGGTGGCCCCGTACTCGTCGATCACCACCGCGAAGGTGAACCGCTCCGCCTGCATCTCCCGCAGCAGCTCGGCGATGTGCTTCGTCTCCGGGACGAGCTGGGCCGGCCGGGCCAGCTCTCCCACCGTCGCCCCCGCCGTCCCCTCGTGGTCGAGGAGGTCGCGGATGTCGACGAGCCCCTGGATGTCGTCCAGATTCTCCCCGTACACCGGCACGCGGCTGTACTTCGTCTCCCGGATCATCTGGCGCAGCTCCGCGACCGGGGCCGCGGCGGCGATGGCGCTCACGTCGGGACGGGGCGTCATCACCTCCCGCACCACCGTCTCGGAGAAGCGGCCCAACGCCTCGGCCAGGCGGTTCTCGTCCGCCTCCTGCACCGGCGGGGGGGGGACCTCCGGCATCGGAGTGCCCGCCTCCTCCTCGTCCTCGGGGACCGCGCGATGCCGCAGACGCGCCACCACCGGCGTGAGCGCCCTGGCCCACACGTGGAACGCGGGAAGGAGGCGGACGAAGGCCCGCTCCGGGTCGTGGTGCACGAGGATGTAGGGGACGCTCACGCGGAACAGTAGCAGGTAGGCCATCATGGCCGCGAAGGCGGCGAGCATCGCCCAGTGGGTCACCACGTCGAACAGGAGGGAGGTGATGATGACCGTCATCCCGATGTGCGCGGTGTAGGTCCCCAGGTGGACGGGCATCAGCAGCCGCGGCGGGTCCTCGAGGTAGGAAGACGCCAGCTCGGCCATGGCCTCGTCGTGGTGGGTCACCTGGGCCAGCCGTCGACGCTTGAGCAGGTGGAACGAGGCCTCCACCGAGGCCAGGAACATCGACAGCCCGACCAGGAGGAGCAGGACCAGGACCTCGAGCCCGATCATGCCCGTCCCCCCAGGTCCCGGCGGAGCCGCTCCTCCAGGCGATCCATGGTCCCGTCGTCGGTCTCGTGGTCGTAGCCGAGGACGTGAAGGAGGCCGTGGAGGGCCAGAATGTCCAGCTCCCGCTGAACGCTGTGTCCCTGGCGACGGGCGTTGCGCGCCGCGGTGGGGACGCTGATCACGACGTCGCCCAGCCCCTCTCCTTCCCCGGGCCCGGGGAAGGAGAGCACGTCGGTGGGCCGGTCCCGGCCCCGGTACTCCCGGTTCAGCCGTCGGAGCAGGCGGTCGCCCGCCAGCACCACCGACACCTCGCCCGAGGCGCGCATCGTCCGCCCCGCCCTCCTCAGGACCCGGCGCAGTCGCGGCGCGTCGACGCGCTGGCGCCTCTGCCGGTTCAGCACGACCACCGCGACCTCGGGCCGGACGCCCACCCCGGTCACTGGGCGGGCGGCTTCGCGCCGCCCCAGGCCTCGTAGGCCCGGATGATCGACTGGACGAGCCGGTGTCGGACCACGTCCCTGTCGTCGAAGTAGCGGAAGGCGATGCCCTCCACCCCGGACAGCACCGACAGAGCCTCGACGAGGCCGGACACCCGGCCCGGCGGCAGGTCGATCTGGGTGATGTCCCCGGTCACCACCACCTTCGAGCCGAGCCCGACCCGTGTCAGGACCATCTTCATCTGCTCGGTGGTGGTGTTCTGCGCCTCGTCGATGATCACGAAGGCGTCGGAGAGGGTGCGGCCCCGCATGAAGGCGATGGGCGCCACCTCGATCTGGTTCCGCTCGAAGAGCCGCTCCACCTTCTCGAACTCGAGCAGGTCGTACAGCGCGTCGTAGAGCGGCCGCAGGTAGGGGTCGACCTTCTGCTGCAGGTCCCCGGGCAGGAAGCCGAGCTTCTCGCCGGCCTCCACCGCCGGTCGGGCCAGGATGACCCGGGCCACCTCCTTGTTGAGGAGGTAGGCCATGGCCTGGGCCACGGCCAGGTAGGTCTTGCCCGTCCCCGCGGGTCCGATCCCGAAGACCATGTCGTGGCTCTGGATCTGCTCGAGGTAGCGGCGCTGGTTGAGGCTGCGGGGCACCACGACCTTCTTGCCGCTGCGCACCGCGGACTTCAGGAGGTAGTCCTTCAGGCGGGTGTGCTCGTCCCGCGAGAGGAGGTCGGCGGCGAGCCGGACATCCCCCGAGCCCACCGAGTAGCCCTCCTTCATCAAGGCGGTCAGCTGCTCCAGGGCCCGGCGGGCGAGGACGGTCCCCGCCTCGTCGCCCTCGATGGTCAGCTCGGAGCCATGGCCCTGGATGCGCACCTTGAACGCCTGCTCGAGCAGGCGGAGGTTCTCGTCGTGGGTCCCGAAGAGGGACTCGACCCCCTTTTCCGGCACGGAAACGCGTGTCATGGACGGGGGGAGAAGCCTGTTCTGCCGCGTCTTGGCGGGTCCTTCGCCATCAGCGTGAGCTTAGCACAGGCCGCTCCCCTACTTCCGGACAGCGATGACCCCCAGCTCCCTGAGCTGCGCGTCGCTGACCGTCGAGGGGGCCTCGGTCATCAGGTCGGTGGCGCTGGCGGTCTTCGGGAAGGCGATGACGTCCCGGATGGAGTCCTCCCCGGCGAGAAGGGACACGATCCGGTCGAGGCCGAGGGCGATGCCGCCGTGGGGCGGCGTCCCGTGCTGCAGCGCGTCGAGGAAGAACCCGAAGCGGCTCCGGGCCTCCTCGTCGGTGATCGAGAGCAGCTTGAAGATGCGGGCCTGGAGCGCGGAGTCGTGGATTCGGATGCTGCCCCCGCCGACCTCGCTCCCGTTGAGGACGAGGTCGTAGGCCCGGGCCCGGGCCTTCCCCGGGTCGGTGTCCAGGAGCGGCAGGTCCTCCGGCGCCGGGGAGGTGAAGGGGTGGTGAAGGCTCGCCCACCGCTTCTCGTTCTTGTCGAACTCCACGAGGGGGAAGCCCGTGACCCAGAGGAAGCGGAAGGCCTTCTCGTCGACCAGCTTCAGCTCCCGGCCCATGGACAGGCGCAGGATGCCCATGGCCATCGAGACCGGCTCCGGCTGGTCGACGCCCACCAGGAGGACGTCGTCCCTGCCCGCTCCCACCTTCTCGAGCATGCGGCGGGCGACCTCCTCGCTGGCCCCCTTCTTCGCGAGGTTGGCCACGGCCTCGTCGGTCGCCTTCAGGGTGAAGAGGTTGCGCTTGCTGCCCCGGGCGTCGGGCACGATGCGGCCGAGCCACACCTCCTCGTTGATCTTCCTCAGGCGCATTCCGGAGACGCCGGCGGAGGCCGGAAGGGCGATGGCCCGGGCCCGGGCCCCCTCCTTGATGAGGTCGGGAAAGGTGAGCAGCCCGAGGGTCGCCATCTCCTCGCTGACGTCGGTGATGGGCATCCCGAAGCGGAGGTCGGGCTTGTCCGAGCCGTACCGCTCCAGGGCCTCGGCGTATTCCATGCGGGGGAAGGGACGCGGCACCTCCACCCCGAGGAGCCTGACCAGGCGCTGGAAGAGCGGCTCCATGAGGTCGTAGATCGTCTCCTCCCGGGCGAAGGAGACCTCCACGTCGACCTGGGTGAACTCCGGCTGGCGGTCGGCCCGCAGGTCCTCGTCGCGGAAGCAGCGCGGGATCTGGTAGTAGCGGTCGAAGCCCGCGATCATCAGGAGCTGCTTGAACAGCTGCGGTGACTGGGGGAGCGCGTAGAAGCTCCCGTGGTGGACCCGGGAGGGGACGAGGTAGTCCCGGGCCCCCTCCGGGGTGGACTTGGCCAGGACCGGGGTCTCCACGTCGAGGAACCCCTGCTCGTCCATGTAGCGGCGGATCTCCATCGTGACCCGGTGCCGCAGCCTCATGTTCTCCTGCATCTTCGGGCGGCGCAGGTCCAGGTAGCGGTACTTGAGGCGGACCTCCTCGCTGGTGTCGATGTCGTCCTCGATGGGAAAGACGGGGGTGCGGGCCTCGTTGAGGACGCGGATCTCCTGCACCTCGACCTCGACCTGACCGGTCGGGAGGGCGGGGTTCACCGTGTCCTCGGACCGCCTCGCGACCTCCCCCACCACCGCGAGGACGTACTCGCTGCGCACGCCGTCCGCGGCGTCGTGGGCCGTCTCCGAGACCTCGGGCCGGGCCACCACCTGGCAGATCCCATCGCGATCGCGCAGGTCGATGAAGATGACTCCCCCGAGGTCGCGGCGGGTGGCCGCCCACCCCATGAGGGTCACCGTCTGTCCCACGTGCTCGGGCCGCAGCTCCCCGCAGTAGTGGGTGCGGGTGAGGTCGCCCAGGCTCTCAGCCATTCGTCTTCTCCTTCAGGTGCTCGAGGACCCGTCCCTCCGGCACGTCCTCCTGCTCCGACCTCTCCATGTCCCGGACCGTCCACACCCCGCGCGCGATCTCGTCGTCGCCGAGAATGGCCACGAAGCGGGCGCCGAGCTTGTTCGCCTGCTTCATGCGGGACTTGAAGCTGCGCCCCTCGGGGTCGAGCATCGCCTTGAGCCCGGCCTGCCTCAGGTCCCGCTGGAGGACGAGGGCGGGGTCGAGGGCCGCCGCCGTCAGCGGGGCGAGGAACACGTCGCAGCGCCGCGCGCCCTCGGGCGCCGGGGCGAGAAGGGCCAGGCGCTCCAGCCCCACCGCGAACCCGGTGCCGGCCACGTCCGGCCCACCGAGGTCGCGGACGAGACCGTCGTAGCGTCCGCCGCCGAGGACGCTGCTCTGCGCCCCGAGCGCCCCGCTCGAGACCTCGAAGGTGGTGCGCACGTAGTAGTCGAGCCCGCGCACCAGGCGGTGGCTCAGCCGGTACGGGATCCCCAGGACCTCGAGCTGCCGGCGCACCTCGGCGAAGTGGTCGCGGCACTCGGCGCAGAGGTGTCCGGTGATCTTCGGGAGGCCCTCGATGATCTCCTGGTCGCCGGGGACCTTGCAGTCGAGGACCCGCAGGGGGTTCGTCTCGATCCGGCGCTGGCAGTCGCCACACAGAGCGGACGCCCGCTCCCGCAGCGCCTTGCGGAGTGTCTCCACGTACGCCGGGCGGCAGTTGACATCGCCCACGGAGTTCAGGACGAGCTCGTGCTCGCGGACGCCGCAAGCCTCGAGGTACCCGATCGCGACCTCGATCATCTCCGCGTCGATGGTGGGGCTCGTGAAGCCGAAGGCCTCCACGTCGAGCTGGTGAAACTGCCGGAAGCGGCCCTTCTGGGGCCGCTCGCGCCGGAACATGGGGCCGAGGGCGTACACCTTGAGCGCGGGGTCGGCATTCATCAGGTTGTGCTCGATGACCGCGCGCACGATGCCGGCCGTGGCCTCGGGCCGGAGGGTGAGGGACGAGCCGTCGCGGTCGTCGAAGGTGTACATCTCCTTCGAGACGATGTCGGTCTCGGCTCCGATGCCTCGGGCGAACAGCTCCGTCTCCTCGAAGACCGGGGTCCGGATCTCCCGGTACCCGTAGCGGCCCAGAAGGCCGTGGGCCGCCCGCTCCAGCGTCTGCCACGCCGCGACGTCGTCGGGCAGGATGTCCCGGGTCCCGCGCACCGCCCGGATCTTCACCGCCCCTCCTCCCCCAGCGTGGGCCGGACACCCTTGTCTCCGCGGATCACCTGGTCTCCCAAAAAGGGGCAGTCTAGCAGAACGAAGGGGCCAGGAAACGAACACGGGGCGTGCGCCGTCTTGTCTGGTGAGAGCCACGGGCTCGCGGGGCCGCGCGAGTGGACCCATCGCCCCCAAGGCCAATGATCGCGACAATCGGGCCGAATCCTCCGCCTCCTGCCGAGGTGACAGATCCCGGCTCCCGGGGTGTCTCATGAGCGAGATGGCCGAGCAGGACGTGGACGTCGAGGGGCTCTGGACCCGGTATGGCGGCCTCGTCCTGCGGCGCTGCCGCCAGTTGCTCCGCGACGAGGAGGAGGCTCTCGACGTGACCCAGGACGTGTTCGTCCAGCTTCTCCGCCGCCGGTCGCACCTCGAGGTGCGCTACCCCTCGAGCCTGCTGTGGAAGATGGCCACGAACCTCTGCCTCAACCGCCTCAGGGACCGCCGAGCCGCCCCGGAGACGGTGGAGGACGAGACCCTCGTGCGGCTGGCCCGCCTCGAGGACCCCGGCCCCCAGGCTGAGGCCCGCTTCACGCTCCGACGGCTCTTCGCCCGGCACCAGGACTCCACCCGCCTGATCGCGGTGCTCCACTTCGTCGACGGGCTCACCCTGGAGCAGACCGCCCGCGAGGTGGGCCTGTCCGTCTCCGGGGTGCGGAAGCGCCTGCGCGGCCTGCGCCGCACCCTGCAGCAGATGGAGGCCTCATGACCCGCCCGAACGACGCGACGGTTCCCGATCTCTCTCTGGAACGCTACCGGCTCGGGGAGCTCCCGGAAGACGAGGCGGGGCGCATCGAGCGGCTCCTGGCGCTCGATCCCGGGCTTCGGGACCGCCTCGGCGCCCTGGAGCGCTCCGACGTGGAGATCGCCCGTCGATATCCCGCCCCCCTGATGGGCGAGCGCGTCCGCGAGCAGGCCCGCGCCGCCGGGGTCGCGAGGGGCGAGACCGCGCCGGGGCGGCGGACGCGGAGATGGCTGGTCCCGGCGCTGGCTGCCGCCGCGGTCGTCCTCGCGGTGGAGGTCGGCGTGGTGCGCCCTCCCGCGCCGGACCACACCGTGCGCCTGAAGGGAGGCGACGCGGGGCTCGTGGTCTACCGCAAGACCGACACCGGCAGCGAGCACCTCGGCCCCGGCGCCGTCGCGGCGCGGGGAGACCTCATCCGCATCGGCTACCGGGCCGCGGGCCGGGCCTACGGGGCCATCCTCTCCACCGACGGCAGCGGCCACGTGACCCAGCACCTGCCCCGCTCCGGGCAGCGCGCGGCGCCCCTCGACACCCGGGGAACGGTGCTGCTGGACTTCTCCTACGAGCTCGACGACGCCCCGCGGTGGGAGCGCTTCTACCTCGTCACCGCCGACGAGCCGTTCTCCCTGGAGCCCGTGCGCGAGGCCGCTCGGGAGGTCGCGACGGCGGGCTCCGAGACCGCGCCGCCCCTCCTCGAGATCCCGGCCGGTCTCGAGCAATCGGTCTTCACCCTGGCCAAGGAGCCGGTGTCATGACGACGCTCAGACTGCTCACCGCCTGCGCCCTGCTGCTCGGGGTCGCGGACACCCTCGGCGCCGACGTGGTGCGACGCTACGCCCTCGTGGCCGGGGCGAACCAGGGCGGGCGGGACCGCCCCACCCTGCGCTACGCCGTGTCCGACGCGGCCCGCTTCGCCGGGGTCCTCCAGGAGCTCGGCGGCGTCGACGAGCGCGACACCATCGTTCTCGAGCAGCCCACGGTGGGCGAGCTGGAGAAGGCGCTCGACACCCTGCGCCGGCGGACGCGGGACGACCGGCGTGGTCCGGCCGCCGCGCCACGCCGGACCGAGTTCCTCTTCTACTACTCGGGCCACGCCGACGAGAAGGGCCTGTTGCTCCGCGAGGACCGGTACTCGTACCGCTCCCTGCGCGACCGCATGGACGCGGTCCCGGCGGACGTGAGGATTGCCGTCCTCGACGCCTGCGCCTCGGGGGCCATCACCCGCCTCAAGGGCGGGAAGAGGCGGCCGCCCTTCCTGGCCGACGAGTCCTCCGAGATGCGCGGCCACGCCTTCCTGACCTCGAGCTCGGACGACGAGGTGGCGCAGGAGTCGGAGGGCCTCGGAGGCAGCTTCTTCACGCACTACCTGACGTCCGGCCTGCGGGGCGCGGCCGACGTGTCGGGCGACGGCAAGGTGACGCTGAACGAGGCCTACCAGTTCGCCTTCCACGAGACGCTCGGGGGCACGACCGACACGCGGGGCGGGGCCCAGCACCCCGCGTACGACATCCAGCTCTCGGGCACGGGCGACGTGGTGATGACCGACGTGCGCCAGACCTCGGCCCGCCTCGTGCTCTCCGAGGGTCTGGAGGGACGCTGCTTCGTCCGCAACGCCGCCGACCAGCTCGTGGTCGAGCTGCAGAAGACGCCGGGGCGCACCGTCCAGCTCGGCCTCGAGCCCGGCGCCTACCGCGTCCACTGCAACCTGGAGGCCGGCGGGATGAGCGCGACCACCGAGGTCGCCGAGGGGGCGCAGGTGGTCGTGGGCCCGGACCGGATGGCGGCCACCGAGCGCCGGGAGACCACGTCCCGGGGCCCCTCGGACACCCCGCCCGGGCCCCGCCCCTTCGACGGGCGCCACCGCCTCGACCTGCGGTGGACGATATCGCGGCAGGACAACGGCTGGGCCTCGGTCTCCCAGCCGGGCGGGGTCGTGGAGACGTCGGTCCAGGGGTTCGGCGGAGGGCTCGACTACTACCGGTGGTTCCGCGAGGACCTCGCCCTCGCCCTCACCGGCATGGGCCGCGCGGTGGACGTCAGCACCTATGTCGGTGTCCCGGGAACCCGCACCGAGACCACGAGCATCTCCGCGTTCCTGGTGGGGGTGCGTTGGAGCCCCACGAGGAACCCGAGGTCGAGCGTGCGACCCCACGTCACGGCCCAGCTCGGCCCCTACATCGGCACCGGCACCGTCACGTCCACGGGATGGCCCGGCACCCTCGTGGAGAACAAGGTCCTCGCCGTTCCCGGGGCCTACCTCTCGGCCGGCGCGGATTTCCGCATCGGCAACAGCTTCGTGCTCGGGGCCGTCTTCGGCGCGGAGCTGCCCGCCGACTTCTCCCAGGAGCTCTCCGGCTCGAAGAGCTACCGCGCCCTCCAGATCGGCCTGAGCTTCGGCTGGACCTGGGGCAAAGGCCACATGCAACAGTAGGGGTCAGGTCCCGCTCGTTGCATTCCGTCCTCTCCAGAGGACAAAATGCGCCCCTCGCGCAACGTTTGGGACCTGACCCCTATTGCGCTCCCTTGCGGTAGGAAAGGATCATCTCGGCGCCGAGGATGTGGCGCTCGTCGTCGAGAGTGAGGCCCCGGGACTCGACCTCGGCCACCAGCTGGGGGCGGGAGTAGCGGGCCAGGGGGGGGTGGTCGCCGGCACCCGGGACGATGCGGGAGTACAGCGCGCCGAGGAAGCGCCAGCGGCGGCGCCCGTAGTCGGGGGTCGCGAGGATCAGCCGGCCACCGGGGCGGAGCACGCGCGCCATCTCGGTCAGGGCGTGCCCGCCGGGCGGGAGCCGCTCCACGACCTGCGACGCGACCACCGCATCGAACGCGCCGTCGCGAAACGGCAAGCCCACCGCGTCGGCCTGGACCAGGGAGCGCCCGAACCTGCGGGCCCGGCGAAGCTTCCCGACCAGGAGGTCCAGGCCGACGCTGTGCGCGGGCAGCGCCCCGAGGAGACGGCTCGACCCGCACCCGACGTCCAACACCCTCGGGGCCGGCCCCAGCAGACCGCGAATGTGACGGTGCCGCATCCGCTGCCAATAGCGCTGGGGCGGGTGGCGGCTGTCGAAGGCCCGGTCCTCGTAGTCGGCGGCCCCGACGTCGTTGCGCGTGGCCCACAGGCGCCGGAAGGTTCTCAGGTAGGCCAGGCCGAAAGGGACGATCCGCGCGTTGGACGAGCCGTGCACCCGGGGCTCGTAGCGGAAGGGGATCTCTCGGACCCGCCACCCGTTCGTGTACGCCCGGATCAGAATCTCCGGAAGGACGTCGAAGTCCCGAGCCACCACCGTGTCCACGGCCAGCGCGCTCTTCCGGTAGAGGCGGAACCCGCTGGAGAGGTCGCGCAGCGGCACCCCGAGGCCCCAGGCGAAGAAGCGGTTGAGCACCCGGCTCAGCAGCGCCCGGGCCGCGGGCATCCGCGCGCTTCCGCCCTCGACGTAGCGCGAGGCGATCAGGATCTCCGCCGTGTGGCGCTGCCCCCACAGGTCGGCGGCGAAGGTCGGCGGATGGCTGAGGTCCGCGTCCATGGTCAGGACGTGGCTCCCCCGGGCCCGGGCGAAGCCGGCCCGCAGGGCCCCGCCGTAGCCCGGCGCGCTCTGGCACAGCACGGTGGCGAGCCCTCCCCCGCAGGCGGCGCGTGTTTCCGGGTCGTCCTCCCTCACCACGACCAGGACCTCGCTCCCCACCCCGAGGCCGTCGAGGATGGAGCGCAGCTGCGGGAGGAGGACCCGGAGGTTGGGGGCCTCGTCGTGGGCGGGGATGACCACGCTCAGCTGGGGGGGCGACGGCACGCGGTGAAGCCTACGCGGAGGCCGCGCGTCGGTAAAGGCGGGAGCTTCAGTACCCCCGCACCGCCGGGAAGTCCTCCTCCCGATAGTCGCGGCAGGTCGCTTCCCCCCTCACCGGTCCCGAGCACAGGATCCGGTGCGCACAGAGCGCGTCGCGAATGGCGTGGGCGGCCACCCGGTGGCCCATCGGGTTCGGATGGACGACGTCCACCCGGACCTTGCGGTAGTGATAGCCCGCGTAGCACGGGAAGAGGTCCACCGCCAGCAGACCCGCCCCTTCCGCCGCCTCCACCACCGCCCGGTGCAGGCCCTCGTGCGGGTAGCTGGCCCAGCTGCCGGTGAGCGAGGGGAAGACCGCGACCACGCCCTCGATGCCCCGCGGGGCGAGCAGCGCCTCCACGACCGCGAAGCGGCCGGCCAGCGCCCTCTTCTGCTTCTCCAGCGCCTGCTCGTACTGCTGCCCGAAGAGGGGGTTGCGGACGCGGACGAAGTCGCGGCGGGCGTCGCGCTCGGCCAGGCGGTACTCGAACCACGCGAACAGGCGGGAGTGCGCGACCACCCCCTCGCGGAGCCGCCCGAGGAGGGAGCCGCGGCGCGCGGCCCGTTCCTGCACGAGGCCGAGCTCGTAGGAGAAGAGGCCCTCGAGGTCGTTGAGGCAGAAGGCCACCACCACCACGTCCGGCTCGAAGGCGAGGGCCCGGGAGCGCAGCATCTCGGTCTCCTGGGCCAGGTTGTAGCCGGGGACACCGAAGTCCAGGACCTCGACGCGCGGTCCGTCGCCCCGGACCTCGTTGAGCATGGACTCGAGCTGCCGCGGGAAGGCGTCCTCCTCCGCGACCCAGTAGCCGAAGGCGATGGAATCCCCCAGGACCGCCACCCGCCGGACGCCGTCCGGCTTCTCTCGGGCCACCTCGGGGCCCCGGAGCCCCTCGCCGTTCACCCGGTACTCGACCTCGGCCCGGGCCACGCCGCCGGGGCGAAGCTCGAAGCGCAGGCGAGGGTTTGCGCTCTTCCGCACCGTGGCGCGGTTGATCTGGACGGTGCCCACCGGCACGTGGGCCAGCCGGAAGCCGATCTCGAGGACGAGCAGGGTGAGCCCCACGCTGCCGGCGACGAGGGCCAGGGGCGGCAGGACTCGGGACCGCAGGCTCATGGGCGCACCAACCACTATAAGGCGTCCGGCGGCGGGCGTTGACCCCCTCCGAAAGGATCGGCTATCGTCCCCGTGGGCCCGCCCTCACGCGCGCGGCGCCGCCTGCGGTCTCGGCTCTCTCGCGAAAGGAAGCTCCCGTGTCCAGCGACTTCGGCTTCAACGGAATCCGTCGGGTCCCCCCGCCGGTCAACGACCCCATCCGCCCCTACGCCCCCGGCTCGGCGGAGAAGGCCTCGCTCAAGGCCCGGCTCGACGCCATGGCCTCCGAGCGCATCGAGGTCCCGCTGATCATCGGCGGCCAGGAGATCAAGACGGGGGACGTCGCCCAGGCGGTGATGCCCCATGACCACGGCCACGTCCTGGCCGACTGGCACCGGGCATCGAAGGAGCACGTCGTCCAGGCCGTCGAGGCGGCGGCCCGGGCTCGCCGGGAGTGGGCCCGCTGGCCCTGGGAGGAGCGCGCCGCGGTCTTCCTCAAGGCGGCGGAGCTGCTGGCCACGACCTGGCGCGACACCCTGAACGCGGCCACCATGCTCGGCCAGTCCAAGACCGCCTTCCAGGCCGAGATCGACGCCGCCTGCGAGCTGGTCGACTTCTGGCGCTTCAACCCCCACTACGCGCAGGAGCTGTTCGGCGAGCAGCCTCTGTCCAGCGCGGCGATGTGGAACCAGGTCGACTACCGGCCCCTCGAGGGCTTCGTCTTCGCCCTGACGCCTTTCAACTTCGCCTCCATCGCCGGAAACCTGCCCACCGCCCCCGCCCTCATGGGCAACACCGTGGTCTGGAAGCCGGCCTCCGCGGCCATCCCCAGCGCCTACTTCATCATGCGGCTCCTGGAGGCGGCGGGTCTGCCCCCCGGGGTCGTCAACTTCGTCCCCGGACGAGGGGCGGAGGTGGCCGACGCGGTGCTCACCCACCGCGACCTCGCCGGCGTGCACTTCACGGGCTCCACCGCGGTCTTCAACTCCATGTGGGAGACGATCGGCCGGAACATGTCACGCTACCGGTCCTACCCGCGCATCGTGGGCGAGACGGGCGGCAAGGACTTCATCGTCGCCCACCCCTCGGCCGACCCCCAGGCCTTCGCGGTGGCCACCGTCCGGGGCGGCTACGAGTACCAGGGCCAGAAGTGCTCGGCGGCCAGCCGGATCTACGTGCCGAGGTCGTTGTGGAAGGACATCCGGGACCGGATTGTGGGCATGATCGGCGAGATCAAGATGGGCGATCCCCGGGACTTCCGGAACTTCATGTGCGCGGTGATCGACAAGAAGGCCTTCGACGGCATCACCGCCTACCTGGACGAGGCCAGGAAGAACGCGAAGATCCTGGCCGGCGGGGGCACCGACTCCAGGAAGGGCTACTTCATCGAGCCCACGCTGGTGGAGACCGGGGATCCGGGCCACCGACTGCTGTGCGAGGAGATCTTCGGGCCCGTGGTCACCGCCTACGTCTACGACGACGACAAGTGGGAGGAGACGCTCAAGCTGGTGGACGAGACCTCCCCCTACGCCCTGACCGGCGCCGTCTTCTCGGACGACCGCGAGGGCCTGCGCCAGGCGGCAGCGGCGCTCCGCGGCGCCGCCGGCAACTTCTACATGAACGACAAGCCCACGGCGGCGGTGGTCGGCCAACAGCCCTTCGGCGGAGCGCGGGGCTCGGGCACCAACGACAAGGCCGGATCCAAGATGAACCTGATGCGCTGGGTCAGCGCCCGGACGGTGAAGGAGACCTTCAACCCGGCCCGGGACTTCCGCTACCCCTTCATGGCCGAGGAGTAGACCTCAGAACTCGGCGGCCAGGGCTTCGAGGAAGAAGCCCACGTCGGTGACCAGGCCGATGGCCTGCATCGTGCCCCGGTTCGACAGCTTCACCGGGACCGACTCCGTCATGTCCACGCACACCGTGCGCACCCGCGCCGGGAGCAGGTTCCCCACCGCGATCGAGTGGAGAGCCGAGGCCAGCATGAGGCAGACCCCGGCCCCCTCCAGGGCCTCGATGTAGGCCCCCTGCGCGGCGACGACGTCGGTGATGGTGTCCGTAAGCGGCCCGTCGTCGCGGATCGAGCCGGCGAGGACGACCGGGATCCCCTTCTTTACCGCCTCGTACATCACCCCCGAGGTCACGACACCCTGCTCGACCGCCGGACGGATCCCCCCGACGCGGTTGACGGCGTTGATCGCGAAGAGGTGGTGCCGGCTGCCGCCCTCCACCGCGCGGCCGCTCATCTGGCAGACGCCGAGGCTCGTCTTGAGGATCGACTTCTCCAGGTCGTGGACGGCGAAGGCGTTGCCGGTGAGGATCACGTCGACCCAGCCCTCGCGGACCAGGCGGGCGAGGTGGACGTCGCCTCCCGAGTGGACGACGGCGGGCCCGGCCACGATCACGATCTTCTCGCCGGCCTCCCTGACCCGCCTCATCTCCCGGGCCGCCCCCGCCACCGCGATCGTCTTGTTGACCTCCGCGGAGACGTCGTTGGCCATGAATCCGAAGACCGAGTAGTCACGGCTGCGCTCGGGGGGACGCACCCGGATTCCCGCGCCCCGCAAGGCGACGGGCTCACCCTTCTTCACCTTGCCCTGCTTGACACAGCGCGGGGCGCCCTCTCGGAGGACGAGGGCGCAGTCCATCCTCTGGTCCGCGGCGGGCCGCCACTTCCCCTCGACGCGGACCCACGTGTCGAAGTTGGCGGTGGAGTAGAACTCGTCGGGCAGGATCCCGTCGGCCTCGGCGGGGGCGAAGACGCAGTCGCCGGGCCCCCCTTCCGAGACTGCCCCGATGTAGCGCAGGCTCTCCACGATCGCCTCGAGGGCCTCGGGATCCCCGGCGCGGACGTCGATCCGCGCGTAGGAGGCCTCCTCGTTGGTGCGGCCGACCCGGAACTCCTGGACCTCGAACGCCCCCCCGCCCTCGACCACCCGGTCGAAGACCCGGCGCATGATGTCGGAGTCGATGAGGTGCCCCTCGAGGACGACGGTTTCGTGGACCATGCCCGATCCCTCCCGGCCGCTACAGGCGCGGCAGCGTGAGCCCGTCCTGCGACTGGTACTTCCCCTTCTTGTCGGCGTAGGACGTCTCGCAGGGCTCGTCGCTCTGGAAGAAGAGCATCTGGGCGATCCCCTCCCCCGCGTAGATGCGGGCGGGGAGCGGAGTGGTGTTGGAGACCTCGAGGGTGACGATCCCCTCCCACTCCGGCTCGAGAGGGGTCACGTTGACGATGATCCCGCAGCGCGCATAGGTCGACTTGCCCAGGCAGACCACGATCACGTCGCGAGGAACCTTGAAACGCTCCACGGTCCGGGCGAGGGCGAAGGAGTTCGGAGGGATGATGCACTGCTCTCCCCGGAAGTCCACGAAGGAGCGCGGGTCGAAGTCCTTGGGGTCCACCACCATGTGGTTGATGTTGGTGAAGATCTTGAACTCGTCGGCGATGCGCACGTCGTAGCCGTAGGACGAGAGCCCGTAGGAGATGACCCCCTCGCGAACCTGCTTCTCCGTAAACGGCTCGATCATCCCGTGCTCGGTCGCCATCTTCCGGATCCACGTGTCGGGCTTGACCGCCATCCTGCTTCCTCCTGCTGTTCGGGCTGGCCGGCTAGGATTCCACGGAAGCGGCGAGGGGGCAAACGGCCGCTCAGGCCCGGCCCACGACGTCGACGCGCCCTCGCACTCCTGGCGCACGGGCGATCCGACCGTCGCAGGTCAGGAGCCTCGCCTCGAGGGCCTCGGCGAGGGCCACGTACGCGGCATCGTAGGCCGTGAGGTTCACTCGAAGCTCCCACACCCGCGTCAACAGCGGCTCGTGCGCGTGGCGCTCCAGGTCCAGGGCGCGCAGATCGTCGAGGGCGACCGTGGCCGCAGCCTCGTCGATCTCGCCGCCCCTCGCGTAGCGCCGGAGCGCCTGGGTGACCTCAACGTCGACGAGGTGCGGCGCGTGCAGCCCGACGGCGGGATCGGCGATTCGCTCAGCGACCTCTCGTCCCAGCGACGTCCCGAGCAGGAGTTCCAGGACTGCCGAGGCGTCCAGCACGATCACCGAGAGTCACGCTCGGCGCGAATCACGTCGGCGGCGGGTCTCTTCAGCCGGCGCGTCGGCCGGCTCGCCAGGCGCTCGAGAATCTCCTCCCGTGTCGGACGTTCGAGGGCCTTGCGCAGCTCCCGGAGCGCGTACTCCGACATGGACATGCCGGCCATTGCCGCGCGGGCCTTCAGCCGGCGGTGCAGGTCCCGCGGGACGTTCCGGATCTGGACCAGAGTGGACATGTGATGATGATGGTTTCATCGGATTCGCATGTCAAGGCGTGGGGCTCAGACGCTCGAGCTCGGCGAACCAGTTGTGGACGAGCTCGAGGCGCGTGATCGGCGGGGTGGACTTCTGCTCTCCCCAGACCCCGACGAGGAACCGCCGGCCATCCGGGTGCAGCTCGTAGGTCCGCGCAACGCTCATGCTTAGGAAACGCTCAGGCAGCGGGAAGAGCTCGGTGGGTGACCCCAGCGACAGCTCGGGGTCGTGCCGCACGGGGACGGCCATCATTGAGGACCTGCCCCCAGGCGACGCAAGCGAGTAGTAGAAGAGCCGGCTCCCATCGCGGGACCAGGCGGGCGCCATGCCGCCCTGCGGAGACACCGTGAGCGTCCGCTCCCGGTCGGGAAAGGACGTGACGTAGACCTCGTCCCGACCGCTCTCGTTGGAGGTGTAGGCCAGCCAGCGGCCGTCCGGCGAGAACTCGGGCAACATCTCACGACTCCCCGTAGCCACGAACGGGACGGCCTGGTGGTCCTCGAAGCGGTAAACGAATATGTCGCCGGCTCGCTCGAACGCCAGGAACCGCCCGTCCGGGCTCCACGACGGCGCCCAGTCGTGACGTTCGCCCTCGGTGAGGCGCTCCCACTGGCCGCCACCGGCGGGCAGCATCCAGAGGTGGAACGGTCCCGCCTCCGACCAGGACACCACCAGCCGGCTCCCGTCCGGGCTCCACCGGGGCGCCCCGGCAATGCCTCGGTCCGAGAGGGCGCGATACGTGTGACGCTCGACGTCGAAGAGCCAGAGGAGGCCGCTGCGCGCTCTCTCCACGAAGACCAGCTGGCGGCCGTCGGGCGAGTACCGGACCTGGGGGCTGACGAGCGGCTTGTCGAATCCCGGGAGCGGCTCGGCGCGACCGGCCTCGTCGACGAGAACCAGCTCGATCGGTTGCTCTTCGTAGATGCCCCCCGGCGTGTAGACGAGAAGCCCTGAGTCCGACACGGCGAACAGGCCGGCCTCCTCGACCTCCATGCACGGCCTGAGAGACACCCTCGACGACCGGGACCGCCGGGGCCGCCAGCTCCAGCCGCTCGAGGTCGAAGGGCGCGGCCATCAGGACGCCTCTTCTCATGAAGACAAGGTGGCCCGTCGGGAGATACCGGGCATCCGTGCCGTCCTCGACCACGACCGTGCGCTCCCCGCTGGCGAGCGAGACGGCCTCGATCCGGGCCTTCCCGCCGATGTCGGTCGGCATCGTCGTGAAGAGGAGCGTGCGGCCGCCGGGAAGGACCGAGGGAAAGCGATGGCCGCTCTCGCGGGCACGATCGACGGTGGTGACCTCACGGGGAGGGCCCCCCTCGGCGGGCACCCCCTGAATACCCCCGCGAACCGAACCGAGCAGGATCCTCCCGTCCGCTTCCCATGAGGCCCCCATTGGTAGTCCGGAGAGCTCGGCGAGATCGACGGCGAGCCCTCCCTCGACGGGGACCTTGCGCAGCCGGACCCTGGCCCCGAGCCCAGCGCCGAGAAACCCACCCAGCGCCCGTCGGGAGAGAAGAAGGGTTGAGAGGCCCTCTCCGTCCCGGGGAGGCGCGTCACCTCGCCGGTGGTCATCCGCCGCAGATGGAGCGGGTTCCTGGTCCAGTCGTCGTCCGGTCGGCCGGCCCACACGAGGAGTGTGCCGTCCCGACTGAGAGCCAACTCCCTCCGAAAGGGATGATCCCTGGGGAAGGGGCTCCGCAGCGGCCGGTCGGCGGTCAGGTCGATCTCGCTGCGCACGACCGGCGCCGCGCGAGAGCTCTCCGGACTCCGCAGCCACAGACGTTCGGCCAGGATTCCGGCCACGAAGGCCACGACCGCAAGAGCGACCATCGCCGGGATCGTCCAGCGACGCCTGATGGGGGCCATTCGGCGGACTTCGGACTCCGTGTCCGCCTCGGCGATCTCCCGCAGGCGGACGGCCACGTCGTGCGCCGTGTCCCAGCGCTCGTCGGGATCCTTGGCCAGACAGCGTCGAACGAGACGTTCGAGTGACGGCGGCGTCAGGGGCTGGCGTTCCCTGAGCGGCGCCGGCTCCCGCTCCAGGATCGCACCCACCAGGCTCACGGGTGTCGAGGCCTCGAACGCGCGCGTGCCCGTCACCATCTCGTAGAGGATCGTGCCGAGCGCCCAGAGGTCGGTGCGCGCGTCGGCCGGCTTCCCTTCGATCTGCTCCGGGGCCATGTAGGGCAGGGTGCCGAGGATCGTCCCCTGCCCGGTGAGCGGGGCCTGCCTCGTGGGGGCGGAGGTCAGGCTCTCGACCGCCGGCTGCTCTCCGTGGCCGGTGAGCCGTGCCAGCCCGAAGTCGAGGAGCCGCGCCCCCGTCTTCGTCAGCATGACGTTGCCGGGCTTCAGGTCGCGGTGGACGATGCCCTGCTGTGTGCGCCGCGGCGAGTGCGTCTGCGACCTGGGTGGCGACCTCGAGGGCCTGGTCGAGCCGGCAGCGGTCCCTTCTTGAGGCGCTCGGCCAGCGTCTGGCCGACGAGGTGCTCCATCACCAGGAAGGTCTGCCCGTCCTGCTCGCCGACGTCGTGCAGCGTGCAGATGTTCGGATGAGCCAGCGCGGAGATCGCCCGGGCCTCGCGCTCGAAGCGCGCCTTCAGCTGAGGGTCGGCGGCGAGATCGTGTGGGAGGACCTTGACGGCGACGGTGCGGTCGAGCCGCGTGTCCCGGGCCCGGTAGACCTCCCCCATCCCCCCGGCCCCGAGGGGCTCGAGGATCTCATAGGGGCCGAGGCGTGTTCCGGAAGCCAGCGCCACGGTCCAACCTCCCGCGAGAGTCTGTCCGCGCGAAAGACTATATAGCCCCTTGGACTTCGGGTGAAGTGTCAGGCAGCTCTGTGCACACGGGGTCGAAGTGCAGAGGAAGGAGGACACCCGGACGCGGGGTCACTCGCCATCCTAGCGTCGCAGGAGCCAGAGGACGCCGGTCAGGACCAGGCTGAGGAGGATCGAGGTGGCGAGGGGGAGGTAGAACCGGAAGCCGCCCCGCTCGATGACGATGTCGCCAGGGAGGCGGCCCAGGCCCGGGATCCGACCTCCCAGCGACAGCACCAGGCCCAAACCCGCGATCACGAGGCCGACCACGATCAGCAGGCGACCCAGGGGCTGCAGCTCGGTCACCCCCCCATTCTAGGCGAGGGGCCCCGTGGGGCCGAGAGCTGCAGGTATGGGAACGAGCGGTCGATCCGGGGAAGAAGCGGTCGATCAGGGGAACGGGTGACCGAGCCGGGAAGCAGGCCGGAACCGGGCGAAAGAAACCCGATGAGAAACGAGGCCGCGGTGATAGTGTGGCGCCGCACTCGTCAAGGAGGGTTCGATGAAGCTCAGCGTCAAGGCCTTCGCCCTGACCTCCGGCATCCTGTGGGGCGCCGCGGTCTTCCTCGCGACCGTGTGGCTCCTCGCCATGGGCACCGGTGGCGCCACCATCAGCCTGCTCGGCAACTTCTACCTCGGCTACAGCTTCTCCGCCCTGGGGGCCGTCGTGGGCCTCGTGTGGGGATTCGTGGACGGGGCGATCAGCGGGGCTCTGTTCGCCTGGCTGTACAACAAGCTGGCTCCGTAGCTCCGCAGGCGCGAAGGGCGGCGGGATCGGCTGCCGTGGGAGGCGGACAGCTTCCAGTCGAGGTTGGCCGGCTGCCCGACACCGAGTCCGCGTCCTTGCGGTCGAGCACCGCCCGATGGTCGGCGATCCCCGCGGCGCCCAGGACGAGCTGGCGCCGCTCGCCGATGCGGCTCGCCGCACGAAGTCGCGGCGCTGCGTGGCCCCTCCCCTTTCAGTCGAGCTCGCGGACCGCGATGTTCCGGTACCGGTGGAACCCGCCTTCCTTCCACCGCGGCGTGTTCTGGTTGCTGAAGTGCATCTGCAGGGCGATCATGCCCTCCGTCGCCCCGCCCGCCGCGTGGTTGGCGCTGTCGGTCCAGTCGACGATCTTGTCGCCGTTCAGCCAGACCTGGATGTGCGGAACCTCGCCCTCGATCCGCGCCCGCAGCGTGTTCCACTCGTCCTCGCGCCAGTGCTTCCTCCAGTCCGGGTTCACGCGCTGGTCGCTGGTCGCCGGATCGAGGCCCTCGAGCCCCTCGCCGTAGATGCCCCCCACCGAGCCGCCCTCGAGGAAGTCGATCATCACCTGGTAGGCGTCCCCGTCCTCGTTGCTGCGGAGAAAGAGGCCCCCGTCGCAGCCCCAGTCGGGCTTGATCTCCAGGGAGACCTCGAAGTCTACGTACTTCTTGTCGGTGAGGAGGATTCCCCCGTTGCCCGGCCGGTCCTGGGTCGCGGTGAGGACGCCGTCCTTCACCACCCAGCCCTTGCTGTCACCGTGGTGGTTGCTCTGGCTGATGTGCCAGCCGGTCAGGTCCTTGCCGTTCCAGAGGGGGGTGAAGCCCTCGGGGATCCCGGCCAGGGCCAGGGCGAGGGGCAGGATGCCCACGACGACGAGTGCGATCCAGCGGCTCCGTCCCATGGGTGACCTCCTTACTGGGTCCGAGTCAGGGGAGACAGTATGACGGGAGGGGAGGGCGGGGCAATGGGGCATTGTATCCGGGGGGTCCGGGAGGGTGGGCGGAAGGGCGTTGGCGCGCGTGGGACAGAGGGGACGGCGGGGTGGGCGTGGAGGTCGAGGACGGGAGCCGGAGGACGGCGTCGGCGGTGCGAGGGGCCGACCGCGCACCGTCGGCGAGCAAGGGAAGCCGTCGCGGGTGCGACGGCCCGGCTGCGCACCCGCAACGACAACGCGACTAGAGAAGCAGCTCGATCCCGGGGAAGAAGTAGAAGACCTCGAAGGCGGCGGTGTCCGGGGCGTCCGATCCGTGGATGGCGTTCGCCTCGATCGAGGTGGCGAAGTCCTTGCGGATCGTCGCCGGGGCGGCCTGGGCCGGGTCGGTGGCCCCCATCAGCTCGCGCAGGCCGGCGATGGCGTTCTCGCGCTCGAGGACCATGGTGAGGCAAGGCCCCGACGACATGAAGCGGCACAGGTCGTCGAAGAACGGGCGCTCCCGGTGCACGTGGTAGAAGCCCTCGGCCTCGGACCGGGTGAGACGCCGCATCCGCAGCGCCACGATGCGAAAGCCCGCCTTCTCGAGGCGGGAGAGGATCGCGCCGGCGTGGCCGGCGGCCACCGCGTCCGGCTTGATGATGGAAAGCGTGCGCTCGCTCACGGGACGCTCCTGCCCGATGCTACCTCTTCAGGACCTCGGCCACCGCGGCCCCGATGTCGGCCGGGGACTGCACCACGCGGATCCCCGCCGCCTCCATCGCCTTCATCTTCTCGGCCGCGGTTCCCTTGCCTCCGGCGATGATCGCGCCGGCGTGGCCCATGCGGCGGCCCGGGGGCGCGGTCTGCCCGGCGATGAAGCCCACCACCGGCTTCTTGACGTGGGCCTTGATGTACCCGGCGGCCTCCTCCTCGGCGCTGCCCCCGATCTCCCCGATCATGACGATGGCCTCGGTCCCGGGGTCCTCGTTGAACAGCCTCATGGCGTCGGTGTGGGTCGTCCCGATGATGGGGTCGCCGCCGATGCCGATGCAGCTCGACTGGCCGATGCCCAGAGCGGTGAGCTGAGCCACCGCCTCGTAGGTCAGGGTGCCGCTGCGGCTGACCACGCCCACGCGGCCGCCCATGTGGATGTGGCCGGGCATGATGCCCACCTTGCACTTCTCGCCGGGAGTGATGATCCCGGGGCAGTTCGGCCCGATGAGCCGGGTCTTGCGATCCTCGAGGAACGCCCAGACGGTGACCATGTCCAGGGTCGGTATGCCCTCGGTGATGCACACCACCACCCCGATCCCGGCGTCCGCGGCCTCCATGACCGCGTCGGCGGCGCCGGCGGGCGGCACGAAGACGACGCTCACGTTGGCCCCGGTCTTCTCCACCGCCTCGGCCACGGTCTCGAAGAGGGGGAAGCCCTCGAGGGTGGTGCCCCCCTTGCCCGGCTTGGTGCCGCCGACGATCCGGGTGCCGTAGTCCCGGCACTGGATGGCGTGGAACGTCCCGTGCCGACCCATGCCCTGGATCAGGACCCGCGAGTCGCGACCGACGAGGACGCTCATGAGGCACCTCCCGCCGCCGCGACGACCTTCCCGGCCGCCTCCGTCATGTCGTCCGCGGTCTCGAAGTTGAGGCCGGACTCGGCGAGCATCTTCCGGCCGGTCTCCTCGTTGTTGCCCTTCATTCTCACGACCACCGGCACCTTCACGTCGAGGTCACGCACCGCGGCGATCACCCCCTCGGCGAGGATGTCGCAGCGGAGGATGCCCCCGAAGATGTTGATGAGGACCGCCTTGACGTCGGCGTCGGCGAGAAGGATGCGGAAGGCGTTCTTGATCTGGTCGGCGGTGGCTCCACCGCCCACGTCGAGGAAGTTGGCGGGGCTCCCTCCGGCCAGCTTGATGATGTCCATCGTGGCCATGGCCAGGCCGGCCCCGTTCACCATGCAGCCGACGTTGCCACCCTCGAGCTTGATGTAGTTGAGGTCGTACTTGGAGGCGTCGACCTCGAGGGCCTCCTCCTCCTTGAAGTCCCTGAGCTCCACGAGATCGGGATGACGAAACAGGGCGTTGTCGTCGAAGTTGACCTTCGCGTCGAGGGCGATCAGGTCGTTCGCCTTCGTGATCAGCAGGGGGTTGACCTCGACCAGCGAGGCGTCGGATCCCTCGAAGGCCCGGTAGAGGGAGGTCATGAAGGGCACGGCCTTTCCGATGAGCTCGCCCCGCAGCCCGAGGCCGGAGGCGAGGTTGCGGGCCTGGAAGGGCTGGAAGCCCGCGACCGGGTCCACGTGCTCCTTCAGGATCGCACCCGGTTCCTTCGCCGCCACTTCCTCGATGTCCATTCCTCCCCGGGCGGAGGCCATCACCACCGGCCGGCTCGTGGCGCGATCGACGAGGATGGCGACGTACATCTCCCGCGCCCCTTGGAGGTCCATGCCCTCCTCGATCAGGAGGCGCCGCACCACCCGTCCCTCGGGCCCGGTCTGGTGCGTCACCAGGGTCATGCCCAGCATGGCCTTGGTGATGGCCTCGCACTCGTCGAGGCTCCTCGCGACCTTGACTCCCCCGCCCTTGCCCCGCCCCCCGGCGTGGATCTGGGCCTTCACCACCACCGGGAGGCCGAGTCCCCGGGCCGCCTCCAGCGCCTCGTAGACGGTGTAGGCTACCCTTCCCCTCGGAACCGGGACCCCGTACTGGGCGAGGACCCCCTTGCCCTGGTACTCGTGGATCTTCACGTGCGGAACCTCCTGCGGGGCCGTGCGCCCCGCTCGATGCGCCGTCGGGCCGAGACCGCGTCCGTCACCGCGCGCTCACGCACTATCGGCCCTGGATGCCGATGAGCTCCACCTCGAACACGAGAGTGGCCCCGGGCGGGATCCCCGGTCGCCCCCCGTC
This sequence comes from uncultured Acidobacteriota bacterium, assembly GCA_963847655.1. Taxonomy (GTDB): domain Bacteria; phylum Acidobacteriota; class Vicinamibacteria; order Fen-336; family Fen-336; genus JAJDNS01. The sequence goes on along the minus strand of CAWKAS010000013.1, from coordinate 118,384 downwards.
GCCGTAGGCGATGTCTGAGGGGCAGACCAGCCGGGCGGTCTCGCCCACCTTCATCTTCTGCACCCCCTCCGTCCAACAGGGGATGACCTGGTTCAGCGGGAACTCGACGGGCTCGCCCCGGTCGCGCGAGCTGTCGAACACCGTGCCGTCGGTGAGGGTGCCGTGGTAGTGGACCTTCACGACGTCGGTGGCCGCGGGGCTCGCCCCTTCGCCCGGCTTCAGCGTCCGGTAGACCAGCCCCGACTCCGTCTTGACCGCGCCCTCCTCGCCCTCCGCCCCGGAGAGGAAGGCCCTCGACTTCTCCTTCTCCTCGGCCGCGCCCACGGCGGCCCGGGCCTGCATGAGCGCCTCGAACTTCGGCCCGTACTCCTCGACCGAGAACTCGGGCTCGCCACCGCGCGCGGTCGAGGCGATCCCGTTCTGGAGGACCTCGAGCTCCGCCTCGCTCAGGCGCAGGGGCTGGACCGCGCGCTGCCCGAGCATGGCGCCGAGGGCGTAGATGGTCTTCTCGTCCTCGCTGAGGCTTTCCGTGCCGGTCGTGGCCTCACCCTCGGCGGGCGCGGCGTCCTTCTTGTCGCAGCCCCACGCGAAGGCGATGGTGGCGAGCAGCAGGGCGTAGATGGTCTGGCGCATCCTGTGTCTTCCTGTCTCTTTCCGCCCTGCTCGCATGGCTCGTCGCGGCCTGGGCTCTGGTACGAAACACCGCATGCTATCCGGCGGCGCTCGACGAGGCAAACGCCGAAGGCGCTATACTCGCGGAGGGGGGCTCTCCACCGAGGAGGGGGCGTGTCGCGGCACCGCGCGTGGCCGTTCGTGGCCGGGACCCTGGCCGGGCTCGTCACCGGGGCCTTCGCAGGCTGGGCGGCGACGAGTCGTCGACGCCCGCTGGACACGCGCCTCGTCCGCGCCCTCGGCGCCGGGCGTGAGGTCGCCCCCCTCGTGATCGTGCCCGGCCTCATGGGCAACCAGCTCCGGCGACCAGACGGGACGGTGGCGTGGCTCAACCTCGGCAACGCCCTCGGCCACCACGCCCTGGGCCTCCCCCGCAAGCTCCCCTTCGTCGAAAGCCGCGACGACCTCGAGCCGGGCCCCCTCCTGGGCAACGAATCCGTCCTGCCCCGCGTCTTCGGCTTCACCGAGTACGCGGACCTGGTCGAGCTCCTCGAGAGCGCGGGGTTCGAGCCCGGCCTCGGGGGCGGCCCCCGCCGCTACAGCGTCTTCTCCTACGACTGGAGGCGGGACCTCGTCGAGAGCGCCCGGGCGCTGGGCGAGCGCCTCGACGTCATCGCCGAGGCAGGGGGCGACCCGGCCGCGCGCTTCCATCTCCTCGGCCACAGCATGGGCGGCCTGGTCGTGCGCTACTACCTGCGCTACGGCGGGGCCGAGCCGGGCGGGGACGTGACCTGGGCTGGCGCCCGCCGCGTGGCGAGCGCGCTGCTCGTGGCCACCCCGAGCGGCGGAGCGCTGCCCGCGCTCGGCGCGATCCTGGGCGGCTCGCGCGTGGGTCTCTCCTACACCACGCTGGCCGCCTCGGTGGTGGCGCGGATGCCCGCCGTCTACCAGCTCCTTCCCCCCGACGGCGCCCGGGCGCTTCTCGACGCCCACGGCGCCCCCGTCGAGGGAGACCTCCTCGACTCCCGGACCTGGGAGCGATTCGGCTGGCCTCCTTTCGGGGCCGCCGTGGACGAGCGCCGATCCGCGGAGCGGGTCTTCGTCAAGGCGGCCCTCGCCCGGGCCCGAGCCTTCCACGATTCGCTGGCCCGGCGACTCGACTCCCCGTGCCCGGCCCCGGTCACCCTGGTGGGGGGCGACTGCCTGCCCACCCTCGCCCGGGCGGTGGTGGGCGAGGGACCGCGGGGGACGCCTCCCCGCTTCGAGCCGAAGACGACGCCGGAGCAGGACCTGATGTACGAGGCCGGCGACGGCCGGGTCACGCGCTCCAGCGTGCTCGCCGCCCATCTCGCCGGCGCGGACGCCGCCGAGCCCGGCGGCGGGGTTCCCGAGGCCGCGCGTGTCTACTTCGGGGCCGCCGATCACCACGGGCTGTACGCCGACCCGGCGTTCCAGAGCCTCATCCTGCGGCTGGTCCTCGCTCCCCCCGGGGTCCCGGGGAGCGGGTCCGGCCGGTCCCGGAGCGCCGCGCGAAACCGTCCAATTGCATCATTGCGAGCCCCCAACGGGCGGGACTAGAATCCGCCTCGTGAAAACCTCGACCCTGCAACCGCTTGCATGGGCCTTCCCGGGAGAACAGATGCAGCGCGAAGCGACCTTCTTCGGCTCCTCGATCGGCAAGAAGGTGGTCATGGCCGGGAGCGGGCTCATCCTGCTCGGCTTCGTCGTCGGCCACATGATCGGAAACCTTCAGGTATACCTGGGCGCGGCGGCCCTCAACGAGTACGCGGAGTTTCTCCGCCACTTCCTGCACGGTCAGGGCATCTGGCTGGCCCGGGCCGGGCTGCTGCTCGCGGTGGGCCTGCACATCTGGGCCGCCACCGCCCTCACCCTGGGCAACTGGTCGGCCCGTCCGGTCGTGTACCGCCAGTGGCAGGCCCGTGAGTCGACCTACGCCTCCCGCACCATGGTGTGGAGCGGCCCCATCCTCGCCGCCTTCATCGTGTACCACCTCGCCCACCTCACGCTGGGCACCGCCCACCCCGAGTTCGTCGCGAGCGACGTCTACCGCAACGTGGTGATCGGGTTCCAGAACCCCTTCACGTCGGCCTTCTACATCCTGGCCATGCTCGCGCTGGGGCTGCACATGTACCACGGTCTCTGGAGCATGCTGCAGACCCTGGGGCTCAGCCACGAGCGCTGGAACCCCTGGCGACGCGTGATCGCCCTGGTCGTCGCCGGCGTCGTCGTGGTCGGCAACATCTCCATTCCGGTGGCCGTCCTCACCGGCATCGTCCACCTCTAGGGGGAGCCACCATGGAACTCAATGCCAACATCCCCTCGGGACCGATCGACAAGAAGTGGGAGAAGCACCGCTTCGAGATGAAGCTGGTGAACCCGGCCAACAAGCGCAAGTACAGCGTGATCGTCGTCGGCAGCGGCCTCGCGGGAGGGGCGGGGGCCGCCTCGATGGCCGAGCTCGGGTACAACGTCAAGGTCTTCTGCTACCAGGACAGCGCGCGGCGAGCCCACTCCATCGCCGCCCAAGGCGGGATCAACGCCGCCAAGAACTACCACAACGACGGCGACAGCGTCTTCAGGCTGTTCTTCGACACCGTCAAGGGCGGCGACTTCCGAGCGCGGGAGGCCAACGTCTACCGGCTGGCCGAGGTCTCGAACAACATCATCGACCAGTGCGTGGCGCAGGGCGTGCCCTTCGCCCGCGAGTACGGGGGAGGCCTCGACAACCGCTCCTTCGGGGGAGCGCTGGTCTCGCGCACCTTCTACGCGCGCGGCCAGACCGGCCAGCAGCTCCTGCTCGGGGCCTACCAGGCCCTGATGCGACAGGTGGGCCTCGGCAAGGTGGCCATCTTCCCCCGCCACGAGATGATGGAGCTCATCCTCATCGACGGCCGGGCCCGGGGAATCGTGGCCCGGGACATGGTCACCGGCAAGCTGGAGACCCACCTGGCGGACGCGGTGGTGCTGGGCACGGGCGGCTACGGCAACGTGTTCTACCTCGCCACCTACGCCAAGGGCTGCAACGGCTCCGCCGCCTGGCGGGCCTACAAGAAGGGCGCGGCCTTCGCCAACCCCTGCTTCACCCAGATCCATCCCACCTGCATCCCGGTCCACGGCGAGTACCAGAGCAAGCTCACCCTCATGAGCGAGTCGCTCCGGAACGACGGCCGGATCTGGGTCCCGAAGAGCGCGGACGAGACCCGCGCCCCGGGGCAGATCCCGGAGAACGAGCGCGACTACTACCTCGAGCGCATCTACCCCACCTTCGGCAACCTCGCCCCCCGGGACGTCTCCTCGCGGGCGGCCAAGCGGGTGTGCGACGAGGGCCGCGGGGTGGGCCCCGGCAAGCGCGGGGTCTACCTGGACTTCGCCGACGCCATCGGGCGCCTGGGCCAGGACGCCATCCGCGAGAAGTACGGGAACCTCTTCGACATGTACGAGCGCATCACCGACGAGGACCCGTACGAGGTGCCCATGCGGATCTACCCCGCCAGCCACTACACCATGGGCGGCCTCTGGGTGGACTACAACCTCATGAGCACGATCCCGGGACTGCACGTGATCGGGGAGGCCAACTTCTCCGACCACGGCGCCAACCGCCTCGGGGCCTCCGCGCTCATGCAGGGCCTCGCCGACGGATACTTCGTGATCCCCTACACCATCGGCAACTACCTCGCCGCTCACAAGTTCGAGAAGTTCGACGAGGAGCACCCGGAGGCCCGGGCGGCGGTGGCGGCGGTCGAGGAGAGGACGAAGACGCTCCTCTCCATCCCCGGGAAGAGGACGGTCACCGAGTTCCACCGCGAGCTGGGCCACATCATGTGGGAGAAGTGCGGCATGGGCCGCAACCGTGCGGGACTGGAGGAGGCCCTGCAGCAGATCCCCGCCCTGCGCGAGGAGTTCTGGCACAACGTCACCGTGCCCGGCAGCGGCGCCGAGCTCAACCAGTCCCTGGAGATGGCGGGCCGGGTGGCCGACTTCCTCGAGCTCGGCGAGCTGATGTGCCTCGACGCCCTCGAGCGGGAGGAGTCCTGCGGCGCCCACTTCCGCGAGGAGTACCAGACCGAGGAGGGCGAGGCGCTCCGCAACGACGCCCAGTACGCCCACGTGGCGGCCTGGGAGCACGCCGGGGACGGAAAGAAGCCCATTCGGAACGTGGAGCCCCTCGACTTCGAGTACGTTCCCCTTCAGACGCGGAGCTACAAGTGAGTGGCAACGGCAAGACGATGAAGCTCACCCTGAACGTCTGGCGGCAGAAGAACGCCTCCGCCCCGGGCCGCTTCGTGACCTACGAGGCCCCCAACGTCAGCCCGGACATGTCCTTCCTCGAGCTGCTGGACGTGGTCAACGAGGACCTGATCCACAGGGGCGAGGACCCCATCGCCTTCGACCACGACTGCCGCGAGGGCATCTGCGGCACGTGCAGCCTCGTGGTGAACGGAGCCCCCCACGGACCCCGGCCCCTCACCACCGCCTGCCAGCTGCACATGCGGACCTTCCGCGACGGGGAGACGCTCACCATCGAGCCCTGGCGGGCCCGGGCGTTTCCGGTCCTCAAGGACCTCGTGGTCGACCGCAGCGCCTTCGACCGCATCATCGCCGCCGGCGGCTTCGTCTCCATCCCCACCGGCAGCGCCCCCGACGGCAACGCCATCCCCATCCCCAAGCGCAACGCCGACCTGGCCATGGACGCGGCCGCCTGCATCGGGTGCGGAGCCTGCGTGGCCGCCTGCCCCAACGCCTCGGCCATGCTCTTCACCGCGGCCAAGGTGGCGCAGCTCTCCCTGCTGCCCCAGGGCCAACCGGAGCGGCAGACCCGGGTCCGGAAGATGGTGGCGGCCATGGACGCCGAGGGCTTCGGCAACTGCACCAACCACGGGGAGTGCGAGGCGGTCTGCCCCAAGGGCATCAAGATCGACGTGATCGCCCGGATGAACCGGGACTACCTGAAGGCGAGCCTCCTGAAGCCCTGACACCGGCCTCAATGCGGGACTGACATCGTTCGGGCACGCTCGGCGCCCGTGGCATGGAATCGGCGCCCGGAGTTGCAGGGCACGCCCGTCCCGGTGGACCAGACCGACGAGGGCCACCCGGTCCCCGGGCCTGCTGCGATGAGCTTTCCACTCCGCCGACAGCTGTGAAACATGAAACCCGATTTCAAGTGACTGTGTCCGGACCCGGTCGTTTGAAACTGAACTCCATCTACCCCCGCGTCCGCACTCTTCAGCTCCGGCGCTCGTGCTCCAGGAGCACGCGGCGCAGGATCTTCCCCGAGACTGATTTCGGGATCCGGTCCACGAACTCGACGGCGCGGACCCTCTTGTGGGGCGCCACTCGCTCGGCGACCCAGGCCTTGATCTCGTCCTCCGAGAGCTCCTCGGCGAGCACAACGAACGCCTTCGGGATCTCCCCCGCCTCCTCGTCGGGCCGGGGAACGACGGCCGCGTCGGCGATCTTCGGGTGCGTGAGAAGAAGGGCCTCCAGCTCGGCCGGGGCCACCTGCATCCCCTTGTACTTGATGAGCTCCTTCAGCCGATCGACGATGTAGAAGTAGCCGTCCTCGTCGGCGTACCCGATGTCGCCGCTCCTGAACCAGCCTTCCTCGTCGATGGAGGCCTTCGTCGCGTCGGCACGGTTCAGGTAGCCCAGCATGACCTGGGGCCCACGTATCCAGATCTCTCCCTTCTCGCCGGGTCCGACGTCCTCTCCCGAAGAGACCTCCACCACCCGGCACTCCGTGCTCGGCGCCGGAGGGCCGACGGAACCGGGCTTGATCTTCCGCTTCTCCAGGGGGTTCACATGGGACACCGGGCTCGTCTCGGTCAGTCCGTAGCCCTGGAGCACGAGGCAGTCCAGGCGATCGCCGGCCGCGGTCGCCACGTCCCTGCCGAGGGGGGCGGCGCCCGACAGGATCCAGCGCAGGGAGGAGAGATCGTACTCGTCCACGACCGGGTGCTTGGCCAGGGCGAGGACGATGGGCGGCACGAGGTAGGCGCCGGTGGCGCGGTGCCCCTGCACGAGGCCGAGGAACCGGGGGAGGTCGAAGCGCGGCATCGAGATCACCGTGGACCCCACGCGCAACGTCAAGCTCATCACCACGACCATCCCGTAGATGTGGAAGAAGGGCAGGACGCCCATCACCACGTCGGACTCCCGGAGCCCCCCGAGCCCGGCCCGGGTCTGCTCGAGGTTCGCCACGAGGTTGCGGTGCGAGAGCATGACGCCCTTCTGGAGGCCGGTGGTGCCGCTCGAGTACGGGAGGACGACGAGGTCCCGGACGGGGTCGATGGCGACCTCCGGCGGGTCGCCGTCATTGTCGAGAAGGGCGCCGAACGGAGTGGCCTCCTCCCCCTCTCCGAGGACGAAGACCTCTTCGACGGGGGTGTCCCGGATGCCCTCCTGCACGCTCTCGAGGAAGGGCGGGACGGTGAGGAGCAGCTTCGCCCCCGCGTCGTTCAGCTGGCGCTTCAGCTCCTCGGGGGTGTAGAGGGGGTTGATCGTCGTGTTGATCCCGCCCAGGCTGGCCACACCATGAAAGGCGACCGCGTACTCGGGGACGTTGGGACAGTAGAGCGCGAAGACGTCGCCCTTGCCGAAGCCGCGCAGGGACAGCCCCCGGGCCGCTCGGCGCACCAGGCCCGGCAGCGCCCCGTAGGTGAGGGTCCGCCCGCTCGGCCCATCGACGATCGCGCTCTTGTTTGCGCGGGTCTCGGCCCCGGCCAGGACGTACTCGGTCAGGGACTGGTTGGGCACGGCGACGTCGGGCAGGGGGCTGCGCTGGATCACCGTCCTCCTCACCCCGCTGTCCCCTACTCGCCGAGGCGGAGGAAGCGGGCCTCCCGGATGCCAGGGAGCTTCATCAGCCCCTCGATGGACTCCTGGGCGATCTCGCTGTCGACCTCGATGAGCATGATCGCCCGGCCACTTCCCGGCTTGCGGCCCAGGCCCATGCGGGCGATGTTGACGCCCTTGTCTCCCAGGAAGCTCCCGACCCGGCCCACCGTTCCCGGGGTGTCATCGTTGCGTACCATCAGGATGTTGCCCTGGGGAATGGTGTCGACCTCCACCCCGTCCACGTCGACGAGCCTCATGTGGCGTCCGCCGAAGAGGGTTCCCGCGACCGAGAGCTCCTCCTCACTCGTCTTGAGGCGCAGGGCCACGAGGTTGGAGAAGGCGAGGACGGCGGACGAGGTGGACTCGAGGATCTCCACGCCGCGGCCCTTGGCGATGTCCAGGGCGTTGACCAGGGTCACCCCCTCCGCCATGTGGGGCTTGAGGATCCCACCCACCGAAGCGGAGAGGATCGGCTTGAGGTCCAGCTCCCGGAGGTCTCCGTACACTCCCAGCTCGATGCGCTCCAGGGAGCCACGGCAGGCCTGCCCGAGGAAGAGACCCAGGCGCTCCCCGAGGTCCATGGCCGGACGGACCTTGTCGTAGAGGTCCCCGGCCAGGGAGTAGAAGTTGACCGCCTGCTGGATGATCCCGCCCTTGAGGTAGTCCCTCACCTGCTGGGCGATGTCCGTCCCCACTCGCTGCTGGGCCTCCTTCGTCGAGGCCCCGAGGTGGGGCGTGGCGATCACCCGGGGATGGTGGGCGAGCCGCCAGTCCTGGGGCGGCTCCTTGGCGTGAACGTCGAGGCCCGCCCCGGCCACGCGGCCGGAGTCGAGGGCCTCGATGAGGGCGTCGGGGTCGACTAGGGGGCCGCGGGCGGCGTTGACGATCCGCACACCGGGCTTGACCTTGGAGAGCGTCTCCTTGTTCAGCAGGTGGTGGGTCTCGTCGGTCAGCGTGGTGTGGAGGGTGAGGTAGTCCGAGGTCTGGAGGATCTCCTCGAGAGCGCGGAGCTTGACGTGGGCCTCCTCGGCAACCGCGGCGGACACGAAGGGATCGTAGGCCTGGACCTCCATCCCGAAGGCCCGCGCGCGCGACGCGACCTCGCGTCCGATGCGGCCGAGACCCACCACCCCGAGCCGCTTGCCGAACAGCTCCACGCCGGCGTACGCCTTGCGGTCCCATTTCTCCGCCTTCATCGCCGAGTCCGCCGGGGGGATGTTGCGGGCGAGGGCGAGCATCAGCGCCAAGGCCAGCTCGGCGGTCGAGATGGTGTTGCCCCCCGGCGAGTTCATGACGAGAACCCCTCGGCGGGTGGCGGCGGCCAGGTCGATGTTGTCGACCCCGACCCCCGCGCGGCCGATCACCTTCAGGTTCCTGGCGGCGTCGATCACCTCGGCGGTCATCTTGCTTCCGCTGCGGACGAGGATCGCGTGGTAGGGCGCAACGAGCTTGACCAGCTCTTCGGGCGGCTGGGCCTTCTCCTGGTCGAGCGTCCAGCCTTCGGAGCGAAGGATCTCCTGCCCGCGCTCGGTCAAACCTTCGAGTACGAGGATGCGGTAGCTCAATGTCGGCCTCTCTGGAGAGATTCAGTAGTGCAGCCGGCCCCTGCCGGCCTCGAGGGCGCCCATTATCTCTTTTTCCAGACCACCGGGCGCGCCGAGTCAGGCGAGCGGAGCCCGGCGGGAGCGAACCCGGGAGGATCCACAGGAACTGTGGAAAAGCCTGTGGAAAGGCCATCGGAGCAACACCCGATCCGATTGACCAACAGCGACTTAACGCACTTTGCACTATGTGACAGCAGCATCGCAAAGGCATGCGATTTGCGTGAGCGCCCTTCTCAAAGGAGGCACCTTCACGGCCTCCGGGGTGAGGCCACCGCCGGGGATGTAATCTCGATCACGGGAACGGGTTCCGGCCCCTCCGTACTACACTTCGAGAAGGGGGTGGGCGATGCGGAACGCGATTCTGGCGGTGCTGTCGGTCGGACTCGTGGCGGGACCGGCCTGGTCGCAGCAGGCGACGCGCGAGGGCGACGAAACCGAGGAGCGGGCACGGCCCGTTCGCATGATCCGTGTCCTCCAGAGCCCGTACGACCTGGCGTCCTTCTACACCTCACGCCCCGGCGCCCCCGGGGTGACCCCGCCGGTCCCCGACGACCCGGCGTACGCGCTGGCGAGCTTCTACCGCTCGCGTCAGGGTGGGGCGTCCTCGGATCCGGGCCCGTGGATGTGGGCGGCGTTCTGGGCGTACGGCTACGGCGCCCCCCGGCCCACGCCCCTCGTGGGCTACCGCCACCGGATCGGAGAGAACGGCGACCTCTTCCTGGCCGTGCCCTTCCTCGCGCCGGTGGGCCCGCTCAGCGGGGCGCTTCCCGGCTTCTGAAGCCCGCCGCCTCCAGGACGTCGCGCCCCGTGAGCCGCCGGAAGCGATCCGCGAGGCCCTCGATGTCGCCCACGCTCTCGTCGCGCTCCACTCGCTCGATGCGCATCATGGGATAGAAGATCGAGGCCAGCGCGAGGCCGGGGCGGTCGCCGCGGGCCTCCTGACGCATCCAGTCCTCCAGGGACACGAGGTCCATCCCGCGCACCGCCACACCCGCCGGCTCCAGCGAGAGAAGGACCCCGAACACCTTCTCGCGCGGAGAGCTGAGGTAGAGGAGGACCGGAGTCCCGGGTGCGAGGTCGAGGCCGCTCACCGTCGCCCGCGAGCCGGGTCCCGGGAGAAGAAGTCGGCCAGGCGCCGCGTCCCCTCGAGCAGGTCCTCGAGGGAGGTGGCCAGGGAGAGACGGAGGTAGCCGGGCGCTCCGAAACCCTCACCGGGGACGACCGCGACCCCCTGCTCCGCGAGGAGCCGGGCGCTCAGGGCCACGGTGTCCGGGAGCTCCCTGGAGAGATGGCTCCGCACCTCGGGGAACAGATAGAACCCACCCTCCGACTCGGGACACGCCACCCCGGGCAGGGCGTCGACCTTCGGTTGGACCGCGACCATCCGCCGCCGGTACTCCGCCGCCAGGTCGCGCACCGCCTTCTGGGAGCCGCGAAGGGCGCGGGCGGCGGCGATCTGGGCAAAGGTGGCGGGGCTCTGGATGCTGTGGGAGTTCAAGGCGGCGCAGGCGGCGGCGAGCGCACGGGACCCGATGACCCAGCCCACGCGCCAGCCCGTCATGCAATACGCCTTGGACATCGTCCCCGCCACGGCCAGACGGTCACCGGCGGCGGCGGCCACCGCGTCCAGGGCCGGCGCCTTCTCCCGGCGGAAGATGAGGTGGGAGTAGGTGTCGTCGAGGATGAGGAAGACGCCGCGACGGCGCGCCAGCCGGGCGATGGCGACCAGCTCCTCGGGCTCCACCACCGCCCCCGTCGGGTTGCAGGGGCTGTTGACCAGGACGGCGCGGGTGCGGGGTCCGATCGCCCGGGCCACGGATCGCGCGGTCAGTCGAAACCCACTCTTGCCGGTGAGGGGGAGCAGGACGGGCCGGCCACCGGCGATCCGTGCCGCTTCCGCAAACGTCGGCCAGTGCGGGGTCGGCACCACGACCTCGCCCCCCCGGTCCAGGATCGCGGTGTACAGCTGGGCCAGGGCCTGCTTGGCCCCCACCGTCACCGTCACCTGCTCGGGGGCGAAGGAGGTGCCCCAGTCCTGGCGGTACCGCTCCGCCACCGCCGCCCTCATCTCCGGAACGCCGGCCGCCGGGGCGTAGCGGGTCTGGCCGGCGGCGAGCGCCTCGTGCGCGGCAGCGACGATCGCGGCCGGGGTGGGCTGGTCGGGCTCTCCCACCGTGAAGTCGTAGACGCGGACCCCCTGGGCCCGCAGGGCCTGGGCCCGCTGGGCCATGGCCACGGTGGGCGAGATCTCCAGGTTCCTCACCCGCGACGCGAGCCGGACAGCTCCACCGGTGCTCATCTGTTTCTCCCTCGGTCGCGCCCGGAGCCGGCCTCGCCGTACTCCTCGCACAGCCGCCGCTCCACCGCCGCCGGGACCAGGTCGCTCACCCGCCCCCCCAGCTGGAAGACCTCCTTGACCAGGCGCGAGGAGACGTAGGAGTAGCTCTCGGCCGGCATCATGAACACGGTCTCGATGGACGGGTTCAGCCGGCGGTTCATGAGCGCCATCTGGAACTCGTACTCGAAGTCGGAGATCGCGCGGATGCCGCGGATGATGACGGCCGCCCCCACCTTCTCCGCGTAGTCCACGAGGAGCCCGGAGAACGTGTCGACCTCCACGCGCGGGTCGTCGACGTAGGTCTCACGGATGAGCCCCACCCGGTCGTCGATGGAGAAGAGCGGCTTCTTCTCGGGGTTGACCAGGATCGCGAGGCGGACCCGATCGAAGACGTTGAGTCCCCGGGTCACTATGTCGAGGTGCCCGTTGGTGATGGGGTCGAAGGAACCCGGAAACACGGCGAGCGACTGGCGGTGTGACGGCTTCCCCATTCCTGCCTCCCGTGCTCGACGCCCTCAGGTGGCCCCCTGGCCCCGTCGCCGGTAGAAGCTCAGGCGGTGATCGCCCACGCGCACCACGCGGGTCCGCTCGAGGACCCCTATTGTCTCCGGGAGCGCGCGCTTGTGAAAGTGCTCGGCCACCACGAGGCCCCTCTCGGCCAGGAGCTCTCCGGCCCCGAGGGCGGAGAGCAGCGGCTCGTACAGGTCGCTGGTCCAGGGGGGGTCGAGGTACACGATGTCGAACCGCCGGCCCCGGTCGGCGAGGGCGCCGAGGGCGGTGCGCGCGTCCTGTTGGAAGATCTCGACCTCGCCGCCCCCGGCGGTCAGCGCCCGGGCGTTGTGCCGGATGGCCCGGATCGCCTCCCGGCCGCTGTCGACGAGGACGACCTTGGCCGCCCCGCGGGAGAGCGCCTCCAACCCCACCCCGCCGCTGCCGGCACAGGCATCGAGGAAGCGACACCCCGGCACCTCGGGGGCCAGGATGTCGAACAGCGTCTGCCGGACACGCCCGCCCGTCGGACGCGTGGCCAGACCGGCCGGCGACTTCAGCCGCCGGCCCCGCCCGCGCCCCGCGATGATGCGCGACATCGCTCGAACCCTAACCCGTCATCGGGCGGGGCGTCCACCGCTCCCGCGCGCTTCGCGCTCTTCCGTCCCTCAGCCCACCCGGGCCAGGCCGAAGCGCCGCTCCCACCCCCCCTCCTCCAGGAACGTGGGCAGGGGCGCCGGCAGCGCCGCCCCGTGCTCGGCGACGAGGCGGAAGGCCTCACGGCGGGCGGGCTCGAGCAGGTCCCGGTCGCGCACGAGGTGGGCCACGCGGAAGCTCGGCATCCCCCACTGCCGGGTCCCGAAGAAGTCCCCGGGGCCACGGATCTCGAGGTCCTTCTCCGCGATGAGGAAGCCGTCCTCGGTCGCCGCCATCACGTCGAGCCGGGCCCGCGCCACCTCGGAGAGCCGGCCGTGGGCGAAGAGGACGCAGGTCGAGGCCGACGGCCCCCGCCCCACCCGGCCCCGCAGCTGGTGGAGCTGGGCGAGACCGAAGCGCTCCGCGTGCTCCACGATCATGACTGTGGCGTTCGGGACGTCCACCCCGACCTCGATGACGGTGGTGGCGACGAGGACCTGGAGGGCGCCGGCCGCGAACGCGGCCATGGCCTCCTCCTTCTCCGCGCTCCGCATCCTCCCGTGCAGGAGGCCCACGCGGACGCCGGGAAGCGCCGCCCGCCACTCCCCCGCCGCCTCCGTGGCCGCCCGGACGTCCTCGAGCTTGTCCGACTCCTCCACCAGCGGGTAGACGACGTAGGCCTGGCGCCCGGCCTCCACCTCACGGCGCACGAGCCCCACCACCTCGCGCCGGGCGGTGGCCGGGCGCTGGAGGGTGCGGATGGGCGTCCGGCCCGGCGGCTTCTCGTCCACGACGGAGACGTCGAGGTCGCCGTAGGCGGTCAGCGCGAGCGTCCGGGGGATGGGCGTCGCCGTCATCACCAGCACGTCCACGTCGTAGCCCTTCTTTCTGAGGTCCTCCCGCTGCAGGACCCCGAAGCGGTGCTGCTCGTCGATGACGGCGAGTCCGAGCCGGGCGAACTCCACCCCCTGCTGGATGAGGGCGTGCGTTCCCACCACGATCCGGGCTTCCCCGGTCGCGATCTGCCCCAGCGCCTCCTTTCGCTCGCGCCCCTTCACCGCCGATGTGAGCAGTCGGGTCTCGTAGGGACAGCGGGCCAGCAGCCGGCGGAAGGTCAGGAAGTGCTGCTCGGCGAGGATCTCGGTCGGGGCCATGAAGGCGGCCTGGTAGCCGTTCTCGAGGGCGACGACCATCGCCAGGAGAGCCACCAGCGTCTTTCCCGACCCCACGTCGCCCTGGACCAGGCGGTTCATGGGGTGTCCGGAGCGCAGGTCCTCGGCGATCTCCCGGAGCACGCGCTTCTGCGCCCCGGTCAGGGGAAACGGCAGGATGCGCTTCACCGCCTCGCGGGCCCGGTCCGTCACCTCGAAGGCGCGGCCCGTCCGCTCCGCGCGCAGGTCGTGTCGGCGGCGGGCGAGCCCGAGCTGGAACAGGAACAGCTCCTCGAGGATGAGACGGACGTGCCCGGCGCCGCGGAACCGGTTCAGGGTCTCGAGGTCCTCGTCCTCGCCCGGGAGGTGGACCCGGCGGAGGGCCTCGCCCCGCGACAGCACCCGGAGACGTTCGCGCAGGTCCGCGGGCAGCGGGTCGGCGAGGTCGGGAGGGACCCTCTCGGCCAGGCCCGTGAGCACGCGGCGCAGGGGCTTCGCGGTCAAGGGCCCGAGCTTCTCGTAGACCGGGACGATGCGACCGGTGTGGATGCCGGGGGCGTCCCCGGAGTCGAGGATCTCGTACTGTGGGGATCTCATGGCGAGAAGGCGGGACCCGGGCGAGTCTCGCTCCACCGGGCCGAAGAGGGCGACCCGGCGTCCCTTCTCGAGCACGTCGCGGAGGAAGGGCTGGTTGAACCAGAGGACCTTGAGCTTCCCGCTCCCGTCGTCGAGGCGGATCTCGTACAGCGTCATGCGGCGGGCCCGACGGAGCCCGGCCACGACGATCTCCCCCGAGACCGAGACGCGCATCCCGGGCCGGAGGTCGGCTATCCGGGTGAAGCTCCGCCGGTCCTCGTAGCGCAGGGGGAAGCGCAGGAGAAGGTCCTCGGTCGTGCGGACCCCGGCCTTCTCGAGACCCGCCGCCCTCTGGGGACCCACCCCCTTGACGAACTGAACCGGCGCCTGGAGGTCCATGCCGCGCGCCCGATCATCCCACGGAAGCCGGAAACGCCAGGTCCCCCGAGACCACAGTCAGGTCTGCGTCTTGCGTCGCGATCCCCCCTGTGGGCAGCACCATGCAGGATGCCTGACCTCTTCCGTTCGGGCGGCCGGTCGGTTGTGCGCTCCTGGCGGAACCCCGGCCCAGACGGGGCCTGGCCCTGTTGACCCCGCCGTCCGTTAGTCATAGAAATCCACGAGCGCCCGCCCCGGTCTCACCCGCACCTGACGCGCCGTCCAGGGCAGGGCGACGGGGGCGGTGATGTCCAGCCCCCGGGGGTGCTCCTCGTTCCGGGTTGCAAGGCTCACGATCTGGGCGAGCAGCGCCGGGGGCAGGCTGACCCCGCCGATCAGCACCTCCTCGAGCTCGACGCGAAAGAGCCCCTCCGCGCTGTCCACCCGGCCGCTGAGTTCCACCGGGACGACCCCGGTGAGCATGGAGAGGAGCGAGGCCGCCCCGCCCTCCGGGATCTTGGCGCGGAGCCGGTCGAGGTCGAGGCGGGCGCGGGCCGCGAGCCCGTCCTGGAGGCAGCGGAGCTCCAGGTCCGACATCTCCGGCGGGATCTTCTCGGCCAGGGTGAGGTTGACGAAGGAGTTCAGCTGGCCCTCGGTGACCACGATGGTGTCCCTGGAGGCGGCGCGCCCGGAGCGCAGGCGCCGATCGATGCGGCGCAGCAGGCGGGCCACGCTGTCCGCCTCCTCCCAGCTCAGGCCCGGGCGCGACGGGGCCGGGCGCATGTCCGGGGACGGGCCCGTCGCCTGCGCGGCCAGGAGAAGGGCGAGGCCGAGGACGCTCCCGCTCATGGCTGCATTATAGGTGCGGCCGACCGGGCGCGCCGGGCCAGCCCCCGGGCCAGGACCCTGCGCTCACTTCGAAGGGAGCTCGATGCGTCCCGGTGGTCTCAGCCAGGCGTGCGCGGCGAACTCCCGGTGCACGCGGAAGCCGAGGAGCTCGTAGAGACGGTGAGCGGGCTCGTTCTCCGAGGTCACGGAGAGGGTTGCGGTGGACAGGCCCTGGCGGTCGAAGGCCTTGAGCGCGGTCAGCATGAGGGCCCGACCGAAGCCGTGGCCCTGGGCCTCGGGCACCACCGAGACCTGGCACACGTGCCCGTTGCTGCCGGCGAGCCGGCTGGCCAGCAGGACCGCGGCCGGCCCCTTCGGCCCCTCCAGGAGCCGGGAGGCCTCGGCGTCGAAGCGACCGCATCCGGCCCGCAGCACCAGGGTGTCGACGAAGCCACGGCAGGATGAGGGCGTGGCGTAGGTCAGATTGAGGGCGGCGTCGAGGGAGCCCACGTGGCTGCGGTACACGATCTCCGCGGCGGCGTGGAGGTCGGCGCGGCGGACGGGTCGGAAGCGGAAGCCCGGGGGCAGCCGCGCCTCGCCCGCCGGAAAGGAGCGACGGAGGTCGAGGAGCATGTAGTGGCGGGGCTGACTCGTGAACGCGGCTTCGACGAAGCGCTCGTTCGCCCCGGGCGCGGTGCAGAAGAGGGTCTGAGACTCGAGACGGCCGCACCGGCGGTCGGCCCGGGCGTCGGCGATCACCGCCTCCGCGAGTCGCTCCTCGAGCCCCTCACCCCGGTGGGCGCGGCCGGCGAAGATCGACCCGACGATGGTCCGCCCGGTGTCGACGAGATAGTAGCTGTAGGCCACCGCCCGGGTGTCGTCGGTGAGCGCTCGGCCGCACAGCGTTCCCCGCTGGACGCCCCCCGCGACCGCGGACCGCACCACCGAGAAGTCCCAGCGGAGCTCCTTCTCCCAGTGCGCCGCCTCCTCGTCGAGCAGGGCTCCGAGCTCGCGGATCGACAGCTCACGAAGGGGTCGGTCCCGCACCCGCGCTCCGCCTGGACTCCGTCTCGATGAAGGACCGCAGCCTGGGCTCATCGGCGGCGGTGAGCCCGAGGAACTCCAGGCCGTTGAGGAAGCGCGCCGGACCGGGCAGCGAGTCGCCGTCGACGGAGCTCTGAGCGACGCGCGCCTTGGTGCGCAGGGGCCCGTCGGGCAGGTCGAGCTGCAGGTCGACGACGGCTCCGGAGTCGAGCCCCGCGTCGCAGCGCAGCAGACATCCCACCATGCTCACGTCGAGGGCTCGAGCGGCCCGGCAGGACCGCCCTCCGACGGACGCCGGGAGGTCGATCACCACCCGCCGCTCGCGCCGGCTTTGACGCCCCCCGATCCCACCGCCGACCTCGCGCTCGATCACCACTCGACCTCGATCCGAGGAGAGAATTCTAGTTCATTTCCCTCACCCCCCGGATGGAGGGCGGGACCGGCCCGAGCGGGGCGGGGCCCCGCGGGCCCCGCGGGCCCCGCCTTGTGAGTGGCACCGGGCAAACCCTATAATCCACAGTCGGAGAAGAGTTTGGCGCGGATGAGGTCGGGTCGAGGTGTCGCCCCCCGGGGACCGGCGGCGCGCAAGCCGCGGGGACCGGTGCGCCCGCCTCGCGTCTTCGGCCTGCGGGCGGACCCCATCGCCGAGATCGAGGACGGCTGCCGCACCATCAAGGACCCGGTGGCCAAGCTTCGCTACGTCCGAAGCTCCCTCCAGCGCTACGAGTCGCTCGACGAGCGGTTCCAGGCCGTGCCCGTGGCCCCGGTGCGCTGGGCTCTGTACCGGGCCAGCCGCCTCGACCGGGCCCGCGCCCTGTTCTCCCACAACCCGAACGGCGCCCTGAACGCACCCCCTCGCCGGCGGTCGGCGGTGGCGCCGCGCGCCCGCCGGGCCGCCCGCTGGGCCGCGGTGCTGCTCGTGGTCGCGGCCGGTCTGGCCCTGGCCGCCTATCCCCGCTCGCGTCCGGGGGAGATCCCCCCCCCGACCCTCGACCCGGTGGCCGAGCCCCTGCCCGTGCCCCTCGAGGGCCTCCCGCCCCAGGGGGTGTGGCGGGTGGACTCCGGCGAGGACTGGGAGCTGTACAGCAACGGCCTGCGCATCGACACGACCTACGCGGTCGCGGGAGAGCCCCGCCGCTACCGCGCCTTCTCGCTGGACGGCGAGATGGGAGAGGTCCTCGACCGGCCCTCCGGTCTCGTCTTCCACACGTCGGAGAGCGACATCTGGCCGCTCCAGGAGTCGTACAACGAGAAGCTGCGCGACTCGAGCCAGAATCTCCTGAGGTATCTCCGGCGGCGCCAGGTCTACCACTATCTCGTCGACCGCTTCGGGCAGGCGTTCCGGGTGGTGGAGGAGGCGGACCGGGCAAACCACGCCGGGATGTCGATCTGGCGCACCGGGGACCGCGTGTGGCTGAACCTCAACGGCCCCACCATCGGGATCTGCTTCGAGACCCGGTGGGAGGGGGGACGGGCGCTGCCCATCACCCGGGCCCAGCTCGAGGCGGGCCGGCGGCTGACCGACTACCTCCGCGACAAGTGGTCGATCGCCCCCGACATGTGCGTGACCCACGGGCTGGTCAGCGTCAACGCCCGCCGACACCTGATCGGCCACCACGTCGACTGGGCGCGGGGCTTTCCCTTCGAGGCCTTCGGGCTACCCGACCTTTACGACCGCCCCGACCCGGCGGTGGCGCTGTTCGGCTTCGGCTACGACGAGCAGTTCCTCGCGGTCATGGGCGAGCCGTGGCCGGGCGTCCTCGAGGCGGAGCGTCAGCTGGCGGAGGAGGCGGCGAGGACGGGACGGTCGGTGGAGGACGTCCGCGAGGAGCGATCGGAGCGCTACGACCGCTGGCTCGCCCGTCACACCCGCGATGCCGAGGAGAGCGCCCGGCAGGCCAGCGCCGGCGCGAGACGCGCCGCGTCGGAGCGCACGGGGAGCTAAGGAGACCGAGATGGCGGAGACCAAGGATCACCTCTGGAAGGCGCAGGACGGACCATCCGAGCCGCTCGAGGAGCTGGTCAAGTCCGGGTCGCACCCCCTGGGCCTCGACGTCGGGACGAGCAAGGTCGTGGCGGCCCGGCGCGACTCCAGGGATGTGGCGTGCGCGTTCCAGCTGAACGCCTTCATGCCCGTGCCCTACTCCCCGGTGACGGAGCGGACGATCCAGCAGCAGAGCGAGATCCATCACTTCCGCGACGGCAGCGAGATCGTCATCTTCGGCTCGGCCACCGAGCGCTTCGCGAACATGTTCAACGCGGAGACCCGCCGCACCATGGCCGACGGCCTCATCAACCCGAACGAGAAGCTCGCCTGGCCTGTCCTCGAGCAGATCCTGAAGACCCTGGTCCCCAAGCCGAGCGCCGCGAACGAGGTCCTGGCCTTCTCCGTGCCCGCGGCGCCCCCCGGGCGCGAGGCCCAGCTGACCTATCACGAGGCGACTCTCCGTAAGTTCCTGCAGTCCCTCGGCTACCGGGCCATGGCCATCAACGAGGGGCTGGCCGTGATCTTCTCCGAGCTGGAGGACCAGAACTTCTCCGGCATCGGCGTCTCCTGCGGTGGGGGCATGTGCAACGCCACCCTGGCCTTCCTGTCGATCCCCTCGATCATGGTCTCGGTGGCCAAGGCCGGCGACTTCATTGACCGCTCGGTGGGCGAGGCGGTCGGCGAGCACGCCACCCGGGTGAAGGTGATCAAGGAGGAGGGTCTCGACCTGACCCGCAGCCCCCGGGACAAGCTCGAGAAGGCGCTGCACATCTACTACGAGGACGTCGTGGAGACCCTCGTGGACACCCTCCGCGGCGCGATCTCGAAGGTGGACACCCTGCCCAAGACCGACCGCGCGCTGCCCATCGTCCTCTCCGGCGGCACCGCCAAGCCTCGGGGATTCCGGGAGCTGTTCGAGCGGGCCCTGCGCAGCCGCCGCTTCCCGGTCGAGATCTCCGAGATCCGGATGTCCTCGGACCCCCTGACGTCCACCGCTCGCGGCGCCCACATCGCCGCGATGTTCGAGAAGTAGCCGGCGGACGCGGTGGGGGCGCCCGGACGACACGCCGACCTCCCGGGACCGGGCGCCCTCCTCGGCCGGGGTCGGGGGACCGCGTCCGCGGCCGCCCTGGCCTGCCTCCTCCTCCTGACCCCGGGACCGGCCCGGGCGGTGGACGAGTGGTACGACTTCTACCTCCAGGCCCGCGACCGGGACGTTCCCGCGGAGCGCTGGGAGGCCTGCGTGTCGAATCTCGAGGAGGCGCTCCGGCTCCGTCCGCAACCCGGGAACAACATCCAGACCTACGGCCTGCAGTTCGTGGACTACCTCCCCCACTACCACATGGGAGTCTGCCTCCTGCGCCAGAAGAAGTACGGCGAGGCCGTGCGGGCCTTCGATCGCGCCGAGGAGGCCGGGGCCGTGACCCGGGGCAGCCAGCGGGCCGAGCTCTCGCGCCTGCGGGGCGAGGCCCGCGCCGCAGAGGCAGCACGGCTGACACGGCTCGCCCGCGCCGAGGCACAGAGCCTGCTGAAGGACGCGCGGGAGCTGGGACGCCGCGGGGAGTGGGACGAGGCGCTGGCCAAGCTGGCCCAGGCCGAGATCCTGGCGCAGGATCTCGACACCGAGCTGCTGCAGGCCATCACCAGCGAGCAGGAGCGCTTCCTGGACGCTCAGCAGGAGGAGCGGGAGGCGAGCCAGCGGAGAGAGCGGATCAGGCTGCGGTTGGCGGACGGGGACCGCCTTCTCGCGGCAGGCCGGTGGACCGACGCCATCGTCGCCTACGACGAGGTAATCGACCTCGACCCGAGCAATCCTCGTGCCGTCGAGGGCAAGGGCGTGGCCCAGAGGCGGATCAAGGAGTCGCTGGACCGCGCCGAGGTCGAGGCCACCTACGCCCGGGGCCGGGAGCTGTTCGACGCCGGCCGGTACGAGGCGGCAGTGGGGCCCCTCACGGAGGCCAGCGCCGCCGGCCACGCCCGGGCCGCCGAGCTGCTCGCCCGCACCAACCAGATCCGCGAGGGCCTCCGGCGCCAGCGCGAGCTGCGGAGCGAGATCGAGCGGCTGTTCGGCAAGGGCGAGCAGCTCATGAAGGAGGGGCACTTTCCCGAGGCCCAGGTCGCCTTCGAGGGCCTCCTGCAGCTCGATCCCGGCCACGCCCGGGCCGCCGAGCGCCTCGCCCTCGCCGAGAGACGGACCGGCGAGGCGCTCTTCGCGAAGTGGCTTCCGAACCGCAACCCGACTCTCACCCTCTTCGAGTCGGAGGGGCCGGTGGTGGAGACCGACACACTTGCCCTCCAGGGAGTGGCCACCGACGACCGGGCCATCGCCAAGCTGGAGTTCCACGTGGGGGGACGGCTGGTGGACGAGGTGGTCTTCGAGGACGACCCCGTGAAGCCCATCCGCGTGCGGCCCTTCGTCCGGGAGCTCCCCCTGACTCCCGGCCTGAACGAGATCACCGTGATCCTCACCGACTCCGGCGGCCTCACCGACACCCTGACCATCTCCGTCGAGCGGCGCCTGCGCTTCTACGAGACCCCGCTCTTCCTCCCCTCGGCGGGGGGCGCCGCTCTCGGCCTCTTCGGCCTCGGCTGGGTCGCCCACCGCCTGCGCCGACGCCGGGCCATGCGCCGTCGCTTCAACCCCTACATCGCCGGGGCGCCCGTCCTCGACGAGGAGATGTTCTACGGACGGGAGAAGCTCACCGCCCGCATGCTGAGCACGCTGCACCGGAACAGCCTGATGATCACCGGCGAGCGGCGCATCGGCAAGACCACCTTCCTCCACCACCTCTCCAAGGTGCTGATCGCGGACGAGGCCGGTGAGTGGCAGTTCTTCCCCGTCTTCGTCGACCTTCAGGGGGTGCCCGAGCAGACGTTCTTTTATGCCCTCATGGCCGAGGTGCTGGACACCATCGACGTCTCGACCGAGACGCAGCGGGCGCTGCGCCTCCGCCCCGAGCCCGACGGCTACGAGGCGCGCGACTTCAGCCACGACCTCAAGAAGGTCATCGAGGAGCTGAAGACCCGGACCAGCCGCCGGGTCAAGCTCGCGCTCCTTCTCGACGAGGTCGACGTCCTCAACGAGTACTCCGAGAGCGTCAACCAGAGGCTGCGGGGCATCTTCATGAAGAGCTTCTCCGAGAACCTCGTCGCGGTGATGAGCGGGGTCGGGATCCGCCGGCGCTGGAAGAGCGAGGTCAGCCCCTGGTACAACTTCTTCGACGAGATCGAGCTCTCGTCCTTCAGCCGCGACGAGGCGGAGGCGCTGATCCGCGAGCCGGTGGCCGGCATCTTCCGCTGGAAGGCGGAGGCGGTGGAGCGGATCCTCGAGCTCTCTCGCCTCCGTCCCTACCTGGTCCAGAAGTTCTGCGTCCACGCCCTCAACCGCATGCTCGAAGAGAGCCGATCGACGGTCCGGCTCGAGGACGTGGATGCGGTGAGGGTCGTCGTGGAGGCGGAGGCGGCCGATGGAGAGCCGGAGTCCCACCCCGACGGGGCGACGGCTGTGGCAGACTAGGGGACCCATGGCTACCTCCACGTCGACCCGGCGCAACCCCTTCATCGTCGGAAGCTGGGTCCGAGGGGAGGACTTCTTCGGGCGCTCGACGATCATGCGCGAGGTCCTGGAGGGGGAGCGCCACTCCATCTGGGCTCTCGGCGCCCGCCGTCTGGGCAAGACGAGCCTCCTGAAGGAGATCGAGCACCGGGTCCAGCGCAGCCGGGACACCCCCTTCGTGGCCCTCTACTGGGACCTCCAGGGCAGTGGCGACGCCCGGGGGCTGGGCGAGACCCTCCTCTCCAGCATCGAGGACTCCGAGACCTTCCGTCGGGCGACTGACGTGACCGTGGACCAGCTCGAGAGCCTGCCCGTGGCGGAGATGCTCGCGAACCTCGTCCGCCGGACGGTGCGCAGCGGGTGGCGGCTCCTACTGCTCATCGACGAGGCGGAGGAGCTCCTCGTCATCGGCCGGTCCGACCCCGCGATCCTGGCCCGGATGCGGCGGGTCCTCTCCCGAGGCGGGGACGTTCGCTCGGTGATGACCGCGACCCGCCTCCTCGCCCGCCTCGACGACGAGGTGCCCCTGGCGACCTCGCCCTTCCTCCAGGGGTTCATCCCCCCCGTCTACCTGACCCCGCTCGCCGCGGACGAGTGCCGGGCGCTGCTCGCGCGGGGCTCCTTCGCCCCGGACGAGGTGGAGACGGTCATCGAGCGCACCGCCTGCCACCCCTTCCTCGTGCAGCTCCTGGCCAGCCGGCTCTTCGAGAGCCGGGATCTCGCGGCCACCCTCGATCAGCTCGCCGCCGACGAGATGGTGGCCAACTTCTTCTCGGTGGACTTCCAGACTCTGGCCAGGGGGGAGCGTGCCCTCCTCACCGAGGTGGCGCGCGAGGGGACCCGAACGCGCCGGGAGCTGGCGTCAGGCACGGGCCAGGGAGAGGAGACGCTCGACGTGCCGCTCTACGGCCTGACCATGCTCGGCTACCTCACCCGAGACGGCGACACCTACCGGCTCACCAACTGGCTCTTCGAGCGCTGGCTCCGCCGCCGCTTGTAGTTCCGAGTCCGCGCAGCGGACTCGGAACCCCTGCCTCACGCCCGCCACCGCCTTCCCCGCTTCTCCGCCCCGCGGCCTCGGCTCCCCTACCCCCGTGGCCCCCGCCGTCCTCCCCGTCCCCCGTCTCGCCGACCGCCGGCCCCCCCGTCCCGACGCCCCCCGTCTCGCCGACCGCCGCCGCCTTCTCGCCCCCTTCCACCACCACTCTCGTACCGTCGTCGCGGAGGCAGGGAACGCCCGTCGGCTTCATCGTCGTCGTCGACGACGACGACCGGGGCCTTCGCCAAGCGGTCCTTGAGCAGCGCGGCCACGATCCGGTCGCGCTCCTCGTGCTCGACGACCTGGCGGGCCACCGGGCCGAGGTCGGCGAAGTCCTCCGGGGACAGTGCCCGGCCCGCCTCCACCAGCGACTCCGCGACGCGCTCCGCCTTGCGGACCTGGACGTCCTCGTCGGAGGGGACGCCGATCTCCTTCACCTCGACGTGGTAGCGCTTGACCAGCCGGTTGAAGTTCATGAGATCCATGGCGGAGACGAGGCTGATGGCCCGGCCCGACTTCCCCACCCGGCCCGTCCGGCCCGCGCGGTGGATGTACTGCTCGGGGGAGTCGGGGGTGGAGAAGATGAAGACGTGGGAGAGGTCCTCGATGTCGATGCCACGAGAGGCCACGTCGGTGGTGACCAGGTGCCGGATCCCCCCGTCGCGAAACCCGGCCATGACCTTCTCCCGCTTCTTCTGCGGGAGATCGGAGGAGAGCATGGCCACGGTCATTCCCCTGTTGGCGAGGAAGGTGCTGACCTTCCGCGTCTCCTCCCGGGTGTTGCAGAAGATCATCGAGGACGCGGGATTCTCGTACTCGATGAGCTTGTAGAGAGTCGCCTCCTTCTGCAGCCGCGTGGTCAGGCAGTAGACGTGCTCCACCTCCTTGACGTAGATCTCGTCCTCGGAGAGCAGCACCCACTCCGGCTCGGTCAGATAGTGGTAGATGAGGCCCCGGATGCCCACGGGCACGGTCGCCGAGAAGAGGAAGGTCTGCCGCTCCTCCGGCACGTATTCCATGATCTGCCCCATCTCGACGGCGAAGCCCATGTCGAGCATCCGGTCCGCCTCGTCGAGGACCAGCGTCTTCACCCCGCTGAAGTCGAGGGTGCGCCGACGGAGGTGGTCGAGGACCCGCCCCGGGGTGCCCACGATCACGTGGGCGCCGGCCCGGATGCCCTGGAGCTGACGCTCCATGGAGTCCCCGCCGTAGATGGTCTCGACCTTGACTCCGCGCCCCTGGCCGAGCTCGGTGATCTCCTGCGCGACCTGGATGGCCAGCTCTCGGGTGGGGGCGAGCACGACCGCCTGCACGGCCTCGCGCTCCAGGTCGGTCCTCTCCACGATGGGCACGCCGAAGGCGGCGGTCTTGCCGGTGCCGGTGCGCGACTGCACGACGAGGTCCTTCCCCTCGAGGGCGAGGGGGATGGACTCCTGCTGGACGTCCGTCGGGGTACGGTAGCCCTTCGCCTCGAGGCTCCGGAGGGTGTCGATCGAAAGGGGAAAGGCGCCGAAGCTGCGGCTCGGGGTGGTCATTTCCATAACCTCTCATTATCAGGGGGTTTGTGTCACCCTCGCAACTCCAGCGTCCGGCCGCTATAATCGAGGTTTCGACGGAGAGATCATGCTCGAGAAGTGCAGCCGCTGCTCCCAGCCCGGCGAGGCGCCCCCCGCCCACCGTGTCCCCTTCCCCCCCGAGGCGAAGGAGAGGGTTCTCGGCTCCGTCTGCGCCAACTGCTGGAAGGAGTGGGAGCAGATGGAGATCAAGGTCATCAACGAGTACCGGCTCAACTTCATGGACCCCCAGCACCGGGACATGCTGCAGCGCACCTGCCTGGAGTTCCTGAACCTCCAGGCATGATCCACGTCGAGAACCTCTCCAAGCGCTACGGAGAGCGGATCCTCCTCGAGGACGTCTCCTGGCACGTCAAGAAGCGCGACCGCATCGGCCTCACCGGCCCCAACGGTGCCGGGAAGACGACCCTCCTGAAGATGCTCGCCGGGCTCGAGGAGCCCGACCGCGGCTCCATCCGCATGGCCACCGGCACGACCATCGGCTACCTGCCCCAGGACGGGATCGTCCACCACGGGCGCACCGTCCGCGAGGAGGTCCTCCTGGCCTTTCAGGAGCTCCTGGCCCTCAAGGAGGAGCAGCACCGTCTCGAGGACTCCCTCGCCGGGGCCAGCGAGGAGGACGGCAACCTGGCCAAGCTCCTCGAACGCTACGCTGACGTCAGCGACCGCTTCCGGGAGCGGGGCGGCTACGAGATCGACGCCCAGGTCGCCTCCGTGCTGAAGGGGCTCGGCTTCGGCCTCGCCGACCAGGAGCGGAAGACCGAGGAGTTCTCCGGCGGGTGGCAGATGCGTATCGCCCTGGCCAAGCTGCTGCTGGCCCGTCCCAACCTGCTGCTCATGGACGAGCCCACGAACCACCTCGACCTTCCCGCGCGCAACTGGCTGGAGGAGTACCTCGGCGAGTATCCGGGTTCGGTCGTGCTCGTGTCCCACGATCGCTTCTTCCTCGATGCCACCATCAAGCGCATCACCGAGGTGGGGCTCAAGACCCTCACCGACTACCACGGGAACTACTCGAAGTACGTGGTGGAGCACGAGGGGCGGATGGAGCGGCTGAAGGCGGCCTGGAAGCGACAGACCGACGAGATCGAGAAGGCCGAGGTCTTCATCAACCGGTTCCGCTACACCGCCACGAAGGCCAGGCAGGTCCAGAGCCGGATCAAGATGCTCGACAAGGTGGAGCGCATCGAGATCCCCCCGGAGCGCAAGAAGATCCGCTTCCGCTTCCCGGAGGCCCCCCGCCCCGGACGCATCGTCCTGGAGGCGAAGGGCGTGCGACGGGCCTGGGGCGACAACGTGGTCCTCGGCCACGTGGACCTCCTGATCGAGCGCGGCGACCGCATCGCCCTCGTCGGGCCGAACGGGGCCGGCAAGAGCACGCTCATGCGGATCCTCGCCGGTGTCGACCGTCCC
Source organism: uncultured Acidobacteriota bacterium (assembly GCA_963847655.1). Lineage (GTDB taxonomy): Bacteria > Acidobacteriota > Vicinamibacteria > Fen-336 > Fen-336 > JAJDNS01. Next base: position 92,304 of record CAWKAS010000013.1, on the reverse strand, counting down.
GACGAGGGCGTCCGGCGCGAGGGTCACCGGGTGATCCTGGACTACTTCGCCCAGGACCAGGCCTCGGAGCTCGACCCCTCCCTCACCGTCTACGAGGAGATGACCGCGGCCAGCCCCACCACCATGGTGCCGATGATCCGCACCGTCCTCGGCGGCTTCCTGTTCGAGGGCGACGACGTCTACAAGAAGGTGGCGGTCCTCTCCGGAGGCGAGCGCAACCGGCTCGCCCTGGCCAAGATGCTCCTGCGGCCCTCCAATGTGCTGCTGCTCGACGAGCCCACGAACCACCTCGATCTGGACTCCAAGGAGGTCCTCCTCGACGCCCTCGCCGAGTACGCCGGCACCCTCGTGTTCGTGTCCCACGACCGCTACTTCGTCGACCGTCTGGCGGGCAAGGTCGTCGAGGTGGGCGGGGGCGAGGCGCCGCTCTACCCCGGAGGCTACGAGGACTTCCTGTACTGGAAGAAGCGCCAGGAGGCCGGCGAGGACGCCCCCCTCCCGATCACGCCCGTCTCCCGACGTCCGGAGCAGGACGGCGTGGCTTCCGCGATCACGCCGTCCGCCAAGCCGACGTCCGCGCCGTCCCCCTCCCCCGCCGGCGCGCCGGCGGCGGCGTCGCCGACGGCCGGTGGTGTCGCCGGCACTCCGAAGCGGGGCAAGTCCTCGAAGCGCAAGCCCTCGCGCCGGGACGGCCAGCCCCCGACCCCCGAGCCAGCCGACCCCATGGCCCCGCGCCTGCGCCAGCCGGGAGCCCAACCCGAGCGTCAGGTCCTCGAGCGCGAGCTCAAGCGCATGCGGAAACGCCTCACGGAGCTGGAGACCCGAATCGCGCAGGCGGAGGAGGCGGTGGGGAGCGTCGAGTCCGAGATGGCCTCCCCGGGCTTCTACGACGACCGCGACCGGGCCTCCGAGGCCGCGGAGAGACACCAGAGGCTCATGTGGGAGACCGGGGACCTGATGGCGCAGTGGGAGGCGCTCCAGGCCGAGGTCGACGAGGGGACGAAGCGCCTCGCCGGGCTCGTCCCCAGCCCCGGCGAACGCCGGATGCGCTAGCGCCCCTCCCGCAGCGCCGGCCCGGACCGGCCGCCTCGAGCGCCTCTATCCCATTGATTCGAAACGGCGTGGCCAGGCCACTTCGATATTGACACAAAAACTATTCAATAGTTGGAACACGCACGGCCCGGGCACCGTCTCCTCTCACAGGCCGAAAGGAGGCTTGAGATGCTGAACAGAATGCGCCGTTCCGGACGAATCCTCGCCGTTCTCGCCGTTCCCTTCCTCGCCGCCGCGTGCAGCGACGACGACAACGACGGCAACGTCACCGATCCTGGCGAGGTCGGGGTCGCCCAGGTCCGCGTGGTCCACCTCTCCCCCGACGCTCCCGCGGTCGACGTCGCCGTCAATGGCGCGGTCGCCGTGCAGGGCGCGTCGTACCTCGATGCGACGGGATACCTGCCGGTTCCGGCCGGTGAGGTCCGTATCACCGTCACCCCGGCCGGCCAGACGTCGCCGGTCGTGATCGACGCGACCGTGAGCCTGGGTGCCGATGCCTCCTACACCGTGGCCGCCACCGGCTTCCTAGCCGACATCCAGCCTCTCCTGATGCTCGACGACCGCTCGCCGAGCGGCGACGCCAAGGTGCGGTTCGTTCACGCCAGCCCCGACGCCCCGGCGGTGACCGTGGCGGTGACTGACGGAGCGAATATCTTCGGGGGTGTGGCCTTTCGGGACGTGACCAACTACGCCGCGGTGCCCGGTGGGACGTATGACCTGGAGGTGCGGCTGGCGGGCACGTCCACGGTGGCCCTGCCCCTCCCGGGCGTCGACCTGATGGGCGGTGCGAATTACACCGTCTTCGCCACCGGGCTGGCCTCCGACGGTTCGCTCGGCGCCCTTCCGCTCGTCGACGCGCCGTAGACGGGAGGAAAGAGCTGCCTCTCGGCTCTGGGCCTCACGCAACAAGGACGGGGATCGAGCCCTTTTGTTGCGTCGCGATGGTGCTCTCCATCGCGGCGCAATGAACGGGGCTCGATCCCCTTTTTCGGTGTTTCGTCGTCCTTCGCTCCGCGGCGGCGGGATGAGGCGCTGGCCTTCGGGTACGGGGAGGCGTCGTGAGGATGAGTGGTGGTGAGGATGAGGGACGAACGGAGACGGACATGGAGACGGACACGGACACCGAAAGATGCGCGAATGACGTCACCACGGGGGCGTTCGCGCATCGAGAGGCATTCGCGCATCGTCAGTACGCGGGCCCCAGTAGAACCGCGTTCATGAGGAGCAGCTCGGTGGCCTCGGCGTAGCCGCGGTAGTTGGGGTCCTCGGCAAAGGCCACCACGTGGCCGCGTCCCCGGGGCTGGTGCATGAGGAAGGCCTTCTGGGCCAGGAGCTCGCGCGCAGAGTCGAGAACGAAGCCGCTCGCCACCACCTCGTCCGCGGTGTCGTAGACTCCCACGTTGCGCCCCTCGTCCAGCTTGAGCGGACCGAAGACCCTTCGGCTGTCGACGATGACCTGGATCCGGCCGTCGGTGCCCGCCGCCAGCCAGTGCTCCTGGTCCAGGCGCACGCGCAGCAGGGCCCCGGGAACCGCGTCCGGGCGCTCTCGCTCGGGCAGGATCGCGGCCGCGAGGTCGTAGGGTTCGTCCTTCTTCTCCCCGCAGGTGGTGGGCGGTGGGCCCTGCTCGTCGTCGTCTTCCGGCTCGCGGTCCGGGCAGCCGCTGCGGAGCTGGGTGGTGGTGGACAGGAGACCGACGTCCTCTCGCGAGAGCCATCGGGAGGCCTCGCCCAGCGCCACCAGGGTGCCCCCATCCCCCACCCAGGTCTTCAGGCGGTCCACCGTGCGCTTCCCCAGCGCATCCTCGTAGTCCCCCGACGGCAGGACGATCACGTCGAAGCGGTCGAGCTCCACCCGCGTCAGCGACGACACCCGAACGACGCTCACCCGCTGCCCGTACCGTCGTTCCAGCACCCAGCGCGCCCAACCCGCGGACTGGCTGGAGGTGGGCGTGTCCCAGGCCAGGAGGACCCGGGGTGGGCGCAGCGGACGGACCTTGAAGCTGCCCAGCGAGACGCCCTCGTCGGGGTACCCGGTGTCGACCGCCGCCACCCGGGCGTGGCGCGCGGCGACGATCCGCTCCAGCCTGGCGCGTGTGTCCTCGGCGTTCTCCGCCCGTCGAACGATGGCGGTCCCGGGGGGAAAGGCCCGGCCCCCGATCGTCGTCCCCGCCTCGGCGACGCGCACCTTGAGTCCCGCCGCGAGCGCGTCCACGACCGCTCCCGCCGTGCCCGTCCCCCACGGGAGGAGCCACGCCACCTTCGCGTCGGGGAGCGCGGAGGAGGAGGGGCCATCCGGCGTCCACGCCCTCGTGCGGCCGTTGGCGGTGCCCTGGATGCCGGCACACTCGACGTCGAACACCAGGGGCAGGCTCCAGGCCGTCACGTCGTAGATCTCGCTGTCCAGCCGCTTCTCCAGGCGTCGCTCCTGCTCCCTCACGAAGTCCTCGGGCATGGGAACCCGCGGGTCGAGCAGGTTCCGGACCAGGCGCCCGGCGGGCTGGGCCAGGGGCACCACGTAGCTGCCGGCCGGGAAGCGCTGCTCCCCCGCGCGCAGCTCCTCCTCGGCGACGAGGACCTCGATGCCCTGCCCCACCAGGAGCTCGGCGAGGCGTCGCGCGCGCGCCGGATCGGGTCCTGGTGAGAGGACGTACTGCCCCAGCCCCTCTTCTCCGTCCCGCACCGCCGAGCGGCGGAACTCGAGGAAGTCGCGGAGCAGGGCCTCCCGGCCCCGGGCCGCCGTCACCGTGGCGGCGAGCGCCGCGATGAAGTGGTGCCGGATCCCATCCCGGTAGGTCAGCTCCGTCCCGTCGCTCCGCCGGTAGACCAGCCCGCGCGCCGAGGCCTGCTCGAAGGTCATCCCGACCGCGCCCTGCAGCATCGGCCAGGTCTCCCCGTAGCCGGGATAAAAGGAGTCGAAGACCTCGCGCACGAAGTAGGCGACGCCCCGCTCGTCGAACTCGGCGGCGATGGCCCTCCCGATCCGGTCGTGCCATCTGTGCTGCGAGTCCACGAGGTGCGGATTGAGGGGCGCAGCGGGCGGGGCGAAGAAGTAGGTCGCGTCCCCGCCCATCTCGTGCAGGTCCACCGCCACCTGGGGATGCCAGTCCAGGAACACGCGCAGGCGCCCCCGGGTCTCCGGCTGCGTCTGGGCGAACCAGTCACGGTTCATGTCGAAGAGGTAGTGGTTCGACCGCCCCCGGGGCCAGGGCTCCACGTGCTCGGCGGCCAGCGGCTCGGGGTCGGGGGTGGGTCCCTGGGCGAGGCGGTTGGCGGCGAGGAAGCGCGCCCGGCCGTCGGGGTTCTGGAGGGGATCGATCAGGACGATGGCCTCGCGCCGGACGAGGTCCACCTCGTCGTCGCCCTCCGCCGCCAGCAGGTGGTGCGCGAGGACGAGGGCCGCCCCCGGCGACGAGATCTCGTTTCCGTGCACGCCGTGGAAGAGCCAGACGACCACGGGCAGGCTCGAGAGGAGCTCCTCGGCCTCCCCCGCGGCCTGGCCGCGGGGGTCGGCGAGGCGAGCCAGCCCGGCTCGCGTCTCTTCCAGGTGGGCCATCCGGTCCGCGCTGCCGATGGCCAGCACCTGCAGCGGCCGCCCCTCCTCGCTGGTGGCGTAGGTGGTGAGCCGAGCGCGGTCGGGGGCGGCGGCGGCGAGGGTCTCGAGGTACGCGGCGATCTGGGCGGGGCTCGAGATCTGCTCTCCGGTGGCGTGCCCCACCACCTGCTCGAGTGTGGGAATGCCGGCGTCGTAGCGCGTTTCGGGGCTTGCCGGCGTCGCGGAGGCGAGGGCGGCGACCAGGGCCAGGCTGGTGATCATCGGGTTTCTCCTCGGGGTCTCGATGCGGTCGGGCGGAGCGCTTGCGGCATGGTGTGTCGGGGGCTCAGAGATCGTGTCGCTCCAGGAAGCCGAGGAGGGCCGCACGCACCTCCTCCTGGACGTCCTCCGGCGTGCGGCCGGAACGCTTCAGGACACGGAAAGAGTGGTCGGCGCCCTCCACCGGGTGCAGCTCGGCCCGGTGACCGAGGCGGTCGATCATCGCGTGGAGCAGGTCCTCGCGGGCGAAGGCGTCGCGGGTCCCCTGGACGAACAGCATGGGAGCGGCGATGGCCGGCAGGTGGGACTCGCGGCGTTTCTCGGGCCGGCCGGGGGGGTGGAGGGGGTACGCCAGGAAGACGAGAGCGACGCAGGACGCCCCCCCGGCGACGATCTGCGAGGCGATCCGCCCCCCCATGGAGCGGCCCCCCACGACCACGGAGACGGCGCCGGTCCGGGCAGCGGCGACCTCGGCGGCCTCGCGAGCCGTGCTCTCGAGGACCCGCGGCGGATCGGGGCGCCGGGCGCCCCCCTCGGCGTAGGGGAAGTTGTAGAGGAGAGCCGCGCGCCCCGAGGCGGCGAGCGCCTCGGCGAGGTCCACCAGCATCGGGGTGTGCCGGTCTCCCCCGGCGCCGTGCCCCAGCACGACGACGGTGCGCCCGGCTCCATGCAGCGAGGCGCTGGTGTCGGCGGAGGGCAGCCGCAGCTCACGCATGAGGGCGAAAGCATAACCGATCACCCGGGCGACCCGCCGGCGCCGGGTGATACACTCGCCGCGAGGGCCCCTCCTTGTACGAGTCCTGGTACGGCTTCACCGAGAAGCCCTTCAACCTGACCCCGGATCCCAAGTACCTCTACCTGTCCCAGAGGCACGCGGAGGCCTTCGCCCACCTGGAGTTCGGCCACCGGGAGCGGGGCGGCTTCATCCTCATCACCGGCGAGGTGGGGACGGGCAAGACGACCCTCGCCCGCTACTTCCTCTCCCGGCTCTCTCCGGACACCCACACCGCGGTGGTGCTCTACCCCGCCCTCACCGCCTCCGAGCTCCTGGGCACCATCCTCGACGACCTCCACGTGGAGGCGGAGGGGGACTCCCTCAAGAGCCGGGTGGACGCGCTCCACCGCTTCCTCCTCGAGGCGCGAGCGGCGGGGCGGAACGTGGTCCTCCTCATCGACGAGTCGCAGGACCTCTCGGCCGAGGTCCTCGAGCAGGTCCGCCTCATCTCCAACCTCGAGACGGACACCGAGAAGCTGATCCAGATCGTCCTCATGGGCCAGTCCGAGCTCCGCGACATCCTGGCCCGCCACGAGCTGCGGCAGCTGGCACAGCGGGTGACCGCCCGCTACCACCTCGCGCCTCTCGACCTCGCGGAGACCGACGCCTACGTCCGCCATCGGCTCACGGTGGCGGGAGGCGAAGGCAAGGTCGGCTTCACCGCCGACGCCCTGCGCGACGTCCACCGCCTCTCCGGCGGCGTCCCTCGCCTCATCAACCTCATCTGCGACCGGGCGCTCCTCGCGGGATACGTGAAGAACGTGCGGTCGATCTCGGGAGAGACGGTGAGACACGCCGCGGCGGAGGTGACGGACGAGCGACCCCGTTGGAGCTTCGAGTGGCACCACGGGCTGGTCGCCACCGCCCTCGCCGTGGCCCTGGCCGTCGGCGCCTTCGGGCTGGCCCCGCGCCTCGCCCGCGCCCCCGGGGACGGCTCGACCGCTCCCGACGGAACCGAGGCCGCGCCCGCTCTGACCGCGCCGACGCTCCCGCGCAGCGAGCGGCTCGAGACCCTGGTGAGGACCCTGCCCCGCGACGACTCCTTCCGGGCCGCGGTCCGCAGCGTCGAAGCCACGTGGGGCGGATCCGGACTGGAGAGGACCACGCTCCGGACGCACCTGTCCCAGCTCCGTCGCCTCGGTCTGCCCGCGATCCTGGAGATGTTCCACCCGTCGAGGCGCGACACCTGCTTCCTGGCGCTGCTCGGTCTCGAGGACGAGACGGCCACGGTCACCCTCGGCGACGACGGCCCCCTCGAGGTGCCGGTGTCCCAGGTGGACGCCCTGTGGACGCGGGAGGCCACGCTCCCCTGGCCGGAGGCCCGGGAGATTCCCTCCGATCCGGGCGGGCGAGGGACCTGGATCCGGGACACGCTGGCGGGTCTCGGCTACCGGGCGGACGACCCGGCGGCGGCGGTGGAGCGGTTCCAGCAGGATGCGGGCCTCGTCACCGACGGCGTCGCGGGACCGCGAACGTGCCTGGCCCTCTTCGCCCTCTCCCGCAGCGGGGGACCTCGGCTCGAGGGAGGTGCGCGGTGAGCTTCATCCTCGACGCCCTCAAGAAGCTCGATCGCGAGAAGGAGGCCCGCGAGCCCGGGGTGATCATGGTCGGCCCGGTGCCGTGGGGCCAGCGCGACCGCCGCCGACGGGGTCCCGGGCTCGCGGTTGCCGGGGCGGTGCTGGTGGTGGCCCTCGGCGTTACCTTCCTCTGGCTGCGCCCGGGATCGGAGCCTCCTCCCGCAGGAAGCAGAGACACGGGAACGGCGGCGCGACCCGAGGAGACAGCGGCCCCTGCGCCCGAGGCGGCCACCGCCTCTGAGACAACGCCGACTCTGCCCGTCGCCCCGACCGGTCGAGCCGCGCGTCCGACCGAGGCCGGCTCCACGGCTCCTCCACCCCGGGGTCGACCGCAGCCGGGCGAATCGACTTCCCCGATGAGGCGGGGCACGGCGCCCGCTCCCCCGGCACTGGCCGAGTGGACCGAGACGGAGGACGCCACTCCAGAGCCGATGGACCTCGTCGCGCCGCACGAGGGCGAGCCCGAGATCCCCGCCGTCGAGGCCGCCCCGGAGGAGGTCGCGGCCGCGCCCGCCGTTCCCCCCGGGCCGGAGTACCGCCTCACCGCCATCAGCTCCCGCGACGGCCGCCCCATCGCCCTCGTGAACGACCGCCTCGTCCGCGAGGGCGACAGCTTCGACGGCATCACGATCGTCCGCATCGGCGAGACCGAAGTCGAGATCGAAGTCGACGGCAAACGCAAGACGATAGGCTTCTGAGCACGGCGCCTGGCCCCGTCTTGTCGTGTCGCCCCGACGTTCTCGCTCGCGGTGCAATGAGACGGGGCCTGACCCCCTCTCGTCGTTCCCTCCCCCTTCGCCTCGCGCCAGACTGCCCCTGCTACCATCTCCGGATGCCGTCTCTGCACCTGCGCGGGCAGACCCCCGAGAGCCTGGCTGAGGCGTTCCCCGCCCTGGGGCTGACCAACGCCCGGCGGATCGTGCGTCGCCTGATCGGCGAGGACGGGGACGACCTCGAGGGAGTGAGAGGCCTCGCCCGGGCACGCGCCGCCGAGGTTCTCGCCGGGGGGAGCCTCGACCGCCTGGAGGTCGTCGACCGCCGCCGCAGCCGCGTCGACCCCTTCGTGAAGTACCTCCTCCGCAGCCCCGACGGGCAGCTCGTGGAGACGGTGCGGATCCCCCTGGAGAAGCCGCGTTGGAGCGTGTGTGTCTCGTCCCAGGTGGGGTGCGGCCTCGGGTGTCGCTTCTGCGAGACGGGGCGCCTGGGCTTCACGCGGAACCTCGAGGCCTGGGAGATGGTGGAGCAGGTGCTCACCGTCCGCCGCGAGTCTCCGGAGAGGCCGCTCACCGGGGTCGTCTTCCAGGGGCAGGGGGAGCCGCTCCAGAACTACGACAACGTGATCCGGGCCGCCGACGTGCTGCGACAGCCTTCGGGGCCGCGCATCGGCTCGGACCGGATCACGATCTCCACCGTGGGCCTCGTTCCCCAGATCGAGCGCTACACCGACGAAGGGCATCCCTATCGTCTGATGCTCTCCCTCACCTCCGCGTTCTCCGAGAAGCGGCAGCGCCTGGTGCCCCTCACCGCGCGCTACGGCGTCCCGGAGCTGGCCGCGGCCCTGCGCCGCCACGCGGAGCTGCGGGGCGGCCCGGTGAACCTGGCCTGGGTCCTGATCGCGGGCGACAACACCGGCGAGGACGAGGCGCGCGAGCTGGGGCGCCTCTTCCGGGGCGTGCCGCTCCGGGTGTCCGTGATCGACGTGAACGACCCGACGGGGGCCCATGTCAGGGCGTCCGACGACGAGCGGCGGCGCTTCCTGTCCGCGCTCTCCGAGAATGGCATCTCCTTCGTGCGCCGCTACTCCGGGGGAGCGGATATCCACGCCGCGTGCGGGATGCTGGCCTCGCGGACGCAGGGCGGCGAGACCCACGAGCCGGGCACGGTGACGGGGTGAGCGATCGCATCCGGCGCGCGGACGACCCCGCCGCCGTCGAGGAGGGCGCGCGAATTCTCCGCGACGGCGGGCTCGTGGCCTTTCCCACCGAGACCGTCTACGGCCTGGGGGCGGACGCCTTCGACGCCCGCGCCGTGGCCCGGGTCTTCGAGGTCAAGGCCCGCCCCTCCTTCGACCCCCTCATCGTCCACCTCGCCGACGGGTCGGACCTGGGGCGCGTGGTCGTGGCCGACGAGCCCCGGGCCCGTCGTCTCGCCGACCGCTTCTGGCCGGGGCCGCTCACCCTCGTCCTGCCCCGTCGCCCCGAGCTGCCGGAGATCGTGACCGCGGGTCTCAACACCGTGGGCGTGCGGGTGCCGGCCCACGAGGGGGCGCGCGCGCTCATCCGGGCCGCGGGCACGCCGGTGGCGGCGCCCTCGGCGAACCCCTTCGGCTACGTGAGCCCGACGACCGCCGCCCACGTCGACGAGCTCCTGGGCGAGGCGGTGGACCTGATCCTCGACGGGGGACCCTGCAGCGTCGGGGTCGAGTCCACGATCGTCTCCCTGGCCTCGAAGGGACCGACGCTCCTGCGGCCCGGCGGGGTCTCCCGGGAGGAGCTCGAGGATGTTCTCGGGGTCCCGCTGCCCCCGGCCCCTCCCGCCGAGCGGCCCCTGGCGCCCGGGCAGCTCGACCGGCACTACGCCACGCGGACGCCGCTCACGATCCTGCCCGGCCCGGCCGGCCCCCGGCCCCCGGGGGAAGGGCGCGTCGGTGTCCTCGCCTGGAGAGTCGCGCCCCCGGGCGGGGGCTACGCGGCGGTGGAGGTCCTGGCCCTGGACGGTCGTCCCACCACCGCCGCCGCCCACCTCTTCGCCGCTCTGCGCCGCCTCGACGCCGCCGGTCTGGACGCCATCCTCGCCGAGCCCTGTCGCGAGGACGGCCTGGGGCACGCCATCATGGACCGCCTGCGCCGGGCGGCGGCCCGCCGGTGAACGACCTCACCCTCGGCGACGGCGAGCGTCGGCGACGACCGCGCGGAGCCAGCGGTCGATGTCCGCGGGCAGCGACGTGAAGCGGACCGAGACGCCTCCCTCGGCGGTCGGGGAGAGGACCTTGGCGTAGATCTCGACCGGCTCCCGCTCGGGCGGCTGCAGCTCCAGCTTGAGGTTGGACAGGGGCCGCAGCCGGCGCGCCGAGGCGACGGTGGCGCCGTGGGCGGACATCTCGATGAGCTGGGCCTCGAAGGCCTCGGCCTCGACCCGCTTCCCCTCCACCACGTGGCACAGAGCCGTCATGGGCTCGGGCAGGGGGACGACCTCGTCGGCGGCGTCGGGCAGGCTCTCGTCGCCGACGCCGCGCAGATCGAAGACCACGATGGGCTCCCGGGTCCCCTTGGCGTCGATGGCGAGGCGCGCCCCCACGCGCACCCCCTCCCCGGCCTCCTGTCGGGTCGCGTCCGAGATGAGCACCTGCCCCCCCACCGTGAAGGACTCGATGCGTCCGGCGCGGTTCACGGCGCTGCCCACGACACCGTACTTGGTGCGCCGCTCGGAGCCGATGTTCCCGACGATGACCTCTCCCGTGTGGACCGCCACCCCCATCTCCAGGCGGGGCAGCCCCAGGGCGGTGTTCTGCTCGTTGAGCCCGACGATGGTCGCCTGCATGGCCAGCGCGCAGGCCACCGCACGTCGCGCGTCGTCGGGACGCTTGAGCGGTGCTCCGAAGATGGCGAGGATCCCGTCGCCGACGAACTCGTCGATCGTTCCCTGGTGGGCGAGGATGACGTCGGCCATCGTGGCCAGGTAGGAGTTGAGGAGCTGCAGGACCTGCTCCGGGGAAAGCCCCTCGGTGAGAGGCGTGAAGCCCCGCAGGTCCGACATGAGGAGCGTCACCCGCCGGTGCTCCCCCCCGAGCCTGGGCCCCTCCGGCGACTCGAGGAGGCCGGTCACCACCTCCTCGCTCACGTAGCGGCCGAAGAGGCTCCGGATGAAGGCGTTCCGCAGCTCCAGGTCCTCGGCCAGGCGCCGGATCTCCTCCTTCTGTCGCTTCAGCGCGAGCTGGGTCTCGACGCGGGCGAGCACCACCGGGAAGTCCAGGGGCTTCGTCACGTAGTCGTTGGCGCCGGCCTGCAGGGCCTCCACCACGTCCTCGGTGGCGTCACGGGCGGTGACCATGATCACTGGCAGATCGGACTCCGGCCAGCGCTCCCGCACGCCTCGGAGGACGTCGAGGCCGCTGAGTCCGGGCATCATCACGTCGAGGAGGACGACGTCGAAGCGCTCCTCGTCGACGCGCCGCAGCGCCTGCTCGCCGTCGGCCACCGCCTCGGCCTGGAAGCCGCGCGCCCCGAGGCGCCGCGTGAACATGTCCCGGTTCAGCTCGTTGTCGTCCACCACCAGGAGCCGCACCGCCGACGCGTCGAGAGGGAGCGCGGGCGGTCGCGGGCCCGGCGCCGCGACGAAGGGAGTCGGCGGCGCCGGGGACTCGCGAAAGGGGCTGGCGGTGCTGCCGGGCGCCGGCGAGGGAGGGACCGCCTCGTCGGCGACCTCGAGCGCCCGGTGAGCGGCGGCCCGGATCTTCTCGAGGTCGGCGAGGTACGCGGTGTCGCCGTTGTCGCTCGCCTCGTCCCTCAGCAGCTCCGCGTACCCGACGATCTGGGAGAGGGGGGTCCGGAGGTCGTGGCGGAGCCGGGCACGGGGGTCGACCTTGGGGTCGCTCATCCCGAAGGTCCTACCACCCGAGGGCCGCCACCGCCACCCCGGTGACCACGATCAGCCCGCCGGCCAGGGCGTCCCCGTAGCGGTCGAGCCACGGGGCCTGGAGGGCCTTGACCGCCCCGGAGCGCGCCACGAGGACGATCGAGACCATCGTGGCGATGGTGGCGATCTCGTAGATGACGACGAGGCCGACCAGCCTCGTCGGGCCGAGGGGGGCGGCGGCGAGGATGAGGGGGACCAGGCGGACGCAGGGATCGACGCTGAACAGCAGGACCAGGCCGAGCACGGTGGCCCGGTTCGGGTCGTGGACGTGGTCGAAGCGCGGATGGGTGTGGCCGTGAAGCCTGCCCGCGAGCGCCCGGCGCAGCCCCCACAGGCCGTAGGCGAGGCCGAAGCCGACGAGGAGAATCCCGGCCACGGACTCCAGGCGCGTGCCGAAGGCCTCGAGCACCTCCTGCCCGAGACGCAGGGCCAGGAGACCCAGCACGACGGAGACGGTGACGTGGGCGAAGCCGCACAGGAAGGTCACCTGGGCCGTCCGCGCCGCCGACCAGCTCCGGGCCCGGCCGACCGCCATGAAGGGGACCCAGTGGTCCGGGGCCACCGAGTGCAGCGCCCCCACCACGGCTGCGGTGCCGGCCAGCGCCCAGAAGAGAGCATCGTCGTTCATCAGGCCTCCGTCCTCCCGCGGCCCGCCGCCGTCGCGCCTATGATGCCACGCTCCCCTGGTGGGCGGAGGTGGGGGCGTGCCCCGGCGCGGGCGTCGCCGCCGCGCGGGCCTCGAGCCAGTCCACCCAGGCGCCCACTCCCTCGGTGGTGCGCGCCGACACGCGGAGCAGGGCCGCGGCGGGGGCCACCCGGGCGAGACCGGCCTCCAGCGCGGGGACGTCCAGCTCGAGGTGCGGCAGCAGGTCGACCTTGGTGAGCAGGACGAGGTCGGCCTTGCGGAACATGACCGGGTACTTGAGCGGCTTGTCCTCGCCCTCCGTCACCGAGAGCGCGACCACGTTCACCGCCTGGCCGAGGTCGTAGACCGCGGGGCACACGAGGTTGCCCACGTTCTCGACGAAGAGGTAGTCGAGTCCCCTGGTCGGGAAGTCGTGGAGCGCCCGGTGGAGCATCTCCGCGTCGAGGTGGCAGGCGGTCCCGGTGGTGATGGCGGCGGCGGGGACGTCCACGGCCCGCAGCCGGTCGGCGTCGCGCTCGGTCTCCAGGTCTCCGGCGATGACGCCCAGGCGGCGGCGTCCGGCCAGGGCCCGCGCGGTGGCCTCGAGCATCGCGGTCTTGCCGGAGCCGGGGGATCCCATGAGGTTCACCGCGAAGATCCCCTGGCGGGCCAGGTGCTCCCGGTTGTGGGCCGCGGTGCGGTCGTTGACGGCGAGAATGCTCTCGTGGAGTTCGACCGACACCAGGTTGGGGTCGCCACAGCCACAGGTGTCGCACATCAGGGCACCTCCATCTCGATCTGCTCCAGGATGAGCTCGTCTCCGCCGCGGAGCCGGGCCGCTTCTCCGCAGCCGTCGCAGCGCAGCGCGCCCTCGGGGGCCACGTCCCGACCGCAGGTCGGGCAGGCCCAGGCCGCCTCCACCCGCTTGATCTCGAGCTTCGCCCCCGCCAGGATCCCCTGGCGGCAGAGGGTGAACGCGGTCTCGAAGAGCTCGGGCTCGACCCCGGAGACCGCTCCGATGGCCACGGTGAGCCGGTGCACGGCGACCGCCCGGCGCGCCTCCGCCTCCGCCTCCACCCGGTCGGCCAGGGCCCGGACCAGCGAGTACTCGTGCATCAGCAGATCCTCGGCAGCTGCTCCCCGGAGAGCCGCTCCAGGAGCCGGTGGCTGCCGATGCGGGTCCGCAGCACGAGTCGCCCGGGGTCCTCGGCCCGGACCCGGCCGATCAGGCAGGCCCCCTCTCCCCCGGGCTGGGAACGGACCGCGGCGAGGGCCTCTCTTGCCCGCTCGCCGGGCACCAGCGCGAGGAAGCGACCCTCGCAGGCCACGTAGAACGGATCGAAGCCCAGCAGCTCGCAGGCCCCGCGGACCTCGTCCCGCACCGGGATCTCGCTCTCCTCCAGCCGGATGCTCACCTTCGAGGACACCGCCACCTCGCTCAGCGCGGTGGCGAGGCCGCCCCGGGTGGGATCGCGCAGGACGTGGGTGTCGGGAACCGCCTCCAGGAGGGCCCTCACCGGGGCCACCACCGGGGCCGAGTCCGAGAGGAGCTCCGTCTCGAAGTCGATGCCCTCGCGCGCAGCCATGACCGCGATCCCGTGATCCCCCACCGGCCCGGAGACCAGGACCGCGTCCCCCTCGGCCGCTCGGTCGGAGCCGACCGCGACCCCGTCCCGCACGCGGCCGACCCCTGAGGTGTTCACGTAGATCCCGTCGCCCTTGCCCCGGTCCACGACCTTGGTGTCCCCGGTGACGAGGGAGACGCCAACCCTGCGGCAGGCCTCCGCCATCCCCTCGACCACCCGCTCGAGGTCGCTCATGGGGAAGCCCTCCTCGAGCACCAGCCCCGCGGACAGGAAGAGAGGCTCCGCCCCGCACATGGCCAGGTCGTTGACCGTGCCGTGCACGGCCAGGGAGCCGATGTCGCCGCCCGGGAAGAAGAGGGGCTTCACCACGAAGCTGTCGGTGGTGAAGGCGAGCCGCTCCTCTCCCACCGTCACCACCGCCCCGTCCCCGAGGGCGTCGAGGTGGGGGTTGCGGAAGGCCGGGATGAAGAGGGTCTCGACCAGACGGGCGGTCAGCGTTCCCCCGCCGCCGTGGGCGAGCTGGACGATGTCGCGGTGGGGCAGGGGGGCCGGGCAGCTGAGCAGGCCGTCGATCGGGCGGCTCATCCCTTGCCCCCTGCCGCCGCGCCCGCCCCCTCGACGCGGCCCCGGCCGTAGTGGAAGTACGCCGCGCAGGCGCCCTCGGACGACACCATCGTCGCGCCCAGGGGATGCTCGGGCGTGCAACGGGTGCCAAACCCCGGGCACTCGGTCGGACGAAGGCGGCCCTGGAGGACCAGCCCGCTCTGGCACTCCTCGGGCTCGGCCGTCTGGACTCCACCCACGTCGAAGACCCTCTCCGCGTCGAAGCGGGCGTACCTCGGGGCCAGGGCGTACCCGCTCCTCGGGATCTGTCCCAGCCCGCGCCAGCTCCGGTCGGAGACCTCGAAGACCTCCTCGATCATCCGCAGCGCCCCGGGGTTCCCGTCGCGCACGACCGCCCGGGGATACTGGTTCTCGACCCGGTGCTCGCCGCGCTCGAGCTGGGCGACGGCGGCGAGCACTCCCTTCAGCAGGTCCAGCGGCTCGAAGCCGGTCACCACGATGGGGACCCCGTACCGCTCCGCCAGCGGCTCGTAGTCCCGGTAGCCGGTCACCGCGCAGACGTGACCGGGAGCCAGGAGTCCCTGGAGGGCCACGTCCTCGCTGGAGAGGAGGGCCTCGAGGGCCGGCGGCACCAGGACGTGGGCGGCGAGCACCGAGAAGTTGTCGAGCCCCTCGGCTGCGGCCCGGCTCACGGCCATGGCGTTGGCGGGGGCGGTCGTCTCGAAGCCCACCGCGAAGAACACGACCTTCCGGTCGGGGTGGGCGCGGGCCAGCCCCAGGGCGTCGAGGGGCGAGTAGACGATGCGCACGTCTCCTCCCCCCGCCTTCACCCTCAGCAGGTCGGTCCCGGAGCCGGGGACGCGGAGCATGTCCCCGAACGAGCAGAAGATGACGTCCGGGTGCGCGGCGATGGCCACCGCCCGGTCGATCAGCGCCAGGGGGGTCACGCAGACCGGGCACCCCGGGCCGTGCACGAGGGTCAGGGTCGGCGGAAGGAGCTGGTCGAGGCCGAACTTCAGGATCGAGTGGGTCTGGCCCCCGCAGACCTCCATGAGCGTCCAGGGCCGCCTCGCCCTCTCGCGGATCTGGCGGGTGACCGCCTGCACGGCCCCGGGGTCGCGGTACTCGTCAACGTGACGCATCGGGCTCGGGCTCCTTCTTCTTCGAGCCGTCGGCGGCGTGCGCCGCCGGTGGACCGAGCTCGGCCAGCTCCCCCATCTCCTTCAGGGCGGCCAGCGTCTCGTGGGCGGCCTCCTCGTCGATGCGGGAGATGGCGAAGCCCACGTGCACCAGCACGTAGTCCCCGACCTGAACCTCCGGCACGTAGGCGAGGCAGGCCTGGCGCTGCACCCCCGAGAAGTCCACCCGGCCCATGCGCAGCTCCCCGTCCCCGTCGATCTCGACCACCTTCCCCGGCACCGCTAGGCACATGGCGACTCGTCCCCCTTCTCCCGCGCCTCTCGGGGCGACTCCCCGGCCCCGACGGACGTCCCCCCCATCATGCCCTGCTCACCGCGTCCGCCACCAGCGCCTGGCCCAGGGCGAGCCCACCGTCCCCGGGCGGCACCTCACCGTGCTGCCACACCACGTGCGCGGGCTCCAGCCGCCGCCGCACCCCGTCCACCAGCCGCTCGTTCTGGAAGCACCCCCCGGTCAGCACCACCGGCAGCGGGCCGTGTCGCCGGGCCGCGTCGGCCACAAGCGCCGCCGCCACCGCGGCCAGCGTGTTGTGGAAGCGGGCGGAGACGACCCCCGGACCCGCGCCCTGGATCAGGTCCTCCACCACGGCCCGGACGGCCGGGCGCAGGTCGACCTGCGAGACCTCGCCCTCACCGTCGATGCGGTAGTCGTAGGCCTCCTCCACTCCCTCGGCCGCGGCGAGGTTCCACTCGAGGGCGACCTGCCCTTCGTAGGTGGCGTGGGGCCGGCCGAGACCCAGCGCCCCGACCGCGTCGAAGTAGCGTCCGGCCCCGTGGGCCGGCGGTGCCTGCACGCCCTGGGTGATCATCTGACGGACGACCGCCCGGTCCCGCACCGGGACCTCACGGAACAGAGCGAGGTCGTCGAGAGGCGGGGCGCCGTCGAACGCGTCCAGGGCGGCGGCCAGGGCCAGACGCCAGACCTGTCGGATCGCTTCGTCGCCGCCGGCGAGGCGCAGGGGTCGCAGCGTCGCCAGGCGCTCGAAACCCTCGAAGGTGGCCAGGAGCAGCTCCCCGCCCCAGGCCGTCCCGTCCGTTCCCAGCCCGGTGCCGTCCCAGGCCAGGCCGAGGACCGGGCCGTCGAGGCCGTGCTCGGCCATGGCGCTGGCCACGTGGGCGTGGTGGTGCTGCACTCCGACCTTGACCGGCTCGGGGCGGTGGACGGCGTGGAGGGTCGAGAAGTAGTCGGGGTGCAGGTCGTGGGCCACCACCTCGGGGCGGATGCCCAGGAACCGCTGGAAGCGGTCGATCTGCTCCTCGTAGTGCCGGCACGCCTCGAGGTTGTCCAGGTCCCCCACGTGCGGACCCAGCCAGGCCTGGTCCCCGGCGGCGAAGCAGAAGGTGTTCTTGAGGTGCGCACCACACGCCAGAACCGGGCGGCGCACGGGCCGGACGAGGGGCACGGGACGGGGCACGTAGCCGCGGGCCCGCCGCAGCACCGTGGGCCGGGACGCGATCACCCGGGCCACCGAGTCGTCACATCGGTTCTCGATGGCTCGGTCGTGGGAGAGGAACAGGTCGGCGATGCCCCCGAGACGCTCGCGGGCCTCCTCCTCCCCGGCCGCCATGGGCTCCTCCGAGAGATTCCCCGAGGTCATGACCAGGGGTCGGCCCACCTCCGCCAGCAGCAGGTGGTGCAGCGGAGTGTAGGCGAGGAGCAGACCGACGAGGGGGTTCCCGGGCGCCACCTCGTCGGCCAGCCCCTCCCCGACCCGCCGTCGCACGAGGACGATGGGGCGCTCGACCGACTCGAGCAGGAGGCGCTCCTCCTCCTCCAGCACCGCCCAGCGCTCGGCCTCGGCCAGGTCGCGCACCATGACCGCGAAGGGCTTCTCGTCACGCCTCTTGCGCTCGCGGAGGAGACGCACCGCCGCGGGGCTGGTGGCATCGCACGCCAGGTGGAAGCCGCCGAGCCCCTTCACCGCGACGATCGCCCCCGCGCGCAGGCGCGCGGCGGCCGCCGCCAGCGCCCTCTCCGGGCTCCCCTCGGCGGCGAGCGTCCAGCCCTCGGCATCGCCCAGGCGCAGCCGCGGTCCACAGTCCGGGCAGGCGTTGGGCTGGGCGTGGAAGCGCCGGTCGCCCGCGTCCCCGTACTCCTCCGCGCAGCGCGGGCACAGGGCGAAGGCGGCCATGGTGGTGCGCGGCCGGTCGTAGGGGACGTCTCGGGCGATCGTGTACCGCGGGCCGCACCGCGTGCAGTTGGTGAAGGGATAGCGGTGCCGGCGGTCCGCGGGGTCGAGCACCTCGGCGAGGCAGTCCGCACACGTGGCCAGGTCCGGGGGAATCGACACGCGCCGGCCGTCCCCGCCCTCGCTCGGAGTGATCTCGAAGCCCACCACGGTCTCCGGGGGGATCTCCTCGACTCGCACCTCACCCACGACCGCGGCCGGAGGAGCCTCGGCCCGGAGCCGCTCCACGAAACGCTCCAGGCGCGCGGCGCCGCCGAAGGCCTCGATGGTCACCCCCAGGGCGTCGTTGCGGACTCTCCCGGTGATCCCCTCCGCGCGAGCGAGGCGGTAGACCCAGGGCCGGAAGCCCACCCCCTGTACGGTGCCCCGGACCTCGATGTGGCGTCCCTCGTCTGGCATTGGCCCCCCGGCCCGCCCCCCCCCCCAGGTCCACCACCCCGGCGGCCCCGGGCCGCCCCACGTGGGGAGTGGAGGGTCTCGGGCCCTCGAGTCAGGCGGTCGACTCGTCCTTCCCTTCGGCGACGAGGGCGGCCCGGCGGGCCGCGGCCTCGACGCGCTCGCGGCAGACCGGGCGCAGGTGGCTGTTCCGGCACCGCACCTCGAGGTGCTCGAAGACCTGCTGCGCCTCGTCGCAGCCCCAGGTGAGAGTCATGGTGACGTGGTCCTTGATGTCCCGTCGCAGACCCTCGGACTCCGGGTCGCGCCGGAGGTGCTTGAAGGCGATCCGGTTCAGCTCGCGGAGCGCATTGCACACCTCGCGCGCCTCGTAGCCCTGCTCGAAGCGCCGCACGGCGAGGTCCCGGCAGTACGACACCAGGATGCCCCTCTCGCGGGTCCGCACCGCGTTCATCAGATGCCGCAGGATCAGGGTGTGGTTCCAGCGGTGCTCGTCGCGGCTGACCTCGCTGTAGCTCGGGAATCGCTCCCGCGCTTCGGGTCCGGTCAGGACCTCGGTGAACTCCGCCGCGATCTCGGAGGCGTGCTTCTTGAGCAGGCGGTAGATGCGAAGGTTCGTCTCGAGGTGGGCCTCCTTCATCGCCTCGCGGTTGGCGCGCATCCACTCGATCGCGTCCGTGCGTCGGTTCTCGAGGAGAAACGGCAGGCGCTTCAGGACGTGGAGGCGCGGGCGAGGCTCCCAGCTCAGCAGCTCACGGGTCCGGCTCGCGTCGATGGTCATCTGCTGGTCGATGTAGCGCGCCATCCAGGGGCGCTCGAAGGGCCGGCGCCCGACGAGCCGGCCGGCGACGTCGAGGACCCACATGCCGGGGGCACACAGGGGTCGAGGCATGTGGATGGCGGAGACCCGCCTGCCGAAGTGGAGCGAGGTCGCCTCGTCGAACAGCTCCCGGTGGGACGTCGCCGCGTCCGGGCTCGCCTGCAGGACCACCCCCGGGGGGAGCGCGCAGCCGCGGTGGAGGACGTCCTGGAAGAAGAGGGTGAGGTCGTCGACGTGCAGGTACGGGATCGCCGAGGCTCCCCGCCCGCCGAGGATCCGGGCGTTCCAGGCCTTCGACAGCCAGGTCTCGAGGAATACGAACAGCGGCGGGTACTCGCACCAGTCCGAGAAGAGCGCGGCAAAGCGAACGATCGTCGACGGGAAGTGCTCCTCGTACTCGACGACCATCCGCTCCCCGATGGCCTTCGTCCGGGCGTAGAGATGGTCCCCGTCCGGGGGGGTGGCCTCGGTGAGCGCTCCCCCGGGCGGAGGGAACGCGCAGGCGGCGGTGGAGCTCGAGAAGACGAAGCGCTTCAACCCGAGCCCCTTCGAGAGGTCGAGCACGTGGCGCAGGCCGTCCACGTTCGTCCGCCAGTACTCCGGGTGCTCCTCGCCGGTGAAGTCGTAGTGGGCGGCGAGGTGAATGAGCCGGTCGGCTCCGCCGGTGCGCTCGATCTCCTCGAAGATCGGGGCGATGGCGGCACGATCGCCGATGTCGGCCTGGTGCCAGGTGATGTTCGGGTGCACCGGGGCCCCGGAGCGCGCCTGGGAGCGGCGGGCGAGACCCACGATGCGGTGGTCCTCCTTGAGCTCCTCGAGGAGATGGCGCCCGACGAATCCGGAGGCTCCGGTCACCACGAGGCGCGGGAGGCTCATCGCTCCCCCACCAGGACCTCGTCGCCCACCACCTCGACGGCCACGGGGTCGAGAGGCCGTAGCGGTGGCCCCCCCACCGGTCGGCCCTCGACGTCGAAGGCTCCCTCGTGGCAGGGGCACAGGTAGAGGGCCCGCTCCTCGCTCCAGCGCACACGGCACCCGAAGTGGGTGCACATCAGGCTGCGGGCGACGATCCCCGATTCGGCGCGCATCACCTCGACGAGGCCCTTCTCGGACTCCACGCGGACGCGTCTTCCCGGCGAGAGCTGCGAGAGGGCCACGCGGACCCGGCGGTCGGGTGGCTCGAGCGGGGGGCAGCCACCCACCAGGGGGGCGCTCAGCCCCGCGCCGAGCAGCGACAGCGTGCGTCGCCGGACGAGGGACGGGGTCGCGCCGGATCGGAACGCGCTCACGCCGCCCCCTGCCCGCCGGGGCCCGCCAGTCCCAGGCCCCGCGTCGTCCGGAGAAGGACGATGACCAGGCCCATCAGGCCGTCGGCCACGCCGGAGAGGGGAACGACCCAGGGGACCGCGTCGAGGGCGGTCATCAGCAGGAGGAAGAGGACGGCCACCGACTTGGTGACGACGAGGAGGAGCACGCCGCGGTAGCGGAAGTACTCCACGAGGTACGCGGTGGCGGCCACGAAGTGGAAGGCGCCGGCCTGGCGGGCGAAGAAGAGGGGCCGCACCGGACCGAAGCCAAAGGACCGCGCGCCCCACTCGGGGGCGACCACGAGGAAGAGCCCGACCACGAAGCTGTGGAGGGCGATCAGGACCACGAGGGCCCCCTCGATGCGCTCGAGGTCCCACGCGGCCGGGCCCGCCGTGCTGTCTCGGTCGGCCATCAGCTCTCCGGGCGCCCGTCCGCCCCGGCCTCCTCCCACCAGATCCGCGGGGCCGCGAGCGTGTCGCGCCGCGTGGCGGGCCGCCCCAGGCGCGCCAGCTCCCGGAGCACCTCCTCGGCGGCGGCCGAGACCGCGTGCCGAACCGGCGCGCTCAAGCCCACACCCATCTCGGTCCGCTCCGGCACCGCCCCCACCAGCAGCACCTCCCGGGGGGCCTGTCCCGCGAACTCGGCGGTGAGAAGCGCCTCCTTCACCCCGGGGTCGTGGGGGCTCAGGCGGGTCCCGGGCGGGTGCTTCAGGATGTCGTCGCGGCGGTAGAGACGGATGGTCCCCGGGGGCGCCTCCGCGCGCACGGTGTCGACGAGGATCAGGGCCTCGAGGTCCGTCACCCAGGGCACGAGGTCGAGCCCCGGGGTCCCCAAGTCGTTGACGGCCACGTCCTCGGGGAAGGCGTTCTCGGCCAGGAGCACCTGGACGACCCAGGGCCCGAAGGCGTCGTCTCCCATGAGGACGTTGCCCAGACCCACGACCCCGATCGACCGGGGGGTCATTGGGGGCGCGGGCCGTGCTCGGCGAGATAGGCGGCCAGGGCCTCGTCGGTGGTCTTCATGTGGGTGAGGAGCCAGCCCTCCACGCTGCGCAAGAGGTTTCCGGCGGCCTCTTCCCCGCCCGCGGTCCAGTCGTTCGAGAGCGCGCGGAGGGTCTCGATCAGCCGGTCGTGCTCCTGCACGTGCGCCTGATAGGCCGGGTAGGCATGGAGCCGCATGAGGAGCTGCTCGGACAGGAAGTGCGCCTCGGAGTACTCGAGGAGACGCTTGAGGAGGTCCGAGGAGGCGGACCGATCCTCGTCACCCTGTGCCAGGGCCTCCTGCAGGCTCTGCAGGAGCTCCAGTTGAACCCGGTGCTCCGCCTCCACTCAGCTCACTATAGCGCCTTCACCCGCGCGATCTCCTTGCCCTCCAGGTCGAGGGTGTGGATGGCGCAGGCGAGGCAGGGGTCGAAGGAGTGCACGGTCCGCAGCACCTCGAGGGGGCGCTCCGGATCCGCGATGGGGTTGCCGAGGAGCGAGGACTCGTAGGGTCCCTTCTGGTCCTTCGCGTCCCGGGGGCTGGCGTTCCAGGTGGTGGGGACGACCGCCTGGTAGTTCTTGATCTTCCCGCCCTGGATCACCGCCCAGTGCGAGAGGGCCCCCCGCGGGGCCTCGTGGAACCCGTAGCCCCGCACCTCTCCGCCGGGGAAGGCGGGCGGGTTGAAGATGTCGGTGTCGCCGCTGGCGATGTTCTCGACGAGGAGCTGCCAGTGCTTCTGCCCCAGCTCCGCGATGACCGCGGTGCGCACCGCCCGCGCGGCGTGGCGCCCCAGGGTCGAGTGGAGCATCTTCGGGGTGACCTTCACTCCCGCCACCGCCGAGACCTTCTCCAGGGCAGCGTCCGCCCAACGCTTCGTGGGCTCGTGGCCCCCGACGTACCCCACCAGCACCTGGGCCAGTGGCCCCACCTGCATGGGCTGGCCCTGGAACCGCGGCGCCTTCACCCAGGAGTACTTCCCGCCCTCTTCGAACTGAGTGTGCTTCGGGACGGTCTCCTCCTCGTAGGGGTGCTTCTGCCAGTCGCCGTCGTACCAGGCGTGGGCGATGGACTCCTCGACGTTGTCCCGGAAGTAGTCGTCGTCGAAGCCGGTGATCGCCTTGTGGGTGGAGAAATCCCCGTTCATGATCGTCCCGCCGGGCAGGTCGAACTCCGTGCCCTTCGTGTCCAGGGGAAGGTCGGGCACCGCGAGGTAGTTGGTGACCCCCGCGCCATAGCCCAGCCACTCGGGGTACATGGCCCCGATGGCGCACACGTCCGGTACGTAGACCTGCTGCACGAAGGCCACGACCCCGTCGAGGACGTCCTTCACCCGGTACAGCTTCTCCATGTTGAGGGTGGCCTGGTTGTCCAGATTGATGGCGTTGGCCACACCACCCACCGCCAGGTTCTGGATGTTGGGCGTCTTGGAGCCCAGGATGGTCACCACCTCGTTGGCCTTGCGCTGATAGTCCAGGGCCTGCAGGTAGTGGTGCACCCCCAGCAGGTTCACCTCCGGGGGCAGCTTCATCGCCGGGTGGCCCCAGTAGCCACCCGCGAATATCCCGAGCTGCCCCGCCTCCACGAACGACTTGAGCTTGTCCTTGGTGGCCTGGAGCGCCACCTTGCCGTTCATGGGCCAGGGCGAGAGGCTCTCGGCCAGGGCCGAGGCCTTGCCCGCGTCGGCCTTCAACGCGGACACGACGTCCACCCAGTCGAGGGCCGACAGGTGGTAGAAGTGCACGATGTGGTCGTGCAGGGCGTGGGCGATGACGATGAGGTTCCGGATGTACTGGGCGTTCTTCGGGATCTCGAGCTTAAGCGCGTTCTCCACCGTTCGCACCGAGGCGATGGCATGAACCGTGGTGCACACCCCGCAGAAGCGCTGGGTGAAGATCCAGGCCTCCCGGGGATCGCGGCCGATGAGGATGTTCTCGATCCCCCGCCACATCTGCCCGGAGGCCCAGGCGTTCTTCACCGCGCCGCCGTCCACCTCGACGTCGATGCGCAGGTGACCTTCGATTCGCGTGATCGGGTCGATGACGATTCTGGCCATGTCTGTTCCTCTCCTCGCCGCCTCAGGCGCGGGCCGGCTCCCGCGGGCCGGCCAGGATCGGGAATACCCTCACCGCGGCCACGTAGAGGACGATCTCCAGCGCCACGATACCGAAGGTGATGAGCAGCTCCGGGACGGCCGGGAAGTAGCTCCACTGCTCCCCGGGCAGAAACCCCACGAGGTAGACGTTGAACCGGTACACCATGCCGGCGGTGATCAGCAGCATGCCGCCCAGGAACTGCTGGCCCGGGTTGCGCCGGCGGGCCTGCGAGGTGAGGATCAGCGCCCCGCCGGCCAGCAGCAGCATCTCGACCAGGAAGGCGAACCCGCGCAGGTCGGTGAAGACGCGCCCCAGCTGGCCCCGCAGGCCCACGTCGACCAGGCGGAAGGCGAAGAAGAACCACGCGGTCCCCATCACGACCTTCGCCAGGCGACCGAACATCACGGTCTCGCGGGGGCGGCCGAAGGCGCTGGCCGCGACGTGTCCCTCGATGACCACCACTCCGTAGCCCATGATGATGCAGTTGACGAGGAAGAGGAACGGCAGCCAGGGGGTGAACCACAGGGGGTCGAGCCGCGGCCCGGCCAGCAGCATCATGGTGCCGAGGGAGGACTGGTGCATCGTCGGCAGGAGGAGCCCGAGAGCGATGATCCAGACCTGCCAGCGCGTCACGATCCCGAGGCCCCGGCGGGCGAAGCGGGCGAGGCCGCTGTCCGCGCTCTCCTTCCACTTCTCGAAGAAGGCCGGGGACAGCTCCACGAGCAGCACCGCGACGTAGGCGGCCACGCAGAGCGCGACCTCGAGCTGGGGAGACCCGGTCCAGCGCCAGAAGAAGAGGGGGACCTTCCACAGCCCCCAGGGCCGGCCGAGGTCGATGGTGACGGCGAGCACGGCGAGCCCGTAGCCGAGGAGGCTGGTCAGGATGGCCGGCCGCACCAGGGGATGGTACTCGCCCTTGTTCAGGATGTAGACGAGCAGCGCGATCGCGTAGCCCCCGCAGCCGAGGGCGGTGCCCGTCACCACGTCGAAGGCGATCCAGACGCCCCAGGGGTAGCCGTTGCTGAGGTTGGAGACCGCGGCGAGGCCGGCGGCAAACCGCCAGACGACCATCACCGCGCCGAGGACCACGAAGACCATGAGGATGCGGATGGGGCGGGTCCAGAGCGGCCCCCCCACCGGGGTATGGACGGTGGTGTCGCGCGTCACGACGTCACCCCCTTCGCCTCGTCGCCCTCGCCCGGGCCGTCGTCCTTCTTCCGATTGCGCAGCATCACCAGCCCCAGCGCCGTGTAGAGGGCGACGGGGGCGATGAAGCCCTTGTAGATGCCCTCCTGGACGGTGTAGGCGACGTGGGGGATTCCCTGCTCCCCGTAGTCGGGGAGGCCGAGCTTCTCGAACGCCACGTGGGCCAGGTACAGGACCTGGGTGCCCCCGGCGTCCGTCTCTCCGTAGACCTTCGGAACGTAGGCGTCGGGGTTGTCGTCGAGACGCCTCCTGGCCTCGGCCAGCAGCTCGCTGCGCTTGCCGTAGATGACGGCCTCTCGAGGACAGACCTCGCAGCACGCCGGGCCATGGTCCTTCGGGTAGCGGCTGAAGCCCTCGTCGTTCCGCGTGAGGGTGGCGTCCTGCACCCGGTGCCGGCACAGCTCGCACTTCACGATCTTCGGGATGGCCTTGTCGAACTCGAATGCCGCCACGTTGAAGGGACAGGCCATCTGGCAGTACCGGCAACCCACGCAGTAGCTGGGGTCGTAGCTGACGATGCCCGTCGTCTCGTCCTTGTGGAGCGAGCCCAGCATGCACGCGCTCGCACACGCCGGATCGATGCAGTGCATGCACTGCATCTTCACGTACGACGTCTGCTGTCCGTCCTTGTAGAGCTTGATGATGTTCTTGGTCCGACCGTCGAGGTCGAGGGGGGCCTGGTACAGGCCGTCGGGGCTGCGGTCGGGCTCGAGGTCGTTGGCCCTCAGGCAGGCCGACACGCAGGCCTTGCAGCCGATGCACCGGGTGGTGTCGTAGAGCATGCCCACCGCTTCGGGAGGGACCACCCCGGAGGCACGGCCCGCCGACGCCGGCGAGGCCGCGGCCGCGGTGGCCGCTCCCGTCCCGGCGAGCACGCGCAGGGCGCGCCGCCGGCCGGGATTCACGAGGACACCTCCTTGTCGTCGCCGGAGGGAGGCGGCGGCTCGCCCCCTCCCTCCGCGCCCAGCTTTCTGGCGAACTTGTAGCCCGCGCCCAGGGCCCCGCCCGCCACGAGGCCGGCGAGGCCGGTGGCGATGGCCCCCACCTTCCCCTGAGGCGCCTCGATCGGGGGGTAGGTGTCGGGCGGAGTCGGGCGATCGATCTCGACCGTGGTGTGCAGCGGCACCCGGAAGGCCAGCCTCTGCTCGGTGCAGCCGAAGCAGGGGTGCCCGAGCCCGATGGGCCAGGCGTCGATCGTCTCGCCGAACTGCAGGGTCGAGCAGCTCGCGTGGGTGGCGGGCCCCTTGCACCCCGTCTTGTAGAGGCACCAGCCCAGGCGGTGCCCCTCGTCCCCGAACTGCTGGACGAAGCGTCCGGCGTCGAAGTGGGCCCGCCGCGGGCAGTGCTCGTGGATGGTGCGCCCGTAGGCGAACACGGGGCGCCCCTTCTCGTCGAGCTCCGGGAGCGTGCCCAGGGCCACGAACTGGAGCGCCGTCCCGAGGAAGATGTAGGGGTTGGCCGGGCACCCGGGAAGCGTGACCACCGTCTTGTCCTTCAGGACCATCGGCGCCCCGGTGGCCCCGGTGGGGTTGGGGTCGGCGGAGGGGATGCCGCCCCAGGAGGCGCACGAGCCGATGGCGACGACCGCCGCCGCCTTGTCCGCGACCTCTTCGACCAGCTGGAGTGCGGTCTTCCCGCCGATCATGCAGTAGATCCCGTCGTCCTTCGTGGGGATCGCGCCCTCGACCACGCAGATGTACTTGCCCGCGTTCGCCTCCATGGCCGCGTGGAGCGCGTCCTCGGCCTGGTGCCCCGCCGCCGCCATCAGCGTCTCGTGGTAGTCCAGGGAGACGAGGTCCAGGATCAGCTTGGCGATGTCCGGGTGGGAGGTGCGCAGCAGCGACTCCGTGCACCCGGTGCACTCCTGGAAGTGCAGCCAGATCACCGACGGTTTGACCCCGGCCGCCGCCGCTTCGGCCACCCTCGCGGCCGCGGTCGCGTTGAGGCCCACCGCCGCCGCGGCCATGGTGATTGCCTTGACGAAGCTGCGGCGGTCGAGACCGCCCACAGCAGCGTCGGGACTCGCGATCGACCGGAGGTCGTCCATGCTCGTCGCCTCCCTCTCGTTCGGAACGTCGGCCCGTGGTCGGCTCTCTCAGGTGAGATGATTCTTCGCGATGCCGCCGAACGATGCCTGCATTTCATGATTCGGGTAAATGCACCCGATGAACCATCGCGTTGGGTCCAATGGACCATTTCGGTCGTCTTGAGCGGTCTGCCGGATCTGCCGGAACTGTCTTGTCTCACCGGTTGCATCGTCCCGTGCGCTGAGATCCAAGGTCGCACGCCCAGACGACGCGCTCCTCGGGACCATCAGCTGATAGCCTTGCGCCATGAAGAGGATCCCCATCGAGGACCTCCCGACACCGAGCGTGCTCGTCGACCTGGACGTCGACGCCGTGAGCAAGACGCTCTCGAGCGACGCGCTGCGACCCCGTCCCGGCGGCTACGGCCAGGTCCTCGGACGGGCCAGCCGCCTCGAGAAGCTCTCCGAGGAGCACGGCGTGCCGGCGGTGGAGCCCGGCGAGAGGTTCCGGGTCGGCGAGCGGGTCCGCCTCCTGCCCAACCACGCCCGCGCCGTGGCGAACCTGCACGACCGCCTGGTCGGCACGAGCGGTGGCCGGGTCGAGGCGGTGCTGCCCGTGGCCGCCCGCGGGCTGGTTTGCCAGCTCCCTGCGCTCACTGGGCGACCGCGAGCTCGTCGCGGGGAAAGAGGTCGCGGTTGAGGTCCCCCTCGACCCCTCCCGACGCCGGTCGGAAGCCCCGCAGCGCCTCCTTCACCTCGTCGGTGCGCGACTCCCCGAGGTACGGCTCCCCCGCCGCCGCTCGCGCCAGCCAGGCCTCGGGCTCGAAGGGAAGGGGCTGGCGGCTCCCGACCAGGATCGTGCCCGTCTCGTCCTCGACGACGTGCGGAAACACGGTGCGGAAGGTCCGGGAGACGCGAGGCGTGGGCGCCCAGGTGCACATCACCCCTCCCCGCGTGAGCCGCCGGGCCGCGGCCTCGAAGAACTCGAGCGAGTACAGGTTCCCGCTGCCCGCGCTCTGCGGCCACGTGGCGTCGGCCTCGATGAGGTCGTAGGTGTCGGGGTCGGCCTCGAGCGCCTTCCGGCCGTCCGCGAGCCGGATGTGGAGCCGGGGGTCCTCGAGCAGGTACCGCAGCTCGAGCATGTCGAAGAACCCGACGAATCGCCACAGGATGCGGGGCTGGGGGCGCGAGATCTCGAAGACCGTCGTCGACGTGGTCTCCGGGCGGTACGAGGCGGCCCACACGGTGTCGCCGGAGCCCAGGCCCACGATCGCCACCCGGCGCGGGGCCGGGTGGACGGAGGCCGGGACCGCCCCGAGGATGGTGTGGCCGCGTCCGTAGGGTAGCCAGGAGTTCCCCTTTCCGTTGACCGAGAGCCGCCACTGGGCACCGGGGTCAGGCGTCAGCGCCACCACCCCGGTCCCGTCCTCCTCGAAGAAGACCAGTCCCGCGCCTTCGCCGAGACCGTGCAGGCGACGCCACAGACGGTCCGCGTCCGGCACCGTGGCCCCGATCAAAGCGAGAGCGGCCAGGGGAACCACGAAGCTCCGGCCGTAGTGCCACAGACCCACAAGGGCGAACAGCCCCCCGGCCGCGACCAGGAGGCGGATCGTGCCGGAGGTGCCGATCGCTTCGAACGCGAGCAGGCCGACGAGGAGGCTGCCCGCGGTGCAGCCGGCGATGTTGGCGGCCTGGAGCGCACCCACGCGTCGACCGCTCTGCGCCGGGTCGTCCTGGACCGCCCGCTGCAGCACGGGGAACGAGAAGCCCATGAGCACGGTGGGGACGAAGAGCAGAGCGAAGGGCAGCAGGGCGTACAGCCGCCAGACGTGGGTCGGGTCGGAGACGTGGCCGAACGCGAAGAAGTCGTAGGAGGCCCAGTACTCCAGGTACCAGTCGACCAGCGGCCAGTGGGAGGGGAGCGCCACCAGGACGGTCACCGTTGCCGCGGCCAGGCCCACCAGGGCGCACTGGGTGAGCAGGAAGACCCGCAGGGGCCGGCGCACACGAGCCACGACGGGCGCCCCGAGGAGGCTCCCCACCGCCGAGCCCAGGAGGTAGACGGCCAGGACGGTCCCGAAGGTGAAGGCGGTCGACTTCACCGCCACGTCCAGCAGCCGGAACCAGACGACCTCAAAGGAGAGGGCCACGAGGCCCGACAGGCCGTAGAGGCCGATCCACAGCCCGAAGGGACGGGCGCCTGGTGCCTCCGCGCCCGCCACCGGGGGCGGCGCCGGCGGCGGGGTGGTCCCTTCCCCCGGGCGCGCCGGCCGTGCTCCGAGGACGAGGGCGCCGAGACCGACCAGGCCGTTGGCGGCGGCGGCCACGAGGACCCCACCCACGATGCCCCCCCAGGGCAGGAGGAGCCACGGCGTGGCCAGAGCCCCCCCGGCGGCCCCGAGGACGTTGACGCCGTACAGCCAGCCGAGGCGGCGTCCCGCCCCCTCGACGTCGGTCACCACCGCCCGAGCCAGAAACGGCAGCGACATCCCCATCAGCGCCGTCGGGGGCAGGAGGGCGGCGAAGTGCAGCAGCCCTGCCCACCAGGAAGGGCTGGGCAGGTGGACGGCCCAGGGGTAGAGCCAGTCGTAGTAGATCCAGGGGCTCGCCGCCCCGAAGGCGCCGATGAGCAGCTCGAGGGAGGCGAAGGCGCGGAGCGCGCCACCCCTGTCGACCCGTGCGCTGAGGCGGCCCCCGACGTGGCTGCCGAGACCGAGGCCGGCCATGAAGGCGGCGACGATCATGGCCACGGAGTAGAGGCCCACTCCACCGTGCAGGGCCAGGAGGCGCTGCCAGGTCACCTGGTAGACGAGCGCGGCCGCCCCGCTCACCAGAAAGAGGAGGCCGGCCACGAACACCCGTGGGGAGTCGTCTCTCATGGAGCAGCGTGGAGGGGCAGAGCACGGGTCATGCGGGGCGAGGCTACGCGCGGCTCCTCTGCCGGTCAAGGCGACCAGGGTTAAGATGCAGCGCCATCATGGCTGTCCATCCCGCGGCGATCGTCGATTCGGGGGCGTGCCTGGGCAACGACGTCGAGATCGGCCCCGGCACCGTCGTCGAAGAGGGGACCGTCATCGGCGACCGGTGCCAGATCCGCGCCCACGCGACGATCAAGCGTTTCACCGTCCTCGGCTCCGACAACACCGTCCACGAGGGCGCGGTCCTGGGCGGTGAGCCCCAGGACCTGGCGTTCGACGGGGCCGAGAGCGGTCTCGTGATCGGCCAGCGCAACCGCATCCGCGAGGGCGTCACCATCCATCGCTCGACCATGGCGGGTGGGGTCACCACCGTCGGCTCTGATTGCTTCCTGATGGCCGGGGTCCACATCGCCCACGACAACAGGGTCGGGAACGGCGCCATCCTCGCGAACAACGTGACGCTCGCGGGTCACGTCGAGATCGACGACCGCGCCTTCCTCGGAGGCCTCGTCGGCGTCCACCAGTTCTGCCGGGTGGGTCGGCTGGCGATGATCGGAGGACTGTCCAAGGTCGTCCAGGACTGCCTCCCCTTCGTCATCACCGACGGCAGCCCGGCGCGCGCCCGCGGCCTGAACGTGGTGGGCCTCCGACGGGCGGGCCTCGACGCCGTCCAGCTCCGCGCCCTGAAGGAAGCCTACCGGCTGCTGCTCCGGGCGGGGCTCCCTCTCGAGGCCGCCCTCGAGCGCATGGCCGCGGTCGCCGATCCGCTGGTGGACGAGATGATCGTCTTCGTTCGGGGCTCGAAGCGGGGCTTCGCCCACGCCGGGCGAGACGCCGCCGACGCCGGCTGAGGCGAACTCCCGCGGCTTGTCAGCGGCCTCCCCGCCCGGCTACTCTGGAAGCATGGCGGTGTCGGATGCCGCCACACCCATTCGGATCTAAGGAGAAACCCCGTGGCCAAGCGTGTCTTCCTCTTTCTGGCGACGAACCTCGCCATCCTGCTGATGGTGTCGGCCGTTCTGGCGGTCCTGGGCGCCCTCGGGGTCCTCCCCGCGGCCGGCGGCCAGGGAGCCCTTCTCGTCTACTGCGCGGTCTGGGGCTTCGGGGTCTCCTTCGCCTCGCTGCTGATGTCCCGGTGGATCGCCAAGCGGGCGATGGGCATTCGGCTCGTCGACGGCCACACCGGCAACGCCGACGTGGACTGGCTCCACAACACCGTCGGCAACCTCACCCGGCAGGCCAACCTTCCCATGCCGGAGGTCGGCATCTACGACGCCGCGGAGCTCAACGCCTTCGCCACCGGACCGAGCAAGAAGCGGAGCCTCGTCGCGGTCTCGACGGGCCTGCTGCGCGGCATGGACCGGAATGAGATCGAGGGAGTCCTGGCCCACGAGGTCTCCCACATCGCCAACGGCGACATGGTCACCATGACCCTGATCCAGGGCGTGGTGAACGCCTTCGTGATCTACCTGTCGCACGTGGTGGCGGGCATCGTCCGCAGCGCCCTCTCCGGAGGGCGTGAGGAGCGGGGCTCGGGGCTCGGGGGCGGCTTCGTCTACTACGGGGTCTACTTCGCGGCGCAGATCCTCTTCGGTCTGATCGGGTCCATGATCACCGCCTGGTTCTCCCGCGGCCGCGAGTTCCGGGCCGACGCGGGCTCCGCCCGGCTTGCCGGGTCGGGCAGCATGATCGCCGCCCTCAGGCGCCTCCAGGCCTCCACCGCGCGCGTGGACACGCAGAACCGCGAGCTGGCCACGCTCAAGATCGCCGGGGGTCGGAGCCTGATGCACCTCCTGGCCACCCACCCGCCCCTGGAAGCGCGCATCGCGGCCCTCGAGGGGCGCCCCTCCTAGCCTGACCCGCGCTTCGCGCCCGGCGGCCGGTCACGGGGAGCGAGCAACCCCGGGCCGGCCATGGTAGCCTCGGCCTGTTCACGGCGGAAGATCAGGAAGGGATCCATGCAGCGCCAACGACTCATCCTCGTGGCGGCGGGCCTCGTGCTGGTCTCGCTGCCACCCGCCCCCTCGGCCCACGCCCCGCGCGTGGTCAGGCCCGTGCTCCACGGGCGGCACTGCACCCTGACCCCGAGCCTCGCGCCCTGGGTGCGCCGCGAGCTGAGGGGCCTGGGCTGCGAGCTGGAGCTCGAGGAGGTCAACTCCGGACCCCTCAACGCGATCTTCTTCGACCGTGAGCACGGCACGATGTGGGGCGGGTCGGCCATCCACGGCGAAGACTACGGGATCGCCTGGTAGGCAGGCGGGTGCCCCACCTGAGGCTCAGCTCGATCGAGGGACCCGGGGAAGTGGTTCCCCTGCGCGGCGGCCGCGTGCTCGTGGGACGCTCGCGCGACTGCGACCTCGTCCTTCCCGACGTCCTCCTCT
The DNA here is from genome assembly GCA_963847655.1 of uncultured Acidobacteriota bacterium. Taxonomy (GTDB): domain Bacteria; phylum Acidobacteriota; class Vicinamibacteria; order Fen-336; family Fen-336; genus JAJDNS01. The sequence continues at coordinate 60,161 of CAWKAS010000013.1, read as the reverse complement.
CCCGGCGACACGCGGAGTTCCTGGAGACGCCCACCGGCTGGCGCGTCAAGGACCTCGACAGCATGAACGGAACTCGGCTGAACGACGAGCGCTTCCGGGGAGAGCGTCCCCTCGCCGATGGCGACGTGGTCACCGTGGCCGGCTGGCGCCTCACCTTCGCGGACGCCGAGGAGCCGACGGAGGCCGAGCTCACCCCCAGCCACGAGGTGCGGGTCCACGACATCGCGTCCCTCGCCACGCGGTCCGGCATCGACCTCGGCGACCTCACCCGGCAGAGCCACCTGCTCGGCGTGCTCACCCGCGCCGCCGGCGCCCTGGTCGCCGCGTCCTCCGCGGAACAGCTCTTCGACACCCTCCTCGCCGACCTGCTCGCGGCCCTCCCCGCGCGCCGCGGGGCGGTGGCGCTGCTGGAGGGCACGCCCCCGGTCCCGGTGGTCGTGGCCGCCCAGCCCCGCGAGCACCCGATGACGGTGGACCCGGCGGTGGCCCAGCGGGTCCTCGGGGGGAGGAGCGCGCTTCTCGCGCCCCGGGTCCCCGCCGAGGACGGCGCCGTCCGCTCCGTGCTGTGCGCCCCTCTGTGGTTCACCGGGCCCGCGGAGGGCACCGACCGCGTGGTCGGCCTCGTCGCCCTGGAAGGGGTGGCCGAGCCAACCTCCTTCGAGGGCGAGCACCTGGGGATGCTCAGCGCCATCGTCAACCTCGCGGCCAGCCGTCTCGAGAGCGTGCGTCTGCGCGCGGAGACAGCGGACAAGCGACGGCTGGAGGAGGATCTCCGCGGCGCCGCCCGCATCCAGGCCAGCCTGCTGCCGGAGGAGGAGCCGGTTCTCGCGGGCTGGGAGATCGGGGGCTCGAGCCGCTTGTGCAGCGCGGTGGGGGCCGACTACTACGACTTCGCCCAGGAGAAGGGGTCGCTCCTCGTCGCCCTGGGGGACGTGGCCGGCAAGGGCCTGGCCGCGGCGCTGCTCATGGCCGCCCTGCGCGCCTCGGTGCGGGCGGTCTGGGCGGAGCCGGACCCGCTGCCGCGGCTCACTTCCCGCATCAACGACAACCTCTGCCAGACCCTTCCCCCCAACCGCTACGGGACACTCTTCCTCGCGAAGCTCGATCCCGCCACCGGCGACCTCCTCTACGTGAACGCGGGGCACGCCCCGCCCCTCCTCGTCCGGGCCGCCGGCGGATCCGAGCGCCTCGCGACGGGAGGCTCGATCCTGGGGACCTTCCCCTCCGCCACCTGGGACGAGGGGCGGGCCCACATGGCCCCCGGCGACATCCTGGTCGTGGTCTCGGACGGGGTGGTCGCGGCGCTCGGGCGAGCCCTCACCCCCGAGGCCATCGAGGCGGAGGTCCGCCGGACGGAGGACGGCAGCGTGCCCGAGCTCCTGGCCGCGCTCCAGTCGGCCGCGGACACCGCCCTCGGCCGGGAGAGCGGCGACGACGACCACACGTTCGTCGTCCTCAAGCGCCAACCCGCCTGAGCGCCGGCCGCCGCGGCCCGCCCGCGGCTCAGAAGCTGGCGGAGACGGTGAGGACCGCGCTTCGACCGGGAGCAGGCACGGCCAGCTCGTCGGGGCTTCCCAGGTACTCCTCGTTCAGGAGATTGCCCGCGACCAGGCGGACCTCGACGCCGTCCCTGACCCGCCAGACGCCCCCGAGGTCGAAGACGGCGTGCCCCGGGACCACCTGCTCCAGCGGGCCGGGGTCGTCGCGGCGGGCCCGGAGGAGCGCGCGGGCCCACGCCGCTCCGCGCCCGAAGCCGCGCTGCACGGTGAGGGTGAGGCCCTCCGCCGGCACGTCCGCGAGAGGTGCGCCGTCGCCCTTGGCACGTCCCTGCGCCGCCTGGAGCCCGAGCTGAGCGGTGAGACGACTTCCGAGGTCGGCCTGGAGCTCGAGCTCGATCCCGCGCAGGAGAGCCCGTCCCCGGTTGCGGAAGAGGAAGTCGGAGCCCTCGCGGTACCGCTCCACGAGGTTGCGGATCTCGTAGCGATAGAGAAAGAGCGCCGTACGCACCCGTCCCGGACGACGGATGGCGACGTCGTACTGCAGGCTCGTCTCCGCCTCGAGGTCCGGGTTGCCGGTGACGAAGCCACGCCCGGTCACACCCCGGTAGTAGCGCTCCGACAGGGTGGGGTCACGGAACCCGCGGCTCACCTGCCCGGTCGCGGTGAGGCCGAGGGCCGGTCCCACCGCCACGGACAGCGCGCCCGACGCCGCGTCGTCCCGCGTCCTCCGGTCACCGAAGTAGCCGCCGGAGCTGCGCGTCGCGACGTGGTCGTAGCGGAGGCCACCGGACAGCAGCAACCACGAGCGCGGCCGCCCCTCGACGGTGAGCCAGGCCCCGAGGTCGTGACGCGACGCGTCCTCGATGGCGACGCTCTCCTCCCGCGCCACCGTCACCCCCTCGCCGCGCTCCACGAGCTCCCTCGCTTCGAGCCCGACGCGTCCGTTCAGGTCGAACCCGCCGCGCAGGGCGACGTCGCCGACCGCTCCCGCTCCCGTGGCCCGGAGGCCGTAGTCCTGGGCACGGACGTCGGACTCCCGACGCTCGTCGACGGCCTCGCGGCCCTGCTCGCGGAGGGTGACGAGGCGTGAGGACCCGGCGAAGGCGTCGATCCACCAGCGCCGGAGCCCTCCGGCCGGGTCGCCGTCGAAGCCGAGGGTGAGGCGGTGAGAGTCCTCGATCGGGTAGGTCGTGCGGACCAGCTCCCAGTCGGACGAGGGCTTCCCGATGTCCCGGCCGAGGTCGCTCTGCCAGCCGACATGCAGTCGGCCCGGCCCCACTTCGTGGTGCCCCTGGAGGCGGAAGCCCCCGTCGCGGAAGCCCGAGCCCGGCACCTCTCCCGCCGGGCTCTGGTAGTCGGCCAGATCCCGGTATCGTCCCTGGACGAGGATCCCACCGTCCCCGAGGCCCCGCCCCAGCTCCGCAAGAAGGGCCCGCTGTGGCGCGCCCGCTCCCAGTGAGGCGTCGAGGCGACCCGCGACGGGGCCGCCCAGGGGCGCCTTCCGCGTCCGGGCGTGGATCACCCCACCAAACGCGTCCGCTCCCCAGGCCACCGAGCCGGGGCCACGGGCGATCTCGACCGCCTCCAGGGTCGCCGGGTCCAGGAAGGTCGCGCTCGGACCCGCGCGCCGCTCCGAGCTCACGCGGGCCCCGTCCACGAGAATGAGGGTCCGGCCCCGGGCGAGGCCCCGCAGCGACGGCACCGCCGCCGCCCCCTCGCCCACGCGGCCGGCCCCGGGAATGCCGGCGATCGTCTCGGTGAGGTTGGCAGGCCGGCGCTGCTCCACGCTCTCGTGGAGGAGGAGAGTCGAGGCGTTGGCCGGAGGCGCCTCGGTGTGGGGCGTCGCCCCGGCCTCGACGGTCACCGTCTCCTCCGCCGCGAGCACCAGGGTGAGAGCGAGGGGAGAGCCGTCCTCGGGCAGGCTCTCCACGAGCAATGGAGAGGTGTAGACGTCACCGGGCAGGACGATCAGGACCTGGAAGGGGGGCCGGGGGGCGGGAACCCACGAGAAGCGCCCATCCGGCCCGGTGCGGGCGACACCGGTGTGGCCCAGGAGCAGGACGTGCGCGTCGGCGGCGGGACGTCCGTCCGGCAGCCGGACGACGGCCTCGAAGGCCGACGCGGGCCCGGCGAGGGTCGCGGCGAGCACGAGCACGAGAAAGACGCGTCGGGGCCTGGGGGCGATCGCCATCGCTGCCGACCAGCGTAGACCGGCGCCCCTCGCCCGGCAAACGAGGCCGGCCACGCTCCGGGCGGGAATACCCCGGTTCCGGGTGCGGTATCACCGGCAAGGACCGGGGCGAGGCGTGAGGGCGGCCCGGAGAGAGGAAGGTGCAGAGATGGGCACGAATCGAATCGCGGGGGCCGCCCTGGCGGGCCTCATGCTGGCGGGCACGGCGTCCGCACACACCGGACGCGCGGACCGGGAGCCCGGCTCGCTGGTCGGGGTCTCGGTCGAGGTGGGCGGTCGTCACGCCCCCCTCTACCCGGCCCCGGATGGGTCCGGCCGCTACTACCTCGAGGCACGAGAGGGCGCGTCCTACCAGGTCCGTCTCTCGAACCGCGCCGGCGAGCGCCTCGGCGTCGTTCTCACCGTGGACGGCCTGAACGCCATCAGCGGCGCCCGCGACCGCGGCCGGGGGCGCATGTACGTCCTCGACCCCGGGCGGCAGGCGACGGTCCGCGGCTGGCGAACGTCCCTGCGGGAGGTCCGCCGCTTCACCTTCGTCGACGAGGAGTCCTCCTACGCCGCCCGGTCGGGGAAGGCCAACTCCCGCATGGGCTGGATCGAGGTGAGCGTCTACCGCGCGCGAAGCCACTGGCCCCGGGCCTGGGAGCGCGACGAGGCGGGTCGCCCCGGCGAAAGGCCGGAGGACTCCGCTCGCGGCGAGTCGGCTTCATCGGCTCCCGCTCCCACCGCCGACGCCGCCGAGTCCGAGGCGCGTCCCCGCGGCCAGAGTCCGGCCGGCGCCGGGAAGCGCTCCTACCCCGGCACGGGCTGGGGCCCCCGGGCTCACGATCCGGTGGTCGTCGTGGAGTTCGAGCCCGAGCCCTCGCCGGCGGAGCAGACGACGCTGCGCTACGAGTACCGGACGGCCCTTGTCGACCTCGGAGTGCTTCCCTCGGCCCACGCCCGTCACGACCGGCTGGCCGAGCGCGACCGCGGCGAGCCCGGCTTCGCGCCGCCCCCCCTCTGGTGAGGCCCGGGCCGGAGTGAGCCGCCGTGGCCTCCGGGGGTCACGGCGGCTCCCCCTCCGTGACCCGTGCTAACCTCCTCGCGCTCGTGTCGAGCCAGGGAGGTGAGACATGTTCCGTCGTGTGGCCGATTTCCAGGAGGCGTGGGAGAAGGAGCGGGACGCCACGCTCAAGATCCTGCGCGCTCTGACCGACGCCTCGCTCACCCGGGCGGTGACCGGCGAGGACCGCACCCTGGGGCGCGTGGCCTGGCATCTCGCACAGTCCATCAGCGAGATGATGCCCCGCACCGGGCTCCGTGTGACCACGCCGGCGCAGGATGCACCCGTGCCCGTCCGCGTCGCCGTGATCGTCGAGGCCTACGAGACCGCATCCAGGGTGGTGGCCGAGGAGATCGCGGCAAGCTGGAAAGACGAGACGCTGGAGATCGAGGACGACATGTACGGTCAGAGGTGGCCCCGGGGACAGACGCTCCAGTCCCTCATCGTCCACCAGGCCCACCACCGCGGGCAGATGACGGTGCTCATGCGCCAGGCCGGTCTGGCCGTTCCCGGCGTCTACGGTCCCTCCCGCGAGGAGTGGGCGACCTACGGGATGCCCGCGCCGGGGGTGTAGGTCCTCAGCCGCGGGGACGGCGCGGGGCCCGCAGCTCCGAGCGGTGCCGGTCGCGACGGGCGAGGACCTCGGCACTCGTGCGGAGGTCGCCGGCGTCCTCCTCCTGCAGCCCGTACACGCGCCCGATGTCGTCCACGTTGCCCTGGTCGGGCGTGGACGTGGAGCCCCCGGGGGTGTTCTCCCCGACGTACTCGTTGGCCAGGGCGTCGTCGTCGGGATCGCCGGCGCAGATCGTCTCGACCTCGTGGGGAATGGTCTCCCTGCGGCGGCGGGTCGTCGGAATGAAGCCGCTGCGCCACGCCTCGACGGCCACCGCGGTGACCGAGAGGGACCGGGGGGCGTCCTCGACCGGAGGGTGACGCACGAAGACGCCAGCTGGCCTCTTGCTCACGCCCCTGCTCCCGTCTCTCGCCCCGGCCACGCTGTCGCCTCCCGTGGGCCCTAACTTGACCCGCTCCGGCCCTGCGGGTCAAGAGGCAACGCACCGAGCGCGCCCGGGAGGCACGTGTGCTCGGGCGGGGGCCCCCTCTCAGCGTGTCGGTTGGCAGGGCAGCAGGAGGCGCGGCGCCGCGGAGGCGCCGGGCGCGAGGGGGAAGCGGCGGACGAATCGGGACCCGTGGGGCGCCCCGGCCTCGTCAGCCCGGGACGACCCGCGACCACCCGCGATCAGCGGGGCCGGTCCTCGTCTCGATCCAGCTTCTCCCGGTACTGCTGCTTGCGGAGCTGCTCGACGACCTCACGGTCGAACCGGTGGTGGCCACCCAGCGTCACCAGGCAGGCCAGCCGGCCCTCCCGCGCCCAGCGTGTCACCGTGTTCGGGGACACCCCAAGCAGCTTCGAGACCTCCGACCGGGTGAGGAACTCCGTTCCACTGACCGCAGCTTCGGGTTCTTCCACAGCGTTTTTCACAGGAGCAGATTACTTGGTCGTTTTGGCTTGGATAAATGGATCAGATGCTTCAACAAGGTAGTCTCTCAGGCTCACTCTGTCCAATGAACGGCCTTCGCAGAGTCTCAGGCGAAAGAGGCCGCGGCCGGCTGCCCGGACACCGGCTCGCCCATCCCGGGCGCTCAGAACGCTCGGTCTATGTCGCTCACGACACCCGACTTGTAGTCGGGCGCACGCATCCGTCCGAGGCGGCGCGGGCCGCACGCGTCGCTGATGCGAACGCTTCACTCCCCTCCACCCCGGCGGCCCTTGCGTTTGCGCCACGCCTGGACCGAGAATGAACAGACACGTGTCGCGTGAGAGTGAAAACACAACCAAGGAGGTTTCATGATTCGTCGTCTGCTCGTCCTGTCCGTCGCCGCGGCCGCCGTGCTGTGTGCGGGGATGGCGGTCGCCCAGGACACCGAGATGATCGAGAAGGGCAAGGCGGTCTTCGACGCGGCCAAGCCTGACTGCAAGGCGTGCCACAACGAGAAGAAGAACCCCCTCGACAATTACGGAGCCGAGGGCAACACCGAGGACGCCAAGGCCTGGGTTCGCACGCCGAAGGAGATGTTCACGAAGACCGGCAAGAAGGGCATGATGCCGGCCTACTCCGAGAAGAAGATCTCCGACGAGGACCTCGAGGCGCTTGCCGCGTATCTTCTCAGCCTGAAGTAGGGCCTGGGCGGTACCGGGACCCGTCTGGACACCACGCCGGGCCCCCTCGGCTTCGCGGCCGGGGCGGGCCCGTTTCGCTATCCCGACGGAGCGCTCCAGCCTGAGGTGCTGCTACCGGTAGGCGAAGGCCATTGCGTAGATGATCCAGAGCACCAGGGAGGTGCCGACGGCGAGAGCGGTCCACGCGAACGCGCGGAAGGTCCGGATCACCACCTGCTGGTAGGGCCACACCAGGTTCTCCTCCAGCCGCCCGCTGGCCACGAGCCCCTCGTACTCCGCCGGCTTGTCGCGCTTGAACTCGACCAGCGGCATCCGGCCCGTGAAGACGACGAGGTCCATCGGGAACTTCTCCGGCCGCAGGTGGGTGTTGAAGAAGTGGACGGTGAAGATGAAGCCCGTCGCGAGAAGTGCCTCGTCGCTGTGGATGATGGAGGCCACGTTGATGAGCCAGCCCGGGAGAAAGCGGGTGAAGAGGACCGGGAACCACAGCATGAGCCCCGTGGACCCGATCACGAAGATCCCCCAGAAGACCGCGAAGTAGTCGAACTTCTCCCAGTACGTCCAGCGTCCGTATTGCGGCCTCGGGCCCGCCCCCACGAACCATCTGAGGCTGCCCAGGAACTCCTTCAGGTCCCGCTTGGTGAAGAGCATGGTGTTCGGACCGGTGAGCATCTTCCAGAGCGACCCGTCGTACTCCTTCTTGCGCAGGCGGTTCAGGTCCCACAGATGGGTCGCGAAGAGGGCGAACATCACCGTCGCCGCCACGCGGTGGATGAAGCCGGCGCCCTCGAAGCCCCCGAGGGCCCGTGAGACGGCGGCCGCCCAGGCCGTGTAGGAGAACTTCAGGGTCATCCCGGTCAGCGCCAGGCTAATGAAGCTGACGATCATCAGGATGTGGAGGGTGCGGTTCAGCCTCGTGAACCGGCGGAACTGCAGGGCCCGGACCTTGCTGGCCTGCATGGCGCTACTCCCCGCCCTCGGGCTCGTCGTCTCTCCCCAGGATTGCCTCCTCGGGATCCATCTTGCTCTCGTCCAGCGTGCCGGCGTCCGCTTCGAGCACTCGCTGCTCCTCCTCCTCGGCCTCCCGGAGCTCTCGCCGCATCTGCAGCGCTCGCGGGAGCCAGAGCAGGGTGTGGGCCCCGCTCACCACGAAGGTCCCCACCAGCAGGCCGGTCATGCCCCAGAAGGTCCAGAAGAGCCAGGGGTACTTGTGGGGATCGTGGTGCGTGGCGTGGCTCAGGTACCCGGCGAAGCGCCGCGTGGCACCGGGGTGGCACTTCTGGCAGGTCTCGACGACGTTGTCGCGCGAGAGGTGCGAGCGGGGATCGGACACCCGCTGGATGTCGTGGGCGCCGTGGCAGTCGTAGCACTTGGCCGTCTTCGTGTAGCCGAGCTGCGACACCTTCCCGTGGTAGGTGTCGAAGTAGGTCGAGGCGATCTCCTCGTGGCAGCGTCCGCACTTCTGCATGATGTCCAGCTTGAAGCCGTCCACGTCGGCCCTCTGGATGGTGTGGGCGCTGTGGCAGTTGTTGCAGACCGGCAGCTCCTTGTCGGTCTCCCCCACGAGCGTGTGATGAATGCTCTTCTCGAACTCCTCCTGGATCCCGTGGTGGCAGTTCCCGCAGGTCTGGGGCACGTTGGCCCGGTTGACGGAGGAGGCCGGGTCGGTGTGCGGAAGGGCCCCGTGGGGAGTGTGGCAGTTCGTGCAGGTGGCGGTCACGACCAGCCCGCTCTTGATCAGGCCCTTGCCGTGGATGCTCTCGGTGTAGGACTCCACGATGTCGTGCTCGGGCCCTTCGTAGCGGACCGCGGCCGCCTCGCCCTCACGGTGGCAGCGCGCGCACAGGGTCGGGATGTTGATGGCGAAGATCGGCGAGGTGGGGTTCAGGCGTCCGAGCACCTCGTGGCGCCCGTGGCACTCCTTGCAGCTCGGGGCGTTGGGGTCGTTGCGAGTGAGGAGCTGCCCGTGGATGCTCTTCTCGTACTGCTGGCCGACCTCGGCGTGGCACGACTCGCAGTCCACCTTCTGGGTCAGGGTCTCGCAGGGCCGCTTCCGTGAGACGTTGACCCCCGAGTGGCACTGCGAGCACGCGACCTGCGCGTGACGCGACTGGCGCACCTGCTCCACGGCCACGAACAGAGGCCGGCCGTCCGCCGCCTTCAGGTCGGTCTTCTCGTGGCACTCGAGGCACTGGGCGTCCGACATTCCCTGGTCGTAGAAGACCTTTCGGATCTTGTGCGGGGGGTGGCAGTCCGCGCAGGCGGGCAGGACGTGCTCCTCCTTCTCCCAGAGCTCGCCGCGGATCACCTTCTGGTGCACGCTCTCGATCTCGGCGTGGCACTGCGTGCACGTCCGGGCGATGTTGGCCCTCGCGATCGACGAGTTGGGGTCGGTGTGCGGCAGGATGTTGTGGGCGGTGTGGCACGACGCGCAGCTCGGCGCGACGATGAGCCCCTTCCTCAGGAGCCCCTCACCGTGGATGCTCTCGGAGAAGTTCTCGAGAATGTGGTCCTGGTGAATGCGGCGCTGCTGGGTGACGGGGCTGCCCTCCTGATGGCACTTTCCACAGGTAAAGGGTATCCGCAGGGGTGAGACGGGCGAGTCGTGGTCCTTCACCGGCTTGATGTCGTGGATGCCGTGGCAATCCGCGCAGCTCGGGGCGAGGCGGTCTCCCCGCTCGAGTGCCCTCCCGTGCAGGGACGCCGCGTGCTGGGCCTGGATCTCGTCGTGGCAGGCCCCGCAATCGACCTTCTCGAGGGGGGTCTCGTGGAAGCCCTCCATCCCCGCCACGTCCATGTGGCAGCCCACGCACGTCAGCGGCTCGTGGACCGAGCCGGCAGAGCTCCGCTCCGACACGAAGAGGGAGACCGTGCGCCCGTCGCGCTCGGTCGTGAGATCCCGGTCGCCGTGACAGGCCAGGCACTCCTCGCTCTCCTGCGCCCGGGCCGACGCCCCGGCCAGCGCAAAGAGGAGGGCCAACCCGGCGGCGAGCCCGAGCACTTCGGCGCCCCCGCGCCCCTCGAACCCTCGATTCCCAGACATCGGTCGAATCCCCCTTGCTGTGGTGCCCGTGGCCACGGTGGGCCGCCAGCGCGAGCGCGGCTCGACGGGTGACCTCTAAGGCTAATGCGGCCGTGGGATGACCGGCAATAGATCGTTTGGCCTGTTTGGTGGGATTCCCGCGAGGGTCGGGAAACCTACCGTTTCAGGCCCCGCCGGCGGCGGGGGGCGTTGCCGCCGCCCGCCGGGAGCCTCTCCTGGGATCGTCGATGGCGAGGAGGGTGAGCTGGGGCCGGGCCTCCTCGAACCTCAGAAGAGCCCGCAGCCTCTTCCGCATGGCGTCGCTCACGACGGCGAAGCGTCCGCCCACGAGCTGGGTGAGGCGCCCATCGCGGCGCTCCGCCGGCCCGACCCAGCGAGCCTCGACGGTCAGGCGGAGGGGCCGTCGCGTCCCCGGGCACAGGCCCTGGTGCCGCATCACGAGACGCGAGCCCACGGCGAGGGGAGGCAGCGAGTCCCCCGCGAGGCGCAGGCGCGCCCCGCTGGGGCTGGCGTCCACGACCGTCACCTCGAGGCCGGAGGCCAGGGCGGCGGCGTCGGTGGCGAGGGTGAGGGGCACGCGGGGAGCCCGACGGGGGCGGCGGCTCTGTCGCCTCAGCTCGGCGAACGCCTCGTCGAGCTGCCGTCGCTGCGGCCCGGGGTCGAAATCGTAGCGCAGCGTCATCTCGTGATTCTGCCCCCGAGCGCTCCAGGAGGTCACCGTGCCCTGCACCTCGAGCGGCTCGGACAGGCAGTCCGCGCTCATGACGAGCACCAGGTGCGTGCCCACGGGCAGGCCGCTGTCGGTCCGCAGGAGGGTCTGCCCCTGGTTCAGCGCCCGCGACAGCTCGCCCAGCAGGGAGGCGGCCGAGCCATACCAGGAGTGGAGCCGGAGGGCCGGGACGGCGACGGGGACGACCGGGATGCGATCCATGATGCTCCTCCGGCCCGATGATGCCACAGTGACGGGTCGGGAGCGGCGCCCCTACCGCAGCCAGCCGGGAGGGATCCCCGTCAGCCCCGGGGCAGAGCCCGCTCGTTCCAGGTCGGCAGGGCGCGAGCCAGCGACCGCCGGCCGACCACGCGGATGTCTCCCCTTCTCAGAACCTCGTTCCATTCGACCTGGCCCACATGCCAGCGGGTGAACGCCTCGGAGCGGGCCGTCACCTCCAGGTCCGGATCGAAGCCAGGGTGGGAAGAGCACAGCTCGGCGTCTCCGCGCTCGACGAGCATCCAGAAGCGGCGGTGCGCCGGCGGCTGGTCGGGAAACTCGAACGCGACCACGACCCGGTCCCGGGGCAGACGGTCGCGAACGAGGTGCACGTGGACCCAGGCCCAGAGCACGAACGAGGGGTCGGTGTGCTCCGGCTGCAGCTCCACCCACCGCTGTCCCCAGGCGGCCAGGGGTCCAATCACGTTCCAGAGGTCGCGCCCCGCGTCGGTGAGCTCGTACTCGCGTCCGCGCCGGCCAACCTTCGGCCGCGTCCGGACCACGCCCGCCTCCTCGAGCAACCGGAGACGCTGGGTCAGGAGCGAGCGCGACATCCCGGGCACCCCACGCGCCACGTCGTTGAATGTCCTGCACCCGAGGAGGAGATTCCGGACCACGAGCGGCGTCCAGCGCTCGGCCAGGATCTCGGAGGCTCGGGAGATGGGGCAGTACTGTCCGTAGCTCCGCACCCCTGGATTGTCCCCGAGGGGCGGGGCCGAGCCAAGTACAGAATTTGTCCTTTCCCGGGAGGCCGCGGGAGCCGATCATCGCCGTCATGGGCGACTCCGGGGGCCAGGTGAGCGGCAGCGCCGCGGAGATCTACGAGCGGTTCTTCATCCCCGCGCTCTTCGCGGAGTGGCCACCCCGCGTGGCCGAGACGGCCCGCATCGGGCCGGGCCAGGCGGTGCTCGACGTCGGCTGCGGCACGGGCGTCCTCGCGAGGGAGGCGGCCCGGCGGGCCGGCCCGGAGCGCGTGATCGGTCTCGACTGCAACGAGGGCATGCTGGCCGTCGCCCGCGCCCGCGAGCCGGCGATCCACTGGCAGGGGGGCTGGGCGGAGGATCTGCCCTTCGAGGACGGGCGCTTCGACGCCGTGGTCAGCCAGTTCGGCCTCATGTTCTTCGACGATCGGGAGGGCGCCCTGCGCGAGATGTGGCGCGTGGTCAGACCCGGCGGACGCCTGGCCGTCGCCGTCTTCGGCCCCCTGGAGGACACCCCGGGCTACGCATCCATGGTCGCTCTGCTGGAGCGTCTCTTCGGCGCGTCCATCGCCAACGAGCTCCGCGCCCCCTACAGCCTCGGCGACGTCGCCGCCCTGCGCGCTCTCTTTGGCGCCGCGGGCATCGAGGAGCCGCGGATCGACACCCTCGTGGGACGGGCCCGGTTCCCGTCGATCCGCGACTGGGTCCGGACCGACGTCCGTGGCTGGACGCTGGCCGACCGGATCGACGACGAGCAGTTCGCCCTGCTCGCCCGGGAAGCGGACACCGCGCTGCACCACCACGTGGAAGCGAGCGGGCAAGTCGGCTTCGACAGCCCCGCGCACATCGTCTCGGCCCGGCGTTCGGCCGGCGAATGATTCCGGTCCGGGCGGTCCGGCGAGCGCGTCGCGCCCGTTCCGCCACCGGCTGTTCGGTGGAGGCAGGTCCAGGGCTGGTGCCCCCGTGAGAGCTCAATCCGGTTCCCCTCGTGGGACCTCTCGTGGAGTCTATGACCCCTCGGAGGCGTGCCAGGCGAGGCTCCTCGTAACGTACTGATCCAGAACAGACAGCCAACCCCGCTCCCCCGCAAAAGGTCCGGTCGAAACACTTAATTCAAGTTGTCGACACGAGACCACCGAATCCCCCAGAATGCTCGGATACCAGCAGAGATCCGGGTGAGTGCATGACACGCCGCGACACGATCCTGGCGGGCGCGCTGGTCGCGCTCGGCCTGAACAGTCTCTACCTCGGGGCGCGCGCCGACGCCGGCCTCGTCTACTTCGCCAACGTGGGTCTCCACGTGGTCCTCGGCCTCGGCGCGGCCGTGGCCCTCGCCGTGCGCGTGCGCCGGCACTGGAGCGCGCTCCCCGCGCTCGTCCGCGCGGCGGCGACCGTGGCGGGCCTGGGAGCACTCCTCGGAACGGCGCTTCTGGCCACCGGCGCCACGCGAGCCTTCCGCCCGCTCCTGTACACCCACATCGTGCTGATGGCCCTGGGGGCGGCTCTGGCCCTGGCTGCCCTCCGTCGACCCGCCTGGCTGGCGACCCCGAGGGGCGCGCGGCCCTGGGCCCTGGCCGCGGCGATCCTGGCCCTCCTGGCCCCGGGGGCACGCTGGCTGGCGGACGTCTCCCCGCCCGAGCACCGCATCGTCAATCCCCCCCTTCCACCGCTCACCATGGACGGCGAGGGACAGGGCCCGGAGGGCCCCTTCTTCCCGTCCTCGGCCGAGACGAACGTGGGAGGCCTCATCCCGTCCAACTTCTTCATGACCGCCGAGGAGTGCGGACGTTGTCACAAGGACATCTACGAGCAGTGGAGCTCGTCCGCTCACCACTTCTCCTCCTTCAACAACCAGTGGTACCGGAAGTCCATCGAGTACATGCAGGACGTGGTTGGAACACCGCCTTCGAAGTGGTGCGCGGGCTGCCACGACCACGCCGTGCTCTTCAACGGGCGCTTCGACACGCCCATGAAGGGGCAGATGCACACACCCGAGGCCCAGGCTGGTCTCTCCTGCACCTCCTGCCACTCGATCGTCCACGTCAAGAGCACCATGGGCCAGGGGGACTTCGTCATCGAGTACCCGCCGCTGCACGACCTGGCGGTCAGCGACCAGCCGGCGCTGCGCGCCGCCCACGACTACCTGCTGCGCCTCGACCCCGGGCCGCACTCGCGGACCTTCCTCAAGAGCTTCCACACCGAGCAGACCGCCGAGTTCTGCGCGTCGTGCCACAAGGTGCACCTGGACGTGCCGGTGAACGACTACCGCTGGATCCGCGGCTTCAACGAGTACGACAACTGGCAGGCCTCCGGGGTGTCGGGTCAGGGGGCGCGGTCCTTCTACTACCCCCCCGAGCCCCAGGATTGCGCCGACTGCCACATGCCCCTCGTGCCCGCGAGCGACCCCGCCGCGGTCGCGGGGAAGGTGCACTCCCACCGCTTCCCCGCGGCCAACACCGCCCTGCCCTTCGTGAACCGTGACGCGGAGCAGCTGGAGGTGGTCCAGGCGTTCTTGAAGGACGCGGTGACCGTCGACATCTTCGGGATCGTTCGCGGCGAGGCCGGGGAGGTCGAGGAGCAGGCCATCGCCGGGACCGGCCCCGCCCTGAGCTCCACCTTCGCCGCCGGAGAGGAGGCCATGCACTTCGGGGCGGCGCGGGCGGTGGTGAGGCCGGCGGCGGAGGTGGAGGGTCCCCTCGGGCAGGTCGACGTCGCCCTGCGCCGGGGCGAGTCCGCCCGGGTGGAGGTCGTCGTGCGGACCCGCCGCGTCGGCCACTTCTTCCCCGGGGGCACCGTCGACGCCTTCGACGTGTGGGTGGAGCTGGTGGCGCGGGACAGCGAGGGTCGGATCCTGCTCCACTCCGGCGACGTCGAGGACGAGGGGCGAGGTCCGGTGGATCCCGGCGCGCACTTCTACCGGAGCCTCATGCTCGACGAGCGGGGCAACCCCATCAACAAGCGGAACGCCTTCGCCACGCGGTCCGTGGCCTACGTGAGGCTGATCCCCCCGGGGGCGGCGGACACGGTGCACTTCCGTCTCCGGGTGCCCGAGGACTGCGGGGACCGCATCTTCCTCGAGGCGAGGCTCAACTACCGCAAGTTCGCGTGGTGGAACACCCAGTGGGCCTACGCCGGCGTCCGGGATCCCGGGGACACCGACTACTCGGTGGGGAGGGGCCACGACGACGGGCGCTGGGTCTTCACCGGAGACACATCCGACGTCGCGGGTCAGGTCAAGGCCATCCCCGACATCCCGATCACCGTGATCTCCACGGACCAGGCCGAGATCCCGGTGCGGCCCGCGGATGAGCGGGAGGCCGTGGTCCCGCCGTACCTCGACGCCTCCGTGCGCGAGCGATGGAACGACTACGGCATCGGGCTCCTGCTGCAGGGCGATCTGCGCGGGGCGGAGGCCGCCTTCCTCAAGGTCACGGAGATGGACCCCGGCTACGCGGACGGGTGGGTCAACGTGGCGCGGGCCCGGGCGCAGGAGGGCCGCATGGAGGAGGCGGCTGAGGTTCTGCGCCGCGCTCTCGAGGTCGACCCGGAGCTCGCCAGCGCCCACTTCTTCCTGGGGGTGGCCAAGAAGACCTTCGGAGAGTACGACGATGCCCTGACCCACCTGCGCCGGGCCGCCGCCCAGTACCCCCGGGACCGGGTGGTCCGGAACCAGATCGGCCGGGTCCTCTTTCTCCAGCGCCAGTACGGGAGCGCGGTCGAGGAGCTCCAACGGGTCCTGGCCGTCGACCCCGAGGACCTCCAGGCCCACTACACCCTCATGCTCGCGTGGCAGGGTGCCGGTGACGCCGAGCGGGCCCGGACGCACCAGGCGCTCTACCAGCGACTCAAGGCGGACGAGGCCGCGCAGACGATCACCGGTCCGTACCGCCAGCTCCACCCCCACGACAACAACGAGCGTCAGGCCGTGCACGAGCACGGGCGGGAGATCGCGCCCGCGACCCCCCGGTACTCCTCGCCCCCCCCGAAGACCGGGTCCGAGCCGACCGGGGACAGGCGATGACGCGGGCCCGCCTCGTCCCGCTCTCCATCGGGCTCCTCCTCGCCACCCTGGCGCTCCCGCCCGCCTCCGGCGGGAGCCTTCCCCGGATGGAGTTCAAGCACGGGGCCCGGTACGCGGGCCTCGAGTTTCGGCACACGAGCGGCGCCACCGGGAAGAAGTACCTCCCGGAGACCATGGGCTCGGGTTGTGCGCTGTTCGACTACGACGGCGACGGCTGGCTCGACGTCTTCCTGGTCAACTCCGCGCGCTTCCCGGGGCAGCCCGGGGAGCCCGCCTACTCCGCCCTCTTCCGCGGCACCCGCGACGGCAAGTTCGAGAACGTGACCCGGGAGGCCGGCCTCGCGGTGGAGATGTACGGCATCGGGGCCGCCGCCGCCGACTACGACGGCGACGGCTGGACCGACCTCTACGTCACCGCGGTCGGCGGGAGCCACCTCTTCCGCAACCTCGGCGACGGCCGCTTCGCCGACGTCACCGAGGAGGCGGGGGCCCGGGGGCCGGCGACCTTCCCCACCAGCGCCATGTTCTTCGACTACGACAAGGACGGCCACCTCGACCTCGTGGTCGCGAACTACGTCGTCTGGACGGTCGAGTCGGACCTGTTCTGCACCCTCGACGGAAAGAACAAGTCCTACTGCACCCCCGAGTCCTACCCGGGCGCGAGCCCCACGCTCCTGCGCAACCGGGGAGACGGGACCTTCGAGGACGTCACGCGCCGGGCCGGGGTCTGGAGCCCGACCTCGAAGGCCCTGGGGGTGGCGCTCCTCGATTACGACGCCGACGGGTGGCCGGACTTCGCCCTCGCCAACGACACCGAGCCCAACCAGCTCTTCCGCAACAACGGCGACGGCACCTTCAGCGAGGTCGGGATGCTGGCGGGCATGGCCTTCGACGAGGCGGGGAAGGCGCGGGCGGGCATGGGCATCGACAGCGCCGACTACTCCGGCAGCGGCCGCCCGGGCCTTCTCATCGCCAACTTCTCCAACGAGATGCTCGCGCTGTACAGCAACGTCGGGAACGGTCTCTACGTCGACGACGCCCCGACCTCCGAGGTCGGCCGGAAGAGCCTCCTGACCCTGGCCTTCTCGGTCTTCTTCTTCGACTTCGACCTCGACGGACTCCTCGACATCTTCGCCGGGAACGGGCACGTGGCCGACGACATCAACGTCGTGCAGCCCGGCGTCACCCACGCCCAGCCTCCCCACCTCTTCCGCAACCTCGACGGCCGGCGCTTCGAGGAGGTCACGGATCGGCTGGGAGAGGCCCTGGAGGAGCCGATCGTGGCCCGGGGAGCGGCGGAAGGGGACCTCGACAACGACGGGGATCTCGACCTCGTCGTCAACGCCAACGACGGCCCCGCCGTCCTCTACCGCAACGACGGGGCGAACCAGAACCGCTTCGTCCGCGTGAAGGCGATGGGCACGCGCTCGAACCGCGACGGGATCGGGGCCCGGGTCACGGTCCGGCGTCCCGACGGGCACACCCAGTGGCGGCTCGTCCACACCGGATCCAGCTACGCGTCCCAGAGCGACACCGCCCTGACCTTCGGCCTCGGCTCCCAGGATCAGGCCGAGTCCATCGAGGTCGTGTGGCCCAGCGGTCTGGTCGACCGCATCGGCCCGGTGCCGGCCAACCACGTGGTGTGGGTCAAGGAGGGCGAGGGACTCCTCGCCGCGAAGTCCCTCCCGCCCAGGGGCGCCCCCTTCAGGCCCGTCGACTGAGCGCCGGCGTCAGCCCACCATGTCCTCGGGGCGGACCCACCGGTCGTACTGCTCCGCGGTCACCGCACCCAGCTCCAGGGCGGCCGCGCGGAGGGTCAGGCCCCTCTCGTGCGCGGTCTTCGCGATGCGCGCCGCCCCGTCGTAGCCGATGTGGGGGCTCAGCGCGGTCACCAGCATCAGGGACCGCTCCAGGTTCTCCCGGATCCGCGGCCGCTGGGGGGCCAGGCCCTCCGCGCAGTGCATCCGGAAGCTGTCGCAGCCGTCGGCGATCAGGCCACAGCTCTGCAGGATGGCGTGGGCGATCACCGGCATGAAGACGTTGAGCTCGAAGTTGCCGCCCATCCCCGCGATGTTGACGGTGACGTCGTTCCCCATCACCCGGGCCACGGCCATGGTGAGGGCCTCGGCCTGTGTCGGGTTCACCTTGCCGGGCATGATGGAGCTGCCCGGCTCGTTGGCGGGGATCGTGATCTCGCCCAGGCCCGAGCGGGGGCCGGAGGCCAGCCAGCGCACGTCGTTGGCGATCTTGTTGAGGCTGGCGGCGAGGGTCTTGAGGCTGCCGTGGGCGCAGACCACGGCGTCCCGCGAGGCGAGGGCCTCGAAACGGCTGGGGGCGACGACGAAGGGGTGGCCGGTGAGCTCGGCCAGGATCGCGGTGGCCCGGCGGCCCAGCTCGGGGTGGGCGTTGAGACCGGTCCCCACCGCGGTGCCTCCCAGGGCCAGCTCGTAGAGGTCGGGCAAGGAGGCCTCGAGACGGGCGACCCCGTGGTCGAGCTGGGACACCCAGCCCGAGATCTCCTGCCCCAGGGTCAGCGGCGTGGCGTCCTGGAGGTGGGTGCGGCCGATCTTGACCACGTCGCCGCAGGTCCGCGCCTTCGCGTCGAGGGCGTCCCGCAGACGCCTCACCGCGGGAATCACCGCCCTTCGCAGGGCCTCGACCGCCGCGACGTGGATCGCGGAGGGGAAGATATCGTTCGTCGACTGGCCGCGGTTCACGTGGTCGTTGGGGTGAACGAGCCGCCGGTCGCCCCGCTCACCGCCGAGGATCTCGCTCGCGCGGTTGGCCAGGACCTCGTTCACGTTCATGTGGGTCTGGGTCCCCGACCCGCTCTGCCAGATCAGGAGCGGGAACTCGAAGTCGTGCTCGCCCCGCAGGACCTCCTCGGCCGCGGCCACGATGGCGCCACCCCGCCCCTCCTCCAGCTCTCCCACCGCCACGTTGGCCTGCGCGGTGGCCTTCTTCACCAGGGCGAGGGCCCGGACCAGGGCGAGAGGGACCCGCTCGTCCGAGATGCGGAAGGTCTCGAAGGCGCGCTGGGTCTGCGCCCCCCAGAGCCGCTCGGCCGGCACCTGGACCGGGCCGAGGGTGTCGTGCTCCACGCGGACAGCGCCGAAGTTCGACGTCATCGCCGTTCCTCCAGTCTCGTTCTCAGCTCCATCGAGCGGATCTCCGCGGCCACGGGGTCGGCGGCGTCGCTCCGCCCGTTCGCGGTCGGCCGGCCTTTCGAAGAGGATACTGCCGGACGGCCGCATTGCCGCCGAAGGATCCAGGCGCGAGAACGAGGGCGCGCCCCGTCCCGGCGATCGGGCGACGTCGGGCATCGGTCTCCAGGAGGCGGCGATATACTCGGCGGAGTGAGCACAAGGCCTCTCGAGGCCGAGGAGAGGCCGCCGCTCGTCGCCAGCGTCGGGTTCTTCCTCGGCGCCTGCATGCTGACCCTGTCGACCACCGGCCTTCTCTGGGGGATCAACCGGCTCTCGGTTGGACTCTGCATTCTCGCGGCGCTCGCTGTCTCCGTGCTGTGGGCCAGACGCTCCGGGGCGCGCCTCGGGGCCTCGGCCTGGGTGCTGGCCTTGCTGCTGCCGCTGCTCGCTGTCCCGACCGTGGCGGCTCTGGCCCCTCCCCACCTCTGGGACGAGGTCGCCTACGGAGCGGCGCTGCCGCGCGACTATGCCCTCGCCGGGCGATTCTTCTACAACGCCGACTACGGACCCTACTCGGCGTTTCCCAGCAACTACGAGGCCCTCGCTGCCGCCTCACTCGTCCTCGTCGGCGATGTGATCCCGGCCCGGGTCCTGAACGCCTTCCTGGCTCTCGGCCTGGCCGTCGTCGCCCTGCACCTCAGCCGTCGTCTCGGCGTCCCCGGCCCGGCCGCCCTGCTCGCGCCGGTCCTCGTGCTGAGCGCTCCCGCACTGCTCGGGTCGGTCCCCATGGTGAGAAACGACGCCGCCAACGCCTTCTTCCAATGCCTGGCCGTGCTGTCCATTGCCGACTACGCCCGGCGACGCGCCCTCGGTCAGCTCGCCCTGGGTGCGTTCTTCCTCGGCACGGCGGTGGGGACGAAGTACAGCTCCCTCCAGTTCGCCCTCTGCCTGGCGCCGCTGGCGATCGGCCTGATCCTCCGGGGCCCGGAGGGCTGGGCCGAGAGACTCCGAATCGTCGCCGTGTTCGGCTCGGTCGCCCTGGTCGCGGCTCTCCCGTGGTACGCCCGGAACTTCGTCGTGTTCGGCAACCCCGTCTTCCCGTTCCTGAACGAGACGCTGGGGGCAGTCAACGCCTTCACTCCGGAGCAGTCGACGATCACGCGCGAGATGTTCGGCGGCCTGTCTGGCTACAGCTGGAGCACCGGAACGTTGGCCGGCTTCTTCTCCGGGGCGGTCCGCGGGTTCGGATGGGGCCCGATCCTGCTGACCGTTCCCGGGCTGCTGATCGCGATCCCCAGAAGGCGTGACGCGGTGTCCGTGTTCCTCGCGGCCATTCTCGCGTCCTATGGTCTGCTGAACCTCCTCGCCGGGTTCTGGCAGCCACGGTACGTCCTGTCACTCCTCGTCCTCGCGAGCGCCTTCGCGACGGTGGTCGTGGCGCAGACGCTGGAGCTTGCGCGCCGGCGGCTCCAGCGCCGATGGACGCTGACCGCAGCTGTCGGCGTCCTGATCCTCGCGCTCGGGGCCGACTCGGTCCGTTGGCAGTGGAGAGAGAACGGGGAGCTCGTCCAGGACCTGCTTCGGCTCGAGCCTCGGGAGTTCCTGGAGAGGCGCGGTCCGTTCTGGAGGTTCGCCGACTGGGTCAACTGGAACACGATGCCCGACGCCAGAATCGGCGTGGGCGTGAACGTCCAGCCCTTCTACTATCTGAACCGAGGCTACTTCCACATCCACCCCATGACGGAGAAGGGCAACCTGCAGTCGCTGCAGACGCCGGAGGAGTTCCTGTGCGCGTTTCGCGCCCTGGGCCTCGACTGGCTGGGCTTCGTCAGGTACCGCGACGAGGCGAGCTACCCGAAGGCCAGAACGCCGCACATGCACGCGTTCCTCCGACGTCTGAACCAGGCCGTCGGAGCGCTGGAGCGGAGCGGGGAGATCCGACTGCTCACGAGGGTGTCTGCCGTGCGCGTCTATCGGATCGAAGGCACCTGCGCTGCGGAGGGAACCCGCGGCCGGAGAGCGCCTCCCCCCCGCTGACCGCCGCTCTGGCCGGCCGAGGAGGGACAGACAGACAGGGTTTCGATCAGGCACACCCCGCACCCAGCCTGGTTCAGCTCTTCCCGGGCGGCCCCGTAACCTTCCGGAAGACGAAGAGGTGGTTGAGGCCGAGCTGGAACCTCCTCGCTCTCACGAGCGTCAGGCCGTGACCGACGAAGATGCCCGGCGTGTCCCGGGGTCTGAAGCCGTAGTGCTGATCGAGCGACATCCCGTCGATGACGCGCAGAGCGGCCAGAAGGTCCAGGATCGGATCCACGAGTGGCGAAGGGGTGGTGATGACCAGATGTCCACCGGGCCTCAAGTGCGTCGAGCAGCCCCGGGCCATCCTCTGCTGACCCTCGGCGGGGACGTGCTCGAGGACCGCCAGCAGGGTGATCACGTCGAACGGCGCCTCGCCCTCCAGGCCGTCCGGGAAGGAGCCGGGCACCAGACGGTAGCCCGGTCCCTCGACGGGTGCGTCCAGATCGGGATCCAGTCCCACGCCCGCGCCGATTCGCGACCCGAGCTGCTCGAAGAGGGCCCCGTCCGCGCATCCCACGTCCAGCACCCGGGCGCCCGGCGCGATGAAGGGACGGGCCTTTCGGATCCTCCACGTCTGCAGCCACCGGTCGACCGACTTCAACGAGCGCCTCCCCGGTGCCGCCCCAACCCGAGCACGCTCAGGAGGAAGCTCGACAGCACGACCTGGCACCCCAGGGTCAACGCGAGGACGGCGGGAATGACGATCCGAAACACCCGGCTCGGCTCCAGCTCCCCGAACGAGCGCGCCCCCCACAGGTTCAACGCCCAGATCGAGCCCAGGGCCCCCACCGCGATGAGAGCCCCTCCCGCGGTCAACCCGACCTCCAGGGTGGCGTAGCGGAAGAGCCGGTTGAGCCTCGGATCCGGCGGCAGGAGGCCTTCCGAGATGGCGAAGACCTTCGCGAACACCGCGAAGGCGACGGACTGAAACCCGATCAGGACGGCCGCCGCCGCGTAGAGGAGCGTGTGCACGTCGAGCGTCACGTGACCGACCGTTCGCGGACCGGGGAGGAGCCAGAGACCGACGAGGCCTCCGGCCAGCATCGACAGGATGCCGGGGTAGAGGAACAGCCATCGAGGGCTGTAGAGAAGGAGGAACCGAAGATGGCGCCATCCGTCTCTCCATCGCCGGAGGTGGGGGGGGCGGCTGCGCCCGCTCGTGGACAGCGTCGTCGGGACCTCCGCGACTCGCATCCCGAGGAGCGTCGCCTTGACCGCCATCTCCGACGCGAACTCCATTCCCGTCGTCTGCAGGTTCATCCGCTCCGCGGCGTCCTTGCGAAAGCCGCGCATCCCGCAGTGAAAGTCACGGGCGGGACTCCCGAAGAAGAGCCGTCCGATCCCGCTGAGGAGTGGGTTGCCGAGGTAGCGGTTCAGGGCCGGCATGGCCCCCGGCTCGATTCCGCCCTGGAAACGGTTTCCCATGACGAGGTCGTAGCCCTCCCGCAGCTTCGAGACGTAGGCCTCGATCCTCGAGAAGTCGTAGCTGTCGTCGGCGTCCCCCATGATCACGTACTCGCCCTGCGCGGCCGAGATGCCTGCGAGAAGCGCGGCCCCGTAGCCCTTCGCCTCGACATGCACCACCCGCGCCCCCATGCGTCGTGCGATGTCCGGCGAGCCGTCCCGACTGCCATTGTCGGCGACGACGACCTCGCCCTTGATGTCGAGCTCCTCCAGACCCTGGCGAGCCTTCTCGATGCAGGCGGGGAGCGTCTCCGCCTCGTCGAGGCAGGGCATCAGAATCGACACCTCGGGGCCGTACTGGCTGGTCGAGCGGCTGGACATCTCTGAGCTCAGCTTTCTCGCCTCAAAGGGAGCGTGAGAATGGGATTATAGCGGTGCCACTCAGGCCAGGGATGTGAACGAGCAGCCGAGAGCGAGGTGGGGTCGCGTGCTAGCATTCGGCCAGCTCATGCCTCCAGTCGCAGCAGCAACGGGACGCACCGCACCTTGAACCGCCACGTGCTCCGGGTCGCCGTCCTCACCATCGCGATCGCGAGCCTCTGGTGTCTCGTCTACGACCGCACGACCCTCGAGGCCTGGGAGGTCCCGGTCAGCTACTCGGGCGACGCCTGGTTCACCCTGGCAACCCTCAAGGCGGCCCGCGATGGCCACGTCCACCCCCTCCTCCCCATCACGGTTCCGGAGCTCGGCGCCCCCTTCGAAGCCGACTGGAACGGCTTCCTGCGGCAGCACAAGGTTCAGCTCTGGCTGGCGGGACGGCTGGCTCGTCTCGTGGGTCTCTTCCCGGCGTCGAACCTGCTGCTGGTCCTGGCCGCGGTGCTGTCGGGCTGGGCATTCTACGGGGTGGGCCTCTACTTCCGGGCCCGCGCGGAGTGGGCCTTCGCCGGGGCCCTGGCCTTCTCCCTCTCGCCGTTCTTCTTCTACCGGTCGCTGCCCCACCTGACCCTGGCCTTCTACTGGCCCGTCCCCCTCGCCGTCCTGGTCGTCACGTGGTGCTTCGCGCGGCGCGGCCTGCGCATCGGGTCGCGCCGCTTCTGGCTGGCGGTGGCGGTCGTCGCCGTGACCGGACTGCACAACATCTACTTCGCCGGCCTGCTGGCCCAGTTCCTGGTGCTGGCGAGCGGCGTCCAGCTGTGGCGGAGGCAGCCCCGGGGCGCCGCGGTCGCCCCGTTGATCCTGCTGGGGGTTCTCGTCTCCGCCGTGCTCGCGGACAACGCCAACGTGCTTCTCCACGCCGGGGAGTCGGGCCCGGGGCTGCTGAGCACGGTTCGCCCCTACGGCAACCTCGAGCGGCACGCCCTCAAGCCCATCGAGCTGCTGCTGCCGCCGGCGGGGGTCGGCCTCGCCCCGTGGCGGTCCGTCGCCCACACCTACTACCAGGGGGCGCTCTACCGGGGTGAGATGGGGTCCGCCTATCTCGGCCTCGCCGGGATCGCGTCGCTCGCGTGGCTGGTCGTCGTCGCGCTGCGCGCCTACGTCCGACGGCCGAAGGGGTTTCCGCCCGCCGCGTTCCTGGCCGTGGCCTGGGTGCTCGCCTACTCCGTCGTGGGCGGACTCAACGGCCTTCTGGGCGCCTTCGGCTTCGTCTGGTTCCGGGCCACGAGCCGGTACAGCATCTGGATCCTGGCCCTCGTCCTTCTCTGGGCGGTCGTCCGGGTCTCGCGCTGGCCCCCGCTGCGCCGCCGGGGCATGAGCCTCCTCGCCGCCTGCCTGGTCGCCGGTCTCGCCCTGAGCGACCAGCTGCGGGGACGCGTGGCCCCCGGCGAGGTCGAGCGTCTCCGCCCGTTGGTGGCTTCCGATCGGCACCTCGTGCGGTCGCTCGAGGCGGGTCTCCCCAAGGGGGCGATGCTCTTCCAGCTGCCGGTGGTGGAGTACCCGGAAGGCCCCCGGATCCGCAAGGCGACCGACTACGAGAACCTCCGGCCCTACCTCTTCTCCTCGAGGCTGAGGTTCAGCTACGGCTCGGACAAGGGAAGCGCACGCGAGGCGTGGCAGGTCCGCGTCTACGATCTGCCCGCGGAGCCGCTCGCCGACGCCGCCGAGCGGCTCGGCTTCGCCGGCCTGCTGGTGAACCGCAAGGCCTACGTGGATGGAGGCCGCGAGCTGCGGGAGCGCCTCGCGGCCACGGGACGGCAGGAGGCGTGGGAGAGCCCGGACGGCACGTTCCTGTTCATCCGCCTCCGCCCGGCGAGGGAGCCTGTCTCACCCGATGCCCTCGGGCTCCCGGATCCCGGGACGGAGACCGGCTCGTGACCTTCGTGTGGATGCTCCTTCTCGTCGCCGCGCTGGGAGCCGGCTCGTTGCTCGTCGGAAGGCTCCTCGTCGGCTCCCTGAAGGCCGATCGTCTCCGTCGTCTCGACCCGACCGGCGCGGCCGCCTCGCTCGTCCTGGGAACGGCGGTCCTCACCCTCTTCGCGGTCTGGCTGTCCGAGATGGGGCTGCCCAGCCCGTCGATCGTCGCGGTCGTCCCCATCCTGATCGCCGTGCTCCTCGCCGCGTGCTGGCGTCGGGGGCGGCTCGACGCCCTGCGGCCCCGCGGGCCCGCGCGCGGCTGGGCCGCCCTCCTCGTCCCGGCCCTGGCCGCCGCCGTCTTCGCCCTCCTGCCCGTCCTGCGCACGAACGGCTACTCCATCGGCAACGACACCTACACCTACAGCGCCTACAGCGAGTGGCTGCAGCTCCACGGGTTCGGGGAGGTCTGCCCCAGCGATCCCGAGTCGCCCGTGACCGGCATCCCGCGGCTCTACCAGCAGCTGCACTACGATCTCGGGATCTCCCATCTGCTCGGTCTCGTCCAGGCGGGATCCGGATCCCCGAGCGCGCTCCTCGCGTACCCGCCGACCGCGGCCTGGGCGATGGCGCTGCTCGTGTGCGGGCTCGTCCTCGCCGCGCGCTGGGTGCTTCGGCTCTCCTGGCTCTGGACGGGGGGCGCCGCGCTTCTGCTTGCGGTCGTCCCGCACGCGGTCTACTGGGGGCACCACAACGGCTCGCTGCAGCAGGGCCACGCGCTGCCCGTCCTGCTCCTCGGGGTGGCCCTGCTCGCACGGAGCGCACACCCGCGCTGGTGGCGCGCGGGAACGGTCGGGCTGCTGGCGATCCCGATCGCCTACCTGGTCGTCGTCTACCTCCCGATGCTGCCGGTGCTCGGGGGGGCGGGACTGGTCGCGACCTGGCAGGGGTTCGTCGAGGCCAGGCGTCACGGCGTGGGACGTCGGGGGCTCGCGTTCGCCGGCGGCATCGGCCTCCTGGTCGTCGCCCTGGCGTTCCGCGACCTGGTGGGCGTGGTGGAGCGCTACGTCAATTTCGTGACGGACGCTCCCGGAACCCACATCCGCTTCACGGTCCTGGAGTTCGTGCAGTTCGCGGCCGGGACGCGGGTGCTCGCCCCCGGCTGGAGCAACGTCGAGATCGCCCCCTGGAGCGCGGCCAACCGGGCATTGACCCCCGTCTACCTCCTCCTCGCTGTCGTCGGTCTCGGCCTGGCCTGGCGATCCGCCCGCACCCGGGGCCTCGCGGCGGTGTCCTCGATTCTCCTCCTCGCCGTCGGCTACTACGCCCTCCTGGCCCGCGACCCCTGGACGAACGAGGTGGGCCACACCTGGTCTCTCTTCAAGCTCTGCCAGTGGGCCTTTCCGCTGCTGTTCATGCTCGAGGCCCTGGGGCTGGAGCGGATCACGCGACGCCTCGGCCGGGCCCGCACGCCGGCGCGGGTGGCGGCCTGGGCGCTTCCGCTCACGTTGATGAGCGTCCACTGGGTGTGGAGCGACCAGCTCGGCCTCACGATGCGTGACCTCCTGACGACTTCCCGGCCGCTCGCCGATCTGCCTGCGATCAGGGGCCGGATTCAAGAGCTGCCCGAGGGGACGATCCTCGTGGTGGGTCGGCCGGCGAACCGCCACCGCTGGCTGGGAGCGGTCACCGCGCTGCTCGCCTATCCGCGACCGATCGTCGGCAACTGGTCAGCCAGCGCCTCGATGCCGGAGGCCAACCAGGAGAGGTACGACTCGCTGTTGCAGGACATCGGAAGGCGAGGGGTGGTGCCCCTGATCGCGGGCTTCGTTCCCTTCCAGCCGGAGGAAGTCGAGGACCTGGGTGGGGGCTTCGCTCGTGTGCTGCCATCGGGGCAGCCGCTGGTCGTCCACGTCATCAACCCCCTGGGCCTGGACCGGGACGAGGTGAGCGGTCGCCCGCGCTTCGAGGTGGACCGCCGCCGCACCAAGATCATCCTCCATTCGCCGGCGGAGATGACGGCGAAGCTGATCGTGACCCTCCTCCCCCGCCCTGCCGGAGAGAAGACGCGGCTCCTCCTGTCCCAGACCGAGGGCGGCTACGATCACCGCAGCGTCCGCCGGGCCGCCGAGGCCCCGCCCGCGGTCGCGGTCCCCGTCGCCGGCGCGACCGCCTTCGAGCTTCCCGTGTCGCTCCGGCCCGGGCTCACGACCGTCATCCTCCGCCTCGATCAGGAGGCGTCCCCTCCCCGGCCGGTGACCGTCGTCGGGCTGGAGGTGGTTCCCTCCACGCCCTCGGCCCGGAGCCCCTCCGTCGATTCGCCGCCTCGGGGTCGGTGAAGCCAGAGCTTGTCGGCCTCGAGGACCTCGCCGTCCCTCTCCAGCTCGTTGAAGGTGGCCGCCTCGAAGAAGCCGCGGGTCGCGAGCCGGGCGCGGAGAGGCTCGTAAGTCCCCCGATCGCCGTAGCTCACCTCGAGCAGCAGCCCTGCGCAGCGCGCCCACAGCTCCCCCATCCCTTCGAGGGCCTGGGGCTCCGCGCCCTGGAGGTCGAGCTTGACGAGGACCCTCCGACCCGTCACCGGGAGCTGGTCCAGGCGCAGCGTGTCGACGGTCCACGCGGGCCGATCCGGAGCGTCCGGCCCCACGAGGGTGCACGAGGTGGAGGCGCTCGTGGGCTGGACCAGTGTGGCCGTGCCCCGCTCGCTCCACAGAGCGGCCTCGACCACCGTGAACCCCCGCTGGCGCAGCCGGGTCGCCGATTCCGGGTGGGGCTCCACGCAGAGGAGCGGGGTGCGCGGGCAGGCCATCCGGGCCAGCGCGGCGAACTCGCCGATGTTCGCCCCGCCGTCGACGATCGAATCGTAGGGCGCGCGGAAAAGGTGCTCGGCGAGGCGCGCGTGGCGGAGCCAGATCCTGGCGAGCCGGGTGAGCGCCGCTCGCGGGCGCCGGGTCCGCAGCAACGTCAGCAGGACGCGGGAGGACAGCTCGTACAACCGGGAATGGGTCTCGGTGCGCACCGCGGAGATCCTCCTCGTGTCACGGCCGATAGTTCCTCAGCGCGATCTGGTAGGACTCGCGGCGGTGGCGCAGCCCGGACTGCAGCATGACCCCGGTCAGCAGCGTGAACAGCGACAGGTTCATGAGGGCCGCGGCCAGGATGGCGAGCGGGAAACGACCCACCAGACGGGTCTGGTAGTATTCGTAGATCGGCAGGGAGCCGGCGGCGAGCCCGGCCAGGAAGAAGGCGCAGGCCACGCTCCCGAAGAAGAGGAGCGGACGGTAGTCGCGGAAGAGCACGAGCAGGAGACGCAGGATCCGGACGCCGTCGTGGATGGTCCGCAGCTTGGAGACGGAGCCCTCGGCACGCTCCTGGAAGGGAATGTCCACCTCGCACAGGCGGAAGCCCTTCTCCACGGCCTGTACGGTCAGCTCCGTCTCGAGCTCGAAGCCGCGGAAGAGGAGGGGGACGTTCTTGTAGAAACGCTTCGAGAAGAGGCGGAGGCCCGAGAAGAGGTCGCGCGGCTCGTAGTCGAAGACCAGGCGGAAGACCCAGGCGAAGGCCGCGCTGCCGAAGCGATGAAAGGGCCGAAACGCCGCCGACGGGGTCGCCGGGGTCCGGACCCCCGTGATCATGTCGGCGGGGTCCCTCCCGTGGGCCTCCAGCAGCCGGCGCGCGCCGTCGACGGGGTAGCTCCCGTCGCCATCCACCATGAGCACCAGGTCCTGCTGGAGAAGCGCAAAGGCGGTGGTGATCGCGCGAGCCTTCCCACGCCGCGGCTCGAGCACGACCTCGGCCCCTGCGGCCCGGGCCCTCTCCGCGGTGGCGTCCGACGAGCCGTTGTCGACCACGACGATCCGCGCGTCCGGGAACTCCTGGCGAAACTCGGCGACGACTCCTCCGATGCCCCTTTCCTCGTCGAGGCAGGGGATGAGTATGGCGAGGCGGGGCGGCGCGGGCGGTCCGGTGTCCATCCTGGGCCGACATCTTGCCACAGGTGCCGGGGCGGTTTCCGACCGCGCTCGCCGACCACGACGGCTGTCGAGCGCCGGGTCACGGGGGCGCCATGATCGGCCTCCTGATGCGTCTGTATCGAGCCTCCCCTCTGCACCCCCGCCTGGGCGCCGGCCTGGCTCGCCTGCTGGGAATCGCGACCCGCCGCATTCCCAGCCCGCAGGTTCGAGTCGTCGACGGCATCACGTGGGAGCTCGATCTGGGTGAGGTCATCGACGCCTCGCTGTTCTTCTCCGGCTCCTTCGAGCCGCGGGCCGAGCGGACGATCGGCAAGCACCTGGGACCGGGGATGACGGCGATCGACGTGGGAGCCAACATCGGGTACCACACCCTGCGCATGGCGAGGACCGTCGGCCCGGGCGGCCGGATCATCGCCATCGAGCCCGCACCGCGGGCCGTCGGCCGGCTCCGCCGGAACCTCTCCCTCAACCGCTTCGAGAACGTCGAGGTGGTCGTCGCCGCGCTCGACGACCACGATGTGGAGCTCGCCGAGCGGCATCTCCAGTCGAGCTATCCCCTGAGTGGAGAGAGCCCCCGGGAGAGCACGTCCGTGCGCGTCGCTCGCCTGGACACCCTCCTCTCCGAGCGACGGCTCGACCGGGTCGACCTCGTCAAGGTCGACGTCGACGGCTGGGAAGCCAAGGTCCTCCGCGGGGCCATGGAGACCCTGAACCGGTTCCGGCCCGTGCTCTTCTTCGAGCTCACTCCCTCGGGAGTGGAGGCCGCCGGCGACTCGGTCGAGGGTCTCTTCGACTCCCTTCTCGCCCTCGGCTACACGATCGCCGACGAGGCGGGCTCCGGGATCGAGGACCCGGCTCGCCGAGCCCGGGGGATCCCCCCGGGGGCAGGCTGCAACCTCCTGGCCCTGCCGGGTGGCGGGACGGCGGGCGCACGAAGCCAGGCCGATCAGGTTGCCCGCTGACTGCGCCCGACGACCCGTGCGCGCGTCGCCACCGCACGGACGGCCTCAGGGGCGAGCCGGGGACGGCGGCTGGCGTCCGGCGGAAGACCGGACGACGCGGCACAGGAGCTTCTTGCCCTTTCCGGTGCGGATGCGCCCGCAGTCGTCGATGGCCGTGAGACCGAAGCGCCTCAGGTTGGGGGTCTGCGCCGCCTCTCCCCAGGAGACGAGCACCATCAGGCTCCCCTCGTGGGAGGCGATGAGGTCCGCGAGCTCCTGCTCGAGACGGTCGGAGCCGGTTCCCTCCAGCCCGGCGAAGCGCGTGTCCTCGGGAAAGTAGGGAAGGACGAAGCTGTTGAGGGTGCTGTCGACGAGGACGAGGTTGTTCGGGACGTGCGCCAGCGCCGGAAGCTTCATCCGCCACCACTCCTTGCGCCACCCGTACCGCCCCCAGGACCCGACGCTGGTGGAAAGCAGCAGGAACCCCGCCAGGAGCAGGAGGACGGCCCGCCCGAAGCGTGGCAGGACCGCCGGGACGAGGACGACGAGGACGAGCGGCGCGAGGTATTCGAGGACCGTCGCATAGCGGTAGTAGTAGAAGGCCACGAGCCAGGTGACGTACCCCACCAGGACGTAGAGAAGCAGGTGACGTTGTCCGGGCGGAAGAGGCGCGCGCCTGCCCGCGAGTCGCAGGACGAGCCAGGCCACTCCGGCGAGGAGAACGAGGAGGAAGCGGGCATCGCAGAAGGGGATCTCCTGCAGGCGGATGGTCGCCCCGATGGCCATCTGGAACGGCGGGGTGAGATAGTCGAGCGGACCCTGGGCGGCCCATCGCATGTCGCGGATCGCCTCGGCGGGCAGGTACGGGGAGCGGAAGATGTTGTTGGCCAGCGGAAACAGGGGGTTGCCGAAGCGCTCCCACATCAGCCAGCACCAGTGCCCGGCCAGGGCCAGGTAGCCGAGGACGGCGCCCACCGGGAACGCCACGGCGGCCCCGGGCGACACCCGTCGGTCCGCGATCAGCATCGCCACCACGGCAGCGAGGGCGACGACGTAGACGCCCATCGTGAGCTTCAGGCCCACCGCGGCGCCACCGAGCAGGCCCACCGCCAGAAGGAGCGGACCGCGGACCGTTCGGTCCGGGAACCGGCGGTCTCCCACGAGCAGGAGGAGGGCGAGGAGGGCGGGAACCGAGGCGGTGGTGTCTCCCGTCGTCGTCCCCGCGAGCGAGCGGGCGTTCGGACCGGCCACGGCCAGCGCACCGGCGAGCACCGCGAGCAGCCAGGAGGCGGGGCGCCTCTCCAGGAGTCGGCGAGCCATGAGGAAGATCAGGACCGCATTCAGGCCCTGGAACGCCCCCAGCAGGAAGCCGAAGACGCGGGGGGCAAGGTGGGTGATGCCGAGGTAGTGAGCGGCGTCGAGGACCGGGTTCAGGTAGGTGCCGAGCGAGGCCGGAGCGAGGTCGTAGCCGAGACGTCCGTGGACATAGGCGTAGCCGATGTAGAAGCGATACCGGAGGAGGTCGGTGTTGAGGTCCTGACCCCAGGCGAGGGAGATGCACCCGGAGGCCACGATGATGGAGAGGATCACCAGGACGTCGGCAAGGAGCGTTCGTCGACTGGCGCCATTCGCGCCCTCGACTCGAATGCCCGACGCCTCGCCACTCACCGCGCACCCCCCTCGGGCGAGAGAAGAGAGGTGAGGAATCGCACCCACTCGATCCGGTGAGCGCGGGGATCGGCGCGCCGCGACGCCTCGAGCTCCTCCAGCATGGGTGCGCCGAAGCCGGAGGCGAGGACCGGCCGCCCGGCGGCGAGGGCGTTCCAGACCTTGGACGGAAACACGGCGTCCGGCAACATCGGGTGCCCCGCGGCCAGATGGACCTCGGCCTCCCAGTACGAGCGGACCAGGGCGTCGGGCTCGGTGAGCGGCGGCTCCCGGTGGACCCAGTCGGGGAGCCGTCCCATCCCCGGGCCGTCGCCCCGCACCGTCAACGCGTAGCCGTCGTCGACGAGCTGCCGGCAGAGCTCCAGAAAGCTCGGGAGGTGGTGTCCCCACCCGAGATTGCCCGAGTACAGCGCCGTACGGGGTCGGGCCGGGCGCGGGTCTCCCAGCGACAGGGTGTTCCAGTTGCGGATCAGCCTCGTGTCGCTCCGCGGGCACCGCACGTTGGCGGCCGCCTTGACGACATGGTCCCAGGCCCGCAGGTGCCGGTCCCAGAGTCGTCGCAGCGCGGCGCGGAGGATGGCGGGGGGATCCCACACCGCGCGGATGAGCTGCGGGTAGTAGTCCTGAAGCCAGTAGACCCCCGTCGCCCCTCGCCTTCGGATCGTCCCGTGGAGAAAGAGCGTGGTCGGAGGGGCGCTGGTGAGGACGACGACATCCCCCGGCCTCACTCGCGCTCTCACGTAGCGCGCGAAGGCCCGCCGGACCGCCTCGTACTCCACGGCCACCGAGACCAGGTGCTGCCGTCGTCCCTCCCGATGCGGAAGCCGCTCGACCGGAGTGCGGGGGGCGAAACGGCGACCCTCCCGGTAGCGCCCGCTGCCGGCGAGGAGCTTCGCCGGAACGCCCTCGGCGGCCAGGGCGTCGGCGACGTGCTCGGCGTAGATCCCGGTCGGGGCGTCGTCCGGCCACGCGTACTGCGTGAGAAGGTGAACGACGGGACGTTCCGCCAACCGGGTCACTCCCCCGACCCGACGCCGCACGCCGGCTTCGGGCGGCACCGGGGCGACGCGCGTCCGGTCTCAACGCGCCGGGGCGGCTCGACGACGTCTCGGGTCACACGGGTCCCTCAGGGGCACGACGAGCCAGCACCTGGGACCGTTCTCCCAGGGGAGCCCAGGTCACCCGGCGCTCGACGGGCCGCAGGGCCCGGAGGAACCTCGGAAAGAGGAACAGGCGCATGCAGTGGTCGATGTTGACGTAGCTGAAACGCGCCTGCAACCTGGAGGACCACTCCCGGCCCGGAAAGGTCGCACGAGGAGGCTGGACGGGTTCCGAAGAGGAAGATGCTCGCCATCAGCGTCAGCGCCTTCATCATCTCGTTCGTGCGCTGACTGATGTTGGACAGGTAGATGTCCATCAGCGCCATCGTCATGTCGCGACTCCAGTCGACCAGCTCCGCGATCTGGGAGATGTGGCACCCGGCGCAGGACGATGAACTGCCGCCGCAGCTGGTGGATGGAGTTCAGACCGGGGCCTGGTCCGGCGGATTCAGCCCGCCGGTTCGCCGACCCGTTTCGAGCACCCCGTGCGCGACTGCGCGGTCGGTGCCGCCCCATGCCTGACCGCCGCCGACGCTCGGGGTAGGAGATCGGCGACGCCGAGGTCGTCTCTTGGGGTCGGTGTCCCGAATGTCTCGCCACAACGCCAGCTTCGGCTGGAGATTGAAGCGGGCACCACGAGGGTGTCCTCCCTTCGGCCGCCCTCCGCACCGGGCGGGGGCGGCCGATGCGGGGGTCAACGCCATCACGCTCCCGGGACGCCACGGTCCGGAGCAGCGGGACCACCACCACGAGAGCCCGTGCCGTCTGGTATCAGGGCACCGGCACCCCGAGAGGCCCCATCTTCTCGAACTCCCAGAGGTCGCGGATCGGGATGCCCTCGTAGCCCCTTTCCGGCAACTGGGGCTTGTGCTCGCGCACGCGGTCGACCGCGTCGAGGTGGACCCGGACCAGGCGATAGCCCCGGGACAGGTAGAGCCCTGCCGCGCGGAGGTTGTCGTTGGTCATCAACGCCCAGGCACGCCCGAGGCCGAGCTGGTGGAACTTGTTCTCGACGTCCTCCAGCAGCCGGCGGCCGAAGCCACGCCCGCGGATGATGGTGTCGAGAGTCACGATCTGGCCCGATGGTCCGTCGACGTGATACGTCACCAGGCCGACGATCTCGTCGATATGGTCGACGAGCGCGAGACCGTGCACGTCCGGGGGCGTGTAGATGGTGATGAGACCCACCACCAGACCGTGCCAGCGGTCGTCCCACACGGCCTTGATCTCTTCCGTCGTCGCAGGCCTCAGGCGCATGTCGTGTCGTCGAAGTGGTGACATCGTCAACTCCTTGGCGCCGCTCGTCCCTTCGTGGTCTTCCGACACCGTGGACACGGTTGCCGGCTCATGCGGCCGATCACTCACGGCCAGCGCGACGCGAGGCATCTTACACCGATGCCGATCTCCGCGGCTGCACCGCAACCTCGGGCGCCAGAGGGCCATCGCCGTGGGACTGACGCACCTGCAGGCAAGGGGGCAGTACTCGTGGATCGCGGTGATGGACGGGGACGGGGAGGACAGGCACTCGGACCTTCCCCGGCTCATCTGGACGCTGCGAGAGGACGAGGCCACGTCGGCGGGTCCGGGCTGGGGAAACACCTCGCGGCTGCGGCAACGACCTGCGGCCTGCCCTGGCGGCCGATTCCAGCATCTCGGGGAGTACGGCTGGCGGGCCGATCACACATGAACCTGACGCGGCTGGTCGTGCACGGCCTCTCGGCCATGGCCGTGCATGTGGAGACCGTGGGGGCACGGCTGCTGCTGGCGAGCGCGTTTGCGGTGGCGCTCACCCTGGCGAGCCTGGTGGGGATCGTGACCGCGGTCCGCATGGGGACCGGCATGGTCCTGCCGGCTTGGACGGCAATGGTCGCTGGATTGCTGCTGGTGGTGCTGATGCAGGTGCTGACCCTGAGCGTCGCCTTCGCCCTTCTCAGTCTGGCCTGGCGACAGAACTACGGCTTCT
This sequence comes from uncultured Acidobacteriota bacterium, assembly GCA_963847655.1. Classification (GTDB taxonomy): domain Bacteria; phylum Acidobacteriota; class Vicinamibacteria; order Fen-336; family Fen-336; genus JAJDNS01. Next base: position 25,930 of record CAWKAS010000013.1, on the reverse strand, counting down.
GCCCATACGCGATGGCGCGGTCTACGTGCGAAGCGTCGATCGCCTGTTCCCACGGCGACCCTCTCCCTTCAGGATCGCTGACCCGCGACGGACTACGTCGGCTCGGAGCTGGAGGTCTTTCAGCACGCTCGGAACTGGAAGGCGTACTTCTCCGAAGCCATCGGACCGCTGGACGGCCTGCGGGTTCTCCTGGAGCCAGACTGGGCCCTGGCCGAGGGGATCGACGCGACACGGACGTCCGGCGAGCTGCCGTCGTGCTGCGATGTGCGGGCGGGCACCTTAAAGGGGCTGTCCCCGGACGAGGCCTTCGGTGAGTGCTCTACGTCGACGTCCTCGAGCACATCGCCGACGATCGGTCCGAGCCAGGCCGCGCCGCGGCGGCGCCGACGCCGGGGGGCGTCTGATCGTCGTGGCCCCCGCCCATCAGTTCCTGTTCTCGGAGTTAGACGCGGCCATCGGCCGCCACCGCCGCTACAGCGCCTCTGACCTCACGAGGATGACGCCGGAAGGGCTCGCGGTCGAGAGAATCTGGGAGGGCGATGATCCGCCGGGCAAGCACGCCGTTCTCCGGGTGGAGCCGGTAGTCGTTGTGCCTCCAATAGGTGAGCCCACCCGCGATGTGGAAGGGCTCGTCGAAGGTCGGCGACTTTTGACGCGCGCTGTGGACGGGGCGGAGGGCGAAGACGGCGAGCACGCAGGCGACTGCAGCGCCCAGCAGCCACGCCTTCCGGCGGCCCGAGTGGCGCATTGCTGAATGTCAGGCGCGGTGCCCTTGCAGGCCCGGCCCTGCTGCGCACCCGACGGCGCCGGCCACCGCGAAACCTCCAAGGAAGAAACGGCGGCTGTGGGTCATCCTTACACCTCCTCGGCGAGCGACCCGCTCCGCGACGGGCGCCCGGCCGATCATATGACGAGGGGCAGCGGAGGCGCCTGTCCAGACTCGCGTGCCTGTTGTCGTGGTGGGAGAAGGGAACCGGCTCCAAGCGCGCGGGGGAGCTCGGCCCCCGGGTCGGCGCCGAGGGAGCGAGCCACCGTACCCCTCCAACTCCGGCACCTTCATGACCGTCACTCAGACCGACCCCGATGCCCCCGGGTGTCAGGTCCGGCTGGGGCTGCGGCTCAGCTTCCGACTACTCGAACAGGCCCAGGTAGGCCTGGAGCATGAGGATGAAGTCGAGAGACGCGTGAGCAGCGACGAGCGGCCAGAGATTGCGCCGTGTGACCAGGAACATGAGGCCGAGAGTCGTGCCCATGACGGCGGTGACGAAGATGCCCCCCAGCCCCCACTCGAAGTGGATCAGGCCGAAGGGAATGCCGCAGGCCAGGGCCCCCAGCAGCTGGCCCCGGCGCCCTCCACCGAAGATCGTGGTGAGGCGATCCACCATCAGGCCGCGATAGACCACCTCCTCGATGAAGCCGCCGGTGAACATCGACCCGAGGGCCGCGAAGACGAAGAGGCCGAGGTCGCCCCGCAACACGTTGTACTGGGTGACGTCGGGGGGTGGGAGGTTGAAGAGGGTGGCCAGCGCCGGGACCACCGTTACCTGGAGCAGGATCGTGACGACGAAGACGACGAAGCCCCACGCCGGGACGAACCACCATGTGGGAGGGCGACGGAGACCGAGGATGCCCACGCGCTGACCACGCCACCGTACCAGCCAGAGGACGAAGAAGAACGTCCCGACGAGTGAGAGGGCCCCGGTGTACATCCCCGACTCGGGAAACACTCCCAGGGACTGAAGGCCCATCTCCAGCGCGTAGAGGGCCCCGCCCACCAGCAGGACCAGGAGGATGTCGAGGGCCGCGGCCCATCGGTCGCTCTCGGCCGCTGGCACCTGGATGTCCGACTCCGCCACGCCGTTCATGTCTCACCTCCCGATTCCGCTGGAAATAACGGTGTTATTGCTATTTAATAACACTCGTATACGATGGCTGCAAGCCTCTTGTTCCCCGGTGGGAGGTGGTTTCCTTGGCCGACACCCGAGAGAAGCTCCGAGAAGCGGCGCTGAAGCTCTTCGTGGAGAGGGGCTACGCCCGGACCTCCATCGCCGACATCGAGACGGCGGCGGGCCTCGCTCCGAGGGCGGGTGGCTTCTACCGCCACTTCCCGAGCAAGGCCGCTCTGGCGGCGGAGGTCGGGGAGGCCAGCATCATCGAGACGCGGAGGGACCTGGGCCTCGACGGCGTCCTGCCCCTGGGGGACACGCGGGCGGAGCTCGTCCTCATCGCCCGCGGCTACGCCCGGGCCTTCGAGAGGCAGGCGCCCCTTCTGGGTCTGATTGCCGAGGTGCGGGACGTGCCCGAGATTCGAGCCCTGCAGGATCGACAGGACAGGGACCTGACCGAGGCCTTCGTCCGATGGCTGGCGGACAAGCCCGGCGCCCGGGGCCGGAGCCGCGCGGATCTCGTGGCTCTCCTGATCTCCATCGTCGGGAGCTGGACCCTCTACCTCCAGAAGCGCGACTCGGTGGCGTGCCCGCCCGACCTCACGGACGAGCGCATGCTCGAGGAGTGGGCAGACCTCTGGACGGGGATCCTGGACAAACCAGAGGGATCCCGCGAGCGAAAGCGGAGTAGCTGAGGCTCAGGCCTCCTGGTACCTCGGGCGCGATAGAGGAGGTGGATGATGCTGCCCTCGCGGGGATGGAGCCAGTCGAGCTAATGGTGGGGACGGGACCCACGGGCGGTCGATGTTGACCGCGCCCCGAAGATGCCTCTGCAACTCCTTGTCCCCGGTGATGGCGGTTCCCACCAGGGTCTGGCCGATGGAGCGGGTTCTGACAACCTTGACGGCGAATCCCCTCCAGACACTGATGAACACAACCGACACCTCAGAAGGAGCCGGCGAGGAGCCGTCGCGGACACCCCCGAACAGGGATCTCAAGGTGACCCTCGTCGCAGGCCGCTGTTCCACGGCTCCAGGGGATCAAGGGCCCCCGGCGGGCTCCTTCAGGCGATCCCCCAGCCGGCTCATGCGGTTGCCCGATCCCGGCTCAGCCTCCAAGAGGACCGATGACCGTCACCAAACAGGCCCGCCCCGGCGAGGCGTATGAAGGAAAGCCCTATTCATCCTTCCAGATCCTGGCTGTCCCCTCCGAAACCGTCACGTTGTCGAAATCGAATACCGGGAGCACGACCGTGGCCTTCGCATTTGCCGGGACCGACACCCGGTACACGAACGCCTCCTCTTCCTCCTCTCGGGCTCGACGTCCGACAAGCGACTCACACGCTCTCGAGCGCGGTCATGGCGCGTCGCCAGGCCGCCAGGATCCGCTCCACCGACGCGTTCCGATCGATCTTCTGGCGCGCGGGATCGGCCTCGAACCACTCGATCGACCGCGCGATCCCGGTCTCGAAGTCCACCTCGGCGTGAAACCCGGGCACCGCGCGGTGGATCTTCGCGTTGTCGAAGACCACGCTCCAGCACTTGTCTCCGAGCAGGCTGTCCCCCCGTTCGGGCTCGATCCGGGCGATCACGTCGGACGGGATGTGGACGAGCCGCGCCTCGACGCCGAGCACCCGCGCGATCGTCTCGTGGATCTGGTTCCAGTTGAGGACCTCGTCCGAGGTGATGTGAAAGGCCTCGCCCAGGGCCGCGTCGCGTCCAAGCAGCCCGACGATTCCCCGTGCCAGGTCGCTGGCGTGGGTGAGCGTCCAGAGCGAGCTGCCGTCTCCGGGAACCGGCACCTCGAGACCGCGCCGCATCCGCCACGCGACCGTGTAGTCGGTGCCGCTCGTCGTCGGGATCCAGGTCTCGCTGTAGGTGTACGAGGGACGCACCACGGTCCACGGCAGCTCGTCCCCGGCGGCCTCCGTGAGCGCCGCCTCGGCCGCGATCTTGCGCCGCGCGTAGAGCCAGCGCGGATTCGAGAGCGGCGTCTGCTCGGTGATCCGGTAGTGAGCGGGCGGGCGCTGGTAGGCCGCGGCAGTGGAGATGAAGACGTACTGGCCGGTGCGGCCGGCGAGAGCCCGGACGTCCCGGCGCACCGCCTCGGGGTCGTAGGCGATGAACTGGATCACCGCGTCGAAGCGCCGGTCGGCCAGCCGGCGGAGGAGATCCTCGTTGCCGACGTCGCCGACCACGCGCTCGGCTCCCTCGGGCAGGGCGTCGTCGGGCCGCCGGCCGCGGGTCAGCACCGCGACGTCGTGCCCCTGGCTCGCGGCCTCGCGCGCGCAGGTTGCCGAGAGGTTCCCGGTCCCGCCCAGGATCAGGATGCGCATGGTCGCTACTCTACCTTTCCTGGCCGGGGCCGTCTCGGGTCTCCGCGAGGCGACCCGACTCGTCGCACTCGTGCTCTGTCGTCGGGTCCGACAGCCGCGCAGGATCGTCTTTGGCGCCAGCGGCCACGAGCTGCGTCCTGTCGAGGGTCCACGTCCCTCTTCCGGCTCATCACCGGGCGAGAGGTCGGACAGATCCCGTCTCCCTCTGCTTGAATGAGCACGTCGATCGCGAGAAGGGTGATGTCGTCCTGCTGGGGCATGGATGCCGGCTGCCAGGAGCGCACGGCACGCAGGAGACCCTGGGTCAACTCCTCGGCCGGCCGCGAGCGAAGGTCACGCAGCACCTGCTCCAGACGCGAGTCCCCGAACGGCTCTCCCGCCGCGTTTTCAGCCTCGGTCAACCCGTCGGTGTAGAGGAGGAGACGATCCCCGGGTGCGAGCGCGATCTCGCACGTCGGGTAGTCCGACTCCACGTCGACGCCGAGCAGGAGGCCGTTCGACTCGATGCGGCTGACCCGGTCCTCGGCCGAGCGCCACAGCACGAGCGGCGGGTGTCCGGCCGCGGAGTACCGCGCGACGCGGGCCTCCGTGTCGAGCCAGAGGTAGGCGGCGGTGACGTACTGCCCGCGCAGGTGACCGTGAAGGGCACCCCGCAGTCGCCGCAGCAGCTCGGACGGATCGGGGGCCGCGGCGGCGACGGACTGGGCGGCGACCTTGATCATCGACGCGATCAGCGCGGCGGGCACTCCGTGCCCCGACACGTCGGCGACGAGGAAGCCGGCGCGGTGGCGGTCGACGGGGAGGAACTCGTAGAAGTCCCCGGCCACCGCGGTCATGGGCTCGTAGACGGCGGCCACGCGGACCGCGTCGAGCTCGGGAGTAGCGGCGGGCAGGATGGACAGCTGCAGGCGGCGCGCCACCGCCAGCTCGTTCTCGATCGACAGCAGCCGACGCTCGCGGTCGATCACCATCTGCAGGGCCACGTAGCCGAAGGCGAACAGGAGCACCGCGAAGCCGACGAGGTCGAGGGCCCGCGTCGAAGGCAGACCGAGAGGGCGGGCGACATTGGCGTACAGCGCCTCGATCGCGAACGTCAGGGTTCCCGCCGCCAGCACGCCGCGGTGCGGCAGCACCAGGTAGCGGGCGGCCATCTTCGCCGGCAGCAGCACCACGGTCAGGAGGACGAGCAGGCCGAAGACGGCGAGCCAGGTGTTGGCGAGCACGAAGAGGTGGGCGTCGTGCCCGTTGGCCGAGGCGGGGCCGACCTCCTCCGGCTAGGGTCAGATCGACGCCAGCACCTTCTCCAGGAACTCGCGGTTCGCGCGCGCGTTGTCGGCGGTCGCCTCCGGGGTGTCGCCGATCGCGCAGCACTCGACCATGATCGGCCCGTCGAACCCGGAGGACTTCAGCACCTCGAACACGCCCGCGAAGTCCACCTTCCCCGTGCCGAACTGGATCATCACCTCGGTGTGCGGTGCCGCGCAGTCCTTCGCGCAGAACCCCGTCACGTACTGGACGACCGGCTTGAGCTCCTCGATGGGGTCCTTGCCCGTGTAGTAGATGATGTTGCCCGCGTCGTACCAGATCCTGAAGTTTGGGTGGCCGACTTTCTTCACGGCCGCCACGATCTCGGCCGACGCGCCGCTGCTCCCACCGTGCGGCTTCATGACGACGCGCACGCCCTTCTCGGCGCCGTAGGCGGCGGCCCGGGCCATCGACTGGAAGTATTGCTCGTACTGCGCGGGGTCCTCGACGCCGAACGTCATCACGTACTCCAGTCCGAGGAACGCCGCGTTGTCGATCTCCTTCTCGAGGCCCTCGACCGTCTCCGCGAGCGGGATGTCGTGGCGGCTGCGCAGGGCACCCATGTTGGCGGCAAGGCCGCTTCCGGCGAGGGCCCGCTTGAGGCCGTCGAGGTACTCGGGGGTCGCGTCGGCGGCGATGAAGGGGTCGGCCTCGGTGCGGGTCAGGAGTCCGATCGTCCCGTACCCCGCGGCCTTGACCGCCCTCAGCGTGTCGTCGAAGCTCCACCGCGTCCACGGCCGGTTGAAGCACCCGATCGGCCACGCCACGCCGGGGGCCGCCCGCAGCGACGACGCGCCCCCCACGAGCGCCGCCCCGGCCAGAAGAGTGCTGCCCTCGCGGATGAACTCCCTTCTCGTGCGCTCCATGTGCCCTCCTCTCGAGCGCCCCCCGGTGGGGCAGGCCGCGGAGAGTCTGATACGAGACGATCGGTCAAGTCCAGGGGTGGACGTTCCGGAGCACCCAGGCGGGTCCTTGACTGCCACGAGCGAGGCCGTCCATGCTGTAGACCGTCGGCCGGCGATTGGACACGACGGGAGTCGGAGCCAGTCCTCATTTCGGTCCCGAGGACCCGTTGATGAGGCACCGCAGAGAAGTGCTACCGGGTGGAACGCGGTGGGTGAGACCAAGGCCGTCCGGCAGCCCGTCCGAGAGGGTCTCACGGCGGGCCGCCGCGCGGTGAGGAGGACAGCCATGAAGAGCGCGAACGGACGCAACAGGAAGACGAAGAAGACGCGCCGGCGTCCGATCACGCGGCGCGAGTTCGTCGGCGGGGCCCTGGCCGCGGCCGGGGTGATCACGGGCGCCCCCGCGCTTCTGCGCGGCCAGAACCTCAACGGCAAGCTGAACCTGGCGTTCATCGCCGCCGGCGGCCGCGCCACCGACAACATGCGCGAGCTGACCATCGTGGAAGACCTCGCGGGCGACGACGCCGCAGCGCCTGGCGGCGGAGGTCGCGGTCCCGGCGCGGCCGCGGCGGGGCCGTTGGCGCCGCATCCCGACGAGAACGTCGTCGTCCTCTGCGACGTGGACCAGGACGCCCTCGACAGCGCGGCGGTGCGGTACCCGAAGGCCAGGAAGCTCAACGACCTCCGCAGCGTTTTCGACCGTCCCCAGGACTTCGACGCGGTGGTGATCTCCACCACCGAGCACACGCATGCGTTCGCCACCTACCTGGCCCTGACGCACGGCAAGCACGTGTACTGCGAGAAGCCGCTCGCCTACAACATCTGGGAGACCCGGCTCATCCGCGAGACCGCCGCGAAGTACCCGCACCTGGCGACGCAGATGGGCAACCAGGGCCACGCCGCGGAGTCCCGGCGCACGATCCGGGAGATCCTCATGACCGGGGTCATCGGCCCCGTGCGCGAGGTGCACGTGTGGACCGACCGCGCCTGGGGGCTCCAGGACGCGGCTTCCGCCGAGAAGTTCGACCAGCCGCACGGGTTCTACGAGGGCGTCCAGATCGTCGATCGGTTCAAGGAGGAGATGCCGGTTCCGCCCAACAACCACTGGGACCTGTGGCTCGGGCCCGCCCCCGCCCGGCCGTTCCACGCGACCTACCTCCCCGGCCCGCGGTGGTACCGGTGGTGGGACTTCGGCAACGGCACGATGAGCGACCTCGGCAGCCACGACAACGACGTGCCGTTCACGGTGCTCGACCTCTGGCAACCGGACGGGAACGGCGGCCGCGCGCTGGCCCCGCTGACGGTCGAAGCCGACTCGCCCAACGGACTGGCCCACCCCGAGCTCGCCCCGGCCACGATGACCGCGACGTTCGAGTTCGCGGCCGTGGGCTCCCAGCCCGCGCTCAAGCTCGTCTGGCACCAGGGCGACAGCAAGCCGCCGGGCTGGGTCCCGGACTGGGGCCGCCGCTCGAGCCTGTTCATCGGCGACGACGGCATGCTGCTCGGGAACGGGACGCTGTTGCCCGAGGAGAAGTCCAAGAACTTCGAGACCCCTCCCCCCACCCTGCCCCGCTCACCCGGGCACTGGGTGGAGTGGGTCAATGCCTGCAAGGGCCTCGGTCCGGCGCCCGGCTCGAACTTCCAGTACTCCGGCTGGACGACCGAGACGAACCATCTCGGCAACGTCGCCTACCGGACCGGCAGGAAGATCGAGTGGGACCACGAGACCCTGCGCGCCCGCAACGCGCCGGAAGCGGCCCCATTCGTCAGGCGCCCCGAGTACCGCAAGGGCTGGGAGGACATTCTCGAGGCGTAGAGCTCGGCTCTCATCCGTTCGACGCTCCATCCATGAGCGGAGGCGCTTACGACGCATAAGGATCCCCGCTGAGCCTGCATCTGCAGCCCGATCAGGCGCGCCGGGTCCTTCGCCTTCGCCACCGCAGCGCTCAGAGACTCCGGCCGCGCCTCCGCCCGGGCGAGCGCACCCACGAGCACCAGGTCAGGCAGCGACAGCACCAGCTCGCACTCGCCCTCCAGGTACAGGCACCAACGCTCAAACGCACGACGGGCGCAGGCATCCGCACAGAAGGGCGCCTCACGCTGCGAGCTCATCTAGAGCAGATCCGACGGGAACCAGTCTCTGATACGCTGACCCTCATTATTCACGACTAAGGTGGCTTCAGCCTCGCTTTGGCGCCGTGGAAGCCGCGCGCAGCGGAACACGCTCCCGGGGGCCCCTCCCCCCCCTCCCCAGGTTGCCCGCAGTGGAATCCGAGCAGCGATGCCCCAGCTTGAAGAGACTCTTCCGGTGATCGTTTCTGCGCAGAGAGCAGAAGCTGGAGAGTCTCTGCCTGCCAAGTGGTCGTGGAGGGGGTCGGAAGGAGGGGCCATGAGAAACGCGCTTTCAGCTGGCCTGTTGCTGTCCAGCGTAGCGGCGCTAGTCGCGGCACTCTCGACGACCGAGAGCGTCGGCGGTGTGCAGGCCCAAGCCAGGGAGGCCTGGGAATACGGCTACATTGTCGAAGTCGATAGGCTCGATACGTACGAGGTCAGCATTGACGCGTGGACCAACGACCGTGAGGAGAGGTCCTACTTCAGGGCACACGTGTTCGCATACGAGAGGGGACTCTCGCCAAAAGAACCGTACCCTGAACCGACTGCGGCGGATCAACGAGCCCGCATGAGGCCAGCCCGGGACCACGTGCTATTCTCGCCGTCGGAGGTGGCCCCTGGAGTTCGCGAGGGTCTTCGACCACGTCGCACCGACATTGGACGAGGGAGACTTCCCGTATGCGCTCGTCGGGGGCCTCGGACTCCATGCCCACGGGCACAGCCGCGCGACCTTCGATCTCGACCTGGTGACCCGCTCCGAGGCCCAGGAACTGCTCGTTACCCGCCTGGAAGAGCTCGGCTACGAAACCGTGCACCGTTCGCCCGGCTACTCCAATCACGCGCACCCGAGTCCGGCATGGGGCAGCATCGACGTCGTGTACGTCGACGACGAAACCGCCCGCCAGCTGTTCCCGGCCTGCAGCCGCACCCTGAAACTGGGAGAGCGAGAGGTTCCGGTGCCCAGTGCCGAGCACCTCATCGCCATGAAGGTCCAGGCGTTGCGCAATGACCCCTCGCGTGAGCTTCAGGACCTCGCCGATATCCAGTACCTCCTCGGGCTGCCGGACACGAACCGGGAGGAGGCTCGGGGCTACTTCGAACGAGCCGGAATGACCGAGTGGTATGACAGGCTCATCGAGAGACTCTAACTTCCTCGACCTCGAGCGGGGGCTTCCCACGACGCCGGCCGACGTCCTGGCCCTGCGCCGGGTGAAACGCTCACGGCGCCTGTCAACGGAGGACTATCTGCGCGCGCTGGCCCGGCTCCCGGCCCGACCGCCAGGGGCCAGTCACCCGAGGAAGCGCGTCTACGGCGGTGAGCCCTTCCGGCTGACCGACTGACCCCGCCTCTTGGGTATCGGGCTGCACCGGGCCTTTGCCGGAGGCGGGAGGAGCGGTTGCTTCCGAGGTCAGCGTCCCCGGAGGAGCCGCCGGAGGCTCGCCGTGACCCGGGCCATGGCGTCGGGGACGGCCTCGTCGCTGGTCTGGTAGGTCCAGGTCGAGCCGGTGCCCGTGTCGCGGGCTACCAGGGCTGCGGGCTCGTCCTCTTCGAACGCCGCCACCACCGTACTCTCGATCCGGGCCCACAGCTCGCCGAACATCCGGTCCAGGGTGCGCTGGTACTCGTGGAGGGGGACCCGGCTCAGCGACACCCAGGCGACGTCCTCCTGCACGTGTCCGACCTCCTCGAGGTAGAGGCTCCAGGCGTCGTCGATGGCGGCCAGCGTGACCTCAACCTCGAGTCGCCGCGCCTCGGCCTCACCCCACGTCCTGGCCCAGCGCTCGGAGATCACCAGCCGCTCCGCCCCGCCCGGATGGGCAACGCGCGTTCATCCTGTACGGACTCCACAACAGAGTGGTCGTCCTTGACCTCAAAGCGAAAGTGGCAGTCGGTTCGGCGACCACAGGTCGGAAGGACAAGGAGTTCCTCACGGGCCTCGCATCCGCATACATGCTTACAGGCCTGTATCCTGGATGGCAAGGGCCGATGGCGTCCACCATGTAGACAACGGGGAGAGGTACTTCACCTGGCCTGCGCCCAGAAGACGTGAAGCCGTCCGTCGGGAGCCAGCCAGACCTGCGGGTCAAACGCCCAGACCGGCCCGTCGCGATCGGGATCGATCACCAAAGCCGGCTCCTTCCAGCTCCGACCGTCGTCGCCGCTGGTCGCCACCACCACGTAGTTGTTGCGGTCCTCGCCGCCGGTGCGGCTGGCGTACCAGACCGCCCAGAGCCGCCCCCCCGGGCTGCCCGCGAGGCTGGGGATCCCCTGGAAGGCACGGTTCTCCACCCGATAATCCGCCCCGGGGGAAGCGGTGATCACCTGAGGAGGCTCGAGGAATGTCGGCTCCTCTCCGGCGAAGGTGGAAGCAATGACCAGCGGTAGAACGCAGAGACTGCAGAGAAACCAGATCATGATCCGTTCTCCGGAGAGCCGATTTGGCAAAGACTCAGGCAATTTGTTCGCTGCGGACTTCCTCGTGAGAGACGGCCGCCACTTGCCCGCTCGCGAGCGCTGTCTTCTGCCATCGGAGACGTCAACGAAGAAGGAAGCGGATCCATCCACGGATTCCTCTCGTTCCTTGTTGCATGTGTGACACTCCACCACCAAAAACCTGGCGACTGACCAGGAACCCGGAGCGGGACCGCCTGTCCGGCCTTCACCGTGCCGACCGACCGGATCTCTCCCGTCTCGGGATTCCAGACCGAGGCCTCGCCGGCCTTCGGCGCCTCCAACACGCCCGCCCGGGCAAGACGCCGAAAGCAAGCGCCTATTCAACGGCGCGGCGAGAGTCTTGGGGGGCGTTGACCCGTGCCCCGCGCACCCCGAGGTGGCCACAGAGGGGCCCCACGACCAGCCGCGACCGCCGTGATCGTGCCCCCGCGAGAGGAAATGCCTGGAGATAGTCGCGGCCCCAACGACCCCGCCAGGGCGAGGGCAAGTGACTATCGGCCTCTAGCGTGTCAGCCGGAACGTCAGGAGCTGCGACCGCGCCGCCGTGGCCGTGAGCGCGCCGTCCGAGACGGGAGCCGGGGCGCGGTCCGTCTCGATGTGGGACGTCCGGACCGCGCCGGAGAGGCCCGTTCCGAGGCGCAGGGAGAAGCGCCGGTCAGCCGGGGAGAGATTCCACACGCGGGCGATGAGGCCGCTCGCCACGCCTTCCTCGGAGGGCTTGACGCTCCAGAGCAGGATGTCGGGATCGTCGATCGTCACCAGCGAGAACGAGTCCTCCGGGTAGGCCTCACCCCCCCGGATCCGCCCGGCCACGAGCGGGTTCTGGTGCTCCAGGGCGAACCTCATGGCCTCCGCGGGATCGAACCCGTCGTGGGCGGTCAGCGCGAACCGGTGGAGGAAACGGGTGTCGCCGCCCTGGGCGGGGATCCCGAGCTTGGGGCCGTCGACCTGGCCCCCGGCCAAGACCGAGATCTGTGGCGTCTCGATGTCGAGACTCGACACGCCGTCGACGATCGCGCTGCGCCCGAGGCGCATGAACGACAGGTCCGCATTGGACAGCGTCACCCCGCGGCCGTCGCCGGCGCTGACGTCGGCGAAGTGGTTCAGCGTCAGCCAGTCCAGGCGGGAGTTCGTGGCGGAGTAGTGCCCACCGTCGGCGAGAAGCCGGGCCCGGATCACGGCCCCGACCTCCTCGTGCCAGACGCTGGGGGAGTCGAGGGCGAAGCCGAAGCTCCACGTCTCGACACCGGCGAAGTTCTCGGTGATCTCGTTCCGGAGCTCGACCCGCGGCGAGCCCCGGGTGAGGGTGATCCGCGTCTCGTGGGCCGGCGGCCCGTCGCCGCGGGCCAGCAAGGTGACCGAGACCGCTCCCGCGTTTTCCACCTCGACCGCCCCGCCGCCCGGCCCGATGTCGTTGAGCAGACGGCCCCCGATCGCCCGCACGAGCTCTCGTCCCCCACGCGTCTTGTCGATCCAGCTGCGGATGGCCCCCCGGTCCTCCACCTCGATACGGTAGAGGGCGTTCTCGATCACGTTCTGTCGCACGGAGGCTGCATCCGGGTGGCCCTCTCCGGGACCCGGGCGCACCTCGAGCACCTTGTACCCCACCGCGGGCACGTCGGGCACGAGGACGCGCAGGAAGCTCCGTCCCCGTCTGTGCACGCCGTCCTCGATCCGGACGACCTGCGACGGGACCTCCCGCCCGGTGACGACGTCGACGACGTGGACCCCCTCCGCGTCCTCGAGCGGGAGATCGGCCCGGTCCGTTCGGGTCCAGCTGAGGGGGTTGTAGACGTAGAAGCGTGGGTGCTCACCCCCCGACCGGATGAGGTCGCCGAGCGTGTAGGCGGCCGAGGCGTGCAGCTCGCCGACGTAGCTCTCGATCTCGGCCGCCAGGCGCCGCTGCCACGCGGCCCGCGCCTCCCGGGTGATCGGGCCGTCCGCGGTCCAGTCGTGCTCCCAGTACACGCCCAGGTCCATCCAGGCCTGCTCGCGCGCCGACTCACGGGACGTCCAGAACTCCGGACGCTCGAGGCTCACCAGCGTCGCCAGCCCCTCGGCGGCACGCAGGCGCTCGACGGCGCGGCGGACCCGGCTCGAGACCTCGGCCAGCGAGGCCGAGTACAGGTCCCACTCGTTGCCGAAGCCGGCGGAGAGCGTGGGAAGCTGCTCGCCGTGAGCGGCCTCGAAGTCGCGAAAGAAGTCGAGCTGGTCGGAGACGATGACCTTCCTCGACTCGTTCGTGTGATCCCGCGCCACGCTGACGAACTCGTCGGTGAGCGTCTTCAGGTCGTCCCAGCCCTTCCCGAACACCCCGATGACGGGATAGGGGTAGAGCGATCGGAAGCGGGGGTTCCCGTCGACGAGCTCCACCGCGGCCGCGGGATCCCGGGCCTCCGCGTACCCCCCGATGGACTCGTTCGGGTACCTTCCCGTGGACTCGCGCTCCTCCTCGCCCAGCAGCGTGTGCCACCTCATGAGGATCCGGCTGCCGTCGGCGCCTTCCCACCAGTAGATCTCGTGCGGGCGCCGCTCGCGCGGGCGCATCCGGGTCGCGCACCCGCAGATGCCCTTCCAGCTGTAGCGCGCGCCGGAGCCGGCCCAGAGGCCCCCGAGCCCATAGGGCAGGGTCTGGTTCTCCATCGCGACGGCGAGCGGGAAGCGCACCCCGTAACGGCGCTCGATGCGCCCCGGGTAGTACATCCCCCGCAGGACGGCCTCGGTGGGCATGCCGCCGTAGCAGGAGACGAGCGCGTTGAGCGGCACGCTCACGTGCCCGTCCCGGACCCGTGAGATGAAGCGTTCGAACTCCCGGGGGGTCTTGTTCCGCTCGTAGGTCCACATCCAGAAGCTGCCGTCGCAGCTCCAGCGGCTCTGGTGCTCGGCGGGTTGGCTCTCGGTGGCGTCCGCGAGATCGAGGTAGTAGTCGATCATCTCGATGAAGGCCTGGCGGTAGCCCTCCTCGTCGGCGGTCCACATGTAGTCCGTGTGGTCGTCCGGGGCGATGTAGATCCGCTTCGGCTCCTGGGCCGTCGCGGAGAGCGCGAGGGTGCCGAGCAAGACACCGGTGACGAGGACGCGGCGTCGGGTATGCATCACACCTCCCGCGCGCTACGTCGTCGGGCCGAAGCGTGGGCGCCAGGAGCGGGCGATCTCGCGTCCGGTGGCGACGGTGGCCTCGAGCTCGCTGTCGTCCATGGGCGTGAAATCCCGGGCCAGGGCCGCGACCTCGCGGAGCTGCTGCCGTGTGTGCACGCCAATGACGGCCCCGCTCACCCCGGGCAGGCTGAGCGCGTACCGGAAGGCCAGACCGAGGCGCTCGACCCCGATCTGGGGCCCGGGATCGGGCTCGACGTAGCGGGACCAGTCGTCGCCGGTGGGTCCCCCGAAGACCTTCATGGCCAGGACCGCCACGCCCTTCTCCTGCGCCTTCGGCAGGAGCTTCTCTTCGAAGGCGTATATATGCCGGTCCACGGGGTTGAGGGGCACCATCACCACGTCGGCCACGCCGCTCCCGATGGCCCGGGCCACCGCGGTGGGATGGGAGTGGCTGGTGAAGCCCACGAAGCGGGCCCGGCCCTTCTCCTTCTGCGCCTCGAGCCAGGCGAAGGCCCCGTCCGGTTGCGACGCCTGCGCCAGATCCTTCCCCCCATGCCATGCCAGTAGAGCAGGTCCACGTGGTCGGTGCGCAGAAGCCGCAGCGAGGTCTCGAAGGACGCGTCCAGGTCCGCCGCCCGTGACCCGCCGGCCTTGGTGGTGAGGAAGACCTGGTCTCGGCGTCCCTGGAGGAAGCGCCCGATGACCTCCTCGGCCTTCCCGTAGGCCCGGGCCACGTCGAAGAAGTCGATGCCCAGCTCGAGGGCCTCGTGGCACACGGCCGTGGCCTCCTCCGCGGAGACGGTGCGGCACTGCCCGAAGCACGCCGCGCCCAGGCCCAGTATGGGGAGGCTCACTCCCGTTCGCCCGAGTGCTCGTCGGGCCAGGGGCTCCAGCTTCACCGACGCCGCCCCCTGCCCGGACAGGAGCATCCCGCCGGCCACGGTCGCGCTCGTTCCGAGAAACCTCCGCCGGGTCGCGCTCATCGCCTCAGTCCAGTGTGAGCACACCTCTCATCGCTCGGCATAAGCACTCCTTGGGATTGTGGAGGACGGACAAGGCTATCCCAGAGGGGAAGTGGCGATCAAGAGGGGTCAGCCGGGAGAGGCCGATTGAGAGAGCCGCACAAAAGCCGGCCTGAGCGCAGTGCAAGGGAGGGTTCTTCTGCACGGTGCTGGTCGCCCCTGGTCCGCCGAGTGGCGCCATGAGGACCCGAGCCGTGGGAGCGAGCCCGGGTGCGATCAGCCCTGAGACCGGACTTTCTGCTTCCGCCAGTCTTCTTCGAACTCGTGGATCTCGAGAAACTGGTTGGCCTTGAGGTCGTGGAACGTCTGGCGACTCTTGCTCGCCGGCCACCAGACCTCGAGCGTTTCGATAGTCGTGGCCTTGCCCAGGCCAATGTGCTGGCGCAGGGGGGAAGCGCCGAAGGATCCTCCCGAAGTCACATCCCGGTAGATAGTTCGCACGTCGCCATTCTCGGCACTGCATGTGATCTTGATTCGCGAGCCTAGCCCGCCCCTATTGCTCTTGACGCCGACCAGCTTCACGTCCACCCAATTGTTGCCGCTGTCTGCACGCGTGAAGACCGAGGTATAGAACGGATCGCCCGGGCCCATGCCCCCGATCTTCGCGAGGATCATCGGCTCGCCATCATTGAGAAGATCACCGATGGCAACACCGTGACCCTTCTGCAGTGAGCCGGTACGCGAAGAGTTCGTGATGTCGACGAAGCGTTCTCCGCCCTGATTGTGCAGCAGGACATTGGGAACGAGCGAGGCAAATGAGGGATTTCCCGTTCCGAGGTACATGTCCAGGAAGCCGTCGTCATCCACATCGCCGAAGTTGGCGCCCATGGTCATGAAGGCCCGAGCCAGGTTCGCCTCTGCGGTGACGTCCCGAAAGGTGCCGCCGACGTTTCTATAGAGCTTCGGAGCCTCGGCGGTAAAGGGCAGCTTCATCTGACTACGCAGGACTTCCGAATCAGAGACGATGAAGTTGTTCACGAACAGATCGAGCCAACCGTCGTTGTCGAAATCGAAGAACCAGACCGGGAAGCTGAACGAAGGACCCTCGACGTGCAGGTCGCGGGCGACCTCGCCGAAGGTTCCGTCGCCGTTGTTGTGGAACAGATGGTTCCTCCCAGAGTTGTTCGACACGTAGAGGTCCGTCCAGCCGTCGTTGTCGTAGTCGCCGGCCACCACCCCTTTCGCGAAGCAATCGACGTCCACACCAGCAACGGGGGCCACCTCCGTGAACGTCCCATCGCCACTGTTGTGGAAGAGCTGGCAAGGCGAGTGCTCATTTCCGACAAACAAGTCCAGCCAGCCATCGTTGTCGAAGTCCAGCCAGGCAGCGGTTTGTGTGGAGGTCGCAGGCTCGGCCAGGCCGGCGGCCGCCGTGACGTCAGTGAAGGTACCGTCCCCGTTGTTTCGCAGCAGAGAATTCCGGACCGGGATCGTCCACCCGCCACGCAACACCAGGATGTCGAGCCAGCCGTCGTTGTCGTAGTCAGCCTGGAGCAGGTTGACGCCGCCCAGCTGGTTCGTCAGGTGCGCATCGGCTGTCCGGTTCGCAAACGTGCCATCGCCGTTGTTGTGGAAGTAGTGTAGGGACCGGCAAGCATCGGTCTCCGAGAGGACGACGTCGAGGAATCCATCGTTGTCCAGGTCGTCCATGATGGCGCCACCCGCTGTGCCGAACACATCCAGGCCAAGGCGGGGAGCCACATCCACGAACTCCCCGATCGATTCCTTCTGCTCGAATGCTACGGGTGACATGCGGTACTCGGCGGGAGCCTGGTCCGGGTATTGGCCAAGGGTCATGTAGCTGAGGGCGAGTAGCCACCTCTCTTCGAGGTCGTCTGGATTGTGCTGGAGATAGCTCAGAAAGTGCGTGATGGCATTCTCCGATCCCGACGCCCTGTCGAATCGCTCGCCAGGTTTGAACGGAAAGATCGAAGGAAAGCGCACGTGATCCCGAAGTGAGTTCTCAACAAAGGCGCGCCGCAGCTCGGAGATTCCGATGACCTTCTCGAAGAAGACACTGGAGTCTTGCGAACCCGCAAGCTCGTACGCCGCGCTGAAAGCCTGGATGGCCTTCTCTACCTCACCCACGTAGCAGTACATCTGGGCAAGCGCCA
This sequence comes from uncultured Acidobacteriota bacterium, assembly GCA_963847655.1. GTDB lineage: Bacteria > Acidobacteriota > Vicinamibacteria > Fen-336 > Fen-336 > JAJDNS01. The sequence continues at coordinate 8,697 of CAWKAS010000013.1, read as the reverse complement.
CTTGGAGGACCGTCTTCATGTAGCGGTCGATTTCGGGGTCCTGTGGGTGGGTGGACAAGACCTCCAGGTCGCGGTGCAGCCGGCTGATCCCATCCTGAACGGCCTTCCGACGAGTCTCGCAGCACACCTTGAGATCCATCTCATAGCTCGGCGGCCTGGGAAAGCGCTCCACCACGCCTTCCTGCTCGATGGCTCCGCTGACCCCCGTCACCAGCGGATAGTTGGCGCGCGCCTGTTGTTCCGCCCGAGCTTGAACGCGCCGCTCGTATCGCCGCGCGGTCTCCTCCGAGACGGGCTTCAGGATCATGTATCCCGAGGGAGACTCGAGATGCCCGTCGTCTCGCCCGGGTGGATCTCCTTCACCGCCTCCTGGACGCCACTGTGCATGGCTGAAAGGTCCATCCTTCCAAGGTAGCCGTCGACGGCGCGGCTGGGATTCGTTGAGAAATGGGCGGCCAGCATCTCAAACGATTCTCCGTCCCTCAGCAGGCGCATGATCTGTTCGGCCTCTGCCGGCTCGGGCACTTCAATGATCCCCAGTGGCACCGTCGAAGGCGTCTGCACAGGGCCGGCCAGGAGAAGCGAGGCCGCTCCAGCCACGAGGCTGCGGCGTGACAGAGCGAACGTGTTCCCTTCTCTCCGCCCCGTCATCAGAGTTCCCCCTTTCGTTCCTGTCCGCCCCGGAGTCTCCCAGACGACGGGCCTGTTCGGCCCAGTCCACCGGCAATCACCGGCTCTGAGGCTCCGCACAATGGCTACGCTTGTCGTTTGTGCCGCCGACATTACTGGACTTGCGCCCCTATGACAATGCGGCGTGAGCCGTGGGATTCGGTGCAAGTCGCAGCTTCTCGGCGCACCGACTTTCACGTGTGCGCCCTGCGCTCCCGAACGGGCTCTGCTGGTTGACGGTCAGCGCCGTGCTCTTCCGAGTCTCGTGATACGTCCGCCGCACGGCGCTCAGTGCGGGCAGCAAGCGCTTGGTCTCTTCGCCAACTCTTGGGACGCGTCTTCGCCGATGACCGCGAGAACGCATGCGTCGAGCCTTCTCGGCGGCCCTGCTCGCGACGCCCCGGAGCTTGACTGGGTCATACGCCGAGCCGTCCCTCCACATTGCGTAGAGGGTTTGTGGAGAACTGCGGCCGCCTGCGCAAGAGCCTGCTGGGTCTCCTCTTCGGACGGCCGGCGGAGAGGGGGACCATTCCCCTGGACACGGAGCTGTCCACCCTCGAACTCCCTTCGGGTGTCGAGCTCACTCCCGTCTCCTCGTCGGGTCTCTCGGCACAGGCCGCGCGGCGGGTTGAACGCGGGCGGTCTCCCGGGGGGCGCGGCGACGGGGTCCCGGGTTCAGCCCTCGGCCGTGCCCCGGCAGCCGGAGAAGAAGCGCTCGGCGTTCAGGCGGTAGAGCTTGTCCACCACCGGCCTGGGCAGGTTCAGGCCCTGGACCGGGTCCTCGATCTGTCGGACCTCCACCGGGAGGTCCGTGGCGAAGTACCTCCAGTCGCTGCGCCACATCGACCGGGCCCCGACGATCGCCTCCTCGGTGGCCGCGGCGGGCTCCACCGTCAGGTCGGTCCCGTAGGCGATGCGGTCCTGGTACTCGATCATGAAGTTCCGTACCTTCTCGCGGTCGCGGCTCGACTGGTACTGGAGGTCCCGGACCCGGGCCGCGGTCTCCACCAGCACGCCCGGGAAGCGGTCGAGGAAGGCCGCGAGCTCGTCCACGCTCCACTCCAGGCTCGCCAGGTGGGCCCCGGCGAAGCGGAGATCGGGGTTCCTCTGGAGCAGCCCGTCCCGCGCCGCCAGCTGATCCTCGTAGGAGGGCATCTCCGGGTGCAGGTACATGTGGTACTCGGGGTGGGTCGAGAAGTAGCCCTTGTGCATCACCATCTGCTCGACCGGCAGCCAGCACTCCCGGGGCTCCCCCAGGTGGCCGATCACCGGGATCCCCTTCTCGACGAGGTGCTCGAAGATCGGGTCGAATCCCGGGTCGTCGATCATCACGAGCTCGCCGTCGTCGTCGCGGAACTCCATCCCGATGTTCTTCCAGACCTTGACCCCCGCCGCCCCCCGCTCGAAGGCCTCGTCCAGAGAGCGGATGGTCCGCTCCGTCCAGTCGGCGTCGTCCCAGCCCGCCATGGGGAAGGAGACCACCGCGACGACCCGGTCCGGGTGGGCCTGGAGCTGGGTGAAGACCGTCTCGTGCCTCATCCGCATCTCGTCGGGATCGGCGGCGTGGGTGGCGATGTCGACGAAGCGGAAGCGGTCCTCCCGCGCCCGACCGACGAACTCCCCGTCCCGGGTGTGGATGTGGGCGTGGAAGTCGATCTTGTCCACCGCGTCGAAGTCGGCCTCCGTGTAGTGCTCCTCGACGACCCTCGCCTCGCCGGGGGGCGTCTGGGCCCGCTGGCAGGCGGCGGTCGCGAACAGGAGAAGGACGGACACGACGAGCCTCTTCATCTGATCCTCCGAGTCGAACGTGGACGGATCAGGGTACAACGAGCCGGGCGGCCGGTCACTCGACGCCCCCCAGGCTGCGTGAGGGTCCACCCCGCGGCTGCCGATGGACGGCCGTCGATCGGCTCAGGGCTGCGTCGGTCCTCCGCCGGGGCGCCCGCGTCGGTCCTTCGGCACGGGCCTGCCGCCCGCGACCCTGGCCTCCTCGATCTCCCCCGGTAGAAGGCCCCATCGGCTATCACCACCACGCCGGCCGAGATCACCCCGAGCACGCGGGCCGAGGCCCGGGTCTCCACAGGGTGGTCGCAGCGCAGATCGCCACGGACATGGGCGCCGGGCCCGATCACGGTGGCGAGGGGATGGACGGCGTCGGTGAAACGTCGGCCGGATGGAGGAGTCGTTGGCTTCAGGCTGCCCCCTTCGTCTCGAGCAGCCCTGATGGGACACGCGCCCGGGCGCCGAGCGACCACCGATGCGTTGTACCATCCGCCCATGAGGCGTCTGGTGCTGCCGGCCCCGACCCTCCAGCGGTGTCCGCCCCGCCGGGCCGGGGATCGGCGCCTTCAGGGACGCCGCGCCCGCTCCCTTCCCGCCCTGATCCCCGGTGCCGTCCTGATGGCGGTCGCGAGCGCGGGCGCCGCGGTCGGCGAGGACGCCGGGGCGGCCCGGGAGGCCTTCTCGGCCCTCCTCCAGACCCCCCTGCCCTTCCCCGAAGTCGAGGTGGAGGTTCACGCCACCACCGAGGCGGAGGGTCTGCGGGTCGAGGACCTGTCCTGGGCCTCGCTGGACGGGGAGCGCGTCCGTGCGTTCGTCGTCCGCCAGGCGGCGGCGAGAGAGCCCCTGCCGGCGATCGTGTGCCTCCATGGCAGCGGGGGGAGCCGGGACTCGCTCGTCACCACGGAGTTCGGACACGGATCGTGGACGACGCCGGGCCACGCCCGGCCCCACACGCGGCTGCTGGGCTGGGCGCGCGAGCTGGCGCGCCGGGGCTACCTGACGCTCTCCCTCACCCAGCGCGGGCTCGACGACCGTACGCCGCCCATCAACCAGCAGGCCAACGTGATGCTGAGTCGAGGGCGCACCGCGATGGGGGCGATCCTCCACGAGATCCGCCAGGGCGTCACGCACCTGGTGGACCGGCCCGACGTGGATGCGAGCCGGATCGGGGCCACCGGCATGTCCTTCGGTGGGATCACCTCCTTCTACACCTGGCTGCTCGACGACCGCGTGGCTGCGGCCGCGCCGATCTGCGGCGGGGTCGGCTCCGTGGACCTCTTCGCCCGCCTCGGGCACATCCGCTATCACGGCACCTACTGGTGGATCCCGGGGATCGTCCCCGCCGGGGACCAGGCTCGCTTCGCGGCGGCCATGGCCCCACGCCCCCTGATGCTCTGGGCCCCGACCGCGGACATCGGGATGCCGAGGGAGGCCGTCGACGCCTTCGTGGCCGCGGTGTCTCCGGCCTACGACCGCGTCGGCGCGCCCGAGGCGCTCGTGGTGCACCAGCCCCCGGGTGAGCACACCTTCTCTCTCGAGGCCTTCGACGCCATGGAGCGGTTCTTCACCCGGCACCTGGGAGGTCGATCGGAGGCCGCACGTTGACCATCGGAGGCCGGCGCGGCCGGAGCCCCAATGACCCGACCCCTCACGCCTCTGCCTGGAGAGCACGATCCACCGCGGCCTCGGCGTGTATGGCTGCGGTGTCAAACAGCTTCACGCTCGCGTCCGGTGACGACAGGAGGAGGCCGATCTCGGTGCACCCGAGGATGACCCCCTCCGCGCCTCGGCTCACGAGGGCCGACACGATCTCCCCATAGCGAGCGCGCGAAGCGTCCAGGATCTTCCCCTGGCAGAGCTCCTCGTAGATCACCCGGTGCACCTCGTCCCGCTCCGCGTCGGTGGGGATCAGCACCCGCAGGCCGAATCGCTCCTCCAGGCGGCCGCGATAGAAGTCCTCTTCCATCGTGAAGCGCGTGCCGAGGAGGCCGACGGTGGCAAGACCGGCGGCGGCGATCCGCTCTCCGGTGGCATCCGCGATGTGCAGCAGCGGCACCCGCGTCGCGGCCTCGATGCGCGGGGCCACGATGTGCATGGTGTTCGTGCACAGCACCAGCAGGTCTGCACCCGCGCCCTCGAGGACCTGCGCGGCCTCGGCCAGCACCGCGCCGGCCTCCTCCCAGCGGCGGGCGCGCTGCAGCACCTCGATGGGCTCGAAGTCCACGCTCACCAGCACCAGCCGCGCCGAGTGCAGCCCCCCCAGCCGCCGCCCCACCAGACGGTTGATGATCCGGTAGTACGACACCGTCGACTCCCAGCTCATCCCGCCCAGCAGGCCGATGGTCTTCATGTGGGCCATGCTACTGCGAACAGACCCGCCGCCCGTCGGGGTTCGAGCCTCGAAGGAGGTCTTCGGTCGGGTGGTGAGCCTGCGAGCGCCACCTTCGGGGCCGCCGCAGCTCCCGAGCCCGCCACCCTCGCCCTGCTGGGCGTCGGTCCGGTCGTGGCGGCACTTGCCGGCAGGCGGTCGGCGATCACCTTCGGCGTCGCCCCTCAGTCCACTCGCACCACCAGGCGGGCGGTGGCGGTCTGACCGTGCGCGTCCGTCCTCTGGACCCTCACGAGGTAGGTGCCCGGCGCCTCGTAGCGATGGTCGGTGACCGCGTACCCCAGGGGATCGTGGGCGCGGACGTTGCCGTCCGACCGGACCGTCACCGTAGGCGAGCCGTCGCCGAAGTCCCACGACTCCTCGCCGTCCGTGGTGCGGAAGGTCCGGACATGGAACGTGACCTGTGACCCGGGCCGGATGTTCCAGGTGGGGGCGTAGGCGGCGTGGATCGTCGGGGGCAGCCGGTCGGGGTGGTCCCGGTCCACGACCTGGACGACGGCGAAGTCGTAGTCGATGCTCCCCTTCCCATCCTTCACCTTCAAGATCTCGGAGTAGGAGCCCGCCTCGTCGTACGTTCGCTCGACCGTCGCCCCCTCGGCCGTCGACCCGTCCGTGAAGGTCCACTCGTGGCTCAGGTCCCGACCCTGGGACCGCGATCCATCCAGCCTCACCGTCTGACCGGACCAGATCAGGTGATGGGGCCGCGCCACCGCGACGACCTCCGGCTCATACCGCTCACGGTAGCTCTGCCAGAGGAAGGCGTAGCCCTCCTCGATGCCGTACCGCCCCGAGGGCTGGAGGGCATGGATGTCGAAGTGGAGGTGGCTCCAGCCCCCGCTGCCGCCCTCCTTGCCGAGGAGGCCGATCTTCTGCCCCATCCGGACCCGGGCGCCGGGACGCACCTCGGGCTCGATCGTCTTCAGGTGGCTGTAGCGGTAGAACCAGCCCCGTCCATCGCGGATGTAGACCACGTCGTAGCGGGGGCTCACCGGCGTCTCCTCGTACCCGGGCAGCTGCTCGTTGCCCGAGGAGACGACCAGGCCCTCCGTCGCCGCGACCACGTCGACCAGACCCTCGCAGCCACCGATGTCCAGCCCGGAGTGGTAGTAGATCGTCTCCTCGTTCGGCGTGTCTCCCCCGTCCACGTAGACCGGCTCGTTGGCCATCTGGGTGAGGCTGGCGAACCAGCGCTGCCGGGCGGGATAGGTGAACGTCTCCGGGTCGATCCACGGCGAGCCCCTCGGCCAGAGCCGGATCCGGGCATCCTTGTCGAGCGCCCAGTCGTTGGCGCGTCCCTTCTCCAGATAGCCCTTCGTGATCGGGCAATCGAGCTGCACGTCGCCGGACGTGACCGGGAGGCGATAGGTGGCAGAGGTCACCTCCACCTCCCTCCCGTCCACGTCCAGCCTCACCCGGGCCTCGCGGACGGCCCCGTTGACGTCGTCGGTACTCTCCTCGAGATCGAGGAGCCTGACGGCAACCGTCGCACCGTTCGAGAGGCGCACCTCCTGGGACTCCCCCACCCTCAGGTCCACCGCACGCGGCAGTGGATCGACCCGGCGAGGAGTCTCTCCGATGCCGGCCGCAGCGAGGGCCCATCCCATGAGGAGCCCCGAGACCGTCCTGATATGCATGCCCCCTCCGGCTCGTTCCCCAGATCCCTCCGGGATTCTATCCGCGAGAATGGGAGTCATGATGAAGAGACTGGTGCCCGTTGCCCTGTTCCTCCTCGCGGCCTCCGTGTCGGCCGACGAGTTTCCGCTCCGCATCGAGACCGACCCCCCCGCCTTCGATCACATGCTCCAGGCGGCGGTCGACGAGGACATGATCGTTCTCATCGCCGACCGGGAGTCGTGCCTGGTCACCGTCACCCGGGCCTTCGCCACGCGCCCGGTCTCCTTCTCGGCCGTCTGTGACCAGGACGGGAGCGTACGGATCAGTGTGGGCGGAGAGTACGGGGCGGGAAGGATCTACGCGACGCAGTGGGCGGGGTCGATCCGCCACCGTGCCGCGGCCGTTGTCGAATGAAGTATCTTCGCCCCGCCCGCCTCAGGGTCCGGCGGCCGGTGACCGGGACTCACCCTTCCGCGCCGGCGAAAAGGAGTGGACGGTGCCGACCAGGATGCTCTTCTTCCCCTCCACGGTCCTCCGAGGCCGCCTTCGCCGCCCTGGAGAGGGATCTCTCCGGGGACTCGTCGGTCGAGATCGAACGGGATGAGCACCACCCCCCTGGCCAGGGAGCTGGAAGCCGTCCTTCGCGCCGCCGGCGATGGGGAACGTGCGGTCGGGGCGAAGGCCTACCTGAAGAGCGATCTCGAGTTCCTCGGGGTGGCCGCCCAGCCCCTGCGCGCGGTGGCCCGCGCCTTCCTCGCCGATCACCCCGACCTCGATCGCGCCCCCCTGATCGCCCTCGTGCAGACCCTCTGGAAGCGACCGGTCTACGATCTCAAGGCGGTCGCGGTGGCGCTCCTCGAGCGCCGGACGAAGGACCTCGTCACCGGCGACCTCGATCTCATCGAGGACCTTCTGCGCCGCTCGCACACCTGGGCCCTGGTCGACTGGCTCTGCACCAAGGTCGCCGCGCCCCTCGTCGAAGCCGACCCCGGGGCGGCCGCCGTGGTGCTCGAACGCTGGTCTCGCGACGAGGACTTCTGGATCCGGCGGTCCTCCCTGCTGGCCCAGCTCCCGGCCCTCCGGGCCGGTGGCGGTGACTTCGAGCTCTTCGCCTCCCTGGCCGCCCGCATGGTGGAAGAGAAGGAGTCCTTCATCCGCAAGGCCATCGGCTGGGCCCTTCGAGACGTCAGCCGAAAGCGCCCGGAACTCACCTTCGGCTTCCTTTCGGAGCACGTGCACGAGGTCTCCGGGCTGACGCTGCGGGAGGGGTCCAAGTACCTGCCGGAGAAGCAGCGCACAGCGCTGAGCCGGGCGCGTGGCTGAGCCGGGCGGGTCTGTGGAAGACGGCGGCAGCCTGCACTGCGAGGGGTACGAAGCCCTCGAGGCTCCGGCCTGACGACGCGAGGTCACTCCCCCGCGGACAGCCCCGGTTCGATGCGGGCCCGGATCTCCTGCCACAGGTCGCGGAAGGCCTGGGCCGCGGCCGAGCTCCCCGAGTAGCTCGTCAGGGGGGCCCGTCGGAGGCCCATGCGCTCCACGTCGGCCGCATACGGGATGCAGGTGACGAGCATGTCGCACTCGATCTCGCTGGAGTCGGACACGATCGCCCGGTGCAGCGTCTTGCGGCCGTCCACCATGGAGTAGAAGGGAAGGAGCATCACGTGCTCGAGCCCGGGCTTGTGGAAGAAGCGAACAATCTGCCCCAGGGTGCGGAGCGACAGCAGGGTCGGTATGGTGGGGATCACCAGGGCGTCGGCCGCGGCGAAGACGCTCTCCGAGACCAGCGAGATGCTCGGGGCGCAGTCGAGGATCACGTAGTCGTAGTCGGCGACCACCTCGTCCAGCAGCTTCCGGATCCGCCGGGTGGGCTTCTTGTACTCGCTCAGCTCCAGGTCCAGGTGGCGGTAGGAGAAGTCGGCGGGAAGCAGGTCCAGGTTCGGGAAGTCGGTGGCCCGGATGTGCTGGTCGAGCTCCCGTCGCTTGAGGAGCTTCTGTCCCCCGCCCTCGACTCCGGGCCTGATGCGGAGGTAGAAGCTGGCCGCCCCCTGGGGGTCGAGGTCCCAGAGCAGGGTGGAGTGCCCCGCCTCGGAGGCCAGGTGGGCGAGGTTGACGGCCGTCGCCGTCTTCCCGACCCCTCCCTTGATGTTGTAGATGGCCAGGGCCTTCATCGTCCGTTGCTCCCGGCCGATGATGGTTCAACCCACGGGGCGAAGGCAATCACCCTTGACCCGGTCGTGGCGCCC
>CAWKAS010000012.1:0-6807 GCA_963847655.1 uncultured Acidobacteriota bacterium | reverse complement strand
CATCCCTCGGTAGACCTGGGGACCGGTCCGTCGGTCCGGGTGCGGGTGGTACCAGAAGGTCCCGGACGCGGAGGGGCGGTGAACGCCTCCTCGCGCGAGGCCCCCGGGGCCACGAGGTCCGACGGGTGTCGGTCCGCGGCCTCGGGGACGACGAGGCCGTGCCAGTGCACGTTGGTGGACTCGGGGAGGTCGTTCCGCAGCCGGATCCCGATCCGCTGGCCCGCCGCCATGCGGAAGGTCGGGGAGGGATAGGCGCCCCCCAGCGTCCAGACCGCGGTCGACGTGTTCGGCCACACCGTGGCGGTCCCCGTCCGCGCCACCAGGTCCCTGGAGAGGTCGGGCGGGCGCGGGAGCGGGCTGCCCGGCCGGGCCGACTCCCCCGGCTCCGTGGGGCTGGCTCCCCCACAGCCGAAGAGCGGTAGAGGCAAGCCCGCGCCGGTGGCCAGGCCCAGCCCCGCCCCCAGGCGGAGGATCCGGCGCGATCGAGATCGACGGCGTAGTTCATGCCTCGGCTCCTGGGCCTGAGTGGCCCTTTGCTGGCTGAAAGGTCCTGCCACCTGCCATTCCGTTCTCCGGAGCATCGTGGTCACCTCTCGGCATCGGCACGCTCTTCCGCGAACCACCCGTAGATCGTCGGCAGCACGAGCAGAGTCAGGAGAGTCGCCGTCACGAGGCCACCAATGACAACGGTCGCCAGCGGCCTCTGGACCTCGGCGCCCGAACCGGTCGACAGCGCCATCGGCACGAAGCCGAGAGCGGCCACGAGCGCCGTCATCAGGACCGGACGCATCCTCACGAGGGCCGCCTCGCGGGCGGCCATCGACGGCACGAGGCTCTCCTCCTCCTCCAGCTTCCGGATGTAGGAGACGAGCACCACGCCGTTCATGACCGCTACGCCGAACAGCGCGATGAACCCGACGCCTGCCGATATGGAGAAGGGCATCCCGCGAAGGACGAGGGCGAACACGCCGCCCACCGCCGCGAACGGCACGTTCAGGAAGATGAGCAGGGCGGGACGCGCGGCGTCGAACGCGCCGTACAGCAGGACGAAGATGAGCAGCAGGGCCAGGGGGACCACGACCATCAGCCGCTTCGAGGCGCGGTCGAGGTTCTCGAACTGCCCACCCCACTCGAGTACGTAGCCGGGGGGCATCTCCACGCCGTCGTCGATGGCGCGGCGGGCCTCCGCCACGACGGAGGCGATGTCCCGCCCGCGCACGTTCATCTCGACCGTGATCCGGCGCTGGATACGGTCTCGGCTGACCTGGGCCGCCGAGGGCTCGATGTCGAGGGTCACCAGCTCCCCGAGAGGGAGCAGCCTCCCCCCATCGGCGGGCACCGGGATCCGAGCGATGGCGGTCTCGTCGTTTCGCACGTCGGGGCCGAAACGCACCTGGAGCGCAAAGCGCCGTTCGCCCTCCAGGATCACGCCCACCTCCCGGCCACCGAGGGCCTCGACCGCGGCGAGCACGTCGTCGGCACTCACTCCGTGGCGAGCGATGGACTGCCGGTCCACCGCCACGGTGAGGATCGGCAGCCCGGACACCTGCTCCACCTTCACGTCGTCGGCGCCCTCGACCCTCGAGACCACACCGGCAATGGCCTCGCCGAGGCTCCGCAGCTCGTCGAGGTCCTGGCCGTAGACCTGGATGGCGACGTCCGAACGCACCCCCGCGATGAGCTCGCTGACCCGCAGCTCGATGGGCTGGGAGAAGCCGAAGGCGGCCCCGGGCACCTGCTCGTTCAGCACCTCCTCCATGGCTTCGATGAGGTGTGCCTTGTCCTCGTGTTGCCACTGCGCACGTGGCTGGAGCATGACGAACACGTCGCTCATCTCCACGCCCATCGGGTCGGTCGCGATCTCGGGGCGCCCGGTCTTCGAGATGATGGTGTCGATCTCCCCGGGGAACTCCCGAAGGAGCACCTGCTCGAGGGTCGTCGACTGCCGAGCGGCCTCGTCGACCGAGACGGAGGGAAGCCGCCAGACCTGCAAGGCGATTGCCCCCTCGTCGAGCTTCGGGACGAACTCGGCTCCCATCGTGGCGCTCAGCCCTAGCCCGCCGGCGAAGAGAAGGGCGGCGACGCCCACGGTGGCGAGCCGGTGCTCGAGAGCACGGTCGAGCACCGGTCGATAGAGCCGTCGGAGCTGCCGAACGAGCCAGGTCTCGTGGCTCTTTGGAGCTTCGCGGAGAAACAGCGAGGCCAGCACCGGGATCAGTGTCAGCGCCAGGATGAGCGAGCCCCCCAGGGCGAGCATGACGGTCAACGCCATGGGGCGGAACATCTTCCCTTCGACGCCGCTCAGGGTGAGGATCGGGATGTAGACGATGATGATGATGCCGACGGCGAAGGCGACGGGACGCGCGACCTCGGTCGTCGCCTCCCGGATGAGATCGGTGGGCTTTCGCCCCTCCGAATCTTCCCTGGACATCAGGCGGAACACGTTCTCCACCATGACGACCGAGCCGTCCACGATCAGCCCGAAGTCGATGGCGCCGAGGCTCATCAGGTTGCCCGAGACCCCCGCCCGGACCATGCCGATGAAGGCGAAGAGCATCGACAGGGGGATCGCCGAGGCCACGATGAGGCCACCGCGGAGGTTCCCGAGCATCAGGAACAGCACCGCGATCACGAGGAGGCCGCCCTCGAGCAGGTTGGTCTGCACGGTCCGGATGGTGCGGCGGACGAGGTCGGTGCGGTCGTAGAACGTGTCGATGGTGACGCGCGGGGGAAGGCTCCCGCGGATGGCCTCGATCTTCTCCTTCACGCGGTCGACCACGACCCGGGAGTTCTCACCCATCAGCATCATGACGATTCCGACCACCGCCTCGCCCCGCCCGTCCCGGGTCACGACCCCCTGACGGACCATGGGTGCAAGGCGCACCTCGGCGACGTCTCGCACGTAGAGCGGCGTGCCCTCGTCGCCGGTCCGGACGACCACGTCGCCGATGTCCCGCAGGCTCGTGAGCAGGCCTTCGCCGCGGATGACGACCTGCTCGCGGTTGCGGACGAGGTACGCCCCGCCGGCGTTGCGGTTGTTGCGCTCGAGGGCCTCGAAGAGCTCGGAGAGCGGCAGGTTGTGCGCCTGCAGCGCGGCCGGCTCCGGGGCGACCTCGTAGGTCTTGAGCTCTCCACCGAAGGTGTTGACCTCGACGACGCCCGGCACGCTCTTGAGCTGATAGGCCACGAACCAGTCGAGGGTGGTGCGCAGCTCCATGGGCGAGTAGCAGGCTTCGGTGTCGGGCTCGCCCGGACGGCACGCCGGATCCCCGCGCACCTCGAACTGGTAGATCTCGCCGAGTCCGGTCGCGATGGGGCCCATCTCGGGCGTTCCGTAGCCCTCCGGGATCCCCTCCCGGGCCTCCCCCATGCGCTCCTGGACGAGCTGTCGCGCGCGGTAGATGTCGGTCCCCTCCACGAAGACCACGGTCACCGCCGACAGGCCGAACTTGGAGACGGAGCGGATCTCCTCGATGTCCGGGAGACCGGCCATTGCCGCCTCGACCGGAAAGGTGATGAGCCGCTCCACCTCGAGCGGCGCGAGGGCGGGCGCCTTGGTGAGCACCTGGACCTGGACGTTCGTGACGTCGGGGACGGCGTCGACGGGGAGCCGCAGCATGTGCTGAAAGCCCGCCACCACGAGAAGCAGGCCCATCACGACGACGAGGAAGCGATTGTCGAGGGCCCACGTGACCAGCCGCGCGGCCATCACTCCTCCTCGGCCAGGGTGGCCCGCAGGAGCTGCCCCTTGAGCAGGAAGCTTCCTTCGGAGACCACCTCTTCGCCGCTGGTGAGCCCGTTCAGGACCTCCACCCAGTCACCGGCCCGCTCGCCGGTGTGGATGCGGCGCAGCTCGAACACGCCGTCGGACACCCTCACGAACGCGACCGGGTGCCCGTCCACCTCCTGCACCGACGACCAGGGGATGGCCAGAAGGCGTCGAGGCTCGTGGGCGTGAATGTCCTGGATGCGGGCCGTCGCGAACATCCCCGGCCGCAGGCGGCGGTCGAGGTTGGGCAGCACGACGCGTACCACCACCGTCCGCGTCCGCTCGTCGAGGGCCCCGGCCACCTGCCCCACCTCGCCGGAGAAGACCTCCCCGGGAAAGGCCCGGACCTCGGCCTGGACGGGCTGTCCGGTCCGGACGAGGCGCATGTCGCGCTCGTAGACTGCGGCCTGGAGCCACAGCTCGGTCAGCTCCACCACCTCGGCCACCGTTTCGGACGGCTCGACCCACTGTCCGAGGTGCGCCGAACGTGAGACCACGGTGCCGGCCAGGGGGCTGCGCAAAGTGACTCGCGCCGGATCGCTCGGCGCGCTCCCCGACGCCGTGATGCCGAAGGTGGCCAGGCGCGTTCGGGCCGCCTGCAGGTCCGCCTCCGCGACCAGCAGAGCGCCCTCGGCCTCCTCGACCGCGCGCTCCGAGGTCACTCGGTCCGCGAGCAGCCGGCGTTTCCGTTCGAGGGCGCGGCGGGCCACATCCTCACGGGCTCCGGCGGCGATGAGGTTTGCCCACGCACGTCCCACCTCCTCGCTCTCGAGAACCACCAGGGGCGCGCCCTCCGCGACCTCGTCCCCGATGTTGAAGCAAACCTCCACGATGCGACCGGTCACCCGTGGCCCGATCGTCGCCCGTCGGTCGGGAACGGCCATGATCTCCGCAGGGACCTCGATGGACGGGGACAGATCCTTCTCCTCGACAAGCTGGTAGGACAGGCGCAGGGAGTCGAGCGACTCATGTGCAAGCGTGATCCGCTCGCACCACTCCCCGGCTCGGCCTTCCCTGATCTCCTCGGCTGAGTCTCCCTCCGGCTCCTGGGATCTCGCACACCCGGAAGCGAGAAGGACGGCAACGAGGAGCGGAATCGCTGGGCAGGTGCGGTGTCTGATTCTCTTCATGGCTTCTCTCCCCGGAGCGTGGCGGTCTGCGGAAGGCTCGCGGCGGCGAGGGCGGCCGCGCGGGCCTGTGCCAGGGCCAGCCGAACGTCGAGGTAGCCCTCGCGGCCCTCGATCACCTCGCGCTGCACGACGATGACGTCTGCGAGACCCACCTCACCAGCCTCGAGGGCCCGCTGGAGCAGGTCGAGGCTCTCGCTCTGCGCGGCGAGGACCTCGGCATCGTACAGCCGCAGCGCACGGCGCGCCTGGTCGTAGACGAGCAGCGCCTGGAGGAGCTCAGACTCGATCGACAGGCGCAGCGCGTCCCTCTCCGCCGCGCGCCGGTCTCGCGTGGCGAGGGCTCGCTCCCGCTCGCCCTGGTTTCGATTGAAGAACGGCAAGGGCACCCGAAGCCCGACCATCAGGATGCGGTCGCCTTCCTCTTCGCTGTAGGAAACACCGAGCTCCGGGTCGGGCCAGGTCTCGGCTTCCGCGAGCTCGATGGCCGCGGCGGACGCCTCGACGTTGTGGGTGGCCCCGGCGAGATCGGGGCGAAACTGCAGGGCACGCGTAACCAGCGCATCAACGCGGGACGTCTCTTCGCCACGGGGGAGGTCGCCCTGGGGATCGAGCCGAGTGTCGGGGGGCAGGCCGAGAAGCTCGGCGAGACGGACCGTGGCGGCCTGAAGCCTGGTGTGTGCGGCCATCGTTCGCCGTTGCGCCTCCGCGAGGCGGATACGTGCGGTGTTCAGCTCCAGGGGCGTGCCCTCGCCCGCCTCGAGGCGTCGGCGAGCGATGTCGTAGAGCTCCTTCGCCAGGCCCTCGTTCTGGTTCAGCAGCTCGAGCCGTGCCTCATCGGCGAGCGCCGCATAGAAGGTGCGTGCGATGGCAAGGTCGATGACGCGTTCGACGTCTGCAGACACCGCACGGGCGGCCTCGAGCTCGGCCCGGGCCCGCTTGATGCGGTGGGCTCTCTGGCCCCCGATCTCGAAGCGCTGGCCGACGCCGATCTCGAAGTCCGTCGTCTGAACGTCCTCCACGAGCCCCGAGGTTCGCGGGCCGGCAGACACCGCCAGATCGAGGTTGTTCACGAGGAGGATGCTGGCCCCGGTGAGGTCCCCCTCCGCCTCGCCGATACGGAGCCGCGCGGCCCGCACGAGCTGGCTGTTCTGGCGAGCCATCGACACGGCCGCCTCGAGCCCGAGCGGCAGGGTCGCCGACGGCTCGGCTGTGGCCATCCTGGCCGGCACGAGCACCAGGACGGAGACGAACCACAGCGCAAGGACAGCGTCCGCCCCTCGCGGGTCGGACGAACCACAGGTGTGACGAGACATGCGACCTCCGCGCGTCCCACCCCGGTCTGCACCGAGCAGGCCAGAGGCACGCAAAGCCGGGACTTGAATCGGAGACAGGCCGGGCCGCGATCCGGCCTATCCAGGCAGGGCGATGGGTGCTAGACCCGTGCGCGAGGAGGGTGCTCGGTCAGGCGGGAGACGCCGGGAGGAAGGACCGGCTCCTCCATGACGGCGGCCGCCACCGCACCCTGGGGCGCCGGAGGCGAAACGCGGGGCTGAGCGCCCAGGGTGCGCGAGCAGCAGAAGCAGTCGGGGATGCAGCCTCTGGCGCACGCGTCGGTGTCCCCTTCGGCCGCCTCGCAGAGAGCCTCCTCCCCCGCGACGGTCGGAAGAGGATCACAGGCCCCGTCCAGGGTCAGGTCGCCGAGCGTGACCGCGAGCAGAACGACCGCGGTGGTGGCTCGAACGGCCACCGGGCTCAGCGCGATCAACCGACGGAGACTCATCGAACTGACGGTAGCACGGCCCTTCGAGAGCGGTCAAAGAGCGCCGCGCCTGTCCTCCCCTTTCGTCTCTCTTCCGGCGGCGACCACCAGCGAAGGCCGCTCGGGTGGTGGGATCGTCTCTGGGTCTA
>CAWKAS010000011.1:0-37637 GCA_963847655.1 uncultured Acidobacteriota bacterium | reverse complement strand
CGGGGCGGCGCTCCTCCACGACGGACTGAAGACCGCCTCACCCCTCGGGCGCCGGGTCGTCCACGCCCTGGCCCTTCTCGGACTCGGCTGGCTCGCCGTGCTCGCCCTCGGGGGGTGGGCGTGGCTGCGTGCCGAGATGCCCCAGGCCGCGAGCGAAGCCGTGGGCCTCGTCAGCTTCGGCCTCGGGGGACTGATCGCGGGCGTGGTGTATCACCACCTGGTGCGCCGCGTCCCCGCGGTGGAGCGCGCCATGCCGGTCCTCTCCATGTTCGGCATCGTCTACTTCACCACCGTGACCACCGCGGCCGGTCGGGAGGAGCTGCTGCGCATCGGGTGGCTCCTGTTCGTCGCCGCGATCCTCCACAATGCCGGGGGCTACGTCTTCGGCTATGGTCTGAGCCGCCTCCTGAGGCTCGGCCCCAACGACGCCCGGACGGTGGCTCTCGAGGTGGGGCTCCAGAACGGCGGCCTGGCCTCCGGCATCGCCGGGGGCATGGGCAAGCTGGGCACCGTCGGCCTCGCCGCCGCCATCTTCAGCCCGTGGATGAACGTGTCCGGGTCGGTCCTGGCGAACCACTGGCGGAGGCATCCGCCCCCTCGAGTTGCGACCGGGCGCCAGGGCTGAGCGGGCTTCCGGGGCGGCTCACCGGCCGAGCAGCCCGCCGTCGCCACGCTGTGCGCAGGCGGCGTGCTCGGAGGACGCCTGTGAGTCATTGCGTGGATCCGGTCTAGAATCGGCTTCCAGGATCGGGAGCCGGTGGATCGGCTCCCACGTCGGCGGGCGGCTCCCGCTCGACCCGTTCTTCATTACCAAGCGGCGTCGTCCCGATGGACGAGTCGAAGGAGGTCCCATGCGACACCGACTGCTCTTCGTCACGAGCCTGTCCTTCCTGGCCTGCGTCGCTGCGCCGGCCGCCGCCCAGTTCACGCCGCCGACGGTCTTCGAAGGGGCGCCCGCGGCCGCCTGGATCTCGCACCCGGAGGCGCCGGGTGACGAGTTCGGGGTCTTCCACTTCCGCCGGGTCTGGGAGATGAGAGCGGTGCCCGCGCGCTTCGTCGTGCACGTCTCGGCCGACAATCGCTATCGCCTGTTCGTGAACGGAGAGCCGGTCTCCGCGGGGCCGCAGCGCTCGGACCTCATGCACTGGCGCTACGAGACGGTCGACCTGGCGCCGCTCCTGAAGGCGGGGCGCAACGTGCTGGCCGCCCTGGTGTGGAACTGGGGGGCGGAGCGTCCGGTCGCCCAGTTCAGCCGCCGGACGGCCTTCCTGCTGCAGGGCGACAGCCCGGCCGAGGCGGCGGTGAACACAGGGGCGGAGTGGACGGTGCTGCGAAACGACGGCTACGCTCCCCTGCCCGTCCGGGGGCCGGCCGCCGGTGGCTACTACGCGTCACCCCCCGGCGAGTCCATCGACGCCGGCCGCTACCCGTGGGGCTGGAAGGAGGTCGACTTCGCGGACGGGGACTGGCTCGCGGCCGCGGCCGGGGAGGGCTTCCGGGCCAGCCGGACCCAGCTCCGGGCGAGCAACCCCTTCGGCGGTGCCGGGGACTGGCAGCTCGTGCCGCGCTCGATCCCCCCGATGGAGGAGACCCCGGTCCGCTTCGCGCGTATCCGCCGAGCGGAGGGGCTCGAGCCCGAGGACGCCTTCCTGCGCGGTGAGGGGGACCTGGTGGTCCCGTCGAACACGCGAGCCGTGCTCCTGCTGGACCAGGCGCACCTGACCAACGCCTTCGCGGTGCTCGAGACGAGCGGCGGCGCGGGCAGCGCGGTGGCCCTCGTCTACGCCGAGGCCCTCAAGGACGCCGAGGGGCAGAAGGGCAACCGCAACGAGATCGAGGGCAAGACCATCGCCGGTGTCCGCGACGAGTTCCGCCCCGACGGGGGTGAGCGGCGGCGCTTTCAGACGCTGTGGTTCCGGACCTATCGCTACGTGCAGCTCGAGGTCGAGACGCGGGACGAGGAGCTGCGCGTCCACGACCTGCACGGCATCTTCGTGGCCTATCCCTTCGAGCTCGCGGCCCGCTTCGAGAGCGATCTCCCGTGGCTGGAGGACATGTGGGAGATCAACTGGCGGGGGGCGCGGCTGTGCGCCTGGGAGACCTACTTCGACACCCCCTACTACGAGCAGCTTCAGTACATCGGCGACACGCGGATCCAGGCCCTGATCACCCTCTACATGACCGAGGACGACCGGCTCGTCCGCCAGGCCCTCGAGCACTTCGACCTGTCGCGGATTCCCGAGGGGATCACCGCCAGCCGCTACCCCTCGGACCTCGGACAGTACATCCCCACCTTCTCGCTGGTCTGGGTGGCCATGGTCCACGACTACTGGATGCACCGTGACGACGCCGACTACGTGCGTGGGTTCCTGCCGGGGATCCGGGCCGCCCTGGGCTGGTTCGAGCGGCGCGTCGACGGGTCGGGCATGCTCGGTCCCATCCCGTGGTGGCCCTACATGGACTGGGCCGAGGAGTGGCGCGGGGGCGTGCCGCCCGGTGGTTGGGAGGGGCACTCCACGTCCATCACGCTCCTGTACGTCTACGCCCTGGAGCGGGCCGCCGAGCTCGAGGGCGCCCTGGGGATGGCCGAGCACGCCTCGAGCGACCGGAGCCTGGCGCAGTCGTTGCGCGACGCGGTGCGGAGCCGTGCCTGGGACCCGGCGCGGGGGCTGCTCCGAGACACCCCGGAGGCGGACAGCTACAGCCAGCAGACGAACGTCCTGGCCGTGCTCACCGACGCCGTCCCGCAGGGTGAGCAGGCCGCGGTCATGGAGCGCGTGCTCTCCGAGGGCTCGCTGACCCAGTCCACCTACTACTTCAGCTTCTATCAGCTCGAGGCCCTTCTGAAGGCCGGCCTCGGCGAGCGCTACGTCGAGCAGCTCGCGCCGTGGCGCGGGATGCTGGACCTCGGCCTGACCACGGTCCCCGAGAAGCCGGAGCCGACCCGCTCCGACTCCCACGCCTGGAGCGCCCACCCCAACTACGGCCTCCTGGCCACCGTGCTCGGCGTGCGCTCCGCGGAGCCGGGCTTCCGGTCCGTGCGGATCACGCCCCACCTCGGCCCGCTGAACCGTGCCGAGGGGCGTGTGCCCCACCCCCTGGGGATGATCGACGTCGGCCTCGCTCGGACCGAAGGGGGAGGCCTCCGGGGCGAGATCACGCTTCCCCCGGGGCTGCAGGGCGTCCTGGAGTGGGGTGGAAGGGAGATGGTCCTGGAGGCCGGTCGTCAGGATGTCGAGCTGTAGGGATCGTCCAACCGGACGTGTTGCACCGAAGGACCTGTTGCCGCTCTCCGACAGAGCTGGAGGCTCCGTGACCCACGCGCCCGTCCCGCTCTGGGCGGCGATCGGCTGCGCCGCCGCGCTCGCCACCGTTGGCTGTGAGGCCAAAGACCCGCCCCGGTTGTCGGCCGCCACTCCTGCCACCCTGTCGTCGTGCGGCGAGCTGGCCGCCACGTTCCGGTTCGACCACACCACGATCGCGTCGGCCGAGCCGGTCGAAGCCGGCGGGCTCCATTGGGCGGGCCGCGCCATCGGCGCGCACTGCCTGGTCCGCGGCGAGATGTACCGCCGCACCAGCCCACAGGACGGCAAGAGCTACGCCATCGGCTTCGAGATGCGGCTGCCAAACGACTGGAGCGGCCGCTTCTTCTATCAGGCCAACGGCGGCATCGACGGGAGGGTCTCCCCGGCCCTGGGCGGGGGCGGCCCCGTGCCGACCACGGCCCTGCAGCAGGGCTTTGCCGTCATCAGCTCCGATGCCGGCCACTCCGGACCCGATGATCCCAGCTTCGGCATCGACTTCCAGGCGCGCCTGGACTACGGCTACCAGGCGGCGGCCAGGCTGACGCCCATGGCCAAGGCGCTGATCGCCGCCGCCTACGGCAAACCACCGGATCGCTCGTACTTCGGCGGGTGCTCGAACGGCGGACGGCACACGTTCGTCGCGATGACGCGAATGCCCGAGGAGTACGACGGCTACCTGGCGGGAGCACCGGGCTACCGCCTGCCCCTGGCGGCGATCGCCAACCAGTTCGGGGCCAAGCAGTACGCGACGGTCGCGACGAGCCCCTCCGACCTCGGCAGCGCCTTCACCCCCGCAGAGCGTGCGAGCCTCTCGGCCGCGGTGCTCGCGCGGTGCGACGCCCTCGATGGCGCCACCGACGGGATGATCCAGGACACCACCGCGTGCCAGGCGGCCTTCGACTTCGACCGCGATGTGCCCACCTGCAGTGGCGACCGCGACGGCACCTGCCTGTCAGCGGCGCAGAAGCGGGCCATCGCGCCGATCTTCTCGGGTGCGGTCGACGGCAAGGGCGAGAGGTTCTATGCGAGCTTTCCGTTCGACAGCGGCCACAACAGCGCCGACTCGTCCTTCTGGGAGTTCCTGGTTCCACTCCGGATCGATTCGTCCGGCACGGCCATGATCTGGGGCGTGCCCCCGGCGGATCCGGCGACCTTCGACGGCCCCGCCTACGCGCTCTCGACCCCCATCGACGCGATGCTGGCGTCGGTGGCGGCTACGGACGGCACCTACACCGAGTCCGCCCTCTCCTTCATGCTGCCCGTGGAGCCCACGAACCTCGAGGTTCTGAAGAAGCGCGGGGCCAAGGTCATGGTCTATCACGGAGTGAGCGACGCCATCTTCTCGGTCAACGACACGACCG
The DNA here is from genome assembly GCA_963847655.1 of uncultured Acidobacteriota bacterium. GTDB lineage: Bacteria > Acidobacteriota > Vicinamibacteria > Fen-336 > Fen-336 > JAJDNS01. The sequence continues at coordinate 32,971 of CAWKAS010000011.1, read as the reverse complement.
CCTGGTACGAGGACCTGCGCGCCCGAAACGGGGGCGACGCTTCGGACTTCGCGCGCTTCTTCCGAGTGCCCGGCATGGCCCACTGTGCGGGCGGCCCGTCCACCGACCAGTTCGACATGCTGAGCGCCCTCGTCGACTGGGTCGAGAAGGGTCAGGCTCCGGACACCGTCATCGCCTGCGCCCGCGGCGCCGGCAACGCGGTCGGCGTCAACCCCGACGTTCCCTCCACCTGGTCGCCCGACCGCAGCCGCCCCCTGTGTCCCTACCCGAAGGTGGCGCGCTTGAAGGCGGGCGCGACCGACCTGGAGAGGGCGGAGAGCTTCAGCTGCCAGTGAAACGGAGAGAGGCGCGGCAGGCGCTCACTTCTCGAGCAGACCGTAGAAGAAGAGTCGGCTGAGGTTGCCGAGATACTCCTTGCCCCTCTCCAGCAGCTCCTTGTCGCGGTCGATCGCCATGTAGGCACCCAGGAGGCTCTGCCTCTTCTTGGCCTGGCGGCCGTTGCGGGCGGACGTGCTCAGTCTCCGAGCGGATGCTCGAGGAACTGACGAGTCTTGAGGATGGCGATGCCCCGGTGTTGGCCCAGAGTCAGAAGGTCTTTGTCTCCAGTCACGATCATGTCCGCTTTCCCGGCAACGGCCGTTGCCAGCACCCAGTCGTCGTCGGGATCGCGACAAACCGGGGGCTCGAGCGGGCGTGGATCGACCCAGGTCGCGTGCCGTCGGTAGAGATTCAGGAACGGCAGCTCTCCTGCATCGATCTGGAACTTGTCGTACAGCTTGGCCACCAGCTCATCCCAAAGCGGTTGGGAGAGTATCGGCGTGTGGTCGGGGATGTGCGTGTCCACGATCTCGCGGCACAGCCCCTCCGCCACGAGTCCGGCCACGATGACGTTGGTGTCGAAGACGACCCTCACGAGATCAGCCGGAAGACATCCTCGTCGGTGTACACCCCTCGGGCCCGGGCCCGAGGAACCGCCAGCCTCCGCGACTCGGCCGCCGCATCACTCCACAGCTTCCGGAATATGGCCAGGCGGACGTATTCACTCGTCGTGAGACCGCTCTGCCGCGCCGCCCGCTCGATGACCTTCTTGGACTTCGGCGGCAGGCTGACTGTCAGCGTCTCTCTCATGCCTGTAAGATTACATATTACAGCGCCCTGGGACAAGTCCTCCGTCGCTCTTCGGGCTTCGCCCAGACCCGGGCGGCTATCCAGCACCGAGCTCGCCCAGGCGGCTGCCGTAGGTCACCAGCAGCACCGCGCCGATGAGGAGGGAGAGGGCCACGGCCAGGGCCAGATGGGCCGGGCGCCGGCACCCCCGCCACTCGCGCAGGACGACACCCACAAGGTTGCTGAATAGGACGAGCATCGTCATGTGGATCGCCCAGCTCGTGAACTCGTAGCGCCCCATGCGGACGTGCCCGAGGTTGTAGAAGAAGAACTGGCCGTACCACAGGAAGCCGGTGAGAGTGGCCAGAGCCAGGTTGAGGCGGACTCGCGCTGTCTTCCACCCTGCGGACGCCCCAACGAGCTCGCCTTGTGTCCCGTGGCGCACGTGCAGGAACAGGCAGTAGGCCGCCGTGGTGAGATAGGCCCCGGTGTTCGAGAAGATGTAGACGACGTTGCCCCGCCACACCCCGGCCCCGTGAGCGGTGGCCACGTCGGCGATGGAGTCGCCCGCCTCCAGCGACAGCCCGTACACCGCCGACAACACCCCGGCCAGAATCGAAATGGCCAGACCCTTGCCCAATGAGAACTCGCCGCGACCCTGGCCCGCCTCCAGATCGAGCTCCTTCAGGCGCCCGGCGAGACCCGTCACGGCGATGCCGACGGTGCCGACCACCAGCCCCGCCACGATCCAGTCGGCGCCGGGCCCGCTGAGAGTCTCCCCGAGCATCCCGCGCACGATCGGGGGAATCAGCGTGCCGAGCACGCTCGACAGGCCGACGGCGATGGCGTAGGTGAGCGAGAACCCGATGTATCGAATGGAGATGCCGAAAGCCGTCCCGCCGACGCCGTAGAGCGCGCCGAGCAGGAAGGCGCTCACCATCGCCTCCCGGGGCGCTTCGCGCAGCACCGCGACGAGATCGGGAATCGTGAGGGCGGCGCCGACGATGGGCAGCAGGAACCAGCACACAGAGGCCTGGGTGATCCAGTAGCTCTGCCAGGACCATCCCTGCACCTTCTTCTGGGGGGTGTAGCAGGTCGCGGCGAAGAACGCGCCGATGGCGTGCAACGCGACACCGAGAAGCGGGTGGGCGGCGACCGCGTTCATCGCGGCCGCGCACCGGGGAGCTCGCGTTCGGAACCGATCAGCCTGCGCACCGCCCCGCGTCGTACCCGGAAGATGTGGCCGTGCTTCGAAGCCGGGGGGAAGCGGAAGAGCTCGGTCACGTCCTGCCAGCTCGCGAGGTCGCGAGAACAGACCACGCCGAAGTAGGGCTCCTCCCCGTGGTGGTCGTAGAAGGCGTAATAGGCGTCGTCCATCTTGATGGCGCTCGGCCCCTCGTTCATCCAGCGGCCTCGTCCCCGGCCCGTGATCGGGGGAGAGATGTCGCGGAAGGGACCCCGCGGACTCGCGCCCCGCGCCATCCGGATGTTCTGGTACCGGGGGTCGAGGACGGCCACGCTCTCGTCGTTCGCCCGCTCGTCCTTGAAGAAGAGCAGATATCCCGAGCCGTCCTGGAGCAGGTAGGCGTCGATGCAGGAGTAACCCGGGTCGAAGAGGACCTGGGCCTCGCTGAGGGTCCGGAAGTCGCGGGTGGTCACGTACCAGATGCGGTGGTTTCGCGAGGTTCCCGCCGCGACGGGCTCGGGGAACGTGTCGTCGGCCAGCGTCGTCGACCAGAAGATCATCCAGAACTGCGCCTCCCGGTCGTAGAAGAGCTTGGGCGCCCAGCAGTTCTCCGCTGCCTTCCGCTCGGCCATCAGCGGGAGGAGCCGCTCGTCTTCCCAGTGGACGAGGTCCGGCGAGTGGGCATAGCCGATGTCGCGCCGGTCCCAGCCCGTGGTCCAGACGAGATGGAAGCCGCCCGCGGGATCGGGGGCCACAAACGCGTCACGGAACACCCGGTCGGCGGGCTCGCCGCCGTCCCGGGAGCCAGTCCCGATCGTCGGCTGGAAATGGGGACCGGGGATCTCTCGCCACTCGAAGAAGTCCTCGCTCAAGGCGAGACGGAGCCCGCCCACGCCGTCGGGCTCGCGGAAGAACGAGCAGAGGTACACGAAGTGAGGGTCCGGTTCGGGCGGGGGAATCTGGGCGAAGGCCCCGCCCGACGGGCTCACGAGGATCAGGCTCGTGAGCAGGGTGATCCGGATCGGCCAGACCGACATCACGGTACCCTCCTCCCATCATGGATCTCGAGCGGGCGGGCGCGCGGAAGGCCTCCCATTCCGGCAGCGAACGAGCTTGGATCGCCGACGGCGGAGGCGTCGAGTAGTTGAACTGCAGGGCTCAGGGCCCTAGCATGAGGGCATGACCGCCGCACCTCCGATCGGCGTTCCCCGCTCAGAGCTGGCGGAGCTCTGCCGTCGTCATCAGATCGTGCGTCTCTCGCTGTTCGGCTCGGTCCTCCGCGAGGACTTCGGGCCTTCGAGTGACATCGACATATTGGCGGAGTTCGATTCCGGCGCCAAGGTCACCTTCTTCACGCTGGCTCGCATCCAGGACGAGCTGTCCGACCTTCTGAAACGGACAGTGGACCTTCATCTTCCGCGGAGCCTGAGTCCCCATCTTCGCGACCGCGTAGTGAGCCAGGCGCGGGCGCTGTATGTCGCAGCGTGACGATGCCGTCCCGATGCGTCACATGTTGGAGCACGCGCGCGAAGCGCTCGACCTGATCGGCGAGCGCCAGCGGGCGGCCGTCCACTCGGACCGGATGTTACAGCTCGCCCTGACCCGACTGGTGGAGATCGTTGGGGAAGCGGCTTCCCGAGTCCGCGCCGAGACTCAGGCTCGCTTCAGGGAAGTCCCGTGGCGTGAAGCCATCGCCACACGTCATCGGATCACTCACGGATACGACGTGGTTGACCACGACATACTCTGGGACACGATCTAGGAGGACTTCCCGCCCCTGGTCGCGGCGCTGGAGGCAGCGCTCACGCAGCTGGAGTAGCGGATATCCTCGAGTGACGCCCGAGGAGGAGGTCACCACGTCGGCACCTCCTCCCAACCGGGGGGCGGGCCGGCTTCGATCGTCCAGCCAACCGTGGACTCGTCTTCTCGCACCGCCCGGAGGTTCGTGAGTACCACGTAGGCACGTCCGTTGGTGCTGCCGACGTCGTAGACCACGATCACGTTGGGGTGGCTGATGGCGCTGGTGGCCCGGGCCTCGCGCTCGAAGCGGCGCAGGCGCTCGGGGTCGCTGGCCACTCCTCGGGCAGCACCTTGGCCGCGACCTCGCGGTCGAGCCGCGTGTCCCGGGCGCGGTAAACCTCACCCATCCCCCCGGTCCCGAAGGGCGCAAGTGTCTCGTAGGGCCCAGACGCGTGGCGGGAGCCAGTGCCATGGCCGCTCTCGGGGGGCAGGACGCCTCGCGCGCATCATAGATCCCACTGGGCGTGCGGGAGACCTCTTTCTTGGGGCAGTCTTCGCTTAGCCCGTGTGGCAAGCCCACCGAAGCGACCATGACCTCTACTCCGCCCGTACCAGTTGTTCACGGAATCCAAGAAGAATCCAAGATCGGCTCACGACAAGTCGCGGCAGAATAGGGTCCAAATCCGCCCGCCCTCAGGCGGGGCGGCACACGACCGAGCATCCCGGGAACCCGTTTCACCAGCGTCCCGATGAGGGGGTGGCGCCATGGGATCCAGGCTCACGGCTCTGGCCAGCGCTCTGCTTCTGCTCAGCGTGCCGGCCACACTGAGGCCGCAGACCGCCACCGGCCAGATCAGCGGCACCGTGCGGGACGCGAGCGCCGCGGTCGTGCCCGGGGTCACGATCACCCTGAGCAACGACCTCACGGGACTGCGCCGCGTGGCCCACACCGATCGGCAGGGGGACTACGTGTTCGCGCTTCTGCCCCCCGGGACGTACTCGGTGCAGGCCGAGCTGTCGGGCTTCCGCGCGGCCAGAGAGACCGGCATCCGGCTCTTCGTGGACACCCGGATTCGCGTGAACCTGACCCTGCTGGTCGGTGAGATGACCGAGGCCGTCGAGGTCCAGGCGGCGGCGGTGGCCCTCCAGTCCGAAGACGCCAACATTGGCCAGACGCTCACCCAACGGCAGATCACGGAGCTGCCCCTCAACGGGCGGAGCTTCTTGTCGCTCATCTTCCTGCAGGCCGGGGCAGTCGAGACCTTCGGCGAGCAGGGGTGGATGCGGCAGGGCGCGGGCGACGCGATCAGCCTGCAGGGGGCCCGGCCCACGTCGAACAACTTCATGATCGACGGGACGGCGAACATCGACACCGCGCTCGGGACCCCGGCCGTCATCCTGTCGGTGGACGTCATGGAGGAGTTCACGCAGCAGAACAAGACCTACTCGGCGGAGTACGGCTTCAGCGCCAACCAGATCAACCTTGTCAGCAAGTCGGGAAGCAACGAGTTCCACGGCACCGCCTTCCTCTTTGGCCGAAACGAGGCCTGGGACGCGAGGAACTTCTTCGACGACCCCGCCGCCGAGAAGCCCACGCTGGACCAGAAGCAGTTCGGTGGGACCGTGAGCGGACCGCTCGTGAAGAACAAGACGTTCTTCCTCTTCAACTACGAGGGCGCGCGGATCGACCGGGGGGAAACCGCCTTCAGCCTCGTGCCCGACCCGGAGGAGCTCAGGGGCCGATTCTCCGAGCCGGTGATTGATCCCTGGACCGGCCAGCCCTTCCCGAACCGCACCATTCCTCGCGAGCGCTGGTCGCGCCTCGCCACCCTGGCCGTGGACCAGGGGTGGTTCCTCGCGCCGAACACCGACGCCCCCCAGGGAAACCACCGGGGGGTTCGGAGCTTTCCCCAGACGCAGAACCAGCTCAACATCCGGATCGATCAAGACCTGGCGCACTTCGGGAGGGTCTTCGGCCGCTACACGAAGACGACCTTCGAGAACGAGGTCTGGGGGAGCTCCTCCCCGGGTGGAGCCGACTGGGATAGCAACGTGGTCTTCGACCAGGAGACGACGAACTGGCAGGTCACCCACACCTGGCCCGTCAACAACGCCGTCGTGAACGTCCTCCGGGTCGGCCACCTCGGGGCCCGCGCCGATCAGCGGGGCAAGCCCTGTCCCCAGAGCTGGATCGACTCGCTCGAGCTGACGGGCATCTTCGACCCCATCCCGGACACGCGGCGGCAGTGTCCGTTGGTTCAATTCGTCAACCTCTCCTCCGTCGGCGGCGGCGGCGGCTACACCGGCAGCAACCAGCCCATGTGGGACATCAGCAACACGACGACCTGGGTCGCGGGCCGCCACACGCTCACCTTCGGCGCGAACTTCCGCCGGTGGTGGCTCCAGCGCGACCTTTCCGGGGGCTTCACGGGAGGCTACGCCTTCTATGGCCACGCCACCGGCCACCCGGTCGCGGATTTCCTCCTCGGCACCTACGCCTATGCGTCCGCCTTCCAACCCAACGCGTTCTCCCTCCCGGGTGAGGTGGGCAACCCCACTGAGTTCAACTTCGTTTACTTCGCCCCGTACTTCCAGGACGACTGGAGGATCAGTCGCAACCTCACCTTGAACCTGGGCCTCCGTTGGGGCTACCGCAACGTGCCGCACGAGACGAACGACCGCCTGAGCTGGCGGAACCTGGACTACGCGCCGGGCGGCCTATGGGTGGCGGACCAGGGCTTGGCGAACGGCGTCGCCGACGGCGCCTACTACCAGATCTCCAACGGGCGCACTCCCGAAAACCCCGACCGGTTCAAGGTCTTCGCTCCCCGGATCAGCTTCGCCTACCGGCCGTTCGAGGGGAGGGAGATCGTGATCCGGGGAGGCTACGGCCTCTTCTACGACAACGCCGAAGGGCGCGAGGCCGAAGGCTCCGCGGCCATCTACCCGTACATCAGCCGCACCTCCCACGACCAGTTGGTCGGCGCGGACGCCCCGCTCAACACGACGGACAACCTGTTCCCGGACTTCGCCGACCCCGGCCCCGCCACTCCCGCGGCCAACCCCTTCCTCGCGGTGATGCAGTCACCGGAGCCGAGGAACCCCTTCGTCCAGCAATGGTCTCTCGGTGTCCAGCACATGGTCCACCGGACGACCATCGTGGAGCTGAACTACGGCGGCAGCCACGGCCGCAATCTCCTGATGCGGAGGAACATCGCGCAGGCCCTGCCCTACGCCCCGGAGCGCCCCACCGTGGCCGAGCGCCGGCCCTTCCCCAACTTCGAGATCTTCATCGACAGCGACTGGAGCGGGTGGTCGGACTACCACGCCCTGAACGCGACGGTGACGCATCGCGGCCGCGGTCTCGTGGCGACGGCTGCCTACACCTGGGGCAAGAGCACCGACATCAAGTCCGCCGCCGCCGGCATCGGTTTCGATCTCGACGGCTGGGGAGGACTCCTGAACAACCACGATCCGGCGCGTGACCACGGGCCCTCGGAGTACGACGTGGCCCACCGCTTCGTCGCGAGCTTCGTCTGGAGCCTGCCCTTCGGCCGGGGCGAGCGCTTCGGCGGCGAGGCCACCGGGGCGAAGCAGGCCCTCATCGGCGGCTGGCAGCTCAACGGGATCTGGCTCTGGCAGGGCGGCATGCCCATGACGATCGGCGCGCTCGACCAGGGACAGGTGCTCGACAACTACGGTGCGAACCGTGCGGACGTCGTGGGCGACATCCACGCCGGTGGCGGCACCGTCGACGAGTGGTTCAACACCGTAGCGTTCACACAGCCCGCGTTCGGCGAGTTCGGCAATTCTGGCCGCGGGATCGTGCGGGCTCCCGGGATCAACAACCTGGACCTGGGTCTGTTCAAGAACTTCCTTATTGGACCCACGACCCTGCAATTCCGCGCCGAAGCCTTCAACGCGCTCAACCATCCGCAGTTCTCTTCCGTGGGGAGGTTCACGTGGCTCCCCAACTTTGGAGTGGTCACCGGCGCCCGGGACGGGCGGATCGTGCAGCTGGGGGTGAGGCTCCTCTGGTGAGCCTCACCACGTAGGCACGTCCTCCCAGCCGGGGAAGGGGCCGGCCTCGATCGTCCAGCCGGTCGCGGACTCGGCGTCCCGCACCGCGCGGAGGTTCGTGAGGGACTCAAGCTTCGCGATCAGCTCGTCGTGCGGCAGAGTGTGGAGCGGAGGCTTCGAGAGGTCGGGCATGGGCCAGAGTCTGATGGTGCCGTCCGCGCCTCCCGTGGCGATCCACCGCCCGTCGGGGGAAACGGCGACAGCTGCCACTTGGCCTTCGTGGCCCAGAAGCAGCTGGGGTCCACCCCCATCCGCAAAGCCCACACGGACGATCCCCTGAGTCTCGCTCCCCGAGAAGAGAATGCGTCCAGTCGGGTCGAAGAGCCACTCTAAGAAGTTCCCGGCGTCCCACCCCAACTCCCGGGTGACCTGGGTCTTTGTGTCCATGATCCACAGCCGGCCTTCTCGAGAGAGGATGAGCTCGCGACCATCCGGCCTCCAGCCCCGAAGCTCCGCGCCCTTGAACTCGGGGCCCGAAAGGTCGAAGTCTTCGATGATGCGTGGCGCGGATCCGGCCAGACGCCACCGTCGGAGTCGGCTGAAGGCGGTCGCACCGCTCGCCACCAGAAGGTCGCCTTCGGGGGTGAAACCCACCCGGGGGATCGGCAGGCCGTCGCCGGCATCCAGGATCCGTCCCTCGCTCGTCTCCAGGTCCCAGACTCGGACGTAGGCCTCACCCTGCCCGTAGATGCCGGACCCCGCGGCCACGAGTCGTCCTTCGGGTCCCACGGCAACGTCGACGACCATGCCCGTCAAGCCACCCAGCTCTCGGGGGGGTCCACCATCGAGCGGGAGGACCTGTACCCGCCCGTAGTTGTCGCCGGTGACCACGAAGGACCCATCCGGCGCCATGGCCAGTCCGTGGGACTCCTCGAGCGCTCCCAAGTTCTTCCGAAGGATCCGAGATCGTTCGCCCGCTCTGGGCGCGAGAGGCCACAGCCGCACCGAGTTGTCTCTGGACGACGAGACCAATTGACGACCGTCGGGGGTGAACACAACTCCAGTGACCAACTTCGTGTGTCCAGTGAGGACCTGGGGATACGGGCGTCCGAGTGGCCACAGGGAGACGGGGCCGCGGCTACCCGTGGCGAGCCATCGGCCTTCCGGATCGAAGGCCAGCTCCCAGGTGCGGCCCTGCACGCGCAGCGGCCTGGCTTCCGGTGGCGCGGTGAGGTCCCAGAGGACTCCCGAGTAGCCGGCCAACCTCGATCCCGAGTGATCGAAGCGGAGGTACGAGCCGGCCTCGTAGCTGCCTCCCCCGACGCGTCCTTGCGCGTTCAAGGTGCGGACGAGCGCGGGCGGGTCATGCTCGAGGGACCAGATCCGGATGACCTCGCCCAGATCCGACGACGTCGCCAGCTGGCGTCCCCGTTCGTCGAAGAACACCCCGGTGACGACTCCATCGTGTTCGAGCGTGATTGGGGCCGCCGTCTTCAGGCGCGTGCCCTCGAGGGGTGCAATTTGGACCTTCCTTCCATCTGCCCAGGCGACGCGAGACCAGGCCGGATCCACGTCGGGAAAGATGCTGCCGGACTCGAACGCGACCTGAAGATCGGCCAGAAGGTCGGGTCCCCCTTCCGTGACCGGCCACGACCGAAGCACGAGCTCGCCGCGACCGTCCTCGGCTCGCTGGGTGCACGTTAGGAGCCTCTGGCCATCCGGGGAGAACCGGTACCAGTGGCTGAACCCGGCGAAGCCGCCCAGCGAGAGAGTGCGTGCGAGCCGGCCCTCCGGAACGGACCAGACTCCCAGTGTCTGACCCTCCCCATCCATTGCGGTGGCGACGAAGTCGCCCGTGGGGCTGAACCGGAAGAAGAGGGCCACCTCGCTGCCCTCGAGAGGGGTAGGGGGCCCTCCGTCAGACGGCCAGAGCGCCCCCTCGCCGTCCGATGCCTTGGCGGCCAGCCAGCGGCCGTCGGGGCTGAAGTCGATCATCTGGGGGTACGGGACCTTGAACGGGTACCGGAACTCCGTGGGTCCCCGCCACAGGGCCTCGAGAGCCACCAGCCGGACCTCGGGACGGTCGGCCAGCTCGAGGCTGGCGGTGGCGTAGGCGAGAGCCTCCGTCGGGTGATCGTCGAGCCGATTGCGGGCGAGCGAGAGCAGGTGGGCGGCTTCGGCCCGCCGCGCCTCCTGGTCTGCACGTTGGGCCTCCCGCACGGCCTTCTGGCGTGAGACACCGATCGCCGCCGCGATCACGCTGAGGCCCACCACGACCGCGGCCGTGGCGATCCTCCGCAGCCGCTTTCGGCTCCGAGCCCGCTCGACCATGGCCTGGGCGAAGTCCTCCTCGAGCGCGGTGAGCTTGCCCGGGTATCGCTCCCGCCACAGCTCGAACTCTCGCTCCGACGTTCCCGCCCATAGAAGATCCTCGGGCCGTCCCTTCTCCTCCCAGAGATGCGCCGCCTGCTTGAGCTGGTCCCGAAGCTGGGCTCCCTCCTCGTCCTGCGTCTGCCACCGCACTAGCCGAGGCCACGCCCTCAGCAGCGATTCGTGGACGACCTCGATCCGGTGACGGGTGGCCTCGCTGGTCCTCTCACCAGCCTCTGCCTCCGCTGCCGGAGTCTCGTACGACGTCAGAAGACGCGCCCCGACCAGCTCCCGCAGCACCTCCTCCGCTTCGTCCCGCTTCTCTCCGAAGACCGACAGCAGCTCCTCACGCGCGATCGACGCCCGCGTCCCCTGCGACGTGACGAGGTTGCGGAACATCTCCCGGACGATGCCCTGCCGCTCGGGACCGATCCGCTCGAGGGTTTCCTCCGCGTGCTGGGCCAAACCCCCGGCCACACCCCCGATCTCCTCGTACGCCGTCTGAGTCAGAAGACGCCTCTCGCGGTCGCGCCTCTCCCACAGCCGCGCCGCGGCAAACGCCAGGAGCGGGAGCGCTCCCCGTTCCCCCTCGACCGAGGCCAGCATCTCCTCCACGAAGGCGTCGTCACTGAAGCGGAAGCCCTCCTTCTTCGCCGGCTCCACCAGTGCGTGCCGCAGCCCCTCACCGCCAAGGGGCCGAAGAGGTGTCAGGGATTCAAAGACGGGTGCCAACACCTCGTGCTCGTCGCAGCGCATCAGGAAGTCGTCTCTGAGCACGAGCATGACGTGGACGTCCGCCTCCGCGGCAAGGCGTCCGAGAAGGTCCGCAAAGCGCGCCTGGACCTCCGGCGGGTTGAGCGTGAAGAGCTCCTCGAACTGATCGACCACCAGGAGGGCGCTGGCGTGCCCCCGCCGCCAGCGGCTCAGCGTCGTCGCGACCACACCCACGTCTTCGAACCGCAGGAGTTGGGTGACCGCCTCGGGGTCGCCCGCCAGCTCCGGAGCGAGGGCCTGGGCGAGCATGAGAAGGGGAGAGGTCCCCGGGGTCGTCACCACCGCCGCCCACCCGCTCGGCCGCGAGGCCACCACCCCCGCGCGCACGAAGGACGTCTTGCCTGCCCCCGAAGGGCCGATCACTGCGAGGAGGCGCCGTTCCTGCAGCTTCCCCCACAGCGCCCGGACCTCCCCGTCCCGCCCATAGAAGAGACCCGCCTCTGACTCCGTGAAGAAGCGAAGGCCGGGGTAGGGGCTCGGCTCCTCCACCTCCCGAGCCCCCGTTGCCGGAGCTCCGACAAGAAGCTTCAGCGCCTCGGCGAGATCGCGCGCGGAGTCGAAGCGGTCCTCGGGCCGCTTCTCGAGGCAGCGCCGCACGATCCGCTCGAGCGCCTTCGGCAGCCCAAGCCCCGCGAGACGCGCCGGCTCCTCCCTCAGGATCGCGGTCTGGGTCTCCGCCCCCGTGTCCTGCCGGAAGGGGTGCTTTCCGGACAGCACCTCGTAGAGCACCGTCCCTAGAGAGAAGATGTCCGAGCGGTGGTCCCCCCGAAGCCCCCTCACCTGCTCGGGAGACATGTACCCCACCGTTCCCAGGCGCGTGCCGGGGTCCGTCACCTCCGTCGTCGTCTCCTGGGCGCTCGTCTCGTACCAGCGGGCGAGACCGAAGTCGAGGATCTTGACCCGCCCCTCGCGGGTGAGGAAGAGGTTCTCGGGCTTGAGGTCCCGATGCGCGATCCCCACCGCGTGTGCGGCGGCGAGACCCTCGGCCGCCTGTACCGCCCAGTTGAGTGCCTCGGCCACGGAGACCCTCCCGCGAGTGAGGCGCTCGCCGAGCGTCTGTCCCTCGAGAAGCTCCGTGACCACGTAGGCCCGCCCGTCGGTGCTCCCGACGTCGTGGACCACGACCACGTTGGGGTGATTGACGGCGCTGGTGGCCCGGGCCTCGCGCTCGAAGCGGCGCAGGCGCTCGGGGTCGCTCGCTACGGCCTCGGGCAGCACCTTGACCGCCACCTCGCGGCCCAGGCGGGAATCGTGCCCCCGGTAAACCTCACCCATGCCGCCGGCTCCGAGAAGCTCGACGACCTCGTACGGGCCGAGGCGCGTGGCGGTTGGCAGTGCCATGGCCGCTCCGCAGGGCGGGACGATCTCGCGCCCATCATAGATCCGAGTGGGCGTGCGGGAGACTCCTTTTGGAATCGATGGCTCGTGGGGATCGCGTGGTAGACCCACCGAAGCGCCCACACCATCTACTCCGTGCGAACCACTCCCTGGGGGAATCCAAGAAGAATCCAAGATCCAAGATCGGCTCACGACGACTCGCGGCAGAATGGGGGCTGAATCCGGCTGCCTCAGCCGGGCGGCACACGACCGAGCGTCCCGGGGAACCCGGTTCACCAGCGTCCCGAAGAGGAGGTGGCACCATGGGATCCAGGCTCACGGCTCTCGTAGGCGCGGTGATTCTCCTCAGCGTGCCGGCGACACTGAGCCCGCAGAGCGCCACCGGCCAGATCAGCGGCACCGTGCGGGACGAGAGCGCCGCGGTCGTGCCCGGGGCCGCGGTCAGGGTCAGCAACGACCTCACGGGGCTGAAGCGCGCGGCCACCACGGATCGGGACGGGGACTATGTTTTCGCGCTCCTGCCCCCCGGGACGTACTCGGTGCAGGCGGAGCTGCAGGGCTTCCGCGTCGCGAGGGAGACCGGCGTGCGGCTCTTCGTCGACAACTCCATCCGCGTCGACCTGGCGCTGTCGCTCGGAGAAAGGACCGAGACCGTCGAGGTCAAGGCCTCCACGGTCGCCCTCCAGTCCGAGAGCGCCAACGTCGGCCAGACCCTGACCCGGAGGCAGATCACGGAGCTGCCGCTCAACGGACGGAACTTCACACGCCTCCTGTTCCTCCAGGCCGGGACCGTCGAGACCTGGGGCGAGCAGGGATCGATGCGGCAGGGTGCGGGCGACGCGATCAGCCTCCAGGGCGCGCGACCCACGTCGAACAACTTCATGATCGACGGGACCGCGAACATCGACACCGCGCTCGGCACCCCGGCCGTCATTCTCTCGGTGGACGCCATGGAGGAGTTCACCCAGCAGAACAAGACCTACTCGGCGGAGTACGGCTTCAGCGCCAACCAGATCAACCTGATCAGCCGGTCGGGGAGCAACGAGTTTCACGGGACCGCGTTCCTCTTTGGCCGGAACGAGGCCTGGGACGCGCGGAACTTCTTCGACGACCCGGAGGCCGAGCAGCCCACGCTGGACCAGAAGCAGTTCGGCGGGACCGTGAGCGGCCCGATCGTGAAGAACAAGACGTTCTTCCTCTTCAATTACGAGGGCACGCGGATCGAACGGGGGGAAACCGGCTTCCGGCTCGTGCCCGCCACGGAGGAGCTCCAGGGCCTGTTCTCGGAGACGGTGATCGATCCCTGGACCGGCCAGCCCTTCCCGGACAACACGATCCCAAGGGAGCGTTGGTCGCGCCTCGCGACCCTGGCCGTGGACCAGGGGTGGTTCCTCTCGCCGAACACCGACGCCCCCCAGGGGAACTACCGGGGAGTCTGGAGCTTTCCCCAGACCCAGAACCAGCTCAACATCCGGATCGACCAGGACCTGAGGCGCGTCGGGAGGATCTTCGGGCGTTATACAAGGACGACCTTCGAGAACGAGTCCTGGGGTTCCTCGTCACCCGGTGGAGGCGGCTGGGGTGGCGGCAACCAGGTCTTCGATCAGGAGACGACCAACTGGCAGGTCACCCACACCTGGCCCGTCAAGAGTAACCTCGTGAACGTGCTCCGGGTCGGCCACCTCGAGGCCCGGGCCGACCAGCGCGGTCATCCGTGCCCCCAGACGTGGATGGACTCCCTGGGGCTGACCGGCCTCTTCGACCCCATCCCCGACGCCCAGCGATCGTGCCCGGACGTCTGGGCCGTCGACCTCGCCCCCGTCGGAGGTGCCAACTTCGCCTATCAGCCCAGCAATCAGCCCATGTGGGACGTCAGCAACACGACCACCTGGGTGGCGGGCCGCCACACGTTGACCTTCGGCGCCCACTTTCGTCGCTGGTGGCTCCAGCGCGACCTGACCAACGCCTTGCCCGGCAAATTCACATTCGATGGCTTCGCCACCGGTCGCCCGTTCGCGGACTTCCTGCTGGGTGTCTACTCCTCAGCGGGTGCCGCGGGGCCCACGCCGTTCAGCGTCCCGGGCGAGGTGGGCAACCCCCGCGAGTTCAACTTCCTCTACTTCGCCCCGTACGTCCAGGACGACTGGAGGATCAGCTCCAGGCTCACCTTGAACCTGGGCCTCCGCTGGGACTACCGCAGCGTGCCCTACGAGACGAACGACCACATGAGCTGGCGGAACCTGGACTATGCGCCAGGCGGTCTCTGGGTGGCGGACCACAACCTGGCCAACGGCGTCGCCGACGGCGTCTACTACCAGATCTCCGACCGGCGCAGCCCCGAGAACCCCGACCTCTTCAAGGTCTTCGCCCCCCGGATCAGCTTCGCGTACCGGCCGTCCGAGTCGAGCGAGACGGTGATCCGGGGCGGCTACGGCCTCTTCTACGACAGCGCCGAGGGGCGCGAGACCGACGGCTCGGCGTCGATCTACCCGTACGCGGGCGGCAGCGGTGATGTGCAGTCGATCGGCCAGCAAAGGCCGCTCAACACGACGGACAACCTGTTTCCCGACCCTCCCGACCCCGGCCTCGCCACCCCGGAGCACAACGGGTTCCTCGGCCCGATGCAGTCTCCTGAGCCGAAGAACCCCTTCGTCCAGCAGTGGTCCCTCGGGGTCCAGCACATGGTCCACCGGACGACCACCGTGGAGCTCAACTACGTGGGCAGCCACGGCAGCCACCTCCTGATGCGGAGAAACATCGCGCAGGCGCTGCCCTACACCCCGGACCGTCCGACCGTGGCCGAGCGCAAGCCCTTCCCGAACTTCCAGTGGTTCATCGACAGCGACTGGAGCGGGTGGTCGGACTACCACGCCCTGAACGCGGTGCTGACCCACCGCGGCCGCGGCCTCGTGGCGACGGCCGCCTACACCTGGTCGAAGAGCACCGACATCAAGTCGGCCGCCGCTAGCATCGGCGGGGGCCTTTCCGGCTGGCAGGGGTTCCTGAACAACCACGACCCGGCGCGCGACCACGGCCTCTCGGAGTTCGACGTGGCCCACCGTTTCGTCGCGAGCTTCGTCTGGAATCTGCCCTTCGGCCAGGGCGAGCGGTGGGGCGGCAGCGCCACCGGACTGACTCAGGCCCTCATCGGGGGCTGGCAGCTCAACGGGATCTGGCTGTGGCAGGGTGGCATGCCCATGACGATCGCGGCGCGCGACGTCGGACAAGTCCTCGACACGTTCGGTCTGAACCGCCCGGACATCGTGGGCGACATCCACGCCGGCGGCGGCACGGTCGAGGAGTGGTTCAACACGGCCGCGTTCGCACAACCCGCGTTCGGCGAGTTCGGCAACTCCGGCCGCTCGATTCTGCGGTTGCCAGGGATCAACAACCTGGATCTAGGACTGTTCAAGAGCTTCTTCATTGGCCCCACGACCCTGCAGCTCCGCGTCGAAGCCTTCAACGCCTTCAACCATCCGCAGTTCTCCTGGGTGTCTCCCAACCTGTGGCTCCCCAACTTCGGGGTGGTCACGAACGCCCGTGACGGGCGGATCGTCCAGCTGGGGGTGAAGCTCCTCTGGTGAGCCTCACCAGGTCGGCACGTCCTCCCAACCAGGGAAGGGACCGACGTCGACGCGGTAGCCGGTGGGGGAGGACTCGTCTTCCACCACCTCGAGGTTCGTGAGGGCCCGAAGCTTCGCCATCAGCTCCTCGTACGGGAGGGTGTGGAAGGGCGGCTTCTCGACGTCGGGCATCGGCCAGAGACGGATGCTGTCGTCGCTCGCAGAGGCGATCCACCGTCCGTCGGGAGAAACCGCCAGGGCCGACACCGGGCCGGTGTGGCCGAAGAGGAGATGGGGTTCCTCACCAGTGACGGGGCCGACCCGCACGACACCGTCGTCGCCCCCGCTGACGACGATCCGGCCCGAGGGGGCCAGAGAAGCGGCGAGTTGAGTCGGGTGGGCGTGCGTCGTGATTCGCTGAGACGTGCCTTCCTGCAGGTCAAACAGGATGACCTCGTCGGAGCGATCCAGGACCCCGGCCTTCCGCGTGGCCCACACCAGTAGCAGTCGACCGTCGCGGCTCAGGTCGAAGTGTGCCCGGCCAGGTCCGGCGTCGTAGATGACGTCGCTCGTGACCGTCTTCCCGGGATCGGTGGGAAGTTCGAGGCGGCGGACGCCCCCGAAGCCGCCGGCGAACACGCTCCCATCCGACGCCACCTCCATCGACTCGAAGCCCTTCCACGCCGCATCGGTGACGTGGGCGAGGGAGAGCACACGTTCCGCGCCCGAGTCGAGATCCCAGACCTTCAGCACACGGTTCGCCGGGTCCTCCAGTGGGGTCATGCTGGTGATAGCCCCGACGACCTGGCGTCGCTCTGCGTCGAAGGCGGCCACCCCGGCCGTTCCCTCCCATCCCCCCTCAAACAGGTCGGGAGCTGGCTTTCCTCCGTACGGCGCAACGATGAGCCTGGACCCGGTGCTCGTGATCAAGACGTGCGTTCCTGCGGGATGGAAGTCGACGTTCCACCAGAAGCGCTCGTCGGGGAGACGCGTGGGGGCTTCTCCGTCCTCGGTGTGAAGTGGCCACCAGCGCGTCGTGTGTGCGACCGAGGGAGTGACGAGCCAGCGGCCGTCGGGGGTGAACGCCATCGACCAGATTCCGGAGCCTTGGACCGGCCCGGAGAGCACGTCCACCATGGGGCCGACGAGCGGCCAGAGGGCGAGGTTGGCACCGTTCCCCGTGACGAGCCATCGTCCTGTGGCGTCGAACATGCCTGAACCCCAGCTCCCGGGGTCGGAGCGCAGGAGATGGGTGGGAGCGACGTATGCCGGCCGTTCGAGGTTCCAGAGCACGGCGGAGCTGTCCTTCCCGCTCGTTGCCAGACGGGTCCCTTCCGGGTCCGCCCCGTAGATTCGGGTGAAGCCTTCCGCTGGCCTCGCTCTCATGGCACGCAGCGGCGCAGGGGCATCCGCCGTCAGCGACCAGACCCGAATCTCACCCGCCTGGTCAACGGACCACAGGCGATCCATGCCGATGAAGTCGAAAGCCTCGAGATCCGTCGGATGCTCGCCCACTGCCCTCTCTCGCACCGGCGGCGAGGCGTCAAGGCGACGCACCGAGAGGGTGCGACCCCGAGCAGTGGCGAGCCACCTGCAGGACGAGTCGACACCGAGCCACGAGGTGTTCCAGCTCCCCAGGACCTCTGGCCCACCGTCGGGGAGCGGCCACGCGCGAACCACGACCTCGGCTTCCTCCGCGGACATCTTCGTGAGGGTGAAGAGGGTCTCGCCCCGAATCAGGCCCCAGCTGCGCACACCACCTAGATCCACACGACGGAGCGCGCGCAGATCGGGAAGCGACCAGAACTGCAGGCTCTGGCCTGGCCCGCCTGTCACCAGCAGGTCGCCCTGGCGACCGAAGCCGAGCACGTTGACGTCGCGGTGGGACTCCGGAGGCAGGGCGCGCGGCGGACCTCCGTCGCGAGGGAAGACGTGGACGGCCCCAGAGTACATCTCCGCAGTCGCGAGCCATCGGCCATCGGGGCTGAGGACGATTCGTTCAATGAAGTCACGGCTCTGTCCGGTCCCCAGCTCCCGGGCCATCTGGTCCGCCGGGAGGATCAGAGCGATCGGACCACGCCACAGGACCTCGACCGCGGACCGCCGCGCCTCGGGCGAGTCGGCCAGCTCGAGGCTCTTCCGTGCGTAGGCCAGGGCCGCCGTCGGGTAGTGATCCAGCTCGACGCGGCCGAGGGCGACCAGGCGCGCGGCTTGCGCCCGGCGGGCCTCGTCCTCCGCCTGGCGGCGGGCCGCGGCTTCCTTCTGGCGCGAGACGGCGATCGCGACGGCGACCACGCTCAAGCCAACCACGACCGCGGCCGTGGCGAGTCTGCGGAGCCGCTTCCTCCGCCGTGCGCGGTGGACCATCGCCTGCGCGAAGTCCTCCTCGAGCGCGGTCAGCCTCCCCGGGTACCGCTCCCGCCACAGCTCGAACTCCCGAAACGCCGTCCCGCTCCACAGGACGTCCGGCGAGCGACTCTTCTCCTCCCACAGACGTGCCGCCTGCTTGAGCTGATCCCGAAGCTGCGCGCCCTCCACGTCCTGCGTCTGCCACCGCACGAGGCGCGGCCAGGCCCTGAGCAGCGACTCGTGCACCACCTCGATCCGGTGACGGCTGGTCTCTTCGCTTCCCTCGCGCTCTTCTGCCTCGGCCGCTGGGACCTCGTACGACGTCAGAAGACGTGCCCCGATCAGCTCCCGCAGCACCTCCTCCGCCTCTTCTCGGTTGTCGCCGAAGACCGAGAGCAGCTCCTCACGCGCGATCGAGGCCCGCGTGCCCTGCGATGTGACGAGGTTGCGGAGCATCTCCCGGACCAGGTTCTGCCGCTCGGGACCGATCCGCTCGAGGGTTTCTTCCGCGTGCCGGGCCAGCGCCCCACTCACACCCCCGATCTCCTCGTACGCCGCCCTTGGCAGGAGGCGCTTGTCGCGGTCGCGCCTCTCCCAAAGCCGCGCCGCGGCGAAGGCCAGGAGCGGCAGCGCTCCTCGTTCGCCTTCCACCGAGGCGAGCATCTCGTCCACGAGGATGTCGTCTTCGAAGCGAACGCCCTCCTTCTCCGCGGGCTTCACCAGCGCGTGCCGCAGGGCCGCTCCGGCAAGTGGCCTCTGGGGGGTCAGAGAATCAAACACGGGGGCCAGCCCCTGCTGCTCGTCGCAGCGCATCAGGAAGTCGTCGCGAAGGACCAGAAGGACGTGAATGTCCGCCTGGTTGCTCAAGGAACCGAGAAGGCCTGCAAAGCGGGCCTGCACCTCGGGCGGGTTGAGAGTGAACAACTCCTCGAGCTGATCGACGACCAGGAGGGCGCTGGCGTGTGCCCGCCGCCAGCGGCTCATGGCGGCCACGACGACATCCACGTCCTCGAAGCGGGGCAGGAGCCTGACGGCCTCGGGATCTCCCGCCAGCTCCGGGGCCAGCGCCTCGGCGAGCATGAGAAGGGGAGAGGTGCCCGGGGTCGTCACCACCGCCGCCCACCCGCTCGGCCGAGACGCCACCACTCCCGCCCGCACGAACGACGTCTTGCCGGCCCCGGAAGGCCCGATCACTGCGAGGAGGCGCCGTTCCTGCAGCTTCTCCCACAGCGCCTGGACCTCCGCCTCCCGTCCGTAGAACCGACTCGCGTCCGCCTCCGTGAACGAGCGAAGCCCCGGGTACGGGCTCGGCTCCTCCACCTCCCGGACCCCGGCCGCCGGAGCTCCCACGAGCAGCTTCAGCGCCTCGGCGAGATCCCGGGCGGAGCCGAAGCGGTCCTCGGGCCGCTTCTCGAGACACCGCCGGACGATCCGCTCCAGCGCCTCCGGAAGCCCCAGCCCGCTCAACCGCGCCGGCTCCTCCCGAAGGATCGCGGTCTGGGTCTCCGCCCCCGTGTCCTGCCGGAAGGGGTGCCTTCCGGACAGCACCTCGTAGAGCACCGTCCCCAAGGAGAAGATGTCCGAGCGGTGGTCCCCCCGGAGCCCCCTCACCTGCTCGGGGGACATGTACCCCACCGTCCCCAGGCGGGTGCCGGGCTCCGTCACCTCCGCCGTCGTCTGCTCGGCCGTGGTCTCGTACCAGCGGGCGAGACCGAAGTCGAGGATCTTCACCCGTCCCTCGCGGGTCAGGAAGAGGTTCTCGGGCTTGAGGTCCCGATGCGCGATCCCCTCGGCGTGAGCGGCGGCGAGGCCCTCGGCCGCCTGCACCACCCACCCGAGTGCCTCGTGTGTGGGGACCCGTCCGCGAGTGAGGCGCTCCCGCAGCGTCTGTCCCTCGAGAAGCTCGGTGACGACGTAGGCGCGCCCGTCGGCGGTGCCGACGTCGTGGACCACGATCACGTTGGGGTGGTTGATGGCGCTGGTGGCGCGGGCCTCGCGCTCGAAGCGGTGCAGGCGCTCGGGGTCGCTCGCGACCGCCTCGGGGAGCACCTTGACCGCGACCTCGCGGCCCAGGCGAGGATCGCGGCCCCGGTACACCTCCCCCATGCCGCCGGAGCCGAGAAGCTCGACGACCTCGTACGGGCCGAGGCGCGCGCCCGGAGCAAGGATCATGGAGGCGTGCCCTCCCAGGCCATCACCATTCAGGTACCGCCCACCCGGTGAACGGCCCTGCCTCCACGCGGTAGCCCGCGTCGCTCCCCTCGTCGGGTACCACACGGACGTTCGTGAAGGACTGGAGCCGGGTGAGCAGCTCCTCGTAAGGGAGCGTGTGAAAGGGGCGCCCGGTCGGCATTGGCCAGAGGCGAATAGTCCCGTCATTGCTGCCGGAGGCGATCCACTGACCATCCGGCGAAACCGCAACGCCAGTCACCTGAAGGGCGTGACCGTAGAGAAGATGCGGCTCCTCGTCGTCCACGCCTCCGACACGCACAAGGCCGTCGAAGCTCCCCGTCACCGCGATCTCGCCCTTGGGGTCGAGCGCCACGGAGCTGACGGCGTTTCCGTGGGACGTCACCAGCCGCGAGACTCCGGCACGGAGGTCGTGGAAGCTCAGGACCGACGTCCTCTGGCTGTCGCTCAACTCCAGGAGCAGGTACCGATCCTGCAGGCTGCCACCGAGATACGTAAAGAACGACGCATTGGTGCACGGTCGCAGGAGGGTGTTCGTCCCGTCGTCCAGGTTCCACAGACGCAGCCCGGACCAACCGGCGCTGAGAAGGCGCCCGTCCGAGGTGAACTCGACGTCGAAGACCGCGTTGTCCATCTTCGGATCGGACGGGCATCTCTTCTCGTTCTCCTTCGGGCGGGGATCGAGCATCCGGACATGCCCCGACCGAAGGTCCCAGACCGCGATCAGGTTGCCCTCGGCTTGAACCGGCGAACGCCCTACAGGCATGCGCGCACCCGCCGCAGCAACTCGCGCGTCCCGCGAGATGGCGGGCGATTCGAGCCACGTCACCGACGGTCTTTCGAGGGTCTGTGGCTCTCCGCCGTCGAGCGGAGCGAGCACGGCCCGGCCATCGGCTCGGGTAACGGCGACTCTTCGACCCTCCGGTCCGACGGCCATCTTGGGCCAGAACGCGTCCTCCTCCCGGATGAGAACGCGCTTCTCTGGGGCAACGGTGGGCGAAAGCGGCCAGAGACGCAGTACGCCCTCGGTCGAAAAGGACGCGAGCCACTTCCCGTCGGGGGTGAACGCCACATCGACGAACCTCGGGGCCTGACCACGGAGGATCCGAGCCCTTCGCCCACCCAGCGGCCAGATCACAGCGCTGTTGTTGTGACCCGTGGCCAGCCACTTGCCGCGGGGATCGAAGGTCAAATCGGTGAGGTTGTGCACGTCGGCCTTCCGAAGAGCGAGAGGGTCGGCGTCGGGGGGCCCGGTCAAATCCCAGACGTAGGCCACGTCGAGGGTTTCGCGGAGACCGCCCTCCCAGACGACCAGCGTCGATCCGGATCGATCCAGGTAGGCCGCCGGCGGCGTCTCCAACCCCGAGCGGATCACGCGCCTCAAGTCCGCCGCTCCCTCCTCGATCGACCAGATGCGGATCTCACCTGACTTGTCCGAAGACACGAGATGGTCATCGCCGAGAGCGAAGGCCACCCATACGATCGCCGCGGTGTGCTCACCCACCAGGTGCGTCGAGGCTTCCAGGTCGTTCATAGGAAGAAGGAAGAGCTGTCGATCTCGGATGTACGCCAACCACTCCCCGTTCGAGCTGACGTCCCACTCCCAGAAGCGAGCCACATCCCTGCCGCGCCAGGGCCCGAGGAACCTGAGCTCGCCCTCCTCAATGGGTCGTACGTACACGCCCGTTGGCCCGAACGTGAAGAGACGAGAATCACGCAGGAGGCCACGGACACCCAGGGCGTCGAGCTGGCCCACCTGCCGCGCATCCGGGACCGAGAAGACCCGAATCGTGTTCTCGTCCTGGACCAGCAGCCAGGGGCCCTGGGGGTCGAACCGCACGCCGGCGATCCCAACCGAGTTGCCGAGAAACACCGGGGCTCCGCCCTCGCGAGCCCAGAGCCAGGCGCCTTCGGTAAGAGAGCCGGTAGCCAGCCAACGGCCGTCGGCGCTCGCATTTAAGGACTGCGTCCTGGGGAGGACGAAGGCGGGCGCGCCGTGGGCGAGCGTCCTTAGGGCAAAGCG
The DNA here is from genome assembly GCA_963847655.1 of uncultured Acidobacteriota bacterium. Classification (GTDB taxonomy): domain Bacteria; phylum Acidobacteriota; class Vicinamibacteria; order Fen-336; family Fen-336; genus JAJDNS01. The sequence continues at coordinate 10,311 of CAWKAS010000011.1, read as the reverse complement.
CCGGGCGGCCGGGGTGTCCGCGACCTCGAGGCTTGCGAGGGCGTAGGCCAACCCGGCGGTGGGATGGTCCTCGAGCTGGAGCCTCCCGAGCGCCAGCAGCTCTGCCGCTTCGGCAAGCCGGCGTGCGGCGCCTTCTCTGTGACGGGAAACGGCGATCGCAGCTGCGATGACGCTAAGGCCGACAACGACCGCGGCCGCGGCGATCCTCCGAAGACGCTTTCGTCTCCGGGCTCTTTCGACCATGGCTTGGGCGAAGTCCTCCTCGAGCGCGGTCAGCCCCCCTGGGTACCGCTCCCGCCACAGCTCGAACTCTCGTCTCGACGTCCCCGTCCACAAGAGATCGTCTGGTCGACCCTTCTCCCCCCAGAGATGAGCCGCCTGCTTGAGCTGGTCCCGAAGCTGCGCCCCCTCCTCGTCCTGCGTCTGCCACCGCACCAGCCGTGGCCACCCCCACAGCAGCGACTCGTGCACCACCTCGATCCGGTGACGACCTTCTTCCCCGGTCCCGTCCACCGGTCCTTCTTCCGCGGCCGGGCCTTCGTAAGACGTCAGAAGACGCGCCTCGATCAGATTCCGCAGCACCTCCTCTGCTTCTTCCCGTTTCTCCCCGAAGACCGACAGCAACTCTTCACGCGCGATCGACGCCCGTGTCCCATGCGACGTCACGAGGTTGCGGAACATCTCGCGGACCAGGCCCTGACGCTCGGGACCGACCCGCTCGAGGGTTTTCTCCGCATGCTGGGCGAGACCCCCGACCACACCCGCGATCTCCTCATACGCCTTCCGTGTCAGAAGACGCCTCTCGCGGTCGCGTCTCTCCCACAGCCGCGCCGCCGCGAAGGCTAGGAGCGGGAGCGCCCCACGCTCCCCCTCGACCGACGCCAGCATCGCCTCGACGAGCGCGTCGTCCTCGAAGCGGAAGCCCTCCGTCTTCGCCGGCTCCACCAGCGCTCGGCGCAGAGCCTCTCCGCCGAGGGGCCGAAGGGGCGTCAGGGAGTCAAACACCGGAGTCAACGCCTCGTGCTCGTCGCACCGCATCAGGAAGTCGTCTCTGAGCACGAGCATGACGTGGACGTCCGCCTCCGCGGCAAGGCGTCCGAGAAGGTCCGCAAAGCGCGCCTGGACCTCCGGCGGGTTGAGCGTGAAGAGCTCCTCGAACTGATCGACCACCAGGAGGGCGCTGGCGTGCCCCCGCCGCCAGCGGCTCAGCGTCGTCGCGACCACACCCACGTCTTCGAACCGCAGGAGTTGGGTGACCGCCTCGGGGTCGCCCGCCAGCTCCGGAGCGAGGGCCTGGGCGAGCATGAGAAGGGGAGAGGTCCCCGGGGTCGTCACCACCGCCGCCCACCCGCTCGGCCGCGAGGCCACCACCCCCGCGCGCACGAAGGACGTCTTGCCTGCCCCCGAAGGGCCGATCACTGCGAGGAGGCGCCGTTCCTGCAGCTTCCCCCACAGCGCCCGGACCTCCCCGTCCCGCCCATAGAAGAGACCCGCCTCTGACTCCGTGAAGAAGCGAAGGCCGGGGTAGGGGCTCGGCTCCTCCACCTCCCGAGCCCCCGTTGCCGGAGCTCCGACAAGAAGCTTCAGCGCCTCGGCGAGATCGCGCGCGGAGTCGAAGCGGTCCTCGGGCCGCTTCTCGAGGCAGCGCCGCACGATCCGCTCGAGCGCCTTCGGCAGCCCAAGCCCCGCGAGACGCGCCGGCTCCTCCCTCAGGATCGCGGTCTGGGTCTCCGCCCCCGTGTCCTGCCGGAAGGGGTGCTTTCCGGACAGCACCTCGTAGAGCACCGTCCCTAGAGAGAAGATGTCCGAGCGGTGGTCCCCCCGAAGCCCCCTCACCTGCTCGGGAGACATGTACCCCACCGTTCCCAGGCGCGTGCCGGGGTCCGTCACCTCCGTCGTCGTCTCCTGGGCGCTCGTCTCGTACCAGCGGGCGAGACCGAAGTCGAGGATCTTGACCCGCCCCTCGCGGGTGAGGAAGAGGTTCTCGGGCTTGAGGTCCCGATGCGCGATCCCCACCGCGTGTGCGGCGGCGAGACCCTCGGCCACCTGCACCGCCCACCCGAGCGCCTCGTGGAGACGAACCGGCCCGCGAGACAGACGCTTCCGCAGGGTCTGTCCTTCGAGGAGCTCCGTGACCACGTAGGCCGGCCCGTCGGCGGTGCCGACGTCGTAGACCACGATCACGTTGGGGTGGTTGATGGCGCTGGTGGCGCGGGCCTCGCGCTCGAAGCGGCGCAGCCGCTCGGGGTCGCTCGCGACCGCCTCGGGAAGCACCTTGACCGCGACCTCACGGCCCAGGCGGGGATCGCGGCCCCGGTACACCTCCCCCATGCCGCCGGAGCCGAGATGCTCGACGACCTCGTAGGGGCCGAGGCGCGTGGCGGGAGACAATGCCATGGCCGCTCCGCGGGGCAGGACGCCCCGCGCGCATCATAGATCCCCGGTCTCCGGAAAGTGACCCTTTTCTGGACGCGTCCGCAGGCTCGCCTGCCTCCGGCGAAGCGTCCAACAGCCTCAAGTCGCGCAAAGCGGTCTTGCCCTCCGTGGGGAGCCAGGTCTTCCGGTTGGCCGGGCCCCAGCGGGAGACTGCCTGACGCAGCCGCCCATGCCTCCGGATGCCCCCGGGGAGCCCGTTCAGTCGACGCGGTGGGGACCGACGCTCTCCGTGAGCGTCGAGCTCGCCGGGCCCGAGCGCCGAAACACCAGCAGCTGGCGGCCGAGGCGGAACGTGTCTCCGTCGTTGAGTGCCGCCGGTGCCTCCAGGCGTCGGTCTCCCAGGAACGTGCCGTTCTTGCTCCCCAGGTCCTCGAGAGTCACCTCGCCCTCGGCGACGACGAGGCGGGCGTGGTGCCGTGAGACCCCCGGTGCGTCGATGCGCACCGCCACGTCCTCGTCGCGGCCGAGGACGTTCTCTCCGGGCCGGAGGGGGATGAGCTGCTCCTCCCAGACGACCCACGGGGCGGGGCCTCCCGGTCCCGCCTCCCCGGGGCGCTCGTGGGCCGCCTCTCCCGAGAACGCATAGCCAAATCCGTGCACCGTCCGGATGAAGCGGGGCCGCTTCCGGTCGTCGGCGAGGGCCTGGCGGATCTGGGCCACGAGCCCGGTGAGGCTCGATTCGGAGACGAAGGCGTCGGGCCAGAGTCGCTCTCGGATCTCGATCTTGGACACGGCCTCCGGACGGCGGGTCAGCAGGAGGTCCAGCAGCTCGAAGGCCTTTGGTTCCAGGTGCTTCTCCTCGCCATGGCACAGCAGCTGCCGGGTGGCGCGGTCGAGGACGAACTGGCCGAAGAACACGCGCATCGGGCCCTGCCGAAATCCTGAGAGAACCCTCCGAAAACCCCGAGGACTCTCGGATCCTAGCGACGCATCTTCCGGACTGCAAGGTTTGAGAGTCACGCCTGGCCAGGCGGCTCCCCAGAAAGGAGTCGCCGATGTTCCCGAGGTGCCCGCTTTCCCAGGCTGCGTTCGTCCTCGTCGCCGTCGCCGCTCTCACCCTGCTCACCGCCGCCCCGAGCTCGCCCGCCGAGGCCGACCCCCTCTCCCTGACGGCCCGCGCGCGGGCCGCCGCGGCCGATCGGGCGACCCCCAGGTTCCTCCCCGTCCTCTCTGGGCCGGAGAAGGCCCCGGACGGGCACGGCCGCCTGCTCGCTCCCGGCCTTCGGACTGATCGCCTCTCGGCCGAGCAGCGCGGACGTTGGCAGTCGATCGTCCGGCTGGTCCTCGCCGAGGACGACCTCGGCCGGCCTCTGCACCCGACCCTGCGGGCGATGTGGGACGAGGTGGGGGCCAGCAGCCACGAGGTCTACGTTGAGCTGCCCGAACCCAATCGCTCCTCGCGGTGCATCGCCGGCCTCTTCCGTGTCGAGAGCGTCCGTCCCGACGGGCGGATCGTGGCCCTATTGCGGCTCCATCTCGAGACGATCGACCAGGCCACCGTGGCCGACTCGCCCACCCACGGATTCCGGCGATTCGAGGGGCTCGCGCGCGAGGCGCGCTACCTCGAGGTGCTCGGCCACGAGCTGGGCCACGCGGTCTGGACGCTGCAGGATCCCGAGCGGGCCCGCCAGTCCCTCGCGCTGCGGACCCGGCCGCGGGAGCTCGCGCTGGCCCTTCTGAAGGCGGAGCCCGGGGATCGCGAGGTGATCGAGAGCGAGCTGAGCGAGCTCGGGGCTCAGGCCGAGGCCCAGGAGATCCCGGCCCGGGCCGCGGAGGCCCGGGTCTGGCGGGAGCTGGTGGCCGGCCAGACCGCCGGGGGAGTGCGAGCCGTCTCCTCGGCCCGGCAGGAGCCTGCTGGAACCTCCGCCCCTCCCTCTGCCGAGCCGATCGACTGAACGACTCGCCTCGTCTTTCAGCCTTGGAGCCCGAACTCGAGCGGCGCTGAACGGATGGAGACTTCCGAGGGGCAGGCGCTGACACCCTCCCCGAGCAAGGCAACGGAATTCAGGGAAGCTGCGCTGGCCGGCTCTCCACCGGAACCCTCGAATGATACTGGGGCCTCGCCGGGAATCGCGAGACCCTGAGACGCCTCCCCCGTTGGTTGCGACCTCAGTCTGTCGCGAGACGCTCTTCGAGGACCCGGAGCCGGGCTTCCAGTTCGTCCAGGCGCCGACGAAAGACGGCCTCATCCTCCTGGAGCCGTCGCCGGTCGGCGTCTTCGCGGGCCATCCGAGACTCGACGCGCTGGACGGTCGCCTTCAGCGTCGTCCCGTCGACCTTCAGGGTGGCGACATCCGCCTCCACCCGAGCGACGGCCACCTTGAGCATCTCGTACTCCTGCTCAGGCGTGCCATCCTGTGCTCGAGCGAGTCGAACCGGCCGTTGACCTCCAGCCTGAAGTCCCGGAGCTGATCGCCCACCGCCTGCAGGATGCGCTCCTCCATGCCGGCGAGTGCTGTCAGGATCGGGTCGGTGTTTCCCATGATCGTCCTCCCACGCCCGGCGCGGGAGAGAGCGAGGGCGTCTTCTGCGGTCTACCTCGGCGGCTGGCGTACGGGGTCCGCTCGTGCCGCCGGCGGAACGCACCGCGCCATCTCCGCGAGAGGGCCCGGCGCCCCGGTCGTGGAAGCCTGGCGCCGGCTGAACCACGTCGGGGACCGGGGCCAGGGACGGGCGCTCGCGGTGAAGACAGAACCCCCGCCGCCGATCACCCGCCTCGAGCTCGCGTCCGGAACTGGCTCGCCGAACTCGAGCGTCTCAGCCCGACCGGCCGGTAGGCTGCGGGCGCGTGCCGACACCACTTGTCAACCTTGCTCGAACATAGAAGAATCTGCGGGGCGGACGACCATGGCACACACGCGTACCGAGGTGTTGGAGACGCTCGAAGGAAAAGTTCCCGCGCTTCGCCGCCTCGGAGTGCGCCGCCTGGGCTTGTTCGGCTCCGTGGCGCGTGGGCAGGCAAGCGAAGCGAGCGACCTCGACTTCGTCGTCGAACTCGACGAGAAGACATTCGACCGCTACATGGAGCTCAAGCTCTACCTGGAGGAGCTCTTCGGCTGTCAGGTGGACCTCGTTCTCGCCGACTCGATCAAGCCCCGCCTCCGGTCGACGATACTCGGCGAAGCCGTCTATGCCCCGGGACTCTAGGGTCTACCTCGAGGACATCCTCGAGGCGATTGAGGCCATCCGGGATTACACGGCCGGTGTGTCTCGGGAGTCCTTTGGCCAGGATCGAAAGACGGTCGACGCCGTGCTCCGGAATCTCGAAGTCATCGGGGAGGCCGTGAAGCGGCTCCCCGACGAGGTGCGTGCCGCGAAACCGGAGGTCGAGTGGCAGAAGATTGCCGGTCTCCGGGACGTGCTCATCCACGCCTACTTCGGCGTCGATCTCGACATCGTCTGGGATGTTGTCGCGAACAAGCTGGAATCGCTCGAGCGGCAGATCCGCGCGCTTCTGGGGTCGTGACGCGATCGGTTGGCCGGCTGCTTCCGACGGCCATCCCCAGAACCACGGCCCCTTCCGGTGATGTGGATTGGCGCACATTGAAATAGCGATGAGATGGCGTCATGAGAACCGTTCAGATGACCCTCGATGAGCAGCTCGTCGCTCGTGTGGACCAGGCGGCGCGGAAGCTCGGCACGACACGATCCGGCTTTACCCGGAAGGCTCTGCAGGATGCATTGTCACGCCTCGCGACCCTCGAGAGGGAGCGTCGGCATCGCCGCGGGTACGAGGCTCAGCCCGTCCGGCGGGGCGAGCTCGATGATCAGGCTTCGGAGCAGGTGTGGCCCGACTGAAAGCGCGGCGAGGTCCGCTGGTATCGCTTCGCACGACCCGACAAGAAGCGCCCCGTCGTCATCCTCACGCAGGATCATGTCCAGACGGTCGATCGGGGCCGCCTCGCCGCGCTCATCGCCAACCTCTCCTCACAGCGAATGAAGGCGATTCGGGAATCCCTCCTCGTTGGCCTCGGGTTTCAGGGTCGAGGCGGGGCGTTCCCTTCAAACGCCGGGCCTGTGCGGCCTGCCCCCTGCACGTCGAGTTCGGCCGAGAAGAGGCAGCCCCGCAACGACCAGGTTCGGCTGGAACTCTCGCTGAAACGGTAATACCCTCGCCGTAGCTCATCCAGCAGGGAGGCTTCGTGGCGTTGCCGGCAGGAATACGCCTCGGCCCCTACGAGATCCTGGCCCCGCTCGGGGCCGGGGGGATGGGGGAGGTCTACCGCGCCCGCGATTCCCGCCTCGGGCGTGACGTGGCGCTCAAGATCCTCCCGGAGGATCGCGCCTCCGACCCCGACCGGCTCCGGCGCTTCGAGACCGAGGCGCGCACCGTCGCCTCCCTCGACCACCCCCACATCCTCGCCCTCCACGACGTCGGCACGCACGACGGCGTCCCCTATGCGGTCACGGAGCTCTTGGAGGGTCGCACGCTCCGCAACGTCCTGGAGCGAGGCCCGCTTCCTGCGCGCAAGGTCGTGGACTACGGCGTGCAGATCTGCCGCGGGCTCGCCGCCGCTCACGAGCGGGGCGTCGTTCACCGGGATCTGAAACCCGAGAACCTCTTCGTCACGAAGGACGGCCAGATCAAGATCCTCGACTTCGGTCTGGCGAAGCTGACTCGCCCGGTCGAGACTGGCGACACCAGCGACAGCCAGAACACGACTGCCACGGAGCCGGGGCTGGTGATGGGGACGGCGGGGTACATGTCGCCCGAGCAGGCGCGGGGGCGACCCGCGGACGCGCGGTCGGACCTCTTCTCCCTGGGAGCAATTCTCTACGAGATGCTGTCGGGCCGGCGTGCCTTCTCGGGCGACACCCCTGCCGACTCGCTCTCGGCGGTCCTGAACCGAGACCCGCCCGAGATCCAGGGGGCGGCGGGTACGGTCCCGCCAGACCTGGAGCGCATCGTGAGGCGATGCCTGGAGAAGAGCCCGGAAGAGCGCATTCAGTCGGCCCGGGACCTGGCTTTCGACCTGGAGGCTCTCTCCCCAGCTGGCGGTGCCCCGCCCAGGGGTCGTCGCGAGCTGTGGGCGGTCGCGGTCGCTCTCGCTGTACTGGCCGCAGTGGCCGGATACCAGTGGCTGCGGCCCCGGGGCGAGCCCCAGGCCGCGGTGTCGGAGGCCCCGACCGAGCAGAAGCGGCTGGTCGTCCTCCCCTTCGAGAACCTGGGGGCCCCCGAAGACGCCTACTTCGCCGCGGGGATCACCGACGAGATCACGAGCCGGCTCGCCCAGGTGAGCGGCCTGGGGGTGATCTCGCGCACGAGCGCCGTCCAGTATGACCGGACCGGCAAGACGACGAAGGAGATCGGCGAGGACCTTGACGTGGGATTCGTCCTGGAGGGCACGGTCCGCTGGGACCGTCGCGGTGACGGTCCGGGACGCGTTCGCATCACACCCCAGCTCATCCGCGTCAGCGACGACACCCATCTCTGGGCCGACAGCTACGACCGCGTCCTGGAGGACGTCTTCGCCTCACAGTCCGAGATCGCGGGCGCGGTCGTCGAAGAACTGGGCATCACGCTGATCCCGGAGGAGCAGCAAGCCCTCGCGGCGCGACCCACCGAGAGCCTGGAGGCCTATCAGGCGTATCTGAGGGGACTGGAGCACCTGAACGATCCCGACGCGACGAGAGAATCGCTCTCGCTCGCCGTTCAGTCGTTCGAGCGAGCGGTGGAGCTCGACCCTTCATTCGTCGCGGCCCACGCCTCGCTGGCTCGGGCGCACCTCTATCTGTCCCAATACGATCGGACACCCGAACGTCTCTCAATGGCCCGCGAGGCCGTGGATCGTGCCCTTGCTCTGGAGCCGGAATCTCCCGACGCCCACCTGGCCCTCGGCCAGTACGACCTGGCCGCCGACGGTGACCGAGAGCGCGCACTCGAGGAGTTCCTCTTCGTCAGCCGGCGGCGCCCCAACGACAGTGTAGCAGCGACCGCCATCGGCAACCTGCAAATGAGCCGCGGGCAGTTCGACGAAGGCATTGCTCACCTTGAGAGGGCGTTTGCGCTCGATCCTCGAAGAGCAGACCTCGCCAGCAGACTCGGCGGCACGCTGCGTCTTCTAGGTCGGTATGCGGAGGCGAATCGCTACTACGACATCGCGATCTCGCTGGCTCCAGACAGGTCCAGGGCCTACGTCGGGAAGGCCGCGAGCTACATGGAGCAGGGTCGGCTGGACCGAGCGCGGACGACATTGGAAAGCTCACCCGAGGTCGACCAGTACTTCTTCTACATCTACTGGGTGGACCTCGAGCGAAGGGAGAGGAACTACCAGGCAGCGTTGGACCACCTCGCGGCCGCCAGAGCCGACGCGATGACGGTCTCGCTCGGGCTGGGCTGGAAAGAAGTCACTGAGGGCTTCCTCAACCGGCTCATGAAGCGTCCAGGTAGCGCCCGCAGGTCCTACGAGGCCGCGGTGGCGATCCTGGTAGACGCCGTGTCGGAGCAACCGGAGAACTTGTTCCTTCGCATGCGGCTCGCCCAGGCCTACGCCGGCCTGGGGCGGAGGGCCGACACCATCCGCGCGGCGGACCAGGTTGTCGAAGTGGTGCCGCGCTCCCAGTACGGTGCGGGGGATAGGACTGTCGTGCTGGTCTGGTTGGCCGAGGCCTACACGACCGCAGGAGAGCACGAGAAGGCCCTCGAACTGCTCGAGTCCCTCGCCCCGATTCCCTCGTGGATGTCGTACGGGTACCTGCGCTACGAACCAGCCCTCGATCCCCTCCGGGAGTACCCGCGCTTCCAGAAGCTCCTGGCCGACAAGAAGGCGCAGCTGCGTCCGTCTCCCGACTGATCCGCTCCCACCCTTGCGCTCGCCCACAACTGCTTCGCCGAGCTCGAGCGCCTGAGCTCGACCGGCCGGTAGGCCTGGAGGCTCCTGGAGCTACAGGCGATCCGGGAGAACCCGGAAGCCCTCCTGCCTCGCGGACTCGCGGAGACGTTCGTCGAGGCAGATGAAGGCCTCGTCGGCCGGCGCCTCGCCCGACCACACGAGGGCCGCCGCGAGCTGAAGCGCGTCAGCGGCCCTCATCGGATGCACCCCGAGGGCCCGACCGGCTCGCTCGCGCACTGCGGCGGTCGGTGCCACGACGTCGACGTCCTCCGTGAGCCGCTCGAGACGAGCGAGGGCTTCGGCGAGAGGTGTCGGGGAGATGACCCCCTCGCGCCGCCGGCGATGAAGCGCCGACTGGCACTCGACCGGGCTGGCCCACCAGATCGCCGGGGCCCGATCCGAGCGCAGGAGGGTGAGGATCTCGGACGATCGGGGCTCGGAGATCAGCAGCGGGACGACGGCCGCGCTGTCCCAGAACATCAGCGTCCCTCGCGCCGCTCCTCCAGAAGAGCGTCGACCACCGCTCGTCCCTCGCTGGTCTCTCCTGCCGGCGGCCGGAGCAACGATGCGCGGACCCGACCGCGTCCGGGCACGAGCAGCCCGTCGCGGACGAGCTGTGGGCGTCGCGTTCTCCGCCGCTCTTCGGCGGCGATGGGGACGATCTTCGCGATGGGCCGACCTCGATCGGTCACGACGACCTCGTGGCCGGCCCTGACCCGCTCCAGGTAGCGGCTCAGGCTCGCCTTCAGCTCCGCGACGCCGGCCTTCATGTGACCACAATGGTCATGAAGATGCTCGGCTGTCAACGGCCGAGGAGTGGGCCCGAGCCTGGGATGGCTGGCCGGACAAGACCACTGTCCCCCCGATCCGGCAGATGGCCCTGTCGAGGCCAGGCCTCTTGCCGCGAGTCAGCCCTTCCTGTTGGATCTCGACCTTCACGCCACTTTCGTCTGGCCGTCTGGCCGAAACAGGAATAGGCTTGGCCCCGTAACGCCCTCCTGCGGGGTGGCCGCATGGCGCTTTCGGCAGGAACACGCCTCGG
>CAWKAS010000010.1:0-89333 GCA_963847655.1 uncultured Acidobacteriota bacterium | reverse complement strand
CAAAACGGGCCTTGGCCGTGATCGTACCATCTATGGCCTGGTAGACCGTGGCGGGAAAGGACAAGCCTGCCTTGGCGCCTCTCAGGGTCAGTTCACCCTGTACATCGACGTTGGGTGCGCTGACATACGGCACTTTTTTAGGCGTGCCCGATTTGATCGTGAAGGTTGCCGTGGGGAATAGCCGGGTAAAAAAGAAATCATCTGATTTGAGGTGGGATATCAGCACCGGCTGCGATTCGTCTCCTGCCAGGCTTTTGTTTTCGATGGCATTCATGTCGATCTCGAATGTGCCGACGGGTTTGCCGTTTGTCACCCTGATTTCTCCCTTTTTGATGCGTACCGTGCCGTCATCGTTGGTATTGGGATTGTGGCCGGCCCATTCGACCGCGCTTTGATCAGTGTCGACCGAGTAGTTACCGTCCTGCAACGCCAGCAGCTGTTCAGGTGGGGGAGGGGTGTCGGCAGACTCCCCTTCAGCCGGATATCCCGCCGCCTGCCAGCCGTTGATGCCGCCGTCGAGAATATACAGATTGTCAAAACCTTCCCGCGCCAGCTTCTCCGCGGCGACTGCCGCATCCATGCTTTTCTCACTGGCGCCATAAAGTACGAGGCGGGCATGCTTGTGCGTGGTGATGGCTGCGATCTGATCGAGGAAGCTCACCTCGAAGACGCAGGCATGACGTGCCCCCGGAAGATGGATCGCCTTGAAATGGTCACTGGTGAGGGTGTCGATCAGGATGAAGGGTTTTTCTCAGCGACCCACCGGTTGACCGCTTGCGCCGAGATTTTTTGGATGGTATTGATTTGCATGATCTTTCTCCTTTTTCACCCCATCGGGTGATTCCAATGGCGGCAGACGCTCCTCGATTTGCCCGCGCAAGGGTTCGTATCGGGCCGGCAGCATCAGGGTGGTCCCCAGATCGTTAAGATCTTCATCCACCCTGAACCCCGGCGGGTCGGTGGCGATTTCGAAGAGAACACCGCCCGGTTCGTTGAAATAAATGGACTGGAAGTAGGTACGGTCGCGAACGTCGGTGACGGACACGCCGTGCCGCTGGAGCTGTTGCCGCCATACCAGTTGTTCCCGGCTGTCCCGGGTACGAAAGGCGATGTGGTGGACGGTGCCCGCCGCCGGACCGTCCCCTGCCGGCAGACGGGTCGACGATCACATCCAACAGATGGCCGGGCGCGCGTTCGTCCTGCATGGCAAACCGGCAGCGGTTGCCCTCATGCTGGTCGGGCGTCATGCCCATACCGTCAACGATGATTCTCTGCGTGGCATCGATCCGGTCTATCAGCAAGGTTGCTGAATGAAATCCGATGATTGCCGCCTGGGAATCCGGTGTTCGCCCACTCAGGTCGTCACCCGGCGGTATCCCGATGAGTTCCAGGGGCAGGCCGTGGGGATCGGCAAACCGGATGACCGGTTCTCCGAAACGACTTTCTGCGGCAAGGGTGACGCCTTGTTCGGCCAGGCGTCGGGTCCAATGATCGACCGAGGCGCGGGGTATGGCAAAGGCGATGGCGGAGACCATGCCGGTCCCGGGTTTCCCCTGGGGAAGCCCCTCCCGGGGGAAGAACGTGAGAAGGGTGCCGGGGCTGCCCGTGTCGTCGCCATAGTAGAGATGATAAGTGAACGGATCGTCGAAGTTGACGGTCTTTTTGACCAGTCGCAGCCCCAGTACACGGGTGTAGAAACGGAAATTGTCTGCGGCCGATGCGGCCACAGCGGTGATATGGTGAATGCCGCTGATGGGGGGGTTGTCTTTCAATGTATGCATCCTTGCACCTCATCGTATGTGTTGAGATCAAGATGAAAGGTCAAAAAAACAGTCGCCCAGGGTCATCTGCTGGGCTCGAAAGCCGATTTTTTTCAGCAGACGCACCAGTTCGTTCCGCTCATCGTCGGTGAGTGCACCAGCTGCCTTTTCAAGGTTTTGGGCGTGTTGCCGGAAGGCCTTGGATACCAGACGACGACCGCTCTTCGTCAGGTGGACGTAAAAACAGCGGCCGTCCGATGGGTCCTGCATGCGCCGTACGTGCCCCACCATCTCCAGCCGGTTGACGGCGGCTGTCATGGAACCGCTGCTCAGCAGCACCTTTTCACCAATCTGATTGATGGGCAAAGGCCCCTTGTGCAAGAGCACCTCCATGATGGCAAAGTCCGAAAGGATCAGACCGGTTTTACGAATGCTGTCGCGATCTACCCGATCCACCGCTTTTGCCGCTTTCCATAATACGAGCCGTATGTGTGATCCGGTTACCATGGGATGAAGATAAGAAAATATATCTTGATGTCAAGATATTATGTTCGGGTGACCGGATGGCTTTCGAAATCCTGGCAGGGCTGCGGCGGGGTACCTTTCTTTTCAATGGCGTCCATTTGTGGTAATCACTTCCTGTGGCAGACACATCGTGGAAACTATCGAAAAAAATCTGAATAGGATCGGGATATGATCGTCGACGGAAAACAGATCCGGCCCATATGGCTGGATGAAGACCACATCACCGTGAAGGTGATCGACCAGCGCCAACTGCCCCACCGGTTTGTCGTGGCCGATTTGACCACGGTGGACCAGGTGATCCACGCCATCCGGGAGATGTTCGTCCGGGGTGCACCGCTGATCGGCGTCACCGGCGCCTGCGGGGTGATGATTGCGGCCGTGAATGGCAAGTCGGCTTCGGATCATGAGGAATTCATCATTCGGGAATGCAAACGGATCAAGGCTGCCCGGCCTACGGCTGTGAATCTGGCCTGGGGCGTGGATCGGGTGCTTGAAAAGGTGCTTGCCGCCGTCTCACCAGCGGCGCGCATCGACGCCGCCCGCGCCGAGGCCGCCGTGATTGCGGAGGAGGAGGTGGAGAACTGCCGCCGTATCGGCGTCCATGGTGCCGAACTTGTCGAAGCCATCAGCCGCAGGAAAAACGGATCAACGGTCAACGTTCTGACCCACTGCAATGCCGGCTGGCTGGCCTGCATCGAATACGGTACGGCCACCGCTCCCATTTACGAAGCATTCAACCGCGGCGTGGATCTGCACGTATGGGTGGATGAAACCCGTCCACTGAATCAGGGCGCACGGTTGACCGCCTGGGAACTGGGCAAATACGGGGTGCCCCACACGGTGATTACGGACAACGCCGGCGGCCACCTCATGCAGCACGGTCGCGTGGATATGGTGATCGTGGGCACCGACCGTTCCACCCGCACCGGCGACGTGGCCAACAAGATCGGCACCTACCTCAAGGCGCTGGCGGCCAGGGACAACCACATCCCTTTCTACGTGGCCCTCCCGTCTTCCACCTTCGACTGGACCATGACCGACGGGGTGAAAGAGATTCCCATCGAAGCACGCAATCCGGACGAGGTGCGCTACATCCAGGGACTGGCCGACGGACGGGTCACCCGCGTCCTGGTGCCCCCTGAATCCAGTCCGGCGGCTGACTTCGCCTTTGACGTCACCCCGGCGCGGCTGGTCACCGGCTTTATCACCGAGAGAGGCGTCTGCGGCGCCAGCGAGGCGGAGATTCATGGGTTGTTTCCCGAGCACTGACCCACTATGTCCTTGACAACCCGGTGATAACCATCCATAAAACCGTCCATGCTCACCGACCTTGAAAAAAAAGTCATTGCATCCATCCAGGGGGACATTCCCATCGTGCCGCGCCCCTACCGGGTGCTGGCCGAAGAGATCGGCGTCTCCGAGGAGACCCTCATCCAGACCCTCGAAGATCTAACCGACCGAGGCGTGATCCGCCGTTTCGGGGCTACCTTGCGTCATCAGAAGACAGGGTTTCAGGCCAATGCCATGACCGCCTGGCAGGTGGAGGAGGATCGTATCGAAGCGGTGGGGAAAATCATGGCCTCGTTTCGGGCCGTTTCCCACTGCTATCGCCGCGATCCGGCCGACGGCTGGCCATACAATCTGTACACCATGATCCACGGCAAGAGCGAAGAGGACTGCCGGAACACGGCTCGAAAAATGTCCGAAAAAGCAGGGGTGCAAACCTACCAGCTGCTGTTCAGCCGCCAGGAGCTGAAAAAGATTTCGATGACGTATTTTCCCGACGCCATCTAACGTGGTTATTCAGAAACGGCATCTTGAGCACCAGAGCCGCGTTCTCACGATTTTGCAATCCTCAACGTAGCCGGGCTACGCCTGCGGCTGCAAAATCGCTGCGGCCTTGCTCCGGCGCCCAATCTACCATTTCTGAACAATCACGATTGAGTTCCCTCTACCACGGTTTAGGAAAACAATGTTTGGTCCAAGGCCTTATGACGCAGTGGCTAAATGAAACCCTCCCACGCACCCCACATCCTGCTGGTCAACCCCTGGATTCACGATTTCGCTGCCTTTGATTTCTGGGCCAAACCGCTGGGGTTACTGACCCTGGGGGGGATTTTGCGCGATCACGGTGCCCGGATTTCCTACCTGGATTGCCTGGACCGATTCCACCCCCTCACCGCAACAGGGTCGTTGACGCCTGCACGTTGTGGGCGCGGTCCTTACCTGAAGTCTGTCATTGCCAAACCGAAGGGACTCGATGACATCCCGCGCAATTACTGCCGCTACGGCATTCCTGTCGATTGGCTCAGAAAAGATCTGGCCTCGCTGGATCCGCCGGATCTGGTGCTGGTCACCTCCCTGATGACCTATTGGTATCCGGGCGTCCGTGAAACGATCGACGTCGTCAAGTCGGTCCTCCCGGATGTGCCGCTGGTGCTGGGCGGTGTCTATGCCAGCTTGTGTGAAGATCATGCGAGACATAGCTGCGGTGCGGATCGGGTGGTGAGCGGCCCGGGCGAAAGCATCATTCTGCCGCTAGTGGGCGAACTCACCGGCTGGTCGCCTACACCGCGCTTCGACCCACTGGACCTGGATGTGTTGCCGCGGCCGACCCTGGACCTCGAACACCGCCTAGTTCATGCGCCGGTGCTGACCTCACGCGGGTGCCCGTTCAAGTGCGCCTATTGCGCCTCCCACCGGCTTCAGCCCCGACGGATGCGCCGCAGACCTGCGTCGGTCGTGGATGAAATCGTCCACTGGCATGCGAACCACGGGGTCGACGACTTTGCCTTTTACGATGACGCCCTGCTGGTCGATGCCGAACGGCACATTACACCTCTGCTGGAGGGGATTGTTGCAGCGGGCATCAACGTGCGCTTTCACACCCCCAACGCCCTGCATATCCGGGAGATCACCCGCCCCCTTGCCCGGCTGATGTTTCGGGCCGGGTTCCACACCATTCGACTGGGCCTGGAAACCACGGCATTCGAAGGGCGGCAGACCATGGATCGCAAGGTGACCGAGGCAGAGTTCGTCCGGACGGTCGGGCATCTCAAGGCGGCCGGGTTCGGTGCCCGCCAGGTGGGTGCCTACCTGCTGGTCGGACTTCCCGGTCAGGATTTTACGGGGGTCGAGGACTCCATTGCCCTGGTGAAACAGGCCGGCATCACCCCGGTGATTGCCCACTACACGCCGATTCCCGGCACACCCATGTGGCCGCAGGCCGTGGCCGCATCGCGCTACGATCTGGAGGCTGATCCGATCTTCACCAACAACGCCGTCTTTCCGTGCCGGAGCGAGCAGTTTTCCTGGGAGGTGCTGACGCGGCTGAAGAATCTGGCAAGGGCCTGAGCGAACCTCGCGAAATCCAAGCTTCCCGGCATCGGCATCGGCGTGTGATGGCGGCTCAGGCCGACGGTTCAACGCTCAGAGGAAACCACCCTCCAATATTCAGATTGACACGGACGCCCCCTTTTCCTTACAATTTATTGGCAGCGCGCGAATCGGGCCATCTTCATTTTCCGTCTCATCACGAGCCTGCCCATGCTGCACACAAAGGAATCCCATCATGCCGATGACCATCCAAGCCATCGTCTGCGCGGTCGATTTCTCTCCCTTCAGCCCACTGGTGGTCCGCCACGGCGTGGCGATTGCACGGCGGGCCGGCTTGCGCCTATACTTGATCCACTCGGTGCACGACCCCCAGGACGAGGTGCACCCGACAGCGGTGTTCGAGCGGGGAGGAGACCTGGCTCATCTCACCGACGACGCCCGGCAGCAGATTCAAGCGCTGATGGCAGACGCCGCCGTAGACTGGGAGGCGGTGGTGCGTTTCGGTGAACCGGTGGAGCAGACCGTCGCCTTCGTCAACAGTCAGGTCCCGAGTCTGGTGGTTTCCGCCAGCCACGGCGTATCCGGGTTTCGTCGGTTTTTCATCGGCACGGTGGTGGAACGCATGACGCGTGCACTGAACTGCCCCATGCTGGTTGTCAAACCGGGCGAGGATGAAGACCACGACCGGTTCGACGGCTTTCGTTCAGCCGTTGTCAGTTGCGACAGCCACGGCTACTGGCAGCGAATGGCCCCACTGCTGACCTTGCTGCAGTCGGCGGCCGCTTCACGAATACACATGGTTCATGCCATGGAAGGACCCATGGAAGCGGTGATGACGGATTCCGATGCCGTATCTTATGGCCAGGTCCAGCAGGCGCTTCAGGAACGCTTGGACCGTCGGCTGCACGAACAGGGGCGGCGGTTGTTTCCCCATGCGGATCAGCTTTCCGTGGCGATCGCCCCCGGCGTTCCCCAAGAGATGGTCCTGAAAATTGCCCGGGATCGGTCGTCGGATGTGATCGTCGTGGGTGTGCGCCGTTCCGGCAAAGTGAGCCGATGGATATCCGGCTCTACGACTGAGGCGCTGCTGCGCCGCTCTCCCTGCAGTGTGTTGACGGTGCCCGAGCCGCTGGAACCAACCAAGACCGGAGATCATCGACGATGACGGGTACTGGCGTGGTTTGGGACCCAGTCTATCTTGAGCATGTGACCGATGAAGGCCACCCGGATCACCCCCGTCGGCTCAAACCCCTCTATCGACGTTTACAGGATCCATTGGTAAACCGCCGATTCACGACCATTGCCCCGCCGGCGGCCACAGACGAAGAGATCCTTCTCGTACACAGCCCGTCCTATCTGAACCAGGTCAAGGCTACCGAGACCTGTCCGTCGTCGGCGCTCAGCGCGGACACCTTGACCTGTAACCGTTCCTTCCCGGTGGCGGTCATGGCCGTCGGCGGTACCATCGAGGCGATCCGGAGAGTCGTTGCCGGAACCCTGTCCCATGCCCTGGTGCTGGCCCGTCCACCCGGCCATCATGCCGAGCGGACCCGGGCAATGGGCTATTGCATTTTCAACAATGTGGCCATCGGCAGCATGGCGGCGCGCACGGCCATGGGGCTGGCGCGAGTGATGGTGGTGGACTGGGACCTTCATCACGGCAACGGCACCCAGCACATCTTCGAACGGGATCCCTCGGTTTTTTTCCTTTCTTCTCACCAGTTCCCCCCCCCCATGGTGTTCGCCGGGCTCTACCCGGTGGACTCCGACCAGTACGGGGAGCTCCGCGACGCCCTCGAGAAGCTGCGCCTGAACGACTCGTCGTTCTTCTACGAGCCCGAGACCTCGGCCGCCCTGGGCTTCGGCTTCCGCTGCGGCTTCCTGGGTCTTCTCCACATGGAGATCGTCGAGGAGCGCCTCGAGCGGGAGTTCGACCTCGACCTCCTCGTGACCGCGCCCTCGGTCCGCTACCGGGTGCTCAAGACCGACGGTGACGTCGTGGAGGTCGACTCCCCGGCCCGGCTCCCGGAGCCGGGAAGGATCGAGGCCATCGAGGAGCCGGTCATCACCGCCACCATCCTCACCGGCAACGACCACGTGGGGCCGATCCTCAAGCTCTGCCAGGACAAACGAGGCATCCAGAAAGCCATCCAGTACATCACGACCACCCGGGTGATGATCCAGTACGACCTGCCCCTGGCCGAGATCCTCCTGGACTTCTACGACCGGCTGAAGTCCGCCTCCCGCGGCTACGCCTCCCTCGACTACGAGTTCAGCGGACACTGGGTGTCTCCCCTGGTCAAGCTCGACGTGCTCGTGAACGGCGATCCGGTGGATGCCCTCTCGCTCATCGTCCACCGCGAGACGGCCTACCAGCGGGGCAAGACCCTGGTCGAGAAGATGCGGAAGATCATCCCCCGACAGATGTTCGACGTGGCCATCCAGGCCGCCGTCGGCTCCCGGGTCATCGCCCGTGAGTCGGTGAAGGCCCTGAGGAAGAACGTGACCGCCAAGTGCTACGGCGGCGACATCACCCGCAAGCGCAAGCTGCTCGAGAAGCAGAAGGAGGGCAAGAAGAGGATGAAGCGCGTGGGGACGGTCGACATCCCCCAGGAGGCCTTCCTGGCCGTGCTCCGGGTGGATGAGTGAGCGGGGTGAGCTAGAATGGAAACGATGAGTGACGAGCCCGAGGTTCGCCCCGCGTTCAAGAAATCGGTGGCCCGCGAGTACCTCGAGTCCATCGTGGTCGCGGTCATCCTGGCCCTGTTCATCCGGACCTTCGCGGTCCAGGCTTTCAAGATCCCCACCGGCTCCATGGAGCCCAACCTGCTCATCGGCGACCACCTCCTCGTGAACAAGCTGGTGTACTCGCCGTCCGCGGGCCCGCTGGAGGAGGTGCTGCTCGCCAAGCGTCCCATCGAGCGGGGGCACGTGGTGGTCTTCAAGTTCCCGGAGACGCCCGAGCGGGACTTCATCAAGCGGGTCATCGGGTTGCCGGGCGAGACGGTCGAGATCCGGAACAAGACGGTCTACGTCGACGGCAAGCCCCTCGACGAGCCCTACGCCCATTTCCTCGAGCCCCCGCGCCCGCGCGACGACCCCGAGTATGGGCTGCGCGCCGAGGGGATCCGCGACAGCTGGGGGCCCCAGGTCGTGCCCGAGGGCGAGCTGCTGGTCCTGGGGGACAACCGGGACAACAGCCGCGACAGCCGGTTCTGGGGCTTCCTGCCCATCGACCAGGTGAAGGGGCGAGCGTTGCTCGTGTACTGGTCCTACGAGGCCACTCGGGAGGAGTACCATCGGACCGGGTGGATCGACTGGGTCAAGGACACCTTCTCCGCGTTCGCAAGGACGCGCTGGGGTCGTTTCTTCCACGTGATCCGCTGACGGCCGCGTCGGATGGCCGAGAGGAGGCACATGCGTCGGACGAGCGAGAGAGGCGAGGGAAGGATGAGCGCCTTCATCTTCTTCGCCCTGCTGATCGCGGCCGGGCTGGCGGCCTGGAACCTCATCCCCGTCTACTACGCGCACTACGACTTCACGGACAAGGTCGAGGAGATCTGCCGCACGCCCCGGTACCAGCTGCCCCGGGGCATGCCTGAGGAGCAGGCGGTCAAGGAGCTCCTGATGAAGGAGGTCCACGAGCGCCGCCTGACCGAGTGGGTGAAGCCCAACAGCTTCCGAGTCGACACCACCGAGCACAGCCGGCGGATCTTCCTCAACTACCAGCGCGAGGTGGAGATCCTGCCGGGCTGGAAGAGGGTCATCCACTTCGACTACACCGCGGACCAGCCGCTGATCTAGCCTCATCCCGAGCGCGCGTCGTCCGCTCGTCGCGCTCGGGATCTTCTGAGAATCGGGAGAATCGGGGACACAATCCCGATTTCCCGCGATCGAAGCCCGGAATCGGGTCGTGTCCCCGATTCTTCGTGGGCCGGTCGTCTCCCAGGATGACCTCGTCGGCGCGATCGCGCCGATCAGGTCATCTTTCCGAGGATCTGCTTGGCGATGACGGTGAGCTGCATGTTGGTGGTGCCCTCGTAGATCTGGCCCACCTTCTGGTCCCGGAAGTACTTCTCGATCGGGTACTCCCGGGTGAAGCCGTAGCCCCCGTGGACCTCGATGGCGCTCGAGGCCACGCGCTCCGCGGTGCGCGAGGCGAACAGCTTCGCCATGGCCGCCTCCTTGACGAAGGGCAGCCGGATGTCGCGCAGGCGGGCGGCGTTGTAGGTCAGCAGCCGCGCCGCCTCGATCTGGGTGGCCAGCTCGGCCAGCTCGAACTGCAGCGCCTGGAACTCCGCGATCGGCCGACCGAACTGCTGCCTCTCCTGCGAGTAGCGGATGGCGAGGTCGAAGGCCCCCTGGGCCAGGCCCACCATCTGGGCGCCGATGCCGATGCGGCCCTCGTTCAGCGTCTCGATGGCGATCTTGTAGCCCTTGCCGACCTCGCCGAGGACGTTCTCCTTCGGGACCCGGCAGCCATCCAGGATCAGCTCGCACGTGGAGGAGGCCCGGATGCCGAGCTTCAGCTCCTTCTTCCCCACCGTCAGCCCGGGGCACGAGCGCTCGACGAGGAAGCTGGTGATGCCCTTGTAGCCCTTCGAGGGGTCGACGGTGGCCATGACGATGAACAGCTCGGCCTCGGCGGCGTTCGTGATCCACAGCTTCTGGCCGGTGAGGCGGTAGTGGTCTCCCCCGTCCTCGGCCCGACACTTGAGGGCGAAGGCGTCGGATCCGGAGTCCGCCTCGCTCAGCGCGTAGGCGCCCACCCACTCCGAGGCCAGCCGGGGGGAGTATCGGCCCTGCTGCTCCTCGGTTCCCCAGCGCAGGAGCGCGTTGTTGACGAGGGTGTTCTGGACGTCCACCAGCACCGCCAGCGACGGGTCCACGCGGGCCAGCTGCTCGACGGCGAGGATCGACATGAAGAAGGGGGCGGCCGCCCCCCCGTGCTGCTCGGGGATCTCGATCCCCATGAGCCCCAGCTCGAAGCAGGCGTCGATGACCTCGCGGGGGATCTGCTCGGCCTCGTCCATGTCGTGGACGCGAGGCCGGATCTTCTCGTCCGCGAAATCGCCGACCATCCGTCGAAACCCGGCCTCGTCCTGCGAGAGGTCGGTCAGGGGCAGGCTGCGGGCGTACTCGTTCATGGAGGAGCCTCCACCTCATCCTAGCCCGGTCCCGGTCCCGGGCGCACTCCGAATCGACGGAAGGGGTGCGGCCGTGCGGCCGAAGGGCGCTTGACAGAAGGTGAGCGCGGCGTATCATGCCAGCCTGTCATGCTGCATGCTCCCGCCAACGGCACCGCGGTCCGCGTGAGGCGCCCCCGCGTCCGGCGGGAGGGGCCGGTGGACTAGTTCGAAGCCGACAGTCCACGGGACCTTCGAGGATCCGCCGGAGAGCGACTCCGGCGGTTTTTTTTTGCGGAGGGCGAGTTGAGCGCGCGGGTTGGGGTCTTCGGGGCGACGGGCTATTCGGGACGGGAGATCGTGCGTCTCCTGCAGCAGCACCCCCGGGCCGCGATCGCCTTCACCACCGGCAGCGGCAGCGGGCACCTGGACCACGAGGCGGGGCTCGAGGCCGAGGCCGACGCCTACCTCCTGGCGCTGCCCCACGGCGTGGCCGCGCGCTACGCGGCCCGGCTGCGCGAGGTGCGTCCGGACGCGGTGGTGGTGGACCTCTCGGGCGATCTCCGCCTCCCCGACGCGGAGGCCTACGCGCGGTGGTACGGTCAGGAGCACCCCGCCCCCGAGCTGCTGGGCCAGGCGGTCTTCGGGCTCTGTGAGGTCTACCGCGACCGGCTGCGGGGGGCACGCCTGGTGTCGAATCCCGGGTGCTACGCGACCTCGGTTCTCCTCCCGCTGGTGCCCCTGCTCCGTGCGGGGCTGGTCGAGGCGGACGGCATCGTGGCCGACGCCAAGAGCGGGGCCTCGGGGGCGGGCCGCTCGCTGAAGGAGAACCTCCTCTTCTGCGAGGTGACGGACGACTTCTCCGCCTACTCCCCGGGCCGCGCCCACCGCCACGTCGGCGAGATCGAGGCGGTCCTGGAGGACGCGACGGGACACCGCCTGGAGCTGACGTTCTGCCCCCACCTGCTGCCGGTGAAGCGGGGCATCCTCACCGCCCTGCACGTGCGGACGAAGGCGACGCCCGCCGAGATGGGGCGGGCCCTGGCCGGGGCCTACGACGGCTCGGCCTTCGTCCACGTGGTGGACGCCCCCCCGCGCCTTTCGGACGTGGCGCTGACCAACGACTGCCGGATCTCCGTGCACGCCGCCGCCTCGGGGCGGGCCGTCGTCTTCTCCGCCATCGACAACCTGGTGAAGGGCGCCGCCGGACAGGCCCTGCAGAACCTGAACCTCGCGATGGGGTGGGAGGAGGACGTGGGGCTGCCCTCGGCCTTCGAGAAGGGCGGGACGTCGAGATGAGCACGGGGCGCACCGTCCGCGTCTACAAGATCGGGGGGCCCGCCCTCGAGGACCCGGGGCTCGTGGCCCCGCTGGCCGAGGAGGTGCGCCAGCGGGACGGGCGGGCGGTGCTCGTCCACGGCGGGGGGCGCCACATCGAGCGGGTGCTCGCGGCCCTCGGCATCGAGTCGCGCTTCGTGGACGGGCGGCGCTTCACGTCGGACGAGGCGATGGAGGCGGTGGAGATGGTGCTCTCCGGGGTCGTGAACAAGGGGCTCGCCGCGGGGCTCACCGGCGCCGGCACCCCCGCCGTCGGCCTCTCGGGACGTGACGGGGGCCTGGTGCGCGCGCGCCTGGAGAGCGGTCTCGGCCGGGTGGGAACGCCGGAGGCCGTCGACCCCGCCCCGCTGCACGCCCTCTGGGAGGCGGGGCTGCTCCCGGTGGTCTCGCCGGTCTCCTCGGGCCCCTCCGGGGAGGCGGTGAACGTGAACGCCGACGAGGCCGCCCTCGGCATCGCCCGGGCGCTGGGTGCGCAGGCCCTCGTCTACCTCTCCGACGTCGACGGGGTGCGGGTGGACGGGGAGACGCGGGCGACCCTGGCCCCGGACGAGGCACGGCGACGGATCGACGACGGGACCATCGCCGGCGGGATGGCCCTCAAGGTGCGGGTCGCCCTCGAGGCCTCCGCCGCCGGCATCCCCGAGGTGGTCATCGCGGGCAAGGCGCGCCTGCTCGGCGCCTTCTCCGGCACGCGCCTCCTCTCCGGAGACGCGGCCACGCAACGAACCGAGGTGAGCTCATGAGCGACGCGCTCCTCCCCGTCTACGACCGCGACCTGGTGATGGTGAAGGGCAAGGGGGCGCGCCTGTGGGACGCCACCGGCCAGGAGTGGCTGGACTTCGCCGCCGGCATCGCGGTGAACGCCCTGGGCTACGGCGACGGCAAGGTGGTGAGCGCCATCAAGAAGCAGGCGGAGAAGCTCATCCACGCGAGCAACCTCTACCACACCGAGCCGGGCAGCGCGCTCGCCCGGCGGCTCGTCTCCCTCGCCTTCCCCTCGAAGGTCTTCCTCTGCAACTCCGGGACGGAGGCGTGGGAGGGGGCCATGAAGTTCGCCCGCCGCGTCGGGCACGAGGCGGGACGGACGGAGTACGTGTGCTTCGAGCACTCCTTTCACGGCCGCACCATGGGCGCGGTCTCGACCACGTGGACCGCGAAGTACCGCGAGCCGTTCGAGCCGCTGGTGCCCGGGGTGCGCTTCTGCCCCCTGAACGACCTCGCGGCGGCGGCGGCTACGGTGGGCGAGAAGACGGCGGCGGTGATGGTGGAGCCGGTGCAGGGCGAGGGCGGGATCCGCCCCGCCACCCCGGACTTCCTGCGCGGGCTGGAGTCCCTGTGCCGCGAGCGGGGGGCGCTGCTGGTCTTCGACGAGATCCAGTGCGGCCTCGGGCGCACGGGGAAGATGTTCGCGTACGAGCACTCCGGGGTGGTGCCGGACATCCTGACCCTGGCCAAGCCCCTGGCCGGGGGGCTGCCCATCGGGGCGATCCTCCTGCGGGAGGGCCTGGCCCCGGCGCTCCACGTGGGCGAGCACGGGAGCACCTTCGGCGGGAATCCCGTGGCGGCGGCAGCGGCCCTGGCCGTCCTCGACCGGCTGAGCGCGCCCGGCTTCCTCGACGACGTCGGGGCAAAGGGACTGTACCTGACGCGGGGGCTGCGCCGGCTGGCGAAGCGACACAAGACGGCGGTCGTCGACGTGCGGGGGACGGGACTCATGATCGGGGTGGAGTTCCGCGGCGCGGCGGCCCCGGTGGTGAAGGGGCTGCGCGAGCGGGGCATCCTGGCGGTGAAGTCGGGCGAGAAGGTGCTTCGACTGCTGCCTCCCCTGGTGGTGAAACGCTCGGAGATGAAGAGGCTCCTCGACGCGCTGGACGAGGTGCTGGCGGGAGGAGCGGGTGCTTGAACAAGGGGGAGCGCTTCCCGACGCCGGCTCACGACGGGCTCGCCGTCGCGCCCGGGAACGGACGCGCCCCACGACGGTAACGGAGGATCCCGAGCCCGGACGTCCCCGCCGTCGGGCTCGGGATGACATGAGGGAGAGCGAGACATGAGCAGCGTGAAGAAGGTCGTGCTGGCCTACTCGGGAGGGCTCGACACCTCCATCATCATCCCCTGGCTGAAGGAGCACTACGGCGGCGCGGAGGTCATCGCCTTCTGCGGCGACGTGGGGCAGGGCGACGACTACGAGGCCGTGAAGAGGAAGGCGGTGGCCACCGGCGCCAGCAAGTGCATCGTCAAGGACCTCCGCGAGGAGTTCGTCCGCGACTACTGCTACAAGGCGCTGTCCGCGGGAGCCATCTACGAGGACCGCTACCTCCTCGGGACCGCCCTGGCTCGGCCCCTCCTCGCGTACCACCAGACCCGGGTCGCGCTGGAGGAGGGCGCGGACGCGCTCTCCCACGGGGCCACCGGAAAGGGCAACGACCAGGTGCGCTTCGAGGTGACCTACGGCGCGTTCGCCCCCCACCTCACGGTGATCGCGCCCTGGCGGGAGTGGGACATCCGCTCCCGCGAGGACGCCCTCGAGTACGCCGAGAAGCACTCGGTCCCGGTCGAGAGCTCGAAGAAGGACCTCTTCAGCCGCGACGGCAACCTCTGGCACCTGTCCCACGAGGGCGACAACCTGGAGGACGTGTGGAACGCTCCGAAGAAGGAGATGTTCAAGCTCACCGTCGACCCCATGGACGCGCCGGACGAGCCGGAGACGATCATCCTCGCCTTCGAGCAGGGGGTACCGGTCTCCCTCAACGGCAAGCGTCTGGGGCCGGTGGAGATGGTGGAGACGCTGAACCGGGTGGCGGGGGCCCACGGCGTGGGACGCCTCGACCTCGTGGAGAACCGCCTGGTCGGGATCAAGTCGCGGGGCGTCTACGAGACGCCGGCGGGGACGGTGCTCCACCTGGCCCACCGCGAGCTGGAGCGGCTGGTCCTCGACCGGGACACCCTGCACTTCAAGCAGTCGATCTCGGTGCGCTACGCCCAGCTCGTCTACGACGGGCTGTGGTTCTCGACCCTGCGCGAGGCGCTGGGCGCCTTCGTGGACGAGACGGAGAAGGAGGTCACGGGCGAGGTCCGGATCCGCCTCTACAAGGGCGTGGCCGACGCCACCGGACGGCGGTCCGAAGCGAGCCTCTACCGCCAGGACCTGGCGACCTTCGGGGAGGGAATGGCCTACGACCACGCCGACGCTGGAGGCTTCATCCGGCTCTACGGTCTGCCGGAGCGGGTGCGGGCCATGACCCGGGACCAGGTGACGGTCGACGTGAAGGCGGTGGACATCACTCGGCCCGTCGTCAAGCGCGAGGGCGACAGGAAGTGACGACCGGCGTCACCGCCCCGCGGGGCTTCCGCGCCGCGGGGGTCCGGGCCGGGATCAAGAAGGACGGACTGGACCTGGCCCTGCTGGTGGCGGACGAGACGTGCGCGGCGGCGGGGGTCTTCACCACGAGCCGGACGGCGGCGCCGCCGGTCACGCTGGCCCGCGCGCACCTCGCCGCGGGAGGGGCCCGCGCCGTCATCGTGAACTCCGGCTGCGCCAACGCGGCCACGGGCCCCGAGGGTCTGGACGACGCGAGGGAAACGGCCGAGCTCACCGCCCGCGAGGTCGGGTGCGCGGCCGGGGAGGTCGTGGTGGCGTCGACCGGGGTGATCGGCGTGCGCCTGCCCATGGACAGGATGCGATCGGGCGTCGCCGCCGCCGCGCGGCAGCTGTCGCCGGGGGGGGGCGCCGCGGCCGCCCGGGCCATCATGACCACCGACACGAAGCCCAAGGAGGCCGCGACCGAGGTCGCGGTCGCCGGCGTGACCTGCGGGGTGGGCGGGATGGCCAAGGGGGCGGGCATGATCGCCCCGAACATGGCCACCATGCTGGCCTTCTTCACCACCGACGCCTCGATCGCCCCTCCGCTCCTGCGGAGGGCCCTCGTCTCGGCGGTGGGCGAGAGCCTGAACCGCATCACCGTGGACGGCGACACGTCCACCAACGACTGCGCGGTGGTCCTGGCCAGCGGCGCGGCGGGGGCCCCCGCGATCGAGGGAGAGGGGCCGGACTTCGAGGCCTTCCGTGCCGCCCTGACCACGGTGGCCCGCCGCCTGGCGGAGATGCTGGTCGCCGACGGGGAGGGCGCCACCCGCGTGGCGGAGGTGCGGGTGGAGGGGGCGCGCACCGGCGACGACGCCGACCGGGTGGCCCGGGTGGTGGCCGAGTCGCCCCTGGTGAAGACGGCGCTTTACGGCGGCGACCCCAACTGGGGACGCATCCTCGCCGCCACCGGCCGCGCGGGCGTACCCCTCGACGGCGACCGGGTCTCGATCTGGATCGGGGACGTGTGGGTGGCAGAGAACGGCGTCGCCCGCGCGTACGAGGAGAAGGACGCGGCGGCGGCCCTCCAGGAGCACCCGGTGCGCATCCGCATCCGCCTGGGAGAGGGCGAGGCCGCAGGGTGGATGTGGACCTCCGACCTCTCCCACCGCTACGTGGACATCAACGCCCACTACCGGACGTGACCACGACGAGGGAGACATGAAGCTCTGGGGCGGAAACTACTCCGCGGACCCCGACGCCGCGTTCTGGGAGTTCAACCGGTCGTTCCCCTTCGACCGCCGGCTGCTCGCCGAGGAGATCGCGGCCTCGAAGGCCTTCGTCCGTGCTCTCGGGCGCTGCGGGGCCATTCCCGCCGGTGACGCCGCGACCCTGGACCGGGGTCTCGACGCCGTGTTCGAGCGCTCGCTGAAGGAACCGGAGTACCGCGACCTCGACGTCGAGGACGTGCACAGCTTCGTCGAGGAGCGCCTCGGCGAGGTCGTGGGCGAGCTCGCGGGGCAGGCCCACCTCGGCCGCAGCCGCAACGAGCAGACGGTAACCGCGTTGCGGCTGTGGATCCGGGGAACGATCGACCGGCTCCGCGGGGGGCTGCGTGCCCTGGTCGCCGCTCTCGTGGAGCAGGGGCAGGCCGGGGCGGACGCGGTCATGCCCGGCTTCACCCACACCCGGCCCGCCGAGCCCATCACCTTCGGCCACCTCGCCGCCGCGCACGCGTGGGCCCTCGTGCGGGACGACCAGCGGCTGCGCGACGCCCGGGCGCGGGTGAACGTCCTGCCTTTGGGCTCGGGGGCGCTGGCGGGATCGGCGCTGGACCTGGACCGGGAGGCCATGGCCCGGGAGCTGGGCTTCGAGGCGATCTCCCCCAACGCCCTCGACGCGGTGATGGACCGGGACTTCGCGGTGGAGTTCGTGTCGGCCTGCGCGATGCTCCAGACGCACCTCGCCCGCCTCGCCGAGGATCTCATCCACTTCGCCGGCCCCGAGCACGGCTTCGTGGAGCTGCCCGAGTCCTTCACCACCGGCTCCA
Organism: uncultured Acidobacteriota bacterium; assembly: GCA_963847655.1. Classification (GTDB taxonomy): domain Bacteria; phylum Acidobacteriota; class Vicinamibacteria; order Fen-336; family Fen-336; genus JAJDNS01. The sequence goes on along the minus strand of CAWKAS010000010.1, from coordinate 71,897 downwards.
GCCTCATGCCTCAAAAGAAGAACCCGGACGCACTGGAGCTGGTGCGGGGCAAGGCGGCGCGCGTGGACGGGGACCTGGTCCGGCTGCTCACGCTTCTCAAGGGGCTCCCGGCGGGCTACCAGAAGGACCTGCAGGAGGACAAGGAAGCGGTCTTCGACGCCGCCGACGCCGCCATGGGCTCGGTGGCGGTGATGGCCGGGGTGATCTCCGGCCTCTCGCAGAAGCCGGGGCCGATGCGGGCCGCCGCCGCGGGCGAGGAGATGATGGCCGCCGGCCTCGCCGTGGCCCTCGCCCTCGAGGGGCTGCCCTTCCGCAAGGCCCACGGGGTCGTGGGGGCGCTGGTGGCCGAGGCCCGGAAGAGCGAACGGACCCTCCGAGAGACCGCGGCCGAGGAGTTGAAGGAGACCTCGCCGGCGGTGGCCGCGTGTCTCGACCAGCTCTTCGACCCGGACGAGGCGGTGCGGGCGAAGTCGCTCCGCGGAGGGACCGCTCCCGACGCGGTACGGGCCTCGCTCGACGCCGCCCTCGAGGCGCTCCGCATCCGCAGCTAGTGTCCTCGTCACTGAAGTCGAGCGCACAAGGCTCCCCGCGCGGCCAAGGGGCTCGGCGGGCGGGGGACCCCAGAGAGGACCCTGCTTCAGCTCGAAGCTTGCGGGCCCGCAGCCGGACTGGCGGTGCACGCCGAGCCCCCGAGGCGACACAAACCTTCGGGGTCGAGTGCGCCTGTATCTGCAGGAAGCGGTCGCCCCTCAGGGGATGACGAAGATCTCTCCCTGCTCGAGCTTGTGATAGCGACTCTGTAGCTCGTGGGAGAGGCGCTGCTTCAGCTCGTCCGGATAGCCACGGGTCCAGAAGGCGTTCTCTTCGGTCTGCCGGTAGGTCCCGAAGTGCTGAGGGAAGATGTAGTCCGGCTCCAGGCGGTTGATGAGGATCATGGACCGGTCGATGTACATGTTGTGGACGGTGGGGGAGACGAACAGGACGTCGATGCCCTCGAGCGTCAGGTGCTCCTCGGTGAGTACCGAGTCCCCGGGATGGAAGAACCGCCGACCCTGGACGTTGAGGACGTACCCGCAATTGTGGGTGATGGAATCGATGAAGTCGGCCTCTCGAGTGAGCACGGTGAAGTCCTGATTGCCATGAATGGCGTGGGTCGGCTCCACGCCGAAGCCGCGGACTTCGAAGGGTTGCCCGGGCCGGGGGACGATCACGCCGTCCTGCGGAATCCCCGCCTCCGCGACTCGCTCGAGACACGGCCGGGGCAGGACCAGCGTGGGTCTGCCTTCCCGGGCCAGTGTACGGATCGTCGGGACGTTGCAGTGGTCTGAGTGGTGGTGCGTCGCGAAGACCACGTCGATCAGCGGGGCCAGCTGCGAGGCGGTCATCGGCGGCGCCTCGTCCCGTTCTTCCATGTCGAGCTCCACGTCGATGCCGATCAAGAGCCCGTCCCACTTGATCAGCCAGCCCGCGTTGCCCAGCCACCAGAGGGCGGTCCCGTTCTCGTGCGACCGGATCTGATCAACCATCTCGTGGGCCACGGAGCCCTCCCGCGACACCGCCGGTGCGGCGGCTACTCCCGTCAGCAGGAGGCACGCAATCAGGGTGTGTCGCATGGCCGCCATCCGCCTGGTTCGGTTCAAGCCGAGCCCCCCGGCCTCTCAAGCCCCCGGGCTGAGGACCTCGAGGACGCGGTTCACGAGAGACCGGGCCTCGGCCTCGGTGGGGGCCTCGGCGGCGAGGCGAATCCAGGGCTCGGTGGCCGACGAGCGGGCCAGCAGCCAGCGGTCAGGCCATGTCACCTTCACGCCGTCGGTGAGGTCGATTTGCCCCCCGGGGAAGAGGCTCCTGATCAAACGGAGCGAGGGGGCGACGTCCCTGGGCGCGCAGAGGAGGCGCTCCCTCACCATCGAGTAGGAGGGCACCTGCGCCCGCAACGCGCCGACCGACCGGCCCGAGATGGCCATCGACTCCAGGACGAGGGCCATGGACACGAAGCTGTCCCGGCAGGGATTCACGGGAAGAACGATCGCGCCGCCGTCGCCCTCGCCGCCCACCTCCGCCCCGCGCTCCTTCATGGCCTCGACCACGTGCGCCTCGCCGACGCGGGAACGGTGGACGGGACACTCGAACCGGGCCGCCACGTCGTCCACCATGCGGCTGGTCGACACGCACACCACGACGGGGCCCGCCTGCCGCTCGAGCCAGCGCTGGACGACGAGGACGACGGTCACATCGGGATCGAAAGGGATGCCGCTCTCGTCGACGACCACGAGCCGGTCGGCGTCCGCGTCCTGGGCGAAGCCCACGTCCGCGCCCGAGCCACGCACGAGGTCGCCGAGCGCCTCCAGGGTCGCCCCGTCCGGCTCCACCTGGGCCGGACAGTCGCCCTCCGCACCCGCGTCGACGGCCAGCACCTCGCAGCCCAGGGCCTCGAGGAGGCGAAGCGTCGGGCCGGACGCGGTGGCGCCCCGGGGGTCCACCGCGACCGTGAGCTTCCTCGCTCGGATGCGCTCGACGTCAACGGCCCCGGCGACCGCACGGAGGTGACGTTCGCCGGAGGTCGTGTCGGCCTGGGCCTCGGACATGTCCCGGGCGCGCACCCGGGGGTAGAAGCCCTGGTGGTAGAGGTCGGTGAGCTCCGCCGCCTGGTTGGCCCGAAGGGACAGCCCTTCGGAGCCGATGAACCGGAGCCCGTTCCACTCGAGGGAGCCGTGGCTGCCGCCCACGTAGATGCCGCCGAAGGCGCCGGCCTCGCGCACGTGGAGCATCAGGGCCGGGACGGGGACGACGCCGGCGTCGACGGGGGAGCATCCCACGCTCAGCAGCCCGGCGACGGCCGCCTGCTTCACCATCTCGCCCGAGGGCCGCGTGTCGGTGCCGACCAGTATGGGACCGGCGCCGCAGTATGTCCCGAAGGCGGCGGCGAAGCTCGTCACGAGCTGAGGAGTCAGGGACTCTCCGACGATCCCGCGCACGCCCGAGGGCCCGATGTTCAGCGACAGGGGCTGCGGCATGGGCTCAGCTCCCCTCGTGCCCGAAGGTGATCCGCCGGGCGAGCACCGAGGCCTCGTCGACGAGGGCCTCGGCGCGCTCCCGGGTCGGGGCCTCGGCGATGATGCGGAGCAACGGCTCCGTGCCCGACGCCCGCACGTGCAGCCACGCGTCGTCCCAGGACAGGCGGACACCGTCGGTGCAGTCGGGAGCGCTTCCCGCGTGGTGGCGGCGGAAGCGCTCGATCACCCGGTAGACCAGGGTCGGCGGGCAGGGCAGCTCCTGCTTCCGCATGAAGAGCCGCGGGAGCCCCCCCGCAAGCTCGGTCAGGCTCCGGCCGCTCGCGGCCATCTCCTCGAGGACGAGGCCGAGAGCGAGCAGACCGTCATAGGCCACGCCGAGGGGCAGCACGGCGACACCCCCGCTCCCCTCGCCCGCCAGGACCGCCTCCTCGGCGAGGCCGAGGTCGACGATGTGGCTCTCCCCGACGGGACCGCGGATCACCCGCTGGCCGTGGGACCGGGCCAGGGCCTCGACCATGCCCGAGGTCGAGTAGCTGGTCACCACGGGGCCGGGCCGGCGCCGCAGCCGGGGTGTGACCACCAGGGGCAGGGAGTACTCCTCCGACAGCGCCGTGCCCTCCCCGGTGACGAACCCGATCCGGTCGCCGTCCACGTTGAGGGCCGCCCCCAGGTCGGCCTCGAAGAGGGGGGCCAGGGTGGCGAGCTGGCGCATGTTGGCGGCGGTGGGTGCGGGCGCGTGAGCGAACTCGCCCGTGGGCTCGGCGTTCACGGGGAGCAGCGTGCAGCCGAGGGACTCGAGGAACCGCGAGCCGAGGGCCCCGCACGCACCGTTGGTGAAGTCGACCGCCACCTTGAAGCCACGCTCGCGGATCAGGCCGATGTCGAGGGCGCTGGCGAGGTACCCGAGGTACCGCTCCTCGATGTCCGAGGCCGTGTCCACCGGATTCAGCCGATCCCACGTCGCGCGTTCGAAGGCGACGCCGTGATAGACGTCGAGCAGCTCACCGTTCCTCGCCGCGTTCAGCAGAGCCCCGTCCGGACCGAAGAACTTCAGCGCGTTCCAGCTCGCGTCGTTGTGGCTGCCGGTGACGACGATGCCCCCCGACGCCCCGAGTTCGCGGATGGCGAACGACACCAGCGGGCTCGGGCTCACGCCGAGGTCGATGACCCGGCAGCCCGTCGAGAGGAGCCCGGAGACCACGGCGGCGCGAAACGCGGCACTCGACCGGCGCGTGTCGCGCCCGATCACGACGGGACCGGCACCGCACCAGGTCCCGAAGGCGCAGGCGAAGCTCACGATCAGCTCGGGAGTGAGCGCGTCGCCCACGACGCCGCGGACGCCCGCGGCGCCGATCTTGAGCTCCCGAGGGGCCATGGTCACTCCCCCGAGGACCTGGACGCCTGCGGCGAGGGCGGCAGGAACTCCGCCTGTAGGTCACCGATCAGCCGGCGGACCTCCTCCGCCCCCTCGCGCAACCTGCGAAAGAGCGAGAGCTGCGCCATCGCCCTCGCCCGGTTGAGGTCCGGCGGGTCGGCCTGGCCGAGCTTGAAGTAGCTGTCGCCGCGCAGGTAGTCGGTGAGGAACCTCAGACCCAGCTCCAGGGCAATGATCTGCGGGGCGTCGGCCATGAGATCGACCTCCGCCGGCGTCACCTCCCGAGCCGTCGAGAGAAAGCCGCGCGCCACCGCGCGATAGACGTCCATGTCGACCCGAACTCGCGAGAGGTCCCGCTCCTTCTCGCCGGCGACGTTGACCAGCGATCGCACCATGTCGCCCCAGTCGGCGAGCCAGGTGTGAGGCATGATCGTGTCGAGGTCCACGAGGGCCTTGACGCGCCCGGTGCGGGTGGAGAAGAGGAAGTTGTCCAGCTTGGTGTCGCCGTGGATCGCGAGGCGCCGGATGCGCCCCGACTCCATCCCCTCGAGGAGGCTGAGGCCGAAGGCCTCCTCGGCCCGCACGAGGTCGGTCCAGGGACGGAACTCGGAGTCGTCCATGCGCCGGCGGTACTCGGGCTCGTCGAGATGCACGAGGAAGTGCTCCTCGGTGCTCTGGCGAACCGTCGGGTCGGAGGGGATGAGACCGCCGGCCTCCTCGGGGGTCCGGTAGCCGGCGAGCACCGAGCGGAGCTGGTCGTAGTACAGGCGTGTGTCCCGGTACCCGGGCAGGGGGTTCTCCAGGTCGTCCGTGCGCATGGCGCACGTGAAGTCACCGTAGATGGCGAGCCCCCGGCCCGCTTCCCCGGCGACGCGAAGCCGCTCGCCGGGGTCGGCGATCTCGCCGAGGCTCTTGTAGGTGAGCGACTCCGGGATCTTGACCATCAGGCGCCAGCAGCTGTAGCCCCGATGGTTCTCGACGTCGAGATACGGCCGGCCCTCACTGGTGTCGAGCAGGGTGATGGTGTCCCACTCGTCACCCGGGGCGAGGCGACCGGCGGCCATCGAGGCCCTCTGCGCCTCGATGCTCGCGACCATGGCGCTCATGACCGACCGGGGCCGCGTGAACACCTGCTCGTTGATGCGCTGGAGGAGATACTCCTGCGGCTTCGGCGTGCCCGCGAAGACGAGAAAGGTGTACTGGTTGATGTTTCCCTTCTCCGGGAAGTCGTGCACCTCCACGGGAGGGGCGAGCCGGAACCGCGACGAGAGGCGGCTCGCCTGGGAAAGCGGGTACTCGTCGCTGTGGGTGAGGGCCCTGGTGACTCGCCTCAGGACCCGCTCCTCACGGCCCGTCGAATCGCCCGACGAGCTGCTCTGCGCGCGGCGGCCCATCTCGCTTCTGTGCCCTCCGTCGGCCGGGACACCCCGAGGTCCGCCGGGCTCCCGCGCGTCCGCGCCCGCCAGACCTCGGCGCCAACCGCTGCTCAGTGTAGCCGATGCGGCGTGCGAGGAGTGGGTGCGGGCCACCGGGCCCGAGCATCGGTCGAGGGAGGACACACCTCCGGAGGTTGAAGAGCCGGCGCCGGCTGAAGCGGGCGGCTACGCTGGTGGCTCCTCGCCTCCCCCGCTCTGGAAGGACTGGAGGGCCAGGTAGCGCTCGCCGAACCGCTGGACGAACTGCGCCTGGCGGTCGAACTGGTCGAAGTGCCCCTCCTCGGCGGCCACGAGGTCCTCGAAGAGCTTCTTGGAGGCGGAGTCCGCGTTCTGCCCGCACTCCATGGCGAAGCGGTTGTAGTCGGCGATCGAGGCCTGCTCCAGGGACTTGGCCTTCTCCAGCATGGCCTCGGCCTCGTGGACCTTCGCGACGGGCATGCTGGCCGCCAGCTCCACCTCACCCCCGAGGAAGAGGATCCGCTCCGCGATCGTCTCCGCGTGGCCCATCTCCTGGATGGCGGTCTGCTTGAGGAGGTTGGCGAGCGGGGTATAGCCCAGGTCGTCCAGCCGGAAGTGGAAGTACATGTATTGGTGGATGGCGGCCAGCTCGTCGCCGATCGCCTTGTTCAGCAGCTCGATGCTCTTCTCGTGCATGGTTCTCCCTGAGAGAATGTGAGGTTGCGGGGTGTTGGAGGTGAGGCACTCGACATGCGGAAACAGGTACTCACTGAGAGTGCCCGCTTCCCCGTCCAGGGCAGGGAAGCGGGCACGATAGGGATCAGTGCTTGCCGGGGGCCAGCTCGACTCCCCGACGCTCCCAGGTCGCGTAGGCCTCCAGCGCGATCATGTCGGCGTCGTCGAGCCCCAGAGGTTGTCCCTCCAGAGGCTGCTGGATGCACCAGTTGATCATCTCGCGAAAGGCGACCACCCGACCGAGCTGCTGCTGGAACTTGGGGTAGGTCTCCGGATGGGTGTTGGCGGCGTTGGGATGGCACTGGGCGCAGGCCACTCCGTTGGTGCCGAGGTCGGGGCTACCCCAGAGCTTCCGTCCCTTCTCCACCACGCTCATGTACTCGTCCTGCCAGCGCTCGACGTCCTCCTTCGTGAACTCATCGGCCCGGACGCCCAACCCGGCAACGACGACGGCCACGGCGACGACGGCCAGGCCCACGACCAACAACCTCTTGGACATCGCTCCCTCCTCTAGTAGTGGACCTGCGGGGCGATGCGACGCGCCGGATCCTGGAAAGACGTGTCCTCGGGATGCCCCTTGGCGGCGTCGAAGGCCACCCGCCGGTTCGTGTTGTTGTACAGGTTGTAGTCCAGGGCGACGCGACCGGTGGCGACGTCGATGAACTGCCAGCCGGTGGCGTCGCGCTCGAAGAAGGGGTCGGCCCGGTTCATGGGCACGGTCAGCACAGGGAGGTGCTGCTCGGCCTGGGCGTAGCTCTGGGGATACGGCCAGGGCCAGGCGGTGGCCATCACCGCGTTGAAGCTGATGTTGTCGATCTGGTTGTACTGGATCTGGTGCACGTGGCCGTAGACGACGTTGACCTTGTCGAAGGGCTTGAGCAGGGCCTGGACCTCCTCCGCGTCGTCCGTCCAGAAGTTCCATCCCTTGTAGATCTTCTGGATCGGGGAGTGGGAGAAGACGACGAGGGGCGTCTTCTTGTCGACCTTCTCGAGGTCCTGGCGGAGCCACGCGCGCTGCTTCTCCCCCACCATGAAGGGGGAGCCGTTGGGGTTGTCGAGGCCGGCCATCTCGAGCATGCGCTGCTCGGGGGTGGGCCAGCGCTCGTACGTCCACTCGTCGTAGGTGAGGATGCTGTTCAGCACCACGAAATGGACGCCCTTGTGGTCGAAGCTGTAGTAGTGGTCCCCGAACAGCTTCGACCAGTACTCCCCGAGGTCGAGGTAGTAGTCGTGCTCGCCCATGACCATGTGGGTCTCGTAGTTGACCTTCGAGAGCATCTCCGCCCCGTGGTCGAGCTCCTCCTTCGTGCCGAGCTGGGCGAGGTCGCCCCCGAACATCACGAAGTCGGGCTTCGGGCGGAGGAGGTTCGTCTCGGCCACGGCGCGGATGAGGCCGCGGTCCCAGTTGCGGACGAACTTGCTGCCCGAGATGTGCTGGATGTGGGAGTCGGAGATGTAGGCGAAGGTGAAGTCCTGGGTGGGATCGGCGAAGGCCAGCTTCACCATGGAGAGGGGAAGGGTGCTCACGGCCGCGGCCGCACCCGCACCCTTGAGGAAGTCTCTACGGCTGGCAGAGTCGGTCATGGCTTCACTTCTCCTCCAGGCCCAGGGCCCTGGGAAGATCGGCGAACTCGGGGCTGGTGAGGGCGTCCATGAAGGCCACGAGGTCGTCGATCTCGTCCTCGGTCAGGTCGAGGGGACGGATGCCGCTGCTGAGGAAGTCGTTGACGGGATCGCCCTCGTTGGTCACGCCTCCGTTGTTGTAGTGGACCATCACGTCGCGGAGTGTTTCCTTGCTGCCGTCGTGCATGTAGGGCGCGGTGACAGCCACGTTGCGCAGGGTCGGGGTCTTGAAGCTGCCCAGGTCGTCGAACCCGGTCGTCACCGCGAAGCGGCCCAGCTCCGAGCTTCGCTTGTCGGTCAGGACCGCGAGGTCGACCTCGTCCCCGGTGATCTCGGCTTCGATGTACTCTTCGGCGAGGTCGGGCACGTCGTTCTGGATGTCGTTGATGCCGACACCGACGTTGTGGAAGCGGCTGTCGGTGAAGATGGCCTGGGTCTGCTCGATGACGTGGCAGGAGACGCAGCGCCCCTTGTTGACGTAGAGGTCGAAGCCCCGGCGCTGGGCGTCGGTCAGGGCGTCCTTCTCGCCGCCGTAGAAGTAGCGGTCGAATGGGGAGTCACCCGCCACCTGGGTGCGCTCGAAGGCGGCGATGGCCCTGGTGACCTCGTCCATGGTGACGCCCTTCCCGCTCTTGCCGAAGACCGCCTCGAACGCCTTCACGTACTCGGGGTCGGTCCGGACGATCTCGAGGATCGGCTCGTGGTCGGCGAGCCCCATCTCGACGGGATTGACGGGCGGGTGCAGGGCCTGGTCCTCGAGGCTCGGTGAGCGACCGTCCCAGAACTGGGTCTTCATGTAGACGGCGTTCACCACGGTGGGGGCGTTGCGGGTGCCGGTGAGCTTGTTGATGCCTTCCGAGGTCTTGAGAGGGCTGTCGGTAAAGGCCTTCGCGGGGTCGTGGCAGGTCGCACAGGACACCTCGCCCGTGCTGCTGAAGCGCTTGTCGTTGAAGAGCTTGTCGCCGAGGGCGATCTTCTCGGCGGTCTGTGGATTGTCCTCGGGGATCGGGACCGGGGGCAGACCGAGGGGTGGCGCGGGCGCGGACGTCTCACCGGCCACCGCCCCGGCCGCCAGCAGGATCCCGGCAGCGAGGAGCACTCCGATCCGGACTTCTCTCATCTCGTATCCTCCAGTTCGTGACAACGGCGGCAGATCCCCCGCAGCTGCACCTGCACCCCGGAGACCTCGAAGCCGAGCGGGGACGTGTCGGGGACGGGGAGGGCGTCGAGGCGCTCGTCGGTGAAGTCGATGACCCCGTCGCAGCGCACGCAGACCATGTGGTGGTGGGTCTCGGTGCGGCTGTCGTAGCGGACGGCTCTTCCGGGGTGAGAGGCCTTCACGACGACGCCGATCCGGGCGAGGCTCTCGAGGGCCCGGTAGACCGTGGCCCGGGAGACGCCGGGGTCGCGCCGGGTGACCGCCTCGTGGACCTGGTCGGCGGTGGGGTGGTCTTCGAGATCCAGCACCGCCTCGAGGACCAGGAGCCGCTGCTCGGTGAGGGGCTCTCCCTGCTCCCGGCAGAGGCGCTGGAACTCGTCGATACGGGCCTGCTTCGTTCGAGGGTCCATCGGGGTTCGAGGCAGCGTCCGGGGGACACCGCCGCACGTCTGAGACTTTGTCTCACGAGGGGCGGAGGATCAATGAACCCGATGATCCATATTCTGGGCCACGGAGGACGCTCGGCGGGTTCGCCCCCCGGAGAGTGGGCCGGGGTCAGTTCGCGATCTGAGACAATCCCGCCCGGACCCTCACGTCCTTCCGCTTGACCTTGACCTCGGGGCGGCTCGGCTTCTCGGCCACGCTCTCGTAGCGCACGAGGTACTGGCTGGAGAGGTCGGCGGCGGCCCGGAGCAGCCACTCGTGGGAGGCCTGGGGCGTGAGGGCGAGCTCGTATGAGCCGCCGTAGCCATTGGCCATCTGCTCGAAGATCGTCTCGGTGTCCCAGCCCTCGCCGGCCTCCAGGACGGTCTTGATGAGGACGATCATGGGAGTCACGCGGGTCCGGGCGAGGGCGCGGTAGGTGCGTTCGATGAGAGTCCGGTTGGCCTGAACGGTGGCGCTGGTGACGATCACGACCACCCGGCGCTTCGCGCGCTTCTTCTGGAGATCACGGGAGGCATCCATCATGGTGTCCAGCGCGAAGGCGGGCCCACCCACGGCCACCTGCTGCAGGGTCGCCTCCCCGACCTCGGGCTCCACGCCGAAGTCCACGACGTGGGAGACCTTGCCCCCGCTGGTCCAGACCGTGAGCCTGGCCTCGGGTGGAAGGGCCCGCCAGAACGCCATGGCCGCGGGCACGAGAGTGCTGCGGTACTGGTCACCCATATACTTGCTGGAGTCGAGGATCAGGGCCACGTCCACCGGCTGCTGGTCCCGTCCCACGGCCAGCACCGTCCGCTTCTTGCCGTCCTCCTTCACCTCGATCTCCTCGGCGGTCAGGTCGTCGACGGGGGCCTCCTTCTTGGTGTAGACCGCGACCGGCACCTCGCGGGCGTGGACGTCGGCCGCCTGTGCGGGGGCGGAGGAGAGCAGAAGCGCGACCAAGAGCAAGGACACGGCGGACCTCCAGGGACAATCCCGAACGAGGGGCCGCCCGGGGGTAGTGTTCCCAGACGGCCAGCGCTGCGTATCATCGTGTGACGGCCACGGGTGTGTGTCAACGGGAGGGCTCTCCAGAAGGCGACCGCGGCTTCCACGAGATCCTGGCGGTAGCGCGGGCCCGTGGCCTGGCTCGAACCGAGGATCAGTGTCAACTGCGAAGCGGCGATTCTCGTGCGGGTCTCCGCAGCCGCGGGGGGCGCCGGGATCAGGGAGTGGCGAGCGCCTCCGGACGCAGGGCGCGGTCCACCTCGGCACCCACGCGGACGACGACTTCGGGAACGGCGGCAACGTCGGGGGAGGAGGTGCGGAAGTTCACGATGCAGGCCCGCAGGGCGAAGGTCCCGTTCACGACGGCGTTGGAGAGATAGACCTCCCCTCCCCCCTTGAGCCGGTGGAGGATCTCCTCGTTGAGGTCGTTCAGGTAGGTGTCGACGGTCTCGGTCCCCGGCCGAAGGCCCTCGGGGACGTAGCGGAAGGTGGAGATGCTCAGCCCCCGGGTCAGGGCCTCGAGGCGGGGCTCGGACTCGACGAGGCGGTGCAGCTCGCGGGCGAGGCGGATGTCGTCCCCGATCATCCTCCGGTAGCCGGACCGGCCGGCCTGGCGCAGACCGAGCCAGACCTTGAGGGCCCGGAAGCCTCGAGAGTTCTGGAGGCCGAGCTCGTGGTAGTTCACGCGGGCCTCCTCTTCCTCGCCGTCGAAGCGGTAGTAGGGCGGCGCGTAGCTGAAGGTGTCCCGCAGCGCCCCGGGGTGGCGGACGAGGGCGCACCCGGCCTCGAGGGCGGTGTAGAGCCACTTGTGGGGGTCCATGGCCACGGAGTCGGCCTCGGCCAGCCCGCCGAGGTCGGGCGGGGCCTCTTCGCTCAGGACGGCCAGGGCGCCGTAGGCCCCGTCGGCGTGGAGCCACAGGCCGTGCTCCCGGGCGATGGCGGCGAGCCGGGGCAGTGGGTCCACCGCCCCCGTGCTCACCGTCCCGGCGTTGCCCACCAGGAGGAAGGGCCGATTCCCGTCGGCGCGATCCGTCTTGATCTGTCGGAGGAGGGCGTCCACGTCGATGGTGAGATCGCTTCCCACCGGAATCCAGCGGATGCTCGCGGTGCCGTGGCCGAACAGGTCGGTCGCCTTCTGGATCCAGGTGTGGGTCTCGGTCGAGGCGTACACGAGCAGGCGGCCGGCGTCTCGGGGGAGCCCCTCCTCGCGCAGGGCCTCCCCTCCCTTCGCCCGACGCGCGGCGAGGAAGCACACGAAGTTGGCCGTGTTGCCGCCGCTCACCAGGAGGCCCTCGGTCTCGGACGGCATCCCCAGGAGCTCGCCGATCCACCGGACGCACTGCCCCTCGATCTCCGACGCGACCGGCGACAGCGGCCAGGCCCCCACGTTCGGGTTCACGGCGGCGGCCAGCAGGTCGGCCAGTGCCCCGACGGGGGCGGCCGACGACGTGATGTAGCCGAAGAAGCGGGGGTGACCGTTGAAGGCCGAGTGGTCGAACAGGATTGGGGCGGTCTCGGCCAGGAGCCGCGCCGCGTCCGTCCCCGTCTGTGGGAGGGCCGCGGGCAGGAGCGACCGCACCGCGGGGGGCGTTTCGTCGCGAGCCACCGGGCGCCGGGGGAGCGACTCGAGGAACCCCGCGACGTCGTCGACCAGGCGGTGGCCCGCCCGCCGGAACTCCTCCGGGGTCATCTCGAGGGGGGCGGCTCGGCTGGCCAGGTCGTTGCTCCCTGTCGCCACTCCTCTCGACTCCTCCCGAGCATCGGCGCCGGAGCCCAGCTCCACGACGGCCAGCTCGCGCCACTCTGCCACCGGCCCCTCCGTGCGCCAGACGTGGAGGTGACGCCCGTCGAAGGGCGGCGGGGCCTCGAGGTGAAGCTCTCGCCTCAGCTCGGCCCTCCGCCGCACGTCGAGGTCGCCGTAGACCAGGCTCAGGTGGGGATCGAAGGTCTCTTCGGGCTCGCCGCCGCAGAGGCGGGCCGCGAGGACATGGGCATCCCAGAGCGCCGCGGAGGCCACGACCCGCAAGAACAGGCACCGGAAGTGCTCGTCCGTGCCGTCGATTCCGGAGAAGGCGAGGGGCAGCGGCCGGAGCTCCGCGGCGACGACGCGGGCCCGGTCGACCACCTCCGCCTCGGATCCGGACAGGCTCGAAAGCAGGGTCACGTGGGGCGCGAACGCCGCCGTTCCCAGGCGGGCGGCCAGGTGGTCGATGAGGGCGGCCAGGCTCTCCCGGTCGGCGCCTTCCGGCATCAGCCAGAGGGAGAGGCCCGTGGCCCGCGGCTCGTGCATCCTGCTATTCTCGTCCAAAATTCCCCGGGGAGGCCCCGGTCGGAGAGGCCCGCATGCAGGTTCGCGTCGGCACCAGTGGATTCAGCTACAAGGAGTGGAAGGGCAGCTTCTACCCCGAGGACCTCAAGGCCGCCGAGATGCTCCGCTATTACGCCGAGCGCTTCTCCTCCGTGGAGATCAACAACACGTTCTACCGCATGCCCCGGGCCTCGCTCCTCGAGGGTTGGGCGGAGCAGGTCCCCCCCGACTTCCTCTTCGTGCTGAAGGCCTCGCAGCAGATCACCCACCGCAAGCGGCTGAAGGAGGCGGCCGAGCCCCTCGCCTACCTCCTCGAGACCGCGGCCAGCATGGGTGATCGTCTGGGGCCTCTCCTCTTCCAGCTTCCGCCGTACTTCAAGAAGGACGTCGCGCGCCTGCGCGACTTCCTCGCCCTGCTCCCGCAGGGGCACCCCTTCGCCTTCGAGTTCCGGCACGAGACGTGGTCGGACGACGAGGTCCACGCCGCGCTCCGCGAGCGCAACTGCGCCCTCGTGTGCGCGGACACCGAGGAGTCGGGCGACGCGGGGGCCCCGATCGTCCCCACCGCCGACTGGGGCTACCTGCGCCTGCGGCGCTGCGACTACACCGAGGGCGAGCTCCATCCCTGGGTCGACCGGATCGGGTCCCAGCCCTGGGAGCGCGCGTTCGTCTTCTTCAAGCACGAGGACGACCGGCCGCTGGCCTGGGAGACCATCCGCCGGTTCAGGGACGAGCTGGCCTGACACCCGTCTTGTCGCCGAGCCGGGGACCGTCGTAGACTGCGGTCGCCTTCTCGTCTCGCTGGACCCGATGACACTCACACTGCCCCGGACGCACGCCCACCACCCGACCGCCGGCGCGGTCGCCGCGTCCCCGGAGACCGCCCCTGCTCCCCGGTGGTCGGGGGCGGACCGGTGAACCCCACCGCGGAGCAGCTTCGGGACCTGGTCGGGGACATGCTGCGCGCGCGGAGCTTCTGGGACGTCCGGGCCACCCTGCGCGACGTGGCCCCGGCGGACGTGGCGGACACGCTGTCGCTCCTCGCGCCCGAGCAGGCGGCCCTCGCCTTCCGTCTGCTGCCCCGGGACCACGCCGGAGAGGCCTTCGCCGAGCTCGACCCCGACGACCAGGAGAGGCTGATCGAGGAGCTCGGTGCCGGCGCGCAGCCGATCGTCGAGGCCATGGACCCGGACGACCGGGCCGCGCTCCTCGACGAGCTGCCCCCGAAGGTCGCCCGCCGGCTGCTGGCCGCGCTCAAGCCCGCGGACCGGAGGGAGACCCAGGCCATCCTGGGCTACCCGCCGGAGAGCGTGGGCCGGCTGATGACGCCCGACTACGTCCGGGTCAAGCCGGACTGGACCATGGAGCGGGTGCTGCGGCAGATCCGCCAGTTCGGGAGCGACGCCGAGACCATCTGGTACGTCTACGTCACCGACTCCGCGGGCCGTCTGATCGACGACATCCGGATCCGCAAGATCCTCCTGGCCGACCCCGACGAGACGGTGGAGTCGGTGATGGACCGCCGGTTCGAGGCGTTGTCCGCCTTCGACGACCGGGAGGAGGCGGTGCGCCAGATCGCGCGCTACGACCGGTTCGCCCTGCCCGTCGTGGACAGCCACGGCGTCCTGGTCGGCATCGTGACCGCCGACGACGTGGCCGACGTGGCGGAGGAGGAGGCCACCGAGGACATCCAGAAGCTGGCCGGCATGGAGGCCCTGGAGGAGCCCTACATGCGGGCGCCCTTCCTCGAGATGCTCAAGAAGCGCGGGGGCTGGTTGCTGCTGCTCTTCCTCGGGCAGCTCCTGACGGTGGCGGTCCTCGGCCACTTCGAGGGCCAGCTGGCGGCGGTGCTCGTCCTCTTCATCCCCGTGATCATCGCCTCCGGCGGCAACACCGGCACCCAGACCGCCTCGCTCCTCATCCGCGCCCTGGCCCTCCAGGAGCTCAGCCCCGGCGACTGGCTGCGGGTCATGCGTCGCGAGCTCCTGGCCGGGGTGTCTCTGGGGCTCGCCCTCGGTCTCTTTGGCTTTCTGGGCGTGCTGTTCTGGTCCGCGGTGGGGGTCGCGACGACGCCCCACCCCCACCTCGTCGCGGTGTCGGTGGGGCTGGCGATCCTCGGCATCGTGCTCTGGGCGGTGTTTCTCGGGGCCATGCTGCCGCTCCTCCTCCAGAGGCTGGGCTTCGACCCCGCGACGGTCAGCTCGCCCATGGTCGCGACCCTGATGGACGTCTCGGGCCTGGTGATCTACATGATGGTTGCGGTGACGGTTCTCCGCGGCACGGTCCTGTAGACGGGACCACCCGGGCCACTCACGACGAGGGAGACCCACATGAGAGACCACGCGCGAAGACGTGGGGGCCGAGTCGGCCTGCTCGCGCTCCTGACCACCATTCTGGGGGGCCTCGTCCTCGGTGGCGCCGACGCTTCGCAGAAGCCGCGCGTCATCGTCCTCACCGACATCTCCAACGAACCCGACGACGAGGAGTCCCTCGTGCGCTTCCTCGTCTACGCGAACGAGCTCGACGTCGAGGGGCTGATCGCCACCACCTCCACCCACCTCCGGGACCGGACGCGCGAGGACCTCATCCGCCGTCAGATCGAGGCCTACGGCCAGGTCAGGGCGAACCTGGTCCGCCACGCCCCCGGCTTCCCCACCCGTGACGACCTCCTGGCCGTCACCCACGCCGGCCAGCCCGCCTACGGGATGGGGGCGGTCGGGCCGGGGAAGGCCTCCCCCGGCTCCCGGCACATCGTGGAGGTGGTGGACCGCGAGGACGACCGTCCGGTGTGGATCTCGGTCTGGGGTGGGGCCAACACGCTGGCCCAGGCGCTGTGGGACGTGCGGGAGACGCGCCCGCCGGAGGAGCTCCAGAGGTTCGTGGCGCGGCTGCGCGTGTACACGATCTCGGACCAGGACGACGCCGGCCGCTGGCTGCGGCTCGAGTTCCCTGGCCTCTTCTACATCGTGAGCCCGAGCAGCCAGGACTGGAAGGAGTACTGGCGCGCCACCTGGACCGGCATCTCCGGCGACCGGCACTACGCCAACGGTCCCTTCCACGCCTTCGAGCTGGTGGACAACCCCTGGCTCGAGCGCAACGTGATCGAAGGCCACGGTCCGCTGGGGGCGCTGTACCCGAGGCTCGAGTACATCATGGAGGGCGACACGCCCTCCTTCCTGGGCCTCGTCGACAACGGCCTCGGCTGGCGCCTGAGCCCCGCGTACGGCGGCTGGGGCGGGCGCTACGCCCTCTATCAGAGCTACGCCGAGACCCGCCCCATCTGGACCAACAACATCGACAGCCGCGACACCGTCACCGCCGACGACGGCCGCAGCTACACGTCGGACATGGCGACCATCTGGCGCTGGCGCGAGCACTTCCAGCACGACTTCGCCGCCCGCATGGACTGGTGCGTGGCCGCGGAGTACGACGAGGCGAACCACAACCCCGGCGCGGTCCTGAACGGCGACACCACCAGGGGCATCGTCGAGGTCGAGGCGACACCCGGCGAGACCGTCACCCTTTCCGCGGCAGGATCCAGCGACCCCGACGGCGACGTCGTCACCACGAGCTGGTTCGTGTACCCGGAGGCCGGGTCTCACCGGGGTGACGTGGCGCTGAGCGCGACGACGGGGGCGACGACCCGCATGGTGGCCCCCGCCGTGAAGGGACCCGAGACCGTGCACGTGATCCTGCAGGTGGAGGACCAGGGCGAGCCCCACCTGTTCGCCTACCGGCGGGCCATCGTGACGGTGAGGCCGTAGCCTCGCCGCGCCCGGAGGAGCCCGCGAGCTTGGCTGGAGGCTCTCAGCCCGTCGGACCGATCACGACGGGGCCGGGTCCCCGGACCCCCACCACGCGGTCGCCGCCCTCGTCGCGGTAGGTGACCCCGTACAGATCGCGCCGGCGGTCATTCCAGTTCTGGACGGTGCCGCTCTGCCGGTGGCGCTTCAGGAGCTCCAGGTCGAGGTCGTGGATCAGCAGGGTCTCGATGTTGGGCTGGCACTCCGCCGCCACCGCGTCGCGCGCGAAGGGGATGTCGGCCGGGGTGAAGATCCCCGACTGGGCGTAGTGGATGTCCGCGTTCTCCACGAAGGGCAGGTTGCCGATGCAGCCGGAGATGGCCGCGTACATATGGTTCTCGATGCAGCGCGCCTGGGCGCAGAGGCGCACCCGGAGGTAGCCGGCCCGCATGTCGGTGTTGAAGGGGACGAAGAGGATCTGGCCGCCCTTGTCGGCGGCAATCCGGGCCAGCTCCGGGAACTCCACGTCGTAGCAGACGTTGATGGCGATGGGCCCGCGGTCGGTGTCGAAGACCTCCACGCGGCTGCCCGGGACGACCCCCCACCAGCGCTTCTCGTTGGGCGTGACGTGCAGCTTGTACTGCTTGCCGAGCGTGCCGTCCCGGCGGAAGAGGTAGGAGATGTTGTAGAGGGCGTCACCCTCCAGGGTGAAGTGAGACCCCCCGATCACGTTCACGTCGTGCTTGATCGCGAGGCGGGTGAACAGCTCCAGGTAGGGCTCGGTGAACCGGGCGAGCTCCCGCGCGGCGAGGCCGGGCCGGTGGGCCTCGACCAGGGAGAGGAGCTGGTTGGTCACGAGCTCGGGGAAGAGCACGAAGTCCGACTTGTAGTCGGAGGCCACGTCGACGAAGTACTCGCAGTTGCGCCCGAACTCCTCGAAGCTCGACACCCGGCGCATCTCGTACTGGACCACGGCGAGCCGCACGGGGGCGACCGCCCGGAACTGCCGTCGGTCACGCCGGGTGTGGTCGAGGTTCGTCCACTCCAGGAAGGTGGCGAACCCGCGGGAGTCGGCGTCCCCCGGGAAGTAGTCCGGAACCAGCTGCTTGAGGACGAACCCGTTGGCCACCTGTGCCGTCAGCACCGGGTCGAAGAGGGTCTTGTCCATGACCTGCCCGACGTACTCGACGGCCGACATCTCCTCGGCGTGGGCACCGTAGCCCGGGATGCGGCCGCCGACGATGATCCTCCTCAGGTTGCGCTCGCGGGCCAGGCGCTTGCGCTCGCCGTAGAGGCGTCGGGCCAGCTTGAGGCCCCGGTAGCGTGGGTCGACCATGACCTCGATCCCGTAGAGGGTGTCGCCCTCCGGGTCGTGGTTGCGGATGTAGCCGTTGTCGGAGATCTCCTTCCAGGAGTGCCACTCGGAGTACTCCGAGAAGTCCACGATCAGGCTGCTCGAGGAGGCGACCAGCTCCCCCCCCAGCTCGACCACCACCTGACCCTCGGGAAAGAGGGCGAGCTGGCTCTCGATCTGCTCGCGCTTCCACGTGGCCATGCCGGGAAAGCAGGCCCTCTGGAGCGCGACCAGGCGGTCGAAGTCCTCGATCCTCAGCGGCCGGATCCGGATGCGTTGCTCGAAGTCCGCCAGGTCCAGCTTCGGTCGCCCGCTGGCTTTCTTCTTCTTCTTCTTCATCCTCGACCCCCAACCCGCCGACCGATCCGCGGGTCAAGACGAAAGCCGCTGCGCGGACTCGGGCACCCCCACCAGCGCGATATCCAGAGAGCAGGAGCTTCGAACCCGGACCATATCACCCTCCCAGGCCTTCCGCAGCCGCCTGGTCCGCGGCGGTGCAGTCCACTCTCGTGGCATGATCGGCACCGCGCACCCGGGACCACCTGGGGCGCGGGCACAGGAAGGAGCACAGATGCGGGAGAGAACGTCCCGGTCTCGGCCGGCCGTCGTGAGGAACCTGGCCTTGGGGCTCGCGCTCGGCCTCCTGGCCGGCGCCGGGCCACTGGGGGCGTTGGAGGACGCCGACCCCTGGCCGCGGATCCGCGCGGAGCGGATCCGGACGCTGCTGCCGCGCGCCATGGAGCGGGCGGGGGTGGACGCCTGGCTGGTGGTGTGTCGGGAGAACGCCAACGACCCCCTCGCCCTGCACGTGGGCGGTGAGAACGCGGGAGGCACCGCGGCCTTTCTGTTCCTGCACCAGGGCAGCGCGGTCCGCTCGGTGGCCTTCTCGCCGGTGGGAGAGGCCACAGCGCTGAAAGAGGTCGGGCCGCAGGACGAGGTCGTGGTCGTCGAGCGCGGGGGGGACGCCCTCGCCGCCGCCGCGGAGAGGCTGCGGGCCCTGGACCCCGACCGGATCGCGGTCAACTCCTCCTCGGCGCCGGCCGCGGACGGGCTGTCCTTCACCCAGCGCCAGGCGCTCGAGGAGGCGCTCGGTCCTGCCCTCGCCCGCCGCCTCGTCTCCTCCCAGGCCCTCGTCGAGGAGTGGCTCTCGGTCAAGCTGCCCGCCGAGGTCGAGATCCTCCGCGAGGCCGCCCTCCTCACCGAGCGGCTGCAGCGCGAGGCCTACGCCACCGTCGTGCCCGGTCGAACCCGCGACTCCGACGTGGCCCGCTTCCTGAAGACGAGGATGCGGGAGCTGCGGGTGGAGGACGCCTGGTCCCCCGACCAGAACCCGAACGTGAACTCGGGGCCCGACCGCGGCCACTCCCACGCCACCGATCGCGTGATCCGGCCCGGCGACTTCATCCAGACCGACTTCGGCATCAAGGTGCACGGCGTGTGGTGCACCGACATCCAGCGCTTCGCCTACGTCCTCGCCCCGGGGGAGACGGCGCCGCCGCCGGAGGCCCTGGAGAGGTGGGAGAGGTCGAAGCGGGGCAGCCGGGTCGCCCTGGCCGCCATGAAGCCCGGCGTGCGCGGCTACGACGTCGACGCCGCACAGCGGGCGTGGATGAAGGAGGCCGGATCCGAGCCCGTGATGTGGGGCACCGGCCACCCGGTCGGATACTGGGCCCACGACATGGGTCCGGGACTGAGCGGCGCGCAGCGGCCGGGGCCGCCCTCGGGGAGCGTCCTGAGGCGCCTCGAGCCCGGGCAGGTGTTCGCGTTCGACGGCTTCTACTCCTGGCCTCTCGAGGACGGTGGGACGAAGACCCTGTCGGTGGAGGAGATGGCGGTGGTCACCGAGACCGGCGCGGAGTACCTCATCCCGCCGCAGGAGGGGCTCATCCTGATCCCGTCCCCGAGCTGAGCCCCTCGGCGGCGGGGAAACGCCGTACCATGGAAGGAGATGCGCGCGCTCCTGCTTCTCCTGACGGTGCTGGCCGTGGCCTGCGGAAGGGGTCGGCCGGCCGAAGGACCCGAGACGGCACCGAACGTGGTCCTCGTCTCCATCGACACCCTGCGCGCCGACCGCCTGGGCTGCTACGGGCGCGACCCGTCGCACACCCCCGCGATCGACGCCTTCCGCAAGGACGCGGTGCTGTTCGAGCTCGCCATCGCCCAGGCGCCCTCCACTCTCTCGTCCCACGCGTCGCTGTTCACCTCCCTCATCCCCCACCACCACGGCGCGTCCCGGACGCGGGGCCTGGCCCTCGCGCCCGACCACCTGACCCTCGCCGAGGTGCTCCGCGACGCGGGGTTCTCCACCGCCGCCTTCCACGGGGGCGGCCAGCTCGACGCGGCCTACGGGGTCGGGCAGGGCTTCGAGATCTACGAGACGCCGGGTCACCGGCCGAACCAGCCCCCGGGGGAGGAGGCGTTCAGCGACCGCTTCCGCCCCACCGTGGACCGGGCCCTCGGCTGGCTCGAGAAGAAGAAGCCGGCGCGCTTCTTCCTCTTCCTCCACACCTACGAGATCCACCACCCGTACACGCCGACCCCGGAGGACCTCGCGGCAGTCGAGAGCGCCTACGCGGGTCCGCTCCCGGCGGCGATCTCCATCGACCTCCTGAACGGCATCAACGCGGGGCAGACCCCCCTGGGCCCCGAGGACCTGCGCCACATCGAGAGCGCCTACGAGGCCGAGATCCGCTCGGTGGACGCCGCCTTCGGGGTGCTGGTCGAGGGCCTGCGCCGCCTCGGCCTCTACGACACGGCCCTCGTCGTCTTCACCTCCGATCACGGCGAGGAGTTCGGCGAGCACGGGACGGTGGGCTGGCACAGCCACACCCTCTACGACGAGCTCCTGCACGTCCCCCTCCTCGTGAAGTACTCGGGCGGCTGGCAGGCCGGGCAGGCTCTCGACGCGCAGGTGCGCCTGCTCGACGTCGCCCCGACCGTCCTGGGGGCGGTGGGCCTCGAGCGCCCGGCCGTCTTCCAGGGCGCGAACCTCACCCACTTCGTCGCGGGAGGACCGCCGCCCGCTCCCTACGCGCTGAGCGCCATGGACGAGGGAGCCACGTCGCTGCGCACCCCCGAGTGGAAGAGGATCGGCCGGCGGCTCTACGACCTCACCCACGATCCCGGCGAGACGCGAGACGCGGCCGCGGAGAACGCGGGCGTGGCCGAGAAGCTCCGCCGGATCAAGGTCGAGCTGATCACCGAGGGTCCGGCCATCGGACCGGTGGAGGCCCCGGTCTCGCCGGAGCTGCGCGAGCGGCTGGAGTCGCTGGGCTACGTCGAGTAGGCAGCCTCTTCCGGCCTGAGTGCCGCCGCCGTCGCCCCGAATCGCTCCGTCACCGGGCCAGGCCCATCGCAAGGGGCCATGCTCGGGACAGCCATCCGGCCCAGGTCAGCGTCCGGCCCCCGGGCTCTGGGCGTGCACGGCCCGGTCCTGCCAGACGCGCTCCACCGCCGCGTGGCGCACCAGGGCGTGCTCCTGCCCCGGCGTCACGTCCGCGGCCACGGCGTGGATGATGTTCAGCTCTCGGGTGACCGTCCCCCCCACCTCGCGGACGGCCGCCGCCACCGCCTCCACGCTGGAACCCTGGGCGATGACGCTCACCCGCGCCGGGGCGTCCACTGGCGCCTGGGTCGCGATGCCGCACCCCAGCGCCAGGGCGGCGGCGACGAGGGTGGCAGCGGACCTGCGCCACCGGGACGCTGTCTCCATGACCCGACCCCTCCTGGCAATCGTCCTTCCGGCTACTGCAAGCTGAACAGCAAAGGCTGCGAGGTGTCGCTCTCCTTGGTGCTCAGCGCCGCGTCGTCGAGCGAGACCTCCAGCGTCTCGACGGAGAGCTTCAGGGCCGTGGTCGTCGCCACGAGTGTCTCCGCTGCCGAAGCGTCGTCGTTCAGCAGGATCGACGCGGCCCCGGGCGCGTAGAGGGGCACCAGGCCTTCGATGCACGAGGACCAGGGGTAGCTGTTCGACCAGGGGTAGCTGTTCGACCAGGGGTAGCTGTTCGACCAGGGGTAGCCGTTCGACCACATGTACCCGTCCGACCACAGGGACTCCGCGTCCCACTCCAGGTCTCCCCAGAGGAGCGCGGTGTCCTCGACCAGGATGGCGCCGGTGGCCTCGTCCAGCGTCATCTTCGGGGACGGGGCCTCCAGGACCTCCCCGGTGGCGCCGAGCGCGGCGACGACGTCCAGCACCCCGGCTCCCCACTCCGTCGGGTCGCCCGGGATCTTGCGGGCCGAGCGCATCAGGCGCGCCTTCACCGTGGCCGGGTTGAGGGTCGGGTCCTGGGACAGCATGAGCACCGCCGCCCCACTCACCATCGGCGCCGCCATGCTGGTGCCCGAGAGCTCGAGGTACTCGCCGTTCTCCCGGATCCTGTCCGGCAGCATGACCTCGAGCAGAGAGTTGGCGGCGAGAGGCGAGATGATGCGGTTCCCGGGGGCCACCAGGTCGGGCTTGAGGTAGTGATCGATGTGCGTCGGCCCCCGCGAGGAGTACGTCGAGACGTAGTCGTCGGCGAAGTCGGTGGTGCTCGCGTCGGTCACCGACCCCACCGTGATCACCTTCGGCGAGTTGGCCGGGCTCGTGATCGTGAAGTGGCCGGCGGTCCCGTAGTTGCCGGCGGAGACGACCACCACGACGCCGGCGTCCCAGACCGCCTCCACCGCCTGCACCAGGGGATCGGTGTCGGCGCTCTCCTCCAGGGCCTTGCCCAGCGAGAGGTTCACCACGCGGATGCCGCTGGCGGAGGCGTTCGACGCCACCCAGTCCAGTCCGGCGATGACGTCGGAGACGGTCCCCATGCCCTGGCCGTCGAGGACCTGCACGGCGTGGATCGACGCGCCCGGGGCGACACCCGGCTGGTTGCCGGAGGAGGCCTGGCCGGTGCCGCCGATGATGCCGGCCACGTGGGTCCCGTGCCCCAGCGGGTCGTGCGAGGCCCCGGTCGCCTCGATCTCCACGTTGTCGACGTACAGATAGCGGGAGCTTTCTTCTGGGAAGCTGCCCAGAACGGTGAAACGTACACGCGTCTCGTGGGACAACGCCACGAACTCGTGGAGGGGCACGTTGGCGGTCACCTGCGTGCTGTCGTCGCCATCGAGAGCGTGGGTCGCCACCTGGACCCACGTGGTGCCCCCGTCGCTGGAGGCCTCCACATCGACCTGGGCCTCTCCCGAGCTGCCGCCGTCGCGGCGGAAGCTGTAGACCAGGTTCGCGAAGAGGACGCCGGTCAGGTCCATCTCCCGCTCGGCGCCGTGGGGGCCGACGTAGCCGCCGTCATCCAGGTTGCGACCGAGACGCAGGCAGTACCCGGAGGCGCACTTCGAGGAGGAGTAGACGCGGACGAAGCCGGCACCGCTCCCGTCGGCCTCCCCGCTCTCCATCCAGGGGGTCGACCACTCGTCCGAGCCGCTGCTTCCGTCGAAGGCCTGAACGGGAAACTCGTCGCGGAACACCGGCCCCGCGCTCGAGGACGACGTGAAGTCGACGCGGCCGGCCACGCTCACGTCGGCGTGCTCGGCCACCCCGGAGTCCAGAACGGCCGCCGCCACCCCGGGGGCCGGCGTCACGTATCCCCACCCTCCCGGAGAGGGGACGTTTGCGGTGAAGCGCCCCACTACGGAGAGGGAGTGGACCGGCTCATCGAGGGCCAAGAAGCGCACGTCGCCCCTCTCGGCCAGACGCTGGAGCATCCGGGCCGGGACCCGGATCGTCCGCATCTTCAGGCGATCGAAGGTGCGTCGCGTCTTCCCCTGCATCTCCCGGACGGCGCGGGCCTCGGCGGCGCCGGGGGCCCCCCGGTAGCCGACGATCACCTCCACCATCTCCCCCCCGCGACCGTACGCAGCCTTGAGGGCGGCGGCGCGGCTCATCTTGCCCCAGGCCGCGTTGGCGCGTCTCAGCTCGGCGCGATCGCCGGCCTCGGCCGTGAGCGCCACGCCGACGACCACCAGCGTGGCGGCCAGGAGGGCCCACACGGGCTTGTGCGTGTTCATGATTCCACCTGCTCCTTGCCCGGGCCGGGCCGGAGGGCGGCCTCCCCGTTTTCGAGGTCCACCGACGCCACGAAGTCCGCCGGCGGCACCGGTCGCGAGAAGAGGAAGCCCTGGATGGCCTCGCAGCCGAACTCCTGCATCCGCGCGAGCTGCGGCTCGGTCTCCACCCCTTCGGCCACCACGTCCAGGCCCAGGCGGTGGGCCATCGCCACCATCGCCGAGACGATCGTGGCGTCGTCGCCCTCGCCCACCGTGTTCATCACGAACGAGCGATCGATCTTCAGCGTGTCGAGAGGGAACTGCTTCAGGTACGCGATCGCCGACTGGCCGGTGCCGAAGTCGTCCACCACGATCCGCACCCCCAGCGCCTTGAGGCGGCGGATCTGCCCCAGGACCACCGGGTCCGTCCGCAGCGCCCCCCGCTCGGAGAGCTCGAGCTCCAGCAGGCTCGGCTCGAGGCCGGTCTCGGCCAGGACGCGCTCCACCTCGGTGGCCAGGTCGCCCCGCTCCAGCTGGCAGCGCGAGACGTTCACCGCCATCCGGATCGGGGGCAGGCCCGCCCCGATCCAGGACCGGAGCTGACGGCAGGCGTGGCGCAGCACCCAGGTCCCGATCGCCGTCATCAGCCCCGTCTCCTCCGCCACCGGGACGAACTCCCCCGGGGAGATCGGGCCGTGGACGGGGTCCTGCCACCGCAGGAGCGCCTCCACCCCGAGGATCCGACGGCTCGCCGACGCGATCACGGGCTGGTAGTGCAGCGAGAACTCGTCGCGCTCCAACGCGGCCCGCAGGCGCCGGTCCATCCCCAGCTTGAAGTCCACCGCCCCGTTCAGGGAGGCGCTGTAGACGTGGAAGCGGCCCCCGCCCCGCCGCTGGGCCTCGTACATCGCGGTCTCGGCGTGCTGCAGGAGCTCCTCGGGATCGCTCAGGTCCGCCGGCGCCTCGGCCACCCCGACGCTCGCGGTCAGGTAGACCTCGGTCTCGTCCACCCGGAAGGGCGTGGCCACCGTCTGCAGCAGCCTCTGCGCGAAGACCGACAGGAACTCCTCTCCCACCGTCTCCGTCAGCATGAGGGCGAACTCGTCGCCCCCCACACGCACCGCCATGCGCAGGCCCCGTCGGAGGTCGGCCCGCTCTCCCCTGCCCCGAAGGCCCGAGGACAGACGCCTGGCCAGCTGCTTCAGGATCGTGTCCCCCGCCGCGCGCCCCAGGGTCTCGTTGATGTCGCTGAAGCGGTCGAGGTCCACCGTCAGCAGCGCCACCCCGCCCTCCAGGCGCTGAGAGCGCCCGAGCGCCCGCTGCACCACCTGCCGGAGACGCAGCCGGTTCGGAAGCCCGGTGAGCGCGTCCACCAAGCTCTGCTGCTCCACCTGGTCCAGGGTCTGCACCATGATCGTGTGGGTGTCGTTGAGAAGCTTCCGCAGACGCGTCGTCTCCGTGCTCGCCTTGAACTCCCGGAACAGACACGACAGGCGACGCACCACCACCGGCCATTCCAGGGGCTTCATGACCACGTCGCTCGCCCCCGCCTCCAGGGCCCGCCGCACGTCCCGCTTCCCCTCGCATAGCGCCAGCACCGGGACCTCGACACGCCCCGACATCCGACGCAGCGCCGCGCACAGACGCGGTCCCGAGCCGTCCAGGAACGCCCCGTCCACCAGGACCGTGGACGGACGAAGCTCCTCGTAGTGCGACAGGGCCTCCGACCACCCGCTCGCCCGCATGAGCTGGAAGCCCGCCTCCTCCAGCGTCTTGCGACCGAACGCCAGAAGCTGGGCGTCCGCGCAGACCAGAACCGTCTGCTGAACCGGCTTCTGACGCGGACGCGTCAGCCCGGACGCCTTGGGTTCGGTCGTGGCCATGATGTGGGTCTCCGTCGGGGTGGAGCTCATGCGCCGAGCCTTCGACTGACCATCGCCCTCAGCTCCGTCCCGTCGACGGGCTTGGTGAGGTAGTCGCTGCAGCCCCGCTTCGAGGCCTCGTCCATCGTGTCGCGGTCTCCGCGCGCGGTGACCAGGACCACCGGGATGTCCCGGGTGCGGGGGTCGGTCCGCAGCGCGCGCAGGACATCGAGTCCGCTGGTGTCCGGCATCATCACGTCCAGGAGAACGAGGTCGGGCGGGTCTTCGGTGGCCCGGGACAGAGCCTCGGCCCCGCTCTGCGCCTTGATGATCTCGTAGGGGTACTCCGCGAGCAGGAACTCGTGGAGGAGGAGGGACGTCTGGCAGTCGTCGACCAGCAGAACCTTCTTCCTCGACTGGCCGGATCGGAGCGCGACGCTGGCTTCCATCTTCCTCACTCCTCCTACATGGCCAATTCGGCCGGGTGCTGGTCGGTCGAGCGACGGATCTCGAAGACACCCTCTTCGGGGTCGGTCTCGGGGTCGGTCTGGAGGGTCTCGAGGACGCCCTCGACGGAGGTGGTGGGGGTCCCCAGGAGGCCCACCCAGGCGTTGCGTCCCGCTTTCTTGGCCGAGTAGAGGGCCTTGTCGGCGAGGGAGATCACCTGCTCGAGCGACAGCCCCAGCGTCTCGGTGCTGCCCGCCGGGTAGCAGGTGAACCCGATCGAGCAGGTGATGTGGGCCACCTGCCCGTCGCCCAGGTCGAACGAGGCCCCTTCGATCATGGAGCGGATGCGCTCGGCGGCGGCCTCGACCCCGTCGAGGTCGTTCACCCGCCCGACCACCAGGAACTCGTCCCCGCCCCAGCGGATCAGGGTGTCCGAGTCGCGGCAGGCCTTCTCCAGCAGGTGCCGGACCTGCACCAGCACCCGGTCCCCGGCGGCGTGACCACACGTGTCGTTGATCGGCTTGAACCAGTCCAGGTCCACCATGATGAAGATGAGCTCGTCGGCCGAGTCCCGCAGGCCCCGCGCCCGCTCGCGGTGGTTGCGGTGGACCAGGCTCATCTCCTTGTTCACCTCCTCGAAGAGGAAGCGGCGGTTCCTGAGCCCGGTCAGGGAGTCGGTGAAGCTGGTCTCGACGAGCTGGGAGTTCAGGGCCTCGAGCTCTTCGTTCTGACGCCCCAGCTCCTCGGTCCGGGCCTCCACCTCCAGCTCCAGGCGCCGGCGGTACTCCGCCTCCCGCGTGGCCTTCTTCCGCTGCACGTGCACCACCCGCAAGGCCGCCGCGGCCAGGAGCAACGCGTAGCCCAGGTAGGCCCACCACGTCTGCCACGGCGGGGGCAGGACGCTCACCGGAAGGGCGAGGCCCTCCTCGTTCCAGATCCCGTCGTTGTTGGCGGCCTTCACCCGCAGCACGTAGTCGCCGTGGCGCAGGTCGGTGTAGGTCACGCGGTGGACCGGCCCGAGGTCGATCCACTCGGGATCGAAGCCCTCCAGCTTGTAGACGTAGTGGTTTCGCTTCGGGTCGGCGAAGTCGAGCGCGGCGAACTCGAAGGTCACCACGTCGTCCTTGTACCCGAGCGTGACTTCCTCCAGGGCGAAGGGAGCCCTCTCCCCGTGAGCGGGTCGGTTGGACTTGAGGAAGGAGGTCAGCACGACCGGCGGGACGTTCTCGTTGGTGGGGATCGTCTCCGCGAAGAAGGCGTTGAAGCCCTGGGGGCCGCCGAAGACGAGCTCGCCCCGCGTCGTGCGGTAGTGGGCCCCGAAGGTGAACTCGTTCCCTTGCAGGCCGTGGGTCTTCGAGTAATCCCGGAAGGTCTCGGTGCGCGGATCGAAACGGGCCAGACCCATGTTCGTGGACAGCCATAGCCGCCCCATGCCGTCCGGCTGGATGCCGTAGACGACCTTGTTGGGCAGACCGTCCCGCTCGGTGTAGGTGCGGAACGACGCCTCGCCCGTGGCCGGGGCCAGGCGCTCGAGACGGGCGAGACCCCCACGAGTCCCCACCCACAAGGTGCCCTCGGCGTCCACGTGCAGGCTGTAGACGGTGTCGTCGCTCAGGCTCGCGGCCCGGTGGCGCTCGTGGCGGAAGCTCTGGAACTCACCCCGGCGGCGATCCAGGCGGTTCAAGCCTCCGCCTTCGGTGCCCACCCAGATCGTGCCCCCCGGGTCCTCCTGCACGCACGTCACGATGTCGCTCGAGAGGCTCGTCGGGACCGCGTCTTCGTGGCGGTAGACGGTGAAGGAGTCCTCGGATGGGTTGTAGCGGTTCAGGCCGCCGAGGTAGGTCCCCACCCACAGCGTCCCTTCGCGGTCCTCGAAGAGCGACATCACCGCGTTCGCGCCCAGGCTGCCCGGGCGAGCCTCGTCGGCACGGTAGACCGTGAAGGCCCCCGTCTTCGGGTCGAAGCGGTTCAGGCCACCCTCCATGGTGCCCACCCAGATCGTCCCCCCACGGCCCCGCGACAGGGCCATGACCCGGTCGTCGCTGAGGCTGCCCGGGCGGCCCGGGTCGTGGCGGTGGTGGCGGACCTCACCCCCCTCGCGGTCGAAGACGTCGATGCCCCCGCCCATCGTGCCCACCCACAGACGGCCCAGCGTGTCCTCGGTGAAGGAGGTGACGTAGTCGTGGCTCAGGCCATCCTCACCGCTCGGGCTCGAGGCGACGTGACCGAAGGCCCAGGTGGCGGGGTTCCACCGGCTCGCCCCCCCCGCCCGCGTGCCCGCCCACAAGACCCCGCCCCGGTCCTCGAGGAGCGACATGACCTCGTCCTCGGCCAGGCTGGTCGGGTTCAAGGGGTCGTGGCGGTAGTGGGCGAACGACCCGTCCGCCTGGAGAAGATCCAGGCCCGAGCGCGTGCCCACCCACAGATGGCCCGCCCGGTCGCGGTGCACGGCGTGGACGCAGTCGTCGGCGAGGCTGCCCGCACGCTCGGGGTCGTGACGGTGACGGACAAACCCCGCGCTTCCCGGGTGCAGCTCGTTGAGGCCCGACTGCAGCGTCCCCACCCACACCGTGCCCTGCTCGTCCTCGACGAGGGCCCGGATCCGGTCTCCGCTCAGGCTCTTCGGGTCCTTCGGATCGTGCAGGAACCGCTCGAACCGGCCCTCACCGTCGAAGCGGTTCAGCCCGCCGTCCGTCCCGACCCAGAGCTGCCCGCTGCGGTCCTGGAGGAGGGCGTAGACACCGTCGTGGCTCAGGCTCGTCGGATCCTCGGGGGCGTGACGGAAGCGGGTGAAGCTCCCCGTCTCCGGATCGAAGCGGGTGAGACCCGCGTCCTTGGTGCCGATCCACACCACGCCCCCGGCGTCCACGAAGACGATCCGCACACGATCGCCGGAGAGGCTGTTCTTCTCGGACGGGTCGTGCTGGTAGCGCTCGAACCGATCCGTCTCGCGGTCCCAGCGGGCCAGGCCACCCCCCTCGGTCCCGATCCACAGGTCGCCCGAGGGGTCTTCCGCGATCGACCAGACGAGGTCGTGGGGCAGGGACATCGGGTCCTGGGGGTCGTGCTTGTACACGGTCACCGTCTCACCGTCGAAGCGGTTCAGGCCGTCCTCGGTCCCCAGCCACACGAAGCCGGTGCTGTCCTGGAACATCGTGAACACCGACATCTGCGACAGCCCTTCGTCGACCGAGAGCCGCGCAAAGCGCATCGGCCTCGCCTCCGCCACGCTCGACGCCGGCCACCCCAGACTCGCGAGAATCACGAGTGCCAGCGCCCCGATCAACGAGCGCAAGCCCCGTTGCCGTCCATCCATCGCCGTCCTCCGTTTGGGAGTCAGCATCTGTGGGTCTCTCCTGAGCAAAGACCCATGCAAGGGCGATGCCCCGGATCGGCCTTCCGTCCAAATGATTGGACCAAGAAGAGATACGTCTGCACGCACGGCCCCGGACGCACCCCCGGAGTCGCGATTCCCGGACTCGGCAGTGCCGCCTTCCGGACTCGACTCGACATGTCGGTGAGTGCCCCCTGAGATCATTTCCCGCTACTCCTGAGGCGCCGCCTCGATGACCGACACCTGTCTCAGCTCGAAGGGCACAGACACAGGGACTTCCGAGGCCCCTCCCCCGCCGGAATCGGAATCGGTGGAGCTCGCGTCCCCGTTCCCGGGCAGGGCGCCCTCAGGAAGGCTGCTGGACCAGGGGTAGCTGCTGGACCACGGGTACCCGTTGTTCCAGGGATAGCTGTTGTTCCACGGATACCCGTTGTTCCACGGATACCCGTTGTTCCAGGGGTACCCGCTGCCACTCGCGTACGTGCCGTCCCAGAGGAACCCGCTGTCCTCCGCGCCGAGCACGTAGTAGTTCCCGTCGTCGTCCTGCCAGGCGGGGCCGCCGAAGTGCTCGAGTCCCGCGAGATCGAGGTCGATGTCGAGGCTGTAATTCGCGCAGCCCGTTTCCTCCGAGCGGACGGCAGCCCACGCCGCCACCAGGCCCGCCCCCTGCTGGAAGATGCTGTAGGCCTTGTTCCCGCTCGGATCCACCGCCGGCCGGGCCGTGGCGACCAGGCGGCACTTCACGTCGTCGGGAGAGAGATGCGGGTCCTGCGAGAGCATGAGGGCGGCCACGCCCGAAACGACGGCCGCCGCCTGCGAGGTCCCGGAGAGGCGGTAGTGCTCGCTGTCGACGAAGTACTGCGGAAAGTCCAGGCCGAGCTTGTCGGTCTGCTCGACCTTCGACAGGGTGTGGCCACCCGGGGCCACGAGGTCGGGCTTGATGTGACCCTCGTACGTCGGCCCGGCGGCGGAGAAGGAGGCCAGGAAGTCGTCGTCGCCGTAGGGCGGCGTGTAGTTGTCGGTCATGGCCCCGACGGTGATGACGTACGGCACGTTGCCGGGCACCTGGATCGTCATGGGATCGGGACCGGTGTTCCCGGCCGACGCGACCACGACGATGCCGGCTTGCCAGGCGGCCATGACGGCCTGGTTGATCGGGTCCTCCCAGTAGAACGATCCGACCGGAGCCCCGAAGGAAGCGTTGAGGACCCGGATGTTGTAGAGGTCCTTGTTCCGAACGATCCAGTCGAGAGCCCGGATCACGGTGGCGTAGGTGCTGCCTCCGTTCCCGTCGAACGCCTTCACGCTGACCAGGGACGCTGCCGGGGCGATGCCGTGATAGGTGCCCAGGAAGCTCTGGGCGGAGCTGGCCACGATGCCGGTGACGTGGGATCCGTGGCCGTAGGTGTCGTCGCTGACGAGCTTCTTGCCGTGAAGCGTGTCGGTGAAGGCGTCGTACTGGGCCAGGACCCGATTCGCACCGGAGCTGCTCTTGGTGTAGTCCCTCACCGGGAGGAAGCCGCTATCGACGACGGCGACCGTGACTCCCTGCCCCTGGACACCGAGCATGTGGAGAACCGCGGCCCCGATCAGGGTCGAGAAATCGGACTCAGGGAGCCCGGGTCCCGGCTTGCCCATGAGGCCGGCGGGAGCGTCCTCGTGGAGCCGGCACTCCTCGCACGCCTTTCGGAGACGGCGCACCTGCTCCGGGGTCAGGGTGGCGCCCACGCCGTTGATGATGCCGAGCTCGTGGGTCACGGCGCCGCCGGCCGCGCGGACCGACGCCGCCACGGTCGCCATGTCGTGGCCCTGGACGATGAAGGAGGCCGCGTCCTCCGCCGGGCCTCCGGGCCCGCGGACCCCGAAGAGGGCCAGGCCGCACGCCAGAAAGGCGATGAGGGCGGCAGCCGGCAAGGGGTGGGGACGTCGCGTCTTCATCGTGTGGCCCCTTGTCATGGCTCGGCCGAGCAGGTGCAAGATGTTCCGCATGCTCCGGAGAGAGAGCAAGTCGAGTGCCAGCGACACCATTGACTTTAAGCTCCTTGAAAACAGGAACTTGTACCGCTGGCTGAGTGGCCGACGCGGGCGCCTGGTCTCGGAAGCAAGACCCGCCGAGTCCGGCTTTCCGGACCCGGCGGGTGGAGTGTGGGGAACCGCGAGTGAAAGCTACTCCTGGGGTACCCAGGCGTTGATGGAGGCGGGCTCGGCGAGGCCACTGCTCCACGGGTAACCGTCGGACCACGGATAGCCATTCGACCAGGGGTATCCGTCGGACCACGGATAGCCATTCGACCAGGGGTACCCGTCGGACCACGGGTAGCCGTTGGACCAGGGGTATCCCGTCCCGCCCGGGTAGGTTCCGTCCCAGGTGTAGCCGTCGCCGGTCTCGCCGATCAGGATGAAGCTCCCGTTCTCGTCCTGGCCGGCAGGGCCGGCGTAGTGCTCGATTCCGGCCAGGTCGAGATCGACGTCGAGCCCGGCGTTGGCGCAGCCGTGTTCCGCGCTGTCGACGGCCTCGATCGGCGTCCACGAGGCCCGCCCCCTGTTGGAAGATG
This sequence comes from uncultured Acidobacteriota bacterium, assembly GCA_963847655.1. Classification (GTDB taxonomy): domain Bacteria; phylum Acidobacteriota; class Vicinamibacteria; order Fen-336; family Fen-336; genus JAJDNS01. The sequence goes on along the minus strand of CAWKAS010000010.1, from coordinate 39,584 downwards.
CTGTAGACCTTGTTCCCATCGAGGTCGTGGGCCGGCTTGGCGGTGGAGATGAGCGCGCACTTCACCTCGTCGGGGGTCAGGGCCGGGTTGGCCTGGAGCACCAGCGCCGCGATGCCGCTCACCACCGCCGCCGCCTGCGACGTCCCGGACATGACGTAGTAGCCGTTGTAGTGAGCGAACTCCGGATGCTCGAGAGCGAGAGAGTGCCTCTTGTCCATCAAGCCCAGGAGGTGGCCACCCGGGGCCACGACCTCCGGCTTGACGAAGCCCTCGTATGTCGGACCGGTGGCGGAGAAGGAGCACAGGGAATCGTCGTCGAACGTGGAGGGTGTCGCGGCATCGGTGAGGGCGCCGACGGTGATCACGTAGGGGACGTTGCCGGGAACGCCGACCGTCATCGGCTCGGGGCCGGCGTTGCCGGCTGAGGCCACGACGACGATTCCGGCCTGCCAGAGCCGCATCACCGCCTGGTTGAGCGGGTCCTCCCAGTAGTGGGATCGTGGCGCCGCGCTGAAGGACAGGTTGGCGACGCGGATGTCGTAGGTGCTCTGGTGGGCGTGGATCCAGTCGAGACCCCGAATGACGTCGGCATAGGTGCCTCGGCCGTTCTCGTCGAAGGCCTGCACCACCACCAGGTTGGCATCGGGAGCGATCCCGTTGTAGGTCCAGCCGTTGGTCGACTTGGAGCTAGCGATCACGCTCGTCACGTGGGTCCCGTGCCCGCTCTCGTCGGTGTTGCGCTCGGCGCGTGGTGCGGTGTCATCGATCGCATCGTACTGGGCGAGGATCCGGAGCTCACCGAGGGTGTTGTCGGCGAGGTGGTGAAAGTACTCGTCGGGGGCGCCCTTGGCGCTGATCCCGGTGTCGACGACGGCCACGGTGACCCCGAGACCGGTGAGGTCGCGGGTGTGGAGGCCGGACGCGCGCGCCGCGAGGGGGTACTCTGGGAAGCTCGTCGACCCGATGACGGCGGTCTCGACCCGGGCGTTGGGATAGACCTCCGAGACCCCCTCGGACCGGGCCAGCTCGGCCCGCTGCGGCGCCGTGAGCTCGACGGCCACGGCGTCGATGATCCCCAGCTCGTGGGTGACGGTGCCTCCCACCGCGTGCACCGCGGCCTTGACCGAGGCCAGGTCGCTCCCTTGCACGATCATGGCCGCGACGTCCTCGCGGGTCGCCGGCCAGAGCAAGGCGGCCACCGCGCCGGCCACGGCCAGGAGCGCAGCCGCGGCTCTCTGGGAAATCCCTCGGCGGACGGTGGGAAGACAACGTGGGTCGGACGTGCGAGTGCTCATGGTTCCACCTGTGATCCTTGTGCGGAGCCGACCGCGGGGCGGCCTCCCCCAACCTTCGATATCGAACGAAGGAACGGATCGCGGAGAGCGAGGCCTGGGATAATGGCCGCCGGGTCGCTCCCGACCCTCCGGGGCCCCGAGGCACTTCGTACCGTGTGGCAGGGACTCTGTCGCGTCACGATCCTTTTCCTCCGGGGACGTTGTCTGCAGAAGCCGTGCCGACCGACTCGAAAGCCGACAAATTATTCCAATATAGTGACTTACAGAACAAGACGGCGGACGTGGCGACGACTCTCGTCCGGCTTCCCGGCCTCGGGTCCAGGATTCGCGACTTCGGTCTCGAGCGCTGAGGCGGCTCCACGAGGGGGCGCCGGGCCCGGCAAGCCAGCGGGGCCTCACCGGGTCGAGGTGGTAGAGCGCCTGGGCTCGGCCGATCCCTCCGATCGGAACGACGTCGATCTCGGCACCTACAAGGATCTGCGGGCGCCGTGGAACGACGGACGCGCGTGGCCACGCGAGGGCGCCACTGGGCCCAGACCCTGGCGGAGGCTTTGTTGTCGGGAGGGCATCCGTGAAGACGAGCGCTCTCGAACGCACCGTCGTCGGGTGGAACCGGAGCCGGCTCGATCTCCGGAGCGAGGAAATGCTGGCCCAGATCCTCGAGCGGGGAGACCTCGACGCCTGGAGGGAGCTCTATGCTCTCGCCCGGGAGGACGCCTCCCTCCGCCGCCGAATCCTCGCCGTCGTCCGCCGGGTGCCTCTGCCCCACCGGCCTTCTGGCTGGCCCGCTCTGGCGAGCCTGGGAGAGACGGTGGACTGGGCGGCCCCCCGGCCCCGGGACGAGGGCGAGGCCTGAGGCACCGAGGGGCGCCCCCGCGTCGCGGCGCAGGCCCGCCCGCTCGCGCGGGCGGACGCCTCCATCGACACGAGACCTGACGAACGCGATCTAAAATCGCGTTCGTCAGGGTCAAGTGCGGTCGTGCGTCGGGAGTTGCAGGCCATCAACCAGGGGAGTCCATGCCAGGGAGGAGCGGGGCTCCACCGAGATCCGGTGCGTTGCCCTGCACGAGGTGGTGAGCTCACTCGCCGACCTGCTTTCTTGACATCTGGCGCAGCCGCGCCGAGCTTCGACTCTGCAGGCCCCCGCCCAACCTACACGGCCAATCGAACCGGCGTTCGCTCGGTCGAGCGGCGCACCTCGAAGAGACCGTCTCGCGGTGCGGTGTCGGGGTCGGTCTGGAGCGTCTCGAGGACGCCCTCCACGGAGGTGGCGGAGGTGCCGAGCAATCCCACCCAGGCGTTGCGTCCCGCCTTCTTGGCCGAGTACAGGGCCTTGTCGGCCAGGGAGACCACCTGCTCCAGGCTCAGGCCCAGCATCTCGGCGCTGCACGCCGGGTAGCAGGTGAAGCCGATCGAGCAGGTGATGCGGGCCACCTGCCCGTCGCCCAGCTCGAACGAGGCCTCCTCGATGAGGGAGCGCACACGCTCGGGCACCACCTCGACCCCCTCCAGGTCGTTGACCCGCCCCACCACCAGGAACTCGTCGCCACCCCAGCGGATCAGCGTGTCCGAGTCCCGACAGGCCTTCTCCAGGAGCTGCCTCACCTGGAGCAGCACCCGGTCCCCGGCCGCGTGGCCGCAGGTGTCGTTGATGGGCTTGAACCAGTCCAGGTCGATCATCATGAACATGAGCTCGTCGGCCTTTTCCCGCAGGCCCCGGGCGCGCTCGTGATGATGACGGTTGATCAGGTTCATCTCCTTGCCGATCTCCTCGAAGAGGAACCGTCGGTTGCGGAGCCCGGTCAGGGAGTCGGTGAAGCTCGTCTCCACGAGCTGGGAGTTGAGGTCCTCGAGCCGCTCGTTCTGACGAGCCAGCTCCTCGGTCCGCGCCTCCACCTCCAGCTCCAGACGGCGCCGATACTCGGCTTCGCGGGCCGCCTTCCTGCGCTGGACCTGCACCACGCCGGCGATGGCCCCGGCCACGAGCAGCGCGTAGGCCAGGTAGGCCCAACCGGTCCGCCAGGGCGGAGCGTCGACGTGGAGGGCCAGGGCCAGACCCTCCTCGTTCCAGGTGTCGTCGTTGTTCGAGGCCCGCACCCGGAACACGTAGTCGCCGGCGTCGAGGTCGGTGTAGGTCACGCGGTTGACCGGGCCCAGCTCGATCCAGTCGCGGTCGAAGCCCTCCAGCTTGTAGGCGTAGCGGTTCCGCTGCGGGGCCGCGTAGTCCAGGGCGGCGAACTCGAAGGTCACCACGTCGTCCCGGTAGTCGAGTGCGGCGCGCTCGAGCCGGTCGAGGGCGCCGGTGTCGGCGACCGGACGGTTGAACTTGAGGAACGAGGTGAGCACCACCGGGGGCACGGCGGCGTTCCTCTGGAGCCGCTCGGGGAAGAAGGCGTTGAAGCCGTTGGTCCCGCCGAAGAACAGCTCTCCCCGGCTGCTGCGGAGGTAGGCGTTGAAGTTGAACTCGTCGCCCTGCAGGCCGTGGGTCACGTCGAAGTTCACGAACCGGCCGGTCTGCGGATCCAGGCGGGAGAGGCCGCCGTTCGTGCTCATCCACAGCCTCCCGGTGGAGTCGGGGAGGATGCTGTAGACCACGTCGTTGGCCAGCCCGTCACGCTCCGAGTAGTTGCGGAAGACGGCAGCGGCGGGCGATTCCGGCACCGAGTCCAGCCGGTCCAGGCCGCCGCCCCGCGTGCCGATCCAGAGCACACCGGAGACGTCCACGTGGAGCGAGAACACGGAGCTCGCGCTCAGGCTGTCCGGGCTCTCCTCGTGGGCGAAGCGGACGAAGGTGCCGCGCCCCGGGTCGAAGAGGTTCAGGCCCGCGCCGTCGGTCCCGACCCACAGGCGCCCGCTGGCCGTCTCGGCGAGGCTGGTCACCCGGTCGCCGCTGAGGCTGCGGGAGTCGTCGGGGTCGTGGCGATGGTGCGAGAAGGTCTCCGTGGAGGGGTCGAAGAGGTCCAGACCGCCGCCGAAGGTGCCGATCCACAGCCGCCCGTGACGGTCCTCGAAGAGCTCCATGACCCCGTCGGCGGCGAGGCTGGCCGGCGTCTCGGGGTCGTGGCGGAAGACGGTGAGGGCCCCGGTCGCGGGGTCGACGCGGTTCAGCCCGCCGTCCACCGTCCCGATCCACATCCGCCCACGACGGTCTCGACGGATGGCGGTGACCCGATCGCTGCTCAGGCTGCGCGGGTCGTCAGGGTCGTGGCGGAGGTGGCGGACGGCCCCTCCGCGGCGGTCCATCACGTCGACGCCGCCCCCGAAGGACCCGACCCAGAGGCGGCCGGCGGCGTCCTCGGAGAAGGCGGTGACGTTGTCGTGGCTCAGCCCGCCGGGATCCGAGGGGTGGCGGCGGTGGTGGCCGAACTGCCAGGTCAGGGGGTTCCACTTGTTGAGACCGCCGCTGCGCGTCCCCACCCACAGGACACCGCCCCGATCCTCGAAGAGCGACATCACGTGGTCGTCGCTGAGGCTGAACGGGTCCGCGGTGTCGTGCCGGTAGCGTGAGAATCCGTCCCGCTCGTCCCTGAGGTTGAGCCCGCCGCTGGTGCCGACCCACAGCCGTCCGGCCTGGTCCTGGAGGATCGCCCGCACCCGATCGTCGCCGAGGCTCGAGGGGTCCCGGGGGTCGTGGCGGAAGCGGGTGAAGGGCCCGGTGGCGCGGTCGAGACGGTTCAGCCCTCCGCCGAGGGTGCCCACCCACAGCCCGCCGGCGGCGTCCTCGAAGATCGCCCGGACCCGGTCGTCGCTCAGGCTCCCGGGGTCGGCCGGGTCGTGGACGAAGCGCGTGCACTCCCCGGTGGCGGGGTCGATGCGGTTCAGCCCCCCGTTCGTCCCCGCCCAGAGGGCGGCGTCGCGATCCTCGAAGAGGACGTAGATCCGGTCGTCGCTCAGGCTCTTCGGATCGGCGGGATCGTGCCGGAAGCGCGTGAAGCGACCCGAGGAGGGGTCCAGGCGGTCGAGGCCGGCCTCTCTCAGCCCGACCCAGACGTGGCCCCGCGAGTCCACCCGTACCGTCCGCACGTAGTCGCTGGTCAGGCTGTCGGGTTCGTCGGCCCGGTGGCGGTGACGCACGAAGCGGTCGGTGGCGCGGTCGAGCATGGCCACGCCCCCGCCCTCGGTGGCCACCCAGAGGTTCCCGTCGGCGTCCTCGTCGATGCCCAGGACCGCGTCGTTGGGAAGGGAGGCCGGGTCGCGCGGGTCGTGCGTGTAGACGGTCATGCGGAGGCCGTCGTAGCGGTGGAGGCCGTCCTCGGTGCCCAGCCAGATGTAGCCCTGGCGGTCCTGGTGGATGGCCACCACCGTCGCTTGGGAGAGGCCCTCCTTCGACCCGATCCGGTCGAAGCGGATGGGGCGGGTGTCGGCCTCGGCGGCAGGCGGCACGCTCAGGCCCAGCAGAAGGAGGCCCGCCAGGGCGAGCCTCCGGGAGGGCGTCGGAGCGCGTCTCATGCTATCCCCCCGAGGAAGAACGAGCGGTCATTCCTGGGGAACCCAGACGTTGACGGACATGGACTCGGCGAGGCTGTCGGTGAAGGGATAGGTGTCGGTGAACGGGTAGGCGTCGGTGAAGATGTACCCGCTGGTCCAGGGGTAGCCGTCGGTGAAGGTGTAGCCGTCCGTCCAGACGTAGCCGTTCGCGTCGATGGTGCCGTCGGTGAAGAGGTACCCGTCGGTGAAGATGTACCCGTCGGTGAAGATGTACCCGTTGCTCCAGGGGTAGCCGTCGGTGCTGTAGAAGAGGCCGTCCCAGAGGTAGCCGTCGCCGTCGAGGCCCCTCAGGTAGTAGTCGCCGTAGGCGTTCTGGCTGGCCCGGCCCCCGTAGTGGCGGGTGCCGGCAAGGTCGAGATCGATGTCCAGGCCCTGGTTGGCGCAGCCGCTGGCGGTGGAGTGCACGGCGTCGTAGGCGTTGATGACCCCGGCGCCCTGCTGGAACACGCTGTAGGCCAGGCTGCCGTTGGGGTTCGTGAAGGGCTGGGCCGATTCCAGCAGGCGGCACTTCACGTTGTCCGGGGTGAGGCTCGGGTCAGCGGTGAGCATGAGGGCCACCACCCCGCTCACCGCCGCCGCGGCCTGGGATGTCCCGGACATGGTGAAGTACTGGCCGCCGTCGTAGAACTCCGGGTAGGACTGGGGCAGGGTGGAGTAGGAGGCCATCAGGCCCAGTACGTGTCCGCCGGGGGCGAGGACCTCGGGCTTGACGAAGCCCTCGTACGTGGGGCCGGCCGAGGAGAACGAGGCGAGCCGGTCGTCGGAGAGATCCGACGGGGTGTGGTTATCGGTCATGGCCCCCACCGTGATCACGTAGGGCACGTTGCCCGGCACCTGGATGGTCTGCGGGTCGGGTCCGGTGTTCCCGGCCGAGGTCACCACCACGAGGCCGGCCTGCCAGGCCCGCATCACCGCCTGGTTCAGCGGATCGTCCCAGTAGTGGGTCTGCACCGGGGCCCCGATGGAGAGGTTCAGGACCCGGATCCACCCCACGTTCTGCACCGCCATGTCGATGCCGCGGATCACGTCGGCGTAGGTCCCGTTGCCCTGGTCGTCGAATGCGATGATGACGAAGATGCCCGCCCCGGGGGCGACGCCATTGTAGAGACCCTCGTCGGTGAGCAGGCTGGAGGCGGCCACGCTCGTGATGTGCGACCCGTGGCCGTTGTCGTCCTTGACGGTTCGGACCTTGCCCCAGTCGCCCGTCCGGGCGTCGTAGATGGCGTCGATGCGGGCGGAGCCGGAGTAGTCGCTGACCAGCCCGTCGTGGCTCCACAGTCCGGTGTCGAGGACGGCGATGGAGGCGTCCCAGCCCAGGTTGTACTCGTCGTGCACCCGGTCAGCCTCGATCAGCGACGGAAAGACGCTGTCGTAGACCGCGTTGGCGGAGGTGTCCGTATCCTTGACCGGCTTGCCCGCGACCTCGACGGCGTGGTTGGCCACGACCCGCCGGACACCGGCCATCTGCTCCACGCGCTCGATCTGGGTCTCGGTCAGCTCGGCGGCCACGGCGTCGATGATCCCCAGCTCGTGGGTCACCGTCCCGCCGACCGCCTGGACCGCCGACGACACCGCGGCCAGGTCGCGCCCCTGGACGAGGACCGACCGCGCCTCGTCGGGGCCCGCGGGCCAGAGCAGGCCGGCCAGGGCCAGGGCCGTCACCACGAGCGCCACCGGCGCCCCGAGCCCGCGTCGCCGCCGCGGCGCCGAGAGAGAGGAGCGTCCCGCCCTTGCCTGCCTGGCCTCTGCCACCTGAGTCTTTGTCATCGTTCTGTCTCCCGTTCGGCTCTCTTCTCAGCGCCCACACAGATCGTCCACGCTTCGACTGTAAGCAAGTGAGGTGCCAGATGCCGCCTGCATGAGAAGTCGCTGACGAGAATGCACTTAGGACTTCAAGGTAGAGAGAGGAGTGGGCTCGCCGGTCTCGAAAGCAAGACCCGCCGAGTCCGGCTTTCCGGACCCGGCGGGCGGATGGGCCACCCGGATGGTGGGGCTACTCCTGGGGCACCCAGACGTTGATGGAGGCGGGCTCGGCGAGGCCGGCGCTCCACGGATAGCTGTTGGACCAGGGGTAAGCGTTGGACCAGGGATAGGCGTTGGACCAGGGGTAGCCGTTGGACCAGGGGTAGCCGTTGGACCAGGGGTAGGCGTCGCTCCAGGGGTAGCCGTTGGCCCAGGGGTAGCCGGCGCCGGTGCTGTAGTCGCCGGCCCACCGTGTGCCGTCGCCCGTCTCGTCGAGGAGGAAGAACGTGCCATCCTCGTCCTGGCTGGCCGGCCCCCCGTAGTGCTCGACGCCGTCGAGGTCGCGGGTGACGTCGAGCCCTCCGTTGGCGCATCCCCACTGGCCCTCGTAGACCGCGTCCTTGGCGTTCACGACGCCGGCGCCCTGCTGGAAGACGCTGTAGGCGCTCGTGCCGTCGGGTGCCTCCGCCGCGCGTGCCGTGGACATGAGGCCGCACTTCACGTCGTCGGGGCCGAGGTCGGGGTTGGCCTGGAGCATCAGGGCCGCGATCCCGCTGACGATGGCCGTGGACTGGGACGTCCCCGACATCATGAAGAGCTGCTTGTAGGGCGAGGCGAAGACGCGGATGGGTCTTGGCGATCTTCGAGTCGTCCCTCATGATCCCGACGATGTGCCCGCCGGGGGCGACGACGTCGGGCTTGACGAACCCCTCGTAGGTGGGCCCGGCCGCCGAGAAGGAGGCGAGCTTGTCGTCGTTGGGGTCGGCTGGCGTGTAGGAGTCCGTCATGGCGCCGACGGTGATGACGTAGGGGACGTTGCCGGGGACCCCGATCGTCATGGGGCCGGGGCCGGTGTTGCCGGCGGACGCCACCACCACGATGCCCGCCTCCCAGGCGGCCATCACCGCCTGGTTGAGGGGGTCCTCCCAGTAGAAGGAGCGCGCGGGCGCGCTGAAGGAGCAGTTGAGGACGCGGATCCCGTAGACGTCCTTGTGGGCGACGACCCAGTCGATGCCGCGGATCACGTCGGCGTAGGTGCCCGACCCGTCCTCGCCGAAGGCCCGGACCACGACGAGGGAGGCGTTCGGGGCCATCCCCGCGAAGCGCTCCACGCCGTCCTTCTTGGCCTTGCGCTTGTCGCTGGCCGCGATGATGCTCGCCACGTGGGTGCCGTGGCCGTTCTTGTCCTTGGCGTCCTTCTCCTGGTCCTCGATGGCGTCGTAGACGGCGGGGACCCGATCCTCGCCACGTCGGCCCCGCTGGAGCTGCCCGTGGTTGTACCAGCCGGTGTCGAGGATCGCGACGGCAACGCCCTCGCCGTCGAGGCCGAGCTCGTGGAGCTCGTCGGCGCCGATCTGCGCGGGGTAGTGGGCGTCGCGCCCCGCGTCGTCGCCGGTCGCGGCGAGGGCGCAGCCCTCCGCGAACTCGACGCGCACCGCGTACTCGGACGGGGAGGCGACGCTCTTCTCCTCGAACTCGAACTTGAGCGTCTTGGTCTCCCCGGACTTGATCTGCCGCTCCTTGGGCTCGCCCTTCCAGTCCGAGGTGAGGACGAGGGCGGGGGCGGGGGAGAGGGTCTCGTAGAAGCGCCCGGTGAGGTCGATCTTCTTGAGGCTTCCGTGATCGGCGGGCCACTCGACCTCCACCCGGCCGAGGGTGACCGTCGTCATCGAGTGGTTGGTGAGGTCCCACTCGATCTTGTTGTCGTGAATGACCGGGCTCGTCCAGGCGGCGACGCCGCAGCCGGTGCTCGTCCTGACGTCTCCGTCGGCCCAGACGCGGCGCACGGCCCCGGAGCGCCGCAGCCTCTCGACCTGGTCGGGCCGAAGGCGCGCGGCGACGGCATCGATGACGTCGAGGCCGTGGGTGACCGTGCCGCCGACCTCGCGCACCGCGGCGGCCGCGGTCGTCGCGTCACGCCCCTGCACGATGACGGAGTCGGCGTCGTCTGCGGGTCCCGTGGGCCCGAGGACCCCGAGAAGGGCCAGGCCGCACGCCACCGAGGCGATGAGGGCGGCTGGTGCGAGGTGGGCGCGTTGCGTCTTCATGTCGTGGCTCCCGGTTTGGGCTCGTTGGAGCGGGTCGGTGACGGTCTTCATGCCCCGACAGCTAGCAAATCGGGTGCCAGGAAACCTTTCGAATCCTAAGTTACTCATGAATAGGCACTTGCGGCCTGACGGTGTTGTCGGGGCGACGCCCGGTCTCGAAAGCAGGACCCGCCGCGGTCCCGCTTTCCGGAATCCGGTGGACGCGTGAGGGACGGGCCCGAGGCCTGGGCGTCGGGGCGTCTTGATTCGGTGACTTCTCGGCCCGGCCAGACTCGGCGGTCTCGAAGGGGGAGGCTCGCGGAGGGTCTCCTTCGCGACTGCCGGGGGGCCGCTACCCCTCGACGGCCACTGCCGCCGGCGGGGTGCTCCCGCGCTTCGGAGTGGCCAGCGCGGGGAGCCAGCGACGCAGGGTCTTCTCGAGCCGGTCGGTGCGGAAGGGCTTGGAGAGATAGTCGTCCATGCCCGAGGCGAGGCAGCGGGCGCGGTCCTCCCTCGTGGCACTGGCGGTGAGGGCGATGACCACGGTGCGCGGCTCGGAGCGGTTTTTCGCCTCCCGGGCGCGCAAGGCGGCGGTGGCCTCGAAGCCGTCCATGACCGGCATCATGCAGTCCATGAGAACGGCGTCGTAGCGGCGCGCACCGAGCCGGGCCAGGGCCTGCTGGCCATCCCGGGCGACGTCCACCGCGCACCCAATGAGCCGCAGCATGGCGCTGGCGACCTCGAGGTTGACCGCGTTGTCGTCGACCAGGAGGACGTGGGGCGGTGAGGCCCGGCGGGGCGAGGCGGCCAGCTCCGACTGGACGGGCTCCGAGGTCGCGGCTTCGGGCCCGCCGGACGGGCGCCAGGCGACACTGGACAGATCCTCCCCCGCGGTCTCGGCGTCTCCACTCTCGGCGACGGCCAGGCGCGCGGTAAGGCGGAAGGTCGTCCCCACGCCGGGCTCGCTCTCGTACTCGAGGTCGCCACCCATGAGGCGCGCCAGCTCGCGACTGATGGCGAGACCCAGCCCGCTGCCCCCATGCGTCCGCGCGACCGCGCCGTCGGCCTGCGCGAAGGCGTCGAACACCCTTGCCCCCACCTCGGGGGCGATGCCGACACCCGAGTCGGACACCTCGAAATGAAGCGCCTGTCGACCCTCGGCCTTCTCCCCGGGCTCCAGACGGATGCGGACGACTCCCTCCTCCGTGAACTTGATCGCGTTGCCGACGAGGTTGATCAGGATCTGCCGAAGGCGGGTCGGGTCGCCGCGGAGGTGCTCCGGTACGTCCGGGTGAAGGCGATACGAGAGGGCCAGACCCTTGCGCTCCGCCTGGGGGGTCATGAGGGCGACCACCTGCTCGGTGAGCCGTCGCGGGTGGAGCGGCACCGACTCCAGCTCCAGCCGCCCCGCCTCGATCCGCGAGAAGTCGAGGACCTCATTGACGAGGTCCATGAGCGACTGCGCCGAGAGGTGGAGGATGTCGCCCAGACGTCGCTGGCCCTTGCTCAGCTCGGACCGCAGAAGGAGGTCGATCGCCCCCAGCACGCCGTTGAGGGGCGTCCGGAGCTCGTGGCTCATGCGGGCGACGAAGCGCGACTTGGCCTCGCTCGCCGCCTCCGCGGCCCGCACCCGGGCCGCCGCCAGATCGGCGTTCTCCCTCTCTATCCAGCGCTGATAGGTGAGGGCGAGCGCGGTCATGATGAGGAAGACGACGGTGGCGCAGACCTCGCGCGCACCCTCCGTCGACGTGTCGAGGACCCCGGCCTTGAGCAGCGAGATGTGCAGGAGGGGAAGGGCCGCGGCCTGGAGGACGATGGGAGTCCGCCGGCGTACCGGGCCGTCCCAGAGGAGCGTCACGGAGGCCGCCGAATCGGCGGGGGTGGGCTCACGCAGACGGCCCGCCAGCACCAGGGCCAGAAACGGAGGCAGCCAGAGGGCGTTCAGGAGCCAGTCCGCGGCCGCCGGCGAGAGGAGACCGGCCCAGCGCAGGCTCTCGGCGCCGTCGGCGCCCGCCCAGAGGAGGACGGCGACCAGCATCCACCCGTAGGTCCGCCGCCAACGGCGATCCGTCTCCGGGTTTCTCCTCAGGACCGTCAGGCGGACGGCGAGGTAGACGTCCAGGAGCAGGTAGAGAAGCATGGAGGGAACGACGGTCTGGAAGACGCCCTCGGACAGGAGGGCCGGGATCAGGGCGAAGTAGGCGAACAGGCCGAAGCCGAGGACGACGGCGCCGATGGCGTCGAGCCTCGCGAATCGGGGCGTCCCTGCCGCGGACCCGGCGTGGGGCTTGAGCTCCAGCGCGATCGCCGCCGCCAGGTAGAGACCCGTGAACCCGGCGGTCCGGAGGAGGAGGAGGTGCGGGTGGGTGGCGAGGTGAGCGGGCACGAAGAGATCGAGGATCTTCACCCCGCCCCAAGCCGCGAGGCCCGCCGTCCACAGGTGCCAGAAGAGGCGCTCGGCCCGAGGGCGCAGGTGGCCGAGACGGTGCTGGAACGCGAGGATGACGATCAGGACCATCACGCCGTCCGAGGCGTGCTCGGTGAGCCCGATCCACTCGGGTGAGGGGGGACGGCCAGGACGAGGAAGAGGGCCAGGGTCCCGGCCGTGAGCGCAAGGACAAAGACGCGGTCGCGGAGCGGCGCCCAGGACTCCACCGTGTCTTCCTTCTGCACTCGCGCGCTGTCGTCTGGTTCCTTCATAGGTGCTCTTGGACCCACGTGTCCGGTCGACCGGGGCTTGTGCAAGCGCCGTACCGGAGAGCGGCGCGGCCGTAAGCACCTGCTCTAGGAGTCATTTGCGGCCGAACAGGGACCCGGTGGCTTCCGAAAACCGGCCTCGCGGGGCTGGCCGGTCCGCGGGCTCTCCTGGCGGCGGGCGTTCACCAGTGGCGCCCAGAGCCCTCGGCCCTCACGGACCCGAGCGCGTTCAGGACGTGGTCCGCGACACCTTGATGCCGTGCTTCTTGATCTTCTGATACAGCGCGCTGCGGGAGAGCCCGAGCACCGTCGCCGCCCGGCGGACGTCGCCGCCTTCGTCGCGCAGCACCGCCTCGACGTGGGCGCGCTCCGCCTCCTCCAGGCTGACACGGCCGGCGGACGCCGCACGACCGGGACCGCGCGGGGCGAGGACGTCGGTCACGTCGTCGGCACAGACCGCCTGGCGGTCGCCCAGAAGCACGGCGCGCTCGAGGACGTTGCGGAGCTCGCGGATGTTGCCCGGCCAGGAATACTCCGCCAGGGCCTTCTCCGCGTCGGGGGTCAGCTCGATCCCGGGGAATCCCATCTCCGCGGAGATCCGCCCGAGCAGGGCACGAGCCAGGATGGTGATGTCGGGGCCCCGGTCCCGCAGGGACGGCATGAAGAGCGGGATGGCGCTGATGCGGTAGAAGAGGTCGTCCCGGAACTTCTGCTGCTCGACCAGCCCACGCAGGTCGTGGTGGGTGGCGGCGATGAGGCGGACGTCGACCTGGCGCCCCTTCACCGCGCCGACCCGTCGGAACGCCTGCTCCTCGAGGACCTTGAGCAGCTTCGGTTGCACCTGCAGATCGGCGTCGCCGATCTCGTCGAGGAACAGGGTCCCCCGGTGGGCGATCTCGAAGAGCCCCTGCTTGCCCGCCACCGCTCCGGTGAAGGCGCCCTTCTCGTGGCCGAAGAGCTCGCTCTCGAGCAGCTCGCGGGCGAGGCCGGCGCAGTTGAGGTCGACGAAGGTCTCCGCCGCTCGGGGTCCGTGGTCGTGGATCCAGCGGGCGAGCAGACCCTTGCCGGTGCCCGACTCGCCCTGGAGGAGGATCGGCGTGCTGGCGTCGGCGACCCGTCGGGCCTGCTCGGCCAGGCGCCCGATGGCCCGGCTCTCCCCCAGGAAGGGGTCGATGGCCTCGCGAGCCGCCCGCGAACGGCCCGCGAGCGACGACTGGCGGTTGCGCCGGTTCTCGACCGCCCGCTGGAGCACGAGGAGCAGCGTCGGCAGCTCGACGGGCTTGGTGAAGAACTGCTCCGCACCCTCCTTCATCGCCCGCACCGCGAGGTCGATCGAGCCGTGGGCGGTGAGGACGACCGCGGGGACGGTGGGGTCGACGTTGCGGAGGGCCTGGAGGAGGGCGAGCCCGTCGCCGTCCGGAAGCTGGTAGTCGAAGACGGCGGCGTCGGGGCGCGAGCCCCGCAGCACCTCGCGGGCCTCGGCCACGCTCGCGGCCTCCCGGACGGCGTGACCGCTCTTCTCGAAGAAGCGACGAAGCGACGTGCGGATCAGCGGGTCGTCCTCGGCGAGGAGGATCGTCAGGGGCGGGGTCGGGGCCGTCGTGCTCATGCGCGCGTGCTATTGTACCCGCGCACCCGCGATGCCACCGCCGCCCACCCCGAGAGTGGTTCACGAGAAGCGACGCTCCGCGCGTATCCTGGCCGCGCTCGTCCCCCTGCTTCCGCTGGCGGTGAGCGCGGTGGCGGTGGTCGCCCTCGTTCCTCCCGAGGCGACGCCGGGGCGGGCCCTCGCCCTCGTCGGGATCCTGGTCCTGCTCGGGGCCTCGGTCGCGCTCCAGCTGGCGCGGGAGCGCTCTCGCGAGGGGGCGCCGGAGCCCGCAGGAAGGTCCGCGACCGAAGCGCAGCGGGCGCGCTCGGAGCTGCTGGCGGCAGTCGGCCACGAGCTCCGCACGCCCCTGGGGGCGATCCTGGGGATGACCGAGCTCGCCGGTCAGACCCCGCTCACGCCCGAGCAGCGCGAGTACGTGGAGGCCGCCCACCGTGCCGCAACTCAGCTTCAGGGATCTGGTCGACGACCTTCTGGACCTCTCCCGGCTCGAGGGGGGCTCGACGCCGCTGGAGGAGGTCGCCTTCTCGCTGCCCTCCCTCGTGGGCGCCACGGTGCGGGCGTTCCTGCCGCCCGCCCGCGAGAAGGGACTCGAGCTCCTGTGCGAGATCGACCCCGACACGCCGGACGGCGTGCGCGGCGACCCCGCGCGGCTGCGGCAGGTCCTCACCCTCCTGCTCGACAACGCCCTCAAGTTCACCGAGGGGGGACGGGTCACGGTGGCGGTGCGGCCAGCGGGGGGAAGGAGGCGACCGGACGCCTCGCGCTCTCCGTCTCCGACACCGGCGTCGGCATCGCTCGCGAAGACCGCGAGCGGATCTTCGAGCCCCTCACCCAGGCCGATGCCTCCACGACGAGACGGGCGGGCGGCGCGGGTCTGGGCCTCGCCCTGGTGGCGCGACTCGTGACCATGATGGGGGGCCAGGTTCGGCTCGAAAGCGAGCCGGGCCGGGGCGCGACGTTCGAGGTCGAGATCACTCTTCCCGAGGAACCAGCAGGCCGAGGGGCGACCGAGGAGGACCTGAGGGCGCTCGGGGGCCAGCGAGTGCTGGTGCTGGACGGGGACGGCGCGAGTCGGCTGACCCTGGAGCAGATCCTGGGCACGCTGGGCGTCCGCTCCACTCTCACCGGCGACCCGTCGGCGGCGCGCGACGCGCTGGCGGAGGCGGCGGCCCGGGGCAGCCCGTTCGCGCTGATGATCGTCGACCCCCGGGTGCGGGGGTCGGTCGCCTTCCGGGCGCAGCGCGCCGAAGACGACCCGCTCGTCGCCGCGACACCGCGGGTCCTCCTGGAGTCTCCCGGCGACCCGGGCTGGGGCGGACGAACCGGCGGCTCCCCCCGTCTGACCCGGCCCCTGACCCGCCCCGAGGTGGTGGCGGCCCTGCATCGGGCCCTCGCGGAGCCGCCGAGTCCCCCGGTGACCTCCGCCGCGGAAGGACACGCCGCCGCGCTTCGCGTCCTCGTGGCCGAGGACAACCGGGTGAATGCCTTCATGGCCACCCGGATGCTGGAGCGGCTGGGGCACCGGGTGGAGGTGGTCGGCAACGGCGCCCGGGCGGTGGGCGCGGTCGAGCGGAGCGACTTCGACGTGGTCCTCATGGACCTGCAGATGCCCGAGATGGACGGTCTCGAGGCCGCCCGGAGGATCCGCGCCCGCGAGCGCGAGACGGGCCGCCGCGCGCGGGTCATCGCCGTCACCGCGTTCGCCGCGGAGAACGAGCTGGAGCGGTGCCACGCCGCCGGCATGGACGGTCTCCTGGCCAAGCCGTTCACGCTGGAGGCCCTGGCCAGCATGCTGGGGTCCCGACCCGAGGAGGCGACCCCGAGCGAGAAGGGGCGGGCGGAGGCTCCTGGCGCACCGGACGCCCCCCCGTTCGACCTCGCGCGGCTGACCACACAGCTCGGCGACGACAGCGAGGCCGTCGCCGAGGTCCTCGCGAGCTTCGTGCGAGACGCCCCCGCCGCCCTGGTCCACCTGCGCGAGGCGGTCGCCGCGCGGGACGCGAAGGCGGTGGAGCGGGCCGCGCACCGGCTCAAGGGGTCGCTGCTCTGGATCACCGCCGAGACGGCAGCAAAGGAGGCCGCGGCGCTGGAGAACCAGGCCCGCTCGGGAGACCCGAAGACCCTCCGACAGCCGCTGGAGACCCTCGACCGGGAGGTCGGGCGCGTCCTGGAAGAGGTCGCCGCCCGAAGCGCCGACTCCGCGCCCTCCTGAGAACGTGGCCGGTTTCGGGACAACGCCGCAACGAGCCCTCGCCGGCGGCTGAGCACGGAAACCCCCTGAGTTCAACGAAATGGATGCTGCCGGGGCCCCCCGCGCCCCATGGCACAGGATCTGCTCTTCCGCCCCGCAGCATGGTGGACTCGGCCAAGAACGAGGCCCACGAGAGGGCATCGGACGGAGCGGGGATGCCGGAGACTCCACCCGGATCACGCCCGACCGGCCGGACGGTCTCGATCCAGCGGAAGCTCTCCCTCGCCATGACGAGGATGACCGGCGGGGTGCTCATGGTGGCCCTCGTCGTCCTGCTCGTCAACGATCTGCTGACGTTCCGACACCACGCCCGCGAGGACCTGTCGGCGCTCGCCGCGATGGTGGGCACGAGCGTCTCGGCCCCGCTCAGCTTCGACGACCCGGGGGGGGCCACGGAGGCACTGTCCTCGCTCCGGAACCACCCCGCGATCGTGCGGGCCGGGGTGTACACGCGCCAGGGCGAGCTGTTCGCCCAGTACCACCGCGAGGGTGAGCCTCAGCGGCGGCCAGACCCGGAGCGACGACTGCTCCGGCGCCTCGGCCCCGAGGCCCTCGACGTCGAGAGGCACGCCTTCTCCACGAGCCACCTCGATCTGTCGTGGCCCATCGTGGTCGACGGCCAGCGACTCGGGGTCCTGCTCATCCGGACCGACCTGGACAACCTGACGCTGCTCCTCTGGCGGAGCGTGGCGGTGTTCGGAGCGGTCTTCTTCGCGGCGAGCGGCCTCGCCTACCTGCTGTCCCTCTGGGTGCGACGGATCGTCGCGGAGCCGGTCCTCCACCTCTCCGACGCCATGAGGCGAGTGACGGAGACGAAGGACTACTCGATCCGTGCGGACAAGGGCGACGACGACGAGCTCGGGCGCCTCATCGAGGGCTTCAACGGCATGATCGCCCAGCTCCAGGCCAGCGAGTGGCGGCTCACCCACCAGCGCGACTCGCTCGACGGGCAGGTCAAGGAGCGCACCGAGCAGCTCTCCCGGGCCAACGCGAAGCTGGAGAAGGTCGTGACCGAGCTGCGGGCGGCCCGGGACCAGGCGGAGTCGGCGAACAAGGCGAAGTCGCACTTCCTCGCCAACATGAGCCACGAGATCCGGACCCCGATGAACGGGGTCCTGGGCATGGCCCACCTCCTGCTGAAGTCGCCGCTCAGCCCGGAGCAGCGGCGCATGGCCGAGACCGCGCTGCGCTCCGGCGAGTGGCTGCTCGGGATCATCAACGACATCCTCGACTTCTCGCGCATCGAGGCCGGAAAGCTGGAGCTGGAGAGCGTGGACTTCGACCTCCGGCGTGTCACCCGGGACGTGGTCGAGTTCCTGGCCCCGCGGGCCCGGGCCAAGGGTCTGGAGGTGCGCTGCGAGTTCGAGCGGACGCTCCCGTCCCGGTTGCGGGGCGATCCGGGGCGGCTGCGGCAGATCCTCACCAACCTCTTGGGCAACGCCGTGAAGTTCACCGAGCACGGCGAGGTGACGGTGCGGGCGCGACCGGTCGTCGAGGATCGCTCGTCACTGCTCGTCGGCTTCCAGGTCCGGGACACCGGGATCGGCATCCCCCCGGAGAAGGCGAACGGCATCTTCGATGCGTTCGCCCAGGCCGACGGCTCCACCACCCGCAGGTACGAGGGCACCGGGCTGGGTCTGGCCATCAGCAAGCAGCTCGCCAGCCTCCTCGGCGGGGAGATCGACTTCGTGAGCGCGCCCGGGCAGGGGAGCACCTTCCGCTTCACCGCCCGCTTCGCCAAGGCGGAGGCCCGGGCCGTGGACGAGCCGGCCCCCCCGGAATCCCCGGGAGCCGGGACCCGGCCCCGTTTCGACGCGCGGGTGCTGCTGGTGGAGGACAACGGGGTCAACCAGGCGGTGGCCGAGGGGATGCTGGCGCTCATGGGCTGCGACGTGGGCACCGCCTCCGACGGTCGGGAGGCCCTCGCCGCGCTCGAGAAGAGCCGGTACGACCTCGTGTTGATGGACTGCATGATGCCGGTGCTGGACGGCTTCAAGGCCACCGCCGAGCTGAGACGGCGGGAGATCCAGAATCCGGGTCGAGCGCGGACGACGGTGGTGGCGCTGACGGCGAGCGCGATGACCGGCGACCGCGAGAGGTGTCTGGACGCAGGGATGGACGACTACCTGAGCAAGCCGTTCCGCGAGGACGACCTGCGCGCCGTCCTCGCGCGCTGGTTGCCGGCTCAGGCGTCGGGCCATGAGGAGGGAGAGATGCACGACCACGTCGACGTACACGAGGCACCGACTCACGGGGTGGGGCCGGAGCCGCCGCCCCCGCCCCACCGGGAGCCACCGGCATCGCCCGCCGTCGACGCGGCCACGCTGGACGCCCTCCGGGCCCTCCAGGCGCCGGGGATGGTCGACATCCGCGAGCGCGTGGTCGGGCTCTACCTGGAGCAGACGCCGCCGCAGCTCGACGAGCTGAGGATGGCCCTCACGCGCCGCGACCCCCAGGTCCTCAAGCGAGCCGCCCACACCATCAAGTCGAGCAGCGCCAACGTGGGCGCCGGGCGGCTCTCCACCCTCTGCGCGGATCTCGAGAGGGTCGTCGGGGCCGGGGAGGCGGGCGACATGGGTCCCCGGGTCGAGGCGATCGAGGCCGAGTTCGGCCGGGCTCGGCGGGAGCTCGAGGCGCTCGTGCAGAAGGAGCCGGCATGAGTGCCCAGGAGAGCGAGGACCGCTCCGTCGTCCTCGTCGCCGACGACGACGCGACGACGCGGCTGCTGCTGGCCGAGGCGCTTCGGCGAGAGGGCTTCGTCGTCCTGGAGGCCGCCAACGGCGCCGAGGCGATCGAGCGCTTCGCGGAGACCCCACCCGACATCGTGGTCCTGGACGTGGTGATGCCGGAGGTGGACGGGTTCGAGGCCTGCGCGGTCATTCGCTCCCGTCCCGAGGGCGAGCTGACACCCGTCCTCATGCTCACCGGGCTGGACGACGTCGAGTCGATCCGGCGCGCCTACGAGGCCGGCGCCACTGACTTCGCCACCAAGCCCTTCAACTGGGTCGTCCTCAGCCACCGGGTCCGGTACATGCTCCGGGCGCAGCGCGCCCTGGCCGACCTTCGCCGGAGCGAGGCGCGCCTGGCTCGGGCTCAGCGGATCGCCCGCCTCGGCCACTGGGAGTGGGATGCGGCCTCCGGGCGTGTGCGCTGGTCCCATGAGGTCCTGGCGATCCTCGGGTCGAACGGAAACGGCGTGCCGACCCTGGAGACGCAGCTCGATCTCGTGGATCCGGTGGACCGGGAGGCCCTCGAGCGGCGGCGACGGGAAGCGGCGGAGCGGGGGACGCCCTACGCGGTGGACTTCCGGGTCGTCCGGCCCGACGGCTCGTCCCGGTTCGTCCACGAGCAGGCGGAGGCGCTGCTCGGGGCCGGGGGCCAGGTCCAGGGGCTGAGCGGGACCATGCAGGACGTGACCGAGCGGCGGGAGGTGGAGGCGCGCCTGAGCTTCCTGGCCCGGCACGACGCGCTCACCAGGCTGCCGAACCGGGGCTCCTTCCACGAGCAGGTCTCCTCCACCCTGGCCGGGCTGCGGGGTCGGGACAGCATCCTGGCCGTCCTCATGGTGGACATCGACCAGTTCAAGCGGTTCAACGACACGCTCGGCCACCGCGAGTGCGATCACCTCCTTCGGGAGATGGCGTCTCGGCTGCGGGCCGCCTTCGGGATCTCCGAGGCCCCGGCCCTGGGGACCGGCGAAGGGCCGCGAGTGACCCTGGCCCGCCCCGGCGGCGACGAGTTCCTGGTCGCCGTCAACGACATCGACGGGCCCTCGGACGCGGCCCGGTTCGCCCAGAGCATCCTCGGCGAGCTGAAGAGACCGTTCCGGGTCGAGGATCGCGAGATCTTCCTCTCCGCCAGCATCGGGATCAGCCTTTTCCCCCAGGACGCCGAGGACGCGGAGACGCTGATCACCCAGGCCGCCTCCGCGCTCTCCCACGCTCCCGACCGCGGGTGGGGCGGGTACCGGTTCTTCAACGAGACCACTCACACCGCCGCCCTCTCTCGGGTGACGCTCGAGGGCGAGCTGCAGACAGGCCCTCGAGCGGGAAGAGCTTCGCCTGCACTACCAGCCGCTGGTGGACGCCCGGACCGGCGCGGTGGTGGCGCTGGAGGCCCTCGCCCGCTGGCCCCACCCGGACCGGGGCATGGTGCCCCCCGGAGAGTTCATCCCCCTCGCCGAGGAGACCGGCCTGATCGACGCCCTCGGGCACTGGGCCCTGCACGCCGCGTGTCGGCAGATCCAGGCCTGGCGCCTGGACGGACACGAGCCGCCGGTGGTGGCGGTCAACCTCTCCGCCGTCCAGTTCCACCAGGAGGACCTCCCGGCCCAGCTCGCGGACGCGATGGAGAACGGAGGGCTCGAGCGGGGATGCCTCGAGGTCGAGGTCACCGAGAGCGTCCTGATGCGCGACAGCGAGCGGGCGCTCGGGACCTTGAGACGTCTCAAGGAGATGGGGGTGAGCCTCGCCGTCGACGACTTCGGCACGGGCTACTCCTCGCTCTCCTACCTGAGACGCTTCCCCTTCGACCGGCTGAAGATCGACCGCTCCCTCGTGAGCGGGGTGATCGACAGCGCCGACGCCGCGTCCATCGCCCTCGCCATCCTGGCCCTGGCCCGCAGCCTGGAGCTGGACACGGTGGCCGAGGGGGTGGAGACCGAAGAGCAGGCCGCCTTCCTCCGCGAGCACGGCTGCCACACCCTGCAGGGATATCCTCTTCGCCCGGCCCATGGCGCCGGACGACGTGGTCCCGGTCTTCGCGCGCCCGATGGAGCGTTTCACCCGGGGTGGAGGGGGATCGACAGAATGCGCGGTCCTCTGAGAGGGGTGGACGGTTGAGGCCGACCGGCGCGACGGAATGCGGGGAGTCCCGGTCGGCGGACTCCCGCGTCTACGCCGCCCGCGTGGAGCTCGTCTACGAGCTGACGCCGCGGAGTCTCCTGGCCTCCCTCGCGGTGTCGATCCTGTGCGCGGTCTTCTTCGCGCCCGGCCATCCTTCCCTGGCGGCGGCGTGGTGGCTCGCCCTCACCGCGGTGACCGCCCTGCGCTACTGGCTGGTCCGCCGCTTCCGGGCCTCCCACCCGGACCCCTCGGAGGCCGGCGCCTGGGCCCTGAAGGCGGCGCTCGGGGCCGGCGCCGGGGGAGCGCTCTGGGGGGTCTGCCTCGTCGTGCTCGCTCCCCCGTGGGGCAGCGCAGGCTATCCGCTCGCCGTGTTCATGGCCGCCGGCATTCCCGCGGTGGGCCTGGCCTCCAACACCGCTCTGTTCCCGGTCTACGCCGCGTTCCTCCTTCCCATCCTCCTTCCCTATGCGGCCAAGCTGGTCCTCGTCGCCGACGGGGAGCCCTTCAAGGTCCTGGGGGCCCTGGCCGCCGTGATCTACTGCGCGGCGATGGCGGCGATCGGGCGAGTGGCGAGCCGCAGCCTCGCCGAGGCCTTCGCTCTGCGCCTCCGGAACGTCGACCTCGTCACGAGCGTGACGCGGGCGAACGAGGATCTCCGGAAGGAGATCGAACGGCGCGAGCTCGCGGAGCACGTCCTCGTGACCGCCAAGGAGGCGGCGGAGAGCGCGAGCGTGGCGAAGTCACGCTTCCTCGCGAAGATGAGCCACGAGATCCGCACGCCGATGAACGGGATCATCGGCATGACCGAGCTCCTGAAGGGGTCCGGGCTCAGCGCCGACCAGGCGCGCTACGCCCGGCACGTGGACGAAGCCGCCCGCTCCCTGCTCCGGATCGTCAACGACATCCTGGACGTCTCCCGGGTGGAAGCGGGCCGCCTGAAGCTCGAGGAGAAGGCCTTCGACCCGCGCGCGACGGTGTCGGGAGCGGTCCGGCTGCTCGAGGAGAAGGCCCGCGAGAAGGGTCTGCGCCTGGAGTCGTGCGTCGCCGAGGGGGTTCCCGCGGCCGTCACCGGCGACCCGGACCGGCTCCGTCAGGTCCTCGTCAACCTCGTGGGGAACGCCGTGAAGTTCACGACCGGGGGCGAGGTGCAGGTGCGCGTGGATCTCGCGGAGCCGCCTGCCGCCGAGGGGTGCAGACTCCGCTTCGAGGTCGAGGACACGGGGATCGGGATACCCGAGGAGGAGCAGGCACACCTCTTCGAGGCCTTCACCCAGGTCGACGATTCGGAGTCCCGCCGCTTCGAGGGAACGGGCCTGGGGCTCGCCATCTGCCGCCAGCTGGTCGGCCTGATGGGGGGGCGCATCGGTGTCGAGAGCCGGCCGGGCGAGGGTGCGCGGTTCTGGTTCACCGCCCGGTTGCGGAGCGCGACCCGGGTCCCTCCCGAGCTCGAGGAGGGCGAGGCGACCCCGCCCCCGCAGCCCCTGTCCGGACGGGTGCTTCTGGTCGAGGACAACCCGGTCAACCGCGAGATCACGCTGGCGGCCCTGGCCGGCCTCGGTTGCGACGTCGAGGTCGCGGAGGACGGCATCGCCGCGGTGTCGCTCGCGGCCCGAGAGCGGTACGACGCCATCCTGATGGACTGCGAGATGCCCGGCCTGGACGGCTACGGCGCGACGCGCGCCATCCGGGGGCGCGAGGCCGCGGCCGGCGGGTGCGGACGCGTGCCCATCATCGCGCTCACCGCCAGCGCCCTGCCCACGGACCGGGCGCGCGCCCTGGAGTCCGGAATGGACGAGCACCTGTCGAAACCCTTCACGCGCCAGGATCTGTGGCGGGTCCTGGAGCGGTGGCTGCCATCTCCGTCGTCCGGGGAGCGAGCCCAGGTGAGTCTCGCCTCGTGATGTCGGTCGCCTCCACCCCCGCTCGGCCATCCCTGCTAGACTTCGTCCGGCCTGCCCTGCCCAGTGTCCGGGCAGACCCCAGGGCCGAGAGGAGGCGCCACAAGTTGCCGAGGGTGACGCGACCGTCTCCGTGACGCCGGCGGCCGAAGGCGGGGGCGAGCGCTGCCTCAGCGGCTCGCTGAAGGGCCTCACCGTGACCGAGCTCCTTCATTTCCTGGCGCTGCACCGCAAGTCCGGGAAGCTGACGCTACGGCGACGTGAGGGCAGCGGCCTGATCGTCCTGCGGAACGGACGCATCATCTACGCCGCCTCCAGCTCCGTGCGGGAGGCGTTCGGGAACATCCTGGTCTGCGGCGGTCTCGTCAGCGAATCGACCCTCAGCGAGGCGCTGGAGCGGCAGCAGTGGTCGGGCAAGGACCGGAGGCTGGGCACGGTGCTGATCGAGATGGGCGCGGTCCGCGAGGAAGACGTGCGCGACGTCGTCCGCTACCAGGTCGCGGCCGTGCTCGCGGAGGTCGACCGGTGGGGCGACGGGTTCTTCCGGTTCGACGTCGTGGACATCCCCGAAGGGGGTGAGATCGAGGTCGACGCCCAGGACTTCGTGGTCACCGAGGGCTTGAACACCGAGCAGATCCTCCTGCAGGTGGCCACCAGGCTGGACGAGGGCGCTGGCGTCGCCGGTGCGTCCGCCTCTGCCACGTTGTCCGCTGAGCCGCCCGAGGTGAGCCGGGCGGAGGCCACCTCGCTGAAGCGGATCGTCGAGGAGCTTCCGACCCTGGTGCTCCACGGGGAGATCTCCCAGATGATCATGCGCCGCGCGTCGAGCGTGGTGAACCGCGGGATCCTGTTCATCGTGCGCGGGGACACGGCGGCGGGTATCGGCCACTTCGGCCTGCCGCCGCAGAACACGCCGGGCCTGCAGGCCGAGGCCCTCCAGCTGCCGCTGAGCGAGGCGTCGGTGATCTCCGACGTCGTCCAGCACCAGGAGACCTATCACGGAGCGCTGCCGCCGGCTCCGGGCAACGAGCGGCTGGTCCGGCTCCTCGGGGGCGGACAGCCGTCCGAGGTGCTGGCTGTTCCCGTGGTGGTGGGCGGCAGGGTGGAGCTCGTTCTCTACGGGGACAACGCCCCCCAGAAAGACCCCATCGGCACGTTCCGCTCTCTCGAGCTGGTGCTGGGCGAGGCGGGCGTGCAGATCGAGAAGGACATGCTCGACGCCCGGACCCGGAGCCTCGAGAGGGCGCGCCGCGACCTGGGCAGCTCCTGACGCCCCTCTCAGGTCAGAGCGAAAGGCGCAGGCCCGGCGGGTAGAATGCGGGCGGTCGCCTCGGCGAAGGGGAGTGCTCATGAAGGACCTCGTTCTCACGCTCATCGGGCCGGACCGACCGGGGCTGGTGGAGTCCCTGGCCAAGCGGGTCGCCGACCACGACGGCAACTGGCTGGAGAGCCGCATGGCGCGGCTCGCCGGCCAGTTCGCCGGGATCCTCCGCGTGGAGGTACCGCCGGAGAGGGTCCCGGGGCTGCAGGCCGCCCTGGCCGAGCTGGAGGGAGAGGGCCTGCGGGTGGTGGCGGAGAGCGGGGCCGAGGCCGAGGGCGGGAACATGCGGGCCATGGAGCTGCGGCTCGTGGGCCAGGACCACCCGGGGATCGTGCGGGACATCTCCCAGGTCCTCCTGCGACACGGGCTGAACATCGAGGAGCTGGCCACGGACCACGAGAGCGCGCCCATGGCCGGTGGGCAGCTCTTCCGGGCCAAGGCCCGACTCCAGGTCCCGGCCGGGACCGACGCCGATCGGCTCCGGGAGGACCTCGAGGAGATCGCGGACGACCTGATGGTGGACATCAAGCTCGTGCAGGCGGTGATCGCGGGCAAGGCCCAGAGGTGAAGACCATGCGAGAAGGCAGGGTACACGGCTGGCTGGTCGCGCTGGCGCTCGCGCTCCCCCTCACCGCAACCGCCGCCGAGCACCCGCTGCGGGTGTCGGACGACGGGCGTCACCTCGTGCAGGCCGACGGGCGGCCGTTCCTCTACCTGGCCGACACGGCGTGGCAGCTCTTCCACCGTCTCCGCTTCGAGGAGGCAGAGCGCTACCTCGAGGACCGGGCGGCGAAGGGCTTCACCGTGGTGCAGGCGGTGGCCCTGGCCGAGCTCGGCGGGCTCGCGACCCCCAACGCCGCGAGCGGGCACGCGCTCGTCGACAACGATCCTCGCCAGCCCGACCGCACCTACTTCGAGCACGTGGACCGCGTCATCGCCAGGGCCGAGGCTCTCGGGCTCACGGTGGGGCTGCTCCCGACCTGGGGCGACAAGTGGCACAACCGGCAGAACGCCCCGGACCCCGCGTCTTCGACGCCGAGAGCGCGGAACACTACGCCCGCTTCATCGGCGAGCTCTGTCGAGACCGGGCCGTCATCTTCATACTGGGCGGCGACCGAAACCCGGAGACGGACGAGGACTACGCCATCGTCCGCGCCATGGCCCGGGGTCTGAAGGCGACGGCGCCGCGCAACCTGATCACCTATCACCCGCGCGGCCCCGGACGGTCCTCGGACTTCTTCCACGAGGACGACTGGCTCGACTTCAACATGATCCAGTCGTCGCACACCGGTCGAGGCTCCGACAACGGCGTCCAGGTGGAGCACGACCGCGCCCTCGAGCCCCCGAAGCCCACCCTCGACGGCGAGCCCCGCTACGAGGCGATCGTCGTGGACTTCTACATGACCGGCGCGAATCCCGCTCTGCGCTTCGACGCCGCCGACGCCCGGATGGCGGCCTATCGCCCCCTCCTCTCCGGCGCGGCCGGCCACACCTACGGCAACAACAACGTCTGGCAGATGTGGTCGCCGAGGCACCCCCCCGTGCTCGGGGCCGACACCCCCTGGCACGAGGCCCTGGACCACCCCGGGGCCTTCCAGATGGGCCACCTGCGCCGGCTGTTCGAGTCGCGCCCGTGGGAGAAGCTCGTGCCCGTCCAGGACTTCATCCTGAGCGCCAATCCCGCCGGGGCCGCCTTCATCCGGGCCGCCGTGGCCTCGGACCGGTCGTTCGCCTTCGTCTACTCGCCCGAAGGCGCCCCCTTCGTCGTCGACCAGGGCCGTCTCGGCGCGCCCGAGCTGACCTACTGGTGGTTCGATCCCCGCTACGGCCGCGCCTACCCCCTCCACACCGGGACCGGGACCTCCACCCAGGCCTTCACCCCGCCTTCGTCCGGACCCGGGCCGCGACTGGGTGCTGGTGGTCGACGACCCGCGGGAAGGGCTTCGCGCCGCCGGGCCAGGCTTCCGAATAGCGGCCTTCAGGGGACGAGTATCTCGCTCAGCGCCCGGCCCGACGAGCCGCTCGGGGTCTCGACGCCGAGGATGGTGGCGAGGGTGGGCGCCAGATCGTTGAGCACGACGTTCGCGTCGTAGCGACCCGGGACGGATTCCAGGGCCCATGAGCATGAGCGGGATGTGCGTGTCGTAGGAGTAGGTCGTCCCGTGCGTGGTCCCGGCGGAGGCCGACATCCAGTAGGGCTCGAGGAGCACCTCGACGTCGCCGGAGCGCTCCCGGTGGAAGGACAGGAGGACCCGCCGGCTCCAGGGGTCGGGCGGCACGCGCCCCTCGAGGAGCTGGGTGCGGGTGTAGGCGCGCCAGGTGGGGGGAACGGCCTCGATCCCCGACGCCAGGACTCGCTGCACCGCGGCCGGATCCAGGCCTTTCTCGGCGATCAGGTCCCGGTTCAGGTAGAGCGCGCTGCCGGCACGGCCCTCGACCCACGCCCCGGGGCCGAACGCCGCCTCGAGGGCGGCGCTCGCCGAGGCCTCGAGGGCCTCGCGGGAGAAACGGCCTCCCGGCATCTGCCACTCCTCCATCTGCTCGGGGACCGGCGCGACCCCGTGGTCGGCGGTCACGATGACGAGCGTCCGCTCCAGCCCGATCCGGCCGTCGATCGTCTCCAGCAGGCGGCCGAGCGCCCGGTCGGTGCGGACCGTGATGTCGTGGACCTCGGCCGAGTGCGGCCCCTTTCCGTGACCCACCGCGTCGTTGCAGGAGAAGCTCACGGCCAGGATGTCGGTGGTGTCGCGGGAGCCGAGGTCCTCGCCGGCGAGGGCCGCCTCGGCGAGCGAGGCGAGCAGGTCGTTCCCGAACGCGCTGTTGTAGACACCGCCGTAGTAGCCGGGCCCGGGGGCGTCCGGCAGCCGACCGAGCACCTCCCCGTTGACCGCGCGCCACTCCTTGCCCACCCAGGCGTCGGCGGGACGGGTCGCGTTGAAGGCCGCCGCCCACTCCGGCAGCGCGTCGCCGTACCAGGTGCTGGAGACGAACGCCCCCGTCTCGGTGTCCCACCACAGCGCGACGTCCGCCATGCGTCCGCCCATGAGGATGGCGGCGCGGTCCTTGAAGGACATGCTGATCACGCGGGAGGCGGGGTGGGCCATCTTGAGCTCGTCGCCGACGGTGGAGACCTTGAGGCGGTGGGGCGAGGAGCCGGTCGCGTCGCCGGCACCGATCCGAGCGGTCCCGGGATCCTCGACGCTGGTGACGTTGCGCCTCCCGCCCCGGTCGTACCAGTCGTTGCCGATGATGCCGCTGATCGAGGGCCACGCCCCGGTCAGCATCGCCGAGTGCCCGACGGCGGTGACCGTCGGGTAGTGATCGAGGTGGGCGTTGGTGAAGACCGCCCCCCCGTCCATCAGCCGCTTGAAGCCCCCGGTGAAGCCCGAGGCGAAGCGCGGGAGGTAGTCGTACCGCATCTGGTCGACGGCGACGAGCAGAATGAGGCGCGGGGGCCCGTCCCCGCCCGAGGCGGGCCTCGCCGGCGCCACCACGGCGAGCACGGCCGCCGCCGCCAGGACGGCGGCGATCATCGTCGTCCGAACCCTCACAGGTCTCCTCCGGGTGTCGTTCATCAAGCCTTCTCCCGGGCACCAGTATAAGTGGACGGGCCCGGAACGGCACGCGATCGGCGGCGGCCTCGCCGGTCAGGACAGGTGGCGCGCGGGGCGCTCTGCCAACAGCGGCACGCCGCTCGATCGGGGCTCCTCCCCGTTTGTCGGATAGAGTGGACGCCAGCAGACAGAATGTGCGATCTCCCATCGAGCACTCCTCCTTGGTCCTGGGCATGCCGTCCCGGAATCGGACGAGCCTTACGCTCGTTGTGTGAGGGAGAAGCCGGCGAGCTCTGCCGCCCGGAGGAACGACATGCGGTCCCGCAACCCCGTCGCGCGTTACCTCGAGTGGCTCCACCTGCGGTGGCCGGCCGGCACCGTCGAGAAGCTGCCGGAGGTGCAGCCCGACGGCTCGACCGGGGTGCCCGGCCTGTACGTGGTCGGTGACCTGACCGGAGTTCCGCTTCTCAAGTTCTCCTCGGACAGCGGGGCCCGGGCGGTGCAGACCATCGTGAAGGACGCCTCGTTCGCGAGCCGGGAGGCCCGGGACGACGTCCTCGACCTCGTGATCGTCGGTGCGGGGGTGGCGGGCATGGCCGCCGCCCTCGAGGCCCGCGCGCACGCCCTCCGCTTCGAGATCCTCGAGGCCTCCGAGCCCTTCTCGACCATCGTCAACTTCCCGAAGGGCAAGCCCATCTACACGTACCCGCGGGACATGACGCCGGCGGGCCAGCTCCAGTTCTCGGAGAAGTCCTCGGTCAAGGAGGGACTCGTCGAGGAGCTGCGGGAGAAGACCCTGCAGAGCGGCATCGCGCCCCGCCAGGCCCGCGCGGAGCGCGTGGAGCGCCAGGGTGACCTCCTCGTGGTTCACCTGGCGGGAGGGGAGGAGCTCAGGGCTCACCGCGTGATCGTCGGGATCGGCCGCTCCGGCAACTTCCGCAAGCTGGGGGTGCGGGGAGAGGACCTCGACAAGGTCTTCAACCGCCTTCACGACCCCAAGGATTACTGCCAGCAGAACGTGCTGGTGGTGGGAGGTGGGGACTCGGCGATCGAGACCGCGATCGCCCTCGGGACCTGCGGCGCCCGCGTCACGCTCTCGTACCGCAAGCCCGAGCTCAGCCGCCCCAAGCCGGAGAACATCGAGAAGCTGGAGGCCCTCAGCGCCGATCCCTCGGCCGACGTGTCGGTCGAAGAGCCTTCCTCCGAACGGGTGACCACTGCGGCCGGCGGCTTCCTGGGCGAGCACCGAAAGACGGGCTCCGTCCGCCTGTTGCTGAAGAGCCGCGTCAAGGAGGTCCGCGAGAGGCAGGTGGTCGTCGAGGACGCCGACGGAGAGGAGCAGACCCTCCCGAACGATGCTGTCTTCTCCATGATCGGGCGGGAGGCCCCCCTCGGCTTCTTCCGGAGGTCCGGGGTGGCCATCACCGGCGAGATCCGCGCAACGGGGTGGTTGGCCCTCGCCGCGTTCGTCGTCTTCTGCACGTGGCTCTACCACTGGAAGGGGGGCAAGGCGATCCCCTTCCTCGGTAAGCTGCCCGACTGGCTCAACCCCAGACCCGCGGCCTGGTGGGCAGCGCTCGAGGCGGCCGGGGGCGGGCTCGGGGCGGCACTCCAGGACCCGACCACGCTCCTCGGGACGCTGCGGATCTCCGCCTCCGGTCCGGCCTTCTACTACACCCTCGGCTACTCGCTGCTGGTCCTCGTGTTCGGGATCCGGCGGATCCGCCGCCGGAGAACTCCCTACATCACGGCGCAGACGTGGACGCTGACCGCCATCCAGATCCTGCCGCTCTTCCTCCTGCCCGAGATCCTCCTCCCCTGGATGGGACACAACGGCTGGTTCGATGCCGGTTGGCTCGGGTCAACAGCAAACGCGCTCTTTCCGGAGGTGAGCTACGGTCACGGCCGCGAGTACTGGCGCGCCTACGGCCTGATCCTCGCCTGGCCACTGAACGTCTACAACTGGTTCACGCCTCAGCCGCTCTGGGGCTGGCTGGCCCTCGGCTTCGTGCAGACGTTCGTGCTGATCCCCGGCCTCATCTACTTCTGGGGCAAGGGCGCCTACTGCGGCTGGATCTGCTCCTGCGGGGCGCTGGCAGAGACGCTGGGCGACCAGCACCGCCACAAGATGCCCCACGGCCCGAAGTGGAACCGGGTGAACGCCCTCGGCCAGGTGGTCCTGGCAGTAGCGCTCGTGCTCATGGCCCTGCGGATCGCGGGCTGGGTCTGGCCGGGGTCCGCGGCCGAGCGGATCTTCCGCCTCGGCTTCGAGGGATACGGCTGGTTCGTGGACCTCTTCCTCGCCGGGATCGTGGGGTACGGCCTCTACTTCTGGTTCTCGGGGCGGGTGTGGTGCCGCTTCGCGTGCCCCCTGGCCGCGCTCATGCACGTCTACGCGCGCTTCTCGCGCTTCCGGATCCTCTCCGAGAAGAAGAGGTGCATCTCGTGCAACGTGTGCACCAGCGTCTGCCACCAGGGCATCGACGTCATGAACTTCGCCAACAAGGGCCTGCCCATGGCCGACCCCGAGTGCGTGCGGTGCTCGGCCTGCGTCCAGAGCTGCCCGACCGGCGTCCTCTGGTTCGGCCAGATCGACCGCAGGACAGGCCAGGAGCTGAAGAGCGACCCCCCGTGGCTCGCCGCGTCGCCGGTGCGACGGCGGGAGATGAGGGTCGTCTCGGGCTGAGGCGCCGCGCAGGGGACGATGGCGTCGTTGTTGCCGGCGAACGACCAGACGTTGTTGACAGGGATGCCGAGCGTCCAGGGGCCCGGCTGCGCCAAAGCCGGCGCCGACGGGCCCAGGCTCCACCTCTTCGATCCCCGCATCGACCTGCCGGAGAGGTCTCGAGCGCCGGTCCGACCCCCACCGCGATCGAGCCCGCAGGCACAACGCGGGCCCATCGTCGTCAGCCCCGGACAGACACGGGACCACGAGGAGCAGGAGACACGCTCCGCCTCTACTTCCCGTCACGAATGTCCTCCAGCACCCGCCAGCACACGAGCTGCATGCGGGGCAGGTGGAACGGCCCCTTCCAGAGATTTCCCTTGAGGGTCACCGACCGGCGGCCGTCGCGGTGCAGATACCCGAACCACTCGCCGTGCTCGGGATCGGGGAAGTGGCGGTGCGCCCAGTCGTGCACCTGGCGGTGCCAGTCGGCGTACCGCGAATCGCCCGTGGCCCGGTAGGCCATCAAGGTGGCGATGATCGCCTCGGTCTGGGGCCACCAGAACTTCATGTCGTGGCAGTACTCCTGCACCGGCAGCCCCCGGAGGTCACGGAAGTAGAAGAGGCCGCCGTGCTCCTCGTCCCAGCCCCGGCGCCACATCCAGTCGACCATCGACGTTCCCAGACGGGTCAGCTCGTCGTCGTCGCGGTGGCGGGCCTCCGCGAGGACGAACCAGGCGGCCTCCAGGGCGTGGCCCGGATTGAGGGTGCGCCCGTCGAAGTGGTCGATGATCTCGCCGCCGAGGCCGACCGTCTCCATCACCACCTCGAGGTCGTGCTTGACGAAGTCCCGGCGGATCTCGTCGATGGCCCGATCGATCCACTCCTCCGCCGCTTTGTCCTGGATCTCGGCCCGGAGCACCTGGGCCGTGGCCAGGGTGATCATCGGCTGGGAGAGGCCCTTGCACGGCCGCGTTCGGGGGTCGACCTTCGGCGGGATCAGCCCGGGCGTGGTGCCGTATCGGACCACGAGCTGGAAGAGCGCCCGGGCCTCGTCCGCGGCCCGCTCGTCGCCGCTGGCCCGGGCGTAGGCGGCCAGAGCGATGGCGCCGAAGGCCTCGGTGAACACGTAGCGCCGCTTCCGGAGCGGCGCCCCCTCCCGGGTGACCTGGAAGAACATCCGCCCGTCTGAGTCGAAGCCGTGCCGGCGCAGGAAGTCGACCCCATGCCGCGCCAGCTCCAGCCACTCGGCCCGCGGCTCGACGGTGCTGTGCAGCGTGGACAGGAGCCACGTGAATCGTCCGTGCTGCCACAGCCCCTTGTCCGTGTCGACGACGGTGCCGTCCCGATCCAGGCAGAAGAGAAAGCCCCCGTGCTCGCGGTCGATGGCGTGACGAATCCAGAACGGCAGCGTGTCCTCGAGGAGGCCGTCCCGGTAGACCGCGATGAGCTCGGCAATGCGCTCGGGGGTCATGGAGTCTCCAGGATCAGGTCCCACCGGCAGCGGCCCGGGTCAGCCCGGCGAGGTCGCGGTGGGTGTCGCCGGGCCACATCAGGCTGGCCAGGTAGCCGACGACCACGCAGGTCGTGATGCCCACGACCGCGTAGAGATAGAAGTGGAGCGGGCTGAACCAGGTCACGTAGACGAGCACCGCCGTGGCCGCCGCCGCTCCGACCAGGGTACCCCGGGCGCTGGCCCGTCGGGTGAAGATCCCGAGGATGAAGACCCCGACGAGGCCGCTCGACACGAGCCCGAGGCACCTCTGGAAGAAGAACCAGAGACTGCGGATGTCATAGGTCACCAGGACGAACGCGGTCGCCACCGCCACGAAGCCGAGGAGCACGGTCAGGCCCCGGGCCAGGCGCAGGCAGCTCGCGTCGCTGGCGGCGGGAAAGAAGAGCTTGTACCAGTCGACGGTGCACGCGGTGGCGATGGAGTGCATGCTCGAGTCGAGACTCGACATGGACGCGGCAAAGATCCCGGCAATCACCAGTCCGGACAGCCCCGGCGGCAGCTGGCCCGAGACGAACAGCGGCAGCACCTCGTCGTTCTGCATCCCCAGGGGCAGCAGATCCGGGTGGCGCTTGAAGAAGACGTAGAGAGACGTCCCGAGCGTCATGAACAGGAGACCGATCGGGATCGCGAGGAGCCCGTTCAGCCACACGCCCCGGGCCGCGGCCGCTTCGTCCTTCGTCGTCAGATAGCGTTGGACCACGGACTGGTCGGCCGTGTAGGGACCGAACTGCAGGGCGAACGTGCCGAGGAGGAGCGACCAGGTGGCGAGCTCGGTGAAGCTGAAGGACGGGTTCCAGACCCGCATCTTGCCGTCCGCGACCGCGACGTCGAGCACCGCACCGAAGCCACCCACCTCCGCGGCGACGACGAAGACCGCGATCGCCATCCCGCCGAACAGGACGACGGTCTGCAGCACGTCCGTCCAGACGACGGCCTCCATGCCCCCGAGGGCCGTGTAGAGCGTCGACAGGACACCCATGATGAGGATGCAGGCGTAGACGTCGATGCCGGTGATCGTCGAGAGGGCCAGCGACGGCAGAAAGATGACGATGGCCATCCGCATGAGCTGGAAGGCGATGAAGGAGGCGCTGCCGAAGAGGCGCACCGCCACGTTGAAGCGCCGCTCGAGGTACTCGTATGCCGTGGTGATGTCCAGACGGCAGAAGAACGGCAGGTAGAGAAAGACCACGACGGGCGCCATCAGGAGGATCATCGCCTTGCCGGGCAGCACCACCCAGTCGGTCGCGTAGGCCACGGCCGGGGTGGAGACGAAGGTGATGGCGGAGAGCTGGGTGGCGAGGATGGAGATGCCGGCGGCCCACCAGGGGATGCGCTTGCCGGCGAGGAAGAAGTCGCCGGTGCTCTTCTCCCGGCGGGCGAAGTAGACGCCGATGCCCACGAGGGCCAGCAGGTAGGCCGCCAACACGATCGTATTGAGCCGGCCGAAGCCGGCCCTCTCGGGCGCGAGCTCGACCGCCCGCACCGCCGGGGTGCGCACTCCGGGGCGGACCTCGCCCGAGACGATCACGATCCGGCCCTCCCATTCGGCCACGCCCGAGGTGACGACCGCCTGCGGCATCTCGCCGACCGTGGTCCAGGTGTCGGTGATCGTGTGATAGGACCGCACGGACCGCGGGAACTCGGGCCGGGGGTCGGGGTCCATCACGTGCGCACCGGTGGAGCCGCTGAACACCAGCACCTGAGACTGGCCGATCGGCACCGCGGACGCCGCCGCGACCGGCTTCGGCAGATCGCGGAGACGCTCCCAGAGGGCCGTCCCGGGATCGAAGCGGTAGGCGTCGGTGCGGTAGTCGTAGTCCACCTC
Organism: uncultured Acidobacteriota bacterium; assembly: GCA_963847655.1. GTDB lineage: Bacteria > Acidobacteriota > Vicinamibacteria > Fen-336 > Fen-336 > JAJDNS01. The sequence continues at coordinate 5,632 of CAWKAS010000010.1, read as the reverse complement.
TCCCGCCGCGCTGCGCGATGGGACCTCTCCGCTGAAGAGATGAAAGTAGCGCGTCGTGCCCCCGCCGCTCTGGACGGCGGCCACCGCCTTGTGACGCGCCGGCCCGGGCCAGGCCGGACGCTCCTCCCAACGCCGCTCGCCCTCGGGCCGGGAGAGGTCCAGGGCCCAGAAGGCGTGGATCAGCGAGTCCGGGGCGGGGCGGGCGCTGCCGGCCGCGAGGTAGATCACGTCGCCGACGGCGGCGGCGGCGGGGAAGGCCGTGGCCGCCGGCAGCGAGGGGAGCGGGGCGCGGCGCACGCGGCTCGACCCCGGGTCCCACGAGAGCATCCAGCACTCCGCGCGGTGTCGCTCGGCATCGGAGCCGCCGAGGATCGCGATCCCCTCGGGCACCGACACCGCCGCGCCATAGGCCAGGGGGCCGGGCAGCTCGCCGGCCTTCCGCCAGCCCTGGCCCGGCTCCAGGACCCGGATGTCGCGGTACCAGACCTTCGTCCCGCCCTCCCACGGCACGGCGTCGGGGAAGTTGGCCCCCCCGGCAACCACCAGCACGCCCCGATGCGTCCCCACGAAGGGCCCCCCGAGGCCCGGGGTGTCCGGCAGGGGCGCCAGCTCACTCCACGAGAGCCGATCCGCGGGGGCCGGCTCCGGCGCCGGCGCCGTGCCGACGAGGCCCAAAAGGACGGCGAGGAGCCTCATGGGGGCCCGGGCTCCCGGATCCAGTCGAAGAAGCCGATGCGCTCGAGATCGGCCCGAAGGGCGGTCTCGGCTTCCGGATCCAGCCGCGGGAGGGGAGGGCGCACGGGACCGCAGTCGACGCCCAGGAACTTCATGACCGTCTTCGCCGCCGCAGCGTAGCCGCAGCGTGCGAGGGTCTCGATGAGGAGCGCGGACTGCGACTGCAGCGCCCGGGCGCCCGGGGCGTCGCCCCGGGCGTGGGCCGCGATCAGCCGTCGGTAGAGGGGGGCGGCGAAGTTGTAGCTGCTGCCCACGGCCCCGTGGGCGCCCAGCCCGAGGCCCGCGAGGAGCGACTGGTCGTCGCCCCAGAGGAGCTGCACGTCGTTGCCGTGCGCGCGGACGCAGGCCTGGAAGTCCAGGGGGTCGAGATGGGTGTACTTCACGCCCGCGAAGCTGGGGATGCGGTCGCGGGCGAGGTCGAGGAGCCGCGCCATCGGCACGTGCACGTGGGACAGCGCGGGGATGTGGTAGTAGAGGAAGGGCAGCTCCGGAGCCCCCGAGGCGATCGTGGCGCAGGTCTCGGCGAGCTGCTCGGCCGACCGGATCAGGAGACACGCTCCGTCTCTACTTCCCGTCACGCATGTCCTCCAGCACCTGCCAGCACACGAGCTGCATGCGCGGCAGGTGGAACGGGCCTTTCCAGAGATTGCCCTTGAGCGGTCACCGACAGGCGGCCGTCGCGGTGCAGGTAGCCGAACCACTCGCCGTGCTCGGGATCGGGGAAGTGGCGGTAGGCCCAGTCGTGCACCTGGCGGTGCCACTCGGCGTACCGCGGCTCGCCGGTCACCCGGTAGGCCAGCAGCGTGGCGATGATCGCCTCGTTCTGCGGCCACCAGAACTTCATGTCGTGCCAGTACTCCTGCACCGGCAGGCCCTGGAGGTCGCGGAAGTAGAGGATGCCGCCGTACTCCTCGTCCCAGCCGCGCCGCCACATCCAGTCGAGCATCGTCGTGCCCAGACGGGTCAGCTCGTCGTCGTCGCGGTGGCGGGCCTCCGCGAGGATGAACCAGGCGGCCTCGATGGCGTGGCCCGGATTGAGCGTGCGGCCGTCGAAGTGGTCGATGATCTCGCCGTCGAGGCCGACCGTCTCCATCACCACCTCGAGGTCGGGCTTGACGAAGTCCCGGCGGATCTCGTCGATGGAGCGGTCGATCCACTCCTCGGCCGATGGGCTCCTGGATCTCGGCCCGCAGCACCTGGGCCGTGGCCAGGGTGATCATCGGCTGGGCGAGGCCCTTGCACGGCCGCGTTCGGGGGTCGACCTTGGGCGGGATCAGCCCGGGCGTGGTGCCGTATCGGACCATGAGCTGGAAGAGCGCTCGGGCCTCGTCCGCGGCCCGCTCGTCGCCGGTGGCCCGGGCGTAGGCGGCCAGGGCGATGGCGGCGAAGGCCTCGGTGAACACGTAGCGCCGCTTGCGGAGCGGCGCCCCCTCCCGGGTGACCTGGAAGAACATGCGGCCGTCGGAGTCGAAGCCGTGCCGGCGGATGAACTCGACCCCGTGTCGCGCCAGCTCCAGCCACTCGGCCCGCGGCTCGACCGTGTTGTAGAGCGTGGCCAGCAGCCACGTGAAGCGGCCGTGCTGCCACAGCCCCTTGTCCGTGTCGACCACGGTGCCGTCGCGATCCAGGCAGAAGAGAAAGCCGCCGTGCTCGCGGTCGACGGCGTGACGGATCCAGAAGGGCAGCGTGTCCTCGAGCAGGCCGTCCCGGTAGACCGCGATGAGCTCGGCAATGCGCTCGGGGGTCATGGAGTCTCCGGGATCAGGCCCCACCGGCCGCGGCCCGGGTCAGCCCGGCGAGGTCGCGTTGAGTGTCGCCGGGCCACATCAGGCTGGCCAGGTAGCCGACGACCACGCAGGTCGTGATGCCCACGACCGCGTAGAGATAGAAGTGGAGCGGGGTGAACCAGGTCACGTAGACGAGCACCGCCGTGGCCACCGCCGCTCCGATCAGGGCACCGCAGGCGCTGGCCCGTCGGGTGAAGATCCCGAGGATGAAGACCCCGACGAGGCCGCTCGACACCAGCCCGAGGCACTTCTGGAAGAAGAACCAGAGACTGCGGATGTCGTAGGTCACCAGGACGAACGCGGTCGCCACGGCCACGAAGCCGAGGAGCACGGTCAGGCCCCGGGCCAGGCGCAGGCAGCTCGCGTCGCTGGCGGCGGGAGAGAAGAGCTTGTACCAGTCGACGGTGCACGCGGTGGCGATGGAGTGCATGCTCGAGTCGAGGCTCGACATCGACGCGGCGAAGATCCCGGCAATCACCAGTCCGGACAGCCCCGCCGGCAGCTGGCCCGAGACGAACAGCGGCAGCACCTCGTCGTTCTGCATCCCCAGGGGCAGCAGATCGGGGTGGCTCTTGAAGAAGACGTAGAGACACGTCCCGAGCGTCATGAACAGCAGGCCGATCGGGATCGCCAGGAGCCCGTTCAGCCACACGCCCCGGGCCGCGGCCGCTTCGTCCTTCGTCGTCAGATAGCGTTGGACCACGGACTGGTCGGCCGTGTAGGGACCGAACTGCAGGGCGAACGTGCCGAGGAGGAGCGACCAGGTGGCGAGCTCCGTGAAGCTGAAGGACGGGTTCCACACCCGCATCTTGCCGTCCGCGACCGCGACGTCGAGCACCGCGCCGAAGCCACCCACCTCCGCCGCGACGACGAAGACCGCGATCGCCATCCCGCCGAACAGCACGACGGTCTGCAGCACGTCCGTCCAGACGACGGCCTCCATGCCCCCGAGGGCCGTGTAGAGAGTCGACAGGACACCCATGATGAGGATGCAGGCGTAGACGTCGATGCCGGTGATCGTCGAGAGGGCCAGCGACGGCAGAAAGATGACGATGGCCATCCGCATGAGCTGGAAGGCGATGAAGGAGGCGCTGCCGAAGAGGCGCACCGCCACGTTGAAGCGCCGCTCGAGGTACTCGTATGCCGTGGTGATGTCCAGACGGCAGAAGAACGGCAGGTAGAGGAAGACCACGACGGGCGCCATCAGGAGGATCATCGCCTTGCCGGGCAGCACCACCCAGTCGGTGGCGTAGGCCACGGCCGGGCTGGAGACGAAGGTGATGGCGGAGAGCTGGGTGGCGAGGATGGAGATGCCGGCGGCCCACCAGGGGATGCGCTTGCCGGCGAGGAAGAAGTCGCCGGTGCTCTTCTCGCGGCGGGCGAAGTAGACGCCGATGCCCACGAGGGCCAGCAGGTAGACCGCCAACACGATCGTATTGAGCAGGCCGAAGCCGCCCCTCTCGGATGCGAGCTCGACCGCCCGCACCGCCGGTGTGCGCACTCCGGGGCGGACCTCGCCCGAGGCGATCACGATCCGGCCCTTCCATTCGGCCACGCCCGAGGTGACAACCGCCTGCGGCATCTCGCCGGCCGTGGTCCAGGTGTCGGTGATCGTGTGGTAGGACTGCACGACCCGCGGGAACTCGGGCCGGGGGTCTGGCTCCTTCACGTGCGCGCCGGTGGAGCCGCTGAACACCAGCACCTGCGACTGGCCGATCGGCGCCGCGGACGCCGCCGCGACCGGGTTCGGCAGATCGCCGAGCCGCTCCCAGAGGGCCGTCCCGGGATCGAAGCGGTAGGCGTCGGTGCGGTAGTCGTAGTCCACCTCTCCCGTCGCGCTGCGCGACGGGATCTCTCCGCTGAAGAGATGGAAGTAGCGCGTCGTGCCCCCACCGCTCTGGACGGCGGCCACCGCCTTGTGTCGCGCCGGCCCGGGCCAGGGCGGACGCTCCTCCCAGCGCCGCTCGCCCTCGGGCCGGGAGAGGTCCAGGGCCCAGAAGGCGTGGGTCAGCGAGTCCGGGTCGGGGCTGGCGCTGCCCGCAGCGAGGTAGATCACGTCTGCCGACGGCAGCGGCGGCAGGGAAGGCGGTGGGCGCCGGCAGCGAGGGGAGCGGGGCGCGGCGCACGCGGCTCGACCCCGGCTCCCACGAGAGCATCCAGCACTCCGCGTGGTGTCGCTCGGCGTCGGAGCCGCCGAGGATCGCGATCCCCTCGGGCACCGACACCGCCGCGCCATAGGCCAGGGGGCCGGGCAGCTCGCCGGCCTTCCGCCAGCCATGGCCCGGCTCCAGGACGTGGATGTCGCGGTACCAGGCCTTCGTCCCGCCCTCCCACGGCACGGCGTCGGGGAAGTTGGCCCCCCCGGCCACGACCAGCACGCCCCGGTGCGTCCCGACGAAGGGCCCGCCGAAGCCGGGGGTGTCCGGCAGTGGCGGCAGCTCGCTCCACGAGAGCCGATCCGCGGGGGCCGGCTCCTGCGCCGGCGCCGTGCCGAGGAGGCCCAAGAGGAGAGGGACGGCGAGGAGCCTCATGGGGGCCCGGGCTCCCGGATCCAGTCGAAGAAGCCGATGCGCTCGAGATCGGCCCGAAGCGCGGTCTCGGCTTCCGGATCCAGCCGCGGAAGGGGAGGGCGCACGGGACCGCAGTCGACGCCCAGGAACTTCATGACCGTCTTCGCCGCCGCAGGGTAGCCGCAGCGTGCGAGGGTCTCGATGAGGAGCGCGGACTGCGACTGCAGCGCCCGGGCGCCCTCGGCGTCGCCCCGGGCGTGGGCCGCGATCAGCCGGCGATAGAGGGGGGCGGCGAAGTTGTAGCTGCTGCCCACGGCCCCGTGGGCGCCCAGAGCGAGGCCCGCGAGGAGCGACTGGTCGTCTCCCCAGAGGAGCTGCACCTCGTGGCCGTGCCCGCGGACGCAGGCCTGGAAGTCCAGGGGGTCGAGATGGGTGTACTTCACCCCGGCGAAGCTGGGGATGCGATCGCGGGCGAGATCGAGGAGCCGGGCCATCGGCACATGCACGCCCGACAGCGCGGGGATGTGGTAGTAGAGGAACGGCAGCTCCGGTGCCCCCGCGGCGATCGTCGCGCAGGTCTCGGCGAGTAGCTCGGCCGAC
>CAWKAS010000009.1:0-251309 GCA_963847655.1 uncultured Acidobacteriota bacterium | reverse complement strand
CGTGCGGTATCGGCGGTCACCGTCGCGGTGGAACTCTTCGTCGCTGTGGCCGCAGGCCCCTTCTTTGCTTCAGCCATGGTGCTGACTCCTTTCTTCTGCGCATCGTGGAAATGTGTCGAACCGCGCGTCCGATCGAAAAGCCCTCACGCCGGCGAAACCATCGCCCGTGCCAGCATGCCGCCGGAGAGGTTGCGGGCCCTGAGTCCGTTCTGCAGCAGAATGCGCGTCGCGTAGTAGGCGCGCTGCGCGGAGCGGCAGATGACGAGGATCTCCCGGTCCTTCGGAAGCTCCCCGAGGCGGGCGCGCAGCAGGTGGAGCGGGATGTTGACGGCGCCGGGGACGCTCTCGACGACGAGCTCGATCGGCGTGCGCACGTCGAGCAGGAAGGCGCCGTCGGTCTCGTCCCAGTGGGCGAGCGGCATGTCGCCGCGCAGCACGTCGGCGGCGACCATCCCGGCGAAGTTCACCGGGTCCTTGGCGCCGCCGAACTGCGGCGCGTAGCACAGCTCCGCTTCCTCGAGGTCGTAGATCGTCGCCTTCATCTGAAGCGCGACGGCGAGGGCGCTGATCCGTTTGTCCACCGCCGGGCCGTCCTCGCCCAGCGCCTGCGCCCCGAGGAGACGGCCGTCGGACTTGCGGAACAGCACCTTGAGCCCGAGCAGCTTCGCGCCCGGATAGTAGCCGGCGTGAGAGTTCGGGAAGATGAAGATCTTCTCGTAGTCCGTGTCGCCGAGGCGCTTCAACGTCTTCTCGCAAACACCGGTCCAGGCCGCCGCGCCCCCGAAGACCCCGATGATCGCGGTGCCCTGGGTGCCGCGATAGCGGGACTGGCGCCCGGCGATCACGTCGGCCGCGATGCGGCCCTGGCGGTTCGCGGGCCCGGCCAGGGCGATGAGGCTCGGCTGGCCGGTGACGAAGTGGGTCACCTCCACCGCATCGCCCACGGCGAGGATGTCGGGGTCGGAGGTGCGCATGTGCTCATCGACGCGGATCCCCCCACGCTCGCCGACCTCGAGGCCGGCAGCCTTCGCCAGCGTCGTGTCGGGGCGGACGCCGATGGCGAGGATCACCACGTCGGCCGGGTGCGTCTTGCCTGATGTCGTCTTCACCTCGAGGGCGCCGCCTTCGAGCTGCGCGAAGCCGGCCACGCCGTCGCCGAGGACGAGGCGGACGCCGTGCTTCTTCATGTGCTCCTGGACCAGGCGCGCGATCTCGGGATCCAGCGGTCCCAGGAGCTGGTTGCCCTTCTGGATGAGCGTCACCTCGAAGCCGAGCCCGACGAGGTTCTCCGCCATCTCGATGCCGATGAAGCCGCCGCCAACGACCACGGCGCGCGTCGTCGGCTTCACGTACTGGATGCCGGAGTACCGGGCCATCCCCGTCAGGAAGCTCGTGCCTCCTTCGACCCACTCGCGGATCGCCTTGACGTCGGGCACGGTCCGCACGTGGAAGATCCCCGGCAGGTCGATCCCCGGCAGCGGGGGACGGATTGACGGCGCCCCGGGGGAGAGGACGAGCTTGTCGTACGACTCCGTCGTCACCTCACCGGTCTTGACGTTCTTCAGGTCGACGGTCTTCTTCTTCGGGTCGATAGCGACCGCCTCGCAGCTCGTCCGCGCGTCGATCCCCAGGTTCGCCTTGAAGTACGCCTCGTTGGCCACGAGGAGGCTCGACTCCTTCGGGATCACCCCGCCGACGTGGTAGGGCAGCCCGCAGTTCGCGTACGAGACGTAGGGGCCGCGCTCCACCATGAGGATCTCGGCCTTCTCGTCCAGTCGGCGCAGGCGCGCCGCACACGACGCCCCGCCCGCCACTCCGCCCACGATGACGACCTTCATGATCTTCCTCCTGCAGGTTGGGACCGTTCCGCGAGGTCCAACCGCTCTACTTGCGTGATCCATGCCGGCAGGAGCGGGAAGCCAATGGGCGGCCTAACTCATTGACCCGGCTTGACGAGCACGCTGCTGGAGCCTCGCGACGGCGAACGCGGGGGAGCGACCGGAGACGAGATGCCGTCCACGGGGCGATATTTCGTCCTTCCTGCCGGAGGCGGGGAGCCGCGGCCCTCGCTCCCTCGGAATCGGTGGATGTCTCGAGCGACCCACCCGACACCGGCCTCATGCTCCCCGTCAGCGCATGAGGGCCGAAGGGCGCCATGCTATCCTTACAGAGAGGCGTGATTCTTACTGGAGGTAAGATGCCGACCGCTACTGTCACCAGCAAGGGGCAAGTGACTCTCCCTCGCCGGGTGCGGGAGGTGCTCCGGATCCGCCCGGGAGACCGGATCGACTTCGTGCTCGACGAGAACGGAGAGGTGCGCGTGCGGGCCGGGGACGTGGACGTGAGCGAGCTCCGGGGGCTCCTGCGCCGGGCTGGTCGAAGGCCGGTCACCCTGGAGGCGATGGACGAGGCGATCGCTCGGCGGGGCGAAAAGCCTTGACCGGGCTCGACACGAACGTCCTCGTCCGCTACCTGACCCAGGACCACCCGCGTCAGTCTCGCCGGGCGAATGCCGTCGTGGCGAAGGCCGTTGCCGGCGGAGAGCGGCTGTTCGTCAGCAGCGTCGCCCTCTGCGAGCTCGTCTGGGTGCTCCGCGGGGCCTACTCGTTCGACCGGCGGACGGTCGCCATGACCCTCGAGCGGATTCTCGCCACCGCCCAGCTCGAGATCGACCAGAAGGACGTGGTGCGCGAAGCTCTCGAGGACTACCGTTCCGGAGGCGGAGACTTCGCCGACTACGTCATCGGTCGCCGGGGCCGGGAAGCCGGCTGCGAGAAGACGGCCACCTTCGATCGCCGGCTGAAGGCGAGCAGCCTTTTCCGACTGCTCTCGTCCTGACCCAGCCGCCAGCGGCGCTCTGTTGCTGCCGTCCTTGATCAGCGGCCCTGGCGCAGCGGCCTGGCCGCGGTCAGTGGGGGACCGTCTTTCCCCCCGGTGCGCGCGAGCGTTCGATCAGGTTCATGCCTTCCGTGGCCAACACGGACTCGAAACGGATCTCGGGCGGAGCGCCCGAGAGCTCGATCGCGCCGAGAATGCGGCGGTACGTCTCCGAGCGGAGGTGAGCCTCGAGCGTCTCCTGGGACTCCCATCTCTCGACGAGCACGACGGCCTCTTCGGGGCCCTGCTCCTCGTAGATGTGGCACGCGAGGCAGCCCGGCTGGGCGAGGACAGGCCCCTGGATGGCCCGGAAGACCTCGAGAACCTGGTCACGTCGGTCCGGCGCCGGCAGGATCCGAAGCGTTCCGACGATCATGTCGAGGGCCCCCAGGAAAATCCGTCGGAGGCTGTACTGCTCGATTCGTGCCGGGTGAGCCCGACGCCGGACGACACCACGTAACTCGCTGACGGGCCTTGAGCACAGGGGCTTTCGGCCGGCGCCGCCGCGACCGATGGTGCGGGCCTGGCGGGGCGAAATGTCGACCCGCAGACGCCATTCCGTCCTTCACTCCGGGCGCCAGACGATCGATCGGCGGGCCGCAGCGACAGATCCCCTGGCGTCGAGTCCGGTGGGATGGGGGCTATGAAGAGGTACGGGTACTGGCGCCCTGGGTCGAGTCGGCCGCCGTCTGGCCCGGCGCCCGGATGCCGAGCTTCTTCATGCGGCTGTAGAGGGTCGAGGGGTTGAGCCCCAGGGCCGCGGCGGCGCCGTCCGGTCCCTTGATCTTCCAGCGCCGGCTCTCGAGGGCCCGCAGGATCAGCTGGCGCTCGGAGTCGGCCAACGTCTGTGGGGGCGTGGCCGCGGCCACGGTTTCGTCCAGCATGGGTACCCTCAGCGTCTCGCGGGTGGTGACGATGGCGCTGTGCTCGATCACGTTGCGGAGCTCGCGCACGTTGCCCGGCCAGGGATAGCGCTGGAGCGCCTCCATGGTCGTGCGGGGCACCTGGGTGATCTTCTTGCCCATGCGGGAGCAGAACTCCTCGAGAAACGTCCAGACGAGCTGCGGGATGTCCTCCGTTCGCTCGCGCAGGGGCGGCACGCGGATGGGGAAGACGTTGAGGCGGTAGTACAGGTCCTCCCGGAAGCGACCCTTGCGGACCTCCTCCAGGAGGTCGCGGTTCGTGGCCGCGATCAGGCGCACGTCGACCTTGACCGTCTTCGGGCTCCCCAGCCGCTCGAACTCGCCCGCCTCCAGCACCCGCAGCAGCTTGGCCTGCACCTCCAGCGACAGCTCGGCGATCTCGTCGAGGAAGAGCGTCGAGCCGTCCGCGACCTCGAAGCGGCCGACCTGGCGCGTCAGGGCCCCGGTGTAGGCGCCCTTCTCGCGCCCGAACAGCTCGCTCTCCACGAGCCCGGACGGCAGCGCCGCGCAGTTGACCTTGACCATCAGGTGTTTGCCGCGAGGGCTCAGCCGGTGAATGGCCTGGGCAAACAGCTCCTTGCCGGAGCCGGTCTCGCCGCGAACGAGCACGGAGGAGTCCGTGGGCGCGACCTGCTCCGCCAGGCCGAGCACCTTCTGGATGGCGGCGCTCTGCCCGGTGACCTCCCGCTGGGAGCGGACCACCTTGATCTCGGCCTTGAGGTAGTCGCTCTCCGCCTGCAGCCGGTCCTTGAGCCGCTCGATCTCGGCGTACGACTTTCGGAGGGCCTCTTCGCGCTGCCGTCTCTCCGTGATGTCGCGGAGGACGCCGAACGTCTGGACCGCGCGGCCGGTGGCGTCGCGTCGGGCGACGCGGCCCGTGTGGTGCAGCCACTTCTCTCCTCGAGTCGGATGCAGGAAGCGATACTCGATGTCGGCCCGCTCCAGCCTCCCGTCGTGCAGCTCCTTCCGCGCGTCCAGGACGTGCTGGCGGTCGTCCGGGTGCAACTGCTCCAGCCAGAACTCCAGGGGCCCGAGGCCTTCCCTTCGTCCCGGGGGGACGCCGCAGACGTCGGAAAAGCGCTCGTCGACGAAGACGGTGTGCTCTTCGAAGTCCACGTCGTAGAACGCGAGGCCGGCGAGGTCCGCGCCCGCCGCCAGGCGAGTCTCGCTCGTTCGCACCGCTTCTTCGGCTCTCCTTCTCTCGGTCACGTCGAAGGAGATCCCGGAGAGGCGTTCGACACGGCCGGCGGGGTCGCGGACGGGTCGCCCGCGCGAGTGGATCCACCTCGCGCGTCCGGCGCCGGGGGGGACGATCCGGTACTCGACGTCGACGGGGTCGCCGGCGCGGGACCGCTCGATGGCCTCCCGGACGAGGTCCCGGTCGTCGGGGTGGACCGACTCCCCGAAGCGGTCCAACGTGATCTCCTCGTCCAGCGAGTACCCGAAGATCTTCAGCGCCTTCTCCGTGCTCCAGAAGACGCCCGTCTCGTAGTCCAGGGTCCAGAGGCCCGCCTCGGCGGAGTCCGCGGCCAGGGCCAGGCGCTCATTGCTCTCCCGCAGGCTCTGCTCGTGGCGCCTGCGCACGAGTGCGTTGGTGAAGACCTGCGCGATCAGCTGCAGCCGCTTCACCAGCGCGTCCGGCCACTCGCGCGGCGCCCGCAGGGTATTCCACCCGATGAGGCCGACGGGCGGCGCGCCTCCCACCGCCAGGGGAAGGCTCAGGTGCGACTGGACGCCGTAGTGGCGGCAGAACTCGCGGTCGACATGGGCTTCCGGTGGGAGCTCCGCGAGCGACGACAAGGCGACCACGCGGCCGCCGAGGATCTCCTGTCGGATCCAGGGGAACTGCTCCTGATGCAGCGGCTCGGGAGGAATGACATCCTCCACGGGGGGATAGGCGTGGGTGGGCGAGATGACATCGGGGGCCCCATCCGACCACTGCCAGAGAACGGCGAGGTCGATGCCGAGAAGCTCGCAGACACGGCGCAACCCGTCTTCGATGGCGCCGTCCACCCCTTCGGGGGGCAGGTTGATGAAACGGGAGGAGAGATCGGAGACGAGCGACTCGAACTCGAGAAGACCCCCGGGGAGATCTCCGGGGGTCGGTGAGTGGCCGGCCGTGAGCATGGTCGGCTAGTATGACCCAAAGCGACCGCCAAGGGACGAAATACCGACTCGCAGACGTCATTTCGTCCTTTCCCCGCGTCCCCCGTGCCGCGCGTCTGCGCGCCACACTCCGGCCGGTGGGCTCAAGTCCTGTCGGTTCTAGCTGATGCGGCGAGGCGGAGTGGCGGGGGTCCCGCCGCGGCACCGATTCTGCAGGCTCCAGCGATGCGTTGGGTGCCCGAACGGCTTGAATCGCATCTGTCAGCGCATACCAACGAGGCGACAGTCAGAAATGACCACCAGAGGCAAGAGATGAGCAGAGAGAAGAGAGTCGGACGCATGGCGTTGGCCGCGGGATTCATGCTGGCCCTGATGGCCCCCAGCTGGGCCCAGGCCCAGGCCCAGGGTGGGCCGACTGCCGCGATGGACGGCCAGTGGCACTTCGGCGTCACCCCCTACATGTGGTTCACCGGGATCAAGGGCGACGTGTCGGTGAAGGGCCTTCCCCCGATCCCGGTCGACGCGTCGTTCTCGGACATCTGGGACAACTTCGACTTCGGTCTGGCCGGCCGCCTCGAGGGCCGGAAGGACCGTTTCGGCTTCGGCCTCGACTTCACGTACAACAACCTCGGCGTGCCGGTGGCGTCCGACGCGCCGGTGATCGGCCAGCTGAACCTCGAGGCCGACGTGCGGCAGCTCTTCACCGAGGGCTACGGCTTCTACCGGGTGGCGAGCGGCGGCCGGACCGACAACCCCGCCCACCTCGACCTGCTGGCGGGGGCTCGCTACATGGGCACGAGGACCCGGCTCACCGCTCAAGGGCCCGAAGGGACCCAGTACGACGGGGACTCCCGGAACCTGCAATGGGTGGACGCCCTCGCCGGCGTGAAGTTCCGCGCGCCGCTCGGGTCGCGCGTCGCGATCCTCGGTCGCGCCGACGTCGCTGGCTTCGGGTCGAAGCTCACGTGGAACCTCGAGGGCGATGTGGGGGTCCGGGTCTCCGAGCACTGGGCCCTCGGCGCGGGCTGGCGCCACATGGACATCGACTACGACAAGGGCGGCGAAAGCGTCGACAGCAAGGTCGTCAACCTCGCCTACGACGGGCCGCGGGCCTGGTTCTCCTATGCCTGGTAGACCGGCGCGGGCAGTGATGGGGTGCGCGGTGGCGGCGGTGGTCCTCGTCCTGGCCGCCGGGTCACCGGCCAGGGCCCAGGACCTGCCGGAGAAGGTGGCGGCGGTCAAGCAGGCGGCGGAACAGAACCAGCAGGCGCTGCGCGCGTACACGTGGATCGAGAAGACCGAGGTCAGCCTCAAGGGCGAGGTCAAGAGCACGAAGATCGAGTCGTGCCGCTACGGATCCGACGGCAAGGTCCTGAAGACGCCCCTGTCGGAGCCCCAGCCGAAGGCGGAGGCCGACACGCGCCGAGGACCCAAGGCACGCGCCAAGGCCGGGATGAAGGACCGGGTGGTCGAGAAGAAGACCGGCGAGATGAAGCAGGAGATGGAGGCCGCGGTCGCCCTGGTGCGCCAGTACCTGCCCCCCTCCTCGGACAAGATCCAGGCGGCGATGGCGGCGGGCAGGATCACGACGGTCCCCGGGGCGGCCACCACGGCCCTGACGATCGCCGACTACGAGAAGGCCGGCGACTCGCTGGTCCTCACCCTCGACCCGGCGGCCCGGGGCCTGAAGCGGGTCGACGTGGACACCTGGCTCGACTCCCCCGACGAGAAGGTGACGCTCGGGGTCGACATGCAGTCGCTGCCCGACGGGACGAGCGCGGCGGGCACGGTGGTGCTGGCCATCCCGGCCAGCAAGATCCAGGTCCGGATCACGAACAGCGATTACCAGAAGCTCGCGCCGTAGCCACTCGCCGGGCCCGGAAGGGCCCGACTTTCAGGAGGTAGGAAGACGTCATGAAGAAGACCCTCGCCGTGCTGGCCGTGCTCGTCGTCCTGCCGCTCGTCGCCCGGGCCCAGAAGCCCGTCACCCGGACGGAGGCGATCGAGCTCACGGCGACCATCGACGCGATCGACAGGACGGACCGACTCGTCACCCTGATGGACGAGGACGGTGAGACGGAGACGATCTACTGCGGCCCGGAGGTGAAACGCTTCGACGAACTCGAGGTCGGCGACACCGTGACCTTCCGCTACTCCGAGTCGATCGCCTACGCCATCCGCAAGCCGGGCGAGCCGAGCAGCCTGCCGAGCGAGACCGGCCCCGCGATCACACGGAGCCAGGGTGCCCGGCCCGGCGCGACGATCGCGCAGCAGGAGACGGCGACGGTCACGGTGAAGGCCGTCGACGCGAAGGTGCCCTCGATCACGGTTCTCACGGATGACGGGCGCACCGTGAGCTTCAGGGTCGAGGACAAGAAGAACCTCAAGGACGTGAAGGCGGGCGACACGGTGGAGGTCACCTACACCGAGGCCGTCGCGATCAGCGTGAAATGAGAGCCACGCCCCGAAGGCAACGATGAAAGAGAGGAAGACGATGATTCGACAGACGATTCTCATGGCCATGCTGGTGGCGCTCGCTGCGGCAACGGCACAGGCGCAGGACGCGCGGGTGGAGCTCAGCGGCACCGCGGGCTGGACGTTCAGCGACGGCGTGAGCGGGAACGCGAACGACAACTCGGTGATCCGGGTCGATCCCGCGGACGCGTTCTCCTGGGGCGCCCGGCTCGGGTTCCTGACCACGGAGAACGTGGAGATCGGCGCGCTGTTCGGAATGCAGTCGACGAGTCTCGAGACCCCAAACCTGAAGATCGGCGACCAGAGCATCTACAACTACCACGGGTACGTGGCCTACAACTTCGGCGACGCGGACGCGGGGGCTCGGCCCTATTTCCTGGGCGGTCTCGGGGCGACGCAGTACGGCTCCGTGAGCACACCCGTTGGAGACTTTGGCGGCCAGACGAAGTTCTCGACCACCTGGGCGGCCGGCCTGAAGCTGTACCCCGGCCGCAACTTCGGCATCCGTCTCGAGGGCCGGTGGACACCCACGTACATCAAGTCGGACGCAGCGGGCTACTGGTGCGACCCCTACTGGGGCTGCTACGTCCTGTCCGACGCCCAGTACTCGAACCAGTTCGAGCTCTCTGGCGGGATCATGCTGCGGTTCTAGGCCGAGTGGGGAGGCAGCGGCCCTCGTGCTGCGGCTCTGCCTCCCAGACCCGCGTGGAGGTGGAGAGCATGAGGCGCAATATCTGGATGGTCGTTGCGGCGCTGACCCTGGCCCCGCTTGCGGGCGCGCAGGAGCCGGCGCCGGACCCGTCTTCGGCCGGTCCCCCGCGGAGCGTCGAAGCCCGCGCGGAGCAGGAGCTGAAGAGGATGGGCGAGCTCCTGGGTGGTCTGCCGCACTTCGCCCTGGAGGCGGAGGAGACGTTCGACGAGATCCCGGACGGACAGCTCCGGAGACAGCTCACCAACGTCCGCCGGATCGCGGTCGAGCGCCCGAGCCACCTCGCAGCCGACGTGACGGGCGACACGCTCTCTCGCGCCTCCTGGTACGACGGTCGGACGGTGACCGTCCTGGACAAGGAGCACAACGTCTACGCCACGATCGAGGCCCCGGCGACCATCGACGCGACGCTGGGCAAGCTCCAGGACGAGTACGGTGTGGTGCTGCCGCTCGTCGACTTTCTCTACTCCGATCCCTACGCGGTCCTCATGGAGGGCGTGACCTACGGGCGCTACCTGGGGATCCACCAGGCGGCGGGTGTGGCCTGTCACCACCTCGCGTTCTCCCAGGCGACGATCGAGTGGCAGCTCTGGATCGACGCGGGCGACAAGCCCCTGCCCCGCAAGCTGGTGATCAGCTACGTTGAGGAGCCGGGCGAGCCGCAGTACAGCGCCACCATCCGGCGCTGGAACCTGGACTCCAAGGTGCCCGAAGGGCTCTTCAAGTTCGAAGCCCCGGAGGGCGCCCAGAAGGTCGACGCCCAGGCGATGACGGGAGGGAAGTGATGCAGACCGCAAATCGTCGGGTCTCGCCGCTCCGCGCACACGCCGCGATCGCTGTGACCCTGCTGCTCGTCCTGCCCGAAGCGCCCGCCTGGGCCCAGCGGGCCCGGGGGGGCGGCGGTGGGAGCAGGTCCCGCGGGTCGGTCAGCAGCGTCAACCGTAGCGCGCCGGGCACGGGCGGGAGCTGGTCGAACGCGCGCACGAGCGGCTCCACGAGCCGTTCGACGTATGGCAACACCTCGAGTCGCTCCACCACAGCCCAGACCCGCAGCGGGCAGTCGGCGACCGGCAACCGCGACGTGACGCGGTCGGGTGACGAGGTGAACGTCAACCGCAACGTCCAGTCGAGCAGCGGCGCCAGCAAGAGCTCGCAGAAGACCTACGAGATGGAGGGCGGGCGGGTCGATTCGGTGGAGCGGGACACGCAGGCGACGAACCGGTACGGCCAGACCGCGGAGTGGGAGGGCAAGGCCGAGCGCTCCGGCTACGGCTGGGAGTTCGAGGGCGAGGGCAAGAACAAGTACGGTCAGAAGGTCGAGGCCGAGGGCTACGGCGCGCGCGGTGCCTACGGCAGCGGGGTCGTCGCCGACGTCGAGGGCGGCCGCTACGGCGACCGGACGGTGGTCGCGGGCGGGGCCTACGGCGGGCCGGTCCACGCGGCGCAGCTCCCCTATGGTGCGCGTCCCTACAACTACTACGGCCGTCCCTACTACGGCTACGGGGGCGCCTACTATCGGCCGTACAGCTACCACGGCGTTCCGTACTACGGCTACATCCCGCCGCCCTGGGGCTGCTACTACACGACGGTCCCGGTCGGCGCCATCGCGCTCACGGTCGCGGGCGTGGCGCTTCTCTACTCAGATGGCACCTACTACAAGACGACCTACGTCGAGGGGGCGACGCAGTACCAGGTGGTGGCCCCTCCGGCGGGGGCGAGCCTCCCCGCGGGCACGGCGCTGCCCGCCGACCGGGCGGCTATCACCATCGCCGGCGTGACGTATTACCTGTACGGGAACACCTTCTACAAGCGGGTGGTGACGAACGGGAAGGAGACCTTCGTGGTGGTCACGAAGCCCGCCGGCGTCGTCGCCGTCAAGGCCCTGCCCGAGGACTTCGAGCCGATGCAGGCCGGCAGCATGGTGTACTTCCGCTCGAAGGACCGCTGGTACCTCACGTACCTCGACCCCGGCGGGGAGGAGCTGTACGTGGTGGTGGACCCGCCGGCGGGGGCCGTGCCGGCGGTGCCAGCCACGCCCGAGGCCGGACAGATGGCCGCGGCGGCGCCTTCCCCGGCGCCGGCCGCGACGCCGCAGACGGTGACCCTGACGGCTCAGGCGAACACGCCTCTGACCGTGCGTGTGGCCACCGAGGTCAGCTCGGGCACCGCGCAGGCGGGCCAGCGCTTCCAGGGCAACCTCGACGCCGATCTCGTTGCCGAGGGACGCGTCGTGGCCACCCGGGGCACCAAGGTCTACGGCCGGGTCGTCGAGGCGAAGGCGGGTACGGGGACGGGCGGCAAGCCCGCGCTCACCCTGGAGCTGACCGACCTCGAGGTCGGCGGGCGCGTGGTGTCCCTCTCGACCGAGCCGGTGAGCTTCAGCGGCGAGGCCAAGAAGGCGGGCAAGAAGGTCCTCGGAGCCGCGGCCCTCGGCGCCGGCATCGGGGGCATGATCGACGGCGGCGAGGGGGCGGCCTGGGGCGCCGGAGCCGGGGCGGTGGCCGGGGTGGCGGCCGCGGCGTCGTCCCCCGGCAACCAGGTGGCCGTCGCCGCGGGGACGGCGGTCGAGTTCCGGCTGGCTCGGCCGCTCAGCGTCGACGTCGTCGTGTAGTCGGGCGCGGGCCGCATCACGCGGTCCCCAAGGGAGGCGGAGATGAAGTGGGTGAAGACGATGGTGCTTGCGGGCGCCGCCCTGGCCGTGGCCGGTGGGGCGTGGGCCCAGGACGTCAAGGTGGACTACGACAAGGACGCGGACTTCGGCGCGATCAAGACCTTCAGCCTGAAGATCGGCACGTCGTGGGGCAACCAGATCTCCGAGAAGCGGGTCATGGACGAGATCACGGAAGCCCTGACCGCGAAGGGCTGGACGGTGGCGCCGGAGGGCCAGGCCGATGTCCAGGTCCTGCTGCACGGCGCAACGGAGACCAAGAGAAGCCTCAACACCTTCTACTCCGGGATGGGGGGCGGATACCGCTACCGGGGGTTCGGCGGCACGGGCACGGCCACCACGACCGAGTCCGAGTACACGGTGGGCACGCTGGTGGTGGACATCTACGACGCGAAGGGCGAGAGCCTGCTCTGGCGCGGCGTCGCCCAGGACGAGCTGTCGGACAAGCCCGACAAGAACATCAAGAAGCTCGGGAAGGCGAGCGACAAGCTCTTCAAGGACTTCCCCCCGGGCAGCAAGAAGAAGTAGTCCCTGACGTCACCCGCCGGCTGGTTCCAGGTCTTCCTGCTGAGGCAGCCGTGCGGGAATGTCGACGACTGCGACCGCGCCCTCGTCGTGAGGGTGACGCTGCTCGAATGGTCACGTTCATGCCTGGTTGCGTTCGGACGTCGGGCGCCGCAAGTAAGGAGGACCCAATGAGTTTGACCGCACTGGCGCTGCTGGCCCTCGCCCTCCCCACGCAGATCCCGACGGAGCCCGCGAAGGACCTGTTCCTGCACTTCCTGAAGGCGCCCGGTATCGAGGTGCGCTTCGTGGACTACCACTGGCAGCCGGCCCTCTTCGACGCCATGGAGAAGGGAGACGCCACCGTCCCCGAGGCCAGGCGCAACTGGGTGATTGCGCGTGTCATCGTCAACCAGCGTCCGCTGAGGATCCACGGCAAGATGATGGGTGTGGGGACCTACGCGCTCACGTGGTGGCCCAACCTCGACGGGAAGGGCATGGCCATCGAGATGCGTCAGGTGGACATGCGCGACGTGTTTCCGAACGTGAACGCGCTGGCCCCCGCTCCACGGGGCGAGACGATCTACAAGGGACCGGCGGCGTTCGAGACGGTGAGCCCCCTCGTGCCGCGGTTTGACGCCACTCTCGACGAGGAGGGGGGCACGCTCACCCTGACGATTCGCTACGGCGACCGCCGGTTGCTGGTGCCGCTCGTCCGCTGAGCGAGCGGCGTCGCGGGTCGTGCCCCCCTTCGAGCGAGGAGGAACGCGACAGACTGCCGTCCGATTGCGCAAGGAAGTCACACGATAGGAGGTCACACGATGAAGATGTCGTCGAGAGTGCTTGCTGCCGTAGGTCTGCTGGTGGCCTGGCCGCTCGCGGCCGCGGCCCAGGAACCCCCGAAGGTGCAGATTCCCCAGCCCGGGGTGCCGCAGATCATGACGATGGAGGGCCGCTACGTCCGCATCGCCTACAACAACGAGGGCTACGTGACGCTGGGCTACAAGCTCGCCAACCTGTCGGTCGGGGAGGAGTGGATGCTCCTCGAGGTCGGCTTCGCCCTCCGAGACGGCGTGCCGGACTACACGATGCCCCGCGACGCGGTGTCGCTGGAGACGCCGGACGGCAAGACCATCCCCCTGCCGTCGATCGAGGAGTTCCGGAAGGCGAACGTCAGGGCGCTGCAGCAGCGGGAGAGGGTCCAGCGCGACTCGATCAACTACTTCCCGCCGAACGCGCACAGGGCGTGCTCGATCCAGTTCTTCACCGACGTGGACAGTCGGGCCTTTGCCTGGGACAAGGTCGAGATGTCCGACCAGCGTGCCTGTCTTGGCCGGCTCTACTTCCCGGTGCCGGGTGGCGTTACCCACGGCCAGCACTGGCTGAACGTGAAGTTCGCGAACAGCCTCGTGCGGGTGCCGTTCCGGATCCTGACCGAGGAAGAGGACAAGCTCCTGGACAAGAACTACAAGGACATCAAGAAGCAGGTCGACGAGGCCTTCAAGAAGAAGAGCTGAAGGAGAGCCCGTCCCGCATCGGTCGCGGTCGGCTGGGACGCTGGGGAAGGCCCGTCACCGACGCCTCGCCCTCGATCCCGGGCCGGTCGGACCGCCCCGGGGCCTGGGCCCAGGTGGGCGCCGGCGTCACATCGGCTCGAGCAGGGCCCTGAACCGCGTGTAGTAGACGGCGCTGCGGGACTCGAAGCCCGAGTCGGTCCCGACGAACAGCCAGGCCCGGCCCGTGCTGTCGGTGGTGAGCATCATGGACGGACCACCCAGCTGCTTCACCTCCCACTCGAACCCCTGCTCGCACGTCCTGGAGTTCGCCAGGTCGCCGATGACGACCGCGTCGTCGCCGCCCTGGGTCTGCTGGCCTTTGTCGACGTTCATGCGCCAGTAGCCCGCGGCATCCAGCGCCCGATCGGGCTCGATCAGGGACACCCCGGCCTTTACCGTGACGCCCTCTCCGGGCGCGCCGCCCACCCCGACACAGCCCGCCGGGACCGCAGTGGCGATCTCGACGTCGAACCGCACCCGGTACGTCGCGTCGGCCGGGAGCGCGATCTCGGTCTTGTAGTACATCCACAGATCGTCGCTGCGGTTGGTCCCCGCGATGAAGAGAGCACTCCGGGAGGTGTCCAGCGGCGACGGCAGCGCCCGATAGTCGGCCTCGAGCATGAAGATCGGCTCCTCGCTCGCGGGGTAGTCTGCGTACCCCTCCACCCAGCCCGACGGACCTCGGGAGAAGTCGTAGTCGAATCCGAGCGAGTCGCCGTCCGAGCAGCCAGTCGCGCACAGGAGACCGGACATCAGCGCACCCGCCACTAGAGTCGCTCGCCGTGCGCAGACCATTGCCATCAGTCGCGCGAGTAGGCCTCCGAACGGAGCCAGAAGGCACGGATGATGGAGCCCCGCCCCACAGCCCTCGTCAGTTCTCATTCAGCTCCTCCTTAGCTGCCGGGGAGGGCGATGGGCCGAGCCCAGCAGCCGCTCGTCGGGCTACTTCGTCATCGCGGCCGCCCCGCGCGCCTTCACCACGTCGAACGTCGAGGGGACCTTCTCCACGACCTTCCAGGCGCGTGCGGCCATCTCCTTCTTCGCCGCCGGAGACATCGTCCCGGTCATGCGCAGCTCGAGCTTGGCGGCCCCGAGCTCCTTCTTCGCGCGCGTCTCGACGTCGGTGAGGGCCTTCGCGTACGCCTCCGTCCAGCTGATCCAATCGAGGGGGAGCAGAACAACGACCCTGTCGTCCTTCGTCTTCGCCACCATCGCCCGCGAATCCTGGAGGATGGCGGCGACCGGCTCCGTCCGATGGAGGCGGGCCAGCATCTCGGCGCTCTCCACGAAGAAGGCGGCTTCGCGCTCGGTGTCCGCCTCCGCGGCCGTCGCGACGTAGTCGGCGCACCCCGGGACGCTCACTTCGCCGAGCGCCGCGGCGAGGCGCGTGTGCAGCGTGAGCGAGAAGCCCTTGCTGAGGTACAGCTGCTTGATCGTCTTGCCGTCGACCCCTGTCTCCTTCAGCCTCTGCTCGTTGAGCTTGAGCAGCGCCTCGGGGTCCTGGCTCCACACCAGGTTGCCGACGGCCGCGGTCCCGCTCACGACCATCGGAATGGGCACCGCGATCTTGGCGGCGAGCCCGCCCGCGGCGTCGACCTTGCCGATGTCCACGAGCGCCTTCTTCAGGATCGGGTTCGTGGTGTACGGGTCGGCGCCGACCTTCTGCGCCCATTGCCGTGCGCCGGCGTTGACGCCGAGCATGGAGTGGGCGACCCCGGTCCCCGCCGCCGCCACCTGGTCGGTGGTGGACGTCTCGGCCTTCTCGTCGCCGTCCTTCTTCACGGACTCCGCGGCCTGGTCGCCGGCCCGCTTGGCCTTGCGGCCCAGGTTCGTGCCGAAGCGCTTGAGGCCCTTGCCGACGCCCTTCGCCGTGGCCCCGGGGTCCGTCACCGCGGCGGCGACACCCTTGCCCACATTGACGACGGACGCGCCCGCCGCCTTCATGAACACCTCGCTCTTCGACACCTGGTCGAGCTCGGCGAGCGCGCTCACCTCGTGCAGGCGCCCGAGGAGCATGCTCTTGCCCTCGGCCTCGAGCGACCCGTAGTCGGTCTTGATCGAGAAGACGTGCATGTAGCCCTCGGTCGGGACCGCGGCGGCCACCTGGTGGTGCGGCCCCTTGATCTGTGCCGGGGTGAGCAGCTCGGAGGCCTGGAACGTGCGGGGCGCCTCGTAGGCTGCGCCCACGGCGAGCGCGGCGGAGGCAAGGGTGAGAGCGACGGTGAAGCGAGAAGCAGGTTTCATCTGCATCATTCTATCGGACCTTTCATGTTCAGAACCATAAGTACTGCCAGGCCACGGCGAGGGTCTGGACGTCGCCGCCGGTGGGTTTCGGCGCGTAGGCACGGGGCTCCATCTCGTGCGCACCCGCCGAAGCCGCCGCGGCCAGGAAGACGAGCGTCAGGGCGGCACCAAGCCTCGTACCAGACGCTCCGCCGCTCATCCTCTTTATACCCAAACCCCACTCGACGCCCTGGCCGCCGTCTACACCACGACGTCGACGGAGAGCGGCCGAGCCAGCCGGAACTCGAGGGCCGTGCCCGGAGCGACCGCGACCTGGTTGCCGGGGGACGATTTCGCGGCCGCGACCCCGGCCACCGCGCCGATGCCCGCGCCCCAGGCGGCCCCCTCGCCGCCGTCGATCATGCCCCCGATGCCGGCCCCGAGCGCCGCGCCCCCGAGGACCTTCTTGCCGGCCTTCTTGGCCTCGCCGCTGAAGCTCACCGGCTCGGTCGAGAGCGGCACCACGCGCCCGCCGACTTCGATGTCCGTCAGCTCCAGGGTCAGTGCAGGCGCGCCGCCCGTTCCCGTCCCTGTCTTCGTCTCGACGACCCGGCCGTAGACGCGGGTGCCCCGGGTGGCCACGACGCGCCCGTCCGCGACGAGATCGGCGTCGAGGTTCCCCTGGAAGCGCTGGCCCGCCTGCGCGGTGCCCGAGCTGACCTCCGTGGCCACGCGCACGGTCAGAGGCGTGTTCGGCTGGGCCGTCAGCGTGACGGTCTGAGGCTGGGCGGCCGGGGCCGGGGCGGGAGCCGCCACCGCAACCTGGGGCGCGGCCCCGGGCTCGCCCGGGACGGCCGGCACGGCCCCTGCCGGCGGGTCGACCACCACGTACAGCTCCTCGCCGCTCGGGTCGAGGTACGTGAGGTACCAGCGGTCCTTCGAGCGGAAGTACACCATGCCGCCGGCCTGCATCGGCTCGAGGTCCTCGGGCAGGGCCTTCACGGCGACGACGCCCGCGGGCTTCGTCACCACCACGAAGGTCTCCTGGCCGTTCGTCACCGCGCGCTTGTAGAACGTGTTTCCGTAGAGGTAGTACGTCACGCCCGCGATCGTGATCGTCGCCCGGTCGGCGGGGAGCGAGGTGCCCGCGGGCAGGCTCGCCCCCGCCGGCGGCGCGACCACCTGGTACTGCGTCGCCCCCTCGACGTAGGTCGTCTTGTAGTACGTGCCGTCCGAGTAGAGGAGCGCCGCGCCCGCGACCGTCAGCGCGATGGCACCCACCGGGACCGTGGTGTAGTAGCAGCCCCAGGGCGGCGGGATGTAGCCGTAGTACGGAGCGCCGCGATAGGTGTAAGGCCGGTAGTAGACGCCGCCGTAGCCGTAGTATGGGCGGCCGTAGTAGTTGTAGGGACGGGCGCCATAGGGAAGCGTCGCCGCATGGACCGGCCCCCCGTAGGCCCGGCCCGCGACGACCGTCCGGTTCCCGTAACGGCCACCCTCGACGTCCGCCACCACGCCGCTGCCGTAAGGGCCGCGCGCGCCGTAGCCCTCGGCCTCGACCTTCTGCCCGTAGCGGTTCTTGCCTTCTCCCTCGAACTCCCAGCCGTAGCCGGAGCGCTCGGCCTTGCCCTCCCACTCGGCCGTCTGGCCGTAGCGGTTCGTCGCCTGGGTGTTCCGTTCCACCGAATCGACCCGCCCATCGTCCATCTCGTAGGTCTTCTGCGAGCTCTTGCTGGCGCCGGTGCTGCTCTGGACATTGCGGTTCACCTGGACCTCGTCGCCCGACCGGGTGACGTTCCGGGTGCCGGTTGCCGTCTGTCCACCCCGACCCTGGACGTTGGTCGTGCGGTTCGAAGTGTTGCCCGAGCTCGTGCGGCTGGTGGTGCCGCTCGTGCGCCGGCCCGACCAACTGCCGCCCGTCCCCGAGGCGTTCCGGTTGACGCTGCGAACCGACCCCCGCCCGCCTCCGCTCGCGCGGGCCCGCTGTGCATAGGCAGGCTCCTCGGGCAGGACGAGCAGCAGGGTCACAGCGATCGCGGCGTGTGCGCGGAGCGGCGAGAACCGACGATTCGCGGTCTGCATCACTTCCCTCCCGTCATCGTCTGGGCGTCGACCTTCCGGGCGCCCTCCGGGGCTTCGAACGTGAAGAGCCCTTCGGGCACCCTGGAGTCCAGGTTCCAGCGCCGGATGGTGGCGCTGTACTGCGGCTCGCCCGGCTCCTCAACGTAGCTGATCACCAGCTTGCGGGGCAGGGGCGTGTCGCCCGCGTCGATCCAGAGCTGCCACTCGATCGTCGCCTGGGAGAACGCGAGGTGGTGACAGGCCACACCCGCCGCCTGGTGGATCCCCAGGTAGCGCCCGTAGGTCACGCCCTCCATGAGCACCGCGTAGGGATCGGAGTAGAGAAAGTCGACGAGCGGCAGCACCACACCGTACTCGTCCTGGAGCTCATCGAGCGTCGTGTCGATGGTCGCCGGGGCCTCGATCGTGGCATAGACGTTGTGCTCCTTGTCCAGGACGGTCACCGTCCGACCGTCGTACCAGGAGGCGCGAGAGAGCGTGTCGCCCGTCACGTCGGCTGCGAAGTGGCTCGGGCGCTCGACCGCGATCCGGCGGACGTTGGTGAGCTGCCTCCGCAGCCCTCCGTCCGGGATCTCGTCGAACGTCTCCTCCGCCTCCAGGGCGAAGTGCGGCAGCCCGGCCAGGAGCTCGCCCATCTTCTTCAGCTCCTGCTCCGCGCGGGCTTCGACGCTCCGCGGGGGAGGGGCCGAAGGCACGTCCGAAGGCGGCTCCTGCGCGCCCGCGAGCGGGACGAGGGCCAGCGCCGCGACGACCGTCCAGAAACAGCGCCTCATGTGCTCATCACCTCCGACAGTAACGACCTTTCGACGCCAACGCGCGCCGGCGAACGGCCGGCCTGGGGAGGGGAGGCAATGCCACCCGGGAAGGCCCACTTTCGGACCTCGGACCGGCGGCACTGCCTCCCGAGCGGGCCTAGAACCGCAGCGTGACGCCTCCCGAGAGCTCCAACTGGTTCGAGTACTGGGCATCGCTGACCACATAGCAGCCCCAGTAGGGGTCGCACCACCAGCCCGCGGCGTCCGACTTGACGTAGGTGGGGGTCCAGCGACCCTCGAGGCGGATGCCGAACCGGGGGCTCGGGAAGATCTTGACTCCCAGGGCTCCCGAACCGGAGAACCTCGTGTTGCCGTCGATGTCCCGCTGCACGCCGGCCGCGCTCACGTTGATGGTCCCGTACTGCGTGGCCCCGAGTCCGATGAGGACGTAGGGCCGGGCGGCGGCATCGCCATCCCCGAAGTTGTACGCGTAGTACCCGTGGTAGTTCCGGAGGCTCAGGTCCCCGAGCTCGAAGGTCGACGTGCCCCCGATCTCGAGACTGGTCGACTGCTGGTTGAACAAGAAGCCGACCTCGGAGTTCTCGTTCACGAGGAAGCCGAGACGCAGCCCCCACGAGAAGGCGTCCTTGGGGTCGATGCGGTCGAACGAGCCCACGCCCGGGACGGTCACGCCGTCCCCGCTCACCCCGTCGCTGAAGGTCCAGCCGGCCGTGCCGCTGAGCTCCACCCGCGCGTCCTGCGCCGGTGCGCTGGCCGCGGCCAGGCCCACCAGCATTGTCGTCAGAATCGTCTTGCGAACCATCGTCGTCTCCTCTTTCCCTGCGTTGTCGCGGGTGCGCTCAGCGCGCCTCGCACGCCCCCAAAATCGGTCCTCACCCAATGCCGCTCATGGAGGTCCAGGCTGGCTACTGGGCGAGCCTCTGATAGTCGCTGTTCGTGATCCGGACCTCGATCTGGCTGGCCGGCATGCCCAGCACGACGCTGCCCGGGGAGCGGGTGCCGTCGGGCAGCGACTGCATGGAAACGCGCAGCGTCACCGGGCTCTCCGGGCTCTCGAGGTACGTGGAGACGTCGATCTGCCGCAGGGCCTTCACCGTCGAGTCGAAGGTCAGTCCGAGCCAGTCGCCGGACTTCTGGTAACCGGCAAACTTCAGCACGACGACCCCCGGCCCCGCCTGGGCGAGCGAGGCCCCGCCCGCGTTCACCACCACCTGCATCTGGCCAGGGTCGGGTGGCACATACTGGTGGACGAGGGTGGTCGCCGCCTCGAGCTCCGCCTTCATCTCGCCGGTCTTCTTCTCGATCACCCGGCCCCGCAGGCCGCGCTTCTTCTTGGGCGGGGGCGGCTCCACGATCGCGGTCTTCTGCAGCTTGCCGTCCGGCCCGTACCGGCACGAGCTGACCGTGGTGTTCTTGACCTCGCCCTTGAGGCTGAGCTCCACCTTCTCGATCCAGCCGTACGAGCGCAGCGCCTGCTGGTTCTGCGCGGCCGACTGCTTCGCCGCCGCCAGCTTCTGCTGGAGGTCCTGGGCCTCGGCCGGCTGCCCGGCGCCGAGGGCGCAGGCGAAGGCCGCCAGCACACATCCCGTCACGGCTCGCTTCGTTCCCGTCATCCTTCCGGTGAGCGCGCGAACGGCCCCGCCCGTTGGCCTACCAGGCATAGCTGAACCAGGCTCGCGGGCCGTCATAGGCCAGGGCGAAGACCTTGCGGTCGGCGCCGTCGCCCTTGTCGTAGTCGATGTCCATGTGGCGCCAGCCGGCGCCCAGGCCCCAGCGCTCGGACACCCGGACCGCCACGTCGCCCTCGAGGTTCCAGGTGAGCTTCGAGCCGAAGCCGGCCACGTCGGCGCGGCCCAGGATCGCCACGCGCGACCCGAGCGGCGCACGGAGCTTCACGCCGGTAAGCGCGTCCACCCACTGCATGTCCCGGGAGCTCCCGTCGTACTCGGTCCCCGCTGGGCCTTTCGCGGTGAGCCGCGTCGTCGTGCCCGTGTAGCGGGCACCGACGATCACGTCGAGGTGGGCGGGGTTGTCCGTCCGGCCCCCGGTCGCCACCCGGTAGAAGCCGTAGCCCTCGGTGAAGAGCTGGCGCACGTCGGCCTCGAGGTTCAGCCGGCCGATCACCGGCGCGTCTGGCGCCACCGGCACGCCGAGGTTATTGTAGGTGAAGTCGAGGCCGAAGCCGAAGCGGTCCTTGCGGCCCTCCAGACGGCCCGCCAGGCCGAAGTCGAAGTTGTCCCACAGGTCCGAGAAGGACGCGTCGACCGGGACACTGGGAAGGCCCTTCACCGACGCCTCACCCTTGATCCCGGTGAACCACATATAGGGAGTGACGCCGAAGTGCCACTGACCGTCCATCGCGGCCGTGGGCCCTCCCTGGGCCTGGGCCCGCGCGGGCCCGGCCACCGCCAGCCGCCCGCCTCCAAGCTCTGCTCTCATTTTCTGCCTCGTCTTCACTGGTCGCCCCGGAAGTCCTGGCCGGGCACCCGCCGCCCTGCGACGGCGGGTGTTACCGGTTGAATCACTTCACCAGCTCGAAGTCGCCGGGCTTCCAGGTCTTGTCGAACCAGGGCTCGAGCGGGCCGTAGAGGCGCAGCAGCACGTTGTAGCTCTTGCCGGGCATGGTCTGGATCCAGTTGCCCTCGTGGCCGGCGGGAGCCTTCGGACCGAACCACATCGTGTAGGAGCCGTCGGCGTTGGGCTTCACCGAGGGGTTGAGGCTGTCGAGGCCGGCCAGCTTCTGATCCGTCTCCAGCATGGACCGGGTCTGCCCGGAGTAGACCATGAACGACCAGAAGTCCTTGGCCGGGACCGGCCCGGGCAGCGTGACCGAGTAGGTCTTGCCGCCGTCGAGGTATTCACCGTTCGCGTCCTGCGCGGCGATCCCGTAGACCGAGCCGAGCCCCACCTTCGGCTCAGTCATGGCCGGAGTGATGCCCGTCGCGTAGTAGTGCATGAAGATGCGGTCGTCGAGCATGCGCTCGCCGTTGTCGTAGAACGCATAGTTCCCGCCCCCGGTGAACGGGGTGTTCCACTTGCGGTCGGGAAAGAAGTAGTAGCGCGGGTTGCGCGGCGCGAAGGTGATGGCCCGCGCCGTGGCGTTGCCGACGGCCACCGCCTCGGTCAGGATCTTCTTCATCCTGGCGTCGGGCTCGAAGGGCTTGCCCTTCTTGATGCCGATCGAGGCAAACAGCCCGACCAGCTCCGGGTCGAACGAGTCGGCGGGCTCGTACTGGATCACGGCGTTCAGCTCTTCGTAGAAATCGAAGTCATTCGCGTGGACGGTGTTCATCTGCTTGCCGGACAGATTGACGAAACGCTGCCGGGGTGGATTCGCCGCCTGCGCCAGCGGATACGTGCGGAAGCCTGCTTTCACATTGTCCGCCGCCGCCTTCAAATCGCCATCCTTGGGGATCGCACGGAAGAACGACAGGTTGCGATAGCTCGGCGTCCGAACCACAAAATAGCCGTCGGGAACGTCTCCCTTGTAGTCACGATGCACGAACAGGTATTTGCCGCCCTGGCCCTTGTCGGGGCCGGTGAAGCCGAAGTCGGTGACGAAACGGAAGTAGGCGTCGTCCACGGGCCCCAGGATGCCCGGCGGGACTTCCACGACGACGGGCCCATCTTTGACGTTCAATTCGAACATGTTGTAGATGGTGGTCGAGTTGGCGGTCAGATACAGCGAGCGGGCATCCATCAGCTCCTCGAACATGCCCAGATCACCCGGGCTGACTCCGGCCTCCTTGATGCCTTCGAGCACACCGTAGATGGATGCCGCCGGAATGCCGTTGAGAAAGGCTTCCGCACCGCGTGAGAGGTCGAGGAAGTCGTAGGCCTTCCGGACGGTCTCCTTGCTCGGCATGCCGTCGAAGAACTCGAGATCTCCGAGCAGCTCCGTGTGGACCTTGTCCGGCGTCGTGACCGATTCGGGAACCCTGGCCGCGTACTCCGGCGTCTGCGCCTGGGCTCCGCCGGCGGCGGTGAATGCCAGCGCGCCAACGAGCGCACCGGCGAAGATATCCTTCATTCTCATACTTCGTTCTTTCCCTTGTGGCTGCGGCATCCAACGCCTCGAGTCGGGTCGTCCCGACCCTCTAACGGTCGCTTCTCTGCTCTCCGGCGCCTACTTCAGCTCGATGGTGACCTTGCGGATCGTGCCGGTGAACCGGGTCGCCTGCGCGCCGACACCGATGTCCTCGGCGACGGGTGTCTGGTTGTCGAGGCCGACGTCGGCGGTCTCGTCCGCCGAGAAGATCAACGGCTGCGTCTTCTCGATGCGACCCTCGGCGACGGTCTTCCCGTCCACGGAGAGCGTCGCGACACCACCCTTCCCCATGCCGCCGCCGTCGTAGGCGAAGTCGAGCTTGACGGTTGTCGGTCCCGCCGGGACCGCGCTCGGCGCGGCGACGGTGTAGCGCGAGAGGCCGAGGAAGTTGTAGGTGTAGACCGGCTTGCCGTCCTTCAGGTAGAGGGACCAGCCGCCGAACCGGCCTCCCTGGGCCAGGATCACGCCATTGGCGCCGCCCTCGGGGATCTCGACCTCGGCGGTGATCGTCTTCGACTGGTTCTTCACGTTGAGGAAGGTGTTCTCCAGCATGCCGTTCATGCCGTCGTAGAGCGTGAGGGACTTCCGGTCGCCGAGGAGATCGGGGCGCCCGGCCAGCGCGGGGTTGACACGCTCGACCGTCCGGTCGTCGATGGGCAGGACGTGGTACTTCTCGGCCTCGAACATGAAGAGGGCCTGCAGCTCCGCGAGCTTGTCCGGACGCTCCGCCGCCAGGTTCCGGGTGAGGCTGAAGTCCTCGCGCACGTTGTAGAGGTCCCAGGTGTCGGACTCCAGGGGCTTCTGCTTGCCCGTCTGCCACGGCGCGCGGTGCAGGGTGCGGGCCAGCCAGCCGTCGCGGTAGATCGCGCGGTTGCCGAACATCTCGAAGTACTGGGTGGTGTGCCGCTCCGGGGCGCCGGCGTCGTCGAAGGCGTAGAGCAGGCTGGTGCCCTCGATGGGTGTTTGTGGCGTGCCGTTGACGATCTTCGGCTCGGGCAGGCCGGCCGCCTCGAGGACGGTGGGGGCCACGTCGATGACGTGGGAGAACTGCGTCCGGAGGCCACCCTTCTCCTGGACGCCCTTCGGCCAGTGGACGACCATGCCGTTGCGCGTTCCCCCGAAGTCCGAGGCGACCTGCTTGGTCCACGTGAACGGGGCGTCGAACGCCACGGCCCAGCCCGCGGCCATGTGGGGGAAGGTCTCCGGCCCGCCCCACTTGTCGATGAGCGGGAGCAGATCCTCCACCTTCTCGGTGACCTGGTTGAAGTAGGTCATCTCGTTGTACATGCCGACGAAGCCACCCTCGGCGCTGGTGCCGTTGTCGCCGGCGATGTAGAAGACCAGGGTGTTGTCCAGCTCGCCGATCTCGTCGATGGCGTCGATCAGGCGCCCCACCTCGTAGTCGGTCTGCTCCAGGAACCCGGCGAACACCTCGGCCTGACGGGCGAACAGCCGCCGGTTGTCAGCGGGGAGCGTGTCCCAGGCCACGATGTCCTCGGGGCGCGGGGCCAGACGGGTATCGGCGGGGATGACCCCGAGCTTCTTCTGGCGCTCGATCGTCTCCTGCCGGACCTGGTCCCAGCCCCGGTCGAACTTCCCCTTGTACTTGTCCGCCCATTCCTTCGGGACGTGGTGCGGCGCATGGACGGCTCCGGTGGCGAAGTACACCAAGAAGGGCTTGTCCGGCGTCAGGGACTGCTGGGCCTTCACCCAGCCGATCGCCTGGTTGGTCATGTCGGTGGTGAAGTGGTAGCCCTCCACGGCCGGCGGGTTCACCCGGGTGACCCCGTCGTAGACGAGCGGGTACCACTGGTCGGTCTCGCCCCCGATGAAGCCGTAGAACTTGTCGAAGCCCTGATGCGTGGGCCAGCGATCGTAGGGGCCCGAGACGCTGGTCTCCCAGGCCGCGGTCTCGTGCCACTTGCCGAAGGCGCCCGTGCTGTAGCCGTTGAGACGCAGCATCTCGGCCAGGGGCGCCACGCTGTTGGGGACCTGCCCGGTGTTGCCGGGAAACGCCGTCGCGGTCTCCATGATGGAGCCCGTGTTGGTGGTGTGGTGATTGCGGCCCGTCTTGAGGGCGTTCCGGGTGGGCGAGCACAGCGCGGTGGTGTGGAAGTTGTTGAACCGAAGGCCGTCCGCCGCCAGCCTGTCGAGGGTCGGCGTCTGGATCGGCCCGCCGAAGGTGCTGGGGCCACCGAAGCCGATGTCGTCGATCAGCACGATCACGACGTTGGGGGCTCCCTGCGGTGCTCGGACCTCGAACCGCGGCGGCGTCTCGACGTTGCGTACGTCGAGCTCGCTGTAGGTTGGCGGGTCCGGCTCCTGGATGGGCAGGACGGTCCGGTCCACCTGCTGCTGGGCAGAGGCCACTCCGATCCAGGCGCACGCCAGCGCTCCGGTCATCCAGATCGTTCTCGCTCTCGAAAGGGTCATTGCACTCCTCGTTTCCGGTTCGCATCGACGTCGAGGCTCACGAGCGAAGCCGCGCCCAGCAGCTGCGCGACGACCTCGAAGCCCTGGCGGCGTCGCACGTCGTCCACCTCGAGCACGGGCGGCTCGGCCGCCAGGTCCATCACGGCCAGGAGGCGCCGAAACGCGTCGGAGCGGACGTGTCGCTCGTGGTCTTCCCGGGTCTGCCAGTTCTCGACCCAGGTGAGAACCCGCTCGTCCTGCTCGTCCCGCATCAGCCGCGTGGCCAGGCAGCCCGGGTGGGAGCGCACCGGTCCCCAGAGCGTGCGCAGCACCTGAAGCGCCTCATCGCGCGCCGGCCCGGTGAACACCATCCGCAGTGTGCTCGTGACCAATTCAAGGACTCCTGACCGTGGATTCGTACTCGACACGCTTCGCACGGCGCGTGCCAAGGTCGAACGACCGAGGCTGCTGCGAGACAAGTCCCTCGAGATCAGCTTCTTGGGATCGGATTGTCCAAGGACGGCTCCCGGTGCAGAGGTTCCCCGGCCTGACGATATAGCGTCAGCGATACGCCATGTCGTCAATCGCGAGTGCGAGGACCCTTCACGCCCACCGTCCGGCTACTCGACCTGCTGCGCGCCACTCCGGGGGGCCCGGGTGGTCTCGGTTGACCCAACGGGACTCGGGCCCTTGACGGCAGCAAGGCATGATGTTCAACTTGAGTTGAACTAGAGGATCACGATGTCGAAGCCAATCAATGCCAAGGAGCTCCGGGCTTCGCTGCCGAGCGTGGTGCGCCGCGTCCGGGCGGGCGAGAAGATCACCGTGCTCTACCGCAGCCGCCCGGCGTTCCGTATCGTCCCGGTGGAGGACGCGGCGATGCCCGAGGGGGCCCTCGAGGACGACCCCCTCTTCCGCGCGGGGGCGGTCGGCCGCTCGCGCGACGGTCGTACGGCCGCCGACCATGACGACCTTCTCTATCGGTCGTGAAAGCCCTCCTCGTCGACACTGCGGGCTGGATGGCTTGTGCCGACGGCTCGGATCCGGCGCACGGCAAGGCATGCGCAGCCCGCGACGCCGCCCTCGATGCGGGTCGACTCCTCGTGACGACCGACTATATCGTCGACGAGACTCTGACCCTCGTGCGTATGCGCCTCGGCATCGCCGCCGCGGAGACCTGGTGGGCCCAGATCGAGGGCAGCAGTCGAGCTCGCCGTGAGACGATCGACGCCCTTCGGGCCGAGAAGGCACGGGCTCTCTTCTTCCGCCAGCGAGACAAAGACTACTCATTCACGGACTGCACGAGCTTCGTGGTGATGAGGGAGCTCCGCCTGAAGCAGGCTCTCACCACGGACCGCCACTTCCGCCAGGCGGGTTTCCTGGTCCTGCCCTGACCCGCGGGCCGTGGGTCGGGCCCACTAGTCGCGCGGGCGGGGGTCGACCCCGAGGCGCTCCATGCGCGAGCGGAGGGTGGTGGGCTTGAGGCCGAGCAGCTCGGCCGCCCCTCCTGGGCCGCTGATGCGGCCGCTGGTCATCTCCAGGACCCGACGGATGTGGCGGCGCTGCACATCGTCCAGGGCCAGCTCCTCGTCGGAGAAGGATTCGCCGGCGTCCGGGAGGGCGATCTGAAGCGTGCCGCCAGGGCTCAGGATCATGGAGCGCTCGACGACGTTCCGGAGCTCGCGGACGTTGCCCGGCCAGGCGTACTGCTGGAGCCGCTCCATGGCTCGTTGGGAGATCCTGTCGATCGTGCGCCCCGTGCTGCGACCCAGCTCCTCGACGAACGCCCACACCAGCAGGGGGATGTCCTCGCGTCGCTCTCTCAGTGCGGGCACCTGGATGGGGAACACGTTGAGACGATAGAAGAGATCCTTGCGGAAGCCCCCTACCCGCACGGCCTCCGCCAGGTCGCGGTTGGTGGCGGCGACGATGCGCACGTCCACCTTTCGCGTCCGGGAGCTGCCGACGCGCTCGAACTCGCCCTCCTGGAGCACCCGCAGCAGCTTCGTCTGCAGGTCGAGGGACAGCTCGCCCACCTCGTCGAGGAAGAGCGTCGAGCCGTCCGCCAGCTCGAAGCGGCCGGCCTCGCGGGAGACGGCGCCCGTGTAGGCCCCCTTCTCCCGGCCAAAGAGCTCGCTCTCCATCAGCGTCGGCGGCAACGCCGCGCAGTTGACCTTGATCAGTGGCCGCGCGCGGCGCGGGCTGAGATCGTGGATCCGCTGGGCGATGAGCTCCTTGCCGGTGCCGGTTTCCCCGAGCAGCAACACGCTCGCCTCGGTGGCTGCCACCTTCTCCACCTGGGCCAGCACGGTCCGGATTGCCGGGCTGTCGCCGACGATGTCGCCGTGGCGATGGACGAGCTTGACCTCTTCCCGCAGGTAGAGGTTCTCGAGCTCCAGCCGCCGGCGGAGCTCGTTCACCTCGGCGATCCGCTCCTCGAGCTGCCGCTCGGTCTCGCGGAGCGCGCTGACGTCGACGGCGAGGCCCACCAGGTGGTCCTTGCCGTCGAGACGACACCGCGCGCCGTTGCCGATGTGGGGAACCGTGCGGCCGTCCTTGAGGAGCAGCCGGTACTCGGCGCGGCCCGTCCCCTCGGCGAACACGCGCCCGGTCTCCCGAGCCACCTGGTCACGATCGTCAGGGTGGATGAAGTCGAGGATGTGCTTCCCCGCGAGCTCCCCGGCTGGGTATCCGATCAACGTCTCCACGGTCCGGTTCCAGTAGCGAAGCCGGCCCTCGGCGTCGAAGATGTAGAAGATCCCGGGCATGGCGTCGACGATGTGCTGCATCCGCGCCAGCCGAGCTCGTATCTCGGAGACGTCTCGCAGCAGGCACACGACGAGCCGCTCGCCGTCCCGTTCGAGCGGGCTGAGGCTGATGTCGACCGTCACCTCGGTGCCGTCGCGGCGGACCGCCGACAGCTCGCGCCCGGGGCCCATGGGGCGGGACTCCGCCGCGGAGGCGTACGCGTCCCGGTGCCGGGCGTGGGCCTCGCGCAACCCCTCCGGGAGCAGCACCTCCACCGGCTGCCCCACGAGGTCGTCCCGGCTCCACCCGAGCAGCGCCTCGGCGGAGGCGTTGACCTGCGTCACCGAACCCGAGGAGTCGACCACGACGGTGGGGTCGGCCAGGATCTCGACGAGCGCCTCGAGGCTTTCAGTCGGGGAGGTCACGTTTTCGACGCGAACCTTACTCCCGGGGGCGAGTGGCTTCAAGCGCCACCGTTGAAACCAGATCGATGGACTCCTTTGGGCCTGAGGCGCTACCTGCCGCGGAAGTGAGTTGGTGCCCGCACCCCAGACTCCAGCCTGCGCCGACCAGCCCGGCCACTACTGGAGGCTCAGCACGCAACTCGCTCCGGGGTGGGTGACCGGTCAGCGAAGCCCCAGCCCCTCGAGGTTGCCCTCCAGAATCACCTTCACGTCGGCGTCGTCGACGTGGCCGAGGACGCCGAAGGGGCCGGTGAACCCGGCCGCGAGGACGCGCTCGAGCATCGCCTTCTCGTGCGTTCCCGTCCCGAAGGGCAGGATCTTCGGTCCCTCCGGGCGCATGCCGTCGAGGTTCACCACCCACAGGTACGGCCTCATCGCCTCCAACAGCTTGGGGAAGCGGTCGATCTGCTCGTGGCCGTGGTGGAAGTTGTAGACGATCCCCACCTCGTGGTCGGGAAGCTCCTGGATGATCCGGACCTGGTTCTCGGGCTCGCCGAACCAGCCGCCGTGGTTGTAGAGGGCCACGCGGCTCCCGGTCTCCGCCGCGCGCCCGCTCAGGTAGCCCACCATCTCGGCGCCCCGGGCGACCTTCTCCTCGTCGGTCAGGCCCTCGAAGAAGTTGTCGTTGAAGCCGAGCCAGATCTGGGTCGAGATCCCGGCCTCGGCCACCGCGGCGAGCAGGCGCTCGTTGTCCTCGCTCAGCCGACCGGGGCGGTCGGCGTCACCGTCGACGAACATCCACACCGCAGTGACGTCGATGCCGTGCTCTTTCGCCAGACGGAGCTCGCGCGCCGTGTCGTCCAGGTGCTCGGTCCGCCAGTCGTAGGCGTACCGCTTGAAGCCGAGCTCCTCGAGCATGGCGATGCGCTGCTCGGGGGTCCGCTGCTCGTTGTCGAAAGGCACGATGCACCAGGCGATGAGGTCGTCCATCTTCAGAAGAGGAGTGCCCGCGGTGGCATCGTCCGCGCTCCCGCCCTGGGCGGCGGCGAGGCCCGATGCGATCACCAGCGCGGCCAGAAGCAGCCCGATCACCGCGGAGCCGAGGCTACTCGAAGAACGGCACGTCCTGCGCCGCGTACTTCCGCATGGCGTCCTCGTTGATCTCGACGCCGATCCCCGGCGCGTCGCCGAGGGGGATGTGTCCATCGTCGGTGAGCATGGGGCCGTCATGGATCACGATCTCCTGGAACATCGGCATGGTGTGGAAGTAGATCTGCCACTCGAGGATGAGGAAGTTGGGGACCGAGGCGCAGACGTGGGCGGAGGACATGGCCCCGAGGTAGGAGGCGACCATGTGGGGGGCGAAGGGGACGTTGTAGGTGTTGGCGAGGTTGGCGATGCGCTGGCCCTCCCCGAGCCCGCCCGCCTTCTGGAGGTCGGGCATGATCACGTCGCAGGCTCCCGATCTCGAGGGGCCGGCGGAAGCCGTAGGTCAGGTACCAGTTCTCGCCGCCGCAGATCGGGGTGGTGGTCTCCTGCCGAATCCGGGCGTAGGCCTCGGGGAACTCGGCGGGCACCGGCTCCTCGAGCCACATGAGGTTGAAGGGCTCCATCGCCTTGGCGATCTTGTGGGCGGCCTGCTCGTCGAAGCGGCCGTGGCAGTCGACGCAGATGTCGATGTGCGGCCCCACCGCCGCGCGAACGGCGGCGATCTGGGCCACCATCCGCTCGAGCTCGGGGAGGCTGACGCTCCAATTGTAGGGGTCGAGCTTGTTCGGGTCGCGGGCGTCGTCGATGTCGAACTTGACCGCGGTGAAGCCGTACGTGTCGACGTCCTCCTTCGCCCGCCGTCCCATCTCCGCGGGCTCGAGGCGGCTGCCGGCGGTGTCGCAGTAGACCCGGATCCGGTCGCGGAACGTCCCGCCGAGGAGCTGGTAGACGGGCAGGCCGAACGCCTTCCCGACCAGGTCCCACAGCGCCGTCTCCAGCGCGGACATCACGCAGACGTACATGCCGGCCTGGGCGCCCTTGAAGAGCCCGCCCCGGCGCATCTCCTCCTGGAGACGGTGGACGTTGAGGGGGCTGCGGCCGATGAGGTGGCGCTGGGCGAGGTGCTTCATCACGTAGTAGGTGCCGTAGACGCCGTCCACCGCCTGGCCGTGGCCGGTGATCCCCTGGTTGGTCTCGATCTTCACGAAGAGGCTGTGCTCGCCGCGGATGAGACCGCCCCGGACGCCGGTGATCTTCAGATCGGACGGGCGGGAAGACTGCGGGGTCCGCTCCACCGCGTGGGCCAGGCCGTCGAGCCCGCCGGCGAGCGTCGCCCCGGTGAGAGCGCCGAGGGCGCCGCCCTTCAGGAAGGAGCGGCGGGAACGTGGCTGCGCCATGGAGCCTCCTCGAACTACCAGGTCCGCTCCTTCAGGAGCTCCTGGATCTGCTCCTTCGGGACCGGGAGATCGTCCATGTGGTCGTTGAGCCACTGGGAGAAGTCCTTCTCCATCTCGTCGCTCCAGCGCTGGTCGATCTGGCCCGGGGTGTAGGTCCCCTCCTTGATCCGCTGGAAGCCGAACATGTCCCGGAGCTGGACCAGCTCGGCGATCTTGCAGACCTCCTCGGCGAGGGCGGGGGGGATGAACATGACGCCCTCGCGCTTGGCCAGGACGACGTCGCCGGGCAGGACGGTGGCGTCGCCGATGCGGGTGGGGCGGTTGATGGACGACGAGCATGTTGTCGTAATTGTAGGACGGGTGCCAGTCGCGGACCCAGGCCTTGAAGCCCTCGATCGTCTCCATCTGGGCGATGTCCCGCACCGAGCCGTCGAAGACGACACCGTTGCCGGAGTTCTTGAAGATCGCCGTGCTCAGGTTGCCGCCGATGATCGGGCCGCCCTCGTAGCTCCCGAAGACGTTCGCCACGTAGACGTCGCTCTTCTGCAGCATGTCGATGGGCCAGGAGTTGCGCCCGCCCACGTGGCCTTCCGCGTGCCCCTTCGTGGTCAGGGCCTCGTCCAGGTCCGGACGCTTCGGCACGAAGGTCGCGGTCAAGGCCCGCCCGACCATGGTCTCGGTCTGGTCGAGGTGCACGTGCCTCCAGCGGCCCTCGAACTGCCACTCGAACTTCTTCCCGCGGAGGACCGACCAGGCCTCCTCGAGGTTCACGTTCTTCATGCGCTCGAGGATGGCGTCGGGGACCCTGGGCCGTCCGTCGTCGAATCGCTCGCCTTTCCAGTCCGAAGTGAGGGCGATGACCTCCTCTCGCGAGGGGGTGATGGCCTGGGCGGCGGCCAGGGCCGGGATGAGGATGGCCGCGACGACGGCGAGGGTCAGGATGCGCTTCATGGGTCTCTCCTTTCGCAGGACGGGGGGATTGTATTCGCAAGCGGGTCCAGAGAGGAGCGAGGCCTGGCCCGCAGGGCCGAGTGAGGCCCATCACTGCGCCGAAGCGCCGTTTGGCCAACCGTGTCCGGGGCGGACCCACGGTCTGCCAGGGAGGGCCCATGACGCGCCAGCGCCTCGCCGTACTTCTTCTCCTCGCCGTCGGGCCGGCCTGCCGATCGGCCGGGCCCCACGCCCCGGCCGGCCCCGCCACCCTGCCCGAGCCGTTGGGCCAGTACCAGGGTGAGATCCGCATCCTGCGCCACGCGGGCGAC
The DNA here is from genome assembly GCA_963847655.1 of uncultured Acidobacteriota bacterium. GTDB lineage: Bacteria > Acidobacteriota > Vicinamibacteria > Fen-336 > Fen-336 > JAJDNS01. The sequence continues at coordinate 219,149 of CAWKAS010000009.1, read as the reverse complement.
GAGCAGAAGGTCCAGGTGGGCACGGTGGAGGATCTCACCGGGGGGTGCGACGTGGCCGTTCACGTCCGTGCGGTGGCCCTGGAGAAGGGGGCGGCTCGATTCTCACTCGACAACATCGGGCTCCCGAAGGTCCGGGGTCAGGCGGTGCGCTGCGAGCAGGCCCGGCCCGGCCTGCTCCTCTTTGTCGAGGGACTCGCCGAGGGGTCGGACCCCTCGGTGGTGAGGGGCCAGGTGGACCGGATGCTGCAGACGCCCGAAGCCTACCTGGAGTCGAAGGGGGTCGCGTTCGATCTGCCCCCTGGCGAGTCCCCGGCGGAGGTGGCGAGCCAGGAGGTCCATGCCCCCGCCGGCGAGAAGACGCTCGGTCGCCAGGTCACGGCCTGGCCGGAGGAGCTCCTGTCGGTGGATCCCTGGTACCACCACGGCTCGGACCGGATCCGCCAGGAGGGCGAGGTCAAGGTGGAGGCGATCGTGGGGACCGACGGCCGGATCCATGCGCCGGAGGTCAGGACCGGCATGAGCGAGCCGCAGGAGAGCGCGGTGCTGCGCGTTCTCCCGCTCTGGCGCTTCGCGCCGGCGCGGGTGGGGGAGCGCCCGGTGGGGACGCGCCTCCTGCTGAGCCCGATCCTGCGCATCTTCTGAGCCGCCGGGTTCCGCGTCGGCTGCCCGCCTTGCCGGGTGGAGCCTCGCCCGTCCCATTGACGCCGGGGCGGGGAGCGGCGTAAGTTCAGGGTTTCCGATGGGTTCCGCCGCCGGCCGGTGGGTCCCCGGAGGAGTCAGGAGCTCTCCAATGCCCGTCAAGATCCCGGACACGCTGCCCGCCATGGGCATCCTCGAGAGCGAGAACATCTTCGTCATGGGGGAGAACCGGGCCGTCCACCAGGACATCCGCCCGCTCCGGTTGGCCATCCTCAACCTCATGCCCACCAAGATCGTGACCGAGACGCAGCTTCTGCGGCTCCTGGGCAACTCGCCCCTGCAGGTCGAGATCGAGCTCCTCCACATGGAGTCCCACGAGTCGAAGAACACCCCGGCCGAGCACCTGCTGGAGCACTACTCGTCCTTCTCGGACGTCCGGGACCAGAACTTCGACGGGCTGATCATCACCGGGGCCCCGGTGGAGCAGATGCCCTTCGAGGAGGTGGACTACTGGCCCGAGCTGGTCCAGGTCATGGACTGGGCGAGGACCCACGTCTACTCGACCTTCTACATCTGCTGGGGGGCCCAGGCCGGCCTCTTCCATTACTACGGAGTCCCCAAGCACGACCTTCCGGAGAAGATGTTCGGGGTCTTCCCCCACCGGCTGAACGTGAAGTTCGAGCGCCTCGCCCGCGGCTTCGACGACGTCTTCTACGCACCCCACTCCCGTCACACCGAGGTGCGGCGCGAGGATGTCCTGGCCGTCGAAGACCTGGTGCTGCTCTCCGAGTCCAGGGAGGCCGGCGTCTACATCGTGGTCTCGGCCGACCGGCGGCACATCTTCGTCACCGGCCACTCCGAGTACGACCCGCTCACCATCAGGGGCGAGTACGTCCGGGACGTCAACAAGGGACTGCCCATCAACGTCCCGAAGAACTATTTCCCCGGCGACGATCCCTCGAGGGAGCCCGTCGTGCGCTGGCGGGGGCACGCCAGCCTCCTCTACGCCAACTGGCTCAACTACTACGTCTACCAGCAGACGCCCTTCGATCTGAAGCAGATCCCGTCCGCGGGCGATTCCGACCGCTAGCGCGCCGCGTCACCGCTCGGGCGTGCCGGGCTCGACGTGGGGCAGGGTGCGCCGGGTCATCCGGCGGTTGGCGGCGATGAGGGCGGCCAGCACCACCGCGAACTGGATGAGCACGGTGCCGACGTTCTCCTGGGCGAACGGCGTGAGCCACCCCTGTGGGTCCCACGACCAGGCCTGGAACAGCCACCAGCCCAGCAGGATGAGGGCCTGGACGGGGACCAGCACGCCGATGACCACGTCCCACCATCGCCCGATGCGGATGTCGGAGTCCGCGTGGTTGAGCTGCTCCTCGCGGAACCGGCGCACGCCGTAGCGAATGATGGCCAGGGAGAAGAAGAGGCCGGAGACCAGCAGGCCCATGCCCCAGACCCAGTCCTGGTTCTTGAGAATCTGCAGCGACAGGGCCGAGGGGACGCCGAGCAGGAACGCGCCCACGCCCACGAAGCGGATGGCCCTCGCGCGCGCGACTCCGGCGTCCACGAGCACCCGGGTGGCCAGCTCGAGCATGGCGATCAGGCTGGTCATGGCCGCCAGGGCCAGCGCGGAGAAGAAGAGCAGCATGATCACGCGCCCGAAGGGCAGCGTCCCCATCAGCTGCGGGATCCAGATGAAGGTCATGCCCTCGTTGCCGGCCCCGAAGATCGTGGCCTGCAGTAGCTCCGGCGTCACCGCCGCTCCCCCCCGGACCGCCTCCTCGAGGGCGGGGAAGCGGGCCAGGGCCTCGGGGTCGGAGGCCACGCTCGCCACCAGCCCCGGCACCACCGAGAACACCGTGCACAGGACCGTCACCCCCGCCAGGAGCGAGATCACGTTGTTGGCGATGGGCAGGACGAAGGCGTTGAGGGCGGTGTCCTCGCGCTCGCGGAGGTAGGCCGCGTAGCACAGAGCGAGGCCCCAGCCGGCCCCCGTGTCCCAGGCGTTCTGGGTCAGGGCCTCGATCCAGAGCCGGGCGTTGCCGAGCTTTGCCCAGTCGACCCCGAACAGGTACTCGAGCCCGGAGGGGCCGCCCGGCAGAGTCACGGCGCGGGCGGCGAGGAGAAAGACGAGGGCGATGAGCGTGGGCATCAGGATCCGAGCCACCCGCTCGATGGCGCCGATCCCCCGAGCCACCACCAGGGTGCCGAGACCGATGGCCACCCCGTGGGTCACCACCGGCCACCAGGAGCTCGTGTACTCGACCCAGAAGGCGCCCGGCTGCGCGTCCGGCAGCTCCCCCAGGAGCGCGCCCAGCACGTAGCGGAAGGTCCAGCCCGCCACCACCGAGTAGTAGAAGAGGATGGCGGTCGCGACGAAGGCCACGAACGCCCCCATCCAGGCCCACCCCGGTCCCATCATCCGGGCGAAGGCCCCGACGGGGCCGCAGCGCACCTTGCGGCCCATCCCGAACTCCACCAGGAGCAGGGGGATCGACCACAGGAAGAGGAAGGCGACCCAGGGGATGAGGAACTCCCCGCCTCCGTTCTGGGCGGCGATGCGCGGGAAGCGCCAGATGTTCCCGGTGCCCACCGCCATGCCCAGCATGACCATCATCATGCCGAGGCGCGAACCGAAGCGGTCCCGCCCGCTCATGAAGGCTTCTGAGTCGAGGGGTGGGGAGCAGTGGGCATGGGTCTCGGGCGAGCCGTCATTGTAGCCGGGGAGAGCGAGGCGCGCCGCGTGTCACAATCGGCAGCCGAACGGAGGGCAAGAGAATGCGTGAACACACGTCGTCGGGCTCCCGGTGCGTGGTCGGTGCGGCCATCCTGGTTCTCCTCGGCGCCTCGGGCGCGGGGGCGAGGGAAGCCCAGGCCGGCGCCCCCGCCGCGGTCGAGGACCGTTTCGCGATCCCCGCCACCGACGACGGCCTGCCCGGGGCGGGGCCGATCCGGCGCTACGACTGGTTCCAGGACCTCTGGCGCGAGCGTCGCTCCGCCTGGGCGGCGCAGGCCGAGCAGGACCGGGGCGCGGTGGTCTTCCTCGGCGACTCGATCACCCAGGGCTGGGGCGAGGGCCTGGGCGCCGCCTTCCCCGGCGTCAAGGTCGCCAACCGGGGCATCAGCGGCGACACCACGCGCGGTGTCCTGATCCGGCTCCAGGAGGACGTCCTCGGCCTCGACCCCGCGGCCGTCGTGCTCCTCATCGGGACCAACGACCTGGAGGAGGGCGCGACCCCCGAGGTCATCGCCGGCAACCTGAAGCTCATCGTCGAAGCCCTGGAGAAGCACGACCCGCGGATGCCGATCGTCCTGTGCCAGGTGTTCCCCAGCTCGCCGGAGAAGAAGCGCCCGGCGGACCGGATCGAGGCCGTCAACTCGTTGTACCTGACCGCGGTGAAGAACGATCCCCGGGTCACCTACGTGGAGACCTGGCCGCTGTTCGCCGATGACGACGGGAACGCGAAGATCGAGGAGTTCCCCGACCTGCTGCACCCCAACGAGGTGGGATACGCCAAGTGGGCGGCGGCACTGCGTCCGATCCTCGCCACCCTCGGCTTCTCCGAGACCGAGCCGGAGCCGTTCGTACCCGAGGAGGGCTTCGAGAGCCTCTTCAACGGCCACGATCTGACCGGCTGGGGCTACCGGCCCACCTCGGAGAAGGACCGGAAGGCCGCCAGGGACTGGCAGGCCTCCGACCCCGATGCCGCGGCCTGGCCGTTCGTCGCCGAGCGCGTGGACTTCGACGGGCTGACCGTCTCGCCCGACGGACGCTTCGCCGCCGTCGGCGGCCGCCTGGTCGTCACCACTCCGCCCGAGCACCGGAAGATCCAGCAGCTCTGGACCACCCGTGAGTTCCCCGAGGACTTCGTCCTCAAGCTCGAGTTCCGTGCCACCCCGAACGCGGACAGCGGCATCTACCTCCGCGGCCCCCAGCTCCAGTGTCGGGACTACGCCCTCGCCGGGCCCTGGAAGGACCTCGAGCACTACCGGCCCCAGGAGTGGAACGAGATCGTGGTGACGGTGAGGGACGGCGTGGCCCACGCGACCTGCAACGGCGAGGTGCTCGAGGCGGCGATGGAGCTGCCCGCTTCCGGCCCCATCGGCCTGGAGGGCGACCGGGGTCAGATGGAGTACCGGAGGATCCGGGTCAAGGACCTCGATTGACACCTCCCCGTCCGAGCGCAGGGTGTCACCACGGACATCGCCGACCATCCCGGCGATGGTCGCCGGCTCCGCGGCCGGATGGTTCAGCTTGACGCGGCGCCCGACGGCGGACCCGAGGGTCTCGTCCGGCCACAGCCCTCACGCGAGGTCCGCGCTGATGGCCGTCACCGGAGTGGGCTCTTCGTCCTCGAAGAGGCGCCCGGCCGGGACCGGGTCTCACCCCGACCCAACTGCCCCCTGCCGGGTCTACAAGCCGAGGCGGCCCAGGGAGTCGCCGCCGTTCCGGCCCCTAGGCGTTCTCGAGCACCGCGTCCTGGTAGGAGCAGCCGTAGCCCTTCGAGGGGTCCTTGTAGGCCTCGACCCGGCCGTCGGCGGCGACGGCCTTCGCCTTTGCCAGGAGGCGCGCCACCTGGGCCGCGTCGAGGGGCTCGAAGCCCCGGGCGACGCGGACCATCCCCTGCAGCTCCTCGCGGCTCTTCATGGCGCAGATGACGGTGCTCACCGGCAGCGACAGGGCGTAGCGACGGCACAGCTCCCAGTCCACCCCGGTCTCGCGGGGGACCGCGCCCTCCTCTCCCCCGCCCCCGAGGGACTTCATGCCGAGGGCGCCGATCCCCTTCTCCCGGCAGACGGGGAGGACGGTCTTCTCGAAGCTGCGGTACTGGGCGTCGAGGAGGTTGAGGGGCATCTGGACCGTGTCCCACGGGTGGGCGTCGATCATCCTCAGGTGCGTCTGCGGGTCCCGGTGGCCGGAGAAGCCCAGGAAGCGGGTCTTGCCCGCCTTCTGCGCTTCGAGGATGGCGCGCAGGGCCCCCTGCTCGGGGTCCGTGATCCGCTCGATGTCGTCCGTGTACTGGATCGCGTGGAGCTGGAGCAGGTCGACGTGGTCGGTCTGGAGGCGGCGGAGGCTGTCCTCGATGTGGCGCCGCGCGCCGTCGTAGTCCCGCGCGCACACCTTGGTCATCAGGAACACCTTGTCGCGCCACCCCCCGGGCGCGGCGAGGGCCTTTCCCACCAGCTCCTCGGAGCCCCCCTGGTGGTACTCCCAGGCGTTGTCCATGAACGTGATGCCCATGTCGACGGCCTCGTGGAGGCGTGCGATGCACTCGGCCTCGTCGCCCCCCACCGCCGCGTGCCAGCCCCCGTAGCCGACGATGGACACGGAGACGCCCGTCCGGCCCAGAGGGCGGAGGGGAATCCCGGCGGGCCCGGGGGTCTGCAGGGCGAGAACCTCGCCGCGCAGGGCGAGGACGCCGGCCAGTGCGCCGAGGAACTCGCGCCGTGAGGCAAGGCTGTCGGGTGGGCGGGAACCGTCCTGACTCATGAGGACCTCCTCGTCCGTCGGATCACGCGAGATCGTGTCTCTATCATAGCGGGCTCCGCTCCGTGATGGCGCCCGAGGAGAATCGACTCCTCGTGGTCGAGGTCCCCGAGGAGGAGACGCCGGGACCGTGACCGTGCCCGGGCGTAGGGAAGTCCCTACAGGTCTTCCCGGGACCTCCGGAGTCGGGCTACGTTCTCCCGAGTGATGAGTTCGCGGGCGGCCTGGGCCTCCTCGAGAGACCGGAAGCGAAAGACCCCGCGGGGATAGTGCCGAGGGGCGATGGCCCAGTAGCGCGCGCAATGGCGGGCGAAGCGGTCGAAGGCGTTTCCCGGGGGGGCGACGACCGGAGCCGCATCCATCTCCTCCAGGCTCCTGAATCTCTGGACGGCCACCTACTCATCCTCCAGGTCGAACTCGCGCCGAAGGGCCTCTGCGTCATGCCGATCGAGGGGCCGAACGGTGTCCTTCTTCAAACGAAACAGCGCCGCCGGCGTGGCGACACGGACGCTGATCCCTTCCACCGATTTGGACTCCGCCGGCACCGTCTCGAACGACGCCACCTCGCCAAGACGCGTCATCACGTCGAAGTACAGGTCGCCACTCGGCGGGTAGTAGCGGACGGCCGGATAGTCGCCCAACAGGTCGGCCGCCTTGATCTCATCCACGTTCGGATCGTCGTCGTAGGCGGCCCGGAAGGCTCGCTTCAGGCGCTCGACATTCTCGGCCGTCGCTTGGATGAAGATGTCGAGGTCTTCCGTGGCCCTCACCAGGCCGTGAAAGCCCATTGCCGCGGCACCGATGAGAACGTATTCCAGCCCCTCCTCGTCGAAGGCGCGGAGGACTCGAAGCATCTCGTCGCGGTCCACGCCAATAGGGTAGCGCTTGCACTGCGTGGACAAAACACCCCGCGCCGCCCGCCCGCACCCAGGTGCGCGGCGACGAGGCCGGCGGCCGCGCCGATCGAGGCGATGAGCGACACCTCGTCAGGACGACTCCTCCAGCTCGGGCAGCTCCCAGCCTTCCCGGCAGGCCGAACGAACGTACGGCTGGGCCTCCGGCACGTTCGTGATCCGGAGGCTCGCCGCATCCCACTCGATGCGTGTGTCGGCGCGCTGGGCGACGTTGCCCAGCTGGCAGATCTCGGTGAGGGGGCCCGAGTAGGAGAAGTGGGCGCCGGCCGGCTCGCCCCGCTTGCACGCCCGGACCCAGTCCATCTCGTGGGATCCCTCGACGCGGGGGATGGACGGCGCGGGGAGCGACGCCGCCCGCATCCTCGCCTCGGGGATGATCCGCGGGCTGTCGCCGTAGACGCCGCACATGATCGTGCCCTCGGAGCCCCTGAAGAGCGCCCCTCCCTCGTCGGGCATCCGCCGGCCGTCCTCCAGCTCTGCGGGGCGTGGCGGTCGTGTCCCTTCGTACCAGCGCACCGTGACCGGCGACCGATCGTCCCGCGCGGGGAACTCGTAGGTCACGATTGCCGACAGGGGGTGCACCTCGGGCGTGTTGCCGCAGCTCGTCGCGTCGACGCTGGTGGGCGCGCCCAGCTTGAGCGCCCAGTAGACGGGATCCAGCGTGTGGGCGCCTCGATCGCCCATCATGCCGCTGCCGAAGTCCCACCAGCAGCGCCAGGTCAGCGGGTGATAGGCGCGGTGGTAGGGACGCATCGGCGCGGGTCCGATCCACAGGTCCCAGTCCAGTCCCGCGGGCATGGCGGGTGTGTCCCGGGGACGCGCGGACCACTCGCTGCTCCAGCCGGCGTGGCCCCACGGGTAGTAGGACAGGCTGCACCACGCGTCCACCTCCCGGACCTCGCCGATCAGCCCGGCCTGGATCCACTCGCAGATCAGGCGGCTGCCCTCGGCGGAGTGGCCCTGGATGCCCATCTGCGTGGTCACCCCGGCATTCTTCGCGACTCGGGCCAGGAGGCGCGCCTCGTAGACGTCATGGGTCAGCGGCTTCTGGCAGAAGACGTGCTTGCCGGCCCGCATCGCGGCCAGGGCGATCACGGCGTGGGTGTGGTCGGGGGTGGCGATCACGACGCCGTCGATGTCTTCGTGCGTCTCCAGCATCTCGCGGTAGTCCGTGTAGACCGTGGCGTCCGGATAGCGGGCGATCGCCTCCGCGGCGTAGTTGCGATCCACGTCGCACAGGGCCACGATGGCCTCCGACTCGAGGCTGCGCAGGTTGCTGAATCCCATCCCTCCGACGCCGATCCCCGCGACGCTCAGCCTGTCGCTGGGAGCGACACCCCGCGACCCGCCCAGCACGTGGGCGGGGACGACGGAGAACGCGCCGGCGGCGCCGGCCAGCCATGCGGACCTCCTGGTGAACTCCCGACGGTCGAGGCGCTTCGTCACGGCCCACCTCCTGCGGTGTTGCGGAGGACTCACTCCTCCAGGTCCGGGAACTCCGAGATCCGGATGTTGGTGCACCCGTAGGGGATCAGGGTGAGCTCCTCCAGCGGCTCCTCGGACGACTGGGGCCCGACCGGGACCTCGTCCGCCCACCCGTGCCGGAGCTTCCAGCCCGGCAGCCGACGACCGCGCACGCGGGCCCTCATCCCCGCCCCCTCCGGCGAGAACGGCCGGTCGCCCACCGGACGCTCCTCGAACTCGAGCCCGGCCGAAGGGTCGTCCGGATCGAGCCGCAGGCCGTAGTTCCAGGGCGAGGCGGGGCGGACCTCGAAGTCGCCGTGGGGGAGCTCGCGGTGCGGCCTGTCGGCGTTGATCCGCGTCCAGCTCTCCTCGGGTGACAGGCTGTAGACGAGCGGCCCGCGTTCGACGGCCAGGGCGAGGTTGTAGCGGCGGGTGACCTTCGGGCGCATGGGGAATCGGACCTCGACGGTGGTCGCTCCGCGCCACTCCCTCTCCAGGCGGTGGAAGGTGCCGGCGCTCATGGGCTCCGGCGCGCCCTCGTCCACCGTCGCGGTGGCTCCTTCGGCCCAGGAGGGCACCCGGAGCCGGAGGGGGAAGCGAATGGGGCGATCCGGGCGCACGGTGAGGGTCAGGGAGTCCCGGAAGGGATAGTCCGTGTCCATGGCCACGACCACGGGCACGCCGTGTGAGAGGAAGCGGGCCTCGCTGGGAGCGTAGGCCACCGCGGCCAGACCTTCGCCCGGGGTCTTCATCCACAGGTGGGCGGCGAGCTTGGGCCAGCCCTGGTGCATGTTGGCCGTGCAGCAGCCGTAGTTGGGCTCCAGGCCGTAGAGGTTGGACTCGGGCCCGTTGGTGGTCCACATGTGGTCGGGGTTGACCGTGCACTGCACCTGGTTCACCTGCTGGTCGTACTGGTGCGCCCACATGTCGGGGGTGAAGGTGGCGGGCAGCGCGTTGAAGGCGACGCGCTCGAGCCGATCGCCGAAGGCCGGGTCACCGAAGACCGACAGGAGGACCTCGAGGGAGTACATCAGCTCGACCACCGCGCACAGCTCCGTCCCCTGGACCGGGTTGCGGCCCGCCAGGCACTCGTCCCCGCTGAACATCCCGTTGACCTGGCCGTGGTGGCGGTCGAGGAAGGCGAGCATGCGCTCGGGAAGCTCACGGTCTTCGGGGCGCTCGTCGAGCTGCCAGGAGAGGGCCGCGGCCTTGGGGGCCATGGCGGTGTTGACCACGTGCTTGTCCCAGGTCCACCGTCCGCGCCGCGGCGTCGGGTGGGCCAGACGGTCGTCGGCGTAGAGGGCGGCGTAGTCGGTGCCCTGCTCACGGAGCCGTCGGGCCAGCTCCAGCAGCCAGCCCTCGCCCGTACGCGCGTACACGTGGACGATCGGGATGAGGCCCTCGAACCAGCGGTACCGGCCCCAGTTGAAGAGCGGCGCGCGCTCCAGCCCGGGCCCCAGGGCGCGCAGGCTCGCCTCCAGGGAGCGGAACACCGTTTCGTCGCCGGTGGCCTCGTGGAACTGGGCCAGGACCTTCTGCACCAGCAGGATGGCCCACAGGTCGTAGGGGTCGGCCCCGGGCTCGGCCGGAACGGGCTGAAACCACCCGTCCGCCCGCTGCCGCGCGACGATCTGGTGGACGTAGCCCGCGGCCTTCTCCTTCAGGCCGGTGTCGTCGAGCACCCAGGCCAGGGGAATCACGCCGTCGAGCCAGTAGGGGGCTCGCTCCCAGCCTTCGGCATCGCCCCCGAACCACTGGCTCCTCCCCACGTCCGGCCAGAACTCGTCGAGGTGGCCGGTCAGCCCGTCGGCCTGAAGGCGCAGCTGACGCGCGAGCCACCCCCGCGGGCGAATGGCGCCGAGAGGGAGCGGCGAGAAGCAGGGAGCGGCCAGGCGACCGGCGGACGACCCACGAGCGTCTGGCGCCCGCGAGGGGCCCCCTGCGGCCATCGCCGAGACACCGGAGGCCAGAACACCCACGAAGGTGCGTCGGTCGAGCTGCTTCATGCGCCTCCTGTCCGCCCCGATGTTCCGTCATCTTCCCTCCGGAATGCCACTTGACGGGAGTCGAAGTCTTGGATTAGCATTCGTACAAGAATGAATATGCAGAACGCCGACCAGAGGATCAGCCGCCCCGTCATCGGGAGGAAGGACGCATGAAGAAGACGACTCTTGGCGTGATCGTCGGCAACCGGGACTTCTTCCCGGACCACTTGGTGACATCGGCCCGGGCCGACATCGCGACCCTCTTCGAAGCCGAGGACCTGAACGCGGTCATGCTCTCCGAGGAGGACTCGAAGCTCGGGGGCGTCGAGACCCACGCCGACGCCGCCCGGTGCGCCGATCTCTTCAAGAAGCACCGGGACGAGATCGACGGGGTCCTCGTGGTCCTGCCCAATTTCGGGGACGAGAAGGGCGTGGCCGACACCCTCAAGCTCGTCGGGCTCGGGGTGCCGGTTCTGGTCCAGGGCTACCCCGACGAGCTGGAGAAGCTCGAGCCGGCGAGCCGGCGCGACGCCTTCTGCGGGAAGATCTCCGTCTGCAACAACCTCCGCCAGTACGGCATCCCCTTCACCGTCACCGAGAAGCACACCGTCCATCCGTCGGCGGACGCCTTCAAGGACGACCTCCGGCGCTTCGTCGCGGTCTGCCGCGTCGTCCGGGGGATGAAGTCGGTGCGCATCGGGGCGGTGGGGGCCCGCCCGGGCGCCTTCAACACCGTGCGCTACAGCGAGAAGATCCTCGAGCGCCACGGGATCAGCGTGACCACCGTGGATCTCTCAGAGATCCTCGCGGCCGCCGAGAAGCTCTCGGCGGACGAAAGCCGAGTGAAGGGGAAGATCGAGGAGTTCGGGGCGTACGCCCGGACCGACGCGGTCCCGGCGGACAAGCTCCACCAGATGGCGACCCTGGACCTGGCCCTCGGCGATTTCGTCGTGGAGAACGCCCTCGACGCCACCGCCATCCAGTGCTGGACCTCGGTCCAGGCCAACCAGGGCTGCAACGTGTGCACCAGCATGAGCATGATGAGCGAGGCCATGCGGCCGAGCGCCTGCGAGGTGGACGTCACCGGCGCCCTCACGATGTACGCCATGCAGCTCGCGTCCAGCTCGCCCAGCGCGCTGGTCGACTGGAACAACAACTACGGCGACGACGAGGACAAGTGCGTCCTCTTCCACTGCGGGAACTGGGCCAAGTCCTTCATCCCCGACGTGGCGGTGAAGACCGCGCCGATCCTGGGCTCGATCGTGGGCACCGACCGGACCTGGGGAGCCCTCGAGGGCCGGGCCTCGGCCCGTCCCCTGACCTTCGGGCGGCTCACCACCGACGACAACGCCGGCGTGATCCGGGCCTACGTGGGGGAGGGGTCACTGACCGACGACCCCCTGAAGACCTTTGGCAACCGAGCCGTGGCCCACATCCCGCGGCTCCAGGAGCTCATGCGCTTCGTCTGCGAGAACGGCTTCGAGCACCACGTGGTGATGAACGCCTCCCGCACCGGCGACGTTCTCGCCGAGGCCTGTGGGAGGTACCTGGGCTGGGACGTCCACGTCCACGCCCTCGCCGAGTAGCCTGGATACAGGAGACGAACGAGCATGGCGCGCCTGCTGCTCTTCACCCTCGCCCCGCCGCCCGGGTCCCGCCCGCGACCCCGGACGCCCGCCCTGTCGTCCACGACTTCGGCGACCAGGGGACGACCTTGACCGACGAGAACGACCTGTTCTCGCGTCTGCGAGCCCGGGCCCGGGCCAGCCGCCGGCGCAACCTGCGGCTCATCCACGAGGCCGGCCTCGGTCACATCGGAGCCGACCTCTCCGCCACCGACATCCTGGCCGTGCTCTACGGCGCGGTCCTCCGGGTCGACCCCGAGCGCCCGGACGACCCCGGGCGCGACCGCTTCATCCTGAGCAAGGGCCATGCCTCGGGCGCCCTCTACACCACCCTGGCCCACGCCGGGTTCTTCCCGGAGGAGGAGCTGGAGACCTTCATGCGGCCGCTCTCCCGGCTCAACGGCCACCCTCCCCGCCACACGGTCCCGGGCGTCGAGGCCAGCACCGGCCCCCTCGGCCACGGCCTCCCCATCGCCGTGGGGGCGGCACTGGCCTCTCGTCTCGACCGCGCCTCCTGGCGCGTGTACGTCCTCACCGGGGACGGCGAGCTCCAGGAGGGCAGCAACTGGGAGGCGGCCATGGCCGCCGGCCACTTCGGCCTCGACCGTCTGGTCCTCACCATCGATCGCAACGGGTTGCAGCTGGCCTCGCCCACCGAGGAGACCATGGCCCTGGAGCCCCTGGCCGACAAGTGGCGGGCCTTTGGCTGGGCGGTGCGGGAGGTCGACGGCCACGACCACGCCGCCCTCCTCGCCGCCTACCGCGAGGTGCCCTTCGAAACGGGACGGCCCTCCTGTGTGATCGCCCACACCCACAAGGGCCAGGGGGTGTCCTTCATGGCCGACGACCCGGCCTGGCACCACCGGGTGCCGGACGCGGCCCAGCTCGAGGCGGCCCTGGCCGAGCTGGGGGAGACGGCATGAGCGAACGCCACGACATCCGCGACGCCTTCGCCCGGACCCTTCTCGATCTGGCCGTCGAGGACGACCGCGTGGTGGCCCTGGCCAACGACTCCCTGGGCTCGAGCCAGCTGGGCGCCTTCAAGAAGCGCTTTCCCGAGCGCGTCTTCAACGTGGGCATCGCCGAGCAGGACCTGGTGGGCATCGCCGCGGGGCTGGCCAACGGGGGCAAGAAGCCCTTCGCCTGCGGGGCGTCGTGCTTCCTCACCGGTCGGGCCCTGGAGCAGATCAAGGTCGACATCGCCTACTCGGGCGCCGACGTGACGCTGTGCGGCATGAGCGCGGGCGTGGCCTACGGGCCCCTGGGGCCGACGCACCACTCCATCGAGGACCTGGCGTGGCTGCGGGCGATCGCCGGCCTGACCGTCGTCGTCCCCGCCGACGGGGCGGAGGCCGCTCACGCCGTCCGAGCCGCGGCGGCGCACCCCGGGCCGGTGTACATCCGCATGGGCCGGATGCCGGTGAGCGCCGTTCATCCACCCGACCACGCCTTCGAGCTCGGCCGCGCCGGGCGCCTGAGGGAGGGGGGCGACGTGACCCTCATCGCCAACGGGGTGATGGTGGAGCGCGCGCTGGAGGCGGCCGAGGAGCTCTCCCGTCACGGGGTCGAGGCCCGGGTCCTGAACATGGCGACGGTGCGGCCCCTGGACAAAGACGCCATCCTCGCCGCCGCCCGCGAGACCGGGGCCATCGTCACGGTGGAGGAGCACACGGTGTACGGGGGCCTGGGAGGCGCGGTGGCCGAGACGGTGGTGGCGAGCCATCCGGTGCCCGTGAAGATCCTGGGCTTCCCCGGGGTCTTCGCCCCCACCGGGTCCGCGGCCTTCATCCTCGAGCACTTCGGCCTGACCGCAGGGGGGATCCGCGACGCGGCCCTCGAGCTGGTCGAGGAGCGCGTGGAGCCCGGGAGGGTGGCGCGATGAGCGGGGGATTCGTCCTCGCCATCGACCAGGGCACGACCAACACCAAGGCGGTCCTGGTGGACGAGCGCGGCCGCATCGTCGCCCGTGCGGGGCGACCGCTCAGCCCCACCTATCCCCGGCCGGCCTGGGTCGAGCAGGATGCCGACGAGATCTGGCGCAGCGTGCGCGAGTGCGTGGACGAGGTGCTGGAGACGCGTCCCGGCGCCGTACCCCTGGCCATCGGGATCTCCAACCAGCGCGAGTCGGTCGTGGGCTGGGAGCGCGAGACGGGACGGCCCATCGGTCCGGTGATCGTCTGGCAGTGCCGGCGCACGGCGCCGCTGTGCGACGAGCTGCGGGCCCAGGGCCACGAGGGGCTCCTGCACGGGCGTACCGGGCTCACCATCGATCCGCTCTTCTCGGCCACGAAGATGCGGTGGCTCCTGGATCAGGTGGAGCACGGTCAGGAGCGCGCCGAGGCCGGGGAGATCTGCCTCGGCAACACCGACGCCTGGGTGGCGTGGAACCTGACCGGTGGGACCGTCCACGTCACGGACCTCTCCAACGCCTCGCGAACGCAGCTTCTGGGCCTCGCCGCGGGAACCTGGGACGGCGACCTGCTCCGCCTCTTCGGCATTCCGGCGGGCTGCCTGCCCACCCTCGCCCCGTCCACCCTGAGCCGGGCCGACTCGGTGAAGCTCGGCCGTCTCCCCGCGGGCGTGCCCATCGCCAGCCAGATCGGCGACTCCCACGCGGCGCTGTACGGCCAGGCCGGGTTCCAGCCGGGCGCGATCAAGGCCACCTACGGCACGGGCTCGTCCTTGATGACGCCCACTCCCGGGCTCGTGCACTCGAGGCGCGGGCTCTCGTCCACCGTGGCCTGGGCCACCGCCCGGAAGACGACCTACGCCCTCGAGGGGAACATCCTGGCCACCGGGGCCGCCGTCCAGTGGCTGGGCGAGCTCCTGGGCCTCGACGACCCCGCGGGCGGCGTGGCCGAGCTGGCCAGGCAGGTCGAGGACACCGGCGGCGCCCACCTGGTCCCCGCGTTCGTCGGGCTCGGGGCCCCGCACTGGGACGACTCGGCCCGGGGGCTGATCAGCGGGCTGACCCGGGGCACCACCGCCGCGCACCTGGCGCGGGCCACCCTGGCCTCCATCGCCCACCAGGTCCGCGACGTCTTCGACCTCATGCAGGCCGAGGCCGGCCGCGAGCTCGAGGTGCTCCTCGCCGACGGGGGGGCCACGCGCAACGACCAGCTCATGCAGCTCCAGGCGGATCTCCTCGGACGCCCGGTTCTGCGGACCACCTCGGCCGAGGTCTCGGCCCTCGGGGCGGCCTATCTGGCCGGCCTGGCCGTCGGGCTCTGGAGGTCCGAGGAAGAGCTCGTGGCCCTGCCCCGGGAGCGGGACCGCTTCGAGCCCCGGATGCCGGCGTCGGAGCGGGAGGACCTCCACGCCGGATGGCGAGAAGCAGTGGCCCGCGCCCGCTGGAAGGAGGAGACGTAGGTGGGGTCCGCGGCGAGACGATCCGTCCTCCTGCTCCCGGCGCTGCTGCTGGCGTGCAAGGTCGCGACGATCCGTCCCATCGAGTCCGAGAGCGACGGCCGCGGGGCGCAGGCGTTCGACGCTGCGGCGTACGTGGAGTCCCTCTGGGCCGAGGACGTCCCCAGGGCCCTGGAGCAGGCGGTCGATCTCCAGGAGCTTCTGCCGGCCCTGGCCGCGGACCCGGTGGCCGCGGGAGAGAGGTGGGGCCGGAGACAGGGAGCCGGACCGGCCCACGTCATCGTGACGGGCTCCGGGCGGGTGCGTGAGGTGGACACGACCTCCCGGTCAGGCGTCGCCCTCGTCGAGATCGAGCTCACGGGTGGCGCGGAGGGAATCCGAGTGCAGATCGGTCCCGTGCTCCGCGGGACGGCGATCCGCGACGCCCTGCCCACCGTGTCCTTCGACCAGTTCGTCAACCAGATCGAGTACGCGGACGTGGCGGGCGCCCTCAACGCGCGGGTCGAGCGGTGGCTTCTGACCTCCCTGGAACCGGAGACTCTCGTGGGGAAGCGCGTGCGCTTCGTGGGCATGGCCACCCTCGGGGAGTCGCCGCTCACCGTCACCCCGGTGAGGCTCGTGACGGAGGAGGAGCCGTGAGCACCGCCCCCCTCGCCGCGAGCCCGTCACCCATGCCCCTCCTCCGGGCCCGGGGGGTCACCAAGGTCTACGGCGGGACCCGCGCCCTCCAGGACGTGGACTTCGAGGTGCACCCCGGAGAGGTCAACGTCCTCATCGGGGAGAACGGGGCGGGAAAGTCCACCCTGATGCGGATCCTGGCCGGAGTCGAGAGGCCGACCAGTGGGCGCCTGCTGCTGAACGACGAGCCCCTCGAGCTCCACTCGCCCCGCGCCGCCGCCGCCCTGCGCATCGGGGTCATCCACCAGGAGCTGAGCCTCTTTCCCGGACCTGGACGTCACCGACAACGTCTTCATGGCCCGGGAGCGGACGCGGCACGGGCTGGTCGTGGACCGGGGGGTGGAAGAGCAGCGCGTCGTCGAGGCCCTCGCCCGGCTCGAGCACCCCATCGATCCGCGGGCCATCGTGGGGCGCCTGCCCCTGGGCCTGCAGCAGATCGTCGAGATCGCCCGGGCCCTCGTCCGGGACGTGCGCATCCTGATGATGGACGAGCCCACCTCGGCCCTGAGCGCGGTGGAGGTGGCGGCGCTCTTCCGGGTGATCCGCGACCTGGTGAAGCAGGGCGTGGCCGTGGTCTACATCTCCCACCGCCTCGAAGAGCTGATGCAGATCGGAGACCGGATCACCGTCCTGCGCGACGGGCGCCGTGTGGCCCACGCCCCTGTCCCCGACGTCGACCTCGCCTGGATCGTCGAGAACATGGTGGGACGGGCCCGTGGTCCCCGGCACGAGCGGCAGGGGACCGTGGCGGGCGTGGAGGCCCTCGATGTGAAGGGCCTGTCGCTGGCCGGTCCCGCCGGTGAGCGGCTCGTCGACGACGTCTCCCTCTCCGTGCGCGGCGGGGAGGTCGTGGCCCTCTACGGCCTCATGGGCGCGGGGCGGACGGAGCTGCTCGAGAGCCTGGCCGGCGCTCGGGGCCCGGCCACGGGGCAAGTGGCGATCGAAGGGGGCCCGGTCCAGGAGTTGTCGCTGCCCGAGCGCATCCGGCGGGGGCTCACCCTCATCCCCGAGGACCGGCAGGGGGCGGGCATCGTGCCCCCGCTCTCCGTCACCCACAACGTGACCCTCGCGAGCCTGCGGGATCACGCCCGGGGCTTCTGGCTGGTCGAAGGCCGGGAGCGCGCGACGGTCGAGCGCATGCGGGGCGAGCTGGACATCCGCATGGCCGACCCCGACCGGCCCATCACCACCCTGAGCGGCGGGAACCAGCAGAAGGCGGTGGTGGCCCGGGCCCTGCTCACGTCGCCCCGGGTCCTCCTCATGGACGAGCCCACGCGGGGCATCGACGTCGCGGCCCGCGGGGAGATGTTCGACCTCATGCGCCGGCTGGCCGACCAGGGCCTGGCGATCCTGTACTCCTCGTCGGACCTCAACGAGGTCGTGGGCCTCGCCGACCGCGTCGTCGTCCTGTCGGGCGGGCGAGTCACCGGGGAGTTCGACGGGGACACGGTGACCGAGCAGGAGCTCGTCGAGGCGTCGTACGTCGGGCACACCGCGGGCCCGGAGGGGGGGCAGGATGAAGGCTGAGCGCCGGAGCTTGCGAGAGGTCCTCTTCGAGCTCCGGGCCTTCTTCGCCCTCGTGCTGCTCGTCGTCGTCTTCTCCCTCCTCTCCCCTGCGTTCCTGACCACCGGCAATCTCGTGATCCTGGCCAAGCACGTGGCCATCAACGCGCTCCTGGCGGTGGGGATGACCTTCGTCATCCTGAGCGGGGGAATCGACCTCTCGGTGGGCTCGGTGGCGGGACTGGCCGGAATGGTCGCCGGTCTCCTGATCCACGAGGGCCTCGTCCTCGAGCCCTTCGGGGTGGTCGTCTACTTCACCGCCGGTCCGGTGATTCTCGTCGCCCTCGCTGCCGGTGCCCTGATGGGTGCGATCAACGGCTTCGCGGTGACGAAGCTGCGCGTGGCCCCGTTCATCGCCACCCTGGGGATACTCTACGTGGCCCGGGGCCTCGCCCTGCTGATCTCCGACGGGGCCACCTTCCCCAACCTCCAGGGCTCGCCCGAGCTGGGCAACACCGGCTTCGAGTTCCTGGGCTCGGGCACGATCCTCGGCCTGCCCGCGCCGATCTGGCTGATGATCGTCGTCGGGGCCCTGGGGGCTTTCGTGGCCCGCAAGACCCCCTTCGGCCGGCAGGTCTACGCGATCGGCGGGAACGAGCGGGCCGCGGCCCTGGCCGGCGTCCGGGTCGATCGCGTCAAGTGGGCCGTCTACGTGATCTCAGGCGTGTGCGCCGCCCTGGCCGGACTCGTGATCGCCGCCCAGCTCGCGGCCGCGCATCCGGCCACCGGGGAGACCTTCGAGCTCAACGCCATTGCCGCCGTCGTTCTCGGGGGCACGTCGCTCTCCGGGGGACGGGGGGGCGTGGGGGGGACGCTCATCGGGGCCTTCGTCATCGGTGTCCTGAGCGATGGCCTCATCCTCCTCGGGGTCTCGGAGTTCTGGCAGATCGTGATCAAGGGGCTCGTCATCGTCGTGGCCGTGGTCATCGACCAGTGGGCGTCGCGCCAGCCGTCGCGGGCCCCGGCTTTGTCAAGGAGCGCTGCATGAAGATCCTCTCTCTTGCCGTCGCCCTCGCCGCCACCGTCTCGCTGACCGCCTGCACGACCGGCGGCGGGCCTGAAGAAACGACCGGAGACGCCGCGCCGGGGCCGATTGTCATCATCACCCCGTCCCACGAGAACCCGTTCTTCAAGGCCGAAGCCGAAGCCGCCGACGCCCGGGCCCGTGAGCTGGGCTACGAGACCCTGCTCCTCAGCCACGACGACGACGCCAACAAGCAGGACCAGCTCGTCGACACCGCCATCACCCGGGGAGCCGCAGCCATCGTCCTCGACAACGCCGGCGCCGACGCCAGCATCGCCGCAGTGCGCAAGGCGAAAGAGGCGGGCGTCCCGAGCTTCCTGATCGATCGCGAGATCAACGCCACCGGAATCGCCGTGTCCCAGATCGTGTCGAACAACTACCAGTGCGCGACCCTCGCGGCCCAGGAGTTCGTGCGGTTGATGGGGGAGAAGGGGCGCTACGTGGAGTTTCTCGGCCGGGAGTCTGACACCAACGCCGCCATCCGTTCGAAGGGTTTCGGCGACATCCTGGAGAAGTACCCCGACATGGAGCGCGTGGCCCAGCCCAGTGCCAACTGGAACCAGACCGAGGCCTTCCAGAAGATGGAGACCATCCTCCAGGGAACCAGCGACCTCGCGGGGGTCATCTCCGGCAACGACACCATGGCCGTGGGCATCGTGGCTGCCCTCAAGGGCGCGGGTCGGAGCGACGTGATCGTGGTGGGGCTCGACGGCAGCCCCGATGCCCTCGATTCCATCCGGGCCGGCGACATGAAGGCCACCGCCCTCCAGCCCGCGGTCCCGATCGCCCGCATGGCCGTCGACCAGGCGAACCGCTTCGTCACGACCGGCGAGACCGGGCTTCCGGAGAAGCAGTCCGTCGACTGCTTGCTCGTCACCGCCGACAACGCCGACCGCTTCGGGCTCTTCGAGCTCCTGCCCGACCCGGAGTGACGTGGCCCGCGTCCACGAGCTGCGCCTCATGGCCCGGGTGGCGCGGCTCTACCACGAGCGGGGGCTGAGCCAGAGCGAGATCGCCGGTCGCCTCGAGCTCTCGCAGCCCACGGTCTCGCGCCTGCTGAAGCGGGCGGAGGTCGAGGGCATCGTCCGGGTCGTGGTCACCCACCCCAGCGGGACCCACCCCGAGCTCGAGGAGGGCCTCCAGAAGAGATACGGCCTGCGGGAGGCCATGGTGGTCGAGACCGCAGCCGGGGAGGAAGCCCTCCTCCGTGATCTCGGGGCGGCCGCCGCCTACCATCTGGAGACCACGCTCAAGCGGGGCGACGTCGTGGGCCTGTCCTCCTGGAGCGCGACTCTCCTGGCGATGGTCGACTCCATGCGGGTCCTGCCCCGCTCCACGGGTTCGAGCGTGGTCCAGATCCTGGGAGGAGTCGGCAGCCCCGAGGCCGAGGTGCACGCCGCCCATCTCACCCGGCGGCTGGCCCGGCTGGTGGGGGGAGAGGCCCGGTTGCTGCCGGCCCCGGGCGTGGTCGGGTCCCCGGGCGCGCGGGAGGTTCTCTTCGAGGACCCGTTCGTCCGGGAGGCGATGGCCCAGCTCGAACGGGTGACCGTGGCCCTGGTCGGCATCGGGGCCCTCGAGCCCTCCCGCCTTCTCGCGGCCAGCGGGAACGTCTTTGCCCCTCGAGAGCTGGAGATGCTCCGCCGGAGGGGGGCCGTGGGCGACGTGTGCCTGCGCTTCTTCGACGCGGCCGGAGAGCCCGTCCGCAGCGAGCTGGACGAGCGGGTGATCGGGATGTCCCTCGATCAGCTACGGAAGGTCCAGAGAACGATCGGTATCGCCGGGGCTCGCCGCAAGTACGAGGCCATCCTCGGGGCGCTGCGTGGACGGTGGGTCAACGTCCTCGTCACCGACCGGCCGACGGCGGAGAAGCTCGTGGGGGAGGACTGACAGCAGGGGCATGGACTCTCTCCCATGAGGGATCGTGCCTCGAGGCCCTCCTTCGTGTGGCCGCTATAGTTGGGGGATGGGAATCGTGACGCCGGGAAGGGAGTCGGTCTGGGACTACCCGCGTCCCCCACGGCTCGAGCCGACGTCGCGGCGGATCCGCGTCGTCTTCGCCGGGGTCACCGTGGCGGACTCGTCTCGATGCCTGCGGATCCTGGAGACGTCCCACCCGCCGACCTACTACATCCCTCCCCGGGACGTGAGGCTGGACCTCCTGGAGGCGACGGGGCGCCGGACCTTCTGCGAGTTCAAGGGCACGGCCCGCTACTCGTCCCTGCGCGTCGGCGGGCGCTTGGCCGAGGACTGCGCCTGGTCCTACCCGACACCGACGCCGGGGTACGAGGCGCTTCGGGATCACCTGGCGTTCTTCGCCCATCGGGTGGACGAGTGCTGGGTCGACGACGAGCGGGCGCGGCCCCAGGCCGGGGGCTTCTATGGGGGATGGATCACCTCCGACCTCGACGGCCCCTTCAAGGGGGAGCCGGGCACGCAGGGGTGGTAGGCCGCTGCCGCTAGGCCTTCGCCGAGGCACTCCCTCCCGCCGGCGCGGTACGGCTCCAGAGCCGGTCCCAGGCGCGCTCGTCATCCCACTCCGGGGTGGGGGCAAAGTACTCCTTCGCCGGGTCCTTCAGCTGGCTCTTGATGGCGTCCTCGTTGAGCTCGATCCCCAGGCCCGGTCCGTTGGGCACGGGGATGAAGCCCTCGTCGTCCATGAGGGGCTTGGGCACGCCGGTCACGAGATCGTCGTACGAGGCGTCGTCGACGTTGTGGTGCTCCATGACCAGGAAGTTCTCGGTGGCCGCCGCGCAGTGCACGCTCGAGAACAGGGTCACCGGGTTGCCGGCCATGTGCAGGGCCATCGAGATGCCGTGTTCCTGGGCCAGGTCGCCGATCTTCTTGGTCTCCAGGAGGCCGCCGGAGGTCGCGAGGTCGGGGTGGCAGATCGAGATGGCCTTCTTCTCGAAGAGGTCCATGAACCCTTCCTTGAGGTAGATGTCCTCTCCGGTCAGGATGGGCGTCGTGCACGCGTTCTTGAGGCGGACGTACTGGTCCGTGTACTGCCAGGGCACCATGTCCTCGAGCCAGGCCAGGTTGAAGGGGTCGAGGGCCCGGGCCAGCTTGATCCCGTCCTCGATGCCGAAGTGGCCGTAGTGGTCGGTGGCGATGGGGACCTCCCACCCGACGATGTCGCGGATCGCCGCGGTGTACTCCGCCATCACCTTCAGACCCTTCTCGGTGATGCGGATCCCGGTGAAGGGGTGGGCGACCCGGGAGAACTCGCTCCCGGAGTACTGGTCCCAGGGGTCCACTCCCTGCCCCCTGGGCCAGGTCAGCCCGCCCTCGACGTCCTTCAGCAGGTTGATGCTGATGTCCATCTTGAGGAAGGTGAAGCCGCGCTCCATCCGGGCCTTGAGCCGGGCTCCCATGGTCACCGGATCCAGGTCCGCGGGGGTGTCGGCGTAGACCCGGATCTTGTCCCGGAACTGGCCGCCGAGCATCTGCCAGCAGGGAACGCCCCAGGCCTTGCCGGCGATGTCCCAGCAGGCCTCCTCGATGGAGACCGGCCCTCCCGACTGGCGGGCGTGGTGCCGAACTGCTTGAGCTTCCGGAAGATCTTGTCGACGTTGAGAGGGCTCTCGCCGACGATGCGGCTCTTCAGCATGAGGGCAGAGGTGGGACTGCCGCCGTCGCGGACCTCCCCGTAACCGTAGAGGTCCTGGTTCGTGTCGACGCGGACGAACCAGCGGCGGTGCACGCCGACGACCCGGAGGTCGGTGATCTTCAGGTCGGACGGCTCGGAGTGGGTGTTGACCCGGCCGCGCACGGCCTCGGCGTCGGCTTCGTTGGCGAGGCCGTGCAGCCCGACGGTGGCGGCTCCGGCCCCCAGGCCGAGACCCTTCAGGGCGTGACGTCGATCCATGAGGACTCCTTTCGCTTTCGCGGCGTCACCATACCATCCCCGGTCCGGGCCCGGGGGGCTCTCGGGAACACGATCTAGAATGCACGTCCGGGAGGTTGCCGCATGGTCGAGGTCGGCAAGGTCGCCATCGTCACCGGCGCGGGAAGCGGGATCGGCCGCGCGGTGGCCCGCGCGCTTCTGCGGGACGGCTACTCGGTGGCGCTGGCCGGCCGCCGGCGGGAGGCGCTCGCGGAGACCGCCCGCGAGCCCGGGCTGCCCGAGGAGCGGGCCCTCGTCGTCCCCACCGACGTGTGCGACCCCTCCTCGGTGGAGGCGCTGTTCGCCCGCGCCCGGGACCGGTTCGGCCGGGTGGACCTGCTCTTCAACAACGCCGGGACCAACGTCCCACCGACCCCGATCGAGGACCTGACCATCGAGCAGTGGCAGTCGGTGGTCGACACCAACCTGACCGGCATGTTCCTCTGCACCCGGGAGGCGTTCCGCGTGATGAAGGACCAGGAGCCCCGGGGGGGACGCATCGTCAACAACGGCTCGATCTCGGCCCAGGTGCCGCGGCCGCACGCCGCGCCCTACACCGCCACCAAGCACGGGGTCACCGGCCTGACCCGGAGCGCGTCGCTCGACGGGCGCCGGTACGACATCGCCTGCGGTCAGATCGACATCGGCAACACGGCGTCGTCGATGACGTCCGTGATGAAGGACGGGGTGCCCCAGCCCGACGGCACCCTGGCTCCCGAGCCCACCTTCGACGTTCAGCACGTGGCCCGCGCCGTCCTCTACATGGCGAGCCTGCCCCTGGACGCGAACGTCCAGTTCATGACGGTGATGGCGACGAAGATGCCCTTCGTGGGCCGGGGCTAGACGTCAGGCGGTGGCGGTCCGCGTGCGCGTCCGGGGCACCCGCTCCCGGGGGATGCCGTAGCGCTGGAGGCGCAGGTAGACGGTGCGCCGGGTGACTCCCATCAGGCGCGAGACGCGGGCGATGTTCCACTCGTTGCGGTTGAGGAGCAGGAGGAGCTTCTCGCGCTCCATGTCCTCCACCGGCGTGCGCTCGAGGTAGGACTCCCACGGTCTCGGCGGCCACGGCCGGGGCCGGGGCGGCGCCCTCGGTGACGGCCTTGGCGATGATCCGCGAGAACTTGCCGAGGCGCTCGAGGTCGTGGCCGTCGCAGAAGTGCGTCTCCTCGCTGTCCACGTAGAGCAGGGCCACCAGGCTCTCGTCGTCGAACACCGGCACCACCGCGAAGCTCGCGGGACCGGAGGAGTCGTCGGGCAGGGGCCCGATCCGGCGCTCGTTGGCGCGGTCGCTGACGTAGAGGGTCTCGCCCTGGCGGAGTGAGTCGCCCTGGCCGGTCCCAGACGAGGGGCATGATGTCCAGGACCGCCTGGTTGATCCCCCGCGAGGCGAAGAGGGTCACGTCACCGCCGGGATCGGTGCAGGTGAACACCGCACCGCTGTGACCGCTGCTCAGGGAACACACCACCTCCAGCGTGCGCTCGGCCAGCCGCCGGGGGTCGTCGGCCCCGATGACGACGTCCGAAAACAGATCGATCAGGTCTGCGCGGCGTTTCACTCTCACACCTCCAGCCGGCTCGATTGTATCCACTCGACTCGAGCGGGGTCAATAGTACTCGAGCAGGGTTTCGAGAAATCCACCGGAAGCGCGGTTTGTGTATACGTGGTGACCGTTTGTGCCTATACTGCCGGGTGTCGTCCGAGCAATCTCAAGGAGGTTTCCATGAAGTTCTGGTTTGTCCTTCCCCTCGCCATGCTGATGCTCTCGCCCATCTGGCTGGAGCGAATGGAGTCCCGGATGGACGGGATCGCTGAAGGTGGAGTCGGGATTCCCGCCGACGCTACGCCGAAGGTGGGGTCGGGATCCCTCCGAGCTACGCCGAAGGTGGGGTCGGGGTCCCGCCGAATTAGGCCGTGTGAGGCGCGGCCTCGGGTCTGATCCCCGGGGGGCGGCTCCGACCGAAATCGCAGCGGCGACAGGTGACGTTGGGTATACACTGGAGGTCGTGACTGGCCCCAGAACGCCGTCAGCGGCGGCCGTGGTCCTCCTGGCCACGGCTGCTCGTGGCCGGGGTCGTCGTGCGCCGCCGGGCGGGGGTCTGCTGGACGTTCGTCCTCTACCTCGGCGTCATCGCCGTCGCCGACCTGCTGATGCTCGTGTGGCCCGACGCGCTTCTGGCAGCTGTGGTTCTGCGCTCGGCAAGGAGTTCGTCATCACCGTCCTGCGCTTCGCGGTGGCGCTGGAGCTGACCTACCGGACGTTCCGGGCCTTCCCGTCCGCCCGGGCCACCGCCCGCGGGTGTCCTCCTGCTGGTCCTGATGGTCACCCTCGGGATCGTCCTCGTTCGGAACCGGCAACCTGGAGCCGCCGGACGGGGCCCCGGCCCTCGGGCCCCTCATCACCCGCGTCCAGCCCCGGGTCCTGAACGGCGCGATCTGGCTCCTCACCGCCGTCGCCGGGCTCATCCTCTGGTACCGGCTGCCGGTCCACCCCCTCCACAAGGCCATCCTCGTCGGGCTCGTGCCCTACCTGCTCGTCTTCTCCGTCTCCCTCAACCTGATCGAGAGCCGCGGCTGGGAGGTCCGCGCCAGCGTCGAACTACCTCTACACCCTGGCCTTCCTGCTGGTGCTCGTCTACTGGACCGTACGCCGCCTGGCGTCCCGACGAGGCTCCCGTCGCAGGCCCCTCCCCTGGTTGCCGATCCGACCCTCGACCGGGATGGCCGGCTAGAGAGCGGGGCTCATCATGTGGTGGATGATCGGAGCATCCGTTCTCAGCTGCTTCGTCGTCCTCTACCTCTTCGGGCGCCGGAACGAACGGGCGGTGCGGCGGGACTGGCAGCTCCTGCTGACGCCGCGGGGTGAGAAGGTGTACCGGACCATCGAGGGACGTGTGCAGAGCGAGATCGCGCTGGCGAACCTGACCTACGACGAGGCGCTCGCGTACCGGCAGCTCGGCTCGGTGGCCGAGGCCCGGGAGCTCCTCGACGTGGGCTATCGGGTGATCGAGCGCTTCAACCCGACCATGCTGCAGCTGCTCACGACCATGGCCGTCTTCTCGCGGATGGTCTCGGCCATGGCCCCGGTGACGCCCCTGCGCCCGCGGGACTTTCGGCTGACCGAGATCGCCAGCCTCGCCTACCTCAACGGGATCGTCCACCAGTTCCTGGTCTCGACCGCGGAGCGGTTCCGTCTCCGCCTCTACATCCTGGGGCAGAGCTTCGGGCTCGCCACGCGGGCACTGCTCCGGTCGACGGGCCGGATCGCGCGCGACGAGCCGGAGGCGGACCGGGAGTGGGAGCAGGTCGACGCCGTCCGGCAGGACTACGACACCCTGACCCGGGACTCCCTCGACACCCTCCGGGTGCTGCTGACGTCGCTCGCCGCCGAGAAGCGCGAGGACGTCCTCCGCCAGCTCGAGCCCTAGAATGGGTAGGGTCCCTGGCCCCGCGTGGGTCGGGGCCGGTCGAGGGCCTCTCGCACGCGGACCGAGAGGGTCTCGGTGCTGAAGGGCTTCTCCAGGAGCGTGCTCCCCTCGACCATCCCCCGGCGGGTCGCGGTGTCGAGCCCGTGGCCGGACATGTAGAGCACCCGGAGCCCGGGGCGCTCGGCCGAGAGGCGCCGGGCCAGCTCGCACCCGTCCAGTCGGGGCATGACCACGTCGGTCACGAGCAGGTCGAGCCGGCCGCGGATGCCTTCGTGCGGTCGCGATGGCGGCCTCGCCGTCCGCGGCGACGAGCACCCGGTAGCCGAGAAGCTGTAGGGCCTCGCGCAGTATCTCGCGCAGGGGTGCCTGGTCCTCCACCAGGAGGAGCGTCTCGTGCCCCCGGGGCCCGAGGCGCGTGGGCGCCGGCTCCGGCGCCGGCTCCGGCGCCTCGTCGACGCGCGGCAGGTAGACGCGGAAGGTGGTTCCCTGTCCCGGCTCGCTCTCGACCTCGATGACGCCGCCGCTCTGCTGGACGATGCCGGAGACGGTGGCCAGACCGAGGCCGCTCCCCTCCTCCTCGGGACCGGGTCGTGAAGAAAGGCTCGAAGATGCGGGCCTGGGTCTCGGCGTCCATGCCCACGCCGGTGTCGGTCACGGTGACCCTGACGTGATCTCCCGGCTCGCCGGAGGGCTCCCCCGGCGGGTCGATCGGGACTCGCGGTGTCGGTGGCGAGCGTCAGCGTTCCTCCCCGCAGCATCGCGTGCCGCGCGTTCACGGCGAGGTTGAGGAGCACCTGCTCGAGCTGCCCCGGGTCGACCTTCACGTTGCCGACGTCCTCGCCGAGCTGCAGCACCAGCTCCACGTCCTCCCCGATCAGGCGACGCAGCATCCACTCCGTCTCGCGCACGAGGGCGTTGAAGTCGATCACCTGCGCCTGCTGGACCGGCTTGCGACCGAAGGCCAGCAGACTCCGGGTGAGGGTGCCCGCCCGGGCCGCCGCCTGCAGGATGTGCTCGATACGGGTCCGTCGGGTGTCGGCCTCGGCGAGGGAGCGGGCGAGCAGCTCCGTGTAGCCCATGATCACGTTCAGCAGGTTGTTGAAGTCGTGGGCCATGCCGCTGGCGAGAAGACCCACCGCCTCCAGCTTCTGCGCCTGCAGCAGCTGCAGGTGGAGCCTGCGGATCTCGTCCTCCAGGCGCAGCCGCTCGACCGGGAAGGACAGGGCTCGCGCGCCGATCTCGCGGACGATGCACACGAGGGACGCCTCGGCGGAGTCGTCGGTGGCCCGCGCGCTCACCTCCACGGGGGTGACCACGCCGTCGCCGCGGATGATCTGGGTGGAGAAGAGGTGTCGGCCGGTCCGGGTGGCTCGCCCCAGGTTCTCGGTCAGGCGTTGGCGGGCCGCCGGGAGGCAGAGGTTCGCGACGGTCTCGCCCGGCAGGGCCTCGGCGGTGCGGCCGAAGATGTCGGAGACCGCCCCCGTCGCCTCGTGGATGCGCCCCCTGCGGTCCACGAGGAGCACGGCATCGGCCGCGAGCTCCAGCGCCGAGGAGAGGGGAGATCGGTCACGGGAAGCCATCCGCCCCCCTGGGCCTTCGCCACGGTCACGACGGGGTCGACAACGTGGACCCACGATACCTCCAACCCGGAGAGCGGGGGAGGGAGGTCCGGCACCCGCGGCAACTCCAGCGGCTTACTAGTATACAGTTCGACTGCCCTGAACGGTCAATGGGAAACCGGTGGATTCTCCCAGAGCGTCGACGACGGGAGTTTCGCTCCTCAGCGTCCGACCGCGAAGAGATGGTGGTGGGCCCTCAGGTACATCGTGCCTTCGGACAGGGCGGGGCTGCTCATCAGCAGCTCTCCCAGGGGGTTACGGGCCAGGAGACGGAACTCGGGGCCGGTTCTCACCGCGAAGACGTCGCCGTCCTCTCCTGGGAGGTAGAGCACCCCATCAGCCGCCACCGGTGACCCGCTGAAGCCGCTTCCCCCGTGTGGGAGGCGCTGACGGTAGACCTCCCGGCCGGTTTCCAGCTCGTAGCAGTCCAGGATGCCCTGGTTCTGGAGCACGTAGAGGTGGCCCCGGTACACGAGGGGGGTCGGCATGTAGGGTCCCCGCCCCTCCCGGCTCCAGACGACATCCGGGCTCGAGGTCCGACCCTCGCCCGGCGTGATGTCCCCTTCCGCTCCGGGGCGGATCACAAAGAGGGGTCTCTCCGGCCTCCGCCCGCTCGCCACCACGATCACGCCCTCCTCGCAGACGGGGGTGGGCGCGGTGATCCGGGAGCTGCCGCCGAGCCGCCACAGCTCCCGTCCGGTGACGGGATCGTAGCCCCGAATGAAACGGGATCCGTTGGTGACGAGCTCCGCCCGCTTCTCGCCCTGGCAGACGGTGGGCGTGCCCCAGGAGGGGAGCTCGTCGCGCTCGGTCTTCCAGAGCGTCTCCCCGCTCCCGAGGTCGAGGGCGAAGACGTAGTCCTCCCCCTGGGTGTCCACCTGTACGATGACCGTCTTCTCGAAGATGATGGGGGAGCTGGCCGGCCCCCACTCGTAGTCGGGCGCGTCGTAGGCCCCGACGTCGAGGCGTCCGAGGTCCCTCTTCCAGGCGAGGGTCCCGTCAGAGGTGAAGGCGTAGAGCCCCTGGGATCCGAAGAGCGCTACCACGTACGCTCCGTTCGTGGCCGGGGAGGCGTTGGCGTACGTGGCCTTGATGTGCCGCTTCTCCTTCGGGACGCCCTGGTAGGCCACCCGCTCCCAGACGATCTCGCCCGTCCTCTTGTCCAGGGCGAAGACCTTCCACTGGTGGATGGAGCGGTCCTCGGAGGCCGTCCCCTCCCCGTACAGCCCGGCCTTGAAGCGGTCGTCGCCGGCGCTGCTGACCGCCGTCGTCACGTACAGCCGGTCACCCCAGATGACCGGGGACGAGTGGGCGAGGCCCGGGATCCGCGTCTTCCACCTGACGTTCAGGCCCTCCTCCGCGCTCCATCGTGCCGGGAGGTCCTGTCCGTCGGACACGCCGCCGGCGTGGGGGCCCCGGAAGGAAGGCCAGTTCTGGGCGCTCGCGTGGGTCGCTCCGGTCAGGGCCAGCAGCAGGGCCCAGACGCCCGCTCTCCCCGTGACACGGCCGACGAGGCTCGTCGTGGCCACCCTCCTTGGAGACCGGGGCATTCTACCCGTGTGCTCACCTCCCGTAGTCGGCCGCGTCGATCCCGGGCGGCAGCACCAGCTCGCGCGGCGGCCGGCCGCCACGAGCCCCGAGCAGCCATTCGAGCCGTTCGACGAGTCGCTTCTTCGTTGCCTCGCCGATCAGGCGGAACGCGCGGGTGCCGTCCCGGTCGAAGACGACCGTGGCCGGAAGCAGCGACCCCAGCCCGAGCTCCCGCATCTCCACGTCGGAGAGCCCGAACACGATCGGATAGGTGACTCCCGCCTTCGCGATGAGGGCGGCTGCCTCTTCGCGTTCGTCGGGAGCGTCGGTAGAGGCGCCGATGAACTGAACCCCGCGGCGTTCGTACTCGCGGTAGAGCCCGGCCAGCAGTGGCAGCTCGTTCCTGCACGGCCCACACCACGCCGCCCAGAAGTTGACGACGACGACCGACCCCCGATATCCGCGAAGCCGCTCATCGATCCGAGGATGCTCGGCGGTCCCTGCGGACGGAAGCCCGTTCACCGCGAGGAGGGCACCCAGCGTCCAGCCAACGAGGCGCACGGTCTCAAAATCGAACCGAGTATCCCGCAGTCAAAACGTACCTCGGGACCGTCGCGTCTTCGACGCGGGTGCTGGTCGGGGAGTCCTTGATGTCGACGTACGACCGGATGGCGAGGGTCACCCCGATGAGATGACGGCCGAAGGCGAAGTTGAGGCCGGGCTCGACGAAGCCGATGACTCCGGGCCGCCGGAAGCCGTCCGAGGCCCCGAAGAGGTCGGAGACCGGCACTCCCTCGACCCGATACGCGAGGCTGGGGATCAGCCACTTCTCCACGATGGTCACCGAGCCCCCGAGCTGAACGGAGAACTGGTCGGCCGCAGAGTTGAGGGTCCTGTTGTTCGGGTTGTTGAGCGACCCGAAGAAGGTGGGTGAGTCCGTCGTGTTCCCGGGGACGAAGAGGTAGGTACCGGTGGCGAAGAGCGTTGCCGGGCCCGCGTTCTGGAACGCGTACACGGACGCGAGCCCGCCCCACCGCCCGTCGCCGGTCTGGATCGAAACGTCCACCGGCACCTGTCGCCCGAAGTAGTCGTCAGTCCGGTCGGATCTGCCGGTGGGCAGCTTCACCCCCAGCGACAGGCCGAGGTTGTGGCTCCCGCCGTGGCGGCCGTTCGGGTCGAAGATCCAGTAGCGACCCCGGACGTTGATGTCCCCGAGGCCGGAGGCGCCGATGGGGACCCAGACGCGGTCACCGCCTCCCGGCGGCTGGCGAAGGACGTCGAAGTCGTTCGAGTACACCGGGACCGAGAGCGACAGGTCGAGGCGTGTGGATGCGGCCCAGGTGACGTCGGCCGTCGTCAGCTTCTGCTGGTTGCGGGGCCCGTTGGCATCGAGCTCCGTGAACGGCTCCCGGCCGCGGAAGTGCTCCTCAGACTGAGAGCCGCGGTAGAAGATCAGGAGCTGCCACGACCCGCTCTCGAGGTAGGGGCCGACCCCGCCGAAGACCGGGCCTCCCTGCTTCTGGCACACGCATCCCTGAGCCTCAGCCGATGGGGGGCTCAGCAAGACACCGAGCGCCGCCACTGAAAGACACGTTCGCGCGAGCACACTCCTCAACACGCACCTCCTGGAATTGAGCGGACGGGAGTCTGCCAGATTCGTTCTGTTCGTGTCGACAATTACGTTTAAGCGCTATGGTCGGATCTTCTGCGCGCCTGCCGCCGACTTGGCCTATGCTGGTCAGGGACTTGGGAGCCTCGAACACGGTGGCCCTCGATCTTCGCGTAGAGACCATGCGGTCCTGCCGGCATGAGCCCTGCTGTCCACGCGCCTTCGCGTGCGCCCAGGTACGATGAGGGACTGACCGAGGCCACGATGAAGGACCTTGCCCGCCTGTCTCCCACCGAGCTCATGAGAGTCCTCGCCGCCGAGGGCATCCGCCGCTTCTTCCTCGTCTGGGACGAGGAGCAGCGAGAGGTGCGTCCCTCCCATCCCCTCCTTGAGCCCCTGGCCCGGCTCCTCGGCGAGGACCGGCGCGACTTCGACCGCCACGAGGGCTTCTTCGTCCAGGTCGCGCCGAACACCGGTGTCCTTCAGGGGGCGTGCGTGCACCGCACGTGCCGTGGCCAGGCCGCCGGAGGCGTCCGTTTCTGGCGCTACGACACCGTGGCGGAGTACCTCCGCGACGGCCTCCGTCTGGCCCGGGGCATGACCCACAAGAACGCCCTGGCCGGCCTCTGGTGGGGTGGAGGCAAGGGGGTGATGGCACTGGGCACGGGGGGGGATGAAGCCGACCCGGCGATCCGGAGACGGATCTACGAGGAGTACGGCGAGCTCATGACCTCGCTGCGCGGCTGCTACGTGACCGCCGAGGACGTCGGGACCTCGGTCGAGGACATGGCCGCCATCTTCTCGCGCACGCGCTTCACCACGTGCATTCCGCCGGGCCTTGGGGGCAGCGGCAACCCCTCCGTCCCCACCGCGCGGGGCGTCGTGCGGGGGATGGAAGCCGCCCTCCACTTCCTCGGGATCGGGGGCCTGGGGGGCAAGACGGTCGCGGTGCAGGGACTCGGCCACGTGGGGGAGCCCCTGGTCGGCCTCCTGCACGCGCGGGGCGTGGCGCGGGTCATCGGCTCGGACATCGACGCGAGCCGCGAGAAGGCTCTGCGGGAGCGCTTCCCGGACCTCGACCTGAGCGTTCGGGTCGTCGACCGGGGGGACAACGCGCTGCTCGGTGAAGAGGCGGACATCCTGTCTCCCTGCGCGACCGGCGCCGTCCTCGGTCCCCGGACCATCCCCCGCATCCGGGCGAGGATCGTGTGTGGCGCCGCCAACAACCAGCTCGAAGACCCGGAGCGGGACGACGCGCTCCTCCAGGAGGCCGGGGTCCTCTACATGCCGGACTTCCTCGTCAACCGAATGGGCATCGTCAACTGCGCCGACGAGGGCTCCGGCTACGTGGACGGCGATCCGGCCTTCGAGCGACACCTCGGGGACACCTGGGACAACGGCATCTACCGGCTGTCGCTGACGGTCCTGGAGGAGGCCCGGCGCTGCGGGAAGACGCCGGCGCGAGTCGCCCTCGACCTGGCCGAGGAGCGGTCCCTGGAGACCCACCCGATCCACGGTCACCGCGGCGTCCGCATCATCCGGTCCCTCGTCGAGTCGGGCTGGGCGCGGGGTGGCGACGCCGGGGCGGGGGCCGGGACTCCCTGAGCCCGGTCGGTTCGAGCACTCTGTGTCTCAGTCGACGGGGGGGAGCCCGAGGAGCCCCCGCCAGAGGAGGAGCTCCTCCAGGCCGGGCCAGAGCACGAGAAGCGTGGCGATGACGAGGGCGACGAGCAAAGCGAGCCGCCACCCGCGAAGGGGGGCCAGGGCGTCCCGGGGTGAGAGCACGGCCACCGTCGCAAACAGGAAGACCACGGGCAGGATGGGGAGGCGGAAGCGGGTGGTCGCGTAGGCCACGACGTGCGCGAGGTTGTAGGGAATGGCGAGGGCGAGGAGGAGCATGCCTCCGGGCGTGGCGCGCCACCGCGCCAGGCCGACGAGTGAGATCCCGAGGAGGACGAGGTAGGGACCGACGGTCACCGCCTCGACGGCCGCCACCGTCGCCGGCGAGAGCGGTCCGCACGAGCCGCGTCCCAAGAGGTGGTCGAGGATCTCGCTTCCCGCCTTCCAGAACTCGGGCATCTGGCTCGCCGTCTTCTCGAGGATCCACGCTGGCTGCCGCTCGAGGATCACCTGGCGGGCCAGCTTCCGCGCGTGGCGGTCGCGCTCGACGGGGTCGGTGATCTGCCCGAGGGTCTCGTGGACCTCCAGGTGGGTGAGGGGGACGTTGCCCTGCCAGACGTTGGACCCGCCCATGGTCGAGACGGGGATGAAGGCGTGGAAGACGACCGCGTTGCGGACCGTCCAGGGGGCGAGGGTGAGGACGAGAGCGAGCAGGAAGACGCTGGCGCGGCCCACGCCGCCTCCGCTTCCGGGCTGCGACGCTCGCCGGCTCGCCCGGATCGCGCCGCGCGCCAGCCAGGCGGCGGCGAAGGGAGCGAGGTAGAGCGACAGCTCCCGCGTGAGAGTGGAGAGGCCCCAGAAGACCCCGGCCAGCGCCGCCGCGCCCCGCGAGCCGGAGTCATCGGCCTGGAGGACACGCTCGACGCCCCACCACAAGGAGACGACGAAGAGGGTCTCGGACCAGAAGTGCACGGAGAACCACACGAGGTCGGGATAGAGGGCGGTCACGACGGCGGCAGCGAGGCCCACGCGGGGGGAGAAGGCGATGCGGCCGGCGCGACCCACCGCGGGAACGAGGAGGGCGCCGACGGCGGCCTGCACCCAGAGAACCGCACCCAGCGAGCCGAGGAGCCGGTGGAGGACGGCGATGAAGTACGGGTAGAGGGGAGGATAGAAGATGAGCGGCACGCGGAACGGATTCAGTCCCCGGTTTGGCCGGCCCAGCGCCTGCGTGCCGAGTGCGACCCAGCTCGACTCGTCGCCGGCGAGGGCGCAGGCGGGCTCCCACAGAAGGTAGGCGACCCGCACCACGAAGGCGGCGGCGGTCAGGGCGAGGAGGAGGCGCCCGAACCCGCGGCCCTCTTCGCCCGCCGCGCCAACTGGGGGCACGGGGGAGGCCTCGTGACTCGATCGGGGGGAGATCACGGCACTCCGACGCACCATACCCCCGCGCGCGGACGGGCTTCAACCCGGCCCGGCGCGTCAGGGGGTGGTGGTGCCGGCGAGGCAGCCCTCGACGCCCTGAACGGTGGCGCACAGGTGAAAGGCGCCGAGGGGTCCCTTCGGTCGGAGCACGACGTTGAAGGGGTTGGGGAACCTCTTGTCCGGAAGGACGTCGACGAGTTCGGCTCCCCGCCGGAGCTCCCACACGACGTCGGGCCCGTGCACCGCCAGTGGGACGTCCACGCCGTCCTTGTCCTTGGGGGTCGCGGTGACCGAGCCGTCACAGCCACGGGGCAGCTCCCGCGCGAGCTTCGCCGGGACCACGACGCCGGGATTGCAGTCGAAGCCCCAGAACGCCACCCGAACCCGGGCGATGAGGTCCGCCGGCTGCACCGGGAACGAGGCCGGCCGACACGACGTGAGGTAGCCGTTGCGGCGCACGTAGCCACTCGACGTGATGACGTCGAAGTCCTCGGAGAGGTCGTTGCTGTCCTTCACCTGGATGATCTCACGGTCGAACGCGCGCTGGGCGCAGAACCCCTCGGCGCGGAGCTCGGTGACCACCGCGTCGAGGTAGGCCTGGCGGTCGAGCACCCGGTACTGCCCCGTTCCCTCGCCCGACTCCTCCTCGAGGTCGAACAGCTCCGGCCGCGCCCGGACCTGCCGGTCGATCGCGCCCTGGACCTCGGCGAGATGGATCGAGCCCAGCCTCGACGAGCAGCTCGTGTTGGTGGTGCCCGGACCGAGGGGGCACGAGGTCGCCTCGGCTTCCACGTCGGGGGTGGGGGGTGGGGGAGGCGGCGCGGGCTGGACGCTCACCGGGGGCGAGGTGGAACTCGACGGGGGGCTGCTGCTTCCGCACGAGGCGGCGGCGAGGGCGCACGCGGCGAGCGCGCCGGCGGCGACGAGGATCGAGGTGGGTCTCTGACGGCCGGGCATCGTGCACGCTCCTTCACGTCTTCCTGCAGTCCTGGGCCCCGGTGTCGGCTGGCGCGTGACGTTCGGTCCGGAAACGAGTCCGTCAGGAAGGAGTGTCGACTATAACCCGTCCGCCACCGGGGTGTCACCACGGGGACGGGTCCGCAGCGCGACCCGGGCCAGGAGCCAGAAGGCGGCCATGGCCGCGCAGAGGCGCAGGCTGGTCGGCTGCCACATGCTCGAGGTCGGCTCCAGGTAGCGCTGCTCGAGAAAGAACAGGACCTGCAGTCCCACGGTGCCGGCGAGCACGGGCACGAGCGGGAGGCGCGTCTCCTGGACGAAGCTCCGGAGGAAGAAGAGGGCGGCGGGCAGGACCGCGGGGAGCGCGTAGCCGAGCTCCCGCTCGGTGTTGTTGGCGACCGCGCAGAGCGAGACGAAGAACAAGACGAAGAACGCGTCCTCGGGGCGCCGCCGGACCATGCCCGGGATCCGCCGCGGGAAGAGCAGGAGCAGGGGGAACAGCACGCCCCAGGCGCCCACGGTGAACATGTAGGGCTGGTCCGCGAGATGACGGTAGCGGAAATCCATCGTGCCCACGAGGTCCCGGACCAGGCTGCCCGGGTGGTCGGGAACGATGAGGACGCGCAGGGCGATCAGGATGAGGACGGGGACGATGGCCACGGAGGCCGCGCGGAGTGCCGCCCGGACGAACGAGGTCCCGGTGCGGAGGAGGTGAATGAAGTAGTAGGGGAAGACGACGATGTAGCTCTCGCGCACGAAGGCGGCGAGGATCCCCGGGAGCTGGAGGGCGGCGTGCCAGCCGCGGCCGATGAAGAGGAGTGCGAGGGCGATGAGGAAGAGGGCCGGGGGATCGCTCATCCAGTACTGGTACTCGTACCAGCGGACGGCGCCCTGGGTCAGGCCGAGGAGCAGGAGTCCGCTCACCCGGTAGGGTGTCTCGAAGCCCAGGTCGCGGAGATAGACCCACGTCACGAGAAGGAACCCGAAGAGAAAGACGTTGGTGAGAAGCCAGAAGGCCACGTTGATGTTGAGCCCGGCGTTCCGGAGCCACCGGGCCAGGGTCGGCACCGCGACCCGCCAGCAATACGTCTCCTCGCGGGACAGCGCCTTCGTGCGTCCGGGGTCGCGCGCCATCGAGAGGTAGCGCCAGTGGTCGCCCTCCTTCACCTGTCGGGACTTGTGGATGAAGCCGAGCTGCGAGGATACCGCGGCGACGTTGCCGGCGAGGACGACGACCGCGAGGAAGGCGCCCAGGCCGGTGTCCCCGATGCGGAGGTGGCTCACCCGGGCATGATCATCGAGGTGAGGACGGGGTGCAACCGTCCCGTTTGACAGCCTCCCTGGCCACCTCTAGGGTGCGTTCGAGGTGGATCGGGAACCCACGGGCGAGACGCGGCAGAGGGCGTGGCTCCGGCGAGTCCGGGTGGCGCTGGGCCCCCTCCTGTTCTTCATCCTCCTCACCGTGATCCACACCTGGCCCCTGGCCTCGGATCCCGCGCACCTCGGCCGCGACGACGCCGACACCCGGCTCAACGCGTGGATCGTCTCCTGGGTCGCGCACCAGCTTCCTCGCGAGCCGACGCGCCTGTTCGACGCGAACATCTTCTTCCCCGAGCGCCGGGCCCTGGCGTTCTCGGAGCCCCTGATTCCCCCCGGGGTCGCCGCCATCGTCCCCCGGGCCCTGGGCGCGTCGGCCGTGCTCACCTACAACCTCCTCCTCATGGCTGGCTTCGTCCTCACCGGTCTGGCGGGCTACGCTCTCGGCCGGGGACTGACGGGCGACGGCCTGGCGGGGCTGCTCTCGGGCTCGCTGGTGGCCTTCGGGCCCCACACCCTCACCCGGCTGTCCCACCTGCAGGCCCACTGGCTCGTGACCCTGCCCCTCGCGCTCCTCGCCCTGGACGCGTCGATGCGACGGAGGACGTGGGGCCCGGCGCTGGCCCTGGGCGTGTGCGTGGCCCTGCTGGCCATGACCTCGGGCTACGGCCTGGCCCTGGGCGTCGCCGCGACCGTGGCCGCGTTTCTGGCGCGCCTCGACGAGTGGTGGAGGCACTGGCGCCGCCTGACGCCGCGCCTGGCCGCCGGCGCCCTCCTGTCGGTCCTCCTGGCGATTCCGGTGCTGCTGCCGTACTGGCACGTGGTCGAAGAGCAGGGGGTCAGCCGGGACGCCGCCGAGGCCGCTTCCCTCGCCGCCCTCCCCACCACGTTCCTGGCCTCCCCGTCGAGGCTGCATCTGCCCTGGAGCCATCACTTCGACCGGCCCCAGGGGGGGGCCTACTTCCCGGGGGTGGTGGCCCTCGTCCTCGCCGGCGTGGCCCTCTTCGCGGCGGGCGGCTGGAGGGAGCCCCGGGCGCGCATGCTGGTCGGCGTCGCCGTCGCCGGGGGCCTCCTCGCCCTCGGCCCGGCGACGCCCCTCTACGCCGCGTTCCAGCACGTCTTCCCGCCAATGAAGGGTCTGCGCGATCCCTCCCGGTTCGCCGCCCTCGTGGTCGTGGGGGTCGGGGTCCTCGCGGCCCTTGGACTGGCGAGGCTGCGTCGTCGGCTGTCGGGCCCCTGGCGCGCGGCTCTTCCCCTGGTCCTGATCGCCACTGCCAACGCCGAGACCCTGTGCGCTCCCTTTCCGTCCACGCCGTACGAGGGGGAGTCCCCGATCTACGCGCGGCTTGCCCGCGAGCCGCAGCGCGTCGCCCTGGCCGAGTTTCCCTTCTACGCCGGCGACGGCTCCTACCTCAACGCGGGCTACGTCCTGGCCTCGACCACCCACTGGACGCCGCTCGTCAACGGCTACGCGGGGATTCCCGTTCGCGGCTACGCCCAGCGGGCGGAGATCCTGAGCCACTTCCCCCGTCCCTCGTCTCTCGAGGAGCTGCGGCGCCTCGGCGTGTCCCACTTCATCGTGCACCTGCGCCGCTATCGCCAGCAGCGGCAGCCCCGCATCGCCGACATCCTCGAGCAACTGGACGATGTCGCCTGGGTCGCGACCGGGCCCGACGGGGAACGGCTCTACCGGCTGACGTCCTCGTCACCCTGAGAGGAAGACCGCGGCGGAATCGGTCAGGCCGACGGGCTGGCGGCGACCTCCTCGGCGTGGAGCGCCCGCTCCTCGGCGGAGAGCTCGTGCGTCAGGTACGAGTACATGGCGGGCACGACGTAGAGGGTGAGCCCGGTGCCGAAGACGAGGCCGCCGATGATGGCGACACCCATCGGGACCCGGCTCTCGGAGCCGGCCCCCAGGGCGAGGGCGATGGGCAGGATACCGAGGACCGTCGACAGCGTCGTCATCAGGACCGGACGGAACCGTGCGCTCGCCCCCTCGATCGTGGCCTCGAGGACGCTCAGGCCCTGCTCCTTGCGCTGGTTGGCGAACTCGACGATCAGGATGCCGTTCTTGGTGACGAGCCCGATGAGCATGATCATCCCGATCTGGCTGAAGACGTTGAGGGTGAGCTGGAAGTACCAGAGGGAGAAGCAGGGCCCCGGCGAGGGCCAGCGGGACCGAGAGCATGATGGTGAACGGGTCCCGGAAGCTCTCGAACTGCGCGGCCAGCGTCAGGTAGACGAGGGCCAGGGCCAGGAGGAACACGAAGATCAGGCTTCGTGAGCTCTCGGCGAAGTCGCGCGACTGCCCGGTGAGGGCGGTCGAGAACGTGTCGTCCAGGACCCGCCCCGCGATCTCCTGCATCGCCACGATCCCGTCGGCGATGGTGTGTCCCGGGCTCAGGTCGGCGGAGACCGTGGCCGAGACAGACGCGGTCGTACCGGTAGAGCTGGGGCGGGCGGCTCTCCTCGGAGACCGTCACGACCTTGTCCAGCAGGACGGGGGTGCCGTCGCCGGAGGGGACGTAGAGGTTGGTCAGGTCCAGGGTCTCGTCCCGGTTCGCCCGCTCCACCTGCCCGATGACCTCGTACTGCTTGCCGTCCATGACGAAGAAGCCCAGCCGCTGCTCCGAGAGGGTGAGCTGGATCGTCTCGGCGATGTCGAGGGCCGAGATGCCGAGGTCCTGGGCCCGGTCGCGGTCGATGGTCACCCGCAGCTCCGGCTTGTCGAAGACGAGGTCCACGTCGACGGCGGAGAAGACGGGGTGTCGCTCGGCCTCCGCGACGAACGTCGGCAGGATGCCCTGGAGCTTCTCGAGGTTGGCCGCCTGAACGACGAACTGCACCGGCAGCCCCCGGCGCCGGCCCACGGCGATGGTGGGCGTCTCGCTCACCAGGATGCGGGCGCCGGTCAGCTCCCCGACCCGCACTCGCAGGGCGTTGGCGATCTCGTGCTGGGAGCGCTGTCGCTCCTCCGGCTCCGTCAGGTAGATCCGCGCGAACGCGGAGTTGGTCGACGTGGAGGCGCCGAAGCCGGGGGAGGTGACGGTCACCAGGAGCCGGATCTCGTCGCCCGCCTCGTCGCGCAGGAGGGCGATCATGTCGTCCACGAAGGCGTCCATGTACTCGAAGGTCGCGCCCTCCGCCGCCCGGGCGTTGAGGCCGAGGCTCTCCCGGTCCTCGAGCGGCGCCAGCTCCGCCGGCAGGATCTCGAGGAAGAGGACGATCAGGGCGGCGCTGGCGAGGATGAGGGGGAAGGCGACCCAGCGGCGGCGGAGCAGTGCCACGAGGCTCTCCCGGTACCCGAGAGACAGGCGCTCGAAGAAGGGCGCGCTCCACTCGTAGAACCGCGAGTGGCCCCGGCGTCCCTGCAGGACCCGGGTGCTCAGCATCGGGGTCAGGGTCAGGGCGATGAAGGACGAGATGATGACGGCCCCGGCCAGGGTGACCCCGAACTCGACGAAGAGCTCACCGGTGAGGCCGCCCAGGAAGAGGATCGGCAGCAGCACCGAGACGAGAGCCACGGTGGTGGCGATGACCGCGAAGAAGATCTCCCGGGTCCCCTCGATCCCCGCCTCGATCGGCGGCCGCCCGGCCTCGATCTTCGTGTAGATGTTCTCGAGGACGATGATCGCGTCGTCGACCACCAGCCCGATGGCGAGGACGATGCCCGAGCAGGGTCAGGACGTTGAGGGTGAAGCCGGCGAGGTACATCACGAAGAAGGACCCGATGAGGGCCACCGGGATCACGACCACCGGGATGAAGGTCGTCCGCCACTCCCGGAGGAAGAGGAAGATCACGAGGATGACGAGCACGAAGGCGACGAAGACCGTCTGCTCGACCTCGGCCACCGACTTGCGCACGTACTGGGAGGCGTCGAAGCCGAAGTTGAGGCGGATGTCCTCCGGCAGCTCGCGCTGGATCTGCGCGACGCGACGGTAGTACTCGTCGGCGATGGCCACGTAGTTGGCGCCGGGCAGGGGCCGCAGCACCACCGCCACCATGGGCACCCCGTCCGCCTTCAGCACGGTGCGCTCGTTGCGTGGGCCGAGCTCCGCCCGGCCCACGTCCCGGAAGCGCACGATCCGACCGCCTTCCTCCTTGACGATGAGGTTCTCGAAGGCCTCGGGGGTGTTGAGCCGCCCCAGGGTCCGCACCGCCAGCTCGACCTCCCGTCCCTCGATCCGTCCCGAGGGCAGCTCCACGTTCTCGTCGCGCACCGCGTCGCGCACGTCCATGGGGGAGAGCTGATAGGCGGCGAGCCTCTGGGGGTCGATCCAGAGGCGCATGGCGTAGGTACGGTCCCCCCAGATCATGATGTCGCTGACGCCCTCGATGGTCTGCAGGCGCTCGGCGAAGACCTCGTCGGCGAGGCGCGAGAGCTCGAGGAGGTCCCGCGTGTCGCTGTAGACCGTGAGCATCAGGATGGGGAAGGCGTCGGCGTCGGCCTTCGCCACCTGCGGCGGGTCGACGTCGGGCGGCAGGTTGTACTGGGCGCGCGAGACCCGGTCCCGGACGTCGTTGGCCGCCCGCTCCAGGTCGCTCCCGAGCTCGAACTCGACGGTGATCGTGCTCCGCCCCTCCCGGCTGACGGAGGTGAGAGTCCGGATCCCGGCGATGCCGTTGATCGAATCCTCCAGCGGCTCGGTGATCTGGGACTCGATGACGTCGGTGTTGGCCCCGCGGTAGTTGGTGCTGACGGTGATGACCGGCGGGTCGACGGAGGGGAACTCACGCACCCCGAGCTGGCTGAAGCCGATGAGGCCGAAGAGGACGATGACCATCGACATGACGATGGCCAGGACCGGTCGGCGGATGCTGAGCGAGTAGAGGGTCATGGGGTCTCGGCCTCGATCTCCACCGGGAGCCCCGGTCGCAGGCGCTGGATGGCGGTGACGATCACCCGCTCTTCGGGCTCGAGGCCCTGAGTGACCTCGACCAGCTCCGCGGTGCGCAGGCCGGTCTCGACGGCGCGAGGACGGGCCTCGCCCTCCTCGTAGACGTACACCTTCTTCCCTCCCAGCTCGGGGATGACGGCCCGGCTCGGCACCGCGAGGGCGCCCTCGATCCGCCGCACCACGATCTCGACGTCGGCGAAGGCGCCAGGGAACAGGCTCCCGTCGGGGTTGGGACTCTGCGCGCGAACGGTCAGGGATCGCGTCTCGAGGTCCACGAGGGGCTCGACGGCCACGATGGTGCCGGTGTGATCCGCGTCCGAGCCCCGGGTCCGGAAGAGCATCGTGGCGCCGACGTCCGAGCTGGCCCGCGTACTTCTCGGGGATCGAGAAGTCGATCTTCACCGGGTCCACGTCCTGCAGGGTGGCGATGCGTGTCTGGGGCGTCAGATAGCTGCCGACGCTGACCGCCCGCAGTCCGATGATCCCTCCGAAGGGCGCCTCGATCCGCGTCTTGACGAGGCGGGCCTCGACCAGCGCCAGCTCCGCCTTCAGGACGTTCAGCTCGTTCAGCGCGAAGTCGTACTCCTCCTGGCTGACGAGCCCCTCGTCGAGGAGGCGGCGCTGGCGCTCCTCGCTGCGCTCGGCCAGGCTCAGGCGGAAGGCCGCCCGCTCCCGCTCGGCCGCGAGCTGGGTGTCGTCGATCTCCAGGAGGACCTGGCCGGCGGACACGCGGGCTCCTTCGCGGAAGTGGATGGCCGCCACCTTCCCGGCGATCTCCGCCACCAGCTCCACGTTCTCGTTGGCGCGCACCGTGCCGGTCGTCGACAGCCGCTCGGTCAGCGTCTGGGGGGCGACGGTGACCACCTGGACGGTCACCGCCGACGCGGCGGGGGCGGCCGGTCCCGCGGGGTCGCCCGAGCGCGAGGAGAGAAGCCGGGGGACGAGGGCGCCGGCAACCAGAACCGCTGCCACCGCGACGTAGGCCAGGGCACGTCGTCGTTTCATGGTCGAGTCCTCACGAGGAAGCGCGGGCGAATCAGGGCGCAGGTTCATCTTATTACCAAGACAGCTCCAATGGGCCGAGGGTCGAATCCGCCGGGTCAGCGCCGGGAGCGAGACGCCCGCCGCGCCGCCTTCTTCCGACCGCGAGGGGCCTTCCCCTTCGGCCCGTCCGCGAGAGGGTCCTTGGCGTCCTCCTCCGCCAGCGCCTCGACGCCGATCCAGCCCTCGGGGGGGCCTCGCCCCTGAGCCTCGAAGAGGAAGCGCGACGGGGTCGCGGCCGCGCGTCGGCCGTACCTCGCGCGCTCGGAGGCCCAGGTCATCGTGAGAGTGTCCATGGCCCGGGTGATGCCCACGTAGGCGAGGCGCCGCTCCTCCTCCACGTCGCCGTCGGCGACGGAGCGGGTGTGGGGCAGCAGCCCTTCCTCCATGCCGGCCAGGAAGACGTGGGGGAACTCCAGACCCTTGGCCGCGTGCAGGGTCATCAGCGTGACCTTGTCGCCCCGGGTCTCGGGGGTCTCGGTGGGTCTCGTCGCCGCTCGAGAGGGCGAGCTCCTCGAGGAAGCCGTGCAGCGTCGGCTTCGACGAGCGGCTCACGTAGTTCTCGGCGAAGTTCAGGACCTCCTCCACGCCCGCCCACCGCGCCTCGCGGGTCATCGGGTCGGAGTACAGGCGCCTCACCTCGTCGCGGTAGGCGATGACGTCGAGGAAGCGCCGGAGCCGGAAGACGAGGTCGCCCCCGGCTTCCGCGAGGTCGGCCTGCTCGAGGGCGCCCGTGAGCTGCCGGTATCCCTCCACGGACTGCGGGTTCAGCTTCTCGATCTCCGCGGCCCTCTCGAACGCCTCGGCGGCGGAGATGCCGTGCTCGGTCGCGAAGGCGAGGACGCGGTCGAGGCTGGTCTTGCCGACCCCGCGCGGGGGGGTGTTGATGACCCGCAGGAGCGCCGTCTCGTCGCGGGAGTGCACCGCGAGCTTGAGGAAGGCGACGACGTCGCGCACCTCCTTGCGGTCGAAGAAGGACATGCCCCCGACGACCACGTAGGGGATCCCGGCCGCCCGCAGCTCGGCCTCGAAGGTGCGGAACTGGACCTGCGTCCGGCACAGGATGGCGAAGTCCCGGGGCCGGGCCTCGTGGCGTCGGAGGGCCTCGAGCATCTCCTCGACCGTGAAGCGGGCCTCGGCCGTCTCGTCCTTGAGGCGCACGACGCGGACCGGGTCGCCGTCCCCCTTGGCGGACTCGAGCGCCTTCTCGTGGCGCGAGCCGTTGTGGCGGATGACGGCGTTGGCGGCCTCGAGGATCGGCACCGTGGAGCGGTAGTTGGTCTGGAGGCGGACCACCTTGGCGCCCTTGAAGTCCCGGTGGAAGCCGAGGATCTTCCGGATGTCGGCCCCGCGCCAGCCGTAGATCGACTGGTCGTCGTCGCCGACCACGCACACGTTGCGGTGCCCGCCGCCGATCTGCCGGACGATCTCGTACTGAGGATGGTTCGTGTCCTGGTACTCGTCGACCAGCACGTACCGATAGCGCCTCCGATAGTGGTCGCGGACCTTCTTGTGCCGGCTGAGGAGGCGGACCGCCTCCAGCAGGAGATCGTCGAAATCGAGGGCGCGGTTGCGGGCGAGGTGCTCCTGGTAGCGCTGCCAGACCGAGCCCACCAGCTGGTCGCGGCCGCCGTTTCCGTTGGCCAGGAACGTCTCCGGGGTCTCCATGCGGTTCTTGGCCAGGGAGATCCTCGCCAGGACGGCCGAGGGGTGCATGGTCGTCTCGTGGACCCGCAGCTCGCGCATGACGGACTTGACGGCGCTCAGCTGGTCCGAGGCGTCGCAGATCGTGAAGCGTCGGGGGAGGCTCAGGGCCGCTCCATGCTCTCGCAGGATCCGCA
The DNA here is from genome assembly GCA_963847655.1 of uncultured Acidobacteriota bacterium. Lineage (GTDB taxonomy): Bacteria > Acidobacteriota > Vicinamibacteria > Fen-336 > Fen-336 > JAJDNS01. Next base: position 175,233 of record CAWKAS010000009.1, on the reverse strand, counting down.
CGCAGAATGCGTGAAACGTCCCCACCGTGATCTCCCTGGCCCTGGCGCCGGCCAGCTGGGTCACCCGCTCCCTCATCTCCGCCGCCGCCTTGTTGGTGAAGGTGACGGCGAGGATGGACGAGGGGTCGGCTCCCAGATCCATCAGGTGGGCGATCCGCGTGGTGATCACGCGGGTCTTGCCGGTGCCGGCCCCGGCGAGGACCAGGAGCGGCCCCTGGGTCGTCGCGACCGCGTCGCGCTGGTCCGGGTTGAGGGAGGCGAGCAGCGGTCCGTCGGGCCGGGTGGGGCGGCGACGACGTGCAGGGGTCGAGGGCATGGGCGGGGTCAAAGGGATCGAGCTTACACCAGCGAGCGGCGGACGGGCCGAGCCGCGCCTGCGCGGCCCCCGAGCCACCGTGGCCTCGAAGCCCTCGATCCTCCTCGCCGAGAAGGGCGAGAGGCGCGGCCCACCGGCCGGGGACCGCGTTCTCGGAGGCAGTATGATGAGTGCGCAACCGCCGGGAGAGGAACCTGAAGCCCATGCCGACCCTGACATTCTGTGGCGCTGCCGGCACCGTGACCGGCTCGAGCTCCCTCGTCCAGACCGCCGCGGCGCAGTTCCTGGTCGACTGCGGGATGTTCCAGGGCAACAAGTCGGTGCGGGAGCTGAACTTCCAGCCCTTCCCGTTCGACGCGACCGGGATCGACTTCCTGATCCTGACCCACGCCCACATCGACCACTCCGGTCTCGTGCCCAAGCTGGTCAAGGCGGGCTTCGAAGGGCCGATCTACGTGACCCGGGCCACCGCCGACCTCCTGGAGTTCATGCTTCCCGACTCGGCGTGGATCCAGGAGTCCAACGCGAGGCGCGCGAACCGCAAGCACCAGCGGAGGCGGCAGGAGGAGGTCGAGCCGGTGTACACCGCCGCCGACGCCGAGCAGGCGCTGAAGCAGATCCAGCCCGTCGACTACGAGGCCTGGTTCGAGCCCGCGCCGGGGATCCACGCCTGCTGCTGGAATGCCGGGCACATCCTCGGCTCCGCCTCCGTGGAGCTGAGGCTCGACGACACTCCTTCGGGCAACCCCTTGCGGCTCCTGTTCTCGGGCGATCTGGGACCGGACGAGAAGGTGTTCCATCCCGACCCCGACGCGCCCGAGGGGTTCGACTACGTCCTGTGCGAGAGCACGTACGGCGGCCGGGAGCGCGAGGACTACACGCTCGAGGGGCGTCGGGAGAACCTGCGGCGGGAGCTCCAGGCAGGTCTGGCGCGGGGCGGCAACGTCGTCATCCCCTCCTTCGCGGTGGAGCGCAGCCAGGAGCTCCTCCACGACATCGGCGTGCTCCTCGCCCGCCGGGAGATCCCCGAGGCGACCGTCTACCTGGACTCTCCGCTGGCCCGGAAGGTGACGGAGGTGTTCGTCAAGCACGCCGCCGCCCTGGAGGACGTGGAGGCGGACGAGAAGGGCCTCTTCGGCAACGAGAACTTCCGCCTGGTCCAGTCCGTCGAGGAGAGCAAGGCCATCAACGAGGTCACCGGCGGGGCCATCATCATCTCCGCCAGCGGCATGTGCGACGCCGGGCGCATCAAGCACCACCTGATGAACAACATCTGGCGCCCGAACGCCACCGTCCTCTTCGTCGGCTACCAGGCGCCCGGCACCCTCGGCCGGGTGATCCTCGGCGGCGCCACGGACGTCCGCATCCACGGCCACGAGTTCAAGGTCCGCGCCCGGGTGCGCCAGATCGGCAACTACTCAGCCCACGCCGACCAGGGGGAGCTCACGGACTGGATCCTGGAGCGTGGCCCGGTGGTCGGTCGGCTCTTCCTGAACCACGGCGAGGACGAGGCCCGCCGGGCGCTCCGCGAGCACCTGGTCGAGCGCGGCTTCGATCGCGACAAGATCGTCCTGCCGGCGTTGGACGAGCACTTCGATCTCGTCGCGGGGACCGCCCGATCCAAGGGCCGAGTCGGCGAGCGGATCGCGGACGCGGCCCTCGAGCGGGACTGGCACACCGACTTCGCGGCCCTCACGGTGGCGCTGCGCCAGCGGCTCGAGGCCGCGACGGACGGCGCCGAGCGCCGGCAGATCCTCGCTCGCCTGCACGAGGCGCTGGAGGGATGAGTGCCGCGCCGGGAGCTCCGAGCGATGGAGCCCCTGGCGACGGCCCGACACACATCCGTCGGGGGACGCTGACTAACTAACCCCGGAGGGCCTTGTCCAGCTGCTTCCGGACGACGGTGAGGCGTTCGACGTCACCGCCCTCCACCTCCGCCGCGGCCCAGCCCGCGAACCCGATCTCGTCCAGGGCCTTGCGCACGTCGGCCCAGGGCAGGTCGCCCTCGCCGATGTCTGCCCAGTCGTTCTTCTGACGGCTGAAGCCCTTGGCGTCCAGCTTCACGCACCGGCGTCCGAAGGCACGGATCCAGTCGCCGGGCTGGCCGTACTTCCAGTGGTTGCCGATGTCGTAGTACATCCCGACCCACGGGCTGTTGAAGCTGTCGACGTACTCGATGAACTGATCGGGTGTCTGCTCCGGCGGCGCGTCGTGGTCGTAGAACAGCTTGTTCCAGACGTTCTCGATGAGGATCATCTGGCCCAGCGAGGCGGCCAGCGGGAGGAGCTTCTTGATCTCCTGCCGGCTGCGCTCCACCACCTCGTCGGCGGGGCCGTCGTCCGCCCGACCGATGACCACCAGGACCCCGCTGCCCCCCGCGGCGTGTGAGACGCGGATGCAGTGCTCGATGTTGGCCCGACCCTGGGCGCGCTCCGACTCGCTGGCGCTCGTCAGCCGCATCTTCCAGTGGTCGTGGTTGATCGCGTTGTGGACGAAGACGCCCGTGCTCTCGACGGCGGCGCGGGCTTCCTCCGGGGTGTAGAGTCCGGCCTGGTCCAGGTCGACCCCGTCGAAGCCGGCCTTCCCGGCGATCTGCAGCCGGTCGGCCAGGGGCAGGGGCTTCTCGCCGTCCTTGTCCGGCACCATCGACAGCTTCGTGGACAGCAGGATGCGCTTGCCCGCAGGGGGTCTCACGACCTTCGCGGGCTCGGCGGCACGGGCAGAGCCGGCGCCAGCCGCCACCACGGAGCCCGCCACCGAGGCGGTACCCGCGGCCAGGAAGCGGCGGCGATTCACGGACAGGTGTGTTTCATCCATCTCGAGAGCTCCTTTTCGAAGGCGGGTGTCCCGCGTGACTCCCCGTCCATCAGGGAGCCCTGGCCAGCGTATCACCAGGGGGCAGAGCGCGCGCGTGCCTGGCGCCTTTCGACAGGCAAGTACTGATCCCTGGCGGCCGGCCCCGAGGGGCTTACCCCAGCGGGTAGCCGACCTGCTCGATGGCGGCGTCGGCGACCTGGCGACGCAGGGCCACGGTGTTGCAGACGTCGCGCTTGGTGAAGCGCTTCAGGGCGGCCAGAAGCATCCGGAGGTTGTCGCCGTCCTCCACCGCGGCCAGGAGCTTGCGTCCCGAGGCCTCGATGGTGTCCATGGCGTCCTGGGCGTAGCAGCGCACCGCGGCTTCCTGCAGGCGGGTGGCGTCCTCGCCGCGGTCCGCGGCCCGCTTGCGGGCGCGCAGCAGCGCGCTTTCGAGGGCGTAGACCTCCATCGCGATGTCCGCGAAGTAGCCCAGGACCTCCTGCTCGTCCTTGAGCTTCTCGCCGAGCTTCTGGACCGCGGTGCCCAGGGTCATGAGCGCCACCTTCTTGGCGCCGGCGAGCATGCGCGCCTCGGCGGCCAGGAAGCCGTCGTCGGGCGTCTCGAGGGAGGGGCCGCTCATCAGCTCTCCGATGAGGGCCTGGGCCTTCTGGAAGATGGGGAGATCGCCCTTCATGGCCCGTCGGATGAGACGTCCCGGGACAAGAAGGCGGTTGATCTCGTTGGTGCCCTCGTAGATGCGGTTCACCCGGGCGTCGCGCCAGTAGCGTTCAGCGGGGTAGTCTTCGACGTAGCCCGCACCCCCGTGGATCTGCACGTTCTCGTCGACGATCCAGTCCAGGATCTCGGAGCACCAGACCTTGACCATGGAGCACTCGACGTCGTATTCCTCGATGCGCTTCAGGAAGGTGGCGGGGTCGTCGATGTGCACGTCGGCGAGGTTGCGGTCGATCATCCCCGCGGTGCGATAGACCACCGCCTCCGACGCGTAGGCCAGGATCGCCATCTGGCCGATCTTGTGCTTGATCAGGCCGAAGCTCGAGATGGGCTGCCCGAAGGCGGTGCGGGAGTTGGCGTACTCGGTGGCCGCGCCAACCGCCAGCTTCGCGCCGGCGCTGGTCATGGCCCCGAGCTTGAAGCGCCCCACGTTGAGGATGTTGAAGGCGATCTTGTGGCCTTTCCCGATCTCGCCCAGGAGGTTCTCCTTCGGGATGACCGCATCGGTGAGGATCAGGGGCCGGGTGCTGCTGCCCTTGATGCCGGTCTTCTTCTCCTCCGCGCCCAGGCTCACCCCGGGCATCCCCTTCTCGACGATGAACGCCGTGAAGTGCTCGCCGTCCACCTTGGCGAAGGTGATGTAGATGTCGGCGAAGCCGGCGTTGGAGAGCCACATCTTCTCGCCGTTCAGGATCCAGCTCTTCCCGTCCTCGGAGAGCACGGCCCGGGCCTTGGCGTTCATGGCATCGCTGGCCGACGAGGCCTCGGAGAGGGAGTAGGAGCTGACCCACTCGCCCGCGGCGAGCTTCGGCAGATACTTCTTCTTCTGCTCCTCGGTGCCGAAGAAGACGATGGGAAGGGTCCCGATCCCTACCTGGACCGCGAAGGTCGTGGCGAAGCTGCCGTCGAGCCCGGCCTTCTCCGCGACCAGGCACCCCGACACCTTGTCGAGCCCCAGGCCGCCGTACTCCTCCGGGATCTCCACTCCGAGGAGACCGACCTCGCCGGCCTTGCGCAGGAGCTCGCGGCTCAGCTCGTAGTCGAGCTTCAGCAGCTCCGGCAGCCGGGGAAGCAGCTCCTTCGCCATGAAATCCTCGGCCGTCTGGCCGATCATGACTTGCTCCTCGGTGAAGTCCTCGGGGGTGAAGATCTCGTCCGGGGTCCGGTCCTCGATCAGAAAGCTGCCGCCGGTGGCGGCGATGACGGGAGCCTGGGTTTCCGTGGCCATGGCTACATCCTTCCTCTGGTCCGCCCCGCGGGGCGGGTCCTGCGTCACAACCTCTCGAAGACGCCGGCGGCGCCCATGCCACCACCGACACACATCGTCACCAGCCCGTACCGGGCCTTGCGGCGCTTCAGCTCGTAGAGCATCTGGGTCGAGAGCTTGGCGCCGGTGCAGCCGAGGGGGTGACCCAGGGCCACCGCTCCGCCGTTCACGTTGACCTTGTCCGGGTCCAGCCCCGCTGCCTGGATCACGGCCAGGGCCTGGGTCGCGAAGGCCTCGTTCAGCTCGATGACCCCCATGTCCTCGAGCTTCAACCCCGCGCGGGCGAGGGCCTTCGGGATGGCCTCCACCGGCCCGATCCCCATGATCTCGGGGGGGACGCCGGCCACCGCGAAGGACACGAGACGGGCCATGGGGCGCAGCCCCAGCTCCTTCGCCTTCTCCGCGGAGACCACGACCGTCGCGGCCGCCCCGTCCGACACCTGGGAGGCGTTGCCCGCGGTGACGACGCCGTCGCTGGCGAAGACCGGCCGGAGCTTCGCGAGGGCGGCCATGTCGGTGTCACGCCGCGGTCCCTCGTCGGTGTCGAAGACGATCTCCTCGGGCGCCGCCCCGTTGCTCGACGGCGGCGTCACCGTCAGGGGCACGATCTCTTCCTGGAAGCGACCGGCGTCGATGGCCGCGATCGCCTTCTGGTGGGAGGCCAGGGCGAAGGCGTCGGTCCGCTCCCGGTCGATGCCGTACTTCTGCGACAGCCGCTCCGCGGTGAGCCCCATGCCCATGTAGACCTCGGGGTGGACGTCCACCAGGGTCGGGTTGGGGGAGAAACGCTGCCCGCCCATGGGGACCAGGCTCATCGACTCCGTGCCCCCGGCCACCGCCAGGTCGCACTCGCCGCACTCGACGGCTCGCGTCGCCAGGACGATCGCCTGCAGGCCGGACGAGCAGAAGCGATTGACGGTCATGGCGGCGGCGGTGTGGGGGATCCCGGCGAGGAGGGCGGAGATGCGGGCGACGTTCATACCCTGCTCGCCCTCGGGCATGGCGCAGCCCAGGATCACGTCCTCGACCATCGCTGGCTCCACCGCGGGCACCCGGGCCAGGGCGCCCTTGATGGCGGCCGCGGCCATGTCGTCGGGGCGGACCTGGCGCAGGGTACCCTTGAGGGCCCTGCCCACCGCCGTCCGAACGCTGCTGACGATCACTGCTTCGCGCATCACAGACCTCAGTTCCGCAGGGGCTTGCCGCTCTTCAGCATGTGCTGGATGCGCTCCTGGGTCTTGCGTGTGCCCAGAAGCGACAGGAATGCCTCACGCTCCAGGTCGAGGAGGTCCTGCTCGCTGGCGACCCCGGGGGCGCGGTCGCCGCCGCAGAGGATGGTGGCGACCTTCGTCCCGATGAGCGCGTCGTGCTCGCTGATCTGGTTCCCCTCCCGGAAGTTGTACAGAGCAGTCCTGAAGGTGGCCAGGGCGGGTCGCCCGAGAGCGGGGATGTCGGTGCGGGGGCGTCCGGCCCGGTAGCCGGGCCGCGCCGCGCCCAGGGCCACCTGCTTGGCATCGTGAAGGAGGCGGTCCGGGTTGGGGGAGAGGGAGTCCGCCGGCGTGAGGAACATCCTCATGGCCTCGGCCCCCGAGGTGGCGACCTTCGCCATGCCGATCGTCTCGAAGGCCCGCTTCAGGAACGGGAAGGGGTCGGCGTCCGTCACCCCGGCGCACCGGTCGTGGGCCCGGAGCGTCATCTCCTTGGTCCCGCCGGCGGCGGGGACCACCCCCACTCCCACCTCGACGAGGCCCATGTACGTCTCGGCCGAGGCCCGGACCCGGTGGCTGTGGAGGCAGATCTCGCAGCCGCCGCCGAGGGTGAGGCCGAAGGGGGCTGCCACCACCGGGACGTCGGCGTACTTGATCGCCATGTTGGCGCCCTGGAACTGCCGGATGATGAGCTCCAGCTCGTCCCACTCCTCCTCCTGGGCGGCGAGGAGGACGAGCATCAGGTTGGCGCCGGCGCTGAAGTGCTCTCCCTGGTTCCCGATCACCAGGGCGTCGAAGTTCTGCCGTGCCTCCTTCACCGTCGAGGCGATGAGCGAGATCGCGTCCGCGCCGAGTGCGTTCATCTTGGAGTGGAACTCCACGAGACCGCATCCGTCGCCGAGGTCGACGAGGCTCGCACCCGCGTTCTCCTTCCGCAGGCCGCCCGCCTCCTTGACCGCGGCGAGGCGGATCACGCCGGGACGCTCGGGGACCGGACCGACACCGGCGGGCCCGAGGACGGTCTCCTTCCCGTCCGTCGTCTCGTAGAAGCGCGTGCGCCCGGAGTCCAGCAGGGCCTCGACCAGCGGGGGGATCGTGCGCCCCTCGCCGCGGGCCCTGTCCACCACCGCGGCCACGCCCAGGGTGTCGAGGAGGCGGAAGGGCCCCTGGCCCCAGGCGTAGCCCCACTCCATGGCGTGGTCGACGGAGACCACGTCGTCCGAGATCTCCGGGACCAGGGAGGCCGCGTACAGGCAGGACGACGAGAGGACGCGCCAGAGGAACTCGGCGGCCTTGTCCTTGCCCTCGAGGATCATCCTGATCCGCGCGGCGACGTCGTCGACGCTGCGCCCGGCGTCGACGGAGGGGATCTTCGGCTTGATCCGGTCCCGGTACTCCAGCGTCTTCCAGTCGAGGGTCTGGATCTCCTTCCCCTCCTTCTTGTAGAAGCCGCTCCCGGTCTTCGCGCCCAGCCACTTCCGCTCGAGCATCTGCGCGACGAAGTCGGGGAGCACGAAGGTGTCGCGCTCGGGGTCGTCGGGGGCCCCGTCGTAGAGGTTCTGGGCCACCTTGGCCACGACGTCCACGCCGGCGATGTCGGCGGTGCGGAAGGTCGCGCTCTTCGGACGACCGGTGGCGGGCCCGGTGAGGGTGTCCACCTCCTCGATGGTCATGTCGAGATCGACCATCGTTCGGAGGGTCAGGGCCATGGCGTACAGCCCGATCCGGTTCCCGATGAAGTTCGGGGTGTCCTTGCAGCGCACCACCCCCTTGCCCACGACCTCGTCCAGGAACCGCTCCATCTCCGCCATGAGCTCGGGGTCGGTGTCGGGGCCGGGGATGGTCTCGAGGAGCTTCAGGTAGCGCGGGGGGTTGAAGAAGTGGGTCCCGAAGAAGCGCCGGCGGAAGTCCCCGGGCAGGTGCGCGCTCATGGCCGCGATGCCCAGGCCCGAGGTGTTGGAGCTGACCACGCCGTGGGGCGGGGCTGCCGCCGCCACCCTGGAGAACAGCTCCCTCTTGATCTCCAGGTCCTCGATCACCGCCTCGAACACCCAGTCCGCGTCGTTCAGCTCGGACCAGTCGTCCTCGAAGTTCCCGGGGCGGATCAGGCCTCGGTGGTCGGGCAGGTGGAGGGGGGAGGGCCTCAGCTTCTCGAGGCCGGCGATCGCCCTCCTGGCCAGCACGGAACGGTCCTCTCCCTCGCCCAGCCCCTTCGGGACGATGTCGAGGAGCACGACGTCCATCCCGGCGCCCACCAGGTGGGCGGCCACCTGGGCCCCCATCGTCCCCGCCCCGAGAACCACCGTCTTCCGGATGTCTCGCTTCACAGCTCCCCCCCGATTCTCAGCGGCCGTCTCGAGTGAGGTCTCCCTGGACTGCGTCGTCGTCGACATCGCTCTTCGACTCCTCCTGCGGGGGCTCAGGCGCCCTCCCCGCCCACGTGCACGGTCTCCAGCGCCGGGCCGACACGACCTTCTCCCTCGGAGGCCGCCGCCCCCCGGAGGAACAGATCCACCACCGGGGCGGCCTGGCTCACGAGGTCGTAGTCCTTGGTGCTCAGGATCCAGGAGGTCACCATCTCGTCCAGGGCGCCGAAGAAGGCCTTGGTGGCCAGCCTCCGGGACAGATCGGGCCGGAAGGTGCCGTCCCTCTGGCCCTCCTCGATGACCTCGGAGATCACGGCCAGGTAGTCGTGGAGCCAGCCCGCGGTGAAGCGCTCCATGAACTTCGTGGATTGACGGAGCTCCACCTGAAAGACCACGGCGAGGTCGCGATTCCCGCCCAGCAGCCGGAGGTGGTGCCGGGCGATCACCAGCAGGCGCGCCGCCGCGCCCTCTATGGCGGCGATCTCTCCGCGCCCCTTCTCGACGTGCTCGGCCATGATCTCGTCGAAGAGCGAGACCAGGATGTCTTCCTTGCTCCGAAAGTAGAGGTAGATCGTTCCGTCCGCCACCCCGGCCTGGCTCGCGATGTCCGCGACCCGTGCTGCGAAGTAACCCTTACGAGCGAACACCTTGACCGCCGCCTCCAGGATCCGGTCCCGCTTGTCCGATGTGCGCTTCCTGGCCATGACAATGAATGAGTACCCATTCATATTCGGCCCTCGAGACCCCACCTGTCAAGGGGTATTGCGCAAGACGACCGAGCCCACCGGGCGGGTGCCAGGGTCGCCCGCTCCCGCGCCCGGCTGTATACAATCGGAGGCCGTGCCACCCCTCCCGCCGCTCGACTTCGAACGCCTCCGCCGGGAGATCGTGGGGGTGGACTCCGTCTTCAGGACCCCGTTTGGCGAGCGGATGCTCCTCTACGCCGACTACACCGCCAGCGGGCGTTGTCTCCTCTTCGTCGAGCGCTACCTGATGGGGATGCAGCGCCACTACGCGAACACCCACACCGAGGACGACATGACCGGCCGGAGCATGACCCACCTGCTCCACGATGCCGAGGACATCATCCGTCGGGCGGTGAACGCGGGCCCCCGTGGTCACGTCGTGGCCTGTGGGACCGGGGCGACCGGCGCCATCGACCGGCTCCAGCACATCCTCGGCGTGGCCCTCGGCCCGGTGACCCGCCGTCGGCTCTTCGAGGCCCTGGGACCCGATGTGGCCCCCACCGTGCACGAGCGTCTCGAACGACGTCGCCCCGTCGTGTTCGTGGGTCCCTACGAGCACCACTCCAACGAGGTGACCTGGCGCGAGGGTCTCGCCACCGTCGTCACCGTGGACCTGGCCGCCGACGGGGGAATCGACCTGGCTCACCTCGAGTCGCTTCTCCGCGACCCGGCCTTCGCGGACCGCCCGCGCATCGGCTCGTTCAGCGCCGCGTCCAACGTGACCGGGATGATCTCCCCGGTCCACGACATCGCCCGCCTGCTCCACCGTCATGGGGCCATCGCCTGCTTTGACTACGCCGCCAGCGGGCCCTACGTGCCGATCGACATGAGCCCCGGGTCGGATCCCGACGGCGCGGACCCCTCCCTGGACGCCGTCTTCCTCTCCCCCCACAAGTTCATCGGTGGCCCGGGCAGCCCGGGCATCCTCGTCTTCAACGAACGCCTCTACGCCCGCGACCTGCCCCCTACCATCGCCGGGGGCGGAACCGTCGACTACGTCGGGTCCCGCTCGCACGACTTCGTGGCCGACATCGAGGAGAGGGAGCGGGCGGGTACGCCCGGCGTCCTCCAGATGCTGAAGGCCGGTCTCGTCTTCGCCATCAAGGAGTCGGTCGGCGTGGAGAGGATCCACGCACGGGAGCGCGAGCTCACGACCCGCGCCCTCGAGCGCTGGGGGCGGCTGCCCCAGATGGAGATCCTGGGCAACCCCGACCCCGACCGACGCGTCGGGATCATCAGCTTCAACCTCCGCGCCCCGGGCGGGGCGTACCTCCACCCCAAGTTCCTCACCTCGCTCCTGAACGACCTCTTCGGGATCCAGTCTCGGGCCGGGTGCTCCTGCGCCGGGCCCTACGGCCACCGCCTTCTCGACATCGACGAGCCCACGTCGGAGCGGTACCGGGAGTGGGTGCGGCGCGGGTGCCAGGGCCTCAAGCCCGGCTGGTGCCGCCTGGGCCTCCACTACGCGATGGACGACGCCGAGGCCGACTTCGTCGTCGACGCGGTGGAGTTCGTGGCCCGTGAGGGGCACCGCTTCCTCCCCCTCTACCACTTCGATCTCGCCAGCGGCTCCTGGGCCCACCGCGGGGTCGTCGACGCCGATGAGCGTCTGTCTCTCGAGGCCGCGCTCTCCTCCGGCCAGGTCCCCCTCACCGCGCTGCCCGTCGACGTGCGTCGCGCGCTCTACCACCAGTACCTCGACGAGGCCGCACGTCTCGCCGGGGCGCTCCCCGGCGAAGCGGGCGAGCCGCGTCGCCTCGAAGACGAGGCCGGCGAGCTCCAGTACTTCGTGCTGCCCCCGACGAGCGACGCCGAGGTGCCGGGCGGGCTCGGAGACGCCTGACCCACCTCGCAATGCACGCCTTCCCCTCGACGCCCGCCCCGGGACAGACGGTACCCTGGCGTCGGGCCCGGTGGCTCGTCCTCCTCGTCCTTCTCCTGGCCGGCTGCCGGACGGGCCTCCGCCCGACCCCCAGCATGCGCGAGACCGACGTCGACGGCGACGGTCGGATCGACCGCATCCAGACGCTCGACCAGGACGGCCTCGTCACCGGCGTCGTCGACGCACCCGTACCCGGATCGGACCCGGAGCGGACCGTCGTCATCGCCATCGACGCCGTGCCCTACGAGATCTTCGCGAAGCTGCAGCAGGAAGGCCTCTTCAGCGGGTTCTTCCCGGCCGCGCGGATGATCGCGCCCTACCCCTCGCTCACCAACGTCGGCTACACCGCGATCCTCCGGACCCCACCGGTCCTGGGCTACGAGGACCGCTACTACGACCCGGTCGACAACAGGATGCGCGGGGGCGTCAGCGACCGCCTCTTCAACCGCTTCAAGGACGTGGCCCCCTTCCACGACGTCTTCGCCTGGGAGCCACCCCACCTGTGGGGAGTGGGGATCTACTACTTCCCGGGGACCATCACCAGGGCCGAGCTCCACGCGGTCGAGGAGATCCTCCACGCCAGCGAGGAGAAGGAGCTGGTCCTCTACTTCGGGGGGACCGATGCCCTCGGCCACGTGCGGGGCTGGGGCGGTCTCGAGGAGTACCTCCACCTCGTCGACCGCATGCTCCGGGGATTCCTCGCCGCCGGGGGCGGGAGCCGTCGCGTCGTGCTCTTCTCCGACCACGGGACCTCGGCCGTGCCCAGCCGTCGCGTCGACGTGAAGAAGGCGCTGAAGGCCGCCGGCTTCCACCTCCGCAACCGCCTCGACGACCCCGGAGACGTCGTCGTGCCGGGCTACGGCCTCGTGGGCTCGATCCAGGCCTTCACCAGATGCGGCGAGGAGGAGGCCGTGGCCCGGGCCCTCCTCGGGGCGGAGGGGGTGGACTTTGTCTTCTGGCGCGAGGGCGACGGCGTCGCCGCCCTCTCCGCGGACGGACGACCGGACCCGCTGGACCGGCCGGAGGCCGAGTACCCGGACCTGCGTCGTCGGGTCCAGGACGCGGCCCGCAACCACACCGCCCACCCGGCGAGCGTCTTCGGCAGCCTGAAGGACGGCTGGCACTACGGCAGCAGCCTGTTCGAGTTTCTCGCCGACATGAAGGGGACCCACGGCAGCGCCCGCGCCACCTCCACCCTGGGCTTCGTGGCCTCGAACGTGGATCGCCTCCCCGACACCCTCCGCGCGGAGGAGGTGTACCCCTGGTTCGGCCTCTCCCGCGAGGGCGAGCCCCGGCGTCGGTTCGTCGACCCCTGCCCGCGGGCGAGGTAGCCCCCGCGCCCGGGGCCAGGACGATGCAAGTCGTGACCGCCGGAGGCCAAATCTTGATATGGTGGGCGGGCGATGGATCCTGACACCCCCCAGGGGTCGGGAGCAGACGGCGAGACGCGCGGCGGGGACGCCCCCGGAGCGGAGAGGCGGCAGTGTTCTCGCCGCACGCTCCCCTTCGGGCGGGGAGCCGTCCTGCAGGTCGGAGACCGGTCGCACATCGTCGGGCTCAGCGACCTGAGCGAGGGCGGGGCCCTCCTCCTCACCCGGGCCACGGCGTCCGTGGGAGAGACGGCCCAGCTCAAGCTGTCGACGGTGTCCCGCCGGGTCGAGGTGGCGCTCTCCTGCATCGTGGTCCGCATCATGAACGAGCCTTCCGGTGGGTCCCAGAGAGGTCTCGCCGTGCGCTTCGACGACCCGGACGACGAGGCACGGGCAGCGATCGCTTCCTTCGTCGCCCGCGCTCCGGACGGGCGTCAGCCCTGACCTCGTCCCGGAACTGAAGATCCTCCACGGACCCGCGCCGGATTCCTCCGGCTCGAATGACAACGTTGGGGGCCGGGCGCCGCTACAATGCTCGAGAGCCGTGCCCAACACCCTCGTCCACTTCGCCACGCAGGGAACCCTCAGCCGTGGTGTGTGGCCCCGCGTGGACGCGCGCTGGATCTTCCTCGGCTGCCTGCTCCCGGACGTGCCGTGGATCCTCAGGCGCGTGGCCGTGGGGTTCGACATCCCCGTCAACACCTACGACCTGCGCCTGTACACGATGGCGCAGGCCTCACTGGCCGTCACGCTTCTCCTCTGCGCGGCGCTGGCGGTGGTCACGGTGGCTCCCCGCCTCGTCTTCGGGATCCTGGGACTGAACGCCCTCCTCCACCTGCTCCTCGACGCGACCGAGGTCAAGTGGGGGAACGGCGTCCACCTGCTCGCGCCGCTGTCCTGGCGCATGACCCGCTTCGACCTGATCGACGGGGCGAGTCTGCTCGTTCTGGTCCTCACCGTTCTCGGCGCCGTCCTGGTGACGTGGGAGATCGCGCGCTGGCGCCCGCCCGCGATCCGCCTGGACCTGCGGCCGCGGCGCCTGGCCCTCGCGATGGCCTTCGCGATGGCCTACTTCTTCCTGCCCCTGGTCTTCCTCGGGGGTGTGGAGGCCTCGGACAGCTACTCGGTGAAGACGCTGCGCGAGGTCTCGGCGCGCCCGGGCCGGACCGTCGGTCTCGACCGGACGTCCTTCATCGCCGGGCCCGAGGGCGGATGGGTCGAGATGTGGAACGGCGAGCGGGTGCGGGCGACGGGTCCGGTGCCCGACCACGACGCCGGGATCTCGCTCTACGGGACCTTCGTCGAGCCGGACGTCCTGCGCGTCGACCGCTTCGTCGAGCACACCGGTGGCCGCGACTGGCCCAGCTATCTGGCGCTCTTCCTCCTCGCCGCCCTCTGGGTGCGCCCGTGGCTGCCAGCGCCGGGACGCCCCGGGGGACAAGCTGCCGCGTAGCTGCGCCGGCGGGCGCCCTGTGACGCCGCACCGGGACGACCTGGGTCCGTGGCGCAGGATCTCGGGCTCATCACCCTGTCGCATCCGCCGGAACCCGTGCGGTTCCTCCCGCAGGCCGAGAGAGGGTAGGATCGGGGCGCTCCCGCGGCCGACGCCGCGCGGCGCTTCGACACGGCAGAGACAGGAGGCGAACCCGTGAATCACCCCACACTCCGGCAGACGCTGCGATCCACCCTGGCGGTGGCGGCGCTCGGCGCCTTGTCGTCGACCCCGGACCTCTCCGCGCAGGGCGCGGCACCGGCCCCGGCCGGCGAGCCACGGTCGACCCTCGAGGCGCAGTTCGAGAATCCCCCCAACAGCGCGCGGCCGCGTGTGTGGTGGCACTGGATGAACGGCAACGTCACCGAGGACGGCATCGCCAAGGACATCGCCTGGATGAAGCGCGTGGGCATCGGCGGCATGCAGCACTTCGACGCGGCTCTGTCGACGCCCCAGATCGTGCCGCAGCGCCTCGCCTTCATGACGCCCGAGTGGAAGAAGGCGTTCCGCTTCACCGCGGCCGAGGCCGAGCGCAACGGGCTCGAGCTGGCCATCGCGGCTTCGCCGGGCTGGAGCGAGACCGGGGGGCCCTGGGTCGAGGCGAAGGACGGCATGAAGAAGCTCGTCTGGAGCGAGACCGAGCTCACCGGGGGCACGCCCTTCTCCGGCCGCCTCGCCGCGCCGCCGAACGTCACCGGGCCCTTCCAGGGCATGGAGTTCGATCCGGGCATCGCCGCGGCCATCGGGGGGAAGCCGTTCGTTCCGCCGACGCACTACGAGGACGTCGCGGTGCTCGCGGTGCCGGTCACGGCCCGCGGCGAGACCGTGACGCCGGCCTTCTCGGACGCCGAGGGAGGGTCTCTCGACGCCGGTGCCCTCACCGACGGCGACCTCGAGACGACGGTCGAGATGGCCACCGAGGGCGCCGCGATCGTCGTCGACTATCCCGCGCCCCAGACGATCCGGTCGGCCTCCCTCTTCATGCCGGGCGGGGCCATGATGTTCTTCGGCGCGCGCTTCGCCCCCCGCCTCGAGACCAGCGACGACGGCCGGACGTGGCGCAGGGTGTCGGAGATCCCGGCGAGCGAGGTGCCGTCGACCGTGAGCTTCGCGCCGGTCACCGCCTCCCGGTTCCGCGTCGTGTTCCCCCCCAATCCGGAGACGGCGCCGAACCCCATCAGCGCCGTTCCCGGTGCCGACGACTCCTTCTTCGCCATGCTGACCATGACTCCAAAGACGATCAAGGTCGGAGAGCTGAGGCTCTCGGGGGAGGCGCGGGTCAACCAGTTCGAGACGAAGGCCGGCTTCCACATCGTGACCGACTACTTCGCGCTGGACGGCGACGTCGGCCCCGACACCAGGGGCGTCGCCCCGAGCGACGTGATCGACCTGACCGGGATGCTCCTTCCGGACGGCCGCCTCGACTGGACGCCGCCCGCGGGCCGCTGGCGGGTGATCCGGCTCGGCGCCACGCTCACCGGCAAGAGCAACCATCCCGCGACCGAAGAGGCCACCGGGCTCGAGGTGGACAAGTTCGACGGGGCGGCGGTGCGGCGCTACCTCGAGACCTACCTCGACATGTACGCGGATGCCACCGGCCCCGACCTCTTCGGCAAACGGGGCCTGCGCGCGCTCCTCACCGATTCGATCGAGGTGGGCCCGTCGAACTGGACGCGGGAGATGGTTTCCCAGTTCGAGCGCCGTCGCGGCTACGACCCGACGCCCTGGCTCCCCGCGCTCACCGGCGTGATCGTCAGCTCGCGCTCCGAGAGCGACGCGTTCCTCTTCGACTTTCGCCGCACCCTGGCCGACCTCATCGCGAGCGAGCACTACGGTACGGTCGCCGAGGTGGCGCACGAGCGCGGGCTGATCGTCTACGGCGAGGCGCTGGAGAACGGCCGGCCCTCGCTCGGCGACGACATGGCGATGCGGTCCCACACCGACATCCCGATGGCGGCGCTGTGGACCTGGCGGCCGGAGGCCGGTCCCAACGTCGCGTCCTACCCGGACATGAAGGGCGCGGCGTCGGTCGCGCACCTGTACGGGAAGGGGCTCGTGGCCGCCGAGTCGATGACATCGGGCCTGTCACCCTGGGCGCACGCTCCCGCCGACCTGCGGCGCGTCATCGACCTCGAGCTCGCCTACGGCATCAACCGGCCGGTCATCCATACCTCCGTCCACCAGCCGGTGGACGACAAGCAGCCCGGCCTTTCACTGATGATCTTCGGCCAGTTCTTCAACCGCCACGAGACGTGGGCGGAGATGGCGAGACCCTGGATCGACTACATCTCGCGCAACAGCCTGATGCTGCAGCAGGGCCGCTACTTCGCCGACGTCGCCTACTTCTACGGCGAGGAGGCGCCGCTGACCGGCCTCTACCATCGGCAGCCGGTCGCCGACGCGCCCACGCACCATGGGTACGACTTCGTCGATGCCGACGCGCTCACCCGCCTCCTCTCGGTCACGGAGGGCGACCTGACCGCGGACAGCGGCGCGCGCTACCGCGTGCTCTACCTGGGCGGCAGCAGCCGCGAGATGTCCCTCCCCGTGCTGCGCCGGATCGCCGCCCTCGCCGAAGCGGGCGCGACGATCGTGGGAACGGCGCCGGAGGGATCGCCGGCGCTGGGCGACGACGCCGCCGAGTACGCGGCGCTCGTGCGCCGGCTCTGGGGCGGGGAGAAGACGACGACGGTCGGAAAGGGGCGGGTCATCGCCGGCGACGACGTCGAGGCCGCGCTCGCGTCGATCGGCGTGGCGCCCGACTTCCGGACGAGCGCGGGCGCGGACAGCGAGATCCTCTTTCTTCACCGGCGGCTCGCCGACGGCGACGCCTACTACCTGAACAACCGCCAGACGCGCACGGAGAATGTCGAGGCCCGCTTCCGCGTGACCGGCAACGAGCCCGAGATCTGGAGGGCCGACACCGGTGAGATCGAGGCCGTCTCGTACCGCATCGACAACGGCGAGACGGTCGTCCCGCTCGAGCTCGGGCCCGAGGACTCGTTCTTCGTCGTCTTCCGTCAGCCGGCGAGGGCGGACTCGCGGACCGTGGCGACACCGACCTGGAGGGCGGCGGGATCCCTCGACGGCCCCTGGGATGTCGCGTTCCAGCCCGGTCGCGGCGCGCCCGCCTCGGTCTCCCTTCCCGGACCGGGGTCGCTGAGCGAGAGCCAGGACCCCGGCGTCAGGTACTTCTCGGGTGTCTCGACCTGGACCTCGACGTTTGCCGCGCCGAAGGAGTGGAAGCCGGGAACGCCACTCCGGCTCGACCTGGGCCGCGTCGGCGACGTCGCCGAGGTGCGCGTCAACGGCGTGATGGTCGGGACGGTGTGGAAGGCGCCCTACACGCTCGAGATCGGCGATGCCGCCCGGGACGGGAGCAACACGATCGAGGTTCGCGTCGCCAATCTCTGGGCCAACCGGCTCATCGGCGACCAGCAGCCGGGGGCGACGAAGGTGGCGTTCGTGACCATCCCGACCTACAAGGCGGACGCGCCGCTCCGGCCTTCGGGGCTGGTAGGGCCCGTGACCCTCAGCGTGCGGGAGGAGTGAGCGCCGTCGTTATTAGGGCCTCCAGGCGCTCTCCTGCCATCTCGAGGGCCTGCGGGTTGGCGAAGAGGCGGAAGAGCCCCTGTTGCACGTACCAGTGCCAGAACAGCAGCTCGAAGCGCGGCTCGTCGAGCTCGCGGGCCCTCTGCGCCGCCTGCTCGAGCGCCTCTTGACTGCCGACGATCTCTTCGAAGTCGTCCCAGAAGCGGGCCAGGTCCCCCTTGCCCTCGCGGCGCAGGCGGTCGGCCTCCTCGTCCTGCCAGCTCCAGAGCGAGGGCGCCACAGCTCAGAACCTCCCTCGACCGGGCATGATGCCACGATCCCCCGACCACGCGTGTGGATCTGGCGCCGGCAGGGCCGCGAGGACGACGGTCCCCGAAGCCATGCCGCCTACCGGACCTCCCAGCGAGGGCCGTCGCGCGTGTCCTCGACGACGACGTGGGCCCGCGCCAGGGTCTCGCGAATCGCGTCCCCGTCCGTCCAGCGGCCGTCTCGCCGCAGTCGTTCCCGCAGCTCGAGGAGCGCGTTCACCAGCGGCTCCAGGCACTCCTCCCTGCTCCCGGGGAGCGACTCGACGTGAGAGCCGAGGAGGACCAGGAGCTCCGCCTGCACCTCGCGCGCCTGCGAGACGAGCTCGCTGTCTTCCGCGGACTCGCGGGCCCTCCAGATGGCCCGGTCCAGATCCAGCAGCGCGCCCACCGCCCGTGGGCCCTGGTGCGCGTCCAGGGCCGACTTGACGTCGCTCTCGAGGGCGTGGACCGCGGCCCAGAACGAAGGCGTCGCCCCCGCGTCCCCCGCCGACGCCCCCTCCGGAGGCGTGGTCACCGCCCGACCGTCCGGTGCCCGTCCCCGGAGAACGGAGAACGGGAACCGCGAGCCCGACCCGAAGACGGTCTCCGCGCCGGCCCACCGCACCGTGACCGATCCGAGCCCCGCGACCGTGGCCTCCTCCGACCTCATGTCGAGGGTGCAGGCGGTGTGCTCGTCCAGGCCGATCACTCCGTGGCCCGCGGGCAACAGGTCCTCCAGCTGCTCGAAACGCGGGCGTCCCATGTAGCAGAACCGGGTGTCGTGATTGCCCCCCTCGGCGTTGTTCCAGTGTGGGATGACCACCAGGTCGAGGCCGAAGTGGGAGAGAAGGTTCAGCCCGTCGAGCCAATGCGGCGGCTCACCCACCTTGTAGATCTCGTAGACCGGCAGCGTGAGTCGCCCCACGGTCAGGGACGCTGCGCTCGCCGCCACCAGGCACGCCCCCCCGGCGACGATCTCCCGGAGGATCGCGGGGATCCTGGTCTGCTGCCATTGCCGGACGGCGTAGCTCGGGCTTCCGGGGCCCACGAGCACGTAGTCGGCCTGCCGCAGCCGGTGGAAGGCCTCCTCCGCCTCGTAGGCGGTCGTCCCTTCGACCGACTTGAAGGACGCGACCTGCAGCGGGGTCCGCAGTCGCGTCTGGAAGTACTCCTCCGCTCGGCGCGAGATCTGGTCGACGTTCAGCTGAAAGCCGGCCGGCGTGTCCAGGAACACCGCCCGCGGCTCGTCGAACTGCCCCAGCAGCTCACGATGAACCGGGACCATCGTCGGCGTCAGCTCGCCGGAGCCCATCAGGACGATCTTGCCTGCGGCGCTCATCCGTCTCGTCCCCGTTGGCCCCGGGGTCCGTCCCTGGCGACGCCCCTGGCGGCGACGATCCACGCGAGTCCCGCGACGCCGCCGGCGATCAGGAGCGTTCCCTGCACCGGCCGGCCGAGCAGGAGCGCCCCGAGACCCAGGTTCAGTCCCACGATCATCGCCACCCCGGCGATCCAGCTCCAGGCGAAGGCCCGATTCAGGACCTCCCGCCCGCCGCCCCTGGACTCCAGGGGGACGGGGCCCCAGGCCCCCCCGGGGGAGACGCGCTCGCAGAAGGCGGTGAGCCGTGCCGCCGAGACCGGTCGCGTCAGGAAGGTGGCCACGAGCCAGGCCGCGGTGGTCAGCGGCACGATGACCAGCGCCTTGATGTGCCAGGGCAGCTCGCGGATCGTGAAGCCCAGGACGGGGGTGTCCGGTGCCACCTGCACGAGGAGCAGGTTCGCGAAGGCCAGCAGGGTCGACGACCCGAGCGCTACGATCTCGCTGGTAGCGTTGATCCTCCACCAGAACCAGCGAAGGATCAGGACCAGGCCGATTCCGCAGCCCATGAGGAACGCGAACTCCCAGGCCGCGGAGATCGATCCGATCACCGTGGCGGTGAGGCCGGCTCCCGCCATCAGCACCACCATTGCGGCCTTCGAGAAGAGCACGTAGTGACGCTCGTCGGCACGCGGCCTGAGAAAGCGCTTGTAGAGATCGATCGTGATGTAGGAGGCCCCCCAGTTCAGGTGGGTGTCGATGGTGGACATGAACGCGGCCAGGAAGGCGGTCACGAGAAACCCCTTGAAGCCCGGACCCAGCAGGGCGTCCATGACCAGGGGATACGCCGCGGTGTGCCCCAGGGGGTGCTGGCCCAGGTCGGGAAACATCGGGATGGACACCACCGCCACGAGGATCCAGGGCCAGGCCCGCAAGACCGTCACCACCGAGGAGAGCAGGATGGCCCAGACCGCGTGGTCCTCGTCGCGGCACGACGAGATCCTCTGGATCACGTAGCCGCCTCCGTCCGCAGACGGGTGAGCCCACCACATCACCCCCAGGAAGAGGGCCAACCCCAGGAAGTCGCTGCTCCATCCCGCGCTCAGGTCCAGGGCGGGCGTGAAGTCGAGGAAGCCGTCCCCCTTCGAGGACAGGACCGCGGTCCGGAGAGCGGCCAGGCCCCCGACGTGCCGGACCGCGACCACCGCCAGATAGACCGAGCCCCCGATGGCGATGAAGAACTGGACCAGGTCCGTCGCCACGACCCCGTAGTAGCCGGAGAGGGTGGAGTAGGTCACCGCCACGAGCAGGCAGACGACGATGGTCGCCCACTCGTCGACCCCCAGCAGGGTCGAGAAGACGCTGGAGACCGCTCGGATGACCCATCCCATGATGAGCAGGTTGAGGACGATGGCAGAGTAGCCCGCCTTGAAACCGCGCAGGACGGCCGCCGAGGTCCCCTCGTAGCGGATCTCCAGCAGCTCGTTCTCGGTGATCACGTTCGCCCTCCGCCAGAGGCGGGCGAACAGGAAGATGACCAGGACGTGGTAGATCGTGATGTTCCACCAGTACCAGTTGCGCCAGAGACCGTACTCGCGGGTCATCTCGGTGACCGCGAGGGGCGTGTCGGCGGCGTAGGTCGTGGCCGCGATCGACGTCCCGACCAGCCACCACGGCATGCCGCGTCCGCCGATGAAGAAGTCGACGGTGCTCGCCGAGGCCCTCTCCCGGAAGGCGATGCCGACCCCGATCGCCAGGATCAGGTAGGCGCCTACGATGGCGTAGTCGATGCCGGCCACGGTCGGTTTCCTGAGCCGATGCGCTGCGCGGCGTGCGACCGCCGCAGCACGATCACGCGGATGAGGTGATCATGGGATTGTAGCCGGCGGGGGTGCCCCCCGGCCGCGGCGTGAGAGATCCGGTCTACGGCTCGATCGGCGCCCCTCGCGAGTGGAGCGAGCAGTCCGCGCCGTCTACTCGGGAAGGTACTCCTCGTTGATCTTGCTGAAGCCCCAGTCGCGCAGCTGAGCCGCCCACTCCTCCAGGTTTTCGCGAGAGACCCGCACGAGCTTCATCGGGATCGTGCCGGAAACGTCCTTCTTGAAGTGGAGCTTGTCCACGATCGTGCTGATGCTGACGGTGCCCCAATCGTAGACCGGCTGTCCCAGAAGAACCGCGACCCCGGTGTCGACGAAGCGAAGCTGCTCGGGCAGGGCGTCGACCGCCACGACCCTCTGGCCCCGGGCCTCCAGGTCGCTCAGCACATCCCGGCGGCGCGCCGACTCGAACATCGGCCAGCCGCCGACCATCGCCCATCCCTTGATGTCCGGGTGGGCTTCGTTGACCCGAAGCACCTCCGCCGCCGCATCGATGGGCCTCTCGACATGATGGAAAACGCCCACGATCTCGAGGTCCGGGTGTCGCCGGGCCGCAGCCTCGACGCCCGCCACGCGCTGCTGGAGGTTGGGGGCGTCGGGATTCCCGGCCAGGATCGCCACCTTGCCGGAGCCTCCCAGGAGCGTCGAGAGCTCCTCGAGGATCTCCTCTCCCGCCTTCTCGTTGTCGGCGCCGTAGTAGGCGAAACGCCGGGACTCGGGAAGGTCGACATCGAACGTCATGACCGCAACACCCGCGGCCACCGCATCGTCGATCGCTTTCGCGACGGAGGCCGCCTCCGAGGCGGCCACGGCGATGGCCTGAGCACCCTGCTCCACAGCCTTTCCGATGCGCTCCGCCTGCTGGGCGGGGTCCTCCCCCGTGGGGGTGAGGACCAACACCTCCACCGGAATGTCCTTCTTCGTCGAGTACTCCTTGGCGGCGTCCTGCGCCCCACGGTGGGCGGCCACGAACACCGGGTTGGCGTAGCTCTTCGCGATGAAGGCGATCTTGAGCGTGGACGGGGCGGGCTGCTCCTGCGCCTGGGCCAGGGGGAGCGCCGTCGCGAGAACCGCCGCGAGGAGGGAGGGGATCTTCTTGTCCATGATGCGCACTTGGTACCTCGTGCCACCTTGCCGAGTCAAGAGGGTTGCACCCGGTTTTTTGAGCTCATCGGGGCGGCCGGTCAAACCGCTCATCAGGAACAAGATAGACGAGGCCGCCAAAGAGCCCCCGGTCTGCGCCCTGTCACTCCGCCTTCAGCATGCCGGCGAGCCAGCCAAGGTACCCCTTCACCTCCGGGGACTCGATCGTCTCTCCCGCCTCCCTCAGGGACTACGATGGCGAAGAGCGCGTCTCCCGGGCCAGCGAGGTGCCTGGTCGGGCCCGAGAGCGAGCGGCGAAGATGGCGTGCGAGTCAGTGCCCTCGCACCGGCACGAACTTGTACCCGTAGCAGAGGATCCCGGCCTCACCGTCCTGTCGGACACGCCGGAACTCGAGCCTCAACCGGTCGCCGATCTCGATCTCCTCCGGATCGCCGTCCACGATCTGCGCCGTCACCTTGACCCCGCCGGGCAGGGACACGATGCCCACCGCGTAGGGGGCCTGGTCGACGAAGCCGCTCGGGGCGACGCGGATGATGGTGAAGGTCTCGAGGGTGCCCTCGCGGCCGAGGGTCGTCTTCTCGAACGTCCGCCCCCGGCAGCGATGGCAGACGGTGCGCGGGGGAAAGAAGACCTGGCCGCACTCGGTGCAGCGGGCGGCCTCGTAACGGTAGCGCTGCGGGGTCTCGCGCCAGTAGCGTGCCGAGCCGATCATGTCCCCTCCTCCGTCACACGCGCTCGAAGACGTGCACCACCGTGCTCGCGCCGGTGCCGCCCATGTTCTGCGTGAGGCCCCAGTGGGCGTCCTTCACCTGGCGCTCGCCGGCCTGCCCTCGGAGCTGGAGGACGGCCTCCCGCACCTGCGCGATCCCGGTCGCCCCCACCGGGTGTCCCTTCGACTTGAGCCCGCCGGAGGGATTGACCGGCAGCTTTCCTCCGAGGGCCGTCGCTCCCGACTCCGCTTCCGACCCGCCGCAACCCCGCGGCGCGATCCCCAGCGCCTCGATCACCATGATCTCGGCGATGGTGAAGCAGTCGTGGACCTCGCAGAAGGAGAGGTCCTCCGGTGTGATCCCGGCTTCCGCGTAGGCGAGCCGGGCCGCGCGCTCGGTGGAGCCGAGCCAGGCGAGCTCGTCGCGCTCGTGGAGCGCGATGGAGTCGGTGGCATGGGCCGAGGCAGCGATCCGGACCAGCGGCTGCTTCGTCCACGAGGAGGCCCGGTCCAGGGGGGCCAGCACCACTGCCGCCGCCCCGTCGGTGATGGGTGAGCAGTCGAGGATGCGGAGCGGATCGGCCACGAGCACCGACTCCTCCACCTGCTCGACCGTGATCTCCTGGGGGAACTGCGCCAGGGGGTTGAGCGCACCGTGGCGGTGGTTCTTGACCGCGACCGCCGAGAGCTGGCGGCGGGTGGTCCGGTGCTGGTGCATGTGGGCGTGCGCCATCATCCCGTACAGGCCCGGGAAGGTGACGCCGTGATAGCTCTCGTACTCCTGGTCGGCGGCGGTGGCCAGGGCGTCGGTGGCCGCCCCGCCGTCCACGTCGGTCATCTTCTCGACGCCTGTGGCGAGGACCACGTCGTGGAGCCCCGAGGCCACGTCCATCCAGGCCTGGCGGAGCGCGAGCCCGCCCGACGCGCACGCCGACTCGACGCGGACGCCCGGGATGGGCCCCAGCCCCAGCTGATCGGCGAGGAGCGCGCCCAGGTGCTCCTGCCCCACGAAGAGGCCGCTGCTCATGCACCCGACGTACATCGCGCCCACGGTGTCGACGCCGGCGTCGTCGACGGCCTCGAGAGCAGCCTCGGTCCAGATCTGGCGGAGCGACTTCTCCCAGAGCTCGCCCCAGCGGTTCATCCCGACTCCGATCACGGCCACATCGCGCATGGCGTTCGCTCCGTTCTACTCGGCGGCGCGGAGGATCTTGCCGCGGAACTTGGCGTACGTCCCGTAGTCGAGATAGCGAGGGTGGTCCTCGATCTGATCGCGGGTCTTCGGGTGCGAGGTCCTGGACCTCGCGGATCCGCTCCTCGACGCGCCAGATGAAGCCGTCGCTGCCCGCCCCGGAGCCGTAGCTCACCATGAGGATGCGGTCGCCGGGCGCGGCCACGTCGAGCACCGCGGTGAGACCCATGGGTGACGAGCCCGAGTAGGTGTTGCCGATCACCGGACACAGGAGACCCTGATCCACCTTCTCCTTCGGGAAGCCCAGCTCCTTCGCCGCCCGCAGGGGGAACTTCCCGTTGGGCTGGTGGAAGACGGCCCAGCGGAAGTCGTCGGGCGAGGTGCCGCTTCTCTCCATGATCCCGCGTGCACAGGAGAGGACGTGCTTGAAGTACGCAGGCTCGCCGGTGAAGCGCCCGGCGTGGCGCGGGTAGTGCTGGTACTCGCGCCTCCAGAAGTCCGGGGTGTCGGTCATGTACGCGTAGGTGTGCTCGCAGACCGCGGCCAGGCCCTCGCGGGCCAGGACGAAGGCCGCCGCCCCCGCCGAGGCCGAGTACTCGAGCGCGTCCCCGGGGGCGCCCTGGGAGGTGTCGGCCCCGATGGCCAGCGCGGTCTCGACGTCGCCGGAGCGGACGAGGGAGAGCCCGACGAACATCCCCTCCGTCCCCGCCTTGCAGGCGAACTCGAAGTCGGCGCAGTGCACCTCGGGAGTGGCCCCGATCGCCTCGGCGACGACCGTCCCGCTCGGCTTGACCGCGTAGGGATGCGACTCCGACCCCACGTACACCGCACCCAGGCGCTGGGGGTCGGTCCCGGAGCGCGCGAGGGCGTGGCGGGCGGCCTCGACGGACATGGTGATGGTGTCCTGGTCGGGGGCGGGCACGGACTTCTCCTGCAGCCGCAGTCCCTTCTTGTAGGAGGGTGCGTCGGTGCCCCACACCTTCGCGATCTCCTCGACCTTGATCCGGTGACGGGGAACGTAGGCGCCGTACCCGGCGATTCCGACCTCCATCGCTCCTCCTCCCGGGCGAGCGGCCCGGGCCTAGTCCGGCACGGTGACCGGGTGACTCTCCTCGACGAGCGCGCCGCGCTCGAGGAGGCCGCGCGCCCGGAAGACCAGGTACGGGTGGACGTGGTACTCCTCCGCGACCCCCTCGGGCGGGCCCTCCCGGAGAAACTCCAGGCCTCGCGCGTCCTCGCGCGCCGCCTCGATCAGCGTCCGGGCGCGCCGCTCGCAGTCGTGCAGCGTGCGCAGGTTCGGAGTGCGGGGCCGCGGCCGCTCCCGCTCCCGCTCACGGCGCACCGCCTCGATCAGCTCCGCGCGTCCCCAGGGGGTCTCGAGCAGGGCGCGGGTGGCGTCCACCGCGAAGGGGTGCACTCCCAGCGTCACCGCCACGCTGTCGATCCAGGCCTGATGCAGGAACCCCAGGCCGTGCGGGTAGTGGGCAACGCGCCGAACCACGTCGGCCAGCTCCGCGGGCAGACGCCGGATGACCATGTCGGCTCCTCCTCGACAGCTCGAGTCTACGAGAGCCCCTTGCCGCCGGCCTGAGCCTTTTGGCTCATGCCGCCCGCCCGCGATGAACCGTCTTGTACACTCGACCGGTGCTCGACCCGGGCTTCGTCGCCGACTGTCCCTACGCTCCCGAGGCGATCCTCATCGACGAGATCCTGGAGGTCGACCGCGAGGGGAGTCGCGTCGTCGCCCGGATGCCGACCCACGAGGCCCTGCCCCTCACCGTCCACCAGCGGGTGCACCCGGAGCGGCATCCCCTCCACGTGGCGGCCGGGGTCATGGTCCACTTGACGGGGATGCTGGGCTACGCGCACGCGTACTTCGTGCTCGACCTGCGCCAGGACGACGGCTGGATCGGCTTCGGCACGAACATCCAGGAGGCCCGATTCGGCCGGCTCGTCACCATCGGGCCGCCGCTGCGGGCCGAGTGCCGGGCCACGCAGGTGCGGCGCCTCCGCGACAACCTGTACGTGAAGTACGCCTTCCGTTTCGAGCAGGAGGGCGCGGTCGTCTACGAGAGCCGGCAGGCCGCGGTCTGGCGGCGGGTCGTGTCCTAGAGCTCCCAGCCCTCACGGTACTCGCGGGTCATGAGGGCGTCGGCCTCCGGGGCGTCGACGAACCGGCCCTTCTCGGCGTTCCAGCGGAGCTTCTTCGGGACCCGCAGCGCGATGTTGCCCAGCAGGATCGTCTCCGCGAAGAGGGCGACCGACGTGAAGCTCGCGTCCGACGGGGCTTCGCCCCGACAGGCTCGGACCCACTGATCCAGCTCCTCCGAGGGGCGCTGCGAGCGTCGCGGGGAGGGGCCTTGAACATCTCCATCCTCTTCTTCGGGATGAGGCGGGGCTCGTCCCCGGTGAACCCGGCCAGGATCTTCCCGTCGTCTCCGACGAAGAGCATCCCCTCGGCCGGCATCTCCTCGCCGTCCGCCTCGAGCTCGCGGAAGGCATGGGCGGGCGCAGGCCCCCGTCGTACCAGTGCAGGGCCATCGGCGGCATGCCCTCCCGCTGCCGGGAACTCCCAGCGGATCGATGGAGGCCCGGGGGTAGGAGAGCAGGTTCTCCTGCTTCACCCAGAGGAAGTCCTCGATCTCGTAGGACTGGCTGCGGCTGGCTTCGATCGTGAGTCGGAGCGCCCAGCTTCAGGATCTTGAAGATCTGGTAGAAGGCGTAGTGGCCCATGTCCCCCAGGGCGCCGGTCCCGAAGTCGTACCAGCCCCGGAAGACGGCGTGGGTGTACCGGGGGCTGTAGGGCCGATGGGGCACGGGCCCGAGCCAGAGGTCCCACTCGAAGCCCTTCGGGACCTTGGCCTCCGGGGGCACGCTCGTCATGCCCTGGGGCCAGAAGGGCCGTGACGACCAGTTGTGAACCTCGCGGACCGGCCCGATGGCGCCGTTCCAGATCCACTCGGACAGATCTGCGCCGTCGACTCCTGTCCCGCCGCGCAGAACATGTGGGTCCCGAGGCCCGGTCTCGGCGCGCGGCCGCGGACGACGAGACGCGCCTCCCGCAGCACGTTGCCCAGCGGCTTGTGCACGATGACGTGCTTGCCCGCCTTCATGGCGGCCAGGGCCACGGTGGCGTGGAGGTGATCGGGGGTCATGATGTAGACGGCGTCGAGGTCCTTCTCCTTCGCCAGCATCTCGCGGAAGTCCGCGTAGGTGTGGCAGCCCGCCTCCGCTCGAGGCGTCGTAGTGCCGGTCCACGATCTCCTGGCCCACCTCGCGCCCGCACAGCGCGCCCCGCGCCGCCTGCCCCACGAGGGGTCGCCGAGGAAGGCCCGCACCTTGTCTCGCAGCTCGGTCGCCGACCACCCGATGTAGTCGTCGCTCTTGCGGTTCGGGTCGCAGACCGCGGTGATCTTCAGATCGACGTGCTTCAGCGCGGGCATGAGCTGGCGGAGGCCCTGGGTCCCGGACCCGACGTAGCCCACGTTGATCTTGTCGGAGGGCGGGACGAACCTCGGCCCACCCAGGGCTCGACGGGCCACGATGGTGGTGGCGGCGGTGGCGGCGCTCGTCTCGAGGAATGACCGACGGCTGACGGGGCCCGGCATGATCACCTCCCGTTGGCTGTCGCTGCGGCGGCGACGACGGAGGCATCCTACCTCGGCGCTCGGGGCGGGGGAAGGGTGCATTCGCTGGGCCGCGGGAGTCGGATAGGATCCCGGCGTGTGACGGCAACCCAGGGAGGATCCACATGCAAACGAGTCTGCGAGCCCTTCTCGCGTTCATCCTGGCCTCGTCGCCTCTTCACGCCTCGGCTCAGGCTCTCGGCGGCGACCTGGCCGACCTCGTCCGGATTCGGGAGGACGTGACCTCGCGCCGCGTGAGCAGCCACGATCGCTCCGGCGGGAACAACGACCGCATCGAGAACATCGGTGTCGGCGAGACGCGCGAGATCTTCAACGTCCCCGGGGCCGGGATCGTCAACCACATCTGGATCACAATCGCCCCGCCGCCTCCGGAGCTGAGCCGCAACGACATCGTGATCAGGATGTACTGGGACGGGAGCGACTTCCCCTCGGTGGACTCGCCCATCGGGCCCTTCTTCGGCCAGGGCTGGGACGAGTCGTACCCGTTCTCCAGCCTTCCCCTCGCGGCCGGGCCGCGCCAGGGCCGGGGCCTGGTCTCCTACTGGGCGATGCCCTTCGCCAACGGGGCACGGATGGAGATCGAGAACCAGTCAGAGCAGACGATCCAGGCCTTCTACTACTACGTGGACTACGTCGAGCTGCCGGCGCTGCCGGAGGCCACCGGCCGTTTTCACGCCTGGTACAACCACGAGCTGACCGAGGCCTTGCCTGAGGGTGAGAACGAGTGGGGGACCCTCGGCGAGACGGGGAAGAACCCCGGCGGGGAGGGAAACTACCTGGTCCTCGACACCCGCGGCAAGGGCCACTTCGTCGGCGTCAACTACTACGTCCACTCCCCTGGGCCGATGTGGTATGGGGAGGGCGACGACATGATCTTCATCGACGAGGAGCCCCGCCCCCGGCTGAACGGCACCGGGACCGAGGACTACTTCAACACCTCCTGGTCCCCGAAGACGCTCTTCTCGCACCCCTACTACGGCTACGCCCGCGTCAACGACGACGTCGGCTGGATGGGCCGGACCCACGTCTACCGCTTCCACATCTCCGACCCGCTCTACTTCGACGAGGCCTTCCGTTTCACCATCGAGCACGGACACGCCAACTGCCTGACCCTGGACCTCGCCAGCGTGGCCTACTGGTACAAGGCGCCGCCGCTCAGAGCGCTCCCACCCATCCCGGACCGGGCCTCACGCCAGCCCCGCCCCTTTACCGGGGTCGTGGAGATCCACCGCTGGCGCGACGAGTGGCGCAAGAGTCGGGGCGCCGACCCCCGGCTGTGGGGCGCGGAGCAGACGCCCGAGTAGGGCCGGCTCTCTGAGCGGGGCGACCGCAAGACGCGCGGCGGTCTGCCGCGCGCCTTCTCGGCATCGCTCGTGCCCTCTCCGAGGGGATGGAGAGCGTGGTCAGCGCCTCGGTGTGCCCGTCCGGAGGCCTAAGCGGAGCGAGTGGAACGACATCCGGACGGGCTCGCGAGGCAGAGCGACGGCGGTGTCGCGTCGGCTCACCCCAAATAGGGTGGAATCTGCCGAAAATTTCGGCGACGATCTGCCGATCATGATCCTGAGAGTCCTCCTCGCCGTCGAGCCCGGCTCGCTGGCGACCCGTCTGCGCCGGCTCGTCGGCGGCCCCGAGGTCGAGGTGTCGATCGCACGGGCCAGCCGATCCCTGTGGGCGCGGCTTCCCCGCGAGGACGTGGACGTTGTCATCGTGAGCCGGGCGATGCTCCCCGAGCCGGTGGGGCCGGCCATCGCGTCCATCCGGGAGCTTCCGGAGCGCCCCGAGGTGATGGTGATCGTCGAAGTCGAGGATCCGGGCGCGCGAGCGGCGCTCCTGGCTGCGGGCTGCATCGCCGTCGTCTATCAGGGGCTGTCCGACGGCGCCCTCGGCGAGACCCTGTCCGCCCTCCTGAGACGGTCGCGCGACGACGCCTTGCGGCGACTGCGTGACCCGGGACCCGAGCGCCGGACGGGTCTGGACGGGCTGGTCCAGAAGAGCCCCGCCATGCAGCAGTTCCTGTCACTCGCCCGGCGGGTGGTCCGGTCCGACAGCTCGATCCTCCTGCTCGGCGAGACCGGGGTGGGCAAGGAGCGCCTGGCCCGGGCCATCCACGCGGACGGACCCCGGGGGGCCGGCCCCTTCATACCCGTCAGCTGTGCCGCCCTTCCCGATACCCTCCTCGAGAGCGAGCTGTTCGGCCACGAGCAGGGCGCCTTCACCGGCGCCTCGCGGCAGCGCCGGGGCTACTTCGAGATCGCCCACGGGGGCACGATCTTCCTCGACGAGATCGGCGACCTCCCGGCGCACGTCCAGGTGAAGCTCCTGCGGGTGCTGCAGGAGAGGACCATCCAGAGGGTCGGGGGCGAGCGCCCGATCGGGGTCCACGTGCGCGTGATGGCGGCCACCCACCGCGATCTGGATGCCGAGATCCACGCGCGTCGCTTCCGGGCAGACCTCTACTACCGCCTCGCCGTGGTCACGCTGACCGTCCCGCCGCTGCGTGAGCGACGCGAGGACATCCCGGCCCTGGTGGACGCCTCTCTCGAGCACTTCCGTGGGCACCTCGGGCGCCCCGTTCGCCAGGTCGCCGGCGAGGCGCTGGCCGCCCTGGAGCGGCACTCGTGGCCCGGAAACGTCCGCGAGCTTGTCAACGTGATCGAGCGGGCAGTGCTTCTATGCGCCGGGCACGAGATCGGACTCGCCGACCTCCCCCCGTCCATGGTGGGGGCGCCGGGTCCACCGGTGCCGGCGGCGGCGCGGGCGCCGGTGGACGGAAGCGAGTGGATCGAGCGCTCGCTCAAGGAGGTCCGGAGCGAGGCGGTGGCCGAGGTCGAGCGGGCGTACCTGTCGGCGCTCCTCCGGGCGACCGGCGGGCGCGTCGGTCCCACCGCCCGGCGTGCGGGCCTGAACGAGCGCTCGCTCTACGCGCTCATGAGGCGCCACGGGCTCCGCAAGGAGTCGTTCAAGGGACCGGTCTCGTCGAATCGGAAGTGAGCACCCGATCTCGCACGGCGCCCGCTCGAGAGGCGCGCGCCCCACCGATCCTGCCATCCCCATGAAAGAAAGGCGCTTGTCGAAAACCTCGGGCTTCCGGGGCAGACGGTACGAACGTTGCTATAGGGAGACCCGAGGGCAGGACGGTCCTGTCCCCCCGGCTCTCGAGAGCGTCCGCCTCGAGGAACCGGATGTCGCGCGGACAACTCGAGGACCGGCCCGCTCAAGGGTCCGGAGCAGACACACAGATGAAGAAGACGCTTTCGGGATTCGCGATGGTGGTGGGCATCCCCCTGCTCGCAGCGGGCTGCGCCCAGCCCCCGACGGACGTCGTGAACGCAGCACACACCGCGCTGGAGACGGCACGGACGAGCGAGGCCGCCGACTACGCCGCCGAGTCGCTCGCGGCGGCGGAGAACGCCGTTGCCGCCCTGGACGCCGAGCTCAAGGCCCAGGGCGAGGCGTTCGCCCTCACCCGCTCCTACAAGAAGGCCACCGAGCTCGCGACCGCAGCGCAGACGGCGGCGGAGAAAGCCACGAGCGACGCCCAGACCGGCCGTGAGGCCGCAAAGCAGGAGGCCTCGACCCTGGTCGAGACCGTGCGGACGAGCCTGGCCGAGACGGGCGAGATGCTGGCCAAGGCCCCGAAGGGCAAGGGCACGCAGGCCGACATCGAGGCGATGAAGTCCGACCTCGCGGGGGTCGAGGCGGGTCTCGCCGACTTCGACGCCGCCTTCGCGGCGGGTCGCTACAAGGAAGCCCTGGCCAAGGCCCAGGCCGCCCAGCAGACCGTGGACGGCGTCAGGGCCGACATCCAGGCCGCGCTGGACGCCAAGGCGGCCGCGCGGCGGTAGCCACACACTCCCTACCCATCCGGGGGCGCGGCGACCTGAGGGCCACCGCGTCCCCTTCTCCAGCTCATTCACAGGAACCTCGTCGTGTTCGATGCAGCCGGGCGTCGCGGTCGACGCGCCGCGCGCCGGGGCGGGATTGTCGTGGCCCTGCTGGGCCTGGTCGTGGCGACTCACGCCGTCGCCGTCGCTGCTCTCAGCGGCCGCACGCTCCCGCCCGAGGAGCGTCTCGGGTCCGCGCAGGCGGCGCTCGAGGCGGCGCGCGCGGGCCCGGCCGCGCTCTGGGCGCCCGAAGAGCTGAGAGAGGCCATGCGCGCGCTCGCCGAGGGGCAAGCCGACTACGAGGCCCAGGGACGCCGGCTCTGGCCCCGGCGGGACTACACGGCCGCCGCCGGACGGCTCTGGTCCGCCGAGGTCAAGGCTCGTCGGGCTCGGGATCTGGGCGAGGAGCGCCTCGTGGCCGCGCGGACAGAAGGGACCGATGCCGTCGAGGAGGCGGCGGGCCTTCTGGCGGCGTCTGACGGGCTGGCGGCGGCGACGGCGCTGCCCCGCGAGGAGCGGGTCCACCTGGCCCGTGCGCGCTTCCTCGTCGCCGAAGCCCGATCGCTGCTCGCGGTGGAGGAGTACGCCCTCGCGGCGGCGCGCGCGGACGCCGGCCGCCAGGAGCTGGGCCAGGCCCTGGGCCCCGCCCTCCAGCGCGCGCGGCGATACACCTCGACAGAGCAGGTCCGCACCTGGAACCGCTGGATTGCGGAGACGGTGGCCTGGTCCCGCGCCAGTCGCCGCAGCGCCGTCGTGGTGTTCAAGGAGCGCAACGAGCTGCGACTTCTCGAGGGCGGCCGTGCGGTCCGCACTTACCCCGTCGACATCGGCTCCAACGCGATGGGGCGCAAGCTCCGGGCCGGCGACCGAGCCACCCCGGAGGGTCGCTACCGCGTCGTCGCCCGCAAGGGTCCGGGGCGCACCCGCTACCACAAGGCGCTGCTCCTGGACTACCCGAACGAGGCCGATCGCCGGCGCCTCGCCGAAGCCCGGCGGTCGGGGGAGATCCCGAAGGGTGCGCAGTCGGGTGGACTCATCGAGATCCACGGCGAGGGGGGGCGCGGGCGGAACTGGACCGACGGCTGCGTGGCCGTGTCCAACGAGCACATGGACGTCCTCTTTGCCCGCCTCGAGGTCGGCTCCTGGGTCACCATCGTCGGCGGGGACGGCGCCAACGGGACCTTCTCCGACCTGGTCGGTCGACTGGAGACAGGGGAGGCCATCCGATGAGCACGGAAGCCCCCGACTTCCCGCAACGGCCCGCTCCCTTGCGGCCGGACCGGGTGACCCTCGTGCGCCGGCTGCTCGCCGTGCCGGCGGTCGGGATCGTGATCGGCGCGGGGATGGGTCTCCTCTTCGTTCTCGCGGGCACGGGCTACCACTACCAGCCCGCGTCGGCCGGCCCGGACGTGGTGTCGGTCGAGACGGCGGCCGGGCCGCGTCCGGATCGCGACCTGGGGCGGGCTCTCGGCGAGGCCCGGGGGCTGACCGCCCGACTCCGGCGCCTCGTGCCCCGTGGGAGCTACGTCATCATCGACCAGACCCACAACCAGATCCGGCTCATGAACAGCGGCGAGCAGGTGCTCGAAGCCCCGTGCTCGGCGGGCTCCGGGCTCGTCCTTCGGGAGTCGGCCGGCGGCCGCGTCTGGGTCTTCGACACCCCACGCGGCGCGTTCTCCGTGCGGTCGAAGCTTCGGAACCCGGTGTGGAAGAAGCCCGACTGGGCTTTCGTCGAAGAGGGCCAGCCCATCCCCCGCGACCCCGGTGAGCGCTTCGAGTACGGGGTCCTCGGAGAGTACGCGCTCTACTTCGGCAACGGCTACATGATCCACGGCACCCTGTACGAGCGCCTGATCGGCCGGCCGGTCAGCCACGGCTGCATCCGCGTCGGACGAGAGCCCCTGCGCGAGATCTACCGGGCCGTTCCCCTCGGCGGCCGGGTCTTTATCTACTGAGGTCCGCGTGCGCCCCCCTTGGACTCTCGCCCTGATCCTGACCCTGGCCGCCGCCGCACGCGTGGTGGCGCTCGACGCGCCGGAGGGGCCTCCGGACCTCCGGACCTCCCTGGAGCGCGAGACCGCCGTCCTGCGCGCGGAGCTTGACCTCGCCCGGGGAGAGGGTTTCTACCTGAGGCTGGACGTGCGGCGTCGTCAGCTCTCGCTGATGCTCGAGGGCGTCTCTCTCCAGGACCACGCGCTCGAAGCGCTCGAGACCGCGTCGCCCCGGGTCCTCTTCTGGAGACGCCCACCGCCGCCCGACTGGGAGCGGCAGAGCTGGGCCGGGGGGAGGCTGGACCCCGCACGTGAGCGGGACCGCACCGAGGTCATGGCGCCGACGCCCTCCCCGCGCGAGGACGAGGCGGCGGCGGAGCCCTCGCCCCCGCCCATCCCTCCGACGGCGGAGGAGGCCTACTCGGTGCCGGCGCGATACCGCGTCGTCTTCGCCGCGGGACCGACCGTCGAGGTGACGGCGGACGACGGGGGCCGCAACCGCGGCCTGCTCCAGCGGGCTGTGGACGCGGCGGCGCTGCGGGCCGACGACATCCTGAGCGCGTTCCGGGCTTCGGGCCCCGTGCGTGTCCGGATCCGGCTGCGGATGTCCGCCGAGGACGCCGCCGCCCTGTACCGCTCGCTGCCCCCGGACGTCGGGCTGGTGGTCGTCGGGCTCGCGCCCCGCTGACGGGAGGTCGAGCGCATGGTCTTCGCCGGGCTGACCCTGGCCGCCGGGCTGGCTCTCCTGATCGCCGGAGCGGATCTGCTCGTGCGCGGGGCCGCTCGACTCGCAGTGGTGCTCGGGGTTTCCCCGCTGATCATCGGCCTCACCGTCGTCGCCTACGGAACGAGCTCCCCGGAGATGGCGGTGAGCGTCGCCTCGGCCCTCGGCGGCCAGCCGGACCTCACGCTCGGAAACGTGGTGGGCAGCAACATCTTCAACGTTCTCGTGATCCTGGGGCTCTCGGCGTTGATCGTCCCGCTCGCCGTTGCGCAGCAGCTGGTGCGCCTGGACGTGCCACTGATGCTCGTGACCTCCGTCGTGACCGCGGCCGTGGCCTGGGACGGGCAGGTGAGCCGGGCAGACGGAGGGCTTCTCTTCCTGGGGGCGGTCGCCTACACCGTACTCGCGATTCGACTGGGAAGGCGCGAGAGCGCGGTGGTCGAGGCCGAGTACCGGGAGCTCGAGGCCGCGCTCGTCGGGACGCCCCACCGGGGCCGGCGGGCGCTGGCGATGGACGGGGCGCTCATCGTTGCCGGTCTGCTCCTGCTCCTGCTCGGGGCCCGGTGGCTGGTCGACTCGGCCGTGATCGTGGCTCGCTCCCTCGGGGTGAGCGAGCTCGTGATCGGCCTTACCGTCGTGGCCGCCGGCACGTCGCTGCCGGAGGCCGCCACGTCGACCGTCGCCGCCCTGAGGGGCGAGCGTGACATCGCGGTGGGGAACGTGGTGGGCAGCAACATCTTCAACCTTCTCGCGGTGCTGGGTCTGAGCGCTCTGCTGAGCCACGCCGGGGTCGCGGTCTCCCCGATGGCCCTCCGCGTCGACCTGCCGGTCATGATCGTGGTGTCGGCCGCCTGCCTCCCGGTCGTCGCGAGCGGACGGCGGATCGACCGCTGGGAGGGCGCCCTGCTCCTTCTGGGCTACGGTCTCTACGTGACCCACCTCGTTCTCGCCGCGCGGCAGCACGCATCTCTGCCCGGGTTCGAGTGGGCCGTGACGCGGCTGGTCCTGCCTGTCTTCCTGGTGGCGTTCGCCGCGCCCGTGTTGATGCAGCGTCCCGCGGCGCCGCGCGCGCCCGGATCCTGACGGGGAGTCGGATGGGGGGAACGGTGGACGGGGGCCGTCGCGAAGGGTGGGGCTCGAGAGTCGGTCTGGTGCTGGCCATGGCCGGCAACGCGGTGGGACTCGGCAACTTCCTGCGCTTCCCGGCGCAGGCGGCGCAGAACGGGGGCGGGGCCTTCCTGATTCCCTACCTGGTCTCCTTCGTGCTCATGGGGGTCCCGCTCCTGTGGGTGGAGTGGGCCATCGGCCGCCACGGAGGGCAGTTCGGGCACCACTCGGCCCCGGGCATGCTCGACCGGCTGGGCCGGTACCGCTGGCTGAAGTACCTCGGGGTCTTCGGGATCTTCACGAACCTGACGGTGGCCGCGTACTACTGCTACATCGAGTCCTGGACCCTGGCCTACGTCTTCCACTCGCTGGCCGGCACCTTCCGCAGCGTCGACCCCGGGAAGTTCTTCGAGACCTTCGTGGGGGCGAACGAGCGGTCGCTCCTCGCCGTGCCCCTCGAGGCGCTCGGCTGGTTCGTCGCCACCCTCGCCCTCAACGTCTGGATCCTGTCGCGGGGCCTCCAGAGGGGTGTGGAGGTGGCGGCGAAGATCGGCATGCCCCTGCTGATCCTGTTCGCGATGGTGCTGGCGGTGCGGGGTCTCAGCCTCGCCCCGGGCGACCCCGGTGTGCGGCAGAGCGCGCTCGATGGCCTCAACTTCGTGTGGAACCCGGACCTCTCCGGTCTGCGAAATCCCACGACGTGGCTGGCCGCGGCCGGACAGATCTTCTTCACCCTCTCCGTCGGGATGGGCTCCATCCACTGCTACGCCTCGTACCTGGGGCGGCGCCAGGACATCGCCCTGAACGCCGCCTCCGCGGGGTGGATGAACGAGTTCGTCGAGGTCGTGCTCGGGGGCTCCCTCCTGATCCCCATCTCCACGGCCTACCTCGGCCTCCAGGCGGTCCAGGCCGCTACCGCCGGCGGGGGCGGCTTCGGGCTGGGCTTCATGAGCCTGCCCACACTCTTCAACCACTGGGGATGGTTCGCTCCCCTGGCGGGAGCGATGTGGTTCGGTCTGCTCTTCTTCGCCGGCATCACCTCTTCTCTGGCGATGGGCCAGCCGGTCACGGCCTTCCTCGAGGACGAGCTCGGGGTGCGGCGTGGTCGGGCCGCCCTCACCTTCGGGTTGGCCACCCTGCTCCTCGGGGGCTTCACGGTCTGGCTCTACCCCGGGGGAGCCCACGGGGAGTTCGACTTCTGGACCGGGACCTTCGCCCTGGTCGTGTTCGCCATGGGCGAGGTGTTCGTGTTCGCGTGGATCTTCGGCATCGACCGCGGATGGGAGGAGATCACCCGGGGAGCGGACATGCGCGTGCCCGTCCTGTTCCGCTACGTCATCCAGTACGTGACGCCGGTCTTCATCCTCGCCATCTTCCTCGGGTCCCTGTTCAAGCCGGAGGGGGAGTGGGGCCCCGCGATCTCCTCGCTCCTGGCCGGACAGGGCTGGCCCTTTGCCGCCGACAGCGTCATCGGGAAGGTGCTGCACGTAGGGGGGAGCGACCGGTGGATCGACGCCGAGGGCTACGTGACCCGGGCGCTCGTGGAGGACGCCACGCGGGCGCTGCTGATGGCCGTGTTCCTGCTCTGCGCCTTCCTCGTGTGGAGGGCCTGGCGGGTGCGGGAGGGGGGGGAGAGATGACGACGGGGGCCTGGATCATGCTGCTGGCGACCTGGTCCGTCGTGATCCTCTTCACGGCGCGCTTCTTCTGGAAGGTTCTGACCCTCCCCACGCGCGCGGACGACGACCCGTCGAACCCGACCCCCGGCTGATGGATGTCCCCTTCCGCTCCCCCGTCGAAGCCCTCGAGGCGCGCGAGCTGGTGGCTGGCCAGGTAGCGGCCGGTGGGATCTCGGGCGGCGTCGCGTGCCCGCGCGAGCACTCGCCGGGCAGCGTCGAGGTCGCCGCGCTTCAGATAGAGCTTGGACAGCACCTGGGCGACCTCGGTCCGGTCGGGCTGCTGGTCGAAGACGTGACCCGGGTCCGCGGCGAGCGCACGATCGAGATGGCTCTCGGCCGCCATCGACCGTCCGGAGTGGAGGAGCAGATCGCCAAGGCGTTGCTCGACGTCGGCGGTGGCCGCGGGCGCCTCGACCTCCAGGGGAGGAACGACCCGTTCGCCCGCGGACACGAGGAGGAGCGGCGTCGGAGGGACCTCGAGGAGCGTGGCCCCCGCCTCGGCCAGGCTGCCCAGGTGAACGGCGAAGGCCGCCACCGGCTCGTGGCCCGCGGCCAGGGCTTCGAGGAAAGAGCACAGACCCGGGAGGCCCCGTCGGTGGACCACCCAGCGCACCAGCGCCCAGGACCGCGCGTACAGCGCTTCCGTCTCCGGGTGACCCCGGTACTCGGGTGAGTCGTAGCCGACCGCGAGGAGACGCTCGAGCGTGGGGCCGGAACGCTCCCGGAGGAGCGCTTCGTACTCGGGCCGTGCGGCGCCGAGCCGCGCCTCGTCTTCGTCGAGCAGACCGCCGCTGAGCAAGTCGGCGAGCCCCTCGGCCACCCACACGGGCTGGGCGGGCAGGGCGGCGTTCAGGACGAGGTGCGCGTACTCGTGCTCGGCGGCCTCGAAGGGCCTTCGCTGGAGGGGAGACAGACGCAGCACGGCGTAGTCCCGCTCGCCGCCTCCCTGGAAGAAGCCGCCCAGGCCGGCGGGCCCCCGGTCGCTCCGTCGGGGGGCCAGGCCGGAGAATCGGGCCTCGCCCTCGAGCACGAGCAGGGTGATGGGACGCCGCACCTCCGAGGCGGCGGGGAAGATCTGCCGCAGGACGACCCGCAAGCGCTCGAGCCGGCGGG
Source organism: uncultured Acidobacteriota bacterium (assembly GCA_963847655.1). Taxonomy (GTDB): domain Bacteria; phylum Acidobacteriota; class Vicinamibacteria; order Fen-336; family Fen-336; genus JAJDNS01. The sequence continues at coordinate 136,870 of CAWKAS010000009.1, read as the reverse complement.
CCGCTTCCCGAGCCGGCGCCTCGCCGGCGTCGCTCAGGACCTCGAAGTGGGGCGAGCGCACGCGCACCCAGGAGTCGTCCCCGCCCGCGGCAGCCGAGAGCAGCGCCACCGCGGCGAGCCCGTTCAGCGCGAGGGAGACCGGCCCGAGCATGCCTGATCCCATCATAGGCGGACCCTGCCGCGGGGCATTCCGTGCGACGATGAAGGAGCCGGTGCTCGGGGGCGGCCGGCGCCGGAGCTCTCCCCATGCTCATGTCAAGAATGCCGGAGGGACGCTCGCTCGCGCCCCGGCACACACTCCTCCTCGCCGCAGTCCTGGCTCTCGCCCTGATCCCGGGCGTGGTCCTCGTGCCCGCGTCCGCAGCTCCGGACGGCGAGCGCCGCCCGGCGCAGGTCATGAGCTGGCTCGGCGCGGACTGGCTCGAGCGTTCGGGGCGCGACGAGGAGCAGCGCCCCGATGAGGTGATCCGGACCATGGGCCTCGAGGACGGCGACGTGGTCGCCGACATCGGGTCCGGAACCGGCTACTTCGCGCGGCGGATGGCCCGGGCCGTTGCGCCCAGCGGGCGCGTGTACGCGGTGGACATCCAGTCCGAGATGCTCCGCCTCCTCCGCGAGCGCGTCAAGGAGGAGGGCCTCACGAACGTCGAGCCCGTGCTCGGTCGGAACGACGACCCGAGGCTCCCCCCGGGTCGCCTCGACTGGATCCTCCTCGTGGACGTCTATCACGAGTTCCAGCAACCCAGGGCCATGCTGGCGAAGATGCGCGAGGCCCTGAAGCCAGACGGGAGGATCGCCCTGCTCGAGTACCGGCTCGAAGGGCTCTCCGCGGTCCACATCAAGCAGGACCACCGCATGTCGCCCGAGCAGGTGCTCCGAGAGTGGGAGCCCGCCGGGTACCGGCTCGTGGCGCGCCACGAGTTCCTCCCCACCCAGCACTTCTTCGTGTTCGAGAAGACGCCCGACCGCTGACCGGGGGCGAGGCGCGCACGGCCGGTCAGGGGGGCGTGCGGCAGGCCCAGTCACCACGCAGCCACCACGCGCCGGGCCGGAGCGAGGTGAGGCTCGGGTTCTGGCCGCCCCGAGAAATCCAAGAAAAATCTAAGTTGCCTTCTGCGGGGCCCGGGCTTACTAGTGCAGTGAGCCGAGACCGTGGGTCCGGCGGTGCCGCAGCAGCGCGCCCCCCGAGGGCGCGGCGACCAGGAGGCCTGAGGTGCTCCCATCCGCGGACCCGGCTCGACGTGGTTTCAACGCGAACCATGGCGGGTTCCCGGTGGCGCGGAATAGGCCGCCGGGCCGCCAGCCTCCGGAGGGTGGGGTTGAGCCCCCCGCCCTCCGGGGGTCCTTTCCAGGCGGGACCCCCTAGTCGAGAGGAATCGGCCGGGTCCGTCCCTGCAGGTAGGCGAGGAGCTCTTCGGCGGCGGCGGGAACCGACGCGTCGTCGAACCGGACGAGGGTCCGTCCCGCCTCGTGCTCGATCAAGATCTCGTAGCCGATGAGATCCCGCGCCTCCGCCGGCCCCTCGGCGTGGCTCTCCCCGAGCCCGGCCCGCTGGACCATGGCGAAGACCCGGCGTGCCTCCTCTTCCGGCAGGGAGGCGGTGTCGACGTCGCACCCCCGCGACAGTCCCGCGACGCCGCCCGCCTCCCGATAGCGGATCTTCATGCCGGGAGCCCCACCGCCTTCCACGCGCTGCGCACCGCCTTCTGCTCGAGGCTGCGGCTCCCGAACAGAGCGGCCGCCTCCTGCAGGGACCGCTCCACCATGTCGGCGAAGCCGCCGGTGGAGGGGAGGGTGAGCAGCGTCCGGTACCAGATGCGGCCGGCCTTCTCCCAGGCCTCGCCCCCGATCTCGACCGCGGCGCGGTAGAAGGCGTGGTTGGGGATCCCGGAGTTGATGTGGACGCCGCCGTTGTCCTGGGAGCCGGTGTAGAGGCCGTCCATGTGCTTCGGCTGCGGGTCCGTGCCCAGGAGCGGGTCGTTCTCGTAGGCGCGCTGCTCGGTGAGGGTGCGCAGGGCGGCGGCGTCGGTGTCCGGACCCATGATTTCGGTGCCGATCAGCCAGTCCGCCTCCTCCGCGGTCTGCCCCTTCCTCCACTGCTTGATCAGGGAGCCGAAGACGTCGGCGAAGTGCTCGTTCAGCGCCCCGGGCTCGTCGCGGTACTCGAGGTTGCTGGTGTAGGTGATCACCCCGTGGGTCAGCTCGTGCCCGACGACGTCCAGCGACTTCGTGAAGCGAACGAACAGCGAGCCGTCGCCGTCGCCGTAGGCCATCTGCTCGCCGGTCCAGAACGCGTTGTTCAGACGTCGCCCGAGGTGCACGCTGGAGACGAGCGACATGCCCCGGTCGTCGAGCGAGTTCCGGTCGAAGAGCTCCTTGTAGAAGTCGTAGGTGTAGCCGGAGTGGAGGAAGGCCTCGTTGACCGCGGGGTCCTTGGAGGCCCGGCCGCCTTCCTCCCGCGCGAGGGTCCCGGGCAGGGACACGAAGCTGCCGTGCTTCGCGTCGTAGACGAGGCGATGCTTGCGGCCCCGGGGGGACGGGATCGCGGCCATGGCCCCCATGGAGGCGAGGGTGGCGCGGGTGGCCCGCAAGGCCGCCGACTCGGCGATGGCGTCGATGGCGAGCCGGCGGACGCGAGCCTGGCCCGACTCGGCCAGCCGCTCGAGGATGTACGGCGGCAGGATGCAGTGGAGCGCGTGACGGCTTCCGGACATGATCCGCCTCCTTCGCTGCCCGGACGCCGGGCTGCTTCCTTGAGGATACGCCGGCCCGGCGACCGGTCGGTTGGCTGGCCCGGCTGGCGACGGCGGCCCGTGGAAGCCCGGCTAGAAGCCCCAGGTGGCGGAGATGAAGGGCCCGCCTCCACGCAGGCCGCCCGTCACCAGCACCCCGGACGTCTGGTGGGACGGGCCGGCGCCCACAACGACGCTGAAGGCGACGAAGGGCTGGGGAGGCGAGAGGGCGGCCTCCTCGCCGTCGGCGGGCCGGCGACGGTCGAGGAGCCGGGGCACCGCCCACCCGGCCACGGCGCCGAGGGCGGCCCCCGTCAGCACGTCGGTGAAGTAGTGTCGGTCCGCTGCGACCCGCAGGTAGCCCGTTGCAGCGGCACAGGCGAGCCCGGTGGCCCACACCCACTCCTTGCCGTCGTCACCCCTGAGGGAGGCGAGGCTGCCGGTGGACACCGCCAGGGCGAAGGCGAGACTCGAATGGCCAGAGGCGAAGGACAGCACGCTCTCTCGCGATCCCCGATGCTGCCCCGGGGGGGCCGCTCCGCCGAAATGGGCCCACGGCCGCTCGCGGCGAAGAAGGTACTTGGTCCCCTGGGTGAGGGCCAGCGCCAGTGCCGAGGATTCGACGACGAGGAGCATCTCCCGGCCGAATCCGTTGCCGAAGCCCCCCCGGGCAGCGGCAAAGGCACCGGTGGGCGCGACGGCCGAGAGGACGAGGGTGGCGTTGCTCCACTCATGGGCCTTCTCGCGATCGGACCACCGCCAGTGGCGGCGGACGGCAGCGTCGACACCGTTCAGCGTGTCCCGGCCCTGGCGATCTCGATCGCACCAGCGGCAGGTCCAGGTCCTGGCCTCGTCGGTGAGCAGCGGTGGGCCGAGGGTGCCCGCGAGGCCGGCCAGAGTCAGGGGGACGTCGAGCGACGGACGGTACTCGAGCCCCTGGCTCGGAGAGTCCTGGGCCCGTGCGCCCACGGGAATGAGCGAGACGCCGCAAAGGAGGGCGGTGGCTGCGCGGTGCATGTCGATGAACGAGCCTAGCACTCCCAGGCTCACTGGGCATCTGGTCGTCGGCCGGGGAATCTCCCGGGGACCCACGGATCTCCGGTGGGCGTCTCGGCCCCTCACGGCGGTGGTGCCCGGTGAAGCAGCGGGGCGTGGCTGCATTATGATCACCCCGTGGTCGCCCGCTCACGCCGGGGTGAGCTCGCCCTTCTCGCCGCCGGTCTCCTCGTGTCGCTCGCCCTCGCCGAGGGGCTCGTGCGTCTCCTCGAGGCGCGGCCCGACGAGGGAGGGTACGCCCCCGTCCGCACCGACTGGCCCGAGCGACGCCCCATCAACTCGCTCGGCTACCGGGACGTCGAGCACAGCCGGCAACGCCCCGCCGGCGTGCGACGGGTGGTGTGCCTCGGTGACTCGTTCACCTGGGGGGTGAACGTCCTCTACGACGACGCCTGGCCGAAGCGGCTCGAGCGGGGGCTGGCCCGGGAGCGGGGCGAGGCGTGGGAGGCGATCATCCTGGCCGAGCCGGGCCTCAACGCGGTGCAGCTGACCTCTCGGCTCGACGCCCAGGGGTTCGCCTTCGAGCCCGACGTCGTGGTGCTGGCCTGGGTCCTCAACGACGCCGAGGACCTCGACTCCGCGGAGGCGCGCCGGGCGGAGGACTGGGTCGAGGAGAGCGCGCGCGAGCCCTCGGCCCTCGAGTCGATCCTCGACCGCTCGGCGCTCGTCCGTCTCGTGCGCGCCCGCCTCCGGGCCACCGCCCAGAACCGGGAGCGGATCCGCAACTTCCACGCGCTCTACGCGGACGGCTACCCCGGGTGGGCCGCCGCCCGAAAGGCCCTCCGGACGATGGGCGGGCTCTGCCGGGCCAAGGGGGTTCCCCTCGTGGTCGCGATCTTCCCCCTCTTCGGCAACCCCCTCGACGACCGCTACCCCTTCGAAGGGGAGCACGCCAAGGTGGCGCAGGCCGCAGCGGAGGCCGGGGCCAAGGTCGTGGACCTCCTGCCCTGGTACCGCGGGCTCCGCTGGGAGATCCTCGTGGTCGACGGCCCCCGCGACGAGCACCCGAACGAGATCGCGCAGCGGATCGCCGCCCAGACCCTCGTGCGTGCGGTCGACGAGGTGGTGCCGCGGGAGAAGGGGATGTCATCCCCTTGAGCCCCGAGGCGCGCTAGCCGACCTCTTCGTCGACCCTCGTCCTCATCGCGGGACTCCGGCCCGAGATCCAACGAGTTGAACGCGCCCGATCGAGGAACTCGTTCGGGGAGAGCGGCGTATTAGCGAGCGAGAGCACGGCTCTCTCCGGAAGGGACCCTTCCGGTCCCTCCGGGCCACGAGAGGAGCGGGTCATGGCCAGGGCGCACGGGAAGCGGTCGCGCAGGTGGCTCTGGATCGGGGGCCTCGTGGTGGTGGCCCTCGTGGGCTGGGTCGCCACCCGGAACGGCCACGGCGGTGACGAGAAGGAGGCCGGGCTGCGCACGGCCAGGGCCGAGGTGGCCGACGTGCAGGTGCGCGTGAGCGAGGTGGGCTCGGTCGAGCCGCTGGTGAAGGTCGACGTGAAGTCCGTCCTCTCCGGCAAGGTGGTCGAGCTGCTCGTCCGCGAGGGGGACAAGGTCCGCCGGGGTCAGGTCCTGGCCCGGGTGGAGCCCGACGTGAACCAGGCCCGGGATCTCTCGCAGGTGAAGAACGCGGTGGAGGAGGCGGAGATCGGCCTCAGCGAGGCCCGTGCGACCCACGAGCGCAATCGCGGGCTCTTCGACCAGGGGCTGCTCTCCAAGCAGGCCGACCTGGAGACCGAGACCCGCTACCGGCAGGCGAAGGCCAACTACGAGGCCGCCCTCGAGAAGTACAAGATCGTCCAGGAGAGCGGCGTCCCCATCGCCCTCGCCAACGCCGCGACCGCCCAGCACCTGAACGTGACCTCGCCCATGGACGGCCTCGTGATCCGCCGCGAGGTGGAGCTCGGCGACACCGTGATGTCCGGTGTCTCGTCGTTCAACGCGGGCACGGTGCTCATGACGGTGGCCGACGTGGACACCATGATCATCAAGGCCGGCATCAACGAGGTGGACATCGGCAAGATCCGCCTGGAGCAGCCGGTGAAGATCACTCTCGACGCCTATCCGAAGGTGAGGTTCGAAGGAGTCATCGAGCGGATCGCCCCCGCCGCCCGCCTGGAGGAGAAGGTCAAGGTCTTCGACGTCGAGATCGCCATCGACCGGCAGGGGGCGGAGCTCAGGACGGGGATGACCGCCAACATCGACGTCGTTGGGGAGAAACGCGAGGCCGTCCTCACCGTGCCCGTCGAGGCCATCTTCAAGAAGGACGAGACGGACGTCGTGTACGTGAAGAGGCCGGACGAACCAGAGGAGGAGACGAAGAAGAGCGGCTTCCTTGCCAGCGTCTTCGCCTCGAGCGGGGACGACGAGCCGGAGGAGAAGCTCGACGACAAGGACCTCTGGAAGAGGACCTTCGAGCTGCGGGAGGTGGACACCGGCCTCGCCAGCGTCGACAAGGTGGAGATCCTCGCCGGGCTCGACGCGGGTGCGGAGGTGGCGGTGGAGGACCCCACCCGCCCGAAGGACAAGGACGATGACGAGTGATGCGGCCGTTCTGTCCGCGCCCGGCGCGCGGCGCGCCGTCGCCGTGCCCGCGGCGGGGGAGGGCTCCCTCATCCACATGGAGAACGTCACCAAGACGTACGACGCCGGGGAGATCGCGGTCCACGCGCTGCGGGGCATCGATCTCGAGATCGAGAGGGGTCAGATGGTCGCGGTCATCGGCCCCTCCGGATCCGGCAAGTCGACCCTCATGCACATCCTGGGCTGCCTCGACGCCCCTTCCTCCGGCACCTATCGTCTCGAAGGGAAGGATGTCGACGACCTCTCCGGCTTCCAGATTGCCGCCATCCGCAACCAGAAGGTCGGCTTCGTCTTCCAGACGTTCAACCTGCTTCCCAAGGCCTCGCTCCTCCGCAACGTCGAGCTGCCGCTGCTGTACGCCGGGATCGCCGGCTCCGAGCGAAAGGAGCGGGCGCGCGCAGCTCTCGACCGCGTGGGCCTCGGCGACCGGGCGAGGCACCGCCCGGCTGAGCTGTCCGGCGGCCAGCGCCAGCGCGCGGCCATCGCCCGGGCCCTGGTGAACGAGCCGTCGCTCGTCCTCGCCGACGAGCCCACCGGCAACCTCGACACGAAGACCGGACTGGAGATCCTCGAGATCTTCGACCGCCTGCACGCGCGGGGAGAGACCATCGTGATCGTGACCCACGACCCCCGCATCGCCGAGCGTTGCGGGCGCGTGGTGCAGATCGTGGACGGCCGGATCGAGGACGACCGCCTGACCCGCTGAGGACCCGAGAATGGCCCGCCTGAGGCTCCTGCGCCGGCACCTCTTCTCGCTCTGGGATTCCGTGGTCGACGGGGTGGTCGACATCGACACCCACCGGAGCCGGAGCCTCCTCCAGATGGTCGGGATCGTCCTCGGGGTCGCCTCCGTCGTGGCCACGTTCGGCCTCATCGACGGCGGACGCCGCAAGGGTCAGGAGTTCTGGGACAAGACGGGCGGGGTCCGCAAGATGTTCATCCGCGAGCTGAACGCCCGGGAGCTGAAGCAGAACGCCCTCGAGAAGAGGTCGAAAGGGCTCACCTACGAGGACGCCCGCGCCCTCCAGGCCCAGGCCGCCACCCTCGAGCTCGTGGAGCCGACCATGGAGCGCCACGAGATCGTGAAGGCCCCGGGTTTCGAGAAGTCCCTCCAGGTCTCGGGCGCCACCCCTGCCTACGAGCCGATGTACGACTTTCACCCCGTGGAGGGACGCTTTCTCACCGACGAGGACCTCGCCCGCAGCGCCAAGGTCGTCGTTCTCGGGTCCACTCGGCGCCACGAGCTGTTCGGCGGTCGCCCCGCCGTCGGCCAGGTCATCAGCATCGGCGCCGACCGCTACACCGTGGTGGGGGTGATGGAGCGAAAGGTCTTCTACTGGAACTCGGCCAATCGCAACTCCCTCGAGTGGATGAACGAGATGGTCTTCGTGCCCATCACCTCGATGATCACGCGGATGGTAGGCGACCGGGAGAATCAGAAGGTGGCCTACATCAACGTCCAGGCCCGCACCGTGGATCAGATGGACGAGGCCACCGAGGAGGCGACGACCATCCTCCGTCGGGCCCACGGAGGGGTCGAGGACTTCGAGATCTTCAACCGCGCCGCCTTCGCCCAGCAGATGGACGAGCAGGGGAAGATCTACGACGTCACCTTCCTGGTCTGCGGGACGATCTCGCTCCTCGTCGGAGGCATCGTCATCATGAACATCCTCCTCGCCTCCTTCAACGAGCGGGTGCGGGAGGTCGGCACGCGCAAGGCGCTGGGGGCCACGGGACTGAACATCATGGCCCAGTTCATGGTGGAGAGCGTCGTCGTCACCATTCTCGGGGGGCTGCTGGGGCTCGGTCTCGGTGTGGGCTTCACCGCGACCATGAGCGACCTCATCCAGCAGCCGGTGGTCATGACCCCGCGCATCATGGTCCTCGGTCTGGCCTTCGCGGTGGCAGTCGGCGTCTTCTTCGGCTTCTACCCGGCCATCCGGGCCGCGCGCCTCAATCCCATCGAGGCTCTGAGGTACGAGTAGTGCACGTCAACGAGGCCGTCCGAACGTCACTCGCCGAGATCGGAGCCCACAAGCTCCGCTCGGCGTTGACCCTGCTGGGGATCGTGCTGGGCACGACCGCCCTGGTGGTCATGGTGTCGGTCATCGGCGGCCTCGCCGACGCGGTGGAGAAGGGGCTCGCCGACCTCGGCTACGACGGCGTGATCATCGTGGTCCCGAGGGAGGCCGAGAACACGATCGAGCGGAAGAAGCAGGGTTTCTCGTGGGGGCTGCGCCGGGCGGACGGCGCGGTCATCGAGCGGGGCCGCGAGGTGATCGAAGAGGCCGCGCCCGTCGTCGGTCTCGGCGACGAGACGGCCCGCCTGAACGGGCAGACCCTCAGGGTCACGGTCGAGGGCGTCACCCCCGCCTGGGGCCGCATCCGCAACCGTGAGGCCGAGACCGGCCGCTACCTGGTCGAGCGCGACCTCGAGACCCGAGCCACGGTGGCGCTGCTGGGGCACACCCTCAAGGAGGACGTTTTCGGCACGGAGGAGGCGGTGGGCCGCGAGATCCTGATCCGCGGGGTGCGCTTCCGCATCGTGGGTGTCCTCCGACACTTCGGCACCCGCCAGGTCAACGACGACGAGATGCGGCGGGACAACTCCAAGGTCTACATCCCGCTGACCACCGCCCAGCAGTACTTCCTTGGAGAGGACACCGTCCATGCCTGGGCCTTCCAGGCCGACCCCATGGAGCTCGAGCGCGCGCAGGGAGAGGTGGAGGACCTCATGCGGCGGAGCCACCACGGGATCACCGACTTCAAGGTCGAGAACATCGGCGAGGAGCTGCTGCGCATCCGGGGCCAGATCGACGAGCTCGTCCGCAACTGGAAGATGGTCCTCGCCTCGATCGCCGGGATCTCGCTCCTCGTGGGCGGGATCGGCATCTTCTCGGTGATGCAGATCTCGATCGGCGAGCGGACCTACGAGATCGGTCTCCGCAAGTCCATGGGCGCCACCGACCCGGAGATCTTCGGCCAGTTCCTCGTGGAGTCCGTCTCGCTCTCTCTCGTGGGCGGCATGCTCGGCGCCGCCCTCGGCTACGGGATCACGCTGCTGGCAGGAACCGCCTTCGAGGACGGGCTGCCCGTCTCTCCGGTCGGTCTCCTCATCGCTGCCGGTTTCGCCATCGTCATCGGCCTCGGGGCCGGGGTCTATCCGGCTCTGCGGGCCTCGCGTTTGCACCCGGTCGACGCGATCCGGGCTGCCTGAACTCCAGAGCGGCGCCCTTCCCCCGGCAGCTTCACGGTTGTCGGCCTCGCGACAACGTGGAAAGATCTCCTCCAGAATGAGGCGGCGCTCCCTGCTCGCGATCCTTCAGCTCGCCACCTTCGTCGCCGGCGGGGTCCTCGCCCCTGTCGTCCACGTGGCCTGGCACCGGCCGGACCACGCCCATGGGAGGGCGGCCGCCTTCGAGGTCCACCCCTCGCGCGGATCGGCGAGACCGCACCGCACCAAGGACCTCGGCCCGGAGTCCTGGTCCCGGGAGGGCGCGTCGCGGCCCGAGCACGCCCCCGAGGCCGGGGGGCACGGGTCTTCGCACGGGCATCCCCACCCCCACCCCGGCTCCGGACAACACGCCACCGAGGCCACGCCCGCCGCCGGGGAGGACCCCGCGCCCCCCGGTCCCGGGGCCGAGCCTCTCGAGACGAGCCATGGTCACGGCAGCCTGGCCCACCTCGGTCTGGCCCTCCTCTCCGCGCCTCCCCCGGTACCTCTGCCGACCCCGCGCCTCATGGGTGCTCTCGCCCGGAGGGAGCACCCGCGCGTGGCCGCCCTCTTCCACCCCGGTTTCCCGCTCCCGCGCCCCCCACCCACGAACGCCTCCTCCTGAGTACGGGGAGCCGCCCTCGCGCGCCCGAGACGGAGCGCACGGCAAGGCCGGTTCTCCCCGACCATCCAGACCGGTCGTGGTCGCGTCGGGGAAGAACCCCGGGCCCGTTCACGACTCGAACGAAGACTGAGGGAACCATGTCACAGAACGATCGTGGCCATCGCGATCGCGTGTGCCTGCGCCTGGCCAGTGGAGGCGCAGACGAGCGAGGACCCGCCCGAGGATCCGGCGACCAGGACGACGCAGGCGGCGGGCGAGGACGAGGCGACGACCGACCACACCCACGAGGACGACTCCGAGCACCGCCTGCGCTACTACGACGATGTCGAGGTCACGGTCCGCAGCGACGACCTCGTCGGGATCGCCGCCTCTTCCAACGAGGGGAGCACGGGGCGCGAGGACCTCGAGAGGCGGCCCATCCTGCGGGCCGGGGAGCTGGTGGAGACGGTCCCCGGGGCCATCGCCACCCAGCACTCGGGCGGCGGGAAGGCCAACCAGTACTTCATCCGCGGGTTCAACCTCGACCACGGCACCGACTTCGCGCTCAGCGTCGGGGGAATGCCCGTCAACATGCCCACCCACGGCCACGGCCAGGGCTACGCCGACGTCAACTTCCTGATTCCCGAGCTGGTGGAGAGGGCCCAGTACCGGAAGGGCCCGTACCGGGCGTCGGTCGGCGACTTCTCGTCGGCGGGGAGCGTGGACTTCGAGCTGGTCGGCGCCCTGCCTCGCGGGGTCGCCCAGGCCACGCTGGGCAGCTTCGCCTACCGGCGCGCGCTCCTGGCCGACTCCCTGGACCTGGCGTCCGGCTCCCTCACCGGGGCCTTCGAGTACTTCCACGACGACGGGCCGTGGGACCGCCCGGACGGCTACCAGCGGTTCAACGGCTTCCTCGGCTACAGCCGCGGCGACGCCTCTCGAGGCTGGTCGGTCCAGGCCCTGGGCTCGGATGGCGATTGGCTGGCCTCGGACCAGGTCCCGCGGCGTGCGGTGGAGGAGGGCCTCATCGACCGCTACGGGCTCCTCGACCCCGGTCCCCGCGGGAGCACCTCCCGGTACAGCCTGTCGGGCGAGTCCCACTTCGGTGGCGCGCGGTCCCTGACCCGGCTCTCGGGCTACGCCATCAAGTACGACTTCCGCCTCGTCTCGAACTTCACCTACTTCCTGGACAACCCGGTGGAGGGCGACCAGTTCGAGCAGGTCGACGACCGCTGGATCCTCGGTGCCAGCGTATCCCACCTCTTCCGCCACCACCTGGGCTCGGTCCACGCGGAGACGTCCTTCGGGGCCCAGCTCAGGTACGACGACATCTCCAACGGCCTCTATCCCACCACCGACATCGAGCGCACCGGTGTCATCCGTCAGGACCAGATCGGCCAGCTGGGCGCCGGGGTGTGGGGCGACACCTGGATCCGCCTGTCCGACGCCCTCCGGGTCAACCTGGGCGTGCGCGCCGACTACTACGCCGCCGACGTCGAGGCGTTCCGTCCCGTCAACTCCGGCACCGCCGACGACTGGATGCTCAACCCCAAGCTGAGCCTGCTGTACCGCCCGTGGTCGTCCACGGAGCTGTCGCTCAACGCCGGCACCGGCTTCCACTCCAACGACGCCCGCGGGGCCACGATCCGGGTGGATCCGGTGACCGGCGAACCGGTGGAGCCGGTGGACCCGCTGGTGCGCGCCCGCGGCGTGGACCTGGGGGTGCGGACGTTCACCTCGGGCGGATACCACGGGACCTTCACCGGTTTCTGGCTGGAGCTCGACTCCGAGCTGCTGTTCGTCGGGGACGGCGGGACCACCGAGGCCAGCCGGCCCAGCCGTCGCCTCGGGGTCGAGTGGACGAACGCCTGGCGGGTCAGCCCGCGGCTGGGCCTGGACCTCGACGCGACGTACACCGACGCCCGGTTCACCGACGACGACCCCGCCGGCCGCGACGTGCCCGGGGCGATCGTGGCCACGGTGGCGGCCGGTGTCAGCGTCGACGACCTGGGCCGGTGGTTCGGGGCCCTGCGTCTGCGCTACTTCTCGGGGGGACCGCTCATCGAGGACGGGTCGGTGACGTGGGGACCCACCGTGCTCCTCAGCGGCCGTCTCGGCTTCAACCTCACCGAACGCCTGCAGCTCGTGGTGGACGGCTTCAACCTGCTCGGTCGGGAGGACGACGACATCGCCTACTTCTACGCGTCCCGCCTCTCGGGCGAACCGCTGGACGGGATCGAGGACGTGCACTTCCACCCGGTGACCAAGCCCTCGGCCCGGGCCACCCTGGTGTGGAGATTCTGAGCCGGGCCCGACGACGGCGGGGCGTTGCCAAGCCCGGTATGGCGTTATCTAATGGACTCTCGCGACAGACCGCCCCGACACCGTGTCTCGAGCTCCTCCCCGGAGAGCGGATGGACTTCGACTGGACCGACGACCACCTCAGCCTGCGCCGCGGCGCGGTGGAGTTCGCCTCCCGCCGCCTCGCGGAAGGGGTGACCGCGCGCGACCGCGAAGAGATCTTCTCCCGTGAGCTCTGGGACGCCTGCGCGGAGTTCGGGCTGCAGGGCCTGCTGGTCCCGTCGGGGTGGAACGGCGCGGGCCACGACCTGCTCTCGGCGGTGGTGGTGCTGGAGGGGATCGGGTACGGGGCGCGGGACAACGGGCTCGTCTTCTCGGTCACTGCCCACGCCGCATCCTGCGAGGGCCCGCTTCACGAGTTCGGGACGGACGAGCAGAAGGGAGAGTGGCTGCCGAGGCTGGCCGACGGGAGCGTGATCGGCGCCACCGGGATCACCGAGCCGGACTCGGGGTCGAACGCCCTCGCCCTGGGCACCACCGCGGTCCAGAGCCAGGGCGACTGGATCCTGGACGGGTCGAAGACGTTCGTGACCAACGCGCCGATCGCCGACCTCTTCGTCGTCTACGCGCGGACCGGCGGCTCGGGCTTCGCCGGCATCACGTGCTTCCTGGTCCCCCGGGACACCGCCGGCCTGACCGTCGGGCCGGCGATCGAGAAGATGGGTCTGCGCACCAGCCCCATGGCGCAGGTGTTCCTCGAGGGCTGCCGGGTCCCGGCCTCCGCGGTGGTGGGGGGCGTCGGGTCCGGGGCCATGGTCTTCAACCGGACGATGGACGTGGAGCGGCTGCTGGTGATGGCGCCGGCGGTCGGCGTGATGGAACGGCTCCTCGAGCGCTGCGTGACCCACGCCCGGCAGAGGACGGCGGGGGCGATTCCGATCGGGAAGCACCAGTCCATCTCCCACCGCATCGCCGACATGGAGCTGGAGCTCGAGGCCGCCCGTCTCCTGTTGTACCGGGCCGCCTGGCAGCGGATGCGTGGCGGGACCGCCACCCGTGAGTCGGCCCTCGCCAAGCTCGCCCTCAGCGAGGCGTACGTGGCGAGCTGCCGCAGCGCCATGCAGATCTTCGGAGGCTACGGATACATGGTCGAGTACGAGATCGAGCGGGAGCTGCGCGACGCCCTCGCCACCACCCTCTACGTGGGAACCTCGGAGATCCAGCGAAACCTGATCGCTGGGCTGAGGGGGCTGGGATGAGCAGCGATCGACACGCACCGGGCGCCCCCGGGGCGACCAGCAGGCTCGTGTGGCTGGCGCGATCCCTGAGGGGAGGCCTTCTCCTGATCCTGGCCTGTCTCGCGGCGGTGGAGGGCCACGCCCACAACACCGGCGACAGCTACCTCTACCTGCAGGTGTACCCCGACTCGGTGACCGGCCGCTTCGAGATCAGTCTCTCCGATCTCAACCATGCCCTGGGCCTGGAGGGGACCGAGCGCGAGATCACTGCCGACAACCTCGACGAGAGAATCGGCTTCCTCCAGGGCTACTACCGCGATCACGTCGCGATCTCCACCGGGGGGCGACCTCTTCCGATCGAGTTCACGACCCACGGGTCCTTGAAGGCGCGAGAGGGGAGCTACGCGCTGCTGTCCTTCGACATCGGCGGGCTCGACGAGGTCCCCGACACCCTGACCTTCGACTATTCGGTCCTCTTCGACGAGGAGCCCGATCACCGGGGCTTCCTCCTCGTCGAGCACAACTGGGCCACCGGCACCTTCGCCAACGAGAACCGCGTCTCGCTGGTCTTCGGCCCGGGCTCCACCCGCCAGGAGTTCGACCTCACCTCCTCGGGCCGCCTGCGGGGCTTCCTGGCCCTGGTCCACCTCGGGGCCGAGCACATGCTGCTGGGTCTTGATCACATCTTCTTCCTGGTCGCGCTCCTGCTGCCCTCGGTGATGCGCCGGGAGGGCGGAGGCTGGCAGCCGCTGGAGGGAATCCGGCCGGCCCTCGGCAACGTCGTCACCATCGTGACCGCCTTCGTGGCGGCCCACGCCGTGGCCCTCACCCTGGCGGCGCTGGGCCTTCTCCATCTTCCGGAAGCCCTGGTCGAAACGGTGATCGCTGGCTCCACCACGCTGGCGGCCGCCAACATCCTCTTCCCGGTCTTCCGGCGACGGGCCTGGTGGATCATCTCCGGGCTCAGCCTGTTTCACGGCATGGGGTTCGCGGGGGGATTGATGCGCCTGGGGGTTCTCGACGAGCACCGCGGCCTGTCGGTCCTCGCCTTCAACCTGGGGATCGAGGTCGGTCAGGTGCTGATCGTGGCGGTCCTGTTCCCCGTGCTGTTCCTGGTCCGCCGGCTGACGGTGTACCGGAAGATGGTCCTTCCCGTGGCGGCGGTGGGGATGATCCTCGTCTCCGGGGTGTGGGTGATCGAGCGGGCGTTCGGCGTGGACGTCCCCATGCGGGAGCAGCTGCCGGCCGCGCTGCAGAGGGTGATTCCATGACGACTCCCACCGGCAAGCCGATGCTGCTGCACCGCATGATCGACGAGGCCGCGCTCCGCCACCCCGAGGGCCCGGCGGTGCGCTGTGACGGAGCGACCCTCACCTACGAGCAGCTCGCCCGCCAGGCCCACGGCCTCGCCGCCGTGCTGCTCGGAACCGGTTTGCAGCGGCGGGCTCGGGTGGCGGTGCTGCTCGGCAAGGGCCTCAACGTGCCGGTGGGCTTCTACGGGACCCTCGCCGCCGGGGGAACCCTGGTGCCCATCGACCCGAGATCGCCCGTCGAGCAGGTGATCCGCATCCTGCGCGCCACCGGGGCCACCCACCTCGTCTCGGAGCCCGAGAAGCGCGACGTCGTCCGGGGTGCGCTTGCCGCCTGTCCCGAGGTGTCGCACGTGGTCGGTCTCGAGGCCGACGACGAGATGCCCGTTCCCTGCGTCCCCTGGGCGACGGTGGCGGAAGAGGCCAGCGACCGGCCGCCGGCGGTGGAGGTGATCGAGCTCGATCCCTCCTACATCCTCCACACCTCCGGCTCCACCGGCATCCCCAAGCTCATCCTGCACACCCACCACAGCGCCATGAGCTTCGTGGAGTGGGCGGTGTCGGAGTATTCCCTCACTCGTGACGACCGCCTGAGCAACCACTCCTCGCACCACACCTGCTTCGCCACCTTCGACTACTACGCCGCCGCCCGGGCGGGGGCGACCACCGTCATCCTGACCCCGGCGGTGCTGATGATGCCGGGCAGCCTGTCCACCCTTCTCGAGGAGGAACGGGTCTCGGTGTGGTACTCGGTGCCCACCGCCCTCGTTCAGCTCTCGCTGCGCGGCGACCTGGAGAAGCGGGGCCTGGGCGCCATCCGGTGGGTCCTCTTCGCGGGCGAGACCTTCCCCGAGAAGCACCTGCGCCGGATCATGCAGCAGCTCCCCGGGGCGCGCTTCAGCCACGTGTACGGCTCGACCGAGGTCAACGTGTGCACCTACTACCATCTGCCGGAGGCGAGCGACCTGAGCGATCCGCTTCCCATCGGCAAGGCCTGCTCCAACTCGAGCACTCTGGTCGTCGACGATGGGCTGCGGCCGGTCCCCGACGGGGAGATGGGTGAGCTGCTGGTGCGGGGATCCACGGTGATGTCGGGCTACTGGGGCGAGCCCGATCGAAACCGCGCCGTCCTCGTCCGGCGCCCCTCGGCGGGAGGCCTCGAGGAGGTCTTCTTCCGCACCGGGGACCGGGTCCGGGTCCTCGACGACGGCACCCTCACCTTCGTCGCCCGCGCCGACCGTCAGGTCAAGGTCCGCGGCTACCGCGTGGAGCTCGAGGAGATCGAGACGGCGCTGTTGTCCCTGGAGCCGGTCGAGGAGGCGGCGGCCTTCACCGTCCCCGACGGCGAGGGAAGCCTCGCCATCCGCGCCGCGGTGGTGGTCGACGGGGGCGAGCGATCGACGCCCCGTGAGATCCTGGCGGACCTGAGCAAGCTCCTCCCTCCTCAGGCGCGGCCGGCCGAGGTCGCGGTCCTGGAGTCCTTCCCCAGGACCGCGACCAACAAGGTCGACCGCAACGCCCTGCGGCAGCGCCTGGCCGAGGGCGGTGATGGGGACTGAGAGCCGGCCGGGCCTGGACACCCCGGAGATCGAGGGGCGGATCATCGCGTTCATGCGAAGGGAGCTCCTGAGCCCGGAGGTGACCGTCGACCGGGACGACGAGTTGCTGTCCGGGGGCGTGCTCGACTCGATCGCGGTGCTCCGCCTGGCGACCTTCGTCGAGGAGGAGTTCCGGTTCAAGATGCTGCCCTCGGACTTCGTGATCGAGAACTTCCAGACCGTGGCGGTGCTCGCCGACTACGTCCGCAGGGCCGCCAGTCGCGGTGACCGCCCGCCGAGCGTTCCCGCGCGATGAACGACCCCCTCGAGCTGACCCACAGCCAGACCCAGATCTGGGTCGGGCAGCGGCTCAACCCGGGGAGCCCGCTGTACAACATGGCCTTCGCGTTCGTGTTCCCGACCACGCTGCGCCCCGAGGAGTTCTGCGAGTCCTGGCGACGTGTCGTCGAGGGCAGCGACGCCCTCCGCACCCGGGTCGTGGACCGTGACGGGGGCGTGACCGGCCGGAGCGTGGACGCGGACCCGGCTCCGACCACGGTGCTCGACTTCGGGTCTCGCCCAGACCCGGAGGAGGCGTTTCGCCGGTGGTGCCACGAACGCTGCGCCCGCCCCTTCCCCCTGGGTGAGCCGCTCGTCGAGAGCGTGCTCGTCCGGCTCGGGGAGGGTCGCACCGGGTGGTACCTCAACCAGCACCACCTGGTCACCGATGCCTGGTCGACGGTGCTCCTCTTCCGCCAGGTCGGGGCCGAGTACGAGGTCCTCCTCGGGGGCGGCGCTGGGGTGCTCCCGCCGCTTCCTCCCTACTACCCGACGGCGGCAGCGCTGGGTTCGAGGGCCACGGGGCGGACGGCGGCCCTCGAGCACTGGGCCGGCCGCCAGGAGGGCCCCGGCCGCCGGGTGCCGCTCTACGGCCGCAGCGGCGCTCCGGTGGGCACTGCGAGCACCCGCTCCACCCTCGAGCTCGACGAAGATCGCTCCCGTGCGCTCGACGAGCTGTGCGCACAGAACGGGTTCGCGAGCCTGTCGGCGGACCTCTCGCGATTCGCGCTGTTCGCCACCCTGCTCCTGGCCTGGCTCCACCGGGTCAGCGGTCAAGCCAACCTCGGCTTCGATGCCCCGGTCGGGGGACGACCCACCGCGGAGGCGAAGCGGGCACTCGGCCTCTTCATCGAGATGTTCTCCTTCGCGGCGACGGTCCAGGCCGCGGACACGTTCCGGTCGCTCGGGGCGCGGTGCCTCGAGGAATCCAAGCTCTTCCTGCGCCATGCCCTGCCGGGCACGAGCTCCCCCTCCGGGGCCACGGCCAGCAACATCGTGCTCAACTACGTCCCCGCCGTGTTCGGCACGTTCGCCGGCGTCCCCGTCGAGGTGGAGTGGGTCCATCCGGGGCACGGCGACAGCGTGCACGCCCTCCGGCTCCAGGTGCACGACTTCTCGGGATCGGGCCGGTACACCCTGCACTTCGACGTCAACGAGGGGGCGCTGCCGGAGCGGCTCCGGCAGCGCAGCCTCCAGCACTTCGAGAAGGTCCTGGAGGCCTTCCTCGACGATCCCGACCGGCCCATCGCCGCGGTCGACCTCCTCGTCGAGGACGAGCGGCAGGCCCTGGCCGCGCTCAATGCCACGGACTCGGCTCCGCGGCCGGACCGATCGGTGGTCGCGCTCTTCCAGGCCCGGGCGGACCTCGAGCCCGACCGGGTCGCCCTGCGCCAGGGGACCTCGGAGCTCTCCTTCGCTGCGTTGCGGGAGCAGTCCGAGGCCCTGGCCGCCGCCCTGATGGAGCGGGGCGTGGAGCCGGGGGATCGGGTGGCGATCGCCGGCCGTCGGTCGATCCTCGCCGTCGTCGCCATCCTCGCCGCGCTCCGAGCGCGGGCCGCGTATGTCCCCATCGACTCCCAGGTGCCGCCGGCCCGCCTGGACCACCTCCTCCGGGACTCCGGCGCACGCCTCCTGCTCGTCGGGGAGGGACCGGAGCCCGCCGCAACCGTGCCGGGGGTCACCGCCCTCTCGATCGCCGAAGGGATCCGAGCGGGGGAGAGCCTGACCCTGGACCGACCGGCCCCGGCTCTCGACGATGTGGCCTATCTGCTGTACACCTCCGGCTCCACCGGCCAGCCCAAGGGCGTTCTCATCGAGCACGGCGGCCTCGCCGACTACCTGTGCTGGGCGCAGAGGCAGTATGTCCGGGGAGACCGCCTCACGTTCCCGCTGTTCACGTCGCTGGGGTTCGACCTCACCGTCACCAGCCTGTTCCTCCCCCTGATCTCCGGGGGCACCCTGGAGATCTACCCGGAGCCCGACGGGCCCGTCGACACCGCGTTGGTGGACGTGGTCACGGCCAACTCCGTCGACCTCATCAAGCTCACGCCCTCCCACCTGTCCCTCCTCCGACGGATCGGTCTCGAGGGCTCCCGGATCCGCCGCATGGTGGTGGGCGGGGAGGACCTGAAGACGGCCCTCGCGGCGGCGGTCAGCGCCCAGCTCCACGACCGGGTCGAGATCCACAACGAGTACGGGCCGACGGAGGCGGTGGTGGGCTGCGTGGCCCACCGCTACGACCCCGAGAGGGACACCGGGGCCAGCGTCCCCATCGGGGTGCCCGCGGACCACGTCACCGTCGAGATCCTGAACGAGGCGCTGTCACCGGTGCCCGAGGGCGTTCCCGGGGAGCTGTGGATCTCGCGCTTCGGTCTCGCCAGGGGTTACCACGGTCTCGAGGAGCTCACCGCGGATCGCTTTCCGGCCCACCCCGCCCGACCGGGTGAGCGCCGCTACCGCACCGGGGACCGGGTGCGGATGGTGGATCCGGACACGCTCGAGTACCTGGGCCGGCTCGATCGCCAGGTGAAGGTCTCGGGGTTCCGGGTCGAGCCCGGCGAGATCGAGGCCGCCCTGCTGTCGCTGCCGATGATCGAGCAGTGCGCGGTGGTGGCGCGCCAGCGCCCGGGCGCGGACGCCCAGGCGAGTGAGACGGTCCGTCACTGCGCCCGTTGTGGCCTGCCCTCCAACTACCCGCGGACGGTCTTCGACGACGAAGGGGTGTGCGGCGTGTGCCGCTCCTACGACGCCGTCCGGGACCACGCCCAGGCGTACTTCAGGACCATGGACGACCTGCGCGCCCTCTTCGAGGTGTCCGCGCGCGCCCACCGGCCGGAGTACGACTGCCTGATGCTCTACAGCGGCGGCAAGGACAGCACCTACGCCCTGTGCCGTCTGGTGGAGATGGGCCTCTCGGTCTACGCCTTCACCCTCGACAACGGGTTCATCTCCGAGGGGGCCAAGGAGAACATTCGCAAGGTGGCCGGGCAGCTCGGGGTGCCGGTGGACTTCGCGGAGACGCCGGCCATGAACGCCATCTTCCGCGACAGCCTCATGCGCTTCTCCAACGTCTGCAACGGCTGCTTCAAGACGATCTACACCCTGAGCATGAAGCGGGCGCGGGACCTGGGGATTCCCATCATCGTCACCGGCCTGTCCCGGGGACAGATGTTCGAGACCCGGCTCACCGAGGAGATGTTCCGCGACGGCCGGCGCCGCCCGGAGGAAGTCGACGCCGCGGTGCTGGCGGCGCGGAAGGCCTACCACCGGGTCCCGGACGAGGTCTCCCGCTCCCTGGACGTGGAGATCTTCCGGGACGACCGAATCTTCGAAGAGGTCCGCTTCGTCGACTTCTACCGCTACTGCGACGTCGGGATGGACGAGCTGTACTCCTACCTCGAGAAGAAGGTGCCGTGGGTGCGGCCGAAGGACACCGGCCGCTCGACCAACTGCCTGATCAACGACGTCGGCATCTACGTCCACAAGAAGGAGCGCGGCTACCATAACTACGCCCTGCCCTACAGCTGGGACGTGCGCCTCGGACACAAGACCCGCGACGGGGCGCGGGAGGAGCTCGAGGACACGATCGACGTGGACCACGTGCGCCGGATCCTGGGCGAGATCGGGTACGACGAGGAGCGCGTCAGGAAGGACGTCGCTCAAACGGCGCTGGCGGCCTTCTACGTCGCTTCGGGGGACGTGTCCGATCCGGAGCTCCGGCGCCAGCTCGGCGAGCTGCTTCCCTCACCGCTCGTCCCCCTCCACCTGCAGCGCGTCGACTCCCTCCCTTTGACCATGAGCGGCAAGGTGGACGAAAAGGCCCTCGCCCAGGGGGCGTTCGGGCCGCACTCCGGAAGGCCCTACCGCGCCCCCGAGGGGCCGGTCGAGGAGTACCTGGCCGGGGTCTGGCAAGAGGAGCTCGGCGTCGAGCGGGTGGGGGCCGACGACAGCTTCTTCGAGCTCGGCGGGACGTCGCTGGCGACCATGCAGGTCATGGTCCGTCTCTGCCGGGAGTTCGACATCGAGCTCCCGCTGGAGACGCCGTTCTCGCGCCCCCGGCTCAGCGACCTGGCGAAGGCGGCCGAGGACCGGATCCTCGCCGACGCCGCCGAGCTGCCCGATGCCGAGCGGGAGCGACTCCTCGAAGACGACGGCCTGCCTCGCTGACCGTCCCTGGCTGCCCCGGTACGGTGAACGCCGCGCGGCTCTTCCATTCCGACCGCGCTCCGTGCCTTCGAGTCGGCGGTTGTCGGGCCGGGCTGCTCGACCCCGTGACCTCTTCGGCCTAGGCTACGGACATGGGCTCTTTCCACTCGGGACGACGTCGTGCTGCCGGGATGCTGTGGGGGATCGTCGGGGCCATGGCCCGCGGGTGCGGCGCCTGAGGGTTCCCCGGTGAGCGGCTTCTACGAGCGCATCGGACGCCACCGGCCCGGACGGGGTCACGGTCCGCGGCGCTGGGTCTTTCTCCCCTACGACCAGCTGCGGCCGGACCACCCCCTCCTCGAGGGGCCGCCCGGCCAGACCGGCGTGGTCTACGTCGAGACCGCGGCCAAGCCCGCGCGGCGTCCGTATCACAAGCAGAAGCTCGTCCTGCTCCTCTCGGCCATGCGCCACGACGCGCTGGAGCGGGGGAAGCGAGGTCACCCCATCCTCTACCACTTCTCCGAGAGGTGGTACGACGGCGCTCTGGAGGAGGTCCGGGAGAAGCACGGCGTGGACGGGGTCGAGGCCCTCGCCCCGGCCGAGGCCGAGGTGCGGGGACCCCTGGAGGCCCGCTCCTGGATCACCCTCCATCCCAGTTCGCTCTTCATCACCGGCACCGGCCTCTACCGCTCGGTCTTCCCGAGGCCGGGCCGCCGGCTCCTGGAACGGTTCTACCGGGCCGCCCGCAGGGAGACCGGCCTCCTCATGGACGGGGACGTGCCCGCCGGGGGGGAGTGGAACCTCGACAAGGCAAACCGCCGGACGTGGCGGGGCGATCCTCCGGCCCCCGACCGGATCGGGTTCGAGGCGGACGCGATCACCCGGGAGGTGATCGCCCTCGTCGAGGAACGCTACCCGGCGAGCTTCGGCTCGAGCGAAGGCTTCGACTGGCCGGTCACGTCGGCGGACTCGACCCGCCTCGCCGATCACTTCTTCGCCGAGGTGCTCCCCCACTTCGGGCCCTTCGAGGACGCCATGGCCGACGGCGAGCCCTGGCTCTTCCACTCGCTTCTCTCCGCCTCGATCAACATCGGCCACCTCGACCCCCTCGACATGTGCCGGCGGGCCGAGGCGCGGTACCGGAAAGGCAAGGCCCCCCTGGCCTCGGTGGAGGGCTTCATCCGGCAGATCCTCGGCTGGCGGGAGTTCGTGCGTCACGTCTACGAGGAGCACCGGCAGGAGTACGCGGAGGCCAACGCGCTCGAAGCGGACCTCCCGCTCCCGGGGTGGTACTGGGGCGAGCCGTCGGGCCTGCGGTGTCTCGACCGCACGGTGGAGCAGGTGGCCGCCACCGGCCACAGCCACCACATCACCCGTCTCATGGTGCTCTCGAACCTGGCGACCCTTCTCGGGGTCGCCCCCCAGGCCCTCAACCACTGGTTCTGGATCGCCTACGTCGACGCGTACGAGTGGGTGGTGACCCCCAACGTGGTGGGGATGGGGACCTTCGGCGACGGGGGGATCTTCGCCACCAAGCCCTACGTGTCGTCGGGGAGGTACATCCAGCGCATGGGGCCCACCCTCTGTGCCGCCTGCCGCTACGACCCCGGCCGCTCCGACGGGGAGGAGGCCTGCCCCTTCACCCACCTCTACTGGGACTTCCTCAGCCGGAACCGCGCCCGCTTCGAGAACAACCCCAGGATGTCCATCCCGCTGGGCTCCCTGCGCCGCCTCTCGAAGGCGGTGAGGGACGACCACCGACGCCACGCACGGGCGTGGCGGAAGAGAGCCCGAGACGTCAGCGGGTAGGGGTTGCCTGAGCCTCTCCCGTCCCGTAATGTTCAGCCGTTCCCGAGCCGAGTGACCGGACGGCGCGTGCCGCCTCCGCAGCCGGTCCGGGCGGAAGGAGAGGAGATCCACATGGTCATCCTGGTGAAGATCATCCAGGTCGCCGTCGCCCTGGGCATCTACAACGTCTGGCTGCTCCGGTTCGGGAAGTCCACGAACTGGCGCGGCGGCACCGCCCGGACCCTGAAGGAGGAGTTCGCGGTCTACGGGCTGCCCGGCTGGTTCATGGGGGCCGTGGGCTTTCTCAAGCTCCTCTTCGCCACGCTGCTCATCGTGGGCCTCTGGTACCCGGTGGTGACCCGGCCGGCGGCCGCGGGCCTCGCGGTCCTGATGGCGGGCGCCGTGGCCATGCACTTCAAGGTCAAGGACCCACCGCTGAGGTCCCTGCCGGCCTTCGTGATGCTGGTGCTGTCGCTGGTCGTTGCCCTTGCCTGAGACCGGTCGGCTTCACCCGCGGGCCGGACGCTCCTCCCCGCCCCACCGGCCACACTGAGCCGAGGAGTGCACGGGCCAAGAGGCGCCAGGATCGAGGAATGACCTCCGACCGCGACCCGCCGGCGGGGAAGAGGCGGTGGATCCTCGGCGCCGTGTGGCTCGTGGCCGCCGGGTTACTGCTGCCCCGGGCGTGCCACGTCGAAGACGGCCTCGACGTCTCCGCCCGGATCCTGGGCAGCGAGTCGGCGCAGGTGGAGCAGGTGCTGGTCGAGCGCTTCGAGTCACCCTTCGCGAGGAACGCGGTCCTCGTGGCCCGGGGGGTGCCCTCGCCCGCCACGCCCGAGGGCGAGAGGGCCCTGCGGAGAATCGTCGACGTCCTCGAGAGCCTCCCGGAGGTCGCCGACACCTTCTCCCACCTCGAGCAGCCGGACCCCTTCTTCGTCGGCGACGGCTCGAGCGGCACCTTCGTCGTCGTCGGGCTCGAAGCGCCGGGGGGACGGGTGGACCGTCTCCTCCCGGGCCTGCGCGCCGCCACCGCCGCGCTCCGGGGAGACCTGGCCCGGGAGCGGCCTGAGATCACCCTCCGCTGGACCGGCGAGGCCGCCATCAACTTCGACGTGTGGGGGGCGAGCGCTGACGAGGCGCAGTCCGCCGAGCGGCGGGCCCTGCCCGTCACCCTCGCCCTCCTCCTGGTCGGCTTCGGGTCCCTGGTGGCCGCCTCGCTTCCGGCGGCGGCAGGGGCGCTCTCGGTGGCCCTCACCATGGGGCTGGTGGCGCTGGCCTCCGGGGTGTGGCCCCTGTCGATCCTCGTGGTGAACGTGGCGTCCATGCTGGGCCTGGCCCTCGGCATCGACTACGCCCTCCTCACCGTGACCCGCTTCCGGGAGGCCCGGGCCGGCGGCGCCTCGCCCGCCGCGGCGGCCGGGGAGGCGGCGGGCCGGGCCGGGCGCACGGTGGCCCTCTCCGGCGCCGCGGTGGCCATCGGCTTTCTGGCGTTGCTGCTGGTTCCCCTGCGGGAGCTGCGCTCCGCCGCTACGGGCGGGCTCCTCGTCGTCATGGTCTCGGTCCTGACCGCGGTGACGCTCCTGCCGTTGGTCCTGGCGTGGCTCGGCCCGCGCCTCGAGGCCGGACGGCTGTGGCGGTCCCGCCCGCACTCGGCGGGTCGGCGGTGGCGAAGCTGGGCCCGGGTCGTGTGCCGGCGCCCCCTGCTCGTCCTGATCCTCGCCGGGGCCCCCCTCGTCCTCCTCGCTGCCCAGGCCGCGCGCCTCGATCCGGGCATCCCGAGCAGCAACTGGCTGCCCCCGCGCATCGAGGCGGCGCAGGCTCTCGAGGATCTGCGGGACATGGGCCGGGCCGGCGTCGTCCAGACCCTGCGGGTCATGCTCTTCCTGCCCGAGACCACCACTGCCCTCGAGCGGGACGGATGGGAGGCCCAGGGTCGCCTCGAGGCGGCGCTTCTGGACGACCCGCGTCTCGCCCGGGTGCAGTCTCTGCGGGCGGTGGCGGGCGCGCGGGCCGACGACCTCGCCTACGTGTCCCTGCTCCCCGCCGACGTCAAGCGTGCCTTCCTCGACGGGCTGGGGGAAGCTGTCCTTCTCGAGGCGGTCCCCCACGAGGACGCGAACCCGGGAGCGCTCATGGACCTGGTGCGATCCCTCCGCGAAAGGGGAGCGGTCGCCCTCACCGGCCTCGAGGGGAGTCGCCTGGCGGTGGGCGGGCTGCCTGCCTTCAACGCCGACTACGAGGACGCGGTGGCCGGCCGGGTGGGCATGGTGGTGGCCCTGGTGGTGCTCGCCACCCTCGCCACCCTCCTCGTGGCCTTCCGCTCCGTCCTCGTGCCCCTGAAGGCGGTGGCCCTCAACCTGCTCGCGGTGGGCGGGGCCTTCGGAGCCCTGGTCCTGGTCTTCCAGGACGGCCACGGGCTCGGGTGGCTGGGTCTGGCGGCCCCCCTGGACGGGGTCTTCCCGATCGTACCGCCCCTCGTCTTCTGCACCGTGTTCGGCCTGTCCATGGACTACGAGGTGTTCCTCGTGGCCCGGGTGGCGGAAGCGCGGCGCTCGGGAATGGGCGAGGACGAGGCCCTGGCCGAGGGCCTGGCCCGCACTGGCGGCGTGATCACCAGCGCCGCCGCGATCATGATCGCGGTGTTCGCCTCCTTCGCCCTGGGCGAGTTCGTCCTGGTGAAGATGCTGGGCTTCACCCTGGCGGTGGCGGTCTTTCTCGACGCCACCGTGGTGCGGGTGGCCATCGGCCCCGCCCTCCTGCGCCTCGCCGGCCGCTGGAACTGGTGGCCCGGCTAGAGCCTCGGGCGGCCGCTCCTCCCCGCCTCTCACCCATGATCATGATCGCTACGGACCCTGTTCGCGGCTACATGTCCGGCCCCATCGTGATCGGGGGCTTCGCCTACCTGCACCTGGGCAACGGCGCTTCAGCTGCGTCGACCTGGCCAGCGGGGACGAGCGCTCGCGGGAGCCTGGCGGTTCCGCCTGCGACCAGCCCCCGACCAGCGGGCGTCTCGTGGAGGGCCGGCTGGAGGGCACCACCCCCGCCCTCGGCCGGGGATTCCTGGCGGCCTGGACCGCCGAGCGCGTGGAGAATCCGTAGGACTCGTTCAGCGCAAGGAGCAGCAATGGGGGTCTGTTCCCCGGTTTGCCGATAGAATGTCGGAAGTGCTTCACTGCCTGGGAGAAGGTCCATGCCGCCCCTCCTTCGAGCCTGCCTCGTGATGTCCGTCCTCGCGGGCTCGCACGCGAACGCGGGGGCAGGGGACTCCCTCCTCCTCGCCGACTTCCCCGCGTCCACCCGGGAGCAGCCCTGGCTCGTGGTCAACGACGGCGTCATGGGCGGACGCTCCGAGGGCGGCTTTCGCCTCGGAGAGAGCGCGCTCGTCTTCTCCGGCGTCACGAACACGAACGGCGGCGGGTTCTCGTCGATCCGATCGGAGCCCAGGCTGCTCGACCTCGGGGGCTACGCCGGTGTGCGCCTCCGGGTGCGCGGGGACGGGCGTACCTACACCTTCCGCCTGACCACCGCGGACACGCGTGGGCCGCGCCGGCCCTCCTACTGGGCCGACTTCGAGACCCGCAAGCACACCTGGGAGGAGATCGACGTCCCCTTTCGCGATTTCCGCCCCCGGTGGCGGGGGCGCTGGCTCGACGGCCCGCGGCTGGACCCGGGAGCGGTCGACAGCCTCGGCCTGATGATCTACGACGGACGGGACGGGGCCTTCCGCCTGGAGGTGGACTGGATCCGCGCCTACCGCGCGCCGTCCCCCTTCTCGGTGACGACCCTCCAGTGGCAGAAGCGTCCCCTCCTGGTCTTCGCGGCCGACGAAGGAGACGCGCGTCTGCGGCAGCAGCTCGCCGCCGTCGAGGCGACCCGCGACCGCTTCGACGAGCGCGACATGGTCCTGATCGTCGTCCTGGGCGAGGGCCCCTCCCGCGTGGAGGAGAGCCCGTTGGCGAACGCGGACGCCGACGCCCTCCGCGCGTCCTTCGAGGTCGAGCCCGGCGCGTTCGCCCTGCGCCTGGTGGGCAAGGACGGCGGCGTGAAGAGGCGGAGCGACGACGCCGTCCCGATGGACGACCTCTACCGGCAGATCGACGCCATGCCGATGCGGCGGGAGGAGATGCGCCGCCGGTGAAGGTCTCCCTCGCCGCGCGCTCTCTCAAGCGGCGAGGATCAAGAGAGCCACCACCGACCGGCAGCTCCAGGCGACGGTGCGCACCCAGTTCCCGCGCACCAGCCGCCTCGTCGTGTCGAGATCGAACCCTCGCTGGAGACGGGTGTGGCAGGGCACCTGGAGCGCGGCGGTGGACGCCCAGATCAAGCCCAGCAGCCCGAGCCCCACCCAGCTCAGAGCCGTGTCGGTCACCCACACGAGCACCAGGGCCGTCGCGGCCTCGAGCAGCATCATCGGCAGCACGATCCACGTGGTACGCCGCGCGTGCTGTGCGGCGTACGTGGCGAAGCCGGCCTCCCCAACCCGCGGGAACAGCGGGTAGTGGACGATCTGCACGAACCAGATGAGGCCGGTCATGAAGAGCGCGCTGGCCGCATGGGCCAGCGACAGCGCCTGGATCATCGTATTCCACCGACCGACGGGTCCAGGCGAACGGCTCGTTGCCGCCGCTGCGCTCTCGACGCGGTTGCCGGAGCCCGCGGCGCTGCGACGACAGAGAAGGCGATGCCGGCGTCGAGGGGCGTGTCGAGGGCGCGCATCACGTCCGCTCCAGCAACGCGAGGGCCAGCGCCGCCCCGGAGAGGAACGCGCCCTCCACGCGTGGTCCTCCGCACCAGTCGCCGGCGGCGCCGACGCGCTCGTCCGGGTCGAACAGGCAGCGCTCCTCGAGCGACGGGTCCGGGGAGGCGTAGCGCCAGCGATGCGCCGCGACGTAGGCGGGGGCGGGCAGGGGGCGACCGAGGGCCTCCCCGAGCGCCGCCAGCAGCCGCTGCGTCACAGCCTCGCCCTCCCACTCGAGGTGCGCACGCGACCACACCGGGCCGGCGTGAAGCACCCACGACTCGGCCGTGGGGCGATCTGGCTTGGCGGAGTTGCGCGCCACCCACGACAGCGGCGAGTCCACGACGAAGGCCCCGTCCAGGGGCGCCTCGAGATCTCCGGCGAAGCCGGCCAGGACTGCCCAGCACGGCTGCATGGGCACGCCGGCCGCGCGGCGGGCCAGCTCCGGTGCCGGGGCCAGCAGCGTCGCCGCCTGCGGCGCCGGGGCCGTCACGAGGATGACGTGGAACCTGCCCAGCTCCCGACCCGTGTCGTCGTGCATCCGCCACCCGTCGGGCGCCCGCCCGATGCGCTCCACGCGGGTGCTCGCGTGGATCCTCAGGTCCCGCGCCAGGGCACGCGCGAGCGCGCTCATGGCCGGCCTCCCGACGTAGCGGACTGTCGACCCGCGCGCGGGCTCGACCGCCCCGGTGTGGAGCGACCCGAAGCGCCCCTTCCACTCACCCGCGGTCCCGTCACGGACCCAGGCCTCCACCTGCTCGGCGAAGAGCGGATCGCGCACGGTGCAGTACTGTGCACCGTGATCGAAGGCGAACCCGTCGGCGCGGCGCGTGGCGACGCGGCCCGACGGCGCTCGCCCCTTGTCGAAGACGTCGACCTCGTGACCCGCGGCTCGGAGACGTCGGGCGCAGGTCAGCCCGGCGATGCCGGCGCCGACGACGGCAATGCGGAGCGACTTCACTCGATCACCTCGGCTCGGGGATGGTGCCCCAACGGCCGCGTCTCCTGGTGGCGCATCGGCGTGGCGATCGGGTCGAAGAGGGTGTCCATGGGGACGTGCTCCGGCCTTCTAGCCGAGCTCGAGGTCCAGCTCGAGATCCAGGCGCGCCATGCCCACGGTGACGATCCCGAGGTGCCCGTCCACGGTGACGAAGTCCCCGGTGGCGAGCGTCTCCGCGGCGCCCCGGACGCCATTGACGCAGGGAATTCCGAGCTCCCGGGCGATGATGGCGCCGTGGATCAGCATGCCGCCCCGGCGCTCGACGATGGCGCTGGCCAGGGGAACGAGGTGGGTCATGGTCGGCTGGATGGCGTCGCAAACGAGGACCTCGCCCCGCCGGAAGGAGCCCAGGTCGTCGCGCCCGCGGACACAACGGACGGTCCCGGTCGCGACCCCCGGTGACGCCGGCTGTCCGACGAGCTGTCGCGGCGTCTCTCCAGGATGGTGGCGGGACGTCTCGGGCCGGGGCTCCTCGACGGGGGCTTCGATCCTGACGGGCTCCGCCGAGGGATCCCGCAGCGCGCCGGCCAGCGCCTCCGCCTGACCCTCGGTGAGTCGCCCTTCACCGTCGAGCCCTCCCCGCCGGCGCAGGCGCCGCGCGCCCTCCTCCAGGGCACGCAGGAGCTGGCTCTGGAGCCGGGCCACCAGCAGGTTGTCGTCGTCCCGGAGCTTCCAGCTGACGCGACCGGTGTCGATGATCTCCCTCACCTGGTCGTGTCGCCGGGGGTCCACCGCGTCGAGCCACCGCTTCTCCAGCGCGGCCGCAGACACGACGGGATCGGGCGTCCCCCCCACTCGCTCCTCGAGGCGCCGCGACAGCTCGACCACGTTGCGGAGCAGCGGCTCGGGGCGATCCTGGAGCCGCTGGTGGTCGTAGGCGATGTCCAGGAACCGTTCGCCGAGGCTCTCGAACTCCCGGAGGAATCGGTCCGCTCCCCGGGCCATCCCCGTCAGCTCCCGGCGCAGTATCGGTCCGCTCAGCGCGCCCGCGTGTCTCTCGATCAGCTCCTCGACCGCCGTCCGGAGGGGGGCCTCCTGGGCGAGTCGGCGCGCCAGCCCTTCGATGGCCCGGTTGCGCTCGACGGCGAGTAGCGGCTGGTCCTGCAGCAGCGCCACGAACTCGTAGGGATCCTCGGGCCGTACCGCGTCGTTGTAGCAGGTCGCGAGGTGCCGCACGCCGTGGGCGAAGGGTATGAACTCGTCCCAGTAGGTCTTCTTCCACCGCCGAACCGCCTCGGCTCGCCTCTCGATCGCCTCCGCCAGCCCGCGGTCGTCGAGCTGCTCCAGGGGCTCGTCGGCGAGGGCCTGGCCCTCCGCCTCCAGCTCCGGGATGAGCTCGTCCGCCACCCGCCTCCGGAGCTCTCTCAAGCGCGCCTCACCGGGACGCAGCGTGAGGTACCAGGAGCGTTCGTCGTCTGTCGCCGCCGTCGTGATGGGCCGCGCCTGCAGGACCTTGAGCGAGTCGTGCCGGCCCGTCCACTCCATGTCGGGCGGCCAGCCGAACAGCTCCTCGATGGAGAGGAGGATCTCCAGGACCCGCTCCAGATCTCGGGCCTCCAGGAGAGGGACCGCCTCGCTGCCGTCCTCACGCTCGCCGGCGCGCCACGCCAGGACGCGGCCGGACTGGCGATCGAGCTCCCATCGATCGGGATCGACCTCTCCGTCCACGAGCAGTTGGCAGGGCCCGGCCACCGACTCCACGATCGCCCGCTCCGCCCCCGGCGAGCGCGGATCCCGGGCGAAGGCCACCCCGGATCGGTCCGCCTCCACCATCTCCTGAACGACAACCGCCATCCGACTCCGCGCCGGGTCGAGATCCAGCTCCTCCCGGTAGAGCAGGGCCGCGTCCGACCACAGCGACGCCCAGACGATGGGGATGGCGTCCTCGACGCCCCGGGCACCGCGCACGCCGAGGACCGACTCGTGGAGGCCGGCAAAGCTGCGGCCAGCGGAGTCCTCGCCGACCGCCGAGGAGCGCACGGCGAGAGAGACGGACGGGTCGAGCTCGCGCACCGCGTCGGCGATCGCCTCGCGCAGGGCGTCAGAGAGCGGGTGCCCCACGAACATCGCCCGGATCCTGAGGGCCGCGTCCCAGATCTCCTCCCAGCGCATCTCGTCGATCCGCTTGCGACCCATCTCCATGGCGATGGTGGCCCTGATCCCGGAGACCTCCACGAACTCCTCGTAGGCGCGGGTGGTCAGGCAGAACCCCCTCGGCACCGCATACCCCGCTCGGCAGAGTCGCGCCAGCGACCCCGCCTTGCCGCCGGTGAGTCCCTCGTCGAGATCCGCCCCTCCGTGGAGAGGAATCAGGAGGCCGTCGGAACCCACTGACGGACCTCCTGGAAGCGGCTGACGTGGAGGAAGCGAACGACGTCGACGCGGAACAGCGCGCAGGTGGCCGCCTTCACGAACGACTGCAGATACGAGTGGCGCGACACCAGCAGGTCGGCCCACCGGTCGAACTCGGGGCCGCGGTCGATCGACCGCGCGCGTCCGGTGACCGTGACCGCTTCGATCTCCATCAGCTCGGCGGGGCTGCTCGAGCGGCTGTCGACCACGAGGGCCACGTGGTCGCACTCGGTGAGGAGGCGGTACTTGCGTGTCGCCATCGGGGTGGCGAAGCACGCGTGGCGCAGGTCGCCGGAGAAGGCGAACGCCACCAGCGCCCCGTAGGGCTGGCCGCCCCCCTGCACGCAGAGGACCGCGTAGGGCTGTCCGTCCACGAGCGCCCGAATGCGCTCCCGCACCGGACCGGTTTCCGGCTCGTCCGGACCGCGGGGTGTGTCGAAGAGCGGCTCGTCGCAGTTCTGCATCGATTGAAGGCCGAGATCCCCAGTCTACCACCCGGCTCTCGCACTCCGCCGGCACCGGAGATACTATCGACACCGGAGACCACCCCATGACATGTCAAATCGGTCGTCGTGAAGATGCTCCTCCTCGGGCTCCTGGGGGCCACCGCGGTCACCGTCGCCCCGGCGGCCGCCGACGAGGAGCCGCGTTTCGGTCTGGAGCTGGAGGCCGGGCCCGCCTGGCAGTCGAAGAACGACGTCCAGATCCCCAACAACGAGCTCGGCACGCGGTTCTCCCTGAAGGGCCTGGTCGGGCAGGGCCCGTGGGCCTCGGGGCGACTCTACTTCACCTGGAACATCAATCGTCGCCACAGCGTGCGGACCCTGCTCGCCCCGCTGTCCTACACCGAGACCGGGTCCTTCGACACCCCGGTGGCCTTTGCCGACGCCTCCTACCAGCGGGGGCGCCGACGGAAGCCACGTACAAGTTCAACTCCTGGCGACTCTCGTACCGCTACCGCATCAAGGACGGGGACCGGTGGAAGCTCTGGATCGGGGTGACGGCCAAGGTCCGGGACGCGAAGATCGCGCTCCGGCAGGGCCCGACCAGCAGCCAGGACGACGACCTGGGCTTCGTGCCCCTGCTGTACTTCCGCGCCGACTGGTCCCTGGCGGATCGATGGCACTTCATCTTCGACATCGACGCGCTCGCCGGCGGCCCGGGCCGAGCCATCGATCTCGCGGTCAAGTTGGGGTACGACATCAGCCCCCGCTGGGCGGTGACGGTGGGGTACCGGACGGTCGAGGGGGGCGCCGACGTCGACAGGGTCTACAACTTCGCCTGGTTCAACTGGGCCGCGGCCTCGGTGGTCTTCGGGTTCTGAGCCCGCCTCCCCGGTCGCTCGGCGGCCTTCCCGGACTACTCGCGGCCGCGACGACCGCGGAGCAGGTGGAGGAGCACGCTCACCCGCTGCGCGACGCCGAGCTCCCGAAAGGTCTCGATCTGCTGGTTCGTCCGGGTGTACAGCGACAGGCGCCGGGCCCGGTCCCGGGAGCGCAGGAACTCCATGTGGGTCACCCTCATGGAGGGGCGGTAGGCCAGGCGGAGCTGCTCTCCGCTCGACGCCAGCCGGTGAACCAGCTCGCTGTCCCCGGCTCGCTTCCACTCCTTGAACGGGCCCAGCCTCTCGAACACCGAGGCGCGGACCGCCATGTTGTTGGCATAGGCGAAGTGATGGGCGGGGGCGCAGCGGCTCGTCACGTACTCGGCCTTGGCGTTCTCGTAGGCGCCCAGGAGTCGCAGCCCCAGGGAGGCCTCGGGCGGGTACCGGCAGTGCCCGAGGAGGACCCCGACGGTGGGGTCCTGCATGCCCTCCCGGACGGACCGCAGCCAGTCCCGGTCCGACAACGCAGTCGGCGTCGGTGAAGGCGATGAGCGGGGCCCGGGCCCTCCGGATGCCGGTGTTGCGGGCCGCGTAGGCCCCGGGGGTGTGCTCCTCGAGGACCACCAGGTCGGGATAGCGTCCGACGATCCCGGGGGAGCCGTCCCTCGACCCGTTGTCGACGAAGATGACCTCGAAGGGCCCCCCGACGTCGACCTGACCCAGCAGGGACTCGATGCTCGCGCCAATGTGGCGCTCGCTGTCGAAGAACGGCACCACCACGGAGACCGAGGGACGATCGCTCATGGGAGCAGCCACTGGATCAAGAGGCCGCCTCGCTCTCGCCGGATCGACGAGAGGCAGACTCGAGGATCCGCTCGTAGAGCCCGGGCTCCAGCGACCGGATCACCCGCTCCCGCTCCCCGTCTCCCAGCGACCCCCCGGAGTTCGGCGAGCGGCGGATGGCCCGGTCGACGCCGTCCTTCCACTCCTCCTCGCGGGTGATGAGCCGGCCGGAGGTGTGGCCGAACTCCTCGAGGATCTCCGACTCCCAGCCGAGGCCGAGCCCGGCGAGGAGCCGCCGGAAGGTCCTCTCGGGCCGGGCCGTCAGCTCCTCGTAGAAGACGAAGAGATCGCGGGGCGCCCCGATCCGGCTCAGGGAGAAGCCCACGTCCGCGTTCCAGCGCCGGACGCAGGCGTCCAGATCGTACGGAAGCTCCCAGCTCCGGGAGGCCTCGCGGAGCGAGGCCACCACGTCCAGCCCCTGCCGGATGACGTGCACGAACCGGGTGCGGGAGTCGGCACCCGACACCCTCTCGACGAGCGGGAGGTAGCGCAGGTGGCGGGGCGTCTTCTCGATCCAGCACGATCGGCCCCGGCGCCGCGCCACCTCGTCCAGGACCTTCAGGAACTGCCGGGCCGCCGGGCGCGACTGGGAGGGCAGGAGGGCCCTCCCCCCCGGGGCCCTGCGCCCCTCGTGTCGAACCAGTCGATGGCCGCGGGAGGGGGCTCGTGGTTCTCCGCCAGGAACTCCCGCAGCCTGGGACCGGGGTTCCGGGTCAGGATCGGTGTCCCCAGCAGGGGGAGAAGGGAGTAGTGCCGGCTGAAGAAGTGACTCTCGGTGAAGGACGTGGCGGTGCTGTGGGTCGCGAGGAGGCTCTGCACCAGCGTCGTGCCAGAGCGAGGGACTCCGACCACGAAGACCCGTCTCTCGATCCCCGAGTCAGGGGTCATCGGTCACGGCGCTCCTGAGGCGGCGGGGCCGGCGTGGCCACCCGGCCCCTTCCGGGCGACGAGGGTGAAGAAGGGCCGCCAGGCTGGCGCCAGCCTCTCCGCCAGGCCCACCACCCCCCGGCCGTGGCCCCCGCGGAAGATGACCGCGTCGCACCCGAAAGCCCACCCGAGCCAGGAAGTCGCTCACCTCACGGGTGGTGTACTCCCGAACGTGCCCCATGTGCCCGAGGGTCTCGAGCTTCTCGTACTGCCGGTACACGTCGGCGGAGGCAGCGTGGCCCTGGTTGTGGAGCAGGAGGTTGCGAACGCCGCGGAACGAGCGGAGGTTGGGGGTCGACAGCAGCAGGGAGCCGCCCGGCCGGAGCACCCGGTGAACCTCTCTGAGGGTGAACACCGGGTCGATCCGGAGGTGCTCGAACAGCTCGTTGAACAGGACCGCGTCGAAGGTGTCGTCGGCGAAGGGCGCCGGCTCGGTCTCGACGTCGCACTTGACGACGTCGAGACCCAGGCGGGCGATCGCCCGCGCGAACCGCTCCGGTCCGACGTCGAGGGCGCTGACCTCGTAGTCGAGATCCGCGAGGGCCGCGGTCATCAGGAGCGGTATCGCCCCGTACTCCAGGACCCGGGCCCCCGGCTCGAGGAGCCGCTCGACGATCCGGAGGTCGCCGGCAAGCCGGCTTCGGTGCTCTCGACAGTAGTGGGAGAACCATTCGTCGAGGGCCCGGTCGTCGGGCCGGATGCGTTCGGCGACCTGGTCGAGGAGACGGAGGCTCCCCGCGGGGAAACGCCACGGCTCGGCCTCTCTCAGCATGGCCTGCGCTCCCCGGGCCGGGTCACGATCCCCGTTCTCATGCATCCCCCATGTCCTTCAGGTGATCGAGAATCACCTGGCGAGCGGCCTCGACCGATTCGTCGTCGTGGGGGTCCGGGGTCTCGACGACGGTGAGCGGGCCCTGGAAGAAGGGGCGCCAGGTCGCGGCGGTGTCGGTCTCCGTCCCCCGGGCGTTGAAGAAGACGGTGGGGGTGTGGACGACCCCGGGACGGTACTGCGCGTGGAGGCGGAACCGCTCGACGCGAACGTCGGCGTGGAGGATACGCGGCGTCAGCGGCAGCCCGGCCAGGGCCCGCAAGCGGCCGACATGGCACAGGAGCCGGCGCCACGGTTCGATGGCGAGCCACCGCCAGGCACGCCGGTAGGGCCGGCGCGTGAGCGGATCGTTGCCCCGTGCGTACAGGCGCAGGGCCTCCCCCGACGAGAGCTCGTCCACGGGCTGGCCCAGCCCGTCGATCTGCAGCCGGAGCGGGCCGAGGCGGTAGAAGTCCAGGGGCATCGGCGCGATCACGTAGAGGCGCCGCACGGGAATCCCGCGCTGCTCCATCACCCGCACCGCCTCCATGGCCATGGAGGCGCCGAAGGAGTATCCGGCCATGACGAAGGCCTCGTCGGGGAACCGGCGCCGGACCTCCTCCACCAGCTCCTCGGCAAGATCGGTCATGGTCCGCCAGCGACCGCGGTTGCCCTCGGGGCGAAGGCCCACCCCGCGCAGGCCGTACACCGGCCTCTCTCCCCGGAACCGCGCCGCCAGCATCCCCGTGAAGAAGTGCGGCACGGCGACGATGAGGGGCGCCTTGCGGCCTCCGGGCTGGATCGGGAACAGGTGGTGGTACGGAGGATTCCGCGATCCGCCCCGCTGGTCGATCCGCCGGGCGAGGGCGCTCACGGTGGGGCTCTCGAACACGTCGGCCGCCGACAGCGTCACCCCGAGGTCCCGCGCGATGGCCGACGTCATCTCCACGACCAGCAAGCGAGTGGCCCCCCAGCTCGAAGAAGTTGTCGGTCGGCCCGATCCCGGATCGGCCCAGCAGACCCTCCCAGAGCGAGACGAGGGCCTGCTCGCGGGTGTCGGGGACCCGGCCCTCCGGCTCGACGCAGGCTTCGGCACCGAGCGCCCGTTCCTGGAGTCGCCGGCGATCCACCTTGCCGTTGGGCAGCCGGGGGAGCTCGGGGAGCTCCACCAGGCGGCTGGGGATCATGTGGTCCGGGAGGCGCCTGGCCAGGCCCTCACGCCAGCCGGCGACGTTCCCCGCCGCCTCGACGAAGGCCACCAGCCGCAGCGCCTCCGGTGCGGCGGTCGCGACCGGGTCGAGCGGGCGGGCCACCACGGCGGCGTGCTCGACCGCGGTGTGCTCCAGCAGGGCCGCCTCGATCTCGCCCGGCTCGATCCGAAAGCCGCGGAGCTTGATCTGCTCGTCGACCCGACCCAGGAACAGGAGGCGCCCGTCCGGCGTCCAGGCCATCCGGTCCCCGGTGCGGTACCGGCGCTCCGTCCCTCCCGGGCCCGCGCCGGTGACGAATCGCTCCTCGCTGAGCTCGGGACGGCGCCAGTATCCCTGGGCCACCGTCGGTCCCGCGATCCAGGCCTCGCCCGGGATGCCCGCGGGAACCGGGCGCCCGAGGGCGTCGAGCACGTCGACGCGCACTCCGGCGATCGGTCGGCCAATGGCCACCGGGCGTGCCGCGTCCTCTTCGGTGACCTCGTGGACCGTGGCCCACACCGTGGCCTCGGTGGGTCCGTACTCGTTGAAGAGTCGCACGTGGGGAAGGGCCCGGAAGTGCTCCTCCGCCAACCCCGACGAGCAGCTCTCCCCGGCCACGATGGCGGCCTCGAGCCCCTCCAGGCGATCGGCGCCGGACGCGAGCAGCTGCGCGTACAGGGACGGAACGCAGAGGACGGCGCTCACCCGCTCCTGCCTCACCAGCTCCGCGAGGCGGCGGGGGTCCCGGACCTCGTCGTCGGTGGGGACCACGAGGGTGCCCCCGGCGGTCAGCGTCCCGAACAGACCCGCCACCGAGCTGTCGAAGGCCACGCTGGGCACGAGCAGGAAACGTCCGGGGCGGTCATACGCCTGCAGCCGGGCCGCGGTGGACGCCCTCAGGTTGCCGTGGGTGACGACGACCCCCTTGGGGCGACCGGTCGAGCCCGAGGTGTACAGGATGTAGGCGGGGGAGTCAGGCGACAGATCCGGAAGCGGGAGCTCGGTCTGTGCGGTGTCCCCGAGGGCCTCGATGTCGATCGCCGGCCACCGGCCCGCGGGCAGGCGTCCGCGCAGGGCGGAGGTCGTGAGCACCGCGGCGACCGCGGCGTCCTCGAGCGCGTCGCGGTTCCGCGCCGGGGGATACGCTGGATCCAGGGGCACGTAGGCAGCCCCGGCCCGGTGGCACCCGAGAACCCCGGCGACCATCCCGACCGAGCGATCGAGGAAGAGGCCGACGCGATCGCCCGGGGCCACGTCGCGGGCCGAGAGCTCGCGGGCGATCGAGCGAGCGGCGCGATCCAGCTCCCCGTAGCTCGAGCGGGCCCCTCCGCAGACGACGGCAAGCGCATCCGGCTGCCGGCGGGCCTGCGCGTGGATCTGCTGCGGCGGCAGGACGGCCCCGGGGCCCGAGAGCGCCGGCCCCCGAGCGCCCGCGCGGAGCCGCGCCGCCTCCTCGTCCCCGAGCATCGCCACCTCGGAGACCGGGCCGTCGAGGCCTCCCGGCAGGTGCTCGAGGAGCGTCGCGTAGTGGCCGAGGAGCTGGCGCATCCAGACCTCGTCGAAGCGGTCGGCCCGATACTCGACCGCGATCTCGAACCCGCCCCTCGGTCTCGGTCACGAAGAGCGTCAGGTCGAACTTCGACCCACCAAGGTCCAGGGTGACGGGCTCGAGCCGCGCGCCCCCCAGGGTGAGCGGGGGGCTCGCTCTCCTGGTGGACGAACATGCATTGAAAGATGGGGTGGCGGTCCCGCTGCCGGCGCGGCGACAGCTGCTCGGCCAGGACGTCGAAGGGCACCGAGGCGTGGGCGAGGATCTCCCGCAGATCACGGCCGAAATGGGCGAGCGGCGTCCCCCACGCGCCGCCCCTCGTCGACGCGCGTGGAGATGACGACCGGGTTCAGGAAGTAGCCGATCATGCTGGCGGTGGCGGGGTGCGAGCGGGTGGAGACCGGGGTGGCAAAGGCGGTCCGCTCGCCCTGGGTGTAGCGGTGCAGGAGCAGTCGGAACGCGAACGCGGAGACCATGAAGGGCGTGCCTCCGGTGGCGGCCGCGAGCCGACGCAGGCCCTGCTGGATCTCGGGGCCCAGCCTGCGGCTCAGGAGCCGCCCCCGCCCGGGGCCCGCCTCGGCCGGCCTCTCGAAGGGCAGCCTCAGCTCGTCTGGCAACGGATCCAGGCGTCGGCACCAGTCGGCGATCTCCCTCTCGCGCGCGTCGCCGCCGCCCCCCCGCCGCCAGTGCACGTAGTCGTCGTACTGGACCCGCGGCGGGGGGCCGGGCTGCCGGCCCTCGTAGGCCTCGGCCAGCTCCTTCCAGAGGAACCCGAGGGACCGCTCGTCGGCCAGGATGTGGTGCAGGACCAGGAGCAGGAGACGCTCGGACCCGGGCGTCTCCTCGACCAGCCGCAGCCGGACGAGGGGTCCGCTCTCGAGATCGAAGGGCTCCCGGGCCTCGCGAATGGCCGCGGCACGGCCTCCGCCTTCACCCGCCTCGACGGTCCCGACCCCGAGTAAGGCGTCAGGGTGCACGACCTGCCGGACGACGCTCCCGTCCGCTCGAAACGTCGAGCGCAGGAGACGATGCCGGGACACGACGGCGTTCGAGAGCCCTCTGCAGCCTCCCCGCGTCCAGGGGACCCTCGGACGCGGAACGCGCTGGCGAGGTTGTAGGCCGGCGATCGCGGGGCCATCTGGTGCGCGAGCCAGAGCCCCCGCTGCATCTCGCCCAGGATCGCGGGAGCGTCCTGCGGTCGCGGGGGGATGTCCGGCGCACGCGGAACGGGCCCGCGGCCTTCTTCAGGAGGATGGCCTGCTGCAGCCGCGCGGCGCGGTCGTTCTTGTCGTGGCCCGTCATCGGGAGTGTCTCGACCCGGCTCGGGATCCGGGCCAGGCTCCTAGTGTATCCGGCTCGGGCCGAGCCGACGGCGCGGCGCCCGGTGGTACGATCCAGGCGGTCCGCGCGCACCCATCCGGTCGGTCAGCCTCCACTTCGACGCTCAGTAAGAGATGCGGATACTCGAGATCGAGACCTTCGGCCGCGGCGGACTGACTCACTACGCGTACAACCTCTCGTGCGCCCTGGCCCGGCGCGGCCACGAGGTCGTCCTCGTCACCTCCGTCGGCTACGAGCTCGAGGGCCGTGAGCTGCCGGCCCACCTCCGGGTCGTCAAGGCGATCGCGCCCCTCACGCAACGCCCGGAGGGGGTGCGACCGGTCTTCGCGGCGGGCCTGACCCGGAAGGTCGAGGCGGTCATCGACGCCGGTCGCGTGGCCGCCCTCGCTCGCCGGCTCCGACCGGACGTGGTCCACCTTCACTGCACGAACGCGATCTCCCTGGTGTACCTCACCCTCCTCCGGCGGCTTCGCGTGCCCCTCGTGCACACCGCCCACGTGGTCACCCCGCACGAGCGGATGCCTCTTCAGAAGGCCGTCTCCGGGCGCATCCACCGGATGAGCGACCGGGTCATCGCCCACTCCGAGTTCGACCGCGGCCGCCTGCTCGAGGAGTTCGCCGTACGATCCCGAGCGGGTGGTGGTCATTCCCCACGGCGAGTACGGCTTCTTCGACCGCGCCGGTCGAGGCCCCCGGACGGGAGGAGGCACGACGGGGCCTCGGTCTCGCCCCGGAGGACGAGGTCGCCCTCTTCTTCGGCTACATCCGCGAGTACAAGGGACTGGATGTGCTCCTGGAGGCCTGGCCCGCCGTCGCCGACGCGAGGCCCGCGCGCCCGCCTTCTCGTGGCGGGCGACCCGGTCCGCCTGGGCCACGCACGCCGCACCGAGCTGGAGGCCTGGGCCACCCGCCTGGGCGCGGTTCACCGCTTCGAGTACATACCCTTCTCGGACGTGATCTGCTACTTCCGAGCCGCCGACGTCCTCGTGATGCCCTACCGTCACATCAGTCAGTCGGGGGTCCTCTTCCTGGCCCTGTCCCTGGGGGTCCCGGTGGTGGCCACCCGGGTGGGAGGCCTGAGCGAGATCCTGCGACGACGGACACAGCGCCCTCCTCGTTCCCCCGGAGTCACCGGCATCCCTCGGCGAGGCCTTGATCCGCGTGCTCGGCGATCCCGAGCTCCGAGAGCGTCTGGCCCGGGGCGGACGGCGGGTCGCGGAGAAGCACTCCTGGAGCGCGATCGCCGCAGCGCACCGAGGGCGTCTTCGCGGGAATCACCGGGGCCTGAGGACCCACCGCGAGTCGGCTATCGTGAGAGCAGCTGGAGCAGGCGCCGCTCGATTCCAGCGGGCCGCCCCTCGAGTCGCCAGATCGTGTACTGGGTGCCGCAGAAGACCGCAGCACCGAGCAGGGTCCTGGACACCAGCGACAGCCAGGAGCCGCCCTCCGAGGAGAGGCCGAGGGGTGTGTACGCCCCGAGAGCGACGACGACGCCCGCCATGACCACCACCGCCCCGAGGGGGCGCCGGAGCTCGATCAGGATCTCGCCGAGGGTGACGCCGAGCGTCTCCCGGAGCATCCAGGCGCTCAGGTACCAGTAGAGAGCGCCGGCCCCCACGATGCTCCAGATGGCGCCCTCGAGGCCGAACAGGGCCGTTCCCGCGATGAAGACGGGTAGGTGAACGAGGCGCGTAGGCGAGGCTGACCCAGAACAGGAGCCTCGTCCGGCCCAGCGCCATGACGCAGGGCAGCGTCATCGAGAGCGTGCCGCGGAGCCCGAGATAGGGGACGAGAACCGTCAGCAGGGGGACGATCGACGTCCACTGGTCGCCGAGGACCAGGGGAACGAAGTCGTTCGCCACCAGGGCGAAGCCGCAGCCGGCCGGGAGGCTGAGGCTCCCCAGGGCGTTGACCGACTCTCTGGCCGCGCGACGGAGCCGGGCCCGGTCGGGGACCAGCTCGCTGAACGACGGAAACAGGACGCGCTGGAGCGGACTGATCAGCTCCCTTGTGGGAAGCACCCCGACCCGCTGGGTCATGAAGTACAGACCGGCGTCCGCGATGCCGAGCAGCCGTCCGACGATGATCTTGTCGGTCTCCATCGACAGCGTAGTCACGATGCTCGTCAAGGAGAGCCAGCCGCTGAACGAGAAGATGTCGGAAGACCGCGCCAGCGAGACCCTCGGGCGCTAGGGCCTGAGCGCGTAGCTGAGGAGCGTGCTCATCAGGGTTCCCGCCAGCAGGCCGGCGACCAGCGCCCAGTAGCTCCGGAAGATGACGGCGACGAGCAGCGTGACGGAGACCGACACCACCCTGGCCCCGAGGGTGAGGACGGCGAGCCGGGAATAGACCAGGTCGCGCTCGAACATCACGAACCGCGGATTCGCGAGACCGGTCAGCAGGGGGCTCAGGGACAGGACGCACAGCACGGCCCCGATCCTCGGGTCGGTGACGAAGGGGGCGATCGAGACCATGATCAGCGTCGAGACGACGCCCCGCAGCGCGGACAGCGTCCACGCCGTGTCGTAGAGCGCCCGATCATCGTCTCGGGTGCGGATCAGCGCCTTGTTGACGTCGAACGCGCTCAGGCCCTCGATAATCGCCACGAAGGACGCGGCGATGGCGACCAGGCCGAAATCGTCGGGCGCCAGGATGCGCGCCAGGACGACGATCGAGACGAAGTCGAGAAGCCTCTCGAGCCACCGGTACCCGTAGAGCCACCCCGCCCCCGCGGCCGCGCGCCGCGCGGTGTCGGGGGTCGTCACGAAAGCCCACCAGTCCTGCGAGGCGAGCGCCGGCGGTCAGCTGGCCCGGTCATGGGTCTCTCGGTCCAGGAGGAGGGCGACGGCCCGTTCGGCCACGCGATCGTCCGCATAGGCCACGTACCGCCGCCGCCAGCGCCCCAGGGCGTCTTTGAAGCGGGGCTCGCGCAGCAGGCAGTCGATGCGCTCCCGGATGACGGGCGTCGTGTCTCGTCGCCGGTCCCCGGCGACGCCGATCTGATGATGGACGAGCCGAGCCGTCGTTCCCGCCATGTCCGTCTCCAGGCCGCAGTACACGAGCATCGGCACCTCGCTGAGCACGCACTCGTCGACGGAGCTGATGCCACCATGCGTCACCGCGACGTCGGCGTGCCTCAGGATGCTCATCTGGGGGAGCCAGGAGAACGCGTGGACACGGTCCGGGACCGGGCCCAGGTCGGCGGGGGCGAGGCGGCCACCCAGGCTGATGACGAGATCCCACTCGGGACGCTCGACGACGACCCCGACGAGGCGTCGCAGGAAGTCGGGATCGGTGGAGAGGACCGAACCGAAGGCGGCGTAGATGAGCCTCACTCGTCCCCGGGCGCGGCGGCGACGCTCGAAGACCGCGTCGAGGACCGCTCGGTCCGACCCTGCCATCGGGCGGTCGACGCGCGACTCGAGCACCATGGGGCCGACGTAGCGGACCCTCGACGGAGGGTGGTGCGCGAACTCGAACTCCAGCGCGTGGAGGCTCAGCACCGGGAGGTGGCGGTAGGTGAAGGGGACGAGCCACTGGCCGTCGTCGGTCTCGCGGCGGAAGTCGAAGCCCACCTCGCGGGCCAGGAGGAGCCAGGCGGACAGGCGATCGCAGCCGATCCGCCGGATCCGCTGGGAGAGCGCGCGGGCTCGCTTTCGGTACCGGAGGGCGAGCCAGAGAAGCGACATCCCGATCCGGGTGCCCTTCCATCCCACGCCGGGCCACACCAGGCAGTGCGGGGGAGGCAGGCCCGGCTGCCGCCAGATCGAGACGAAGGAGTTGAGGAGGGCCACCCGGACCCCCGTGCCCGCCGCCGCGATGATGTGCTCGTGCATCTCGCCGTTGACGAGGGCGAGGTCGGGATCCAGATCGCGGACGGCCCGGGCAAAGCCGTCGACCGCCAGGGATTCCCTGGCCTGCTCGCGGCGGCGGCGCAGGCCCAGGAGGCGAGGAAGTGTGCCCGCCCGGGCATCGGCCTCCAGGAACTGGTCGTACCGGCAGGGCTCCAGGGCGAGGAAATCGAGGCCGTGATGCTCGACGAGCTCCCGGTCGGAGGGAAGCCCGGCGAAGGTCACCCGGTGGCCGGCGACGGCCAGCCGCCGGGCGAGCTCCACGCTCGCGTAGACGACGCTGGGCAGGCCCGACGTCACGACGAGAAGGCTGGCCATTCCGGGGCTATTGTCGCCGACTCGGCCGCTCCGCTCAGTCCGACGGGTAGCCGAGCCGCTCCACCAGCCCCGCGTACCGGGCGTCGAAGGCCCGCCGGACCCGGGGAGTGAAGTGCTTCCGCCACTGGCCGGTCGCGGGGTTGCGAACGTGGGCGTCCCTCCCGCGTCCCCGAAGGGAGTAGCGGTTGGCGAACCACAGGCCCAGCCCTCGCTCGAGGGGCGACAACCCGTAGAAGGCGAACATCTCGCGGAAGACGGCCGGGCCATCGGCCACCACGTCCTCGTAGCGGTAGACGGCGATGTCCGGGTGCTCGGTCGGCCAGAGGGCCATCGACTCGAGGTGGCGCGTGCGAAACTCCAGCTCCGCCAGCAGGCCCTCCTCCTCGGGGATCGACTCGAGGTACTGAGCGAACGAGGATCCCGCATCCCGCAGGCCATTCGGCACGACGCCGTTGGCGAAGTACCAGTCTTCCGCGGTGGGAGACTCGATCCTCAGCCAGTCCTCGGCTCCCCGCCGGTGGTAGAAGTAGCCCGAGACGATCAGGTCTCGGGGGTCCCGAATGAAGCGGGAGATCCTGAACCGGCCGAGGCGCTCGAGGTCGAGGTGACGGTTGTTGATGGAGGCGACGCGGTGGGATTCGAAGCCGTCGTAGAAGTCCTGGAGATGGCTGTTGTAGTGACGGTAGCCACGGCCCCATGGGAGGAGACGGTTGAAGACCGCGCTCATGACTCTTCCGAAGTAGACGGTCAGACACTTGTGGTACGAGCAGTGGATGAGGTGAATCCGCATGTCACGTCCGGTCTCGTGGCGAGCGCGGCGGGGAACGCGCTCGCGGACACGGCTCGGTGGTCGGCCAGGCCTCGTTGTCCAATGGTACCTCAAGGGCAGGAAGGCACTGGCCGCGCTGAAGCGGACGCACCGCTGTGCGTGGCGCGAACCGGACCCGCTCGGCCATGTCCCGCAAACGGA
Organism: uncultured Acidobacteriota bacterium; assembly: GCA_963847655.1. Classification (GTDB taxonomy): domain Bacteria; phylum Acidobacteriota; class Vicinamibacteria; order Fen-336; family Fen-336; genus JAJDNS01. Next base: position 92,811 of record CAWKAS010000009.1, on the reverse strand, counting down.
GGCCCTTGCGATCTGATAACCTGAGGGTGTCACACGTCAGTCAAAGCATCCCCCTGTGACTTCGCGAGCCAATGAACACACCGTCGTCGTCGGCGCCGGCCCCGCCGGGCTGACGGCCGCCCTCGAGCTGGGCCGGCTCGGACGCGGGGGAGTGGTCTACGAGGCCGACGACGTGGTCGGCGGGATCTCCCGCAGCGTCGTCTTCCAGGGCTGCCGCCTGGACATCGGCGGCCACAGGTTCTTCACCAAGGTGCCGGAGGTCGAGGCGCTGTGGCGCGAGATCCTCGGCGGCGACCTGCTCGAGCGGCGGCGGATGTCCCGGATCTACTACCGTGACCGCTTCTTCGACTACCCACTGCGCCCCCTCAATGCCCTGCGGGGGCTGGGCGTGGTCGAGGCGACCCGTGTGGTCGCGAGCTACCTCCACGCGCAGCTCTTCCCGAACCCGAACGAAGGGACCTTCGATGCCTGGGTCGCCAACCGTTTCGGGCGCCGCCTCTACGAGATCTTCTTCAAGACCTACACCGAGAAGGTCTGGGGCATGCCGTGCTCGGAGATCAGCGCCACCTGGGCCGCCCAGCGGATCAAGAACCTGAACCTGCTCACCGCCCTCAAGAGCGCCTTCGTCGGCAACGGGACCAGCAGCGGCGAGCTCGTCACCAGCCTCATCGAGCGCTTCCACTACCCTCGCCTCGGACCCGGCATGATGTGGGAGCGGTGTCGGGCCCTGGCGGCATCACGCGGGATCGAGACCCGCACGCAATCGCGGGTCGTGGGCGTCCACCACGACGGCGCGCGGGTGCGAGCGGTGGACGTCGAGGGGCCTGACGGACGAGCGCGCCGGGAGCCCTGCGGGTCGCTCATCTCGTCCATGCCCATCGGCGCCCTGGTCGACGCCATGGAGCCGGCCGCCCCTCGGGAGGTTCAGGAGGCCGCCCGCAGCCTGCGCTATCGGGATTTTCTCATCGTGGGCCTGATCGTGGGGCGGGCCGAGCTATTCCCGGACAACTGGATCTACGTTCACTCCCCGGAAGTCCGTGTCGGGCGAGTCCAGAACTTCAAGAACTGGAGCCCCGAGATGGTCAGCGACCCCGAGCTGTCCTTCGTCGGGCTCGAGTACTTCGTCAGCCAGGGCGACGACCTGTGGCGCATGACCGACGACGAGCTCGTCGGGCTCGGGACCGCCGAGGCCCAGACCATCGGGCTGCTCGATGCTCGGGAGGTCCAGTCCGGCACCGTGGTCCGCATGCCCCGCGCCTACCCGGTCTACGACGACGGCTACGAGGCGAGCCTGCAGGTCCTGCGGGACTGGCTCGGGAGGTTCGAGAACCTCTTCACCGTCGGTCGCAACGGTCAGCACCGATACAACAACCAGGACCACTCGATGCTCGCGGGCCTCTTTGCCGCGAGGAACGTGGCCGGCGTCGCGGAGCTGGACCTGTGGTCGATCAACGAGGAGCAGAGCTTCCACGAGGAGATCAGCCGTGAGGACGCGAAGAGCCGCCCGGGACGGGACCGCCTCACGCCGGCACGGGCCGCTGGGGACCTCGGCGGCCTTCTCGAAGCCGCCTTCGCGCGCTACGATGCGGTTGCCTTCGGAGGGGCCACGGGCATCACCTCGAGCCTGATCCTGGCGGTGGCGACGGCCATCCTGCTCGTGGGGTCGCCCCGGGAGGACATGGTCCCGATGCTGTCGCTGCTGGGGAACTATCTCTTCGGCTACCGAGGTGTCCTGGCCCGGCCTGGTGGTGGGCGTGGTGGAGGCCGGTCTCGTCGGCTTCGCCCTGGGATGGAGCGCCGCCCGGCTGAGCAACCTGCTCATCGGGGGCTTCCAGCGGGACTTCGAGCGCCGGCTCGCGACCCTGACGACGCTGGAGTCCCTGAGTGGAGGTCGCATTGGCCGAGATTGACCGGGAGCTCGTCCTCGTCGAGCAGGCGATCGCCCGCGTCCGGGCCGGGATCACCGCCATCGTCTCGGCCATGATCGGCGGCTTCGTGCTGTTTGCCGCCACGCTGTGGCTCGTCATCAAGGGGGGGCCGAACGTCGGCCACAACCTCGGACTGCTCCGTGCCTACTACCCGGGCTACACGGTCACCTGGATGGGCTCTCTCGTCGGGCTGGTCTACGGCGCCATCACCGGGGCCCTGATCGGTTGGTGCGTGGCCTGGCTGTACAACATCCTCGCGAGCTGGCGATCCGGCGGACGGTGAACGCCTCCGATGTGGCGGTCATCGTGCCGGTGGGAGGCGCTGCGCCCGCGTGGAGCCGCTCGGCCCGGAGCCTGGCCCGCCTCGTTCCGGCGCCGGGTGAGATCGTCGCCGTGATCGACGGCCCAAACCAGGACCTGGCCGAAACCGCCGCCGAGATCGGCGCCCGGGTGGTGGTGCTCGAAGAGCAAGGCGGGCCGGCGCGGGCCCGCAACCGGGGTGCGCGGGCCGTCAGCAGGGACATCCTGCTCTTCGTGGATGCCGACGTCGAGGTGCCCGCGGATCTTGTCGGGCGGGTCGCGGACGTCTTCTCCGCTCAGCCGGACCTCACGGCCCTCTTCGGCTCCTACGACGCTTCCCCGGGGGATCCCGGCTTCCTCTCGCAGTACCGCAACCTGTTGCACCACTACGTCCACCAGAACGGCTGCGAGCGTGCCTCCACCTTCTGGGCCGGCAGCGGCGCGGTCCGGCGTCGGGCCTTCCAAGAGGTGGGGGGCTTCGACGAGCGATGGGTGGATCGCATCGAGGACATCGAGCTCGGGTCGAGGCTTCTCCGGGCCGGACACTCCATCCGCCTGGTCAAGGATCTCCAGGTCAAGCACCTGAAGAGGTGGCGTCTGGTCGACATGCTCGCCACCGATCTCTGGCGTCGGGCGGTGCCGTGGACCGAGCTGATGCTCCGCGAGCGGCGGGCCGTCAACGACCTCAACGTCAAGATCCGCGACCGCCTGAGCGTGCCGTTGGCCTTCGGGGCCCTCCTGGCGCTCCCTCTGGGCGGGATCTGGCCACCCCTGCTCGGTGTCGGCGCCACGGCGGTTGTCCTCCTGGTCGTCTTGAACGCCGGGCTCTTCCGGTTCTTCCTCCGGCGGCGCGGATTCTGGTTCGCGCTGGGGGCCGCTCCACTCTATTGGGTCTTCCTGCTGGTCTGTGGGCTCGGGCTCGCGCTGGGGGCGCTCCGCCACCTTCTCGGCCGCACTCCGCGAGAGGGGCGGGAGCACGCATGACCGCAGGCTCGCGGCACCGCCGTCGGTGGAACGTCACCGAGCGCCAGCCTCACCTGCCGTCGTCGCCTGGGCCCGTTGCTTCGTCGAAGCTGTCACGGGCCGTCAACCTGATCCCTCTGACCACGACACCGAGCGTTCGCTGGTCGCGCGACCCCTCGAGGCTGTCCGCCGGAGAGAACGTGTCGCTCTTCAGCTTGATCACAAGCTCCTTGCCCATCGGGACCTGCGCCAGGCTGAACGTCTCCGACCACGCTTCGGCGGGGATCCGCCCGCCCCACAGCTCGACGCCGTTCGCCAGCAGCTGCAGGCGCGCCCCGTCTCGCCCGGGGACCATCGTCTCGATTCCCAGAATCCGCGGTGGGCTCCGCGGGTCCAGGAGCACCCGCAGGGTCGCCACGCGCTTCGTCCATCGCCCGGGCGCTCCGCCGAACTCCTCCGGGAGGTGGAAGCCGAACTCCGCAAAGCCGGCGAGGGGCTCGACTCCCAGGGTCACGCCCTCGTAGGGCGGCACGGGCAGCCGGGACTGCAGCTCGCCCGGCAGCACCCACAGGGCGTTGTCCCAGCCGCTCGAGACGACGAATCTCGCCCCCAGACGGCGGGCCTGCCCCCAGCGGTTGGCGCTGACGACCACCTCGGACTGGGGTCTTTCGCCCTGGTGACTGTCGAAGCGATCGAACCGCGTGTGCGGCAACAGGTACTGCAACCCATAGAAGACCTCGGCCTGGAAGTGAGCGCCGTCGTAGCTGATCGACTCGATCGGGCCGAGGCGAGAGACCTGCGACGCGAAGGCGAGGCGTGGCCGAGCCGTGACCAGGCGGGGGAGAAGGTGGCGGCGATGGTTCTCGAGGGAGAAGGAGGCGAAGAGGATCATCAGCAGGATCGTCGCGCCGCGCCGCGACACCTGGATCAGCACGGTCACCAAGAGGAACGTGGCGATGGTCGCGAGCGACATCCAGTAGAGGTTCAGCTCTCCGAAGAAGAGGACGAGGGGAAACACACCGGACACGTGGTTCGCACTGACCTGGGACGGGGGAACGACGTACCCCCCTTGTGGCGCCGGGACGCCCGGGGCCTGTCTCTGCTGGGCCGCCACCAGCTCGGTCGCGACCACCACGGTCAAGCAGAGGACCGTCGCCGTCACGCCGACCACTCCCCAGGCCAGTCGTCGCCTCGGTATCCCGCGCCGGCAGAGCTCCGCCAGGGCCAGGGCGGTGAACACCACGGCCAGCGCCTCGTTGTACCGCCCGTAGATGAGCGTGGTCGCCCTGATCCCATCCCAGCCGTGAATGCCGTAGAGCTGCGAGGCGACCGAGGCGAGAAAGACGCCGGCGGCGGTGACCAGGGCGAAGAGCGGTACTCCCGTTCTGGGTTCGGCCATGACCCTGCGCAGGGACACCGACCTCATCCTCGTGAGGATCAGCCAGAGCGTCCCCATGAGGCCGAGCAGGAACAGGCCGTGGGTCGCCTGGGACAGATAGAGGATCTGCCCGAAGACCCTCTCGATCAGAAGGGCGAGATCGCGGCCGGGAAGAAGGCGTCCGCCGAGTGTCGTCGCGGAGAACTCGCCACCGCCGCCCCAGCCGGTGGCCTTCAGGTGCTCGTTGAGGATTCGGGTGAGTCCGAAGACCAGCCCCATCGTCGCCGCGCTCAGGAGAGCCTGGCCTCTCGGAACGATCTTCAGGAGCGCGAGGACGGACAGATAGGCCAGGACGGTCACGAGGACGGGCAGGGCCCTGGGATGGATCGTGTAGAGGAACCCCACCAGGGCGCCCAGGAGGAGGGCGTTGCGAGCGGACCGGGAGCCGAGAAACCTGCCGAAGAGCGCGACGGCCAGGGCGTAGAAGGGGACGAAGGCGTTCTCCGCCCAGGTGAAGCTCGAGTACAGGATGAGCGGCGGATAGAGACAGCAGGCGAAGGCGATCCAGCGGGCCGTGCTCCGGGGAACATCGAGGAAGGACGCGAGCATCGAGTACAGCGGGAAGTAGAGGGCACTCATCAAGAGCGCGTTGATGACGAGGGCGGCCCGGTAGCTCGAGATCGGGTCCGCGAACAGCCAGAATGCCGGTATCAGGAACAGCGAGTAGCCGAAGTGATAGAACTGGCTCTTCCACATGTCCGGCAGATGCGCCGCGCCGGCAAGGTAGCGGGCGTTGCCGAGATAGCCGACCTCGTCGGCCATGATGATCGGCTGCTCCATCTGCAGGCCCGAGAGCACGTGGAGGACGACGAGCACCGCAAAGGGCAGCAGAAGGCCTCGCATTCTCCCGCCGTTCTCGCTCGAGGAAGCCGACCCCGATGGAAGAACGGCTGCAGCCTGGCCCATGTCTCCTCTCACCTCTGACGCCGGGGCCCCCGCCGATTATCCCCCATCGAGGTCGGCGGTCATGAACAAGACGACTGATCTCCAGTGGCTCGGTCCCGAGTCGCTTTCACTCCGTGCCGGGTGCGCGCGTCTGGCTGCCCAGGCGCCTTCTGGCCGGGCCGTTGCCGTCGCTCAGCGTCCGAGCGAGAAGCGGATCGAGACGATCCTGAACACTCGCACCGGCTGGCCGTTCAGTCGCGCCGGCTCGTAGCGCCACGTTCGCGCCGCGCGGATGGCCTCGGCGTCCATGCGTCGGTTGAGCGACCGGATCACGTCGGCGCTCTCGACGGTCCCGTCGCCGGCGATCGTGAGCCGGACGATCACCTCTCCCTCCGTCCGGCTGCTCCTCTCCCCGGGCGGGTAGCGGGGCGGGGTCTGACGCACGGGCACGGGCTCGGTGACGTCGCCACCGACGTTGTAGACCCGGTTCGGGTCGACCTCGGGGGCTTCGGGCTCCTCGGGCTCGAGAGCCGCCGCGCGTTCCTGGAGGTCGATGCGTTCCCGTGCCAGCTGGAGGTACTCCCTTCCCAGCATCGACGACGGGTCCACCTGGAGAAGTCTCTCGAGCACGTCGAAGGCGCCGTCGTAGTGGCCGTCGAAGTAGGCCGTCTTGCCCTGCTCGAGCAGCCTCGCCGCAAGATCCTGGCGGGCCAGCTCGAACTGCTCCACGATCTTGGGCGCCACCAGGGCCGAATCCAGGGTGTGGGACGGGTCGGACTCGAGCAGCGCGACGAACTCCGCCCGGGCTTCGTCGTTGCGCCCCAGGGCCACGAGGGAGAAGGCGCGGTACTTGTGGCCCTCCACCACCTCGTCGTCGGCCAGATCCGACCCGAGCAGCTGCAGCGTGCGCTCGTACTCGCCGTTCCAATAGAGATCGATCGCCTGCTGCAGCGTCGCCTGCTGGGCGGCCACGAGGAGCCACGCTGCTCCCAGCATCGCCAGGGCGCTCATCCGCTCACCGCCTGGAGGGTCACCCGCACCAGGGTGGTCTCTCCCTTCCTGATGAGCACGGTCTGGCGGCTCTCCTCGACCTCGGGGTGACGCCGCACCGGCGTGTGCTCGCCCACGGCGGCCTTGACCCTCCCATCGGCGTCTGGCCGATCGACTTGCCGCCCACGAGGACCTCGGCCCAGGGGAACCATCACCACCTGAAGCCCTGGCCGCCGAAGATCCTGCTTTCCTTCACGGCGCTCATCCGATCCGCCACCCCCAGAGCGCGTTACATCCCCCTTTATCGAAGCAGGAGCCTCGACCAGGTCCCCCAATCGCACACGACATTCTAGCGCGGGCGGTCCGGAGACGCGCCGGGTCACTTGAACCCGAGCTCCGGTTTCGAGCCGGACGGCGCCCCGCGGGAGAGACGCTCGTGATCGGCCTCAGCGGGGCCGCTTCTGCTCTATCGTCCGACCTCGCCGTCCTCTCGCGAGCCGAGGGGCACCGGCCGGCCCTCCCTCGCGGACCGTGCGCACGCGTCCATGACCACCTGCGTCGCCAGCGCCACCTCGCCCCAGCGGCGGTTGGGAGGGCCGGAGGTGGCGAGGGTCGAGAAGGTCCGGAAGAGGTTGGTTTCCTGAGCCGTCTCGTGGCTGTTGCTGTACTCGGGAACGATCACCGATCGAGCGTGGCGCCGCATGTCGAAATCGCACCCCTTGACCTCGAAGACGGAGCTGGTCGCTTCGAACCGCACCTCGTCTCCGAAGAACGGGAGGACGAAGTCCGGGATGTGGACGAGCCCCCTGGTTCCGCTCACCGTGGCCCATTGCTCGTTCCCGTTCTGAAACGAGCAGAAGAAGGCGGCCGACACGCCGCCCGGGAAGAGCAGCTCCCCGGCCACCTCGAACGGGACCTTGTCCGGCCGGCCGGGGCGACCGGCCTCGGCGAGGAACCGCGCACTGACCTGCGTCGGCAGCTCGAAGCCCACGACCCACAGCGCGAACCGGATGGTGTACCAGCCCAGGTCCCCGAGGCAGCCGTGCGGCTCGAGCCGGCTGTCCGCGCGGATGTTCTCGCTCCGGAACCCATCGGGGGCGGGGAAGCTGAACTGCGCGACGATGCGGCGGACGCGGCCGACGCTCTGCCCGTCGTCGAGCGTCTCCCGCAGGGCCTCCAGCCGGCGGCTGTGCATGAACATCACGCCGTCCATGAGCTGGACCTGGTGGCGGTCGCAGGCAGCGAGCATGTCGCGCACGTCGTCGGCGGTCACGCCCACCGGCTTTTCGACGAGGACGTGCTTGCCCGCCTCGGCGGCCCGGATGACCCATTCCTTTCGCAGCCCGGTGGGGAGCGGGATGTAGACCGCGTCGACGTCGGTCCGGGCGAGCAGCTCGTCGTAGCTCCCCAGGGCCACGGCCGCGCTCGGCATGGGGCAGGCGGCCTGACACTCGGCCACGAATCGCTGGCCTCGATCGCGACTGCGGCTGGCCACGGCCGTGACGACGGCGTTGCCCGCCCGCGCGATGGCCTGCCAGTTCTTCCGGGCGATGCCCGCCGTCCCCAGGATGCCCCAGCGGCAGACGCCGTCCGGGCCTGTCTCACCGCCCTGCCTCGTCACCGGGGTCAGTCCCCGTACTTGACCGCGCAGCCGTAGGGATCGCTGGTGGGCGTGCTCACGGCCCGTCCCGCCGACAGCTCCTCCAGGGCGGCCCGGACGTAGTTCGTGGCGGTCGCGAGATCCGCCTGGTCGGTGGACGGCTTGTCGTCGATCGCACCCGCATAGGCGAGCGTCCCCGTGGCGTCGATCACGAACATGTGAGGGGTCGTCTTCGCCCCGTAGGCGCGACCCACCTTGCCGTCGTGGTCGAGGAGGATGGCGCTGGGGGCCCCACCCTTGTCCTGCATGATCGAGTTCGCCGACGCGGCGTCCACGTAGCCCTGCTCGCCGGGACCGGACGAGCTGACCGTGAGCCACACGACGCCGCGGCCCGTCCATTCCCTCTGGAGCTTCTGCATGCTGCCGCCGCCATAGTGCTTGTTCACGAACGGGCACTGGTGGTTCCACCACTCCAGCACCACGGTCTTCCCCTCGAAGTCCGACAGGGTGTGGCTCTGGCCGTGGCTGTCGGTGAGGGTGAAGGGCGGTGCCGGCTGGCCCACCACCGCCCCCGCGGAAGCAGCCGCGGGCGCCAGGGCCAGGGCCGCGGCGCAGACGACGACGAACGGGACGCGTGGGTTCATGGCTTTCCCTCCTCCTGGTTCGAGACGGGCACATCCACCTCGACCGCCTTCTCGCCGGTGGGTGTCTTCGCGACGAGGACGCCGCTCAGACGCCCGACCGAAGGCTCACCGTTCGGGTCGCGCGCCAGCTCGATGCGGTAGCCCCTCTCCTCCGTTGAGAGCCTCTGGGGCCTGGAGTAGTCGAGAACGCGGCGCGAGACGGGATAGAAGTAGGCGTCGCTCAGGGCCGTGCCGGGCGGGGGCTGGACCACCAGGTCGATGGCTCCCTCCCGCGCGGCCGCGACGAGCGTCCACCCCGGGTCCTCGTGCGGCATCTGCCGGCGGGCCTCGGTGAAGAGGGGAGCCTCCGGCCCCGGGCTCGCCTTTCCCCTCACGGGCAGCGTGAGCGTGAGATCCGCCTTCCCGGGGAGACAGACGTCGCGGCACTCGAGCCAGCTCAGTCGGGCCGCCAGGCGCACCTCGCCTCCCGGGAGCGAGGCCGGCACCCGGATCTCCGCCGGATGGAGCACCTCGTGCTCGTAGCCGTAGCTGACGAGTGGCCCCGTCGCGAATCGGATCGGGCGGGGCCACTGCAGCTCGCCCGCCGAGAATCCCTCCGGCAGATCCCACTTCACCCTGGTCGGGAGGCCGGAGTCACCGGGATTGCGCCAGTAGGTGTGCCAGCCCGGCTCCATCTGGAGGCGAAAGCCCACGAGGAGCGGCTGCCCGGCCTGCACCGCGTCGACCTCGGCCACGAAAGACGCTCGGACGTGTTTCCCCCCCGCCGGCTGCGCGACGACCGTTGCCCCTCCCACGATCGCCAGCACGAGGGCGACGCCCAGGACGATCTCTTGCCGCATATCCCCCAACGATACCCCGACCCGCCCCGGCCGTGATGTCAACAGACGCAAAGCTCCGCTCATCTCTCGTCGGCGATGAGGCGGAGCCAGCGGACCGCCTCGGGGCCGTGCGGCCCGATCGCCGTCTCGTCCGAGAGGACGAAGCCGGCGACACCCCGCTCGACCAGGTCCGCCACGTGACAGGCCTCGGAGCGCGTGGGCCGGGGGCTCACCGTGAGGTGGTGGAGCACCTGGCCCGCCACCAGAACCGTCGCGCGGCCGAGGGTGGCGTCGAGGAGGCGGCGCTGCAGCGCGGGGAGCCGCGCCAGACCCACCTCGGCGCCCAGGTCCCCCCGGCAGAGCCAGAGGGCGTCGGAGGCGGCCAGAATCTCCTCGATGCGCTCGAGGGCCTGCGGTTGCTCCAGCTTCGCCACCAGCAACGGCGCGGTGGTCGCGCCCCCCGTGGCCTCCCGGGTCGCCCGGAGGATGCCCGGCACGGCCGCATAGGAGACGGCCAGGGTCCCCACGCCGTGCGCGAGAGCCACCTCGATGAGCGAGCGGTCGGCGTCGAGAAGGCGGGGAGCCAGCACCACCTCCCGGTTCACCAGGACCACGCCCTTCCGGTCGGAGACCCGGGCGTTCCCCAGGCTGCGCGCCCGGGCCTCGGTGCCGCAGGCCTCCACGACGTGCAGGGCCACGCGACCGTCGTCCACCCGGATCGTGTCCCCCGGCTCGAGGGCCTCGAGGAACTCGGGGCGGTCCACGGGGAGCACCGGGATGGGGGAGCCTCGTCCGGACGGCGGCCAGGACACCAGCAGGACCTCACGGCCTTCGCGCAGCTCCTCGGGCCCGTCCAGGCCGCGGATCCGGGTCTTGCCCCCCTGGAGATCGAGGGTGATTCGGGCGCCGTCGAAGCCACCCTCGACCGCGGTCGCGAGGAGCCGACGCAGCCCCTCGGCATCGAGGTGGGACCCGTTGAGACGCACCCCGTCGGCCCCGGCGTCCCGGAGGGCGGCCGCCGCCGCGGGGCTGGCCGAGGAGGGCCCGAGGGTCGCGACGACGCGCAGCCGGGCGGACGAGGTTCCAGCCGTCATGCGTCAGACCTCCGCAGGTCCCGGGATTCTACCTTCCTCCCGTGGCGTGCGCGGGACCTCCCGTTGGGGTAGATTTCGAATCTGGGGCCCGGAGCGCAGCGGGTCACCGCAGCCCGCTCTCCACACGAGGATCTCGGAATGAACACTCACTCTCCGATCGCGACGCTGTCGATGGTCTTCGCCATCCTGGGTGTGCTGTCGGGCGCGGCCGTCGCCGGCGAGGCCCCCGAGGGCGTCATCTCCATCCCCTACACGAAGTACGTCCTCGACAACGGGCTGACCCTGATCGTCCACGAGGACCACAAGGCCCCGGTGGTGGCGGTCAACGTCTGGTACGACGTGGGCTCCGCCGACGAGAAGCCCGGCAAGACCGGCTTTGCCCACCTGTTCGAGCACCTGATGTTCAACGGGAGCGAGAACCACGACGAGGACTACTTCAAGCCCTTCGACCGCGTGGGCGCCACCGGCATGAACGGCACCACCAACAACGACCGGACCAACTACTTCCAGGTCGTGCCGAAGACCGCCCTCGACATGGCGCTGTGGATGGAGTCCGACCGCATGGGCCACCTGCTCGGCGCGGTCACCCAGGAGAAGCTCGACGAGCAGCGAGGCGTGGTGCAGAACGAGAAGCGCCAGGGGGAGAACCAGCCCTACGGCAAGGCATTCCTGACGATCTTCGAGAACACCTACCCGGCCGGCCACCCGTACGATCACTCCGTCATCGGCTCCATGGCGGACCTGGACGCCGCTTCTCTCGAGGACGTCCACGAGTGGTTCAAGACCTGGTACGGAGCGGCCAACGCCGTGCTGGCGGTCGCCGGGGATGTCGAGCCGGAGGACGTGAAGCGGCGGGTGGAGAGGTACTTCGGCGACATCCCGGCGGGCCCGCCCCTCATCAAGCCCGGGCCGAACGTCGCGCAGCGCACGGGGCCCAGCCGGCACACGATCCAGGACCGGGTGCCCCAGGCTCGCGTCTACAAGGTCTGGAACGTCGCGGCCTTCGGTGATCCCGACGTGGACCGCCTGGACATACTCAGCGACATCCTGACCAACGGCAAGAGCTCGCGTCTCTACAAGAGACTCGTCTACGACGAGCAGATCGCCACCGACGTCAGCTCCTTCAACTACACCCGCCAGCTCGGCGGGCTGTTCGGCATCACGGCCACCGCCCAGCCCGGCGGCGACCTGACCGCAGTCGAGCAGGCCATCGAGGAAGAGGTGGCCCGGCTGGTGGAGGAAGGCCCGACGCCGGAAGAGCTCGAGCGCTCCAAGACCTCCCAGCGCGCCGGATTCGTCCGGGGAATCGAGCGCGTGGGCGGCTTCGGGGGCAAGTCCGACATCCTGGCCGCCAGCCAGGTCTACTACGGGAGCCCCGACGCTCACGAGAAGAGACAGGCCCGGATCCTCGGCGCCACCGCGGGGCAGGTGCGGGAGGCGGCCCGGCGGTGGCTCAACCCCGGTGTCTTCACGTTGGAGGTCGTGCCCTACGCCGAGCACTCGGTGGCGGAGAGCGGCGTCGATCGCACGACCGGGGTCCCCAGGGTCGCCGAGTTCCCCTCCGCGAGCCTCCCGCACCGTGAGCACGCCACCCTGTCGAATGGCCTGAAGGTGATCCTGGCGAAGCGCGAGGGCGTCCCGGTCGTGGAGCTGGATCTGCTGCTGGATGCCGGCTACGCCGCCGACCAGTTCGGCCTGCCCGGAACGGCCCGGCTCGCCCTGGACATGCAGGACGAAGGGACCACGAGTCGGGACGCGCTCGAGATCTCCGACGAGCTCGATCGCCTGGGGGCCAACTTGAGCGTGGGGTCGGACCTTGACGTGTCGTTCGTGCGGATGTCGGCCCTGAAGGAGAACCTCGAGACGTCACTCGAGCTGTTCGCGGACGTCATCCTGAACCCCTCCTTCCCGGAGAAGGAGCTCGATCGCCTGCGCAAGCAGCAGATCGCGGCCATCCAGCGCGAGAAGGCGCAGCCCATGACGATGGCCCTGCGGGTCTTCCCACGCCTGCTGTACGGAGAGGATCACGCCTACGGAATGCCGCTCACCGGCTCGGGAACGGAGGAGTCGGTGGCCGCCCTCGACCGCGCGGCCCTCGAGAAGTTCCACTCCACCTGGTTCCGGCCCGGCAACGCCACCCTGATCGTCGTCGGCGACGCGACCCTCGACGAGCTCACGCCGCAGCTCGAGCGTCTGTTTGCGGGCTGGGAGAAGGGTGAGACCCCGAAGAAGAACCTGGCCACGGTCGAGCAGCAGCCGGAGTCTGTCGTCTACATCGTGGACCGCCCCGGCTCCGAGCAGTCGATGCTCTTCGCCGGGCACGTGATGCCCCCCAAGAACGACCCCGACGAGGTGTCGATCGACGCGCTCAACCACATCCTCGGCGGGAGCTTCAGCGCCCGCATCAACATGAACCTGCGCGAGGACAAGCACTGGACCTACGGGGCCCGGAGCGTCATCGTGGACGCGGCGGCCCAGCGTCCGTTCTTCGTGTACGCGTCCGTCCAGAGCGACAAGACGGCCGAGGCCCTCGCCGAGATCCGCAAGGAGCTCACCGGGATCCGCCCCGGCGGCCAGCGTCCGGCCACACAGGAGGAGCTCGAGAAGGTGAAGGACCAGAAGACCCTCACCCTTCCCGGACGCTGGGAGACCAACGGCGCGGTCCTCGACGACATCGTGGAGATGGTGCGGTTCGGCCTGGACGAGGACTACTGGGACGACTTCCCGGGCGCGGTCCGGGCCCTGGAGCTCACCGACATCGAGGCCCAGGCGGACGCGGCTCTGCAGCCCGACCGGACCGTCTGGGTGGTCGTGGGGGATCGCAGCGGGATCGAGGCCGGCATCCGAGAGCTCGAGCTCGGCGAGGTCCGCTTCATCGACGCCGACGGCAACCCGGTGGGGGAGCAGGTCCGCCCTCCGGCGCGCCGGTCCAGGTGAGGCAGCGTCCGCACGAGAGTGCAGCTCCCGCTGGGCCTTCGCCCTGGGTCGGTGAGGGCCGAGAGGGCCGCGGCGGCTCCTACGACGATTCCGCTCCCGCTCGCTTCGTCCCGATCATCAGGCTGGCCGGGCCCGGCAGATCGCGGCGCTCGACATCGCCGAATCCAGCCTCCCGAAGCCACCCGGCGTACTCGGCTTCCGTGTAGCAGTCGCCGGCGGACGTCCCCACGAGCATGTTGATCGAGAAGAGGGCTGCCTGCCGCGGGGAGGCCCGGTCCTCGGCGAGCAGGAAGTCGGAGATCACGACGCGGCCGTCGGTGGCGAGGGCGGCGAAGGCGCGGCGCAGCAGGTCACGGTTCTCGTCGCCGTCGAGCATGTGGCAGATCGAGGACAGGAGCACCAGGTCGAAGCCGGTTCCGAAGTCGTCGCGTCGGAGGTCGCCCGGACGCGTGGTGATCCGTCCGGCCAGGCCGGCGGCGGCGATGTGACGCTCCGCGATCGGCAGCACGGCGGGGAGGTCGACGATCTCTGCCGAGAGCGTGGGGCTCGCCTGGGCGAAGGCGATCGAGTAGGCGCCGGAGCCGCCACCCACGTCCAGCAGCCTCCGCACGCCTTCGACGCCCGCCGCCCGTACGAGCAGCGGCGCCCTCTGCGCCGCACCCTTGTGCATCGCGCCGATGAAGGGGACGGTCCAGTCGTCCCCTCGTGCGGTCGCGTCCCCGCGCGGGGTCGGCTCTCCCGTGCGCACGGCCTCCGTGAGCCCCGACCAGGTCTTCCACAGCGACGACTGGTGAAGGAGCGCGTCCACGGAGTCGTCCTCCGCGCCGCGCACGAGGAAGCGCGCGGCCACCGGCGTCGGCGAGAAGCGCCCGGCCTCCTTGACCAGCAGGCCCAGGGCGACGAGGGCGTTCAGGAGCCGAGCCGTGGCTCCCGGGTCGGTGCGGCCCGAAGCCGCGACCTCCGCGGCGGTGGCGCCCGCGCCCAGGCGCGTGAAGACGTCCAGCTCCAGTGCGGTGAGCAGCACCCGGCTCGCCATGAACGCCCGGGCCGTGCCCATGATGTCGTCGGGCACGCCCCCGGCCGGGTCGCGGGCTGCGCGAGTGGTCATTCCGCTCGCGCGGTTCGCCTCGTTCCTGCGCTTCATCTTCGGTCGACTCGACTCATGGAAGCCTACCTCTCAGGATCAGGCGCACGCCTCCCAGCTGCTCGATGCGGTGGGGGAAGCGGTCCCCCGGCGTGCCGATGAACATGTAGTTCTTCGGGACGCCGAGGCGGCGGGAGAGGATCTCGATCAGCTCTGGCCCGAAGGTTCCCTTCACGGCGAGGAAATCGATCCGCAGGCGCGGATAGAGGCGGTCGATCACGCTGAGCTGACGGGCGAGGCCCGCGGGGATCTTCTTCTCGTCCTCGTAGACGTGGACGACCTGGAGGTGGTTGGTCGGCTCGTTCTCGAGCACGTACAGGGCGGCCCGGTTGAGCTCGGCGGGATCCGCGTCCTTGGTGAAGTAGACGACGCACCGGCTGTTGATGTCCTCGATCTTGCCGACGTCGCCCCCGGTCAGCGCGAGGATGGAGCAGCAGACCGCGAAGAACCCGAGGATGATCCAGTGGTTCGTGCCCCGCCAGCTTCTTGTTCGTCGTGTTCAGCAGGACGGTGTAGGTGCCGCCGTTCAGCGGCAGCGCGCTCCCGACCTCGGCGTAGATCCTTCGGAAGAGATAGAGCACGGCGGCGACGAGGGCGAGCGCGATCGGGGCATGGGCCCCGGCCTGGGCCGCGCACAGTGCCGAGACGTAGAGGCAGCTGGAGGTGATGTCGTTGCCGCAGATCGCCGTCGAGCGCCAGGGTCCGAGCAGGTGCTTGGGCTGGTCCAGACGGCTGATCTGGACCCCCTTGGTGTCGAGGTCCCTGAGACGGCGTGCGGTGCCCCAGCCGGGGAACTCCCAGTCTTCGAGCGGGGCCGTGAGGGCGGCTCGGTGGACCTGGAGCCTTCGGTTCTGCCAGAATCCAACCGACGGTCCACGGGAGGTTCCTCACGCGCGCCACACCGCGCCGGCCGCTCGCGCTGGCGCTGCTCCTGCTCTTCGGCCTCGTCGTTGGCCTCCTGCTCGGCGAGGGATCGCTGCGGGTCGCGGGCTTCGAGTACCGGGCCTTCCCGACGGTGCAGTTCGGCTGGCCTCGACCCGAGGAGATGGTCGACATGTACGAGGCTGACCGGGACCTCTTCTGGGTGCCTCGCGACTACTCTCGGATCCTCGCCCGCGCCCGGGTCGACCGCCCCGCCGTCGTCTTTCTCGGCGACTCCTGCACTCAGTTCGGGTCGTACCCGGCGCTCACGATGGCCCGCCTGGCGAAGCTGAACCCGCGCCTGTCGACGGGAGTCAACCTGGGCGTGGGGGGGTGGTCGGCCGTCCAGGGCCTGGCCCAGCTCGAGCGCGACGTGCTGGCCCTGCAGCCCCTCGTGGCCACCTTCTACTTCGGCTGGAACGACCACTGGACGGCCCTGGGGCCGCCGGACGACGAGGCCCGACCTGGCGCGGTCGCCTGGCGCCTGTTCCAGAGATCACGGCTCGCGCAGCTCGTGTTCAAGGCGAGGCTGGCGCTCACGGTGAAGCCCGCCGCCGAGCGCCCGAACCGGGTGGATCCGGCCACCTACGAGGCCACCCTCGTCGAGATGGCCCGCCTGTGCGACGAAGCCGGCATCCGCCCGGTCTTCGTGACCGCTCCTTCGAATCACCGGCCGGGCCGGGAGCCGGCCTACCTGGCCGAGCGTCACCTCCGCCGGCTCGACGAGCTCGTCCCCCTCCACCTCGAGTACGTCGAGGCGACGCGGGAGGCGGCCCGGGAGAGCCGGGCCGTGCTGTGCGACGCGGCGGCGACCTTCGACGGTGCCGGAAGCGGAAGGAACCGCTACCTCCGCCGGGACGGCATCCATCTCACCCGAGAGGGCGACGAGGCGATGGCCGACCTTCTGGCGGGCTGCATCGTCGACGCGATGGGCCCCCGATCGGCCCCCTCGGCCGGGGAGTTGGAGCCCGCGCGTTAGATCGCGGTCGGACAGTCGGAGGAGGCAGGAAAGGGGTCGGGCCGGAGGTCGTCCAAGGGTGCTAGAATCGCGGCTCTCGTGGATGACAGCAGCCAAGCCGACCGCCAGCGCGCCATCCGGCACCTGCGGCAGCTGATCGACGCGTTGAACCGGCGCGTGCCGCACATCGAACGCGTGGGCGAAGCGAAGATCGCCCGCGATGCGGCGGAGCTCATGGAGAAGGCACTCGAGCGCCTGCACGAGCTCGAGAAATCGGGCTAGCGCGTCTCCGACCCGGTCACCCCCGCCTTGCCCGGCGGATCGGAGCGTGACAGACTGGCGCCACTTCCGTTCCAAGACAGGTGATCGTGACCGGTCCCCGCGGGGACCCAGGAGGTCCGTGATGGCTCATCGATTGGCGTGTGCCGTTCTTGCGTTGGCTGCCTTGCTGGCCGTTGCGGGACCGGGTTCGGCCCAGACGTGGACTCCCGAGCAGCAGGAAGTCTGGACGTTCGAGCAGCAGCAGTGGCAGATGTCGCAGGACAACGACTCGAGCTGGATCGAGAAGATGGTCCATCCCAACGCGCGGTACTGGGAGATCGGTCAGCCGATGCCCCAGGACAAGGCGTCACTGACCCGGTGGAACCGCTACACGAGCGCCAGCAGCACCGTTCTCGAGCACGAGCTGTTTCCGATCGCGGCCACGATCACCGGCGACGTCGCCGTGGTCCAGTACCACTACCAGATCGCCCGCGAGAACTACAAGAAGGAGAGAGAGACGGTCACGGGCCACTACACGGACGTCCTCCTCAGGGAGAACGGCCAGTGGCGGTTCCTCGCCTGGGAAGGTGGGGACGACCCGAAGAAGTAGGCGTCCACACGACCAGGGACCCCGGAGCGGTGCGCGAGGCGCGCCGACGATCGAAGCCGTCGCCGCGTGGCGCCCCGGGGGATTCCTGGCCCCTCCCCTCCCTCAACCGCCCCGCTCACCGGCCGCGCTTCTTGCGCTCGCGGACGAGCTCGAGGACGCGGACGTCCTCGCGATGCCGGGGGTGGTCGATCTGGCTCTTGATCGCGATCAGGGAGTCGATGTCGATCCACGACGCCGACGCCCGCCCGTAGCGTCCCTCGATTCGATTGGGCCAGACCGCGTCGAAGACGAGCCCCGTCTCCCTCAGGAGATCGATCCGGTTGGGGGCCACCCCGAGCTGCAGGATCTCGTCGCTGCGTTCGGGGTCCAGCAGGTGTGGACTGCCGAACTCCGACAGGGCGTCGTTCGCGCGCGCCACGTTCGAGGCTTCCGGACCGATCCAGACGTCCATGTCCTTCGTGTACCTGGGCTTGGCGTGGTAGATGAACGCCAGACCGCCGATGATCAGGTACCGGACATCGTGGCGCTCGAACAGGGCGAGCAGGTCCTCGAAGTCCTCGATCGTGTCCAAGCTCAGTCCTCGACGGGAGGGTCGGTCCCCCGCCCCGCCTGCACGACCTCGACGTCGCGTCGAATCGCGACGAGCGCGGAAAGGCGCTCCTCGGGTGTCATCTTCTGCCAGAAGTCCAGGTCCCACGCCTCGGCGTCCTCGAAGCTGGTCGCGGAATGCGTGACCATGCGCGCCCGACGCTCCTGGCTCCGTTCCTCGAGGCTCATGAGTTCAGCTCTAACCTCATTCTTTTCAATTGTATCAGCCGACACCCTCGGCGGGGGCGAGTCGGGCGGTACCTCGAGGATCAGCGCCCGCCGTTTCCCAGTCGTGACCGGTGGGGGAGCCCTGGCCTGGTGGCGAGCTGGGGTACGCTGGGCCTCTCACGCGCGCTGGCAACACCAACTAGCGCGAGGCGTGAGTCGGCAGGACCTGACGCAGGAGCAACATGCCGCCACCCGATCCAGCCCGGCGCTCACTCCTCCCGAACCTCCTCTTGAGCCTCGCCGCGAGCGCTCTCTTCCTCGGTGGCCTGGAGGCGCTCGCCCGGATCCTCGAACCGGCCCGGCCGCGCCCGATCCCCATCGAGGGAGAGGCGTGGACCCCCGAGGGCGGCGACCACTTCTACACCCTCAAGCCCCGCGCGCCGGGCTGGCCCCCGTCCGAGGTCAACGCAGACGGTCTGCGTGACCGTGCCCACCCCACGGAAAGGCCCGAGGACACCGCACGCGTCGTCGTCCTCGGCGACAGCGTGGCCGAGGGCTTCGGCGTGAGGGCGGACGAGACCTTCCCCCGGATCCTCGAGACCCGGCTCGACGCGCGGGGCGAGCGCGTGGAGGTCCTGAGCGTCGCGGTGAGGGGCTGGTCGACGCGCCAGCAGCGCATCGCCTATCACCGGATCGCCCGGCGCTACCGGCCGGACCAGGTCATCGTCGCGGCCGTTCTCAACGACGTCGTCGAGCTCCAGCACCAGCTCGGCCGTCCGCCTCGACTCGTGGCCTGGCTCCACGCCCGCTCTGCGCTCGTCCGCAGTCTGGTGGGGGCAGGCGACCGCGAGCTGCGGGAGGTCGAAGAGCTCTTCCGCCCGGGAGCGACCTTCGACGTCTTCTTCGATGAGCTGCAAACGCTCGCCGACGAGGTGAGAAGCGACGGCGTCGACTTCGCGGTCGTCCTGCTCCCGTACCGTTTCCAGCTCGCGGACGACGCTCCCCCGCCCCGCGTGCAGCAGGCTCTCGAAGCCTTCTGCACCCGCGAGGGCCTCCGCTGCCTCGACCTTCTCCCCTCGTTTCACGGGCTCGGGGAGCAGGCCTTCGTCGACGAGAACCACCTGAGCGTCGAGGGTGGCCGCCTCGTTGCCGACGAGATCCTGGGGTCGGGGCTCCTGCCCCGGCGCTCGTTCGTGCCGCGGCTGGTTGCGGAGCTGCGTGCGCAAGGGGTGCGGGGCGAGGCCGTCGCGCAGTGGGTCGACAGGGGGCGTCCCTTGCCCGCGCCCAGCGAGACCCTTCCCACCCTCCTCGACGGGCTCGCGAACCGCGAGGCCGAGGTCCGTGCGGCGAGCGCCTGGGCCCTCGAAGCCCTGGGACCCGAGGCGGGGGCGGCACGGGCGGGCCTCACCCGACTGCTGGGCGACACGCACGAGCCGGTGCGGGCCGCGGCCGCGCGGGCGCTCGGCCGGCTCGGAACCACAGCGGAGGCGTCGGTGCCGTCGCTGTTCACGGTCCTCGAGGACGAGCGGGCCGCCGTGCGCTGGGAGGCCGCCCGGGCCCTGGCTCGGATCGGAATCGCCTCCTCCAACGTCCCGCAGCTCGCCCGCGCGCTCGGGAGCCCCGACGAGTACGTGCGCAATCTCGCTGCCTGGACGCTCGGGGAGATGGGCGAGGGGGCCGGCGGCGCGGCCGAAGCGCTCGTCGAGATGCTGGGTGAGGAGGGACGCTACGACCTCAAGGGCGCGGCCGCCGCCGCGCGGCGTCTGGGTCCGACGATCCGGAGCGCCGTCCCCGGCGTCGTCACCCGCCTCGCGAGCCCCGACCCCAACCGACGGGCGAAGGCCGCTCTCACCCTGGCCAAGATCGGTCCCGAGGCCATCGAGGCGGTCCCGGCGCTCGCGGAAGCGCTCCGGGACCCGGACACGTCGGTCCGTGCCAACGCCGCCTATGCCCTCGGCCACATTGGGACGGAATCCCCGGAGGTCGTGGCCGCGCTCCTCGGTGCCCTGGACGACGACAAGAGATGGGTCCGCACGGAGGCGGCGCGCGCGCTGGGCAGGCTCGCCCCCGAGGACGAGGTCGTGCTCGATCGTCTCCTCGACCTCCTCGCGGATCCCGACGAGGCCGTCCGCACCCAGGCCGCGCGGGCCCTGGGCCGCCTCGGGCGGACGGAGGCCCGCGTCCTCGCCGCGCTCGAGGGCGCCTCACGCGATCCCGGCGCGCGAGTTCGGAGCGAGGCGCGCCACGCGCTCGAGACGCTGCGCCGCTGAACGGCGGGCAAACATCCACTCAGTGCGCAACCACGAGCGATGGCTCCCCCGGGGCCGTGGCGTCAGAGCGGCAGAGATCGTGCTAGGCTCGATCTCTTCGAGGAGGCCACTTCGCATGGCGAGTCAGACCGGGACGGGTTCGGCTGAGGGAGAGCGCGGGCGCGAGCCCGTCGACGGGAGCACGCCTGTCGCCGATCGCATTCGGGATCGCATCCGAGAGGCGCGCGGGCGCTTCCGCGCGAACGACAACATCTCCGCCTACCTGGAGGACGGGGAGCTCGAGCAGCTGCGGCTCGAGGTCGCGGCCAAGATCGACGAGGTCCTGCGCGCCCTGGTGATCGACACCGAGAGCGACCACAACACGCAGGACACGGCCCGGCGGGTGGCCAAGATGTACCTCCTGGAAGTCTTCGCGGGTCGCTACGTGGCGCAACCCCCGGTGACCGAGTTCCCGAACGTGCGCCACCTGAACGAGCTGATGATCGTGGGTCCGATCACGGTGCGAAGCGCCTGCTCGCACCACCTGTGCCCGATCATCGGACAGGTCTGGGTGGGTGTGATGCCGAACGAGCACACCGCTCTCATCGGCCTGTCGAAGTACGCTCGCCTGGTGGAGTGGGTGATGACACGGCCGCAGATCCAGGAAGAGGCGATCACCCAGCTCGCCGAGCTCCTCCAGAACAAGATGCAGCCGGACGGCCTCGCGATCGTGATGACGGCGGATCACTACTGCATGCAGTGGCGGGGCGTCAAGGACATGGACTCCCAGATGACGAACAGCGTCATGCGCGGCTCCTTCCTCAAAGACCCCGACCTGCGCCGGGAGTTCCTCTCGCTGCTGACGAATCAGAAGGGATAGGAAGCAACGACATGCTGGTACGTCTGCTCTACGCGAGCCGCGCCACCTCCGAGATCGACGAGACGCTCGTCGCCTCGATCCTCGAGCGCTCTCGGAAGCACAACGCCGAGCACGGCATCACGGGGATCCTCTGCAGCTCCGCGCCCGGCACGGTGTTCCTGCAACTACTCGAGGGTGGCCGCCCCGCGGTGAACGCTCTCTACGGGAGCATCGTCCGCGACCCGCGCCACTGCGACGTCACCCTGCTCGACTACGCGGAGATCACCGAGCGCCGATTCGGGAGCTGGCGAATGGGGCGAGTGAACCTGAGCCGGGTCAACCAGGGCAGCATCCTTCGATTCTCGGAGCACCCGATCCTGGATCCGTTCTCGATGTCCGGGGAGACGGCCCTCGCGCTGCTCGAGGAGCTGACGCGGACCGCGGCCATCGTGAGCGAGGACGGATAGGCCCGAGCCTCCGTCAGGATGCTCGAGTGACCACCTTGACAAGGTAGCTACGCGTAGCTACCTTGGTGCCATGCGCTCTGTCGGAGTGAAGGTGCTGAAGAACAAGCTCAGCGAGTACGTTCGCCTCGCGTCCACCGGCGAGACGGTGCTCGTGACGGATCGGGATCGCGTGGTGGCCGAGCTGGGGCCTCCTCGTCAAGGGCGGGCGCCGGCCCTGGCGGACGCCCTTCTGGCCGAAGCCGTGCGCGAGGGCTGGATGGACGCGCCGCTCATGGTCGCCGAGGGGCCACCGCCCCGAAAGCCCATCGCCACCTGGAACGAGCTCAAACGGGAGCTCGACAGGGACCGCGAGGAGCGGTGATCTACCTCGACACGTCGGTGGCGCTGGCCCAGCTCCTGGCCGAGGACCGACAGCCGCCCGACTCGTTGTGGCAGCAGCCCCTGGTGTCGAGCCGGCTCCTCGAGTACGAGCTGTGGGCCCGGCTCAATGCCCGCGACCTCGGAGTGTCTCACGGGGAAGCGGCGCGCCGGCTGGTGGAGAGGCTCGCCATTCTCGAGCTCGTGCCCAACGTCCTGGCGCGCGCCCTCGAACCCTTCCCGGTCTCCGTTCGGACCCTCGATGCTCTTCACCTCGCGTCCGTCGAGTTCCTGCGGGGGCGAGGCGTGGCCATCGAGCTCGCGACCTACGACGAGCGGCTGACGGCAGGAGCGCGGTCCATCGAGATTCCGCTCGCTGCCGTCTGACCCGCGAGGCCCATCAACAGGCAGTCCATCAGCGTCACCGTCTTCAGGAGTACGGCGGCTCTGCCACACTCCCGCGGGTTCGTTGCATCGCGCAGCACGCGGCGGGAACGAGGACGCAGCAGCTCGCCGAGGGCCCGGCAGGGCGTGGGTGGAGCTTCCTGCAGCGGCCCGGTCGCCGGTGGGAGCGGAGCCCGGACGCGTTTGGCTACTACATCCCGCTGGACGGCAGCTGAGATGACTCGGGGGCCATCGAGGCCGAGTCAGTGCGCGAAGATGTCAGCGGGAACGTAGGGGTGGGTCCCCTCCACCACCTCGACGCCCGCCTTCTTCTTCACCGCCTCGACGAGCGCCTCCTTGTGCACGCAGTGGTTCTTGATGCAGGTGCCGAGGTGAACGACGTCGACCGTCTCGTTCATCGGCGACATCCAGCTCTGGAGCTGCTTCATGCGAAGCGCCGGAGACGTGCCGGGACATCCTCCACAATGGAACAGGGCGACGATGCGTGCCTCGGGGTCGTCCTTGTAGCGCTCGAGCTCGCCCTCCCTGCGGTGCATCGCCGTCAGGCAGCGTTGGCACCCGATGCACGCCTCGTCCTTGATCTGCTCGCAGCCCATGATCGCGATATTCACAAGCGCCTCCCTCGCGGCGCGGGGCATCGGACCCCACGCGCCTTTCCGCCGGAGCGACGGTTGACACGATCACACGCCGCACTCCCGAGCGCAAGCCGAAGGCGGATGACGGTGGGGACAGAGCCGTCTACCGCCCTGCGCCCGACGACGCGCCGCCGCGGACCGCCCCACCCAGGACGCCAGCAGCGGACGGGTGGCCCGTGCCCGCCGCAGGCTCTCTCAGGTGAATCTCGGCGGCGCGGGTCATAATGGGCGGACGTCCTCCGGGTTGGTTGGCCTCCACCCGGTCGGGCGCGGACAAACGCTAGCGAAGGAGAACCCATGAAGAAGGCTTGCTGGGCGGGCGCCCTGGCGCTCGCAGTCGCGTTCCTCCTCGGCTCGGGGGGCACGGTTTGGGCCCAGTCGGGTTTCGATGTCGTCGTGGGAAAGGCGTTCGACGACGGCTGCGTGAAAGACTTCTATCTGGAGGGGAATGCGATCCCCACCCAGAAGCGCAACGCCGCGATGGTCAAGGCCGCCGACGGCAAGCGGCTGCTGTTCTCGCTCCTCGACACCAGCGGGTACGGTGCGGACATCCAGGCGAAGTACGTCGGCATGGCGATCGTCGAGAGGCCGGTGTCGGTGGGCGGCGTGGCGTTGAGTGTCGGCGCCTACGGCTTCGGCCTCGAGAAGGCCGAGGCGGGCAATCCGGCGAAGTTCCACGTCTACGACGTGGCGGGGGAGAAGGTGGGCTCGGGTCAGGCAGGGCACGACGCCGAGCTCGCCCGGCCGGTGCCGCTGCAGGTCGTCCCTGGACCGACGACCACGCTGTACCTCGGGCGCTACGCGCTCGAAATCAAGTAGGCTTCGTCGGCTCCCGGCGCCGCTCGCGCGCCCGGGGGGTGCCGTCAGGGGGTGCGGCCCCGGATGGGCTCGACGCCCAGGCCCTTCCCCTCGTCGACGAGATAGTGCCGGTCGGCGAGCACGTCCCGGAACTCGTCCACCTTCCCGCTCGGCCAGCGGACACGGACGAGGTCGGCCTTCGTGGCCCCGCCGAGGCCGAAGTGCGCGCGCGGATCGCTCGACGAGTAGATCCCCACCGTCCTCTTGATCTCCCAGGTCTGTGTGAGCGCGCCGGTGCGGACGGTGAGGCGGGCCCCGATGCCGTCGCGGTTGCTGGGGCCTCCGGCGGTTCGGAGCATGAGCCAGTGATTCCCGGTCGAGCCCTCGTTGCGGAGGAGGAGGGGTGGACCGTCGAGGCAGGCGATGGCGACGTCAATGTCCCCGTCGTTATCGAAATCGGCGAAGGCCGTGCCCCGGCCCACGATGGGCTCGACGGCATCGGGTCCGGCCTCGGCCGAGACATGGGAGAAGGACCCGTCCCCGTCGTTGAGGTAGATGGTGAGGGCGGGCTGGTCGTAGACCTCTCCGATCGTGGCGCCCCGGAGGTGGGGGTAGACGTGCCCGTTGGCGTGGACGATGTCCTTCCAGCCGTCGTGGTCCAGGTCCACGAAGCGCATCCCCCAGCTCACGAGCGGGGACTCGTGCTCCTGGACGCCGGCGCGGACCGTCACGTCCGCGAACAGAAGCTCGCCGAGGTTCCGGTAGAGGGTGCCGGTGTCGTTGGCGAAGTGCGCGGCGTAGAGATCGAGGCGGCCGTCGTTGTCGTAGTCGGCGGCGTCGAGACCCATGCTGGCCTGCTCGTTGCCGTCCCCGCTCACGGCGACGCCGGCGGCGAAGCCGCGCTCCTCGAAGCGTCCCTCGCCGAGGTTCACGAAGAGGTAGTTGGGCGTCGCGTCGTTGCCGACGTAGAGGTCGAGATCCCCGTCGTCGTCGAGGTCGGTGGCGACCACGCCGAGTCCGAAGTACCGCTCCGGATCCGCCGCCCCCGACGCGGCCGAGCGCTCGGAGAAGGTGCCGTCCCCGTTGCTCTGGAAGAACCGGTCGATCGCTCCCGGGAGCCCCCGCGGACCACACAGCACCGGCTGCCCGATGTAGGAGCAGGTGCCGCCGGCGCGGCCCTCGGGAAGACGGTCCGGTCCGACGTCGAGATACGAGGCGACGTAGAGGTCGAGGAAGCCGTCCCCGTCGAAGTCCCCGAACGCCGCCGAGGCGCTCCACCCGGGGGCGTCGAGACCCGTCCGCTTCGTCACGTCGGTGAACGAACCGTCGCCGTTGTTGCGGTAGAGGACGTCCGGCCCGAGATAGGTCAGGTAGATGTCGGTCCAGCCATCGTTGTCGTAGTCGGCGGTGGCGACGCCCATGCCCCAGCCGCGGTGGGTGAGACCGGACCGGTCCGTCACGTTCTCGAACGTCCCGTCGCCGCGGTTTCGGTAGAGGGCGGCGGTGGGGCTCGCCCCGGCCCTCACCCTCTCGAGCGTCGAGCCCTGGGCGAAGACAAGGTCCATCCAGCCGTCGTTGTCGTAGTCGAAGGCCCCGAGGCCTCCGCCCTTCGCCTCGAAGATGTAGTCCTTGTGATCCGGCGAGCCGTTCACGTGCACGAAGTCGATCCCGGACCGGGCGGTCACGTCGACGAGTCGGGGGACACCCCTGCGGGGCGCCTCCGAGACGCCGGCAGGCGCAAAGGCGGAAGCCAGGAGCAAGGAGGCGGCCGCGAGCCGAAGCATGATCGCATCATCGTAGCGGAACTCCCGGCTCCCATGCTGCTCGCGGGTGTCGCGGGCGGAGGCCGCGCTCGGGGGTCCTCTTTCAGCGGTATCCTGAGAGCGCCGCCGCGCCCGACTCGGGAGCTCGTACCGCGGAGAGAAGGAGGCGCATGACCTCGACTCGCCCACGCCGTCTCTGGCCTGCCGCCACGATCGTGGCGGCACTGGCCTTGTCTCACCCGGCCACAGGTGAGGAGGTGCGGCGGCCCGCCGCCACCCCCCTCACCGCCGAGGAGAGCCTGGGCAAGAGGCTCTTCTTCGAGAAGAGCCTCTCGACGCCGCCGGGGCAAGCCTGCTCCGCCTGCCACGACCCTCGAGTGGCCTTCGCCAACCCGGACACCGGCCTTCCGGTCTCTCGGGGAGCACGGCCCGGTCTCTACGGCAACCGGAACGATCAGCCCGTCGCCTACGCCGCCCTCGTCCCTCCGCGTCACCGTGATCCGGAGGAGGGCCTCTGGGTCGGCGGCCTGTTCTGGGACGGTCGGGCCGACACCCTCGCCGAGCAGGCCCAGGGACCGCCCCGCAACCCCCTGGAGATGGCGAACCCGGACGTCGAGACCATCGCGGCGAAGCTGCGCACGCTGGACTACGCCCCGCTCTTCACCGAGGTCTACGGAGACGACGCCCTGGCCGATCCGCAGAGGGCCTTCGCCCACATGGCCGACGCGATCGCGGCCTACGAGAGGACCCCCGAGGTGAGCCCCTTCGATTCGAAGTACGACCACTGGCTGCGGGGCGAGGGCGAGCTGAGCGAGCAGGAACGGCGTGGCCTCCGGGTCTTCGAAGCCGAGGACAAGGGCAACTGCGTCGCCTGCCACCCGAGCCGGCCGGGCAAGGACGGATCCCCGCCCCTGTTCACCGACTTCACCTACGACAACCTCGGCGTCCCCCCCAACCCGGAGAACCCCTTCTACCTGCTGCCGGCCCGCCTGAACCCCGACGGCTTCGCCTTCGTCGACCTCGGCCTGGGCGCGGTCGTGAAGGACCCCGAGCAGAACGGGAAGTTCCGCGTGCCGACGCTGCGCAACGTGGCCGTCACCGCACCCTACATGCACAACGGCGTCTTCAAGACCCTCTTCCAGGTCCTGGCCTTCTACAACACGCGCGACGTCGCCCGGTGGCCGACCCCGGAGGTGGGGCAGAACGTGAACAAGGAGGAGCTGGGGAACCTCCGCCTGACGAACCAGGAGCTGGAGGACGTGGTCGCGTTCCTGCAGACTCTCACGGACGGATGGAGACCCTCCTCCTCCTCCTCGAGGTGAGTCCCTGCCGGCCGAACCCGGCGACCCCGACGCTCGGCGAGCACCGCGGCGCCTTCGTCACCCGGCACGAGGGGCCAGGCGGCCCAGGGCTACAATGCGGCTGATGCGTCCTTCCGTGGCCCGTCGGAGTGCCGCCGTCATCGTCGCGCACCCCGACGACGAGACCCTGTGGTGCGGGGGATTCATCCTCGAGCATCCTGAGTGGTCGTGGTACGTCGTCGCACTGAGCCGAGCGGGCGATCCGGACCGAGCGCCGCGGTTCCGCCGGGTCCTCGCCCGCCTGGGGGCCACGGGTGCGCTGGGTGACCTCGACGACGGGCCCGAGCAGCGCCCGCTGTCGTCGGCCGAGGTGGAGGAGCGGGTGGTGTCGTTGCTGCCGCCGCGGGCGTTCGACCTCGTCTTGACCCATGGCCCCCGGGGTGAGTACACGCGGCACCGCCGCCACGAGGAATGCTGTCGTGCGGTGGTGGCGCTCTGGCAGGCCGGTCGGCTCGAGACCCGCGAGCTGTGGTTGTTTGCCTACCAGGACGGCGGAGGGGCCCACCCGCCGCGCGTGAGCGGGCGGGCTGATTGCCGCCGGACGCTTCCCGAGGGGGTCTGGCGCACCAAGCTCGAGATGATCACGGGGGTGTACGGCTTCGGGCCGGAGAGCTGGGAAACCCGGGCCACGCCCCGCGAGGAGGGGTTTCGGTGCTTCTCCAGCCCCGTGGGGGCGGCTGATGGGATCTCCAGCAACGGGGGACCAAGTTGAAGGCGCTCGTTCTCTACGACTATCCGCCGTCACCGGCGGGCCTTGCGACGCAGGGCGACCTGCTGTTCCGGGGGCTTCGCGAGCTGGGAGTCGACGTTCAAGCCTGCCACTTCGAGTCACCCCAGGAGAAGGAGTGGTACTACCGGTGGTTCGAGCCGGACGTGGTGGTCGGCATCGGCTTCTGGGGGCACACCCCCCACCTCGTGCTCCATCCGCAGCGCTACGGCGTTCAGCCCGTGCCCTGGCTGGTCGCGGACGGCTACGTCGCCGCCTACCAGGAGGTCCTCAACCAGCTGCCGCTCATCCTGGTGACCTCCAGCTGGGTGAAGGAGACCTACGTGCGCGACGGCATTGCCGCGGATCGCATCGAGGTGCTCCCCGTGGGCATCGACACGGAGGCCTTTCGCCCGCGGTCGCGGGACGACCCGAAGGTGATCGCGATCCGGGAGGCGCTCGGCGTGGCGGACGATCAGGTCATGATCCTGACGGTCGGTGGGGACGCGGCCTCGAAGGGGGCGCAGGAGGTCATGCAGGCCCTGGCCCTCATCGACGCGGACGCCCCGGACTGGAAGTACGTCTGCAAGGTCTGGCCACAGCCTCGGACGGTCGCTCAGAACCTGATCGATCTTCAGCTCGCCACCCAGCTCGGCATCGAGAAGAACGTCACGTACACGACGAACGTCGTTTCGCGCAACTTCATGCCCTTCCTGCTGGCCGCGTGCGACGTGTACGCGGCCCCCTCCCGTCTCGAGGGCTTCGGCATGCTGCAGGTCGAGGCGAATGCCTGCGAAAGGCCGGTGCTCGCCATCGACGCCATGGGGTTTCGCGACACCATGATCCACGGGGAGACCGCGCTGCTCGCCGCGGTCGCCCGGGAGATCAAGATCGCCGAGGCCACCCTCGGCGAGGACCATGGCCTGGCCGCGGGCCACCGCGTCGTCTTCCCGGAGCGCAAGACAGTCGACTACCGGGCGGACGTGACGCAAGTGGCCCAGCACCTTCTGGCGCTCCTGAAGGACCCGGGCCTGCGTCGCCGCCTCGGCGAGGCCGGACGACGACGCGCCGTCGAGCGGTTCGACTACCGAACGGTGGCGCGGCGATTCGTCGAGCTGGCGAGCGACCGCCTTGGCATCCGCTGAGAGCGACATCGCCGAGAGCGGGCTTCATGAGCGCGTGGGCTGATCTGCTCGACGAGGCCAGGGAAGCAGCCCTCGAGGTGCTCCGTCACAACGCGGTCGGCCCCTGCCGGGGACTGCCCCGGACCGCGGGGTGGGGCTATCCCGAGCCCTATACCCGCGACCTGATGATCGCGTCCCTGGGGATCCTCGCCAGTGGAGACCGTGAGCTCGTCGACGCCCTGCGACGCACGCTCGTCGCGCTGGCCGAGAACCAGTCGGAGCGGGGCCACATCCCCTCGCTCGCTCACGATCCGGGCAACCGAGGGGCCAGCGACACGACGCCGCTCTTCCTGCTCGCGGTCGGGCTGTACCGGCGCGCGATGGGGGAGCCCGGCTTCCTAGAGGGAGCGGCCATCAAGGCCCTGACCTG
This sequence comes from uncultured Acidobacteriota bacterium, assembly GCA_963847655.1. Lineage (GTDB taxonomy): Bacteria > Acidobacteriota > Vicinamibacteria > Fen-336 > Fen-336 > JAJDNS01. The sequence goes on along the minus strand of CAWKAS010000009.1, from coordinate 63,410 downwards.
GATGGAGTATCAGAGCCCGGACGACCAGGTCATGGTCGCCCAGCTCCCCACGAGTGACTGGCGCGACGAGCAGTTCGTCCTGGGCCATGGGCTCTTCGTGAACACGATCGTCTACTCGTACCTGCGCCTGTTTGGCCGCGAGGCGGAAGCGGAGCAACTCCGCGGGTTCATGAGTCGTCTCCGCGTGCGCGAGGAGGGGCGGTCCTCGCATGTCCACGACGGGCTGGTCGTGCCCCACAAGCCGTACTTCGCCCTGTACTCGTACAAGGTCTACCACAGTGAGCGCTTCGACCTGCTGGGCAACTGCCTGGCGATCCTGACGGGCATCGCCTCGCCGAGCCGTGCGCGGCACTTGATCGGCTGGATCGAAGCCGAGGTGAAGAACCTGCACGAGACAGATCAGCTCTCCTTGGACTTGGACCTGCCGCCCTGCCTCTTCCCCTACATTCGCCCCGAGGACCCCGACTGGCGGCCGCGGTACGAGCGCTTCAACCGGCCGGGCGACTACCACAACGGGGGCGTGTGGCCCTTCGTCTGCGGATTCCACGTGGCGGCGTGCGTCGCCGCCGGCCGGCATCGCCTGGCCCGGGAGAAGCTCGCGGCGCTGACCGAGGCTGTCCGCCCCTGGCACGAGCGCGAGCTCCGCTGGGGGTTCAATGAGTGGCTCAACGCCCAGACGGGCCGCCCCTCGGGGCGTGACTGGCAGACCTGGTCCGCGTCCATGTACCTCTACGCGGTCGTCTGCGTGGAGCGGAAGACGACACCCTTCTTCGACTGGATCCGCAGCGACGGGGGCACCCGTCCCGCGTCGTAGCGCCGGCCGGTCCTCTCGCTCTCGTCCGTGGACGCGAGGCGGCACGCACTCGCTGGGCCCGGTCCTCGGCACCTGAACCCCGACGCAGCGCCTGGCATGAAAGTAGCTACGCGTAGCCAATTTTCCAATAGGGTGGTGACTTGAGCGGAGACGGTGGCCTACACTGAAGGGGATGTTGGCTTCAGTCCGACGGGACCGAGGATCTGAGGGTCAGTGATGCCATCGAGCTCATCGAGAAGCGCGACACTCGCCCCCCGATCGGGCACCGGTACCGCCACGGCGGACAACGCGCAACGCGCGCCCCGAAGTGAGGCTGTCGGCCGCCTGACCCCCTTGAGAATCGAGTGGATCGCCCGGGAGAGCCGATGGCGCGAACTGCAGCCCGCCTGGGACGAGCTGGTCCGACGGAGTGCGACTCCGTCGATCTACTCCACGTGGACATTCCTCGAGGCCACCTGGACCCACCTCGCCCGCCCACGCGGCGATGAGCTCGCCGTGATCGCGTTCTTCGACGGGGACACGCTCGTTGGCGCAGCCCCGTTCCGGATCCGTCGGCGGAGGTCCGTGTTGCTCCCGGCCCGGTGCCTGACCCCATTGGCCGGGTGGGAGGCCTGCCGGGTCCCGCCCGCATTCGGGTTCGCCACGGACTCCGAGCTCGGAGCCGCCCTCTGCGTCGGCATCGAGACGCACGCACGTCGGTGGGACTGGCTGGAGGTCGACGACGTGGATCCCGAGTCCGACGTCCTGTGGCGCCTGGCTGAGTGGGCTTCTCACGGCCGACGCTTGCGCCTGGAGATCGAGCCCAGGCCGCCCAGTCCCTACGTGGATCTGTCGAGGGGATGGGAGAGCGTTCAGCAGGAGTTTGGCCGCCGTCGTCGGTCGGAGCTGCGTCGCTACCTTCGGGCGCTCGACAAGGCTGGCGAATGGCGCGTCGACAGGGAGATGGGGCCATCGATCGGCGAGGCCTTGACGGGCTACCTCGACGTCGAGTCGCGAAGCTGGAAGCCACAGGCCGGGCAGGGAGTCGCCAGGAACGACCAGACGCGATCGTTCTACCGGGCCCTTCTGCCCAGACTGGCGTCCGAGGGCAGAGTTGCCATCCACTTCCTCCGTCTACGAGAGCTCCGCATCGCCGCCATGATCGAGTTCGTGTTGGGGGACACGATCTGGGGAGCCCAGAGAACCTACGACGCCCGAGCTCGGCGGTGCGCGCCGGGCAACTGTCTCGCCAGCATGGTCCTCGAGCGATGGGCCAACCAGGGCATGCGAACCTACGAGTTGCTCGCACTGTTTCTGGAAGACAAACGCCACTGGACGAAGCAGTCGCATCCCAACGTGCGCTTGAGGATCAACCAGCTACGAAGCGTCCGGCAGAGGGTGGCCTTCCTGCGCACCTGGCTGCGTACGCTGCGGCCTCACGAATAGACTGCCCGCCGCGACGGTTCTGCCGATGCGCGGGGCCGAATCCGAGGTCGACGACTGTCGGACGCGTCCGGTCCCGGGTCCACACCGGGTTCTGCGGGTGGCGACGCCCTTGCGAGTGATGCCAGAATGCTCGTCGAGACAGTGACCGGTGACGGCTCTTCAGTCCACGGGGCCGGACCGCGCCGTCTTCTCGTAGAGCTGGGCGACCCGGGCCGCCACGGCGCTCCAGGCGTAATGGTCCTCGACGCGCTGGCGGCCGGCCACGGACATCTTCTCCCGCAGCTCGGCGTCGGCCATCAGGCGGTTGACGGCGGCCGCCAGGTCCGCGGCGAAGGCATCCGGGTCTCTCGGCTCCGAGGAGCCGTCGTCGCTGGCCTCGAAGGGCACCAGCAGGCCGGTCTCCTCGGGCAGGACCACCTCCTTGATGCCTCCCACGGCGCTGGCCACCACCGGCGTGTTGCAGGCCATGGCCTCGAGATTGATGATGCCGAAGGGCTCGTAGACCGAGGGGCAGCAGAACAGCGCTGCCTGGCTGTAGAGCTGGATCGCCGCCTCTCGGGGCACCATCTCCTCGATCCAGTAGAGGTGCTCGCGCTGCTCCTTCAGGCGGCCCACTCGGGTCTCCATCTCCTGAGCGATCTCCTGGGTGTCCGGCGCACCGGCGCAGAGCACGACGGCGATGCCGGGGTCGAAGTGCTCGATGGCGCGCAGCAGGTGAGCGATGCCCTTCTGTCTCGTGATGCGTCCCACGAACAGCACGTAGGGGCGATCGGTGGGGATCCCGTAGTGCTCCAGGTGCTGCTTCCCGGGGTCGTGGCGGTACTCGTCGGGATCGATCCCGTTGGGGATGATGCTGATGCGCCCGGGGTCCACCTCGAAGTGGTCGAGCACGTCCTGACGGGTCTCCTTCGAGACGGCGATGATGGCGTCGGCCATCTCCAGGGCCGTGCGCTCGATCCAGCACGACAGCTCGTAGCCCCGGCCCAGCTGCTCGCGCTTCCACGGCCGCAGGGGCTCGAGGGAATGAATGCTGATCACGAGCGGCGTTCCATACAGCATTCGCTGGAGTACCCCGGCAAAGTGTGAGTACCAGGTGTGGCAGTGCACCACGTCGGCTCCCGCCGGCTCCGCCGCGAAGGAGAGGCAGTGAGTGAGGGTGCTCAGGGCCGGGCGGAGCTTGTCGGGCGCCGAGGCGAGGAACTCCGGATCGGGCGCGTGGCCCTTCACCTTCAGGTGTTCCTCCGTCACATCCTGCTCGCCGAAGCAGCGCACCTCGACGTCGACGAGCTGCTTGAGTGCCTTGGTCAGGTACTCCACATGGACGCCGGCGCCCCCGTAGACGTGGGGCGGATACTCGCGGGTGAGCAGCAATGCCTTCACGGCGGGAAGGTTAGTAGCAGGGGGCTGAGAGCGCAAGCACGCGGCAGGTCCTCGACCACCTGGCCCTCAGCCCGCCCGAGATCTAGCAGCCGCCGCTGGGCCGAGGTCTAGTCGCGGAGGTGCCGTTGACCGACGGGCGAAGGGCCCATGCCCGGGCGACCGCAACATGTGGACGGCGCGATAGAATACGCTCGTGCCTCGGAACCTCGTCGTTCTCGCTCTCACGCTGTGCGCGGCGGCGCCCGCTGTTGCCGACTCCGTCGACGACTACGTGCGCGCCGTCATGGAAGCGGAGAAGATCCCCGCCGTCTCGATCGCCATCGTCCGGGACGGCGTGGCCCTGAAGACCCAGGGTTACGGGTTGGCCAACGTGGAGCTCGACGTCCCCGCCACCGCCGACACGATCTACCAGTCCGGCTCCACCGCGAAGCAGTTCACCGCCGCCGGCATCCTGCTGCTCGCCGAGGACGGCCGGCTCTCGCTGGACGACCGGCTCTCGAAGCACTTCCCCGACGGACCGTCGAGCTGGCACCGGGTCACGATCCGGCAGCTCCTCACCCACACCTCGGGCATGAAGGACTACGAAGGCCGGCGCGACATCGACCTGCGCCGGGACTACGACGAGAAGGACCTGCTCGAGGTCATGATGGGCCTGCCTCTCGAGTTCGAACCCGGCACCCAGTGGAGCTACAGCAACAGTGGATACGTGACCCTCGGCCTGCTGACCTCGAAGCTCGCCGGCAAGCACTGGAGCGAGTTCCAGGCGGAGCGCCTGTTCGAGCCTCTCGGCATGAACACCGCTCGTGTCATCAGCGAGAAGGACATCGTCAAGAACCGAGCCGCGGGCTACGAGCTCGACGACGCCGGCGAGCTCAAGAACCAGGACTGGGTCGCACCTTCCCTGAACCGCATCGCCGATGGCGCGATCTACTACACGGTGAAGGACCTCGTTGCCTGGGACGCCGCCCTGCGGGAAGGGACGTTCCTGAAGCCGGCGAGCTTCCAGGCCTGGTGGGCCCCGGTCCAGCTCGCCAACGGAACGTCGTTCCCCTACGGCTTCGGCTGGTTCGTCACCGAGCAGCGGGGCGAGCGGGTGATCGAGCACGGCGGCTCCTGGCAGGGCTTTCGAGCGGCGATCGCGCGCTACTTGGACCAGAGCCTCACGGTGATCGTCCTGGCGAACCTCTCCACCGCCCGGCCCGAGACGATGGCCCACGCGATCGCGGGAATGGTACAGCCGAAGCTGAGCCTTCCCGACGTCGCCGCCATCTTGTCGGATCCCGATCCCGCGCGAACCGTCATGCTGCGCGGCGTGCTCGAGGCCTGGGCGGACGGCCGGGTCGTTAAAGCCATGGCGAAGGGGCTGGCCGAGACCTCCTCCGGCAGCTCCCGGGAGGCCTACGACCGCCTGAGGACGGGCCGGCGCACCGCGGCCCTCACCGCGCTGCGCTTCCTCGGCGAGGACGACCTGAGCGCCCGGCCTCTCCCTCGGCGCGGGGAGAGCGTGACCCGCATCGCCCACTACGCTCTCGACACGAAGGACGCACGCCACGCCTACCGCTTCTACCTGACCGAGGACGGCCGCGTCGCCGACTTCGGCGCGGAGCGCTAGGTCGCGTCCCACCGCACGGCGGAGCATCGCTCCGCCTGGGCCGTGAGATCATCAGCGCCGGCATGCCGAAGGGGAGGTCGGGTCGTCGGGTCTCTTTCGAGGTCCCGGGCGAGACGGGTCCGGTGATGCTCTCGGCGGAGCTGAGGGACGCTCCACCGCTGACCTCGGAGGAGGCGCGGGAGCAGCGGGCCGCGTTCCTGCGACTCTGCGGGGAGCTGGTCGCGGTCGGGACCACCGAGCCGGCGCTCGTGAGCTCGGTCTTCGTCGGCTCGCGTCGCTACGACTCCTGGCGGAGCGTGGAGATCCTGGAGGGTACGCGAGCGCTCCCGGAGCTCGCCGCCGTGCCCCTGGTCACGTGGCTGCTGCACGTGCGCGCCCCCGGTCTCGAGTACGTGAGCCACTACGAAGGGCCGCCGTTCCCGGTCGAGGGTCTCGATCGCCTGGCCCCGGAGCGGGCCGCCGACCGGCTGGCGGTGGTGGACGCGCGAGCCTACGACGGGCGGCAGCTGGAGCTCGCTCCCTACAGGCGTCGCGCCGCCGCCCGGCCCCGCGAGGTCGCTGCGAACCACGAGCTGGCGCTGATGATCTGGTTCCAGCATTTCTCCGGCGCGCCGGGACCGGTGCTCGAGGCGGAGCGGCCGCTCCGCCGCGCCCTGGAGCGGAGCCCCCGAGCTCACGCCCTGCACGGCCTGCTCGGGGAGATCCTGCTGCGCAGCGAGCGGGACGCGGAAGCGGCGCGGGCCTTCGAGGAGGCGGCACGCCTCCACCCCCGCCACCCGCGGTATCACTACTGCGCGAGCGTCGCCCTCGAGGGGGCGGGCGAGGCCGCCGCCTCGAAGCGCGCCCTGGCCACCGCAAAGCGACAGGCCGGTCCGCGGTTGCGAGACCGGTTCACGCGGGCCTCCAATCCCCTGGAAGACTACCGTTTCTCGCTGATCGGCCAGGTGACGCGCGTGCGGAAGCACCGGGAAGGGATCGCTCCCGTCTCCGACCGCGAGATGGCGGAGGGCTGCCGTGAGGAGAACCGGGCCGATCCGGCCAGAGTGCCGGAGGACCTTCGCGCTCTTGTTCCGCTGGCGGAGAGGTGGGGCATCGGCGACGACGTGGCGCGTGGCTACTTCCTGCGGCGGGCGACACGGGAGGACAAGGCCGCGCTGCGGGCGGCCTTGGCGTCACACGCCGACCGGATCAGCGGCTGGCTCGACTCGCTGGGCCCCGAGGGCATCGTCACCCCAGAGGCCGGATGCTTCCTGTATCTGCTCGAGGCGTGCGCCGAGCTCGGCCTGCGGCCCGGCAAGACCCGCCGCCGCGGCCGCTCGGCTCGGCCGTGACGAGCTGCGACATTCCCGGGCACCAACCTGGCACCGCCGGCGGGCAGGGATGCCACGGGGGGGAGACGGAGCAGATCCTCGAGCCTTGCCCGGTGCGGGAGAGGACGACCATCATGAAACCGACGCACCTGTTTCTGGCAGTCACCGCCTGCGCCTTGATTCCTCAGGCAGGCCCTGCGGCAGACTCGACCGAGAAGCGGTGGCCCATAACGGTGGCAACCTACTATTTCGGCAACTATCATCCGGGCGACCCGCGAAACGAGGCGCTGAAGGGCCCTGGCTGGTCGGAGTGGGAGCTGGTCAAAGCGGCCCGGCCGCGGTTTCCCGGTCACCATCAGCCCAACGTGCCCGCGTGGGGTTTCCTGGACGAGTCCGACCCGGCCGTGATGGCCAGGAAGATCGATGCCGCTGCTGACCACGGCATCGACGCTTTCATCTTCGACTGGTACTACTACGACGACGGGCCCTTCCTGGACCGTCCCATCGACCGAGGCTTCCTCCAGGCGCCCAACAGGAATCGCCTGAAGTTCGCCTTGATGTGGGCGAATCACGACTGGGTCGACATCCACCCGTATCGGCGCGGCACTCCGGCGAAGGTTCTCTATCCGGGCAGGGTGAAGCCCGGAACGTTCGAGAGGGTGTGCGATCACGTGATCCGGGACTACTTTCTGCAACCGCCGTATTGGAGGATCGACGGCAAGCCGTACTTCTCGTTCTACGACTTGACCAGGCTGATCGAGAGCTTCGGCTCGGTCGACGCAACGCGTGCGGCTCTGGACCGATTCCGCGAGAAGGCCCGCGCGGCCGGTCTGCCCGGACTGCATCTGAACGCCGTGGTCTGGGGACGAACCATCCTGCCGGGCGAGGAGGAAGCGGCGAACCCTCAGACGCTCGTGCGCGATCTTGGCTTCGATTCCGTCACCTCGTACGTGTGGATCCATCATGTCGAGCTGCCGCAGCAGCAGACGGACTACGACTTCGTTCGCGATGCCTACTTCAAGTACTGGGATCAGGCGAAACAGACGTTCGAAGTGCCCTACGTCCCGAACGTGACGATGGGCTGGGACCCCAGCCCACGCGCCGCCCAGGAAGACGAATACGGCGACTTCGGCTACCCGTTCACGAACACCATCAGCGGCAACACACCGGAACGATTTCGCGAGGCGTTGGAGATGACCAAGCAGCGACTGCTGGCCCAGCCGAACGGCCCTCGGATTCTGAACGTCAACTGCTGGAACGAGTGGACCGAGGGCAGCTACCTCGAGCCGGACGCCGTCCATGGCATGAAGTACCTGGACGCCATACGCGACGTGTTCCCGGTTCGCGCCGACCGATAGGCCGACACATCGGACTACTACCGCCGGAACGCCGCCTCCGGACCGCTCGCAGCAGCGCCCGGGGAAGGGAGACGCCCACTGCGGTCGGCCGCAGCATGCTCCGCCTCGCGAGCGCCTCGGGCCCGGACCTCGAAGGCGGGAGGGTCGAAGATGTGCTTCTTCACCGAGCAGAGCTCGGCAGCGCGGACCACCGCTTCCCGGTGCTTCTCGGGGAAGTCCTCGGGGAGCACGATCTCCAGGGCGAGCCGCGCGACTCGACGGCCCTTTTCATCGCGCTCGACGTCCATCCGCAGCTCGAGGCCGTCGGTCGGGATGCGGCGGGTGTCGCAGTAGCCCTTCACGTAGATGCCGGCGCAGGTGGCGATCGACGCGAGGAAGAGGTCGAAGGGCTGGGGAGCCGAGCCCTCGCCCCCGGCCTTCGGGGGCTGGTCGGTCCGGATCTTGAAGCCGTGGTAGTCGGCGTCCACACGCTTGCCAGCCGGGAACGAGACCTTCATCGTCGACATCGTTGACTCACCTTTCGCCTGGTCGCCCGCTGGGCGGTACCGGGGCCTGGAGCCTCTCCTCGGCGGGCCCGGTGACCGCCGCGCGGGCCTTTTCCTCTCTCTCAATGGATGAGAGCCACGGAGCCGGGATAGGGTTCGCCGGTCCTCCGGTTCGCAGGCGGGTGACGAGGCGACAGGCCGTGTCGTCCCCGCCCCGGGGCCCGTTCACGTCCTCGAACCGGTCCGGATCTTCACCTCCCCCACGCGCTCCGCGAAGCGCCCCAGGGCGAAGCGCAACCCTCTCTGGACGTGCTCCTCGATGGCCGGAGTGGTTCCAGTCTTCAACCCTCGCAGTTGAATCCGCATGGTCAGCTCCCCCGCGGCCCCGGTGCGCCGCCGCAACAACCCGGAAGAGAGGCAGCCAGGACGGAACGAGCCAATAGATGGTTCTGCGTCAATGCATAGAGAGATCCGATGTATCTTCGGATCATGGACCAACTGAACTATCACCATCTCCGTTACTTCTGGGCGGTGGCACGCGAGGGCTCGGTCACCCGGGCCAGCGAGCGGCTCCACATCTCCCAGCCGACCGTGAGCGGCCAGATCCGCGAGCTGGAAGGGGCGTTGGGCACCAAGCTCCTCGCCCGCTCCGGGCGGAGCGTCGTGACGACCGAGGTCGGTCGACTCGTCTACCGCTACGCCGACGAGATCTTCGGCCTCGGGCGCGAGCTGGTGGACGCCCTCGAGGGGCGCCCCACCGGCCGGCCGCTCAAGCTCTCGGTCGGGATCGCCAACGTCGTCCCCAAGCTCGTCGCCTACCGCATCCTCGAGCCCGCCCTTCGGCTGCCCGAGCCCGTCGAGCTCGAGTGCTTCGAGGACAGGCCCGAGCGGCTGCTCGCGGAGCTGGCCGTTCACGGCCTTGACGTGGTCCTGGCCGACGCTCCGGTCCCGCCGACGGTCAAGATCAAGGCCTACAGCCACCTCCTCGGGGAGTGCGGCGTGGACCTGTTCGCGGCCCCCGAGCTGGCGCGGCGGCACCGGGGGCGGTTCCCCGGGAGCCTGGACGAGGCTCCGCTCCTCCTGCCCACCGCCAACACCAGCCTGCGGGGTGAGATCGATCGCTGGCTCGAGGGGCGCAATCTCACCCCTCGGGTGGTGGGCGACTTCGAGGACAGTGCCTTGATGAAGGTGTTCGGCCAGTCGGGGGCAGGGCTCTTCCCTGCCCCCTCCGCCATCGCCGACCAGGTGACGAGCCAGTACGGCGTGCGCCGCGTGGGGACGCTGGACGGGGTCCGAGAGCGCTTCTACGCCATCTCGGTGGAGCGGCGCCTCAAGAACCCCGCGGTGGTCGCCATCTCCGAGGCGGCGCGGTCCGACCTGTTCGGGGAGGAAGAACTCGAATAGAGCTCGCCCCCTCGTCCCCTCGGAGGGTCTGGACACGAGCGTCCTCAGGGGAGAAGAATCACCCCATGGAACAGCAGACACGGTTCTCCATCTGGTACGTCTTCCTCGCCTTCTGGGTCGTGCTGGTGCTCCACCAGGTGATTCAGGCCTCGCTCATCCAGGACGTCTCCTACAGCGAGTTCCTCTCGGCCCTCGCGGAGGGCCGGGTGACGGAGGTGGCCATCGACCAGCAGAGCATCAAGGGCACGATGGAAGTCCGCGAGGAGGGGGAGGCCACGACGTCGACACGGGCCTTCGTGACCGTGCGCGTCGACGACCCCGATCTCGTCGAGAAGCTCCAGGCGAACGGGGTCCGGTTCCGGGGCGTCATCCAGAGCCAGTTCCTGGCCAACCTCGTGAGCTGGCTCATCCCGATCGCGTTGATGATCGGCATCTGGTACTTCCTCTTCAACCGGATGGGCCAGCAGCGCGGGTTCCTCTCGGTGGGCCGCAACAAGGCGAAGATCTACTCGGAGACGTCGAGCGGCGTCACCTTCGACGACGTGGCCGGCGTCGAGGAGTCCAAGGCGGAGCTCGTGGAGATCGTGGAGTTCCTCAAGCACCCCGCGAGCTTCACCGAGATCGGCGCCCGCCTGCCCAAGGGCGTCCTCCTGGTGGGACCCCCGGGCACGGGCAAGACGCTGCTGGCGCGGGCGGTCGCCGGGGAAGCCGGGGTGCCCTTCTTCAGCACCTCGGGGGCCGAGTTCGTGGAGATGTTCGTGGGGATGGGGGCGGCCCGCGTGCGCGATCTCTTCGAGCAGGCCAAGAAGCAGGCCCCCTGCATCATCTTCATCGACGAGCTCGACGCTCTCGGCAAGGCCCGGGGGGGCGGGGCGGTCGGGGGGCATGACGAGCGGGAGCAGACCCTCAACCAGCTCCTGGTGGAGATGGACGGCTTCGATCCGAATGCCGGGATCATCCTCATGGGCGCCACCAACCGGCCCGAGATACTCGACCAGGCGCTGCTGCGCCCGGGGCGCTTCGACCGCCAGGTGCTCGTCGACAGGCCCGACAAGTCGGGGCGGAAGGCGATCCTCGAGGTCCACGTGAAGCAGGTCCGGATGGACGAGGACGTGGACCTGGAGCTGGTGGCGGGCATGACCGCCGGCTTCGCCGGCGCCGACCTCGCCAACCTCGTGAACGAGGCCGCGCTGCTCGCCGTACGCCGGGGGGCGAAGGAGGTGAGCAGAGCGGATCTCCAGGAGGCCATCGAGCGGATCGTGGCCGGTCTCGAGAAGAAGAACCGCCTCATCAACGAGCGGGAGCGCCGGATCGTGGCCTACCACGAGATCGGGCACGCCCTCGTCGGGCTCTCGCTGCCGGGGGCGGAGACGGTCCAGAAGATCACGATCGTGCCGCGGGGCGTGGCGGCCCTCGGGTACACCCTCAACGTGCCCACCGAGGAGCGCTTCCTCCTGACGCGCTCCGAGCTGGAGTCGCGGATCGCGATGACCCTGGGGGGCCGGGCGGCGGAGGAGATCGCCTGCGACGACATCTCCACCGGTGCTCACAATGACCTCCAGAAGGCCACCGGCGTCGCCCGGAGCATGGTGACCGAGTACGGCATGGACGCGACGCTCGGGCAGGTACGCCTTGCACCGGAGCGGAACGTGCGCTTCCTCCAGGGCCTGGAGATGGAGGGTCCGAGGGGGATCAGCGAGCAGACCGCCCGCGAGATCGACGAGGCCGTCCGCCGGATCCTCGACGAGCAGTACCAGCGGGCGAAGCGCATCCTGGACGAGCGGCGCGAGGTCCTGGAGGAGGGGGCCCGGGTCCTCCTCGAGAAGGAGACCATCGAGGGCCGCGAGCTCGCCGAGATGCTCCGCCGGCACGGGTTCGAGCCGATGATCCCCGCGCGGACGGACACGCCGGCCCCGGTGCCCGCGGGCCCGGCCTGAGGCCCGATCCGTCGACGGCCTCACCCCCAGCAAGCGGGCCGCATCGTCCAGGGCGAAGGGACCCTGCAGCCCGGCGGCAGCACGGTAGAAACCTCGCCGCGGCGAGCCTTGGCAAAGCGGGCCTGCACCATGCGGTGCACGGAGCTGTCCCGCTCGAGCTCGCTCGCCCGGCCGCGAATCGCGACCACCAGGCTGGCGACAAGAGGACTTCTTGCCCGCACTGGCGCGCGAGAAGGTCGACGCGGTCCTCGTGGACTTCGAGGACCTCAAGCTTGGCGAGTGCGGCGGTTGTCAACGCGTCTCCGCCGATTCATCTGACGCGAGCTGGGCAGATCGACCTTCTCGCCTCGCGGGGGAGGAGATCTTCGTACCCCGGGCGGTCGCCCGTCACCGTGGCGGTCGGGATGGACTGGGATCGTTTCTTGACAAAGCCCAGAAATAGATTAACTATGACAACAGTGTCAGACAACCACATGGATCTCCTCCGCCAGCACGGCCTGCAGGTCACGGCGCAGCGACTCGCGGTGCTGCGGGCGGTATCGGAGCGGCCGCACGGCACGGCCGACGAAGTGGCCACCGCGGTCCGGGCCGGGATTGGCGTCATCTCCCGCCAGGCGGTGTACGACGCCCTCGGCGTCCTGGCCGAGAACGGCCTCATCCGTCGCCTCCAGCCCGCCGGGTCCCCGGCGCGCTACGAAGATCGGGTCGGCGACAACCATCACCACCTGATCTGCCGTCGCTGTGGCCGGATGGTCGACGTCGATTGCGCCGTGGGCGCCGCACCGTGCCTGACCGCCGCCGCCGACTCGGGGTACGAGATCGACGAGGCGGAGGTGACCTACTGGGGTGTCTGCCCAGACTGCCGGGAGGCGTCCCCCACCGACCGAGCGCAGCCATGACCACCGCTCGCCGTCAGAGGCGTTCAGAATCGAAGGAGTACACATGAGCAGCGAAACGCAGGAAGGGAGCACGCCGTCGGCCGGGTGCCCGTTCAACCACACCGCGGGCGTCGGCAGGACGAACCGCGACTGGTGGCCGGACCAGCTGCGGCTGGAACTGCTGCACCAGCATTCCTCGAAGTCCGACCCGATGGGCAAGGGCTTCAAGTACGCGAAGGAGTTCAAGAGCCTCGACTACAAGGCGCTGAAGAAGGACCTGGTCAGGCTGATGACCGACTCGCAGGAGTGGTGGCCGGCGGATTTCGGGCACTACGGGCCGCAATTCATCCGCATGGCCTGGCACGCCGCCGGCACCTACCGCATCACCGACGGCCGCGGCGGCGGCGGCCGGGGCCAGCAGCGCTTCGCCCCGCTCAACAGCTGGCCCGACAACGTCAACATCGACAAGTCGCGCCGCCTGCTGTGGCCGATCAAGCAGAAGTACGGCCGCAAGATCTCCTGGGCCGACCTGATCATCCTGGCCGGCAACGTCGCGCTGGAGTCGATGGGCTTCAGGACCTTCGGCTTCGGCGGCGGCCGCCCGGACGTGTGGGAGCCGGACGAGGACGTGAACTGGGGTAGCGAGATCGCGTGGCTGGGCATCGACAAGCGCTTCAGCGGCGACCGCGATCTCGATGCGCCCTTCGGCGCCACCCACATGGGCCTGATCTACGTCAACCCGGAAGGCCCGGACGCCAGCGGCGACTACATGGCCGCCGCCAAGGACATTCGCACCACCTTCGGCCGCATGGCGATGAACGACGAGGAGACCGTCGCCCTCATCGCCGGCGGCCATACCTTCGGCAAGTGCCATGGCGCCGCCCCGGAGTCGCACAAGGGCCCCGACCCGGAAGGCGCGCCGCTGGAAGCGCAGGGCCTGGGCTGGATGAGCGACTACGGCACGGGGCACGGCGCCGACACGATCTCCAGCGGCCTCGAAGTGACCTGGACCAAGACGCCGGCGCTGTGGAGCAACAACTTCCTCGAGAACCTGTTCAACTACGAATGGGAGCTGACGAAGTCTCCCGCCGGCAACAAGCAATGGGTGGCCAAGGACGCGCCGGAGATCATCCCCGACGCGCACGACCCGTCGAAGAAGCACAAGCCGACCATGCTGACCACCGATCTGACGATGCGCTTCGATCCGGAATTCGGGAAGATCTCGCGCAGGTTCCTCGACGACCCGCAGGCCTTCGCGGATGCCTTTGCACGCGCCTGGTTCAAGCTGACGCACCGCGACATGGGCCCGCGCGCCCGCTACCTGGGACCGGAAGTGCCGAAGGAAGAGCTGATCTGGCAGGATCCGATTCCCGCGGTCGATCACAAGCTGATCGGCGACAAGGAGATTGCCGCGCTCAAGAAGAAGATCCTCGCCTCGAAGCTGTCGGTGGCGCAGCTCGTGTCGACGGCCTGGGCGTCGGCGTCCACCTTCCGCGGCTCCGACAAGCGCGGCGGCGCCAACGGCGCGCGCATCCGGCTCGCCCCGCAGAAGAAATGGGCGGTGAACCAGCCGGCGCGGCTCGGGAAGGTGCTGAAGACGCTCGAGGGCATCCAGGCCGACTTCAACAGGAAGGCCAAGGGCAGCAAGAAGGTTTCGCTCGCCGACCTGATCGTGCTCGCGGGCTGCGCGGGCGTCGAGCAGGCCGCGAAGAAGGCCGGCGTCGACGTGAAGGTGCCGTTCAAGCCCGGCCGCATGGACGCCTCGCAGGCGCAGACGGACGTCGAGGCGTTCGCCGCGCTCGAGCCGATCGCCGACGGCTTCCGCAACTACCTGAACGGCGAGTACACGGTCACCGCCGAGGCCATGCTCATCGACAAGGCGCAGCTCCTGACGCTCACGGCGCCCGAGATGACGGTCCTCGTCGGCGGCATGCGCATGCTGAGGACCAACGTCGGCGGCTCCAAGCATGGCGTCTTCACCTCCAGACCCGAGGCGCTGAGCAACGACTTCTTCGTCAACCTGCTCGACATGCGCACGGACTGGAGGCCGGTCTCGGACGCGGGGGACGTGTTCGAAGGGCGCGACCGCAAGACGGGCAAGGTCAAGTGGACAGGCACGCGCGTCGACCTGGTCTTCGGCTCCAACTCGCAGCTGCGGGCCCTCGCCGAGGTCTATGCCAGCGCGGACGCGAAGGAGAAGTTCGTGCAGGACTTCGTGGCGGCGTGGGACAAGGTGATGAACCTCGACCGCTTCGACGTCTAGCTCCGGCCGCGACCCGCGCTGACCCGCCCCGGCGCGTCTCTGGATCGAGGCGCCTCGGGGCGATGCGCGCGATCTCCTCGAATCGCCGCGCGTTTCGGGTCAAGCTCGGAAGTGCCACGGCTCGCTCGACCGGTCCGGCGGGTTGAGCTTGCGGTCTCCCGCCGGCGGCGGCGCCGGCCCCCGAGGCGGACGCCGGGCTCGACCCAGATCCGATCGAGGGCCAGCAGCGGCAGCCCCGCCGGAAACGTGCGGGGGGCCGGGAGCACACCGAAGCGGTGCCTCGCGATCCGCAGCGCCGGCCCCCAGGGGATCCACTCTTTCCAGTCCCCGACGACGACGAGGGTCTCGTCCGGATCCCGGGCGCCGATCAGGTCCAGGAGCGCTCGGGCCTGGAGCGAGCGCTCGGCCGCCTGCAGGCCCAGGTGGGTGGCCACGACACGCAGCGCCCGGCCGGGGACTCGAGGACGACCTCGAGCGCCCCCCGGGCCTCTCGCCCGGCGACGCTCAGGTCGTGGCGGCGGACGGTCCCGAGGGGAAGCCGGGTCAGGAGCAGGTTCCCGTACCGACCCCCTCGACGGTCCAGTGTGGGCCCGGGCACCGCATCCAGGCCCAGCGCGTCGGCCAGGAAGCGAGCCTGATCCAGCGGGCCGCCGGCTCGCTGGTCGGAGTGGACTTCCTGGAGGGCGAACACGTCGGCGTCGATCCCCCGCATGACCGTCGCCACCCGGCCCGGGTCCCGCTGCCCGTCCCGGCCCACGCACTCGTGGACGTTCCACGAGCAGACGACGACGGTCCTCATGAACCCGAGGTCACACCGAGGCGTCGAAGGAGGGCGAAGAGCCCGACGAGCGCCCCCACGACCACGATCACCCCGAGAATGCCGGTTGGGCCCGGGTGCCGGATGAGCTGCTCCAGGCTGGACTCGAGAAAGACGATCCCGAGGACACCTGGCAGGATCCCGGCGAAGGTTCCCAGGACGAAGTCGCGTGCCCGAACGTGGGAGGCCCCGGCGACGAGATTGACCAGGGTGAAGGGGGCCACCGGCACGAGGCGCAGCGCGGCCACCGCCAGGAGCCCTCGGCGAGCGATCCGTTGGCTCACGTCGTTCAGGCGTTTGCCGGCGGCCTTCCTCACCAGGTCCCGGCCGAGCAGCCGGCCGAGGCCAAAGGTGACGGCGCTGGCGGTGAGAACCCCGGCCAGCGCGTAGGCCGTGCCCTCGAGGGAGCCGAAGACGAGGGCGGTGGCGACGATGAGGAGCGTCACCGGGACGAACGCGAGGCTGGCCACCGTGTAAAGGGCCACGACGCCCAGCGGTGTGAGCGGGGCCGCACGGAGGGCGTCGATGCCCGCTGCCAGGCGCTCGGGCGACAGCCATTCGCCGAGGGGAGTGAAGCGCCAGACGCCGGCGAGGGCGGCCAGGATCGCGGCCACCGCCGCGGCCTTGAGCCACGGGCTCCGAGCGACACCCGGCACGTCCCGGGCCAGGAAGGTCGCCACGAGGCGCTCGGGCTGCTCCGGCGACTCGGGGTCGGCCAGGTCGCGGCCCACCTCGGCGGCTTCCTTGATCTCGGGCTCGAGGGGCGACTCTTCGATCGGACGGAGCGTGCGACCGGACTTCGAGGCGAAACGGTCCAGGACGGCGATCAACGAGCCGTCGGCCTCCTCGACCGCCCGAGCCACGGCCTCCGGATCCGCGTCCAGGTGCTCGGCGAGCAGCCTGTTGCGAAGACCGGCGATGCACCCGTCGGGGTCCTCGTCCCCGCGGCAGCTCACGGCGAGGTCGAGCTCGGAGTCGAACCCCATGGAGCGGTTGCTCAGGTTCGCCGAGCCCACACGGGCCAGGACGTCGTCCACGATCATGACCTTGGCGTGGACGAAGACTCCGTCCTCGACTCCGGGAACGTGAGGGTAGACGACGCGGAGACGGCCCGCGGTATCGGCGTCCCGAAGCTCCTGCAGACGCCGGCGGCGCAAGAGGCCCACGGTCTGCTGCTCGAGCCACCCCGGGCAGCGCCGGGGCAGCACCAGCACGACCTCGGGGCCCTTCGCCTCACCGAGCCGTTCGGCAAGCGCCCCGACGACGCTGATCGAGCTGAGGTACTGGTTCTCGATGTAGACCGAGCGGCGGGCGGCGGCGATCGCGTCGAGGTACAGCCGCTCGATCTCCCGGACTTCCTCCTGCCCGTCGTGGGCGGGCCGTGTGCGGGCCAGCGCCACCTCGATGTCCTCTGCATCCGCCGAGAGACCGTCGGGCCACGGGGGATCGCCGTCCCGGGGCGACGGAGGCGGCGACAGGCGGGTGCCGGCCGCGGCCTTCCAGCGCTCGCGGAAGAGGTCGCCTACGGCGGCAGCCGCATCCCCCTGCACGACGACCTGCACGTCGTGAAACGGCGGGTAGGGGTTGTCGCCGTCATCCACGCGCCCGGGCTCGTCGGGACGGTGGGCGCTCCGATCCCAGCGGTTTCCCGTGAGATCGAGGCCACCGAGGAAGGCGACGCGGTCGTCGACGACGACGAGCTTCTGGTGATGCGAGGCACCGACGGGATGATGGGAGTCCATGTGCAGATGGAGGCGCGGTGGCGTGGAGAACCGAAGCCGGAAGAGTGGCTGGAGGCCTCGCTCCACGGCGTAGATCATCGCGAAGTCCCACGCGAGGACGTGGACGTGAAGCGACGGTTGTTCGCGCAGTCGGGCGGAGAGCACGTCCGTCAGTCGGGAAGGGTCGTCGGCCAGGGGGTCGAGAGCCGTCCGGTCGTCGATCTCCCAGGCCGCGATGAGGACGCTGTGACGGGCGCGAGCCAGCGAGCCGACCAGGGCACTGAAGTAGGCTTCGCCGTCCACCAGGAAGGCGAGACGGTCGGCGCTCTCCAACCGCCACGCGTTTCGGCCCTCTCGAAGCAAGCCATCGCCCATGATTCACCCGTTCTCTCTGATCTCGCTGTACTGTGTCCTTCTCATGGTACCGGCGACGGGCACGGGGGAGGAGGCCGGGCGGAGGCCGGTGGTGCCGGGGCTTTGATCGGAGTCTGGCGCACCTCGTCGTCGAGCTCCTCCGAGCTCGCGTCCGTGGAGGTCCCGCGGGGGCGAGGCGTCACCATAGAGCTCGCGACCTACGACGAGCGGCTGACGGCGATGGCACGGTCCATCGATATTCCGCTCGCTGCCGTCTGACCCGCGAGACCCGTCGGCAATCAGCCCATCAGCGAGACGAACGGTTTCCAGGAGTACGGCGGCTCTGCTACCCTCCAACGGGATTGCCGCATCGCGCGACACTCCGCGGGAACGAGGACGTGATGAAGCTCAGGATCGTCGACACGCTGACGGAGCTGGACGCGCTCGAGGAGCCGTGGAACGACCTGGCGGCGAGGACATCGGCCTCCTACTTCTCTTCCTTCGAGTACGTCAGGACGGCATGGAGTCACCTGCGCGAGCCCACCGCCCGGCTGCTCATCCTCGTCGTGTCGGACGGCCCCACCGTGGTGGGAATCGCCCCATTCTGCATCTCCCGTGAGCGAAGGCTCGGAGTCCCCTGCCGGGTCATCAAGTTCATCGCCATGTGGGGGGGCGATCGCCCCCATGTGCTCGCCGACGGTGACGTGGAGCAGGTCTGGACGAGCATTCTGACATTCCTTTGGGACGGGCATCGCGCCTGGGAAGAGCTCGACCTCAGGGAGCAACTCGCCGAGGGCCCGGCTGGGCGTGGGTGGAGCTTCCTGCAGCGGCCCGGCCGCCGATGGGAGCGGAGCGCTGACGCGGTTGGCTACTACATCCCGCTGGACGGGACCTGGGATGACTACCTCAAGAAGCTCTCGGCGAACACCAGGGGTGACTGGAGAAGGAAGACCCGGCGTCTCCGCGAATGCGGCGACTACACCGTCGAGCATCTATCCGGGCCCCGCGACGTGGCGGTGGGCCTCGAGCGGTTCATCGCTGTCGAGCTCTCGGGGTGGAAGGCGGAAGCCGGGGCCGGGGTGGCCAAGGACGATGCGCACCGCCGCTTCTACGGGGATCTCCTGGCGCGACTCGCCTCGAGAAACGACGCCAGCGTTCATCTCCTGAGATCCCAGGGTGTGGACGTGGCTTCCCTCATCAACTTCGCCCACCGTGACGTCGTCTACATGAAGCACACGGTCTACTCGTCGGAGTACGCGAAGTTCTCCCCGGGGGTGCTTCTCCTCGGCGAGGTGACGCGGCGGCTGTTTGGGCGTGGTTTGCGGGAGTATGACCTCCTCGGAATGAGGGACCAGGGTCGCCAGCGATACAAGGTTCAGTGGGCGCGGGGCCGACGCGAGACGGTGGCCTGGACAGGCTATCGGAGGTCCGGCCGTATCCTGCCGTGGCTCGTGGCACGCTCGGTCTACAAGCGACTGCGTTCGCGAGCAGCACCCCCGTCGCCCGCCCCCGGGGGGCGGACCTCCGAGGGCGCGGGGGGCAGCTGAGGGCGAGGGGCCGCCCTCTTCCGGTGACCCGGCAGGGCGGTGACCGGCGCCTCACTCCACGGAGTTGGGAAGGCGCGCTTCGTCGCGCTGGCGGGCGCCAACCACCGCGCGAATCGCGCCGACGACAGCAAAGAGCCGGCGCCTGAGTCCTCCCACCTGCCGAATACCGAGCCTCATGTTGTCGTGGAAGACAGGAATCCAGCGCTTCTTGCTCTCAGGGAAGAGCGCCATCAGCTCATAGCGAGCGGTGCCGCGCTCGATCTCCCGATGCAGGACCACGCCTGTCAGAACGGATCCGGGGCCCAGATCGCTCCGTCTTTCATCGAACGCGATCTGCTGGCTCCAGACGGCGGCGCCGAGCCGGAGAGAGACCTCCCCTGCCACCCGCTCGCCTCCGATCTCCAGGAAGTGGACGCTGACCCGGCCCTGCCGTGCACAGCGGATCAACAGGTCCCGATAGAACGCAGCGATCTGGGGCCGGCGTCCGATACCCTGTCGATGGGCGGGCTTCCAGCTCCGGCGTTCGATCGCCAGATAGTCGGCCAAGGCTCGCGGCATGTCCTCTACCGACTCTTTGATCTCGTGCACCCAGTCATCGGGCCCCTCGAAGCGTTTGAGCTGACGCCTGAGCTTCTTCCGCTCGTTGCGGCTGAGCTGCGCTAGGTACTCCTCCCAGCTCTCGGGCAGCTCGACCACCGCGCTGGGTGGGCGCTCGTGTTCGATGGGTCGGCAAGCGTCCGAGCTCCTGGCCCACGCCCGCAGCGCCTGCGTGAATGCATGCTCGACGGGAGCCCACCCCCAGTCCAGCACGTCCCACTCGGCGCCGCGGGCCTCCAGATCCTGAAGCATCGCCGCTGCACATTCCGACTCGCGACCCGACTCGAAGGCCGGTGCCGGGCTATCGGACTCCCAGCTCCCCAGAGTGCACAGCCGACGCAGGCCGACCAACGACGGCCACCTCCTGGCCAGGCGCCACCCCGCCACCCCGATCGCCCGCCCCCCGTCCCTCACCACGGAGGCCGAGAGCCGATCCCCGGCCGGCGCCGCAAAGTGGGTCCAGCTCGCGTCGAGGAAGTCCCACGTCGTGTAGATGCTCGGACGCGCGCTCGAGAGCACGACACGATCCCATTCGTCCCGCACCTCCCGCCAGCGGTCAGGGTCGCCGATTCGCTCCACCGTCACGCCCATCGCGGCCCCGCTGCCGGCGAGCCGGTCGCGCCGCGTGCGCCTCCGGCGATCCGGGTGGCTCGGTGCAAGTCGTCACCACGCCCACTCCGCATCGGGCCTTCCCTCGCGATCGTGTCCCCGGATCTAGCCACCGTCGCTTTCCGCAACTTGGGGAGGGAGGAAGGCAAGGATACACTCTCTGTTCGGTTCTTGGAAGGCTCTTGGGCTGTCCGGCCTGATTCGCTGAAGTCGGCCGACCACCAGGGTCGAGCTACTCCAGCAGGTCCATGGTCCCCGTGGTCAACCCGGAGCACCGGCGAAGCAAGAGGAAAAACGATAGTCGTTTCCTTTTGCCCTGGGTGCGGTCACGGCGACCGGGGCTGACCCCCTTGGGCCTTTTGGGGGGCGCGGCGCGGGTCGACGCCCCTCAGCTGTGCCCGGTTCCGGCCGCCGGGTCCCTGAGGGGGGCGACCCCAGCGGACGGCGACACACTACGGCCCCCGGCTGGGATCCGTCAACCCTTTCTCGGCGCCACTACGGCGCGGAGACTCCCTCGGCCACCATGGCTTCGAGTTCGCGCCGCTCGTCGTCGACGGGGACGTAGCGGACCTGTGGTGGGGGTCGCTCGATCTCGGGCGGCGCAAGGCCGAGGTGGTCGAGGATGGTCTTGATCGTGAGCTGATCGTGGATGTAGGCCACGATCTGAAGGGGGCCGCCACACGTGCGACACGTGAGAGGGTCGGCCTGGTACACCTTCGCTATCAACCGCGCCCAGTTCGACGAGCAGGGACGCTTCTTGGGGGCCTCGGCTGGGGCGGTCTCGAGATGCGCCTTTACCTTGGCTCGAGCGCCTCGAGCCCGATTCGCGTAGTAGCCGTACGCGAGCGTGCGATGCCTGCCCGGGTCGGGGATGTGGTCGGCCAGTCGCGCGAGCCACTCGAGAGGGTCCATCGCCTCGAAATTGCGGCCGAGGCCGGGATTCATCTTTGAGCGGTAGACGACAGCTTTCTGGCCGTCGAGGTAGACGAGCTTCTTCAGCGACAAGGGCGCCTTGACCAGGTAGGACGTCACATCCTCGACGGCCTTGCTGTCCTCGAACGGTATGGGCTCCCCGATGTGAGCGGAGAAACCTGGATGGCGCCATTTCAAGAGCTTCCCGGCGAGCTCTGAGGAGATGGCGTGACGCTCGATGAGGCGAGCCAACAGGCGCTCGCGGAACAGCTTCATGACCGCCTCGCCGTCCCAGCTCTCGAGTGGGTGGAAGCTGCCGTCGTCGGAGAAGGCCCCGTCGCTCAGGAGGAGGTGAGCATGTGGATGCCATTGGATCAGGTCCCCGGCGGTGGTGATCGAGACGACGATGCCGGGCCGAGTGTGGGCTCCGAGGTGTCTTCTCATGTACTCGGCGAGGGCCGCGGCGGCGCATTGCGAGAGGTCGATGAGAAGCTCACGGCGCTTCCGGAAGATCCCGCGCAGCAGACGGGGCATGGTGAGAACGAGATGGCGGTGAGGGACGGGGGCGAGGACCTCGTTCTGCAGCCATTCGGCCCACAGGAGCTGCTTCTTCTTCTCGCATGAGGGACAGAAGTTCCTCCCGCGACATGAGAACGGGCAAAGCATGCTCGTCCGGCACCTCGGGCACCAACGCCGGGCGAAGCCATGTTCGACGAGCCCACAGCGCATGAAGCCGCGGAGCACACGCTCGACCACGGGGCGCAGCGGGCCGTGGGTCTTGGCGAACCTCTCCGGATACACACGGAGAAACTCCTCGAGGTGGTGCTCGACAAGCCGGAAGAGGGGCGACTCGCGCGCCCGCCGCGGTTTGTACACCCGACAGGTGATCTCCACGCCCAGCCAGAAGCCGGCCAGGTTCGGGGAGAGACACCGGCGGAAGATGTAGGCGGACCCTCCGCCTACAGGGGCCGAGTCTGCCGCACCAGCGTGCCCGCTCAGGTCCGGAGGCGGGCGACAGCGCGAGATCCGGCTCGGCGGGGGGAAGCCAGATTGGCGCAGGCGGCGAGGCGCGGTGCTCTACTTCCGCTCGAGCCAGCGCCGGGTGAAGATCTCGCTCTCCAGCTCACCTGATCCTGTTGGACGAAGCCGGCCTCACCGAGCCGCTCCCGGGCTTCGACAAACCCTTCATCAGCCCGCAGCTCCAGTTCTCACCCGATGGCCACCAGCTGGCCATCGTCGAACAGAGTCCGATGGGCCTCCTCTGGCTCTTCGACGTCGAGCGTCAGACATACCGGGCGTTGTCGGACAGGGGCGTTGCGTCGGCGCCACGGTGGAGCCCGGACGGGACTCGCCTGGTGATAGCGGGTATGTTCGGTAGAGACCCTCGGCGTCGCGGGCCGCGACGCGGCGGCCGTCGGGCGACACGGCCGGCGAGAAGCGTGCGCTGTTCACGCCCTCGGGCGTGAAAGGCCGAGGCGGACCACCGTCGAGTCCGAACCGCCATCCCCGAGACCGCTCGCTCGGTGTGGGCCCGAAAGTGACGAACCCGCCCCCGTCGGGCAGCCACGTCGCAAGTAGCGGCAGCACCTGTCCCGGGTTGGCCAGTTATCAAGTCCGCTTTGGAGGACTCTGAGACGCGCCACTTCCCGCCCACCCCGGAGTGGAGCGACGAGCGCCGCGGCGACCCTGGCGCGTTCCGTAGTCTTGTGTCCGCCCCCGGACCTGAGCGGGCACGCTCGTACGACAGACTCGGCCCCTGTGGGCGGACCCTCCGCCTGCCTTTCGCCGGTGTCTCTCCCCGCCGGGCTCATGGCTGGGCGTGGAGATCAGCTGCCGGGTCTACAAGCCGAGGCGACCGCGGGAGTCGCCTCTCTTTCTCCTGGTCGACCAGCATCTCGAGGAGCTTCTTCGTGTCTGGCCCCAGCGGTTCGCCCGCACCCACGGCCCCCTGCGCCCCGTCGTCGAGCGCGTCCTGCGGGAGTTCCTCACCTGTGGGCTGGCAGAACGAGGCTTCGCCCGGGCGTGGTGCTCGACCTGCCGGACGAGCTACGTGATCCCCTACTCGTGTCGTGGCCGCTCGTTCTGCCCGTCCTGCGAGAAGAAGCGCTCGCTGCTGTGGACCGAGTGGCTCCACCAGGATGTCCTCGAGCCGGTCCCACACCGCCACGTCGTGATGACCATCCCGCGCCTCCTGCGTCCGCTCTTCCGGCGCCGCCGCGAGTTGCTGGGGGTCCTCGCCCGCTGCGCCGCGGACGCCCTGGGCGCATACGTCGAACAGAGCCTCGGCCAAAGCCTGCGGCCAGGCATCGTGGTCTCCATCGCCACCGCCGGAGACCTCCCAATGGCATCCCCACCTCCACATATTGGCCAGCGCCGGCGGCTTCTCACCCGACGGGACCTTTCATCCCCTCGAGCCATGGGATGGCGAGGCGATCATGACGCTGTTCCGCCAGGCGCTCCTCGAGCGCCTGGTCGCCAGGCACGCCATCTCCGGGGAGCTCAAGTCGAGGCTTCTGGGCTGGCGGCACCCGGGCTTCTCCACTCACGTCGGCGAGCCGATTCCACCCAACGACGCACGGGCCATCGAGGACATGGCGAGCTACGTCGTCAGGAACCCGGTCTCACTCAAGCGACTCGTCTACATCGACGGCCAGCAGGCGGTGATCTACCGCGCCCTCAGGTCGAATCCCAGCATCGGGGCAAACTTCGTGGCCCTCGACCCCTTGGAGTGGCTGGCCCGTATCACCGACCACATCCCAGACCCGGGCCGGCACCGCACGCTGTTCTATGCCCACTACGCCAACCGCGCCCGGGGGGCTCGGGCCAGGGAGAAGAAGCTGCTCGAGGCTCCCGGAGCCGAGGAGTCAAGCACGCGTCGCTGCTCCCCCAGCTGGGCAAGGTTGATCAGCAAGGTGTATCACGCCGACCCGCTCACCTGTCGCAGATGCGGGGGTTCGCTCCAGATCGTGGCCTACATCCACGATCAGTTCACGATCAAGAAGATCCTCGAGTGCCTCGGCCTCAGCCCACCCGAGGTCGAGCGGCCACCACCGGACATCCACTACGTCCCCGTCGACGACGATGGCCGAGAGATGGAGACCATGGTGGCCGAGGGACCGCACTTTCCGTAGGCGCACACGCGGGTCTTCGCGGCCAGCCACGAGGCGAAAGTGTGTCACCGTGGGCGGAGTCCGCGCCCTCCACGGGACTCACACCCGCACCGCGCGAGAGTCAAGCGACGCTGAAACAGCACCGCCCCCCGCTGCCTGCCCCCACATGGCCCGCAAGACACGGCACCAACCGTCGAGGCCGCCCTCGGGCGTATGGAAATACCTAGAGGTTCCGGGCGCCCATCTCCCACAGGTAGCGGATGTTCACGAGGGCGAAGAGCTTCTTCTTCGTCGCGACGGGGAGCGTCACGTCTGGACCCAGAGCCTACACCCTGCTCTTGTTGTTGAGCTCGGCATCGAGTGTCCCGCCGCCGGGAAGGGCGACCGTGCCCAGGCTGTCCTTCGTGATCTTCCACTGCGCATAGTAGGCCACGCCGAGGATCAGCCCTCCGCCAGGGTACGACTTCCCCAGGCCTCCCTCGAGGGTGAGAATCCGCCCGACCTTGATGTCGGTGTTTCGTTTGGTCCCGTGAAACTCGTAGAACCCGGTCGTGGCGAGGCTGAGGGTCCTGCAAGTCGTCTCAAGATTCCTCTCCGGCCTTCGGCACGACGCGTCCGGACGCGTGATCGTCGCGCCCCGGTCCGGTTCGAGGGCGACATCCTGCCCTCACCACGCGGGCCGTCTCCCAGGGAGACGGCCCGCGCAGTCCAGCATCGAGGGGCTTCCCCCTACTCGACCTTCAGGAGCTTCGGGGCCTTCCAGGTGCCGTCGCTGGCGGCTTCCTGGGGCCAGTACAGGCGCATGTACATGGCGAAGGGCCCCTTCGGCGCCGGCAGCCAATTGGGTTCCATGGCCTTGCCGGGAGATTCGCTCTGGATGTAGAGCGTCAACCCGCCATCGGAATCCTTCTTGAGCTCGGGCAGCATCGGGGAGTTGATCAGATACCGATTGAGGGGATTGGCCACCAGGAGACTCTCCGGAAGGCGGTACATCGTCAGCGACCAGAACGCATTGACCGGGGGGAGCTCGCCCGGGGCGAAGCGCAGGGTGTAACGGTTGGTTCCGTCCAGCGACTGCCCCTCGGAGTCCACCCGATAGACCGGATAGAGCGCCTCCTGCTTCGAGTTGCCGTAGATCCCGATGGTCCCCAGCCACCGATACAGGTAGTTGTTCTTCATGGCCTGGCGGGTGCCGAACAGGTCGCCCGAGGTCAGCTTCCCTTCGTCGATCTCCTTCACACCTCCGGCGAAGGCCGCCCAGGCGTCGCTTCGGCCTTCTTCGATGGCCGTCTTGATCTCGGGGGAGAGCTTGCTGGAATCGAAGGTCAGGCCACCACCCACACCGATCCTGGCGAAGCGCGCCATGAGCTCGACCTCCGTCGGGTCCGTCGGGCAGAACTGCAGCACGAAGTTCACGATGTTGAAGAATTCCAGCGACGTCTTCTGCTCCTCCTTGGTGAGCGGCTTCATGAAGTCCACAACCGGCGCGGCCTTCGGGTGGCGGCGTGCCCAGGAACGAGGACAGCGTCTCCACCTTGTAGCCGGCCTGTATCTTCTTCACATTGTCGATGTCGGCGGGATTGAACAGCTGGGTGCGGTAGATGACGCACGATGAACTCCGTCTCGGAGCGAATCACCTCCTTCACGCCCTCGGGTGTCTCCCCTTTCCAGCTCGGTCCGGCCACGAGATAGCTGCCGGCCTCATTGCCCGAGGTACGACTGCCGAGGTAGGCGAAGTTGAAGGTGTAGGCGTCGGTGAACTGAACGCTGTAATAGCGGCCCTTCTCGATCTCCGGCATCGTGAGCACGATGGGCTCGGCCCGCAGGTCCAGGCCCGCAAAGGAGTACGGCGTGTCCGAGTTGGGCGTCTGCACCGCCGTATCCGCCGGCGTGTAGACGCTGGGGATGTTCGTGATGTGGTTCCACGGGGCCTTGAACTCCGGGCTCTGGCGGTCCACGAAGTAGCTGTACTCGACGCGGTAGCTGTCCACCAGGGGGTAGCCGTAGATGTAGGCCTCCTTGGCGATGGCCCGGGCTTCGGCGGGTGTCACCTCCTCGGCCTTCTCAGGCGCGGAACAGGCGAGGGCGGTGGTGAGGGCCAGCAGTGTGGCGAACGTCCTTGACTTCATATGAGCTCCTTCCGAGTTCATTGAGTCTCGAGGACGCGGCCCACGTCCCTGGAGGAAGCGGGCCGCGTCCGTCCCGAGAGCAGCTACTTGACCAGCTCGAACTCGCCGGGCTTCCAGGTCTTGTCGAACCACGATTCGCCGGGGCCGTAGAGCCGCAGCAGGACGTTCCAGCCCTTGCCCGGAACGGTCTGCACCCAGTTGGCCTCGTGGCCCTTCGGCGCGGTCGGGCCAAACCAGACATCCACCGAGGAGTCGGGATTCACCACGACCCCCTTCTTGTTGCTCCCGATGCTCGGGAACTGCTGGTCGGTCTGGAGCATGGAGCGCGACTGGTTGTCGTAGACCACGAACGACCAGAAGTCCCTGGCGGGGATGTTCGGCGGCAGGTGGATCTTGTAGGTCTTGCTGCCGTCGAGCGGCTTGCCTGCGGAATCCGTGGCGGCCGCCGCGTACTGGGAGCCTTGCCCCACGAGCTTCAGCGCCATCGCGGGGGTGATCCCGGTGGCGTAGTAGATGAAGTGGACGCGGGCATCGAGATTGCGCACGCCGGGCTGGGAGAGGAACTCGTAGCTCCCCCCGATGAAGCAGGTGAACCAGGCGCTGTCCGGATAGAGA
The DNA here is from genome assembly GCA_963847655.1 of uncultured Acidobacteriota bacterium. GTDB lineage: Bacteria > Acidobacteriota > Vicinamibacteria > Fen-336 > Fen-336 > JAJDNS01. The sequence continues at coordinate 36,133 of CAWKAS010000009.1, read as the reverse complement.
TAGGCGCCCTCCTCTCGGGACTTGAAGACGATGGCCCGCGCGGCGGCATTGCCCACGGCCACCGCCTCGGTGAGGATCTTCTTCATCCGCGCGTCGGGCGCAAACGGCTTGCCCTTCTCGATTCCGATGGAAGCGAGCTGGCCAAGAACCTCGGGGCTGTAGGCCTCGTTGGGCTCGTACTGCACGACAGCGTTCACGTCCTCATAGAACTGGAAGGTGTTGGCGCCGATCGTATTGAAGTACTTCCCGGAGACATTGATGAATTTCATCGGCGGGGGGTTCTCCGCGTCGGCCAGCCGATACACCCTGGCGTACTTCCTGGACGCTTCGACCGCGGGCGTGGTGCTGCCATTCTCCAGGAAGCCGCGCCAGAACACCACGTTTCCATAGGTCTTGGAGTGCCGGACGAAGTAGCCCTCGGGCACCTCGCCCTCGTAGCCCGGAGGAAGCAGCAGGTACTTGCCGCCCTGGCCTTTGTCGGCGCCGACTCGGCCAAAATCGCTGACGTACTGGAACCAGTGGTCGTCGATCACGCCGAGCACGTTGGGAGGCGTCTCGAGGACCAACGGACCGTCTTTGGTGTCCAGCCACATCATGTTGTAGATGCTGGCGGTGTTGGGCGTGAGAAAGAGCGACTTCGAGTCCATCAGGTCTTCCATGATGAGCACGGTCTGGTTGTTGTCCGCGCCCATGCTGGCAAAGCCCTTTCGAGCGGCCTCGGTCGAGCCACCCGGCATGGCGTTGAGGAAGGCTTCCACTCCGCGCTGGAAGTCGAGATGGTCATACAGCTTCTGGACCGTGGCGTCGTCCGGAAAGCCGTCCTTGAACCTCAGGGTGCCCAGGCGGGTCTCCACGGTGTCCGGGGTGGTGATCTCCGCGGGAATCTCCGTGGTCATCTTCATCTTCGGCGGGGTCTGCGCGTGGGCGAGGGACGCGGCGGCGACGCCCACGACGACGGCGAGGGATATGTGTACGGCTGACTTCATGGCTTCCCGCCTCCTCTTCATGTTTCTGGGACACGCGAAACGATAGTCGTTTCCTTTTGCCCTGGGTGCGGTCACGGCGACCGGGGCTGACCCCCTTGGGCCTTTTGGGGGGCGCGGCGCGGGTCGACGCCCCTCAGCTGTGCCCGGTTCCGGCCGCCGGGTCCCTGAGGGGGGCGACCCCAGCGGACGGCGACACACTACGGCCCCCGGCTGGGATCCGTCAACCCTTTCTCGGCGCCACTACGGCGCGGAGACTCCCTCGGCCACCATGGCTTCGAGTTCGCGCCGCTCGTCGTCGACGGGGACGTAGCGGACCTGTGGTGGGGGTCGCTCGATCTCGGGCGGCGCAAGGCCGAGGTGGTCGAGGATGGTCTTGATATGACCGCTTCGCCGTCCCAGGTCTGGAGTGGGTGGAAGCTGCCGTCGTCGGAGAAGGCCCCGTCGCTCAGGAGGAGGTGAGCATGTGGATGCCATTGGATCAGGTCCCCGGCGGTGGTGATCGAGACGACGATGCCGGGCCGAGTGTGGGCTCCGAGGTGTCTTCGCATGTACTCGGCGAGGGCCTCGGCGGCGCATTGCGAGAGGTCGAGGAGAAGCTCCCGGCGCTTGCGGAAGATCCCGCGCAGCAGACGGGGCATGGTGAGAACGAGATGGCGGTGCGGGACGGAGGCCAGGACCTCCTTCTGCAGCCATTCGGCCCAGAGGAGCTGCTTCTTCTTCTCGCATGAGGGACAGAAGTTCCTCCCGCGACATGAGAACGGGCAAAGCACGCTGGTCCGGCACGTCCTGCACCAAAGCCTGGCGAAGCCATGTTCGACGAGCCCACAGCGCATGAAGCCGCGCAGCACGCGCTCGACCACCGGACGCAACGGACCGTGGGTCGGGCCCTCCGCCTACAGGGGCGAGTTTGCCGGACGAGGGTGCCCGCTCAGGTCCGGAGGCGTGCGGGGCGCGGTGCTCTAGTGACGCTCGAGCCAGCGACGGGTGAAGATCTCGCTCTCCAGCTCCACGCCGAAGGAGACCTCCTCGAGCAAGAAGACGGTCCGGGAGTCCTGCTTGAGCTGGTCGGAGATCTCCATGCGCCGGGCCACGGGCCGGCCCGAGACCATCTCGATCTATCGAGGCGTCCGACCCCGAGCTGCTGAGGACCGAGTTCGAAAAGAAGATCCACGGGCTCGTCACGGGCGGCGATGCGATGGGCGCCTACGCCCTCTGGGGCGGGTACATGTCGAAGCGCGAGGACCCACTCGCGGGGAATGACGACCTGACCCGGTCCGTCTGGGAGCGGATGACGTCATTCGCGGAAGAGTACAACCAGCCCGGTGTCTTCACCGCCTTCATCGGCTACGAGTGGACCTCCAGCCCCGGGGGGAACAACCTGCACCGCAACGTGGTCTTTCGCGGCGACAAGTCCCGGGCCGACCGGGTGCTGCCCTTCTCCAACTAGGACTCCTCCGACCCCGAGGACCTCTGGACGTGGATGGCCGCCTACGAGGGGGAGACCGGGGACCGGCTGCTCGCCATCCCGCACAACGGCAACCTCTCCAACGGCCTCATGTTCGACGCGGTGACCCTGACCGACCGCAGGCCCCTGGACCGCGACTACGCCGAGCGCCGGATGCGGTGGGAGCCGATCTACGAGGTGACCCAGATCAAGGGCGACGGGGAGACGCACCCGAGCCTCTCCCCCAACGATCACGTAGAGGTTGAAGTCGCCCGCCTCGCCCGACGTGAACACCAGCCGGCGGCCGTCGGGCGACCAGGCCGGGTTGCCCGAGTAGCCCCTGGTGTGGGTGAACTGGACTGGATTCGTCCCGTCGGCGTTGCTGACCCAGACCTGAAAGCCGCCGCTGCGCGTATAGTGAAAGGCCAACCGCGTCCCGTCGGGAGAGTAGGCGGGACACAGGTCGTGCTGCGTCGAGGCCACGAGCTTCTCAGAGACTTGTCCGCGGGAGATCGCCGCGCGCCCCGGGGCCCTCCAGATGTCCCAGTCCCACGAACGGTACTCCGTGTAGACGAGGCGGTCTCCTCGCATGGACGGCCATCGAACGTTTCCGCCAGCGATCGTCGACAGCTCTGGCGGGCGGCCGTCCAGGCCCACGCGATAGAGACCTCCTCCCTCGAAGACGATCTCGCCACCGTCAGGCGTCCAGGTGAGGCCACGCACACCCATGTCCCATGCCCTGGTCGTCAGCCGCCGGGCGTCCCCACCGTCCGCCGCCTGGGCCCAGACGTGGGCCATGTAGGCATCCCCGGGATTCGCGCGCACGAACGCGAGCCATGTCCCGTCGGGCGACAGCGCGGGTTGGTAGTCGGCAAGTCCCTCGTCCGGCGTGGTCAGCGGCCGCTTCTCGAGAGTCTCGAGATCGAGGCGCACAATCCGCGTGGGTCCCTCTTCGACGTCCGCGTCCTGCAGGGCGATCCAGTCCCCGTTGGGGGCCCAGGAGAGCGGCCCCACGCTATTGAGGCCGACTCGTCGCGTCTCCTGTCCCCCGAGGGAAGGCACGGTGTAGAGCGCGGCCCCGCTCCCGGTCTTGCGGACGAAGGCAATGTGCTGCCCGTCGGGCGACCAAGCGGGGTTCGTGTCGGACGCAGGGTCCTCCGTCAGGCGAAGGGGCCGGCTGCCCGGGGTCAGGGCCTTGATGTAGATGTCATCGTTGTCCGGCGCGCCCCAGACGTACGCCACCTTCTGGCCGTCCGGGGAGAGACGGGGGCTCGACTTGTACCCGCCGTCGCTGGTGAAGGGTGTGATCTTCAGCGGCGCCGCAGGGGCTTCGGACGCACGCTGTGAAAGCCACCACCCCAGGGCGCCCGCGACCACCGCCACAACGGCCGCGACCCAGAGCCAGGCACGCCGGCGGCGGCGTCCCGGCGCCTCGGCGGGCCGCGCCACCACGTCACCCGAGCTTGCCGACAGGGCGTCGAGAGCGAAAGCCACGTCCATGGCCGAGCGGAAGCGGTCCTGAGGATCCTTCTCCAGGCACCGGCGCACCACCCGCTCCAGCCCCGCCGGCACCGGGTCCGGCGCCGTCGTGATGGCGGGCGGGTCGTGGTGCAGGATGGCGGTCAGGGTGTCCGCGGCCGTGTCCTGCAGGAAGGGCGAGTGACCGCGGCCCAGGCGGACCAGACGGTCACACTGCTGCGCAGTCGCTTCGAAGTGGTCGAGCCTGTTGCTCTGGGATCTCAGATGTGCCGCGACCCGGACGATGACGTCGTTCTGGGTACGGCTGTTGCGGGTCGATGCGATGTGATCGTGACCGGGGACAAGGACCTGCTCGATCTGGTCAGCTACCGGGACATCGCGATCGTCTCGCCACGAGCCTTCTGGAGCCTCGAGAGCCGCGGACGGTCTCGATCCTGAGCTGGGGGTCGCACGGGCGGATATACGGCGACGAAGTCCCGGTCCGCCGGGCGCCCAAGGTCGGCTCTCGATAGGCACGATCCTCGACTGGTAAGATCGCGGGGACATGGAGACTTCCGGGCCTCGTCGTGGAGTCCTGGTGGCCGGCAGAGAGCCGTGCGTTGCCAAGGTGCGGTGATCGGAAGGAGCGTCCGTGTCCGACCCGATAATCCGATCCTCCAAGCGGGTGCTGGACCCGGTCGAGCGTGTCTCCGAGGTCCTGTTCGGTCTCATCATGGTCCTCACCTTCACCGGCGCGCTGAGCGTCGCCGAGGCGGGCCGCGACGACATCCGCACGATGCTGATCGGCGCGCTGGGCTGCAACCTGGCCTGGGGCATCATCGACGGGGTCCTGTACCTGATGGGGTGCCTGGCCGAGAAGGGGCGGAGCCTGCTGACTTTCCAGGCGGTGCGCCGGGCCAGCAGTCCCGAAGCGGCGCAGCGGCTGATCGCGGACGCGCTGCCGTCGGTGGTCGTGTCCGTGCTGCAGCCGGCGGAGCTCGAGGCCGTGCGCCAGCGCTTGCAGCAGCTGCCCGAGCCGCCCGCGCGCGCAGACCTGAGCCGGGAGGACTGGCGGGGAGGGCTGGGCGTGTTCCTGCTCGTCTTCCTCTCCACCTTCCCAGTGGTGATTCCCTTCATCGTGATGCGCAGCGCGGTGCCGGCGCTACGCGTCTCGAACGCCACTGCGATCACGATGCTGTTTGTCCTGGGATACGTGTACGGGAAGAACGTGGAGCGTAGCCCCTGGCTGCTGGGACTCTCCATGGTGCTGCTGGGCGCCGGGCTCGCGGCTCTCGCCATGGCGCTCGGAGGATGAGACCGGTGTCCCGGCTCGCGACGCTCGCGGGAGCGCTCGTTCTGGCCGGCGACGTGGTGCTGGCCCAGGCGGCGCCGGACGTGCCCGTCCGCGCGCCAGCGGCGCCCGAGAAACGCTGGTCCTTCTCCGCGTTCGCCTTCGCCTATCTCCTGCCCGACGAGAGCGACTACGCTCAGCCGAGCTTCGCGGCGGACCGGGACTGGCTGCACCTGGAAGCCCGCTACAACTACGAGGATCTCGAGACGGGCTCGCTGTGGATCGGGTACAACTTCAGCTTTGGCGACGAGATCACGTTCGACTTCACGCCGATCTTCGGCGTCGTGCTCGGCGAGACCGACGGTGTCGGGCCGGGCTACAAGCTCTCGCTCAGCTGGCGCAGACTCGACTTCAGCAGCGAGAGCGAGTACGTGTTCGACTCCTCTGACTCGGCGGACAGCTTCCTCTACACCTGGTCGGAGCTCGGGTGGTCGCCCCTCGACTGGCTTCGCCTCGGCCTGGTCGTGCAGCGGACCAAGGTCTACCAGACGGAGTTCGACATCCAGCGCGGATTCCTGGTGGGGGTGGCCTACAAGAGCGCGAGCTTCACCACGTACGTCTTCAACCCCGACGGGAGCGAGCCCACGGTGGTGCTGGGTGTAGGTCTGGAGTTCTAGGGGCCTGATTCTGAAGTCGGGCTTCGTCCAGAGGAGGTCGGCGATCGGGCCTCGGGCGTCATCCCGCCTCCCGAGATGCCCGAGGCAGCAGGCCCGCATGAGGCTGCGCCAGAAAAACGCGGGGTGGCGCCACCGGAGGGCGGCCCGGTACGCGTCCCCGACTTCGCCAGCCGGAGGTGGTCCGCCCAGAGAGTGAAGGCAGAGGAGCCGGCCCTCGGTCGATCGCTGAGTTCGTCGTCGGGCAGGGGCGGCTGCTCGCGGAGCAGCCGCTACACGCGCTCGAACGGGTTCCTCATAGCGTGTATCATGGTCCCCAGCGACTAGCCTGAAGACGGTGAGGAGCCCCGTCGGCCGCGGCGGAGCGGGCGAGAGAAGGACGTAGCGTCCGCCAGAGGGTATCGATGAAGGTCTTTCTGATCTCCATCCGCGACGAGGACTTCTATCGGCTGCTGCCCCGCGAGCTCGGCGAGGGGCGCTTCTCGCCCGATCGTGTCCAGGTGATGGGCTTCCCCCCGCTCGGCATCGAGACCCTCGCCCCCGTGGTCCGCCAGCGCGGCCACGAGGTCCGGATGTTCGACACCTGCCACCCGCGGATGAGGCAGGAGCACATCGCCGCCGCCGTCGAGGACGAGCGGCCTGACGTGATCGCTCTCTCCTTCCTGTCCACGACCTCGTATCCTGCCACTCGCGCGATGGCACGCCGGCTGAAGGCGTCCGCGCCCCGCACGCCGATCATCTTCGGCGGCGTCTTCGCGACGATGAACGGGCGCCAGATCCTCGAGGACTGTGGCGACGCCGACTGCGTTGGCCGAGGCGAGGGCGAGGAGCTGCTCCCCGACTACCTGGACAACCTCGAGACGCCGGGACGCGTGGCGGGGCTGGTGTGGCGCTCGGGAGGCCGGGTCGCCGAGAACCCGCCACGGCCGATAACTATAGTCATTTCCTTTCGCCCTGGATGCGGTCACGGGGGCCGGGGCTGGCCACTCTGGGGTCTCTCTGGCCACTGAGGGGGACGCGGAGCGGGTCGACGCCCCTCACCTGTGCCCGGGTCCGGCGGTCGGGTCCGTGAGGGGGCCGCCCCAGCGGGCGGTGACACACCAAGACATCCCGGCCGGGATGCGCCAACCCTTCTCCTGGCCCCGGCTACGGCGCGGACAGCCTCTCGGCGACCATGCCTTGGAGCTCGCGCCCCTCGTCGTCGACGGGGGCGTAGCGGAGCTGTGGTGGCGGCCGCTCGATCTCGGGCGGGGAGAGGCCGAGGTGGTCGAGAATCTTCTTGATCGTGAAGTGGTCGTGGATGTAGGCGACGATCTGAAGCGGACCCCCACACGTGCGACACGTGAGGGGGTCGGCGTGGAACACCTTGGAGATCAACCGCGCCCAGTTCGGCGAGCAATGGCGCTTCTTGGGGACCTCGGCGGGGGCGCCCTCGAGTGGCGCCTTCTCCCTGGCTCGGGCGCCTCGAGCTCGATTCGCGTAGTGGCCGTACGCGAGCGTGCGATGTTTGCCGGGGTCGGGGATGTGGTCGGCCAGGCGGGCGAGCCACTCGAGAGGGTTCATCGCCTCGAAGTTACGGCCGAGGGCGGGATTCATCTTGGAGCGGTACACGACGGCCTTCTGGCCGTCGAGGTACACGAGCTTCTTCAGTGACAGCGGCGCCTTGACAAGGTAGGACGCCACGTCCTCGAGGGCCTTCTTGTCCTCCACCGCCATGGGCTCCCCGATGTGAGCAGAGAAACCTGGATGGCGCCATTTCAAGAGCTTCCGGGCGAGCTCTTGCGAGATCGCGTGACGCTCGATGAGGCGGGCCAGGAGGCGCTCGCGGAACAGCTTCATCACCGCTTCGCCGTCCCAGACCTCGAGAGGGTGAAACGTCCCATCGTCGGAGAAGGCTCCGTCGCTCGAGAGGAGGTGTCCGTGTGGATGCCACTGCATCAGGTCGCCACTTGTGTTGATCGACACTACGATGCCGGGCCGGCTGTGCGCTGCGAGGTGTCTTCTCATGTACTCGGCAAGCGCCTCGGCGGCGCATTGCGAGAGGTCGAGGAGCAGCTCCCGGCGCTTTCGGAAGATCCCGCGCAGGAGACGTGGCATCGTGAGCACGACATGGCGATGAGGGACGGGCGCGAGGACGTCCTCTTGCAGCCATTCGGCCCAGAGGAGCGCCAGGCACGCCATCTCCGGGGAGCTCAAGTTGAGGCTTCTGGGCTGGCGGCACCCGGGCTTCTCCACTCACGTCGGCGAGCCGATTCCACCCAACGACGCACGGGCCATCGAGGACATGGCGAGCTACGTCGTCAGGAACCCGGTCTCACTCAAGCGACTCGTCTACATCGACGGCCAGCAGGCGGTGATCTACCGCGCCCTCAGGTCGAATCCCAGCATCGGGGCAAACTTCGTGGCCCTCGACCCCTTGGAGTGGCTGGCCCGTATCACCGACCACATCCCAGACCCGGGCCGGCACCGCACGCTGTTCTATGCCCACTACGCCAACCGCGCCCGGGGGGCTCGGGCCAGGGAGAAGAAGCTGCTCGAGGCTCCCGGAGCCGAGGAGTCAAGCACGCGTCGCTGCTCCCCCAGCTGGGCAAGGTTGATCAGCAAGGTGTATCACGCCGACCCGCTCACCTGTCGCAGATGCGGGGGTTCGCTCCAGATCGTGGCCTACATCCACGATCAGTTCACGATCAAGAAGATCCTCGAGTGCCTCGGCCTCAGCCCACCCGAGGTCGAGCGGCCACCACCGGACATCCACTACGTCCCCGTCGACGACGATGGCCGAGAGATGGAGACCATGGTGGCCGAGGGACCGCACTTTCCGTAGGCGCACACGCGGGTCTTCGCGGCCAGCCACGAGGCGAAAGTGTGTCACCGTGGGCGGAGTCCGCGCCCTCCACGGGACTCGCACCCGCACCGCGCGAGAGTCAAGCGACGCTGAAACAGCACCGCCCCCCGCTGCCTGCCCCCACATGGCCCGCAAGACACGGCACCAACCGTCGAGGCCGCCCTCGGGCGTATGGAAATACCTAGAGGTCCTGTGACGGCACAGCCACTCTACCAGCTGGCGCCTGGGTTCTGATGGCGACTCTCGCAGTGCGTTTCGGCGGCAGGCTGCCGCCGGCGGTTGACGCGCGTCAACCCTTCCGCGGCTCGCTCATGGTGAGTCGAAGCTCTCAGCCACGGCCCCGAGCTCGCGCCCCTCCTCGTCGAGGGGGACGTAGCGAACCTCGGGAGGCGGGCGTGGCCTCTCGGGAGGACTCAGGCCCAGGTGGTCGAGGATCCTCTTGATGGTGAGGTGGTCGTTGATGTACGCCACCACCTGGAGCTTGCCCCCGCAGTCGCGGCACCGCAGCGGGTCCACCTGGTAGACCTTGGAGATCAGCCGCGCCCAGCTCGCCCGGCAGCGGGGTTTCTTGGAGACCTCAGCCTGGTCGGCCTCGGGCGCTGGCTTGCCCTTGGCCCGGGCGCCCCGCGCTCGGTTTGCGTAGTGGCCGTAGAACAGCGTCCGGTGCTTGCCGGGGTCGGGGATGTGGTCGGCCATCCTGGCTAGCGTCTCTGGGAGGCCCCCCGGCTTTGCCGGGGAGGCCGCAGCAGTTTGACAGTTGCGGGAATGTCCAGTGCACTCCCTGCCGTGAGCCGCTCAAGCATCACGACAGGGAGTACCCATGGACGACTACGAGAGCCTAAGCCACAGCGTATGGGACTGCAAATACCACGTGGTGTTCATTCCGAAATACCGGAAGAAGACGCTGTACGGGGAGCTTCGCCGGAGGTTGGGCGAAGTGTTCAGGACGCTGGCGAGGCAGAAGGAGAGCCAGGTTCTGGAAGGGCACCTGATGCCGGACCACGTACACATGCTGATCTCGATCCCACCGAAGTACTCGGTCGCGCAGGTGATCGGGTACATGAAGGGGAAGAGCGCGATTCACGTGGCCCGTACGTTCTTCGACCACAAACGCAACCTCGTCGGGCAGCACTTTTGGGCGCGGGGATACTTCGTATCGACGGTTGGCCGCGACGAGGCGGTGATCCGCGAGTACATCCGCAACCAGGAGATCGAGGATAAGCGACAGGACCAGTTGAGACTGCCGTAGACCGTGCCACCTTTAGGTGGCTCACGGGCCGCTCGTGAGCGGCCCACAACTATGCCGCCTTGGGCGGCTCACAAGAGAATGCCCCCGGCTTTGCCGGGGGATCGGTTACCCACTCCAGCGGGTCCATGGCCACGAAGTTCTGCCCCAGCCGGGGGTTCGGCTTGAGGGCCCGGTAGATCACGGCCTGCTCGCCATCGACGTAGACCAGCCGCTTGAGCGAGAGGGGGTTTCGGACCAGGTAGCTGGCCATGTCCTCGATGACGCGGGGTGCCTCCGGCGGGATGGGCTCACCCACATGGGCGGAAAAGCCCGGATGCCGCCAGGCGAGCAGCTTCTTCTTCAGCTCCTGGGAGATGGCATGCTCGCTCACCAGCCGCTCCAGCAGCGTCTCGCGGAACAGCCGCATCAGGGCCTCGCCGTCCCACTGCTCGAGGGGGAGGAAGGTCCCGTCAGCTCGGAAGGCACCGTCGGTGGTCAACACATGCAGGTGGGGGTGCCACTGCAAGAGGTCGCCCGACGTCGCGATGGAGACCACCACCCCGGGCCGCACTCCCTGCCCGAGGCTGTGCTGCAGATACGCCCCAATGGCCTCCGAGGCGCACTGCGACAGGTCCCGAAGCAGCTCCCGCCGGCGCCGGAAGCTCGGCCGCAGCAGCCGCGGGATGGTCAGAGTCACATGGCGGTGCGGCACCGGCTCCAGCACCTCCTGCTGGAGCCACTCGGCCCAGAGCAGCGAGTGCTTCTTCTCGCACGACGGGCAGAACGAGCGGCCACGACACGAGTACGGGATCAGGTAGCTCTTGCGGCACTTGCTGCACCAAGCCCTGGCGAAGCCGTGCTCGGGAAGACCGCAAGTGAGGAACTCCCGCAGCACCCGCTCTACCACCGGACGCAAGGGACCGTGACGCTTCGCGAAGCGCTCGTCGTAGACACGCAGGAACTCCTCCAGGTGCTGGCTGACCACCCGGTACAGAGGGCTGAGCTTGGGTCGCCTGGGGCGATAGACCGAGACGCAGATCTCCACACCGACATCCGAGCCGGTGGGAGAGATCCCGGCGGTTGAGGTTGGCTAGGTGTGTGACGGGCCGGGGTCAGCTTGCCCCATGGGGTGGTCAGGCCGGGTCCAACCATGTGTCCCCCGACCTACTGAGCCTCGCGTAATAGGGAGACAGGCTCACCGGCTGTCCGTCGTCTCGCCATTCGGCGTCGCCACTCCCCGCGGGGACGATGACCGGACCGGACAGGTAGGGGGGCATCTGTCGGATGTGCTCGGCCACCGCCTCGAGCACCTGCTCCGGCGACTCATCCTTCGGATGTATCCAGCGATTGCGAAGCACTCCGAGGCTCTGCAGCCAGGAGCCGCCCTTGCGCTGCTCTTCGAGGAAGCGCCCGAGCCCGGCAGGGGCAACGGCCACCGCTTCCGACCAGGTCAGGAACTGCGCGAGCTTGCCCAGGGTCGGCTGGGTCAGCGAGGCCCGGAAACGGCCCGTGAAGCCAGGGTTGAGCGCTCCGTCGACGGTCCGGGTCAGTTCCCGGATGTCGCCCAGCCGATTCAGGCCCGCGCACCGCTCGTGATGCGAACCCGCGCCGAACTCCAGGATCGTTGTCCCATCGAGAGCTTCGGCCCTGGCAAAGCCGCTCGCGGCAGCCTCGCGCGTGACCAGAGAGATGCCGAGGAATGTGACGGTGGCGGTGGCGGTATAGTATCCGATTCGGCTAGCGGTTGCGCCGGCAAGGCCGGCGGGAGGGCCGGAAGAGCGGCCATGAGCAGAGCGCGGCGGCTGATATTGCGGGCGTCGCGGGGCCTCATCGGCCCCAGCATGACGAAAACCGATTACAGGCCGGTAGTGGGAAGGTGAATTGTCAAACAAACAGTTTGATTGAGGAATGTTCAAACTTGCCGCGATGCTGTTCACTCAACGTGACATGCCGGCACTTCCCAGAACGACGTTCCGAGCCAATCTCAACATAGGCGACTATACGTCCAAGTGAAGGAAGGTTGAGGCTCCGTTCGGCAATCTGAGCCCGGATTTGCCCACATGGTACCGACATGGGTAAACGCTACCCGCGTAGTGTTCCTGTAGCCATTTCGGGATCCAGATCCAGGCGGCCGCAGATCTTGTTTGCACGGTACTAAGATTGGAGTTTAGACTCTGAATCGGGAGGAGATCCATGCGTTCCTTGCTACTACTACTACTCCTTGTGGCGATCATTCCCGCTTCACCCTTCGCTGCAGCCGAGAAGTGGACCGTCGATGACATCCTGCTCGCTGAGCGCGCCGACTCAATCGAGATTTCCCGTGACGGCAACCTTGTCGTCTGGGTCAGGACGAAGATGGACAAGGACAAAGGGACTTCGATCTCCCACATCTTCCTGCGCAATCTCACCGAAGACTTCGAGGTTCAACTCACTCGAGGTAAGCAGAGCAGCAGTTCACCGACAATTTCGCCCGATGGAAAGAAAATCGCTTTCCTGACTTCCCGCAACAGTGACGAAGGCGGCGGCGACACATCGGTAGACGGCGCGGCCCCGCAGGTCTGGCTCATTGACGCGCGCGGCGGAGAACCTTACCAGGTCACCAGCTTCAGCAAGGGCGTCAAAGACGTCGATTGGATCGACAATGACAGCCTTCTACTGACGGCCTCCGAAGATCCGAGCCTTTACGAGCAGCAGGCCAAGGAGCGCAGGGACACCTCGAACGTCATCGAGGATGAAATACACGAATCGCCCGTCCGTTTGTTCGAGTTTGTTCTCCAGTCCAAGAAAGCTACCCGCATCACCGAGAACACTGACTGGATCAGTTCCACCACCGTGTCTGACGACGGCGTCTGGGCCGTGACCGTCCATCAGACGAGCCTCTCGTTCGAGTGGGATGGCAAAGCTCGACCGATGACCTTCCTGCGTAACCTCACCGATGGTGTGGTGCGGCGACTCTTCCCCGACGGCAAGATCCTGCCCGCCCAGATTAGATTCACACCGGACAGCAAGGCCTTCTACTTCGTAACTCCCTTTGCCAACCATCCGGTCTATCTGATGGCTGGCACCACGTACCTGTACCATTACGACATAGCCTCCGGCACGCCTACCCCGGTCAACCTCGACTGGGAGCGCGATCTCGGCGTCGGCTACACTGTGGTTGGACCATTTGGCGGCTTTGATGTCTCCGAGATCGGCGTATTCGCGCTACTCGCGGACGGCGTCCGCTTGAGGCCGGCTATCTACGAAAAGAACGGCGGCTCGTGGGAGCGGACCTGGATTAACGGTGAGCATGCCAAGAACATGTTCGGCGGCCAACTGAGCCGCGATGGCAAGACGCTCGTCTACAACTACTCCACCGCCAGCGAACCCGGCCAGATCTACGCCGCGAAACTGGTCAACGGGGCCATTCTGGACGCGAAGCCGATCACTCAGATCAACCAGCACCTCGCACAGAAGACCAAGGCAAAGACCGAGATTGTCACCTGGACCGGCGCGAAGGACGAAGAGGTCGAGGGTGTTCTCTACTATCCACACAACTACGAGGAAGGGAGAAAGTACCCGCTGGTTCTCATGATCCACGGCGGACCGCGCGCTGTCGACCTGGATCACTGGTCAGAGGACTGGGCGTATCCTCACCAGATCTATGCCCAGCGCGGCGCCTTCGTCCTCAAACCGAACTACCACGGCAGCGGCAATTACGGCCTCGAGTGGAGCGAATCAATCACCGGCGGCAACTACAACGAACTCGAGTGGTTAGACTGCGAACGCGGCGTCGACTCCCTCATCCAAAAGGGCCTGGTCGACCCGGACAAGCTCGGCGTGATGGGCCACTCCAACGGCGCGGTCATCAGCATCGAGATCACCACCCGCACCACTCGCTACAAAGCAGCTTCCGCCGCCGCTGGTAACGTGAACTGGATCTCCGACTGGGGAAACTGCCAGTTTGGCCACTCTTTCGACGATCTCTACTTCGGTACGACGCCGCTGGCCGAACCCGAGTTTTACATCAAGAAGTCGCCTCTGTTTCGCATGGACCAAGTGACGACGCCGACGATGATTTTCTTCGGCGCCAACGACCGCAACGTACCCACCGAACAAGGCTGGCAGCACTACCGGGCTCTCCAGCATCTAGGCAAGACGCAAACAAAGTTCATCCTGTTCCCCGGCGAGGCTCACGTTCCCCAGCAGTACGGACATCAGCACCGCAAGGTGACCTCTGAGTTGGCCTGGTTCGATAAGTACCTGTTCGAGATCGCCGCCGATGAGAACAATGCGGTCAAGACTGGCTCACCGCTGGCCGCCGCGCTGAAACTCAAGTCCGCCGGCGAGACGCCGGAAACGGTCGAAGCTGGCGACATCGCAATCGGACGCTTCGAGATCACCCGCGCCCAGTTCGCGGCGTTCCGCTCCAGCTACAGCTACCCCGCGGGAACAGAGCAGTATCCCGCGAACAACATCTCTTTCGACGACGCGAAGGGCTACTGCGAGTGGCTGTCGGCCCGCACCGGCCAGACCTATCGGCTGCCAACTGAGATTGAGTTGGGCAAGATGCTCACGGCCTCCGCCAAGCAGAACACGCTCGACGAGTGGGCCGGATACACTGTGAACGTCGATGACGCCGCGAAGCTCGCAGCTTCGATCAAGGAGCTTGGCCCTGGCGCGCTGCTCAAGCCGGTCGGCCGTTCTGCCGGCGACGGCGACGATCCGATCTACGACCTCGGCGGCAACGTCGCCGAGTGGGTTATCACGGATGACGGGGAAGGCAGAGCCCTTGGCGGAAGCGCCGACCGACCGGTCGACGCAAGAACCGACGCCACGGCAGCGGCTGACTACACTGGTTTCCGTGTCGTCCGGGAGCTGCGCAAAAGACGAACCGGCACATTGGGCTGACTGATTGGAGGAGGCGGTCCGGGCCACGATGCGGTAGCCCCCTCCCGGGGGTGACGGGACGGGCTAGCGCAACCTCGACCAGAGGAACGTGTACGCCAGCGCGCTCATATGGGCGGCCTGCTTGTTGTCGGCGGCGCCGCCGTGGCCGCCCTCGATGTTCTCGTAGTAGAGGACGTCCTGCTTCGCCTCCGTTCGTCGCTCGCCGTCGCGCAGGGGCGCGAGGAGCCAGTCGTCGATGGCGAGGAGATCGAGGCGGGCGAGCCGTGAGAGCAGCCGAGCGTAGGAGCCGTCGCCCCGGGCCACAGCGATCTGGTGGAGCAGCCGGGGCATGCGTACGTAGGTGGCGGTGAAGCCGCGGCGACAGGCGCGTTCCACGAAGGCGCAGCTGAGGTAGGACTTTCCGATCCCGGTGGGTCCTGTGATCACGAGGTTGTGGCGGGATTGGATCCAGCTGCAGCTTCCCCCTTCCCGCTCGTGTTCTCCACCGCCCAGCTGGGGACGAGGAAGGGGTCGACGGCGGCCGGGTCCTCGACGATGCGGTCGTCGCCGATGCGGGCGGCCAGGAAGAGGGGGCGCATGGCGTCGACGTACGACTCGCCCCCGGCCACGGTCTCGGCGCAGTTGTAGGCGAGGGTGCGCGTCGCCTGGCCGTCGAGGGCCAGGAGCATCGTGTTCATCACCCCCACCTCGTCGCGCATGCGGTCGATGGAGTAGTTCTCGAGGGCATAGTCGTCGCTCACCCAGCCGCGGTCGCCGCCGCCCGGGGGGTCCTGGAGGCAGGGGTGGAAGAGGGCGTGGTTGCCGAGCTCGTGGCCGCGATCGGCCAGGGCGCGCCACTCGGGGAGGCGGCGGGCCAGGGAGCCCGAGCTGCCGGGGACGTAGAAGGTGCCGTGGAGGCCGGCGGCGTCGAGGTCGGGGGCGGCGTGGTCGAGGTGGGTGTCGATGCCGTCGTCGTAGGTGAGGGCCACGGCGGCCTTCGCCCCGTTGGGCCAGATCAAGCCCGGTGTGGAGGACCCTGAGACGCGCCACTTCCCGCCCACCCCGGAGTGGAGCGACGAGCGCCGCGGCGACCCTGGCGCGTTCCGTAGTCTTGTGTCCGCCCCCGGACCTGAGCGGGCACGCTCGTACGACAGACTCGGCCCCTGTGGGCGGACCCTCCGCCTGCCTTTCGCCGGTGTCTCTCCCCGCCGGGCTCATGGCTGGGCGTGGAGATCAGCTGCCGGGTCTACAAGCCGAGGCGACCGCGGGAGTCGCCTCTCTTTCTCCTGGTCGACCAGCATCTCGAGGAGCTTCTTCGTGTCTGGCCCCAGCGGTTCGCCCGCACCCACGGCCCCCTGCGCCCCGTCGTCGAGCGCGTCCTGCGGGAGTTCCTCACCTGTGGGCTGGCAGAACGAGGCTTCGCCCGGGCGTGGTGCTCGACCTGCCGGACGAGCTACGTGATCCCCTACTCGTGCCGTGGCCGCTCGTTCTGCCCGTCCTGCGAGAAGAAGCGCTCGCTGCTGTGGGCCGAGTGGCTCCACCAGGATGTCCTCGAGCCGGTCCCACACCGCCACGTCGTGATGACCATCCCGCGCCTCCTGCGTCCGCTCTTCCGGCGCCGCCGCGAGTTGCTGGGGGTCCTCGCCCGCTGCGCCGCGGACGCCCTGGGCGCATACGTCGAACAGAGCCTCGGCCAAAGCCTGCGGCCAGGCATCGTGGTCTCCATCGCCACCGCCGGAGACCTGGCCCAATGGCATCCCCACCTCCACATATTGGCCAGCGCCGGCGGCTTCTCACCCGACGGGACCTTTCATCCCCTCGAGCCATGGGATGGCGAGGCGATCATGACGCTATTCCGCCAGGCGCTCCTCGAGCGCCTGGTCGCCAGGCACGCCATCTCCGGGGAGCTCAAGTCGAGGCTTCTGGGCTGGCGGCACCCGGGCTTCTCCACTCACGTCGGCGAGCCGATTCCACCCAACGACGCACGGGCCATCGAGGACATGGCGAGCTACGTCGTCAGGAACCCGGTCTCACTCAAGCGACTCGTCTACATCGACGGCCAGCAGGCGGTGATCTACCGCGCCCTCAGGTCGAATCCCAGCATCGGGGCAAACTTCGTGGCCCTCGACCCCTTGGAGTGGCTGGCCCGTATCACCGACCACATCCCAGACCCGGGCCGGCACCGCACGCTGTTCTATGCCCACTACGCCAACCGCGCCCGGGGGGCTCGGGCCAGGGAGAAGAAGCTGCTCGAGGCTCCCGGAGCCGAGGAGTCAAGCACGCGTCGCTGCTCCCCCAGCTGGGCAAGGTTGATCAGCAAGGTGTATCACGCCGACCCGCTCACCTGTCGCAGATGCGGGGGTTCGCTCCAGATCGTGGCCTACATCCACGATCAGTTCACGATCAAGAAGATCCTCGAGTGCCTCGGCCTCAGCCCACCCGAGGTCGAGCGGCCACCACCGGACATCCACTACGTCCCCGTCGACGACGATGGCCGAGAGATGGAGACCATGGTGGCCGAGGGACCGCACTTTCCGTAGGCGCACACGCGGGTCTTCGCGGCCAGCCACGAGGCGAAAGTGTGTCACCGTGGGCGGAGTCCGCGCCCTCCACGGGACTCACACCCGCACCGCGCGAGAGTCAAGCGACGCTGAAACAGCACCGCCCCCCGCTGCCTGCCCCCACATGGCCCGCAAGACACGGCACCAACCGTCGAGGCCGCCCTCGGGCGTATGGAAATACCTAGAGGTTGACTCCTGCAGGACCTCGCTGGCCCGTCGCCCCCGCCCCGGTGTCCGTAGGCTGAATGATCCATGGTCAACGCCGCCGCGACGGGGGCATGTTGGCCACGCCCAGCCGCTACCAGGAGGTCCACCGATGACGAAGACGACGCTCGTTGCCCTGGTTCTGTGCATCTCCGCCGTGGCTGCGTCACGGGCCGACGACGTCGAGGCGCGCATCCGGCGCGTCGAGGCAGGGTTGCTGCCCGCCGTCGCCCTGCGCGGCGCGCCTCCGCAGATCTTCTCCATCCTCGATCGGATGCGACTCTACGGGGTGCCCGGGCTCAGCGTCGCCGTCATCCACGAGGGCCGGATCGACTGGGCGCGAGGGTACGGCGTGCTCGAGCGGGGCGGCGAGGCAGCCGTCGACCCGGACACGCTCTTCCAGGCGGCCTCGATCTCCAAGCCCGTCGTCGCGACCCTCGCCCTCCGGTCCGTGGAGATGGGCGTTTCGGACCTGGACCGCCCCCTCAACGACCAGCTGACGACCTGGAAGATCCCCGAGAACGAGCTCACGAAACGGACCCCGCCGACCCTGCGTCACCTCCTGGCCCACCGGGCCGGCCTGACCGTCCACGGCTTCAAGGGGTACACGGAGGGGGAGGAGATCCCCTCCGTCTACCAGATCCTCGACGGCGTGAAACCCGCCAACAGCGCCCCCGTCCGCGTGGACATCCTGCCCGACACCGCCTTCCGTTACTCGGGCGGCGGCTACGTGCTGCTGCAGCTCCTGCTCACCGAGCGGCACGGCCGGCCTCTCCGCGAGCTGGTGAGGACACACGTTCTCGAGCCCGCGGGAATGACCCGCAGCGCCCTGGCCTATCCCCTCGACACCGAGCTGCGCCTGAACGCCGCCTCGGGCCACCGCGCGAGCGGCGAGGTCGTCGGGGGGAAGTACCGGGTCCACCCCGAGATCGGCGCCGGGGGCCTGTGGACGACACCCACCGACCTGTGTCGCTGGGCGATGGCGATCCAGAGCTCGTACCGCGGGGAGCCGGGCGCTCTGCTGCGCCAGGCGACGGCGCGAGAGATGCTCGCCCCGGTGGACGGGCAGGGCCTGGGCCCGGTCGTGCGGGTCGAGCCCGAGGGTGTCGTCTTCTCCCACGACGGCAGCAACGCCGGGTACTTCTGCCGACTCGTCGCCTACGCCGATCGCGGACAGGGCGTGGCCGTCATGCTCAACGGCGACGACGCCACCATCGTCGGCGAGCTGGTGCGGGCCGTGGCCCGGGAGTACGGCTGGCCGCACTTCCAGGTGCAGGTCAAGACGCCGGTCGACCTCGCGCCGGACCGCCTCGCCCGCTTCGCCGGCCGCTATCGGCTGGGTCCCCTGGAGGTGGAGCTCAAGGTCGACGGGGGGCGGCTGGTGGCGGTCATGCCGGACGGCAGGGTCCAGAGACTCCACGCCCAGAGCGAGAGTCGAGCTTCGGCCCGAAACCGGCTGTGGAGGGCGGTTCTTCCGCCGGGCGGACCGCAGGCAAGACGGCCCGAGGCTGACGGCTCCTCGGGCCGGGGCGCATCAGGCGCCGGGTCTCCTCAACGCACTCGACGCTCTGCTGGTCGAACACTCATTGCTGAGGGAATCCCATCTTCGGTATCGGCAGGGGCTTCTTCGAGTTCTTCTCCGCCAAGAACTGCTCGCTCCCGGGCTGATGCGCAAAGTAGATGAACAAGTCCGGCCAATCGTCCTTGATGGACCTCGGGCTCTTCTTCTCGGTCACGAAGAACTCGATGTACGGCTCCCTCGTCAGAGCCCAGCCTGGCGTGAGAATCCTCTGGTAGCCAGACTCCCCAGCCAGGTTCTTCTTGAGGAAGGCGATGGTGTACTGGTTCGCGAGCCGATGCACTTCGGTAGTCGGCGTGAAGGGGTCGCAGATGTCGCCCAGGATGAGGGAGAGCAGATCATCGTCGATGATCGTGTAGTCCCGCATGACCTGGAAGCCTTCGCACAGATCGGAAAACGACTGGTGGATCGTGTTGAACACATCGACGCGATACGACGGCTTGCCCGAGAAGGCCGCGTGCTGCCTAGCCTGCCAGTCAAGTACCGTGTTCCACTCTTGGCCGATCCCCATTGCCGGGACCGTGACCCGGGCCAGCTCCTGGAAGTGCAGGACCTGGTTCGAACCGTCCTGCGGCACGATCGCCTTGATTCGTGGGTCGGGGAACGAGGGGACACAAGTCCAGTCTGGCGGATCCTCGAGGCCCGGTATCCCGTACAGCGTGTCGCAGACTTCGTCGTCGCCGCCGGCCAGAGTCATCGCGGCGTAGCCCCCGAGTGACCACCCGCCGGCCGCCACCTGATCCGGACGGATGAGCCCTCGCAGGAGGTGGCCGGGTGTCGTGTTCTTCTGCAGTAGGTCAGTCAGCGCGAACGACACGTCACGCGGTCGATTGTAGGATGCGACGGCAAGCGGATCGAATGGAGGTTCCCAAGGCCACCACTGGTCACCGAAGTGATAGATGACCGCGACAACGAACCCGTGACTCGCCAGTCGAGTTCCGACGGAGGTGTGGTGCCATGCATGAACGCCCCAGCCCGGTGAGAACATGAGCAGCGGGAACGGTTTCAGCGAAGAGGGCGTAGGCTCTTCATAGGCGGGGTCGAGTCCATAGGTCTCAAAGTCAGACGACAGTACATCGGGGACCACCGCATAGAGGGGGTCGAGGGGGTAGACCGCCTCGAACGTGGATGCGTTGATTGTCTGGGAATCAACCGGGTACCAGACGTACACAGGGATCGGTCGGTCCGGGTAGGTTGGTGAGCTGTCCCCAGGCCGCGCCGGATCGGTGAGAACAAAGGTCGTGAAGCCTACCTCATAGGGACCTTTTTGCCCGGGGTCGTACGCTTTCCCCGCGAACGCGGTCGTGGCAAGTGCCAGCGCCAACGTCGCGGCGATCACAGTCCTTCTGGTCATGCAACCTCCTCCTTTCACCCGGCATTGCCTGCTGTCGGAGGCCCAGAGACCCGAAGAGCGTTGCCTTCGCATCGGCATGGCCTCCTCGTCTCGGTTGTCTGAACCGGGTCGCGGAAGCTTTGCACGGAAGAACGCTGGAAGTTCTTAGACTTGCCTTGGATTTGAGGGCTGCGCCAGCTGCTTTGAGCGCCGTGATCGCTTCGGTCTGTGCGGCCTCGGCCATGTTTCAAGCCCTCGCGTGGTACATCGATTCGGCCGGCTTCGTTCACGCTCGCGGCCTAGCTAGACCTCTTGGGTCGCCGTTCTTGTGACGGCTGAGTCAAGTTTCATGCGGCAGGTTTGGAGCATAGCTCATCGATGGCGCTTCGGATCTTGTGAAGTGGCGAGTGGGATGGGGCCGGTGGTGTCGGGTCGAGGCTGGCGGCGAAGCCGGGACACAGCAGACGGTCGTAGGCGAATGTGTTGAGGGCGGCGACACGAAGACCGTAGTCGGTGGCCTGGTAGCGGTTTGTGCCGGGCCTCCTCTCGATGAGCCCCCGAAGGCGTAATCGTCTGAGCTCGTAGCTCATGGTGCCCTGAGAGATCTGGTCTGGGTGTTTGCCGAGCAGTTGAGCCAGGTGCTGCTTGAGATCGCGATTGGTGAAGGGGCTGACGTGTAGGTGGAACAAGGGCAGGGCACTGAGGACGGCCTGGGTTCTGGGGTCCGCGAAGCGGAGCGCGGAGACCCTCTGGCCGCCAATCACGGCCGGACGTTGCAGGCTCTCGAGGGCACGTTGCCCGAGGGTTAGCCGGCACCACGGTCCTTCGTCGAGAACGGGTGTGGCAGGACCCGAAGCCAGCGTCGAAGAAGCGCATCGATTGTCTGGGGCCCCAGGCCATCACAGATCGCCTGTGCGGCCTCGGGGTCGTCACACGACAGCAGCCCGTTGTCCAGGGCCTCGTAGCCGATCCCACGCTTGTCGAGCTGGCGCTTGAGGTACTCGTGCCCGTTCAGGCACAGCTTGGCGTTGTACGGGAAGTAGCTGCAGAACTTCAGGAAGAACGGCCCGAAATCCCGATCCAGGCAGTAGAAGTAGTACTGGTTCACCATCGCCGACGAACGCACCATCCACGGGTACGGAAGTCCTCGCTCGTCCCAGCGGCGTTCAGTCCGAAACACCCGGGCCTTCTCCTGGGCCTTGCCGATCAGGTACACACCCTCGGACTCGGTGAAGTCCGCTCGATGGCGCCGGGCCACATCCTCCTTCCGATCGCCCCGCTCGAAGCGGATCAGCGGCACCTCCTGCTTGGCCGCAAACCTCGATCTTCGACACGAACCGTCGGCTGATGGGGCTCATCAGTGCCCCGGAGGCAAAGGTGCGCTGCTTGTGGAAGCGGAAGAACGAGACCACGCCCAGCTCACGCTGTAGATCGGGAACGTAGGCGTTGAGATACATCCGGTCGATGCTCTCCAACTCCAGGGTGACGTGATCGCTCAGGACTGCGGCGGCAGTGCGTGGTAGGCTCATTTGGGCTCCGGTTGTCACAGGGTCCATGTCGACCCATCAACCGCCTCGGCGGTCAAAAATGGGGGCCGAAAGGCTCCCATCTAGGCTCAACCGGAGCCCACTTTCAATACCTCAGACACGCCTCCCCTCGAATACAGCTTGTCGGTCTGAGGGAACCTCGTTAGCTATAGTTTACGCAATTAATCAGACGCCCGCGCACAGGAAATAACCCAGATGGCACAGCAGTCATGTAAGGTTCTTCAGCTTGTTTCCCTGATCTTTGCCTTGCTCTCTCTTGCCAGCGGCATACTCGGGTACGCTTACTTTGAGAATGAGGCGATGAACTTGAAGCAAGAGTATCTCGAACGATTCGGCGAACCAGAGGGAACGTCGCCGAATGAAGTCGAAGCTTTCTGGTTACAGGACGTTGATCTAGCAGCACAAATGAGAGACGCCTGGTTCCTTTCAATGGTATCAAAAGGGGCAATGATACTTTTCGCAGTTGTCGCCGTTCTCTCATGGCTTGTTGTTCGTGTCGCTTCGCCTGCCGTGTCAGCTAGCAAAGTACGAAGGGCAGACTAATGGGATAGGCGATTGCTTTTCGGGTATTCATAGGAACTTCAATACCAGGGCCGCGCCTCTGGCGCGCCTCCTACGGAGGCTCAGGGAAGGGCTTACCGCCGGTGCTCGGAGGTGTCGGCAGCCCCGGGAGCTGGGGAGCGCGACGGGGAACCGGGAGATAGCCGTCCGACAGCCTCCCGGCCGACAACTCTCCCTTCGCTCTGCGCTCCACGCCGGTGCGGAGCCGTCCCTCAGGCGATGTGGGCCACGGCGTGCTGGGGGTGCGGGGGAGATCGAGAGGCTGTGTCCCGTCTGCGGATGTGATCGAGTATGCGCTTGACCCCGGGGGGTCCGGCCGCTCGTGCGTCCGCGGGGCCCCCCACGCCTCCCTAGAGAGAGATCCCCCGCCGGCGAGCCGCTCGTCCTGATCGCGGGTGGCTCGGGCGTCGTTCCGCTGATGGCGATGCTGCGGCATCGGGCCGCGGCGGGAAGCTCGGTCCCGGCCGTCTTGCTCTACTCCTCGCGCACGCTCGAGGACGTCATCTATCGCGAGGAGCTGGAGCGGCTCGCAGCAGCCGGCGACGGGCTCACGGTCGTGCACACCCTGACGCGCACGCAGCCGTCCGGATGGCGCGGGCTCGCGCGGCGGATCGACCGGGCCATGCTGGCCGAGGTGGGGTTTCCGCCCGCGGTTCGTCCGCGGGTCTTCATCTGCGGGCCGACGGGGCTCGTGGAGTCGGCCGGGCAGATCTTGCTCGACCTGGGCCACGAGCCGGCCGCCATCAAGACGGAACGCTTCGGACCGTCGAGCGTCTAGACCGTCGGCAGTCGACGGCTCAAACCGGCACATCTTTTTGCCGTCTTCGCGCTGGACAGCCGCGCGCGCGTCACGCACCATGGACGCGATCGATCGTGATCCTCTGGAGAAGCAAGAAGGCAATGGGTCTGAAGCGCGGAACAGCCGTGGCCGTAGCGGTGATGGGTCTTGCGGGGTGCTTCTCGGGAAACACCACGGGCCCTTCGGACGTGACCCCCAGCACCGTGCTCGTCGGACCCACGTGGCGAGTGGCCAGTCTCAACGGCCAGCCGGCGCTGTCGGGGACGACGATCACGGCCGAGTTCACCTCCGAGGATCGCGTCGCGGGCTCGGCCGGCTGCAACCGCTACTTCGGGAGTGCCAAGGCCGAGTCGGGCAAGCTCACGGCGGGCCCGTTCGGAGCGACGCTGATGGCCTGCAGCCCGGACGCCGTCATGGCGCAGGAAGCCCAGTACCTTGCGGCGCTCGGGGCCGCGAAGCGTTACACGATCGTCGGCGACGAGCTCCGGCTTGGTCCGTCCGAGAACAGCGTCACGCTCGTTTTCAGCTCCCGCTGAGCCGCGCGAGCGGCGCGCCGCTCACCCCCTGGCGTTCGGACGATAGGATGGCTGTCGATGGCCGCCGCAAGGAAGTCTCGGTGGTGGGGCCACCTGCCGGCCCTGGTCCTGTTCGCCGTGATCGCCGGCTTCGTCTACGACTCGATCCGGCGCGACAGCGAGCAGGCCCGCCAGCAGCACGAGGCGGACCGGGTCGAGCACGCCAGGCGGGGGGCGGTCTTCGCGCGCGGGCACCTCGGCGAGATGCTCGCCCTCTGCGGCGAGGGCGGGACCGGCCCGGTCAGCTTCCCCCAGGCGCCCGCGGCGCTCGCGTTCACGCGCCAGGGGATCGATGCCTACTTCGTGCAGGGCACCGATGCCTCGTCGCTGCGGCACGTGCGCTGCGACGCGGCCGGTGTCTCGAGCGGCCCACGCGTCGCGCACCCGCTGCAGGAGCAGCTCCCGGCCGAGGCGCCTACGGAGCCGGACGAGCAGGCTCGCTCGGACTGGTGGGCCGCCATCGCGCGGGCGGGTGAGCGGAAGCTCGGGCCGGGCGACGTGGCTTTCGAGTTGATGCGGCATCCCGCCACGGGCGCCGCGCTCTCGCGCCACTGGCAGGGCGGGCCCGAGGGCGCCACCGCGACGCTCGATCCGCCTGACGCCGCGCCGTTCGCGTTCCTGCCCTCGGGCTCGGCGTTTCCGGTGGTCGGGAAGGCTCCCGCGGCTCTGCGGCCTCTGCCGCGCAAGCGCTGGATCTCGCAGCCGGCCGAGGCCTTCGCGCTCCTGCACCGGGAGCTGCCCAAGGGAGCCCGCATCTCGGAGCTGACGCTCGAGGAGGATGCGATCGACGTTCAGATCGACTGGAAGACGCCGGCTTTCGAAGGCAAGCCGCCGGCTCCCTACGGCGACAAGAGCTTCGACGAGTACGGCACGCCGAGCCTCGACTGGTGGTACCCGCGTGAGATCCCGGGCTTCGGGTGCCCGACGGGGGCGCCGCTCACCGACGTGATCCAGGCGTTCGGGGTCGCCACGGCCGCGCGCTCGCAGCCGCCGACACGGGCGTGGTACTCGTGCAGCACGGCGTACTCGAACGGCCGAGACGGCGTCTGGCACCTGGTGCCCGACGGATCCTAGGGCTTCTCGGCGAGGGCGTGGGCCTTGCGGCCGCCGCGGGCGACCTTCTCGAGCGTGTGCTCCGAGGCCATGAGGCGCGCGGCGAGTGCCGCGCAGCGCTCGACGAGGGCGGCGGTGCCGTCGCGGAGGCCCTGGCTGGTGCGGAGCTCTTCGACGTTGCTCTCCATGTCCTCGGCGGACCAGCCGCGCGAGTGGGCGATGTAGGGGAACTGCGGGAAGAGGAAGCCGAGCTCGGCGAAGAAGCCGAGCATCTGGCCGGCCACGGCCTGCACGTTGTCCTGGCCGCCGGTGACGATGAAGCCGGCGACCTTGTTGCGGATGCAGCACGCGGTCGCGAATCGTGACCTGGTTCTGGATGCAGTTCATGCGCTCGACCATCTTGTAGTAGAGCGAGCTCGCGGCGCCCCAGCGGATCGGCGTCGCGACCAGGATCACGTCGGCCCAGTGCACGAGCGCCTCGTAGACCCGGTCGAGCTGGTCGTCCGCGTCCATCTGCGTGATCGAGCAGGGCCAGGTGCAGGCACGTGGCGCTCTTCGAGTAGTAGCCCTCGCAGGCGCGGAAGTTGAGCTCGCCGAGGCGGATCAGCCGCGTCTCGGCGCCGAGCGTCTGTCCGCGCGTGTGCGAGCGCGTGGGCCAGCAGCGCCTCGGAGGTCGAGTAGCGCGGGTTGGCGCGGTCCATGACGGTCGTCGAGATGCCGGCGACGCGGACGGGCCCCGGCTCGCGCGCGCACGGGGCGCGCGAGCGGGTGCGGCGCGTGCGGCGTCTTGTGGCGCGGCGTGCGCTGGCTCGGCGTCGACCAGAACCCGCCCGTCCTCGACCTTGACGGCGTAGCTCGGGACGCGGTCCTCCTCGTAGCCGGGCTCGCCCTCGCCGGTCGCGGTGGTGGAACTTCCAGTTGTGCCAGGGGCAGACGACGTAGTCGCCGTCGAGGCGGCCGTCGCCGAGCGGGCCGCCGACGTGGTTGCAGACGCCGGAGATGGCCGTGAACACGCCGTCGCGGTGGACGAGGGCGACGGGCGTCCCGCCCGCCTTCACGGGCGTGATCGGCCGCTTCCGGAGCTCCTCCGCCGGGCCGACGTCGACCCACTTCTCTTCCGCCATCGGGACCTCCTGGTACTCGGACCGCTGCTCAGGCTAAATCATAGGTGGTTTGATCCGCGGCGAGGAGGGCCGTAGGAGGATCACAGAGGTCGCGGGCGCCTCCCAACCCCGCTGTCGAGCCTTGGGAAGGGCAGCCTGGGGCTCTGGGTACGCCCCAAGCCGCCTCCCGACCCCCTCAACTGCCCCGTGGCCCCTCGTGGGGGACACGACGCCCTTGGCCTGGTGAGCGGCCGGCGCCGAGAGTGCGTGACTCAGCTGGCCTGGATCTCGCGCCCCTCCTCGTCGACGGGTACGCGCACGAGCTCGCGGCTCGGCGGCGGCCTTTCCTGCGGTGGCGGAGCCAGGTCAAGATGCTCGAGAATGCGCCTGATGGTCCACTCGTCGGTGATGTAGGCCACGATCGCGAGGCGGCCTCCGCAACTTCTACAGACGAGCGGATCGGCTTGGTACACCTTCGAAATCAAGCGGGCCCAGTTTGGTGAGCAGCGACGCTTCCTGGGGACCTCGGCGGGGGCGCCCTCGAGTGGCGCCTTTTCCTTGGCGGTCGGGGTCGCGGCCGGGGCCAGGCACGGGCTGCAGACGACGACGGCGACGAGAGCCAACCTTCTCATGTTCACTACCTCCGGGCCCGCATGGCGAGGACGGGCTGGATGGACGAGGCGCGCAGCGCCGGCAGCAGGGCGCCGAGCACCGAGGCGACGATGCCCAGGAGCACGGCGGTGGCGACGGTGGCGAGGCTGAGGTCGGCGTAGACGGTCGCCTTCATCGGGAAGCTGGAGCCCATCTTCGAGACCGCTTGCGGCAGGCCAGGGTGAAGCTGTCTTCGTGAGGGACCCGGCGCGTCCGAGCCGACGGAGACCTCAGCGCCGAACCCGACCGCCCGGTTCCTCTGGGAGCGGGTTCGGCGCTGCCTCTGCAGCGTCATCGGTGAGCAGCGCAGGCTCGGCTTCCTCCACGACTTCCGCCTCGGAGCTGTCCTGGTGGATGACCTGGGAGACTACGCGCTCGGTCACGTCCGACAGGTAGGTGTGCAGGGTCCTGGAGATCTCCTGGAACTCGGGCCACAGGGTCTCGTCGAGGAAACGTTTCGACAGCCGGGCCATCACCGTGGTGCGCCGCTGTCGCCGGTAGCGGTAGGGCCGGATTCCGTAACGCCGGAGCAAGGCCACGAAGACGTGGCGCGACCATATGTCCGCCATCGAGAACTGGTCATACAACGCCTCGATCAGCCGGAGCTTCTCCAGCAGCTTCGCTTCGTCCATCTCCCCTCCGCTACGGCCGAGGTTGCTTGGTGGGTGGAGCGAAGATACGCATCCGGTCGGGCTCGACGATCACGATGGCACCACGCAGCGTGTCGGCACCTGCTTCGCCGATGCCCGAAACGAGGCGTTCCACTCGAGCCCTCGAGTCCCACGAGTCGGGGACACGCAACACGATGATCCCCGGGTGCGTGCCGGGAGGGAACCTCAGGGCGTTCGCGAAATCCAGATCGGTAGCGGCAACGATGCGATCCTCCTCGAGCGCTCGTGCCTGGACCTCGGAGTCAGGGCGGCCCCGAAGACCGACGTCTCGCACGTCGGCGACGTCATGACCTGCTGCCCTGAGGGCGAGTGCTGCCGCGCGGGGGAGGGACTCATCAACAAGGACACGGACCATCCGTCACCCGGCGCGGACCCGCACGGTCTCCTGGCTGGCCAGCCATGCCGCATATCGGAGCGCGGCGTGAATCTGCTCCTGTGCCAGGTCGTGCTCCGCGCGGATCTCCTCCTGACTGATTCCCTCGGCGAGCTGACCGAGCACCAAGGCCACGGGCAGTCGCGTGCCGGCGATCACCGGTTTTCCGAATGCAACAGCTGCGTCCACGGTGATTCCGGGGACGATCTCGGCGGCCATCGAACTTGCCTCCTGCATCCAGTGTACTCCGCATCGGCTCGCGCGGGATCGGGGGAGCGCTCGCGAGAGTCGGCCCGTCTTCAGCGGGGTCGCGGTCCGACCCACGCCGAGCGATAGCCGATAGGCGATGTGAACGGCGGCGACGGCCGCGCGAGGACTCGCTACGCCGCTCACCCCCCCATGAGTCATAGAGGAAGCCGGCGGGTGGGTCTGCGGAACTCCGGATTTGCCTCGAAGCGCCTTGGAAGTCTCCACACCGTCCATCAAGGCACACGACCCCGTTGGCCTGGTGAGGGTCAAGTGCATCGCAGCTGGCCGCCGAAGGTGGGGTCCTCAGCCGGCCTGGATCTCGCGTCCCTCCTCGTCGACGGGTACGCGCACGAACTCGCGGCTCGGCGCAGGCGGCGGGGCGCGGTGCTCTACTTCCGCTCGAGCCAGCGACGGGTGAAGATCTCGCTCTCCAGCTCCACGTCGAAGGAGACCTCCTCGAGCGAGAAGACGGTCCTGGAGTCCTGCTTGAGCTGGTCGGAGATCTCCATGCGCCGGGCCACGGGCCGGCCCGAGACCATCTCGATCTCCGACATGATCCAGGTCTTGAGCATCATGCCCGACAGCGCGAACAGCTCCTGACGCAGCGGCATCATGTTCTGCTTGTCGATCCAGATCAGCCGCCTCGGGTACGAGACGGAGTCGTCCCGGGCCCGGGCCTCGAGCTTCCAGCACGGCCGACCGGCGGTCTCGTCCTCGCCGACGACCTCCGCCTCGTACTTCTCCTCGAAGTCGGCCGCCTCCAGCATGTCCTCGTAGGACATGTCGGAGCCCATCATGCCCTGGCGCAGCATGTGGCCCGAGATCTTCTGCACCCGCTCGGCCCGAGGCATGTAGAGCCACAGGTTGTCGTCCTTGCGGAGCAGCTTGGTGCCCTTCTCCCGGGCCGGCTCCAGATAGAGGACGGCCGCGTCGTCCTGGCCCCGGGCATAGCTCTTCATCCGGTAGGAGCGGGTCCGGCGCGCGTCGATCACCTCCATGGTGGCGGTGGAGGTGCGGGTGTCGAACTGCAGGACCTCGTCCATGGCCGCCAGGAGCTCGTCGGCGGTCGGGGTCACGGCCGGGGCCAGGCCCGGGCTGAAGACGAGCGACGGCGACGAGAGCCAGCCTTCTCATGTTCACTACCTCCGGGCCCGCATGGCGAGGACCGGCTGGATGGACGAGGCGCGCAGCGCCGGCAGAAGGGCGCCGAGCACCGAGGCGACGATGCCCAGCAGCACGGCGGTGGCGACGGTGGAGAGGCTGAGGTCGGCGTAGACGGTCGCCTTGATCGGGAAGCTGGAGCCCATCTTGGCGACCACGTCCTCCCCCAGGGTGACCCCGTACGTCTGGAGATACCAGGCCCCGGCCGAGCCCAGGAGCGACGCCAAAGGCGCTGCCGAGGAGCCCGATGAAGATCGACTCGACCAGGAAGAGGCCCAGGGCCCGGGGCCGCGACATCCCCATGGCCCGCATGACGCCGATCTCACCGGTGCGCTCGAGCACCGACATCGACATGGTGTTGAAGATGGCCAGAGCCGCCAGCAGGATGATGAAGAACTGGATGAACCCCTGGATGCCGTCCATCATCCCCATCACGGACAGCCACGGCTCCCGCTGGTACCAGGCCTCGACCGCGGTGTCCCCAAGCCCCGCCGCGGAGCGCAGGGCCTCGACGATGGGCTCGAGCTGCCGCGGCTCCCGGCCGGGCCCGTAGACCAGGACCTCCAGGGCGCCGCCGGGCATGTCGGTGAGCCACTGGACCTCCGACGAGCGGCAGGAAGACCTGCTCGTCCAACGAGGCGTTGCCGCCGACGACACCGACGATGTCCGCGGTCACCGGCGACAGGGAGCCGTACTGCGTCTGGCCGAGGAGCAGGATCTCGGTGCCGATCCCGGCCCCGAGGCGCTCGGCGACCCGCCGGCCCACGACCACCTCCTTGGGCTGGCCCGAGAGCCAGCGGCCCGCGGCCAGATGCTCGGGGCCCCGCAGGTGCTGGCGGTAGTAGGCGTCGGTGGCGCCGGTCACCAGGGCGAAGTCGTCTCCGATCTCCTCGTCGGCGGTGATGACGACGCCGGTGGTGATGCGGGGCTGGGCATCCCGCACCCCGGGGACGGTGCGCACGGCCTCGAGAACCTCATCGGCGGCCGCGATGTTCTCGTAGAGGGGATGCAGCTCCTCGCGGGCGGCAAACGCCTTGCTGACGATGCGGACGTGGCCGGCGGCCGCGGTGAAGTCCTGGACGATGCCCCCGATGACCCCGGAGAGGTAGGCCAGGAGCACGGTCAGGAGGGCAGTGGCGGCCAGCACCGTGCCCGCGGTGAGAAGGGTGCGGCGGGGGTGGCGCAGCGTGTTGCGCAGGGCCAGTCGAATCCAGAGCATCACTCGGCCCTCATGGCCTCGGCCGGCGGCCGCCGGGCGGCGATCACCGCCGGGTAGACGGAGCTCAGGACCGCGACCAGGAGCCCCACCAGCGCGGCGCCGGCCGCCACCGCCAGGGAGGACTCGGTGTAGAGCATGGACGACATGGGCATGGAGTCGTAGATGCCGCCGCTGCCCGCCGCCTCGATGAAGGAGCTGAGGTCGATGCCGTCGACCGAGAGCTTGTGGTTGTAGCCCCCGCCCAGGAGCGCCCCGAGGAGCCCGCCCACGCTTCCCATGACCAGCCCCTCGAGGACGAAGAGACCCACCACGCCGCGCCGGTCCAACCCCATGGCCCGCAGGGTGCCGATCTCGCGCACCCGCTCGTGGGCCGCCATGAGCACGGTGTTGGCGATGCCGGTGGCGGCGATGGCCATGATGGCCAGGGCGAGCAGATCCATGGCCGTCTGCCGGATCCGCTGGAGCTCGATCAGGTCCTCCGGGTCTCCTCCCTCCAGGTCGTGACCGAGGCGGCCCCGGCGAGTCGGGTCTCGAGCTCCTTCGCAAAGCGCGGGCTGTCGTCCCGGTCCGCGAGTCGAATCGCGAGGTGGGAGAAGCGGTCCCGGGTGACCACCAGCTTCTCCACCAGCGGTTGGGGCACGAAGAGGCCGATGCGGTCGATCCCGGGGTTGATCTGATGGAAGTCAGGCGCCGGGCCGTCACGAGTTCGATGTCGAGGTGACGTGGGACGACGAGACACGCCGGGAGCGCATCGCCGGAGTGCTCGATGCCGACGAGACCTATCGGCTGGAGATCCGGCTCGGACGCCTGAGAAGGAATCTCTCTCTCAAGTGGACACGCTGAGGCCTCCAGAGCCGCCTGCTGCAGATCCACGAGGACGGTCGCGACTCCAGCCGACGAGTCAGGGTGCGGGCGGGAGCAATCCGCGGCGCAGCGCAACCGCCACCGCTTCCGTGCGTGAATCCACGCCCAGCCGGTTGAAGATGCTGGTGACGTGGGCCTTCACCGTCCGCTCCGCTATAGCCAGACGCTCGGCGATCTTCTTGTTGGCGGCTCCCGCGGCCATGAGGGCGAGGACCTCGAGCTCGCGCGGGGTCAAGCCCTCGGTCCGGGCGGACCGCGGCGTTTTCCAGGTGGGCGACGAGCGTCCGGGCCACCGCCGCCTGCAGCAGCGTCTCGCCCCGGTGGGCCGAGGCGGAGGGACTCGAAGAGCACGTCCCGATCCACGTCCTTCAGGAGGTAGCCACGGGCACCGGCGTGGAGGCCGGCCAGCACCTGGTCGTCGTCGTCATAGGTCGTGAGGATGACGACCTCGACGCTCGAATCGCGTGCCTTGATCTGCCGGATGGCCTCGATGCCACCGACGCCGGGCATGCGCAGGTCCATCAACACCAGATCGGGGGAAAGCTCGGCGGCCAGCCGCACGGCTTCGGCGCCGTTGGCGGCTTCCCCCACCAGGGTGATGTCGGGCGCCGTCTCCAGGAGGGCGCGCAGGCCCTCGCGAACCACGAGGTGATCGTCGGCAATGAGCAGACGGATCACGGCCCTGCCTGCCGCACGACGAGGGCGACCCGGGTTCCTCCTCCGATGCTGCTCTGAACGCTCAGCTCGCCGCCGAGGCGTGCGGCCCGCTCTCGCATCCCCGTCATTCCCAGACTCCCCGGTTGCTCGCCCGGCTCAAACCCGATCCCGTCGTCTTCGACCGTCACCCGGAGCTCTGCGTCGCCCTGCTCGATGCGGACCGTGGCGCGGGTCGCCTGGGCGTGGCGCGCGACGTTGCTCAGGCCCTCCTGCACGAAGCGCAGGACGTCCTGGGCCGTCTCCGGCGGTGGGTCGACCGAGCCGACGCTCGCCTCGAGCTCGCAGGGGATGCCGTGGGAGGAAGCGAACTGGTCCGCCTCGCGGCCGAGTGCCGCGCGAAGATCCCCGCGTTCCAGAATCTCGGGGCGCAGTGCGTGAATGGCGCGTCGGGCCTCGCGGAGCGTCGTCCGGGCCCGCTGCTTCGCCTGCTGGATCAGCGCGCGTGCGCGGGCCGTGTTCGCGTTCTCCAGGTGCCCTTCGACGGCCTCGATCTGCAGGGTCAGCCCCGCCAGCCCCTGCGCCAGCGTGTCGTGCAGCTCCGGCCCATCCGCTGGCGCTCGCGGCCCGGGTGAGCTCCCTCGACCTTTCCGGCGTACGCCTGGAGCTGACGGTTGGCCTCCTGCAGGCTCCGGAGGAGCTCCTGGCCCTCTGCCGGGCCTGGAACTGGCGGACGAAGAGGATCACGAACGTGCAGACGAAGACCGACGTCAACCCGATGAGGGGGAGCATGTCGAGGAAGGCCTCGAGGCCTCGGGTCAGGACCAGAGTGGCGCTCATCTGGCCGATGCACAGGGTCGCGGCCGTGAGAGCCAGGCGCCGGTCGGGCCAGAACGCGCCCACGCTCATGCCGACGAGGGCCGAGTAGAGACTGAGCACCAGCCAGGCCTGCGGCGCCATCAGTCCAATGGCGAAGGTCACCGCTCCCTGCAGGAGGCAGAAGCCGACCAGCGCGCGCCGGCTGCCGAGGAGGACCGGAACGGTCCAGTACAGCGCGAGACTCGAGACCATTAGCAGGGTGAACGGCACCAGGCGAACAGGCGCCCGGAGCGTGTCGTCCGCGCGCAGGGCCTCGACATACCCGAACACGATGACCACGCCCACGAACGCCAGGAGCGGCCAGGTCTCTCTGGCCTCACGGCGCGCGGCGGGGTGAGAGGGTCCGTGGGGCAGCGGCACGGCCCGATTGTCGCACGGGGGTCCGGAGGCCCACATCGCCCGGTCAGACAGTGTCCGAAGGTACAACCGAGCGGGGGCCACCCGCACGATGCGCCGGTTCCGGGAGAGCTCTAGTGTCGTCATCGAGACCGTCGGTGAGCGGTCCCGGGAAGGAGAGCCACACATGAAGATCTCGCAGGCCTGGCTGTGGAAGAC
The DNA here is from genome assembly GCA_963847655.1 of uncultured Acidobacteriota bacterium. Classification (GTDB taxonomy): domain Bacteria; phylum Acidobacteriota; class Vicinamibacteria; order Fen-336; family Fen-336; genus JAJDNS01. Next base: position 2,747 of record CAWKAS010000009.1, on the reverse strand, counting down.
AGCCGTGGTGGTCGCCGGCACCATGGGAGGCATGTCCGTGGCCGGACGGCTGCTGGGCGCTCCGGAAGTCGCCTGGGAGCACCCGCCCGGCCCGATGGAGTTGTTCGTGCCGTCGTTGATCGGAGCCGTGCTCACGGTTTCGGCATTGGTGTATCCCGTGACCCGCTCCGCACTGCGCGGCGGGCGCCTGCTTGCCGCGGTGTTCCTTGCGGTGTTCGGGATCCATGTCGTCCTGGTCGGCGTTGAAGCGATGGTGTTTCTGGTCATGCCGACGGCACAGCTGACCTCCATGGTCACCACCGGCACCGTTCACGCCGCGCTGCTGGCGTCGCTCCTGGTCCTGGTGTTCGGTCGTCAGCCCTCCACGCGAGAGACGCCCCTGCGGCCGCCCGCTCTCGGTCCGGGACTGGCTGGTTCGCATCGTCCTCAGCTCGGTCGCCTATCTCGTCCTCTACTTCGTGGCCGGCCTGACCATCTTTCCCTTCGTCAAGGCGTTCTACGACACCCAGGACATGTCGATCGGGGCCGGGATCGTGCCGCTGCAACTCCTCCGCGGCGCCCTGTACGTGGCCTTTGCCCTGCCGCTTCTGCGCTCCATGGTCGCCGAGTCGCCGGCAGGCGAGCGTGGCCATGGCCGTTCTCTTCCCGATTCTGGCCGGAGTGGCCGACCTGTTGTCGCCCAATCCCGTCATGCCCGACTACGTGAGACCGTTCCACATCGCGGAGATCGGGTGGTCCAACTTCGTCTTCGGATGGCTGGTCGGCCGCCTGTTCTGGAATCCGCGCGCCGGCGTCCGCTCAGCGGCGATGGCGGCTCCCCGGAGGAGGTTCACCACTCGCCCATCGCCGGACTTTGAGTGCTCGCCCTCGGGGAGGGATTCCGACAGGCGCCGCCGGAGGTGCCCGTGCGCTTCTCGATCGGCAGCGCCGGCGCCCATCGATCCTCCTGTAGAATCCGCCGAATCTTCAGAGGAGGCCTCGTGAGAAACACCGCGCGTGTGATCGTGCTGCTCCTGCTTGCCGCAATCTCCCCCGTCGCGGCCGAAGAGAAGCCCCGCGCCCGCGACCTCGGCGTGCCGTTCGACGGCACGCCCGGGCGCGCTCAACGCCATCACCGACGTGGCCGGCGTCGACCGTCGGCCACACGCACGATCATCGAGGGCGAAGGCGCGCTCGTCGTCGGCAAGGGCCCGGTCCGCACGGGCGTGACGGCCGTGCTGCCCGCGCGGCCGCGACACGCTACGATCCCGTCGTTCGCCGGCTGGTTCTCCCTCAACGGCAACGGCGAAATGACCGGCACGACCTGGATCGAGGAGTCGGGCTTCCTCGAGGGCCCGATCATGATCACCAACACCCACAGCGTGGGCGTCGTGCGCGACGCGGTCATCCGCTGGCGCATCAGGTCGGCGTCCGCCCGACGCGTCCGGCTACTGGTGGTCGCTGCCGGTGGTCGCCGAGACCTACGACGGCTACCTGAACGACATCAACGGCTTCCACGTGAGCGCCGAGCACGTGTTCGCCGCGCTCGATTCGGCGCCGCGCGGCGGCCGGGTCCCCGAGGGCTCGGTCGGCGGCGGCACGGGCATGGTCTGCTACGGTTTCAAGGGCGGTATCGGCACCGCCTCGCGCGTCGTGCCGGCGGGACAGGGCGGCTACACCGTCGGCGTCCTCGTCCAGGCCAACCACGGTCGGCGCCGGTCAGCTTCGAGTCGCGGGCGTGCCGGTCGGCGACGGAGATTCCGCCCGATGACCGCGCGCCAGGCGTTCGAGGACACCCACGCCGAGAGGGCTCCATCATCATTGTCGTCGCCACCGACGCGCCGCTCCTGCCGCACCAGCTGAAGCGCCTCGCCCGCCGGCGCGCGACGCTCGGCCTCGCCCGCGAACGGCGCGACGTCGGGCAACGGATCCGGGCGACATCTTCCTCGCGTTCTCCACGGCGAACCCCGACGCCTTCAGGGTGGAGGGACCGCCGACGCTGCGGATGGTCCCGAACGAGGAGATCGGCCCGCTCTTCGACGCCACCGTGTACGCCACCGAGGAGGCCATCATCAACGCCCTCGTCGCCGCCGACCATGACGGCGCCGACAACCACCGCGTCGAGGGGCTGCCGCACGATCGGCTGCGAGAGGTGTTGGGGAAGTACAACCGGCTGGCCCCTTCCGGGGGCTGAGCGGCCGCCATCGCCCAGCCTTGCGGCTAAACTGACGTCGAGGCCGAGACGCACGGGAGGCCCGGGGGACCATGGACCACATCCGGAACTTCTGCATCGTCCACATCGATCATGGCAAGTCGACCCTCGCCGACCGCCTGATACAGAGCTGCGGGGCGGTGGCCGCGAGGGACTTCCGCGACCAGATCCTCGACTCCATGGACCTCGAGCGCGAGCGTGGGATCACCATCAAGGCGAACACCGTCAGCCTGCCGTACACCGCGCGCAACGGGCGGACGTTGCGAGCTCAACCTGATCGACACGCCGGGGCACGTCGACTTCTCGCACGAGGTGAGCCGCTCGATGATCGCTGCGAGGGCGCGCTGCTGCTCGTCGACGCGTCGCAGGGCGTCGAGGCGCAGACCGTCGCGAACCTCTACCTGGCCATGGAGTTCGATCTCGAGGTGGTGCCGGTGATCAACAAGATCGACCTCCCGTCCGCCGATGTGGAGCGGGTGATGGAGGAGATCGACCGCGATCTCGGGCTCGACCCGTTCGCCGCGATCCAGGTCTCGGCCAAGCTGGGCACCGGAAT
>CAWKAS010000008.1:0-77286 GCA_963847655.1 uncultured Acidobacteriota bacterium | reverse complement strand
GGATCGAGTACCAGCTGGGCGGCGCGGCACAGATGGCGTGGGCACCGCTCTCGGCCGCGTGTCGGGCCAGCTCGCGGGCCTCGTGCGGGCTCTGGTGGCCGACCTGGATGATGACGCGCAGGCTCCCGCCGACCTCCGTCCAGCGCTCGGCGAGCTGGCGGCGCTCGGATCCGGTCAGGGACGGCCCCTCACCGGTGCTCCCGGCGACGAGGACGCCGTCCACACCGGCGGCGCGCAGGTGAGCGGCCTGCCGGGTCACCTGCTCGACGTTCAGCTCGCCGCTCTCGTCCAGCGGCGTGTGCGCGGCCGCGATCAGCTCGAACCCGTTGCAACCCTCAATGACCATGCTCTGGGGTGAATTGGCCCCCACAGTACCGCAGAATCGTACCCGTCGTCTGTCCGTGGCGGTCGATCCGCCCCCGTCCGCCCTCACGTCCGTCGCCCGCCGAGCGTGGGGTCCCTGCACGGCGACCTGGCCGCGGGCCTGGTTGCGGATCCCCGTCGGTCGCAGCTCGAGTCGCGGCCCGTTGACGGCGACCGGCGATGGGAAGACGATCGTCCACCGAGGAGGGAGGCCGTGCCCTTCGTCTACATCCTGCGCTGCCGTGACTCGTCCTTCTACACCGGGGCGGCGAAGGACCTGCGGGCCCGCGTGCGCAAGCACGAGGCCGGGACCGCCTCGCGCTACACCCGAGCCCGTCGGCCGGTGGTCCTCGTCTGGTCGCGTCGGGTCCGGACCTGGAGCAAGGCACTTCAGGAGGAGCACCGCATCAAGCGGCTGAAGAGGCCCGCCAAGGAGGCCCTGATCGCCTGCCGGCAAGGGGTCCGAGGGTTCGAGAGTGGGTAGAATCGGGCTTCCATGGGAGGCGAGCATGCATCGCAGGGCTTTTCTTCACGGTGCCGGCGGAGGGTCGGTCGCGGCGCTCCTGGGGTCGCGGGCGGGCGCCGCCCCGGAGCGCGACGACCGCGGCCCGTTCCTCGACCGGGAGCGGCTGCGGAACCGCAACTCCAACCGGTCTACCGTGACTTGCCAGGGCGGGCTCGTCTGCACGAGCCAGCCCCTCGCCTCGATGGCGGGGATCGACGTGCTGAAGGCCGGGGGAAACTGCGTCGACGCCGCGATCGCCGCCAACGCCGTCCTGGGCGTCACCGAGCCGGCCAGCAACGGGATGGGCGGCGACCTGTTCGCGATCCTCTGGCACGAGAAGGAGAGCCGGCTCTTCGGCCTCAACGCGAGCGGTCGATCGCCCTACGCCTGGAGCCTCGACAAGGCGCGGGAGAGGGGGCTCGAGAGCATCCCTCGCCGCAGCCCGCTGAGCTGGAGCGTGCCCGGCTGCGTGAGCGGCTGGCATGCGCTGAGCGCGCGCTTCGGCGCGCTGTCGCTGGAGCGGTGCCTGGAGCCCGCGATCCACTACGCGAGCGAGGGGTTCCCGGTCTCGCCGATCATCTCCGGCCACTTCGACTGGAAGGACGAGGACTACCCCCACCTGGCCGGCGTCTATCACCCCGGCGGACAGGCCCCCGGCTTCGGGGACATCTTCCGCAACCCGGCCCTCGCGCGCTCGTACCGCGCCATCGCCGAGGGCGGGGCCGCGGCCTTCTACGAGGGTGAGATCGCCGAGCGCATCGTGGCGAAGTCGGACGAGCTGGGCGGCTTCATGTCCCGGAGGGACCTGGCCGACCACCAGGCCACGTGGGTCGAGCCGGTCAGCGCGAGCTACCGCGGCTGGGACGTCTGGGAGATCCCCCCCAACGGTCAGGGCATCGCCGCGCTCCAGATCCTGAACCTCCTCGAGCACTTCGACGTCGCGTCGCTCGAGCCGAACTCCCCCGAGCACCTCCACCTCTTCGTCGAGGCGAAGAAGCTGGCCTTCGAAGACCGCGCCCAGTACTACGCGGACCCGGATTTCGCCGACGTGCCCGTCGACTGGCTCGTCTCGAAGGAGTACGCGGCCGAGCGGGTGAAGCTCATCGATCCCCACCGGGCCAGCAGCCGCGTCGCCCCGGGTGATCCGCAGCTCGACTCCGACACGATCTACCTGACCGCCGCCGACGGCGCGGGCAACATGATCTCTTTCATCCAGAGCCTGTACTGGGGCTTCGGATCGGGGATCTGCCCGGACGAGGTGGGCTTCCCCATCCAGAACCGTGGCGAGGCCTTCTCCCTCGACCCGGGACACCGGAACCGTCTCGAGCCCCACAAGCGGCCTTTCCACACCATCATCCCGGCGTTCGTCACGCGAGAGGGCCGGCCGGTCCTGTCCCTTGGCGTGATGGGCGGGGATTTCCAGCCCCAGGGCCACGCCCAGGTCCTGATGAACATGATCGACTTCGAGATGTCTCCGCAGCAGGCGGGCGACCAGCCACGGGTCGCCCACGAGGGCAGCTCGTCACCCTGGGGCGCCAGGGCCACCGACGGCGGGATCCTCGTCTTCGAAAGGGGCTTCCCGGGCGAGGTGAAGCAGCGCCTCGCCGAGATGGGGCACCGGTTGAGCGACACGATCACGGCGCACGGGGGCTATCAGGCGATCTGGCGACGTGACGATCCCCTCGTGTACTTCGGCGGCTCCGACCCCCGCAAGGACGGCGCCGCCCTCGGCTACTGACCTGATCCGGCAGAAGGTCAGGCGGTGCTCAAGAGAGCGTTTCGGGGACATGACCCGATTCCCTCGACTTGGGCCACGAAATCGGGATTGTGTCCCCGAAACCGAACCGCCTGAGCGACGCGATCGCGCCGCCCTCGGCTACTGACCTGATCCGGCAGAAGGTCAGGCGGCGCTCAAGAGAGCGTTTCGGGGACATGACCCGATTTCCTTGACTTGAGCCACGAAATCGGGATTGTGTCCCCGAAACCGAAACCGAACGACATTCACGAACTGACCCCGGATGCGCGCGAGCGGAGAGTGGCGGGGAGCACGAGACGGCTCACCCGCACCGCGAGGGTCCCGTAGCGCACGACGCGGTGACGCCGGAGACGACGGGTCCACCGCGCGGGCAACGCCTCGGCGGCGGCGGGGGTCAGGAGCACCTCGCCGGGACGGGCGAGGTCCTCGCCGAGCTTGGAGGCGAGGTTGACCTCGAGGCCGAAGAGGTCCGACCCGACGTCGATGAGGTCGCCGAAGCCGATGCCGTAGCTGAAGCGGACCCGCTCGTCGACGGGACGCTTCGCGTTCGTCCGGCGGATCGTCTGCTCGAGCGCGGTGATGGCCCGGCAGGCCTGGGCCACGTCCGGAACGCGGATGAGGAGGCTGTCGGCCTCCACCTTGACGACGACGCCCCCGAACCGCCCCAGGACCGGCCGGGCCTCGCGAACCGCTCGGTCCATCACCATCAGGAAGTGGAGGATGCCGTCTCGCGCGACGCGGACCGTGAAGTCGGCGGTGTCCGTGTAGACGATGGCCTCCCGGCGGGTGAGCTCGGCCGCAGCCTTCGCGTCCAGCTCGCGCCGGCGGGCGGGACCCAGGTTCCGCCGGCGGGCGAGGAGGGCGGCGAGCCGTCGGGTCGGAGAGGTCGAGCGCCGGGTGATCACGGAGTTTGATTATCGCCGAACCACGGCGAGAGAGAGAAGGCACCGCCACCTCCTTAGGACCGTCGGTGATCCGCAGGCTTCCCGTGCACGCGCGGCGTCGCCCTCGAACAGCGTATAATCGCGCACTCCCTACAGCGTGGCGCGTCGGAAAGGCGGGGCCCACTGATCGGCCAGACTCTGTCCCACTACCGGATCACCGCCGCCCTCGGGGCGGGCGGGATGGGCGAGGTGTACCGGGCCACCGACACGAGGCTCGGACGCGACGTCGCCATCAAGGTGCTGCCGGCCGAGGTCGCTCAGGACCCCGAGCGCCTGGGGCGGTTCCAGCGCGAGGCCCAGGTCCTGGCCTCCCTCAACCACCCCAACATCGCCGCGATCCATGGGCTCGAAGAGGCCAAGGGGCAACCCTTCCTCGCCCTCGAGCTCGTGGAGGGCGAGGACCTCAAGCAGCGCCTCGAGCGCGGGGCGATCCCGCTCGCCGAGGCTCTCGGGATGGCGAGGCAGATCGCGGCTGCCCTCGAGGAGGCGCACGACCATGGCATCGTCCACCGGGACCTCAAGCCCGCCAACATCAAGCTGACGCCGGACGGGAAGGTGAAGGTCCTCGACTTCGGTCTGGCCAAGGCGTACGCGGAGGACGCGGCGGACGGCTCTTCGCCGGATCTCTCCCAGTCCCCCACCCTCGCGCACACGGGGACGATGGCGGGCGTCATCCTCGGTACCGCGGCCTACATGTCGCCCGAGCAGGCGCGGGGCCAGGCAGTCGACAAGCGCGCCGACATCTGGGCCTTCGGCGTCGTCCTGCTGGAGATGCTCACGGGGAGGAACGCCTTCTCCGACTCGACGGTGTCCGACACGCTCGCTTCGGTGCTGAAGAGCGCGCCGGACCTCGGGGCGCTGCCGCCCGATGTCCCGCCGAACGTGCGACGGGCCCTGGAGCGCTGCCTGCGCAAGGATCCGAAGGAGCGGACCCGCGACATCGGGGACGTCCTGCTCGATCTGAGTGAATCGGCGGAGGCGCCGGACACGGAGGCGCGGAAGGGAAGAGCGGGAGGGTGGCCGGTCGCTGCCCCGTGGCTGCTGCTGGGCGCTGCGATCGGCGGAGCGCTGGTCGCCACCGTCCTGTGGACCCGGGGCGGGCTCGCAACCGGCGAGCGTCCGGTCCGGACCATTCGTCTCGAGGCGGCCCCTCCCGCGGGCACCCGGCTCGAGCGCGGCCTGGCGCTTTCGCCAGACGGGTCGGCGATCGCTGTCGTCGCCCGGGACGATCAGGGGGAGACCGCCGTCTGGGTGCGATCGTTGGAGTCCCCGGAGGCACGCCGGCTTCCCGGCACGGAAGGGGCACGTCTTCCCTTCTGGTCCCCGGACGGGCGGTCGCTGGGCTTCCTCGCAAACGGTCAGCTGCTGGCGGTGGATCTCGTCGGTGGCGCACCGCGTCGCATCGCGGAGACGAACCAGGACAGCGCGGACGCCCGTGGCGGCTCCTGGTCCACCGAAGGCACCATCGTCTTTGGGCGGGCCTTCACGGGGCCGCTGTCTCGGGTCCCCGCCGACGGGTCGCGGCCCCCCGAGGCCGCGACGAAGCTCGAGGAGGGACACGGAACCCATCGCTTTCCCCACTTCCTGCCCGACGGGAGACATTTCCTGTTCTATGCCTCGCCGGGTTCCGGCGTCGAGCCCGGCGAGCTCCGTCTGGGAGAGCTGGGGTCCCTCGAGACGCGGCTGCTGGCCGAGGTAAGCTCGGCCGCGATCTACGTCCCCACCGGCCACCTCGTGTTCGCGCGGGGGGCGGCCATGCTCGCGCAGCCCTTCGATGCCGACCGCCTGGAGTTCGTCGGTGAGCCGGTCTCGGTCGGGATCGAGATACCGACGGGCTCCTCCATCTCAGGGCTGCGCTCGATCTCCGCGTCCGGGAACGGCACGCTCGTCTATCGGGCCGATCCGTCCAGCGCCACGGACCTCGTCTGGGTGGACCGCGAGGGTCAGGATCTGTTAACGCTCGGCGAGTCGGACGCGTGGCAGCTCGCCCCGCGGATCTCGCCGGACGGTCGCCGCATCGTGGTGGGCCGCTATGCCGTCGGCTCCGCCAACCTCGGCAACCTGTGGATCCTCGACGCGACGCGGGGTGTGGGGACACCCCTCACGTTCGACGCGGCCGACGACTCCACCGGCATCTGGTCGCCCGACGGAACGCGTGTGGCCTTCTCGCGCGCGAGGTCGAAGGACGCCTTCGGGCTGTCCATGCTGACCGTCGACACGCCGCAGGATGTGAAGGACCTGGTGGCGTCGACGACCTCGGGTTGGCTGGCGCCCGACTGCTGGACGCCGGATGGCACGCGGGTGCTCTTCGCTCGCAGGGGAACGGCGACAGGAGCCGACATCCTCATCGTCGGCACGGATGGCGGTGCCGAGCCGCGAGAGTGGCTCGCGACTCCGTTCAACGAGGTGGGCGCCGACGTTTCGCCGGACGGCCACTGGGTGGCCTACGCCTCCGACATCGGGGGCTCGTTCAACGTGTACGTGAAGCCCCTGGAGGGTCCGGGAGCGCCCTGGCAGGTGTCGACCAGGGGGGGAACCAGCCCCCGCTGGTCCTCGCGCGGGGACGAGCTCTTCTACCGGTCGCCGGCCAACGAGATCATGGCGGTCACGGCCTCGACTTCGAATGGTCGATTCTCGAGCGGCGCCCCGGTCTCCCTCTTCGTCGCCGGGATCAACGACGAACAGAGGGATTACGACGTCGCCCCCGACGGGCAGAGGTTTCTGCTCGCCCGGTCCGGCGACACTGCCGAGGCTCCGCTGATCGTCGTCCTGGGCTTCGACCGGACTCTGACGACAGCCCCGCCCTGACCTTGAGCACGAACGGTCGTCGAGGGACGGCATGACACGCTTTCGATCAGCAGGACAAGCACCTCCACTGTGTCCAGACAGTGGACTCCGGAGACTGGGGCCCGCCTCGAGATGACTGCGCCGGGGAACGGTTGGACCTGGCCACGCCCACCCCTCCGGTAGACTCGGCGAGTCGTGGACAAGGTTCAGCCGGCGGCCCGTCTGTGCTGCCTCGATCTCGACACCTTCTTCGTCTCGGTCGAGCGCCTGCTCGATCCGAGCCTGGAGGGTCAGCCGGTGGTGGTGGGTGGCACCCGGCAGCGCGGAGTGGTCACGGCGGCCAGCTACGAGGTCCGGGCATTCGGTGTGCACTCGGGCATGCCGACCGCGCAGGCCGCCCGCCTGGCCCCCCACGCCATCTTCCTGCCCACGCGCCACGGTGTGTACTCCCCGTACGCGGCCCGTGTCCGCAAGATCCTCGAACGCTACTCGCCGGAGGTCCAGACGGCGAGCATCGACGAGTTCTTCGTCGACTTCGCCGGGTGCGAGTCGCTGTACGCCGAGCCGCAGGACGCCGACGCAGACGCGACGATCGAGCGCGTCGTCTGGCACATGCGAGACACCATCCAATCCGAGCTCGGCCTGCCCGCGAGCGCCGGCATCGGCGCCACGAGAACGGTGGCCAAGATCGCCAGCGGCCTGGCCAAGCCGGCCGGCGTGGTTCTGGTTCGTGTCGGAGAGGAGAAGCGACGTTTCGCGCCCCTGCCGGTTCGCAAACTCCCGGGAATCGGACCCGTCAACGAGAGCCGCCTGGTCGCAGCCGGGATCGTCACCGTTGGCCAGCTGCTCGAGCTCCGTTCGGGCCCGCTGCACGCCCGCTTCGCCAAGACCGCCGACGGCGTCCGGCGGGCCCTCGACCCCTCCCTGGGCCGCAGACTGGGGCGCGACCGGCCGGCGTTCCTGGAGCTCGACTCCGAACACGAGACGATGGGCTCCATCTCCAACGAGCGCACGTTCTCGGCCGACGTCGGCGATCGTGAGGCGGTGGAGCGGCAGCTCCTGGCGCTGTGCGAGCGGGTCTGCTGGCGAGCACGCAAGCGCCAGAGCCAGGCCCGCACCGTGACCCTGAAGCTCCGCTACGCGGACTTCGAGACACTCACCCGGTCCCGGACGCTGGCTCAGCCGACGAACGAGGAGCAGCGCGTCTACGCGACGATCCGACGCCTCCTGAAGGGCGCCTGGACCCGCAGGCTGCCGATCCGGCTGGTCGGCGTGGCCCTGTCGCATCTCTCGGGGGCTTCTCCCCAGCTCCCGCTGTTCGATGGCGAGCCTCAGCCACGCGCCATCGGCCCGGCGATCGATGCGGTCCGCGCCCGCTTCGGCTACGACGCGGTCAGGCTGGGCGCGCCGGGGAGAACCCGCTGGCTGGAGCAGCGCCCGGCCACACCGGACTCACACGCCGAGAGGGGCCACGAGCCCCTGCCGGGTGATCCGGACTCCGAGTGACGGTCATCCGACCCCAGCCAGGCTGCTCGCGGCGTCGGGGCACTGGTCCGCCACGCGAGAGGGCGCCTGCTCGCCGCGATCGAAGTGCCGCCCTCGACCTGCGACCGGTCGGGCCCGACTACGGGTTCGTGTCCTGGCCCCGCTCCACGCCGGTCGATTGCCGCCTCCCGCAAGCGGGAGTTGTCCGGAATTCCGGAAGTACGTTGTCTTTTTATTCATGGAACTCGTCAGGCTTGGCAAGAGGGGCCAGGTTTCGATTCCGCGCGCCGTGCTGAAGCAGCTTGGAATCGAAGGGGAGCAGACCTTGATCGTTGAGGTGGCCCCTGACGGCTCGATCGTGATGCGGCAGGCGGGGGTCTACCCCCTGGAGTCGTACAGCGACGAGCGCCTTCGGGGTTCGAGGAAGCAGACCGTATGACCGACAAGGAAAGATCCCGACTGAAGCGGAAGCTCGGACGCTCTGCGCGATAGCCGATGAGGCTCTTCCTCGACGCCAACGTGCTCTTCACGGGAGCGCACAATGCGTCGGGCCGGTCGGCGGCGCTCGTCGCGCTGGCGCGACGAAGTACATGCACGCTGCTGACCTCACCTCCGCGGTCGAAGAGGCTTCGCGCAAACTGAGGGCGAAGTACCCGGAGACGGTCGAGGACCTGGACCGTCTTCTGCAGGCGCTGACCGTCGGGAGCGAGGCCGCGGCCCCCCTCGTCGCCTGGGCGATCGAGCAGGGCCTGCCTCTCAAGGACGCGCCCATCCTCGGCGCCGCGGTCGCGGCCCGCGCAGACATGCTCGTCACGGGCGACCGCACCCACTTCGGCCCTCTGCATGGTCAGAGCCTTCGTGGCGTCGAGGTCGTGACCCCTGCCCAGACGTTGGCGCGGCTGCTGAAGCAGCTCACGACACCAGGCCCGCCGAGCCACGCCCCCGGGGTTCGCCCGACCTCCCTCATCAGTACAGGCGACGAAGAGGATGACCCAGAAGTACCTGGAGAAGGACCGGGACCTTCGGCATCAGCATGCCTCGGATCTGCGAGCGGACCTGAAGCCCCGCAGTCCGCAGCTCCACGGTTGTCCCGTAAATATGGTAATATGGGCTATCGTGAAAACCACCATCGAGATTCCGGATCCGCTCTTTCGCAAGGCCAAGTCGAAGGCTGCCGAACGAGGCCAGACGCTGAAGCAGCTCTTCACCGAGGCCCTGCAGGAGAAGCTGGCGGGAGGCTCTGGACGTGCCCGGCGCGCCCAACCGGAGTGGATGGCGGGTTTCGGAGAGCTGCGCCGGCTGCGCAAGGAAACCGAGCGGGTCCAGAGCCGCATCGAAGAGGCCTTCGAGGTGCTCGAGCCCGAGGATCGGTTGTGATCCTCGACACGAACGCGCTGTCGGCCTTCGTGGACGGAGTCGCCGCCGTGGGCCAGGTCCTGGCAGCACAGCCACGGGCGGCGATCCCCGTCATCGTGCTGGGCGAGTTCCGCTACGGCATCGCGGAGTCCCGCCACCGCCGGGCCTACGAGCAGTGGCTCGAAGCTCACATTGACCGATTCGACGTCCTCGCCGTCGACGACGAGACCGCCGTCGCCTACGCGGCAGTCCGCGTGGAGCTTCGCAGGACCGGCCGTCCGATACCCGCCAACGACGCCTGGATCTCGGCTCTGGCACTGCAACACCGACTGCCGGTCCTCAGCCGCGACCAGCACTTCGATGCGGTCCCCGGGATCGAGCGGCGGGGCTGGTAGCACCCGACGACATCCCTGCGCGCCGCGAGAGGATCCCCTTGATGATGTGACCAGTCATGACTATCATGTGTCCATGCATACCGTGGGCATCGCCGACCTGAAGGCCCATCTCAGTGGACACCTGCGCAAGGTCCGGGGAGGCCGAACGCTCACGGTGCTCGACCGGGACACCCCGATCGCCCGGATCGTCCCCTACGACGTCGAGAGCCCGCTCGAGGTCCGGCGGGCCACCCGCAGGCCGTGTGATCTCGATCTGCCGACCCCACCCGCGAGGCCGACCGACAGCCTTTCCGTGCTTCTGCAGGACCGCGCGTCGAGGTGATTGCCTACCTCGACACCTCGGTGCTGCTGCGGCTCGTCCTCCGGGAACCCGGCGGGCTGGGCGAGCTGCGCTCCTGTGAGGCCCTGGTCTCCAGCGAGCTGCTGGCGGTCGAGTCCCTTCGAACCATCGACCGCTTGCGCCTGCAGGGTGCGCTGTCGATGGAGGAGGCGGTGTCGATCCGCGCGGCGGTCGACGACTGGCTCGAAGCCGTCGATCTCGTGCTGCTCCAGCGTCCCATTCTGGCGCGAGCCTCCGATCCGTTCCCGACGCCGTTGGGCACGCTCGATGCTCTGCACCTCGCCACGGTCCTGGTCTGGCGGGAGCGGATGAAGCAGGCCGTCGTCCTGGCGACGCACGACGACGGCCTCGCGCTCGCGGCCCGAGCCTACGGAATCGAAGTCCTCGGGGTCGAGCCCGCCCCCCCGGCCGCATCACCCCAGTAGGTCCACGTGCGCCGCGTCCAGCGCATCCGCCACGCGGACGAGCGCCCAACGCGATGCGCACACCCATCTCCGGGAGCGCTGCACGACGCTGACGAAGGCGCAGGGAGCTCATTCGGGCGGCCCGGCGCTCCACTCCCGATGCCGCAACTCGTCGTCATCCTACCGGGAGGCCCGGGGGGACCGAAAGCTGGCAGGCCTCCCTCTCGGCCCGATCCTTCGGCGCGAGACGGGGTCTTGACCCTCTCCTTACTCGTCTCATATACTGGTAAGGAGAAGAGCATATGGCCCTGATCCGACTGACCGCCAAACGGCAGGCCACCCTGCCCCGTCAGCTCTGCGAAGAGCTTCGTGTGCGACCGGGTGACGCCCTCGTGGTGGACGCCAGGGTCGTGGACGGCGAGCGCGTGTGGCTCCTCAAGCCCGCCGCCGAAGCCGGGGTGCCGTGGTTCGCCCGGCTGAAGCGGTACGCGAAGGGCAAGCGGCACGACCTGGCCTCCATCAGGAGCAGCATCGAGAAGGCGCGCCGCAATGGGCGGATCTGACCGAAACGCTCTCGTCGGCCTCGACACCTCCGTCGTGGTGCGCCTCCTGGTCGGCTCGCCCCCTGACCTGGCACAGGCGGCGCTGGGTTTCGTCAGGCAGAGCCGGATCGACGGGGTGAGGGTGGTCGTTTCGGATCTCGTTGTGAGCGAGGCCTACTTCGCGCTTCACGCACACTACGACGTCCCGAAGACGGTGGCCATCGAGGCGTTGCACGAGATGCTCGACTCCGACTTCGTGGAGCCGGCGGACGGCCCCGGCATCCTGACGGTGTTGGCCGCGGCGGTCCGCTCCTCTGCGAAGCCGGGATTCGTCGATCGCCTGATCCACGACCAGTACCGGCGCGCGTCGGCCCGCATGGCGACCTTCGAGCACGCGGCCGGCCGCCTCGCCGGCACGACGGTCCTGGCTGCCAGGCTCCGACGACGCTGATCACCCGCTGGTCCGACGGACCGCGAGAAGGGCGAACTGTGGCTCCGATCGGGCCCGAGAGTGGTGTGGCCGGCCCGATGAGAATAGAATGTCGGCTCTTCTCCCTGAGGCATTGCACTGGAGTACCCGTCGGAGGAGGGCCCTTGATCGGCCAGACTCTCTCCCACTACCACATCACCGCCGCCCTCGGGGCCGGGGGGATGGGCGAGGTCTACCGCGCCACCGACACCAACCTCGAGCGCGAGGTCGCGATCAAGGTGCTGCCCCCGGAGGTCGTCGAGGACCCCGAGCGGCTCGGGCGCTTCAAGCGTGAGGCGCACCTCCTCGCTGCCCTCAACCATCCCAACATCGCCGCCATCTACGGGCTCGAAGAGGCCGACGGGAAGCCCTTGCTGGCCCTCGAGCTCGTCGGGGGCGAGGACCTCAAGGAGCGCCTCGCGCGAGGCGCGATCCCAGTGGACGAGGCCCTCGAGATCGCGGAGCAGATCGCCGAGGCCCTCGAGGAGGCCCACAACAAGGGCATCGTCCACCGCGACTTGAAGCCCGCCAACGTGAAGCTCACCCCCGACGGGAAGGTCAAGGTCCTCGACTTCGGCCTCGCCAAGGCCTGGGCGGGAGACGCACTCGACGGGAGCTCCTCGTCGGCGGCCCTCTCCCAGTCCCCCACGATGGCGAACACCGGGACGGTGGCCGGCCTGATCCTCGGCACCGCAGCGTACATGTCCCCCGAGCAGGCGCGGGGCAAGCCCGTCGACAAGCGGGCGGACGTGTGGTCCTTCGGCGTTCTCCTGTGGGAGATGCTGACCGGCCACGCGCTCTTCGCCGGCGACACGGTGACCGACGTCATCGCTTCGGTGGTGAAGGAAGAGCCCGACCTCGACGCGCTGCCGGCAGCCACACCGCACGCGGTCCGCCGGCTGCTCGAGCGCTGCCTGCGCAAGGACCCTCGCAATCGGCTGCCCGACATCGGCGCCGCGCGCCTCGAGCTGCAGGAGGTGATCGCGGGGACGGCCACCGAGGGGGAGGCACCGGCGGCGCTCGACAAGAGGACCGTTCGGGCCGAGCGCCACAGCCTCACGCGGGAGCGCTGGGTCTGGGCCGCGGCGCTCGTGGTCGCGGCCGGGACCGCGGCGCTCCTCGCCCACGAGCACTTCACGGAGACCCCCGAGGTTCGGCCCGCCGCCCACTTCGTCCTCGAGACACCCGAGGACCTGACGTTTCCGAACAACTTCCAGCCGCCGGCCCTTTCACCCGATGGCCGCGTCCTCGTCTTCGTCGGTCTCTCCTCGAACGGCACCACGCAGCTCTGGACGCGCTCGCTGGACGCGCCGGAGGTGCGGGCGCTCCCCGGGACGCAGGGTGCGGGCCGGCCGTTCTGGTCGCCCGACGGGACGTCGATCGCGTTCGCGGCCGGGGGCGAGATCTCGAAGCTCGTCCTCACGAGCGGAACCGTCCAACGGATCTGTGCCCTGCCTGGGACGAACGGCATGAGTCAGGGCACATGGAACGCGCAGGGCACGATCGTCTTCGCGGAGGCGAGCCAGAATGCCAATCTGTACTCGGTCCCGGCAGCGGGCGGGGAGGCCAGGCTCCTCACGCCCCACGACGAATCACGGGGTGAGACCGCACACTGGCTTCCCCACTTCATGCCCGACGGACGCCACCTGCTCGTCGAGATCCTGAGCACCGACCCCGCAAACGC
Organism: uncultured Acidobacteriota bacterium; assembly: GCA_963847655.1. Taxonomy (GTDB): domain Bacteria; phylum Acidobacteriota; class Vicinamibacteria; order Fen-336; family Fen-336; genus JAJDNS01. The sequence continues at coordinate 64,256 of CAWKAS010000008.1, read as the reverse complement.
CGGTCTTCACGCCCTCTCCCTCGAGGCGCTGGACGAGCGACACAGGGTCCTCGCCGACGGGGGTCGTTTCGTCTTCGCCCCGTCGGGGGACGCCGCGTCGGGGCACCTGCTCTTTGTCCGGGATGGGATCCTGCTGGCGCAGCGATTCGACGCGCAGCAGCTGAAGGCAGAGGGCGAGGCGGTCCCCATCGCGTCGGGCGTCGGAGCGTGGAGCGTCGATCCGACGTGGGGCTTGTTTTCCGCCTCGCCCGGAGGCCGCGTCGCCTGGGTGTCGGGGCTGGGCGCCGACGACGTCCAGCTCGAGTGGGTGGACCGAAAGGGGGTGTCGCTCGGATCGCTCGGGGAGCCCGGGAGATACGGACAGATCGCACTCTCCCCGGACGACAAACGGGTTGCCGTGGAGATCGCCGGCGGAGAGGGAAGCTACGACCTCTGGGTGATCGACGTGGCCCGCGGCGTGCCCAGCCGCCTCACGACCGATCCCGCGAACGACCGGGATCCCGTGTGGTCGCCCGACAGCCAGGAGATCGTGTTCTCGTCGGACGCGAGCGGCGATCAGAACCTCCTCCTCAAGACAATGCAGGGGTCCGAGTCGCCCGCGCCCCTGCCGAACGAGATCGGGCAGACCCCCGGGGAGCGGGACATCGCCAAGGACTGGGTCCGCGACGGGAATAGGCTGCTCTACAAGACCATCGGCGCAGAGACGGTCCTCTGGGCACTCTCGCTGGAGGGAGACGGACCGCCCGAGCCGCTCGTGAAGGGCTTCGCGGTCGACAAGCCCAGCGTCTCTCCCGACGGCCGCTGGCTCGCCTACATCTCGCAGGAATCGGGACGCTACGAGGTCTACGTCGAGCCGTTCCGGCGGCGCGGGGAGAGGGTGCGCGTGTCCGCGGGCGGCGGAGGCCAGCCCAGCTGGCGCGGCGACGGGAAGGAGCTCTTCTACCTGTCGCTCGACGGTGGCCTCATGGCAGTGAACGTGCGCGACCAACCCACGGGGCTCGAGGTCGGGATGCCCACGACGCTCGTCCCGGCCCAGACCCTCCACGCCGTCGTGCAGGGCCCGGACTACACCGACTACGGAGTGACCGCGGACGGCCAGCGCGTCCTGGTGAAGAGACCCGTCGAAGAAGCCCAGAAGCAGCAGATCCACGTCCTCCTCGACTGGCCGTCTCTGCTGGAATGATCGACCCGAGCCGACAGTGAGGTCACGGGGCGAAGGCGCAGGAGCTGGCGCCTTCGAGGAGTGAGCGATGACACGACGACTCTGGCTGGCCCTTGCGGTCACCCTGGCGATGGAGCCCGCGATGGCAAGCAGCGACGTCTTCGACCGCGTCGAGCACGGCTACGCCGACAGTGGCGGCGTGAAGATCCACTACGCGAGCCTGGGTGAAGGGCCGCTGGTGGTGATGATCCACGGCTTCCCGGACTTCTGGTACACGTGGCGCGACCAGATGGAGGCCCTGTCGGAGGACTTCAAGGTTGTGGCCATCGATCTCCGCGGGTACAACCGCAGCGACAGGCCCGCGGGAGTCGAGCAGTACGCCATGCCTCTCCTCGTCGCCGACGTCGCCGCGGTGATCCGCCACCTCGGCGAGGAGAGCTCCATCGTCGTGGGCCACGACTGGGGCGGTGCCATCGCCTGGTACTTCGCCCTGACCCGGCCGCAGATGACCGAGCGGCTCGTGATCCTGAACCTCCCCCACCCCAACGGCCTCTCCCGCGAGCTGAGAGCCAACCCGCAGCAGTACGAGAACAGCGCCTACGCCCGCGCGTTCCAGGAGAAGGGACCCGACGCCCCGGACGTCTTCTTCGGGGATCCCATGACTCCGAAGACGCTCTCCGGCTGGGTCTCGGATCCCGAGGCCCGAACGCGCTACGTCGAGGCATTCGAGCGGTCGGACTTCACGGCGATGCTCAACTACTACAAGGCCAACTACCCGCGGACCGAGCCGGGCAGCGATCCCCCGCCGACTCCCCCGCTGCCGAAAGCCGCCATGCCCGTCCTGATGTTCCACGGACTCGACGACCAGGCGCTCCTGCCCGGCGCCCTCAACGACACGTGGGAGTGGCTCGAGAAGGACCTCACCCTCGTGACGATCCCGGGCGCCGGCCACTTCGTCCAGCAGGACGCCAGCGATCTCGTGACGAAGACGATGAGGTGGTGGCTCGCCCGCGACGTCGAGCCGCCTCGATGATCGGCCAGACTCGGGCTGGAAGCCGTTGAACCCTCGAACGGATTGAGGAGCGGCAGCGAGATCAAGGGCGATGGCGGGACGCCAAATCCAAGAAATTTCCAAGAACAGCAAACCCGCGCGTGGTGCGAAGATTCCGTCCTCACGCGGGAGTCTGAACATGCACGTCTTCAACTCCGAGGAGCGCATTCGTCGTCGGCTGCCAGATCCTGGCTCCATGAACGCGATCTACGTGATGACCGACCAGACAGGCTCGTGGCCCGTCCTTCGGAGCGACCCTCTGCCACCGAGAAACCTGCCCGGTCGGCGGACCTGGCGTTTCGTTGCCAGGGTCGACGACCGCCAGATCGTGCCGATGCTCACCGCGCTGCTCCGGAAGCGCGAAGCAGGCGAGTTGTAGGCAAGTCGGCTGGACAAGGACGAGCCGTGCCGCCCGGCCGTGCCAGGCCCCCCGGCTGGGGCCGGGCTACCGGAGTTCCGGCATCCCCCCGAGTCGCGCGACCATCTCCGTGACGATCTGCAGATCGAGCAGGAACTGATCCACAGTCTTGAACTCGTTGGCGTTGTGCCCCGTGTACTTCTCGTCCGGCATGGCCAGACCGAACTGCACGCCACCCGGCAGATCGTGGATCGAGGTGCCACCGGCGGAGGGGCCGAAGGCGCGCGGGATCCCGAGGTTCTCGACGGCGATGTCCAGCAGCGCATTCACCCAGGCACCCTCGGGATTGCGGTACATGGGGTCGCTCGCGCTGACGTCGAAGGCGACGTCGACCTCGCTGGACGTCGCCCAGGCATCGAGCCTGGCGCGCAGGTCCGCGACCAGCTCCTGAGGCTTCCGGCCGATGGGCAGGCGCAGGTTCACCGCCGTGCGGAGGCGATCGGCGTCCGTCGAGACGAAGGTCTGCGCCGCCGTGAGCGGACCCATGAAGGGGTCGGCGTACGCGATCCCGGCCCTTTCGCCCAGGAAGTCCAGCCCCCAGTTCTCCGTCGCGTAGCGCGCCGCATCGGTGAAGTGATTGCTCTCGAGCGCGCCGCGGGCGTGAACGCGGTCCACGAAGGCGAACATCCGGGACACGGGATTGATGCCCGATGCCGGGTCCGAGGAGTGCGCCGAGACCCCGATGACGTCCAGCCGCACTCGACCACCATCCTCCGTCGCACTCACCGTGAAGTCGCCGCCGTGTTCCGCCGCGAAGGCGGCCCCCTGCTCGTCCAGCGAGGCGGCGAGCGCCGCCGGCGTCGCGCTGCGGATCCACACCGTCGACCGTGAGGGGATCTGGTTGGTCGCAAGCCCCCCGGTCATGTCGACGATCACCGCGCCCTCACCTCCCGGTGCACGGGCCGGGAAGCTCGCCATCACCACGCCGTAGCCCTTCTCGGCGATGACCACCGGGTACTCTCCGTCCAGCGCGATGTTGTAGTCGGGCATGGGATTGCCCTCGAAGTACCAGGGTATGGCGTCGCCGCCGGTTTCCTCGCGGGTGTCCACGAGCAGCTTGAAGTGGCGCAGCAGGGGCAGCCGCTCCTCCTTCACGACGCGCATGGCGTACATGGAGACGACGATGCCGTTCTTGTCGTCCTGGGTGCCGCGCCCGTAGAGGCGGTTCCCGATCCGGGTCGCCGCGAACGGATCGAGCCGGGTCCCGTCCGGGAGCACCCAGAGGTCCGGATTCGCGGGCACGACGTCGGCGTGGGCGTGCAGGCCGATCAGCTCCCCGCGCGGCGGGCCCAGGGAGACCTCGTAGACTCGGTCGTCCACGTTCCGGAAATCGAGATCGAACCGCTGCGCAAGCCGCTCGAGCGTCGCCGCCATGCGATGGAACGCGGGATTCTCGTGCTGCGGGAGCGACTCGACCTCGAAGGTGGGGATCCCCACCAGCTCGCGCAACGTCTCGAGCGCCTCGTCGCCGTACTTCGCGCGCGCGTAGATGCCGAGGAGGCGATACACGGTGTTGCGCTGGTCCGCGTCGAGCCCGGTGCCATCACGCACGCCCCGGCGCAGCGCCGGCACGTCGATGCCGCGTGCCACAGACATGTCCTGCACGGCCGCCAGGAACCCGTCGAAGCTGGTCGGCTCCACGTCTGCCAGCGCCGAGACGATCGACGCCACCTGCGGGGCGTCGATGTTGCCCGAGGCCAGCGTCGGGGCAGCGAGCGCCAGCACACATATCAGAGCGTGCGGCATCGTTCTCGACCTCTTCCGCCCGAGTTCCATGAGGTGTCCGCCCTCACTCGACCGACGCGGGCCAGTTCTGCACGACCACGATGCCCGGGATGGGCTCGAGGGCCTCGACCATGAGGAAGCTCTCTCCGTCCGGGGCCACGTCGAACACGGGCGTCGCGTCCTCGTCCACCGGCCCGTGGGCGAGCGTGAAGAGCCGGTGTGGCGCCCCCACCCTCAGGGTGGGCCGCGTGGCGACCTCGGCCTCCATCAGGTCGGCCACCGACAGGAAGAAGAGGCGGTCGTCCGCCGGGGCCCACCGCGGCGCGGCCGCCCCGCCCGTCGCGACCTGCCAGGGGCCCCCCATGTCGGGGTAGGTGCGGATGAGGACGGTGTCCCCCAATGCCGACGTCGTGGAGGGTGCAGATGTGCGGTTGGCTGAGCTGGGAGACGGTCCGGGCCTCCCGCTCGAAGCGCTGGCGGCGCTGCTCGTCCTCCTCCAGGCCCGGGGGGAGGACCTTGATGGCCACGTCGCGCTCCAGGCCGGTGTCGCGGGCGCGGGGCACCTCGCCCATTCCTCCGGAGCCGATGCTCTCGACGATCTCGTACGGGCCGAGACGCTTCCCTGGCTCGATCATCCGTCTCCTCCGCACCCCGAGCGCGCCCGGGTGGCGGTCGTTCGGCGACCGGCCCCGGGGACGCAGGCGAGCAGAACCCGCCGTTCGATGTCGGGGGGTGTTCGCGGCGATCTTACCCCAGAGGGGCTCGGTGACGCTGCGAGCGCTGGGGGTCCGTCCAGACGGTGTTGCGCCTCTCCAACCCCACTCGGGGCGGCCCGAGTGGGACGGGACAGCCGAACCTCCCACGGGGACGTGTAGAATCAGGGGGTCTTCCCACTCAAGAGGCGCGCCGGCGGAAGCGCTCGAAGAGCGCCGTGCTGCGCGAGGCCCTGAAGAGTGCCTTCTCCGAAGGTCCGCCGCCGGGCGATCCGGCTCGGGAGGCACGCCGACAGTCGCTGCTCGTGAGCCGGGCTTCGGAACGGGAGGCCCTCGAGTTCGTGGAGCACGCCGCCGACGAGCAGGGCTGGCGGTGAAGCGGGGCGCCATCGTCGTGGTCGCGGCACGCGGGGCCTACGCCGGCAAGCCGCGGCCGGCCCTGGTGGTGCAGTCGGACCTGTTCAACCCCACGCACGCCAGCATCACGATCTGCCCCATCACCTCCGATTGCGTGGACGCTCCCCTGTTCCGCCTCACCACATCGCCGCCATCTACGGCCTGGAAGAAGCCGACGGCAGGCCCTTCCTGGCGCTCGAGCTGGTTGAGGGCGAAGACCTCAAGGAGCGCCTGGCAGGCGGTGCCACCCCGTCGACGAATCCCTGGAGATCGCCGAGCAGATCGGACCCCACTCGAGCAGCGTAGAGATCTACCCCCACGTCTTGCCGAGCTGTTCGAGCCCGGCTCGTCCCAGGTCCTCCGGCGTCATCACGGGGTGAAACTCCACCTCGCTCTCGAAGTTGAGGAAGAAGGGCTCCGCGTACTTCGGGATCTCGGATGCGTCCTTCAGGTCGATCACCATCACCGAGGCCCTCTTGCCCTCCAGCTCGGTGAAGTACACCGCTTCCGGCTTCAGCTCCTCGATGATCTTCATGAGCGCCTTTCCCGAGCTCCCGTCGCGCACGCCGGCGTTGAACTTCGCCGGAGGATTCTTGGCAATCAACAGCATCTTCATCCTGGTCTCCTCTCCTGCTCCACGCCGATGTCCCAGCCAGAGTCACTGTGCGAATCGCAGATGTCCGTGAATCGCTGGACCTGCGCCGGCTGTGCCTCGACGAGCCACGGCACACACCGGGCCTGACCTCATGCAATGCCCCCGTTCAGTTGTGGCGCGGAATCCTGGACGCACCTTAGCACAGCCGAAGGCCGCACCCGGACATGAGGTCACCGCGCGCCCGGGTCCGTTTCCCGGACATGAGGCGCCATGGCAGCGGTCTCACTATCGTTTATCGCTCTCGCTTGATGCATCCGCACCCTGGGGCCGCGCGGGTGATCTCCCGGGGGACGTGCGGCCTTCGTGAAGAGACTGGCCGGCCCCGCATAGACCCTTGACACCCTGAAAACGGCCTGTCATTCTCCCGTCACTCAAAGTCGGCAACTCCCTCCGGTTGGACAAGATATGGCTGCAGTGTCGCTCGGCTCCGGCGACGGCGTGTCGGGGTGGCGGGTACCGGCTCCTCTTCGGAGTCGGCGGAACCGCTGTCGCCAGGTCTCGACTGACCGATCTCTGACGAGGCTACGATGACTGCAGCATGCCGGACCGGCTGGACCCTGAGACTCCTCGCCCTCTCCGGGGTGGTGAGCCTTGGCGCGCCCACCCTGGCCAGCGCGGCCCCTTCGGCGACGAGCGAGCCGACGGCCGTCCAGACTCCCGCCGGCCCCGCCGCCGCGAGCCCGACGATCGCGACCCTCGAGGCGACACGGGGCCGGGTCACGGTGATCCGCCTCGGGCGACCTCAACCGGCCACGCTCTCCATGGCCCTGCAGATGGACGACATCGTGGTCACCAGGCGCGGCCGGGCGACCGTCCGTTTCGGGTCCGACGGGGCGCTGCTGAGGATCGGCCCTGACTCGCGCGTGCAGATCGACGAGAGCGCGACGGAGCGAGACGTCAAGGTCTTCTTCGGGCGGCTGTGGGCCCACGTCGTCCGCTGGAAGGAGCGGACCACGAGGTTCAGCAGCGCCAGCACCATCGCCGCGATACGCGGCACCGAGCTGAGCGTCGGGGTCGCGGTCGACGGCGACGAGACGCGCGTGGCCGTCCTCGAAGGGACCGTAGAGACCGAGAACGACGCCGGAAGCCTGATGCTCACCGGCGGTCAGGTGGCCGTGTCCACGAAGGGAACCGCTCCGACCCTCAGCCTTCGGGTGCAGCCGCGGGACGCCGTCCAGTGGGCGCTGTACTACCTCCCGGTCTTCCACCGCCGGCCCGGCGAGCTGGGCCAGGGGGAGGAATGGCAGGGGAACGTCCAGGAGTCCAGCGAGGCCTTCCTGAAGGGAGACCTGGGCGGCGCTCTCGACGCCCTGGACGACGTCGCGGTCGAGGGCATCCGGGACCCGCGGTTCTTCTCCTACCGGGCTTCGCTCCTGCTGGCTGCGGGCAGCACCGAGGACGCGGCGAGGGACATCGATCAGGCCCTGACGCTGGCACCCGACGACAGCGACGCCCTCGCGCTGCAGACGGTCATCGCCGTCGCCAACAACCGAAACGACGAGGCCCTCGCCACCGCGGAGAGAGCGGTCGCCGCAGACGCGGGCTCGGCCACGGCACAGGTCGCCCTCTCCTACGCCCGCCAGGCCCGCTTCGATCTCGAAGGCGCCCGGGAGAGCCTCGAGACGGCGGTGACGCTCGCTCCCGACGACGCGCTGGCCTGGGCTCGCCTGGCCGAGATCCGCTCCTCGCTGGGGCAGCGCGGTGAGGCCCTCGAGGCAGCCCAGAAGGCGGTCGACCTCGAGCCGAACCTCTCCCGGACCCAGACGGTCCTGGGTTACGCCTACCTGACCCGGGTCCGGACCGCTCAGGCCCGGGAGGCCTTCGAGAAGGCGATCGCGCTCGACCCGGACGACCCTCTCCCGAGGCTGGGTCTGGGCCTGGCCAGGATCCGGGACGGCGAGCTGGCCGAGGGGAGCCAGGACGTCGAGGTGGCGGTCAGCCTCGACCCCGGCCAGGCACTGGTGCGCGCCTACCTGGGCAAGGCCTACTTCGAGTCGAAGCGCATCGGCCGGGACGAGCGCGAGTACGACCTGGCGAAGGAGTCCGATCCCCTCGATCCCACAGCGTGGCTCTACGACGCCATCGCCAAGCAGACCACGAACCGACCCGTCGAGGCCCTGGAGAGCCTGGAGAAGGCGATCGAGCTGAACGACAACCGCGCCATCTACCGCTCCCGGCTGCTGCTCGATTCGGATCTGGCCGCGCGCAGCGCGAGCCTCGGCCGCGTCTACTCCGACCTCGGGTTCCAGAGCCTCGCCCTGGTCGAAGGATGGACCTCGGCCAACACGGACCCCGGCAACTTCTCGGCGCACCGGCTGCTGGCCGACTCCTACGCCGCCCTGCCACGGCACGAGATCGCTCGCGTCAGCGAGCTCTTCCAGTCCCAGATGCTGCAGCCCCTCAACACGACGCCGATCCAGCCCCGGCTCGGGGAGAGCAACCTGTTCCTCATCAGCTCACAGGGGCCCGCCGCCCTCGCCTTCAACGAGTACAACCCGCTCTTCAACCGCAACCAGATCAACGCCCAGGGGAGCTTCCTCCTGGGGGGAGGCAGCTGCGGTCTCGACGAGTCCCTGGGCCTCTGTCCGCAAAGCGTCGACGACACGCTGGCCGGGGAGGGCATCGTCTCGGGCATCTACGACAGGTTCTCCTTCAGCGCCGGCTACAGCGGCTTCCAGACCGACGGCTTCCGCCAGAACAACACCCAGGAGGACCGAATCGCCAACGCCTTCGTGCAGCTGGAGCTGAGCCCGAGCACCAGCGTCCAGGCCGAGGTGCGAAGCCGCAAGCTGGAGAGCGGAGACCTGGGCCTGCGGTTCTTCGAGGACGACTTCAGCCCCCTCGAGGCGCAGACGACCGACGGCACCAGCGTCCGCGTCGGCCTGCGCCAGGACTTCGGCCCGGGGGTCACCCTGCTCGCCTCCTACATGCACTCCGACAAGGACATCGAGTTCGCCCTTCCGGATCCGCTGTTCGGGGTCAACTTCGGCGTGGACCGGAACGAGAAGGCCGACAGCATCGAGGGGCAGCTCCTCTTCGGCTCCGCGGCGCTCAAGGTCGTGGGCGGGGCTGGCTACTTCGACATCGACTCGGACGAGACCACCGTGTTCGAGCTCGACGATCCCGACTTCGGGTTCACCGACATCACATCCACCGACGCGAAGACCAAACACACGAACCTCTATGCGTACTCGTACCTCACGCTTCCGAGCAACGTGACCCTCACCCTGGGCTTGAGCGGTGACTTCTTCGAGGAGAGCGGCGAGGCCTTCTCGGACTTCCAGCTCCCGGGGCTGCCGCCGATGGAGCCGGCGCCGATCGAGGCCGCCCTTCTCGGCACGAGGGACCAGGCCAACCCCAAGGGCGGGATCACCTGGCGCCTCGAGTCCGGCACGACGCTGCGGGCGGCCGGCTTCCGGACGCTGAAGCGCACCCTGGTCACCGACCAGACGCTGGAGCCGACCCAGGTGGCCGGCTTCAACCAGTTCTTCGACGACCCGACCGGGACCGCGGCGTGGGTCTACGGAGGGGCCGTCGACCAGAAGTTCGGGACGAAGGTGTTCGGGGGAGTCCAGCTCACCCACCGCGACCTCACGATTCCGCAGGTCCTGTTCGAGGACGGAGTCACGGCGTCGGTGACGGAGAACGACGGGAGCGAGGACATGGCCCGCGCCTATCTCTTCGTCGCCCCCCACTCCTGGCTGACCTTCGGAGTGGAGTACGAGTACGAGGACTTCGAGCTGGACCCGTTGCTCTTCTTCTCCTTCAGCAAGGTGAAGACGAGTCGGGTGCCGCTGTCGGCGCGGTTCTTCCATCCGTCCGGGTTGGGCGCGTTCCTGGGCGTGACCTACCTCGACCAGGAGGGGGAGTTCCTCGCCTTCGACGAGATGGGAGAGCAGGCGTTCGTTCCCGGCGACAAGAGCTTCTGGGTCGTGGACGCGGCCCTGCGGTACCGGCTGCCGAGGCGCTTCGGCTTCCTCGCGGTCGGCGTCAACAACCTCACCGACGAAAGATCGACGTATCAGGCGACGGACTCGAGGAACCTGCGCATCAGGCCAGGACGGGTCTTCTTCGCCAGCGTGGTCGTGGCGTTTCCGTGATGCCTGGCACCGGTACGTATCCCTCCAGCACTGACGACGAATCGACGACGAAAGGAGATGAAGTAGCGATGCGAATCACAAAGGCGTTCTTCTCCTGCATGGCGCTGGTGGCGATAGGCTTGCTCGCAACGCCAGGGGCGATGGCGACGGGTCGCCACTCCTGCGACTACTTCGACACGACGGTCGAGGTGGCGGCAGGTCCCTGTGCGGTGAGCGATCCCACCAGCCCCGCCTGCTCGGACGAGGGCGAGTGGACGGGCATCCAGTACGAGGTGACGGGCCCTGCGGACCACGCGGCGACCCTGGTCACCCGCAACAACGATGTGTCCGTGGCCACGGGCAACCAGTTCTACGCACCCTGCGTGGGAGACCCCGTGACATCGCTGGGCAAGTACTCCTGTCACGAGCAGGCGGTGAAGATCAACCCTGATGCCCTGGTCCATCGTTTCTGGGTCGTGGTCAAGGGACACAAGCGGGCGATCGAGACGGCGATGGTCGTCAAGAAGGGCAAGTGCAAGAAGAGCTTCGCGATCGCGGGGCTGGGGCTGGAAGGGCCCAATCCCTTCCAGACCGCCCAGAAGACCGAGACCCTCCAGTTCAAGGGCTGCGCCGTCGACTTCCGGTACAATACCCTGACCGGCGATGTCCTGAGCGCCAGCGTGAACGAGGAGCTCGGTAAGCCCGCGTGCGCACCCGGCCAGAATGACGACACCTGCTGTGCCCTCGAGATCTCCGACGTCGACAAGCTCGAGATCATTCTCAACGACGAATCGCTCGGTGTCGGGCAGTTTGGCGAGGGATACATCTCCACCGGCGAGAGCTCCTGCACGACGCGCGTCATCGGCGGGCGGGTGTACACGTGGGGAAGCCCCTGCCCCAACTAGGCTCCCCGGCGTCGACGACAACGGGTCTCGGGTCCGCGGCTGCCGGCTAGCCGCCGGGTCCCGTGCCGCCCAGGCCGTGCGCGCGACGCCGAAGGGTTGGCACCGGTAAGGTCAGGGGTGGTCTCGGACGCCGGAGCACCGAAGCGTTGCCGTCCGCCGATCAGCGGGCGGGAGCGTCTCTGACCGCCCCGGCGAGGTCCCGCGCCCTCGGGTAGCGATCGTCGCGCTTCTTGGCCAGGGCCTTCTGCAGGATCCCGTCCCAGACCGGGTGGACCTTGGCGTCGACCGTCGAGGGCTGGGGCGGCTCCGCCTGGATGATGGCGAACATGAGCGAGGAGACGGTCGAGCCGGAGAACGGCTTCGTGCCGGTCAGGAGCTCGTAGAGGATCACGCCGAGGGAGAAGACGTCGCTCCGCGCGTCGATCTTCTCGCCGCTGACCTGCTCCGGGGACATGTAGGCGGGCGTGCCCATGACGCTACCGGTCTTCGTCAGGTCCGACTCCACGACCCGGGCGATCCCGAAGTCCATGACCTTCACGATGCCGGTCTTGCCGATCATGATGTTGTCGGGCTTCACGTCGCGGTGGAAGACACCGTTCTCGTGGGCGTAGTCGAGCCCCATGCCGGCGTTGTAGATGACGTGCTTGATCTGGGCGACGCTCAAGCGGCGCCCCTTCATCAACTGCGTCAGGGTCTGCCCTTCGACGAACTCCATGACGATGTAGGACATGCCGAGGTCCTCTCCCACGTCGTGGACGGTCACGATGTTGGGATGGGTCAGCTTGCCCGCGGTCTGGCCTTCTCGATAGAAGCGCTGACGCAGCTCGATGACCTGATGGGCTTCGAGGTCCTTGTCGGGCCGGATCGTCTTGAGCGCCGCCGCGCGGTTCATGCGGGTGTCCTGCACCAGGTAGACGTCGCCCATGCCGCCGCGGCCCAGGTGCCGCTCGACCTGGAAACGCCCGCCGAAGAGGGAGCCCGGCATCACCGGACCGCCGGGGGCAGGCGTCAACGGGGGAGGCGTGACGGCCGGGCCGCCGACCCCGACACTGGTGGGGGGCGCCGCGCGGGTGGGCACGTTCGTCTGGCCGGCGCCGGGAACGGCCGCCGGGGAAGCACCCGGCTCGGGGGGCTCGAGGACCGTCGGCTGTGCGGCCGGCTCGAGCTCCGTCGGCGTCTCGGACGGGCCGCCCGGGGCGTCCACCAGGCCGGACAGGGGCGACTCGGACGCCTCCACCGGCGTCGCCGGCGCCTCCATCGGAGGCGGCGGAGCGCCCACGCGGGCCGTCGGCGCCGCGAAGAGGCTCGCGCTGGCGCCGGCCTGGCTGAGGCGCTCCATGCGATTGGCGACGTCCTGGAATCGGGGATCGACATCGAAGACCTTCTTGTAGACGAGAAAGGCCTTGTCGCGCTGCCCGCGGTTCTCGTAGTCGAGACCGAGGTTCACGTAGACCGACTTCATGTCGTCGGCGAAGGGCAGCTTGTTGAAGGTCGCCAGCGCCATGTCCAGCATCCCCTTCTCCTGGAAGCTGAGCCCCAGGAGCCTCTGGTTCTCGACCTTCTCGGCGGCGACGTCGCGCGTCTCCCTCTCGCTCGCGGTAAGTCGGAGAACCACCACCAGGGCCAGCGGCCCGACGAGGGCGAGGCTGGGATAGAAGACCTTGATCCAGAGCCCCTTCTGCACGTACAGGAAGCCCGCTGTTCCGACGACGAGCACGACGAGGGTGGGGATCCCGGCGAGGAGCACCGGCGTGGGCAGGCGGGGCAGCAGCCACACGGCGAGACCACACACCGCGAAGAACAGCCCCCACTCCAGGACCCAGGCCCAGAGGGGCGCCTGAACGAAGGCGACGCGGAAGACGTTGTCGAGGAACGAGGCGTACGTCAAGACCCCCGGGGCCTCGACCGCGAAGGGGAAGTCCCGGTCGTCGAGACCGGCCGCGGTGCCCGCCACCAGCACCGCCTTTCCGTTGAACGCCTCGTCCGGGACGTCCCCCCGAACGACGTCCCAGAACGAGTAGAGGGGAAAGGCCCTCTCGCCCTCGGCCGGCCAGTCGAGCAGCATCTCGCCCGACGGCGACACCGGGATGTCCCATTCCCCCATCCCGAGGAGGCCGTCCGTGAGCTCGACCTCCTGCAGGGGAGTGTCGGTGTAGATGCGCGCGATCTGGACCGCCAGTGACGGGTAGCCCCGGTCGCCGTGCTGGATGACCAGGGGCAGAACCCGGATGCGCCCGTCCTCGCTCTCGACCGTGCGCACGTGGCCAATGGCGGCGGCCGATTCGGCCAGCACCGGCTCGGGCTCGATGAGGCTCGGCGCGGGAGGGAGGGCGACCGACTGCGCCCGCGGCAGCGCGTTCGCCTGAAGGACGGCAGAAGGCGGAGTCCCCGGGGGCGATGGATCCCCCACGTCCGTGAACTCGTAGCCGAAGACCACGTTCCCCGCGTTCCTCATGGCCTCGGCCAGGAGCGCGTTGTTCTCGGCCTCGCGCTCGAGGGCACCGAACGTGAAGTCGAACCCGATCACCCGGGCGCCTGCCTTGGAGAGCCGCTCGATCAGCGGCACGTACTCCCTCCGAGGCCAGGCGGGCGGGCCGAATCTCTGGATGCTCTTCTCGTCGATGGCGACGATCACGACCTGCGGACTCGGCCGGTCGGTGGCTCGGAGCGATTGCCAGGCGTCGAGGAGCACCAGGTCGGGGACCCTCATCGTCGGCACGAGCTCCGCGCCGATACGCAGGAGAAGGAGCGCCCCGACCGCCACCGCGACCCAGACCCGGGTTCGGCGCCGCGCGATCAACGTCTCGTCGAAGAGCCGGCTTCCTGCGTCAGCCATCGGGGAATCCGGCGCGTATGGTAGCAGAGCCCCCCGTGCCCAGCCAGCGCATCACCGGACGTCGCTGCTCGAGTGAGAAGGTGGCACAATGCGGGGCCATGAGACCCATCATCGTCGCGCTCCTGCTTGCCTGCTCCTCTCTCGCCGCTCCGGCCGCCGAGCCGCCGGCTCTCCCCCGCAGCGCCCCCGAGGCCGAGGGGATTCCTTCGTCCGCCATCCTCGCCTTCGTCGAGGCCGCCGAGGAGAAGATCGACGCCCTCCACAGCCTCATGGTCCTGCGCCACGGCCACGTGGTGGCGGAGGGGTGGTGGGACCCGTACCGCCGTGAGGACAACCACGTCCTCTTCTCGCTCTCGAAGAGCTTCGCCTCCACCGGGATCGGGCTCGCCATCGCCGAGGGGCGGCTGAGCCTCGACGACACCGTCCTCTCGCTCTTCCCCGAGGACGCCCCGGCGGAGCCCTCCGACAACCTGAAGGCCATGCGGGTGCGGGACCTGCTCTCGATGTCCACCGGCCACCACGCGGAGGCGATCGAGGGATTCTCGTACGGTGCGTCGGGAACTCCGGGCACCCGGGAGTTCCTGGCTCTCCCCGTCGCCCACAAGCCTGGCACTCACTTCATGTACAACACGCCGGCGTCCTACATGCTGTCGGCCATCGTCCAGAAGGTGTCGGGGACGCCGCTCGTGGACTACCTGGGGCCCCGCCTCTTCGAGCCCCTCGGGATCCAGAACGCGACGTGGGACGAGAGCGCCGACGGCGTCTCCCTGGGCGGCTTCGGCCTTCACCTGACCACGGAGGACATCGCTCGCTTTGGCCAGCTCTTCCTCCAGAAGGGCCTCTGGAACGGTGAGCGGGTCCTGCCGGAATCCTGGGTGCAGGCGGCCACCGCCCGCCAGGTCTCCAACGGGTCCAACCCGGAGAGCGACTGGGAGCAGGGCTACGGGTACCAGTTCTGGCGGTGCCGGCACGATGTCTACCGTGGAGACGGCGCATTCGGTCAGTACTGCATCGTCATGCCGAAGCAGGACGCCGTCGTCGCGATCACCAGCGGCGTGGGCGACATGCAGGCGGTGTTGGACCTCGTGTGGGAGCACCTTCTGGGGGGGATGCGGGCCGAGCCCCTGCCCGCCGACGACGAGGGCCAGGATCGACTTCGAAGCAAGCTGGCGAGCCTCGAGCTGCCCCCGCCTGCCGGGGGCCCGACATCGCCGGTCGCGGCCGGCGTCTCCGGCAACGAGTACGTGCTCCCGGAGAACGACGGTCCCTTCGAGGCGGTGGGCCTCGAGGTCGGCGACGAGACGACCCTCGTGCTCCGGATCGACGGTCAGGAGAGGCGGCTTCCGTGCGGCTCGGGTGAGTGGCGCGGGGGCAGCCAGCTGCCCTTCGGCGGCCGGGCCATGGCCCGCGCGGAGCAGCCCGTGGCCACGGCCGGCGCCTGGACCGACGACCACACCTACACGGTGAAGCTCTGCCTCCACGAGACCCCGTTCTGCGCCACGCTCGGGCTCGAGTTCGAGGGAGACATCGTGCTCGTTGACCAGGAGATGAACGTCGGGTTCGGGCCCACGAAGCGGCCCCAGCTCGTGGGTCGGCTACCGCAGTAGGGGGACATTGCCACCCAGATCCGCTACCGGGCCTGGCCGACCGCGAGGAGGTCGGTGCGCGTGCGGAAGTACAGGACGCCCTCCGAGATCGCGGGGGTGGCCATGGTCACCTCGTCCAGGGAGTTGGTGGCCAGCAGCTCGTACTTCGGGCCGGCCTTGACCACGTAGACGTCGCCCTCTTCGCTGGTGAAGTAGACCTTGCCGTCGGCGGCCACGGGCGAAGCGGTGAAGCCGCCCCCACCGCCGCCGAGGCGCTGCTGGTACATCCGCTCGCCGGTGCGGGCCCGGTAGACGGTCAGGACCCCGTTGTCGCGGCAGTTGTAGAGGTAATCGCCGTACACGAGGGGCGTCTGCATATAGGCCCCTCCCCGGGGGACGCTCCAGGAGACGGAGCGGTTCGCAGTCTCACCCTCAGCGAGGGAGATGTCGCCCTCGGCGTCGAGGCGGACGGCGTAGATGGGAGAGTCGCTGCCGTGGGCGTTGGTGATGAAGACCAGGTCGTGGGCCACGACCGGGCCCGGGACGGGGATGTCCCCCCCGCCGCTCAGCCGCCAGATCTCCTTGCCGGTGGCGGCGTCGTAGCCGCCGGCGTGCTTCCAGCCGTTCACGAGCAGGAGCGTGCGGTCGCCCTTCTCGTGGACCGTGGGCGTGCTCCAGGTGGGGACGTCGTCACGAGGGGTCCGCCAGATCTGCTCACCCGTCTCCAGGTCGAAGGCGGCGAGGAAGGGGTCGTTGAGGACGTCGCACTGGATGTAGACGACGCCGTCGTGGATCACGGGCGAGCTGGCGAAACCCCACTGGGCGTCGGGGGCGACGAAGAACGCCGCGTCCAGGGGTCCGAAATCCTTCTTCCAGAGGAGCTTCCCTTCCGTGTCGTAGCAGTAGAGCCCCTCCGAGCCGAAGAAGGCCACGACCCTCTCCCCGTCCGTGGCCGGCGTGGGGTTGGCGAGGGTGGACTTGGGGTGCCGCGGACGCCGGGGCACGCCCTCGTGGGCGGTCCGCTCCCAGAGGATCCTCCCCGTTCTCCTGTCGATGCGGTAGAGGACGAAGCGGTGGACGGGCTCGTCGGGGACCGGGTCGATGGAGCCGTAGAGCCCCACCTTCAGGAGGGAGCCCCCCTCGGTGTTGACGGCGGTGGTGAGGTAGACGCTGTCGCCCCAGACCACGGGTGAGGAGTGGGCGAGGCCGGGGATGGACGTCTTCCAGAGGACGTTCTGGCCACTCCTCGCGTTCCAGGTCACAGAGGTGGCGTGTCCCTCGGCGACCCCGCGTCCGTGGACCCCGCGGAAGCGCGGCCAGCTCTGATCCGACTCCTCCGCGTGTCCGACTCCGGCCACCAGGACGCTCGCGGCCAGAAAGACGGCGTTCAGTCGCATGGACAACCCCTCTCCTGTGGAAGACCTGCCCCCATTCAAGCACAGGACGCGAGGGGGTTTATACTCGAAGTTCACTCGAAACCAGCGGCCACCGGAAGCACGAAACGATCTATGAACGCACGAGCCCGTACGTCCCTCGTCCTCTGCCTCACCCTGACCACCACGCTCCTGGCGGGACGGGGTGTCGCCCAGGAAGAGCCACAGCAGGAAGAGCCCGGAGAGCTCCCTCGAGGGGGAGACACCCCGCTTCGAGGCCGAGGTCCGGGTGGAGGCCGAGCCCCACCCGGCCCCGCCCAGCACCGCCGCCACCCGCCTCCCGGTCGCGGTCCAGGACCTCCCGGTCTCCGTCACCGTCGTGCCCGAGCGGATCTACGCGGAGCAGGCGGCCACGGTCATGGGCGACGCCCTGGAGAACGCGAGCGGCGTGAACGTGGCCACCGGCTTCGGGGTCTTCGACTTCTTCGTCATCCGAGGATTCGACTCATTGAACAACGGGCTCGTGCTGACCGACGGGGTCCCCGAGCCGGAATCGACCTTCTACCCGCTCTACAACGTGCGTCAGGTCGAGGTCCTCAAGGGGCCGTCGAGCTTCCTCTACGGGGGGAACCCCCTGTCCGGCGCGGTGCAGCTCGTGCGCCGTCAGCCCGCCGCCGGGACCTTCGCCGACGTCACCCTGGGCTATGGCCGCTACGGGACCTTCGAGGGCTCTCTCGACGGCAACGCGGCCACGAGCGACGGCGCGTTCGCCTTCCGCCTGAACGCCACCACCCAGGGGACGGACCAGTACCGCGACCTGCCCGAGGGCACCCTCAAGGGAGTCAACCCCACCCTCACCTGGCGCCCGGACGACCAGACGCGTCTCGGCCTGGACTTCGAGTACGTCGAGAGCCGGTTCCCCCCCGACACCGGGATCCCGTTCCTGGGCCAGGGGGACCCGGTGCTGGCCCCGGTCCCCCGCACGACCTCCTACCAGTCGCCCTTCGACGACTCCAGGCAGGAGATCTACCGCTTCCGCCTCCTCGCCGAACGCGAGCTGGGAGAGGGCCTGACCCTGAGGAACCGCTTCTACTACACCGAGCTCGACTGGGACTCGGACGGGACGCTCGTGAGCGGCGTCTTTCCAGGCGCGGACGGCCGCCTCCAGGTGGCGCGGGTCCTGACGCTGCTCGACGACCGGCAGAGGCTCCTGGGGAACCAGCTCGAGCTGAGCGCGGCCTTCGGGACCGGCTCCGTGCGTCACGAGCTCCTGGTGGGCGTGGAGCTGCAGAGCCTGAAGGACCGGTTCACCCAGGACGTCGGCCTGCTGCCCCCCATCGACCTGCTCGACCCGGTGGAGACCGCCCAGCCACCGATCGTCACCGTGCCTCCGTTCGCCCAGGCCGGCGACTCGCGCAGCCTGGTGGTCGCCCCCTACCTGGTCGACCGCCTTCGCTTCTCGCCGAAGGCGCAGGCCTTCGTGGGCGCCCGTCTCGACGCCCTCGACTACGAGGACCCGCTGAACGAGACGAAGCGCGACAGCACCCGGGTCAACCCCCTCCTCGGCCTCGTCTTCTCTCCCGCCGGCGCCCTGTCCCTGCACGCGAGCTGGGGCACGGCCTCGGCGCCTCCCTCGACGCAGGTCGTGGGCCCCCGAGACCCGGAGACGAGCCGGCAGGCCGAGCTCGGGGCGAAGCTCTCGTTCCTGGACGGCCGGGGCTTCGCCGGCCTCGCTCTCTACGACCTGCGGCGCGAGAACATCGCCATCCCCGACTCGACCGGGATCACCCGGCAGGACGGCGACCAGCGCTCACGGGGCGTCGAGGTGGACGTCACCGTCGAGCCCTCCCGGGGCTGGAGCGTCCAGGGGGGCTACGCCTACACCGACTCCGAGCTCACGCGGTTCTCGGAGGTCGTGCCACTCCAGCCCCCGGACTTCATCGTGGTCGACCACTCGGGGAACGCCGCTCCGTTCGCGCCACGGCATCTCTTCAATCTCTGGGTGTCGAAGCGCTTCGACCTCGGGCTCGGCCTGGCCCTGGGCCTGCGCCACGTGAGCGACCAGCTCATCGCGCCGGACAACCGGGCCACGATCGACGCCTACACCACGCTGGGGGCGACGGTGTCCTACACCCGCAGCCGGTGGGGCTTCCTGGTCCACTTCCGGAACCTCACCGACACCGAGTACGAGACCCGTGGCTTCGGCGCGGCCTCGGCGATCCCGGCCCGTCCCTTCGAGGTGCGAGCGCGTCTCGAGCTAGGGTTCGGCAAGCGCTGAGCTGCCGGGACCGATCAAGGCGGGAAGACGGCGGCCTCGCCCCGCTCGGCGGCCAGACGGTCCAGCTTCTCCACGATCCGGTCCCGGCGCTCCAGGAGATCCTTCACCGAGCCCCTGCCGAAGAGCCACGGCCTCAGACGCTCGTTCAGGGCCGTCTCGTCGAGTGCCTTCAGCGCCTCGTAGAGCTGTCGGTCGACGGCGGTGATCTTGTCCAGGAAGGGCGTCTCGTTCTTGACGAAGGCGCGGGAGTGGTCGATGAGGATCATGTTCCAGTCCTCGTCGACCAGCATGTTGCCGGCGTTTCGATCGATGTTGGCGATGAGCGCGTCGAAGACGCGCTGGCGCCGGACCTGCCGCGCCCACTCGTGCGGCCGCGGAGGAACCTCGCCGCCCACCTCGGACAGGAGGCGGGTCCGGTCGATCCAGAGCTGGAACGAGGCCCGATCGCCGTCGACCCGGCGCTCCACCGTCACCGGGACCATGTCCAGCCGAAGGACACGGTCGAGAACGTAGGCCGCCACCTCCGACCGGTAGCCCTCCCAGAAGCCCCTCAGCCGCTGGCGAGGGAGGACCTTGACGATCGCGCTCGCGGCCACCGAGCCCGGGGTGAAGAAGACCCTCTTCGGCCGGGTGATCCCCTGGCCGACGTCCTCGATCCGCTCGATGGGGGCAGTGCGCAGACACTGCTCGTATTCGCCCCAGCGACCGATCCAGGATCTCGTACCGATGCCGGAAGCCGGCACGTCCCCGGCGGGCGCGAGCGGAGGGATCCCGAGAGTGAGGACGAGGAGAACGCGTGGGGCCAGTCTTCCACCCATGGGCTTCTCTCCGTGCCGGGCCGCCCTTCCCCGGCGCGCGCACGTTCTACGGAGGGGAGTACGAGTCCCGGCGCCCGGGGTTCCGCGCGGCGGCCAAGAGACACCGGATCGAAGCGCGGCGGTGTGACGCCGTCCATTCGCGTGGACACCGCGCCCCGCATGGACGCGACGGCAGCAGCGGGATAGACTCCCCCCGCTCGGGAGAGGGAGGACGGCATGGCTCGGGTTCGTGACGCCGTCGCCGCGGTGCGGCAACGCCTGAACGACCGCTTCGGACGCTTCTGGTGGGTGCTCCTGACCCGAGGAGTCCTCGCCGTCCTCTTCGGGATCGCCGTCCTGTTCTGGCCCCGGCAGGCCCTGGGCGTCCTGGTGCTCCTGATCGGGGGCTTCCTCGTGCTGGACGGGCTCCTGGGCCTCGTCCAGGCCTTCGGAGCGGGGGACTTCGTCGCCGCGCTTCTCCAGGCGCTGGCCAGCATCGCCGCGGGCGCCACCGCGCTCGTCTGGTCCGAGATCACCGGCGCCCTGCTGCTCGCCGTCCTCGGCGCGTGGGCGCTCGTGCAGGGCCTGGGGCTCATCCACACCGGGTGGAGGATCCGCTCGGACGGGGAGGGCGGCGGGCTGTTCCTGACCGTCGGGGGAGCTCTCGCGCTCTTCGGTGTCGTCGCGCTCGTGTGGCATCGGGCCGGTGCGGTGGCCCTCGCCTGGCTCATCGGCACGGCGGCGCTGGTGGCCGGCGTCCTGCTCGTCCTCGGGGCCCGTCGCCTCAAGGGAGTCGAGCCAGACGTGGGGTCGGTCGGCCACCACGAGGACTGACCCGGGAGGCGGCGACCGTCGAGGGCTACTCGGAGATGCGGTACAGGTACCGCTGCCCCCGGAGGTAGAGCTCCGAGCCCACCGCCACCGGGGACGCGTCGAAGCCGTCCTCCAGCACGTTCGTCGCCAGGACCTTGAACGCGGGACCGCTCTGGAGCACCGCGGTGGTGCCCTCGCGGCCCGCGACGTAGATGCGGCCGTCTGCGCCCATGGGCGAGGCGTACACGTTGGGGACGTCGCTGAGCCGTTCCGGGCCGTAGTGCAGCTCTCCGGTCCGGCTGTCGAAGCACGAGATCAGGCCCTTGCGGTCCTTGAGCAGGTAGAGCTCGTTCCCGTAGAGCAGGGGTGAGGGCACGTAGGGCGTGTCGCGATCGCGGGACCAGACGATGGCGGGCGAGCCGGCGATGTCGCCCTTCGCCTCGGCGATCCTGACGGCGAGAAGCGCGTTCCCGCGGAAGCCGCTGGTCAGGAAGACGAGACCGTCCTGGTGCACGGGGGTGGGGATGGCGTTCTGGGTCATCCCCGACGTCTCCCAGAGGACCTCCCCGGTGCCCGCGTCGTAGCTGCGGACCTTGTTCGTGGCGCTGGTGACGACCTGCGTCCGGCCGTCGTGCTCGACCAGGAGCGGGGCTGGCCCAGGAGGTCCCTTCGTCCCGGCTCTGGCGCCACACCTCGCGGCCGGTGCCGCGGTCGAGAGCCACCAGGAACGACTCACCCTCGTGGTCCCACTGCACGAAGACGCGGTCCTTCCCCAGGGCCGGGGAGCTGCCCTCCCCGAAGGCGAGCTTGATCGTCATGTCCCCGAGATCGTTCTCCCAGAGCACCTCCCCGTCCATACCGAGGGCGTAGAGCACCCTGGGAGCCGAAGGAGGCGATCACCACTCTCCCGTCGGTGACCGGCGAGGCCGAAGCCCACGTGCCCGGTCTCGTGCGTCCCCTCGTGGGGCGCCGCCTCGCGGACCACGCGTTTCCAGAGCGTCGTGCCGTCGCGGCGATCCAGGGCCAGGACCGTGAACTGCTGGGTCTCCTCCGGGGTCTCGCCGGAGCCACGACGCCAGTCCGGGAGGGGCTCGGCCGGGGGCGGCACCTCGACTCTCTTCCCAGTCGGCACCGCGGTGAGGACGAAGATGCGGTCGCCCCACACGACGGGCGTGGCCGAGCCCTTGCCCGGGATCTCCACCTTCCAGCGAACGTTCTTCGTCTCGCTCCACTTCACCGGGGGCGTGGCGTGCGGCGCGACCCCGGTCATGAGCGGCCCCCGCCACCCGGGCCAGTAGCGGTCGGCCTCGGGGGCGCCGCCGCTCCCGGACGAGCCGAGGACCGCCACCGAAGAGGCGAGGGTCACGAGAAGGACGACGCGCCCACGATTTCCCACTGGGTTGCTCCCTTCTATCTGCGAGTCGGTTGCCTCACAGACTACCCCCCCCGGGGGGCGCGGGCAAGGCGGCGGCCCGTCGCGGGAGCCGCCATCGGGGCGTGGCGCTTCGGCCGGGAGACGGCGCGGGCTACCCGCCCGACTCGGGCGGGGACCCGCCGCGGGCGGAGGGGCTCACGTCGACGCCCTCCGGCTGGCCCTTCTTCCGGGAGCCCCACGACCCGACCAGGAACGTGAGCAGCGCCAGCAGGGCCTCGTCCACGAAGGGGATCGGGTCCGGGACGAGCAGGTCCGCGACGAAGAGGAACACCAGCAGGGCGAACACCCAGGGATACCGGAGACGGCCGACGAGACGGCCGACGATCTCCTGGACGGGGCTGCGCGTCGGAATCGACATGGCCCCAGGATCATACACAGGAAACCCTATTCCCGCCTCAGGAGATCGGCTCCCTTCTCCGCGATCATCACCGTCGCGGCATGGGTCGCGCCGCTCGGGAGATCGGGCATCACGGAGGCGTCGATGACGCGCAGGCCCTCGACGCCCCTCACCCGCAGCTCGGGGTCGACCACGGCGCGGTCGTCCGATCCCATGCGACACGTCGCCACGGGGTGGAAGAAGGTGGCCACGTGCGCGCGGAGGTACGCCCGCAGCGAGTACTCCTCCCAGCCCCCCGGTCCCGGCGCCAGCTCCTCGCCCCGATACCCCGCGAGGGCCTCGGCGGAGGCGATCCGGTGCGCGACCCGAAGGCCCTCGGCGAGAACCTCCACGTCCGCCCCGTCGGTGAGATAGTCGGGCTCGAAGGATCGGGGGTTCGCCGGGATCCGCCGTGCGCAGCCTCAGCGTGCCGCGGCTCGCCGGGTGCATGAGGGCGGCGTGGACGCTGAAGGTGCCGGCGGCAGGGTTCGCGGTGAGCATGATCTGGACCGCGGGCGCCGGGTCGTCGGGTGAGATCCGGACGAAGGCCCCGGCCCCGATGCCGTTGCTCGCCAGGGGCCCGGTGCGGGCCTCGGCGTACTCCCGCTCGGCGCGCTCCTGCTCCGCGTCGGACAGCTCCAGTGGCTGCCGTGACGCATAGGTGATCGCCACGCGCGGGTGATCCTGGAGGTTCTCTCCCACCCCGGGCAGATCAGCGATCACCGGGATTCCCAGGGCGCGCAGGGGCTCGGCAGGCCCGATGCCCGAGAGCAGGAGGAGCTGCGCGGAGCCGATGGTCCCCGCGGACAGGATGACCTCGCGGGCCGCCCGCGCCTCGTGCGGGCGTCCGTCCCGCACGTAGGCGACCCCCACCGCGCGAGGCCCCTCGAACAGGACCCGGGTCACGCGGGCGCGGCTCTCGACGGTGAGATTCGATCGTCCGAGCGCCGGACGCAGGTAGGCGTCGGCCGCGGAGTGCCGCTCGCCGTTCTTCTGGTTGACCTGGTAGAGGCCCACGCCCTCCTGCCGCGGGCCGTTGAAGTCCTCGTTCCGGGGGAGCCCGACCTGCAAGGCGGCCTCCACGAAGGCCTCGGAGAGGGGCGAGACCCAGCGCGGGTCGGCCACGTTCTGCGGTCCCCCGACGCCGTGGTACTCCGAGGGCCCGCGCTCCTGGTTCTCGGCCTTCTTGAAGTACGGCAGGACGTCGTCGTAGCCCCAGCCGGGGTTGCCGGCCCTCTCCCAGCGGTCGAAGTCCGAGGCGTGCCCGCGGACGTAGACCATGGCCGAGATGGACCCGCTGCCGCCCCATCCGCGTCCCCGGGGCCAGGAGATCTCCCGGTCGTCGAGACCGGGCTCCGGCGCGGTGGTGAACGCCTGGTTGAACGGGGTCTCGAGGAGCTGGCGGAAGGCCGAGGGCCGGCGGATGCGCGGGTCGTCGTCCGGCCCCCCGGCCTCGAGGACGAGGACGCGCGTTCCCGGGTCCTCGGTCAGGCGGTGGGCCAGCACGCTGCCCGCCGCCCCCGCGCCGACGACGACGTAGTCGAAGGGGGCCGCCGCCTCCTCGGTCGTCGCGCAGCCCGCGGCGAGCGTCGGCAGGAGCAGGAGGGCGAGGAGAGGGTTCGTGGCCCGCCCCGGGGTCGGCGCCGCGGAGCGGCAGTGGATCTCGTTCATGGCGTCAAAAAGGGTAACCCGGACGGGGCATGGCGCTCGATGCGGTATATAAATGAAGTTCGGCCAATCAGACAGCGGGAGGGAAAGTGGGTTCGACCAGCAAAGCCGGTCTCGATGCCCGGATTCAGGCGAGGCGCGAGGAGCTCGACGCCTGGGTCCGGGAGGTGGTGGCGTGGCACTTCGACCCGAAGACGGGCACCCCGTTCTGGCTCGACTTCGCGAAGCGGGTGGGCTGGGACCCCCGCGAGGAGGTGAAGGGCTACGCCGACCTCGGCCGGTTCGGGAACTTCCAGGACGAGTGGCTCCGCGGAGGCCCGGTCAGGAAGTGGGTGCCCCTCGGCTACGCCGACCGTCCGGTCTCGATCTTCGAGACGGGCGGCTCCACCGGGGTCCCCAAGGCCCGCATCAGCATCGACGACTTCCGCATCGACTACGAGCAGTTCAGCGCCACCCTGCCCGACGAGTTCTTCCCGAAGGGGGCGGACTGGCTGCAGCTGGGGCCCACCGGTCCCCGCCGCCTGCGCCTGGCCGTGGAGCACCTCTGCCAGTTCCGCGGCGGGATCTGCTTCCAGGTCGACCTCGACCCGCGCTGGGTGATCAAGCTCGTCAAGGCCGGCGAGATCCGGGAGATGGAGCGGTACAAGCAGCACGTGATCGACCAGGCCCTGACCCTGCTCAAGGCCCACGAGAACATCAAGTGCCTGTTCGCGACACCCAAGCTCCTCGAGGCGCTGTGCGAGAAGGCCTCGCTGAAGAAGCTGGGGATCACCGGGGTCTTCTGCGGGGGAACCGAGATGACGCCCCAGTTCCACCGCTTCGCGGTGGAGGAGCTGATGGAGGGGGCCTACTTCGCCCCGACCTACGGGAACACGCTCATGGGGCTGGCCGTGCACCGGCCCCGAGGGCCGGAGGACCCGTGGGACGTGGTCTACTACCCACCCGCCCCGCGGGCGATGATCGAGATCGTCGATCCCGACGAGCCGGAGAGGGTGGTGGACTACGGCCATACCGGCCGCGGGCGCCTGACCACCCTCACCAAGGAGTTCTTCATGCCTCGCTTCCTCGAGCGCGACGAGGCGGAGCGCGAGCCTCCCTGCGAGCTGTATCCCTGGGACGGGGTCCGCAACGTCCGACCCTTCTCCCAGCTCCAGACGACGGTGGTCGAGGGGGTGTACTGATGCTCCACCTGCCCATCCTGCGCGCGGGCCGTCCGTACCGCAGCGTGCAGACGATTCGCGTGCCCCACTTCCGGACGAAGGAGACCTTCGTCGAGCTCTCGGAGGCCAACGCCGGTCTGGTCCGCCGGGACCTCCTCGACGCCGGGCAGGAGGCCATGAGGGCCTCCCTGGACGGCTTCACGACCGCGCAGCTCGTCGAGATCAGCGCCCGCGCCGCCGACGCGTTCATGAGCGCAACGCTGCCGGTGGGCGACGAGGCCCAGACCCCCGACGACTACGTGCGCCAGCTCTCGGCCACCACCGGCCTCCCCCACGTCCTCGTGCGGCGGAACATGGAGAAGATCCGGGGCGTCCTGGTCGGCGCCCGGACGGTGATCGACGGCCTGACCCGGGGCCTCGACCTGAGCGTCCTGGACGAGGGGCAGGGCATCGTGGGCGGCCACGCCCTCAGCTTCGTCCCGACCTCCCCCACCCTGGGTGTGGTGCTGCCGAACAACTCCCCGGGAGTGCACGCCCTCTGGGTCCCCGCCATCGCCCTGAAGACGGCTCTCGTCCTGAAGCCGGGGAGCGCCGAGCCCTGGACGCCCTACCGCCTGATCCAGGCGTTCGTGAAGGCCGGGGCGCCCCCCGACGCCTTCGGCTTCTACCCCACCGACCACGCCGGCGCCGGCGAGATCCTCCGCCGCTGCGGGCGGGGGATGGTCTTCGGGGACGTGGCCTCGACCCGACCGTGGCAGGGCGATCCGCGCGTCGAGGTCCACGGCCCCGGCTACAGCAAGGTGCTCCTCGGCCCCGACACGGAAGAGGACTGGCGCGCGCATCTCGACGTGATGGTCGCGTCCATCGCCGCCAACGGCGGCCGCTCCTGCGTGAACGCCTCCGGCGTCTGGACGACCGGCGCACGCCCGTGAGCTCGCCGACGGCCTCGCGGAGAGGATGGCCGCGATCCGGCCCCGCGGAGAGGAGGACCCCGAGGCCGAGCTCGCCCCATTCGCCAACCCCCAGGTCGCGCACCGCATCTCGGCCATGATCGACCGGGACCTGGAGGTCCCGGGGGCCGAGGACGTGACCGCGCGTCATCGCGCCGGGGGCCGGGTCGTGGAGTGGGAGGGCTCGACCTACCTCCTCCCCACCGTGGTCCGGTGCGACTCGCCCGAGCACCCGCTGGCCAACCGGGAGTTCCTGTTTCCGTTCGCCTCGGTCGTGGAGGTCGCCGCCGAGGCGATCCCGGACGCGCTGGGTGCGACACTGGCCGTGACCGTCCTGACCGGGGACCCCGCGCTGCGGCGCCGCATCCTCGCCTCGCCGCTGCTCTCCCGCCTCAACCTCGGCCCCCTGCCCACGTGGCAGGTGAGCTGGGACCAGCCCCACGAGGGCAACCTGTTCGAGCACCTCTGGGCGCGGCGCGCGCTCCAGGGGCTGCCCGGCGCCGCCTGAGAGTCCAGAGGGGAGCTACGGGAGATGGGTGAGCGGAAAGCCCTGCGGTGGTGGCCGGCGGTCCTGATCCTGGCCGGCGCGGCGGCCGGGCTCGCCTGGGTCTGGGCGTCCGCCGACTCGCCGGTGGCCATGAGCAGGCCGACCGTCACCGTGATGACCGCGATCGTCACGACGGTGCTCCTGCTCCTCTGGTGGCTGTTCTTCTCCAGAGCGCGGTGGTGGGCGCGCCTTCTGGCCCTGGCCGTCGTCGTCGCGCTCGGCTGGGGTGCGGGGCGCCTCCTCGAGATGCGCGGCTTCTCGGGTGATCTGGTTCCACAGGTCGCCTGGCGGGGGGCGCGCGAGCCCGCGCCCGGGCCACTCGAAGCCGGGTCGCCCGCGCCGCCGACGCCGGCGCCGGTCGTGGCCGAGCCGGCCGAAGGGGCGAGCGAGCCCCCGCCGGACGTGCCGACCACGGCCGAGGACGCTCCCCCCGAGGCGTCCTCCGGTCCTTCCTTCGCCCAGTTCCTGGGGCCGAACCGCAACGCCACGCTGACCGGCGTTCATCTCGCGCGCGGGTGGGACACGCGTCCCCCGACCGAGGTCTGGCGGCGACCCATGGGCGAGGGCTGGGCCGGCTTCGCCGTCGCGGAGGGGCTCGCGGTGACCCAGGAGCAGCGCGAGGGCCGGGGCATCGTCGTGGCCTACGACCTCGAGACGGGCGCGGTGCGCTGGAGCCACGAGGCCGGCACCGGCTTCCGGAGCCCCCTGGCCGGAGACGGGCCCCGAGCCACCCCGACCCTGCACGGGGGCCGGGTCTACGCCTATGGAGTCGACGGGTGGCTGCGCGCCCTCGACCTGGCCACCGGCCGGTTGCTCTTCGAGCGTGACGTGCTGGGAGAGAACAGCGGGCGCGCCCCGGACCACGGCGTCGCGTCGTCGCCCCTGGTGGTCGACGGCCTGGTCGTGGTGGTCGCGGGCGGACCGGACGGCCGGTCCCTGGTCGCCTACGACGCCCTCACCGGAGAGCCGCGCTGGTCCGGCGGCGACGCCGGGGCCGGGTACTGCGTCGCCCCTGGTGACGACGCTGGCCGGGGTGCGCCAGATCGTGGTCTTCAACCTTCGGGGCCTGACCGGCCACGACGTCCGGACGGGCGAGGTGCTCTGGACGAACCGCTGGCCGGACCGCCCCGAGAAGGTGTCGCAGCCGGTGGTCCTCGGCAGCGACCGCCTGTTCGTCTCCATGGGCTACGGGATCGGGGGACGGCTGGTGCAGATCGTCCGGGGCTCCGACGGCGGCCTCGACGCTCGCGTCCTGTGGGAGACCCGCCGCCTCAAGGCCAAGTTCACCCAGGTGGTCGAGCACGAGGGGTTCCTCTACGGCCTCGACGAGGGCGTCCTGGTCTGCCTCGATCCCTCCGATGGCGAGCGGCGCTGGAAGCGGGGCCGCTACGGACACGGCCAGGTCCTGCTCGTCGACGACCTGCTGCTGGTGGTGGCCGAGGACGGGGAGGTCGTCCTGTCGACCCCAACCCGGAGGAGCTCGTCGAGGTGGCGCGCTTCGCGGCGGTGAAGGGCAAGACCTGGGCGACCCCGGCCCTCGCCGGCGACCTCCTCATCGTCCGCAGCGAGACCGAGGCCGCCTGCTACCGCCTGCCGACCGAGGCGGGAGCGTAGACGCGTGCGGATCCTCCAGATCACGGCGGGGGCGGGCGGCATGTACTGCGGCAGCTGCCTGATGGACAACGCCCTCGCCACCGAGCTCCTGGCCCGCGGCGAGGACGTCATGCTGCTCCCGCTGTACACGCCCACGCGCACGGACGAGGCCAACGTCAGCGACCAGCCACGTGTTCTTCGGGGGGATCAGCGTCTACCTCGAGCAGAACCTGCCGCTGTTTCGCAAGACCCCGGCCTTCCTCGACCGGCTGTGGGACGCGGTGCCGGTGATCCGGGCGGCGACCGGGCGCGGCATCGCCGTCGATCCCCGACGCCCTCGGCGCGCTGACGGTCTCCACGCTCAGGGGCGAGGAAGGAAACCAGGCCAAGGAGTTCCGGAAGCTGCTCGAGTATCTCGACCACCTGCCGCCCTTCGACCTCGCGATCGTCCCCAACGCGCTCCTCATCAGCCTGGCCCCGGCCCTGCGCCGGGAGCTGAAGCGACCCGTCATCTGCACGCTCCAGGGCGAGGACCTCTTCCTGGAAGGCCTCGGCGACGGGCACCGGGCGGAGGCGAAGGAGCTGATCCGCCGGCACGCGGCTTCGGTGGACGCCTTCGTGGCGACGAGCGACTACTACGCCGACTTCATGGCCACCTACCTCGGCCTCGACCGCGGACGCGTCCACACCGTGCCCATCGGCATCAACCTGGACGGGCACGGCGCGGCGGGGCAGAAGGAGACCGACGGGCCCTTCACCATCGGCTACCTGGCCCGCGTCGCGCCCGAGAAGGGCCTGCACCTCCTGGCCGAGGCCTACCGCATCCTCCGCCACGACCGCGGCCTCACCGACGCGCGCCTCGAGGCGGCGGGCTACCTCCTCCCCGAGCACCGGACGTATCTCGAGGAGATCGAGAGACGATGCGCGAGTGGGGCCTCGAGAGCGAGTTCCGCTATCACGGGACGCTCGACCGCGAGGCCAAGATCGCCTTTCTGCAGGGCCTGGACGTCCTGTCGGTTCCCAGCCCCTACGCCGAGCCGAAGGGGCTCTACGTCCTCGAGGCCCTGGCCAACGGCGTCCCCTGCGTCCAGCCGCGCCACGGGGCGTTCCCGGAGCTGCTCGGCCGCACGGACGGTGGCGTGCTCTTCGAGCCGAACGACCCGGCGAGCCTGGCCGAGCACCTGCTCGGCCTGGCCTCCGACCGCGACGCCGCCCGCGCCCTCGGCCGCCGCGGCGCCGAGGGCGTCCGTGAGCACCACTCCATCGCCCACATGGCCACCCGCGCCCTCGAAGTCTACGAAGGGGTCAGGTCGTGAATGTTGGATTGTGTCACCCGGAGAGGACGTTTTCGGGCCCTCATTCACCATTCACGACCTGACCCCTAATCCGGAGAGATGGAATGCTGAAGGTTGAGGCGGTCGTCGAAGCAGTTCGAGACGGCGGCAGGGGCGCTCCCGATCCTGAACGACGTCTCGTTCTCGAAGGGGCCGGGGGAGGCGCTGTGCATCATGGGGCCCTCGGGAAGCGGCAAGAGCACGCTGCTCCACATCCTGGGGACGCTCGAGCCGCCCTCGAGCGGCCGCGTGACCCTCGACGAGCGTGACCCCTTCCAGCTCCCGGAGCCGGAGCTCGCCGCCTTCCGCAACCGGCAGATCGGCTTCGTCTTCCAGGAGCACTTCCTCCTGCCCCAGTGCTCGGTGCTGGAGAACGTCCTCACCCCGACGCTGGTGAGCCGGACGAACGGCGCCCACGAGACCCGCGCGCGAGAGCTGCTCGACCGGGTGGGCCTGGGCGAGCGTCTCGACCACCGGCCGGCCGAGCTCTCGGGGGGTGAGAGGCAGCGCGTGGCCCTGGCCCGCGCCCTCGTCCTGAAGCCGCGCCTCGTCCTGTGCGACGAGCCCACCGGCAACCTCGACGCGGCCTCGGCGGGAGACGGTGGCCGACCTGCTGCTCGAGCTGCACGCCGCCGAGCAGGCCATCCTGATCGTCGTCACCCACAGCGCGGCCCTGGCCGAGCGCTTCGGCGACCGACGACGCCTCGTCCAGGGGCGCCTCGAGGCCGCAGTGATGCGGCCCCGCACGCTCCTCGCCCGCAGCCTCCGCCACTACTGGCGTCCCAACGTCGCCGTCGTGCTCGGGGTCGCGGCGGCCGCCGCCGTCCTCGGGGGCTCGCTGGTCGTGGGCGACTCGGTCCGCGGCAGCCTGGCCGCGACGGCCCTGGCCCGTCTGGGGACGCACCACCCACGCCGTCGAGTCGACGCGGCTTCTTCCGCGACGCACTGGCCGCCGCGCTCGAGGGCGAGCCCGCCCGTCGACGCCTCCTGCCCGATGGTGGCGCTGCGGGGCGTGGCCACCCACGCGACGAGCCGGCGCCGGGCCGGCGACGTCCTGGTCTACGGGGTCGACGAGCGCTTCTGGACGTTCCACGGCCTCGACGGCGCCCGAGCTCGGCGGGCGCGAGGCGCTCGTGAGCGA
Source organism: uncultured Acidobacteriota bacterium (assembly GCA_963847655.1). GTDB lineage: Bacteria > Acidobacteriota > Vicinamibacteria > Fen-336 > Fen-336 > JAJDNS01. Next base: position 33,265 of record CAWKAS010000008.1, on the reverse strand, counting down.
GCCGCTCGCCGACGAGCTCGGGGCGGGCGAGGGCGACGCCGTCCTCGTGCGCCTGCACGCCGCGTCGGACGTGCTCGGGGAGCACGCTCTTCGGCCGGCGCGACGACCCCGCCCAGGGGATGCGGCTCACCGTCGAAGGGCGTGCGGACCCGGGACGAGCTCGGCGAGCTCTCGCTGCGCCCGCGGGCGAGGCGGGGTGCGGGCGGCTGTTCGTGCCGCTGGAGACGCTTCAGCGGGCGGTGGACCAGGTCGGCCGCGCCAACGTGCTCCTGGTCTCGGCCAGGCCGGAGGACGCCCCCGCGGCGGACCTCGCGGCCGCCCTCTCCGAGGCCGTCACGCTCGAGGACCTCGGCCTGCGCCTGCGCGGCGCGGCCCGAGGCGGGGGCGCTCCAGCTCGAGACCGACGAACGCGCCTCGTGGACGACGCCCTGGCCGAGGCCGCCACCGGCGGTCGCGGCCCGCCAGGGGCTGCGAGGTGAGCGAGGTCTTCGTCTACCTGGCCAACGCGATCCGCGTGGGCGAGCGCGAGGTGCCCTACTCCCTCGTGGCCGCGGTCGACCCGGGGACGCTCGCCGAGCTGACCGGGAGCGAGGCCCCCTCCCACGGCGCGGTCCCCCCGATCGTCCTGAACGACTGGACCGCCACCGACCTCGGCGCCGCGCCGGGGGCGCGGGTCACCCTCGACTACTTCCTCTGGGGGGAGGAAGGCCGGCTCACGACCGCGAGCACGGACTTCGAGCTGCTCGCGGTCACCCCGATGACCGGGCATCGCCGCCGACCGCGACCTGGTTCCCGACTACCCCGGCATCACCGAGTCCCTGCACGTGTCGGACTGGGACCCGCCGTTCCCGGTGGACCTGGACCGCCTCCGCCCGAAGGACGAGGACTACTGGGACCGCCACCGCACGACCCCCAAGGCCTTCGTGCCTCTCGCCGTCGGACAGCAGCTCTGGGGCCACCGCCTCGGGCGCCTGACCTCGCTCCGCCTCGCGCCCGAGGCAGGGCGTGGCCCTCGAGGACGCGCGACGCCGCTACGCCGCGGCCCTGCTCGCCGAGCTGCGCACCCGGGCGACCGGCTCCGTCCCGCCGGGCTTCGTCGTGACCCCCGTGCGCCGCGCCGCCCTCGAGGCCGCCCGCGGCTCGACAGACTTCGGCGAGTACTTCGTCTACTTCAGCTTCTTCCTGGTGGTGGCCGCCCTGCTCCTGGCCGGCCTCTTCTTCCGCCTGGGCCTCGAGCAGCGCCTGCGCGAGGTCGGCCTGCTCGAGGCCCTCGGCTTCTCGGCGGCGCGCCTGCGGCGCCTGTACCTGGGCGAGGGCCTGGTGCTCTCCGTCGCTGGGCGGCCTCCTCGGCATGCTGGCCGCGGCCGCCTACGCCGCCCTCGTGCTCTGGGCGCTGCGCGACCCTGTGGACCGTGGACCTGGGCACTCGCGACCTCACCCTCCACCTCGGGCCCCTGTCTCCCCTGCTGGGGGCGATCGGAGCCGTCCTGGCCGCAGTGGGCGCGGTGGCCTGGACGCTGCGAGACCTGCGCCGCCTCTCGCCCCGCAACCTGCTGGCCGGGGCCCTCGAGCCCTGGTCGGCGGCGAAGGCGCGCGGTCGCGCCCTGCTCCCCTGGGCCCTGGTGATCCTCGCCGCGGGGCTGCTCGCGGCCTCCGCCGCCGGGGCCGTCTCCCCGACCGCCGGCTTCTTCGGCGCCGGGGGCCTCCTGCTCGTCGCCGCGCTCCTCTTCGCCCGACGCGTCGTGGGCGGGCGCCCCCGGGCCGCCGCCGCCCTCGGGAGCGTGCGGGCGCTCGGGGTGCGGGGGCTGCCGTTCCGCCCGGGACGGAGCGTCCTCTGCATCGCGCTGGTCGCCGCCGCCACGTTCGTGATCGTGTCGGTGGGGTCCTTCCGGAAGGACGGCGCGAGCGACGTCGCGGATCCCAAGGGCGAGAGCGGCGGCTACCGGCTGATGGCCTGGTCGCTCGTGCCGCTGCACCACGACCTCACCACCGCCGAGGGCCGTGCCGCCCTCGGGCTCGAGGAGGGCGACCTGGACGGCGTGGCCGTCGCCCGCTTCCGCGCGCGGCGCGGCGAGGACGCGAGCTGCCTGAACCTCTACCAGCCTCGCGAGCCGACCGTCCTCGCGCCCACCCCGACCTTTCTCGCGGAGGAGCGCTTCCGCTTCCAGTCGACCCTGGCGGAGACCCCCGAGGAGCACGCCAACCCCTGGCGCCTCCTCGAGCGCGCGCGCGACGCCGACGGGGCCATCCCGGTGGTCGCCGACGCCGGCTCGCTCACCTACATCCTCCACCGGAAGCTGGGCGACGTCATGACGCTGGGCGACACCGGGGTGCGGGTGCGCTTCGTGGGGACCCTGGCCCCGGGGCTCTTCCAGAGCGAGATCCTCATGGGCGAGCGACACTTCCTCGAGGCCTTCCCGGAGGAGAGCGGCTACCCGTTCTTCCTCTTCGACGTGCCGGCGGACCGGGAGACCGCGGTGAGCCAGGCCCTCGAGTCGCGCCTGGCGGACTTCGGCTTCGACGTGAGCGGCACCGCCCAGCGCCTGCACGACTTCCACAGCGTCGAGAACACCTACATCGCCACGTTCCAGGCCCTCGGGGCCCTGGGGCTCCTCCTCGGGATCGTGGGCCTGGCCACCGTGCTCGTGCGCAACGCCCTCGAGCAGCGCGGCGAGCTCGCCCTGCTGCGCGCGGTGGGCTACCGGCGCGACCACGTGACGCGGATGGTCCTGGCCGAGAACGCCGCGCTCGTCGGCCTCGGCTTCCTGGCCGGGGCCGTCCCCGCGCTGGTGGCCATCGCTCCGGTGCTGCTCGAGCGGCGAGGCGGGCTGCCGCTCGGGATCGTGGGCCTGCTCCTCGCTGGCCCTGGCCGTGACCGGCGCTCATCGTCTCGTGGCTCGCGGTCTCGTTCATCCAACGTCTCCCCCTCGTGGAGTCGCTGCGTTCCGAGTAGGAGGTCGCCTTGAGAGGCGCACTCGACCGTTCTCGCTTGTCCTGCTGGCCGCGGGGCTGGAGGCCGCGGACTGGCCCCAGTGGCGGGGCCCGGGGCGCGACGGGCGCATTCCGGGCCTCGAGGCACGAAGCGACTGGCCCGAGTCGCTGAGCCCCGGCTGGAAGGTCGACGGTCGGCGAGGGACACGCCTCGCCCGGTCGTGGTCGGCGACCGTGTGTACGTCTTCTCCCGCGAGGGTGAGGAGGAGGTCGTCCGGGCCCTGGACCTCGCCACCGGCGAGACGATCTGGCGGCAGACCTACCCGGCGCCCTACGAGATGAACTCCGCCGCCCGCGCCCACGGCAAGGGTCCCAAGGGGACGCCGGTCGTGGCCGACGGCCGGGTCTGCACGCTCGGCATCAGCGGGATCCTCTCGTGCTACGACGCGGGCGACGGGCGAGAGCTCTGGCGGAAGGAGTTCGGCGCGCAGTTCCCCGACACCTCGCCGCTCTACGGCACCGCGATGTCGCCGGTCGTGGACGGCGGACACGTGATCGCCCACGTGGGCGGCCCCGGGCGACGGGGCCCTCTCCGCCTTCGACGCGGCCACCGGGGAGGTCGCGTGGGCCTGGAAGGGCGACGGGCCGGGCTACGCCTCCCCGGTCGTCGCCGAGATCGAGGGCGTGCGCCAGGTCGTGACCTTCTCCGAGTCCTTCCTCGTGGGGGTGTCCGCCGACGACGGCACGCTGCTGTGGAGGCTTCCGTTCACCACGTCCTGGGTCCAGAACGCGGTGACGCCCATCGTGCGCGGCGACACGATCATCTACTCCGGGCTCGATCACCCGGTGCCGCGCGGTGAAGGTGGTGAAGACCGCCTCCGGCTGGACCACCGAGCCCGTCTGGGAGAACGAAGAGGTGGCGTGCTACATGAGCACGCCGGTGCTGGCAGACGGGGCCCTCTACGGATTCTCCCACCGCAGGCGGGGACAGTTCTTCGCCCTCGACGCGGCGACGGGACAGACGCTCTGGCTCTCGGACGGGCGGCAGGGGGACAACGCGGCGATCCTGGCCGGAGGCGGGAGGCTGTTCCTGCTCACCACCGGGTCGGAGCTGATCGTGGTGCCGCTGGGCACGGAGGCGTTCGCTCCGCAGCGGACCTGGCGGGTGGCGGAGAGCCCGACGTGGGCCCACCCGGTCGTGCTGGACGAGGGCGTGCTGGTCAAGGACGTCGACACGTTGGCGTTTCTGCGTTTCGAGGGCGAGACAGGGGCGGCCGGCGTGGCGGCGCCGCCGCCCGGGAAAGGGGTCGAGATGAGCTGGATCTTCTTCGTCGTGGGCGCGGTCCTCACCTGGGGGCTCTACGGCCCGATGCTGCACAAGGGGCAGGTGGCCCTCGGGAACCCACTGAAGGCGTTCCTCTTCGTGGGCTTCGCCTACTTCCTGGTCGGCGTGCTCGTGCCCCTCGCGAGCCTCGCCTCCCAGGGCCAGCTCAAGGGCTTCACCAGCGCGGGCGATGACGTTGTCGACCTTCGCCGGCGTCCTCGGCGCCCTCGGCGCGGTGTGTGTCATCTACGCCTTCCGCGCGGGCGGGACGCCGCTCTGGGTCATGCCCCTCGTCTTCGCGGGGGCGCCCATCGTCAACGTCTTCTACTCGATGTGGGAGCACCCACCGAAGACCGCGCCCAGCCCCATGCTCTACGTGGGCTTCCTGCTCGCCGCGACCGGGGCCTACATGGTGCTCCACTACAAGCCCCAGGGCTGAGCGGGGCCGCCGCTCGCAGGTCCGTTTCGTTCGAGGGATGGGAGGATCTCGTCGCGGGTCCCCCGAAACCCTGTCCGTGGGCTGCGCGGTGCGGTCTTCTGTCTCGACTGCCACCCACGGGGAATCTCAGGAGCGACCCGCCCGGCGCGGAATCCGCACAATCGACGAACGCGCGGTGTGTCAGCCGGCCCTCCTCTCGCTCGATGACGTGGGCAGTGTACCCTCACCCACGTCATGTCTTCCGAGCGCGCCACCGACGGCACCGAACGGTCCCCGGGGCGAGCCAACCGAACCCCGCGGGTCCTGGTCCTGGTCGGCCCCGGCCTCCTGGTCGCCGCCACCGGTGTCGGGGCCGGGGACCTGGCCACCGCCGCCTTCACCGGCAGCCGCCTGGGGGTGACGGTCCTGTGGGCCGTGCTCCTCGGGGCCTTCCTGAAGTTCGTCATGAACGAGGGGCTGGCGCGCTGGCAGCTGGCCACCGGCGAGACGCTGCTGGAGGGAGCGCTGCGGCGTCTCGGCCGTCCCGCCCACCTCGTCTTCGGCGTCTACTTCCTCCTCTGGAGCTTCTTCGTGGGCTCGGCGCTCATGAGCGCGTGCGGTGTGGCGATCCACGCGATCGTCCCGGTGTTCGCCGACGCCGCCACCGGCAAGGTCGTCTTCGGGGTGGCGTCGAGCCTCCTCGGGGTGGCGCTGGTCCTCGGCGGCGGCTTCTCGCTCTTCGAGCGGGTGATGGCCCTGTGCATCGGAGTGATGTTCGTCACCGTGACGATCACCGCGGTCCTGCTGTGCGACGACTGGGGCGCCGTCGCCCGGGGGATCCTCGTTCCTCGCATTCCCCGGGCCGGCGGCGAGGGGCTCGGCTGGACGGTCGCCCTCATGGGCGGGGTCGGGGGCACGCTGACCATGTTGTGCTACGGGTACTGGATCCGCGAGAAGGGCCGCGCGGGGGCCGACGACCTGGCCCTCTGCCGCATCGACCTGGCCACCGCCTACGTGATGACCGCGGTGTTCGGTGTGGCCATGGTCGTGATCGGCAGCACCATCGAGGTGGAGGGACAGGGCGCCGGGCTCGTCGTGCGCCTGGCCGACGCCCTCGCGGCGCCCCTGGGGGAAGGGGGTCGGTGGGCGTTCCTCCTCGGAGCGTTCGGCGCTTTCTTCTCCAGCCTGCTCGGGGTCTGGCAGGCCGTGCCCTCCCTCTTCGCGGACTACTGGCGCGTCGTCCAGCGGGACTCCGGCGGCGCCCCCTCATCGGAGGTCGACGCGCACAGTCGCCCCTACCGGGCCTATCTCTGGGTCCTCGCGGTGGTTCCGATGCTGGGACTGCTCTTCAGCTTCCGCGAGGTCCAGAAGGTCTACGCGGTCTTCGGGGCCCTCTTCATGCCGCTGCTGGCGGCCACGCTGCTGCTCCTGAACGGTCGGCCCGACTGGATCGGACCGCGACTCCGGAACCGCCCCTCGACGACGGTCCTCCTGGCGGCCACTGTCGTCCTCTTCCTCTTCTTCGGCTACCGCCAGCTCCGCGCCCAGCCTGGGCCGTGACTCAGTCGGTGGCGGCGTCGATCTCCTCGACCTCCTCCCGGGCGTCGACCTCGTGCCGGATGAACTGCAGGCGTGAGGACAGCTCCGGGACGTCGAGCCCCACCGCGGCCCCGCGGGAGAGGTCGAGACGGAGCTGCTTGAGCTGGTGCTCGGCCAGCTCGCGCCGAGCACGCAGGCGCGCGAGGACGCGCACGGCCTTGGCGATCGCCTCCTCGCGCCGGCGCAGCACGTCGAGCTGGCGCTCGAACAAGCGCCGGTCCTGGGCCTGGCTGGCGCGCTCGAGCGAGGCCTTCGCGCCCGAGACCGCGGTGGCGAGGGCGGCGCGCTCGGTGTCGGACGTCTGCTCCGCGAGGTCCGCCTGCCATCGGGCCAGCTCCCCCGTCAGCTTCACGATCCCGTCCACCTCGTCCAGCAGGCGTGGGGCGTCGTCTCCCCCGCGCTGCTTGATCAGCGTGCGCACCCGCGCGGCCTCCTGGGCGATCGCCGAGGGCACCTGGTCCTCCTTCGGCGACGGCAGCGGAGGCGGGCGGCGGGGTCGGCGACGGCCACGGCCGGGCGAGCGCCGGGCCCGTCCTGCGAGACGGCGCCGGAAGAGGAGCGGCCAGGCCGCGGGAAGGGTGCCGGCCACCTGCACGGCGAGGACCGCCCCCCAGATCGCCATCCAGAACGGGAGGTGGCCCTGGGTCGCGTACATCACGACCCCCACGATGAAGAAACCGGTGAAGTGCCCGCCGAGGGCGCGCAGGAGGCGCCCGCGGGCCGCGTCCCGCGGGTCCCCGGCCGGGACCTCACGACGGAAGACGCGGCTCTCGTACAGGGGTTGCCAGCTCTCCTCGTCGTCCCGTCGGACCAGCTCCACACCGGTCAGGCGGCCGCGGCGGATCTGACGGGCGAGCTCGCCCTCGTCGTAGCGGCGGACCCGGCCGTGAGCGCCCTTCTGCACGTGATAGAGGGAGGACTGCGCGTCCCGGGGCGCGGCCACGACCTCCGCCGTGACGGCGCGACCGCCGCCGACGGGCTCCCGCGACGTCCCCGCCCGCGAGCCGGCACGCGAGCGGCCCGCGAGGGTGGCCAGCTCGGCGGCGAGCTCGTCGGTCCTGGCGAAGCGTTGTCCGGGGTCCTTCCGCAGGCAGCGGGTGACGACGGCCTCGAGAGCCGGCGGCGCGTCCGCTCGCAGCCGGCGGAGCGGCTCCGGCTCCCGCTCGATCACCGCCGCCAGCACCTCGGCCGGCGTGTCGCGGTGGAAGGGCGCCCGCCCCGTGGCCATCTCGGCGAGGATGACGCCGACCGCGAACTGGTCCGTCCGGCTGTCCACGGGGCGGCCGGCCGCCTGCTCGGGGGACATGTACTCGAGCGTGCCCAGCAGCGTCCCGGCCTGCGTCCCGTGACGGGTCAGCGTCTCCTTCGCGTCGAGGTCGCCCAGGGGAGCGGGGAGGACCTTGGCGAGCCCGAAGTCCAGGATCTTCAAGAGGCCGTCCGGAGTGACCATGAGGTTCTCCGGCTTCAGGTCGCGGTGGACGATCCCGGCGCGGTGGGCCCGGGCCAGCCCGTCCGCGAGCTGGGCGCCCAGGTCGAGCAGCTCCGGAATGGGCAGGGGGCCCCGCGCCAGGCGAGGCCTCAGGGTCTCTCCCTCCACGTACTCCATCACAACGTAGTGCTCGCCCGCCTGGCTCGCGGCCTCGCCCACGTCGTAGATCTGGACGATGTTGGGGTGGTTGAGGGCGGAGGCGGCGCGCGCCTCCCGGTCGAGCCGACGCAGGAGCTCCGGGTCGTCGGAGCGCAGCATCTTCAGGGCCACCGTCCGCCCCAGCCGGGTGTCGCGGGCCCGGTAGACGACGCCCATGCCGCCCGTCCCGAGACGGTCGAGGACCTCGTACGAGCCGACACGTGCTCCGGGGGCGAGGGCCTCAGCCACGATGATGCTCCAGGGGATTGGTCACGTCCGCACGGGACGCTCCCCTGGAGGGAGCCTACCACGGGCCGCGGTGGGCGCCGGGAGGCCCGCTCGACGAGGGCGGTGACATACGGTCTCGGGCCGGCGGTCGGCGAGACGCCGACGTCCGAGTTCGATATGGTGTCCTGAATCGGAGATGACGATGAGCGATCCGGCGCACCCGTGAGCCCGAGCGAGCCCGAAGATTTCGATCCCTTCGAGGGCGAGGACATCGAAGATTCCTGGGAGCCGCCCCGCCCGGCGCTGGGAGGTCCCGGTCAGCTCCTCGCGGCGGTCGTCGGGGCCTTCGTCGTCGCGCTCTTCCTGCTCGGAGCGGTGGCGGCGGTGGTGTGGCTGTTCCGCCTGGTCTGACCGCCGCTCGGGACACGGTTCAAGGGGTGTAGTCGATCTCCACCCGTGAGACCTGGGCCGGATTCTCCGAGCGCAGCGGCCCCCGGCAGCGTCGTTCCCACGCCGAGTCGATGCATCCCCGCCTCCGATGCATGCTTTTCCGGTCCCTACCGTCTCTCGTCGCAATGACCGCGCGGGGCGGCGGCCCCCCCGATCACGGGCGGAGGCTCGGTCCGCGGGCCACCGAGCGGCCGCTTCCCTTCAGGTGCTCCCACATGCGCTCGGGTTCGACCCGGAAGACCGTCAGTGCGTCGGCAGGAAGGACGTCCCAGGCGCCCTTGCGCAGCTCTTGGTCGAGTTGCCCCGGAGCCCAGCCCGAGTGGCCGAAGAAGAGCCGGAGCTCACTGCTCTTCTTCCCCTTCCTCAGGAGCTCTTCGAGGACATCACGCTCGCCGCTGTAGTACACGTCCCCCATGACGTGCTGGGCACCGGGCCGGGGCGTGTCGCTGCGGAACAGGACGAGGAGCCCTTCGACGGCGACGGGGCCACCGAGATAGAGATGGTGCGCGACCTCGCTCTCGGCGAGGTCGGGGAGGGCGTCCGAGAGCGGGATGTCGGTGGGCCGGTTCACGATCAGTCCGAGCGTGCCTTCTTCTCCGTGAGCAAGGAGGAGCACGACACTTCGCTCGAACGGCCCGCTGTCGATCCGCGCTTCCGCGACGAGGAAGACCCCCTTGGCGGGCCGAACCCGCTCCTGCGCGATGACGGTCGTCGTCAGGGCGACCAGGGGGAGGGCAGCCCAGAGCCTCATCTTTCCAGGCTACGCAACCCCGGCGCCTCGTGTCCATCTCTCACCACAGGCGCCCGAATTGGGTATTGTGTCCCCGAAACCGAGGCGCGTGTGTCCAGCTACGTGTACATGAAGATCCTGGAGTCCCAACCGGAGCGCTACGACCGGGGCATCACCCTGCTCTCGCTGGGCACTGCCGACCGGGCCCGCCGGCGCCTGGTCGAGGACGCGGTGCAGCCGGGGATGCGGGTGCTGGAGATCGGATGCGGGACGGGGGCCCTGACCGTCCTCGCCGCACGGAAGGGCGCGGAGGTCGTCGCCTTCGACGTCTCGGGACCGATGCTGGCGATGGCGCGCCACAGGATCGAGAGCACCGGGGTCTCCGACCGTGTCCGGCTCGAGGAGCGAGGGGTGTCGTGCATGGATGCCATCGAGGACGCCTCCTTCGACGTCGTCGCGGCCACGCTCGTCTTCTCCGAGCTGTCGGGGGAGGAGAGGGCCTGGACCCTCCGGCACTCCTTCCGCGTCCTCCGGCGCGGGGGCCGGCTCGGCCTCGTCGACGAGGTGACGCCCGAGCGCCGAGGCGAGAGGCTCGTGCACGGCGCGGTGCGGATTCCCCTCCTCCTCCTGACCTTCGCCCTGACCCAGACCACCACCCAGCCCGTGGACGGACTCCCCGGCCTCGTGTCTGCGGCCGGCTTCCACGTCGAGAAGGAGAAGCGCACCGCCCTTGGAAGCCTCCTGTACCTGCTGGCGGTGAAGGAGTCGAGGCCGTGAAGGCGGTCCTCGACTGGATCGTCGCGTACCTCTGCCGCTGGCTGCCCCGCGCCGCGCCCACCGGGCTCTCGCGCATCGGCGACCCGGACGAGAGCTCTCCGGTCGTCGTCACCGCCAACTTCTCCCTCACCGTCGCCCGGGTGAGGCGCGCCCTGCGGGGCCGGAGCGTCTGGCTCCTGGTCGCGAACTCCGGCGGGATCAACGTCTGGTGCGCGGCCGCGGGAGGGCTTCTCACCCACCACCGCGTCATCGACGCGGTGAAGACGTCGAGGCTGGCGGACCAGGTCGCCCACCGGCGGCTCATCCTCCCCGCGCTGTCCGCGCCGGGCGTCGAGAGCGGACCCATCCGGGAAGCCACGGGATTCCATGCCCGCTTCGGCCCCGTGGACGCCCGGGACCTCCCGGCCTACCTCGACGGTGGGCAGAAGAAGACGGAGGCCATGCGGCGGTTCGACTTCGGCCTCGCGCACCGGGCCGACATGCTCCTGCCCATGAACCTCCCGGTCTACCTGGCGATGGCGGCGGTGCTGGGCCTGTTCTGGCCCCAGCACCTGCCGGGCTTCACGGCCCTCTTCTGGTCGGCGGTGGCGTTCCTCTACCTCTTCATGGACGTGATCCCGGGGAGGACGGGCTGGGGGCAGGCCCTCTTCTCGGCCGTGCTGGTCGCGGTGGTCTGGGCGGGAGTGGACGGACTCGTCCGCGCCGACCCGCTCGCCCACCGGGGCTGGCTCCTCGCCACCTTCGCCATCTTCCTCGCGGCCGGGCTCGACCTGGCCGGGACCGCCTCGCCCCGCAGGTCGGATCCCGAGGTGTGGATGCACCGGCTCGGCCTCGGGGGCTTCGGCGGTGCGTTCACAGAGAGGGACCTCGGGGAGATTGCCCTGGACGAGGATCGGTGCCGGGCCTGCCGGAGCTGCTTCGAGATCTGCCCGGTGGGGGTGTTCGGGGAGCTGAGCCCGGATCGGAAGACCACCTTCCGCGACCGCGACGCCTGCTTCGCCTGTCACGCGTGCGTGACGCAGTGCCCGGAGGACGCGCTGTCCCTGGCCGGGCCGGGTGAGACCCCCGGCCCACCACCCGGCGGCGGTGAAAGCTAGCCGGCGAGCTCCCTCGGCCTCCAGAGCGCACGGAGCGAGCCGACCGGTGGCGGATCGAGCTCACTCCAGCTCTCGATGGGGAGCTCGACGACGGCGAGGGCCGCGGTCGGGAGAGTGTGCGAGGCCCCGACCAGCGCGGCCAGGAGCTCCTCGAGCCCGGGGTTGTGACCGATGACCAGGGCGTGGGCGGCGACGTCGGGCAGCGCCCGCAGCGCCTCGAGAAAGGTGGCCGGATCCGCCCCGTAGAGGCGGCGCGTGAAACGCACCTCGTCCGGGAAACCCGCCGCCGCGGCCACCGCGAGGGCGGTGTCCCGGGCGCGTCGGGCCGTGGAGCAGAGGATCGTGTCGGGCACCAGGCCCTGCTCCCGGATCAGCTCTCCCATCCGCGGTGCGTCGCGGAGGCCGCGCTTGTTCAGCGGCCGGTCGTGATCGTCGAGCGAGGAGTCGCCCCAGCTCGACTTGGCGTGACGCAGGATCGAAAGCAGCTTCATCGGGTCGACCTACCATCCGCGGAAGCGGGCCGTGGCCCGGCGCTCGCGGGAGAGGTCCAATGCCATCATCTGCTTGCGGTCGCGGAGATAGAGACGTGTGCTCACGAGGGTCGGGGGCGTCCAGGACCGGCCGGAGAAGACCTCGGCCCGCGCCTGGACCTCGAGTCCTTTCGGGCTCACCGTGACCATGCCGAGGTTCCCGTCCTCGTCGAGGACGATCAGCCGACCGTCGGCGTGGACGAGCTTGGCCTTGGCGAAAGCCCGGTCCCGCCAGACCACCTCGCCCGTGCGGAGGTCCAGCGCGCTGAGAGGGGTCGGCCCGAAATCTCCGCTCGAGCCGTAGATGTGGTCGTCGATGCGGATGAAGTTGCCGTGGTGCACGCGCATCCGGTTGTTGAACCAGAGCTCGTCGACCGTCGTCGCGTCTCCGTCGCGGCCGAGGCGCAGCGCCCGCGTCCCGCCGCTGTAGGCGGAGGAGACGACCAGCATCCCGCCCTCGCCCATCACCGGGAGGACGATGTTGAGGCCGTAGGTGGTCTGGTGCGGGTGGCGCCAGAGGCGTCGTCCCGTCTCGGCCTCGAAGCCGATGACCTCGTCGACCGCGAAGAAGACGATCTGCTCCTGGCCTCCCACGTCCACGAGAACGGGCGACGAGGGGGACACGTCGAAGCGGGGGCTCTTCCAGCGGACGGACCCGTCCTTCTGGTCGAAGGCCACGAGGCCTGGCCCGTCGCCCCCCACCGCGACGACCACGGTGTCGCGCCACGCGAGAGGGCTGCAGGAGTAGCCCCGGTCCATGACCTTGCCGTTCATCTCGTCCCAGAGCTCACGGGACCAGAGGACCGCACCCGTCTTCGGCTCGAGGGCCTGGAGACGGCCCACCACGCCCACGGTGAAGAGCCGTCCTCCCGTAAGGAGGGGCGTCGAGTGGGGACCGGGCCCGTACTCCATCTTCATGGACGACCGCATGGTGACGGGGTTCCCCTGCTCCCAGAGGGTCTCGCCAGTGGCGGCGTCGAGGGCGATCACCCGCTCCTCGTCGGCGGTGGTCAGACCCAACCACACCGACGGCGTGTACATCGTGTAGAGCACGCCATCTCCAGCGACGATGCTCGAGTAGCCGTCACCCAGCTCCCGCTCCCAGATCACCGTGGGGCCTTCGCTCCCCCAGGGGACCAGGCCCGAGGCGTTCGCCCGGAAGTCCCGGGTGGGACCACCGAACTGGGGCCATCCCCCACTCGACGGCGCCGGGGCGGACGCCGCAAGCGAAGCGAAGGCCCCGAGGACCAGCAGGACTGCAGGACGCTTCATGGTCTGTCTCCGGTCTTTCCTGCCATGATGGGGGAGGTCGGAGGCGGGGGCAAGCTCTCTCTCGCCAGCGGGCGGAGGCCGTCGTCTCCCGGCAGGACCGGATGCCGCGACGGACGACTCCCGTGCACGGATGGAATCCTGTATTGTGTCCCCGAAATCCCGAAATCAGACCCTGCACGAAGGAGGCCCCCATGCGCCCATTCTCGGCCGTCGGTCTCTCGTTGGGGGTGCTCGTCTCCGCCGTCGGCCTCGCCACCGCGGACACACGGATCACGAGCGAGGAACGCACGCAGTTCACGATGGGGGAGCGGAACAGCGACACGACGACCGAGACGACTCTCTGGTTCGGCAAGGACCGGTCGTCTCGCCTGACCCCGGACGGGCGCATGATCAGCCGCCTGGACCGCGGGGAGGCCTACCTGATCAACGACGCGCAGAAGAGCTACAACGTGATCAGGATCGAGAGGCGCGAGGCACCGGCCGGGCCGGCGCCGATCGTGAAGAAGTCCGGTGAGACCCGGGAGATCGGCCGGTGGTCGGCCGAGCGCTACGATCTCGACTTCGAGGTCGCTCCGGGAGAGACCGGACACGCGATCCTGTGGATGAGCACCGACGTCGACGTCGACCTCGAGGTCTATCGTGCCTACGCGAGGAGCGTGGCCAAGGCCATGGGCATGAGCTGGCTCGAGAGCCTGGCCGGGCTCCCGGGCTATCCGGTGCTCCAGGAGATGACGGTGGGCCCGGTCCGCATCACCACCCGGCTCGTGTCGATCGCCGAGGAGGCCCCTCCCGCGGGCCTCTACGACCCTCCCGCCAACTACGAGCGCAAGGAGTGAGGAGTCTCGGGGGGGACACCATACGTGACTTCACCCCCGGCGGACGGGAGCCCTGCAGGGTGTCCGGGGAATCCCCGTAGGCCCGCCTAGAACTGGACCCGGACGCCGAGCTGGATCTGGCGCGCCGAGGTGGTGGTCTGACGGATGCGGCCGAAGGTGGGCAGGGGGGCCTCGCCGTCGCTGGTCCCGGCGAAGGCCAGCAGGCTCGGGGTGCTGAAGTTGGCCCGGTTGAAGACGTTGAAGGCCTCGACGCGCAGCTCGACGAGGCCGGCGGGCCCCAGCCGGCCCCAGTGGATCCTCTTCACGAGCGCCAGGTCCAGGACCCGGAGGTCCGGGCCGACGAAGGCCCCCCGGCCGGTGTCGCCCATGGTCCCCGCCGGTTGCAGGACGAACGCAGTGGGATCGAACCACTGCTCGGGGCTGCCCAGGACGGCGTCCTCGGTCGTCCGGCCCGGGCGCGAGGCTGGGCCGGTCCGGGCCGATGCCGGGGCCGAGGGAGGGGAACCAGAGCGAGCGTGAGCGGTTGGCCTGGACGAACACGGTGAGAGGCGGCCCGCTCCGGTATCGACCGATCCCCGCCAGCTGCCAGTCGGCGAACAGCGCGTGAGCGACGCCGCTCGACTCGCGGGCAAGGGGCAGGTCCCAGGTGAAGTTGACGATCCAGTTGTGCTTGGCGTGGTAGTCGGCGAGGCCCCGGTTGTAGTCGGGGTTGGCGAACTCGGGCATCCAGGACACGTTGCCGTTGGTCGAGTCGGAGAAGAAGGTCGAGGCCTGGGTGGTGTCGATGTTGCGGGAGAAGGTGTAGGAGGACTGGAAGCTCAGGCCCCCCGCGGACATCCGGCGCAGCTCGACGATCAGGGCGTCGTACCAGGACTGCACCGTCGCTGCTCTTCAGCTCGATCGCGGAGAAGCTGGAGTTCGGCCGCGAGACGGTCGGCGGATAGAAAGCGGTGCCGTCCGGGAGCGTCTCCGGGACCGGGACGTTGACGTCGCCGTTGCGGAGCAGGTTTCGGCCCCGGGACCCGGCGTAGCCCACGGTCAGGATCATGCGGCCCGGCAGCGCCTGCTGGACGTTCACGTTCCAGGCGTGGAGACGCGGGGTCTCGATGTCCCACTGGATGGGACGGATGGAGAGGGGCACGCCCCGCGCGAAGTCGGGCTGCGGAAAGTCAGGCCGAGGGATCACCGGCCGGGGCGTGAACGGCGGGTTGGTGATGGTGACGATGAGGTTCTGCTGGACGTTGTTGTTGAAGTACAGGCCGTAGCCGCCGCGCAGCGCGGTGCGCCCGTCGCCGAAGACGTCCCAGGCGAAGCTCAGCCGCGGTGAGAGATTGGGGCCGGGGTTGTCGTAGAGCGGACCCACGGTGGTCTCGGGGGCGAGGAGATCGGGCATGTTGATGTCCCGCCCCCCCTGCTCCTCGGGCAGGGTCGCGTACTCGAGGCGCAGGCCCGCGTTCACGGTGACGTTGCCCCCGAGCCGGACCTGGTCCTGCACGTAGGCCCCGAGCAGGGTCGAGCGCCAGTTCCGCTCCAGGTCGCCCTCCGGCGTGAGGCCGATGAAGCGCAGGGGGCGGTTCCCGAGGAAGCCCTCGAGATTCCCGAAGGCGTAGAGCCCCCGGCTGAACGTCGGGTTGAACTCGTCGTTGCGGTACCGCTCCACGAGAACGCCGCCGGTGACGGTGTGCCTCCCGCGGCTCAGGAGGAGGTCGCCCTGGAGAGAGAAGACGTCCTGACGCAGGGAGACGTCGGCGGAGATCTGCGG
Organism: uncultured Acidobacteriota bacterium; assembly: GCA_963847655.1. Classification (GTDB taxonomy): domain Bacteria; phylum Acidobacteriota; class Vicinamibacteria; order Fen-336; family Fen-336; genus JAJDNS01. The sequence continues at coordinate 17,684 of CAWKAS010000008.1, read as the reverse complement.
CCCGAAGCGCGGAATGCCCCCGATGTCGATGTCCCCGAGCGACGGGTCGGCCGGGCACGAACGGCGGCAGGGGCTGGAGGGTGTTGGCCTCGACGTCCTGGCCGATCCGGGTGCGCGAGTACCCGAAGCGGAACGTCGCCAGGGTGCGGCTCGAGACGCTGCGTCGGTACTCGGCGGTCAGGAACTGGTTCGTCGAGAGAAACGTCCGCGGGAACTGGGGGAAGTCCGTGGGCAGGAGCTGGTCCGCGTCGTCGTAGGTGTAGCGGACGAAGAGCTGGTCGCTCCGACCGACGTTCTGATCCAGACGCACCTGAAAGTAGTTCTGGTCGATGTCCTGCGAGAAGGGGAACGTGTAGGCGGCCAGCCCTCCTCCGAGCTCTGCTCCGTTGGGCAGCGGGTACTCGTCGAGGTAGGGCCGGACCGCCGGGTCCACCGGGACCTGGATGGTGCCACCGGGGCGGGCGGGGTCGGGGAGGACACCGAGGCGAGAGGCCTCGTTGGGCACCACGGTCTGGATCGTCCGGCCCAGGCGTTCGCGGAGCCCCTCGTAGCCCACGAAGAAGAACGTGCGTCCCTTGCGGATCGGCCCACCCAGAGTGAAGCCGAACTGGTTGCGGCGGAAGTCGGGCTTCTCGTCGCCGTCGAAGTAGTCGCGCGCGTCGAGCGCGTCGTTGCGGTGGTACTCGAAGACGCTGCCGTGGAGGTCGTTGGAGCCGGACTTGGTGATGACGTTGATCTGGCCGCCGTAGTTGCGCCCGTACTCGGCGGAGTAGGTGTTCGTCTCCACCCGGAACTCGTGCACCATCTCGGTCCCGAGGGCGGTGCTGGCGGCGCTCCCGGCGGGGCTGTTGGTGAAGTCGTTCATCAGGGTGCCGTCCAGCAGGTACACGTTGGAGCGCGGGTCCTGACCGTTGATGCTCGCGCCCAGCCCGTGGGCCACCACCGAGCCCCCGTCCCGGTAGGGGAAGGCGATCACCCCCGGCTGCAGGAAGACGAGGTCGGTGTAGTTGCGTCCGTTCAGGGGCAGGTCGCGGATCTGGTCCTCGTCGACGAGGAAGCTCAGCTCCCCCGACCGGGTCTGGACCCCCGTGAAGTCCGCGACCACGGTGATCTCGTCCTCGGCGGCCCCCACGTCGAGGGTCAGCCTGAGGACGACGGTGGTCCCCAGCTCGAGGTGGATGGGCCGCTGAACCACGGGGCGGAAGCCGTCGATCGTCGCCCGCACCTCGTAGGTCCCCAGGGGGAGCGCGGCGACGATGAACTCGCCGTCGACGCCGGTCACCACCTCGCGCACGAGGTCGCTCTCCAGGTGGTGGGCCGTGACCGTGACCCCGGGCAGGGTGGCCCCGTTCGGTCCCTGGACCTCACCGACGATCGAGTTCGTCGTGCGCTGGGCGTGGGCGACGCTCGCCGCGAGGCAGAGCAGGGCGAGGCTGAAGACCTTCCTCGTCAATGGCACGTCTCCTCTCCTCGAAGAAACGGATCTTCGGAACGAAGGATCCCGGGCTTTGAGGCTTTCCTGCCATAATACCCAAAACCCCACTCTTCTGCGCCCCGGCTCCGGGCTGGACGCCGCGGCGCGCCGGAGGACCGTATGCCCAGCGTTCTTCGTGTGGCCGTGGCGACCGCTATCCTGGCCGTGGTGTCGGCGCTGGGGTCGGCGAGGGCCGACTGGGAGAACTGGCGGGGACCCGAGCGCACGGGCGCGAGCCCGGAGACCGGCCTGCCCGAGCGCTGGAGCGCCGGCGAGAACCTCGCCTGGGTCCTCCCCCTGCCCAGCCCTGGAGGCTCCACCAGCATCGTCAGCGGAGACCGGGTCTTCCTCAACCTGGTCGACGGCGACCGGGTCTTCCTGTGGTGTGTGGACCGCCGGGACGGGACCGTCGCCTGGAGGCGACCCGTGGGCTCGGCCGAGGGTCACGCCCACCGGAAGCACAACATGGCGACGCCCTCGCCCGTGGTCGGCGAGGGGCGCGTCTTCGTCATGACGGGCAACGGCACCCTCAAGGGCTTCACCCTCGAAGGCGAGGAGCTCTGGGCCCGGAACCTGCAGGAGGACTACGGAGCGTTCGGCCTCCAGTGGGGCTACGGCAGCTCTCCCCTCCTCCACGACGGGACCTTGTACGTGCCGGTGATCCACGGCATGAAGACCGACGACCCGTCGTACCTCCTCGGCGTGGACCCCGTCACCGGGAAGACCCGTTTCCGGGTCAAGCGCCCGACCTCGGCCATCCGCGAGTCCCCGGACGCGTACACCACGCCGGCGGTGGCCCGGCGGGACGGCGCCACCGAGATCGTGCTGACCGGCGGAGATGTGGTGACGGGCCACGATCCCGCCACCGGACAGGAGCTCTGGCGCGACGCCGGCCTGAACCCGAACAACGAAGGCAACTATCGCATCATCGCCTCCCCCGTGGCCGTGGGCGACCTCGTGGTGGCCCCGAGCCGGGTGAAGCCAATGGTGGTCCTGCGGGCCTTCGGTCGCGGCGACGTGACCGACACCCACCGCCTCTGGACCTTCGACCGGGGGCCCGACGTCCCCACGCCCGCCACCGACGGAAGCCTGCTGTACGTCGTCACCGACAAGGGCATCCTGTGGTGTTTCGATCTCCGGACCGGGAGGAACGTCTACGGTCCGCAGCGCCTGGCGGTCGGGACGTATAGCTCCTCGCCGCTCCTCGCCGACGGCAAGCTCTACGTGACGAACGAGGACGCGCTCACCAGCGTCGTCAAGGCGGGGCCCGACTTCGAGCTTCTGGCCGAGAACGCTCTCGAGGGGTTCACGCTCAGCGCTCCCGTCGCTGCCCGAGGACAGCTGTTCCTGCGGACCGGCACCGCCCTCTACTGCATCGGCCAGCGTGGCGACCAGGTCTCGAACCGTCGGCTGGACCCAGTAAGGTGAGTGAGGGCGTCTAGAGGTACCGGCCGACCGCCATCGAGAGGATGGCGATGCCGAGGAGCGCCGCGATCCAGCGGCCGCTGTTGCGCATGCGGGCGCGGAGACGGCCGATCTCCTCCTGGAGAGCCGCTTGCCGCCCGGCCGGCGCCTGGGCCAGCCCGGCTCCCAGAGCACCGATGCGGAGAGCCGAGGGCCGAAGCAGCGTCACGCCGATCACGAACGCCACGAGCGACGCGAGGCCGCCGAGCCCGAGGACGAGCTCGGTTCCGGAGGCGCCCGGCCCGGGGTGCAGACGCCCGAACACCCGCCAGTAGAGCGCGAACCCGGAGAGAAGCGTCAGGGCCGCGACCACCGGTATCACCTCGAGGTAGTGCCGCTTCCGCAACGCCTGCATGACCTTCGTCCCGTCCGGGCCTGCGTGCCGCACCGCCGGCTCGAGGAAGTGGACGACGAACAGGATGGCGCCAGCCCAGAACACGCCGCCGACCACGTGGACGACACGGAGGAGGATGAGAATGGGGTCCACTTCAGCGCTCCAGCAGCCACTGCAGACTCCGTCCGGACGGAGTCGACCGCCGAGTCGAGGAACTCGGTCCGGACCGAGTGGAGCTTCTCATCTTCAAGGGGGCGTGGGCTTTCTTCGGCGCCTCCGCGATCTGCCGGTGGATCTCGAGGGCCTCCTCGAGGGGGATCGCCCCCCGATCGAGCCGCGCCTTGAGAGCCACCTCGCGATTGAGGTTCGTGTCGGTTGCGCGGTACACCTCGCCCATCCCCCCGGCCCCGAGCCGGTCGGTGATCCGGTCATGCAGGAGCGTCTGGCCGATCATGCGGACACGCAGCTCCTCGTGCTGGACGACGAGGCGGGAATGGGCGCTTGGGCGATTCTACGACGATCCCCTGCGACACCGCCCCTGGACAGAGTCGCCGCGGACCCGCGACTCCGTCCGGACAGGGTCTCCCCCCCGACCCGGAGGCGGTTGCTGATGCGGCAGTCCAGCAGGTCTGACTACTGCGCCGGCCGGAGCGCGCGGTACCGGGCGGCCTCCTCCGGGCGGCCCCAGGCCTCGTAGACCGCGATGACGGCCTGGAGACCCCGGAGCCTCTCGGGGGCCCTCTGCTTCTGCGCCACCATCCTCTCGTAGCTCCCCACCACCAGGGCTTCCGCCGCCTCGAAGCGCCCCTGCGCCGCCCTCACCTCCCCGAGGACACTCTCGGCGGCCACGATCTTGAGATGATCGGCGGGCAGGGCCGCCCGGTAGATCGCCAGCGCCTTCTCGGTCAGCCCTTCGGCCTCGGCCACCTCCCCGCGGCGGAGAACGATGTCCGCCAGCTGGACCAGGGAGTCCCCCACCCGGGGGTGGTCGTCGCCGCGGAGCTTCCGGTTGAGGGCGAGGGCCTTGCGAGTCATCTCCTCGGCCCGGGCGTAATCGTCCTTGTCGACGAGGAAGAAGGCCACGTTGTCGAGGGTCTGGGCGATCTCCGGGTGCTCGTCCCCGTAGACGCGGTAGAGCATCTCCTGGGCCTCGAGGTAGAGCGGCTCGGCTCCGTCCAGGTCTCCCAGGTCGTGAAGGCACAGGGCGAGGTTGTCGAGGGCGAAGGCCAGCTGGGGGTGGTCGCCTCCGTACTGGGCCCGGCGCCGGGCGAGGGCTTCGCGGTACAGCGGCGCCGCCTCCGCCGGCCGCTCGAGATCGCTGAGGACGTTGGCCATCCCGTTCATGAACGCCGTCAGCTGGGGATCGTCGGGCTCGAGAAGGCGACGCCCCCGCTCCAGCGCTTCCTGGTAGTGGGTCAGGGCCTGCTCCGGGCGACCCTGGTCCCAGAGAAGGATGCCGAGGTGGTGGAGGGAGCGGGCCACGTCGACGTGCTCTTCGCCCCGCTCGCGGCGCCGGAGCTCGAGGGCCTCCCGGACGAGGGCCTCGCCTTCGGCGAACTCGGCCCGGTCGCGCAGGAGCATGCCGAGGGAGTCGAGAGCCGCGGCCAGCTCCAGGGGGTCGTCCCCCCGTCGCCGGACCTCGAGGGCGGCGCGGAGCGACTGCTCCGCCGGATCGTAGAGCCCGAGGCTCAGGTAGACCTCCCCGATCGTTCCCAGGAGGCGCGCCTGCACGTCCGGCTGGTCCTGGAAGGACTCCTCGATCTGGGCCGCGCCCCGGTCGAGGACCTCCCGGGCGGTGATGGTGTTCCCGCGGGCCTCGCCGGGGTCGGAGATCTCGAAGAGGTCGGTGAGAAAGCCGAGGGCGGCCGTCGCCGCCCGCGCCTCGCGGTTGGCCCGGTCGCGCTCGGCCGCGATCTTCCGGGCCTGCCAGGTGGCCGTCCCGGCGAGGGCCACGAGCGAGGCGAAGAGCAGCGCGGCGAAGGTCACGCCGACCCGGTGGCGACGGACGAACTTCCGCGCGCGGTAGACGGCGCTCGGCGGGCGCGCCAGGATCGGCTGGTTGTGGAGGAAGCGCCGGAGGTCGCCGGCCAGCTCGTCCGGGCTGCCATAGCGCCGGGTCCGGTCCTTCTCAAGCGCTTTCATGGTGATCCAGTCGAGGTCGCCGCGGAGCTCACGCTCGAGAGTCCCAGCTTCGACCCGGCGCTTGTGCGCCGAGTCGGAGGAGACCGCGCCGAGGGAGCTGATCCGGGTGCTCGGCCGCGGCGGGTCCACCTCCCGGATGCGCCGGCGGGCCTCGTCGTAGCCGGCCTCGCGAATCTCCTTCGAGTCGAAGGGCAGCGCCCCCACCAGGAGCTGGTACAGAACCACTCCCAGGGCGTAGACGTCGGTGCGGGTGTCGACGTCCTGCGCCGTCATCTCCGCCTGCTCGGGGCTCATGTACTCGAGCGTGCCCACGATCTGCCCGAGGGCGGTGTACATGGTCTGGTCGGTCAGCTTCTGGCCCACGGCCTTGGCGACACCGAAGTCGATGACCTTGGGCCGGGCCTTTCCGTCCTGAACCGTCACCAGGATGTTGGAGGGCTTGAGATCGCGGTGGATGATCGCCTTCTGGTGGGCGTGCTGCACCGCAGCACAGACTTCGATCATCAGCTCGATACGCTCCCGCACCGTGGACCGGGCCCGGTCGCAGTGGGCGGTGATCGGCTCGCCCTGCACGTGCTCCATGGCGAAGTACGGGAGACCGCCCCGGGTCGTGCCGGCGTCGTAGACACGGGCGATCCCCGGGTGGTCCATCAGGGCCAGGGCCTGGCGCTCGGACTCGAACCGGGCGATGACCTCCTTCGAGCCGAAGCCGCCGCGAATGAGCTTGAGGGCCACCCGCCGCCGGATCGGCTTCTCCTGCTCGGCGAGCCAGACCTCGCCCATGCCACCCACACCGATGCGCTGCAGAAGCCGGTAGGGTGTGCGCGGCGCGACGCCGTCCGGCGCCGCCGGGTGGAGCACCCGGTCGAGGGTCGGGGATTCGGGCTCCCCCAAAGGCCCCGAGCCTCCGGCAGCGCTCACGAGAGCGTCGTACTCCAGGCCGTCGTCGCCCGGCGGCCAGTCGTGTCCCATCTGCTCTATCCGGTGCAGGGGGCAGACTATCGCCGGGGACCGCGGGGCGTCAACGCGTGGGCCGGGCGCGGCCTCGCCGTCTCAGAGGTAGCGGTCGACGGCCACGGAGAGGACGGCGAGGCCTGGCAGCGCGGACCCCGGGTGCCCCGGGGAGGATGTAGACTACGTCCAAGCCCTCGCTCTCTCCCGCGTCGGGCGATGTGGGAGAACGACCATGACAGCACCAGACCCGATTCTCGCTGCGCTGGCACAGATGGAGGAGCGCCTCGTTGGGCGATTCGACGAATGGCGCCGCGAGATCGTCCGCGACCTGCGACTCGAGATCGACGCCGGGTTCGACGCCGTCCACAAGCGTCTCGACCGTCTGGAGCAGGAGTACGAGATGCTCAAGGCGGGTATGGCCCGCCTCGAGGCTGACGTCGGCACGCTCAAGGCTGACGTCGGCACGCTCAAGGTTGCCGTCGCTCGGCTCGAGACGGACATGGCTTTCGTCAAGGGCGCCATCGAGCGCCTGGAAGCACAGATGGAGCGCGATCGCTCTGAGCGGGAAGACCTGCGCGAGCAGGCTCGCGAGTTCCGCCGTCGCCTCGCCACGCTCGAGGGGCGCGTTCAGGAGATCGAAGACCGTCTACCGCCCGAGTGAGGGCGCTCTAGCTCTCCCCGAAGGCCGCCCAGAGCTTCTTCAGATACGTCCGGCTCACCGGGAGCACGCGGTTCACCGGCGGCTCGAGCTTGACCTCCCAGTCGGCCTCGCCCGCGCCCGCGCCGCCGCACGTCGAGCACGTGGAGCACGTTCACCGCGTGGTTGCGGTGAACGCGCACGACTCCAAAGGGCGAGAGCAGGGGGACAAGGTCGCCCAGGGTCCGCGTGTCGCGCAGGCGACGCGACGAGCGCAGGCGCACGAGGGTCGTCTGGCCGGTGGCCTCGAGGAAGTAGACGTCGTCGGGGTCGACTGCCCGGCGCCGATCCCGCGCGAGGTGCAACAGCAGGCGGTCGTTCGGGAGCTTCATGGGCTGCTTTCTTGCCACTAGCTGTCGTCGAAGGCAAATGAGCTGTCGTTCTCGGACCCTGAGTTGTCGTTCTCCGTCCTGAATTCCTGCTCTACGACTTCCTCGCGCACGACGTCCTGCGCTGGGACATGTTCAGTGTCATGGCCGCCATGGCCGTCACGAAGCTCGGCGCGCTCGCGCATGACCGGCGGTACGAATGACAACACGCAGCCTCGGACGGCGACGCACCGGGGATCGAGTCGAGAGAGGCCACCGTGCCATGGACCGCGTGGAAATCCACCGAAACGAGGAGGGCCCTCGCCTTCCCCGGTGACGGGCTGCTCGACATCTTCCTCGGGCTCACGCTCCTCGACGCGTGGACGATCCTGCGGGATCCGCCCGGGGCCACTTCTGGCGGCTCGCTCGTGATCCTGCTTCCCCTGCTCCTTCGCGCCCTGGGGGCCGAAGGCATCCCGTGCTGGGGGAGCTGGCCGAGGCCCCTCAACCTCGAGCCCTGCGTTCGGCGGTCCATCGAGTCGCGCGGCTTCCGGCGCCTCTTCCCGTCCGATTGCCTGGACCGGTATCTCGAGACGTTGCAGCAGACGTACCGTGAGGCTGCCGGTGCGGATCGAGCCGGCTCGCGAGGCTTCGACGCCCTGAGCCCGTTGCGCGCCGACCTCACAGCTCCACGTGGACCGTCACCTCCGTCCCGACGGTCTCGTGCTCTCGCCGTCGCAGGGCACCTCTTCGCGAGTCCCCGCCGTCGCGCTCGGAGTGGCGTCGTGTCCCCCGGGTGTCACCCGGGAGGCCGCCCACGGGCCCATGGCCGCAGGCCCCCGGGGGATGGTACCGTCTCGCGCATGGTCAACCAGCACTTCTACCCGGCCGCGGAGCCGTTTGCATCGGGCCACCTCGAAGTGGACGGCCGGCACACGCTCTACCACGAGCAGTGCGGTGTGCCCGACGGGATCCCCATCGTGTTCGTGCACGGTGGACCCGGGGCGGGTTGCACGGAGACGGACCGGCGGTTCTTCGACCCGACGCGGTTCCGGGCCATCCTCTTCGACCAGCGCGGCTGCGGCCGATCGCGGCCCCACGGCGAGCTGCGGGACAACACCATCGACCACCTGGTCGCCGACATGGAGAAGCTCCGCAGGGAGCTCGACATCGAGACCTGGCACGTCTTCGGCGGCTCGTGGGGAAGCACGCTGGCTCTCTACTACGCGCAGCAGCATCCCGATGCGGTTCGGAGCCTGGTGCTCCGGGGGATCTGGCTCCTGCGCGATGCCGAGGTCCGGTGGTGGTTCTACGAGATGGGGTGGCTCCAGCCCGAGCTGTGGCGGACGTTCGCGGAGCACCTGCCCGAGGACGAGCGGGGCGATCTGCTCGAGGGCTACTGGAAGCGCCTGGTCGGCGACGATCGGGACACGGCGATGGCGGCGGCGCGGGTGTGGAGCGTGTACGAGGGATCGTGCTGCACGCTGCTGCCCAACCCGGAGTTCACCGAGGCCTTCGGCAAGGACCAGATGGCGTGGTCGCTCGCGCGGATCGAGGCGCACTACTTCCGCAACGGGCGCTTCGAGCCCGACGACCTCCTTCTCACCCGGATCGACCGAATCCGCCGAGTTCCCGCGTTCGCGGTGCACGGTCGCTACGATATCGTCTGCCCCGTGCGGAACCTGGACGATCTGCGGCGCGCGTGGCCCGAGCTGGACTGCGAGATCGTGCCCGACGCGGGCCACTCCTCGCACGAGACGGGCATCACGCGTGAGCTGGTGGAGGCGACGCGCCGCATCGCGGAGACGGGCACACCCGTGAGACCGGGCTCGCAGGAGCCAGGACGGCCCTCGGCGGTGTCGGGTCAACGGCGGGGCAGCTCATGAAGTCAGCCTTCTCGATCGTTCTTCTCCTTCTTCTCCCAGGACTCCCCGGCATCGTCCGCGCCGAGAGGATCCCCTACGCGCCGAACGAGATCGTTCCCCCGACGGCGGAGTGGTCGGCCCGGGTCGAAGGGGCCTCTCCGGAGCGGCCCACGGTCAGCGCGGAGAAGCGGAAGCTGCTCGTCTTCTCGCTCTTCACTGGCTACGAGCACGAGGTCATCCCTCACGTCAACCGGGTCGTTCAGATCCTCGGCGAGAAGTCCGGAGCCTTCGAGGCCGAGGTCAGCGTCGACATCGAGGATCTCGACCCGGGGAACCTGGCCCGGTACGACGTGCTCGTGCTGAACAACAACTGCTCCGTGGGCCCGCGCCGGAACCTGTTTCTGGACGAGCTCGAAGCCAACCCCCGCTACGCCGGGCTGAGCGCGGAGGAGCGCCAGGCCCGTTCGGACGCTCTGGAGCAGTCGCTGCTCGACTTCGTGGTCGGCGGGAAGGGGCTGGTGGTCCTCCACGGCGCGCCTACGCTGCTCAACAACTCGGAGGGGTTCACGGCGATGGTGGGTGGGGCGTTCGACTACCACCCACCGAGCCAGGAGGTGACGGTTCGCCCCGTGGACGAGGACCACCCGCTCCTGGCCGCCTTCCGCGGCAGGGGACCCTTCGTTCACCGCGACGAGCCGTACTGCTTCAAGGGGACCTACGAGAAGCTGGACTTCCGGCCGCTCCTGGCGATGGACGTGGAGGGGCTGGAGGACCCGGAGGGGCGAGTGGGAGCCCTGTTCCGCTACGTGGCGTGGGTCCGGCCCCAAGGCCAGGGGCGCGTCTTCTACTGCTCGCCGAGCCACTTCCCCGACAGCTACGCCAGCGCGACGCTGCTCCGGTTTCTCCTCGACGGCATCCAGTACGCCGCGGGAGACCTCGAGTGCGACGACTCGACGCCGCAGGCCCTGGGCTCCACCCGCCGGCCATCGTCGAAGTAGAATGCCCTGATCGTGTCCCCGTCTCCACGGGACCAGCGGGCAGACGCCAAGTTGAAGACACTGCCGCCACTTGCCTTCGTACTCGTGATCGCCGTCTCGTCCGTCGAGCCTCAAACGATACGGCGCGACATCCCCTACGTCGAGGCGGGACATCCGCGCCAGGTGCTCGACCTCTATGCGCCGGCCGGCGCGAGCGGCCTGCCCGTGGTCTTCTGGATTCACGGCGGCGGATGGCAGACGGGGGACAAGTCGAGCGTTGCGTTGAAGCCGCAAGCCTTCATCGACGAGGGGTTCGTCTTCGTGTCAACGAACTATCGGCTCCTCCCAGGCGTCGACATGGAGACCATCGTCCGCGACGTCGCCCGATCGATCGGTTGGGTGAGCCGCAACGTCGCAGAGCACGGGGGCGACCCGGCGCGTCTCCTGATCATGGGCCACTCCGCGGGGGCGCAGCTCGCGGCCCTCATCTGCACGGATCACCGCTACCTGGAGGCCGAAGGGCTCTCGCCGTCGATTCTCAGGGGCTGCGTGCCGGTCGATGGGGACACCTACGACATCCCCGCGATCATCCTCACCGAAGAGGTACGTCGTCACGCCCACGGCCTGCCCCCGCCGAGCTTTGGCCACCGGGAGAAGTTCGGCAACGACCCCGAGAAGCATCGGGAGTTCTCGGCGGTGACTCATGTCGCGGACGGCAAGGGCATCCCACCGTTTCTGATCGTCTACGTCCGAGGGCATCCCTATACGGGCGCCCAGGCGCAGCGGCTCGGCGCCGCGCTGGAGGAAGCCGGAGTTCCGGTGAAGCTCGTCGAGGCCAGGGACACGAATCACGGCAAGCTCAACGACGACCTCGGCCGGGCGGACGATCCCACCACGACGGCGCTCTTCGAGTTCGTCGCGGACGCCGTGAAGGAGTGATCCTCGCCTGGCGCCGGGCGATCGGGATCCGGTGTGAGGCCAGACGAGGGCGGGCTCTCCCTGCTCGACGGCCGTCGGCACCGACACCCGGGCGCCCATTGCGCCCCCAGGAGCCGTCGAATCACGGCTCGAGGGCAAGATCGCACGGCCTCAGCCCTCTCCTGAACTTCCCGAATCCGAAAGGGGTCGGACGGAAGTCGCCGACGAGATCGACCTTCGCCCTTGCCGGGATCTGGTCCTCCATTCCGACGCCCCAGTAGGCGGCGTTGACGAGCAGGCGCCGCAGGCCCTCGCTGGCGAGATCCTCGGCCGCCCCCATGGTGGTCGTGAACACGCGACCCGTCTTCCCACCCCGGCTGGTGTACGACTTGATCCAGGCGACGGGCATCATGGGATCGTTGGGGTGCACGAGACGCTCCTCGTCTCCGGACTTCCTTCTCACGACCGGCTCGTCACCCGGGCTCATTCCCGAGAGCACCTGGCCCAGGACCAGGGGTCGAGATGTGTTCGGCAGGGGCAGTCGAATCGCATAGACATCGGTGGGGCCCCAGATGTCCTCACACCCGCGCACGATGGGATGGTCCTTCATCGTCTCCACGATGATCCCCCGCGTGCTCTCGACGCCATGACGTCCGTGGTGGGCGATCCAGGTCTCTCCCAGGACCTGCCGGCCGAATCCCTGCTCCCAGCTCGCGCTCTGGAAGTCGTAATGTCGGTACTCGCTCGTGGAGGCCTCGCCGTACCGGAAGGCGTGCGTGGCCGTCCGCATTCCGATGATGGGACCTCCCGATTCGACGTAGTGGTCGATGTACCTCATCTGGGAATCGGGGAGCTCACGGAATCGGGTGGCGATGATCATCAGGTCGGCCGTCTCCAGGGCCTGCAGCCCGGGGATGTTGTCGACGACCTCCGGGTTGATGGTCCCGTCCTTCGGATCCACGGCGAACAGGACGGTGCACTTGAACCCGTGATGCTCGGCCAGGATCCTTCCCAGCTGGGGCAGGGCCTCCTCGGAGCGGTACTCCTCGTCCCCCGAGATCAGGACGATGTGCTTGCCACGGCCCGGTCCATCCGAACCGTCATAGACCACCCCCTGATCGGAGCCGGCACCCAGCCACCCACCGACTGCCACTGCCACCATCAAGATCGGGCTCATGCCACCCCCCGCGTCGGACCGGCGATCGGGCCCATTCTAGAGCCCCCCTTGACTTCCCTTCGATGGATGAAGAGACTCCGATCGGGTCCGCGTTCGATCCGCCCGAGGGCACGCCTGATGAAGCTCCCAGTGCCGCTCTCACCGCTCGTCTTCCTGGCGGCGTCGCCAGTCCTGCTGGCGAGTGGGGCTTCGGCAGACGAAGAGCCAGGCCCCACGAGCCCCACTCCCACCATCGCCATCAACCTCCCCGGGGACGTCGAGATGGAGCTCTGCCGGATCCCGGCGGGACGCTTCTTGATGGGGAGCCCGGAGGAGGAGCAGGGCCGTGAGCCCGGCGAGGGCCCCCAGCACGGGGTGACGATCTCGAAGCCCTTCTACCTGGGCAAGCATGAAGTCACACATGCCCAGTGGAAGGCGGTGATGGGAAGCGTCCGGGACAACTCCGGCTTCGACGGCAGCAACTACGACGCGCCCATGCAGGCGACGTCCTGGAACGAGGTCAAGGGGTTCCTGGAGAAGCTGAATGCCCTGGGGCTCGGGACGTTCCGCCTGCCCACGGAGGCCGAGTGGGAGTACGCGGCCCGAGCGGGAACGACATCCCGTTTCTACTGGGGCGACGATCCGGACTACGTGGAGATCGACGACTACGCCTGGTACGACGAGAACGCCGAGGGCGGGGCTCACGACGCCGGTGAGAAGGAGCCCAATGCCTGGGGGCTCCACGACATGTCGGGCAACGCCTGGGAGTGGTGCGAAGACTGGTACGGGCCCTACCCGGGGGAGGACCAGGTCGATCCCCGAGGGCCCGAGAGCGGCACGACCAGGGTGTTCCGCGGCGGAGAGTGGTTCAACCCGCCCGAGAAGGCGCGGTCGGCCTACCGTGGCAGCTTCGCGCCGGACACCTGGCTGTACTTTGGGGGACTCCGGGTGGTGAAGGAGATCCCCGAGTAGTCCCGGCAGGCTTTCGACCTCAGGGCCGTGATGAAGATCTCGAGAGGCAGGAGGCGACACCATGTCTGAGCGGTTGTTCAGCCGCCGCGAGTTCGTGGGCCAGAGCACCCTCGCCCTGGGCGCGGCCGCGCTGAGCCAGGTGACGGCCGAGGCCGCGCCGGAGGCCCCGGCGGATCAGGCGAGGATCCTCAACTACGACGAGCGAATGGAGTACCGCCGGCTGGGCAAGACCGGGTGGATGGTCTCCGCCATCAGTCTGGGGGGCACTGGAAGCGCCTCGGCCTCGAGGGTGCCGAGTTCGGCCGGAATCGTGCGGACGTGGTCGCCAAGTGCATCGATTCCGGCTTCAACTACATCGATGCCTGCTGGGCGAGCGAGACCGTCACCTACGCCAGGGCTCTCAGGGCGATCGGGAAGCGGGACAAGGTCTACTTCGGCTTCTCCAGCGGCGTGAAGGAGATGCGGTTCAAGGAGTGGCGTACCAGCAAGGCGCTTCTCAAGGGATACGAAGACAGCCTGCTGGAGGCCGGACTGGACCATGCCGACCTGTGGCGAGTGACCTGTCTGGAGCCGGGGCGGATGCACACCTTCGGAGAGGTCTTCGAGCTGATCGAAGCCGGTGAGAAGGCGGTGAAGGATGGGAAGTGCCGCGCCTTCGGGATCTCCTCCCACGATCGGAGGTGGGTGGAGCACGTGATCACGAACTTCCCGATCCTGTCGGTCATCTGCATGCCCTATACGGCCCGGAGCAAGAGAAAGCCCAGGGGGAGCCTCTTCGAGACCGTGAAGAAGCACGACGTCGGCTTCTTCGGCATCAAGCCCTTCGCCTCCAACTCCATGTTCAAGGGCGACAGCCAGCCCGGGAATCCTCACGAGGACGCCGACAACGAGCGAGCACGCCAGGCCCTCCGATACATCCTCTGCAACGATGCGATCTCGTCCCCGATCCCCGGCCTGATCAGCATCCCGCAGGTGGACAACTGCCTGAAGGCGATCGCCGAGCGCCGTGAGCTCGATCTCCAGGCGGCGACACCGGCGATCCTGAAGGACGCTCGGCTGGCCGACGCCGCCGACGAGATGTGGCACCGGCTTCCGTCGGACTATGAGTGGCTGCGCAGGTGGGAATGGGTGTAGGCGGAAGGGTCGCTCTTCACGTCCTTCTGGTTGGTGTCGTCGGCGGCCTCCTGGGCGCCAGCGCGCCGTCGCCTGGCGAAGACGAGTCGGGAGCCGGCGCGCCCATCCGGCCCGGCGAGGAAGGCTGGGTCTCGCTCTTCGAGGGGGTCACCGACCGGGGCTGGACGGGGTCCGGCTCCAGTGACTGGACCCTCGTCGACGGACGACTGACCGGCCGGAACGGCGTCGTGCTGAACCGGTGGTGCTGGGTGGATTTCGAAGCTCAGGTGACGTTCAGGGGGAACGGGAGCCTCCTGTTCCGTGTCGGATCGGACCAGATGGGCCACATCGGGTTCCAGCAGCCCGGCTATCGCCTCGACCTGACCCGCGGCGAGCTCGGCACTGGCAACGGGACGCTGCTGGCCAGAGCGGGTTCCGGATGGGCCGACGACCGGTGGCACCTTCTCGAGCTGACGGCGAGCGAGGGGACCATCAGCGTCGCGGTCGATGGTCGATCGGCTCTCACCTCGTCCGACGCGAGCTCCCCGCTGAAGGGAAGAATCGGACTGGGTGCCGACGGAGCGACTCTCGACGTGGGCTACGTCCGGGTCCGTCCCCTCAACGTCGAGGAGCTGCAGAACATCCCGGCCGAGAACCACTACTGCTACGTCTGTCACGCGAACTTCGAGTACGACGAGCCGTTGGTGGCGGTCCACGACGAGGCCGAGGTCGGTTGCGCCGACTGCCACGGACCGAGCCTCGCTCACCGATCCGACGAGGACAATGTCACGCCACCCGACGTCTTCTACCGCCGCCCCCAGATCGACGCCGCCTGTCTGGGTTGTCACACCCGTCACGAGGAGCGTGAGGTCCCGACCGGGACGACGGCTCCCGGAGTGGCGGTCTGCACCGACTGCCACGGCGACCATCGACTCTAGAGTCTGGAAGCGGCGTTCGGGGAGCAGACGTCCTCGCCGGCAGCGAGGGATGGTGAGTAGGGCCAGGTCGGGGCGGGAACGCCCTGTGCCCGGCGCCCGTTAGAATTCCCCATGCTCGCGCTTCTGGCCTGCTCGTCGCTGTCCCTCGCCACGCCCGCGCCTCCCGAGCGCCTCGTCGACCTCGTCCGGCCCATCGTGGGCACCGCCCGCAAGGACCAGAGGATCGGCGCGGTCAACAGCGGACAGACGATTCCCGCGGTGGGCGTCCCCTTCGGCATGACGCACTGGACCCCGCAGACGCAGGCGAGCGAGGACAAGTGCGTGGCGCCCTTCTACGCCCAGGACGAGCGGATCCAGGGCATCCGCGCCTCCCACTGGTGGAGCGGCTCGTGCACCCACGACTACGGCAGCGCCACGATCGCCGCGATGGTGGGACCGCTGCGCACCGGGGCCGAGGAGCGGGCCTCCACCTTCTCGCGGAAGGACGAGGTGATGACCCCGGCCTACTACGCGGTGACCCTCCCCGACCACGGCGTGCGGGTCGAGGTCACCGGCACCGCGCGCGGGGGGATCCTGCGGTTCACCTTCCTCCGCGGGGGCGAGGCCTCGCTCCTCGTGCACGCCAACCGCAAGACGCGGGGGGCCGTCCTCGGCGGGCTCGCGCGCGTGGACGCCGCCCGCCGCACGATCGCGGTCTCCAACCCCGTGCAGCGGATCTACGCCGGGAGCGGGCGGGCGGCCGGGTTCTCGGGCCACCTGGTGGCCCGGATCGAGGTCCCGTTCGAGGCGGTGGGGACCTGGAGCGCAGCCGGAGTGCGGGCGGGAGCGACGGAGCAGCCGGGCAGGGGCGACGTCTTCGGGGCATACGCCCGCTTCGAGGCACGGCCCGGCCAGGTCGTGGTCGTCCGTGCCGGCACGTCCTTCACGTCGATGGAGGCCGCCTCCCGGAACCTCGACGCCGAGGTCGGGACCGCCGGCTTCGACGAGGTCCGCGCCCGGGCCGAGTCGGCCTGGGAGGACGCCCTCGGGCGGGCTCGGGTGCGGGGCGGCTCGAGCGACGAGCGCCAGGTCTTCTACACCGCCCTCTACCACGCCCTCCTGCAGCCGCGGCTCTTCGGCGACGCGGACGGCTCCTACCCGCGGTTCGGGGGTGGCGGGGCGATCGAGCGAGCGGCGGGCTTCGACTACTACGACGACTTCTCGCTCTGGGACACGTTCCGCGCCCAGCACCCGCTGCTCGTCCTCCTCCAGCCGGAGCGCGTGGGGCACCTCGTGCGCTCGCTTCTCGCCAAGGCGGACGAGGGCGGCTTCCTGCCGAACTTCCCCGGCTGGAACAGCTACACCACCGCCATGATCGGCGACCACGGCGCCTCGGTCGTCGCCGACGCGTGGGTGAAGGGCGTGCGCGGCTTCGACGGCGGGGCGGCGCTCGGGGCCCTCGTGAAGAACGCCACGGAGTCGCCGCCCTACGAGGAGTACGTGGACGGCAAGGGCCGGCGAGCGCTCGCCGAGTACCTCTCGCTCGGCTACATCCCCCTCGAGCAGGAGGTGAAGGAGGCCTTTCATCGGAGAGAGCAGGTCTCGCGCACCCTGGAGTACGCGTACGACGACTTCGCGATCTCCGCGCTCGCCCGCAGCCTCGGCCGCGAGGACGTGGCCGCCGTCTTCGCAAAGCGCGCCGGGAACTGGCGGAACGTCTTCGACCCCTCCATCGGCTTCGTGCGCGGACGCCACGCCGACGGCCGGTGGGTGGAGACCTTCGACCCCGCGGCGGAGCAGCCCTGGATCACCGAGGGCACGCCCTGGCACTACACCTTCTTCGTCCCCCACGACGTGGCGGGGCTGATCGAGGCCATGGGGGGGCGCGAGGCCTTCGTGGCCCGGCTCGATCGGCTGTTTGCCGAGGGTCGCTACTGGCACGGGAACGAGCCCTCGCACCACATCGCCTACCTCTACGACCACGCCGGCGCGCCGTGGCGGACGCAGGAGGAGGTGCGCCGGGTCCTGGCGAGCGAGTACGGACTCGGCCCGGCCGGGCTCAAGGGCAACGACGACACCGGCCAGATGTCGGCCTGGTACGTCTTCTCCGCCATCGGCCTCTACCCCGTCACCCCCGGCTCGCCCCACTACGAGATCGGGAGCCCCCTCTTCGAGGAGGCGCGGATCGACGTGGGGGGCGGCCGGACGTTCACCGTCCGGGCGCCGGGGGCGTCGGCCTCGAACCTCTACGTCCAGTCGGCGACCCTCGACGGCCGGCCGCACGACCGGCCCTGGATCGCCCACGCCGACGTGGCGCGGGGCGCGACGCTCGAGCTGCGGCTGGGCCCGCGCCCGAACCGGGCCTGGGGAGCGCGGCCGGAGGACGCCCCGCC
>CAWKAS010000007.1:0-63107 GCA_963847655.1 uncultured Acidobacteriota bacterium | reverse complement strand
CGACGTTGGCCTACGCCGACCACGCGCTCGGCCGCCTGGGCGACCAGGCCATCGACAGCCCCGACGGGATCGAGCCCGACGGCCGCGGCGGCTACACCGTGACGGACTGGGCGAGCGGCGACCTGTGGCATGTCCTCCCGGACGAGACGTGGACGCGGATCCTGAAGCTCCCCCGCGGCGCTGCCGACCACCACTACATCGTCGACCAGCGGATCCTCGTCGTGCCCCTGGTCCTCGACCACACCGTCCGCGCCTACCGCTGGGCGCCGGCCCGTGATCATCCCCGATAGCCCGGTGACGATCTCGTCCCACCACACGTCATTCGCCACACCTGCACTTCATGACCCCAGGAATGCAGCTCATGGGCCAGATCTGCACGTCATGAGCCACCCCACCCGCCGCGAGGCCTGGAGGAGCGCCGGCCCGACTCCCGCGGGTTCGTCTCACTTCGATGCCCAGTCGGTGTTGCACCATGCGCCGACCTGTATTAGTTTCTATTACAGGAGAAGGCCATGAGGGAGACGGTCACGGTGAGCCTGCCCCCTGCGGTCCGGCGTGAGCTCGACCGGATTGCCACGCGGGACGGAGTTTCGAGGAGTGAGGTGCTTCGGGCCTCGCTGGAGGAGTACTTCTTCGTGCGCCGGTTCCGGGCCCTGCGCCAGAAGATGATGGCGGCGGCTCAAGCCCAGGGCATCTTCACGGATGAGGACGTGTTCGACCGCCTCTCATGAGGCTGGTACTGGACTCGAACGTTCTCATTGCCGCCTTCGTGGCCCGAGGCGTCTGCGCGGATCTCCTCGAGCACGCCGTTCGCATCCACGACCCGGCGACGTCGGAGTTCATCCTGGACGAGGTCCACACGAAGCTCCACGAGAAGATCCGCGTCACGAAGTCGCAGGCGGACCAGGCCGTGAAGCTCCTCAGGAGTCGCTTCGAGGTCGTCGAGCCCGCCACGATCGAGGAGAAGGCCTGCCGGGACCGGGACGACCTCCCCATCCTGGGCACCGCCGTGGCCGCCCGCTGCGACGTGCTCGTCAGCGGCGACAAGGATCTCCTCGAGTTGGAGACGTTCAGGGGCATCCGCATCGTCTCCCCGGGCGCGTTCTGGAAGGTCGAGAGCCAGTCCCCGGACGATGCCTGAGGCTTCCCGCCCCGCCGAACGCGCCCCGATCGCGAGCACGAAGGCAGAAACCCGCCTGCTCCAGCAGCACGTGGGGACGAAGAATGAGTGACGACATCCCGAAGCTGACCGAGGCCCACTTCGCCCGAGGCATGTCCCGGCGGCAACGGGAGCGCCTCATCCAGGGTAGCTTCCAGGGGGGCAAGGACGTCGTGCGAACCCCGGCCGGACGGAGTGAGTGCAAACAACTCAACTCGGGGCGCCCCGAGTCCGGGAGGGGCCGTGTGCCGGGTTGGTGCTGGTGGATCGATCATTCAAGGTGGCATTCAAGGTCGGGTTGGGCGACGATTCGACGCCCCTCTATTGCGCCGATCAATGGAACCGGCGGACACTAGGGGTGGGGGGTGTTGCCCATGGCGAACGAGTTCACGGCAGTCCTCGAGCGGGACGAAGACTGGTACGTCGCGTACTGCCCTGAGATCCCGGGAGCGAACGGCCAGGGGAAGAGCAAGGATGAGGCGCTGGACAGCCTCGCCAGGGCGATCGCTCTAATCCTCGAGGACCGGCGGGAAGACGGCCTCCGAGGCCTGCCCCCCGACGCCATCCGCGACAAGGTGACGGTGGCGTGAAGCGCGGTGACCTCGAGCGTCACCTTCGCCGCCACGGCTGCTATCTGAAGCGAGAGGGATCAAGCCACTCACTGTGGAGCAACCCCGCGACCGGTGCGGTCGAAGCCGTTCCCCGGCACACTGAGATCTCAAACGTTCTGGCTCGCAAGATCTGCCGGAGCCTCTCTGTGCCGGAGATCGGACAGCAGTAGAGGCGATCCCCGGGCTGGCGTCGCGTGCGGGAGAGTCGGCCCGCAAGTTGGTGCTGGTGGTGGGACTCGAACCCACACTGTTCCGATTGTAAGTTGTTGCTTCTACAACCGTTACAGCCGAATAGCCACAAACACCGGTGAACACAGCCGAAACGTCGGAAAGGGCCGGCGAGAACCCGTCCCGGACACCCCTGAACAGGCATGACATTCAAGATGGCATTCAAGGTGCTCGGTCACGAACAGTCTTCTCCCTCGCATAGCGGCGCACTCGCATTGACGAGTCCTCCCAGAGCCAGATCTCGGTGGACTCCGGTCCGAGGAGGGGGACCGTCCCCGCCACAAGCTCTGGGATGGCGAGGCGTTCCTGCGGCTGTCCCTGGAGATCGAGGACGCAGACCTCTCCCGGACGCGAGAGGTACAAGTTCTCACCGTCGTAGGCAAAGAGCCGGGCATCGAGGCTCTCTGGTAGCTCGAGGGTGCGGATCCCCTCGCCGGTTGCAGTGTAGAGGTTCAAAGTCCGGCTCCCCTGGTCAGACCAGATCACATCGCCCGACACAGCGGCCAGAGATCCATCGGGAGCCATGGCGGTCTCGTGGATGCTCTCGAGCCACAGCCCATCAGGGCGCCGGTTGACCTCTCGAAGTGTTTCGCCGTCCGGAGCCATCAGGTAGACCTCCGTCATGCCCTCCGCCCAGAACGGCGCTCCGTCGCCTTGGGCGTGAATGGGCCTACGCATGAAGTGGAGCGAGAGCGACCTCTGGCGCGCTCCCTCGGGGCCGTAGATAACGTACGTGTGCGAGGGCAGCATCCCCTCGGCGTTGTCCTGCACGAACGTCGAACCGTCAGGAGCCACAACGAGGCTCTGCCCGGCCGTTCCGCCTGGGCGCGCTTCATGAATCGGGTCGAACCTGAACAGGGACTCGCCTCCCCCGCCGACGACATGGACGGAACCGCTGCTGGCATCGAGGAGAAAGAGCCGGCCCCGGTCGTCCACGGCTGCAGCGCTCACCTTCGCCAGCTCTCTGTCGTCGGGGCCCGGGCCGATGATCGCGTCAACTACACCTTCGTCCGTGAGACGCAGCAGAGCGACCCCGTCGGACACCCAGATGCGGTCTGCCGGTGACACCACGACGTGATCGATCCAGCCGACAGCGCGCCCATCACGGAATCGCGGCACCAGTTCTGCCTGCCGCTTTCCATCGCGGTCTATCCAGAGCAGCTTGCCCTGGGCGGAGTCCTCTATCAGAAACCCTCCAGCCCCGTCGCCGGTCACCGACGCCAGGTACCCCATCTCTCTCCCGAATGCCTCTTCGAGATCGACCTCCCGGAGTACACGCCCATCCCGACTGGTAAGGCTCACCTCACCGACGCCCAGAAGCGCTAGTCGGTCCGCGGTCAGGGCCGCCACGTCACCTTCGAACAACATCCCGCCGCCGGCGTGGCGCCAGACCTCGGCCCCATCGTCGTCGTAACCCACCACGTCCGATCGCAAGGCGGTTGTCCCGCTGTAGAAACGCTCCCGTTGTTCGATGAGCAGGAGGAAGCCGCCACCCCAGCTGGCCAGGCCATTCACTCCGTCGGCCTCTATCAGAGGATGTGCCTCTTCGCGTTCTACATCCACGGCGACCACGAGGCCCGGGGTGTTGGTGGATCCCCGCTCGAGAATGATCCACCGGCTGCCCCCGGCCCACGCGATGCTGGGCCAGAGTCCTCCGGGCCGACACGGCTCAAGTGCGATCTCCCTCAGGCGCTCTCCCTCGCCGCTCATGAGGACGAAGACCCGATTGCCGCAGTCTCCTCCCACCAGACCAACCCGACCCTGGTCGTCCACATCGAAACGGTGGACGTTCGCCCCGAGCCCTCCCTCGACCTGCCGCGGCTCGACCCGGAACTCGTCAGTCAGACGCGTGGGCCGCGGTGACAGCGACACGAACGGATCAGTCTCTGGAGGCGGATCCTTCCAGCGCCCACGCGCTATCTCATTCACGCTCCAGTCCGTGGCGCTCTCTCCCAACCGGCGAACCGCGAAAGTGACCCTCTCCGGGGGATTCGCGAAGCGGACCTCGAAACGCCCGGCATGGCGAACGTCCAGGATCGCGCCGTGGTTCAAGATCGACCGATGGAGTTCCGATTTCCGCCTACCGTTCCCTGGCACCTGGTAGTCCCGAGGGCGATCCAGCGTCCACACGACCCGGCCTTGGGGATCCAACAACGAGAACGTCGCCCCGACCGTCTTGCGCTTGTCATCGTCGCGCCGGCGATGGATCAGCGTGAGCGGCGTGCCGGCCACAGGCCGCGCCGCGAGAATGCGATCCGACCGTCCCCAGGAGTCCTGCCGCCCAACGATCCGGATGCGCGACAGCTCGGCAGTTGCATCCAGTCGGGTCGTGTACCAAGTCTCGCCATCTTCGTCACTGGACTGCGTACGCCACGTTACGCGGCCGTCCTGGGGATGGACCAGGACTCCCACAGCCAAGGGGTCGAGAGACGCACCCTCCATGTAGTGCACGACCTGTGCGGGCAGTCTGTGACGAGCCAACTCCACGCCATCAGGGGCGAACACGATCAGGCTCAGCTCGCAGTCTGGATCTGACTCTCGGGCAAACGCCAGGTCCCATTGCCAATCTGGGGAGCCACAGGTGTAGGTGTAGCCTACCGCCGTTCCATCGTCGGTCACGACGGCTTCGAGAAGCGTGTAGGGTCGCTCACCTTGCCAGATCAGCTCACTCCCCCGCTCGAGCCGATACTCCGCAGGCCCGCGGCCGTCCCGCGCACTTGGGTTCATCGAGAAGCTGGCACTCCCGGATGGCGAGCGTATGGTCCTGGGCTGGACGGGTGGTGATGGGCCCCAATGACCAGCAAGCGCGGGCGAAACCGACGCCAGCAGCGCCGCAAGTGTCCCCCAAGCACGGCGCATGGAGACCTGCCAGCATGTGGCCACGGACACTTCTGACTCACTCACTTCTGCCTCCCACTTGCTCGAAGAACACGCTCCTCAACCCATCCTCGGCCACGATGTAGGAGTGTGTGACCGGTCTTTCAAACGACGGAAGCGAGGTGCTCACGGGCTATAACCAAGAGTTGTGTATGAAGGTCTGAGAAGGCGGCGTACCCTGGGTGTGTTCGTTCCAAGCACCCAAACCGCCCTGGCAGGGGCAGAGGAGTACGCCACCATGACTCAGAGTAGCGACAACGTCGTCGAGTTTCCATCGGATTCTTCCCGGGACGTTCTGACCGAGATTCTGCGGAAGGGGGCGCGGGACCTCCTGGCCGAGGCGATCGAGCAGGAGGTCCTTGACTACCTTCGAGAGCGCGAGGAACTCCGGGACGAGGCAGGGCGCCAGCTAGTGGTCCGCAACGGGTACCTTCCCGAGCGGATGGTCCAGACGGGCCTTGGCGACGTGGCGGTCAAAAAGCCGCGAGTCCGGGACCGACGCCCTACTGAGGACCGCGAGCAGTTTGAGTCGTCGATCCTGCCGCGGTACCTGAGGCGGACCAGGTCGGTGGAGGAGCTGCTGCCGTGGCTGTACCTCAAGGGTGTGAGCACGGGGGACTTCAGCGAGGCCCTCAAGGCGCTGCTGGGTCCCGACGCCCAGGGGCTATCGGCGACGACGATCACACGACTGAAGTCGACGTGGGAGGCGGAGTACAAGGACTGGTCGAGACGGTCCCTGGCTGGCAAGCGGTACGTCTACCTCTGGGCCGACGGGGTCTACTTCAACGTCCGGCTCGAGGATGAGGCGAATGCCCGTCAGTGCATCCTGGTGCTGATGGGAGCGACGCCGGAGGGTCGGAAGGAGCTGATCGCGGTGAGCGATGGCTACCGGGAGAGTGAGCAGTCCTGGCGAGAGCTGCTGCTGGGCCTGCGTTCCCGGGGCCTGGAGCTGGCTCCCGAACTCGCCATCGGAGACGGCGGCCTGGGCTTCTGGGCGGCGCTGCGCAAGGTGTACTCCTCAGCCCGCGAGCAGCGGTGCTGGGTCCATTACGCCGAGCCCCGGATTATGCCGACATCGGGCTGGAGGAGCTGGTCGGGCGTCGTGTCCGGGGTGGTGAGGTCGGCATAATCACAGGCCCTCCAGGAAGGCAAGCATCGCGTCCGGCGGCCGGTAGCGCCCGGGCGGACTGTTGAGTGGCGCCGTTCGAGCAAGGGCTTGCTCCTTGAGAGCGAGGTCGGCGTGCAGGTAGATCTGGGTGGTCTCGACCCTCTCGTGACCGAGCCACAGGGCGATGACGGAGGTGTCGACGCCGGCGTGCAGCAGGCGCATGGCCGCGGTGTGGCGCAGTACGTGTGGGGTGATCTTCTTGTCGCCGAGTGTCGGACAGGTGCGAGTGGCGATGGCCACATAGCCTGCGAAGCCGATGCTCGAGGGCGTCACGGCTGAGCTGCCCGCCGCGTCGGTTCGGGAACAGCGGGTCGCCGGGGTGGCCACACCGTTCGGCGAGCCAGACGCGCAGGACGGCGACGGCGCTGGTGGTCAGTGGGGTGATCCGCTCCTTGCGTCCCTTGCCGTGGCAGCTCACGTGGGCTCCGGTGCCGAGGTGGACGTCGCCGCAGGGTCAGCCCGATCAGCTCGGAGACCCGTAGGCCGGTCTGGACCGCCACGAGAAGCAAGACGTGGTCACGCCGACCGGTCCAGGTGGTCCGGTCCGGGGCGGTGAGCAGAGCTGCGATCTCTTCCTCACCGAGGTAGCGTGATCAAGGTGCGGTCGCACCGTTTCGGTGGCATCGCCAGTACTCGCCCGATGACCGCTGCGTGCTCGGGGTGACGCAAGGCGGCGAAGCGGAACAGGGAGTGGATCGCCGCCAGGCGGACGTTGCGGGTGCGCACGCTGTTGCCTCGCTCCGTCTCGAAGTGGTCGAGGAACGCGCCGATCAGCTCGACATCGAGGTCGCCCACGTCGAGGCTGGACGGGGGCGTGCCGGTCCGCACTTCGGCGAACGCGAGGAGGAGCCGGAGCGCGTCCCGGTATGAGGCGACGGTATGCGGGCTGGCCTGGCGCTGCCGGACCAGCCTGTCGGTGAAGAACGCCTGCAGGGTGGAGGCCGAGTGTGGTCATGACCTGCCTCCCAGGTGATCATCGAGACGATGGCCAGCCAGAGCGAGCAGCTCGGGAGCGGCCGACAAGTACCAGTAGGTGGCAGCCGGGTCGACGTGGCCCAGATAGGTCGACAGCAGCGACAGCCGGACTTTCACGTCGCTTCCGGATTGGTGGGCCTCCAGCAAGGTGCGGACCGCAAAGCTGTGCCGCAGGTCGTGCAGGCGCGGCCGGCAGGATCCTGACCGTGGCTTCAGGCCAGCGCGATGCACCAGGCGGAGGAACGTCCAGTTCACGTTGCAGTACAGGAGCCGGGTGCCCGCAGTGGAGATGAACACCGCCGGCACGCTCGGCGCACGGTACAACTGGTCACGCTCGCGCGAGTAGTCGCGCAGGGCCCGCACCGCGGTCTCGTGCAAGGGGATCTCGCGGGACTTGCCGAACTTGCTGTTCCGCACGATCAGCAGACCCTGATTCCAGTCGATGTCGTCTCGGTCGAGTCGGATCGCCTCGCCGACCCGCAGGCCGGTGACGGCGAGCAGACCGATCAGTGTTTGGTAAGTCGCGGCGCGCAGCGGGGAGCGCAATGTGCCGGCAGCCGCCATCAGGGCGGCGATGTCGCCGGCGGAGTATAGAGTATGGGGTTGCCCGCTGTGGTCGCGCTGGCAGCAGGTCGGCAGGTGGTACCTCGACAGCCGGGTCCAGGGTGTGCAGGTAGGCGGCAAAGCCGCGGACCACCGACAGCCGCTGTGCGAGCCAGTTCGGGTCCGCGCCCGAAGGCATCGTCGCCCAGGTAAGCATCTGGTCGGTGGTCACCGTGTCCACGCCGACGTCATTGAGGTAGGCGACGAACTGGCCAAGGAGCTTGCCGGCTCGTTCGAGCTTGTAGCCGAGGGCTCGGCGGATCGTCAGGTAGTCGGCGAGGGCCTGGGGCAGCGGGGTCATGCCGCACCTCCCGGCCAGGTCCGGGCAAGGACCCGTAGAGACTCCCGGTCTACCTTCGCGTAGATCGCTGTCGTCAGCAGGCGACGATGGCGCAGCACCTGGCTGACCTCCACCAGCGGGGCGCCTGCTCGCAGGATCTCAGTGGCCGCGGTGTGCCTCAGTCGGTGTGCTCTCAGTTTGCCCAGGCCCGCTCGGCGCCCGGCTGCGACCACGACCTGAGTCACCCCGGCAGCGGTCAGGGCGCGGTGCGGCGCTCTGACTCGCACGAACACCTGGCGGCCTTCGGCGCTGCGCGGGCGGCCGCGACGCAGGTAGGCGGCCACGGACTCGCCGACATCGGTGGGCAGCGGGAGCCTCTCCTGCCGGTTGCCCTTGCCGCGGATGACGACCGCGCCTACTCGCCAGTCGATGTCGTCCAGCTCCAGGCAAGCAGCCTCACCGGCACGCAGTCCGAGTCGTGCCAGCACCGTGAGGACCGCGAAATCGCGGCGTCCGACCGTGGTGCGACGGTCGCAGCTGTCCAATAGGCGCCGTACTTGGTCGGGCTCCAGCGCTCGTGGCAGACCGCTCAGCCGCCACCCAGCGACCGATGGCACGGCTGCCTGAAGCGACTCCTCGAGCACGCCGCTCACGTGCAGGAAGCCGAGCAGGGACCGTAGCGCTGTGACCAGCAGCTTGGCCGAGCCCCGGGATCGCCGGGGGCACTCGGCGAGGACGAAGGCGCTGACGTCGCCAGCGGTCAGGTGCTCAAGGTCAAGCCCTTCGGCAGTGGCCTGTTCGGCGAGAAACGGGCGGACGATGTCCGCGTACCCACGGGCGGTCGATGTGACCAGACCTCGCTCGACTGTCAGGTAGTGCCTATACCGCTCGAGTACCGCATCTACTGGCGTCGCCGGAACCGCCAGTGGGGGCAACGGCAGCACGCCCAAACCGCGCAGGTACTCCAGCAGAGGACCTACCGCCTTGGGCGAGCGGTAGTTTGTGTACCCAGCGGCACGGCGAACGGTCACAAACGCCTCGATCGTGGCCGGAGTCAGTCCCGTGCTGTCCAGCCCCTTGTCCGCAAGCCAGCAGCTCAGGTGCGCCATCAACTGCAATTGGTATCTGGCGGAGATCCGCGTGTAGCCCTGCCGGGCAAGCTCGCCGCTAAACCCATGCACATACCGCTTCAGCGGGCCGCAGATCCGCACCCGCAAAGGATCAGCCATGATCGTCCTCCTCTCCGTAAGGTGGAGAGGAGTGTCCATCATGCAGACCGGATTATGCCGACTTCAGCATCCCAGGCACCAAGCCTGACCAGCTCCTCCAGCCCGATGTCGGCATAATCCGGGGCTCGGCGTAATGGACCTAATGCCGATGTCGGCATTAGGTCCACAAGACGGCGAACGTGCTGAACAAGATGCCCCGGTCGATCCAGCCCAAGGCCAAGTCGATGCTGCACGACATCTGGAATGCCGAAACGAAGGTCGAAGCCGAGAAGGCCTTCGACCTGTTCCTCGAGACCTTCTCCAGCAAGTACCCCGGCGCCACGGCCTGCCTTGAGAAGGACCGCGACGTGCTGCTGACCTTCTACGATTTCCCGGCGGAACACTGGAGGCACATCCGAACCTCGAACCCCATCGAGTCCACCTTCGCGACTGTGCGACTGCGGACCCGGAAGACCAAGGGCGCGGGCAGCCGCGCCGCGTCCCTGACGATGGTGTTCAAGCTTGCCTTGACGGCTCAGAAGAAGTGGAGGGCTTTGAACGGATCTCAGTTGATCGCGGATGTCATTCGAGGAATCAGCTTCGTCGATGGCATTCGGAAGGAGGCCGCCTGATCAGGGCTCATACACAACACTTGACAGTAGCTCGGGACGTGTCGGCTATCGCCCTCGTGAGAGGTCTAGATCCTGATTATTCACGAGAGGCAGGAGGGGTCGGAGCCCCTGTGTGCTAAGAAACGCTTGGATAACAAACTCTCTCGACATTCGGAGGCTCTCAAAGTCGTTGACAAGTAGCGTCTTATCCTCTCTAGACGCGCCCGGGGGACCCCGCGCCCTCTCCGAGCTGCACCGCGTTGCCCGTCACAAGCTCACTGAGCATCGAGTACATCTTCATGACGATCCCCCGTCCTCCAGGGACCGACAGCCAACCAAGCAGGTAGTAAGCCGTATAGATCAGCGCGCAAAGCGGCAGGCTGACGACTGGAGCGCCAGTTAGAAGTCCGGCGTCGCGAGTGATTCCAAGGGCCACAGCTGCCCCGAGGCTACACACAGTGGGACGCCAGATGACGCGCCACAGCCCTCTGAGAGTCGGTGGTGCCAGCCTGTAGGCGTATTGGATCTGGAACGTGCGGACGAGGAGCAGGGAGATACTATAACCCCAGGCGACGCCGATCGTACCCCACCGCGCCCCGACCAGGAATCCGATCATCACAGCCGCGCCGCCAAAGGCGGTACAGCGCAATAGGCGCCGCGTTTGTCCAAGAGGCACGAATACCCAGCCCGTCGCCACGCCAGTTGTACCCAGGAGGGCGGCCGGAGCGAGCGCCTTGAAGAGCGCCACGCTGTCGAGCCACTGAGTCCCCAGCAACACCAGGACGAGGAGATCCGCTGCGACGAAGGAGAAGGCGCTGACAGGCATGCCCAGGAAGAAGACGATTGAGAGGCCTGCGTAGTACGTACGCGCAAACCGTTGTGGATCGTTCTGGAGGCGGCTGAGCAGCGGCTGGGCGACCGTGGTTAGGGGTGTACTGATCTGACGTAGAGGGAGCAGCAGAATCCGATAGGCCCTGTCATACTGCCCGAGCCAGTACTCTCCAAAGAATCGGCCCACGATCACGTTGTCGAGATTCCTGGCCAGGTAGTTGAAGAGACCCGCTCCGCCAATGCCCGCGGCAAACCGGAGCAACGGCCCGACACCGCCGCTTCTCCAGGGAGGAGCTGGACGCCAAACCACGCACTGCCAGGCCAGCCCGGAACTCAGAAGGCTGGCCACCAGCGGGGCTGCGACCAGTGCCCAGTAGCCGGCTCCCAATAGTGCGAGGGCCACCGCGACGGCGGAGCTGAAGCACAAGGCGGCTACTTCGATCCATGCGATAGCCGCGAAGCGCATGCGCCGCTGCAGCAAGGCCAGGGGTTGGGCACCCAGGCTGCCCAGGAAGAAGGTCCCTGCAAGAGCGGGCGTGATCACCAGGAGGCGGGGTTCGTCGTAGAACCAGGCCACAAAGGGGGCCAGGCCAATCACGATGAACGTCAGGGTTGTTCCGAGCGCGACGCTGATCCAGAACAGGCCGCTCACTTGCGAGTGGTTCAGATCCTCTCGCTGCACGGTTGCCACGGAGAGGCCTCCCTGGAGAATCGTCAGAACGCCGGTCACCGCCGTCACCATGGCCAGGAGCCCAAAGGCCGCCGGTCCTAGCAGACGCGCGAGAGCGGCGGTCGTGGCGAGTGCAAGCGCCTGTTGGGCTAGGCGGCCACCCAACACCCAGGCACCTCCCCGGAGAGAGCGGCCCCTGAGATCGTCTGGAGGGGCCGTAAGGTCTGGGGATACCGTCACGGTTCCACGCATGAGTGCAGACGTCGGCGATCCGCAGCCAGGAGACCCTGATCGAGTCCCCCGTTCGCCACCGGGCATTCCTGACGCAGGCTCCTACGAGCCTCTACGCCAGACAAAACAGCCGACGCAGTTGACGCCCGTCGGACCTCGGTTGTTGGCTTCGTTCGAGATCTCGGCGGCGACGCTTTGCTCGCAGGGGTGCCAGAACCTCAAGCTCTCCCTGCGAAAGTAGCTTTCATCCACGAGCGTCAGCTTCGGGTCAGAGAACAGGTCTCCTATCTCGGCACGCGAGAAGGATCTCAGAAACTCGTCCTGATGAGGATGGCCAAAAGGCACGGTCACTATCAGTCGCCCGCCCTGCTTGAGCAGACTCGGTAGTCTCTCGGTTACCCGCTTGAGGTCAGAGGATGATTGTCCTCTCCTGGTAGGCGCCGAGTCCGATATGTTCGATCACCGACACTGCCGTGATGTAGTCGAAGCCAAGAGCATCTTCGTAGTCCAGGAGGTTCTGTTTGTGGAAGGTAACCATGGGATGCGTGAACTCGTAGTCACGGAGATCGAGTGCCACGACGTCGTAACCGAAGGCCGCGAGCTGCAGCGCGAGGTCGCTGCGCGTGCACCCAAAATCGAGCGCTCGCTTTCCCTGACCGTCAACGCTCACGAACTTGTGAACATACGCGAGCTCGACGAGGCGTTCGTTGACAAACCAGTGGCCACGGTGCCACTTGATTGGGGCATTGACGTGGTCCGCATATGTGGTCGGCCTCGGAGGGGCGAGGACGCTCACGAGCTTTCTGATCCTCGCTCTCATGGAGCAGACTCGCCAAGACTGCCATTGGTCAAGATCTTGGCGCCTACTGGCTGCCGTGCAGTGGCCGCAAGACATCCGCCACAGCAGTCAGCAGCTGTCGACCGGCGAACGCTTGTCGGCCTCGGCCATCCAGGTCCATCGATCAGGAAACCGATCCAACAGCTCGAAACCGGTCTTTGCGGTATCCCCCGGGGGCCTCACCCCAACCGGAGGCTCAGAGGTCGTAGCCGCAGCACCGCATCTCCTCTCCGCAGATATTGACGAAGGACTCCATTGTTAGTGCTTCCCACTCGCTCCAATGGGGTAGTACGGGTTGTTTCGTGGCGTTGAGGCGGATGTCGACGGCCTGCCTCCAGAGATCCTCACTGATGTCGAGCTTCAACGGTGTTAGCAGACTGTCGCGGAGGATGCTGTAGTCGCTGAGCACCTCCTCAACACGCACGAGCAATTCAACCTTGGTGCGCAGATAGGCGTTCTCTGCCTGCCAGTACCAGCAGCAGCGTTCGAATTGCGTCATGTTCTCCCAGGTGCCCTCGTAACGGTCGCCCTTGGGGGGCCGGATCGCGCGGGTATTGGCATCCGCGGCGCTCATGGTCTGTCGTGAGTACAAGGAACGCACGACATCCCTCCCGTCGCGGACGAGGTGGAAGAAGAACGCACCCGGGAAGGCATGTTTCAACGCCGCTGCGTGGCGGCGGAGGACGCTGTTGACTTCCCCGTAGACGCGTCCGTCAGTTCGTCTGGCTCGGAGGTAGATTTCCCGCTTTCTGAACCGAAGGTAGCGCGCAGCGTCCCGCCCGTCCCTGAAGGCCCTCTGGTACGCCTCGAAGTCCTCCGGGACAGGCTCGTGCACGACATGAGCGTCCCTTGCGGATCCGAGGAGGCTGGCCAGGAACTTTGTGCCAGAGCGACCCATCCCGAGGCCAAAGAAGATGACCTTCGTGCTGGCCCAGCCATCGACATCTTGATCGCGAACGAGAAGGCAGCGCAATCTCCTGAGGAGGCGTCGGTCAGGTGAAATCATCGGCCACGTCCCGTCACACGAGCAGACCCCCGGTTTGTCGGGTGGTGGCATCGCCTCATCCCGCGGCCTCCGGACTGCCGCTCGAGGCCTAGCCCAGACACGAGAGCAGCTCCTCCCGGAGTGCGGCGACGACCCGAGGCCAGCGGAAGCGCTCCGCAAAAGACCGAACTCGCTCCGACGGAAACAGATCGCGAGTCTCCGCGAAACGCTCGATGCCGCGCGCTATGTCTTCGGGTGAGGAATTCGGAATCAACAGCCCATTCCAACCGTCGCAGATGGCGTCGACGGAACCACCTTCTCGGCTCGCCAATACCGGAAGCCCGGCGGCAGAAGCCTCAAGATACACAATCCCGAATCCCTCCACGTCAGTTGAGCTTGCCCTTGCCGGGAGCACGAACAGATCGGCCTGGCGATAGGCCGCCAGAAGGTCGGCGTTGCTGACGTGTCCCAGG
Organism: uncultured Acidobacteriota bacterium; assembly: GCA_963847655.1. Lineage (GTDB taxonomy): Bacteria > Acidobacteriota > Vicinamibacteria > Fen-336 > Fen-336 > JAJDNS01. Next base: position 49,359 of record CAWKAS010000007.1, on the reverse strand, counting down.
AAGGATACCTGCTGCTGAAGCCCAATCTCGATAGCGAGCCGCTCGAGCCTCGAACGATCGTCGCCGTCGCCCACTACCTTGTAGTTGAAGGGGATATGCCCAGGCAAGAGTGTTAACGCTCGCAAGACTCCCTCGACGTTCTTTCGGGGGTTGCTGCTCTTCAGTCGCGAGACCGTGAGCAGGCGCAGAGGTCCAGCGGGGCGACGCTCCGCCGCTTGGAAGAACTGGTCGGCTACCCCGGGTGGCACGACCGAGAGCTTGTCGTGCACATTCGGGAACAGACGGGAGGCCAGTTCGGCGACGGCGGTGCTGAGCGTGAGTATCCGCCTCGATGCATCAACACCTTTGCGGATCTGCCGCCGTCGGACCACGCTCTGAAGGGCGGGCTTGAAGCGCCAGAAATAGGGAAGTTGCCCCAGAGAATCCACCCACCGGTTGTGGTACCCCAGCCATGGCCTGAGGAAGTCGTTTCCGATCATGTATCCGACAAACGGTGGCTCCAGGACGCCCGCCAGAGGAAGTAGGCCGGCAGTCAGCGCAAGCCAACAGTCGACTCGCTCCTTCGCCAGCAGGTGGGCGTAGGAGTGCAGATCTCCAGTCAGGACGCTCTCCTGGGCGAACGGCGCGTCTGGGATCCCCCGGTCACGACGAGTGTAAAGGACGACGTCTTCGCATGCTGCGAGAGCCGTGGCAAGGCCCGCCGCCATCTGCTCCATGCCCCCAACGGCCGGAGGGAAATCGGGCGCCAATAGCCCGATGCGTACCCGCCCCTTCACGCGCCCAAGATCTCCACCCAGAAATCAAGTCCCTTCTCGAAGTCTGGCGAGAGGTTGAACCAGTTCGTCGCCTCATGTTCCGGTCCGATCGGCGCCGCGGGATCCGAAGGCAGCTCGTCTCGCCATCCGATCCCAATCCGTCGCATCGCTCGATGAAGTCGTGCTCCGTGATGCCCGCCGTAGACCACGAAAGGATTCTGGCGCACACGCGCGTGTTCGATCGCATCGGCTCCGTTGACGCCGACGACTCCGAAGATCGCGTCACGCTCGACGCCAACTCGCTGACAGAGGCGCACAATCTCGCGCGGTCTGTACTCACGGACGTGATAGGGGTTCCAGGGACTTTGGCCCGGCAACAGACGCCACCGCGCATTCGGTGTGGTGACAAATCCGCGTCCACCTGGACGCAGCACCCGCTTGATTTCCTCCAGGATCTGAACCGCAGACTCGGTCGGAACGTGCTCGATGAGCTGGAACGAAACGAACAAGTCCACGCAGTTGTCAGCCAGAGGGATTCTCGTGGCGTCGGCTTGGAGTCGATCCGCGTCATCTGGCAGTGCACGAAGGGCTTCGCGCGCCAAGTCTATGGCCACCACTCGCTTGCCGGTGCGCCTGAGCAGAGAGAAGCCGTCTCCCTGGCCACACGGCAGATCGACGGCTGTCCTCCAGGACCCCGCCCGTTGGGATGCTGTCTCATAGGCGAACAAGTGACGCCGGTACAGCAGGTAGTCTGAGAGGGTCTGGGTCGCACCTCGGGCGACCCGCCAGGTGCCTTCGACAGAATCAGGTCTGCGGGGATGCGCTGTCCGCTCTTGGCGTGATCCCATAAGCCACCTGGCGCCGATCTCTCCGTGGGCTGCACCAGCCATGCCAGCCCGCTCGCCCCGCCGAGCGTCCTGTTGCGGACACTAGCTCACCGAGGATTGCCCGCGCTCTCATCGCAGGCAGCCGCTCACTTCGCACCTTGGACTATACAGATTCCTCCGGCCTGGGAGCGACTGCGCGCTTTTCCCGCGTCCTCTCCGTCAGCCGCACGATTCGGAGACTGTCGTTCGGGCTTACTCGACAGAGTCAAACGACTCATTCCGTTGGAGCCGAACAACCGCGTTGTTGACGGACTGGCACGTGTGTACTAGTCTCTCGGGCCTACTCCGGCTCCCGCCCGGAGTCCAGCTGCAAGGGGTGCGGACCCTCAAAGGACAGAAGAAGAAGGGCTTGAGGCGCAGGACACAAGATCGATTCGTGGCTTAGCGAGGACATGTCCCAGGTTTTCCATCCAGCCGCAAACTCGATCGCGAAGATCAGCGTCGTCGCGGGAGCCCTCGCCGCCGGCCTCGTCGCGGTCCTCGTGCTCTTCGTCCTGCCGCGCTCGACCTACGTCACGCGCCAGCACGAGGAGCGCGTGCAGCCGGTGCCCTTCTACCACGCGCACCACGCCGGCTCCATGGGGATCGACTGCCGGTACTGCCACACCTCGGTCGACAAGTCCGCGGTGGCCGGCATTCCCCCCACGAAGACCTGCATGAACTGCCACTCGCAGATCTGGAACCAGGCGCCCACCCTCGAGCCGGTCCGCGAGAGCTGGCGCACCGGGCAGCCCCTCGAGTGGGTGAAGGTCCACGACCTGCCCGACTTCGTCTACTTCAACCACTCCGCGCACGTGAACAAGGGCGTGGGGTGCTCCACCTGCCACGGGCGCGTCGACAAGATGTCCTTCGTGTGGCAGGAGCAGTCGCTCCTCATGGAGTGGTGCCTGGAGTGCCACCGTCAGCCGGAGAGGTACCTCCGCCCGAAGAGCGAGGTCTACGACATCACCTACCAGGCGCCGGCGAACCAGCTCGAGCTGGGGCGGCAGCTCGTCGAGGAATACGACGTGAAACCGCAGGTCACCTGCTCCACGTGTCACCGATGAGCCAGGATCCGATCCCCGCCGTTCCCGTCTCCTTCGAGGGCGTCGTCCGGCGCCCGGGCGGGGCGGGGCGCCGCCGCTACTGGAAGAGCCTGGAGGAGCTGGCGGACAGCCCCGGCTTCCGCGAGTTCCTGCACCGGGAGTTCCCGGAGCAGGCCTCGTCCTTCGAGGACGCGAAGGGCCGCCGGGAGTTCCTGAACCTCATGGGGGCGTCGCTGGCCCTGGCCGGTCTCACCGCCTGCACGAAGCAGCCCACGGAGAAGATCCTCCCCTACGTCCGCCAGCCCGAGCAGCTCGTCCCGGGTCGCCCGCTCCACTTCGCTACCGCCGTCGCCCACGACGGCTACGCGCGGGGCATCCTCGTGGAGAGCCACGAGGGACGGCCGACCAAGATCGAGGGCAACCCCGACCACCCCCAGAGCCTGGGGGCGACCGACGTCTTCGGCCAGGCCCACGTGCTCGGCCTCTACGACCCCGACCGCTCCCAGACCGTCCTCTACCTGGGCCAGGACCGCACCTGGGGGTCGTTCCGCGAGGCCCTCCGCGAGGTCCTCGAGAAGCAGAAGCGCACGGGCGGGGCGGGGGTGCGGTTCCTGTCCGGGCGCTCCACCTCGCCCACCCTCGCCGCCCAGCGGGAGGCGCTCCGCGCAGAGCTGCCCGAGGCGCGATGGGTGAGCTGGGAGCCCGCCGACCGCGACAACGTCCGCGAGGGCGCGGTGCTCGCCTTCGGTGAGGCGGTCGAGCCCCAGTACCGCTTCGAGAACGCCGACGTCGTCCTGAGCCTCGAGGCCGACTTCGTGACGAGCCACCCCGCCAGCCTCCGCCTCGTGCGCGAGTACGCCTCGCGGCGGAAGGTGGACGTGGAGAAGCCGGAGATGAACCGGCTCTACGTGGTCGAGGGCTCGCCCACGCCCACCGGGGCCTCCGCCGACCACCGCCTCGCGCTGCGCAGCTCGGCCATCGAGGGCTTCGCCCGCGCGGTGGCGGCCGGGGTGGGGGTGGCCGTCGAGGGCGGGGTGGACCACGAGTGGGTGGCGCCCCTCGCCCAGGACCTGAAGCGGGCCGGCGCCCGGGCGCTCGTCCTCGCCGGGGAGACGCAGCCGCCGGCGGTGCACGCGATCGCCCACGCGATCAACGAGACGCTCGGAGCGGTGGGGACGACCGTCGTCTACACCGAGCCCGCCGAGATCGCGGGGGACCTGTCCCTCGGGGAGCTGGTCGACGAGATGAAGGCCGGGACGGTCGAGGTCCTCGCGGTCCTCGGGGCGAACCCGGTCTACGCGGCCCCCGCGGACCTGGACTTCACCGAGGCCCTCGACCGGGTGCCGCTCCGGATCCACCACGGGCTCTCCCTCGACGAGACGGCCGTCCGGTGCCAGTGGCACCTCCCGGCCGCGCACCCCCTCGAGAGCTGGAGCGACGCCCGGGCCGTCGACGGGACGGTCACCCTCGTCCAGCCCCTCATCGCTCCCCTCTACGGCGGGCTGTCCACCCACGAGCTCGTGGCCGCGTTCATCGAGGACTCGGAGCCCAAGGGCTACGAGATCCTGCGCGGGCACTGGATGGAGGTCCTGGGCGACGACGAGGACTTCGAGGCGCAGTGGAGCCGGGCGCTGCACGACGGCGTGGTGGCCGGCACCGCCTTCCCGGAGAAGGCGGTCGCGGTGACGCCGGGTGAGTGGACGCGCCCCTCGAGCCAGGGGCCTCCGGCCTCGAGATCGCCTTCCGGACCGACCCCGGGGTCCACGACGGGCGCTTCGCCAACCTGGGCTGGCTGCAGGAGCTGCCGCGGCCCCTCACGAAGCTGACCTGGGACAACGCCGCCCTCATGAGCCCGGAGACGGCGGAGGCGCTCGGCGGGTTCCGGGTCGAGGAGACGGGGGCCGGGCACGTGACCGAGGTGGTGGAGCTGCGGTACCGGGGCCGCTCGGTGAAGGCGCCGGTCTGGATCCTCCCCGGCCACCCGGACGGCTCGGTCACCGTCCACCTCGGCTTCGGGCGCTCGCGCGCCGGCCGGGTGGGCGACGGCGTGGGCTTCGACGCCTACGCGCTGCGCACGAGCGACGCCCCCTGGTTCGGGAGCGGGCTCGAGGTGCAGCGGACCGGCGAGACCGCGCTGATGGCGTGCACCCAGGACCACTGGACGATCGAGAACACCCCCCACGAGGCGGCCGCCGACCGCCACCTCGTCCGCTCGGCCACGCTCGAGGAGGTCCAGGCCGACCCCCACGTCTTCGAGCACGGGGCCCACGAGCCGGCCCCGGGGCTGTCGATGCACCCGGACCACGAGTACCCGGGCCGGGCCTGGGGCATGGCCATCGACATGAGCGCCTGCGTGGGCTGCAACGCCTGCGTGACCGCCTGCCAGTCCGAGAACAACGTCCCGGTGGTGGGGAAGGATCAGGTGGCCCGGGGCCGGGAGATGCACTGGATCCGGGTGGACCGCTACTACGAGGGCCCGGCGGAGAGCCCCGAGACCTTCCACCAGCCCGTCCTGTGCATGCACTGCGAGCAGGCGCCGTGCGAGGTGGTCTGCCCGGTGGCCGCCACCGTGCACAGCGACGAGGGCCTCAACGACATGGTCTACAACCGCTGCGTGGGGACGCGGTACTGCTCGAACAACTGCCCCTACAAGGTGCGGCGGTTCAACTTCTTCCTCTACCAGGACTGGGACACCCCGACCTTCAAGATGATGCGCAACCCCGAGGTGACGGTGCGCTCGCGCGGGGTCATGGAGAAGTGCACCTACTGCGTGCAGCGCATCAGCCGGGCCCGCATCGACGCGAAGAACGAGGGCCGCGAGATCCGGGACGGCGAGATCCGGACCGCCTGCGAGAGCGCCTGCCCGGCCCAGGCCATCGTCTTCGGGGACGTGAACGACCCCGAGAGCCGGGTCTCGAGGCTGAAGGCCAGCCCCCGCAACTACGGGCTCCTCACCGAGCTGCAGACGCGGCCGCGGACCACGTACCTGGCCGCCGTCCGCAACCCCAACCCGCAGATCCCCTCGGGCCGGAGCGAGGCGCACCATGGCTAGCGCGCCCCAGAGCGAGACGCGGATCATCGGGCCCGGGCACACCTTCGCCACGGTCACCGACAAGATCGCGAGCCTCGTCCTCCAGAAGAAGACGCCTCTGGGGTGGTTCGCCGGGTTCGCCGTGGCCTTCGGCCTGCTCCAGCTGCTGCTGATCTCGGTGGCCTGGCTGCTGGCCCGCGGCGTGGGCATCTGGGGCGTCAACATCCCGGTGGGCTGGGCCTTCGCCATCATCAACTTCGTCTGGTGGATCGGCATCGGCCACGCGGGGACGCTGATCTCCGCCATCCTGCTGCTGCTGCGGCAGCAGTGGCGGACCTCCATCAACCGCTTCGCGGAGGCCATGACGCTGTTCGCGGTGGCCTGCGCGGGGCTGTTCCCGATCATCCACATGGGGCGGCCCTGGATCGGGGCCTACTGGCTCCTGCCCTACCCCAACACCATGGGGCTGTGGCCGAACTTCCGCAGCCCCCTGATCTGGGACGTCTTCGCCGTCTCGACCTACGCCACCGTCTCCGCGCTGTTCTGGTTCGTGGGGCTCATCCCCGACCTCGCCACCCTGCGCGACCGGGCGACGAACAAGTTCGTCAAGCTGCTCTACGGGATCGGGGCCATGGGCTGGCGCGGCTCGGCCCGGCACTGGAACAACTACGAGACGGCCTACCTGATCCTGGCCGGGCTCTCGACCCCCCTGGTCGTCTCCGTCCACACCGTGGTGAGCTTCGACTTCGCGGTCGCCCAGATCCCCGGCTGGCACGCGACGGTCTTCCCGCCCTACTTCGTGGCCGGCGCCATCTACGCGGGCTTCGCCATGGTGCTCACCCTCGCCATCCCGCTCCGGAAGTTCTACGGGCTCGAGGACTTCATCACCGGCAAGCACCTCGAGAACATGGGCAAGGTCCTCCTCGCCACCAGCCTCATCGTGGTCTACGGCTACGCGATGGAGGCCTTCATGGCCTGGTACTCCGGCTCGACCTTCGAGCGCTTCATGATCTGGAACCGCATGTTCGGCCCCTACGGCTGGACCTACTGGGTGCTGCTGCTGTGCAACCTGGCGACGCCCCAGCTCATGTGGTTCAAGCGCTTCCGCACCAGCGTGGGCTGGCTCTTCGCGGTGGCCATGGTGGTCAACGTGGGCATGTGGCTCGAGCGCTTCGTGATCGTGGTCACGAGCCTCCACCGCGACTTCCTGCCGTCCTCCTGGGGCATGTACTCGCCCACCTTCTGGGACTGGGCCACGTTCCTCGGGACGATCGGGCTGTTCCTGACCCTCTTCTTCCTGTTCATCCGGTTCCTTCCGGCGATCTCGATCTTCGAGATGCGCACCATCGTCCCGGGGGCGAAGCTGGAGGAGGAGAAGTCATGAGCCGGCCCCTCTACGGCCTGCTGGCCGAGTTCCACACGCCGGGGGACCTCGTCCGGGCGGCCCACGCCGTGCACGCCGGCGGCTACACCAGGGTCGACGCCTACACCCCCTACCCCATGGAGGAGGTCATCGAGGCGCTGCACCTGGGCCACTCCCAGCTCCCCAAGCTCGTCCTCGCCGGGGGGATCGCGGGGCTGGCGGGGGGCTGGGGGCTGCAGTACTGGTCCTCGGTCATCGAGTACCCCATGAACATCGGCGGCCGGGCCTTCAACGCCTGGCCCGCCTTCGTGGTGCCGGCCTTCGAGACGACGGTGCTCTTCGCGGCCCTGGCCGCGGTCCTGGGCATGATGGCCCTGAACGGGCTTCCCCAGCCCTACCACCCGGTCTTCAACGCCCCCGGCTTCGCCACCGCCAGCCGGGACCGGTTCTTCCTCTGCGTCGAGGCGGCCGACCCGCGGTTCGACCGGGAGGCGACGCGGGAGTTCCTGAAGGGGCTCGGGGCCGAGGTCACGGAGGCGGAAGAGTGAGACCCCGCCTCTGCGCCCTGGCCGCGCTCGTCGCCGTGGCCGGGCTCGGCTGCCGGCAGGACATGCACGACCAGCCGAAGTACAAGCCCTATCGGGAGAGCGAGTTCTTCACCGACGGGCGCGCCATGCGTCCCTTCGTCGCGGGCACCGTGGCCCGCGAGACGCTCCGGGAGGCGACGCCCTTCAACACCGGCAAGTCCGGCGAGGACTTCGTCACCGAGATCCCGGTGCCGGTCACCGCCGAGATGCTGGAGCGGGGGCGGAGCGAGTTCCAGGTCTTCTGCTCCCCCTGCCACGGGCGCACGGGGACGGGGGACGGGATGATCGTCCAGCGGGGCTTCAAGCGGCCCACCTCCTACCACGTGGACCGGCTGCGCCAGATGCCCATCGGGTACTTCTTCGACGTGATCACCAACGGCTACGGCGCGATGCTGGACTACGCCTCCCAGGTGCCGGTCGAGGACCGGTGGGCCATCGTCGCCTACGTGCGCGCGCTGCAGCTCAGCCAGTACGCCCCGGCGGCGGACGTCCCCGCGGACCGCCACGGGGAGCTCGAGGCGAGCCTCCAGTCCGTGAGCGCGCCCGCCGGGGAAGCGGGGGAGCACCACTGATGAGCACCCCCACGCTGTCCATGCCCGCGTCGCTCGGTCGCCTGCAGCGGAACGGCCTGCTCCTGGGCGGCGTCTTCCTGCTGGCCCTCGCCGTGGGCTTCGTCCTCGACCGGGAGCAGTTCTACCGCTCGTACCTCCTCGGGTGGCTGTTCTGGCTCGGGATCGCGGTCGGGTGCCTGGGCCTCGCCATGCTGAACCAGCTGACCGGCGGGCTCTGGGGCCTGGTGCCCCGACGGTTCCACGAGGCGGCGGCGCGCACCCTGCCGACCATGGCCGTCCTGTTCGTCCCGGTCCTCCTCGGCCTGGGATCGCTGTACGTCTGGGCCCGGCCCGAGGTGGTGGCCGCGGACCAGATCCTCCAGAGCAAGACGCCCTACCTGAACGTGCCCTTCTTCCTGGCCCGCGCCGTCCTGTACTTCGCGGTCTGGTCCGGGCTCGCCCTGCTCGTGAGCCGCTGGTCGAGCGGGCTGGACGCCGAGGCCGATCCGACCCGGGCGGGCCGTCTGCGGGGCGTGTCCGGGGTGGGGCTCGTGGCCCTGTCCGGGACCACGACCTTCGCCGCCATCGACTGGGGCATGTCCCTGGCCCCCCACTGGTTCTCCACGATGTACGGCGTGCTCTTCATCGTGGGCTGGACACTCTCCGCCCTGTCCTTCACGATCGTCCTGATGGCCCACCTCTCCCGGGAGTGGCCGATGAACGAGGCGCTGCGGCCGGGGACGGTCCACGACCTGGGCAAGCTGCTGCTCGCCTTCACCATGCTCTGGGCGTACGTGAACTTCTCACAGTTCCTCATTGTCTGGTCGGGCAACATCAGCGAGGAGACGCCGTTCTACGTCCAGCGCCTGCACGGGGGCTGGGGCGTGATCGCGGTGGTGCTCCTGCTGTTCCACTTCGCCCTGCCCTTCGCCCTGCTGCTCTCGCGGCCCCTCAAGCGCAACGCCCGCAGCCTCGCGGTGGTGGCGGGTCTGATGCTGGTGATGCAGCTCGTGGACCTCTACTGGCTCGTGGGGCCCGACCTGCTGACCCAGGGTCACGGGCACGCCCCCCTCCGGGTCCACTGGATGGATCTGGCGGCCACGCTGGGGATCGGCGGGCTGTGGCTGTTCCTCTTCGCGCGGCAGGTCCGGACGCGCCCGGTCCTGCCCCTGGGAGAGCCCGCGGTGAGGGCGCTCCTCGACGGGCCGGAGCCCGCGGAGGTCGCGGCCTCATGAGCGAGCACGGCGGCGAGAACCACGACGTCCGGTACGAGAAGGAGGACATCAACGAGCGGTCCACCTTCTGGTTCGGGTTCTGGATCCTGGTGCTGATGGTGGGCGTCGCCTTCCTGGTGAAGCCGCTGTACAACCTCCTGGTGACCCGCGCGGTCGAGTCGCAGGCCCCGGCCGCCTACGTGGCCGAGTCCGACCCTGGGGCGCTCGAGCCCCCGGCCCCTCGCCTCCAGGTGCGACCCGACCTGGAGCTGGCGGAGCTGCGGGCCCAGGAGGACGCGATCCTCGGCTCCTACGCCTGGGTCGAGAAGGACCGGGCGGTCGTCCGGATCCCCATCGACGAGGCCATGCGGATCGTGGCCGAGCGGGGCCTGCCGACGTTCCCGGCTCCCGAGGAGACGGCGGAGCCGGAGGAGGTGACGCCATGAGCCGCACCCTGCTCGCCGCCCTCGCCCTCATGGCCCTTCCCACCCTGGCCGCCGCCCAGCTGGGCCCCAAGCCCCCGCCCATGGCCGTCGGTCAGCCCGACATCCTCAAGGAGATCGGCTGGGACCAGAGGCTGGGGGAGAAGATCCCCCTGGACCTCGCCTTCAAGGACGAGACGGGCAAGGACGTCCTCCTCGCCGACTACTTCGGCGAGAGGCCCGTCGTCCTCAGCCTGGTCTACTACGAGTGCCCGATGCTGTGCACGATCAGCCTGAACGGCCTCGCCCGGGCCCTCGAGGTCCTCTCGTTCGTGCCCGGCCAGGAGTTCGAGGTCCTCACCGTGAGCTTCGACCCCCACGAGGGAACCGAGCTCGCGGCGGCCAAGAAGCGCGCCTACATGGCGTCGTACGACAAGAGCGACGAGGGGGCGCAGGGCTGGCACTTCCTGACCGGCAACCAGGAGGCGGTGGACCGCCTCACCCGGGCCGTCGGCTTCCGCTTCGTCTGGGACGAGGAGACCAGGCAGTTCGCCCACCCCGCCGGCATCCTCGTGGTCGCCCCGGACGGGACCATCACCCACTACCTGTTCGGGGTCGAGTACTCGCCCCGGGACCTGCGCCTGGCGCTCGTGGCCGCCGGGAAGGGCGAGGTCGGCAGCGCCGTGGACCAGGTGATCCTCTACTGCTTCCAGTACGACCCGGACACGGGTCGGTACAGCGCCGCCATCCTGAACATCGTCCGGATCGCGGGGCTCGTCACCCTGGTCGCCATGGCCGGTCTCCTGTTCTCCCTCTCCATCCGGCGTCGCGGGAAGACGAGCCCGGCGGGGCCCGCGACCTCGAGCCATTGAAACGATGAACCAGGCCTTTCCGCTGTTGCCCGAGCAAGCCTCCGCCCAGGCCGCCGAGGTGGACGCGCTGTTCTTCTTCATCGTCGCGGTCACGATCTTCTTCACCATCGGGATCTCGCTGGTCGTCCTCTTCTTCGCGGTCCGGTACCGCCGCCGCTCGGACGAGGACCGGCCGAAGGAGATCCACGGCTCGCTGTGGCTCGAGCTGACGTGGTCGATCATCCCCCTGGGGATCGTGATCCTGATGTTCGCCTGGGGCTCCAAGATCTACTTCCAGATGAACCGGCCCCCCGACGACGCGATGAACGTGAGCGTCGTCGGCAAGCGGTGGATGTGGAAGCTCCAGCAGCCCACCGGCCAGCGCGAGGTCAACGAGCTCCACGTCCCGGTGGGGCGGGCGGTGAAGCTCACCATCACGTCCGAGGACGTCATCCACAGCTTCTTCGTCCCCGCCTTTCGCATCAAGAAGGACGCGGTGCCCGGCCGCTACAACGTGGCCTGGTTCCGCCCCACCAAGGTCGGGAGCTACCACATCTTCTGCGCCGAGTACTGCGGGACCGAGCACTCGAAGATGATCGGCAAGGTCGTGGTGATGGAGCCGGAGGACTACCAGACCTGGCTCGCGGGGGGGCCGCCCCCGGAGTCCCCGGCGGCCCTGGGGGAGAAGCTGTTCACCGAGCTCAACTGCATCACCTGCCACCGGCCCGACTCCGCCGGGCGCGGCCCGGTCCTGAACGGGATCTTCGGGCGCGGGATCAAGCTGGCCAGCGGCGACACCGTGGTGGCCGACGAGGTCTACGTGCGTGAGTCGATCGTCAACCCCGCGGCCAAGGTGGTGGCCGGCTACCAGCCGGTGATGCCCACGTTCCAGGGCCTGGTGACCGAGGAGCAGCTCATCGCCCTCATCGCCTACATCCAGTCGCTGCAGATCCCGTCCGGGGAGACCGTGCCCGTCCCCGAGGAGGCCGAGTGAACCAGGGCACCGAAGCGAAGCCGATGACGCCCGAGGCGAAAGCACTCCCGAAGGAGCACTACCTCAACGCCGGGTACGACTGGAAGTCCTGGCTGCTGACCACCGACCACAAGCGGATCGCGATCCTGTACCTGATCTCGATCTCGATCATGTTCATCCTCGGCGGGCTCTACGCGGCCCTCATCCGCTGGAACCTCCTGGTCCCGGACGGGAGCCACATGTCCGCGGAGACCTACAACAAGGTCTTCACCGCCCACGGCGTGATCATGATCTTCTTCTTCCTGATCCCGTCCATCCCCGCCACCCTCGGCAACTTCCTGATACCGCTGATGATCGGGGCGCGCGACCTCGCTTTCCCGAAGCTCAACCTCCTGAGCTGGTACATCTACGTCATCGGCGCCGGCTTCACGCTCTTCTCGCTCTTCTCCGGCGGGCTGGACACGGGGTGGACCTTCTACACCCCCTACTCGACGGTGTTCGCCCAGAGCAACGTGGCCTTCGCCGCCATCGGGATCTTCATCGCGGGGTTCTCCTCGATCCTCACCGGGCTCAACTTCATCGTCACCATTCACACCATGCGCGCCCCGGGGATGACCTGGTTCAGGATGCCGCTGTTCGTCTGGGCCCACTACGCGACCGCGATCATCCAGATCCTGGGCACGCCGGTGGTCGCCATCACGATCCTCCTGGTCGCCCTGGAGAGGCTCTTCCACTTCGGGTTCTTCGACCCCGCGCGCGGCGGCGACCCCATCCTCTTCCAGCACCTGTTCTGGTTCTACTCCCACCCCGCGGTCTACATCATGATCCTGCCCTCGATGGGGGTGATCTCCGAGCTGATCACCTGCTTCTCGCGCAAGAAGATCTTCGGCTACAGCTTCGTGGCCATGTCGTCGATGGCGATCGCGGTCATCGGGTTCCTGGTCTGGGCGCACCACATGTTCGTGAGCGGGATGTCGGTCTACTCGGCCATGATCTTCTCCGCCCTGACCTTCCTCGTGGCCATCCCCTCCGCGATCAAGGTCTTCAACTGGACGGCCACCATGTTCCGGGGCTCGATCTCGTGGGAGACCCCGATGATGTACGTCTTCGGCTTCATCGGCCTCTTCCTCGTCGGGGGCCTCACCGGGCTCTTCCTGGGGAACCTGGGCACCGACGTGCATCTGACCGACACCTACTTCATCGTGGCCCACTTCCACTACATCATGGTGGGCGGGGCCATCATGGGCTACCTGGGGGGGCTGCACTTCTGGTGGCCCAAGATCTTCGGACGGACCTACAACGAGTGGCTGGGCCGGATCTCCGCGGTGCTGATCTTCGTGGGCTTCAACCTCACCTTCCTCCCGCAGTTCGTCCTCGGCTACCTCGGGATGCCGCGGCGGTACCACGCCTACCCCGAGGAGTTCCAGGTCCTCAACGTCCTCTCCACCGCGGGGGCGCTGATCCTGGGGATCGGCTACCTCTTCCCGTCCTTCTACCTCGCGCACTCGATGGTCAAGGGCGAGCCCGCCGGGAACAACCCCTGGGGGGCCCGGGGCCTGGAGTGGGAGACCACGTCGCCTCCGCCCGCCCACAACTTCGACCAGACGCCGGTCGTGGTGGACGAGGCCTACGCGTACGACAAGGCGCCCCGGGAGGCCGTCGGTGTCTGACGTCGCCAGGACCGACCCGCACGCCTCCCACGGGCCCCTCGCCCACCACTTCGCCAACCTGAAGCAGCAGAAGCACGCGGCGCTGCTGGGGATGTGGGTCTTCATCGCCCAGGAGGTGCTCTTCTTCGGAGGGCTCTTCGCGACCTACGCGGTCTACTCCATGAAGTACAAGGAGGCCTTCGAGGCCGCCAGCGGGCACCTCAACTGGAGGATCGGCTTCTTCAACACCCTGGTGCTCATCGCCTCCAGCCTGACCATGGCCATGGGCGTCCACTCCGCCGCCCTCGGTCGGGCGAAGCGGGTGGTGGCCTGGCTCCTCGCGACCGTGGCCCTGGGGTCCGTCTTCCTGGGCGTGAAGTACTTCGAGTACGGGGAGAAGATCGCCCCCTGCTTCGGGATGGGGGCGGGACCGGGCTGCCTGCTGCCGGGCCCGCTCTTCGATGCCTCGGTGCTCCACGTGGCCGCGGACATGGCGCCCCAGACCCAGATCTTCTACTCGCTCTACTTCGCGATGACCGGTCTGCACGCGCTGCACATGATCGTGGGGATCCCCATCATCCTGTGGATCGCCCACGCCGCGTGGAAGGGCCGCTACAGCGCGGCGTGGCACACCCCGGTGGAGATCGTGGGGCTCTACTGGCACTTCGTGGACATCGTCTGGATCTTCCTCTTCCCCCTGCTCTACCTGATGGGGAGGCACTGACCATGTCCGACCACATCGTCTCCTGGAAGGTCTACGTCGCCGTCTTCCTCGCCCTCGTCGTCCTGACCGTGGTCACGGTCGTGGCCGCCACCTACAACTTCGGGCCCCTGAACGTGATCATTGCCCTCGGGATCGCGATCACCAAGGCGACCCTGGTGGTCCTCTACTTCATGCACGCGCGCTACGCCGGGGGGCTGACGCGCCTCGTGATCCTGTCGAGCGCGGCGTTCTTCTTCATCCTGGTCTTCCTGACCATGAGCGACTACGTCACCCGCTCCTGGTCCCTGACCTCCGTCGGCTGAGCCGGGCCGCCGCCCCGCGCCTGTCGAGCGCGCTCAGATCTGGGTGATCGGGCGAGGCTTCCCGAAGTAGAAGCCCTGGGCGTGGGTGAAGCCGAGGCGCATGCAGACGTCGGCCTCCGCCGCGGTCTCCACGCCCTCGGCCACCGTGTAGACCAGGAGGTCGCGGGCCACCGAGACCAGCGAGGTGAGGAGCCGCTGGCGCGAGAGCGGCGCCGAGTCGATGTCCCGGATGAAGCCCATGTCGAACTTGAGGTAGTGGGGCGGGACCTCGGCGAGCTCCAGCAGGCGCGCCTGGCCCGCGCCGAAGTCGTCGTAGGCGAGACCGACACCGGACCGGGTGAGCTGGGTGCGGAGCCGATCCACCGCCTCCAGGTCGGCCAGGGCGCTCTCCTGGATCTCGAGGGTGAGCCGGAGCTGGGGCGCCTGCTGGTGCACGTCGACGAGGAAGTCCACCAGGGCCGGGTCGCCCAGCTCCTTGTGGTGGATGTTGACGAACAGGGCCGGGAAGCGGGGACGGGTCCGCACCAGCTCGAGGGCCTTCTCCCGGAACAGCGCGCTCAGCGCGGCCTCCACGCCCTCCGCGCCGATGACCGAGGCGATCTGCAGGAGCTCCAGGGGGGCCTCGGGGAGCCCGGGGTGCAGCCCGCGCCCGAAGGCCTCGTAGCCGGCGAGCGCCCCGCTGGGAAGGCTCACCAGCGGCTGGAAGACCGCGGTCACCCGGCGCTCGCGGAGAAGGTCCGGCAGCTCCCGGACCCCGTCGACGAAGGTCTGGGGGAGGGGGGCGCTGCCGAGGGCCTGGGTGGGGGGCTCCCGGGACCCGGTCCCGACCTCCTCGATCTCCTGCCGCCCCAGGCGGAACTCGACCTGGGCCACGTGCAGGATGTCCCCCTCGCGCAGGGGCGTCTCCATGATCCGCTCGGAGTTCACGAAGGTCCCGTTCTTGGAGCCCAGGTCGCGCACGCGCAGCTCGCCGTCCTTCACGAACAGCTCCGCGTGCTCCTTCGAGACGGACTCCGCGCTCAGCGAGAGGCTGAGGCCCCGGAGACGACCGACGCGATACGGAAGGGGGTAGACGGTGGTCCGCCGGAGCTGACGGCCTCCCTCGACGAGGCTCTCCAGGTACCAGCGCGAGACCTTGCCGGTCTCCTCCTCCGCGGAGTGATCGGTCATCGTACCCGCGCGGGAACCTCGGACTCTGGGTCGCGGACTCCCATGGCTCAACCCGGGAGAGGTTATCATCGTTTTCAAGCGAGACCCGAGGACAGAGCATGACGGAGACAACGCCGTCCCGCGGCGCGCGGCGCGCCACGGGACGACCGCACGATCGCCGAGGCGGTGCGCCCCGCTGATGGTCCCCCACCACGACCGCGCAGGGGCTACGGCCCGGGGCGCCACGAGGGCGGGGGTGCTGGCGGTGCTCCTGTCCCTCGTGCTGCCCGCGGCGGCGAGCCCTCCCGTCTCGGAGACCGAGGCCCTGGCCTGGACGCTGCGCGACCTCTACCCGGACCAAGTGCAGCCGTGGGAGCGGTGGCGCCGGCGTCCCGTGGTCCGGATGCCCGACGGCCGCGAGGTGCCCCGCGAGGAGGCCTACCGGGAGGCCCCGGCCTTCGTCGCCGCCGCCGAGACCCTGCTGGCCAGCCCGGTGGGAGACGACGCCCCCCTCGGCGCCTGGCTCCTGGGAACGGTGGAGGCGACCCGGCGCCTGGAAGCGGAGCCCGTCCTCGTCGGCGCTCTCTCCCATCCCGATCCCCGGACCGCCTTCGAGGCGGCGCGGGCCCTGGCCGAGGTGGGGGGAGAGGGCAGCCGGGAGGCCCTGCGCCGGACCGCCCGGAGCGCGGGCCCGGCGGACGTGCGGGCCGCGGCGGCGTGGTCGGCGGCGGAGGTGAGCCGGCGCCTGGGGACGGCCGAGGCGGTGGACCTGCCCTCCGACGGTGTCGTGCCCCTCGCCCCCGCCTTTCGCCGCGGGGTCTCCTGGTGGCTGAGCGAGGGCCGCGGCGACGACGGACGGGCGTCGTTTCGCGGCCTCGCCGCCCTGGGCGTGGCCTGGGTGTCCATCCACACGTGGGACCCGCTGCAGAGAGGGCTCCACGACCCCGTCCTGGCCCCCCGCTCCCGCCGCTTCGGGGCCGGGAACCTCGAGGCCCTGGTCGCCAATGCCCACGCCGCCGGCCTTGCCGTCCTCTTCAAGCCCCACCTCGAGATGCGGGGGCACCAGCCGACCCCCGAGGAGCGCCGCATCCTCCGCGGGCCCGACCCCGAGGCACGACAGCGCCTGATCGCCCGCATCGAGGCGGAGGCCACCGAGGACGGCGGGCACAACCGCCTGGCCATGGCCAGCGACGCGGACTGGACCCGGTGGTTCGAGAGCTACGAGGGCTACATCCTCCCCTACGCGCGCGAGGCCCAGGCGGCGGGGGTCGACATGTTCTGCGTCGGGCGGGAGCTCGACTCCTCGGTCGTCCGGCGCGAGGCCGACTGGCGCCGGACGATCGCGAGGATCCGAGCGGAGTTCGACGGGCCCCTGGTCTACTCCGCCAACTTCGACAGCTGGGAGGCGATCGGGTTCTGGGACGCCCTCGACTTCATCGGGATCTCCGCCTACTTTCCCCTGTCCCAGGAGGCCGACCCGTCCCTCGCCGAGCTCGAGGCGGGCTGGGCAAGGGCGCTGGGGCCCCTCGAGGCCGCCGCGAAGCGCTGGCGGCGGCCGGTGCTGCTCACCGAGGCCGGCTTCCCGTCGATCGGCTCCGCCGCCCGCGCCCCCTGGCGGGAGGAGAGGACCCGGGCCGACGTCTGGCTCCAGGCGCGCTGCTACGAGGCGACGCTCCGGGTCCTCGCCGAGCGGCCCTGGATCGAGGGCGCGTTCTTCTGGCTCTGGGAGCGCTCGTCCCCGCCGGCCTTCCGCGACCCCTCGCACACGATCCGCGACAAGCCGGCGACCTTCACGATGGCCCGCTGGTACTCGGCGCGGTGAGAGCGGGACGGTGGGGCGGTGGGGCGGTGGGGCGAGGAGCAGGTGCACACTGGAGTGTGGGCTGCCGCTCTGGTCGCGGAGCGGCAGGCGTCAAGGCTGCGGCGGCCGGGTCCCGTCGAGGACCCTGCTTCACTTCGAAGCCTGCGGGCCCGCAGACGGGTGGCCGGCGCAGCCGCACGCGCAGGACGCTTGAGCGTGAGCGGCAGCCCCTAGCCTGGCTGCGCTGGGGTCAGGTCTGTGGAGTGGAATGGGGCGCGGAGCGGGAGGTTGCGTGCGGGAAGATGCCCAAGGGTCGAGGAGTGAGAGGGGGTGTTCTCACGACCTGACCCCTCTGGGGCTCCCGTCGTCGCTCGGTCAGTCCTGGATCTCGAAGGACGTGGTGAGCTCGATGTCCGGGTTGAGGGAGTGCCAGACCGAGCAGTAGGTCTCCCGCGAGAGCTGGATGGCCCGCTCCACGCGGTCGGGGGGCACCGGGCCCACCACGGTCAAGCTCAGGTCCACCGCGAGCAGCCGCTTGGGGTTCTCGGCGCGGCGACGCCCCTCGAGGTGCGCCCGGAGGGCCTTGAAGTCGTGCCGTCCCCGCTGGAGGATGGCGGCCACGTCCATGGCCATGCAGCCGGCCAGGGCGAAGCCGAGGGCCTGCACCGGGGAGGGCCCCGCCTTGGGCGGGCTGTCCAGCAGGATCTCCACCTCCCCCGAGCGTCCCCGGAAGCGCAGGCCGCCCTCCCACTCGAGGTCGACCTCGAGGAGGGGTGGGGGCTTGGCGCTCAAGAAGCGCCCGCGGGTACCAGGACCTCGGCTTCGACGTCGACGAGCCCGAGCCGCTTCCGCATCTCGGCCTGGACGACGTCGGGCGGCGGGGTGGCGTCGACGCGGACGATCAGCTCCTTCTCGCGGAAGAGCTCCAGGATCGGCGCGGTCTTCTCGCGGTAGTCGGCGAGGCGCTTGCGGATGGCCGCCGGGGTGTCGTCGTCCCGCGGGAGGAGTCGGCCTCCGCAGTTGTCGCAGACCTCCGGCACCTTCGGGCGCAGCTGGATCAGGTTGTAGTCGAGCCCGCAGCCCTGGCAGAGCCGCCGGCTCTGCATCCGCTCGATCGCCGCCTCCTCGGCGAGCTCGAGGGCGATGACCGCGTCGATGTCGAAGTTCTCGAGGAAGAACTCGGCCTGGGGGGCGTTGCGGGGGAAGCCGTCGAGGACGAACCCGTACCGCCAGTCGTGGATGTCGAGCCGCTCCTTGACCACGTCCGCCACCATCTCGTCGGGCACGAGGCGGCCCTCGTTGAGGTAGCGCTGGACCTTGGAGCCCAGCTTGGTCTTGTGCCCGATGTGCCACCGGAAGATGTCGCCCACGCTGATGTGGACGAGATCGTAGCCCTTGCACAGGAGCTTGGCCTGTGTCCCTTTTCCGCTGCCCGCGGGACCCATGATGATGTACTTGTGCACGAGACCCCTCCTTGGCCGGGAGTATGCCGGATTCGGGCCAGGGGCTCCAATGGGCCGCTTGGCCCACCCCAGTGGGACGACCGTTTCACGGCAGGAGGGGCGGGATGTAGGATGAAAGGATGTCCCCCGGGACGTGAAAGGAGCTGCATGATCCGACGCCCGACCCTGCTCGTTGCCGCTCTCGCGGTGGCCGCCCCCCTCCTGGCCGGGGTCCCCGTCGCCGTGGACCAGGCAGCCATCCCCAACTACCAGGTGATTCGGCCCGGCCTGGCCTTCGGGGGACAGCCGAGCCCGGAGACCCTCAAGAGTCTCGGAGACATGGGTTTCCGGACGGTGGTCAACCTTCGGACCGAACGGGAAGGGGCGGTGGAGGAGGGCGACGTCGTGCGGGCCCTGGGCCTGGACTACGTCTGGGTCCCGGTGACCGCCGGCACCTTCAGCCTGGAGGACGTGGAGGCCGTCGAGCGCGTCCTGGACGACGCCGGGGCGGCCCCCGTGCTGCTGCACTGCGCCTCCTCGAACCGCGTGGCCGCGGTCTGGGCGGTGATCCAGGCCCGGGACGGCCGCACGCTGGAGGAGGCGGAGTCGGCCAGCCGGGCGGCGGGGCTGCACAGCCCCTCGATGTGGGAGGCCGTGCTCCGGGTGCTGGATCAGACGCCGGTCCCGGCCGGCATGAATCCCTGAGGGGGCCTCGAGGCTCTCACCGGACAGGAGGCGTGTTTGGAGAGCTGGGTCGGAACCTTACTCATCCTGATCGGCTGGGTGGTGCTGCAGGTGTGGCTGCTGCCCCGCCTCGGCGTCCCCACCTGAGCGGTGCCGCCCCAGCCGCGCCGGTCGGCGCGCCCCGAGGACGGCCCGGAGGTTCCCGAGCTCGAGCGAAAGGAGTGCTAGAGGTGGCCTCGTTCGGAATCCAGCAAGACCCTCGACATCGACTTCGACGACGCGCTGGCGAAGATCCCGGAGGCCCTCAAGGCCGAGGGCTTCGGCGTCCTCACCGAGATCGACGTGAAGGCGACGCTCAAGAAGAAGATCGACGTCGACTTCCGCCGCTATCGCATCCTGGGGGCGTGCAACCCGCCCTTTGCCCACAAGGCGCTCCAGCACTCCCTGGACGTGGGCATGCTCATGCCCTGCAACGTCATCGTCTACGAGACCGACGACGGGAAGACCGTGGTCTCGGCCGTGGACCCCATGCAGACCATGGCCGCCCAGGGCGACCCCGAGATGAAGCCCCTCGCCGAAGCCGTCCAGCAGAAACTGCAGAAGGTCGTCGACAGTCTTTAGCCGCCGCAGCCTCGACGGCTGGCGCTCCGAGGCCAGAGCGGCAGCCCGTCTTGACACGGCCTCGCGCATCCTCTACAGTCGCCGGTCTGGTACGGTTGAGATGACTCTGCGCGCCCGCACGAGCCTCCGCACCCCTCGGGGCGGAGCCGTGCGCCGTTGGCGGGCCGTGTTTCATTACTGGCACCCGTAGCGGTGGACCCCTCGGGGCCCGCCGCCACTTGAGCGGGTTTCCTGGGGACGCGGACGCCGACTCGAGCCTCTTCAGGGAACCTGGAGAGGCTTTCGTGCTTTCGGGACGGCGACGGACGAGATGACCGCGATCTGCGTGAGCCTGATCGAGGAGACCACCGAGGCGACCCTCGCCCGGATGGCGGCGCTCGCCCCGCGGGCCGACCTCTTCGAGATCCGCGCCGACTTCGTCCGTGACCTCGACCTCCCCGCCCTCCTCGCCGCACGCTCCCGGCCCCTCCTGTTCACGTGCCGCCCGGAGTCCGAGGGGGGACGGTGGCCCGACTCCGACCCCGAGGGCCGGCGGCGGCGCCTCCTCGAGGCGGCGCGCAGCGGGGTCGACCTCGTGGACGTGGAGCTGCGCTCCGGCTTCGACGACGTCATCGCGCTGAGGGCGGGGCGCGGGCTGGTGGTCTCGTTTCACGACCTGGCGGGGATGCCCGCGGACCTCGCCGGGCTCCACGCGGAGATGGCGGCGCTCGGGGCCGACGTCGTGAAGATCGTGGGCACACCCCACTCGTCGGCGGACCTGGGGCGGCTGCTGGCCTTTGCCCGAAGCCGGGGCGGCGAGGTGAGGGCAGGGGGGGGGCGGTGGCGCGGTCTGGTGGCCCTGGCCATGGGCCCGCTGGGCGTCGCATCGAGGATTCTCGGGGGACGACACGGGGCGCCGTTCACCTACGCCGCCCCCGCGGAGGGGAAGGAGGCGGCCCCGGGACAGCTTCCCGCGGAGGCCCTGGCCGACCGCTACCACGTCCGGTCGGTCGGGCCCGGGACGCGGGTCTACGGGATCCTCGGGGTCGACGTCCTCCGGAGCCTCTCCCCGGCCATCCACAACCGGGCCTTCGCCGAGCGGGACCTCGACGCGGTCTACGTCCCCCTCCAGGCCGAGTCCCTGACCGGCTTCCTGGAGGCCCGCTTCGATCTCGACCTCGCCGGGTTCAGCGTGACCCGGCCCTGGAAGTCCGACATCCTCCCCCATCTCGCCCGGGTCCAGCCGGCGGCGGCGCGCGCGGGCTCGGTGAACACGGTGGTGGTGCGGGACGGCGAGCTCGTGGGGTCGAGCACCGACGGCGACGGCGTCCTGGTGCCCCTCCGCCACCACCTGGTCGTCGCCCGCCGGGACGTGACGATCCTCGGGGCCGGTGGCGCCGCGCGGGCCGCGGCCTTCGCCCTCGTCGGGGACGGGGCGCGCGTCCGGGTGCTCGCCCGCCGGGTCGAGCAGGCCGCGGCGGTGGCGGCCGACGTCGGGTGCGCGCACGGGTCGCTCGCCGGGCTCGACGACCAGCACTGGGACGTGCTGATCAACGCCACCCCGTTGGGCTCGGGGGCCCGGCCCGGCGAGATGCCGGTGCCCGAGGCCTCCCTGCGCCCGGGGGCCGTCGTCTTCGACATGGTCTACGAGCCCCGCGAGACCCCCCTCCTGCGGGCGGCCCGGGCCGCGGGCTGCCGGACCATCGACGGGGTCGAGATGCTCGTGGCCCAGGCCGTCGGCCAGTTCGAGGCCTGGACGGGGATCCCGGCGCCGGTCGAGGCCATGACCGAGGCCGCCCTGGGGGCGATGGCAGGAGGGGGCCGGTGAGCCGCTACTCGCGCCAGGAGCTCTTCGCCCCGGTGGGCCGCGAAGGCCAGGAGCGCCTGCGCGCGTCGAGGGTCCTGGTGATCGGGTGCGGGGCCCTCGGCTCCGCCCTCGCCGAGACGATGGCCCGGGCCGGGGTGGGTCGCCTCACCGTGGTCGACCGCGACCTCGTGGAGCCGTCGAACCTGCAGCGCCAGTCCCTCTTCGACGAGGACGACGCCGCGCAGGCTCGCCCCAAGGCCGTCGCCGCCGAGGTGCGGCTCCGGCAGATCAACTCCGAGATCGTGGTGCAGGGGAGGGTCGCCGACGTCGACGCCGCGACGGCGGCCCGCCTGGTGGGCGAGGCGGACCTCGTCCTCGACGGGACCGACAACTTCGAGACGCGCTACGTGGTCAACGACGTCTGCCTGCGGGCGGGGGTGCCCTGGGTCTACGGGGCCTGCGTCGCCGCCCACGGGACGGTCCTCGCCGTCCGTCCGGGACGGACCCCGTGCCTGCGGTGTCTCCTCGGGGAGCGACCGGCGGCGGGATCGGGCGAGACCTGCGACACGGTGGGGGTCGTCGCCCCCGTGGTCCAGGTGGTGGCCGGGGTCCAGGCCGCGGAGGCCCTGAAGCTCCTGACCGGGAACGAGGAGGCGCTTCTTCCCGGGCTCTTCACCGCGGACGTGTGGGCGGGGACGTTCGACGTGATGGACCTCCGCGGGAGAGAGCCGTGGTGCCCCTCCTGCGCCGAGCGCCGCTACGACTACGCGACCGCGGCCCGTCCGGCCTCCTCCGTTCTCTGCGGGCGCGAGGCGGTCCAGCTGAGAGGGGTGGGCGGGCGTGGCCTGGACCTGCCGGCGCTCGCGGCACGGCTGCGCGCCGCCGGAGAGGTGATGGAGAACGAGCACCTCGTGCGGTTCCGGGCCCCGGAAGCGGAGCTCGTGATCTTCGCCGACGGCCGGGCGATCGTGAAGGGTGTGGCGGACGCGGGGCGGGCGCGGTCCGTGTACGCACGGTACGTGGGGGTCTGAGATGAACGGAGCGCACCGGCTGGCCCAGATCCCCCCGGGGGTGCAGTGCTTCGTGGGCGACGAGGCGCGGCGCCGCCGCCGGATCGAGGAGACGGTCCTGGCCGTCTTCGAGGGCTGGGACTACGAGGAGATCATCCCGCCGCTGTTCGACTACGCCGACGTCTTCACCGGGGAGGCCCTCTCCTCGAAGACCTACTCCTTCGTCGGGCGCGACGGGTCGGTCCTCGCCCTGCGGCCCGACTTCACGAGCCTGCTCGCGAAGATCGCGGCGGGGCGTCTCCGGGACCGGCCCGCCCCCATCCGCCTCTACTACTCGGGCGAGGTCGTGCGCTACGAGCCCCCGCGCGCGGGGCGGCAGAGCGAGCTCTTCCAGATGGGGCTCGAGCACCTGGGAGGGGAGCCGCGCGCGGCGGACGCCGAGGTCCTGACCATCGCCGCCGAGTGCCTCGAGTGCCTCGGCGCGGAAGGCTTCGTCCTGGCGCTGGGCCACGTCGGCGTCTTCACCGGCCTCCTGGCCGGCTCCGGGATCGAGGGGAGGCGCCTGGAGGACCTGCGCGAGCGGGTGGAGGCCAAGGACGCGCAGGGGGTCCGGCGGGCCCTCGAGGGGGTCGACCTCGTGCCCGCGGCGAAGAGCGCCCTCGAGCGTCTGACCACGCTCTCCGGCGGGCTCGAGGTCCTGGACGAGGCCGCGGAGGTTCTGGCCTGCTGCCCCGCGGCGGCCGAGGCGGTGGGTGAGCTGCGCGCGGTGGCGGGCGCGGTGAGCGACGCCGGGCTCGGCTCCCGCCTCGCCGTCGACCTGGGCGAGGTGCGGGGGCTCGACTACTACACCGGTCTCGTGTTCCGAGTCTTCGTGCCGGGACTCGGCTTCGAGGTCGGGGGCGGGGGCCGCTACGACACGCTCGTCGCGCGCTTCGGCCGTCCCCTGCCCGCGGTGGGCTTCATGCTCGGCCTCGACCGGGTCGCCCTCCTCCGCGCGCGCCAGGGGGAGCCTCCGCTGTCCGCCTCCGCCGCGGAGCCGGTGAGCGGGCCCGACCTGGGGTCGGCGCTGGCCGCGGCGCGCACGAAGCGGGCGGCGGGGACGCGGGTGCGCTTCGGGAACGGAGGGGGACGGTGAGCCTGACGGTGGCGCTGTCGAAGGGGAAGCTCCTCTCCGGGACGCAGGAGCTGTTCCGCCGGGCGGGGCTGCCCTTCCCCGACGGAGAGAGCCGCCGGCTCGTGGTGCCCCTGGGCCCGCTGCGGTACCTGTTCGTCAAGGACGCCGACGTGCCGACCTACGTCGAGTACGGGGTGGCCGACTGCGGGGTCGCCGGGCGGGACGTCCTCCTGGAGGCCGGGAGCGACGTCTTCGAGCCCCTCGACCTGGGCTTCGGCCGCTGCCGCCTCGAGGTCGCCCGCCCCGTGGGCTCGTCCTTCTCCCTGGCCGGGGCCTCGACGGTCCGCGTGGCCACCAAGTACCCCCGGGTGGCGACGGAGTACTTCCTCGGCCGCGGCCTGCCCGCCGAGGTCGTGAAGCTCGCGGGCTCGGTCGAGATCGCCCCCGGCCTCGGCCTCGCCGACTGCATCGTGGACGTCGTCGAGACCGGGAGGACCCTCGAGGAGAACGGCCTCGAGGTGGTGGAGAGCGTGGCCGAGTCCTCGGCCCGCCTCGTGGTGAACCGCGCGAGCTTCCACGCCCGGCGGGCAGAGGTGCAGGCGCTCGTCCGGAGGCTCGAGGAGGCACTGTCATGAAGCAGCTCACCTACGGGGGCCGGGCCTGGACGCGGTGGCTCTCCCGGCTGCCCCGCGCCTCCGCGCCCCGGCCGCAGGTCCTGAGAGCGGCCGAGGGGATCGTCCGGGCCGTCCGCCTCGAGGGCGACCGCGCCGTCATCCGGTTCACCGCCCGCCACGACGGGGTGCGCCTCACCGCCCGCCGGCTGCGCGTGAAGCCGCGGGAGATCCGCGCCCTCGCCGCCCGGGCGGACCGCCCGCTCGTGGCCGCGCTCCGGAGGATGGCGCGCCGGATCGAGGAGTTCCACCGGCGGCAGCTCCAGGGCGGCTTCCGGTCCGAGCAGGCCGACGGGTCGGTGCTGGAGGAGGTCGTCCGCCCCCTCGCCTCCGTCGGGCTCTACGTCCCGGGGGGGTCGGGGGCCTACCCGTCCTCCGTCCTCATGAGCGCGATCCCGGCCCGCGTGGCCGGGGTGGCGCGCGTCGCGGTCGTGACGCCGCCCGCAGACGCTCGAGGAGAGCCCCGCGGTCGCCGCGGCCCTCGAGATCGCGGGGGTCGTGGACGACGTCTTCCGGATCGGCGGGGCCCAGGCGGTGGCCGCCCTCGCCTTCGGCACGAAGACCGTTCCCGCGGTCGACCGCATCGTGGGGCCGGGCAACGCCTACGTGACCGCGGCCAAGCGCCTCGTCCGGGGGCAGGTGGAGATCGACAGCGAGGCGGGGCCGAGCGAGGTCGCGATCCTCGCCGACGAGAGCGCCGACCCGGGCTGGGTGGCCGCCGACCTCCTCGCCCAGGCCGAGCACGGCAGCGGCGACGAGGTGGTCGTCCTGGTGACCCCCTCGCGCGCGCTGGCCGAGGAGGCCGCGCGGCTCGTGGACGAGGGGGTTCCCTCCGTGGCCAACCCGGCGGCGGCGCGGCGGGCCCTCGCGCGCCACGGCGCGGTCGTCCTCGTCGCGGACCTCGAGGAGGGTGTGGCCGCGCTCAACGTCCTCGCCGCCGAGCACGTGGAGGTGCTGACGAAGCGCGCGGAGCGGGTGGCCCGCGGGGTCGTGGGGGGGGCGGTCTTCGTGGGGCCCTTCTCGCCGGTGGCGGTGGGCGACTACGGCATCGGGCCCAACCACGTGCTGCCCACCGGCGGCGGGGTGCGCTTCGCGTCGCCGCTCTCGGTGCGGGACTTCCAGCGGCGCCAGAGCGTCGTGCGCATGACCGAGGCCGGGCTCGCGCGGGTGACCGAGGACGTGGTCCGGGTGGCCCTCGCCGAGGGCTTCCGCGGGCACGCGCAGAGCGTGCTCACGCGCTTCGAGGGGGAGTGATGGACCCGCTCCGCCACGTCAAGCCCGCGGTGCGGCAGATCCGGGCCTACACCCTCGCCGCGCGCGAGGCGCCGGTCAAGATCAACCAGAACGAGAACCCCTGGGACCTGCCGGAGGCGGTGAAGCGCCGGGTGCTGGACAAGGCCCTCGTGCGACCCTGGTCGCGGTACCCCGACTTCGACCCGCGGGAGCTGACGGAGGCCCTGGGCCGCTTCTCCGGCTGGCGGGCCGACGGGATCCTCGCCGGGAACGGCTCCAACGAGCTCATCGAGGCGCTCCTCCTGGTGACCGTCGGCCCCGGCACCCGGGTGGTCATCCCCGAGCCCACGTTCACCCTGTACGCGCTGCTCACCGGGATCCTCGGGGGCGAGGGGGTGCGGGTGCCCCTCACCGCGGAGCTGCGCTACGACGTCGAGGCGCTCATCGAGGCCCGACGGCAGGGCGAGGCCGCGGTGACCATCGTCTGCTCACCCAACAACCCCACGGGGACCAGCCTCTCCCGCCACGAGGTCGGGCGGCTCTGCCGGGCCGGCGACGGCCTGGTCGTGGTGGACGAGGCCTACCACGAGTTCTCGGGGGAGACCGTGGTGCCGCTGCTCGAGAAGAACCCGAACCTGGTGGTGCTGAGGACCTTCTCGAAGGCCATGGCCCTGGCCGGCCTGCGCGTCGGCTATCTCCTCGCCTCTCCCGAGATCGTCCGCGAGGTGAACAAGGCCCGCCTGCCCTACAACCTCAACTTCTTCACCCAGACCGCGGCCCTGGCCGCCCTCGAGGAGCACGCGCTGCTGGAGGAGACGGTCCGGCGCCTGGTGGAGGAGCGCGAGCGGCTGCTCGCGCGGCTGGCCGACGTCCCCGGGGTCCGGGCCTGGCCGTCGCGGGCGAACTTCTTCCTGCTCGAGCTGCTCGACGTGTCGCCGCAGGCCGTCTTCGACTCGCTGTACCGCCGGGGGGTCCTGGTGCGCGACGTGAGCTCCTACCCGATGCTGTCGAGGTGCCTGCGCATCAGCGTCGGGACTCCGGACGAGAACGAGGCGTTCCTGCACGCCCTGGGCACGGCCCTCGGGGAGGCGGGCGTGAGCCTCGCCGCCGACACGGGGAGGGCGTGATGGCCGACCGCAAGGCCCGCATCGAGCGGAAGACGAAGGAGACCGACATCACCCTGGCCCTGAACCTGGACCGGCCCACCGCCCCGCGGGTGAAGACCGGGGTCGGGTTCTTCGACCACATGCTCACGGCGCTGGCGAAGCACAGCGGCCTGGGTCTCCAGGTCCGCTGCCGCGGAGACCTGCACGTGGACGCCCACCACTCCGTGGAGGACGTGGGGATCGCCCTCGGACAGGCGCTCCGGGCCGCCCTCGGTGACAAGAAGGGGATCGTCCGCTTCGGCCACGCGTACTGCCCCCTCGACGAGGCCCTCTGCCGCGCCGTGGTCGACCTCTCGGGGCGGCCGTGGCTGCACATGGGGGTGGCCTTCCGGGCGAAGAAGATCGGCGACATGCCCACCGAGCTGTTCGAGGACTTCTTCTGGGCGCTCGCCGACCACGGTCGGCTCAACCTCCACCTCGACCTCATCCGCGGCCGCAACTCCCACCACATCGCCGAGGCGACCTTCAAGGCCACGGCCCAGGCCCTCAAGCGGGCGGTCTCCCTCGACCCGCGCCAGACCGGGGTGCCGTCGACCAAGGGGACTCTGTAGTGCCGAGACACGAGACAGCCGAAGGCAGGCGCGGGGCCGAGGGGCACGGGCCCGGTGCGCCCGGCACGCCCGCACGGTGGGGACCGGCAGCCCCCGGGCTCGGCGATCCACCCCGACTGCGGGCCCGCAGGCTTCGAAGTGGAGCAGGGTCCTCGTCGGGGGCCCCGGCCGCCGAGCCCGTGCTCGCTGGCTCACCCGCACGGTGGGGACCGGCAGCTCCCGGGCTCGGCGATCCACCCCGACTGCGGGCCCGCGCGCTTCGAAGTGGAGCAGGGTCCTCGTCGGGGGCCCCGGCCGCCGAGCCCGTGCTCGCTGGCTCACCCGCACGGTGGGGACCGGCAGCTCCCGGCTCGGCGATCCACCCCGACTGCGGGCCCGCAGGCTTCGAAGTGGAGCAGGGTCCTCGTCGGGGGCCCCGGCCGCCGAGCCTGTGTTCGCTGGCTCCCTGCCGCGTCCGAACCCGGCGGTGATCGCGCCGAGTACCTGGACATCACCTCGCCCGCCCCAGGCGCGAGGCTGCCGATGATCGCCATCGTGGACTACGGGATCGGCAACCTCGGGAGCGTGACCAAGGGCTTCCGGCACGTGGGGGCGGAGGTCCGGCTCACCGGGGACCCCGAGGTCCTGCGCCAGGCCTCGGCGCTCGTGCTCCCCGGCGACGGGGCCTTCGGGGCGACCATGGAGGAGATCGAGCGGCGCGGCCTCGTCCCCCTCCTGCGCGAGGCGGTTCAGGAGGGCACCCCGCTCCTCGGCATCTGCATCGGCATGCAGGTGCTCTTCGAGGAGAGCGAGGAGCACGGTGTCTTCCGGGGCCTCGGCCTCCTGCCCGGGCGGGTGCGGCGCTTCGACGACGCCCTGCCCGTGCCCCACATGGGCTGGAACGAGCTGCACCCCCACCGGGAGCACCCGCTCCTCGACGGGATCGCCGACGGGGCCCACGTCTACTTCGTCCACTCCTACTTCTGCGACGCGCCCCCGGAGGTGACCATCGCCTCCTCCGACTACGGTCGCGACTTCGCGGCCATCGTCGGGCGCGACCGCGTCCTGGGCGTGCAGTTCCACCCCGAGAAGAGCCAGCAGGTGGGCCTCAAGATGGTGGCCAACTTCGTCCGCTTCGTGGAGACGATCCGGAGGGCGGCATGATCGTGGTCCCGGCCATCGACATCCGTCACGGGAAGGTGGTCCGCCTGCGCCAGGGGCGCTCCGAGGACGAGACCACCTACGGTCACGACCCCGCCGAGGCCGCGCGGCGGTGGGAGGCCGAGGGGGCGGAGAGGCTCCACCTCGTGGACCTCGACGCCGCCATCGACGCCGCGCCCCAGCCCGAGGCGGTGGGGGCGGTGATCGCCGCCGTCTCCATCCCCGTGGAGATCGGGGGTGGGCTGCGCTCCCTCGAGGTCGCGCGCCGGTACCGGGACGTGGGGGCGGAGCGACTGATCTTCGGAACCGCCGCCGTGACCCACCCCGAGGTGGTGGCCGAGGCGTGCGGCCTCTGGCCCGGGGCGGTGGCGGTGGCCATCGACGCGCGGGGCGGACGGGTGACGGTGGCGGGCTGGAAGGAGGACACGGCCCTCTCGGCGCTCGAGCTGGGCGAGCGCGTGAGGCGCTGGGGCGTCGGGCGCGTGCAGTACACGGACGTGAGCCGGGACGGGACGCTGGAAGGGCCCAACCTGGACGCGATCGCGGAGATGGCCCGGGGCACCGGCCTGCGGGTCACCGCCGCCGGGGGGGTCTCGACCCTCGACGATCTCGTGCGCCTGGGCGCCCTCGAGGAGCTGGGCGTCGACGAGGCCATCAGCGGAAAGGCCCTCTACGACGGCTGCTTCACCCTGGCCGAGGCCCGCTCCGCCGTCGCCGGGACGAAGGGAGGACGCTGATGCTGGCCAAGCGCCTGGTTCCCTGCCTCGACGTGGACCGCGGGCGCGTGGTCAAGGGGGTGAAGTTCGTCTCCCTCCGCGACGCCGGAGACCCGGTGGAGGCGGCGATCCGCTACGACGCCGAGGGGGCGGACGAGCTCGTCTTCCTCGACATCACCGCGTCCTCGGACGCCCGGCCCATCGTCCTCGACATGGTGCGGCGGGTGGCGGACGCGGTCTACCTGCCCTTCACCGTGGGGGGCGGGGTGCGCACCGTGGACGACGGCGAGGCCCTCCTCCGCGCCGGCGCGGACAAGGTCGCGGCCAACACCGCGGCCGTCGACCACCCCGGCCTCCTCCAGGAGCTCTCCCGCCGCTTCGGCTCCCAGGCCGTCGTCCTCGCCATCGACGCGCGCGCCACCGGCCGGGGCGGCTGGGAGGTCTACGTCCACGGGGGCCGCACCCCCACCGGTCGGGACGCCGTGGCCTGGGCCCGGGAGGGCGTGGCGCACGGTGCGGGAGAGATCCTCCTCACCAGCATGGACCGGGACGGGACCAAGGACGGCTTCGACATCGCCCTGACCCGCGCCGTGGCCGACGCGGTGAACGTGCCGGTGGTGGCGTCCGGGGGAGCGGGGACGGTGGCCCACATGGCGGAGGCCCTCACGAAGGGACGGGCCTCCGCGGCCCTGGCCGCCTCCATCTTCCACTTCGGCGAGATCCGCATCCCCGACGCCAAGGCGGAGCTGCTCGCGGCCGGGGTCCCGGTGCGCCCCCCGGCGGAGACGACGGTGACCGAGGAAGGAGCCAGGGCATGATCGAGGCCGAGAGGACGGCGGTGCCAGGCGACCTCGCGTTCGATGCGAACGGACTCGTGCCCGTGGTCGTCCAGGACCGGGCCAGCGGGGACGTGCTGATGGTGGCCTGGGCCAACGCGGAGGCCCTCGCCCGGACGGCGGCGACGGGGCTCGCCCATTTCTGGAGCCGCAGCCGGAAGGCGCTGTGGCGCAAGGGGGAGACCTCCGGGAACGGTCTGCGCGTCGTGGAGGCCCGGGCCGACTGCGATCGGGACACGCTTCTCCTGGTCGTCGACCCCGAGGGCCCCGCCTGCCACACCGGGTCCCGGACCTGCTTCGGGGACGAGTCGCCCACCGCGGCCGGGATGCTGGAGGAGCTGGCCCGGGTCGTGTCCGAGCGCGCGCGGGCCACGCCGGAGGAGTCCTACACCGCGCGCCTGCTCCAGAAGGGGCCGGACCAGGTCCTCAAGAAGGTGGGGGAGGAGGCCACGGAGGTCGTGCTCGCCGCCCGCGTCCAGAGCGACGAGCGCCTCGCCGAGGAGACCGCCGACCTGCTGTACCACGTGCTCGTGGCCCTGGAGATGCGTGGCCTGCCCCTCACCCGGGTGATGGACGAGCTGCGCCGCCGCCGGAGCGGGGCGAGCTCGACGAGCGCGGGGGGTTCCCGGTGAGGAGCGACCGATGAAGGCCCTGGACTACGAGGCGTACGCGAGGCTCTCGGAAGGCGGCCGGCCGGTCCCGGTCTTCCGCGAGGTCCCGGGGGACCTGCGGACCCCGGTGTCGGCGTTTCTCTCCCTGGGGACCCGGGCGAAGCGGGCCTTCCTCCTGGAGAGCGTGCTCGGGGGCGAGCGTCTGGCCCGCTACTCGTTCCTCGGCCGCGACCCCGTGGCCACCCTGGAGGTGAGGGGCGGGCGGGTCCTGTTCGACGACGGCGCCGGCGAGCGGGAGCTGGAGGAAGGTCTCCTCGACGCCCTGCGCTCCCGGCTCCGGTCGCAGCCCGCGGAGATCCCCGGCCTTCCCCGCTTCACGGGCGGCGCGGTGGGCTCGCTGCACTACGACGCCGCCCGCTTGTTCGAGCGCCTGCCGGACCGGCACGGGGCCTCGGAGGGGACGGTGGCCTCCTTCGCGTTCTACGAGTCCCTGGTGGCCTTCGACCACGTGGGCCAGAGGCTGGTGCTCATCGCGATCGCCGAGCCCGGCCGACGCGCGGCCTTTCAGCAGGCCCGGGAGATCCTGGACGGCTTCGAGGAGGACCTGGGGTGGGAGCGCCGGCCGTCGGGCGCCCGCCGCGCCGCGCCGCCTCCGGAGCTGGAGCGGACCGACGGCGCGGCCTATCGGGCCGCCGTCGCACGGGCCAAGGAGCACATCGCGGCCGGTGACATCTTCCAGGTGGTCCTGTCGCGCCAGCACACCGTCGACTGCGAGGCGGACCCCTTCTCCGTCTACCGGGCGCTGCGCATGGTGAACCCCTCGCCCTACATGTACTTCCTCAAGGAGGGGGAGAGGTCGACGATCGGGGCCTCTCCGGAGATGCTCGTGCGGGTGGAGGGCCGGCAGGTGGAGACGCGGCCCATCGCCGGGACGCGCCCCCGCCCCGGCGGCGACGACGAGGCGCTCGAGCGCGAGCTGCTCGCGGACGAGAAGGAGCGGGCGGAGCACCTCATGCTCGTCGACCTCGGGAGAAACGACCTCGGGCGGGTCTGCCGCTTCGGCAGCGTGCAGGTCCCCGAGCTGATGAAGGTGGAGCACTACTCCCACGTGGCCCACATCGTGAGCTCGGTGACCGGGGAGCTCGCCGAGGGCCGGGACGCCCTCGACGCCCTCGCCGCCACCTTCCCGGCGGGGACCCTCTCCGGGGCCCCCAAGATCCGGGCCATGGAGATCATCGACGAGCTGGAGCCGGTCTCGCGCGGCCTCTACGGGGGCGCCCTCGGCTACCTCGACCTCCGGGGCAACCTGGACTTCTGCATCGCCATCCGCACCCTCACCATGACCGGCACCCGGGCCACGCTGCAGGCCGGGGCCGGGATCGTGGCCGACTCCGATCCCGCGGCCGAGGAGCGCGAGACCGAGGCCAAGGCGCAGGCGCTCTTCGAGGCCCTGAAGGTGGCCGGAGGTCTCGCATGATTCTCCTCGTCGACAACTACGACTCCTTCACCTTCAACCTCTACCAGTACCTCGGGGAGCTCGGCGCCGAGGTGAAGGTGGTCCGCAACGACGCGATGAGCGTGGAGGACGCGCTGGCCCTCGGTCCCGAGAGGATCGTGGTGTCCCCCGGCCCCGGCACCCCCGACGAGGCGGGCATCAGCGTGGAGCTCATCCGCCGCGCCCCGGTGCCGGTGCTCGGCGTGTGCCTGGGACACCAGTCGCTGGCCCAGGCCTTCGGCGCGGACATCGTGCGGGCGGCGAAGCTCATGCACGGCAAGACCTCGGAGATCCGTCACGACGGCCGGACGATCTTCGCCGGTCTGCCCGACCCCTTGACCGCCACGCGCTACCACTCGCTGGTGGCGTCCCCGGGGACGATCCCCGACTGCCTCGAGGTCTCGGCGTGGACGGACGGCGACGTGATCATGGGCCTGCGGCACCGCGAGCGCCCGCTGGAGGGGGTGCAGTTCCACCCCGAGAGCATCCTGACCGGCTCCGGGAAGGACCTCCTGCGCAACTTCCTCGGCCTCGGGGCGCGCGTCAGCATCAAGCGTCACCTGGCGAAGCTCGCCCGGGGCGAGCGTCTCACCGAGGAGGAGGCGGCCTCGGCCATGGCCGCCATCATGGAGGGCCAGGCCACCCCGGCCCAGATCGGGGCCCTGCTCGCGGTCCTGGCCGCGAGGGGGGAGACCGAGGACGAGATCGTGGGCTTCGCCCGGACCATGCGCGATCGGGCCCTTCCCCTCACCTCCTCGGGCGCGGTGGACACCTGCGGGACGGGAGGGGACGGAGCGGGCACCTTCAACATCTCCACCGTGGCCTCGCTCGTGGTCGCGGCCTGCGGCGTGCCCGTGGCCAAGCACGGGAACCGCTCGGCGAGCGGGACCTGCGGCAGCGCCGACGTGCTGGAGACCCTGGGCGTGCGCATCGACGCCCCGCCCCCGGTGGTGCAGGCGGCCCTCGACGACACGGGGTGGACGTTCCTCTTCGCTCCGAGGTTCCACGCCGCCACCCGCCACGCCGTGGCCCCGCGGAAGGAGCTCGGCGTCCGCACCGCCTTCAACCTCCTCGGGCCGCTCACGAACCCGGCGCGCCCGGAGGGGCAGGTGGTGGGCGTGCCGAAGCCGGAGCTGACCGAGCTCGTGGCGCGCTGCCTGCGGCGCCTGGGGGCGAAGAGGGCCTGGGTGGTCCACGGGGGGGGGCTCGACGAGCTGACCCTCGGCGGTCCCACCACCGTCACCGAGGTGGACGGCGAGAGCCTGCGCACCTTCACCGTCACCCCCGAGGAGGCAGGGCTGCCGCCGGCCGATCTCGCGGCCCTGCACGGCGGTGGGCCGGAGGAGAACGCCGCCATCGCGCGGGAGATCCTCTCCGGCACGCCGGGACCGCGGCGCGACGTGGTGCTCCTGAACGCGGCCGCGGCCCTGGTGGTGGCGGCCCGGGCGGCCACCCTGCGTGACGGGGTGGCGCTGGCGGCGGCGGCCATCGACGACGGGCGGGCCCGCGCCCAGCTCGATCGGGTGCGGGAGGCCCTGGCGTGAGCGGCGCCGACACCAGTGTCCTCGACACCATCGTCGCCCGCACGCGCGAGCGGGTGGCCGAGGAGAGCGCCCGGCGATCGCTGGAGGAGCTGCGGGACTTCGCGGAGCTGGCCCCGCCTCCGCGCCCCTTCGCCGCCGCGCTGGCCCGGCCCGGCCGCGTGAACGTCATCGCCGAGCACAAGCGCCGCTCGCCTTCCCGGGGTGCCATCCGCGAGGACCTGGAGCCCGCCGAGGTGGCCCGGGGGTACGAGGGGGCGGGGGCGGCGGCCCTGTCCGTGCTCACCGACGAGCCGTTCTTCGGGGGACGGATCGAGCACCTGATCGCGGCGCGGGGGGCCACGAGCCTCCCCGTCCTGAGGAAGGACT
The DNA here is from genome assembly GCA_963847655.1 of uncultured Acidobacteriota bacterium. GTDB lineage: Bacteria > Acidobacteriota > Vicinamibacteria > Fen-336 > Fen-336 > JAJDNS01. The sequence continues at coordinate 15,089 of CAWKAS010000007.1, read as the reverse complement.
TCGTGGTGGACCCCTGGCAGGTCTGGGAGGCCCGCGCGGCGGCGGCGGACGCGGTGCTGCTGATCGTCGCCGCCCTCGGGGACGACGACCTGAAGGGCCTGCTCGCCCTGGCGGGCGAGGCCGGCCTGGACGCCCTCGTCGAGGTCCACGATCGGGGCGAGCTCGACCGGGCGCTCGGGGCGGGGGCCCGGATCGTGGGGATCAACAACCGGAACCTGAGGACGATGGAGGTCTCGCTCGACACCGCGCTGTCTCTCGCCTCGGCCCTCCCCGACGGCGTCGTCGCCGTCGCGGAGAGCGGGATCCGGAGCGGAGAGGACATCCGCCGCCTGCGCGAGGCCGGCTTCGACGCCTTCCTGATCGGGGAGCGGCTCATGAGCGCGCCCGATCCCGGCGCCGCGCTCCGGTCCCTGCTCGAGGAGTCGGCATGAAGCGGACGCTGGTCAAGGTGTGCGGCATCACCCGCCCCGAGGACGGTCTCCTGGCTGCCGAGGCGGGGGCCGACGCGGTGGGGTTCGTCTTCCACCCGACGAGCCCGCGGAGGGTCGACCCGCGACGGGCGGCGGCCATCGCCCGTGTCCTGCCGCCCTTCGTCGTCCGGGTGGGCGTCTTCGTGGACGCCTCCCGGGAGGAGATGCGGCGCGTGGCCGACGAGGTGGGCCTGGACCTCCTCCAGCTCCACGGCGACGAGCCGGTGGAGGCCTTGGAGGGCCTGCCCCGGCGGGCCCTCAAGGCGGTCCGGGTCGGGCCGGGCTTCACCTCCGCGGAGGCGGTCCGGTACACGGGACACGCGGCGGGGATCCTCGTCGACACCCGGCTCGAGGGCGAGACGGCGATGCCGGGGGGGACGGGAGTGCCCTTCGACTGGAGCCTGATCCGCGGGCTCCGCGACGAGGTGGGCTTCCTGATGCTCGCGGGAGGGCTCTCCCCGGACAACGTGGCCGCGGCCATCGGGGAGGTCCGTCCCCACGCGGTCGACGTCTCGAGCGCGGTGGAGCGTCTTCCCGGGCAGAAGGACCCGGCTCGGCTGCGGGCCTTCCTCGAGGCGGTGCGGGCGACGGAGAGAGGGGGGCACGGGCGATGACCACGAGCACGCGGGACCCGGTCTCCTGGCCCGACGCGACGGGGCACTTCGGCCCGTACGGGGGGTGCTACGTGCCCGAGACGCTCATGGAGCCCCTCCGCGAGCTGGAGGCGGCCTGGGAGGAGGCCCGCGGCGACTCTTCCTTCCAGGCCGAGTACCGCCGGCTCCTGCGCGAGTACGTGGGGCGCCCCACGCCTCTCGGGCACGCGGAGCGGCTCTCGGAGAGGCTGGGCCTCGAGGTGTACCTCAAGCGCGAGGACCTCTGCCACACCGGGGCCCACAAGATCAACAACGCGCTCGGGCAGGGGCTGCTCGTCCGGCGGATGGGCAAGCGCCGGGTGGTGGCGGAGACGGGTGCGGGCCAGCACGGGGTGGCCACCGCCACCGTCTGCGCCCTCCTCGGGCTCGAGTGCGTGGTCTACATGGGCACCGAGGACATGGCGCGCCAGGCCCCCAACGTGGAGCGGATGCGTCTGCTCGGGGCCGAGGTGCGCGGCGTCGACTCGGGCCAGCGCACCCTCAAGGACGCGATCAACGAGGCCATGCGCGACTGGGTCACGAACGTGCGCACGACCCACTACCTCCTGGGCTCCGTCCTGGGGGGGCACCCCTACCCGGCGCTGGTGCGCGACCTCCAGGCGGTGATCGGGCAGGAGGCCCGCGCCCAGATCCTGGAGCGGGAGGGGCGGCTCCCCGACCTCCTCGTCGCGTGCGTCGGGGGAGGGTCCAACGCGATCGGGCTCTTCCACGCCTTCCTCGACGACGCGGCCGTGAGGATGGTGGGCGTCGAGGCGGGAGGACGCTCGCCCCGTGCCGGCGACCACGCGGCCCGCTTCCTCGGTACGAGCGAGGGTGGGGCCTCCACGGGTGCCAGGGTCGGCGTCCTCCAGGGCACGCGCACCTACCTCCTGCAGGACGCGGCGGGCAACGTGCTGCCGACGCACTCGGTCTCGGCCGGGCTCGACTACCCGGCGGTGGGACCCGAGCACGCCCTCCTCCACGACGAGGGCCGGGTGGAGTACACGTCGGTGACCGACGAGGAGGCGCTGGCCGCCTTTCATCTGCTCGGCGAGACCGAGGGCATCCTGCCCGCCCTCGAGTCGGCACACGCGGTGGCGTGGCTGGTCCGCGAGGCGGCCTCCCTCGAAGGGCGCCGCGTCCTCGTCAACCTCAGCGGTCGCGGCGACAAGGACCTCGGGATCGTGACCTCGACGGCGGAGAGAACCTGATGAAGCGTGAGAACGTGAGGGGCAACAGCCCGTACGAGCCGATCGTCGGCTACTCGCGGGCGGTGCGCGTGGGCGACAACGTCTACGTGGCGGGGACCACCGCCACCGGCGCGGACGGGAAGATCGTGGGGAAGGGCGACCCCTACGCCCAGGCCATCCAGTGCTTTCGGAACGTGGAGCAGGCGCTCCACGAGGCCGGGGCGAACTTCCGGGACGTGGTGCGCACCCGGATGTACGTGACCGACATCTCGCGCTGGGAGGCGGTCGGTCGCGCCCACGGGCAGATCTTCCGCGACATCCGCCCGGTGGCGACGATGGTGGAGGTCAGCCGGCTCGTGGACCCCGACATGCTCGTCGAGATCGAGGTCGACGCCCTGGTGGGCGAGGCGACCACGCGCCGGCTGTCGAAGAAGCGGCTGCGCTGAGGGGTACGATGAGCCGCATCGGGGAGAGCATCGCACGCCGCCGGGCCGAGGGCCGGGCGGCCTTCATCGCCTTCCTCACCGCCGGCGACCCGTCGCTCGACCGCACCGTGGAGGCGGCGCTGGCCCTGGAGGCGGCGGGAGCCGACGTCCTCGAGCTCGGGGTGCCCTTCTCCGACCCCCTCGCCGACGGCCCCGTGATCCAGCGTTCGAGCGAGCGGGCCCTGGCGCGCGGGGTCACCCTGGAGACGGTGCTCGGCGTCGTGCGGCGCATCCGGGAGCGGAGCGCCCTGCCCCTGTTGCTCTTCAGCTACTTCAACCCCCTGCTCCAGCGCGGCCTCGAGCGGCTGGCGGGGGAGGCGGCGGCGGCCGGCGTGGACGGCGTCCTCGTCACCGACCTGCCGCCCGAGGAGGCGGAGGAGTGGATCGGCGCCGCCCGCGCCGCCGCCCTCGACACCGTGTTCCTGGCGGCCCCCACGAGCCCACCGGAGCGGCTGCGGCGGGTGGCCGAGGCCAGCCGGGGCTTCGTCTATGCGATCAGCCGCACCGGGGTGACGGGGGAGCGGGGGGCGCTCTCCGACGAGGCGCGCCCCCTCGTCGCGCGGCTGCGCGACCTCACGGAGGTGCCGGTGGCCCTCGGCTTCGGTCTCTCGACCCCGGAGCAGGTGGCGGAGGCGGCTTCCGTGGCCGACGCGGTGGTGGTGGGGAGCGCCCTCGTGCGCTTCCTCGAGGAGCAGCCCGACGGGGACGTGGGAGCACAGGTGCGATGGCTGACGAACGCGATGTAGGGGGCCGGCGGGTCTCGAAGACACCGCCCTCCGCCGTCGACGACCTGCGGCGCCGGATCGACGTGATCGACGACCAGCTGATGAAGCTGCTCAACAGCCGGTCCGCGTGCGCGGTGGAGATCGGCCGCCTGAAGCGACACCTGGGGATCGCCGTCTACCAGCCCGACCGCGAGGCCTGGATCCTCGAGCGGGCGGAGGCCAACAACCCCGGGCCCCTCGACAGCGGCGCCGTGCGCCGCGTCTTCGAGCGCGTGATCGACGAGAGCCGGCGCCTCGAGCGCCTGGCCCAGGAAGCCGAGGCAAGGGAGGCGCGCGCGGCGCAAGCCGCTCCTCCGCCGGAGAGAGAAGGAGACTAGCCCGCCATGGTCATCGTCATGGAGCACACCGCGACCGAGGAGCAGGTCCAGAAGGTCATCGAGACGCTCGTGGAGGAGGGCTACGACGTCCACCGCTCGAGCGGCGTGGACTACACGGTCCTGGGGGCGGTGGGGTCACCGCCCCGCCCCATCGACCCCCGCCTGGTCGAGGTGCTGCCGGGGGTGCGGGAGGTCGTCCGGATCTCCGAGCCCTACAAGCTCGCGGGACGGACGTTCAAGCCCGAGGACACGGTGGTGGACCTCGCCGGGGTGCGGGTGGGCGGCCCCGAGGTCATCGCCCTGGCCGGCCCCTGCTCGGTGGAGGGCCCCGAGCAGGTCGGGGAGGTGGCGAGGATGGTGGCCGCCTCCGGGGCGCGCGTCCTCCGCGGCGGGGCCTTCAAGCCGCGGACCTCGCCCTATTCCTTCCAGGGGCACGGGGAGGAGGCGCTCAAGTGGATGCGCGCCGCCGCCGACGCGAGCGGCCTCGCCGTCGTCAGCGAGGTGATGGACCCCCGGCAGATCGAGATGATGCTGCGCTACGTGGACTGCCTGCAGGTGGGGGCCCGCAACATGCAGAACTTCGACCTCCTCAAGGAGCTCGGACGCGTGCGCACCCCCGTCCTCCTCAAGCGGGGCCTCAGCGCCACGATCGAGGAGTGGCTGCTCTCGGCGGAGTACGTCCTCGCCGGCGGCAACGGCCAGGTGATCCTGTGCGAGCGGGGGATCCGCACCTTCGAGAGCTACACCCGCAACACCCTCGACATCTCCGCGATCCCCGTGGTCAAGAAGCGGAGCCACCTCCCGATCGTGGTGGACCCGAGCCACGGCACCGGCCGCCGCGAGAAGGTCATCCCCATGGCCCGGGCCGCGGTCGCGGCCGGGGCCGACGGGCTCCTCATCGAGGTCCACAACGACCCGGAGAGGGCGCTCTCCGACGGACCGCAGAGCCTCTACCCGGAGCAGTTCGACCAGCTCATGAGCGAGCTGCGGATCATCGCGCCGGTGCTGGGCCGGTCCCTGCCGCTGGCCAAGGCGAAGGCGGGAGCCTGAGGAGCTCAGGACAGACTTCGCCTCGGCGCCCTCTCGGCGCGACCGGCGGATATGCCTACACAGCTAGAGAATGGGATCCCGAGATCGGTCTCTACTACTACAGAGCCAGATACTACGATCCCAAGATCGGGAGGTTCGTCAGCGAGGACCCAATCGGGTTTGGCGGAGGGGTAACTTCTTCGCCTACGTGGATGGGAATCCCATCGGGAACCGCGATCCACTCGGACTGGTGACTTTCGAGCTGGAGCGTGGGTACAAACCCAGTGCGGACATCATCGACCAGGCAAACGCTGTGCAAGATGCATTGCGCAAGCACCTCTCAGAAGATACGAAGAAGTTCTTCAAGGCTGTCTATGGGGTCGATATCGCAGAGTACCTAAAGAAAGGATCCGGCCCCAGGGCAAAGTTGAGAGGAACAGGTGACGTCGGGGAATGTGCTGGGCTCCTCGACAGATTCCTCTACTTCAACGCCAACTACAACCTGTTCGATGACGGCGGTCGCGTGCTAGGAGCGGCCTTGCTGCACGAACTGACGCATCACCTGCACCATTTCTCGCGTACCTTGTCGAAGGGCTCCTATCCTCTAAGCCGGGGCGCCAAAGCCTACCTTCTCGAGTTGGGCGAGGCGTTCCCTGCAGTCAAGACCGGCGCCCACATCTCCCAGCCGTACTTGGCTGAGTACTACCAGTACGAGACCGCCGTCACCTTCTGGGAGGCGAAGCGGCTCGAAGGTGAGTGAAGATGCCTAACGCAGGGCCCGAGGTCGCTCCACCGGCAGCGCGCGTCCCGACGTTGAAGAGACTTCTTCGATGGATCGGTATCGCGGGCGCATCTGTGCTGGGTAGCGTCGGAGCGCTCGCGTGCGCCCGACATGTTGTCGGCCTCTTCTTCCTCGTGACAATAGGCCCCTTTGCGTCTGCGCTTCCGGCGAGCGAAGACGGACTGACGGGGTTTGCAGCGCTCGCGTCGCTCGGTGTAACCCAGGTAATCGGAAGAGATGGTGTGCTCTTAGCCGGTCTGGTATTGGCGATCGCGACTGTGGCCCTCGGGAGACTCCTTCCGATACGCCATGACACGGCGTCGGCGGTGACGAGAGTGGCGATCGGCCTAGCTCTGGTCGCGTTCTCGTACCGGCTGTTGGGCTTGGTGGCTCTCGGGGCAGCTGTCGCGCTCGAAGGGCGGACCGCTGGCTCGAGCAGGAGTCGGTGGATTGCGTGCATCGTCGTGGCGGGTTTATGCCTTGCGCCAATGGATGTGAGTATGCGTCCGATGGCCGGCGGACCGCGGTGGGCGGAGTCCGTCCACTGCAGTACCGAGGAGACGCTCCAACTGCTACGGCGCGGTGAACTGGACAGTGTGTGCACACAGTTCGGCCAGTCGCTGTACTACGAACCGAAGTGGGTGTGGGTCTGGTAGGCGGCTGTGTAGGCACATTCAAGGTCGTTGCGCACTCTCACGCGAGCTGTGGAAGAGTCAGCACCGGGCTGGACGCGTGGGTAGTTCTGTAGGGATGCCGCCATGGCACGCGAGCCCAGCAAGGACGAACGCTCGCGTGCCATCGCGGCGGCTTAGCCGAATGGCCTCGACCGTCCGCGGGGCCGCGCTGGCTGTGGCCTCGCGGTTTGACCCTCGGGCCAGGTCCGCCCCGCGGACCTCGCGCCCGTTGTATGTGGCCCAGCTCTTGGACCCCGCATTGAGAGACACGGTCATCATCCGCGCCGAAGGCGCGGCGGGTCGCGGTCTATGATTCGCGTCGGAAGACGGGAAGGGCCTCGGCCGCTTGATGGAGCGACCGAGGCCTGCGACGCGGGGTAGGCCTGTTGCTCTACACCGTGGCAGCCTGAGCGTCCCACAGCCGAGCGTCCGCTGTCCACTCCCGGTTTCCGGGAGCGATGACGGAAGACGGGCGTGTCCCACTCCTGCGGCGTGTGTGCCCACGGTGCGGCCAGGCCTTCGGGATCTGCCGATCTTGCTTTCGAGGACAGCGCTACTGTGGCGACCGCTGCAGGCGGCAAGCCCGCGCCGAGAAGCATCGCGAATCCAATCGCAAGTACCAACGGAGTCCGGAGGGCCGTGAGGACCACCGTGATCGGCAGCGGGACTACCGTAACCGCCTGAAGGATCGAGACGTGACGGATCAATCTTGTGCGCCCGAGAGCAGCCCTCGTAGCCTCTCCACAGTGGAGGCAGCCGAGGAGGAGTGGGATGAGGTCGATCGACAAGACAGCAGCGAGTTGGCCCAACCACGGCCGCGATACCCAGCCCAGCCCTTCTGTATCATCTGTGGGAGGCCAGGCTCGTTCATCGAGCTTGGGCGAGACGCCCAGGGTTTCGGGCTCTCGCAAGCGCAACGCGTCGACCGAGGCGGGGCGGATCTACGTCGAAGCGGTCCTTGATCGCTACCTCTGGCTCCCGGGGACGCCCAGGCGCGCCAGCCGTCATGACCGCCGGCTGGCCAGAGCGCTCTACGAGCGCGGCATTGCCCTGGCGACCGTCCAGGCTGCCCTGCTGCTTGGAGTGGCACGGAGGAGCTTCCGTGCGGATGATGCACCCGCACTGCCGCCCATTCGGACGCTGCACTACTTCTTGCCCCTCGTCGAAGAAGTCCTCCAGAGTCCCTGGCCACCGGCTACGACGAGTATCTGGAGAGCAAGCTGCGTCCGTTGGCCGAAGCCAAGATGGAGCAGCTCTGGGGCCTGCACAGCGGATGAGTCGAGGAGCTCATCACCGTGGAGCGAAACGGGGAGAGGTGTCGTCGGGCGCCCGTCAGAGTCCGGCATGCTCGTGCGTGAGATAGGCGCCCTCTCCCTTTCTTCCGAGAACCCGAACGGTACCCCGAGGCGCCTAGCGTCCTCGCATAGACAACGACGGGTCTGGACAAGCTGACTCCGCGACCACGCAGGGAGGTGGGGACGCCATGCGCTTTGCGGGGATCGACGTCGGATCACGAACACACGTCGTCGCCGTGCTGGACGAGAGCGGCCAAGTGCTGGCCAAGCCCGCCTCTTTCGGGGAGGACGCGGCGGGGTACGAGAAGCTATTTCGTCTTCTGGAATCACCAGTGGAGCTTCTGATCGCCATGGAAGCCACCGGTCATTACGGCAGGAACCTCTTCGGCGCGCTGACGCAGAGAAGTTTCGCTGTGGCCGTCCTCAATCCACTTCGTACGCGCCGCTTCGCCGAGGAGGACTTGACGAGGGCCAAGACCGATGCCATCGATGCCCTTGGTATCGCCCGCTTCGCCGTGCAGAAGAGACCGCCGGCGACCCCGGCAACAGACACGGCCACCGACGAGCTGCGTGAGCTGGTCAGACTACACGACCGTCTGGATCAGGACTCCGGCGACCGCCTGCGCCAGCTCCATCGTCTCGTGGACTTGTGCTTCCCTGAGTTCACCAGACACATCCGCACCCTGGACAGTCAGCTCGCCATGGCCGTGCTGCGGGCATACCCCACCGCCCGGTTCTTCAGCGAGTCGTCCCTCGACGAGCTGGCCAAGCTCTGCTACGACGGACGGCACGTGGTGGGCAAGCCCCTTGCCCGGGAGCTCGTCGAGGCAGCGAGGCTCTCCGTGGGTCGACACCACGCGCCGGTCTATTGCCGCCAGGTACGCTACCTCTGCTCCGAGCTCGAGGCGCTGCGCACGAAGGTCGGCGAACTGCGGTCCCAGATCGAGGCCAGTGCACAGGACCATCCCGTCGCCTCCCTGATCATCAGCATCGACGGACTCGGGCTCCTGAGTGCAGCTCGCATCGTTGCGGCCGTCGAAGATCCGGCCCGCTTCCGCCACGCAGGGGCCTTCGCGGCCTACATCGGTGTGGTACCGGGTACGAATCGCTCGGGCTTGCGTCGGCCGGGACAGGCGCCACTGTGCCCGATCGGCAACGCTCGACTGCGCAAGGCCCTCTACATGCCCGTGCTGGGCGCGGTCCGGAGAAACCCCTGGCTGCGCGACTACTATGAGCGGCTCCTCGAGAGAGGCAAGCGGCCCAAGGTCGCCCTCATCGCGGCCATGCGGAAGCTCGCAACGGCCATCTACAGCGTGGCAAAGAACCGAACGCCCTTCGTGCCCAGCGGATCCAGGACTCACCCGAAGACGTGACGGTACCTCACGCGGAATGCAGGTCTGCTGCTCTTAAAGAGATGGCTTGCAGTCGCATTCCGCGCGCCGGGCTTCGCCCCGGCGGTTCGGGCGCTTCGCGCCCCCGATAACGGGCCCGCTATCGGCCGCCGGGGCGCTCGGCCCACGGGGAGGCGCGCCTGTCAGTAGCGGCCCCCGGGGAGGAGGCCGCTTCGGTCACGCGCCGTGAAGGGCTCCTCAGGTCGGCGTCACGGCGCGCGCCCTCGCGTCGTCGTCGAGCATTCCGGGCCGCGTCTTCATCGAGGCGCGCTCTTGCCGTAACGGCATTACGGCAACCTGGCCCGAGGGTCCTGGCCTGTGTCCTGAGGGACAAGGCTGCGCTCCGCCGGCCTGGCTTAGGCCGTGGCTGGGGCTCACCGCCGCAGGAGGGCCTATAATCGGCGAGAGAAGAGGGTCTGGTGGTGAAAGGGAGGGGGCCGGGAAGACGGAATGCCCACACTGCTTCGGATCGAAGGTTTCCGCTTCTTCTTCTACAGCAACGAGCGGGCCGAGCCCCCACACGTCCACGTCGAGAAGGGCGACGGCGAGGCCAAGCTTTGGCTCCAGCCCGTCGCGCTCGCTTACTCGCACGGACTGACGCCGGCCGAGCTTCGGCGCGTGCGGGAGCTGACCTTCGAGCACCAGACGGAGTTCCTGAGGCGATGGAATGAACACTTCAGTCGTTAGTCCTCCGCAGGCTCGCGCTCGCGCATTGGAGTTCGTCCCCGACGCTTTCGTCGTTCACCTCGAAGACGGGCGCTCGCTGAGCGTCCCGCTGGAGTGGTTTCCGCGTCTGCGCGACGCCACCGCCGAGCAGCGGAATCGCTGGCGCTTGATCGGTCCGGGCACTGGGATTCACTGGCCCGACCTCGATGAAGACGTCTCCGTCGCTGGACTGCTCGGCCTCCCGGACTGACGAATTCCCCTCGCAGGGCGCCTCGGTGGCCCAGGAGGTGTGATCCGCAGGTTCACTCTCCGGGGGAAGGCTTGGCCGGTCAAACGAGAGGCGCACAATCAGCCCGTCGATGCAGGCCGAACCGGAATCGAACCCGCCACGGCGCCGACCCCCATTTGGGATCTATGCCTACACAGCTAGAGAGTGGGATCCCGAGATAGGACTCTACTACTACAGAGCTCGGTACTACGACCCGAAGGTGGGGAGGTTTATCTCGGAGGACCCGATCGGGTTCAGAGGTGGAAAGAACCTCTACGCCTACGCATGGAACAGGCCGGTTCAGTTGCGGGATCCTTTTGGGTTATGCCCGGAGGAGAAGGACGATTGCTTCTTCTACTGGGTTGTTGTCTGTTGGGGCTGCGACTGCTGGGAGTGGTCGGTACCCTCAATGCAGTGTCCCAAGGACGAGTTCCACGTACCGTCCAAGCCGAGGGATGTTAGTCCGAGGTATCCATTCTGCAGCGAAGACAACTTCGAAAAGGACACACCGAACTCAGACTACCGCGACACGCAAATGACGCCAGAAGAGAAGCCGGGGAATGGTCCGCGGGACCGCCCTTGGGAAAAGGGGCCCCCGACGATGAACATTGAGATCCTTCCGGGCGACCCAGCTTTCGGGTAGGACGGACAAGTCTCACCGATGAAAGAGGTGACTGTGCTGAGCAAGCGGACGCATACGCGACCCCTGGCGGTGCTTGGCCTGATCGTCTGTATTGCCGTCGGTGGCATGTCGTGGAGCGTGGCGCGTGTGCGTGCGGACGGAGGGGAGCCCTACGTGCATGTCGCAAGTGTCGATAGTTTCAAATGGGAGAGGATGTCCTTCCCAAAGGGTGCCGAACTGGCCAGAGTGTATGGAAGGGGGCTGGGGCTTGTGCGATGGCCTGCAGGCGCCTCCCTGCCGATGCATGTACGGGAAACTGGCTGGCACGGCCTCGTGGTGTCGGGAAGGCTGTCGATAGCGGTCGAGGGTCACGCACCCCAAAGCCTGGGCAGGCTTGCCTACTTCTCCTTGCGCGCTGTGCCCTTCTCGGTGAAGTGCCACGACAAGGGCCCCTGTGAGTACTTTGCCTTCGACACGAGTGAGGAGCTGATTGAAGAGCTGCCCGGCCCCGTGGTCGTGAACGGAGGGGCAACGTCTGGCTCGACCAATTCAGACGACCCGGGATTTAGGCTCATCAACCTGAGGACCGCCGAATGGCAGGCGGTCCAGGGTGCGCCTGGCGTCCGGCGGGCTCGCCAAGAAGCGACGGCGTTGCGGGCTCGCTTCAACTTCGTATTCCCATACTGGCTAGATCAGGGAGCAGAGCTTCCCTCTGCCGACACAAGCGACACGGCTGTCTACGTCGCCTCCGGAGTCCTTGTCCTTCACGTCGGGCGAGACACCGAGCGGCGGCTGGGCCCCGGGTCATTCTTCAGAATCTCCGGCGACATTCCCTTCTCAAGTAGCTGCGGGGGCAAGCGGTGCGTTGTCCTAAGCACAGACCCACCTCCGGGGCAGGAAGGTCCTACTAGCCGCATCCTATTCCCATCTTGAAGCGGTGGCCGCCCCGCCGCGGCAGCCCGCCCATGCTGAAGCTGCCGCATCGAGGCGGCGTCTTCTTTGAGGGTCCGCAGGCGGCGAGTCCTTTTCAAAGTCTGCGGGGTGGGAACAGACGGTCCTCCTGGGGAACAGACGGTCCCTGGAGGGAATGGACGGTCCATCTGGGGAACAGACGGTCAGACCACCCGCGATCTGGCGTCGGCTTCCGTTCGGGGGTGGCGCGGTCAGATCAGCCGAGGATGGCGTCAAGGCTGGCCTGGAGGGACTCGCGATCGCCGCGCTGGAGCGCGCCGAGCTTCTTGATCACGAGTCTCTTCTCGATGGTGGCCAGGACCGGCTTGGCGACCGAGGGGAGGATGAGGCCGGCCTTCTTCCACTCCGCCACCTCGAACTCGCCAAAGCCAGGAGTCGCTCGCATGCGGCTCGTCACCGCCATGATAACGACGTCCCGGCGCCGAGCCTGGTAGCCGGCGGAGCTGACGACGATCGCGGGTCGCTTCTTGACGGCGGTCTGGTCGGTGAAGGGGAAGGGGACGAGGACGATGTCGCCGAATCTAAAGCTGGTCGTAGGCGGCATCGTCGGGATTGTCCCAGACCTTGCTGAACGACTTCTGGGAGAGCCTGGACGCGGCATGGACGAGCCGGCGGTCTTCGCGGTGCTCGAGGAAGTCCACGAAGTCCTCGACCTCGGCGAGCTTGTCCGGCGGCAGGCGCCGGATCTTGCGGATGAGACCCGTTTGCTGAGCAGCGTCCTTGCTCATGAGGCTATCCTACCTCACCCGGGTTGCGACCGGGATCTCAGGGCATGACCCGCAAGTCCCTCCTCGGGAAAGGGGGGTCGCCAACAGGCCCCAGGGGCAGAATGAGGCCGTCGATGCTGGATGACACCGCCTCGAACCCGCCACGGCGGCGACCCCCATATGGAATCTATGCCTACACTGCTAGAGAATGGGATCCTGAGATCAACCTCTATTACTACAGAGCGCGGTACTACGATCCGAAGATCGGGAGGTTCCTAAGCGACGGCTTCACCGAATGGCCTCGACTGCCCGCGGGGCCGCGCTTGCTTGTGGCCTCGTCGTTTGACCCTCGGGCCAGGTCCGCCCCGCGGCCCTCGGCCCACGGGGACGCGCGCCTGTCGGTAGCGGCCCCCGGTGAGGAGGCCGCTTCGGTCACGCGCCGTGAAGGGGCTCCAAGATCGGCGTCGCGGCGCGCGCCCTCGCGGCGTCGTCGACGCATTCCGCTCGGTCTTCGCCCCGGAACTGCCGCGCAGTGGCAGGTAAGCGTGCGGCGTCGTCTCCGTCAAGGGGAGTTCCGTTCGCGGCGCGGTCCCCGACGCCGAGGCTTTGGGCGTTAGAATAGGGGCGAGGCCTATTTGCATGAGCACCGTCAGAGTTGATCTCGATGAGGCCGTCGCCGGCCTGCTCCATCAGACCAACCAGCCCGTCGGCGAGGCTGCCCGGGAGATGATCGTTCTGGAGCTCTACCGTCGGGGGAGCGTTTCGAGCGGGAAGGCTGGCGAGTTGCTCGGCATGACTCGTCTTGACTTCATCCGCCACGCATCCCACCTTGGTATACCGTTCATCGACATGACCCCGGACGAGTGGGAAGCCGAGAAGGCGGCGATCGAGGGATGGCCCCGGTCGTAGCCGACACCAGTCCCCTCATCGCTCTGCACCAGGCCGGACAACTCTCACTCCTGCAACGTCTGTTCGGGCAGATTCACATTCCGCCGGCGGTGGCTCAGGAGCTGCGCCCAGGGATGCCCGAGCCTCCGGCATGGATCGTGGTCCATCCGCTCGCCCACCCCATCGCCTCCGAGATCCTCCGGGCTTCTCAAGGTGTGGGGGAAAGCGAAGCCCTCGCCCTGGCGATGGAAGTCAAAGCCGAACTGGTGATTGTGGATGACCGTCCCGCACGCCGGCTCGCCGTCAATCTGAGCTTTCCGGTGGTGGGTACGCTCCAGACGACGCCAACCATCGACGTGTCCGCGAGGTGATGGAGACATATCGCGGGCGCGACCTGTATGCCCTCGTCGTTACCACCAACCATGTCGTCGCGGAGACGATTACGCTCATCCGCTCTGGTGTGCACCGAGATCCAGATGTGGCGCACGACGTAGCCGTCAGAGTGGCTACAGAGCGAGGTACTACGATCCGAAGATCGGGAGGTTCCTAAGCGAGGACCCAATCGAGTTCTGGTCCGGGAGCACAAACTTCTACGCTTATGTGGCCAACCAGACGACGAGTCTGGCAGATCCGTTTGGCCTGGCTAAGACGGGGGGCAAGCGTACGAGCTCACCTTCGAGCACGCTGCCCTCTTCCTGGAGCACTGGAATGGGTACTGTGGTGGGCCGACGCGGAGCCCAGCACCAAGGGGCGCCGCTACCAGCTGAAGGATCTGGAGCAGGCGGCGGGAGGGCTCGACTGAGCCCAAGTGCCTCTGTAGACCCGACTTCGGTCGCCCTTCGGGCTCCCTGCGTCGCGGCCACGGCTGAGCGACACCTCGTAACACTGGATGTCGTCCTCGCTCGCAAGACCGGGTGTCGCTTGACACGCTGGTTGCCCCGAAAGACTTCGCCTACAATCCAGAAAGAAGCTGATGCGTTTCACGCGAATCACCGCCCGTCCCGACGTTTGCACGGGAAAGCCCTGCATCCGAGACCTGCGCTTTCCGGTCTCGCGGCTCTTGGGCCTCCTTGCCGCTCGTCAGACCCCCGAAGAGATCCTGGCCGCCTACCCCTACCTGGAAGCGGCCGACATCGATGAGGCTCTCCGGTACGCCGCGAGCCTGGCCGAGGACGAGACGGTCGAGCTCGCCGGTTGAAGTTCATCGTGGACATGCCGGTGACCCCCCAGGCAGTGGCCCATCTTCGATCGATGGGCCACGAGGCAGTCCACGCTTCGGAGGTCGGGCTGGCCACGAGCCCCGACAGCAAGATCGTGGACCGGGCACCAGGCCGAGGAGCGAGTCGTCATCACCGCTGACCTCGACTACCCCCGGCTCCTCGCCGAGCTGAAGACCGACCGGCCGGGTGTGATCCTGTTCCGGGGCGGTGACTACTCCGACGTCGAGATGCTGGCCCTCCTCGACCGCGTTCTGGTGCAGTTCGGTGACGCCGATCTCGTCGGGTCGATCACGGTCGTGGACCGGCACCGTGTCCGGCGGCGCGCGCTTCCGCTCACAAGCCAGGCCTGACACCAGAACCGAACGAGCTGCTCGTGGAGCCACCGCCGCTGGGTCCGTCTCCATCTCGCCCGAGAGGCGCTGACGTCCGAGCGGACGATCCTTGTGAGGCGGAGAATGGTGGAGCGGGAGCCTGGGTCCCTTTCAAATACCTCCATGCCCGGTACTACGATCCGCAGCTCGGGATCTTCCTGAGCCCGGATCGTCTGCACCCGACCAAGCCTGGGGTGGGCACCAACCGATGCGCCTACTCCTTGGGGAGTCCGGTCAACGGCACCGACCGATCCGGCCAGATGATGATCTGCGGGTCGACCATTCTGGAAGACACGGTCAGAGTCTCCCCGACCACGTGGGCAGGG
>CAWKAS010000006.1:0-386625 GCA_963847655.1 uncultured Acidobacteriota bacterium | reverse complement strand
AGACCATAGCCGGCTCGCTTTCGGACGCAGCTCCGCTTCACTCCTGAACGAGTCAGTAGTGACTCATATTGAGTCATGATATGATTCGATAGTGGGAGGATGCTGGTGCAACAGTTGTCTCTAAGGGGCTTCGACAAGGAACTCGAAAGACGGATCCGAACGCTCGCACGCAGGGAGGGGATCTCGCTGAACAAGGCGGCCCTGAAGCTGCTGCGTCGTGGGGCGGGAATGGTCGAGTCGTCCGATGACTCTGCCACCGTCGGTGATGCGCTTGACTCGTTCATTGGACGTTGGTCGGCCCACGATGAGCGCCGTCTTCTCGACAGCATCGCCGCGTGCGAGGCCGTCGACCCGGATCTGTGGCGATGACGCTGCTCTTGGACACGAACGCCTACTCGGCACTGCTACGAGGGCACGCCGATGTGGCCCGCCGCGTCCGGCGGGCAGAACGCGTCCTCTTGTCGGTGGTCGTTGTAGGCGAGTTGCTCTTCGGCTTTCGAAACGGCTCGCGCTACGAATCCAATCGACAGGAGCTGGATGAGTTCCTGGCCAATCCGTTCGTCCTTCTCGCGCCGGTCGGCGTGGTGACCGCGGACCGCTTCGGGCGCATCGCCGCAGCCCTGAAAAGAAGAGGGAGACCCCTGCCGACGAACGACATCTGGATCGCCGCCCAGGCCATGGAGTCCGGCGCCGAACTCGTGTCGTTCGATCAGCACTTCGAAGATGTCGACGGCCTGGCATGGGTCAAGCCCTCGAACCCGTGATCGCCTGGTCCCTGAGGCGCCGGCCCACACCATATGGGATCCATGCCTACACTGCCAGAGGATGGGATCCGGAAGAGGCACCGTTGCTTCGGGCCCTCATGTCTCGGAGGCGTCCGGTCCAGAACGGATGGGAACAGACGGCCTTCCCGGGGAACAGGCGGCCGTCTGAGGGAACGAGCGACCGCCATGGGGAACGGGCGGCGACGACACGCGCCGGCGAGTGCGTCAACACCTATCCTCTGTCTCGCGAGCACGGGAGGCGGAGCTCCACGCGGAAGGTGTCCTTCTCCTCGCGGACGGTCATGTTCGCGTCCTCGCCGTAGAGGGCGGCCAGGCGCCGACGGACGTTCCGCAGCCCGATGCCCGCTCCCTTCGAGTCGGGGGAATCGGGATCGCGCGGGTTCTCCACCACGATGAAGAGCGCCTTTCCCCGTCGCTCGACCTGGATGCGGACGGTCCCCCCGTCGAGCATCTGCGCGATCCCGTGGGTGACCGCGTTCTCGACCAGCGGCTGGAGGACGAGGGGCGGGACGGTGCAGGGGCCCAATCTCTCGCTCGCCTCGACCTCGATCGTGAGCCGGTCCCCGAAGCGCACCTTCTCGATGGAGAGCAGGCCCTCGGCGAGGTCGAGCTCCTCGGTCACCGGGATCTGCTCGCGTGAGCCCAGGGTGAGGCTGCGCCGGAGAAAGTCGGCGAGGCGGACGCAGAGGCGCCGCGCCTCCTCGGGGCGCGACGCGATGAGGGCGTTGATCGAGTTGAGGCTGTTGAAGAGGAAGTGGGGGTGGATCTGGGCCCGGAGGGTGCGGAGCTCCGCCTCCCGCGACGCGATCTCCAGCTCCAGGGCGCGTCGCTCGGCCTCCTGGGAGGCCGCGAACGCACCCAGGAGGTAGTGCAGCGCGGCGGCGAGCAGGTAGAGCACGACGCCGAGACCGAACAGCAGCGGGGCCGCCTCTCTCTGCTTGGCAGCCAGGCCCGGCAGCGATCCGTAGCGGTCGAGGACGAGGGCCCAGCCCTGGCTGGCGACCAGCCAGAAGGTGGCGGAACCGACCGCCGCGACGACCTGCATGCCGAGGGATCGGGCGAGGCGGGCGAGCTCGAGGGGCGCGGTGCGGCAGATCCAGAAGGCGCCGAGGCCGACGAAGCCGTAGAGAATCGCGAGGGGGACGGAGAACAGCGTCGCTTCCAGCCAGGTGAAGGGTGCCGCCGTCACGAGGAGCGCGGCCAGGAGGACGCCGAGCAGCGCCCAGGCCGAGAGGTAGGCTCCGAGGCGACGCCATTCCGCCAGGATGGGGTGCACGGCCTACTCGCGCAGAAGGCCGGCGGGGACGACGTGGGAGGGGAGGGTCACTAGTTCTTGACCTCGGCGCCTCCCATGATCACGGTGCCGGTCAGGATGAGACGCTGCGTGCTGTGCACGCCGTGTGTCTTGTTCTCGGTGGCGCCGAGGAAGGCGTTGACCCGGTTGTCCACCTCCCACTCCTCGGGGACCTGGAGCACGACCCCGCCCCAGAAGGCGAAGATGTCCAGGACCGCGTCCTCCTGGGCGATCGTGGCCCTCCGCAGGTCCACCTCGCAGCCGCCCATCACGGCCAGGGCCTGGCCGCCCTGGAAGTCGGGAGAGCTGTTGACGGTCTTGCTTCCACCGAGGATCGCCATCACGTCGATCCCCGACCGCGAGTCCGCTCGTGGCGGCCGGGGTTTGAGGGCGCGCCAGGCGATGCTCCCCCCGACGAGCAGGAGGAGAAGGGCCAGGAGCCGCTGGAAGTTCATCTGACCGGACGTGAAGGCGAGAAGGATGACGCCGAGCAGGACGAAGCCCAGCCCCCCCGATCGCTGGCCGGGAGGAGACGTGAGCTTGAGGATGCCGAGGATCACGAAGGCCAGGGGCCAGTACCGGAAGAAGAGGCTGGAGTCCACGAAGCCCAGGTTGTCCAGGGCCAGCACCAGCCCCGCCGTCATGATGGTCAGCCCGAAGACGAGGCGTGGGCCAATCCCGGGGTTCGGTGGCCTGTTGTCCGCGGGTGTCATCTCTCTCCCTCCACCCATAACCTACGGCAGGACAGTCGGTTCCGGAACACGGGAATCGGTCAACCGACGGCCCTCACCGGCCGGTGACGGGTGAAACCGCCTACAATGCCTCCGAGGGGCCCGGGAATGATCGGTCGGAAGCTGGCGCAGTACAAGGTCCTCGATGAGCTGGGCCGCGGCGGGATGGGGGTCGTTTACCGCGCCCTCGACACGCGCCTGGACCGGGAGGTGGCCCTGAAGGTCCTGGGGCCCTCGCCGGCTGGCGACCCCGAGGCCGAGCGTCGGCTTCGGCAGGAGGCCCGCGCCGCCGCCGGCCTGGCCCATCCCGCGGTCTCGGTGGTGTACGAGATCGACGAGGCGGACGGCGCCACCTTCATCGCCATGGAGCTGGTGCGGGGGAGGCCCATCGCCGCTCTCCTCTCGGAGGCCCCCCTCGAGCCCGCCCGGGCCCTCGACCTGGCCCTGGAGGTCGCCGAGGGCCTCGCCGAGGCCCACGGCCGGGGGGTGGTCCACCGCGACCTGAAGCCGAAGAACGTCATGCTCACCGAGTCGGGCCACGCCAAGATCATCGACTTCGGTCTCGCCAAGCTCATCCGTCCCCGTTCGCCCGTGGACAGCGGGAGCGACACCCCGTCCTGGGGAGACACCGACCCGGGGCGGATCGTGGGCACCGCGGCCTACATGTCGCCGGAGCAGGTCCGGGGGGCGGAGGTGGACGCACGCAGCGACATCTTCGCCTTCGGGGCGCTCCTCTACGAGATGCTCCACGGCGAGCCCGCCTTCCGTCGCGAGACCGGGGTCGAGACCCTCCACGCCATCCTCAAGGAGCCGGCTCCCCGCCTCGACGGAGTGGAGGTGGGCGCCGCCCTGCCCGTGCTCCAGCGGGTCCTCGACCTCTGCCTCGCCAAGGCCCCGGACGACCGTTACGCCTCGGCCGCCCCGCTCCTCGACGACCTGCGGGAGGCCCGGCGCCGCCTGGCGCTGCCGAGCCCGTCGCCGGTGGCCGCCCCGGCCCCGCCCGTCTCGCCGAGACCCGTCCCCGCGCCCACCGGCCCCCTCCGCGTGGTCATCGTGGACGACGAGGAGCCGGCCCGGGCAGTGCTGCGAGAGTACCTCGGCCGCGAGAAGGGGGTCGAGATCGTCGCCGAGTGCCGCAACGGCTTCGAGGCGGTCAAGGCGGTCAACGAGCTTGCCCCCGACCTGCTCTTCCTCGACATCCAGATGCCGAAGATCAGCGGATTCGAGGTCCTCGAGCTCCTGGGGAAGGACCAACCCGTGGTCTTCGTGACCGCCTTCGACGAGCACGCGATCCAGGCCTTCGAGGTCCATGCCGTCGACTACCTCCTGAAGCCCATCGCCCCCGAGCGCGTTGCCATCGCCCTCGAGCGGGCCCGCGAGCGGGTGAGGAGGCACGCCCCCATGCCGGTGGCGGAGCTGGCCGCCGCCGGCCGTGCCGAGGGGGGAGCGCTGGAGAGGGTGCTGGTGAGGCAGGGGGCACGGGTGCACGTGATCCCGGCGGACAGGCTCGACTGGGTGGAGGCGCAGGACGACTACGTCAGCCTGAACTCCGAGGGCAAGGCCTACCTCAAGCAACAGACCCTCACCGACCTCGAGCGCAAGCTCGACCCCGCCCGCTTCGTGCGGGTCCACCGCTCCTATCTCGTCAACCTGGACCGCCTGGCCCGGATCGACACCGAAGGCGGAGAGCCCCGGGCCGTCGTTCTCCAGGACGGCACGCGGGTGCCCCTCAGTCGCTCGGGCTATCAGCGGATCAAGAAGCGGCTCTAGCGGCACGCCCCCTCGTCCTCGCCCGGCGCCCGGCGCGCACCACCTCCAGGGCGAATCATTGACAGCGTCCGCTGCTCCTGTATCATGCCTAGTAGACCGATCGGTCTAGACGGGGTGGGCCCGGTCAAGAGGAGAAACGATTATGCGAGTGACGAAAGACGACGTAGACGTCAGGATGGAGATTCCGGGTGCCGTCATTCGTCAGCGAATGGACTTCGGCGACGTCGGCGGATTCGACAAGATCAGCGGCGAGTACTTCACTCTCTCTGCAGGCGTCGACACCACGCCACTCTTCCAGGGATTGCCAGGCGACCTCTGCCAGTGTCCCCACTGGGGCTTCGTCTTGCGCGGCCGGCTCACGACGACCGATGCAAAGGGCGTGCGGGAGACGGTGAATGCGAATGACCTCTTCTACTGGCCTCCCGGGCACAACGTCAAGGTCGACGCTGACGCGGAGATCGTCATGTTCAGTCCCCAGCGCGAGCACAGTCAGGTGATCGACCACATGATCGAGAAGACCAGGGGCTAGCCGACTCCCGGGGCGCCGGGACCCGCGCCGCGGACGTTCGAGTCTGAATGTGCCGGCGCGGTGTTGCTTCGCTCCTGGGATTCCGTCCTAGACCATCCACGATGCCGACGACTCATCCAACCAAGCAGCGCCTCCTCGATGCGGGGTGGCTCATGCTCCTGGAGCATGGCTACAACGATCTGGGCATCCAGGCCCTGCTCGCGGCCACCGGTACTCCGAGGGGTTCGTTCTACCATCACTTCAAGGACAAAGAGGACTTCGCGCTCCAGGTCATCGACCAGTACATGCAGCAGGTGCATGCGGGCCTTGATGCCTGCCTCGGAGACGAGGGCCGCCCCCCGCTCGCGAGGGTGCGCCGGTTCTTCGAGCTGACGCAGCAGGCCTATCGGAAAGAGGGCTACAGGGGCTGCCTGTTGGGTGAGCTCGGCCAGGAGCTGTCGGGCGTGAGCCAGGTGTTCCGCCGCAAGATCGAGCGGTGCTTTTCCGAGATCGCGAGGCGTATCGCCGTCAGCCTGGAAGAGGCTCGGGAGAGAGGCGACATCCCGGCCGATTCCCACCCACGGCGCATGGCGAGCCTGCTGGTCGACTGCTGGGAGGGAGCCGCGCTTCGCAGCCGACTGCGAGGGAACGCCGCGCCGCTGACGGCGATGCTCGATTTCTACTTCCGGTCGGCAGTCGGTCGCTGAGAGAAGATGGCCGAGGGCCGCGCCTGGTGCCCCCCGGAGCTTCCGGGGGTGTGCACCGGGCTCAGCTGTCCCGCGCGACGCTCTTCTGGTCGGCGGCAGGCAGGAGCCGATCGGGCACCGCCGTGTCGAGAAGGAGCAGCTTCAGGTGCGGGTTCCCGTCCTTGCCGATAGCGATGCTCTTGACCTCGGCCCTCGTGCGGTAGTCCCCGGCGACCTCCTCGACGGTCAGGATCGCGCCCTTGACCACGGGGAGGCTCGTCGTCTTCACCTCGACCTCCCGCTCCCTGACGTTCTCGGCGATCGAGTGCTCCTCCCGGGGGACTCCCCCGGGGGCATCGTCGGCCTCGAGCCTCACCACGACCTCGAAGCCCTGCTTGCCGCCGCCGGTGGGCCTCGGATCCCCCGGCATGAAGTAGAGCCCCGCCGGCAGCGATTCCGCACCCCTCGGGGGATGCTTGCCCAGGAAGAGCAGCCCGTACCGGTTCCCCGGGCGCTTGCCCCGCACCAGGCCGTAGACCCGGTACGAGGACAGGGTGAGGTCGTACTGGCGGAAGCGTGGCGGCAGCGGAAGGGTCAGGTGCAGGACCTGGCCGACGCGGGCCGGGCGCTTGAGGGTGAGGGCGATGCCGCCGGCCGAGGCGTCCTCGGCCGTGGTCATCTCCTCCCACTTGGACCCGTCGGGGTCGCGTCCCTGGACCCGCACCGCCAGCTTCATGGAGACGCGTCTGGTCCTGCGCTGCTCGACCCCCTTCTGCATGGCTTTGCGGAAACGTAGCACAGATCGTCTATTCTGTGCACCGTAATGATTCCCGCGGCTTCGCCGCGGCCTCGACCACGTTCCAGGAGGAGAGTCAGGATGCCGGCAGGGTTCCCGGCGGTGGCGGTGGCGGGCCTGGGCCTCGTGGGCGGCTCGCTCGCGCGGGCCCTCACCGCGGCCGGGTACCGGGTGACCGGTGTCGATCGAGAGGGCGTGCGGCGGGCGGCCCGCCGAGCGGGGGCGGTCGCCGCCACCGCGAGCACCGTCGAGAGAGTGGCCGGCGCCGACGTCGTCGTCCTCGCCGCTCCCCCCTCCGTCAATCGGAGGCTTCTGCGCCGCCTGGCGCGGGTGGGCCGGCCCGGTCTCGTGATCACCGACGTCGGGAGCGTGAAGGGGCCCATCGTCGGAGACGCCGCCCGGCTGGGGCTGCGCTCGTTCGTCGGCGGGCACGCGATGGCGGGCAGCGAGCGAAGCGGATTCGGGGCCTCGTCCGCCGACCTCTTTCGCGGTGCGGCCTGGTGGCTGGTGCCGGCGTCCGACGCCCACGCCACCCGCACCGTACGCACGCTCGTGCGCGCGGTGGGCGCCGTGCCACGGACCATCGCCGCCCCCGCCCACGACCGCGTCGTGGCCTTTCTCAGCCACGTCCCGCAGCTCGCGTCCTGGGCCCTGCTCGAGGCCGCGGCCGCCGACCCGGTCGCCCGCCGGTTCCTGTCGAGCGCCGGCCCCGGCTTCCGGGACATGACCCGCCTGGCGCGCAGCCCCCGCGGCCTGTGGCGTGAGATCCTCCACGAGAACCAGACCGAGGTGGAGCGCGCCCTCGTCGCGGTGGCCCGCCGCCTCGCCCGCGCCCGGTCCGCGAAGAGGAGATGACGCCGTGCGCTCCCCGGGGCGAAGCGCCGCCTTGGCCCTGCTCGTCCTGGGGGTGTCCGCCCCCGGCTGCAACAGGGTGCCCGCCGAGGAGGCCCTGACCGCGGCCGAGCAGACGCTCGAGGGGGCGAGAGCGGGGATCGAGGAGTTCGCCCCGGAAAGGCTCGCTCCCCTGGACCAGTCGCTCGAGGAGGCCCGGACCGCCCTGGCCGAGGGCCGCTACACCGACGCCCTGCGGCTGGCGCAGGAGCTTCCGTCCCGGGTCCATCGTGCGGCCGAGACCGCGAACCGGAGGAAGCTGGCCGCGACCCTGTCGCACCCGAGCCCCTCGCCGGCTCCCGAAGGCGCCGCGAGACTCCCCGTCGAGTGAATTGAGCGCGCGCGCCCGGGTGGACGGCCGTCTCGGGGGCGGACGGGGTGTTGACAGGGCCGCGGGTCGTCGCCTATCGTTCTCGCTATCCGACCCAGTTGAGCAGGCCGCTTGGCCTGCCCTCCCCAGTCTCGTCTCTTCTCCAAGCGGTAACGCGTATGAGCCAAGACGATCCGGCCCCGAGCAGGCCCAAGAACGGCGGGCCGCGGCGCGGACGTGTCTCGCGCGTAGACTCGCCGCGCAAGGGGGCTCGGCGCTCCGAGGCCGAGCTCGAGAACGAGACCGCGGCAGAGGCCGCGGTGGCCACCGCCGAAGAGGAATCTCCCGACCTCGAGGAGGCTCCGGCCGAGACGGAGGCCTCGCCGGAGCCGGACGCCGCTGAACCCACCCCCGAGGACGTCCTCATCAAGGCGAAGGAGGGAGAGCCCAACCGCCTCGATCTCGCGATCCTCAAGGAGATGAGCATCCAGAAGCTCGTCAAGGTGGCAAAGGGGCTCGAGATCCCCGGGGCGCCTTCGATGAAGAAGCAGGAGCTGGTCTTCCAGATCCTGCGCGCCCAGGCCGAGAAGGAAGGGCTCATCTTCTCCGAGGGCGTTCTCGAGATCCTTCCCGACGGCTTCGGCTTCCTGCGGGCCCCCGAGTACTGCTATCTGCCCGGGCCGGACGACATCTACGTCTCCCCTTCCCAGATCCGCAAGTTCGATCTCCGCACCGGCGACACCATCAGCGGACAGATCCGACCGCCCAAGGAGGACGAGCGTTACTTCGCCCTCATCAAGGTCGACGCCGTCAACTTCGAGCCCCCGGACCGCGCGAAGGAGAAGATCTTCTTCGACAACCTGACCCCGCTGTATCCCGCGGAGCGGATCCGCCTGGAGACGACTCCCGACGCCCTCACCACGCGGGTGATGGACCTGCTGAATCCCCTCGGCAAGGGCCAGCGGGCCCTCATCGTCGCCGCCCCCCGCACCGGCAAGACGATGATCCTCCAGGCCATCGCCAACGCGGTGACCACGAACCATCCCGAGATCGTCCTCATCGTCCTGCTGATCGACGAGCGGCCGGAGGAGGTCACCGACATGCAGCGCTCGGTGCACGGCGAGGTGATCTCCTCGACGTTCGACGAGCCTGCCGACCGGCACGTGCAGGTCGCGGAGATGGTGCTGGAGAAGGCCAAGAGGCTGGTGGAGCACAAGAAGGACGTGGTGATCCTCCTCGACTCGATCACCCGCCTCGCCCGGGCCTACAACACGATCGTTCCGCCCTCGGGCAAGGTCCTCTCCGGCGGCGTGGACTCCAATGCCCTCCAGCGGCCCAAGCGCTTCTTCGGCGCCGCCCGCAACGTGGAAGAGGGCGGGAGCCTCACCATCATCGCCACCGCCCTCGTCGAGACCGGGTCCCGGATGGACGAGGTCATCTTCGAGGAGTTCAAGGGGACGGGCAACGCCGAGATCGTCCTCGACCGCAAGCTGACGGACAAGCGGATCTTCCCCTCCCTGGACATCAACCGCTCGGGGACCCGCAAGGAGGAGCTGCTCGTTCCTCCGGAGGAGCTCAACCGGGCCTGGATCCTGCGCAAGGTGCTCTCCGCGCTGTCCCCGGTCGAGGCGATGGAGCTCCTGATCGAACGGCTCTCCAAGAGCAAGAGCAACAAGGAGTTCCTGGAGAGCATGTCGGCCGGAGGCTAGAGCCGTCGCCTCCGCGCCTCAGCCACCGCCGGAGACCGAGTCTCAGTACACCCCCGTCGGGTCGCCAAGTCCAGGGCGGACATCGACGGTCATGGTCTGCGAGAGGATCTTCTTGCCCGAGCGGCTGAGGGTCACGCGCATCCGGTAGGCCCCGGCACGCTGGTACTCGTGACGGTTCGTGTAGCGGCGGTCGATCTTCATGCCCGGCTCCCAGGGGTCGCAGTCTCCCTCGGAGACGCTCTTGCCGCCGTCGCCCCACTCCCACTCCACCTCCGGACAGTAGAGCTCCTCGACGTCGTCGCCGCCCCTGAGCTCCGCGGTGAAGAGGATGTTCGCGGGAGAGAACGAGAACCGGGGCGTTGCCCTCAGGTGCAGCCCGGGCTTGTCGCCCTTGTCTCCGTCATCGTCGTCGCCAGCCAGCGCCGGAACGGCCAGGGCCAGCGCGGCCAGAAGAGCCGCCACCACTTTCGGCATCACCACGCTCCTGTGCGAGAACCCCCAATCCCATCTTAAGTCAGATCACGCGCCCGTGGTCCACCGCTGTTGCCTGCCCTAGAATCTCTCCATGTTGAGTCAGGGGCGTGGGATTCGGCTCCGGCCGGCCTCGGGGCTGCGGGAGCGCCGGCTGTCCGCGCTTCTCGAAGAGCACGGCCGCACGGCGGCCGAGGCCTCCCTGAGGGACGTGGTCGCCGACGCGCAGCTCCTGGGCAGCCTCGAGCTGGCCGGCATCCGTGCCACGTGGGAGGAGGTGCGCTCCTCGCACGTGACGGGCGGTGCGCCCCGGGCCGTTCTCGACTTCCGCCGGGCGCAAGGTGCGGTCGAACCCGACGTCCCCCTGACGCTCGCCGCGATCCGCTCCTGGCACGCAGCCCTCGTGGGCCCGGTGGGCTTTCGGCGGGAGGAGCGGACACGTGAGGGACCCCCACCCCCGCCCGCGGCCCTCGTCGAGAGCCGCCTCGCGCTTCTCGAGTCGTGGCTGGGCGCCCGCAGCGGTCAGGACCTCCGGCCGGAGCAGGCCGCGGCCCTGGCTCTGGCCCGCATCGTCGAGGTCCTTCCCTTCGACGAGGCCAACGGGCGCGTGGCGCGCCTGGCCGCCTCCCACCTCATGGTGCGGGGTGGCCGCCGCCCGCCGATCCTCGTGGCCGGCGACGAGTCCCGGCTCGTGGCCGCCCTTCAGTCGGCGTTCCGGCTCGAGACCGAGGCGTTGACCACGCTCCTCGACGAGGCCTCCGACCGCGCCGTCGACGTCATGATCCAGGCCCTGGAGCGCGGCGAGATCTGACTCGGTGCCGGAGTACAGCTCTGTCAAGTGCTAGGCTCGCGTCGATGTCCCTGTCCCTGGACCTTCCCGCCGGTCTCACCGGCATGCTCGAGGCGATTCGGGCCGCCGGGGGAAGGCCGTATCTCGTGGGCGGGGCGGTGCGCGACGCCCTGCTGGGCGTGAGCGTCGAGGAGCAGGACTACGACGTCGAGGTGTTCTCCCTGGCCGCGGATCGGCTGGAGGCCGTGCTCGCCGCATCGGGCCGGGTCGACGCCGTGGGCCAGTCCTTCCGGGTCTTCAAGGTCAGCGGGCTGGAAGGTGTCGGGGGAGCCGTGGACGTCTCCCTGCCGCGCCGGGACTCGAAGGTGGGCCCCGGCCACCGGGGGATCGCGGTGGAGGGCGACCCGGACCTGTCCGTTGTGGAGGCGGCGCGCCGGCGCGACTTCACCCTCAACGCGATGCTCTTCGATCCCGGAGCCGGCGAGCTGGTCGATCCCTGGGGTGGGCGCCGCGACCTGGAGGCTCGCGTTCTCCGGGCGGTGGACGCGCGGACGTTCGGGGAGGACCCCCTCCGGGCGCTGCGCGCCGTCCAGCTGGCCGCCCGTTTCGATCTCGAGGTGGACCCCGCCACCGCGGCGCTGTGCGCGTCCATGCCCCTGGCCGAGCTCCCTGCGGAGAGGGTCTTCGGCGAGATCGAGAAGCTGCTCCTCCAGGCCCGGCGGCCCTCCCGTGGCTTCGCGCTCATGAAGGAGTGGGGAATGCTGTCGGTCCTCGCCCCGGAGCTCCTTCCCCTGGAGGCGACCCCCCAGGATCCCGGGTGGCACCCCGAAGGCGACGTCTGGGTCCACACGCTGCAGGTCCTCGACGACGCGGCGGCCCTCATCCCGGACCTGGCCGGCGACCGTCCCCGGAAGCTCGCGGTGATGCTGGGCGCTCTGTGTCACGACCTGGGCAAGCCCACGACCACGCGCCACGAGGACGGCCGCATCCGCTCGCGCGGCCACGAGGAGGCGGGGCTACCGCCCACGAGGTCGCTCCTCGACCGGTGGAACGTCCACACCCTCCTGGGCTACGACCTGCGGTCCCAGGTCTTCGCCCTCGTGGCCCACCACCTCAAGCCGGGTCTCCTCTACGACGCACGCGAGCGGGTCTCGGACGGGGCCATCCGTCGCCTCGCCGGGAAGGTGGAGCCGGATCTCGTCTACCGGGTGGCGAAGGCCGACTGCCTGGGCCGTCGCCCGGGGCGCTTCGAGCCGGTGGCCATGGAGTGGTTCCGGGAGAGGGTGCGACGTCTCGAGGTGCAGACGCGCCCCCCCGACCCCATCCTGCGGGGGCGGGACGTCCTGGCGCTGGGCGTGGCCCCGGGACCGGAGGTGGGCCGCATCGTCAAGGCCGTCTACGAGCTCCAGCTCGACGGGAAGGTCTCGACGCCGGAAGAGGCTCGAGCCGAGGCGCAGCGCATCCTCGACAGCTCTCAGAACGAGTAGCGCCCAGGCGTCGAGGCCGCGGCGGCCGGGCCCCGGCGAGGACCCTGCCTCACTTCGGAGCCCGCGGGCCCGCAGCCGGGTGGCCGACCGCGGCCGATCGCCCCGCGACGGGTGAGAGCCGGGCCTCGATCGAGCAAAAACGCCGAGCCGGCGGTGGCCGGACTCCGGCGAGGACCCTGCCGCACTTCGAAGCCTGCGGGCCCGCAGTCGTGCCCGACCGCGGCCGCACCCGTCGCGGGCCGAATCGGCGGCGGCGCCGCCGCCCCGGAGCTCAGCGCCCGTAGGTCGTCTCGGTGTCCAGGACCTCGAGGGTGTGGGCGTAGAGGGCGTCGGCCTGCTCGTGGCTGTTGGCGATCGCGGTCACCCCGAGCTTGCCAAACTCCGAGAGCGCGCCGATGAGGTGGAAGAGCACCCCCGACTCGGTGCCGTGGCTGTAGTGCAGCTTGTTCATGGTGAGGATCTCGATGAGGTCCTCGGGCAGCAGGCCCCGGTACCGCTCGGAGAAGAGGTTGTCCGTCGCCTTGTAGAACTTGACCTGTCCGCTCGGGGAGCGGTAGAGCCCGCACTTCGGGTCGAGCGAGCCCCCGGTGAGGAACTGGAGCGCGAGGTAGGGGTGGGTGGTGCCTCCCATGCGGAGGTTGATCTCGAGGGCCGTGACCTTCCACTCCTCGGAGGGCGTCCGGCGGTGGACCAGGAAGTCCACTCCGAAGCGGCTGACGACCCCACGCCGGGCCAGTCCCTGGCCGATCTGCCGGCCCGCCTCCTGGATCCGGAGGCGGTAGTCGTCCCGGGCAGGGAAGCGACAGCCGAGGAAGACCTGCTCTCTCGGTCCCCCCAGTATCTGGTCGTGGGTCGACACCGCCAGGACCTCCCCGCGCGGGCTGATGCGGTACTGGGCGCTCGGCGAGTGCTTCTCCGGGGCCTCGATGAACTCCTCGGCCACGCCCCCCATGCGGGAGTACTTCTCGAAGTAGGCCTCCGTGGTCTCGGTGGGGACGGAGAACTCGAGCCGAGTGAGGGCGTCGCGCAGCGCCTCCTTGGAGCGCGAGGCGGGAAAGGACACGATCGCGTTCCCCTCGCCCGAGAAGCTGTCGTTCAGCTTGAGCACCGCCCGCTGCAGATCGGGTCGTTCGCCGCGGAGCTCCTGGAGCGCCTCGGCGGCGTCTGTCGCGTCGCGGAGGTCCTCGAACCCGTTGGGAACCTCCACCCCCGCCTCCCGCATGGCCTTTCGTGACCCCGACTTCGTCCCGATGCCGGCCAGGCTCGGGTCGCACCCGTTGAGCGGGATGCCGAGGAGCACGGCCAGCGTCCGCTCCCGGGGCGTGGAGTTGAAGATCGTCAGGTACGCCCGTGCGGGGTCGATGATCCCGGCGCGGATTCTCTCGATCAGGCGGGGCCGCTCCAGGATCTTCTCGGTCAGCGACCGGGGGGAGGCGTCGTCGGCGCACAGGAGGGTCAGCCGCGACCGGGCGTGGCTGGCCGGGATCCCGGCCAGGAACTGCAGGTAGTACTCGAGGATGATCGGGTGGATCGGCTGGGAGGTGACGTAGACCATCCGCGCCCGCGGGTTGCGGAGCCGGATGAGCAGGAAGAGGAGCCGCTCCTCGTAGAAGCTGGCCCCCGCGATCTTGGTGAGCTCGCTCTGGTCCAGGGTCAGCGATGGCACCACCACCGAGGTGTGCGGAACCTCGTTGGCCATGGTCAGGGCATCCCACACCTCGGCCAGACGCGGCTTGAGGGCCTCGAACTCGGCGGCCTCGCGCTCCGGCGTGAGGTCCTTGAGGAACGGCGGCTTCGGGATCATGGCCCCCGCCGGTGGCCTAGAAGGCCTCGGCGGCCCGCTCCACGGCCAGAGGCTCGCCGGTCACCGCCTGCAGCACGCGGTCCTCGTGGAGTCCCGTCCACTGGCCGTGCGACTCCACCCGTCTCCTGATCTGATGGAAGAGGTGGAACCGCAGCGGTCCGAGGAGGGTGAAGTCGGAGGTCAGGTGCAGCCGCCGGTCCACCTCCTCGTCCGGGAGCGATCCGGTGAGGATCTCGAGGCGCTCCCGGTACCACTCCTCGCTCACCTCGCCCCGGTCCCGCTTCTGCCCCAGGATCATGACCTGCCGGAAGCGGTCCACGATCTCCGGGTGGTGGTTGACGGCGAAGACGCGCGGCACGACGCCACCGGGGTCGCGGGCGAGCTCCAGCATCGTCAACGCCTCTCCCCGCGGGCCGCCCACCCCCCGCGTCTCCCAGCCGATGGGCTCCGTCCCGGAGGGGAAACCCGCGGACGGCGGGACCAGGTCGAAGAGGCGGTTCTCCATCACGCGCAGCCGGCCCTCCTCGCCGAGCCGGGCGGCGAAGTGGCGGAACCAGGGGTGCTCCCGGGCGGAGTCGGAGAGGACGTTCTCCAGGACGCCCGTGCACTTTCCCTTCTCCGGGCCCCGCAGGACCGGCTGAGCCGCTCCCGACCAGCGGCACAGGACCCCGAAGGTGTGGCACACCCCGAGGAGCGCCGCCCGCTCGTCGGCCACGATCGCCTCGAAGAGCCGGAAGGCGGGGGCCTCCCAGCCCGGATCCTCACGGATCCCCTGCGCCTCGGGCTTGGCGCCGTCGTTGCGCCGCGGGTCGATGTGCCCGGGCCCCCCGGTTCCGAGATAGAGCGAGAAGCGCGGTCCGGGCAGCTCCGGCAGCATCTGGTGGCGGCGCACGTCGTAGGAGAGGACCCGCACGCGCAGGTCCGCGGCCTCGAGCGCCTCGATCGCCTCGCAGGCGGCGTCCATCACCGTGTGGACCAGGGAGTCGTGCCCCAGGTTGGGCCACCCGTGGTTCAGGTCGAGGACCGCGACGTCCACGACGAGGGGATCCGACGGAGGCACGTCCTCCGGCCGCTCCACCCGGACGTACTCGAAGATCCCGCAGGGCGGGCTCGCCGGGCAGTCGGTCACGCAGAACTGCTTGCCGTGCTGTTGCTTGAAGGTGCAGGCGAAGGGCATCGAGTCCCAGTCTACCGGCGCCCCCCTCTCCCGTCCACCGCTTCGCCGGGAGGCCGCCGCCGCCCCGCGCCCGGTCGATTGATGGTCCAGACGCCCACGGAGGGCTTAAACTGGGTCTCCCCCGGGAGGGACGACATGAGCCTCGAGCTGAAGCTGGTCACGGTCGAGAACCCGGCCGAAGCCAACCTGATCCTCGGCCACTCGCACTTCATCAAGACCGTGGAGGACCTCTACGAAGCGGTCGTCGCGTCGGTCCCCGGGGTCGAGTTCGGCCTCGCCTTCTGCGAGGCTTCCCAGGAGCGGCTGGTCCGCGTGGAGGGGACCCACGACGGGATGAAGAAGCTGGCCGTCGAGGCCGCCCGGGCCATCGGCGCCGGCCACACCTTCGTGATCTTCCTGAACAACGCCTTCCCCATCAACGTCCTGAACGCGGTGAAGGCCTGCCCCGAGGTCTGCCGGATCTACTGCGCGACGGCCAACCCCCTGCAGGTGGTGGTGGCGGAGACCGAGCAGGGACGCGGGATCCTCGGCGTGATCGACGGGCTCTCGCCCCTCGGCGTCGAGGGTGACGAAGACGTCGCCCACCGCCAGGCGCTCCTGCAGAAGTTCGGCTACAAGCGCTGACGAAGGAGGACGACATGGGACTCGCGCTCACCTCCCCGGCCTTCGCGCCGGGCGGGGAGATCCCCACCCTCTTCACCTGCGAGGGCAGCGACGTCTCGCCTCCCCTCGAGTGGACGGGGGTGCCGGACGGCACGAAGGGGCTCGTGCTGATCGTGGACGACCCGGACGCCCCGGATCCCGCGGCCCCGAAGAGGACCTGGGTCCACTGGGTGCTCTACGGCATACCCCCCGACGCCCGCTCCCTCCCCGAGGGCGTGCCCGCGGGCGCCCTGCCCCCGGGAACGCGGGAGGGGCTCAACGACTGGAAGCGCACCGGCTACGGGGGGCCCTGCCCACCCATCGGCCGGCACCGCTACTTCCACAAGCTCTACGCCCTCGACGTGGCGTTGCCCGACCTGGAAAAGCCCACGAAGGCGGCCGTCGAGGCGGCCATGAAGGGACACGTCCTCGCCGAGGCGACGCTGGTGGGGACATACCAGAAGGGGCAGTAGCGCGCGGCGTTCGGCCCTGGGCAGCGTCGGTGTCCAGTGACGTGGCTCACGGGCCCCGCCCGGGGCGCACGGCGGACAATCAAGGGGGAGGTGTCGATGCGCTTGATGACCGGCCTTCTGATCGTGGGCTTTGGCCTCGGCGTTTCCGGCGGGGCCCTGGCCGACAAGCCGAAGGACAAGGAGACGCCGCCGGGACTGGCGAAGAAGGGCGGCGTTCCTCCCGGACTGGCCAAGAAGGGTGGGCTCCCTCCGGGGCTGGCCAAGAAGTTCGGACAGGTTCCCGGGAGGGCCTACATCGCCCTCGACCCGGACCACGACGACCGCGCGTGGTTCCTGATCGACGGTCGGTGGGTCCTCGAGGTCGACTTCGACGAGGTCCTCCGGACCGAGGTCAAGGCGATCCGCACCCGGCCCCCGGCCCCCCCGCCGGTCCCCCTGCCCCTCGTCGACATCGACCTCCGCGTGGTGCTGTTCGAGTAGGCGCCTGCCGCGGGCGCCTCACCGCTCGCGGACGGCCTCGGGGTACGCCGGGCGGGTGACGAGGCGCGGGTCGTCGACCGGTCCCCCGACGGTGAAGTGGTAGAGATCCCGGAAGCGGCTCCCCGCGAGCCCCAGGAGCTCGTGCACCACGTCGTCGAAGTAGCAGCCGATCCCGGTTCCCCGGAGGCCCGCGGCCTCCGCCTCCATGTACAGCACCTGGCCGAGGACGCCGCTCTCCCAGAAGAGGCGGCGGTACCACCAGGGTCCCTCCTCCAGGCTGCTCTCGAAGAGGCTGAGCATCCCGAGGCTGAAGGCGGACTCGGAGGCGATGGCCTGCTGGCAGCTGACGAACCGCGCCACGGATCGGCTGTCGCCCGGCTCCAGGAGGCTCAGCCGGAGGTGCCGGGGGCAGGCCTCGGGGCGTTCTCGACCGAAGGCCGGGCGGGTGGCCGCGCGCAGGGCGTCGTGGACGGAGGCGTCCCTCTCGAGGAGGTAGAGCCCGGGCGGGAGCCCGTCGACCCTGTGGACGAAGAGGATGGGGTGGACCCGCGGCCTCCAGGGGAGGACGTCCCACGGGGGGGTGGCGGGACGGGGCAGGAGAGCGTCCAGAATCCCGAAGAACCGGTCGACCGGGAGAGAGGTGCTCCCATCCATGGACACCGCGCTGCGGCGCTGACGGATGAGACCGACGGCGGCGACCGTCCCCCGGACCGCCTCCTCCGGGAGATCGTCGGTGGAGTCCGGAGCACCCGCGCCGGCAGCTGTGCGGGGCTTCCGCGTCGCGGCGGCGATGGCGTCGAT
The DNA here is from genome assembly GCA_963847655.1 of uncultured Acidobacteriota bacterium. GTDB lineage: Bacteria > Acidobacteriota > Vicinamibacteria > Fen-336 > Fen-336 > JAJDNS01. Next base: position 369,020 of record CAWKAS010000006.1, on the reverse strand, counting down.
CTCCGGCCACTCGACGTGCGCGGGGCTGAGGACGTTGGGCCGGCCGCTCCAGGCGCCTCTCCGCATCAGGGAGACGAGGTCGTCCATGCTCTCCTCGACCCGACCCGCGTCCTCGCCGATCGTCTCCGGCGCAGCGACGAGGACCACACCGTCCGGGTGCTCGCGGTCGGCGGCGGGCAGGTCGGCGAGGTCCACCTCGCGGTCGAGCCCGAGGAGGGCGGCCACCTCGTCGTCCCCGGGGCGGTCGAGGAGCCGGGCCGCCCAGCCGAGGACCGCCGCCGCGTAGCGGACGGTGGCCAGGGCGTGGCCGGCGTCGTGCTGGCAGTAGCGGAAGGCGCGCTCCCCGTACTTCCAGGCCTCGCGCCAGAGGATCGAGGTCACGCCCACCAGGAAGCCAGAGGGCGAGACGAGCCCTGCGAGGCGCCCGTCGTCGTCCGGCGCGGGGGTCCACCGACGCTCCAGAAGGTGGTCACGGCTGAGGTAGTGGTAGAGCCCGGCCGCGACACCCGGGGCGCCCGGCACGAGGACGTAGCCCTCCGTGGGGTGGAGGTTCCCGCTCGAGGGGTTGGCCCGGAGCGACCAGCGCGACGCCCCGTGCTCCTTCCAGGCGGTGAGGCCCAGGGCCAGCTCGAGGAAGGCGCCCAGCGAGCGGCGGTCGAGCCGCGCGGGCGCGACCGTGCCCGGCCGGTGGAGGTCGTCCCAGCTCGCGGTGAGGACCTCGTCGGCCAGGGGCAGCTCGACGGTCGGGGCGCCGGCATAGGTCCGGAACGGGTCCGGCTGGGTGGCCCAGTCCAGGCCCCCGGGACCGGGGGCGAAGCGCTCCGGGCGATGGGTGCTGCGCGCGTGGTAGCGCAGGACGGTGTCGCGGGGACTCCGGGATGGCATCTCGCGGTCAGCCGGCGTAGCGGGCCCGGAGCTGGCGGCGCATGATCTTGTTCGACGCGGTCCGGGGGAGGGCCTCCACGACCTCCACGTCGTGGATCTTGAACAGGGGGTTCAGGGCGGTGGCGATCGCCTTCTGGAGCTCCGCGCGGAGCGCCTTTCGGTCGACGTCACGACCCGCCACCACGAAGACCACCAGCCTCTCCGCCCCGCCCCCGGGCGCCGGCACTCCGACCGCCGCGCTCTCGTACACCGCCGGGTGCTCGTTCACCACCCGCTCGAGCTCGACCGAGCTGACCTTGATGCCCCCGAGGTTCATGGTGTCGTCGGCGCGTCCGAGGGCCCGGTAGTACCCGCCCGGGAGGCGTGCGAGCTGGTCGCCGTGTCGCCGCAGCACCTCGCCCCCGGGGCCGGGCGGGCAGTCGCGGTAGTAGACGTCGTGGTGGTCCGCGTTGAGGAGCGTCTGCGACAGCCCGAGGGCGGGGGGGACGAGGAACATCTCCCCCGTCCCGCCCTCGGGGACGGGCGCCCCGCGCTCGTCCAGAACGACGACGTCGACCCCGAGGGCGGGCGTGGTGAACGTCGCGGGAGAGGCGGGCTGGAGAACCGTGCCGGTGATGTGCCCGCCTCCGATCTCCGTGCCCCCGAGGTACTCGACCACGGGCGCCCGGTAGTCGGCGAGGCTCATCAGCCAGAGGGAGTCCTCCGGATTCGAGGCCTCCCCGGTCGAGCTGAACACGCGGACGCCGTCCCACGCGCCGGGCGCCACCGCCCCCGAGGCCCTCCAGCTGCGGACCATCGACGGCACGACCCCGAGCATGCTGACGTGCGTCTCGCGCACGAAGCGGGTGAAGCCCTCGCCTGCCGGCGCCCCTTCGTACAAGGCCATGGCGGCGTCGTTCAGCAGGCTCCCGTAGATCAGCCAGGGGCCCATCATCCAGCCCACGTTCGTGGGCCAGCAGACGACGTCCCCGGGGTGGACGTCGTGGTGGAAGTGGGCATCCATGCCGCACTTCAGGGGCGTGAGCGCGGTCCAGGGGATGGCCTTGGGCGTGCCGGTGGTGCCGGAGGAGAAGAGCACGTTCGTCACGTGCTCGGGATCGCCGACGAAGCCCGTGCCCGCCGGTCGGGAGGAGAGGAGATCCTCCCACGCGAGGTCGCCCGTCTCGAGCGGGCCCGGGCCGAGGACGATGGCGCGCGCTCCCTCCCCGAGACGGGCGAGGGCCTCGCGGACCCTCGGGTAGAGCTCGACCGGCCGTCCCGCCCGGCGGTAGGCGTGGAGCGTGACGACGGTCCGGGCGCCGGCGATCTCCATGCGCCGGGCCAGCTCCTCCGCGGAGAAGCTGTCGGCGATCGAGACCACGCGGCACCCCGCGCGCACCGTGCCCAGGTAGGCGGCCACGCACTCGGGGGTCAGGGGCATGAACAGCGCCACGGCGTCGTTCGGCGCGAAGCCGGTCTCCCGTAGCCCCCCGGCGAAGCGGTCGACCAGCTCCTCCAGCTGTGCGTAGGTCACGACCTCCACGGTGCCGGCCTCCTCCCGGCCGAAGAGGATGGCCGTCGCCTCCGGCCTCGCTGTGAAGCAGCTCCGGGTGACGTCGAGACGGGCCCCGGGGAGCCACCGCGGGCTCTCGACGCCACCCGTCAGGTCGAGGATCGCGTTGGGCGGTCGCTCGAAGACGACCCCGAGACGGACGAGCACCTTCTGCCAGAAGTCCTCACGGTGCTCGACCGACCACCGGTGAAGTGCCGGGTAGTCCTCGAGGCCGACCTCCCGCATGAGCGCGGTGAGGTGGGCGCGCTCCCGCGTCCCGGGGTCGGGCCACCAGGCGAGGGGCGGGGCGTCGAGGGGGGACCGCCGGCCGTATGCCGAGAGGAAGGTCTCCCAGTGAAGCGCGAAGGGGGGGCGCTCCCCGTCGCGGACCGCCTCGACGAACCGACGCCAGCTCTCGTCCGCGGAACGGTCCCGTGAGCCCGTCGTTCCGCGGACTTTCTCTTTGCCACGTTCACACGTTCGTATTGGTGAAGCCTGTTTCCTCGTGTCCTCGTCCATGGGTCGCTTGGGACCCGATGATACCCCTCAGCGCACGTCCGTTCGCAGCTCCTTCGGGAAGCGGCCCTTCATGTCGCCCAGCCAGGGGTCCAGGTAGCGCCGGTTGAGGTCGATGGTGGCGGTGGCGAGGCTGCCCGCGTCGTCCTCGGCGCGGGCGAGCGCGGCGCCGTCGGGGTCGAGGACGAGGGTGGGGAAGTCGTAGCCGGAGGTCGCGACGAAGACGCGGTTCTCGATGGCGCGTGCGCGGACGAGCGTCTCGTTGCCGCCCCAGATGGGGACGAGGAGGAGCTCCGCGCCGCCCAGCGCCAGGGCCCGGGCGGGGTCGGCGTACTGGGTGTCCCAGCAGATCATCAGCCCCACGCGCCCGAAGTCCGTGGTGAAGACGGGGTACTCCGCCCCGGGCGTCAGCCCCCCTTCGACCTCCTCTCGCGGCAGGTACACCTTGCGGTAGGTCCCGGCCAGCCGTCCCTCCCGATCCAGCAGGACCGCGGTGTTGAAGACGGCGGCCCCCTCGCGCTCGTACAGACCGGCCACCACCCATGCCCCGCGTGCGCGCGCGAGCGTGCCCAGTGTCCGCGTCGTGGGGCCGGGGACCGGCTCCGCGACCTCCGCGTAGCTGCGCCCGCTGCCGACGACGGTGATGCCCTCCGGCAGCAGGATGACGTCCGTCTCGGCCGGCGCCGCGTCGCGGGCGAGGTCCACGAAGGCCCTCACGCCCTCCGCGGCGGTGGCCGTCTCGCGGGGCCTGAGGTTGACGGCGGCGACCACGACCTCGCGCGGCCCGGGGGGGGCGATCTCCTCGAGCCGGAGGTCGTCCCAGAAGACGGTCCCTCCGGGCGCGTTCTGCAGCCGCAGCTGGATCTCCACCGCCGAGGCGCCTTCCGGGGCCGGGGCCTCGAGCGTGACCCGCTGCCAGGACCCCGCCGTGGTCGTCCGGTAGCCGTAATCGGGCCAGCCGACGCGTGCCGCTCGGGCGTCCCTCCAGTCGAGGCGGGCGAGGACCTGCCAGCTCTCGTGGGCCACGGCCTCGGTCCGGTAGTGGGCGGTCAGACGGTACCACCGGCCGGCACGGACACCGTCGATCAGGCGGCGCCACTCGCCGCAGGCCGCCGGGTTGCCGTCACCGCCGAGGGCCAGCGCCCCCGGCTCCCCCCGGCTCGGCCCGGGCGCGACGAAGAACCGCGGGGCGATCTCCGGCCGGGCGGCCCACGTCCGCCAGCCGGACGGCTCGGGAGCGAAGCCCGACTGCTGCCAGGAGAGCGCGGCGAGAAGGAGGGCGAGCGCGGGCGCCACTCAGGCCTCCGGGAGCGGCTCGAAGACGGCGGTGAAGTGCCGCAGCACGGAGGGGGCCTTCGTGATCCGGTACCCGCGCAGCCGATCCTTCATCCCCGCCACCGCGATGACCGCCTCCGCCACGTAGTCCACGTGCGACTGGGTGTAGACGCGACGCGGGATGGCGAGGCGGACGAGGTCCATGGGGGGGATCCGCTCCGTCCCGTCGGGCTGGAGCCCGAACATCACGGTGCCGATCTCCACCCCCCGAATGCCGGCCTCGAGGTAGAGGGCGTTCGCCAGCGCGATGCCGGGGTACTCGGCCGGCGGGATGTGGGCCAGGAGCGCCCGCGCGTCCAGGTACACGGCGTGCCCCCCGGCCGGCTGCAGCACGGGCACGCCGGCGCCCACGAGGCGCTCGTGCAGGTACTCGGTGGAGCGGATGCGGTAGCGGAGATAGGACTCCTCCAGGACCTCCTCCAGGCCACGGGCCACCGCCTCGAGGTCGTAGCCGGCGAGGCCGCCGTAGGTGGGGAAGCCCTCGGTGAGGATGAGCAGGTTCCGGCAGCGCTCGGCCCAGGAATCGTCGTTCAGGGCGAGGAAGCCCCCGATGTTGGCGAGGCCGTCCTTCTTCGCCGACATCGTGCAGCCGTCGGCCAGGGAGAACATCTCACGGGCGATCTCCCGTGGCGTCCGGTGGCCCTGCCCCTCTTCGCGCTTCTTGATGAAGTACGAGTTCTCGGCGAAGCGGCAGGCGTCGAGGAAGAAGGGCTTCTGGAAGCGGTCGCACAGCCGCCGCACCCCGCGCAGGTTCTCGAGAGAGACCGGCTGCCCGCCCCCGGTGTTGTTGGTGACCGTCACCATCACCAGCGGGATGCGGTCCCCCTCCGTCTCCAGCGCGTGCTCCAGCGCCGCGAGGTCGATGTTCCCCTTGAAGGGGTGGAGCTGGGAGGGCACCCGGCCCTCCGGGATCACGAGGTCGCGCGCCTCCGCGCCCTCCGTCTCCACGTTGGCGCGGGTGGTGTCGAAGTGGTTGTTGTTGGGAACGAGCTGTCCCGGCTCGAGGACGGTGTGGAAGAGGATTCTCTCCGCCGCCCGTCCCTGGTGGGTGGGGATCACGTGCCGGTAGCCGGTGAGATCGCTCACCACGTCCCGGAAGCGATAGTACGAGCGGCTGCCGGCATACGATTCGTCGCCCTGCATGAGGGCGCCCCACTGTGCCGCCGACATCGCCCCGGTTCCCGAGTCGGTCAGGAGGTCGATGAGCACGTCCTCGGCGTGCAGGAGGAAGACGTTGTGGCCGGCCTCCTCGAGGGCCGCCTCGCGCTCCTCCCGCCGTGTGAACTTCACCGCCTCGACGGACTTGATGCGGAAGGGCTCGATGATCGTGTTGAAGTGCTGCACCGCGCTCCTCGCTCTCGATGGGCGTCCCCGAGGGCGCCGCCCTCTCAGCCCTGGTCGTCGAGGTCTCGCGCCATCATCCCGATGATGTCGGAGCGGCTCACGATGCCCACCAGACGGCCGTCCTCGACCACGGGAAGCGGGTTCACCCGCCGCTTCACCATGATCTCGGCCAGCGTCTCGAGCTCCTCGTCCGGTCCGACGGTCACCACCTTCTCCGTCATCACGTCGCGCGCGAGGGTGCCCAGCATGTGCCGCATCCGCTCCCGGTAGTGCGCGGGTGTCTCGAGGGGGATCCGTGCGTCCAGGAGGGCGAAGAACGCGGGGGGCTCGAGGCGGGTGTTGCGGACGATCAGGTCGAGCTCGGTGACTATCCCCACCAGCCGGCCGTCCTCCACCACCGGAATGCCGCTGATGTCGCGCCCGGCCATGAGCCGGGCCACCAGGTTCACCGAGGTGTCGGGGTGGGCGACGACGACCTCGGCCGTCATGATGTCCCGCACCTTCATGGGCGTACCTCCGCCCCGAGTATAGTCCTCACCTTCCCGGAGGTCCCGCCTCTCGTCCGCGCCGGGCCAGGCTCAGGGCGACGAGGCCCACCACGACCGCGCCCGCGGCCACCAGCCCCTCGCGGGCGGTGGCGCCGAAGCCGGCGAGGACGAGGGCCACGGCGAGGGTGAGAGGGGCGGGCCAGGCGTCCCGGGGCTCGAGTCCCCGCTCCCGACGAAAGGCGAGGGCGAGGAGGGCGGCGGCGGTGACCCCGAACTGCATGAGCACGGCCAGGCTGGACAGGGCGAAGAGCTCTCCGAGGTCGCCCACGCTGACGAAGGCGGCCACGAGGACCCAGGTCACGGCCAGCGCGCGCCGGGGGACGCCGTCGGCCGCGATGCGATCGAGACCCCAGAGACCCCCCTCGCCGGCGGCGGTCGACGAGAGGTATCGCGGAGTCGTGACCATCATCCCGAAGGCGATGGCCAGGGCGGAGAGGCTGGTGCCGGCGGCGACGAGGCGGGCGAGACCCACTCCCCCCAGGACCCCGGCAGCGTCGGCGAGGGGCGCGGTGGAGGTGGCGAGGGCGGGCAGCGCGATCACGCAGGCCCAGGCCAGGCCCACGTAGAGGGTGACCGAGAGCACCAGCGAGCCCACCGTGGCCCGGGGAACGGCGCGGGCCGAGGAGCGGACCTGACCCGCGATGACAGGGACGATCTCGAATCCCTGGCAGGCGAACATGGCGGTCAGGCCGGCCCGGAGCCAGCCGGCGGTCGGGATTGCGGGGGCGGGCGCGGTGACCGGGCCGTCGTAGAGCATCCACGCCACGACGAGGAGAAGCAGCGGGGCGAGCTTGAGGACGGTCAGGCCCGTCCAGATGTGGGCGGACAGCCGGAGCCCGGAGGCGACGACCAGGGAGACCAGGGTGAGCAGGCCCAGGGCGGCGAGGCGCCGGGCGAGCGGGTCCTCCAGCCCCAGCGCCGGGGCCACCGACCAGGTCAGCCCCACGAGGACGGCGGCCACGCTGAAGAAGGCGCTCACGTAGGTGATCCAGCCCACGAAGGCCGAGAAGCCGGCGCCGAAGGCGGCCCGGGCGAAGACCACCGGGCCCCCGTCCTCGTCGAAGCGGGACCCGAGGCGGGCGAAGGCGAAGGCCGCCGGCAGCAGGGCCAGGCCGGTGAGCGCGAACACGGCCACGGTTCCGAATCCGGGCGCGCTCGCCGCCACCGCCGCGGGCACGAAGAAGATTCCGACGCCGACGATGCCGTTGACGCCGAGGGCGAGCAGCTGGAGCGTGCCGACCACCCGCGGCGCGTCGTTGTCCGGGCGCATGACGATGGGCGAGTTCACCACAAAGGTCGGCGGAACACAAAGGACCGTTGTCGGCGCGGTCGACAACGGCATATCATGATGCAGCAGGAGCAGCGCCCCCGGGATGGATGGGGAGCGTGCGCCGGGCCGGCGCCCGGTCGGGCGAGCGGCCCGGAGGGAGGCGCCCGATGCGATTCATCGTGGCGATCGGATGTCTCGCGCTCGCCGCCGGTCTCGTCCTCGTCCCCGCGAGCGGGGTCGGACGGCCGGAGGAGTCCCCCGCCGACGGTGTGTCCGGCAGCTACACGTACCGCACGTACTGCGCCAGCTGTCACGGGGAGACGGGCAGGGGCGACGGCCCCCTCGCCGAGAGCCTGCGGTTCCACCCACCCGACCTGGCACGGCTGGCGAAGCGCAACGGCGGAGACTACCCGGAGGAGACCATCACGAGGATCGTCGATGGCCGGCGACCGATCGAGGGCCGCGGGGGGCCCGATATGCCGGTCTGGGGGGACGCGTTCAAGAACGTCGAGACCGGGTTCGACGAGGAGCGGGTGCGGTTGAAGATCCGGTCCGTGGTCGCCCACGTGAAGACGCTTCAGGACCCGTAGGGACCTTGCTCCTCAGGGCCGTGGCTCGACGAGGAACGAGGGGACCTGCCCCGCGCCCGAGGTGACGTTGGCGAGGGAGGTGGCGCTGAGCCGGGTGAGGAACCCCTCCACCTCGCCCGCGAAGACGTAGGGGTCGAGGTCGACGACGAAGTCTCCGAAGCCCAGTCGGCCGCGATCGGAACCCTCCTCGCCCGCGAGCACCGGGAACTCCTGTCGCACGACCTCCACCCGCTCCTGCACGACGTAGGAGGAGCCGATCGCCTCCGCGAGGGCCCGCGCCCAGTCGCCGTCCGTCATCTCCCAGCCGATGAACACCCCCTTCCCCCCGTACTCGTCGTTGGGCTTCATCACCAGGCGCTCGCGGCGGGCGAGGATGAAGGCCGGCAGGTCCACCTCCTGCCCGGCGTGGGTGGCACGGCCCTCGCGGACGCGGCGGGTCCAGGGGACGTGGGCGCGGATGGCCGTCCGTTCCTCCCTCGTGAAGAGTCCCTGCAGCGTCTCGTCGGTCAGGACCTCGAAGATCGCCTTCTTGTGCACCGGCTTGCAGCGGAACGGGTTGACGACGACCACCGTTCGGTCGCGGGCGGCCTCGAGCAGGGGCCGGACCTCGTCCCGGCGCTCGAGGAGCTCGTTGACGAGGAGACGCTTGTACACGATGTCGATGGCCCGGTCCTCGAGACGGAGCCGGCCGCCCTCGTAGGTGAGGTGCCGCGGGTCGCACACGAGCGAGGGGCAGCCTCGCGACTCGAAGTACTCCCGCACCATGTGGTGCTCGACCCGGGTCGGCACGTCCTCGTAGTCCACGACCGCGATCGACGGGTGCTCCTCCCGTCCCCCGGCCTCGCGGTAGCAGCCGAGGAGCGTCCCGAGCAGCCGGCGTCCGGTGTGGAAGGGGCGCAGGCGCCAACGCTCCTGGAAGCGGCGGACCAGGGGAATCTCCAGGAACACCTCGCCGAGGGTGTCCGCGTAGGAGCTGCCGGCGGGGGTCTCGGCGTTCAGCTCGACGTACTGGTAGCTCGAGGGCGTCACGAAGGAGTCGAGCCGTGCCAGGGGAGAGGAGCGGGCGTAGCCGGGATCGAGTCGGGCGAGCTCCCGCTCCTCCGGCAGCAGGTCGACGCGGTCCCAGAGATCCTCCCCGAGGCGGGACTCGACCTTCTCGATCGCCCTGAAGATCCCGCGGCAGACGCCTCCAATCTGCTCGTAGACCTCGGGAGAGACGAGGTTGGGGCGGGGGAACGAGCACAGCATGCGGCCCCCGAAGGTGAGGTGGCGCTCGCGCATGCGGGCGAAGAACCGCTCCTCCAGCTCCCGGGCCAGGGCGGTGTCGTCCCTCACGAGGGCATGGTAGTCGGCAACGGCGCGGTCGCTCGTCGAGTCCATCCTCCGCCTCCGAACCACCCGACTTGTAGCACGCCCCGTCCCAGGCCGGAAGGGCTGCTATCATCGCCGCCGAGGGTCCTCCCGCCCTCACCCTCAAATGGCCGAACCCTCACCGCCCGGCGAGCCGGTCCTCGACATCCGCGTGCGCTGGCGCGCGGGAGAGGGGCTCCTCGCCCTCGCCGCCGTGCTCACCCTCGTCGCCCTCCTGAGGCCCCTCGCCCGCCCGTCTCCGGGCTGGCCCCAGGCCTGCTACGCCCTTCTCCTCGGCCTCGGGGTGACGGGCTCAGCGCTCCTCTCCAGCCTGCGGGGTCGCAAGCGGGCGGAGTCCCTGGCCCTCTACGCCTTCCTCGTCCTCGCCGTCGACGCCCTCGGCCAGGTGGCGGGACCGGTGGGGCTGCCGGTGTGGCCCCTCATGACGCTGCTGGTGGGCGCCCAGGCGGTGGCCGAGGGCCTCGACGTGGCCCTGGCCTTCGCGGCCCAGGCGACGCTCCTCGCCGTGGCGGGCGCGGCGGGTCCGGGATGGTGGCACTTCGCCCGGATGGGATCCATCGACTGGTGGCCGGCCGCCGCCGCCGCCATCGGCTACCCGTCCCTGGCCTTCGCGGTGAACCGCGCGCTGGCCGGCGAGAAGCGCCGACTCGGCGCCGCCCTCGCCGAGCTGGCCCGCCTCAAGCACGGCATCGACCAGCTCGAGGACGAGCCCGCCGACGGCCCCGCCCCCGCGACCACCGCCACCCACGCCCTGCGGCAGGTGTCCGAGGAGGGTCGGCGGGCGCGGCAGCTGGACCGGGCGGCCGAGCTCGACGCCTCCCTCCAGCGTGTCGTGGACGTCGCCCGGTCCGCCGTGCGCGCCCACGCCGTGGTCTACTTCGACGTCGATCGCCAGGGCGAGCGCGCGCATCTGCGCGCGGCCCAGGGCCCGCCGAACCTCCTCCCCAGCTGCGCCGCCCCCCTCGGCGCCGACCCCTTCAGCTTCGTGATGGAGCGGGGCCAGACCTTCTACGCCACGGACTTCAAGCGCCTCCTGTGGGATCTCCCGTGGTACCGGGGACAGACGATGATCGGCTCCCTGCTCGCGGTGCCGGTGCGCGTGGGGGAGGTGATCGTGGGAGTGCTCGTGGCCGACCGTCTCGAGATCCAGTCCTTCACCGGCGAGGAGCCCCGCCTCCTCGGCTCCTTCGCCGCCCTTGCCGCCGAGGCCATCCAGCGCGCCCGGGCCTCCCTCGGGCGGGAGGAGCTCGACGCCGAGTTCAAGGCCGTCTACCCGATCTCCCAGCGTCTGGCGACCCTCTCGCGCGAGACCGAGGTGCGGGAGCTGCTCCTGCGGTCCGCCCGGCATCTCGTGCCGCTCGACGGGGGGGCGGTGGTCATGACCGACGACCTCGACACCCGCTACGTGGTCGAGGCCGGCTTCGGCTGGCCGGCCGAGTTCCTCAAGCGGGAGGTGGCCCTCGACGAGCGCACCTGGGCGGCCTGGGTGCTGCGCAGCGCCGAGGAGGCGTACCTCCTCGACCACGTGGCCAGCCACGAGAACCGCATGCCGTTCCTCGTCCTCGACGAGGGGACGGGCCGGGCGGAGTCGTTGCTCGCCGTGCCGCTGCGCGCGCGCAACCGCACGCTGGGGGCCCTCGTTCTCATTGCCCCCCGCGGTTCCTTCGACGCCTCCTCGCGCCGCGTCCTGGAGATCCTTGCCAACCAGGCCGCGGCCACGGTGTCCCTCATCAAGGACCGCGAGCAGCAGCGGCAGCTCGCGGTGCGCGACGGCCTCACCGGGCTGTACAACCGGCGGGCCTTCAACGAGCTCCTGGTGTCGGCGATCGCCAACGAGGACCGGCGCGACGACGGGCAGCTCGCCCTCGTCATCCTCGACCTGGACCATTTCAAGAAGCTCAACGACACCTATGGCCATCCCGCGGGCGACGCGGCGCTGCGCTCCGCGGCCCGCCTCCTGGCGCAGCACCTCCGCAAGGGCGACCAGGCCGCGCGCTTCGGTGGGGAGGAGTTCGTCGTCATCTTTCCCGGCGCCGACCGGAATCGCGGAGTGAACGCCGCCGAGCGTCTCCGCGCCGCGGTGGCCAAGCACCGCCTGGTCTTCGAGGGGGCCCGCATTCCGCTGGCCGCCAGCTTTGGCGTGGCCATCTGGCCGGTGGACGGGCGAGAGCCCGACGACCTGCTCTCCGCGGCCGACCGGGCGCTCTACGCCGCGAAGCAGGCCGGGCGCAACCGGGTGATGGCCGCCTCCGATGTTCCCGCCGGCCCCGTCCATCCCGCGCCCTGAGCCCCCGGGCCTGTCGCGGTCCCGTGCTATGCTCGCTCGCCCGGACGCGACCGCCTTGGCCCCCTCTTCCCCTGTCGATTCCCGGTCTTCCGCCGCCGCCCCCCGGGTGGCCGGCGTCCGCCCCCGCTCCGCCGGCGACGAGACCCTCGACTACGTGGCCGTCGGCCTCATCGCCGGGCTCGAGGTGCACCAGCAGCTCCTCACCGAGCGGAAGCTCTTCTGCCACTGCCCGGCCGGCCGCTACACCCGCTCCCACGACGGCACCGTGCTCCGCCACATGCGACCGACCCTCTCCGAGCTCGGCGTCTACGACGGCACCGCGCTCATGGAGTTCAAGACCCGCAAGCACATCGTCTACCTCCTGAACCGCGAGAACACCTGCACCTACGAGATGGACGACACCCCGCCCTTCCCGGTGAACCAGAGGGCGGTGGACGTGGCCATCGAGCAGTGCCTCATGCTGGGCTGCGACATCGTGGACGAGGTCCACATCGCCCGGAAGCAGTACCTCGACGGCTCCATCCCCACCGGCTTCCAGCGCACCGCGATCGTCGGCGTCAACGGGACCCTCCCTTTTCGGGGACGCACCCTGTCCGTCACCCAGGTGAGCGTCGAGGAGGACTCCTGTCGCGAGGTGTCCGACCGCGGGCATCTCATCGTCTGGCGGACCGACCGGCTGGGGACGCCCCTCATCGAGACGGTGACGGGCCCCGATCTGCGGACCCCGGACGAGGTGGAGGAGGCGATCCTGCTCGTGGGCCGTGTGTGCCGCTCGACCGGGCACGTGCGGGTGGGACTCGGGGCGAGCCGACAGGACGTGAACGTCTCGGTGCGGGGCGGCCGGCGGGTGGAGATCAAGGGCGTCCCCAGGGCGGGCTGGGCTCCCGCCCTCGTCCACGGCGAGGGCGTGCGTCAGGTGAACCTCCTGCGCCTGAGGGACGAGCTGCACCGGCGCGGCTTCGGGACCCCGGAGTCGGTCCGGGTCGAGACCCGGGATGTCACCGACCGTCTCGTCGACTCGCCGCTGGAGCTTCTCCACGCGGAGCCCTGGGAGCGGGCGGTCGCCACGGAGGGACGCCACCCCGAGCTCGAGCGGGGAGACGGGCCTTTTCGCGTCCTCGCCGTGCGTCTCCCCGGCCTCGGGGGCACCCTGTCCTGGCCGACGCAGCCGGGTCGCACCTTCGCCCACGAGCTCGCGGGGCGGGTGCGCGTGGTCGCCGGGCTGGTCCACGCCCCCATCCTCCTCCACTCGGAGGACTGGCCTCCCGAGGGCCGGGACGATCTCGACGCCCTGCGCGCGGACACCGGCTGCACCGACGAGGACGGCCTCGTGGTGGTCTGGGGGGCGGAGCGGGACACGAGGACGGCCGCCGACGAGATCCGGATCCGCTATGCCGACGCCACCGACGGCGTCCCCAACGAGACCCGGCAGCCGTTCGCGGACGGGAGCACGGACTTCGAGCGGATCCTGCCCGGCCCCGACCGCATGTATCCCGACACCGACTCGCCCCCCACGCGCGTCACGCGGGCGAGGGTCGACGGGCTCCGCTCCACGCTCGCCGAGCGCCCCTGGGAGCGCGAGGCCCGCTACGCCGCGGTGGGGGTGCCCCGGGCCACCGTCCACTACCTGATCCGTCGCGGCGGTGCGGCCCTCGTGGACCGCGTCGTGAGCGACTGCGGCGCCGATCTGCGCTTCGCCGCCTTCTTCTTCGGCGAGCGCGTGAAGGGTCTCGAGCGTGCCGGCGCCACGGTGGAGGAGCTGTCGAAGGAGCGCTGGTGCGCTCTGTTCCGGGCATTCGCCGAGCGGCCGGCCCTCCGGGACGCCTGGGCCGCGCTCGTGGTCCAGGTGGCCCGCATCCCCGTGACGACGGTGCCGGAGGCCGTGGCCGAGCTCGGCCTCGCCGAGGAGTCCCCCTCGTGGCGCGACGAGCTGGCCGCCGGCCTCGCGGCGGCACGGGCCACCGTGTACGACGACGACCCGGGCCGGCTCGCCCGTCACGCGGCGGGCGTCGTGCTGGGCCGGCTGCGGGGCCGCGTGCCGGTGCGGACCGTGCTCGATGCCCTGAAGGCGAAGCTGGAGGTCGATCGATGAGCGCCACCGAGGATCCGCTCAAGGGTTACAAGGGGCGGGCCCGCGCGCGCCTCGAGGGGTGGGGCGCCCGGGTGTGGAGCGACGTCGCGGCGACGAACGACGCTGGCAGCGTCTTCGAGGGCGTGGTCCTTCCCCGTAGCGAGACCCTCGACGACGAGCACGTCGTCCTCAAGCTGAAGAACGGGTACAACGTCGGCCTTCACATCGGCCGCATCACGAGCCTGGTCGAGGTGGGCTACAAGGAGGCGATCTACCGGATTCCCGACAAGGAGTTTCCCTTCCGCGACGACCTGCCGAAGGTGACCCTGCTCGGCACCGGGGGGACCATCGCCTCGCGCCTGGACTACCGCACCGGGGCGGTCATCCCCGCCTTCACCCCGGGCGAGCTCTACGGGGCCGTGCCCGAGCTCGCCGACCTCGCCAACCTCACCACGAAGAAGCTCTTCGGGGTCTTCTCGGAGAACATGGCGAAGGAGCACTTCGTGGTCCTGGCCACGGCCATCGGGGAGGAGATCGAGGCCGGCACCGACGGGATCGTCGTGGGGCACGGGACCGACGTGATGGGCCACACCGCCGCCGTTCTCTCCTTCATGGTGCAGGACACGCCGGTCCCGATCGTCATGGTCGGCTCTCAGCGCTCGAGCGACCGTCCCTCCAGCGATGCCGCGCGCAACCTCATCCACGCCGTCCGCGCGGCGGGGCAGGGGGACATCGCCGAGGTCCAGATCTGCATGTTCGGACCGACCTCGGACCAGTACGCGCTGCTGCACCGCGGCACCCGCTGCCGCAAGATGCACAGCTCCTACCGCTCGACCTTCCGGACCATCGGGGACATCCCCCTGGCCATGGTGGGGGAGGAGCTCCGCCACCTGCGAGACGATTACCGCCGCCGCGATCCCTCGCGGAAGGTGCGCGTCAACCCCGCCTACGACGACCGCACCACGATCCTCTACTACTACCCGGGGATGAAGCCCGACGTCGTCGAGGCCCTGGTGGAGAAGGGCTACCGCGGGATCGTGGTGGCGGGGACCGGCCTCGGCCACGTCAACAAGCCGCTCTTCCCGGCCCTGAAGCGGGCCGTCGAGGCGGGCGTCCACGTGGTGATGACGGTCCAGACGCTGTGGGGCTACGCTCAGATGTACGTCTACGACACCGGCCGGGACCTCCTCGACCTCGGGGTCGTGCCCCTCGACAACATGCTGCCGGAGACCGCCCTCATGAAGCTCTCCTGGGTGCTCGGGCAGACCGACGACCACGCCGAGGTCCTGCGCATGATGCGCGACCCGGTCAATGGGGAGATCACCGACCGCGAGCCCCACAACGGCTACCTGATCCTCCAGGGGGGCCTGCCCGAGACCGAGGCCTTCATCTCGAGCCACTGGAAGTAGCGCGGCCCCGCCGCTGCCGCTCCGCGCGCTGGCGCGCGGAGCGGCACTCTGTCACAGTCGAGGAAGGACCCGAGAGTAAGGAGGTGAGCTGATGGTGCCGCGGATCACGACCCTGATCGGCGTTGTGGCCCTGCTGCTCGGGAGCGCCACCGCGGGGCAGACGCAGGAGGAAGAGAAGGCGGAGGCCCGGACCGCCGCCAGGGAGTGGCTGGCCCTGCTCGACGCCCAGGAGTACGACCAGACCTGGAAGACGGCCGGGGCGCTGCTCAAGGCCGCGGTCAGCCAGGAGGAGTGGTCGGCGAAGCTGTCGGTGACCCTCGGCCCCCTCGGCAAGGTCGAGTCGCGAGCGGTACGGTCCACCGAGTACTCCACGACGATGCCCGGGGCCCCCGACGGGGAGTACGTCGTCGTCCAGTTCGACACGACCTTCGAGAGCAAGCAGACGGCCCTGGAGAACGTGGTGATGAGGAAGCAGCCCGACGGGACCTGGAGGGTCGCGGGCTATCGCATTCGGTGAGGGTCGTGCCCGCTCGGGGCTCGCCGTGCCCGGGGACGCGAGGAGGAGTGATGAGCCAGGACCGCCATCTGAAGATCGTGATCGTCCTCGGAAGCGTGCGTCCCGGGAACTACACGGCCCGGGCCGCCGCCCTCGTCGCGGACGAGCTCGGGAAGGACCCGGACGTGGCGGTGGAGACGATCGACCCCGCGGTCCTGGAGCTGCCCCCGCCCGGGGTGGATCCGCATTCCACCGTCGCTCGAGAGCTCCAGGCCAGGGTGCAGGCGGCCAGCGGCGTGGTCCTCGCGACCCCGGAGTACCACGGCAGCTTCAGCAGCGTGATGAAGCTGCTGATCGAGAACCTCGGGTTCCCCTCCGCGCTGCGGGGCAAGCCGGTGGCCCTCCTGGGCGTGGCCGCGGGGTCGATCGGGGCCATCAAGTCCCTCGAGCATCTGCGGGGGGTCTGCGCCCACGTGGGCGCCATCGCCCTGCCCCTGCCGGTCTCGATCCCGAACGTCCAGAAGGCCTTCGCCGAGGACGGGACCCCGACCGACCCGGCGGTGGAGAAGCTGGTGCGGCGGGTCGGGACCGGGCTGCTCGACTTCATCCGCCAGAACGTCTGTCCCCGCGTCCAGCTCGAGCAGCTGCTCCGGGAGGGGGTGGCCCAGGTCGCCGACTCGTGAGCGCGGCGTCGATACCGACGCGCCTCAGGGTCTGCTGCATCGAGTCCGTGGAGGAGGCCCGGCTGGCCGTCCGTCTCGGGACCTCGGCCCTCGGGCTCGTCTCGTCGATGCCCTCCGGGCCCGGGGTCATCGACGAGGAGTCGATCGCCCGGGCCGACGCTACCCCTTCTTGAACAGCGAGTCGAAGGCGGAGCGCGCGCGGTCGGGGCCGGACTCGGCTCCCCCCATCCCGGGCCGGCTCAGCGACGAGGTCTCGCGGAACTCGAAGAACTCGCAGAAGTTCGACTTCTCCTTGTCGGTCTGCCACTCGGCCTGGGGCTCGCGGCACTGGTTGTTGGCGCCGGGGTCGTGCAGGCGGCAGTTGAGACAGCACTTGAGGTCGGAGTGGCAGCGGGGGCAGGAGTCGTTTCTCGTGATGGCCGAGTTCAGCCTCAGCTCGCTCGCGCACCGGTGACAGACCTTCATGGCGTCACTCTAGCTCAGGCGAGGGTGACGGAGAAGCCTCTTCGGCCGGGCGTCCCCACAGGAGGACTCCGCCAAGGGCCAGGTAGAGGGCGGCGTCGACCCAGTAGATCCCCCGCAGCGACGCGTGGGCGATCAGGCCGGCGACCGTCGGGGAGAGGGCCCCCCCGAAGAGGGCGGCTCCGGAGAAGAACCCGAAGGCCGTGGTCCGGATGTCCTGCGGCACCATCAGGCCACCGATGGTGTAGCAGAGGGTGAGCGTCCCTCCGCCCACCAGGCCGCCCACGAGAGCGAGGACGAGGAAGGCCGCGTAGGACGGCACCAGGGCCATGGAGGCCACGATCGGCGCCCCGCCCAGGAGGGTGAAGAAGAGAAGCCGTCGGGGCGACCGGGAGCGGCTGGCCCGGCCCAGCACGGTGGCCGAAGCGGCGGCGGCGACGGAGTAGACGGAGATGAGGATCCCGGTCGCCGAGGCGAGGCGCGCCGTCGGGACCCCGAGGTCCTGCAGGTGCAGGGGCAGGATCGGAGTGAAGGAGCGCCCGATGAAGTTGACCCCGAAGAGCACCACGAGGAGCGTCACCAGGCCGGGGAGCGCGGCCACCGCCCGGAAGCCCGGCCGGGTCTCGCGGCCGTGCCCCCGAGGACGCTCGGTCTCCGCGTAGAGGGCCAGGACCAGGAGCAGCGTGAGCGCCACCAGACCGGCGGCCACGAGGAAGGTGCGGCGCATCCCGATCGCGTCGGCGAGCATCCCCCCGGCGAAGGGCCCGATGGCCGCGGAGAGGATCTGGGCCGCCTGGACCAGGCCGACCGCCCGCCCGGTGTCCTCTCGCGGGGCCTGGGCGGCGGCCATGGCCAGGCCGAGAGGGCCCAGGCCCCCGAAGAGCCCGAGGCCCACGCGGAGGACCAGCAGCTGCTCGACTCCCGTCACCGCCGCGCACAGGGCGAGCAGGGCCACGTAGGCCACGAGGGCCACGAGGGCAATCCTCTTGTGGCCGTGACGATCGGCCAGCCGGCCCCACACCGGGGCCAGGAACCCGGCCAGAAGGGGGGACACCCCGATCAGCACTCCCGCCCACAGCGCGGCCTTCTCCGGCTCCTCGACCCCCAGCTCGCGCACGTACAGCGGCAGGAAGGGCAGGACGAAGGCGAAGCCCGTGAACACCGCGAAGACCATGGCCACGGTGACGAGCTGGTTGCGTCGGGCGACGGTGGGGTCCCGGGTCACCGGAGCAGCCACACCTCGCCGATGGCCAGGGGACCCTGGACGGCGAGCCGGGTCCGGCCCCGCCCGCTCGAGCCTCTCTCTCGGGCCACCTCGGCCGCTCGGCCCCCCAGCCGCACCGCCGGCGGCTCCCGGGTGACGACCACGTCCCTCCAGCGCACCCCCCGGCTCCATCCGGTGCCGAGGGCCTTGCTGGCCGCCTCCTTTGCCGCGATGGCGAGGGCGAGCGCCTGGACGCGGGACGGGCCGGGGGGGGGCAGCCCGGCCGCCTCCTCGGGATCCATGAGCCGGCGGACGAGGCGGTCGCCGTAGCGCGCGAGCAGACGGTCCACGCGGGCGGTCTCGACCAGATCCACGCCCAGGCCCACGACGTTGGTCACGAGGGATTCCCTCGGCGACGATAGCACACGGCCGCTCTGGACCGGCCGGAAGGGCGGAGCATAGAATCACTCCCCCGGGGGTGGCGTCGTTGGAGACTCCGAAGGCCATCGGACCCTTCGAGCTGCGGCGGAAGATCGGGCACGGAACCTACGGTGACGTGTTCGAGGGCCTCGACCCACGAGGCAAGATCCGCGTCGCGGTGAAGCTCTTCGACAAGGCGCCCAAGGGAGAAGCGGCCTTCGCCCGACTGCGCCGGGATGCCGAGGCGGCGGGCGCCCTCGGTCACCCGAACATCGCCGCCGTCATCGGCGTGGGCGAGCACGAGGGCTCCCCCTGGGTCGCCACCGAGCTCGTCGCCGGGGTGAGCCTGGCCCAGGTGGTCGGGTCGCGCACGTTCTGGCCCATCGAGAGGGTGCTCGACGTCTGGCGCCAGCTGTGCGAAGGGCTCGCCCACGCGCACCGACAAGGGCTCCTCCACCTCGACCTGAAGCCGAGCAACGTCCGCGTGAGCGCTGACGGCGAGGTGAAGCTGGTCGACTTCGGGGCCTGGCACGTGAAGAGCCTCGAGCGGCGCCACCCCGGTCCCACCGACGAGAGCCTCCACTACCGTCCACCGGAGGTCGTGGCCGGAAAGCGCCCGGACCGTCGCGCCGACATCTTCGCGGTGGCAGCCATGATGTACGAGTTGATCACCCGGCGGAAGGCGTTCCCCGGGGAGGCGACCACCGACGTCATCCGCAGCCTCTCTCGCTGCGAGCCCGACCTCGCCACCCTGCCGTCCTCGCCCTTCTCGCCCGGGCTCGAGCGCATCCTGTCGGCGAGCCTGAAGCGGGATCCTGCGGCTCGGCCCGCCTGCTTCGAGGACGTGCACGCGGACCTGGTGCAGCTCGTGCGCGAAACCGCCCCGCGCCTGCGCGACTCGGAGCAGGAGTCCGGAGACGCCGCGGGCCACCGCGACCCGGAGCGAGAGGGCCTCCTGGCCGAGCTCGAGCAGGCACGGGCCGGGGACCGGCTGGAGGATGCGCTCGACGTGTGCCGCAAGCTTCTCGCCCTGGATCCCGACGACGAGCAGGCCCGTCGCTCGCTGTCCGAGGTCGACTCGTTGGTGATCACCCGGGAGGCGGACGCGCTCGTCGGCGAGGCCCTCGCTCTCGCCGCCGATGGGGAGATCGAGCGCGCGACCCGCGTCGCCCAGAAGGTCGAGCGTCTCGCCCCCTGGAGCCCACGCTATCTCGAGCTGCAGGTGTACCTCGACGAGGAGAAGGCGAGGCGCGCCGCGGATCGCCTGGTCGATGTCGCCCGGGCCCACCAGGCCGAGGGACGCCCGGAAGACGCGCGGGAGGCCGCGCGGGAGGCCCTCGTCGCGATGCCCTGGCATGTCGCCGCGGCCCTCGTTCTCGAGGAGCTCGGTGGAGCCGAGGAGGCCGAGAAGACGCCGGACGAGCTGCCGTCCGCCGGTGCGGAGGAGCCTCAGGAGCCCGCCGCTCCCGGACCCGAGACGAGCGCCGAGCCTGAGCCCCCACCCGAGCCTGAGCCCCCACCCGAGCCTGAGCCCCCACCCGAGCCCGAGCCCCCACCCGAGCCCGAGCCCCCACCCGAAGCCAACCGCCTCGGGACGGTGGTGCCGCCTCCGGGCTCCCGTCCTGCCCGCGGGCGGGCGCTCGAAGCCGCGCCGGCCCGGGCGGAGGCCCTCACCGCCGAAGCCCTTGGCCACTTCACGGCCAACGAGCACCAACGCGCCCGCGCGGCGGTGGACCGTGCCCTCGAGCTCGATCCCGCCAACCGGCGGGCGCAGGAGCTGCGCCGGATTCTCCGGGTCCTCGGCTGATCCGTATGCTGGGTCACAATCGCATGCCGAGTCACCCGTATAATGGGATCTCGACCAAGGAGGTCACGATGCGGGGTGTCCATGTCGCGACCCTGGCCGCTGTCGGTCTGCTGCTGGGCTCGCTCGCGTCCGCCCAGGGGCTGGGCGACGTCGCGGCCAAGGAGAAGCAGAAGAGGGCGGATTCGGGAACGACCGAGTCCAAGGTCTACACCGAGGGCGACCTCGGCCCGTCCATGACCCCCGTCGTCGTGCCCGAGACCCTGCCGGCGCCGGGGGAGGAGACCTCGACCGTCGACGATACCGCCGAAGCCGTGGGTGAGGGCGAGGTCTCCTCTGGAGACGACGAGAGGGCCCAGGCCGAGGCGGCCTGGCGCAAGAAGCTGGATCAGGCGCGCCAGGAGGAGCAGGTCTACCAGGAGGTCATCGACAAGCTCCAGCTCGAGCTGAACGACATGAGCGGCGGAGTCTACAACCCCGGTCGGGCCAGCAAGATCGCGTTCCTCGAGGAGAATCAGCAGCTGCTGGCCGGCGTCCAGCAGCGCATCGCCGACCTCGAGGCGGAGGGCCGTAGCAGCGGCTATCGCTGAGGCCGAGGCGGGAGGCGTCGCACCTTCTTCGTCTCGGCGAGGATCCCCCGGTCCTCGTTGACCCGCACGTCGCGCACCGGATCCCGAGAGCGGATCGTCCAGGAGCCGCCGGCCGGGTCGAGCATGGCGGTCCGCACGTCCCACTCCTCCCCCGTCCTGACGCGGATCTCCAGGGGCAGCGGCCCGGGGAGGTCCCGGGTCTGCACCTGAACCGTGGTCTCGTGGCCGTCGGGCGTCTCCGTCGTGCGCTCCGACCAGAGAAGGGTGGGTAGCCCGGTGCCGTAGATCCACCGCTCGAAGTAGGGCTCCAGGTCGAGCCCACTGGCCTCCTCGAAGGCGGCGCGCAGGTCCTCGGTGGTGACCTTGCTGTAGCGGTGCTCCTCCAGGAGGGAGCGGGCTCCCCCGAAGAACGCCCCGTCGCCCATGAGGCGCCGCAGCATGTGGAGGATGCAGGCACCCTTGTCGTACACGAGGGCCCGTTGGATGCGGGGATCGCGGTCGAGGTGCCCCAGGCGCTGGCCGAGGTGGATGGGGCCCCGCTCGTCGTGGCGCAGCGCCCACCGCCCCATGCGCTCCAGCATGCGGCGAAAGGCGTCCTCGCCCCCGCGATGCCGTACCCACAGCGCGGCCGAGTACTGCGCCCAGGCCTCCGACAGCCACTGGTCGCGGTAGCTCGCGGGGGCGACCCCCTGCCCCCACCACTGGTGGGCCAGCTCGTGGGCCAGGAAGAAGTCGGGCAGCTCGCCGAAGTTGGCGGGATCCTCGGGCAGCGGATCGGCGGCCAGGACTGCCGGCCGCCTCTGAAGGTAGACCAGGCCCGGTGGGGAGTGCCCTCCCGGCAGGGTGGCCTCGGCAATCGCCAGGTTCACCGTCGGGGACGGGCAGGGCCCAAAGCGCTCGGCGTAGAAGCTCAGCAGGTCCTCCGCCGTGACCATCTGCTCCCGTGTCTTCTCCATGGTCCGAGGGGCGCCGAACCCCCGCACCTTCTGCTCGCCCCGCTGGCGCATCCCGAGGTCCTCCAGGCGTCCGACAACGACGCTGAAGTACTTGCCCGGCTCGCTCAGCTGATACGTGGCGCGCCTGCGCCCTTCCGCGTTCCGGACCGAGAGCAGGTCGCCCCCGGTGACCGCGAGGAGTCTCTCCGGCGTGTCGAGTTGGGCCCGAAGGGTGGCGTAGTCCTCGTTCCCGGATTGCGGATACCATGCGGTGCGATTGCTGTAGACGAGCGGCGGCTCGGTCACCAGCGCCCGGTCGAGGTAGGCGGGGCGTGGCTCGGGGAAGAGCTGGAGCAGCTCGTGCTGGATGGAGACGGGGTCGTGCCGTCCCGAGTAGCGGACGGTCAGCGAGAGCTCGTCGGTCCGTCCGGCGTGGGGCCCGAGCGAGACCACGAGGCTCCCCTGCTCGCGCACCCGGAGGAAGAGGAGGTTGCCGCCGTCCTCCGAGGACACCGAGCTCACCCGGAAGTCGTCGTCGAGCCGGAGGCGGAGGGTGGAGGTGGGGGCGAGGAGCCGCAGGCGCAGCGTGTCCACCGCGCTCAGGAGAAGCCGCGAGGGGTCGAAGCGGGCGATCAGGGTGTGGTGCAGGACGTCCACCTCGGCGGGTGGCTCGCCCCGGGTGCGCTGAGGGCGGCCCGCGGAGGGGTAGGAGCAGATCTTGTACCCCCGGTCGCGCTCGAAGAGATTGACGTCCTCGGTTTCCCCCCCCGCGACCGCGTAGGTGAGCACGCGCCCGCGCTTCCAGGGGAAATCGACGAGGGCGTCGCCCGGGTTCGGGTAGAGCCACCAGGGCGAGCGGGGCAGGTCGGCGTCGATCATGAAGCTGCGGCTCGCCCGCTCGTTCCAGCGCTCGAGGGCGTCCCCTCGCCTGCGGGAGGCATGGGGGTCGGGCTCGAGCCGCGTGGTGTCCAGCAGCCGTTCGAGGTCGTCGGGGTGGAGGCGGACGAAGGCCCACTTCACCGAATGGTCGAGCTCCGCCGATCCGGCGAACTGTCGGAGCTGCTCACCCTCGGCGGAGGGGCGCGGAGAGAAGCGGACACGCCCCCGCCCCACGAAGACGAGGGCAGTGGGGCCCACGGCCGCCGACGTGTGAAACAGCGTACCGTCCTCCATACGCAGCTCGAAGTCCTCGAGCCGCAGCAGCACCCCCCGCACCCGCCAGGCCTCCCCGTCGAGGGGAAGGTGGACGAGGCCCTCGACGTCGCTGCCGATCTCCCGGTCCACGAACATCCAGCGGGGTCCCCGGCGCTCGAGAAAGAGCCTCCAGTACTCCACCCGGGCCAGGGGCTCGTTCACGTGGAAGACCTGGACGTCGGCGACCAGACGGGTCGAGCCGCGGACCGGCCGCGGGCGCCCCAGCACGCGCAGCTGGGTCTCCTCGGCGGCGAAGGCCTCGCGGACCGCCTCGGCCTGCGCGTCGTGCCGCTCCGGGGAATCCAGGTTCCACAGCGCGAGGTAGCCCTCGAGGTCCCGGGCGAACCAGGCGTTGCCCAGCCTCTCCACCAGCTCTTCGGCGGTGGTGGCCCCCTCCGGCGGGGGGGGCGAAGACCCGCCGGGCCCGTCGCCCGGCAGATTCCGGGCTCCGAGCACCATCAGCAGGGCGACAGCGGCGGCGACCCGGATCGTCCCGTCCCGCGTGGCGCGACCGAGCATCGATTCGTCCAGAGCCCCTCCTCAGTAGACCACACTGTCAGGGGGCGCCCGGGGGCAGGGCGCCTATAATGACCGCTGACGCATCCATGCGCGAAAGGTTCCCCTCATGACATCCTCGGTCTCGCTGGCCGCGGCCTTCGTGGCCGGTCTCGTCTCCTTCATCTCGCCGTGCGTCCTCCCCATCGTGCCCGGCTACCTCTCGTTCATCAGCGGGGTCAACGTGGCCCGGTTCAAGGAGGGCGGTGCCCCCCGCGACCTCGTCCGCCGCGTGGCCCTCACCAGCCTCGTCTTCGTCCTCGGCTTCTCCACCGTCTTCGTCGCCCTCGGGGCGGCGGCCACCTACGTGGGCTCTCTGCTCCAGGAGCACAAGCGCACCCTCGGCATGATCGGTGGCGTCATCATCATCGTCCTCGGCCTTCACACCGCCGGCGTCTTCAGGATCCAGTGGCTCCTGTCCGAGAAGCGGGCCCACCTCGAGTCGCGCCCCCTGGGGCTGGTGGGGGCCTATGTGGTCGGCCTCGCCTTCGCCTTCGGGTGGACGCCCTGCATCGGTCCCATCCTCGGGGCGATCCTGCTCTATGCGTCCCAGCAGGAGACGGTCACCCAGGGGGTGGTCCTGCTCGCCGCCTACTCGGCCGGCCTCGGGATCCCCTTCGTCCTCTCCGCCCTCGCCGTGAACTGGTTCTTCAAGGCCTTCGGACGCCTGCGGAGCCACATGCGAGCGGTGGAGATCGCCTCCGGGGTCCTCCTCGTCGGGGTCGGCCTGCTCCTCGTGACCAACCGGCTGACCCTCATCGCCCAGTGGTTCACCAGGATGTTCCCCGGCCTGGCCAGCATCGGTTGACCCCGCTTGCCGGGATCCGCGGCTGGGGATATGGTGAGAGGATGCGTCGTCTACTCGTCTCCGTCGTGGGCGTGACCGCGCTCCTCGCCGCCTGCGGGCCGGCCCCGAAGTCGTCCCAGACGAAGGGCGCCCCCGCGTTCGACCTGCCCGACCTCAACGGGGGCCGCGTCAGCCTCGCCTCCCTGGAAGGCAAGGTCCTGGTGGTCGACTTCTGGGCCACCTGGTGCGGCCCCTGCATCAAGGAGATCCCGGAGTACGCGGAGTTCTGGAGGAAGAATCAACCCCGCGGTGTCGAGGTCCTGGGGGTGGTGATGGACTCCGGCTCGCCCGACGAGATCCTGGACTTCGTGCGCGAGTACCGGATCCCCTACCGGCAGCTGCTGGGGGACGACGAGATCGCGGGTGAGTTCGGGGTCAACCAGGGGCTCCCGACCACCTTCGTGATCGACGGGGAGGGCGTGATCCGAAGCAAGATCCTCGGCAGCCCCCCGACGAAGTTCGAGAAGCTGCAGGAAACCGTGGACGCCGCCCTCGCGGGCTGAGGGCCCCACCCCATCTCGAGGTGATGCCGTGAGCGTGACCAAGGAGCAGGTGCTCTCCGCCCTGCGTGACGTGCAGGACCCCGATCTCCACAAGGACATCGTGACCCTTGGCTTCGTGAAGGACGTCCGGATCGAGGGCGGCGAGGTCGACTTCACCGTGGAGCTCACCACCCCGGCCTGCCCGGTGAAGGACCAGCTGAAGACCGAGGCCGAGGAGAAGGTCGCGGCGATCGACGGCGTCACCGCGGCCCGGGCGAAGATGACGGCGAACGTGGGCACGCGCGGGGGCTTCGGTCGCCAGGCCGTACCGGGCGTCCGCAACATCGTGGCGGTGGGCGCCGGCAAGGGCGGAGTCGGCAAGACCACGACGGCCGTCAACCTGGCGGTGGCCCTGGCCCAGCAGGGCGCCCGCGTCGGCCTCCTCGACGGAGACGTCTACGGTCCCAACATCCCCCAGATGCTCGGCCTCACCGGCGCCCCCGAGGTCGAAGGCGAGAAGGGCATCGTGCCCCCGGAGGCCTTCGGCATCAAGGTCATCTCCATGGGCATGCTCGTGCCCCCCGACCAGCCCATCATCTGGCGGGGCCCGATGCTCCACGGCGCGGTGCAGCAGTTCATGCGCGACGTGCGGTGGGGCGAGCTCGACTACCTCGTGGTGGACCTGCCCCCGGGTACCGGCGACGTGGCCCTCAGCATGGCCCAGAGCGTGCCGATGGCGGGCGCGGTCGTGGTCACGACTCCCCAGGGAGTGGCGGTCGCCGACGTGCGCAAGGCGGTGGGGATGTTCCGTCAGCTGAACATCCCGGTCCTCGGCGTGATCGAGAACATGAGCTACTTCGTCTGCTCCCACTGCAGCGAGCGCACCGAGATCTTCGGCACCGGCGGCGGGCGGAGGATGGCCGAGGACCTGGACATCCCCTTCCTCGGCGAGGTGCCGATCGACACCCGCGTGCGCTCCGGCAGCGACGAGGGCCGCCCGATCGTGGAGGCCGCGCCCGACGCCCCGGCGGCGCAGGCGTTCATCGGCCTGTCGAGCCGGGTGGCGGCCCAGATCTCCATCCAGAACACGCGGGTCCTGAAGGTCGTCCAGGCCCCGTGAGGCGGTCCCTCGAGGCCGGTGTCGGCGGGCTACTCGGCCTCGAAGCACCCCCGGTGTGACCGGCAGGTCTCGGGGCTGCACGGCAGCTCGTCGAGGCCCATGACGGTGGTGGTGTGCGAGCACCAGTACTGGGCGGTGGGCGAGGAGACGCGCAGGTTCACGTGGTCGCGCCCCGCCACGTAGTACATCTTCGTCCGCAGCCGGCGGCAGACAGGGTTCGAAGCGGTTTCGTGGGCGTCCATGGGCGTCCTCACGCGAGAGAAGCGACGACCCGGCGCACGAGCGTCGTCACCAGATCGACCTTGTAGCCGTTGTTCGTCATCGGCTCCGCGCCGTCCACGGCCGCCTGGCCGGCAGCCTCGGCGCTGGCCGCCCCGAGCGGCTGACCCACGAGGGCCTCCTCGGCCTTCGTGGCCCGCCAGGGTATGGTCGCGACCTGTCCGAGAACGACGCGGGCCTTCTTCACCGCGCCCCCCTCCTCCTCGACGGCCACCGCGGCGGAGACGAGGGGCCAGTCGAAGCCCGCACGCTCGCGGACCTCGGCGTAGGCCGACCTGGCCCCGGCGCTCGAGGGCACCCGGATCTCGGTCAGGATCTCGCCGTCCTTGAGCGTGTTCTCGCGCTCGGCGTCGACGTCGGGCAGGGCGAAGAACTCACCGGCGGGGACGGTGCGGGCGCCCTCCGGCCCCTCGAGCACGAACGAGGCGCCGTAGGCCACCAGGGGCACGGCGGCGCTCGAAGGGTGTGGCGGGTAGGCCGGGCCCCCTCCGAAGAGCACGTGGTAGCGGTTCATGCCGGCGATGGCAAAGCAGGTGTCGCCGCCCTTCTTGATGCACCGGTACGACTCGAGTCGGTAGTACCAGCACCGTGGTCGCTGGAGGACGTTGCCTCCGATGGTGGCCACGTTGCGGATCTGGGGCGAGGCCGCCTCCCCGCAGGCGTGGGCGAGGGCGGGGAAGCTCTTCTTGATGTCGTCGTGGGCCGCCACCCTCGCGAGGGTGACGAGGGCCCCGATCTTCAGGGCGTCGTCCCTGTCCACGTCGATCTCGTCCATCCCGGAGATCGACTTGAGGTCGACCAGCCGGTCCGGGGCGATGAGGTGCTGCTTCAGGTGGTCGATGACGTCGATGCCCCCGGCCTTGAGAACGCTGCCCGGCCTCTCGGCGAGGAGCTCTCGGGCCTGCTCCGTGGTGTGTGCCTTGGCCAGCTCGAAGTTGCGCATGTCAGGCCCTCCCCTTCGCTTCGGCCAGGGCCGCCAGGACCCGGTCGGGTGTCATGGGCAGCTCCCGCAGGCGGGCGCCGGTGGCGTTGTAGATGGCGTTGGCGATGGCCCCGAGGGTGGGGACGATGGGAGGCTCGCCGATGCCCGCGGCCGAGGTGTTGTTTCCCAGGTTGGCCTGGGGCATGAGGATCGACTCCGCCTCGAACATGTCCCTCGGGGAGAGGATCTTGTACGCCTCGAGGTCGGGATTCACCATCGTGCCGACCATGGGGTCGAGGATCCGGTCCTCGAGGAGCGCCCACGAGACCCCCTGGATCATCGCCCCGATGACCTGGTTCTTCGTGGTGAGGGTGTTCATGGGGAAGCCGCAGTCGTTGACCGAGACCATCTTGAGCACCCGCACCTCGCCGGTCTCGGTGTCGACCTCGACCTCGGCGAACTGGGTGCCGGCGATGTCGCGGCGGAAGGTCTCGTACTGCTTCTTGCGCTCGGCGGTGCAGTCGATGACCTCCCCGGGCATCCTGGCCGCCGCCTCCTTGAAGGTGAGCGAGCGGCTCGGGTCGGAGCCCACGAAGACCTTTCCTCCCTCCGACTTCAGCTCGTCGGGAGTGGCGTCGAGGGCCTTGGCGGCGACCTCGAAGAGCTTCCTCTTCGCGTCGTTCGCGGCGAGCCGCACCGCCGGGACCACGGTGTTGGTCGTGTTGCTGCCCCCGGAGGCCGGGCCCTCGGGGTAGTTCGTGTCCCCCACCCGCGAGGTGATGTCGGTGGGGGCGATCCCGAGCTCCTCGGCGGCCACGACCGCGATCGCGGTGCGGAAACCGGTGCCGATGTCCTGGGCCCCGGAGAACAGCTCCACCGAGCCGTCGCGGTGGATCTTGACCTGGGCGCCGATCCCGCTGTCGCGGGCGAAGACGTACCAGTTGCCGTTGGCCATCCCGATCCCGCGCTTCTTCGGTCCCGCGGTGTCGCCGGCCTTCTGGTTGCGCCGCTCCCAGCCGATGGCCTCCGCCCCCGGGCCGTACTCCGCGGCCCGGATCGGGCTCGACTCGTTCTTCCTCCGGAGCTCCAGCGGGTCCATGCCCAGCTCCTCCGCCAGCTCGTCCATCGCCGACTCCAGGGCGAAGGCCCCCTGGGAGTGTCCCGGCGCCCGCAGCGGCGCCGACGGGCCGGCATTGGTGAAGACGCTGTACTCCTCGACCTTGAGGTTCGGGTTGTTGGCGTAGAGGGAGTTCGCCGGCCCGGCGGTGCCGGCCCCGGAGGCCACCCCGGCGGAGCCGTAGGACGTGTACTCGACGGCGGTCAGGGTCCCGTCCCTCTTCGCCCCGATCTTCACCGTGATCTGGGCGCTCGGGGCGTTCCCGGTGCACAGCTGCTCCTGGTGCCGGTCGAGCATCAGCTTGACCGGCGCGCCCGCCTTCTTCGCGAGCTTGCAGGCCGCGACGGAGAAGGCGCTCCCGGTCGCGGAGGGACCGAGCTTGCTGCCGAAGCCGCCGCCCATGTGCTCGCAGAGGACGCGGACGTTCTTGCGGTCGATGTCGAGGGCCTCGGCCAGGCCCTCCCGGACGGCGTAGACCCCCTGGGTGGAGGCGTAGACGGTGAGCTGGTCCCCCTCCCACTGAGCGACCACGCCGTGCGTCTCCAGGGTGCTGTGGGTGTGGACGGGCACGTAGTAGGTTCGCTCGACGGTGACCGCGGCCTGGGCGAACCCGGAGGCGACGTTGCCCCGACCGCCCTTGCCCGGCCCCACGATGTTCCCCCGGATCTTCTGGTCCTCGCCCACCGGGGCCTCGTCCTCACCGAAGACGAGCGGGGCCCCGTCCTCCATGGCCGCCCGCAGCTCGTGGGCGAACGGCTTCTCCTCGTACTGGACCTCGATGAGGCGCGCCGCGTCCTCCGCCACCTCGGGCGACACCGCGGCCACCGCCGCCACGTCCTGCCCGGCGAAGCGGACCTTCTTCGCCTCTGCGGTCCAGACCGCCTTCACTCCCGGCAGCGCCTCGGCCTTCGAGGTGTCGATGCCGGTGATGGTACCGGCCGGGACCGTCGCGCCCACCATGCGGCCGTAGAGCATCCCGGGGAGCTTGATGTCGAAGGTGTACTTCGCCTTTCCCGTGACCTTCAGCGGCCCGTCGAAGCGCGTGTGGGCCTTGCCGACGTGCTGGAACGTCGGCAGGGTGTCCAGATCCCAGGGCTTGAGGTCTCCCTCGGCGGCGTGGACCTCCATCTCCTGCGGATCGTCGGGAAGACCGGCCTTCGCCTTGAAGGTGACGGAGGCTTCCTTGGCTTGCTCTTTTTCGTCCTGAGGCATGGCCTACCCCCTCCCCGCCGTCTTCTGGACCGCCTCGAAGATGCGGCCGTACGTGCCGCAGCGGCACAGGTTGCCGGCCAGACCGTCCTTGATCTCGTCGAGAGACGGGTCCGGGTTCTTCGCGAGGAGCGCCGTGCCCGACACCACGAAGCCCGGTGTGCAGAACCCGCACTGCAGCGCGTCGGCCTCGACGAAGGCCTCCTGCAGCGGGCTCATCTTCTCGGGCGTGCCGAGCCCCTCGACCGTCGTGATCTCGTGACCCTCGGCGTCGGCCGCGAGCATCATGCAGGCCTTGACCGGCTCCCCGTCGAGGAGGACGGTGCAGCCTCCGCACGCGCCCCGGTCGCACACCTGCTTGGCGCCGGTGAGGTCGAGGTGGTTCCGGAGCGCATTCAGCAGCGTCACCCGGGGCTCGACGGTCACGCTCGCGGTGGTCCCGTTGACCCGGAGCTTCAGGGTCGCCGGGCCGGGCCCGATGATCGTCGGCTTCTTCGTGCAGGAGGCTCCGACCCCGACGACGGTGCTCGCGGCGGCGCCGGCGCCGGCGGTCTTGAGGAAGGTGCGGCGCGAGAAGCCCGGTGCCCGGGCCTCGTCGTCCGCTGGGGGAGGTTTCCTGGCCATGCTCTACCTCGCGAAAGGGGGGCGAAGCGGGTCCCGCCGGCGCCCTGGGTTCCTGGAACGAGGACGATTCTGCGTCTCCTGGCGCGCGCCCGTCAAGGGAGGATCGCCCCGCCCGGGATTTCCGTGTCAAGTGATGTCAAGGCGGGGATCCCCGCCGGTCCGTTCGTCGTCAACATTGGCGTCATGGGAGAGGACCATCCCGCGGTCGGTCTCGAGGGCCGAACCCTGGGCTCGTACCGTCTCCTGCAGGCCCTGGGCGCCGGGGGCATGGGGGAAGTCTACCTCGCCGAGGACATGCGCCTGGGCCGCCGGGTCGCCCTGAAGCTGCTGCCTCCGGAGTTCTCCGAGCGCCCCGAGAAGATCCAGAGGTTCGAGCGTGAGGCGCGGGCGATCGCGTCGCTGAACCACCCGGGGATCGTGACCCTGCATTCGATCGAGGAGGCGGAGGGTCGCCGCTTCCTCACCATGGAGCACGTCGAGGGGCAGACGCTGGGCGCGGCCATCCCCCCCGGGGGGCTCCCCCTCGGCCGGCTCCTGCCCCTCGCCATCGCCCTCACCGACGCCGTCAGCGCCGCCCACCGGCAGGGAATCCTGCACCGCGACCTCAAGCCCGAGAACGTCATGCTCACGCCCGAAGGGCGTCTCAAGGTCCTCGACTTCGGCCTGGCCAAGCTGCGCGTGGGCGAGCCCGAGGAGGACGAGGCCACGCGCGAGACCCGGTCGGTGACCCAGGACGGGAGGATCGTGGGGACGGTGGCCTACATGTCGCCCGAGCAGGCCCAGGGGCTCCCCGTCGATCACCGCTCCGACGTCTTCGCCCTGGGTGTGCTCCTGTACGAGATGGTCACTGGTGAGCGCCCGTTCACGGGCCGGACGAACCTCTCGGTTCTCTCCTCCGTTCTCAAGGATCCCCCGCGTCCGGTCCAGGATCTGCGCCCGGACGTGCCCCGCCCCCTCGCCCGCATGATCGAGCGCGCCCTGGAGAAGCGGCCCGAGGACCGCTACCAGTCCACCACCGACCTGCGCCGAGACCTCGAGGATCTCAAGCGGGACCACGACACCGGGGAGCTGCTGCGCGACCCGACCAGCGGGAGCCGTCGGTTCGCGATGAGGCCCGAGCGGCGACGGTGGCTCCTGCCGGCGGTCGTGGCCGGCGCCCTCGTCCTCGCGCTGGCGGCCCTCGTCGCGGTGAGGGGCCGTACCCCGGCCGGCGCCGGCGACGACCGCTCGTCGCTCGCCGTCTTCTACTTCGACAACCTGTCCGAGGACGCGCAGCTCGACTGGCTGGAGACCGGCCTGACGGACATGCTGGTCACCAATCTCTCGCAGTCGCCGAGCCTGCGCGTCCTGTCGACGGCGCGGCTGTACCAGCTCCTCGACGAGCTGGGCCAGCGCGACGCCCCCGCCATCTCCGCCGGGGTGGTGGGCGAGGTGGCTCGCCGGGCCGACGTCGCCACGGCTCTCGTGGGCAGCTTCGTCCGCGCCGGCTCCCAGATCCGGATCCAGGCCCAGCTGCAGGACCCGGAGAGCGGCGAGGTCCTCGCCTCGGAGCGCGTGGAGGGCGATGCCGAAGAGGGGCTGTTCGACCTGGTGGACCAGCTGACCGGACGCATCCGGAGCCGTCTCGAGCTCAAGGTCCTGGCCGAGGGCGCCGACCCGAAGCTCGAGGACGTGACGACCTCCTCCGTCGACGCCTACCGCTACTTCGTCAAGGGGATGCACCACCATGAGCGTCTCGAGGAACACGAGGCGCGGACGATGCTGGAGAAGGCGGTAGCCGCGGACCCCGGGTTTGCCATGGCCCAGGCCAAGCTCTCGGTGGTGAGCGCAAACCTCGGGGACATGCCGAAGGCCCGCGAGTACGCGGCCCGTGCTCTCGCGCGGTCCGAGAAGCTGCCGCCGGCCGAGCGCTTCTACATCGAAGGACGCTACTACTCGCTCGACCCCACGACCTTCGACGAGGCGGTGGCCGCCTACCGCGCCGCGGTCGACGCGGTGCCGGATCTGACCGCGGCTCGCAACAACCTCGCCCAGCTGCTGCTTCAGTCCCGGCGCTATGGCGAGGCCCTGGGCCACCTCGAGGAGCTTCGGCGGCGGGGCATGTCGTTCCCCGGGACGTACATGAGCCTGGCCGAGGCCTACGTCGCCTCCGGCCGGCCCGAGCGCGCGGAGCAGGTCCTGACCGAGTACGTGGAGCGCTACCCGGACCGCGCGGCCGGTTTCGAGAACCTCGGGCTCTTCCTCGTCACCCAGGGCCGCTACGACGACGCCCTCGCCGCCTACGACCGGGCCGGGGCGCTGGACTCGCGGAACTTCGAGTCCGACTTCGGGCACTTCGTGGTGCACTCTCTCGAGGGTCGGTGGCTGGAGGCCGGGGCCAACGCCCGGGCGCTGAGCCGGGCCGCCGATCCCCAGGAACGCTGGCAGGGCGGGGCGGCCCTCGCCGTCCTGGCCCTCTATGATGGTGACCTGGGCGCCGCCCGCGTCGTTACCGACGATGGCCTCCGTCTCGCCGACACCCCGGACGAGAGGGCCCGGGTTCGTCTCTTCCGTGCGGAGATTGCGGCGGACCTCGGCCGCGCCGGGGAGGCCCTGGCCGAGGTGAAGAAGGCCCTGGCCGAGGCCCCCCAGGACGCCCGCCTGGTGGCCGCGGCCCACTCCAGCCGGGCGACGTGCCTGGCTCGCGAAGGGCGGCCCGAGGACGCGAAGATCAGCCGGGACGAGGTGGAGACCTGGCTCCGCAGCCTTCCCGCCCCCCTGGCCCAGCCCCACCGCCTGCAGCTCGAGGGCGAGCTCGCCTGGGCCGAGGGCGATCACGGCCGCGCCCGCGAGCTGCTGGCGCGCGCCGCCGCCCTGCTGCCCGAGGCGAGCATCGAGTCGAAGGCGCCGGTGGCCCGGATTCACTTCGCCCTCGGCCGCGCGGCGCTCGAGGAGGGCCGGACCGAGGAGGCTCGCCGGGCCCTCGCCCGAGTCGTCCACGGAGGCCTGGAGCGACTCTGGGAGCCCATCGCCTACGTCCGCAGCCTGGCGCTCCTGGCCCGGCTCGAGGCCGAGGCCGGACGCACGGAGGAGGCGCGGAGTCTCTACACCCTCTACCTGCGCCATTGGGGGGACGGGGAGATCGACACCACGGAGGTGGCGGCCGCGCGGGAGCGCCTGGCGGCCCTGGGCGGGCCGCTGCCCCGAGGCGCCTGATTGGCTGGGGGCTGGACGCTAGTACAGCAGGTGTGGCTGACGTCGACGACCGAAGGCCTCGAGCTGTCGCGTCCAGCCACGGACGAGGCGCCTCGGGGAGAGCCCGGCGTCGACGGTCTTCCGGACCTCGTCGGTCCCGCAGAGGATGTCGATGGGCGGCTTCACGTACTCGTACTCGTAGGGCGGCTCGCGCCAGGCGAATCGCTTCGGGTTCTGCTCGCGCGCGTGGTGGATGAGGAGCAGGTAGGTGAGGAAGGCGGGGAACCGCTCCCGGTCGAGGACGTGGACCTGCACGCCCCGGCAGAGACGCTCGGCGTGCTTGTGGAAGGTGGGCGTGAACGCCGTGGGCCGGAAGGCGACGCCCTCCAGGCCCTCCTCCTCGAGGGCGCGGGCGAGGGCGTGCCCGTTCAGCCAGGGAGCGCCCACGAGCTCGAAGGGTCGCGTGGTGCCTCGTCCCTCGGAGAGGTTCGTCCCCTCGACCAGGCACCCGCCGGGGTAGACGACGGCCGTGTCCATCGTGGGCATGTTGGGTGAGGGGAGCACCCACGGGAGCCTCGTGTCCTCAAAGTGCATTCCCCGCCGCCAGCCCCGCATGCGCACCACCCGGAGATCGACGTCGAGGTCGAGCTCCTCGCGGAACATCAGGGCGAGCTCGCCGATCGTCATCCCGTGCCTCACGGCCAGGGGGTGCATCCCGACGAACGACCGGTACTCGGGGTCGAGGACGTTTCCGTCGACCGCCGTCCCTCCGAGCGGGTTGGGGCGGTCGAGGACGACGACGCGCTTGTGCTCCCGGGCGCACGCCTCGAGGACGTGCAGCATCGTGTAGACGTACGTGTAGTACCGCGCGCCGACGTCCTGCAGGTCGACCACGAGCGCGTCGAGACCGGCCAGCATCCGCGGCGTGGGGACGCGGGTCTTCCCGTAGAGGCTGAACACGGGGAGCCCGGTGGCCGGGTCCCGCGCGAAGCCCACCTCCACGAGGTCCTGGGCGTCGGCGGAGATCCCGTGCTCCGGGCCGAACAGCGCCCGCAGATCTGCCGCCTCCGCCCGTGCCAGCGCGATCGAGGCGTGGACCAGGTCGGGGGTGACCGACGCCGGGTTGGCCACGAGGCCCAGGCGGAGCCCCTTCACCGGGCCCGGTCGCGCGAGCAGCACCTCGAGCCCCGGGCGGACGCCGCGGGCCATGGCCTACTCCACCAGCCTCATGGTGAAGGTCGCCGAGGGACGTCCCTGCTGCCTCGCCGTGCCCTCGATCCGGGCGTCGTCCAGCTCGCCCTCGAACTCGAGGGCGTTGCCCCGCAGATCCGCGGTGAACTGGAGGGTGTGGCCGCGGTAGCGTATGTCGCGCAGGGGCGAACGGGCCTCGATCTCTCCGCGCCACGCGGTGATGGACCCCGCCAGGCCGCCGCCCTCCCGAGAGAAGCGCGCCTCGAAGCGGTAGGCGCCGGTCTCCGGATCCTCCAGCATGCCGCTCCAGCGACCCTCGACCGCCACCTCGCGCCGCGCGCTCCCGCCGGAGGGCACGAGGGCCGCCGCCCGCAGCCCCTTCGCCAGCCTCTCGGAGGTGGGATACACGATGCTCGTGGCCACCCCACCTCCCTCAGGGGTGCGTCTCACCGACTCGCCGTAGATCTCCTTGAAGACCTCGCCGCGCGGCGACAGTGCCAGGACCTCCAGCGCGCGGCGGCGGTAGAGGAAGAGGTCCACGTAGTCCTGCAGGATCGCCGCCCAGTGGCGGGCCAGGATCTGAGGGCTCACCCGGGGTCCCGAGCGGGCACCGGACTCCCAGGGCTTTCCGTAGGCGGCGGCGTCTTCCCCGGTCGCCACCAGGAGAGGGCCGGTCTGGCCCTTCACCCCGACCGCGTCGCCTCTCTGCTCGATCCCCACCTCCTTCGAGGCCGCGACCTCGACGAGCGCGTTCAGCGCGCCCGCCGCCTCGGCCGCTCGCACCGCGGTGGACGGGCTCTGCCCGGGTCCTCCGAGCAGCAGGACCGGCCCCAGCTGCGTGGACACGAAGACGTACGGCTCGTCCGGATACTCCGGGACCGGGGCCGCGAAGAAGCGAGGCCGGAAGATCGAGGTCGTCATGCGCCGGGTGGCAAAGCGGGCGCTTTCGGAGGAGGCTCGCCCGTTCACGGTGACGACCACCGGCACGTCCGGAGAGGGCCCGGCGATCGTCGCCGGCGCCACGACGGTGAGCTCGGCCGGGGCGGCGGCGAGGACGAGCGCGGGCGTGCCGCCGAAGGTGACGGTGTTGCCGGCGGGGCGGGGGTCGAAGCCCCGTCCCGTGACCACCACGCTCTCGCCCACCTCGCCGCTCGACGGGGTGACCTCCAGGACCAGGGGGAGGCGGCCGATGATCAGCTCGGCCGGCGTCGCCGCGGTGTCGCCGGACCGGACCACGACCTCCGTCTTCTGGCCCTCGGGCAGCGCGAGCTCGGGCACCACCACGCGCACGGTCTCCCCGGAGGCCTCGGTGATCTCCGCCGCCACGTTCCCGATGGTGACGGAGACCGGAGCGGTCAGACGCTCGCCGCGGATGACGATGCTCTCGCCGGAGAGGGCCACGTCGGGCTCGAGCGCGGTCACCCGGGGCTTGCGCAGCACGCCGACGGACACCGGCTGCGAGCTCCCGGTCGCGGTCCTCACCACGACCGGGACGGTGGGCGCGTCGCCGAGCCCATCCGGCACGACGACCGTGAGCTGACTGTCCGCGGCCGCGGTCACCGCGGCCTGCCGAGCCCCGAAGAGGACGGTGTTTCCGGCCGGGTCGGCCGCGAAGCCGTGTCCGGTCAAGGTCGCCGCCTGGCCCGACTCCACCGTCGTCGGGTTCACCGCGGTCAGGGTGAGCGGGGTCGCGCGGAGGAAGAACCACCAGCCGGCTCCGGCCAGAAGGCCGATGACCGCGAGTGCACCCAGGACCGGAAGTACGGGGAGGGAGGGGCCTCGGGAGCGTCGTCCCCCTCGCCGACGCCTCCCCCGGGGGCGGCCTCGAGCGGGGGGCCGGCGGGGGGCCGGCTCCCGCGGTGCCTCCAGGGTCGGGGCCTCCTCCGGCGCCTCGTGTGTCGGCGGCGCCGCCTCCGGGGCCTCGTGCGTCGGCGCCTCCGTCGACGCCTCCGCGTCCCGCGGCGGCGGCGCAGTCAGGAGGGGCCCCTCCCTCGGGGGTCGAGGCGGAGGGGCGGCGGGGGGCGGGGGCGGGGGTGGCTGGGGTGTCGCTTGGGAGGGCGACGGGCCGGGGGCGGGCGGCGGTGGCAGGGGCTCGTCGAACAGCGCCGCGGTCGCGTCGTCCGGCGGCGCCTCGGTGGTCCTCAGCGGCGGATCGGACGTCCCGTCCTCGACGACAACTTCCGCCGCGAGGATCTCGTCGCCGGTCGACGGCTCCTCGAACGCGGGTGGGGTCCCGAGCGGAAGCTCCTCCGACGGGGGCGACGGCTCGGGATCCACCTCGAAGGCGAGCTGTGGCGGCTCCCCGTCGTCGATGATCAGGGGGCCGGGCTCGCCCCCCAGGAAGGGGGAGGCTTCCTCGCCGCCACCCGCGTCCGGTATCGCGGAGGCGCCCCAGCCGGGCGGGATCAGCACCAGGAGCTTGGCGCTGCCCTTGGCCCCCGGGGGGCCGAGGCAGACGCGGTCTCCCTGCTGCAGGCTCTGGCTGTCCTCCACCTTCTCGCCGTTCACGAAGGTGCCGGTGGCGCTCCCCGCGTCGCCGATGGTGAGGCCCGAGGGTCCGAGGGTGAGCCGCGCGTGGAGGGGCTCGACGTTGCCCAGCATGATCTGGACGTCGGCGTCCATGCCGGATCCCAGGACGACGTCCCCCGACGTGGCCAGCGGATACGTCGTCCCATCGAGGGCCCCCCCGATCATGACGAGGGTCGGGAGGGTCACGCCTTCTGACTGGGGATCGGGCATCGGACGCCCTCCGGAAGAGACAGAAGTGAAAGGAGATCTCTCGTTGCCGGCCAGGATTTCAACACACGGCTCCGGGGGTGTCAACGAGCGTTGACAGCCTCGACGCGCGGTGCTAGCGTCCGCAAAGGCCCTTCGGCCACTCTCATGGCGCAGCTCATCTCGAGGACGCCGCACGCGAGACCCTCCGACCGCGTCCTCCGGCAGCTGCGCATCCCCTTCGTTCGTCGGGCCACGCTGCACCGCGGCGAGACCGAGGAAGAGGTGTTCGTCATCGACATCGGGCTGTCGGGCGTCTTCGTCGAGCGCGCCCGGGCTCTCGACCGCAACGAGCACGTGTCGATCCGCTTTGCCTGGCCCGGGAGTGAGAAGCCCTTCGAGGCCCGATGTCGCGTGGCCTGGTGGCACCCCGAGGGGTCGCCGCTCAGCTCCAAGTCCCTGCCACCCGGTGGCGGCCTCGAGTTCGTCGAGATGTCGGAGGCCGGTGAGAGCCGCGTGCGCGCCCTGCTTCTCGAGTACTGCCAGCGCGAGCCCGTGGTCCGGCGCTTCCTGCGCAACTGGCCGGAGTCGGAGCGTCAGGGCGACGATCCCACCGCCGGCTGATGGTCGCCCCATGGCCCGGCTTCGCGTCGTCCTGGTCCGGCCGGAGAACGCCGCCAACATCGGCGCCTGCGCTCGCCTCGTGCGCAACGTGGCCGCCGAAGGGCTCGACCTCGTGGCGCCCGGAGACTGGCGCACGGTGGAGTGCTGGCGCACGGCCTGGGGAGCGCAGGACGTGCTCGAGAGCACCCGCGTCTTCGCCGACCTCGCCTCGGCCCTGAGGGGCGTTGCGATCGCGGTGGGCTTCACCGGGCGCCGCGTCTCCGGCCCCTCTCCGGTGGACGTCCGCGAGGCCGCGGAGGAGATCGCCTCCCTCGGGGCCGGGGAAGAGGCAGCGCTCGTCTTCGGACCGGAGACCAGCGGGCTCTCCGCCACCGAGCTGGCCTGCTGTGGTCGTCGCGCGCGGATTCCCTCGCGCCCGGCCCAGCCCTCGTTCAACCTCTCTCACGCAGTGGCGATCGCCGTCTACGAGGCGCGCCGGGCGGCCACCGGCGCCTCCGCGGACCGACCCCGGCGGGCCACCCACGAAGAGAAGGAGCGTCTGCTCGCCCTTCTGCGAGAGGGCCTCCTCGCGGTCGGGGCCCTCCCCGCCGCCAACACCGAGGGGTACTTCCGCGACTGGACGGCGCTCGTCCACCGCGCGGACGTGACCCCCCGCGAGCTGAGGCTCCTCGAGCACATGGCCCGC
Source organism: uncultured Acidobacteriota bacterium (assembly GCA_963847655.1). Taxonomy (GTDB): domain Bacteria; phylum Acidobacteriota; class Vicinamibacteria; order Fen-336; family Fen-336; genus JAJDNS01. The sequence continues at coordinate 330,531 of CAWKAS010000006.1, read as the reverse complement.
AGGATGGCGCGAGCGGGCGAGCATCGGTGATGGCCGAGCAGCAGGAGCCCTTCGCCGACGTCGAGATTCTCGAGGACGGCTTCTCGATCCCCGAGCTCAAGTGGCGCGAGCTCGTCTTCGTGGGGGCCCTGCGCCCCGAGGACGGCGGCTGGATGCGCGATCCCTCACGGCCCCTCCCCCCCTTCCGCATCCCGGACCTGTTCCCGATCGGGGCCCGGTTCCGCGTCGAGCGGCGGGGGGCGCGTGTCGTCGTTCGCGCGGAGACGTCCTGACGGACCTCCCGGGGCCTCTGGCGGCCTTCGTTCTATAATCGCCCGGTGGAGGTCACCCCCGGCAACGTCGCCCCCCGGATCCTGTCGCGACCCGAGCACATCATCTCCCGGAAGAACATCGACCCCGAGGCCCTCAAGGTTCTCTACCGCCTGAAGAACCACGGCTTCCTGGCCTACCTGGTGGGAGGGGGCGTCCGGGACCTGCTGCTGGGCCGCCGCCCCAAGGACTTCGACATCAGCACCAGCGCGCATCCCCAGCAGGTGCGCAAGCTCTTCCGGAACAGCTTCATCGTGGGCCGGCGCTTCCGGCTCGTCCACGTCCGCTTCGGGCGGAAGGTGGTGGAGGTGGCGACGTTTCGTCGCGCCTCGGAGCCGGAGGACGGCGACACCCTCATCCGCCGCGACAACACCTTCGGGACACCGGAGGAGGACGCCTTCCGCCGGGACTTCACGGTCAACGCGCTCTTCTACGACATCGCCAACTTCTCGGTGATCGACTGGGTCGGCGGCCTCGGGGACCTCGAGGCCCGCGTCATCCGCACGATCGGCGATCCCGGGGTGCGCTTCCGCGAGGACCCGGTGCGGATGCTGCGGGCGGTGGCGCTCGCGGCCCGGCTGGACTTCCAGGTCGATCCTGACACCGCTGAGGCCATCCGCTTCCTGCGGGGCGAGATCGTCCTGAGCAGCCTCCCCCGCATCCTCGAGGAGTTCTACAAGATCTTGAGGCAGGGGCGGTCGCGCCGGACCTTCGAGCTGCTCTACGAGTACGGTCTCCTCGCCTACCTGCTGCCGGCGGCGCACCGGGCCATCGCCGAGGGCGGCGAGCGCCTGTTCGAGAGCCTCGCCCGGCTCGACGACTACCGCAACGACGGTCCCGCCGACCCCGACACCCTCACCAACCCCCTGCTCGCCGGGTCGCTGCTGGTCCCCCTCGACGTGCCCCTCAAGCGCGTGGCCGCCCCGAACCCGACGTGGCGTCGGCGCGGCGCGGAGGGCGCGCCCGTCGAGGACCTCGCTGCCGAGATCGCGGCCCTCGGGGGTGAGGAGGAGCCGGAGCCGGCGCCGCCCTCCCCGAAGGAGGTCGTCCTCCCGTTCGCCCGTCGCGACCTGGAGCGTCTTCGCCTCACGATCCTGGCCCAGCGGAGGCTCCGTGAGACCGCGGCCCCCTCCGCCCGCCAGGCCCTGGCCGCGAAGACCTACTTCGACGAGGCGCTCCGCTGGCTGGAGATCCACGGTGGGCCCGAAGGGCCCGAGCTCGTGGCGCAGTGGCGGCGCGTGGGCCGAAAGACGGACCGCGCGGCGAGCGACAGGCCCGCCCGGCCGGCGGCAGAGGGCGACGCGAAGGCGGCACCGCGAAAGCGTCGTCGCCGCCGCCGCCGCCGCCCGGGGACCCCCGCCGCACGGGCCTGAGGCCCCTCCCGGGCCGGAAGGAGGCTGGAACGACATGGACACTCTCTCCGACTCCGAGATCGCCGGACGCCTGGGCCGTCTCCCGGGCTGGGAGCGGCACGGCGAGGCCATCCGCCGGACCTTCTCGTTCTCCGATTTCGTGGAGGCCATGGCCTTCGTGAACCGCGTGGCCGAGCTCGCGGAGGGGATGGACCACCACCCGGACATCGACATCCGCTACTCGAAGGTGACGCTGAGCCTCTCCACGCACGACGCCGGCGGCCTGACCGACCGCGACTTCGCCCTCGCCGGGAAGATCGGGGAGTGAGAGCCCTCGTCGTCGGGTCGGCCGGTCAGCTCGGGCGCGAGCTCGTCTCCGGGCTCGCCGGCGAGGTGGCCTGGGCGGGAGACATCGGCGAGATCGACGTCACCGAGCGGGCCGCCGTCGCCGACCTCGTCGCTGGTGTCCGCCCCGACGTCGTCTTCAACGCCACCGCCTACAACAGGGTCGACGAGGCCGAGGCCGAGGCCGACCGCGCCCTGGCCGTCAACGCGCTCGGACCGCGCTGGCTCGCCCTGGCGGCGCGGGAGGTGGGGGCGGTCCTCGTGCACTACTCCACGGACTACGTCTTCGACGGTGCCTCCGACCGACCCTACCGCGAGGAGGACTGCCCACGGCCACTCGGGGTCTACGGGGTCTCGAAGCTGGCCGGTGAGCAGCTGGTCGCCACCGCCCTCGCCGAGCACCTCGTGATCCGGACGAGCGGGCTTCTGGGCCGGGGCGGGAGCGAGCAGAAGGGCGGCTCGTTCGCCGACCGCATCCTCGCTCGGGCGCGGAGCGGGCAGACCCTGCGGGTGGTGGCCGACCAGGCCTTCGCCCCGACCTGCGCCCCCGATCTCGCCGTCTCCTCCCTGGCCCTCGTCCGTGCCGGGGGCCGAGGGATCTTCCACGTCGCCAACGCCGGCTCCTGCAGCTGGCACGGGCTGGCGGAGGCCGTCCTCGCCCTGGCCGGCCTGGACGCCCCGATCGAGGCCATCGCCTCCGCCGATCTCGCCCTGCCCGCCCGGCGGCCCGCGTACTCGGTGCTCGACACCGCCCGCTACCACGGCCTGGGGCTGCCGCCCCTGCGGCCGTGGCGCCAGGCCCTCGCCGACTGCCTGGGCGCTCCCGGCGCTCCCCGAGACGATTGACGCGGCCTGGGCTTTCCGCTACTCTTTTTCGGTTGTCCGTTGGGCGGTTAGCTCAGCGGTAGAGCACTGGTCTTACACGCCGGGTGTCACAGGTTCGAATCCTGTACCGCCCACCAGGGTTTCCTTCCCGAGGACTCCGGCGCACACGCCCGCGGGGTGGTAGTTCAGTCTGGTTAGAACGCCGGCCTGTCACGTCGGAGGTCGCGGGTTCGAGTCCCGTCCACCCCGCCATCAGTGCTCAACCGACGACCAGCGGTCCTCGTCGCTGACTCGCCCTCGCGTGCGCCGAGGACTTGTCATCGAGGCGGCACATCACGCACCGTTGGCCCCGGTGGGGCCGAAGGACACCCAAGCAGGGAGGGACAGTGCGGCCCTGGATCTGGATTCTCCTGATGGCGCTGGCCCCCGTTCCGGGTCTCGCAGAGACGGCTCGCGGCACGGTGTACGAGGATCTCGATGCCGACGGGCAGCGTGGCCCCGGCGAGCCGGGGATCCCCGGCGTGAGGGTCTCGGACGGGCGCCAGGTGGTCCTGACCGACGAGGCGGGCCGCTACACGCTCGAGATCGGCGCCGAGGCCATCGTCTTCATCACCAAGCCCAGCGGGTACGCCACGCCGGTGAACGGGCAGATGCTCCCGCAGTTCTACTACATCCACCAGCCAGCGGGGTCGCCGGAAGGGCTGCGGTACGCGGGGGTCGATCCCACCGGGCCGCTGCCCGCGGCGATCGAGTTTCCCCTGCGCCGGCGCGCGGAGCCCTCGTCGTTCGAGGCGATCCTCTTCTCCGACACCCAGCCCCAGTCGCAGGCCGAGATCGGCTTCATGGCCGATGACGTGGTCGCGGAGCTGATCGGGACCGACGCCCGATTCGGGATGACCATGGGAGACATCCTGTTCGACGACCTGTCGCTCTTCCCCCGGCTCAACAGCGTCGTCGCCCAGATCGGGATCCCCTGGTACAACGTGCCCGGGAACCACGAGATCAACCTCCTCGCCACCGACGACGGCCACGCGCTGGAGACCTTCAAGAGCCACTACGGGCCTCCCTACTACGCCTTCGAGTACGCCGACGCCGTCTTCTTCGTGTTGGACAACATCGACTACGAAGGGAAGGGCGAGACCGACCCCGGGGACCTCCGCGGCACCGGGGGCTACGTGGCCCGGATCACCGAAGAGCAACTGGCGTGGCTCGAGGCCGAGCTCGCCCACGTTCCCGAGGACAAGCTCGTGTTCCTGGCCATGCACTCGCCTCTCGAGACCGACCTGGGCGACGGGCCCGGAGTGAGCACCCAGAACCGACGCGAGCTCTTCCGGCTCCTCTCCGGACGGCGCCACCTCTACGCGGTGGCCGGACACACCCACACCACCGAGCACCACTACTTCGACGAGGAGGACGGCTTCACCGGGCCGGAGCCCTTCCATCACCACGTGCTGACCACGGTCTCCGGCAGCTGGTGGAGCGGGCCCCTCGACGAGCGCGGCGTGCCCGTCTCCCAGCAGCGCGACGGCACCCCCAACGGGTATCACGTGCTGCACATCGACGGGGTGAACGTGAAGGTGCGCTACAAAGCTGCGGGCAAGCCCGTCGACTGGCAGATGCGCATCGTCTTCGACGTGGCCCATCACGGCACGGGACGGAACCTCTTCCGTGACTTCCGCCCCGGTGAGCTGTTGGCCGGACGGCTCACCGTAGACGAGGTGCCGGCGGCCGACGTGTACGTCAACCTGTTCGACGGCGGCCCGCGTTCGTCGGTGGAGCTCTCGGTGGGGGATCGGGCGCCGATCGTCATGGAGCGGGTGAGGCGCGTCGACCCCTCCACCGCCGAGCTCTTCGCCCGCAACGCGGCGACCGTCAAGTCGTGGGTCGAGGCCCAGCCGTCGTCGCACCTCTTCGTGGCCGACCTGCCCGACGATCTCGGCCCCGGCACCCACACCGTGACCGTCCGTGCGGTGGACGAGTTCGGGCAGGTCCACCACGCCCACCGGGTGCTCGAGGTCCTCGGCTCGAGCGCGGCGTCCGCCGCGCCGGTCCACTATCCCGACTGAGACCCCGTCGCCTTCGGGGAGAGCCCGCACGTGGGCAGCGCCGCCGCTGCCGCCATGCGCCCGGGGTCGGGGGCGAAAGCGGAGGTCAGGCGATCGGCGAGCGCGCGCAGCCGCTCCCCGGTGCCCGCGGCGTTCAACCGCCTGTCGAACTCCGCGAACGCCGTCTCCATCCGGTCGAGCTCCGGGCCGCTGAGGGCGCGCAGGGCCATCGGGTACAGGATCCGGTCCTCCTTCTGGATGTGCTGTCGCAGGAGGGGGACGAGGTCGTGCGCCGCCACCAGCATCGATTCGCGCTCCGGCGCCTCCACCGCTCCCTGGGCCTGGCCCACCTGCCTCAGGACGTCCACGCGGGCCCGACCCTGCGTGTGCTCGTGGAGCATGACGGCGAGGGGGCCCGACTCCGTGGGAAAGCCACGCTCCATCATCCTCTGGAAGAGGATGTCCTCTTCCTTGCCGTGGTGGTAGGCGTCGGCGAAGCCCCGGAAGAACTCCGCGTACTCCGCCACGACGGGCCTCTCGATCGCGAGGTCGCCTTCGACCGCCACCGCGAAGCTCTCCAGCGACCCCAGCACCTGCTCGATCAGGCGGTGCTCCTCCATGAGAACGTCAATTGGCTTGGACACGCGGCCTCCTCTCGTCGACTCCTCTCCTTTGTCGCCGACTCGGGGACGCCCCGCCATGACCGGCGTCAGGTGACCCCTCCGAAAGAACGGCTGATGGTCGAGGGGCGGTGTCGGTGACTTGCTAGAATAGGAGGCAGGGTGTCTCATGGGAGAATCGAGGCCGGCCATGAACCCGCGTGCCCGTCGTGAAGGCCTGGTGGTGAGGCCGCTTCCGGACGAGCTGGTGGTCTACGACCTGGAGCGCCACGAGGCCCACTGCCTGAACCGTACCGCGGCGCTGGTCTTCCAGGGAGCCGACGGCCGGGCGACGGTGGACGACCTCGCCGACGCGCTGCGGCGTGAGCTGAGCGTCACCGACGCGAAGCGCCTCGCCTGGCTCGCCCTCGAGCGTCTGGAGCGGGCCCACCTGCTGGACGGGGCGCCGCCGCCCCCGGCCGGGATCGCCGGCCACAGCCGCCGTGACCTGCTCCGCCGCGCTGGCCTCGCGGCGGCGCTGCTGCCGGCGGTCAGCTCCATCCTGGCCCCCACCGCTGCGGAGGCCGCGGGCACGTGCGTCCAGGGCGACGCCGGGTGTCCAGGCAAGGACTTCGGGACTCCTTGCTACGGCAGCAATCCCGCTGATTGCGGGATCAACTGCGCCTGCGACGGCGGCGGGAGTTGCCTCGAGAACCAGGGTCTGGGTCCCGGCTCCTGCCCCTGAGCCCGGGCGCGTCGTTCGACGGCCGCCGTGCCCCTTCCGTCGGCCACCCGTCGCGGCTCAGGGTGCCGGGGGAAGCTCGAAGCTGAAGACGATCTGTTCCCCGGGTCGGCCCGACAGGGCGAAGACCACCTGGCTGGGCGAGACGCTGACCGTCTGGCCGGCCACGATCCTGAGCCCGTCGACCCGCCGCCGGGTGGCGGTCAAGTCGAAGCCCCATCTCCCGGGCTGACCCTTCCCGTCGACGAGCAGGGCCTCGACCCGGTTGGTCCCGGGTTGGCCCCGGGCGGAGACCCGGCTTGATCCGGCCCCGACGAAGTAGGCCTCCGATCCGTTCAGGACGATCTGGCCGGTGGCGCCAGGAGCGGTGAGCTGGCTGTCCAGGCCGACCTCGCCCGACGGCTCGGTCGGGGAGGCCGGGGGCTCGGGAGACGGCATCGCCGGTCGCGGGGCCTCCACGGGCTCGACCGCGCGCGCGTGGCCGGAGCGGAAGGCCGCGACGACGGTGAGCACGACCGTGACACAGACCGGTGGGTTCTTTGCGTCGTCGACGCAGAGCTCGGGGTGGCGGGTCCCCGCGTTGTGGTACGTGTGCTGAGCGCTGCAGGCGGCGTCCGCGTAGTCGGTCGCGTCGTCGGGGTCGTCGAAATCGATCGTGAACCAGAGGGGGTCGTCGTCCGGGTCGAAGCTCGCGCACAGGTTGAAGGTCACCGGAGCGTCGACGGACGCGCTCATGGGGACGTTGCGCTTGAGAACGGGCGGCTGATTGGCGGGCGGCACGGGAGGCGTCGGCGTCGGCGTCGGCTCGGGCCCGGGTCCCGGAGACGGACCGGGCTCGGGCGTGGGCGTGGGAGTGGGCGTGGGCGTGGGCGTGGGCGTGGGCGCCGGGGGCGGACCGGAGACCGGGGGCTTCGTGGCAGGCTGAGCCGGAGGCTCGGTCTCCCCGCCGGCGACCGCGATGCCCCCGACCGCCGCCCCCCCGGCGACGACCCCGGCCACCACCAGGCCCGTCGAGATTCCCCCGGAGAGGCCACCGGCCGCGAACCCCTGGGGGATCCCGGCCGCGCCGGCGGCCGGCCCGACGATCACCTTCGCCTTGTCGAGGAAGGGCGCGAGGAGGCCCTCACAGTCGCCTTCGTCCTCCACCACGATGGGGTCGAACTCACGGGTCAGGGTTTCGGTGAAGTCGCGGCTCGTCGCCTCGACGTAGTAGTCGACCCTCTCGATCTCCAGGGTGGGCTTGGGGAGCACCCCGGCGAAGCAAGAGGCGTCCTCGGCCATGTTGACGTAGTACCAGTCCGCCGTCCCGTGGGCGCGGAAGAAGACCCGGGCTCGGGCGAGCCGGGGGCGTGGCGAGAAGCACGCCAGGACCCGAGGGTGCTTTCCGGCCACCACGCACGAGACCGGGTCGTGTTGGATGTCCAGGTCCGCGTCCGGCCGCGCGACGGCCTCCTGCGGTCCGGCGGCGGCGGGGGCGAGGAGAGTCATCGCGCAGGCTGCCGCGGCCATCTCTCCCCAGACGCCGTGTCGTTGCCCTTGCCGCGCGCGCACCCGATGACCTCCGTCCGGCCCCGCCCACGAACACGGCGGCCGTCGCAGAATCCGAAGCAAGGAGCGTGCCGCGGAAAACGAAATGTGTATCGTCACTTCCATCAGTCGGTTGGCTCTCTTCTCGGGTGTCCGACTCCTGCCGGGCCGGTGTCCGGATTGGCCGGTTGGCGGCCAGGATCGGGACAGGGGCCCGCCGATCAGGCCTCGTCGTGTCCCCCCGCGCTTCTCTCCCGCTTGCGGGCGCCGCGCAACCGCTTCCCGCGGAGACGGCGCTCGACCGCGGAGGCGGACGGCCGTGTCGGGCGGCGCCGCGTCGGGGTCACCAGGGCGCGGGCCACCAGCCGGCGGACCTTGTCGCGCGCGTCCTCGAGGTTGCGGGCCTGGTCGCGGGTGCGCTGGCTGGTGACGAGCAGCCGCCCGCGAGAATCCAGGCGGGGGGCGGCCAGCGTCCCGAGTCGAGAGCGGGCGGCGGGGTCGAGGCCCTCGATGGCGTCGAGCGTCACGCGCAGCTCGACCTTCGACGCGACCTTGTTCACGTTCTGGCCCCCGGGCCCGGAGGAGCGCACCGCCCGCCAGCTGATCGCTTCGCCGGGCACGCGGACGCCCCTGCTGATCCGGATCGGCTCTGCCACGGGTCGAAGCTAGACGGCCGCGGCCGGCTCGTCAACCGCGTCCCCTCTCACCTCTCGCGATGAAGCCAACCCGCGGCCGGCAACGTGCCGAGAGCCGCGGGTGCCGCACCGGCAGGCGCGGGTGTGATAGGATTTTTCGCGATCTCTAGTAGCCGTTGATCTGGCGTTCGTCGTTCGGGCCGTCCAATGGGGGACGGTGTCGGGATCGTGAGCGCGCAGGCGACGTGGCGGACTAGGAAGGGCCGAAGGAGGCCTGACGTTCATGATTGAAGGCACAGTCAAGTGGTTCAATGAGTCCAAGGGCTTCGGGTTCCTCTCCCAGGAGGGTGGTCCGGACGTCTTCGTCCACCACACCGAGATCAGGACTGAGGGTTACCGGACCCTCAGCGAGGGTCAGAAGGTCCAGTTCGAGGTCGTGGACAGCCCGAAGGGGCCCCGCGCGGCGAACGTGACCCCGCTCTAACTGGGCACGAACAGCTCGACACGAGGCCCGGGGCCCCCGCCCCGGGCCTCTTTCGTGGCCGGAGCGCACGGGTGGTGACGTCCACGATGAAGGCGATGGTCCTCTCCCGCCCGGGAGAGCCGCTCGTGGAGTCGACGCTGCCCGTCCCGCCTCCGGGTCAGGGTCAGGTCCGGCTCCGCGTTCGTGCCTGCGGCGTCTGCCGCACGGATCTCCACGTCGTGGACGGGGAGCTGGAGGGGTTGGGACGGCGCGTCGTTCCCGGGCACCAGGTCGTGGGCGTGGTCGAGTCGGTGGGCGAGGGCGTCGAGCGCCCGGCGGTCGGACAGCGGGTGGGGGTCCCCTGGCTGGGCTGGACCTGCGGCGCCTGCCGGTTCTGCCGGAGCGGACGCGAGAACCTCTGCCCCCAGGCCCGCTTCACCGGGTACCAAATCGACGGCGGCTTCGCCGAGCGGGTGGTGGCCGACGCGCGGTACTGCTTCCCGATTCCCCAGGGCTACCCCGACCTCCAGGCCGCGCCGCTGCTGTGCGCCGGGCTGATCGGCTACCGGTCGCTGGGGATGACCGGCGACGCCGAGCGGGTGGGTCTGTACGGCTTCGGCGCGGCCGCCCACATCGTGGCCCAGGTGGCCCGCCACCAGGGTCGCCGAGTCTTTGCCTTCACCCGCGCCTCCGACCGGGAGGCCCAGGATTTCGCCCTCTCCCTCGGGGCGGAGTGGGCCGGCGACGCCCTTGGCCCCCCACCCGAGCCCCTCGACGCCGCCATCCTCTTCGCTCCCGCCGGGGAGCTCGTCCCCGCGGCTCTGCGGGCGGTGGCTCCGGGCGGAATCGTGGTCTGCGCCGGCATCCACATGAGCGACATCCCGTCCTTTCCCTACCGGATCCTCTGGGAGGAGCGGGTCGTGCGCTCGGTGGCGAACCTGACCCGGCGGGACGGCGAGGAGTTCCTGGACCTCGCCCCTCGTGTCCCGGTGCGGACGGAGGTGGAGACGCTTCCCCTCGAGCAGGCCAACGAGGCCCTGGCCCGGCTCCGGTCCGGGCACGTGCGCGGGGCCGTGGTGCTCGTCGTCGACTGATCGACCCCGCTCCTACTCCCAGCTCCCGTACATCGGGTTCGGAAGCAGGAAGTACCGCACCCCGAACTCTCCGAAGACGTCGTCCCCCACCGAGGGGAGGGCCTGGCTCCGACCGGGGAAGTCGCGGACGCTGTCGCCCAGGACGGCGACGATCTCCAGAGGGGGCAGCCCCGCCGGCGTGGCGCCGCGCGCGACGGCGTCGAAGCGTGGCCCCTTGTCGCCGGGACCGTCGTCGCCCCGGCACAGCATGACGTCGTAGGCGAGGCCGTGTTCCCGGAACACGGCCTCGGTGTCCGGACACGCGGACGCGCGCCGGTTGGTGACGACGGCGATTCTCCCGCCCAGGGCCCGCACCCGCGCCAGAAAGGCCGCGGCCCCGGGGAGAGGGACGGCCTCGCGCCGCTCGGTCCACGCCCTCCAGCTCTCGGAGGTGAACCCCAGGCCCTGGCGCTCGCGCTCGAGCTGGTAGAGGGAGTTGTCGAGCACGGTCTCGTCGACGTCGGTGACCACCGCCCACGTGCCGGGCTCGCGGCGCGCGGCCTCGCGGTCGACGTGAGCCGCCGCCGTGCGGAACACCTGCAAGAAGAGCGCCCGGTGCTCGGCCGAGTCCCGGACCCACCGGACCGCCCTCGAGGGGCGGAGACTCGGCGGGGTTTCGGACGGGATCCCCGGTGGCGAAGGGGGGGCGGATGGGGCCGTGGCCCGGCACGCCGCGGCCAGGGCGAGTGCGATGAGCAGAGTCGAGCGGGGCATGGTCGCGCGCCTCCTGAAGGGTGCACCATTCTCGCTTCCTTCCCGTGCGCGTGTCGCGGGGGCGCTTGAAGCCGGGCCGAGGGAGGCGGTATTCTCCGGCGCCGCACGAAGCCACGAGGAGCCCGCCATGACCACGCGCCGCCGCCTGCCTCTCCTCTGCCTCGCCCTTGCCCTGGTCGTCGGCCCGCCCGGGCGCGCCGAGGAGAAGAAGCCCCCCCGGGGAGGTCCGGACGAGTTCCCGGGACTCGCGTACCGGCTGGTCGGTCCCCCGGCCGGGGGGCGCGTCTCCCGGGTGGCCGGGGTGCCCGGCGACCCTCTCACCTGCTACGCGGCCACCGCCTCCGGCGGCGTCTGGAAGTCGACCGACGGCGGCGTGCGTTGGAAGCCCCTCTTCGACCAGCAGCCGGTCAGCTCCATCGGCTCGATCGCGGTGGCGCCCTCGGACCCGAGCGTCGTCTACGTGGGCTCCGGCGAGGCGAACGTCCGGGGCAACGCCGCCGAGGGCAACGGCATCTACAAGTCCACCGACGCCGGAAAGACCTGGACCCATGTCTGGAGGGAGGGGGGACAGATCGGGACGATGGTCGTCCATCCTAAAGACCCCGACGTGGCCTTCGCCGCGGTCCTGGGGAAGCCGTTCGGCCCCAACCCCGAGCGGGGCGTCTACCGCACCACCGACGGCGGGCAGACCTGGGAGAAGGTCCTCTTCCGGGATGACGACACCGGGGCCTCCGACGTGGTCCTCGACCCGGTGGACCCGAACCACGTCTTCGCCGGCTTCTGGCAGATGCGCCGCCGACCGTGGGAGCTGGTGAGTGGCGGCCCCGGGAGCGGGTTGGCGGTCTCACCAGACGGCGGCGACACCTGGACGTGGCTCACCGGCAACGGCCTCCCCGACGGCCTCTGGGGCAAGGTGGGGGTGGCGGTGGCCCCCTCCGATTCCCGGCGCGTCTACGCCCTCATCGAGGCCGAGGAGGGCGGCCTCTTCCGCTCCGACGACGGGGGCGAGAGCTGGACGCGGGCGAGCGGCCATCGCGCCCTGCGACAGCGGGCCTGGTACTACTCCACCCTCACCGTCGACCCGACCAATCCCGACGTGGTCTGGTTCCCGCAGGTTCCGCTTCTCAGAACCATCGACGGCGGCGCGACGATCAAGAGGGTGAAGGGCCCCCACCACGGGGACCACCACGACATCTGGATCGACCCCGAGGACCCGCGGCGGATCCTGAATGCGAACGACGGCGGAGTGGACGTCTCCACCGACGGGGGGGAGACCTGGTACGCGGCGCCGCTGCCGATCTCGCAGTTCTACCACGTCAGCGTGGACGGGTCCGTCCCCTACCGGGTCTCCGGGGCCATGCAGGACCTCGGCACCGCCTCTGGCCCGTCCAACAGCCTCTCCACGGCCGGGATCACCCTGGGCGACTGGTACGGGGTGGGTGGGGGTGAGGCCGGCTACACCGCCCATGATCCCTCGGACCCCGACATCGTCTACGCCGGCGAGTACCTGGGGATCCTCACCCGCTACGACCACCGCACCCGCCAGGCCCGCTACGTCGGCCCCTGGCCGGAGTACGGCTCGGGATGGGGGGCGGAGCACTCGCGCTACCGTATCCAGTGGACGGCGCCGATCACCGTCTCCCCCCACGACCCGAAGACGGTCTACCACGGGGCCAACGTCGTCTTCCGCACCCGGGACGGCGGGCAGACCTGGGAGGCCATCAGCCCCGACCTCACCCGCGACGACGAGAGCAAGCAGAAGTGGTCCGGGGGGCCGATCACCGGGGACAACACCGGGGTCGAGTGGTACGGCACGGTCTTCGCGATCGCCGAGTCGCCCCGGGAGAAGGGGCTTCTCTGGGTCGGCTCCGACGACGGGCTCGTCCACGTGTCCCGCGACGACGGCGAAACGTGGTCCAACGTCACCGCGAACGTCCCCGGTCTGCCCGAGTGGGGCACGGTCAGCATCATCGAGCCCTCGCCGTTCGACGCCGGCAGCGCGTATCTGGTGGTCGACAGCCACCGCCTCGACGACCCCCGCCCCTACCTCTGGAAGACCGCCGACTACGGGGCGACCTGGACGAGCCTCTCCGCGGGGCTGCCCGACGACGTCTACCTCCACGCGGTGCGCGAGGACCCGAAGAAGCCGGGCCTTCTCTACGCCGGCACCGAGCGGGGAGTCTCCTTCTCGCCCGACGACGGGAAGACGTGGACGCCGCTGAAGCTGAACCTGCCCACGGTGGCCGTCCACGACCTGGTGGTGAAGGACGACGATCTCGTGGTGGGGACCCACGGGAGGTCGATCTGGATCCTCGACGACCTCACACCGCTCCGGGAGTGGTCGGACGAGGTGCGGGGCGAGCCCGTCCATCTGTTCACCGTCCGTCCCGCGATTCGCTGGTCGTACCACTCCGGGATCTCCGCCCACCTGAAAGGTCCCGGCGAGAACCCGCCCCGCGGCGCCGTCATCGACTACTGGCTGGAGAAGGAGCGGCAGGAGGAGCTCACGATCGAGATCCTCGACGGCGAGGGGACGGTGATCCGCCGCCTGAGCTCGAAGAAGGCGGAGGCCGAGGTCCCCGAGGACGCCCCCGACCCCGAGTGGACGGCCGAGCGGCCGAAGCCCCTCCCGGTCGAGGCGGGCGTCCAGCGCGCGGTGTGGGACCTCCGGTACGCGGGAGCCAAACGAATCGAGGGAGCGAAGGTCGACCTCGGGGACCCGTACACCGGCCCCTTCGTCCTCCCCGGCACCTACGCCGTCCGCCTCACCGTGGGAGAGGAGGTGCAGTCCACGCCCGTCGAGGTGCGACCCGACCCGCGGGTTCGGGTCCCGCGGGAGGTCGTGGAGGAGCAGCTGGCCTTCACCCTGGCCCTGCGCGAGGACCTCACGCGCGTTGCCGAGATCGTCAACGACCTGCGGGTGGTGCGCGAGCGCCTCGACGCGCGCACCGGGCTCCTGGAAGGCGACGACGCGGCGAAGGGGCTCGTGGCGGACGCGGAGGCCCTCGTGGAGAAGCTCGACGCCCTGGAGTCGAAGCTGCACAACCGCGAGGCCCAGGTCAACTACGACATCCTCGCCGGGCGCTCCGGGGGGGTGAAGCTCCACTCGCGACTGTCGCCGCTGTACAGCTGGTCACGCGACGGCGACGGGGCCCCGACGCAGCCGGCTCGGGAGATCCGTGCCCGGCTGGAGCAGGAGCTGGCCTCTCTCGCGGCGGAGTGGACGGCCATCCTCGAGACCGACGTCCCCGCGCTCAACGCGAAGGCGCGGGACCTCGAGCTGGACTTCGTCGCCGTGCCCTGACCGGGCTTCTCGTCTCGCGTCATCGAGGTCGAGCGCCGCTCGGTGCGAGAGGGCGACGGGGCTCGGCGGGCCGGCGAGGACCCTGCTTCACCTCGAGGCCTGCGGGCCCGCAGCCGGGTGCCCGCCGAGCCCCCGGGGCAACGCAGGGACGCGAGTGGACGGACCCGCCGACCAGGCCGCGGCTGGGCTAGAGGAGCCTGATCACCAGGAAGCCGCCCAGGAGCAGCACCAGGAAGACGATCGCGGCGAGGTCGAAGTGCGTCTCCAGCGTCCGCCGCACCGGGGCGCCGAAGATCCTCAGTATGGCGGCGACCAGGAAGAACCGCGCCCCGCGCCCCAGGGCGGACACCAGCAGGAAGGGCGCGAAGGGCATGTGGGTGGCCCCGGCGGCGATGGTCGCCACCTTGTAGGGGACCGGCGTGAAGGCGGCGACGGCCAGGAACCAGACACCCCAGACACCGTTGTAGAGCTCCACCACCCGGTCCCAGTAGTGCTTCGCGTGGTAGAAGTCCACGATCGGCTGCCCGAGGGTGGCCATGAAGGCGGAGCCGATGGCGTACCCCAGCATGGCCCCGCTCGCCGAGCCCAGGGTGCACAGCCCGGCCGCCCTGAGCCACTTGCCGGGCGCCGCGGCCACGATGGCGATCAGGAGGACGTCGGGAGGGACCGGGAAGAACGAGGACTCGGCGAAGGCGATCAGGAACAGGGCCGCCATGCTCTGGGGCGTCTCCGCCCAGTGCATGGTCCAGTCGTAGAGGCGTCGCAGGAAGCGGCGTGGGGCGTTGACCAGGGACGAGAGGGCGTTCGACACGGGCCCCCGATCGTAGCACGCCTGACGTCTGCGGAACCCATCGTTGAAGCGTCGTTCCGCAGACCTTCCGTTGCCACCGTCCGGCCGTTCGTATTGGTGAAGTCTGTTTCCTCTTCTTCAGCGCTCGTCAGGCTCCGCCGGCCACGCCGCCCGCGAGCGCTGCCGCTCCGCCGCCTTCTGGAGCGAGAGGCGGCGGTCGGCGAGACGGGCCAGCAAGGCCGCGGTGACCTCGCGAGCGGCGCGGTTCACGGCTCGTGAGGTGGGCCGGTAGGTGATGCGGACGCAGAAGGCGAGGCTGGCGTCCGGCGCGGGAGCGATCCCGATGTAGTTCACGTGGTAGCCCTTGCGGTACTCCGCGGCGGTGCCGGTCTTCATGGCGACGGGGAAGCGGCGCGACGCAAGTCCCGTGCCCGTCCCGTAGAGGGCGACCGCCCGCATCGCCTGGCGAAGGCGGGCCGCGGTGCGGGAGTCGACCACTTCGTGGGCCGGGGGCAGGACGGCAACTCGGTCGGCGAGACCGACCGGCCCGCATGCGTTGGCCACGAGGCGGGGCTCGGGCATCGTGCCCCCGTTGGCCACGACCGTGGCGAGCAGAGCGGCGTGGAGCGGGGTGATGTCGGAGACGGTGAGGCCGATCGACAGGTCGGCCAGCTGGCGCGGGCTCCGCGGGGCGGTGTGGATGCGTCCGGCGGCGCCCATGAGGGCCCCGGGTCCGGCGTCGAAGCCCCAGCGGTGAAGCTCGGCGACGAGCGCCTCGCGGCCGACCCGGTTGCCCAGGGTGGCGAAGGCCGTGTTGCAGCTGATGGCGAGGGCGTGGTCGAGACCGTCCAGGGGACCGGCCTTCCAGGGGCACCACAGGGGCTGGCCGCCGTAGCGCTCGACGCCCTTGCAGGTCATGCGCCCGATCGCGGCGTCGGCGTCGATCCCGGAACGGTACGCGGCGGCGGTGGTGATGACCTTGGAGATGGAGGCGGGCTCCCGGCGCTGGGTGAGCGCGGCCGGCCCTTCGCGGGCGACGGTGCGGGGATCGCCCACGGCCACGAGGATCGCCCCCGTGCGGGGCTCGAGAAGCACGATGGTGCCCCGCCAGCGGCCCAGGGCTTCCCGGGCGATACGGGCGAGCTCGAGATCGAGAGTGAGCCGCAGCCCGCCCGCTCCCATCGCCTCCCGGACCCTGGCCGCCGGAAGCCAGAACGGTCTCCCCTCCGCGGGCGCCACGGCGGACCCCCGCCGTCGCGAAGGCGTCTCCTGGAAGGGTGGCAGCAGGAGGGGATCGAGCCCGGGGGCCAGGTTCAGGTGGCCTTCGCCGTCGAGCCACCCCACGAGCGTCCCGTTGCGGTCCCGGACCACGGCGCCGGCTCCGGAGGCCCGCAGCTCGAGGGCCTCGGCGAGACGGCGTCCGACCGCTCGCGACGCGAGGGGAACCCGGGAGGAGGCGGCGAGGAGACGGGCCTCGTCCTCGTGACCCCGCTCCAGGGCCACCGCGGCGGCGTAGAGCTCTCCCAGCGGGTGGCGGGCTCGCAGCAGGAGCTCGGCCGTCGCACGGGCCGCGGCCAGACCGTCGAGCTCGAGGGTGGCCTCCATGACCGCGATGGGCTCGAATCCGGTCAGGTCGGCGAGGGACGGGCGCTCCCCGGAGAGCCGGCCCGCCCGCGCTCTCGCCAGCGCGAGCCCGGCGGCGGCCCGCCGTGCCGTCCCTGGCCAGAGCCGGGCGCGGGCCAGGGCCACCTCGGCCGCGGCGGGATCACCCCCGAGGAGACGCTCCCTCCCCCTCTCCAGCGCCGCGGACGCCCGGAAAGAGAGGGCGGCGGCGAGGAGGGCAAACGTCGCGGCGGGCAGGAGTGCCCAGGTGAAGAGCCGCCCGGTCTTCAGCGCGCCTCCGCCGCGGCCCCGGCGGAGGCGGCGACCGGTGCCAGGCCGCGAGCGCTCCGATAGGCCGGCAAGGCGTGGGCGAGGACGCGCACCGAGGCCGCGAGGTCGTCCTCGTTCAGGACGTAGGCGATCCGCACCTCGTCGCGGCCGAGGCCCGGGGTGGCGTAGAAGCCGGGCGCCGGCGCCACCATGACCGTGGCCCCATCGTGGCTGAAGTCGCTGAGCAGCCAGGACGCGAAGTCCTCGCTGTCCTCGACCGGAAGCCGCGCGATGAAGTAGAACGCCCCCTCGGGCTTGGCGAGGAGCACTCCCGGGAGGCGGGCGAGCCCTTCGAAGAGGACGTCCCGGCGTGCCTGGTACTCCGCTACGAGCCCCTGCTCGTAGTCCGGTCCCAGATCGCTCGCCCCCAGGGCGACGAGCTGGGCCAGCCCGGGAGGCGACAGCCGGCCCTGAGCCATCCGCAAGGAGGCGTCCCACACCGCCCGGTTGCGGGTGACGAGACAGCCGAGGCGGATCCCGCAGGCGCTGTACCGTTTCGAGAGGCTGTCCACGACCACCGCCAGCTCCTCGGTCCCCGGGACGTCGAGGGCGCTCGTGGCCTTCGCCCCGTCGTAGGCCAGCTCGCGGTAGACCTCGTCCGCCACCAGGAACAGCCCGTGGTCGCGACAGAAGGCGGCGACCGCCTCGACCTCCTGCCGCCGGTACACCGTGCCCGTCGGGTTGTTCGGGTTGCAGAGCAGAACGAGCCGCGTGCGCGGGGTCAGGGCCCGGGTCCACTCTTCGACCGGCGGCAGGTGAAAGCCGTCCTCGGCCCGCGCCCGCAGCGGGACCAGCCGGACCCCCGCCATCGTGGCGAAGGCCGAGTAGTTCGTGTAGAAGGGCTCGACCACCAGGGCCTCGTCACCGGGGCCGGCGCAGGCGGTCAGGGCGAACAGGAGCGCCTCGCTCCCCCCGGTGGTGACGATGATCTCGTTGGCCTCGAGGTTGAGGCCGTGCCGGCGGTAGTACCGCTGCAGGGACTCCACGCACTCCGCGGTCCCGCCCGACGGCGTGTAGGCGAGGACGGAGGGGGCCGACGCGAGACGTCGGCGCATCGGCTCCGGGGTCTCGAGGTCGGGCTGACCGATGTTCAGGTGGAGGACTCGCACCCCTCGCTTCTTCGCCGCGTCGGCGAGGGGCGCCAGCTTGCGGATCGGCGAGGCCGGCATCCGTCTTCCACGCTCCGAGATCTGCAGCGACATGGCGTCTCTCCCGCTCACTCCGCCCTGAGACGGCTGCGGACCACTTCGTTCCCTTCGACGGTGGCCCCGACCTCGAGGCTCCAGGACCGGGCCGGGGACCACACCCCCGAGTACTCGGCCACGAGGGCACGCTGCCCAGCGGGCGCCTGGCGCTGGAGGACCCGCGCCGGCGCCGCCGTGCGGCGCCCGTTCTCGACGGTGGCGAGGGCGACGCCCTCGACGCGGACGGACCGGCGACCCCGGTTGACGAGCTGCACGCGCACCACGAACGGCTCCCCGGGCCGGATCTCGGCGGGGAGGACCTCGAACTCCAGTCGGCCCTCGAAGCGGGGGGCCCGGCGGGCGTCCACGTTGTCCGATTCGAAGCCCGCGAGCTTGCCCGCTGCCGGCGTGGTCACCGTCGTCCTCTCCGCGAGGAAATGCGGTGGCGGTGGGGGCGGGATGGCCTCTGCGCCGGGGCCGGACGACACGGGCGCCTCGCGCGACGTGGTGGCGCGGGACGACGCGGCCACAGGTGCGCCCGCGGCTGGTGCGGGCTTCGCCTGGGATCTCGCGGTGCGACCGGCCCGGTCGAAGGCGTCGCGCGCCTCGAGAAAGATCCGCGTGGCGTCCGCGAACTCCCCGGAGGCGACGAGCGCCTCCGCTTCCCGGGCGGCGGTCTCCGCCGCCGCGAACTCCCGCCTCCCCGACGCCCCGCCCTTCACCGCACCCGAGCGGGCCTCGCGCATGACGTCGGCGGCGTCGGCGGCCTGCGTGCGGAAGACCGCGTTCAGCCGGGCGCTCAGCTCCGTGGCCGCGGGGTGCCGAGGATCCAGCTCCAGCACCCGTGACAGGTGCCCCGAGGCCGCCGCGGTGTCTCCTGCCTCCAGGGCACCGCGGGCGGCGGCGACAGCCGCTTCCAGCTCACCGAGCCGGGCCCGGGCGGACTCGAGGACTCGCACCGCCTCGGCGTGCCCGGGCGCCAGCCCCAGCGCGCTGCGGGCCTGCTTCTCCGCCGCCTGCCAGTTCTTGTCGTCGAGCTCGCGCTGCGCGAGCTGCACCTGCGTCGACACCAGGGCCCGGGTCAGCTCCCCCACCTGGGCGTTGGCCGTGGCGGGAGCGCCCCCGCGGGCGGGCCGCCCCCGCACCCAGGGGGAGGCGAGGAGCAGAAGGACGACGAGGGCCAGCGCTGCCCCCGCGGCCACCCAGGCGACCGTGCGGCGATCGCGGGACTCGACCACGCCCCTGCCGCTCGACGAAGACGCTGCCGGGGCTGGCCGCACCGGAGGAACGGACGCCGGGGGCGCGGGCCTCGTACGGCCGCTGTGGCTCGGGGGCAGGGGCGGTGGCCTGAGCGCGGGGGCGGGCCGCGGCGCGCGCCGCGCCGCGGCGAGGGCGTCGCGCATCTCGGTGGCGCTGGCGAAGCGCTCGCTCTTGTCTTTCGCCAGGGCCTGGTTGCACACCGCGACCAGGGGTGCGGGGATGTGGGGGGCCCACCGTCGCACCGGCGGCGCCTCCCGGTGGACGACCTGATAGAGGACGCTGGGGGTCGAGTCCGCCTCGAAGGGCTTGTGCCCGGTGAGCAGCTCGTAGAGCACCGCCCCCGCGGAGAAGATGTCGGAGCGCCCGTCCACCACGTCGCCGAGCGCCTGCTCGGGAGACATGTAGTTGGGAGTGCCGAGGACGATTCCCTCCTGGGTCATCTCCGACGTGTTCACCTTGGCCAGGCCGAAGTCCGTGATCTTCACCGAGTGGTCGCGGCGGATGAAGATGTTCGCGGGCTTGATGTCGCGGTGCACGATCCCACGGGAGTGGGCGTACTCGAGCGCCGCCAGGAGCCCGTCCATGACCTCGAGCTGCTGGTCGAGACCTCCCAGCACATCGTTGTCGATGGCATCGCGGAGGTCGGTTCCCTCGAGCAGCTCCATCGCCATGTAGAGGACCCCCTGCTCCTCCCCGAAATCGTGGACGGTGACGATGTTCGGGTGATTCAGGAGGGCTGCGGCCTGGGCCTCGCGCTGGAAGCGCTGCAGCGCCTCGTCGTCGGGCCCGACGCGACCGGAGAGGGTCTTCAGGGCCACGTGACGCCGCAGGACGGCGTCGAAGGCCTTGTAGACCTCGCCCATCGTGCCTCGGCCGATCTCGCCGAGGATCCGGTACTTGCCGATCCGCTCGCGGTCCATGGCGCGTCTCGATCCGGACGTTCCGCGCGGACGGGAGGGCCGGTCGCACGGGTGGGGCAAAAGGGGCCCCGAGAAACGGCATTCTAGCACGCGGCCTGCGGGGCCGACCGGCCCCGGGGGCGGACGCTTTCGGGAGGGCGGCGCGCGCGCCCTGGGCCCGGTGTCGGGGTTCTCGATGCATCGAACCGCGAGGGACGATCCTCCGACCCGAATCCGCCGTCCCCGGAGGGCTTCTCCTGGCGCACCGGGGGCCTTCGAAGCTACAATTGGAAGATCATCAGTTTTGCCGATCTGGAGGCCTCATTCCGTGACTCGCTATCGATTGCCGCTGGCGTTCCTCGTGACCGGTCTCGCCGTCTCTCTTCAATTCTGCGGTGGGGGGGGCAGCTCCAGCACCGACACCGGGCCCACGGTGCCGGTGCCGGTGCCGACCCCGACTCCCGATCCGACGCCGGTAGAGGACGCGCCGCTTTCGGCCAGCTGCGACGCCCTCGGACCGGGTGTGCTCCAGGAACAGACCGTCTGCCGCGACGACCAGCCCGATTTCCTCGACGAGATGAACCAGGCCATCCAGGAGGTGCGCAACAGCTTCCCCGGCTACTTCGACGGCCGGAACGTCCTGAACCCGGGAGGCTACTACGTCGAGATCATCCGAGCCCTGGACCGCATGGGGCTGTGCGCGGACACCGGCGGCGAGGAGGTCGGAGTCAAGAGGACGGACGAGTACAACGAGCAGTACGACATCCTGACCGCCAGGAACGAGTACCGCACCGGCGAGAGCATCTACCGGGTGACCTGCACACCCGCTGTCATCCAGCGCGGGGGAAGACCGAAGACGCCCGTTCCCGAAGGCTGCAACCTGCCTCAGAGCATCCATGTGGCCTGCGGCCGGCCCGAGCCCCGGTACTACCAGCACGTCGAGGAGGCGGTGGCCCAGATGCTCGACGACCACCCGGAGCTGTTCGACTTCACCGACTTCGCCACCGGCACCGACTGGCCGTGGCTCAAGGATCCCGTTGCCTACCAGGAAGGAGTCGTCGGCATTCTCAGGGAGCAGGGCTATTGCGCCTTCTTCGACGGCGAAGAGATCCAGATGAAGCGGGTGAACGAGTTCAGCGAGCACTACGACGTCAACTACAAGGACCAGTACGTGCGGCGGGGCAACGGCATCTTCCGCTCCGCCTGCTACCCGGCGGCCTTCTGATCACGAGGGCGCCGATTGGCCGACTCGCTCCGGACACTCCCCTCCCCGATTTCGCCGCACGTACGCATCGTGGACGGGGCGTCCGGGACCTGGACAGCGCTTCTGGGCGCCGAGGGGCACCGCAGCCCGGGAAGAGGCCCCTGCGGCAGCGGTCGCGGCGTGCGAGCGGTCGCTGGCCGCGCCTGGCGTCATCCTTGCTATAGCCACCGATTGATGCAGGATGGCCGCCATCTTTGCGCCGTCGCCCTGTCGTTCCTGGCGACGGTTCTGGTGGCGCCCGCGACGGCGGCCCCTCGTCCCGAGCCCACGCCTGCCCCGGCGGTGGAGGTGGCTCGCACGCCGGACCCGATTCACGTCGACGGCCGCCTCGACGACGAGGCCTGGGCCTTCCTCCAGCCCTTCAGCGACTTCGTCCAGCGCGACCCGAACGAGGGGATGCCGGCCACCGAGAGCACCGAGCTGCTCCTGGCCTACGACGACGAGGCCCTCTACGTGGGGGCCCGGCTCCACGACTCCGAGCCCGAGCTGATCGAGGCCCGCCTCTCGCGTCGGGACGACCACTCCGAGTCCGATCGCTTCGCGATCTACCTGGACCCGCGCGGCGATCGGCGCACCGGGGTGCGCTTCGAGGTGACGGCGGCCGGGGTACAACGCGACGAGATCATCTTCAACGACACCTGGACCGACCGCTCGTGGGATGCGCTCTGGGAGTCGGAGGTCACCGTCGACGAGCACGGGTGGTCGGTGGAGATGCGGATCCCGTTCTCCGAGCTGCGGTTTCTCCCCGGCGACTCGTACGCCTGGGGCGTCAACGCCCTGCGGATCATCCAGCGGAAGAACGAGACCGACTGGCTGGCGCTGGTGCCGCGCGGGGAGACCGGGCTCGCCTCCCGCATGGCCCCGCTCGAGGGCATCGAGGGGGTCCAGCCCCGCGCTCCCCTCGTCCTGATCCCCTACGTCGCCGCCGGCACCGAGCTCAGCCCTGTCGACGCCGGCGACCCCTTCCGCGACGGATCGGCCACCCACGGGAGCGTGGGCCTCGACGTCCGGCGCAAGGTCGGGGGCGCCTTCGCCCTCGACGCCACCGTCAACCCGGACTTCGGCCAGGTCGAGGTGGACCCCGCCGTCGTCAACCTCTCGGACTTCGAGACCTTCTACCCCGAGAAGCGGCCCTTCTTCGTCCAGGGGCGCCAGACCTTCGACAACTTCGGGTCCAACGGGCCGAACAGCCACTACGGGTTCGGGCGCGCCGAGCCCGACCTCTTCTACACCCGCCGCATCGGTCGGCCCCCCCAAAGCGCGGCCAGTGGCGACTACGTCCTGACCCCGCAGTTCACCACCATCCTCGGGGCGGCGAAGCTCACCGGCAAGACCGCCGACGGCTGGAGCGTCGGGGTCCTGGACGCGGTGACCGCGAGCGAGTCGGCGCGCTGGGTCGCCGGCGAAGACTGGGGCCGACAGCAGGTCGA
Organism: uncultured Acidobacteriota bacterium; assembly: GCA_963847655.1. Lineage (GTDB taxonomy): Bacteria > Acidobacteriota > Vicinamibacteria > Fen-336 > Fen-336 > JAJDNS01. The sequence goes on along the minus strand of CAWKAS010000006.1, from coordinate 307,779 downwards.
GCCCCTCACCAACTACTTCGTGGCCCGGGTCTTCCGTGACGCCGATCGCGCCGGCTACGGCGGACTCTTCACCGCCGTGAACCGCGACCTGGCCGACCCGGGCCCGCAGGACCAGCTCGCACGGACCGCCTACGTGGGTGGCGTGGACGGGTACGTGTTCGTGGATGCCCGGAAGGACTGGGTCGTCGGAGGGCGGCTGGCCGGGAGCTGGGTGAGCGGCAGCCGGGAAGCGATGCAGGGGCTCCAGCTCGCCTCGCAGCGCTACTTCCAGCGTCCTGATCGCGTCGAGCAGCGCTTCGATCCCACCCGCACCGGTCTCGGCGGCTGGACCGGGAGCGTGAACCTCAACCGCCAGTCCGGGAACGTGCGCGTCAACGCCGCGATGTGGGCCACGAGCCCCGGGTTCGAGTCCAACGACCTCGGATTCAACCGGCGCTCCGACCGCTGGGGCGGCCACCTCGCCCTGCAGCTGCGTCAGTCCCGGCCCGACGGCCTCACCCGCTACCGCTCGCTCCTGGTGGCCAAGGCCTACTCCCTCAACTTCGACCGGGAGAAGCAGAGCGACAGTCTGAACGTGTACGCCCGAGCGAGCCTCCTCAACTACTGGAACCTGGGGATGAGCGGCTTCGTCCGCTGGCGTAGCCTGGCCGACGGAGCCACCCGGGGCGGGCCCTCCATGCTCTCCGGGCAGAGCGCCGGGGGAGGCTTCTGGCTGGAGAGCGACGACCGCAAGCCGCTCGTGGCCCGGGTGAGCGGGTACCACTCCGCCAACGAATGGGGCAGCCGCTACTGGAACGGCGAGGTGGCCGTCGAGGTGCACCCGACTCCCGCGCTGTCCATCGAGCTCGGTCCCGAGATCTCCCGTGCGGACGCCGTGGCCCAGTGGGTGACCGGCGTTCCCGACGAGGCGCTGCCCGAGATTCTGGGAGGCCACTACGTCTACGCCGGCTTTGACCAGACCGAGCTGGCCCTCGCCGCGCGTCTGAGCTGGATCTTCTCCCCGCGCCTGTCGCTCCAGATCTACACCCAGCCCCTCGTCTCCCGCGGCAGCTACAGCGGCTTCAAGGAGCTCGAGCGGCCGCGCAGCTTCGACTTCCTCGCCTACGGACCGGACCAGGTCGCCTACGACCCCCTGACCGACTCCTACACCGCCGATCCCGGCCGGGGCTCCGGTCCCTTCACCTTCGAGAACCCCGACTTCAACTTCAGGTCGCTCCGTGTCAACGCCGTGCTGCGTTGGGAGTGGCGCCCGGGCTCGGCGATCTACGCGGTCTGGGCGCAGCAGCGCGAGAACACCGCCGACCCGGACTCCAGCGACCTCGGCCAGGAGCTCGACAGCCTCTTCGGCTCTCCCGCCACCGACGCCTTTCAGGTCAAGGCCACGTTCCGCCTCGGCGACTGACGCCGTCCCGCGAAGAACGCCGTTCCTCGAACGCCGGCTCGTGACGCCCGGGGCCGGCTACTCGATCGGCTCCTTCTCGAAGTCCGTCGGCTCGACCCAGCCCGCGTTCACCGGCTCGCCACGCATGTAGCGCTCGTAGAAGCCTCGGCTGCTCTCGTCCGAGTACGGGTACTCGTCGAAGAGATGCCCCTCGCCGCGCAGGCGGGGGTCGCCCTGGGCCTCGAGGGCGTCGAACAGCCGCCGTCGCAGCCGCCGCTTGCGGCCGGCCTGCTCCGGCTCCGCGGCCAGGTTCTCCACGCAAGCCGGGTCCTGGCTCAGGTCGTAGAGCTCCTCGCGCGGGCGCTTGCCGAAGCTCAGCTCCCAGTAGCGCGTGTCGACGCCGCGGCGGCGCATCTGGAGGATCTCCGTCTTCGTGGGGCTGCCGTCGGTGTTCAGGTAGCCGGTCTCGGGGTTGCCTGCGGGCCAGCGGTCGGGCTGGAAGTTCTCGAGGAACAGCCACCGGTCGGTCACGATGCCGCGGATGGGATAGCCCACGTCGTTCGGCCGCCCCATGTCGTGGCGCTCCTTCCCGACCAGGACGTGGTCACGGGCCGGATCTACCTGGCCCGATCTCCCGGAGCGGAAGAGCCCGGTCAGGCTCTGGCCCTCGATCGGCTTCATCCCGCTGTCCGCCTCGCTGACGCCGGCCACCTCGAGGAAGGTCGGGGCGAAGTCCAGGAAGCTCACGAAGTCGTCGACCTGTCGCCCCGGATTCCTGATCCCGGCGGGCCACATGGCGGCCAGGGGCATGTGGTTCGAGACCTCGTAGGCGTATCCCTTGGCCCGGGGGAACGGCATGCCGTTGTCGGCGGTGACGACGACCAGCGTCCGCTCGAGCTCGCCGCGCTCCTCGAGCAGGGCCAGCATGCGCTGCAGGTGGCGGTCGAAGTGCTCGATCTCGAAGGCGTAGTCCAGCATGTCGGTGCGCACCGCCTCGGTGTCCGGCCAGTAGGGGGGCACGGCGTCGATGTCCGACGGCTGCCTCCCCTCCGCGCTCACGCCTGCGCCGTACCGGTAGGGCCGGTGGGGCTCGATGGCCCCGTACCAGAAGCAGAAGGGCTGTCCCTCGGGGCGAGCGTCCAGGAAGGCCGCGAAGTTGGCGGCGTAGTCGTTGTCGGAGACGTGCTCGGCGGGCGGAGTGGCCTTGTGCTCCTGGAAGGGCGTCCCCGCCATCTGCCGCTGCTTCCCCTCGGCGTCCCTGGCCACCCCGGGACCCCACCCCTTGCCGGTGTACCCGACGTGGTAGCCGTGGTCGGCCAGAGCCTCGGCGTAGGTCCGGTACTCCTCGGGGAAGTAGGGCCAGTGGTTGGCGGCCGCCCCCAGCTGCCACGAGTGGCGGCCGGTGAGGACGATCGACCGCGATGGGGCGCACTTCGCATTCGGGGTGTAGGCACGGTTGAACAGGATCCCCTCACGGGCCACGCGGTCGAAGGCGGGGGTGCTGACCCACGAGGTCCCGTAGGCGCCCATGTGGGGGTAGGAGATGTCGTCGGCGATCGCGAAGAGGATGTGGGGCGGCGGCTCCGGCTCCGGCGGGGTCGTCTGGCAGCCGGCGAGCACGAGCGGCGCGATGAGGAGAAGGGCGTTCGTTCGCATGGCCCCGGATTATGTCCCGGACGAGCGTCTCCGGCGCCACTTCACTCGATCGCCGGAGTCCGGAGGCCGCCGTCGAGCTCGGCCGAGAGTCGCGCCTCGGCCTCCTCCAGGGAGAGCCCGTGGCGCAGGTGCATCGAGGCGAGCCCCACCGGTGCAGGGTAGGCCTGCCCCGCCCGACGCCGTGGCTCGACGTACTCGATGACCTCGAACAGCACGCGACAGGCGTCCTCATAGGGGACGCCGGCCAGGTCCTGGACATACCGGGTCGAGCGGTCGATGAGCTTGAGGTTGCTCGGGACCACCCAGATCATCCGGTTTCCGAGGACGCGGCCGAGACGGACCATGGTGCAGGTCGACAGCGCGTTCAGCAGCATCTTGGCACCCACGCGGACCAGGGGATCGAGAAGGAACGGGGTGGGCGAAACCTCGAGGCCGACCACGAGGGTGTGGCCCTCACGCACCAGCGGCGCCGCGGCCAGGCGCGCGAGGTCCGCCCGACGCCCGACTCCGATCACCGCCGTGGCCGCCCCCGCCGCGCGCGCCGCCCCGAGCACCCGCGCGAGGATCTCCCCCTCCCCGAGGAGAGGGAGGTCACGCTCTCCCACGACGGCCGTCATCCCGTCGCCAGGGCGTGCCGCGCGATGCTCGAGGCCATCGAGGCCGATGCGGAAGCGCATCAGCTCGCGCCGGCCGATCTCCCGCAGCACCGCCCACTGCCGCTCTGCCGCCTCCTCGTCGAGCAACGCCCGCAGGTCGTCCGGCGTCCACTCGACGGTCTGCGGGGCGCGGCGGAGGAGCCTCGTCCAGGCCTCCTCGGTCGTGGCGGCCGCCGTGAAGAGGAACGCCCACGAGTCGGAGGCCGTCTCGTCGTCCCACTTCCGAAAGGCGGGGGTGCAGAAGGTCGGGCTCCGCTCCGTGGTGTCGGTGAGCACGTCGACGGCCAGCGCGTCGGCGAAGTAGGAGGTCCGGCCAGCATGACGATACACCCCCTCCTCGACGACCACGAGACGGGCGAGGTCACGGCGGAGCCGCTCGCTCGCCAGCTCGCCGTGCAGGACCCGGAGGCCCTGCCGCATCTCCCCCGGAACGGACGAGGAGGGGCCGATCCCGGGCTCGTCCGCCCCCGCTCGCGACAGGACGGTCCGGAGCGTCATCTCCAGGACCGTGAGCAGAGCGAGCAGCTCGATGCTCGTGGCCTGCATGCGTGTCGACCCGGTGATGGCCATGGGTCCGGTGGTGAGGTTGACCTTGCGGATGCGGCGTTCCTCGAGGATCTGGCGGCTCCGCGTCACGTGCGTCCGCAGCACCTCGTCCGGGTTGTTGTAGACGAACACCACCGTCGCCCCCCTGTCCAGACCCTCCCAGGCGGTGCCGATGACGAACGAGGTCTCGCCCCCCTCGGTGATGGCGAAGACGAGGTCGCCCCTCGCCACCCCGAGGTCCGCGATCTGCCTGCGCCCGAAGGGCGCGAAGTCCTCGAACCCCTCCACCGACTTGATGAGCGCGTAGTCCCCCCCGGCCATCACGCTGAAGGCCCGGTCCTCCCACGCGTCTGGCGGCGGGTTGGCGAGACGCCGCTCCCGACGGTGCTGCCAGAACGCACGCCACATGGAGTCGAGCTGGATGCTCAGCCGACCCGTCGCACCGCACCCGGTGAAGAACAGCCGCCCGCCGCCCTCGAGGGCGGCGACGGCGAGGTCCCGCAGCTCCTCGGGCTGCCCGGAGCGCGACCACCGGTCGTAGGTCTCCACCACGTCGCGGTCGACGTCGAAGAGGACGGCGAGCCCTTCCGCGGAGTCGCGGTGCGCAGCCTCGCTCAGCTGCCGCGAACGGGGGTGCGATCCCTCGGTCACGAGCGGCCCGAGGTGAAACTCGCCCCCGTCACGCAGGAACTCCTCGGCTCTCTCGCGGGCGCTACTCTCGGGCGTGGACATGGCGGCTCCGGTGGGCACGAGGCTATCACGTGGCGGTGACGGGCTTGCTCGGGCGAGCGCCCTTCGTCGCTCTCGGCCGGGCGCGGGAGGCGTCGTCGCTTCGAGAGCCGCGGGCGTCCGGGCTTCTCGGCAGCCCGACAGCGTCTCGACAAGGTTTCCACAGGGCGCCCACAGATCTTCCACAGTCCATCGACACCGGACGCACAGCCACCCCACAGGTCGTCACCACAAGCCCGGCGGACCCGCCGCGCCTCTGGACTCCCGCCCGGGGCCGCGACTCGCGAGCCCCTCGGACCGAGCCCGACGGCGATCCCCGCCGGCGGTCCCACCCGCGCCCGGTTGAACGCCGCCAGGGCCGGTTCTAGACTCCCTGAAATGAGCACCTCTCAGGCGGATCCCCTGCTGGACAGACTCGTCGGCGACTTCGGCGGGAACTACGTCTTCGCGGTCGACCTCCTCGACCGGTACCGTCAGGACCGCAACAGCGTCGATCCCAGCTGGAGGAGCTACTTCGACCAGGCGCTCGGAATGGCGTCCGAGCCCGAGACGCCCGCGGTCACGGTGATCGTCAGCGAGGCGCCGGCCAAGGGAGCCCCGCCGCCCGCGTCGCCGTCCTCCGTCGCCGACCGACCCACCCTCGCCCGCCGCGACGTGCCGGCGGCCCCCGCCCCCGGCCGCGCGACGGCGGTTGCCCGCACCTCGATCCTTCCCGGCGACGTGCTGCAGCCCATTCGGGGCGGGGCCATCCGGCTCGTCGAGAACATGGAGGCCTCCCTCACCGTCCCCACCGCCAGCTCGTCCCGCACCATGCCGGTGCGCACCGTCGAGGAGAACCGTCGCCTCCTGAACAAGCACCGCCAGGCGAGCGGGGAGGGCAAGATCAGCTTCACCCACATCGTGGCCTGGGCGATGCTGCGCGCCCTCGAGACGTTCCCGCGCCTGAACGACGCGTACGCCGTGGTGGACGGCGAGGCGCACCGGGTCCAGCGCGACCAGGTCCGCCTCGGCATTGCCGTGGACGTGCAGCGCAAGGACGGCAGCCGGACCCTGCTCGTGCCCAACATCAAGGACGCGCAGAAGATGGGCTTCGGGGAGCTGGTGAAGGCCTTCGACGACCTCGTGGGCCGCTCCCGCAAGGGCGCCATCTCTCCCGACGACTTCATGGGGACCACGGTCTCCCTCACGAACCCGGGCACCGTCGGGACCACCGTCTCCGCACCCCGCCTGATGCCGGGGCAGGGACTCATCGTCGCCACCGGCGCCCTGGACTATCCCGCGGAGTACCGCTCCATGGCGCCCCGCACCCTGGGGCTGCTCGGCATCAGCAAGGTGATGACGGTCACCTCGACCTACGACCATCGCATCATCCAGGGCGCGGAGTCGGGTCTCTTCCTCTCTCGCATGGAGGAGCTGCTCAAGGGCGAGGACGGCTTCTATGAGCGCCTGTTCCAGGACCTGGGCCTGCCCCACCGCCCGGTGCGCTGGGAGGTGGACTCCCAGCCCGCGCTCCTCGGAGGAGCGGGCAGCCGGGAGGAGGTCGAGAAGCAGGCGAAGGTCCTCCAGCTCATCCACGCCTACCGGGTTCGTGGTCACCTCGTGGCCGACCTCGACCCCCTGGACCGGCAACGGGCCCCCCACCGCGACCTGGATCCCGCCTCCTACGGCCTGACCCTGTGGGACCTCGATCGCGAGTTCCTCACGGGCGGCTACACCGGCCGGCACTCGGAGGACCGGGCCACCCTGCGGGAGATCCTCGACACCCTGCGCGAGACCTACTGCGGGACGATCGGTGTCGAGTACATGTACATCGCCGACCCCGAGCGGAAGGCCTGGCTCCAGAGGCGCATGGAGTCGGCCCGCAACTACCCGGCCCTGGACAGCGGGAGCAAGAAGCGGGTCCTCGAGAAGCTGGTGGCCGCGGAGAGCTTCGAGCGATTCCTCCACGCGCGCTACGTCGGGCACAAGCGCTTCTCCCTCGAGGGGGGCGAGGCGCTCATCCCTCTCCTCGACCGGATCCTGAGCGACGCTGCCCAGCGGGGGATGCGCGAGGTGGTGATGGGCATGTCCCACCGCGGGCGCCTGAACGTCCTGGCCAACACCGTGGGCAAGCGTCTCTCGCAGATCTTCGCGGAGTTCGAGGGGACGGACCCCTCGTCGTACCAGGGGTCGGGTGACGTCAAGTACCACCTGGGGGCCACCGGGACCCACCAGTCGGACACCGGGGAGACGATCACGGTGAGCGTCGCCCCCAACCCGAGCCACCTCGAGTTCGTGGACCCCGTGGTCGAGGGGATGGTGCGGGCCAAGCAGGACGCGATCGGCGACCGGGACCACGCCCGAATCCTCCCGCTGCTCCTCCACGGCGACGCCGCCTTCGCCGGCCAGGGGGTCGTGGCCGAGACGATGCACCTGTCGCAGCTGCACGGCTACCGGACCGGGGGGACGATCCACGTCGTCGTGAACAACCAGATCGGCTTCACCACACCGCCCGAGGACGCACGCAGCTCGACCTATGCCACCGACGTCGCCAAGATGGTCCACGCCCCGGCCTTCCACGTGAACGGCGACGATCCCGAGGCGGTGGCCTACGTCGCGGGGCTGGCCCTCGAGTACCGGCAGAAGTTCCGCCGGGACGTGGTGATCGACCTCGTCTGCTACCGGCGCTGGGGGCACAACGAGACCGACGAGCCCAGCTACACCCAGCCATTGATGTACTCGAAGATCAAGGATCACCCTTCGGTCGCCACGCTCTACGGCGACAAGCTGGTGCGGGAGAAGGTCCTGGAGGGCGAAGAGCGGGACCGGGTCTGGGCGGAGAAGAAGGCGGCCATGCAGTCGGAGGACGAGCCCGCGACGGAGCCCTTCGCCGAGATCGCCCGGCGCGAGCCGGTCGAGCCCGCGAAGGTGGACCCCTCCGCGATGCGAGGCCGGCTGCGCACCGTGCTCGAGGCCCTGGGGTCGCTGCCCGACGGGCTCGAGATCCACCACAAGCTCCTTCCCTTCGTCCGCCGGCGCGCCGACCTGCTGGAGGGGCGAGGCGACGTCGACTGGGCCACGGCGGAGTCGCTGGCCTGGGGCACGCTCCTCCTCGAGGGCATCCCGGTGAGGCTCTCCGGGCAGGACTCCGGCCGCGGAACGTTCTCCCAGCGTCACGCCGTCCTCAGCGACGTGCGGACCGGCGCCGAGTACGTTCCCCTCAACGCCGTCGCCGCCGGCGGGGCCCGTTTCGAGGTCTACGACTCGCTTCTCTCGGAGGCGGCGGTCATGGGCTTCGAGTACGGCTACTCGGTGGCCGAGCACAACGCGCTCGTGATGTGGGAGGCCCAGTTCGGCGATTTCATGAACGGCGGACAGGTCCTCATCGACCAGTTCCTGTCCGGGTCGGAGCAGAAGTGGGGTCAGCCCTCCGGTCTCGTGCTCCTGCTGCCCCACGGTCACGAGGGCCAGGGGCCGGAGCACTCCTCGGCCCGCATCGAGCGCTTCCTGATCCTGTGCGCCGAGGACAACATGCGGGTCGTGTACCCCTCGACCCCGGCCTCCTACTTCCACCTGCTGCGCTGGCAGGGTCGGGACTGGGTCGAGAAGCCTCTCGTGGTCTTCACCCCCAAGAGCCTTCTGAGGAACCCACGCTGCGTGTCGTCCCTGGCCGAGCTGGCCCAGGGCCGCTTCCAGCCCGTCCTCGAGGACCCCGGGGTGGAACCCGGGCGCGTGCGTCGGGTGGTCCTGTGCAGCGGCAAGGTGTACTACGACCTGCTGGAGGCCCGGGAGGCCGGCCGTCGTACGGACGTCGCCCTGGTGAGGCTCGAGCAGCTCTCTCCCCTCCCGGCCGCCGAGCTGCAGGAGGCCCTCGGGCGGTTCGCTCCCCAGGCCGAGCTGGTCTGGGTCCAGGAGGAGCCACGGAACATGGGGGCCTGGCGCTTCGTCCGCGAGAGCGTCCTCGACGGGGCAGTCGACACCCAGGGGCGTCGTCTGCGGTACGTGGGCCGGGCCCCCTCCGCTGCCCCTGCCCCCGGTTCGCTCCGGACCCACGTGGCCGAGCAGGAGGCTCTGGTGCGCGAGGCCCTTGGGGAGTAGAGCCATCGGCGGTCGGCCCGGGCAAGAGCGGGGGGTTATACTCGTTTGGAGAACCGAACAGTCAGCCCAGCGCCGACAAGGAGACCCTCGCTGCGCCAAGAAAGGACGATGACCACTGCTGCCGACGCCCCCCCGCGCCATAGGGAGGTCCTCGAAGCCGCCGTGATCCGCTTCGCCGGAGACTCCGGTGACGGCATGCAGATCACGGGCAACCAGTTCACCAACACCGCCGCGCTCTTCGGCAACGACCTCGCCACCTTTCCCGACTACCCGGCCGAGATCCGCGCCCCCGCCGGGACGCTGCCCGGAGTGTCCGGGTTCCAGATCCACTTCGGAGCGCGCGACGTCAACACTCCCGGTGACGCGCTCGACGCCCTCATCGCGATGAACCCGGCCGCCCTGAAGGTGAACCTCTCCGACCTCAAGCTGAACGGGATCCTCGTCGTCAACGTCGACAACTTCAAGGAGCTCGACCTGCGCAAGGCGCAGATGACGTCGAACCCCCTCGAGGATCGCAGCCTCGACGGGTACCGGCTGTTCCCGGTGGAGCTCACCCGACTGACGAGGGCCGCGCTCAGCGACGTCGGCCTCGACACCAAGAGCATGGACCGATGCAAGAACTTCTTCGCCCTGGGCATGTGCTACTGGCTCTTCAACCGGTCGCTGGAGGCCACCGAGCGCTGGCTGGACGAGAAGTTTCGGGCCAAGCCGATTCTGGCCGAGGCGAACAAGCTCGCCCTCAAGGCCGGCTTCGCCTACTGCGAGGCCACCCAGGCGTTCCAGGTCAGCTACGAGGTCCCGCCGGCGAGGCTGGCCCCGGGCAGCTACCGGAACCTCTCCGGGAACACCGCTCTCGCCCTGGGCTTCGTGGCCGCGGCGCGCCAGGCGGGCCTGTCCCTCTTCCAGGGCAGCTACCCGATCACCCCCGCCTCCGACATCCTCCACGAGCTCGCCGCGCTCAAGGAGTTCGGGGTCGTGACCTTCCAGGCCGAGGACGAGATCGCCGCCATCACCGCGGCCATCGGAGCCGCCTACGCGGGGTCGCTGGCCATCACCACCACCTCGGGTCCGGGCATGGCCCTCAAGGGCGAGGCGCTGGGTCTCGCCACCATGGTCGAGCTGCCCCTGGTCGTCGTCAACGTCCAGCGTGGCGGCCCGTCCACCGGCCTGCCCACCAAGACCGAGCAGGCCGATCTCCTCCAGGCCCTCTTCGGTCGCAACTCCGAGGCGCCGATCCCGGTGCTCGCCGCGTCCACCCCCGGCGACTGCTTCTGGGTGGCCCTCGAGGCGAGCCGCATCGCCCTCAAGTACATGCTTCCCGTCATCGTCCTGTCCGACGGGTACCTCGCCAACGGCGCCGAGCCCTGGCGCATCCCCGATCTCGACGAGCTGGGGGAGATCCCGGTGCGCCTCCGCACCGAGCAGGAGGGGTTCGAGCCGTACGCGCGCGACCCGCGGACCCTGGCCCGTCCCTGGGCGATTCCCGGGACGCCCGGCCTCGAGCACCGGGTGGGCGGCCTCGAGAAGCAGGACGGATCCGGCAACGTCAGCTACGACCCGCTCAACCACGAGAAGATGGTCCGCCTGCGGGCGGAGAAGGTGGAAGCCGTCGCCGCCGATGTCCCCGACGCCATCCCCGTCGGCGATGCCGAGGGGGACGTGCTCGTCGTGGGGTGGGGCTCGACCCACGGGGCCATCACCGCCGCCCTCGCCGCCGTGCGCCGGGAGGGCCGCCGGGTAGGCCACCTGCACCTGCGTCACCTCAACCCGCTCCCCACGAACCTGGGCGAGGTGCTGAAGCGCTACCGGCAGGTGCTCGTTCCCGAGCTGAACCTGGGCCAGCTCGCGTGGGTCCTGCGGGCGAAGTACCTCGTGGACACGGTGAGCTACTGCAAGGTGCAGGGCAAGCCCTTCAAGCACTCCGAGCTGAAGGCGCGGGTCGAGTCGATGCTGCAGGGAGAGGAACGATGAGCGCGACGCTGCCGGTCTACAAGAAGAAGGACTTCCAGAGCGACCAGGACGTCCGCTGGTGCCCGGGTTGCGGGGACTACGCCATCCTCTCCGCGGTGCAGTCGGTCTTCCCCGAGCTGGGCATCGCGAAGGAGAAGTTCGTGGTGGTGTCGGGGATCGGCTGCTCGAGCCGCTTCCCCTACTACATGAACACGTACGGGTTTCACGGCATCCACGGCCGGGCCCCGGCGATCGCCACCGGGATCAAGATCGCGCGCCCCGAGCTCGAGGTCTGGGTCGCCACCGGCGACGGCGACGCGTTGTCGATCGGGGGCAACCACACCATCCACATGCTGCGGCGCAACGTCGGCATCAAGGTGCTGCTCTTCAACAACCGGATCTACGGCCTGACCAAGGGGCAGTACTCACCCACCTCCGAGATGGGGAAGAAGGCGAAGTCCACCCCTTACGGTTCCCTCGACCGGCCGTTCAATCCCCTGTCCGTGGCCCTCGGGGTGGAGGCCACCTTCGTGGCGCGCTCGGTGGACATCTTCCAGCCCCACCTGAAGGGCGTTCTCAAGAAGGCGGCGGCCCATTCCGGGTCGGCCTTCGTCGAGGTGCTGCAGAACTGCAACATCTTCAACGACGGGGCGTGGGAGAGCCTGACCGACAAGGGGCTGCGAGACGACCACACGATCTCTCTCGAGCACGGACAGCCGCTCGTCTTCGGGAAGGACGGGGACAAGGGAATCCGCCGGAAAGGGCTCGAGCTCGAGGTGGTGACCCTCGGGAACGGCGTCACCGAGGAGGACCTCGTCGTCCACGACGAGCGCAACCCCAACCCTGCCTACGCCTTCCTCCTCTCGCGGATGGACTCCCGGCCGGACTTCCCGACCCCCATCGGGGTCCTGCGCGCGGTGGAGGCCCCCTGCTACGAGCAGGAGGTCGCCCAGCAGCTCCAGGCCGTGACCGCCAGGAAGGGCGAGGGCGACCTGGCGGCCCTCCTGCGGGCGGGGGACACCTGGGAAGTGACGTAGCACTTTCGCCCAATTTCCCTCTTGACGCGCTGGCGGGGAGGGCCGATCTTGGAGATCAGAGACAAGCACCCGCCGCGCCAACCGCAAGGAGGTCGAAGCGGCGAGTGCATCTCGATGTGGGGGCGTTGGGTCGGCCGCGCACGGGGCGTGTCCGGGGTCAGCGCCGCAGGGCTTCCCGAAACGCCAGGAGCGGACTATGGGAGCAGAGGGCGATCCACCGGTCTGAGGGGCGGGCCGCGAGGCCCCAGCACATCGACGAACTCGAACGACAGCGCACCCATGGTGCGCAGGGCGAATATGCCCCTGATGTGAGAGGCCCGGGAGCAACGCTCCCGGGCCTTCTCTTTTGCGCTCCGGGGAGTCAGTCGGTGAGCGGCGGCAGGGCGACCGACACCAGGCCCTCGCTCGTTTCGAGAGTGACGTCCGTGGACTGGACGGAGCGGACGATCGCGTCGGCCAGCGGGTCCCCGGCGCGGTAGGCGTGCAGCTGTCCGGTGGGAGAGTAGGCGAAGGCGAGCCAGCCGCCGCCGTCCGAGGCAACGCCCGCGACCTCGAACTCCAGGACCGCGAGCTCCTCCGGTCGCAGGGTGAGCCGAGGCTGTCGGCCCGGGCCCGCGACCGGCACCGGTGCCTCGCCGGCACCGGTGCCGCGGTCGAGCACGCGGCGTTCCTCCTCGACCCGCTCCACGAGTCCGGCCGCGGCCAGCACCTCGGCGCGCAGCTCGAAGAGGGGGACGTCGCTCGCCCAGACGCTCAGGCGACCCAGGAAGCCCGAGGGACCGAGGGCGGCCGCCGCGGGGTCGATGTCGGTCATGACCGCCAGCAGCTCCCGCACGTCGGCACGCTTGAGGGCGAAGGCGACAGCCTCTCCTCCGCCGGCCGCCGCCGCCCGGGCCGGCGGAGCGGTCCGGGAGACCCGCCGGATGGGACCTGCCCTCCCGATCTCGATCTTCGCCTGGTCACGGATGAGCTCCAGCGTCTCCTCGAGGGTCTGCCGTGTCACGTCCAGGTCCACGCGGCCGACCACGTCTGCATCGACGATGAAGCCGGTCCCCGAGACGAGGCTCAGGGCCCCGAACACGTCGGCGAAGTCCAGCTCACGCAGGCGCAGGGTGAGGGGACCGCTGCCGGGGTCCTTGGCGGTGGGCGTGCGCCCCTTCACGACGATCCGGCCCGGCGGGTCCCGATCCACGCGACAGGGGGTGTCGTCCTGCACGAAGGGGTCCTCGAGGGGCACCGGCAGCTGGGCGTCCGGGCCCGCCACCGGGCTCGTCCCGTGCGCCTCGAAGCGGTGGCAGGCGCCCTGCTTGGCCACGAGAAACTCCGAGACGCGGAAGAAGCCGCGCTCGAAGCGGCTCTCCAGCTTGCGGATCGTGCCCTCGCCGGTGGCGAGCCCGCGCGCGGTGAAGGTGCCGTCGTCCAGCGAGGCGTAGGCCAGGACCACCGGCCGCTCGCGAACCACGGCCGCCAGCTCGGAGAGGAACAGACGCGGGTTGCGACGGGCGCGCCGCCAGGAGGCGATGGCCGCGGACTTGGCGAGGGCGCGGGCCTGGTCCCGGCGGTAGGCCTCGAGGGTGGGCCGGGGGACCCCCCGGGGGCGGTCCCCGCCCATCTCCGGCGGCGGCGGGAGCGGGGCCGCGGTGGGCCAGAACGGGACGCGCAAGGTGGCCACCAGGCGAATCATCCGCTCGGGGTTCGTGGTGAGGGTCAGGCTCTCCACGTCGACCAGGCGGTGAGAGAGCGCGATCCGGGTGAAGAACCGCTCGACCTCCTCGAAGCCCCCCAACGCCGTGAGGTCGTAGGCGGTCACACCGCGCGCTCCCGCCTCCTCGGGGGCCCGCGCCTCGATCTCCACTCCGTTGAGCTGGGCTGCGGCGGCGAGCTCGCGGATGTGGGCGGTGTCCGCCGGGGGCACGGGGCCGTCGGGAAGAATCCGCCGCAGGGTCTCGAGGCGGCGGTCGAGGAGGAGCCGTTCCTCGGCGAACGGGCGTTCGGCCGGGGCGACGAGAAGAATGCCGACCAGAAGGCTGAGCACGCGGAATCATACCCAATCGCAGGACCGGCCATCGGTCGCTCCGTGCCCGCCCCCCCGGGATGGCCAGGAGATCACCTGCCCCGCATCGCCCCTTGACAGCTTCTCGCCGCCACGGGTACCCTGCGCATGAAAATGAAAATCATTTTCAGTTACCTCTCTCCCGAGGATGAATGCCGGGCCACCAACGAGATCCGCCATCGTCCTCTCTCCGGAGGACTGTCTTGTCCCTCTCGCCCAGCCCTGTCCGGGGCCTCGCCGGCATTCGTTCGCTGATCCTGGTCCTGGCCCTCGCCGCCGTTCCCGCCGTCGCCTCCGCCGCCGCACCCTCGGCCCCGCCCGACCGGGCACGCGCCGACACCGTCGCCGAGCCGAGCGCCCCGACCTCCGCCGGGGAGCCGGACGTCGAGGACGTCGAGGGGCTCAAACGTGCGATCGCCGCCCTCGAAGAGGAGGTGTCCCGGCTGAAGGAGGCGGGCCCCGGGGAGGACGAGAAGATTCGCGAGCTCGAGCGCCGAATCGACCTCCTCGCCGTCGAGATCGAGAGGCTCCGGACGGGCGGAGCCGTCGAGGAGACGACCCTGGAAGGCCGCAAGGGCCTCGGGCCCGCCGCCTCCACGGTCTACGGCAAGGACCGGGGAGTGGCCATCGGTGGCTACGGAGAGGCCCTGTACACGAACCACGCGGAGCTGCGGCAGGACGAAGAGCCATCCTCTGCGATCGACGAGTTCGACTTCCTCCGTGCGGTCTTCTACGTGGGCTACAAGTTCTCCGATTCCATCCTGTTCAACTCCGAGATCGAGGTCGAGCACGCCTCCACCGACGAGGGCGGGTCGGTCTCCGTCGAGTTCGCCTACCTCGAGTTCCAGAAGCGTCCCGAGATCGGACTGCGCGCGGGGATGCTGCTGGTTCCCGTCGGCTTCGTCAACGAGCTGCACGAGCCGCCGGTCTTCCATGGGGCCCGGCGCCCCGAAGTGGAGCTCGCGATCCTCCCCACGACCTGGCGCGAGAACGGGGCCGGTCTCTTCGGCGCCGCCGGGCCCTTCGAGTACCGGGCCTACGGCGTGGTGGGGCTCCGGAGCAGCGGCTTCACCGCGGCCGGGATCCGGGGGGGCGGCAGAAGGGATCGAAGAGCAGGGCCGAGGACTTCGCCCTCACCGGGCGGGTCGACTTCGTCGGCGTTCCCGGGCTGCTCCTCGGGGGCTCGTTCTACACCGGCCACTCGGGCCAGGGCGCGACCGTGGACGACCGCAGGGTCCGGGGGCGCGTCGACCTCTTCGACGTCCACGGCCAGTACGAGCGCCAAGGCCTGCAGCTCCGGGCCCTCTGGACGCGCGGCACCATCGACGACGTGCCCCTGATCAACGTCCAGAACGAGCTCCGGGGAGAGGCATCGGTGGGCGCGGTCCAGGGGGGCTGGTACGTGGAGGCCGCCTTCGACGTCATGAGCCTCGAGCCCAAGGGGCGCTGGTCGATCACTCCCTTCGTCCGCTACGAGGAGCTGGGCACCCAGAAGCGAGTTCCTGAGGGCTGGGTGACCGACCCCGCCCGGGAGCAGAGGCTCCTGACCGGCGGTCTCGAGATCGGACCCATCCCCCAGGTCGTCTTCAAGCTCGACTACCAGGTGGTGAGGAACGACGCCCGCACCGGCTCCAACCGCTTCAACGTGGCCCTGGGGTACCTGTTCTAGTGACCGGCGCTGCGAGAGGGCTCGGGGGACGGGGACCCCGGCGAGGAGCCTGCCTGGCCCTCGTCCTCGCCCTGGCCGCTCCGTCGCCGGCGCGTCCCGAGGCCCTCCTGACCGAGAAGGCGGCCCTCGAGCGGGCCTTTCCCGGGGCGACGACCAAGCGGCGCACGGTCTACCTGACCGCCGAGCAGGTGGAGGCGGTCCAGCGAAAGGCCCGCTCCCGGCTGCCTTCGGCCATCGTCACCGTGTACGAGGCGCGGACGGAGGGTGAGCTCCTCGGTCGCGCCGTCCTCGACACCGACGTCGTGCGCACCATGCCTGCCACCGTTCTCACCGCGATCGAGCCCGACGGGACCCTGAGGATGGTCCTCGTCCTCCAGTTCACCGAGCCCCCCGACTACCTGCCCCGGGAGGGCTGGCTGAAGTCGCTCGCCGGCGAGGCCCTCGACGACGACCTCTGGCCCGGCCGCGGGGTCCAGGCGGTCACCGGAGCCACCCTGACCGTGCAGGCCCTCACCGACGCGGTCCGCCGCGCCCTCGCCCTGGACTCGCTCGTTCTTCGGGGCACGCCATGAAGTACCTGCAGGATGGAAGCCACACCCACCAGCCGCTCATGAGACTCAGCCTCGCCCTGACCCTCGTCCTCCTGATCGGCTTCTGGGCCACAAACTTCGCCATGTACTTCTCGCGGATGGGCCTCGCCCCCGCCTCGGTGGTCGCCTACTACAACGGCTCCGAGGCCGACTTCCGGCCCGCGCGCTCCGCGGCCTCCATGCTCGAGACGACCCACGTGCACCTGCCCATGATGGGGCTCGTCCTGCTGGTCCTGACGCACCTGCTGATCTTCGTCCCGCTGCGTGGCTCGCGGAAGCGCAACCTCATCGCCGGGGTCTTTCTCTTCGCCATCCTCAGCGAGAGCGGAGGATGGCTGGTCCGCTTCGTGAGCCCGTCCCTGGCCGCGGTCAAGATCGCCGGCTTCCTGGGCCTGCAGGTCTGCCTCGCCTTCCTCCTCGCCGCCCTGGCGGTGTCGCTCGCACGTCCCCGCCGTGCGGCGCCGCGGAGCGCTCCGATGGCGGAGGCCCGTCCGGCGGGTGAGGTGGCGGGGAGCTCCTGATGCCCGACTAGCGCGCGACGAGCGACCATGCGTGGTTGTCCCTGACGCAGAGGCGGCCGGAGACCCCGTCCGGGTAGTAGGCGATGTCCCCGATCATCGGACCGTCGAGGAGCTCGGCCCTCCCCCCCGCCGACAGCGACACCCATCCCGAGCCGTTGGCCCGCAGGAACAGCCGGCCTCCCGCGGGCAGACGCACCGTGCTCCGGGTGGAGAGCGCCCCCTGAAGCTGTCCGGGCGCCGGATAGAGCATGTCCAGCGCGAGATCGTCTCCTCCGCTCGGCAGGGTCGCGCGCAGCTCGCTGCCGCCCCCGGTGGCGAACGTCGCGACGCTGACGGGGAGGACGTAGGGGGTGTCGGCGAGACCGCACGAGGGCGCAGGGGCGATCACGAGGTCGTACGATCCGTTCAGGGGGGTCGTGATGGGCGGCGGAGGGGTCGAGACGGTGGGAAGGCCGTTCCCGCTCCCGTCCCCGTCGGAGGAGCATCCCCCGAGGGCGACCAGCGTCACGACCAGGGCCAGGCGGCGCATCACCTGCTCATGTTCAGGATGTGGACGCCGTCGATATCGGCTCCCTCGCTCACCGTGTCGCCCGGGCAGGGGAACAGCTCCCCGTCCTGCACTCGGAAGTAGCGGGCCTCCTCGATGCCGGCGTCCCCGAGATCGAAGCCGCACTGCCCCCGGCAGGTGTTGCGGTACTCCACGAGGACCCAGGGGCCCTCCGGCGACGACGAGGCGAACAGGGTGACGGGCTCACCCGAGACCGCCTGATACACGCGCACGTCCCTACCCTCGCCGTCGACCGCGCACGCGACCATGTCGACGTCCACCCAGCCGCCGTTGCCCAGGCTGAAGAACCCATAGAACTGGTCGGGGCCGGTTCCTCCGGAGTTCGGCGGTCCGAGCACCTCGTTCGGGTCGTTGTAGATGTTGTGGGCGAAGCAGACCGCGGGGACCCAGTAGCCCTCCACCGACTTGGCGAACGGATCGTCGGTCACACCGCACTCGACGGGGGGCAGCCGGAAGGTTGCGGTGAGCGAGGCCGTCTGCGCCCCCAGGGTGCTCACGGCGCTGACCGACCAGGCGAGGGTCGCCCCGCGCAGGAGCGGCCCCGGGAACTGGACGGTGGTCGTGCTGCGTCCGGCGGGAACCGTCATCTGCGCCACCTCGCGGTCGGTCGAGGCCACCGTGATCCAGAACGTGTAGTCGGCCTCGCCACCGTCGAAGCCGAGGGCGTTGCGCACGGTGAAGAACGGCCGGTCGGTGTCCAGGACCGCGCCCGAGGTGGGCTCGAGCAGGGCCGGGGTCGCCGGGAGCGTCCCCGGTCCGCCCCCATCCCCGCCCCCGTCGTCGCCGCAGCCGCCCAGAGACACCAGGAGGAGGAGCGCGGCGAGGGAGAGACGAGCCCGGTGTCGTGGAGCGAGGCGGCACGGGCGCTGGCGTTGGCAGGGGGCTCGCAGGGAAGGACCTCTGAAGAGTTCACATGCTAGAGTAGTGTCAATTGTACGGTCAAAGCCCCATGAGGTCACCGGTGTCCAGGTCCTGCGCTTTCGTCGCCGCCATCGTCCTCACGCTGCTCGTGCCCGCCCGCGGCGTTCCCGCGGACCGCTCCCTGCGCGTCCTCTCCTCCCCGCTCTCGGCCCCCTGTGTCGACGCCGCGGGCAGGGCCTGGCTCACCCGGGGCGGGGCGGTCGCGGTGGTGGAGACGGGCAGCCTTCGCGACCCCGGCGACTGGGACGTCCTGGTGGGCAGCGGCGTGGAGCTGACCCGGGCCCTCGAGGGCGGCGACGCCGTCATCGACAGCGACGTCGGCATCGCCGAGATACCCTGGGTGCTCCAGCTCCGCTCCGGGGGTGAGGTCCAGTCCCTCTCCGACGTCGTGCAGTCCGGCGTCGAGATCGTCATGCTCGCGGGTCCGGCCGCCTACGAGGCGCGGCGGGCGCTGGCTCGAGACGGGACGGCCACCGTCCGTGAGACGACCGACGCCGCGCAGCTACGCTCGGCGCCGGTGGCCCTCGTCCCGCTGTCGCTCGCGGGATCCGGTCGGAAGATCGAGGTGGACGTGCCGCCGGTCCGGGTCGACGCCGCAGTCGGGATCCGGGCCCGTCATGTCCAGGAGGCGACCGCCTTCGTCCGTTACCTGGGATCCGAGGCGGGGCGCCAGGCCTTCGCCGCCTGTTCGCCTCAGTAGGAGTCCTCGTCGTCGACGATCTGGTCGCGGCGCCGCCGCGAGCTCTTCCGGCTCGTCGGCTTTTGACGGAACCGCTTCCCCCGACCGTCGTCCTTCTCGAATGCGGGCGCGAAATCCTCCGGTGGCGGAGCCCCACGGTATCCCGAGGACGGGCGCGAGTAGCCCGAGACCGGACCACGGGAGTCCGGCGCCGGGCCGCGAGAGAAGCCCGAACCGCCGCCCGGAGGGCGGGGGGGTCGGTTCTCGGCCTCGTTGATCCGCAGCGGCCGACCCTTCAGATCCTGGCCGTTCATCTGCTGGATGCAGCGCTGAACCGCCTCCTCCTCCTCGAACTCGACGAAGGCGAAGCCCCGCGGCCGACCCGTCTCCCGGTCCGTCGGGACCTTGGCGTCGACCACGCGTCCCGCCCCGCTGAAGGCCTCGATGAGCTCCTCGCGCGTCACGTCGAAGCTCAGGTTGCCCACGAAAACCTTTCTCGAAATGGCTCGTCTCCTTCCGGATCCCTCCCCGGCACCCTCGAGGCCCCGGGATGGCGAAAGACTCTAGCAGAAACGTCTGGGCAAGCCAACGACGATTCACCGCCCGCGCCGCGGCCCGGTCCCGGACCCTCGGCCGATCGCGGTATCCTACCGGCATGTCCCCCGAGCGTGTTCCCGCGATCAAGGTGTTGCTGCTGCCCAAGGACACCAACGCCCTGGGCACCATCTTCGGCGGGGTGATCCTGTCCCACATCGACCTGGCCTCGGCGGTCGAGGCCCGCAAGACGGGCTCCCGCCGCTTCGTCACCAAGGCCATGCGGGAGGTCGAGTTCCACGAGCCGGTCTTCCTCGGCGACGTGGTGAACTTCTTCACGGAGACGGTGCGGGTGGGGCGCACCTCCCTGACCGTGCGGGTGTCGGTGGAGGCCGAGCGCTGGGGCGGCGGGCAGGGAGAGCGCGTCCGGGTGACCGAGGCCGAGGTGGTGCTGGTCGCGGTCGACGGGTCGGGGCGGCCGACCCCCGTCCACGACGAGCCGGGCACGATCGCGTGAGCACCGCACGCCGCCGCCTGAAGGTGGTCTGCCCCCACGACTGCCCCGACACCTGCGTCATGACGGTCGACGTCGAGGGTGACCGCGCGGTGGCCCTCGGGGGCGACCCGGATCACCCCTTCACCCGGGGCTTCCTGTGCGTCAAGGTGAGCCGCTACCTGGAGCGTGTCTACAGCCCGGAGCGGATCCTCCATCCCATGAGGCGTGTCGGGCGCAAGGGAGAGGGGCGCTTCGAGCGGATCTCCTGGGACGACGCCCTCGACGAGATCTCCCGTCGCCTCCGCGAGGTCGCGACCGCTCACGGCCCCCAGGCCATCCTGCCCTACTCGTACGCGGGGAACCTCGGGATGCTCTCCTACGGCAGCATGGACCGTCGCTTCTTCCAGGCCCTGGGGGCGAGCCTCCTGGACCGGACGATCTGCGCCACCGCCGGGGCCCGGGGCTACGAGGCCACGGTGGGCGCGACCATCGGCCTCGACCCCGAGGCCCTCTCTCGCGCGGGGCTGATCGTGGCCTGGGGTGCGAACATCGTCAGCTCCAACGTCCACCAGTGGCCCTTCGTCGAGGAGGCGCGCCGGCGGGGGGCGCGGGTGGTGACGGTGGACCCGTACCGCTCGCGCACCGCGGAGAAGTCGGACCGACACCTCGCGCTGCTGCCGGGGACCGACGCCGCCCTGGCCCTGGGGATGATGCACGTCATCTTCCGGGACCGTCTCGAGGATCGGGACTACCTGGAACGGCACACGGTAGGCGCCGCCGACCTGCGCCGGCGCGCCCGGGAGTGGCCTCTCGCGCGGGCGGCGGAGGTGACCGGCCTCGATCCCGGCCAGATCGAGTCCTTCGCCCGCGAGTACGCGGCCACCCACCCCTCGGCCATCCGGATGAACTACGGCCTCAACCGCCACGCCGGAGGGGGCATGGCCGTCCGCACCGTCTCCTGCCTGCCCGCGGTCGTGGGGGCCTGGCGCCACCCCGGCGGCGGCGTGCTGCTGTCGACCTCCGGGGCCTTCCCCGTGGCCAAGGACGCCCTCGAGCGTCCCGACCTCGCCCCCCCGGGTACGCGCACGCTGAACATGAGCCAGCTCGGGCGGATCCTCACCGACGAGGCGCTCGATCCGCCGGTGAAGGCCCTGTTCGTCTACAACTCGAACCCGGCGGCGGTGGCCCCGGAGCAGGACGCCGTCCAGCGGGGTCTGGCCCGCGAGGACCTGTTCACCGTCGTCCACGAGCTCTTCCCCACCGACACCGTCGACTTCGCCGACGTCGTCCTTCCCGCCACCACGACCCTCGAGCACTACGACATCCACAAGTCCTACGGGCACCTCTACGTCAGCCTCAGCCGCCCCGCGATCCCGCCCCGGGGGGAGGCCCTGCCCAACACCGAGGTCTTCCGGAGGCTGGCCGCGCGCATGGGCCTCGACCACCCCTGCCTGCGGGACACCGACGAGGAGCTGGCGCGGCAGGCCTTCGACTGGGACCACCCGCGCCTGGAGGGGATCACCCTGGAGAGGCTGGAGAAGGAAGGCTCGGTCCGCCTGAGCGTCCCTGCCCCCTTCACCCCGTTCGCCGAGGGCGACTTCCCGACCGCGTCGGGCCGGTGCGAGCTCCGCTCCGAGGCCCTTGCCCGGGAAGGGCACGATCCCGTGGCCGGCTACCACCCGCCACGGGAGAGCGTGTCCAGCGCCCCGGAGCTGGCCGAGCGGTACCCCCTCGCCTTCATCTCCCCGCCCGCCCACCACTTCCTCAACTCCACCTTCTCCGCCCAGCCGGTCTTCGTGCGCCGCGAGGGCGAGGCCACCGTGACGATCCATCCCCGTGATGCCGGGGCCCGGGAGATCACGGAGGGGCAGATGGTCCGAGTCTTCAACGACCGCGGCACGTTCCTCGCGCGGGCCCGCGTCTGCGACGCCGCCCGTCCCGGGCTCGTGGTGGGCCTCTCGATCTGGTGGGCCAAGATGTGCCCGGGTGGCCGCAACGCCAACGCCGTCACCAGCCAGGAGCTGACCGACATGGGGGGTGGCGCCACCTTCTTCGACGCCCTGGTGGAGGTGGCGCCGGCGTGATCGGCGCCTTCGTCGCGGCCACGGTGGTGGCCCTCGTTCAGTACGTCCGCTCCCGCGACCCGAGGCTCCTTCCCCTCATGGCCCTGCTGGCCCTCCAGGCCTCCGCCCTGAGCCGCGACCCGGGCGACTTCTGGAGGACCGTCTCCCTGGCCGGCGTCTGTCTCGCCGGGCTCGTCCTCGTGTTCGTCCTCTCCGTCGGCCGTTCGCCGACCTCGAGGGGCTGAGACAAGGCCGGCCCACCGCGGCGCCCGCCCCCGTCGGCGGTAGACTAGGCGCATGCAGAAGAAGAAGGCGGCCCGCCGACCTCCCGCACGTCTCCTCTACGCGGCCTCCGAGACCGAGGCCGACATCCTGTACCCCACCGGGTTCTTCGCACCCGATCCGTTCCTCTTCATCCAGAAGGGAAAGAGGAAGATCCTCGTGATGAGCGATCTCGAGATGGACCGGGCCCGCAAGCAGGCCCGGGTCGATCGCGTGATGTCGTGGTCGAGGGTCGCGGCGCCCCTCGAGAGCAACGGCAGGAAGGCCCTCCCCGCCGACGTCATCGCCCGCGCCCTGGAGCTGCTGGGAATCAAGCGGGTGGAGGTGCCCGCCAGCTTTCCCCTGGGCCTGGCCCTGGAGCTGGACGAGCGAGGCCTCCGCCTCGACCTCGTGCCGGATCCGTTCTGGCCGGACCGGGAGATCAAGCGACCGGACGAGATCCGTGCGATCCAGGCCTCCCTCCGCGCCGCCGAAGCCGGACTCGAGGCGGGGATCGCGGCGCTCAGGTCCTGCCGCATCCGCAAGGGCTGGCTGATGCGCGACGGCCGGCGCTTCACCGCCGAGGACCTGCGCTCCGCAATCAACACGCGGGTCATGGCCGAGGGCTGCGTTCCCGCCCACACCATCTGCGCCCCCGGCGACCAGGCGGTGGACCCCCACGAGGAGGGGCACGGGCCCATCCGGGCCCACACCCCGATCATCATCGACATCTTCCCCCGCTCGGAGAAGACGGGCTATTTCGGCGACCTGACCCGCACCGTGGTGCGGGGCAAGGCGAGCTTCGCGCTGCACGAGCTCTACGCCATCGTCCACGAGGGCGTGCGCCTCGGTCACCGCCTTGTCCGCGACGGGGTGGAGGGCCTGGACGTCCACGAGGAGATCCAGGCGCTGTTCGCGCGGCAGGGCTACCGGACGGGCGTGCAGAAGGGACGCATGCAGGGCTTCTTCCACGGCACGGGCCACGGGGTCGGGCTGCAGATCCACGAGGCCCCCTCGGTCGGGAAGCGGGCCTCGACCCTCCGGGCCGGTCACGTCCTCACCGTGGAGCCGGGCCTGTACTACCTGGGCCTCGGCGGTGTCCGGATCGAGGACATGGCCCTCGTCCGCAAGCGCGACTCGCGCTGCCTGACCCGGGTCCCGAAACAGCTCGAGATCTGAGCAGGCCACCACCGCCGCCGCATCGACATCTCGCGCGGCGATCGGCGGCGGGAGGCCGCGGGTCGCGGCGGGGACGGGGGATATAATCCCCTGCGCTCGAAACGGCCACGCCCATGGAACCCGGCACCCACCTCGGACCGTACGAGATTCTCTCCCAGCTCGGGCAGGGAGGTATGGGGGTCGTGTTCCGCGCCCGCGACACCCGACTCGACCGCGAGGTGGCGGTCAAGGTGCTTCCGCGCAACCTGTCCGAGGACCACGACGCTCTCGCGCGCTTCGAGCGAGAGGCCAAGGCCGTGGCCGCCCTCTCCCACCCGAACATCCTGGCCATCCACGACTTCGGGCAGGAAGAGGGCTCGGTCTACGCGGCCATGGAGCTCCTCGAGGGGGAGACCCTCCGGCAGCGGCTCAAGGACGGCGCGCTGCCGGTCAGCAAGGCCCTCGAGTACGCCCTCCAGATCGTCCATGGCCTGGCCGCCGCCCACCACAAGGGCATCATCCATCGGGACCTGAAGCCGGAGAACATCTTCCTCATCGGCGGCGGCGGGTCCACGGTGAAGATCCTGGATTTCGGCCTCGCCCGCAAGGAGGCGGTGACGACCGCCGAGGGCGACATGCCGACGGTCTCCCTCTCCACCGAGCCCGGGCGGGTCATGGGCACCGTGGGCTACATGGCCCCCGAGCAGGTTCGCGGGCAGCCCGACCATGACGAGCGCGTGGACATCTTCGCCTTCGGGGCCGTGTTCTACGAGATGCTCACCGGTAAACGCGCGTTTCAGGGGCCCAGCCCGGTGGAGACCCTGAACGCGATCCTCAAGGAAGACCCGCCCAGTCTCTTCGAATCGACCCGCAACGTCTCGCCGGCACTCGAGCGCATCGTCCGCCGCTGCCTGGAGAAGCGGCCGGAGGACCGCCCCCGGACCGCCCACGACCTGGCGATCGCCCTCGAGGCCATCTCCACCGGCTCGACCCGCACCTGGGACGCCACCGACGTCGCCGGGGAGGCGGCGCGGACCGCGGGGCGTCGCCGCCTGGCCGAGCGCGCCGGGCTCTTCGCCCTCGGAGCGCTCGTGGCGCTGGGCGCGGTCGCGCTCTGGCAGCAGCTGCGCCCGGCGGCCGAGCCGGTGAACCCCGCCTACAACTGGATGAGCTTCTCCGGTCGCGACTCCTCTCCGGCGGTGTCGCCGGACCAGCGGACCATCGCCTTCGCCTCCGACCGCGACGGAGAGCGGCGCATCTGGCTCAAGCAGGTCTCGGGGGAGGCCGAGGCCCCGCTCACCAGCGGTCCCGACGACTTCCCGCGGTTCTCGCCGGACGGCACACAGGTGCTCTTCGCGCGGTCCGACGAGAGCGGCGTGTCGCTCTTCCGGGCGGCGGTCCTGGGAGGGGAAGCCCGCCGCCTCGTCGACGGTGCGGGCGAGGGCGACTGGTCGCCGGACGGAGAGCGGATCGCCTTTCTCAAGCTGGAGAGCGAGGACGGGCAGACCACGACCTCGGTGAGCCTGGCCACCGCCGACGGCTCGGGGGGGCGGGAGGTGGCCCGGGTGCCGGGCGGCATGCGGGCACCGCGCTGGTCGCCCGACGGCCGCAGAATCGCCATGGTGGCCGCTGCCGGCTCGCTCCTCGCCGGTGCCCAGCAGTCGGTCTTCCTCGTCGACGTGGAGAGCGGAGAGACGTGGTCGGTCCCGGCCCCCGATCCCCGGCGCACCCTCTCCTCGGCCGCGTGGACCGCCGGGGGCGAGCTCGTGTACCTCCAGGCCGAGTCGGTGGCCTCGGCCGCGGGGAGCGCGGGCTTTCTCGTTCGACAGGCGGCACGGAGCGGAGAGGTCACCTCGCGTCTCTGGAGCCCGTCGACCGCGCAGGTCCTGGACGTGCTCGGCGACGGACGCGTCGTCTTCGATACCCGCTCGCCGCGCCAGAACCTGCGCGAGACCGTGCTCGGGCGCGATGGGACCGCGGACGGCCGCTGGCTCAGCCGCGGCGAATCCACGGACCGCCAGCCGGTCTACTCGCCCGACGGCGAGCTGGTGGCCTTCTCGTCCAACCGTGGCGGGGGCATGAACCTGTGGGTGGTCTCGACGGCCACCGGACGGCTGCGGCGCCTCACCGACGCCCACCTCAACTGGGACCCGGGCTTCACCCGGGACGGCGAGCACATCATCTGGAGCTCGAACCGCAGCGGCAACTACGAGATCTGGATGGCGGACCTGGACGGGAGCGCCGCCCGGCAGGTGACGCGCGACGAGGGCAACGCGGAGAACCCGACCGCCACCCCCGACGGCCAGTGGATCGTCTACAGCTCGGGAAACCCGGAGAAGGCGGGTCTGTGGAAGATCCGCCCCGACGGCACCGACGCCACCCGGCTCTTCGAGGGTCGGGCCACGATCCCCGAGGTCTCCCCGGACGGGCGCCACGCGGTCTTCCGCAGCTTCACCGGCAAGTACCCCGCCCGGCTGCTCGTCGCCCGCCTGGAGGACGGCGAGCTGGAGCCCTTCGAGGTCCTCGTCGAGGCGCACCGGCGCACCACGATCTCCCTGGGGAGGGCCCGCTGGATGCCCGACGGGCGCGCCCTCGCCTTCGTGGGCCAGGACGAGAGCGGCGCGATCGGGATCTACGCCCAGGACTTCGTGCCCGGCCAGGATACCCACGCCACGCGCCGACCGCTCGCTGGCTTCGATCCCGACGTCGCTGCCGAGTCCTTCGGGATCGCGCCCGACGGCTCTCGCCTGGTCGTCGCGGGCTGGGTGCAGCTGTTCAGCCTCATGGAGGCGGAGGGCCTGGCCGGCCTGCTCGCTCCGCCGCGCGTCCTGCGCGCCCGCTGAGCGGGGCTCGAAGCCAGCGACGAGGCGTGGAAAACGGCGGCCTCACCGGTCCATAATCGCGCCACCTCGTCGAGGCGTTCATGGACATCGTACTCAACCGAAAAGGCGGCGTTCCGGTGCACGACCAGCTCCTCGCGCAGCTGGAGCTGAATATCCTCGGGGGGAGCATCGCCCCGGGCGAGCGCCTTCCCTCGGTCCGGGCCCTGGCCCGGCGGCTCGGCCTCCACGCGAACACCGTGTCCGCGGCCTACCGTGAGCTCGAGGCCGCCGGGCACGTCGAGCTCCGGCGCGGGGCCGGGGTCTTCGTGAGATCGGGGGCACCGTCCACCCTCGAGGATGCCCGGGGACTCGACGAGATGATCCGACTCGCGCTGCGCACCGCGTTCCGCAAGGGGCACAGCGCCCCCGAGATTCGGGCCGCGGTGGAGCGGTGGCTGAAGGCCGCGCCCGCCGAGCGGGTGGTGGTGGTGGATCCCCGTCCGGAGACGATCGCGCTCATCGGGCACGAGGTGCGCGAGGCGCTGGGGGTGCCGGTCTCGGGCTGCACGCTGGAGGAGCTCGAAGCCGAGCCCGCGCTTCTCTCCGGTGCCCTCGCCCTGGCCGTGCCGTACCACGCCGACAAGGTCGCGCGCCTGGTTCCGGGCGCCGCCCTCCAGGTGATCCACCTCGAGCTCTCGCCAAAGGAGACGGCGCTCGTGCACGCCCTGCCCCCGGGGGCGACGGTGCTCCTGGTCTCGCGCTCCGAGCTTCTCCTCTCCTTCGCCGCCGCCCTGATCGGAGGGCTCCGGGGGGACGAGGTGCTCGTCGAGACGCGCCCCCTCTCGCGAAGGGCCGAGTGGCGCCGCCTCGTGACCGCGGCCGACCTCGTGGTCGTCGACGTCCTGGCCGCGTCCGCCGTCCGCCAGGCGCAGCCGAAGCGACTGCACGAGCTGCGTCTCCTCGGAGATGCGGCTCTCGCGCGGGTGCGCCGGGGCCTGTCGGCGATCGTTCCCACCGGCTCCGGCGACGCCAGCGACCCTGCCCGAGGAGGCTGACCAGGATGGCGCTCCGGGACGATGCGCACCGGCCCAGGGTCGGCGACGCCGTACCCCGCACGCACGGACCGCTCACCGCGGCCCTCGGTCGCTGCATGATGCGGCTGCGGGGCTGGCGCTTCGAGGGAGCGGTTCCCGACGAGCCGAAGATGATCCTCCTCGTGGCCCCCCACACCTCGAACTGGGATTTCCTCACCGGCCTGTGGGCGAAGTTCGCCCTGCAGCTCAAGGCCGGCTTCCTGGGCAAGCACACCCTCTTCTGGTGGCCGCTCGGCGTCTTCCTCCGCTCCATCGGCGGGATCGCCATCGACCGCTCGAAGGCGGCCGGGATCGCCGAGGACTCGGCCCGGGCCTTCCGCGAGGGCGAGCGGCTGATGCTGGTCATCGCCCCCGAGGGGACCCGCAGCAAGTCGAAGAAGTGGAAGTCCGGCTTCTACCGGATCGCGGTCGCGGCGGAGGTGCCTCTCCTCCTCGTGGCCTTCGACTATCCCCGCAAGGTGATCCGACTCGGCCCGCTCTTTCGCCCCACCGGCGACTACGAGAAGGACCTGGCCGAGATCCAGTCCCACTACGCCGCCGGCATGGCCCTGCGCCCGGAGAACTACTAGGCTCGCGCCTCACTTGCCCCGTGGGCTCGGCGTGCACCCCGTCTGCGGGCCCGGAGGCTTCGAAGTGAAGCAGGGTCCTCGCCGGGGACCCCGCCCGCCGAGCCCTGCCGCGTTCTCACGCCTCGGCGGGGTCGCCGATGCGGGCCTCCAGCTCCTCGAGGACCCACGCGCCGCCGGCCTTCGAGTAGGGCGCGGTGTAGAAGCCGTCCAGGTCCATCTCCGGGTGGATCCTGATCGACAGGCTCTTGAACAGCTTGCCGGGCAGCTGCTTGTGCAGCAGCACCTGGCGGAAGCCGTCCACCCGAACCGGGACCGCGATCGCCCGGGTCTGGTGAAGCAGCCGCGCCACCCCTGCGCGCAGGGGGGCTCCCTTGCGCGTGGTCCCGGCCGGGAAGTGCAGCAGCCATCCCTGGGAGATCGCCTCTTGCACGCGGGCGACGCCGTCGAGGTCCACCCCACGCCGGACGTCGATCCCGCCGTCCCGGAAGCTCCTCTTGAAGGTCACGCCCCCCGCGAGCGTCATGAGGGCGGTGAGGAGGTTCTTCTTCATCGTCTCCTCCGCCGCCGAGAAACGGAGGAGCGGGTCCTCGAGAGGGAACTGGTGGCGGACGTAGACCAGGTCGAAGAAGGCGAGCGCCTCCATGAAGTACGTCTGGTGGTTGGCCAGGAACACCACGTTTCGCCGGGGCAGCTCGGGGAGGATCTCGTCTCCCTCCACGTGCACGTCGTTGAGGATGGAGAGGTAGGGCACGGTGAAGGCGACGCCGAAGCCGGCGAGGAGCCCCCGTCGCACCCAGCGGTTCAGGAAGGTCTGCGCCGCCCGGTTCTCCGGCAGCACCCCTCCGACGAGGTGCGGGTCGGGAGCCCCCTCAACGTGGTCGTTCTTCGGCCGTCGTGAACTCATGCCCGCCCGCTGGATTCGAGCGGGCCCG
Organism: uncultured Acidobacteriota bacterium; assembly: GCA_963847655.1. Taxonomy (GTDB): domain Bacteria; phylum Acidobacteriota; class Vicinamibacteria; order Fen-336; family Fen-336; genus JAJDNS01. Next base: position 278,817 of record CAWKAS010000006.1, on the reverse strand, counting down.
AGTTTACCGTGGGCCGCCTCACGGGTCACGTCGTCGCGACCGTCTCCCGGGCGACTCGTGCGTGACCCCGGGCAGCGGGGGGGCGGCGGCGGGCACGTCGGCCCGGAAGTCCTCTCCGAGGAGGCGGGCCACGGTGGCGGCCAGCTGCCCCTGGGTGGCCGTGACCCCGGCCCGCACGCCGAGGGCAGGGGTGTCCGGACCCATGACCGCCATCCAGATGCGCTCGGCGGCGGGCACCCTCTCGCCGTGGTCCGTCCAGTCGTGAGGGGTGTCCCCGCGGCCGTGGTCCGTGGACACGACGAGGGCGGTCTGCCCCCGGTAGGCGGGGAGAGACTGGGCGGTCTCCCAGAGCCGCCGCAGGAAGCGGTCCGAGCGGTGGGCGGCGTCGAGATAGAGGTCGTAGCGTCGTTCGTGCGCCCACTCGTCGGTCTCGTCGAACGCCACGTAGAGAACCCGAGGTTGCCGGGTCCGCAGGGAGTGGAGCGCACCCTGCATGGCCACCGCGTCGAATCGGGCGCTTCCCCAGTAGGCCGGAAGATCAGCCGCGAACTCGTTGAGCAGCCGCCCGCGGTCGCTCTGGGCATCGGCGACCGGCGGGCCCTCGGCGTTGACCGGCAGCCCGGAGCGTTCGGTCGCGAGGATGAAGGGGAACACGTCCCAGGAGGCGAACGCGGCCACCCGGCCCTCGAACCCCGGTCGGCGGCTCAACCACTCGAGGACGTTGACGTTGGGGTTCGTCCGACGGGCGTTGCTGTCGATGCGCGGGTCGGCGACGCCCGTCAGGAGCTCGCTGTACCCGGGATAGGAGAACCAGAGCCCGTTCGCCACCCGCACCGTGCTTCCCTGCGAGGCGTCGCCGAAGATCTGGCCTTCCCGAGCGATCACCCTCCAGAAGAAGGGGAGAAGCGCCTCGCGCCGTGCTTCGGGGGTCGCGGCGTCGAACCGATGGGCGAGGGTGTCCGGGGAGCCCACGCCCCCGCTCTCCTCGGTGTTCAGCTCCACCGCGTACCCTGAGAACAGCTCCTGCCAGCGCAGGCCGTCGAGGGTGACGACGAGGACGTTGCGAGTCCGATGGTCCCGAGCCCCCGGGCCACGGGTCCCTTCCGAGGCGGTGGGCGCGGCCAGGGCCAGCCCCCCCAGAGCCAACGCTCCCAGGGCCAGCCCGGCCTCCGTCTGCATTCTCCTTCGCACCACGTCGCCCATGGGCTCCTCTCCCTCCCTGGCTCAGGCCAGGCCCAGGTCGCGCATCAGCGCCTCTCTCAGGGCCTGGCCCTCCTGCTCGAGCCGGGCGCGGGCGGGGGCGACTCCGGCGACGGTGTCCGCCTCCCCCACGAGCTCCAGGTAGAACTTGATCCGGGGCTCGGTGCCGCTCGGGCGGGCGGTGAGCCGCGCCCCGTCCGCGGCCTCGAAGGTCACCAGGTCGGAGCGGGGGAGAGCGGTCTCCCGTCGCTCCCCATCCACCGTCTCCTCACCCGCCGCCGCGTCGAGGACGCGCACGACCGGGCTCTGACCGATGCGCTCCAGCGGTCGCGAGCGAAGGGTCTCCATGGCCGCTCGGATCCGCTTCCGACCCTCGAGACCGGGGAGTGAGACCGACCACTGGACCGGGTGGAGCAGGCCGTGGGCGACGAGCAGCTCGTCCATCCGGCCGAGCAGGGTCTGTCCCCGACCCTTGAGGAAGCGCGCGAGCTCGGCCAGGCGGAGCGCGGCCCCGATGCCGTCCTTGTCGCGCACGAGCGGTCCCACGGTGTAGCCGAGGGCCTCCTCGTAGCCGAACACGAAGGCCATCCCCTGTGCCTCCGCGTCGAGGGCGGCTCGCGCGATCCACTTGAAGCCGGTCAGTGTCTCCCGACAGGCGACGCCCCGGTCGCGAGCGATGTGCGAGAGGAGGCTCGAGGAGACGACGGTGGTGACGACCAGCTTGCGGCGGCTCCCGGTGTCGGCGTGCTCGATGGCGTCGTCGGCGAGGAGCACGCCGATCTCGTTCCCGCTCAGCATGCGGTAGCCGCCGGCCACCGGGTCGGGGACGGCCGCGGCGAGACGGTCGGCGTCGGGATCGTTGGCGAGGACCAGCCCCGCTCCCGTCTCCGCGGCCAGGGCCAGGACGCGCTCCATCGTCCCCGGCTCCTCGGGATTGGGGGAGCGAACGGTCGGGAAGGCCCCATCCGGATCCGACTGCGACGGCACCGAGGCCACCCCCTCGAAGCCGGAGCGGGCCAGGGCCCGGACCACGAAACGATGTCCCACGCCGTGGAGCGCGGTGTAGGCGATCCGCAGGGGGGTCGACTCCGTCTCGTGCAGCGCGGCCCGGGCCAGCCCGTCGAGATAGGCTTCCTCCACGGCGCGGTCCGTCGCGTCGACCAGCCGTCGCAGGCCGGCCGCCGCCGCTTCCGCTGGCGTCTTGCGGTCGATGGCGTCGAGGCGTGGCGCGGCGGCGACGTGGCCGGCGATCGCGGCGTCCACGGGCGGGGCAATCTGGGCACCGGTCGCCAGGTAGACCTTGTAGCCGTTGTCGTGGGGGGGGTTGTGGCTGGCGGTGATCACCACCCCGGCCGCCGTCCCCAGGCGAGGGACCGCGAAGGAGACCAGCGGCGTCGGCACGGGGTCGGGGAAGAGGTGCACGGGGATCCCGAGCCCGGCGAGGACGGCGGCCGCGTCCTCCGCGAACTGGCGGCTCGAGCGACGCCCGTCGAAGCCCAGGGTGACACCCTGCTGGCACGGATCGGGGCCGCCCCTCGCGCCCTCGTCGAGGAGGTGGGCCCCGAGGCCTCGGGTGGCCTTCATGACCACCAGGCGGTTCATCCGCGCGAGGCCGGCCTCGACCCGTCCCCGCAGGCCGGCCGTCCCGAACTCCAGGGGCCCCGAGAACCGGTCCGCGACCTCGCGGCGGGCCTCTTCGTCCCCGTCCTCGGCGCGCCCGAGGAGCTCCTGCAGCTCGGTCCGCGTCTCGGGGTCCGGGTCCTCGGCCAGGAACGCGCGGGCGGCCGCGGTGGGGTCGGCGTCGGGCATGGCGGTCCATTCTACGGCCTGCGAGGCATGCTAGGATCGCCGCCACTGCGGCTCTCGTCGTGCTCCGAACCATGGAGGCCCCCATGACCCGACGTCTTCCCTGCGCGGCTCTCGTCGCCCTCGCCCTCTCGGGGGCGCTGGCCGCGCCATCTCCCGCCGCGGAGGGGCCCGTGACCCTGGCCATCGGCGCCCCCGCGCCCGACTTCGACCTGCCCGGCATCGACGGCCAGCGGTACTCGCTGGCCTCCTTCGCCGACGCCGAGGTTCTCGTCCTGATCTTCACCGCCAACCACTGTCCCACCGCCCAGGCCTACGAGGAGCGCATCCTGAAGCTCGACGCGGACTACCGGGACCGGGGCGTCCAGATCGTGCTGGTCTCGCCGAACGACCCGCTCGCGGTGCGCCTCGACGAGCAGGGCTGGTCGGACATGGGTGACACCCTCGCGGACATGGAGATCCGAGCGGAGGACCGGGGCTTCACCTTCCCCTATCTCTACGACGGCGAGACGCAGGCCATGTCGCGGGAGTACGGACCGAAGGCGACCCCCCACGTCTTCGTCCTCGACCGGGAGCGCAGGCTGCGCTTCGTCGGCCGCATCGACGACAACGAGGACCCGTCCAAGGCCACCACGACCGATGCCCGCGACGCGATCGAGGCCGTGCTCGGAGGCAGGCCGGTGCCGGTGGAGACGACCAAGGTCTTCGGCTGCTCCATCAAGTGGTCGGAGAAGCGGGAGTGGGTGAAGAAGGGGTACGAGGAGTGGGCCAACGAGCCGGTGACCCTCGAGACGATCGACACCGAGGGCATCGAGGCCCTCACGCGCAACGACTCGCCGAAGCTGCGTCTCGTGAACGTGTGGGCCACCTGGTGCGGGCCCTGCGTGATCGAGTTCCCCGACCTCGTCTCCGTCCACCGGATCTACCGCGGACGCGACTTCGAGGTCGTGACCATCGACGCCGACGCGCCGGAGAAGCGGGAGAAGGCCCTCGAGTTCCTGAAGGAGCAGCAGGCCTCCACCCGCAACTACGCCTTCGACGAGGGCGACCCCTACGCCCTGATCGATGCGGTGGATCCGGAGTGGGCGGGCAACCTGCCGCACACCATCGTCGTGGCCCCCGGGGGGAAGGTCGTCTACCGCAGCGACGGGGCCTTCGACACGCTGGAGATGAGGAAGGCCATCGTCGGCTGGCTGGGACGCTACTATCACTCGGTGCAGGGAGGCGACGGACCATGACCAGAACGTGCGCGCTCGTGAGCGCGGCCGCTCTCCTGGCCGCGGCCCCGACCGTCCGCGCCCAGGCCGAGGACGCGGACCTCCGCTCCGGCAAGGGCTTCATCGAGACCACGGTCTACACCGCGGCCCAGGACAAGGAGCTTCTCCAGCTGTTCGACGGCCTCCGCGTCGCCGACTGCACCGACGGCATGGACGCCGTCGGCCTGCCCGGCGTCGGCCTGATGGAGCCGGCCATCCACCCCCTGTGGAAGGACGCCAGGGACTTCACCCACCGCTTCGTCGGCATCGCCGTCACCGCGCGCTACGTGCCCACCCAGCGCGCCTGGGCCGGGCGCCTTTCCGAGGAGGAGTACGACGCCTGGGCCGGCAGGTGGTACGAGGAGCTCTCCCCCGAGCCCTTCATGGGGCTCATCCGTCCCGGGACCGCCCTCGTCCTCGACGACGCCGTGGCCGCGGACGTGGGCTCGATCGGCTCCAACAACATCCTCGCCTGGAAGCTGGCGGGGATGGTGGGCGTGGTCACCAACGCCACCTCCCGCGACACCGACGAGATCATCACCGAGGGCGTGCCCCTGTACTTCCGTCACCCGGGACGGGGCATCCGCCCGGGGCGCAACGAGATCGAGTCCGTGAACCGGCCCATCGTCTGCGGCGGGGTCCTGGTCATGCCCGGGGACGTCATCGTGGCCGACGGGGACGGTGTCCTGGTGGTGCCCCGCGCGGTGGCCGCCGACGTGGCTCGCTACGCCCGCCGCATCATGGACGGCGACAAGGCGGGCCGGCGTGGCCTCTACGAGAAGCTCGGCCTCCCGTCCGATCCCTCCGTGGAATAGAGGTCTCGCTCAGCCTCGGACGAACGACCGAGCGAAGGCCAGCACCAGCAGCACCGCCACCAGCACGGGTCCGAAAGGCTGGTCGAGGCGGATCGCGGCCACGAAGGCGATGAGGTAGGCCACGACTCCGAGTCCCGCCGACCAGACGAGCGTCTTGCGCCAGCCCTGGGCGACCCGGAAGGCGATCCACGGCGGGATGAACACGAGAGCGAAGGCGGCCATCACCCCGATGGCGGTGGCGGCCAGGGCCAGGGTCACCGCCGCCAGCACGTCGAACATCACGTCGTGGTGGGGGTTCGGCACGCCGTTGGCCCGGAAGTGGTCGGGGAAGAACCGCCCGAGGAGCAGCCGCGGCGACAGCCAGGGCAGGAGCACGGCGGCGACCACGGCCAGGGCGAGCATTCCCATCAGCTCCTCCCGGCCGGTGAAGTAGAGCTGACCCTGCACGAGCGCGCGTCCCAGCTCGTCGCCGTGAGCGCTCACCGAGGCCCCGATGAGCGCCGCCGACCAGCCGACGAGGATCATCACCGCGTACGAGTCGTTGCCGGCGCGTCCGAGGAAGGCCTTCGCCGCCGCCGCCACCGCGGCCGCGGCCAGGGCGACGAGCGTCCCCGGCTCGGCGACGATCGCGCCCAGCACGACGCCGGCCGCGGAGATCTGGGCGAGGCCGAGCGCCCCCAGCCACTCCTCGCGGAGCCGGATCCACGCCCCCAGGAGGGGCAGGAGAACGGCCAGCACGAGCCCGTTGAGGAACGGGAACAGGAACATCTGGTCGAAGATGTCGTGGAAGCTCACGGCCGCACCTCCACGAGGCGCGTGCAGACGTCCTCCAGGAAGTCGTGCTCGTGGCTGATGACCAGGACCCCGCGGCCGCTCTCGCGCGAGAGCCTGAGCACCTCCACGAGGCTCGCGGTGGCGTGGGGGTCCATGTTGTTCGTCGGCTCGTCGAGGAGGACGAGCTCGGCGTGGCACCCGAGGCACGCCCAGACGTTCATCAGCTGGTACTGGCCTCCGCTCAGGAGGTCGAGGCGCTTCGAGAGCAGGGGCTGCAGAGGCGGTGGGACGGCGTGGCGGTGGGCCCCGGTGATCCTCAGGAAGTCTCTCCCCGTGATCGGCATCTCGGTGAGCCGCACCGGGGCCTGGCCCTGGATCCCCACCTTGATCCCCGGGCGCCGCCGCACGCTCCCGGAGAAGATGCGGCTCTTGCCGATGATCGCGCCCAGGATCGTGGACTTGCCGGATCCGTTGGGTCCGGCAAGTCCGACGATCTCGCCGTCCGCCAGGCGGAAGGAGACGGGGCCGACGACCGGCGCCTTGTAGCCGGCGACGAGGGAGTCGACGTCGAGGATCGCTTCGCTCACTGCTTTGCACTCGCGATCGCCGCGACCCAGCGGTCCATGTGCTCGAGGTAGGCCGCTCCTTCGGCGTCGAGATCGACCTCGAGCTGCAGCTGTCGCGTCGGCCAGCCGAGGCTCTTGGCCAGGAAGTCCGGCCCGTCCGCGGACTGGAACGAGTTGTAGAGAATGATGCCCTCGCGGCCCTTCAGGCCCTGGACGAGCCCCTGGAGGTGAGACGCGGTGGGGGGGATCCCCGGCAGCGGCTCGACGTAGCCGAGGATGGGCACCCCGAGGAGCTCGGTCAGGTAGTTCATGTCCTTGTGGTACGCCACGACGCCGGGCGCCCCCGCGGCCTCCTGCTTCCAGCCCGGCACGCGCGCGGCGACCGCGGCCGCGAAGGCCGCGGCGTTGGCGGTGAAGACCGCCGCGTGCGCCGGGTCGAACGCGCCCAGCCGTCCCGCCAGTCCCTGCGCCACCTGTGCCATGCGCTCCGGGTCCGTATAGTAGTGGGGGTTGCCCATGGGGTGCACGTCGCCCCGGGCGCGGTCGGCCGTCTGGCCGGCCTCGATGAGGTCGATCTGGGCCGCCCCCTCGAAGTAGCCGTTCTGCCCGGGCAGGATCTTCGGGTTGGAGGCGCCCTGGAGGGCCGCGGGCAGCCAGCCGATCTCGAGCTCCGCGCCGACCGCGATCAGCAGGTCGGCGCGCCGGAGCGCCACCATCATGCTCGGCCGTGCCAGGAGGTAGTGGGCGTCGCGGTCGGGAGGCGAGAGGACGGTGATCTTCACCGCGTCGCCCCCCACCGTGCGGGCGAGCATCCCCATGCTCGACGTGGTGGCGACGACGTTGACGGCGGCCCCGGCGGAGGCGACGCCGACGGCGGAGAGGACGGCGGACGCGAGCAACTTCCTGGTCATGGCTGGGCCTCCCCGCCCTAGAACCGGTGGGCGCCGTGCGCGCCCAGGCTCATCTGGAACTGCACGTAGAGCTGGTTGTAGGTTTCCTTCACGCCGCCCACGTGAAACTCCCCGTGCGCGACCTGCGCCCTCAGGCGCGAGAACTCGGTCGGGTTGAAGGTGAGGTCGGCGGTGTAGCGGCGCGACGCCTCGAAGCCCAGCGATCCTTCCGGGCCCTCGATCGCATTGGTCAGGCCGATGACGTCGAAGCGCACCCCCGCCGTCCAGCGTGCGAGGACGCCGTAGATCGCCTGGGCGTAGAAGCCGTCCTGCTTGAACCTCACCGGACCGCCGGCGACCGGCGCGTCCGCTTCGGCCACGAGGTCGAGGTCCTTCACGCGGTAGAGATACTCGGCCTGCACCGTCAGATCGCCCTGCCCGTACTGCCGGGGCGAGTCGTGCTTCCAGACGGCGTCGAGCCCGAACAGCTGCGCGTGGCCCTGGAAGGCCTCGTCCACGATCCCGTCCTCGTTCTCGTCGTGGAGCTCCTGCTGCTGGCTCGAGTGGCCGTACGATGTCCCGACCTGGAGGGTGTCGCTGTAGCCGACGTCGGGGGACACCTTCAGAAAGGCGGTGACGAGGCGCGGTCCGGCCTTCGAGGAGAACCAGGGCGTCGCGTCGGTCTCGCCGATCTGCTGCGCCAACCCCTCGTTCTCGCCCTGGAGCGCCTCGACCCCGAGCTGCGTGTAGAAGGGGAGGTTGGGCAGCCAGGTGAGCTGCACCCCCGTCTCGTTGAGGGCGCCCCCGAGGAGGGCGTCGTAGGGGAGGGCCTGATCCACGAAGTCCCACTGGTGCGGGTGCTGCCGGTTGACGTACCCGATCCCGCTGTAGAACTTGCCGAACTTGAGCTGGAGGCCGGGGATGAACTTCCGGGTCAGGACGTAGGCCTCCTCGACCTCGAACTCCCCTCCCGCCACCGCAAAGATCGCCCAGACGTCGAAGTACGGGTCCACGGCCCCGGAGAAGGTGATCTCGGCCTCGCGCAGGCTGAAGCCCGGGTCGACGCCCCCTCCGTGCGTGTGTCCGTCCCCGGCGCCGTGGGCGTGGAAGCCGTCCGCGCCGGAGGCGATCTCGCCAGCGGCGCCGTTGCGGTCGTCGTTGGAGTAGACGCCGTCCGGGATCACGGAGATGGACGGGTTGAAGGCGGTCCCGGACGACACCTGGCCGGTGTCTCCGGCCAGGCTGAGCGTCTGCAGACCCGCGGGGTCGGCGGGCCCCGCCGGTCCGGTCGACGTGGGCGGGGTCTGGATCGCGGCCTCCCGGCGGAGCAGACGCAGCTCGGCCTCCACCTCCTCGAGGCGCTGCTCGAGCGCGGCGATCCGCGCGGCCGCCGGGTCGTTGTCGGCGGCCGCCGGGTCGACCCCGGGCCGCAGCGTCTCGATCTCCTGCTCGAGAGTCTCGAGCTCCTGGCGGAGGGAGGCCATCCGCTCTCCGAGGGCGGCGACCTCGGGGGGCGCCGACGAGGCGGCGGCCGACGACCCGCTCGCCGGTGGCCCCGGGGCCGGTGGCGGGGAAGGTGTCTGGGCAAGTGCCCATGGGGCAACGGCGCACAGCGCCACCAGGGTCAGACCGATCTGGCTCGGGTTGGATCGCATGAGACTCGATTCTCCTCCATCTCGGTCGAGCGTGCCCCGGATTCTCGTGCTCCGTGAGGCCCTGGGGGAGACGGAGCCCCGGGGCCACCCCGCGAGTTCTGCCACCTCAGACCGGGCTCTCGATGCGAGCGGCCGACCTGAACCGTCGAGTCGCGAGAGGCCCGGTGCGCATCGGGCCGGTGGCGGAGGTGCGGAGGGCGCTGACTCAGCCCCGGGGCGGGGCCCGCGAGCGAGGGGGCGGGCCGACCCGCTGGGCCGGCCGCTCCGTCTCCGCGGGTGAGACGAGCTCGGCGCCCTCGAGCGCGGGGAGGTCCGGCGGGGCGGGAGCGAGGGCCACGCTCTCCGCGGCCCAGCGACACGCCGGGCACTGCCGGTCGACCAGGCATCCATGGTCGGCGTGCGCCGAGGAGCCGGCCAGGGCCACGAGCATCGCGGCGGCGAGAAGGACGGCCACCACGATCGAGATCCGGCGCGTTGCCCCGAGCTCCATGGACAGCACCCACGGTATCCACAAACTCGGCGCGAGGTCAAGGCGGGCCGTTGACTGCTGCAGGCCGGGTGTGGGCCGGCCGGCGGCTTCCTTGACCCCCCCGGAGACGGCGGTTACTGTTTCCCCCGGAGGCCCTTCCCATCCCATGACGCCGGTCGAGGTCGCCCTTCTCGTCGCCGCCGCCGCCGCCCTCGCCTGGGCGCTGAGGCTCCGCCACCGCGCCACCGAAGCCGCTCGTGCCGTCGCGGCGCGGCAGGCGGAGCTCCGCACGGAGCGCGAGGCGACGGACGGTCTCCGTGTCCGCGAGAAACGCTACCGGCTCCTCGTCGAGTCCGCCGACGATCTCATCTACCGGACCGACGCCGAGGGACGCTTCAACTACGTGAACCCGGCAGTGGCGGATGCCCTCGGTTTCTCCAAGGAGGATCTGCGCGGCCGCGACTTCCGCGAGCGCGTGCGTCCCGACTACCAGGAGCAGGCGCGGCGCTTCTACGACGATCAGCGCCATCAGGGGATCCCCAACACCTACTGCGAGTTCCCGATGGTGTCCCGGTCCGGCCAGGAGCTCTGGCTGGGCCAGCGCATCCAGCTGGCCTTCGAGGACGGGCAGTTCACCGGCTACCTGGCGGTGGCCCGCGACATCACCGACCGGAAGCTGCTCGAGCAGGCAGTGGAGCGGGAGCGCGAGCAGTTGCGCCAGATCGTGACCCACGCCCCCGTGGCCATGGCCGTGCTCGACCACGAGGGCCGCCACGTCGCCCACAGCGGCCGGTGGCTGCGCTACGTGGGCGTGGACGAGCCCTCGGTGGTCGGGCGGTCGCTCCGGGAGCTCTGGCCCGACATGCCCGCGCGGTACGACGAGGTCTTCAGCCGCGTGCTCGAGGGCGAGGTGGTCTCCGAGCCGGAGGACGCGCTGGAGCGTGCGGACGGCTCCCGGGTGTGGCTGCGCTGGACGGCGCACCCCTGGCGCGACTCGCGCGGGAGCGTCCAGGGCATGGTGCTGGCGGTGCAGAGCATCGACCTGCTGGTGCGCGCGCGGCAGGCGGCCCTCGAGGCCTCCAGCCTCAAGTCGGAGTTCGTGGCCAACATGAGCCACGAGATCCGCACGCCCATGAATGGCGTGATCGGGATGACCCGCCTCCTCCTCGACACCGACCTCAACGCCGAGCAGCGTGAGTACGCCGACCTCATCGACAGCTCGGGGCGCGCCCTGCTGGAGATCATCAACGACATCCTCGACTTCTCCAAGATCGAGGCGGGCCGCATCGACCTCGAGGTGGTCGACTTCGACCTCCGCCGGGCGGTGCGAGAGGTGCTGGGCTCGTTCGCGGAGGCGGCGCAGGTCCGGGGCCTCGAGCTCCTGTGTCTCATCCGGCACGACGTGCCGAACGCCCTGCGCGGCGACCCCGGCCGCCTGCGGCAGATCCTGACCAACCTCGTGGGCAACGCGGTGAAGTTCACCGAGAAGGGCGAGGTGGTTCTCAGGGTCACCCTCGCGGAGTCGGACCAGAAGTCGGCCCTCGTACGCTTCGAGGTGCGCGACACCGGCATCGGCATCGATCCCGGCATCCGGTCGGAGCTGTTCGCGTCGTTCGTCCAGGCCGACGGCTCCACGACCCGGCGCTACGGGGGCACCGGTCTCGGTCTGGCCATCTCCAAGCGGCTGGTTCAGCTCATGGACGGGGAGATCGACGTGCAGAGCCAGCCCGGACGGGGGAGCACCTTCTGGTTCACCGCGCGCTTCGAGCGCCAGGCCCGGGAGGACGTGCCCATCCCCGCGCCTCCCGCTCGTCTGGCTGGCCGGCTCGTGCTCGTGGTCGACGACAACGCCACCAACCGGCAGATCCTCCGCCAGCAGCTCGGCCACTGGGGGCTCCGGGTGACGACGGAGGAGAGCGGAAAGGCCGCGCTCCAGACGCTGCGGGAGGCGGCGGCCTCGGGGAAGGCCTTCGACCTCGCCATCCTCGACATGAAGATGCCGGGCATGGACGGGCTGAGCCTCGCCCGCGCGATCAAGGCCGAGAAGGGTGCCGCGGGGGTGCGGCTCGTGCTCCTCACCTCGATCGGGCAGAGGGGGCACGGCGCCGAGGCCGCGCGCATCGGCATCTCGGCCTACCTGACCAAGCCGGTGGACGAGACCGACCTCTACGACTGCCTCGTCGAGGTCCTGACCCCGGGCCGCTCACCCCGTGAGCGGGCGCTCGTCACCCGCCACAGCCTGCGGGAGGCCCGGCCCCCCACCGGCGCCCGGGTCCTGGTGGCCGAGGACAACGAGATCAACCAGAAGGTCGCGGTCGGGCTGCTCGAGAAGCTGGGCTACCGCGTGGAGCTGGCGGACGACGGGCACCAGGTGGTCGAGGCCTGTCGGCGGACGCGCTACGACGCGGTGCTGATGGACGGTCAGATGCCGGAGATGGACGGCTTCGAGGCGACCCGCCGCATCCGCGAGCAGGAGGGCGACGACCGCCGCACGCCGATCATCGCCATGACCGCCAGTGCCATGAAGGGCGACCGCGAGCGCTGCCTCGAGGCGGGGATGGACGACTACGTCAGCAAGCCGGTCACGCCGCAGACCCTCGAGGCGGTCTTGAAGCGGTGGGTCCACGTGCCCTCTCCGCCGCCCCCCCCGAGGCCGGCGCCGTCTCCCGCGGAGCCGGGCGACCTGCTCGACAACGCCGTCATCCAGGGTCTGATGGCGGTGGACCAGGATGGCACCCTGATCGACGAGGTGGTCGGCGTCTTCCTGCGCCTGGCCCCGGTGCGCCTCGACGCCCTCCGCAAGGCGGCCCAGGGGAACGCGAGCCAGCTCGAGCGGACCGCCCACAGCTTCCTCGGCAGCTGCGGGAATCTCGGGTGCCGGCGCATGGCCGACCTGTGCGCGCGCCTCGAGGTCCTCGGCCGCTCGGGATCGACGGAGGGGGCCCCGGATCTGGTTCGCGTCCTCGAGGAGGAGCTGGCCGCGGTCCGTCCCCACCTGGAGGCCCTTCCGCAGCGCCACCCGAAGGGGTCGGCCGGAGGCCCCGCCGCCCCGTGACCAGCGCATGATTCGAAACGGGCTGCGCGCCGTGCTGGAGGCGCTGTTCCGCGTCCTCTTCACCTACGACTGCCTCGACGAGGAGAAGATCCCGGAGAGGGGCCCGGCGGTGATCGCCGCCAACCACCCGTCCTACCTGGATCCGGTGCTCCTCTCGCTCCAGGTCGAGCGCCCCATCCGCTTCATGGCCTGGGACCGGCTGTTCCGGGTGCCCCTCCTCGGAGCCCTCATGCGCCTCTTCGGGGCCTTCCCGGTCGACGTCCGTCCCGGACGGGGCCAGGACGCCTACCTGAAGGCCCGTGAGCTCGTCGAGGCCGGCGAGCTGGTCGGCATCTTCCCCGAGGGGAAGCGATCGCGCTCGGGCTGGCTGGAGGAGCGGCTGCGGGAAGGGGCGGCGCGCCTCGCCTGGGAGACGGGAGCGCCGCTGGTCCCGGCGACCATCACCGGCGCCTTCCGGGCCTGGCCGTACTTCCGCGCCCTGCCCGAGCCGGCCCGAATCCGCGTGCGCTACCACGACCCCATCGACCCCGAGCCCTACCGCCGGCTCCCCGAGGAGGAGGGGGTCGCCGCCCTTCTCGACGAGCTGCGTCGTCGGGTGGAGCGCACCCTGATGCCGGGGGTGAAGGCCGACCAGGCGATCGAAGCCCTGTATCAGACGTCGGCGCCCTGGCCACGACTGTTCGAGTCGCTTCCCGCTCTCGGCCTCGCGCTCGTCGTCTTCTGGAAGACCCGGTCCTTCTCCGACGTCTGGCCCTGCTACGCCTACATCGGCTACCTGCTGGCCGACCTCCTCTTCATCCCCCAGCGCCGACTCACCAAGTGGATCCGGAACGGCTCCGCCCTCGCCTTCACCCTCGTCTACGGTGGCGCGGCGCTGCCGAAGCTGGGCCTGCCGGAGGTGCCGGCAGGGGGCGCCCTCCTGGCCCTCATCGCCGGGGCGACCTTCCCCTATCTCTACGAGCGGGGCCGGGTGGCCCTCGCGTATCTCCAGGGAATGGTCCTGGCCGCGCTCCTCTGCCTCGGGGTCATGCACGTCGCCCCCACCGGCCTCGGGCCCCACCTGACCCTGCCGCTCTACGCGGCGGCCTACGCCTGGGAGCGCCGGACGGTGTTCTGGCGCTACAGCGCCCCGGTCCTCGCCGCCTACGCCCTGGGGGTGCCCTTGTGGCTCGGGGGCAGCACCGAGCTCCTGCCCTGGGCGATCGCCGCCCTCGTGACCGGACTCGTGGGGCGCCTCCTGACCCGGGGTCCGTCCCCCGGGGAGGCTCGCGACAACGCTGCCCCCGTCGCGGACCCGAGGCCTCTGGGACTGGTGGACGAGATCGAGCGTCGCGTGATCGGGGATGTGGTCTCCGCCGCGGACACCCCTGCTGCCGGCCAGCGCGAGGACCCGCGACCGTCCTCGTCGGGCCTGGGGCTGGGGCTCCTGGCCGACCTCGCCCCCCCGAAGAGACCGTCCGCCAGCCGGCAGCCCGCGGACGACGGCCCGGAGCGGAAGCCTCCCGAGCCGAAGAAGCCGGACCTCCCCCCGGGTCTTCTCGACTGGTAGCTGGCGTAGACTCGGGACTACGAGGTGGCCATGCGTGTCCTTCTCGCACTCGTTCTCCTGCTCCTGACCGGCGGGGTCGCCGCTGCCGAGGCGCCCAACGTGGTCTTGATCCTGGCCGACGACATGGGCTACGGCGACGTCGGCGTCCTGAACCCGGCCTCGACCCTCCCCACCCCGAACCTCGACCGCCTGGCGGGGGAGGGGATGCGCTTCACCGACGCCCACACCCCGTCGTCGGTGTGCACGCCCACCCGCTATGGCCTTCTCACCGGGCGCTACGCCTGGCGGGGGCGTCTGAAGCGGGGAGTGCTCGATGGGTGGGATCCGCCCCTCATCGAGCCGGGTCGCCCCACCCTCGGGTCGCTTCTCCAGGATCGCGGCTACCACACCGCGGTGGTGGGGAAGTGGCACCTGGGCCTGGGCTTCGCTCGGGGTGCGGCCCGTGAGGATGTCGACTTCAGCCGGGCTGTGAGCGATGGTCCCCACACCCGGGGCTTCGACTTCTCCTTCGTCATCCCCGCCTCCCTCGACTTCCCCCCCTACGTCTTCGTCCGCAACGGGCAGATCACCCGCTTCACCGTGCTCCAGTCGGCGCAGGACTTCCCGGCCTTCCTCCGTCACGGCCCCGTGGGCGCCGATCTACGCTTCGAGCAGGCCCTCGACGACCTCCTCGGCGAGGCCGTGGGGTTCCTCCACTCCCGGGCCGGCCGCGACGAGCCCTTCCTGCTCTACTTCCCCCTGACCGCCCCCCACAAGCCGGTCCTTCCCGCGCGCCGGTTCGTGGGCACGACCGCCCTCGGCCCCTACGGAGACTTCGTGGTGCAGGTGGACTGGACGGTGGGGCAGATCCTGGAGACGCTCGACGCCCTCGGCCTGGCCGAGAGCACCCTCGTCCTCTACACCTCCGACAACGGCTCGTTCATGTACCGTCAGGAGGACCCCACCGGCGACGATCACGTGTCCGACCCGACGATCCAGGCCTACCGTCCCGCGCACCACACCGCCAACGCCCACTGGCGGGGGACCAAGGCCGACATCTGGGAGGCGGGCCACCGCGTGCCCTTCTTCGTGCGCTGGCCGGGGGTCGTCGCGCCGGGAAGCCGGTCGGACACGACGGTCTGCCTGACCGACGTCTTCGCGACCCTGGCCGAGATCGTGGGAGGCCCCTTGCCCGAGAACGCCGCCGAGGACAGCGTCAGCCTGCTCCCTCTGCTGCGCGGTGATGACGAGCGCTTCGAGAGGCCTCCGGTGATCCACCACTCGGTGAGCGGGATGTTCGCGATCCGGGACGGGAAGTGGAAGCTCGTCGCCGGCGACGGCTCCGGCGGGCGCGAGGAGCCGAAGGGCGAGCCCTTCGGGCGGCCGTATCGGCTCTACGATCTCGCGGCCGACCCGTCGGAGACCCGGGACGTGCTCCGCGAGCAGCCCGACGTGGCTGGGCGCCTCGAGGAGACCCTCGAGCAGATCCGCACGAGGGGCCGCAGCCGGGAGTGAAGGCCTGGTTGCGGGGCTCGATCAGCCCGTCGGCATCGGCGGATCGTCGATCTTCAGGAGCTGCTTGCCGCGGTTCCTTCCCTCGAAGAGACGCAGGAGGGTCTTCGGGGCGTTCTCCAGCCCCTCCTGGATGTCCTCCTCGTGGTGGATCTTCCCCTCCTCGACCCACCGTGACAGCGCGGCCACGGCCTCGGCCGCGCGGTCCCAGTAGTCGAGGATGATGAAGCCCTCCATCCGCCCGCGCCGGACGAGGAGCGAGAGGTAGTTGCGGGGTCCGGGCGGCGGCGTCTTCTCGTTGTACCCGGAGATCGCGCCGCAGATGACGACCCGCCCGCGCAGGGCGAGGCTGGCGAGGGCGGCGTCCAGGATCTCGCCACCCACGTTGTCGAAGAAGACGTCGATCCCGTCCGGGCAGAGCTCGCCGAGCCTCCGGGCCACGGGCTCCGCCTTGTAGTCGACCGCGGCGTCGAAGCCCGCCTTCTCCGTGAGCCAGGCACACTTCTCGGGCCCTCCGGCGATGCCCACGACCCGACACCCCTGGATCCTGGCGATCTGCCCGACCACCGAGCCCGTGGCCCCGGCCGCGCCGGAGACCACGACCGTCTCTCCCGCCTGGGGCCGGCCCACGTCGAGCAGGCCGAAGTAGGCGGTGATGCCGGTCAGACCCAGGACGTTCATCGAGAGCGGGATGTCGACACCGGCGGGAAGCTTGACCAGGGGAAGGGGACCACCACCGTCGGTGAGGAGATAGTCCTGCCAGCCGACCCCTCCGGAGACGAGGTCGCCTGGACGGAAGTCCTCACGACGCGAGCCCACCACCTGACCGACGCCCAAGGAGCGGATCACCTCGCCGATGGCGATCGCCGGGAGGTAGGTGTCGCGCGACATCCACCCGCGCTGGGTCGGGTCCATGGACAGGAAGACGTTCCGGACCAGGACCTGGCCGTCGCCGACGGACGGGACCGGCTCCTCGGTCCAGTTGAAGTCCGACTCCCGCACCAGGCCGCGCGGGCGTCGCGCCAGCCGCCATTGCCGATTCACCGTCATCTCGTCCCTCCCCTCTCGTGCGTCTCCCAGGGCCGGCCCTCGGCCCACGTGCAGACCGCCCCCTGCATCTCGTCCAGGCGCCCGTCGAAGAAGTGATCGGCTCCCGGGACGATGACGACGGAGCGGCCCTCGGGCCAGGGCTCGACGAGGGCCCGCAGGGCCTCCCCCGAGCCGAACCGGTCGTTCTCTCCCTGGACGAACAGGCGGGGCTTGCCTCCGGCGTCGAGGGGGGGCGGCCGATCGATCTCGAAGCTGGGATCGTCGAAGCTCGCGGGACACCCGAGGAGAAAAACCGCGCCCACTCGGCCGTCGGTGGCTCCCACGTGGAGCGCCACCATTGCCCCGAAGGAGAAGCCTCCCAGGACGAGGGGGAGTCGGGGGAACCGCCGCGCCATCTCGTCGAGGGCGGCCCGGGCGTCGTCGCCCTCGCCGCGCCCGCCGTCGTACGCCCCCTCGCTCCGACCCACCCCCCGGAAGTTGAAGCGGAGGACGGCCAGCCCCGCCGACTGCAGACCCTTCGCTGCGCGGAAGACGACCTTGAAGTGCATCATCCCGCCGTGCAGCGGGTGGGCGTGGCACACCACCGCGACCGCCGCCGGAGAAGACGAGGGGTGCATGAGTATGGCCTCGAGGCGCCCGGACGGGCCCTCGATGTCGAAGCTCTCGTTCACGACGTCGATTGTATGCGCGTGGCCCTCACGCCCCCCGGGGCAGCGACGCCGCCGCCGCCGCGCGGGCCCTGAGTTGTGCCGCGCGCGGGGGGGGGGTGTTCTGGTTGGCCTTCTGGATCACCTGCACCGCCCCGAGGGCCCGGGCGCGCCCCACCGTGGCCTGCAGCAGCCGGCGGAGCGCGCTCTTCGGCGCGCCCGGCACCACCGCGAGCTCGTCCAGGCTGCCGACCAGTCCCCCGAGGCCGAGCCGGTACCGCAGGGAGAGGGTCGCGACCCCGACGATGCGCCCGCTCTCCTCGGCCACCCTGACGAGGAAGTGGGGGTCGTGAAGAGTCTTCCGGAAGGTGTGGGCGAAAGAGATGGGCTCCGGGTAGTAGCCCACGTCCTCGAGCAGGGTGAGGACGGCCACGCCGTCCCCGAGCGATGCCGGTCGCACGTGCACGCCCATCGGGTCTCCTCCTGTGCCCCCGGAGCCACGGCGGTGTGTCTGCCGTGCCACGGAAACGACCGGTCGTGGTGCTCTCGGGCCGGTCGTCGAGAGAGAGTGCAAACCCGGGGCCAGCCGGGGCTAAGATGGCCGAGGGCCCGCAGGGCCCGGAGGAGGAGTCAGATGCGGATCTTCGTGACCGGGGCCAGCGGGTACATCGGGGGCGCCGTCGCCGTCGCCCTGCGGAGGGCCGGACACGAGGTGCACGGGCTGGTCCGCTCTCCCGAGAAGGCCGCCCGTCTCCGGCGCTACGAGATCGAGCCCGTCGTCGGCGACATGACGCACCCGGGGCGCTACCACCAGGTCCTCGACGAGTGTTCGGTCCTCGTTCACGCGGCGGTGGACTCCGCTGCCGGGGTCGTGGGTCCCGATCGCGCGGTCATCGACACCCTGCTCGCGGCCGGGACGCGCGGGGCCCGCCCGAAGACCATCCTCTACACCAGCGGTGTCTGGGTCTACGGAGACACCCGGGGACGGCTCGTCGACGAGACGACGCCGCCAGCGCCGGTCCGCATGGTGTCCTGGCGGCCGGAGCACGAGCGACTCGTCCTCGAGAACCCGGGGGTGCGGGGCCTGGTGATCCGCCCCGGCTGCGTCTACGGGCTGGCCGGCAGCCTCACCGGTCGATGGTTCGAGAGCGCCGAGAGGGGGGAGGCCGAGGTCGTGGGGCACGGCGCCAATCGCTGGGCCATGGTGCACGTGCACGACCTGGCCGACGCCTACGTGCGTCTGGCCGAGAGCGGGTATGCCGGCGAGATCTTCAACGTCACCGACCGGTCCCGCTCGACGGTGCGGGAGATGGCCGAGGCGGCGGCGCGCGCCGCCGGCCACCCGGGCGGGGTCCGGCTGGTGCCGGTCGAGGAGGCGGCGAAGGCCGTGGGCGATCTGGCCGCGAGCCTGGCCCTGGACCAGCACGTGGACTCCCGCAAGGCGGTGTCGCGCCTCGGCTGGCAACCGCGTCACGGTGGATTCGTCGACGGGGTCGACACGTACTACGCGTCCTGGAAGGTGAGACGGCGCTAGCGGGACGGTCTCAGACGGCGGTCGCCAGCGCCTCGTCCGGTGCTCCGCCCTCGAAGCGGCTACGCAGGAGGCGCTCGAGCCAGACCAGGCTGACCGGCTTGTGGAGGAACACGTCCACCCCGAGCCGGGCCGCCGCCGCAGCCTGGTGGGGCTCCCCGTAGGCGGTCAGCACCACGACCGGGAGGGGGCCGCGCATCTGGCGCAGGTAGGCGACGATGGCGAGCCCCTCGTTCCCGACCGCGGAGGACAGCGAGACGTCCACGATGACCGCGTCGTAGACGGCGCCGGCGAGGAGGCGGGCCGCCTCCTTCAGGGTCCCGGCGCTCTCGACCTCGAAGCCGGACCGGCGAAAGTGGGACACGTACGCCTCTCGAACCGAGTCGCTGTCATCCACGACGAGAAGCCGCTCACGCACGGCGGCGGAGAATGCAAAGCCAATGCCGGAGTCAGGCTTCATGGAATCAATGACTTACGTGTGTCACCCAGGGGCTGTCCGATTGGCGCGCTTCCGGGAAGCGGACAGAGGCCGGGTGCGCCCCCTCGTTTGACCGGCCCGGGGCCGGGGTGGCAGACTGCCGGCTTCGGAGGTGACCATGGCCCTGAGTGCGGCGGAGCGCGAGGACTTGATCACCCGGTACGCCCGGGGCCCGGGGCAGATCCGGGCGGCGCTGGCCCGGGTCCCCGAGGAGGCCCGCATGTGGCGCCCGGGCCCGGGCCGCTGGAGCGCGCACGAGGTGGTGGTCCACTGCGCCGACTCCGAGGCCAACGCGGCCCTCCGGATCCGCTACCTGGTGGCCGAGGCCGACCCCGTCATCGTCGGCTACGACCAGGAGGAGTGGGCCCGGGTCTTCGACTACCACTCCGAGCCCCTCGAGCCCGCGCTGATCGCGGTCGAGGCCGCCCGCGGTCGGACGGTGCCCCTGCTGCGCCGAATGAGCGAGGCCGACTGGGCGAAGGAGGGCCGCCACACCGAGTCGGGCCCCTACACCGCCGAGGAGTGGCTGCGCATCTACGCCGCGCACCTCCCGGGCCACGCCGCCCAGATCGAGCGCAACCTGACCGCCTGGAGCGCGAGGTAGCCTGAGCCCGGTGCCTCGAGAGGGCCCATGAGGCTCCGCACCCGGATGATCATCATCGCGCTGGCCGCGACCGCCGGCGCCCTCCTCGTCGTCCTTCTCGCAGCCGGTCCCCGCCTCCGCCAGCAGTCGCTGGACAACGCCCGCGCCACCCTGTTCGCGGAGGCGCGCCTCATGGCCCGCCTCGTCCGTCCAGCGCTGGCCGCCGGGGGCTCGTCGGAGGAGCTCGACCACCTCGTCGACGCCGCGGCCGGGGACGTCCGCGCCCGCGTCACCATCATCGCCCCCGAGGGCAAGGTCCTGGCCGACGCGGAGCTCTCGGGAAACGCGCTGGCCACGGTCGAGAACCACGCCAGCCGGCCCGAGATCGTCGAGGCCCGCGAGAAGGGGATGGGCTCCTCGCTGCGACGGAGCACCACGGTCAACCGCGATCTTCTCTACGGCGCGGTGACGATCGAGGATGACGGGAAGCTTCTCGGCTTCTCGCGCGTCGCCTACAGCCTGTCCGAGCTGGAGGAGCAGGCCGCTCAGCTCCAGCACGCGGTGGCCTTCGCGCTCCTCGTCGCGTTCGGCATCACCGCCGTCCTCGCCACCTTCCTCGTGCCCCCGGGAATGGGCTCGATGAAGGCCATCATGGAGGCCGCCCACCGCTTCGCCGCCGGGGACCTCTCCGCCCGCAGCGACGTGCAGCGGTCCGACGAGCTGGGCGAGCTCGCCAACATCCTCAACGCCACCTCCGACCTCCTCCAGGAGCGCCTCCACGAGAACGAGCGGGACCAGGCCCGGACCCGGGCCATCCTCTCCGCGATGGAGGACGGCGTCCTCGCGGTGGACTACCGGGGAGTCGTGCTGGTCGCCAACCAGACGCTCGTCCGGGGACTCGGCCTCCGCGACCCGCTGGGGCGTCACTACACCGAGGTCGTGCGCCAAAGGGAGGTCGGCACGGTCGTCGAGAGGGTGCTCCGGACCGGCGCCCGGCGCGCCCTGGAGGTCGAGTTCGAGCGGGTCTCCCAGACCTACGCGCTCACCGCGGTGGCCTTCCCCGGGGAGGCCGGGGCCCCCCACGGGGCGCTCCTCACGTTCCACGACGTGACCAGCCGTCGCCGCCTCGAGCAGATCCGGCGCGACTTCGTGGCCAACGCCTCGCACGAGCTCCGCACGCCCCTCACGTCCATCCGCGGCTTCGTCGAGGCCCTCGAAGACGGCGCGTTGGAGCAGCCGGAGACCGCGGAGCGCTTCTTGCGGAAGATTCGCACCCACGCCGACCGGATGACCGCGCTGCTCTCCGATCTGCTCGATCTCTCGCGCCTCGAGTCGGGGCAGACCCCGCCCCTCTGGGAGCCCGTCCATTCGGACGAGGCGGCGGAGGACGTCATCTCCTCCTTTGCGGCCCTGGCCCGATCCAGCCGCGTCGAGCTCAGCCACCTGGACCGAGGCGCGCCCAGGGTGGTCAGCGACTCCGACCGGGTCCGCCGGATCCTGGAGGTGCTGGTCGACAACGCCATCAAGTACACCGCGGTGCGCCACGGGGACGGGGGTGGCCGGGTCGAGGTGGTGACGGGTCCCGGCGACAACGGGGGAGCCCGTCTGGAGGTCGTGGACAACGGACCGGGGATCGCGGCCGAGCACCTGCCGCGGCTGTTCGAGCGGTTCTACCGGGTCGACAAGGCCCGCAGCCGCGAGCTCGGAGGCACCGGCCTCGGCCTGTCCATCGCCCGCCACCTCGCCGAGGGCATGCAGGCCTCGCTCACCGTCACCTCCGAGCCGGGCCGCGGCACGCGCTTCGTCCTCGACGTGCCGGCGCGCCCCGAGGACCCGCAGGCCTGAGCCCTACGCCGGCTTCGTCGCACGGACGGTCACCGAGCGCACCGTGCCCACCAGGTCCTCACGCTTCGCCCCCGTGCGCTCGAGCAGCTCGCGCACCTGATCCGGGGCCGCGGCCTCCACCGAGGCCCCGTAGTCGATGTCCTTCAGGACCTCGACCTGGGTGAGCCCGGCGGCCTCCACCCGGCCGAGATAATCGTCCTTCCGCATCGCCCCGGAGATGCAGCCCACCCAGGCCGCGATGTCCGCCCGCACCGCCTCGGGCAGGGGGGCGTCGAGCACGATGTCCGAGACCACCATGCGTCCCCCGGGCCTCAGCACGCGGGCGACCTCGGCGAACACCGCCGCTTTGTCGGGGACGAGATTGATCACGCAGTTGCTGGTCACGGCGTCGACCGAGCCGTCCTCCACGGGCAGGGCCTCGAGGCGTCCCTCCCGGAACTCCACGTTCGTGCGGCCCGTGCTGACCGCGTTCTTCCGCGCCCGCTCCAGCATCTCGGGGGTCATGTCCACGCCAATGACCCGCCCCCCGGGGCCGACCTCCTCAGCGGCGAGAAAGGCGTCGATCCCGGCGCCCGAGCCCAGGTCGAGGACGGTCTCCCCTCTGCGCAGCTCCAGCAGCGCGATGGGCGCGCCGCAGCCGAGACCGAGGTCCGCCCCCTCGGGGAGCGTGGCGAGCTCCTTCCTCCCGTAGCCGATCTGGAGGGAGACCGTCTCCTCTCCTCCGCCGCAGCAGGTCGGGCCGCAGCAGCTTCCCGCCGCCTCCGCGATCCGACCGTAGCGCGCTCGAACCTCCGCCACCACTCCTTCGTTCGTCTCGTTCCGCGTCGTCTCGCGAACCGGTCCCATGGCTCTCTCCTTGCTTCAGCGTGCCCCGCCCCCCGCCGGCTCAGTCGGGCCCAGGCAGCCGCAACTGGGTCCGGCGTCCCCGCGCTTCACGGGCAACCCCTCCATCAAGTGCTCGTAGGCCCCCGGACAGCACGTCTCCGTCGCCTCGCGGACCGCGATCAGCAAGTCGTGGAAGGCCGAGGAGACGGCCTCCCGCCGCTCCTCGGGGAGGAGCTCCAGGACCTGGCGGGCAAGGGCGAGCTCCTGCTGCTCGCGCTGTCGCGCCGCCGTCCGTCCCCGCACGGTGAGCGACACGCGTGACGACCGTGCGTCCTCGGGGTTGGCTGTCCGGTCGACCAGCCCGGCGGCCTCGAGCCGCTCCAGGTTGCGTGTCAGCGTCGACGCGGTGATCCCCAGCCGCCGGCCCAGGGCCCCGAGTCGCAGCGGCCCCTCCCTGAGCAGCGTCTCCAGTGTCGCCGCCTGGGCCACCGTCACGCCGCAGCAGGCCACGTCCGCCCGCTCCGCCAGTGAGAAGCGTCGCACCAGGCCACGGATTCCCTGGAGCAGCATGCGTGCCTGGTCGGTGTCACTCACGACTATATTTGTAGGCTACAACTAGTCTCCTGTCAAGGGCTGGCTTGCTTCTGACGTCGATCGAGTTGTCGGGAATTCCCATGAGCTGCGGGTTCTGGCCGATGAGCTGCCAGTTTTTCCGATGAGCTGCGGTCGGTGTTAGAGCATCCGGCCGCCCGGCCGCGCCGCAAGCCCCCATCGCCAGACGAGGCCCCATGAGCTTTGACGCCTCCGGCAAGATCGTGTGGGCCTGGGTCCTCACGATCCCCGCCTCCGCGCTCATGGCCGGACTGCTGTACCTGCTGCTGACACCGTTCGACCACTGATCCCAGAAGACGCCGTCCTCTGCTAGGCTTCCCTTCAGGCTCGCCGCGGTCTCTCGCGGCGCCCCTCGACACTCGCGAAAGGCACCGTGATGATACGAACGCTCGCCCTCTTTCTCCTGATCGCCTCCGGTGTCGCCGCCGCGTCCCTCGCCGACGACCGGGCCCTGAACCTGGCGATCGGCGACCCGGCCCGCAAGGACCAGGAGATGCCCCTCGTCCTCGACGGGATCACCGAGGCTGCCGGGGGCACGCTCCTCACCCCGACGGAGCTGGGGGAGCGTCTCGACGACGTCCGGGTGCTCTTCGTCGGAGAGAGCCACACCGACATGGAGTTCCACCGGGTCCAGCTCCGGGTCGTCCAGGAGTTGCACCGCCGCGGGCGCACGGTCATCGTCGGTCTCGAGATGTACCCGGCCGCGGCCCAGGAATGGCTCGACCGGTGGATCGCCGACGAGGCGCTCACCGAGGAGGCCTTCGTCGAGGGGTCGCACTGGTACCGGAGCTGGGGCTACAACTGGGAGTACTACCGCGACATCTTCGTCTTCGCTCGCGACAACGCCATCCGCATGGTGGGCGTCAACGTCCCGCGGGAGGTCGTGCAGACGGTCAGGCGCGAGGGCTTCGAGGGCCTGACCGCGGAGCAGAGGGCTCTCCTTCCCGAGCGCGTGGACACCGAGAGCGCCGAGCACCAGCAGCTCTTCCGCGCGTTCTTCGGCGACGAGGACACCGTCCACGGAGACATGCCCCCGGCCCTGTTCGAGGGGATGTTCCGCGCCCAGTGCACCTGGGATGCGGCCATGGGCTGGAACGCGGTGAAGGCCCTCGAGGCCTCCGGCGACGAGGACGCCATCGTCGTCGTCCTCGTCGGCTCCGGCCACGTGGCGTACGGCCTGGGGGCGGAGCGCCAGGCGAAGCTCTGGCTCGACGGTCGGACCGCCTCTCTCATCCCCGTCCCCATCGGGGAGCGCGACGACCCGGAGACGATCGAGAGCGTCCGGGCCTCCTACGCCGACTTCGCGTGGGGGCTCCCGCCGGTGACGGACCCGCTCTACCCGAGCCTCGGCATCTCGACCCCCGAGGAGAAGAAGGGCGAGCACTACGAGGTCATCATGGTGGAGAGGGCCTCCGTGGCCGCCGCCGCGGGCTTCCAGGTGGGCGACCAGCTGGTCTCGATCGACGGCGTGCCCATCGACGAGAAGGAGACGAGCCGGCGCCTCATGGCGCAGAAGCGCTGGGGTGACTCCGCGGTCTGCGAGGTGCTCCGCGAGGGGAAGCCGCTGACCCTGACCGCCCACTTCCGGCGTCGCCCCCCTCGGTATTGCCTCGCGGAGGAGGAGACCGCGGAGGAGTTCGCCCCCCACACCATGCCGCCGCACCCCATGCCTTCCCACCCCATGCCGCCCCACGGCGAGCACGGGAAGGACCCGCACGGCGGTCACGACGAGGACCTCCACGAGGCGGAGCAGAGCCAGTGATCGGCGCGCTCCCGCGGGCGACACGACGCCTGTCGCTCGCGGTTTCCCTGGCTGCCCTCCCGGCCGTCGGGGCGGCGGGGACGGTCGCTGCGCCGGAGGCCCCCGGGCGCCCCCACCACTCCCTCGAGGTCGCCCTCGATCCCGCCACCGGCCACCTGCAGGTGAGCGACGCCGTCACCCTCCCCGCCGGGGCCGAGGGGGAGGTGCAGTTCCTCCTGAACGGGGCGCTCACTCTCATCCAGAGCGAGCCCGCAGCCGCCGAGGTGCCCCTCGGGGACGCCGCCCGCTTCTTCGGCATCAACGCCTCGGCCCTCGACGTGCCGGAGGGCCAGGTGAAGCGCTACCGCGTCCCCGCCCCCCCGGCCGGGGGCACGATCCGACTCGAGTACGAGGGCGTCTTCGACTTCGGCCTCTCGGACCAGGAGGAGGAGTACACGCGCGGGTTTCGCGAGACGACGGGGATCGTCTCGTCGGAGGGGGTCTACCTCGCCGGCAGCGGCTTCTGGTACCCGCACTTTGGCGAGGGCCTCCTCGAGTTCGACGTCACGGTAGCCCTTCCCGACGGCTGGCACCTCATCAGCCAGGGCAACGGCACCTCACGCGACAACGAGGGCGTAGCCCGGTGGGACTCTCACGGACCCATGGACGAGGTCTACCTGGTCGGCGGCCCCCTCGAGGTCTACCGGGAGCCCGCGGGGGCCGTCGAGGCCCTGGTCTACCTCCGGGAGACCGACGACGCCCTCGCCGCGAAGTACCTCGAGGCCACCGCCCAGTACCTGGAGATGTACCGCGAGCTGATCGGCCCCTACCCCTACGGCAAGTTCGCCCTCGTCGAGAACTTCTGGGAGACGGGCTACGGCATGCCCTCCTTCACCCTCCTGGGCCCCCGCGTCATCCGCTTCCCCTTCATCCTCGCGTCGTCCTACCCGCACGAGATCCTCCACAAC
The DNA here is from genome assembly GCA_963847655.1 of uncultured Acidobacteriota bacterium. Classification (GTDB taxonomy): domain Bacteria; phylum Acidobacteriota; class Vicinamibacteria; order Fen-336; family Fen-336; genus JAJDNS01. The sequence goes on along the minus strand of CAWKAS010000006.1, from coordinate 253,011 downwards.
TGGTGGGGCAACTCCGTGTTCGTGGACTACGAGACCGGCAACTGGTGCGAGGGGCTCACCGCCTACATGGCCGACCACCTCATCAAGGAGCAGCGGGGGCAGGGCGAGGAGTACCGGCGCGACACCCTCCAGAAGTACCGCAGCTACGTGCGCGAGGGCCGGGACTTCCCCCTCACCGAGTTCCGCTCGCGCCACAGCGCGGCCACCGAGGCCCTGGGCTACGGGAAGACCCTCATGGGCTTCCACATGCTGCGGCGCCGTCTGGGCGACGACGCCTTCCGCGCGTGGGTGACGCGTTTCTACCGCGATCAGCGTGGGCGACGGGCCTCGTTCTCGGACGTGCGCGCGAGCCTCGAGGCCGTCTCCGGAGAGGATCTGACTCGCTTCTTCACCGACTGGGTCGAGCGGGCCGGAGCGGCCACCCTGGCGGTGTCCGTCGACGGCGTCCGCGAGTCGCCGGACGGCGGCTGGCAGGTCGAGGGGGTCCTGCGGCAGACGCAGGCCGAGGCGCCCTACCTCCTCGACGTCCCCGTGGTGGTCCAGACCGTGGGTGCGCCGGCCACCGCCGTGGTGAGAATGGAGGGCCGGGAGGCGGCCTTCGTGGTCGGGGCCGAGGTGCCGCCCCTCGCCCTCCACGTAGACCCTTCCTTCGACGTCTTCCGGAAGCTGGACCCGCGCGAGACCCCGGCGTCGATCGGCCAGATCTTCGGCGAGCCGGACATCCTGACCGTCCTGCCCGCGGACGCGCCCGAGGCCGAGGTCGAAGGATACCGCACGCTCGTCGAGGGATGGCGCAGCGAGAGCCACCAGCCGGAGCTCCTCACCGAAGCCGAGGTCTCGGAGCTGCCCTCGGACCGGGCGGTCTGGCTGCTCGGCCGCGCCAACGCTCTCGCCGCGCGCCTCTTCGCGTCGGGGGGGGACTACTCGCTCGACGATTCGGAGCTCGTGGTCCGGGGCGAGAGGATTCCCCTGGCCGACCACACCGTGGTGATCGTCCGCCGCCACCCGGAGAACGTGGAGAAGGCCATCGGCTGGATCTTCACCGACGACCCCGCCGCCCTCCCCGGACTCGGCCGGAAGCTGCCCCACTACGGCAAGTACTCCTACCTCGGCTTCGAGGGCGAGGAGCCCACGAACGACCTCAAGGGCCAGTGGACGCCCGCCGACTCACCTCTGCGCGTCGACCTCCGCCCGGAGGCCGAGCGCGAGGCGGCGGTGGCCGCCTTGTCCCTGCCGGCGCGGCAAGCCCTCGCCGACCTCCCGCCCGTCTTCTCGCAGAAGGCCCTGATGGAGCACGTGACGTGGCTCGCTGCTCCCGAGCGTGAGGGCCGGGGTGTGGGGACGTCGGGCCTCGACGCGGCCGCCGACTACGTGGCGCGGCAGTTCAGGAAGATCGGCCTCGAGCCCGGCGGTGACGACGGAACGTACTTCCAGTCGTTCACCAGCAGCAAGACCCCCGACGGTGATCCTGCCACCCTCCGCAACATCATCGGTGTGCTCGCGGGCACCGAGACCGACTGGAAGGATCAGGCGGCGCTCCTCACCGCCCACTACGATCACCTCGGCCGGGGCTGGCCCGACGTCCACTCCGGCGACGAGGGTCAGCTCCACCCCGGGGCCGACGACAACGCCAGCGGCGTGGCCGTCCTCCTCGAGCTCGCGCGGGCCTTCGCTGCCGCCGGGAAGCCCCGGCGAACGATCCTGTTCGTCGCCTTCACCGGGGAGGAGGCGGGGATGCTCGGCTCCCGCTACTACGTGGAGCACCCGGTGCGCCCCCTCGACCGGGTCATGGGCGTCATCAATCTCGACACCGTGGGCCGCCTCGGGGACAAGAAGGTCTCGGTCCTCGCCACCGGCACCGCCACAGAGTGGCCCCACATCTTCCGGGGGGCGAGCTACGTCACCGGCGTCGAGAGCCGAATGATCCCCGACGCCCTGGAGTCCTCCGACCAGAAGAGCTTCATCGATCGCGGGGTCCCCGCGGTGCAGGTCTTCACCGAAGCCCACCCCGACTACCACCGGCCCGGCGACACCGCGGACGCCGTCGACGGGGCCGGCCTCGTCAAGGTGGCCACCTTCGTGAAGGAGGGGATCGGCTACCTCGCCGAGCGCGAGGAACCCCTGACGAGCACGATCGCCGCCGGCGCGGCGGAGGGTCCCCCGCCCGCCGCCTCTCGTGCCGGTGGACGGCGCGTGAGCTTCGGGACGGTGCCCGACTTCGCCTTCTCCGGTCCCGGGGTCAAGGTGGCGGGGGTCGTCGCCGGGTCACCGGCGGAGAAGGCCGGGGTGAAGGAGGGCGACGTTCTCCGGCGCTTCGCCGGACAGGATGTCGAGGATCTGCGCGGCTACTCGGAGATCCTCAAGGGGCTCGAGCCAGGGCAGACGGTCACCATCGTCCTGAAACGAGGCGGGGAAGAGCAGACCTTCGAAGCGACGCTCGCCGAGCGGTGACGGTCCCCGGGGCGGCGTCAGCGCCCCGACGAGCCGGCTGATAAGATCGCCCGATGTTGGCCGTCCTCCGTGGGGTCCGAAGCCTCTTCTCCCTCCTGCTCGTGGGGGTGCTCTGGGTGGTCCTCACGCCCCTGCTCCGTCTCGTGATCGTGCCGGGCGCGTGGATCTTCCCGCAGCGCCGACTCTCCCTGGTCAGCTTCTACATGAAGCTCATCTCCCACGCCACCCTGGGGCTGATGCGCTTCGGCGGGGCCCGCTTTCGGCGGGAGGGGGTGCTCCCCACCGGCTCCCCGGTGGCCATCGTCGCCAACCACCAGGGTCTCCTCGACATCATGCAGATCACCATCCTGGGCCAGCCCTTCGCCCCCGCCTTTGTCACCCGCACGCGCTACCAGCGCTTCGTCCCCCACGTCTCGGCCTGCATCCGCATGCTCCACTGCCCGATGATCGACCCGAGACGCGACCGCCTGGGAGCGGTCAAGACGATCCGCCGTGCCGCGCAGGAGCTCCGCAACGGGCTCCTCATCTTTCCCGAGGGGCACCGCAGCCGTGACGGGGAGGTCCGCCCCTTCCGCACCGTGGGGGTCGAGGCGCTGCTCCGCGCCAGGCGCGTCCCGGTCTACATCGTGGTCAACGACGGCCTGTGGCACGCCCGCCGCCTCGTCGACAGCCTCTTCGGGATCCACCTCATCGACGCCTGGTCGGCGGCCTACGGCCCCTTCGAGGTCCCCGAGGACAAGGCCCAGATCCCCGCGTTCATCGAGCGTCTGCGCGAGGAGATCGTCGCGCGCCTGGACGAGCACCGGGCGGCGGACCGGGAAGCCGCCGCCTGATCCTCAGCTCGCGCGGCGCTTGCCGAGGGCGGCCCTCAGCCGCGCCGAGGTCATGGGCAACCGGAAGATCCGCTCCCCCGTGGCGTCGAAGACCGCGTTGGCGATGGCCGCACCCATGGGGACGATGGCCGGCTCCCCTCCTCCCTGGGGGGCGAGGCCGTCGTTCTCGACCAGGACCGTCTCGATCTTCGGGAGCCACGAGAAGCGCGGGAGCTCGTAGGTGTCGAAGTTCTCGTCGAGCATCCGTCCTCCGTCGAAGCGCAGCTCCTCGCTGAGCACGTAGCCCAGGCCCATGGTGATGCAGCCCTCCATCTGCATCGTGGCTCCCACGGGGTTGATCACCACCCCCATGTCCTGGGCGCAGACCACGCGCTCGACCGTCACCGCGCCCTTCTCCCGATCCACGCTCACCTCGGCCACGAGGGCCGCGTAGGTCCCGGAGTCGACGCCGTAGGCGAGGCCCCGGCCCCGTCCGCTGGGGGCCGGCTGCGGCGTCCAGCCCGCCTTCTGCGCCACCTCCTCGAGCACCCGCCGCATCCGCGCATCCTTCGTGTTCCGGAGGCGGAACTCCACGGGGTCGACCCTCGCCGCCGAGGCCAGGACGTCGATGTGGGACTCCCGGGCGAAGACGTTCATGTTCGCCCCCGGCGCCCGCCACGGCCCCACCCCGAAGCGATGGTCGGCGGCGTGGGGACCGTACCAGCCTCCAAACACGCGCATGCGGGTGTGGGGGACGTCGTAGTCGATCTCCGCCGCCCGGTCGCCAGCGTAGTAGACGTCGTAGTCCCACAGCGTGATCCGCCCCTCGTCGTCGACGGCGGAGGCGATCTTCACCACGCAGGCCGGGTCCAGGGTGTCGTAGAAGAACTCCTCGGCCCGGGTGTAGCTCACCTGCACCGGCCGACCCGTGGCCTTCGCCAGGCGGGCCGCCTCCTCGGCGTGGATCCCCGTGCTCTTCCCGCCGAAGCCCCCGCCCAAGTAGGGTGTGATCACCCGCACGTGGTCGGCGTCCAGGCCCATGACCTTCATGAGGGCGTCCCGTGTGGGGAAGGGGACCTGGGTCGACGACCAGACGGTGAGCTTCCCGTCCTCGATGTGCGCCGTGGCCGCGTGGGGCTCGATGGGGGCGTGGGCCACGTAGCCCTTCTCGTACCGGCCCTCGATCACCGTGCTCGCCGCCGCCCGAGCCGCCTCCACGTCGCCCTTCACCGCCTTCACCTGCGGCTCCGGAGCCACCTCCACGAGGTGATCGAAGATGCTGTCGGTGTCCGCGCCCGGCGGCGCCGCGTTCCACTCGGGCCGCAGCTGCCCGAGGGCCGTCTCCGCCCTCTCGGGGTCGGGGTGGAGGACCGCCACCAGCCCGTCCTCCTCCACGACCCGGACGCCGTCCATGGCCGTCGCCTTCGACGTGTCGACACCGGCCAGCGTCGCGCCGTGGGCGGGGGGCCGGAGGATCCGGGCGTACAGCAGTCCCGGCAGCCGGATGTCGGCGGCGTACTTCGCCTCCCCGGTGACCTTGGCCACCGCGTCCAGCCGCGTGGGAGAGCGGCCCATGACGTCGAACTCCTCCACCGACTTGAGGACCGCCTTCTCGTCCACGGTCCGCACGATCCTCTGGCCCCGGGCCAGGGCGCCGTAGCTCACATTCCGGTCGGGCTCGCCCTTCACCGACACCACGCCGTTCTCCACGACGAGCCGGTCCTTGGGGACGCCCAGCTTCTCTGCGGCGAGCTCGAAGAGCGCCTCTCGGGCCTCGGCCACCGCCGCGCGCAGCACCGGGCCGAACATCCGGGTGGTGAGAGACCCCCACGTCCCCGCGTCCCACGGGCACCGGTCGGTGTCCCCCAGGACCATCTCCACCACGTCCAGGCTCACCCCCAGCTCGTCGGCGGCCATCTGGGCCTGGGAGGTCATGACCCCCTGGCCCATCTCGATCTTCCCGGAGAAGAAGGTGACCTTGCCGTCCTCGTCGATGCGGAGGTAGGCGTTCAGGTCCTCCGGGTAGGCCCCCTGGGCGAGGGCCTTCGAGGGGTTCAGGCGGACGAGGACGATGATGCCTCCGCCCACCAGCTTCAGGAACGAGCGACGGCCGAGGTCGGGGCTCATGCCTCACCTCCCTTCGCCGCGACGGATTCGATGGCCTCGAGAATCCTCTTGTAGGCGCTGCACCGGCAGAGGTTCCCCTCCATGGTGTCGATCACCTTCTCCCGGGAGGGCCGAGGGTCCTCGAGAAGAAGCCCGTAAGCGTTCATGATCATGCCGGGGGTGCAGAACCCGCACTGGAGACCCCCGTGGTCCACGAAGGCCTGCTGGAGCGGATGGAGCGTCCCGTTCTGCGCCAGCCCCTCGATGGTCGTGACCTCCGCCCCCTCGACCTCCTTGAGGGAGGTCTGGCAGGACCGGACGGGCTCCCCGTCGACCACCACCGTGCACGACCCGCAGACCCCGACACCGCACCCGTACTTGGCCCCGGTGAGCTCGAGGTCGGTGCGGAGGACCCAGAGCAGCGTGCGGTCCTCGTCGGTCTCGAGGGTGGTGGGCTTTCCGTTGAGCTGAAAGCGGATGGGCTTCTTCATGGGTGACCTCCCCGACGGTCTCTGCCACAGGTGCGGGGATTATCCCTCCCGAATGCGGGACCGGTCACGGGATCTCACAACACCAGCGTACGAGCGCGCCATTCTCTCCAAAGAAGACATAGCCGCCGTGCGGCGAGCTCGCTCGGAAAATCCAAGAAAAATCCAAGGATCCGGAGGCACCTCGCGGAGGTAGTGTCAGGCGGGTCCTCAGCCCTGGGGCTGTGGATCCCTCGTCCGCATCTGACACCCGGGGTCTACGCCGTCTATGTGGAGCTGACGGGCTTCCAACCCATCGAGCGCCCCGGGGCTGATCGTCCGCCTCGGCCAGAGGGTGGAGCTCCCGTTCGAGCTCACCGTGGGCAGCCTCTCCGAGGCCCTCCAGGTCATCGCCGAGTCCCCGGTCATCGACATGACGTCGACCGCCGCCGCCGGCGTCCTCGACAGCGACCGGCTCCAGGCGCTGCCGGTGGGCCGCAAGTTCACCGAGACACTCTACATGGTCCCCGGCGTGAGCGACTCGAGCGGCGTGGGCGAGGCCAACCCGTCCATCGCCGGGGCCAGCGGGCTCGAGAACGGCTACATCATCGACGGTGTCCACATCACCAACGTCGGCTACGGGGGAATCGGGCCGTACGGCTACTGGATCGGCTCCCTGGGGATGGGGGTCACCACCGACTTCATCGAGGAGACCCACTGGACTACGCCCTCCGGTTCAGCGGGCGCCGCCTGCGGCTGATTGCGGATGTGTTCAACGTCCTCAACAGCCGCGAGCCCACCTCCTATGACCACGATGTGGAGTACGTGTACGGCGTCGCCAATCCCGACTTCGGCTACCCGAAGCAGGGCTATTGGCCTGTCCCATCCTACCGCACCCCCCGCCAGGTCCGCCTGGGCGCCCGCTTCGAGAGGTGATCGATGCGTCGCTGCGAGCGCGCGTTTGTGGCGAGGTCCAGGACTTCGGCCTGGCGAAGCTGCGGGAGCCTCCGGTCTCGGGGAACTCCGACACCTCGAGCCCCACCGGCGACTTCGAGGGGGTGGTGCGCGTGGGAAGCCTCGACGGAGAGTCCCACCATCTCTCCGGACACGAGGGAGCAGTCGATTAGGTGGCGGTCTCTCCGGACCTGCGGTGGGTCGCTGCATCGGGCGAGGACACCACCCTCCGCCTCTGGCCCATGCCCGACCTCGAGGAGCCTCCGCTCCACACCCTCCCGCACGACGAGCTCCTCGCGAAGCTGAAGTCCCTGACGAACCTGCGCGCGGTTCGCGATTCTGAGGACTCCGCAGACTGGGCGATCGCCTCGATACCTTCCCGGGCTGGAAGTAGGTCCCGGAGTGGTGAGGCCGAGCCCCGCTTCAGCTTTCCCAGTCCACCACTCGGAGTCCGCTCACGCGAGAGAACTCGCGCGTGTTGTGGGTCACGAGGGTCAGGTCGTGGGCCCGCGCAATGGCGGCGATCAGGAGATCGTTGGGCCCGATGGGCCGTCCCGAGCGCCCGAGGTCGAGGCGGATGAAGGCGGCCTCCTCGGCGCAACGGTCGTCGAAGGCCAGGCTCACGAGGGGCTCGAAGAAGCGGTGCAGGAGACGGAGATTCCGGTCGACCCGCTTGCTGTGCCGGGCGCCATAGAGCAGCTCGGCCTTGACGACCGAGCACAGACGCACCTCGCCGGGGCTCGTGGCCTGGAGCCGGGCGGCCACCGACGGGGAGCTGCCGTTGAGGATGCGGATGCAGACGTTGGTGTCGAGCAGGAACACTGCCCTAGAGCTTCTCGCGCTTCTCGAACCGACCCTGGGCGGGACGCCTCAGGGGTGGGCCCTCCCAGCCGCCCACGACCTCGTCGAAGTAGCCGTCGGGCCAGCCGGAGGCCACCTCGCGCACCACGAGCTCGGCAAGATAGCCGGACACCGTCATCCCCCGGGCGCGGGCCCGCTCGCGCACGACGCTGGCGACCTTGTCCGGGACGTAGATGTGCAGCTGGGGCATGGGTGTCTCCTGCTCTATGCACATATATCAGGAGACTCGGCTTGAAACAAGGCGGCGTCCTGGTGAGGGGGGTGGTGCACCCTGTGGCAGGGCTTCGCCTTCGATCCCGGGGGACGTTACCTGTTTGCGGTGGGCCTTCGCGACCAGGCTTGGATCATCCCCTGGACGACTCGCCCCCCGCCAGCTCCCAGCGCACTCCGACAGCACGTTTCTTCTGGGAGCGGCGGCCTCTCCCAGCGGCCGCTTCGTGGCCACCGCATTCTTCTTTGGTGAAGGGGAGAAGACGTTGCGCGTTTGGGACATCGAGACCGAGACGCTGCGGGTGTTCGACCTGCCCCCGAGCACACCGGACGCAGTCGTTCGACGGGGGGCTCGACACGCTTCAGGCCCTCGACCTCGACACCCGCGAGACTCGGCCGCTGCCGGGGTTCGGCATCAAGGGGCACATGGCGCTGGACCCTTCGGGAACGGTCGTGGCCAAGGGCAGCGCCGAAGGGCCCGTTCGAGTGGGGCGTCTCGACGGGGGGCCTCGCCACCTGCTGCTGGGGCACGAGGGCGTGGTCCAGAAGATCGCCATCTCCCCCGACCTGAAGTGGATCGCCTCGGCGGGTCAGGACAGCACCCTCCGCCTGTGGCCCATGCCAGATCTCGACGAGCCCCCGCTCCACACGCGGCCCCACGACGAGCTGCCCGCGAAGCTGAAGTCCCTCAGCAAACTGCGGGCCGTCTGCGACCCCGAGTCGGCCACGGGCTGGACGATCGACGTCGGCCCCTTCCCGGGCTGGGAGGAGGTGCCGGAGTGGTGAGCGGTGGAGCGAAACCTGGCCTGTGCCCCTGGAGGCTTCTCAGCTGGGCCCCAACTCGCGCACGGCGAGAACCTCGCGATCGCGAACCTCACGGACCGCAGAGGAGGGAACGGAAACCACCGCGATTGTGTCGCCCCGCGCCGACAGGAACTCGAGCTCGTAACCCTCTGGCGTCTCTCCTCGGGCAGAGTAGTGCTCCACCACCACCCCAAGGTCGCCCGCTCGCAAGCCCTTCTCAGGGAGGTCCTCTGTCAGGACGGCTCGCTCGAGCAGCTTCAGGCTCATGGCTTCTTCCATGGTACGAGGGTCACGAATCGGGCGTCGGTCTTGCCGCGCAGCACAATCCAGATGGTCTGAATCCAGGCCTCTCGCCCATTGGGCCCCCTCAACAGGCCAAGAATCTCATACTTCGAACCCCACGGGGAGTCTTCGGGCGCGGCGGCGCTGCGTGAGGTCGAGGAGCGGAGCCCTTACCCCGGCTTGAGCTCCTTCACCGAGCGGAACCGCGGCGGTCTTCTTCGGCCGCGAGCGCGAGGTCGAGGATCTGTGGGGTCGCATCCGCGACCGCAGCCTGCTGGCCGTGATCGGCCCCTCGGGGGCGGGGAAGACGTCGTTCGTCCGAGCGGGCGTCGTGGCCGCGCGTCCCGAGGGGTGGGCGGCGCTGGTGTGCACCCCGGGGGGTTATCCCTTCCGGGCCCTGGGCCAGGCCCTGGGGCCAGAGCTGGCCGGGGACACGGAGGCGCTCGGGAAGCTGGTGGGCCTGGACGACCCGGACACGGCGGTGGAGCCGTTCGGCCATGGCGGGGGCGTCACGGCGAGGCGCTGCTGGTGGTGGACCAGTTCGAGGAAGTATCCAACCGCAGCTCTGGCCTACGCTCGGAAGAGCCTGGAAGTGGCGGACACGGCTGCGGGACGCCGGCTGGCCGTGGCCGCTCTCTGGGGAGCTCCGCCGATGCGCGTCCGGCCGCTGGGCGCGGGCGCCTGGCGGGGCGACTTCACCTCGGACGGCCGACATCTTGCCGTCTACAAGTTCTCCACTGAAGTGGCGGTGCTCCACGAGGACGCGAGCCCCGACTGGGTCATCAAGGGATTCATGCAGCTCGCTGGACCGGGGGTTCTGGCCTTCGGGCCGTCCGACGATTGGATCGTCGCCACCGCGGATGGGGGCCTCTTTCGCTTCGTGTCGCTGCCGGCAGGGCGAGAAATGCGGACCCTGAGCGTGCAGTCAGACGGAGGATTCCCTCTCCCTGCGTGGGGATCGTCAGTACAGCACGGCGCCTCGGTCTGGGACCTCGAAGGCCCCCCGGGTGCACGACCCCGTAGCCTCCAGAGGCCCGAGGAGGCCTTCACCAAGTGAACGGTCCAGATCGCCCATTTGAACTCGGGGCGCCCTATCAGAGTTGAGTGGCGTGCTGTCAGCTTCTCAAGAGAAGGGGGCCTGAACCCCTCAGCCCTCGGAAGCGAGGGGAGCCAGCATTCCCTGGAGCGTCTCCCGGCTGAGCCAGTGGCCCCGCACCACGACCCCGGTGGGGTGACGCAGGCGGCCCAAGTCCTCGAGGGGGTTGCCCTCCACGAGCACCAGATCGGCGCGGCGGCCCACCGCGACGGTGCCGAACTCGTCCTCGTGCCCGATGAACCGCGCGGGTCCGACGGTGGCGGTCCAGAGGGCCTCCCGCGGCGTGAGCCCGCTCTCGAGCAGGAGCTGCAGCTCCTTGTGGAGAGAGACGCCGGGGAGCTGGAAGGGCACGCCCATGGCGTCGGTCCCGGCCGTGAGGAGCACGCCCTCCTCGTGCAGGTGGGAGAGCAGCTGCCGGGTGAACTCGGGGTGGCGCCGCCAGAAGATGGCCATCCACCCCGGCATGGCGCCCTGGATCTGGCTCCAGCTCTCCTGCGGGTCGGCGGGGAGGTACCGGAAGGCCGGGTCCTCGATCTGCTGCGGGATGCGCCAGCCGTCGCGGCGGGCCATCCCCAGCTCGTACACGGAGAGGGTGGACTGCACCCAGATCCCCCGCTCGGCGAGGTCGCGGGCGACCCTCGCCATGGACGCGTCCGTGCCGCGCCAGGCGAAGGAGACCCACCACGCAGTGGCCGCCGCGAAGGCGAGGGCGGCCGCGGCCGTGGCGGTCAGGATCAGCCGGTGGAAGGTGCCGGCCTCGGCACGCCGCCATCCGCGGACGGTCCGCCGCACTACATCGAGCGCGAGCAGGGCGAACGCGACGGCGAGGACGCTCAAGGCCAACAGCACGGGAACGCTGCCGAAGGCCCATCCCGGCGGGACGGCGAGGAGCCACAGGGCGATCACGAGGATCGAGAGGACGAGACCGACGGACGCGACCACCCGGTCGCTCCTCCCGGGCGAAGCGTCCGCGGGGCGGCGGCGAAGCCGGACGGCCAGGGCTGCCAGGTTCCAACCGAGGACGAGCACGAGGAGGGCGAGCCACGACCACCGGGCCAGGAGCATGGGCGTGCCCCGGGAGAGGTCGAGGGGGGGCAGGAAGTAGAGGTTGGCCAGCTCGTTGGTGTGGGCCAGGGACTGCCGTCCCTCCAGGAGACCGTCGAGGCCCACGGCGTAGGGGGCGTGGCCCACCAGGGGCAGGTGGGACTCCCGCGCCGCCTCCAGGAGCGCCAGGTAGGCGGGACCGTTGAGGCCGGTGGTGGTCGCGATGCGGTGGTTATCGAAGTCGATCACCTCGCGGAACTTCATGAGGTCGTAGCCGGCCTCGATCTGGGCCTGGACCTCGCGCCGGGCCTCCTCGGGGGTGTTGACGCGGGGCTCGTTGACGAACTCGCCCGAGGTGTAGAGGTTCGGGGCGAGGAGCTCTCCCGAGGCGATGCGCCGCTTCCACTCGATGTGCTCCGGGTCGCCGCGCAGGTTGAAGACGGTGGTCACCCCCGAGGCGAGATACAGGGGGGCGTCGCCGAAGTCGGGACGGGCGCCGATGTGGCGGTCCAGGTGCACGTGGGCGTCGACGAGGCCGGGGAGGAGGAACCGTCCCGCGCCGGGGACCACGGTGGCGTCGGGCGGCACCTCGACCTCGCCCACCGGACCCACCGCCGCGATGCGGTCGCCCCGGACGAGGACGGTGTGATGGGGGAGGACGCCGTCGCGGTCCAGGGAGACGACGCTCACGTCCACGAAGGCGAGAGGGGGTGGCCCCGAGGGGGCGTCGGGGTCGCCCGTCGCAGGCCGGGACGCGACCAGAAGCGCCAGGCCCGCGACGACGTGAAGGACCAGTGAGCGCGACACGCTCATGCCTCACCTCCGGGACGAGTCCTGCCGGTCGCGGAGAATCGCACGGGCGAGAGCGGTCCGGCCATGAGCCGTGTGCATCACCAGGCCCCGCGCAGCCGGATTTGAGTTCTCCGGCGTTTCAGCCTAGAACTCACCCATGAACCGACGCCACTTCCTCCAGACGGGCAGCGCCGCGGCCCTCGCGCTGTCGAGTGTTCATCGCTACGCCGAGGCCTTCGCCGACACCCGCCTCCGCGTGGGGGTGATCGGCACCGGCTGGTACGGCAAGTCCGTCCTCTTCCGGCTCTTTCAGGTCGCCCCGATCGACGTCGTGTCCCTGTGCGACGTCGACTCCGCCATGCTCGAGGATGCCGCGGAGCGGGTGGCGGCACGGCAGGACTCGAAGAAGACGCCCCGGCTCTATGGGGACTACCGGAAGATGCTGGCCGAGAAGGACCTCGACGTCGTGCTCGTGGCCACGCCGGATCACTGGCACGCGCTGCCCATGATCGCGGCGGTGCAGGCCGGGGCCGACGTCTACGTGGAGAAGCCCATCAGCGTGGACGTGGTGGAGGGCCAGGCGATGCTGTCCGCGGCGCGCAAGCACGGGCGGACGGTGCAGGTGAACATGCAGCGTCGCTCCACGCCCCACCTCATCGAGGCCCGGGACGAGATCGTCCGCGCGGGCAAGCTGGGCCGGATCGGGCACGTCGAGACCTACAGCTTCAACACCGCCCGGGGCGACAAGAACTGGCCCCAGGTGGACCCCCCGGCCAGCCTCGACTACGACTTCTGGACTGGCCCCGCGCCCACGAAGCCGTTCTACGAGAACACGCACCCCATGGGCTGGCGCGCCTTCATGGAGTACGGCAACGGCACCCTTGGCGACATGGGGGTCCACATGTTCGACATGGTCCGCTGGATGCTGGACCTGGGGGCCCCGAAGCGGATCAGCAGCACCGGCCACCAGTTCATCCAGCCCGGGGCCGTGGTGAACATCCCTGACACCCAGCTGGTCACGTGGGACTACGGCGATCTGCAGGTGACGTGGCAGCACCGCTACTGGGGCCCGGAGATCGATAGAAAGTATCGCTGGGGAGCCACGATCTACGGCGAGAAGGGTGTTCTCCAGGCCAGCGTCTACGCCTACAGCTTCCAGCCCGTCGGCGGCGAGGGGGCCTTCGAGCGTGACGTGGTCATGGAGCTCGACCAGTACCCCGAGGACCGGACCGAGGACCGCCTGGAGCGTCACGTGGCTCCGGCAATCCGGGGTCAGCTCCGCAACTTCCTCGAGTGCCGGAAGACGGGCGCGCGGCCGGTGGCCGACATCGAGGAGGGATACACCTCGGCGGCGGCGTGCATCCTCGGCAACGTGGCCATGAAGGTGGGGCGGACGCTCGGGTGGGACCAGGAGAGGGGGGTCGTCGTCGGCGACGACGAGGCGAACGCGCTTCTGCGGCGGCCGTATCGGGCGCCCTGGGTGCACCCGGAGCCGGAAGGGGTCTAGGGCGCGGGAGCCGGCGCGGACCCCTCGTCGGCCGCGACGATCGAGATCCGGTCCCGTCCCGAGCGTTTCGCCTCGTACATCCGGTCGTCGGCGGCGCGGATCGCGGCCTCAGCCGAGTGCGGGGCCTGGCGGAACACCACCGCCCCGATGGTGGCTCCCACCCCCTCCGGGGTCCCCTCCGCCGCGCGGACCCGGGCGCGGACGGAGTCGAGGCACCGCTCCAGCGCCACTCGCGCGGCCTCGGCATCGGTCTCGGGAAGAAGCAGGGCGAACTCGTCACCGCCCAGCCGGGCCACCACGTCGACGGCGCGCAGGGTGCTGCCCAGGGACTCCGCGATCTCCCGCAGCAGCCCGTCCCCGGCCGCGTGTCCGAGCGTGTCGTTCACGGTCTTGAAGCGGTCGAGGTCGACGTAGGCCAGCGTCAGGGCGGCGCCGGTCCGCTGCATTCGGGTCCGCTCGCGCTCGAGGGCCTCGAGGAAGGACCGGGCGTTGGCCACACCGGTCAGCGGGTCCTGGCGGGCCAGGCCCTGCTCGCGGACGTGAGCCCTCCTCACGTCCGAGACCAGCCAGGCCACGACGAAGAAGAAGCCGAAGCGGACGAGGGAGTTCCACACGGGTATGAGCGGATGCGAGAAGCCGCGGCCGGACAGGCGGTCGACGACCGCCCAAACGATCGCGGCCGCGATGGCGATCGCGACGCCCGGCCGGCGTCCCGCCACCCAGGCCACCCACCCGATGGGGGCGAGGTAGAAGATCGAGAAGCTGATCTCCGCCCCGGAGACGTGGTCCAGAACGCCCAGCAGCAGGACGGCGACGAGCCCGAAGAGCACGGTCGCCGCGAGGCGGGCCGGGTCGGGCGATTCGGCGACTTCCGAGGTGCGGTATCCGCCCCTGTCCGGGGAGTGCATGGCCCTGGTTCAGAGTAGCAGACAACCCTCCGGGAAGAGCTAGGATGGGGACCCATGACCGGCTGGGCCCTCGACCTCGGGACGACCAACTCCGGGGTCGCCCGCTGGGACGAGGCCTCCGGCCAGCCCCAGCTCGTCGAGCTGCCCGCGGTGTGCCGGCGTCCCGAGGGCTCCGATCCCCTGGAGGCCCCGCGCCTGGTTCCCTCGGCCGTACACATGCTCGAGAACCCGGGGCTCCTCGACCGGATCGGCACCTGGCGGCCCATCGCCCGGCGCTTCTTCCTCGGGCACACCGCCCTCATCGGGCGCCCGGCCCTCGAGCGCAACCGCGACACCGCCCACCCCTGCTTCATCCCCTCCTTCAAGCCGGCGCTGGCCTACGAGTCGCTCCGACCGCTCGCGCGGGTGGGACGCCGCGGAGTGACCGCGCGTCAGGCGGCGAGGGCGTTCCTGCGCGAGCTGCTCCGCGAGGTGAAGCGCACCACCGGCCACCGCATCCGCGATCTGGTGGTCACGTCGCCCGTCTCGGCCTTCGAGACCTATCGGGCCGAGGTCCAGGAGATCCTCCGCCACCTCGGGGTGCGGCGGCTCCGCTTCCTCGACGAGCCGGTGGCAGCGGCGCTCGGCTACGGGCTGAGCCTGAGCCGCGAGCGCCTTGCGCTGGTCGTCGACATCGGCGGGGGGACGATGCACGTGGTGCTCGTCCGCCTGTCCCCCCGCGGGGCCATCGCGGGCGAGGCGCAGGTCCTGGCCAAGCAGGCCCGGCCCCTCGGGGGGCACGCCGTCGACGGGTGGCTGCTCGGGAGCGTCTGCGAGGAGATGGGCTACCCCCTTCTCGACTCCCGCGACGACGAGGACTCCCGCTTCTGGCGCCGGCTGATGCTGGCCGAGGCCTGCCGGGTGAAGGAGGCGGTCTTCTTCGACGAGACCGCGGTTTTCCGGGTCACGCCCCCGGGGCTCCTCGACCTGCGGGACCGTCGCCGGCCGGGGGCCGGGGTCCTGACCATGACCCGGGACCGGCTCACCGAGATCCTCACCGCGCGCGGGTTCTACCGCGCCCTCGAGCACTGCCTGGAGGAGATCTTCGACAGCGGATCGGCCCGCGCCCGGGTCGAGGACGTCGAGGAGGTGCTCCTGGTCGGAGGGTCGACGCTCCTCCCCGGGGTCTTCGGACTCCTCGAGAAGCGCTTCGAGCGGCGCCGCCTGCGGGCCTGGCAGCCCTTCGAGGCCGTGGCCTACGGCGCCGCCAGCTTCGCCGCCGAGCACATGAACCAGCTCGACTTCATCGTGCACGACTACGCCTTCGTGACCCACCACCCGGAGACCGGTGAGGCGCAGCACACGGTGATCGTCCCTCGCGGCACGCGCTTCCCGACCCGCCCTGATCTCTGGAAGAGGCAGGTGGTCCCCACCTGTGCCCTCGGAGAGCGGGAGACCATCTTCAAGCTCATGATCTGCGAGGTGGCCCGCTCCGACGGTCACGAGCGGCGCTTCGTCTGGGACGCGGCCGGGGACCTGCACAAGGTCGGCGGGACCGACGGCGGGGAGAAGCAGGTCGTGGTTCCCCTCAACGAGGCGAGTCCCACTCTCGGTTACCTGGACCCGCCTCACCAGCCCGGCGACCGGCGGCCTCGCCTGGAGATCGCCTTCGGGGTCAACGCCGAGCGCTGGCTGGTGGCCACCGTGCGCGACCTGCTCTCCGGCAAGGCCCTGCTGGACGCGGAGCCGGTCGTCCGGCTCCTGTAGGGGAGGAGGAAGGATGGGTCCGCTCTTCGGCATCCTGACCGCGGGCGTCGTCCTCTCGGTCGTCTACCTCTTCGCCCACGCCGCAGCACGCGCGCGGGGGCGGGCCTGGCGCGAGGCGGCGCGGGCCGCCGGTGTGACCGATCTCGTGTCCTCCGACTTCCTGGGCGTCGAGACCGGGGTGACGGGGCGGGTCGGCATGCTGCGCGTGACCCTCGAACGCTACCAGCGGGGCCGACACGAGAAGGGGACACGCGTCGTGATCGACGGTCTCGGACACCCCTCGTACGAGTTCGCGTTGCGAAAGGAAGGCGTGGGGTCAGCCATCGAGAAGGCGTTCGGCGAGCGCGAGATCGAGCTCGGAGACCAGGAGTTCGACGAGAGGGCCTACATCCACGGGTCGCCGCGTGTCGTCCACGCCGTGCTCGACGGTGAGACGCGTCCCCTCGTGGGTGAGCTCATCGGCGGCCGCATACCCACCGGACCCTCCGGAGAGAGCCTGAAGGCACGCGTGGCGGTCTCCGACGGGGCCCTGCGAGCGGAGATCCGGGAGCGCCCGCTCCAGCCCGGAGGACAGCGACTTCCCGAGGCGCTGCAGACGCTGCTCCTCGCCGCCCGCCGGCTGGTCCTCCCCGAGGACATCCCCTCACGGCTCGCCGAGAACGTGCGGACCGACCCGCTGGCGAAGGTGCGGCTGTCCAACCTCCTCACCCTGACCCGCGACTACCCGGGCTACGAAGCCACGAAGACTGCCCTACGCGCCGCCTGCGATGATGAGGACGACGAGGTGCGCCTCCGGGCGGCGATCGCCCTGGGCGACGAAGGGGACCCGGTCCTGCGGAAGATCGCCGCAAACGCCGACGTCACGGATGAGCGTTCCGCCCGGGCGGTGTCCGCCCTCAAAGAGCACCTGAGCCGCGACGAGGCGAAGGCCATCCTCCAGAGCGCCCTCGCAGCCCGGCGACGGGCGACGGCCCGTGCCGCCGTCCAGGCTCTCGGCCGCATCGGGGGAGGCGATGTCATCCCGGCCCTGGCCGAAGCCCTCGAAGCGGAGGACGACCAGCTGGTCGTGGCCGCCGCCGAGGCCCTCGGCGCCACCAAAGATGCCGCGGCCGAGGCCCCGCTCATCTCCGCCCTCGACCGCGACGGGCCGAAGGTCTGGCCGGCTATCGCAGCGGCCCTGGCGGGCGTGGGCACGGCCGCCGCCGTGGCGCCGCTGCGGACCATGGCCTCCCGCTTCCCCTACGACCTCGGCCTCCGCCGCGCCTCGCGCCAG
The DNA here is from genome assembly GCA_963847655.1 of uncultured Acidobacteriota bacterium. Lineage (GTDB taxonomy): Bacteria > Acidobacteriota > Vicinamibacteria > Fen-336 > Fen-336 > JAJDNS01. The sequence goes on along the minus strand of CAWKAS010000006.1, from coordinate 235,698 downwards.
GCGATCGCCGAGATCCAGTCGCGCCTCACCGGGGCGACCCCGGGCCAGCTCACCCTGGCCGACGGCGACGCCGGACAGCTCAGCCTGGCCGACGAGGGCCTGGAGGGCCAGGTGTCCCTGGCCGAACAGGCGGAGCCCGAGGGATCGACGGAAAGCGAAACCCAGTGGCCCACCGACGCGCAGGGTGACCAGGCGCGACAACGCCCCGCGGAGCCAGCAGCTGCGGGCGGCGAGCCGCCGGACGCCCCCGCCCCAAGGCCCCCTGCCCACCACGAGACGCACTGACTCGCCCCGGGGGTCGTCTCCGAGCCATCACGCCGGGCGAGGTACGATGGGACGAACGCACCACGACGCAATCAGAGCCGGCCCGCGGAGCGGGGAGGAGAGAACCGTGACCACGCGGAGTGGTGAGGCAAGCACCCGCGCGGCACGAACATGGGCCGGTCGATGCGCACCGACCGCTGGCGCTTCACGCAGTGGCGGAGCGAGGACGGAGAGGTGATCGCCCGGGAGCTGTACGACCACGACGCCTCGGATCCCCTCGAGGTCCGCAACCTCGCCGACGACCCCGCCCACGCGGAGACGGTGAATGAGCTCGAGTCGCTCCTCGACGTGCGCTGGAGGGAGTCGCTGCGATGAAGACACTGTCGTGGATCCTGCTCGCCCTGGCCGTTCCCCTCTCCGCGGACGCGTTGACGCCCGCCGAGAAGGCCCTCGTCGACCTCGTCGACGAGGGCCAGGAGTGGACCGTCGACCTCCTGGCCCGGTCCGTGAACATCATGAGCGCCACCGAGAACCACGAGGGGGTCCGCCGCCTCGCCGAGTTCTACGCGGCCGAGCTCGAGACCCTCGGGTTCACGTCCACCTGGATCGACCAGTCCGCGGTGGACCGGGCGGGGCACCTGGTGGCCGAGCGGGAGGGCTCCCGGGGCCCACGCCTCCTCCTCATCGGCCACCTCGACACCGTTCTCGAGGGGGAGACCTTCCGCCGCGAGGGCCACCTGGGCTACGGCAGCGGCACCGCCGACATGAAGGGGGGCAACGCGATCATCCTGGCTGCGCTGCGGGCACTGCACCGGGCCGGTGAGCTGGAGGGCCGCCCGGTGATCGTGATCTTCACCGGCGACGAGGAGGCCACGGGGAAGCCCTACTCGGTGAGCCGCGCCGCCCTCGTGGACGTCGGCAAGCGGAGCGACGTGGCCCTGGCCTTCGAGGGGTCGGTGCCGGGGACCGCGGTGGTGGGCCGGCGGGGCTTCAGCTCGTGGCAGCTCGAGGTCAGCGGCTCCCAGGGACACTCCTCCACCATCTTCGGGGAGAAGCGCGGCTCCGGGGCGATCTTCGAGGCGGCGCGGATCCTGTCCGCCTTCCACGACGAGCTGCGCCAGCCCAACATCACCTACAACCCCAGCGTGATCGTGGGGGGCTCCGAGGTCACGTTCGACCCGGAGGCCCAGTCGGGCACCGCCCTCGGCAAGACGAACGTGGTTCCGGGGACGGTGCACGTGGCCGGCGACCTGCGCTACCTCGAGCGCGCCTCGCTGGAGGAGACCCGGAAGAGGATGCGGGCCATCGTGGCCGAGAGCCTGCCCCGCACCTCGGCAACGATCTCGTTCGAGGATGGCATGCCGGCCATGGAGCCCACCGAGGGGAACATGGCCCTCCTCGGGCTCCTCGACCGGGTCTCCCGGGATCTCGGCGCGGGGCCCATGGAGGCCCACGACCCGTCCAAGAGGGGCGCTGGAGACATCTCGTTCGTGGCGACGGACGTGGACGGGCTCGACGGCCTCGGGGCCCTGGGCGACAACGACCACGCCCCCGGGGAGTATCTGGATCTCGACGCCCTCTCCACGCTCACGAAGCGGGCCGCCCTGCTCATGCACCGCCTGCAGTGACGGGACCGACGGAGAAGGAGCGCCGAGTCGGTGTCGACGGGCTGGCGCTCCCGTTCGGGACCAACTGGGCCTTCTGCATCTTGCGCCGGCCGGAGCCCCGGGGGTAATAGAGCATCCGTCTCCGCCGCCCCTCGGCAGCCGTCACCCGGACTGGACTCGCCACCGGCTCACGGAGACCAGGAGGCCACCATGTGCTGCTCATGCCATCCGCCGGGAATCAGTCGTCGGAGCTTCCTGGGGGCCACGGCCCTGGGGGTCGCCAGCGCCGCCATCCCGTCGGGGCGGGCCGCCGCCGGCGGGGTCCGCACCGACGGCTGGGACCCGGACCAGCCCCTGCTGCGCACCGGGACACCGTTGACGATCCAGCCCATCCTGCTCTACAGCCTCTCAGAGAGGAGGGAGCAGACCTCCTGGCGACCGTGGGGTGGCCTGCACACCGAGCAGGACGTGGCCGAGGAGTCCGCCCGGATCCGGTCCGAGCTGGACGCCCTGCAGGCCCGGGCCGACTTCGAGCTGGAGATCCAGCCGCTGGTCGCAGTCCGCAACGTCGCGGAAGCGTCGACGGTGCGCGATGCCGAGGGCTACGACGTCCCCATCGTCTACGCCGCCTCCGGTTGGACCGACGCGCTGGAGGCCTGCTTCTCCGAAGCACGCCACAACCTCATCTTCCTGCGTCACCGCTCGGGACCCATCTCCCTCTGGTACGAGATCGTCCACAACCGCTTCCTGCGGCAGGGCAGTGCCACCCAGGAGCTGGACGAGTACCGCCGTCCCTCCGGCATGACCGTCCACGACGTGGTGGTCGACGACTACGATGACGTCCTCACCCGGCTGCGGGCCCTGTACGCCGTCCACAACTTCGTGGGGCGGAGGATCGTGGCCCTCGGTGGCTCCTCCGGATGGTGCAACCCGGAGGCGCCCGAGATCGCCAGAAGGAAGTTCTCCCTCGACATCGTGCCTGTGGAGTACGAGGACCTGGGCCGACGCATCAAGAGTGCCCGCAGCGACCCGGATCGGATGGCGCGGACGCGCCAGTGGGCGCGACGGTATCTCGACATGCCCGGGACGAGCCTGCACACGGACGAGCAGTTCGTCAGCAACGGCTTCCTCCTCTACGACGTGTTCAAGGAGTATCTCCACGAGAACGATGCTGCTGCTTTCACCATCCAGGCCTGCATGGGCACGGTCATGCCGATCTCGGAGACGACGGCCTGTCTGCCCCTCAGCCTGCTGAACGACGAGGGCTACCTCGCGTTCTGCGAGTCGGACTTCAACGTCATCCCCGCGGGCATCCTGCTGCACTACATGTCGGGCCGACCCGTGTTCCTGAACGATCCCACCTTCCCCCACCACGGGATGGTCACCGTGGCCCACTGCACCGCGCCTCGCCGCATGGACGGAAGCCACTATGCGGCGGCCCGGGTCGTGACCCACTTCGAGTCCGACTACGGCGCCACGCCCAAGGTCGAGCTGCCCCTCGGCACCCCTCTGACCATGGTGTGTCCGGACGGGCGACAGAAGGAGTGGGTGGGCTTCAGTGGCAAGGTCCTGGCCAATCCCTTCCACGACATCTGCCGCTCCCAGTTCGACGTCAGCATCGAGGGAGACTGGAAGAAGCTGCTGGAGGACCACCGCGGATTCCATTGGATGATGGCGGTGGGAGACTATGGGGAAGAGATGGCCTATGCCTCCCCGAAGATCGGCATCGAGTGGAACGACGTGTCGAGGACGTCGTAGGCCATCCCCGTAGACTCCGTCCCGGAACCACGGGACCCCGCGCATGACGGGCGGATCGGGTGATCTGGGAGGGCGCCACCGTCCCGACGCCTCCGCGCCGGGAGGGAGCTTCAGCCGCTCCTCTCGCTCAGGAAGCCCACCGTCGGCGCGGGGCCCACCGGGCGCACCTCGGCCACCAGCGTCTCGAGCCGGTCCCGGAGATCGCCGCCGCCGGTCTCCCGCTGCGCCCAGCGCATCCGCCGGCAGAGCAGCTCGACCTCGGCCCCGCTGAAGCTGTGGGACCGGTCCGCCAGGAGGTCGAGGGACTGACCGTCCAGCATCTCGCCGAGGTGGTCGCCGAGGATCAGGCGTCGCCGCTCCCGGTCGGGCGGCCCGAACTCGACGATCAGGTCCCCGAGACGCGCCGGGCGCACCACCGCAGGGTCGAACTCACGCGGCGAGAGGTTGGTCAGGCCGAGGAAGCACACGCGGCAGCGACACTGCTCGACGCCATCGAGGGCGGACAGCCAGGCGCGAATGGGCGACGAGCCCCGCTCCCCCGAAACGAGGTCGATGTCCTCGAAGACGACCAGAGCCGCGTCGTCCTCGCCCAGGCTGCGCAGGATCCGGGCCAGGAGGGCGAGGGTGCTCTCGAGGTGCTCGGCGCCCATGGCCGAAGGGTCCACCCACAGCCGGGTGACGCCTTCGCAGCCGGCCAGGAGGCGGCGGACCAGGGACGTCTTGCCGTTCCCGGGAGGGCCGTGCCAGAGCCTCGAACCCTTCCGGGTCGTACCCGGCGATCTCGAACCCCTTCCTCTCCGACGCCCGCTCCGCCAGGTAGTCGAGCGCGTGCGTCTGAGACAGGGGGCTCTCGTACGACTGGTACGCATGATCGAGGTCCGACACCGGACACTCGAGCAGGCGCGCCGCGACCAGCACCTCGCTGCGCGCCACGATTCCTTCGCCGGCCTCCCGGAGCCCGGCCTTGAAGGTGGGTTCGGTTCGCCCCCCTGTCAAGGGCGGATTCCAGAAATGCCCGAGTCGTCGCCATGCTAGCCTTGCCCACGATGTCCAGCCCGTCCACCGACCCACCGCTGCTTCACGACGTCCTCACCAGCAGCGTCTACGACGTGGCCCGGGAGACGCCCCTCGAGGAGGCGCCGCGCCTGTCCCGGCGCCTCGGCCACGCTGTCCTCTTCAAGCGCGAGGACCTCCAGCCGGTCTTCAGCTTCAAGCTGCGGGGGGCCCACAACCGCATCGCTCACCTGACGCCGGATGAGCGCGCTCGCGGGGTGATCACCGCGAGCGCCGGGAACCACGCCCAGGGAGTCGCGTACTCCGCGCGCCACCTCGGCCTGAGGGCCGTCATCGTCATGCCGAAGACGACACCGGAGATCAAGGTCGAGGCGGTGGAGTCGATGGGGGCGGAGGTGGTGCTGTTCGGCGACAGCTACTCGGACGCCCAGGCCCACTGCGACGCCCTCGCCGCCGAGCGGGGGCTCAGCTTCATCCACCCCTTCGACGACCCCCTGGTCATCGCGGGCCAGGGGACGATCGGCGAGGAGATCCTGCGGCAGGCGCACGGCCGCCTGGACGTGGTGTTCGTCCCGGTCGGGGGCGGCGGTCTCATCGCCGGCGTGGCCGGCTACATCAAGCTGCTGATGCCCCAGGTGAAGGTGGTGGGGGTGGAGCCCTTCGAGGCGGACGCCCTCTTCCGTTCGCTCGAGGCCGGCGAGCGGGTCCACCTGGAGCAGGTGGGGCTCTTCGTCGACGGGGTGGCGGTGCGGCAGGTCGGGGTCCACACCTTCGAGTGGGCGCGCCGGGCCGTGGACTCCGTCGTGAGGGTGACCAACGACGAGATCTGCGCCGCGATCAAGGACGTCTTCGACGAGACCCGCAGCGTGATGGAGCCGGCGGGAGCCCTCTCGGTGGCCGGTCTCAAGGCCTGGGCGGCGCGGGAAGGCGGCGAGGGACAGCGGCTCGTCGCGATCCTGTCCGGCGCGAACATGAACTTCGACCGCCTCCGCTTCGTGGCCGAGCGGGCGGAGGTGGGCGAGGCCCGGGAGGCGCTGCTGGGGGTGACCATCCCCGAGCGCCCGGGGGCCTTCCGCGCCTTCTGCGCGGCCATCGGGCCGCGCGTGGTCACCGAGTTCAACTACCGACTCGCCGGACGCGAGGCCGCCCACATCTTCGTCGGCCTCAAGACCTCCTCCCGGCAGGACGCCGAGGACGTGGCCCGGCACCTGCGCGCCCGCGGGTACCCGACCGTCGACCTGACCGACGACGAGATGGCCAAGCTCCACGTCCGTCACATGGTGGGCGGCCGCGCTGCCGGAGTGGGGGACGAGCGGCTCTACCGCTTCGAGTTCCCCGAGCGTCCGGGGGCCCTCATGCAGTTCCTCGAGACCCTGGGCGGCCGCTGGAACATCAGCCTCTTCCACTACCGCAACCACGGGGCCGACTTCGGGCGCGTGCTCTGCGCCTTCGAGGTGCCGGAGGACCAGATGCCGGAGCTTCGCGCCTTCCTCGAGCAGCTCGGCTACCCGAGCGTGGCCGAGGAGGCCAACGTTGCCTACGAGCTCTTCCTCTCGGGGCGCTGAACGGACGGGGTCGTCCCGTGGTATGAACTCCGGCGAAGGAGGCGTCTCATGAGTCACTGCAGGCCCCACCTCACCCTCTCCGTTCTCGTCCTGCTGGCGTTGGCGCTCACCGCGTCGCCGGCGGGCGCCGCCGACGAAGACGCCGCCGCCCTCGAACCCCGCCTCGAGTGGTTCGTCGACGGGAAGCTCGGGATCTTCATCCACTGGGGCCTCTACGCGGTGAACGGGATCCCCGAGAGCTGGTCGTTCTTCAACGGCCAGATCTCGTACGAGGACTACATGAAGCAGAAGGCCGGGTTCACCGCCGCCCGCTACGACCCGAAGGAGTGGGCCGCGCTGTTCAAGGAAGCCGGGGCCCGCTACGTGGTCCTGACCTCCAAGCACCACGACGGCTTCGCGCTGTGGCCCACGGAGCTGAGCGATCTCGACGTGATGACGACCCCGGCGGGGCGCGATCTGCTCGAGCCCTATGCCGAGGCACTCCGGGCCGAGAAGCTCAAGGTCGGCTTCTACTTCTCGCACCTCGACTGGTCGCACCCCGACTACCCGACCGTTCGCCCGAAGGGGATGTCCCCCGACGAGCGGGGCAACGTCTTTGCCTACCCCGCGGCCGGGGAGGAGGACCCCGCGGCCTGGAAGCGCTTCCTCGCCTTTCACCGCGGCCAGATCAGGGAGCTCTCGGACCGCTACCGCCCCGACCTGTTCTGGTTCGACGGAGACTGGGAGCGCGACGAGGAGCAGTGGGACATGGCCGGGCTCCGCCGCGACATCCTGTCCTGGCAGCCCGACACCATCCTGAACGGCCGCATGAAGGAGTACGGCGACTACGAGACTCCGGAGCAGGGCCTCCCGATCATCCCGCCCGCCGGTCCCTGGGAGTTCTGCATGACGATCAACGACTCCTGGGGCTACCAGAAAGGGGACGACAATCACAAGTCGACCCGGCAGATCATCCGGACCTTCGCCGAGATCGTGGGCGGGGGTGGCAACCTGCTCCTCGACGTCGGTCCCCACGCCGACGGCTCGCTGCAGCCGGAGCAGGTGGAGCGGCTGAGGGGCCTCGGCCGCTGGACGCGAAAGCACGCGGAGGCGGTCTACGGAACCCGGCGGGGCCTGCCCTTCGGGCACTTCTACGGGCCCACCGCCCTGTCGAAAGACCACAGGACCCTCTATCTCTACGTGCTCGACATCCCGCGGGGCCCCGTCACCGTGAAGGGCGTGCGCAACGACATCGAGCGAGTCTGGGTCGTGGGGCAGGACGCGAGGCTCACCTGGAAGCGGAGCGGGGGCGCGCCCTGGAAGAACATCCCGGGCATCCTGCTCATCGACGTCCCCGAAGCGGTCCTGGACGAGGACGTCACGGTGGTCGGGATCCGGATGAAGGACGCCCTCGACCTCTACCACGGCACCGGCGGCGCCGTCGAGGCCAACTGATGGGCTCGAACCTGCAGGACCTCCTCGGCTTCGCCCAGGAGATCGCCTGGCAGGCCGGGCGCTCGACCCTGGGACACTTCCAGCGGGGGGTGGCGGTCGACGTGAAGGACGACGCCTCCCCGGTGACCGTGGCCGACCGGGAGGCCGAGCAGATCATGCGCCGCGCCATCGTCGCCCGGTATCCCGACCACGACGTCGTCGGTGAGGAGTACGGCGAGGAGGACCATGGCTCCAGCCACCGCTGGATCCTCGACCCGATCGACGGGACGCGTTCCTTCATCCACGGCGTGCCCCTGTACTCCAGCCTCGTGGGCCTGGAGATCGACGGCGAGATGGCGGTGGGCGCGGCATACTTCCCGGGTCTCGACGAGATGGTGGCGGCGGCCACGGGGATCGGCTGCTGGTGGAACGGCCGGCCGGCCCGGGTCTCCTCGGTCTCGCGCCTCGACGAGGCGCTCATGGTCTACACCGACGTCGGCGAGATCGCCGCGGAGCGCCCCGGCGTCTGGGACCGGCTCCGGGCCGCCACCGGCCTTCAGCGCGGCTTCGCCGACGCGTACGGCGGCTTCATGGTGGCCACCGGCCGGGCCGAGGTGGCCATCGACGGCATCATGAAGGCCTGGGACTGCGCGGCCCTGGTGCCCATCGTCCGCGAGGCCGGCGGGACCTTCACCGACTGGAACGGGACACCGACCATCTCCGGAGGCAACGGCCTCAGCACCAACGGCCTTCTCCTCGAGGCCGTGCTGAAGGTGCTGGAGGGGTCGGCCACCTGAGCCTGGGCCTGGGCCTTGGCTTCGGAGCCTCCAGCGTCGTGGTTGGCGCGGGAAGGCTACCGGGGACGCGAACCGCTCTCCGGCGCGGAGGCGAAGGGAGCCCCGTTCAACGCGCGCACGGCGCCGAGCACGGCCGGCCACGCCCGGCTGGCCGGGTCCACCAGCTCGAAATGGCCGGCCCCTTCGACGATCTCGACCTCGACCGCGTCCCCGGCCTGGCGGGCCGCCGCCGCGTACGCGCGCGCGAGGTCGGGCGGCACGATCTCGTCCCGCGCGCCGCAGACCAGACGCTGAGGCACCCGCAACGGCAGGAGCTCGCCGGGGGAGCCGAGCCGCAGCCGGTCCTCGGGCAGGCCCGGCGGGTCGGCCATGAGCCGAGGGATGGCGTCGCCGCAGACGTTCCGCTCCGCCCCCTCGCGCAGGTCGGGGACGCCCGCGAGGGAGACCACGCCGCGAAGGCGAAGAGGGGCCTCGCCGCGCAGGGGGCTGTCCCGCGGCAGGTGGTGCCGGGCCGCGAGCCAGAGCGCGAGATGTCCGCCGGCGGAGTGTCCCACCGCCACGACGCGCTCGAGGTCGAGGCGGCGGTCCCGTGCCGCCTCCCGCAGGTGGTCGGCCCCCCGGGCCACGTCCTCGAACGTCCCCGGCCAGCCGCCGCCGGGGTCGCCCAGGCGGCGGTACTCGAGGCTCCAGGTGGCCCACCCCTCGGCAGCGAGTGCCGCACAGAAGCTGCGGACGTGATCCAGCGCCCAGGGCGTCTCCCAGCAGCCCCCGTGGATGACCACCGCGACCGGGTGAGGCCCCGGGCTGTCCGGGAGCCGCAGCTCGGCGATCTGCTGGGGCGCGGGACCGTAGGCAATCGTCTCGTCGGCCGGGGGCTGGGGAAGGGCGAGGAGGTCGCGGGAGGTCATCACCGCGCGCCCACAGCCTGCCGGGATCAGCGCCAGGAGGACGGGCGTGACGGCGAGCGCTCGTGCCCTCACGTCACCTTTCCCCGCTTGTGGAGCTCGGGCCGGTCCCACTCGCCTTCCACCAGGACCTTGCGAAGCTCCGCCACTGCGTCCCACGCGTCGACGAACCTCAGGCAGGCGGGAGCGAACCCGAAGCGCAGGATGTCGGGCTCCCGGAAGTCCCCGATCACCCCGCGGGCGATCAGGGCCTGCACGATCGCGTAGGCCTGGGGGTGTCGGAACGAGACCTGGCTGCCCCGCCGGTCGCCCTCGGATGGCGAGGCCAGGCGGAGCCCGTGTCCGTCGCATTCCTGCGCGACCAGACGGACGAAGAGATCGGTCAGCGCGACCGACTTCCGGCGGAGCCGGTCCATCCCCGCACGGGTCAGGGTCTCGACGCCGCACTCCAGGGCGGCCAGGCCGAGGATCGGGGGCGTGCCGCACAGGAGCCGGTCGACGCCCGGGGCGGGTCGGTAGTCGTCGTCGAAGGCGAAGGGCGCGGCGTGGCCCATCCAGCCCCGGAGCGGCGTCTCGAAGGTGTCGTGAAGATGCCGCCCCACGAAGGCGAACGCCGGCGCGCCCGGCCCGCCGTTGAGGTACTTGTACCCGCACCCCACGGCGAGGTCGACGTTGCACGCGTCGAGGGACAGCGGAACGGCGCCGGCGCTGTGGGCGAGGTCCCAGAGCGCGAGGGTCCCGGCCTCGTGGGCGGTGGCGGTCAGGCCCTCCATGTCGTGCATCGCTCCCGTGCGGAAGTCCACGTGGGTGAGCATCAGCACGGCCACCGTCTCGTCGAGGGTGTCGGGGAGCTCCTCCCGCTCGACAAGGCGCAGCTCCAGACCGCCGAGCGCCGCGGCGACACCCTGGGCCACGTAGAGGTCGGTGGGGAAGTTGCCCTTCTCGGAGAGGATGACCGGACGGCCGGGCCGGAGGCGCGCCGCCCCGGCGAGGAGCTTGAACAGGTTCACCGAGACGGAGTCGGCCACCGCCACCTCGTCCGGGGCCGCCCCGAGCAGGGGAGCCAGCGCCGTCGCCACGCGCCCGGGGAGGTCGATCCATCCGTGGTCGTTCCAGCTGCGGATGAGGCCGCGCCCCCACTCGTCCTCGGTGACCGCACGCAGACGCTCGACGGTCCGCCGAGGAAGTGGCCCCAGCGAGTTGCCATCGAGGTAGACGACACCCTCGGGCAGGAGGAACTCGTCACGCAGCCAGGCGAGCTCGTCCTGTTGGTCGAGGGACTCGGCGTCGACCCGGCCCAGGCGCTCCGGCATCGCCGGCCTCATGCTGCCGGGCCTCACTGGATCGGGATCACGTTGAGATGGTCGATCCGGAGCTCGCCGCTCGGGTACAGGCGGACGGTGTGACGGCCCGCCGCCAGATCCACCGAGGTCCGGTCCCAGCACCAGTTGTCGTTGCCTCCGGTGCCCCAGAGGCCGATGGTCCCGGCCTGCTCGCCGTCGATCACGACGCCGGCCTCCCGCATCTCCATGTACCCGGCGCTGTAGCGCACCTCCAGCACGTAGCGGCCGTCGGCCGGCGCCTCGTAGTCCCACTCGATGTACCGGTCCCCGGACCGGTAGGCGGAGAGCTCCCGGTAGCCCGGGCCCTCGGGCCCCGCGTCCCGCAGGGACGACTCCGGGGCGTCGGTGCGCCCCGCCTCGGCCTCCAGGAGTGTCCCCCCCGGCGTCGGATCCATCGAGGGGACCTCCAGGTCCCCTCCCAGCGACCGGACGTCGTGGAGGGCGTCGAGATAGAAGCGCTTCCAGTCCACCTCCCCGATGCGGTTGAACCAGATCGAGGACTGGTAGGCCGCGCTCAGGTACGAGACGTAGGTGCGCCAGTAGTGGGCGGCCAGCTGGGCATGACGGACCGCACCCAGCCGGTGCTCCCGCGCGTCGGTCGCCCAGTACAGGGCGACCTCCGTGGCGGCCCGGATCTTGTGGCTGTAGTGCTTGCCCAGGGAGGCCATGGCCCGGATGTCGTCCAGCTGCTGCCAGAGCTCGAGGTTGCCCTCGGTCCGAATCCCGGCGATACGCTCCAGGGCGCGATCCGCGTGCTCCTCGATCCGCCGGGCGATCTCCAGGGGCGTCGTCCCCTCCACATCCTCCCCGGCGGCTCGGGCCTTCACGAAGTCGGGGATCGTCACGTCTTCCGTGCCCGGGTGGGTCGGGTGATCGACGAAGCTGAGGACGTCGTGGTACCCGCTCACCGTCCCGGCCTCGTGGTCGCGGCTGCAGGAGCACTCCACGTACCACTGGAAGTCCAGCGGGCCCCAGTGGAAGCCCGTGGTCAGGGGATAGACCATGGAGGCGTGCTGGAGAGCGTCGAAGAGAGCGGTCCCCGTCGCCTCCGGATAGTGCCGCTCGAGGATCGCGGCGAGACGCTCGTTGCCGAGGCCGGGGTCGTAGCCCAGGCGTCCCCAGAGCATCCAGCTGTACCAGTGCTTCTCCACCTCGAGCTGGCGTGGTGTCGTGGGCGTCCGGCTGACGAACTCTCGACCCCAGACGTAGCCGTCCGAGCCGAAGTAGTAGCCTCGCGAGACGTCGTGGGGGATGTTCTCGATGAACTCCCGGACGAAGTCGGGGGCTCCCCAGCGGAAGAGGTAGTTGTCGTCGTTCCGGAGCGTCCAGATCGTCTTCAGGCCGCCGGCCCCGGTGATGTCGGCGACGAACTCCGGGTGGTAGGTCTGGATCGTCGAGCTGTAGGCGTGCGCCTTCGCGTACTTGAAGCTGAAGACGAAGTCGACGTTGGGGTGGGCGATGAGGGGGGCGAAGGTGGCGGAGATCTCCGTGGCCTTCGCCTCGTGCTGGCGGTGGATGAAGGTGATCCTCCGGCCGGGCTGCTCCTCGACGGCGTCGAGGACGCCGCGCCCGTAGGTGCGGAAGGCCCAGTCCTCCTTCTCCTGGAAGGTGGCCCCCGGCATGTTCTCCCCCGTGGTCAGGCCGATCCCGGCGAGGTCCGGGTAGGTCAGGAAGAGCTGCTTCACGCTGGCCCGGTAGTAGTCGATGGTGGTCTCGTTCCGGAAGTCCGCGGTGATCCCGTGCGTCCCGTCGACGCCGTAGGGATAGATGTTCCAGGTCACGAGGTAGAAGCGGACGTTCCGGGTCTTCCCGTAGGCCATCACCCGCCGCCAGTGGTCGATCTTCTCGTCGATGCTCATGACCTTCACGGCCTCGAGCTCGCCCATGATCTCGGGGGAGTCGAAGCCGCGGCCGCTCAGCTCGTAGCGCTTCCTCTTCATGCTGGTGGAGCGCATGACGTCGTCGAGGGCGATGTCCGGGTACTCCGGCACCTTGACCAGCGAGGGGAAGGGGTGCAGGTTCCAGAGGGAGACGAAGTTGTAGCGGTCTCGGGCGAGATCGTCGATGTACTCCTTCCAGAACTCGAAGTCCCACATCACCGGCAGGTTGACCTGGGCGGACTCTCCCGGGTCCGAGTAGGTCGGGGTGCGGGCGTCGAGGGGGAGGTTGAACTTGGTGCCCCGCATGGCCATGTAAGGGTTCTGGTCGGTGTCCCGAACGCCGTCCCATCCGGAGATCGCGAGCTGCTCGGCGAGCTCGAAGCCGCCGTAGAGCAGGCCCGCGGGATCGGATCCCACGACCCACAGGGTGGACGGGCCACACCGGCGGAGGCTGAAGCCCTCCGGTCTCAGGTCGGAGGACGGCGGAGGCGGGACGCATCCAGAGGCCTTCAAGTCCCTGCGGATGGCATCCTTGTTCTCAAGAAGAGACAGGACGATCGTAGCCTCGTCGCGGAGGTCGCCCAGGGAGGCGAGGCCCTCGAGGACGTAGGCCGTGTCTTCGGTCGCGGCCCGGAGCTCGGCCAGGACCGGGCCCACCTGCGGCAGCTCCGGGTCGGCCAGGACGCGGACGGTCCCGGCCGAGGCCGACGCGCTCGGGGTGGCGTTCAAGACGATCAGCGAGGCGATGACCCGCCATCCCATGCGTGGGTCCCCTACCAGTCCCGCACGGACCCGTCGTCGGCGTCGAAGGGTGCGGGGAAGTTCCAGTCGGGGTCGTCCAGGCGGGCGAGGGCCTCGTCGTCCAGCTCGATCCCCAGGCCGGGTCCGGTGGGCAGGAGGACGTGCCCGTCCTCGACCGGGAAGGGCTCCTCGAGGTATCCCTCGCCCAGGGTCACCTGCTCCAGGATGAGGAAGTTGGGGACGGCCGCCATCACGTGCATCGCCGCGGCGGTGGAGACGATGCCCTCGGCGCCGTGGGGGGCGAGGGCCACGTACCAGGCCTCGGCCATTCCCGCCACGATCTTCATCTCGGTGATGCCGCCCACGTGGCAGATGTCGGGCTGGATGATGCTCGCCGCCTGCTTCTCCAGCACCTCCCGGAAGCCCCACTTGGTGGAGATCCGCTCCCCGGTGGCGACGGGCAGGGGAGTGCCCCGCGCGATGTCGGCCATGACGTCCAGGTTCTGGTACTGGACCGGCTCCTCGATGAACATCGGCTGGTAGGGCTCCAGGGCCTTGATCAGGAGCTTCGAGGTCTGCGGCGGGATGGCCCCGTGGAAGTCGATCCCGATGTCCATGTCCGGGCCCGCGGCCTCGCGGAGCGCGGCGAAGCGCTCCGCAGCGTGTTGGATGAACGCGGGGTTCTCGACGACGCGCGCCGGTCGTTCCTTCGCGGGGCCGGTCTTGAACGCCGTGAAGCCCCGGGCTTTCGCCTGCTGGATGGCCTCCGGTGAACCGGCGTGGGCGTACACGCGGATGCGGTCGCGAGTGGGACCGCCCAGGAGCTCGTAGACCGGGACACCCAGGGCCTTGCCCTTGATGTCCCACAGCGCCATGTCGATTCCCGACAGAGCGCTCGTGAGCACCGGCCCTCCCCGGTAGAAGGCGTGGCGGTAGAGGGCCTGCCAGTGGTGCACGGGCTGCCGGGGATCCTTCCCGAGGAGGTAGGGCTCCATCTCCCTCACCGCCTCCTGCACGGTGGGCGACCACCCCTCGAGGCTCGGCTCACCCAGCCCCACGATTCCGGCGTCGGTGTGCACCTTCAGGAAGACGGACCGGGTCCGGTGGACCGGGATCAGCTCGAGCCTGGTGATCTTGATGTGGTCCTTCGGGTCGATGACGGCCAGGCTGGCGTCGGCCGCCCGGGCCTTCGTGTCCAGGGCCAACAGCGCTCCCGCCCCGGCCAGCATTCGACCGAGGAAGCCCCGGCGGTTGGAGGGTCTCGGGTCCCGTCCGCTGTGTCTCATGATGGGCGCCATGCTACATCGGCCGTCCAGCCCCGCTTCAGGTGGAGCGTCACCGCCACGATGCTAGCTGCTCGGGTAGGGGAGGACGTACGCCCTCCGCGCCCACTGGTTCCAGAGCTCGGCGAGGGAGCGGACGAGGTCGGGGTGCTCCGAGGCCAGGTTCCTCGTCTCGGTGCGGTCGGCCTCCATGTCGAAGAGCTCCCAGTTGCCCGGGTCGAGGTCGTCTTCCTGCCACCAGGCGAAGGCGTCGTCCTCGGCTCGGGACACCAGCTTCCAGCGTCCCAGGCGCACCGCGCGGTTCCCCTCGTGCTCGAAGAACACCGCCCGCTCCGATGGCGCCTCGCCCCAGAAGGTGGGGACGAGGCTCTTGCCCTCCATGGGTGTGATCCGGTTGCCGCGCACCTCCCGGGGGTAGTGGGCGCCGGCCACCTCGACGCACGTCGCCATGATGTCGACGAGGTGGCCGACCTGGGGAGTCCACCGCCCGCGTGCCTCGATTCCCAGCGGCCAGTGGGCGATGAGCGGGGTGGCGACGCCCCCCTCGTGGACCCAGTGCTTGTACCGGCGGAAGGGCGTGTTGGAGGCGTTCGCCCAGGGAAGGCCGTAGCTCTGGTAGGTCGTCTCGGGCCCGGGCATCACCGTCGGGTCGTTGCCCGCCTGGGCCGGCCGCCCGTCCCGCGTGCGCGCGGGGGCGATCCGGCGAAACCAGTCGTCCTCCACGCGCAGCTCCTCGGCGCAGGCCCCGTTGTCGGCGAGAAAGAGGATCAGGGTCTCGTCGAGAAGCCCGTCCCTCTCGAGCGCGTGCACGAGGCGTCCGATCCCCTGGTCCATCCGGTCCACCTGGGCCGCGTAGACCTCCATGCGCCGGGCCTGCCACCTCTTGTGCCCGGCGTCGTCCCAGCGGGCGACTCCCGGGTCGCGGTCGGTGAGCCGCCATTCCGAACGGACGATCCCCTTCTCGACCATCCTCCGGTACCGCTCCTCGCGCAGCGCGTCCCAGCCCTCGTCGTAGCGGCCCCGGTAGCGCCCCACGTCCTCGTCGAGGGCGTGGAGGGGCCAGTGGGGCGCGGTGTAGGCCAGATAGAGGAAGAACGGTTCCTCCGGACGCGTGCGGTGGTGCTCCTGCACGAAGGCGACGGCGTGGTCGGTGAGGGCGTCGGTGAGGTAGTAGTCGCCCTCGGGCGTGGGCTGCGGCCGGTTGTCGAGGGTCAGCGTCGGGGGGTTGTAGAAGCTTCCCGCCCCCCTGAGGATGCCGTAGGAGCGGTCGAAGCCTCGCTGCCGCGGCCAGTTGTGACGGGGACCTTCGGGCCGGTCGTGGCGCGTCACGTGCCACTTGCCGCTCAGGTATGTTCCGTACCCCGCGCTCCGCAGGACCTCGGCGATGGTCACGCACCGGTCGTTCAGGTCACCGGTGTACCCGTCGACTCCCTTGTCATCCATCATGTGGCCGATGCCGGCCTGGTGGGGGTAGAGCCCGGTCAGCAGGCTCGCCCGGGTCGGGCAGCACCGGGCAGTGTTGTAGAACTGGCTGAAGCTCAGCCCCCCCGCGGCCAGGCCGTCGAGGGTGGGGGTGCGGATCTCTCCGCCGTACCAGCCCACGTCGGAGTAGCCCATGTCGTCGGCCATGATGAGGACGATGTTGGGCCGGGGCGCCTCCGCTGCCTGAACGGAGGCGGCGCGGAAGAGTGCCGCCAGGACGGCTCCGAACCCAATGAGGCGGACGCGGCGCATGCTCCCTCCCGGATCGGTCTCGTGGTCGCTGGGATCATACCCGAGCGCCCGGAGCGGCGCGACGGCGGTCGACCGACCCATGCCGCGGAACTCCCGCTGCTCCCCGAGCGTCTACCCCTCCCGCCTCCGCCCTGAGGAGCGCCGGCGGGGATCTCCAGCCAAGCGTGGGCTGATACGCTAGGAGCGCCGTCAAAGGGGGTTCAGATGCCGAGAAAGGCCGCCATCGTCGCCGGGTTGATCCTCTGCGCCTCGTCGCCCACCGCTTCCGGCGCTGGTCCGTCCCCCGGCGCCACGTACTACGTCAGCAGCACGTCCGGGGACGACACCGGCTCCGGGACCTCGGTGGAAGTTCCCTGGAAGACGCTGGACCGGGTGGAGGCTGCAGACCTGGGACCCGGTGATCGGGTGCTCTTCAGGGGCGGCGAGCGGTTCCCGGGAACGCTGACGCTCTCCGGGGTCGTCGGCACCGCGGACGCGCGCGTCGTCCTGTCCTCCTACGGCGAGGGGCGCGCCACCATCGACGCCGGCGACGGGAGCGGCTTCGTCCTGAAGGGCTGTGAGTACGTCACCCTGCGAGAGCTCGACTTCGTCGGCAGCGGTCGCCGCACCAACAACGACGGGTACGGCGTCCGCATCGAGGGGGGCGCCCACAACCACGTCGACGCTGTCGACTCCAGCGGCTTCCGCGGGGCGGGCATCTCAACGGGAGGCGACGAGAGCACGCGCATCACCAACGTGCGCGTTCACCACAACGGCTTTGCGGGCCTCACCGTCCGGGGCGGGGGCGACCTGCCCTTCACCCGCAACCTCTACGTCGGGCACTCCGTGGCCCACGACAACCCCGGCGATCCGACGAACACCACCAACCACAGCGGAAACGGCATCGTGGTGGGCGGGGTGAAAGGGGGCCTGATCGAGTACTGCGAGGCCTTCAACAACGGCTGGGACATGCCCCGCCAGGGAAACGGCCCGGTGGGCATCTGGGGGTACTTCTGCGACCGGCTGGTCATCCAGCACAGCATCGCGCACCACAACAAGACGTCCAAGGGAGGGCACGACGGCGGCGGGTTCGATCTGGACGGGGGCGCCACCAACTCGGTTCTCCAGTACAACCTCTCCTACGCCAACCAGGGCACCGGCTACCTGCTCTGCCAGTACCCGGGCGCCGCGCCCTGGAAGAACAACATCTGCCGCTACAACATCAGCGTCGACGACGGCCGCACGAACCACTTCAGCGGCATCTACTTCTGGGCGGGGGGGAGGACATCTCCGATGCCCTCGTCTACAACAACCTCATCATCAACGCTCGCCACGCGGTGGCCTCCACCCACGACATCCCGGGCCTGGTCTTCCGGAACAACATCTTCGTCTCCGACGACGCCCTCATCCTCGGACCCCTCCACGACGCGCGCTTCGAGGGCAATCTCTACCTGGCTCGACAGGACTCCCCGTTCGCGGCGTACCCCGAGCAGGCCTTCGAGACCCTCGAGGAGTGGGCCGAGGCCACGGGCCAGGAGACCGTCGACGGGCGCCTCGCGGGCCGCGTGGCCGACCCGAGGGTCGTGCTTCCCCTGGACCTGAGGGACCTGCCCACCGATCCGCAGGCCCTGCGAGAGATGACGTTCTACAAGCTCATCTCCGACTCGCCGGCCGTGGGCACGGCCCTGCCCGTCGAGGACCACGGGGGCCAGGACCTCTGGCACAACCCCGTTCCCCCGGACGGCCCGCGGAACGTCGGCCCCTTCGAGGGGGCGCAGCACCCCTGAAGATCTACCCCGTCGGAATGGCGATCGTCTCGAATATGGGGGCAGTCGCGTTACCCTTTCGGTAATGGAATTCGCAAACCTGACGCTCATCTTCGTCACCGCCTGGCTGATCTGGAAGAAGCCGGAGAAGGAGCGGGTGGCCTTTGCCATGCTGGTGACGAGCGTGGTGCTGACCGCGTTCCTGTTCTTCCTGGCAACGCGGTCGTCGGTCCTGCCGCCGGCCAACTACTGAGCCTCGCCATGAAGAACGAGTCCCTCTACAAGATCCTCGCGCTCGCGGTTCTGGCCCTGATCGTCGGACCCATCGGCATTGCGGTCTTCGTCCTCGCCTTCGTCCACGGCGATTCACCGTGTGTCCTGTGCTGGGCGCAGCGGACGGGGATGATCCTGATCGCTCTCGCCGGGCTGTTCATCCTCCGGTTCGGCCCGCGCCCCCGGTACGTGGGGCTCGCGGTCCTGATCTCGGCGTACGGCCTGTACATGGGCGCCCGTCACTCGGCGCTTCACCTCGCCCGGGACATCGGTCAGGGGTTCAGCATCGAGATCCTGGGGGCCCACACCTACACCTGGTCGGCCTTGATCTTCTGGTGCGCCCTGGTGTTGATGGGGGGGCTGCTCGTCCTCATGAGGGACGGCGCGACCCGCGGGGAGGTGCGCGACGTCGGGGCCCTTGGTCGAACGGCCATGATCCTGTTCCTGGCGGCGGTGGCCGGCAACATGGTCCAGGCCTTCGCCGCCGTGGGGCCTCCGCCGTTCATGGGGCAGGGTGACCCCGTCCGCTTCTCCTTCAACCCCCGCAACTGGGTCTGGTCCCTCGAGGAGTGGGCGCCTGCGCCCGTCTCCTGGCGCGGGCGCTACGCCGTGGAGAAGCCCGGCCTGGCCGATCTCGACGGTGATTGGCGCCAGGGCCCCGTCGCCGGGATCCAGCCGCTCCCGGTGAAGCGGGGGCTCCGGGTCTCGGCGGCCCTCAACGGAGGCATCACCGATCTCGCCACGGATCCCGCCTCCGGCTACTTCCTGGTCACCACCGACGCCCACGGGGTCTACGTCCTGGACGGCGATCTCGGCCGAGTGCAGCGCTACACTGTCCTGGATCCGGGCTTCTCGGTCGACATCGGGCGGCTCGCGGGAGCGACCTTCGTCACGCCGGGGACCTTTCTCGTTCTGGGCCACAACAAGAGCTTCGTCCTCCTCGACGAGGCGCCGGGATCGGGCGGGTCCTCGGACAGCTACCGCTACTTTCTCGAGTCCTTCGACGCCTTCACCGAGCTGAGGCGGGGCCGCTTCGCCACCGTGCGCGCGAAGATGAACTACGTCATGTCCGCCGGATACGGCAAAGACGCGGACTCGTTCTACACGGTGACGGTGCCGAACCCTCGCCATCCCGCGCTCGTGATCTCGCGCTTCGCCCGGGGCGACCTGAAGCTCTCGGAGGAGTACCGGCCCCGGCTGGGAGCGGGGCTGACCCTGACCGGAGACCAGCGTTCCCTGGACGAGTACTACGTCACCGGCGTCGCCCTCGACGGCGGACGTCTCTACGCCGTCAGCGCTGCCTACCGCACGCTCCTGGTCTTCGACCTGGACCGTCGGGAGCTGGCCGCGGTCCATGGGCTCGACGGCCCCGAGCGACCGACCGGACTGGCGCTCCGGAGCGACGAGCTCTACGTCGTCAACGCCGACGGGGACGTGCTGGTCTTCGACAAGCCCGTTCTGTAGCGACCCGTCGACGCCTCCGGTGTCGGCGAGAGCGCGGCTACCAGCTTCACTCTCGCCCCGGTGAGAATGGGGTCATGAGCTTCCGCTTCTGGGTACTCGCCGCGGTCTATCACGGGGTCCTCGTGGCCGTCTGCGTGCTGCGCGCCCGAGGGTGGGTGCGTCGCGACGCCTCGTCCCTGAATCCGAGCGGCTTCTGGCGGTCGGTCGTGGGTGACGTCGTGTCGTGCGGGACGACCGCGCTCCTGCTGGCGTTCCCTCTCGCAGCATCGCTGCCGGATCCCCCGTTCGCGGTGATCCGGTTCTGGGCTCAAGCGCTGTTCGGCGAAGCCCTCCTCTACCTCCTGTTCCTCTCGGTGCTCCACTGGCGCGGCCGACTCGTCCTCCGGTCCGTCCTCCTGGCCGTACCCGCGCTCGTACTCCTCGCCGTCTACGTCGAGGCCTATCACGTGGAGCCCCGGCAGCTTCGGGTCCAGGAGCACGAGCTGAGCCTGAGGGGCCCTCTCCCGGCGAACCGCTCCCGGGCGATCCGCCTTCTGCACATCTCCGACATCCAGGCGCCCCGTATCGGGGACCATGAGAGAGGCGTCGTGAAGCTGGCTGCGAAGCTCGAGCCCGATATCGTCGTCCTGACCGGCGACTACATCCACACGCGCCTCCTTCCCACGGGCGAACAGGCGGGGCGTCAGCTCGCGGAGCTGCTTCGGCGCCACGGGCCACGTGCCCCGCTGGGGACCTGGGCCGTCGGGGGAGACACGGACGGCGACACGATCGAGCACCTGCTCGTCAACAGCGGTATCGGCTGGTTGGACGACGAGGTGGTGACGCTTCCGCTTCCCGGCGGTCCGCCGCTGACCCTCGTGGGCTTGGCCCCGGGGACGAGCCGGGGCGAACGCCCTGAGACGCTCCGGCGCCTCCTCTCGGAGGCGCCGCCCCATTCACCCCGGATCGTCTTCGGGCACTCGCCCGACTTCGTTCTCGGGCTCGTTGACGGACCGCAGATCGATCTCGCCCTGGCCGGACACACCCACGGCGGACAGATCGTCGTGCCCTTCTTCGGGCCACCCCTGACACTCAGTCGTGTGCCGCGCTCCATCGCCGCAGGCGGACTGCACGAGCTCGGACGGGTCCGCGTGCACGTCTCCCGTGGCGTCGGCATGGAGCGCGGTAGCGCTCCCCAGGTCCGTTTCCTTTGTCCACCTGAGATCTGCGTCCTGACGTTGCGGTACTAGACCGCGAGGAGCTCCCGTCAATCGCAGCGGGCTCTACACGCAGAAGCTGATCGACGAGGGGTGGAAAGCCTCCAACCTGCGGGGCAGCATCGTCTCCTGGACGCACGCCGGCGGGGAGCTCGTGAGAAACGGTGAGCCGACGCGGCGCGTCCACGTCTACGGGAGGAAGTGGAACCTGGTCGCCGACGGCTACGAGGCGGTCTGGTAGGCCGTCCGAGAACGGGGATGGGTCCCCGTTTCCCTGTCGGCGCACGGGAGAAGGCCCCTGGGCCCTGGGCGAGCTCCCGTCGCTCCATGAGGTCGGCCTGGGGTACCATGCCCGCTTCGGCGCGGGCCCGTGGCCCAGAGGGGGCCGCCGGGATCCGCCCCGGTACAGGGGAGAACGATGCTGCGGGTGGGCTTCGTGGGATGGCGCGGGATGGTCGGGTCGGTCCTCATGGAGAGGATGAGAGCCGAGGACGACTTCCGCGGGATCGAGCCGGTGTTCTTCTCGACATCCAACGTCGGCGGTGAGCCCCCGGAGGTAGGCGTCCCGGCCCCGCCGCTGGCGGACGCCCGGGACACCGAGACCCTCAAGCGCCTCGACGTGGTCGTCACCTGTCAGGGCGGGGACTACACCAAAGAGGTCTATGTCCCCCTGCGCGCGGCCGGCTTCAAGGGCTACTGGATCGACGCGGCCTCGGCCCTCCGGATGGCGAACGACTGCGTCATCGTCCTCGATCCGGTGAACCGGCCCCTCGTCGAGAAGGGCATCGCCGACGGCGTCCGCACCTTCGCCGGGGGCAACTGCACGGTGAGCCTGATGCTGATGGGGCTGGCCGGCCTCTTCCGCCACGACCTGGTCGAGTGGATGACGAGCATGACCTACCAGTCGGCCTCGGGGGCCGGGGCCAGGAACATGGTCGAGCTGGTGGCCCAGATGGCCGACCTCGCCGACGCCGGACGCCCGAGCCTCCAGGACCCCGCGGCCACCGCGCTGGATCTCGATCGGGCCGTCACCGGTCGCCTTCAGTCCGGAGCGGTCCCCGCGGAGCAGTTCGGAGCGCCTTTGGCCGCGAGCCTCCTGGCCTGGATCGACCGGCCGATGGACAACGGCCAGACCCGGGAGGAGTGGAAGGGGTTCGCCGAGACCAACAAGATCCTCGGGACGAAGACGCCCATCCCCGTGGACGGGATCTGCGTCCGGGTGGGCGCCATGCGCTGTCACAGCCAGGCCCTGACCATCAAGCTCAAGAAGGACGTCGGCGTCGACGAGGTGGCGGCCATGATCGACGAGGCCCACGAGTGGGTCTCGGTGGTGCCCAACACCAGGGAGGCGACCCTCGCCGAGCTCACCCCCGCCGCCGTCTCCGGGACGCTCGACGTCCCGGTGGGGCGCCTGAGGAAGATGAATCTCGGGCCCACCTACCTGGCGGCCTTCACCGTCGGGGACCAGCTGCTGTGGGGCGCGGCGGAGCCCCTTCGGCGCATGCTACGGATTCTGCGAGACCGGTAGCCCATCTGTCGAGGGGGCGCGACCGGCATCGACCATCCTCCGCGGCGCCAGGGCGTGGAGCAGGCCGAGGGCTCGGCCGTGCTCAGGCGTCCTCGCGCCGATTCCGAAGGGCCTTGACCATCCCCTCTCCACGGGCCAGCGCGAGGAACCCTTCCCGTGACTTCCTGCCGTCGACGGACACCGGGCATAGAATCACGGCTCGAGAGGTGACCCGCCCATGTCCTCGACCCCACGCCCGACCCTCGGCCTCGTCGCCTGCACGGTCCTCGCCGGAACGCTCGGTGGCGCGCCGTCCCTGGCCGGGGAGGCGGGGGGCGACGAGAGACCGAACATCCTGCTCGCCATCGCCGACGACTGGGGCTGGCCCCACGCCGGCGCCTACGGCGATCCGGTCGTCGCGACCCCGACCGTCGACCGCCTGGCCCACGAGGGGGTTCTCTTCGAGCACGCCTACGTCGCGTCTCCCTCCTGCACCCCGAGCCGCGCCGCCATCCTGACCGGCCAATGGCACTGGAGGCTCGAGGAGAGCGCCAACCTCTGGAGCACCCTGCGGAAGGAGTATCCGGTCTACCCCGAGCTGCTCGAGGAGGCTGGGTACTTCGTCGGGCTCGAGCGCAAGGGCTGGGGGCCCGGGAGGCTCGAGCCCGGGGGGCGCACGCGCAACCCCGCGGGGCCGCAGTTCGAGGGCTTCGCCGAGTTCCTGGCCAAGCGTCCCGACGGCGCGCCCTTCTGCTACTGGTTCGGCGCCTACGATCCGCACCGCGACTACGACCCGGGCTCGGGCGCGCGGAGCGGGATTCGTCTCGATGAGATCCGCCTCCCGCCCCACTTCCCGGACCGCCCCGAGGTCCGCAGCGACATGGCCGACTACTACCGGGAGGTCCAGCGTTTCGATCGAGAGCTCGGCGAGATGCTCGCGCTCCTCGAGACGCGCGGGGAGCTGGACCGGACGGTCGTGGTCATGACCGGTGACAACGGGATGCCCTTCCCCCGCTGCAAGTCCAACCTCTACGACTGCGGGACCCGCGTGCCCCTCGTGGCCCGCGGCCCGGACTTCGCCTCCGGCCGCGTCGTCGAGGCGTTCGTCAGCCTCAGCGACCTCGCCCCGACCTTCCTCGAGCTCGGCCGCGTGGCCGTTCCCGACGCGATGACGGGACGGAGCCTCCTGCCCCTGCTGGGGAGGGGAGAGGTGGACCCCGAGGAGCTCGCGGCCCGCGGCCACGTCCTGACCGGAAAGGAGCGCCACGTCCCCGCCCAGGAGAAGCCGGACAGGGGCGGCACCCCCATGCGCTCGATCCGGAACCACGACTTCCTCTACATCCGCAACTTCCGCCCCGACCGCTGGCCGGCGGGGACGCCCCACTACGAGCGCGCCACCATCGAGGGGGCCTGGCTCGCGGACTGCGACAACGGCCCGACCAAGGTCTCCTTGGTCGAAAGCCGCGACACGGATGGAGCGCACCGGCGCCTCTACCAGCTCTCGTTCGGCAAGCGACCGGCCGAGGAGCTCTACGACCTGAAGAAGGACCCCGGCCAGCTCGAGAACGTGGCCGCCGCCCCGGAGTACGAGGAGATCAGAAGGACGCTCGAGACGGAGCTGATGGCACAGCTCCGCGAGACCGGGGACCCGCGTGTCGTGGGCGGTGCGGAGCGGCTGGAGGCGTACCCGTACTACGGGGGCGCCCCCCTCTGGCCGGGGCTCGAGCGAGAGAGATGAGCGAGCCGCCACTCGTCCCTCCACTCGATGGACACGCGGTCGCCGTCGATCTGGAGCGGAAGCCAGACGTGGCGCGAGTCCGACAGGTCCTCCGGACGCCAGCGGTCGGCCATGAAGATGAAGCGTCCCGGGTGGTCGGCCACCGGCAGCACGAAGGTGGACTGGGATTGGAAGGTCGTGGCGCAGCCTTCGCCCTCGCAGGGACTGCCCTTCACCTCCCAGTCCCCCATGATCGACTCGGCCACCGCGTACTCCGCAGGGTTGGGATCCCAGCCGGTGCAGCCGGAGCTCACGATGAAGTAGCGCCCGTCGTGCTTGAAGACCGCGGGGGCCTCCCGGGACCGGTCGACGAAGAGCCTCTTCCACTCGGAGGTCGGCTCGAGGTAGTCCTCGCTCAGGAGGGCGACGTGCATCGTCGCGTTGTTCTCCGACGCGAAGAAGAGATAGGCGCGGCCGTCGTCGTCCTTGAACAGCGTCATGTCCCGGCTCATGTGACCGTGGGGGCGCAGGCTGCCGAGGTACTCGAACGGCCCGGTGGGGGAGTCGCTGACCGCCACCCCGGCTCGCGCGTACGAGTAGTCCTCTGAGTCGATGTGCATCCACATCACGTACCTGCCGGTCCGGTCGTTGCGGACGACCTTGGGCCGCTCCACCACCTTGCTGGTGTGAAGGTCGTGATCGGGGTCGTCCTTGACCGCGGGGAGGACGATCCCCTCGGACTTCCAGCGCAGCAGGTCGCGCGAGGAGTAGCAGGAGACGCCCACCACGTCGACCCGGGTGCCCCCCCACGTGCGAATGGCTTCCGGCGCCCAGGTCTCGCCCTCCATGTGCTGCCCGTACCAGTAGTACGTCCCATCCTCGTAGAGGATGCCCCCCGCGTGCGCATTGATGGGTCGGCCGTCTACGTCCCGCCAGATCTCCCCCGGCCGGAAGGCCCTCGGGTCAGAGGCGGTCTCTCGAGCCGAAGCGGCCTCGCGCGCGTCCGTCTCGGGCGCCGGGTCCGCGGTGCACGTGTTGCACAGCAGAGCGACGCCGACCGTCAGGACCAAGAGCAGACGAGGCATGTCTGGAGCTCCTTCGCCTGGGGGAGACCTTGCGGCTACTGCACCCCGGTCAGCCTGAAGGTGTAGGCGTAGGCGTCACCGCGCGCCGAGGCCGGCATGGTGATGCGGAGGCCTCCTCCCGTGCGCTCGAAGCCGACCTCGTCGTCCGAGCCGAGGAGCTCGACCTTCGTGGCCCCGGACGACCTCGGGGTCTTCAGGGTGACGGTGCGGCCGGGCCAGCCCAGGACCGTCGCGTAGACGGCAGCGTCCTTCGCGGTGTAGCGGATCGTGTCGCCCTCGGCGTGCTCGCGCCAGCGTCGGGTGCCGTAGATGGCCTCTCCGTTCGTCTCCAGCCACTCGCCCATCTGGAGGAGGCGCTCCTCCATGATCACCGGGATGCGGCCGTCGGCAGTGGGGCCGATGTCGAGGAGCAGGTTGCCGCCCCGGGCCACGGTGTCGACGAGAAGGGCGATCAGCTCCGCGGGAGTGGAGTAGTCGGCGACGGTCTCGGCGCGGTTGTAGCCGAAGGAGTGCCCGATGCCCCGGCACTCCTCCCAGGGGTGGGGGATGACCGCCTCGGAGGCGTCATCCGCGTGGACCCGGCCGTACTCGGTGGTGTAGTAGCCGCCGTGCTTCCCGCGGGTCTCCTCGCCCCAGCGGTCGTTGACGGCTACCGACTCCGCGACCGGGGACTCGTTGAAGAGCCAGGCCAGGAACTCCGTCGCCCGCCACCGCTCCGAGGGGTAGTCCCACTCACCGTCCGTCCAGAGGATGTCGGGCTCGTAGCGCGTCACCAGGTCCTTCATCTGGGGCAGCATGTGGACATCCACGTAGCGGTCCACGTCGGCGTTGTAGACCGGGTGCTTCCACTCGTAGAGGCTGTAGTAGAAGCCCATCTTCAACCCCGCGGCCCGGACCGCCTCGACGAGGTCGCCGGCCAGGTCGCGGTGGGGGCCCACGTCGACCGCGTTCCAGTTCCAGCTCTCGGCGCTGGGCCAGAGGCAGAAGCCGTCGTGGTGCTTGGAGGTGAGGACCACGTACTTCGCCCCGGCGCGCTCGAAGACGTCGGCCCAGGCCGCCGGCTCGTACATCTCGGCGGTGAACCGCGGGGCGAAGTCCTGGTACTGCGTCTTCTCCCCGTACACGCGGTCGTGAAAGGCCTTGAACTGGGCGTGTCCCTCCATGTCCGGGGAGGTCAGGCGCTTCCAGTACCACTCGGAGTACCGGGCGTAGATGTCGACGTCGCTGGTGGGGGCGAATGCCGGCACCGAGTAGACACCCCAGTGGATGAAGATCCCGAACTTCGCATCCTCGAACCACGGCGGGGTCGGGCGCGCGTCGATGGACTCCCAGGAGGGCTCGACCTCTGGTCCCGCCGCCGCGGTGACGGCGAGGACCATGGAGAGGAGGACGGTGATCAGAGCAGGCTTGCGCATGAGGCCTCCTTGCCTGTGGATCGCTCGTGGGCCCGCCTGGCAAAGTCGGGTCCGGGCCGGGCGAGGTCGAGCCGATTGTATTCCGAATCCGAGGCGCGTCGCAGCGACGCGGCCGCACATGCTGCCTCGGCTAGACTGGAGAGGAGGCGGGGGTCGCCTCGGCCTGGAGACGCGATGGCCCGGTCCCGGTGGACGGCTGCAGCTCTGCTGTCGGGCACTCTGACGGCAGGGATGGCCGGACCCTCCGGCCAGGAGCCCGCCACCGGCACGCCGTCTCCGGACGCGGTCCAGCCCGGGCTCGCCTCCCCGGAGACGCCCATCGCCGACTCGATCGAGCCCGTGGTTGAGAGGTACGTCCGCGAGCACTACGTCCCCTGTGGCGCGACCGGGAGCGCGGTTCCCTGCTTCCCGGTCACCCTCCAGGTCAAAGGGCGCCAGTACTCCGTCCGCGAGACCCTCGATCACCTCCAGCTCGACAATCGTCCCGCTCCCGGCGCCCCCCCCACCGCGGCCGAGATGATCCAGCACGGGGCGAACCCCCACCCGATCTCCGCCGGCGTCGGCTTCGACCCGAAGGCGGTCGTCTGCAAGACGAAGCAGCTCCTCCGGAGGATCCAGGGAACGAGCCGCACCTACTACCTCTACCGCGTCTGGGACGAGACGGGGGAGAGGGCGATCCTCCGGGACCGCCCCCTGGACCCGAACGTGCTCGCAGGGTCACCCCGGTTCCGCTACGTCCCGCTGGGAGAGTTCGAGGACGAGTGCGCCGCCGTCAAGGCGTACCTGGCGACCACCCATGACGTGCGGCTGCGGCGCGAGGCGGGGAAGGGGGAGTCGTCGGAGGAACCGACCGTGGAGCTGCCCTCCGGCGACGAGCCGGAGTAGGCGTCTGCGCCCTCAGGGGGCGAGGACGACCTTGGTGCAGCCCTCCCGCTTCGCGTCGAAGAGCGCGTAGGCTCGGGGCCCCTCTTCCAGGGGCATGCGGTGGGAGATCACCGCGCTCAGCGGGAAGCGGCCCTCGGCCACGAGAGGGAGGAGCCTCTCCATGTAGTGCCGTGCCGGGCAGCGCCCCGTCCGGTAGGTGAGGTTCCGGTCGTAGGCCTCGCCCGGGGTGAAGGCGAGGCGGTCCTCGGTGTGGACGCCCACCGAGGCCACCACCCCTCCCGGTCTGACGATGTCCACCGCGGTGCGGGTGGCGGCGGGGCTGCCGACGACCTCGAGCACGGCATCGGCACCCCGCCCCTCGGTCGTCTCGCGGAGCACCTCGAGCGGCGCCTCCTCCCGGTAGTCCAGGGGGCGAGCACCGAAGGCACGGGCCAGAGCCAGGCGTTCGGGCACGGAGTCGATGGCGACGATCCGTTCCGCCCCCCGGTGACGGGCGGCCGCGACGGCCATGAGCCCCACCGGCCCGCAGCCGACGACCGCGTAGACCCCCGAATCGTCGACCCCGGCCAGGTCCGCGCAGAAGTACCCGGTGGGCAGCACGTCGCCGAGCAGGAGTCCGTGCTCGTCCGAGACCGAGTCCGGGAGCTTCACGAGGGTCGAGTCAGCCAGGGGCACGCGCACGCACTCGGCCTGCGTCCCCTGGAGGCCTTTCCCGTTCTCGACCCAGCCGAAGAGCTGGCCGGAGATGCACCGGCAGGTCAGTCCCCGAGCGCAGTAGAAGCAGCGGCCGCAGCTGGTCGTGAAGGGGCAGGCGACCCGGTCGCCCGGCCTCACCACAGTGACGTCCTCGCCCACCTGCAGAACGTCGCCCACCACCTCGTGGCCCATGACGGTGCCGAGGTCGATCCCCTTCTCGCGCCCGTGGTAGACGTGGAGGTCGGAGCCGCACACGGCGGTCAGGCGGACCCCGATCACGGCGTCGGTGGGAGCTTCGATCGTCGGCTCGACCACCGCGGCGAGGTTCACCGTCCTCTCGCCGCCGAAGGTGAGGGCCTTCACCTCGTGGATCTCCCCGGTGCCGTCGTGCGCCGGCCTACCGGGCGTCCCCGAACAGGAACCCAAGCAGCACGACAATCCTCCTGTAGCTGACGTCCAGCTCCCCACCCAGGTCGGCCTCGGGCAGGCCCTCCGGCGGGATCGTCGAGGGGAGGGGTCGTTCCTTCTGGCCGAAGGAGTAGGTGGCGCCGAGGGTGAAGCGGCTGCCCGCGAAGCGAAACTTGACGCCGCTGCTCAGGTGATAGAGGTTCCAGTTGGAGACGGCGACGTTCACCTCGGGGCTGCCCGACGAGGCCGAGAAGTCGGTGTGGGCGGCGCCGTAGACTGCGATCTCGTTCTGGAAGTCGTGCTCCACCCCGAGCCCCACGTTGACGAGGCTCTTGAGCTGCTGGGAGAACTCGATCGGCCGCGCCGGGTCCTGGGTGGGCAGGTCGATGACGGTGAAGCGGTCGACCGGGGCGAACCACTCGGCGCTGGCGTGCCAGCGCGTCGCCCCCCGGTACCAGGCCAGGCCGCCGCCGATCGCCCAGGAGGACTTGTAGTAGGCGTCCAGGTCCTCCGCGGTGGTGCTCGCCAGGACCGGGGGATTCGGGACCCCGCTTCCGTCGGAGTCCACGCCGACCAGGGACAGCGTGTAGCCAGCCTGGCCCCAGCCGAACAGCGCCGCGCTCGGGGTCGTCACGTTGACGCCCATGCGCAGGTCCCCGCGCTGCCACGCCACGCCCAGCTTGGCCAGGGTGCGGAAGTGGCTGTAGCTGAACTCCTCGATGCCGAGGGCGCTCAGCGCGGCCTGGTCGGAGGAGACCGCCTGGAGGTTCAGCTCGCTGCGGCTGCGCTGACCCCGGTAGGCCCCGTACCAGGTCAGGCCGACCCCCAGGGTCTCGGAGAGCTGTCGCGACACCGTGAGGCCGCCCCAGCTCTCGTTCACCTGGTTGTCGAGGTACAGCTCGGCGGCGCTGCCGCCACCCGGCAGACCGAACGGGTCGGTGAGCCGCTGGCCCAGCCGGGCCTTCAGCTCCTGCCGCGTCAGGAACGACCACGCCATGCGGGTGCGGTCGCCGAGCCACCCTCGCGGCAAGGCGCCGGCGACCAGGGTGGGGGCGGCGCCGAAGCGGGCCGAGGAGGTGTCGAAGAGGTCGATGTCGCTGGTCGGCGTCGTGCTGACGGACTCGAGCTGGAAGGACTCGGTGGAGAGCAGGAAGGTCGACCCCTCCTCGAGGGAGAGCCCCCCGGGGTTGTAGAAGGTGGCGGTGAGGTCGCGAATGCTCGCGATCACCTGGCCGCCCAGGAGCTGTCCGACGGGACCGTACTGGATGTTCCAGTAGTTCATGTCCTGGGCGGCGGCGCCCGTAGCCAGGAGAGCCAGAAGGAAGCCTCCCGCGAGCCGCGAACCGCGCATGATCATGATCCCCATTGTCCCTCCTCGACTCGGCGGTCGGGAGCTAGCGTATGTCATCCTGCCGGCACCAGGTCGGGCGGCGCGGCTCAGTGTTGTCGCCGTGTCGTCATCGAGGAGATCATCCCCCCGATGATGATCGCGGGGAAGAGCTGGCCGATGAGCCCTTCGGCCATGGCGAGGCTGCGGGCCAGGGGGCTCACCGGCGTCACGTCACCGTAGCCCACGGTCGTGAGGGTCACGAGGCTGAAGTAGCCGATCGCCTGCTCCAGGACCTCCGGCTCGCCCTCGCCGAACCGGAGGGAGCCCGGGCTCAACAGCTCGACGATCTGGAAGGCGAGGGAGAAGGCCATGCCAATCAGCAGATACGTGGCCACCGCCCCCTGGATGCGATGGCGCGTGATGGGGCCGGGACTCAGCGTCCGCGCGAACACCAGGAGAGCGAAGAGGCCGATCGTCGCGAGCGACGTGCTGACCGCGGCGATCGGGGCGCCGGGCAGGAAGATCGGCGCCGTCCACCTCAGGATCAGCGTGCCGAAGACGAGCAGCCCGACGATCGCGAACGCGATCCGGCGGCTGGAGACCGCGGCCAGCCCGGTCACCAGCAACACGGTGAAGACGACATCGATCGCGATCCGTCCAAGTCGGAGCCCGAACACCGGGAGCACCAGCATGTCGACGATCAGGATGATCAGGAGGCCAGTGAGGGCCTCGTCGCTCAGCCAGGTCCCGGCGCGCTCGGCCCATCTTCGCAGCCACACCTCACCGATCCACGGTGATCCGGCGCCGGCCCCGCTCCTCTCCTGCTCGTTCACGGCTCCCTCGTCCTGTACATCCGTGGGCATATGGTACTGGACCGCCGGGCCCGTGCCCACTCGGTCCTGGGGGGGCCTTCACGAGCGGCGTCTTCGTGGGAAACTCGCAGGATGCGTCGGGCCCCAATGGCCGCGACCACGCTCACTCGGGTTAGACTCCGGATGACGCCGCGGTTCTCGATCAGATCGGAGTGAGCGCGATGAAGCACGTCGGACGAGTCGTCCTGGTCCTGGTCCTGTCCGTCCTCCTGACGCCGATGGGCGGGGTGTCCCTCTCCGCGCAGGAGCTTCGCGTCCGCCGCCAGGTCCGTATCCCCGACATCCCTGGATACCGGACGCTCAAGTGCGACTTCCACATCCACACCGTCTTCTCCGACGGCTCGGTGTGGCCGAACGTTCGCTCGGAGGAGGCCTGGAGGGAGGGGCTCGACGCCATCGCCATCACCGACCACATCGAGTACCAGCCCCACGCCGACGACCTCCCCACGAAACACAACCGCGCCTTCGAGATCGCGAAGCCCCACGGCGACCAGCTCGGCCTGATCGTCATCCGGGGCTCGGAGGTCACCCGCAACATGCCCCCGGGGCACCTGAACGCCGTCTTCCTGAAGTCCTCGGAGCCCCTGGACGCAGTGGAGTGGCGGGATGCCCTGGAGGCCGCTCGCACGCAGGGCGCCTTCATCTTCTGGAACCACCCGGGCTGGACCGGCCAGCAGCCGGACGGCGTGGCGAGGTGGTACCCGGAGCACGGCGCCCTCGCGGACCGGGACCAGCTCCACGGCATCGAGGTGGTCAACGCGCGCAGCTACTACCCCGAGGCCCATCGCTGGGCCCTCGAGAAGGACCTCGCCATCCTCAGCAACTCCGACATCCACGCGCCGCTGAACCTCGACTATGGCGTCCACGACGGCGACCACCGCCCGATCACGCTCGTCTTCGCGAAGGACGCGAGCCCCGAGGCCATCCGCGAGGCGCTCTTCGCGCGACGGACCGCGGCCTACTCCGGCAGTCTCCTGATCGGAAAGGAGGAGCTTCTGAGGCCAATCTTCGAGGCCTCGGTTGAAGTCCTGACCCCGGCCCTGGCCGTGAAGCCGGGGGGGCAGGCCTGGGTGCAGATCCGCAACGACTCCGACGTTCGCTACGAGCTGACGGGTGGAGGTTCGGTCGAAGGCGTGTCCGCGCCCGAGGAGATCGTCCTCAGCGCGAATCGCACCAGCCTCGTGGCCATCAGGGCGGCCGAGGAGGCCGCGCCCGGCGTCGTGCGGCTCGCGCTTCCCTACGCGGTGAGCAACCTCCTGCTCGAGCCCGGGGCGGGACTGCCCTACGAGCTGGTCCTGGAGGTGGAGGTCGTCGCCGGCGAGGAGTGAGTCGGCGTCCCTTTTTGAGACGTCAAGGGCGTGTCCCTGTGTTAGCGTGAACCCGAGGATCGGGCCTCGACCAGGGTTCGCGGCCCGGCTCGACAGGAGGTGGTCATGGCGGACAGCGTGCGCAAGGTCCAATACGCCTACGTGGTGGTGCCCAACCGACCCGGCCGGGGCGCTGGCATGCTCCAGGAGCTCAAGCAGGCTGGGGTGGACCTGGTGGCCTACTCCGGGTTCCCGGTGAAGGGGGGCTCGCAGATCGACCTGGTCACCCCCGACATGACCGGTCTCAAGCGGGTGGCGCGGGAGAAGGCCTGGAAGCTGAGCAAGGCGAAGAAGGGGTTCCTGATCCAGGGCATGGACCGGATCGGCGCTGTCCACCGCCACCTGACGAAGCTGGCGGAGAAGAAGATCAACGTGGTCGCCGCCGACGCCGTGGCCGCCGGCAAGGACCGGTACGGGATGATCCTGTGGGTCAAGCCCAAGGACTACGCCAAGGCCTCACGCGCCCTCGGCGCCCGATAGCTCCTACTAGCGGGCGTTCCTCAGGTCGAAGCGGACGGTCACCGTCATGATGACGGGCACGGGAACCCCGTCCATCAGGGTGGGCGTGTAGATCCACTGCCTCACGGCGTCGACGGCCGCCTCCTCGAGCAGGGGGACTCCCCGGAGCACCTTCACCTCGGTGACGCGTCCCTGGGGGCTGATCAGGCACTCCAGAATGACCACACCCTCGATCCGGGAAGCGACGGCGGCGTCGGGGTAGACCGGGGGGACCGCCTTCAGCTTCTTCGGCTCCTGAACCCGTCCGCCCACGCGGACCGGCGCGAGGGGCGGGGCCTCCGGGGCCTCCGGGAGGCCGCCGATCACCCCCCCGATGACGCCGCCGGGCACACCACCCTCCACGCCTCCCGCCACGCCCCCCGCGACCCCGAAGTCGATCCCGGCTTCGGGAACGATCTCGGCCGGGGTCTCGATGGGGGCGACGAACCCGTCCGTCCGCTCGACCGGCGGAGCTTGAACCTTGGCGGCGGGTCGGGCCGAGGGGGCCGGCGGCGGAGGGGGCGGGGGAGGCGGCGCCAGCTCCAGGGGAGTCGCGAAGAAGGCCTGAACCGCTCCTCCGGCGGGCTCGGGCAGAGGGGTTTCCATCAGGAGGGGCACCGCGATCACGACGGCCACGAGGGCCACGTGCGCGAGGACGGACACGGCCGTCCCCACGGGGCCTCGGCGTCGGCGGACGTCCGACACGAGCTCGTCCAGGGTGCGAATCTGCAGGTCCGGCTCCGGGGACGAGCCCCGGATTTCGCCCGGCCGTGGCTCTCCGACCTCCGGCTCCAGACGCTCGAAACCGACCCACTCCGGCGATGTCGACGACGCCATGACAGAGCTCTCTCCTCTCGAACCAGCCCGACAGGTGGTCTGCGGGTGCTGCTCTCAGAGAAGATGTACGGTCGGCGGAAGGCGTCCGCGTGACGAAAAAGCCGCCGATCCGCGGCCGCCGCAGGCAAAGCGTTTCTGATCAACGAGTTGACCGAAATGTCATCTTTCGTCACCGGGCCGGAAGCTCGGAAAAGGACTGCGCCGACACGAGCTTCCGCCCTTCGGAGCCCCGCGAGGAGAGTGCCGCTCGACACGATCCTGTCCGCAGGATCAATGATTTGGACAAATTGTCAGTTTCTGTGAAGGGCCCCCTGGAACCTTCCGGAACTCTCGCCCCGCCAGTCACGTACGAACTGTTGAACGCGTCGCAGAACGCAGGGATCGCCCCTTTCGCCACCGGGGGCGTTGCACCGGATGGGCCGGAGCGGGGTCGAGGCGTCGGGGGGCCTGATGAGCGACAACGAGAGTCGAAACGCCTGGATGGGCCGCTGGATCGCGGCCCTGGGCCTGGTGGGCGTCCTGGCCTCCTACGGCTGCACTGTGGGCTGCAGCGTCGGCAAGAGCGACGCCAAGACGTTCGATCAGGGCGCCAAGGACGAGAAGCGCAAGGAGGAGGCGGTGCCGGTCGAGGTCACCGCCCTCGGGCGCGGGGAGATCGAGGCGGTCCTGCGCCTCTCGTCGAATCTCGAGGCCGAGGCCGAGGTCCAGGTCTTTGCGGAAGCGCCCCGGCGCGTCACCCGGCTCCTCGTCGAGGAGGGGACCCCGGTCCGCGCGGGGCAGGTCCTCGTCCAGCTCCAGGACGACGAGCAGAAGAGCGCGGTGGCCAAGGCCGAGATCGAGCTGAAGGAGAGCGAGCGCGACTACGAGAGGGCGAAGGAGCTCTACGAGCAGAAGCTGGTCACCGAGGAGACCTTCACCGAGGCGGGCTACAAGGTGGAGCGCAACCGGCTGGCCCTGGCCGACGCGCGTCGCGAGCTGAGCTACACCCAGGTCCGGGCGCCCATCGCCGGGGTGGTGACCCAGCGGCTCGTCAACCTGGGCGACCAGGTGACCGTCAACCAGGCGCTGTTCCGCATCGTCGACTTCAACTCCATCGTGGCCCGCATCTACGTTCCCGAGAAGGACATGGTCCGCCTCGCGGTGGGCCAGCCCGCGCGCCTGCGGGCCGACGCCCTGGGCGGGCGGGTCTTCTCCGGGTCGATCGACCGCATCTCCCCGGTGGTGGACCCCTCCACCGGCACCGTGAAGGTCACGGTAGCCACGCCCCGCCAGGAAGGCCTGCGGCCCGGGATGTACGTGGACGTCGAGCTCGTGACCGCGGTCCACGACCAGGCGCTCCTGGTGCCGAAGCGGGCCCTCGTCTACGACAACGACCAGGTGTTCGTCTTCCGGCTGAAGGACGAGCGCCGCGTGGAGCGCCTCCGCGTGGCCCCGCTCCTGGAGAACACGGACTTCATCGAGCCCGCGGATGGCCTCGCGGCGGGCGACCAGCTGGTCGTGGCCGGGCAGTCCGGCCTCAAGGACAACGGTCTGGTCCGCCTTCCCGGCGACCCCGAACCGACGGACGACGAGACCCGGGCCGATGGCAAGGCCGACTGATCTCTTAGCCCCCTCGCCCCCCCAGATCTCTCGCGCCTGACCGAATTGATGGGATAGCTCTGTGCAAGACAAACGCAGCTTCCTGACCGCCCGACCCGTCGCCATCTCCATGGTCTTCCTGGCCGCCGTCGTCTTCGGCTACTTCTCCTACGGACGTCTCCCCGTCAACCTCATGCCGGAGATGAGCTACCCGACCCTCACGGTGAGGACCGAGTACCCCGGCGCCGCCCCCGAGGAGGTCGAGAACGACGTCACCCGTCCCATCGAGGAGGCGGTGGGGGTCATCGGCGGCCTGCGCCGGCTTTCCAGCGTGAGCCGGGCCGGCGTGAGCGACGTCATCCTGGAGTTCTCCTGGGGCACCGAGATGTCCGACGCCATTCAGGACACCCTCGAGAAGCTGGACCTCGTCTTCCTCCCCGAGGAGACCGAGCGGCCGCTCATCCTGCGCTTCGACCCTTCTCTCGACCCGGTGATGGAGCTGAGCCTCGCCGGGCGGGCCGGATCCGAGACCGACGAGGCGGAGCTGAGGCGTGTGCGCCGGATCGCCGAGCTCCAGGTGAAGCGCGCCCTCGAGCCGATCAAGGGCGTGGCCGCCGTTCGAGTGCGCGGGGGTCTCGAGGAGGAGATCCAGGTCCTCCTCGACGACGAGCAGCTGCGTCGCACGGGGCTCTCCGTCCAGAACGTCATCGATCGCCTCCGGCAGGAGAACATCAACGTCGCCGGGGGCACCCTCACCGAGGGGCGCACCGAGTACATGGTCCGGACCCTCAACGAGTACGAGGACCTCCCGCAGATGGAGGACACCATCGTGGCCACCCGCGAGGGGCGTCAGATCCGGGTACGGGACATCGGCGAGGTCGTGTGGTCGAACAAAGAGCGGCAGATGACCACCCGCACCAACGGTCGCGAGAGTGTCCAGCTCGAGGTGTTCAAGGAGGCCGACGCCAACATCGTGGCCCTGGCCAAGAGGGTCAAGGAGCGGCTGGGCGACTTCGACCCGGACGCCCCTTCGCCCGAGGCGAAGCCGGCGCCGAAGGAGGGCGAGGAGCCGAGCCTGGACAAGCCGTCGGGTCTGATCGAGGAGCTCTACCGCAGCGAAGGGGTCGTCCTCAAGATGGTGGCCGACCGGTCCCTGTTCATCGAGGGCAGCGTCAACGAGGTCCGCAACACCGCCCTCATCGGCGGTCTCCTGGCCGTCGTGATCCTGTTCTTCTTCCTGAGGAGCCTCAAGAGCACCGCGATCATCGCCGTGAGCATCCCCATCTCGCTGATCGTCACGTTCGCCCCCCTCCAGCTGCTGGGGGTCAGCCTCAACATCATGTCCCTGGGTGGCCTCGCCCTCGGCATCGGGATGCTGGTCGACTCCTCGATCGTCGTCCTGGAGTCCATCTTCCGTTGCCGGGAGGAGGGCGACGGCGTGGCGGAGGCGGCGGTGCGGGGCACGAGCGAGGTCCGGATGGCGGTCATCGCCTCGACCCTCACCTCCATCGCGGTGTTCCTGCCCATGGTCTTCGTCGAGGGGGTCGCCGGCCAGGCCTTTGGCGATCTCGGGCTCGCCGTCGTCATCTCGCTCCTCGCCGCGCTCGTGGTGGCGCTGACGCTCATCCCCATGCTGGCCAGCCGCACTGGAGCGCCGCTTCTCTCGGGCGACCGCTCCGCGCCCAACATGCTCCCCACGGC
Organism: uncultured Acidobacteriota bacterium; assembly: GCA_963847655.1. Classification (GTDB taxonomy): domain Bacteria; phylum Acidobacteriota; class Vicinamibacteria; order Fen-336; family Fen-336; genus JAJDNS01. The sequence continues at coordinate 198,820 of CAWKAS010000006.1, read as the reverse complement.
CTCCTGGAACGCCTTCCGCGCCCAGATCACGGGGCTCTACCGAGGCTGGGCACACTGGCCGCGCGTGCTCTGGCTCTTCCTGCCCCTCCTCCTGGCGAGCGTCTGGTTGGTGCTCCGCCTCATCCTGGGGACCGTCCTCGAGGTCGTGGGGAAGCTGCTCCTCGGGCTCGTCATGATGCTCGTGATGGTCTGGCAGCGCTACCTCGCGGCCCCCCTCGGCCACGTCTTCGACTTCCTGACCTCGGCCCCCCTGCGCTTGACGAGTGCGATCATGGACGGCCTGGGACGGGCCTACCCCCGAGCCATCCGGTGGGCCCTCGGGCACCCGGCCGTGGTCGTGCTGATCGCGGTCGGCTCCATGGTGCTGACCGGCGTCGTGGCCCTCGACCTCAACAGTGAGCTCCTGCCCGAGGTGCACCAGGGCGAGTTCACCTTCGAGGTCCAGCTCCCGGTGGGGACGCCCCTCGAGGAGACCGCCGCCGTCCTGACCCCGCTCGAGGAGGCCATCCTCGCCGAGCGTGAGCACATCGACGCGCTCCTTCTCACCCTCGGCTTCGACCCCACCACCTCCCAGCGGTCGGACGAGGGCGAGAACACCGCCCGCTTCAAGCTGGTCCTCGACACCTCCGACCCGCGGGTGGAGGAGGCGGTGATCACCCGACTGCGCCGCAGGCTCGCGGAGATGCCCGACATCTCGGCCCGGGTGGTGCGCCCGGTGCTCTTCTCCTTCCAGACCCCCATCGAGGTCGAGGTGCACGGGACCGACCTGATGGCCTTGCGGGAGAAGGCGGAGGAGGTGAAGGAGATCATGAGCGGACTCGCGGCGCTGGCGGACGTGGAGACGACGCAGCGCCCCGGGGCCCCCGAGGTCCAGATCGTCTACGATCGCGACCAGCTCTCCCGCTACGGCCTCAACATCCAGACGGTGGCCCGGCAGGTGCGCGACGCGGTCAAGGGCTACGAGGCCACGCTCTACAACCTGGGTGACCGGCGGATCCCGATCGTCGTGCGCCTGCAGGAGGACGACCGCCGCCAGGTCACCGACGTGACCGAGTTCCTGGTGAACCCCGGGGGCGAGCGCCCCATCTCCCTGTCGTCCGTGGCCGAGGTCACCCTCGCCGAAGGCCCCAGCGAGGTGCGGCGGGTGGATGGGCGCCGGGTGGCCCTCGTCCAGGCCAACGTGGGGATGGGCTCCCTGGGCGGGGCGGTCGCGCAGGTCGAGGAGGCCCTCGCCACCCGAGTCGACTGGCCCTCCGACATGACCTTCTACGTGGCCGGCCAGAGCCAGGAGTGGAACCGGAGCCGGGGCAGCCTGCTTCTCGCCCTCGCCCTCTCGGTCTTCCTGGTCTACGTCATCATGGCCGCCCAGTTCGAGTCGCTCCTCCAACCCCTCGTCATCATGCTCACGATCCCCCTCGCCTTCGTCGGCACCATCGTCACCCTGTGGGCCCTGGACATCAGCCTCTCGGTGGTGGTCTTCCTGGGGATGATCATGCTGGCGGGGATCGTGGTGAACAACGCCATCGTCCTCGTGGACTACATCAACACCCTGCGCCAGCGGGGGATGGAGCGGGAGGAGGCCATCGTGACCGCCGGCTCCGTGCGCCTGAGGCCCATCCTCATGACGACGGCCACGACGGTTCTCGGCCTCGCCCCGATGGCGCTGGGTCTGGGCGACGGTGCCGAGATCCGCACCCCGATGGCGATCGCGGTCATCAGCGGACTCCTCGTCTCGACCGTCCTGACGCTCCTCCTCATTCCGAGCGTCTACTCCCTGATGGACCGCGCCCGTGAGGCGGCGCTGGGACCGTCTCCGGTCGCGACGCCTCCGGCAGGAGAGGTGGAGGCCGAGGGCGTGACGCCATGAGCGGCCGCGCGAGCCTCGAAGAGGCTCTTCCCCGCTTCTCCCTCCGGCGCCGGATCGGGGTGCTGGTCCTTCTCGCCTCCCTGGTGGTGGTGGGCCTGGTGGCCTCGGTGGGGATCCCCCTCGAGCTGATCCCGAGCGGGTTCACTCCCCCCTTCCTGGCGGTGAGTGTCCCCTGGGCCGATGCCCCCGCCGAGGACATGCTCGAGAAGATCATCCTCCCCCTCGAGGAGGAGCTCAGCACCGTCCGCGGCCTCGACCGCATGCACTCCTTCGCGACCACCGGCTTCGGCCGCGTCTTCATGAACCTGAAGAGCGGAACCGACATGGACGTGGCCTACCGGGAGGTGCGCGACCGCGTCGAGAGGGCCCGGGCCCGCTTCCCGGAGGACGCCGACCGCATCTACATCCGGAAGGAGGACCTGTCCGGGATCCCCGTCTTCGTGATGGGCCTGGCCGTCGATCCCGAGCTCGCCGACCCCTACAACCTGATCCAGAACGACGTGGTGATGCGCCTCGAGCGCCTCGACGGGGTGGCCTCGGTCGAGGTCAACGGGATCCTCGAGAAGGAGATCTTCATCGAGCTCGACCGCGAGCGCACCGAGGCGAGCGGCATCAACGTGTACCAGGTCGCCCAGCAGCTCGGGGGCGACAACTTCACCATGGCCTCGGGAGACGTCCGCTATGGAGACTCCAAGCTCCTGCTGCGCTCGGTGGCCCGCTACCGCGACGTCGAGCAGCTGCGGGACCTCATGGTCGGGCCCCGGGTGCGGCTGCGCGACATTGCCGAGGTCAGCTACAAGCCGCCCGAGCAGAAGTTCGCGGTTCGCGCCAACTCGCGTCCGGCGGTGGCCCTCGTGGTCTTCAAGGAGGGTCAGGCCAACACGCTCGAGGTAGCGGAGCGGGTCCGCGAGGAGATGGAGCGTTTCCAGGAGACGCCCCGTCTGCAGGACATCCTGTTCGTGACGCTGTTCGACCAGGGGCAGGTCATTCTCGAGTCCCTCAACACGCTTCTCGCGAGCGGGCGCATCGGGGCGCTCTTCGCCGCCGTCGTCCTCTTCTTCTTCCTGCGGCGCCTCCGTCTCACCGCCATCATCACCCTCTCCATCCCCCTGAGCCTCCTCATCGCCCTGACCGTCATGTTCTTCGCCGGGGAGTCGCTGAACATCCTGACCCTCCTGGGGCTGATGATCTCGGTCGGCCTCCTCGTGGACAACTCCGTGGTGGTGGCGGAGAACATCCACCGCCTCCACCGCGCCGGCCTCTCCCGCCGCGAAGCGGCGATCAAGGGAACGGGGGAGATCGCTCTCGCCATCACCACCGCGACCCTGACCACCGTCGTCGTCTTCCTTCCGGTCTCGCTCGTGGAGGGGGAGGCGCAGTTCTTCCTCCTGCGGCTGGCCCTCCCCATCTCGGTGGCGCTTCTGGCCTCGCTTGTGGTCGCGGGGGTCTTCGTGCCGCTGAGCGTGTACCTCACGCTGCGCAACGGCAAGAGGCCATCTCCCGCCCGCCGCCGCTACGAGTCGGCGATGGGTCTCCTGGAGAGGGCCTACGACGCCTCCCTCGGGCGGATCAATCACGGGTACACGAAGCTGCTCGCCGTCTTCCTGCAGCGGCGCCTCGACCTGGTCATGGGCCTGGCCTTGATCTTCGGCCTCACCGTGACGGTGGCCTTCAAGGAGGTCAAGGTCGTCGACACCCAGGAGGAGGAGCGCTCCGGGTTCGAGGTCCAGGTCCGTCTGCCCCAGAGCACGACCTTCGAGGAGGCGGAGGCGTTCTTCCTCGAGTGCGAGAAGACCGTTGAGTCGAGCGCCGAGGAGCTGGGGCTCTCCGGCTGGTTCATCTTCCACCGGCCCACGTTCGGGGAGGTCCAGGGCTTCTTCAACAACCCGCGCACCACCGATCTCTCGCCCCGCGAGGTGACGGAGAAGGTCATGGACCGGCTGCCGAAGAAGGCGGGCGTCAAGTACTTCACCGGCCAGGAGGGAGACCAGGAGGAGGAGGGCGAGCAGGTCCACGTCGTGCGTCTCTTCGGTGACGACGCCGAGCTGCTGGAGACGACGGCGAAGGACCTCGAGGATCTCTTCGTCCAGGTCCCCGGAGTCCTCGGCCTCAAGGCCTCCGGCGACCCCGCTCCCAACGAGGTCGGCCTCGTGATCGACCGTGAGCGGGCCCAGGCCCAGAACATCAACCCCGAGGTCGTGGCCGGGGTCGTCGGCTACGCCCTCCGGGGGCAGGAGCTCAGCCGCTACCGCACCGCCGACAAGGACATCCCCGTCCGCGTCCGCTTCCGGGAAGAGGATCGCGAGACGCTGCGGCAGCTCCGCAACTTCTACGTCCCGGCGGGCGAGAGTGGGGGCTTTGTCCCCCTCTCGGCGGTGGCCGACGTCAGCTTCCTGGCCGGCGACCAGCGCATCTGGCGCGAGGACAAGCGCACCACGCGGACGATCACCCTCGAGCTCGAGGAGGGCGAGGAGGACGAGGCCCGAGGCCGGGTCGTGATGCTCCAGAACATGCTCGAGCTGCCCGAGGGAGTGCGCTTCGGAGAGGTCCGCGACACCTCGAGCTCGGACGAGGACCTGGCCGCCCTCAAGTTCGCGGCGAGCCTGTCCGTCGTCTTCATCTATCTGCTCATGGGATTCCTCTTCGAGAGCTTCATCCTGCCGCTGTCGATCATCTGCACCATCCCCCTGGCCGGCATCGGCGTGGCGTGGATCCACTACGCCCTCGGCTACAACCTCGATTTCCTCGGGGTCGTCGGGATCGTCCTCCTGATCGGCGTGGTCGTGAACAACGGCATCGTCCTCATCGACTACACGAACCGGCTGCGGGGAGAGGGCATGGAGCGGGGCGAGGCCCTGCTGACGGCCGCGGACCGGAGATTCCGGCCGATCATGATGACCGCCTTCACCACGATCTGCGGGATGGTGCCGGTGACGTTGAGCGGGGCCAGCAGCATCGGCCTCAGCTATACCAGCTTCGGGCTCACCCTGATCGGCGGCCTCACCACCGCCACCCTTCTCACCCTGCTCGTCGTTCCCGTGTTCTACACCTTCTTCGACGACGCCCAGCTGGTGACGGGGCGGGCCATCCGACACGCCCTTGGGACGACCCCCGAGGGCGAGCGCGCCGAGGCCTGAGCCCCCCCATCGGGCGATCGAGCGAAACCTCGACACGCCGCCCCCGGGGCTCGGCTACAATGGGCCCGGCCCTACCGGGCAGGGAGGCGTGGTGATCGTCGGGCTGAATCACATCCTCGAGCACGAGGGCCGGGAGTTCCATGTCCAGGTCGAGGATCTGGGGGAGGAGCAGGCCTCCTTCGAGGTGCGGGTCCACTCGGGTGGCGGCATTGTCTGGCAGAAGAAGATGAGCTATGCCGAGACGCTGGCGAAAGGTCTGCCCAAGGCCGAGCGGGACGAGGCGGTCAGCAGCGCCATGGAGAAGGCGATGCACACGGTCGAGGCCGCGATCACCCGCGGCAAGCTGCCCTAGCCCCTCGGCTCAGTCCTCGGACCCTGGTCGCCTCCAGTAGAGCCGTTGCTCGAGCAGGTAGCTCAACATTTCGTCGTAGAGGAGCATCTGGACATCGAGGATCTCGTCGTGAGAGAGCGACGCGCTCTCCTCGCTCACGCTGCCGTGGCTGCACTCGAACGTGAACGCCATGGCCCCCGAGACGTGATGCAGGGCGCTGGCGAGGTTGAAGGAGCGTGTCGGGCCGGGACGGTCGTCTTCCACCTGAGGCTCGAAGACGTTCCCGTAGGGAAGACCCTCCCGGGAGCAGCGATCCTTCATCCTCCGTGACAGGTCCCGGATCCGCTCCTTCATGAAGAGCGGCAGGTAGCTGGCCTGGAGCACCACCGGCGCCGATTCGTGGGAGTGGAGAGAGCACGCGATGTCGGGAGCCTCGTCGCGGGCCAGCTGGAGAATCGCCCGCGTCTCGTCCGCCATCGGAAGGAAGAAGTCGTCGTGCATGGGGTTGACGCCGTTATCGTTGAAGTAGGCGCCGAGGATCCCGACGTCGCCCTTCATGGGGTGGACGGCCTTCGCACCGGGCCAGCCGTAGAGCGAGCCGTCCCGGCGTGTCCCCTGGCCGTACTTCGTCATCGTTGGCGTGGGCACGCCCACGAAGCTGTCGTAGGGGCAGCGGGCCCGGCCGTCGGGGTTCGCCGAGGGCACGATGAGCACCCGGAAACGGTCCAGACGCCGCTTCAGCTCCAGCCAGGGCCGGCCTCGGTGGTCGACGCCGGTCTCCGCCACGTGGATCAGGTTGACGAGCCCGACGATACCTTCGACCTCCTGGCCGTGCACCGGACCGAGGAACAGGACGACCGGCCGCGTGGCCTCGTCTTTGCGTGCATACCAGGCCGGGCTCCCCGCAGCGACCGCCGAGTTGTAGTTGGCCTGGGAGTGGAGCTCGTCCTGCTCTCCGTAGCGGATCACGTAGACGGGGCGTCCTCCGGGGGAGACAGCGATGACCGCGACGATTCCCGCGCGGACCCCGCGCACCTCCTCGTCCACGTCCTCCAGGGTCGAGCGCCAGAATTCCGGGAGCGTCCGCGGGGATGGGGGATCGGATCCCGCCGCCAGTGGCGGCACGGACGTGATCCCGGCGATGACGACGGCTCCCAGCTTGGTCACGGCGAGGCTTCTCATGCTCGCACCCCATCGATGCGTGGCGGCCGGTCCGGCACGCGCGGCGGCTCGAGGCGGAAGCTCTCGTCGCGCCTCGTCGTCGTACCCTCCGTCGAGATGCCGTCCACGAATAGGAGCGATGTGACTCTCATGACTCCCGGATGGTATCCGACCGGCGGCTCCGGATCACTCGCCGTATCGACGCCGGTAGCGAGATGGAGGGGGCCCTGCTAAGGTCGGTGGTGCAGAGTGGAGAATCGGGACGAGGAGGGGCTCATGACGACCCAGGTCAGGGTCGCAGTCGTCACCGGGGGGAGCTCGGGGATCGGCAAGGGGATCTGTCTCCACCTCGCCGGCCTGGGCTGGGACATCGCGGCCACCTATGCCCGCAACCACGAGGGCGCCCAGGCCACGGCTCGGGCCATCGAGGGGAAGGGCCGCCGTGCCCTGGTCGAGCAGTGTGACGTCGGCTATCGCGACCAGGTCGCCTCGTTCTTTCGGAAGGTGGTCCGCCACTTCGAGGGGGCGCCGTCACTCGTCGTCAACAACGCCGGGGTCCAGTCCTGGGGGCCGCTGCTCGAGCTCTCAGAGGACGATTGGGACCGGGTCATCCGCACGAACCTCAAGGGCACCTTCCTCTGCACCCAGCTCGGCGCGGCCCTCATGGTCGAGCATGGGATCCGGGGCAGCATCGTGAACATCGGATCGGGCTGCAACAAGGTCCCCTTTCCCCGTCTCGTGAGCTACACGGCCTCCAAGGGGGGGATCGAGATGTTCACGCGCTCGGCCGCGATCGAGCTCGGCCGACACGGGATCCGCGTCAACTGCGTCGCGCCGGGGGCTATCGAGATCGAGCGGACGAAGCACGAGGCGCCCGACTACGCGGACACCTGGGGGAAGCAGGCCCCCCTCGGGCGGGTGGGCGTGCCCGGGGACGTGGCCAGGGCCGTGGCCTGGCTGGCCTCGGAGGAGGCTGGCTTCGTCACCGCCCAGACGATCTGGGTCGACGGGGGGGCCTTCACCCTCCCCAACTGGCCCTACCGCGACCAGATCTGAGCGTCGTCAGCCGCCGTGGACCAGGGTGGCGTGGAACGCCCGGGTCAGGTCGGGCAGGTGCCTCTCCTCCACCAGGACGCTGATCCGGAAGCTCGAGGTCGAGATCCCCAGGACCGCGGCCTGGACCGCGGACGCGGCGTCGAGGGCCATCCGCAGATTCGTGAAGCTCGCGTTGATCCCGGAGCCGATGGCGGAGACGGCCCCCACCCCCTCGCGAAGGGTCACTCCCCCGACGCGGCCCTCGAGACCGGCGACGATCGACGCCAGGTCGTGGAGGTTCTCCCGGGACAGCACCAGCGAGGACTGTCCCCCCGTTCCGCCTCCGGGGGCGCGGAACTGGATCTCCTTGCCCGCCGCCTGGTGTTCCTCCAGGTACGCGAGCAGGGCCCGCAGCGCCTCGAGCTCCCCGGACCGGGTGGCGAGCTGCACCAGGCCCCTCTCGCTCGCCACCCCGATCGCCCCGCCGGCCCGGGTGGGCGGCGAGCGTCGCACCACCGTCTCCCCCTCGCCGCCCGCGGTCGCCCGGCAGTAGAGCGCGATCCCCTTCTCCTTCGCGAACTCGACGGCCTGGGCGTGAAGCACCTTCGCCCCCGCCTCCGCGAGCTCCTGCATCTCCTCGTACGAGAGGGCGGCCAGCCGCACCGCCTCGGGGACGACCCGGGGGTCGGCGGAGTAGACGCCGTCGACGTCGCTGTAGATCTCGCAGGCCTCGGCGTCCAGAGCGGCGGCGAGGGCCACCGCGGTGGTGTCGGACCCGCCCCGCCCGAGGGTGGTGACCTCGCGCTTGTAGGAGACACCCTGGTAGCCGGCGACGATGACCACCCGTCCCCGGGCCAGCTCGTCCTGGACCCGGAAGGGCCGCACCTCCACGATCCGGGCGTTGTTGTGGGAGTCGGTGGTCATGATCCCCGACTGGGAGCCGGTGAAGCTGACCGCGGGGATGTCGCGGGCGTTGAGGGCCATGGACAGGAGGGCCATGGTGATGCGCTCGCCCACCGACAGGAGCATGTCCAGCTCGCGACGGGCCGGGTTCTCGGAGACGCGCCGCGCGAGCTCCAGGAGCTCGTCGGTGGTGTCGCCCATGGCCGAGACCACCACCACCACCTGCTGGCCGCGCGCTCGGGTGGCGGCGATGCGTTCGGCCACGCGCTTGATCCTCTCGACGTCCGCCACCGACGAGCCGCCGAACTTCTGCACGACGATGCCCACGGGACCTCCGGAGGCCGTCATTCTACCGGACTGTCGCTCCGAAGAGCGTCTCCGCTCGGCCGTCCGGCGCTCAGCGAGACGCCCGGTGAAGCGCGGGGAGGCAGGCCTCGAGGCAGCCGCCGGGGGCGGCGACCAGGAACCCCGGATGCTTGATGCCGTTGGCGGGGTCGTAGCGGAGGGGCTGGCCCTGAAGGTTTACGACCGCGCATCCGGCGGCGGTGGCGATGGCGGCGCCGGCGGCGGTGTCCCACAGGCACGTGGGCCCGAAGCGAGGGTAGACGTCCGCCGCGCCCTCGGCCACCGCGCAGATCTTGAGGGAGCTTCCGCAGGGCGTCGTCTCGGTGATGTCCAGTTGCGCCAGGAACTCTTCCGTCCGGGGCGTGAGGTGCGAGCGCGAGACGACCGCCCGGCGCGGGCGGTCGACAGGGGCCGGGGTGAGCGGGCGCTCGCTTCCCCGGTCGACGAGACGGGCCCCGTGGCCCCGGGCCCCGAGGTACAGCCGGCCGTCGACCGGGACCTGGATGACACCGAGGATGGGCACGCCGGCCTCGACCAGCGCCACGTTGACGGTGTACTCCGCCCGTCCGGCGATGAACTCCTTCGTTCCGTCGAGGGGGTCGACCAGCCAGTAGACCGCCCCCGCCGCGTCGGTGGACTCCTCGACGTCGCCCTCCTCGGACACGACGATGTGCCCCGGATCGAGCTCTCCGAGGCCCGCGAAGAGCACGTCGTGGGCGGCGCGGTCGGCGCGGGTGACGGGGGAGCCGTCGGCCTTCGCCTCGAACTCATCCGGGCTGCGGACCGTGGTCAGGATGGCGTCTCCGGCGCGGCGGGCCAGTGCCCCCACCGCGTCGAGCAGCGCGTGAAGCCGCGCCTCGTCGACCCTCACCCCTGCCCCGCCGAGGGGCGACCGATGTACCCCTCCTTCTCGAGGTGGAGCAGGATCGCCTGCACGCACTCCGCGGGGCTGCGCTCGGCGGTGTCGATGACCATGCCCGCGTCCTGCGGCTCCTCGTAGGGGTCCGAGATGCCGGTGAACTCCTTGACGATCCCGGCCCGCGCCTTGGCGTACAGACCCTTGCGGTCCCGGGTCTCGCAGACCCCGAGGGGCGTGGCCACGTGGACCAGCAGGAAGCCCCCGACGGGCTCGATCATGGCCCGGACCTGCTTGCGCACCGCGTCGTAGGGGGCGATGGGCGCGCACAGCGCGATGCCGCCGTTCTTCGTGATCTCCGAGGCCACGAAGCCGATACGGGCGATGTTGAGGTTGCGGTGCTCGCGGGAGAAGCCCAGCTCCGACGAGAGGTTCTGGCGAACGATGTCCCCGTCCAGGAGGGTGACCGGACGGCCGCCCATCTCCAGCAGCTTCACCAGGAGCACGTTGGCGAGAGTGGACTTGCCCGAGCTGGGCAGGCCGCTGAAGAAGACGGTGAATCCCTGGCGGGAGCGCGGCGGGGAGGATCGGCGGAGCTCCCGCACGACCTCGGGGAACGAGAACCAGGACGGGATCCCCCGGCCCCGGGCCAGCCGCTCGTCCAGCTCCGCGCCGGTCAGGATCTTCGTCGTCGCCCCCTTCGGCACGGCGTCCACGGCCACGAAGGCGTCGCGGTCGGGGAGGTAGACGCGCTCGGCGGTCGGAACGAGCCCGATGGAGAGGGCGCCGTCGGAGCGGGCCAGGAGCGGGTCGTCCGCTCCGGGCGCGGCCCTGCGAACGAGGTAGTGGCTGCATCCGAAGTTCTGTGCCACCACCGCGTTCAGGAGGATGTCGCGTGCTCCGGCATCGCGGCGAGCGAGGGTGAGCAGGTTGAGGTGCGCGGTGCCGTGGGGGTAGGTCTCCATGAGGGCCTCGCCGCAGCGGATGCGGGAGTAGTGGCTCACGTCGTAGTAGTCGCTGCGGGCCACGTCGAGCTGCACCAGCAGGGCCGCCTCCAGGTCACGGGCGGCGGCGAAGGTCAGCTCCTGCTCGGCCCGGTGCATGACCTCGCGGGTGTGGAAGGCCGCGATCCGGCGCCAGCCCCACTTCGCGAAGCGCTCCCGGAGCCCGGCCGGGGTGACGCGCCTGTCCACGAAGTCGTAGTGGTGTGGCGCCTCGACGCCTTCCACCCGCCCCCCGACGTACCAGGCCCCCGTCTCGTGGAGCAGTCGCCTGGCGCAGGGTCGGTCGGGGTCCTTCGTCCCGCAGACCGCCATGGCCTCGGCGTCGTGATCGGCAGCCCAGGCGTCCTCCACGTGAAGGACGGCCAGGAGCGTTCCTTCCACGTCGCGCAGGGCCAGTGCGGCGCCCGGCGCGAGGGACCGACCCCTCTCCTCCGACACGTCGAGGGTGACCGGAAGCGGCCAGAACGTGCCGTCGGCGAGCCGCAGGTCACGGCACACCGCCTCGTGGTCGTCCCTCCTCATGAAGCCTCGGAGGGGCGAGAAGGCACCGTTCAGGAGCAGCTCGAGATCGGCGATCTGCCGCGCGCTGAGCGACCAGGAGGGCATCTCCCGGGCCTCGGTCTTGAGCTCGGCAGCCCGCTCGGGCGAGGCCATGAGCGCGAGAAGGTCCCCGCCGTGGGGCTGGACCAGGTTCGTGGACATCGAGAGGCGTCCTTTCCGGAGGGCTAGATCGTCACCTTCATCCGGCCGCGCAGCGCGAAGGCGAAGGCGATCGAGAGGACGAAGAACGGGATCATCCAGTGCATTCCGAAGCCGAGGACCGACACCTCGCGGTCCGGGTAGTCGAGGTGGATGGCTCGGATGGGGCTGCCCGCGGGGAGCGGCGCCTCGGCGGGGTAGATCAGCTGCGAGAGGAAGCTCCGGTCGACCCGGACGGGAGACAGCCGGACCGTCCGATCCGTCACCCGCATGCTCTTGGTGACGGGTTCGGCGCCGTCGACGGCGACACCGATCTCGAAGTCCCCGTCGCTCTCGGGCACGAGGCGCCAGGCGAGCTGCGACTCGGCGGGGATCCAGACCTCCCCGCTGTCGGCGCGCAGGCCGGGAGGGAGGTCGAGCCGGGTCCGGGGGCGGACGCCGGCGGCGACGGCCTCGGGCTCGAGGTCGACCGTCAGCAGGGTGGTCGCCCCGGGCCGCAGGCCCTCGTAGCCGTAGTGGAACTGGAGCTGGGCGATGACCAGCACCAGCGGGGGCAGGATCCACAGCATCGGCACCAGGCTGTGCTTGAGGTAGGTCACGTTGGTGCGCAGGATCTCGTTCTGGGCCCGCAGGATGGCGCGGAGATCGTCGTTGAAGAGCCGGATCTCGAAGAGGCCGGCGTGGATGCGACGCTTCACGTCGGCGAGGGCGGCCTGGTTCGATGTGCGCTTGAAGACGATCAGCATGAAGACCGCCGCCACCAGCGAGACGACCACCAGGGAGACGATCGGCGGGAGCCCCGCGAAGGGAGCGAGCAGGAAGTCGAAGACGGGCCGCAGGGCGGCGTTCACGAGGGACATGGCATGTCGGCCAGTGTTGCGTCACCGAAGTCGTGTTGAGCACGGGGGATACACGGGCGCGCAGGCGGCCGGGGGCCCCGGCGAGGACGCAGCTGTACTTCGAAGCTGGCGCGCCCGCAGACGGGGTGGCCGCCGAGCGCCGAGGGGCCCAGGGACCCCAGACGACTTCGGTGACAGGACACTAGGAGATGTACCCCAGGCCCCGCAGCCGCTTCTTGATCTCCTCCTCGGTGGCGGCGCCGTCGAGCTTGCTCAGCTCCTTCTCCAGCGCGTGGCTGATGAACTCCTCGACCGACGAGTAGCCGGCGATCTCGGAGTAGCGCTTCACCCTCGCCACGAGGTCCTTGTCGAGCTTGACGGACTTGGTGCTGAACATCGATACGCTCCTTCGAATCAGTTTCCGTTCGGAGCCGCGCGATCGGGCTCGATTCCGAACTCCGCCAGGACGGACGCGTGCAGCTCCCGGAGGTTGCGGGCCGGCCGCTTCAGGGGGCGGCTGCTGGCCAGGATGCCGGGGACGTCGGGGGCGTCCATGCCGTGGTCTCCGCTCCAGGGCTTGTCGTTGTCGGTCAGGATGTCGGCGCCCACGGCGCCCAGCGCCGACGGGTCGGCCCCCCGCGTCCCCTTCGTGTAGGCGATGACGGCGTCGGGCCCGACGTCCAGCTGCCCGCCGTCGGTGAACGTCTCCCGGCTGAGGTAGACGTGCTTGACCGCCGGCTGCCCGGTCCACGGGTCGATCTCCCTCTCCAGCTTCCCTGCGATCTCCGCCAGGAGCGCGTCCCGCTCGTCCGGGGGCACGATGCCGTCCCGCTCCCGCCCCGCCACGTTGGCGTAGAGGCCGTTCAAGCCGAGGCCGTAGGCCCGGGTCCGGGCCCAGTCCACGTTCAGGAGCCCCTCCACCTCCGGGAGGCTCTCGTCCTTCACCGCCAGGTAGCCCTTCTGGTGCAGCCAGGCGTTCAGGTGGAAGGTGCGCCGCCAGCTGGTGAACCCGTGGTCGGACATGACGATCAGCAGCGTGTCCTCGCCCATGTGGTCGAGGGTGTCGCTCACCATGGAGTCCATCACCGCGTAGGTGGAGGGGATGACGTCGGCGAAGGGGGCGTCCGTCTCGGGGTCATACGCCGGATGGCCGGGGTCCATGGACCGCCACATCATGTGGCTGACCAGGTCGCCGTTGCCCACGTAGTAGAAGAGCAGACCCCGGTCGAGCTGGCCTCGCACCCAGGGAAGCTCGTCTTGCAGCTCGCGCATCGCGATGTGGGCCTGCTCCAGAAACTCCGTGGGCGTCAGCACCCCGGCGGCGAGGACCCCGGTGTCCTCGGGCATGCCCTGGGTGTAGTAGCGGCCGGTGGCCGCGGCCAGATCGCCCGCGTAGGAGTCGGGGGTGGAGATGGGCAGGGCCGGGGCAAAGGGGTCCAGGTTCAAGGGGCTCACGTAGAGCTGCAGGTGGGGCCGCACCTGCTTGAGGTAGAACAGCGCCTGCGTGGGCACCGACTGCGTGGGGATCAGGTCGAAGGACACCGTCACCCAGTCGCTCCACTCGCCTTCCTGGAGGATGCGCTCCTCGTCCCCGACCACGAGCTTGACCGCGGGGCGGTCGGGGTCGGGGTAGATCGCGAAGCCCGCGGTGAGCGGCTCCGGAGTCCTCTTCAGCGGGTGGTCGGGGCCGAGAAGCTGTCCCCGGATCACCCCCCCCTCCTCCTCCTCGACGACGTGGATCTCGCCGCCCCCGATGTCCTCCCCGATGAAGGCCAGGCGGTCGGTGGTGAAGTACGAGAACGTCCCGTAGCCCCCGAGGATGTCCGGCGTGCCCATGCCCGCGAGCTCGCGGGTGGCCGTGCCCGAGGGCGGGAAGTTGGCGGGGATGCGCAGGATGGTGGTGGGGATGCCGTTCTCCTCGAGCTTCTCCCAGAACGGCGTGCCGCGGCGCAGCAGCTCCACCTTCCCCTCGTCGAGGGGAAACTGCCAGTTGCCGACGTGCACCAGGCGTTTCGGGGCCTCGGCGCGGCTCGTGGACAGGTACGGCATCATCGTCACGGGGTCGCGGTGGATGAAGTCGAAGATGCCGTGGACCCCGGCGTCCTGTCCGGTGATGAAGTCCGACCAGGCCACCGGGCTCAGCGGGGGGGTGGAGGTCCCGAGGGCCGAGAAGCCCCCCATCTCCGCCAGGTGCGAGATCCCGGGCAGGCGGCCCTCGGCCATGAGCCGGGTCGTCAGCTCGTGGTCCATCCCGTCGAGCCCGAGCACGATCACCCGGGGGATCGAGGGGTCCGCGGCGGATCGGCCGCACCCCGCCGGGAGCACGGCGGTAGCGGCGATGAGGACCGCTGCCGCTGTCCTCACGCCGCCCTCGCCGGCGCCTCGGCGGGCTTCTCCTCCCCGGGAGGGCGATCGAACAGCGGACGGCCGTCCATGTGGGGCGGCGGCTCCTGGCCGAAGAGTCGGAGCACGGTGGGGGCCATGTCGATGAGCCCGGGGTCCTCGGCGTCGATGGCGTGGCTGCAGAAGAGAACGCCCGGCACCAGCCGCGGGTCCACGGTGTGATCGCCGCTCCAGGCCTTGACGTTGTCCTCGAAGACGGGGCCGGAGACGACCCCGCTCGCGCAGTCCCAGGAGGCCCGGTAGCCGTGGTCGTAGCCCACCAGCAGGTCGGGGGCCTCCTGGACGTAGGGGCCCTGGTAGAGGCCCGGGGTGTCGAAGACCTCCCGGATCCCGATGGCGTCCTTCTCCTCGTCGCGCAGGCCGTTCAGCCGGGAGATGAGCTCCTTCTTGAGCTCCTGCGCCTCCTGGCCGGGCTCGACGATGCCCTCGCCCTCTCGGCCCTTCACGTTGAGGAACATTCCGGCGAGGCCCAGCGCGTAGACCTTCGTGCCCGACCAGTCCACGTCGCGCAGCCACTCGGCGCTCCCGTCCGCGCCCTCCTTCAGCTTGAGGTACCCGTTGGCCAGCAGCCAGGCGTTCAGGTTGACCCCGCGACGGAACGACGTGAAGCCGTGGTCGGAGAGCACGACCAGCATGTCGCCCTTCCTGAGCTTCGCCATCACCTCGCCCACGAAGGCGTCGTTGTGGCGGTAGTGCGCCTCGATCGCGTCCCGGTGGGGGCCCGGGTCCTGGCCGCGGGCCGCCGGGTGCCCCTCCTCGGTGTAGCGCCAGAACATGTGCTGGATGCGGTCGGTGGCGTCGAAGACGCAGGTGAGAGTCCCGGCGCGCTGCCGCTCGAAGGAGGCCCAGAACATGTCCTTCCGCTCCCGGTCGATGTCGTAGGTCAGCTGGAGGAAGGTGGCGTCGTCGATGACCCCCTCGTTGAGGGCCCAGGTGTCCTCGGCCAGGCCCAGCGTCGCGTACGGGCCCACCCTCTTGGCCAGATAGGTGGCGTAGTAGGAGGGGTGGGAGATGGGCATGGCCGGGTTCTCGGGGTCGATGTTGAGCGGGGTCACATAGAGCGTGACGTGCTCGCCCAACTCCGTGAGCATCATCCGGCAGATGCCCCGCACCTTGACCCCGGGGGCGGCGCGAAAGGCCAGGCCCACCCAGTCGCTGAGGCGACCGGGCTCGAGGTCCACCGTCTCCTCCCCGAGCGTCACCCGGGCTCTCTTCCCGGTGGGGTCGGGCTGGATGGCGAGAGGCAGGGTCAGGGGAGGGTTGCCGTCGAGGAAGCTGTTCTCGGGGCCCTCGACCGTGCCCACGTACCCGCTCGGGCTCTTCGAGAGCGGGAAGCGCGCCCCCCCCTCCTTGAACTTCTCGCCTCCGGGGCGGGTCGAGAAGAGGAGGAACGTCCCCTGGCTCCCCAGCAGGTCGGGGGCGCACATGGCCGAGAGCTGGGCCCCGTAGAACTTCTCCGGGGGGAAGGTGATGGGGACCCGCAGAACGGTGCTCCAGGTGTTCCGCTCACCCAGGAAGGACCAGAACGCCTTCGAGCCCCGGGTGAGGCGGATCTCGGGCTTCTGGAGGGGTATGCGCCACTTGCCCAGCTTCAGAAAGCGGGTGACCTCCCCGATGCGGGTCGAGGCCAGGAGGGGGAGGTAGCTCTTCCGGTCCGGCTCCAGGAAGTCGAACATCCGGTGCTTGGCCGGCTCCACGCCGGTGCCGAACGACGACCACGCCACCGGCGAGATCGACGGGTAGGTCGTCCGCAGGCGGCTGTAGCAGCCCTGCTCCGCCAGCTTCTTGAGGTGCGGCAGCAGGCCCTGGGCCATCATCCGCTCGGTGATCTTCGGCTCCTGGCCGTCGAAGCCGACGACGATCAGGCGCTTGATCCAGGGCCGGCCGCTCCGGCGCCGGCGGATCACCCGCCACAGCGTGCGGAAGGGCCAGGTCAGGAGGGAGACGAAGGCGAGGATCAGGGTCGTGAAGACGACCAGGAACGAGGAGAGCAGGGCAAAGCCGGCCCCGGGTCCGATGTAGGCGTCCGCCGGCGCCGCCGCCACCAGCAGGGCGAAGGCCATTCCGACGCGCACCCCGGTGCGGCGAAGGGGGGACACAATACTCATCTCTCCACCCGGCGCGATGGGGGGACACAATACTCATCTCTCCACCCGGGACGGGAGATGAGTATTGTGTCCCCCCCTCTCCCCCCCTCTCCGCGGGCGCGATGGGTCCTGGTCACGCGACCTCCAGCTCTCATGGTCTTCGTTCCGGCAGTCTTCCGAAGCGTACTACTTTATCCTATGCTGACAGGTCAGGCCCAATCGCACCGTCCGGGCCAGGAGACCCCGCCATGCCTTCGCCGCTCCAGCGCCTCTACCGCCGCCTCCGCTACGGCGAGCCCCTCGTGGTCGTGTCGGGCCTGCCCCGCTCGGGCACGTCCATGCTCATGAAGATGCTGGAGGCGGGGGGAGTCCCCATCGTGACCGACGGCCTGCGCACCGCCGACGAGGACAACCCGAAGGGCTACTACGAGGTCGAGCGGGTGAAGGACCTCGGCCGGGAGACCGACCGGAGCTGGCTGGCCCAGGCCCGGGGGAAGGCCATCAAGGTCATCTCGTTCCTGCTCAAGTCCCTGCCCTCCGACCTCAACTACCGGGTCATCTTCGTCCGGCGGGACATCGAGGAGATTCTGGCCTCCCAGAAGAAGATGCTCGACCGGCGGGGAGAGACCGACGACACCCCTCCCGAGCGGATGCGCGAGCATTTCGCCGACGACCTCTGGCGGGCGAGGTACCAGCTCACCCACCAGCCCTGGTTCGAGATGCTGGAGATCCACTACGGCGAGATCCTGGCCCGGCCCCTCGAGGGCGCGCACCAGATCGACGGCTTCCTGGGCGGCGGTCTCGACGTCGAGGCCATGGCCGGGGTCGTGGACCCCGAGCTCTACCGCAACCGCGCGAGGAAGGGGGCGGGCTAGCGTCCTGTCACCGACGTGCCACTGGTCTCGCGGGGCCGACGAAGGGGCCTACTGCACGTAGCCCAGGGAGCGGAGCTGCTCGAGCTGCTCGGCGTCGGGGGCCGTCGCGCCCGCGCCCGTGCTCTCCGCGATCCGGCGCACCTGCTTGCGGAGCCCCTTCACGCCCTTGACGTGCTCCGCCGAGCGGTCGTTCTCCTGCTCGGGGTCGTCCTTCAGGTCGTACAGCTCGGCTCCCTCGCCCTCGTCGATGAACGTCACCCAGTCCAGGTAGAGGGCGTACTGGGGCTCGGTCGCGGCCACCCTCTCGCCCGACGCCAGGATGCGGAAGGCCGCCTCCTCGGCCACCAGCGGTTCACTCGGCAGCTTCGGGGCGTGGAAGCGGGGCCCGCGGAAGGCGGCCAGGAGCCCGCCCTCGGAGGCCACGAGGGGACGGCCCGAGAAGAGGGGCTGCTCGGGCAGGCCGGCGAGATCGACGAGGGTGGGCGCCACGTCGAGGGTGGACACCCGCGACCCGGCCACCGCGGGCTCGAGGTGTCCCGGCCAGCGCAGGACCAGCGGCACGTGCAGCAGATCGTCGTGCAGGCGGCCGCCGTGGTGGACCCGCTTGAGGTCGGGGCGGAAGCCCTCGCCGTTGCTCGAGGTCAGGGTCAGGATGGTGCGCTCGTCGAGGCCGGCCTCCTCGAAGCCCACGACGAACCGGGCCACCTCGGTGTCGACCTCGGCCACCGCGGCGCGGTAGAGGCTGCGCACGTAGGCGAGATCGTCCTCGTTCGCCCGGAGGAGCGCCTCGATCACCTGGGGCCCGGCGGGCCGGGAGAGGTCGCGGATGGCCCAGTCCCGAAACGGTCCGTCGTAGTCCGGGTGCGTGGCTCGCGCGCGCTCGTGGTGCCGGGGCTTGCCCAGGAAATAGCTGTGGACCTCGTAGGTGTGGACGAGGAGGAAGAACGGCCTCGAGTCGTCCTCCCGGACCCACTCGAGAGCGGCCCCGAGAGTGCGGGCGGCGCTGTTGGCCTCGGGGTCGCCGAACGTGTGCTGGAAGGCCGTGTTCTGGAAGGTGTCGAAGCCCCTCTGGAGGAGCGGCCAGGCCATCTCGGTGAAGGCGCCGGTCCGGTACCCGGCGGCCGCGAACGTCTCGGCCAGGGTGGCGATCTCGCCCGTCCCCGATGCCGGCGCCCCCTGCCCGTGCACCCACGGAGGGGTGGAGGTGACGAGAGACGACACCGAGGGCAGGTTCCACGGGGCCGGGGCCACCGCACGCTCGAAGCGCACGCCCTCCCCGGCCAGGCGGTCGATGGCGGGCGACGGGCTCGGCTCGTCGCCGTAGCAGCCCAGGGCGTCGGCCCGCAGGGTGTCGACCACGATGAGGACGACGTTGGGCCTCTCGCCGCCGCCCCCACAGCCGGCCAGGAGAAGCGCGGCTCCCACCAGCGCCGCCAACAAGGAAGAAGGACCGTTCGTCATCAGAAGGTCAAGGGTATACCCAAAAAGGGGTCTGGTCCCGCCTCCCCGGGAAGCACGCCACCGCAGCTCGTGAGAAGATTCGGCAGCTCATCGATCGGAACCGGCCGCTCATGAGGAAAACCGACAACTCGGCCTCACGGAAAGGCTCGTCCATGAAGACTCGCCACGGCACCGCCCTGCTGGCCCCCGGTCTGCTTCTGATCACCCTGCTCGCCGCGGGCGTGTGGTCCGTCGGGAGCAGGGAGGCGGCCGCCGAAGAAGGAGGTCCCGTGCGCGTCGTCGTCGCCGGGCTCACCCACACCCACGTGCACTGGATTCTCGGGCGCGCCGACCGCGGCGACATCGAGATCGTGGGGATCGCCGAGGCCAACCGGGACCTCGCCCGTCGCTACACCGAGCGTCACGGGCTCAGCATGGACCTCGTCCACGACGACCTCGAGACCCTCCTCGACCGCGTGCGACCCCAGGCCGTCACCGCCTTCGGCACCATCCGCGAGCACCTCGCGGTGGTGGAGGCCTGCGCTCCCCGGGGCATCCACGTGATGGTCGAGAAGCCCCTCGCCGTCAGCCTCGACCACGCCCGGCGCATGGCCCGCCTGGCCCGCGAGCACGGCATCCACCTGCTCACGAACTACGAGACCACCTGGTACGGCAGCAACCGCCGCCTGTACGAGATGGTCCATGCCGAGGGCGCCCTCGGGGCCATCCGCAAGATGGTGGTCCACGACGGGCACGCCGGGCCGGTGGCCATCGGCGTGAACGAGGAGTTCCTGGAGTGGCTGATCGACCCCGAGCACAACGGCGCCGGGGCACTGACCGACTTCGGCTGCTACGGGGCCGACCTGATGACCTGGCTGATGAAGGGCGAGCGCCCCCTCTCCGTCACCGCGGTGACCCAGCACCTCCAGCCCACGCTCTACCCCAAGGTGGACGACGAGGCCACCATCGTCCTCACCTACCCCGGGGCCCAGGGGATCATCCAGGCCTCCTGGAACTGGCCCTTCAGCCGCAAGGACACCCACGTCTACGGCGAGCGGGGCTACGTCCACGCCCTGGACGCGACCCGGCTGCGCCTGCGGGTGGGGGAGGGGGAGGAGACGCTCAGGGAGGTGCCGGCACCGCCGACGCCCCTCGACGACCCCTTCGCCTACCTCGCCGCCGTCGTGCGGGAGGAGATCGCGCCTGCACCGGACGACCTGTCCTCTCTCGAGCTCAACCTCGTGGTGATGGAGATCCTCGACGCGGCGATGGAGTCGGCCCGCACCGCGCGGCGGGTCGACCTGGCGCCCGGAACGCCCTGACCGAGGCCCGGGGCTCAGTCGCCGGACGGTGGTCGGCGCAGAAGGAGCGCCATCCGCCGGAGCTCCCGACGACCCAGGGCCTCGCTCAGGGACGGGAAGAGCACGTTGACGAGCCTCAGCACGTGCCACCAGGCGGGGACGACGATGATCCCCTTGTTCCGGGCCACCGCATCGAGCACCTTGACCGAGAAGACGTCCGGTGCCATGGGCCGCAGGCGCTCCATCAGGGCTGTCCTGGTCTCCGCCGGGAGATCGGTGACGGGTGAGCGCCCGTACTTGCCGCCGTCCTGGAGAATCGGGGTGCGGATCACCCCGGGGCACAGGACACTCACCCGGACGCCGCGGAGGGCGCCCTCGACGCGGAGGGCCCGGGAGAGGCCCAGGACCGCGTGTTTGGTGGCCCCGTAGGGGGCGAGCAGGGCGGTGGCCATGAACGCGGCCATGGACGCGGTGTTGACGATGTGCCCAAAGCCCTGCCTCACCATGCGGGGATAGGCGGCCTGGACGCCGTGGACGGGACCCATGAGGTTGACGTCGACCGAGTACCGCCAGTCCTTCTCCAGGTCGAGATCCTCGGCCCAGCCCCCCACCCCGATGCCGGCGTTGTTGAAGAGGTAGTCGAGGCGCCCCTGAACCTCGAAGGTCCGCGCCACCACCCGCTCCACCGCCCCGGCGTCGCGGACGTCCAGGGCGACCGCCTCGGCCCGGGCGCCCCCTGCCACGAGGCGCTCGACCTCCGCCCGCGCCCCCTCCTCGTCGCGGTCGGCGAGGACGACGTGAGCGCCTCTTCGGGTGAGCTCCCGCCCGAGGGCGGCGCCGATCCCCGAGGCCCCGCCGGTGACGATGGCCACGGCGGCCTGGTACGCCCGGAGTCCTGCTCCCTCGCGCCTCACCGCTGTCACGAGTCGCTTCCCGCCCCGATTCTATTCCGGGACGAGACGGAGGGTGTCCAGCCCCTCGGGGGAGAGCCGCTCCTCCCCCCAGCGCTTCGAGGGCGGTCAGGACTCTCGGATGTGCATGCCGTAGCACTCGGCGTCCGCGGCCACTCGCTGCAAGAGGGGCTCCGAGACCGACCGAGCCTGGGCATCCGCTTCGGTGACGGAGCTCGACGGGCGCCGGCCGACGCACCTGGCCGAGCAGATGCAGATCGCCAGGCAATCCCTGAGCAGTCTCCTCCGGCACCTGGAGCGCAGAGACTATGTGGAGCTGCGGCCCGACCGGACCGACGGCCGGGCACGACAGATTCGTCTGACCCCGCGCGGCCGACGGCTCGACGCGGCCATCCGCGCCCACCCTCGGCGCGCCGAACGCGACCTCGAGCGGGTTGTCGGGAAGGAGAGCTTCAGGGCCTTTCGCGAGACGTTGGTGAGGATTGCCGAGAGCGCCACCCCGACGGAGGACGACCAGGACCCCGCTGGCAGCTGAGAACGGTGAGCCCATCCCTCAGTGGCGAGGGAGCCGGGCTTCCCTTCCTTCGTTGCTCGGACGCGGGCCGCAACGACCACCACGAGGGCTGCAAATGCATCGCCGGATTCGGTAGACTCGCGAACGAAGGCGATGCTCGTGGACTCCCTCGTGCTCGTACTCTCCGCCGTGCTGGGGAGCGTCTCCCTCCTCGGCTTCGGCCTTGTCCTTGCCCTCGGGCCCTTCGAGATGGTGCCCCTGGGGCTGACGGTGCCGGCCGCCCTCGCCTGGGACGCCGTCCTGTGCCTGGTGTTCTTCGTGCAGCACTCCGGAATGATCCGCCGGCCCTTCCGCGAGCGCCTGGGACGCGCCCTCTCCCCGCACCTGCTCCCCGCCGTCTACTCCATCGCCTCCTCCGTCGCCTTGTTCCTCCTCATCGTCCTCTGGCAGCGCACGCCGGTCCTGCTCTCGGTCGAGGGCGCCCTGCGCTGGGCCCTGCGCGGCGCCTTCGTCCTCGGCGGCCTCGGATTCCTGTGGGCGGTGCACTCCCTGGGCTCCTTCGACACCTTCGGGCTCGAGCCCATCCGGGCCCACCGGCGCGGTGCCGAGCCCCGGAGCCTGCCCCTGGCCATCCGCGGTCCCTACCGGTGGGTGCGTCACCCCCTCTACAGCCTCTTCCTGGTGTTTCTCTGGACCTGTCCCGACATCACCGCCGACCGCCTCCTCTTCAATGGGCTCTTCACGGCCGGCATCGTTCTCGGGAGCGTGCTGGAGGAGCGCGACCTCGTCCGGGACCTCGGGGACGACTATCGGGCCTACCAGCGCCAGGTGCCCATGCTCGTGCCCTGGAGGCGCCCCATGCCCTCCTCAAGCGGAGTCACGCGGTGACCCTTCTCGACACGCGGCGAGGCATTCTCGTCCTCGTCTTCCTGGGTATCGGCCTGACCCCTGGGTGCACCCGCGCACCACGGCCCGTGGCGCATCGCCCCAATGTGATCCTCATCATCACCGACGACCAGGGCTACGGCGACCTGGGCGCGACCGGCAACCCCCTGATCCGCACGCCCCACCTCGACGCCATGGCTCGGCGCAGCGCTCGGATGACGACCTTCTACGTGAGTCCGGTCTGTGCCCCCACCCGGGCCTCCCTCATGACCGGCCGCTACAACTACCGCACCCGCGCCGTCGACACCTTCGTGGGCCGGGCCATGATGGACCCGGAGGAGGTGACCCTCGCCGAGATCCTCCGGGACGCGGGCTACCGAACCGGGATCTTCGGGAAGTGGCACCTGGGCGACGCCTACCCCATGCGACCCATCGACCAGGGCTTCGAGGAGTCGCTGGTCCACCGAGGCGGGGGCATCGGCCAGCCCTCGGACCCCCCCGGGGGAGAGGGGAAGTACACCGACCCCATCCTCTTTCACAACGGTGCCGAGGTCCGGACCGAGGGCTACTGCACGGATGTCTATTTCGACAGGGCCCTGGAGTGGATCGGCGAGCGACACACGGCGAATGAGAGCTTCTTCGCCTACATCGCCACCAACGCCCCCCACGGCCCCTTCCACGACGTGCCCCCGGACCTCCTGGAGGAGTACCGGCAGGTCGACCTGAGCAACGACCGGTTCCCGCAGGACGAGGGCCACCCCCTCCCCGCGGAGGCTGACCTGGACGTCCGCGCACGCATCTTCGCCATGATCACCAACATCGACGACAACGTGGGGCGGCTCTTCGAGCGACTGGACGCCCTGGGCCTGACCGACGACACTCTCGTCATCTTCATGGTGGACAACGGCCCCAACCGCCGCCGCTACGTGGCGGGGATGCGGGGCATGAAGAGCGAGGTCTACGAGGGAGGCGTGCGCTCCCCCTTCTTCGTCCACTGGCCGGCGAGGCTCCGGGCGGGCCACACCTCCGACAGGGTAGCGGCCCACATCGACGTGCTGCCGACGGTCCTCGATGCGGCCGGTGTCCCGGCTCCCGAAGGCCTGCGCCTCGACGGCCGGAGCCTCCTGCCGCTCCTCGAGGGCCAACCGGTGGTGGACTGGCCGGACCGCACGATCACCATCCAGGCCCACCGGGGCGACGTCCCCGTGCGCGACCACAACTTCATGACCCGCAACCAGCGGTACAAGCTGCTGCACTCCAGCGGGTTCGGCGATGAGGCCTTCGAGGGCGAGCCCGCCTTCGAGCTCTACGACCTGGAGGCCGACCCCCTCGAGCTCGAGGACCTGGCCGCCGAGAGGCCGGAGGTGGTGGCGGAGCTGCACGCCGCCTACGACGCCTGGTTCGACGACGTGAGCCACACTCGTCCCGACAACTACGCCCCACCCCGCATCGTCATCGGGACGCCCCACGAGCCCCTCACCGTCCTGACGCGCCAGGACTGGCGCCACACGAAAGGCCGTCCCTGGGCCCCGGACTCGAACGGGTACTGGGAGCTGGAGGCCTCGACCGCCGGCGAGTACGACGTGCACCTGCGCTTCCCGCCGTCGGACGCCGCGGGAACGGCGCGACTGGGCCTGAACGAGGCGGAGCAGCGGGCGGAGATTCCCGCTGGCGCGGAGACGCTGTCCTTCGAGGCCGTCGCCCTCGAAGCGGGAACGCTGCGCCTCCAGGCGACCCTCTCCTTCGGCGACGAGACACGAGGTCCCTGGCAGGTCGACGTGACCCGGCGCTGAGCGTTACGGCGACACCTGGCGGGCCTGGAGGCCCTTGAAGGAGCCCTCGACGTCGGGGCGCTCGGGGTCGAAGACCCGCACGCGGTAGGTCCCCGGTCCGCGGACCGGCGGCTCCAGGGACGTCCCCTTGATGCGGAACGTGTACACGCGCTCGCCCGTCGACTCGTCGACGACCTCGACGACCGGGTCGGTGAGCCCTGGCGCCGAGACCTCGGGCAGCGTCCACCCGGAGTCGGGCAGGCCGTTGTCGGTCTGGTCGATGGTGATCGGCCAGGCGGGGTAGGGCTTCGCTCCCGCCCTGGTCACGTCGACCCACCGGGGCCAGTTGGCCATGGTGATGCGGCGGCTCGCCCGGTCGAAGGTGACGATGCCGTAGCCCGGGGCGCGGTCGAAGAGCGCGGCAGGCTGGGCCCCGGAGACGATCGGGTTCGACACCGCGTGAACGGTCATCCGGTTCCCGAAGCCGTCCCGGAACTCCCCGGCGTAGCGCGGGGCGCCCGGCGCCCGGTGCGCCCCCGGCTCCGAGGGGTACCACCGGCGCGGCCAGACGTTGGCGACCGAAGGCACGCAAATGGCCCAGGAGGCGTCGTTCCAGTCGTCGATCCCGTACTGGATGGTGGAGCCCAGGTGCTGGTCGCCGGCGATGTGAAGGGCCAGTCCCTTCCGCATCGCCCGCAGGGCGCGGTTCCGCGGCGTCTGGGGCCACCCGTTCGAGTCGTGGTCGGCCACCGGGGTCTCTCCCTCGGCGTACTCGCCCGGCTTCATGACCCGCAGCCTCGGGGTCACGTCGTCGGTGTCGGCGGGGGGCGGCAGGGTGGCGACGTTGGCGAAGACCGTCTGGGAGGCGACGACCTTCATCCAGGCCCCGCCGGACCAGTCCGCGGCCCACTCCTCCAGGAACCGCTCCTGGCGCGGCCCGAGGAGCTGGGCGCCGGGCACGTCGCCCTCGGTGACGGCGTCGTAGGCAGGGTTCTGGGCCCACCCGTTCACTATCCTCGCCTCGGGAACCTGGACCGTGGGCGAGGATTTCCACTTCCGGTCCTCGACGATGGCCACGCTCAGCCCGCCGTAGAGAAGGTGCGAGTAGTAGACGCCGATGCCCTGCTCCACTGGCGTGGGATCGGGCGGGTCGGGGAGGTGCGAGGTCTGCGTGCGCTGGACCATGTTCACCCAGGTCGCGGGCATGGTGTAGCCTCCCTGGTCCTGCCCCGGCTTGCCGTGCTCGGTGGCGTGTCGACCCCCGGCCCCCCAGATGTTCCCCTGGTAGACGTCGTGGTCGTCTACGAGGCAGATGGCCGGCGTGTCGCGGAGGAGCTCCCGGTACTCCCACCCGAAGAGGAACCACTTGCGCAGGTAGTCGAGGGTGGCGGCGGCCAGGGGAGACCGCTCGATCCCGTAGTCGGCCACCCTCTCGTAGATGTTGTCACCGGTGAAGACCAGGAGGTCGGGCGCGAAGTGCCGCACGTTCCGCACGACGTCGGCGTGGGGAAAGCCCAGGTCGTTGTTGCCGGTGAAGGCGGCCACCACGATCTCCGGCTTCGCTTTCGGGTCGCGACGAACGGTGCCCGCCCACGTGCGGCGCTCGCCGCCGTGGCTGACAGCGAGGCGGTAGGGGACGTCTCTCGCATCGTCCCAGTCGTCGAGCCGGAAGGTGGCAGTGCGCGCGAGCGGGTCGACGGCCGCGGTGGCGACCGGCTGCCACTCGCCCGACGCGTCCTGGATCTCCAGCGAGACCACCCCCGACGCCTCGTCGACGGGCGCGAGCTGTGCGGTCAGCTTCAGGACCCCCTGGCTCAGCGTGTGGAGAGCGAAGAGGATGGGACCGAAGGCGCGTTCGGGGTGCGCATCGAGCTTCGAGCCCGCCACGCGCCAGTCGTGGAACCAGAAGCGGAAGGCCCCGCCCCGCGCCGTGCCCCACCGCTCGCCGAAGTCGGCCTCCATGGCCGGGGGCCGGGGGCTGGGTCGCATCTCGCCGGAGTGGCAGACGAGGGCGAGACCGCCGTGCAACCAGTCAGCCGGCACGTCCTCCCGGCCCAGGGTGACGGTTGCGCCTCCCTCGTGGGTGGCGGTGAGCGTGAGGGTGTACCCCCCTCCCATCGGCTCGGCGCGCAGGTGGAGCACCAGCCGCCGTTCGAGTGAGGACACTCGGGGCGCCTGTGGCTGCAGGGTCCCGATGAACAGGCGGCCGTCGCCGGCCACCCCGACGTCCAGACCCGCGCCTCGGACCGCGCTGTCCCGGTAGTCGTCGAAGTGGCCCCGGATCCCGAGGCGGAACCCAACGAACCCCGGCCCGAGGGGGCCGGTGTCGCCGGCGAGCCGGCCGAGGGTCACCGACATCTCCAGGTCCCCGGAGCGCTCAGTGATCTCCCGGGTCAGGAGGAAGACGTTGCGGTCGCCCCCGGCGACGTGGCACTCGAGGAGGCCGTTCCGGAGGTGCCAGTCCTGGAGCGGGTTGGTCCAGTACTCGGGGCCCACCCACACCCGGTCGTTGTCGGACGGCCAGGCGCTCCGGAACTCTGCCGCGCCGAGAGCCGGGACCAGCAGGAGCGGGAAGAGGAGGGTGAGAAGAGAGCAGGGCCGGGGCATGGCGGGTCTCCGGATGCGAGGTCGACGCTCGCGTGCGGGGCGAGGCTACCACGCCCGGCATCCCGGGTCCCGCGCGGGCACATCGGTCTGCCGTCCGGCCTCAGCCCGCCGGCGGCGCCGGCGCCGGCGGGCTCTCCTCCTCCGCGCTCCCCGGGTCGTGGCCGGTGGCGGATGCCGCTTCCTCCGCCGTCACGTCCACGTCGGCCCCCAGCCACAAGACGTGCTCGGTGATGGCCAGGCCCACGTTCTCGACTCCCAGCGTGATCTCCCGGCCTCGGATGGTCAGGGTGGGCTCGATCCCGACCGGAATCGCCATTGGCTTGATCTTCTCCGTGGGGAGACGCACGTTGAAGCCCTTGCCCACCAGCTTCTCGAGGATCCCGGGAATGTTGACCTTGTCGAGGACGAACCCGCACAGGCCGCCCTGCGATTCGATGATGGCCTTGACCCTGTCCCACGACCGGGACGACGGCTGGACCTTCAAGTTCACCTTGAGGGGCGGGAAGCGCGGCGAGGCGAGGATCTGCTGGGTCGTGGCGGTGAGCTCGATGCCGCCCCGCACCGGATAGGTGTCGGGCTTGACGTCGCCTCCGACGGTCTCGGTGATGTCCATGTCACCGCAGACGGCGTCCGAGACGTTCTTGCCGTCCCAGACGAAGCGGATCGTCGCGTCTCCGGAGCCTCTCGCGATCTCGATCGGCAGGGCCACCGAGATCTGGTTGCCCCCGAAGCGGATGTCGGGATCTCCGGTGCGGAGATGTCCCACCACCTTGTCGATCCGGACGTTCAGGTCGTACTCCCCGATCGTGATGACCTTCTTGACCTTGCCGGCCTTGTGGACCTTGAGGTTCTCGAGGACGAGCGTCACCTGGTCGACGAACCCGGAGAGGACCCGAGTGATGAGCATGCGGGCGAGGGGCGTGGGCACGCCGAACCGCACCTCGGTCTGGGGCATGCCCTCCAGGCGCACATCGGCGACCAGCAGCTCGTCGATCCGCTTCCTCAGCTGGTCGCGCTCGGCCTCCAGGGCGGCGATCTGCTTGCGCATCTCGGTCGCGCTGCGACCCCCACGGCCGCAGCCCGTCACCGTGATGGTCAGGACCAGAAGGAGAATGGCCGTGCGCGGCCGCCAGGCCTTCACCTGGAATCCTCCCCGTCGGTCGTCTCCGGCCCGGGGGCCCGCTGAGGAGTCCCCGTCTTCGAGAGATCTCCGGGCTCGACGCGGACCGCCACCCACAGGCGGCTCTGGCCGGCCAGGATCTGCGAGACGCCGACCGCCAGCGGCAGGGTGGCGCCCTGGATGCGCACCGGCCCGTCGGTCACCGAGGGCAGCTCGATGCCCTGCTCGATCTTCACCGGGATCGTGATGCCGGGGAGGTGCCCGTCGATCTGCTTGCGGATCGTCTGGGCCAGCGTGTTCAGCACGCCCCCTCCCAGGAACCCCTCGACCCCGACCATCTCGATCAGGTCGAGATGGTCGACGGCGATGCTGGCCTCTAGGATGCCCGTCTCGGGATTGACCTCGATGTCCTCGAGGGCCCCGATGACCCGCACCTGGCCCGAGAGCCGGGGCTTGTCCTTCAGGGCCAGGCCGCCCCGGAGGGTGACGCCGGGGCTCCCCCGGAAGCGGACCTCGACCTGATCGAGCCAGATGCGGTAGCCCTCGACCTCGGCCTCGAACGGAAGCTGGGCCTCGAGCAGCTCCTTGACCAGGGACTCGTCGAGGGCCACGATGACGTCCTCCGTGGGCAGGGCCGGCTCGCCGCGCTCCAGGCGAGCGACCACCTCGCGGTGACCCTCGACCTCGCGCTCGAGGACGCTCAAGCGGGCGTGCAGCTCCGCCTCTTCTTTCCCCCCACCACAGCCCGTGGAGACGGCGATCGCCGCCAGCCCGACGGCCCCGAGGCATAGATTCAATCCGGACATTCCCACCTTCTGCGCTGGACCCCACCTGAGCAGACGTCGACCGCGTCGCGCGGGACCCCCCAAGGTGATCATGACATCAGCTTGCGCCGGGCGCCTCCTCGAGGTGCCCGCCGCGAACCCGGTGCCGGACTGTCCTCCGCCTGCGCGATGAGGTGCGGTGGGGCCAGGAAGACATGTGAGCTCCAGGGGTCAAGAGGGCTTGTCGCGCAGCGGCACACGCGGGCGTCGTGACCGCATTCCCACCGATGGACGCGGTCAGAAGAGTACCTCCGGCAAGACCTGACCACTCGCGCCCGAAGGGGGCTTGGCTCCGACGATGGCCGCGAGCGTCGTGGCCACGTCGAGCGTCCGGACCTCACGGTAGACGCGCCTCGGTTGAATGCTCGCGCCCGCGAAGACGAGCGGCACGAAGGTGTCGTAGCGCCAGGGCGAGCCGTGAGTGGCCGCGACCGTCAGCCCGTCGAAGTCGTTGATGAACCAGTGCGGCTCGAAGACCACGAAGACGTCGCCGGAACGCTGCGGATGGTGGTTGTTCAGGATGGACCGGAAGAGGTCGGTGTCCGGCACGCGACCTTCCACCAGCGCCGTGCTGGAGACGGCCAGGGCCACCCCCTCGAGCTTCATGACCTCCTCGGCGACGGCGCTCTCCACCTCGGCCTGGCTCAGCCCGCGCTCGTGAATCAGGTCGCGGTTCAGATACACGTAGGGGTGGAAGTACTTCTGGATCAGCTCGCCGCCGATGCCGAAGCGCTCCTTGAGGCGGGCGATCCCCGCCTCCTTGTCCCACGAAGCGGGGTCCACGTAGCCGGCCTCGATGCCGAGCTCGTTGAGGTGGCCCGGCACCTCCGGCCCGCCGTGGTCGGCGGACAGCACGACCAGGGTGTTCTCCAGGCCGACCTTCTCGTCGACGAAGGCGAGGAGATCCGCCAGGGTGCGGTCCAGGCGCAGCAGATTGTCCTCCTGCTCGAGGCTGGACGGGCCGAACAGGTGTCCCACGTAGTCCGTCGAGGAGAAGCTGACCGACAGGTAGTCGGTCACCTCGTCCTGGCCGATGGACTCGTTCTCGATCAGCGCCTTCGCGAAGTCGAGCGTGAGCTCGTCTCCCGCCGGGCTGATGGTGAGCAGGGTCGTGAAGTACTTGCCGTCGCCCGGACCGTAGGGGTGTGGGAACACGCGCCCATAGTCGCCGAAGGCGGTCTCCCAGGGCTCGTCGTCCTTGTCGCCGAACGCGTAGGTCGCGCGCTCGTGGAGCAGCTCCCAGCTCTTGTCGGCATACCTCTGAGCTGGGCGGGCCTCGTTGAACGCGACCACCCACTCCGGGTAGCGGTCATAGTAGTAGCGGCTGGTCACGAACTCGCCCTTCTGCTTGGAGAACCAGAACGCCTTGCCGGCGTGGCCGGCGAGGGCGACCGCGCCGCGGTCCTTGACCGAGACCCCGAAGATCCGGGCCTTCCCGGCGGTGTGGATCGCGAGCTCGTCGCTGAAGGTCGACACCAGCAGGGCCGCCGGCGACCGTCCGTCGGTCTTTGCGACCCTCTGGGTGGGGTCGATCTCGGTCTTCTGATCCACGTCGGCGCCCGCGGTCAGTAGCGGGTAGCGCGGATCCTCGATGTTGTAGGTGAGCTGTCCGGACACGCGATCCAGCCAGACGTTGCCGATCAGCCCGTGGGCCGACGGGTGGGCCCCGGTGGCGAGGGTGGCGTGGCCGACGATCGTCTCGGTGTTCGCGTGCGCGTGGTGCGCGTCGGCGAACACCACGCCCTTGTCCAGGAGATACCGAAAGCCATCCTGCCCCATGCGCGGCAGGTACCGTCCCGGCAGGTCGCCGCGGAGCTGGTCCACGGTGATCTGCAGCACGAGGCGGGGTGCGGTCTCGACCGTGTGACCCTCCGGCGGCCCCCCGGGCGCGGCGAACGCGGGCGCGCAGAGGCCCGCAGCGACAACGGTGACGAAAGCTCTCTGAGTTCTCTTCATTTCATGGTCCTTGCCCGCTCTCGGCGATCGGGTGAGAAACGGCGGGCCGGGGAAATCGCTTCCCCCGGCCCGGAACGGCGTCTCACCAACGTTTCAGGTCAGTGGCTCGTCGGCGCCAGCTTCTTCATCACCTGGTCGAGGCTGAAGCTGGCCGCCTTCTGCCGCGGCGGGAACTCCTGGAAGGTCGCCAGGAACCGGCCCACGTACGTCTGGGCCGGGACCAGGAGATAGACCCGGTCGATGAGCCAGTCGTAGTAGGTGTTCGAAGTGCGGTATGAGCGCTCATAAGGATCGCGACGGAGGTTGAAGATCAACGGTACGCGCAGAGGTGTGAACGGCTCGATCCACGCGCGGAGGGTGCTGTATTCCTCTTGCTCCATGAAGATCAGCTTCCAGTCGTCGTAGCGCAGGGCCGTCAGGTCCCCGTCGTCGGAGAAGTAGAAGATCTCGTGGCGCGGGCTCTTCTCGGTCTTCCCGGTGAGGAGAGGCAGGATGTCGTAGCCGTCCAGGTGCACCTTGTAGCTGCGCCCGATGGCCTGGACGCCACCCTTCTTGAGGTCCTCCTTGATGGTGGGTGCGCCGGCCGCGGAGAGGAAGGTGGGGAGCCAGTCCATGTGGTGGACGATCTCGTTGGTCACGGAGCCCGCCTCGATCTTCCCGGGCCAGCGCACCATGGCCGGCACCCGCCAGCCGCCCTCCCAGTTGGTGTTCTTCTCACCGAAGAAGGGAGTGGAGGCCGCGTCGGGCCAGGTGTTGTAGTGGGGGCCGTTGTCCGTGGAGTAGAAGACGAGGGTGTCGTCGGCGATGCTGAGCTCGTCGAGGAGGCCCAGGAACTGGCCGATGTGCATGTCGTGCTCGACCATGCCGCAGGTGTACTCGTCGGCGTTCGGGTACTGTTCCTTGCACGTCGCCATTCGCTCGTCGCTGACGTGGGTCCGGAAATGCATCCGGGTGCCGCTCCACCACACGAACCAGGGGTTGCCCGCCTCCTCGTGGCGCTTGATGAAGTCGATGGCGGCGGCCAAAGTCTCGTCGTCGATGGTCTCCATGCGCTTCTTCGTCAGCGGTCCGGTGTCCTCGATCCGCCCGTCGGCGAAGCTGTGGATGACGCCGCGGGGGCCGAAGGCCTCACTGAAGGTCCGGCCGTCGGCCAGGACCATGTCGCCCGGGTAGTCCTCGTTCTCCGGCTCCTCCTCGGCGTTGAGGTGGTAGAGGTTGCCGAAGAACTCGTCGAAGCCGTGGTTCGTGGGCAGGAACTCGTCCTTGTCCCCGAGGTGGTTCTTCCCGAACTGCCCGGTGGCGTAGCCCTGGGCCTTCAGGAGCCCGGCGATCGTCGGGTCCTCGGTGCGCAGACCCAGGTCGGCCCCCGGCAGCCCGACCTTGCTGAGGCCGGTCCGGAAGACGCTCTGGCCGGTGATGAAGGACGACCGGCCGGCGGTGCAGCTCTGCTCACCGTAGTAGTCGGTGAAGATCATCCCCTCTTCGGCGATGCGGTCGATGTTGGGGGTGAGGTAGCCCATCATTCCCCGTGTGTAGGCGCTGATGTTCGACTGTCCGACGTCGTCGCCCCACACCACCAGGATGTTGGGCTTCTTGGCGGTCTGGGCCTGTGCCGGGGCGACGCCCACGGCAACGACAGCGGCGAGCAGGGCCGCCGTCCACAGCTTGGACTTCATTCGTTCTCCTTCTTGAGATGGGGATCGGTGCCGCCGGCCGGGGCGTCCGGCCTGCCGTTCAGCAGCATGGCGATGTACGGCGAGGCGCCGACGAGACGCGCACCGGCGGCGCGCAGGTCCTGCAGGGTCTCGATGGCCGCACGATCGGCCGACACGAGATCCTCGAGGCCGATGAGAAGCGCGCCCATGCGGTGGTGGCAAAGCTCCAGGAGCTCACGAGCAGACGACTCGTCGAGCCGACCCGCGACGCGGACGGATGCGCCACCCGTTTGCTCGGTGACATCGATTCTGGCGGTCAATAGCTGAGTACGCTGCAAGGACGACGCCAGCTGTCCATCGCGCTGGACGAGCGCCCGGGGGGTGAATGGAATCATCGACCTGGCCGAAATGTCACAGAGCGTGAATCTCCTCAAGTCACCATATGCAGAGAGAGAGGCACGAAATGTTGTGACCTCGAAGGGCTCGATGGTAGGGTTCGTGTACTGCCAGTCTATGCCCCTCCACCGTGAGCCCGATCGCGTGCCGCGCTTCGAGCAGCTGCTTGGGGAGGTCGCGTCTCGCCTGAACGGGCTCAGCGGCAAGGACATGGACGAGGCGATCCGGGACGCGCTGCGCGAGCTGTGCCTCTTCCTGGGGACCGAACGGTCGACCCTGTTGGAGTTCTCGGAGGATGGCCGCCGGTTCGAGTCGATCTACTGGTGGGCCGGTGAGGGCGTTGCCCCGACCGGGTCGGTGGATGCCGGTCGCCTTCCCTGGTTCACTGACCGGCTGCTCAAGGGCGAGACGATGGCCTTCGAGCGGCTCCCCGACGACCTGCCCGCCGAAGCCCGCGGCGAGCGGGCCTTCGCGGTCGAGTCCGGGCTGAAGTCCAACCTCACCGTTCCTTTAGTCGTGGTCGGTCACCCCGTCTGTGCTCTGGCGACGGGGGCCCTACGGACCCAACGCACGTGGCCCCTTACCCTCGTCGAGCGCGTACGCCTCTACGGCCAGATGCTGACGGCGGCCGTCCACCGTCGGCGCCAGGAGCGGGCGTTGGAGGAGAGCCAGACCGAGATCGAGCGGCTGAACCGCCGGCTCCGTCGTGAGAACCGCTACCTTCAGGAGGAGATCCGGACCGAGCGCCACATCGACGAGATCGTCGGTCGGAGCCCCGCATTTCTGCGGGCCTTGACGGCCGCGGAGCAGGTGGGGCCGACGGGCGCCACGGTGCTCCTCCTGGGTGAGACCGGTACCGGGAAGGAGCTCCTGGCCCGGGCCATCCACGACCATAGCCCGCGGCGCTCACGGGCCCTGGTGACGCTCAACTGCGCGGCGCTGCCGGCGGGGCTGGTGGAGAGCGAGCTCTTCGGTCACCAGAAGGGGGCCTTCACCGGGGCGACGGCGGACAGCCCCGGCCGCTTCGAGGTCGCCCACGGAGGGACGCTCTTCCTGGACGAGGTGGGAGACCTGCCACCAGAGGCCCAGGCCAAGGTGCTGCGCGCCCTGCAGGAGGGCGAGTTCGAGCGCCTGGGCTCGACGCGCACGCGCAAGGTGGACGTCCGGGTGGTCGCCGCGACCCACCGCGACCTGGCGACGGAGGCCGCCGCCGGACGCTACCGGGCCGATCTGTACTACCGGCTCTCCGTCTTCCCGATCTCCATCCCGCCGCTGCGGGAGCGGCGCGAGGACGTCGAGCCCCTGGTCTGGTTCTTCGTCCACCGTCGCCAGAAGGAGCTGGGGCGCCGGATCGAGCGGGTCTCGCCGGAGGCGATGGATGCGCTGCGGCGCTACGACTGGCCCGGCAACGTGCGCGAGCTCGAGAATGTCGTCGAGCGGGCGTTGATCCTGTCGACGGGCACGACGCTCCAGCTGGAGGGGGCTTTCGCCGCGTCCGCGGGGACGGCGTCCCCGCCCGCCCCGAGCCGCGACCTCGACACGGTGCAGCGCGCGCACATCGAGGCCGTGCTGGCCGAGTGCGGTTGGAAGATCAACGGCCCGGGAAACGCCGCCGAGCGGCTGGCTCTGCACCCCAACACGCTTCGGTTCCGGATGAAGAAGCTGGGGATCCACCGGCCCGCGGCCGAGGGTCCCGGCTTTACGCGGGGTCATCGGTGAGGGGGCGAGCGTCGGCCGGGACCGGACTCGACGGAGCCCCACGGCGAAGGCGAACAGCAGCGGCACGATGAAGACGACGGTGGCGAGGCCGGCGATGTCCGGTCGCCCCAGGCTCTGGACCCCCACGACGGCGGCCACGCCGAGATTGCGTCCCGGGAACTCCAGGGCCACAGCCACGCGGTCTGCGGGAGCGGCACGCAGCGCGCGAGCCAGGCGGTCTCCGGCCATCAGGGCCGCTACCGAGAGGATCACGACGGCCAGCACCGGCAGCAGGAGTGACTGGACCAGGAGGGCCGCGGCCACGAGGCGCGGGCGTTCGAGAACCCTCCCGAAGTCGTCGACCGCCAGGCGGAGGCCGACCAGCCACATCAGGAAGATGACGACCGCTGGGATAGCGACGTCGATGACCGCCTGAGTGCTCGTACGTCAGTCGGATCCGCGATCCCCTCGCCCCTGGCTGCCTCTCACCCTCGCGGTGCGGGACGAGGAACACGACAGCCAGGAGGAGCTGGCGTCGCTGATCGAGCGGGCCCTGGGGCGGCCCTTTGAGCGGGGGAACACGGTGCTCCCCACCAGCGCTTCCCGCTTCCAGATCGAGAACTCGTACCTCGTGGCCGGGTCGTGGGGCCTCGTCTGCTCCCCCGACCTCATGGCCCTCATGGTCAACACGACCTGGATCGAGAGGCAGTGGCAGCTGGACGACCCGATCTCGGTCGAGGAGGCGAAGGCCCACAAGATGGGGCGGATGGCTCGGAAGGTCCTAGCGATTCCCCATGATGTAGTGCTGCAGCTCGTCGATGGCGAACTGCTGATCGTCGATGACGGCCTTCACCACGTCGCCGATCGACACGATACCCACCAACCGGTTCTCGGACACCACCGGGAGGTGGCGGATGTGCCTCTGGGTCATGAGCCCCATGCAGGTGTCGACAGACTGCTCGGGGGCCACGCAGACGACCTCGGCGGTCATGATGTCCCGCGTCGGCGTGTCCTTCGAGACGCGCCCCAGGAGGACCACCTTGCGGGCGTAGTCCCGCTCGGAGAGGAGCCCCACGATCTCGCCCGAGGCCTCGGTGACCACCAGGGCCCCGACCCCGTTCTCCGCCATCCGCTGGAGGGCGTCGAGCACGCTGTCCCCGGGCCCGATGGTGTGGACCTCGGGGCCCTTGGCCTCCAGGATATGCTTGACGGTCTTCATCGCGCCCTCCTCCCCAGATGGGACCAACCCCCCGGTTGCGGCCTGCACCTCAGGCTGTCTGGATGGAATGGTGGGGTAAGGGTGGCCGAAAGCCGACGGGTCGTCAAGCTTGCGAGCGGCGCGTTCACGGCCATGGGGGTTTGCCCCGCACGACGCGCGGGTGTAAGACACCACCGTGACCCTGCCCGCCGCCACGTCGCGCTTTCGGGCCCGCCTGGGAGGCTCGCCCGGGCGGGAGGACGAGCGGGCGCTCCTGCAGTCGCGGCTGGGCTTCTTCGGCCTGGCCACCGCGGGCGCCTTCGCGCTTCTGTACGCGATGCGTCTGGTGGCCCATCCGCGCCCCGCCAACCACCTGATCCTCGTGCCCTTGGCGCTCCTGCTCGGGGCCTGGCTGCTCTGCCACCGGGGGACGCGCTCCTGGAAGACCCTGAGCCGCGTGGACGCGGTCCTCGCCCCGACCGTGAGCCTGGGCCTGGGGGTGCTCACGGTTTCCCTGGCCCCGGCCTGGGCGTGGGACGGGAAGGAGCTCGCCGAGCCGCTGGGCCGTGCCCTCTCGTTCCCGCTGGTCATGGCCGCGTCCTTCCTCGCCGTGGCGCGAGCCGTCATGATTCCGAGCCATCCCCTGCGCACGCTCTGGGTCAGCCTGGCCACGACGGCACCGGCGGCCGTAGCGGCGCACCTCTACAACGTTTCCTTTCCGGCCGGGCTTGAGCACCCCCTCTTCCCGTCGCTGGCCGAGGTGGTCTGGCTCGGGTTGGGGGTCTCCCTGGCCGTCATGACCTCGGGTGTCACCTATGGCCTGCGCGAGGCGGTCCGTGAGGCCCGCCGGGTGGGTCAGTACACGCTCGAGGAGAACATCGGCATCGGGGGGATGGGAGAGGTCCACCGGGCCCGCCACGCGCTCCTGCGTCGCCCGGTGGCGGTGAAGCTGCTGTCACCGGAGCTCTCGGGCGGGACCTCGGCCGACCGCTTCGACCGGGAGGCGCAGCTGACGGCGCTCCTGACCCACCCGAACACCGTGACCATCTACGACTACGGACGCACCGAAGACGGCGTCTTCTACTACGTCATGGAGCTTCTCGACGGCCTGGACCTGGACGAGCTCGTGCGGGAGGAGGGCGCCCAGCCCCCGGCGCGGGTGGCCCACATCCTGCGCCAGGTCTGTGGCTCGTTGGCCGAGGCTCACGAGCTGGGTCTCATCCACCGCGACATCAAGCCCGCGAACGTGATCCTGACGCGTC
This sequence comes from uncultured Acidobacteriota bacterium, assembly GCA_963847655.1. Lineage (GTDB taxonomy): Bacteria > Acidobacteriota > Vicinamibacteria > Fen-336 > Fen-336 > JAJDNS01. The sequence continues at coordinate 161,739 of CAWKAS010000006.1, read as the reverse complement.
GCGGGGGCCGCGCGGACGTGGTGAAGGTCGTGGACTTCGGCCTCGTCAAGGACCTCGAGGCCGATCCCGCGACCGGCCTCACCGCCGAGAATACGCTCACCGGCACGCCCCTCTACCTGGCCCCGGAGGCCATACGGTCGGCTGGGGGCGTCGGAACCTCGTCGGACATCTACGCGGTCGGGGCGTTGGGCTACGTCCTGCTCACGGGAGAGCCCGTATTCCAGGGCGAGAGCGTGGTGGAGGTCTGTGGACACCACCTCCACACGACGCCCACACCCCCCTCCGACCGGCTCGCTCACCCGGTGCCCGAGGCCCTCGAGTCCCTGATCCTGAGCTGCCTGGAGAAGGATGCGAGGGACCGTCCACCCAGCGCCGCCGCGTTGCTGGAGAGGCTGGAGGACCTGCCCGGGGTGCCCGAGTGGACGCAGGCCGAGGCCCTCGAGCGCTGGAGGCAACGGGCGGCTCGCTGCGAGCTGCCGGGTGCCAGGGTGGGGACGGCCGGGACGGCCGGGACAGTGCCGGTCGACAGCGGTACCGCAGAACCCGTATCCTCTGGCAAAGCCTAGGCAAGGAGGGGCGGCGGAGCCCGCCCGAGGGAGAGGACGAGACATGAGGCGAAAGAACGTTCGCACGCTGATCGGGATGGCGACGGGGCTGGCCCTCACGCTGGCGCTCCTGCCGGCGCCGGTCGAGGCCCACTGTCAGATCCCGTGCGGGATCTACGACGACGTGATGCGCTTCCAGATGCTCGAGGAGCACATCACCACGATCGAGAAGTCGATGAAGCTCGTCGACGAGCTGTCCGCGGAACCGGCGAAGAACGCGAACCAGCTGGTCCGCTGGGTGATCAACAAGGAGAACCACGCCGACGAGATGGCGCAGATCGTGACGCAGTACTTCCTGCAGCAGCGCCTGAAGCTCGACGACCCCCAGTGGGCGGCGAAGGTGAAGCCCTGCCACGAGATCCTCTTCTACTCGATGAAGGCCAAGCAGACGACGGACCAGGCCAACGTCGAGGCCCTCCGCGCCGCCGTTGCCGGGCTGAAGAAGGTCTACTTCACGAAGGAGCAGGCGTCGCACCTCGAGGAGTCGCACGCGGGCGAGCACTCCCGCTAGCCCGTCCTCGCCGCGTTCCTGAGCAGGGGTCGACGGCCGCCTCTCAGGCCTCGCCTTCGCCGGGGGGGTAGAGCTTCTCGAACTCGGGGTCGCCGTGGAGGAGCGCGAGGTCGGGGTCGCGGCGCACCCAGTCCGGCTCGCGGAAGCCCGAGTCCCAGGCTTTCTGCAGGGCGGCCATCGCGTCTGACTTCCGCTCGAGCTGGCAGAAGACGCAGGCGGCGTTGTACAGGACGAGGCTCTCGTTGGGGCGCAGGGTGATGGCCAGGTTCGTCTCGCGCACCGCGGCCTCCACCTGGCCCAGGGCCGCGTAGTCACCGGCCAGCAGCATGCGCGCCCGGGCGTCCTCGGGGACCTCCTTGACGTGACCCTCGAGGGCCAGGATCTCACGTTGCCTCATGTTCTCGAGGCCTTCCTTCTTGCCGAGGGCCCCGAGCGCGTTCACGATCGGCACGTAGACGTTGTAGTCGGTGCCGCTCGACTCGATGGCCTCCTCGGCGACGCTCGCCACGTCCTGGTACCGCCCCGCGGCGAAGAGCGCCCGCAGCAGGAGGTAGTAGGCCCCCTCGCAGTCCGCCTTGCGCTCGACCGCCTCCTGGGCGAGGCGAACCGCGTTGTCGTAGTCGCCGCGCGCGTAGCGAATCCACCCCTGGGCCACCCTCACCTCGGGCAGGTCCTTTCCGAGAGCGCTGGCGGTCTTGCTCGCGGCCTCGGCTCGCTCGATCCAGTTCTCCCCGCGATCGAAGTGCAGGTGGAACTGGGCGCAGGCGTTCGAGATCGCCGCGTGGGCCAGTGCGAAGCCGGAGTCCAGCGAGACCGCGTTCTGGAACATCTGCAGGGCGAACTCGAGGTCCTGGCGCGTCCGTCGTCGGGCGTAGCTGCGGCCGCGCAGGAAGAGGTCGTAGGCCTGGAGGTTCTCGGTGGGCTTGTCCGCGAGGGCTTCCTGCTCCTGGGGCGAGAGCGTGACCCGCAGGGCCTCGGCGATCTTGCGGGCGATCTCGTCCTGGAGCTCGAAGACGTCCTCCATCTCGTCGGTCGTAGCGCTCGGACCAGAGCGGGAAGTCGGTCTTCGCGTCGACCAGCTGCGCGGTGATGCGCAGCCGGTTCCCGGCGCGGCGCAGGCTCCCCGTCAGCACGCAGGCGGCACCGAGCTGCTGGCCGATCTGGACCGGGGTCACCGGCTTGTCACGGTAGGCGAGGACGGTGGGGCGAGAGAAGACCTTGAGCCCCTTGATCTTCGACAGCTCGGTGATGATGTCCTCGGTGACGCCGTCGCGGAGGTACTCGTCCTCCTTCTCCCCGCTCAGGTTCTCGAAGTAGAGAACGGCGATCGACTTGTCCTCGGCGCGCTCACCGGCCCCGCCCCGCGAGTCGGACAGCTCCGCCACGCGCCGTCCTCCGGACTCCGTGTCACGCCTCAGCCGCAGGAGGTCGGTCTTGAGGTCGGTGGCGGTCTGGTAGCGCAGGTTGCGGTCCTTCTCCAGGGCCTTGGCGAGGATCCGCCCGAGCTCGGCCGGGAGGGCCGAGTTGAGCTGACCGAGCGGCGACGGGCTCGCGGTTGAGGATGGCCTCGAAGACGACGGCGGACGTCTCGCCCGGGAAGGGCAGCGTCCCGGTCGCCATCTGGTAGAGCACGGTGCCGAGCGAGAAGAGGTCCGTGCGGGCGTCGGTCAGCTGCCCGCGCGCCTGCTCCGGAGACATGTAGGAGACCGTGCCCATCGTGGTGCCCGCCTGGGTCAGGTCCCTCGGCGGGACGGCGGTGGGCGCCTCGGAGTGTCTCGTCGCCGCTCGCCCGGGTTCGCCTCGATCTTGGCGAGGCCGAAGTCCAGGATCTTGGCCTGGCCTCGCGGGAGTCACGAAGATGTTCGCGGGCTTGAGGTCCCGGTGGACGATGCCCCTTGGCGTGCGCCGACTCGAGCGCGTCCGCGATCTGGATCCCGAGCTCGAGCAGCGGCGCCGAGCTCGAGCGGTCCCTTGCGGATCCGCTCGGCGAGCGTCTCGCCCTCGAGCAGCTCCATCGCGATGAAGTGCTGTCCCTCGTGCTGGTCGATCGCGTAGACCGTGCAGATGCCGGGGTGGTTGAGCGCCGAGGCGGCGCGGGCCTCGCGCTGGAAGCGCTCGAGCGACGGCCGCGTCCTTGGCCAGTCTCCGCCGGCAGGAACTTGAGCGCCACGTGGCGGCCGAGCTTCGTGTCCTCGGCCTCGTACACGACGCCCATCCCGCCGCTGCCGAGCTTGGAGGTGATCCGGTAGTGAGCGACCGTCTCCCCGATCAAGTGCTCTTCTCCCTTCCCTAGGCGTCCTCGCGCCCCGCCGGGGAAGAGCGTCTCGAACTCCGGGGTCGCCGTGGAGCGATCGCGAGGTCGGGGTCGCGTGCGCGCCCAGGTCGGCGTCGTTGCAGCCCGCGTCCCAGGCCTTGCGCAGGGCGTCGAGGGCCTCCGGCTTCTTGCCGAGCTGGCAGAAGACGCAGGCGACGTTGTACAGGACCATGGCGTCGTTGGGTCGCAGCGCCATCGCGAGGTTCGCCTCGCGGACGGCGTCGTCCACCCGCCCCACCTGCGCGTAGTCGGTGGCGAGCAGGGTGCGAGCGCGGGCGTCCTCGGGGACCTTCTTGAGGTGCGTCTCGAGGACCTGGATCCTCTGCAGGACGCACGTTGTCGCAGCGCGTCCTTCTTGCCGAGGGCCCCGAGCGCGTTGTGGATCGGCACGTACACGTTGTAGTCCTCGCCGGCCGCCGCGATCGCGGCCTCGGCGAGGTCGACCACCTCCTGGTAGCTGGCCGGCGGCGAAGAGCGCCCGCCCCAGCAGGTAGTAGGCGCCCTCGGTGTCGCGCTTGCCGCTCGATCGCCTCGCGCACGCGACGCACGGCGTCCTCGTAGCTCGCCCTCGGCGTAGAGGATCCAGGCCTCGGCCACCTGGACCTCGGGCAGGTCGCGGCCGCAGGGCGCTCGCCCGCTGGCTGGCGGCCTTGCGCGCGCTCGATCCACGCGCGGCGCGCGCTCGAAGTGCTAGTGGTACTGGGCGCACGACGTTGGCGATCGCGGCGTGGGCGAGGGCGAAGCGCGGGTCGAGCGCCACCGCGTTCTCGAACATCTGCAGCGCGAACTCGAGGTCCTGGCGCGTCAGCCGGCGGGCGTAGCTCTTGCCGCGCAGGTAGAGGTCGTAGGCCTGCAGGTTGTCGGTCGGCTTGGCGGCGAGCGCCTCCTGCTCCTGGGGCGAGAGCGTGATCGCGCAGCGCCTCGGCGATCTTGCGGGCGATCTCGTCCTGCACCTCGAACACGTCCTGCCATCTCGCGGTCGTAGCGCTCCGACCAGAGCGGCGAAGTCGGTCTTCGTGTCCACGAGCTGCGGCGTTGATCCGCAGACGGTTGCCGGCGCGGCGGAGGCTGCCGGTGAGGACGAAGGCGGCGCCTGAGCTGCTGGCCGATCTGGGCGGGGTGCACCGGCTTGTCGCGGAACGCGAGCACGGTCGGACCGGGAGAAGATCTTCAGGCCCTTGATCTTCGACAGCTCGGTGATGATGTCCTCGGTGACGCCGTCGCGGAGGTACTCGTCCTCCTTCACCCCGCTGAGGTTCTCGAAGTAGAGGACCGCGACCGACTTCTCCGACGGCCTCGCGGCCCCGCCCCGGGAGTCGCCGAGCTCCGCCGCGCGCCGGCCGCCGGAGTCCAGGTCGCGCTTGAGGCGCAGCAGCTCGGTCTTGAGGTCGGTGGCGGTCTGGTAGCGCAGGCTGCGGTCCTTCTCGAGCGCCTTGCCCGAGGATGCGGTCGAGCTCGGGCGGCAGCGCCGGGTTGCGCCTGCGCGAGCGGCGGCGGCTCGCGGTTGAGGATCGCGTCGAAGACGACCGCCGAGGTCTCGCCCTGGAAGGGCAGCGTCGCCCGTCGCCATCTGGTAGAGCACGGTGCCGAGCGAGAACAGATCGGTGCGGGCGTCGGTGACCTGGCCGCGCGCCTGCTCGGGCGACATGTACGACACCGTGCCCATGGTCGAGCCGGCCTGCGTCAGCTCCTGCTGGGTGGACGGCGGTGGGCGCCTCCGAGGTCTCGCCCTCGCCGCCCCGGGGCCTGCTCGATCTTGGCCAGACCGAAGTCCAGGATCTTGGCCTGCCCGCGCGGGGTCACGAAGACGTTGGCGGGCTTGAGGTCGCGGTGCACGATTCCCTTGGCGTGGGCCGACTCGAGCGCGTCCGCGATCTGGATCCCGAGCTCCAGCAGCGGCCCGAGGTCGAAGGCGCCCTTGCGGATCCGTTCGGCCAGGGTCTCGCCCTCGAGCAGCTCCATGGCGATGAAGTGCTGCCCCTCGTGCTGGTCGATCGCGTGGACGGTGCAGATGCCGGGGTGGTTCAGGGCCGACGCGGCCCGGGCCTCGCGCTGGAAGCGCTCGAGCATGGACGGTGTCCGCCGCCAGCTCCGGCGGGCAGGAACTTGAGCGCCACGTGGCGGCCGAGCTTCGTGTCCTCGGCCTCGTAGACGACACCCATCCCGCCGCTGCCGAGCTTGGCGGTGATTCGGTAGTGAGCGACCGTCTGGCCGATCATGCGCTCGTCTCCAGGAGGGGAAAGACCAGCATGCTAGCCGGACGAGGAGGCGACGTCAAAAGACGAGTGACAGTCGTGGCGGCTCGAACAGGCCGTCTTCGACCACATCGGAGTCGGCTCCCGGCGGCTGGCTCGCGTTGGCGAAGAGGCTCCAGTGTGCCCAGGCCACAGGACGCGCGGCTCGGGCCGAGGGTCGGGACTCCAGGGGATTTGCGTACGGTGTTCACGAGACCCTATTCTTGGGTCGGCACGTGGCGGCGCCGGTCGTGGAGGCGTATGACCGGATCCGACTATCACCTTCTCGCCCGCTGGGAGCTCGAGGCCTCTCCCCGGGAGGTCTTCGACCTCATCGCGGACGCCGCCTCCTACCCCCGCTGGTGGCCCTCGGTCTTTCTCGAGGCCCGTGTCCTCGAGCCGGGCGATGCGCGGGGGGTCGGCCGCCTCGTCGAGGTGCGGACGGCCACCTTTCTCCTCCTGTCCCTCCGGTGGCGCTACCGGGTGACCGCGGCCCACGCCCCGGGGCTCCTGGCGGTCGAGACCAGCGGGGACCTGGAGGGCCTGGGGCTGTGGACCTTCGAAGGCCGGGGCCGAAGCACGGTCGTGCGCTTCAACTGGCGGGGCCGCGTGATGAGGGCACCCTTCCGCCAGCTGCCCACGTTCCTCGGGCCTCTCACCCGGAGCTGCGACCGCTGGGCCATGGAACGGGGCTTCACCAGCCTCCTGCTGGAGGTGTGGCGACGCCGCACCGATGATCTTCAGGCGCGGGATTGGCTGCCCCGACCCCCCGGGCCCGCCTTTCCCCGCAACCTGCGGCCCTGGCGGTCGGTCGACGCGAGCCGGCCCACGCCGGACTCCCCGGCCGCCACGAGCTAGGGGACACCACACTCATCTCTCGCTTGCGGCGCTGCGAGATGAGTATGGTGTCCCCGAAACCGAAGCCTAGAAGCCGACCCTCACGAACGCCCCGAAGCTGGCGGTGTCGGTGAAGCGCAGGTCCTGGAAGGGGATGACCGCGCTCGCTCCGACGAACAGGCGGGCGCCGTGCAGGCGGAAGAACTCGGCGCCCACCTCGAGCTTGGTGCCCAGCGCGGTGTCGTCACCTTCGCTGGCGGCGGTCACCACGCCGAGGGCGGCGCTGGCGTAGGGCGAGATGTTGGTGTCGAAGGGAATCCAGGCGGCCTCCACTCCGAAGAAGGAGGGGTCGTTCTCGGCGCCCTGGAAGAGGACGCCGAGACGCCAGAACCGCGCCTCGTAGCTCCAACCGATGGATCCACCGAGCGGGGCGACGCCCACCCCGAGGATGAAGAGTCCCTCGCCCGGCTTCTTCTTGAAGGGCTCGGTCTCCTGGTCGGTCATGGTGGCGACGCGCTGGCCCTCCTCGATCGACTCTCTCTGCAGGACGGCTCGGACGAGCCGGGGCACGACGGTGTCGGACTCGTCGAGGCTGCTCGCGGTGAGGCGGGCCACGTGGACCGGACCCACGTCCGGGGGGGCGATCTCCTCCAGCGACATCAGGACCTTCTCCTGAAGGCGTCCGAGGCGAAAGACGAAGACTCGATCGGCCCCGAGGTCCGCGGTGAGGGTCATGGTCTCCGGACCGATGGGGTGCACGCCCTGGAGCCGCTCGTCCTCGACGACGGGCACACCGCGGGCCCTCAGCTCGGTGGCGGCAATGGACCGGACGGTCCGCAGGGACTCGGCAGCGAAATCGGCACCCTCGGCCACGATCACGACCGCGTTCGCCGATGCGCTGGCGGCCGCTCCGGACGAGACGAGGGCGACCGCACAAACGACTCTCATCAAAGAGCTCATGGTCTCCTCCACACTGTCCAGGCTGTCGGGCCCGACGTGCCGAACACCCGTGGCAGAAGCACTTCTCGTGCCGTCGTCAAGACCTGTGAAATCAGCGGGCGGGTCGGAGCGCCGTCCTCAATCGAGGACGGTCGAGCCGGCGGAACGGCCAGGGGAGTGGACGCTCTCCCGTCCGAAAGATCATGGCGTTCAATGATTTGGAGCGACCTTCGCCACGGCTGCCCGGTCGACCCGACCCGACTGGTCCTTGCCGGCCGCCCACACCCGGAGTAGGGTGTCGGCTCAGGCGCGGAAGGGAGAGCACGATGAGACCTGTTCTGGCGGCAGCCCTGATGGTGATCACCTCGGCTGCGGTGGCGTCCCCGGCTCCCTCCGCGACCCCGCCCAACATCGTCTTCATCATGTCGGACGACCACGCCGAGCAGGCGATCAGCGCCTACGGCAGCGAGCTCATCCGGACGCCGAGCATCGACCGCATCGCTCGCGAGGGCGTTCTCTTCCGCAACGCCTTCGTCACGAACTCCATCTGCGCCCCGAGCCGCGCGGTCTTCCTCACCGGGAGGTACTCCCACCGGAACGGACTCCGAGACAACCGCGACGAGTTCGACGGCAGTCAGACCGACGTTCCCGAAGCTGCTGCAGCGGGCGGGCTACCAGACCGCCATCGTGGGCAAGTGGCACCTGAAGACGGCGCCCACCGGCTTCGACCACTGGAAGATCCTCGTCGACCAGGGCGAGTACTACAGCCCGGTCTTCCTCGAGAACGGGCAGGAGGTCCGCCACGACGGGTACGTGACCGACCTCATCACCGACTTCGCTCTCGAGTACCTCGAGGGTCGCGACCCGAGCCGACCCTTCCTCCTCGTGTACAACCACAAGGCCCCGCACCGGAACTGGATGCCCGCGGTCCGGCACCTCGACCGGTACGCCGACCGGGACCTGCCCCTCCCCGAGACATTCTGGGACGACTACGAGGGACGGCCGGCGGCGAAGGGACAGGACATGCGCGTCGCCGACATGTACCTGTCGATGGACATGAAGCTCCACGAGGACGTCTACGGGGAGGAGACCGGCACCGGCGGCCAGAAGGGGTTCCCGGCGGGCGAGGCCTGGAAGAACTCCTACGCGCGCATGACCCCCGAGGAGAAGGCGGCCTGGGACGCGCACTACGATCCCATCAACGAGGCGTTCCGGAAGGTACGCCCGACCGGGAGGGCGCTCGCCGAGTGGAAGTACCAGCGGTACATGAAGGACTACCTGCGCTGCATCGCCGCCGTCGACGAGAACGTGGGACGGGTGCTGGACTACCTCGACGCGAACGGCCTCGCCGAGAGCACCCTCGTGGTCTACACGTCCGACCAGGGGTTCTACCTGGGCGAGCACGGCTGGTACGACAAGCGCTTCATGTACGAGGAGTCCCTGGCCATGCCCCTCGTCCTGCGCTACCCGGCGGCCGTGCCCGCGGGACGCGAGTCCGACTCCCTCGTCCTCAACCTGGACTTCGCTCCCACCCTTCTCGACTTCGCGGGGGTCGAGATTCCCGAGGACATGCAGGGGCGCTCGCTGCGGCCGCTGCTGGACGGACCCCCGCCCGCCGACTGGCGGGAGGCGATCTACTACCACTACTACGAGTTCCCCCACGGGTGGCACGACGTGCGGACCCACTACGGCGTCCGCACCGACCGCTACAAGCTCATCCGCTTCTACGGCGACATGGACCTGTGGGAGCTCTACGACCTCGCCACCGACCCGACAGAGCTCCACAACGTCTACGATCAGCCAGGGTACGAGGCGATCCAGACAGGCCTGCACCGGCGCCTGGACGCCCTGCGAGAGGAGCTCGGGGACACGACAGGCTCCTGAGTGCGACCGAGCGCACCACGAACGGTCCTCGAAGACCCATGAACGAGGTGGAAAGGTCAGTGAACGGACCCTCTCGACGTACGACCGGCCGTCGCGGGCCCTGGCGCCTCGCGCTCGGCGCCGCCGTCCTGCTCCTCGCCCAGGCGGGCCCGGCCGGCGCCGCCCCCGAGGTCTTCCTGGTCGACCCGGAGCTCAGCCGGGTCCGCATCCATCTCGGTCGTGCGGGCCTCCTCAGCTTCATGGGCCACGAGCACGAGATCGACGCCCCCATTGACCAGGGCCGCGTCGAGGTGGATCTGACCGACCCGGCTCGGTCGCTCGTCGACCTGCGGTGGCAGGCCGCTCTCCTCGCCATCGTCCCTGGGACCGAGCCCGAGAAGGACGTGCCGGAGGTCGAGGAGCGGATGCGCGGACCGGAGGTGCTGGAGGTCGCGCGGCACGAGGGGATCCGCTTCTGGTCCTTCGAGATCCAGGTGGAGGAGGCCGATCCCGCGGCCGGCCGATGGCGCCTGCGCCTGCGCGGAGGGCTGGAGCTGAAGGGAAATCGCTACACGGTGGAGATCCCGCTCGAGGCTCGTGTGCGGGGCTCCGATCTCGTGGCGACCGGCGAGACGGAGCTCCGCTTGCGGGACCTCGGCGTCGAGCCGCCTTCGGTGGCCGGCGTCGTCAAGGTGGCCAACGAGTTCCGCGTGACCTTCGAGGTGCAGGCGCGGCGGGCACCGGCCGTCGCCGAAGGGCGGCGGTAGACCCCTTCCCGGTCATGCGGGGTCTCGTTCTCGACTTCGACGGCGTCCTCTTCGACAGTGCGCCGGAGGCCTTTCTGGTGGCGCGGCGGACCTACGCGGAGCTGGGTCCCGCTCTCCCCACCGAGGCCCGCCTGCCGGCCCCCGCCGACCTGGCCGCGCCGTCCCGGAACGACGTCCTCGCCGATCCCCTCTACCGGGGCTTCGTGCGCCTCATGCCCCTCGGCAACCGGGCCGAGGACTACGCCGTGATGCTCTCCGTCCTCGAGCGCGGCGTGACGGTCGAGGATCAGGCGCGCTACGACCGGGAGCGCGCGAAGGTCTCGGCCGACTTCCAGGACGCCTTCCACGCCCGCTTCTACGAGGTGCGGACCCGCTTCCAGCAGGACGCGCCCGAACGCTGGCGTGCCCTCCAGGGACCCTATCCCGAGCTCCTCGCGCTCCTTCGGCGCCGCCGCTCGTCGGTGGCCCTGGCCATCGCCACCGCGAAGGACCGGGCCTCCGTCCGCCTGCTGCTCGAGGACCACGACCTCGCCGGCCTCTTCCCGGACGAGCGCCTCATGGACAAGGAGACCGGTCGCTCGAAGGCCGCCCACCTGCGGCACCTCCAGGCCGCCCTGGGGATGCCGTTCTCGGAGATCACCTTCGTGGACGACAAGGTGAACCACCTCGACGCCGTGGCGACCCTCGGGGTCCGGTGTGTCCTGGCGGCCTGGGGCTACAACGGCTCGAGGGAGCACGAGCTCGCGAGACGGCGCGGCTACGTCGTGTGCTCTCTCGGCAGCGCCGCAGAGCTGTTCTCCGCGGAGGCACCGTGATCTCGCACAGACGATCTCCCGGTCGATCGCGTCCCAGTCGTACCGCCCCTCCTCGGGTTCGAGAAGGCTCCAGGCCAGGCGCAGATAGATGTGGTCGAGCCCCGGGAAGTCCTCGAGGAAGTCGTCCGGCGCCGGCCGCGCACCGCACTTCTCGAGCGAGTTGTCGAAGTAGTGGTGGTACCAGCCCTTGTGGGGGTTCTCCAGGACGCGCTCGGTGTCCCAGGCGGGCCGGAGGTCGTCCTCCGCGACAGGACCGGGCCCGCTCGTGCAAGCCCAGAGCCCCAGGGGCAGCAGCAGCGCCAGCGCTCTCATGGCGAGAGGATACCGCGACGGAACGGAGGCCGGCTCGAGCAGGGGCGGGAGGACGGCTCGCTCCTCTCGCTAGGTGATCGCGCCGCCGCAGCTCGAGCCGGCTCCGGCGGCGCAGCCGAAGCAGTGGTCTCCGGTCCGGATGAGACGGTTCGCCAGTGCTCGCGTGTCGAGACCGTGGATCGTCAACGGACCGTCATGCCCGGACTCGATCTCCAGCATCTGGTTGAAATCGCAGTCGAAGATGCGGCCGTCCCAGCTCACGCTGATCAGCGTCCGGCACATGAGCGCGGGAAGGGTGGCGGGATTGAAGGCCTGCTCGAGACGTTCCATGTACTGGCCGTACAGCCCCGCCCGCTCCAGCCACTGGGCGAAGCGCGCGATCGGCATGTTCGTGATCGTGAACAGGTGGTCGAAGACGACCCCGTGCTGGCCCTCGAGGAACTCACGTGTGTCGCGCTCGAGGTCCTCCTGGGCCGGAGGAAGGAACGCCCCCACCGGATTCGCCACCAGGTCGAGCACCAGGCCTTTCCCGCGGCCGTAACCCGCCGCGTTGAGGGCCTTGAGCCCCCCGATGCTCGCCTCGTAGACGCCGCGCCCCCGCTGACGGTCCGTCGCCTCCGCGGTGTAGTGGGGAAGCGAGCAGACGATCTCACAACCGTGGTCGGCGAAGAAGCGGGGGAGGTCGTCCTGACCCTCTTCGCCCTGGACGGTCAGATTGTGGCGCACCATCACGTGACGGCCGAGCGCGCGTGCCCGGACCACCATGTCCCGGAACCGGGGGTGAATCTCCGGCGCCCCTCCGGTGATGTCGAGGGTCTTCAGGGCGTCGTCTCGCGCCAGGGTATCGAGGCAGGCGTCCACCACGTCGTCGGGCATGACCTCGGTTCGAGTGGGAGAGGCGTCCACGTGGCAGTGCCGGCAGGCCTGGTTGCAGCGCTTGCCCACGTTCACCTGCAGGGTGTCGACGGCAGACGCGCGCAGCTCCCCGTAGGCCTCGGCCACGCGTGCGGCAAACCGGTTGGAGGAGCGTCCCCCCGGGAGGACGCGAAGGGCAGCGGACTGCCTCACATGGACACCTTCTTGTTGATGTTGTGGGCAGGAAGACCGTGGGCGAGGGTGATGCCCGCCTTGAGCGAGGCCGCCGCGTGCATGGCCTCCCCCAGGTGCTTCATGGTGAGGCCCTGCTCGAGCGCCTGCTGCGTATAGCTGTCGATGCAGTAGGGGCACTGGGACGACTGGGCCACCGCGAAGCCGATCAGCACCTTCTCGCGCTTCGTGAGGAGCCCCGGCTGAAAGGCCGAGCCGTAGTACTTCTCGAACATCTCCCACAGCTCAGGGGCATGCTCCTTGAGATCCCCGAAGTGTGGCAGGTCCTCGTCGTCGAAATAGGCGCCCATCCTGTCGTCTCCTTGGGCAGTCGCTCTCCTCGGAACAACGACCGCGGGTGGGATCTGCTTCCCCTGAGCTCCGAGGAACACAGGGCCCGCGGGGCCGGATCCGGCTCGCGGGTCGTCGGGATGCGCTCGTTCGCGCCCTGACGGAGCTTTCAGTCTATCACCGGGTGGCGGGGACGTCCGGAGGGCCCACGGGTGCTGCTTCCGGCCCCACGCTCGGGAGCGGATGCAGTCGGCGGGCAGGGCCCTGATCCTCGACGGGCGGTTCAGAGCAGCTCGCGCTCGATGTCCTCGAGGGACTTCCCCTTCGTCTCCGGGAGGACCCGAAGCACGAAGACGAAGCCCGCGGCGCAGATCAGGCCGTAGAGCCAGAAGGTGGCGGCGGAGCCGAGGCCACGGTTCAGCATCGGGAAGGAGTAGCTCAGGGTGAAGCAGCCCACCCACAGGGCGAAGACGGCGATCGACATCGCCGCCCCCCGGATGCGGTTGGGGAAGATCTCCGACAGCAGCACCCACACGACGGGCGCCAGCGAGAACGAGTAGAAGGCGATCGCGGTGACGGTCAGGACGACCACGAGGGCGCCGGTCCGCTCGAGGTGGAAGCCGAGTCCGATGAGGGCGTAGGTCAGGGCCAGACCCGCCGAGCCGACGAGCATGAGGATGCGACGCCCAAGGCGGTCCACCGTCCCGATGGCCACGAAGGTGAACACGAGCATGACCAGGCCCGTGATCACGATGTTGAGCATCACCCCCTTCACGTCGTAGCCGGCGGCCCGAAAGATGTCCGCGGCGTAGTAGAAGATCACGTTGATCCCGCACCACTGCTGGTACACGGCCAGGGTGACGCCGATCAGGATGACCTTGACCAGCTTCGGCTCAAGGAGGTCGCGGAAGTCGACGTGGGCGATCTCCTCGGCGGCCAGCGTGGCCCGGATGTCGGCCCGCTCGAAGCGGGCGTAGTCGGTTCCGCCCACGCGGGCGAGCACGGACTCGGCCTCTTCGTCGCGGCCGTTCTTGAGGAGCCACCGGGGGCTCTCCGGCACCAGGAACATGAGCAGGAAGAAGGCCAGGGCGGGGACGGCCTCGGCCGCGAACATGAAGCGCCAGCCGTACTGGCCGTTCCAGCTCGCCAGGATCATCTCGGTGGTGGCGTTGTCCGGCATCTGCCGGTCGTAGAGGGAGATCAGCCAGTTGGCGGTCTGGGCCAGCAGGACCCCGATGACGATCGTGAGCTGGTTGAACGAGACGAAGCGCCCGCGCAGGTGTGCAGGGGAGATCTCCGCGATGTACATCGGCGAGAGGTTCGAGGCCAGGCCGATACCGACGCCCCCGACGATCCTGAAGCCGTTGTAGGCGAAGAAGTCCCAGGCCAGGCCGGTTCCGAGGGCGGAGGCGGTGAAGAGGGCTCCCGCCAGGAGGAGCAGGCGCTTGCGGCCGAATCGGTCGCTCAGGATCCCGGACGCCAGGGCGCCGACGAGGCAGCCCAGCAGGGCGGAGCTGGCTCCCCACCCCTGCGCGGCGGGGCTGGCGAGGCCGAAGTACGGCTCGTAGAACGGCCGGGCCCCGCCCACCACCACCCAGTCGTAGCCGAACAGCAATCCCCCCAGGGCCGCCACCAGGCAGATCCGCCAGAGGAACCCCAGGTCGTACGCGACGCTGCTCGGGGGTGCGAGGGTCGCCGTGTCGTTCAAGCGCGGGTGCCTCCTGGAGACGTGCTGCCGTCGCCGGCCCGATGCCGGTGCGTCAGGCTAGGCCACGAGTTGCCCACGGTCAATCGAGGGGGCGGGTGCGGCTAGACTGGGGGCGGCCTTGCGGAGGTGATGCGGATGTGGAGAACGACCGCCGGAAGCGTGATGGCCGCCGGCCTCCTGCTGACGGGCGGGGCCGGCTGCCGGGGCTCCGAGACCCCGAAGCGGCCCAACGTCGTGCTCATCATGGCCGACGACGTGGGGTTCTCGGACATCGGGAGCTACGGCTCGGAGATCGCGACGCCACACCTCGATCGTCTCGCCAATGGAGGGCTCCGCTTCACGCAGTTCTACAACATGGCGAAATGCGAGACGACGCGGGCCTCTCTCATGACCGGGCTCTTCGCCGAGAAGCGTCACGCGGACAACGCCCTCTCGATCCCGGGTCTCCTGCGAGAAGCCGGGTACCACACGGCGGTGGTGGGGAAGGAGCACTTCAGCCGGTGGGTGCCGGAGCACGTCTTCGCGAGGCACAGCTTCGACCGCTCGCTTGTGTACTGGGCCATCAATCCCTACTTCGTCCCCCCCGACGGCGAGTGGTCTCACCCCTTCGAGCTGGACGGGAAGGAGATCGGGATCGAGGAGATGCCGGTGTCCCGTCCGCCCTTCTACAAGACCGACGTCCTCACCGACTACGCCCTCGGCTTCCTGGACGAGGCCGCCGAGTCCGGGAAGCCTTTCCTCCTCTACCTGCCCTACCACGTGGCCCACTACCCCCTGCAGGCCCGTCAGGAGGACATCGCCCGGTACCGCGGTCGCTACCTGAAGGGCTGGGACCGGGTACGGGCCGAGCGGTTCGAGCGGATGCGGAGGCTGGGGGTCATCCCCCCGGGCACGCGCCTGAGCCCTCCCGAGGACAACGTCAACAGGTTCCGGGGACCCTACCGCGGCGAGATCTACCACTACCGGCCCTGGGACGGTCTCTCCGACGACGAGAAGGACGCCCTGGACCTCGAGATGGCGGTGTTCGCAGCCATGGTGCACCGGCTGGACGAGAACGTCGGACGCGTCCTCGGGAAGCTGGACGAGCTGGGCGTGAGGGAGGAGACGCTCGTCCTCTTCCTGTCGGACAACGGCTCCTGTCCCTACGACAGCAACAGGGACTTTTCGGTTCCGCCGGGCGGGCCCGCGTCCTACCGGACCCTGAGCGCGGCCTGGGCCAACGTGGGCAACACGCCCTGGCGCTTCTACAAGCAGTACGGCCACGAGGGAGGGGCGCACACCCCCCTCATCGCCCACTGGCCCGGCGTCGTCGAGCCGGGCCTCAGCCACGCGCCTGGCCACGTGGTCGATCTCCTGCCCACGCTGCTCGACCTCGCCGGGGTCGAGTACCCGGTGACGGTCGACGGCCGGCCCACGCCGACCCCCGACGGGCGGAGCCTCGTCCCCCTTCTGCGGGGCGAGACGCGTCCGGAGCCGGAGATCCTGGTTTCGGGCTTCACCGAGCGGTTCCGCATGGTCCGGATCGGCGACCGCAAGATCGTCAGGGTCAACGCCGAGCCCTGGGAGCTCTACGACCTCGCAACGGATCCCACCGAGCTGGATGATCTCGCCAGGGAGCGGCCCCACGAGCTGGCCGAGATGGTGGACGCCTACCACCATTGGATCCGCGAGCAGGAGGCGACGATGCCCCTCCTCGACGAGGTCGAGTCCGCCGCCGGGCCCTCTACCTGACGAGCGAGGCGACGTTGTCGACCCTGTAGCCGGTCGGCCGACGAAGGCGCGCAAACGCCTCTTGAGCCCCGGGCTAGATGCGAGCCTGGATCGTGTAGAGCTTGTGGTAGCGCCCCTCGCGATCCAGCAGCTCCCGGTGTCGACCCCGCTCGACGATGCGGCCGTTCTCGATGACCAGGATCAGGTCGGCGCGCTGGATGGTGGAGAGCCGGTGGGCGATCACGAGCGTCGTGCGGTCCTTCAGGAGAGAGTCCAGGCTCTTCTGGATCAACGCCTCGCTCTCCGTGTCCAGGCTCGAGGTCGCCTCGTCGAGGAGGAGGATGCGCGGGGCGGCGAGCAGGGCGCGGGCGATGGTCACCCGCTGCCTCTGACCGCCGGAGAGCTTGACCCCGCGCTCGCCGATCACCGTGTCGAGGCCCTCGGGGAAGCGGTCGGCGAACTCCAGGACGTGAGCCAGGCGCGCGGCCTCCTGGACCTCCGCGTCGGTCGCGCCGGGCCGGGCGAACAGGAGGTTCTCGCGGATGGTGCCGGCGAAGAGAAACTCGTCCTGCAGGACGAGGCCCAGCTGCTCGCGGTAGCTGGCCAGCTTGACCTCGGACAGGTCGATGCCGTCGACCAGCACGCGGCCCTCGTCCGGCGTCAGAAAGGCGGCGGCGAGCCCGGCGAGGGTCGACTTGCCGGAGCCCGAGCTTCCCGCGAGGGCGATCACCGTGCCGGGGTCGGCCTCGAAGCTCACCCCCTTGACCACCGGCTTGTCCGCCTCGTAAGAGAACCAGACGTCCTCGAACCGGATGTGCCCGTCGACGGGGGGCATGGTTCGGGTCCGGCGGGGATCGTCGTCTTCCTTCGGCTGCGAGAGGAGCTCGGCCGTGCGATCGAGGCCGGCGAAGGCGTCGGTCATCTGCGTCCCGATGTTGGCCATCTGGACCACCGGGGCGACCAGGAATCCGAGGAAGACCGTGAAGGAGAAGAGCTCCCCGAGGGTCAGGGAACCCTTCAGGATCAGCCTTCCCCCGTAGCCCATGATCAGGACGGTGGCGAGCCCCATGAAGAGCGTCCCCAGGCTCGTCACCGCCGCCGAGGCGGTGAGGGTCGTCCGGACGTTCCGGAACAGACGCATCACACCCGCCTCGAAGACCTCTCGTTCCCGCTCCACGGCGTGGAAGCCCTTGATGACGCGGATCCCGCCCAGGGATTCGGTCAACCGGCCCTTCACTTCGGCCCGGATGGCTCCGCGCTCGCGGAAGGCCGGCCGCAGCGTGCGGAAGGCCCTCGTCGACACGAGGCCGAAGCTGGTGAGGGACGGTGGGGAGGTCTTCCCGGCTCTGGACATCAGGTCGCGGCCGACTCGGCGAGGAACGTCGCGACCGAGGGGCATGGCGACGAGCTTGCCACGAGGCGGCTACTGAGCGCCGGCAGCGCGCTTCTCCAGGTCGTCCTTGAAACGTCGGTCGACGCGGAAGCCGGCCTCCTCGGCCCACTGGACCGAGGTCTTCGCTTCGTTGTACCGCTCCGTCATCATGTAGACGACGGCGATGTTGTTGTGCGCCGCACCCGTCTGATCCCCGGCCGCGATCGCCGCGAGGTACTCGCGCTCGGCATCCTCCAGTCGACGGAGCCTGAAATAGGCGCTGCCCAGGGCGATGGAGAGCTCGGCGGGAATCGCTACGACGTTGATCGAGTCCTTCTCCTGCTGCTGCTCCAGGAGGCGCTTGCGCTCCTGGAGCCGCATGAGCTGCGTGTTGGGGGCAGCCTCGGGTCCTCCCCAACGCAGGATGGCCGCCTCGATGTCGAGAAGCTCGTCGGCGCGCGCCTGCCGGGCCTGACCTCGCTGTTGCACGTCGAGCTTGGACCTCGCCTCGATCGTGTCGCGGCAGCCTTCGTAGGCAGCCACCGCCTCATCGTACCGCCCGAGGGCCATGTTGGCCTGCCCCAGACTGTAGTAGGCGAGGGTGTAGTCGGGAGCCAGCCGGGTGGCCATCCGGAACTCGGCCGCCGCCTCCCCGAAGTCCTCCTCGATCATCGAGGTCTGACCCTTCTGGTAGTGCTCTCGGGCCTCTTTGATCTCCTGCGCCGTGAGCTGATCGTCGGCCACCGCCGGCGTGACCAGAGCACCGAGAGTGATCGCCGTCAGAAGAAACCTCATGTCGGACCCCCGCCCGAAACAACTGTGCCGCTCTTGCTTCTCGCCCCCGGAGAGGCGCCGACCACCGCACAGCCACACACTATGGCTCGCAACCGGGAGGCGTCAACCCCGCATTCCTGGGTCGGTGGCACCAGGGAGCGGACAGCCGCGGCCAGGCGTGGACGCCTCGTCCTGAGCACCCGGGTGCTTCAGGAGTTCTTCGTCAGCGTCACCCGGAAGCTCGAGCGCCCGCTCCCCGCGTCGGAAGGGGAGGCCGCGGCGAAGGAGCTCACGACGCTCGAGGTCGTCGAGGACCCTTTCGCCTGAGAACGGCCCCTCGCCTCGCCTCCCGTGCCTGCCCCCGACACCTTCCACGGGCAGCGCAGCGCCGAGCTCATGTATGGTGTCCCCGAAAACCGTTAGGATTCCGCCGATTGGCCACGTGACCCGGCGGCGTCCGCCCGGCGCGTGTGGCAAGGACGAAAGCGAGAGGTGACATTGCGCGAGCACCGCATCGCCGTGATCCCCGGCGACGGGATTGGTGAGGAGGTTGCACCCGGAGGCATCGAGATCCTGAGCGCAGCGGCGGAGGCGGTGGGCGGCTTCCGTCTGCGCTTCAGCGAGTTCCCGTGGGGCTGCAACCACTACCTCTCCAGCGGTCTCATGATGCCGGCAGACGGCCTGAGGACGCTCAGGTCGTTCGACGCGATCTACTTCGGCGCCGTCGGCTTCCCCGGCGTGCCCGATCACGTGTCGCTTCGGGGACTGCGTCTGCCGATCTGCCAGGGATTCGAGCAGTACGTGTGCCTGCGTCCGAGCCAGATCCTTCCCGGCATCCCCAGCCCTCTCGCCGGCAAGACGGCGGGGGATGTCGACTTCGTCGTCGTCCGCGAGAACACCGAGGGCGAGTACACAGGGGCCGGCGGGCGCGCGCACGAGGGGCACCCCATCGAGACGGCGGTCCAGACCGCGGTGTTCTCCCGCGTGGGCATCGAGCGCGTCGCGCGCTACGCGTTCGATCTTGCTCGAAGCCGTCGGCGCCGGTTGGTCAGCGCGACGAAGTCCAACGCCCAGCAGCACGCGTTCACCTTCTGGGACGAGGTCGTCGAGGAGGTGGGCGGCGACTTCCCCGACGTCGAGGCGGAGCGTGTGCTGGTCGACGCCTTGGCCGCCCGTTTCGTCCTGGCGCCCGAGTCGCTGGACGTCGTGGTGGCGTCGAACCTCTTCGGGGACATCCTGACGGATCTCGGCGCCGCCATCTGCGGAAGCCTGGGGGTGGCGCCGAGCGGGAACATCAACCCGGAGCGCGCGTACCCTTCCATGTTCGAGCCCGTGCACGGGTCGGCACCCGACATCGTCGGCCAGGGGATCGCGAACCCGCTGGGCATGATCGCCTGTGGCGCGATGATGCTCGACTTCCTGGGCGAGAAGGAAGCGGCCAGCCTGATCGACGCGGCCATCCGGGCGGCGTCGGCGGAGGGGCGCACGCGCACCCCCGACCTGGGCGGCACGGCGAAGACGCGCGACGTCGTCGATGCCGTTCTGGAGCGGCTGGGCCGGCGGCCGCCTCGGTCGTGATCGAATGAAGGGAAGGGAGTGGTGGAGGGCGGCCCTTCCTCTGGGCGCCTGGGCCACGCTGGCGGCGCTGCCGACACCAACCGGCCTCGAGCCGGACGCCTGGCGCTACTTCGCCCTCTTCGCGGCGGTGCTCGTGGGGCTGGTCCTCGAGCCCATTCCCGCGGCCGCGATCGGCCTGCTGGGGGTGACCGTCGCCAGCGCCCTGGGGTACGTCGGTGACACACCCGCGGAGTCCATCCTCTGGGGCCTGAGCGGGTTCTCCAACGCCACCGTCTGGCTCATCTTCGGCGCCTTCGTGCTGTCGATGGGATACGAGCGCAGCGGCCTGGGTCGGCGTGTGGCTCTGGTCCTGGTCCGGCGTCTCGGGAGGCGGACGCTGGGCCTGGGCTACGCGATCGCGCTGGCCGATCTCGTCCTCGCCCCGGGCATGCCCTCCAACACCGCCCGCAGCGGCGGGACGATCTTCCCCATCGTCCGGAACATCCCCGCTCTCTTCGACTCCCGGCCGGGACCGTCCGCGCGTCGGATCGGGGCCTACCTGATGTGGACCGCCTTTGCCAGCACCGCCGTCACCAGCTCGCTGTTCATGACCGCCCTCGCCCCCAACCTCCTCGCCGTCGCCCTCGTGAAGGACGCCACCGGCCTCGACGTCACCTGGGGGCAGTGGTTCGTGGGTGCGCTCCCGGTGGGCCTCGTCCTCCTGGGCCTCGCCCCCGTTCTGGTCTACGTGGTCTATCCGCCGGAGATCCGGTCCAGCCAGGAGGCCCCCTCGTGGGCCGGGGAGCAGCTGAGGGAGATGGGGGGCGTGTCGCCGAAGGAGCGCATCATGGGGGGCCTCGTCCTTCTCGCCCTGGCGCTGTGGATCTTCGGGGGGAGCCTGGTCAGCGCCACGACGGTGGTGCTCGTCATCATCTCCTTGATGATTCTCACCGGTGTGCTCGAGTGGGCCGAGATCCTGGGCAACGAGACGGCCTGGAACATGCTGGTCTGGTTCGCCACCCTGGTGACCCTGGCTGGAGGCCTGAACGAGGTGGGCTTCATCCGTTGGCTGGGGGAGGTCTTCTCGAGACAGCTGGAAGGCTTCCCACCGATGGCCGTGATGGGAAGCCTGGTGGCGTTCTTCTTCCTGATCCACTACATGTTCGCCAGCCTCACCGCCCACACCGCGGCGGTGCTCCCGGTGGTTCTGGCAGTGGGCACGGCCGTGCCCGGCGTGCCCGCGCTCCCGTTCTCGCTGCTGCTCTGCTACTCGCTGGGCTTGATGGGCGTCATCACGCCCTACGCCACCGGGCCGGCACCCGTCTACTACGCGAGCGGCTTCGTCTCTCGCACCGACTTCTGGAGACTGGGCCTCGTCTTCGGCCTGATCTACCTCGGCGTGCTCCTCGCGATCGGAATGCCCTGTCTCAGCCTGCTTCATGGCGGCTGAGAGCGGCTACGGGGACGATCGTCGTGGACGACCTCGCCCGCCTGGAGCTCGTGGGCGCGGGGCGTTCACGCTGACGTTGGAGTCCGGCGACTCCGGTTCATGACGCAGGACGACCACTCAGCGGTCGAGAACGACAGCCCCTCGGCTTTCGAGGACGGCTCGCGGCGAGAGTGGCCGTTCAGCGGTCGAGGGGCCAGACCTTGAGTCGTAGCCGTCCGCCCTCGGTGACCTCGAAGGGGCCTGGGAAGGGATGCTCGGGGTTTCTGTTCCGATCCAGGTAGTCGGTGTCGAGGCGGTACGGCATGCGATCGGGCTTGAGATAGGGCAGGTCCGGGACCTTCGCCCTGCCGAGCAGGTCGGTCGTCACGAGTGGGGGAGTGGCCTTCACCGCCCAGTCGCCTTCGAGCGTGATCGCGAGGTACAGGCCATCCGGCTTCTCGATCAGCTCGAGGCCTGGGTCGAGCCCGGGTCGTGTCAATGACGACTCCTCTCCCGCCGACGGTTTGGCTCCTCCCAGGTACACGTTCCCCCTCATCCATGAGGGCAGTCCGGCCTCGTCGTAGCCGTCGAGGCCGTGGTGGACGAGGATGTTGCCGTAGAACCGGTCGTCGCCGCCGGGGATACTGCGCAGGCCCGCGACCCCCGTCGCGTGGGCCTCCAGGTAGGGGGTTTCCCGTCCGAGCTCGTCGTGGGACACGACACCGTTGGCGAACAGGTTGTGCGCGTAGGCCCCGCCCTGCGACACGTCGAGGACGCTGCGACGGGCCTGCCAGTGGGAGTCCCCCTCGGAGGCAAAAACGGAAAGGCAGATGTTGTGGTCGACCATGAACGGGCCGTGGTTGACCTCGAAGAAGAGGTCCTGGGTGCCGTCGTTGTCGTGGAGCAGGTTGCGCGTGACCCGTGCGCCCTGCGCCATCCAGTCCAGCCAGATGCCGCGATGGGTCCGGTAGATGTGGTTGCCGCGGATCTCGGTGTCCACGGCGGCGTGGATCTTGATGCCGGCCATCTCCGCACCGGTGAACAGCCTGCGTACGTGGATGTCGTGGATGTCGTTCCCGACGATCCGACTGAAGATGGCACCCAGGCTGCCCACGAGACCCGCCTGCTCGCAGTGGGCAATCTCGTTGTTGCGCACGATGTGGTGGCCGATGTTGTCCTTCGACCATCCGTTCTCCAGGGCCCGCTCGATCGTCTCGACATACCCCTCGGCCGAGTCCTCCGAGGTGTTGTCCCACCGGTCGCCGTACTTGCCCAGGGTGATGCCCACGCAGGTCGAGTAGCGGATGTCGTTGTCCTCGATGATCCACCCCTTGCTCCAGTGGGTGCCGATCAGGCCGATCTGCTCGGCCGTGGGTGGGGCCCAGGGCGTGGCGGCATGCATCATGGTGAAGCCACGAACGGTGATGTAGTCGACTCCCGGCTCGGCGGGATAGAACAGGGTCTGGCGGACGTTGATCTCGACCCGCCCTCCGTTCGGGTCCGCCCCCTCGAGCTGGGCCCAGATCGTGGTGTCTTCCGCGCCCACCCGGGCGAACCAGAGCGGGGTGTCTCCGGCAGGCGCCAGCACATCCTCCAGACGGGCGGCCTCGGTCAGCCAGTGCTCGTCCAGGTAGACCGCGCCCGTGTGGTGTTCCCGTCCCTTCGGGTCGAACCAGTCCCCGTGAATCAGATCGGAGTACGGGTTGAAGTCACCGAAGAAGCCGTTTTCGATCCTCACCTTCCAGGTGTCGTGCTCGACCTTCTCCCAGCCCGCGATCACCTCCGAGCCCTTGATCACCACCGTCTCGCCGGGCGCCGCCCGATAGGTGATGCGTTGATCGTCGGACGTTCCTCCGCGGGGCGGTGTCACCCGCTCCCGGTAGGTCCCCGCGTGCACCGTGACCACGTCGCCCGGCTGCGTCCGGGCGGCGGCCGCCGAGATGGTCCTGAGCGGCTGCTCGAGGCTCCCGCCGTTCCCGTCGTCTCCGGACAGCGAGACGTGGTACTCGCGCGCCTCCAGATCGGGGGCCGGGAGCGCCATCAGCCACAACGCGATTCCCACCGTCGCCGTTCCCCGTGTCATGGCGTTTCTCCCTCGACGGCGATCCCATCGTCCTCGTGCTTCAACCCGAAGCCGGTGAGGACCGACACGCTGCGGGCGGGGAGCGTCAGCGGGATCGGACCCGCCGGGCTCGCCTCCCGGAGCGGGTCCATCCGGAAGCCCGGCCCGAGGCGGCACTCTTCGACCTGGTAGAGGGAGAGCATCCCGGGCGGGGCGGCCTGCGTCTCGACCGAGGCGTCGACGTCTTCTCCGGAGGAGTTCAGGAGGAGCACGGTGACCCGTCCACCCGGGCTGACCACCGCCGCTGCCAGCAGCCCCGTCGTGGGGGCGTCGACCCGACACTCCACCACCCGTGAACCCTTGGCGACGAAGCGGGTGAGCATCCCGTAGCCAAAGTAGGGAACGGGCTCCGGCCGGATCTCCTCCAGGAAGGACTTCCGCTCCCGGTCCCAGGTCCGGACCAGCTGCCACTGTCCGTCGAGGTCGCCGCGGTTGGTGAAGCTCCAGCGGTTGAGGCCGTCCACGCCCAGGTTCAGGGCGCGGATCACGACCTCGGCGTTCGAGAGGACCGCGGCGTAGCTGGCCGGCCCGGGATCGTCGCCGCCCCAGCCGAGACCCATGTCTCCGAACTCGGTGAGGAGGAACGGCTTTCCCTTCTCCCGGGCCCAGTCCGCCCAGCGGGCGACGACCCGCTGTCCGCCGGCGTCGAGGCCCTTGTAGGTGTGGACGTCATAGGCGCCCAGGAGGGCGTCGAAGTCGATCTCACCCTCCGGGAACGGAGGCTGGTCGGTCCAGTCGGGTCCGGAGAGGGGCAGGTCGATCCCCCGGGAGTCCAGCTCCCGGCGCAGCGCGGCGAGGGCCGGGGTGATGGGGGTGAGCCCCCCGGGCGCGGGCGCGTCGCCGTACTCCCACCAGTAGCCCCAGGTCCCCCCGGGAGGCTCGTTGGCGATGGAGAGCCAGCGGATGCAGCCGTAGTCCTGCTGGCCCAGGAGGCGCTCGACCAGGGTCGCGAGGCCCCGGGCGTGCTCCTCCAGTGAGCGGGGGGCGCTGATCAGGGGGTGGACGCCCGGCCAGGCGTTCCACTCCACGTGCCGCCACATCTGCTGAAGAAAGACGTCGGCGCCGAGGCGCTCGGCGGCATCCAGGATCCGGTACAGCGCCTGCATCTCCTCGTTGTCCCAGTCGAAGCGGTCGCGCTCGGGCTGGTACATGCGCTGGTCGATCTCCACCCGCAAGAAGTCCAGCCCGAGCCACCGCGCGTGGGCCTCGATCTGGTTCCAGCCCCTGGTGTCGGCCACGGGAGGGTTGCCGCCCCAGGCGCTGCCGCGGGGGTTCTCCTCCCGGGCGGGGTACGCATACCGCTCGTTCTGGAGGGGGATCTCCCGCGAGAGAGCGTGCCACGAGGCGCCGATGCCGCTCGCCATCGTGTGCACCGTCCGACCGGCGTCCACGTGGACCTGGGCCATGTCTCCTCCCGACGAGCCCTCGGCGGGAACGGTCGGGTTGGACGGTGTCGTCACCGCCGCGTGGTGAGCGCTCCAGCCTCCCGAGGGTGACGTCAGGACAACGAGGATGGCCGCGACCACGAAGCGAAGCATCGCCTCCGGATACTATCCCCTCCTCGCCCAGTCGGGGAACCCCACTCGCCCGCGAGATGTCGCGGCCCGTGGCGGTCGGGGACGCCTACTTCGGGGCGACGAGCGAGGGGAGGTAGATCCCGGGGGCCACGTAGCCCAGGAGGTTGATGATCGTCGAGGCGTTGTTCCCCAGGCCGGGCTTCTCGGCGCCGTTGGCCATGACGTAGCGTCCTCGGGGGTCGTAGACGACGAAGATCACGGGGTTGAGCGAGTGCGACGTCTTGGGCACGGGCCGCCCCTCGGCGTCGCGCTGGATCTCGCCCCTCTTCTTCATGTACATGTCGTCGCTGTTGCCGTGGTCGGCGGTGACGACGAGAATCCCGTTCGCGTCCTGCACCGCGCGCACCACCCGCTCCAGGGCCAGGTCCACCGCCTCCACCGCCATCATGGTCGCCTGATAGTGGCCGGAGTGGCCCACCATGTCGCCGTTGGCATAGTTGACGCGGATGAACTGGAACTCACCGCTGGCGATCGCCTTCAGCAGCTCGTCCGTCACCTCGCCGGCCTTCATCCAGGGCCGCCGCTCGAAGGGGACCTGGTCCGACGGCACCTCCACGTAGGTCTCGAGCTCGTCGGAGAACTTGCCGCTCCGGTTCCCGTTCCAGAAGTAGGTCACGTGGCCGTACTTCTGGGTCTCCGCGGTGGCGAACTGGGTGATCCCGGTGACGGCGAGAGACTCGCCCAGGGGCTCGCTGATGGCGGGCGGAGCCACCAGGTACTTCTTGGGGAGCAGGAGGTCGCCGTCGTACTGCATCATCCCCGCATAGAAGAGGTCGAGCGGCGCGCCGCGGTCGAACTCGTCGAACGCCTCGTCCTCGAAGGCGCGGGTGATCTCGATGGCCCGGTCGCCCCGGAAGTTGAAGAAGACGACACAGTCGCCGTCGGCCATCTTCCCGACGGGCTGGTCGTCCCCGTCCACGATGACGAAGGCGGGGAGGAACTGGTCGTTGACGTCTCGGTCCTCGTCGTAGAGGGTCTGGACGGCCTGGGCCGCGGAACGGAAGTGCCGGGCCTGCCCCAGGACGTGGGCCTTCCATCCCCTCTCCACGATCCGCCAGTCGGCCTCGTAGCGGTCCATGGTCACGATCATGCGCCCGCCGCCGGAGGCGATGACGTAGTCGAGGCCCTCGCCTCGCAGCCTTCCGAGAGCCTCCTCCAACCGCTCGATGAAGGTGGGGGCGGTGCGCTCGCCCACGTCTCGCCCATCGGTCAGGATGTGGACGCGAAGATGCTTGATGCCGTCCCGGGCCGCCCCCTCGATGAGGGCCAGCAGCTGGTCGATGTGACTGTGGACGTTGCCGTCGGAGAGGAGCCCGATCAGGTGGAGCGCCGATCTCCGGGACTTCGAACGCTCCACGATGGCCTTCCAGACCTCGCCCTCGAAGATGCTTCCGGTCTCGATCGCCTTGTTCACCAGCTTGGCGCCCTGGTCGAACACCCGCCCCCCGCCCAGCGCGTTGTGCCCCACCTCGCTGTTGCCCATGTCGTCGTCGGACGGGAGCCCGGCGGCGGTGCCGTGCGCGGCCACGAGGGTGTGGGGGCTGTTCGCGGTCAGCCAGTCCAGGGTCGGCGTGCGAGCCTCGGCCACGGCGTTCCCGGGGCCCTCGGGGGCCACGCCGACGCCGTCCATGATGACCTCCACCACGGGTCCACCCGGCTCGGGAAAGCGATCCGATCTCTTGAGCTTCTCCATCTCTCCTGCTTTCTGGGCTTTGCGACCGCCTGGGGATCCAGGCTCGGCTCGGCCTCGGGGGGGACCGGGGCGCGGTCCTGGAGCACTCCGGGCAGCGTAGCACGCGGGCGGCAACGTGTCTTCGAGGGCGGACCTGAATCGTTCGGCTCTGGTGCCGGGAGGCGTGTTGTGTCAGGGTCTGCGGGTCTGCGTTCACGGCGAGGCCATCGAGGTCGAGGGAGGCAGGGCTCATGGGGCAGGGTCGGTCCATCTTTCCCCGCCGGGCCGTCATCAAGGGCGGGGCCGCTGCCGGGGCCGCCGGTGTCCTGGGCAGCCTGCCCGGGGCCCCGTCCGCCGAAGCGCACGAGGGCGACGACGTCTACGACGCGCTGCGACGACGTGTCGACTCCACCGCCTTCGTGGACACCCACGAGCACCTGATCGAGGAAGAGGGTCGGCTGACCGGGAAGAGCAAGCGCATCAAGGCGGACGACTGGTCTTTCCTCGTGGGGCACTACCTGGACTCCGACATGCTCAGCTGCGGCATGCCGCGGTCGGACCACGAGGCGTTCTTCTCTCCCGAGACGGACCCCGTCCGCAAGTGGGAGCTACTCGAGCCCTACTGGCCCCGGATCCGCCACACCGGCTATGCCCAGGCCGTGGAGATCGCCGCGAGAAGGCTGTACGGCGTGGAGGGGCTCACCCGGGAGACCATCGGCCGCGTCCAGGACGGTTATCGGCAGGCTCTTAAGCCGGGAATCTACGACAGGGTGCTCCGGGACACCGCGGGCATCGAGTCGTGCCAGGTGAACTCCCTCGAGGTCCCGTTCTCCGAGTCGCCCCAGCCCACCCTCCTCATGCAGGACATCTCCATCCTCGGCCTGCACATGGGCCCCGACCTGGACGCCTACGCGAAGCGGCCGGGCATCGACGTCCGGGACCTCGCGGACTGGCACCGGGTCATCGACTGGTGGTTCGAGACCTACGGCCCCTACGCGGTGGCGGTCAAGACCCAGGCGGCCTACGCACGAAACATCGACTTCGACGACGTTCCCCCGGAGGAGGTGGAGGACGTCTTCAGGAAGACCCTGAGCAAGGATCCCGTGGCTCCGGCCGACGAGAAACGCCTGCAGGACCACCTCTTCTGGTACTGCGCGCGGCGGGCGACCGAGCACAACCTTCCGGTCAAGATCCACACCGGGTACTACGCCGGCGACAACTACATGCCCATGGGTCGCCTCCTGGGCAATGCCGACGCCGCCTCCACCCTGTGCCGGACCGCGCCCGACACCCGCTTCGTCTTCATGCACATCAACTACCCGTTCTACGAGGACCTGATCGCCGTCGCCAAGCACTACACTAACTGCTACGTCGACATGTGCTGGGCGTGGATCCTGAGCCCGGTCGCCGCCAACCGCTTCCTGAAGCAGTACCTGGTGACCGCGCCCGCCAACAAGGTCCTGACCTTCGGCGGGGACTACATCCCCGTGGAGCCGGTGGTGGGCCACGCCGCCCTCGCCCGCCGAGGCATCACCGCCGCCCTCGCCGGGCTCGTGGACGAGGGCTGGCTGGACCGCGAGGGCGCCCTCGCCCTCGTCGACCCCATCATGCGCGGCAACGCCCGCACCCTCTTCGACCTGGAGAGCAAGACCGCCCGCCTGAAGCAAGCCCCCTGGCTCTAGGGGTCAGGTCGTGAATGTTGAATGGTGTCCCTCGTGGAGGACAGGATTCACGCCTCCGGTGCCTGACCCCCGTGAGCGACAACCCGAAAGGCCCTGACCCCTGTGGCCCATGGCCCCGACGGCGGCGCCTGTGCTAGCGTCCCGGCCATCGGGGCCGGCGACTCGAGCCGCTCGATCCGGGGCGCCGTCGACGTCGCGTCGGCCTCCACCCGCTCGGCGGAGGGAAGCTCATGGCACGCCTCTGGAAGTTCCTCAAGATCTCCCTGGTTCTCGTGATCTCGGTGTTCCTCATCCTGGCCGCGGCCATCGCCGGTTGGGTCTACGTGCAGATGCAGCCGAGAGACGTGACCGCGGCTCGGGCGAGGTGGGACGCGAACATGAGCCCGGAGGCGGCGGACCGGGCGGCGCTCGACCTCGTCTCGAAGATGACCCTCGACGAGAAGCTCTACGAGATGCACGGCTCGGGCTTCACCCCGATACTGCTGTCGTTCGTCTTCCGGCAGACCGCGGCCCCGGTCTACGCCGGGGGGAACGAGCGCCTGGGCATCCCCCCGGTCGCCTTCACCGACGGCCCGCGCGGGGTGATCTGCGGGCGCTCGACGGCGTTCCCCGTCTCGATGGCCCGGGCCGCGACCTGGGACACGGAGCTCGAAGGCCGGGTGGGCGACGTTCTCGGCAAGGAGGCCCGCGCCCAGGGGGCCAACTACTGGGGCGGGCTCTGCATCAACCTGGTCCGTCACCCGTCCATGGGCCGTGCCGAGGAGACCTACGGCGAGGACCCCTGGCTCATGGGGGAGATGGCGGTCGCGGCGCTGGAAGGAGTCCAGCGCCACAATGTCATGGCCTGCGCCAAGCACTTCGCCCTCAACAGCCAGGAGACGGCCCGGTTCAAGAACGACGTCCAGATCGACGAGCGGACCCTCCGCGAGGTGTACCTGCCCGCCTTCCGGAAGGCCGTGGAGCACGACGTGGCCTCCTTCATGAGCGCCTACAACAAGGTGCGGGGCGAGTGGTGCGGGAACAACCGCTACCTCCTCACCACCGTCCTGCGCGAGGACTGGGGGTTTCGGGGCTTCGTGACCTCGGACTGGTTCTGGGGTGTGTACGACGGAGCCAAGAGCGTTCACGCCGGCCTGGACATCGAGATGCCGGCGGCGAAGCACTACGGAGACAACCTGAAGAAGCTGGTACAGGACGGCGTCGTCTCCGAGAGCGAGATCGACGAGAGCGTGCGCCGCATCCTGAGGACCAAGCTGCTGTTCCTGAACCGCGAGGACCCGCTTGAGGAGTACCCGTTGGAGCTCGCGGCGGCCCCCGAGCACACCGCCCTCGCCCGGGAGGTGGCGGAGAAGGGGATGGTTCTCCTCAAGAACGAGGGCGGGCTCCTTCCCCTGGACAAGGGGACGACGAAGACCGTCGCGGTGGTCGGCCACCTGGCCGACGCCGAGAACACCGGGGACCGGGGAAGCAGCAACGTCAACCCGCCGTACCGGACCTCGGCGTTGAAGGGGATCCGGGACTACCTGGGGACGGACGCCACCGTGCTCCACGCGGACGGCTCCGACATGGGCGAGGTGACGCGGGTGTCCCAGGAGGCCGACGTGGTCGTGATCGTGGCCGGCACGCGGCACGACGAGGTGGGAGAGTACATCGCGAACGATCCCGAGCTCCCCAACGCCATGCCCGGACCGGGCATTCCCGGCAGCCTGCGCCCCGACGGCCCCAACGAGAAGGGATCCATGGTCTTCCAGCTCCCTGGCCAGGACGAGCCCGTGGTGATCGCCGGGGGCGACCGGCTTCCCCTGTCCCTGAAGGGACGCGACATCACCGTGATCGACACCGCCACGAAGGCCAACGACCGCTGCGTCGTGGCGCTCGTGGGGGGAAGCGTCTTCACCATGGAGGAGTGGAAGAACGAGGTTCCGGCCATCCTCATGGCCTGGTACTTCGGGATGGAGGGCGGACACGCACTGGCCCGGGTCCTCTTCGGCGACGTCAACCCCAGCGGGAAGATGCCCCTCACGACGCCGCGGAGCGAGTCGCAGCTTCCTCCCTTCGACGAGTTTGCGGACACCAGCACCTACGGTCCCTACCACGGCTACACCCTCATGGACAAGGAGGGGCACGAGCCCACGTTCCCGTTCGGCCACGGCCTGAGCTACACGACCTACGCCTACGACGACCTCACCGTCGCGACCCCGAAGGTGGGGCCCGGCGACCGGGTCGAGGTCACCGTGGACGTGACGAACACGGGGGAACGGGTCGGGGAGGAGATCGTCCAGCTCTACGTGGGCTTCGAGGGCTCGCCGGTCGAGAGGCCGGTGAAGCTGCTCCGTGCCTTCGACAAGGTGACCCTGGCGCCCGGCGAGACGAAGACGGTCCCCCTGAGCGTCGCGGTGGAGGACCTGGCCTGGTACGACCCCGACGCCGGCGCCTGGAAGGTCGAGCCCATGACCTACGGCGTTCTCGTCGGCCCCTCCTCCCGCACCGCGGACCTTCTCGCCTCCACCTTCACCGTGGAGTAGCAGAAGGGGTCAGGTCGTGAATGTTGAATTTGTGTCCTCTCCAGAGGACGGGATTCAACATTCACGACCTGACCCCTCAGAAGGCGAAGAGTCCCCCCTGGTTGACGCGGGTGGCGCGAGCGCTCTGCGCGAGGGTCAGGTAGACTCCGTCGACTCGTGCTCCCCTCGCTCTGTCTTCGCGGGCGTGCTCTTCTGACCAGAAGAAGACGGAGTTCTGTCAGAAGGCGTGGGTGATGTTCGGCTCCTCGAAGGTGGCCCAGTCGACCTGGGGGCTGAAGACCAGTGGCTCGACCGGCCCGTCGTGCACGCGGAAGCGGAGCTCGCTATCCGCGGTGAGGTGCATCGGCCGGGCACAGTGGTCACACTCGGTCTCGATGTCAACGGCGAGGGCCTGGTCCCGAAGGCGCCCTTGCACGAAGGGCGTGGCAATGGCGTCGACCGCTCAGGCGGCGTCGAGGCGCTCCCCGGTGCTGAAATGGAGATGGTGCGGGGTCCGGGTGACGGTCACGGGAAAGGCCCAGGTCACGGCGCCCGCCGCGTCGCGCACCAGGAAGAAGAGCTTCCTCTCGAGGTCCTCCAGGATGGTCTTCACGCGAGACTCGGGCAGCCCGACGGCCGAGGCGATGGCTCCGGGTCGGAGAGGCCCCCTGGACCGCGGCAGCTCAAGCACCACGTAGTAGCGGACGAGATGGTGCTCGTCGGTCATGAAGGCCAGGACCTTCCGGAACTCCTCCGGCGCCCGGGCCAGGTGTGCCTCCCACGTCACCTCGGGCTCCTCGAAGAAGCCCGAGCCCGTGCCTTTGAGAATCGCTGCCCTCATGCGCACCCCCCTGCTCCCTTGGTTGGCTCACGGCCCGAAAGGCGTATGCTAGCGCGCGTCGGCCGGGGTGACACGGCCTTCGCCCGGGCGAGAAGCGGTTGTGGAAGCCGGGTAAGGGGGGCGAGATGGGCATCAGACCAGCCGGAGAACAGACCAGGGCGTCCCTTGGCCGCCGGGACTTCGTTCAGAAGGTCGGTCTCGCCGCGCTGGCGGCGGCGGCCCCCCGGGCCCTGTGGGCGGGCGAGAAGGCCGCCCCGGTGGCGTTCTGCGGGGCCAATCTCGTGGCCCGGGTGAGCGGCTACCACTTCGCGCTCGAGAACTGGATGAAGCAGCACAACGCCACCATCGAGGCGACCGACGCTGCGGAGTGGCGCGCGATCTGCGAGGAGATCGCCGCGGCCGGCTTCGAGGCCATCGAGGTCTGGGAGGCCCACGCCTCGCCGGCCACTCTCGACAGCAAGGGTAGGGCGGCGGAGTGGAAGACGATCATGAAGGAGGTCGGACTCAAGCCAGTCGCCTACGCCGGCACCCTGCGCCGCGAGACGCTCCAGATCTGCGAGTGGCTGGAGATTCCCCACGTTGACGGACAGATCGGCGGCCTCTCGCCCGACGAGGCGACGAAGCTCTGCTCGGAGTTCGAAATCGGCTACAACCTCGAGAACCATCCCCAGAAGACGAGCGCGGAGATCCTGAAGCCCATCGGCGGCGGCAACGAGTGGCTCGGGGTCTGCATCGACACCGGCTGGCTCGGGTCCCAGGGCGCTCCCGGACCGAAGATCATCGAGGAGTGCGGCGACCTCGTACGTCACACCCACATCAAGGACGTCGCCGCCGCCGGGGGGCACTCCACCGTCCTCCTGGGCGAGGGAGTGGTCGATCCCGCCGCCTGCATTCAAGCGCTCAAGGGCATCGGGTACCAGGGCTGGTACTCCTGGGAGGACGAGCCGGAGGACCGGAACCCCATGGACTCCGCCGAGCGCAACCGCCTCTGGATCGAGGAGCAGGTGAAGGCCTGAGACGGCCGCACCGCTCCTGAAGGAGAAGACTGACGATGAGGATGATGAGGGCTGCCGCGGTCCAGCTGAATCACGTCCCCGGGGACAAGGACGCGAACTTCGGGAAGGTCGAGGAGTTCACCGCCCGAGCCGCGGCGGAGGGCGTGGCGCTGCTGGCCTTTCCCGAGATGTGCCTCACCGGCTACTGGCATGTGCGGCACCTGGCCCGCGAGCAGGTCGAGGCGCTGTCGGAGCCCGTACCCGACGGCTCCTCGACGCGACGGCTGCTGGGCCTGGCCAGAGCCCACGACCTGACGCTCGGGGCCGGGCTCGTCGAGCGGGCGGAGGACGGCACGCTCTACAACACGTACGTGGTCGCGCTCCCGAACGGCAGCACGTTCCGTCACCGAAAGCTCCACTGCTTCATCAGCGCCCACATGTCCTCGGGCAACGAGTACACCGTGTTCGACCTGCCCTCGGGCATTCGCGCCGGCGTCCTGACCTGCTACGACAACAACCTCGGGGAGAACGTCAGGATCACCGCGCTGCGGGGCGCCCAGGTTCTTCTCGCTCCCCACCAGACGGGCGGTTGCACCTCGAACAACCCACACATCATGGGCCGGGTCGACCGTGCCCTCTGGGACAGGCGGGAGGAAGACCCGGCGGCCATCGAGGCCGAGCTCCGCGGGCCCAAGGGACGGGAGTGGCTGTTGCGCTGGCTCCCGACCCGCGCTCACGACAACGGGGTCTTCGTGGTCTTCGCCAACGGCGTGGGCCCGGACGACGACGAGGTCCGGACCGGGAACTCGATGATCATCGACCCCTATGGGCGCATCCTGTCGGAGACCTGGAAGGCCGCGGAGGACATGGTCGTCGCCGACCTGGACCTCTCGCTCCTCGAGCAATCGACCGGTCGGCGGTGGATCCGCACCCGGAGGCCGGAGCTCTACGCTGAGCTGGCGGTCAAGACCGGCCAGGAGGTCGACACCCGCGAGGTGCGCTTCGACCAGAAGGGGGTCTGAGCCGCCGAGACGAGCGGCAAGGCCCGCCCTCTGTCCCTGGTCCCGCCGAAGACCGGGGCCTTGCCCGCTCCCCGACTCGCCCTACTCGCCGTTCGAGCCGGCGCGGCCCTTCAAGTCTTCGAACCAGCCGCCGACCAGGCTCACCCAGGCCACCTCGCTCCCCTCGGCCCCGGAGAACATGACGAACCGCTGCCCGTCGGGCGCGACCTCGTAGTCGTAGAACACGGCCCCGCCGATGGCGAGCCCACCCACGTCTCCGAGGAAGGAGCCGCTGAGCAGCGGCCGCGCCTTCTCCGGTCGGAATGTCCCGCTGCTCGTGTCGACGGCGACGACGCTGATACCCTCGTCGGTGCGGTAGAAGATCTCCTTCCCGTCTTGGGACCATGAGGGTCTCACGCCGATACCCTCCGACACCTGCCACTTGCCGGCGCCGAGGGGGTAGGACTGGACGTAGATGGCCGGGCTGCCCGACTCGGTGGACTGGTAGACCACCCATCTCCCGTCGGGAGAGAAGGCCGGGCCGTCCTCGAGGGCGGGAGAGGCGAGGTACGACTCGGGCTCCGCCTCCCCGTCGACCGGGACCATCCAGATGTCCGACTCGCCGGTCCCCACCGCGATCACCCGTCCGTCCGGTGACCAGGAGTTGGGGAAGCACTGCTGCTGCGCGTCCGTGCACTCCGAAACGAGCTCCACGTTCCCCGACCCGTCGGCTCGCTTGCGGAAGATCTTGACCACACCCTCCCGGTCGGATGCGAAGGCCACCCAGCGGCCATCGGGAGACCAGACCTGATCGCCGTCGTAGCCATCGGCGAAAGTCAGTCGGGTCGCGACGTTCCTCTGGAGATCGAAGATCCAGACGTCGAGGTTGCTGTCCCTGAGAACGGTGAGAGCCAGGCGCGTCCCGTCGGGCGAAAGCCTCGGGGTGCCGTAGAGCCCCGCCTCCTCCCAGAGGGGCTCCGTGCGACCATCGCGATCGACCCACACGATGCGGAACGGGTTGGCGCCCTGGCCCCCCGACACGTACGCGAGGAGGCCCTGGTCGGACACGGCGAAGTCGGCACCCCCATGTCCTGGTCGGCCGGAGACCCCCTCGAGGACGGGGAACTGGGAGCCCGCGGCCTCGAGGGTCTCGACGTCGAAGGGGAGGGCGAACAGTGTTCCCTGGTGGTAGAAGACCACGTGGCCGGTGGCCACATACCGGCCCTGGGTGCCCCCACGGTGAAGCACGGTGCGACGGGCCGACGCGACCTCCACGACCTCGAGGGTGCCGGCGTTCCAGTCGTTGCCTTCGCCCGAGAGGCTCGAGAAGAGAACGGCTTCTCCTCCCGGTAGCCACTGGGGCCAACGGTGGGAGCGCTCGCCCTTCTCCTCGTCGAGCGTCGTGAGCGGCTTCGGCTCTCCGCCGCTGGCCGGGATGAGGGACAACCCCTCGTTCTGGGCGGCGGCGAAGACGATGGTGCCGTCGGGTCCCCAGCTCGCACCCCGGCTGAGGCTGACCTGACACAGGGTGACGGGCGCCCCCCCGGCGACCGGGACCTTCTTGAGCTCGCGCGCGGTGACGTAGCCCAGCCATTCGTTGTCCGGAGAGAAGAAGGGATGGTAGGGCTGGTCGGGGTAGTCTCCCGAGGCCACCTCCACCGAGTCGAAGCGGTCGAGAGGCCTCAGGTGGAGCGTCTTGCGGGCGCTGGAGCCCGTGACGTAGGCCAGGTAGCTTCCGTCAGGCGACACCGCCACCACGGACCCGATGCTCGCGTCCAGGGGGGGCTGGGCCACCTGGACCACCGACCGGCGCACCGGCTCGGCCGGGGGGGCCTCTCGCCTCGTCGTCGTGGCCAGCAGCCATCCGCCGAGCGCGGCGAAGACGACCGCGACCCAGGGTGCCCACCGTTTCCAGCCCGTTGCCGGTGCCGTCGCCGCGACCGCACGCCGCCTCGGGGTTGTCGAGCCACTCCTGGAGTGCGATTCGCGCGTCCCCGATGGACTGCAGGCGCCGCGACTGGTCCTTCTGGAGACACCGCCCGATCAGGTCCCGGATTCTCTTCGGGACGTCGGCCGGGAGCTTGTCGACCTCCGGCTCCTTGTGGACGATCGCCCCCAGCACGTCGGTCACCGTCTCGCCGTCGAAGGCCTTGCGGCCCCCCAGCATCTCGAAGAGCACACACCCGAACGCCCAGATGTCCGCCCGGCGGTCCACCGGCTTGCCCCGGGCCTGCTCCGGGCTCATGTAGCCCGCCGTCCCCAGGAGCATCCCGGCCTGGGTGCCCCCGGGCGCCAGGGTGGGGGATTGGGTCCAGTCCTCACCCGAGCTGCCTGACAGCGGATGGATCCCCATGGCCTTGGCCAGGCCGAAGTCGAGGACCTTCACCTCCCCGTCCTCGGTGACCATGACGTTGCCGGGCTTCAGGTCCCGGTGGACGATGCCCTTCTCGTGGGCCACCTCGAGGGCCTCGGCGATCTGCTTCGCGATGCGGACGGCATCGGCGACGGGAACGGGCCCGCGCGCGATGCGGTCGGAGAGCGTCTCCCCCTCGGCGACCTCCATGACGAGGAAGCGCTGGCCGTCCACGTCCTCGAAGCCGTGGATGCCCGCGATGTGGGGGTGGGAGAGCGACGCGAGGACACGGGCCTCACGCTCGAAGCGCTCGAGCCTCTCGGGGTCCCGGGCGAAGGACTCGGGGAGCATCTTCAGGGCCACGTCGCGGCCGAGCCTCGTGTCCTGGGCCCGCCAGACCTCGCCCATGCCCCCCTTGCCCAGCTCCGAGGTCACCTTGTAGTTCGAGATCGTCTTCCCGATCACCTGGGTCCCCTCACTTCCTCTCCGAGCCGGTGAGGCGCCGCAGCTCCGTGAACCACCCGGTGATCAGGTTCACCGTGGAGAACCCGATCTCGTTCTCGCCCCCCGTGAACATCACGAAGCGGGAGCCGTCGGCGGAGACGTCGTAGTCCGGGAAGTTGAGCCCCGGCACCGAGACGCCCCCGACTCCGCCGAGGAACGAGCCCGAGAAGAGGGGACGCGCCTTGTCAGCCTGGAATCCGTCCTCCCTCCCGTCCACGCTCACGGCCATGATCCCCTCGTCGTTGCGGAAGAAGAGCTCGCGGCCGTCGCGCGACCAGCGCGGCTGGTCGCCCACGTTGTCCGAGATCTGCCACTTGCCTCGTCCCGCGGGGTAGGAGCTGACGTAGACCTCCGGTCTTCCCGTCTCATTGCTGACGTAGGCGATCCAGCGGCCGTCGGGCGAGAAGGAGGGCATCGTCTCGCTGAAGGGCGTCACGAGGAAGGGCTCGAGCTTGTCGGCGACGCCGATCTCCAGGAAGTACAGGTCGTCGGCGGTCTTGTCGCCCACCGTCTGGACGATGATCACCTTGCCGTCGGGGGACCACGTGATCGGTGCCGCGAAGGTGACCAGCCCGGGCTCGTGCATCCGCTCGGCCTCGCCGGAGCCGTCCGTCCGCTTGCGGAAGACCGTGGGAGCGCCCTCCCGGTCGGAGGCGAAGGCGATCCACTGCCCGTCGGGGGACCACACGGGGTCGGCGTCGTAGCCCTCGCCGAAGGTCAGCCTCGTGGCCACGCCCCGCTCGAGGTCGTAGGTCCAGACGTCCCAGTTGTTGTCCCTCAGCACGCCGAGAGCCAGGCGCTTTCCGTCCGGGGAGAGCCGTGGCGTGCCGTAGATCCCCGCTTCTCCCCAGAGCGTCTCGACGCGTCCGGAGCGGTCGACCCAGGCCACCGGGAAGCTCAGCAGGGAGGCGGACCCCGCGACGTAGGTCAGAATCCCGTTCTCGGACACGTCGAACTGCGCCGCCGCCTCTCCCGGCTGGGACTCGATGCCCTCGAGAACGGGCATCTGGGAGCCGAGCACCTCCAGGCGATCGGGGTCGAAGGGCAGCGCGAAGAGCGTGGCATCCTGCACGAAGAGGATGTGGCCGGTGGGCACGTAGCGCCCGTACTGGCCGCCACGGTGCACCACCTTGCGCTCGCCGGTCTTCACGTCGATGGCTTCGATCGCGATCTCGAAGTCGGGGGCCTCGCCCTGCACGCTGGTGAAGAGCACCGCGCGCTCTCCCGGCAGCCACTGCGGCCACCGATGGCTGATCTCCTTCGCGGCCTCGTCGAGGGTCGTGAGCGGCGCGACCTCGCCCCCGGCCGCCGGGATGCGGGACAGGCCGCTCTGCGCGGAGGCGGCGAAGACGATGGTGCCGTCGGGTCCCCAGGTCGCGCCGCGGCTGCGGGCGAGGGGAGCGAGGGTGATGGACGCTCCGCCGGTGACCGACACCTTCTTGAGCTCGTTCCGCGTGACGTAGCCCACCCACTCGCCGTCCGGGGAGAAGAAGGGGTGGTACGGGGCCTCCCCGGAGGGGCCCGAGGCCAGCGAGACGCCCTCGTAGCGGTCGAGGGGACGCACGAACAGCTCGCCCCTCCCGGTCGCCGATCCCGTCGCGTAGGCGAGACGGGTGCCGTCGGGAGAGAGCACGATGCTGGCACCGACGTCGGTGAACAGCGTGGCGTTGGGCACGTCGAACCGGAAGCGGCGCACCGGCTCGGGTGCGCTGCCACGGTCGAGCAGCGTCGCGCCCACGCCGACTCCGACGAGGGCGGCCAGGACGGCGACGCCCCAGGGGAGCCAGCGTTTCCAGCCCGTCGCCGGTGCCGCCGCCGCGACGTCCTCAGCCTCTGGGCTCTCGATCCACTCCTGGAGGGCGATCCGCGCGTCGCCGATGGACTGGAGGCGCCGCGACTGGTCCTTCTGCAGGCAGCGCGCGATCAGGTCCCGGATCTTCTTCGGCACGTCCGCCGGGAGATTCTCGATCTCCGGGTCCTTGTGGACGATCGCCCCCAGGACGTCGGTGACCGTCTCGCCGCCGAAGGCCTTCCGACCCCCCAGCATCTCGAACAGCACGCACCCGAAGGCCCAGATGTCGGCCCGGCGGTCCACCGGCTTGCCCCGGGCCTGCTCCGGGCTCATGTACCCCGCCGTCCCCAGGAGCATCCCGGCCTGGGTGCCCCCGGGCGCCAGGGTGGGAGACTGCGTCCAGTCCTGGCCCGAGCTTCCCGACAGGGGGTGGACGCCCATGGCCTTGGCCAGGCCGAAGTCCAGGACCTTCACCCCGCCGTCCTCCGTGACCTTGACGTTGCCGGGCTTCAGGTCGCGGTGGATGATCCCCTTCTCGTGGGCGACCTCGAGGGCCTCGGCGATCTGGATGGCGATGCGGACGGCGTCGGCGACGGGGATGGGCCCCCGCGCGATGCGCTCGGAGAGGTCCTCGCCCTCGGCGACCTCCATGACCAGGAAGCGCTTGCCGTCGACCTCCTCGAGCCCGTGGATTCCGGCGATGTGGGGGTGGGACAGCGAGGCGAGGACCTTGGCCTCACGATCGAACCGCTCCAGGCGCTCGGGGTCCTGGGCGAAGGACTCGGGGAGCACCTTGAGGGCGACGTCGCGGCCGAGCCTGGTGTCCTGGGCCCGCCAGACCTCGCCCATGCCCCCCTTGCCGAGCTGGGACGTCACCTTGAAGTTCAAGATCGTCTTGCCGATCACCGCGCATCCCTCCTGGCCTTCCGGGCGATCGGGGACGGACGGGAACGCCTCGGCCCCGGCTGCGGAACGGCTCGCCTGAGATGGAAAACCCTCGGATTCTACCCCCGATGCGGGGAAAGTCCCACCGGGTCCCCGGGGCTGGCGCTGGAGAGAGGTCCGCTGGTCTCAGGCGGGGGCGTCGCGCGCGGCGCGGTTCAGGGCGGCGACGAGCGCGTCCGGCTCGCCGACGAAGACGGCGTCCGGCAGGACCTCCCGAACGCGGAGCCGCAGCTCGTCCTTGCGGGAGACGAAGACCGCCTTCGTCTCCGGGGCGAGGTCGAGCACGGTGCGCAGCATGGGGACGTCGGAGCCGGTGTCGCCGCAGACCAGGCAGGGTCCTCGCTCCATCTCGAGCTGCAGGTCCGCAGCCAGGAAGCGCACCCCGTCGCCCTTGTCGAAGTCCCGGGTCGGTCCCCCCGCGGCGTCCTCGACGGTCAGGAGGATCTCGATGTCGAGACCGGTGTCCTCGATCCGGAAGAAGGCGCTCTCCGGGTCGAGGGTGCGCACGAGACGACGGACGTCCTCCCCGAAGCGCTCCGACCTCTCCTTCGGGACGGAGCCGGCGATGTCCTGCCGGGCGATCGTCGTCTGCCCGAACTTGTGCTGGAGACCGGAGCCGATGAGCGTGAACACCCTGTGCTCCGGCTCCGCCAGGAAGGCGTCCATCTCCCGGTTGAGGAGATCGAGCTTCTCCTGCTGCGCGTCCTCGATCGGGTATTGCCGGCGGCGACCGTCCGGCCCGAGGTACTCCCGCCCCTTCGAGCCGGCACAGATGAAGACCCCGGGCGGGGTGACGGTCATGTCCGCGAGGCCGATGTCGTCGAGGGGCGCCGAGGTCAGGACGACGGAATGCTCCGCCCGCGCGCGGGCGAACCGGGTGAGGAAGACGGCGTTGTACACGGACTGGACGGACGAGGCGTAGCGCCCGCAGTAGTTGTTGACGGTTCCGTCACGGTCGGTCACGAAGGCCTGCAGAGCGGTGCCTTTCAGGGTCGCGACCGCGGCCTCGAGATCCTCCGGGAAGCCGTCGTGTCTGCCGGCGAGGTCGTCGAGGAGCGCCTCCTCGCCCTGGTCCAGGTAGATGAGGTCCTTCTTCAGCTCCCCGATCTCGTAGCCCAGGTCGACGTGGATGGGGAGCCCCTCTTCGAGGACCAGCCGACGCCCCTCCGGCTCCTCGGGGATCGACTCCAGGGCCTCCAGCGTCTCGCGCAGGCGGCCGACCGCCCCCGGTGTCGGAGCGCGGGACGCGAGGACGTCCTCCGTGAGGACCCGGCGCACCGGGACCGTGGCGTGCATGAGACCGTAGAATTGCGAGAGCCTGTCGACGGCCATCGAGGCCTCCTCCGGGGTCCAACAGCGATGCGGCGGGAAACCCATGGATTGTACCCGCCCGATCGGTGGCCACCCCCGTGCGGCCGTTCGGGCGCCACGCGAGCCGGCCCCCTTGCGGACGCGCCGGCATCCGACACACACTGTCCGCCGCGGGAGGCGCAGATGCAGAATCGGGAGATCGGACGCAGGGCGTTCCTCGGCGGCGTCGGCCTCGGCGCGGCATCGACCGTCTTCGCGGCCGTGCCCCGAGCGAGGGCCGCGGAGGGAGTCACCCACGTGCTCACCCTCAGCTTCGACGACGGCTTCCGCAAGTCGAGCCTGAAGACGGCCGAGATCCACGAGCGCCACGGCCTCTCGGCCTGCATCAACGTCCTCGCCACGGCGCACCTGCCGACGTTCGAGATGCCCAACGAGTACCACCAGCACCCGGTGGGGGACTTCGCGTTCTGGAACGAGCTCCAGTCCCGGGGCCACGAGATCATGCCCCACGGGTTCAAGCACGCGAACAAGGCGGAGATGCCTCTTGCGCAGGCAAAGGACCTGATCCTCCGGTGCCTGGACGTGTTCGACCGGGAGGTCGAGGGCTTCGACCGCACGAAGGCTGTGTTCAACTTCCCCTTCAACGCCTCCACTCCCGAGGTGGAGGGGTGGCTCTCCACCCAGGTCATGGCCTTCCGGACCGGCGGTCCCCCCGTCAACCTCCTCCCGCACCCGGGGCAGATCCGGCTGACCTGCACCTCCCACGGTCCCGACCCCATCGACGAGGACCTCAACCGGCGCGTGGACGAGCTGCTCGCCCGCCCGTCGGGCTGGCTGGTCTACAACACCCACGGCCTCGACGACGAGGGCTGGGGGCCCCTGAGCTCGGCCGGGCTGGACCGGCTCCTGGCGCGGCTCGTCCAGATTCCCACCGCACGGGTGCTGCCCGCGGCGAAGGCCCTCCTGGACGCCGCGGCCTAGATCGGACTAGGCGGGCTGGTGGGCGCGGCCCCGGTGGACGATCGCCACCGCGATGAGCCCGAAGAGCATCCCGACGACGACGGTGAAGGCGATCCACACCGTCATCTGGGGAAGGAAGCCGATCCAGAACCACTTCACCAGGGGAGCCATCTGCGGGAAGTCCGGGGTGGGAGGCACGTCGTAGTGGGTGCCCCAGTCCCCGAGGATCGCGACGAGCATCACGAGGGCCACCGGGATGCGCGCGGCCAGGCCGTAGGCGACGAGGACCCGACCCAGCTCGGGCCAGGCGACGAACGCCACGACGATCGCAACGACCGAAGCCACCGCGAAGATCACGAGCATCGGTATGCCCGTCGGGTCCAGTCCGGCGGCCCCCGCTCCCGCCCCGGCGAGGGGCATGAGCACGAGGGCCAGGAGAACGAGGCCGACGGCGCGCAGCAGCTTGCCGGGCCCCGCGCCCTCGCGGGCGAGGCGGAGGGCGAAGTAGATTCCGAAGAGGGGCACGAGCCAGACGATCCCCACGATCGCCATCCCGCCCCCGGCCTCCCGGTTGAAGAGAGCCGAGGACCAGCTCTGGAGCTCACCGGCCAGGCGCAGCAGGGTCACCGCGAGGGTGATGATCGCGGGGACCAGAATCAGCCGACCGTGCCGGATCAGGGGGGAGCCGCTCATGTGACCTCCTTCGTCCTTCACGTCGCCGCGGAGGGCATCCCGGCCCCGCTCGGCGTGCGCTTGTTCAGGATGCGCCAGTATACGCCAGGGCCCGATCCCCCCGTCGTCCCGCCGGCTCCGGACCTGGCCCGACCCCGGTGCCTGATAGGGTGCCTGGGTCCGAGAGAGGCCCGCATGCCCTGGCCGCTGACCGACCTGCCGGTCCTGGCTCTCGACTGCCAGGCGACGGGGGCGTCCCCCGGGGGACAGCTCCTGGAGGTCGGCTGGGCGCGCTCGAGCGCGGCCGCACCGGAGCCGCCGGAGATCGAGACGCACGTGGTGGCCCCGGACGGTCCCGTTCGCCTGCCGCGCCGGGTCCGGGAGCTGACCGGGCTCACCACACGGGAGCTGAAGAGCGCTCCTCCGAGTGGTCGGGTCGGGTCGCGGCTCGCCGCCGTGCTGGGGGAGGCGAGTGACGCTGCTCCGTGGGTGGGGGTGGCTCACTTTGCCCGCTTCGAGAAGCCGTACCTGCGTGCGCTGCTCTCGACCGGCGACGAGCTCCCCTTCGAGCTGCTCTGCACGCACGAGCTGACGCGTCGACTGCTGCCCACCCTCCCCCGTCGGGGTCTGCGGGCGGTGGCCGGATACCTCGGTCACGCCGTCCCCGAGCTGAGGCGGGCCCGGCACCACGTGGCCGCCACCCTTCTCATCTGGCAGGGGCTCGTCCC
This sequence comes from uncultured Acidobacteriota bacterium, assembly GCA_963847655.1. Lineage (GTDB taxonomy): Bacteria > Acidobacteriota > Vicinamibacteria > Fen-336 > Fen-336 > JAJDNS01. The sequence continues at coordinate 118,956 of CAWKAS010000006.1, read as the reverse complement.
CCTCCTCGAAGAGCGCGGCATCCGGGACCTCGAGGCCCTCCGCGACTGGCTCAAAGAGACCGGACCGCGCCGGGCCCCTCGCACCTATCCCATGGAGGCGCGCCTTCGCCTCGACTTGCCCGATCAGCCCGGGGTCTACCGGTTCCAGCGCACCGACGGGAGCGTGCTGTACGTGGGGAAGGCGACCTCGCTGCGCCAGCGCGTCAACACCTACTTCCAGACCGCAAGAGGCCACAAGGACCGCACGCTCGAGATGCTCGCCCAGGCCCGGGCCGTGGATGTGACGCCCACCGGGTCGGCTCTGGAAGCGGCGCTCCTGGAGCCCGACGAGATCAAGCGGCTCCGCCCCCCCTACAACGTGGCCCTCAAGGAGAAGGACCGGCGTCTCGGCTATGGGTCGTGGGCCCTGCGCGGAGTGGCCCTCCGCCCCGACGAGCGCCACCCCCACGGGCCGCTCCTGCTCCCGGCGCCGCGGCCTCCCCTGTCGGCGCTCCTGCAGCTGCTCGACAGCGGCGGCGGTGCCCGAGCGGCCGACCGACTCCTGCCCAGTGTCCTGGGCGTGCCGCGACGATACGCCCCGCCTCTCGACTGCTTCCGCGCAGGCCTCGCTCTCTTCGTCCGTCGTCACGGACGGTGGTGGATGCGCGGTTCTCCTCTCTCCGCGCTCCACACGATCGCCGCGCGCCTCGCTCGGCAACCCTTCGAGCCCTCCTCCGCCCTCGCCCCCGAGGGGGACGAGCCGCCGTCTTCCGGGGACCGCTGGCGAGCGGAAGGGGTGGCGGGTGCGCTCGAGGACGTGGTCGTGCGGGGAGCCCGTGCGCTCCGCCGAGCTCGTTGGCTGTGCGCCCTCAGCGAGTGCAGCCTGGTGTGGACGCCGGATCCCGCCACCGGGGCGGCACGGTGTCTCGTCCTGAGCCGCGGCGCCATCGTGGCCGCTCACGATCCGGGCCCCGGCGGCGGTGCGCCCGTTCCTCCGGGGCACGCACTGCTGTTGCGGGAACGCCAGGAGTCCCTCGACCTGGCTGCCTACGACCGACTGAGCGCCTTGTCCCGGGAGCTGAAGGCGCTCCTTGCCGGGGTGGGGCCGGTGACGGTCCGTCTCGGTCCCCACGCCATCCTGGATCGGAACGCACTCGGCCAGGCCCTGCGGTGTCCGTGAACCGCCGGCGGGCGCGGGTCCTCTTCCTGTCGGACACCCACCTCGGCCTCGACCTGCCCCAGCGGCCGCGCGTCGAACGGCTTCGGCGGGGGCCGGAGTTCTTCGCGGCCCTCGAACGCGCCCTCGCCCCGGCGGTGCGAGGAGAGGTCGATCTCGTGGTGCACGGCGGAGACGTCTTCTTCCGCAGCCGAGTGCCCCCCGGCCTCGTCGTGCGGGCCTTCGCTCCCCTCAAGGCCGTCGCCGACCGGGGCATACCGGTGTGCGTCGTGCCCGGCAATCACGAGCGTTCGGCCATTCCCCATCCGCTCCTGGCCGCGCACCCCGGCATCCACGTCTTCGACCGTCCCCGGACGTTTCGGCTGACCGCCGGCGGCCTCACTCTCGCCCTGGCCGGCTTCCCCTTCGTGCGTCACGGTCTGCGAGAGTCCTTCCGCGCGCTGTTCGAGGAGACCCGCTCTGTCGACGCGGTCTCCGACGTCCGGCTGCTCTGCCTCCACCAGTGTGTGGAGGGGGCGACCGTCGGTCCGCGAGGCTACGTCTTCCGCGACGGCGACGACGTCATCCGGGGGGTGGATCTTCCCCGGGGCTTCGCGGCGGTGCTGGCCGGTCACGTGCACCGTCATCAGGTGCTCAGGAACGATCTGCAGGGCCGACCGCTGCCCGCGCCGGTCCTCTACGCCGGGTCCACCGAACGCACCTCGTTCGCCGAGCGTGACGAGCCGAAGGGGTTCGTGCGCCTCGACGTGCAAGCCGACGGCGCCGGGAGCGGACGCCTGAGCGTGGTGAGCTTCCAGGAGATCTCGACACGACCCATGGTGCAGATCGAGGTGCCGGCGGCCCACCTCGACGGCACGGATCCGAGCGCCGCCCTCTCGAGCCTTTTGGCCCGGCAGCACCCCGATACGATCGTGCGGCTGAAGGTCCGCGGGCGCGCGTCCCGCGGCAACTTGACCGGACTTCGAGCGGAGGTGCTGCGGGCGCTGGTCCCTCCCACCATGAACGTCAGCGTGCGCTGGACGGAGGACCCGGCCTTCCGCCTCGAGGCCTAGAACACGCGGCGCTTCAGGCGGTTGCTCTGGAAGCGGGCGGTGTCGGCGACCGCCATCACCGCCATCACCCCGGCCTGGACCGGGTCGGTGACGACGAAGTCGGCGGCGTCGGGCACGCTCCCGGCCATGTTCAGGCTCACGACCAGGAGGCCCTGCTCCCGGACCTCACGCACCGCCTTCTCGATGTCGCCTCCCATCAGGGCGCCGGCCAGCACGAGGGCCCGGGCCCGGGGAAGCCGCGCCACCGCCCGCACCGCCTCGGCGAGGGTCTGCTCGCCCACGAGGGGGATGGTGTCGACGGAGATGTGCTCGCCGCGGATGTTGTGGCGGTCGGCCTCGGAGATGGCGCCGATGGCCACCTGGCCCACCTGCGCACCGCCCCCCATGATGATGATGCGCTTGCCATAGATCCGCTGGAAGGTGGCGACGGGCCGAACGGAGCGGATGACCGTCGCCGTCCGAAGCTCGTCGACGAGCGGCTGCGCGTCCCCGAACAGCTCGATCTCCAGGTAGAGGCGCGTACCCTCAGGGCTTCGCTCGAGGATCTCCACGAGGGTGATGTCTCCCTCGTGACGCGCGATCACTCCGGTCGTCTGGTGCAGCACCCCGGGCCCGCTGTTGGCCTCGAGGAGCAGACCGATCGTCTTCACCGCGATCCTCCCCAGCGCCCGATCATACTGTGTCCGGCCCCTCGCCCGAGGCCGGGGACTCCTCCGCCTCCTCCAGGACGACGAGGGAGCGGGTGAGCTGCCCTGGTTGCTGCGACCTCAGCGCGTCGGCCACGTCGATCCGGCGATCGTGGGGTCGATCCTCCCGGGTCGAGCTCAACCCACCGGCGGCACCGGCTGACCGGGCGTCCAGGGGGCGCCCGCCTCCTCGAGCTTCTTCTCGAGGGCGGGCAGGCGCTCTTCGAGGACTGCGTTCAGCCGCTGACGGAGGGCCTCGAACTCCTCCTGGGCGATCTCCAGGCTCCGGCGGTGGGTCGGGGTCGGTCCGTAGGTCGACGACCGCGTGCCGCTCGAAACCGCGCGCAGCCGGGTGCTCACCGTGTGGACGTTCGCCTCTCCCACCTCCCCGCGCGACCGGTTTCCGCTCAGCCCTTCCTCGATCGCGTACAGCTCCTGCTCGATCCCGTGCAGCTCGGCGTCGAGGCTGTTCGGGGCGGAGCGGGACCGGCCGAGGGCCACCTGGAGCTCCTTCGAGCGCTCGAAGGCCCGGGTGAGGGCCATCGATGCCGCTGTGGTGGCGCGCTGCGTGGCCGCGAGCTGCTGCCAGAACGCCACCGTCTCCTCCGGCGACGCTCCTTCGAGGGCGCCCTTGCGCAAGCGCTCCACCTCGAAGGACACGGGTCCGGCCAGCGCGGTCGTCTCGCCCTCGACGATCTTGACCAGGGTCGCGGTGTACGTGCCCGGGGCGGCGAGCATGCCGGCCGACCGCCGTCCTTCCCCGGGCTCGTCGTCGGGACCGATGGCCGTGGTGTCGGGGAAGCGCAGGTCCCAGGCGACCCGGTGGACGCCGGCCCTGGCCCCGGCCTCGACGCGGCGCACCACGCTGCCCGACGTGTCCCGGACGGTGATCTCGACCCGGGGCTCCGGCTCGCGCCGCTCGGCCTCGACCTCGTCCCAGTCGGGACGGGGGGTGTCCTTGCCGGCCTCGATCAGCGGCTTCTCCGCCTCCTGGCGCTTCTGCTCCCGGGTCTCGAGATCCTTCTCCAGGTAGTAGGTGAAGACCGCCCCGAAGGGGGGGTTGGGCGCGATGTAGTAGGCGCTTCCCTGGGAGGCCCGCTCGCTCCCCCCCAGCGGACGGCGCTCGATGTACCACCAGGCCCGGCGCGGCGGGAAGAGCAGGGCCTCCTCCTGCAGGGCCGCCTCGTCGATCTCCCTCAGAGCAGAGTAGTCGTCCAGGACGAAGAAGCCGCGCCCGAACGAGGCCGCGACGAGATCGTTCTCACGCCGCTGGATGGCGAGGTCCCGGAAGGAGATCGTGGGCACCTCGCCGGCCAGCTTCACCCACTTCGCGCCGCCGTCCACGGTGAAGAAGATCCCGAACTCCGTCGCGCTGAACAGGAGATCGGGCTCGACGTGGTCCTGGACCACGCGCCACACCAGGTGCCGGTCGGGCAGGTCCCCCGCGATGGAGTGCCAGGTGGCGCCCCGGTCGGTGCTCTTCAAGAGATACGGCGCGAGGTCCCCGTACTTGTGGTTGTCGAGGGCCACGTACACGGTGTCCGCGTCGTGGAGGTCGGCCTTGACGTCGTTGACGAAGGCGGTGGCGGGGACCCCGGGCATCGAGCCCACCTCGATCTTCCGCCAGGTCTCGCCCCCGTCTCCCGACACCTGGACGATCCCGTCGTCGGTGCCGGCGTAGAGGAGGCCCTCGACCTTCGGCGACTCCGCGAGGGAGGTGATGGTGTTGTAGTGGGACATGGCGTTCATGTCCCACGGGGAGTCCCAGCTCCACTGGCGCCCCATGAGGGGAAGGCGCATACGGTCCTCGTCCCGGGTGAGGTCGCCGGACACCGCCCGCCAGCTGTCGCCGCGGTCGTCGGACCGCCAGACGCGCTGCGAGGCGTAGTAGATGCGGGTGGGGGAGTGGGGGCTCACGAGGATGGGGGCGTCCCAGTTGAAGCGCTCCGCCGGGTCGCCCGGCTCCGGCTGAGGCTGGATGTGGACGGTCTCGCCGGTGGTGCGGTCGACGCGGTTGAGGTGCCCCTGCTGCGACTCGGAGTAGACGATGTCGGGGTTGCCGGGCTCGGTCGCCGGCTGGTGGCCGTCTCCGCCCAGGGTGATGACCCAGTCGGCGTTGCGGATCCCGTTCACGGCGTCGGTGCGGGAGGGACCCCCCTGGGTGCTGTTGTCCTGGGTCCCGCCGTAGACCGCGTAGAAGGGCTCGGCGTCGTCCACCGCCACCTTGTAGAACTGCGTGACCGGGAGGTTGGCCACGAAGCGCCAGGTCTTCGCCAGATCGAAGCTCTCGTAGATTCCGCCGTCGGTGCCCACCAGCAGATAGTCCGGATCATCGGCCCGGAAGGCCAGCGAGTGGTTGTCCGAATGCTTGTCCGACTCGTTCATGCGCCGGAACGTCTGGCCCCCGTCGTCGGAGATCTGCATCCGAACGTCCACCAGGTAGATCCGGTCGAAGGCGTGGGGGCTGGCGTAGAGCTCCTGGTAGTAGTGCGGCCCGGTGGCGCCGGCCACCGCGTCGGAGCGCTTCTCCCAGGACGAGCCCCGGTCGGTCGAACGGTAGACGCCGCCCTTGGCGCGGTTGAGCTCGATGGCGGCGTAGAGAACGTCGGGGTTCTGGGGCGAGATGGCCAGGCCGATCTTGGCCATGTTGCCCTCGGGCAGCCCTTCGGTGAGCTCCTCCCAGGTCTCCCCGCCGTCGGTCGAACGGTGGATCCCCGACTCCGGGCCCCCGCCCATGTAGGCGGCCACCGTGCGGTGGTGCTGCCAGGTGGCGGCGTAGAGCACGTCGGGGTCCCGGGGATCGATCACCAGCGACGACGCGCCGGTCCACTCTCCGCCACCCAGGACCTTGTTCCACGTCTGGCCCCCGTCGGTGGTCTTGTACACGCCGCGCTCGCCGCCCTTGAACCACAGCGGCCCCTGCGACGCCACCCAGACGGTGTCGGAGTCCTCCGGGTGGACGATGATCTTCGTGATGTGGTGGGAGTCCTTGAGCCCGAGGTTCTCCCAGTGGGCGCCGCCGTCGCGGCTGCGGTACACCCCGTCCCCGAAGCCCACGTGGCGGCCGCCCACGTCCTCGCCGGTGCCGACCCAGACCACGTGGGGATTGGACGGGTCGATGGTGACGCATCCGATGGAATACACGCTCTCCTCGTCGAAGAGGGGCGTCCAGGTGGTGCCGGCGTTGACCGTCTTCCACACCCCTCCCGAGCCCACCGCCACGTACCAGGTCGCGGGGTCGCCGGGCTGGATCGCGATGTCGGCGATGCGGCCGGACATCAGCGCGGGCCCGATGTTCCGGAGTTTCAGGCCTTCGAAGGTCTTGCTCGAGAAGGGACCCCCGTCGGCGTCTTCTTCGGCGTGGGCCGGCCCCCCGAGCGTGAGGGTGAGGGCAGCAGCGAGGGCAACGAGGAACCGTGTGCGCATGATCAGAACTCCGGGAAGGTGAAGACAGAACGCTCCATGACGCGGGCCGCGTCCCAAGGGCGCGGCCGCCGCATTCTGTCAGATTTCGGGGATGACGTCGGCCTTCGCACTGCCTCGAGCCGCACGGGTGCCGGAGCCTGTCGCCTCCGGTGACGCCGAAAGCTCGACGCCCGATGCCGTAAGATGATATCTTACATCTATGAACACGACGGTGTCGACGAAGGGACAGATCGTCCTGCCGGCCGAGATTCGCCGCCAGGATGACATCAAGCCTGGCCAGAGCTTCGAGATCGAACGCATCGACCGTGGCGAGTACCGGCTGAGGCGGAAGGCCCGCCGGCGGAACGAAGGCCTGGTCGACCTCCTGCTGGCCTGCCCGGAGAAGGGGTGGTTTCGCCCGATGGATCGGACCGAGACGACCGACGATCTGGTGCTGACGGACCTGGCGTGAGGTACCTCGTCGACGCAAACGTGCTCAGCGAGCCGACGAAGCCTTCACCCAGCATTGGCGTCGTCGAGTGGTTGAAGAAGCACGAGAGAGATCTCGTCGTGGACTCCATCATCCTTGGTGAGCTTCTCGCGGGGGTCCTGGCTCTGCCTTCCGGGCGCAAGCGAAAGCGGCTCGACACCTGGTTCGAGACGGTCGCAGAAACGATCGAGTGCCTCCCCTGGGATGCCGAGGTGAGCCGGCGCTGGGCCAGGTTGGTCGTGGATCTCAAGCGTCGCGGGCGAACGATGCCGCTGCTGGACGGCATGATCGCCTCGACCGCGCTCGAGCACCGCCTGACCGTCGCCACACGAAACGTCTCGGACTTCCGGAAGGCCGGCGTGGCCGTGGTCGATCCATTCGAGTGAGACCCGCTCCTCTTTCAGGATCGTGGCGCCTTCAGATGCGCCGTGAGCAGACGGACGGACTCTGCGACGCAGGCCTCTTTGTCGAACCCCGGCGGGGCGTCGTGGGCGAGCCACCGTGTCAGAGCCGAGGTGGCCTGCACCTGCACGTGGGCGGCCATCTCGGGATTCTCCACCTGCACGTCCGGCCGGTCCCGGAGGATGGCGGCGACGCGGGCGGTGTACCGGGCCTCGTGCTCTCGGCGCCGCGCTCGCACGTGGGGCGGGTGAGGCACCTCCTCCCCGAGGACCCTCTGCAGGCGCGGGTCGGCGTCGCGGTGGAGGTCGATCAGTGCCAGGAGCAGGCCACGCACGGCCTCGGCGAACGGGACGTCGGGGTTGGCCATCTCCTCGAGTGATCGCTCGATCACCGGGCGCAGGCCCGCCATGTGCTCCTCGAGCAGGGCCACGAGAAGAGCCTGCTTGTTGGGGAAGTACTGGTAGAGCGACCCGATGGAGACCCCGGCGCGGGCCGCCACCTTGTTGGTCGTCATGGCCGCGTAGCCGACGTCGGCGATCAGCTCGGCCGCGGCCTCGAGGATGGCGGCGACCGTGGCCTGGGCCCGCTCCTGCCGGGGTCTTCTCCGTGGCTCGAGGGCGGAGGGTGGCCCAGGGGACGTCCCGTCCCCCCGCCGAAGGCGAGCCCGCGGTCGGACTGCGGGTGGCCGTGGTGTCGGGCCAGGGCTTGAAGTGACTGATCTCGAGGACGTTCCGGCACGGCGCGGCGTCACCGCACTGCTTCCTCAGAAGGCGAGTCGACAACCTGAGCGATTACTCATATCTTCTGAAGTATAGCTGAGCAATCGCTCAGGTTTCAAGGACGGGGGCAGGAAAGTTGGGAGAATGGAAGATGGCCACCGAGCGAGCGATGACGGCGACGCTGGAAACACGACGAGAACCGCCGCGGCACCCCCACCGATGCCCGGGCTGGGCGGCGCCCTTCATGGCCAGCCCCCTGCGCCGGCTGTTCGAAAACCCCGAGAAGCTGCTCGCACCCTGGGTCGAGCCGGGGATGACGATCCTGGACGTCGGCTGCGCGACGGGCTTCTTCAGCCTGCCCCTGGCGCGGATGACGGGCGAGAGGGGGCGGGTCCTCTGCGTCGACGTGGAGCCGCGCATGGTGAAGGGCCTGGTGCGGCGGGCCGCGAAGGCCGGCCTGATCGACCGCATCGAGGCGATCGTGTGCGACGAGGACGACCTGGGGCTGTCCGGCCGTGAAGGCACCGTCGACCTCGCGGTGGCCATCCACGCGCTCCACGAGCTACCCGACATCGAACGCGGCCTGCGCCAGATCGCCGCGAGCCTGAGGCCCAGCGGCCGGCTGCTGATGGTCGAGCCCCGGGGCCACGTCTCGGCCGCGACCTGGGACTACGAGCTGGAGGTGGCCCGCCATCTCGCCTTCGTCGTGAGGCAGCAGCCGGACCTGCGGAGGCGCTACGCCGCCCTGCTCGAGAAGACGTGAGTCGCCCGGCCTCACCGAACAGGGCTGATCATGTGCTGCCCGGGCCGGAACGCGAAACCGCCTCTCCATCGCCTGGGTTGGAGCGGTGGACATTCCAACGGGGTTTGCGGTGGGAGGACCGGAGGGCCAGAATCCGCTCCATCGCCCCGGGGAGTCGCGGGTGTCGGCCTCCGGAGCATCCCGGAGCGAGGTGGCGATGGGTATCAGGGAAGTCCGGCCGCACGTGGTCTCGGAGAAGCTGGAGCAGTCGTTCTTCTTCTCCCAGTTCCGGTACGACCGTCGCACGATCTGCCTCGTCCGGATCGTCACCGACGACGGCCTGGTGGGTTGGGGTGAGGGGTACGGTCCGGCGGGACCCATCCGGGCCGGAGTCGAGTTCCTCGCCCCCTTCGTCCTGGGAGAGGATCCCCTCGACTCCGAGCGTCTCTGGCGACAGATGCACCGCCGGGCCTACGACCACGCCCGGCAGGGGGTGCTCGTCTCGGCCCTCAGCGCGATCGACGTCGCCCTCTGGGATCTGCGAGGCAAGCAGCTGGGGCGCCCTGTCTCCACCCTGCTGGGTGGCCGCAAGCGCGACGTGATCTGACCGACCGCGCCATCGAGCGTTGCGCGGTGGTGATGATGATCACCGGGGCCGGTGGCGGATTCGGCGCGGTGATCCGAGCGGCGGGGGTGGGAGACCAGATTGCCGGCGCGTTCGCGGGAATGGCACTTCCGGGCCTCCTCCTGCCGTTCCTGATGGCCATGGCCCTCACCACGGCCACCGGATCGTTGACGGTGGCGATGGTGACCACGTCGGCGGTGGTGGCTCCACTGCTCCCGACACTGGGCCTCTCGACGGAGATGGCCGTGGCCCTGGTCGGGGCGGGTTCCCTGGGCGTCATCCACGCCAACGCCAGCTTCTTCTGGCTGCTCAGCCGCCTGCACGGCGCCGGGCCGGACGTGCTCTACCGCACCTACTCGCTGCAGTCGCTCTGCATGGGCCTGGGCGGTCTCGCGGGCGTGATGATCCTGCGCCTGCTCGGGGTGCCGTGAGCCCGGGTCACCGACTCGGCTGAGCGACGGAGCTCGCTTCCAGCACCGCACGGCACCCGGCCCGGAAGGCGGCCTCCCTCTCCTTCTCGTCGACCACCACCGGGTCCAGCCCCCGCTCGCGCAGCACCCCCGTCCAGGCCCCGACCAGGGCGGGGGCCCCCACGAGCACGGCCCGCCCCGTGGCGAGCGCGGCGGAAGGGAGCAGGACGTCCTCGTGGGCGGCGATCGTCGCACCGATCAGGAACCCGAGGCGGTCCTCCGGGGTCGAGGGGGTACGCTGGTCCAGCAGGCGGACGCAGTAGAGGGTCCGAGGGAGCCCGTCGGCGCGGCCGCGTCGGATTCCCTCCCGCACCCATCTCGCAGGCAGCGACGGCGGCCACCCTCGTGGCACCGAGCTGGCCAGGATGGTGTGCGACCGGACGGCAAAGAGCATCTCGCCGCCCACCGTGGACACGCTCGCCACGACGCGCCCCGAGGCGTCGACGTGCACCGCCTTCCAGTGCGAGCCGAGGGTCAGGATCAGGCCGCCTTCCGGCAGGTATCCCCGGGCGGCCAGGCCCAGGCACAGGACCTCCTCGCCCCGCATGACGTCGCTGGTCCCGATGGCCTCGGCCTCGACCTGCACCGGCCCCGAGCGGACACCGGGGACGAACACGATGGGCAGGGAGGCTACGCCGGGAAGCTCGTGGCGCTCGGAGCCCCGGGCCAGATCGCCCGGTCCGGCGGGCGCCTGCACGTGGGGCACCTCGATGAGGCCCTCGGCCGAGGTGATCATCCCCGCCGCGACCCCGAGCCCGGGGGCCGGCTGTCCGTGCGCCCGACAGCGGTCGGCGACCTTTCGGACCAGGTGTTGGAGGGCCTCGGCGAGGCGGCGTGGCGATCCTTCACGGGCGGTGTCCCGGGCGCCCACGGTGACGCGCTCCGCGGCCACCACCACCTCGCCCACCGCCGCCCAGCCACGCGTCCGGGTGGTTCCCCCGTCGATGTAGAGGATGCAGGTGTCGTTGAATACCATGTTCGACCCGCGTCGCCGCCCCGCCGGGCGGCCTGCCTCGTCGGATCCGCGCGGTCAGCCTAGCAGAAGCGCGGGCAGCGCGGCCACGGAGGCCAGCGTGCGATCCGGCGTGATCCCCGAACCCTCGACCTCGGCCGCGCGGAACTTGCCGGTCTGCACCACGTAACCCGCGATGCCGACGGCGTGCGCGCCGGCGATGTCCGCCTGCAGGTCGTCTCCCACCATGGCCACGTCGGGGAGGGCGAGACCCATCGAGCGCGCGGCCGCCTCGAACATCGCCCGGCTGGGCTTGCCGACGAGGGTGGCGGTTCGGCCGGTGGCGTACTCGAAGGCGGCGACGAACGCGCCGACGTCGAGGAGGAGCTCCCCGCCGGATCTCCAGAAGCGATTGCGGTGGAGGGCCACGAGCTCCACGCCCTCGAGCACCTGGCGGAAGACGCGGTTCATCACGTCGAAGCTCCAGGCCGGTCCCAGGTCGCCGACCACGACGACCTCCGGGTTCTGGTCCGTGATCTCGAACGCCGCGAACTCGCCGAAGGACCCCTCGGGGAGGCAGAGGTCGATCCGACGAATCCCCTTCTCGTCCAGCCACGACACCGCCGCTCGGGGCGGCGTGAAGATGTCGTCCGCGGTGGCCGGGATCCCGAAGCCCTCGAGCCACCCCGCGATGGTGGCGCGGGGGACACGCGTGGTGTTGGTGACGAAGCGAACGGGGATGCCGGCCTGGCGAAGAGCGGCGATGGACGCCTCGGCGCCCGGCACCGGGGCGTCGTCTTCGTAGACCGTGCCGTCGAGGTCGAGGAGCAGTCCCCGAGGTCCCTCTCCCGGCCCGCCGGGGCTCACGGCTCCGCCCCTTCCAGGAAGCGGCGCGCGCTCTCGCCCTCGCGGGCCCGGAGCGCGAGGCACTCGTCGACCTGGGCCGCGACCCGGCCGATCATCTGCGGCGTGCCAGTGGTCTGGTGCTCGGGCTCGCCGAAGAACGCCCGCGCCGACACGAGCCGCTCGGCCGAGCAGCCGCCGGCGAAGAAGGGCATGAACCCCATGAAGTCAGAGGGGAGACGCTCGGCCAGCCGGGAGTAGTTCTCGGTCATCCAGAGATACGCCCGATCGCTGCCGGACGGGGTCTGCGTCAGGTTGCCGGGGATCGTGAAGAGCTCGTTGGGGCGCAAGGGACCCGAGAAAGCGTAGTCGAGGGCGCGCTCGACGAGCACCGGGTCGCGGAACACCCCGAGCGTCTCCAGGTAGCGGGCCCGCTCGTTGGGCGTCTCCGCCGACTCGAAGCGCAGTCTCAGCGCCTCGAACTCCTCCGGGCTCCCGTCCATCGAGGCGAGAGTCAGGCAGGCCCCGGCGATGGAAGACGGGACCGAGGCCGGGTCCTCCAGGTAGGCGGTGGCCTGCTCCTCGGCGAAACGGTGGATCTCCGGGTCCCGACCGGGGTCGCCGAGCCAGAGGAGAAGGCGGGGCCGGACGAGGGTGGTGGTCTCGCTCTCACCCTCGCGGGGCAGGAGGCCGACGCGGTCCAGCGCCGGCCGCAGCGCCCGCCGGATGTAGGCGGCGAACGCGTCCTCCAGTTCCACGGGGATGAACGGTCGCTGGATCCCGTTCAGGGAGTCCAGGACCGCCCCCACGACCATCGGCTCCGGATCGGACGCCAGTCCCTCGAGGGCGGCGAGGTAGTGGCCGCCGTCCAGGGTCCCCGCGCCCAGGAGGGCCGAGAGGTTGCCGACCAGGTCCATGCGCTCGGCGTCCGAGAGGATCGTGCCGGCCTCGCTCGTCAGCCGCAGCAGGGCCTCCTCGGGGACCTGCCAGCGGTAGTAGCCCTGCCCGCCCGCCTTGGGGTAGACCCAGCCGGTCCCTCCCAGGTCGACCTCCATCGCCTTCGCGCCCAGCAGGACGACCCGCGTCGCCGCCTCGTCTCCGGTGGCGTAGCGCAGGGCCACCGGGATGCTCCACGTCTGTGGCTCCTGGTCGACCCCCTCGGTGCGGAAGCGACTCTGGCTCAGGCGAACTCGTCCATCTCCGAGGGGCTCGACCTCCACGATCGGCAGCCCCGGCTGGTCGATGAACGTGGCCAGGGGTCGGCTCACCCTTCCCCCGGAGGCCCCGTCCAGGGCCTCCCAGAGATCGTCGGACGCGGCGTTGTCCCAGGCGTTCGCCGCGAGGTAGTCGAGGATACCCCTGCGAAAGACGTCGGGGCCGATCCATGCCTCGAACATGCCCAGGACGGCCTTGCCTTTGTTGTACTGGACGCCTACGTTCTGGAGCACGGTGTCCGTGCTCTCGACGCGCCGACGGATGGCACCCGCCGTGGGTCGCGCGTCGGCGCCCATCACGCTCTGGGCATCGCTGATCACCTCGAGATCGATCCGAAACTGCGGGAACACCTCGTGGGTGATCTTGTCGCCCATCCAGTCCGCGAACGACTCGTTGAGCCAGAGGTCGTCCCACCACTCCATGGTCACCTTGTCCCCGAACCACATGTGGGCCAGCTCGTGGGCGATGACCTTGGCCAGGAGGCGACGCTGGGCCAGGGACGCGGATTGGGGGTCGAGCAGGAGGAGCGAGGAGGCGTAGGTGACCGCTCCCGGGTGCTCCATGGCGCCGGGCCAGTACTCGGGGATCGCGATGTGGTCCAGCTTCTCGTAGGGGTAGGGTTCGCCGAAGTAGCGCTCGAGCGCCTTGAGGATGGGGGGCGTCAGCTCGGCGGCGATGGCGGTGAGGCCGGTCTGGCCCTTCGGCGTGACGATCCGTCCGGGAACTCCCAGCCCCGGCATCTCGACGCTGTCGAGGGGCCCGGTGGCGAGGGCGATGAGGTAGCTGGGCAGGGGCTTCGTCTTGCGGAAGACGTAGGTCCTCCACCCGTCCTCGGTCGTCTCCCTCTCCACCGGCGTGTTGGTGACCGCGACGTGGGCCTCGGGGACCTTGACCGTGAGCTGCCAGGGGATCTTGAAGCCGGGCTCGTCGAAGCAGGGAAAGGCGCCCCGGGCGTCGGCGGCCTCGAACTGGGTGAAGGCGTAGCCGAGCCCGTCCTGCTCCATTCGGTAGAGGGCCACCGCCCGGGTGTTGAACGGCCCGGAGAAGGCGATGGTGAGGGTGTGCTCTCCCCTCTTCAGCGGTGCCGCCGTGCGCAGGGTGATCAGGTCCCCGGCAATCTGGTGGGTCGTCTCGAGCGCCCCCTCCGGGCCCTCGAGGGTCACGGACTCCAGCTCCCGCTCCCGGGCGTGCAGGCGAAACTGGTCGGTGGGCCGCAACACGTCCAGCGTGATGCGCACGGACCCGCGATAGCTCGCCTGATCGGCGTCGACCTCGAGGTCCACCGCCTGGAAGGTGGGCACGACCTCCCGACCCAGGCGGGCGGCCTCCGTCGTGGAAGGGAGGACCACGCCGAGGGCGAGGAGGGCGACGATCGGGGCGATGGTGCGCCTGCGCATGGAATGTGCCTCTCTGGACCGGGGGCCGGCTCCGGTGGCCCGAAGGATGCTCGAGGGCCGCCCGCCAGGGGAGGCGGACGGCTCCGGAAGGACATCCGATCTTACCGCCTCCGGGCCCCAGACGGCGGTTTCTCCCGCCCGCTCTGCCAGTAGAATAGGCGTGCTCAGGGCCGGCCTGTGCCTCCCGGGGTGGCGATCGGAGGCGGACATGAAGATCACCGACGTCCAGGGACTCTACCTTCGGCTGCCCGAGATCGAGGCCCGAACCGACAGCTCCCAGGACGCCCTCCTCGTCCGAGTCGCCACCGACGCGGGGATCACCGGCTGGGGCGAGGTGGACGCCTGCCCCCTCGTCGCGAAGGCGATCATCGACGCGCCCCTGTCCCACTCCCTGGTGAGCGGCCTGCGCCATCTCCTGGTCGGGCAGGACCCCCTGGACACGGATCGGCTCTGGGGGAGGATGTACGAGGGCACCCTCTACTACGGACGCGAAGGCGCGGTCATCCAGGCCATGGCCGGCGTGGACCTCGCGCTGTGGGACATCAAGGGCAAGGTCCTGGGCGAGCCCGTCTACCGGCTGCTCGGCGGCGGCTACCGGACCTCCCTGCGGGTGTACTCCTCGAACATGTTCCAGGAGACCCCGGAGGCGACGGCGGAGCGGGCGCGGGCGGCGCGGGACGCCGGGTACACCGCGGTCAAGTTCGGGTGGGAGCCCTTTGGTGAAGATCCCGCGCGCGACTGCGCCTACCTCGAGGCGATCCGTCGCGAGATCGGTGCGGACATGGAGCTCATGCTCGACGCCGGGCAGGCCTGGGACGCCCGGACCACTCTCGAGCGCGCCCGCCTCTTCGAGCCCTACGACCTCTTCTGGATCGAGGAGCCACTCCACCCCGACGACCTCGACGGCTACGCGGTGGTGTCGAAGCAGTGCGAGACCCCCATCGCCGCCGGCGAGGAGGAGTGCACGGTGGCGGGATTCAACCGCCTCCTGGAGATCGGGGGCGTGGACGTGGTGCAGGTGGACCCGAGCCGCGTGGGCCTGACCCAGGCCATGACCGTCGCCGTGCTCGCGCAGACCCGGGGCGTGGCCATCGTGAACCACAACTTCACGACCGACATCAACGTGGCGGCGTCCCTGCACTTCCTGGCGAGCGTACCGAACGCCTTCATCCTCGAGTACTGCACCGAGCCCGGCGAGCTGTGCCGCTCAGTGGCCCGGGACCCCATCCGGGTCGTGGACGGCCACGCCACGGTGCCCGAGGAGCCGGGCCTCGGGGTCGAGCCGGACCCGGCGGTCATCGAGAGGTACCTGGTCCGTGCGTGAGCGGCCCACTCCGTTGTTCGGCCTCGTCGCGCTGGTGATCGTGGTCGCTGCGTGCGCGGAGCCGGGGAGGCGCTCCGACGACGCTACGCCCGGGCGCCCCAACGTCCTCGTTCTCTTCACCGACGATCAGCGGGCCGACGCCCTCGGGGCCTATGGCAACCCCTACCTCCGGACGCCGACCCTGGACGAGCTCGCCCGTCGTGGCTTCAGCTTCCGCGAGGCCCACATCATGGGCTCGCACCACGGGGCGGTCTGCGCCCCGAGCCGGGCCATGCTGATGAGCGGGCGGACGCTCTTCCACGTCTACGACGACCTGGACTCCGTCGAGACGCTCCCCGAGGTGCTTCGGCGAAGCGGCTACGTCACCTTCGGCACCGGCAAGTGGCACCAGAGCCGGGAGTCCTTCGCCCGGAGCTTCACCCTGGGGCGCCGCGTCTTCTTCGGCGGGATGAGCGACCACGAGGCGGTGCCGGTCCAGGACCTGCTCCCCGACAGGACCTTCTCCGAGGTCGAGGAAGGGGGCTTCTCGACGGATCTGTTCGCCGACGCGGCAATCGAGTTCCTCGAGGGTCACGCTTCCCACGACGCGGGGACGCCCTTCCTCGCCTACGTGGCCTTCACCGCGCCCCACGACCCCCGCACCCCGCCGGAGGAGTTCCGTCGGATGTACGCGGGGGCGGGACAGCCCCTGCCGCCGAACTTCATGCCGGTGCACCCCTTCCACAACGGGTGGATGACGGGCCGGGACGAGCAGCTCGCCGCCTGGCCCAGGAGGCCGGAGGTGATCCGGGAGCAGATCGGCGAGTACTACGGTCTGATCAGCCACGTCGACGCGCGGATCGGGGACCTGTTCGAGGCGCTGCGGCGCACGGGACTCGACGCCGACACGCTCGTGTTCTTCGCGAGTGACAACGGCCTGGCCCTGGGGAGCCACGGCCTCCTCGGCAAGCAGAGCCTGTACGAGCACAGCACCCGCGTGCCCCTGATCGTGGCCGGGCGCGGGATCCCGGCGGGAGCGAGCCGTGCGCTGGTCACGCTCTACGACCTGTTCCCGACGATCGCGAGGCTCAGCGGCGTGGAGGTGCCCGACGGTGTGGAGGGTCTCGACCTGAGCGTCCTGTGGCGGGGCGAGGCCACGCAGGTGCGGGACACCCTCTACACCGCCTACGAGGACAAGATGCGCGCGGTGCGCGACGGCCGTTTCAAGCTCATCCGCTATCCGCCCCTCGACCACGTCCAGCTCTTCGATCTCGAGCACGACCCCTCCGAGCTTCGGAGCCTGGCCGACGATCCGGATTTCGCGGGCGAGAAGACGCGCCTGATCACCCTTCTCGAGGCCGAGCACGACCGCCTCGCCGACCCCCATCCCCTCGTCACCGAGGAGAAGGCTCCCATGGACTTCGACTACGAGTCCATCGAGCGCCACCCCGACGAGCACCAGCCTCCCTGGGTGGTCGAGAAGTACTTCTAGCGCGCCATCGCCACGTCGCTGCGGGACTTGTCCTTGGCTCCGAGAAGCGACGGACGTCCGGTCAGGTACTCGTCGACCTCGCGGGCGCACTCCCGGCCCTCGCTGATCGCCCAGACCACGAGGGACTGGCCGCGGCGCATGTCGCCGGCGACGAAGACGCCGTCCCGTGAGGTGCGGTAGCCGCTGGAGGCGCAGTTGCCGGTCTCGTCCTTGTCCACGCCGAGGTCGTCCAGCGCCGCGTGCTCGGGGTGAAGGAACCCCATGGCCAGCAGCACGAGCTGGGCCGGGAGCTCGCGCTCCGTCCCCGGGATCTCCTCCGGGCGCCCAGCGCTCCAGTCGGCGCGCGCCGCCCGGATGCCGCGGAGATCGCCGGCCTCGTCCTTCAGGAACTCCTTGGAGAGGACCGCCCAGTCGCGCTCGCAGCCCTCGGCCTGGGAGCTGGAGGTGGAGAGCATGCGCGGGCCCGGGTGGACGGGCCACGGTGTCCGGATCGTGCGGCCCTCGGGCGGCCTGGGCAGGATCTCGATCTGGGTGACCGAGCGGGCCTTCTGACGGATGGAGGTCCCGACGCAGTCGGAGCCGGTGTCGCCCCCGCCGATGACGATCACGTCCTTCCCGGTCGCGAGGATGTCCGTCCCCTCCGGGATCTCGTCGCCGGCGACCCGGCGGTTGGACTGGGAGAGGAAGTCCATGGCGAACTCGACACCACGAGCCTCGCGCCCGGGGATCGAGAGGTCGCGGGGCCGGGTGGAGCCTCCGGCGAGGACGATGGCGTCGAAGTGGGCCAGGAGCTGCGCGGCGGGGTAGTCGACGCCCACGTGGGCGCCGGTGCGGAAGGCCACCCCTTCCGTCATCATGAGCTCGACGCGGCGGTCGAGGACGTCCTTCGAGAGCTTGAAGTCGGGGATCCCGTAGCGGAGAAGACCGCCGACCCGATCCGCCCGCTCGAAGACGGTGACGGTGTGCCCCGCGCGGTTGAGCTGATCGGCGGCGGCGAGCCCCGCCGGTCCCGATCCCACGATGGCCACGGACCGGCCGGTCCGCTGGCGGGGGGGGCGCGGCTCGGCCCAGCCTTCCTCGAAGGCCCTCTCGATGATCGAGACCTCGATGTTCTTGATCGTGACGGGCGGCTTGTTGATCGCGAGGACGCACGCCGACTCGCACGGGGCGGGGCACACGCGCCCCGTGAACTCGGGGAAGTTGTTGGTCGAGTAGAGGGCCTTGAGGGCCCGCCGCCACTTGCCCTGGTAGGTATGGTCGTTGAAGTCGGGGATGACGTTGCCCAGCGGGCAGCCGTTGTGGCAGAAGGGCACGCCACAGTTCATGCAGCGGGCCCCCTGGATCTCCACCTCCTCCTGGGAGAGGGGGATCACGAACTCGTTCCAGTGGCGGATGCGCTCCTCCGCGGGCTGGTAGGCCGGGGTCTTGCGCTCGAAATCCTTGAAGCCGGTGTCCTTGCCCATGCCGCCCCCTCAGGCCACCGCGGCCGTCTCGGCCGCGAGCTCCGCCAGTGCGCGCTTGTAGTCGCGCGGCATGACCTTGACGAACTTCCGCAGCTGCACCTCCCAGGTGGCGAGGATCCGTCTGGCCCGCTCCGAGCCCGTCAGCCGCACGTGCTCCTCGATCAGGGCCTTGAGCTCGGCCACGTCCTCCGGGTCGACCACGTCCTCGAGGTCCACCATCCCCGGGTTGACGCGGGGCCGGGCTCGCTCGTCCACGTCCCAGACGTAGGCGACGCCGCCGGACATCCCGGCCGCGAAGTTTCGGCCGATCGGGCCGAGGACGACAGCGCGCCCGCCGGTCATGTACTCGCAGCCGTGGTCGCCCACGCCCTCCACCACCACGCGGGCGCCGGAGTTGCGGACGCAGAACCGCTCGCCGGCGGGGCCGAGGATGAAGGCCTTGCCCGCGGTCGCGCCGTAGAACGAGACATTGCCGCAGATGACGTTCTCGTTCGGGTTGAAGACCGAGCCCTTCGGCGGGTAGAGGATGGCGGTGCCGCCGGAGAGCCCCTTGCAGAAGTAGTCGTTGGCCTCGCCCTCGAGCTCGATGGTGAGCCCCTTCGGCGCGAAGGCCATGAACGACTGGCCCGCCGACCCCGTGGCCTTGAAGCGGATCGTGTTCTCGGGGAGACCCTCCTCTCCGGTGCGCCGGGTGATCTCCTGGCCCAGGATCGTGCCCACCGTCCGGTTGACGTTGCGGATCTCGAAGAACGCCTCGACCCTCTCGCCGCGCTCGAGGGCGGGGGCGGCGAGGCGGACGAGCTCGTTGTCGAGGGCCCGGTCGAGGCCGTGGTCCTGGGGGACGCAGCAGAAGGTGCCGCAGCGGTCGTTGGCTCGCATGAAGTGGAGGAGCCGCGAGAGGTCGAGCTGCTTCGCCTTGAAGTGGCGGACGTCGCGCAGGGGGGCGATCTTGTCCACCCGGCCCACCATCTCGTCCACGGTGCGGAAGCCGAGCCGGGCCATGTGCTCGCGGAGGTCCGCGGCCACGAAGCGGAAGAAGTTGACGACGTGCTCGGGATCCCCGGTGAAGAGCTTCCGGAGCTCCTCGTCCTGGGTGGCCACCCCCACCGGGCAGGTGTTGAGGTGGCACTTGCGCATCATGACGCAGCCCATGGCGATGAGCGCTCCGGTGGCCACGCCCCACTCCTCGGCCCCGAGGAGGGTGGCGATGGCGATGTCCCGCCCCGTGCGCAGGAGCCCGTCGGTCTGGAGCACCACCCGGTCCCGCAGGTTGTTCTGCATGAGGACCTGGTGGGCCTCGGCCAGACCCAGCTCCCAGGGGAGCCCCGCGTGCTTGATCGAGGAGAGGGGCGACGCCCCGGTGCCCCCGTCGTGCCCGGAGATCAGGATGACGTCGGCGTGGGCCTTGGCCACCCCGGCGGCGATGGTCCCGACCCCGACCTCGGCCACGAGCTTCACGTTGATGCGGGCCCGGGGGTTGGAGTTCTTGAGGTCGTAGATCAGCTGGGCCAGGTCCTCGATGGAGTAGATGTCGTGGTGGGGCGGCGGCGAGATGAGCCCCACGTAGGGCGTCGAGTGACGGGTCTTCGCGATCTTCTTGTCGACCTTGTGGCCGGGGAGCTGGCCCCCCTCGCCGGGCTTGGCCCCCTGGGCCATCTTGATCTGCAGCTCGTCGGCGTTGACGAGGTAGTTCGAGGTCACGCCGAAGCGCCCGGAGGCCACCTGCTTGATCGCCGAGCGCATGCTATCGCCGCCCGGAAGGGGCTCGTAGCGCGCGGGGTCCTCGCCGCCCTCGCCGGTATTCGACTTGGCCCCGAGGCGGTTCATGGCGATGGCCAGGGTGGTGTGGGCCTCCCAGGAGATGGAGCCGAAGGACATGGCCCCGCTCGCGAAGCGCCTGACGATGGCGTCGACCGGCTCGACCTCCTCGATCGGCACCGGGGTGAGGTTGGTGAACTCCAGGAGGTGTCGGAGGGTGATCGGGCTCGCCGCGTTGTCGTCGATGTGCCGCGCGTACTCGCGGTAGAGCTCGTAGTCGTTGGTGCGGGCCGCGTGCTGGAGCTTGTGGATCGTGTCCGGGTCGTGGAGGTGGCGCTCGCCCCGCAGCCGCCACTGGTACTGACCGCCCAGCTCGAGGTCGGTCTGGTCCTCGACGTCGATGTAGGCGGCCTGGTGGCGCATCAGGGTCTCGCGCTCGATGGTGGCGATGTCGATGCCCCCGATCCGGGAGACGGTGCCCGGGAAGTACTCCTCGATGACCTCGTCGGCGAGACCCACTGCCTCGAAGATCTGCGCCCCGATGTAGGAGGAGACGGTCGAGATCCCCATCTTCGACATCGTCTTGAGGAGCCCCTTGCCCACCGCCTTGAGGTAGTGCCCCCGGGCGTCGAGCTCGCTCAGGCTCTTGGGCAGGAGCTTGCGGAGGCGCATGTCCTCGATGGTTTCGAAGGCCACGTAGGGGTTGACTGCGGACGCGCCGAAGCCGAGGAGGCAGGCGAAGTGGTGCACCTCCCGGGCCTCGCCGGTCTCGACGACGAGCCCGCACCGCGAGCGCAGCCCCTTGCGGATGAGGTGGTGGTGCACCGTGGAGACGGCGAGGAGCGAGGGGATGGCGGCGTGGTCGGAGTCGACCGGGCGGTCGGTCAGGATGATGACCTCGTACCCGTCCAGCACGTACTCCTCGGCCTCGTGCCGGAGGCGGTCCAACGCCCGCTGCATCCGCCCCGGCTCCGCCTTGAAGCAGGTGGAGATCGTCTTGGCCTGGAAGTGCTGCCGGTCGACCCAGCGCAGCCGCTCGAGGTCCTCGTTGGTGAGGACGGGCTGGGGGAGCTCGATCATGTTCGCGTGCTCGGGCCCGTCGACGAGGATGTTTCCCTCGCCGCCGACGTAGGAGACGAGGCTCATCACCATCTCCTCGCGGATGGAGTCGATCGGCGGGTTGGTGACCTGGGCGAAGAGCTGATGGAAGTAGTCGAAGAGGTTCCTCGACTTCTCGGACAGGACGGCGAGGGGGGTGTCGTTGCCCATGGAGCCCACCGGCTCCTGGCCGTCCCGCACCATCGGGGCCATGAGGATCCGCAGGTCCTCGAGGGAGTAGCCGAACACCTTCTGCTTGGTCAGGACCCGGCGCGCCGGGGGCTGGAGGATCTGACGCGGCGGCTCGAGCTCGGCGAGGGGGATCTTGCCCGCGTCGAGCCACTCCTGGTAGGGCTGCTCCGCGCAGATGCGGGCCTTGATCTCCTCGTCGGGGATGATCCGTCCCTCTTCCAGCGAGGCCACGAACATCTTCCCGGGCTGGAGACGGCCCTTCCGGACCACCTTCTCCGGGGGGACCGCGAGGACGCCCGCCTCCGAGGCCATGATGAGGACGTTGTCGTCGGTCAGGCAGTAGCGCGAGGGCCGGAGCCCGTTGCGGTCGAGGGTCGCCCCGATGAGCGTCCCGTCGGTGAAGGCCACCGAGGCGGGTCCGTCCCAGGGCTCGATCACCGCGCCGTTGTACTCGTAGAAGGCCTTGCGGTCGGCCGGGATCTCGGGGTCCTTCTCCCAGGCCTCGGGGATGAGCATCATCATGACGTGGGGGAGGCTGCGCCCCCCCATCATCAGGAACTCGACGACGTTGTCGAGGATGCCCGAGTCCGAGCCCCCCTCCTGAGCCACCGGGCGCATCTTCTGGATCTCGTCCTCCGTGAAGAGGGGGGACTCGATGATGGCCTCGCGGGACCGCATCCAGTTCACGTTGCCGCGGAGGGTGTTGATCTCGCCGTTGTGGGCCAGGGTGCGGAAGGGGTGGGCGAGGGGCCAGGTGGGCAGGGTGTTGGTGGAGAAGCGGCTGTGGATGAGGGCCAGCGCCGACTCGAAGGACTCGTCGGAGAGGTCAGGGAAGTAGACCGGCACCTGCTCCGGGGTCAGCATTCCCTTGTAGACGATGGTCCGCGAGGACATCGAGCAGAGGTAGAAGTCGTCCGCACCCTGCACCGACTCGCGCACCATGCGGATGCCGTACTTGCGGGCCACGAAGAGCCGCCGCTCGAACTCGTCCTGGGTGCGGCAGCTCACGGGCCGGCGGACGATCACCTGCTGGATCACCGGCTCGCCGGAGATGGCGGTGGTGCCGAGGGTCGAGTTGTCGGTGGGGACCTCGCGCCAGCCGAGCACGTCGAGCCCGAGCTCGTCGAGGGCGCGCCGGAAGACGTGCCTCGTCCCCACGTGGGTCTTCCGGTTCCGGGGCAGGAAGACCTGTCCGACCCCGTAGCCGCCGGGCTCGGGAAGGCCGATCCCGAGCCGGGAGCACTCGCGAAGGAAGAACGCGTGCGGGAGCTGGACCAGGATCCCGGCCCCGTCCCCGCTCTCCTTCTCCGCACCGCGGGCGCCGCGGTGGTCGAGGTTGATGAGGATCTCGATGCCCTTCCGGACGATCTCGTGGGACCGGACGTTGTTGAGATCGGCGATGAACCCGACACCACAGGCGTCGTGCTCGAAGCGGGGATCGTAGAGTCCTTCCCTCGACAGCGTCTCGTGCATTCGCGACGTGAGTTTTGGGGACACCTTACCGTGACTCCATCCCCCGGGACGGGAGCCAGGCACGGTGTCCCCGAAACTCCCCCCAGACGCCCCCAACCTCGAGGGTAATGGACGAAGATAGAAAACGCGGCGGGGCCGGTCAAGCGGCGAGGCCATGCATTTCGCTCATGCGACTCATGCGTCGTGGTACGGACGTCCAAGTCGCTCCGGACGGGTGGCCTGCGGGCTCTCGCGAGACGACGAGCAGGCTACTCGTCCCGGGCAGTGCAGGGGATGAGGCCCGTCGCGGCAGTCCAGCGCGCCACGGCCTCCGCCATCAACCCCGCCCCGGCCTCGTTCCAGTGGGGGTCGTCCTCCTGGAAGAGCGGGAACTGGTCTGAGGCCTCGAAGGCGGAAAGCGTGCTCAGCACGGGGTAGGGCAGGCGGGCGGCGTTCTCCTCGAAGTAGCGGAAGGGCTCGCGCACCCACGGGCCGAGAGGCTCGTATTGGTGGGCTTCCCAGCTTCCCGGGGACTCACGCAAGGAGTACTGATACGCGCGGGGGTAGACCACGAGCGCCATCCGGGCCCCGAGGCGGTCCTTCACGAGCGCGTCGAGAGACGCGAGGTTGGCGATCACCCCGCGCTCGATGTCGGTCACGCTCTTGTCCAGGGGCTGAGCGGTGACGAAGAAGCGGTCCTCGGGGACCGGGGTCTCTTCTTCGTGCCTCCCGCGGTCCCGGGTCCGGAAGATGCCGCGCAGCTTCTCCAAGCGGGGTCTCTGGGCGGCGAGCCCGGGGAACGTGCGCACCAGGATCTGCAAGAGGGCCTCACCGGCGTCGATCTCGAGGTCGCCTCCCTGGCGCAGGCGCTGCTCATAGAGCAGATCGTCGTGGAAGTCGGTCATGTCGAGGCTGTAGACGACCAGGTCCGGACGGTAGTCGGGGCCGATCTCGCGGAGGAGTCGCAGGGCGAGAAGCGGCGAGGCGCTGACCCAGCCGGCGTCGACGCTGCGCACGCGGGCGGTGCAGTCGAACCCGGCCACGATGCGCTCGAAGGCGTAGGGGTAGGCCTGGTCGTACTCCAGCGTCTCACCGAAGGTGAAGGAGTCGCCGAGAAAGAGAACCACGAAGTCCTCGTCGGCGAGATCCTCCGCCGTGCCCGCGAAGCGCAGGTGGTCCTCGTTGATCTCCCCGCCGGGACGAGGCCGGTGGTCGACGGTCAGGTCCTGGACCTCGGCGAGGCGGGCGGTGATCGTTCCCTCGAAGACCCTCGGAACGGCCAACACCAGGAGCCCCACGACGAGGGCGGCGGCAACCAGCGAGGCGGGCGAGCGGGCCAGCCAGGCCAGGAGCACCCGCAGCACCAGCCAGATCAACGCGACGGCCAGGAGCCCGTAGACGAGGACGTCGGGCGTGCGCAGGATCACCGCCCCGATGAGCGCGGCGGCGAGCCAGAGGTCGGCTCTCCTCCACCGGTCGAGGACCGCCTCCGCCCTGGGAACCCCCGCGCGCCTGGCCACGCGCAGGAGCAGCCACGCCCCCCAGAGCAGTGGCAGCAGGAGGGCGTGGGGGATCTCGAGCGGCTCCAGGTCGAGGCGAAGTCCGGCCACGGAGCGCGCCCCCATTCCCCGAAGGCCTTCCACCTGCAGGAACCGGATCGGGGCGGTCACCTCCAGGCGCGGGCTCCTCAACGTCGTGAGGACGGACTCGCTCCGGTCACGGCGCACCTTCCACAGCGGACGCAGGTCTCGCTCCTCTGGGCCCCCGAGGACGAGGTAGAAGTCGTTCGGGTCGACCTGGAGGACGATCTCGAAACGCGAGACCGCCCGTGGCAGCTCGGCGAGGAGAACGGACCCGTCCCCCAGCTCTACCCCCCGGCCGGGGTCGGAGCCGTCGTCGAAGAAGTGGAGGCGGACCTCCTGGCGCCGGTCCTGGCCCGCCAGGCCGGCGCTGGGCGCGATCCTCCAGGCCCGGCTCGGCGCCACGGACCGCTCCCAGGTCCAGTGGGAGCCGCAGAAGGCGACGACCAGGGGCACGACGACCAGGGTCCCGAGGAAGGGGCGTAGCGTCCCCAGGAAGGCGAGCAGACGGTCTCCGACGGGAGTGGGAAGGCGGCTCAAGGCGCGAGGATTCTAACCGTCGCAGAGAGCACGCGGGCTGCGATCACCGGCATGAGTCAGGTCGGCGTCACGCGGTCAGTTCAGGCTGATCAAGTACTCGGCGATCGCGCGCACGTCGCTGTCGGGGAGCTTGGCCAGGTTCATCTGGATGTCGGCCATCCCGCCGCTCGAGAGCTTGTCGTACCCGAACGTCTCCCCGTACTGCAGGGCCAGGGTGAGGTCGGCGGCGTCCTTGTAGCGCCCCCGGGCCACGAGCCCATTGAGGCTCGGGACCTGGCCCTCGCCCCCCGGGTGGGGGCCGCCCGAGAAGTGCCGGCTCTCGTCGGCGGCCATGGTCCAGGTCCGCGGCGTGTGGCACTCTCCGCAGTGGCCCGGTGCGTTGGCCAGATAGGCCCCGCGGTTCCAGGAAGCGCCGCGCCCCGGGTCGGGGTCGAAGCGCCGGTCATCGAGAGCGATCCTCTTCCAGAGCCCCAGGCCCCGCCGCACCAGACTCGCCGCCGGAATCGTCGGCTCCTGTCGCGCGGAGCGCACCGCCGGCAGAGCCATGAGATAGGCCCGGAGGTCGAGGACGTCCTCGAGGGTCATGAGGCGGAAGGAGGGATAGGGGAAGGCCGGGAAGTAGTGGGTGCCGTCCGGTGAGACCCCGCGGACCATGGCGTTGAGGAAGTCGATCTCGCTCCAGCCGCCGATCCCCGTCTCCCGGTCGGGGGTGAGGTTGCCCGGGTAGAAGGTGCCGATCGGCGTGGGGAAGCCGGCGCTGCCGGTCGGCAGGCCCTCGGCCGCGCCCGGGGCGCCGTCGGCGGCCCTGTGGCACGAGCCACAGCTGCCGACGTGAAACAGGACCTCTCCCCGGCCGGTGTCAGGCCTGTGGTCCGGCAGCGCGGTGGAGTCGAGGAGACGGGGCCGGGTCAGGAGCAGGAAGGCGGCGACGCCGAGCGCCCCGAGGAGCGCCAGCGTCGCCACCATCCGTCCCGTGCGCGGACGCTTCACTGCTTCGGACGACGGTAGTCCTGGTGGCAGCTCTTGCAGCTGCTGCCCAGCTTGCCCAGCGCGGGGCGGAACGCCGCTTCCTCGGTCACCGCCTGCAGGGCCTCGGCCTGGGACCGGGCCGTCTGCATCTTCAGCTCGAAGTCCGCGGAGTTGGACCAGATCTCCGCCTTGGCCCAGGTCTCGACGTCGCCGCTGTCACTCCCCTCGGGGAAGAGGGCGGCGGCCTTCTTCAGGTTCTCGGCGATGGTCCCCGCGTTCTTCTCCACGACCGCGGCATCGAACGGCGCTTCGCCCTTGGCGATGGCGCCAAGCGGACCCATGGCATCGCCCACGGCCTCCATGGCTTCGTGGCGGGCCTTGATGGCGGCCGTGCCCTCAGGGCTCGAGGTGGCCACCGATGCGGCGCCGACGGCCAGGACCGCGACGGCGGCTGCGGCCAGGACGACCTTCATGTTTCTGATCACTGATCTCTCTCCACTCCGTGCGAGGACTGCCGCGATGTCGGACGGGGCGTCTCGCTGTTCTTCGTGAAACGGGTTGCTACCCGGATTCTAGACCGAAGTCGACCCTCTTGGGGTGCGGCGCGTCCTCGGCTGCGCCCGGGGGCCGGATCGAGGCCGCGCACGCGTGCTAGACTCCGGCGCGTCCGGCGCCTCCGGCGCCCGCCGGAGGGTCTTTGAAGCGGAGACCCCGATGCCCACGACCCGCCCGACCACCCTCTGCCTCCTCGCCCTGCTGTCTCTCATCGCGGCGGCCCTTCCCTCGCAGGAAGTGCGCGACTGGGAGAACCCGGCGGTCTTCGAGCGGGGACAGGTGGCGCCCCACGCCACCCTGATGCCCTTCGACGGCCTGGAGGCGGCCCTCGAGGGCAACCGCAAGGCCTCGCCCTGGTGCCGCCTGCTGAGCGGCACCTGGAAGTTCCACTGGGCCCCGGTTCCCGCCGAGGCCCCCGAACGCTTTGACGTGCCCGGCTTCGACGCCTCGGGCTGGGGCGAGATCGAGGTCCCGAGCAGCTGGCAGATGCAGGGCTTCGGACACCCGCTCTTCCGCAACGTCAGCCAGCCGTTCCCCTCGACTCCGCCCCGGGTTCCCGCGAGCTACAACCCGGTGGGGTCCTACCGGCGAACGTTCGAGGTGCCGGAGGGCTGGAGGGGGCGGCAGGTCTTCCTCCATTTCGAGGGCGTGAAGTCCGCTTCCTACGTGTGGGTGAACGGGAACGAGGTCGGCTACAACCAGGGCGGGATGGAGCCGGCGGAGTACGACGTGACAGGCCTCCTCCGGCCGGGGGCCAATACCATCGCCGTCCAGGTCTACCGCTTCTCTGACGGGACCTACCTGGAAGACCAGGACATGTGGCGGCTCAGCGGCATCTACCGCGACGTGTACCTGATGGCCACCCCCCGCGTGCACGTGCGCGACTTCTTCGTGACCACCGACCTCGACGAGGACTACCGCGACGCCGAGCTGAAGATCGCGGCCGAGGTCAGCCACTACGGGGAGGAGGCGGCGGAGGGCTACCGGGTCCGTGCCACGCTCTACCCGAGCGACGATACGGCGCCGGTCCGGGACCCCTTCGAGAGTCCCGAGCTCTCGATCCCCGGGGGCGGGACGGTGGGGGCGCGTCTTGCCGCGTCCGTCGAGTCTCCCCGTCTCTGGTCGGCCGAGCACCCGCACCTCTATCGCCTGGTCCTCGAGCTTCTGGGTCCCGACGGGGCGGCCGAGGAGTTCCTCGGCGCGTGGGTGGGCTTCCGCGAGATGGAGATCCGCGACCAGGCCTTCTTCGTCAACGGCCGGTCGGTCAAGCTCAACGCGGTCAACTCCCACGTGCACCACCCCGACACCGGGCGAGCGATGGACGTCGACACCATGCGCGAGGACCTCGTCCTCATGAAGCGCTTCAACGTCAACGCGGTGCGCACGTCGCACTACCCGCCGAACCCGGAGTACCTGGACCTGGCCGACGTCCTGGGTGTCTACGTGATCGACGAGACGGGGGACGAGGCCCACTCGACGACCTTCCTCTCCGAGCGCCCGGAATGGCGGGCGGCCTACGTGGACCGGGGCCGGAAGATGGTCCACCGCGATCGCAACCACGCGAGCGTCGTCATCTGGAGCGCGGGGAACGAGAGCGGTTCGGGGGACAACATCTGCGCGATCATCACCGAGGGGAAGCGGCTCGACCCCACCCGGGCCTGGCTCTACGGGGGCAACAACGACTACTTCCCTTCGAACCACCCTCTCGATTGCGAGGACATCGTGGGACCCCGCTACCCGATCCCCTTCGAGCTGAAGACCCGGGTCGGCCAGGTGCCGGCTTCCGTGGACCCCCGCCCCTCCTTCATGGACGAGTACGCCGCGGCCACCGGGAACGGCCTGGGCGCGCTCGACGAGTACTGGGAAATCATCCGCCGCTACCCGCGCACCATCGGAGGAGCGGTCTGGGACTGGGTCAGCCCCGGCATCCGGTGGCGGTGGCGTTTCGCCTCCGACGCCTCGCCCCACGGGAACGACGGGGTCCTCATGGGACGGGCCGGTCTCGTCGAAGGCCGCCCGGGCGGCGGACGGGCGCTGGCCTTGAGCGGGCACGACGAGTGGGTGGAGCTGTACCGGGACCCCAGCCTCGACGTCACCGGCAGTGAGCTGACCCTGGAGATGTGGGTCCAGCCTCGTCGCTGGAACGACTACGGCCCCCTCCTCACCAAGGGCGACCACCAGTACGGTCTCCAGCAGGTCGCCGCCGACACGCTCGAGTTCTTCATCCAAGACGGGGAGCGGATCTCGGTGAAGGCCCCCACCCCGGACGGCTGGGAGGGGAGCTGGCACCACCTGGCCGGCGTCTACGACGGAGAGGAGCTGCGCCTCCTCGTCGATGGCGTGGTCGCCGGCTCGAAGGGGCACGCGGGGGAGATCGACCACAACCCCTTCCCGGTGAACATCGGCCGCAACGCGGCCCTGCACGGACAGGAGCACTCGGGCGAGCTGTCGAACGCCCTCATCGACGACGTGCGCGTCTTCGCCCGCGCCCTGGACGAGAGCGAGCTCGACGACGACTCGCCGGGCCTGAGGGAGGAGGCGCGGCTCTGGCTCGACTTCGAGTCCGTCGAGGACGAGGGCGAGTTCTTCAGCCTCGGCATCGGAGGGCGCTCCTACGGGGTCGTGTGGCCGGATCGCGTTCCCCAGCCGGAGCTGTGGCAGCTGAAGAAGTCCGCGCAGCCCGTGGAGATCGAGGTCCTGGACCTCGACGAGGGGCTGCTGCGGGTCACCAATCACCACCATTTCACCGACCTCTCCGAGCTCGACGCGCGCTGGAGGCTGACGGCGGACGGGGAGGTGCTGGACGAGGGGCCGCTCGAGATCGCGCTTCCCCCGGCCGAGCGCGCGACGATCCGTGTTCCCGTCGAGAGCCGCGAGAGTGCCCCGGGCGTGCAGTACGGGCTGGAGGTCCGCTTCACCCTGGCCCGGGAGACACCCTGGGCCCCGAAGGGGCACGAGGTGGCCTGGGAGCAGTTCCTCCTGCCCGAGACTCCGGCGCCGCCGCTCGGCCCGCTCGACGGGTTCTCCCCGCTGGAGATGGACGAGGCGGAGGGTCGAGTCGTCGTCCGGGGGGAGGACTTCGCCTACACCTTCGATGGTTCCCGCGGGACTCTCGCCTCGGTGACGGTGGGGGAGGTCGAGCTCCTGCAGCAGGGCCCGCGGGCCAACGTGTGGCGGGCCCCGCTGGCCAACGAGCGCGATGCCTGGGGGCTCTACCGGGGCAAACTCTCGACTCACCGCGAGGGAATGGGGAACGACATCGCGAACGGGTGGCGGGCCGTCGGCCTGGATCGCCTGGAGTACACCGTGGAGAGCTTCGCGGCCACTCGCGTCGACGAGCGGGAGGTCCGTGTCGACATCCGGGCTCACGCGGCTCCGGCGAGCCTGCCGCCGCGGTCGTTCTCGACCGGGTTCGATCTCGAGTACGTCTACCGCGTGCTGGCGAGCGGCGACGTCCTCCTGCACCACTCGATCACCCCCCGGGGGAACCAGCCGGACTGGATCCCGAAGGTGGGTCTGCAGATGGTCCTGGGCGAGGAGTTCGATCGGCTCGCGTGGCAAGGGCGAGGACCGCACGAGACCTATCCGGACCGCCGGACCGGGGCCCGGATCGGGGTCTTCGAGAGCACGGTGGAGGAGCAGTACGTGCCGTACCTGGTGCCCCAGGACTACGGGAACAAGTCCGACGTCCGCTGGGTCAGCCTCGCCAACGCCCGCGGGGTCGGCCTGCTCGCGATGGGGGAGGAGCTCCTCAACGTGAGCGCCCAGCACTACGGCACGGGCAACCTGTCGCGGGCCTGGTATCCCTTCCAGCTGACGCCGCAAGGGGGCGTCACGCTGAACCTCGACCACCGGGTCAGCGGCGTGGGAGGCACCGCGGTGTCCGTGCTGAAGGAGTACCAGACCTTCCCGCAGCCGTACGAGTACGCCGTCAGGCTACGACCCTACCGGGCCGGCGAGGCGCCGCGAGAGCTCGCCCGCCAGCGCCTCTGGTAGGAGACGCGCGGCCGCGATTTTCCGGCAAGCCGCGCCCGCGGACCCGATAGAATGGGGACCCAGCGGGGGGCCGGCGAGGCCGGGCGGTGGCGCCGCGCCCCGGAAGGAGGAGCCCGTGTCCGTGCCGAGCAACAAGTGCCTCGAGATCCTCAGCGCCGTTGGCGACGCCTTCAACTCTCCCGTCGACACGAAGGAGCTGCTCGAGCGGACGGCCCGTGCCGTGGTCGAGCACCTCGGGCTGAAGGCCTGCCAGTTCTGCCTGCTGAGCCAGGACCAGCAGCTCCTCGACCACATCGCCTCCTTCGGGCTCGCCGAGGCCTTCATCGAGCGGGGCCCGGTCGAGGCCGCGGGCCTGGCCGACGCCCTCGAGGGGAGGCCGGTCACCATCCCCGACTGCCGCTCCGACTCGCGGGTTCAGTACGCGGAGGCCCACGCCGCCGAGGAGCTCGTCTCCTCGCTGGCCGTGCCCCTCAAGACACGCGGCCAGGTCATCGGCATCGTCCAGGCCTACGCGGGGGAGAGCCGGGAGTTCTCCGAGACCGACGTCAGGCTGATGGAGGTGCTGGCCGCCTTCTGCGCCCGCGCCGTCACCAACGCGATGTTCCACAAGATCCTCGACGGCGTGACCGCGGCCATCCGCTCGTCGCTCAGCCTGGAGCAGGCCCTCGAGTCGGTGGCGCGGGCCATCTCGGAGGACCTCCGGCTGGTAGGCTGCACGATCCACCTGATCGACGGCGAGGAGGAGAAGCTGAAGCTCCGTGCGGCCTTCGGGCCCAGCAAGAGGTTCCTGGCCTACCTCGGGAGCGATCCCGGTCCCGGCTTCGAGCAGGCGCTGAAGGGCCGCTGCACCCAGCTGCTCGACCCGCACCGGATCCCGGCCACGCCCTTCCTGGAGAAGGTGATCGAGGAGGGGATCTCCTCGATCCTCCACGTGCCGCTCATGATCCGGTCCAAGGCCGTCGGGGTGCTGTGCCTGTACACTCATCGCCCCTACGAGTTCTCCGAGGACGAGCGCTACTTCATGAAGGCAGTGGCCGACGAGTGCGGGCTGGCCATCCAGCAGTCGCGCATCCACTCCATGTTCCGTCAGAGCTACGAGACGCTGGTCAACGACTTCCAGATCTGGTTCGAGAGCGGCTACCGCCAGCTGTGACCATGGACCGTCGCACCGCACTGACCGCTCTGCTGTCGCCGGCTCTCGCCGGCTCTGGCCCTTCGACGGCGCCGCCCACCGCAGCCAGAACCAACGCATCACGACGGACGAGATCGACCGCGCCCTGGTCCCCTTCCGGCGGCTCCGCGACGCCTTCGGCGACGACATCGAGATCATGCTCGAGCTCCACAGCAACTGGAGCCTCCCGTCGGCGCTACGCATCGCCCGGGCGGTCGAGCCCTACCGGCCCCTGTGGCTCGAGGACGTCCTCCTCACCGGCAGCCTGAAGGACTACCGGGAGCTGGCCACGGCCACCTCGACCCCGATCCTCCTCTCGGAGCGGATGGCGGGGCCCTTCGAGTTCGAGGCCCTCCTCGAGTCGGGGGTGGCCCGCTACCTCTCCTTCGACGTGACCTGCTAGCAGGGCCCCGCCGCGAGGCCCATGCTATCCTCCTCCGCCTCGGAGGCTCGCCATGTCACGGGCGACGGTGGTCTTCCTCCTGCCCGGGCTCGCCCTGGCTCTCCTCGGCAGCCCGGGCTGCGCCCCCCGCACCGACCACACGCTCGAGGGCGGGACCATGGGGACCACCTACCACGTCACGGTGGTCGCCGGCGCGGGCGGAGTGGCCCACGAGCTCCAGGAGAGGATCGACCGTCGCCTCGACGAGGTGAACCGGCAGATGTCGACGTGGCTCGAGGAGAGCGAGATCAGCCGGTTCAATCGCTTCCAGGGAGTCGGTGACGAGTTCCCGGTCTCCGGTGACTTCCTCGCGGTCATGCAGGCCGCGGCGGAGGTGTATGCCCTCTCGGACGGAGCCTGGGACGGGACGGTCCTCCCCCTCGTGGTCCTCTGGGGCTTCGGCCCCGGCGGGCCTGCGCTGTCCGCGCCGTCGCCCGAGCGCATCGCCGTGGCCCGGGAACGGGTCGGATTCGACAAGATCGAGATCCGCCCGGGCGGTGCGCTCGTCAAGCGGCAACGCGCGGTGGCCGTGGACCTCTCGTCGATCGCGAAGGGATACGGGGTCGACGCGGTGGCCGGGGTCCTGCGCGAGGAAGGCTTCACCGACTTCCTGGTCGAGATCGGGGGCGAGGTCTTCGCGGCGGGACGTCGCCGGAACGGGCGTCGCTGGAGGGTCGGCATCAACCGGCCCGACCCCTCAGCGGGGCCGGGTGAGGTCTACAAGGTCGTCCCCCTCGGCGACCAGGCCCTGGCCACGAGCGGGGACTACCGGAGCTACGTCCTCGAGGACGGTCGGCGACGCTCGCACGTGATCGACCCGCGGACGGGACAGCCGGTGACGAACGGGGTGGTCAGCGCCTCGGTGCTCGCCCCCACCTGCACGATGGCGGACGGGCTTGCCACCGCGGTGATGGTGATGGGGCCGGAGGCGGGGCTGGACCTGATCGAGCGCCTGGACGGCGTGGAGGCCCTGATCCTGGTGGACCGGCAGGGCGGCTTTCTGGCCGAGCATCCCTCCAGCGGCTTCAGGACTGAGGATGGGCCGGGACCATAGCCGGACGAACCCAGGTCATCCGGACAGGACCTCGGTGGCGGAGTCCGAAGCTAGACCGACCAGCGACGGGTCCGCTGCTGCATGGCCGCCAGCGTCTCCACCGCGATGTTCGCGTCCTCCACCATCTGGAAGTCGTACATCCCCGCACAGATGTAGTCCGCCCCACTCTTGAAGGCGTACTGGAAGGCCTCCTTCGGGGGCACCGAGCCCGCGGCCATGACCTTGAAGGCGATCCAGGGCTCCTCCCGTTCGTTCATGAAGGCGATGGTCTCGGCGGCGTTGTAGCAGTACTTGTTGTCGTGCTCCTCGGGATGTCGGTGCGACCAGTAGCTGTCGGCGTGGAAGGTCTTCATCCAGAAGTCGGGGGAGATGCCCTTCTCGGCGATCGCCCGGAGCGTCTCGATTCGGTGGGCGCCCACGCCCATGGGCAGCCCGGCCCGGCGAACCTTCTCGAGGCACCTGTCGATGTAGTCCCAGCTCTCCTCCTTCACGAGCTTGTCCGCAACCTCGCCCTGGAGGTAGCAGAGGCTGGCCCCCCTGTCGATCGCGTAGTCGATGGCGCCGAGGGTGTCGGTGCCCTCCATCCACCCGCAGTCCGCGAGGAACTGGATCTTCCCGCCGTAGCGCTTCCAGTAGAGGTTGATGGCGTCGGCGATGCTGGGGTGGGTGAGGATGGTGTTGATCCCGCATCTCTCGGCGAGCATGAGACTCTCGAAGATCTTCTCGGGTGTGTGGTAGGCCCTGACGAGCGAGGACACGTAGATGAGGTCGCGGGAGTGGGCGAAGCCGCAGATGATGTTCCCGCCCAGGATGATCCGGCTGATCTGCTTGCCGCGGATGGTGCCCGAGGGGACCTGCCCCTCGAGGTCGGAGAGGGAGGTGAGGGCCAGGGGCTTGCGGCTCGCGCCGCTGAAGGCGTCGACCAGGTCGCGCTCCTCGTTGCTCAGCCAGACGTGGCGGGCCCCGGCCACGGCCCCCAGCGCGGCCACGAACGGCACGCCGGAGAGACCCTTCAGGAGATCGCGGCGGTCGGTGAGGGGGGAGCCCGGCTCCCGGTCCTCGACCGGCCCCTCGACCGCCTGCCGGGGCTCGGCTTTCGCCCTGCCGGCCTGCCGGCGGGCCAGGAGTCGGTCGAGCCCGAAGGCGCGGCCCGTCGGGACGGTGGCGAGCCCGACCAGGGCGAGCATCTCGACGAGAACGGGACTGACGAGGAAGAGGGGGGGGTGGGCCACGTAGTAGAAAGCCAGGAGGATGGCCCCGGCGACGCACGCGGCCTGCGTGAACAGTCCCAGCATCAGCCCGAGCCCGATCGCCACCTGACCCCACACGTTGAGGACGTCCACGGCGGACAGGACGGCCGGGGTCTCCGCCATCCAGCGGAAGACACCGGCCAGCGGGCCGTCGGCGGTGGCCAGGTAGTCCCGCGCCGTCCAGCCACCGTCGAGGAGCTTGCCGAGACCCTCGGACAGAAAGTGCCACCCGATGGCGATCCGCAGGAGGCTCAGGACCCCCATCTGCGCCGTGCTCGCGCCCTTCTCCATGAGGTCACCTCGCGGAGAAGATCCTACGTTTCGGTCGAAATGGGCCGCAATGAGCCATTGGGTCCAAGACCCGAGGCGCCGCCCTGGCGGCGCCGGCCTCCCTCCCGCTCACAGACGCTTACAATGCCGAGCACGTGGGGGAGGTTTGCGTGAAGAGCTCTGTGTGCCGGGTGGAGGACGCGCCGAGCGGTCGCCACCTCGAAGCGAGGCTCCAGGAGATGGGAGAGGATCTCGTCGTGGCGGTGGGGGGCGGCACGCGTCCCCACGTGGGCAGCGTCGTCCTCGCCCAGCCCGTCCCGTCGAAGAGGCCGGGGAAGACCTGGTCGGCGTCGTGCTCGGTCCTGACGATCCCTCCCCACAAGGAGGAGCCCATCGCCCGGGGCATCGCGGTGAAGCTCGCAGAGGCCCTTGGACGGGTGGCGGTCGTGACCGCCGGCGTCCACGACGACCACCTCGACGCCGACGGCATCGCCTGCTACCTGCGCCTGGGGGGGAGCTCGGGGAAGAGCTCGTCCGCCGCCTGGAGAAGAAGGGAGACCTGTCATGAGCGCGCGCTACGGAGTCACCGAGGACCGCCTCACCCACATCACCGCCCACCGGGCGAAGGGGCCGATCACCGCGGACGGCGACCTGGACAAGCCCGCGTGGCGCGACGTGCCCCGATCTCCCCGCTTCGTGGACATGGTGAGCGGCGCGCCCGCCCTCTACGACACCCGGGTGGCGTGCCAGTGGGACGAGGCCTGCCTCTACGTGGCCTACTGGGCGGAGGAGCCCTACGTCACCGCGACCCTCACCGAGCGCGACAGCTTCATCTGGATCGACAACGACGTGGAGTTCTTCGTGGGCGGCGACGACTGCTACTACGAGCTCGAGATCAACGCCTTCGGAACGATCTACGAGGCCTTCTTCGTGTGGCAGGACGCCATGAAGAAGGGGGGGCGCTTCGATCGCCCCGATCTCGACCTCCGTGGGCCCAACGTCGACCTCCTCGGGGGCTTCCAGGACGCCGGTCGCTGGGGACGGCACCCGCGGGGGCGGCGCTTTGCCTTCCTCGACTTCGACCTGCCGGGCCTCCAGACGGCGGTGCGGGTCGACGGCCAGATCAACGATCCATCGACCCCGGATCGGGGATGGACGGTGGAGCTGGCCGTGCCCTGGGCCGGCCTCGCCGGGCTCTTCGACGGCCGGTCGCTGCCGCCGGGGGAGGGGGAGACCCTGCGCTGCGACTTCTCCCGCTTCGAGGCCCTCCGGGTCCACGGGAGGCCGCTGCCCGAGAACCCGGGCTGGAGCCTCAACCCCCACGGCGTCTACGACTCCCACATCCCGGAGTGCTTCTCCTACGTGCACTTCACGGAGAAGGCCGCGGGCGGAGCCTGAGAGGCCCCGCCCGCGGGGAACGACCCGGCTCGACCGTGCCCTAGCGCGCCGGAGTGGAGACTTCGGCCTCCGCGGCCTTTGCCGGGGGCGCCGACCGGACGCCGGAGTTGAGCGAGCTCAGGATGTTCACCCCGGTGGCGTTCTCGATCTGCTCCGAGAGCGAGATCACGGCGGCCGGGAACTGGTTCACGAACCGGCCCATGGCCGAGCCATTCCCGTTGCCCCCGGCGTCGATCACGCTGACCTTGTCCACGGTGACCTTGTCCACGGTTCTCGCCAGCTCCTGGATGATCTCCGGCAGCATGTTGAGCATGAAGACCTTCTCACCGTCGCCGTCCGCGCTCTTGTAGGTCTCGATCATCGCCTTGAGCACGCGGACCTGGGCCTCGCCGTCCTGGATGATCGAGGCGGCCGCGCCCCGGGCCTCGAGCTCCATGGCCTCGCGCTTCGCCTTCGCCGGCTCGATCACGTCGGCCATCAGGCGCTTCTGCTGGAGGACGATGCGCTCCTGCTCGGTCTCCTGCTCGAACTTGGCCTTGGCCTTCTCGCCGGCGACGAGCGCCTCCTGCTCCTTGACCACCGCCTCCTTCTCCAGCTCGGCCTTCTTGATGCGCAGGTTGGTGTTCTCCACCTCGATCGCCTGGGCGGCCTTGGCCCGGGCGACCTCGCCACGCTGCTGGGACTCCGCCTCGGCCTCCTCGGCCTCGGCCTTGCGCTGCGCCTCCGCGGTGCGGGCGGCGGAGAGGACCTCGGCCGTCTTCCGGCGGCCGATGGAGTCGAGGTACCCGGCGTCGTCGGACACGTTCTGGATCTTCAGGGTGTCGAGCTTCAGCCCGAGCGCGCCCAGGTCCTGGTCGGCCTCCTCGATGAGGCTCTCGGCGAACTTGAGCCGGTCCTCGTTGACCTCCTCCGGGGTGAGGGTGGCCAGGACGCCGCGGAGGTTGCCCTCGAGGGTCTCCTTGGCGATCTGGTGGATCTCGGGCATGCCCTTCTCGAGGAAGCGCTCCACCGCGTTGCCCAGGATGGGCTCGGCGGAGGCGATCTTCACGTTGGCGATCGCGTCGACCTTGAGGGGGATGCCGCCCGCAGAGTAGGCGTTCTGCACGGTCAGGGTGAGGGGCATCGTCTCCAGGCTCATCCGCGAGGCCCGCTCCATGATGGGGATGCGCAGGGCCCGTCCGCCGCGGATCACCCGGTAGCCCACCTCGCTCCCGTCGGGCATCCGCCGCCGGCGGCCCGAGAGGACGATCACCTCGTTGGGCTCGCAGATGAGGAGGAACCGGCTGATGAACGTCACCACCGTGAAGACCAGCACCAGTCCCACGGCTCCCACAACGACGACGAAGTCGGCCATCACAACCTCCCTTTCTTCTCCTGCTTCAGGTCAGGTAGCTCTTCTCGGCGACGAGGGCGATCCCGTCCTGGATGCGGACGACGACCACCGTGTCTCCCACCTCGACGTGGTCGACCCCGGCCCCCTCGTGCATGCGGGCGACGAACTGGTACGTGCGGTCCCCGGAGACGACGTCGACCTTGCCGGGTCGCCGCCCGGCCAGTCCCACGACGACCCGGGCCTCGGCGCCGGCCAGGGCGCTCGCTCCCGGCAGGGCGCCCGACTGGCTGCTCCGCAGGTAGTCCATCAGGCGCTGGACGGAGTAGGCGGCGAGCGTGCCCAGGCCGACCGCGGTGAGCAGCGTCGCCAGGTGGCTGTCCTGAAGCAGCGTGAGGAGCGTCCCCGTCAGCCCGAAGAAGGCCAGGAAGAAGACGAGGTTGCGCATGCTCAGGAATCGCGCGGCGGCGGTGACACCCTGGGCATCGCCCTCCGCGTCGACATCGGCCTCGACGTCGACGTCGGCCTCGGCGGTGACGTCGACATCGACGTCCGCGTCGCCACCCCCGAAGATGGACACGGCGATGAGCAGGCCGCCCAGCAGCAGGCACACCAGGTACAGGGTCAGCATCCTCCACCTCCCTCGATCTCCCCGCCTCCCGCCCGGGAGGCCTCCTGCCCGAGCGCGGCGACCGCCTCGGAGTAGCCGTCGAAGGCGTGGCGGCGGGCGGCCTCCACCGGGCGAACGCGGATCGGGCTCACGGTGCTCCTCGGCGTGGGCGCCGCTGCCCGCTTCTGCCGGACGAGCTCGTCCTGCCTGCGCCGGGCCAGCTGCACCCGGTCCTCCATCCGGATCAGGGCGGCGACCAGACCCGCCGAGACCCGCCCGGCCTCCGCGAGCTCCGCCTCGAGGGTGTCCCTGGCCACGAGCGCCCCGATCTGGCGGCTGAGGACGTGGCGCGCCCGCAGCTCCTCGCCGTGCGCCAGGGCCACCGAGGCCGCCCGCTCGACGCTGCCGGCCGCCTCCTCGGCGGCGAAGAGCTCCTGGCGCAGGCGGTTCTGACGCGCCACCGCGGTCACCGTCTCGCGCCGCAGGTCGACGATCGACTCCTCCAGGTCCCCGATGAGCTGCCCGATCGCGAGCTCCGGATCCTCCGCCCGGTCGAGCAGGCGGGCGAAGTCGGAGGCCGTCAACTGGGGGATGCGGTTTCTCTGTCCCACACGACCCTCCCTTCTGAGTGCAACGGTGAGGGGCTCGTTGCGCCTGCCCCCTGCCCCACGCCCACATGACTGGCAAGACCGGTGCCGGACCCAAATCCCTTAAGAACAAGAGGATCAGAGGTCTTGATGTTGGTGTTTCACGCCAGTGCTGGTGAAACACACCAGGCGTACCACGCCCACACACCGCCGCGTGACGTGGGTGCATCGGCGAGGGCGGGGTCCGCCCCGCGATCGCGGGGAGGCGTCCGGCGGCCCGCTCCGTTCACCGGGGTTGGCGTAGACTGTGGTCTGGATGGGCGACGCGTTCACCCACACCGACCTCCCCCGCCTGGGCAGGCGCGTCCTCCGCCTCGGCGTTGCCGGCAACTACGGCCTGCAGACCGCGGACATCCACCA
Source organism: uncultured Acidobacteriota bacterium (assembly GCA_963847655.1). Classification (GTDB taxonomy): domain Bacteria; phylum Acidobacteriota; class Vicinamibacteria; order Fen-336; family Fen-336; genus JAJDNS01. The sequence continues at coordinate 79,872 of CAWKAS010000006.1, read as the reverse complement.
CGCCGCCGAGCGGGGGGTGCGCTTCTGGCTCTGGACCCCGCGCTTCAAGACCGTGACCCCGGCGCTCCGGGAGATCCTGGCCTCCAACCGGGAGGGCCACGTCGTGGCCACCCTGAGCATGGCCTACACCGGGGGGATGGTGCGCCGCAGCGTGGAGAAGACGCTACGGGCACTCGGCACGGACCACGTGGACGTCTTTCTACTGGGCTGGCTGGGGCGCATGTCCTTCCTGAGCGGAGGCATCCAGGACGCCCTCCGGTCGCTGCGGGAGGAGGGGAGGATCCGGGCCGCCGGGACCAGCATCCACGACCGCACCCGGGCCGGCCAGCTCGCCCGCGACTCGATCCTCGACGCCTTCATGCTCCGCTACAACGCCAAGCACCCGGGCGCGGAGCAGGATGTATTCCCTCATCTGGATGCTCGGAAGCCCCTCGTGATCTCGTACACCGCTACGTCGTGGGGCCAGCTGCTCCGGCCGACCCGAGGCGTGGAGATGCCGCCCTGGCCCGGTCCTTCCTCGCCCGGCCCGGTGCCGCCCCTGACCGCGCCCCTCTGCTACCGCTTCTGCCTCACCAGCCCCCACGTCCACGTCGCTCTGACCGCTCCCAAGGACCGCGCCCAGCTCGACGAGAACCTCGCCGCCCTCGACGACGGTCCCCTTTCCGCCAAGGAGGAGGCGTGGGTCAGGGAGTACGGCCGGCAGGTCAAGGCGCGCCGCAGGATCCCGTACCTTTGATCATGCTGCGTCCGTCGTCTTGAGCCTCGATCCGGCGTGCACGGGACGACCGCCTTCGGCCGGGCCGCCGTCTGGGTGCCCGCGGGAGACTCAGGTGAGCAGGCTGCCCAGGTCGTACTTGCGGTAGTAGTGGCGGAACTGGTCGTAGGTCATGCCGAGCTGCCGAGCCGCCGCGCGCTGGTTCCCGTCCACGTCCTTCAGGGCATTGAGGAGCAGGGCCTTCTCGAAGGCCCTCACCTTCTGATCGAAGGTGCCGCGAATGGGCTCGGTGGTGGTGATCTCCAGCGGGAGCTCGGAGGAGTGGATCGTGCGGTCGCGGTCCGAGACGTAGAGCCGCTCGATCACGTTCTTGAGCTCACGGACGTTGCCCGGCCAGTGGTAGGCCTGCAGGTCCCGCACCGCCGCCTGCGTGAACTCCGCCGCCCCCAGGTCCGGGAGCTCGGCGTGCAGCTGGGTGATGAAGTGGTCGATCAGCAGGGGGATGTCCTGCCGGCGCTTTCTGAGCGGAGGGAGCACGATCTCCGCGAAGCGCAGGCGATCGTAGAGATCCGGCATGAACTCGCCCCGCTCGATCATCTGCCCGAGGTCGGCGTTGGTGGCGGCGATGAGGCGCACGTCGACCTTGATGGGCGTCGATCCCCCGATCCGCTGGAAGGTCTGGTACTCGACCACCCGGTGCAGGCGCGCCTGGGCGTTGCGGCTCAGGTTGGCTACCTCGTCGAGGAAGAGCGTCCCCCCGTGCGCTCGCTCGAAGATCCCGATCCGCTGCTCGGTGGCCCCGGTGAAGGCCCCGCGCTCGTGACCGAACAGGTGGGACACGAGCAGCTCGTCCTGGAAGGCCCCGCAGTTGACGATGAGGTAGGGCCGGCCGCAGCGGGGGCTCGCGCCGTGGACGAAGCGCGCGAGCAGCTCCTTGCCCGTCCCTCGCTCTCCCCGGATGAGGATCGGGCGGGGGATCTTCGCGAGGTCGCGGGCCTGCTCGACGATCTCGAGAAAGGACCGGCTCCGGCCGATCCCCGCCTCGCGGGCCCTGTCGTCCTGGTCCGTCGCGCTCATGGCGGCTCCGCGGGTCGACTCCTCGCCCACGGAGGTTAGAGGGGCGCCCGGCGGAAGGCAAGCCGCGGACCGCCGCCGGGAGGCGGCGGGGCCGCGGGTCGGCTATCATGCGCGGCCATGGGCACCCCCGACACCGTCTCCCAGGACACCCGCTTCTTCGGCCACCCCCGTGGCCTGGCCGTCCTCTTCTTCACCGAGATGTGGGAGCGCTTCGGCTACTACGGCATGCGCGCCCTCCTGATCCTCTACCTCACGGCCGCCGTCGCCGACGGGGGGATGGGCTTCTCCGCCGTGGCCGCGGGCTCCATCTACGCCCTGTTCACGTCCCTCGTGTACCTCTTCGGCCTGCCCGGGGGCTGGATCGCCGACCACCTCATCGGACAGCGTCGAGCGGTCCTGGCCGGCGCCGTCCTGATCTCCGCCGGCTACCTGTCCATGGCGGTGCCCGGCAGCGTGGCCTTCTTCGTCGGGCTGGGGCTGGTGGTCCTGGGCACCGGTCTCCTCAAGACGAACATCAGCGTGATCGTGGGACAGCTCTACGCCCAGAACGACGAGCGACGCGACGCCGGCTTCTCCCTCTTCTACATGGGCATCAACCTCGGGGCGTTGCTGGGGCCGCTGGTGTGCAGCTTCCTCGGGGAGAGGATCGACTGGCGCCTCGGGTTTGCCTCCGCCGGCGTGGGGATGACCCTGGGGCTGATCCTCTACCTGGCCGGCGGAAGCGTGCTGGGCCAGGCCGGTCTCCACCCCTCGCGCCCCGACACCCCCGAAGGCAAGGCCGCCCTGAGGCGGCAGGTGTGGACCGCCCTCGGTCTGATCGTGGTCATCAGCGCGGTCGTGTTCGGGCTCATCTCGGCCGGGGTCATCTCCCTGGACCCCGAGAGCCTGTCCAACGCCTTCGGGGTCCTGCTGCTGGGGATCACCGTCGTGTTCTTCGGCTGGCTCTTCCTCGCCGGCGACTGGACCCCGGTGGAGAGGGGCCGCCTGTGGGCCATCGTGGCCCTGTTCGTCGCCGCCGCGATCTTCTGGGGAGCCTACGAGCAGGCCGGCTCCTCGCTCAACCTCTTCGCGGAGCGGGACACCAACCGCGAGGTGGCGGTCATGGGGGAGTTCCCGGCGGGCTGGTTCCAGCAGGTGCCGGCCTTCTTCGTCATCCTCATGGCCCCCATCTTCGCCTGGCTGTGGGTGCGGATGGGAAGCAGGCAGCCGTCGAGCCCGGCCAAGTTCTCCCTGGGTCTGGTCTTCGTCGGCCTCGGCTTCGTGGTCATGATCGCGGCATCCATTGCCGCGAGCAGCGGGGTGCGGGTCAGCCCAATGTGGCTGGTGGCCACCTACTTCCTGCACGTCGTGGGAGAGATGTGCCTGTCCCCGGTGGGGCTGAGCACCGTCACCAAGCTGGCCCCGGAGCGGGCCACGAGCCTGATGATGGGGGTGTGGTTCCTGGCCGCCGCCGTCGGCAACTACCTGGGGGGGCGGGCGGCCAGCCTGTACGAGACGCTGGAGCTTCCGACGCTGTTCGGTATCGTCGCCGCCGTCCCCATCGTCGCGGGCATCATCCTCGCGCTGCTGACGCCCCAGATCAAGAAGCTCATGGGCGGGGTGAACTGAGCGAGTACAGGAAAGACGAGGACAGGGAGAACCCGAAGAAGGAGCGCTGAGACGGCTCAGATCTCCGGGATCGGATCGTCCGGACCGATCTCCTCACCCTCCCAGACGGCCACGCCGTCTTCGTACGTGAGGATCCGGTGCTGGCTTCCGGGGGCAGGCCTCGCGCTCGTGGGAGGCAGCCACTTCCGGTGCTCCTCGACGACCGTAGCCATCTCCGGGTCGCCGGCCAGGTTGTGCCACTCGTTGGGGTCGCTCCGCATGTCGTAGAGCTCCTCGCTGCCGTCGGCGTAGCGGATGTAGCGGTAGCTCTCCGAGCGTACCCCGTGGTTGTCGTGGTTGTGGGTGGTGATGGCCGGGCGCTCCCGGGGGGCGCTCGCGTCCTGCAGCTGGGGGACGAGGCTGATCCCTTCGAGGTCGGTCCTGGCCGGGAGGCCGGCCAGCTCCACCAGCGTGGGGTAGATGTCGAGGAGCTCGGCCGGCCGGTGCCTCTGCGCTCCCGCCGTCACCCCGGGGCCGGCGAAGATGAGGGGCACCCGGGTCGAGCGTTCCCAAAGCGTGTTCTTCCCGGTGACGAGCTTCTCGCCCAGGTGGTAGCCGTGATCGGACCAGAGCACGACGATGGTGCTCTCGGCCAGCCCGTTGGCCTCGAGAGCGTCCAGGATCCGGCCCACCTGGCTGTCCACGAAGGAGGTGCTGGCCAGGTAGCAGCGGACGATGTTCCTCCACTCGTCCGCCTCCTCGAGAAACCGGAGACGCGGCTCGGGGAGCTTCCAGTGCAGGTACCAGGAGAAACGCGGGGTGTCCTCCCGGTCCTCCCGGAGCATCGGGGGCAGCTCGAGCGTCCCCTCCGGGTACAGGTCGTACCACTTCTGCGTCACGTAGAGCGGCACGTGGGGAAGAAAGAAGCCCGCGGCCAGGAAGAACGGCTCCTCCGGCTTCTGGTTCAGCTGCTCCACCGCCCAGCTCGCGACCTTCCAGTCGCCCTTGTCCTCGTCCCGGTGCGGGAAGGTCCCCCAGTCCATGAGCGGGTGCGGGGCCGGCGTGCTCACGAGCTTCCTCTCCGGCTTTGCCCCGACGCTGGCGCCGGGACCGAGGACGTGGAACTCGTCGTCTCCCTCCTGCCGGCCGTAGCCCCCGTGGTAGATCTTGCCCGTCGAGTAGGTCCGGTAGCCGTTTCGCGCGAGGTAGCGGGGGAGCGACACGGCGCCCTTCCACTCCTCCAGGTCCCGATACCACGGCGCCAGCCCGTAGATGCCCGTGGTGGACGGACGGAGGCTGGTCATGAGGCTGGTGCGGGACGGGTTGCACAGCGGCGCCTGGGCGTGGGCGTTGGTGAACAGGGTGCCACGCCGGGCGAGGGCGTCGATGTGGGGGGTCCGGGCCTGCGGGTGGCCCCCGAGGGCCCCGACCCAGTCGTTCTGGTCGTCGATGGCGATGAACAAGATGTTCGGTCTCAGACGCCCTGGAGGATTCTCCGCGGGGCGTGCACGACAGGGCCGTCGTGGCCAGCACGGCGCAGACGAGAGGTCGCATGGGACCGCAGTATATGCCCAGGACCTGAGGGCGAGGCCGCAGCATGTGTCCTGATAGAATGAACGCGGCGCGGGCTGCCGGCCGGCGGAACGCCGGCTTCCGAACGGCCCACCGTGGGCGCTCCGATGCCCGGCGCGCTCCGGTTTTCGAGTGACGAGATCGCCCCCTGCCCCGGGGTGGAGGAGACCTGCATGCTGGAGCTGAAGAAGGGCACCGACATCCTCGCCGCGATCGGCGGCGTCAAGAGCATCGCGGAGGCCCGTTCCGTCTTCGAGAAGAAGATGGACAAGGGGAGCCTGACCAAGATCGCGAGCATCAAGAACGAGGAAGCCCTCCTGAAGGTCGCCAACGCCATCGCCTTGTGTGACCCCGACCGCGCCTGGGTGGACACGGGCTCGAAGGCGGACCTCGAGACCATCCGGAAGTGGAGCATCGAGAAGGGCGAGGAGGCTCCCCTCGCCACCGACCGCCACACCATCCACTACGACCTGGCGAAGGAGCAGGCCCGGATCGTCGATCGGACCTTCTACATCGTGAACCCGGACGAGAAGATCTCGGTCCTCGCCAAGAAGACGCTGCGGAGCGACGCGCTCGCCTACGTGAAGAAGTGGATGCGCGGCGTCGGCCGGGGCAAGACTTTGATGATCGGCTTCTACACGCGCGGTCCGGCCGGAGCCCCCGCCACCATCCCTGCGCTGGAGATCTCGACGTCGACCTACGTGACGCACTCCGCCAACATCCTGTACCGCAACTCCTATGCGAGCTTCGACGCCGAGGTCGCGCGTACGGGGGTGTTCTTCACCAACGTGCACTCCGAGGGTCCCAACCGGGACGAGGACCTTCCCAACGCCCGGGTCTTCATGGATCGCAGCTGGCTCACCACCTTCAGCATGTTCTGCACCTACGCCGGGAACACGCTTCTCATGAAGAAGGGCAACCACCGCTTCGCGGTGGACCTGGCGACCTACTACGGTGTGGAGAAGATGCTCTCCGAGCACATGTTCATCACCGGCATGACCGGCGCCGCGGGACGGAAGACGTTCTTCGCCGGCGCCGCTCCCAGCGGGTGCGGGAAGACCACCACCGCCATGGTCGGCACCGACTTCATCGGGGACGACCTCGCCCAGATGTGGATCGCCGGCGACGGCACCCTGCGCGCCGTGAACCCGGAGCGGGGGATCTTCGGCATCGTGGAGGACGTGAACCGCGAGGGCGACCCCTACCTGATGAGGTGTCTGCGAGAGCCCGGCACGGAGGTCATCTGGTCGAATGTCCTCGTCGACGCCGGCAGGGTTCCGCACTGGGTGGGCAACGGCGAGGAGCCCCCGAAGAAGGGCTTCAATTTCCAGGGCGAGTGGTGGGAGGGCAAGACGGACGCCGACGGGAAGCCGATCCCGATCTCCCACCCCAATGCCCGGGTCACCCTCGCGAACGCGGCCATCGGCAACTACAACGAGACGGCGGCCGAGGACCCGCGCGGTGTGCACGTGAAGGTGATCACCTACAGCGGCCGCGACAGCGACACCATGCCCCCGATCTGGGTGGCCAGGAGCCCGGACGAGGGGGTGGCCATCGGGGCCTCGATCGTCTCCGCCGCCACCGCCACCGAGGTCGGCGCCAGTGGCGTCAAGAGGCAGCCCTGGGCCAATGCGCCCTTCATTCCCGGCGCCCTCGCCGACTACATGGACGCGCAGTTCCGGTTCTTCAATGCGGACAGCCTCGGGGACAAGCCGATCATGGCCGGGCTGAACTACTTCCTGACCCACGGCGCCCGCGGCGGTGAAGGCACGAAGCTGCTGGGGGAGAAGCGCGACGTGAAGGTCTGGCTGGGCTGGCTCGAGCGCCGGGCCCACGGCGACGTGGATGCCATCGAGACGCCGATCGGCTACCTCCCGAAGTACGACGACCTGAAGGAGCTCTTCGCCGAGATCGGAAAGGACTACCCGCGCGACCTGTACGACAAGCAGTTCTCCCTCTACGTCGAGAACATCCTGGCCCGCCTCGACCTCCAGACGGAGGCCTACGGCAAGGAGGAGGGCATCCCCCCCCGGCTGTTCGAGGTCTACGACGAGCAGCGGCGGGGTCTCGTGGCCCTGCGGGAGGTCTACGGCCCGGTGGTCACGCCCGACCAGCTCACGGAGGCTGCGGTCCTGGCCTGACCCGCCGGGCCAGGCTCACCACGACGATGGCCAGCGTGGCGAGGACGAACGCCGGCACCAGCTCGTAGAGCCCGGTCGTCTCGCGCAGCCACAGCTTCCAGACGACGGTGACCACGGTGCCGGTGATCATCCCGGCGGCGATCCCGTCGCGAGTGGCGCCTTTCCAGAACAGGGAGAGGATCAGGGCTGGCCCGAGAGAGGCGCCGAGCCCTCCCCAGGCGAAGAGCACCAGCCAGAACACGAGGTCCTGAGCGACCCAGGCGAGGATCATGGCCGCGATCCCGGAGACCACGACGACCACGCGTCCGAGGCGCAGCTTCGTGGCCTCTCCGGGATCGGACCCCGCTCGCAGGACCTTCTCGTAGACGTCCCGAGCGAAGGTGGAGGCCACCACGAGGAGCTGGGAGTCCGCGGTGGAGAGGATGGCGGCGAAGACGCCCCCGACCAGCAGGCCGAAGAGGAGGGGACCGAAGAGGTCCGCGGAGAGGGCCAGGTAGACCACCTCGGGGTCGGCGCCCGGCAGGCTCTCCACCTGCGGGATGAGGGCGCGGCCCAGGAGGCCGATGGCCACGGCCCCCGTGCCGAGGACCACGTTCCACGCGGTCCCGACCACGGCGACCGCCCGCAGGTTCCGCGGGTCGTCGACCGACATGTAGCGCACGAGGATGTGGGGCTGCCCCGGCGATCCCAGCCCGATCCCGACGAATCCCACGAAGGCTCCCAGGCCCAGCGCAAGGGGGTCCAGGGCGGAGGGCTGGACCGCGGCGAGCATCTCCCCGAGCGCGGCGAGGCCCCCGACCTCGACGAGCCCGTACACGGGCAGCACCACGAGGCCGAGGAGCATCAGCACGGCCCGGACGACATCGTTCCAGGCCACGGCCACGTAGCCGCCCAGTACCATGTACCCGAGGATGAGGAGCGCGGAGAGGGCGAGGCACAGCCCCCGGTCCCAGCCGAGGGCGGCACTCAGGGTCTTCGCCCCGGCGTTGAGCTGCGCCGCCACGTAGGCCGTGATGAAGACGCCGATGATGAGGGCCCCGAGGAGGCGGAGGCCGTGGCCCGTGTCCCCGAAGCGGGACTCGAGGTAGTCCAGGAGGGTGATGGAGCCGAGCCTCTCGGTCTCGCGGCGCAGGCGGGGCCCGAGGGTCAGGCACTGCGCCAGCTCGACCACGGTGTAGCCGACCATGGCCCAGATGGCGCTCACGCCCTGCATCCACGCGATCCCGCTCAGTCCCAGGACCAGCCACGAGGAGCGTCCCGAGGACACCGCCGACAGGGCCACCACGAAGCGGTTCATGGCCCGTCCGCCCACGAAGAAGTCCGACTGGGAGCGGGTGCGCCGCAGGGCCAGGAAGCCGACGAGGACGGGCAGGAGAAGGGTGAAGACGAAGACGGCCAGGGCCAGCGGGTGCGCGAGCTTCTCGTAGACGTCCATCAGGCCCCGAGCGCCACCTTCTCCGGTGTGGTCCCCGTGGTCATGCCTCGTGCCCTCCCGCGTCGGATCGGCTCCGTCTGCGGGGCGGAGACTAGTGTTTCGGGTGGAGCCCGTCAAGAGACCTGGCGCCCGCGAGCGTGCGCGCCGGGGAGGACCAGGAACAGAGGGAGGGTGCGTCGCAAGCCCGCCGCAGGCCCGCCGTTTGACGTTCCCCGGCCGTCGAACGAGAATCCCGCGAGCCCGGCCTCGTCCCGGTGTGGTCCCAGGAAAGGGGAGTCATCCATGCGTTCGTTCGTCTGTTCGTCAGTCCTGACGGCGGCCTTCGTTGCCCTTCTCGGCGGCGCGGCGATCGTCGACGCCGCGGAGCCCGTGGCGCTGTTCAACGGGAAGGATCTGAGCGGCTGGAGCCACTACCTGGTCAAGCCCGAGGTCGCGATGGAGGACGTCTGGAGCGTCCGGGATGGGATTCTCGTCTGCAAGGGCGAGCCGCTGGGTTACCTCCACACCACCTCCGAGTACACGAGCTTCGAGCTGGTGGTGGAGTGGCGCTGGGCCCCCGGTGCCGAGCCGGGCAACAGCGGGGTCCTGATGCGGATCAACGGAGAGCCCCGGGCCATCCCCCGCGGCTACGAGGCCCAGCTCAAGAGCGGCGACGCCGGCGACGTCTACGGCTTCTGGGGCATGAGGCTGAGCGGCGACGACTCGCGCAAGAGGCAGGAGACCGGCCACGAGGCGCTCGGCGACATGGTCGGATTCGCGAAGATCGAAGGGAACGAGAACCCGCCCGGGGAGTGGAATCGCTACGAGATCCGACTCGCCGGTCCGGACCTCGTCGTCCACGTCAACGGGAAGAAGGTCAACGAGGCGACGGGCGCGGAGGTGCTCGCGGGGGCCATCGGCCTCCAGTCCGAGGGGGGCGAGATCCACTTCCGCAAGGTGGAGCTGACCCCGATCGACTGAGGCACGCGGCCCGCGCGTCCCAGCCAACCCCGGGGTCCTTGACCGCCGGCCGCGCCGCGCATACCGTCCTCCGATCGTCATGCCGAAGAACAGCCCGTCCGGGTCCCGCCCTCGGGGCGGCCGTCCTTCCCCAGGCCGGGCAGGTGCAGGAACCTCTCGGGCCTGGGCGCTTGCGTTCGGGATGCTGGCGGTGTGGACCGCGCTCCTGGCCGCCGGCGTCCTGGATCCCCCGAGCCGGGCCGGGAGTGCCGGGTCCGGGCTCTTCGACCTCCGGTCTCGCGCGGCGGCCTGGTCGGCCGGCACGGCGATCGCGACCCGGGGCGTCCTCGAGATCCTCCGCTTCCTTCCCCTGGGCCTGCTGGGCGTCTTCGTGTTCCCCGATCGGCCTCGCCGCCTGGCTCGCATCCTCCTGGTGTCCCTTCCCGCGCTCGCGCTGGCCCTCTTCCTCGCCGTCCTCGCCCTCAACCTGGAGGCCCGGGGCGCCGGAGGGGCCGGCCCGGGCCCGCTGGACCTCGTGCTGCCCGCGGTCGGCATCCTCCTCGGCGTCGCCGCCGGACTCGCCTGGCGACGGGGTCCCCGGGCCCGGCTGCTCTTCCTTCCCCTGCTCGCGCTCCTCGCCGCCCTGGCTCTCGTGCTTGCGGGGGCGGTGGTCGGGGCCTCGCTGGAGGCCGGGCCGGCCGCCCCGCCGCCGCCGCTGGTCGACACCGCCGGCAAGCGGAGGATCCACGCCGCCCTGCGTGGCAAGAACCCGCGCACGGTGCCCGAGGGCCAGCAGCGGACGCTGACCCTCACCGGGGCCGAGATCGACTTCATGCTGGCCTGGGGGCTGCCGCTGGTGGTCGGCCCCGACCGGACCCGGGTAGCGGTGATCCTCGACGCCCCGGACCGGGCCGGCGCGGTCGCGTCGGCGCGTGTTCCCGGCACCGGTCGGTGGCTGAACGTCGAGGCCTCGTCGCGGGTGCGCGTGGACGCCGGCGATCTCGAGATGAGCGAGCCCCGTTTGCGGCTCGGCCGCCTGGACGTGCCGGCGCCTCTCCTCCGCGCCACCGTGCCCCTCGTCGAGATCACCCTCCGGAACGACCGGCGCCTGCGCCCGGTCTTCGACGCGACGGATCGCCTCGCCATCGAGCAGAATCAGGCCAGCGTCACCTACCGACGGCTCGACACGCCCCCCGGCTTCTTCGCTCGCCTGGTCTGGGGCGAGGGGGCGGATGAGGAGATTCGGTCGGCGGCGGTGGAGCACGTCAGACGCCTCCTCGACGCCGCCCCCGGCCTGCCCCGGGGTGACGCCGGCTTCGGCGCGGCCCTCGAGATCGCCTTCCGCTCCGCTCAAGAGAGGTCCGGCGGCGGCTCCGCGGTGAGGGAGAACCGGGCGGCGATCCTCGCTCTCGGCCTTCTCCTGGGGCACCGGGGGCTCGAGCGCTTCGTCGGCGACGTCGTGGGGGAGGCCGACCGCGGCCGAGGCACGACTCTCGAGAGGCCCACCCTGCGCGGTCGCGCCGACTGGTCGCGCCACTTCCTCGTGAGCGCGGCCCTCACCGTCCTCTCCGCCGAGGCCCCGAGCGACGCGGTGGGGCTCCTCAAGGAGGAGCTCGACGCAGCAGGGGGCAGCGGCTTCTCCTTCGGCGATCTCCTCGCGGACCGGGCGGGCACCACGTTCGCGGCGGCCGCCACCCGGGACGAGGCCTCGGCGGTCGCGATGCAGGAGCGTCTCGCGCGCGGCTTCGACCTCGACGACTACTTCCCGGAGGCCGCGGATCTGCCCGAGGACCTGCGCGACACCGAGCTGCAGTCGGTCTACGGCGGTGTTGGTGGCCCCGGCTACCGGCGGGTCGTCGACGAGATCGAGCGGCGCGTGGGCGCTTGCCCGGCCTACCTCCGGTAGACCGTCTTCAGACGGGAAGCTCCCAGCCCTTCCGGTAGGGTCCCTGGAGGTACCGGTCCGCCTCCGGCGCGTTGGTGGCCTTCATGTTCGGGCCGTCCCACTTGAGCTGCTTCTGGGCGCGCACGGCCACGACCCCCAGCAGCACGAACTCACACAGGCGCGAGCCGTAGTCGAAGTTGCTGCAGGCCGGGGTGCCGCCCTTGCAGGCCTGGAGCCAGTCGGCGTGGTGTCCCTCGACGCGGGGCAGCACCTTCTCCGGACGCTCGTAATCCCGGTGCAGCTCCAGCGGCAGCAGGCGGGGCATGCCCGACCATCCCCCGCAGGTCATGATCCCCTTCTCTCCGATGAAGGTGATCCCCTCGCGGCCCTCGCCCATGCGCTGCCGCGGGTCGTCCGGATCGATGCCGCGCGGCGTGGGCGGACGCAGGCCGCCGTCGTACCAGAACACGCTCACCGGCTCCATGTTGAAGCGTCGACCGAAGCGCCAGGTGGCCAGGACGCCGGTGGAGGCCACCTCTTCGTCCACGTCGGGGGCGGTGGCTTCCACGGTCTCCGGGGTGTCCAGGGCCAGCGCGTAGAACGCGGGGTCGAGGTGATGGACGGCCACGTCGGGCAGACCCCCGCCGCCAAAGGCCCACCACCCGCGCCAGTTGAACGGCGCATAGGCCGGATGGTAGGAACGCCATTCGGCGGGCCCCAGCCACAGGTCCCAGTCGAGACCCGAGGGCACCTCCGGAGTCTCCGGCGGCCGCCCGCGTCCGGAGGCGAAGTGGCCCGCGCTGGCCCAGGCGTGCACCTCGCGGACCTCGCCGATGGCGCCGTCCCAGAGCCACTCCGCGATCTGGCGGTGCCCTTCGCCCGAGCGTCCGTGGTTGCCGAGCTGGGTCGCGACGCCGGTCTCCCGGGCGACCTGGGCCACGAGCCGGCCTTCCGCGATGTCCCGGGTCAGGGGCTTCTCGCAGTAGACGTGCTTGCCGGCCTTCATGGCGAGGATGGAGACGTAGGCATGGAGGTGATCCGGAGTGGCGATGAGAACGGCGTCGATCGCCTGCTCCTTGTCCAGCATGACCCGGAAGTCCTCGTAGGCGGCGCACCTGTAGTTCGAGGTCTTTTCCGCGTAGTTCTTCTCGATCTCCGCCTGGACCGGGCCCCGGCCCGCCCGTCCCCCGTAGTAGTAGGGACTGAGGTCCCAGTCCTCACAGGGATCGGCGATGGCGATGATCTGGCAGTCGTCCTCCTGGAAGAGGGCACGGCAGTTGGTCCGGCCCTGGCCGCCCACCCCGATGACCCCGATGTTGACCTTGTCGCTCGGAGCCACGAACCCGGTACCGCCGAGGACGTGGCGGGGGAGGATGGTGGTCGCGGCGACGGTGGTCGCGACGGCGGTGATGAAATGACGGCGGCTCGGATCGGCGGTCTGGTCTCGGCTCATGACGTTCCTTCCAGAGCGGCGGCGTCCTCCGGCACCGAGCACTCGCCCGGTGCCGGAGATCGACGCGAGGGATGTGCCCCTCCGGGTCTCAGACGAGGGGAGTCTTCCCGGGCACCGGGACCTCGAGCGGCGGCAGATCCCCGAACTCCATGTGGGGCGGGGTGAGGTCGAGCTCGGAGGCGTTCATGACCCAGTCCCAGCTCAGAGCACGCCCGGTGTAGGCGCTCATCCGGCCCATGATGGCGGTCAGGCAGCTCTCCGCGACCTGACGTCCCTCGTTCAGGGGCTTGCCGGCCCGGATGCTGGCGATGAGGTCTGCGTGCTCCACCACGTAGGGGTTGGGCGAGGCCTCGGCGTTCTCCCAGGGGTTGGCGCCCTTGATGTAGCCGTCCGCGCTGTCGGTGTAGGTGAAGCCCTTGGTCCCCACCACGCGCTCGGACACGTTCTCCGCGGCTCCCGCCGTCTGCCGGCACATGCTGAGGATGCGGGCGCCGTTGGGGTACTCGTACTCGACGGCGAAGTGGTCGAAGATGTCGCCGTATTGCGGCTCGACGCGCGCGGCGCGACCGCCCATGCCGGTGCACTTGACGGGGTGGGTGCCGTAGGCCCAGTTCATGACGTCGAGGTTGTGGACGTGCTGCTCGACGATGTGGTCGCCTCCGGCCCAGCAGGTGAACAGCCAGTTGCGGAGCTGCCACTCCATGTCCGACCAGCCCTTCTCGGTGCGGTTGGCCCAGTTCTGCGCGGCCCGCTCGACCCACAGCGCGCCCATGTTCCAGTAGCACTGCCCGGCCACCAGCTCGCCGATCTCCCCGGCGTGCACCCGCTTCATGACCTCGAGGTAGTGGGCCTGGTGGCGGCGCTGTGTGCCGGCCACTATGCCGAGACCCTTGCTCGCGGCCAGCTCCGAGGTGGCGATGACCGAGCGCACGCCCGCCGGGTCCACCGCCACCGGCTTCTCGGTGAACACGTGCTTGCCGGCCTCGATCGCCGCCTTCAGCTGCGCAGGGCGGAAGAAGGGCGGGGTGGCGAGGATGACCATCTCCACGTCGGTGGCCAGGACCTTCTCGAAGGCGTCGAACCCGATGAAGGTGGTCTCGGGGGTGACAGTGACGCGCTCGGCCGGGAGCTCCTCTTTCAGCTTTCCCAGCGACCACTCCTGCTGATCGGAGAAGACGTCGCCCATGGCGGTGATGACCACGTCGGGGGAGGCGTTCGCGCTGTCGATGGCCGCCCCGGTGCCGCGACCGCCGCAGCCGATGAGGCCCACCTTGATGCGCTCGGAGGCGCCCGCAGCGAACAGGCCGCCAGGCATTGCGGCCGCCAGCGACGCGAGAGATGCCGTCTTGATGACCTCGCGGCGGGTCAGGCCCGTCTTGTCGGTCGTGGCTTCGTCTTTCATGACACGCTCCTTATCCCGCGCGGGAGGACTCCCCGCGGGCTACGCCCCGGTGGCCGGGTTCCGCTTGCTGAGCAGGCCGTGGATGATCCGATCCAGGCCCGCGGCGCGGCCGCTCCCCGTTACGAAGATGACGGCGAGAGCGGCGACCTCCACGAGGTTCTTGTTGACGATCAGATAGCTCCCCTCCATGGGGATCGAGTAGAAGTAGCCGATGAAGGGGGGGTTGCACAGGTAGAACAGCAGAACGACCAGGATGCCGGAGGCACTGGCCAGGCGAGTGAAGCAGCCCAGGATGAGACCGAGCCCGATGAGGGTGAGGCCCCACATGTTGAGCTTGTTCACGAGATCCAGCCTCTCCGGGTCCGCGGCCATCCACCGGAAGACCTCCGCCAGCGGCCCGCGGGCCTGCAGGAGGAAGCCCTTCGCCGACCAGCCGTCCGACGTCAGCTTGGCCAGACCCTCGTAGAGGAAGTGCCAGCCGATCAGGACCCGCAGGGCGACGACGGTGGCCATCTGTACGGTGGAGAGTGTTCCTTTATTCATGTCTACCCCTCGGGCCACCGCGGGCCGCCTCAGATCTCGAATTCCTCCGGCCGGAACGACAGCCGCTCCTTGGCGTCGATCGCCTCGTTCACCTTGAGAACGGTGACCGCGGTCTCGTAGCCGATCTCGGGCGGGCAGTTCAGCGTGGCCGTGCCGCGGATGGTGTCGAAGAAGTTCTGCAGGTGTGGCTGGTGATAGGGATCGCGCAGCACGACGGGGATGATGTGCTGGTCGGGCGACACCGACTCGCGGACGTCGAGGACTGCGCCTTCGTCCTTGCCAGCCACCTCCTGAAGCATGGGCGCCGAGATGTAGCCCTTCTGGACCCACTCGTCCCAGGCGGGAGCGTTGGGGTCGCGGTAGACGGAACCCGGGTTGTTGGCCTCGGACTCGGAGATGACCAGCGTGCCCTGGTCGCCCATGAAGTTCTCGAAGTACCCCTGGCTGCCGTTGGTGGTCTGGGTCTGGTAGTAGGCCCGGGCCGGCCCCGCCGCGGTCTCGAACTCGTAGACCGCCATCACCGTGTCGTACCACTCGTGGGTCGCGGGGTCGTGATAGTCCAGGCCGCCGCTGGCGATCACGTGGGAGGGGTTGGCGCCGAGGAACCAGTTGTAGATGTCGATCTGGTGCGAGCCGAGGTCGACGATGGGACCGCCCCCGAGGCCCTTGTACCAGCGCCAGTTTCGGAACTGGGCCATGGACTTGAACCCGAACTGCTTGAGCCGGTCGTCGGGGATGGCGTAGCGCTCCGGCCAGCCGAGGTCCGGCGACACCGCGCGGTTCCACTGGCCGTTGACGGTGACGACCCGACCGAGCAGCCGGGCTTCCTGGAGCAGCTTCTCATGGGCGTGAATGTAGCGAGGATGGCTGCGGCGCTGGTGGCCGATCTGGAGGAGCTTCCCGGTCTTCCGGGCGGCCTCCACCATGCTCCGTGCGCCCTCCAGGGTGTTCGACATCTCCTTCTCGCAGTAGACGTGCTTGCCCGCCTCGAGACAGTCGATGGTGTGGGGGGCGTGCCAGAAGTCGGGGGTGGAGATGACCACCGCGTCGAGGTCCTTCTCCTTGTCGAGCATCTCCCGGTGGTCGACGTACCCGTTGACGTCGAACTTGTACTTCTTGAGGATCCGGACCGCGCGCTTCTGGTTGTACTCCTCCCAGATGTCGCACACCGCTCGGAACCGCAGCCCGGGGATCCTCAGCATGGAATCGAGCAGGACCTGCCCCTGGGCCCCCGATCCGAGGAGGGCCACGTTGACCTCCGGGACGTCGGTGGGCAGCGGAGCCTCGTCTTCGCGGGCGGCCTGCTTCTGCATCTCCTCGTACTGGCGCTGCTTCTGCCAGGCGTAGCCGAAGAGGCCCAGGGCAGGGACGGTGGACAGACCCAGGAGCACGTCGCGGCGATCGACCTTCTTCCCTCCGCCGTCCGCGCCCGAGCTGCCGCCCTCGTCCTTCTCGTCGTCTGTGGCCATGACGTCTCTCCTACTTGGCCGGGCGGCCGAAGACCTCGACCTCGACGTAGTGGTTGAGGTCGTTGGCGTTGTTGCCGTTGCTGTACAGCCGGACGTACTGCGCCTTCGAGCCCTTGGCGTCGACGAGCTTGCCCTCGGCCGTCTCCACGTAGTTCATGTCCTTGCCCGCGCCCAGGCCCGCCGAGTTGTCGTTGTCGTTGTTGAAGAGGGTGCGGACGTTCTTCGTGAAGTCGGCGTCGTCCGCCACCTGGACGACGACGTCCAGGTAGACGCGGGCCGTCTTGTGGAAGTGCCAGAACAGGATCGCGTAGATCTCGTGCGGCGCACCAAGGTCGACGGTGAGGTACTGCACGCCCGGGCCCAGCTCGACGAAGCTGCCCTCGGCGCCCTTCTTGTCGCCGTCGGTGGCCTGCTCGAGGTCACCGATGATCGGCTCCATGTCGCTGCTCGTCACCGGCTTGTGCAGGGCGACGTTGGTGACGCCGGGAGGGGCGAGGAAGGGATCACGGGGCCGCCCGAGGGGCTTCTGCAGGTTGGGGATGGAGAGGTTCTGGGGCGTGCCCTCGAACATCGGCTTGGGCAGCTCGATGGGGATGGGCTCCAGCTTTTCCTGAGCCGGGAGCGTCCCGGGGAGGAGGCAGAGGGCGCCGAGCGCCGCTGCTCCGATGGCCGCAGTGCGGCGGAGTGGGGCCAGAAGGGATCCGATATGTCGTGTCATGGGCATCATTATCCTCTCTCTGTTGTCCCTGCGACGAGAGTCATCTGATCTAGGATACCGCGTCATCGGGCCTCAGGCCCGGCCCCGGGGCGGCGCCACGTGGAAAAGGGGGCTCCCCGGGGGCCCTCGGAACACCCAGGCCTCGAGTCCGGGCCCCCCCCGGCACAGCTCCTCGATCTCCGCGGTGGAGAGAATCATGAACGCGGTGGAGAGGGCCTCGGCGACGGTGGCCGGTGACCGGAAGGCGTCGATCCACTCTCCCGCCGCCTCGCCGTCTGCGTCGGGGCGGCAGGGCAAAGCCACCCAGGCCGCTCCACCCTCCACGGGCCGGCCGTCGCGAGGATCGCGGATGTGGGCTCCCTTCCGCGTGCCCGAGGCGCTGAGGGCCAGCTGCCGCGCCGAGATCCGGACCCGGGCCCGGTCGTCCCCGAGACGGGGGGGGCTCAGGGTGAGAGGCCACCCGTCGCGGCCGGGGGGGGCGTCCCGGGCGAGGACCGAGCTGAAGCCCCCGTGGAGGAGCGCCGCGTGGATCTCCCACTCGTCCAGCAGCTCCGCCATGCGGTCGATCGCGTAGCCCTTGCCGATCCCGCCCAGGTCCAGGCCGATCCCGTCGTCCCCGGCCCGCACCTCGAAGTCGTCGGGCACGAGCTCGAGGCGCTCGAGCCCGGAGCCGATCGAGATGTCGAAGACCCGGTCCGTCAGGTCGTACATGCGCCGGGCGATCTCCAGGCACTCCATGGTCGATGCGCTCACCCGGGCGGACTGCCCGGAGGACAGGGCGTTGATGCGGGAGACGTCGCTGTTGGCGAGGAAGCGGCTCAGCTCGCGCTCCAGTCGATCGGCCAGCTCGAAGGCCGCCTGGGCCGCCTGCCCCGCGTAGGCCCCGTCCTCGTGGCAGCAGACGATCTCGAACACCGTGGCCATCGCCTCGTGGCCGAACCGGTGGGCGTCGAGGCCCGCCGCGGCGTCGCCGAGGGCGAGTCCGGGGCTCGCGGGCTCCTGCGGCTTCATGGCCTGGACCCGGCGGGGACCGTTGGGGGATCCGCCTCGAGCCGGCGGAAGTCGTCCCACAGCGTCTTGGCCGCGAACCCGCGCAGCTCGACCCGGGGACGCAGCTCGACCGGCTCCTCGAAGATGCTCATGTAGAGCTCCCGCTCTCCCGGGGGGGGCAGGTCATACAGCTTCCTCACGAGGGCCGGCTCCATCTCCGGCGTCACCACGATCACCGGGGCGTTGTCCGCCTCGTCGGACACGCCGTTCCACCACCGCACCCCGGAGAGCCCGCGCAGGTACCAGGGCAGGGGCCACAGGTTCTCGCGGCTGATGATCTGGAGCGGCATCGCGACGCCGTCCGGGTGGGCTCGGGCCAGGCTCTGCAGGCGCGCGACGATCTCGAACACGTCGGTCCCCGTGTGGGCGTAGACGTACGGGTTGCGGGGATCGGCCGGGAGGCGGAAGCTCGCGGACCAGGCCTGCCAGGCGAGGTGCGCGGCGCCCAGGACCAGCACCGCCGAGATCACGATTCGGCCAGTCCTGCCGCGGACCGACCGCACCAGCCAGACCGCACCCGGGCCGGCCAGGAGGATCATCCCGTGCAGAAACCCGAGGAGGTTCCAGGGGGTCTTGTACGGGATGGCCGCGTAGACCACGACCAGCAAGAGGGTGTACAGCGACAGGAAGCGGAGGACCTTTGCGTCCGTCCCGGGAACTCCCCGACCGCTCCAGCCGGCCGCGGCCCCGGCGGCGGCCAGGATCAGGACGAGGCCCTCGGTCCAGAAGGGGGTCCCGCGGGCCGGGAAGTGGATCAAGCAGGCGCAGGTAGTAGTCCCAGGGGTGGACGTGCCAGGGGTCGGAGCTTGCCTTGCCCAGCCAGATCCAGTAGGCCCGCACCGAGTCCGGGAGGCCCGCCGGGTTCGCGGCAAACGAGGAGTAGAGAACGCCGGACACGACGACGGCGCTGACGAGCGCCAGCACGCCGTCCCGTCGCCGGACGGTGCGGCGTATCGGGTGGGGGGGCAGGCCGTGTCGGCGCTCGATGAGCAATGTCACCGTCAGCGCCAGGGCCATCGCGCCCAGGGCCAGGGGGGCGGTCTCCTTCGTGGCGTGCATCAGCCCCACGCACACGCCCGTGACCAGCGCCGGGAAGGCACCGGCCTTCTGCAGGTACCAGCACGCCCCGAGCAGCGCACCGAAGGTGAAGAGGACGAGCGGGACCTCGTGGATGAAGTAGCGGCTGTAGAAGACCATGGCCGGTGAGACCGCGGTCAGAAGAGCGGCGATGGCCGCGCCGGGCCACCCCAGGAAGCCCCGGGCCCCGAGGGTGGCGGCCACGAGCAGCACCCCGAGCAGGGCGGGCACGGAGCGCAGGGTGACCTCGTCGATCTCGACGTACCGCCGTTCGCCCTGGAGCCAGGCCGAGGGCAGGGCGAGATAGTAGAGGGTGGGCCCGTGGTACTCGGAGGAGTCGTAGGCGTAGCGCCCTTCCTCCAGCAGGGTCCCGAATTTGTCGGCGTGGACGGCCTCGTCGGCGTGCATCGGTCGCAGGCCGAGCCTGGGAAGGCGCAGGGCGGCGGCGAGCAGGACGGCGACGAGGAAGACCAGCGCCCACGGAGACCGGAATGCCCTCACGGGCGGCAGTATAGCGAACCGCCGATCGTCCCATCGGGCCGGGCTCTGTCTCTGGCCACCCCCGGTTGGTGACCCCTCTCGGCCGCCGCGAACCGGTAGACTGCCAAGCGAGTCCCGTCCCGGATCACGATCCGGTCGCCGACCACGGCCGGGTGGCCCCACATGGGGCTGCGGCCCAGGGGGTACCGCCGGAGGGTTCGAAAGCCCTGGCCGGAGACGTCTCCCACCACCAGGGAGCCGTCCTCCCGGAAGACCAGAATCTGGCTCCCCCAGGCGATCAGGGAGGCGTGGTCTCCCCACCTGCCGTCGCCCCGCCAGAGCACCCGACCGTCGCTCGGGCTCAGGCCGAAGAGCTGGCCCCTCTTGAACTCCGAGAATCCGACGATCTGCCCCTCGGCGACCACGGGCGAGCTCGTGAACAGCGACACCTCACGGTGGCGCCAGAGTTCGCGCGCGGTCCAGCCGTCTCCCCGGCTCTGGATGCGCCACGCGTGCATCCCCATCTGGTAGTCGGAGGTCACGAGCACCTCGTCGACGAAGAGGGGGGTGACGATGGTGTTTTCCTGGTCGACCACGAAGGGAATGCGCCACAGCTCCCTCCCCGTCCGGGGGTTCACGCCGACGATGCTCGCCCGCGCCTTGAACACGAGCTGCGGCCGCCCGCAGATCACCGGCATCACCGGAGAGGCCCCGAGGCCGGCACTGTCGCCGGTCCACCGCCACCTTTCGCGACCGTCCGCGACGCTCAGCGCGACCAACGCACCGTGCCCGGGTTGGCCGAGCTTTCCTTCCTCCTGGCCGCCGAAGTGAACGAAGCACAGACCGCCCCAGACCAGGGGCGAGGCCGCGGCCCCAAAGTAGGTGACGCTGGGATCGAACTCCCTGGAGTAGTCCTTCCTCCACAGCAGGGCGCCGGCTTCGGCGTCCCACACCAGGAGCGTGGCGGTCACGCTCAGCGTGAAGAGCCGTCCGTCGGCCAGAGACGGTGTGGCGTAGGGGCCCCGCCCGTGCGGCCCGGCGCTGGGATCCTGGGTGAACGGGGCCTCGTAGCTTCGAGTCCAGAGCTCCTCGCCGTCGGCCAGCGCCAGGCTGGTCACGAGCTCCCGGCCGCCCCGTCGCGCATGCACCCAGATGCGGTTCCCGGCAACGACCGGGCCCGAGTAGCCCTCGCCGACCTCCCGCTCCCAGAGAAGTGCGGCCCGCTCCGGCCAGTCCTCCCCTCTCGGGGGGGCCGCGACCGACCCGTCGCGGGTCGGGCCGCGCCACTGGGGCCACTGCGCCTGCCCTGCCGCGGACACGGCCAGAAGGAAGCCGACGGCGGCGAGCGTCACCCTTGCACCGCCGCGCGAGACCCCGGCGGGCGCCATGCTCTCTACCGTAGCACCGTCGTCCAGCTCAGGAGCCGGGCGCCGTCCACACCGTGGTGTCGGGGCGCTGGCTGTGCCAGGCGTACCACAGGGCCTGGGTGAAGACGACCGGTTCGAGTCCCTCTCCCCGGACTGTAGCGGCTCCGAGACTGACAATCAGGTCGAAGACACCGACTCGCCCGAAGGACAGGTGACGCACGCGCTAACATAGGCGCGCCAGGCGGTGCCGCTCGGAACGGACCCGACCGGTCGTCCCGTCGCTGGCCCTGCCCCGGAACAGGGCGCGCGTCCTTTGCGCTCTGACCGGCGGGAGCCCTCGAGCGAAGGAGCTTCGAAATGCAGATCGTCTGCGTCTCCCAGGGGAGCCTGGTCCGAGGCCGCGAGTTCGCCGAGGTCCTGGCGGAGAAGCTGGGGTACGAGCTCATCACCCGCGACCAGGTCCTGGAGATGGCGGTCGACGAGGGGATCGCGGTGGGCCGGCTGGAGACCGCCATCGTGAAGCGCCGCCCCATTGACGAGCGCCTCATGCTGGACAAGGAGCTCTACCAGTCGTTCATCACCAGGGTGCTCTGTGAGCGGGCCCTGAAGGGGAACCTGGTGTACGCGGGCCGTACCGGTCACCTGCTCCTGCCCGGCGTGACCCACATCCTTCGCGTCCGCGTCGTCACCGACATGGAGACCCGCATCAACTCGGTCATGGAGCGCCTGCGGCTGAGCCGGGAGAAGGCGAAGCAGTACATCGAGCAGGTGGAGGACGACCGCGAGCGCTGGACCCGGACGATGTACTCCGTGAGCTGGGGCTTCGCCGGCTACTACGACCTCGTGGTCAACCTCGAGCAGGTGGGGGTCGCCAACGCGGCGACCGCTCTTTGCACCTACGCCCAGCTGCCGGAGTTCCATGAGACCCCGGCCTCCCGCCGCGCCCTCGAGGGCCTGAGGCTGGCCTCGGAGGCTCGTCTGGCTCTCGCGCGCGACAAGCGGACCTACGCGGCCAGCCTGAAGGTCCGGGCCAACGAGGGGGCCCTCTCCGTGACCTACCTGCCGAAGGACGCGGGCCTGGCCCCGGTGATCCCGGAGGTGCTGGCCCGGGTCGAGGGGGTGCGCGACCTGCGCTGCGCGCTGGCGTCCACCAATGTCCTGTGGGTGCAGGAGTGCTTCGACGCCGCGTCGCCGGCCTTCGCGTCCCTGGTCCAGATCGCGGAACGCTGGCAGGCCGCGGTCGAGCTGCTCCGTGTGGTGCCGGCCGAGGGGTGCCCGGAGGGGCCGGTCGAGCGGACGGCGAGCGTGCCGCCTCCGCCGGGCCTTCGAAGGGAGGTCGACGGGGGAATCGAGGACGACGCGACGGTCGAGCCCACGCCCGGTGCCTGTGACGACGAGGGCCTGAGGCAGGTGTTCCAGGAGCTGGCCCGGCGGGGGATCGCCGGCAGCATGCGCACCGCGATGTCCCACCCGCGGCACGTCAGCCTCGCCATCGATCGCACGGTTCCCTACAGCCTCGTCGTGGTCGGTGACATCTTCGTGAGCAAGGGCCACGCGGTGAGCCAGCGGCTCACGCGCGAGCTCTCCGCCCGGATCGCCGACACCCTCCGGGTCCCGGTGATCCGGGGCGAGGACCTGAAGGCGCGCTACCTCGTGGGGCCGTGGCAGCTGGCCCGGGTGGCGGGCTACGGGCTCACCGCGGCCCTGACCTACCTGCTCGTGTTCACCCATCAGGTGGAGGTGCTCCGGATCCTCACCCCGGAGAGCACCCTGGGCAAGCTCGCGGCCGCGGCCGGACTGATGCTGTTCATTCCCGGCGTCGCCTACGTCTACGGCAGCTTCGCCCGCACGGTCCTGAAGCTGGCCCGGATCGAGTGAAGAGAGAGGTTCACCATTGCCCGATCTCATCTACAAGGACTTCATCACCCTCACCCTCACCGACACCCTCATGGTCGTCCTGCTCGGCTTCATCGGCGGCACCCTGAGCGGCTTCATCGGCAGCGGGGGCGCGTTCTTCATGACCCCCGGAATGATGAACCTCGGGGTGCCCGGGGTCGTCGCCGTCGGGAGCAACATCACCCACAAGTTCGGCAAGGCCATGATGGGGGCGCGGAGGCACGGGGAGATGGGCAACGTGGACCGGAAGCTCGGGGTCTTCCTGATCCTGACCTCCTTCGTGGGAATCCGGCTCGCGGTCTGGATCAACAGCACGCTGTTCGCCATGGGAGACAGCCACGGGGAAGCGAAAGGCGCGGCCGCCAACCTCTACATCAGCCTCGTCTTCGTGTGCATCCTCGTGCTGGTGGCCCTGAGCATGCTGAGGGACATCGTCCACTCCTCGGAGGAGTCCGCCGGTCCCTCGCTCAGGATCGCGGAGGCGCTGTCGAGGCTGCGGCTCCTGCCGCTGGTGTACTTCCCCGTCTCGGACGTGAGGGTGTCGCTCTGGGTCCTGATGCTGGTGGGCCTGGCCACCGGGTACCTCGCGGGGACGATCGGCGTCGGCGGCTTCATCGGCGTTCCCGCGATGATCTACGTCTTCGGGGTGCCGACGGCGGTGGCCACGGGGACCGAGCTGTTCCTGGCCATGTTCATGGGGGCGTTCGGTGCGCTCAACTACGTCTTCGCGGGCTTCGTGGACCTGCGCCTCACGATGCTGCTCTACGCGGGCTCGCTCTTCGGCATCTACGTGGGGGCCTACGGCACGAAGGTCGTCAAGGAGGTCGTCATCCGGCTGGTGACCAGCCTGGTGATCCTGATCTGCGTGCTGTCCCGGGCGGTGGCGGTCCCCATCTACCTGCGCCAGCTCGGGTTCATCTCCATCGACCCGACCTGGGACGTCCAGCTCAATCAGGCCAGCAAGTTCCTTCTCGTGGCCGCGGGGATCGCCGGAGTGGGGGTCATCATCTTCAACGTGGCCGTGGCCTTCCAGCGCCAGCGGCGAGTCCGCCAGAGCCTGGCCGCCGCCGTCACCGCGTCGGCCGCTCGGCGCTAGGGGAAACCGGCCGGGGGAGCCTCCAGTGTCACGCCTCTCGCGGCTCGCTGGCCGGATCCTGGCGACCATGCCGCGCCCGCCTCGTCACAAGGTGCACACCGTGCGCTTCCGTCGGCTGATCCGGAATCTCCGTGAGCTGGTGGAGCTCTCCGAGGACGCCACCGACAAGCTGGGCGGGGAGTGGATCCTGGACCGCAGCTACGTGGCCACGTTCGTCTCGCGGACCCTGGACCTGGCCCGTGAGATCGTCTTCGACTCCAACGTGCTCGCCGGGGCCCCGTCCGCCGAGCTTCACGCCCGTCTCGATGCCGTGCGCGCCAGCCTCGGCCGGCTGATGGCGGCGCGGCCGCCCGCGGTCGGGGAGGAGCCGACCCCGGGGCCGCGCGCGTCGGTCGGAGGCGGGGAGACGGCGGGAGGCGCTCACCCGGAGGAGCCGGAGTACCGCCTCCTCCGCGCCGCGATCCGGCTTCTGGCCCTCACCGGAGACACGACGCCGGGTCGGGGGTCGTCCCCGATGGGGCCGCGGCTGGCGGAGGTCGTGCGGGAGGCCCACGAGCGAGCGCTGCGGTCATTCGAAGGTCTCCGCTGCGAGTCGTGGGGCCGTCACGCCGGAAGGTCGCTCGTGGGCTCGGGCTTCCCCGCCCCGGTCCGCGTCGTCGACGTCGGAGGGGGGACGGCGTCGGCCGGGGAGAGCGAGTGGCGCCCACGCCTGGACTGGCACCGGGTCCGCTCGGCTCCCCTCCGCGTGCTGCTGGAGGGGGCCCACGCGTCCGGTGGGACGTCGGGGCGCGGGGCGCACGCCCTGGCCGTGGTCACCGAGGAGCACGCGACCGTCGACGTCGGCTGGCCGGAGGGGATCCTGCTGGTCGACGCCGGTCTCGGCGAGCACGCCGCCGCGAACGGCGTGTACTGCGCTCTCCGGGAAGCCTCTTCGAGGTCCGGGGAGCCGGTGAGAGCGGTCGTCGCGCGCGAGGGCTTCCGGCGCCTCGACCTCGGCCCGGGCCTGACCGCCTGGCTGCAGGGCCGGGGCCCCGAGGAGTCGCGACGCGCGCTCGGGCGGCTGGGCGGGGCGGTGGGTGCGCTGCTGCGGGAGCCGGAGAGATCGTATCGCTGAACGGGACGTGAACCGAAAGGTGGTGAGCGTGAGCGAGGACAGCCTGAGCATTCTCGTCCTGGACGACGAGCCCATCGTGGGCAAGCGGCTGAGAGCGGCCCTGGAGAAGAACGGCTACGCGGTGGAGGTCTTCGAGGACAGCCGTGCCGCTCTGCGGCGCCTGGACGAGAAGGAGTTCGACATCATCGTCACCGACGTGCGCATGGAGGAGGTGGACGGGATCCAGGTGCTCGAGCACGTCCTGGAGCGGTCGGCGCGGACCCGGGTCATCGTGATCACCGGGTACGCCACCGTCGAGGTGGCCCGCGAGGCGCTGGCCAAGGGTGCCTTCGACTTCATCGCGAAGCCCTTCAAGCCCGACGACCTGCGCCAGGTCATCCGGAAGGCGGCCGAGGACCTGAGGGCCTGACCCCGGAGCCGGCACATGTCCGAGGTCCAGACGGCCGTCTCCCCGGGCTTGAGAGCGCGACACGAGGCCCTCCGTGACCTCCTCGACCGCAACGGGGAGCTGCTCGAGCTCCTGGCCGAGATCCAGCTGGACCTTCGCCTGCTCTCGCCCGGGGACCCGGTCGTCCGGGCGCGGACGGCGCAGCTCCTCGAGGCCACGCTGCTGCAGGTGCAGACCCTCAACATCCTCTCGGGTGATCGCTACCGGAAGCTCTACGCGGTCCACGCCGACGTCGAGTCGGCGATCCGGCGTGTCCTCGGCGAGGGGAGGCGGCGTCTGCTCTCGGATCCCCTGGTCCTGCCCCTGTCCAAGGGTCGCCCGGCGGGCCAGGCCCTGGTCGGGGGCAAGGCGGCGCGCCTCGGCGAGCTCTCGGCCCTCCTTCCGGGCCGGGTGCCCGACGGGTTCGTGGTCACGACCGCGGCCTGCGCCCGGCTCCTGGCCCACGGCCAGACCAGCGCCCGGCTCCGCGAGCTGATGAAGGGTCTCGACCTCGCGACGGACGCGGCACGGCTGGACGCCCTCGCCGCGGAGGCACGACGCCTCGTCCTGGAGGCCCCGATCCCCGAGGAGATCGAGGAGGGGATCGAGCTGGAAGCGTCGGCACGGGACGACGCTCGCTCGTGGGCGGTCCGCTCCAGCGCGGTGGGCGAGGACGGCCCCTTCAGCTTCGCCGGTCAGTTCGACACCCTCCTCCGTGTCCCGCGCCGCGAGCTGCCGTCGGCCTGGCGCCGCGTGGTCGCCAGCAGCTTCTCGGAGCACGTGATCCGCTATCGCCTCGCCTGTGGCCTGTTCGAGCTGGCGACCCCGATGGCCGTCCTCTTCATGCCCATGGTGGCGGCACGGGCCGCGGGTGTCCTCTACACGCGCGACCCCGCGCACCCCGAGAGGGACACGATGCTGGTCAGCGCGGGCCCGGGTCCCGGCGCGGATCTCGTCGGGGGAGTGGTCGACGCCGAGACGACCCGCATCTCGAGGAAGACCCTCGCGATCGAGGAGCGCGTGGCGGGTACGCCCGGAGACGATGGCGCCTCGCCCGTCCTCTCCGACGACGAGGTCGCGGGTCTCGCTCGCCTCGCTCTCGAGGTGGAGACGACCTTCGGAGAGACCCTCGACCTGGAGTGGGCGATCGAAGGGACGGGACGTGCCTTCCTGCTGCAGGCGCGCCCGCTGGCGGCGGGGCCGTCCCCGGCCGACACCGGGGAGAAGCCGGCCTCCTCCTGCCTCGCGCGCGGCGGGCTCACCATCGTCGGGGGCCGCGCGGTCGGCCCGGCCTTCGTCGCGGAGACGCCCGCCCGGGCCGGGCGCGTGCCCGAGGACGCCGTCCTGGTGGTGCCCCAGGCGGTCCCCGAGCTGGGGCACCTGCTCCCGAGGATCGCGGGCCTGGTCGCGGAGCACGGCAGCCTGGCCGGCCACCTGGCCTCCCTGGCCCGCGAGTTCGGGGTTCCCAGTGTCTTCGGCATGCCCGACGCCGCCGTCCGGCTGGGAGGCGGAGGAACGGTCTCCCTCGACGCCGCCGACTGCGCCGTCTACCGCGGAGACGCCTGGCCGGCGGAGGGGCGGGACGCTCGCCGTCGAGTGCGGGAGCTGCGCTCCGGGGCCGGAGGCCCCCTCCACGGGCTCGTCCTGCGCCTGGAGCTCACGGACCCGTCGTCCCCTTCGTTCCGGCCGAAGGGCTGTCGTTCTCTCCACGACATCGTGCGTCTGTGTCACGAGCGGGGCGTGGCGGCCCTCTTCGAGGACGGGAGGTGGAGGGAAGGAGCCTCGCCGGCCGGGGCCCTCCGCCTGAGGGCGGCACCGCTGCCGGACGGCGTCTGGGTCCTCGACGTGGGCGGGGGCGTGGCCCCGGAGGACGGCGACACGAATGAGCTGGACCCCGATCGGGTGCTCTCCCGACCCTTCCGGGCCCTCTGGCGCGGGATGACGGCACCCGGGATCACCTGGAGCGGCCGCCGTCAGGTCGATCTCCGGGGATTCGCTTCGGTGGTCACCTCCTCGCTGACCGAGTCCGATCGGGGGGCG
Source organism: uncultured Acidobacteriota bacterium (assembly GCA_963847655.1). Lineage (GTDB taxonomy): Bacteria > Acidobacteriota > Vicinamibacteria > Fen-336 > Fen-336 > JAJDNS01. The sequence continues at coordinate 52,389 of CAWKAS010000006.1, read as the reverse complement.
GATAGCCTGGGCCGGGAGGCCTACCTGATCGTCGGCACGGACTACGTCAACTTCAACTCCCGGATGGCCTATCACTACGCCATGATCGACTCGGTGGTGGGGGAGATCCCGGAGAGCAACGACGTCCGCTTCCGCTTCTGGGGAGGGGGCGCGGCCCGGTCCCAGCGAGACCTGCGCGCCGTCTTCCTGGCCGGAGTCCTCCAGCGCTCGGGCTTCACCGTCGAGAGGCGCGGCGATCTCGTGACCGCGCGGATGCAGCGGCGCCCGGCCCCGGCCTCGGAGGCGGGCCTCGATGTCCTGGGTCGGCTCATGGGCTGCGCCCGTCAGCTCGACATGCTGCTTCACTCGGAGGAGACGGTCGCGACCTTCGTGGAGAGCTTCCTCGGCGGACGCTACGAGGAGTTTGCGTGATGGACGATCCGGTTGCCGGTCTGGCCGCGGCGGAGACGTCGGCTTCGCCTCACGACGCCGAGGAGCTGACTCTCAAGGTCGACAAGGCCCTGCTGAAGCGGCCGGGTTTCAGCATCCGTGCCCGCCTGGCCCTGGTCTTCCTCCTCTTCTCCGTGCTCTCCGCGGGGACCGCGATCGGCACCTGGGTGATCCTGTCGCGCCTGCAGACACGACTCCAGTTCATCGAGATCGCCGACCAGTTCAACAACGAGATCCTGCAGGCACGGAGGTTCGAGAAGAACTACTTCCTCTACCGGACGAACCTGGAGGACGTCCTCCAGCACATCGACACCGCGGATCGTCACCTGTCGTCCTCGAAGACCGAGTTCGGCTCCATCGTGGGGATGGACTCCCTGGAGCGGCTCGAGGGCCACCTGCGCCTCTACCGCGAGCTGATCGTCGATCTGCGCGCCATCGAGGGGCCGCGCCCCGAGGACGGGGCCGAGGAGCGGGCGGAGATCGAGGCGACCCTGCGGACCCACGGGGCCGAGCTCGTGTCCTCGGCCCTGGAGCTGGCCCAGCGGGAGAGGAACACCGTGCGCACCCTCCTCCGGGTCAGCAAGGGAGTGCCAGTGGCCTTCCTGCTCGGGATCCTGCTCTTGTCCGTGTACGGCGCCGATTTCGTCTCGCGACACATCATCCAGCGGCTGAACCGGCTGATGGAGCTCACGAAGAGGATCGGGCAGGGCGACCTGTCCATCACCCCCGTACGCAAGTACCGGGACGAGTTCACCAACCTCGTGGTCGCCCTCAACCACATGACCCGCGAGGTGGAGCACCGTCACCAGGTCATGGTCCAGTCCCACAAGCTACGAGCGGTGGGGCGGCTCACCGCCGGCGTCGCCCACGAGCTCAACAACCCCATCAACAACATCATGCTCACCGCGGCCATGCTCAAGGAGGACTACGGCGATCTGTCCGACGAGGAGCGCCTCGAGATGATCACCGAGCTGGAGGGCCAGGCGGAGCGGTCCCGGAAGATCGTGGCCAACCTGCTGGACTTTGCCCGGGAGGGCGAGATGGAGATGGGGCGCCTGGAGGTCCGGGACATCGTCGACGAGTCCCTGAACCTCGTGGCCAATCAGCTCAAGCTCTCGCGGGTCAAGGCGAGCGTCGAGATCCCGGACAACCTGCCCCCCGTGAACGGGGACCGGCAGTACCTCAGCCAGATCTTCGTCAACCTGGCCCTGAACGCGGTGGACGCGATGCCGGAGGGGGGCAGCCTGCGGATCTCGAGCGACACCGAGGTGGAGGGGGGGTTCGTCGCGATCCACGTGACCGACAGCGGGTCCGGGATCCCGGAGCACGTCCTCCAGTCGATCTTCGACCCGTTCTTCACGACCAAGTCGACGGGGAAGGGCACCGGCCTGGGACTCTCCGTTTCGCTGGGGATCGCCCGCAGCCACGGGGGCGACATCCGCGTGAGCAGCCGGGACGGTCAGGGCACCACCTTCACCGTGCTGCTTCCCGTGCTCAACGTCCCGGCGCCGCTGCCCGGAGGGGCCGCGAAGACGGGGGCGTCCTGATCCCGGCCCCGGCACGCCTGGCCGCGCCCGCCGGGCTAGAATCCACGTCGGTATTGGCTGGAGAGGAGCCCTTCTGATGACGACCACACGATTGCGGGCCCGGCGGCTGGCGGTCGCTTCTCGGGCTCTGCTCGGCGGGCTCCTGCTGGCGGCGCCGGCAGTCGTCCCGGACGGCGAGGCCGCGGGGCCTTCCTGGCAGTGGACGGTGGAAGCAGTCGTCGACACCGTTGCCGTCGACGACGTGACCTTCTCACCCGACGGCGCCGACGTCGTCTTCACGCGCACGCGGTGGCGAGGCGCGGGGGCCGAGCCCGGACCCGCCCACACGAACCTCTGGCGCGTGCCCGCGGCCGGCGGCGATCCCCAGCGTCTCACCTGGGCCGACGCCCGGGACCGCCAGCCGCGCTTCTCGCCGGACGGATCGGCGATCGCCTTCCTCTCGCAGCGCGGCGACGAGGGGGCCGGGGCCCGCGTGTACCTGCTGGGCGTCGCCGGCGGCGAGTCCCGGCCGCTCACCGACGACCGGCTGGCCGTGACCGACCTGGCGTGGTCTCCCGATGGCCGGACGATCGCCTTCGTGGCCGAGGAGCCGAAGGGCCTCGAACGGGAGGAGGCGGAGAAGGCGGGCCGGGACGAGATCGTCGTGGACCAGGACCTGCGTCCACGCCGGCTCTGGCTGATCGACGTCGCCTCGGAGACGACGACCCGGCTGGCCTCGGTGGGGGAGGACAGCGTGTGGGCCTTCGACTGGTCCCCGGACGGCTCCGCCCTCGTGGCGACGGTGACCGAGCGCAACCGCACCGACGACTCCTACATGTTCAAGCGGATCCGGGTCCTGCCCGTGGACGGGGAGGCCCGCGACCTGGTTCCCGTGGTGGGCAAGATCGGCGAGGTGGCCTGGTCTCGTGACGGGGCCACGGTGGCCTGGCTCGGGGGTGTCGACGGGTCGGATCCCTCCGCGGGAAGCCTGTTCGTCGTTCCCGCCGCCGGCGGCGCGCCGGTCAACCTCACCGGGGCGCGGGAGGAGACGGGTGAGTCCCTGGCCTGGCTGCCGGACGGACGGATCGCTCTGGCCGGTGTCACCGGCACCCGGACCGGGATCTGGCGGGTCGATCCCTCCACGGGCGACCGGGACGAGGTCGTCGCCCCGGGGGTGGCGGCCTTCACGGAGGTGAAATGGTCCGCGGACGGTCGCCGCTGCGCCTTCGCGGGCGCGACCGCGACCCTCCCGCCGGAGGTGTGGGTGGGCCGGCCCGGCGAGGCCCCGAGGCGCATCACCGAATCCAACCCCCAGCTCGACGGCCTGCCGCGGGGCGCCCAGGAGACGGTGCGCTACTCGGCCGGGGATGGCCTCGAGGTCGAAGGCATCGTGATCCGTCCCGTGGGCTTCGAGGAAGGGATCCGATACCCGCTCGTGGTGATCGTCCACGGAGGGCCCGAGTCCCAGTTCCTGGACGGCTGGATCAACTCCTACTCGCGGCCCGGCCACGCCCTCGCGGAGCGGGGCTACGTGGTGTTCCTTCCCAACTACCGCGGCTCCACCGGCCGCGGCGTGGCGTACGCGAAGGCCGACCATCGGGACCTCGGGGGCCGGGAGTTTGTCGACGTGCTCGACGGGATCGACCACCTGGCCGCGAGAGGCTGGGTCGACCCCGAGCGGGTGGGCATCATGGGCGGCTCGTACGGCGGGTACTTCACCGCCCTGGCCGTGACCCGCCACTCGGAGCGCTTCGCCGCCGGCGTGAACCTGTTCGGGATCACGAGCTGGGAGTCCTTTCTGGGGCAGTCGGACATCCCCGTCGAGAACGCCAGCGTCCACTGGGACCTCTGGTGCTACGAGAACGTCGATCTCTGCCGCGAGGCCTCGCCCCTCGGCCACGTCGACCGGGCGGACACTCCGACGCTCATCCTCCAGGGAGAGAAGGACCTCCGCGTGCCGAAGGCCCAGAGCGACGAGCTCTACGCCGCCCTCGTGTGGAAGAAGGTGCCGGTGGAGTACGTGGTCTATCCCCGGGAGAAGCACGGCTTCGCCGAGCGCTGGCACCGGGTCGACGCCCTGACGCGGATTCTCGACTGGATGAACCGGCACCTCGGGGCCGGAGCGAACAACGAGCGCTCCGTGGGCGAGTCAGAGGCCGGGACGATCGGTCCCTGACTCGTCATTCCCCAGCGGGGAACCTACCCCCCTTCCAGGCTCAGCTCCATGGTGTCGAACCAGACGCCCATGCCGCTGACGGAGTCGATCTCGGCCTGGACGATGGCCTGGTGGCCCTCCTCGATCTCCACGAACCTCCGGAAGAGCCGCTGGCCGTCGCCGTCGAGAGTGCGGACCATCTCCTGGTAGAACTCGCTGGTCTCCTTCTCGACGGCCAGGGCCTTGCCCAGCAGGTCGAGCTCCGTCATGTGGTGGTCCCTGGGGACGCCGTTCGGCGCCAGCCTCTCCCGGATGTCCTGGAGGCCAGCGTCGATGATCTCGCGGGGCGGGACCACGGTCTCCAGCACCGCCACCTGGACCTTCCCCGTCGCGGTCCACTCCTCGAGCCGCTCCCGCAGGTACTTCAAGTGCCCCATCTCCTCGTCGCGGAGCACCTCGAAGAAGCGTCTCCCCCTCGCATCCGTGGCCCGCTGCATGGCCTCCTGGTACGTCCGGTGGACGCCGGCCTCGTACTCGATGGCGGTGCGAATGGCCTGGTCGAGCTCCATGATTCCCTCCGTCGCGAGCGGGCGGTCAGGCGGGGGCCTGCTCCGCGTCGCCCGACGTCTCGAAGCGCTTCAGGCAGTCCACCTTGAAGCGCTGTCGCTCGAGTCCCAGCTCGTCGTAGGGGACGCCCTGGGCAAAGGCCAGGAGCTGGAGGTAGTAGATCGCCGGTGTGTGAAAGTCCTCTTCGAACCGCTTGGCGACCTTGGCCTGGCCGTGGTCGAACTGCCCGAAGCAGGTCGGGCAGATGAGACAGAGGAGCTCCGCCTCCTCCCGGTGCACCGCCCCGAGGAGGTCGTGCATCATGTTCAGGGGCACGTCCTCGGCCTGGCAGGCCTTGCCGCAGCAGAGGTACCAGTTGGCGTGGCGGACCGGGGTGGCGCCCAGGGCCTCCACGAGCTTCTCCAGGACCTCGGGGTTGTTGGGGTCGTCCACCTGCATGATGCGGCTGGGCTTGAGCAGGTGGCAGCCGTAGTGGATGGCGACCTTCAGTCCGGTCAGCGGTCGGTTCACCGACTTCCGGATCGCCTCGTAGCCGACCTCGTCCCGCAGCAGCGCGGCCACGTGCTTCACCCGGGTCGTGCCCTCGTAGTGTCGGCCGATCCTCCCCAGCCGTCCGTTGACGGTCTCACGGAGCTTCTCGTCCTCGAGGAGGTGGCGGGTCTCGGACAGCGTCGCGGTGCAGCCGGAGCAGTTGGTGAAGACGTCGAGGCCCTGCTCCTCGGCGAGGGTGAGATTGCGGGCGGCCAGGGAGAGCCACGTCATCTTGTCCTTGGACTTGAAGTAGATGGGGTCGGGGCAGCAGGAGGCGCCCTCCAGGTCGGCGATCTCGATCCCGAGATTGGTGAGCGTGCTCCGGATCGCGGACTCCATGGCGGGGTGGCGGGCGGGGATGAGGCAGCCGGGGAAGAAGGCGAAGCGCTTCGTTCCTTCGCGCGCTCTGGCCGGGGTCGACCGGGGCGCCGGCGCCCTCACGAGCGGCTCGGGGGCCTCCGCCTCCGGCTTCAGGAGGGCCTGGATCTCCTCCATCGGGACAGGCTGGAGAGGCGGCAGGCCGAAGCGCTCGCGCTGCTTGTCGACGGCCGGGCCGCCGGGCGTGGTTCGCCCGGTGGTCTCGAAGGTCTGGATGATCCGCTTGGCCGTCTCCGGTAGGATCCCGCGGTCGGCCAGCATGTTCTTCAGGGAGATGATGACCTCGACCGGCTTCACCTCCTGCGGGCACCGCTCGTGGCAGTTGTAGCAGTTCGTGCAGAGCCAGAGGACGGAGTCCTCCTGGAGGAGCTCCTCGCCCAGCCCGTACAGGACCTCGAGCATGATCTCGCGGGGGTTGAAGCGGTCGGAGTAGGTGGCGGCCGGACAGTCCCCCACGCAGGCCCCGCACTGGTAGCAGAAGCTGGCCAGGTTGCCCTCGATCTTGCGGGCGAGCTCACGGCGGAACTCGAAGTCGACGCGGACCGGCCCCTTCCCCGGCGTTCCCTCGCCCGCCGCCGGGCCGGGGTTCTCGCCGCTCACTTCCGCCCCGCGTTCTTCAGATGCCGGATGCTGTTGGAGCGGCACCTCGGGCAGGAGCGCTCCTTGTCCTCGCCCCGCTCCACGCGCTCCTGGTACTCGTGACCGCACATCATGCAGCGGAACGTCTCCGTGGTGGCCGTCATGACCGGTCTCCTCCCTCACGGGGCCGGCGCCGCGGCCGTTTCGGCCTTCGGCTTCGGCGTCTTCTTCGGCTTGGGCTTGAGGGCCTCCCTCGCGTGCTCGATCTCCTCGTCGGTCACCGTCTGCCGCAGCTCCTCCATCTGCTTCATGACCTTGGCGAACTTCTGTCCCTCGGCGGCGCTGATCCACTCGAGCTGGAGGCGCTCCGGGCGCACCCCCTTGCGCTCGAGGGTGTCCCACAGGTGCTGCACGCGCTGGACGGTCTGGCGGTTCGCGTTGATGTAGTGGCAGTCGGCGTAGTGGCAGCCGGAGACGAGCACCACCGGGGCTCCGACCCGGAAGGCCTCCAGGACCATCTCCTCCGACACCCGGGCCGAGCACATGGTCCGCATCACCCGGTTGGTCGCCGGGTACTGGATCCTGGAGATCCCCGCCATGTCCCCGCCCGCGTAGGAGCACCAGTTGCAGGCGAAGACCATCACCTTGTCCTTGGGCTTCTCGGCGAGGATGGCGTGGACCTGGGCCACCAGCTGCTGGTCGGTGAAGTGGCGCATGGTGATCGAGCCGAACTTGCAGCTCGCCCCGCAGGCCCCGCACCCGGCGCAGGCGGCCTCGACCACGGTCGCGACCTCCCCCTTCTTCCAGACGATGGCGCCGTAGGGGCAGACCCGCGCGCAGACCCCGCACTTCGTGCAGCTCTCCGGGTCGATCTGGCTGGTGATGGCCTCGATGGTGATCTTGCCCGCGTTCAGGAGCGCCCCCGACCGCGAGGCCGCCGCCCCCGCCTGACACACCGAGTCCTTGATGTCCTTGGGCGACTCGCAGAAGCCGGCGAAGTAGACCCCCCGCGTGGGCGCGTCCACCGGCTTGAGCTTGGGGTGGGACTCCATGAGGAAGCCGTCGGAGGTCTTGGAGAGGGTGAGCAGGCTCGAGATCTTCGCCAGGTCCTTCGGCGGCTCCACGCCCACCGACAGGACCAGCATGTCGAGCTCGTGGCGCTCGAGCTTGCCGCTGGTGGTGTTCTCCACGGTGACGAGCAGGTTCCCCGTCGTCGGGTCCTCCTCGACGTCCCCGGGGAGCCCCCGCACGTAGCGGGTCCCCGCCTCCTTCGACCGCTGGAACATGTCCTCGAAGGATTTCCCGAAGGCGCGGATGTCCTGGTAGTAGACCACGTTCTCCACGTCGGGGTAGTGATCGGCCAGGAGAAGGGTGTCCTTGACCGTGTTCATGCAGCAGATGTTCGAGCACCAGGGCCGCCCGATCTTCGGGTTGCGCGAGCCCACGCACTGGACGAAGCCGATGCGCTTGGGGCGCTGGCCGTCCCCGGGGCGCACGAAGTGGCCGGCGGTCGGTCCGCCGGCGCAGATCAGCCGCTCGAACTCCATGGAGGTGATGACGTTCGCGTAGCGGGTGTAGCCGTACTCGTCCATCTCCGTCGGGTCGTACACGTCGAGACCGATGGCCACGATGATGGCCCCGACCTCCCGGGTCACGACCTCGTCCACGTCGTCGTAGTTGATGGCCTGCTTCTCACAGACGTCCGCGCACTTTCCGCAGGCGATGGGGTTGTTCCCGAGGCAGTGGTCCATGTCCAGGATGTAGGAGCAGGGCACCGCCTGGGGGAAGGGGATGTAGATGGCCTTCCGCGAGGACAGACCCATCTGGTACTCGTCGGGGTGGGTCACCGGGCACACGGCGGCGCAGTCGCCGCAGGCGTTGCATGCGGTGGCGTCGACGTAGCGCGCCTTCTTGCGGATCTTGACCGTGAAGTTGCCGATGTAGCCGGCAACGTCCTGGACTTCCGAGTACGTCAGCAGCTCGATGTTCCGATGCCGACCGGCATCGATGGCCTTAGGGCCGAGTATTCATATGGAGCAGTCCATGGTGGGATAGGTCTTGTCCAGCTGGGCCATGATCCCGCCGATGGACGCTTCCTTCTCGACCAGTGTGACCGGATGCCCGGCGTCGGCCAGCTCGAGCGCGGCCTCGATACCGGCCACCCCACCCCCGATGACCAGGGCCCGCTTCGTGACGGGCACCTCCATCTCCTCCTGGGGCTCGAGCAGCCGCGCCTTGGCCACCGCGCTGGCCACGAGATCCATGGCCTTGGCGGTGGCGCCCTCGCGGTCGCCGGGGTGCACCCAGGAGCAGTGCTCACGGAGGTTGGCCATCTCCATGAGGTAGGGGTTGAGACCGGCCTCGAGCACGCACTGCCGGAAGGTCGGCTCGTGCATGCGCGGCGTGCAGGAGGCGACCACGACCCGGTTCAGCTTGTGCTGGTGGATCGCGGCCTTGATCTCGTTCTGACCGGGGTCGGCGCAGGTGTACTTGTTGCGAACTGCGCAGATGACGTCGGGGAGGGTCTCGGCGTAGGCGGTCACCGCCCCGCAGTCCACCGTTCCCGCGATGTTCAGCCCGCAGTCGCAGACGAAGACACCGACCCTCAGATCCCCGTTGGTCGGCTCAGGACTCATGCTGTCCTTCCTTTGTCCATGGCCCCCTCGTCGGGCCCCTTCCGTCGGTCACGTCTTCCGTCAATGCGAGGTGTCCTCTTCTCCCAGGGCCTCCAGGGCCAGCTGGGCCAGGTCCCGCATCTCGATCCCGATCTCGCCGCCGAGGTTCGGGTCCTTCATCGCGCACCGGTAGTGGATCTGGCACTTGGGGCAGGCGGTGGCGAGGACGTCCGCCCCCGTCGCCCGTGCCTCCTTCAGTCTCTCGACCTGGATCGACTTGGCGAAGCGGTCGCAGTGGGACCAGGTGCCTCCCGCGCAGCACTGGGCCCTCTTGCCCGACCGCGGCATCTCGACCCGCTCGACCCCGGGCAGGGCGTCGAGGACGTCCCGCGGGGCGTCGTACACGCCGAGATGGCGCCCCAGGCGGCACGGGTCCTGGAAGGTCACCTTGCGCCCGCCGTTTCCCTCGAGGGGCAGCTCCCCGAGACGCTCGGCCAGGAGCTCGGAGACGTGCACGATCCTCGGGGGCGTGCCCTCGAAGAAGGGCTCGAAGTCGAGCTTCCAGGTCCGGACGCACTCCGCGCAGGAGGCCACCAGCGTCTTGGCCCCGCTCCTCTTCAGCAGGTCCACGTTGAAACGCGCCAGGGCCTCGAAGCCCTTGCGGTCGCCGTTCCACAGGAGGTCGTGGCCACAGCACCGCTCCTCGGGCGAGACCACGGGCGTGATGCCCAGGCGGTTCATGACCTGGACCGCGGCCCGGGTCCCGTCGAGGGTCCGGGCCTCGAGCTCCGGGAAGAGCGCGTCGAAGTACATCGTGCAGCCGGTGAAGTAGAAGACCTCGCCCTGGTCGGGCGTCGTCTTCAGCTCCCCGGTCAGCCAGCCCAGGCGGTCCTGCTGCGTCCCGCCCCGGGCCATCATCCGCATCAGCGACTGGAGCGCCCCGCCGTGAGGGCAGTCGGGCTCGACGCCCTCCTTGTAGGCCATCTCGCGCAGCTTCTGGACGAGGGGGGTGTAGGCCACGTCGGCCGGACAGCGGCTGTCGCAGAGGCTGCACGTGAGGCAGGTGAAGAGGGAGCTCCCGTCCTCGAGCACCTCCGCCTTGAGACCGGAGTTCGCGGCGAGGACGTGGCGCCGGGGGCTGTAGGGCGCGCCCGCCCGGGAGATGGGACAGGTCGCGGTGCACTTGCCGCAGTCGTAGCAGGCCCAGGTCCGCGTGCCGCCGGTGACCGCCTGGAGCTCAGACACGGGCTTCCACCTCCTCCGCCTCCGACGCAGCCTCGACGGGCCGGCCGTTTCCACCCAGCGGGCTTGGCCCCAGCACCCGGAGCTGCTCGATGAACTCGTCGATCACCTGGGCGAAGCGTGCCCCCTCGGCGGCGCTGATCCACTCCAGGCGGAGCCGCCCCTCCTCGAGGCCCAGCATCTTCACCACGCTCTTCGTCTTCTCGAACTGCTCCACCGCCCTCTCGTTCCCGAAGACGTAGTGGCAGTCCCCGAAGTGGCAGCCCGAGACCAGCACCCCGTCCGCCCCCTTCTCGAAGGCCCGCAGGACGAACCCCGGCTGGATGCGTCCCGAGCACATCACCCGGATCATCCGGAAGTGGGGCTGGTGCTGGATGCGGGAGACCCCGGCGGTGTCGGCGCCGGCGTAGGAGCACCAGTTGCAGGCGAAGACCACGAGGCGCGGGTTCCAGCCCTTCGAAGTGGACGTGGCGCTCATGGCGCGGCCTCCTCCGCGAAGAAGGCGTCGATCTGGGCGGTGATCTGACGGTCGGTGAAGTGGTGGCAGGTGATGGCCCCGGACGGGCACCAGCTCGCGCAGGTGCCGCACCCCTTGCACAGCGACGCGTTGATGCGGGCGGCGTAGGCGCCGTCGGCGGTGGCCACCAGCTCGGGGGCGTGGAACTGGCAGATCTCCGTACACTCGCCGCAGGCCCGGCAACGCTCCTCGTCCACCTGGGCCACCGCCGGGTTCAGGGTGACCTCGTCGTGGGCCAGGAAGACGGAGGCCTTGGCCGCGGCGGCCGAGGCCTGGGCCACGCTGTCCACGATGTCCTTGGGGCCCTGGACGGTTCCGGCGAGGAGGACCCCCTCCACCGCGGTCTCGACGGGGGCGAGCTCGGGGTGGCGCTCGAGGAAGAAGCCGTCCAACCCCACGCTGGCCTTGAGCATCTCGTGGAGCTTCTTCGTGTCGGGCTGGCGCGGCCGCATCCCCACGCTGAGCACCACGAGGTCGGTCGGCACCTCCACGGTGCGGTTCAGCAGTTCGTCGTGGCAGCGAACCACCTCGGCGCGTCCGTTGCCCACGACCTCGGGCTTCCGATCCGCGGGCACCCGCACGAACAGGACGCCCATCCCCCGGGCCTCGCGGTACATCTCCTCCGCGCCCCCCGACACCGTCCGGATGTCGCGATAGAAGACGGTGGTGTCGATGCCCCGCCGGGCCAGCAGCGTGGCCTGCTTGATGGCGGTGGGACAGCAGTACCGCGAGCAGCCGGTGCAGCTCCCCTCCGCCTCGCGGGAGCCGACGCAGAGGATGAACGAGGCCGAGGCCGGGCGCTCGCCCCCGACGGGTCCCTCGTCCGCGCTCTCGCAGAAGACGCGCTCCAGCTCGTCGCTGGTGATCACGTTGGTGCAGCTCGCCGTAGCCGATACTCGCCCTGGGGGTCGTGGAGGTCGGCCCCGATGGCCAGGACGAGGGCACCCACCGGCAGCGTCTCGGGGACGGGACCCGCGAGATCCACCTCGAAGCTGCCCACGAAGCCTCGGACGGCCGCGACCTCGGTGTTGAGGAGGACGCGGGCCCCGCTTCTCCGCAGCCGGTCGAGCTTGGCCTCGAGGACCTCCGCCGCCGGCCGCATGTTGGGGTAGAGATACTTCAGGTGGGGGGCGGCCAGACGCCCGCCCAGGCGTCCCCGCTTCTCGACCAGGGTCACCGGGAAGCCCTGCACGGCCAGGTCGGTGGCGGCCTGGATCCCGGCGATGCCCCCGCCCACCACGAGGGCCGCCCGCGTCATGGGCGCCTTCGACTCCTGCAGGGGCTGGAGGTGGCGGGCCCGGGCCACGCCCATGCGGACGAGCGTCCGCGCCTTCTCCTGGGCGGCGTCCGGCTCCCGGCTGTGGACCCAGGAGCACTGGTCCCGGATGTTCACCATCTCCAGGAGATACGGGTTGAAGCCGATGCGGGCGAGGCCCTCCCGAAAGACCGGCTCGTGGGTGCGGGGCGTGCAGGCGGCCACCACCACGCGGTTCAGGCCGTGCTCGCGGACCAGCTCGATCATCTCCTCCTGCCCGGCGGTGGAGCAGGCGAACAGGTGCGTCTTCGCGGCCACCACCCCGGGCAGGCTCTCGGCCTCCCGAGCCAGTGCCTCCACGTCGAGCACCCCACCGATGTTCACGCCACAGTGGCACACGAGGACACCCACCCGCGGGGGACCGGCGAGGTCCATGGGCTCGGGCGGGGCCTGGGTCGTCTCGACGCGCTGGCCAGCGAGGTAGAGCTGGGCGCGCGCCGCCGCCGCCGAGGCCTGGGCCACGGAGTCCGGGATGACCTGGGGTCCCACCGCGCTGCCGCAGACGTAGACGCCCTCCCGGCGGGTCTCCACCGCGGAGACGGCCGGATCTTCCCGGGCGATGAAGCCGTAGCGATCGGTCTCGATGCCCAGCGCCCGGGCGAGCTTTCGCGCGCCTTCGTTCGGCGCCGCCGCCACCGACAGGACCACGAGATCGGCGGGGATGCGGCGCTGCTCGTGCCCCAGGGTGTCCTCGACGAAGACCTCCAGGGTGTCGTCCGCGGCCAGGCGCTCGATCTTGGCCGGGCGGCCGCGAACGTAGCGGGCGCTCTGCTCCTGGAGGGAGCGCTTCACGAAGTCGTCGAAGCCCTTCCCGAAGGCCCGCATGTCCGTGTAGAGGACGGTGACGTCCTGAACCTCGGGGTCGTGCTGACGCAGCAGCATCGAGTCCTTCACCGCGTTCATGCAGCAGAAGCGGCTGCAGTAGGGACGTCCTCCCTCGCCTCGGGCCCCGACACACTGGACGAAGACGATGCGCCGCGGGGTCTTCCCGTCCGAGGGCCGCACCACGTGCCCGCGGGTGACCCCGGAGGCGTTGAGCATCCGCTCCAGCTCGAGGCTGGTGACGACGTTGGGGAAGCGTCCGTATCCGTAGTTGCCGAGCTTGCGGGCGTCGAACTCCTGGAAGCCCACGGCCACGATCACCGAGCCCACGTGGAGATCGAGGTCCTCGGGCAGCATGTCGAAGTCGATGGCGTGGACGTCGCAGGCCGTCTCGCAGTGCCCGCAGACGAGGATGTTGGGCGGGTACTCGGGCCGCTTCCTCTTCTTCAGGCGCTCGACCTTCCCGAGCCGGATGCGCTGCTTCTCGGTGAGGTGCTTCAGGAAGTTGAGGCAGGACGTCCGGGTCGATGGCGTAGGCGGCGGGGACGGACTGGGGGAAGGGGCGGTAGATCGCCTTGCGGGCCTTGAGTCCCACGTCGAACTCGTTTCCGCCCACCTGGGGGCAGGCGTCCACGCAGAGCCCGCAGGCCACGCACAGGTCCTCACGGACGTAGCGGGGGTGCTTGCGAACCCGGACCCGGAAGTCCCCGGGCTCGCCTTCGCAGCCGGTGACCTCGGCGTTCGTGACGACGTCGATGAGCGGATGCCGACCGGCATCCAGGGCCTTGGGGCCCAGGATTCAGATCGAGCAGTCCATGGTGGGGAAGGTCTTGTCGAGCTGGGCCATGCGCCCGCCCAGGGACGGCGACTTCTCCACCAGGGTCACCGGTATCCGTGCGCCCGCCAGGTCGAGGGCGGCCTGGATGCCGGCGATCCCCCCGCCGATGACCAGGGCCCGCTTCTGCACGGGCGCCTGGTCCTCGACGTCGTCCGTCATCATCGTCGCTTCCGGCTCGTTCTCCGGCTTCAGGGACTCGAGGTCCACGTCCTCCTCCAGGGCCTCCCCGAGTCGGGAGGCCCGCTCGAAATCAGGCCACCGGGCTGACCACCGCCGCCGCCGCCACCGCGTCTCCGGAGGCCGCGTCGGCCCCGTAGCGCTCCTCGAAGTACGCCCAGCCCGCGTCGAAGGCCTTCAGGTTCAGCTCCTCCGTCCCCGTGGGCACGGACGCCTCCACCGCCTCGCGGAACTGCTCCCGGGAGACGACCTTCGAGACCGCGGCGAAGAAGCCCAGCATCACGATGTTCTGGACCAGCGTCCGTCCCAGGCCCTCGGCGATGCGGGTCGACGAGATGCCGAAGGAGCGCTGGCCCTTCTTGAGCCGGGCCGGCACCAGGTCCTTCTCGTAGACGAGGGTCCCTTTCGGCTTCAGCTCGTCCCGGTGCTTGTCGTAGCCCTCGAGCGACATGGCCACGAAGATGTCCGGGCGGCGGATGTAGGGGTAGAGGATCTCCTCGTCCGAAAGGACGAGGGTCGCGGAGCAGGCCGAACCCCGGGCCTCGGGGCCGAAGCTCTGGATCATGGTGGAGTGCTTGCCCGCGTTCACGGCGTGGGCCCGCCCGATGATGTAGGCGCAGAGCACCACGCCCTGCCCCCCGTAGCCAGTGACGCGGATCTCGGTCCTATTCATGGATCCACCCTCCCTCGGGCTTCATCGGTACGTAGCGCTCGCCCAGGGTCCTCTCGTAGTGCTCGTTCATGAGCTCGGTGAAGGTCGGCTTCTCGACGTCGACGAACTTGCCGCACAGGATGCGCCCCTGGAAGTCGATGGCCGCCTCGCGGGTGTCGGCTCCGTGCCGGATCTCGGCGTTGTCGTGGTAGAAGCGCATGAGGTCCAGGCCCGAGCCCAGCTTGTTGAGCCGCGCGTAGAGCGTCGAGCAGGGGGCGATCACCTCGATGAACCGGAAGCCCTTCCGGCCCAGCGCCTCGGCGAACGTCTTCGTCAGCCGGCGGATGTGCAGGCTCGTCCACCGGGCCACGTAGGGGGCGCCACAGCTCGCGGCCAGGTGCACGAGGTTGAACGGGTGCTCGAAGTTGCCGTAGGGCATCGTCGACGAGCGCGCGGTGACCGGGGTGGTGGGCGCGTTCTGCCCGCCGGTCATCCCGTAGATGAAGTTGTTCACGAGGATGCAGAGGATGTCGAGGTTCCGGCGGGCGGCGTGGATCAGGTGGTTGCCCCCGATCCCCGAGAGGTCGCCGTCCCCCGAGAAGACGGTGACCAGCAGCTCGGGTCGGCCCAGCTTCAGGCCCGTGGCGAAGGGGATGGCCCTCCCGTGCGTGGCGTGAAAGGCGTCGAGCTTCATGTATCCCGCGACGCGACCGGTGCACCCGATGCCGGAGACGATCGACACCTTGTCCAGGTCGACTTGCGTCTGCTCGAGGGCGCTCGCGAAGCACTTGACCACGGTGCCGATGCCGCAGGTCGGGCACCAGATGTGGGGCATGCGGTCCATGCGCAGGAAGGGCGCGATGGGGTGCTCGCCGGCGTCCACGTCGGTGTGGAAGTCCTCGGTGACGGTGGTGCTCATTTCGCTGCTCCCACGATGGCGGCGCAGATGTCCTCGGGGTCGTGGACCCCGCCCCCGCCGTGGGGGACCAGGACCGCGGCCGCGCGACCGGCCGCGCAGCGCTCGACCTCGAGCACGATCTGCCCATAGTTGATCTCCGGCACCACGAAGGCCTTCACCTTCTTCGAGAGCTCGCGGATGCGCGTCTCCGGGAAGGGCCAGACGATCTCGAGCCGCATCACGCCGACCCTGATCCCCTTCTTGCGGGCGAGCTCGACCCCCATGCGGGCCACCCGCGAGGTGATGCCGTAGCTCACGACCACGACGTCCGCCCCCTCGGTGTCGAGCTCCACGAAGCGGGTGATCTCGTCGGCCCGTCCGCGGATCTTCTCCACGAGGCGCCGCACCGACTTCTCCTGGCACTCCGCGCTCATCTCGGGATAGCCCCGCTCGTCGTGGGTGAGGCCGGTGGTGTGGAAGCGGTAGCCGTCCCCGGCCCGGGCGAACTCGGGGACCATGCTGCCGTTCGTCTCGTAGGGCACGAACGCCCCCGGCGGCTTCTGGGTCAGCTTCCGGGGGACGATGTCGATCTCCTCGGCCGGCGGGATCACGACCTTCTCGGTCATGTGTCCCACACACTCGTCCATCATCACCAGGACCGGCACCCGGTAGGTCTCGGCCAGGTTGAAGGCGTCGATGGTGAAGTCGAACGCCTCCTGGGGCGAGCGAGGACACAGCGCGATGAGCTCGTAGTCCCCGTGGGAGCCCCAGCGCGCCTGCATCATGTCGGCCTGGCCGACCATGGTTGGCAGCCCGGTGGAGGGCCCGCCCCGCTGGACGTTCACCACCACGCAGGGGGTCTCCATCATCGCCCCGAGCCCGATGTTCTCCATCATCAGGCTGAAGCCGGGCCCGCTGGTGACGGTCATGGACTTCGTGCCCGTCCAGGCCGCTCCCACCACCGCCGCCATGCTGGCCAGCTCGTCCTCCATCTGGATGAAGGTGCCGCCCATCATGGGGAAGCGACGGGAGATGCGCTCCACCACCTCGGTGGAGGGTGTGATGGGGTAGCCGGCGACGAAGCGGCAGCCGGCGGCCATCGCCCCCTCGCCGCAGGCGAAGTCGCCGTCCAGGTAGTGGACGCCGGTCAGGACACCCGCGGGATCAGCTTTCAAGGTGGGCCTCCTTGCCGTTGTCCATCGTCAGGGTCTTCGGGTTCTTCTCAGGCGTGTCCGAGGGCATGCTGAAGATGGCGAAGTCGGGGCAGATCATCTCGCAGAGGTTGCAGTTGACGCATTCGCCGTGCTTGACCACCTTTGGCGGGTGATAGCCCTTGCGGTTGAACTCCTCGGAGAGGGCGAGGACGTCCTTGGGGCAGTACTCCACGCAGAAGCCGCAGCCCTTGCAGCGCTCCACCACGACGTACACGTCGCCGTGAGGGATCTTGACCTCGTCGAGGTCCAGGGGTTTTCGCCAGTATTTCATCTCGTTCCTTCTCACCGGGGGCCGGCCCCGCTCAAGACGGGCGCACCCCCTTCTTCTCCCTGGGTGTCGGGCCGCGGAGCTTGCGGAACGCGCAGTCGCCCAGCAACCAGTCGACGGGACATCCCGACTCCACGTACCCGCAGCAGCGCGCACAGAAACCCGCCTCCGGGGTCTCGCGCTCGAGGAGCGAGACCGAGAAGCGCTCCATGAGCGTCGTGAGCTGGGCCAGCTCCTCGGGCCGGAACCGCTCGAGCACCGGGGTCACCAGCTGGGCCTTCCTCCGCTCGTACTCCTCGACCAGACGACGTCCCTTCGGGCTCACCGAGAGCAGGGTGGCCCGACGATCCCCCGTCGACCGCTCCCGGACGACCAGACCCAGCCCTTCGAGCTTGTCGATGTTCTTGGTGGCGGCGGGAGGGCTGACCCCGAGGAAGTGGGCCGCCTCCGAGACCTGGTGCTGGCCGTCGCGGGCCATCAGCTTGAGGAGCTGGAGCTGGGGAAGCGAGAGGGGAGCCTCGCTGACCTCGCGCAGGAGCTTCACCTCCAGGATCTCCCGCACGGTGGAGGCGAAGATGTGGGTCTGACGCAGAAGGCCGAGGAGGCCCACGTCCCCCCCGGCCCTCACGCTCCCCCGAGGACCCGAGTCGCGACGTGTCGCCTCACCGGGCATCGGTTAACCGCGTTAATAGTTCGCCGACTTTAAAACTATGCCTCAGGGGCTCTCCGTCAACGTGACAATTCGGCCAACCCCGACAACACGGACGAAGTGGAGGGCGAGCGTCTGGTTTTCGGAGAGGTTGTTCACCTGGGTTCAGTACCTCAGCTCGGGTCTCGAGGTCTGAGTGTGTGTTGTCTTCATGATGGCCCGCCGACGGGAAGCCTGGACGACTCCCCCCATTCGCGGCGCGCAATCGCTCAACTCGGGGCGCCTATCTGGACCCCTCCGTCAAGCTGACACTGGGAATCAGTTCATAGGCGTGCTTCTCGAGGAGCCTGGCCCTTGCGCTGAAGGAGGGACGGACTGCAGACGTATCTTCGGCCTCCTGGGTTGGATCAACCACTCCGGGCCATGATGAGATCCGCGCGGGCGGGAGCCAATCGGAGTTCCGGCTACGAGAGCCAGGGCGCCGTTCCGGCTTGCCCGCCCCCGGGGTCCGACCTCTTCAGTCATCAAGTGCATAGCGGCCCGTGGGGGTGGGAACAGAGTTCCTGCGGCGCTAGGCGGCGCAGGGATAAGGAACATAGACGGCTTCGTCTTCTCTCCAGACGGTCCAGATGATCCTGGCCAGCTTGTTGGCGAGAGCAACGGATGCCTTGTTGAAGCCACTGCGCTTCTCGAGTTCCATGGCCCAGACCCGGAGTCTCTCCGGGTGTTCCTGCCGTCGGGAGGCGAACAAGACCGATCTGGCACCGTGGACGAGGAGCATCCGCAGGTAGCGGTCACCACGCTTCGAGATGCCCCCCAGGTGTCGTGTGAGGCCGCTCGAGCGCTCATTGGGCGTCAGCCCAGGTAGCTGGCGAGGTGGCGCCCAGTGGTGAAGCGCCGAACGTCTCCCACAAATGCCAGCACCGCCGTCGCCGTCAGCAGTCCCACTCCGGGGATCGTGCGAAGCCGTTCATAGGCGGGAAACTGCTTCGCCAAGGTCTCGAGCTGCCTGCTGACGTCCTTGATGCGCCTCTCCAGCTCTCGAATCTCCTGGCACACCTCCCACAGCGCATGACGTAGCCCATCAGGCACATCTGAGTCCGCATCCTCCACCAGTGCCGTGACCGCAGGGACCACGCGTGGCGCTCCCACCCGAATCACAATCCCCTGCTCGCGCAGCACGCCTCGGAGGCCGTTGATCCGAGCCGTCCGTTCGGCCATCCAACCCGAGCGGAAGCGGTGCAGGGCCGCCAGCGTCTGCTGGCCAACTGACTTGATTGGGACAGGTCGAATGGCCTCGTTACGGTGAGCCTCCAGCAGCGCCTTCGCATCAGCACTGTCCGTCTTGTTCCGCGGAACGTAGGGGCGAACCTGCGATGCCGGGAGAAGGACCACCTCGTGCCCCATCGACTCGAACCTCCTCCCCCAGAAGCTCGCACTCCCGCACGCTTCCATCACCACGACCGACTTCGGGAACTGCGCAAAGAAGACGGGGAGCTGGCTCCGCCGCAACCGGCGCGTTTCGGCCGTCTTGCCCGGTCGACGCGAAACTGCAATCTGTAAAGACTGTCTTTGCCAGGTCTACAGCAACGGTAGTACGCTCCATCTCGGATCCCTCCTGGTTTCTGGTAATCACCAGCGACTCTGGCACATCGATGCCGATCGAGTCGTTTCAGGAGGGGTCCATCACATCAGAGTTGAATGAACGACACCCAGGGTGAAGACCTCACCCCGCCTTCGGAAGCACGTCGCGCGGCCTCTGACTAGCGGCTGCGCCGAGTCGCTTCGGTCTCGCCGAGGGCGCGGGGCGGTCTCCGGGGCGAGACCGCCCGCACCCAGAGCACGTTGCCGCCCTTCTGCTCGTTGTGGGCGGCGATGGCGGCCTGCGTCCGCCCGATGAGGGCGTGGGGGGCGAGCCGACCGCACAGGCCGTCGCCCTCGGGCGACGGCTCGCACAGACCCCGGCAGGCCCCGACCTGGTGTCCGTTCAGCGGGCAGCGCACGACGGTGTGGATCCTGCGCCTCGTGGAGAAGTCAGGCCGTTCGTCGCGCGGGCGCAGAAATGCCATGACCCATGGTAGCAGGCTGCCGGTGGTGAGGAGGGACGTGCATCACGACCTTCCAGGCGCGCGCGCCCATCTCCTTCTTCGCCGCCCGAGACATCGTCCCAGTCATGCGTGCGTCGAGTGGAAGTAGAGGTAGCACTCCTTGACGTCCTCGCCGTGGTTCCCCTGGCTGTTCGTGAACCCGAACGCCCGCTCCTTCAGGATGGGGTCCCGCTCGTTCCAGAGAGCCAGGGCGAAGCACAGGCGCTGCGAGGACGGGAGGCGGTCAGACGGCGCGGGGGACGTCCGTGCGGACGAAGTCCTCGCCCTTGAACAGGAGAGGCTCACCGGAGTGCCGCGCCAGCGCGTAGGCGCAGCAGTCACCCAGATTCAGGCCCGCGGCGTGGCGGCCCTTTCCGTATCGCTCCCATGCCTCGCGGGCGAGTCCAAGGTGTGCCTCCGTGAACGACACGACCTCGATCCCCGCGTGGTGGAAGAAGAGGTCGAGCTCGCGGACCCCGGAAGGTCCCTTCCGCGCGGCGACGACGATGGCGGCCTCGAGAGCGTTCACACTGCTCACGAGGCGGGTGCCCGCGTCGGCGATCGCGGTGGCGAACGCATCGCGCTCCGGCTCTTTGAAGAGGACCGCGAGGATCGCCGAGGAATCGACGACCATCAGGCGAAGACCCCGCGCTGGTCGTAGCCCAGGATTTCCTCGGGGGCTCGCGTGTCGAGATCCGGGAGTGCGGCGCACCGTTCCGACACCTCCAGGATGGCGTCCCGGACCGACGGGGCCGTCCTGCGGCCCCGAACTCGGAGCAGGGCCTGCTCGAGGGCATCGATCACCGAGGAAGTGACGGTCTTCCCACTCTCTCGGGCCAGCTCCTTTGCGAGGCGCTCCGCCTGGGCGTTCTTGATGCTCAATGCCAGGACTACCTCCTACCTCCTGCTCGGGTAGATTCTACCATGCGAATCGACGCGGTCTGGTGGGGGGGCGCGGGTCGCCTGCCACCAGGGACACTCCCGCCTTTACCGTGACGCTCTCCCCCGGCGCGCCGCCCACCCCCCCACAGCCCGCCGGGACCGCGGTGGCGATCTCGACGTCGAAACGCACCCGGTACGTCGTGTCGGCCAGCTGCCGGGGAGGGCGATGGGCCGAGCCCAGCAGCCGCTCGTCGGGCTACTTCGTCACCGCGGCCGTCGCGCGCGCCTTCACCACGTCGAACGTCGAGGGGACCTTCTTCACGACCTTCCAGGCGCGTGCGGCCATCTCCTTCTTCGCCGCCGGAGACATCGTCCCGGTCATGCGCAGCTCGAGCTTGGCGGCCCCGAGCTCCTTCTTCGCGCGCGTCTCGACGTCGGTGAGGGCCTTCGCGTACGCCTCCGTCCAGCTGATCCAATCGAGGGGGAGCAGAACAACGACCCTGTCGTCCTTCGTCTTCGCCACCATCGCCCGCGAATCCTGGAGGATGGCGGCGACCGGCTCCGTCCGATGGAGGCGGGCCAGCATCTCGGCGCTCTCCACGAAGAAGGCGGCTTCGCGCTCGGTGTCCGCCTCCGCGGCCGTCGCGACGTAGTCGGCGCACCCCGGGACGCTCACTTCGCCGAGCGCCGCGGCGAGGCGCGTGTGCAGCGTGAGCGAGAAGCCCTTGCTGAGGTACAGCTGCTTGATCGTCTTGCCGTCGACCCCTGTCTCCTTCAGCCTCTGCTCGTTGAGCTTGAGCAGCGCCTCCGGGTCCTGGCTCCACACCAGGTTGCCGACGGCCGCGGTCCCGCTCACGACCATGGGAATGGGCACCGCGATCTTGGCGGCGAGCCCGCCCGCGGCGTCGACCTTGCCGATGTCCACGAGCGCCTTCTTGAGGACCGGGTTCGTGGTGTACGGGTCGGCGCCGACCTTCTGCGCCCATTGCCGTGCGCCGGCGTTGACGCCGAGCATGGAGTGGGCGACCCCGGTCCCCGCCGCCGCCACCTGGTCGGTGGTGGACTTCTCGGCTTTCTCGTCGTCGTCCTTCTTCACGGACTCCGCGGCCTGGTCGCCGGCCCGCGTGGCCTTGCGGCCGAGGTTGGTGCCGAAGCGCTTGAGGCCCTTGCCGACGCCCTTCGCGGTGGCCCCCGGATCCGTCACCGCGGCGGCCGCTCCCTTGCCCACGTTGACGACGGACGCGCCCGCCGCTTTCACGAACACCTCGCTCTTCGACACCTGATCGAGCTCGGCGAGCGCGCTCACCTCGTGCAGGCGCACGAGGAGCATGCTCTTGCCCTCGGCCTCGAGCGGCCCGTAGTCGGTCTTGATCGAGAAGATCTGGAGGTAGCCCTCGGTCGGGACCGCGGCGGCCACCTGGTGATGCGGCCCCTTGATCTGCGCCGGGGTGAGCAGCTCGGAGGCCTGGAACGTGCGGGGCGCCTCGTAGGCTGCGCCCACGGCGAGCGCGGCGGAGGCAAGGGTGAGAGCGACGGTGAAGCGAGAGACGGGTTTCATGTGCATCGTTCTATCGGACCCTGATTCTTGGAAACAAGGGAATTGGCAGCGCCACGTCAAGCTCCTCACCGCAGCCGCGCGCGCTGCGCCTTCGGCTTGGTGCCGTTCGCGAAGTGGAAGTGGAAACCGTAGTCGGGGCTCCACCCCACGTCCAGGCGCACCATCTCCGAGCCCGGCACCAGGAGGCGCAAGCCGCCCCCGAGTCCCCCGCGGGTGCGACGCAGGGTGAAGTCGCGCGACTCGCTCCAGGCGATGCCCGCGTCGGCGAACACCGCGAGCTCCGCCCCGAGCCGGAGCGAGATCCTCCACAGGTCCCACCGCCGCAGGGGGATCACCGTGAACGAGTACTCCACCGTGCCCAGCAGCTGGTTCTTGCCCGAGAGCTCCTCGCCGAGGTCGGTCACGCCGTACCCGCGGATGCTGTTCGCCCCACCCATGAAGTAGTCCAGGTAGACCGGGACGTCCTCGCCCAGGGTCCCACTCTGGAGCGAGAGAAGTCCCGAGATCATGAGCTTCGTCCGGCGCGTGGCCGGCACCCACGTCCGCAGGTCGAGGTTGAGGGCCCACCAGTCCCCGTCGCCGCCGAGGAAGCCGCCGGTGTGCCACAGCTCGAGCTCGTTCTGCCAGCCTCGCCGTGGGTTGCGCCAGGAGTCGCGGGTGTCCCAACCAAAGGAGGCGCCGAGGCGCAGCAGCTGGTCCTCGTTGTCGGGGCTCAGGGTGATGCCCGCCGTGTCGCTCTTCATGGTGAAGTAGGAGAACTTGGCCCGGGCCCACCCGTGGTCCCCGATCCAGGTGCCCACCTCGGGGGTGAACTCGTAGCTCGTCTCCTCGAACCCGCGCAGCGTGTCCGGCCGCGTGTACCGCGCACCGTAGAAGTCGAAGGACTGGTGGTTGCCCCGGATCCACGGCCAGGAGATCCGGCTCCACTGCTGCTCGAGGTCGCCGAAGTAGACGCGGGCGGACACGGAGAGGTCCCTGCCGGTCAGGTTCCCCGCCGAGACGCCCAGGCCCCACGAGAAGCCGTTCTCCTCCGTGTACACGTAGGACAGGATGGGGAACCAGGACGGCATCTCCTTGAATGCGAAGAGGAGGCGCACGCCGTCGGCGCCCACGGGCTCGCCGTCCACCCGGATCTCGGCGAAGATCGACAGGTTGTCGAGGCGCGCCAGGTCGCGCTCCACCCCGTCGAGGTCGAGGGGGTCGCCCACCTTCGTGCGGATCTCGCGGGTGATGACCCAGTCCTCCGTCACGTTGTGGCCGGTGATCTCGATCGTGACCACCCGGCGCCCCGCGAAGGGGACGAGCCCGGGCGCGGACGCGTCCCGGAGACCGACCGGCCGCTCCGCGGCCACCTGTGCGCCGAGCGGCACCTCCTCGGCCAGCAACGCCACCGAGGCGATCACCAACGCCCAGGCCCTCATGAGTCCATCGCGGCCGAGCCACCCTCGAGCGTGGTCCGGATCCTCGGTAGTGCCCAGGGATGGTGCTCCTGCAGCCACGCGATCAGCTTCTCGCGAACCTCGCAGCGCAGGT
Source organism: uncultured Acidobacteriota bacterium (assembly GCA_963847655.1). Classification (GTDB taxonomy): domain Bacteria; phylum Acidobacteriota; class Vicinamibacteria; order Fen-336; family Fen-336; genus JAJDNS01. Next base: position 28,957 of record CAWKAS010000006.1, on the reverse strand, counting down.
CCCACGCGTTCCCGGAGTCGGCGGCCGAGGCCACCACGCGCAGACGCATCGTGCGCTCACCCGCCTCGACGACCTGCAGGCCCCAGGATCCCCGGTCCCAGAGCTTCGAGGAGGCGAGGATCTCGCCGACCTGCTCCCGTACCCTCGCGACCGGCGTGCTGTAGTCGACCTCGACGGCGACCTGGGCGAGCAGGGCCGTGCCCGACCGGGTCCAGTTCTGGAACGGCCTCTCGAGGAAGTGGCGGAGCGGCACGATCAGGCGCCGCAGGTCCCAGATGCGGACCACCACGTAGGTGCTGGTGATCTCCTCGATCCGTCCCCACTCGCCCTCCACGATCACGACGTCGTCGAGGTGAAAGGGCTCGGTGAGCGCGACCTGCAGGCCGGCGATGAGGCTCTCGGCCGCCGGCCGGGCGGCGATGCCCAGCACCAGGCCGACGATCCCGGCGGAGGCGAGGATGCTGGTGCCGATGGCGCGCCCTTCCGGGAAGGTGACCAGCATGGCCGCGGCCGTCAGGGCGACGACGACGAGGGTCAGCACGCGGCAGAGGATCTCCATCCGCGTCAGGAGCCTCTTCGCGCTCCTGTCCCCACGGACGCCAGGCAGAAAACGCTGGTGCAGGCTCTCGTCCAGGACGGAGATCAGGGAGATGAGCAGCCACCCGAAGCCGGCAATCAGCAGCAGCGTGCCCGCGTGCCGCACCGCTGGCGCGATCGCTGGGTCGAGGTCGAGCAGGGGCTGCACCAGGCGCGCCAGGAAGACCGGCAGGAGGAGCAGCAGCGGGCGAGTCACGTGCCGCGCCAGCGCCTCTGCCATCTTGCTCTCTCGTCTCCGGGCATGGCGCAGCGTGAGGAAGCGGAAGAGCAACGCGGCGAGGAGGCCCGTCATCAAGGCGGTGAGCGGGATCCAGACGTCGGGTCGGCTCAGGGTCGTCATGGCCAGGTGTGCTCCATCGGGTCAGCGACCCCGCCACGAGGCAAACCAGCGTCGCGACCGGGACGCGCTTCGACAATCGGATCGTGTCGTCGCACGTGGGTGCCACTCCTGGTCACAAACCTGGGGCGGCAGCACGTAGAGAGTCGTGGCGAAGACCATGTACACCATCAGGAGCACGGGTCTTGAGCGAGAAGAGCATGCCCAGGGCGTACGCGACGATGAGCAGCACGGCGAGGTCCAGGCTCAGCGCCTGCGTGACCGCCGCCGGCGCCCGGTGGGACTCGGCGATTGCCGACGGGACCAGGAGGGCGATCGTGGCCAGGAAGAGCAGGGAGGCCTGAACGCGGGCGGTGACCCGGTTGTACTCCTGCACGTGGTGCTTCAGCCCGCCGAGCAGGAAGGACGCGCCCAGCAGGAAGAGCGTGTTGGTCACGATCGCGCCGGCGATGGACGCCTTCACCAGCATGTACTCCCCGGCACTCAGGGCGGTGAGCGCGATCACCAGCTCGGTCAGGTTGCCGAGCGTCGCGTTCAGCAGGCCCCGGACCGCGTCGCCCGTCATCGAGGCCACGGACATCGGTGGCGTGGCTCAGCAGCGCCGCCAGCGGCACGATGGCGAGGACCGACAGCACGAAGAGCAGCGTGGGCGCGTCGGCCGCGAGCGTCTCCGCGACAAAGACGGCCGGCACGAAGACCAGCAGCCACAGCAGCGGGTTGTGGCGGATCTCCTTCAGCAACAGGGTGAGCATCGCAGGTCACTCCGCGGGCGAGACGACGAACGAGTGGTAGCCCCAGGCGGGCATGTCGAGGTAGAGCCCTGGCCAGGCCAGGTCGTCTCCCGGGCGTTCGTAGACGGCGGGCCCCGTCAGGTCCTGGAGGCGCCATCTCCCTCCGTCGAGGTCCCGCCAGGGCAGTGCGAGGTAGCACTGGCTCGGGTGGGCGGCGTAGCTGACGGCGACGAGGCGGCGGCTTTCGCCCGGGCCGGTCCAGGAGAAGGCCACGAAGGAGTCCCACGAGTCATTCCCGTCCCAGGCGGGGCGGCACTCGAGGAGCTGCCAGTCGCCGTCTCGGAAGGCCGGGTCCTTTAGGCACTCGAGGAGACCGTCGTAGAAGGCGACGGTCCCAGCGTCTGTGGCTTCGTCCGGCCCGCGGCCGAGGTGGACGGGGAGGCGCGCCCGCCTGCCCTCCCGCTGGCCCTGGTGGAAGAAGCGGAGGCCCGGCGTGAGGAAGGTCAGGACGGCGGCGGCGCGGTGCACCTCGGGCGCGAACGTGGCGGCGGCCCGCGGCTCGTCGTGGTTCTCGAGGAAGCGGGCCAGGTGGTCCTGGAAGCCGAGGCCCGCGAGGAGATGCTCGCGGATCGGGCGAGCGTGGCCCTCGACCAGACGGTCGTAGAGCCTCTTGTCGTAGGTGTAGTCGAACCCCTGCTGCTGGAGGGTCCACTCGAGGTCCCAGTAGACCTCGGCGAGGAAGAGGAAGTCCGCGACCTTCTCGCGGACGGCCTCCATAGCCCGGGGCCAGAACGGTGGGGCGGAGATCCCCCACGTCCTCTCGAAGACCTCCGGCAGGACGAGCATCGCCATGTCACAGCGCACGCCGTCGCACTGGCGCGCGATGCGACTCAGCTCACCGATCATCGCTTCCTGCAGGTCCGGGTTGCCGTAGTTCAGCTGGAGGGTGTCCGGCCAGCCGTCGAAGTAGGGGTCGCGCCCGTACGCGAGGATGCGCGCGCGCCCCGCCGTCTCGACGCGGCAGTAGTTCTGCGGCTGAGCGGCGAGCTGCTCCTCCGTCGCCGACACGAAGAAGTCCGGGTGCTCGGTCACCCAGGGGTGGTCCGGGGCCATGTGGTTCGGGACGAAGTCGAGGATGAGGCGTAGACCCCGGTGCTGGAGGCGCCAGCGGAGTCGGGCGAGCGCATCGTCCCCTCCGAAGTCCTCGTGGACCCGGTAGCCCCGGACCGCGAAGCAGGAGCCGCAGACGTCGTCCAGGGAGAAGTCGGGGAGGACGCGACGGTACTCGGCGAGCCACTCGGGCTTCGACCGCGAGACGAGCCGGGCCGTCTCGCCAGTCTGCCAGACGCCGAGGAACCAGACCAGGTCGAAGCCGTCCGCGGCCAGATGGTCGAGCTCCGCGTCGGGGATGTCGTCGAGCGTCGCCTCTCGCCCCAGCGCGGCCGCGAGCTCCGAGAGGCGGACCCGTGTGTTGACCTGGAAGAGTGCGGGATACCGAGGTGCCGCCATGGCCGTTCCCTAGTCGCCGCCCACCTGCTCGCGGACGAGCCGGGCCGCGAGCCTCTCTTTGGGCGTCTCCAGCGCATCCTCGGCCGTCACGCGTCCGAAGAGGTCGAGAAGCCGCGCGACGAGGCCGGTCCAGCCCGTCTGGTGGCTGGCCCCGATGCCGGCCCCGTTGTCGCCGTGGAAGTACTCGTAGAAGAGGACGAGATCGCGCCAGTGCGGGTCCTGCTGGAACTTCGAAGCACCACCGTGGACCGGCCGGCGGCCGCTCGCATCCCGCAGGAAGAGGCTCGAGAGGCGCCGGGAGATCTCCTTCGCGACCTCGAACAGGGTCATCCGGTTCCCGGAGCCCGTTGGGCACTCGATCTTGAAGTCGTCGCCGTAGAAGCCGTAGAGGTTCAGGAGCCCCCGGACGATCAAGGCGTTGACCGGCATCCAGATCGGCCCCCGCCAGTTCGAGTTTCCCCCGAACATCCCGCTGTTGGAGTCGCCGGGGAGGTACTCGACGCGGTGCTCCTGGCCGGCCACGTGGAAGACGAAGGGGTGCTCGCGGTGGTGGCGCGAGAGGGCGCGGATGCCGTAGCCAGAGAGGAACTCGTTCTCGTCGAGGAGGTAGCCAAGGACGCGCTCGAGCTTCGTTCGGTTGAGGGGAGAGAGGAGCCGGCGCCCGGCGTGGCCGACGAACCCCTCGACGTCCGGAGCCACGTGGGCGAGCACCTCGGGGTGGCGCTTCTTGAAGAGCGCGATCAGCTCCATCAGCCTGGGATGGCGGGTCAGCATGTCCTCCTCGAAGACCGTACTCGCGCAGAGCGGCAGGAGCCCGACCATCGAGCGGACCTTCAGCCGGAACGCTTCCCCGTCGGGCAGCCGGAGGACGTCGTAGTAGAAGCCGTCCTCCTCGTCCCACATGTCGTCATGCTGCTCGCCGACCCTGTCCATGGCGTAGTTGATCCAGATGACGTTCTCCAGGAACTTGAAGGCCACCTCCTCGTAGACCGGGTCGTGCTCGGCGAGGACGAGGGCCATCTCGAGCATGCACTGGGCGTAGAAGGCCATCCAGGCCGTGCCGTCCGCCTGCTCGAGCGACCCGCCGGTGGGGAGGGGCGCGCTGCGGTCGAAGACACCGATGTTGTCGAGCCCGAGGAACCCGCCGGCGAAGACGTTTCTCCCCTGCGGGTCCTTCCGGTTCACCCACCAGTTGAAGTTGAGCATCAGGCCCTGGAACGAGCGCTCCAGGAACTTGACGTCCTCCCGCCCCAGGTTCTTCTCGAACTTGTAGAGGAAGAGCGTCGCCCAGGCGTGGACCGGGGGGTTCACGTCGCTGAAGTTCCACTCGTAGGCCGGCATCTGCCCGTTGGGGTGGGAGTAGAGGCTGCGGAGCATCAATAGGAGCTGCTCCTTGGCGAAGTCGAAGTCCACGAGCGACAGGGCGATCGTGTGGAAGGCCAGGTCCCAGGCCGCGTACCAGGGGTACTCCCACTTGTCGGGCATGGAGATGACGTCGCCGTTCAGCATGTGGAACCACTCGGCGTTCCTCACGCTGCGCGTGGCGCCGAGGAGCGGGTGCGCCTGGTGCTCCTTCAGCCAGCGGTCCAGGTCGAAGTAGTAGTACTGCTTCGTCCAGAGCATCCCCGCGAGGGCCTGGCGGTGGACCCGGCGCTCATCCTCCGTCAGAGAGCGGGGCGTGATGCGCTGGTAGAACTCGTCGGCGTCGAGCAGCCGCTGCCGGAGCGCCTCCTCGAACGCCGCCCCGGACTTCTGGCTGGCCGCCCCCTTCGCCAGCCGGAGCTGGACGAGCTCGACCCCGCCCGCCGGCACGTCGAGGACGTAGTGCGCCGCGGACTTCGTCCCGGTCTTCGCCGGGTTCACTGCGTCCTTCTCCCCGCCGACGACGTACCGGTGAAAGGCGTCCTTCACGTACGGCGTCGGGTTCGGCTGGCCCCAGAGCCTCTCGGCGTTCGACTCGTTCTCGGTGAACAGGAGCTCCGGTTTGCCGCCGCACGAGAGCGTGTACTCGCCCAGCGCGGGATGGGAGGCCAGGATCGCTCCGCCCTTCTCGCGGAGGACGGGCCTGTCTCCCTCGTCTCCCCACGACCAGGTGTTCCGGAACCACAGGGTCGGGAGGAGGTGCAGCCGGGCCGCCTCGGGTCCGCGGTTGTGGACCGACACCTGGATCAGGATGTCTTCTGGTCCCTCCTTGGCGTACTCGAGGAAGACGTCGAAGTACCGGTCGTCGTCGAAGACTCCCGTGTCGAGGAGCTCGTACTCGAGCTCCTCCTTCGACCGCCGCCGGTTCGTCTCGAGGAGGTCCCGGTAGGGGTACTCGCGCTGCGGGTACTTGTAGAGATACTTCATGTACGAGTGGGTCGGCGTCGAGTCGAGGTAGAAGTAGTACTCCTTGACGTCCTCGCCGTGGTTCCCCTCGCTGTTGGTGAGGCCGAAGGCGCGCTCCTTGAGGATGGGGTCGCTCCCGTTCCACAGCGCGAGGGCGAAGCACAGGCGTTGCTGCTCGTCGGAGATCCCCCCGAGGCCGTCCTCGCCCCACCGGTAGGCCCGGGACCGGGACTGGTCGTGCGTGAAGTAGTCCCAGGCGTTGCCGTCCTCGCTGTAGTCCTCGCGGACCGTCCCCCACTGCCGCTCGCTGAGGTACGGGCCCCACTTCTTCCACGGGACCCCCGCCTCCCGCGCCTCGTTCAGCCGTCTCTGCTCGGTGCAGTCCACGACACCCGTCTCGGCCGCCTTCTTCTTTGCCATGGGCGTTCCCCTCGTTCACACCGCCGAGCATCCGTCCAGTCGCGCGTCCTCGCTCTGCAGGGCTCAGTCATCTACCTGCTTGATCCGTGCCGGAGCGAGCCCAACCCGAATGGCCGGCCTAACTTATTGACCAGTCACGCCAACGAGGGTCCGAGCGCCCGGAGAAGGCAACCCGGAGGGGCGGTGGGGGATGAAATGCCGTCCGCGAGGCGACATTCCGTCCCTCTCGGGGGAGGCCGGGTGTGGCCGGAGCCGGAGGCTCACGGCACCGGTGGCGTGGACCGGGCTCGCGTTGGGTCGGCTTGGGGCGGGGCGAGACCTGCGTGCTATCCTCGCCGTCGGAGGTGGCCCCTGGATTTCGCGCGGGTCCTGGACCGCGTGGCGCCGCTCCTGGACGAGGGTGGCTTTCCCTACGCGCTCGTGGGCGGACTCGGTCTGCACGCCTACGGGAGCAGCCGGGCGACGTTCGACCCCACGACGCCCGTCGACGTCCTGGCCCTGCGTCGGCTGAAGCACTCTCGCCGTCTGTCCACCGAGGACTCCCTGCGCGCGCTGGGCCGCCTCCCCGAGCTGCCCCTCGGGACCCGCCGGTCGAGAAAACGAGTCTACGGGGGGGAGCCCTTCAGGTTGAGCGACTGACCTGGAGACCTCACGCACCCCCTCGCAGTTCCGGGCCCGCGGTTCGCGCGGGGCCGTGCGCCGATCTCCTCGAGGGGACGAGGAAGCGGCCGTGATCGACTGGCTCCTGGCGGCCGACGACTACTTCTTCCGGAACGGTTTCCAGGCCTGCCTGTCGTTCCGGTTCTGAGCGGGGGCGCCGAGCGGGACTGGTCGCCTCAGTGGTTGTAGGTCCAGGCCACGAACAGGCGGACCTCCGGGTTCCTCTGGGTGATCGTCCGGCGCCCCGGCTCGCCGACGAGCGGCGGCAGGTCGCTGCCCGTGAAGTCGTAGTGGCTCCGTCGGAAGAAGAGCAAGGTGTCGACGCCCGCCGCGAGGCTTTGCGTGATCGGGACCTCCAGCTTGAACTGGAGCTGCTGGATGCTGTGGTCGGAGTCGAGCCCGGCCGCCGTGCCCTTGTTGTAGATCGAGCCGTTCGAGACGCCGATGTGGCTGTAGCGGTAGCGGCCGAGGAGGAGCGGCCGGTAGTGGCGCATGAGATAGAGCTCGACCGCGGCCCCGGCGCCCGGTCCGTAGTCGTACTCGCGGATGCGCTCCTGGTTCGCCACGTCGGCCAGGAACGAGAGCTCTGAGTTCACGGCGCCGAGCAGGATGCCGTAGCCCTGGAGGCGCGACCACAGCTGGGTCGAAGACGACAGCTCGAAGCGCGACAGGAGCGCCGCCCCCAGACTCTGGCCGCCGTACTCGTAGGCTTCGTTGTCGATGTAGTCGAAGTCCTGCTGCAGCGCCAGCGTGTGGTTCGGCGACAGCAGCTTCGAGAACAGGTCGCCGCGGATCAGCAGGCGTCCGACGCGGGTCTTGTCGCCGAAGTTCGACTGCGTCAGGGCGTCGAAGCGGTCGTAGGGCTTCCGGTGCTCCGGGTTCCACGGGTCGCCGTAGCTGATCCCGGCCTCGAGGAAGCCGTAGCTCTTCGTGTTCTCGGTGATCGACTCGCCCTGGCCGATCACCCGCCCGCCCGCCCGAACGTCGAGGTGGAAGGTGGGCCGCCACTCGTAGGGATCGACCGGGTTGCCCTTGACCTCGCTCCAGTCGCCCGAGACGGCACGGTTGAAGCCGCGGATCGGGTTCGCCAGAAGGGCCGCGGTCTCCCGCGCGAAGCGGCCCTTGCCGCGCTTCGTGTTGTCGAGGATCAGCGAGGAGATGCGGTGCATCACCTCGCCGCGGGCGATGCCGCCGATGCCGGTCGAGATCATGTCGTTGAACGACATCGGGTGAGTCTCGCCGCAGCACTCCCAGACGAAGGCCCCCACGAGCGACATCGCCGACGAGCCCCAGAACCCGATCCCGTTCGCGCGCGCGGCGTTGAAGTACGTCGCGCCGTTGAAGGGGTGGATCAGCTGGTTGGTCTTGAACTCGTTGTCGTCCCAGGTGAAGCCTTCCTCGAGGTTCGCCCAGAAGCTCCGAGGGCTGATCTGGTTGAAGTTGGCGTCGCGGACGTACTCGTTGAACATCGAGGCGCCGAAGTTGATCGCGAGCATCTCGGCCGTCGCCCAGCCCCAGCTGCGGGGCACCCCCCAGGCGTCGCGGCTGGAGTCGGCGGGCGGAAGCGGGAGCGGCTGGCCCGTGCCCGGGTCGACGAGGATCGCCTTCCGGCTCGGATCCCGGGGCGTCGCCGAGAACGGTTGCCAGGCGAGGCCCACCCGTCCGCCCCACTCGATGCCGGAGTCGACGTCCGGCAGGCCGAGCGGGGACATGTCGTAGGACCCCGTATTGTAGTAGGTGTAGAAGCCGGCAACGTCCAGCGACAGCGTGCGGCCGAGGGCCAGCTCGAAGCCGGGTTGGATCGTGAACCCGATGCCGTTCGTGGCATAGGTCGGGCTCTCGCCTGGCTCGAGTCCTTCGGGCGGTTTGTTGTAGAAGAGCTCGCTACGCGGATGAATGCGTTCGATCCCCACACGGCCCTGGAGATAGGGGCGGAAGCGGCCGCGGGGGTTGAAGACGCGGGTGACGTTGATGGACGTCTCGAGGCGGGCCCACTCCTTGTCCGGTGTGAGCCACAGATCTTCCGTCTCGGGCGGGATGTTGGGGTCGTCGGCCGGGTCCATCGACCCGAACTGCAGGCCCACCCCGAAGCGCCACGCGCCGGACCGGCTCTGCTTCGCGATGCGGGCCTCCCACTGGACGGGCTTCTGGAGGACGTCCCCGAACTTGCCGTCGGCCGCCCCGAAGCCGAAGCCGCCGTACAGGTGCCAGGCGGTCGTCGGCTCGGCGAGCGTTGCAGTGTCGGGGCTCGGAGTGGTCACGGTCTGCGCGGCGGCCGGGCCGGCCAGGCAGCTGGCGAGCGCAAGGGCAGCCAGCGTCCGAAACTCGATCGACATGTCTGGTTCTCCTCGTCGCCGCGATCAGGCGGTCGAGATGAGGCCATCATCGCCGGCCACCGGAGTGTGGTCGCGGCGGCACATCAGGCACTCCATGGGTAGGCGACCTTCTCCTCCCAAGCTAATCTTGCTCGAATCGTGCCGTGAGTCCCAGCCCGGATGGCGGATCCCAACTCATTGACCTGTCTCAATAAGCGACTCTTCCGGGGCAAGGGCACCTGGCCAGACGGCGCGGCAAGGGGGCGATATGACGTCTGCGAGTCGATATGTCGTCCCTTGGCACCTTCCCACTCCCGGGCGCCGCTTCGCGAGCAACGCCCCGCTCCTCCGGGTGACCCTCAGCCACTTCCCTGTCGCCTGCATGCAGGACGGGCAGAACCTCTTCCTCCCCTCCCCCGAGGAAGGCTTGTTCGGGCGCGACTGGCAGGTCGACAAGACCGGGGACGTTCTGGAGGCCATGAACGCCGTCGAGGACTTCATCGCGGACATCGTGTTCCTCAGGACCTTGACTGCGAGGGCGGGGTTTTCCCTCCGGGAAGCCACGGCTGGAAGCGTACCCCGAACGGTTCCGGGTCAGGGCCGGCGGCGCGAGGACTCGAGAGCGCCCTCCCGAATCAGGCGAGAGGCCTCCTGCAGCTCCAGCACGATCTGGACCTTCTCCTCGAAAGGCAGGCGGGCATCGAGCCGTCTCCGTTCCGCCTTGGCCGCCAAGAGCTCCCGGAGATACCGGTCGGGCGGCTTCGCTTCGGGGGGCTGCGTCACGAGCGCTTTCTCCTCCCCTCGTTACTGCGCCGGGCGCAGGCGTCTCCAAGCCTCGAGAAGGCCGTGACGCATGAGGACATCCTCCAGCTTGCGGTGATCGACAGCCTCCGGCGCAGAGGCCAGCAGTCGCGTGATCTTCATCTCGTCCCGAGGCCGCGCGGTTCGGACTGCGATCGCCACGGCGTGCTCGGCCGTCAGGAAGCGCCCGGTCTGGCGTCCCACCGGAGAGGTGACCGCCTCCCGCAGGGCTTCGTCGTCGAGCGCGTCGCAGGCCGGGACGACGTCCACCAGGATGCGCGACAACCGCAGGAACTGCCCTTCTGCGACCGCCCCTCCTTCGACGAAGTGCCGCCAGACCGGGGCCAAGTCGATCAGACCGCCGTGCGTGAGAGACAGCTTCATCATCAGGTCGAGGTCCTTCGTTTCGAAGGGCTCTCCGTGAAAGATGAAGGCGAAGGCTCCGGCCACTGCGTAGCTGCCGATCAAACCCTTCTCGATGGCCTCGTTCGCGAGCCGCAGCGCGGACTCGACGGGGCTTTCGGGGGCCGGGTCGGAGGTCTCCATGTCCCCGCGATCTTACCAGTCGAGGATCCTGCGGATCGAGAGCTGACCTTGAACGCCCGGCGGACCGGGATTTCGGCCGCGGGGTGACCTCCCGTTCGGCGCCCGGCTCAGGATCGAGACCGTCCGCGGCTCTCGAGGCTCCAGAAGGCCCGCGGCGAGACGATCCTTGTGTCCCTCCAGGAGACGAGATCGAGCAGGTCTTTGTCCCCGGTGACGATGGCCTCGCATCGGCCCGCAACCGCCGTGCCCAGAACGACGTCGTCATCCGGGTCCCGGCACACCTGAGTCCCCAGGTCAACAGGCTCGACCACTTGGGAGCGAGTGCGCAGCAGCCAGATCGCCTGGTCCGCCTGGGCCACCGTCACCTTGATCTTGTCGACCAGGTCCCGGCGGACTTCTTCCAGGATCGCCGCCGACGTGACGGGCTCTTGCTCGCGGACGGAGTGCTCCAGCAGCTCGGCGCACAGCCCCCGCGCGACGAACGCAGCGATCAGGACGTTCGCGTCGAGGGCCAACCTCATGACACGCGGTCGAACACGTCCTCGTCGGTGAAGATGCCCTGCGCCTGGGCCGCGGCCATCATGCGCTGCCGCAGCGCCCGGAACAGGACGAGCGCCGCCGTTCCGATGAGCTCGGAAAGAACTAGTAGCTCCCATCGGAAGCGATTACCGCGCGCTATCACCCCGCCCGCGCCTCCGAGAGCGTGAAGATGGAGTGCAGCAGCCCGATATGTGAGAAGGCCTGGGGAAAATTGCCCAGCAGGCGTCGGCCGACGGGATCGTATTCCTCGCTGAGCAGACCGACGTCGTTCTGGAGTGCCCGCAGCTCGTCCAGATTGCGCTCTGCCTCCTCGACGCGTCCCGCGAGCGCCAGGGCGCTGACCAGCCAGAACGAGCAGATGAGGAAGGCCCCCTCGTCCCCGGCCAGGCCGTCCACCCCCTCCTCGGTCGAGTAGCGCCAGACGAACGGGCCGGAGCAGATCTCCCGCTGGATCGCGTCGATCGTGGCCAGCACGCGAGGGTCCCGGGCCGGAAGGAAGCCGCTGATGGGGATGAGGAGAAGGCTGGCGTCCAGCCCCTGGCCCCCGTAGTACTGCACGAACGAGTTGCGTTTCTTGTCGAAACCGAGCGCACACACCTCGGCGTGGATCTCGTCGCGCACGCGGCGCCAACGCTCGAGGGGCGCCTCTCGGCCGGCGCCCTCCGCCAGCTTGATCGCGCGGTCGAAGGCGGCCCAGGCGGAGACCTTGGAGTAGGTGAAATGCTGTCGCTGACCCCGGATCTCCCAGATCCCCTCGTCCGGCTCGCGCCAGCGGCGCTCGACGACGTCCATCACGGCCACGAGGTCGATTCCCGGTGATCGCGCGGGATCGCCGCGGTCCGGCAGACCGGCCTCCCAGGCCCGGTGCGCGACCGCGAGGACCTCGCCGAAGATGTCGAGCTGGAACTGGTCGCTGGCGGCGTTGCCGATGCGAACCGGCCCGGAGCCCTCATAGCCCGGCAGCCAGGGCAGCTCGAGCTCGGTCAGCCGGTGCTCGCCCCCGATGCCGTACATGAGCTGTATCTGGCCCGGGTCGCCGGCGATGGCGCGCAGGAGCCAGTCGCGCCAGGCCACCGCTTCGTCCAGGTAGCCCATCCGGACGAGCGGAGAGAGCGTGAAGGCGCCGTCACGCAGCCAGCAGAAGCGGTAGTCCCAGTTCCGCACGCCGCCGATCTCCTCCGGCAGCGACGTTGTGAGCGCGGCCACGATGGCGCCCGTCGGCGCGTACGTGAGCGCCTTCAACGTGATCAGGGACCGGACCACCTCGTCCCGGTACGGTCCCTCGTACCGGCAGCGCCCGGACCACTCTCGCCACCACGCCTCCGTGCGCGCGACCAACTCGAGGGGATCGGCCGGCTTCGGGGTGGGGAGGTGGGAGGGATACCAGGACAGGTGAAACGGCATCCGCTCGCCGGCGGAGACCGTGAACTCCGCCGAGGCAGCCGCGCCCTCCTCGCGCAGGCCCACGGGCGTGCGCAGGCAGAGCGCGTCCGGTCCCGCGACGGCGAAGACGCCCTGATCGACGCGCCCGAGGGCCGGAACGAGCCGGCCGTAGTCGAATCGAGGCACGAGGCGCATCCGGATCGCGACGCGCCCTCGCACGCCCTCGACCACGCGAACGAGGTGAGCGTGGCCGTCGCGTGGCGGCATGCAGTCCAGCAGCCGCACCGCGCCGCCCTCCGTCTCGAGAACGGTTTCCAGGACCAGCGTGCCCGGGCGGTAGCGGCGCTCGATGCTCCGGACCTCTCCCGCCGGGGCGATCCGCCAGTGACCGTTGGCTTCCGTCCCGAGGAGCGAGGCGAAGAACGCCGGTGAGTCGAATCGAGGGGCACACAGCCAGTCGACGGAGCCGTTCTTGCCGACGAGGGCTCCCGACTCGGTGTCGCCGATCATCGCGTAGTCTTCGATTCGCAGGGCCATTGTGGAAACCTCCTCCGGGACCGGCTTCGGTCCCGCCGTCACGCCTCGGCGAACTGCAGCACGACCTTGATGTCATCGGGCGTCCTCTCGAGGGCCTCCTGGAAGCTCTCCGGATCCTCGCGGCGCGTGATCAGGCGAGAGAGCCAGGCCCGGTCGGCGCGCGCCAGGGCCTGCGACGCCTTGTACCAGTGGCGCTTGTTCGCGTTGACGCTCCCGACGATGACGTTGTTCCTCAGGACGACCCTCGCCGACACGTCGGCGACGGCGTAGCCGGACCGCCCGCCCTGCCCGACTCCTGTGAGGCACACGACCCCGCCCGAGCCGATCTTTTGGAACGTGTCGGCGATCACCGCGCCGACGCCGGTGCACTCGATGATGGCGTCCGGCTCGAGGGGGACGTCCAGGACGCTGCCGGAGTGGTAGGTAGCGCCGAGGGCCCGCACGAGGTCCGGCTTCGGGCCGGTCTCGACGCGGTCGAGGACGTGGACCTCCTTGCCGAACAGGCTGGCTCCGCAGGCGGCGAGGAGGCCGATCGGGCCCGCGCCGGTCACGAGCACCGTCTCCGCCTCCCAGAAGGAGCGCCGGCCGACCATCACCACCTGCTCCAGCGCCTTCGCGATCACGGTCATCGGCTCGAGCAGCACGCCGAGGATCCCGAGGGAGGGGTCCACCTTGACCGCGTACTCGGGCTCGATCCGCCAGCGCTCGGACATGAAGCCGTGGATCTCCTTGATCCCCCGCTCGGTGTACTGGCCGTTGCGGCACATGTCCCACTCGCCCACCGCGCAGTTGGGGCAGGGCACGGGGTCGGGGCGGCGGACGATGCCGACGACGAGATCACCTTCCTTCAGGCTGCTCGGACCCGGGTCGAGGACCCGGCCGAGGGACTCGTGGCCGAGCACGAGACGCGTCTTGCCGGGAGGGGCCCAGCCGTACTTGCCCTCCGTGATCTCGACATCGGTCCCGCAGACGCCGACGGCGACGCCCTCCACGAGGACCGAGCCCTCACGGGCGTCGGGCTCGGGAACGTCCTCGAGCCGCGCCGTCCCGGGTCTTCCAGGTTCGACAGTGATCGCCTTCATCGCGCACCCTCCCTACTCGTCCATGCTCCCGGACTCAACTCGAGGCGACCCCACTGGCACGGAGGCCACACGGATCATCGGCGTCTCCCTGGCCGTCACTCGCGAGCACGCCCTCGGCCCGATGAAACCGCGGCAGGGCAAACTCATCGACGCGTACGCTGGTCAGAACCTGAAGGACAGGTAGACCTGGAAGCCCTCGAAAGTCATCTCTCCGCCCAGCTCCCGGACCAGGACCCCGCGGTCGTAGCTGTAGCGGTTGAACTTGTACTGAACGCCCAGGCCGGCGTTCCGGAAGAAGTAGTAGTCGGCCGCCAGCCGCCAGTCGGTCACCGACGCCTCCTCGTCCCCCGGCTGCACCTTGATGTAGAGGAAGTCGCCGCGCAGCACGAACCTCCGGGCCGGCCAGACCTCGGCGTAGCCGCCCACGGCGCCGGTCATGCTGCCGGTGCTCGCGGCCTCGTCGAGCGTCCGGGACTCTGAGCCGCCCGGCCCGGTGACGGTGCCCGTGGCCTGGATCCTCGCCTCGAGCTTCAGGTACCCGATGCCGATGGTGGGGCCGATCTCGAAGCGGTCGTTGCGGAAGGCCGCGAAGCGGTAGTAGCCCCCGATGATGGCGTTCTTGTTGCTCGTGGTCGCACTCAGCCCGGCGTTGTAGGTCTCCCCGCCTCACGTGAAGTCGCGCTCGAGCGTGAAGTCGTTCCGGTCGCGGTTGAACCGGGTGAAGGCGAGCTTGATCTGGTGGCGCCGGCCCACCCGCCACGTTGCGTCCACCCAGAAGGTGTCGACCCGATCGTTCAGGCCCAGGTCCTGCTCGAGGTTGACCTCCCCCCCGTCCCCTCGGGGCCGTTGTAGCGCAGAACGGTGCTCGCGGTGAGGCGAAAGTAGCCCGTGTCGATCTGGAAACGGTCGGGAAGGCCGTTCCAGGTGGTTGGCGACGACTGGGCGAACGCGGAAGGCGCGGACAGCGCAGCCATCAGTACGCCACCCAAGGCGGCCCTGATGAGGTGACGGGCTGAGAGCACGGTCAAGGTGTGCCCGGCCGGGGGGCCGGGCTCGCGCAAAGACGCGCTCACGATTGCCTCCTGAAGATCCGGAGCGCCTGGTGCCATCGCAGGCTGACGGTGCTCCATGGCAAATCGACCTCTACTCTGTGGGCTTGGAAGCGGCCTTTTCGAGGATGAACTTCTCGGGATCCAGCGTGTAGACCCACGGCGCCGAGTTCTTCCAGCCGTTTCTCATCCTCTTCCCGTTGAAGACGCTTGCGGGATCGTCCACCTTGTCCCCCTCCACGCCGTCGACGATGGTGTAGGCGTTCGTGAAACCGGCGGCCGCGAGCACGTCGACGGCCCGGGCGCTGCGGTCACCCGACCGGCACGTCACCAGCAGGGTGTCGGTCGGCCCGGCGACTTTCTGGACCTCGGCGACGAAGTCGGCGTTCATCTTCACGGCGTACTCGGTCTTGCCGTCCTTCCTCTGGTAGGTCACCAGGGCAAAGGGAATGTTCAGGGCCATCTCGGGGTGGCCGACGAACGCGAACTCCTCGGGGGTCCGCACGTCGATGACCTTCACCCCGTCCGGCGCCGCCTTCCACATCTCGTAGGCCTGCGCAGCCGTCACATACAGGCCGAGGGTGGTCTGCTTGCGTTCGGGAAGCTGCAGCTCCTCGGCCGAGGAAGCGGGCTTCGCAGTCTCCGATCCAATGGAGCTCGCAGCCGTGCCACAGACCATCGCGACTGTCATAACGCAAAGGGAAGCTCGACTCAACATCGTTCGTCTCCTTCTGGGGAAAAGAGGCGACGAGCGTCGCCGCGACCAGCTCGACGACGCTCGCCAATCGGCTCCGTTCCTACCCGAGCCGCGTGCCTTCCGCGTTGAGCCCGCCCCCCTTGGGCAGCTTGCTCCAGCTCTTCAGCTCCCATTGCTCCTCGAGGAGCCCGGTCGCCGCCCTCTCCAGGAACTCCGGCGCGGCCCACTCGTTCACGTCGAAGTCGTTCTTGATGTAGCCGTGGCTGAGCATGAAGTCCTTGCCGATATCGATGCACTGCATGTTCTGTGCATTCAGGCTGGGCACCATGTCGACGTGCTTGATGCCCTCGTACGTGTCGTCGGCATCCCGGTAGAACGTCTGCCGGTTGAGGATCACCGACGCAGCGCGCTTGTGATCGTTCGCCCAGCGCCCGACCTTGACCATGGCCTTCATGTAGGCCACGACGAGCTCGGGATGCTCCTCGGCCATCACCTCGGTGCAGGTGATGACGGCGGGTGTGTTGGCGACCTGCACGGTCCAATCCGGGTACCTGCTCAGGTCCTCGATCATCTTGATGTTCCCGGTCGCCTCCTGCAGGTGCTGGAAGACCTTGCTCTGGGTGTAGATCGCGTCGACCGTGCCGTCCAGGAGGGCCGTCTCCTCCGGACGGAACGCCAGGTCGTGCTTGTGGTCACGGCGCATGAACAGCTCGGAGGGGTTGTTCATCGGCGGGACCAGCATCTCGGGCTTGTCGTACCAGTCGTCGGGGTACGGGAACTCGACGAGGTCGATGTCGTCCATGGTCATGTCGTTGAGCGTGAGCATGGCCTCGATGCCCATGTGCTCCTGGATGCGCCACCAGTCGTTCTTGATGGTGTTCAGGCTCTTCGAGAGGGCGACCTTCTTGCCCTTCAGGTCCTGCATCCGGAAGATCGGGTCGCGGGCGCGCACCGCCATGCAGCCGCCTTCGTACACCCACGTCGCTCCCAGGAGCCGGGTGCGGCGGAGGTCGGCGTTGACGGCGATCGGCGGGTAGAGGCCGCCGAAGCGAATCAGGTTGTCGAGGTTGTGGATGTAGTGGGGGTACCAGTTGTTCTCGGGTGCGTGGCGGTAGTAGGCGTACTCGACGCCGATCTTCTTGAACTCCTCACGGCACCAGCCGAGCTCCTGGTCGACGTTGTTGGCCGAAACCATCGCGCAGTTGGTGAACCATACTTCCTTCCAGTTCAGCGGCACCGTCGTCGAGGCTCTCTTTGTGGGCGCCTTCTTTGCCGAAGTCGACGCATTGGCGACCCCGGTCGCCTTGGCCGCACCGGCACCCTTCGCCCTGCTTCTCGCCTGGGCAGCCTTCTTCCGGCTCGTGGCCTGGGCCACCTTCTTCCTACTCCCCTGAGCCATGACTCGATCTCCTCACTGTTTCGCATCACCGAACCGGCTCCGATGACTGCCGTTGACCTGCACCACCGGGTGCCCGGTGACGACGGGTCGCCGAGTGTCGGCCCGGGGTGGAGCCTCCGGTCTCGGGCATCGTGCCGGCGGACCTTCTGGGGGAAGGAGGCGACGAGCGCCGCCGAGATCAGCTCGACGACGCTCGCCAACGAGTCGGTTCCCTACCCGAGCCGCGTGCCTTCCGCGTTGAGCCCGCCCCCCTTGGGAAGCTTGCTCCAGCTCTTCAGCTCCCATTGCTCCTCGAGGAGCTCGGTCGCCGCCTTCTCCAGGAACTCCGGTGCGGCCCACTCGCTCACGTCGAAGTCGTTCTTGATGTAGCCATGGCTGAGCATGAAGTCCTTGCCGATGTCGATGCACTGCAGATTCAGTGCATTCAGGCTGGGCACCATGTCGACGTGCTTGATGCCTTCGTACGTGTCGTCGGCATCCAGATAGAACGTCTGCCGGTTGAGGATCACCGACGCCGCGCGCTTGTGATCGTTCGCCCAGCGGCCGACCTTGATCATCGCCTTCATGTAGGCGATGACGAGCTCGGGGTGCTGCTCGGCCATCTCCTCGGTGCAGGTGATGACGGCCGGGGTGTTGGCAACCTGGATCGTCCAGTCCGGGTACTTGGACAGGTCCTCGATCATCTTGATCTGGCCCGTGGCCTCCTGGAGATGCTGGAAAGGCTTGCTCTGGGTGTAGATCGCATCGACCGCGCCGTTCAGGAGCGCCGTTTCCAGCGGGCGAAACGCCAGGTCGTGCTTGTGGTTGCGGCGCATCCACAGCTCGGACGGGTTGTTCATCGGCGGGACCAGCATCTCGGGCTTGTCGTACCAGTCGTCGGGGTATGGGAACTCGACGAGCTCGATGTCGCCCATGGTCATGTCGTTGAGCATCAGCATGTTCGTGATGCCCATGTGCTCCTGGATGCGCCACCAGTCGTTCTTGATGGTGTTCAGGCTCTTCGAGATGCCGATCTTCTTGCCCTTCAGGTCCTTCATCCGGAAGAACGGGTCCCGGGCGCGCACCGCCATGCAGCCGCCCTCGTACACCCAGGTCGCCCCCAGCAGCCTGGTGCGGCGGAGGTCGGCGTGGACGTGGATCGGCGGGTAGAGGCCGCCGAAGCGGATCAGGTTGTCGAGGTTGTGGATGTAGTGGGGGTACCAGTTGTTCTCGGGTGCGTGGCGGAAGTAGGCATACTCGACGCCGATCTTCTTGAACTCCTCACGGCACCAGCCGAGCTCCTGGTCGACGTTGTTGGCCGACACCATCGGGCAGTTGGTGAACCACACTTCCTTCCAGTTCAGCGGCACCGTGGTCGAGACTCTCTTCGTGGGCCCGTTCTTGGCCGGAGCTGAGCCCTTGGGGGCCCTGGCCACCTTGGCCGCACCAGCGGTCTCGACCGGCGGGGTGTCCGCCTTCGCGACGGTCGCTGCGGCCTGCAGGAGACTGTCCAGGGACACGCCACTTTCGCCGAGCTTGGCCGCGAGCAGCTGAGCGACGTCCATCAGCCGCTCCGGTGATCTTCCCTTCGCCACTGCCACCTTCTTCCTGCCGGTGGCCGCGGCACCCTTCGTCCTGCTTCTCGCCTTGGCCGCCTTCTTCTTCCTCGCCTGAGCCATGACTCGATCTCCTTCAGTTTCCCATCACCGAACCGGCGGCGATGACTTGTGGAACTGCTCTATGCGTCTCCAGGTATCCTCAACCCTCGCTGTCGGGGGCCGGTTCGGCCTCGCCGTCGTCGGGCGTCCTCTCCGGGGCGTGCCCGGAAATCTCCACCGTGTTGAGGTTCTTGTCCTTCTTCGCGCCTTCCGTCATCGCCCAGATGTCTCCTGGCCCGCAGGCGCAGCGCAAGGGCGTGTCGTCCTTCTTCTTGTTCTTCTTCTTGCTCGTCATGAGTTCTTCTCTTCGAGAGAGCTCGGCTTCAAGGGCAGATCGTCGAGCCGGGGTCGTGCATCAGTAGTCGGGGTCGTGAAAGGTCGGCTCGCGGCCCTCGTTGAAGGCTCGGATCCCGTCGATGCGGTCCGGGTGGATGGCCGAGCGCCAGTGCTCCTCCATCATGATCGCCACCGCCTGCTCGATCGGCTGCCCGTAACCCATACGGACGGCCCGCTTCACGGCCTGCACCGCCGTCGGTGAGTTGGCCGCGATCTTCTCCGCGATCCGCAGGACCGCCGACATCAGGTCGGCCCGGGGGTGGACCTCGTTGACCATCCCCAGGCGGTAGGCCTCCTGCGCGGTGATCGGCTCGCCGGTCATCAGCATCTGCAGGGCCTTCCCCGGGGGGAGGACGCGGGGAAGGAACACCGGCGAACCGCCGCCGGCGGAGAGGCCGACCGCCGCTTCCGGCTGGCCGAACAGGGCGTCCTCCGACGCGATGATGAAGTCCGTGCTGATGGCCATCTCGCAGCCGCCGCCGTAGGCCATCCCGTGGACCGCAGCGATGACCGGCCGGCGCAGCTGCCGCAACGTGTAGAGGACACGGTCGAAGACCTGCCGTTGGCGCAGCCAGTCCTCCTTCGTCATGTCCTTGCGCTGTCGCAGGTCGCCGCCGATGGAGAAGGCCCGATCGCCGGTTCCGGTCAGGACGGCGACGCGCACCGAGGGCCGGGCCGCGATCGTCTCCAGGATCTCGATCAGGCTCGCCGCCAGCTCCGTCGAGATCGCGTTGTCGGCGTGCGGCCGGTTCAGGGTGACCAGCGCCACGCGCCCGCCGGAGAGGTACTCGACGAGCACGGGCTCGTCGGGCTCCGGGGCATCGGACGGGGGCGGGGGACGGAAGTGGAGCCGTGCCCAGCGGTCGTCGGTGTTGTCGCTCATGTCCTCTCCCTTCGAGCTATGCCAGCGGCGCCATTCCGATCGGGTCGGAGGACGTCGCCTCGCCCGTGACGGCCCGGCGGACGTATCCCGCCTGCCCCAGGTGGAAGGCTGCGTGGACCTCGAGGGCGATCAGGAAGCGTCCTGCCGGCATCGTGAGCCCCTTCAGCGCCACCGGAAAGGGGGCTGCCAGCGTGGCGTCCTCGACCGCCAGGAGGGCCGGTCCGACCTCGCCCTCGGCCTGCTTCAGCTCGGCCACGACCTCCGCCCGGGTCAAGCCCCGGCGGCTGAACTCGGCGTCCCGGTCCCGCACGTAGCCCGAGCCGCCCAGGACCGCGCCGATGAAGTACCGGAGGTTTCCGGCCACGTGCAGCGCCAGCGTCCCCGCCGAGTTCGTGATCCCCGGCACCACCGCCCAGACGGCGGCGTCGTCGGGGAAGAGCTCGATCTCGCGCCGGAAGCCCTCCAGCTCCCGCTTGAGCATCCGGCCGACGTCGGTTGCGACGGCGTTGTCAGTCATGTCACTCTCCGATCTGAGATCCCATCCGGTCAGACTCCTGCGTCAGGCTTCCGAAACGCCGCCGCCGCGTGCCGGTTGGTCGGGTAGAACCGGCCTGGGTCGATGTGCTCCATCAGGTCGTACTTCTCCAGCCAGGAACGGAAGGGTCTGTCGGCGCGGCTGACGGCGAAGGTGATGTCCCGGCTGGCCAGCAGGTCCATCGCCTGCCTGAGCGCGGCCGCGCCCGCGGTGTCGACGTCGACCATCGCCTCTGCATCGAGCACGAACCAGCGCACGGGGACGGGCCCCTGCGTGGCCAGCCGCTCGACGTCGTCGAGGAAGCGGGTCGCGTTCGCAAAGTAGAGCGGAGCACCGAACCGGTAGAGCACCAGCCCCGGGAGGCCGGAAGCCTGCCCGGCGTCGAGCGGGACGAAGTGGCTGCCGTCGGGCGCCTCCACGAGGGCCGAGGTCTCCGGGCTGGCTGCCCGCCGAATGACGTCGATCGTGGACAGCAGGAAGGCAATGGCCACGGCCCGGAGCGGACCCAGGGCCAGCACGCTCAGCAGGCAGACCGCGGCAATCCAGAACTCCGACCGCCGCATGCGCCACAGCTCCCGGAGCTCGTGGACCTCGATGAGCGACAGCACGGCGTTGGCGACGATCCCCGCCAGCGCCGCGTTCGGCAGGAACGCCAGCAGGTCGGTGAAGAAGAGAAGCACGACGGCGATCGTCGCCGCCGCGACCAGGCTGGGCAGCTGGCTGCGGGCGCCCGAGGCGTCCATCGCCGCCGACCGCGAGGGGCTGTTGCCGGTGACCAGCGACCCGGTGAAGCCGGCGGCCAGGTTCGCCGCGCCCCAGGCGAACAGCATCTGGTCGCCGTCCACCTTGTAGCTGTACTTGCTGGAGTAGCTGCGGACGACGAGCAGGCCTTCGCACAGGAGGATGGCCACGATGGCCAGGGCGCTGGGCAGCAGCCGCAGGTAGTCGACCGCCGGGATCGCGGGCAGGGTCAGCGACGGGGCACCTGAGGGGATCGCGCCGAGGACTCCCACGCCCCTGGCGGGCAGGTCGAAGACGGCCACGGCGACGGTCAGCAGCACGAGGGCCACGAGCGCGCCGGGAATGCGAGGCGCGTACCGCTTCATCAGCCGGACGATCAGGAAGGCGCTGACGCCGATGGCCACCGAGTAGAGGTTGGCGCGCGGGATGCTCTCGACGAGCGCCACCACCTCCACGAAGTAGCCCTCGGTGCTCACGGAGCTCGCCATGCTCTCCTTGAGCTGCTCCGCCGCGGCGAGCAGGCTCGATCCGCCGTCGGCCAGGTGGGGGGCGGCGAGGATCTTCCGCACCTGGTTCGTGAGCACCTCGATCCCGAGGCCGGTGATGAAGCCGGCCATCACCGCGCGCGAGAGGAAGTTGGCGAGGAAGGCGAGCCGGAAGGCCCAGAAGACGAAGAACACCAGCGCGCACAGGAGCGCCAGGGCGAGGGCGTACTGCAGGCGCAGGGGGTCCCCGGGCGCGGCGAAGGCGACCAGGGCCGCGCCCACCAGCCCGGCCATCGAGGCGTCGGGGCTGGTCACGAGGTGCCGCGAGCTCGTGAGCAGGGCGAAGACGGCCAGCGGGATGATCGCCGCATAGAGGCCGGCCACCGGGGGCAGGCCGGCCACCTGGGCGTAGCCGATGTTCAGCGGGATCATCAGGGCGGCCAGGGTGACCCCCGCCGCGGCCTCCCGCGGCACGTCGGCCCACGTGACCCCCTGGAGTCCCGCGAACGGACGAGGCCAACGCATCTTGTTCAACATGGCTTCACGCTCCGTTGGGGAACCGGCCCACTTGCGGTGCAGCAGGCGCGCCGTGCATGACCGTGACGATGAGGGCCACGATCAGGTCGTTGGTGAAGGTCTTGCCGGTGTACTGGGCTCCCCAGTCCAGGATCGGGAGATAGCGTCGGGCCAGGCTCGAGATGTTCATGCCGCACCTCCCACGACGGTCCTGTCGGCGAGCCTGCCGAGGATGGGGGCCGCGATCTTGGCGAGAATGAACGACCACAGCGTCCACATGACGACCATCGCGACCATGCGCGGGTCCCCGTTCGGGATGGCGAGAACCCCCGCGAACACCGCGGCGATGTTGCGCGTGCCCATCCCCATCGACATGACGCTGCGCTGGCTCTGCTTCAGGCCGAAGCCGAAGCGATACGCGAGCAGGCCCATCACCAGCATGAACAGGGTCATGGAGGCGAGGGCGAAGCTGCCCGCCGTGTCGAGCATCTGCGGGGCGTAGAGCAGCAGGCAGAAGAGCACGGTCAACGCCGTGGACAGGCCCGCGATCGCCTTGACTGGCCGGAACAGCTTCGCGGCGACCGGTGCGGCGTACGTCCTGATGGCCGCTCCGATCAGCAGCGGGATCAGCACCGTGAGGACGAGGGGTTTCGCGAGTGACAGGACGCTCAGGGTCAGCCCCTGGATCAGCTGCGGGGCCAGGAGCGGCATGAAGACCACGGTGCCGACCGCTGCCGCCGGAATGAAGGCTCCCGCGAAGTCCAAATCCCCGCGGGCCTTTTCAACCACCGGCGGAAGGAACGGGGCGCACGGCGCGAGGCTCGTGAGGAGCACCACCGCGGCGAAGGGTCCCGCCAGGGGAAGGATCCGGGTGATCAGGTAGCCTAGAGCCGGCCCGACCACCCAGCCCCATACGAGAACCAGCCCCAGGAACCTCGGATTCCGGATCGTCTTGAGGACCTGGGGGATGTTGACCTGAAGTCCCATGCTCGCGAGGTTCGACACGGTGAAGACGAGCACCAGCGGGCCGAACGCGGCCTGGGCGAACTCGAGGAAGCTGTTCATGGCCTGTTTCCCTGCCTTTGCACTCGACTGCTAGTTCTTCACGAACTGCGTGTTGATG
The DNA here is from genome assembly GCA_963847655.1 of uncultured Acidobacteriota bacterium. Lineage (GTDB taxonomy): Bacteria > Acidobacteriota > Vicinamibacteria > Fen-336 > Fen-336 > JAJDNS01. Next base: position 5,770 of record CAWKAS010000006.1, on the reverse strand, counting down.
CCGATGAAGATCTGCAGCTCCGGCTGCCCGGCGCCGCGCGAGAGGACCGTGTACTGCGGCTCGATGAAGAGGTTGAAGACGGCCTTGCTGGTGGGGACCACCTTGCCGATGCCCAGGCCTATCGGCACGTTGTACGTGTCGTTCTCGAGATCGAACACGGCCACGGCCGACCCGCGCACGTACAGCCCGCCGCCGAGCTGGAAGAAGTAGAAGGGCTGCAGCGCGAGGACGTTGGCCGGCGAGCGATCCGCGTCACCGGCGAAGTCCTTCTGCCAGGTCACGAGCCCGCCCCACTGCACCGTGTTCGATGTCGCGACGAAGAAGGTGCCGGCGAGGCCTCCCAGCCAGCGCCCGGTCCCGGTCTCCTGTTCGCTGGCCGTGGGAAACGTGACTTGCGGCCCGAGACCGACGCTCACCGCCGGGTTCCCGGTGTCGAACAGGTAGGCCGCGAAGGCGTTGGCGTCGCCGAGACCGGAGATCGTCTTGCTGTCGGCCGTCGGGACCCGCGACACGGGCAGCGACGCCCGGAACAGCCACTTCCCGAACGGCCGCGCGTAGCGGAGCCAGAACGTGTTGGCGTTCTGGTTGTCGAGCTCGGAGAGCGCGGGCACGTAGTAGTTGTGGACGTTGAACGCCTCGAACTTCGCGAGCGGGTTGTTGGCGTCGGCCGCCGACGGAGCGGCCGTCGGCGCGTCCGCTGTGGAGGTCTCCGCGTTCGCGGGAGCCGTCACGGCCGCGGCGAGGACGACCGTGAGGCTCGCGAGGAGCGCGCAGCGCGTTGCCGCAAGCGGTCCGCTGTGGCCATTCTTCATGTCGTTCGCCTTGCCTTCCCTTCGCGCGTGGGGGCACCCTCCGGCATAGCCACTGGGACCATTTCGATCGCGTGACCAGGACAGACGCTCAGGCATTCTTCGCAGCCGTTGCACTGGTCAGGGTCCACCACCGACTTGCCGGGCAGCAGTTCCGGCATCGCTCCCGCACAGGCGCAGCCGATGACAGCCGGCCAGCGGTTGGGTCCCTCGTGGATGGCCCCGGGTTCGCAGGCCGCGATGCAGCAGCCGCTGGCCGGGCACTTCTCGGCGTCTATGGCCGCGCGGTAGTGGGGCCCTCCGTCCGGGACGGAAGCTCCCGGAGCCGTCACTTCACGCCTCCGCCCCGGCCGAAGGCCTCGTCGATGATGGCCTGCAGGTGGGCAACCAGCTCGTCGGACGGCGTCTTGTAGTCGTCGAGCTCGTACACCTCGCCCAGCATCTCGTACTTGCCGAGGCCGAAGCGGTGGTAGGGCAGCAGCTCGTAGTCGATCACGTTCTTGTGCGGGCGGATGAACGCGAGGACGGCGCGGATGTGCTCTTCGTCGGCGTTGATCCCGGGAATGAGCGGCGTGCGGGCGATGAAGTCGACTTCGGGGAAGGTCTCGTAGGCCCTCTTGAAGTTCGCGAGGATCCTCTCGTTGCTCACGCCGACCCACTTCGTGTGGCGCTCCGGGATCGTCATCTTGTGGTCGTGCAGCATCGTGTCCACGTGCGGCAGCACCTTCTCCACGTGGGACCACGGGACGTTGCACGCCGTCTCGATCGCCGTGTTGAGGCCGCGCTCGTGGGCTCCCCTCAGGAGCGCGGCCGAGAAGTCCGGCTGCAGCAGGCACTCGCCGCCGCTCAGCGTCATGCCGCCCCCGGTGTTGCGGTAGAAGGAGGCGTCCTTCTCGACCTCTTCCAGGACCTCGTCCACGCTCATCCGCTTGCCGAACATCTCGAGGGCGCCCGGGGGACACAGCGCGACCATCGCCTCGTCGCAATCCGTCGCCAGGTGCCAGTTGACCTTGACCTTGTCGTTCTCGCCGCCCTCCACGACGTAGAAGGCGCCTTCGGGGAAGGGCGGCTTCAGGCAGGCGCCGCACTCCTTGCGACCCACGCACTTCGCGGGCGCGTACGACAGCTCGGGTTTGAAGGCGATGCTCTCGGGGTTGCCGCACCACTTGCAGCGCAGGGAGCAGCCCTTGAGGAAGACGTTCGTGCGGATGCCTGGACCGTCGTGGCTGCAATAGCGCTGGATGTTCAGCACGATTCCGGTCTGGCCGGACGCGTCGATGGTGCGGGCCATCAGACTTCCCTCCCGAGGAAGATGCCGAGGGAGCGGGCGATCTGCACGAATCCACCGTCGCCGGGCACCGTCCTCACCTTGTTGATCGCCTCCGGCAGCGGCACGAACTCGAGGTCCGGTGGAGCGAAAGCCACCATCGTCCCGTAGCAGCCGGCGCCAACGGCCCGCACGGCACCGGCCCCGTAGGCCATCCCAAGCTGGCGGTCGACGGCCGTGGGAACGCCGCCCCGGGCCCAGGGACCCAGGACGAGCGGGAAGATCTCTTCCGCAAGGAGCATCTGCAGCCCGGTCGCGACGGCTTGGGCGGCCTGACCCGACCGCCGGATGACATGCTCGCTCGCCGTGCCCGTGGCGAGCGGCGAAAGCGACGCCTTGAGCGGGTTCGGCTTCGAATCTCCACGCGCCTGATCGACGAGCTTCGCCCCTTCGGCCACCACCACCAGGCCCCAGGGCCGCCCGGCCGTCACCTTGTCCTTCAGATGCGTCGCGATCGCCGCGAGATCCCCTTGAATCTCGGGGATGAGGACCACGTCGGCGGTCACGGCAATCCCGGCCTGGAGCGCGAGCCACCCGGCCTGCTCTCCGAGGACCTCCACGACCCCGATCTTCCGGGCGGACTGCGCGGCCTGGCGGGCCCGGTCGAGCATCTCGATCGTGAAGCTGAGCGCGGTGTTGAAGCCGAACGACACCATCGTGGCGGCGATGTCGTTCTCGATCGACCGGGGCACGCACACCACGTTGAGCCCCTTCTTGTGAAGCTTGTAGAGGATGCTCATGCCGCGGCCGCCGACGACTCCGATGAGCGCGTTGATCTTCTCTTCCTTCAGTTTCTCGAGCAGCTGGTCGGAGAGGTCGGCCTCCTCGACCATCTCGTCGGCGTTCACCCGCCGGACATGGAACGGATCGACCCGGGGCGCCTGGCCGAGGATGCCCGCGGCGCTCGGATCCAGGTTGGCGATGACACCGGGGGTGAGCGTCACCAGCCCGCCGTCCGGGTAGCGCTCCGGGTACAGCAGCCCATCGAACCCGTCCCGGATGCCGACCGTCTCCCACCCCAGCTTGCCCGCGGCCAGGGCCGCGCCCATGACCACGGCGTTCAGCCCCGGCACGTAGCCGGCGCCCACCATGATGGCGATGCGTCTCCGGGAGCTGGCGTCTTCTATCTCTCGAGTCATCGTGCCCGTCCTTTGTCGGTGACTTCCTGGTTCACTCGGTGGGTTGTCGCTCGATCTACGGCGCGGCGCTCGTCCCGAACGGCCGGTACGGCGTGACGCAAGGCCACGCCGTACCGGTTCAGTTGCACTTCAGCACTGCTGACCGTCGAACGATTGCAGCGTGCGCTCAATGACCTCGTCCTGCACGCCCCTAGCCAGCGTGGTAAAGAACGCGCTGAAACCGGCCACCCGGACCACCAGGTCGCGGTAGTTCTCCGGGTGCTTCTGTGCGTCCCGGAGGATGGCGGTGTCCAGAACATTGAACTGGATGTGATAGCCATCGTTATCAAACAGGGTCTTGACCAGACGCAGGACGTTATCCCTGCCCTTGCGACTCTTGAGCTGATCAGGGGGGAGCTTCATGTTCATGTGCGTTGCGGTGTACTTGATGGCGTCCTGAGCCTTCGCCGCAGACATCACCAACGCGGTAGGACCGTTGACATCGGTTCCCGGCATGGCCGACAGACTTCCATCGGTGAGTGCCACTCCGGCTCTCTTGCCGTTGGGCAGCGCCCCGGTCACCATCCCCATCAGGTTGTGGACGCTCTTGGTATAGGCATCCGGCGCTGATTTGATGTCTTTGCTGATGTAGTTGCCACCGCCGTCAACATTGTTGAAAGCCGTAATAATGCTCTCGTACACCCTGTGCGCCATCTTGTTCATTTCAGGGATGTCGTTGCCATGCTTGGGAGCTTCGTAACACAGATTCCGAACCTTCTCGTATTCCCCCTCGAAGTTGGCCGCAAGGGCTTTCTTGAGTTCGGCCATGGTGATCTTCTTGTCGTCATAGACCAGTTTCTTCACCGCCATGAGACAGTTGGCCGCGTCAATGCCACCCACAACGATCTGGGCACAGGTGTAGTAATTGGCTCCGCCGTTCCAAACCTCGGTGCCGGTTTCAATGCATCCCCCGGTCAGGAGCGAGCGCCATGGAACTGGGAGGAAGTCAGCGCACAGCATGCTGGCGATCCATGCACCCCGGCGGAGGACCTCTTCATTGAAATTGATCTGCTGTTGGAATGCCGCGTAGAGTTCTTCGAAGGTCTTGAAATCCTCGGGATTGCCGGTCTTGGGCCCGACCTGCTTCTTGGTGCGGGGGTCGAAGCCGTTGTTCATCGTCAACTCGATGACCTTCCCCAGGTTGGGCTGCCCTTCCACCGGATGACCGGTTTCGTAAGGAATGTAGGAACCCACACAGGCGCCGATGCAGGTGCGCCTGGCTTGTTCCAAGGTGATGCCCTTCTTGGAGTCACCGAACAGATTGAGGGCCCGTTTCATCATCACATCGCCATTCACGAACTGAGGCATGCCGATACCGGTGCCGATGGAATCCAGGACCTTTTCGAGGAACTTGCCACTCATCCTCTCCGTCCAGACGCACGTCAGCGGAGGTTGCGGCAAATGAAGGTAGGTAGATGCATCGAGGACCAGGTAGTCCATTTCCGCGGTGGCATCCTCGCCATCCTCGGTATAGCCCCCAAGCGAAATGCTCTGTCCCAGGTCGGCGGAATTCTGTATGGCGACCTTCTCGCCGAAGTAGTATCCGATTTCGTTCAGTTTGATGAAGAGGTTCTCGAGCATGAACGTGGCTTCATCCGGACCGATCAGCCCGGCGGCCTTGTCGGCCTGATAGTAGGGCTCCAGGTTCTGGCCCAGATAAGCCTCGGAGTAACCACAGCCGACCTGTTCGAGTTCCGCGCAGAGGTGACAGAAGAAGTGTGTCTGGATGGCTTCTCTCAGGTTCCGGGCGGGATGCTCCGGCACCCATTCGCAGGTCTCGGCAATGGAAATCAGTTCCGCCTTGCGGGTCGCGTTCTGCTCCTTGGCCGCCATCTCCCGGGCCAGCTCGGCATAGCGATGCGCCAGACGGACAATGGACCTCATTAAGATGAGGCTGGCTTCATAGAAGTAGAGCTTGCTGGCATTGGGCAACCGCATGTCGAGGGCCGCCTGACGCTCCTCGACCTCCTTGATCATGGCGGCCAGCCCATGGTTGTAAATCCTGGGGTAGTTCAGGTTGCCGCCGCCACCCGGCCAGTCGAAGAAACTGACAACAAAGCCGGAATCGTAGCAAGGCTTCGGATCGAAACCGTACTTCTTCTCGAAGATCTCGAGCGTGCGTGGCTTCAGTGCGCGCTTGTCCCAGTAATCGAGGGCCCACTGATTTACCCGCTTGTCCTCGGGGTCCTTGCACTTCTCAACGGTATTGTCGTCTTTCATCCAATCCACGTTCCATTCCGGATACGTGTAGATGCCGTTGACGGTGCTGGCCATGCTGCCCACGAAGAGGTTGTCGTCGATGTAGAGCTTCTTCCGCTCCAGCAGGGTGGCCATGAACTGGCGCGACGCATGATGTTCTGGTCGCCTTGAGTAGCCCCGTAAACCTCCTCCATGATCCGGATCCGCTCAAAATCAACCTCAGCAGGCGTGCTCCTGAGCTGTTCCTTCAGCCGATC
>CAWKAS010000005.1:0-581695 GCA_963847655.1 uncultured Acidobacteriota bacterium | reverse complement strand
CAGATACTACGATCCGAAGATCGGGAGGTTCATCAGCGAGGACCCAATCGGGTTTGGCGGAGGGGGTAACTTCTTCGCCTACGTGGATGGGAATCCCATCGGGAACCGCGATCCACTCGGACTGGTGACTTTCGAGCTGGAGCGTGGGTACAAACCCAGTGCGGACATCATCGACCAGGCAAACGCTGTGCAAGATGCATTGCGCAAGCACCTCTCAGAAGATACGAAGAAGTTCTTCAAGGCTGTCTATGGGGTCGATATCGCAGAGTACCTAAAGAAAGGATCCGGCCCCAGGGCAAAGTTGAGAGGAACAGGTGACGTCGGGGAATGTGCTGGGCTCTTCGACAGATTCCTCTACTTCAACGCCAACTACAACCTGTTCGATGACGGCGGTCGCGTGCTAGGAGCGGCCTTGCTGCACGAACTGACGCATCACCTGCACCATTTCTCGCGTACCTTGTCGAAGGGCTCCTATCCTCTAAGCCGGGGCGCCAAAGCCTACCTTCTCGAGTTGGGCGAGGCGTTCCCTGCAGTCAAGACCGGCGCCCACATCTCCCAGCCGTACTTGGCTGAGTACTACCAGTACGAGACCGCCGTCACCTTCTGGGAGGCGAAGCGGCTCGAAGGTGAGTGAAGATGCCTAACGCAGGGCCCGAGGTCGCTCCACCGGCAGCGCGCGTCCCGACGTTGAAGAGACTTCTTCGATGGATCGGTATCGCGGGCGCATCTGTGCTGGGTAGCGTCGGAGCGCTCGCGTGCGCCCGACATGTTGTCGGCCTCTTCTTCCTCGTGACAATAGGCCCCTTTGCGTCTGCGCTTCCGGCGAGCGAAGACGGACTGACGGGGTTTGCAGCGCTCGCGTCGCTCGGTGTAACCCAGGTAATCGGAAGAGATGGTGTGCTCTTAGCCGGTCTGGTATTGGCGATCGCGACTGTGGCCCTCGGGAGACTCCTTCCGATACGCCATGACACGGCGTCGGCGGTGACGAGAGTGGCGATCGGCCTAGCTCTGGTCGCGTTCTCGTACCGGCTGTTGGGCTTGGTGGCTCTCGGGGCAGCTGTCGTGCTCGAAGGGCGGACCGCTGGCTCGAGCAGGAGTCGGTGGATTGCGTGCATCGTCGTGGCGGGTTTATGCCTTGCGCCAATGGATGTGAGTATGCGTCCGATGGCCGGCGGACCGCGGTGGGCGGAGTCCGTCCACTGCAGTACCGAGGAGACGCTCCAACTGCTACGGCGCGGTGAACTGGACAGTGTGTGCACACAGTTCGGCCAGTCGCTGTACTACGAACCGAAGTGGGTGTGGGTCTGGTAGGCGGCTGTGTAGGCACATTCAAGGTCGTTGCGCACTCTCACGCGAGCTGTGGAAGAGTCAGCACCGGGCTGGACGCGTGGGTAGTTCTGTAGGGATGCCGCCATGGCACGCGAGCCCAGCAAGGACGAACGCTCGCGTGCCATCGCGGCGGCTTAGCCGAATGGCCTCGACCGTCCGCGGGGCCGCGCTGGCTGTGGCCTCGCCGTTTGACCCTCGGGCCAGGTCCGCCCCGCGGACCTCGCGCCCGTCACGCGGAATGCAGGTCGTCTGCTCTTGAGGGATGGTCTTGTCGTCGGCATTCCGCGCGCCGGGCTTCGCCCCGGCGGTTCGGGCGCTGCGCTTCGCTTCGCGCCCCCGATAACGGGCCCGTTATCGGCCGCCGGGGCGCTCGGCCCGCGGGGACGCGCGCCTGTCGGTAGCGGCCCCCGGCGAGGAGGCCGCTTCGGTCACGCGCCGTGAAGGGCTCCTGAGGTCGGCGTCACGGCGCGCGCCCTTGCGTCGGCGTCGAGCATTCCGGGCCGCGTCTTCCTCGAGGCGCGCTCTTGCCGTAACGGCATTACGGCAACCTGGCCCGAGGGTCCCGGCCTGTCGTCCTGACGAACGCGGCCCCGCTCCGCTGCGCCCGTGAACGAGCGCCCGCCCTTGAAACAGGATCGCGCCCTGTCATGCGCCCTGCTCGTCCGTGTCGCGCTGCAGGGCGCCCGCCAGGGCGCGGACCTTGTTTAGGGGCGAGGCCGGCGCGCGGCGCGCCGGCGTCTGTGAGGAGCCCCTGCGCGCCGCGTGACGGCCTGGGCGTGTCCGTTGGCGGGGCCGCGTCGGCGAGGGCACCAGAGGAGCCCGGGGCAGGTGGACGGAATGCCGTTCCGTCCAGAGCGCCGTTTGATGAAACTGCGGTGCGGAACGCGATGACGGTCGCGCGCGGGCGCATGCCCTGCTCCTCGTCCTTGGCGCTGGTGCAGGGCATGTGACCGCGGGCGGACCTTGCCGAACACCGCCACCGACCTCGGCGCGTGCCTGCGGGCGGGAAGCGCCGGGCGGCCGATAATTCACGAGGATTATCGGGCGAGCGACCGACGGGAGCGAGCGCACCGCCCGGGGACCCCGGCGCGCGGGCTGCCAGGGTCAGAGCCTTCCCTTAAGTGCGGTCGTTACTGCAGCCCGCGTGACGGGGCGCGACGCCCGCAGGCCGGACCTGCCCCGGGAGGGAGCAGCTCAACAGGGCAGTGCGGCCCCGCCCTCAATGAAGGCGCCGCGATGTCGCACCAGCTCTTCCGTGTGGTCGTGGCTGGTGCGACATGGCGGCCACCGCTTGGAAGAGCGGGCGGCGTCGGGACTGGCGCGAGGGGCGCTGCGGGGTGGCCGGTCATGCGCCCCGCGTGACAGGCCCGAGGCCGACCGCCAGGGGGACCGTGGGGAGCGGATGAAGCTGCCCCGGCGGCGGCCGCCTTGCTCAGCGCTGGTGGCTCGTGCAAGGCGGATGACGCCGGGGCCACCTTCAAAGGCTGAGGATGGGAACAGACGGTCCCCCTGGGGAATGAACGGTCACTGGAGGGAATGAGTGGTCCTCCTGGGGAATGAGCTGGCACCTCGATGCGACGGGGCTAGGCGCAACTGGCCGAGCATGCACCCAGGGCTTTGTTACTTGAGCTTCAGGTTAAGGTGAAACTTGAAGCAATCGCATCGGAGCTCACCCGGATCCTTCCTGGGCGTCACGTAGAGCCACGAGGCGCACTTGCTGCATCGGAACTGCTGCAGGACATCCTTGATCGCCGTTACGAACGAATCGAAGTCCTCCTTCGTCAAGCCGTCTGCCCACTCGTTGTAGTGAACTGCCTTGTTTACCACCCAGTTTTCATCACCATAGGCCGCAAGGCTCTTGGATCGGGCTTCCTTCAGGCTCTTGGTCTTCTCGGCTGCATCAGAATCCTTCCAGGACTGAGCCGCCTCCGCAGCCTTGCCCAAGAGCTCCTTATGGCGGCGAATGACAGGGTCGAAGAAGTCTCCCAGATCGTAGCCACCATCCGCTCTGTAGGGGGGGCTCGCCATAAGCCGATCCGCGAGATCCGCAAACGTGTACTCGAGATACCTGCGCGCCCGTGATGCCGCTCCGGGGACGTCATTCTTGGCCAGGTCTCTGTCGATCTCAGCCCAGATCTCCTCACCTGCCTCAGTGATCGGGCCGGTTTCGACACTCCAGCCGTGGAACACAACGCTGGACTTGGCCGACGGCACCAAGCCTTCTGTGCGCAACTGTCGCGCCCAGACGCTATCGTGGGTCGTGATCACGAACTGAGTATCGGGGAAGGCGTTCTTGAGGAGCTTGCAGAACTGCTTCCGATGTCTGGAGTCAACCGACATCACGACATCGTCGAGCACGGCTAGGGTGAACTTGCCCCCCATCACCCGTTTCATGAGAGCCAGGTACAGACAGACGCCCATCCCATCTTGGTGGCCTTCGCTATGGTAGGCGCCAGGAGGAAACATGCCCCGCTTGTAGAAATCGACGGACAGGTCGAGCTTGCCGTCCGTCGGGTCGAGCTTCGCCTCGAACTCTCCCTCGTCATCCTGATTGATCGAGCGGTAGTACGCGGTGAAGTCACCCTCCACGGTCTTGTAGAGGCCCATCAAAGCGGACTCCGCAACGTCGCAGTAGGTCTTGTACGCAACCCTCCCGATTTGAGCCGCCTTCTTCGCTGCCTCCTCACTCCGACGTGCACGCCGATAGGCCGTCAATCGGTCTTGAGCGAGGGTCAGGAAACTCTGCGCCTCAACGGTGGCGCTCTCGTCTGGCCGGGCGGAAACCTTCGTGGTGAGTGCATCGATGTCAGCAAGCAAGGTATCGGGCTGCCCTGTCCAGCCGTTTTCCAGGCGCTGTCGCGTAGAGAGCAACGTATCGATCTTCGAGAGGGACTCCGCAAACGCGCCTAGCTCTGCGGACCAAGTGGCCAGTCCATCCACGAGATCGTGGACACCCTCTGCGGCTGCGATGCTCTGCAGCGACTTAATCAGCTCAAGGATTCTTTGTCCTTCTGTGGCGATCTCGGCTCCAGTGGAGAGCAGGGTCTGCTGAAGCTCTTCAGCCTCCTTTGATTTCTCTAGCTTCTGCTGAAGGTGAACTCGGAGCGCTTCGATGTCCCACTCGCGGTCGCACAGAGGGCAATGGGGATCTACGACCAATTCCAGCCCTGTCTGGATGAAGGAGCGTCGCCGGATAGCTTCCAGCAACCCAGGGTCTTCCTCGACCTTCGCCGTTCCGTCCAAGAGGGACTTGACTGATGCGGCGCACGATGCGCCGAGGCCAGCCTCGACGAGTCCGCGGGCTGCCTCGAGGTCTCGCAGCGCCGATTCTTTGTTAAGCGCTGGACTCCTCTTCTTCCCTCCCTCGGCGATTCCCTCGGATATAGAGGTGTCCTTGTCAAGCTCGGTAATCTCAGCGAGCTGAAGCGTGCGACGGCGCCGATTGACCGCGGCCAGAAGGTCATGCGTGGTGAGCTTCGGAATGTCGAGGTGCCGTCGAAGGGCGTCTTCTGCGTCCTGTGCTGATGAGGAAGCCGAGGTCTGTCCCAACCCAAGCTTGTTCTGGACAGTCTTGAGTGTGCTCCGAGTCTGGTCGATTTCGTCCAGCTTCAGGAGTGTCTGGACATCCCGAGATCGCTCAGTCGCCTCGGAGAGGATGAATTTGATGATCTCTCGGCGTGAGAGCGTGATCTCCGGATGCGCGGCAACCTCGTCGAGAATTGCCTTCGTGGCGTCATCGTTCGGTGTGATCTTCGCCTGCTTGGGCTTCTTGAGGTTTCGAGTGATGGTCACCGACTTGTCGAGCTCCGGAACGTAGAGCTTCAGACGGACGAGTGACGAGTCGGGGTAGTCACGCTTGTCAACATGCGGGCCGTGGGTGGCGAGAGAGAGCCCGCCGGTTCCCTTGCCCTTGAGGCGGCCGATTTCTCCTGTCAGGCCGAATTCAATCGCGTCCACGACGCCGCTCTTTCCCGAGCCGTTCGGGCCGGAGATCACGAAGCTCTGCCGGTTCATATCGAGGGTGAGATCCCGGATGCCCCGGACTTCTTCCACGTGAATCGACTCGATCTGAATCACTTCGGGTCGCTCGCCGAGGTCCGTGCGAAGGCCGCCACGAGGGCATCAGCCTTCACCTTCTTGCCCGAGGAGAACAGCTCCCGTAATTCGCGCAGCATCTGCTCGTCGACACCGTCGACGGTAGCCAGTTCTCTGTAGAACGCTTCCTGAATCTCTTCTTGGACCTTCGACATTTCTTTCTATGCCTTCTTCGTAGCGCTTGGCGCTAACGGCCGCCCGACGCTTTGAGGAACGTGTCGATGGTGAGAAGCAGCGCGTCTTTCTGACGGCGAGAGAGGGTGTCGATCTTTCGCAGTCTCCGGACGAAGCGGCGGTCGAGCGTCTGGTCGTCTCCGTTTCCACGCGCGTTTCTGATGGCCAGGATCTCGTCGGGCGTGGTCTTGAGAGCCTCGGCGAGCCGGACGAGGAGGGCACCATGGAGGCGCAGGTATCCCCTCTCGTACTGGGAGATGAGGGACTGGTGAATGCCGAGCCTTTCGGCGACCTCGACCTGGCTGAGCCCGCGTGGCTTACGGATCTCCTGAAGGCGCTTCCCGAAGGCCTTGTCGTCGGGCAGTGCGACCTGCGGTTGCGGCTGCGCGGTGGTCTTCCTCACGAGCCAAGTATAGGAAGTGCTTGACATGACATCTGATTGTCAGATCTGTTTGGATCCCAAATCAAGCCCTTGACAGGGCTTTCTCAGGGCCTCGGGGTACGCGATGCAGCAAAGAAGGGACCGAGCGGGTCACGGCCGCGAACGAGCTGTCCGCCGTTCTCGCTGAGCGGGGGGCGAGCTCCGGAACAAGGGGCAGGGTCCTCGTCGCGCGGTGCCCGTTCCACGAGGAGAGGTGCACGAGGAGAAGGCCCCGTCCTTCACGGTGAGACCGAGCAAGGGTCTCTGTCACTGCCTCGGCTGCGGCGTCGCGGGGGACGTCATCGGCTTCATCACCAAGCAGGACAAGGTGAACATCCGCGACGCGCTGGACATCCTTGCCAAGCGGGCCGGCCTGGACCTCCAGAAGGAGATGGAGGTTCGCCCCTCAAGCCGTCCGCCGCCCACTCGTCGAGGCCTCGCGTGTCCTCTCGAACCCAAGGCGGTCGTGTTCCCTCCCGCTGTCGTCGACCGTTGCCACCGGACTTTCTGCGAGCGCGAGGACGCTCGGCTGCGACCATGACACCGCTAGGGCTTGATGAGGAGTCTCGACAGGGTCTCCGGCCGTGATGGTGTCGCGTGCAAACCACCGCCGCGAGCGTCGCCGTCAGACGCGTGTCAGGGCTCGGGCCGCCGGAGTGTCGACGCGGGCGCGCTTAGTGATCCCGAGGCCGCTACTAGGGAGGAGCCCACGGGCTTCGGTGAGCCGCTTCCGGCGCGCGTGGAGGCTCGCTCGCCGACGTTTCCCGGCTGAGAGTCCCGCCCCGGCGCGGTCGTCAGGCCTTCGTCTGGTGGAGCGCGAAGAGGGCGCCCTGGGGGTCGGCGAGCTGGGCCACCCGGTCCCCTCCCGGGATCTCCATCGGGCCGTTGAGCAGCTTCCCCCCCTGCGACGTCGCGGTCTCCACGGCCGCCTGGATGTCCGGCACCCTCGTGTAGAGCAGCCAGTGGGGCGGGGCGATCATGTCCTTCGGCTTCGTGTAGATCCCCCCGAGAGGAGCTCCGGCGCGGCCGAACTCCTGATAGAGACCGAGACCGCCCATCTCGGAGGCGTTCTGCTTCTCCCAGCCGAACAGCGTCGTGTAGAAGGACACCGCGCCGGCGGCGTCGGTCGTGGCCAGCTCGCGCCAGGAGAAGTCGAGGACCTCGGCCGGGCCTTCGGGCATCGCGCCCTCGCCCGGGGGCTCGGGCTGGAGCACGGCGAAGACCGCCCCTTGCGGATCGGAGAGGACCGCGAAGCGGCCGACGTTCGGGATCTGCGTCGGGCCCGCCTCGACCTTTCCGCCCAGAGACTTCGCCTGCTCGACGGTGGCGTTGGCGTCGGGAACGCCAACGTACATCATCCAGTTCGGCGGGGCCCCGCCCGCCCTCGCCTCCGGCGGGATCGCCATGAGCCCGCCCACCGGCGCCTCGCCCTTCATCCAGGTGGTGTAGGGGGGCTCCATCCCGGGATAGGGCCGCGTGCCCCATCCGACGACCTTCGTGTAGAAGCCCTCCGCTGCCTTCGGGTCGGTGGTCATGAGCTCGTACCAGACAAAGCGACCGTGCAGATCCTGTTCGGCCATGGGTCCTCCTCCTTATTGCGGGTGTCGGAGCATCCCCATTGAACCACAGCCCCCGGGGCTTTCGGCGACGACACGGGTGCGCCGCGGCCCCCGAAAGAGATAGGCTTGCGGCCGTCAATGGAGGTTTCAAGCCATGATGAGAACTTGCGTTGCCCTCTTCCTCCTTGCCGCACTCCTCGTCCCCGTCTGGGCGTCCGCCGGAGATCCCGACCAGGAGGAGTGGATTCCCCTCTTCAACGGCAAGAACCTCGACGGCTGGGTGCCGAAGATCACCGGCTCCGATGTGGGGGACAACCACGCCGATACGTTCCGCGTGGAGAACGGCATCCTGAAGATGTCCTACGACAAGTACGAAGGAGCGTTCGACGGGCGCTTCGGACACCTCTTCACCGACAGGCTCTATTCGTACTACCGGATCCGGGTCGAGTACCGTTTCGTGGGCGAGCAGGCGCCGGGCGGTCCGGACTGGGCCTTCCGCAACAGCGGGATCATGGTCCACGGCCAGCCCGCGCACACCATGCAGAAGGACCAGGACTTCCCGATCTGCATCGAGGTGCAGCTCCTGGGCGGGGAGCGCGACCGGACCACGGGGAACCTCTGCACCCCGGGCACCAACGTCGTGATGGGTGACAAGCTGGAGACCGCGCACTGCGTGAACTCCCGCTCGAAGACCTTCCCCGGCGACCAGTGGGTGACGGCGGAGGCCGTCGTCCACGGCGCCTCCGTGATTCGCCACCTCATCAATGGCGAAGAGGTCCTCTCGTACCACATGCCCCAGATGGGCGGCGGCAACGTTTCGGGCCACGACACCGCGCTGTGGAAGGACGGTGAGCTGATCGAGGAGGGGTCGATCTCGCTCCAGGCCGAGAGCCACCCCGTGGAGTTCCGCAAGGTGGAGCTGCTGCCCCTGATCGGCTGCACGGACCCGAAGGCCAGGAACTACAAGACCTACTACGTCAAGCTCGACCTCGACAGCTGCACGTACGAGTGAAGGAGCCGTGAATCGCGGGAGCGCTCCCGCACGGTGGGTCGACGGACGTCGTCACCGGGGCGGGAGCAGCCCCACGATCTCGAGGTCGTAGTCGGTGTAGGAGCGGTAGGTCCCGCGGAGCCAGAGGAGGACCGGCTCGCCGCCCGCCGTGCGCGGGACGACGGGGCGGAGGTGGTCGGCGGTCGAGTCCCTCGTGACCGGAGTCCACCGCCAGGGGGTTGCCTCGTTCGTCCTGGCCGCGCGGGTGCCCCGAAAGAGCTCCCAGTGCCGCCGGCCGTCGGTCCTGCTCACGAGGGGGGCTCCGGTTGCGGGGTCGGCGTTGGTCGAGAGGAAGAGGGTGTCGGGGTTGCCGGGGACGAGGGCCATCCCGCCGGTGTAGTCGTCTTCCCCCGGATAGAGGCGCGCGCCCGCGAAGGCGATCTCCTCGTCCTCCCAGCGTGAGCCCGTCCAGCGGGCCAGGTGGTAGCGATGGTCCTCACCGCCCTCGCCGCTCGGTCTCCCAGCCGACCCTTTCTGCACGGAAAACCCGACGAAGGGGCTCCCGTCGTCGTCGAGCTCGAGGTCGACGACCCAGGCCACGTTGTCGGCGTCGCCTTCGAAGACCCGCGTTCCCTCGGCCGGGTCGCGCAGCCCCTCTTCGAGGGTGGCGATTCGGGCCCCGTCGGAGCGGAAGAAGGCCCCGTCAATCAGGGCCGCGTGGAAGACACCGTTGTCGAAGTCCCGAGGGTGGCCCTCGGTGTAGGCGAGGTGGACGGTGTCGCGGCCGTTCGAGGCGTACTTCACGTACGGCCGGTGCCGGATCTCGGAGGGCACGTCGATCACCACGCCGCCGCTCGTCCAGGTCTCGCCGTCGTCGTCGGACCAGGCGACCGAAGGCTTGAAGAGGTCGTCGAGACCCCGGAAGAAGTTGAGGATGCGCCCGCCCTCGGCGGAGAGACGGTGCAGGTTCGAGTAGGTGATGCGTGACGTGGCGCTGGGGGAGAGAAGAGCGCTCCTCCCGCCACTCCCGCGGGTCGCCGGGCTCCTTCGACACCCGGTAGCGGAACCGGTTCTCGGTGCCGTGCCCCGCGTAGACCGCCAGAAGCCGCCCGTCCCCGCGAACGGTGAACGCCGGCGCGTTGTGGTCGTCGTATCCTCCTTCCGGGGGAATCGCCGCCTCGCTCAGCCGGGCGCGGGTGGTCGCTCCGGTCTCGAGGTCGACACCCGTCGCCTCGACCGCGCCCCGGCGCGCGGGGTCGTGACGACCAGCGGCCACCGATCCGAAGACGAGCTGGCGCCCGACCACGATCGCCCGCTCGTCCTGGAACCAGCACCAACCCCCGTCGTCGTTCAGGACCAGCGGCTCCGGACCGTCGTGCGCCGCGACCGGCGGACGGGTCTGGCCCGTGACCGCACACACACCGAGAAGGAGGGCGAGCGGAACGATCGGATTCGTCGGATGCGCCGCCATCGGCTCAGCTCCGTGCCAGCCGGCCGAGCGGTGGAGCAGGGAGGCGCTCCCCCTCGTAGGCGGTGACCTCCCCGAAGCGCCGTCCGGACTCCCAGTCGTCGCGAGCCGCGGCGATCTCCTCGGGCCGGCGGGCCACGAAGTTCCACCACATGAGAACGCTCTCGCCGAAGGGCGCTCCGCCCACCAGCAGCAGGTCCGAGGGCGCGTCGCCCGAGGTCAGGACCAGATCTCGCCGCCCGCAGCCGAGGTAGTAGATCGTCCCGGGGACGAGGCGGTGGTCGTCCAGGCCGGCCTCGGCAGTGAGGGGGGCCAGGGCGTGCTCGAAGGCCGGGTCCAGGCCGAGCCGGAGCCGGGCGGAGGGCTGGAGGCTCACCTGGGCGCCGACCAAAGGAGAGAACGCCCGGGCCGGGGAGCGCTCGCCCTCCATCTCGCCCTGGAAGAGGGTCACCTGTCCCCCCGCGCGCTCGAGCCGCGGCAGCGCAGTGTGCTGCTCGAACGACGGGGCCGTGTCCCGATGCCCGTCCGGCAGCGCCACCCAGAGCTGGGCGCCGTGGAGGTGCCCGTGGCCCCTGGGAGGCGTTTCCTCCGAGTGGGCGATCCCTCGCCCCGCGGTCATGAGGTTGAGAACGCCGGGCCGCGCGACTCCCCTCTCGCCGAGGGAGTCGTTGTGGAGCACCTCGCCTTCGAGGATCCAGGAGACGGTCTGGAGGCCGATGTGGGGGTGAGGGGCGACGTTCATGGGCTTCCCCGAGTCGATTGCGACCGGTCCGAACGCATCGAAGAAACACCAGGGCCCGACCAGGCGGCGACGGCTGCGGGGCAGCAGGCGGCGGATGGCGAGCCCCTCGAGCTCGGTGGCCCGTCCCGGCAGGGCCTCGAGGACGGGACCCCTCGCCGGTGCGGACGCGCACGCAACGGCGGCGGACGACGGGGCGAGGTTGCTCATGGGACCTCCGGACCGCAGGAACCCGTCGAGACTAGCACTCCGCGGACGTGTTGCCACCCGTGACGCCCGCTTTCGCCCTCGCACACCCATCTCTGGGAGACTAGAATCTCCCCGCGATCGGGCCTGTCGACGGGCCCACGGGAGGTCACCATGGAGTACCGGCAACTCGGGCGGACGGACATGAGGGTCTCGGCCATCAGCTTCGGGGCCTGGGCCATCGGGGGCACCTGGGGACCGGTGCAGGACGAGGAGTCCATGAAGGCGCTCCACGCCGCCGTCGACGCGGGGGTGAACTTCGTCGACACCGCCGACGTGTACGGCGACGGGCGCAGCGAGCGGCTGGTGGCCCGCCTTCGGCGCGAGCGGAAGGGCGAGGTCATCTTCGTCGCCACCAAGGCCGGGCGGCGCCTTCCGGAGCAAACGCCCGAGGGCTACAGCCGCCGGAATCTGAGCTCATGGGTGGACCGCAGCCTGAAGAACCTCGAGATGGAGACGGTCGATCTCCTTCAGCTCCACTGCCCCCACCCGAAGGTCTACGACATGCCCGAGGTCTTCGGGATCCTCGACGACATGGTGCAGGCGGGGAAGATCCGCTACTACGGCGTCAGCGTCGAGACCGTGGACGAGGCACGGCGGGGGATCGCTCACCCCGGGGTGCAGACGGTCCAGATCATCTTCAACATGTTCCGCCTCAAGCCGGGCGACCGGTTCTTCGACGAGGCGAAGGCGAAGCAGGTTGGCATCCTGGCCCGGGTGCCGCTGGCCAGCGGGCTGCTCACCGGCAAGCTGTCGAAGGCGTCGACCTTCGCCGCCGACGACCACCGCCGGTTCAACCGCGAGGGGCAGGCCTTCGACAAGGGCGAGACCTTCTCCGGGGTTCCCTTCGAGACGGGGCTCGAAGCGGTGGAAGAGCTGCGCTCCCTCGTTCCCTCCGGGGCGACGCTTGCCCAGCTCGCGCTGCGGTGGATCCTGATGTTCGATGCGGTGAGCTGTGCGATCCCCGGGGCGAAGAGCCCGGATCAGGCGCGCGCCAACGCCGCCGCCGCCGATCTGCCCCCGATCGACGCGGCGACGTTGGACGCGGTGCGTCGCGTCTACGACGCGCGGATCCGCGAGCACGTCCACGGGAGCTGGTAGGAGCTCACCCGGGAGCCGGATCAGGCGTCGAGCTCGGTCTCGCTCTCGACGGCGAGGGCGGCGGAGGCTCCACCCTCGTGGCGCTCGTCGAGGAGAAGCCGCCGGAGCGTGCGCAGGTCGTTCAGGAGCCGCCGGCTGGAGCGGGCGTGCTCGGCGAGCCGCTCAAGCTTGTAGGCCACGAGCTGGAGGGCGTCCGCCCGCCGCTGGGCCTCCGGCTCCGCGCGGGCCTCGACGAGCTCGGCGGCGATGTCCTCGCGCGCCTCCTCCACCGACTCCACGAGCAGGCTGACGTATTCGAGCGCGCCCTCGATGCTGTCGAAGGGCGTCTCGGGCTCGTATGGCATTTGCCAGATTCTGCTCCCACGGCCCGGTCGGCCGTCAAGTCGAAACAGCCCCCCGACGGCCCCGGCCCCCTAGCCGCCTTGCGTTTCGGGCTGCCCCGACTGGGCGCGCTCGATCGACTCGAACAGGGCCCGGAAGTTCCCGGCCCCGAATCCCTGGTCGCCCTTGCGCTGGATGATCTCGTAGAAGAAGGGGCCCGCCTCGCTCTCGCGGTAGAGTCCCGACGACTCCTTGAGGAAGATCTGGAGCAGATACCTCCCCGGGCCGTCGCCGTCGACCAGGATCTCCAGGTCTCTCAGGAGCGAGAGGTCTTCGTCGATCGACCCCACGCCCATCTTCTCGAGACGTTCCGGGAGCGCGTCGTAGTACGTCCCCGGGGTGGGCATGAACTCGATGCCCCGCGCGCGCAGCTCCTTCACGCAGTGGACGATGTCCTCGACGGTGAGGGCCAGGTGCTGGACGCCGGCACCACGCTGCTCCTCGCAGAAGATGTTGATCTGGGAGCTGCGGAAGAACGGGCGCCAGGGCTCGTTGTTGGCGAACTTCACCCCCGAGCGCGGGTCCCACATCACGATCGACCGCAGCCCCGAGCCGTGGCCCTGGTCCGGCACCACGTCGGCCGTGTGGAACTCGATCTCCCAGTAGCGCTCGAAGCCCATCACCTGCTCCATCCACAGGATGGCCGGGGCCAGGGTGGGGAAGTTCGAGGTGGTGTGGTCGTAGCCGACGAAACCGATGCGATTCTTCCCTCCCCGCGGCGCCTCGTGGGCCTCGAACCCCGGGAAGAGCGGCTTGTACTCGTCGCGCTGGATGAAGCGGAAGGTGGCGTCTCCGAAGGGGGTGGTGATGGAGAAGAATGCGATGACGCCGCCGCCGTCCTCAAAGCGCTGGATGTCCTGGATCGGCGTGCCCCCCCGCTTCTCGAGCAGTCGGAAGGTCTTCTCGACGTCCTCGACCTCGAAGTTCAGGGTGCCGATGCCGTCGGGGTGCTTGTGCAGCCACCGCGAGGCGCGTCCCCCCTCTCCCCGGGGCTCCATGCAGACGATGACGGAGTTGCCAGCCATGAAGGCGAGCGACTTCTGCCGACCGGCCCGCGTCAGCTCCTCGCCGCTGCCCCCGATCTCCGCGAAGTCCATCTTCTTGGTGTAGAAGCGTCGGCTCCGCTCGAGATCCCGCACGTAGTAGTGCACCGACTCGAGCCGCTTGATCCCCAGCCACTCCACCTTCGCCATGCCGTCCTCCTGGGGGTCAGGTCGTGAATGTTGAATTCCGTCCCCTTGAGAGGACGTTTTCGCGCCGCGATTCACCATTCACGACCTGACCCCTTCAACCCCCTTCAACAAGTCACTCAATGACGCCGCGGCATTCGCCGAAGCCGATGCGGACGTAGCCCTCGCGCTCGCAGTGGCCGCGCAGAATCACCTCGTCGCCGTCCTCGAGGAACCGGCGCTCCTCGCCGGTGGGCAGCGTGAGGGGCTCTTCTCCCCGCCACGTTCTCTCGAGCAGGCAGCCCCGGTTCTCCTTCTCCGGGCCGGAGACCGTGCCGGTCGCCACGAGGTCGCCGGGCTGCAGGTTGCAGCCGTTCGAGCTGTGGTGGGTCACCATCTGGGCGAGGGTCCAGTAGAGGTCCCGCAGGTTGGAGCGGCTGACCGACACCGGCGCGTGCCCCTCCCGGCGCATCGCCTCCGACGACAGCAGCACCTCCAGCCGCAGGTCGATGCCCCCTCGCGCCTCGTTGGCCTCGTCCCGCAGATGGGGGAGTGGATCCGGGTCGCCCTCCGGGCGCTCGAAGGCGGGGACCCGGAAGGGCGCCAGCGCCTCGAGGGTCACCACCCAGGGGCTCAGCGAGGTGGCGAAGCTCTTCGAGAGAAACGGACCCAGCGGCTGGTACTCCCACCGCTGCACGTCCCGGGCCGACCAGTCGTTCACCAGGCAGAGGCCGAAGAGGTGCGCCTCGGCCTCGGCGATGGAGATCGGGCTCCCGAGGGCGTTGCCCGGTCCCAGGAACGCGCCGACCTCCAGCTCGTAGTCGAGGGAGCGGGAGGGCTCGAACTCCGGAGGGCCGTCTCCCCGTGGAGAGGTCTGGCCCCCGGGCCGCCGCACCGCGCTTCCGCTCACGAGGAGCGAGGACGCCCGCCCGTGGTAGCCGATGGGCACCCACTTGTAGTTGGGCAGCAGGGGGTTGTCCGGCCGCAGCATGCGGCCGACGTTCGTGGCGTGGAAGACCGACGCGTAGAAGTCGGTGTAGTCACCCACCGCCGCGGCCAGGCGCATCTCGACCTCCGACTGGGCGAGGATCACCTCGGCGCGATCGGAGCGGGCGGTGACGAAGGCGCCCTCGGCCCTCAGCAGGTGGCTCAGGCGGTGACGCAGCGTTCCGCGCGAGCGCGGCTCCAGGCCCATCAACGCGTTCAGGGTGACGTCGCGGCAGGCCGCTTCCAGGTCCTCGGGCAGGCCGCGGAGGAGACCCCGCTCGGCGCAGGCGTGGAGATCGAGCACCTGGTCGCCGATCGCGCAGCCGATCCGGGGACTCGAGTCCCCGGCCCGGGCGAACACCCCGAGGGGCAGGTTCTGCACGGGGAACTCGGCGTCGGCCGCGTTCGCCGACTCGACCCAGCTCCTCAGGCCGGCGTCGTGGGTGCCGTCGACCGGAGGGCTCAAGAGATCACTCCCAGCGCCGCGAGCTCGGCCACCGGCTCCGCGAACGAGCACGACCCGAAGGAGACGGCGAAGTCCCGGCGGACCAGCAGGAGCTCGTCGGTGGTGACGCTTCGATCGCGCCAGGTGAGCCCGGCGTCGTCGAGGCGAAGCTCCGCGGGTCGGGTCTCGCGCAGCACCGCCTCCAGCTCCCCGGCGGGCATGCCGCCGCGAGCGAAGGCGGCGGCGGCGAACACGTTGAGGAACCCGTGCAGGGTGCTGCGCGGGGCCCCGGCCTCGTACGTCAGCGGATGCTCCCCCCGCAGCGCGTGGTGGAGCCCGGCGGTGGCCTTGAAGGGTACGCCGGCGGAGGCGCAGGCCTCGAGGAAGCGGGCGAGGGAGGACGCGGGGGGGATGACCTCGGCTTCGATCCCGCCCGTGCGGACCTTGGCGTTCACCGCTCGCCCCTTCACCACCCCCAGGAGCTCGTCCAGCCCACCGTTCAGGGGCAGCTCCACGAAGACGCCGAGCCCGCCCGGGATGGTGTCGAGGGCGGCGTCGAGCTCGGCCCGGGACGAGGCCCGGAACTCCACCGAGTCCACTCGCGCCCGCTCGCCGTGGCGCGCGTTGAAGGCCACGATCTCGTCCGCGTGGGTGGTGAAGGCGGGACCCACCAGCGCGCTGAGGGACCAGGGAGCCCCCGGCCTGCGCTCGGCGCCGGCCGAGGGCGCGCGGTCGGAGAGGATCGCCTCCTCGAACTCGTCGAGGCGCGCCGCGGGCACCACGAAGCGTCCGAGCATCCAGGACGCGGGGCCAACACGCTGCCGGGCGTGCTCGGCCACCGCCTCCTCCATGCCCAGGCCCGCCGGGGGGAACAGGCCCGCGTAGTCGACGAGATTCGACAGAAGCGCCCGGGCGCCGGCCGTGGTCATCGGTCCGCCTCCGATCCCTCGAGCCAGGAGAGCGCGTAGCCGTCGTCCTCGAGAGGCAGGGCCTCCCGGCTCACCAGGAGCGGGCGGAAGGTGTCCACCATCACCGCCAGCTCGTCCGTGCCTTTCGCCCCGAGCGAGTCCTCGGTCCGGCCGGGCTGGGGGCCGTGGGGCAGCCCGTCGGGGTGCAGGGTGATCGAGCCGTACTCGATGCCCCGGCGGCTCATGAACTCCGCGTTCGCGTAGAAGAGGACCTCGTCCGACATCACGTTCTGGTGGCTGTAGGGCGCGGGCACCGACTCGGCGTCGAAGTCGTAGGGCCGCGGGCAGAAGGAGCACACCACGAAGCCGTCGCCCTCGAAGGTCTGGTGCACGGGCGGGGGCAGGTGGACCCGGCCCACCCGCGGCTCGAAGTCGTGGATGCTGAACGCCCACGGGTAGTAGTAGCCGTCCCAGCCCACCACGTCGAAGGGGTGGTGGGCCAACATCGTCTCCACCAGCCGGTGGCCGCTCTTCACCACCACCGGAAAGTCCCCGGTCTCGTCGTGGGTCTCGAGGCGCGCCGGGCGACGGATGTCACGCTCGGAGAAGGGGGCCGTCTCGGTCAGCTGGCCGTGCTCGTTCCGGTAGCGTCCGGGGGTGCGCACGTACCCCGTGCTCTCCATCACGAGGAATCGGAAGGGTCCCCGCGCGAGGCGCCACCGGTGGAGCACCCCCCGAGGGATCACGACGTAGTCGCCGGCCCGGAAGGCGAGCTCGCCGAAGGACGACTCCAACGTCCCCTCGCCCTCGGCGGCGAACACCACCTCGTCGCCCTGGCCGTTGCGGTAGAAGAAGCCGTCCTCCTTCTCCGGCCGGACCATGGAGAGCGCGACGTCGGTGTTGAACAGGAGCGGCACGCGGTCGAGGACGGGGCTCGGGCCGGTGGAGAGGCCGGCAGTCCGGAAGTGGCGGTGGCGGAGGACCCGCTCCGGCTCCGCCGCCCAGGCCAGCTCCCGCAGCGTCCTCACGCCCTTCACCGCGGTGGGAAGGCGGAGGTGGTAGAGGAGCGACGAGGGGCCGACGAATCCCTTGTTGCCCACGAGCTCCTCGTAGTGGATCCCGCCGTCTTCCCTGCGGAAGGCAACGTGACGCTTGCGAGGGACCTCGCCCAGCTGGTGGTAGATCGGCATCTGGTCCTCCGGGGTGGAGCTTCATTGTAGGATACCGCCCCCCGGATCGGTGCCGGGATTCCTCAGGAGGTGTGGAGTGGAGTGGCTGACCGACCCGCAGGCCTGGATCGCGTTCGCGACCCTCGCCGCCCTGGAGATCGTCCTCGGCATCGACAACATCGTCTTCATCTCGATCCTGGTCGGGAAGCTCCCCGAGAGCCAGCGCGCCCTCGGCTACCGCCTGGGCCTGGGTCTGGCCATGGTCATGCGCATCCTGCTACTCCTGGCCATCAGCTGGGTGATGGACCTCACCCGGCCCCTCTTCTCGATGTTCGATCACGCCGTGAGCGGACGCGACATCGTCCTGATCCTCGGGGGGCTCTTCCTGGTGGCCAAGGCCACCTTCGAGATTCACGACGACCTCGAAGGCAAGGAGAAGAAGGGACCCTCGGCTGCGGGGACCGCATCCTTCGGCGCGGTCCTGACCCAGGTCATGCTCCTCGACATCGTCTTCTCCCTCGACTCGGTCATCACCGCCGTCGGGATGGTGGACCGGATCGGGATCATGGTCGCGGCGGTCGTGACCGCGGTGCTGGTCATGATGCTGTTCGCACAGACCGTCGGGGACTTCGTCGGGCGCCACCCCACCATCCGCATGCTGGCCCTGTCCTTCCTGCTGCTCATCGGCGTCATGCTCGTGGTGGAGGGCACCGGGAACCACGTTCCCAAGGGCTACATCTACTTCGCGATGGCCTTCTCGCTCTTCGTGGAGATCCTCAACATGAAGGCCGGCTCGCGCGGGGCGAAGCCCGTCCGGCTGCGATAGCTGTCGCGCTCTTCGGAGGGCCCCGACTCGACCGACCGGGACCCTACGGCCGCTGGTACACCCTCACCCAGTCCACGAGCATCCGCTGCGGGAAGAGCGAGTCGTCGATCCCCTGCTGGCCACCCCACGACCCGCCGATGGCGACGTTCAGGATGAGGAACTCGGGCTGGTCGAAGGGCCAGGCGTCCGTCCCGGTGCCCTCGTTCTCGAAGCGGAAGTACCTCTCGCCGTCCAGGAGGATGTCGATGCGCTCGGGAGACCACACCATGGAGTACACGTGGAACGCCTCCCAGGGCGGGGGGCTGGCCTGGATGGTGCCGTTGCGGTGGTTCCCCTTCGTGTGGTTGTAGGCCTCGGTGTGGACCGCGCCGTGGATGGTGAGGGGGTCGAAGCCCACGTTCTCCATGATGTCGATCTCGCCGCAGCGGGGCCACCCCGCCTCCCGGCTGTTGGACCCGAGCATCCAGAGCGCCGGCCAGGTCCCGCGTCCGGTGGGCAGCTTCGCTCGGATCTCCACCCGGCCGTAGAGGAAGTCCGCCAGCCCTTCCGTCTTCAGACGCGCGGAGGTGTAGCCGTAGCCCATCCACGGCTCCTTGCGGGCCTCGATCACCAGGTGGCCGTCCTCGACCCGCGCGTTCTCCGGGCGCGAGGTGTAGTACTGGGCCTCCTCGTTGGCGATGTAGCCGATGTCGTAGGTCCACTTCGCGGGGTCGGGGGACCCGGGGGAGTCGAACTCGTCGGAGAACACCAGGACCCAGTCTCCCGAAGGGGGCGCGGGCGTCGTCGCGGGGGAGGGGCTGGGCTCGGACGGCGTGGGCCCGCCTCCGGCGCACCCCGACAGCGCCAGCGAGAAGAAGAGCAGGGTGGGCGGGAACGTCGATCGGAGCGTGGCGGGCATGGGCACCTCCCCGAAGGGCGACCCCGTCGGCGGGGCCCTTCTGGGGGTCCATTCTAATGACCGGGCGACGTCTCCGTCGCTGGATCATCGGGACCGTGCGCCACGGTCCCGGCGGGACCATCGAGCCGGTGAAGACGACCCGGCAGGGCGTGAGCCCGGCATGACGGCGCGCCGCCGCCGCGTCGCGCCGTGATGCTTGAGCGGGAGTGCCTAGAACTCCCCGTTCACCTGTCCGATGGTCGACACCGCGGGTCGGGGGGCGACCTCGGTGACGAGCTGCCCTCGAACGGCATCGCCGACCGCGCTGCTGGTGGCGCCCTGGAGGTTCGCGGCCATGGCGCGAGCCGACAGACGCACGCGGACGCGGCGGATCACCGTGTCGTAGTCGGCCGTCGTCGGGCTCGCGCAGTTGGCCCCGCAGGTGATGGTTCCCGGCGTGTCCTGCCAGCCGTTTCCGTTGAGGTACTCGACCTGGAGGTCCTCCACGGCGCGGGCGATGATCTGCCAGGAGCTCGAGCCGTCGGGGAAGTCCTCGCCGCCGAGGAAGCTCCGCTCCAGGTTGGGCGTGCCCTCGGCGTCGATGTGGATGCGGTAGCGGATGACCTGACCGACGAGCATGTACTCCGGAGGGTTGGCGGAGAGCTGGTTCGGCCCACCCGGGTTGTTGTACGAGGACTGGCCGGGAGGGAAGTTGACGTGGCCGTTCCCGGACTGGTTGTTGGCGGTGCGGGTGACCCGACTCGTCCGGCCGCGGCCGGTGATGACGGCGTGCGTGATCGAGCTGCGGCCGCGACGGGTGTGGGCGACATTCGCGATGGCGGCGCCCCGGATCCCCACGGTCATGTCAGGGAGGCTGCTCCAGCGTCCCCGTCCGCCGTTGTCGTTGCCGCCGCCGTTGTCGTTGCCACCCCCGTTGTTGCCAGCGGGGCACGAGTTGTTGGCACCGTTACCCGGGGCCTCGGCCCAGTAGGGGTGCCACTCCGTGGCGTTGGCCAGGATCACCAGGGACGGCAGGTTGTAGCAGGAGCTGAGCGGCTGGCGGGTGGTCAGCTGAGCCCCGTTCACCTCGCACACGCTCAGGATCGGGCAGTCGGACGCGGCAAAGATCTCGAGCTCGTCCGTGTCGTCTCCCCCGGGCCCGAGCGGCCCCTGGGCGTCGAGATCGTCGGTGAAGACCTGGGCGAACGAGGGGAGCCCGGTGCCGGCTCGGTAGAGATCCTGGGAGATGATGTCCATCGCCATCCGGATGCTCTGCTGGCGGTCGGACAGCTCCGGCTCGCGGCGAAAAGCCCCCTGGCCCGCGTTCATGAGCTGAAAGACGGCCCCGCTGATGACCAGCGTGACGGCCATCGCGATGACCAGCTCGATGAGGCTGAACCCGGTTTGAGTGTTTCGGCTCGCTTGGCGTCCCATGATGCCTCCCGCGGCGATTTCAGAACAATTCAGTGCCAAGCATCGCGCCAGACAGCGTCACCAGCGTGAGGAGTGACGCAAGGTCCTCCATTGCCGGGGTTTGCTGGGGTGGCCCGCCGACCGCCACCCCCTGCGGTCGTCCTGTCCCGCGTCCAGATGCCAGACACCACGGCCACCGCCCCGGCTGGTAGGATGGCGGCAGCTTCGCGGGGCGACCCCGTGGGCGGGAGGGTGGAATGGCCGCAGAGGGAACCCAGGGCCGAGCGGGCGGGGCTCGCGCGCCGAGCGGAGGGCTTCCGGTCTTTGCCCGCCTGCTCGACAACGTCGGGCACGTCATACTCGGCAAGCGCGAGGTCGTGGAGACCATCGTGGCCGCGCTCCTCGCCCGTGGCTACGTGCTGATCGAGGACCTCCCGGGGGTCGGGAAGACGATCCTGGCCCGCGCGCTCGCCCTGTCGATCGAGGGGCTGTACCGGCGTGTCCAGTGCACGCCCGACCTGCTGCCCAGCGACGTGACCGGCGTCTCCATCTACGACCCGAGCGAGAAGAAGTTCGTCTTCCGGCCGGGACCGGTGTTCACGAACGTGCTCCTCGTGGACGAAGTGAACCGCGCCACCCCACGCACCCAGGCCGCCTTCCTCGAAGCGATGGAGGAGCGGCAGGTCTCGGTCGACGGCCGGCCCTATCCGATTCCCAAGCCGTTCTTCCTCATCGCCACCCAGAACCCGATCGAGATGGCGGGGACGTTTCCCCTGCCCGAGGCCCAGCTCGACCGGTTCATGATGCGCGTGTCCATCGGCTATCCCCCGGACGCGCAGGAGGTGGCGATGATGCACTCGCAGCGCGAGTACCACCCGATTCTCGATCTCAAGCCGGTGATGGACACCGATCACCTCATGAAGACCCAGGACGCGGTCCGGCGTCTCTTCGTGCACGACTCGCTCATCGCCTACATCCAGCGCGTGGTGGCGGAGACCCGCCACCATCCCCACGTGGCCTTCGGCTCGAGCCCGCGGGGCGGGTTGCATCTGCTGCGCGCCTCCCAGGCCCTCGCCGCCATCCGCCGCAGCAGCTTCGTGACCCCCGACCACGTCAAGTACCTCGCGGCATCCGTCCTCGCCCACCGCATCCTGGTGAAGCCCCATTCGCGCGTGCAGGGCATCGATGGGCGACGCGTGGTGGAGGAGGTGCTGCGGAAGGTGGAGGTTCCGGTGGACTTCGAGCCCCGGTGACGCGGTGGACACGGACTCTCCCTGGCGGGGGTTCCTCACCGCCATCGCCGCGCTCGCGGTCCTGCTGGGCTTCGCCGGCGGCTCGCCCGCCCTCGTGGGATTCGGCCTCGGCTGGGTCGGGCTGTGCGGCCTCGCCTTCGTGGCCTCTCGCCGCCGCCTGTCCGGCCTGAGGGTCCAGCGGCGGCTGCCCGCGAGCGCCTTCGAGGACGACCTGCTCACCGTCGACCTGGCGTTGGAGAACCATTCCTCCCGCCCCGCCCGGTTCGTGGTGGTGAACGATGTCTTCGGCGCGGGGCTGGCCGACCGCCAGAGCGTCCTGGAGGCGGGTCCGCTGCCCGAGCTGCACCGGCGGGTCCTCTCCTACCGGGCCTTCGTGGCCCGGCAATGGGGCCTGTACACCGTGGGCCCGCTCTCGGTGGGAGGCTACGATCCCCTCGGTCTCTTCTTCGCCCGCGAGGAGATCCCTCGACTCGACCCGTTCGAGGTCTTCCCGAAGGCGGTGGAGATCGAGTCCTTGAGCGCCCGCGGCGGACGGGCCACCGTGTCTCCTCACGACGTGACCGCTTCCGCGGCCGGGCAGAGTCTTCTCTTCCGCGGGGTGCGCGAGTTCCGGGCCGGCGACGACGTGCGGCGCATCCACTGGCCGGCCACCGCCCGTCGCGGGACACCGATGGTGCGCGAGTACGAGCGCGACCTCCAGCCCCTCTTCACGGTCTTCCTCGACCTCGACCAGCGGAGCCGGGCCGGAGTGGGTCGCAAGTCGACGCTGGAGTACCTGGTCCGCGTGGGAGCGTCGCTCCTCTGGACGGCCCACCGGCGGGGCGACGTCCTCGCCCTCGTCGCCGAGTCGGATCGTCCGGTGCTGCTGCCCCCGGGTCAGGGCGAGGCCCACCTCGCCGCCGGTCTTCACGAGCTGGTGGTGGCGCGCCAGCGGGGCACGACACCTCTGGTCGAGGTCGTCGAGCGTCACCGCGAGATGCTCAACCCCGGTTCGACCGCGGCGCTCGTCTCCGGCACCACCGAGATCGACCTGGAGGCACTCACGAGCGTGGTCAAGGCGCTTCACGCCCGCGCGGTGCAGCCGCTGGCCGTCGTGGTGGACGCCTTCTCCTTCACACCCGTCGATCGACCGCCGACCCCGGTGGCGGTGGCCCGCGAGCATCGGCGCGCGCTGGGGGAGCGCCTTCTCGATCTCCAGGTGCCCACCGCCCTGCTCGACGCGGACGAAGCGCCGGAGGAGGCCCTCCGGAAGCCGGATCTCTTCGTCGCTCGGGAGCTCACCTCGTCATGAGCGCGCTCGCCTCCGCGGTGCTGTACCTCCTGGTCCTCGACGGGGTCGCGACAGCCATGCTCGCCTGGGGACAGACGACGCCCCTCGGCCTGGCCGGCTGGGCGGTGGCCCTGGGCGTGGCGCTGGGTCTGGGCGAGCGAGCGGGACTCGAGCTCGCCTCGATCGAGGCGAAGCGTCGGGACAAGGTCGCCGTGTTTCTGGGGGCGATCCACGTCTCGGTCCTCGTGCTGGCACTCGTGCTCTCGGTGGGCAGCCCCACCCCCTACCTGCTCGGGTTCCTCACCAGCGTGCTTTCGGGATACGCCCTGCTCGTCCTCCTGCTCGTCCGCTTGACGCCCCACCCGCGCGCCGTCGTCGGCCACTCCCTCGCGCTCATCGCTCTGGCCTGCCTGAAGGGCGGGCCGCTCGCGGCCTGGGCCGCGTCTTCGGCCCTCGCCCTCACCGGGCTCCTCGTCGGGCTCGAACACCACGTGCAGCTCCTCGCTGCCCACCGCGTCGACGACCGACCCCATGCCGCGCGAGCCCTCTGGCGGGCGGCCCTGCTCGCGCTGCCGGTCGCCCTGGTCGTGGGCGTGGCCGTCCACCGCTTCGCGCCCGAGGAGGTGGTGGAGGAGACGGTCGTCGAGGAGGAAGGGTACGTCCCCCTCGAGGCGAAGGAGAAGCGCGAGCTGGACATGCGGGCGCTGCGTGTGCTCGTTCTGACCGGGGTGTTCGGCGCGGTGGGGGTCTACGTCGTCGGCCGCTGGATCGTCCGCTCGAAGCGTGGGGAGCCGAAGAGCATCGAGACCCCCGAGCCCCTCAAGGGCGCGGTGGAGCGCATACGCCCGAAGCCGAGGGAGTCGCGGTCGCTGCCCGAGTACCGCGGAAGCCGCGGGCGCATCGTCCGGGCCTACCTCAACATCCTCCGGGGGGCCGAGCGGGCGGGTTTCCCGCGCCGGCCGTCGGAGACGCCCGACGAGTTCGCGGCCGCACTCGCCGAGCCCAGGGAGCCGCTCGAGGACGCGACCGGGACGTTCATGCGTGCACGCTACGGCGCCGCCCCGTTGAGCGATCAGGACGTCACCCGGGCGGAGACGGGCGCGGACGCCGTCCTCGCGCATCTCTCCCGTCACCCACGCCGCCGGCGGGTCGTCCGCGACGCCGACGGGGGCAGCCCGAACGGAGGGTGAAGCGGAGACCGGAAGGACGTGGAGGGGCTACACTGGCAGGGTGAATGCCGCTCACCGCCCGAAAGGGCCGCACGCCCGCACCGACGACCTGATCGTACGCTCGGTCGGGAGCGAGACCATCGTCTACGACCGGGCACGGCACCGGGCACACTGCCTGAGCGAAATCGCCCGCTTCGTGCTCGATCGATGCGATGGAGAGACGCCGCCGCCGGAGATCGCGCGCGCCCTGGGCCGGTACGGCGCCTTCGGTCCGGCCGACGCAGCGAGTCTGGTCGAGGTGGCGCTGGAGCGACTGAGCCGGGCCGACCTCATCGAAGGCCTGTCGGTGGCCGGCCCGGGGGGGCGGAGCGCCCCAGGCTCTCGACGGGCGGCGATCCACGCCCTCGCCGTCGCGGGACTGACGCCACTCGTCCTCTCCCTCACTGCCCCCACTCCGGCGGAGGCCCAGACCTGCGTCTCCAGGGGCCAGCCCTGCACCTCCTCCCAGGCGTGCTGCCCCGATGCCCCGTGCTGCCGGCCCCAGGGCCCCAATCCACCGACCTGCCGTCCGGGCAGTCCCTCGAACCCCAACTGCCTGCCCTGAAGCCGCGGCCGCCGTGTCCTATCACCGGACACCGCCTTGTCACGACAGGCCCGCTGGATCACCCCCCGTCGCCGCCGGCCACTGAATACAAAAGACTTGGCGGCGTGGATTCCGCCTGGCCCGCTCCTTGCTCAGCCCAACGACAGAGAGGGAGGGTGCTGTGACACGGAGACAGACGCGAGACGCCCAGGCCGGCTTCAGCCTCATCGAGCTGCTGATCGCCATGGTCGCGACCATGGTCATCACGGGAGCGGTCTTCGGGCTGATGACCGCGGGGAACTCGGCCTTCCAGCGTGAGCCCGAGATGTCCGACCGCCAGCAGAACATCCGCATGGCGATGGACATCATCGCCCGGGATGTCTACCGGACGGGCTCCGGCGTGCCGCCGTTCGCCCAGGTGTTCTCGAACGGCCTCGACGGCGTGGGCTCGACCGGCTCCAGCGGGCAGGCCACCGACGAGATCGAGATGATCGCGACCAGCGACTGCGGGACGAAGAGGGTCTGCAAGATCGCCGGGAAGGTCTACTCCGTCCAGACGGAGTTCTCCTCGTGCTACAGCTTTCCCACCCCCGTCGTCTTGATCGACACCGTGAACAACGACCTGGGAGTGTTCTGGGCGCCGGAGGGCCACTCGACCAGCGCATGTGGCACGGGACCTGGAGCGAAGAACGGGATGATCAACCTGCCCCCGGGGCAGTCGGACCTGAACCACCCCGGCGGGCCGGGTTTCGTCCCTAACTTCATCATGGTGGGCGAGATCGCCCGCTACCGGATCGCGTTCGACGCCGACGGCGTCCCCAACCTCGAGCGGAGCAACACCGGCGGGGTCGACGTGGGCGCGCTGACGTGGCAGATCATCGCCCGCGGGATCGAGGACCTGCAGGTGGAGTACCTGAACGGCGCCGGCTGGAACGACGAGCCGGGGGTCACGAGCTGCGGCGCGGCCTGTGCCGCCCCGACCCAGGCCGAGTACGACACCGTCGTCCAGCGTGTCCGGATCCGGCTCTCCGCCCGGGCCCTGGCCCCCAACCTCCAGGGCGCCACCACCAGCGCGGTGGGCGACGCGGTGCGGGGTCAGCTCGTGTCGGAGTTCGCGCCCAAGGCCGCGCAGACGCTCTTCGGCATGGCAAACGGCGAGGTGTAGCCTTCCCACCGGCGCCGCGCGACAACGTCTCGCCCACCCGGCCTCCGTCCTCCCGGCCGGGTGGGCCGTTTGCCTCAAGAACCGGACCGGGCCTCGCTGGTAGGATGAGGGCATGATTGTGCTCGTCCTCAACAGCGGGAGCTCCTCCCTCAAGTTCCAGGTCATCGACACCGATCTCGAGGCCATCGAGAAGAACGCCGACAAGACCCTCGCCGAGGGGGTCATCGAGCGCATCGGCTCCGAGGCCCTCATCACCCTGCGGGCCGAGGGCAAGCCCCCGGCCCGGAGCACCGCGCCGCTCCGCGACCACCGGGCGGCCCTGGACAAGGTCCTGCGATGGCTGGTCTCGCCCGACTCCGCCGTCCCCGGCGTGGCCTCCATCGGCGACATCGCCGCGGTGGGCCACCGCGTGGTCCACGGGGGCGAGAAGTTCACGAAGTCGGTGGCCATCGACGACGCGGTGGTGGACCAGATCGAGGACTGCATCGAGCTGGCGCCCCTCCACAACCCGGCCAACCTCAAGGGGATCTACGCCGCCCGGGAGATCCTCGGCCAGGGCGTCCCCCAGGTCGCGGTCTTCGACACCTCGTTCCACTCCACCATGCCGGACACCTCGTACCTCTACGCCATCCCCTACCAGCTCTACGTCCGGCACAAGGTCCGGCGCTACGGCTTCCACGGGACCTCGCACCGGTACGTGGCCTATCGCTACCGGATCCTCACCGGGAAGTCCTACGACGACACCAACATCATCACCGTGCACCTCGGGAACGGCTGCTCGGCCTGCGCCATCCAGAAGGGCAACTCGATCAACACCTCGATGGGCCTCACCCCCCTCGAGGGCCTGGTCATGGGCACCCGCGGGGGGAACATCGACCCCTCGATCCTGGAGTTCCTCCACCACAAGGAGGGGCTCACGCTGGACCAGCTCGACACCCTCCTCAACAAGCAGTCCGGCCTCCTGGGCATCTCCGGGCTCACCAACGACATGCGGGACCTCCTGGAGGAGGAGCGGCTGCACCAGGACCGGCGCGCCCGGCTGGCCATCGACATCTTCTGCCAGAGGGTGAAGTTCTACCTCGGGGCCTACATGGCCCAGATGAACGGCGCCGACGCCGTGGTCCTCACCGGCGGCATCGGCGAGAACTCTCCCGAGGTCCGCGAGCGGATCTGCAAGGACCTGGACGTCCTCGGGATCGCCCTCGACAAGAAGAAGAACAAGGCCACGGTGGGCCGCAAGGAGGGGGACATCTCCGCCGAGAAGGCGAAGGTGCGGGCCTGGGTGATCCCCACCAACGAGGAGCTCCTCATCGCCCGCGACACCGTGCGCTGCGTCAAGGACGCCCCGCGACGCTGGTAGCTCCGCGGCGCGGGACAGGAGGAGGCGGGTGAGCGCGCCCAGCCCGGGCCGCCTGCGGGCGGCCTTCCTCCTCCTCACCCTGGTCTGGGGCACGACCTGGGCGGCCATCCGCCTGGGCCTGGAGGGGATCCCGCCTCTCACCGGGGTGGCCCTCCGGTTCGCGATCGCCGGCACCCTGCTCCTCGCCCTCGTCCCGCGTCTTGGGGTGCGCTTCCGCTGGAGCCGGGAGGAGCTCGGTCTCTGGGCGGTCAACGGGCTCTTCGCCTTCACCGCGTCCTACACGATCGTCTACTGGGCCGAGCAGCACATCCCCTCGGGCCTCACCGCGCTCCTCTTCGCCACCTATCCCCTCTTCGTCGCGGTGATCGCCCACTTCGCTCTTCCCGGGGAGCGTCTGGGGTGGAAGGCGGCCGGGGGCATCCTCCTCGGGTTCGCGGGGGTGGCGGTCATCTTCTCCGACGACCTCCGGCTGCTCGGAGGCGCCCAGGTGCGGGTGGTGGCCCTGGTCATGCTCCTGTCACCCCTCGTGTCCGCGGTGGCGACGGTGGCGGTGAAGCGCTGGGGAGCGGGCCTGCACCCTCTCTCTCTCACCGCCGTCCCCATGCTCCTGACCGCGGGGGTCGTGGGCGCGCTCGCGCTGACGTTCGAGAGGGGGGCGAGGGTCGTCTTCGATCTGCGCTCGGTGGGGGCCCTGCTCTACCTGGCGGTTCTCGGTTCGGCGGTCACCTTCACCATCTACTACTGGATGCTCGCCCGCGTCCCCGCCACCCGGGTGGCGCTCATCGCCTACACCATCCCCATCGTCGCCGTCGCGGTGGGGGCGCTGCTCTTCCAGGAGCCG
Organism: uncultured Acidobacteriota bacterium; assembly: GCA_963847655.1. Classification (GTDB taxonomy): domain Bacteria; phylum Acidobacteriota; class Vicinamibacteria; order Fen-336; family Fen-336; genus JAJDNS01. The sequence goes on along the minus strand of CAWKAS010000005.1, from coordinate 553,756 downwards.
GTCCGGCCGCGGGTGCTCCTCGGGGGAGGGCTGGTGCTGATCGGCGTCGTCCTCGTCACCCGGCGGCGGTGAGGCTCAGGGCTCGAGGAGCCGGTTGTCGATGAGTCGGGTCCGGCCCAGGAAGACGGCCAGCAGCAGGTGGACCGGCCCCGCGGCCTCGTCGACCTCGCGAAAGGTGGCCGGGTCGGCTGCGGACACGTAGTCGACCCGGGCCAGCGGCTCCGCGTCCAGGGTCTCGCGCATGACCCGGCGGAGCGTGTCGCCGTGGCCTCCTCCCTCCCGCCAGGCCGTCTCCGCCGCGTCCAGCGCCCGGACGAGGACCCTGGCCGCCTGGCGCTCCGACGGCGAGAGGTAGGCGTTGCGGCTGCTCAGGGCGAGGCCGTCCGGCTCGCGCACGGTCGGGTGGGCGACGATCTCGACGGGCAGGTTGAGGTCGGCCACGAGGCGCCGGACGACCGCCAGCTGCTGCGCGTCCTTCTGGCCGAACCACACCCGATCGGGGGTGACGATCCCGAGGAGCTTGGCCACCACCGTGGCGACCCCGCGGAAGTGGCCGGGACGCCGCTCGCCCTCCAGGGGCTCGGCCACCGAGCCGACCTCGACCACGGTCTCGGTCCCCGGGGGGTACATCTCCTCCGGGGAGGGAGAGAAGACGAGATCGATGCCGGCCCGCTCGAGGAGGAGGCGGTCGCGCTCCGGATCGCGCGGGTAGCGCCCGTAGTCCTCAAGGGGGCCGAACTGGGTCGGGTTGACGAAGATGCTGACCGCCACCCGCTCGCACTCGCGCCGCGCGGCCCCGACCAGCGCGAGGTGACCCGCGTGCAGGAAGCCCATGGTGGGGACGAGGCCGACCGGACCCGAGCCTTCCCGCCGCCAGGATCGGACCTCGGCCACCGTGGCCGCGGTCCTCACCCCGGGCCCCCCGCGTCCCCGGGCGCGCCTCCGGGCTCGGGCCCTTCGTCCGGCAGGGGCCGACCCTCGCGCGCGCGCACCTGCCGCCAGAGCGCCTCGTTCTCGGCGACGGGCACGCCGAGACGTCGCCCCTCGGCCACCACCGCCCCGTTCAAGGCGTCGATCTCGGTGACCGCGCCCCTTTCGAGGTCCTGCAGCATCGAGGAGCGGTTGGAGGCGGTGGCCCGCACGAGCTGCACCGCGAGGGCGCCGGGGTGGGCCCCCAGATCGATCCCCTTCGCCTCGGCGACCGCCCCGACCTCGGCGGCGACGGTGAGGAGGCGCGCGTGGAGCTCGGGCTCCTCGAGGAGCGCGCCGTTGGGGACGTCGGCGAGGGCGGTGACGGGGTTGATGGCGCAGTTGGCCACGAGCTTGCGCCAGACGAGGCGGGGCACGTTGGGCGTCGTGTCCACACCGATGCCGGCCGCGCGCAGACGCCGGGCCACGGGCTGGAGGATCTCCTCCATTCCCGGCTCCTCGCCGAGGATGACGAGACCGGGCACGACGCTCACCACGCCCGGGCCCGTGAGGGTGGCCCCGAAGAGGGCGACGCCGGTGGCCACGCGTCCGCTCCCCGCGGACGCCTCGAGCGTCTCGCGGTTGCCCAGGCCGTTCTGCAGCGTGAGGACGAGTCCCGTGGGCGACAGGACCCGGGCAGCGTGGGGAGCGATCGAGACGGTCTGGGGGCTCTTGGCCAGGAACAGAGCCAGGTCGACGGGATGCGGGGCGGCCTCGAGGGAGGTGGCGGAAGCGCGCACCGACCAGGTGCCCTCGGGGTCGTGAACCACGATCCCGCGCTCGTTGATGGCCCGCCGGCCCTCCTCCCACGAGCCCACGAGGGTGACCGAGCCCTCGCCCGCGCGGGCGAGGCGGGCGCCGAGGGCACAGGCCAGGGCCCCGGTCCCGAACACCACGACCGGCGAGGTGTCGGGTGAAGTCACGTGCTCAGCCTTCCCGGGACGCCGCCGGACCGAGGGTCGCGGTGAGCGCGCCCCACTCCTCCTCGGTCATGGACGTCCCGTGCTCGGGGGCGGGGAAGCGCCGGGCCTCGACGTCGGCGCGGTAGGCGCGGACCGCGGTCACGATCTCCTCGCCCAGGCGGGCATACTGGCGGACGAAGCGCGGCGCCGGCTGGTGGAGGCCGAGAAGATCGTGGATCACGAGCACCTGGCCGTCGGTCCCCGCGCCCGCGCCGATGCCGATGGTGGGCACGCGCAGCCGCTCGGTGATGGCCCCGGCCACCTGCGCGGGCACGCTCTCCAGGACGATCGAGAAGCAGCCGGCGGCCTCGAGGGCGAGGGCGTCGTCGATCAGCCCCCGCGCCGCCTCCGCGGTCCGACCCTGCACCCGGTAGCCTCCGAGACGGCGCACGCTCTGGGGCTGGAGGCCGATGTGCCCCTGCACCGGGATGCCTGCGCGGACGATGGCGTGGACGGTGTCCGCGAGCTCGCGGCCCCCCTCGAGCTTGACCGCGTCCATGCCCGCTTCCTTGAGGAATCTCCCGGCGTTGCGCACCGCCTCCGCCACGTCGGCCTGATAGCTCATGAAGGGCAAGTCGCCCACGAGCAAGGCCCGTCTGGCCCCACGCGAGACCGCCCGCGCGTGGTGGAGCATCTCCTCCATCGTCACCTCGAGGGTCGTCTCGTGGCCGAGCACGACCATGGCCAGCGAATCGCCGACCAGGATCGCGTCGATCCCCGCGTCGTCGAGGGCGCGGGCCGTGGGGAAGTCGTAGGCGGTGAGCATGCTGATGCGCTCCCCGCGTTCCTTCTTCTGCTGGAGGGTGAGGACGGTGGCCTTCGCACCGGGCCGGGCCGGTGTGCTCATGGCTCACCGCGACGGGAGAGCGCGCTCATCGTGAACCTCCGCTCGCCGCCCCAGACCAGATGTGGGGGTCGGCTGCTCCTCGACCGTAGCACGGACGTCGCGAGGTGTCAGGCCTCACCCGACGGGACACCCCCGACGAGCCCGGGGCTTGCGGGCCACCGCCACCAGCCTCTCCGACTCCCGCCCGTAGGGGTCGCCCTCCAGGCTCCCATGGAGCCTCACCTTCTCGAAGCCGGCGCCGAGCAGCCGGTCCTCGAGCTCCTGCCCCGAGTAGATGGTGTGGTGGAAGCGGAAGGTCCGGGTGTGTCCCTTGCGAATCAGGACCCACTCGTTGCGGATCCGGGTCCAGTCGTCGATGATCTCGTGGGTCTGCACCAGACGGGAGCCGTCCGAAAGGGTCTCCATGGTGGTGGGCTGGAAGACACCGGCCAGGAACTCCTTCCCCACGAGCTCCATCAGGAAGACGCCCCCGGGCTTCAGGCTGGCCAGGACGTTGCGCAGGACCACCAGATCGTCCTCCTTCTCTTCGAAGTAGCCGAAGGACGTGAACATGCTCAGCGCGAGGTCGAAGGCGTCCTCGCGGACGAAGTCCCGCATGTCGGCCCGGACCCACTCGACGGAGGCCCCGGCTCGCCGCGCCCGGGAGCGGGCCCGGTCCAAAAGCAGCTTCGTGCGGTCCACGCCGGTGACGGTGAACCCCCGCCGGGCGAGGGCGAGGGAGCAGCGGCCCGGGCCGCAGGCCAGGTCGAGGGCCACCGGCCCCCGGGGGCGGGCCAGGGCCAGGGCCTGCTCCACGTCCCCCTCTCCGGCTGCCAGCCTCTCCTTCGTGAATATGAAGGGGGAGAGCTCCCGCCAGAAGTCGTCGTCGTCGAACCACTCCTTCGAGCGTCTGGTCGTCATCGGCGGGCCTCCGGAGACGGCGGGGCCCAGCGCCTCAGGAACGCGCCCATGCGATCGGCGGAGTAGGAGTCCCCGTCCTCCAGCTCGGCGGTGTCCTGGGAGTGCAGGAGGGTGCCGTCGCTCTCGAGGACGAAGATGTGGGGGTAGCCCTGGATGGCTGGGTACTGGCCGAGGAAATCCTCGTTCGGCTGCTCGCGATCCCAGTGCACCTTCAGGGTGACAAAGCTCCGTTCCCACTGCTCGTGGATGGCCTCGTTCGCTTTCACGAAGCGGTCGAGGATGTGGCACCAGGAGCACCAGTCGCCCCCGACCACCATGAGGATCCGCCTTCCCGTGGCCCGGGCCTCCGCCACCGCTGCCTCCCGATCCGCGGTCGGGTCGGCGTCGGGGTCGTAGCCCAGGGAACCCGGCGCGGCAGCGAAGGAAACAGCCAGCAGGGTGAGTGGCATCAGCGCGGCGGAGCAGCTTCTCATGGGGTCCTCCTGGCGAGCCTCTGGCCCAAGGATAGTGGATCCATGCGGCCCCTGCCGACCAGACGACATGCCCGGGCGCGTTGCATCCCGCGTGAACGGATAGATGGACCACCCCGGGGTTGGGCCGTCGGGTGAGAATTCGCGAGGGGACTGTCATGCCGGTGGGAGCCGGTCGGAGAGCGGGGACGCTTCCGCCGGGGGCCGCGGGTCCCAGGGAGGCAGAACGACGAAGCCGTCCCGTCGCAGCAGCCGCACGAGCTGGCCCAGGCGCTCCTCGGTCGGCTCCGAGGCGTCGCCGAAGCGCTCGCGCACGGCCGTTGCCACCCGGGCCACCGAGGCGCTCCCGTCGAGGCGTCGCCAGGCGAAGCTGCCGATCGGATCGAGCCGCAGGCGGCGCGGGGCGAGCTGGTAGGCGAGCCACTCGAGCGCGGAGCGCAGGCCGCGCACATCCGGGCGAGGGCGGATCAGCACCACGCTTTCGGCGCGCTCCTCCCAGCGGGCCGCCCGGACGGGAGCCACCTCGAGCAGGTTGACCCGAGCGAGCTCCTCCTCGACCCGACTGCGCGCCACGAGAGAGTGCGCTACTCCGCCTTCACGCTGGGCAGGCCGCCCTCGCGCATCTTCCGGAGCGGCAGCAAGACCAGCAGGTAGACCAGCGCCGGATAGACCAGCAGGCTCAAGAGGAAGCTCGGCTCCCAGCTCGGCGTCACGGCCGCGCGCATGCGCACCAGCAAGGGGAAGAAGTCCTCGCCGATGACCAGAAAGGCCAGGATCACCGCCATCAGCGACTCGCCGGCGATGAGGCCGGAGCTGAGCAGCGTCCCCATGTTCTCGGCCCGCGCCTTCTCGTCGGGGGAGGCCTTGCGGCGCGAGAGCCGGACCTCGAGCAGCCAGCGGATCAGGCCCCCCACGAAGATGGCCGAAGTGGACTCGAAGGGCAGGTACATCCCCACGGCGACCAGCATCGGCGACGGGGACTTGATCAGGATGAGGCCGAGGGCCAGGAACATCCCGACGATCACGAGCGGCCACGCCATCTCGCCGCCGACGATGCCCCGCGCCATCAGCGCCATGAGCCCCGCCTGGGGCGCCGGCAGCTCGGGCGACCCGATGGTGTAGACGCGGTGGAGGGCCATCAGTGGGAAGGTCAGAACGGCGGCGGCCGCGACCACCCCGAACATCTCGCCCACCTGCATGCGCCAGGGCGTGCCGCCCAGGATGTGGCCCACCTTGAGGTCCTGCATCATGTCGCCGGCGATGCCCGCGGCGCAGCAGACGACGCCCGCGACGCCGAGGACGGCGGCCACGCCGTGGACGTCGGTCACGCCCATCACGACCATCAGGATCGCGGAGATCAGCAGGGCGCTCAGCGTGAGGCCGGAGATCGGGTTGTTGGAGCTGCCGATCAGCCCGACCAGGTAGCCCGCCACGGCCGCGAAAAGGAAGCCGAGGACCACCATCACCGCGGTCAGGACGAGAGCCCCCGCGACCGACTGGGCGAAGTACCAGTAGAGGCCGAAGGTCGCCACGGCCATCACGGCAATGGCGACGGAGACGCCCTTGAAGCTCAGGTCCACCTGGGTGCGGTCGGCGCCCTCTGGCCCCACGACGCCCACCTTGGCGAGGGCCTTCCCGATGCCCGTGACCAGGGACTCGCGCAGGTTGTAGAGGGTGTAGAAGGCAGCCACGATCATGGTGCCCACGGCCAGGGGCCGGATCTGCCGCGACCAGACCTGCGTGGCCAGATCGCCGCTCACGCTGTCGCCGAAGGCCGGGTTCAGGAAGAGCGCGAGGGGCACCAGCACCAGCCAGCCCAGCACGGCACCCGCGAAGAGGACCGCCGAGACGCGCATCCCGACGATGAAGCCGACGCCCATCAGCGCCGGGGAGGCGGCCGGGGTGGCCAGCAGCAGGCCGCCCGTGTACTCGATCCGCTCCTGGGCGATCTCGATCGTGGAGCGGCCGAAGGTGACGAAGCGGTGGGCGGCGTCCGCGATCAGGTGGATGCCGTTGCTGTTCTTGAAGAGCTCCCAGACCCCCGCGAGGCCCATGGCCCCGAAGACATAGGCGGCCCCCGTCTGCCCCCCCTGGCCGGCCTTGACGATCTCGGCCGCGGCCACGCTCTCCGGGAAGGGCAGGTCCGCCTCCACCACCAGGGTGCGGCGCAGGACGATGATGAAGAGCACGCCCAGGAGGCCGCCGATCATCATGATGGCGGTGCTCTGCCAGTACTGGAGCTCCTCCCACGCGCCGCTGATCACGAAGGCGGGAATGGTGAAGATGGCCCCGGCCACGAGCGCCTCGCCCACCGAGGCCGTGGTGCGGGCGAGGTTCTCCTCCAGGATCGTGCCCTTGAAGGGACGCAGCGCGGCCATGGCCACCACGGCGGCGGGGAAGGTGGCGGCCACCGTGAGGCCGGCCTTCATGCCCAGGTAGGCGTTGGCGGCGCCGAGGACGACGGCCATCAGGACGCCGAGGATGACGGCCTTGGGTGTCAGCTCGGCCATCTCGGTGGAGGCCGGGACGTAGGGGATCAGCGGCTTCTGGTCCATGGAGTCACCCGGGGATTGTTGGCCTGTTTCAGGGGAGACGAGGCCAGCGAAGTGTAGCGGTCCCTCGGAAAAGCTGTCAAATACTCGGGCCGGGGCGCGCGTCCGACGGCCATCGTTGCTACTGAAGCGCTCGCTGAGCCTTCGACGGTGCCTGGCCGGGGACGAACATGTCCTCCCAGCCGAGATCGAGCTTTCGCTGCATCTCCAGGGGGTACGACCAGTCGCCGAGGTCTTCGGCGCCGGCGTTGTTGGTGCCGAAGGTGAACCTCGCCCCCGCCTCCTTGGCCAGGCGCAGGAAACGCTCGCTGGGCAGCCGGTAGCGGCCGTTGATCTCGATGGCCACGTCGTTCTCGACCGCGGCGTCGATCACCTTCTTCATCCGCGCGTCGGTCCAGAGCGCGTCGTAGTCGTCGGCGATGGCCTCGGGCAGGAAGGTGGGGTTCACGTAGATGTCGATGGGCTCGTTCTCGAGGATGCCCACCGTCTTCCCGACCAGCATGTCCATGAAGGCCTGAGGGTCGCCGACCTCGACCTCCTCGGGGATCCACAACCGGGTCCTCTCGCCCCGGTGGTCGGTGAAGGTCATGGAGTCCGTGAAGACGTAGTCGAACTGCGCACGGACCGCCGGTGAGATGAGGTCGACCCACTCCCGGCCCTCCGCCTGCATGCCGACGAACACGGGCTGGCCCTTCATCTTCTCCAGGTAGTCGAGGGCGCCCTCGTCGCTCTCGATGGGGAAGCCCTTGCCGACGTTCAGGGCGATCCCCAGGAACATGCCGGTCTCCCGAGAAAGGGCGAGGGCCTGCTCGAGGGTGAGCCCGCCCTTCAGGTGCGTGTGAAGGTCGACCAGGGGGAAGTTGGCCTGGCCCAGCTCCAGCATCCGCAGGAAGCTCTCGTCGGCCACCGGGGACGGGCCCTGGTCGACCTCGTCTTCCCCCAGGGGCCGGACGCGCACGTTGCGGTAGGAGACCTTGCTCTCGGGGTCGTGGCACTGGAAGGCGAAGGTCCCGCTCCCGAGCCGTCGGAAGCTCTGGTCCCAGGAGGCGGGCAGCTCGTCCGGCTCGCGGTAGTCCACCACGAGGGTCCCCTCGACCCAGACGCGGACCCGCTTGCCTTCGACCCGGGCCTTCATCCCGAACCACTCGTCGTCGGGGCCCATGGCCTTGTAGAGGTTGCGGTAGCCGTAGAGGCTGGCCGTCTTCTTCATCTCCAGATAGTCGCCGTGGCGCCCCTGGGAGTTGTTCACCTGGATCTCGAAGCCCCGCTCCGGCCAGCCCCCCTCCTGGAAGGCGGTGTGGAAGTAGATGCCGGAGTTGGCGCCCCGGCGGGCGAGGACCTCGGTCTCGAGCTCGAAGTCCTCGAAGCGGGCACCTTCCGCCGGGCCCACGTAGAAGAGGTGGGAGCGCTCGCCGTCGCAGGTGACGGCCCCATCCACGACCGAGAAGGACGCCGCATTCTCCGAGGCCCTCCAGCCGTCCAGCGAGTGGCCGTCGAAGAGCGACACCCATCCGGCGTCCCGCGGGGCAGGGGTCGCGCACCCCGCGAGCAGGGCGATACCGATCAGGGGAACGAAGGCGGCGACACGCATCATGTGGCTCCTTTCCGGGTCACGGCAATCCGTTGAGCTCGGCCACGGCCCCAAAGACGTCACCGGTCATCGCGAAGTCGACGGCGACGATATTGGGGAGCATGCCCCGCTCCTTCTGACACTGGCGGGCTCGCTCGAGCAGGAACTCCTTCTGGTTCACGATCTCGGCGTTCGACGGCTTGGGCGTGGGCGTGGTCTCGATCCAGTGGTTGATCTGGAAGAGAGGCGCCTCCGCGGCCCCGCGGTTCGCCCGGCAGGAGAGCTCGTCGGGCGCGTGGAACCGGTACGGCGTCTCCTGGATCGTCTCGAAGGCCGGGTGGTACCACGCCACCCCGGCGGTGTCCTTCTCCCCGAAGACGACCAGGCGCTGGTCCGAGTCGATCATCTCCCGCAGCGTCGGGAAGGGACGCACGACCGGCCCCCGGTAGACGAAGCGCTCGAGGCCGCTGTCGCGGAACGCCGCCGCGATGTCCTCCGGGGTCACGTAGTCCTCGATCACGAACACGAGGACCTCGCCCGGGTTCTGGACCAGGAAGTCGCGCACGCCCTCCAGCATCGGCACGAGCGGCACCGCCCCCAGCTCGCAGAAGCCGTGACAGAGGTAGGCGGCGCGCGGCCCGGTGGGCTCGCCGGTGAGCCGGTCGCGGATGCGCATGGCCGCGTCCACCGCCTCCGGTCCGATCGCCTCTTCGAACCTGGCTCGGGAGGCCGCCTCTTCCTCGATATCGGTCTTCACCCGGCTGCCGATCGGGGTGCCGTAGTGCACGTCGAAGAGCAGCGCTCGGATCCCGTGGCCGAGCAGGGAGACGGACCCCAGCTCCTGGTTCGGGAACATCCAGCCGTCGACCTCGGCCGCGGACATCGAGTTGTGGGCGCCGGCAAAGGCGACCTGGTCCAGCCGCCGGTCGCACAGGGTCCGATCCCCGTTGCAGGCGTCGGTGATCGCCGGGGCCTCGGGCAGCACAGCGGGGTCGTGCAAGAGGAGGACTGCCCCCATGATCAGCGCGACGGCAACGAGGCCGACCAGTCCCGCGCGGACCCAGGTTCGCGCTCCGGGCCGCTCCTCCGCGCTCTGCCGTGCCTCAACGAGCGCTTCCCCGGCGGGCTCCGCCTCCGCCTTGATCCGCGGAGGCACGAGCAGGAAGAGCTCGCGCAGCCCCTCGAACGCGAGGAGGGCCCCGGCGACGACGGTCAGGCCCCGGAGCGTCGCGGAAGGATTGAGCGCGGCGAAGAGGCCGACCCCGGTCAGCAACGTCGCCCGCACGATCTCACCCCGCGGGCTGCGGGCCGGGCTCTTCAGCCCCGCCCAGAGGCGCCGTCCGACCTCTTCGACCTCCACGTGGCTGGCGAAGGAGGACGCCGCCGCGGCGAGGACGAGACCGGTGCCGGCGAGGATGAGCGCCCAGAGCCGGAGTCCCCCGGAGAAGGCGTCCCAGACCCCGGCCACCACCGGGCGCAGGCTCGGGGTTGCCATCGAGGCGGTGAGGATGGTCCGGGTGAGGGGGGGCAGGAAGAACAGGACGAGGGCCACCGTGGCCAGGGCGGCGCCTCCCCTGAAGAGGGCGCGGCGGCGGTTCCCGGGCAGGGCGATGCCCAGGAAGAGAAGCAGGATCCCCGACCCGATGGCCAGGAAGGCGTTCTTTCGGAAGCGGTGACCGAGCCTGGCCAGGCCGACCAGCGCGCCGGCCACCCGCCCCGTGGGCTGCATGGCGATGTCGCCGCCGAAGCTCGCGGGGACGCGCTCGGCGAGCGTGGGGTCGTGGGCGAGAGCGGAGCGGACGAGCACCCCGAGGTCGGGGACCGAGAGGGCAACCCGCTCGACGTTCTGGGAGAAGACCGCGGCGTGCGTGGTCTGGGCGGCGCGGCGAAAGCCGGCGCGGAAGGCCCTGGAGCCGACGATCGCGTCGGCGGTGCTCACGAGCACGGGTCGGAAGGCCAGAAGGTCCCGGTCCCGGGCGATCACCTGGTCGGCGATCTGCTCCGCCACGAACCCGGAGACCCGGGGGTCGCCGAGGCTGAGGGCGGCTCGGGCTCCGAAGGCCCGCGCGTCGAAGAGCACCTCGCCGGCGTAGAGGTGGATCATCCCCGCCGCGAGCAGAACGGCCCCGACAACGCGCATCACCGGGGCCACCTTTTCCCGGAACCGAGACCGGCGCGTGTCGGACATGGACTCTCCCCCCCGCGTGGGCGGGGGGGATGCTACCACGGTGGGGGAGCCCGGAACGCGCCCGTCGTGCCGGCGATCGTTACGATTCGACCTCGGCGACGTGGACCACCGCGTCTCCGCGGTTGACGAGCGCGGCTTCGAGCAGCCCGATCACGATGCCGTCGCACGGAGAGCGCACGTAGGCCTCTCCGCGATCGAGCGCGTCGAACACGCGGGCGAGCCTCTGTCCCTGGCCCACCCGGGCTCCGGGTCCCACGCTGAGCTGGCAGAAGCCGCTTCGCGGCGCCCGCGCCCAGGTGCTGCTCCTCGAGACCCAGCTCCGCGGCCTCGTCCGCGTCGCACCCCGGAGCATGGCCGTCGCCCTCATCACGCGGAGGATCCCCTCGACCCCGAGGTGGATGGCCGCCGCGTCGAAACGTGCCGCCGCCCCCCCTTCGTAGAGGAGCACGCGGATGCCGCGGGCGGTGGCGGCGGCGCGCAGCGAACCGTCCCGCAGGCGGGAGTGGAGGATGATCGGCGCGCCGAAGGCCTCGGCCGCGCGCCGGGTGTCGGCGTCGTCGAGGTCGCAGCGGATCTGGGGCAGGTTGTTGCGCCCGTCGGAGCCGGTGTGCAGGTCGATCCCGAGATCGCAGCGCTCGACGACCTCGGTCATGAAGAGGTGGGCGTGCTGGGCGGCGAGCGACCCGCGGCGCGATCCGGGAAAGGAGCGGTTCAGGTCCCTTCGGTCGGGGAGGTAGCGGGACTCGTTGACGAGCCCGAAGACGTTCACGATCGGCGCGGCGATCAGGGTACCCGCCACCGACTGCGGCTCCAGCCGACGCAGCACCTCGCGGATGACTGGCACCCCGCCGACCTCGTTCCCGTGGATCGCTGCGCTCAGCCAGAGGGTCGGCCCCGGCTTCCGTCCGTGGACCACGCCGATCGGCAGCGACAGCCAGGTGCCGGTGGCGAGCCTCGCCACCGGGATCTCGAGCGTCCTCGCCGAGCCCGCGGCGACGCTCGTGCCGCCGATGGAGAACGGGGGCCGAGAGTCAGCCCTTGATCCGGTCGGTGGCCTGTCCTTTCTTGGCATGCTCCTCCAGGAAGACCACGATCCGGTCGGCGACGTCGACGCCGCTCGCGGCCTCGATGCCCTCGAGGCCCGGAGAGGAGTTGACCTCCATCACCACCGGGCCGTGGTTAGAGCGCAGCAGGTCGACACCGGCGACGCGGAGCCCGAGCTTCTTTGCCGAGCGAACCGCGGTGCTCCGCTCCTCCGGGGTCAGCCGAATCGAGGTCGCCGTGCCTCCACGGTGCAGGTTCGAGCGGAACTCCCCCTCCTGGGCCTGCCGCTTCATGGCGGCCACGACCTTGCCGTCGACGACGAAGGCCCGGATGTCCGAGCCTTTCGCCTCCTTGATGAACTCCTGCACCATGAAGTTGGCGTCGAGCTGTCGGAAGGCGGCGATGACCGATTCCGCGGCCTTCTTCGTCTCCGCGAGGACGACCCCGACCCCCTGCGTACCCTCGAAGAGCTTGACCACCAGCGGCGCCCCTCCGACGGTCTCGATCAGGCCGTCGATGTCCTTGGTGGACCGGGCGAAGCCGGTCACGGGGAGCCCGATCCCGGCCCGGGCCAGGAGCTGGAGCGAGCGCAGCTTGTCGCGGGAGCGGATGATGGCCTGGGATTCGTTGGCCGAGAAGACACCCATCATCTCGAACTGCCGGACGACCACCGTCCCGTAGAAGGTCAGGGAGGCGCCGATCCGCGGGATGACGGCGTCGAAGTGCAACGGGTGGCCCCCCAACAGCACCTGCGGCTTGTGCGAGGTGATGTTCATGTAGCACCGCGAGTAGTCGACGACGCTCACCTCGTGGCCGCGCGCCTCCGCCGCTTCGCGCAGGCGGCGCGTGGAGTAGAGCGTCGCCCTACGAGACAGTATTCCGATCTTCAAGGGGCTTTATCCTCCGCGCACCGGGGGCCGGCCGCCCGAGCTTCCGGGCCAGGAACGATCGCCCCGGGTCGATGACGAAGCGGTGACGCACCGCCTCCCGCCCCAGCAGCATGGGGAAGCCCATCAGCTCCCGGGACGTCAAGGTCAGGTCGATCAGCCATCGCTCGCCTCCGAGGGCGACGTGGGTCCGTATGACGGGGCGCCGGTCCCGACTGCCGTTCGAGCTGCGAATCCAGCGCATGTCGTGAAGGGGCTCGTCGCACCGGACCTCCCTTCGGTCCTCCCGGGGATCCGGCTCGAGCTCGAAGCGGACCCGCGCCCGACCGTGAGCCCGGTAGACCTCGATGTCGAGAGCGTGGAGCGACGAGCTCCGCGCCCCGGTGTCCACCTTGGCCCTGATCCGTCGGACGCCGAGGTCGGGCAGCGCGAGCCGCTCACGCCAGCCGATCGTCGAGACGTCACCCTTCATTTCTTCTCCGGGGCCTCGTACGCGTGCAGGATCTCTCTTGTCGGCATCGGCGGGCCGAGGTGTCCGGCACCGCCGGCGAATTCCCGGAGAATACACCGCTGCCGCCTGCGAGCGCCACGGGGCGCCCGCCGAGGAATGGGCATCTCGTCCGGTTCTAGTCCCATCGGCCCATGGGAGCGCACCGTGGCCGCCGGCTATCCTATTCAGGTGGTCCGCCCACCGGGGCGGGATTCTGGCAGGAGCCTTCATGCGAACCCTCATTCGGACGTGCCTCGCTCTCTCTGGCGCTCTGACGCTGGCCGCGTCCCCCCTCACCGCGGACGAGGGGATGTGGATGCCGTCGCAGATCCCCGATCTCGCCCCTCGACTCGAGAAGATGGGCTTCCACGGCGACCTGGAGGCCTTCGCCGACCTCACCGGCCAGCCCATGGGGGCCATCGTCTGGCTCGGGGGCTGCACCGCCTCTTTCGTCTCCCCGGACGGCCTGATCGCCACCAACCACCACTGCGCGGCGGGAGCGCTGCAGTACAACTCCACCCCCGAGGCCAACCTCCTCCGGGACGGCTTCCTCGCGAAGACCCGGGACGAGGAGCTCTCCAACGGTCCCGGGTCCCAGGTCTGGGTCACCATCTCCTTCACGAACGTCACCGACGCGATCGTCGGCGACCTCGATGCCCGTTCCGGCCTCGACGACCTCGGACGCCACGAGCTCCTCGAGCGGCGGGTCAAGGAGCGGACGGCGGAGTGCGAGAAGGACGGCCTGCGCTGCAGGGTCGACTCCTTCTTCGAAGGCCTCGAGTACTACGAGCTGGCCCAGCTCGAGATCGACGACGTGCGCCTGGTCTATGCCCCCGCGGAGGGCATCGGCAACTTCGGCGGCGAGACCGACAACTGGCGCTGGCCCCGTCACACCGGGGACTGGTCGTTCTTTCGGGCCTACGTGGGCCCGGACGGCGAGCCCGCTCCCTACTCGCCGGACAACGTCCCCTTCCGCCCGAGGCACTGGCTGAAGGTCCAGCCCCGGGGGGTCGCCGAGGGCGACCTCGTGTTCGTGGTCGGCTATCCCGGACGGACCCAGCGGCACTACACGTACGAGGAGGTGAAGACGGTCGTCGACTGGACGTACCCGAGCACCATCCGCCGCTACGAGGAGCAGATCGCCCTCCTCGAGGAGCTGGGCGCCCGCGACGAGGCGCTGCGTCTCAAGGCGTCGGGTCGCCTCCGCGGTCTCCACAACTACCTCACCAACCGCAGAGGAATGCTCGAGGGGCTGGTTGACGGCGGCCTTCTCGCCCGGAAGGAGCGAGAGCAGAAGGAGCTGGTGGAGTGGATCGCAGCCGATCCGGAGCGACAGAAGGAGTACGGACACGTCTTGCCGGCCCTCGCCGTCCTGGAGCAGGCCACCGCCTCGACCCGCCAGCGGGACGAGATCCTGGAGCAGCTCCTTCCCCCGCTGAGCTATCGGAAGAGCACGAGCCGGGCCTCGTTCGTCTCCGTGGCCCACACCGCCCGCCTCCTGGCGGCGGAGCGGCCGAGGGAGGATGTCGACCGCGAGCGCGGCCTGCAGGAGCGGGACTGGGACCGGATCATGCAAGCCCAGGAGCGGATGGGGCGCTCGCTCGACGCGCGGATCGACCGCGCCCTCCTGCGCTGGGCGCTCGTGCGGGCGGCCGTGCTCCCCGCCGATCAGCGCCTGGAGGAGATCGACAAGCTGGTGGGCCTCACCCCGGGTATGGGAGAGGCCGACACCAGCCGCGCGATCGACGCGTGGCTCGACCGGGCCTACGCCGCGACGCGGATGGCGGACGAGGAGTTCCGTCTGTCGCTATTCGAGATGACGACGACCGAGCTGGATGCGGTCGACGATCCCTTCCTGGACCTGGCCAAGGCGCTGGACCCGCTCTACCAGGCGAACCGCGAGGCCGAGAAGAGGGTCGAGGGCGCGAAGTCCCGGCTGGGCCCCCTCCATGCGAAGGCCCTGATCGAGAAGGCGGACGGGCCGGTGGCCCCCGACGCCAACAGCACCCTCCGGGTGACCTGCGGACAGGTCAAGGGCGTGGACGCCGCGGACGGCGTCTACTGGAAGCCGTTCACGACCCTGGCCGGCATCGAGGAGAAGCACACCGGGGAGGGGGAGTTCGACGCCCCCGCGGCGGAGCTCGAGGCCATCGCCGCCCTCAGAAGCGGCAAGGACTCACCCTACGTGATGGCCGCCGTCGGCGACGTGCCCGTGGACTTCCTCTCCAACGTCGACACCACCGGTGGCAACTCCGGCTCGCCCACGCTCAACAGCAAAGGGGAGCTCGTGGGCCTCCTCTTCGATGGGACCTACGACACCATCGCCTCCGACTTCCTCTTCGACCCCGTGCGCACCCGCTCCATCCACGCCGACATCCGGTACCTGCTCTGGGTCATGCAGGAGGTCGACGGCGCCGGCCACCTGGTGGAGGAGATGGACGCGTCGTTCTGAGCCGCTCACCGGCGCGAGCCGGCATGTCGTGTCGTGTACCATCGAGTGAGATCTCAGGGGTCCAGGGAGAGGAGCGGATCATGAGCCCAGGGGGAAGCTCGTCGTTCGGCCCGGAGCTGTTCGCCTACCTGCGGGACCTGAAGCGTCACAACCGCCGGGAGTGGTTCCTGGAGAACAAGGCCCGCTACGAGGAGGCGGTGAAGGAGCCGGCCCTCCAGTTCATCGCCCGCTTCGGGCCGCACCTCCGGAAGATCAGCCCCGAGTTCCTGGCCGTCCCCAGGGCGGTGGGCGGGTCGCTGTTCCGCATCCAGCGGGACGTCCGCTTCTCGAAGGACAAGTCGCCCTACAAGACCCACGTGGGGATCCGCTTTCTCCACCGCGACGCCAGGAACGTCCACGCCCCGATCTTCTATCTTCACCTCGAGCCGGGAGCCTGCTTCGCCGCCGTGGGCGTCTGGCACCCGGAGCCCTCCACGCTCGAGAGCATCCGGCAGGCGATCGTGGACGATCCCCGCGGCTACGAGAGGGCCACCGGGGCCGCGCGCTTCCGGAAGCGATTCGAGCTGGAGGGGGACGCGCTCAAGCGACCCCCTCGCGGCTACGACCCCGAGCACCGGCTCGTCGAGGAGCTCAAGCGGAAGGACTTCGTGGCCGTGTGTCGGATGGACGAGAAGGACGTGGTCCGGCCGGGCTTCGACCGGCGGCTCGCCGAGATCTACCGCGACGGCGCCGGCTACGTCCGCTACCTGTGCCGCGCCCTCGAGGCGCCGTTCTGAGGCCCGACGAAGCAAGATCCTCCTGCCTGCAGACTGGAGGCTCGCGATGCACCACGGACGATTCCCCCCCGCCCTTCTGATCGGGGCCTTCGTTCTCGCGGTGACGGGGGCCGCCGCCGCGCCCGCCGAGACGCCTCCCGGGCCCGATCCCCTCATCACGAACGTGGACGCGCGGCGGACCACCTCCCTCGACGGCGCCTGGCCAACCATCGTCGACGCCCTCGAGCGGGGTTACTACGACTACCGCTACCAGCCTCGTGCCGATGGGTACTTCCGGGACCAGAAGCCCGGCGACGAGACCGACCGGGTCGAGTACGCCTTCGACACCTCGCCCACGCTTCAGGTGCCCGGGGACTGGAACACCCAGCGTGATTCCCTCCTCTACTACGAGGGCACCATCTGGTACCGGCGCCTGTTCGACGATCCCCGCGAGGGCCCCGGCTCGCGGCTCTTCGTGTGGTCTCCGCACCGGGTGCTGCCCGGGGTGCAGGACGGATGGAACCGCAAGGGCGTCGTCTCCGACCGGGGCCAGCGCAAGCAGGCGTTCTTCGTGTTGCAGGAGTGGTACCGGAGCCTCGAAGCCGACCCGGCAGAGTGAGGAGCGACGATGATGAGAAGCGCCCGGGGACCCCAGAATCTCGCTCGGCCGCGACGGGAACGTCCGGGGCGTCGACACCGGCCCTTGCCCCACGCCCACGGTTCGGCCTATAAGTCGGGGGTGCCCCTCGCCGCGATCCCGCGAGGCGTTTGACACCAGATTCCGTTTGGTATAGAGTACCAAACGATGAAGCCCGCTGAGCGTCACGAGCGACTCGCCTCCTTCGAGCAGGAGTGCCGGCGGAGGGGACTCGCCGTGACCGTCCAGCGTCGGACGGTGTTCGAGGAGCTGGTCGATCGACGGGACCACCCGACCGCCGACCAGGTCTACGACGCCGTGCACCGGTCCCTGCCCAGCCTTTCGCGCACGACGGTCTACCGGGTGCTCGAGACTCTGGTCGAGACGGGCTTCGCTCGCAAGGTTCACCATCCGGACGCGGTGGTGCGGTTCGACCCCGCCACCGAACGGCATCACCACCTGGTGTGCGAGAGCTGCGGAAGCCTGGTGGACCTGGACGACTCCGTCGTCCCGCGGGTGCCGATCCCCGAAGCGAAGGGCATCGGGTTCCGCATCCGCGACTACTCGGTCAGCTTCAACGGGCTGTGCTCGAGCTGTCATTGAAACAGAGTCAGGAAAAAGGAGAGACGACGCCAATGGCCAAGGAACTGAAGGGTACGAAGACACACGACAACCTGAAGGACGCCTTCGCGGGCGAGTCGCAGGCGAACCGCCGCTACCTGTACTTCGCCAAGATCGCCGACGTCGAGGGCTACCCGGAGATCGCCAGCAACTTCCGCGAGACCGCGGAGGGCGAGACCGGCCACGCGCACGGGCACCTGGACTACATCAAGCAGGTCGGCGACCCTGCCACCGGGCTTCCTCTCGGCGACACCGCCGACAACCTGAAGGCCGCCGTCGCCGGCGAGACCCACGAGTACACCGACATGTACCCGGGCATGGCCAAGACCGCGCGGGATGAAGGCTTCTCCGAGGTCGCGGACTGGTTCGAGACGCTGGCCAAGGCCGAGAAGTCGCACGCCGGGCGCTTCCAGAAGATGCTGGACAGCCTCAGCTAGTCGTTCGATTCCCCTGCACGCCGCGGGCGGCCGAGGCGGCCGCGCGCGACCGTCCGCGGCGTCATCCCCTTCCCCCGTGCGCGCGGCGCCAGGCGACACCATGACAGACACCGACAAGCGGGTCTCCTACCAGCCCACCGATGGCCTGACCTATGACCCCGAGGACACGCGCTACTGGGACCCTGTGGCGCTCGAGAAGGAGGTCACGCGGGCCTTCGAGATCTGCCATGGCTGCCGCATGTGCTTCAAGTACTGCGACAGCTTCCCGACCCTCTTCGACCTCCTCGACAAGAAGCACGACGGCGACGTTCACAGGATCACGGCCGCGGAGACCGCGCGGGTCATGGATGCCTGCTTCCAGTGCAAGCTGTGCGAGGTGCAGTGCCCCTACACCCCGCGCGACGGGCACGAGTTCCAGCTCGACTTCCCGAAGCTGGTGCACCGCTACAGGGCCCAGCAGGTGAAGAAGACGGGCGTTTCTCTGCGGGCGCGCGTCCTCGCCGACCCCGATGGGTCGGCCCGGATGGCCCGCCTCAGCCTCGGGATGGCCAACGTCATGAACCGGGTCAGGCTCCACCGCGTCTTCATGGAAGCGGCGCTGGGGATCCACCGGGACAAGCTGCTGCCGGACTTCGCCCCGACGACCTTCGAGCGCTGGGCCGATCGGCAGGGACGGATCCGGGGCCCGGAGGGCGTGGAGGCGGTGCTGTTCCCGACCTGCTACGTCCAGAACAACGAGCCCCAGATTGGACGCGACACCCTGGAGGTCCTGGATCGGAACGAGGTCCCCACCGCCTGCGTGAAGGGCCTGCAGTGCTGCGGTATGCCGGCCTGGGAGGCGGGCGACCTCGAGTCGCTGCGCCAGCAGGCCGCCCACAACATCCGCCTCCTCAAGCCGTTCGTGGAGGCGGGGGCGAAGGTCGTGGCCCTCAACCCCACGTGCGGGATGATGATGCGCCGCGAGTACCCGGAGCTGCTGCCGGAGAGCCAGCGCGAGGACGCACGGAAGCTGGCCGGGGCGGTGTGCGATCCCGGCGAGCTCCTCTGGTCGATCCGCGAGGAGCCCCGGTTCAACACCCGGTTCCAGTCCACCCCGGACGGACCCGTGGCCTACCACGCCCCGTGCCACCTGCGCGCTCAGGCGGTCGGATTCAAGGGACGTGACCTGCTGCGCAAGATCCCCGGGGTCCAGCCGAAGATCACCATGGAGTGCTGCGGCCACAACGGCACCTACGCCATGAAGCTCGAGGGATTCGAGCCCTCGAAGCGGATCGGCCAGAAGGCCTTCGACGGGATGAAGGCGGCCTCGGCCGAGGTCTGGGCCACCGACTGCCCCCTGGCCGCGCTGCAGTTCGAGCAGCACGCGGGGAAGAAGCCGATGCACCCGATGTCGATCCTGGCCCGGGCCTACCGCCCGGACGGCTTTCCCGCACGCGTGCCGGAGAAGTCGGGGGGCGAAGGAGACAAGGCGTCATGACGAAGCCCGTCGAGCGAAGCGAGATCGTCGACTACCAGACCTACGAGGAGCTGCGCCCCGATGTCCGGGCCGCGGTCATGAAGGAGAAGGAGCACCGGCGCGTCCACGTGGGGCCCCACCTGACCTTCCTCTTCGAGACCCACGCCACCATGCGTTACCAGGTCCAGGAGATGATGCGCGCCGAGCAGATCGTGAAGGAGGTGGACATCCTCCACGAGATCGACACCTACAACGAGGTCCTGGGCGGGCCGGGCGAGCTCGGCTGCACGCTGCTCATAGAGCTCGACGACCCGAAGGAGCGGGGGGTGAAGCTGGCCAGGTGGCTCGATCTCCCCAAGAGCCTCTACGCGAAGCTCGCGGACGGGACGAAGGTGCGTCCGACCTACGACGAGCGCCAGGTGGGGGAAGAGCGCGTCTCCTCGGTCCAGTACCTGAAGCTCAAGGTGGGCGAGCGAGCCCCGATGGCGGTGGGCTGTGACCACCCGGATCCCGAGCTCAATCACGAGACGACGCTCACCGACGCCCAGCTCGCGGCGCTCCAGAGCGACCTGGACGACTGACGCTGGATGGCACGTCGGACCGGCCCGAGGCGCCGCGCGCCCCGGGCCGGCCCCGGCTCCCACCTACTCGGGGGCCGGTTCGTGGTGCAGGACGGCCAGGACGTCGTCGGTGTGCGCGTCGAAGTCGAACGTCTCCGCCCGCAGCTTCTGGCGCTCCGGTGTGACGCGGGCCTCGAAGGCGGCGTCCATCTCGTCGATCGCGCTCAGGTCGGTGAGCGCGTACCAGATGCGATGCGACCAGGGCGCACGGCCCGGCTGGTGCTGGTTGTGCAGCTCCTGCAGGTGCATGCCGTAGCTCACGATCTTCCCGGAGGCGATGAGCGGATCGGCCACGGGGCTCACGCCCTCCTTCAGGAGCTGGGTACCCTGGTCGAACTTGCCGGGGTGGGTGCGGTAGTGGCTCACGTAGAAGTAGGCGAACTTCCTCGGGGTCTCGCTCTGGTTCAGCATTCCCTGGCGGACGACCTCGTCGAAGTGCGAGCCGGGCTCCTCGATCTCGGCATAGGCCGCCTCGATCTTCGCGCTCTCCTCGGTCCCGCGAGCCGCCATCGCCCCGATGATGGCGCCCACCCACTTGTCGATGGCCGCCCAGCTCGGGCACGTGACGTAGGTGAGCACGTTCCACTCGTATCCCGGCCGGTGGTTGGCCCGGACGGCGATTCCCCAGGACAGGACGGTGCCGTCGGCCGTCAGCTTGTCGAGCAGCGGCTTGTCGTACTTCAGGCTCATCTGCACGAAATCCTGGGTCTTGCCCGGCTTGACCCGCGTGTAGGCCACCCAGGTGAGTGGTCCTTGCGTCTCCTGAGCTACCGCTGGAGCGGCAACGGCCAGGGCCAGGGCCAGCCCCATCAGCATCCGTACGTTCACTCGCACTCGCACACCTCCTCCGTCTCCGCCAGACCGCGGCCCGCGCCCGGGCGAAGCGACTCCGCTCGCGGGTCCGGTCAACAACCCTCGGGCGCACGCGAGCTGCGGCACAGATCGGGCGCCGGTCGGATTCTCTGTTGCGGATCGAGTGGCCGGACTCTAGAGGAAGGTGTTCGACGAGTCAAGGGCAGAGCCGGCGCGCCGGGGCCACCCTGGCTTGAGCCTGCGGCGGGCACGACGTCCGACCGGCGCCCCTGGCCCGAGTTCCCTTCCCGCCCCCGTCGGTTCCGGCGGCCGGCCACGATCGGGTAGACTGACGTACCGGAGGAGATCATCGATGGCGCGTCGGAGCCGAAGGCTGGGGGCACGGAAGCCGGTCGACCTCGACGGGGCCGACGAGCTGCTCGACGAGATCCGCCGGAAGCGGACCGCGGCCACCAACTACCGGGAGCGCTCGCTGGAGCGCCATGGGCTCATCTGCGCTCGTTGTGCGAGAGAGTTCTCCCAGAAGGACCGGCATCTCCTGACCGTCCACCACAAGGACGGCAACCACGACAACAATCCTCCCGACGGGTCGAACTGGGAGAACCTCTGCGTCTACTGCCACGACGACGAGCACAGCCGGAAGCTGCTCGGAGGCTACTACTCCGGCGGGGAGGAGTAGGGGTCGGGGAAAGGGCCTCTCCCGTCCCCGCCGGCCGCTCGGACCGCCGGCCGGAAGGGCCCAGAGAACCTGGCTGCTGGCGGGCCACGCATGATATGATCCTGGCAACCGTTTTCAGCTTCAGGCGTCCCAGGGCCGGGGTGGGGCCTGCTCGTGGCGGAACGCACTCAGTTCGGGAAGTACACCGTCGTGGCCAAGATCGGCCAGGGCGCGATGGGCGACGTGTACAAGGCCCACGACCCGATCCTGGACCGCTACGTCGCCCTCAAGAAGATCATCTCCAGCCTGGAGGCGAGCCCGGACGCACGCCTGCGCTTTCACCGTGAGGCCCAGTCGATCGCCCGCCTCAACCACCCGAACATCGTCACCGTTCACGACTTCGGCGAGGAAGACGGCGAGGTCTACATGGCGATGGAGTTCCTGGAGGGAACCGACCTCCGGGAGCTCATCGCCGCGAAGCGCCTGACCACGCTCGACGCCCAGCTGGCCCTCATGGAGCAGGTCTGTGAAGGGGTGGGCTACGCGCACTCCAAGAACGTGATCCACCGTGACCTGAAGCCCGCGAACATCCATGTCCTGAAGGACGGCCGCGTCAAGGTCATGGACTTCGGACTGGCGCGGATCGGGGCCTCCAGCGGCATGACGCAGACGGGGACCGTGCTGGGGACCCCCCACTACATGTCTCCAGAGCAGGTGAAGGGGCAGAAGGCCGATGCCCGCTCCGACGTCTTCGCGCTGGGGGCCATCTTCTACGAGATGATCACCGGCCACCAGCCGTTCGCGGCTGAGTCGATGCACGCGGTGCTCTTCCGCATCCTCGAGAGCGAGCCCGAGCCGGTCCGCCGCTGGTACCCTGAAGCCCCGA
Organism: uncultured Acidobacteriota bacterium; assembly: GCA_963847655.1. Lineage (GTDB taxonomy): Bacteria > Acidobacteriota > Vicinamibacteria > Fen-336 > Fen-336 > JAJDNS01. The sequence continues at coordinate 531,542 of CAWKAS010000005.1, read as the reverse complement.
GCCCGATCGTGGCGCTGGCAGCGAAGGCGCTCTCGAAGGACCCCGAGCGGCGCTTCGCGACCGGTGCCCGGATGGCGGCGGTGGTGCGTGCGGTGCGTGCGGAGCTCTCCGGGGCGGGCTCGAACCCCCCGGGTTCCCTGGTCACGCTCCTCGCGGCCGAGGAGAGCGAAGTCACGCACGCGATTCCCGCGCCCGCGGAGGCGACCCGCGGCAGCCTCGCCCTCGAGGCCCTCGTCGCCTCGGACGCCCAGGCCCCGTCGCCCGAGCCCGTGGAGACCCGGAAGGGCACCCCGACGCTGTCCGGAAAGGCCCCGACCCGTCCGGGCTCTGCCCCCGGGCGCCGACCGGACGCTGCGGTGGGCGCCCCTGGGGGGCGTGGCAAGGCTCGGGTGATGCTGGCGGCGGCGGCGGTGGTCGTCGTTGCCGGAGGCCTCATCGCCTGGGGGACCCTGCGGTCCCCGGGGGGCATCGGGACCTCGCCGGCCACCGGTGCCGCGCCCACGGACCTCGAGCGGCAGCTCCTGGCCGCGGAGCGGACGCTCGCCCAGGAGAGCCTGCAGGATCGCGAGTACGGTCAGGCGATCGAGCACGCCGAGCGCGCCCTCGGGGTGCAGCCCGAGGACCGCGAGGCGCTGCGGGTCCGAGAGGCCGCGCGCCAGGCCCTGGACTCGGCAGACGCGGCGGCGGCCGCGGCGCGGGAGGCGCTCGAGCAGGGCGACACCACCACCGCCTCGCGCCGGCTGGAGGAGCTCCTGGAGATCCAGCCGAAGCATCCGGCGGTGACGGACCTGACCACCGAGCTGAACGCCATCTTCCGGCCGCAGGCCGAGCAGGCCCGAGAGGCCATGCGACAGTCGGAGGTGCAGGCCCGGCGTCGGGGGGCCTCCGGCGACGCGGTGGCCGACGCGAGCTCGATGTCGCGCGAGGGTGCGGGCGCGTTCGCCCGGGGCGAATACGCCAGCGCCACGGAGAGGTTCTTGACCGCCCGCGACGAGTTCACGCGCGCCGGGCGGCAGGCCGCGGACGCCGCCCGTCCGGCCGAGGCCCGGTCTGCCCCGGCACCGACTCCTGCGGTCGAGGAGCCCGCGAAGGCCCCTCCGGCGGCGAGCCCTCGGCCGCAGACCCCCCGACAGGCGAGCCTTCCACCAGAACCGGAGCCGAGGCCGGAGGCGCCCCCGGTGCGGGCCTCGACCACGCCCCCCGTCTCGTCGCCGCCTCCGTCCGAGCAGGCCCGCGCTGTCGCACCGGCCACCACCCCCGCGGTCCCGTCGCCAGCCGAGGCCGCCGGCCCGGGGCGCAAGGAGGCTCCTCAGGAGGCACCGGCTCCCGCCCCGGCGCGCGGGCCTTCGGACGAGGAGCTGATCCGTGCGCTCGTGGGGGACTACGGCCGGGCGATCGCGACGAAGGATCTGGCGCTGTTCCGCCGCGTGAAGCCGAACCTCAGCGGCGACGAGGAGCACCGCCTGAAGGAGGCGTTCGAGGTGGGCGAGCAGGACGTCGAGATCCAGATCACTGCGGTGGAGGTGAGCGGGGACAGCGCACAGGTCCACCTCGTCCGACGCGACACGATCGGCGGCAACGCCCTCGCACCCTTCAAGCAGGTCCTGTCGCTGCGGCGCGGGCCCGGCGGCTGGCAGGTCGAGTCCATCGGCCGGTAGCCACGACCGCGATGCCGGTCTACCGGTTCAGGCTCGGGGACGTCCCGACTCAGAAGCTGTACTCGAAGCCCACCAGGGGCGAGAAGTCGGCGCGCAGCCCGGCGTCGTCGAGCTTGAAGAGGAGGTTCACGTCGAGGAGGAGGCTCCCGCCGGCGCGGACCTTGAGCCCCACCGAGAGGTCGTTGACGTAGTAGCTGCCGCGCTCGAACCCCACCTGGCCGAAGGTGCCGCCGTCGGCCGCGGTGAAGGTCTCCCGCACGAGACGCGGCGCGTCGACCACCTTTTGGCCGACGACGTCGAGGACGAGGGTGAAGTTCTTGTGCACCCCGATGTCGGCCCCCCCGGCGTAGAGGAACTGGTCGGGCATGTCTGCCCTGCGCCGGGTGGCGATGTCCCCGCCCAGAATGCTCTCGCCGTTCCACTGGTAGCCCACGTTGAGGTGGGGCGAGAGGCGCCCGAGCTCCCAGGACACGACGATGAGCGGCTTGACGCCCCACGCGCCCGAGCCCAACAAGTCCTCCTCGTCTCCGGTGGGAAAGCGCACGTCGGTCAGGAAGGCGAGGCGGGTGGGTCCGCTCCTGGGGGCGGTCCCCTTGAGGCGAAGGAGGATGTCACCGAGACCGCTCGCGCTGCCGGAGGCCTGGAACTCGCGGCGGTCGCCAAAGCCCCCCTGGGCGTCAGAGAAGAAGTGCACGGCCGGGTTCGAGGCCGTTCCGACCCGGACGATCTGCGTGCTGGAACTGGCCCGCAGGGAGGCGTCCACGATGGGAACCGCCGCCGAGACGTCGAGGTGGTCGGTGAGGCCGTAGGTGAAGAAGGCGATGAACCGGCTGAAGTCCGCATCGATGTTGTTCACCGTGTCGACGATGTCGCTTCGTCCCCCCCGAGCTGGAAGTCGTCGTGGGTGAAGACCGCGGGGACGCTCCCGAGGTCGAGGCCTTCGATGCTGGTGAACTGGAACCGCTGGTAGGCGAAGCCGAACGTGACCTTGCCCTTGCCGATCGTCTCTGCACGCTCGGTGAGGATGGGCCCGAAGCTCTGGGTGCTGCGGGTGAAGACCCCGAGGCTCTCGTCGAACTCGTATGTGTAGCCCGAGGCCGGCGACGGGAAGGGGACGGTCAGGAGCTGGGTGGCCAGGGCGACGTTGAACTGGGTGAACTCCTGCTGGAAGGCGCTGTTGAAGTGGGCGGCGTGGGTGGACCCGTCGGGCAGGAGGGCCAGGCTGTCAACGATCAGGCCTCCCGCCCCGTAGATGTTCGGGATGAGCATGCCGAGCTTCGGGTCGGCGATCGCGCCCGCCTCGTGACCCTCGTCGTCCGCCAGCGCCAGCAGCGGCACCAGGAGCGCCGCGGCAAGAACGAGAACAGTCTTCCTCGTCATGGGCCTTTCCCCCTCGCGGGCCCGCCCTTCCCGGGGACACGACGGGGTCGCCGCGAATGATCCGATCGATTGACGGAGAGAACGTTGCAGGAACGTAGCACGCGGCCTGTTGGGGGGTCAACAGGCAGGTGAGCGGGGTGAGCGGGGTGAGCGGGGGCCGGAAGAAAGGACCGCCGGGGAGCCATTCCCTCCCCGAAGACCGAGCGATCCCGTCGATGTCAGTGCCGGCTCAGCGGTAGAGCCGGTGCAGGAGCGGCGCGAGCAGGACCCCGCAGAGGGCGGCCAAGGCCACGACCGGCCTCATGGCAGGCACTCCGATCAGGAAAAGCACCACGATGCCGAGCGCGAAGATGATGCCTCCTCCCTCCTCGGCCGGGATGCGATCGATCCGTATGCCGCTGTGTGGGTACCTCATCATCATCCTCGCTCGTCCAGCGTGTTGGACTCGGCGGGCGTTCCCGTTGCCCTCTCGTCAACCTGGAATACGAGGGACGCTGCCCGGGGGTTCCCCTCCCGGTCGCGACGGGCCGCAGATGCCAGTCTCGACCGTCCATGACGAGGTCGAAGGGCGCCAGGCACAGGAAGCATCACCGTCCTCGCTCAGGGCTCGACCTCCGGGGTCGAGCGCCGGAACTCGGTGGCGCCGAGGTGAGAGGGGTCGATCGCCAGGGCCTCCTGAAGGGAGCGGCGCGCCTCGTCGCCTCGGTCCAGGCCGTAGAGGCCCAGGGCGGCGAGGAAGAAGCCGTCCGCGCGCTCCTCGGTCGCCGCCATCCGCCTCTCGAAGGGGAGCATCTCGTCCACGACCGCCGGGGTCGTCCGGGCGAGTCGCTCGAAGTGGGCGTGGGCCTCGTCCGCGCGGCCCAGCTTCTCCAGTGACCGGCCGACCCAGTAGTGGTCGGAGCGCGAGCCGATCGGGGCCTCCGCGGTCCAGCGGAACGCCCGCGTCGCCTCCTCGTCCCGTCCGAGCTCCTCGAGGGCCAGGCCCTCGTGGTAGCGGACTGCCGGGAGATGCGCCTCCGCGTCGCGGCCGACCTCGATGTTCTCCGGGACTGCGGCCGCGGCCCGGAACTCCTCGAGCGCCCCCGCGGCGTCGCCGTCCTTCAGCCTGGCCCGGCCCCGTGACAGCCGCGCGGACACGTAGACCTCGTGAATGCCGCGCTCGCCCTCCCAGACATGGAAGCGCCCACCCTCGAGGGTCTCGAGGGCCTCGTCCGCTCGTCCGTCGAGGAGCTGCACCCGGGCGAGCCGGGCCCGGGTGATGTCACGCAGGGCCACGGTCTCGGGGCTCTCCTCGAGCCAGCGGAGACGGTCCGAGAGCGGGGCCCCCGACCAGGCGAGGAGGTGGTCGAGCTCGTAGTAGAGCCGAGGCTCTTCCTTCTCCCGGGCGATCGCCTTCTCCTGGCTCGCGACCGCCGCCGCCAGGTCGTCCCGCACGCGGGCGTAGGCGAAAGCGAGGTTGCGGTGGACGCGGGCAAAGTCGGGATCGAGGGCACGGGCCTCCTCCCACTCACGGATGGCCCGCTCGGGCTGGATGTCGTAGAGCAGGTTGCCGAGGCAGTAGTGTGCGCGTGCATCCCTGGGGTCGGCGCTCTCGAGGACGGCGATGCTCTCGAGGCGGAAGGGGAAGCAGTAGTCGGGGGGCAGCGCCCGACCCCTCCGCGCCCACTCGGAGGCGGCGGTCGCGTCGCCCTTCTGCTGGTAAAGCCACCCGAGGGTGTAGGCCACCAGGGGATCGGCGTCGCTCTCTCCCGGCCGCGTCGCCTCGAGGACGGTGATGGCGTCGTCGAGGAGGCCCGCGCGCGCGTAGTCGTGCGCCGCCTCGAGGGCGTACTGGTCGTCCTCGAGCGCGCCCACGGCCGCCTGTGCGGGGGCGTCGACGGAGGCGTCGGGCCCGGCGGTCGCTCCCCCCTCGCGAGCGAGGGCACGCTCGCGCGCGGCCAGCGGGTCGAGGGGGTCGACACGGAGGGCGGCGGTCGCCTGGGCGAAGGCCTCGTCGTGGCGGCCCGAGTGGCGGAGGAGCGCGGCCTGGAGGGTCAGGGCCGCCGTGCTTCGGGGGTCGGCCTCCACCGCGCGCTCGAGGAGGGTCAGGGCGCGGGCGGAGTTCCCGGACCGCGACTCGAGTCGAGCCTGGGCCAGGGAGGCGGCCCCGGTGACCGCCCGGTCCCACGCGGCGGCGGCCAGGGCCTCGCGGGCCTCGGGGATCCGGTCCAGGGCCTCGAGGACGAGACCGTGGAGGTACTGAGCCTCGCCGTCGCGCGCCCGGGTGTGGTTCGCGGTGACGCGGGCCACCGCCTGCGCCAGGTGCTGCTCGGCCTCCGTGTGCCGACCCCTCCGAAGGGCGAGGGTCCCCAGGGCCAGGTGGGCCTTCGAGTACCCGGGGTCCCGGCGGAGGGCCTCGAGGTAGTAGGGCTCCGGCGCGAGCTGGGCGTTGTGAAACTGCTCGAGTCGCTGTCCGGCCAGCACGAGCTGCTCCGCGCTCTCGATCTCTCCCGGGACGGGGGGCGGCTCGTACGGAAGAGGCTCGGGGGTCTCGGGACGTGGGGTGGGCTGGTACGAGACGAGCTCGGTCCCGTCGGCGGCCAGGACGGCCAGACGAAGGTCCTCGTCGCTCGTGCCGGCGGCCAGGGTCACCTCACGGGAGAACGGGGCGTCGGGAGCGAGCGTCACCGTCTCCTCGAGCACCACCTGCTCGCCCGCGGTCAGACGGACCCGTGCCCCCGCGCGCGGCGAGGTCGCGTTCGCCGCGATCCGCGCCGTCCTCCCGTCGACGGCCAGCTCCAGCGCGGCCTCGGTGTTCGCCGCCTTCAGGCCGCCCAGGTCGCGGATCGGGTACCAGCTCTGGACCAGGGTCCGGGCCTGGCCCGGCTCGATCCAGGAGTAGTCGGGCTGGTTGTCGGAGTAGCCGCCGGCCATCAGCTCGATGTAGGGGCCGTCCTCGTCGGTGAGGATCTCGTCCCACGCCCGCCCGTCGGGGCCGTTGCCCCACTCCCAGAGCTTCTTCCCCGGCACCGTCTCGTGGTCGGCCACGTGGGCGACACCGGCGCGGCGGCCGTGGTCGTAGCCGCCGAAGAAGTCGAGATCGGAGTGGTAGACGAAGAAGGAGATCGGATGGGGGTGGTTCTTCCACCAGCTGAGGTCGGTGCCCGGCGCGTAGTCGACGCCCCGGTAGGGCCCGTCGGAGAGCGGCCAGGTGGAGAAGTCGACCTTGGCGTGAAAGGTCGTCCACCGCACGTCGGGAGGGAAGAGGATCTGGTAGTCCTCGTTCGCGTGGACGGCGGGATTCGCGAAATAGAGCACGGAGTGGGGGAGGGGGGTGCGGTTGAACATGCGCACCGACTGCTCGATCACGCTGCTCCCCGGGCGCAGGGTCAGGCCGATGACCCAGCGCATGCGCTGGCGCCACTCGGTCTCGCCGATCCAGATGGTGCGGCTGCCGTCGGCGTTCTCGGCGATGGCGCTCTGGACGGGCATGAAGCTGGTGGCCCGGTGGTGGTGGAGGACGTTCCACTCGACGCCGCCCGAGATCCACGCCCCGAGCATCCCGATCAGGGCGGGCTTCACGACGTGCTGGCGGTAGAAGAAGTCGTAGCCGTTCGTCTTGTCCTCGGCGGTGAAGATCCGGCCTCCGATCTCCGGGAGGACCGACAGCTTGACGTACTCGTTCTCCAGCCAGAGGGCCCGCCAGGTGCGGTCCTCCTTCGTGCTGCTCAGCTGGTCCAGGAGGGGGTACGGGTAGATCGGACCCTGAGCGCCCTGGTACTGGCGCCCGGCGTAGAACATCGGGTTGGGCTCCGGCGGTCCCACCGGGTAGGTGGGGATGGTGAGCGGCTCCTCCCAGGCGCGGACACCGCCCTCCGCCGCGTGGACGGTCGGAAGCGGGCCGGTGACCGCGGGAAGGGCCCACAGGGCGGTCGACGCGGCGAGAAGGGTCAGACGTGGTCTCATGGGTGTCCTCCGGGTTGTGCGCAGCGCGGCTGGACTCTTGGCGGCCTCATTCTAAGGGGAGTTAGACTCCGCCAGGAGTAGGGAAGAGAAGGGGTCAGGTCGTGAATCGTGAATTGTGTCCTCTCGAGGGGACGGAATCGGGCGGCGATTCAACATTCACGACCTGACCCCTCGCATCCATGCAGCGCTTGAGACCCGACCCGCTTGGGTGGCACGGGGCGTTTTTCGCCGCCGGCTTCCTGGCCGTGGCCGCGCAGGTGCTCCTCCTGCGTGAGCTCGTGGTGGACGTGGCGGGCGACGAGCTGGCGATCGGGGTCGGCCTTGCCGCGTGGCTGCTGGGAATCGCCCTGGGCGCCGCCGCCGGCCGCCGCCGCCCGGCTCGGCGGGCCTCCCGGAGTGCCGGGGCAGGCATCGCGACTCTGGCCGTCCTGCCCGTCCTCGCCACCGTCGGCGGGCGCGTGGCGCGCGGCGCACTGGGTCCCGATGCCGGAGAGCTGCCCGGACTCGGCCTGACCGCGCTCCTCGCCGCGGGGACCCTGGTCCTCCCAGGGGGGATGGTCGGCTGGACCTTCGCGACGCTGGCCGCCTCCGCATCCCGGCTCTGGGCCGCGGGCGAGGCGATCACCCGGCTCTACGTCATCGAGTCCCTCGGCTCGCTCGTGGGCGGTGTGGCGGTGACGCTGCTCGTCGGACCGCACCTCGCTCCCCTCCGGGCCGCTGCCCTCCTCGGGGCTCTCGCGGCGCTGCTGGCTCTCCGGGCGACGCGCGGGGGAGTGGTCGAGGGGCGCTCGGCCCTCGTGGCCGCGGCAGGACTCTGTGGCGTCGCTCTCGTGGCCGCCGGCCCCCTCGACGCGTGGAGCGAACGCGCGCGCTTCGCCGGCATCGCCCCCGGGCTTCCGCTCCAGGCCGTTCTCGACACCCCGTACCAGCACCTCTCGCTGGGCGGCGGCGACGGCGTATGGCACCTCTACGCCGGTGGACAGTACGTGAGCAGCTTCCCCGATCCCTACGGCAGCGAGAGCCTGGGCCACATGGTCGCCTGTCTCGCCTCCCGGCCGGAGCGAATCCTCGTCCTCGGGGGCGCGGAGCGAGGATTGGTGCGTGTGCTGCTCCGGCATCCCGTGAGCGAGGTGGTGGTGGTGGAGCCCGACGACCAGGCCTTCTCCTTCCTTCGCGACCGGCTGGCCGACGCCGACCGGGCGGCGCTCGACGACCCGCGGGTGAGGCTCGTCCACGACGATCCCCGGCGGTTCCTCGCGCGATCGTCCGAGCGCTTCGGCCTGGTCCTCGCTCTGGGACCCGACCCCGTGACCCTGCTCCGGGCAAGGCTCGGGACCGTCGAGTTCTTCCGTCAGGTGGCGGCGCGTCTCGAGCCCGACGGCGTGGTGGTGAGCGGGGTCCGGACCGCGCCGACCATCCTGGTGGGCGAAACCGCCGCCCTCGCCGGCTCGCTCTTCGGGGCGATGAGGGCGGCGTTTCCCGTCGTGCGCGCGACCCCCGGGCCCGAGACGCTCCTCGTGGCCGGCTCCAGCACCAAGGCCGTCACCCTCGATCCCGAGACCCTCGCCCGGCGCTGGGACGCTCGCGGCATCACGGCCGACTCCTTCGCCGCGGCCCTGCTCCCGGTGCTCCTCCCTCCCGACCGCGTCGCGGCCCTGGAGACTGAGCTCGCCGACGCCGCAGCGACGGTCGAGCCGAGCCTGGACGACCGCCCCGCCTCGTTCGTCCACGCCCTGGCACGCCGCCAGCAGACGACGGTGGGAAGGGGAGGCGGCGCGATCGGGTCGATCAGTCGCCTGCCGGGGGCGGTCCTCGTGCTGCTGGCTCTTCTCCCCTCACTCCTGACCGTCACGCGGCTGTGGACCCTTCGGATCCCGGTCGAGCGCCGGGCCGCGTCGGCGGCGTCTCACGCGGTGGCGGTGACCGGCGCCGCCGGGATGGGCTTCTCCCTCCTCCTGCTCCTCTCGTTCCAGTCCCGAGCAGGCGCGCTCTACGGAGCGCTCGGGGGCCTCACCGCGGTCTTCATGCTCGGCCTGGCCCTCGGAGCCCTCCTGGCGCACCGGGCGGTCCGGGGCGGGGGAGACCGGGCCGACCTTCTTCTCCGGCTCGCCCTCGCCTACGCCCTCGCCTACGCCCTCGCCCTGCCCTGGACCCTGGAGGCGGCCGCGCGGGTCTCGAGGTCCGGCGTGCCCGCGGCGCTGCTGGCCCACGGCGCGCTGCTCCTCGCCGCCGGCGTCGTGACCGGGGCGCTCTTTCCGATCGCGGTGACGATTCGTCTGGCCGCAGGCGACGGCGCTGGCGAAGCGGCGGGTCGCCTCGAGACCGCCGATCACCTGGGGGCCGCGGGAGCGGCCCTCATCGGGGCGGTTCTCTTCATCCCCACTCTCGGGTTCGCCCGCTCCGCATGGCTGCTCGCGGGGCTCCTCGCCCTCGCGCTCGCGGGCCTTCCCGCGGGAACGCGAGAGCGTCGGGACGACTCGATTCGCTGACGTCGGCGTCTCAGCCCAGGTCGAAGCCGACGATCCCGCCCGCGAGGGCGATGCCCAGGAAGACCACCAGGTAGCAGATCCAGCCGATGAGACACACGATCACGGCCCGGCCGGTGCCCTTGTAGTCCAGGGCTTGGCGCACGGCGATGACCGTGGCCGCAAGCTGCCACACCCAGATCACGAGGGCGATCAGCCCCCCGATCACGGGCACGATGCGCAGCACCGCCAGCAGGCCCGGGGAGGCGGCGAAGCCGAGGGTGCGGAGCAGCTCTCCGATGTCGGAGCGGGTCTGCGGCTCGGGCAGCAGCTTGGTGCCGATGAGCCAGATGACCGCCGCCCAGGCCGCCCAGCCGAGGAGCGCGCCCACGAGACCGAAGATGATCCCGGTGCCGCCGCTCGCCAGCGCCCCCACGCCGGAGGAGAGGGCGGCTAGCACCACCACGCCCATCGCCTGTGGGGTGGCGGTGGTGTCGGCCTCGACCTCCTCGTAGGTCTGGACGTCCAGGCGCGCGGCGCCCACGACTCGATCGACAAAGCTGGCCATGGTGCCTCCTCGGTCCCGCAGCGTACGAAGGCGTGGCGCCTCTTGTCAATGCTGCTGGCGCGCGGCGTCCCGAGCCCGGGCCAGGGTCCAGGTTGGGGGGCACGCTCTACGAGGCCGGCTCCCGCGGCGGCGAGCTTGTCTTCATCCCGTGCGCGGGGGGAAGGCCCCGGTCGTCCTCGAATGACAGCTCCCGGCGAGAGCTCCAGCGTGCCCGGCCTCCTACCTCTCGGGCGAAGGCGGAGCGGCGAAGGGCGGCTGCTGCTCTGCCGCGCCCATGTCCTCGGCTGCGTAGTATCCGGCGACCAGCTGCCGGGCACCGGGCCGCGCGTACACGTCGGCCACGGGCTTCTCGATCAGATCGACGATCACGCTCGCCACCTCCTCGGGCGACTGAGCGCCGGGGAACTGACGAGAGTCGAGGCCTCCGTGGAGCGCCTTCTTGCCGAAGTCGGTGGCCACGACCCCAGGGTGCACGGAGGACACGGTGATGCCGGGATATCGCCCCCGGAGCTCCATGCGGAGGTTCGCCGTAAGAGCGTTGAGAGCGTGCTTCGCGGCGGAGTAGGCGGCGCGGGGCGGGGCAAAAGGCACGCGGCCGAGCATCGAGGAGACGTTGATGATGTGCCCCTGACCGCGCTCGCGAAAGTGGGGCAGCACGGCCTGCATGCCGTAGAGGGCGGACTTGACGTTGACCGTCATCATCTCGTCGAGATCTTCGTCCGTCAGCTCCGAGACGAGGCGCGAGATTCCACGTCCGGCGTTGTTGACCCACGCGTCCACGTGGCCGAAGTGGGACAGCGAGGCCTCCATCGCGCGCGTGACCTCCTCGCGGCGCGTGACGTCGGCGACGATCGGGAGCGACTCCGGCCCCGAGCGGGAGGCCACGTCCTTCAGCTCCCTCTCCCGCCGGGCGATGAGCGCCACCCGGGCGCCCCGGGCACCCACGAGCTCGGCGAGCGCGGCGCCGATGCCGGAGCTCGCACCCGTGATCACGATGATTCTTGCCTGCATTCGATGACTCTAGCACCCGCAGCTGGCCCGGGAAGGACATGGACCCCCGACAGGCTCCAAGCAGGGTCGGGGGGGAGTGAAGATCGTCAGGCCGGGGACAACGCAGCTTATCGGCGAGCGAACGGTGGGGATCGGCGAGCGGGCCCGGGACTCGGAACCGCGGGTGAGCGTTTCCGTAGCTACGGGTAGTCGCCCCGGTGGCTCCGGGGCTCGCTCAAGGAGGAACCATGTCCCCGACCCGTACGGCCCGTGCTCTCGTCCTGCTGGGGGGCCTCGCACTCGCTGCCAGCGCCTCGGCCCAGCCGGCCCCCGGCCCCCAGCCCGCCGCCGACGTCGAGGTGGTGACCCTCGCCCCCGTGCACGCTGTGGTGTTGCCGATGACGGGCTCGTACCTGCAGCACCCGGGCGCCTTCGCGCGGCTCGGCAGCTATCTTGCTGAGAAGAGCGTCGCGCCGGCGGGCCCGCCCTTCGGCCGCTACTTCAGCGACCCCTCCGTCGGCGAGGAGAACCTGGTCTGGGAGGTGGGCTTCCCGATCGCGGACGACGTGACCGTGGAGGCGCCCTACGAGCTCCGGGACCAGCCGTCGACGCTGGCCGCCGTCCACGTGCACAAGGGACCGATGGAGGAGCTCGGGACCGCGTGGGGAACGCTCGTCCAGTGGGTGGTGGCCAACGGCTACCAGCCGGTGGGACCCGCCACGCAGGTGTTCAAGGGGGAAATGACGGCCGCCCCCGAAGTCGAGATCCAGCTGCCGGTCTCGAAGTAACGGCTACGGGTGCCTGAAGACGCGGCCCCCCTTCATGACGAAGCGAACGCTCTCGACGGCGCGGATGTCGCGGGTCGGGTCGCCCGGCACCGCCACGAGGTCGGCCAGGAGGCCGGGACGGATGCGGCCGAGGCGCTCGGCCTGGCCCAGGACCCTGGCATTGACCGCGGTGGCGGCGAGAAGCGCCTGGGGCGGCGTCATCCCGTTCCTCACCATCCATTCGAGCTCGCGATGGTTGTCGCCGTGGGTGAAGACGCCCACGTCGCTGCCACATCCGATGACGACGCCGGCCTCCAGGGCAAGCTGGAAGGCACGGCGGGCCGTCTCCATGTCCTCCGTCGGGGCGGATCGGCCACGCACGTAGCCCTGGAAGTACTCGGAGTAGGCCTCCTCCGCGGCCAGCGTGGGGAAGAACGCCACTCCGTGCTCCGCCATCAACCGAAAGACCTCCTCGGTGCCCTGGTAGCCGTGCTCGATCGTCTGAACGCCGGCGAGCGTCGCCCGCCGCATTCCGTCCGGGGTCGTGGCGTGGGCGGCCACCGGCCGCCCCGCGCTGTGCGCCTCCTCCACGAGGGCCGTGAGCTCCTCGAGAGAGAGAGTCGGGACGGCGGTCCCCCCCGGACCCCTCCGGTAGTCGGCATACACCTTCACCCAGTCGGCGCCGTGCCCGACCTGCTCGCGCACCCCGCGGACGATCTCGGCGACGCCCGTTGCCTCCTGCGCCCCCTTGGGGGGCACGAACCGGGGAGCGAAGCCGAGGGGCCCGGGCCCGTAGCTCGCGGTGGCCACGATCGCCCGGGTGGCGACGAAGAGCCGCGGTCCCGGGATGCGCCCTTCTTCGATCGCACGCTGCACGGAGAGGTCGGCGTAGCCCGCGCCCTCGGTGCCCAGGTCGCGGAGCGTCGTGAAGCCGGCCATCAGGGTCTGCTCGCAGTGCAGGACGGCGGCGACGGTGCGGTAGGCGAGAGGCTCCCTCAGCACCTGGTCGTCCCACCGGGTCTCGTTGTAGGGGTGCAGGAAGACGTGCGAGTGCGCGTCGATCAGGCCGGGCAGCAGGGTCATGCCCGCGAGGTCCACGGTTCGCGCCTCCGCCGGCGCCTGGACCTCGGCCGCCGGCCCCACCGCCGCGATCTCCTCGCCGGACACGAGGACCACCCAGCCCCCGTGGGTCTCCTCGCTCGAGGCGTCGAACACCCGCTCGGGACGCAGGAGAACGACCTCCGGCTCGGGGACGGCCTCGGTCAGGCCGCAGACCGGCCCCGGCGTCGTGAGGAGGAGGGCAAGCCCCAGCGCCGCCGCCGCCAGGGGCGCGGTCGGTCCGTTGGTCGTGTCGTGCATGGGCGCAGTATGGGCCGGGCCCGGGCGGCGCTCAACCGAGCCCAGCTCGTCCCCCAAGGGCACAGGCTCGTGGCGACCAAGGGGGGCCGCCCCGTCACCACACGGCGAGCGACTGGATGTCGTTGAGGATGCCCGCCGCCGTGACCTCCGCGCCCGCGCCCGGTCCGCCCACGGCGAGGGGCTCGGTCTTGTACCGTCGGGTGGTGAAGGCGAGCCGGTTTCGGGTCCCGCGGAGCACCCCCAGGTACGAGCTCTTCGGGACCGCGAGCAGGCGGGCGCTCACGCCCCGGGACGTCGCCGCCACCACGTAGCGGAAGACGCGGCCCTGCGTCGCCTCGCCCTCGACGCGCCGTCGCCAGTGGTCGTCCAGGGAGGGCAGCTTCTTGAAGAAGGCGTCCAGCGGCAGCCGGGCGAAGGAGGCCGGGACCAGGGGCTCCGGCGACGGGGCCGCCCCGTGGTAGCCGAGGAGACGGGCGAGGATGAGCCCCTTGCGCCCGGCGTCCCGGCCCAGGAGGTCGTCGCGGGGGTCCGGCTCGGCGTAGCCCTTCTCGACCGCGTCGCGCACGATCTCGGAGAAGGCTTGCCCCTCCTCCACCGCGGACAGAACGTAGCCCAACGTGCCGCTGACGCAGCCTTCGACCCGGAGGATCCGGTCGCCGCTGGCCACGAGCTTCCGGAAGGTGTCGATGACCGGCAGCCCCGCCCCGACCGTGGCCTCGTAGAGGAGGCGCCGGCCCGTGGCCTCGGCGGTGTCGAGCAGGCGCCGGTAGCTGGCCTCGCTGCCGGCGAGGGGCTTCTTGTTGGCGAGGACCAGGTCGAAGCCGTGCTCCAGCCCGGCCACCAGGAGCGGCGTCGTCTCGTCGGCAGTGACGTCCACCAGCGCCGGCCGCGAGACCGCGTGGGCGGCGATGTCGGTCAAGGCGGTCTCGGCGTCGGCGGCCCTACCCCCGAGGTCGGCCAGCAGCTTTCCCGCGTCCTTGCCCCCGGCCAGCCGCAGCAGCCGGCGCCGGCTGATCCCCCGCGGGTCGAAGACGTAACCCGAGCGGTCCAGGGCGGCCACGATCCGGACGCGCTCGCGGTCCGTGCTCGAGGCCTGGTCGGCGAGGGCCCGGCCCACTCGGCCGAAGCCCAGGAGGACGACGTCGGTTCGCGGCCGCTCCGGCGGCCGGCCGCCCCCGATCTTCGCGAGCTGGAAGGCGGAGTGCACGGCCCTAGCCGCGTCGGCGGCCTCGGCCTCCTCCACCACGAACGAGATGTTGAGCTCGGACGAGCCCTGGGCGATGGCGATCACGTTGATGCCGCCCGCGGCGAGGGCGGAGAAGACCCGGGCCGCGATGCCGGGGGTCCCGGCCATGCCGCGGCCCACGACGGCGATCACCGCCACCCCGGCACGTGCGGTCACGCTGTCGACGAGGCCCGCCGTCAGCTCCATGTCGAAGGCCGTCTCGAGCGCCTCGACCGCGCGCTCGGCCTCTCCGCCAGGGACGGTGAAGCCGATCGAGCTCTCGGAGGACGACTGGAAGATGGTCGAGACCGAGAGCCCCGCATCGTGGATGGCGGAGAAGGTGCGCGCGGCGATGCCGGGGACGCCCATGAGGCCTTTGCCCGCCACGGTGACGAGGGCCTGGCCGGGGATGGTGGCCAGGGCCTTGACCGGGTAGGCCTCGAGGGTCCGCCGCGAGGAGACCTCGGTGCCCGGGTCGTCCTGCTTCAGGAACGACCGGACCTGCAGCGCCACCCGGCTGCCGTCGAGGGGGATGAGGGCACGAGGGTGGAGGACCTTGGCGCCGAAGTAGGCGACCTCGGCCGCCTCCCGGTGGTGCATCTGCGGCAGGAGCCGGGCGTCGGGCACGGCGCGCGGGTCCGCGGTGAGGATACCCTTCACGTCCTTCCAGAGGACGACGCGCGCGGCGCCGAGGGTGCGGGCGAGGAGCGTCGCGGTGAGGTCCGTGCCTCCGCGCCCGAGGGTGGTGAGCGTCCCGTCGGGAGCGGTCCCGAAGAAGCCGGGCACGACCGGGGTGACCCCGCGCTTCAGGAGAGGAGAGAGGCGCCGTCGCGCGGCGCGTCGCGTCGCCGGGATGTCGGGCGCGGCCGAGCCGTACTGCCCGTCGGTCACCACGATCTCCATGGCGTCGACCGTCTCTGCCCGCCGCCCGGCGGCGGTGAGGGCCGCGGCCACGAGGGCACTGGCCCCGCGCTCGCCACGCGCGACGAGGATGTCGTTCGCTCGCGGGCTCAGGTCACCCAGGCGCGCCACGGCGTGAGTGATCTCGTGGTACTCCCGGGCCAGCTGGTCGGCGGTGGCCAGCACCTTCCGGCGCGGGGGGCCGGCGGGGATGAGGGCGTGGGCGATGTCGCGGTGGCGGCGAACGAAGGCGGCGGCGGCGGCGGCGGCGGCCTTGGTGTCGCCGGCCTGTGCGTCCCGGGCCCCGCCGAGGAGCGAGTCGGTGACACCGGACAGGGCCGAGACGACCACCACCAGCGGTCCCGGGTGATCAGCGATGAGCTTCACGGCGTTGCGGACGCCGTCGGCGTCGGCCAGGGCGGCCCCACCGAACTTCCACACCTCCAGTTGCGGCTTGCCCTTGCGGCGGGTCTTCCCACCTCGACGTCGTGCAGCCATCTCGGGAATCTCCTCATCGCGCGCCCGGACGATCTGCCCGGCGCGGCCAAACCCGAAGTGTACCGTCTCCCGGGCCGAGCCAAAGACGCCGCAGACCGGTTGCGCGCCCGGGGGACCTGGCCTGCATGAGTGGACATTCAGTTGCGCGCTGCCTAGATTCTGGGGAAAGCGGCACCTCGAGAACCGGCGGGGTGAGACGATGGCGAGAGACCGTCGCGTCGACCTGTTCGGGCCGTTTGTCGAAGCTCCCCCAGGGGGTCCGAAGACCTTCACCTCGGACGGGGACGCTGGCCTCGGCCCTCCCCCGGCCCGTGCTCGTGAGGTCTTCGACCACCTCGTGCTGCCCGTCGACGACGTGTCGGTGCGACGACGGTGCGCGACCCTGCCGTGCTCTGTGGCCCTCCACGCCGCCGCCGCGGCCGCCCTGGTCGCCGTGCCGCTCCTGGTGTCGTCGGAGCTGCCGGGACCGCCGGGCGCGGTCCGGGCCTTCTTCGTCGAGCCCCTGGTCGCGCCCCCTCCACCGCCGCCGGCCCCGGCGCCCGCCCGCCACTCGATGAAGGCTCGGGTGACGCCCGCGAGGCCGACCAGCGATTCCGCGGAGCCGTTCACGGCCCCGGTCGAGGTGCCGTCCGAGCTGCGGCCGGAAGACGGCCTCGACCTGGGGATCGAGGGGGGCGTTCCGGGGGGCGTGGCCGGGGGCGTTCCCGGTGGCGTCGTGGGCGGTGTCGTGGGTGGGCTCCCGCCGGTGGCGGCGAGCGCGCCCCCGCCGCTGGCGCCGGTGCGCGTGGGTGGCCACATCAAGCAGCCGGTGAAGGTCCAGCACGTGGATCCCGTCTACCCGAAGGTGGCGATGGCGGCCTCGGTCCAGGGGATCGTGATCATCGAGGCGGTGATCGACGCCTCTGGTCGCGTCTCCGAAGCCAGGATCCTCCGTGGGGTGCCCATGCTCGACGATGCTGCCCTGGAGGCGGTGCGGCAGTGGGAGTACACCCCGACGCTCCTCGACGGAGTCCCCACGCCAGTCCGGATGACGATCACCGTGGCCTTCCGGCTCGAGCGCCCACCGCAGGTCTGAGGTCGCCGGCGCGCTGGCCACCCTCGCGGTGGCCCGCCGTCAGCTCCAGATGCCGGGGATGGGGCGGCGGCAGTCCGGACAGGCCCCGGACTGGAGGCGGTTCTTGATCACGGTCATGCCCAGACGCCGGATCAGCACCTCCCCGCAGCCCGGGCAGTAGGTGTTCTCCCCCGGGTGCCCGGGCACGTTGCCGAGGTAGACGAACTTCAGGCCTTCGCCCATGGCCACGTCGCGACAGCGGACTAGCGTGGCCACCGGCGTCGACGGAAGGTTGGCCAGGCGGTACGCGGGGTGGAAGCGGGTGAAGTGGAGCGGCACCTCGTCGCCGAGCTCGTCGCGCACGAAGCGGGCCATGTCCCGGATCTCGGCGACGGCGTCGTTCTGCGTGGGGATGATGAGGGCCACGATCTCCGTCCAGACCCCGTGCTGCCGCAGGCGTCGCAGGGTGTCGAGGACGGCGGGGAGCTTCCCTCCGCAGTGCTGCTCGAAGAAGACCGGGTCGAAGCCCTTCAGGTCGACCTTGTAGGCGGCGATCTCCTGGCAGAGGTCGGCCAGAGGCTTCTCCTGGATGTAGCCGTTGGAGATCACCACCGTGCGCACGCCCACGGACCGGCCGGCGACGGCGATGTCGAGCACGTACTCCGAGAACACGGTCGGCTCGGTGTAGGTGCAGGCGATCAGCGGCGCTCCCTGGCGGCGGGCGAGGGTCGCGGCGTCGGCCGGAGTCAGGGTTCTCGTAGGGATCTGCTCGGGACGGGCCTGGGCGATCTCCCAGTTCTGGCAGGCCTTGCACCAGAGGTTGCAGCCGGGGGTGGCGAGCGAGAGGGCGGCGGACCCGGGAAGGACGTGGAAGAAGGGCTTCTTCTCCACCGGGTCGAGGGCGACCGAGCAGGGGCGCGAGTGGACGAGGGTGAAGAGCCTTCCTCCGCGGTTCTCGCGTACGCCGCACGTGCCGCGCTCGTCGTCGGAGATCCGGCAGCCGTGGGGACACAGCCCACACTGGACCCAGCGGTCCGGGAGCTCCCGATACCAGCGTGCGGGCCGGGGGTTGAGACCGGCCCCCTCGACCGAGGTGAGACCCATGGCCGCGTCCTGCGGGCCGGTTGGCGCGGCCGCGGCATCCCCCGGCCTCATCCCGGCCAGGGCGCAGGCGGCGCACGATCCGGCCAGCCCCGAGAGGAACGCCCTCCGGTCGGGCGGGCGCGTGCCGGAGGTGTCTCGGGCGCCGGCCCGGGCCCCGGTCGAGCGTGTCGCACGTGCCATCTCAGACCTCCGCGACCTCGATTCGGGTGCGGTCGTCGATGCCGAGCCCGAGCTTCGCCGCCCCGGCGATGTAGCGCGGCGCGCGCTCCTCTTCGGCGAACGTGGGCAGGCCAGCCTCCTTCCGCCGCGCCTCCAGGATCTGCCACCCCACGGCGTCGAGGGCGACAGGGTCGGTCGAGGCCAGGAACCCGTGGAAGGGCCAGTCCCAGTTGGGGGCCCGTCCGGGGCCGCCGTGACACTGCCCGGTGGAGCCGTCCACGATCGAGAGCCGCAGCTTCTCGCGGATCAGGGGGTGGGCCACGAGGTGGGGCACGTAGGGGGCGCAGCCCTCGGCGTGAAGCTTGTTGGGGTTGTTCACGACCCCGTACCAGTTCTTCAGCGAGAGGGTGACCCCGGCCAGACCGTGGTCCTTGAGCCTTCCGACCGAGATGACGGCGGTGAGGTCGTCCACCATCACCCGCGCGAACTGCGAGGCCGAGGGGCCCCACTCGGTGAGACTCCGATCCCAGTCGCCGTTCGTGCCCTGCACGCGAACGCCCGGGCCGTCGTTCCGCGTGTAGCCGGCGGCGCTCAGCTCGCGGTCGGTGCGGTCCCAGATCAGGATGCGGTCCGCGGGGACGCCGGCCGCCTGCAGCCAGCTGGCGATCTGCAGGGCCACCTCCGGGCGGGTCGACACCCCGAGGCCACCCAGGCAGTTGACCTTGATGCCCACGACGTCCGTGGGGCGAAACAGCCGTCGCAAACCGTCGACGGGGGAGGCCTCGCCCGAGGCCCGAGCCACCGCCCCGCCGAGGCCGTCGGCGAGCTTGCGGGCGTCGAACGCGTCCCGTGCTCCCACCAGCCCCGGGCGCCGGGCCACCGCGACCAACGGGCGCGCCGGGCGCGACGGCGGAGAGGGTGGAGGCCCGGGCAGGAGCCGACCGGCGGCACGAGCGAGGGGAGAGACGGACAGCGCTCCCGCGGCGAGGGCGGAGACGGTGTGGCGTCGGTCGCGGTCGATCGTCATCGCTCCTCCTTGAAGACCTGACCCGTGAAGACCGAGAGTCGCGCCCCGTCCTTCCAGCCGTCCCGGGGCAGGCCGGCCTTCTGCGCGAGGGCGGAGAGCGTCTCCTCCCGCGTCCAGGTGTTCTCGGGAGCCACCTGGGGCAGGAAGAGGGCCGCCTTGCCGTCCTTCTCGAGGACGATGCCGTGGGTCCCGATCTGGATCTCCTCCGCCGACGCCACCGGGCGCCGCGGAGACAGGACCGTCACCTCGACCTCGATCCTCCCGAGCTCGGACGCCGCCACCGGCTCGAAACGGGGGTCGCGCTCCGCGGCATCGAGGGCGGCCTGCACCGTGCCGTAGTAGAGCGGGAACTGCGGCTCGGGCTGGCCGATGCAGCCCCGCAGCCGCCCGCCCGCCTCGATCTCCCGGGGATCGATCCGGTTGAGGGTCACGAAGACGCCCTGGCGCCGCTCGTGGGCGGGGCCGGAGGGCCACTCGGCGAGGAGAGGGCCGAGGTCGTCCCGGTGGGCGAGCTCGGTCTCGAGGGCGGCGCGGGCCAAGTGGACGAGCCGGGCGCCCTCTTCCCCGGCCAGCGGCGGGACCCCCACCGGCACCGTCTCGAGCCGGGGGAGGGTGAGGAGGGGATCTTTCGGGGCGGGGGGCTCTGGCCCGCGGACGAAGCCCATGGCCACGTAGGAGACGGAGCTGCCCTCGCTCGGGATGGGGAGGTCGGCGGACATGTACTGGGCGAGAAGGGCCGCCCGGGCCTGCGGAGCGACGCGACGGAGAAGCTCCAGCATCGTGGCGAGGCCGTGGCGTCCGCAAATGGTGTTGCCGGTCTCGGCGAGGTAGGAGCGAAAGCCCTCCACGTCGATCTCCGAGAGGAGCGCGACTCCGCGGGTGTCCATCTCCCGGACGCGCTCGCGCGTCTCCGGCGACAGATCCCCGAAGGGCGCGTAGCCGAAGCGCGCGCCGTAGTGGGCGAAGTCCGAGGAGAAGACGAAGAGGGTGCGCCCGTCGTCCAGCTCCGCGAGCCGCCCCGCGAAGTCCTTCTCGTCCCGGGGCCGTGTGTCGCCCACGAGGACCGGCACCAGGCAGAACCGGCCCAGAGCCGCCTGGAGGAACGGCAGCTCGATCTCCACCGCGTGCTCGGGCTCGCTCACATCGGGCACGACCCGCGCGACCTCACTGGTGAGGGCCTTCGTCACCCCCTCGCACAGGGGGATCTCGCCCAGGGGGGTCCGGTAGAAGGCAGCGTCGTCCAGGGCATAGCCGCGGAAGGCTCCGTGGTGGGAGGGCGCGACGACGACCACGCGGTCGAACTCGCCGGGCTCGAGCAGGCGGTAGGCGGCGGCGGCGGCGATGCCCGAGTAGTTCCAGCCCGCGTGGGGCACGACGAGGGCCACCGGCTTCGAAGGGAGATCGGGCGCGCCGGCGGCGAGCCGCATCAGGAAGTGGGCGGCGGAGACCAGACGGGCCTTGCCCTCGGGATACCAGCTTCCGGCGAGGGCGGCGGGACGGGTCCGCGCGGCACGCGCGGTCCCGGGGGCCAACGTGACCGGCGCCGCGGCGAGGAGAGTCACCAGCGCCGTGGCGAACCCCCGGGACCGGTAGAGCCGGGTCGTCATGGTGTCCTCCGGAGCAGGGCGGGCGGCGCTGCACCTGTCCTCTCCCATTGTAGGAGCCTCCCCCGTCCCACGCGCGATTCGTTCGGCCTGAGACGTTTGATTCAGGCAACATCCAGCCGGGCAGTCTTCGCCTTGCGAGCAGTGGACGTGCGCGCCCACAAGCCCATCGACGCGGGGATGGAGGCGCAGAGGGACCTCGAGGACGTCGTCCGCTCCCTGCGCCAAATGGTCTGCGTCAAGGGGTAGGCTCGCGCGGCCAGGCGTGAGCGGGATCTCTGCGCTATCGTTGTCGGACATGCTTCCGATGCCCGTCATCTTCGCGGCCCACGGCGCGCCGACCCTTCTCGACGACGACGGGTGGATGCAGGAGCTCGCCGCGTGGGCGCAGGCGATGCCCCGCCCGGAGGCCATCCTCATGGTGTCGGCCCATTGGGAGCGGTGGCCGCTGACGCTGGGGGCGACGCGGACGGTCCCGCTCACATACGATTTCTACGGCTTTCCGGAGCGGTACTACCGGACCGAGTATCCGGCTCCCGGCGCCCCCGACCTCGCCGCTCGGGTGCGGGGGCTGCTGGCGGGCGCCGGGGCTCCCTTGGCCGACGACCCGGAGCGGGGGCTCGACCACGGGGCCTACGTCCCCCTGGTGGCCATGTATCCGAAGGCCGACGTCCCCGTCCTCCAGATCTCGATGCCCGGGCTCGACCCCGGAATGCTGTTCCGGTTGGGCGTGGCTTTGGCCCCCCTGCGGGACGAGGGCGTCCTGATCTTCGGCAGCGGCTTTCTGACCCACAACATGAGCTATGCGTTCCGGCCCGGCACGCCGGCGTGGGCCCGCGACTTCGATTCCTGGGCCGCCGATGCGCTCGCCCGCTTCGACGTCGACGCGCTCCTCGAGTTCCGCAGTCGCGCGCCGGCGGTCGAGACCGCCCTGCCCACCTGGGAGCACTACGCCCCCGTTCTCGTGGCCGTCGGGGCCGCCAGCGGCACCACACCTCGGGTGACCTTTCCGATCACCGGCTTCTGGCAGGACGGCGCCTTCACCCGACGCTCGGTCCGGCTCGGCTGACGGATTCCCGTGATAGCCTTCGCCTCCATGGGCCGCGGTCGCGGCTCACAGAAAGGGCCTCTCGACCGGCCAAAAGGACCGCCCCCATGCAGCTGAACCCCTTCGACATCATCGTCTTCGTCGTCTTCATCGTCACCGTCGTCGCCGTCGGGGTGATGATGAGCCGCGACGAGAAGGACTCCGAGTCCTACTTCCTGGCCGGACGCGGCCTGAGCTGGTGGCTGATCGGCTTCTCGCTGATCGCCGCCAACATCTCCACCGAGCAGTTCGTGGGCATGTCGGGGAGCGCCGCCGACTACGTGGGCCTGGCCATCGCCAGCTACGAGTGGATGGCGGCCATCACCCTGGTGGTGGTGGCCTTCTTCTTCCTGCCCAAGTTCCTGCGGGCCGGCATCTACACCATCCCCGAGTTCCTCGAGTACCGCTACAACGCCGCGGCCCGGACCATCATGTCCGTCTTCATGATGATCATCTACGTCTTCGTCACCATCGCCGCGGTGATCTACTCCGGCGCACTCACCGTGGACACGATCTTCGGGGGCCAGACCTTCCTCGGCTTCGAGGTGAACCTCGTGACCGCCTCCTGGGCCATCGGCATCCTGGCCGCCATCTACGTGGTCTCGGGCGGCCTCAAGGCCTGCGCCTGGGCCGATCTCCTGCAGGGCTCGGCCCTGATCGTGGGCGGGGCGGTGGTGATGGTCCTGGCCTTCCGGGCCCTGGGCATGGCCGAGCCGGCGGCCATCGGCCTGCCGGCGGAGATGGCGGGGGCGGGGGCGGTCGAGAAGTTCCGGCACCTGAACGCGGCCAAGCTCCACATGGTCCTGCCCAAGACCGACCTCAATATCCCCTGGACGGCGCTGGTCCTGGGCCTGTGGATCCCGAACTTCTACTACTGGGGCCTCAACCAGTACATCACCCAGCGCACCCTGGGGGCGCGGTCCCTGGCCGAGGGGCAGAAGGGCGTGGTCTTCGCCGCCGGCCTCAAGCTGATCATCCCGTTCGTGATCGTGATCCCCGGCATCATCGCCTTCAACCTCTACAAGGACCAGATGGCGGAGGAGGCGATCAAGAGCAACCAGCCGGTGGTGGAGAGCTTCGAGGAGGTGAAGGGCTCCCCGGATACCGCGCGAGTGGCCTTCCGCTTCGACGGCGACTTCGCGAAACTCTACCCGGACCAGGCCGCCGACATCCTGGCCTTCAACGCCGAGGTCGCGGGCGCGGCCCCGGACGCGAGCGTTCCCCTGGCCGAGGCCAACGACTCCCTGCTCGCCGCCATCGCGGCGAAGAACGAGACGCGGCCCGGCGGAGAGCGCGTCGAGGAGCAGACCGCGCTCATCGGGCGCAAGTACGACTCCGCCTTCGCGCTGCTGATCAAGCACCTGATCCCCACGGGTCTGCGCGGCTTCATGCTCGCCGCCATTCTGGGCGCCGTCATGAGCTCTCTCGCCTCGATGCTGAACGCCGCCTCCACCATCTTCACGATGGATCTGTTCAAGGAGTACATCCACAAGGGGGCGAGCCAGAAGACGCTGGTCTTGATGGGCCGGCTCGGGGTGGCGGCGTTCGCGGTGCTGGGGTGCATCATGTCGCCGCTCCTCGACAATCCCGCCTTCGGGGGGATCTTCAAGTACATCCAGGAGTTCCAGGGCTTCATCTCCCCGGGCATCCTCGCCGTGTTCGTGTTCGGCCTGCTGGTGCACAGGGCCCCGGCCATGTGCGGAGTGGTGGGGCTGGTCGTGAACCCGATCGTCTACGGACTCCTGAAGGTCGTGGCCCCGAACCTGGCCTTCCTCGACCGGATGGCGGTGTGCTTCTTCGTGGTCCTCGCCCTGATGGCGGTGATGACCTGGATGAAGCCCCTCGCGAAGCCGGTGGAGCTGCCCGTTACCACCCGCATCCGGCTCGAGTCCTCGAAGGGCGCGAAGACCGCGGGCATCGGGGTGGTGGTGGTCACGTTGGTTCTCTACGGGGTCTTCTGGTAGAGCCGCCTCCCCGTCGGACCCGATTCACCTCGAGGTCGTCTGATGGCATCATCGGCTCCGAGGCTGACGCAGGCATGAGAATCGCCCAGACGCTCGCACGCATGGCCACCGTTGCCGTCGTCCTGGTCCTGGCCGGGGCCTGCAGCAGGGAGCGCTCCGACCACGCGGAGTGGGCCGACGCGGTCTACCGCAATGGTCGGG
This sequence comes from uncultured Acidobacteriota bacterium, assembly GCA_963847655.1. Classification (GTDB taxonomy): domain Bacteria; phylum Acidobacteriota; class Vicinamibacteria; order Fen-336; family Fen-336; genus JAJDNS01. Next base: position 507,587 of record CAWKAS010000005.1, on the reverse strand, counting down.
TCTACACCGTCGACGCCGATCGATCCTGGGCCGAGGCGGTGGCCATCGCCGGCGGGCGCATCGTCTACGTCGGCCCGAGCGCCGGCGTGGCCAGGCACGTCGGGCCCGCGACCACGGTCGTCGACCTCGAAGGGCGCATGATGCTGCCCGGCTTCCAGGACGCGCACATCCATCCGATCGGCGCTGGCGTCGAGGCCCTGGCCTGCGACCTCAACGACCTGGAGGACGTCGCGCAGTACCGCGCGGCCATCACCCGATACGCGGCCGCCCATCCGGACGCCCCCTGGATCCTGGGTGGCGGCTGGTCCATGGCCGCGTTCGGACCGGGGGCCATGCCGAGCCGCACCATTCTCGACGAGCTGGTGCCGGACCGGCCCGTCTACCTCTCGTCCCGGGACGGACACACCGGGTGGGCCAACAGCGCCGCCCTCGCCATCGCCGGCGTCACGCGAGACACGCCCGACCCGGCCGATGGTCGCATCGACCGCGAACCCGGTACCGGCGAGCCGATCGGCAGCCTGCAGGAAGGCGCGATGAAGCTGGTGACCCGCCACGTCCCGCCGGAGACCCTGGAAGCCAGGGTCGCGGGCCTGCAGTTCGCGGTGACGCGGCTCAACGGCTACGGCATCACGTCCATACAGGACGCGTCCGTGGACGAAGACGCCCTGGAGGCCTACAGGGTCCTGGAGGACCGCGGCGAGCTGAGCCTGCGGGTCGTCGCTGCGCTGTGGTGGGACCGCGATCGCGACATGGGACAGGTCCCGGAGCTGATCGCGCTGCGCGACAGATACACCGGCGGCCTGATCGACGCGCGGACGGTGAAGATATTTCAGGACGGTGTCATCGAGAACTACACGGCGGCGCTGCTCGAGCCGTATCTCGTTCCCAGCGGCACGCGCGGCATGCCCATGGTGGAGCCGGAGCTCCTCAAGCGGATCGTGACGCGGCTGGACGCCGCCGGCTTCCAGGTGCACTTCCACGCGATCGGAGACGCTGCGGTCCGCCAGTGCCTCGACGCCGTCGAGGCCGCCGTGATCCGGAACGGCCGGCGGGGACACCGGCACCACATCGCGCACCTCCAGCTGATCGACCCGGCCGACCTCCCGCGTTTCGGGGAGCTCGAGGTCGTCGCCAACTTCCAGCCGTTGTGGGCATACGCGGACGACTACATCACCGAGCTCACCATTCCCTTCATCGGCGAGAGGCGCGCCCGATGGCTGTACCCGATCCGGAGCGTGATCGACGGCAGCGGCAGGGTCGCCTTCGGCAGCGACTGGTCGGTCTCGACGGCGAATCCCTTCCACGAGATCGAGACCGCGATCACGCGCCAGGACCCCGTGGGCGAGGCAGCGCCGCCCTTGAATCCGGAGGAGCGCATCGACCTCGCCACCGCGATCGAGGCCTTCACGATCGACGCCGCGTTCGTCAACCGGCGGGAGACGGAGACGGGCTCCATCGAGGTCGGAAAGGTGGCCGACCTGGTGGTCCTGGACCAGAACCTGCTCGAGGTCAAGCCGGAGGACATCTCCGAGACGAAGGCGGTGCTGACGCTGTTCGCGGGGCGCCCCGTCCACGGCGACCCGACGCAGTGGTGACTCGCCCGGGGGGCTGATCGACCGGGAGACGGCGTGGCGGCCCATCGGTGTGAGCGGACGAACGGGGAGATGGAATGGTCATCTATGGTGTGGCGCTTCTCTCGGGCTGTCTGATCGCCGGGGCGTTTCTCGGCGACCTGCTGGGGGAGCTCGTCGGGGTCCAGGCCAACGTGGGCGGCGTGGGCATCGCCATGCTCCTGCTCATCCTGGTCTCCGACCGCCTGAGGGCGAGGGGGAGGCTGAACCCGATCTCCCGGCAGGGCATCGTGTTCTGGAGCGCGATCTACATCCCGGTCGTGGTGGCCATGGCGGCCAGCCAGGACGTCGTCTCCGCGATCGAGGGCGGCCCGGCCGCGCTGCTTGCCGGAGCCCTGGCGGTGGCCCTCGGGTTCGCCCTGGTGCCCGCCATCAGCCGCGTCGGCCGCCGCGAGAAGGCGGATGGGTCCGCAGCCGACCGCGAGGACGGCCGATGACGGAACCGCTGGAGCTGCTCCGCTCGGTGCTGGTGCGCCATGGGCTGGTGACGGCCTTCGCCTTCGTGGGCGTCGTCGTCTGGCTCTCCTATCTCGTCTCCGACAGGCTCACCCGGGGCCGGGTGCACGGCTCGGCCATCGCCATCCTCATCGGCCTCGCCCTGGCCTGGGCGGGTGGCGTCGCGACCGGAGGCGAGCGTGGGCTCGCCGACGTCGAGGTCCTCGCCGGCGTGGGGCTCATGGGGGGCGCGATGATCCGGGACCTCGCCATCGTCGCGACCGCGTTCGGCGTCGACCTCTCCGAGATGCGCAGGGCCGGGGCCGGCGCCCTCGTCGGCCTGGTGGCCGGGGTCTTCGGGTCGTTCCTGGTGGGGGCCACGGTGGCGTGGCTCCTCGGCTACACGGACCCCGTCAGCATGACCACCATCGGCGCCGGTGCCGCCACCTACATCGTGGGGCCGGTGACGGGAACGGCCCTCGGAGCCACCTCGGAGGTGGTGGCCCTGAGCATCGCGGCGGGCCTGGTCAAGTCGATGCTGGTCATGACGACGACGCCCTTCGTCGCGCGCTTCATCGGTCTCGACAACCCACGCGCGGCGCTCGTCTTCGGTGGCCTCATGGGCACGACCAGCGGGGTGGCCGGAGGGCTGGCGGCCACGGACGAGAGGCTGGTTCCGTACGGGGCCATGACCGCCACCTTCTACACGGGCCTCGGCTGCCTCCTGGGTCCTTCCGTCGTGTTCGTGACCATCCGGGCGCTCTTCGGATAGGGGGGACGCGTGGAAGGCATCGGGCTGATCGAGAGGGCGGAGGGGCGGGGCGAGGCCCCGGCCGTCGCCTGCGGCGGGATGCGTCATTCCTACGCGGACCTTCTCCGTGTCTCGGCCGGTGTGGCCGCCGCGCTCCTGGGCGGCGAGGAGGACCTCGCGGAGGCCCGCGTAGCCTCCCTGATCCCCGCAGGACTCGAGTACGTCGCCGCGCAGTGGGGGGTGTGGCGCTCGGGCGGGATCGTGGTGCCCCTCGGCGTGGCCGCCGCCGAGCCGGAGATCGAGCACGTCCTCACCGATGCCGACGTCCAGACGATTCTGGTGACCCGTGACGGACGGAAGCGAATCGGCCCGCTCTGTCGCCGCCTGGGCATCCGGGTCCTGTCGGTCGAAGCGTCGCTCGAGACGGAGCCCGGCGTGCTCCCTCGCGTCGACCCCACCCGCCGGGCGATGATCCTCTACACCAGTGGTACGACCAGCAAGCCGAAGGGAGTCGTGACGACCCACGCCAACATCGAGGCGCAGATCGGATCCCTGGTCGAGGCCTGGGACTGGCGGGAGGACGACCGCATCCCGCTCTTCCTCCCCCTGCACCATGTCCACGGTATCGTGAACGTCCTCGGGTGCGCGCTGTGGTCCGGAGCACTCGTGGACGCCTTCGAGTCGTTCGACCGGGAGCGGATCCTGGAGCGAGTAGGGGAGAAGACGTACACGCTCTTCATGGCGGTTCCGACGGTCTACATCAAGTTGATCCAGGCCCTGGAGTCCATGGCGCCGGAGGAGCGGCGGCGGTACGCCCAGGGTTTCGCCGCCATGCGCCTCATGGTCTCCGGCTCGGCCGCCCTCCCCGCCAGCGTCCACGAGAGGTGGACCGAGCTCACGGGACAGAAGCTGCTCGAGCGCTACGGGATGACGGAGATCGGCATGGGGCTGTCCAATCCCCTCGTGGGCGAGCGCCGCCCCGGCGCCGTCGGACAGCCGCTCCCGCGTGTCGAGGTGCGCCTCACGGGAGAGTCCGGCGACGTCATCACCGGCGAGAACGAGCCCGGCGAGATCCAGGTCCGGGGACCCGCGGTCTTTCGCGAGTACTGGAAGCAGCCCGAGGTGACGCGGGCATCGTTCGTCGACGGGTGGTTCCGGACCGGGGATCTCGCCGTCCGCGAGGACGGGTACTACCGGATACTGGGGCGGCTCTCCGTCGACATCATCAAGTCCGGAGGGCACAAGCTCTCGGCCCTGGAGATCGAGGAGGTGCTGCGCCGCCACCCGGCGATCGAGGAGTGCGCTGTCGTGGGCGTCCCGGACGCGGCCTGGGGCGAGATCGTGGCGGTGGCCGCCCGGACCGCCGACGGGTCGGAGCTCGACCTGGCCGGACTGCAGACGTGGGCCGGTGAGAGGCTCTCGCCCGAGAAGACCCCACGGCGGCTGGAGGTCGTGACCGAGCTCCCCCGCAACGCCCTGGGCAAGGTGATCAAGCCTGCGGTCCGAGAGCTGTTCGGAGAAGGCTGACACGGTCGGAGACGCCCCGGAGAGGTCTGGACCATGCTGAGATCTCCCCGACTTGGAGAACGCGGCAAGGCTCGATAGACTCGGTCAGGTGAGATTCTCGAGGGTGCGGCGTTGAGCGCGCACATCGAGCGCGTCCGTGACCCGGGCGACAACGCCGTGCGCATGGCGGACGAGGTGCGTGCCGGGCTTCGGATGCGTCCTCTGCCCGAGCTGCCCTCGAAGTACTTCTACGACGACCGGGGCAGCGCTCTGTTCGACGAGATCACGCGCCTGCCCGAGTACTACCAGACGCGGACCGAGGAGGGGATCCTCGAGACGATCGCGCAGGAGGTCGTGGACCTCGTGCAGCCCAGCGAGCTGTGCGAGCTGGGCTCCGGGGTGGGGCGCAAGGTCCGGCTCATTCTCGACGCCATGGCCCGGCGGGGGCTCCTGGAGCGCTGCGTCCTGCTCGACATCAGCGAGGGGTTCCTGGTCGAGTCCGCCCGTCAGCTCGACGCCGCCTACCCCGATCTCGCGGTTCGTGGCGTCGTGGGCGACTTCCTCGAGGACCTGCCGGCCCTGGGACCCGGGGGAGAGCGCCTCGCGCTCTTCCTCGCGGGAACGATCGGAAACCTTCACCCCGACCTCGTGCCGCCATTCCTGCGCGCCCTGGCCCGTCAGCTCGACCCCGACGATTCCTTCCTGCTGGGCCTCGACCTCGTGAAGGACGAGGTCCGGCTCCACGCCGCCTACAACGACTCCGCAGGGGTGACCGCGGAGTTCAACCGCAACATCCTGCGGGTGGTGAACGCCCATCTCGGCGCGGACTTCGAGCCCGAGGCCTTCGAGCACGTGGCCTTCTACGACCGCGCCCACGCCTGGATCGAGATGCGTCTCCGGGCCACGCGGGACATGCGGGTCTCGATCCCCGGCGCCGGGATGGACGTGGCCTACCGCCGCGGCGACGAGATCCGGACGGAGCTGTCCTGCAAGTACACTCGCGCGTCGCTCGAAGCCCTCCTCTCCGGGACCGGCCTCCGTGTCGAGGGCTGGTACACCGACCCCGAGGAACTCTTCGCCTCGGCGCTCCTGCGCCGCACCGCCGACGCCGTTCCGTCCGAGGAGGAACCGTGACATCCTCGCCGACCGCGCCGTCCACGGCCCTGGGGCAGCTCGAGACCGCCTGGGAGCGTTCCGATCGGATCTTCGGGCTGCTGGCCCCCGAGGCGCTCATGGCTCGTCCCATCTCGCTCCGCCAGCCCTTCCTGTTCTACGTCGGTCACCTGCCGGCCTTCGCCTGGAACCACCTCTGGAGGCGGGTGGCCGGCCGCCCGGCCTTCGCCGCCGATCTCGACGTCCTCTTCGAGCGAGGCATCGATCCACCCGACGACGGCGACGGGCCCGCGGATGACGCCGAGACCTGGCCTCGGATCGACGAGGTCCTCGCCTACCGCGACCGCGTGCGATCGGCGCTGCCGGAGATCCTCGAGGACGAGCGGGTCCGCCCGGTGGTGCCCATGGTGCTGGAGCACGAGCTCATGCACCACGAGACGCTGCTCTACATGGTGCAGCAGCTCCCGGCGGAGCTGAAGCAGGGCTCGCGAACCCTCCCCGAGGCGTGCGCGGGGGAAGGGGCGCCGCCGTCTTCGGTGCGGGTTCCCGCCGGATCCGCCGTCCTCGGAGCGCCGAGGAACGGTCGCTTCCGCTGGGACAACGAGCACGAGGAGCTCACCCTCGACGTCCCGGCGTTCCGCATCGACGCTCTCCCCGTGACCAATCGGGACTTCCGCGCCTTCGTGGAGGAAGGCGGCTATCGGGACCGACGGCTGTGGACCGAGGACGCGTGGGTGTGGATCTCCCGCCACCAGCATCACCAGCCCGGCTCGTGGAGGACCGTCGGTGGGGCGGGCCGTGTGCGGACCGCGCTTGGTGATCGGCCCTTCGACGAGGCCGCCGACTGGCCGGCCGCGGTCATGCACTGCGAGGCGGCGGCGTACGCCCGGTGGCGGGGCGCGAGGTTGCCCACCGAGGCCGAGTACCACCGGGCCGCCTTCGGCACACCTGATGGAGGCCGCCGCGAGCACCCCTGGGGGGAGGACCCGCCGCGGCCCGAGCACGGCAACCTGGGGTTTCGTCTCTGGACGCCGGCACCGGTCGGCTCCCACCCCGCCGGCGCGAGCGCGTTCGGGGTCCACGAGCTGGTTGGGAACGGATGGGAGTGGACGTCCACGCCCTTCGGACCCCTCCCGGGCTTTCGCCCGTTGGAGGGCTACGAGGGATACTCCGCCGACTTCTTCGATGACCAGCACTTCGTCATGCTCGGGGGCTCATGGGCTACCGACCTCGCCCTCGTGCGTCGCAGCTTCCGGAACTGGTTCCGGCCCCACTACCCCTACATGTTCTCGAAGTTCCGCTGCGTCCGCGACGCCTAGAGACGACGGCCAGCTCGGCATGGCTGGTGGTCTGTCACCGAAGTCGTGCTCATCGCCCCGGCGGCCAGGCGCGCAAGCGGCCGGGGCCCCCGACGAGGACGCTGCTGTGCCTCGAGGCTGTGGCGCCCGCAGGCGAGCTGGCGGTGGCCGCCGAGCGCCCAGGGCTCAGGAGAAGGACGAGACGACTTCGGTGACTAGAACACCCAGGACAGCTTGGCGAAGACGGTGTCGCCCTGAGCGGAGACCTCCCCGGCCTCCGACGTCCCGCGCTGGTAGGCGAGCTGCAGCGAGCCGAACGGGGGCTTGAAGCGCCACACCCCCACCGCCTGAACGTTGACCTTGTCAATGGCGGAGTTGGTCTGGGCGAAGAGCTTGACGAAGAGGTCGGGGTCGAAGGCGTACCGGGTTTCGAAGACGTGGATCCAGGTGGTCTCACCCTCCGGGTCGGGCTCCAGCTCGAGGCGAGTGAGGGAGTAGCCGAGGCGCCAGGCGTCACCGACAGCCCAGTCCGCCGACGCGCCGTAGAGCGTGAGCTCGGAGTCGAAGTTCGTGCCCCGTGACGCGAAGGCCCGCACCGACCGCCCGTCGCGTCCGTCCCAACCCACCTCGACCACCGTGCGGTCGTTGCGGAAGCCCTTCTCGAAGAGCTGGTAGTCGTCGATCCGGCCGATCTCAACTTCGATCCCGTTGCGGAAGGTCACCTCCACCTCGGCGTCGAGCTCCCAGGCCCGCAAGGTGCCGCCGTGGCTGTAGAAGCGGTTGTAGTTCGCTCCGGCCTCCACCTTCTCCACCGGGCCGCTCTCGATCCAGAAGTTGCGGGTGAAGTTGGTGTCGAACTCCCGGCGGTCGTCGTCTCGGAGGAAGCCGACCGCGTTGAAGTCCTCGCGGATGCCGGGGTCGAGGTTGGTGTAGCGGAGGTGGAAGTGGGTCCGGGCGCTGTCGTAGGCCGGGCGCACGAACCACGCCAGCCCACCCTTCGCCGTGGGTCCGTGAACGGTCAGGAGCTGTCCCGTGAACCCCAGCGTCTCCGTGAAGAACAGCGTGGCGTCGAAGCCGACGGAACCCTGGTCCACCCCCTCCCGACGACGGGTGCCGCCCAGAAAGCCCAGTGTGGACCCGCCGGGCAGCGTCCTCTGGAGCCGACCCACGGCGTAGTCGGCGCGTGGGCTGTCCTCGGAGTCCACGCTCGGTGGATCCTCCGACGTCACGATGGCCGAGAAGCCGGTCTTTCCCAGGGTGCCGATCGCCTTGCCGCCCCAGGTGATGTCCCCGACTCTCCGGCTGTAGAACTGCTGGATCCGCTGGCGGTACATCTCGCTCCCTTCGAGGAAGAAGGGCCGCTTCTCGGGGATGAAGAGCTCGTAGCGCGTGAGGTTGACCACCTCCACATCCGCCTCGATGAGGGCGAAGTCCGGGTTCACGGTGGCGTCGACGGCCACCGTACTCGAGGGTCGCCAGCGCGCGTCCCCGCCGATCTGGAAGTCCGGCTTCTCGCCCTCCTCCGCCGCCGCGAGAGTGTAGGGAATCAGCTGCCAGGACTTCTCCTCCCGCGACGTGAGCTGTAGTCCGGTGAGGGTGCCGAAGCTCGAGACCCGAAACGGATCCTCGGCCGGGCCCGACCAGACCGCGACCTCCAGCCGGCGGGGAACGGTACGCATCAAGGAGAGGCCCCAGGTGCGTTCCTCACCCGGCTCGAACCTCAGGATGGCGAAGGGGATCTCGAACTCGGCGGTCCACCGGTCGCCGTGGCGTCGGGCCGCGCACTCCCAGGCCTCGTCCCAGAGCTCGTCCACGGTCCGACCGTTGTCGGCGATGCGGGCGTCCCACTGGGTGGCGAGGGCGTTCGTGGCGAAGGCGTAGGCGGTTCTCCCATCCGAGAAGGTGTCGAGGACGACGGCCACCGCATCGTCGTCGCCCAGGTCCCCGTCGCGACGCGTCATCGCCACCGCCAGGCGATCGGGCTCCGGATCGTGGCTCTCGAAGGCCACGTAGAGCGCGGTGCTCGTCTGCCCGATTCGGACGACGGTCCGGAAGGGCGAGGGCTGCCCGAACTCGGGCTCGACCTGGACGAAGTGGGAGTCGACCACCGCGGCGTCCGCCCACTCGGCGTCGTCGACGTTCCCGTCGATCTCCGGCGCCGCGCCGAGGAGTGCCGTCGCCACCGTCGGGCGGTCGGCCGCCAACACGCCCGGAGCCCCCAGGACGGCGAGCGCCAGGGCCCAGGTCGAGGCGTTGCTCCCGTTCACGATGGTCTTCATACCGGTCGCGAGCAATGCGCGTCAACCCGAGCTGTCGAGACAGACCCGGAAAGAGCCGTCAAGGCGCAGCCTCAGCTCCGTTCGGAGTGGTGGGCGCATCCGATCCCCACCGCGCAAAGAGGACGGGAACAACGACCAGGTTCAGGAACGTGGAGGTCAGGAGCCCGCCGAGAATGACCTCGGCCATGGGGCTCTGGATTTCGTTGCCCGGCTCGTGGCCGGCCAGGACCAGGGGGACGAGGGCCAGTCCGGCGGTGAGGGCAGTCATCAGCACCGGGGCCAGCCGCTCGTGGGAGCCGCGGATGACCGCCTCGCGGAGGGGTAGACCCTCGTCCCGCATCAGGTGCTCGTAGTGGCTGACGAGGAGGACGCCGTTGCGGGTGGCGATGCCGAAGAGGGTGATGAAGCCGACCAGCGATGCGACGCTGAGCCCGTCGCCCGTGACGGCGATGGCCACCAGCCCGCCGATGAGCGCGAGTGGCAGGTTGATCAGGACGATGAGCGTGTGCCGGTGGCTGCGGAACGCCACGAAGAGCAGGGCGTACATGGCGAAGAGAATGAACACCGCGAGGAGGGCGATGTTGCGGAGGCTGCGTGCCGCCTCCTCGAACTGGCCTCCGAACACGACCCGGTAGCCTTCGGGGAGCGACAGCCCCTCGCGGAGCGCCTCACGCGCCGCCTCCACGACGCCCGTGAGGTCGTTGCCCGCTATGTTGGCGGTGAGCATGGCCAGACGCTGGACGTTCTCGCGCCGGACGAGCCCCGGGCCGAGGTCGAAGCGGACCCGGGCCACCTCGCCGAGGCGGAGGACGCGGCCATCGGAGGCCGTCACGGGGAGCGCCTCGAGGTCGTCGCGGTGGAGGCGCAGCCTCTCGGGCAAGCGGACGACCACGCGGGAGGCCATGCCACCCTCCACGATCTCTCCGGCGGCGGTGCCCTGGAAGAGGGCCTCCACCGACCGCGCCATGTCGGCGGGGGTGAGCCCGTAGCGGGCCATGGCACCCCGGTCGAAGTCCACGAGGAGCTGAGGCACCGTCGCCTGCTCCTGGTTCGACAAGTCCACGATGCCCGGAACGTCCCGGAGGAGGCTCTCGGCGGTCGCCGAGAGGCCCCGGAGGACAGACAGGTCGGGACCGAAGATCTTGACGGCCAGGTTGGTCTTGCTCCCTGAGATCATGTGGTCGATGCGGTGGCTGATGGGCTGACCGAAGCTCACGCTCACGCCGGGGATGGTGGCCACGGCCCGGCGCATCTCGGCCAGGAGAACGGGCTTCGGGCGTCCCGGCCGCAGGACGACCTCCATCTCGGAGGCGTTCACCCCCTGGACGTGCTCGTCCCTCTCCGCGCGGCCCGTGCGCCGGCTCGTGGAGACGACCTCGGGGAAGGCGAGAAGGGTCTGCTCGACCTCGCGGCCCAGGGCGTCGCCCTCGCTGAGGGGGGTCCCCAGGGGGCTCACGAGGACGACGGTGAGGCTGCCCTCGTTGAAGGGCGGCAGGAAGGACTGGGGGAGGAAGGGGAGCAGGGCCAGAGACCCCGCCAGGGCGGCGACGGCCCCGCCCAGGACGAGGGCCCGGCGGTCCAGGCAGTAGTCGAGGGTCGCGTCGTAGGCGCCCTTGAGCCGCCGCAGGAGCCACGGCTCCTGCCGGTCCAGGAGCGACCCCCTCGGGAGGAGGAGCAGGCAGAGGACGGGCGTGACGGTGAGGGCCACGAGGAGCGAACCGGCGAGGGACGCCAGATAGGCCAGGCCGAGGGGTTTCAGCAGCCGACCCTCCATCCCGCTCAGGACCAGCAGAGGCAGGAACACCAGGGCGATGACGAGGGTCGCGAACAGCATGGCGCCCCGGACCTCGGACGACGCGCGAAAGACGACGTCGAGGCTGGACTGCTGCTCGCCGGCCGGCTTGCCATGGTTCTCCCGCAGGCGACGGAAGACGTTCTCCACGCCGATGATGGCGTCGTCGACGAGGGCGCCGATGGCGATGGTGAAGCCCCCCAGGGTCATGGTGTTCAGCGTTCCCCCGAGGAGCGAGATCACCACCACCCCCGCCACCAGCGACAGGGGGATGGCCACGGCCGAGATGAAGGTGGACCGCAGGTTGCCGAGGAAGAGGAAAAGGATGACGACCACCAGGATCCCGCCGTCGCGCAGCGCCACCGACACGTTGTGGATGGCCACCTCGATGAAGTCGGCCTGGCGGAAGTTCTCCGTCTGGATCACCACCCCCGGCGGGAGGGTCCGCTGCAGGTCGTCGAGGACGCCGTCGATCTCCCGCGTGAGCTCCAGGGTGTTGGCCCCCGGCTGCTTCTGGACGCTCAGGATCACGGCCGGTTGGGCCCGATAGGAGGCCGTGCCCCGGGCGGGCTCGGGGGCCAGCCGGACCGAGGCGATCTGGCCGAGGCGCAGGGGGACGCGGTCCTGGACCCGGAGGACGGTGGTCGCCAGGTCCTCCGTGGAGCGCGCGCGGCCGAGGCCGCGCACCAGGTACTCCTGGCCGGCGTCGACGTGGAAGCCCGCCGCCGGGATGGCGCTCGACGCGTCGAGGGCCGCCACCACCTCCTCGACCGAGATCCCGGCCTGGACGACGGCGGCGGGGTCGAGCTCGACGAGGTACTCGCGCACCTCGCCCCCGATGGGCACTACCTGGGAGATCCCCGGCACCGCCAGGAGGCTGCGCCGGACCACCGTCTCGGCCAGCCGTCGCAGCTCCATGGGGGCGACGTCCTCGGAGGTAAAGGCGATGAACGTGATCTCGCCCATGATCGAGCTGATGGGGCCCAGCGTCGGCCGCTCTACGCCGCTCGGGAGTGCGACCGTCTGCAGGCGCTCGGCCACGACCTGCCGCGCGAGGTAGATGTCCTCGCCCCACTCGAACTCGACCCAGACGACGGCGATCCCCGGCCCGGAGACCGAGCGGATGCGCCGCACCCCGGAGGCGCCGTTCAGGGCCGACTCGACGGGGAACGTGACGAGGAGCTCGATCTCCTCGGGGGCGAGCCCCTGGGCCTCGGTGATGACGGTGACGGTGGGCGCCGTGAGGTCGGGAAAGATGTCGACGGGGAGGTCCGCGGTGAGCGCGCCCCCGGCGATGAGCAGCACGGAGGCGGCCACGAGAACGGCCCATCGGTGTCGCAGCGAGCCTCGGATGATTCGGTCGAGCATTCCTGGCCTCTCAGTGCACGTGGCCTTCGGGGGCGCCGCTGGAGAGGAGCGAGCTGCGCCGCACGGCGCCGCCGCCCCGGGTGACGAGCCGCTCTCCCGGCGCGAGCCCTTGGACCAGCGCCTCGTTCCCGAGCCGCCCCAGGACACGGATCTCCCGGCGGGCGAAGGTCTCGCCGTCGAGCTGGACGTACGCCACGCTCGTTCCCGAGTCGTCGAGCACGGCGGACAGGGGGACGACGATGCCGGGCCGCTCGCCGGGGAGCCGCAGCTCGGCCTCCACCGCGCTGCTCAGGGGAATGTCCGCGGCCGTTCGGTCCACCTCCAGAATGACGTTCACCGACGCCGTGCGGGGGTCGACCTCGGGCGACCGCGAGACGAGACGCACGGCCTCCTCCCCGATCTCCATGGGAGTGGACTCCCCCGGCCGCCTCAGGAAGAGGCCCCGGGGTGTCGACTGGACGCGGGTCGCGTCCTCGGGTCTGAGCGCCACCACCACCCAGAGCGGCCGGTCCTTGACCAGGCGACCGAGGGTCGCGCCCGCGGCCACGGTCTGCCCGGGAGAGACGGAGACCTGGGCCACGCGACCCGCGAACGGGGCGGTGACCGTCATCGCCGCCGGCGCGCCCTCCCCGCCGGACCCCGGCGTCGTCACCAGGCTGCCGCGGGCGGCCTCGAGGCGGGCCTCGAGGCCGGCCAGGACGGCGCGGGCCCGCTCCAGCTCGGCCTCGCTCGTGGCCTCGACGCTCAAGAGATCGGTGAGGCGGTCCACGCGCCGCCGCGCCACCTCCAGCTCGGCCTCGACCGTCGAGGCCTCGACGCGCAGCTCGGGCACGCTCCGGCTGGCCCGCGGCACGAGACGGAAGACGGTGCCTCCCCGGGCGACGTCGAGCCCGCTGTAGGGCCAGGGAGACGACGCCACCGTGGCGTCGACGGGTGCGGTGAGCACGACCTCGCCGCCCGCGGCCGGCTCGACCCGCGCCGGACCCTCCACGTTCTCTCCGAGAGCGCCCTCCCGGACCCAGGCGGTGGCGAACTCCGTCCGCCACTGCTGCTCCTTGAGGAACGACGCGGCGTCGGCCCCGCCGGGCTCCGTCTCTCCCACGAGTCCGCCGGGAGAGGCGGCCGAGCCGACCCTCACGCGTCCGGCGGCGATCTCTTCCTCGCCGGCGGGAGACTGGACTCGGAAGGAGAGGCCGAAGTCTCCCTCGGAGCGAAGCGTGGCCTCCACGACGTAGATCCCGGCGCGGCTCGGCTCGTCCTCCCGGAAGGCCTCCTCTTCACCACCCGACCCGCGGAGCACCAGGGCGACCGTCCCCTCCGTGAGTGGCGCGAAGCCGTCGAGGACGGTGACGTGGATCGCGCTCAAGGCAACGGTCCCGGCCACGAGGGCGTCGGTCTCGGCGAAGATCTCGTACCGCTCGCCCCAGGCGGTGACCGCCCAGCTCTCGGCCGCGCCGGACTCGTCGTGGGCGTGGTCGTCGGTCGTCGGCGCCCCCCCACAGGCCAGGGTCAGGGACAGCCCGATCAGGAGAATACCCAGGGTCTTCATCGTCCTCCTCCCGCCCCGAAGGGCCGGCCGAGCGCCAGTTCGAGGGCGCGCTCGGCGGCGAGGGCCTCGGCGTGCAGATCCAGCGCCTCCAGCTCCGTGTCGAACGCCGCGCTCACCGTGTCATTCAGATCCGTCACGGAGCTCTCGCCCGCCTCGAAGGCGGCCCGGGCCGCCTCCAGCACCACCCCGGTGGTGCGGGCCGCGCCGGCGGCCTCCCGCGCGGCCCCCGCCAGCCAGACGGCCGCCGCCCGGGCCCCCCGGACCTCGGCCTCGGCCCGCCGGCGCGTCAGCGCGTGGCGTGCGGCGAGGACGCGCTGCCGTGCCGCCGCCTCCGCGCGTCGACCCCGGTCCCGGTCGAAGAGGGGGATGCTCCACGAGACGGCGAAGACGGGACCGTCGGCGCTCACACCCTCGTCACGGAGGGTCTGCCAGCCCACGGCCAGCTCCGGGAAGCCCCAGTACCGTCCCGCGGCCTTCGCCTCCAGCTCCGCCTGATCCACCCTCTCCTCGAGGGCAACGATGTCCGGACGCTCGGAAACGTCGGTGCTGGGCGGGGGCGCGGTCAGGGAGGGCAGCACTGGGCGCGCCCCGACGGGAAGGGCGGGCCAGAGCCCCTCGACCGCGGCCCGGGCTCGGGCCAGCTGGGCCTCGGCCCGGGCCAGGCGGACGCGGGCCGCCTCGGAGGTGAGGCACATGCGCCGCGCGGAGAGCCCCGACGTCTCGCCCGTCTCCGCCCGCCGGCGCAGCACGTCGGCGGCGCGCCGGAGCCGTTCGGCCTGGGAGGCCGCGAGGTCGACGCGGGCCACAGCTACCGCCCAGTCCGCGTAGGCGGCCCGCAGCTCGGCTCGGCGTCCGAGGCGGTCGCCGGCCAGGCTGGCCCGGGCGGCTCGAAGCCCCGCCTCGGCTGCGCCCCGTGTGGGTCCCCGACGGCCGCCCAGGGGCGGCCTCCAGGCGAGCAGCCAGGTGTTCTGGGCGGGCAGGCCCTCGGGCGCCTCGCGGTCGAAGGCGACGACGGGGTTGGGCAGCGCCTCGGCGCGCCGGACCTCCCCCTCCGCCTCGCCGACCCCTCCTTCGAGGACGACCCAGGCCGCGTCATCGGGGCCAACAGCCTCGAGGAACGCCTCCTCGGTCACGACCGGCGCGCCCGGACCCGATTCGTCGGGCTGGATTCCCCCGGGGGGCAACACTGCCAACAGCAACAGCCATGCGGACATCTCTCTTCTCCACGCGACTCACGACACAGGAACATCGACGCCCGGGCACACGGGCACCCGGACGCGAGGAGTCGATCGCGCGGAGATCTAGATCTGGAGAACGACGGAGCGGCGTGAGAGGGGAGGCGTCGTGAGCAGCGGCCCCGCCCGCTGCGCGGCCCGCAGCGGGCTTCGATCGACATGGCCCATCAGGACCCGAGACGCGTGGCTCGGCCCGGTCCACGACGGGTCGTCCGAGAGCCGGCTGGCGCGGGGCAGCAGCTCGGCCGCCAGGCTCAGCGCGTGGGTGTGTCCGGACTTTGCGCCCCGCTCCACCTGCGTGGCGTCGTGGTGCGCGCGTCGCGGAGCTTCGAGGTCGCGGAGGTGAGCTTGGTCCTCCGGAGTCTCGGCACCGGCGTGGTGAGCGTGTGCCGACGCCCGGTGAGACGCCTCGTGCTCCAGGACCACGTGAAGCGTGGTCACCGCGCCGAAGGAGGTGTTCCCCAGGAAGCCCGCAAGGATCCCGAGGACCACCGGGGTCCGTGCACCCCTCACCATCCTCCCATCGTGGTCGACTCGGGCGCCGCGGTCAAATGCGGAGTCGACCCTGCGGCAGCCGGCGGGAGCGCACAGTCCGGCCCTGGCTGCTCGATGGAGCACGGTAGCCGCTGCGCGGAGGACGGTCATGGATCCGTTGAGAGGTGATCACGAAGTGAAGGATTCGGAAGGGAAAGACCCGTCCCGCGTCCGACAAGATTCGTCTCGCCCGGGGGATGGGCGGCGAGTCCAGCGGCGGGGTCCGCGCGCCGGACGCGGGACGGCAGGGGGAAAGGGAGAATGCATCAAGCCGTGATTCGAAGGTGCCTTCCCCCGGTCCAAGTCTCCTCTCACTCGACGGCCCACGACCATAGAACTGATGAGCCATCTTCGTGCGCCCTCCGGTCCAACAAGGGGTGCCCGGTTCGATGATTGCGAGTGGTTCGCGCCGAATGGGTCATTCCCGTCCCCGAGACCACGGCGCACGGCCCCGGGCGGAGCGGGTCCTTTCCAGACCGGGACGGTCCTCCGGCACCGGCCGGGCCGCAGGCGATAATCAACCCGTGGCCCTCGCCGACAAGCTCGAGCAGCTTCCCTCCCGACCCGGGGTCTACCTGTTCAAGGGCTCGGGCGGCCGGGTCATCTACGTGGGCAAGGCCCGGGTGCTGCGGGACCGGGTGCGGTCCTACTTCCAGGCCTCGCGCCCGGCCGAGCTCCACAAGACGCGCATGGTGGAGGACATCGCCGATCTCGATCTCGTGGTCACCGACTCGGAGATGGAGGCGCTGGCCCTCGAGAACAACCTCATCAAGCGGCACAAGCCGCTCTACAACCTCCGCCTCCGCGACGACAAGAACCATCCCTACCTCCGCCTCACGCTCCGGGAGGACTACCCTCGCCTGTACGTCGTGCGCCGGCCCTCGGAGGACGGCGACGCCTACGGCGGCCCCTACATCCCGGCCAGCCTGGGGCGCAAGACCGCCGGGCTCGTGCGCAAGCTGTTCGGCATCCGCTCCTGCAAGGAGACCCTGAACGGCCGGCGTCCCCGACCCTGCCTTCAGTACCAGATCAAGCGCTGCCTGGCCCCTTGCGTGGAAGAGGTGTGCTCTCTCGACCGGTACCGGCAGTCGTGCGAGGATGCCCGTCTCTTCCTCGAGGGGCGCACGGAGGAGGTCGTGCGCCGCCTGCGCGGCGACATGGAGCGCGTGGCTTCAGAGCAGCGCTTCGAGGAGGCGGCCTCGCTGCGCGACCAGATCCGGGCCCTCGAGCGCCTCGAGACGCCACAGAAGATCACGACCACCGAGCTCGAGGAGCGAGACCTCTTCGCGGCCCACGCCGAGGGCGATCGCGCGGCCGTCCAGGTCTTCTCGGTTCGCGACGGCAAGGTCGTGGCGCGCGAGGGTTTCCTCCTCGACCGCCTGACCGAGCCGGAGGCCGTCCTCTCGACGACGCTGCAGCAGTTCTACGCCGACGGCCGCTACGTCCCGCGCGAGATCCTGGTTCCGGTGGCGGTCCCCGACCAGGAGCTCCTCGAATCGTGGCTGGGCCAGCGTCGGGGCACGCGCGTCCGCATCCGCACCCCTCGGCGGGGGGAGAAGCTCCGGCTCCTCGACCTCGTGGTCCGCAACGCCCGCCTCGCCTTCGAGCTCGAATGGAAGCACCCACGGCAGCAGTCGCGGGAGATCATGCGGGCTCTCGGGGACCTTCTCGACCTGGAGGTCGAGCCCCGCCGCATCGAGTGCTTCGACATCTCCAACATCCAGGGCTCCGACATCGTGGCCTCGATGGTCGTCTTCGAGGAGGGCCTGCCGAAGAAGTCCGACTACCGGAGGTTCCGGGTGAAGGGGGTCTCCGGGGCCCCGGACGACCTCGCCTCCATGCGCGAGGTCGTGGGCCGGCGCTACCGCCGCCTGCTCGAGGAGGGGAAGGAGCTCCCCGAGCTCGTCCTCATCGATGGCGGAAGGGGACAGCTCGCGGCCGCGGTCGAGGCCCTGGAGGAGCTGGGCCTCGGCGACCAGCCGGTGGCCAGCCTCGCCAAGCGCGAGGAGCTCCTCTTCCTGCGGGGGCGGGATCTGCCTCTCGCCCTCCCGCGGTCCTCACCGGTGCTGCAGCTGGTCCAGCGGGTCCGGGACGAGGCGCACCGGTTCGCCATCGGCTTCCACCGCCAGACGCGCTCGAAGCGGACGCTCCACTCCGAGCTGGACGACATCCCCGGGATCGGCCCGGCGAAGCGGAGAAGGCTCCTCTCGGCCTTCGGATCGCTCCGGGGCGTGCAGGGGGCGAGCGAGGCGGAGCTGGCCACGGTTGTGGGCCCGGCCATGGCCGCGCGGGTGCGCGTGCACTTCGACAGCCGCGGCTAGGCGCCCGTGGCCTCCTCCTTCGCCTCGAGCTCCTTGAGCTCGCGCTGATAGGCCTTCCAACCCGGGCACCAGCCCGTGTGCCAGCGCCACAGACGGGCCAGCAGCCTGTCCGGGTGGGCCTCGGCGTAGGCTCGGCCCTTGCAGATGGCGCAGTTCGCCTTCCTCTCGATCTTGCTCATGGCGTCCTCACTGCATGTCGACGCACGATCCGGGCCCGTTGTTCCACGAGCGACTCAGCCCCTCCCGGACGGCGTTGGGAAGCTCTGGTCCCAGCCGGCGACGGTCGACGAGGATCCGTCCTTCCGGTCCCGCGCCAGCACCCTGTCCACCCGCTCGGTGTCGATCCGGAGGACGCCGTCCGGGCCCGCCGCCGCCTTCGGGTCGTACTCGAGGGGGCTCACGACACGCCGGAGCACCTCCTTGAGGGCGCGGGCCCCGAGCCGGGGCTGCCGGGCGGCCTCCCGGGCGATGCGGCGCGCGGCCTCCTTCGTGACCTCCAGCTTCACCCCGAAGCTCGCGAAGTAGGCCTGCGACTGCCGGAGGCCGGAGTGGGTCCCCTCGGCCAGGATCTGCAGGAGCTCGTCCTCGCCCAGGGCCTCGAGGAGGACGACGGCGTCGAAACGCGAGAGGAACTGGGGGCTCACCCCGTACTCGAAGAGGTCCTCGTGCTTGAGCCAGTCCCGCAGGACGAAGTGCAGCTCCTCGTGGGCGCGACCGGTCTCGTCGACCACCGTGACCGGCTTGAGGGCGCCCTGGTCCTTTCCGTAGGTCACCCGCTCGTAGACGGAGTCGTACAGGCCCTCGAACGCCCCCGCGCACACGAAGAGCAGGCCGCTGGAGTCGACGTTGACGGTGGCCCCGCCCGCCCAGTCGGGCAGGGTGAAGGGCACCGCCTCGTTCTCGATGAGGGTGAGCAGCGCCTCCTGGGCCCGGATCCCGGAGATGTTGGGCTGCCCTCCCACGTGGCTGCGGATCTTGTCCACCTCGTCCACGAACACCAGGCCGTGGGTCGCCTGACCGAGGAGCCTCTCCACGGGGGTGTCGGCGCCGAGCTGCTGCCTCGCCCTCTCCAGCAGGCGCATCAGGAGCTTCTCCCCGGGGTGGCCGAGCTCGGCCTCTTCGCCCAGGACGTTGGCGTGGACCCGGACCACGGTGGAGCGGCTGGCGAGAGCGGGGTTGGCGGCGAGGAGCTCCTCGACCGCACCCATGAGGGTGGTCTTGCCCGACCCCGAGGAGCCGATCATCAGGATGTTGCCGACCTTGAGGCCGGCCAGCTTCTTGGCCAGGGCCACCGACATCTCCCGAACGGCCTCCTGCTGGCCGATGATGCGCTTCTCGAGGGCGGCGGCGATCTGTGTCGGGGCCGGTGGTGTGGTCACGGGGCGATTGTAGCCCCAGGTGAACGCCTGGCGGGCCCGTGCTAGCATCACGGTTTCGTCCCCTCGAAGGAGCCCGACCTGAGCGCCGAGACCCTCGCCGTTGGCCTGACCGCCTACATCGTCCTGCTCTTCAGCCTCTCCGTGCACGAGTCGGCGCACGCGTGGACGGCCCTGATCGAGGGGGACACGACCGCACAGTCGCTGGGGCGCATCAGCCTGAACCCCCTCGTCCACATCGACATCGTCGGGACCGTGGTCCTCCCCTTGCTGATGATCTTCACCGGTGTCCCCCTCCTCGGCTGGGCCAAGCCCACGCCGGTGGATCCCCGACGCTTCCAGCACCTCAAGCGAGGCCAGATCGTCGTGTCCGGGGCGGGACCGGCCTCCAACCTGCTCCTGGCGCTCCTGTTCACCGCTGCGCTCTTCGTCGCGGTGCGGGCGATCCCGGAGCCGTCTTCGGCCAATCCCGTGATCCTGTTTCTCGGGCTCGGCGTCCAGCTCAACGTCCTGCTCGCGATCTTCAACCTCGTGCCCCTGCCCCCGCTCGACGGATCGCACATCCTGCAGTGGGCGCTGCCGAACGGGCTCGGCCACCGCTACATCCGCGCGATCGCGCCCTACGGCGGCTTCATCCTCCTCGCCCTCGTCATGACCGGGGCGTTGTTCAAGGTGATCGGACCGGTCTACGAGATCGTCCTGCGCTTCCTGTACTCCATCGCACGCTGGTAAGGACACCATGCCCAGACCCCGCATCCTCTCCGGCATGCGCCCCACGGGGGCGCTCCACCTCGGCAACCTCATGGGGGCCCTCGACAACTGGGTGCGTCTGCAGGACAGCTACGACTGCTTCTTCTCGATCGTCGACTGGCACTCCCTGACCACCGACTACGCGGACCCGTCCGGCATCCACGAGAGCGTGGTCGAGGTGGCCACGGACTGGCTGGCCGCCGGCCTCGACCCGGAGCGGTCGACGCTGTTCATCCAGAGCCAGGTGCCGGAGCACGCGGAGCTGCACCTGCTTCTGTCGATGGTGGTCCCGGTGCCGTGGCTGGAGCGAGTGCCCACCTACAAGGAACAGCAGCAGCAGCTCACGGGGAAGGACCTGTCGACCTATGGGTTTCTGGGCTATCCACTGCTGCAGACCGCCGACATCATCATCTACAAGGCGGACGCGGTGCCGGTGGGGGAGGACCAGGCCCCCCACGTGGAGCTGACCCGGGAGATCGTGCGCCGATTCAACAACTTCTATGGAGAGGTCTTCCCGGAGCCGAAGACGCTCCTCACCGAGGCCAAGCGTATCCCTGGCACCGACGGACGCAAGATGTCGAAGTCGTACGACAACGCCGTCTACATGAAGGACGATGCCGACACCGTCCGCGAGAAGATCCGGCCCATGGTCACGGACCCGGCGCGCATGAGGCGGAAGGACCCCGGCACTCCCGAGAAGTGCCCGGTCTTCGACCTGCACCGGGCGTTCTCCCCGAGGGAGACGCGCGACTGGGCGGCCGAAGGGTGCCGGACGGCGGGGATCGGCTGTATCGACTGCAAGTCGAGGCTGACCGATCACATGCTCGAGCACCTGGCCGGGATCCACGCGCGGAGACCCGAGTTCGCCTCGCGCCCGGACACCGTGTGGGACATCCTTCGGGAGGGTTCGAAGAAGGCCCGTGCCGTTGCCCAGGCTACGATGGACGAGGTCCGGGCGGCGATGAAGATCGACTACCGGAACGGCGGTTCGTGAGCGACGAGCCCAAGCCGCCGTCCGAGACGGACGACAACCCCGCCACACCGGAGGAGCCTCGCGGCGACGAGGCGGGTGCCGGGGTCTCGGAGGCGCCACCGGATCCCGAGCCCGTGGCGGTCGCCCGGGGCACGACCGCGGGGCTCGGTGCGGACGAGAGCGCTGACGCCGAGGGCTCCGGTGAGGCCGAGCCGGAGCGCGTCACCGTGCCCGAGGGCGTCGAGTCCACCTTGCCCGAGGACGTCCCTCGTATCCGGCTCCCGCTCTTCGAGGGGCCCCTCGACCTGCTCCTGTACCTCATCCGGCGGGAGAAGCTGGACATCAACGACATCCCCATCGCCCCCATCACCCACCAGTACATGGAGTACCTCGACCTGATGCGGGAGCTGAACCTGGACGTGGCCGGCGAGTTCATGGTGATGGCGGCGACGCTCATCCACATCAAGTCCAAGATGCTCGTCCCGATAGAGCCCACGGAGGCGGAGGGCGAGGAGGAGTACGTCGACCCCCGCGAGGAGCTCGCCCAGAGGCTGCTCGAATTCCAGCGCTACAAGGAGGCGGCGGGCATCCTGCACCAGCAGGCCCAGATCCGCGCCGCCCAGTGGACGCGGCCCGACACGGTCCTCCCCAGGTTCGACGACGCGGGCGAGGAGATGCTCGAGGCGGGGTTGTACGATCTCATCGCCGCCTTCAAGGAGATGCTCGACCGGCGCAAGGCACTCCTCGACCACGAGATCGAGGCCGAGGGCCCGAGCGTCGAGGAGCGGATGACCGAGCTGCTGGCCATGATCGACGAGGGCGCATCGCTGGAGTTCCTGGAGCTGTTCGCGTCCCTGGAGACGAAGGCGGCGATGATCGCGACGTTCCTGGCGCTCCTGGAGCTGGTGCGCCTGAAGCGCGTGCGCGTGTACCAGCGGGGGATGTTCGGGGCGATCCGCGTCTTCCGCCCGGTCGGACCGCCGGCCGCGGGGTCGCCGAACCCGGCAACGTAGGAGAGAACCGTTGGACGAGAAGGACGAGAGAAGCGAGGAGCCGACCCACGCCGGGACTCCCGAGCCGACCGGGGCCGAGCCAGAGGGTCCGGAGCCCGCCTCCGAAGCCGGACCGGAGGACCGCTCCGATTCCAGCGGGGTTGGCGACCGCGCGCCGGAGGCGGAGGAAGGCTCCGTTCTGCCCGCCCAGCAGGTGCGCGCCATCGTCGAGGCGCTGGTCTTCGCCTCGCCGCAGCCGATCACCCCGCGGGAGATCGGCCGAGTGCTGGTCGGGGTTCCCAAAGAGGACTGGCAGCGCGCCCTCGAGGAGCTTCGGGCGGACTACGCGCGCGACGATCGGGGTCTCCAGCTCATCGAGGTGGCCGGGGGTTGGCAGGTCACGACCCGCCCCGAGTACAACGACTGGGTGCGGGAGCTCATCGACCCCCGGACCCCGACACGTCTCTCGATCCAGGCGCTGGAGACGCTGGCGGTCATCGCCTACCGACAGCCGGTCACCCTGCCCGAGATCATCGAGCTGCGCGGGGTGAGGTCCAGCGGGGTCGTGAAGACGCTACTGGAGAAGCGCCTCATCCGCATCATGGGCCGCAAGGAGGTCGTGGGCCGACCCATGCTGTACGGGACCACCAAGCAGTTCCTGCTGCACTTCGGGCTGAAGGACCTCGAGGAGCTCCCGCAGATCGAGGAGTTCGTGGAGGTCCTCGGCGAGGAGGTCGACGTGCCCGGCCTCAAGCGGGCGATCGAGGCCCCGCTGCCCAGCTCGGTGTCGCTCGCGGAGCAGGAGGAGGTGACGCAGGCCACCCTCTTCGACGAGGAGGACGGTGACTTCCCGGCCGCCCCCGAACCGGAGAGTCCGCTCGAAGAGGCCGCCGCGGGACCCGCGACCGAAGAGGCCGACGAGCCGAGGACCGAGTAGGCTGGGGCCCGCCCCACCGAGAGACGAGCATGCAAGCCCTCATCCGCCTCGACCGCGTCAGCAAGAGCTACATCGAGGGCGCCGAGACGCGGCAGGTCCTGCGCGAGACGAGCGTCGAGTTCCTCGAGGGCGAGCTCGTGGCCATCCGCGGGCGCAGCGGCAGCGGCAAGAGCACCCTCCTGAACCTGGTGGCCGGGATCGATTCGCCCACCGGGGGCGAGGTGTGGGTGGAGGGGACCAGCCTCGGCCGGCTCTCGTCGGCGCAGCGGACGCTCTTTCGTCGAGATCGCCTCGGCTTCGTGTTCCAGTTCTTCAACCTCATCCCGACCCTGAACGTGATCGAGAACGTTCAGCTGCCCCTCGAGCTGAGGGGGGTTCCGGCGGGCGAGGCGGCCGGGAAGGCCCGCTCCCTCCTGGACGAGGTCGGCCTCGCGGAGCGGGAGCGCAGCTTTCCCGACCGCCTGTCCGGGGGCGAGCAGCAGCGTGTCGCCATCGCCCGGGCCCTGGTCCAGGACCCGCGCATCGTCCTCGCCGACGAGCCCACCGGCAATCTCGACGATGCCACCGGCGAGATGGTGATGGGGCTTCTCGAACGCGTGACCCGCAGGGCCGGCCGGACGCTCCTTCTCGTGACCCACAGCCCCCACGTGGCGGCGCGGGCGGACCGCGTCTACGTGATCGAGGAGGGTCACGTCGTCCCCATGCCTCCGGACGGGTCGGGGGAGCGGATTTGACGTGACACGGTCTCTGCTCCTGACGGGCCTGCGTGACCTCGCGCGCCGCCCGCTGCACACCGGGCTCATGGTCCTGGGGGTGGCCGTCGGGGTCGCGGTGGTGATCGCCATCGACCTCGCCAACACCAGCGCGAGCCGCGGGTTCGCCCGGAGCACCCAGATGGTCGTGGGCCGGGCCACGCACCAGGTCCTCGGCGGTCCCGGAGGGCTCGACCAGGAAGTGCTCCGGCGCCTCCGGGTCGAGGCGCGGGTGCGGTCGAGCGCGCCCGTCGTCGAGGACTACGTCATCGCCCTGGATCCGGGCCTGGCGCGGCAGCCGCTGCGCATCCTGGGTCTCGACGTGCTCTCCGAGGCCCCGTTCCGCACGCACCTGAGCGGTGGCTCCCTCGCCGACCCCGGCTTCGGACGCTGGGTCGTCGGCGAAGGGGCGGTCTTCGTGGGCGGGGTTCTGGCCGACCGACATCGCCTGGGGATCGGCTCCCCGCTCGTGGTGAGCGTGCAGGGCCGGGTGGAGACTCTGACCGTCGCGGGCATCGTCCGCGCCACCGACCCGGACGAGGCGGCCTCCCTCGACGGCCTGCTGCTGATGGACGTGGGGGAGGCCCAGCGGCTCCTCCGCCTGGGGAGCCGCCTCTCCCGCGTGGACCTGGTCCTGGACGAAGGGGAGGAGATCCGCGTGGAGGCGCTTCTGCCCCCCGGCGCCCGTCTCGTGGGCGCCCGCGAGCAGGCGGGGGCGGCGGCCCAGCTCACCGAGGCCTTCCAGCTCAACCTCAGCGCCCTCAGCCTCCTCGCCCTCGTGGTGGGCATGTTCCTCATCTACAACACCGTCATGTTCTCGGTGGTGCAGCGCCGCGCCGTGATCGGCACGCTGCGCCTTCTCGGGGTCACCGGTGAGCAGGTCTTCGCCCTCGTTCTCCTCGAGACGGCGGCGGCGTCCGCGGTGGGGGTCGCCCTCGGCGTCGGTCTGGGCTGGCTTCTCGGCCAGGGGGCGGTGCGCCTCGTCACCCGCACGATCAACGACCTCTACTACGTGGTGTCGGTGACCGGCGCGCCGCTCACCGCGCTCTCGATCGTCAAGGGGACGGTCCTGGGCCTCGGTGCCGGTCTCGCGGCGGCGGTGGCCCCGGCGCTCGAGGCGGCTCGCGTGGAACCCGTCGAGGCCCTCCGCCGGAGCCTCTACGAGACCCGTGTCCAGAGGCTTCTCCCGCGCGTGGGGCTTGGCGGCGCCGTCCTCGCCGGCCTCGGGGGGGCGATCCTCCTCCTGTCCGAGCGCTCGCTCACCCTGAGCTTCGCCGGCCTCTTCGCCATCGTTCTCGGACTGGCCCTGGTGGCCCCCGTGGCCACGGTGGCGGCGAGTGGTGTCGCCGGGGTGGCCGGGGGGGCACTCGTCGGCACCCTCGGCCGCCTCGCCGCCCGGACCGTGGCTCGCTCGGTGAGCCGGACAGGCGTGGCCATCGCCGCTCTCGCCGTCGCGGTGTCCGTCACCATCGGGGTCGGCCTGATGATCGCCAGCTTCCGCTCCACCGTGGAGAACTGGCTCGATCTCTCGCTTCGGGCCGACGTCTTTCTCTCGGTGCCGGGGGCGCGGGGCAGGGACGCGGCGCCCGTCCTCTCCCCCGACGTCCTGCCGAGGGTGTTGGCGGTGCCCGGAGTGGCGGACGTCGAGACGTTCCGGCAGGTCCGGGTGGCCAGCCCCCTCGGGGAGGTGCAGCTGGCCGTGGCCGATTCCCGACGGCCGCGCCGCGCCGCGCTCTACCGCTACGCGGAGGGAGAGCCGGAGGAGGTGTGGGAGAGGGTGACGCGAGGAGCGGCTCTCGTGAGCGAGCCGTTTGCCTTCCGCCACGGTCTGCCGGCCCGAGGGGGCAGGGTCGAGCTGCTCACGGACCGCGGCTTGCGGTCGTTCCCGGTGGCCGGCATCTTCTACGACTACTCCAGCGAGCGGGGCGTGGTGCTGCTCTCGCGCAACGTGTACGAAGAGCTCTGGGATGACCGGGCGGTCTCCTCGCTCGGCGTGTACGTGGCGCCACCGCACACGGTGGAGGATGTCGTGCGGGGCCTGAGGGAGGCCCTCGCCGGGACCATCCTCGAGGTGACGCCCAACCGGTCGCTGCGGGCCCGGGCGCTCGAGGTCTTCGACCGCACCTTCGCCGTCACCCGCGCCCTGCGCCTGCTGGCGGTGGTCGTCGCCTTCATCGGCGTCTGGAGCGCGCTGCTCGCCCTCCAGGTCGAGCGCACGCGTGAGCTGGCGACGCTCGAGGTCCTCGGGCTCGGCGAGGGCCAGAAGTGGGTCCTGGCCTGCCTGGAGACCGGGCTGATGGGGGCGGTGGCCGGGCTGCTCTCCCTTCCCCTGGGGTGGCTGCTGGCCAGCATCCTCGTCCACGTGATCAACGTCCGCTCCTTCGGCTGGACGATGCGCCTGGAGGCGGACCCCTGGCTGTTCGCCCAGGCCTTCGCGGTGAGCGTGGTCGCGGCCGTCCTCGCCTCCGTGTACCCGGTCGTCCGGCTGCGTCGCCGATCGCTGGCCTCGGCCCTGAGGTCAGAGTGAAGGCCCTCGGGAGCCGCCGCCGGTCCAGGGACCCGGAGCGCGTGAAGGGCCTCGTGGCGGGCCTGGCCGTCACCCTCGCGGTGGCCGCGGTGGCGGTCGGGCCCCGGTCCCCCGGGCCCCACCGTCCGCGGACGGCGTCCGGTGGGGCGGGGCTCGAGCTCGGGCCCGGGCTCGACCCCTCCGGGTTCGCCCGGGCCGACACCGCCCGTGAGTACCGTCTGCCGGGCGACCACGGGCCCCACTTCGAGTACCAGACGGAGTGGTGGTACTACACCGGAAACCTCGCCGCCCCGGACGGGCGCCGCTTCGGATTCCAGCTGACGTTCTTCCGTCGAGGCCTGTCTCCGGGCCCGCCTCCGGGCGGCCCGGGCCTCGCCACCAACCAGGTCTACTTCGCGCACCTCGCGGTGACCGACGTGGCCAGGGGCATCCACCGCTTCGCCGAGCGCTGGGCCCGTGGCGCGGGCGGGCTGGCGGGGGCCCGGGGCGAGGCGTTTGCCGTGTGGCTCGAGGACTGGCGCGTGGATTCGACGAGCCCCGACGGCCACGCGGTGCGGCTGACCGCCCGCGATGGCCCGCTCCTGCTCGACCTGGATCTCGAGTCGCGCAAGCCGCTCGCGCGGCACGGGGATCGCGGCCTGTCCCCCAAGAGCGACGAGCCCGGCAACGCCTCACACTACGTGGGATACACGCGCCTCGTGGCGCGGGGGCGTCTGGCCTCGGGTGGCGACGCCCTCGCGGTGTCGGGGGAGGCGTGGTTCGACCACGAGTGGAGCACGAGCGCCCTCGGGGAGGGGGCGGTCGGATGGGACTGGTTCTCCCTGCAGCTCGACGACGGCCGGGAGGTCATGTACTTCCAGATCCGCCGGGACGGCGGCAGCATCGAGCCCGTCTCCGGCGGGACGCTGGTGAATGCGGACGGCGGCACGCGACGGCTTCGCGCTTCGGACCTGTCCCTCGGGGTGCTCGCCCGGTGGACGAGCCCCGAGACCGGCGCCACCTACCCTGCGCGCTGGCGCCTCCGCATCCCCCCCGAGGGCCTCGACCTGTTCGTCGAGCCCCGGGTGGCGGACCAGGAGATGCGAACGTCGTTCGTCTACTGGGAGGGCGCGGTCCGTGTGTCCGGCACCCGTGAGGGTCGTGCGGTGACCGGCCAGGGGTACGTCGAGCTCACCGGGTACGCCCGCAGCATGCAGGGAGTGTTTTGAGAACGGCAACGGAGAACGGACTGCATCGCCATCAGGGCGCCAACGGCGAGATGGCGATGCTAGAAGCGGACGATGTAGTCCATCTGGAAGCGATCCATGGTGGGAGCAGAGGCGTAGACCGGGTTCGTGTGGTACCAGGTGAGGTTGAAGTAGGACTTCTTGACGAACCCCAGCCGGAAGTCGAAGCGGTGGCCGTCCAGGTCCGACGCGCGCGTCGTGTCGGACTGCGTGAACGCGTAGAAGATCGCGTCGGGCTCCGAGTAGTACCGGGTGTAGCGGAACATCGGCTGGTACTTCTCCTTGTAGTCGCCCACCTGCACCCGGGCAAAGTAGCCCTTGTTGTACTCCTCGCCGGGGCCGGCGGCGCCGGCGTTGTAGTACCCGGCGAGGTGGACCGTCACCGGCCAGCGCTCGGTGCGTGACCAGGTCCACCTGGCGAAACCCGTGTAGACGTCGAAATCGCTGTAGAGCCGGTCCTCGTTGTCGAGCAGGTTGGTCACCTCGTTGCCGCGCAGACGACTGCCGAGCGTCAGGTCGACCACGAGCTGGGGGCGGACCCAGTTGTCGAAGCCGGCCCCCACGGTGAAGGCGCCCGCCGAGTCCGAGCCGAACTTCGCGTAGACCTGACCGCCGAGCATGTAGGAGTCGTGTCCGTTTCCGCTCTCCTCGAGGATGAACTGATAGAGATCGGTCATGAGCGGCCCGAAGGAGAGCTCCTCCATGGCTCCCTCGACGGTCACGTCGTCGTCCCACTGCATGTCGGTGACGACCCACTTCTTCCCGGGGTCGAACTTGCCGAGGGTGACGTCCAGCCACCCGGTCGGACGGAAGCCCGCGAAGCCCTCGGCGATGGCGATCTCCTTCATGGAGAAGCCGCCATCCTCGGACTGGTTGTCCGAGACCGGGTCCAGCGGGTCGCCGCTGCGGAGCTGGAGGCCCACGTCCATCCAGTCCGTGACGTCGGCGTAGATCCCGGGGCGGATGCGCAGTCGGAACCGGTGGCGCTGGTCGTTGGGTGAGATCGCGTCCACGTAGAACGACTCGTAGCGCAGCCTCAGGTCGGCCTTGAAGTCGAGCCGGTCGTACCAGTGGGTCTTCGTCTCGCTCACTGGGGCCGGCGGGGGCGGAGGCGGCAGTGGTTCGGGCGCGACCACGACGGAGGGGGCGGGCCCCGGGGACGCTTCGGCCGGAGACGCGGCGGGGGCCGCCGCGGCTCGCCGATCCCGCTCGGCCTCCACCGCGATGGCCTGCTCCCGGGTGATCACCCCGTTCTCGATGAGGATCACCAGCAGCGGATCGAGCTCCTTCTCGGCCGCGCTCGACCCCAGGGCGCCCGCCCACACCAGGACCAACGTCGTGATCAAGGCTCCCCCTCTCATCGATTCGTCCCCCCGGCGGCAACCTGGCCGCGAAGCTGTCGTTGTTCTGTCATCTCGGCGTCACACTCATACCATCTCGATGTAACGGTAGTGTTACGGGCCGGAGGGGACCGGCGGGGACCGGCGGGGCGCGAGCCGGCGCCGGAGCCCGCGGGGTGTGGGGTATGATCCCGACGGTGGAGGAGCGGCTTCAGAAGGTCCTGGCACGGGCAGGCTTCGCCTCGAGGCGGGGCGCCGAAGCGCTCATGGAGCAGGGCCGCGTCACCGTCAACGGAGCCGTCGTCCGTGAGCCCGGCACGAAGGCGGACCCGGTCCGGGACGACATCCGGGTCGACGGGGTCCGCGTGAGGTCCGCGCGGCAGCCGGTCTACATCCTGCTCAACAAGCCCCGGGGCGTGGTCACCACCCGGCGCGATCCCTCGGGTCGCCCCACGGTCATGGACCTCGTGCCGGGGGCGAGCGGGCTGTTTCCGGTCGGGCGGCTCGACCTCACGACGGAAGGGCTGATCCTGCTCACGAACGACGGGGCCTTCGCGGAGCGGGTCTCCCACCCGCGCTACGAGGTCCCCCGGGTCTACCACGCCAAGGTTCGCGGCGTGCCCGACGCCCGTGCCCTCGAGCGTCTCCGCCGCGGGGTGCGTGTCGACGGCGACGTGCTCGCTCTCGACCAGGTCCGCGTGATCGAGGTCGACCGCCACGCCTGGGTCGAGGTCACCCTTCACGAGGGCAAGCAGCACGAGGTCAAGCGGCTGCTGGAGGCGGTGGGCCACCCGGTGTCCAAGCTCCGGCGGGTAGCCTTCGGCCCGGTCACGCTCCGGGGCCTGCAGCCGGGCCAGTTCCGGGCCCTCGAGCCCGGGGAGATCGCCGGACTGCTCCGAGGCGAGAAGAGCCGCGGGCCCCTGGGCCGTCCCTCGCGTCGGCGGCCACGGTCTTCGGTGGGGCGGAGGAGCCCCGGGCGCGAGGGCGAGAGGCCCGGAAGCCCCGTGAGGGAGACCGGGGGACGGAAGGCGGTCGTGGGGAAGACGGCCGGGCGCGGAGATGCGGGTCGGCAGAACGAGGCGGGCAAGAGCGCCCGCGCTACCGGGACACGGAAGCCGGGGGTCCGCAGGACCGTGGCCCGGAAGTCGGAGACGGCCGCTCGCGGAAGGGCCGGCGCGAGGAGAGCTCCGCCCGCGAGCGGGTCGCGGAAGGCGGGGGGCGGTCGGTCGGCCGGGGGCCGCCGCCCGCCCGGCGGTCGCGGCGCGGAAGCCGGGGCGAAGCGCCGGGCCGGCAAGGCCACGGGTGACACCCGGAGGCGCCGGTGAACCCCACCCGCGGCCCTCGTTTCAGCCTCCCCGCTCACCTCGAGGGCCTCGACCGGTTCGAGCCGGGCAAGCCCATCGCCGAGGTCCAGCGTGAGCTCGGGATCGACCAGGTCATCAAGCTCGCTTCGAACGAGAACCCCCTCGGCCCCCCGGCCGGGGCGGTCGCGGCCGCCCGGGAGGCCCTGACCCGGGCCCACCGCTACCCCGACGGCGCGGTCACCGAGCTGCGGCAGGCCCTGGGCGAGCACCTGGGCGTTCCCCCGAGCCAGATCGTGGTGGGCAGCGGGTCGGTCGAGGTCATCGCCCTCCTCGTCCAGGCGTTCCTCGGGCCCGCCGACAACGCCGTGATCTCCGAGCATGCCTTCGCGCGCTTCCGGCAGCTGGTCGATGCACGCAACCGCGGGGCCCGTCTCGTGCCGATGCGCGACTGGACGCACGACCTCGACGCGATGGCGCGCGCCGTCGATGCCCGGACGCGGCTGGTGTTCGTGGCCAACCCGAACAACCCCACCGGGACCTGGAACCGGCGAGGGGAGGTCGAATCGCTGGTGGCCTCCTTGCCCCCGGGCGTGCTGCTCGTCCTGGACGAGGCGTACTTCGAGTACGCCGACGACCCCGACTACCCGGACGGGATCGAGCTCGTCCGCAGCGGCGCCCCCGTCGTCGTCACCCGGACGTTCTCGAAGGCCTATGGCCTGGGCGGCCTGCGCGTCGGCTACGGCGTCGCGGCCCCGGAGGTGGTCGAGGCCCTCCTCGTCGTCCGCGAGCCGTTCTGCGCCAGCTCCGTGGCTCAGGCCGCGGCCACCGCCGCCCTCCGCGACGCCGAGCACGTGCGGCGATCCCGGGGGCTGAACACCGCCGAGAAGGCCCGGGTCGCCGATGCCCTCGGCGGGCGGGGCTACACGGTGCTGCCGAGCCTCGGCAACTTCCTCACCTTCGACACCGGCGAGGACGGCCGGGCGCTGTTCCACCGACTCCTCACCCGTGGCGTCATCGTCCGTCCCCTCGATCCCTACGGCATGCCTCGCTGGCTGCGGGTCTCCATCGGAACCCCCGAGGAGAACGCCGCGTTTCTCGAGGCGCTGGAGGCTGTGAGCGAGCGAAGCGAATCATGAGAAACCAGGGCCTCGTCGTCGCCATCGACGGCCCCTCCGGGGCCGGCAAGTCCACCACCGGGCGCGCGCTGGCCGAGCGTCTCGGCTACACCTACATCGACACCGGGGCCATGTATCGGGCCCTCGCCCTCAAGGCGATGAGGAGCGGGGTGTCGCTGGACTCGGAGGAGGCGCTGGCCACCCTGTGTCGCGCCTCGCAGATCGAGCTTGCCGACGGAGGCCAGCGGGTCTTCCTCGACGGGGAGGACGTGACCGGCGCGATCCGCTCCCCCGAGACGAGCCGCGCCTCCTCCCTCGTCTCGGTGCACCCCGGAGTGCGCACGGAGATGGTGGAGCGACAGCGCGAGATGGGCCGCGAGGGCCGCGTCGTCCTGGACGGACGGGACATCGGCACCGCGGTCTTCCCGGACGCCGAGGTCAAGTTCTTCCTCGACGCGACCCCGGAGGAGCGGGCCCAGCGGCGTCACGAGGAGCTGCGCGCGGCCGGATCCGACGTGACCTTCGAGACGGTCGAGCACGACGTGCGCGAGCGCGACTACACGGACACGCACCGCACGGAATCGCCCCTGGTGCGCGCCTGGGATGCCCTCGCCCTCGACACGACCCGCCTCGGCCCCGAGGAGGTCCTGGAGCAGATGCTGGCCGCGGTGCGGGCCCGCGAGGGAACCCCGATCGATCTCGGACGCCTCGCCGAGGAGCACCGTCGCTCGCCCCGACGCTATCTCGAGGCCCTGCGCACCGCCGCCCTCAGCGCGGGGCTCTACCGCCTGCCGGCCGGTGCCGACGACGACCAGCGGCCCCACGGCGAAGAGGAGGTCTACCTCGTCCTCGAAGGCCGGGGTCGGTTCCGCATGGGCGACGAGGACTTCACGGTGAGCCCGGGAAACCTGCTGACCGTGCCCGCGAAGGTCGAGCACCGCTTCCACTCGGTCACCGAGGACCTGCTGCTCCTCGTCTTCTTCGCGCCCGCCGAGGGTTCGGCGCAGGAGGAGAGGGCCCTCGACACCGGGGGCGCCGCTTGACCTGGCTAGGCTCTAAAGGCGCAGGCGGGCGAACTCGTCGAAGGTGGTGATCCCCTCCCGCACGAGGGCCAGGCACCTTTCGCGGATCGAGGTCATGCCGGAGGCGAGGGCCGCCTCCTCGATCTCCGGGGCGGCCCGCCCACGCTCCAGGGCGGTGCGCACCTCTGCGCTGGCCGGGAGCAGCTCGAAGAGGGCGCGCCGCCCCCGGTACCCGATCGTGTTGCAGGTGGGGCAGCCCTTGCCCTTGAAGAACCGCAGCATCCGACCTTCATCGGCATCGATGCCGTGGGCCTCGAGGGTCTGGCCCGACGGGGGCTCGGCGGGGACGCGGCAGATCCGGCAGATCGTCCGGACGAGTCGCTGGCCGGTGACCATCGCCAGCGACCCGGCCAGTAGAGGTGCGGGAACGCCGAGCTCCCGCACGCTCGCGAGGCCCCGGGCCGCGGACGGCGCGGTGATGGCGGCCACCACCAGCAGGCTCGAGGCGAGCTGCGACGACATCGTCGCCGAGGACTGGTCGGGCAGGGAGGAGAGCATCAGAACCTCCGGGCGAACCGCCACCATGGCCCGCAGGGTGCTCTCCATGCGTGGACCGTCGGGACCTGTCTCGGCCTCGACCTGCCGCACGCCTTCCATCACCCACTGGATCGGCGCCTCGATGGACAGGACGTCCTTCTGGCCGTCGGACACGAGGCTCATGATCGAGTAGAAGGTCGTCATCGCCCCGTTGAACGCGGGCGAGGTCACCAGCAGGAGGCCGAGCCCGGAGCGGATCTCCTCGACGAGACGGACGCGATCCTCCAGCTCGAGTCCCAGCGTCGAGAAGTCCTTGATGAAGCTCGAGCGGTTCACCAGCTTCACCGTGACGCCAACGCCGTGGGGGCCCGGCACCGTTCGCAGGACGAGATCGTAGTCGGTGTCTCCGAGGCGGGCGCTCGCCTTGCCCGACAGCGGCTTGCCGCGCTGGGATGGCTCGAGGTTGAACATCGCGAACAGCGCGCGCTCGAGGGTTGGGGCGAAGGTCTTGGGAAGCGGGTCGACCCTGAACGAGAAGCCGTCGATCCGGTAGCGGACCGCGACCTGGTCGGCCTGGGGCTCGAGGGTCACGTCCGAGGCGCGCTTCCTCGCCCCCAGGGCGAGCAGATAGTCGAGCACGCCCTCGGGGTTGGAATGCTCCCAGTAGGCTCGGGAGCCATCGGTCTCGGCCCTCGTGTCCTTGAGCCGCGTCACCCCCTGCATCCGCAGCCCGGCGTCCAGGTCCTGCGGGTTTACGAGCCGCTTTCCGAGCAGGATCTCACCCAGCTTCCGTCCCGTCTCCTTCTGCTCGACCAGGGCCTCGAGCAGCTGCGGGGTCGTGATCTTCTTCATCCGTATGAGGATGTCACCGAGACGATCCTGG
This sequence comes from uncultured Acidobacteriota bacterium, assembly GCA_963847655.1. GTDB lineage: Bacteria > Acidobacteriota > Vicinamibacteria > Fen-336 > Fen-336 > JAJDNS01. The sequence continues at coordinate 474,041 of CAWKAS010000005.1, read as the reverse complement.
CTCTGGCTCAGGGTCTGGAGCTCGTCGACGAGAACGGCCGGGGCCTGCCGCCAGAACTGCTGCTTGTACTCCGCGTTGGCGTCACAGAAGCACCGGAGGCAGAAGGGGCAGAGCTTGGTCGGGCTCTTGGGGTCGTCCGAGCACCAGACCGCGGCGACGGCGTCGAACTCCCCGAGGCAGTTCCAGCAGGTGACCAGGTACGGCTTCTCAATCACGCTCAGCGCTCGCAGCCTCAACCGGCCTGAAAGGGGCAGGGGGCCACGAGGCTGGCAGCTCGATCCGCCCCCGTGTCCCTGCGTCAGGCTAGACGACAACCCTTTCACAATCAAGGCGGAAGGCTCGTTGACCGCCCCGCGCGCCACGTGATAGCTTCGCCCTCCGCTCATGGCCGAACTCCGTCGGACTCCCCTCAACGCCGTCCACCGGAAGAGCGGGGCCAAGATGGTCCCGTTCGGCGATTGGGAGATGCCCGTCGAGTACGCGGGGCTGATCTCGGAGCACCTGGCTGTCCGTGAGGCGGCGGGCCTCTTCGACGTGTCCCACATGGGGGAGCTCGAGATCGAGGGGGCCGGGGCCCTTTCCTTCCTCCAGCGCGTGACCGCGAACGACGTGGCCCGGCTCGTCGATGGCCAGGCCCAGTACTCGGCGCTGCCGAACGCGAAGGGATGCCCGCTGGACGACGTGATCCTCTACCGGCGCTCGGCGGACCGCTACCTGATGATCGTCAACGCTGCCAACGTCGGGAAGGACCTGGCCTGGCTGGAGGCCCAGATCCCCACGGGCTGCCAGATGCGGGACGTGAGCGCGGAGAAGGCGCTGCTGGCGCTCCAGGGGCCGCGGTCCGCGTCCATCCTCCAGACGCTGACGCCCATCGACCTCGCGGGGGTGAAGTCCTACCGCTTCGTCGAGGGCGAGGTGGGGGGGCAGCGGGGGCTGGTGGCCCGCACCGGCTATACCGGAGAAGACGGCTTCGAGCTCATGGTGTCTCCGGACGGTGCCGAGGCCCTCTGGAAGGCCCTCCTGGATGCCGGGGTGGGCCAGGGCCTGGTCCCCGCCGGCCTCGGGGCGCGGGACACGTTGCGACTCGAGTCTCGTATGTTGCTCTACGGAAACGACATGGACGAAACCACTACCCTCGTGGAAGCGGGCCTGGGGTGGATCGTGTCGCTGGACGAGGCCAAGGGCGACTTCAACGGGCGTGCGGTGCTGGCCGAGCAGAAGGCCTCGGGGGCCCCGAGCAAGCTGGTCGGCTTCGAGGTGGTGGGGCGGGGCATCGCCCGCCATGGATACCCGGTCTTCGCCGGGGGAGGGACGGTCGGAGCCGTCACCTCCGGCAGCTACGCTCCGTTCTTGCGCAAGAACATCGGCCTGTGCTACCTGCCCTCCGGTCGCGCGTCGGTGGGCACGGAGTTCGACGTGGGCATCCGCGGCCGGCATGTCCCGGCGCGCGTGGTGCCCACGCCGTTCTACAAGAGACCGCGCTAGACTGTCTTCAGGAGGCGCTCCGCAATGTACCCCGAGGATCTTCGCTACTCGAAGGACCACGAGTGGATACGTGTCGATGGCGATCGCGGCCGGATCGGTGTCACCGACTACGCGCAGAACCAGCTGGGCGACGTCGTCTTCCTGGAGCTGCCGGAGGTGGGACGGACCCTCGCCCCGGGAGATCAGTTCGGCACGGTCGAGTCGGTCAAGGCCGTGTCCGAGCTCTACTCACCGGTGGCGGGCGAGGTGTTGGAGGTGAACAGCGAGCTCACCTCACAGCCCGAGCTCATCAACGAGGACGCCCACGGAGAGGCCTGGATGATCGTCGTCCGCATCACCGATCCCGCGTCCGTGGACGCGCTGATGGATGCCCGGGCCTATCAGGCTTTCGTGGAGAGCGAAGCGAAGTAGGCCGGCGCCCGCCGCTGGCCGCCACGCCGTCGAGAACGAGCCTCAGGCTCCGAGGATGCCCTTGTCTGAACTCCCCACCTCCACCCTGGTCGGGACCCGCGCTCTGCTCGAGCCCCCGGCCGATTTCTGCCGACGTCACGTGGGGCCGAGCGAGGCCGAGATCGCCGAGATGCTCGAGCTCCTGGACGTGTCGTCCCTGGACGCGCTGGTCGGAGAGACCGTGCCCACCGGCATCCGGATGGGGGGGGCGCTGCGCCTGCCCCCGGCCCTTCCCGAGCCCCTGGCCCTCGCGGAGCTGAGGGCCAAGGTCTCCCGGAACCAGGTCCTGCGCTCCTTCATCGGCATGGGGTACCACGACTGCGTCACGCCCCCGGTGATTCTCCGCAATGTCCTGGAGAACCCCGGGTGGTACACGCAGTACACGCCCTACCAGGCCGAGATCGCCCAGGGACGCCTCGAAGCGCTTCTCAACTTCCAGACGATGGTCTCCGATCTCACCGGTCTCCCCCTCGCCAACGCCTCCCTCCTCGACGAGGCGACGGCCGCGGCGGAGGCGATGACGCTGTGCCGATCGGTGGCGGGCCGTGGCCGTGAGGGCTTCTTCGTGGCCGAGGACTGCCACCCCCAGACGATCGCGGTGCTGCGCACCCGGGCCGAGCCCCTCGGGATCCGGCTGCACGTGGGCCCGGCGGTCTCGGCCGACCTCGCCGCCGGATCGCTCTTCGGGGCGCTCGTGCAGTACCCGGCCTCGGACGGGGTGATCCGCGACTACGCCGGCTTCGCCGCGGAGGCCCACGCCGCGGGGACCCTGGTGGTGGTGGCCACCGATCTTCTGGCCCTCGCGCTCCTGCGCCCGCCGGGCGAGCTCGGCGCCGACGTGGCGGTGGGCTCGGCCCAGCGCTTCGGGGTGCCGATGGGCTACGGCGGCCCCCACGCCGCCTTCTTCGCCACGCGCGAGGAGCACAAGCGCCACCTGCCCGGCCGGCTGGTGGGCGTCTCTCGTGACACCGAGGGCCGGACCGCCTACCGGCTGGCCCTGCAGACGCGCGAGCAGCACATCCGCCGCGACAAGGCCACGAGCAACATCTGTACCGCACAGGTGTTGCTCGCGATCATGGCCGGCATGTACGCCGTGTACCACGGTCCCGAGGGCTTGCGGGCCATCGCGCGACGGGTCCACGCGCTCGCCCGCGCGCTGCAGCTCGGCCTGAGACGTCTCGGGTTCGACGCCGGGTCGGAGCCCTTCTTCGACACCCTGCGCGTGCGCACCGCTCCGGAGAAGGGGCAGGCGGTGGTCGCGCGGGCCCGGAAGCGCGGCATCAACCTGCGCGGCTACGAGGACGGGTCGGTGGGAGTGGCCCTCGACGAAACGGTGACGAGCGAGGAGGTCCAGGCCCTCCTCGATTCTTTCGCCTCGGAGCCCCTCGGTTTCACCCTCGAGGACCTGGCCGCCGAGATCGACCCCGTGCCCCCCGGGCCGCACGCCCGCGCGAGCGCGTTCCTCGCCCACCCGGTCTTCAACCAGTACCACTCCGAGCACGAGATGCTGCGCTACCTGCAGCGCCTGCAGGCTCGCGACCTCTCCCTCGCGCACTCGATGATCCCCCTCGGCTCCTGCACGATGAAGCTCAACGGGACCTCGGAGATGATCCCCGTCACCTGGCCGGAGCTGGCGCGGCTGCACCCCTTCGCGCCCGCCGAGCAGGCCAGTGGCTACCTGACCCTGTTCGAGGACCTCGAGAGCTGGCTGGCCGAGATCACGGGCCTGGCCGCGGTGTCTCTGCAGCCCAACTCCGGCGCCCAGGGAGAGTACGCGGGCCTGCTCGCCATCCGGGCGTATCACGCCCACCGCGGCCAGGGCGCGCGCACCGTCTGCCTGATCCCCGTCTCCGCCCACGGGACCAATCCCGCCAGCGCGGTGATGGCCGGCTTCGAGGTGGTGCCGGTCGCGTGCGACGCCCACGGGAACGTCGACGTGGCCGACCTGCGGGCGAAGGCCGACGCCCATCGTGAGCGTCTGGGAGCGCTCATGGTCACCTACCCGTCGACTCACGGCGTGTTCGAGGAGGCCATCCGGGAGATCTGCCAGGTGGTCCACGACGGCGGCGGCCAGGTCTACATGGACGGGGCGAACATGAACGCCCAGGTGGGTCTGACGCGGCCCGCGGAGATCGGAGCCGACGTCTGCCACCTGAACCTGCACAAGACCTTCTGCATTCCCCACGGCGGGGGCGGTCCCGGCATGGGGCCGATCGCGCTGGCGGAGCACCTGGCGCCGTTCCGTCCCGACCACCCGGTCGTGGAGACGGGCGGCGAGAAGGGCCTGGGGGCGGTGTCCGCCGCCCCCTGGGGGAGCGCGGGGATTCTGGCCATCTCGTGGGTCTACATGAGACTCATGGGCCCGGAGGGGTTGCGGAAGGCCACCCAGGTCGCCATCCTGAACGCCAACTACATGGCCCGACGGCTGCAGCCGCACTATCCCATCGTCTACACCGGCGCCCGGAACCGGGTGGCCCACGAGTTCATCCTCGACTGCCGGCCCTTCAGGAAGGCGGGGGTGGAGGTGGACGACGTGGCGAAGAGGCTCATGGACTTCGGCTTCCACGCCCCGACGATGTCCTGGCCGGTCGCGGGGACGCTCATGGTCGAGCCGACCGAGAGCGAGTCCAAGGCCGAGCTGGACCGCTTCTGCGAGGCCTTGATCGCCATCCGCGAGGAGATCCGCGAGGTCGAGGAGGGTCGTCTTCCCGTCGGAGACAGCCCCCTGAGGAGGGCGCCCCACACCTCCCGAGCGGTCACGGCGGCGGAGTGGGACCGGCCCTACAGCCGCCGGCAGGGCGCGTTCCCGGCCCCCTGGGTCGAAGCGGCGAAGTTCTGGCCGGCGGTGGCGCGAATCGACAACACCTGGGGCGACCGCAACCTCGTCTGCGCCTGTCCCACCGTCGAGGAGATGGCGCGCTAGCGCCCGCCACGTGGCCAGGCGAGGGTCCATGGTCGGCCGCCGGAGCCTCCGGGCCGGGTCCGCCCGTCCTCGCCCCGAAGTGCGCCCGCGACCGCGCCCGCGGGGTCCGGGCGGTCCCCCTGTGCTCTCCCTCGTCCTCGTCCCCGCCGCGGTCACGTTCGGGGTCACCCTGCTGCGCCTCGCCGGCGAGCTGCTCGGGTGGTCCCCGCGCTTCTTCAGCCGGGCACCCGGGGGCGGGCTCGCGGTCGTGGGCATCGCCTGGCTCGTGCCGCTCGTCGGCTTCTACCTGGGCGATCGTCTCGCGCGGAGCGGGCTCCGGCCCGTGTCCCTCGCTCGTGCCGCCGGCCTGCCCCTGCTCTCCCTCTCCCTCGTGCCGATCCTGATCCTGCTGACCTCGCGACCGGAGCCCGTTCGCACCGCGACCGCCCACCTCACGTTCTGGGCGGTGGGGGCGGCGGTGGCAGCGCTGGTGACCTTCGCCGCGTGGCCGCCGCTCGGTCGGGCCCTGCTCGCCTACGCCGTGCTGGCCCGTGTTCCCGTGGTGGCCGTGATGTGGGCGGCGATCCGTTGGAGCTGGGGCACCCACTACGATGCGCCCCCCCCGGGATTCCCCAGCCTGCCCCCGACGGCGCGCTGGTTGTGGACCGGCGTCCTCCCCCAGCTGACGATCTGGATCGCCTGGACCGTCGTCGTGGGCGCGCTCTTTGGCGCCCTCGGCTGGTACGTCGCCTCACGCCGCCGCGGCTGAGGTGGCCGTCACCGACCTCCGCCCCCGACGGCTATAATGGCCGTCCCGCGAGCACACCGAGCGAGGAAGACCACGTGGACACGGACATCCCGACCTACCGCGACCGGCTGGCCGATCTGACCGAGCAGCTCCGTCGCGAGGGCCACCTGGGTCTCCTGCTCGTGGACGTGAGAGAGCTCGCCCAGGTGGAGCACGACTACGGCTCGAGGGCTTTCGAGCAGGTCCTCTCGATGGTGACGCGTCTGGTGGCCGACCTGCAGGGGAAGGAGGTTCGTCGGGGCGACGTCCTCGCCCTCAACGACCGCGACGGAAACGCGTTCCTGGTCTTCCTCAAGCCCCACCGCGAGAAGGAGGAGGGACGCGTCACCCGGCTGGCCGACCTCGAATCCGCCGCCCACCGTGTCGCGGACCACCTCAATCGCCAGCTGTCCGAGCTCAGCTCCCCCTACCTGCGGGGTCGGCACACCGTCACCGTCGGGTACGCCATCGTCTTCCACAACCCTCTGATCATGGAGGAGCGGGTGATCGCCCGGCTGGTGGGGGAGGCCTGGGAGAGCGTGCACATCCAGAAGATGCAGGCCGATTTCCAGACGCGGTGCCGCCTTCAGGACGTGCTCCTCACCCAACAGATCCACACCGTCTTCCAGCCCATCATGGACCTGCAGAACGGGGGCATCCTGGGCTTCGAGGCCCTCTCGCGGGGACCTGCCGCCTCGCCCCACCACAGCCCCCTCAGCCTCTTCGAGGCGGCGGCGGCCACCGACCTCGTCTTCGAGCTGGACCGCCACTGCCGCCGGCGGGCCATGCGCACGGCGAGGGCGCTGCCCTCGCCCTATCAGCTCTTCATCAACGTGGTGCCCGCCTCGATGTACGACCCGGACTTCCAGGGGGCCAGCCTGATCGAGCTGCTCGAGGGCCTGGGCCTGTCCCCGGAGCGGATCGTCCTCGAGGTCAGCGAGCAGTACGCGATCGAGAACTACACCGTCTTCGTGGAGGCCCTCCAGAACTTCACCCAGCTGGGCTTCTCGATCGCGGTGGACGACATCGGGGCCGCGCACTCGGGTCTGGAGAAGATCGCCCACCTCAACCCTCGGTACCTCAAGTTCGACATCCAGCTCGTGCGCGATATCGACGAGAGCCACGTCAAGCGCGAGATGGCACGGGCCCTGCGGGCCTTCGCCGGGAAGATGGACTCGCGGATCATCGCCGAGGGGATCGAGCGCGAAGGCGAGCGTCAGGCTCTCGTCGATCTCGGCATCGACTACGGACAGGGGTACCTCCTGGCCCGACCCGCGCCCCTCGAGACGTTCGACCTGTCCGCGCCTCCCGCCGTGGACGACCGCACTCCGGGCCGGTAGCCAGACGCGTCGTGTTCTCGGCTCGTCCGGCGGCGTTCGGCCACCCGTCTGCGGGCCCGTGAGCCTCGAAGTGGAGCAGGGTCCTCGCCGGGACCCGGCCGCCGCCGCCTCGATGGGCGGAGCACTCGAGTTGCCTGCGTCTGGCGGCTCTCGGCTCGTCCGGCGGCGTTCGGCCACCCGTCTGCGGGCCCGTGAGCTTCGAAGTAGAGCAGGGTCCTCGCCGGGACCCGGCCGCCGCCGTCTCGTCCGTTTGCAGGTACCTACCCCTGGGAGTCGGACTTCTTGCGCTCGCGGACGAGGCGGGCGGCATCGAGGCGGGCGGCAATCCCCGTTTCCGCGCCTCGATCCGTGGGGCGATAGTACCGTCGGCCCAGGAGGGCCTCGGGCAGGCAGTCCATCCCGGAGACGCCCTCGGCCTCGTCGTGGGCGTACCGGTAGCCGTGGCCGTAGCCGAGGTCCTTCATGAGCCGGGTGGGCGCGTTGCGGATCCACAGGGGAACCGGCTCCGCTCGGGTCTCCAGGGCGTCCTTCGCCGCCTGGCCGTAGGCGACGTAGAGCGCGTTGCTCTTCGGCGCGGCCGCGAGGTAGACCACGAGCTCGGCAAGGGCGAGCGCACCCTCGGGCAGGCCGACGAAGTGCACGGCCTGCTGGGCGGCCATGGCCAGGACCAGGGCCTGCGGATCCGCGAGGCCGACGTCCTCCGAGGCGAAGCGCACGAGGCGACGGGCCACGTAGAGGGGGTCCTCGCCGGCTTCCAGCATGCGGGAGAGCCAGTACAGCCCGGCATCGGCGTCGGAGTTCCGAATCGACTTGTGCAGGGCGCTGATGACGTTGAAGTGCTCCTCGCCGGCCCGGTCGTAGAGGAGGGCCTTGCGGGCGAAGGCCTGCCGCATTCCCTCCAGGTCGATCCGTCGTCGGCCGTCTTTCCCCGGGCTGGACGTCGTGACCGCGATCTCGAGGACGTTGAGGGCGGTCCGCGCGTCGCCGTCGGCCGCCCGGGCCACGAAGCGGAGGGCGTCGTCCCCGACCTGGGCCTCGAGGGGCCCGAGCCCGCGGTCGGGATCGGCCAGCGCCTGCCGGAGGACGCGGAGTAGCTGCTCCTCCCCGAGGGGCTTGAGGACCACCACCCGCGAGCGCGAGAGGAGCGCCGCGTTCACCTCGAACGAAGGGTTCTCGGTGGTGGCCCCGATCAGGACGATGTCGCCCGATTCGACGTGGGCCAGCAGGGCGTCCTGCTGCGCCTTGTTGAAGCGGTGGATCTCGTCGATGAGCACGATCGTGCGGCGGCCCTGGCTCCGTCGCCGCGCCTCGGCCGCCCGGAGGACCTCGCGCACGTCCTTCACCCCCGAGAGCACCGCGCTCATGGCCTCGAAGTGGGCCTTCGTCGTTCGCCGGATGACGTGGGCCAGCGTCGTCTTGCCCGAGCCCGGCGGGCCCCAGAGGATGAGCGAGCGCAGCTGGTCCTGCTCGATGGCGCGCCGCAGTGGCCGCCCCGCGCCGATAACCTCGTCCTGACCCAGGATCTCGTCCAGGGTGCGGGGGCGGACGCGGTCGGCCAGGGGGGCGTCGGGCCGCGGCTCGGGCCCCCCCGGGGGCCCCGGCTCCGGGAACAGTGAACCGGTGTCGGGATCGCGCGCGCGGGCCATCTAGCGTTCTCCGCTTTCGGAGGTGAAGCCACGCTGCCGGGCGGCCTCGAAGAGAACCAGCCCGGCGGCGACGCCCACGTTGAGGCTCTCCACCGGGGGGGCGAGCGGGATGCGCAGCCGCGCCGCCGCGCGCCGGGTGACCTCCTCGACGAGCCCCGAGCCCTCGGCCCCGAAGACGAGGGCCACCGGCCTCCCGAGGTCGGCTTCATCGTACCTCGTCTCGCCACGGGCGGTGGTGGCGAGGACACGCAGGCCACGCCCCTCGAGGCGGTCGAGCGCCGGGCCCACCCGATCCCCACGGACGAGCGGGATCCGGAAGGCCGAGCCCATCGACCCCCGCAGCGCCTTCCAGGAGAAGGGGTCGGCGCAGCCCTCGAGCAGACAGGCCCCGGTGGCGCCCGCGGCCTCCGCCGTCCGGAGGAGGCCGCCGAGGTTGCCGGGGTCCTGGATGCCCACCGCCACGAGGATCAGCGGCGTCTTGCCGAAGAGCCGGGCTTCGTCGGAACTGGGGCGGTGGGCGAGGGCGACCAGTCCCTGCGAGGTCTCGGTCTCGGACAGCGCGGCGAGGAGGCGATTGTCCATCTGGCGCACCCGGACGCCGCGCGCGCGGAGCTCGGCCAGCAACGTGGCTCCCGCCGGCCGCTCGGTCACCCTTCGGTTGACGGCCGCCTCGGCAATCGTCACCCCCGCGGCGAGCGCCTCCGCCACGAGCTTGGGTCCCTCGAGCAGGCACAGCTCGTCCTCGGCACCGGCCGCGCGCTCCTTGAGCGCGCGCAGTTGCCTGAACAGCGGGTTCGACCGGCTTCGGACGACCTCTTCGTCGGGATTCATGGGTGCGGGACCCGTGATAGTATCACCGGACTTTTTTCCGGGGAGTGGGGACTTCTCCATATGGTTCTCGATATCAAGAAGAGGCTCCAGGACGAGATCAAGACCCTGGAGTACGAGCTCAAGGTCGAGCTCCCGAGGGAGATCCTGCGGGCGCGGGAGCACGGCGATCTGCGTGAGAACGCGGAGTACAAGGCGGCCAAGGAGCGCCAGAGCTACCTGGAGGCCCGCACGGCGCAGCTGCACCGACGCCTCGCCGCCCTCAACATGGTGAACCTCGACCGGGTTCCCCGCGACAAGGTGGGACTCGGATCGACCGTACACGTGCGCCAGCAGGACAACGGCCAGGAGAAGGTGTACGAGATCGTGGTGCCCGAGGACTCGGATCCCTCCATCGGCCGCATCTCTCCCTCCTCCCCCATCGGGAAGTGTCTTCTCGGGGGCGAGGAGGGCGACGTGGTCGAGATCCGGGTCCCCTCCGGGACGAGGGAGTACGAGATCACCCGCCTCGTCACCATCCACGACCAGGTGAAGGGCGAGGCGTAGAAGGCCGCGGGCGTGCCCCTGCCGGCTCTGAAGTTCCTCGCACTCGAAGGCGACCTCGAAGGCTGCGTCGCCCGCGTTCCCCCGGCCCCCGGTGTGGGCCAGCTCCTGGGTGCGGGCGGCCACCACCTGCTGCTGGCCCCGGCCGCGAACCTGCGAAGGTGGGCCGCCTCCCACCTCGGCCTCGGCAAGCCTCCGCCGCCGGGCCGCCGGCCGAAGACGAACCTCGCGGCCATCGCCACCTCCGTGGGGTGGGCCCGCACCAGCTCACCCTTCGCCCAGCGGCTGCTGTACGAGCGGCTCGCCGCTCCCCGGATCCCCCTCGCCGAGCGCCCGGGCTTGAAGCCCCCGGCCTTCCTTCACCTGGACCCCGGTGACCGCTTTCCGAGGGTCACGGTGAGGGGTGGAGAGCAGGGCCGCGCCGGCCTCTTCGGACCCTTTCGCAACCGAGGGGCCGCCGAGAAGGCTCGCGGCGCCGTCAACCGCCTCTTCGCGCTGCGCCCCTGCGACTACGCGTTCGAGCCCGACCCGGACCTGCCCCTCGGTGTCGGATGTCTCTACGCGCAGGTGCGGACGTGCGCCGCTCCCTGCCTGGTCCGGGTGAGCGAGGAGGACTACCGCGCCCTCGCGGCCCGGGTGGCTGGCTGGTTGTCCGATCCCGCCGCCCGGACCGGCGCACCCGAAGCGGTGCCGGCGACCGTCGAGGGCGTCGAGGCGGCGCGGGGGGTGGTGATCGGCGTGGGACGCCGTGAGGTGGAGCTCTACCCGGTCCGCGCCGGACGAGTCCTGGAGGCGGTCGCCCTGACCATCCCGCCGACCGAGCTCGAGGTGGCGGTGGCCCGCCTCGAGTGGCCGGCGGGGGAAGGTCCGGACGACTGGCCGTGGCTGACGGGCTGGCTGGGCAGCGCCCGGGGCCGGGGGTCGTACTTCTCCGTGCGAGCGGCGGGCGACCACGCGGGCCTGGCGAGCGCCCTTCGTGCCGCGCTGCCCGCGCGCTTCGCCGCCCCCTCGGCCGATGGTACCGTAGAGGCCTCGCAGGGGGGGGCTTGAAGGACTACTCGCCGCAGCGGCGCACGGCGCTCGTCTTCGCAGGAAGCGGGACTACCGGCGCCTACCATGCGGGAGTCCTCAAGGCCCTCGATGAGAGCGGTGTCAAGATCGACGTCGTCGTGGGCTCCGGGGTGGGCACCGTTGCCGCCGCCTATGCCGCGGTGAGCGGGGGGCCGAGGCTGTACGGCCCGGACGGCTTCTGGCAGGGCACCGGCTGGAGCTCCTTCTATCGCATCCGCCCCGTCCTGCGACTGGCCCTGATCCTGCTCGGGATCTCGTTCGCGGTCTTCGCCCTCCCCCTCCTTGCCGGGCTGCTGGTCGGCCTGCTCTTTCCCCTGGTCCTCATCGCCGACCGTCTCTTTCCCGGGGTCGCCTCCGGGCTTCTGGACCGGCTCTGGACGGCGCCGGAGGCGCTCAGCGGGACCTACCTGGCCGCCCAGGCCGTCCCCGTGTTCGCCCTGGCCCTGCTCGCGGTGGTCGTGGCCGTCGTCCTCGTCGTGCGCGACGGTCGGCGGGTCCCCGAGGCGTTCGAGTCGCTCCTCGACGCTCGCCCGGGGCTCGATCGTCTCCGCAAGGGGCTCTGGGAGATCGCCCGGGGAGCGTCGCTGTCCGGCGGGCCGCCTTCGGAGGCCGAGCTCGGACGGCGGTACGCGGCGCTTCTGACAGAGAACCTCGGGGAGCCGGGGTTTCGCGAGCTCGTCCTGCGGACGGCGGATCTCGACCGGGGCGACGCCCTGACCTTCGTCCTCCTGAGAGAGCGAGGAGGGGAGGGGGCGGCGGCACGTCCCCGGGCGCGCGAGGCGGGTCTGGATGCCGCGGTAGACCTGCGGGCGCCGGGTCACGGGGCGCTCTTCTTCGCCGCCGCCGCTACCGGCCTGCAGTGCCCCATGGCCACGCCGCTGCAGCGCGTGTCGTTCCCGAAGGGCGGGGTCCACGCGGGTGAGACCCATCGGCTGACCGACGCCACGTTCGTGCCGGGCAGCGGCATCGCGGAGGCCCTCGCCGCGGGGGCGGAGCAGGTGATCGTCGTGACCGGGGTTCCCGAGATCAGGGTTCCCCTCGCCCGCCGGCGGGGCCCACGGGCGCGGATGGACGCCGCGGCGCGGACCCTCGAGCAGCAGGCCGCGGGCGAGCTCACAACGGTGGACCGCCTCAACCGGATCGTGAGCACCCTCGGGCACCGGGGGAGCGACGGTCGCGGGGCCTGGGAGGATCCCGCCAGTGGCCGCATCTACCGGGAGGTGGACCTCTGGGTGATCCGGCCCGAGCGCCGGTCCCTCGGGCCCATGGAGTTCGACGGAGTCCGAGACCCCACCACCGAGGTGGTCCAGACCGTCGAGGATCTCCTCGAGCAGGGATGGCGCGATGCCTACCACCAGTTCGTGGAGCCCGTGGTCGGGCAGGCGTCGCTGCCGGAGCGCGAAGAGGGAAAGTACCGCGACACACAGCCAGTGGATCTCTGACCGGCCGATGGGCGAGAGCGGACGAAGGGCCGGGTTCGGTGGAGCCGGGGGATGATGCTTTCGGAGACGCAGCAGCAGATCGTGAGCCTGGGTCTCCTCGGGCTCGGGGTCTACTTCACGGCGCAGCTGGTGCGCGGCCTGCTCGGCTACCGGAGCTACCTCCTCGTGCGGCCGACCGCGATCACGACCTGGCCCGCGCCCCGGCGGGCCCTCACCGGCTGGCTCGTGGCCCTCGGGGCGCTCGGTGGCGTGCTCGCTCTCCTCAACGCCTGGATCGGGCGCCCGGTGCATCACGTCTACGGCCTGGCGGTGATGTGTGCCTACTTCGTCGGGATGGTTCCCCTGGCGACGAGGATCCGCCTCGGCCTCTACCGCGACGGGATCTGGGCGGACGCGGGTTTCATCCGCTGGGAGGACATCGCCCGGGTGGCCTTCCTGGAGACGCCCGAGGTCGTGCTGTTGCTGCTCCCCCGAAACGGCCGAGGCACCTACAGCCTTCCCGTCCCTTCCGGCGAGTACGGAGCGGTGCGAAAGCTCCTCGCCGAGAAGGCGAGGGCGGGCGACCTGCATCTCGACCCGGCGATCCTCGGGCTCTGACCTGACGGCTGCGTTAGACTTCTGGGGATGACTGAGAAGGTCGCCGCATCGGAGGGGCCGTCGTTCCTCGAGCGCCTGGACGAAGGAGTCGTGATCTTCGACGGCGCCATGGGGACCGTGCTCTACGCCCGGGGCGTGTTCGTGAACCGCTGCTTCGACGAGCTCAACCTGTCCAATCCCGAGCTCGTCCGCTCCATCCACGAGGACTACCTCGCCGCCGGGGCGGAGGTGGTGGAGACGAACACCTTCGGCGCCCACCGCTTCAAGCTCGGCCCTCACGGTCTCGCCCCCCACGTGCGCAAGATCAACCGGGAGGGGGCCCGGATTGCCCGGGAGGCGGTGGCCGGCCGGGGCCTGGTCGCCGGATCGATGGGCCCGGTGGGCAAGCCCCTGGCGCCGCTGGGCCACGTGCCACGGGAGGAGGCGGTCGAGGCCTTCCGGGAGCAGGCGGAGGGCCTGCTCGAGGGCGGTGTGGACCTCGTCTTCGTCGAGACCATGCCGTCGCTCGATCAGGCCACGGCCGCCCTCGAGGCCGTTCGCTCCCAGGATACCGACGTCCCGGTTGCGGTCAGCCTGACCTTCAACGAGGAGGGCAACACCCTCTACGGGGACACGCCCGAGGACGTCGTGCGAACCCTGGAGGACCTGGGGGTGCCCGTCGTCGGGGCCAACTGCAGCCAGGGCCCCCAGGCCATGCTCGAGACCCTGCAGCGCATGGCGGCGGTGACCCGCAGGGCACGGCTCTCGGCCATGCCCAACGCGGGGTCGCCGGCCCTGGTCGAGGGGCGCTACGTGTACCTGTGCACGCCGGAGTACATGGCCACCTGGGCCCGCCGCTTCCTCGAGGCCGGGGCCACGGTGGTCGGGGGGTGCTGCGGGACGACCCCGGACCACGTTCGCGATCTCGTCCGCTCCGTCCGGATGGTGCGCCCCTCCCGGAGCGAGGTGCGTATCCTTCCGCCGCGGCGGCCCAAGGAGGCCCCGACCCCGGTCGCCCGGGCGGACAAGTCGCCCCTCGCCCGCAGGCTCGGACGCAAGTTCGTGGTCTCGGTCGAGATCGACCCGCCGCGGGGGGCCACCCCCGGGGTCCTGCTCGAGCGGGCGCAGTACTGCCAGGAGAACGAGATCGACGCCATCAACGTCGCCGACGGCCCTCGGGCCTCGGCCCGCATGAGCGCCCAGGCCATGTGCGTGCTCCTCCAGAACCAGGTCGGAATCGACACGATCCTGCACTACACCTGTCGGGACCGGAACCTCCTCGGGATCCAGTCCGACCTGCTCGGGGCCCACGCCCTCGGGCTGCGCAACATTCTCGCCATCACCGGAGACCCCCCCAAGCTGGGCGACTACCCGGACGCGACCGCGGTCTACGACGTCGACTCGATCGGTCTCATCCGGATCCTCGACCACCTCAACCACGGTTGTGACCTCGCCGGCAACCTCATCGGTCCCGCCCTGGGGATCCACATCGGCTGCGGCGCGGACCCGAGCAAGCCGGACATGGAGAAGGAGGTGCGCCGGCTCGAGGAGAAGGTGGCGGCGGGCGCCGAGTACGTGATGACCCAGCCGGTCTACGATCCCCGTACCCTGGAGCGTTTCCTCTCCATGATCGGGCATCTGGACGTGCCCCTTCTGGTGGGCATCCTTCCTCTCTACTCCCACCGCAACGCCGAGTTCCTGCACAACGAGGTGCCCGGGATGAGCATCCCCGACGACATCCGTGCGCGCATGGAGAAGGCGGGGTCGGGCGAGAGAGCCCAGGCCGAGGGGGTGGCCATCGCCCGGGAGGCGACGCTGGCCGCGCGCGAGAAGGCGCAGGGGGTCTACGTCATGCCGCCGTTCAACAAGGTGGAGCTCGCGGTGCGCGTCGTCGAGGTTCTCGGCTAGACTGGGCGTCGGAGTTCCCCCGAGTGGCCCGCTTGCTCGTCCTCGTCCTCGCCAGCCTGGTCGGCGCCGCCACGGTCGTGGCCGATCAGGACGCCCCCGTGTTCGGGGTGGGCCTGGAGCTGGTCAACGTCACGGTGACGGTGAGAGACGACGACGGGAACCTGGTGAGCGACCTGCCCGTCGAGGAGTTCGTGGTGATGGAGGACGGCCGGGAGCAGACCCTCGAGCTCTTCGCCCCCGCCAACGACCCCACCGAACGCGAGGAGCTGGTCCTCAACCTGGGCATGCTCTTCGATACCAGCCAGAGCATGCGAGAGAACCTCCAGCTCAGCCAGGCCTCCGCGGTGCGCTTCCTGGACTCCATCCCTCGTGCTCGAGACCTGATCCTCATCTTCTTCGACCGCGACATCCAGATCTCGAGGTACAACTCGGAGAATCAGCAGGGGATCTTCGCACGCATCCTGGAGACGGAGGGGCAGAACTACACGGCCCTCTACGACGCCATCGTGGCGTATCTCTCCCGCGTGATCGGCACGCCGGGCCGGAAGGTGGCGGTGGTCTTCTCGGACGGCGACGACACCATCAGCTCCGTCCCCGCCCCCGACGTCATCCACCTCGTCCGCTCCACGAACGTCACGATCTACCCGGTCGCCTTCTCCGCCGGGAAGGGGGGGATGGGGCGCCAATCCGCGGTTCGGGCGCGCGCCTTCCTCGGGGAGCTCGCCCGGTCGAGCGGAGGGAAGGTCTTCCGGCCGGGGGCCTACCGAGAGCTCGCGAAGATCTACAACCAGATCCTCGACGAGCTCAGCGGTCAGTACGTCCTCGGCTACGTCTCCGACAACCCGAACAGGGACGGGAAGTACCGTCGGCTGAGGGTCGAGGTCCGCCGTCCGGGACTGCACGTGCGCCACCGTCCGGGCTACAACGCGCCGGAGGATCTGCCGTCGGAGCGCTAGCCGCTACTTCCTCTCGTCGCCCGGGCGCCGGAGGCTCCCGGTGAGCGACTCGAGCCGGCGCTCGAGCTCGCGGACCCGCCTCTGGAGGTCAGGGAGCTTCGCGAACACGGCGGAGGACCGGAGCCACGACCGGTTGTCGATGGCGGGGTAGCCGGAGACGATCTCCCCCGCGCCGATCGAGCTCGGGATGCCGGTCTGGGCGGTGGCGATGGCGCCATCACCGATGGTGAGGTGGCCCGCCACCCCCACCTGCCCGGCCAGGGTGGCGCGCTTGCCGACGTGGGAGCTGCCCGCGATCCCCACCTGGCCCGCGAGCACGGTGTCCTCTCCCACCGTCACCGAGTGACCGATCTGGACGAGGTTGTCGAGCTTGCACCCGCGGGCGATGCGTGTCTCCCCGAGGGCAGCCCGGTCGATGGCAGTGAGCGCTCCGATCTCGACGTCGTCCTCGATCACCACGATTCCCACCTGCGGGAACTTGTGGTATCGCCCGTTGGCGTCGCGCGCGAAACCGAACCCGTCGGCGCCGATGACCGCCCCGTTCTGCACGACCACCCGATTCCCGAGGCGGCAGCGTTCCCGGACCTTGACGCCGGAGTGCAGCACGCAATCCTCCCCGACCTCCACACCCTCGGCGAGCGCGACGTGGGGGTGGACGACGGAGCGCGCTCCGATCCGCACCCCGGGCCCCACCACGGCCAGGGCCCCGACGTGGA
The DNA here is from genome assembly GCA_963847655.1 of uncultured Acidobacteriota bacterium. Lineage (GTDB taxonomy): Bacteria > Acidobacteriota > Vicinamibacteria > Fen-336 > Fen-336 > JAJDNS01. Next base: position 457,391 of record CAWKAS010000005.1, on the reverse strand, counting down.
CGTCGGGGCCCAGCTCGGCCGTCGGGTCGACCCGGGCCGAGGGGTCCACGCCTGGGGTGGGTCCCCGCTGCGGTCGTACCAGGGCCACCGCCCGGGCGAACGTCAGGTAGGGGTTGTCCGAGAGGAGGCAGGGCAGAGATGCTTCCTGCGTCGGGGCGAGGATCACGGCGGCGGCGCGGGTGGTCGCGAGGCGGGGCAGGTAGCGTCGATTGGCCAGGAAGGTCAGATCGCCGGGTCCGGCATCCTCGATGCCGGCCACGCCCGTGATCTCGACTCCTGCGTCGCCTCGCAGCCCGCAGCCGAGCCGGTCCGCCAACTCGCGGAGGATCACCCCCCCTTGGCCTCCCCCGGTGTCGGGGTGCCGGGGGCGGGGCCGGCGGCCGGCTTGACCGGAGTCGGAGCCGTCGGCTTGGGCGGGGTCTCCTTCTCGCCGGCGGCGACCGAGCCGCTCAGCCACGCCCCCTCCCGCACCACCAGCACGCCCGCGTCAACGGTCCCCTGGACCCGCGCCTTCTCGGCCAGGACCAGGTTGCGGGAGCGCACGTCGCCCTTGAGCTCGCCGGAGATCTCTGCGGCGTCGGCGACGATCGTGGCCTCGACCCGTGCCCCCTCCCCGATCACGAGACGACCCGAGATCTCGATCTCGCCCCGGAAACGGCCCAGAACGAGGGCATCTTTCCCTCGAAGCTTGCCTTCGATGTCGGTCTGCGCGTCGATCACCGTAGCGTTGTTCTCCACCATGCCTCCCTGAGCTTGCCCGGGCATTCTAGCAAGAGACCGCCGCCGCCGCTGAGGAGTTGTCGAACAGGCCGAGACGAGGCAGACTGGGGGCCTTCCGGAGGAGGAACCAGGGTGGACTACACCTACGACGACATCGCCGGGATGATCGATCACTCCCTGCTCGTGCCCACCCTCACCGCGGAGGACCTGGAGGCGGGATGCCACCTCGCCCGCGAGTACGGCGTGGCCAGCGTGTGCATCCTGCCCTACGCCCTGAAGCGGGCGAGCGCACTCCTGGCCGGGAGCACGGTGCAGCCGAGCACCACGATCGGCTTTCCCCACGGTGGCCAGGCCACCGGCGTCAAGGTGGCGGAGGCGCAGCAGGCCCTGGCCGACGGCGGTACCGAGCTGGACATGGTGGTGAACATCTCCAAGGTGCTCAGCGGGGACTGGGACTACGTGCGCCGGGACGTCCAGGCCGTCCTCGAGCCCACCCACGCGGGGCGAATGAAGCTCAAGGTCATCTTCGAGAACTGCTATCTCGACGACGCCCAGAAGATCCGGCTGTGCGAGATCTGCGGCGAGCTCGGTGTCGACTGGGTGAAGACGTCCACCGGCTTCGGCACCGGCGGGGCCACGGACGAGGACCTGGCCCTGATGAGAAGGAACTCCCCGGCGCACGTCCAGGTGAAGGCGGCCGGGGGCGTGCGCGACCTCGACCGTCTGCTGCGGGTGCGGGAGCTGGGCTGCACCCGCTCGGGCGCCACCCGGACGAAGGAGATCCTCGACGAGCTGAAGCGTCGCCTCGCGGCGAGCTGAGCGAGCCCTGGACGCCGGCGGCACGGGCCCAGCGGCCGCGGACCGACGCCGGGCGGGGCGGCCGCGGCGCCCCCCCGCCGCCGGCGGGCTGATAAGCTGAAGGGATGACCATTCCTCCGAGAAGGCGGCGGTGAGCGCCCAGCGTGAGCCGGAGCCGCGACTGGCGCCGGCGCCCGCCGACTCGCGCTTCCGGCTCGTGAGCGACTTCGAGCCCAGGGGAGACCAGCCTCAGGCCATCGATGAGCTCACCCGGGGCATCGAGCGCGGGGACCGGCACCAGGTGCTGCTCGGAGTGACCGGAAGCGGGAAGACCTTCACCGTCGCCTCGGTGATGGCGAACCTGAACCGGCCCACCCTCGTCCTCGCCCACAACAAGACGCTGGCCGCCCAGCTCTACCAGGAGTTCCGGGCCTTCTTCCCCGAGAACGCGGTCGAGTACTTCGTCTCCTACTACGACTACTACCAGCCCGAGGCCTACGTCCCCCAGTCGGACACCTACATCGAGAAGGAGGCCACCATCAACGACGAGATCGACCGCCTGCGGCTCTCCGCCACGCGAAGCCTGTTCGAGCGCCGGGACGTGGTGATCGTGGCCTCGGTCTCGTGCATCTACGGCCTCGGGTCCCCGGAGGCGTACTACGGGATGCTGCTCTTCGCGCGCCAGGGGGACACCCTCGATCGCCGCGACCTCCTGGCCCGTCTGGTGGAAGCACGCTACGACCGTAACGACCTCGACCTGCGCCGCGGGACATTTCGGGTCCGGGGCGACGTGATCGAGATCGTTCCCGCCTACGAGGAGAGCGGCATCCGGATCGAGCTGTTCGGCGACGAGGTGGAGCGCATCAGCGGCTTCGATCCTCTGACCGGCAAGACGATCGGGCGGCTCGCACAGGTGGCCATCTACCCGTCGAGCCACTACGTGACCCCCCAGCCTCGCCTCGCCGACGCCATCGAGACGATCGAGGCGGAGCTCATGGAGGTCAAGCCGAAGCTCGAGGGCCAGGGCAAGCTCCTGGAGGCGCAGCGGCTCTACCAGCGCACCATGTTCGACCTGGAGATGCTCCGGGAGACCGGGCACTGCCACGGGATCGAGAACTACTCCCGCCACCTCTCGGGTCGCTCTCCCGGCGAGCCGCCCCCGACGCTCCTCGACTACCTGCCCAAGGACGCCCTGATGGTGGTGGACGAGTCGCACCAGTCGATTCCCCAGGTCCGTGGCATGTACGCCGGCGACCAGCAGCGCAAGAAGACCCTGGTCGAGTACGGCTTCCGCCTCCCCTCCGCCCTCGACAACCGCCCGCTCAGCTTCGACGAGTTCGAGGCCCGCGTCGGGCAGGCCCTCTACGTCTCCGCCACCCCCGGTCCCTACGAGCTCCAGAAGTCCGGCGGGGTGGTGGTGGAGCAGGTCATCCGTCCCACCGGGCTCATGGATCCCCGCCTGGAGGTCCGCCCGGTCCAGGGACAGGTCGACGACCTGCTCGCGGAGATCCGCATCCGCACCGGGAGGGGACAACGGGTCCTGGTGACGACGCTGACCAAGCGCATGGCGGAGGACCTGACCGAGTACTACCACGACCTCGGGGTGCGGGTGCGCTACCTGCACTCGGACGTCGAGACCCTCGAGCGCGTGCGGATCCTCCGCGACCTCCGCAAGGGTGAGTTCGACGTGCTGGTGGGGATCAACCTGCTGCGCGAGGGGCTCGACCTGCCCGAGGTGTCGCTCGTGGCGATCCTGGACGCGGACAAGGAGGGCTTCCTGCGCTCGGGGGGCTCGTTGATCCAGACCATGGGACGGGCCGCGCGGAACGTGGAGGGGATGGCCATCCTCTACGCGGACAAGGTCACGGACTCGATGCGGGTCGCGATGGACGAGACCAGCCGGCGGCGCGAGCTCCAGGAGGCCTACAACGAGGAGCACGGGATCACCCCCGAGAGCATCATCAAGAACATCGGCGAGCTGCTCTCCTCGGTCTACGAGCACGACTACGCGCCCATCCCCGAGGTCGAGGAGGCGCCGGAGGAGCGCTACCGGACCCTCGAGGACATCGCGGTCGAGGTGAAGGCCCTCGAGAAGACGATGAAGGAAGCGGCCAGGGCGCTCGAGTTCGAGAAGGCGGCCCAGATCCGAGACCGGGTGAAGGCGTTGCGGGCTCGGGAGTTCGGGCTGAAGTAGGCTACAGGCTCTCGACCGGACCCGGGCGGCCGAAGAAGTAGCCCTGGGCGTGGGTGAAGCCCGCGCGCGTGCAGGCGTCGGCCTCCTGGGCCGTCTCCACTCCCTCGGCGATCGTCCGCACGAGCAGCTCCCGGGCCGCCGCCACCAGCGAGGCCAGGAGCCGTTGGCGGGAGTCCGGGGCCTCGTCGATCCCGGTGATGAAGCGGCGGTCGAACTTCAGGTAGTGGGGCGGGGCCTCGGCCAGCTCGAACAGTCGCGCCTGGCCCGCGCCGAAGTCGTCGTAGGCCAGACCGACGTTGGCCTCCGTGAGCCGGCTGCGCAGCCAGATGATGTAGTCGGCCTGGGCCAGGGCGGTCTCGTGGATCTCCAGGACGAGGTCCACCTGGGGAGCGAACTCCCTCAGCTTCTCCATCGACTCGACGAGGCCGGGCAGCTCCAGCTCGATCGGATGGGTGTTCAGGAAGAGGAGGGGAGGCTCCGGTCGGTCGCAGATCATCTCGACCGCGCGCCGCCGGAAGAGCTGGCTGAGCTCGACCTGGACCTCCGGGCCCAGGGCGCTGGCGATCGCGAACAGCTCCTCCGGGCTCTCGGGCAGGTCCGGGTGCCGGCCTCGCCCCAGGGCCTCGCAGGCCAACACGTGGCGCGTGGGAATCCCGACGATGGGCTGGAACACCATCGTCACCAGGCGCTTCTCGATGAGCTCCCGGAGGTGCGCGGCCTGGGCGGCACCCGGGGGCGGTGGCCCGGGGAGGCTGACGGTCAGGGCCTCGGTCGCAGCGGGCTCCCCCTTCCCGTCCGCGACCCTGAACTCGAAGTCCCCGAAGTGGAGGACGTCGCCGCGGTGGAGAGCGGCATCGGCGATGGGCTGGCGGTTGAGGAAGGTCCCGTTCCGACTGTGGAGGTCCCGCACGCGCAGCGACTCCCCGTCCGAGTAGATCTCGGCGTGGTGCTTGGAGACGTGGGCCGAGGGGAGGACCAGGTTCAGGTCGGGAGACCGCCCCACCAGGAAGGGCACGGGGCTGATGCGCGTGCGCTGCGACGAGCCGTTCCCGTTGGAGCTCTCGAGCGTCCAGGGGGTCGCGGCCTGCGCCCGCGTGCGCGCCTCGAGAACCCGGGCACGCAGCCGATCGGATTCCGGAGCGGCGTAGGTGGCCGTGTCCTGCCCCGGCTCGTCAGCCCGCGGGATCATGCTCTCGAAGTCGATGGCCATTCTGGTCCCCGGGGACCAGAGTGCAATTGTCAGGCCGCCCCTGGGTGACTGATTAGAAATGACTTACAGTGGAGGTCGGCTCCGGAGTGACCGGATTCCGGCGCCCGGAATGCGGTCGCCGGCGCCCTCGGAATGAAAAACAGGGATCGACGCTCGCAGGGTGTCGTATCTTCTGTTGGATGCCCCAGCACGCCACGGCCGTGTGCCCCTCGTGCGCCGCCCCGGTCGGGGAGACGACGCGCTTCTGTCCATCCTGCGGCACCAACCTCGACATCCTGGACAGCCCGACCGGAACCGCACCCCGTCCGGCCTCGCCGACCCCGGCCCGCTCGCGTCGCAGCTCCGCCACCCCCACCAGTGCCGCGGGGCTGGCGGCCTCCAGGACCTCCGACCGCTTCGCCCCCGGCGCCGTCCTCGCGGGGCGCTACCGGATCCTCGGTCTCCTGGGACGGGGGGGCATGGGCGAGGTCTACCGGGCCGACGACCTCAAGCTGGAGCAGCCGGTGGCCCTGAAGTTCCTGCCCGCCGGGCTCGAGGAGGACGCGGATCGCCTGGAGCGCCTCTTCGGCGAGGTGCGAATGGCCCGCCAGGTCTCGCACCCGGCGGTGTGCCGCGTCTGGGACATCGGGGAGGCGGAGGGGCACCACTTCCTGTCCATGGAGTTCGTGGACGGGGAGAATCTCTCCTCGCTCCTGCGGCGGATCGGCCGTCTGCCCGCGGACAAGGCCCTCGACATCGCAAAGCAGGTCTGTGGCGGCCTCGCCGCGGCCCACGAGAAGGGCGTGCTCCACCGGGACCTCAAGCCTGCGAACGTGATGCTCGACGGGCAGGGCAAGGCGCGGCTCACCGACTTCGGGCTGGCGGGGCTGGTCGAGGCCTTGAGTGACGAGGACGTGCGCTCGGGAACGCCCTCGTTCATGTCGCCGGAGCAGCTGCTGGGGCGCGAGGTCACGGTCCGCAGCGACATCTATGCCCTCGGCCTGCTTCTCTACGAGCTGTTCACCGGACGCCGGGCGTTCTCCGGGAAGAAGCTCGCCGAGCTCACCCGCCAGCACCGCGACGAGCGCCCGGTCGATCCTTCGGCGATCGTGCCGGGCCTCGACCCCGCCGTCGAGGCCACCATCCTGGCTTGTCTGGAGAAAGACCCGGCCCGTCGTCCCCCGTCCGCGCTGGCGGTTGCGGCCATGCTCGGGGGGCTGGACCCGCTCGAGGCCGCGATCGCGGCAGGGATCACGCCGTCCCCGGAGCTGGTGGCGGCGGCGGGCGAGGTCGAGCGCTCGCCGCGGGCGACGGCCTGGGCGGGCCTGGCGGTCGTCCTCTTCGCCGTACTCCTCGCCCCGGCGATGTGGAGCCGCTCCTCGCTGGTCAACCTCGTGCCAGTGGAGAAATCACCGACGGTGCTGGAGGACCGGGCCCGGGAGCTGATCGCCGGCCTGGGCGTGGAAGGCGCCCCCGTCGACGTGGCGACCGGTCTGCGGGCCGACGACGAGTACTTCCGACACGCGCGGGAGGCCGCCGACCCGCCGCGCGACTGGAGCTCCCTCGAGGTCGGATGTCCCCCCGTGCTGCTCTTCTGGTATCGGCAGAGCCCCCGGCCGCTCGAGGCGACGTGGATGAGCGGGATGGTGTCCTGGGAGATGCCTTCCCCCCAGGTGTCGGGGATGGCGGGGGCTTTCTACGACCTGCGCGGCCGCCTCGTCCGCTTCTACAGGGTGACGCCTCAGGTCGAGGACGAGGCCGGGGCCGACCCGAGACCCGAGCCGGACTGGGCGCCGCTCTTCGCGGAGGCCCACCTCGATCCCACGGCCCTCGAGCCCGCGACACCCACCTGGACCCCGCCCTTCTACGCCGACGCCCGGGCGGCTTGGACGGGGACGTGGCCCGACCGCCCCGACATCCCGATCCGGGTCGAGGCCGCCGGGTATCGGGGACGGCCGGTCTCCTTCGAGATCATCCAGCCCTGGACGCGCCCGGAGCGCATGGAGCGCCGGCAGCACACCACGGCCCAGCGGGTGTCGAACTACCTGATCCTGGCCCTCATCGCCCTCCTCGTGGGTGTGGGGGCCGTCCTCGCTCGACACAACCTGGTCCTCGGGCGGGGTGACCGTCGGGGCGCCTTCCGCCTCGCTTCCGCCATGGTGGCGCTGGGAATGAGCAGCTGGGTCCTGTCGGCCCACCACGTCGCCGACGTCGTGGGCGAGTTCATCCTCGTGGTGCGCGGAGCGGGAGGGGTCGTCCTCCTGGCGGCTCTGCTGTGGCTCTTCTACCTGGCCCTCGAGCCCTACGTGCGCCGGCTGCGCCCCAACACTCTCGTCTCCTGGACACGGCTCCTCAACGGTGGCTTCGGCGACGCCGTCGTGGGCCGCGACGTGCTGGCCGGTGCGACGTGGGGGGCCTCACTCTCGTTTCTCCTGTTCCTGGTCAACCGCCTGCCCGCCTGGTTGGGGCTGCCGGCCGACGCTCCCGCCTTCGAGCTGGTCTTCGTCCTGCTCGGCGTGAGGGCGGTGGGGGCCACGGTCCTCGACCTCCTCCAGAATGGGATCCTTCTCGGCCTCGTCGGACTCCTTCTCTATCTGATCCTTCGCTTCGCGCTGCGCCGGGAGCTCCCGGCCGTTCTCGGCTTCGTGATCCTCCTCACCGCGGCATTCTCCACTCGGGGCGAGCCGCTCTGGCTCTCGCTCCTGGCCGGCCTGATCGTCATGAGCTCCTACGCCGTGCTGCTCCTCCGCTTCGGCCTCCTGGCCGCCTGCGCCGGACCGTTCTTCGCCAACGCCCTCACCTTCTTCCCCTTGACGATGGACCTCGGAAGCTGGCACGCGGGGCCCACCCTCACCGTGCTGCCCCTCGTGGCCCTTCTCGCGGTCCTGGCCTCTCGAGCCGCGCTGGGTGGGTCGGGCCTGCGGCGGTATCTCGCGGGCGAGACGGCGTTGCCGTCCCGGTGAGCCACCACCTCCGGGCACACGACCCCAGCGACCCCGCGGACACCGATCCCCCCGGCGACAGTCCCCCGAAGCGCCGGCGGGGCCAGTGCCACCCCCCGATGCTAAGATCCCGAGCCAATGACGGTGAGCGTGGAAGAGGCCTTCGCCCACTGCGAGGCCCGGGTGAAGGCCCACTACGAGAACTTCCCGGTGGGCCTGTTCGTCCCCCGAAAGAAGCGTCCCTACGTCTATGCCCTGTACGCGTTTGCCCGGATCGCCGACGACTTCGCGGACGAGCCGATGTACGAGGGAGTCCGGCAGGAGAAGCTGGACCAGTGGGAGGCGCTCCTCCACGCCGCGTATCGGGGCGAGGCCGAGGGACCGGTCTTCGTGGCCCTGGGCGAGACCGTGCGCCGCCTCGACGTCCCGAAGGACCTGCTCCTCGACCTCCTCTCCGCCTTCCGCCAGGACACGGTGAAGAGCCGTTACGAGACCTGGGAGGAGCTTCTCGACTACTGCCGACGCTCCGCCAACCCGGTGGGGCGGCTGGTGCTCCTCGTGTTCGACCAGGACGACCCCGGGCTGGCGCCGCTCTCGGACGCGATCTGCACCGGGCTCCAGCTCGCCAACCACTGGCAGGACGCCGCCGTCGACTACGCGCGCGACCGGATCTACGTTCCCGAGGAGCTGATGAAGCACCACGGGGTCGGGACCTGGGACTTCAGCACGGGACGCGTCAGCGACGGCTTCCGGGGGCTGATGGCCGAGCTCATCGCCCGGACCCGCGCGCTCTTCGAGCGGGGACGCCCCCTGTGCGACCGCGTGGGCAAGGACCTCCGTTTCGAGATGCGGCTGACCTGGCTGGGAGGGATGTCGATCCTCGACCGCATCGAGGCAGTGGGGGCCGACGTCTTCCACCGTCGCCCGTCACACTCGACCCTCGACAAGGCCGCCCTGGCGTGGCGGGCCTGGCGCTGGCCGACCCCATGACCGGGAGCGCGAGCGCGGGGATCACGCGGAAGAGCCAGAGCAACTTCTACTACGCCTTCCTGACCCTACCCTCCGAGAAGCGGCGCGGCATCTACGCCCTGTACTCCTTCTGCCGGGTCGTGGACGACTGCGTGGACGAGGAGGACGGCGGGGGCGAGGCCGGGCTCGACGACTGGCTGGCCGAGATCGACCGGTGCTACGGGGGCACCCCCGAGACCGAGCTCGGGCGCGAGCTGGGGGAGACGGTCTCCCGCTTCCCGGTCCCCCGCGCCGCGCTCGAGGACATCGTGGCCGGCTGTCGCACGGACCTGACGCAGAACCGCTACGAGACCTTCGCCGACCTCCGCGTCTACTGCGAGCGCGTGGCCTCGGCGGTGGGGCTGGCGTCGATCGAGATCTTCGGCTACTCGAACCCGCGCACGCGCGAGTACGCGGTGGAGCTGGGCCTGGCCCTGCAGCTCACGAACATCCTCCGCGACGTGGCGTCCGACGCCGCCCGCGACCGGCTCTACCTGCCTCTCGAGGATCTCGCGCGTTTCGAGTTGGATGCGGAGAGCCTCCTGGCTGCCGCCAGCGAGTCCGGATCTTCGCGCGGCCCGGAGATCGGGAGGCTTCTGGCCTTCGAGGCCGACCGAGCGCGAGGACACTTTGCTGCCGCCGCCGAGCGGCTGCCGAGGGAGGACCGGCGCTCCATGCTCGCCGCCGAGATCATGGGGACGATCTACCGCGCGCTCCTCGAGGAGCTCGCGGGGCGAGACTACCCGATCGGTGGAGAGCGCGTCCGTCTCAGCCGAGCCCGCAAGGCCTGGATCGCGCTCCGCACGGCAGCGCGGGTGTACGGGGGAGCATGAAGATCGTCGTCGTGGGGGGCGGCTTCGCCGGGCTGAGCGCTGCCATCTCGCTCCAGGAGAGGCGCCACGACGTCGTCCTGCTCGAGCGCCGGGGTGTCCTCGGGGGACGCACCACGTCGTTCCGCGACGCCGTCACCGGCGAGGACATCGACAACGGCACCCACCTCATGATCGGCGCCTACACCGCCACGCTGGATCTCGTCCGGCGGGCCAGCGCCGAAGACCTCCTGCTCGAACAGCCGAACCTGAGGATCGAGTGGATGGACGACGAGGGCACCACCGCCCTCGACTGCCCGCCGCTCGACGCCCCCTTGCACCTCCTGGCCGGTCTCCTGGGCCTGCGGGTGCCCCTGGAGGTGAAGATCCAGGCCCTGCGGCTGGGTCTGGCCGTTCGGTTCGGTCGCGCCCCGGTCGGCCTCACCCTCTCCGAGTACTTCCGGCGCACCGGCCAGGGCGAGGCCGCGCGCCGCCTGCTCTGGGACCCCCTCGCCCTGGCCATCCTGAACGAGTCCCCGGAGACAGCCGCCGCGGTCCTCTTCCACCGCGTGTACCAGGAGGCCTTCCTGCGCGACCACCGGGCCTCCCGGCTCGTGTTCCTGCGCCGCGGCTGGGGCGTTCTCTTCGAGCGGCTGGCGCGGTACTTCGAGGGCCGGGGCGGTGTCGTGCGCCGCGGCGCCCGCGCCCAGGCCGTGGAGCTCGCCGGCGGGCGCGTGAGCGGGGTCCGCTACGCGCAGCGGGGCCGGGACCGGCGTGAACTGCAGGCCGGGCGGGAGCCGGAATCGGCCACCGAGCCCGCGGACGCCGTCGTGTGCGCCGTCCCCGCACCCGCCCTCGTCCCGCTTCTCCCCGAGGAGTGGCAGGGGCGGCCCCCGTTCGCCGGACTCGATCGACTCGGCGGCTCGCCCATCGTCTCGATAGAGATGTGGCTCGACCGGGTGGTGGTGGACGGGCTCATGCTGGGCCTCCGCGACTCGGAGGTCGAGTGGGTCTTCGACAAGGGGCGTCTGTTCGGGCGGGCGGGGGCGCCGCAGCACCTGGCGTTCATCGTGAGCGCGGCCTACCGGAGCGCCCCGAAGAGGAACGCGGAGCTCGTGGGCGCGGCCGAGGCGGCGCTGCGCCGGTGCTTCCCGAGGATGGACGGGGCGCAGATCCAGCGTACGCTCGTGCTGCGGGAGCCCAACGCGACCTTCGCCTCGACCCCGGAGTCGGAGACGTTTCGACTGGAAGCCACGACGCCGATCGACGGCCTGTACCTGGCGGGCGACTGGACCAACACCGGCCTGCCCGCCACGATCGAGGGGGCGGTGCGCAGCGGGCGGCGGGCCGCCGAGCGCGCCCTGGCCTTCGCCGCGAGCGGCGCCGGGGCCGAGCGCCCGCCCCTCGAGCCGTCCGGAGACGCCGCCCGCTCGTGAGCCGGGACTGCTTCCCTCGCCTGCGGTGGGCGGCGGCGGTCTGGATGGCCGTCTGCCTTCCCTCCCACGCCCTCGCCTACGGGTTCGCCAACGTGCTTCTGTCCGGGCTCTGCCCCCGGGAAGGGAGGGATCCCGGGTGGCGGGGGGAAGCCGCGGCTACAGCGGCCGCTCGACCTCCGGGAACTTGAGCCAGACCGGGATGCCGCAGAAGTGCTCGCCCTCCGTGCAGGTGGGCGTCGTCCGCTGGTAGCGCAGAACGCACGGCGGGCCCATGTGGCGGGCCAGGCGGGGATGGATGGCCCGCACCTGCTCCAGCTCGTCCATGGAGGCCCGGTAGATCTCCTCCTGGGCGTTGAAGCAGGTGCGCATGACCCACTTGTGGGCGAGGTAGAGCAGGCTCCCGCTCTCGTGGAAGCGGAGCGCCTTGGCGTTGGGGAGGAGGTAGAGGGCCTGCTCGAGGGGGACGTCCATCTCGAGGAGCCGGTTCTTGGCGCCCCAGGCCCGCTCCATGGCTTCCTGGTAGACGGCCCGGGCCTCGGCGTTCGCGTCGATGAGGGGGGGAGTGACGTAGTCCGGCCGTCGGGTGTCGGTCAGGGTCATCAGCGGACGCGAGGCCGGGACCATACGGTGGCGCTGGTCCTGGCTGTCGGCGGTATGGGAGATCTTCTTGAGGAACGTGTAGGCCGGGTGGTGCATGGCCCGCCCCAGGGGCGTGTGCACCGAGAGCTGCAGCGTCTCCAGTCGGTAGCGGTTGATGGCGGGGTTCAGGAGCTGCTCGAGGGCATTGTCGTCGTCCAGAGCCTCGGGGCCCAGGCCCAGGACCGCCCGGACCGCCTCCGCCGTCGTCTCCTCGGCGCCCGCCATCCAGGCCACCAGGCGCGACGTGCGCCCGTCGAGGAGCGCGTCCAGGCGGGCGGCCTCGGCGTCCCCGTCGGCCGCCACCCGCGGGAGACGGGTCTCGACCACGTCGTCGGGGTCCAGCGGCCCCTCGCCGATGCGCTCGAAGAAGTCGGGGTCCAGCGCCCGGACGTGGGCCACCATGGCCTCGACGACGGCGCGGGACTCCCCCGGGGCGTCGCCGGTGAGGAGCATGCGGTGCAGACGGTGGAGCACGATGCCGGACACGGTGTGGACCATCGAGGTGAACGCCGCCACCGGGATCACGTAGCGGGCGATCTCGATGGCCTTCTTCTCGGCCTCGCGCCGGACCTTCCTCTGGCGCTTCTCGGACGCGCCTGGAGTGAGGTGCCGGACGTCCGCCAGGATGCGCAGGGTGTCATCCGTCAGCAGGGTCGTGAGCCGGCGGTAGGCCTCCCAGGCCGACTCGATCGCCTCCTCGTAGACCCCCCGCGCCTCGTCGGTCAGGCCCTCGGGGACGTGGGCCCGGATCTCGTCCAGGCGGACGAAGCGCTGGGATGACTGCTCGGAGTTGTAGAAGGGGTGCGAGTGCAGGAAGCTCCACACGAGCTGCCGGCTGATGTTCTCGAGGCCGAACTCGAAGTGGGCGTGCTGCCACACCGTGTGGTGGCCGGCCTCGAAGGTCAAGGGCCCGATGGACTCGCGCTGGGAGGCGGTGACCTCCTCCGGGCCCACGACCCGGGGCGCGTAGCAGGTCCGGGCCGCGGAGATGGCTCCATCGTACGGATGGGCGGACGCGTTGCGCAGGGTGACGACGGGGGGGCCGCTCTGAACGGGCATGAAGGAAACAGACTAGCCGACCGCCCGGACGCCGGCAACAAGGCCCCGGTCACAGGACGCGGATGAGGCAACCCCCGTCCACGGAAAGCACGCTCCCGGTGATGTAGCTCCCGGCCTCCGAGGCCAGCAGCAACGCCGGGCCGGCGAGCTCCTCGGGGCGGCCCCACCGCCCGAGTGCGGTGCGCTCGGAGAAGTGCCGCTTCTGCTCGTCCGAGAGGAGCCGCCCCGGGAGGTCGGTGAGGAAGGGACCCGGCGCCAGGCAGTTGACGGTGATCCCGAAGGGCCCGAGGTCCAGGGCCGACGCCCGGGCCAGGCCGATCATCCCTGCCTTGGAGGCGCAGTAGCCGTTGCGCCCCTCCTTGCCCCCCAGGCCGAGCACCGAGGAGACGTGGATGACCCGTCCCCAGCGCTGCTCCTTCATGGCCGGAACGAGGGCGCGGGTGAGGCGCATGGCGCTCGTGAGGTTCAGCTCCATCATCGTCGTCCACTTCTCGTCCTCGACCTCGTCGATGGGCTGGGGGACGTTCGTCCCGGCGTTGTTGACGAGGATGTCGACGCGATCCAGCCGGCGCTTGGCCTCTTCGGCGAGGATCTCGGCCTCTCCCGCGTCGGACAGGTCTGTGACTGCCCACTCGACGCGCCGCTCGAGGCCGCCGGCGACCTCGGCGGCGGCGGCCCTGATCTCGCCTTCGTTCCGGCTGCAGATGAGGACGTCGGCCCCGTGCACCGCGAAGGTCCGAGCCATGACCTTGCCCAGCCCCCGGCTGCCCCCGGTGACGAGCGCCGTCCGGCCGGTGAGATCAAAGAGCGATGCTGGAGCGTTCATGGTCTCTTCCTCCCGAAAGGTCCCGGTACTCGGCCCAAGCCTACTGCCTGCCACCTCGCCGGGGAAGGCCCGGCTTGTGCCGCGGCCATGGTGGAGCCAGAATCGCGGCACACGGTGGGGAGGGGGTGAACCGGTGAAGTGGCTCCAGGCGCAAGGCGACGAGGGGACGCGTCTCGGTGTTCTCCGCGGGGACCGCGTGCTGCTCCTCCGGCAGGCGCACGACGGGGTCCTCACCACCCTCGATCTGCTGGAGGCCCAGGAGGAGCGGGGTCTGGACCCCGCCTCCTGGCTCGACGCGGCGGAGAGCGTCGGATCCTTCGCCGAGGTCGGATGGGCCGCTCTGGTCGAGGGAACGGCGGGGCGCCTCGCCTGTCCGGTGACGCCCCCGGAGGTCTGGGGGGCGGGAGTGACCTACCGCCGCAGCGCGGACTTCCGGGAGGAGGGGACCGGCTTCTATGACCGCGTCTACGACGCCGACCGGCCGGAGCTCTTCTTCAAGGCCTCGGCCTGGCGCTGTGCGGCACCGGGCGCGCCGATCGGGCGTCGGCACGACTCGACCTTCACCGCGTCCGAGCCGGAGCTCGCCATCGTCCTGGGACGCCGGGGGACGATCCTCGGCTTCACCCTCGCCAACGACGTCTCCGCCTGGGACATCGAGCGCGAGAACCCTCTCTATCTTCCCCAGTCCAAGATCTACCGGGGGTGCTTCTCCTTCGGTCCGGTCATCGTCAGCCCCGACGAGGTGGCTGATCCCCACCACCTGACCATGACGTGTCGCATCCTTCGCGACGGGGAGGAGGTCTTCTCCGGCGAGACGAGCACCCGGCGCCTGAAGAGACGGTTGGCGGAGCTCGTGGGATGGCTGCTCCGGAGCAACGACATCGCCACCGGGACGGTGCTGTCCACGGGGACCGGGATCATCCAGCCTCTGGAGATCGGGCTCGAGGAGGGGGATGTCGTCGAGATCTCGTGCCCCGAGATCGGGACCCTCGTGAACCCCGTGGTCACGGTTTGACCGGAGCCGCCCGACACGACAATCGGATGGGCTGCGCGTCACCTTCCATGAGCCAGGCTGAAGCGCGTCGACCACCTCCGCGCACCGTGCGCGAGATGATCGTGTATCTCGGCCCGGGCCTGATCATCTCGGCCAACATCGTCGGCTCCGGCGAGCTCATCGTCACCACGCAGCTCGGGGCGAAGGCCGGGTTCACGCTGCTGTGGTTCATCGTCTTCAGCTGCCTCATCAAGGTCTTCGTCCAGATCGAGCTCGGCCGCTACGCGATCTCCGAGGGCGTGACGACGCTCGCCGCTCTCGATCGCCTGCCCGGCCCGCGACTGGTCGTCTCGTGGATCCTCTGGCTGTGGCTGCTGATGTACGTGGGCACCCTGTTCCAGATGTCCGGGATGGTGGGGGGGATCGCGTCGCTGTTCGCCACTCGCGACGAGGCCTGGGCGCACGCGATCTGGACGGTGATTCCGGCAGCCGCGTGTGCGTTGATCCTCGGCCGCGGGCGGTACGGTCCGGTCGAGAAGGTCTCCACCCTGCTGGTCGTCATGTTCACCCTCGTGACGATCGGGGCAGTGGTCGGGCTTCACTGGACGCCGTACCGGATCGAGGCCGCTCAGCTCCGGCACGGGCTGGGCTTCCACCGGCCGGACTCCTTCACCGTCGCCTTCGCCGCCTTCGGGGTGACGGGGATGGGCGCGTCCGAGCTCATCTTCTACCCCTACTGGTGTCTCGAGAAGGGCTACGCGCGCTTCGTCGGGACCAGGGACGCCTCCGCGGAGTGGCTCGAGCGCGCGAACGGGTGGCTGCGGATGATGTACGTGGATGCCTGGCTCTCGATGGCCATCTACACCATCGGCACGATCTGCTTCTACCTGCTCGGCGCGGCCGTCCTGCATGCGACCGGCCAGGAGGTGAGCGGGGGCCAGATGGTTCCGGCCCTGTCCAGCATGTACGTCGAGGCCTTCGGCCCCGCGGGCGGGTACGTGTTCCTGGTCGGGGCCTTTGCCGTGCTGTTCTCCACCGTCTTCGTCTCGACCGCCTCGAACGCGCGCCTCTTTGCGGACGGAGCGGTGCTGCTTCGTCCCTCTCACTCCTGGTCACCCGGGCATCGGGCTCGCCTGGTGCGGGCCGCGTGCGTGGGAATCCCCATCTTCCTGGTGATCGTCTACATGGTCGTCGGAGCCCCCGTGTACCTGGTGATGGTGGGAGCGCTCGCCCAGGCGCTGATGCTTCCGTTCCTGGCGTTCGCCGCCCTCTACCTGCGCTACCGGCTCACCGCCGAGAGCCTGCGCCCCGGTCCGGCTTGGACTCTGTCGCTGTGGGTCGCCTTCGCGTCGATGACGGCGGTGGGTCTGTACCAGTTCGGGCGGCAGCTCGCCCTCTGGGGGTGAGCTACCGCCGGCTCAGGAGCCGGATGCGCGGGACTGATGCTGCTCGTCGAGCCGACGGCAGCCCTCGAGGAGGAGCTGGTCGAAGCTGTCCCCGACGGGCTCGCCGTCGACCGACGGCACGGGCACGAACTGGAACTGGCCGCGAGACCAGCCGAGGAGCGTGTATACGACCTCCTCCGGCTGCGGGTCGTGTCCGTTGGTCCGGATCAGGTGGATGCCGACGGCGCCGACGATGTCGCCGGCCCGGAACGAGACCCTGATCTGCTGCGGACCGTGGCGGACCATCAGCGTGCCGGTGAGGCGGTTCAGGTGGCAGACCTGGAGCAGGCCCGCCGCCCCCACGAGCTCCACGCTCCCGCGGAATCCCGTGCCGGGCTGGGCACCCGGCCGGAGGTCCTTGTAGCGCTTCAGGATCAGCTCGAGGCGGATGACGAGCTCCCGGATCGTGATGGGCTTCACGAGGTAGTCGTCGGCCCCCAGCTGGAGACCGGCGTAGCGCTTGTCCGGCTCGTCCCAGTCCGAGAGGAAGGCCAGGGGCGTGCGGCGGAGGAGGCCGTGGTTCCGGATGCGCGAGCAGAGGTCGAAGCCGCTCTGGTCGGGCAGGTTCGCCTCGGAGACGATCAGCCAGGGCCGACGGGCGATGGCCAGCTGGAGGGCCTCCAGCGCCGACGAGGCCTCGTACACCACGAAGCCGTGCTCGGCCAGCACCCCGCGCACGAAGCGTCGGTAGGCGAGGTCGGGGTCCACGAGGAGCGCGGTGCGCAGCGGCTTGGGGACGGTCTCGAAGGGGCGGTAGCGGACGTTCTTCGTCCACTCCGCGGTGGTGTCGACCGGCAACCCTTCCTCCGCCTCCATCCTCTGCTCGTCTCGCAGCAGGGCCGGCTCCACCACGTCGCGAAACACGGTGTCCAGCCCCCGGACCAGGTCCTGGGGCTGTGAGGCCTTGGGGAGATAGTCGATCAGCCCGAACCGACAGGCGGGCTCGCGTCGCTCGTCGTCGGACCGGGCGCGCAGCAGGAACAGCGGAAACCGGGCGCAGGAGGAGTCGCTGTGCAGCGCCCGGAGCACCGCGTATCCTTCGGCGTTCCGGGGCGGCGTCTCTCGGGGGGCCGGATCCCCTTGGCGTCGCTGCCACCGGGGCACGAGCTCGAGGGCGCCGAGGCTGAGGTCGACGGCCAGCACGTCGGCCGCTCCCACCCGGGCGAGCTTCTCGGCGGCGGCGGGGTCGTGGGTGACGACCGCCCAGTAGTCCTCGCGACGAAGGAGCGCCTCGGTGGCCTGCCCGCTCGCGGCTTCGGCGTCGACCACCAGGACGCGCCGGGACACACGACCATTACTCAGTTGGGGCGTGGGGTGAGTCCTCTCTTCCCGCACGATCGTCTCCAGTCACACTCGTGGCCTGAAGGGCAGCGGGGGGAGGGTCCCCAACTGTTCCGGTCTGCGTCGCCGGAGCCATCGGTACATGGGCACCAGAGCACCTCGCGTTGTCGCCACACCGAAGCGGGAAGACACTCGCGCAGCAGTTTCAAACTCAGGAAGTCAAATGTTTGCTCATACGTCACCGGTGAGTCAACAGGAAATATCGCCGTTTCGCCCGCGCAACGTACGGGCAGTGAACGCTTTGCGTCACCCGGCGCCCCGGAAGGGGCCCCATCTGGCGACGGGCCTCTCGGATCGGGCCCAGCTTTCGGTCATCTCAAGGGGCGGAGCAACCGGCGCGATGCGGCCAGCCGGCGGCGCAGATCGTAGGAGTAGAGACCGAGCGCCGTCCAGATGCAGGCGAACGCCGCCAGGTGGGTGGCGTCGAACGCCTCTCCGAAGACCGTCACCGCCAGGATGAAGTGTCCGGTGGGGGTCATGTACTGGAGGAAGCCCACCGTCGCGAGGGTCAGCTTTCGGATGCCGTCGGCGAACAGGAGCAGGGGGACGACGGTCACCGGCCCGGCCGCCGCGAGCAGAAGGCTGGTGGCGGGGGCCCCGGTGGAGAACGCGCCCTCACCCCGCGCCCCGAGCCAGACGAGATGGCCCACGGTCACCGGAGTCAGAAGCGCGATCTCCACGAACAGCCCGAGCATCGGCGGCACGTCGGCCACCTTGCGCAGCAGGCCGTAGGTGCCGAAGGAGAAGGCGAGGGTGAGGGAGACCCAGGGCAGACCGTGCCGGGCGGTCAGGAGCACGACGCCGGCGGTGGCCAGGGCCACCGCCACCGACTGCGGTCTCCGCAGGCGCTCGCCGAGGAAGACGAAGCCCAGGAACACGCTCACCAGGGGGTTGATGTAGTAGCCGAGGCTCGAGTCGAGGACCCGTTCGTGGCTGACCGCCCAGAGGAACGTCAGCCAGTTGACGGTGATGAGGGCCGTCGAGGCCAGCAGGAGCCACCGCGTCCGGGACGAGCTCAGCACTCGAACCAGCTCGCGCCCGCGGCGGCGGACGGCGAGCAGGACCAGGAGGCAGGGGAAGGACCAGGCGATGCGGTGGGCCAGCACCTCCGTGGTCGGCAGGTCGGCGAGGAGCTTCCAGTACAGCGGGATGAGACCCCAGAAGGCGAAGGCCGCGGCAGTGGCGGCCAGTCCCCGGGCGGTGTCCTGGCTCGCGGTCAGCTCTCGTCCTCGTCCCGCAGGACGTGGGCCTCGAACTCCTTGATGAACGTCAGGCTCTTCATGTCCGCCATGCGGTCGAGGTACACGTGACCGTCGAGGTGGTCGCACTCGTGCTGGATGACGCGGGCGAAGAAGCCGGAGGCCTCGAGGGAGAAGGGCTTCCCGTGACGATCGAGGGCCTCGAGCCGGAGCCGCTTGAGCCGAGCGACGACGCCCCGCAGGTCCGGGATCGAGAGGCAACCCTCCCAGCCGTTCTCCACCTCGTGACCGAGCGGGGTGATCACCGGGTTGGCGAGCACGGTGAAGGGGACCTCCGCCTCGCCGCGGTCTTCGGATCCGGGGACCTCCAGAACGGCGAGGCGCAGGCTGGAGTGGACCTGGGGCGCGGCGACGCCCACGCCCTCGTACTCGTACATGGTCTCCCGCATGTCGTCGACCAGCTTCTGGAAGACGTCACCGCCAAAGGCCTTCCTGGGCACGGGCTTCGCGGCCGTGCGCACCACCGGGTGCCCGATGCGGGCGATCTTGAGGATCGACATGCCCCCTCCCTACTCGTAGAACTCGTAGCGGTCGCCGGCCACGATCTCGATGACGTGGATCGACTCGTCCCTCAGTACCTGCATGCCCACAGTCTCCCCCGGTCCCTTGCGCCACAGCACGTCGTAGAGCTCGCGGAGCGTCGTCACCGCCTCGCCGTCGACGGAGAGAACGATATCGCCGCGTTCGAGGCCGGCCTTGTGCGCGGGGCCGCCGGACACCACACCGGTGATGGTGACGGTCTCGTCGTGCGCCTGGGTGTAGAAGCCGATCCAGGCGTGCCTCTCCCCGGCCGGCATGGGCTGCGGGCTCTCGAGCAGCGCGCGGCGTCGGGCGAAGAGGCGCGCGGGAATCGCGAGGCTGTAGCGGCCCACCGCCGCGAGACCGAGGGACACGATTCCGAGCACCCGCGCCCGACCGTCGAGCAGCGGCCCGCCAGCCAGGCCCGGGTTCATGGCGGTGGTCATGATCGCCTCGTCCAGCATGTACTCCCAGAACGCCTCGAAGGGCTCGACCGACGAGACGTGGCCGCTCGCTCCCCTCCGCTCCTTCTCACCGGTGCAGGTGAGCAGGAAGACAGGCTGACCGAGGCGAGCCTTCTCCGTCGAGATCCTCGCGGGCTCGAGGTCCGACCGCTCCACGGTGAGGAGGGCGAGGCCGCTCTCGTGATCGACGGCGACACCGGCGGTCGGGTTGACCCGGCCGTCGAGGGCCGTGACCTCCACCCTGGACGCGCCGAGGACCAGGTAGTGGGCGGTGAGGACACGGTTGGGGCCCACCGCGACCCCGGCCCCCATCCGCTCCTCCCCCAGGACCACGGCCGAGGGGTGGTCCCGGGGAATCTCGGCGCGCAGGAAGACCAGTGAGGCGGCGGCCAGGCGCGGGATGGTGACGGGTGCGTCCGTTGGGCGACCTCCCTGGGTGGAGGACGTGATTATAGGGTGCTCGGGGGGCCGGACATCAGGATGGGCAGCAGCTCCCTCAGGTTCTCGACCCGCCGCCGCGGCCGACGACCGGCCACCGGGCGGCCCCGATCCATCCAGCAGAAACGCATTCCCGCCGCCGCGGCCGCCTCGCCGTCGGTCGGCGGGTCGTCTCCGACGTAGAGGGCGTGGCGCGGGGAGACGCCGAAGGCGTCGAGGGCGACGTGGAGGATGCGCGGGTCGGGCTTCGCGAAGCCGGAGCCCTGGGAGGTCACCACCACCTCGAAGAGGGGGGCCAGCCGGGCGATGGCGAGCCGCGAGCGCTGCACGCGGTCGATCCCGTTGGTGACCACGCCGAGCCGATACCTCCTGCGGAGCTGGACCAGCACCGGTCGGCAGCCGGGCAGGCGGTCCCCGCGTCGGGCGAGGTGGTCGAGGTAGCCTTCGCTGAGCCGGCGGGCGCCCCGGGGGTGAGCCCCCATCTCCTTCAGGAGCTGGCGAAAACGCTCGTGAGCGAGGACGGGCTGGGAGATCTCCCCCCGCCGGTAGGCCGCCCACAGCGCATCGTTGATCCGGCGATAGGCCGCATGGAGGATCGCCGAGTACGGCAGCCCCAGCGCCTGCAGGGCCCCCTTCAGGGCGGCGCGTTCGGCCCGTTCGTAGTCGAGAAGGGTGTGATCGAGGTCGA
Source organism: uncultured Acidobacteriota bacterium (assembly GCA_963847655.1). Lineage (GTDB taxonomy): Bacteria > Acidobacteriota > Vicinamibacteria > Fen-336 > Fen-336 > JAJDNS01. The sequence goes on along the minus strand of CAWKAS010000005.1, from coordinate 436,623 downwards.
AGAGTACGACGCGAAGGCGGTCCAGGGGCCTACTTGGCGCGGTAGGTGATGAGCCCGCGCTTGAGGTCGTAGGGAGAGACCCCCACCGTCACCCGGTCGCCTTCGATCACCCGGATGCGGAACTGCCGCATCTTCCCGTTCAGCCGGCCCAGCACCTCGTGGTTCTCGCTGATCCGGATCTTGTAGTTCCCGCCAGCGAGCACGTCCGTCACGACTCCCTGCAACTCGATGAGATCGTCCTTGGCCATCCACGCTCCTTGCAATGACGTCACCGGTCGCGTCGACCGGCATCAAACTAACTCCCAATTATCCGCTCACTTGCCGGTGCGCGTCCAGTCCACGAAACCCGGGCGGGTGGCGGGCTGGCAACGCGGGCAGAACCACGCGTCCATGCCCCGGACCCCGGTGGTGCGGATCTTCGAGCCGCAGCGCGGACAGGTCTCCTTCCGGCGCACCTTCAGGAAGTCCCGGACCTTGACCTCGATGGGCTCGGCGCGTCCCTCCACCTCCGCCACCGCCTCCGTCATCACCTTGACGATGGAGGCGTGGAGACGCACGGCGTCGTCGTGGGAGAGCTTCCGGCAGAGGGTCTTGGGATGGATGCCGGACTCGAACAGCACCTCGTCCGCGTAGGCGTTGCCCAGGCTGTCGACGGCCTTCTTGTCCAGGAGGAAGACCCGCACCTGGTCGCGCCGATGCTTGAGGAGGCTCACGAAACGCTCGGGCGTGAACTCGTGGGAGAGGATGTCCACGCCGCCCGTCTGCATCCCGGGGATCGCCCTCCAGTCGTCGGTGGCGATCAGGTAGGCCTTGCCCATCTTCTTGTCGTCGAGGTAGCGGAGCTCCACATCGCCAAAGCCGAGGGCGTAGCCGAGGGACTTCTCGTCGGGCTCGCCGGGCTCGGCCAGCCGGAACCTCCCCGCCAGCATCGGGTTCACCGCGAGGTCGAGCCCCTCGAAGCGGAAGACGAGGAAATGGGACCTCCGGAACGCGTCGGCCAGGGCCCGACCGAGGAGGAGCGAGAGGTTGCCCTGGACGGCAAAGCGCAGGACCACCGGCTCGCCCACGCGCTCAGCCGTCACCTTCCGGCCGAGGAGGTGCTCCCGCAGCCGCGAGAGGATGTACAGCAGGTCGGGGAGCTCCGGCATCCCTCTTTCCTCCCGAGAGCCTGGATTCTAGCCCTTTGGTGGCCGAGTTCGATAGAATCCCCGTACTGGCGGTCGATTCCACTCTCAGGAGACGAAGTGACCCAGCACATCAGGTTGTGTCGCATGGGCCTCGTCGGGCTGTCGCTGCTCGCCGTCGCCCCGCTGGTCTTCGGACAGGACGCCGGCGAGGATCCGCCCCTTCCGGTCACGCGTCCGGCGGTGGCCGGCGAGCAGTACGGCGCCGGCGGTCTCCACCGTCTCATGCTGGGCAGCGACTACCGGGACCTGTGGACGACTGAGATCGAGGCCGAGGTCCTGGACATGGGGTCGTACGCCGGCGGGCTGACGCCGGTGATGCGCGTCGGGGGGCAGCAGTCCAAGGGCCTGGCCCTCAAGGGAGCGGACGGACGGGACTACACCTTCCGCGGGATCGACAAGGATCCCTCGGGCATCCTGCCGGAGGATCTCCAGGACACCGTGGTGGACGAGCTCGTCCAGGACCAGATCGCCGCCTCCCACCCGGCGGGGGCGCTGGTGGCGGAGGAGCTGTGCCGCGTGGCCGGCGTTCCCACCGTGGACTCGCGCATCGTGGTCCTCGGGGACGACCCGGCCCTCGGCCGGTTCAGGGAGGTGTTCGCGGGCACCCTGGGCACCGTCGCGGTCTACCCCCAGCCGGTCTCGGACACGAACCCCGGCTTCGAGGGGGCCACCGAGATCCTGGACCATCTCGAGCTGTACGCGGCCCTCCGGCGGAGCTCGGCGGACCGGGTCGACACCGAGGCGTTCCTGCGCGCGCGGCTCCTCGACGTCTTCATCGGGGACTGGGACCGCCACCGGAAGCAGTGGCGCTGGGCGAAGTTCCCCGGGAGCGAGCTCTGGCTGCCCATCCCCGAGGACCGCGATCAGGCCTTCAGTCGCTACGAGGGGCTCCTCATGGCGATGGGGCGCCCCCGGCAGCCGCGGTTCGTGGTGTTCGGCGAGGACTACCCGAAGATGCTCGGGCTCACCTGGAACGGCTGGGAGCAGGACCGCGTGCTCCTCACCGGTCTGGAGTGGCCGGTCTGGGAGCGGATCGCCCTCGACCTGCAGCAGCGGATGACCGACGAGGTGATCGAGAGAGCGGTGCGCAGGATGCCCCCCGAGTATTTCGCTCTCGACGGCGAGCGGATGATCGAGGCCCTCCGGAGCCGTCGCGACCACCTGCCCGAGGCCGCCCGCGACTACTACGAGCTCCTGGCCGGCGAGGTGGAGGCCCACGCCACCGACCAGCCGGAGGTGGCCGAGATCCGGTGGGCCCGGGACGGCGCTCTCGAGGTGACCCTCATCCCGGCCGGTCCCGACGGGACGGCCAGCGGGGAGCCCATCTACCGGCGCCGGTTTCAACCGAGCGAGACGAGCGAGGTGCGCGTCTTCCTCCATGGTGGGGACGACCGGGTGGTGGTGCGGGGACCGCGCGGCGCGATCAGGCTGCGTGTCATCGGCGGTGAGGGACGAGACGTGCTCGACGACTCGCTGACGGGCGGGACACGCTTCTACGACGCCTCCGGGGACACCGACCTCCGAGAGGGCCCCGGCACGAGCCTGGACACGCGACCCTACGACGCCCCCGTGCCCGTGGCCCACGTCCCCTGGCTGCCGCCGCGCGACTGGGGGCACCAGGTGCTGAGCGTGCCCTACTCGGGCTGGAGCGCCGACTACGGTCTCTTCCTGGGCACGGGGATCGACTGGCGGACCTACGGCTTCCGCAAGAACCCGTACTCGAGCCGGCACGTGATCCGGGGGGGCTACGCCTTCCGGGCGGAGAGCGCCCGCTTCGACTACCGCGGGGAGTTCCGGAGGGAGAACTCGGAGGCCTTCACGAGCCTGCACGCCTTCGCGTCGGGCCTGGAGATCCTCCGGTACTACGGACCGGGAAACGAGACCAGCGACGACGGGCCCGACGACTTCTACAAGGTGAGGCAGACACAGTACCTCTTCGCCCCCGCCTACAGGTTTCCGCTCGTCGGCGCCCTCGACCTGAGCCTCGCCCCCGTCGTGAAGTTCGCGTCCACCCGCGACGAGGAGGGAACCCTCGTCGGGAGGCGGAATCCGTACGGGGCCGGTGACTTCGCCCAGGCCGGCGGGGTGCTTCGCCTCGACCTCGACACCCGGGACAACGCGGCCGCCGCGACCCGGGGCGTCCACCTCAGGGCCACCGGGGCCGTCTACCCCTCCTGGTGGGACGTCAAGGAGACCTTCGGACAGCTCTCCGGAGACATCTCGACCTACCTCACCGCCCAGGGCCGGTTCGAGACGACCCTGGCCGTGCGGGTGGGCGGGCAGCAGAACTGGGGGCGGTACCCGTTCCACGAGTCGGCGTTCATCGGGGGAGGCGGGTTCTTCGGCGGATCGCAGACGGTGCGTGGGCTTCGTCAGAACCGCTACGCCGGAGACGCGGCCGTGTACGGCAACCTCGAGGTGCGGACCCGTCTGGGCCGGATGACCCTGGTCCTGCCCGCGGACATAGGGGTGTTCGCCCTCGCCGACGTGGGCCGCGTCTTCCTGGACGGGGAGAGCTCGGACGAGTGGCACCCGGGGTTCGGTGGGGGGCTGTGGCTCGCCTACCTCAACCGCAACAACACCGTCTCGATCGCGGTGGCCGAGAGCGAGGAGCGGGTGGCGCTCTACGTCCGGTTCGGCTTCGCCTTCTAGGCGACGCTAGCCGGCGGGCCGAACGAAAGCCCGCAGCTCCTCCTCGAGGAACGGGGCACAGATGACGGCGTTGCCGCCGTGGATGGACCGGCCCCCGTCGAAGTTGAAGAAGCGGCAGCCCGCCTCTTCGGCGAGGACCAGGAACGGCGCGAGATCCCAGGCCTTGGCGTTGAGCTCGATCCAGGCCTCCGCCCGGCCGGAGGCGACGAGGATGGCGTCCTGGCAGCCGCCCATGCTCCGCACCGCCCAATAGCCGGACATGTACTCCACCATGCGGTCCGCGAGCGGGGTGGAGGCGAGGTCGTTGAAGGCGGTCAGGGTCAGGATGGCCCGGTCGCGGCGCGCGATGCTCGAGACCCGGATCGGCGTCTTGTTCACCCAGGCGCCCTCGCCCCTGACCGCCCAGTAGAGCTCTTCCTGGGCGACCAGGTTGCAGACGCCCAGGACGATCTCCCCCTCCGCCTCCAGGGCGATGAGGTTGCTCCAGGTCGGGAGACCCCGCAGGAAATCGCGGGTCCCGTCGACGGGGTCGATGATCCAGCGGCGCCCGCTCCACCCCGGGTCGTTCACGCCCTCCTCGCCGAGGAAGCCGTCCTCCGGGAAGGCCTTCCCGAGCTCGGTGACGATGAGCTCCTCGCAGGCCCGGTCGGCCTCCGTCACCGGGGAGTCGTCGGCCTTGTCCTCCCTCTCCACCCCGCGGGCCGCGTGTTCGAGGGCCAGCTTGCCGGCCTTGCGGGACACGCGCCGGCAGACCTCGATCTCTTTCTCCCAGGCCATGGGCGCATTCTGCCACCGGATGGCCCGGCAGCCTTCCTCCGCAGCGCTGGAGGGGTCCTGAGGACTGAACGGAGGATTCTTCTTGACAAATCAATTTGTCGGTCGTAGGTTGTCATTCATGAAGAAGGCCTCGGCGGCCCGAACGCTCGACGTCATTCGGAGCCGGGAGACGGCAGCGACGCTCCTGCAGCCCCTGCGTCAGGAGATCCTCGAGGGGCTCGGCGAGCCGGAGTCCGCATCGGGGCTGGCGCGTCGCCTGGGTTTGCCCCGGCAGAAGGTCAACTACCACCTCCGGGAGCTGGAGAAAGGCGGCCTCGTCCAGCTCGTCGAGGAGCGGCGGCGGGGGAACTGCACCGAGCGGGTCGTCAAGGCCACGGCGCGCTCCTACGCGATCAGCCCCGAGGCCCTGGGGGCCCTGGGCTCCGACCCCGAGCGCATCCCGGACCGCCTCTCGGCGGCGTACCTGGTCGCGACGGCGGGGCAGGCGGTGCGGGACATCGGAGAGATGCAGGAGCGCGCCGAGGAAGCGGGGAAACGGCTGGCGACGCTGACGTTGACCGGCGAGGTGCGCTTCGCGAGCGCGGAGGCGAGGAACACCTTCGCGGAGGAGCTCGCGACAGCGCTGGCCCGGCTGGCCGCGAAGCACCACGACGAGAGTGCGCCCGGGGGGCGTCGGTTCCGCTTCTTCGTCGGGGGATATCCCGCTCCCGGCGGGCGAGACGGCAAGGCGGCGGCCCACGGACGGTCGAACAGGAGGACGGGGAAGAAGGGGGAGAAGCGATGAGGAAGAGCGACGAGCGCACGATCGAGATGACGATGGAGATCGACGCTCCCAAGGGTGCGGTCTGGCAGGCCCTGACCAACGCCAAGGAGCTGGTCCGGTGGTTCCCGCTGAGGGCGGAGATGGAGCCCCGCGTGGGTGGCCGCTACTGGATGTCCTGGGAGGGGGAGTTCGAGGGGGAGAGCCGGATCGAGATCTTCGAGCCCGAGCGCCACCTGCGGACGACGTGGCCCACGACGAGCAAGAAGGACGGCCGCCCGGCCGAGCTGGCCGTGGACTATCACCTCGAGGCCCGCGGGGGCCGCACGGCGCTGCGCCTGGTCCACTCCGGCTTCGGTCGGGGCGCCGACTGGGACGACGAGTACGAGGGGATCCGAATCGGCTGGACGTTCGAGCTGAGGAGCCTGCGCCACTACCTGGAGCGCCACCACGGTCGCGACCGCCACGCCATCTTCCTCGTCGGGCCGAAGACCGGGCTCAGCAGTCCCGACGTGTGGGACCGCGTGGTGCGCGCGGGCTTCGGCGCCCCGGACCAGAAGGGGCTTTCGGAAGGCGACCGCCACTCCTTTCCGGTGGGGGAGGGGACGGTCTTCGAGGGAACGGTTCTGGACTTCCAGCCCTCACGACAGCTTGCGATGACGGTGGACGGCCTCGATGACGGGATCTTCCGCATCGAGGTCTTCGCGGCGCGCCCGCATCTCTGGCTGGCCGCCTGGGGCGAGGGACGCGACGCCGTGGCCCGATTCGAAAAGCCCTGGCGGCAGATGCTGGAGAAGGTCCTTCCAAGGGAAGAGCCCCAGGAGGCCTGAGCCCGCCTTGCCGGCCGGCAGGCCGTCTCACGCGTCAACGCGGCCACCGGGGCAGGAACCGCCCCGTGCGGTGCACGTAGTCACGGTACTCCTGACCGAACCGGGCTTCCAGCTGGGCCTCTTCGCGAGGCAAACGGAGCCACACGAGAAAGAGCGCGACCACCGCCGCGGCGACGAGAAACCAGCTCGACGAGACGAGTCCCAGGCCGGTGAAGACCAGCGCGCCGGCCACATACAGCGGGTTTCGCACCCACCCATAGGGGCCGCTGGTCACGAGCTGGTGGTCCTCGTGGGTCGTCACGGTGGGCGAGACGTTGCGGCCCAGGGCGCGCTGCGCGGAGGCAAGGAAGGGCAGCACCCCGAGAACCACGCCGGCGCCGAGCCACCGCAACTCGGACGGCATCGCGAGGAACGACCAGGCCAGGGGCTTCGGGTACGCGATGTAGAGGACACAATAGGCCCACAATGCCAGGCCACCCAGCCGGAGAGCGAGAAAGAGCGCGCCTCCCTCCTTGGAGTAGTCGATCCGCCGCCCCCTCTGCGCCCGTCTCCGGTACGTGCCCACGACCGCAAAGAGCAACAGGAACAAGGTGGCGAACACGAGCCGAAACACCAGCTGCTCGCTCACATCCGTTCTCCAGACAGGGGTTGCGCAGCTTGCCGAGGGATCCAGTCTCGCGCCCCTCGGTCGTGTGGAGCACGATGTAGCGGGTCTCGGGTCGAAGCGGGCGGCCGACGTTCTCGAGGCCGAAGTCGGTACGGGTTCGCAGGCCCCCGGCCCCGGCGACCCCCGAGAAGCACACCAGTGCTCCCATCAGGGCCAGTGCCCAGACGCCGCTGCCGATGCCTCCACCCGGCTTTGGTCATGCTCTCGAAGCGACAGCCCTCCGGCTCCCGCGGGCGCCGGATGCACTCCGGATTCTTCCATACTTGAGCCATTTGTGTGGCAGAACATGAAGTTCAATTTCATATTTTTGGGGCGAGACTGGCCGCTTCCGCCGCTGCCGAGCCGGGATCGCGGGGGTGCCCGGTGAGGTCCGGAAGGGAACCGGGGGCACGGTCGGCGTGTCCCCCGGGCACGTCTCTACAGCAGCTTCACGACCCGATCGGCGAGGCCGCCCTCACCGACCACGACCGACAGCTTGGCCTTGTCCGCGACCTTCTCGAGGACCTCCAGCTCACGCAGGCGCATGAGCGTCGGGTTGGTCTCGAGGATCTTCGCGGTGTTGGCCTGCGACCGCATGGCCGCGGTCTCCTCGCGGCGCGTGATGAGCGACGCCTCCGCGGCCTTGCGGGCCTCGGTGACCTTGTTCATCAGCTCCTTCATCTCGCCGGGCAGGATGACGTCACGAATACCCAGCGAGACGACCTCCAGTCCGATCGCGGACACGCGCGCACGGAGCGCCCCGTCGAGCTCGCGCGCCACCGCGTCCTTCTCTCCGAGGAGCGCGTCGAGGTCCCGCGCGCCGATTCCGGCACGGAGCACCAGCTGCGCCTCACGGTAGAGGGCCTGACGGTGGTCCTCGACGGTGGTCACCGCGACCAGGGGATCCGCGACCTTGTAGGTCACCACCGCATTGAGTCGCAGGGTGACCTTGTCCGCGGTCATGATCTCCTGGCCGGCCACGTCGAGCACCTGCTCGCGCACCTCGACGGTGAGCACCTTCGCTCGGGCGACGCCCTTCCAGAGCCCGTAGACTCCCGGGGCGAGCGTCGCCTCGTGGCGCCCGTCGCGGAAGAGGAGGCCCACCTGGCCCGCTTCGACCACGACGGCCTCGAGCAGCCTCGACGCTCCACGGGCCATCGAGATGGCCGCGAGGTCGGCGTGCTCGAACAGCGCGCCACGGGCGTTGACGCCCTCGACCTCGACCGCATGGAAGACGGTCCACAGGGCGTACAGACCCGGCCCCAGGACCGCTTCGACACGGCCGTCGATGCGGACGATGGCCCGCTCGTGGTCCTTCAGGTCCACGATGCGTGCCTCGTGCCGCAGCTCGCGCGACCGCGCCATGAGGTCGAGCTCCGCGTGCTCGATCCAGGCGTAACGGACCGACAGGCGGTCGATCCGCAGGCGCAGGAGCGGATCCCACAGCCAGTGGACGCCCGGACGCAGCACGCCCTCGAACGAGTTCTCCCGGAAGACGAGACCGCGCTCGTACTCCCGGATCTTGATCCGACGAACGATCGCCCACACGGGGCACCTTCCTTTCGTACGACCAACGGTCCAGACGGCACGACAACGACAACGATGAACGACGACGACGTCAGCGAAAGAACCTCCGGAGGACGAGCCACCGGGCCCGCCGCACCTTCGGGTGTGGAGCGACGCTTGAGGCGCGGCCCTCTCCGTCCTGCCACCAGCCGGCGCCCGAGAGCCCGGAGAAGCCCAGGTGGGGGCGCTTCGGACCGGGCGTCTCGGGCGCCGGGGCGCTCGGGACGTTTCGGGCCGGCCGGTATCCGTGTGCTGCAGGACACCGTTCGGTGCTGCCCCGCCTCGACCCGTGGGGGCGTAGGGACGGGACCGACAGGCCGGCGCACGTCCCCCGAAGGCGTGCGACGGGTACGACAGTTGTGGTGCAGGATTCGAACCTGCGACTTCCGATCTCGCAGTCGGTGCTCTGCCTAGCTGAGCCAACCACCAGCGTCACAGGCTGGTATCTGTGCCGACACCTCCCTTCGTCAGAACCCGTGCACGGAACGCACCCTGCCGACCGCCGTGCGGGGCGGGTGCGCCGCCGGCCCGGGAGACAGCGGCCTCGTCGTGGGCGGGCAGGCCGCGGCGCGGACCATTCGGTCCGCGGCGTGGGTCGCCGCCCAGCTCTCGGGCTTCACCTGCGCCCGAAAGCCCTGGCTCACCACCAGGCCCACAAGCTCCTGGACGTACGCGCTGCTCCGGTGCGTCACGACGGGGTTGGCGTCGATGTGGACGGTCAGGTCCCCCGGCACCACCGGGTCGAGCCTCAGTCCCAGGTCCACCGACAGCCACACCTCGCGCATGAGCCGCTGGCGCAGCGACGTGATCCGCGGCGACGTCTCGCGGGTGAAGGCCGCCCGCCCGCCCCGCCCCGGGTTCAGGATCGCCACGACCGTCACGAAACGCGTCGCCTGCCGGAGCTGGAGCGAGTCCGTCCCCACGTGGACGCTCTGCCCCTCGGCCGCGTTGTCACGGACGAAGCTCAGCACGTCCTCGATCCGCTCGCCTCTCAGCGTTCGCCACCGCATCGTCATCCTTCACGTCGTCTGGTGCCCCCGGCAGGATTCGAACCTGCAACGCGCCGGGTCTGAGCCGGCGGCCTCTGCCGAGTTGGGCTACAGGGGCTCCGAACGCACGCACTCCTCCTCTTCGATCGGCGCTGCCGATCGCCACAAAACAAAAAGGCCCTCCGGGATCGCTCCCCGGAAGGCCTCCAGACGTGAAACGAGCTCAGGCCGTCTCTAGGGCGCAGCCCCCTCCTTGCGGGAACCAGGCACACGAAGGTCGCGCGGGCACACCGGGTGCCGCGCATACCAGCGCGTCGCACTGAACAAGCTCGTCATCTCGATCTGCACTCCATTCAACACAGCGCTCCACAAGGTAGGCAGCGAAGTCACTTCTGTCAATGGGAAATGTGAGGTCTACGGCGAAGAGAATCAGTTCACGTGACCCGGCTCACGCACGCCGCGTCCCCTCTGCCCGGTAGCGGAGTCGCCGAGCTCGGCTCGCGCCTTCTCGGCGAGGGCTTCCAGCCGCCTGACGACGTGTGGATGTCGCGCCGCGACGTTGGTGGTCTCGGAGCGATCGGCCTCGAGGTCGAACAACGCGAGGTCGATGGAGCGCTGGATGTACTTGCCGGGCATCCCGCCTGATCCGGCGGGTCCGCCCAGGCTCCGGTACTCGTGGGGGAAGTGGAGCTTCCACTTCCCGCTCCGCACCGCCTGGAGATGCCGGCCCCAGTAGAACAAGAGGGCCTCGTGGGGAGACGCCGCGCCCGGCTCGCCGAGGAGCAGCGGACGAATGTCCTTCCCGTCGATGGGCAGCCGGGGAAGCGGCGCCCCCGTCAAGCTGGCGATCGTGGGCAGGATGTCGATCGTCATGGCGGGTTCGCTCGTCACCGTGCCCGCGGGGATCCGCCGCGGCCAGCGGGCCACGAAGGGCACGGCCACACCCCCCTCGAAGGAGGTCCCCTTTCCCTCGCGGAGGGGACCGGCGGAGCCGGCGTGGTCGCCATAGGACAACCACGGCCCGTTGTCGGAGGTGAAGATCACCAGGGTGTTCTGGTCCAGCCCAAGCCGCTCGAGAGCCTCGAGGATGCGGCCCACGGTATCGTCGATCTCCTCGATGATGTCCCCGAAGAGTCCTCGCTTCGTTCGTCCGCGGAAGCCGCCCGACGCGAAGATCGGGACGTGGGGCATCGAGTGGGGGAGGTACACGAAGAAGGGCTGGTCGCGGTGGGCCTCGATGAAGGCCACCGCCCGCCGCCCGTACGCGCCGGTCAGCTTCGACTGGTCGGGATTGGTCTCGATGGTCTCTTCGCCCTCGATGAGGGGCAGCGGGGGATAGTCGTCCGGGCGCTCGGGGTGGAAAGGCCACATGTCGTTCGAGTAGGGGAGTCCGTAGTAGTCGTCGAAGCCGTGACGCGTGGGCAGGAAGGGGGGGAGGTGCCCCAGGTGCCACTTGCCGTATATCGCGGTGGCGTAGCCGTGCTCCCCGCGTACCCCAGGTCGTCCGCGAAGACCAGCACCACGTTGGCTGGGGACTCGGCGGCGCCGGAGACCGCCAGGAGGGAGAGCGCGACCAGGATCAGCGGAACCAGCAGCCGGACAGGTCGCGTCGCTCTCACGGTATCCTCCGTTCGCGACGATTCTACCCGTGAGGACGGCGAACGGCCGTTCGAGGGGCGCGCGTGTCTTGACATGCCCGAGGGACCCCATTAGCGTCCTCTCGGCGTTCAACCCGGAGGTGCCTCGTGCCCCGCTCACTGCCCGCCCTCGTCGCGCCGGCATGGTTCTTCGCCGGTGAGGCCCGCATCGTAGCCCCCACCGGGGTGAGCCGGTTCGGGGGCTGGCGAGCGCGGTAGGAGAGCGCGGGTGTCCCCCTCCCTCATCGTCGGCCTGAACGCGGTCATCGTGGCGGTGACCGACGAGGAGCCGCGGCTGCTGACGGTGGAGCGCAAGGAGCGCGGGCCGCAGGAAGCGGGCGTTCAGGAGACAGCGCTCCCCTTCGGTCCCCTGGACCCCGCCGGTCACCGCACCCTGGAGCTGGGCCTGCGCGACTGGGTGCACGAGCAGACCGGCCTCGAGCTCGGCTATGCGGAGCAGCTGTACACCTTCGGCGATCGTCACCGCGACCCCCGGGAGCGGGCGGGCGGTCCCCGCGTCCTCTCGATCGCCTACCTCGCTCTCGTGCGCGAGGGCCGGGTGGCCGGAGGGGGCCGGGCCCGCTGGCGGGGCTTCTACGAGTTCCTGCCCTGGGAGGACGCCCGCACCGGCCGCCCCGAGCTGATCGAGGGCGTGATCGCCCCGGCGCTGGCCCGCTGGGCGGGGAAGGCCTCGGACGCCCAGACCCGGCGGGCCCGCCGCGAGCGGGCCGACATCGCCTTCGGCCTGCGCGGTGTCGCGTTCGGGGGCGAGCGGGTGCTGGAGAGGTACGAGCTGCTCTACGAGGCCGGCCTCGTCGGGGAGGCGCGCCGTGATCGCGGCAAGACCTCCGCGGGGAAGCCCGCCGTGCTGGGAGTGTCAATGGCCCTGGACCACCGGCGCCTCATGGCCACCGCCCTGGGGCGTCTGCGCGGCAAGCTCAAGTACCGGCCGGTGGTCTTCGAGCTGGTGCCACCGACCTTCACCCTCCTGCGCCTTCAGCGCGTGGTCGAGGCCCTGGCCGGGGCTCGCCTGCACAAGCAGAACTTCCGTCGCCTCGTCGAGAAGGGAGGCCTGGTCGAGGGAACCGGGGTGGTCGAGCCCCAGGGCGTGGGCCGCCCGGCCGAGCTGTTCCGCTTCCGGCGTGAGGTCCTGCGGGAGCGCCTCGCTCCCGGCGTGGGCCTGGGGCGTCGGTAGAGTAGTTCGCCCACCCGCCGCCAGACGCCGCCTTGACTTTTATGCTCCGAAGTAGCATATTGAGGGTGATTTGGGCGGTATGGCCGCCCTTTCTTGTAACACCTATTATGCTCATGGGGAGCATAAAAGGAGGCCCGAGATGAGCACGGCCCCGACCCCGGCGGGAGAGGAACCGCGCTACACGCCGGAGGTGGCCCGTCGCACCGCGGACGTCCTCGAGCGGGTGCGCCGCGTCGTGCCCGAGATGGAGTGGCCGGTCCACGCCCCGTACGTCGACGCCATACGCGAGTGGAAGGCGAGGCGACACGCCGTCGTCCTGGCGCACAACTACCAGACACCGGAGATCTTCCACGGGGTGGCCGACCTCAAGGGCGACTCTCTGGCCCTGGCACGCATGGCCGCGGACACCGACGCCGACGTGATCGTGATGGCCGGCGTCCACTTCATGGCGGAGACCGCCAAGATCCTGAGCCCGGAGAAGACCGTTCTCATCCCGGACCTCGAGGCCGGCTGCTCCCTCGCCGAGTCGATCACCGCCGCCGACGTGCGCCTGCTCCGCGAGCGCTACCCGGGCGCCCCGGTCGTGACGTACGTCAACACCTCGGCCGCGGTGAAGGCGGAGTCGGACGTGTGCTGCACGTCGGCCAACGCGGTGGAGGTCGTCGAGTCCCTGAAGGCGGAACGAGTCGTCTTCCTGCCCGACGAGTACCTGGGGCGCTACGTGGCGTCGCAGACCGACACCGAGATCGTCCTCTGGAAGGGGCACTGCGAGGTGCACGAGCGTTTCACCGGGGAGGAGATCGAGGCCTACCGCCGGCAGCACCCGGACATCGCCGTCCTCGCCCACCCGGAGTGCCCGCCCGACGTCCTGGCCGCCTCCGACTTCGTGGGCTCGACCTCCGGACTGATCCAGCACCTCGCCGCGCACCGGCCACCCCGTGTGGTCCTCATCACCGAGTGCTCCATGAGCGACAACGTGGCGGTGGAGTTCCCGGAGACCGAGTTCATCCGCCCCTGCAACCTCTGCCCGCACATGAAGCGGATCACCCTGCCCAACATCCTCCGGGCGCTCCAGCAGATGGAGCACCGGGTGGAGGTGGAGGCGGAGGTGGCGGAGCGGGCCCGCGCCGCGGTCGAGAGGATGCTGGAGGTCGGGCGGGGAGAGGGCCGATGAGCACGCGGCCCGACGAGATCCGCGATGCCGACGTGGTGGTGATCGGCGCCGGCGCCGCCGGGCTGAGCGTGGCCCTCGGCCTGGCCGACCGCTCGGTGGACCTCCTGGCCAAGGGGCCCCTCTCGCGCACCGGGAACAGCCCCCTGGCCCAGGGCGGGGTGGCCGGGGCGGTGGGCCCCGACGACACCCCGGCCCTCCACGCCGCCGACACCCTGGCCGTCGGGGGCGCGGTGGGCGATCCCGAGGCCGTGGCCCGGCTGACCGCGGAGGGTCCGGAGCGGCTCGCCGCGCTCATCGAGCTGGGGGCGCGCTTCGACCGTGACGCCAGCGGGGAGCTCGACCTGGCCCGCGAGGCGGCCCACTCCCGGCAGCGCATCCTCCACGCGCGGGACGCCACCGGAGCCGAGATCGTCCGTGCCCTCGGCGCCGCCCTGGGGCGGGTGAGCGGGCTGACCGTGTTCGAGGAGAGCTTTGCCCTCGAGCTGGTGACCGACGGCGGACGGCTGGCGGGTGTGCTCGTGCGGCATCGCGACGGCGCCCTGGTCCTCCACCGCGCTCGTGCCGTCGTCCTGGCCACCGGGGGCATCGGCCAGGTCTACTCCCGCACCACGAACCCGGTCGAAGCCACCGGTGACGGCCTCGCCCTGGCCTGGAGGATCGGGGCGCGGCTCGGCGACCTGGAGTACGTCCAGTTCCACCCGACCGCCCTCGACGTCGGCGAGGACCCGATGCCCCTTCTGACCGAGGCCCTGCGCGGTGCGGGGGCCCGGCTCGTCGACGAGCACGACCGTCCGATCTTCGACGCCCCCGGGGGGGAGCTGCAGGCCCGCGACATCGTGGCCCGGGGAATCTGGAAGGCCCTGGCCCAGGGCCGCCGGCCGCTCCTGGATGCCCTCGCGGCCGTGGGAGACGCCTTCCCGGCAAGGTTCCCGACCGTCTTCGAGGCCTGTCGGGCCCACGGGCTGGACCCCCGGGTCGAGCCGATCCCGGTGGCCCCGGCGGCGCACTACCACATGGGGGGCGTCCTGGTGGACGCCGACGGGCGCACGTCGCGCCCGGGGCTCTGGGCGGCGGGAGAGGTGGCCTGCACCGGCGTGCACGGCGCCAACCGGCTGGCCAGCAACTCCCTCCTCGAGGCCCTCGTCTACGGTGCGCGGGTGGCCCGCTCGGTGGGGAAGGAGCTGTCCCGGGGCCCTCGGCCCGCGTCGCCCCCGCCTCCCGAGGTCGTGTCGGCGGCGCTGGCGGACTCCGCGGTGGGACACGGGCAGTCGGTCCGCCTGCGTCGGCTGATGTGGGAGAAGGTCGGCCTCGTGCGCACCGGTGAAGGGCTGAGGGACGCCCTGGACGAGATCGACGTCCTGGCCGCCGAGCTTCCCCGGGGCGTCTCGGAGGCTCACAACCTCTGCACCGTCGCGCGCCTCGTGGCGCGCGCCGCGCTGGCGCGACCGGAGAGCCGTGGGGGGCATTTCCGCGCCGACCACCCCGACACCCGGACTGCCTGGGCGCGACGGATCGTCCTGAGCCGGAGCCGCGACCGGGAGCAGCTGGCCATCGAGCCGATCCCGTCGCCGCCGAGGGAGCGTCAGGTGGTTACGGCGTGAGCCCCGCCCTGCCCCCCCTGCTGTACGACGATGTCGTGCGGCGCGCTCTCGCCGAGGACCTGGGGCGGGCCGGGGACATCACGACCGACGCCACCGTCCCCGCCGACCGCTCCGGAGAGGCGGCCATCGTCGCCCGGGCTCCGGGCTGCGTGGCCGGTCTCGAGGTGGCCCTGTCCGTCTTCCGTGCCCTCGACCCGGCGACGACGGCAGAGGTGCTGCAGCCCGACGGGAGCCGCGTGGCCGGGGCGGAGGTCCTGGCCCGGGTGCGCGCCACGGCGCGCGCGCTCCTCACCGGCGAGCGCACGGCGCTCAACTTCCTGGGGCACCTGAGCGGGATCGCCACCGTGACGCGAGACGTGGTCCGGCGCCTCGAGGGGCTGCCCACGAGGGTCGCGTGCACCCGCAAGACCACTCCCGGGCTCCGGGCCCTGGAGAAGTACGCCGTCCTGGTCGGAGGGGGAGAGAGCCACCGCTACGGCCTCGACGACGCCGTGCTGATCAAGGACAACCACGTGGCCGTGGCCGGGGGAATCACCCCCGCGGTGGAGCGCGTGCGGAAGGGCGTGGGCCACATGGTCAAGGTCGAGCTGGAGGTGGACACCCTCGAGCAGCTCGACGAGGCCCTGGGGCTCGGCGTCGACGTGATCCTGCTCGACAACATGGACCTCGGGACCCTGCGCGAGGCCGTCCGCCGCGCCCGCGGACGTGCGCTGACCGAGGCCTCGGGAGGCATCCGCCCCGACGACGTGCGTGAGGTCGCCGAGACCGGGGTGGACCTCCTCTCTCTCGGCTGGCTCACCCACAGCGCCCCCTCCCTCGACGTCGCCCTCGACATCTTCGCCTGAGCTCGGCCGAGGCGCCCCGCCCGCCCTGCCCGGGGATTGGACCGGCCCCCACCGTGGCCCGTTCCCGGCGTCATTCCCCGAAAGCGCGACCTGGGTTACGATGGACGCAGCTTCCATTCCGGTCAACGAGAGCCCATCGGACCCGGTCACCCCGGGCCGTTTCGCCGTCTGCGCCGTGACGGCAGCGGTCGAGGGGTGGCGACACCGAAGGGCGATCGGATCGCTCGTGAGCGCGAGCCGGAGAGTGGAGCGTGCCGCCCCCGAGTCGTTTGAGGGCCCTGTCAATCGAAGTGAGGAGAGTCGATGCCTGAGAAGAAGATCATTGCCGTAGTGGGAGCCACCGGAGCCCAGGGTAGCGGCCTGGTGAGGGCCATACTCGCCGACCCGGACGGCGGCTTCGCCGTGCGGGCCATCACGAGGAAGGCGAGCTCCGACAAGGCCCTGGGCCTCGCGAAGCTCGGGGCCGAGGTCGTCGAGGCCGACGTCGACGACGTCGGCAGCCTGAAGAAGGCGTTTGCCGGGGCCTACGGGGCCTACTGCGTCACCTTCTTCTGGGAGCACTTCTCGCCGGAGAAGGAGCTCGCTCAGATCCGGGCGATGGCGACGGCGGCGAAGGAGACGGGCCTCAAGCACGTCGTCTGGTCGACGCTCGAGGACACACGGAAGTGGGTTCCCCTGACCGACGACCGCATGCCGACGCTCCAGGAGAAGTACAAGGTGCCGCACTTCGACGCCAAGGGCGAGGGCAACGCGATCTTCACCGAGCTCGGGGTGCCGACCACCTTCCTCCTGACGTCGTTCTACTGGGACAACTTCATCCACTTCGGGATGGGTCCGAAGAAGGGACCCGACGGCGTCCTCGCCATCACCATGCCGATGGGCACGGGCAAGCTGCCCGGCATCGCCGCGGTCGACATCGGCAAGGCCGCCTACGGGATCTTCAAGAAGGGCCCCGGGCTGGTCGGCAAGACCGTCGCCATCGCCGGCGAGCACCTGACCGGTGCCGAGATGGCGGCCGCCCTGGGCCGCGCCCTCGGCGACGAGGTCAAGTACAACGACGTGCCGCCGGAGGTCTACCGCGGATTTGGCTTCCCGGGAGCGGACGACCTCGGGAACATGTTCCAGTTCAAGCGCGACTTCCAGGACGCCTTCTGTGGCCCCCGCAGCGTCGACAGGACGAGGGAGCTCAACCCGGCCCTGCAGAGCTTCGACGTCTGGCTGGCCGAGAACAAGGACCGCATCCCGCTCGAGTGACGGCTCGGCGGGCGTGACGCACCCGCCCGCCGCTCGCCTCGGGTCCCCGGCGCCTCGGATAGGATGAGGGACCTGGGGCGAGCGGGAGGGCGGCCATGAGCTCGGCGGAGCCGGTCTTCGGACACGTGAGGATCGTCGCGAGAGACTGGAAGCGGCTCTCGCGCTTCTACCCGGAAGACAACGTCATCCAGCTCCAGTCCTGGTCGTCCTGACCCGACCTGCGTCCTTCCGTCCTGGGAGGCGCCCCCGCCCGGTTCTCCCGGGTGAGACAAAGAGCCGGTCAACTGAGGCAAGAGGCTCATGGAAATTGCCTACCAGAATGGTGGGTAATTGAGCGCGGGGAGGACGGATGAAGCTCTCGACCCGGGCTCGATACGCCCTTCGCGTGATGCTCGACATCGCTCGCCATGGGGGCGGGAAGAACCCCGTGCCCCTGGCCCAGGTGGCCCTCCGAACCGACCTGTCCCACGGCTACCTGGAGCAGCTGGCCATGGGGCTGCGCCGAGCCCGTCTCCTGCGCGGCGTGGCGGGCCGCAAGGGCGGCTACATGCTCGGGTCGGAGCCTGCGGGGATCCGGATCGGGGACGTGGTCGAGGCCTCCATCGGGGAGGTCTGTCTCGTCGACTGCGTGCGAAGGCCGTCCCTCTGCGAGCGGGCGGTCCGCTGCGAGACCAGGGCCCTGTATTGTCTCCTCAACCGGCGGATCGAAGACACCCTGCACTCGCTCACGCTGGCGGATCTGATGGACGCGGACTGGCTGGCCGAGCACGGCGGCATCACGCCCGCCGCTCTGGCCTCGACCCCCGACGGCCCCGATCCGTGCACCGCGTCGCACGGGCCCCGGCGCGGCCGCCGTCGAGCCCGCAAGACGCCGGCCACCGCCAGGGGAGTCGCGCAAAGGAGCCCCACGGGATGACACCGGTGATGGTGGAGCACATGGTGGAACGGAAGATCGGAGACAAGTTCATCAGGCTGGTGCGCGACGACATCACGGCCATGGAGGTCGACGCCTTCGTCTACGACATCACGGAGGACGTCAAGCTGGGCTCGGGTCACGGGAGCGCCATCCAGCAGCGAGGGGGCGTCAAGATCCAGGAGGCCCTCGACGCCATCGGAACGTGTCCCGTGGGCGAGGCGGTCATCACCACAGCGGGGCTCCTCAAGGCGAAGCACATCATCCACGCCAACGGTCCCAAGTTCTGCGAGCCGGACGAGGAGGGCAAGCTCCGCCGGGCCGCGCAGGCGGCCCTTCGGCTGGCCGACGAGAACGGGGTCGAGACCCTGGCGTTTCCCCCGATGGGCACGGGCCTTTACCAGGTGCCGGTGGACCTCTGCGCGCGGGTGCTGGTCGACGCCGTCGTCGAGCACCTCGCCGGCGAGACCGGGCTCCGGGCGGTGTTGTTCGTGATCCCGGACTCCCGCGAGCGCGGGGCCTTCGAGGCCCGGATCCAGGAAGGAGCCTGAAATGGAGCACCATGAGCCCAGCACGCTCCTGGCCACCGCGGAGACGATCCACTGGATCGCTCTCGCCATCATGGTCCTCGTCTATACCGTGCGCCTCGTCTGGCTGCACCAGTTCCGCAACGCCCGTGAGCGCCAGCCGCCCGGACGGCCCGACAAGACGAACGCCACCAGGGGAGGCTTCTACTCGCTGGGCAACGTCCTCATGCCCTGGGCCATGGAGAGCACCCGGAAGGGCCTGCCCTTCTACGCGACCTTCATCCTCTTCCACCTCGGCGTGGCCGCCGGCATCGGGCTCGCCTTCGTGAGCTCGCTCTACCGGCCGGCGGTGGAGATCCCGGCGGTGGGGACGACGGTGATGGGGATTCTGGGGGTCGCCTTCCTGATCGGCCTATACCGGATCGTGCGGCGCTTCACCCTTCCGCACCTCCGTCTCATCAGCTCCCCCGACGACTACTTCTCGGTGATCATGCTCACCGGCTGGTTCGGGTCCGGGACGCTCGCCCAGGCCTACTTCCGGGGCTGGCTCCAGAGCGAGCTCTTCCTCGTGGCGTTCCTCCTCGCCACGAGCTTCTTCCTGATCTACGTGCCGTTCTCGAAGATCTCCCACTACCTGTACTACCCGTTCACCCGCTACTGGCTGGGCCGAAGCCTGGGCCACCGGGGCAGCATGCCCTACGTCCGTGGGTGAAGGAGGCCGACTTGAGCACGCCCGCGCCATCCCACAAGGTCGAGAAGATCCTCGAGCAGCTCCCCAAGAAGCTGACCCGGCAGGTGGTCGGGTCGCTGGTCGGCTGCGTGCACTGCGGCATGTGCCACGAGGCGTGCCACTACGCCCTGGCCTTCCCCGACGACCCGAGGATGACGCCGTCGTACAAGGCGGACCAGCTGCGCAAGATCTTCAAGCAGCACCACGACTGGACGGGTCGGGTCTTCCCGACGTGGGTCAAGGCGGGCACGCCGCTGACCGACGAGGACCTCGAAGAGCTGAAGGACATCGCCTTCGGGACCTGCACCAACTGCCGCCGCTGCACCTACAACTGCCCCATGGGGGTGGACACCGCGACCCTCAACCGCATCATGCGGGGGCTGCTGTCCCGCGTGGGGGTGATGCCCGAGGGCGTGCGCGTGGTCAGCAAGGACCAGTGGGAGATCGGGAACCAGATGGGGGTCCTCAAGGAGGACTACCTGGACACCCTCGAGTGGATGTCCGAGGAGCTCGAGGAGCAGCTCGGTCACGATCGCGCAAAGATCCCGGTGGACAAGAAGGGCGCGAAGGTGATGTATGCGATCAACCCGCGGGAGGCCAAGTATGACCCGCGGACGATCAAGGCCGCCGCCCTCATCTTCTACGCCGCCGGCGAGGACTGGACGATGCCGAGCGAGGGGTGGGACCAGACGAACTTCGGCCTCTTCTCCGGTGACGATCAGCTCGGCGGTGTCTGCGGCAAGCGCGTCTACGAGAAGTGCGCCGAGCTCGGCTCGGAACGCCTGGTCATCTCCGAGTGCGGACATGGCTATCGCTCGACCCGCTGCGAGGCCCCCAACTGGGCCGGGGTCGACGTGGGCTTCACCATGGAGAGCTCGGTCATGACCATGCTCCGCTACATCGAGGAGGGGCGGATCAAGGTCGACAAGACGCGCAACACCGACCGGGTCACGTTCCACGACTCGTGCAACAACGCCCGCAGCTGCGGCTTCTACGAGGAGCCCCGGGAGCTGCTCGAGCTGGTGGTTACCGACTTCCAGGAGATGTACCCGAACCGCGCCGAGAACTACTGCTGCACCGGCGGGGGCGGGGCCATGTCCATGTCGGAGTACACGCCGCGGCGGCTCGCCTCGGCGAAGGTCAAGGCCGACCAGATCCGGGCCACCGGGGCGAAGATCGTGGTCACCTCCTGCCACAACTGCGTGGACGGGCTCGGGGACCTCATCAAGCACTACAAGCTCGACTGCGAGGTCAAGCAGCTCGTGGACCTGGTGGCGAAGGCCCTGGTCCTGGACGAGCTCGAGAAGCCGGAGGTGGTGGCACCGAAGGAGGGCCCGGCCCCAGCCCCGCCGCCGGTCGAGGCGGGCGAGCCGAAGCCGGAGCCACTGGCGGCCCTCGGCGGTCGGCGGATCCTCGTCGTCGACGACGAGGAGGACGTCCGAGTCTTCCTCACCACCGTACTCGAGGACGCGGGGGCCGAGACCCTGGAGGCCACGGACGGGGACGAGGCCATCGCCCTCATGGTGAAGGAGAAGCCGGACCTCGTGACCCTCGACCTCTCGATGCCGGGCAAGGACGGGGTCGAGACCTTCGCCGAGATGCGGAGGCACCCGGAGGTGAAGGAGATCCCGGTGTGTGTGGTGACCGGACACCCGGAGTTCCGCAAGGTCATCTACGACCGGGCGGTCCCGCCGCCCGAGGGCTACATGGACAAGCCGGTGGACGAGGAGGAGCTGGTCTCCAACCTGAAGCGCATCCTCGACCTGCGAGAGAGGAAGGCGTAGGCGCAAGGCTGCGCCGTGAGGGAGGCCACGGGAGCGACGAGCGATGCCGGCTGACAGCGCCGCGCCGCGAATGGCCGCTGCGGGCCCGGAAGAGCCGTACCGGCAGTACTTCGAGGACATGCCGTGCTACCTGTCGATCCACGACCGGAAGTTCCGGATCGTCGACGGGAATCGCCGGTTTCGCGAGGACTTCGGAGGCCGGCTGGGCGAGCCCTGCTACGAGGTCTACAAGGGTCTCGAGGGCGTCTGCCCGGACTGCCCGGTGGAGGCGACCTTCGCCGACGGAGAGAGCCACAGCAGCGAGCAGACCCTCATCAACCGGCGGGGCCGGAAGGTCCCGGTCATGGTCAACACCACCCCCGTCCGCGACGAGGCCGGCAAGGTGGTGGCGGTCATGGAGATGCACACCGACCTCACCGAGATGAAGCGTCTCGAGAGGATGCTCCAGCAGAGCCAGGACCGTCTGGCCCAGCTCTTCGAGGAGGTGCCCTGCTACGTCACCGTCCAGGGTCCCGACCTGGTGGTGCGTCACGCCAACCGCAAGTTTCGCGAGACCTTCGGGCCCGCGGTGGGGAACCACTGCTACCGGGTCTACAAGCACCGGGAGGAGCAGTGCCTCGTGTGCCCGACCCTGCGGACCCTCACCGACGGCGAGGTGCGTCATCACGAGGAGGTCGTCTTCTCGGCCGAGGGGGAGAGGATCAACGTCCTCTGCACGACCGCTCCGGTCCACGACGGCGAAGGCCACGTCGAGGGTGCCATCGAGATGTCCGTCGACATCACCGAGCTGCGCCGGCTCCAGCCCCAGCTCGCCTCGATCGGGCTCCTGGTGGGCTCCATCTCCCACGGGATCAAGGGGCTGCTGAGCGGGCTGGACGGGGGGATCTACCTGGTCAACACCGGCCTGGAAAAGGAGCGTCCCGAGCGTGTCAAGAAAGGCTGGGACATGGTCCAGCGGAACGTGACCGCGATCCGGAGCATGGTCCTGGACATCCTCTACTATGCGAAGGACCGGGAGCTGATGCTGAGCGAGGTGAGCGTCGAGCAGCTCGTCTCCGAGCTCCGGGAGGTGATCGAGAAGAAGGCGAACGACCAGGGCACGGTGCTCGAGGTGGAGATCCGTGGCGACGCGGGCGCGCTCCAGGGCGACTACAAGGCCATCCGCTCGATGCTGGTGAACATCCTGGAGAACTCGCTCGAGGCCTGCCGGGGCGATCGGCAGAAGGACGGGCACCGGGTCATTCTCGGCGCGTGGCGGACCCCGCCCTGGATGGTCTTCGAGATCGAGGACAACGGGATCGGGATGGACCGGGAGACCCGGGAGAAGATCTTCTCGCTCTTCTTCTCCTCCAAGGGCATCAAGGGAACGGGGCTCGGGCTCTTCATCGCCAACAAGATCGTCGACAGGCACGGGGGCAGCATCGAGGTCGAGTCGGAGCCGGGGCGCGGGACCCGCTTCCTCGTGCGCCTGCCCCTGCAGGCGCGGCCGAGCACTCGGCCCCCCGAGCGGACGACGGCGGAGGCCACATGAGGGTCCTGGTGGTGGACGACGACCCGGACGTCGTCGAGTACCTGTCCTCCTTCCTCGAGGACGAAGGTTACGAGGTCGTGGCGGCCCAGGACGAGCGCTCGGCCCTGGCCCAGGTGGAGCGCTCGAGCCCCGACGTCATCCTGATCGACGTCATGCTGCCGGGGAAGTCGGGCCTCGATCTCCTCGTCCGCCTGCGGCGCGACCCGCGGCGGGCGGAAATCCCCCTCGTTCTCGTGACCGGGGACGACAACGTGCTCAGAGACGAGTGTCGTTCCTATCTCGAAACCCATCAAGACGTCAAGGGTCCCGACCACGTGCTCGGGAAACCCATGGAGCGCGATCTCCTCCTCTCGATCCTGCAGGGGACCGCGCTCGTGAGCTCGACCCCGGGATAGCCTGCTCCCCGGTGCTATGCTTGGCGCACATTGACGCGGCGGCCCGATTCCGGGATCGCCAGGGAGGCGAGATGGCCCAGCTCCGCGCGCTCGTCATCGACGACGAGCCTGATCAGACGACCTACCTGTCCACCCTCCTGGACGACCAGGGGTGGAAGACGCGCACCGCCAACTCGGCCGACGAGGGCCTCGCCCTGGCCCGCGAAGAGGTGCCGGACGTGGTGCTCCTCGACGTGATGATGCCCGAGCGCGGCGGCCTCAGCACCCTGATCGCCCTGCGCAAGGACCCGACGACCCAGGCGGTGCCGGTGGTGCTGGTCACCGGGATCCAGGACACGCTGACGCACGATTTCGGCAACTTCCTGAACCGATTCAAGAAGCACCACCCGGATGCGTACCTCGAGAAGCCCGTCGACGCCGAGAAGCTCCTGAAGACACTCGAGCAGGTCTGCAGCCCGGCCGCCCGCTGAACGTCCGCGCCACGCTGCTTCGAGGGCCTCACAGCGGGGTCGGGTGGAGCAGGGCCTTGTGTGGGCGGGGCGGTCGAGGCCGGGCCTGGGAGAGTGGACGAGCGCGCGAAGGGACTGCCGGCATCGGCGGGCTGCGGCCCGGGTCGGGATGTGGTGTCGGCCCCGCCCAGGAACGAAGAACGGACGGCGCCGGCATCTACGCCCTCTTCGGAGATGCCGGCGCGTCAAGGCCGTAGGCCTTGATCTTCTCCCAGAGGGTCTTGCGGCTGATGCCGAGGATCTCGGCGGCCTCGTTTCGGCGGCCGTCGGTGGCGGCCAGGGCGGTCCGGATCGCCTCGGCTTCGGCGCGCTCCACCGCCTGACGAAGGGGCTCCGGCGGACCGGGGGGCCCCGGCGAGGGAGACGACACGGGCGCGTCGCGGAGGCCCGGGGGCAGGTGTTCGGGCGTGATGCGCGGGGCGTGGCAGAACACGACGGCCCGCTCGATGACGTTGCGGAGCTCGCGCACGTTGCCGGGCCAGCCGTGTCCGTCGAGGACCTCGAGGGCGGCGTCGGAGAGGCCCTCGAGGTCCTTGCCCCGCTCCCCGGCGAACTCGCGCAGGAACGCCTCCGCGAGGAGCGGGATGTCCTCGCGTCGCTCCCGGAGGGGCGGCAGGTGGATGGGCACCGTGTTGACGCGGAAGAAGAGGTCCTCGCGGAAACGACCCTGGGCGACCTCCTCTTCCAGCGATCGGAGAGACGCCGAGACCCAGCGGACGTCGACGTCGATGGGATGGTTCGATCCCAGCCGCTCGATCTGCCGCTCCTGCAGCACGCGGAGGAGCTTGGCCTGTACGGCCAGGGGAAGGTCGCCGATCTCGTCGAGGAAGAGCGTCCCGCCCGCGGCGGCCTCGAAGCGGCCGATGCGCCTCTGGCCGGCCCCGGTGAAGGCTCCCTTCTCGTAGCCGAACAGCTCCGACTCGACCAGCGACTCGGGCAGCGACGCACAGCTGACGCGGACGTAGGGTCGGGCCTTGCGCCTGGAATTGTAGTGGATGGCGGAGGCCACGAGCTCCTTGCCCGTTCCGCTCTCTCCCTGGATCATGACGGTGGCGTCGGAGTGGGCCACCTCCCGGATCAGCCAGAACACCTCCTGCATCTTCCGGGACTTCCCGATGATGTTGGAGAACGAGTAACGGTCCGCGAGCTGCTCCCGCAGGCGGACGTTCTCCTGCTGGAGCTGTCGCCGCGAGCACACGCTCTCGAGGCGGACCAGCAGCTGTGTCATCGAGAAGGGCTTGGTGACGAAGTCCGCCGCCCCCTGGCGCATGGCCTCCACCGCCTTCTCCACTGACCCGTGGGCGGTGATGATGACCACGGTGGAGTCGGCGTGCAGCTCCTTCACTCGACGGAGCAGCCCCATTCCGTCGAGGGACGGCATCACCAGGTCGCTGACGACGACGTCGTGGAGGTACTGCTCGAACAGGGCCGCGGCCTTGACCCCGTCGGCGGCGACGTCGACCGTCCACCCCTCCTTCCGGAGCGCGTCGGACATGCTCACGCGGAGCAGGGGCTCGTCCTCGGCGATCAGGAGGCGGTTGCCGCAGATCGCCATCACCCCTCCTCCTCGTCCCCGTCGGCGGGGAAGAGGATCCGAAAGACCGACCCTTCGCCCACGGTCGTCTCCACCTCGATCCCGCCTCCATGGGCGGCGGCGATGTTGTAGCTGACGGCGAGTCCCAGGCCCGTGCCCTGGCCGACCTCGCGGGTCGTGAAGAAGGGGTCGAATATCCGCTCGCGAATGGCCTCGGGGATGCCGGTGCCGGTGTCGCCGACCTCGACCAGCTCCCAGGCACCCTGTCGCCGCGTTCGCAGGGTCAACGTACCTCCCTCCGGCATGGCCTGGAGGGCGTTGAGCACGAGGTTCAGGAAGAGCTGCTCGATCTGGAAGCGGTCACCGGCGATCCAGGGGTCCCGGGGATCGAGCTCGAAGCGCGTCTGCACGCCGCCCTTGCGGAGCTGGAAACGTACGAGCTCGAGGACCTGGGTGAGGCTCTGGTTGAGCGAGGTCGGCCCCAGCCGCATGGAGCGTGGCCTCGAGAAGTCGAGCAGGTTTGCGACGGTCTTCTCGATGCGCTTCAGCCCGTCGTGGATGAGCTCGAGGTAGCGATCCCGCATCTCCCGGTTCTCGGGGTCGGCACGCATGTTCTCGATGCAGGTGAGGACTCCGGCCACGGGGTTGTTCACCTCGTGGGCCACCCCGGCGGCGAGGGTTCCGACCGCCGCCATCTTCTCCGTGTGAGCGAGCTGCGCCCGACGCACCTTCTCGCGCTCGCGGCTCTCCTCCAGCTCGTCCATCATGCCGTTGAAGGCCCGGGCGAGCTCCCCGATCTCGTCGTGACGCTCGGCGCCAGCGCGGGCGGTGAGATCGCCGCGCCCCGCGCGCTGCATGACCTGGTGCAGGTTGAGGATGGGCCGGATCAGCCACTCCATCGAGATCGCGCTGATCACGGAGTTGGCGGCGATGACCAGCAGCGCGATCACCACCAGACGGGAGACGATGACCTCGATGCGGCGCTCCACCGGCTCCACGGAGAAGCCCACCGCGAGCGAGCCCCAGAATCGCGTCGAGATGTGGAGTGGCTCCCGCACCTCCATCACGCGCTCGCCGTCGTCGGCCGTCCGGATCTCCGGGGCCGGAGGGGCCGCGACCGACGACCGGTCGAGGGCTCGCTCGAAGGGGCGCCCGACCCGCGACCAGAGGTTGGAGTGCGTCACCGTGCCGGCGGCGTCCGTCACGATGACGTACAGCATCGAGTCGCGGTTGCTGGCCAGGATCTCGGAGATGTAGGTGTCGGTGAGACCAGTGTCGGGGACGATCCCGAGGTCCTCGTTCATGAGGGCGTCGGTGATGGGGACGGCCAGCGCCGCGGCCACGCTGCGCGCGCGCTGCTCGAGGCCCTCGTACTGGTGGCGACGCTCGTTGGCGGCGCCCAGCACCGTGACCAGGCCCAGGGTGGCGGAGATGGCCACGTTGGTGAAGAGGAAGATCTTCGGCCTCAAGCCGAGGCGCGGGAGGCCCAGCCTCGACCTCAGTGACAACGCAGCTCTCCCTCGGGCCGGCTGGGGAAGTCGGGTCCGAAGACCCGCTCCGCGATCCGACGCACGGGGTCGTAGTCCGAGTCGACGGCGGCGGCGAAGCCCCCGGTCAGCTCCAGGTCCCAGCGCTCGTCGCCGAGAGCCGGGCGGGCGCTGCCGGGGAAACCGAGGAGGAAGGAGGTGAGGCTCTCACGAAGCTCCGACGGGGTGCCGGGCGAGACGACCAGCGGATAGGCGGGGACGGGGCCGGAGCGGGCGAGGCGTCGCAACCCGCGCCGGAGAAAGAGCTCGCCGATGAGGTCGCGGACCCCACAGGCCTCGACCTCCCCCATCAGGACGGCGCGGGCGGCGCGCTCGTGCTGCCCGAAGTAGCGACACGCGAAATCGCGTCCCGCCTCGAGTCCCGCGTCCTGGAGCAGAGCCCTGGGCAGGAGATGCGACGACGTCGACAGGGGATCGCCGAAGCCGACGCGGTGTCCCCTGAGGTCCTCGAGTCGCTCGAAGGGGCTGTCCGAGCGCACCAGGATGTCGCTGTGGAACACGGCGCTTCCGCGCGTCTGGAGGCGCAGAATGGGCTCCGCCCCGCACCGGGCGTGCGCCCTGAGGTAGCTCAGGGGACCGAGGTAGGCGAGCGTCACTCGCCCCGAGCACAGATCGTCGACGGTGGTCTCGTAGGAGGAGCTCACGTTCAGGGCCCAGCGTCGCCCGGTCCGCGCGCTGAGGTAGTCCACCAGGGGCTGGTACTTCACGAACATGAGCCGCGGGCTGTAGAAGGTGACGACGCCGAGCCGGAGAGGCTTCTCGCCGGGGGCCTGGCCTCCGGCGAGAAGCGGGAGCGGCAGGACCAGGGCCAGGGCCAGGGCCAGCAACGCCAGCAGGCTAGACGTCGCTCGTCCGCGCACGGATCCGCTCCACGAGCCCCCGGCCGACCGAGCCGGCCTCGATCTCCCGCACCCCGGGCCACCGTCGGGTCCGGGCGCGCTGCGCCACGTCCGGGCCCAGGCACCAGACCGCGGCCCCCTCGCGCCACTCCAGCCCGTCCCGTTCCCCATCCAGCGCCTCGACGTCGGCCCGGGTGCGCATGAGGCAGCCGGTGAGGGGGAGCGCCCGCATGACCACACGCGCCGCCGCTGTGAGGGGGCGGGGTACGGCCACCACCTCTGCTCCCGCGGTCTCGAGCGCCTCCACCACGTCCGGGGCGGAATCGGGGACGAGGAGCCGCTCCTCCCGGAGGGGCAGCCGGCCGACCCAGTCGAGCCGCACGGCGTGCTCGACCGTGGGGCCGATGACGAAGAGACCCGGCGGGCCCAGGCCTGCCTCCTTGACGGCGTCGGGCAGCCTCTCGAGCGTCGAGACGACCGAGCGCTGGGCGGCGGTGGTCCCCTGCTGGATCATGGCCGCCGGGGTGCGGGGTGCCATCCCGCTCCGGAGAAGCGCGGCGACGACGTCGGGCAGGGCGGTCACCCCCATGTACCCCACGATCGTGGCGTGCGGGTCCTGCGCCATCAGGTCCCACCGCACCTGCGGACCGCCTCCCTTGGCGCTCTCGTGGGCGGTGACCAGGGTGAGGCGGACGGCCTCCCGCCGGTGGGTGACGGGGACGCCGATCCAGGCCGGGACCGCGACCCCCGAGGTGACTCCGGGAACGATCTCGAACGCCACCCCGGCTGCGGCCAGGGCCTCGGCCTCCTCTCCGCCTCGCCCGAACACGTCCGGATCCCCGCCCTTCAAGCGCACCACGCGACGGCCCTGGCCCCCGAGACGCACCAGGAGGGCGTTGATCTCCTCCTGGGGCATCGGGTGGTTGCCGGCCTCCTTGCCCACGGGGTGGAGCTTGACCGTCTCCGGCAGGTCGCAGGGGAGGGCGGGGGCGGCCAGCCGGTCGTAGACGACGTCGTGGGCGGCCAGCAGGCGCTGGCGGCCGCGGAGGGTGAGGAGGCCCGCGCAGCCGGGGCCCGCGCCGACGAGAGACACGAAACCGCGGGGGGCCTCGGCCCGGGGCACCGCCACCTGGCGGGGCCGGGCGACCGTCGCGTCGTCCCGTGTCCCGGCCCTCGCGGCCTGGATCCAGGCGTCCTGCTCTTCGGCGGAAGGCACTCGCGTCCGGAGGCCCGCGCCGTCGACGGTCTCGCTGAAGAAGGAGTCGAACGCCCTCTCCCTCTCGGGAACGGACAGGTCTCGCCGTCTCACTTCGTCACGGAACCGCGCCGCGGCCTCCGCCCACGGGCCCCACTCCGCGCCGAGACGGCGCTCGAGCAGCTGCCGAAAGCGGCGGGTGGCGAAGGGCGCGTTTCCCCCGGAGCCAATCGCGATCTCCAGGGGCCCACGCCGGACGCGGGCCGGGAGGTGGAAGCTGCACAGATCGGGGTCGTCGGCCACGTTCACCCAGATCCCGGCCGCCGCCGCGTCGTCGAAGGCCCTGCGGTTCACCTCCTCCCGGTCCGTGGCCGCGAGCACCAGGGCGTAGCCGGCAGCCTCGCCGGCCCGGTAGTCACGCCTCTCCAGGATCACCCGCCCGGAGCGGGCCTGCTCCTCGAGATCGGGCACCACCTCGGGGGCCACCACCGTCACTCGTGCCCCCTCCTCGAGCAGCCCGAGGACCTTGCGGAGAGCCACCGCCCCTCCCCCCACGACCAGGCAGCGACGGCCCCCGAGACTCAGCGTGACCGGGTACAAGAGGCCCTCCTCGGAAGTGCGCCTCGCGGCCGGACGGGACCCGGGGCGCGAGCCGGACACAGTCGGTACCGGCCGAGCTTACACGACCTCGGGGGTCCCCGCCTCTCCCGCCGGGAGGGAGGTGCGGGCCCACGGGAGGAGGGGATCAGCGCCGGTCGCGGGTAGCGGGCTCTGGCGGGGCGCCCTCGGCCTTGGAGGGCACCGCGCGCGTGTCCTTGGACTCTGCGGCCAGGGCCGCATCCCGCCACTGCAGCCCGCCGCCGAGGTAGTGGGCCGCCCCCCGCTCCAGCAGGAGCCGCGCGGCCTCCGATGAGCGGGTCCCACGCTCACACACCACCAGCCCAGAGGGGCGAGCCTGCTGACCGTCCCGGAGCTCCACCACCGAGATCTCCTCGACGTGCGACGCGTCTGCCGGGCGGCGTTCCCGCTCTTCGAGGAGACGGACGTCGACGACGTCTCCGAGCGGGCGAGTGGGAGTCTCGGCCTCGACACCGTCCTCCTGGTTCTGGGCCGCACAGGCCGCCACCGCGAGGGGCTCGACCGCCGGGGCGTAGGGCGGGGCGTAGGCGTGCTCCACCTGCGCCAGCTCGGCCACCGTGGCCCCCCGGACCACCAGCTGGGTGGCCACGTCGACGCGCTTGACCACCTCGCCCTCTCCGACCGCCTGCACGCCCACCACCCGCTGGGAGCCGCGCTCGTAGACCAGCTTGAGGTGGATCCTCTGCGCCTGGGGCCAGTAGTGCGCGCAGTCGTCGGCGGTGATCCAGACCGAGCGGACGGCGATGCCCCGCTCCCGGGCGCGGGTCTCGGTGCACCCGGTGGCGGCGACGCCGAAGTCGAAGACCTTGACCGCCGCCGCCCCCGCCGCGGGGGGGAAGGCGTCCCGCCGGCCGGCGAGGATGTTGGCCAGCGTGCGGCCCTGCCGGTTGGCGAGCGAGCCGAGGGGACGGAACACCGGTCCCCCGGTCACCGCGTCCCGCACCTCGACGCAGTCACCGGCGGCCCAGACGTGGGGCAGGCTGGTGGCCAGACGCTCGTCGACGGCGATCGCGCCGGTGGGCCCGATCCGGGCCCCCACGCCGCGCGCCAGCTCGACCTCCGGCTCCACCCCGATGGCCACGACGGCGACGTCCGCGGTGAGCCTCCCCGAGTCGAGGAGCAGACTGACACCGGCGTCGGTGGCCTCCAGCTTCCGAACCGGTGATCCCAGGCGGAGCTCGATGCCGCTCGACTCCAGCTGGCGGGCGACGCAGGCTCCGACCTCCGGGTCGAGGAGCTCCGGCAGGGGAGTGGTCGCCGCTTCCACGAGGACCACCTCCGCGCCCCACAGGCCCCCGAAGGCCTCGGCCAGCTCACAGCCGACGAGGCCCGCCCCGACCACGGCCACGCGCCCGATCTCACCCCGGCGCAGCCCCTGGAGGAGGGGATGCAGGTCGTCCCACCGATGGAAGCTTCGCACCCGGGGATGGGCCGGCTGACCCGGCAGCCGACGCGGTCGGGCCCCGGTGGCCAGGACCAGATCGTCCCACCGTAGCTGGCGCTCGCCCTCCGGGCTCTCGACCTTCAGGAGCCCTTCGGCCAGCCGGACCTCGGTGGCTCGCCAGCCGGCCAGGACGGTGACCCCCTTCTCCTCGGCAAAGAAGCGGGCGTCCCGCACCGCCCGATACGACGTCTGGCGGAGGGCATCCGGGTCGCTGATGTCCCCGGAGAGGACGTAGGGGAGGCCGCAAGCCGCGTAGGAGAAGATCGGGTTGGCCTCGACGACGCCCACCTGCCATCCGGGCTTCAGCCGGGCGAGGCGGCAGGCGCACCGCAGGCCGGCCGCCGAGGCGCCCACCACCACGACCGACCGGTCGCTCGGGGCCACGGCATGCCCCCCTCAGGCCACCTCGCCCCGCACGGAGAGCGCCGTCTTGTAGAGGACCGTGATGATGAGGGCCCCGATGCCGTACACCCCGAGGCCGATGAGGACCTCGGGAGCCGTGGGAACGTACCGCGTCACGTGGCCGAGAGGCGAGGGGTTGAACCCGGCGACGATCATCCCCAGGCCCTTCTCGATCCAGACCGAGACCACCACGGCCACGCAGGCCGCCGTCAGCCAGCCCGTCCGGCTCCGCACCGAGGGCCGGAGCAGGATCGCCAGGGCCGCCACGGCGAGGGCCAGACCCGCCCACATCCACGGGACCAACTCGGCGTGACCGTCCAGACCCAGGAACAGGTACTGGAAGTGCGCCATGTGCTCGGGGATCCCGCTGTAGAGGGCGGTGAACACCTCCATCAGGACGAAGAACAGGTTGGCCAGCATCGCGTAGGTCACGATGGTGGCCAGCTTCTGGACGGCTTCCCGGCCGGGATCGAAGCGCGTCAGCCGCCTGAGGGCGAGGCAGATGAGGATGAGCAGCGCCGGCCCCGAGGCGAAGGCAGAGGCCAGGAAACGGGGGGCCAGGATGGCGGTCATCCAATACGGCCGGGCGGCCAGGCCCTGGTAGATGAAGGCGGTCACGGTGTGGATGCTGATGGCCCAGGGAATCGACAGGTAGATGACGGGCTTGACCCAGCCGGGAACGGAGGTCCCCTGGTCCTCCGCCTTCAGGGTCTGGTGGGCGATGAGCGCGTTCAGGAGCAGGTAGCCCGAAAGGACGATGCCGTCCCAGAACAGGATGGACCTGGGGCTGGGGTGGAGGAGCATGTTGAAGGCACGGGCCGGCTGTCCCAGGTCCACCATGATGAAGAGCACGCACATCACCACCGAGCCGATGGCGAGGAACTCGCCCAGGATGGCGATCCTTCCGAACACCTTGAAGTCGTGGAGGTAGTAGGGCAGGACCACCATCACCGCCGAGGCGGCGACCCCGACCATGAAGGTGAACTGGGCGATGTAGAAGCCCCAGGTCACGCCCCGGCTCAGGCCGGTGATGGCGAGGCCCACGGTGAGCTGGCGGAGGTAGAACAGCGACCCCACGGTGATGACGGCGGCGAGGGCGACGATCCAGCCCCAGTATCGGCGGTCTCCGGTCAGTGCTCTCTCGATCATGGGTGCCTCACAGAAGGTAGAAGACGTCGGGCTGGGTCCCCAGGGCGACCTTGCGCCGCACCGAGGGCCGCTCCCGCAGGACCCTCCGGATGTCGGACTCCGGGTCCTCGAGGTCGCCGAAGACCAGGGCCTGGCCCTTGCAGGCGACGACGCACGCGGGCATCTCACCCCGGCCCAGCCGCTCCTCACAGAAGTTGCACTTTTCCACCACGCCGCGGGTGCGGGTGGGGAAGTCGGGGTTGACCTCGTCGATGTGGGGACGGGGATCGCGCCAGTTGAAGCTTCGCGAGCCGTAGGGACAGCCGGCGACGCAGTACCGGCACCCGATGCAGCGGTGCCAGTCCATCATCACCACGCCGTCCTCCCGCTTCCAGGTGGCGCCGGTCGGGCACACCTTCGTGCAGGGCGGCTGGTCGCAGTGGTTGCAGAACACCAGGACGTGGGCGTGCTGGATGTGCTCGGCCTGGAAGGCGCTGCTCTGATCCTGGAGCGCCTCCTCGAACGGCTCCTTCCAGATCCACTTGACCTCGTCCTTGGGGTTGTCGAAGTGCGGCACGTTGTGGGCCTTGTCGCAGGCGGCGATGCAATCCCTGCAGTCCGTCTCCTCGCGGCACTTCGCGACGTCGATGGCCATGGCCCAGCGCTTGCCGACCAGGGGCCTCTCGGCCGGCCTCGCCGGCCCCGAGGGCCGTTCCTGGCCCCCCGCCGGGAGCACCCGGGTGCCGGCGACGCCGAGGGCGGTGGCCCCGGTGAGCTGGAAGAACCGCCTCCTGTTCACTGACATCTAGAGGCCCCCTTTCGGATCGACGTGGCACTGCCAGCAGTAGGGCTTCACGTCCAGGTAGTCGTGGCAGCGGTCGCACGAGTTGGCCTTGCTCTGGTGACAGCCCAGGCAGGTCCGGGTCAGGCTCTTGTCGTACCGGCGCCCGTCGGCGGTGACGTAGACGCGCTCGCCGCTGCGGACGACCTCGTCGCGCCAGTCGTTGAGCAGCTGCATGTGCTCGCGACGCATGAACTCCGTATCGGCCACGCACCGGGTCTCGCCCCGGGGTTTCTCGATCTCGGGGGCGTTCGCCTCGCTGCCGCTCGCGACGTTGTACCAGATGGGGGCGGTGGCCAGAGCCAGGAAGAGGACCAGCCCCGGGATGATCTTGCCGGCGTCATACATTGTCGTCCTCCGTGGCCTTCATGCCCGCCAGCGGGTCGCCCCGCAGGTCGGTCTTGCGGTCCTTCTCGCCCTCCATCACCAGGGCGTTGGCCACGAGCTCGTGGACACCGGAGATCTCGACCCCGGGCGCCCAGTACTCCGCCAGGGGCGGGAGCGTCGCCCGGTCGATGGCGCAGATGCAGGCCATGAGGTTGACCCCGTGCTCGTCGCGAACGTGGCGCAAGGCGTTGCCCCGCGGCAGTCCACCGCGCATGCGCATCTCGATGTTCTCGTCGTTGCCCAGACCGGCGCCTCCGGCGCAGCAGAAGGTCTCCTCCCGAATGGTGTTCTCGGGCATCTCGTAGAAGTGGTTGCAGACCGTGCGCAGGACGTGCCGCGGCTCTTCCAGCAGCCCCACCGCTCGGGCCGGGTTGCACGAGTCGTGGAAGGTGACCCGGCGGTGATCGTTGCGGCTCGGGTCGAGCTTCAGCTTGCCGTGCTGGATGAGGTCGGAGGTGAACTCGCAGATGTGGACCATCCTGGTGGAGACGGCGTTCTCGAAGTGCGTCCCGGTGAGCGGCGAGACTGGCTCCTCCAGGAAGTCGGCCGGGCCGTTCATGGTGTCCATGTACTGGTGGACCACCCGCCACATGTGGCCGCACTCCCCGCCGAGAATCCACTTCACTCCCAGGCGCTTCGCCTCCGCGTAGATCTTGTAGTTGAGCCGCTTGATGGTCTCGTGGGAGGTGAAGAGCCCGAAGTTGCCGCCCTCCGAGGCGTAGGCGCTCAGGGAGTAGTCGAGGCCGAGGTGCTCGAAGAGGAGCAGGTACCCCATGAAGGTGTAGATGCCCGGGTCGGCGAAGTAGTCGGCGGAGGGGATGACGAACAGGATCTCCGCGCCCTTGCGGTTGATGCTGGGGTTGACCTTGATCCCGGTGACCTCCTGCAGCTCGTCCGCCAGGAAGTCGACGTTGTCCTTGAAGGTGTGGGGCTGGATCCCCATGTGGTTGCCGGTGCGCTGGCAGTTGGCCACCGGCTCCATGACCCAGTTGATGTTCAGCCCCACGAGGTTCATGAGCTCGCGGGCGAAGGCGGTGATCTCGGCGGTGTCGATCCCGTAGGGGCAGAAGACCGAGCACCGCCGGCACTCGGTGCACTGGTAGAAGTAGTAGTACCACTCCTTCAGCACCTCCTTGGTGAGCTCCCGACCCCCGGCCAGGCTGCCCAGGATCCTGCCGGCCAGGGTGAAGTCGTTGCGATAGATGGACCGCAGCAGCTCCGCCCGGAGCACCGGCATGTTCTTGGGATCCCCGGAGCCCAGGAAGAAGTGGCACTTGTCGGCGCAGGCCCCGCAGCGGACGCAGGTGTCGAGGAAGACCTGGAGGGAGCGGTAGCGGCCCAGGCGCTCCTTGAAGCCCTTCTGGATGACCTCCTTCCAGTTGTCGGGCAGCTTCCAGTCGTCGTCGACGGGCGACCACTCTCGCGGGTTGGGGAAGCCCATGTACTTCAGGTTCTTCGCGGCGCCGGGGTAGTTCCACGAACCCTTTCGCGCCTCGAAGTCCACGTGGGGATCCCGCCAGTCGCGTGCGGGCGGGCGGTAGGTGATCTGCAGCAGCTCTTCGGGTGTCTTGGTAGTCATGTCGTTAGCCCCTGTCGAGTGGGATTCCCGCTGCCTCCAGCTTGTCCCTGAACTCCTCTTCCCACTGCGCGTAGGTGTGAACCTCCACCTCCGGGTTGATGGGGTTCACGTGGCGGCGCCGCCGGTTGTCGTTCGGCATGTTCCGGGTGGGGCTCAGGAAGACACCGCCCAGGTGCATCAGCTTGCTGAAGGGGAAGTAGGCGAAGAGGACGCTGACGAAGAAGACGTGGACGTAGAAGGCGAGACCGAGGCCCTCGGGCGTGGCGGGCCGGAGAGTGACGAGGCCCAGCGCGAGTTGCTTGGCGGCCAGGAGATCGACCCTGGTGAAGTAGCGCATGAGGATTCCGGAGAGGGCCACCGCGAGCAGCAGGTAGAGGGCGAGGTAGTCGGCGGTGAGGGAGATGTAGCGCACCAGCGGGTTGAAGAAGCGGCGTCCCAGGAGGTAGAGCAGCGAAAGAACGATGACCACGTCCGTGAGGAAGAGAGAGGGCACCGCGACCTGGAAGAGCTCGTCGATACGCTCCAGCCCCTGGACGAAGGCGGGGACCGGCTCCAGGAAGAAGCGCAGGTGCCGGAGAAAGATGATCAGGAAGCTCCAGTGGAAGGCCAGGGCTCCGAGCCAGAGGAGCCGATCCGACTGATGGACCAGCTTCTGCCCGGAGGTGAGCGAGGCCCTCGTGTTCCGGAAGAGGGACCGGAAGACGAGGATCTCGAGCGCCATCCGACCGACCGTCCACTTCGCGTCGGGCGGGCTCTCGAGCCTCTCGGGGGTAATCCACGGCAGCGACGTCTGCTGCCCGCTCGACGACGTGATCTTGAACGGGACCGGCGCCCGGGCCCAGCGCAGGATCCGGTAGACGAGGCCGAGCAGGAATACGGTGATGGCCGCGTAGGGGATGACGACCCCGAAGAGCGACTCCAGCCCGGCCACCCCGACCCCCATCCAGACGGCTCCGAGCAGCACGGCGACGACGATCAATGCGGAAAGGCCGTTCATGTTCGAACTCCCTTCATCCGGCGGGTTCATCCTCGGTGTCCCGGGGCTCGTCCTCGGGGACCTCCCGTCCGTAGCGCTCGAGCAGGACGGCCACCCGGCGTTGCGACGACCGCAGGCGGATCTCGAAGAGCTCCTCCCGGCAGCGCGTGTAGGTTTCGAAGGCGGCCAGGGCCAGGCCGTCCACCCGCGAATCGAGGTCCGAGAGGACGGCGGTGCTCGCCGAGGGCTCTTGAAGCGCCTCACGCACCGCGCGCTTGAGCAGGAAGACGAAGGCCACGGCCTCGGACGGCGAGAAGTCCTGGACGGCGCGGATGCGCACGAGGGCCTCGAGGGCCTCGGGGACGCCCTCCGCGCTCCGCTCCAGGAGTACCCCATCGAAGATGGTCTCGGTCGCCCGGTGAATCGACTGGCCGACGGGGTTCTTGAAGCGGTCCTTCTCCTTGCGGAAGAAGCGGGCCGCCTCCTCGGGGTAGGAATCGAGGACCAGGCTGCGCCACAGGTCAAGGGCCTCCGACCGGTGGGCCTGGAGCACGTCACGCAGGACGAGATCTTGAGACGTCATCTGACGCTCGAGCGAACAGACGACCGGGTTTCGGCGAGGCTTCGGGGGCCACGCCGACCCCCGGGTTCGCCCTCGCCTGAGCCCGGCGAAGCTAGACGCAGCCGGTGGGCTTGGGGAGGCCTGCCACCTTGCAGGCGCCCTTGGCCGGACCGGACGGGAAGAGCTCGTAGATCTTGTTGAGCTTGAACCCGGTCTCCTTGCAGAGCTTGCGGATCATCGGAGCGACGCCGAACTTCAGGTAGTAGTCGCGCAGGTAGTTGACGACCTTCCAGTGCTCCTCGGTGAGGCCTTCGACGCCCTCCGTGGTGGCGATGGCGGCCGCGACCGTCTCGTTCCAGTTGTCCGGCTCCTGCATGAAGCCGTCCTCGTCGACTTCGATGGCGACCTCTCCGTGAGTGAAGGTGGGCATTGTCATTCCTCCTTTGCGCCGCCCTCAGCCGGGGCCTCGGGGGGAGCGTTCATGTTGACCTTCCGGACCAGCGCCTCCTCGGCGCGGTCGAGACTCTTGAGAAACTCGGGTCGGGGCTGGTAGCCGAGGCTCGCGGCGCGGGCGCACTCGGCACGGGCCTCGGCGACCTGGTCGGTCGCGAGAAGCCCCACCGCCAGGAAGTAGTGGGCGGCAGGGTGATTCTGCTGGAGCTCCAGCACCCGACGGTTGCAGCGAACCAGCTGCGGGGCGTTCTTCAGGTAGAGGTACGCCTGTCCCATGTTGTAGTGGGCCTCGACGAGGTCACCCTTCCGCCGGACGGCTTCCTGGTTGGCCTCGAGGCAGCCCTGGAAGTCCCACTTCATCAGGAGGGCGCCCCCGAGGTTCACCCAGGCCTGGACCAGCTCCGGGTCGAGCTCGACCGCCCGGCGGTAGGCCTTCTCGGCCTCGAGCATGCGTCCACGCTCGGTGTGGGCCAGGCCGAGGTTGAAGTGGGCTGCCGCCGAGTCCGGGGCCTCCTCGACCCGCCTCTGCCACCGGGC
Source organism: uncultured Acidobacteriota bacterium (assembly GCA_963847655.1). Lineage (GTDB taxonomy): Bacteria > Acidobacteriota > Vicinamibacteria > Fen-336 > Fen-336 > JAJDNS01. Next base: position 399,058 of record CAWKAS010000005.1, on the reverse strand, counting down.
GACGCGGTCCTGTCTGCTTTCGTCACTCATGGGTCGCGTCTCCTCTGACCGCGTCGTTGAGCTTTCGCCAGGCCGCGTCCTCCTCGGGCCGGGAGACGTCGATCCGAGGCCCGATCGCCTCGAGCTCTGGCGCGACGAGGTCGGGGGCGGCTCGGGCCACCTCGGCCAGCGCCTCGAGGATGGCGAGGCGCAGGCCGTGGTCCCACGACATGCGCGCGAGAGCCGGGACGTGGGCGGCAACGAGCTCCGGTGCCCGTCGGCCGATCTGGCCCAGGGCCGGGATGGCGTGGACCCCGTTCGTGGCCGACTCGTCGTTGAGGGCCCAGACGAGGCGCCGGGCGACGTCGCGGCCCAGCTCGGAGTGAGCCGCGGCCGCGTGGCCCAGCACCCGGGCGGCACGGTCGCGAACGTCGTCCTCCGGGTCGTAGAGTCGGGCCAGCAGCGGCCGGACCACCCGGGCGTCCGAGACCACCCGATCCACCAGCTCCGTCTCTCGACCCCGCCGCAACAAATCCCTGACCTCCTCGCTCAGCCGCATGCGGCCGAGATCTCCGATCTCTCGCGCCGGTAGGACCGCGCCAGGTCCACCAGGGCCGGCGCCCACGCCGGGGTTCCGAGGGCGTGCAGGTGCAGATACGAGGCCCAGACGCGCCCGGTGACGATGCCGTCGCGCCCCTCGCCCACGCCCGTGCCCCGCTCGAGACCGACGACGGTCACCGCCCGGTCGGCCCCGCCCCGGGGACGGGAGTAGTGGAACTCGTGACCACGAAGCCGGGACCCGCTCTCGAAGAAGGGATTCGCCCGGTCCACGGTGCCCTCGGCATAGCCGTGTCCGTGGGGCCGCGTGGTCTGCTCGACCACCAGGTCCAGGATCCCCACCATCGGATGGGAGACGCCGTCGGTGACGAGCTCCCGGGCCAGGTACATCAGGCCGCCGCACTCCGCGTACACCGGCAGCCCGCCGGCGACCGCGGCGCGCAGGGACTCCTTGAGCCTGCGGTTGGCGGCCAGGTCCGCCGCGTAGAGCTCGGGGAAGCCGCCGCCCACGTACAGGGCGTCCACCGCGGGCAGGGTGTCGCCGGCGAGCGCCGCGAAGGGCACGAGCTCGGCCCCCAGCTCCTCCAGCGTCTCCAGGTTCTCGGGATAGTAGAAGCTGAATGCCTCGTCCCGGAGGACGCCGATCCGGACCCCTTCGGCTCGGGCCGGGGGCTCGCGGTCCGGGAGCTCCACCGCCCGCGCCCGGCCGGCGATCTCCAGGAGCGCCTCGAGGTCGATGTGGGCCTCGGCGAGTCGAGCGGCGGCGGCGATGGCCTCCTGGGTCGACGCGTGCTCGGCGGCGGTGACCAGGCCCAGGTGCCGGCCGGGGAGGGGGTCGTCCCCCACGCGGGGAACCGCGCCCAGCACCCTGGGGCCGCCCGCCCGCGCGAGGGCCTCGCGGATCACGCGCTCCTGGCGCGCGGTGGCGACCCGGTTGAGCACCACCCCGGCCAGGGGGACGTCGGGGTCGAGGGCCCGGCATCCGAGCACCATGGCCGCCACCGTGCGCGTCGTCTTCGTGACGTCGACGACGAGAACCACCGGGGCCGCGAGCCGCTTCGCCAGCTCCGCCGTGGAGTGGGTGCCCGCGGCGTCGAGGCCGTCGAAGAGACCGCGGTTGCCCTCGATCAGCGCGAGACCGGCCGAGGCCCCGCGGGCCAGGATCGCCCCCAGGGCCTCGGGGCCCTGAAGAAAGGTGTCGAGGTTCCGGCCCGGTCTCCCGGTGGCCGCCCCCAGCCACGCCGCGTCGATGTAGTCGGGCCCCTTCTTGAAGGGGGCCACGACGACACCGCGCTGCCGGAGGGCGGAGGCGATTCCCAGCGTGACGAGTGTCTTCCCACTGTCACCCGAGAGGCCGGCGACGACGAGGCGGGGCGTGGTGAAGCGCACTCAGCGGCCATCCCTTCTCTGGACCATCTACACGAGGTCCAGGAAGCCGCAGGGGCACTCCGGGCCGCACTTCTTGCAGCCGTCGCAGGTGCTCAGGTCGATCTTGTAGTAGTGGCCCTGGGTGGGCTGTGGGATCTTCTTGAAGACGTTGGTCTGGCAGTACATCCAACAGCGCTCGCAGCCGAAGCAGTTCCCGCAGCTGAAGCAGCGGGTGGTCTCCTCGAGGGCGGCCTCCTGAGTGATGCCGAGATCGACCTCGTCCATGGGCTTCGCCAGCCGCTCCTCGGCGGACAGGACCTTCCGCTCCGCCCGGGGCTTCTCGTCGTAGTAGTCCATCTTGATCCGCTCGGGGCCGATCGTGGGCTTGGACGACCACGGCCGCGGGGTCTGTCCCCGCAGCTGGGCGTGGATGCTCTCGGCGGCCTTGCGGCCCTGCCCGATCGAGATCGTGGCCAGGCCCAGGGCCAGGGTGTCGCCGCCGGACCAGACACCCTCGATGGCGGTGCGCCCCCACTCGTCCACGTCGAGCCAGGAGCCCTTCGTCTCGATGGCGCCGAGGGTGGACCAGTCAGGGGCCTGGCTGACGGCCATGATGACCGAGTCCGCCTCCATGTCGTAGACGTCGCCTTCGATGGGAACGGGGCGGCGCCGGCCCGAGTCGTCGGGCTCGCCGAGCTCCATGCGCTGCACCGACAGCTTGCCGATCTTGCCGTCGGCGCCTCTCTCGATGCGGGCGGGGGCGGCCAGGAACTCGATCTTGATGCCCTCCTCGAGGGCCTCCTCGATCTCGCGCGCGATCGCCGGCATCTCCGCCCGGGTCCGACGATAGAGGATCGTGACCTCGGCCCCCAGTCGGCGGGACATGCTGGCGGCATCCGAGCTGAGGCGGAGCGACACCCGGGCGGCGTCGATGGCGGTGTCGCCGCCGCCCACGATCACCACCTTGTGTCCCAGATCTACCGTCTCGCCGCTGTTGGCCTTGTTGAGGAACTCGGTCCCGGTGAAGACGCCGGGGCCCTCCTCTCCGGGGAGCCCCATGGTCTTGCCCTTGTGGGCACCGATGCCCACGAAGACCGCGGCGTAGTCCTTCTTCAGGTCCTCGAGGGTGACGTCCTTGCCGATCGTCGTCCCCGTCTTCAGCTCGACACCCAGGTCGAGGATGCGCCGGACCTCGGCGTCGATGATGTGGCGCGGCAGACGGTACTGGGGGATCCCGTAGCGGAGCATCCCGCCGGGCTTCTCGAAGGCCTCGAAGACCGTGACCTTGTACCCGCGCCGGGCCAGCTGGTAGGCGCAGGACATTCCCGAGGGGCCCGAGCCGACCACCGCGATCTTCTCCTCGTAGGGACCGCTGCCTTCGTCGAGAGGCTTGAGGGCCAGCTTGCGCTCGATGCCCCAATCGCCGATGAAGCGCTCCACGGAGTTGATGTCGACCGCCCCGTCCTTCTCCTTCCGGTTGCACTCCGCTTCGCACGGGTGCGGGCACACCCGTCCCATGACCGACGGGAACGGGTTGGTCTCGACCTCGAGGTAGAACGCGGCGTCGCAGGCCTCCTCCAGGCTCAGCCCGATCTTCTCGCGCTGGGCGATGGTGGTCAGCCAGCCGCGGATGTCGTTGCCGCTGGGGCAGTGGCCGGTGCAGGGGGGCAGCTTCTCCACGGCCTGGGGACGAAGCGAGGAGATCTCGGAGGGCGAGCCGCCGCCCCCGGTGGAACGGGCCTTGAAGGGCTCGGCGTCCTTCTTCTTCTTCAACAGTCCCATCTCAGTGGCCTCCTCGTGCTTCGTCCCCGTTGGTCGTGGCGTGGGCTAGGCGTACGGATACAGGTTCTTCTTGAACTTCTCGAGCTCGCCGAGGAGCTTGTCGTGCTTCTCCTCGTCGTAGATCAGGTAGTCGAGCAGGGTCTTCTGAACGAAGAAGGGGCAGTCCTTGGCCAGCTCCTTCCCGAGCTTGATCGTCTCCCTCTCGACGGCGTCGTGCTTCTCGATCTCGTCCCAGATGACGGCGAGATCCTCGGGCCTCAGGTGCACCGGGGTCGACGTGAGGCTGTCGATGATGAACTGCTGCACACGGTGGTGCTGCACGGAGTCGTTGCGGATGATCTCCATGATCTGGCGCACGAGGAGGTTGTCGCTCTTCTCCATGAGCTCGGTGCAGGTGTCGATCGCGTCGCGCTCGATCCCCTGCCACTGCCTCATGGCGTCGACCATCTCCTGGGTCCGCTGCGGTCCCGTCTTCTTCTTCACGGCCTTCTTCCCGGAGGCCTTCAGCTTGGGCATTTCACTCTCCGTTGTGTGTCCACTGCCGAGCGACGGGGGCGGGAGGGCCTCCGGCCCCCGTCGGGCTCGACCGTTCTGGCCGTCGTTCGGGCGGCCTCTGTCTCACGCCTGGTCCGGGGGGAGCGTGACGTAGCTTCCCCCGACGTAGCTGTAGATGCAGCGGCCGGAGTCGATCAGCTGCCGGATCGCCAGCTTGCACGTCTTCTTGTCGCAGGCGTCCCCGTACTGCTCGATCATGGCCTTGGTGAGGTCCATGGCCTTGAGGTTCTTCTTGCCATGGGTCGACTTCACCAGCTCGAACATGGCGTTGGCCACGTCGTCCACCGACGGCTCGGTCATGGGTCTACTCCTAATGCTTGAGCTGCGCCGACCGCTTGTAGGTCTCGCCGGCGTGGGTGAAGTCGTCGATGTGGTACTGGGTGAAGGGGATGTCCGCGATCTTGAAGAAGCGCGGCCAGCCGATGCGCTCGATCCACTCGCCCATCCGCTCGTGCTTGCGGGCGTTCTTCGCGTAGACGTCCACGAGGTTCTTGACCGCGTCCACGACCTCCGGCCACCGCGGCGGGTTGTTGGGCAGGAAGGGGACGGCGAGCTTGGAGAACATCGGCTCGTGGCGGGCGTTGGAGACCTTGCCCCCGACCCAGATGGAGATGCCGTCGGTCTTCGGATTGTTGATCTTGACGGAGGGGCAGACGGTGTAGCAGTTGCCGCAGTACATGCACTGCTCGTCCTCGATCTCGACCGAGGGCTTGTCATTGACGGTCGCGGGCCGGATGGCGCCGGTGGGGCAGGAGGAGACCAGGGTCGGGATCTCGCAGACCTTCGGCAGCTCGTTGTGGTCGATCTTCGGAGCGCGGGTGTGGACGCCGAGGATCGCGATGTCGGAGCAGTGGACGGCGCCGCACATGTTGAGGCAGCAGGCGAAGGCGATGCGGAGCTTGGCCGGCATGTCCATGTTGACGAAGTGCGGATAGATCTCGTCCATCACGGACTTGACCACACCGGAGGCGTCGGTGGCCGAAGAGTGGCAGTGCACCCAGCCCTGGGTGTGGACGATGTTGGAGATGGCGTTGCCGGTGCCGCCCACGGGGTAGCCCAGGTCCTGCAGGTCCTTCTTCAGCGGCTTGATCTTCGACTCGTCGGTCACCAGGAACTCCACGTTGTTGCGGCTCGTGAAGCGCAGGTAGCCGTCGCAGTACTTGTCGGCGAGGTCGGCGAACTGCCGGATCGTGGCGATCGCCAGAAGGCGCGGGCTGGCGGCCCGCACCGAGTAGAGCTTGTCCCCGGACTCCGCCACGTGCAGCAGCACGCCAGGCTCGGGGATCTCGTGGTAGGCCCACTTCCCGTAGTTCTTCTTGACGATCGGCGGGAGGTGCTTCTCGTAGTGGGGGGGCCCGATGTCGGTCTTTCGCTCGGGGGTTGCCATGAATAGTCCTCCTCGGGCCGCGCTACTTGGCGCCCTGCTCGACGACTTCGTCCTTGAAGAAGATGTAGGGGTTGGTCCGGGGGTGGCTGATCATCTCGGGGACCGGGTCGAGCCCGATCTGCTCCAGGAATGTCCCCAGGCCGACCCGCTGGATGAACTCCCCGACGCGCTCGCGGTTCTTGCCGTGCTCGCCCCAGAAGTCCCAGATGGCCTCCGCCAACTCCTTCAGGTCCTCGTAGGGGGGCTCCATCTCGAGGAAGGGGACGAAGACCGCGGCGAGCAGCGCCCCGCCGATGATGGGGGCCTTGGCACCGATGAGGATGGTGGCGCCCCGCTCCTTCCCGGGCTTCAGGGCCTTCGGCAACACGTTGATGCAGTGCATGCACTTCACGCACTCGCCGTTCTCGATGTGGAGCTTCTTGCCGTCCCAGGCGATGCACTGCGAGGGACAGAGCGCGCAGACCTCCTTCTCGATGTCGGTGCCGGCCTTCGCGTACTCCTGCACCTTCGCCTGGTCGACCTGGATGTCGTCCTTCCACGTGCCGATGATCGACATGTCGGAACGCGCCACCGAGGCCACGCAGTCGTTCGGGCAGCCGGCGAACTTGAACTTGAACTTGTAGGGGAACGCGGGGCGGTGGAGCTCGTCCTGGTAGTTCTGGGTGATGTCGTAGCAGGCATTCAGGGTGTCGTAGCAGGCCCACTCGCACCGGGCCGGGCCCACGCAGCAGCTCGGGGTGCGCATGTCGGAGCCGGAGCCACCCAGGTCCCAGCCCTTCTCGGTCAACTTCTTGAAGACCGGCTCGAGGGCCGCGGTCTTGGAGCCGAGGAAGATGATGTCCCCGGTCGAGCCGTGCATGTTGGTGAGGCCCGAGCCGTGCTCGTCCCAGATGTCACAGATGTCACGCAGCGCCTGCGAGGTGTAGAACCAGGCGGAAGGCTGGTTCACGCGGTAGGTGTGGAACTCGGCGACCTCCGGGAACTCCTCCTGCAGGTCCGAGTACCGGCCGATCACGCCCCCGCCGTATCCCAGGACGCCCACCAGGCCGCCGTGCTTCCAGTGGCCGATGTGCTCCTCGTAGGACCGCTCGAGGACGCCGAGCAGGTCCTGCACCATGGGGCGGCCCGCTTCCTTCTTGATCTCCTTGACGAAGCTGGGCCACGGCCCCTTCTCGAGCTCGTCGAGAAGCGGTGTGGCCGGGGTCTTCTTCTTAGTCATTGATACTCCTTTCGACGGCTAGATCCGCGCCTGGCAGTGCGAGGACCCGATCCCGGTGCGACCGGATCGGAAGGGCGCCTGGATCAGCGCGTCGATGGTGAAGGCCCAGGAGGGCCGGAGCCCGAAGCTCGCCAGCTCGGCGAACCGGGCGGTGCGTGTGCGTGCTGGTGTACGGTGTCGTGTGGGGACCGGTGCGTGGCTCGGGGTGGGATCCGACGGACTGGCCGCGAGATCGAACGCCTCGGCCGGGCGCTCGAAGGCCTCGTCCATCGCTTCCCGGTCCGCGCGGTGCGCGGGCAGCGCTTCGGTCTTCGTCAGTGCCTTGAGCCTCTGGCCCATTTGGTGCATTTGCCCCCGGGCGGTCGGACGATTCCCAGCCCTCGGCACCTTTCATAGCAACCCTCGGGCCAAAGCTGCCGCCAAGCACGTGCCGCAAGTAAACCCCTCAAGCAGGGCGTTTTAGGGGGTCACGTCCGCCGGCAGCGACTCCGTTGCCGGAGGAGCGTTTCGGTGCCGTAACGTCGACATCGCCCGAGCCGCGACCTCTGCGCCGTGGCCCGGTCCGAGGAGTCGCACACCGCTGGTTCGTTTGGCCCAGAGAGTCGTGCCGGGGCAGATGCTAAGATGCCGCGGCAATCGAATCGACACGCCCTCTCGAACGAGAAGCGAAGACCACAGGACGGAGCCACATGGGCAAGGAGATCGAGAAGCTCTGGAAGGCGGAGGACTACTGGGCCATCTGGTTCGCGGTTGTCCTCGTGCTGGCGATTTCGCTCGGCGCCTTGACGATGGTGCCGGAGATGGCGGGTTGGACCTCCAATCCCTTCGACGCCTTCCCCGGCGCGGCGCCGCTGGAGATCGCCCTGCTGGGGACCGGGCTCGGGGGGCTCCTGGCCGTGGGCGTGGCCGTCATGACGGGCCGGTGGAAGCCGTTCCTCCTCGGCTATCTCGTGGTCTTCGCCCTCGCGGTGCTCTCCGACCTCCTCGCCCAGCAGGCGGGGGTCAAGGCCTGGGGGTTCGGCTACGCTATCTGGGCCCTGGGGCTCGGCCTGCTGGTCGCCAACACCGTGGGCACCCCGGCCTGGGTCCTCGAGGGGGCGAGGTCCGAGATGTTCATCAAGACCGGGCTCGTCCTCCTCGGCGCAGAGATCCTCTTCTCCGAGATCCTGCAGCTGGGCCTGCCCGGCCTGCTCGTGGCCTGGGTCGTCACTCCGATCGTGATCGTCTTCATGTGGCTCTACGGTACGCGCTGGCTCAAGTTGCCCTCGAAGACCCTTACGATCATCATCGCCGCCGCCACCTCGGTTTGCGGCGTCTCGGCGGCCATCGCGGTCGCCGCGGCCTGCCGGGCGAGGAAGGCGGAGCTCACCCTGGCGGTGGGCATGACCATGATCTTCACCGTTCTCATGATGATCGGGATGCCCCCGTTCGCCAGCATGGTGGGGATGTCACCGGCGGTGGCCGGCGCCTGGCTTGGCGGCACGATCGACTCCACCGGGGCAGTGGTCGCCGCCGGCGCCTTCCTGGGCGAGACCGCGGAGAAGGTCGCCGCCGTCGTCAAGATGATCCAGAACGTGCTCATCGGCGTGGTGGCGTTCGTGGTGGCGGTGTTCTGGATCACCCGGGTCGACCGGGACCCCGATGCCCTCCGTCCGAGCGCGATGGAGATCTGGTACCGCTTCCCGAAGTTCATCCTGGGCTTCGCCGGGATGTCGCTGCTGTTCAGCTTCGTGCTGATGCCGGTCATCGGCGACGCTCGCGTCTCCGAGATCCTGGATTTGTCCAAGGGTCTCCGCGGGTGGTTCTTCTGCCTGGCCTTCGTCGCGATCGGCCTCGAGTCCAACTTCAAGGAGCTGGCGAGTCAGCTCGTGGGCGGCAGGCCGATCATCCTCTACATCGTCGGGCAGAGCTTCAACCTCGCCTTGACGCTCCTGATGTCGTGGCTGGCGTTCGGGGGGATCCTCTTCGAGGCATTCGAGTGAGGGGAGACCCGCTCCGGCGATGGATGTGTTTCGTCCTGGGCCTGGCCGCCATCGCCGTCACTGTCGTCGCCCTCGACCGCGCCAGCTGGTGGGCGGGCGACGTCATGGCCCGAAGTCGGGCGCAGGGGGTCGAGGCCGGGGCCTACTTCTACACCGAGGTCAGCGACGTCCGTTGGTTCCTCGACGACGAGGGAGCTCGAGGCGGGGCTCAGCTCGGAACGGTCCTCAGTGGAACTCCCACTCCAGGAAGCCCTCGGGGACGTCCACCATGGCGTTGACCACGAGCTCGACCAGGCCGCCGTACATGATCCGGCAGCGGTCCCAGCCCTCGTAGTAGCGGATGATGTCCCGGAGCTGTCCCTTGCAGTTGGAGCAGGGGGCGCACACGTATTTGTTCGTCTCCGGGCCGATCGAGTCGGAGAAGGCGTTCAGGATCTGACGGAACTTCATCCGTCCCGCCACCCGCGTGCGCCAGTCCGGGAAGTTCACGGAGTTTCCGACCGCGAAGCCCGAGCCCCCGCCGCAGCAGTAGTTGTCGACGCCGTGGGGGGTCATCTCCCGGAACTGCGGGCAGATCTTCTTCAGGACGTTGCGCTGGGGCTCGATGATGCCCATCGAGCGGGTGATGTTGCAGGGGTCGTGGAGAGTGACCGGGAAGTCGTTCCGGGAGGGATCGAGCTTGACCCGGTCGTTCATCACGATGTCCTCGAGGAGCACGAGCGAGGACTCCGTGTGCACGAACATGTCGCGGGGGACGAGCCGGTCGGCCACGGGCATCGCCGCCTTGTGGGCGTGACCACACTCGCCCTCGAGGATCTTCTCCACGCCCAGGTGCTTGGCGACGCCGAAGTGCTTGAGCACGATCCGCGAGTACTGGATGTCGTCGTAGAAGAGCCCGTAGTTCACCGAGTCGTAGCCCACCGGCTCGGAGGCCATGGTCCAGCTGATGCCGGCCTTCTCGAGGATGATGACGAAGGCCTGGAGGTTCTCGGGCCAGGAGAGGAACTCCCCGGCGTTGTGCATCACGAGGTACTCGGCCCCCTCCTTGTTGAAGGGGATCTTGATCTCGAGGCCCGTCTTCTCCTGGATGTCCTCCTCGGCGAACTCGATGATGTCGGCGACGCCCGCCGGGTTCAACCCCGTCGACGAGCCCGTCTTGAGCTGCTTGACCGTCCCCAGGGTGTGCAGCTCGGGCATCGCGATGCCGAGCTCCTGGCTGAAGAGCTTCCGAATCTCCCGGGTGATGAGGCCGTTGTCGACACCGATGGGGCACACCTGGGCGCAGCGGCGGCACAGCGTGCACCGGTACGAGAGCTCCGCCAGGTTCACCAGCAGGTTCCAGTCGACCTTGATGTCGTGTCCTCGGAGCTTCGGGAGGATGCCGCCACCCGGCTTGAGGTGCCGGTCGATGATCTTGCGGAGGATCTCCCCCCGGAAGGTGGGTCGGTACATCTCCGCCCGCCCCGAGTCGGTGTAGATCCCACAGGCGTCGTTGCACGTCTGGCACTTGACGCAGTTCTCCAGCGACAGCATGAGCGGCTGGAGAAAGGTCCAGTTGTCCTCCCGATCGAGGAGCTTGGCCAGGCCGGCCAGGAACTGGGCCACCCGCTCTTCCTTCTCCTCCTCGCTGGCGGGCTTCGGGATCTGGAGCGCGCTCACCCCGTCCGGGCCGACCTCGAAGCGGCCGCGCTGCTCGTCGCTGAGGGTGGGGATGGGGGTGTCCTTCCACTCCTCGTAGGGAGCGGGAAGGGGCACCAGCTGGTCGACGTCGAGCGTGGTGTCCTTCTCCATCAGGTGGATGATGTCGTCCGGCGTCTGGTGCGCTCCGGTCCTCGGCGAGGCCGGCGAGGGCCCCCCGGGCAACTCCTCCTGGCCGAGCTCGGAGGCTCTCTGCTGTTCCACGGTCACTCTCCCGCCGCCGCGTCTTCCGGAACGTGAGTGGCCACCTCGGCCCAGGTCTTCCCGGTGCGCGCGTGCGGCGCCGACCAGTGTACGCCGAAGTCGAGCGCCTGGCGAAGCCGGCGATCGAGCCGGCTGCCCGTCTCGCGCGGCCGATCGTCCCAGCGGACCTCGTGGTAGGTGAAGTACTTCGAGAAGAAGTGGATCATGCGCGTGGCCGGGAGGTAGAAGAGAAACAGCGTCGCGACGGCCATCTGGGACGCCAGCAGCGGCGAGACGTCGACCGGCTGGACTCGAAGGAGCTTGCCCACCGCAGCCGCCGTATCTTCCATTCCGCCCAGAGCGACCATGAAGCTCAAGATACCCAGTACTGCCACGAGTGCAAGGTTGATGAGATCGACAGGCGCGGTGTACGGCTTGAGCTTCGGGTCGCCGGCGCGCAGGGCGAGGAGGGCGATCGATCCGATCGCCACCAGGGCTCCGGCGAGGCCGCCGAGCGCGGCGAGGCCCGCGAGCAGCACCGTGTCGCCGAAGCCCAGGCCGGCGACCACGAGTCCGAGCGTCACGACCACCATCAGGTAGAGGCCCCAGTGGAAGGGAAACGACCCCCACCACAGCCGGCGGTTGTGCTTCCACACCCCGGCGAGGAGGAAGATCTCCTCGCCCATGACCACCACCTCCCCCAGGATGCTGCTCTTGCGTGGCTTCGTCCACCAGCTCTTCTCTTCCAGGTAGGAGCCGCCGTGGTCGTTCGGCTCGTGGGCGACGGGGTACAAGTCCCACCGCAGGTGCGCCGGTGCGCTGGCGTAGCGATACGCGCGATAGGCGCAGCCCAGCACGAAGACCGTGCAGCCGAGCCACACCCACAAGAGCAGAGCCATGTCGTTCTCCTTACTCCGTTCGCCGGGCGCCGCCGCCCGGGCTTCGGCCGGCCGCCAGGTTCCGCCCGGTCGACGTGGGGGGGGAACCGCCTCGATCCCGGGGCGATTCCCCCCGCCGACGGCTATTTCTTCTTGACGTCGCCGGTGGCGGCGCCGTGTAGCTTGACCTCCACCTTCTCCTCGAGGTTGTCGTAGTACTCCTTGAGCACCGCGATCACCTCGGGCTTGGAGAACTCCTTGGGGACCGGCTTGCCCTCGCTCATGAGCTTGCGCAGCAGGGTCCCCGACAGGAGCAGACGCGAGCCGCCCTTGTACTCGCCGTTGTCGTCGATCTCGGCCTTGCTCTCGTGGGGGCAGGTCTTCATCGAGGCCATGGTGCCGCAGTCGTAGCAGTAGAAGGTCCAGTCCATGGCCAGGGGCTGCAGGACGAGCGATCCCTGGGGAATCTCCGAGAAGATCTTCTGGGCGTCGAAGGGGCCGTAGTAGTCGCCGACCCCGGCGTGATCTCGGCCCACGATCAGATGCGAGCAGCCGTAGTTCTGGCGGAAGACGGCGTGGAGCAGCGCCTCGCGCGGCCCCGCGTACCGCATCTCCATGGGGTAGCCGCCCTGGATCACCCGCTCCTTGCGGAAGTAGTTGTTGACCAGGGCGTCGATGGCCTTGACCCGCACCTCGGCCGGGATGTCGCCGGGCTTCAGCTTGCCCACCAGCTGGTGGATGTAGACGCCGTCGCAGACCTCGATGGCGACCCAGGCGAGGTAGGCGTGCGAGCCGTGCATGGGGTTCCGGAGCTGCAGCGCGGCCACCGTGTTCCAGCCCCGCTCCTCGAAGAGCTTGCGGGCCTCCGCCGGCCGCTGGTAGATGGAGGCGAACATCTCGGGGTAGTAGGACTCGGAGAGCACCTTCACCGGTCCGGCGAGGTTGACCGGCCCCTGGGCCATCACCTTCTGGACGCCGGGATGCTTGTCGTCGCTGGTGGCGAAGACCTTCTCGCACTCGTGCTTCTTGTCGATGGTGTACTTCTCGGTGACCTTCATGGTCCCCATGAGGGTGCCGGTCTCCGTGTCCTGGAGCGCGACCTCCTCACCGACCTTGATCGAGTCGGCCAGCGCCTGCTCCGCGGACAGGGTGATGGGGATGGGCCAGAACGTGTTGCCCATCGTGGGCATCTGGAAGCCGTCACAGACGCCCTGCCAGTCCTTCTTGCCCATGAACCCGTCGAGCGGAGTGAAGGCGCCGATCCCCATCATGATGAGGTCCGACGTCTCGCGCGAGGTCATGGGGACCTTCTTCAGGGTCTCCGCCTTCTTCTTCTCGTCGGCCAGCGCCTGGCCTTCCAGCAGCAGCGGCTTGAGCTCCCCGCCGCCGTGGGGTGGAACGAGCTTGGCCATTGGGTCCTCCTTGTCAGGAACGTCCGTCAATCAATGTTTCGCCCCTCCCTTGAACAGGCTGCCGGCGAGGAAGCCGGCCAGGAGCGCGATGGCGACCGTGAAGCCGCCATAGGTCAGCGCGTGTCTCTCCGCGAGGCGGCTCAGCCACGCGATGACGCCCGACTGCCGAACGAACAGGTCGTTGCGGGTGACGGCCACCAGCGTGTCGTCGCGGAGAAAGTGGGTGAGGATGCGGTACTTCCCCTCGGGGGCCTCGGCCGGGAGGTTGAACACGTGGTAGAGCGTGCCGTCCGCGGTCACCCGGATCGCGTTCTCGTGCAGCCCGTAGAGCCCGTGGCTCTCCTGGAGCTTCCAGAAGCCCTCGACCACCTCCGCGTGCTCGCCTTCCTCGATGTTCCCGTTGAGGATCTCGAGGGAGGTCCGCGCCAGGATGGCGCCGGGGCCGATGGGGTCGGCGGCCGAGCCCAGGCTCTGGTTGATCTTCTCCAGGTCGGTCGCGTGGGTGCACTCGCCCTGGCCGTTGCAGAGCGGGCAGTGGAGGTTCACGAGGTACAGCCCCGGTGCGTGCGCAAGCTTGTACTGGCGCACGCCCATCCAGAAGAACACGACCTTGCCCTTCTTCATCAGGCGGGCCTCGCCCGAGGCCGGCCCCTCCATCACCGCGAAGACGCCGTTGCTGCCGGGGGGCAGCTGTCCGTAGAGGAAGACCTGCTGGCCGGAGAAGCTGTACGAGATCGGCACGCGTCGCGTCGCGACCCGCGTCGAGCTCTCGGGGACGACCTGGGGCAGGACTCCGAGGAGAGCCAGGGTGATCGCCAGGGTCCCGGGCATCAGTGACCTCCCCCGGACCGCGCGAAGTCGATCAGGAAGCGCGGTGTGGCCAGGAGCTGGTAGAGCAACGCCCCCATCACCGCGAGGACGATGATGGCCAGGAAGACACGGATCTGCTCGCCCCGCAGGCGGCGGCTGGCCATCACCCCGAAGCGGGCCCCGATGACCGAGCCCGCGAAGAGGGCGACGGCCAGGAGCACGTCCACCGTGTGGTTGGTGATGGCCTGCTGCAGGGCCACGTTGGCCGAGGTGAGGACGATCTGGAAGAGGTCGGTCCCGATGGCCACCCGGGTGGGGATTCCGATCACGTAGATCATGGCCGGCAGCATGATGAAGCCACCGCCAACACCGAGGAACGCCGCCAGGACACCGACCATGAAGCCGGCTCCGATCGGCAGCAGCGCCGACGTCGTCAGCCCCGACTTCGGGAAGTGCGTCTGGAGGGGTAGCCGCTTGAAGAAGGTCGCGAGCCGTCCGGGCCTCGGCTCTCCGGAGGGCGCCTTGCCCCGGAGGGTGCGCACCCCCTCGAGGAACATCGCGACGCCGATGAAGCCCAGGACCAGGACGTACACCGCCTTGAGGTAGAAGTCGAAGTTCCCCAGGTGGCGCAGAAGGGCGACGAGCTGCACCCCGGCAAAGCCCCCGGTCCAGCCCCCGGCCACGATGGTGAGGCCCATCTTGAAATCGACGTTCCCGAGCCGCGCGTGGGAGAGGGCCCCGGAGCTGGCTCCGGCGGTGATCTGGGCGGCGTCGGTGGCCGCCGCCACCGCGGCCGGAATGCCGATGAAGATGAGCAGCGGCGTCATCAGAAAGCCGCCGCCCACCCCGAAGAGGCCCGAGAGGAAGCCGACCAGCGCGCCCATGCCCGACACCAGGGCCGGGTTGAGCGCGGTGCGGGCCACCGGGAAGTACAGGTTCAAGCCCTTCAAGGCCCCCCAGAATCCCGGCCACTCGCTGGGGTGGGTGACCCTGGCGATCGTGGCCGGGTCCACCTCGGCGTGGCAGCTCTTACAGGTGCTCTCGATGCGGGAGGGGTGGGTCCTCGCCTCCGGGTCTCTCGAAGAGAGGACGTCGTGAGCACCGTGGCAGGAGACGCAGGTGGCGACGTCGGTGACCCCGTGGGCGTAGGCGAGGCCGTGGAACGTCCTCTCGTAGCTCTCGACCACGCCTCCGTGGAGGTCCGTGCCGCGGATGACCGCCGGGTCCTCGTGACACTCGGCGCAGGTGAAGACCACCCGCCCCGCCGAGGTCGAGGCGCCGTCGCCGCCGGCGGACTGGATGCCGTGGACTCCGTGGCAGTTCGTGCAGGTGGGGGCGAAGGCCGACCCGGCGGCGAGGCTGCGGCCGTGGGCGCTCGTGGCGAAGGCCGAGAGGACCTCGGCGTGACAGGCGCCGCAGGTCTCGGCGATCCGGCCGCGGTGGATGCGGGACGCCGGATCCTCGGCGGGGACGACCCCGTGCGTCCCGTGGCAGCTGAAGCAGCTCATGGCCGCGGTGGGGCAGCCCTCCCTCAGGGCGGGGACGGCATGGATGCTGGCCGACAGCCCGGTGGGGCGGGGGGCGCCGTCCCGGCCGGGGAAGTACTGCTCTGCGGAGTGGCAGGTCAGACAGGTCCGGTCCATCCGGCCCTGGCAGGCGGCGTCCAGGGCGTCGGCCCCGGAGCGCAGCTCGTGCCCCCCGTGGCAATCCGCGCAGGTGGGGGCGTCCTCGGCTCGGTGGGTCCGGTCGTGATCGCTCTGGAAGAAGCCGGTGTCCTGCGGCGTGTGGCACTGCGTGGTCACGCACGTCACGGGCTCCCCAGGCGTGGTCCCGCTCGGGTGACAGGCCTCGCAGTCGACGCCGTCGTGAGGGGGGGCGACCGGGGTGTCGCCGGCCCGGGCTCCGACGGCCAGGAGAAGAAGGCCGATCAGGGAGGCGCCACGGTGGACAGGGCCCATGGCTCGCCCCTCAGTCTCCCCTGGCTTGTCCCGCGGCCGCCTGCTCGTGGACCATGGCCAGCGTGCGGTAGAGCATGTGGGCGAACTTCGAGTAGGGAAAGGTCAGGAAGAGGGTCGTCACCACGCCCAGGTGCACCACGTAGAGAGCCACCGCCACCGCCGGCACCTCCGGGGCCAGGAGGCGCACCGACTCCACGAGCACTCCGCTGACGATCACCAGGACCACCGCCGTGGCGAAGAACGAGTCGAACGCAGTGGACGCCCCCGCCCCCTTGCCGTCCGAGACTCGTGCGGCCACGAGGATGCCGGCCCCGACCACGAGAGCCACCGCGGAGACGTTGCCGAGGAGCTTGTAGGGGTGCATCAGGGGGAGGGGTAGCTCGTAGCCCTGGACGTAGATGGCGAAGATCAGCAACCCCGACGTGACCGCCGCTCCCACGAAGCCCCAGAAGAGCAGCAGGTGTCCCATGCGCCGGAAGCGGGCGGTGCCGCAGCTTCCGAAGCGCTTGTGGGTGGCGATGTCGACGCCGGTCGACCACAGCCCGGAGAGGAACGATCTCGAGCGCGGCGCCGCCCCTCCCATCATCTGCCAGTAACGGCGCCCGCTGACGACGGCGGCCAGGGTCACGAACCCGGCCAGCGGGAAGAAGACGGAGTAGAGGACCGAGTGGGGCACGATCTGCTCGTAGGCGTGGAAGTCGGCCGGAGGCTGGAGCAGCCCCATCGTGGCCAGGAGCGCGATCCAGAAGAGCAGGGGCACCCCGAAGAGAATCGGCCACGTCTTGCGGGCGCCCGCCACCAGGCGTCCCAGGCCCTTCGGGAACGCCAGGCTCTCCACCACCAGGCCGCGCACGACCTGCAGGATGTCGCCCGGTCGGGCGTCCCGAGGGCAGTGGGTGGTGCAGTCGTTGCACTGGTGGCAGAGCCAGACCGCAGGGTCGCCGGCCAGCCGGTCGGCCAGGCCCCACTGCGCCCAGAGCATCTGGCGGCGGGGGAACGGGGCCTCGGCCGGGGCCAGCTCGCACACGCTGGAGCAGGTGGCGCACTGGTAGCAGCGCGCCGCCGTCTCCCCGCCGCGCGTGAGCAGCTCCTGGCGGAAGGCCGGGGAGGACACGATCGCTGATGTCGACGCCATACTCCCTCCCTCAGAAGCCCTTCAGCGGGCTCGCGCCCAGCTCCTCGAGCTCGCTCGGCGAACTCGTCGAGGATCCGCGGGATCCGGTCGCTCTCGTCGTGGGCGAGCTCCACGACCTTGACCCGCTCCGGCTCGACGGCGAGGCGGGTCAGGGTCTCCTGGAGGTTGCCCAGGCGGGTGTTGGCGAGCTCGGACCCCCGAATGTAGTGGCACTGGTAGTCGTCGCCGTGCTTGCAGCCGATGAGGATCACCCCGTCGATCCCCCGCGAGAGCGCGTCGGCGATCCACACCAGGTTGGTGGAGCCGAGACAGCGCAGCGGTACGACTCTCACCCACGGGTTCCACTGCGTCCGTGCCAGCGCGGCGGCGTCGAGGGCCGGCAGCGCGTCGTTCTCGCACAGCAGCGCCAGGATCCGGGGCTTCTCGTCGAACTCGTCCGGAACCGACATGGCCTTGATCGCGGCCGCGGTGGAGTCCACGGAGTAGTCCGCGAAGTTGATGATGCGCTCGGGGCACGCCCCCATGCAGATGCCGCAACGGCGGCAGCGCAGGACGTTGAGCTGCGGGGTGCCCTTCTCGTCCTCGTTGAGGGTGCCGAACGGACACTCCTCGGTGCAGCGCTTGCACTGCGTGCAGCGCTGCAGGAAGAAGTCGGGCACCCCCACGTCCCCGGAGCGCGGGTGCACCGCCTCGCCGTGGCGGGCCTCCTCGATGCACTGGGCGGCCTTCATGGCCGCGCCCCAGCCGTCCTCCGCGGCCTGGGCCCCGTCCATCGGCGCGCGCAGCGTGCCGGCGGCGTAGATGCCGGTGCGGCGTGTCTCGTAGGGAAAGCAGATGAAGTGGGAGTCGGGGAACCCGTAGCGCAGGACCGGGAGGTCCGGCCCCTGGCGGTAGTCGAGGTTCAGGATCTCCGTGCCCTCGTGGTGCTCGAGCTGCCCGACGACCTTCAGGGCCTCCTTCTTCTGGATCTCGGAGTCGCCCTTCTCGGAGCGCGCCCGGGCGTCGTGCAGGGCCCGGATGGCCTCGCCGTCGGCGGAGTTGGGGACCATCCCCACCGCCAGGACCACGAGGTCCGCGTCCAGGCTGACGTCTTCGCCCAGCAGGGACTCCTTCAGGTGAACCTTCAGGTCGCCGTTGCCCTCCACCGCGCTGACCTCGCCGCGGGTGAAGAGGCTCCCGGGCTGGGTCTGCACCGCCTGGTAGAAGCGCTCGAGCTGGCCACCGGTCCGCATGTCCTTGTAGACGGTGGCGGTCTCGACCCCGGGGTGGTCCTTGTGGATGGTGGCCATTTGCCGCAGCGTCACGCCGCAGCACTCGGACGAGCAGTAGGGCAGGTGCTCGGGGTCCCTGGAGCCGGCGCACTGGATGAAGACCACGCGACCCGGGACCTTCCCGTCGGAAGGCCGTCCCAGCTCGCCCCGCGAGAGCATGGCCTCCAGCTCGTGCGAGGTGATGACGTTGGAGGAGGACCCGTACCCGAGGTGTCCGAGCTTCGTGGCGTCGTAGGGACGTGCGCCGGTGGCCTGGACGATGGCCCCGGACCGGAAGCTCTCCACTCCGGAGGGGGTCTCGACTTCGACGCTGAACTGGCCGGGCTGGCCCTTGATGCCCTTGACCCGCGCGTGCGTGAGGACCTTGATCTGCGGGTCGGCCTCGACCGCGGCGACCAGGTCCGGAAGCGAGCTGGGCACCAGGGTGTCGTAGGGCGGCCGCCCCGGCGTCTGGAAGCGGAGGCCCCTCGTCCGGCCCCCGAGGGCCTCGTCCTTCTCGACCAGCACCACCGCGTGCCCGAGACCGGAGGCGCCGCGGGCGGCCTCGAGGCCGGCCACGCCCCCGCCGACCACCAGCACTCCGGTCTCGACGGGCTCCGAGGTCGGCGTCGCGGCCTTCGCTCGCGTGACCTTGGCTATGCCCATCAGCAGCAGGTCCTCGGCCAGCATCTGCGAGTCTTCTTCGTTCGGCGGATGGGACCAGACGACCTGCTCGCGCAGGCTCACGCGCTCGCACCATGGTCGCCGCCCGGTCGAGCTGCAGCTCCTGCTGCTTGGCCCGGGGGGAGCAGGCCGCGAGGATCACGCCCTCCAGCTTCTCCTCGTCCACGGCCTTGCGGACGTTGTCCATCCCCTCGGGTGCGCAGAGGCAGGGATGGCTGGCGGTGCAGGTGGGCTTCGGGCTGTCGGGCGCGGCGTGCAGGGCCTCGATGTCCAGGGCCTCCCCGATGCCGCAGCCCGTGCAGGTGAAGACGCCGACTCGCTCCATCACGCCCTCCCCGATGCCAGAGCGCGCGCCGCGGCCCCGGTGGCGTCGCGCACGCAGGTGGCCACGTCCGCCGGCCGCCGGGCCACGCCCGCCACCCGCGCCCTGGTGCTGTCCAGGCCGAAACCGTCGTCGTCGCGCTCGAGCTCCAGCGGCAGCACGCCGTCCTTGAGGTTGGGCACCATGCCCGTGGCGAGCACGACCAGGTCGGCCTGCTCCTCGACGAGACGCCCGGCCTCCACGTCCTCGGCGCGGAGCTTCAGGGCTCCACCGTCGCCGGCCTCGACGTGGCCGACCTTGCCCTTGATCAGGCGCACGCCCTTCTCCTCCGCGAGGCGGGCGAGGATCTCCTCGTTGCGGCCGAAGGCCCGGCGGTCGATGTAGAAGATGACCACCTCTGCCTCGGGGTCCTGCTCCTTCACGTAGAGGGCCTGCTTGAACGAGCCGAGGCAGCAGACCGAGGAGCAGTAGGCCAGGTGGTTGTGGTCCCTCGAGCCTGCGCACTGGACGAAGGCCACCTTCTTCGGGGCCTCGCCGTCCGAGGGGCGCTGGATCCTGCCGCCGTTGGGCCCGCTCTTCGAGGCCAGGCGCTCCATCTGGACGTTCGAGATCACGTTGGGCAGCGTGCCCCCGCCCAGCTCCGGGAGCTTCTCCAGGGGGTAGGCGTGCCAGCCGGTGGCGACCACCACCGAGCCGACCTCGAGGGTCTCCTCGCGCTCCTTCGCGTCGAGATCGATCGCGTCGTAGGCGCAGGCGTCGACGCAGGCCCGGCAGCCGTTCGGGCAGGCGTCGCGGTCCAGGGTGTAGCGGTAGGGCCAGGCGTTGGGGTGGGGGAGGCGGATGGCCGGGACCTCGCTCATCCCCAGGTTGTGCGGGTCCCTCACCTTCGCCGGGCACACCTCGCTGCACCTCCCGCAGGCGGTGCACCGGTCGTTCACGTACGCCGGCCTCTGCCGAAGGGTGACCGTCCCGTTCCGGGCCGCGGTGACCTCGCCCCGGGTCAGGACCCGCACCCGCGGGTTGCGCTCCAGCCGACGGGTGTTGATCTCCATCCCGCACGAGGGGGGACACAGCTTCGGGAAGTAGTGGTGGAGCTGAAGGACCCGACCCCCGATGGAGGCCTCCTTCTCGAGCAGGACGACGTCGCGGCCGGCCTCGGCCGCCTCGATCGCGGCGGTCACCCCCGCGATCCCCGCTCCCACCACCAGCAGGGGCCGGGGCGTGGGTTCACTCATGCAGTTCTCCTCGCGGAGTCCCGGACCTTGAGCACCGGCTCGCCGAACAGGGCGAGCTTCAGCCAGCGGAACGCGAAGCGGAGGAGCTCGTCGTCGTCCTCGCGCAGCTTGTCTACCAGCTCCGGCTCCAGGTCGAAACGCTCCAGGAAGGTCGAGTCGAAGACGAAGGTGCGGAACTTGTCCAGGTCGTAGCAGGCGGTGAAGAACATGTCGAGCCGCTTGGAGTCGAGCTGGCGCGTGCCGCCGATGAACCAGGGGTGGGACACGATCTCGCGGAAGCCCGCCTCGAGCTCCTCGCGGGCGGCCACGTCCTGGTCCTCGCGCCACTGGTCGACCGTCCACTGGCGCGGTTCCCGGTGGCCCTCGCAGAAACCGTCTTCCAGAAGGAAGTAGACCGGCTTCGGCTCCACGCCGACCCGGGCCGGGGGTACGGCCATGGCCACCGGGTACATCCGGCAGGACCAGGGCCGGTCCTCGTACACCCCGCAGCCCTTCTCGCTGACGAAGGAGCAGCGCTTGTCCTCGGCGTCGCTCATCTTGAGCATGACCGTCGGGAGCTTGAGGTCCCTGGTGATCGGGAGCAGGGTGTGCTGGTCGATGAACTCGGTAGTGCTGATTCCCAGGCGGCGCGACAGGCGGAGGACGTCGACCGGGGTGAGCAGGATGTTTACGTCGGCGCAGCAGCGCGTGAAGCACGGGAGGTCGGAGCGGCAGCCGAAGCAGAACGACTCGTGCGGCGCCAGGCGGCGCTTGTCGGCGAGATCGGGCGGGACGTCCAGCGTTGCGTCGTTCATCGTGAGCTCCCGTTCGGTGCCGACTCCGCTGGCGCGACGTCGGTGGTGATCTCGGCCTCCAGGATGCGGTCCTTCAGGGCGTCAGGAGACCAGACGGCCAGGGGTGAGGACTGGCCGGTGGTCGGGTCGATCCGATAGCGGTAGGACACCTTGACCCCGTAGACGTCCTCCATCCGCTGCCGGCCTCGCACGAAGTACGGGCAGTCGTCGTTGAAGCAGGCGACGTGGAACGCGGAGTCCCAGCACCCTTCCTCGGGCAGGGCGAAGGCCTGGAGAGGCTCGCCACAGTACGGGCATGTCGGGCTCATGCGATCCCCCTTCGAAAGAAGCCCGGGAGAGAGCGCCCCAGGCGCTCTCGGCTCGAGAACGCCTGGGGCACGGAAACCGGCAGGCTAGCCGCCGACGAGCTCGTGCTCTTCGGCGGGCTTGAAGGCGGGGATGATCTCCCGCTTCATGATGTCCCACTTCCCGGTGGCCGCGTCGTACTTGCAGTTGACGAAGCAGTGCCAGTTGTTCTCGTCGATCTTGGGGAAGTCGGAGCGGAAGTAGTAGCCGGGCCAACGCGTCTCCTCGCGGAAGAGCACGGTGCGGACGTGGGCCTCGGCCTGGAACATGCGGTGGTAATTCTCCCAGCAGCGCATCAGCTCGTGGAGATCCTGGGCGCCCAGCTTGTCCGCGTCCTCCCGGAGGAAGTCGAGGAGCTCCAGGCCCCGGTCCAGCATCGGCTTGGAGGTGGTGAACTGGGCGGTCACTCCGCCGGCGTACTCGTCCATGATCTTCTGCAGGCGACGCATGAACATGTCCGGCCTGATGTAGTTCGGGTTGACGTCAGGTTGCGTCGATGCGCCCTTGTGCTCATCGAAGGTGGCGAGGGGCTTGTAGGTCGCGTTCTTGAGCTTCTCGATCTCGGCGTCGCTGACCTCGGGCTTGGCCGGCTTCTCGTTGACCAGGTACCGGACGGCCGCCTTGCCGGAGATGCGCCCCTCGGCGTGGGAGCCGGAGGAGAACTTGTGCGAAGACGCGCCGGATGCGTCACCGGCGCAGAAGACGCCCTTGACCGTGGACATCGTCTCGTAGCCCCAGAAGTACGGCTCGGGGGCCAGGTCCTTGGGACCGCTCACCCAGGCGCCGGAGGCGCCGGAGTGCGAGCCGATGAAGTAGGGCTCGGCGGCGGCGATCTCGGAGGACTTCTCCTCGGGGGCGGTGTTGGTGGCCGCCCACAGGATGGCCTGCGAGATGGTCATGTCGAGGAAGTCCTCCCAGGCCTCGGACTCCAGCTCCTTCATCTTCTTCTTGTAGGCCTTGGGATCGGGCGTCTGGTCGGCGATCTTCTTGATGGCCTCCTCGGTGCGCATGTAGATCGGGCCCTTGCCCTCCAGCACGTCGAGCATCCCGAGGTAGTTCCGCAGGTTGGCCGGGATCGGCTTCACCTGACCGTAGGGGCCCCAGTTGGCCAGCTCGGGACGGCGCTCCTGCATGTACTCGCCGCCGAAGGCGTTGGTCGCCCGCGACTTGAAGAGCAGGAACCAGGCGCCGACCGGGCCGTAGGCGTCCTTGAACCGCACCGGGATGAAGCGGACTTCCTGGCAGGTCATCTCGGCGCCGGCGGCCAGCGTGAAGTAGGCGGACGCACCGGCGTTCCACGGCGGGTACCAGGCGCGGCCCGCACCCTCGCCGGAGGACCGGGGCTTGAACACGTGAACCGCGCCACCCATGGACACCAGGGTCGCCCGGGACTTGAAGACGTAGAACTTGTTCTCGCGGACGGAGAACCCGTAGGCGCCCTTGCACGTGTCACCGTCCATGATCGGCCCGGTGATGAAGACGCGCTCGTAGATGTTGTCCGCGCCGATGGCGTTCTTGGCGGCCTCGGCCACGACGACCTTGTAGGACTCGCCGTTGATCATCAGCTGCCAGCGGCCCTCGTGCACGTAGCCGCCGTTCTCGTCCTTCCAGATGGGCAGGCCCCACTTCTCGAAGAGGTGGACCGAGGAGTCGACGTGGCGGGCGATGTCGGCGACGAGGTCCTCGCGGGTGACGCCCATGAGGTCGTTGCGCACGTAGTCGACATAGTTCTTGACGGTGTTCTGGCCGTCCTTGAGGCCGACGTACTGGTTGATGGCGCTGAGGCCCATCGCCACCGCGCCGGAGCGGTCGACCGCGGCCTTGTCGACCATGGTGACCTTGAGGTTGTTCTTCTTGGCCCAGTGGGCGGCCTCGACGGCCGCGCCGCAGGCGGCCATCCCGCCTCCGAGGATCAGGAGATCGGTCTCGACGACGACGGTTTCGAAGTCTTTCATGTGCCTCTCTCCTCCCCTACTTCCGCGTCCAGACTTCGGGCAGACCGAGGGCCTCGGGCTCCGAGTACAGCGTGGGGCCTTCGAGCTCGGCGGTCTCGGCGAAGCCTCCGGACGGCTCAGCCTTGCCTTCCGGGGTGGTGCGGATCGGGAACTTGAACCGCTTGAGGGTTCCGTTGCGGAACTTCACGGTCCACATGATGGAGTCGGTGGACCGCAGAGGCACGACGGACGCCCCCATGGGGACGAAGTCGGCATAGCCGCGGACGTCGACGGCCTGCGTGGGGCAGATCTTCACGCAGTTGTAGCACTCCCAGCACATGTCCGGCTCCCGGTTGTACGCCTTCATGGTGTCGTTGTTGAGCACCATGAGGTCGTTGGGACAGATGTACTGGCAGGCGGTCTTGTCGAGCGCCTTGCACCCGTCACACTTCTCAGGATTGACGAAACTTGGCATTGACACCTCCGTGGCATCGGCTTGTCGATCGGCAGAAACGCCCAATCTCCGGCGCCGCCCGACGGCGGCACACCGGGGCGGCGGAAAAAGCACGCAGCGCCGGGTGGTTCGTTGCGGAGATCATCAATGTCGCTCTTCCGAGGCAGCGCCTCTCGTTGCAGTCCGATGCCGCTGCTCGGGACCGAGAGAAGCAAGCTCTACGCCACCCCTCGAATGGGGGCGCGGGGCGGACGCGGCGCGCCACGACGGGCTCCTGGGGGCCTTCAGGTGCGCCCGGATCGGCAAGATCGGCGGGCTGAGGGGACCGGGCGTTACGCGAGCGAAACACACGAGCCCTCGGGGCCCCACGGCGTCGGGAGGTCTCGTCTCCTCCAGAGGGACTAGAGCCGATAGAGCCTAGGGTCTAGAGTGGCTCCTCACGTGCCCCGAGCCACTCGGCCCGGACGTCCTGGACCTCAGGGAGCTCCCGGCAGGTCTTGAGGACGTCGTCGAGGAGGGTGTCGCCGGGGAGGATGCCCGAGAGGTGCACGACGCCGTCGCGGGCCTTCACGTCGATCTTCGCCGCCGCCGCGGCGATCTTGGGGTTCAGGAAGAGCTTCGCATGGGTGTGGGAGGCGAGCTCGAGGTCGGCGAGCTCACGCCGGTTCTCGTCCGTGACCTCGAACTCCTGTCGCTCGACCATCGTCAGGATCAGGGAGCAGGCCGCCTCGATGGTGAGCTTCTCGAGGTTCAGGGTCATGTCGTAGAGGACCGGGTCCAGCCAGTCGATGCCGTAGAGGAAGCGGGTCCAGGAGGCCCGTTCCTCGTCGCGCTTGCGGATGAAGCCCTCCGCCGCCCCCTCCGACAGGCCGTGCTCCCGGATGGCCAGGGGAATGCGCTGGTTCATGGGCATGATGATGCGCACGCGGAGGACGTGGCCGACGCCGCGGAGGAGGAGATGCCCGGCGTGACCGTGGTAGACCACGTTGTCGCTCTGGACGAGGTGGCACAGGGTCGCCTGGGCCACGCTGACGTAGATGCGTCGGTCGACGCGGAAGCGGTCCCAGAAGCGGGGTGCTTCCTCCAGACCCTTCTGGAGGGTCTTCTCGTCGATTCCGTATCTCCGCGAGCTCTCCTGGACCAGGTCCTCCCGGCTGACGACCTTGTAGCCCAGGCTGGCCCCGAGACACCGTGCCAGGCTCCGGCCCCCGCTGAGCGACCCGCGCGAGATCGTGATGATGGCCATGGCTTCCTCCTCGATTCCTGGCTGCGCCTCAGGTCGACCGGGCCGACAATGACCCGCCCCGTCGTCTGCACTCGCCGTGCCAGCAGCAACGACGCGCGCCGCACCCCAATGATGCTCCGACACGCGGCTCGGCGCTACCAGACTGTCGTCGTCAGGGTTCGTACAGCCGGGGCACCCGGTCGTTGATCGCGGTCAGGATCTCGTAGGGGATGGTGCCGGCCCACTCCGCCAGCTCCTCGACGGTGACCCGCTCGTCTCCCTGCTGGCCGATGAGGACCACCTCGTCGCCGTTGTAGCCCGTGCCCCACTCGATGTTGACCATGATCTGGTCCATGCAGATCCGTCCGACCTGTCGGTAGCGGCGGCCCCGCAGGAGGACCTCGGCCCGGTTCGACATGCTGCGGAAGTAGCCGTCGCCGTAGCCCACCGGCACCGTCACGATCCGCACCCGGTGGTCGCTCGACCAGGTCCCGCCGTAGCTCACGGGACTGCCGGCCTCGACGACCTTGAAGAAGACGACGCGGGACTTCCAGGCCAGGGCGGGCCGCACCTCCACCGCACGGGGCCCGCCGGGGTGGGGGTAGACGCCGTAGACGAGGATCCCCGACCGCACGACGTCCAGGTGGCTCTCGGGCATGCGCAGGAGCGCCGCCGAGTTCGCGATGTGGCGCCGGGGAGTCGGCAGCGAGTGCCGCGCGTAGAAGGCCATCGTCTCCTCGAAGCGTGAGAGCTGCCGTCGGGCGTCGGTGAGGTCCTCCGCATCGGCGTTGGCGAGGTGGGAGTAGACGCCTTCCGCCTCGACGTGCGGGGAGCGCGCCGCGGCCTCGAGCAGCTCCTCCGCGTGGTAGTGGTGCACGCCGATCCGCTCCATGCCGGTGTCGATCTTGAGGTGCACCCTGGCCGTGCCCCTGTGGGCCGCCGCGGCCTCTTCGACGTCGCGCAGGCGGGCGAGGGAGGGGACAGTGAAGGTGAGCCCGTGCTCGAGGAAGAGGGGGATCTGTCGGGTCCAGATCCCCCCCATGACCAGGATCGGGGTCTCGACCCCGAGGCGGCGCAGGGCGATCCCCTCTTCCACGAGCGCCACGCCGAAGGCGTCGGCCTGGGGAGCGAGGCACTTCGCTACGGCCTCGAGGCCGTGGCCGTAGGCGTTCGCCTTCAGGATCACCATCACCCGGGCCGGGGCCACGTGCGCCTTGACCGCGGCCAGGTTGGCCCGCAGCCGGGAGAGGCTCACGACGGCGTAGGTCGGTCGGAGGCGGGCCTCTTCGGCGTCGTGCGCGGGATCCATGGGCAGAAGTGAACCACACCCCGGCCCGAGGGAGAAGTGCCCGCGTGACCGAGCGTGGACGACCGAAGGGGTCAGCGTCGGCGCCCGGCCTCAGCCCTCCAGAAGCGCCTTCGCCAACGCGGCGTAGGTGTCCACCGACGCCTCCATCTCCGCGATCTCGATGCTCTCGTCCTCGGTGTGGGCCACCAGGATCGAGCCGGGTCCGAACAGGAGCGGTTGGCCCCACTCGCGGAGCAGGGGGATGTCGGTGGTGAAGGCGAAGGCCGCGGTCTCGAAGCCGGGCACGGTGTGCAACCGCACCGGCGGCACCTCGAGGACCTGCTCGACGGCGACGCGCTCCTTCAGCCGGCTGAGGCTCTCGATGACGTCCGCCCCCGGCCCCACCGTGCGGAAGTTGAGCTCCGCCTCCGCCGATGGGGAGACGACGTTGGGGGCGATGCCCCCGGAGAGGAGGCCCACCACGTAGAAGGTGGTCCCGAGGTCCGGGTCCTCGGGCAGCGGGAGAGCGCGCAGGGCGACCAGGGCGTCCACGAGCTTGTCGATTGCGGAGATCCCGAGGTCGGGCTGGGAGGAGTGTGCGGCCCGGCCCTCGGCTCGCAGCCTCAGACGAAGGACGCCGCGCGTCGCCGTGCCCAGACGGCTGTCGGTGGGCTCGCCGTCGATCAGGTACCGCGACCCCGGGCCGGCGCTGTTCGCGGCCGCGGCCCCGTCGCTGCCCCGCTCCTCGCCGACCACGAAGAGGAGACCCACCCGCTCCTCGCCCTCGTCGCGCAGGCGCTCGGCGGCGGTGACCTGGGCGGCGAGGATCCCCTTGGCGTCGCAGGCGCCGCGGCCGTACAGACGACCCTCGGACACCCGGCTCGGGAAGAAGGGGGGCACGCAGTCGATGTGGGTCGAGAGGACCACGTCCGGCTTGGGGTCGACGAAGGCCGTGAGATTGACCCGGGCCCCGTCGACCGGCTGCTCGGTCACGGTGAAGCCACGCTGCCGCAGGTGGTCGGCGAGCCACCGGCAGGCCTCGCCCTCGCGCCCCGTCGTGGAGTCGATGTCGATGAGGCTCCGGGCGAGGTCGAGGGTGGTCATCGGAGCCACTTCTCGAGCTCGGTGCGGGCGTCGGTCTTCTCGTCCCGGTACTTGACGATGACCGGGGTGGCGAGCGAGAGCCCCCACTCGCGCCCTGCTCCCACGCTGACCGCACGGGCCCCGGGGACGACCACCGCCCCCTCCGGGACCACGAGGGGATTCCCTGGCCCGGGTCGGAGGATCTGCTCGTGGGGGAGGTCGTAGACCGGGGTCGAGCCGGTGAGGACGGTGCCCGCCCCGATCACCGCGCGCTTCTTGACCACCGCGCCCTCGTAGAGCCCCGTGTTCCCTCCGATGAGGACGTCGTCCTCCACGATCACCGGCATCGCCCCGATGGGCTCGAGGACGCCGCCGATCTGGGCGGCGGCGCTCACGTGGACGCGCTTGCCCACCTGCGCGCACGAGCCCACGAGGGCGTGGGAGTCGATCATCGTCCCCTCGTCCACATAGGCCCCGATGTTGACGTACATCGGGGGCATGGCGATCACCCCGCGCCCGAGGAAGGCCCCGTCGCGAACGGCGGAGCCGCCGGGGACGATGCGCACGCCCGACGCCAGATCCAGGGGCTTGAGGGGCAGCGTGTCCTTGTCGAAGAAGGGGAGGCGTCCGTGGTCCAGGGACGCGTCGGCGAGGTTCCCGTGACGGAACCCGAGGAGGATGCCCTGCTTCACCCACTCGTTGACGCGCCAGCCGGTGGTCGAGCCGGGATCGGGCTGCGCCGCCCGGGCCTCGCCTCGCGACAGCGCGGCACGCAAGGCGCCGAAGGCCTCCCGAGCGGCGGCGGGATCGGCCCCGTCGCCCGCCGCGGTCAGCCCCTCGATGGTCTGGCGGAGTCCGTCGAGGCCCGCGCTCATCGCCGGGCCCCCGCGGGCATCAGGCCGAGCTCCCCGAGGACGATGGCGAGGCGCTCCCGAGTCTCGGGCTGCGGCGGCACCATCGGAAGACGGAACGACTCCTCCAGGAGCCCCATGAGGGCCATGGCCGCCTTGACCGGGATGGGGTTGGACTCGAGGAAGTTGGCGGTGAGGAGGGGCAGGAGGCGCTGGTGCCGCTGCCTGGCGTCGGCGTAATCGCCCCTCTCCGCGGCCTCCACGAGCTGGGCCATCTCGGCCGGGGCCTCGTTGGAAGCCACCGAGATCAGGCCCTGGGCCCCCACCGCCATGGCCGGCAACGTCATGGCGTCGTCGCCGGAGAGGACGATGAAGCCGTCGGGGACGGTGCGGCAGACCTCGCTGATCTGGTTGATGTTCCCCGAGGCTTCCTTGACCGCGGCCACCGTGGGGATGGTGGCCAGCCGCTCCAGCGTCGGAGGGGTGACGTTGCACCCCGTGCGCCCGGGGACGTTGTAGACGACGATGGGGAGCGGGGTGGCTTCGGCGATGGCCGAGTAGTGGCGGAAGAGTCCCTCCGGCGTCGGCTTGTTGTAGTACGGCGTCACCGAGAGCAGCCCGTCGGCCCCGGCGGCCTGCATGGCCTTCGCGGCCTCCACGACCCCGGCGGTGTCGTAGCCGCCGGCCCCGGCGAGAACCGGCACCTTGCCCGCGGCCTCCTCGACCACGAGCTCCACCACGCGCCGCCTCTCCGCTCCGGAGAGGGTGGGGGTCTCGCCGGTGGTGCCGCAGGGCACCAGGAAGTGGATCCCGGCCTCGATCTGCCGGCGAGCGAGACGCTTGACCCCGGCCTCGTCGAGGGCGCCCGCCGAGTCGAAGGGCGTGACCAGGGCCGTGCCGCAACCGGTGAACGGAGTCCGCATGACGATCCTCGCTTTCTTTCTCAGCCTCCGAGACCCAGGACGTCCCGCATCGTGAACCACCCCCGGCGACCCACCACCCACCGGGCCGCCTCCAGCGCCCCGTGGGCGAAGGTCGCCCGGTCCCGCACCGCGTGGGTCAGGGTCAGGCTCTCGGCGGGGCCGTCGAAACCCACGGAGTGCGTGCCGGGGGCCCAGCCCGCTCGCGTGGACGAGACGTCGATGGGCAGGGCGTAGCCCGCGGCCTCGAGGGCACGCTTGAGCATCAGGGCGGTGCCCGACGGCGCGTCGACCTTGGCCTTGTGGTGCGCCTCGTGGATCCAGGCCCCGTAGGCCTCCTTGTCGCGGAGCAGCCGGCCCAGCGTCGCCACGAGGGCGTTCGTCAGGTTGGCGCCGAGGGAGAAGTTGGCCGCCACCACCGCCCCCACGCCCGCGGCCTCCACCGCCTCGCGGACCTCGGCCTCGTGCTCCTGCCAGCCGGTGGTCCCCACCACGAGGTTCACCCCGGCCGCGGCCAGGCGGGGGACGGTGGCCCATGTCGCCGCAGCGGTGGAGAAGTCGACGGCCACGTCGACGCCGCGGCACCTCTCCGCCGTCACCCCGCGGCCCTCGGCGTTCTCCTCGACCTCGAGGACCCCGGCCACCTCGAAGCCATAGTCCGGGGCCAGCCCCTCGATGAGCCGCCCCATCCTCCCGTGACCGACGACGAGCAGTTGCAAGGCCCCTCCTCAGGCGCCGGGCGGGTGCGCGTCGCCGCCCGCGTCCCCGGTCTCGAAGAAGCGGCGGTGCAGACGGTCCATCGCGCTGGCGGTGTCCTCGTCCCGCACCACCGCGGTGATGTTCTGGCGCGACCCGCCCTGGGAGACCATCATCAGGGGCAGGCCCTCGAGGGCCCCCAGCATGCGAGTGGCCAGGGTCGGATCCCGCCGCAGCCCCTCCCCGACCGCGCAGACGATGGCCATGTGGTCCTCGCTCGAGACCTCGGCGAACTCCGAGAGGTCGGCCACGATGGCGTCGAGGGCGCGCCGGTCGTCGATGGTCACCGACACGCTGACCTCGGAGGTCGTCACGACGTCGATCGACGTCCGGTAGCGCTCGAACACCTCGAAGACCCGGCGCAGGAACCCGTAGGCCTCCAGCATGCGGGTGGAGGCGATGTCGAGACGGATCTGCCCCCGCTTGCAGGCGATGGCCGCAGGGCCCGTGCCTCCCGGTGCCGGGGTCCGCGTGATGCGGGTCCCGGGCGCCTCGGGCCGGTGGGAGTTGAGGATGCGCACGGGGATGTCGCGACGGACCGCGGGGAGGATGGTGCTCGGGTGGAGCACCTTGGCCCCGAAGTAGGCGAGCTCCGCCGCCTCGTCGAACGAGAGGTGGGGCACCACGCGGGAGCCCGGGACCATCCTGGGGTCGGCGGTCAGCATGCCGTCCACGTCCGTCCAGATCTGGATCTCCTCCGCCCTCAGGCCGGCCCCGAAGAGGGCGGCGGAGTAGTCCGAGCCGCCGCGGCCGAGCGTGGTCGTGAGACCGGCGGCGGTCGCGCCCACGAAGCCGCCGAGCACGGGCACCAGGCCCTCGGCCAGGAGTGGCACCACGATCTCGCGGAGGCGCGTGTCCGTGGCCTCGAGGTCGGGCTGCGCGCTGCCGTGCCCGTCGTTCGTCAAGAGGACGGTGCGGGGGTCGACGGAGCGGGACGGGATCCCCGCGTCCTCGAGGGCGGCCGCGACGATCGCGCTGCTCGAGAGCTCCCCGAAGGAGACGATGGTGTCCCGGGAGCGGGGAGAGACCTCCTCGACCACGGCCAGGGCGTGGACGATCGCCTCGAGATCGTCGAAGCGCCTGTCGAGGTCGGCCAGGAGCGCCGCCTTCCGCTCCGCGTCGCGGACCAGAGACGTCATCCCCTCGTGGCGCCGGCGGAGCTCTCTGACCGCTTCCCTGGCCGCCGCCTCCTCGCCGCTCTCGATCTGGCCGGCGATTTCCAGCAGTCCGTCGGTGACCCCGGCCAGGGCCGACACCACCACCAGCCGCGGCCGGGTCTCGCCACCCACGATCCCGATGACCCGGCGCACGGCCTCCACGTCCCGCACGGAGGTTCCTCCGAACTTCATCACGACCATCGCGATCTCCTCAATCCTCTCCGCTCATCCTCGTTCGTCCGGCATCCGCCGACGACCGCCGCTATTCCCAGGCCCCCAGGCGGCGACGGATCTCCACCACCTGGCCGAGGTGGTAGGCGTTGTGGTCGGCGACGAGGAGGACCTCGCGCAGACAGCTGCGCCCCTCCCCGTGGGGGATCTCCGCGGTGAGGTCGCGTTGCGGGTCGGCGACCAGACCCTTCACCTCCTCGAGATCCCGACAGAAGGCCTCCAACGACGCCCGCCACTGCTCCTCGGTGGGTGTCTCGATCTCCGGCCAGTAGCCGTCCGGCCAGGCCGGCGATGTCCACCCCCGC
Organism: uncultured Acidobacteriota bacterium; assembly: GCA_963847655.1. GTDB lineage: Bacteria > Acidobacteriota > Vicinamibacteria > Fen-336 > Fen-336 > JAJDNS01. The sequence goes on along the minus strand of CAWKAS010000005.1, from coordinate 367,320 downwards.
TCGAGGGTGTAGCGGAGGATGTCCTCCTGGGCGATCCGCAGGTGCTCGAGGATCTCCCAGATCGAGTGGCCCTCGCCGTCCCCGCGAACGGCGCGGTGCTCCGGTCGCAGGCCGGCGAAGGCCGCCTCCGCTCCGACGTGCGCACTCCTCCCCTCGAGCAGCTCGAGCAGGTCCCGTCGTAGGCGAGAGTCGTCCATGGGTCCCTCCCTTCGCCGCTGCCGCAACCGGATCCGTGCGAGAGTGGCCCGGGGGATCCGTCTCGGAATCGGACGGGCCGGTGGGGCGCGGCCGGCTACGGCTGGCGCTTCGCGGTCAGGGCCCCGCTGGCGGCGGCCCCGGTGTAGGTTCCCTCCATCGTGTCGCCGTCGACCTTCAGCTCCACCTCGTAGGGGGCTCCGTCGTAGATCACCTTCATGGTGAGGACATCGCCCTCGAGCTTCTCATCGTCGACCCGGCGCATCATGCCGCCGATGTCCATCTCGACCTCGAGCGTGCCTTCCTTCTCGGCGATCGTCAGCAGGGCGGGCATGTCGCCCTCGGGCGTGACCGCCACCGCGTCCCAGGTGCCCATGACCTGCGGGGCGTCGCCGGCGAGGGCCAGCGGTAGGACGACGGCAAGGGCGGCGAGGAGAAACATCAACGTGCGCGTGGATTGGATCTTCATGTCTTTCGGGCTTCCTTCGTTCAAGAGAGCGTGACGAACGGCTGAGACGACATCGCGAGCCGCTCGGCGACCAGCGTGCCGGGCGGCAACGCGACATTCTGCCACGTCTCCGTCCCGGAGCCGAGCGGAGACGCTCGGCCTCGAGACGTCACCGCCCCGCCGAGGAGGGACCCGACGCCCGGGCCACGACCTCGAGGAACCCCGGGCCGTACTTCTCGAGCTTGGTCGGGCCGATGCCGAAGAGATCGCCCAGCTCGTCGAGTCTGGCCGGCCGCGTGGCCGCGATCTCGCGCAGGGTCCGGTCGCCGGCCACGACGTAGGGCGGCACCCCCTGCTCGCGCGCCAGCCGTCGCCGGTGGCGGCGCAGGGCCTCGAAGAGGTCCGGATCGACCGCGCTGTCGTCGACGCGCACCGCGGCGGTGCGCTTCCGTGACGGCGTGCGCGGCGCCATCCGGGGGCGGTCCTCGGTCGAGGGGAGCAGCAGCCGGGCCGGCCTCTCGGCCTTCATCACCGCCCGCCCGGCGCGCGTCAGCCTCACCGTGGGCCGTTCCCCGGGGGTGAAGTCGACCCAGCCCGCGGTGACGCAGCGTCGCAGCAGCTTCAGAAGCCACTCCTCGGAGTGCTCCCCCAGCGTCCCGAAGGTGGGCGTGCGGTCGAGGCCGCTGCGGACCAGGCGGGGGTCGGCCGCCCCCCGCAGCAGCTTGATCGCCGCGGTGAGCCCGAACCGCTCGTGCGTCCGGGCGACCGCGCTCAGGGCCTTGCGCACCACGAGTGTCACCCGCTCCGGGTCGTCCGCGCCGCCGTCGCGGGAGAGACCCTCGCAGACGTCGCAGTGCCCGCAGCCCGACAGCGTCTCCGCCTCGTCGCCGAAGTAGCGCAGGATGGCGTCGTGGCGACAGCTCCCTCCCTCGGCCCAGCGCATGAGCTCGAGGAAGAGGCTCCACTTGTGCTCGACCGCCGCGGGCTCGACGCCTTCGCCGTGGTCGATGAGGCGGCGCCGGAGCGCCATGTCCCCGGGCGATACGAGAAGCAGGCCCCAGGCGCGCGCGCCGTCGCGCCCGGCCCGTCCGACCTCCTGGTAGTAGGCCTCGATCGAGCCCGGAGGGGCGAGGTGGATCACCGCGCGCACGTCGGGGCGGTCGATCCCCATCCCGAAGGCCACCGTCGCCGCCACCACCTCGACCGTGCCCTCGGCGAAGGCGCGGGAGGTCTCCGCCCGCGCCTCGGGCGACAGCCCGGCGTGGTAGGGCCGGGCCCGCCAGCCGCGGTCGGCCAGGCGCGCCGCCTCCTGCTCGGCCCCGCGACGCGTGGGCGAGTACACGATGGCGACCCCCCGCGCGGCGCCGGGCTGGTCCAGGGCCTCGGCCAGCTGGGCGTCCACGTGGGCCGCGCGGTCCCGGCCGTCGCTGACCTCCACCGCGCGCAGCGCCAGGTTGGGACGAGCGAAGCCCCGGACGATCTGGGGGGTGTCGGGACCGAGGTCGAGCCGTTCGAGGATCTCGTCGCGCACCACCGGGGTGGCGGTCGCCGTGCAGGCGAGGACACGCGCGCCCTGGAGCTCGGCGATCACCTCCCCGATCTGGAGGTAGTCGGGGCGGAAGTCGTGGCCCCACTCGCTGATGCAGTGGGCCTCGTCCACCGCCACCAGGGGGACCTCGATGTCCTGGAGCAGGGCCCGGAAACCCGGAAAGGCCAGCCGCTCCGGCGCCACGTAGGCGATCTGGAACGCCCCCGCGGCCATCCGGCCCATGCGCCGCCGCACCTCCTCGCCCTCGAGCGTGGCCGAGAGAAAGGTGGCGGCGATGCCGCGGGCCTCGAGGGCCTGGACCTGATCGTTCATGAGGGCGATCAGGGGCGAGATGACCAGGGTCGTGCCGGGGAGGATCGTGGCCGGCAGCTGATACGTGAGGCTCTTGCCCCCGCCGGTCGGTGCGACCAGGAGAAGGCGACGCTCGCGGAGGAGCGTCTCGATCGATTCACGCTGGCCCGGGCGGAACGCGGTGTAGCCCAGCCGCGCCAGGGCGGCGTCGAGGTCACCCGCCGTGGGGGTCTCGAGGGGGACGGGCTCGGGTGTCGGGCCGCTGCTCATGTGAGGCCCATTGTAGGGACGGGGCCGGACAGGGGAGGTCCGGAGCCGGGCGCTTCGCCCGCCCTCAGGGCAGGAGAGCGCGGAGCCAGCGGGCCCAGAAGGGAGCCAGCATCGCCTGGAGGATCCAGCCCGCCACGACGCCGCTCAGGGCGGCGACGTAGTAGGAGGCTCGACCAATGGGGTTGAGCCTCTCCCGTGCGGAGGGGGAGAAGCGGAGGAGAAACGGCTCGGCCAGCACCACCCCGAGGGTGCAGAAGGCGGCCAGGCGCGAGATGGTCCAGGGCTGCCACCCCAGGAGCGCCACTCCCCACGGAGGAATCCCCGCCTCCAGGAGCCCGGCCACGTAGAACGACATGTAGTTGAGCATCACCGCGCCCATGACGATGGACAAGGCGCTGGCGGTGGTCAGGCTCAGCGCGGCGAAGACCGCCAGCTGCAGGAGCTGGCGCGGCAGGAAGAGGTTCAGGCTGCTCTCCGGGCCCCCGCCGGTCCGGATCCAGTCGAGCATGCGCAGCCGGTAGTCGGGACCGCCCAGGACGAGGTGGCCGGTCTCGCCCGGCCACAACGCCAGGCAGGTGGTCCCGGCGAGCGCCAGCGCCCCGGCCCACCAGATCGCGGTCCGCACCGCGCCGCCGCGCTCACCCTTGCGCAGCCGGTGGACGAGGACGATGTACACGGGGAGCGCGTTCAGGATCGGGAGCAGCCACGCCTGTCCGAGGGCGAGGCCGAGGGGGAACGACACCAGGGTCGTCAGGAGCAGGACGATGATGTCGTTTCTCAACGGAGCTGCTCCTCGGCGGCCCTCTCCAGGGCGCCGCGCTCGGGTGAGCCGGGGGCGAAGGGGTCGGGGCGCCGTTCGGCGGGGGCTGGGCAGCCCCCGTCGCGGAGGTGGGCTTCGACCGCCTCGGCGTAGCGCTTCGCCAGGCCGGTGGCGACGCGGGCGGCGGAGCCGCAGTGGGCGCAGTAGCCGTGCCCGGACATGAAGCCCGCCACGTCGGCGAGGTCGCGCAGGTCGCGGGGCCGGGCCCCGCCGCTCTCCAGCCCCTGGAGGATCCGGGCGAGGCTGGCGGTGCCAACCGCGCACGGGGGGCACTGCCCGCAGTTCTCGCGCTCGAAGAAGGCCGCCACCGAGGCCGCGACGGCCAGGGGGCACGCGGAGGCCCCGACGACGAGCACCGCGGCGGCACCCAGCGCGGTGCCGGCCGCACGCAGGGCGTCCGGGTCGAGGGGGGTGTCGAGCTCACCCGGACCGAGGGGCGGACCGGCCGGGCCACCGGGGAAGACCATGCCGATTCCGTCCGGGGCGCCCCCGCCGTGGTCCTCGACGAGACGGGAGATCGGGGTGCCGAGGGGCACCTCGTACACGCCGGGTCGTTGGACGTCGCCCCACAGCGTCACCAGCGTGGTCTCCGACGCGCGGAAGCCCTCCGGTTCGTCGACGGCGGCCGGGACCCGGGCCAGGGTCTCGACGTTGTGCACCAGGGTCGGCCCTCCTCGGAGGCCCACCGCCGCGGGCAACGGCGGCTTCGGTCGAGGCCACGCCCGGCGTCCCTCCAGCGACTCGAGCAGGGCCGTCTCTTCTCCGGCGATGTAGCTCTCGTCCCCGCGGTGGATCGACACCGCGAGGCCGTCGAGCGCGGCCGCTCCCAGGGCGGCCTCGAGGGCGGCGGCGGGGCCCACGAACGAGCTCTTGAGGAACACGATCGCCTCGCGGGCCCCGACCGCCCGGGCGGCCAGGGTGAGTCCGCGCACCACGTCGTCTGCCCGCCGGGTCATGACGTAGCGGTCCTTGAACGAGCCCGGCTCGCCCTCGGCACCATTGGCGACGACGACCGGCTCGCCCTCCTCGACGCGCACGGCCTGCCACTTGCGCCCGGCCGGGAACCAGCCCCCGCCCCGCCCGCGCAGCCCCGAGGCCTGGAGACGATCCACGAGCTCGTCAGGGGACGGGCGAGGCGAGGCGCTGGAGGTCAATGGGTCACCGGCTCCTAAAGGTTCCTCATTATAATGGACTTAGCACGGAACGCGAGCCGGGGGCCGGCCCGGCCGGAAATCATGACAAAAGAGTGCAGATGGTCTAGGATAGAGGGACTAGCCGGTGGGCTCGACCCTTCGGGTCGAGTCGTGGGTGACTCAAGGGAGAACAGGAGAGATGCGGGCATGATCACGCTGACCAGCAAGGCGGCCGAGAAGGTCAAGGGGATTCTCGAGCAGGAGAAGGAGAACCTTCCCGAGGGCGGGCTCCGGATTTACGTGCAGGGGGGCGGGTGCTCGGGCTTCCAGTACGGGATGGTCCTCGACGAGCTCAGCGAGGGCGATCAGGTCATCGAGGCCGAGGGCGTGAAGATGTTCGTCGACCCGATGAGCCTCCGGCATCTCGAGGGCGCCGAGGTCGACTACAAGGAGGACCTGATGGGCGGGGGGTTCGCCATCAAGAACCCCAACGCCCAGTCGACCTGCGGCTGTGGCCATTCGTTCACTCCCGGCGAGGGCGAGGCCGAGGCGGCTCCGGCGGGGGAGGGCGGGGCCAAGCACTGACGAGCCTCCGCCCGTCTGCCGTGCGGTGGAAGGGGCAGGGGAGGGGCCAGCGTGGCTGAGAGAGCGCCCCTGCTCCTTCCCCTCTTTCCGCTCCCCGACACCGTCCTGTTCCCGGGGATGCCCCTGCCCCTGCACGTCTTCGAGCACCGCTACCGGAAGATGGTCGAGGACTCCCTGGCCAGCCACCGCTCCATCGGGATGTCGCTGCTCAAGCCGGGCTGGGAGGCGGACTACGAGGGGCGCCCCCCGATCTACCCGATCGGCTGCTCGGGAACGATCGACCAGCACCAGCGTCTCGAGGACGGGCGCTACCACATCGTCCTCCGAGCCCGGTCGCGCTTCCGCGTTCTCGAGGAGCACGAGGGCGAGCCCTACCGTCTGGCCACGGTCGAGACCCTCTCCGACGAACCCGGGGACGAGGACGCCCTCGACGGCCTGCGCCAGCAGGTCCTGGCCACGATCACGCGGGTGGCGGACGGCCCCAGGAGCCTCGTGCTCCAGGGGGAGCTGCCCCACGAGCTACTCGTCAACGCCCTCAGCCAGAGCCTCGGCCTGAGCCCGGTCGAGAAGCAGTCCCTCCTCGACTGCGACACCCTCGAGGCGCGCTACGGACGGCTCCTGGAGATCCTCGAGTTCCACGTCCTCGAGAGCTCGGCCGGCGGCAGCACCTCGCTTCACTGAGTTCACTGAACCCGCTCGCCCCCCGCCCGCCGACCTTTCGGGGACATCCTGCGTCCGAAGGGGTGTCAACGGCAGGATGAAGGAGGGCTCATGAAGCATTCGACTGCTCTGTCACTGAGCGTCGCGTCTGCGCTGGTCGGTGCGCTGGTCCTCGGCTCCGGGGGCGTCCGCGCCCAGGACAAGGACGTCGAGGTGACCGCGGACGGCAAGAAGATCGAGAAGCGAATCGAGATCGTCCGCTTCGGGGGGGGCGCCTTCCTCGGGGTGGGCCTCGAGGAGGTCGAGGGCGGGACGCGCGGGGCGAAGGTCCGGAGCGTCGAGCCCGACAGCGCCGCGGAGAAGGCGGGGATCGAGGACGGCGACGTCATCACGCGCTTCGACGGTGAGTCGGTGCGCAGCGCCCGTCAGCTGGCCCGGCTCGTGCGCGAGACGCCCGCCGGACGGGCGGTGTCGCTCGAGGTGACGCGGGGCGGCGCCACGAAGACTCTCACCGCGACGCTGGGCGAGGGGCCCCACCGCGTCCACGAGGGGCTCGAGCTCGGCGGCGAAGACGTCTTCGTGCCCGACATGGAGGACTTCGACGTCGAGGTCGACGTGCCCGAGGGGCTCCCTCACGTCCCGGGTCCCCACGTGTTCCGCTGGCACGGCGACGACGATGGCGACTTCACCATGGCCTGGGCGCCCCGGCGTCCCCGGCTCGGTATCCGCTTCCTGGAGATCGAGGGCCAGCTCGCCGACTACTTCGGGCTCTCCGCCGACGAGGGCGTGCTCGTCTCCTCGGTGGGGGAGGACACCCCGGCGGCGAAGGCGGGCCTCCGCGCCGGGGACGTCGTCCTCCAGCTCGACGGGAAGGCGATCCAGGACGGCCGAGATCTCATGAAGGCGGTGAGGGACGCGAAAGGGGACCGTCCGCTGACGATCAAGCTCCTGCGCGACGCGAAGACCCTGGAGGTCGAGGTGGTCCTGCCGGAGCCGGAGGCGCCGAAGAAGCTCCCCCGTCACCCGACTGGCGTCAGCCTGTAGGCTCTTCGCCCTCGGGAGGGGCGTCGGCCGGCTCGTCCCGGGGGCGCTCGCTCTCGCCGGTGTCCGGGGGTGAGAGCGGCTCGAGGGCCAGGACCAGCAGCGTCCCCCCGGCCACGAGGGCGGGCGCCAGAAGCAGGTTGGCGAAGGGCACGAGCAGGCCCACCATCCCGGCCAGGCCGAAGCCCTGGCTCTCGGGGAGCCACTCGCGGTGCCAACGCCACCGCTCCTTGAACCCCCGCCCCCGGCGCGTCAGCGCGGGGTCCGTCATCTGAAAGGCCACCGCCCGCCCCCCCCACAGGGCCGACAGAAAGGGCCCGAGGAGGGGGATCAGCCCGAGCAGGAAGACGCCCGGCGCCGCCAGGGGGAAGTAGAGCCCTCCGCGCAGCGACTGGGCCAGCTCCCACACCAGGCCCCGGCTGGAATCGACGACCGAGCCGCGGACCCGCGCCTCGACCCGCCGGGAGAGCTGCTCGAGGGCGGGCGCCGCCAGGAGCAGGGCGACACCGAGGCCGAGGAAGACACCGCTTCCGACGACCGCCGTCCACAGGAGCAGGCTGGCCGGGAGCTCGATCCACACCGGACGCGTCCCGGGGGCAAGAGCGAAGTGGGACTCCACCCGGGGAATGAGAAAGATACCGAGCACGGCCCCGAGGGAGGTCAGCAGCACGGCCAGCACCACCGGGAGGACGGCCAGGGGCCAGAGCCGGGGAGTGCGCAGGAGGATTCCGAACCCTGCCGGAACGTGCCAGGCCCCCGCGGCGGCGCGACGCACGAAGCCCGGACGGCCGGGTGACTCGGGGGGCAGCTCCGACATGGGGCGCCCAGCCTACCAGAAACGCCCGCGTCCTTGACACCGCGCCGCGGCCGCGTGGGAGAATGCCGACGCCATGAACGATGCGCTCGCCGTCATCCTCGGAGGCGGACGGGGAACCCGGCTCTTTCCCCTCACCCACAAGCGCTCGAAGCCGGCCATGCCGATCGGCGGCAAGTACCGCCTCATCGACATCCCGATCAGCAACTGCCTGAACTCCAACCTGCGCCGGATCTTCGTCCTCACCCAGTACAACTCGGAGAGCCTCAACAAGCACGTCTCGCTCACCTACAACTTCGACAACTTCAGTCCCGGCTTCGTCACCATCCTCGCCGCCGAGCAGACCGAGGAGCGTTCCGACTGGTTCCAGGGCACCGCGGACGCGGTCCGCCAGACCCGCCGCCACTACCGCTCGCACCGCGCGAGCGAGGTCCTCATCCTGTCCGGCGACCAGCTCTACCAGATGGACTTCCGAAAGATGCAGAAGGCTCACCGCGAGAGCGGGGCCGATGCCACCGTGGGCGTGATCCCGGTGCCGGCGGAGCTGACCTCGGGCTTCGGGATCCTCAAGGTCGACGGCAGCGGGCGGATCGTGCACTTCGAGGAGAAGCCCGGCCCCGAGCGTCTTCCCGACCTCGAGTCGGAGATCCCGGGTCACGGCAAGGCCTGGCTGGCCTCCATGGGCATCTACCTGTTCAATCGTGAGGCGCTCGACCGGGCGATCGAGGATCCCGCGCTCGTCGACTTCGGTCGGCACGTCATCCCCCGGGCCATCGACGAGATGCGGCTGCAGGCCTACTTCTTCAATGGCTACTGGGAGGACGTGGGGACCATCTCCGCCTACTACCAGTCCAACCTCGATCTCTGCGAGGAGATCCCGTCCTTCGACTTCTACGACGCCACGAGGCCCGTCTACACCCATCCCCGCTTCCTTCCCCCGAACAAGATCGAGAGCTGCACGCTCCGGCGGGCCCTGGTCTCGGAGGGGTGCATCGTCATGGGGGCGGAGATCGAGCGCTCGGTCATCGGCATCCGCAGCCGCATCGGCCGAGGGGCCCGGATCCACGAGAGCCTGATCCTGGGCGCCGACGACTACGAGTCCCTCGAGGAGATCGACCGGGCGAGAGCCGAGGGGATCCCCCCCCTGGGGATCGGGGAGGACACGGTCGTCGAGCGCGCGATCGTGGACAAGAACGCCCGCGTCGGCCGCGGCGTGCGGCTGGTCAACGCGGCCGGGGTCCAGGACGCCGACGGCGACGGCTACTACGTCCGCGATGGGATCGTGATCATCCCCAAGGGCGGGATCGTCCGAGACGGCGCGGCGATCTAGTCCCCTCGGATCTTGCGGATCTTCTGGTCCCGATCCGAGGCGAGGCGCTCCCGGTCGCGGAGGTAGTGCTGCTCCAGCGTCTCCCGCTCGGCGGGGTCCGCAGTCTTCCGCAGCGACGATCGATGGAGGATCTCCCGCTCCGCCACCCGGGCCTCGTACTGGCTCCGGGCCTCGGCGATCTCCGCCTTCTGCGCGTCGGTGAGCGGGCGCTCTTCGATCCCCTCCTCGCGGTCCTTCTCCTTCAGCCGCTCCATGGCGATCTCGTAGGCGCTCTTCGGGGCGTCGTCCTCGGTCACGCGGTGCCTCCCGTCCGCCAGTCTAGCGCAGACCGTCAGCGGGGTCGGCTTGCCAGGAGCGCCTCCGTGTGGCTCAGGAGCTCGACGCCGCCGGGGCGGCCGTGCCCGGGGACGATGAGAGCGGCCTCGCCGTACGCACGCCGCAAGGCGGCGACGCTGGCCGGCCACCGGTCGAGGTCGGCCTCCCGGGTGTAGCCCAGGGACCGTGCGTTGGCCGAGCGCACCAGGTCGCCGCCGAAGAGGATCCTCGCGTCGGGCAGCCACACCACGATGGTGTCGACGGTGTGGCCGGGGCCGACGAAGCGGGCCTCGAGCACCCGTGACCCGAGGGGGATGTCACGCCCCCGCTCGAAGGACTCCCCGGGGACCGGGAGGTCGTCGCGCCGCGCGATCTCCACCGTCCTCGCGGAGGCGTACGAGCGGGCGCCCAGGTCGTGGGCGGCGGCGAGGCCGCCCATGCAGTCGGCGTGGGAGTGGGTGGGGATGACCGTCGTCAGGCGGGCCCCGAGCCGCTCCTTCACCCAGGCCGCGAGCGCGCGGGTCTGGTCGTCGGTCCAGGGCGTGTCGACGAGGGCGGCCTCTCCCTCCGACACGCCGATGAGGCCATTCGCCGGGGTCCGTCCGAACCCCTCGAGCTCGGCGAAGGATGTGTGCAGCCACACCCCGTCGGCCAGGCGCTCCACCTGGAGGTCGTCTCCGATCTTCTTCGGGGGTGGGGTGGCCCCGAGGGGCGCGGACGCGGCGAGAAGGGCGAGGGAGAAGGAGACGAGCCCCCCGCGAGTCCACCTGTTCCAACGGGCTCGCGTCATCTTTCCCTCCCTGTCGCGCCCGGAGGGGCGCGGTGCTCGGCTATGCTACGCAGCGTCGGCGAGGCTGGCAAAGCCCACCGACGGCGTCTGATCCATGAACGAGCCCCTGCCCTCCGGGACCGAATGGCCGTCGTCGCGCTGGCTGGACGCCAACGGCCTGCGCCTCTTCGCCTGTGGGCTCGCGGCGCTCTACTGGGAGCTCGTGCTCATCCGCTGGCTCGGGGCGAGCATCCGGATCGTCGCGTACTTCTCCAACCTGGTCCTCATCTCGGCCTTCTTCGGTCTCGGCGCCGGAGCGCTCATGACCCGGTTTCGCTGGCGGCTGGAGGCACTGATCGCACCCCTCGCCGCCCTGGCGACGCTGCTCGGCGTGTGGCTGGGCGCCTTCTGGCACGTCAACGTGGGGCGCCAGGACGAGCTCATCTGGGCGGGCGGACCCCGGGGCCTGGGGATGTCGGCGTCCGATGCCGAGCGGATCCTCTCCGCGAGCGTCATCCTCGCGATCGTCTACTGCACGACCGCCCTTCTCTTCGTGGCCTTCGGCCAGTACATCGGCCGGCTCTTCCGGACCCACCCGCCGCTCAGGGCCTACAGCATCGAGGTCGCGGGCAGCCTGGCCGGGATCGGCCTGTTCGCCCTCCTGTCGAGCCGGCAGACCAGCCCCACGGCCTGGTTCGCCGTCGGCTTCGTCGCTCTCGCCCTGCTTCTTCCCACGCGCGTCCGCGATCTCGGCCTCGTGGTGGTGCTCGCCGGTGTCGTCCTCGTTTGGACACGTCCGGCGGCGACAGGGCACACGTGGTCCCCGTACTACCGCATCTCCGTCGAGCCGCTGTCCGAGGTCACGGACCGCGAGACGGGCCAGACCGTCGAGTTCGGGCGGGTGGTCGGACAGGTGCTGACGGTGAACACCGACTTCCACCAGATGATCCTGGACCTTCGTCCGCGGCCCGGCGAGCACGCCTTCCTCACCGAGTGGCGCGACTTCTACGACGCCCCCTACCGCGGGGCCGGGGCGTTGCCCCCCGGCCCCATCCTCGTGGTCGGGGCGGGCACCGGGAACGACGTGGCGGCGGCGCTGAGAAGCACCGACCGCCCGGTGACGGCGGTGGAGATCGACCCGGGTATCGCGAGGCTGGGGCGGGAGCTCCATCCGGAGCGGCCGTACCAGGACCCTCGGGTGACCCTCGTCGTCGACGACGCCCGCTCGTTCTTCCACCGGACCGAGGAGCGCTACGCGATCGTCGTGTTCGGGCTCCTGGACTCGCACCGGCTCCTCTCGGCCTTCTCGTCCGTCCGCCTCGACAACTTCATCTACACCCGCGAGTCGATGGAAGAGGTGCGGAGCCTGCTGGTGCCCGGAGGGCGCGTCGCGCTCAGCTTCGTCACCGTGCGACCCTGGATCCACGACCGGCTCCTGGCCCTCGTCGACGAGTCGTTCGACCTTGAGACCCGCGTCTCCGTGGACCCGAAGGGCTACGCCAACGGCACGCTCTTCCTGAACGGACGCGCACCGGAGTCGGGCGAACGCCCCACCTCGGCCGAGAGGGACCGCGCCGTCGAGGTGCCGACCGACGACTGGCCCTTCCTCTATCTCCGGCAGCGCTCGATCCCCCCCCACAACCGGGTCTTTCTGGCCCTCGCCCTTCTCCTGAGCGCGTCCGCGCTGCTCCTGCTGCCGAGGGGAGAGCGGCGGATCCGCCTGCCCTACTTCTTCCTCGGGGCGGCCTTCTTCCTCCTCGAGACGAGCAACGTCGTGCGCATGGCCCTGCTCTACGGCTCCACCTGGTGGGTGAACACCGTCGTCTTCGCCGGCATCCTGGTCCTCGTGCTCCTCAGCAACCTGACCGCGCACTACTGGCGGGTCCCCCTGGGGCCGTGCGTCTGGGCTCTCACCGTCGGCATCCTCCTCGCCTCCTCCGTGCCCTCGGCGTGGCTTCTCGACCTGCCCGCGTGGCCCCGAGCGGTGGTGGCGATCGCTCTCCTTCTCGGACCGGTCTACTTCGGGGGGCTGATCTTCGCGCGCCTGATCACCCGGGAGACGCGGCTGTTCGAGGCCTACGGCTCGAACGTCCTCGGGGCCGTCCTCGGGGGCGCGGCCGAGTACCTGTCGCTCGTCCTGGGCTTCCGCTTCCTGCTGGTCCTCGCTCTCGTCTTCTACCTGATCGTCTTCGGGCTCGTCCGGAAGGACGAGGCCGCGAGCCCGTAGCCCTCTCTCGGGAGGGACTCGAGAAGCGCGCGCAGGGGCACCGGAAGGGGCGCCTTCGCGGTCACGGCAGCACAACGCCGGAATCGCTGAGGCCGAGGGAGAGCGTCAGGGCGCCCAGGGCCGTGGGCCGTCGGGGAGAGGCCGAAGAAATCGCGCGCCCACCTCCCGGTACCAGGCGTGCAGCCGGTCGCGCATGGCGGTCACCCGCTCGTGCTCCTCCGCGGCCTGGTCGTCCCTCTCGCCCACGTCCTCGTCCAGGTTGTACAGGTGGACCCGGCCGTCCTCGTAGCGCTCGACGAGCTTCCACGGCCCCATCCGCACCGCGCCCCCCGGAAAGCCGCCCTGGTTGCCGTAGTGGGGGTAGTGCCAGAACAGGGCCGAGCGGGGGACTGTCGGTGCCCCGCGGAGCAGCGGCACCAGCGAGACGCCGTCCTCGTGCTGCTCCGGGCGGGCGGGGAGCCCGAGCAGATCCAGGATCGTCGGGTAGAAATCCGTGCTGATGACGGGCACGCGGCAGACGCTGCCCGGCGTCGTCACGCCCGGAGCCCGGACGAGGAACGGCTCGCGGATCCCGCCCTCGTAGACCCAGCCCTTGCCCCCGCGCAGGGGGAGGTTGCTCGTGGGAGAGCCCTCGGAGGTGGACAGACCCCCGTTGTCCGACATGAAGAAGACGACGGTCCGCTCGTCGAGGTCCATCGCCTCCAGGCCGTGGAGGACCTTTCCCACCGCCTGGTCCATCGCCTCGACCATGGCCGCGTAGACCGCGTGCTTCTGGAGGATGCGGACGCGGCGCGGCTCCTCCACCGGCCAGACCTGCTCCTCGTCCGCGAACTCCTCCTGCCCGCCCCGCCCGCGCTCCGCGATCTTCTTCTCGTACTTGCGCACGAGATCGGGACGCCCCAGGAGCGGGGTGTGCACGGAGTAGAAGGAGAGATACGCGAGGAAAGGCTCGGCCCGATGCGCCTCGATGAACCGCAGCGTCTCCGTGGCCAGCCGGTCGGGCAGGTGCTCGCCCTCGGGGCCGTCCTCGAGTCGGGGGTTGCCGTACGGCGGGAAGTACTGGCCGGGCCCGTACGGTCCCCCCCGGCTCCATCCTCCCCGGTTCACCTCGAACCCCTGGGCCTCGGGCCAGTACTCCTCGGTGGGCCCCAGGTGCCACTTGCCGGCGAAGAAGGTGCGGTAGCCGGCCTCGCGCAGCGCCTCCGCGAGCGTGACCTCCTCGAGGGGCATCCGGTCGTGGAGGGGCGCGGGCCGAAACCGCGCCTCCCGCGTGCCGGAGAACCAGTTCGTGGCCCCGACCCGCGTCGGGTAGCGGCCGGTCAGGATGCTGTAGCGGGTGGGGGAGCAGACGGGGTTGGCCGCGTAGCCGTCGGTGAAGCGCATTCCGCTCGCCGCCAGGCGGTCGATGTTCGGCGTCTCGTAGAAGGTCTCCGGGTTGTTGGCCCCGACGTCCATGTACCCGAGGTCGTCGACGAGGAAGAAGACGACGTTGGGCCGGTCCCCGGCGCCCAGGGGGACGCTGGCGAGGAGCGCGAGGAGGAGCAGCGACGAGGTTCTCCGCATGGTGGCCTCACTCTGGCCCGGGCCCTCGGATAGGTCAAGAGTGCCAGCGAGCGTCTGCCGGTCTCGCGGCCGGTGGCCCTCGGGTCTCGGGCTCTGGACTTCCCGGTCGCCGCACCCGAGCTCTCGAGCGCGTGGCCTCGCGCCCGGCGCTCGCGACACTTGGCCACCGGACCCCGGCGCGAGAGCGGGGCAGGCTGGGCGAGCTCCCTCCCGTGGTCCCGACCGACAGCGCCTCCTCTCGCCTCGACCGCGCTCGCCCCCGGTCTCTCCGCCGCGCATCTCGTTGGTGTGGGCTTTCACCGTCCGGACAGGTCATCGACGTGGCAACTGTCCTGGGGAGCTCACGCCCACTTCCGTCCCTCGTCCAGCATGGCCAGATAGTGGTCGAGGGGGATGTAGTTGGCGACCGAGTTGCCTGTCCCCAGGCAATAGCCGCCCCCGGGCTGGCAGGCCTCCAACGTCTCCCGCGTGCGGCGCCGGATCGCCCCCTCGTCCTGGCGGCAGAGGAAGTCCACGTCGATCCCCCCCAGGATGGAGATGCGGCTCCCCCAGAGACGCTTCGCTTCTTGAGGCGGGACAATCAGGTCCTCGAAGGAGTGCTTGCCGTCGATCCGGACGTCGTCGATGAGGTCGTCCATGATCGTCTCGAGGTTCCCGCAGGAGTGCAGGATGTAGGGCCGGCCCGCCTCGTGGGCGATCTGCGCCAGGGCCCGGTGCCCCGGCAAGGCGTGCTGGCGCAGGGCCGCGGGGCTGATCAGGGGACCCTTGCTGTAGCCCATGTCGTCCGAGCCCCAGATGATCTTGACGCGGTCGTACTGCACCAGGCGGCGTGTGACGGCGCGGTCCATCGCGAGGCTGCGCTCGTGGATGGCCTGGACGAGATCGGGCTCGTCGTACAGCTTGTAGCAGAGCGTCTCGTAGCCCAGGAGCCACGAGAGGTTCTCGGCGAAGTGCCCGGTCAAGCCGCCGATCACGCACATGTCGTCCGGGAGATTCGTCTCATACCACTCCAACACGCGATCCGATGCCCTCTTTACGTCGGGCCAGGGGTACCGCTCGAAGTCCTCCCAGGAAGCGATGGGCCCGGTGTGCTGGTCGATGAAGGCGCGCCCCTCGCGTCGGGCCAGGCCCGCGGTGTCCTCGGCCAGGACCTCGTGGTAGGGCATCTCCAGGCCCTCCAGACCCGCGAGGACGTAGTCGTACCCGAGGAACCGCTGCAGGGCGATCTCGCGAGTCTGCTCCCAGAAAGGGTCGCCCCGGTCGAGGTCGCGGCCGATGTCGAACCGCTCGCAGACCGCGTCCTTGACCTCGGCATCGAGAAAGAGCTCGATGGAGTGGACCCGCGCCGATTCTCCCTTTCGAGTGATGCACCTCAGGAAGCCCTCCCAATCGGGAGCGACCGTCCGGTCGAAGGGTGAGGACGTCATGGCGGGGTGAGTCTATACCTGGCGGGTCCTTACGGTTCTCCAGATTGACCCCTACGGCGGCTGGTCGAGATCCGCGAGTCGCGACCTGGCTGCGTCTCCGGGCCGTCCGGGTAGACAGCTCCCGGCGCAACTGCGAGGATCGCAACGTCAACGAGCGAGCTCCCACCCGGACCCGGGCGTGTGTCCCCGACAACCGGTCCTACATGAGCTACGCGACCGATCCGCCGGCGGAAAAGTGGCGACGAGAGCTGTCGGAGCTCTGGGCGCTCGACGGACTGCCGATCGTGAAGCTGGGCGTCAACAGGTCGATGATGTGGAGCGACGCGGGCATCGTGTCCACGGTGGGGGACTTGAGCAAGTTCGTCGGTGCCCTGGTCGAGGGGAAGCTCTTCAAGGGCGAAGCGACGCTGGAGAAGATGATCGCCCTTCCTGACGGCGTGGAGATGGGATACGGATACGGCGTGGGCATCAGTCGCCAGGGCGACGACACCGTTCTCTTCCACACCGGCGGGGCGGCCAGCTGGTGGATCTACCTCATGAAGTCCAGGACGACGTTCATCGGGACGATGAACGACGCTACCGGCGAGGGCCGTCAGAGGATGGGCCGCGTCCACGCCGGAATCCAGCAGGCGCTGAAGTCACACGGCGTGGAGATGAGAAGCCCTTTCTCTAGAAGGGCCCCGGACGGGCCCGCCGCTCCCCGACAGGATGGCCCATCGAGTCTCAGAGAGAGCCCCAGTCGACGGCCGCTCGCGAACTCGCGAGCGAGCCTCTCGGTCGGCGGAAACGTCGAGGCGCTCGCAAGCCGAGTCCTTCACCTCGGCATCGACTGAAAGCTCGATGTGGTGCACGCGCTCGCGGGGCACACCTCTTCGTGGGCGCAGCCTTCGCTGACACGTGGGACTTGCCCCCGTGTCGCCCTTCGGCCGCGCTCTCGCGACTTCTCCTGGGCGGGTCGCCCAGGCTCCGCCCGCTCAACTCCGGAGCGGACCTGCGTCCGGGCCCCCGTTCTTCTCTCTCTTCCGTTGAGTCTGCTCGTTCGTCCCCCTCCTCCCGGCTGGAGGCCGTCCTCCCGGCTGGAGGCCCTCCTACCCGCTGGACCGCCACCCCGCCCGGAGGCCTCTCGAGCTCGTTCCTTCGCTCATGACCTCCGTCGCGCGATCTGAGCTCATGCTGGTGGAGGGCTTCCGGTAGCCCAGGCGCACCTGCAGGCCCCTGTCGCCCCCACGCCGGTCACGCCTTCCTGAGGCTCGACGAGGGCCAAGCGGACGCCCGCCCCTTTCCGGTACGATGGGTTCATCGATCCCTAACAGGTCGCTCCCCGGAGCGGAGTCCGTCGGCGGTCAAACCGCCACGCCCGGGGAATGGAGGACACGATGCCCACGACCACCCTCGTGCGCCGGGCCCTGACCACAGCCGCCCTCGGCCCGCTGCTTGCGGTGGCCGCTCCCGCGCGGGCCCAGGAGGCCGTTACACCGGCCCCCAGACCCTGCTCCACCCCCGAGCACCGCCAGTTCGACTTCTGGGTGGGGGACTGGGACGTCACCCAGCCCGATGGCACCGTTGCGGGCACCAACCGCATCGACATCATCCTGGGCGGCTGTGTCCTCCAGGAGAGCTGGCGCTCCGCCAACGGCAAGAGCGTAGGGCACAGCTTCAACCTGTACGCCCGGGACGGGAAGTGGCACCAGACCTGGGTCGACAACAGCGGCCTCCTCCTCGAGCTGGTGGGCGGGCTTGAAGAGGGCCGGATGGTCATGTCCCAGGAGAGGACCACGCCCGACGGGCAGAAGGCGCTCCACGAGATCAGCTGGACGAAGCTGGAGACCGGACAGGTGAAGCAGCACTGGCGGGTCACCACCGACGGGGGCCAGACCTGGAAGGACGTCTTCGTGGGGATCTACACCCGCCGGTGACGGCGGCGTCGGCCCGGTCGTCGCCGGCGACATCCTGAGCGAGAGAATCGGGGACACGATCCCGATCTCCCGCGATCGACGGCCGAGATCGGGTCATGTCCCCGATTCTCCGTCCTGGTCGAAGGTGTCTCTCTGCGGAGGCCGCTGGGCCAGCGGACGGCTCGGCGACCGCGGCCATCGTCAACGCCGGTCGGTGCGCCGGCCTCGAAAGAGCCAGATGTGGCTGGCGTCTGCTTCTCGGAAGGTGCTGCTGACCACGGCGATCTCTCCGTCCGGGTGGACCGCCAGCTTCTTCAGGAGCAGGCCCTGGCGCCCCCCGTTGTGGCCCAGGGTCCGGTCCGCGCTGCCGGGGACGACCGAGGGGGCCGCGAAGACCCGTCCACCTCGGCTCGAGACGGTGAAGCCCAGCCCTCGCGGCCGCGCCGCGGGGGCGGGGAAGAGCTCCCAGAGCACGAGAAGGCGCTCGTCGCCGTCGACGGCGAGGGCCGGGAAGCTCGCGCCCTGGAACCCTGGCGGCAGTGGGTCCGAGATCGCCCGCGGCTCCTCGAAGCGGCGTCCGCCGTCGGAGGAGCAAGTGTAGAGGATTCGGTACCTGCCGAAGAGGCCGGCGGGGCTCTCGCCGTAGACGAGGTGCAGCGTCCCCTCGCGTCCCAGGGCGAGCTTCGGGGCCTCGGCGTGTCCGAGACTCTCGAACGCCACGGCCGGCGGCCCGAACGAGCGCCCTTCGTCGTCCGATCGGGTGACGTGGACGTCCGCGGCGGGGTCGTCGCCGACGGTCCACGCGACGTAGACGGTCCCCCCGGCCCCCACCGCGAGCGAGGGGCCTCGCGCCGGGAGGGCCCGCTCGCCTCCCCCCACCCGCGTGGGTCTGGAGAACCCCCGGCCCCCGTCCGTGGATCGGCTCACCCAGAGGGCGCCCTCGTACTCCGTCCAGGCGGCGTAGAGCGTCCCGTCCCGGGCCTGGGCGAGGTCGAGGCTCCCGTTGTGCCAGAGGCTGTCCGTGACGCGTCCCTTCCCGTCGCCGGCCCGGCTCCGGGAGAGGTTGAGGGCGGGTCCGAAGCTCCGGCCCCCGTCGGTGGACCGCGCGAAGAAGATCTCTCCCCCGTGGGACCCACCCGAGAAGACGATCTCCTGCCAGAGGACGAAGACCTGGCCCGGGTCGCCCGGGGGCATCACCATCCTCGGGTGCCACGAGAAGATCCGCGCACTCCGCGAGACGTTGGTCGGCTCCGCGAGGCGTCGTCGGCCGTCAGGGGAGTAGGACTGGAAGAAGACGTCCTTCCGTAGCTGGTCGGTCCAGGCCACCCCCACGACGCCCGCCCCAGCCAAGGCCACGGTGGGGTCGTCGACGTAGCGGAAGCGGGACTCGTTCATCCGCCACGGCCCCTGGTACGCGTCGCCGGAGGCGACCTTGATGGGCTTGGACCAGTCGATCGGCGGCGGAGCCTCTGCCCCCGGGGCCAGTGCCCCGATCAGGACACCCGACAGCAGCCCGGACACCCGGGCCCGACGCGGAGGAATGAGAGGCACCATCGTTCCACCGGAGAGCCTAACCCGGCGTTGCCCCGCAGGGTCCACTACCTCGCGACCGCCAGCAGGGGAGGACTTGTACTGGCGGAGGGACGGAGCAGGGCTTGGGCCCGGGGTCCTCAATCAGTCCATGACCCAGCGGGCCCTGGGAGCGAAGAGCCTGCACCACGCCCGGAGATCTGGCCTTTCCGCCCCGGGGGCCCCGAGGATCTTCACAGACCTGGGCGATCGCTGGTACAAGAGCACGGGGATCTGGTGACCGGGTGAACCGGCCCACGCCAGCCCCTCGCCCCGGCGGGAAGAACTGATCCACCATGCGTGTCCTGAGCGAGATCCCGTTCCAGCTGACGGTCGAGGGCCTCATGCGCGACACCCGCGTGCGCCCCGGCACCGAGGACGCGGCCGTGCTCGCCGAGATGCGGGTCATCGTCACGCGCATCCATCCGCAAACGCGACAGGGTCTCTCGCCCCCCGCCCAACACCGGCCGTGGGGCCTGCCGGAGTCTCCATGGTGGAGCGCGCAGGCGGGGAGAGGAGTTGGATTCCCTTGCCTAGCCTAGCGGATGCTCAGGGCCGGGTCGGCCAGGAGCTGGTAGACGGCCAGGAGCCCCGGGCTCGCGCCCGACTCCAGGTACGCGGCCTGGGCGGCCATCAGGGCGTCCCCGAGGCGCTGGTGCCGTCCCGACACGATCTCGGAGACGAAGGCCTCGTGGTAGACGCGCGCCGCGTGGTGACGGCTCAGAGAGGAGGGCGAGAGGGCCCCGATGACGCCCCGGCCCTCGGCCTTGAGGAGCTCCTCGGCCAGGCTGTTCATGCCGGTGGGGAGGGTGAAGTAGCCGTTGAGGCAGTTCATGGTGAGGAGCAGGGGCTGCTCGTCCTGGGGACCGAGGTTCGGGACGTCCCTGATATTGAAGACGTTCTCCGAGGCCCAGATGGGGATGGAGCCGTGGCCGATGTAGCTGTACAGCGAGGAGCCCCGGTCGAAGCTGTCGAGGATGGCGCCGCGGGTCCCCGCTCCCAGGCGGCTCAGGTAGAGGCGCTCGGGGTTGCGCCCGGAGAGCAGCGTGCGAGCCAGCTGCTCGGCGTCGCCCTCGAAATCCCCGGCCCGGTCGGAGTTGTCGGCCACCAGCACCGCCCGGCCCGACAGGTCGAAGCCCGAGCTCTCCCAGGCCACGACCTTGCTGACGAGAATCCGGGCCTCGTCCACGGTCAGGGCCGGGAGCCGGCCCAGGGCGACGTCGGGCAGGAGGTCCTCACCGTTCACCGCGGCGTAGGCCGGGTCCGACACCGTCCACATGTAGGGGTCCCGGACCATGTAGGGCGGGACCTGGTTGGCGAGGCCGGTGTTCAGGTACCCCTTGAGGTCGTAGGTGGCGTCCCCGAGGAGGAGCACGTATCGCGGTCCGAGGAGCCAGTGGTGGTAGGCGTGGGTGATGAAGTCGCGCAGGGCCTCCGGGCTCTCCTCGCCGAAGCCGAACTCGTCGTAGACGTCTTCCACTGCCACCGCCAGGGGCTCCAGGCCCTGCCCGCGCCGATGCTCCAGGAGTGGACTGGCGGCCTCCAGGAATGCCCGCGGGCCCACCACCAGGTAGTCGGCCCGGTGCGTCTCGTTGCGAAGGGCGCCGGGGGTGGCGGCTCGGACCACGGGGCGACGCAGCGCCTCGGGGGACACGACCCGGTACTCCCGCCCGGCCTCGACGGCGAAGCTCACGCCCGACGGGGTGGCCGAGGCGCCCACGAGCCAGTGCGGGGTCGCCTCGGTCACGTCCAGCACGAAGGCGCCGGGGGCCACGCCCGCCACGGTGGCGGTGCCCCGATCCGGGAAGCGGCCGGTCAGCTCTCCCGCCCGGGCCACCGGGACCCGCGAGCAGGTCACCGCGAAGCGGTCGAGGATCACCAGCGAGTAGGAGGCCCGGGTATCGCCCACGTTCGTGATCTCGAGGTGGTTGTTACCCTCTCGCAGAAGGCCCGGGGCCAGGGTGGCCTCGAGGGCGTGGGGCTTCTTCCCGTCCCAGCTCGCCTCGGCCACCGCGTGCCCGTTGACCGACACCCGCACGTGGTGATCCGGGTCGGCGGAGTAGTCGCTGCCGCCCTGGAGCCAGAGCTCGAGCCGTCCCGGCTCCGCGCTGGAGGCCAGGCCGCTCATCGGGAACGTGTAGCTCTTCGTCTGGCGCGAGGAGATGTAGTCCCACAGCCACCGGTCGGGGGCGCTGAAGAGCGTGGGCTGATAGAGACGATTCACCTCGAGCTCGTCCCGCTGCCAGTAGTGGGGCGTCAAGCCGCCCGCCGGCGCGGCCGAGTCGATGGGCATCCGGACCCCGCCCGTTCTCAGCGCAAGCTCGTAGACCGCCGCCTTCCCGTAGGGATTCAGATCTCCGCCGACGCTCTCGAAGAAGAGGATCGAGCCGGGGCCAAAGCGCCGCCCCTCGGGCTCCACGTGGAAGGCCACGGCCTCGCCTCGGTGGCTGAGGAAGAGCTCCGACGACCTGAGCCCACGGCCGTGGATGCCGGGGACCTCCTCGAACGGGACCCTGTAGAGCCCCGACTCCTCGACCGCGAAACGCGCCACGACGCCTTCGGCGCCGCGCCCCTTCCCACCGCGTCGCGCCCGGCCGCGCGCGCCACCGAATGCCTGCTCGCCCTTCTCCCACCCGGCAAACACCAGCTTCAAGCGAAGCCGACGGGCCAGCAGGAGCCGCCCGGCGCTGCGGTCCCAGCGCAGGGGCGCCAGCTCGAGCTGGACCTTCTTCACGTCGCCCTGGAAGGCCGTGCCCAGGATCTGCGCCGCCTCCTCGGGATGAAGGCCCGCCGCCCGGAAGGCCCGCCCTCCGGGACGTCGGCGGACCCCGGGGTGCAGCGTTCCGTCCGCGGCCTCCCACAGCTCCGGCTCGCCGGCCACCGCTGGCCGCAGGCCGTCGAAGGCCACCACGTCTCGTCCGACCACCGAGGCGAGCCGGACCTTGCGGCCCGCCACCGCCTCCACCCACGCCTGCCGCACCGGCAGCGCCGGGGCCCCGGGCTCCGTCCTCTCCTCGAAGCCAGGGATCGACAGCCAGACACCGCCCTCGGAATCCGGGTGGGCCCAGAAGCCTCCCGTCCGAAGCTCGACGACGACGTGCTCCCGGCCCCGCTCCGCCACCCGCAGGGACGTTGCCTCCGGGTCCCCGAAACGAAGCCAGGTGCCGGCCGCCTCGTCGACGTCTCCGGCTTCGTCGGGCTCGGGGTCTGCTTCCTCGGTCTCGACCGGGGCCGGAACCCCCGGCTCGGGTGTCGCCGAGACCGGTCCGTGCCGCTCCGTCCGGCCCGTCGTCTCCACGTCCTCCAGCAGGTAGAAGCACGGGATCCCGTTCACGAGTCCCGTGTCGCGATAGCCATAGCGCGCCCCCTCCGGGGACGAGCCCAGGCCCGGGATCAGGGACGACGTGATCCGCTCCCAGGGCCCCGACTCCGACGTCGATCGGTAGAGGTGGAAGCCCAGGTTGTTCATCTCCGAGCCAGTCTCCCACTCCAGCTCGACCGAGCCATCCGATCCCGTCGCCACGAGCTCCGCCAGCTCGACCGCGGTCGTCGCGGTGGGGGCGAACTGGACCACGAACCAGCCCACGTCGCAGGTGGACGCGGTGTTGTCGCGGTCCATGGTGACGAAGGTCGGCGCCAGGTCCATGGTGACTGCGCAGACCCCGACGATGTCGTCCGCCGCGTAGGGAGACGCCCCCATGTTCTGTCCGCCCACCGGCTGCACCGAGGCGAAGGCCACCGCGCCGCTGGGGTCGACCGTCCTCCCCCCGAGAGACACGAGCGTCTGCGACACCCCGGTCGCGAAGCTGGCGTTCCCCCGCAGCACCTCGGACCCGTCCCGCAGCTCCACCGCCTGCCAGACGATCTCCTCGATGTCGTCGTTGTTCCCGGCGATGCTCCGGTCGATGCGGATCGTGGTGGCGTCGATCAGCCGCGCCCGGAGCATCCGAGCGCCGATGTCGTTGCCGCTCCCGGACGTGAGGTACCCCACCAGCACGAATGTCGAGCTGACGTCCACGGCCACCGGCAGGGTCACGTCGACCGAGAGCGCCCCGGAGAGCAGAGACGTGGTGCCCTTCTGGACGCGTATGTCCGCCGGGTCCGTGAACTCGATGACCTGCCATGAGATCCACATCCCGGTCCGGAGCGTGTCCACTCTCAACTGGAGATTCGTCGTGCTGGTCAGCTCCCCGAGGACCGCGTCGTCAGTGCCCATGTTGTTCTGGTCGTTGGCCACCACCGTCTTCGACCAGGTGACGAACGCCTGGTCGACCCCCCCCACCGCGGTGATCGGGACGTCGATGGTGGTGTTCGTCTGCTCCACCTCACCCCGCTGCACGCTCACCCCCGAGGAGAACTCCGCGACGTACCACTGGATCGAGATCGGCGCTGGTGTCGCTTCGTTGGTGACCCGGATGAACTCCAGGGTGGTCGGGCCGGCGAGCCGCCCGCGGACCATGGAACCCACGGGCCGATTCGAGTCGTGCCGCGTCTCGAAGAAGAGAAAGGACCGCGCGGGGTCGACCGCGGCGATGGGGACGGCGAGGGTGCCGTTCGCGGTGCTCACCGCGGTCCCCGTCTGCACGCCGGAGAGCACGGCGGCCCCGGCGGGCGCCGCCAGGACGGCGGACACGACCAGGGCGACCAGAGCCCCGGCCCCGAGGGCGGGTCGGGACTGTCCGGCCAGGGGCGAGACGATTCGATGGTCCCCGCGAAACCGCGTCGTCGCTCCGGGGCTTGCGGACATGGCTGCCACCTCGTTTTCCGGTCTGACGTCGATGCAAGGCGGGCGCCAGGCGCAGGACGAGTATTACGTATCTCTCTGAAACGCTTTCCGAATAAGCTTCGAATCTCGGCGTCCGGTTTCCGGCCGCCCCGGACAGGGCAGAAGGAGACCGACCGACGCCGGGCCCGATCCCCTCGTCGGTGCCGGCCTGGCGGCACACTCCAGACCGGGACCCGCCCGGCCTTGACCTGGCCTCCAGGGTGCCGGCTCTTCGCCGGCATCTCAGCCAACGCCCTGTAGTCCGCCCGGAGGACAGAATTGTCTGACCCGCACCCTTGACAGGCGAGGCTCCCGTGCCTACTGTATATGTAGACTAGATACAGTATGGACAGAGAGCACAGCATGCAGCGTGGTCCGGGTCGATGAGGATTCTGCTCTCAAATTCCTCTCCTGAGCCCATTTACGAGCAGATCGCCCGCCAGGTGCGGGCCCAGATCATCTCGGGGGATCTCCAGGAAGGCGCCCTCCTGCCCTCGATCCGGGCCCTGGCTCACGACCTCCAGATCAGCGTCATCACCACCAAGCGTGCCTACGAAGAGCTGGAGAAGGAGGGCCTCATCGACACCGTCGGGGGCAAGGGCACCTTCGTCGCCGCCCAGAACTCGGAGTTCCTCCGGGAGAAGCGCATGAAGCTCGTGGAGGAGAAGCTCGGAGCCGCGGTCGACGAGGCCCGCCTGCTTGGGATCGGTGCCGCCCAGCTGGGCGAGATGCTGAGCCTGCTCTACGAGGAGGAGCCATGAGCGACAACGCGCTGGAGGTCCGGGGGCTGTCCAAGACCTACCGGGGCTTCACCCTCGAGGACGTCTCGTTCGCGATCCCGCGCGGCTACGTCATGGGGCTCATCGGGCCGAACGGGGCGGGGAAGACCACGATCATCAAGCTGGTGATGAACCTCGTCTCGCGCGGGGCGGGCGACGTCGAGATCTTCGGCCTCGACAGCCTGGCGCACGAGGTCGAGGTGAAATCGCGGATCGGCTTCGTCTACGACGAGCCCTGCTTTCCGCACGACGCCACCGCCCGGGACCTGGGGTGGGCCCTCGGCCCCTTCTACCCGGGCTGGAGCGAGGACCGGTACCGGTCACTGCTCGGGGAGTTCGGCCTGCCCGAGAACCGCAAGTTCAAGAAGCTGTCCCACGGGATGCAGATGAAGCTGGCCCTGGCTCTCGCCCTGTCGCACGACGCCGACCTCATCCTGATGGACGAGCCCACCGCCGGGCTGGACCTCGGGTTCCGCCGTGAGCTGCTCGACCACCTCTCGGCGATCCTCCAGGACGACCGGAAGTCCGTTCTCTTCTCGACCCACGTGACCTCGGACCTGGAGCGGATCGCCGACTTCATCACCTTCATCCGTGAGGGGGAGCTCGTCTTCACTCTGCCCAAGGACGAGCTGCGCGACGAGTGGGGGATCGTCAAGGGCCACGGCCGCCTGCCCGAGCGGCTCGCCGGGTTGCCGGTCCGCGGGGTCCGCCGGGGCCCCTACGGCGTCGAGGCCCTCGTCGCCGACGCGGCGGCGGCCCGTGAGCGCTGTGGGAAGGACGTGGTGGTCGACCGGGCCACCCTCGACGACGTGATGGTGTTCATGAGCCAGGGAGAGGGCCATGTGGACGCTGGTTAGGAAAGACCTGATCCTCGACCGCCGCATGGTCGGTCTCAACTTCGTCATGTACCTGATCATGGGCCCGGTCTTCCTGTCACTCATGAGCGGGGCCCCGGTGAAGCTCATCGCGGGCTGGGCCGGCATCGTCGGGGCCATGATCCCGCTCAGCCTGGTGGGCCGGGAGGACAAGTTCAAGACGGCGACTCTCACCTGCAGCCTGCCCGTCACCCGCGACGCGGTGGTCGCCTCCCGCTACGTCGGCGGGTGGGTGCTGGCGGCGGGTGGGGGACTCGCCATCCTCGCCGCCTGCTATGGGACGTCCCAGGCCGGCTTCGGCAATCCCGTGGGTGACTGGAGTCAGGCGTTCCTCGTGGGCTTCGTCACGATCGGCCTCTTCATGGCGGGCCTTCTCCCGTTCACGCTGCGGTTCGGCCTCGTCGGGCTCATTGGCTTCCTCGTCTTCACTCAGGTCCTCGGCCTCGCCGCCTTCATGAGCGCCGTCTTCCTCGGCGGCCACGGGACCCTGCGCACGGTGATCGGAGGCGTGGCCGGGGCGGTGAAGGCCCTGCAGGAGCCCCTCGGCCCTCTTGGGTACGACCTCTCCCTGGTGGTGGCAGTCGTCGCGCTGAACCTGGCCTCCTTCTTCCTCTCGCGCTGGATCTACCGGCGCCGGGAATTCTAGGAGCTCGTTCATGGACGCCGCCCTCGAGCTCGACGGAGTCGGCAAGTCCTGGGGGCAGTTCGCCCTACGCGACGTGTCGTTCCGGCTTCCGCTGGGCTACATCACCGGCCTCGTGGGGCCGAACGGGGCGGGGAAGACGACGCTGATCAAGATCGTTTTGGACCTGGTGCGGGCCGACGCCGGCCACGTCAGGATCTTCGGTGACGACCACCGCGCCGGCGGTGCGAGCCTGAGGTCGCGGATCGGCTTCGTCCACGACCGGCCCACCTGCTACGAGCATCTCCCCGTGGAGCAGCTCGGATCGCTGGTGGGTTCCTTCTACGCCACCTGGGACGAGGAGACCTTCGAAAAGCTGCTCCTGGACTTCGAGCTGCCGCGCCGTCGCAAGGTCTCGGCTCTCTCCCGGGGCATGAAGGTGAAGCTGGGCCTGGCCCTCGCGCTCTCCCACGGGGCCGAGCTCCTGGTTCTCGACGAGCCCACGACGGGTCTCGACCCGGTGTTCCGGCGGGAGCTTCTCGAGCGCCTGTCCGGGATCATCTCGGAGGGCCGGGCCTCGGTCCTGTTCTCCACCCAGATCCTGGCCGATCTCGAGAGGATCGCCGACTTCGTGGTGTTCCTCCGCGAGGGGGAGGTGCTGTACGAGGGCGTCAAGGACGACCTCGTGGACCGCTGGGCCGTCGTGCGCGCCGGCCCCGAGATCCTCCCCGAGCTCGAAGGGTTGTCCGTGCGGGGCGTGCGCGAGACGAGGCTGGGGATCGAGGCCCTCGTCGAGGACATCGAGGTCGCTCGTCGGCGCTTCGGAGAGCGGGCGGTCGTAGAGCGAGCAACGCTGGACGACGTCTTCCTGCTGCTGGAGGCGGCCCCGCGCGAGGAGGAAGCATCGTGAGGACCCTCGTCCTCAAGGACCTTCGAGTGCTCCGGCCCTGGTGGTGGCTCATCGTGCCCGGGCACGTGCTCCTCGCGGCCAACGGCATCGTCGCCCCCCAGACCTTCTTCGCGATGAATGTCGCCCTGGCCTGGGCTCTCACCGTGATCCTGCTCATCGTCGACTGGACCCGGGAGGCCGACCGCTTCGTCACGAGCCTGCCCGTGAGCCGCGACGACGTGGTGAAAGCTCGGTACGTCGGGGCGCTGGGGGTGACGGTCGGGGGAACGGTCCTGTACGCGCTCTACGGCCGCGTGCTGCTCGTCTTCGCCACCGAGCGGCTGCTCGAGCGGTGGCGCGGCGCCCCGGGGTGGGAGTCCGCGGAGGGCCTGCTCGCGTTCTTCCTGGTGGCCTGGCTGGTGAGCGTGGTCTACCTGCCGTTCTACTTCCGCTCCGGGCTGGGGAAGGGCACGTGGCTCTTCCTCGCGAGCGTGGTTCCGGTGATCGTCGCCGGGGCGCTCACCATTCGCCTGCTCTCGCCTTCCAGGACGCTGGCCGGCATCGCGCAGGCCGTGGGGACCCCGGTCACGCTGATCGTCGGCCTCGTCCTCGCGGCCGTGCTCGGCTGGCTGTCGCTCCGCCTCTCGGTCCGCTTCTACGACCGCCGTGACCTGTAGGTGCTCCCTGTCGGGCGGCCGGACCGGCGGCGGCCTCATGGATTCCTCACACAAACGCCACGGTCACGGGATCGAGCAATGCTAGGCTACGAGTTACCGAGGGTGGGCGATGCCGTGGCTTGCGTGGCTGCGCCCGCCGCGCCGCCTGCTGGTCCTCTTCCTGGCGGTCACATTGGCGCCCGCGGCGGGGCTGATCTGGCTGGGTTGGCGCCTGCTGGAGCAGGAGCGCGCGCTGGAGGCGCAGCGCCGCCTCGAGCGTCGGGAAAACGGCGCCGAGTTGATCGTCGGCGGTTTGCGAGAGCAGCTTCTGGTCAGCCGGCAGGGGCTTGCCGAGCCGTCACGGGCCCTGAGCCCAGGTGACGGCGATGCCGTGGTTGTCGTGCTCCGTGAAGGGACACTTCGCGCCTTCCCCCCTGAGCGGCTCGTGTTCTATCCCTCGACCGGCTTCTCCAGCACGGCAAACCCGGAAGCGGATGGCCGGGCCTTTCTGACCGGGGAACGGCACGAGTTCCAGGAGCAGGACTACGTCGAGGCTGCCCGCGCATTCCGGCGGCTCGCGCAGTCCGCGGATCGTGCCGTTCGCGCTGGAGCGTACCTGCGACTTGCTCGGATTCACCGCAAGGTCGGCGACGTGGAAGAGGCCCTGGCCGCATACGATCGCCTGGACGAGCTGGAGGATGTCCGCCTGGACGGCGTGCCCGCGGGGCTCGTGGCCGGCCGTGCACGGTGCTTGCTGCTCGCCGATCTCGGACGAACGCCGGAGCTGAAGCGGGAAGCGGCCAGCCTGCGGCAGGACCTCCTCCACGGTCGGTGGCGCCTCACTCGGGCTGTCTTCGACCTCCATCTCGGCCAGCTCTCGCCTTGGCTGGGCTCGCCGAACGGCCGTGACGAGAGACGGCGTGCCCTGTCGGCGACAGCGGGATGGCTCTGGGAAGGGTGGCAGGAGGCGGAGGAGACGGGCGCTCCTCCGCTGCCCGACACTGCCACCCACACCTCACACGGCCGCACGGTGACTGTCTTGACACAGAGCGAACGGAAGACGCTGACCGCCCTGCTCGCCGGGCCCGAGTACGTCCGCTCCACGTGGGTGGCGGGCATCTCGAGGGTTCTGACGACGCAACGGCTCGCCCTCTCCCTGCGGGACGGCTCGGGCAACGAGGTCTACAGGACGTCATCTCCCGCCGGAAGCCCGCGCACGCTCCGCCTGGCCGCGGACACCGGCCTGCCCTGGACGGTCACGGTGACGGATGCCCGTCCGTCCTCCGAAGAGACGCTGTTTCCCTCCCGTCGGCGAATGCTGCTTTCGGGCCTGGCCCTGGGTGCCGTCCTGGTCTTGGCCGGCTCCGCTCTCGTCGCGCGGGCGGTCTCGCGAGAGCTGGCGGTGGCCCGGCTCAAGTCGGACTTCGTCTCGGCCGTGTCCCACGAGTTCCGCACACCCCTGGCGACGCTGCGGCAGCTCACGGAGAACCTCTCCGATGGCCGAGTGGGGGATGAAGACCGGCGCCGAGCCTACTACCGCGCACAGGCGCGCGCCACCAATCGACTCAGCCGTCTGGTCGAACGCCTGCTGGACTTCGGGCGTATGGAGGCCGGGGCCCTGCGCTACCGACCCGAACCCCTCGACCTGGGCCGGCTTGTGAGCTCGGTGGTGGACGAGTTCGAGCACGTCGTCGCCGACACCGGCCACCGGGTCGAGGTGACGATCCACGCGGGCGTGCCTCCCGTCCGTGCCGACGGGGAAGCGCTCGCCCAGGCGGTCTGGAATCTCCTCGACAACGCCATCAAGTACTCGCCCGGGCGACCCCTGGTCTGGATCGAGGTGGCTACCGAAGACGGGCACGCCGCCGTCCGGGTTCGTGACGAAGGACCCGGCGTCCTGCCGGGAGAGCGGAAGGATCTCTTCCGGGAGTTCACTCGAGGGGCGGCCGCCCGGGCGGGCGGCGTGAAGGGGACCGGGATCGGACTGGCCATGGTGGACCACATCGTTCGGGCGCACGACGGTTGCATCCGCGTCGACAGCTTGCCGGGGCAAGGCTCCACGTTCACGATCCTGCTGAAGACGGAGGCGGCATGAGCCGAATCCTCGTCGTGGAAGACGAGCCCGACCTCGCCTTCGGTCTCGAAGACGACCTGAAGGTCGAGGGCTACGAGGTGGAGGTGGCCCCCGACGGTGAGACGGGCGCACGCCGTGCGCGGGAGGAGCACTGGGACCTCCTGCTGCTCGACGTCATGCTTCCGGGAAAGGACGGCTTCGAGGTCTGCCGGGAGCTGCGCCGGGCGGGCGTGCGAACCCCCATCATCATGCTGACCGCCAAGGTACAGGAGACCGAGAAGATCCTCGGACTGGAGCTGGGGGCCGACGACTACGTCACCAAGCCCTTCAGCCCCCGCGAGCTGCGGGCCCGCATCAAGGCGGTGCTGCGCCGTACCGGGCCGGAGACGCCGGACGTCTGGCGCTTCGACGACGTGGAGGTGGACCTCTCCCGGGGCGAGCTGCGGCGGCGAGGCCAGCCGGTCGAGGTCACGGCTCTGGAGCTGAAGCTGCTCGCCGCCTTCCTCGATGCCCGAGGTCGTGTCCTGAGCCGCCAGCAGCTGCTGGAGGCGGCGTGGGGAAGCGACACCTTCGTCACCGACCGCGCCGTCGACGCCCACATCGTCAACCTGCGACGAAAGATCGAACAGGATCCCAGGGAGCCGCGCTGCATCGTCAGCGTCCGTGGGCTCGGATACCGCTTCGATGGTTGATGTGTCACGAGATCTTCACCGTCGTCTCGTTCCCGTCTCACGAGCAGACCCTACCCTTCACGCCGGAAGGAGGGTGAGATGAAACGCCACAGCCCCGTGCCGCTCGCGTTGGCCGGTGTCGTCTGCCTCGTGGCCCTGGCAGGCTTCGCCGCCCCCTGGGGCACCGAGGAGGGCCCGGCGGTTCGCCTGGAACGGGCCATCCAGCTCGAGACCGTCGACGGCGACCTGGACGCTGCCATCGCCCTGTACGAGCAGATCGTCGAGGGCAACGGCAACCACCGCGCCCTCGTCGCCCGGGCGCTTCTCCGTCTCGGTGGCTGCTACGAGAAGCTCGGCCGGCGGGAGGCGCGGACGGTCTACCAGCGGCTGGTCGATGGTTACGCCGACCAGTCGGCGCAGGTTGCGCAGGCTCGCTCGCGCCTGGCTGCCCTGACCGGCGAACGGCCAACGACCCTGACCGTCCGAAGGCTCGAGAATCCGCCGTCCGATGCCCCGGCGGGAGAACCGTCGCCGGACGGCCGTTATCTCTCCCTCGTGGACTGGAGGACCGGCGACCTCACGATCCGGGACCTGCACACAGGCCAGGACCGCCACCTCACCCACGAAGGCACCGAGGGGGTGGAGAATCCGCCGCTCTACCAGGCAGCCGAGGAGTCCACCTGGTCTCCCGACAGCCGACAGATTGCCTACGTGTGGTACGTCGGGCAGCAGCCCGAGCTACGAGCCGTGGGGTTGGATGGCGGGGAGCCTCGCGTTCTCACTCGCTTCGGGAGCGCAGGGGGCGGGTGCACGGACTGGTCTCCCGACGGGAAGCAGCTTCTCGCCCATTTCACCCAGGACGATGGGTCACTTCGCCTGGCGTTGGTCTCCGCCACGGACGGGTCCCGGCGGGAGCTCACGACGATCAAGCGGTCCATCTATCCGACGGGCGCGCTCTTCGCCCCGGATGGTCGCTCTGTCGCCTACGACCAGTTGCCCGATGAGGCGTCCCCTCAGAGAGACATCGTTCGATTGTCTCTAGAGACGGGCGAGGCCGCTCCCCTGGTCCGGCACCCGGCCGACGATTTTCTCCTCGGCTGGTCGGCGGACGGCGAGTGGCTCGTCTTTGCCAGTGACCGCGCTGGCGCTCTCGGCCTGTGGGTCGTGAGAGTTGACGGCGGAGTGACGCAGGAGGCGCCGAGGCTGGTGAAGGAGGGCATCGGCCGCATCCTGCCCATGGGTCTCACGCGTCAGGGAACCCTGTTCTATGGTGTGGTCACGGCGACCGAAGACGTCTTCGTGGCCGATCTGGACCCGGAGACCGGACGGATCACCGGTCCGGCCCGGAAGGCGATCGAGCAGAACGAGGGGGGAAACTACGATCCTTCCTACTCGCCCGACGGGAAGCTTCTGGCCTATGTAACCAGGGCAGGCAACTCTCCCTATCCCCCCAATAGAGGCAACGCCCTCTGCATTCGCTCTCTGGAGACGGGCCAGGAGCGCGTCTTCTATGCCGAGATCTGGAGGCTGGGTTACCGATGGATTGGTGGACCGAGCTGGTCGCCCGATGGCAGATTCATCACGTTTGGCGTTTCGCGGGGAGTCCGTCCGGACGGCGTTCTCCGCATCGACCTCGAGACGGCCGAGATCGCCCCCGCCCTCGAGGCCGGCCCCGACGATGTGCTGATGCACGGGGTATACGGCCCCGACGGAAAGCACTTCTTCTCATATGGGGACCGAAAGAAAGCTCTGTCGAAGGTCGTGGCCCGGGATCTCGAGACCGGTGAAGAGAGGGAGCTCTACCGCTTCCCGACTCTGGAGAGGGGGATCCGGATCTCTCTCTCTTCCGACGGCCGCTGGCTGTCCTTCATGAACGCGGGCTGGGGCGCCGAGAGAGTCCTGAGAGTCGTACCGGCTTCCGGCGGAGTGGCCAGGGAGGTCTGGAGCTTCGGTCCGACGAAGCCGGGAACACCGGGGGGGAGCCACACGTGGAGCCCCGACGGTCAACACATCCTGTTCAGTCAGCCGGACTACGACGACCTGCCCCACTGGGTTCTGTGGCGAGTGCCCGTCGCGGGCGGCCCGCCGGAGAAGCTGGGCTTGAGCCGTCGCTGGGGCATCGGCAGCCTCACTGTTCATCCCAGTGGTCGCCAGATCGCCATGGCCGGTGGGGGTGGCCCGTCCACGTCATCGGAGGTGTGGATGATGGAGAATTTCCTGCCGGAGTCTGAAACGGCTGCGCGGCCGTGACGGGCGGATGCGATCGGCCACGGCGCTGAGACGGGGAAGGCCGGTCTCGCTGCCGTCCTATGGCGCCGGCGGCTGACCCGGCTCAATCGTCAGCGGACGCCGCAGGAAACGCACCAGCTGCCACGCACCCGTCGCCACGATCGCCACGCCGAGCACGCGCAGGGCCCATGAGCGGGCCGCGGGCCCGGCGATCGGCTCGAGGAGCAGGGCCACCAGCGAGAGACCGGCCCAGACGACGAAACGCGCAGAGCGCAGGCGCCCTCCCAGGAGGGCGGTGAGCGCGGCGAGGGCGAGGATGGCGGCGGCGGCGATGCCGGGGGCGGCGGAGCGCGCGGGCTCGAAGGCCTCGCGCGGCTCCCGGGCCATCGCCCCGATGACCACCGCTCCGACGACGACGAGGCCGCACAGGAGCCCCATGGGCCCGAGCTTCAGCACGGCGAGCTGCTGTCGGAACCCGGCCGGCCCCAGTCGCGGCCGGGTGACCGTCCAGCGGAGAAGCGCCGCGAGGAAGGGAACGGCGAGGATTCCGAGGACGGGCATGCGGCTGGTGTCGAGAGTCATGGCCAGGAGGAAGAGCAGTGCGCCCACGGCGAGCTCCCAGACTCCGTCGTCCAGGGCACGGCCGTCGGCGCCCATCGATGCGGTCTCGTCCTGCTCCACGTGTGCCTCCTGGTCTCGCGCGGGGGCTGAGATCAGTCGATCTCCGACGCCTCCACTTTCGCGTCCTCTCCGCCGCAGGCCGACACTCGCGAGGCGAAGCGGTCGAGGGCCTCGAGCCGGTCCCGCAGGCGGATCCCCCAGCGGTCCCAGTCCCTCCTCGGGCTCGTCGAGTCGAGGACGTCGAGCGCCGGCAAGGCCTCCTCGTCGGGAATCGCAGTGGCCACGGACCGCCCCAGCACCTCTTCGATGTACCGCAGCCCCTGCTCGCACTCCGCGCGCAGGGCGGCGAGGCGGTCCCGCAACGCCAGCTGACGGTAGCGTACGATGAACCTCTCGACAGCCTCTCTCACCGCCTCCTCAGCTTCGCCCACGCACTCCGGGCAGACGCCGTCGAAGAGGCAGCCCAGCTCGGTGGCGTCGCCCGACCAGCGACGGGCGAGCGGCCGCACGGCGTCGAGCACGTCGTGCTCCAGCAGTCCCACCGCTTGACGCGAGTCCCTCTCGTGGTGGCGCCACTCGAAGGACGCCTCGACGTCCGGGGCGGGCAGGCGGGGAAGGGCGGCGTCGAGGCGGGCCCACTCGGCCCGGTCGGAGCCCGTCCAGGCCGGGCACACCACGGTCCAGTCGAGCCCCGCGTGCCAGTAGAGTCGTCGCGGATCGTTGTGCCGGTCGCACAGCGGCCGGGCGCAGGCCCGGCAGAGGCTCTCGGCAGGGTGTGTGCAGAACCCCCTCTCGCCGCTCGCGCACAGGGTGCCCGGCTCGAGGCGCGGCACGACGCGGGCGCCGCAGAAACCGCATGCGAACCCCGCCGGGCGGCGCACCAGGTCGCGGCCCCCGCACGACGGACAGGACTGACCCGAGAACGGCACGTACGGGACGCTAGCCCGACGCCGGCCCGAGGTCAAACCGGGAACAAGAGCTCTGCTCCTCTGGTAACCTCCGGAGACTAGTACGAATGATTCAGTCGCCCCGGTGGCGATCTGTATCACCATTAGACCCGGCTCGCCGCCCGTCCGGCGTGTCGGGGCGAGCGGCGGGGGCTCTGGACCGCGAACGTTTCCGAGCGGCAAGCGAGAATCGCGATCGTCGATTCCGGAGGAGGATCTCACCATGCGCACCCATGCAGCACTCAAACTCATGGCGGTGGCCGCCACTCTGGCCCTCGCCCTGTCGCCGGGCGTGGTCCTGGCGTCGGGCTTCCAGCTGGTCGAGCAGAACGGGAGCGGTCTCGGCAACGCGTTCTCGGGGCAGGCCGCCGGTGTGAAGGACGCGAGCGCGATCTACTTCAATCCCGCCGCCCTCACCGGACTCGAGGGCGGGAACCTCGTGCTCTCGGTCGAGCCGATCATCCCCTCGCAGACCTTCAGCGACGGCGGGTCGACGTCTCCGTCCCTCCCCCCCCTCCCCGGCCTCCCGCCCCTGGGAATCACCCTGGGTGGGACGGGCGGCGATGCCGGAGGCGTCACCCCGGTGCCGAACGGCTACTTCTCCTATCAGGTCGCAGAGAGCTGGTGGCTCGGCGTGGGCGTCAATATCCCCTTCGGTCTGACCACGGAGTGGGAGAGCGACTGGCTGGGCCGCTTCCACGGCATCAAGTCCTCGATCCACGCGATCAACGTCAACCCCACGGTCGCGGTCAAGCTGGGCGCCCTCTCCCTGGGGGCCGGCGTCAACTGGCAGCAGTTCGACGCGGAGCTGACCCAGAGCACCGCCTACGGCGGATACTCGTTCCTCGGGGCGTACTCGGCGGGCTCCGAGGTGGGAGGGCCTGCGCTCGGTGCGGCCGCGGCTGCCGCCATCGCCGCCCAGCTCCCGGGAGGTCTCGCCACGGAGGGCCTCACGACGCTGGACGGCGACAGCACGGCCTGGGGATGGAACGCGGGCGCCCTGCTCGAGGTCGGTGAAGGCGTGAAGCTGGCCGCGAGCTACCGCTCGGCGATCAAGCACGACCTCGAGGGCACGATCGCCTTCGGCGGCTCGCCCAGCTTCAGGGAGGGCGCCGACCCGATCGGGGCCATCGGTGCCGGCCTCAATGCGGCCTTCGCCGGCGGACCGATCACCGCCGAGGTGGAGCTGCCGCAGACCTTCTCCGCGGCCCTGGCGTGGGAGGGCGAGTCGGTGGAGGTCCTCGCGGACTGGACGTGGACGGGCTGGAGCTCGATCCCGTCCCTCGACGTGGTGGACCCTGCAGGCGACGACGTGACCAGCCTCGTGCTCAGGTTCGAGGACACCTGGCGCGCCGGCCTCGGCCTGAACTTCCGCCTCAACGAGGCCTGGAAGCTCCGCCTCGGGACGGCCTACGACAAGAGCCCGGTGCAGGACCAGTTCCGGACGCCCCGGCTCCCGGACAGCGACCGCGTTTGGGCCGCCGGCGGCTTCGAGTGGAAGTTGAACGAGAAGAACCGCCTCGACCTCGGCTACGCCTATCTCTTCATCGACGACGCCTCGAGCAATCTCGTGGCCGGCAGCTCCCAGAACCCCGTGGACCCCGACTACGTGGACAGGCTCCTGAAGGGCAACCTCGTGGGCACGTACTCGTCCAACGTCCAGATCCTGAGCCTCCAGTACACCCTGGCCTTCTGAGCAGTGGGACGCGCCGCAAAGGCGGCGCGCGACGCCCCGTCGGCGACGCGCGCCGTCTTCGTTTCGTGGCGGGACCGGCTCGGGGGCCAGACCCGGGCGCGAAGGAGGTCACGATGAAAAGCGTCCGTACCGCGACGTTGCTCGTCACCGGGTTGTTGGTCGCGGGGAGCGTCCCCGCCGGGGAGAGAGGGACTCCCCAGGAGGCGCAGACCCTCCTCGATCGGGCGGTGGCCCTGGTGGAGAGCGAAGGCGAGGAGAAGGCCCTTGCGATCTTCAACGACCGGAAGGGGCCCTTCGTGGACCGCGACCTCTACGTCTTCTGCATGGGGCCGGAGTTCAAGATCACCACCCACCTGGATCCGGGTCTGCGGGGAGTCGACGTCGCGACCCTGAAGGACCCGGACGGCAAGGAGATCGGCCGGGAGATGATCATGATCGCCAAGCGGGGTGGTGGCTCACTCGAGTACCGCTGGGTGAACCCGGTCTCCGGGGAGGTCGAGCCGAAGATCAGCTTCCTCAAGCCCGCGGGCGATCAGGTCTGCGGCGTCGGCGCCTACAAGTGACGCTGCTGTCCCTTTGGGCCGGGATGGGGTAATCTTGAAGTTCCGCTCCGAGCGAGCGGGTCGCTCAACCCGCCCCCTGTCGGCGCTTCGGCTCCTCAAGGAGTCCGCAGGGCGCGACGAAGACTCAGTATAGGAACCGGCCCCGCCGCGACGGGGCGGCCTGGCCACGGCGACAGCCAGGAACGCAGGGAAGGGGGAGCGGATCAGCTCCAAGATATTCGTTGGCAATCTCAGTTTCGACATCTCGATGGATGAGCTCCAGGAGCTGTTCGCGAAGGACCGCGACGGCGTGCAGGTCAACCTGCCGACCGACCGCGTGACCGGTCGCCCCCGGGGCTTTGCCTTCGTCGAGTTCACCACTCCGGAGGACGCGGCCGCGGCCATCGAGAAGTTCGACGGTTTCGAGCTGGGCGGGCGGCGTCTGCGCGTGAACGAGGCGACGGAGGACCGCCGGGGGGGCGGGGGTGGTTACGGCGACCGGTCCTTCGCGAGCCCGCCTCGACCCGGGAAGCGGCCGTCGCGGCCGAAGGGCAGCCGCCGCAACGCCCGCGCCCGCAAGCGCAGCATCTGGTAGGAGTGCGACGGGCGACCGGTCCTCTCCCTGCGGGCTGAACGTCGCCCGAGCCCGGCGGACCCGGCTACCCTCGAGAAAGCGCCGCATCGTTGGCTGGCCTGTGCCAGAATCAGGCCAACTGAGCCCATGATCGGCGAGACGCTGGCCCACTTTCGCATCACTGCTGCCCTCGGCAAAGGCGGGATGGGCGAGGTCTACCGCGCCGAGGACACGAAGCTCGGCCGCCAGGTCGCGATCAAGGTCCTCCCCGAAACGCTCACCTTCGATCGCGTCAGCCTCGCCCGCTTCGAGCGGGAGGCGAGGCTCGTCGCCGCCCTCAATCACCCGAACATCGTGACCCTCTACTCCGTCGAGGAGAGTGGGGGAACACACTTCCTGGCGATGGAGCTCGTCGAGGGCGACGGCCTCGACAAGCTGCTCCACGCGGGGGAGCTGCCGGTCCCCCGCCTTCTGGACGTGGCCATCCAGCTCGCCGACGCCCTGGCTGCCGCCCACGCCCGGGGGATCGTGCACCGTGACCTCAAGCCGGGGAACGTGAAGGTGACCCGGGACGGTCGGGTCAAGGTCCTGGATTTCGGGCTGGCCAAGCTGGTGGCGGCCGCGGTCGAGAACCCGGACAGCGTCGACACCAGCGAGCTCACGCTCAGCCAGCCGCTGACCGGGGAGGGACGGGTCGCCGGCACCGTCCCCTACATGTCTCCCGAGCAGCTGGAGGGTCGGCCGCTGGACCACCGGACGGACATCTTCTCCCTGGGCATCATCCTCTACAAGATGGCGACCGGTCAGCGACCCTTTCAGGGACTGAGCTCGCCCTCGGTGATGTCCGCGATCCTCCGGGACACCCCGAAGTCGGTGACCGACGTCCGCCGCGAGCTGCCGGTCCCCCTGGCCCGCATCATCGAGCGCTGCCTCGAGAAGGACCCGGCCCAGCGCTACCAGTCGGCGGCGGACGTGCGCCTCGACCTCCAGGCCTTGCGCCGGGAGCTCGAGTCGGGGCTGATCACGGCCCCTCGACCGCGGGCCGCGGTGCCCCGCTGGCTGTGGTGGGCCGCAGGCGCGGCGGTGCTGGGTGCCGTGCTGGTGGGCGCGGCGCTGCTCATCGGCGAGAGGCTGCCTGCGGGAGAGGGCGCGGCGCCCGCCTTGGCGGGAGGCCGCTTCGCGGACTTCGACGCCGCGGAGTGGATCATCGCGGTGATGCCGTCGGCAGTTGCCACCGGGGATGCGGACCTCGCCGCGCTCACCGAGGGACTGTGCCTGACCCTCACCACGAGCCTCGCCCAGCTGTCACGCAGCCACGGGCTCCAGGTCATCCCTGCCAGCACGCTGCGCGAGGAGGGAGTCGACCGTCTGGAGGAGGCCCGGCGCGAGCTGGGGGTCACCCTGGTCCTGAGCATCGCCACGCGGCGCTATGGAGACCGGGTGAGGGTGAACGCGCAGCTCGTGGACGTCAAGCAGCAACGGCAGCTCGTCGCGGAGACCATCGACGGGACGATGGCCGACCTCCTCGACCTCGAGGAGAAGGTCACCACCCGTGTCCTGCGCATGCTCCGGGTCGAGCTCCAGCCGACGGAGCGCGCGCGGGTGGCGGCGGGGACGAAGAGCCCGGAGGCGCACAGCTTCTACCTCCGGGGCAGTGGCCTGCTGCGGGACTTCGACGAGCCGGCCAAGGTCGAGGCGGCGGTGACGCTCTTCCGGGAGGCGGTGCGGGTCGACCCGGGCTACGCCCGGGCCCACGCCGGTCTCGGCGAGGCGCTGTGGCGCCGCTACCGGCTCGACGGAGACGCGACCGGCGTTCAGGCGGCGCTCGAGGAGTGCCGCCTGGCGGTGGCGCTGGACGAGAAGGACGCCGAGGGCTACGTGTGCCTCGGTACGCTCCACAACGGGATGGGGCAACACGATAAGGCGGCGGGAAAGCTGGAGCTGGCGAAGGCCCTCGACCCGACGCGCGACGAGACCTTCCGGGGCCTGGCCAACGCCCTGGAGGCCACGGGACACACGAGGCTGGCGGAGGAGGCCTACAAGGAGGCCATCGCGCTGCGTCCTCACTACTGGGCCGGCTACAACTGGCTGGGTATCTTCTACTTCCAGCAGGGGCGCCCGGACGACGCCGTCGCCCAGTTCGAGAAGGTGGTCGAGCTGGCGCCGGACAGCTTCCGCGGGTACTCCAACCTCGGCGCCGCTCACTACTACGCTGGTCGGTGGCCGGAGGCGCGCGCCGCCTATGAGCGGGCCCTGAGGATCAAGCCCGATGACAACCTGGCCGCCTCGAACCTGGCCACACTCGACTTCTTCGAAGGACGGTTCGAGACCGCGGCGCAGCGGTTCGAGGCGACGGTGCGGCGCAGTCCCGCGGATCCCCTCCTCTGGGGCAACCTCGGCGACGCCTACTACTGGGGTCCGGGACTCCGGGAGAAGGCCTCCGAGGCGTTCCGACGGGCGGCGTCCCTGAGCGAGGAGAGGCTGCGGGTGAACCCGCGCGACGCCATCGTCCGGGCCGAGCTCGCCTACTACCGGGCCATGCTGGGGCAGGAGGAGGAGGCGCGGCGGCAGCTCGCCCAGGCCCTCGCGGAGTCTCCCTCCGACCTCGAGGTCCTCTACCTGGGCTGCCAGGTCCACGAGCTCTTCGGCGACCGTGGGGAGGCGCTGCGTCTCCTGGAGGGAGCGATCCAGAACGGCTATCCGAAGATCGAGGTGCGAGCCCACCCCCTCTTCCGCGATGCCGCCGCCGATCCCGAGTTTCGCCGGCTCGTGACCGGCACCTGACGAGAGACCTCCCTTCGGTCGTCGTGGCGCGTTGCCCGGCGCTCGGGGCCGGTGCTAGCCTGGGCGCTCGATGCTGGACATCGCCGCCCTCCTCGTCACCCTCACCGCGCTGTTCGCCTGGCTGAACCACAAGCTCGTCCGTCTCCCGAGCACGATCGGGGTGATGGCGATCGCCCTGGTCCTGTCTCTGGGGCTGGTCGCCCTGGGTCGCCTGGGCTTCGCCGGGATCGCCGTGCAGGCGGAGAGGCTGGTGGCGAGCGTCGACTTCAACACCGTCCTCATGCAGGGGATGCTGTCGCTTCTCCTCTTCGCCGGGGCGCTTCACGTCGACCTGGCGGACCTCGTCAGCCGGCGGCACGCGATCGGGGTCCTGGCCACGTTGGGGGTGCTCCTCTCGACGGTCATCGTGGGCCTGGCCGCCTGGGTGGTCCTCGAACTCGTGGGGCTGCCGGTGCGGCTCATCGACTGCTTCGTCTTCGGGGCGCTCATCTCGCCCACCGACCCCATCGCGGTGATGGGGATACTGAAGTCGGCCCACGCGCCGAAGGGGCTGGAGATCAAGATCGCCGGGGAGTCGCTCTTCAACGACGGGGTCGGGGTCGTGCTCTTCGCGGCGCTCCTCGGCCTGGCCCAGGGCACCCGGCCCATGGGCCTGGGCAGCGTCCTCTTCCTCTTCCTCGAGGAGGCGGCGGGAGGGATCGTCCTGGGTCTCGCCCTCGGCTACCTGACCTACCTCCTGCTCCGCAGCATCGACCACTACCAGGTCGAGATCCTCCTCACCCTGGCCCTGGTCCTCGGGGGCAACGCCCTGGCCACGAAGCTGCACGTGTCGGGGCCGCTGGCCATGGTCGTGGCCGGCCTGTTCATCGGGAACCACGGCCGGCTGTTCGCCATGTCCGAGACGACCGAGAGGCACGTCGACACCTTCTGGGAGCTCATCGACGAGATCCTGAACGCCGTCCTCTTCGTGCTCATCGGGCTCGAGATCCTGACCCTGACCTTCCGCGTCGAGCGCCTCGCCGCCTCGCTGCTGATGATCCCGGTGGTCCTCTTCGCCCGCTTCGTGGCGGTGGGGGTTCCCCTCAGCCTGCTGCGGCGCTGGCGCGAGTACACCCCTCACGCGGTGAAGATCCTGACCTGGGCCGGGGTGCGCGGCGGGATCTCCGTGGCCCTGGCCCTCTCTCTTCCCCCGGGGCCGGCGCGGCAGGTCTTCCTTCCGATGACCTACGTCATCGTGCTGTTCTCGATCCTCGTGCAGGGCCTGACCCTCGGCCGGGTGGTGAAGCGGGCGGGGGTCGCCGCGACTCCAGAGGCGGCCTCCTGAACCGCCGTCCGGCGCCTGGCATCCGTCCTCTCAGGGGCCGACCCTGACTCTCGGGTCGATGACGACCTTGTCCGCACCGCAGTAGAGCGTAACGTTGTAGTAGTAATCGTCGAGGGGCGTGCTCGCGTCGATGTTCTCGAACGTCACCTCCTTTTCTGCGGAGAGCACACGGTCGGGGTAGGGCCAGCCGCTCGTCTCCTTGGCTTCGATCTTGATCGAGTTGGTGCTCGGGTGGTTGGTGTTCAGGATCCAGCGCGTGTTGTCCTTTTCGCCTCTGCTAATGGCCACCGTCCACGGGTTGACGGTGACGGTCAGGGGGCCGTGCCCGTTGCTGGGGCAGTGCGCCGTGACGACGACCTTCTTCGGCTCCTTTGCCGTCTGTCCGGCGCGGGCGACGGACACGACGAGCACGGCCAACGCGAGCGCCGCCAGCACGACAGGGGTGAGACGCGGCATCATGCACCTCCCGGGACGTTATCGATGTGGAACGGAGAACGGGAGTATGTACCCGGGGCGGCCGGATCTCAACGATCTTCGCGCTGCTCCCGGCCCAGTCTGCGCTCGCGGGCCTTTCGGGCCTCCTCCTCCCGCGACCGCGGCGGCGCCACCGTGACCAGACGGTCGACGAGGCGACGCGTGACCGCCGCCACCTCCTGCACCGCCTCCTCGAACGGAGCGGCGTTGGCCTGGGAGGGGCGAGTGAAGCCGCTCACCTTACGCACGTACTGGAGGGCGGCGGCGTGGACCTCGGCGTCGGTGGCCGGGGGGACGAAGTTGTGGAGCCGTCGGATGTTGCGGCACATCACACCATCCTAGTACGTGCCGGGGGATCCGTCGGCGGCGTAGTATAGTCGCCCCTCGAGCGATCCCCGGAGCGCGCTGAGCCGATGCCCGTCTCCCACAAAGGCGACCGTGACGCCGTGGCCGCCGCGACCCTGGCCGCGGGGCTG
Organism: uncultured Acidobacteriota bacterium; assembly: GCA_963847655.1. Lineage (GTDB taxonomy): Bacteria > Acidobacteriota > Vicinamibacteria > Fen-336 > Fen-336 > JAJDNS01. The sequence continues at coordinate 325,421 of CAWKAS010000005.1, read as the reverse complement.
CTCATCGCCCAGCAGGTGGCCGGCCGCACGACCCGGGACGCCTTCTTCCTGTCGACCTTCCGCGTCGACTCGCTCCCCTTGATGATGATGGCCTCGGCAGTGCTGGCCCTCCTCGGCGCGGAGGCCATGTCGGTCGCCCTTGCCCGGCGCTCGCCGAGCCGGGTCGTTCCCGCGGGGGCCGGGCTGTCCGCCCTGCTCCTGCTCCTCGAGTGGGTGCTGAGCCTCTCAGCCCCGGCGGTGGCGGCGGTGGTCCTCTATCTCCACGTCGCGACCTTCGGGGGGGCTCTCATCTCGGGCTTCTGGTCCCTGGTCAACGAGAGGTTCGACCCCTACACCGCGCGGCAGGTCATGGGTCGCATCGGAACGGGCGCCGCCGCCGGCGGCCTTGCCGGCGGTCTCCTCGCGCTGGTGGCGGCCCGGGTCCTCCCCGTGCCCGCCACGCTGCTCCTCCTGGCGGGGCTCCACGGCCTCGCCGCGATCGCGCTGCGCCGGGCCCGTGGCCGCGCCGACGCGCCCGCCGACGGCGAACGGGCCCCGGCCCTGGCTCTCCCGCTGCTGGCCCGCGCCCCCTACCTGCGGACGCTGGCCCTGGTGGTGGGCCTGGGTGGACTCGTCGACGCCCTCCTCGACTTCCTCTTCAAGGCGAAGACCGCCGAGCGCTTCGTGGGGGCCGGCGAGATGATGACGGTCTTCGCGATCTTCCACGTGGGCCTGGGCCTCCTGACGCTGGCGTTCCAGGGGATGCTCGCTCGCCCCGCGCTGAACCGCCTCGGCCTGGCCGGCACCGTCGCCCTGCGACCCGCCGCCGATCTCCTCACCGCGCTCCTGGGCGCGGCCATGCCCCGCTTCGCCACCGCGGCGCTGGCCCGGGGGGCGCACGAGACGGCCAGCAACTCGCTCTTCCGCTCGGGCTACGAGCTTCTCTACACCCCCCTCCCGGAGGCGGAGAAGAGGCGAGTGAAGGCGGTGGTGGACGTGGCCGTGGACAAGGGGGGCGCCCTCGTGGGTAGCGCCGCGGTCGCCGCGGTGCTGGCGGTCTCACCGATCGGGGCAGAGCCTCGCCTCTTCGGGCTCGCGGCGGTGGGCTCCTTCGCCGCCCTCGCCCTGTCTCGCCGCCTGCACGTGGGGTACGTCCAGGCCCTCGAGCAGAGCCTGCGGGCTGGACAGGTGCGGCTCGAGCCCGACCAGGTGCACGACCGCACGACCCAGCTGACGCTCGCCCACACCGGCGTCATCGAGAGGGGCGTGCTCCTCGAGCAGATCGAGGCCCTGCGGGGGACGCCGCCGGGCGGGGCGCCGGGGGACGCCGACGAAGCGGCGGTGGCCACCTCCTCAGTGGCCGAGCGACGCCCCGCAGCCCCAAGAGACCCCCTCCTCCAGGATCTCGAGGCGCTGCGCTCCGGCCGGAGAAGATCGATCCGTCAGGTGCTGAGCGCGAACCCGGAGCCCGCACCGGTCCTGGTGGCGGGGCTCATCCCGCTCCTGTCGAGGGACGAGGTCTACCCCGAGGTGGTGCGTTCGCTGCGGCGCGTGGCCCCCCGGGTGACCGGCCAGCTGGTGGACGCGCTCCTCGATCCCCGGGTCGACCCCGTGGTCCGCCGCCGCATCCCCCGGGTGCTGAAGGTCTGCCCCACCCGACGCGCGGCGGACGGCCTCCGCACAGCCCTGGATCACGCGGGTTTCGGGGTGCGGGCGGCGTCGGGCGCGGCCCTCGCCGCGCTCCACGAGAAGGGGGGCGAAGACATCTCTCTTCCCCGCGAGGCGGTTCTCGACCACGTCCGGGCGGAGCTGGGTCGTCCCCCCGAGGGCGAGCGCCAGCTCGCCCACATCTTCACCCTTCTGTCCCTCTCCCTCGAGCCCGAGCCGCTCCGGATCGCCTGGGCCGCCCTGCGCGGTCGCGACCGGGCGCTGCGGGGGACCGCCCTCGAGTACCTCGACACCGTGCTGCCCGACGACATCTTCCTCCCGCTGCGCGAGCGGTGCGGAGAGGGGCGGGCGGCGGAGAGAGCGCACCGAACCGTGGAGCAGGTCGCCGCCGACCTGCGGGCCTCGTCGGTCAACCTGAAGCTCGAGAAGCCCCCGTGGAAGGGGGAGGACAGCCCCGACGCTCAGTAGCGGGAGCGGAGGTACTCGATCCCGACGGAGAGCGTCTCGCGCCAGGCCGTCTCGAGCTCGGGGGAGAACTCCGGGTCGTGCTTGCGCGCCGCTTCGATCAGGCACTCCAGCCACTGGTCGTACAGGCCCGGACGGATGTCGAGGCCGGCGCGGCTGTGCCTCTTCGCCAGCTGCGGGAGACTTCCCCAGGCCGGGCTGCCCGCCTGTCCCTGACCGGCCACCGACATCGCCCAGAGGGAGTCGGCGAGCACCCGCGTCTGCCGCTTGAAGTCGGTTCCCTTGAACTTCTCCCGGACCTCGTCGGACGAGGCCATGAAGAAGCCGTAGAAGTCGAGGAGAAAGTCGGGCGCGGCGAGACAGCGCTTCAGGCTGGCCCGGAAGCTGTCGATGGGATCCACCGCCGGCATCTTAGCACCGGCGGCCCGGTTGGAGCCCGTGAGCACGCCCCTGGCGAGCCCACCCTGGCCCCTGCGCCCTGCCACGAAGACGCCGCCCCGGGGCTGCGGGGACGTGACCGTCCCGTGACGAGAAAATAAGCAGCAAAGCACACTTGCGGCCCGACGCCTGAGTCCCTACACTAGGGATGTCTTGAGCGAGTCCCCCGGACCAAGATCGGTTCACTCGCATCCAGCCCCCTCTCCTCCTTTCTGGCCGTGTCTCCCGTGCCCCGCCCGGGATTCGTGCGGCCGAAGCACCCACGTCGCGAGAGTCTGCGAGGCGGAATGAAGAAGCTCTTCGTGGTCGACACCAACGTGGTCCTCTTCGACCACACCTGCATCTACAACTTCCAGGAGCACGACGTGGCGCTGTCCATCGTCGTGCTGGAAGAGCTGGATCGCTTCAAGCGGGGCAACGATCTCATCAACTTCGAGGCGCGGGAGTTCGTCCGGGAGCTGGACCAGCTCGCCGGGGACGATCCCCTGACCGACGGGCTGCCCCTGGGCCCGGGCCGGGGACGTCTGTTCGTGGAGGTGGGGGAGCCCGAGTCCTCGCGGGTGGACGAGGTGTTCTCCCGCAGCAAGCCCGACCACCGCATCCTGGCCCTCGCCGAGGCGCTGCAGGTCCGGCGCCCGGACCACTCGGTGATCCTGGTCAGCAAGGACGTCAACCTGCGGATGAAGGCCAAGTCACTCGGGATCGTGGCCCAGGACTACACCACCGGGAAGGTCCGGCACGTCGACCGGCTCTACACAGGCACCACCTCGTTCGAGGGGCTGCCCAGCGACACCATTGCCCGCCTGCACCAGGAGCCCCATATCCTTCCCCTGGTCGAGGTCCCGTTCGGGGAGCCGGTGCCCCGGCTGTACCCCAACCAGTACCTCGTCATGAAGAACGGCAGCCTCAGCGCCCTCGCGCATCACAACCGGGGGCTCAGGGCCCTGGAGCGCGTGGTCAAGCGCCCGGCCTACGGCGTCGAGCCGCGCAACGCGGAGCAGATCTTCGCTCTCGATGCCCTGACGCGTCCCGAGGTCCAGCTCATGACCCTGACGGGGCGGGCCGGAACCGGCAAGACCCTGCTGGCCCTGGCCGCCGCCCTCGAGCAGCGGCGCAGCTACCACCAGATCTACCTGGCCCGGCCCGTCGTCCCCATGGGGAATCGGGACATCGGATTCCTTCCCGGCGACATCAAGAGCAAGCTCGACCCCTACATGCAGCCCCTGTGGGACAACTTCTCCGTCATCCGCCACCGCTTCTCCCGGGAGAGCCGCGAGCACAAGGCCCTGGCCGAGATGATCGAGCACGACAAGATCTGCATCGCTCCTCTGGCCTACATCCGCGGGCGTTCGCTGGACCACGTCTTCTTCATCGTGGACGAGGCCCAGAACCTGACCCCCCACGAGGTGAAGACCATCATCACCCGGGCCGGCGAGGGCTCGAAGGTCGTCTTCACCGGCGACATCAACCAGATCGACACCCCGTACCTGGACAGCCAGTCGAATGGCCTCACCGTCTTGATCGACCGGATGAAGGACCAGGACCTCTTCGCCCACGTCAACCTCGTGAAGGGCGAGCGCAGCCCCCTCGCGGAGCTGGCGAGCACGCTGCTGTAGGAGCGGTCCCCGGCTCCAGGTCCGGCGGTGACCGCCTGGTGATGAGCTAGAATCGTCCCGCTTGGCAGGCGACTCCAGAACGGGCGTCGGCTCGACCGGTCGGACCCTCCTCTTCTCCTCCTTCCTGCTGACGGGGGCCACCTCTCTCGTCTTCGAGGTCGTCTGGACGCGTCTCCTGCTCCTCTCCCTGGGCGCCACCGCGGTGGCGGTGGGGGCGGTCCTGGGCGCCTTCATGGGGGGCATGGGCGTGGGCGCCTACCTGGCGGGACGGCCGCGCGTCGCCCGTCTCGACCCGATCCTCGCCTACGCGCTGCTCGAGGGGTGGGCAGGGGTGTACGGCCTGGCCACGCCGTTCCTCCTCCGGCTGGGGGAGACGCAGGCGCCGGTCCCGCAGTTCGGGCTGGCCATCGCGCTCCTGATGCCGGCCACCATCGGCATGGGGGCGTCGCTTCCCATCCTCGCCCGCGCCCTGGGCCAGGGCTCGTCCTGGATCGCGGTGGACGTCGGTCGTCTCTACGCCGCCAACACCGCGGGGGCGGTCCTCGGCCCGCTCGCCGCCGTCTTCTGGCTGTTCCCGCAGATCGGGCTCCTCCGCACGCTCCACGTCGCCTCGGGCGTCGACGTGCTCGTCTGCCTCGCTCTGGTCGCCAGTCGGTGGCGTGTCTTCCCGCCGTGGTCGGCCCCCCAGGCCGCCCCCACCGCCCGCCCCGGGCCGCCGCCGCGCACGAGCGACCAGGGCGACGCCCTGCTGCTCCTGGCCCTCTTCGTCTCCGGCGCCGCAGCCATGGCCTACGAGGTGGCCTGGACCCGCGTGCTCTCCCTGGCCTTCGCGTCGTCGGTGTACGGCGTGACCATCATGCTGTCGGCCTTCCTCGCCGGCCTCGCCGGCGGCTCGGCGTGGGCCTCGGCCGTGCTCCGCCGCGCCCCGGGGCCGGCATCGTTCCGCACGGTCTCGTGGCTCCTGGGAGGAGCGGCGCTGGGGGCCTGGCTGAGCCTGCCGGTGGGCCACGCCCTGCCCCGCCTCTTCCTCGCGCTGCACGGTGCCGCCACCGGGCAGGAGACGACTCTCTTCACCACGCAGTTCGTGGTCGCCGCCCTCCTCATGCTCCCCACCGCGCTGTGTCTCGGGGCCCTGCTGCCGGTGGCGGCGAGCGTGCCTCTTCCCGAGCGGCGCGAGGTCGGGGAGAGGATCTCTCGCCTGTACACCGCCAACCTCGCCGGCTCGGCCGCCGGGGCCATCCTGGCGTCGGCCGTCCTCCTCGGCCAGTACGGGATCTCCGCCACGGTGAGGCTGGCCTCGGCGTTGGCCCTGGCCACCGCCCTCGGGCTCCTGTTCCGCACCCGGAGCCTCTCGGGTCGGCAGGCGGCGGCGGCCGGGGCCAGCCTCCTCCTCCTCCTCGCCGTCTCGCCCGGGGGCCGTGAGATGGCCAAGGGGATTGGCTTCTACACCGCCGCAGAGTACGAGGAGTACGACGCCGCCGGGCTTCGGCGAGTCCTGGATGCCCACCGGCTGCTCTACTACCGCGACGGCCCCACGGCGACGGTGGCTGTTCACGAAGTCGGTGGGTACCGTCTGCTGAAGATCAACGGGAAGACCGACGCGTCCAACGGCCCCGGCGACATGCAGACGCAGGTGCTCCTGGCCCACCTGCCGCTCATGGTCCACGAGGCGAGGCGGGTGGCGGTCGTGGGCTGGGGCAGCGGGGTCACCGCGGGGGCGGCCCTCTCGTACGCGGTGGACCGCGTGGATGCCTTCGAGATCGAGCCCGCTGTCGTCGAGGCCTCGGCCCACTTCGACGAGATGAGCGGCGACCCCCGCGGGGACCCACGTCTCCGGCTGGTCGTGGGAGACGCCCGGGCCCGGCTCCGCCGCTCGCCGGAGACGTACGACGTCATCATCTCCGAGCCGTCCAACCCCTGGATCACCGGGATCGCGAACCTCTTCACGCAGGAGTACTTCCGCATCGTCGACTCCCGGCTGAGCCCGGACGGGGTCGTGTGCCAGTGGTTCCACCTCTACGGGATGTCGGAGGAGGCCACGCGCTCCCTGGTGGCGACCTTCGCCAGCGTCTTCCCCGAGCAGCTCCTCTTCCGTCTCTCCTCCGGGCGCGACGTTCTGCTGCTCGGATCGCACCGCCCCATGCGGTTCTCGTTGGCGCGCATGCGCCGGGTCTTCGACGACCCGGAGCGAAGCGAGGTCCTCGGCTCCATCGGTCTGCACTACCCCTTCGACCTGCTGGTGGGGCTGACCCTGGACACCCGCGGGTGCGCAGACTTCTCCCGCGGAGCTCCCCTGAACACGGACGACAACATGCACCTCGAGCTGTCCGCCCCCAGGACGCTCTACGTCGATCGGATCGAGGAGATCGGCGCGGCGCTCGCCGAGCACGAGGTGACCCTGATCGACCACGTGATGGACGACCGCTCGCGAGGGGAGATTCTCCTCGACCAGGCGGCCTCCTTGTTCACGGCGGGGCGCAACGAGGAGGCTCTCGCCACCTGTCAGGAGGCGATCGCCCTCGAGCCCTCGTTCGCGGCGTACAAGCTGCGCGGGCAGATCCTGCAGGGCCTGGGGCGGACGGACGAGGCCCGTCGGGCGTTCCGCTTCGTGCTGGGCCTGGGGGGCAGCCCCGAGGAGCGGGCCCTCGTCGAGGCCCTGCTGCGCACGGTGGGGGCCGGATCCGACGGGGCTGACGCATCACCATGAGCCCGACGTGCCCGTTCTGATCGGCGTCGTCGTCGGAGCGGCGGTCGCCTTCCTGGCGCCGCAGTCGGTGCTCTGGATGCGGCCCGCGCTGCAACCCGCGTTCGCCCTCACCATGCTCGCGGTCGGGACGCTGGTGCGGCCCGAGCAGGTGCGGGCCTTCGCGCGGACACCGCTGAGGCCGCTGGCCGGACTCGCCGGGCAGTACACCATCATGCCGCTCACCGCGGCCGCCATCTCGCTCCTCTTCGACGACCCGCAGGTGCGCGCCGGCATCGTCCTCGTCGGCTGCATGCCGGGGGCGATGGCCTCCAACGTGATGACGGTGCTGTTGCACGGGGACTTGATCCTCTCCGTCACGATGACGACCCTGGCCACGCTCGCGACGCCGTTGGTGATCGCGGTCTGGCTCCCGCTCCTGGCCGACACCCGGATGGGCGTACCGGTGGGGGCCATGGCCTGGAACGCGACCTGGATGGTCGTCCTCCCGGTGGCGGCGGGAATCGCCTTCCGCGCGTGGAGGAGCGAAGGTCCCTGGCGCTGGTGGGACCGGGGGGCGACGCTCCTCGCCTCGCTGGCCATCGTCCTGATCGTCCTCGTGGTGGTGGCGGCCAACCACGATCGCCTGGCGACGCTGGGGCCGAAGCTCGCCCTCGGGATGCTCGGCCTCAACCTGGCCGCCTACGGCCTCGCCTTCCTGGCCGCCACCGCCATGCGCTGGCCCGCGGTCCAGCGCCGCACCCTGGTGATCGAGGTGGGCATGCAGAACGCCGGGCTCGGCTCGGTCCTCGCCCTGGCTCATCTCGGGGAGGCGGGGGCGGTTCCGAGCGCCCTCTACACTGCGCTGTGCGTGGTGACCGCGGCGGTGGCCCTTCCCGTGAGTGCGCGGCTCCGTGCCCGGGTCGGCGCCGTCGGGCGGTGACCGCCGGCCGACCAGTCGGCCGTCGAGGGGTGGCGCAGCCCGGTCTACGCGCGACCCGTCCCAATGCAGGCGTCGATTCGCAGGGTCGGAATGTCGCTCTGCGAGTGGGCCCGAAGGAGGTTCATGTACTCCCGGCCCACGGCCCTGGTGCGCTCGGGGCCGAGTCCCTCGAAGAGGTACACCAGGGGTGGTGCGGACCGCGTGAAGCTGGCCCAGAACACGTCCGGCGACTGGACCTTCAAGGTTCCGGGGGACGTCGTGACGGCGACGTCGCTGAACCCCGCCCGGAGGAGGGTGTCGCTCAGCGGGCCGGCACCGCCGAGCCGCGCCCAGGTGGGGAGTGCGGACGGGGCTTGAAATCCCGGAACGACCCTCCCGATCGCCCGCACCACGAGCGTCATCAGCGCGAGTTCCCCGGGGTCGCTCCAGCAGACGACGGCAGCCCGGCCGCCCGGGCGGAGAGCACGCCGCAGCTCGGCGAGGCCCTTCGCGATGTCGGGGAAGAAGATCAGACCCAGAACCGAGACGGCGGCGTCGAACGAGCCATCGGAGACGGCCAGGGCCTGCCCGTCCATGACCTCGGCCGAGATGTTCGACAGCCGGTCGGCGGCGATCCGCTCGCGCAAACGAGCGACCATCCCCGGGGCGAAGTCCGTCGCCAGGACCTTCGCCCCCGCTCGGGCGGCGAGGAGGCCGAATGCCCCGGTGCCGGCGGCGACGTCGATGACCCTCTCCCCCGGCTCGAGCCCGAGAAGCTGGAGCACGTGCTCGGCGTACTGGGCGCTCAGCCCTTCGAAGGCGAGCTCGTACTCCGACGCGATGACGCCCCAGTTCTCGGGGACCTGATCCCGGCTCACGACGGACATGTCCTCACCTCGATCGGAATCGGTGTCGGGGGCGATGGTCTGCTGGGGCTGACTCCGTCCACCATACGCTCGTCGCTGCGGCCCTGGCAATGGATTCCCTCGGGCGGTGTCGTCCAATTGCCTGGATGGGCGGACCTCGAGCCTGGAAATGTATGGAACCAAACAGCGGCCGGACTCGTTATTCCGGTCATCAGGACGGTGCCGGATTGCGCTCTCACGCGTCCAATCCGGTGGACGAGCACTCACCCCGATCCGGACGGGGAGACATGACGGTGGAGTCGAGCTCGCTGGCCCGCGACGGCGGAGACGTCCACGCACTGCGCTTCGGCGCTTTCGAGATGGATCTCCGGAGCGGTGAGCTGCGCCGCAACCGGCATCTCGTCCGTCTCCAGCCGCAGCCGTTCAAGGTCCTGGAGATCCTCCTGCGGGCTCCAGGGGAGGTCGTGTCCCGCGAGGAGATCCAGCGCGAGGTCTGGCCCGAGGGCACCTTCGTGGACTTCGAGCAGTCCCTCAACTTCTGCGTGCGGCAGATCCGGGGGGCGCTCGGCGACAATGCGCTCCAGCCCCGCTTCGTGGAGACGCTGCCACGTCGGGGCTACCGATGGGTGGGGGGCTCGGTGGAGAGGGTCCTGGCCGGCGCGACCGTCCACGAGTGGCCGCGGCCCGTGGGGACCGGTTCGTCGAACGGTGACGGGGAGACCCTGCCGGGGTCAGGTGAGAGCGGAGAGGGGAGCGGGGAACGGTTGGCCGGGCGGCGCCTCTCCCCGTGGGTGCTCCTCGCGGTGGCCACGGCCGCCGCCGTCGCCGGGGGGCTCGGCGTGCGGGCCCTGCAGCCGAGAGTCGAGACGAGCCAGCCCCAGTTCCGTCGTCTCACGTTCCGTCGCGGCTCGATCACCACCGCCCGCTTCGCCCCGGGGGGCCGGGTGGTCTACGCCGCCTCGTGGGAGGGACGACCTCCTCTGCTCCACCTCGTGGGCAGCGAGGCCCGGGACACCCGCGAGCTGGACATCGCCTGGGCCCGGATCGCCGCCACCTCGGCCTCCGAGGTGGCGTTCCTGCGTGACGGGATGCTCTCGAGGGCCCCGATCGCCGGCGGGCCTCCGAAGGCCGTGATGCAGGGGGTGAGCGCGGCGGACTGGACCCGCGACGCCTCCCGGCTCGCAGTGGTCCGCTCCGAGGGCGGGGGATCCCGTCTCGAGTACCCGAGCGGGACGACCATCGCCGAGACCCCGGGGTGGATGCGCTGGCTGCGCCTCTCCCCGGACGCAAGCCGGCTCGCGGTGGAGGAGCACGCGCTACACCACGACGACCGGGGCCGGGTCGTGATCTACGACCTCGAGGGACGGCTCGTCGCGGCCTCGCCCGTCTTCAGCAGCCTGGAGGGGCTGGCCTGGTCACCCGACGGCGAGGAGGTCTGGTTCACCGCCGCCGAGGTCGGGGCCGACAGCGACCTGCACACGCTCTCCCTGGACGGGGAAGTGCGCACCCTCCTCTCGGCGATGGGACGGTTGGTGCTGCACGACGCCGCTCCCGACGGGACCGCTCTCGTGGAGCGGTCGACGATCTGCTGGGAGACGTACTTCCACCGCGTGGGAGAGGCGGAGGAGCGCGATCTGACCTGGATGGACCTGACCGGCGTCGAAGGCCTGTCCGCCGACGGCAGCATCGCCCTCCTCGTGGAGAGCGGGGAGGGCGGGGGGCCCGACTACACGTCGTTCCTGCGCCGCACCGACGGCTCTCTCCCGGTCCGGCTCGGGCCGGGGCGGGCCACCAGCCTGTCCCCTGACGGCCTCTGGGTGACCATGATCCCCGTTCGTCGGCCGGACCACGTGGAGATCCTGCCGACCGGGGCGGGAGAGCGGCGCCGGTACGAGGTCCCCAACGCGACGACCTACGAGATGGCGGGCTGGCTGCCCGGGGGAGAGCGGTTCTACGTGACCGCTCGCGACGACGCCGGCGCGTGGGCCACCTGGCTCGTGGACGCCGCAGGCGGAGAGGCCCATCTCCTCCCGTTGCCGGAAGGGCGGATGGTCTACCGCGACTCCTTCTCTCCGGACGGCCACCACTTCGTGGCCCGCTGTCCCGACGAGGAGCAGGCCTACTGCGTCTACGAGACCGAGGCGGGGAACCCCCGCCCCCTGGCCGGCTCCCGGCGCGGGTGGCAGCCGGCGGCCTGGGACGACGACGACCGGATCTACTTCCGCGAACGCGAGAAGGTCGTTCCCGAGGTGCTCTGGCGAGTCGGCCTCGAGGATGGGGTGGTCGAGCGCGTGGCGGAGGTCGTGCCCCGCGACCGGGCCGGTGTCCAGGGTCTCACCCGCGTGCTCGTGGCGCGGTCCGGAGACGCCTGGGCGTACTCGCTCGCCCGTCGGCTCTCGGATCTCTACGTCGTGACCGGCATCGACGACCAGGGGCGCGACACCGCCGCCCTCCAGGAGCCTCGGGCCGGACCCCCTACTCCGTGACGCCCGGCCAGGAATCGGTGCGGAAGGGAGAGGCGGGCAGCCCCTCGCGGTTGGCCAGGTTGGCGTCGGGGTTGTCGGCCCACCCGTAGCGCACCGCCACCGGCACCGGCACGAGGTCCGAGGCCACCACGACGCGGTCGCCCTCGATCCGGGCCTCGGCCCAGGCGAACTGGCGATCCTCGCCCGCGACCGCGAAGCCGGTGAGCGTCTCGTCGTCGCGAGTGGCCAGACCACTCCCCGCGTGGTCGAAGGAGAGGACGATCTCGTGACCCCGGGCCTCCATCGACCGGTAGACGGGTCCGGAGTAGACGAGGTCCTCGCCGTAGGCGAGCTTGCGCGCCGCCAGGGCCAGCCGCCTTCCGACGTCCTGCTTGTTGCGGGGGTGGATGTCGTCCGCCTCACCGATGTCGATGGCCACCGCCATGCCGGTGTCGGGGAGGGCCAGGGTCATGAGCTGGGCCTCGCGCAGCTCGGCCCAGTCGCTGGATACGGGCTGGGGCCGGCGAGCCCTCCAGTTGGCCAGCTGCACGAAGAGGAAGGGCCAGCTGCCCTCGCGCCACCGCACGCGCCAGTCCAGGATCATGGCCGGGAAGAGGGTCCGATAGGCGTGGGCCTCGCCGGCGTTGCTCTCGCCCTGGTACCAGATGGCGCCGATCAGGGTGTAGCCGGCGATGGGGGCGATCATCCCGTTGTAGAGGAAGGACGGCGTGTGGCTGTACCGGACGTACTCCGGCATCGGCGGCTCGACGGTGTTGCTGAAGCGCCAGTCGCCCGCGAGGTCGATGACCGGGGTCCCGCCCTCGGGGCGGAGGTCCAGCGGGCCCGGCTGGCCGACCTGGACCTGGTTGTTCCAGCCGTTCAGGGCCCGGATGGCGACGAGGTTCTCGCCCCCCTTCAAGACCTCGGCGGGGACGGAGACCTCCCGTGTCTGCGCGTTGCCGCTGCGGTGGTAGACCCGGAGGCCGTTGACGAAGACGGCGTCCACGTTGCCGAAGGCCCCCAGGCGGAGCCGGTAGACGGATTCCGGGGCCGCCTCCAGGGTGACCGTACGACGCAGCCAGACGACGTCGGAGAGGGGCTCCTCGTTGGGGAGCCGGACCGTCTTCCAGGCGGTGTCGTCGTACTCGGGCCGGTGCGCGCCGTGGGACTCCGCCTTCTCCAGGTCCTGGATCAGCTCCTGCCTCGCCGCCCCGCGGGCCTCGTTCTCCTCGAGCTCCTGCTCCCAGTCTCGATCGGACTCCAGGATCTCCTTCATCCGGTCCCGGTAGCGGGGGAGCGACAGGATCATCTCCGCGCTCGTCCACGCCTCGGCCGGGGTCCCGCCCCAGGTGGCGTCCACGATCCCGATGGGGACGCCCTTCTCACGGTGGAGGTGCCGGGCGAAGAAGTAGGCGACCGCCGACATCTCCGGCGCCGTCGCCGGCGAGCAGGCCCTCCACTCGCCCCCGTCGAGATCGCTCCTCACACCGGCGCTGACGACGTTGGGCACGGTGAAGAACCGGATCTCCGGGTAGTCGGCCTCGGCGATCTCCTGCTCGCCGTCGACGACGCCGGAGCCGAGGGTCCACTCCATGTTCGACTGACCGGAAGCGACCCAGACGTCCCCGAACAGGACGTCGTTCGCGGTGAGGGTGGATCCGGACTCGACGGTGAGCGTCCAGGGGCCGCCGGCCTCGAACGGAGGCAGGAGGATCTCCCACCGACCGTCCGGTCCCGCGGCGGTGGGCACGGCGTACTCGCCGATCGCAACGGCGACGGAGGCGCCGGGCTCGGCCCACCCCCAGACGCGGACGGGCCGGTCCCTCTGGAGCACCACGTGGTCCGCGAAGATGCGGGCCAGGCGGAGCGAGGCCGCCTCCGCCGGGCGCGAAGCGAGGGACAGGGCCGCGATCGCGACGAACGCGAGGCAGCCGGGGAGGAGGCGTCGGCTCTTCATGAGGATCTCCTGGTCAGGCAGGGTCCGTGGCCGGGGCCACCCCCTGCATGAAGTGACGGTGTGTCCACCACCGAGGCGAGTCACATCGTGGCTTCGACCGATACTCTACACGCTCCGCCCCCTCACCACTGCTCCCGAATGCGCGACTCGTCGTCGACCGGGTCCCCGTACCTGTAGTGGGCGCAGGCGGGTCGTTGATGGCGAAGATGCCCACGATACCTGCGTCCAGCCGCAGGTCGACGTCACGCAGCGCCTCCACCCCGGGGAAGCGTTTGCTCATCCCCCTCATCTCCAGCAGTGGGGGGCGCCTTCGCTCGGGGCGTCCGCCATGCCGCGGGAGTGTAGCATCGGGTCGTGGCAAGGGCGTGTCGACGTGTGGTATGAGCCGGTTGCCACAGGTTCGAGGGAGGTGGCCATGTCTCGTTCGCCGGCACGGTGGACTTCACGCTTCTCGTTGCTGTGCGGGCTCACTCTCTTCGCCCTCGTCACCGCGGCCCCCGGGTCCGAGGTCCTCGACTGGGAGAACCCGGAGGTCTTCGGGCGCAACGTCGAGCCGGCTCACTGCACGCTGATGCCCTACCCCGACGAGGCCACTGCTCTCGCAGGGACGCGGGAAGCCTCGCCCTTCTTCCGGCTCTTGAGCGGGCGATGGAAGTTCCACTGGGTCCGCAGGCCCGCCGACCGCCCCCTGGAGTTCTACCGGCCCGGGTACGACGTGAGCGGCTGGGACGAGATTCCTGTCCCGTCGAACTGGGAGCTCCAGGGATACGGCATCCCCATCTACACGAACACCACCTATCCCTTCAGTCCCACGGACCCGCGGCCCCCGCACATCCCCCACGAATGGAACCCGGTGGGTTCCTACCGCATGGAGTTCGACCTGCCCGAGGGGTGGAAGGGGCGGAGGGTCTTTCTCCACTTCGAAGGGGTGAAGAGCGCGTTCTATCTGTGGGTCAACGGAGAAAAGGTCGGATACAGCCAGGGCAGCATGACCCCGGCCGAGTTCGACGTCACGGACCACCTGCGCGAGGGCAGCAACGTCCTGGCCGCGGAGGTGTACCGCTGGTGCGACGGCAGCTACCTCGAGGACCAGGACACCTGGCGCCTGAGCGGCATCTACCGGGACGTCTTCCTCTTCTCCACGCCCAACGTCCACCTTCGGGACTTCTTCCTCCGCGCTGACCTCGACGCGCAACACCGTGACGCGACCTTCCATGTGACGGCGCGCGTCCACAACTACGGCTCGTCGTCGGCGGAGCCGCACACCGTGGAGGTCTCTCTCCTTGACGCTGCCGGCGCCACGGTGGGTGGCCGTCCGCTGATCACCGGAAGCACGACCGGTCTTGCGGCAGGAGACGAAGGGCTGATCGAGATGAAGGCCGAGGTGGTCGATCCTCTCAAGTGGTCCTCGGAGAAGCCTCACCTCTACACGGTGCTCCTGGCGCTGAAGAACGCTTCCGGGCGGGTTCTCGAGGTCGAGCGCGCGTCCTTCGGCTTCCGGGAGGTCGAGATCCGGGACGCCCAGGTCTTCGTCAACGGCGTGTCGATCAAGCTCAAGGGCGTGAACCGCCACGAGCACCACCCCGACACCGGCTTCACCCTCTCCACCGAGGACATGGTCCGGGACATCGAGCTCATCAAGCAGGCCAACATGAACACCGTGCGGACCTCGCACTACCCGAACGATCCCCGCTGGTACGCCCTGTGCGACCGCTACGGGCTCTACCTGCTCGACGAGGCCAACATGGAGACCCACGGGCTGTCGTACGGGCTGAACCGGCTCCCCGGGAGCCTCCCCGAGTGGCGCGCGGCGTCGGTCGACCGGATGGCGAGCGTCATGCAGCGCGACAAGAACCACCCATCGGTGATCTTCTGGTCCCTCGGGAACGAGGCCGGGCACGGCGACGACATCCGGGCCATGGCGGAGTACGCCCACCGGGTCGACCCCACCCGGCCGGTGCACTACCGCCAGATGAACAGCGTCGTGGACCTGGACAGCCTCTCGTACCAGACGGTGGAGTGGCACGTCGAGCGGGCTCGGGAGGTCCCGGACCGCGCCTTCCTTGCCGAGGAGTACGCCTATGCCCGGGGCAACGCAGTGGGAAACCTGAAGCAGTACCAGGACGCCTTCGAGTCCCACAAACAGCTCGTGGGCGGTCTCATCTGGGACTGGGCGGACAAGGCGCTCCGGAAGCACACGCCCGACGGCCGGATGTACTGGGCCTACGGCGGCGACTATGGCCCCTCCGGCACCCCCTCCGATGGCACCATGGCCTGCAACGGCATCGTAGGCCCCGACCGCGAACCCGAGCCGGAGTACTTCGAGGTCGTCAAGGTGTATCAGCCGGTGGCGGTCGAGGGGGTCGACCTCCTGCGGGGTCGACTCCGGATTCGCAGCAAGCACGACTTCGTCCGCCTCGGCTACACCGAGATCCTGTGGGAGCTCGCCGCCGACGGCGAGGTGGTCCAGAGCGGCAGCCTGCCCGCCCCCGACGTGCCTGCCCGCGGGGAGCGGGAGCTGGTGGTCCCCTTCGACGCCCCCGCCGCCGAGCCCGGTCGTGAGTACTGGCTGAAGGTCAGCTTCGTCCTGCGCGAGGACGCGCCGTGGGCCCCGAAGGGCCACGTCGTGGCGTGGGAGCAGTTCCCGCTCCCGATCGGGGTCGCGCCCCCTCCCCGTGTGGATGTGGCCTCGATGTCCCGGGTGGAGCTGCGGACCTCGCCCGAGCGCTTCACCGTCGTCGGCGCCGATTTCAGCGTGGCCGTGGGACGGGAGAGCGGCGCCCTCGAGTCGATCGTCCACGAGGGCAAGGAGCGGGTGGCCTCGCCCCTGGTCCCGAACTTCTGGCGGGTCCCGGTCGACAACGGCATGGAGAACCACTGGGACCACGCCACGAACACCCCCATTGGCGGCATGCCGATCCGCCTGGGCGTGTGGAGGGACGCGGGACCGACACGCCGGGTGGTGTCGGTGACCGCCGAGCCGATCTCGCCCCGGGTGGTCGAGATCGTGACTCACGTCGTGCTGGCGCCGGGAGACTCCGACGACTACACCGTCCACACCGTCTATGGGAGCGGGGACGTCGTGATCGAGAGGAGCTTCCGCCCCGAGAACTTGAAGCTCCCCGAGATCCCGCGCTTCGGGATGCAGATGGCGGTGCCCGCCGAGTACGACACGATGACCTGGTACGGCCGCGGTCCCCAGGAGAGCTACGACGACCGCAAGACCGGGGCCGCGGTGGGACGCTACTCGGGCCGGGTGGAGGACCTGATCCACGACTACGTGCGTCCGCAGGAGAACGCCAACCGGACCGACGTCCGGTGGATGACATTGACCGACACCGAGGGCGACGGGTTGCTGGCGGTGGGGATGCCGCTCCTCAACGTGAGCGCGTGGCCCTACACGATGGAGGACCTGGAGAAGGCCACGCACATCCACGAGCTGCCGCGGCGCGACACCGTGACCCTCAACCTCGACCTCAGGCAGATGGGGGTCGGGGGAGACGACGGCTGGACGGAGCGAGCGCGGCCTCACCCCGAGCACACCCTCCCCGCGAAGACCTACGGCTACCGCTTCCTCTTGCGTCCCTGGTCCGCTTCGATGGGCCCGCCTGGCGACGTGGCTCGCCGGGACTTCCCGGACCTGGCCAAGAAGCCCTGGCAGAACCTGCCACCGGTGGAGGTGGCCGCGTCCGAGTGAGGGGCCGGCCGGGGCGCCGCCCCCGGGCATCCGATTCGGCCCGATCCTGGGGTAGGCTTGGGCGCCGGCGAGGAAGCGTTCAGGGAGGGGAGGGTATGACGAACCGTCGAGGTCGCTCGACGCTCTGGCTGCTGGCGCTCATCCCGAGCGTGGCCGCAGGCTCGGCCCTGGCCGTCGCGGTCGAGACCCGGCGAGCCAACAACGAGATGGTGGTGCTGGAAGGGGTCCCCGAGGTGCCGCAGCGACTGGTGCAGCAGCTCAATCGGTACCAGAACACCCGGGGCGCCGACTTCGAGGACTGGGACGAGGGGGGGCAGTCCCTCTTCATCTCCACCCGCTTCGGGAACACCTCTCAGCTGCACCACGTGGCCAGGCCCGGGGGGGCGCGTCGCCAGATCACGTTCTTCCCCGAGCCGGTGAGCGGAGCGGTCCGGAGGCCGGGAGGCCGCTCCCTTCTCATCGTCATGGACGAGGGTGGGGGTGAGTTCTACCAGCTCTTCCTGCTCGACCCGCGGACCGCGGACTGCCGACGCGTCAGCGATGGCGAGTCGCGCAATGCCGCCGCCCGCTGGAGCAGAGACGGCCGCCTGCTCGCCTACCAGAGCACGCGGCGCAATGGCCGCTCCAACGACGTCTGGGTCATGGACCCGGACGAGCCGGACTCGGCCCGCATGGTGGTGGAGTCTCCGGATGGCTCCTGGTGGGGCCCGGTGGAGTGGAGCCCCGACGGGAAGCGGCTGCTGATCCAGAACGACGTCAGCGTCACCGATTCGAGGATTCACCTTCTGGACCTGGAGGGCGGCGACATTCGGCCTCTCGCCGGTGGCGGCGGGGCGGAAGGCGTCTACACCGGACTGGATTTCGACCGCGACGGGAAGGGGATCTTCCTCCTCACCGACGAGGGCAGCGATTTCGCTCGCCTTGCCCATCTCGGCTTTGCCGCCACGGAGCTGGAGATCATCACCGACGACATCGCCTGGGACGTGGAAGGGTGGGCACTGAGCGACGACGGAGCCCGCGCCGCCTTCACCGTCAACGAGGGCGGCGTCGACCGGCTCTACCTGATGGACGCGCAGACCCGCAGGTACGCGCCTGTGGAGCAGGTTCCAGCCGGACTCGTCTCCGGCCTGCGCTTCAGCCCGGACGGGCGCCGGCTGGCCCTGACCCTCGACTCCGCTCGCAGCCCGAACGACGTCTACACTCTGGAGCTGGGCGAGGATCCCCTCGCCACCACCGGGATCACGCGCTGGACCCACAGCGAGGTGGGCGGTCTCGACACGGATTCGTTCGTGACTCCCGAGCCGATCGAGTTCCCCACCTTCGACCAGCGTCGGATTCCCGCCTTCGTCTACAAGCCCGCCGGGCCCGGACCCCACCCCGTGGTCGTCTACATCCACGGCGGTCCCGAGGGCCAGTATCGTCCCGGCTTCAACAGCACATTCCAGATGTGGATCGCCGAGCTGGGTGTGGCGGTCGTCGCCCCCAACGTCCGGGGTTCGTCGGGTTACGGCAGGGAGTACGTCGAGCTGGACAACGGCTTCCGGCGTGAGGACTCGGTGAAGGACGTCGGGGCGCTGCTCGACTGGATCGCCACCCAGCCCGACCTCGACGCGAAGCGGGTGGCCGTCTACGGGGGAAGCTACGGTGGCTACATGGTCCTGGCCAGCCTCATGCACTACGGCGACCGGCTCGTGGCCGGCGTGGACATCGTGGGCGTCAGCAACTTCGTGACCTTCCTCGAGAACACGCAGGACTACCGTCGAGACCTGAGGCGGGTGGAGTACGGCGACGAGCGTGACCCGGAGATGCGGGCCTTCCTCGACGAGATCGCGCCCAGCAACAACGCGGACCGCATCAGCGCGCCGCTGTTCGTGGCCCAGGGGCAAAACGACCCGCGGGTGCCACTCAGCGAGTCGGTGCAGATCGTCCAGGGGGTTCGTGCTGCCGGCTACGACGTCTGGTACATGAACGCCCTCAACGAGGGCCACGGGTTCCGCAAGAAGGAGAACCGGGATCTCTACTCTCAGATCGTGGTGATGTTCTTCCAGAAGCACCTGGTCGCCCAAGAGACCCCGAAGGCGAACTGATCGGCGGAAGGAGAAGTCTCGATGATCATCGGCCACGTGAGAGACGTCGGGAAGGACGAGATCCAGGCGGAGGGTGTGGAGGGCGCGGCGATCCAGTGGCTTCTGGGTCCCAGGCAGGACGTTCCCCATTTCCACATGCGCTACGTCACCGTTGCTCCCGGCGGGCTGATCCCCCTGCATTCACACCGCCCCATCCACCAGATGTTCATCGTGAAGGGCCAGGGGGCGGTGCTCTACGAGGGTGGGGAGACACCCATCGAGGAAGGCAGCTTCGTCTACATGCCTTCGCGCAAGATCCACGGCACCCGGAACACCGGCAGCGATTCGCTGGAGTTCGTGTGCTGCATCGACAAGACCGACGGAAAGCGCTGACGTGGTGAGCCGCGTCTCCGCGGTCACCGGGGAGGAGAGGACGAGATGGACTTCAGACCGGCCGACGATCGCTACGAGCGACTGACCTATCGCCGCTGCGGCCGGAGCGGGCTGCGGCTGCCGCCCATCTCCCTGGGGCTGTGGCACAACTTTGGCGGCGTCGACGTCTTCGAGAGCGGCCGAGCGATCGTGCGCCGGGCCTTCGACCGGGGCGTGACCCACTTCGATCTGGCCAACAACTACGGACCCCCTCCCGGCTCCGCCGAGGAGACGATGGGGAAGATCCTGGCCCTGGACCTGCGCCCCTATCGGGACGAGCTGGTGATCTCGAGCAAGGCGGGGTGGGACATGTGGCCCGGCCCCTACGGCGACTTCGGCTCGCGCAAGTACCTCCTGGCGAGCCTCGACCAGAGCCTGAAGCGGATGGGCCTCGAGTACGTGGACATCTTCTACTCGCACCGCCCCGACCCCGACACGCCCCTCGAAGAGACGATGGGGGCCCTCGACCAGGCGGTGCGACAGGGCAAGGCCCTCTACGCGGGTATCTCGCAGTACTCCCCGGAAGGCGCCGCCGAGGCGGCGTCGATCCTCCGAGAGCTGGGCACGCCCTGCCTGATCCACCAGCCCAAGTACTCGATGTTCGAGCGTTGGATCGAGGGCGGCCTCACCGAGGTGCTCGAGCGCGAAGGCATCGGCTGCATTGCCTTCTCGCCCCTGGCCCAGGGCCTGCTGACGGACAAGTACCTGAGCGGCATTCCCCCGGGCTCCCGGGCCGCCAAGCCCCACGGTTTCCTGCGCCCCGAGCACGTCACCGAGCGGAAAGTCGGGCAGGTCCGGCGCCTCAAGCAGATCGCCGAGGCCCGCGGGCAGACGCTGGCCCAGATGGCCCTCCGCTGGGTCTTGCGCGCTCCGGTCGTGACGTCGGCCCTCATCGGTGCGAGCAGCGTGCGCCAGCTCGACGACAACCTCGACTCCCTGAAGGCCCCCGCCCTCACCGACGAGGAGCTCGCCAGGATCGACGCCATACTGAAGTAGGGGTCAGGTCCCAAACGTTGCATCCTGTCCCTTTCGGGAGACACAGTTGGTCGGGCGCAACGTTCCGGACCTGACCCCTTCTCCCCAGACCTCCTCGGTGGACGATGCGAGACACAAGACCTGACCCCCTCCGGGCGCTGTTGGACGAGCAGGGCCTGGTCGTCCTCGACGGCGGGCTGGCCACCGAGCTGGAGGCCCGCGGCCACGACCTCTCGGACGCCCTGTGGTCGGCACGGCTGCTCCTGGACGCCCCCGAGGTGATCCGCGCCGTGCACACGGACTACCTGGAGGCGGGCGCGGACTGCGTGGTGAGCGCCAGCTACCAGGCGACGGTGGAGGGCTTTCGCCGGCGCGGCGTCGGCGCAGAGGAGGCCCGCCGGCTCCTGGTCTCATCGGTCGATCTGGCGCGCCAGGCCCGGGACGTCTTCTGGCAGAAGGCCCCGCCGGGCCGCCTTCGTCCTCTCGTGGCGGCCAGCGTGGGTCCCTACGGCGCGGCTCTGGCCGACGGATCCGAGTACGTCGGGCGGTACGACCTCGACGAGTCCGGTCTCCGCGACTTCCACGCCGAACGCTTCGCGCTGCTCGCTGCCGCGGGCGCCGACCTGCTGGCCTGCGAGACGCTTCCCTCCCGTCTCGAAGCGCGAGCGCTCCTCCGCCTCCTCGACGAGACTTCCGGGGCCCGGGCCTGGTTCAGCTTCACTGCCGGCGACGTCGACCACATCAGCGACGGCACCCCCATCGCAGAGATGGCGCGGGAGCTGGACCACGAGCGGATCGTCGGGATCGGCGTCAACTGCGTGCCGCCGGTCCTGGTCCCCGGTCTGCTGGCCCGGGTGGCCCACGCCAGCGACCGTCCGCTCGTCGCCTATCCGAACTCAGGGGAGACCTGGAACGCCGCGGCCAGGGCCTGGGAGGGAGCGCCGGACGGCTCCCGCCCCGACCAGGCCTGCGTCGCCTGGCGGGACGCCGGGGCGGTTTTCCTCGGGGGATGCTGCCGGGTCGGGCCCGCGGCGATTGCGCGCATGCGTCGCCGCCTGCTGTGAGCGGGACTCCGGGCCCCTTATCGCCCGAAGGTCAAGTCCGCATCCGCGTCGAAGCCCAGCCTGCGGAGCTTCGTCGAGCCCTCCTCGGTCACGTAGAAACGACCCTTGACTCGCGCCCGTCCGTCGCGGCGCTCGAGCACGTTCTTTGCCGCCACCGGGAGGCTCAGGAGGTTCACGTCGAAGCGTGAGGTGATCTTCTCTTCGCCGAAGCCCGCGAGCTCGAAGCCCGTGGGCTCGTAGCCCCGCCCGAGCTTGTTGCCGTTGAGAGAGAGCTCGTACTCGAATCTCTCCACGGTGAGGGGCTCGGGGTTGGGGTTGCGCACGCGGAAGGTCACGTCGAGCGAGGCGCCGGTGATTCCCATGTCGCGCACGTGGAGACTGTCCACGGCGAGCGTCGGCGCCTTGAGACCGGCGCATGCGGTCCCGAAGGCGACGACGACGGCGAGTCCGAGCAGGGTGGAGACAGAGAGCCATGTCCGCATGCCTAGGTTTTCCATCGAGCACCCCCTTCCTGTCAAGGACGCCCCGGCGGTGACGTGGATCCGACCGGCCCGTCCACCCCGGGGAGACCGGACCGCGTCACGCGCACGTCCACGCCATTGGACACGACTGCTCGCGGACGATCAATCTCCTGGACGTTCCGCTCCGACTCGCCGTATCGATCCGAGCGGATGGATACATCCTGTCGGAGTCACGATGCGTTCGCTATCTTGGACGCGACGTAAGCGATTGATGCGGCTCGTGCGCCTGCGCGCCGCGTCCTGCTTATTGGATGGCACCGCCATTGCTTCCTTTTCAGGTCGGGATGGTCCCAGCCAGGACTCTCTTCGCACGTGGAATGGAGGATATTGGATGAAGCACTCTCTCGCAGTCGCCCTCGGCGTCCTGCTCTGCGCAGCGCCGGGGGCCCTTGCCCAGATTCGGACGGGGAACATCTACGGGACGGTCGCCGACGACCAGGGCGGCGTCCTCCCCGGGGTGACAGTCGCCCTCTCCGGGGACTTCGGGACGCGGACCACGGTGAGCGGCTCGAAGGGTGAGTTCCGCTTCCTCGGACTCGACAACGGGCGCTACCGGCTCACCTTGAGCCTCACCGGATTCGCGGACGCCGTGCGCGACGTGGTCGTCACCACCGGCGAGAACGTCAACCTCGCCTTCGTGATGAGGGTGGCCGGCCTCCAGGAGACGGTGGAGGTGCTGGGCGAGACCCCGCTCGTCGACATCAAGAAGCGCGGCACCTCGACCACGATGACCACGGACGAGCTGCAGAAGATGCCGAACGCCCGCGACCCCTGGGGCGTCCTCAAGAACGTCCCCGGAGTCCTGCTGGACCGCGTGAACATCGCGGGCAACGAGAACGGCCAGCAGGCCAACGCGGCCGGCAAGGGGACGGTCGAGGCCGACAAGATGTGGAGCATCGACGGTCTCGTCGTCACCGACATGACCGCCACCGGCGCCTCGCCCACCTACTTCGACTTCGACGCCTTCGAGGAGATCGCGGTCACCACCGGCGGCGCCGACCTGCAGACGCAGTCCGGCGGGATCGGCATCAACCTCGTGACCAAGCGCGGCACGAACAGCTTCCATGGCGGCGGCCGGTTCTTCTTCACGCACGACGACCTGCAGTCGAGCAACCTGCCGGACGGGCTCGTGGGAGACGCCCGCCTGGAGAACGCCGACGGGAGCTTCCGCGACAAGGCCGACCACATCCAGCAGATCGACGACTACGGCTTCGACCTCGGGGGGCCCATCCTCCAGGACAGGCTGTGGTTCTACGGCAGCTGGGGCAAGCAGGACATGCGTCTGGTCCGCCTCAACGGCACCGCGGACAAGACGCTGCTCACGTCGTACAACGTCAAGCTCAACTGGCAGGCCACGAAGGACACGATGGTGTCGGCGTTCTTCTTCGACGGGAAGAAGGAGAAGTTCGGGCGCGCGCCGGGCACGGGGCTGCTCGAGCCCGACGAGTTCCTGTGGGACCAGGGCAACGCCTACGAGGAGAAGCCGTCCCCACGGGCTGTGGAAGCTCGAGGTGGCCCAGACCTTCTCGCCCAGCTTCTTCGTGTCCGCCAAGGCCGCCTACTACAACAACGGATTCGGGCTCTTCGCCCGGGGTGACGACAGCTACACCTACGACTACGACCAGGGCGAGATGCTGGGGAACTACCTCAACTACTTTCCGGTTCGGCCCCAGAAGGCCGTGAACGTCGACGGAAACTACTTCTTCGACGGTCTCGGGGGCACCAACGAGCTGAAGTTCGGGTTCGGCTACCGTGAGACCTCGACCAGCACCACGACCCACTACGGCGGCAACCAGCTCGTGGGCGTCATCAACTCCGCGGACGACAAGATCGCCCGGCTGCACCGCGACGGCAGCGCCGGCGCCCTGGGCAAGTACCTGAGCTTCTACGTCGGCGACGTGCTGACCATGAACCGGCTGTCGCTGAACCTCGGCCTCCGCTTCGACCAGCAGAAGGCGAAGAACCTGGCGGGGGATGCCCCGGCCAACGCCTCCTTCGCGGACGTCGTTCCCTCGGTGAGCTACGGCGGGGACACGGACTACCCCATCGACTGGAAGGACCTCTCGCCGAGGGTGGGGGTGAGCTACGCGCTCGACGACTCGCGCCGGACGGTGGCGCGGGCCTCCTACGCTCGCTACGCCAACCAGCTCCAGTTCAAGGACGTGCAGCTCGAGAACCCGGTGGCCCCGGGCTTCCTCGCCTACGCCTGGAACGACCTCAACGGGGACCGTTTCGTCCAGCCGGGCGAGGTCCTCTTCGACCAGTACCAGTACAACTACAACATCGACCCCGCGAACCCGGGTGGCGCGGGGCAGACCCCGAACCGGATCGACCGCGACTACGGTGCCTCCCACACCGACGAGCTGGTGGCCGGCATCGACCGCGAGCTTCACCCCAGCTTCGCGGCCGGCCTCGCCTACACCTACCGGCACATCTCGGACCTTCCCTACCGGCCCCGGCTGGGCGGGGTGTGCGGGGATCCCCCCACGTCCAGCAGCTGCCGGATCGTCGAGCCGAACGAGTACACGCGGGGCGACGCCATCACTGGGGGCGGCTACACCGTGTTCCCGTACCTTCCGGACTCCGACCTCGTGGACGCGGGCGGGGGAGGGCGTCTGCTGACGAACCAGGCCGGGTACGTGCAGAACTTCAACGGCTTCGAGCTGACCCTCACCAAGCGGCTCGCCAACAAGTGGATGGGGCGGGTGGCGTTCTCGTACAACCTCTTCAAGCAGAGCTACGACACCCCGATACCCGTGCAGGGCGGGGCCGGCGTGCAGGGTCGGGCGAGCCCGGGCAACGCCGACGGCAACCCGACGCCGACCGAGGTGAACTCGCTGACGAGCGACTTCGTCTCCGCCAAGTCGGGCGGGTCGGGTCGAGCCACCTTCTACACGACGCCGCGGTGGCAGATCTACGCGAACGCGCTCGTCCAGCTCCCCCTGGGTCTCGAGCTCTCCGGGGCGGTCTTCGGCCGCGAGGGCCAGGCCCTGCCCCAGTACATCATCGGGTCGGGGGGGCGTGACGGGAACCTCAACATCCTGGCCACGACCGCGATCGACGCCCGTCGCTACGACGACGTGTGGGACGTCGACCTGCGGTTGGCCAAGGTGGTCAGGGCGGGGCCTGCCGCCATCACCTTCAGCGCGGAGGCGTTCAACATCTTCAATAGCGGCACGGTGCTCCAGGTCTTCCGGCGCGTCGACTCCACGTCCTTCGACCGGATCGACGAGATCCTGAGCCCGCGCATCCTCCGCTTCGGCGCGCGCGTCTCCTTCTAGGAGCCGCTCGCCGCGGCCGTCCGACCGGCCCCGGGGGGGCGACCCCCGGGGCCGTCTTCCATTGTGGATAATCGCGCGTGATGCTCACTGGCTTCGTCCTGCTCTGCGCCGCCGCTTCGGCCGCGCCCAACGTAGTCCTCGTGACGATCGACACCCTGCGCGCGGACCGGGTGGGCGCGTACGGCCACGCCGCCGCACAGACCCCGGCGCTCGACCGCCTCGCCCGAGAGGGCGTCCTCCTCGAGGACGCGGTCGTGCAGGTGCCGCAGACCCGGCCCTCGCACGCCTCGATCTTCACCGGCCTTCTGCCCTACGAGCACGGCATCCGCGACAACTACTCCCACCCCCTCACCGCGGGGACGCCCACGCTTGCGTCCGTGCTGCGCGAGGCCGGCTGGGACACCGCCGGCTTCGTCGGGGCCTACCCGGTGTCGCGCCCATCCGGTCTCGACCGGGGCTTCGCGGTCTTCGACGACCCCTTCGGGCGGGAGGGGGCCGCGACGCGCGAGACGAGGACGGAGAGGCGCGCGAGCGAGGTGGTGGACCGTGTGCTCGCGTGGCTGCGCCAGCCGCGCGCCCGACCCTTTTTCGCCTGGGTGCACCTGTTCGACCCGCACGCCCCCTACGACGCTCCTGCGCCCTGGGGCGAACGCCTCGTGGACAATCCCTACGATGGGGAGGTGGCCTATGCCGACGCTCAGCTGGGTCGCCTGCTGGCCTGGCTGGACGGCGCCGGGCTGCGACCGCGGACGCTCGTGGTCGTCACCTCGGATCACGGCGAGGGACTCGGCGCGCACGGCGAGGACGAGCACATGTTCTTCGTCTACGACTCCACGCTGCGCGTGCCCCTCGTCCTCTCCTGGCCCGGTCACCTCCCGGCCGGCGCGCGCGTCGGCGGACAGTTTCGCAGCGTGGACCTCCTCCCCACGCTTCTCGAGCTGGTCGGGGTGACGGCCCCGTCCACGAGCGGCGTCTCCCGTGCACCGCTCCTGCGGCGGGGCGGACGGATTCGCGAGAGCGAGTCGTACGCGGAGACCCTCTACTCCCAGCTCCACTTCGGCTACGCGCCTCTGCGGGCGCTCCGCGGCGGCGGGTGGAAGTACGTCGACGCGCCCCGTCCGGAGCTGTACCACCTTGCCGACGACCCCGGGGAGACACGGAACCTGATCGAGGAGAGGACCTCGGTCGCCGCGGCCATGCGGGAGAGGCTCCTGACGTTCGACCGCGCCGCCGGTCCCGCACCGGAGCTCCCGGAGCTCGATCCGGATGCGGCGGAGCAGCTCGCCGCTCTCGGCTACGTCGAGGCGGGGGTCAACGCCGGATCCGCTCCGTCCGGGGTGGACCCCAAGGACAAGATCGGCGAGCTTCAAGGGCTGCAGCGCGACGTCCGCCGTGGGATGGCCTTCTACCGGGACGGGGATCTGGACGGCGCCATCGAGGTGCTCACCCGGGTGGCGCGCACGGCGACGACCTCGTTCAACGTCAACTACTACCTCGGCCGCAGCCTCGTCGAGAGGCGGCGCTTCCGGGAGGCGGTGCCGTACCTCGAGAAGGCGGCGGAAATGGCGCCGACCCGGCAGACATTCGCCGGGCTGGGCGTGGCGCCGGTCTATGCGTACCTGGCCGAGGCCCTCGGCGGGGCGGGTCGCACGCGTGAAGCCTCCGAGACGCTCGCCACCGGTCTGGAGGCGGCGCCCGGCAGCCCCGACCTCCTCAGGGCCAGAGGGGGGCTCCTGCAGCGCCAGGGAGACCTCGCCGGCGCTCGTGTGGCTCTCGAGAAGGCGCGGCAGCTCGATCCCGACGATCCCCGGCTTCAGGTGGAGCTCGCCTCGCTGTACCGCCGCCTCGGCGAGGTGGAGCCGGCTCGGAGAGCGGCCGAGGAGGCCCTGCGCCTCGACCCCGGGTCGCCCGACGCACACGTGGCCCACGGCCTCGCGCTGGGCGCGGCCGGACGGGAGCGCGAGGCGGGTCGCGCGTTCCGCGAGGCCCTGCGGGTGTCTCCCGATCACCCCGACGCTCTGTTCTACCTCGGCTCGGTGGAGCTGCGCGCCGGCCGCGCGCGGGCGGCCCTCCCGCTCCTGGAGAAGCTCGTGGAAGAGGCGGGGGACTACCCCCGGGGACGCGAGACCCTCGCCCTGGCCCGGGAGCTGGCCGCGCCTCCGCCTCCGGGCTCGGTACACCTGCGACTGCTGCGCGCGCCGTCCCGGTCGAAGGCGGAGACGCTGGCCCGCCGCCTGGCCGCCGGCGAGCCGTTCGCCTCTCTCGCCCGGGCGGAGTCGGTGGACGCCTCGGCCCCACGCGCGGGCGACCTCGGGATGGTGCGGGTGGACGACCTCGCCGAGCCGCTCCGGTCCGCCGCGGCCGGCCTGGCTCCGGGCGAGGTGAGTCCCGTCCTCGAGACCGCCGACGGCTACGTGCTGCTGAAGCGCGAGGAGTAGGGACGTCGCTCATTGAAAGCGGGCGTCGCGCGGGAAGCGTGCGCGTCCGCGCCGCGCCCACTCGCGCGCCGCCTCCGTGTCCCCCAGCACCTGGAAGGTCTGCACGACCGTCCAGTACTCGTCGCCCCCCGCCCGGGGGTTCGCGGAGACGATGCCCTCGAGCACGCTCCGCGCCTCCGCGTCCCGTCCCTGCGAGCGGTAGAGCGTCGCGAGACCCGCACGCCCCTCGCGCGAGTGTGGGATCGCCTCGATCTCCGCGCGGAACTCGCGCTCCGCTCCGGCCTCGTCGCCCGCGCGCGCCAGGCAGTCGGCCATGCCCGAGTGCAACCCCGGCATGACCAGTCGCTTCTGCAGGCGCTGCGCCGCGGCGGCCAGGCGGTACTCCTCGAGCGCTTCCTCGCACCGCCCGGCGCGTCGGGCGAGGACGCCGAGGATGAAGTGGCCCGTGGCCCGCCGTGGGTCGGCCGCGACGCTCCGTCGTGCGTGGGCCGCGGCCTCGGCGAGGCGCCCCTGGGAGAGGCGAATCTCCGCGAGGATCTCGTACCCCTCGCCCGGCTCGGTGGCGGCCGCCGCCTCGGCGTGGGTCGCCGCCCGCTCGATGCGACCGGCGAGGGCGTCGACGCGGGCCAGGGCCAGGTGGGCCGAGGCCCGCCCCGGGGCGAGCCTCACCGCGGTCTCCAGCGCCTCGAGGGCCTCGCGCTCCCGACCCATGCGCGCGAGGGTGCGCCCGAGCGCCTCCCAGGCGTCCCGCATGCCCGGGTGGTCGGCGAGCAGCCCGCGCAGAGCCGCGACGGCCGGCCCGTCGCGGCCCTCGCGGCGCAGGGCCAGCGCCCGCTTGTAGGCCTCCCAGGTCGCGATCTCGTCCTTCGGGTCGGCGCGGGGGGCGGCGGAGATGGGTGCGTCCCCGGTCCCGCCGACGTAGCCGAGGGCCTCGAGCCGCTTCCGGGTCTGGGCGTCCACGGGGGCGGGCGCGGGTGCGTCCCCGCCGGACCGCGAGAGGATCCAGTCGTTCATCGCGGCGATCTCCGCGGGCCGCTCCGCGGCGAGGTTGCGCCTCTCGCCCGGGTCGGTGGCCAGGTCGTAGAGCTCGGGCCGCGGGGCCCGGATGTAGCGGTAGCGATCGTCGGTCCTCGAGAGCAGCTCGCTCCACCCGAAGTGATAGCGGGGCAGGAACGTCTCGGAGTACACCGGCCGTGACGGGGCAGGGCCGGTCATCGCGGGCCGCAGGGAGACCCCGTCGAGTCCGGCGACCGGGAGTCCAGCGAGATCGAGAAGGGTGGCGGCCACGTCCACGAGCCCCACCGCTTCGGCGACGCGCGTGCCTCCCCGCACGCCGCCCGGCAGCCTCAGGACCAGCGGCACGCGCACGGTCTCGCGATACAGGAAGAAGCCGTGCTCCTGCTCGCCGTGATCGCCGAGCGCCTCGCCGTGGTCCGAGGTGAAGGCCACGATCGAGCGATCGAGAAGACCCCGCTCGCGGAGGCCCCCGAGGAAGCGGCCCACGAGCTCGTCCGCGTAGGCCACCTCCCCGTCGTAGGGGCGCGAGCCGAACCGCTCGGCGTAGGGTGGAGGGGGGGCGTAGGGCGTGTGGGGCTCGTAGAGGTGCAGGAACGCGAAGAAACGACGTCCGTTCTGGCCGTCGATCCACGTGAGCAGGGACCGCACCGCGGCGGCGCCGTCCCTCTCCTGCTCGCCCATGTCCTCGACGGTCGCGTCGGTCTCGATCGCGTCGTCGTAGAGGTCGAAGCCCTGGGCGATGCCGGTGGCCGCCCGCAGGACGAAGGCGGACACCGCGGCCCCCGTCGCGTCCCCTCGCTCGTGAAAGCGCGTGGCCAGCGTGCGGGCGTCGGGTGGGAGGACGAAGCCCGAGTTGTCGCGGACGCCGTGCCGCGGGGGGAGCAGGCCCGTGAGCATCGAGGTGTGCGCGGGCAGGGTGAGCGGGCAGTGGGTGTAGGCGTTCTCGAAGACGACGCCCTCCCGCCCGAGGAGGTCGAGGTGGGGCGTCGAGCCCCGTTCGTAGCCGTAGAGCGCGAGGCGGTCGGCGCGCAAGGTGTCCACGGAGACGAGGACGACGGGGGCGTCGGGCCAGGTGGCGACGTCACGCGGGCCGCAGCCGGGCGCGAGCACAAGCGCGGCGGCGATCGCCGAGGCGGTGGCCGCTGCCGCGGCGCGCCGCGTCACGAGCCGCCGCTCCCGTCCAGCCACGCCCGCACGCGGGCCATGTCCCGGCGCTCGAGCGCCACGGGCGCGACGCGGAGGTAGCTCTCCAGGTACTCGCGCGCCTCGTCCTCGCGGCCCTGCTTCCGAAGGGTCGTCCCCAGGTTGAAGAGGGTCTGGTAGTCGCGCGGGTCGAGGTCCACCGCCCGCTGCCAGCGCGCGATGGCCTCGGGCCAGCGGCCCTCCTCCGCGGCGATGACGCCGAGGCTGTTGTGGGCCCGGGCCACGGCGTCGTCGACTTCGAGGGCGGCCTCGAACGCCTGGCGGGCCCGCGTGCGCTCGCCCCCCATCAGGTAGACGGTCCCGACGTTGACGAGAGCCATGGCGTTCGTCGGGTCGAGAGAGCGCGCGCGGGCGAAGGTGGCCAGGGCGTCCTGTGTCCGGCCGACGCGGGCCTGGGCCATGCCCAGGGCGGTGAGCACGTCGATGTCGGGCTCCACGGTCCTCGCGTAGGGCTCGAGAAACGCCACGGCCTCGCCGGCGCGCCCCGCCTCGGTCAGATAGACGCCGTGGAGCGAGACGCTCTCGGCGTCGAGGGGGCGCAGGTCCACTGCCCGGCGTGAGGCGGCGATCGCGGCGTCCAGCCGCCCGCGCCCGCGCTCGAGATAGGCGAGCTGGAGGTAGGAGAGAGGCATCTCCGGACGACGCCGGATGTTCTCCTCGCACACCGCGATGGCCGCCCCGTAGTCTCCCGCGCGGAAGAGGGTGACGACGTCCCGGATCCGCGTGTCCAGCTCCACGAGGTTCTTCGGATCGTCGTCCTCGGTGTAGCGCTCCTTCTGCTCGACCCCCCCGCCCGTGACGTACCCCAGGGCCTGCAGCCGCTCGAGCGTCGCCTGCTCCTCCTCCACGCGGGCCCCCACCCCCACGTCTCCGGCCCGCAGGCGGCCCAGACGGTCGCGGAGGAGGGCGAGGTCCCGTGGCCGCGAGGCGGCCAGGTTGTTCCGCTCCCCGGGATCGGCGGCCAGGTCGTACAGCTCGGGGAGGGGCAGCTCGACGTACTTGAGCCCGCCGGCCACGATGCCGTGGAGCGGCGCCCACCCGCGATTGAGCGAGGGGCTCAGGGACTCGAAGTAGGTGTCGGGGGCCTCCTCCTCCCGTCCCGCGATCAGGGGGAGAAGGCTCTTCCCCGGGAGATCGCCGGGGACGTCCATCCCCAGCGCATCCAGGATCGTCGGCGCCAGGTCCACGTGCCGGACCGGGCCGCGCACCGTCCCCGGACCGAAGAGGTCGGGCGCGCGCAGGACCAGGGGCACGCGCAGCGTGGCCTCGTAGCCGAAGATTCCATGCGTCGTCTCGCCGTGCTCGCCGAGGGACTCGCCGTGGTCCGACGTGAGGACGACGAGGGTGTGCTCGGAGGCGCCCGCCGCCAGGAGCGGCTCGAGCAGCTGTCCCAGGGCCGCGTCCGCTGAGGCGACCTCGCCCGCGTAGGGCTCGGAGGGGAAGCGCGAGGCAAACGGCTCGCCCGGCTCGTACGGAAAGTGGGGCTCGTAGAGATGCACGAAGGCAAACCATCTCTCGCCCCGCACGCCCTCGAGCCACTGCCGCGCCGCCTCGACGGTCTGCGTCCCGCGCCTCTCCGGAACCAGGAACGCCGTGCTCGTCTCCTGGCCCCCCAGGCGGTCGTCGTAGACCTCGAATCCCCGGTCGAGGCCGAAGCGGGAGTCGAGGACGAACGCGCTCACGAAGGCGCCCGTGCGCCACCCCTTCTCGCGGAGGATCGTCGCGAGGGTCGGCCGGTCGGAGGGGAAGCGGAAGCCGGTGTTGTCCCGGACGCCGTGCCGCAGGGGCAGGAGGCCCGAGAGGATGTTCGCGTGGGAGGGCAGCGTGACGACGTTGTGCGCGTGGGCCGTCTCGAAGCGGACGCCCTCCGCCGCCAGCCGGTCGATCCACGGCGTGGCCGCCTTCCGGTTTCCATAGCAGCCGAGCGCGTCGGCGCGCAGCGTGTCGACGGAGATCAGGAGGACGGAGAGCCCGGGATCGCGGCGCACCCCGCCCGACCACCGGGCGCGCCCCGCGAGCGCGAGCGCGCCGGCGAGGGCCGCCACCGCGAGGGCGAGCGCGACGGCACGGCCCCGGCGGGCGTGTGCGCCTCCGTGGCCCGCCGTCCCTCTTCGTCCCAAGTGGTCTCCTCAGCCCCTCTGTGCGATTCTGCCACGCCGGCGACCCTCGGCGGCGCGCCCACGAGGCGGTGTCCAGCGAGTTGGACGAGGTGGCGAGGTTGTCGCTTGCCCGGCACGGGCCTTCGCGCTGGCCGGCGAGGAGGAGCGCGGCCGACGGCCGATCCGTCTCAGGGCTCGAACGTGAGGGTCGCCCCCGTCTCCTCGGCGAAGCGGACGAGCCGGGCGCGAAGCCGGGCCACCACCTCGGGGTGCTCGGCGGCCACGTCGAACCGCTCGTAGGGGTCGGAGCGGAGGTCGAAGAGCAGGGTCTCGACCGGCTCGTCGCCGGTCTGCAGCTCCTGCGACACGTACTCCTCGGCGAGGGACGCGATGCGCAGCTTCCACATCGCGTCCCGCACCGCCTCCAGGCGGGTGTCCATGAAGTAGTAGAAGTGCTCGCGGGGGGAGGCGGCGCCCTCGGCCAGGAGCGGCCAGAGGTCCTGGCCGTCGAGGGGGCGGGAAGGGGGCGCGGCCCCGGCCAGCTCGAGGATCGTCGCGTGGAGGTCCATCGTCGTCGCCATCTGGCCGCTGACCTGTCCCGGGGGAATGCGACCAGGCCAGCGCGCGATGGCGGGGACGCGCAGGCCCCCCTCCCAGGTGGTCCCCTTGGCCCCCCGCAGGGCCCCCGCCGTTCCCGCGTCCCACCGCTCCACCGGCTCGGTCTCGTACATCCGCGGCGGCATGTTGCGCCAGGGACCGTTGTCGCTGGTGAAGATCACCAGAGTGCGCTCCTCCAGTCCCTCCTCTCGCAACACGTCGAGGATCCGGCCCACGCTCCAGTCGAGCTCCTCCACGACGTCGCCGTAGCGTCCGCCCTGGGACGTCCCGGAGAACTCCGCCGAGGCCGAGATCGGGAGGTGGGGCATGGAGTGGGGGAGATAGACGAAGAACGGCCCGTCCTTCGAGGCCCGGATGAAGCGCACCGCCTCCTCCGTGTAGCGCCTCGTGAGGGTGCTCTGCTCCACCGGCAGCTCGTCGGTGGGGGTGGTGCCCCGGTACAGGTGGAGGGGACGGTCCGTGTCCACCCACGGGCGGATCATGTCGTTGCTGTACGGCAGGCCGAAGTACTCGTCGAAGCCGTGGTCGGTGGGGAAGTACCCGGGCACCGAGCCCAGGTGCCATTTGCCGATGGCGACGGACCGGTATCCCCGGGCGTGGAGGGCCTCGGCCAGCGTCCGCTCCTCCGCGGGCAGGCCGCCCTCGGAGTCCGGGCCGAGGTTGCCGGCGAGCCCGAAGCGAATGGGGTAGCGTCCGGTCATGAGGGCGGCCCGGGAGGGGGT
Organism: uncultured Acidobacteriota bacterium; assembly: GCA_963847655.1. Classification (GTDB taxonomy): domain Bacteria; phylum Acidobacteriota; class Vicinamibacteria; order Fen-336; family Fen-336; genus JAJDNS01. The sequence continues at coordinate 292,229 of CAWKAS010000005.1, read as the reverse complement.
GCACACCGGCGCGGCGGCGTAGAAGGAGGTCAGCTTGATCCCCTCCGCGGCCATCCGGTCCAGCCGGGGCGTGCGGATGCTCGGGTGCCCGTAGCTGCCCAGGTCGCCGAAGCCGAGGTCGTCGACGAAGACGAGGACGACGTTGGGAGGCTCGGCCGCCTGGCCGACGGTCGGCATCAGGGCCAGAGCGACGAGGCCAAGGGTGGTCAGGGTCGTCTTCATCGGCGTTCTCCTCCTCCGGGAGTCGCTCACTCCGGAGACCAGACGGGCACGCGTCCCGGCGTCCAGGGCGCGCCCGCGGCCTCGGCCTTCGCCTCCAGGGCCTCGAGGTCGCCCACCAACGCCCGCAACTCGCCGAGCGCGTCGGCGAACTGCTCGGCGGCGATGGCGTAGGCTCGTTGCTGCGTCTCCGTCGGGGCCGAGGTGCTGTCCCACGAGACCGTGCTGCGGGCCCGAGAGACGATCGACAGGGGGGTCGGCTCCTGATACCCGGCGACGACCTTGTCGCCGGAGAGGGCGACCTCGAGGTCGTTCAGCCGGGCTTCCAGCGCCCGGGCCTGGTCGGCGAGGGCCGGGTCCGCCCCCGGCGTGTCGTCGAGGGCCTGCTTCAGGTGATCGAGCCTCGAGTGTGCCTCCTTCGAGACCTCGACCGTGCCGAGCACCGCACGCTGGAGGCGTCCGGCCTTCTGCTGGAAGGCGAGGAGCGCGTCCCGGTCGGCCGGGGGCAGGCTGCTGCTGCCCAGGATCTCGGCGGTGAACGTGACCGGCTCACCGAGCGGCGTCCGCTTCCCGTCCACGCGGCGGGCCAGCGACACCTGATAGGTGCCGGGCGTTGCCAGGGGGCCGGTGGGCGTCGCGCTGTAGGGCGCGTACTCGGTGGAGGGCTCGAGGACGGTCGGATCCGGAGCCGGGTAGCGGAGGTCCCAGGCCACGCGGTGGAAGCCGGCCTCCGACGGGACCGGTCAGACGACGGACGACGTTCCCCTCCGCGTCGCTCACCGTCAGCACGATGGCGGGCTCCTCCTCCCGCGCCTCCGCCCGCAGGTCGTCCCAGCTCGGGTAGGCGACGTCGCCGCCCTCCTTCTCGATCTCCTTCTCGGCTTCGCGTCGCGTCTTCTTCCGCGTCTTGATCTCCTCCTTCAGGTAGTAGGTGAAGACCGCGCCGAAGGGCGGGTTCGGCGCGGTGAAGAAGGAGTGCCCGAGGTTCGACTTCTCCTTGAGGCCCAGGGGAGTCGGGCGGGGACGTACATCCAGGCCCTCCGGACCGGGAAGAGCGTCGCTTCCTTCTCCAGGACCTCACGGCTGGCGAGGCGCAGGGGCGAGTAGTCGTCGAGGACGAAGAAGCCGCGGCCGAAGGTCGCCAGGACCAGGTCGTTCTCCCGGCGCTGGATGTCGATGTCGCGCACCGCGATCGGGGGCATGCCCGCCCTCGAGCTGAATCCAGCGGGCCCCGCCGTCGAGCGTGAAGAAGACGCCGAACTCGGTGCCGGCGAAGAGCAGGGACGCCTTCTCGTGGTCCTCGGCCAGGGAGTAGACGCTGCCCCGCTCGGGCAGGTCGCCGGCGATCGGAGGTCCAGGTCCGTCCCCGGTCGGTGCTCCTCAGGACGTAGGGCTTGAAGTCGCCCATCTTGTGGTTGTCGAAGGAGGCGTAGACGGTGTCCGCGTCGTGGAGCGAGGTCTCCAGGTCCGACGACGTAGGTCCGGGTCGGGCACGCCGGGGAAGCCCTCGATCTTCCGCCAGCTCTCGCCGCCGTCCTCGGTGACCTGGATCGAGGCCGTCGTCGGTCCCCGCGTAGATCAGGCCCTCCACCAGGGGCGACTCGGAGAGCGAGACGATGTTCCCGTAGAACGAGGTCGAGGCGTTCTTGGCCACCGCGTCCACGCTCCACACCCGGTCCATGACCTCGAGCGTGTTGCGGTCGATCTGCGCGGTGAGGTCCGGGCTCACCGCCCGCCAGGTGTCGCCCCGGTCGTCGCTGCGGAAGAGCCTCTGGGCGGCGAAGTAGAGCCGGGTGCGGGAGTGGGGGCTGAGGATCAGGGGCGAGTCCCAGTTCCAGCGCAGCGGCGGCTCGCCGGGCTCGTGCTGGGGCTTGATGTCGATCCGCTCGCCGGTCTTGCGGTCGTAGCGCACCAGCCCGCCGTACTGCGACTGCGAGTAGACGATGTTCGGGTCCTCGGGGTCGACCACCGTCTCGAAGCCGTCGCCGCCCACGGTCACGAACCAGTCGGCGTTGGTGATGCCGTGGGCGGTGCTGCGTGCGCGACGGGCCGCCCAGCGTGTTGTTGTCCTGGGTGCCGCCGTAGACGTTGTAGAAGGGCTCGGCGTTGTCCGCGGTCACCCGGTAGAACTGCGTCACCGGCAGGTTGGACTTGTAGTGCCAGGTGGCGCCCCGGTCCCAGGTCTCGTAGACGCCGCCGTCGCAGCCCGCCAGGAGGTGGTCGGTGTCGTCGGGGTCGATCCAGAGGGCGTGGTTGTCCACGTGCTTGTACTTCTCGCCGACCTTCTTGAAGGTCTCGCCCCCGTCCTCGGTCACGTGCATCCAGGTGTCCATGGAGTAGACCCGGTCCACCTTCACCGGGTCGGGGATGATCTCGTTGTAGTACTGGGGGCTCTGCGGTCATGTAGTCGCTCATCTTCGTCCAGTTCACGCCGGCGTCCCGGGAGCGGTAGAAGCCTCCCTCCTCGGCGGCCTCGACGATGGCGTAGACGACGTCGGGGTCGGCGGGGGAGACGGCGAGGCCGATGCGGCCCGTGTCCGCCTCGGGAAGTCCGTTGGTCACCTTCGTCCAGGTCTCGCCGGCGTCGGTGGACTTGTAGATGCCCGGACTCGGGTCCCCCGTTGATGAGCGTCCAGACGTGGCGCCGCCGCTGGTAGGCGGCGGCGTAGAGCACGTCCGGGTCCCGGGGGTCCATCCACACGTCGGTGACGCCGGTGTTCTCGCTGATCTGGAGCGAGGGCGCCCAGGTCTTGCCGCCGTCGGTGGTCTTGTAGAGGCCGCGGTCGCCCCCGGCCCTCCACAGCGGTCCCTGGGAGGCGACGTAGACCACGTCGGAGTCGCGGGGGTCGACGAGGATCCTCGAGATGTGCTCGGAGTCCTCCAGTCCGACGTTCTCCCAGCTCTTGCCCGCCGTCCACGGACTTGTAGACGCCGTCGCCGTAGGAGACGCTGCGCTGGGAGTTGTTCTCGCCCGTTCCCACCCACACCACCAGCGGGTCGTTGGGGTCGATGGTCACGCAGCCGATCGGAGTAGGAGCCCTGCTCGTCGAAGACCGGCGTCCAGGTCGTGCCGGCGTTCACGGTCTTCCAGACCCCGCCCGACGCCACCGCCACGTAGTAGGTGCTCGGCTCGTGGGGATGGACGGCGATGTCGCCGACGCGGCCGGACTTCACCGCGGGTCCGATGCCCCGCAGCTCGAGACCCTTGAACGTCGCCGCCGAGAACAGGTCCTTCCTCGCGTCGTCCGTCGCCGGCTGGGCCGCGTCGGCGAGGGCGCCGGTGAAGGGCAGGCTCAGGGCCAGGAGCAGGGTCGTGCTCTTGTGGATCATGGGTGACTCCTTGCTTGCGGGATCGGCAGGGCGGGTTCCGCGCGGGGCGCCGTGGGCCGACTCGTGCAGGGGCCGATGCTATCACCTGATCGGGAGGAATATCATGAGGATGCCGGGCTGCGGTCGCCGAGTTGCCCGGGCCCGTCATTGGCGGGTACTCTGGGTGCACTGTTGTTCAGGCAGGAGTGCGTGCGAGAGGCGTGCGAGGCACGAGCCTGCGCGAGGCGACGGCCAGGATCCAGCGAGGAGAACCGAGGATGGAGTACAAGTGTGAGAAGTGCGGGATGGGCGTGACCGGCATGAAGTGCGCCAAGTGCGGCAAGGACCTGGTTCACGGCACCATCGACAAGAACGGTGTCGAGATCCACGTCACCAAGTGCCCGGACGGCCACGGCATGATCAAGTCGCCGCTGTGCTGCGGCCAGGACATGGCCTGCGCCGTCTGACGGCCCCCCCCGGATTCGGCGACGCCGTGATCAACCCCGCGCGCGCCTGCTTGGCAGGCGCGCGCTTCTCGTTTGGCTCCGTGGTGACGGTCAGGCCGCCCCGTACTTCTGCAGCAGCCCGACGTTCTCCGCGACCTCGTCCTTGAAGCGCGGCCACATCCCCACGATCACGACGTCGGTCTTCTTGATCCTCGAGAACGTGTACTGGAAGGCCTCGGCCACCGCCGTGGGCGAATCGCAGAGTCTTCCGGCCCCCAGGATCTTGAAGGCGATGCAGGGCTTCGAGACCTGCTGGACGACGTCCAGCATGTCGTCGCGGTCCTTCGCCAGGAAGGGCTCGCCGAGTATGGTGGTGCCCAGCTTCGCGCGGATCTCTTCCTCCGGCCGGGTGACGTAGTAGAGGCAGCACTGGTAGAGGTCGCACTCCCAGCCCTTGTCCTCGGCGTACTTGAAGACATCCGGGTTGTGGGCCGAGACCCCCGCCTTCATGCCCTGGTCGTGGGCCTTCTTCACGAAGTCGTGCACCTCCTCCTGCTTCCCGGATCGGAAGAGCCGGTCGGTGACGCCCCCGTGGTGGAGAAGGTACAGAGGGGTTGTACTCCGTGATGCTGCCCTCCTCCGTCGACTCCGCCCCGCTGATGTTCCCGTCCTCGTCCATCCGGGCGAGGAAGTAGACCCGCATCTTCGAGCCGTCCTCCCATAGGCGGCGCAGGGCGGCGAGGGGCTTCTTGCCCCAGTAGGTGATGGCGGTGTTCAGGCCCCACCGCTCGCAGTGGCGCATGAAGTCGTAGGTCACGTCGGGGGTGAAGTACTCCTGCATGGTCTTCGAGAGGCTGGGGACGGCGTGGCTCCACCCGCCCATCTGATTGCAGCCGACGATCATGCGGGGCGTCTTGCGGCCGAGGAAGTCGACTTCGGGAAGGGGCCCGAGATCGGCCGGGGGCGCGGTGAAGAACGGAGCGGTCCCGGAGGCCTCGGCGCGGGGCGGGGCGAGTCCGGCGGCGGCAGCCGATGCCGCGGTGGCGAGGCCCGCGCCCTTGAGGAAAGTCCGGCGGTCGTGGCCGCACCGCGTTGCGGGGTGTCTCGAGGTCATGAGGGCTCCTTCCTGTCGTCCATCGGCAGACCGGAGGCGAGGCGGGGAGCCGAACGGGCGACCTGCGCGTGAGTGGATGCTACCACTACTCGACGCGCAGCGTCGCCCGCCCGTCTCTGCCGCCTCTGCCCCCGGCTCGACGGCCCAGGCGGCCATCCAGAGCTCGCCGTGTCTCCGCAGCGTGATCTCCCCCGAAACGAGGACAGCTCGCGTCCCGCGGACCACGCATGGCCGTGGGCGAGGCCTGATTCCCTACACGGACACCTCGTCCGCCAGCGGCTCCTGGAAGACCGCCTGGTCCTCGAGCCGCACCGCGGTCAGCGTGCCGCCCCAGACGCACCCGCTGTCGAGGGCCAGGACCCCCGGCTGGATGCGGAGCCCCAGCGTGGCCCAGTGACCGCAGACCACGGTGACGCCCGCGGCGTGATCGTCCCGGAGGTCGAACCAGGGATGGCAGCCCTCCGGGGCCCGCTCCGGGGATCCGCTGAAGCCGTCGCAGACCCGACTGTCGTCTCGGCAGGTCCGGAGTCGCGTGAAGGACTGCACCGCCACGCGCCAGCGGTCCTCGACGTCGAGGTCCTTGCGCCAGGCGCGGGGGCGCTCCGCGACGAGAGCCCGCAGCAGGCGCTCGGGCTCCGGGCCCGCGAGGACGGCCTCGACCTCTCGGGCCAGCGTCCCGGCGCGCTCGAGGGTCCAGGCGGGAAGCAGCCCGGCATGCACGAGGGCGAAGGCGCCCTCCCGATGGAGGAGGGGTCGCTGCCGGAGCCAGTGGAGCAGGTCCTCGCGGTCGGAGGCCTCCAGGACCTCGTTCAGGGTGTCGCGGGACTTGGGCGCCCGGGTTCCAAAGGCCCGGCCGAGGAGGTGCAGGTCGTGGTTCCCCAGGACCGTGACGAGCCGATCCCCCTGCTCCCGGGCCCAGCGCAGGACCTCGAGGGACCGTGGGCCCCGGTTGACGAGATCCCCGACGAGCCAGAGACGATCCCCGGTCGCGTCGAACTCGATGCGATCGACGAGACGCCGGAGTGTCTCGGAGCAGCCCTGGATGTCGCCGATGGCGTAGGTGGACATGCGCCCTGCCGCGGAATTATGACCCGCGAGCCCCGATCCCACGGGCGGCCGCTCACCTCGCTGCCCGGCGCGGCCCGGAGCCTGATTGAACCCGGTCTTCAGACGGCCGCCGGCCCGGTGCTCACCCGGGCAGCCGTCCTCCGTTTCGAGAGCGGTCCGCGTGCCGGCGTCCCTCCCCCGGGAGCATCCAGGAGCGGCGCGACCTTCCGGCGTCTCACACGTCGCAGCGTTCGACGGCGTCTCGCAGCGAGGCCAGGGCATCGTCGCTCGTGGGCACGAACTCGTGGGCGAGGTACCCGGTGAAGCCGGTCTCGACGATGGCCCGACAGATGGCGGGCCAGTTCAGCTCCTGGGTGTCGTCGAGCTCGTGGCGCCCGGGGACGCCGCCGGTGTGGTAGTGGCCGATCCAGGAGGCGTTCGCACGGATGGTGCGGATGATGTCTCCCTCCATGATCTGCATGTGATAGACGTCGTAGAGGGCCTTCACCCGCGGCGAGTCGACGGCCTCGAGCACGTCCACCACGAACTCGGTGTGGTCGCCCTGGTATCCCGGGTGGTCGACCTTGCTGTTCAGCAGCTCCACGCAGACCGTCACACCCTCGGCCTCGGCCACGGGCTTGATCCGCTTCAGGGCGGTCACGCAGTTCGCCTTTGCCGTCGCGTCGTCGATCCCTGGCTTGCGGTTGCCGACCATCGTGATCACGTTGGGCACGCCGGCCTTCGCGGCCCGGGGGATCATCCCGGTGAGACCCTGGACGATCCCCTCGTGGTTGGCGGGGTCGTTGAGGCCTTCGGCGATGGTGCCGCCGCCCCCCGAGCCCATGGTGCAGACGAGGCCGTGGTCCTTCACCACCGGCCAGTCCTCTTCCCCGAGGAGATCGATCCCTACGAGGCCCATCTCCGCCACCGCCCGGCAGAAGTCGGGGAGGGGGATCTTGCCGTAGCACCAACGCGACACCGACTGCTTCAGCCGCCCGCTGCGAACCGCGGAACCGGTGGCCCCTCCGCCCGTGCCCGGGGCCGTCCCGGGACCGAGGAGCGTCCCCGCCCCCGCCATCCCGGCCGCCAGGAGCGCCTCACGTCGCGTCACATGGGTCATCGTTCCCTCCCGAGAGTCGAGGAGGGTGTCACCCTTTCGGACGCCGATCAACTAGAATCCCGGCAGGATGCCGAAGCTGGCCGCGAACATCTCGATGATGTTCCAGGAGGTCGACTTCTTCGACCGCTTCGCGCGGGCGGCCGAGGTGGGCTTCCGCGGCGTGGAGATCCACGCGCCCTACGACGAGGCGAAGGAGGACGTGGCGGAGGCGGCGAGGCGTCACGGCGTCGAGGTGGTCCTCCTCAACGTGGTGCCGCCGGTGGCGGCGATCCCGGGGCGGGAGGCCGAGTTTCGCGAGGCGCTCGCCCGATCGCTCGCCTACGCGCGGGCCGCTGGCTGCCGGCAGCTCCACTGCGTGGCCGGCCAGACCGACCACCCGGACGCCGAGGCCACGTTCGTGGCCAACCTCCAGTGGGCGTCGGAGCGGGCGCGACCGGCCGGGGTCCGGCTGCTCCTCGAGCCGCTGAACACCCGGGACAACCCGGGCTACTTCCTGACGGGAACCGCCCAGGCCCGCCGCGTCATCGAGAAGGTGGCCGCGGACGACGTCTTCCTGCAGTACGACGTCTACCACATGCAGATCATGGAAGGGTCCCTGGCCGAGACCATCAAGGCGAACCGCGACCTCATCCGCCACTTCCAGGTCGGCGGGGTCCCGGGCCGCCACGAGCCCGACGAGACCCAGGAGGTCAACTACCGCTACCTCCTCGACCTGATCGACGGCCTCGGCTTCGACGGCTGGGTCGGCTGCGAGTACCACCCCCGCGCCGGGACCGTCGAGGGGCTCGGCTGGGCCCGCCCCTTTGGGATCCGGGCCGACTAGCTCACCTCCACTCCCAGTCGTCGAAGCGGGCCAGGCTGGCGTCGTCCGGGAGCACAGCCAGGGCCACGTTCAGGAAGGTCAGCACGTGGGTGTCGGGCTCGAGGTGCCCGCCGGTGGCCACCTTCTCGTCGGCCAGGGTGATGTGGGGGTGGAGGCGCCCGTCGATCACGTAGCCGCTCACGTCCAGAACATCCATGGCCTTGTCGACCCTCACGAACTCGTTCCCGAACGGCGGCTCCTGGGCGGTCACCGCGTGGACGTGGTAGCGGATGACCGAGCCGAAGCCACCCACGATCACCGCGTTACGGATGCCCTCCTTCTCGATGGCCGTGGTGAGGCCCTCGAGCACGTCGGTCTTGTTCCGCAGCCGGATCAGCACCATGCGGCTGATCGGGGCCGCCAGGGTGTAGGCCGGGGGGGCCTCGCCCCGTCGATCGGCGGGGGCGGCGGTGACGTCCGCCGCCGGAGTGTCGGCGGCCCGCCCGGCCGGGGTCAATCCCAGCGCCCCGACGAGCGTGAGCGCGAGCAGGAGCGACGATCTCGACATGGACACCCCCTTGTCTGAACCGCAGGCGGCGACACGGTACGGCCGGGCGACCGCGACCGTCAACCTCCGGCACGGGCGCCCTCGTGCCGTCGGCCGGGCGATGGAATCGGGAGAATGAGCGCGGTCGGTCAGGACTGCGGCGCCGGAGGGATCTCCTCCGGTGCCGGCCCGCGGAGCTTCACGAGGGCCACCCAGTCGGCGGTCGCCTCGCCGGGAGGTGAGCCCAGGGACCGAAAGCCCGGGCCCGTCACGGTCTTCAGCGAGCCGGCTCGAAGAGCGCCTCCGTTCCTGGGGTCGTACCACTGGACGCCGTACTCGGCCGCGGGCAGCCACAGCTCGGCCGCCCCGGGGGGGCTCTCTCCCTCGGCGACCGGGGGAAGGTAGACGGCGTAGACCTGTCCCGGCTTCGCGAAGGCCCACGCGCCCTCCCGACTCACGGAGTCGTCGGCCGCGCTCATCTCCGCGAACGGCAGGTGCTCTTGGAAGAACTCCACCGCGTGGCGGGTCTGGTCCCACATCCGGTCCCGGCTGCGGAAGTCCTCGAGTCCCAGGTCGTTGTGGGCGTGCGTGTAGCCGAAGTACCACTCGCACCCGCCCCCGCCGGCCATGAGGTTGCCCCACAGGGCGTGGTGCCTCACCGTGCCGTGGTCCGGGTCCTCCGCGTCGGGCAGTACGCCGTGCTCCGCGGGACCGATCTCGTCCAGGTTCACGACCCAGGGCCGGCCCTTCTCCGCTGAGAGCTCGATCCACTTCAGCGTCTCGGAGTGCACGCGCTCGACGGGGTTGACCTGGAGCGACGCGCCCTCGAACGACTCGTGGCCGAGGAGAGGGGCGTAGATGTCGTCGTAGCGGCCGGGCAGGGTGTGGACCACGACGGGGCGGTCGTAGGGATCCACGGCCTTCAGGTAGTCGGCGAAGGCCTGACGCTGCTCGTGGGAGTTCGGCACCCCGGCGTTGCCGGTCTCCGACTTGTGGCGGTCGTCCCAGCCGTTCTCCTCGCCCAGGTTCCACACGATGCCCCGGTGGTGGCCGAAGCGGGCGACGAGCTCCCGATAGTAGAGCTTGCGCCGCTCGGCGAAGAAGGGCATGCCCTCCTCGAGCTCCAGGAGCGACTCGTTCTCGGTCTCGGTGAGGACCACGTGCAGGGCGATGCCGAGCCGATCCATGTGGGAGAAGACGATCTCCCACTGGTCCAGCTTGGAGCAGTCGAAGCGGAAGCGCTCCTCGCTCGTGCGCCAGGGCCAGACGTCCTTTCCGTCCCCGGCAACGTTCATGGTGAGGAAGTAGACGGAGTTGACCCCCTTGCCCGCGAGGTAGTTGAGAGCGCCGATGATGCCCTCGCCCTTCCCGTTCCTCCAGGTCGGGTCGCCCTCCCGGAAGTCCTCGACGTGGGGCAAGTAGGCGTGGAGGGGGGAGAGCGCGGCCTCGCCCTCGCGCGGGGCGCCGGCGGCGGCGGCGCGGGTCTCCATGCCGTCGAAGCCCTCGTAGGCCAGGAAGTTCTCCGGGCTGTCCGCCCCCGCCTTCAGGAACCACTCGCCGCTGCCCGCGAACTGCAGGTACCGCTCGCCGACGTAGCGCAGCAGCCCCGGGGCCTCCTCGTCCGGGACGATCTCGAGGGCCCCCGTCTCGCCGTCGCCGTCGAGACCGCTTCCGGCCGCCGCGTCGTCGCTCACGGCGAGGCCCTCGCCCCCGCGGAAGGAGACGGTGTAGCGCCATTCCCCGGGACGATCCGGGACGAAGTGGGCCCTCCAGACGTGGCCGGCCTCCGCGCCGGTCTGGGCCGCGTTCCCGTCGGCGGCGTAGTAGCCGGGCACCACGTACACGGTGTCCCCCTGCTCGAAGCGCACCACGAGGCGCACGTCGAGGAACGGGTTGGGCGTCGCCGTCTCGCTGGTGTCGGGACCGCGCAGCGTGAGGGTGAGAGGGTGCCACGTGGCCCGCTCTCCGGAGACGGTGACCCCCGCGCTCGCGGCCGAGGCGAGGAGGGCCAGAGCCGGAAGCACGAGAGCGAGACGGTCGCGGAGCAGTCGTGTCATGAGAGGTCTCCCATCAGGCCGAACGGGAGAGAGGCTATGAGCCCGCGCCCGGTGAGTCAAACGATCACGGCGCCAGGGCCAGCAGGTCCGCGGCCTGGTGCCGCGCCCACCAGGCCATCCAGACCAGGGGCGCGTTGCCGTCGATCGAGATCTCCCGGGCCGCCCATCCCGTGCCCGTGACCGGCATCATCTTCATGCCGGGCCGGGAGCCGAAGGCGGGCATGTCCGGGTCGTTGGAGTTCGTCCAGTTGTTCGGGCCCAGGGCCATCTTGCCCGGCTCGGTGTCGGGGACGTGGTTGTCGTGGGTCCTCTCCACCGCGTGCTCGCCGAAGCCGGTCACCATCGAGAGCGCCATCGCGTTGGTGCCGAGGATGTAGTCCATCACCCGCAGGGCGTGTCGGGCGTAACGGGCGGCCGGGCCCTTCTCGCCGGCGTCCCGCTTCTCCTCGGCGGCGACGGCCAGGAGCACGGCGTCGTCCAGCAGCATGCGGTTCGAGCCCCACCGCCAGTTGTTGTCGATGTCGTCCCGGTCGCCGCTGTCCCAGCGATCGGAACGGACGTCCTTCGTCACGCCCGGATACCCCACGCCCATGTTCTCGATGCGCTCCTCCGCGTAGCGGTAGAGGTTCGTGCGGATGGCGGAGAGGTCGAGCCCCTCGGGCCGCAGGGTCAGGAGCGAGACGTTGCCGGTGGCCGCCACCGCCGCCCACCAGAACTCCGAGATCTCACCGAACCGGGGGTGGCCGACGACCTCCTTCTCGAGGGCGGGGGCCCCTTTGTCGCCGAGGGCCCTGGCGGCCAGGAGCACCTCGACGAGGGCCGCGAAGGCGTCGTCCTCGACGTTGTCCCGGTCGGGGTGACAGGGCTCGCGGTTGGCCCGGGGCTCCCGCCACAGACCGTAGTTGTCGTTGTCGGGGTAGATGCCCCCCTCCCCCCCGAAGTCCTCGGCGGTGCGGCAGGTCGGGGGCTCGGAGCGGGCGTTGGCGAACGCCGTCCGGGCGGCGGCGAAGGCCTTCCCGGCGGCCTCCGGCTGCTCCTGTTCCAGGTGCAGGCGCGCCAGGTGAGCCAGGGAGCGGGCCACGGCGAAGGTGGCCTTGGTCTCCGGCTTCGAGATGCAGGTGCCGCCCTCGTGGGGGGGGCAGGGACCCCAGGCCGGGACGTGGGTGTGGAGCTTCGGGATCGCCAGCTCCTGCCCGGGAAGGATGACCTGGTACAGCAGCTTGGTCCCGTACCGGACCTCGTCGTAGAGGGTGACACCGTTGCCGAAGGCGGAGCGGGCCGCCGGGTAGCGTTCGTAGAGGTTCATGAGGAGCCAGGCGGCCATGGAGGTGTTGGTGGGGTAGGACCCCCGGTCGCCGGCGTCGATCCAGAAGGGCGCGGTGAGGCTCCCGGTGGCCCAGTTGTGGAGGAACTGGTCGAAGGTCGTCTCCCCGGCCCGGTGGTCCTCGAAGTAGTCGAACGACTCGTCGAGCAGGTCGCCGTAGGGATTCGCGGCGGAGATGTCGAAGGGCTCGGAGACCCTCCCGTCCACCAAGAGGCGGAGGCCAGTCCCCGTCCCGGCGAAGCTCGAGAAGTCGATGCGGAAGAAGCTGTCCCCGGAGGCGAAGTCGTTCCTGACGTAGTCCTGGCTCACACCAGAGGCCACGGTGGCGCCCGTCCCCTCTCGGAGCTCCCAGGAGCGCTCTCCGCCGGTCTCCGAGAGGTAGAGGGCCACCTTGTGCGCCTGGGCGAAGTAGCCCAGGTAGTTGATGCGGAAGGGGGACTTCATCTGGCTGCCGTCGTCCGCGGCCTGCAGACCCGAGGCGAGGAGCACGCCTGCGAGCAGGACGACACCCGCCGCCACGCGGCCGGGATGACGGTGGATGGGACGGAGGGTCATCGGCATGCTCTCCCTTCGTTCGGTCAGGGGGCGGGCCGCGGGACGAGGACCCGTGATGGGATTCTACCCGTCGATCCGGGAGCGGAGACGCCCGGCCGCAGGAGGGAATGTGAGCCCGCGTCGCTGGCGCTGCGGGCTATCGCCCCATCCCGCTCACGCGCTCGAGGTACCGGGCCTCGAGGAGGTCCAGACGGTCCTCGATCACTCCGGACCGGACCTCCGTCTGCTCGCCGATCACGAGCCAGCGGTCGCTGCCGCCGGCGTAGACCGGCCACTCGGGCCGTCCGGGACCGTTGGGGTCTCCCGTCCGGGCGAACTGGACCCAGTACGCGCGCATCAGCCGGCCGACCTCCCGGGCGTCCGGGTCCTCCGCCCGGCCGAAGAGGAGCGGGAGCTCCGAGCCGTGGGGGGCCCCCGGCAGCTCGGAGCGCCGGGCCCCGGGCACGAACGCGAAGTAGTAGAGGTACCCGGGCGATGCGACGGTGGCCATGTGTCTGGCCAGATATCGTCCGGCCAGGACGTAGCGCGCGTCGCCGAACAGCCGAGCGGCCCCGAGGTCGTCGCTCACGGCGAAGTCCTCGGCGTAGAGCGCCCGCAGCGGGGTCTGCATCGCGCCCCACGAGTCGAGGAAGTCGTCGGTGGCGATGCCCGACCAGGGCATGACCGCGCCGTCGAAGCTGTCGCCTCCGGTGACGAACGGGACGTCGTGCTGGCCACCCCGAGCGAAGACGATCCCCGGCTCGTCGGGCACGACGGCTCCGTCCACCACGGGCAGGTGAAGGGGGGCGGCCGAGTGGGCGAGGCGGGCGGCGGGGATCGAGCGGAGCTCCTCGACGGTCGCCACCTCGGACGAGGACGCCCGCTCGACGATGGCCTCCGCGATCTCCTCGGCGGTCGCCGAGCCCTCGGGTGCGACCGGGGAATGCTCCGAGCGGACCCGGGGCAGGGGCCAGGTCCCGTACCCGCTCATCCCGATGGCGCGCTGGAAGAGCCCCTCGGCCTGCGGCACGACCATGAGGAGGTGGATCGCCATGCCCCCCGCGGACTCGCCGAATATCGTCACGCGAGAGGGGTCGCCTCCGAACACCGCGATGTTGCGCTTCACCCACTCGAGGGCGGCCACCATGTCGAGGAGGCCGTAGTTGGCCCATGCCTCGTCGGCCCGCTCGAGCAGGGGGTGGGCGAGGAAGCCGAGGGCTCCGAGGCGGTAGTTGAGGGTGACCAGGACGACCCCGTCCCGGGCGAACGCGTCGCCGTGGGTGGTCGGATCGGCGCCCGAGCCGGCGCTGAAGCCGCCGCCGTGGATCCACACCATGACCGGCCAGCCTTCGGCCGGCGCTTCTCCCTCCGGGGCCCAGACGTTGAGGGTCAGGCAGTCCTCGGTCATGGGCTCCGGGGCGCTCTGCTGGGGGCAGGGAGGTCCGAAGGCGTCTGTCACCCTCGTGCCCTCCCATGACGGGGCTGGCCGGGGGGGACGCCAGCGCCGCGGTCCCACCGGCGGGGCGGCGTAGGGGATTCCGCGGAAGAGCCGCACGCCGGGCCCGCTCACCCCCTGCACCGTGCCCGACGCCGTCCGCACCGTGAGCGGGTCGAGGGTGTGCTCGCGAGCGGACTCCGTCCGCGGCCAGGCGAAGACGCCCACCAGGAGCGCGGACAGGGCCAGAACCCCCGCCACCACGCCGGCGTTGGCGACCCCGCCCCTGTCCCGTGCGAAGAGGCCCGTCTGCCGGAAGTAGGCGGCGTCGACGAGACCGAGAAACGCCAGCATCCCGGCGCAGACGAGAGAGAGGGAGCGGCCGAGGGGGTGACCCATCGCGAGGAGCGTCGCCGAGACCACGAGGAGCACCGCCAGCACCGTGTCGGGGACGACGAAGGCGCGCTCGTGCTCGACGTATCCGCGGGGGAGCCACTCCTGGTCGTGCTCCCCACGGAGCCAGGTGACCCAGAAGAGGACGATGCCGATCGCCGCGGCCACCTCGAGGCCGGCGAGGATCCGAACGCCGAGGTCGCTCGTCATGCTCCGGTCTCCTCCGGTGGCGTCGCCGTCCGGCGCACTCGCCCGGGGACGACGTCGCGGGCGTAAACGTCGTCGGCGCTCTCCGCCCTCTTGATGATCTCCGCATCCGCGCCGTGAACGAGGACGGTCGCCGGGCGGGGCAGGGCGTTGAAGTTCGAGGCCGACGACTCCTGGTAGGCCCCGGTCTCGAGGATCGCGACGACGTCACCGGTCTCCACGGCGGGGAGGCGGGCGCCGAGGACGATCTGATCGGCGTAGCAGGAGTGGCCGACGACGTCGGCCGTCAGGACCGCCGGCTCGTCGGCCCGGTTGGCCACGACCACGGGGTGGCGGTTGTGCTCCAGGACCCCGCCGGCCAGGAAGAAGACGGTGGTGTCGGTGAGGACCCAGGTGTAGGGGATCGGCTTGGTCTGACGCTTGACGACCTTCACGCGCGCCAGGTGGATCCCGGTGTCTCCGTAGAGGGCGCGGCCGGGCTCGGCCTGGAGGCGCACCCCCTCGGTGCGCACGCCCTGCCGGTGGAGCTCGGTCCGCAGCGCCCGGGTGATGGTCGCGGCGTAGGCCTCGACGCCGGGAGGCGCCTTGGGCTGCGGGTGCGCGGTCAGGGCGGTGACGATCCTCGACAGGGCCGCGTGGTACAGGCGATCCCCCAGGGCCCGCAGGCCGACGAGGAACGGGTAGCCCAGGGCAGTGGTGAGGAACTCGCTGCGGGGGAACTCCCTGTTGTGGGGGTCCCCGGGGCTCGCCATGCCCCCGCCCACGTCGATCTCGGACGGTCTCCACCCCTCCCCCTCCCAGGCCCGGCAGAGGTCGCCGATCAGCCGTGCGTACCGGGTCATGAGCCCCTGCCAGAACCAGAGGCTCGGGTGATGCCGCCCCGCGTGGAGGTGCAGACCGACCAGCTCGACGTTGGGCATGTCGAAGACCCGCCGTCCCATGTCGACGACGTACTCGGGCGGGATGCCGGACTTGTAGACCTGGATCCCGAGGTCGATGGGCACCGTGAGCTGGCTGAAATCGGTGCGGCGCCAGAGGTTCGGGACCACCGGCTTCACCCGGAAGCGGATCCGGGCGGTGGCGTCCAGCTCGGCCGCCACCTCCTGGATGAGGTCGACCTCGTGCACGTCCTCCACCGTGATGCGCACGCCGGCGGCCACGCACCGTCGCAGGTGCTCCCGGCTCTTTCCGCCTCCGTTCACCGACACCCGCTCAGGGTCCACGCCCGTGGCCAGGACCCCGGCCAGCTCCTGGGGCGAGTAGACGTCGGCGCCCGCGCCCTCGTCGCTGAGGATGTGGCGCGTGGCCAGCGTGGTGTTGGCCTTGAAGGCGGGGAGGACGTCGACCGGTCCCTCGGGCCAGGCGCTCTCGAAGGCCGTCTTGAACCGCCGATAGTTGGCGCGGAGCCGGGACTCCGAGGTCACGAAGAGGGGAGATCCGAACCGCTCCACCAGGCCGGCGGCATCGCAATCGTCCAGGAAGAGCCGGCCGTCGCGGACGGACAGGCAGTGGGAGCGGTCTCCGCCGGGGACCGCGGGCGGCTCGCTGGCGGCCCCGGCCGGCCGTCTGTCGGGCTGCGGCATCTCGCTCTCCTGGTTCCCTGCGGGGCCCATGTTCGCATAGCATTCGCCCACGGGGACGCGCCCGTGACGAACGGAACGGGCTGTCCGGTCACGAGGATGAGGGGTGTGATGACGAGCTCAATCAATCGCAGACGGTTCTTGCAGACGTCGGCCGTGCTCGCGGCGATGGCCCGGGCGAAGGACGCCCTGGGGGCGCAGGGAGGCGGGTCGGGAGCACCGCAGGAGTTCTACGAGCTCCGGGTCTACAGGACGCAGGACGTGGACAAGAAGCAGAGGGCGGAGACCTACCTCGAGACCGCCCTCGTGCCCGCTCTCGTGCGGATGGGCCTCGACCGCATCGGGGTGTTCACCAACATGGACGAGCCGGAGGATCATTCCGTCTACGTCTTGATGCCGTATCCGACGCTGGATCGTTTCGCCGCGCTGAATCCGACCCTCCTGGCCGACGCGGAGTATCAGGCCGCGGCGAAGGAGCACTTCGCGGTGCCCAAGGACGATCCCGTGTTCACGAGGATCCAGAGCCGGTTCTACAAGGCGTTTGCCGGAATGCCCGTGATCGAGATGCCCGAGCAGACGGCTCAGAAGCTGCCGCGGGTGTTCGAGCTGAGAATCTACGAGAGCCATACGGAGGAAAAGGCAGCGCTGAAGGTGGACATGTTCAACAGCGGTGAGATCCAGGTCATGCGCGACACGGCCTTGGGGCCGGTGTTCTTCGGAGAGGCGCTCATCGGGGAGGACCTGCCCCACCTCGCCTACATGCTCTCGGCCGCCGATCGGGAGGCGCACAAGGAGCACTGGAAGACGTTCGGCGAACACCCCGAATGGAACCGTCTGAAGGCCCTACCGAGATACGAGGACACGGTGTCGAAGATCACGAACATCTTCCTGAAGCCCACGGGGTACTCGCAGATCTAGGACGCCGGCTACCCGGTGAGGCACACAGGGACATGGCAGGCAGGCTGACGGGCAAGAAGGCGCTGGTGACCGGCGCCGCGCAGGGCATCGGGGAGGCCACGGCCCGGGCCTTCGCGGCCGAGGGGGCGGAGGTCGTGGCGACGGACGTCAACGAGGAGCGTCTCCACCTCCTCGAGGTCCTCCCGGGCCTCACCACTCGGCGGCTCGACGTGACGCGCTCCGACGAGGTGGCCGCGGCCGCGCAGGAGATCGGCGCCGTGCGGGTGCTGTTCAACTGCGCGGGCTTCGTGCACCAGGGCACCATCCTGGAGTGCGAGGAGGGCGACTGGGACTTCTCCATGGACCTCAACGTCAAGGGCATGTACCGGGTCATCCGGGCCTTCCTGCCGGCGATGCTCGAGGCGGGAGGCGGCTCGATCGTCAACATGTCGTCCATCGCCTCCGCACTGCGCGGCGTGCCCAACCGCTGCGCCTACACCACCACCAAGGCGGCGGTCCTCGGCCTCACCAAGGCCGTGGCCGCGGACTTCGTGGGCCGGGGGATCCGGTGCAACGCCATCTGCCCGGGCACGGTCGACAGCCCCTCCCTCCGGGAGCGGATCGGGAGCGCCGAGGACGCCGAGGCGGCTCGCAAGGCCTTCATCGCCCGCCAGCCCATGGGCCGCCTGGGGCGTCCCGAGGAGATCGCCTCCCTCGCGGTCTATCTGGCCTCCGACGAGTCGGCCTTCGTCTCCGGGACCGCCGTCTCGATCGACGGCGGCTGGAGCATCTAGTACTCGACTCCATAAATATAGTGACGTATAATCACGCCGGACCGAGGAGCCCGACTGCTCCACCGTCCGGGGTGATTATGCCCAGAAGAAGCCCATATGAGATGCATCTCAAGCCCGACGAGCGGACAGAGCTTGAGAAGAGATCGCGTAGCTATACGTCACTGTATCGAGATGTCGTCCGGGCCAGGATCGTGCTCTATGCCGCCGAGGGTCTCGGCAATGACGAGATCGCAGCGCGCCTGGATACGCCAAGACAGATCGTCAGCAAGTGGCGTAAGCGCTTCTTTGAGAGACGCTTGGAGGGACTCGAGGAGCAACCCAGGAGAGGCCGACCGGCAGGCTTTTCCCCCCAGCGTCGTCGTCGCGGTTAAGGCCCTCGCGTGTCAGCTGCCATTCGAGTGCGGGCGACCGCTGTCGAGATGGAGCCTCTCGGAGTTCAAGCGCGAAGTCCTCCGCCGCGGGATCGTCGCCTCCGTAGGGGAGTCCACCTTGTGGCGATGGCTGACCGAAGACGCCATTCGGCCCTGGACCCACCGTAGCTGGATCTTCCCCCGTGATCCCGACTTCGAAGCCAAGGCCTGCCGAGTTCTCGATCTGTACGAAGGACGCTGGAAAGGCCGGCGGCTACAGCCCTCAGACTGTGTCGTCTCGGCCGACGAGAAGTCCGGCATCCAGGCTCTCAAGCGCTGCCATCGGATCGTCGCGCCAGGCCAGGGCCGGCCAGCTCTCGTCGAGCACGAGTACCGACGGAAGGGAACTCTGGCCTACCTCGCCGCCTGGGATGTGCGGCGCGCCAGACTCTATGGCCGCTGTGAGCCCAAGATCGGCATCGCCCCCTTCGAACGCCTCGTCGAGCAGGTCATGAACGAAGAACCCTACCGCTCGGCACCTCGCGTCTTCTGGATCCTCGACAATGGCACCTCACACCGAGGCCCCCGCTGCGTCGAACGTTTCCATCGCCGCTGGCCAAACGCAACCGTCGTTCATCTCCCGACGCACGCCAGCTGGCTCAACCAGATCGAGATCTTCTTCTCGATCGTCCAGCGAAAGGTCCTTACACCCGCCGACTTCGACTCCCTCGACGAACTCGAAGACGGCTCCTGCGTTTCCAGGACCACTACCAGAAAGTCGCCAAGCCGTTCGAGTGGCGCTTTACTCGCCGGGACCTCGCCAGACTCCTCCGAAAGCTCGACTCTCGGACGACCCAGATCGCTGCTTAAACGGAAATACGTCAACGTCAACGCCAGCCCGCCCGCGGCCTGGAAGTAGCCGTACTGGAACTCGATCGGGTCCAGGGCCTCGGCCAGGGCGTCCTCGATGGCCGAGCTCCCGCTCCCCGAGCCCCACTGGAGCTCCCGCTTCGGGAAACCGAAGGCCCGCGCGTCGAAGAGGAGCGCCACGTGGGAGCCCACCGGAACCCGCAGCCCCAGGCCCAGGTTGCCCCCGATGCCTCCCTCCAGGGTGGCGGCGGCGGTCACGCTCGCCCCCGGGAGGGTGAGGGGGGGCAGCCCCGGGATGTCGTCGATCCCGAGGCGGAGGTGGACGGTGGCCGCCACCGTGGTGGCCGGGATGTAGCTCACACCGCCGGACACCACGAACCGCACGCTGTCCCCGATCCCGACTTGGAGGTTCAGCGAAACGGGCGTCAGCCGGTCGATCCGGGTCTCCCCGGTCAGGTCGCCCGCGATCGGGATCGAGGGAAGGCCGGGGAGGAGGTCGCCCAGGTCGCCGCTGACCCGGCCGCCCGTGACCTGCAGCTCCACCTCCGCGCTGTCGATCCGGGCCTCCAGGCCCAGGGAGTCGGAGAAGCGCCATGTGAGCGCCCCCGAGACGGCGAGGCCCCCGCCCAGCTCCAGGTCGAACCCGCCGGACGTCTGGACCGGGTACCCGGGCGGCACGAAGCTGCCGGGGTCGAGGGCGAACGACTGGCTGTAGAACGGCAGCGAACGGCCCGCCTGGACCGCCACCTCGAGCTCCCCGGCCCGGGAGGGCGACGCGAGGAGTCCCGGGGCCAGCCCCAGGACGAGGAGGACGACCCGGCGACCCGACCGACCCACGACGCGCACAGGGCTCATCACCCGATTCTACCGACGGTCCGCATGAATGGGCTGGGTTGCGAGTACAATTCGAGGTTTCCGCGTCTCCGCGGGCAAGGACGACGAGGAGGAGCGCTCGATGGCAACGCAGGACCAGTGGGTGGTGGTGGGGCTCGACAACGGCGGGAACAAGAACAACGCGACTGTGCTGGAGCCGTCCGGAAAGTTCCTGGTCGACTCCATGGTGGAGACGCCCAGCCGGGTCCTGGAGGGCGCCGAGATCGCGGTCGAGGCCCTCGCCCTGGCCTTCGACGGCATCCTGGCCCAGACCGGCGTTGCCCGCGCGCGGGTCCGGGCGGTGGGTCTCGACACCCCGGGCCCGGCCAGCGCCGACGGCGTCATCTCCTCCCGCGGGTCCACGAACTTCGAGCACCGGAGCTGGCGCAACTTCGACTACCGGGGGGCCCTCGCGACGAGGCTGCGCCTGCCCGTGGTCTACAACAACGACGGCAACGCGGCCGCGCTCTACGCCCACCATCAATGCTACGGCCCGGACGCGCCGAACCGCTCCTCCATCGCCGCCGTCGTGGGCACCGGCCTGGGGGGAGGAGTCATCGAGAAGGGGCACATCGTCAAGGGCGGCAACGGCTTCGCGGGGGAGCTGGGTCACGTCCACATCCCCATGGACGGGCTCCTCGCGGAGGGGCAGCCGGTGCCCGGCTGCAACTGCGGCTTCGTCGGCGACGTCGAGTCCATCGCCTCCCTCACCGGGATCGAGGTCAACCTGCTGCCGTACTGGCTCTCGCGCTTCGAGGGCCACGAGCTGGGCAGGATCGAGGACGTCGCCCAGGCCGCGAAGCTCGTCCGCTCCTACGGAGAGAAGGGCGACCCCCTGGCCCGGAAGATCTTCGAGCAGCAGGCCATGGCCATCGGGCGGCTCTTCACCATCGCGTCGCGCTTCACCGACCCCGACGCCTACTTCGTGGGCGGGGGAGTGGCGGAGACGACCCCCGAGTTCCGCGAGTGGTTCCTGGAGAAGGTCCGCGCGAACACCTCCCTCGAGGAGGAGCAGAAGGAGACCGCCCTCTTCGAGCTGGTCGAGCACCTCGACATGGCCGGCGCGCGCGGGGCCGCCCTCGCCGCCCTGGAGTCGGTCCGCGCCGGCGGGGCCTGAGCCCATGCGCTCGCGTCCGCGCCTAACCTGGCTCGTCGCTGCCGCCTGCCTGCTGGCGGGCGGAGCCCGGGCCGCCGACGAGCTCGAGGCCCGGCTCGCCCGCATCTTCACCGCGAAGGAGTTCGAGGCTCGAACCTTCGGACCGGCCCGCTGGCGGGACGGGGGCCAGGCCTACAGCACGGTCGAGGACTCCGCCGCCGTCGACGGGGCGAAGGACATCGTCCGATACGCGACGGCCTCCGGCGAGCGGAGCGTCCTGGTGTCCGCGACCGACCTCGTGGCGGCGCCGGGGGAGCCGGCCCTCGCGGTCGACGACTACGCCTGGTCGGAAGACGGGACGCGACTCCTCCTCTTCACGAACACGGTGAAGGTCTGGCGACGCCACACCCGCGGGGACTACTGGATCCTCGAGCGCGAGAGCGGGACGCTCCGCCGGGTCGGCGCGGGCTTTCCGGAGTCGACCCTCATGTTCGCCAAGCTCTCGGCGGACGCCACACGGGTGGCCTACGTCCAGGCGAACGACCTCTACGTCGAGAGCCTTGTCGACGGCGCCCGGACGCGGCTGACCGTGGACGGCTCCGCCACCACCATCAACGGGACGTCGGACTGGGTCTACGAGGAGGAGTTCGGCCTCCGCGACGGCTTCCGGTGGAGCCCGGACGGGCGGGACATCGCCTTCTGGCACTTCGACGCCAGCGGGATCGGGCAGTTTCCCCTCGTCAACAACACCGACACCACCTACCCGGTCGTGACCTGGATCCCGTACCCCAAGGTCGGGACCACGAACTCGGCGGTGAGGATCGGTGTGGTGAGCGCCTCCGGAGGGGAGCCGCGCTGGGTGAAGGTCCCCGGGAAGGACTCGCGCGCGTACTACCTCCCCCGCATGGAGTGGGTGTCCCCGGACGAGCTCCTGGTGCAGCAGATGGGCCGCCGCCAGCAAGCCACGGCCCTGTGGCTCGCCAACGCCCGCACCGGCGAGACGCGGCGCCTGCTGCGCGACGCGGACGAGGCGTGGCTCGACATCGTGGACGAGTGGCGCTGGCTCCCGGGGGGCGACGAGCTCCTCTGGATCTCCGAGAGAGACGGTTGGCGCCACCTGTGGGCGGCCCCGAAGGACGGGGGCCCGATGCGGCTTCTCACGCCGGGCGACATCGACATCCTGAGCGTCGAGGGGATGGACGCGGAGAGGGTGTTCTTCATCGCCTCGCCTGACGACGCGGTCCGGCGCTTCCTCTACGCCGCCCGCCTCGAAGGCCAGGGGACCCCGGAGCGCGTCTCGCCCGCGGACCAGGTGGGCACGCACGCCTACGACATCTCTCCGGACGGTCGCTTCGCCTTCCACACCTTCTCCACCATGGACCGGCCGCCGGTCGTCTCCCTGGTGCGACTGCCGTCCCACGAGCGGGTCCGGGTCCTGGAGGACAACGCGGCCCTCGCCGCCGCGGTGGCTCCGCTGCTGGTCCCGCCCACCGAGTTCTTCCAGGTCGACATCGGCGGCGGCGTCCTCCTTGACGGCTGGATGGTGAAGCCGCGGGACTTCGATCCCACGAAGAGGTATCCGCTCCTGATGTTCGTCTACGGTGAGCCGGCCAGTGTCACGGTGACCGACGCCTGGCCGAAGCGGGAGGGGAGGCTCCTCTTCCATCGTGCCCTGGCCGAAGCGGGGTACGTCGTGGCCAGCGTCGACAACCGGGGCACCCCCGCGCCGAAGGGACGGGAGTGGCGCAAGGCGGTTCGCGGGGCCGTGGGCGTCCTCGCGACGGAGGAGCAGACGGCGGCGGTGCGGAGGCTGCTGGTCGAGCGGCCGTACCTGGACCCCGAGAGGGTGGCCTCCTGGGGGTGGAGCGGGGGAGGATCGATGACCCTCAACCTGCTCTTCCGCTCGCCGGACGTCTACAAGGTCGGCATGGCGGTGGCCCCGGTCCCGGACCAGACCCTCTACGACACCGTCTACCAGGAGCGGTACATGGGCCTGCCCGAGGAGAACGAGGAGGGCTACCGCTCCGGCTCACCGATCTTCTTCGCCGAGGGGCTGGAGGGAGACCTGCTGATCGTCCACGGCACGGGCGACGACAACGTCCACGTCCAGGGCACCGAGCGCCTGGTCAACCGCCTGATCGAGCTCGGCAAGCCCTTCGAGTACATGGCCTACCCCAACCGCACCCACGGCATCGAGGAGGGCGAGGGCACGACCCTTCACCTCTACTCGCTGCTCGCCCGGTACCTCCGGGAGCACGTTCCGCCCGGCCCCCGGTAGGGGGAACTGCAGAGCTCGCACGGCGGGCTCCTCACTTCTTCTTGGCGGCCTTCCTGCTCGCGGCCGCTGGGCGGCGACGGCCTCGCCTCGTCGGCTTCGCGGCCTTCAGGGTCGGCTCGTCGCGCGGGTCGATGTCGACGCCGAAGATGGTGGAGAGGCTCTGAGATTGAAGGACGCGGGATCTTCGGGTGGTGGTCGCGCTGCGCGGCTGATCGAGGGCGGCTTCGACCATCTCGGCGGGATCGACGTTGCGGAGGGTGAAGAGCAGCTCCGGGCTGTGATCGAGGCGGGCGCCCACTCCGTAAAGGGTGGCGGCGACGTGCTTGCACGTGGTGGCCCAGTCGGGGCAGGAGCAGCTCAGGGAGATCTCTCGGGGGGAGGGGAAGAGGCCCTCGCCCTTGCGGGTGACGATCTCCATGACGCTCTTGGAGATGGAGCCGCGGAGCAGCTCGACCAGGGAACCGATCTGGCCGGCGGACTGTCTCTTGATGTCGGCCCAGCGCGGTTTGGCCAGGGGCTTCATCTCGATGGCCACCTCGTAGAGGCTGGTGCCGCTGACGAGGGCGTTGACGCGGCCGGGCTCGATCTGCAGGTCGATCACGGAGCCGTTGCGGACGTAGGTTCGGCCGCGGGGCAGGCGGTTGGCGAAGTCGGAGTAGGCCTCGAGGTTGGCGCACCAGGCGTCGCCCCAAAAGGTTGTGGCGATCTTGCGGCCCATGATCTGGACGGGGGAGACTGTGTGGCCCTCCCTCTTCATCGCAACGGCCTTTGTCTCGGCGCGATGGCGGCGCTCCGCTACCGAGACGTACGGTCGCCAACTCCGATACCGGCGTCTGCGTCCCCTGAGGGGAGCCATTGCGCTAGGCCTCCACGGCGCTCGTGAGGTCGAGGGAGACAATGGAGAGCAGCTCCTCGTTGCTCATCTCGGTCAGCGCCTTCTCCGCCCCGGCGCAGAGGACCTCCTCGGAGAGCTTCTGCTTGCCGGCGATCAGCTCGTCGATGCGCTCCTCCACGGTGCCCCGGCAGACGAACTTGTGGACCAGCACGTTGCTTCTTCTGCCCGATCCGGAAGGCCCGGTCGGTGGCCTGGTTCTCGACGGCGGGGTTCCACCAGCGGTCGAAGTGGATGACGTGCGAGGCCGCGGTGAGGTTGAGGCCGGTGCCGCCGGCCTTGAGGGAAAGCACCATGAAGGGCACCCGGTCGTCGCGCTGGAAGCTGTCGACCAGCTTCTGGCGCTTCGACGACGGGGGTGCCGCCGTGGAGGACGAGGCCGCTGCGCCCGAACACCTCGCCCAGGAAGGCGGCCAGGGGGCCGGTCATCTCGCGGAACTGGGTGAACACGAGCACCTTGTCCTGGCGGGCGGCGATCTCTTCGCCGAGCTCCCGCAGCCGGGAGAGCTTGCCGCTGTCGGCGGCATCGTACCGGCCGTCGCCGAGCCATTGGGAGGGGTGGTTGCAGATCTGCTTGAAGCGCAGCAGGAAGGCGAGGACGAGGCCGCGGCGCTCGATGCCCTCACGCTCCGCGATGGCCTGCCGCAGCTCGGTCGACGGACTGCTGATAGAGGGCGGCCTGGCGCTTGGAGAGCAGGCAGTAGGCGCTCACCTCGGTCTTGTCGGGGAGGTCGGCGATGACGGTCTTGTCGGTCTTGAGGCGGCGCAGGATGTAGGGGCTCACCAGCCGGCGCAGGGGGGCGTAGCCCTGGGCGCTCGAGGCCATGGACTTGCACAGGCGGCCGAAGGCCTTGGCCGAGCCCAGCAGGCCCGGGTTGAGGAAGTCGAAGATGGACCACAGGTCGCCGAGGCGGTTCTCCACCGGGGTGCCGGTGAGTGCGAGGCGCCACCTCGAGTCCAGGGCCTTGACGGCCCGAGTCTGACGAGCGCTGGGGTTCTTGATGGCCTGGGCCTCGTCGAGGATCACGGTGCGCCAGGGGTAGGTCTTCATCCAGTCGGTCCGGGTGAGGGTGGCGTAGGTGGTGATCACTGCGTGTGACGGCCTGCACCACGGATCCCTTCAGCGTCTTCAGCTCGGGGGAGGGAATGCGCGACGGGTGCGCGATCAGCACCCGGAGCTGCGGAGCGAAGCGGTGGATCTCCCGACGCCAGTTGTCGAGGAGGGAGGCCGGCACCACCAGGAGATCGGTGCCCTCCTCCTTCTTCATCCGGCTCATGGAGAGGACGCCGAGCACCTGGATGGTCTTGCCCAGGCCCATGTCGTCGGCCAGGCAGCCGCCGAGCTCCAGGCCGCGCAGGGTCCACAGCCACTGCACCCCGAGCTTCTGGTAGGGACGCAGCTCCCCCTGGAGTCCCGCCTGCTCGTCGATGCGGGCGCGCAACTCGGGTGAGCGCAGGAACTCGAGTCGCTCGGAGAGCCACTTGCCGGCGACGACGTCGGACCACTCGGGGCGGGCGTCGTCTGCTGCTTGGTCGTCGCGGCCGAGCTCGGCTCCGGCCAGCATTCTCATGGCTTCGCCGAAGCTGACGCCTCCCGCCCGGGCCTGCTTCTGGACCTGTTGCCACCGATCGAGGACGAGGCCGAGCTTCTGCGGGTCCACCTCCACCCACTTGCCCTTGATGAGCACCAGCCCCTCGGTGGCGGCGAGCAGCGACTGGATCTCCTTCCTCGTCAGGCGGGCGCCGTCGAGGCTCAGCTTCACATCGAAGTCGACGAGGGCGTCCATGCCCAGCTTCGACGGTGCCGCATCACCCACGGACACCGAGACCCGGGGGCGGGGCCTGCTCCTCTCGCTCCACCAGTCCGGCGTGCGCACCACCAAGCCGGCTCGTTCGCAGGCGACGGCCTCGGTGAGGAAGCGGTGCGCCTGCTTGGACGTCCAGGAGAGGGGATGATAGACGTCGCCGCTGGCGACCAGCTCCCGGACCAGCTCGCTCTGCTCGGCGGCCCTCGAAAGGGGCGCGAGCAGGGCCAGGAGCTGGCGCCGGTTCCGGGCGCCGGCGTACTCCTCGAGGGCCCGCCCCAGGGGGCGGTGCATGGGCCTGGCCTGCGTGGAGACCTTGTGGACGTAGGTGGCGAGGAAGGCGAAGGGGTAGTCGGGCTCGCGCTTGTTCTCGGCCAGATGGAAGCAGACGCGGCCGACGACATTCCAGACGGAGCTGTGTCGCTTCAGGTAACCCTGGACGCCATCGGGCAGGCGAGCGGCCTCGGCGGTGAGGGCCTGGCCGAGCTCGGACCACAGCTCGCCAAGCATCTCCGGCGTGATCAGCTCGGCGCCGAGCATCGGTGGGGGAGCCTGGGCGAAGCTGGCGATCTCGTCGGGCTCGGGGATCGAAAGATGCTTCGGTTCGGTGGGGTCGGTGGCGGCGCAGGCTTTGGCCACGAAGGCCTGGCCAAAGTCGCGCCAGTAGGCCAGGGTGGGGTGCAGGTCGATGCCGATCTCCCCGGCGCCCAGGTGGAGCAGGCCGGGGCCGCGGCCTGCGTCGAAGGCCTTGAGGATCCGCCGCTGCACGGCGGTCGAGAGGAGAGGGCCTTCCTCGGGGCCGCCGGGGTGGACGTCGATGCGGCCGCTCGGCGTCAGGGTGCAGACGAGGGTGCTCTCGCTGCTGGGTTCGCTGGGTTGCCCCGTCATGAGCTGTGTGTACTGCTCATCGGCCCGAATGTACAGGTGGTGAGGTGGGGCGACCTCGAGTGTGGCGGAGCCACGTAGCGCACCCACGGCATTCCCGAGGACGAGGGTACGAAGCTGCACCTCTAGAGTCGCTGCTCGCCCGGTACCTTCGGGAGCACCTTCCCCCCGGCCCGCGGTAGCTCTACTGCTGCCCCAGCTCCGCGGTCCAGTTCAGGACGACGGTGGTGGGCGGCGTGCTGTCCTGAAGCAGCGAGCTCAGCAGGAGGAAGCGCCGGCCGTCGCGAGACAGCAGGTAGCGGTTGTTCGTCGTGATCGGACGCAGGGCGACCCCGAAGAGCGGCTCTGGGATGCCGGCCTCGAAGGACGGCCCGGTCTGCACGGCGACCCGCATGATCTGGCCCTGCGACAGGTAGAAGAGCTCCTCGCCGTCGGGGGCCCACTGCGGTTCCGCCCCGCCGGCCGTCGAGATCTGCCACTTGCCGCCTGGCCCCGGGAAGGCCTGCACGTAGACCTCGCCGCGACCCGACTCGTTGGACTGGTAGGCGACCCAGCGTCCGTCGGGCGAGAAGCGGCCTCGCAGCTCCACGAAGTTCGAGTGCGCAAAGGGTCGCGGCGTCCGATCCCCTTCGAGAGGGAGGACGTCCATGTCCCACGAGGTCTCGGGATCGAGGGTGATGTAGAGAAGGCTTTTACCGTCGGGGGACCACGAGCTCGGGAACTGGTTGCCCTCGGCCTCGAGCAGGATCTCTTCCTCGCCCGTCCCCCCCACGGTCTTGACCGCGATGTCGAACTGCCCGCCCTTCTGCGTGCCCCAGGCGATCCGGCTCCCGTCCGGCGACCAGACGGGATTCTCGTCGCTCTCCTCGCCAAAGCTGAAGCGCGAGGTGACGCCCCGCGTGAGGTCGCGCACCCAGATGTCGCTGAAGGAAGAGCCGGTCGACTTGAGCGCCATTGCGAGCCATCGGCCGTCGGGCGACAGCGCGGTCGCCGCCACGTCGGCGGGTTCGCCGACTGGCTCCTCGGACCCACCCTCCCTGTCCACCCAGGTGAGACGCCCTCCCCCCGCCTCGCCGCTGCGGAAGGCCACCACTCCGTTGTGCGACGCGGAGAAGTGGGCGAGGCCCACGGCGTCGATGCCCAGGTCCTGGGCGAGGGGAACCGGGTCACCCGCGAGCGCTCCCGACTTCGAGTCGAAGGGCTGCGCGACGAGCGTGTTGTCGCGCACGTACAGGAGGAAGCCGGGCGGGGCGAACTCGACCCGCGATTGGCCCGCCATGACGGCGCGGGGCTCTCCGCCATCGAGGGAGGCGAGCCTCACCTCGGGTTGACTGGAGCCGAACGAGACGTACAGGAAACGCCGGGATCCCGGCAGGAACTGGGGCCAGCCCACCTGGGAGACCGTTGCCCCCTCTTCGTTCTTTCCCGCCTCGACGAGTGGTGTGGGTATCCCACCCCCCGCCGGCACCTTGTTGATCGGGTCGTTGGCCTGGCCGTCGTACAGGATCACGCCGTCGTCGCTCCAGGTCCCGTCCGCGCCGCTGGGCGCGTCGCAGATGACCTGCGCGGGGCCGCCGCTCACCGGGACCTTCTTGAGCTTCCCTTCGGCGAAGAAGCCGAGGTACCGGCTGTCCGGGGACCAGAACGGGCGAGATACGGCCCCTTCGGTGCCGGCCAGCCTCTGTGCGTCCAGGGAGTTCAGGGGCCGCAGCCAGATCCCCTCTGCTCCCTTGCCGTCCCGCCCGTTGAAGGCCAGGTAGCGCCCGTCGGGCGACAGACGGGGCGAGCCAACCTCGGGCAGCCCGTCCGGGGGGGCGATCTCGAAGCGGACGACCCGTGGAGGCTCGGGCGCGCGCCGGATCCACAAGGCGGCGAACGCCGCCGCCACGAGGGCCGCGGTCACCGCCACACCCCAGGCCAGTCGCTCCCGATGCCGCCGCCGCGCGGCCACGGGGGCGGGCAGCCCGACCTGCGAGCCGCCCTCGGCGATCCATTTGAGCTGCAGCCCCACGTCGTGGGCGGTGCCGAAGCGGTCGTCGGGGTCCTTGGCCAGACAGGTCTCGACCACCCGGTCGAACGCCGGTGGCCCCAGGGGCACGAGCTTCGACACCGGCTCCGGCTTCGAGTGCATGACCGAGCCAATCAGGCTCGCCTGGGTCCGGCCCTCGAAGGCCTTGCGGCCGGTGGCCATCTCATAGAGCACCGCCCCGAAGGCGAAGAGGTCGGAGCGGGCGTCGGCCTCCTGGCCCTCGATCTGCTCGGGTGGCATGTACTGGAAGGTGCCCAGGATCGTGCCCTCGACGGTGAGGGGGGCGCTGGAGGGCGTCTCGGTCAGCGCCCGGGAGAAGCTCTCGCTCTTCACCTGGCTCTCGGAGATCTGGTGCCGGGCCAGGCCGAAGTCCAGGAGCTTCACGCCACCGGCGGTGAGCATGATGTTGCCGGGCTTCAGGTCCCGGTGGATGACCCCGCTCTTGTGGGCCTTGTCCAGGGCGTCGGCGATCTGGCCCCCGAGCTCGAGCACCTGCTCCATGGGCAGCGGACCCTGGGAGAGCCGCTGGGCGAGGGTCTCGCCCTCGAGGTGCTCCATGACCAGGAAGTCGATCCCCTCGTGCTGGCCGACGTCGTGCAGCGTGCAGATGTGGGGGTGAGAGAGGGAGGAGATGACCTTCGCCTCCCGCTCGAACCGCTGCTTGACGTCCGGCGAGGCGGACAGGTGCTCGGGGAGGACCTTGATCGCCACCGTGCGGTCGAGACGCGTGTCCTTCGCACGATAGACCTCGCCCATCCCGCCGGCGCCGAGCGGGCCGAGAATCTCGTAGGGACCGAGACGCGAACCGTCTTCCAGGGCCATCGTCCATCCTCCGTCCACAGGGCCGGCGCCCGCCCCGGCGTGAACCCGCGGGGGCGACTTGCGTGGCCGTCCGCGCATCTCCATGTTGTCGGTGAAGCGGCTCATGTTAACCCACGAGCGGCGGGGGTGTCTTCGATCGAGCGGAATCTCCCGGACCCTGTCCGGGCGCCGCTCACACTTCCAGAAGGGGCTGTTGGACGCTGGGACGGCCGTATTCCGCAGCCCCTGTGATCACACGCAGGTTGGGCAGAGGGTGGCATTCGCCTCCCGAGTGGGTGTGACCACACAGGACGGTGAACTGTCGGTCGGGCCGCCGCGTGGCCTCCGAGACCAGGACGTCTCCCAGGGCCTTGCAGGTGAAGTAGGGGAGCCAGTCGTCGTCGGAGTACCCTCCCCGGTGCCAGCACGCCTCCCGGAACGGAGGGACGTGGGTGACGACCAGGACGTTCTCGTGGCTCTCGAGGGCTTCCGGCAGGACCCGCTTCACATGGGCGGCGGCCTCGTCGCCCAGGCGCCGCAGGCGGGCGGTCAGGTCGGCTCGGCCCGCGCCGGCCAGATCATCGATGACGAGGAAGTCGTTGAGCAGCACTGGCGTGGATGCCGCGTTGCCCAGACGCGCGTCGCCCCACCCGTCATGGCCCACCAGGGCGGTCCGCGGCGAGAGCTCCACCATCCCCGTCGCCCCAAGCCAGACGACCCGGCCTTCGGCGGAGAGCCGGGTCGCTCTCTCGCGCACCACGCCGATGCTGCCGCCGTAGAAGTCGTGGTTGCCCAGCACGAACCAGACCGGCGTTCCCACCGCCCGACCCATCCGCCCCAGGAGGTCCTCGACGGTCGCGGCCAGGGCGATGTCGCCGCTCACGACGACCCCGTCGGCGCCCGTCTCCGCGACCTCCTGAAAGAAGCGATCGGTCTCGGTCGCGCCCAGGAAGTCGAGATGGATGTCCGTCACCCAGACCAGGCGCACCGCGCTCCTCGGGTCCCGTCCTGTTCGGGCACGGCCTGATTCTGCCTCCCCATGCGTCCTCTCCCAGCGACCTGCGGACCACGGCGGCTGAGCTGCGGCCTTCCTGGCCTGAGCTGCGGTTTCTGAGGGCTGAGCTGCGCAGCCTCAGTCGGATCGAGCTTCCCGTGGCTCGCGGAACAGCGCCATCTCCGACAGCGCGGGGCAGACCGGCGCCTTCGTGATGCGGAGACGGACCCGGTCGGCCGTGACGTCGTCTCCCCGCCACAGGCGCCGGCTGCCGATGGCGGTGCCCTTCGCGAACTCCCTCCAGGCTCCGTCCTGCCACGCGTCCAGCGCCCAGTCCTCGATCCGCTGCCCGAGAGGCAGGTGCTCGCGCAGGCTCACCACGTTGAAGGTGACCGTTCGCCCCAGGTCCAGGACCAGCTCCGGGGTCGTGACCCCGTCGTCGGTGGACCAGTAGGTGTCGCGGCTCCCGTCCAGGACCCGGGTGGGGGAGAAACGATCCGCGTCGCCGCGGACGTTGCTGGCGCTGGCCGTTGCTCCCCGGGCGAGGTCCTCGGCGAAGGTGGCGTCGAGAAGCGCCTTGAAGCCGCGCAGAGAGAGCTCGTCGTCTTCGTGGATCCGGCCGCGTCGATCAGGCGGGATGTTCAGGAGGAACGAAGCGCCGCGCCCCACCGACTGGTAATAGAGATCGAGCAGGTTGCTCGGGCTCTTCACCTGATCGTCCTCGCTCGCGTGGTAGAACCAGCCAGGACGGATCGAGACGTCGCACTCCGCCGGGACCCAGTGGGTCCCCGGGCGGTCGCCACTGTTGAGACGCTTCTGGTCCGCCTCCCCGGGAGCGAAGTCGTCCCGGTTCAGGGTGGCCCACGCAGGGTCGCCGGCGATGCCCTTCTCGTTGCCCACCCACCGGACGTCGGGACCGGCGTCGCTGAACATGGAGGCCCCCGGCTGGAGGTCGCGGACGATCTGACGGGTGTTCGGCCAGTCGTAGTAGGTCAGGCGGTCGATCCGCCGGGTCTCCCGCGCGCCGCCGTAGTAGCCGTCGCCGCCGTTGGCCCCGTCGAACCAGACCTCGAACAGCGGACCGTAGCCGGTCATCAGCTCGCGGAGCTGGTTGCGGAAGTAGGTGAGGTAGGCGGGACGGCCGTACTCCGGGTGGTTCCGGTCCCACGGGGACAGATAGACACCGAAGGCCAGCCCGTGGCGCCGGCAGGCGTCGGCGATCTCCCTCACCACGTCGCCCTCCCCATTGCGCCAGGGGCTGCTCCTCACCGAGTGCTCGGTGTACTCGGAGGGCCAGAGGCAGAAGCCGTCGTGGTGCTTGGCGGTCAGAATCAGCCCCTTCATGCCCGCCGCCTTCGCCACCCCCACGATCTGGTCCGCGTCGAAGTCGGTGGGGGCGAAGACCGCGGGCGACTCGTCCCCGTAGCCCCACTCCTTGTCGGTGAAGGTGTTCACCGTGAAGTGGAGGAAGCCGTAGAACTCCAGGGCGTGCCAGCTCAGCTGGCGGGCGGTCGGTACCGGTCCGTACGGCGCCGGGGGCTCCACCGCCTCCGTGACCGAGGCGAGGGCGATGAGCAGGGCCACGAGGGCGCCCACGGCGAACACGGATGCGGTGCGAGGACGGGGCATGGACGAGGCCTCCTGATGCCGATGAGCGCTCAGCATACACCGCGCCTCCGCGCCCACGCCGCTCGCTCCGGCCCGCTCGCGCTACGCGGAGGGCTTCGGCGGCTTCTCGTCGTCCGCCTTGCCTTCCGGGGCGATCACCCCGGTGGCCACCAGCGCCCGGTACCAGTTCGGGTGGTGGTGCCGTGCCCAATCCCGGGTGACCGACCCGTCGACCAGGACCCGCCAGGTGCCGGGGTTGGCCACGGTTCCCAGGTAGGCGTGGGCCAGGACGCCCGCGATCAGGAAGAAGCCGACCAGGTTGTGCAGGGTCGAGGTGACGCAGACCGTGGAAAGCGCGAACGAAGGTTTGAAGACCAGCATGACTCCGGTGACCGACATGATGATCCCGAAGGCCGCGGTGTACCAGTAGAACATCTTCTGTCCGGCGTTGAAGCGTCCGGCCGGGACCTCTCCCTTGTGCCCCAGGTAGCCGCCCAGCTTGCGGACCCATTCCCTGTCGTAGGCCTCGAAGACCGCGTCCTCGAGCCAGAGCCACAGACCCAGGGCGGTGGTCACGATGAAGACGATCCCCGACCAGATGTGGAAGTCGAGGAGGCGCTGCGGTGATCCGAACAGGAGCTGCTGCCAGAGATGGAGGTTGAAGGCCAGGATCAGCCCGCTCACCGAGAGGACGACGAACGCGATGAGGCGGAACAGGTGGACGGCGCGCTCCATCAGCGAGAAGCGGTGGATCTCGTCCGAGTAGGGATCGAAGGTGGTGCGCTTGGGTCCGTAGCTGTGGTAGTGGAGCACGATCATGAACACGACGAGCATGATCAGGGGACCGATGTAGGGGCTCACGATCTGCTGATGGATGGAGTTGATCCGGAAGGTCCAGGGCTGACACCCGAGGAACTGGCCGTTCGCCACCGTGACCGGGGCGCCGTCGGGTCCGTGGAGGTCGACCGTACGCCGGCCCTTGAAGAAGTGCGCCTCGGGCACGTGGCAGTCGGCGCACCCGTTGGCCCCGAGAGCGAGTCGCGTGGACGCGACGTTGTGATTGATGGTGAAGTTGACGTGAGTGCTTCCCTCGAGGGGTGTCCCCTCGAGGGGGCTCTTGACGAGCTGCCCGGAGTCGTCGCGCTCCCAGGCCTGCCCGGCCTTCACGAAGACCGGGTGGATCCGGCCGAAGCGCTCGCTCCCCTCGAGGGTGGCGGAGAAGGCCTCCAGCCCGGCGACGATCTCGTCCTCCCGGTTGACCTCCTTGCGGCCGTCCCCGTTGTCGTCCTCGACCCGATCGGCGAAGGCCTCCCAGGCCGCCCGGTGCTCGCGCAGGAAGAGCGGGTGGATGAGGCCGTCCTCCTCGCGATTGCCCCACCACTCCGCGAGGAAGTGGTTCATGGGGTAGATGCGACCGCCCTCGCGACGCTCGTAGTCGGGCATCCACACCCCGACCTCGCCCGGAGCGCCCGCCTCCGGCGGGCGGGGATCGAAGACGAGCTCCCCGGTCGTCGCCTCGACGCCGCGGGCCGCGGCCCGACCGAGCTGCGGGACGTGGCAGCTCTCGCAGGCGATCTTCTCCAGGTGGGAGGGGCGGATCGAGACGTGCTCCGGGACCGGGGCCCCGCGAATGCCCAGCTCGTGGCACTCCCGGCAGCTCTGGTTGCTGCCCTTGAGCTCCGGGGCCACCGTGAACTCGGGCTCGTTGCCCTTGGCGATCTGGTGGTCGAGCCCGGCCGGGTGGCACCCGGTGCAGCTCATCCCCTGGGCCTGGTGGATATCGGGGTTGAACGGGTCGTTCCAGGAGAAGCCCCGCTTGTCGACGTCCGAGCTGCCGTGGCAGTACACGCAGTTCTCGTCGGGGGGAGGCCAGGACATGTCGAGGGTGATGGTGCCGTCGGCGTTGAAGAGCCGCTTCTCGTACAGGACCGTCGGCGTCTGGCCGGCCGCGACCGAGCCCCTGACGATTCCCAGGCGTGATCCCGCGACCACCGCCCACCGGTAGTTCCCGGACGTGAGCTGGTCGACACGGTCCTCGAAGCGGTAGCCCTCGAGGTGGCAGATCAGGCAGTCGGCCTCCACGACGCCGCTGCGGTCCCACCGGCTCTCGTGGTAGTCCCCGTCCAGGCTGTCGACGAGGTCGGGGTTCTCGGCGAGGTGCTCGTCGTAGCGATTCCCCTCGCGGTCGAACTCGAATCCGCCGCCCCCGGGGTGGCAGGCGCCGCAGGGGGGCTGTCCCCGGCCCGGCGAGGAGAAGCCGACGAAGTCGTAGACCGTCAGGTCGATCTCGTCCGCAGATTCGTTGTGCTTCCTGGCGAGCTGGCGGAAGGCATAGGGATACCAGCGCCCGAGGAGACCGTTCGAGAGGCTCCAGGGGCGACCCTCTGCGACCCCGTAGTCGTCGGAGATCACGTCCCAGCCCATCTGGAAGTGGTAGCCCTGGGTGATCTCGTCGTAGTCGTGGCACATGCCGCACGTCATCTTCGTGGAGAAGGCCGCCTCGGTGTTCTCTCCGTTGATGGGGTCGATCAGGTTGCCCTCGACGTCCAGGAGGTTGATGGCGGGGTGCTGGGCCGACGCCAGGGCGGCCACCGAGAGCACCCCGGCGACCGCGAGGAGGAGAGGGTGCGCGAAGGTCGGGCGGAGAGGGGCGAGCATGGCGGGGACTCCTTGTCTTGCCCCCCTAGACTCGCCGACTCCGCTCCGCTCGATCAATGGGCTGTTCGGCCTATTTGGTGTAAACGAGGCATTGCGGAACGCCTCGTCGCACGCCGAGCCGCCAGGCCCGATCCTACGGGCGAGGGCTCCCGGCCGCGGAGGCCTCACGCCGGGGCCGGCGCTCTTCCAGCCAGTCCTGGCGCGGGACGCTTGCGGGGTTCTGAAGGGCCCACGGGGGCGTGGGGAACCAGCGCAGCGGGCTGTACCGCGGATAGGTCTCCCAGACGTCGCCCCGTCCGGTCGCGCGGGGGTCGCCCGTCTCCTCGAGGTAGGCGAGGAGACGCTGGCGGAGCCGGGCGGTCACCGCGGCGTGCCGCGGCTCCGCCGCGAGGTTCTCGAGGCAGCCGGGATCGCGCCGGATGTCGTAGAGCTCCTCCGCCGGGCGCCGGTCCACGGCGAGGTGGAGGAAGCGGGCCACCTCGGGGTCGCCGTGGTGGGCGACCAGGTACCGGAGGGTGGGGCCGTCGTCGATGTCGTGATAGGCGGCGTGCATCGGTCCGAGCCTCTTCCCCACGACGTCCGCCTCGTCCCCGTAGCTGCCCGAGCCGTACTTCTGCGGCGCCCCCGCCGGCCAGCGCTCCGGGGTGAGGTTGCGGATGTAGAGGTACTCGTGCGTGCGGAGGCCGCGTTGGGGGTAGCCCAGTGAGTTGAACCGCGCGGAGGAGTGGCGCTCGCGGGCGACGAAGACCGTGTCGCGGCTCGGGTCCACGACGCCCTGCTTATCCGAGAGCAGGGTGTCCTCGAAGCTCCGTCCCGAGAGGGGGTGCCCCCTCGACGGGTGCTCGGCCCCCGCCGCGTCCAGGATCGTGGCGGTGATGTCCACGAAGCCGACGAGGTCGTCGATCACCCGACCCCCCGGCATCCGGGCCCGCCACATGATGGCCAGGGGCATGTGCACTCCGTACTCGTAGACGTTGGCCTTGGCCCGGGGGAAGGCCATGCCGTTGTCGCTGGTGACGATGACCAGGGTGTCGTCGAGCAGGCCCTCCTCCTCGAGGGCGGCGAGCATCCGGCCCAGGTGCTGGTCGAACCACTCGATCTCGTAGAGGTAGTCCAGGATGTCGCTGCGCACCTCGGGCACGTCGGGGAGGAAGGGGGGGACGACCACGTCCTCGAGCTTCTTGCCGGAGCGCAGCCCGACCCCCTCGTCGAAGGCCCGATGGGGCTCGCTGGCCCCGTACCAGAACGCGAAGGGGCGGTCCTTCGGCCGTTGCCTCAGGAAGTCGGCGAAGTTCGCCGCGTAGTCCGTCTTGCGGATGTGCTCGGCCGGCGGGCCGAGCTCGAGCCTCGACCACTGCGGTCCCGCGGGGTTGCGCTCCCAGCCGTCGATCTCCCAGTCGCCGGGGCCCCAGAGCTTCCCGGTGGCGCCGATCGCGTACCCCGACCTCTCCAGGGTGTCGGGCCACACCGCGTACTTGCGGGGGAAGGACGAGGCGTGAGTCCCCGCGTGCTCGATCATCCAGCTGTGGCGCCCGGTGAGGAATGCGGCCCGGGTCGGCGAGCATCCCGGGGTGGGGGAGAAGGCCTGGGTGAACAGCGCCCCCTCCCGGGCCACGCGGTCGAAGGCCGGCGTCGAGATCGCCGCATACCCGTAGGCGGAGGCATGCACCCAGGACTGGTCGTCGCTGATGGCGAAGAGGATGTTGGGGCGTGAGTCGGCGCCCACCGCCGGGACACCCGCGAGGACGAGCACGAGGAGCGCGGTTGAGCGACACACGAGAGGCTCCCTATGCCCGGACGCGGATGCGGTCGCGTTCCTCGCTGAGGTCCGGCCGGCCCAGCTGGCCCTCGGAGGAGGCCACGATCGTGGCCACGCAGGCGTCCCCGGTGACGTTGGTGATCGTCCGGGTCATGTCGAGGATGCGGTCCACGCCGAGGATGAGGGCGATCCCGGCGCTCGGGACGCCGATGGCCTCCAGGATCACGACCAGCATGATGACCCCGGCCCCCGGCACCCCCGCGGTCCCGATCGAGGCCAGCACCGCGGTGAGCACGATGGTGAGCTGCGCGCTGACGCCGAGGCCCATCCCCAGGGACTGGGCGATGAAGACCGCGGCCACCGCCTGGTAGAGGCCGGTCCCGTCCATGTTGATGGTCGCCCCGAGAGGCAGGACGAAGGAGGAGACCTCCTCGGAGATCCCCAGCTTCTCCTCACAGCGCTCCATGGTGACGGGCAGGGTCGCGCCGCTCGAGCTGGTCGAGAACGCCACGAGCTGGGCGGGGGCGATCCCGGCAAAGAAGGTGCGGATCGGCATGGGCGTGAAGAGCTTGAGGAGGATCGGGTAGGTGACCAGGGTCTGGATGGCGAGGCCCACCAGCACCGCGATGCAGTAGTAGCCGAGGGCGCCCATGAGCTGGGCGATGCGACTCGGGTCGTCTCCGGCCACGGAGGTGATGGTGCTGGCGATGAGGGAGAACACCCCGACCGGGGCGAGGAGCATCACCAGGTCGACGAGTCGGAGGACGAGGGCGGTGGCGCTGTCGAAGAAGTCCAGGAGCGGCTTCGCCCTGGTCTCGGGGAGCTGCACCAGGCCCACCCCGATGAGGATGGCGATGAACACCACCTGCAACATGCTCCCGTTGCTGGCGGCGGCCGCGAAGAAGTTCTCGGGCACCAGGTCCACGAGGATCTGCAGCGGCCCGCGCTCCCTCGCGGTTTCGGCCAGGGCCTCGCTCGCGCTGGCGTCGGCGGCGTAGGTCTCCTGCAGCTCCAGGCGCATCGACTCCGGCACCTGGTGCCCGGGCCGGAGCACGTTGACGATGACGAGGCCGATGGTCACCGCGACGGCGGTGGTGGCGATGTAGATGGCGATGGTCTTGCCGCCGATCCGGGAGAGCTTCTTCAGGTCGCTGAGCGAGGCCACCCCGGTCACCAGCGAGGCCAGGATCAGGGGCACCGCGATCAGCTTGAGCCCGTTGATGAAGATGGTTCCGAAGGGGGCGATCCAGTCGCGTGTGAAGCCCGCCCACCCCTGGGTCGCGGCGACGACTCCATAGAGCACGCCAAGGATCAGCCCGAGGATGATCTGCCAGTGGAGCCGCCGGTACCAGCGCATGGAAGGCTGAGGTTACACCATCGACAGGTGTGAGATCATCGCCGGCGTGAGCGAGTGCCGCACCCGCGTCCTGACCGCCATGGATCACCGGCCGCCGGACCGGCCACCGGTGTTCATGACGCTCACCCCCCAGGTCGCGGAGCGCCTGGCCGACGCTGTCGGCCTTCCCCGCGAGCCGCCCCTCGATTCCCTCCTCTCCACCCGCATCTCCCACGCCCGGCTCCTCACTCACCTGGGCAACGACGCGGTGGGGCTCGCGGCCTGTGCGCCCC
The DNA here is from genome assembly GCA_963847655.1 of uncultured Acidobacteriota bacterium. Classification (GTDB taxonomy): domain Bacteria; phylum Acidobacteriota; class Vicinamibacteria; order Fen-336; family Fen-336; genus JAJDNS01. The sequence goes on along the minus strand of CAWKAS010000005.1, from coordinate 253,877 downwards.
CGCATGCCCGGACGCGGCGCGAGGAGGACGGGACCCTGGTCAACGAGTGGGGGATGCGCTTCCGCTCGGTGGGGCTCTACGACGAGTTCTCCCAGTTCCCGCTGGCGCACGCCTCGGCGGCCGAGGACGTCGAGTCCTGGCCGCTCCCCGACCCGCTCGCCGAGGGCCGCTACGACGCCGCGGAGGCCACCGTGCGTGAGTTCGGGGGCCGCTACGCGGTGATCGGCGACCTCGAGTGCTCCATGTTCGAGACCGCCTGGTACCTGGTCGGTCTTGAGAAGATGCTCCGCGACATGGCCACGAACGAGGCCTACGTGTCGGTGCTCCTCGATCGCCTCGTCGAGCTGAGCACGCGCACCGGGCTCGAGCTCATCCGTCGCGGGGCGGACGTGATCTGGGCCGGGGACGACTTCGGCACCCAGGCCGGCATGCTCATGTCGCCAGCCATGTGGCGGCGCCTCTTCAAGCCCCGCATCCGGGGGATGTTCGACGCCTTCCGGGACGCGAAGCCCGACGTCAAGCTGGCCTGGCACAGCTGCGGCTCGATCGTGCCCATCATCCCCGACTTCATCGAGATCGGCCTCGACATCCTCAACCCCATCCAGCCCCGAGCCAGCGGTATGGAGCCGCACTTCCTCAAGCGCCAGTACGGCCGAGACCTGGTGTTCTTCGGGGGCCTGGACATCCAGGAGCTCCTGCCCCGGGGGACGCCGCAAGAGGTCAAGGACGAGGTGCACCGCCTCGTGGAGATCCTGGGTGAGGGCGGGGGCTACATCCTGGCCCCCGCCCACAACGTCCAGGACGACACCCCCACCGAGAACATCCTCGCCGTGTTCGAAGCCGTGAGCGAGGCGGGGTCCAGGCGGGTCGAGAGGTAGGGCCGGGTTCCTTGCGCCGGCCTGTCGGCGTGGCTATCGTACGCCCGGCTCAGGCCTTGAGCGTGGTCGGCGCGGGACACCGGGGCGTGTCGATCCGGCCCGAGTGGCGATCCCACGGTGAAGCAAGGAGGCGGCGATGATCCGTCGAACGGTGGCACTGGCGTTGGCCGCGGCAGCGGGGGTGGCCCTGGCGGCCCCTGCCGGCGACGAAGCGGAGATCCGGGCCCGGTGGCGGAAGATGCACGAGGCCAAGGCCGAGCAGCTCGAGGCCTTCAACGAGGCCAAGTTCGGCATGTTCATCCACTGGGGCCTCTACGCGATCCCGGCCGGGGAGTGGAAGGGCGAGCGGATGCCCGGCATCTCCGAGTGGATCATGCAGCGGGCGAAGATTCCTCGCGGCGAGTACGCCGCCCAGGCGAAGCGGTTCAACCCGGTGAAGTTCGACGCCGACGAGTGGGTGCGGATCGCCAGGGGCGCGGGTATGAGGTACATGGTCATCACCTCCAAGCACCACGACGGATTCGCCATGTACGACTCCGACGTGAGCGACTACAACGTCGTGGACGCCACGCCCTTCGGACGCGACGTGGTGGGCGAGCTGCACGCGGCCTGCCGGCGCCAGGGCCTGCGCTTCGGCGTCTACTACTCCCACTCCATCGACTGGTACGACGGGGGAGACGGCGGCTTCGCCCTCTCCGGAGGCGAGGGGCCGGACTGGCCGGTCAACCGGCACGATCCCAGCCCGACGAGCTTCCCGGACTACCTGGAGAAGAAGGCGAAGCCCCAGGTGCGCGAGATCCTGACGAAGTACCCGGACCTGTGGCTCATCTGGTACGACGTCCCCTTCCGGATGTCCCTCGACACGAGCTTCGACTTCTACGAGATGACCTACGAGCTCCAGCCGGCCACCCTGGCCGCGCACCGGGTGGGCAACGACCTCGGAGACTACATCGTGCCCGGTGACAACCGGATCCCCGAGGAGGGCGTGATCTACGACCGGCCCTTCGAGACGGTGGGCACGCTGAACAACTCCTGGGGCTACAAGCACTTCGACAACGACTGGAAGTCGGTGGAGGAGCTGCTCTTCTGGATCGTGGAGATCGCGAGCAAGGGCGGCAACTACATGCTCAACGTGGGACCCACGGCCGAGGGCCTGATCCCGGAGGAGAGCGTCGTGCGCCTGCGCGCGGTCGGGGACTGGATGGAGCGCAACGGCGCCGCCGTCTACGGGACCAGGCGCTGGCGGATCACCCACGAGGGCCCCACGACGGTGGAGATGGAGGGCACGCGGGAGCGAGAGGAGAAGGGCTTCGCGGCGCGGTTCACGCCCCGGGACATCTGGTACACGGCGAAGGGCGCGACGGTCTACGCCGTCGCGCTCGTGGCGCCCGAAGAGGACCAGGTCGTCCTCCCGGCCCTCGCCGCGGGTACGCCCGAGCGGGTGAAGACGGTTCGGCTTCTCGGCGCGGAAGGAGCGGTGCCGTGGGAGCGCGACGAGGCCGGTCTCCACGTGTCTCTGCCGGCCGGGTCGCCGGGCGAGCACGGCTACGCCCTCGCCATCGATCTGCAGTGACGCTGAGAACGAGCCTCCAGGTCCCGACCCTCGTCCACGGGCACTGTGGGATCGAGGGCCCCGGCGAGGACGCGGGGCCCCGCCCCCTCCTCGTGGGCTTCCACGGCTACGCCGAGACCGCCGAGCGACACCTCGAGGCCCTGCGGCGGATCCCCGGCATCGATGGATGGCGGCGGTGCGCGGTGCAGGCGCTCCACCCGTTCTACCGGGGGAAGACCGGCGAGGTGGTGGCGAGCTGGATGACCCGCTTCGCCCGGGAGCTCGCGATCGCCGACAACGTGCGCTACGTGGCCGAGGCCGTCACGCGAGTCCGGAGCGAATTCCCGACCCGGGAGCCCCTCGCCTGGGTGGGCTTCTCCCAGGGCACGGCGATGGCCTACCGCGCCGCCGCTGGATCCGGGCACCGCGGCCAGGTCCTCCTCGCCCTCGGCGGAGACGTTCCCCCGGAGCTCGCCGAGCGCGATCTGACGGGCTTCCCGCGCGTGCTGATCGGGCGGGGGACCACGGACCCCTGGTACTCGGACGAGAGGCTCGACGCCGACGTCGCCCTGCTCGAGGGGAAGGGCGTGACGGTCGAGGTCTGCCGCTTCGAGGGCGGCCACGAGTGGAGTGAGACCTTCTGCCGGGCCGCCGGCACACTTCTGGGGGACGCGGCGGGATCACCGGTCGGCGTCTGACGTCGCCCGCCGCCTGCGCGGGGCGCGACGATCCACGCCGCTCGCGGCTTCGGTCGCACCGGACGGGTGGTGCGGTTCGGGGGTCTGCTAGGGGCGCGCCTCAAATCGTCAAGACGTGCCAGCCCTGCTGCTGGATCTCGGCCAGCATCTTCCCGGTGTACTGAACGTCGATCCCGAGTCCGGCCAGCTTCTCGGAGACCCCGTACATTTCCGCGCAGGCTTTGCAGGCGTAGAGCTCGACGCCGACCTCCTTGAGGCCCTCGAGCTGCTCCTGAAGCTCCTCGTCCTCCGACAGCAGCTTCGACGAAGGCCCCCACACGAGCAGCCGGACCGTGTCCATCCAGCCCCGCTTCTTGCAGTTGTACGCGTACATGAAGACCATCTTCAGGGCCACCTCGCGGTCGCCGCTGGTCCAGAGGATGAGCTGCTGTCGGTCAGCCTTCTGGACCTCGGCCTGTCCGGCGGGTCCGCTGCTCCCGACCTCGCCAGCCACCGCCGGGGCGCCGAGCAGCAGCGCTGCCACCGTGGCGGCGACGATCGGTCGAGCTGTCGATCTGGACTTCATGGACTCCTCCTCCTGGCCGCCGTGCTCAGCGGCTCCGTCCGGCTTCCCGAGTGGTCGCGCCAGCCGCGGCTCGGGTTTTCGCGTCAGTCCGCCTCGCCGGCGCCCTTGAGATGGCGGTCGAGGAAGTCTCCGTAGCGCTCCGCGGCCGTGATGCGGTTCTTCTTCTTCGTGAATCCGTGCCCCTCGTCGTCGAAGATGACGTACTCCACCGGCACGCCGTTGGCCTTCACCTTCTCGACGATCTCGTCGCTCTCCACCTGGAGGACTCGAGGGTCGTTGGCGCCCTGGACCACCAGCAGCGGCTTGACGATCCTCTCGGCGTGGAAGAGGGGCGAGATCCGCTCCAGGCGCTCGCGATCCTCGGCCGGGTTGCCCATCTCGTCGAAGAGGGCTTCGCGCTGGGCGCCCCACCACACGGGCATGCTCTCCAGGGTCCGGATCCAGTTCATGACGCCGAAGATGTTGATGCCGGCGTCGAAGGCCTCGGGAGCGAAGGCGAGGGCGGCGCCCACCATGTAGCCGCCGTAGCTGCCCCCCATGATGGCCACGCGCTCGCCGCCCACCCAGTCGAGCCCCTGGAGATAGCCCCGGGCCGCCACGCAGTCCTTGAGGTCGACGTCGCCGTGCTTGCGGTCGTCCATGTGGAAGAAGGTCTTGCCATAGCCGCTCGACCCCCGGTTGTTGACGGCGAGGACGGCGTAGCCCTGGTTGACCAGGAACTGGGTGGTTGGGCTGTAGATACGCCGGGACTGTCCGCCCGGACCCCCGTGAACGGACACGATTGCCGGAACCGGGCTCTCTGCGGTCGCGCCGTGGGGCCGCCAGAGGATGGCCGGGATCTCGAGGCCGTCCCAGCTCGGGTAGCGCACCACCTCGCTGCCCACGAGGTGCTCCGCCTCCATCTCGGGGTTGAGGCTGCGGGTGAGCTGCCGGGCCTCTCCCCCGGCCTTCAGGTCGCAGACCCAGAGGTTGGCGGGTGCGCGGTCGCGGGTCAGATAGAAGGCGAGGCGGGTCTCGCTCCGGGAGAAGCCCACCTCGGCGAGGTCGCCCGTGGGCAGGCCCGGGATCGCCAGCTCCTCGCCGGTCTCGGTGTCGAGGACCGTGACAGTGGTCGAGGCGTCCTCGTTGACGACGGTCACGCGGTAGCGGCCCTCCTCGGAGAAGTACACCGTCCACACGTCCCAGTCCGCCTCGACCACGGGGCGGCGGTCCCCGGTCCTCAAGTCGAAGGACCAGACCTGGTCGAACTCCCCGTGCTCGTTCGTCGAGTAGTAGAGCTCGGCGCTGTCGGGGGTGAAGGTCACGATGCCGTGCTCGACGTCGCCCTCGTGGGGGGTCACGTGGGTCAGCTCCCCGCTCTCAAGGTCCGCCACCCAGACGTCGGATTCGGCGCTGGAGATCGGCCGCTGCAGGGCCAGCCACCGTCCGTCGTCGCTGACCGGGCCCGGGAAGAAGCGCCCGTCGTTCTCGAACACCCGCTTCCGCTCGTAGCCGTCCACCGCGTAGCGGTAGACGTCGAAGGTCGCCGGGTCGCGCTCGTTGGCCCTGACGTAGAAGCTCTTCCGGTCCCCGCTCCACCCGCCGAAGGAGGCCTTCAAGGTCTCGCCCGGGGTCAGATCCACGCCGCCGCCGTCCAGCTCCCGGACGTAGAGGTGGTCGAGCTCGTTGCCCCCCTCGTCCGCGGAGTAGAGGAAGCGGTCGTCGCCCGGGAACCAGCTGACGCCGAAGATCGACTCGGTCTCGGACTCGGTCAGCTGGGTGCGCTCGCCTCCGTCGAAGGGCTGGGAGTACACGTTGAAGATGCCGCTCTCGTCGGAGGTGACCAGGAGTCGCTCCTCGTCGTGAGAGAACGAGTTGCCGAAGAAGGTGACCGTCTCGAAGAAGGCGCCGGCCGGATACCGCGGCACGTCGACCGGCCCGCTCTCCTCGGTGTCCGGGCGAGTGCAGCCGACGGCCAGTCCGGCGGCCAGGATGACACCGAGCGTGATGCGACTCATGAAGAACCTCCTCTTCGGGTCCGGGGAATCGAGCTCCTCCAACGACCGCAGCACCGAGCAAGCCACACTCCTCGCCGGCAGTCAATGGGGCGCGGTACCCGGAAGGGGCGGCGGGCCGCCGAGGACGACCACGATTGCGCTAGACTGTCTACCTTCGAAGCAAGGGAGGAGGCATGAGGGTCGTCTCGTCGTTGGCCGTGCTGCTGGCGCTCGCCCTGGGGGCCCTCGCTCCCGCCCACGCCCGCGCCGAGGCACCTCGACGCGAAGGCCACCCTCAGGACGACTTCGTCGTGCGGGAGGCCATGGTGCCGATGCGCGACGGGGTGAAGCTCTTCACCATGCTCCTGGTGCCGAAGGACCCCCACGGCGGTCTGCCCATCCTCCTCGAGCGGACGCCCTACGACGCGTCGCGGGCGGTCGAGGGCCGGGCCACCACGCGGCTTGCGGTCCTGCGCGGGACGAGGTGGGTGGGCGGAGGCCTGATCCACGTCGTCCAGGACATTCGGGGTCGCTACCGCTCCGAGGGCGACTACGCGATGTACCGTGTGCCCCGCGGAGAGTTCAACACCTCGGGGACGGACGAGACGACGGACGCCTGGGACACCATCGACTGGCTCGCGAAGAACGTGCCCGAAGGCAACGGGCGGGTGGGGATCTGGGGCACGTCCTACCCGGGGTGGCTCACCCTCGCCGCGCTGCGCGAGCCGCACCCGGCGCTGGTGGCCGCCGTCCCCTTCAACCCCGTGGTGGACGTGTGGAAGGCGGACGACTGGTTCCACTGGGGCGCCTTCCGCGCCCTCTATGCCTTCGAGTTCATCTACGGGATGGAGACGCGCAAGGGAGAGTCGCCCAACTATCCCTACACGCCCCAGGACCTGTACGAGTTCATGCTTGGCCAGGGTGCGGCGGCCACCGGCCTGGGTCCCCGTCTCGACGAGCGGCACGAGATGTGGCCGCGCCTCGTGGACAACCCGAGCTACGGGCCCTACTGGCGCGACTGCGCTGCCGACCGGTGGTTCGAGGCGCCGGAGCGGGTGGTGCCCACGCTGCACGTTCACGGGTTCTGGGATCAGGAGGACATCTACGGCTCCCCGGCGGTCTACGCCGCCCTCGAGAGGCACGACACCGGGAACGACATGAACTTCTTCGTCGCCGGCCCGTGGTACCACGGGCAGCACTTCGCCGACGGCAGCGAGCTGGGGGCGATCGACTTCGGGGAGGACACCGCCGCGCGCTTCCGCGAGGACGTTCTCTCCGCCTTCCTGGACCGCTTCCTGAAGGGCGAGGAGGTGGCGGCGCCGTCGCCGGTGACGGTCTTCGAGACGGGGGCGAACCGATGGCGCCGGTTCGAGCGCTGGCCCCCGGCCGGCGAGGGGCGCCGCCTCTACCTGCAGCCGGGGGGCGGCCTGGGCTTCACGCCCCCGCTCGCCGGCGCCGAGCCCACCGAGTACGTCTCGGACCCGTCGAATCCGGTGCCCTACGAGCCGCGCCCCAACTGGGGCATGGACTACTCCAACCCGCCGGTGATCGCGGAGTGGCGGCGCTGGCTCGTCGAGGACCAGCGCTTCGTGGACGGCCGCCCCGACGTGGCGACCTGGGTGGGCGAGCCGCTCGCGGAGCCGCTGACGGTCCGGGGGCCGGTGACGGCCCGGCTCTTCGCGGAGACGACGGGCACCGACGCCGACTGGGTCGTCAAGCTCATCGACGTCTTCCCCGACGACGACCCCTCGTCCCTCCAGATGTCGGGCTACCAGCTCATGGTGAGCGCCGACATCTTCCGCGGGCGCTACCGCGAGAGCTACGAGGAGGCCCGGGCCCTCGAGCCGGGCCAGCCGCTGGCCTACGCCGTCCCGTTGCCCCACGTCGATCACACGTTCCTGCCGGGGCACCGCCTGATGGTGCAGGTGCAGAGCACCTGGTTCCCGCTCTACGACCGCAACCCCCAGACCTTCGTCCCGTCGATCATGACCGCGCCGGATTCGGCGTACCGGGCCCGGCGGCACCGGGTCCATCACAGCGCGGCTCACCCCACCCACCTGGAGATCCTCGTCGACACCGGCCAGCGCGTCGAGTCGTGGGCGCGGTAGGAGCGACCGCTCCGACCACTGGACGATGATCGGACGGCGGAGCCTGGCCGGTCGGCCCGTGGCCCTGCCTCGAGGTGGCCGGCGTCCAATCGACCCGCGTCGCCCCTTGACTGGCCGCTGACCCCCACGGGCCCGCGACGGGCTTCACGCCCCCGCGCAAGCGCGGTTGCGCGGGCCGCCGCCGGCGGCGTAGCATGTCGAGAATCACGAGACCACGAGCGTCCGGATGGGGCCTCTTCGGGGGAGTCCTGTGCCCGAGGGTTGCGTCGCGTGCGGTTCGCGGCTCGATTCGGGGGAGAGTGAGCGAAATGGAACGAAAGAAGGCCAGCGACTTCGATCCGGGAGTCCTCGAGCTGTTCGATCGCTACGTGCACGGGGGGCTCAGCCGCCGCGAGTTCCTGGACTCGGCGAAGCGCTACGCGGTCGGTGGCGTCACCGCGGCCGCCCTGCTGGAGAGCCTCAGCCCGAAGTACGCCGAGGCCCAGCAGGTCGCCCCCGACGACGACCGCCTCCAGACGGGCTACGTGACGTACGACTCGCCCGGGGGCTACGGGAAGGTCAAGGGCTACCTCGTCCGTCCGGCGAAGGCCGAGGGCAAGCTCCCCGGCGTCGTGGTCATCCACGAGAACCGCGGGCTCAACCCCTACATCGAGGACGTGGCCCGGCGCACGGGACTGGCCGGATACCTGGCCCTGGCCCCCGACGGCCTGACGTCTCTGGGCGGCTATCCGGGCACCGACGACGAGGGCCGCGAGATGCAGAGGAAGCTCGACCGGGACAAGCTCCTCGAGGACTTCGTGGCCGCGGTGGGCTTCCTGCAGTCGCACCCCGACTGCACCGGGCGGGTGGGCTGCGTGGGCTTCTGCTACGGCGGCAGCGTGTCGAACATGCTGGCCGTGCGCATCCCCGACCTGGCGGCCGCGGTCCCGTTCTACGGGGGGCAGCCGCCGGTCGAGGACGTGCCCAAGATCAAGGCGCCGCTGCTGCTCCACTACGCCGAGAAGGACGACAGGGTCAACGCGGGCTGGCCCGCCTACGAGGAAGCCCTGAAGGCGAATGGGGTCCGGTACACCGCGCACGTCTACCCGGGCACGAACCACGGGTTCCACAACGACACCACGCCCCGCTACGACGAGGCGGCGGCGAAGCTGGCCTGGGAGCGGACGCTGGCGTTCTTCGCCGAGCACCTGCGCTGAAGAGGAGGAGAACATGACAAACGGAGCGTCACAGGGGGCCCCGAGCCAAGGCAGGAAGGGGCTGCCGGTCCTGGCCTGGATCGCCATCGGATGCGGCGGGATCGTCGTCCTCGCCGGCATCGCGTTCACCGTCCTCGGGTGGTTCGCGGTCGGCAAGATGAAGGAGGTCGCCTCCGATTTCGAGAAGAACCCGACGAAGGCGGCGGCCGAGCTCGTCGTCCGCATGAACCCCGATCTGGAGATGGTCGACAGCGACGAAGAAGACGGGACCATCACCGTGAGGGAGAAGAGCTCGGGGAAGGTCGTCACCCTGAACTACGAGGACATCGAGGAGGGACGGATCTCGTTCGAGTCCGAGGAGGGTCGGGTGGAGATCACCGGTCAGACACAGGGCGGGGAAGGCGCCATGACCATCACCACCCAGGAGGGCGAGACCCGAATCGGGGGCGGCGGGGAGGTCCCGGACTGGATCCCGGCGCACCCGGCCACGACGACCCGGCAGTCACTGCTCCACTCGACGGGTCCCAGCGGCGAGACCGGGCAGGCGAGCTTCACCGTCGACGCCAATGCCGCGGACGTGGCGGCCTTCTACAAGGCCCAGCTCGAGGACGCCGGCTACACGGTCTCGGTCACCACGTACTCGAGCGACGACGGATCGGTCTCGATGGTGAGCGGGCAGAAGGACGGCGGGAGCATCATCGCCTCGGTGAACGCCAAGGAGAAGCCGGTCGAAGTGGTGGTCCAGTACAACCGCGGTCCTTGAGGCGGCCGTGTGAGCCGCTCTACCGCAGCATCATCCAGAGGTAGGCGTAGGTCAGCGCGCCGGTGTAGGCCCTCTGCTCGAGGTTGGCGCCGGCGGCGTGCCCTCCCTCGGTGTTCTCGTAGTAGTAGACGGGCCTGCCCAGATCCGTCATTCTCGCCACCATCTTGCGTGCGTGGGCGGGGTGCACGCGGTCGTCGCGCGTGTTGGTCCAGAAGAAGACCCTGGGGTAGTCCGCCTTCGGGTCGAGGTTCTGGTAGGGCGACCAGAGCTTCATGTACTCCCAGTCCTCGGTGTCGGGGTTGCCGTACTCCGCCATCCAGCTCGCCCCGGCCAGGAGCTTGTTGTAGCGCTTCATGTCGAGGAGGGGCACCGCGCAGACCACGGCCCGGAAGAGATCCGGCCGCTGCACGAAGCTCCCGCCCACCAGCAGGCCACCCTGGGAGCCGCCCTCGATCCCCAGGTGCGCGGGCGAGGTGATCCCGCGGGCGACGAGGTCTTGAGCGACGGCGATGAAATCGTCGAAGTTGTTCTGGTGCTTCTCCTTCACCGCGGCCTGGTGCCACGCGGGTCCGAACTCGCCGCCGCCGCGGATGTTGGCGAGGGCGTAGACGCCCCCGCGCGCCACCCAGGCCGCGCCGACCGACCCCGAGTACTCCGGAACCTCCGACACCTCGAAGCCACCGTAGGCGGTGAGAAGGGTGGGACGGGTGCCGTCGGCCACGAACCCCCTGGGCAGGAACAGGAAGTACGGGATCCGGGTGCCGTCGGCCGAGGTCGCCTCGTGCTGCTCGACCGTCATGCCGGTGGCGTCGAACCAGGCGGGCGACGCCTTGACCCTCTCGGCCCCGGCGCCGCCCCGCGCCAGGTAGAGGCTCGACGGGGTCAGGAAGTCCGTGTAGGTGAAGAAGAAGGTGTCGTCGACGCGGCTGGTGCTGCCGATCTCGACGGTCCCGATGCCGGGAAGCTCGATCTCCTCCCTCTCCCAGCCGTCCTCGCCGGGGGAGAGGCGGTAGAGTCGTCCGCGGACGTTGTCCAGGGTGGTGTAGAGCAGGTGGTTGCGGGTCGAGGCGACGCCGGCCAGGGAGACCCGCTCCTCCGGCCGGAAGAGGACGTCGAAGTCGCGTCCCCCCTCGAGGAAGTCGTCGAGGTCGATGGCGAGGAGCGCGCCCTGCGCGTAGGTGACGCCGCCGGCGCTCCAGTCGGACCGCAAGGTGACCAGCATCCGCTCCTTGAAGAAGCCTCTCAGCTGTGCGTCCTCGGGGATGTCGAGCCTCACCAGGCGCCCTCCCAGGCGCAGGTAGCTGGTGCCGCGGAAGAACGCCGGGGTCAGCTCGACGAGATCGTACCGGCCCTCGGGCGTGTGGTCCGAGGAGGCGGCGACGGCGACGTCGTCGACCGAGGCCTCGAAGACGGTCGTCGCCGCGTCCAGCGGCGTGCCCCGCTTCCACTCCCGGGCGAACCGGGGATAGCCGGAGGTCGTGAGCGACCCCTTCCCGAAGTCGGTGCCCACCCACAGGGTGTCCACGTCCTTCCAGGCCACACGAACCTTGGCCTCGGGAAGGAAGAATCCCCCTTCGACGAAGGTCTTCGCGGTGGTGTCGAACTCGCGCTCGACGGCGGCGTCCGCGCCGCCCCGGGACAGGCTCACCAGGCAGTGGCGGTCGTCGGGGGGGAGGCAGGTTGCCCCCTTCCAGACCCAGTTCTCGCCCTCGGCCTCGGCCAGGGCGTCCAGGTCGAGGACGGTCTCCCAGGCCGGGGAGTCCCGGACGTACTCCGACAGGAAGGTGCGGCGCCAGAGGCCGCGGACGTGCTCCGCGTCCTGCCAGAAGTTGTAGATCCAGGGGCCGCGGATCCTCGGGGTGGGGATGCGGTCGCGGGAGCTGACGATCTCGAGGAGCCTCTCGTGGATCTCCCCGAACTCCGGGACCGCCTCGATCACCGCGGTGTCGGCCGCGCTCTTCTCCTTCGCCCAGGCCAGGGCCTTCTCGCCCTCCACCTCCTCGAGCCAGAGGTAGGGGTCCTCGTCGGCGGCGACGCCGGTGGTGGCGAGAGCGACCAGGAGTGCGACCGCGAGCCGGCAGCGCATGAGTGTGCTCCTCTCGGATGGTGGCGGGGCACCCGACCGGATCCCCGCGCGATGGTACGAGGGCCTCAGGTCCGACCGGCCGCCTCCAGCACCCGCTTCCGGGTGTAGGGGATGAGCCCCCCGGCATCGATGATGGCCTGGCGCGACCTCGGGAGAGGCTCCACCGCGAAGGCCCGGCCCGTGGTCTTGTTGACGATCTCGTGAGCCGAGACCTCGAGCTCGTCGCCCTCCGAGGCCTCGATGTCGGGAGCGGTCACGACCTTGAGGCCGAGGTTGATGGCGTTCTGGAGGAAGATCCGGGCGAAGCTGGGGGCCACGATCGTGAGCTCCCAGCCCTTCAGGCACGAGGCGGCCTGCTCGCGCGAGGAGCCGCAGCCGAAGTTCTTCCCGGCCACGAGGATGCTGCCCTTCGGCACCTCGCCCCCGTTGAGCTTCGCGCTGAAGGCGGCGTCGTCGACGAAGGCGTACTGCGGGGTCTCGGTGGGGAGCACCGTGGCCATGTAGCGCCCGGGATAGATGACGTCGGTGGAGATGTCGTCGCCGACCGTGTAGACCACCCTGGGCATGGCTAGGCTCCCTTCCGTGGGTCCGTGATCTCGCCGGTGAGGGCGGAGGCGGCCGCGACCTCGGGCGAGCAGAGGTAGACCTCCGCCTTCGGGTTGCCCATGCGGCCCTTGAAGTTGCGGTTGGTGGTGCTCAGCGCCACCTCGCCGTCGCCGAGGGCGCCCTCGTGGATCCCGAGACAGGGGCCGCAGCCGGAGTTCATGACCACCGCCCCCGCCTTCATGATCTCGGAGACGTAGCCCTTGTCGAGCGCCTCCTGGAAGATGCGCCCGGAGGCGGGGAAGACGAGCATGCGCGTGCCGCGGGCCACCTTCCGGCCGCGGAGGACGTTCGCGGCGGCGGCGATGTCGTCGAGGCGGCCGTTGGTGCAGGAGCCGATGACGACCTGGTGGACCCTCGTGCCGGCGACCTCGGCGACGGGCTTGACGTTGTCGACGGTGTGGGGACAGGCGATCTGCGGCTCCAGCCTCGAGACGTCGACGTCGATCCTCTGCTCGTAGGTGGCGTCGGAGTCGGGGTGCACGAGCTCGATCTCGTCGGTGACCCCGGCCTCGTCCCGCAGGTAGCGGACGGTCTCCTCGTCGCCGGGGACGACGCCCGAGGTGGCTCCGGCCTCCACCGTCATGTTGCACAGGGTGAGGCGCCCTGAGGTGGACATGGCGCGGATGGTCTCGCCGTGGAGCTCGATCACCCGGAAGTTGGCGCCCTTGGCGGTCAGCCGGCCGACCAGGTGGAGGATCAGGTCCTTGGGGCCAACCTCCTTCGGGAAGCGGCCGCTGACGTCGACCCTGATGGTCCCGGGAACCTCGACGTTCAGGACCACGCCGAGCGACCACACGCTGGCCATCTCGGTGGCCCCGATGCCGAAGGAGAAGGCGTTCAGCGCGCCGTGGCTCGTGGTGTGGGAGTCGGTGCCCACGACCACCGCCCCGGGCCGGACATACCCGTTCTCGGGGAGGATCTGGTGGCAGATCCCGCCCTCGTCGCCGCGGATGTCGTGGAAGCGGGCGATGCCCTGCTCGGCCACGAACTCCCGCACCCTCTTCTGATTGCTCGCGGTCTTGGGCGACTCCGCGGGGACCCGGTGGTCGAAGACGATGGCGATCTTCGAGGGGTCCCAGATCCTCGGCTCGAGGCCCGTCCCCGCGAACACCGCCAGGAACTGGTTGATCACCAGGGCCGCGTTCTCGTGGGACATGGCCAGATCCACCGCCGGCTCCACGACCTCGCCCGCCGACACCTCGCCCCGCCCCGCGGCGCGGGCCAGGATCTTCTCGACGACGGTCATACCCATGGGGTTCTCCTTGTCAGACCACACCTCGTTCGCGGAGGGCCGCCACCTGCTCCGGAGTGTAGCCCAGCCCGGTCAGGACCTCGTCGGTGTGCTCGCCGAGGGCGGGTGGGGGGGAGGTGATGCCCCCGGGGGTCCTCTTGAGCTGGGCCGACAGACCGAAGAGCCTCACGTCACCGATGCCGTCCACGTTCACGGTCTGGAGCGTCCCCCGGTGGCGGATCTGGGGCTGGTCCAGGGCCGCGCCCAACGGCAGGATGTCGCCCGAGGGGATCCCCCGGGCGTTCAGGGCCTCTACCCACGCCCGGGTGGGGCGCTCCCGGAGCCTCGCCTCGAGGAGCGGGGTGAGGGCCTTGCGATTCTTCTTTCTCTCGTCGCGCTCCTGGAAGCGCGGGTCGGTCTTGAGCTCCTCGACCCCCAGGACCTCGGTGAGGGCCTCCCACTGCTCCTGCTTGTTGGCGGCGATGTTGACGTGCCCGTCCTGAGTGACGAAGCTCCCGGAGGGAGCGGCGGTGAAGTTGTCGTTCCCCATGGGCACCGGTGGCTTGCCGCCGATCAGGAGGTTGGCCGCCACCCAGCCCATGAGGGGCATGATCGAATCGAGCAGCGCCACGTCGATCTCCTGCCCCTCGCCCGTCTTCTCGCGGTGGTAGAGCGCGGCCAGGATGGCGAAGGCGGCGTTGAGGCCCCCGACGGTGTCGCACACCGGGAAGCCGGCCCGGAGCGGGTGGAGCCGCTCGTCGCCGTTGACGTCCATGGCCCCGCTCAGCCCCTGGATGATCTGGTCGTAGGCCGGCTTCTTCGCGTCGGGGCCGGTCTGACCGAAGCCCGAGATGCCGCAGTAGACCAGGCGGGGGTTGATCTGGGCGAGGGTCTCGTACCCCAGGCCGAGGCGGGTCATGACCCCGGGGCGGAAGTTCTCCACCACCACGTCGGCGCCCTTCACGAGCCTGCGGAAGATCTCCTTTCCCTCCTCGTCCTTGAGGTTCAGCGTCACCGACTTCTTGTTCGAGTTCTGGGCGAGGAAGCTGGTGCCCCGAAGCTGCTTGTTGTACTCGGGGACGTTTCCGAGCTTGCGGGCGAGGTCGCCACCCTCGGGGTTCTCGATCTTGACGACCTCGGCCCCGAGCAGCGCGAGCTGGAGGGTGCAGAAGGGACCGGAGAGGACGTTGGTCAGGTCGAGGACGCAGACTCCGGAAAGCGCGGGCATGGGGTCATCCCTCCGGGACGGGCGCGGCCTCGGGGATCGGTCCCGTCCGGTACACCGCCCCCGGCAGGTCGCGGTCCAGGAACCGGGCCACGTCCCGCGCCACCTCGACGAGGGCGGCCAGGTCCACGTCGCGCCGGAGGCCCGAGCGCTGGAGCGCGTGCACGAGATCCTCGGTGCAGGTGTTGCCGCCGGCCACCGCGGTGAAGGGGCAGCCCCCGAGACCCGCCACCGACCCCTCGAAGGACGTCACCCCGGCTCGCCGGGCCGCGTAGCAGTTGGCGAGCGCCAGGCCGTAGGTGTTGTGGAAGTGGCAGGCGCAGTCGACGGCGGCGTCCAGGGCCAGGACCTCGGCGTAGAGCGCCTCGACCGCGTCGGGGTCGGCGTGGCCGGCGGTGTCGGCGAGGCTCAGGTTCCGGAGCCCGGCGTCGAGGAACACCCGGACGATCGCCAGCACGCGCTCCCGGGGCACCGGGCCCTCGTAGCCGCAGCCGAATGCCGACTGGACCGAGACCTGGACCTTCTTCGCGGCCGCGAGCGCGCGCTGCGCCATGGCGGTGATGCGCCGGGTCGCGTCGTCGATGCCCATGCCGGTGTTCTTCCGGCTGTGGGTCTCGGAGGCCGAGACCCCCATGCAGAACATCTCGACCCCGCAGGCGAGGCCGCGCTCGAGCCCCTTTTCGTTGAGAACGAGGCCCGACAGCGTCACCGTGTCGGGCTTGCGGCCCGGCGCGCTGAAGTGCTCGAACAAGCGGTCGCTGTCCGCCATCTGGGGGACCTTGACCGGGTGGACGAAGGAGCCCAGCTGGACGATGTCGATCCCGGTACCGAGGAGCGCCTCGATCCAGGCGATCTTCCGCGCGGTGGGGACGACCTGCTCTTCCATCTGCAGCCCGTCCCGCATGCCGACGTCGTGGACGACGAGGGCGCCCATGGCCCGGCTCACGAGAGGTTCGCGACCGGCACCCGGCCGGCGATCGCCTTCCCCATGTCGAGGGTGCCCGCGCTCCCGCCCATGTCGTAGGTGCGGATGTGGCCCTCCTCGATGACGTCGGCGGTGGCCCTCTCCAGGCGGCTCGCCTTGTCCTTCTCGCCGAGCCAGTCCAGCATCATCTTGGCGGCCAGGATGGTGGCGATGGGGTTCGCCTTGCGCTTGCCCGCGTGCTTCGGGGCGGAGCCGTGGGTCGGCTCGAAGACCGCCAGCTTCTGCCCGATGTTGCCGGAGCAGCCGAAGCCGAGCCCCCCCACCATCTGGGCGCAGAGGTCGGAGATGATGTCCCCGTAGAGGTTCGGGGCCACCAGGACGTCGTAGTTGAAGGGGTCCTTCAGGAGCCACATCCCGATGGCGTCGACGTTCGCGTCGTCGCACTCGATGTCGGGGTAGTCCTTCGCCACCTCCCTGGCCTGCTCGAGGAAGAGGCCGTCGGTGGCCCGCACGACGTTGGCCTTGTGGACCACCGTCACCTTCCGGCGGCCGTGGCTCCTCGCGAACTCGAAGGCCGCCCGGACGATCCGCTCCGAGCCCATCTTCGTGTTGATCTTGCAGGAGATGGCGTAGTCGTCGGCGCCCAGGGAGGCGAAGCGGCCAAAGGGCTTCGCCAGCGCTTCCAGGGCGCTCGCGAGCTCGGGGGGCACCGGCGAGAACTCGACCCCGGAGTAGAGATCCTCCGTGTTCTCCCGGAAGACCACGAGGTCGATCCCCTCGCGGTAGTTCAGGGGGCTTCCGGCGTAGGCCTTGCAGGGACGGAGGCAGACGAAGAGATCGAAGAGCTGCCGCATCCGGACGATGGGCGAGCGGTACGTGAGACCCTGGCCCCGGAGCCCGGGGTCGAGCTCCGCGGCCGCGGCCCTGACCGGCTTCGAGGTGATGGCGCCGAAGAGCGCGGCGTCCACGTCCCCGAGCAGCTCCACGGTGCGCGGGGGCAGCGCGTCGCCCTCGCGGCACCAGAACTCCCAGCCGATGTCTCCGTGGACGTACTCCGCGTCCAACTCCAGCGCGTCGAGGACGATGCGAGCGGCCTCCATGACCTCCACGCCGATCCCGTCGCCGGGCAGCCACGCGATGCGGTACTTGCTCATGATCCGGTCCTTCCAGGGGGCGAAAGTTCTGCGTACGCCGGCCCTGAAGACGGAAGGAGAAGCACGAAGTCTGCCAGCCCGGGTGGTCGCGCGAGGGTTTCCGAGGGGTCTCCGAAGCGTCCGAAACGCCTGGCGTTGGTCCCCGATCGGGAGTCGAGGTATCCTCGGTTCCATGGTGCGACTGACGACGTTCTCGCAAGTCCTGGCTCTCGGCGCCCTCCTGGGTCTTCTGGCGCCCGGTGTCGCCGCCGCCGCCGCCGGCAAGCCCGACTTCAATGGGGTCTGGGTCTTCAACGAGGGGCGCAGCGACGATCTTCGGGCCCTGGTCGAAGAGGCCGCCGGGCCCGAAAGCACGACCGGCGACATCAAGAAGGACATCGTCCGGATCTGGATCCGCCAGTGGCTGCTCAGCGTCCTGGAGGACCCGGAGTCGGCCTACCTGACCGTCGAGCAGAGCGAGAAGGACTTCAAGACCGGGCTGGGTGACGAGGTCGCCATCTACTACTTCGGCCGGGAGGCCTCCAGCCGGGGCCCACTGGGTGGGACCTTGAAGGCGTCCATCCAGTGGCAGGGAGACCAGCTCCTCCTGGAGAGAAGGTCCGAGGACGGCGGCCGCATCGCGGCTCTCTACACCCTCTTGCCGGGTGGGAAGAGCCTCATCGTCGCCTACCGGCTTGAGCACAAGCGGCTCAAGAAGCCCCTCCAGGTCCGGATGATCTTCGACCGCGACAAGGACGCCGAGTAGCGCGACGGCCGTTCCCGCTCGGCGAATTCCGGGCACATGACGTCCATCACCGGTTTCCGGCTTTCCCGGCTTTCCGGGACACAATACGCATTTCCTCTCCTGCGGACGGGAGATGCGTATTGTGTCCCCGAAGCTCGAAGCTCCGTATGACGTCGATCATTGGGCCGGATCTCTCCGGCACGTAGTATCCTCCCGGCCGAGTCGTCCCATTCGTTGGAGGAGGTGCTCATGCTTCGTGCTGCCCTGTTGACTGCCGCGACGCTCGCCCTGGCTCTGCCGCTGGCCGCCGCGGAGACGTGCGTGGACTGCCACGGTGAGCGCACCCCCGGCCTCGTCGGTGACTGGAAGACCAGCCGCCATGCCGAGGTCGGCGTCGACTGCGCCGTCTGCCACGGGGAGGCGCACAACTCCGCAGACGACCCGAAGCTCGCGAAGATCCCCACCCCCGAGACCTGTGCGGAGTGCCACGAGGAGCAAGTCGCCCAGTTCACGAAGGGCAAGCACGCCCTGGCCTGGGCGGCCATGAACGCCATGCCCACCGCCCACGCCCAGCCCGTGGCCATGATGGAGGGCATGAAGGGCTGCGGCGGGTGTCACAAGCTGGGCATCAAGAGCGAGGCCGACATCCGCAAGCTCCAGACGGAGGGCCGCGGCTTCGGCCTGGCCTCCTGCGACGCCTGCCACACGCGCCACGCCTTCTCGGTGAAGGAGGCGCGCCAGCCCCAGGCCTGCCAGACCTGCCACATGGGCTTCGACCATCCGCAGTGGGAGATGTACTCGGCCTCCAAGCACGGCGTGCGCGCTCTCCTCAAGCAGGGCGGCGTGCTCCCGGAGTCCGCCGCCGCCCCCACCTGCCAGACCTGCCACATGGACCAGGGCAACCACGAGGTCCGCGCTCCCTGGGGCTTCCTGGCCGTGCGCCTGCCCCTGCCCGAGGACGAGCAGTGGAAGGCGGACCAGGTCACCATCCTGCAGGGCCTGGGCGTCCTCGATCCTCTGGGAAACCCCACCGGCCGGCTCGACGTGGTGAAGGCGGCCGACGTCGCCCGCCTCGAGCAGGAGAGCTGGCAGGTGGGACGCGACCAGATGCTGGACGTCTGCGCCCGCTGCCACTCCCGCAGCTTCGCGGAGGAGCAGCTGCAGAAGGGCGACGACATGATCCGCGAGGCCGACCACCTGATGGCCGAGGCCATCCGCGTCGTGGTCAGGCTCTACGAGGACCGGGTCCTCGAGAAGCCCGAGGGGTACGATCACGCCTTCCCGGACCTGCTGGCCTTCCACGACGCGCCCACCGTCCTCGAGCAGCGCCTGTTCGAGATGTTCCTGAAGCACCGGATGCGGGCCTTCCAGGGCACCTTCCACGCCAACCCCGACTACGCCCTCTGGTACGGCTGGAGCGAGATGGTGCGGGACCTGACCGAGATCGAGGAGACGGCAGCCGAGATGCGCCACGACGCGGGCCGTCGGCCCGTCGCCAGCCGGTAGGGAACAGGAGAGGCGGGGCGAAGGCCTGGAGACGGAACTCGACGTTGCACGAGATCCCGAGCGCGATGGTCGAACGACGACACGCTCGGGATGAGATCAGGGGATGACCAGCTCCTGGCCGGGGTAGATCGTGGTCCGGCCGCCCAGGCCGTTGGCCCGAAGGAGAACGGACAGGCCCACGCCGTGCCGGTCGGCGATGCGGCCCAGGGTGTCGCCTCTTCTCACCGTGTAGGTCTTCGCCCCCGAGCCGCCGCCCGCGGTGGAGGGGCCACTCGAGGCCGGCCCCACCCTCAGCTCCTGGCCGGGGTGGATGACGTTCGAGGAGAGGCCGTTGTCCCTCTTGAGCGCGCTCACCGTGGTGCCGTAGGCCCGGGCGATCCCCCCGAGGGTCTCGCCGCGGCGCACGGTGTGGATCCCGTCGACCGCGGTGCGCGAGGTGCGCCGGACCGCCCCCGAGCCCCGGACCGGGATCCGCAGTCGTTGGCCTTCCCGGATCCGGTGCGCGCTGCGGAGATTGTTCGTCCGCATGATCGCCCCGACGCTGGTGCCGTATTGGCGCGCGATCACCGAGAGGGTCTGCCCCCGGCGCACGCGGTGCACGACGTACTGGGTCTGCGGCGGCCTCCACTCGGGGACGGAGTCGAGGCTCGCCGCCAGCGTCTCCTCCCGCCCGGCCGGGACCCGGATCTCGTAGGCCCGTTTCGGGGTGCCCTTGTAGCGTAGCTCCGGGTTCAGGGCGGCGAGGGTGCCCTTCCCGACGCCCAGGAGCGCGTCGAGGTCCTCGAGCTTGACCGCTCTCTCCACGGTCAGCGTGGCCGTCTCGACGGGGCGGTCGGGCTCGGGAAGCGTCATCCCGTACTTCTCCGGGTCCTCGATGATGGCGATGGCGGCGAACAGGCGCGGTACGTAGCGCCGCGTCTCCCGGGGAAGGAGCTCGTACAGGTCCCAGAAGTCCAGGTACTCCGTCTGGGAGCGTCGCTGAAGCCGGGCCACCCGGGCCTCCCCGCAGTTGTAGGCGGCCAGGGCCTTTGGCCAGTCGCCGAACATCCCGTGCAGGTCGGTCAGGTAGCCGATGGCGGCGTCGGTGGACTTCTCGGGGTCGAAGCGCTCGTCGACCCAGGCGTCGCGGCTCATGCCGTAGCGCAGGCCGGTCGACGAGATGAACTGCCACATGCCCACCGCGGCCGCGCGCGAGTAGGCCCGGACCTTGAACCAGCTCTCGACCATGGGGAGCCAGCTCAGCTGGCTGGGGAGACCGGCCTCCTCCAGCTTGGCAAGGATCATCGGGCGGTACATTCCCGAGCGGCGGTAGCCGTCTATGAACTGCTGGCGCTCCTTGCTGGTGAAGCTCTGGATCTCACGCCGCACGTGGTCGTTGTCGACCATGGGCAGCTCGAGGTCCCACGAGGCGGTGGGCCGCGCCGCGGCCGCTCGACCGGCCCGGTAGTGGCGGGTGATGAGGTCGGCCACGAGGAGGCGGATGTCCTCCTTTGCCTGCAGGTAGCGATCGTCCCCGTTTCCGGGGAGCTGGAGCATCAGCTCGTAGGCGCGATCGAGGGCGGAGAACGCTCCCTCGACGTCGCCCTCGTCGAGGAGCTGCTCCGCCGACTGGCATAGCTCCAGGGCCCACTTCTGCTTCGTTTCGGGATCCCCGGCCGGCATCGCCTCGTCGAGCTCTTCGTCCTCGGGCGGGGCGTCGGCGACGGTGGCCTCCTCCGGCTCCGCGTCCAGGGGCTCGAGGTCGAGCGGCGCCGCCGGCTCCGGGGGCACGGCTTCCGTCTCCACCGCCGCGTCCGCGACCGGGGTGTCCTCGGCGCCGATCGCGGCGTCCGGAGAGATCTCGGGGGCCGCCGAGCGGCAGCCGGCAAAGCCGACGGCAGCGACGGCCACGGCCACGACGGTTGCGTGTCTGATGAGTCGCACGGTTCTGTGAGCCCTCCCGAAGCGTTGCGGTGATCCGCAGCCCGACCCCCATTGTGCCGGGCCCGGGCGGTGTCGTCCACTCGGGACCGGGGGAGCGGCCCTTGACGGTGGAAGCCCGCGCGACCTAGGATGGCGGCATCATCTCAGAGTGGCCCGCACCCTGTCGGCTGCCTTTCTCCGTGACGAAGAGGGGAGCAGCCTCTCGAGCGAGGGAGCCGTGGAGAAGATCCTCGTCGTCGACGACGATCGATCGACCCGTCACCTGATCCAGCTCCAGCTCGGATCCGCCGGCTTCTCCGTCGAGACGGCCGAGGACGGCCGCTCCACCCTGGAGAGGCTGGACCGCGAGCGATTCGACCTGGTCCTCCTCGACGTGTGGATGCCGGGCATGGATGGCCTCGAGGTGATGGCCCGCCTGCGCGAGAAGCCCTCGCCCCCGAAGGTCATCGTCATGACCGCGGACGATGCCCCGGAGACGGTGTTGAGGGCGCTCCGCGAGCGCGCCTGCCGCTACGTCACCAAGCCGATCGAGCCGAAGGAGCTCACGACGCTCATCCGGGAGGTCCTCGACGCCGGTCCGGAGCGACCGATCGAGGTGATCTCGGCCAAGCCCGACTGGGTCGAGCTGGTGGTTCCGTGCGACCGCGAGGTGGCCGCGCGAATCCAGGCCGTCCTCGGCCAGCTCGAGGCGGACCTTCCCGAGGACGTGAGGAGCAGCGTCGGGCAGGCGTTCCGCGAGCTTCTGAACAACGCCATCGAGTGGGGGGGCGCGCTCGATCCCGAGCAGACCGTTCGCATCTCCTACCTGCGGGCGAAGCGCATGCTGCTCTACCGGATCTCGGACCCGGGAGGCGGCTTCAGCTTCGAGGGCCTCCGCCACGCTGCTGTCTCCAACCCCCCGGACAACCCCATGGAGCATGCGACGGTGAGGGAGGAGCTGGGCCTTCGCCCCGGAGGTTTCGGTCTCGTGCTCACCCGCGCGATGGTCGACGAGCTCCTCTACAACGAGGCCCAGAACGAGGTCGTCTTCGTGAAGTACCTGGACTGATTCTCGTGACCTGAATGCCGTGTTGAGGATCATTCGGGCCACGCCCGTCGTGTGCGGCGTGAGACGACGCGCGACGGCCCGCCACGGCTGCTCTCCACCGCGCGAAACCCCTCCTGAACCCCGCATCGGAGTGATGCCCCGCCTCTGCTGCCGGTGAGCTCGTGACGAAGGCTTCGCCGAAGAGCGACCGTCTCAGTCGTCCTCCGGTGTCGAGACGAGCGCGGCGAGGGCGTCCTGCAGCCGCTCGAGCTCACGCTCGAGGACCTTCGTGCCGGCCCGGGCGTCGCCGAGCTTGCCGCTCTCGCCCATCTGCTGCAGACGCGAGGCCGCCTCGGTGGCCGCCGGAGCCGCGAAGTTAGAGACCGCCCCCTTCAGGGTGTGGGCGGCGAGCCTGCAGCGCGCGGGCATCCCTGGCCTTGACGGCCTTGCCGATGAGCGCCAGGAGGCGGGGTGCGTCGTTCAGGAACAGCTCGACCAGCTCCCCGAGGGCCCTGCGATCCCCACCCACCCGCTCGAGCAGGCGTGTCTTGTCGACCACCTCGTCAGGGGGGCGACCGGCGGGGCCGGGGCGCCGTCGTGCCGGATCGAGGACGCTCTCGATCGCGCCGAAGAGCTCTCGTGCCCGCAGGGGCTTGGCCACGTAGGCGTCCATTCCCGCCTCGAGGCACCGCTCCGCGTCCCCCTTCACGACGTGAGCGGTCAGGGCCACGATGGGGATGTGGGCTCCCGTCGACCGCTCTCGCTTGCGGATCGCGCGCGTGGTCTCGAGGCCGTCGAGCTCCGGCATCTGCAGGTCCATGAGGACGAGGTCGAAATCGTGCCGCTCGAGCGCGGCCAGGACCTCGGTCCCCGTGCTCACCACCACCGCCGCGTGCCCCGCGCGGTCGAGGAACCCCATCACGACCTGCCGGTTGACGACGTTGTCTTCCGCGACGAGAACGCGCAGCCGCCGGTACCCCTCCGCGTGCGGCACCGCGGTCGGCCGTGCCCGCCGGAGCGGCGGTCCGGGCTGGCGCGCGAGGACCTGGGCGATCGTGTCGAAGAGGTCGGACCGCTTGACGGGCTTGGACAGGTGGGAGGCGACCCCGAGCTCGAGGCAGCGGGCCCGGTCCCCGGGCCGCGCGGAAGAGGTCAGCATCATGATCGAGGCGCCCACGAGCTCGGGGTGCTCCCGGATGCGCTCGGCCACCGCGAAGCCGTCCATGCCCGGCATGTTCCCGTCGAGCAGCACCAGCGGGTAGGGGCTCCCGTCCCGGACGGCCTTCTTCATCTCGGCGAGGGCGGCCTTGCCGCCCGCCACGGCCTTCGGGCGCATCTCCCAGTGGCCGAGCATCTCCTCCAGGATGCGGCGGTTCGTGGCGTTGTCGTCGACCACCAGCACGCGGAGACCGCGAAGCGACTCCGGCGCCCGCGGCCGGGGCCCGATCACCGCCGGCAGCCCGAAGCGGCAGGTGAACGTGAACCGGCTGCCCCGGTCGGGCTCGCTCTCGACCGACACCGATCCGCCCATCAGCCGGACGAGACGGGCGGCGATGGCCAGGCCGAGGCCGGTCCCGCCGTACTCGCGGGTGGTGGAGCCGTCCGCCTGGGCGAAGGCCTCGAAGATCACCCCCTGCTTGTCGCGCGCGATCCCGATCCCGGTGTCCGTCACCACGAATCGCAGGACCGCCTCTCCCGAACCCGCCGATTCCTTCTCGACCTGCAGGACCACCTCGCCCTGCTCGGTGAACTTGATGGCGTTGCCGACCAGGTTGAGGACGACCTGGCGGAGGCGGGGGGCGTCGCCGACCAGCGTCTCGGGGACGTCGGGGGCCACCCGGCAGACGAGCTCCAGGCCCCTTCTGGTGCGCACGCAGGCCGAGCGTCCGCAGGGTGTTCTCCAGCGCCTCGCGGAGGTCGAACTCGACGGGGCTCAGCTCGAGCATCCCCGCCTCGATCTTGGAGAAATCCAGGACGTCGGTGATGAGCCCGAGGAGCGACTCCGCGGCATCGCTGAGCGTGTCGACGTACTCCCGCTGGTCGGCGCTCAGCGGCGTGTCCTGGAGGAGCTCCGTCATGCCGATCACCGCGTTCATCGGCGTGCGGATCTCGTGGCTCATGTTCGCGAGGAAGTCGCTCTTGGCCCGGTTGGCGGCGTCGGCGGCCTCGCGGGCCTCCTTCAGCTCCGCCGCCACGCGTCTCTGCTCGGTCACGTCTCGGACCGAGCAGTAGATCAGCCCCTCCTTCTCGACGGGTATCGAGTTCCAGGACATCCATCGGTAGGAGCCGTCCTTGCACCGGTACCTGTTCTCGAAGAGCAGGACGCTCTCACCTCCCGACAGGTGATCGGCCTCGGCGACGGTGGTCTCGCGATCGTCGGGATGCACGAAGTCCATGTACGGGCGGGAGGTGAGCTCCTCCTCCGTGTAGCCCAGCGTCCGGGCCCAGGCCGGGTTCACTCGCAGCAGATAGCCTTCGAAGTCGGCGATGCAGAGCATGTCGCGCGAGGTTCGGAACAGCTTCGCCAGCTCCTCCTCGGTGCGCTTGTGCTCCATGTACTGGCCGATCTGGCTGGCGATCGTCGTCAGCATCTCGAGGAGGCCGAGATCGGGCTCGGGAATGGATTCGGCAAAGAACTCCATCACGCCGAGGAAGCGTCCCCTGAAGAGGACGGGGACACCCAGCGCGGTGTGAAGCCCCTGGTCCGCCGCGACGGCGGATCGGGGAAACTCGGTCTCGCGCGCGACGTCGGGGATCCAGATCGGCTCGTGGCGCGACCACACCCGTCCGGGGAGGCCCTCGCTCGGTTCGAGCCTCGTCTCGAGGTTCTCGGCGGCGAGCCGCGCACCGGGGCCCGAGGGAGTCGTCCACGTCTCGACGCAGCTCAGGACGCCTCCCGTGGGATTGACGCGCCACAGGCCGCCGTAGGACCAGTCGAAGGTCTCGCAGATGGCCTGGAGGATGCGGGGGGCGGCCTCGGCGAGCGAGCCCGCCTCCGCGAGGGCCCGCACCGTGGCGTACTCGGCGTGCAATCGCCGGAGAGCGTTGTCTTCCGGGAGCGGCCGCGCCATCGTCTCCACCTCTTGCCCGCAGCGGCGGACGTCACTCCGAGTGCGCCCGGTCATACCCCCCGGGTCGTCACCCACCTGTCTGAGCAAGACCGATGACGCCATGCTACATCGGTTGGCGCCCTCCGGTCACCGCTCTTCTCTCCCGCTCGCGGGGTGCCGCAGCGGCCACGAGCACGGCACCCCACAACGCGGCTCGAGCTCCCTACCCGGACACCTGTCCGGGTGTTCGACGGACAGGTGTCACTGCCCGCGGCTCCGCGGGGACGCGTCCGAGCGAGGCAAACCTCGACGAATCAGGGTCTTGAGCGGTGGAGCGAGGGCTGGCAGGGGCATTGCCACTGAGAGACGCAGGGAGAGTTCAGATGATCCAGGACGCCTCAGCCATGGACCAGCCGATCGGGAGCAGCCGGCCGCTCGCGAAGAGACTGATCGTGCCGGGGATCCTCCTCGTCGTCGTGCTCGTGGTCGTCGCGTTCATCGCCCCGTCGCTCAGCCGCTGGTTGAGGGCCGAGCGCTCGATCGATCTGGCGAAGGTGCGGCTGGCCACCGTGGTGCGAGGCGACCTCGAGCGAGACGTCTCGGTCCAGGGGCGCATCGTCGCCGCCTTCCACCCCACGACGTCCAGCCCCGCGACGGGCATCGTGGCCTTGAAGGTGCGGGCCGGCGACGTGGTCGAGAGAGGCCAGGTGCTCGTCGGTGGTCTCGAGCCCCGAGCTCGAGAGCCGGCTGCAGCAGGAGCGGTCGTCGCTTCTCGGCCTCGAGTCCGACCTTGGCCGGCAGAGGATCCAGGCGCGACAGAAGATCCTCGCCGACCGGCAGGCCGTCGACCTGGCCGTCGTCGAGCTCGAGGCGGCGAAGCGGGCCATGCGGCGGGCCGAGGAGATCCGGGCCGCGGGCCTGCTCAACGCCGTGGAGTACGAGAAGGCACAGGACGACCTGCGCCGCGCCGAGCTCGCGCTGACCCACGCCCGGGAGAGCGCCGAGCTCGAGGGGGAGAGCCTGGAGCTGGAGATCCGCAACCGCGAGCTGGACGTCGAGCGACAGCGGCTGGTGGTGTCCGACCTCGAGCGGCAGGTGGAGCGAGCTCGCGGTCCGCGCCCCGGTGGCGGGCCTGGTCTCCCGGCTCGACGTCCAGGACCACGACTCGGTGACGACGGGCCAGCCCCTCGTGGCGGTGGTCGACCTGTCGGCCTTCGAGATCGAGGTCCTCGTCCCCGAGGGCTACGCCGACGAGATCGGCCCGGGAACGCCGGCGGTCGTGACCTACTCCGGCCAGGAGTACGACGGCCGGGTCAAGAGCATCTCGCCGGAGGTCGAGGGAAGCCAGGTGCGGGGTATCGTGAGCTTCGGCGACGACGTCGCCCGAGGGACTGCGGCAGAACCAGCGGGTCTCGACCCGGCTGGTCCTCGAGTCGAAGACCGGCGTCCTCAAGGTTCGCCGCGGTCCCTTCCTCGAGAACGGCGGCGGGCACGAGGCCTACGTCGTCGATGCCGGGATGGCCGTGCGCCGGGACATCCGGGCGGGCGCCGCGAGCGTGGACGAGGTGGAGATCGTCAGCGGGCTCGAGGTGGGCGACCAGATCATCATCTCCGACACCGCGCGCTTCCAGGGCGCCGACGGTGTCTATCTTCGGGACTAGGAGACGACCATGCTGCTGATGGAGAACGTCGAGAAGGTCTACCGCACCGAGCACGTCGAGACCCACGCGCTCAGCCGGTTCAGCGTCCAGGTGGACGACGGGCGAGTTCGTCTCGGTCATGGGCCCGTCGGGCTCGGGCAAGACGACGTTTCTGAACGTCGCCGGTCTGCTCGACACCTTCGACGGTGGCCGCTACGAGCTCGACGGTCAGGACGTCAGCCGCCTCGGCGACGCCGCGCTGTCGCGGATCCGCAACTCGAAGATCGGCTTCATCTTCCAGACCTTCAACCTGATCCCGGACCTCAACGTCTTCGACAACGTCGACGTGCCGCTGCGCTATCGGGGCCTGGGCGGCGCCGCGCGGCGCAAGGCCATCGAGGAGGCCCTGGCCACCGTCGGCCTCGGCTCGCGCATGAGGCACCGCCCCTCGCAGCTCTCCGGTGGCCAGCAGCAGCGGGTGGCCATCGCCCGGGCCCTCGCCGGTCAGCCGCGGCTGATCCTCGCCGACGAGCCCACCGGGAACCTCGACTCGGCCATGGCCAGCGAGATCCTCGACCTGATCGAGGGGATCAACGCCGCGGGCACCACGGTGGTCATGGTCACCCACGATCCGGAGCTGGCCAACCGGGCGTCGCGCCAGATCCACCTGCTCGACGGCAAGCTGATCGACCTCGACGCCGTCGAGCCGGCTCCCCTGTTCAACCCCGGCGCCCGAGGCCGCCGCGTCACCGGCGTGAGGTCGACGATGCTTGCCTACCAGGTCCGTCTCGCCCTGCGGAGTCTTCGCCGGAGCCCGGTTCTCACCCTGCTCATGATCGGGGGCATCGCCCTGGGCATCGCGGTGGCCATGACCTTCGTGACCCTGCACTACATGCTGGGCGGGCAACCCGATTCCCTCGAAGAGCGACCGGTCTGCACTACGTCCAGGTGGACAGCTGGGACCCCGAGCGGCCCTTCGAGGCGGACGAGCCCGAGGAGCCCCCGGTGCAGCTCACCCACATGGACATGGTCGGCCTCATGGAGAGCGACATCCCGACCCATGCAGAGCGGGATGTACAGGGGCTACCTCACCGTTCATCCGCCCAACGACGGCGCGGCCCTTCCGGGAGAGCGTGCGCCTCTGCTTTGCCGACTTCTTCCCCATGTTCGAGGTCCCGTTCCGCTTCGGGTCGGCCTGGGGCCACGAGGGCCGACCGGGGCCCCGAGCCGGTCGTCGTCCTGGGGCACGCGATCAACCAGCGGCTGTTCGGGGGCGAGGACAGCGTCGGGCGCACCCTGCGGATCGAGGACCGGGACCTCCGCGTCGTCGGCGTCCTCGAGCCCTGGCGCCCGATGCCCAAGTTCTACGACACCCACAACGGCCCGTTCGACGAGGCCGAGGAGATCTACATGCCCTTCCGTCTCGGCACCGAGATGGAGGTGGCCTCGGCCGGGAACAAATCGGCCTGGCAGCCGTACCCGGACGACTACGAGGGGTTCCTGCAGTCGGAGGTGGTCTGGATCCAGATGTGGGTCCAGCTCGACACCGAGGAGCAGCGTGAGCGCTATCGCGCCTTCCTCGACGCCTACGTCGGCCGAGCAGAAGAAGCTGGGCCGCTTCCAGAGGCCTCTCAACAACCGGCTCCGCGACGTGATGGGATGGCTGCGCTACCGGGAGGTCGTGCCCGAGCAGATCCGGGCGCTGCGGATCCTCGCCCTCCTCTTCCTCGCTGGCCTGCTCGGTGAACCTGATCGGCATCCTGCTGGGCAAGTTCCTGGCCCGGGCTCCGGAGATCGGCGTTCGCCGGGCCCTGGGGGCGAGCCGTCGCTGGGTGTTCGTCCAGCACCTGATCGAGTGCGAGATCATCGGAGTCATCGGTGGGCTCGTCGGCCTGGCCCTGTCCGCCGGGGGGCTGGCGCTGGTCGCCCGGCAGTTCGACTCCCAGTTCGAGCTTCCCCCTCGACCTGACATGTACCTCGTGGCCCTGGCCCTGTCCCTGGCCTCGGCCATGGTCGCCGGCGCCTATCCCGCCTGGCGCATCTGCCGCATACAGCCCAGTGCCTATCTGAAGGCCCAGTGAGGAGCCCGACCATGGAAATCGGCCCCATCTTCCGAGCGCTGACCCACCAGAAGAGCCGCTTCTGGCTCATCACCCTCGAGATCGCGTTGACCCTGGCGATCGTGGCCAACTGCCTCAACATGATCGGCGACGAGCAGGCCAAGATGCAGCGCCCGACGGGAATGGACGAAGAGAACCTGCTGGTGGTGGAGAGCGAGCCCATCGCCCCCGAGTTCGACGACGAGGAGTACGTCCGGGCCAGCTACGAGGAGGACCTGCGGGTCCTGCGGGCACTTCCAGGGGTGCGGGCAGCGACTGGCACCCACGCCATTCCCCTGAGTGGCAGCGGCAGCAACCACGCCCGCCGGGCCAGCGGGACCGAGATCGAGCCGATCGGGACGCCGTATTTCAGGGTGGGCACCGACGCCCTCGAGACCCTGGGGGTGGAGCTGATCGCGGGACGCGACTTCGTCGAGACCGATTTCCCGCAGCCAGAGGTCGGGGAGGATCAGGGCGAGGAGGCGAGAGTGCTCGCCACCGCGGCGCGACCAGTGATCGTCACCAAGGAGGTGGCGGACCTGCTGTTCCCCGGGGGTGACGCGGTGGGGCGCACCATCGAGTCCGTCGACGGGTCGAGCCTCAACGTCGTGGTCGGCGTGCTGGCCCGCATGCAGGGCTCCTGGCCCCACTCCGCCTGGGCCGAGCGGGTGGTGCTCCACCCGGGCATGCCGGCCAGCACTCGCCGGTCCCGCTACATGGTCCGGGCCGAGCCGGGTATGGTCGACGACCTCTACACGACGCTGGACGACAGCCCTCCTCCGAGTGAACGAGGGCCGGATCGTCAGCGTGCGCACGCTGAAGGAGATCAAGGCCCACACCTACCGCCCCAACATGGTGGTCGCCGGGATGCTGGGCAGTCCTGAGCGTCCTGCTGGTGTTCGTGACCTCCCTGGGCCTCATCGGCCTGACCTCCTTCTCCGTGACCCAGCGCACCCGAGAGATCGGGACGCGCCGGGCCCTGGGGGCGACCCGGGGGGCCATCCTCCGCTACTTCCTGGTGGAGAACTGGCTCGTGACGAGCATGGGGCTGGCGCTGGGCCTCGTGCTCACCTACGGCCTCAACTTCGCCCTGGCGCACTCGGCGGAGGTCAGCCGCATCGGCTGGACCCAGGTGGCCACCGGCATGCTGGTGCTCTGGCTCGCGGGCCTGATGGCGGCCCTGGTCCCCGCCCTGCGGGGGACGACGGTGCCGCCGGTCCTGGCCACGCGCACGGTGTGAGCGTCTCGGCGTCCGGGCGGAATGGACAGGCCTGTCAGAATGAGCCAATGGCCGACCGGCGCCTCAAGGTCCTGATCGTCGACGACGAGCCGGCGGTGGCTCACGCCCTGGGCGTGCTGTTCGATCTCCACGACATCCCCAGCCTCGCCGCGGCCTCCCCCGAGGAGGCGGTCCAGCGGCTCCAGGACGGGGACATCGGCGTCGTTCATCCAGGACATGAACTTCGGTGCCGAGAAGACCTCGGGCGAGGACGGCATCCGGCTCTTCCGTCGGATCCACGAGGCGGATCCCGAGATGCCGGTGCTGCTCATCACCGCCTGGGCGTCGCTCGAGACCGCGGTCCAGCTCGTCAAGGAGGGGGCCAGCGACTACCTGGCCAAGCCCTGGGACGACGAGAAGCTCGTGCTGAGCGTCCAGAACTTCCTGAAGATGCGCCAGCTCCAGCTCGAGAACCGCCGACTGCAGCGGAGCGGGCGCAAGGCGCGAGAGGCGCTCGCCGCCCAGCACGACCTGTGCGGCCTGGTCTTCGAGAGCGACGCGATGCACCGCCTCGTGACGCTGGCGTCAACGTGGGGGCCTCCCACGCTCCGGTGCTGGTCACCGGTCCGAGCGGCGCCGGCAAGGAGAAGGTGGCGGAGATCGTCCAGGCCAACTCGCCCCGTCGGGCGGCGCCGTTCGTGCGGGTCAACGTGGGGGCCCTGCCCGAGGAGCTGATGGAGGCCGAGCTCTTCGGTGCCGAGGCCGGCGCCTACACCGGGGCGAGGGGCCTGCGGGTCGGCCGCTTCGAGGCCGCGGACCGGGGCACGCTCTTCCTCGACGAGATCGACGCGCTGTCGCTGGCCGGGCAGGTGAAGCTCCTGCGGGTGGTGCAGAGCGGCGAGTACCAGCGCCTGGGGAGCAGCGCCACGCGGCGGGCCGACGTGAGGATCATCAGCGCCTCGAACGCCGACCTCGAGGAAGGCGGTGGCCGAGGGACGCTTCCGGGAGGACCTCTACTACCGGCTGAACGTGCTCGAGCTGGTGGTGCCCCCCCTCGCACAGCGTCCCGAGGACGTGCTCCCCCTGGCGCGCCACTTCCTCGCCCGGGCGGCGCGACGAGTCCGGGAGGGAAGCGCCCGAGCTTAGCCCGGAGGCGGCAGAGGCGCTGGTGCGGTACCGCTGGCCAGGCAACGTCCGCGAGCTCCAGAACCGCATGCAGCGGGCGATGCTCACGGCCACGGGTAGTGCCATCGGTTTGCCCGACCTCGATCTTGGAACGCCGACCCGCGGCGCCACGCCTGCGGCGACGCCGTCCCCGGGTCCGCTGGATGCCGAGCGGCGCCAGGCTCGAGCAGGCCCTCGTCGACGCCGACGGTGTCGTCGCTCGCGCCGCGGAGACACTCGGCCTCAGCCGCCAGGCGCTCTACCGGAAGATGGAACGTCTTGGCATCGTGCTCGAGCGGCGGCCGAGGGAGTGAGGCAACAGGCCGTCACTCCGAGCCGGGTGCCGGCCCGGCCGGATGCCTTGGCAAAGCACTGTCACCCCGAGGAGCCCGTCGTTTGAGCATGCGACGAGGGGTCTGCTGCTCGAGTCTCCGGCATCAGATTCCTCGCCCGCCGTCCCAGCCGACGGGCTCGGAATGACACGGTTCTCCTGACGCCGCAGGGATCGCATCCTTGCCCTCAGGATGGTCCGCGCCCAACAATGAGGGCGTCCTGAGATCACATGGCCGACGCAAGCGTCCCGGAGCCTGAGCTGTCCGACGAGCCGGAAGCAGGGCCCGTCGCTCGCTCTCGCCCCTTCTCGATCGCGGGACGGCTCGCCGCGCTGATGACCCTCGCCCTGCTGGTCTCCGCCGGCCTCATGGCGGCGGGCTGGCACCACACGCCGCTCCCGGTCTGGCTCGTGACCCTCGTTGCTCTCGGGGTCACGCTGCCCCTCGTCGTCTGGGGCGCTGGCCGGCTGCTGCGCCCGCTGAGCACGACCCTGGCGGCTCTCTCCGACGGCATCCGCAGCTTCGAGGACCGCGACTTCAGCGTGCGGATCCCCACCGATCGGGATGACGAGCTGGGGGAGCTGGTCCGCCTCTACAACCAGGTGGGGAAGACGCTCCAGGAGGAGAGGAGCCAGATTCGCCAGCGAGAGCTTCTGCTGCAGGCCGCCCTCGAGCAGTCGCCGATCGCCATCGTCCTCGTGAACGCCCTCGACCGGGTCGTCTACGAGAACCACGAGGCGCGTCGCCTGTTCATGGGCGGGGAGCGGCTCCGGGGAGGGCGCTTCCAGGAGATCCTCGACGGGTGTCCGGAGACGCTGCGCGAGATTCTGGCCAGCGAGACCGACGGCATCTTCACCGTGGACGTGGCCGAGGAGCCCGAGACCTACCACCTGGCCCAGCGGCACTTCCTTCTCAACCGCCGGCGCCACACCCTGTACCTGCTCCGGCGGATGACCGTGGAGCTGGCCCGACAGGAAGTCGAGATCTGGAAGAAGGTCATCCGCATCATCTCCCACGAGCTGAACAACTCGCTGGCGCCCATCTCCTCGCTCGCTCACTCCGGCAAGCTCATCGCCAGCCGGCCAGACCAGCTGCACCGCCTCGAGTCCGTCTACGACTCCATCCGCGAGCGTGTCGACCACCTGACCAGCTTCCTCGAGGGCTACGCGAAGTTCGCCCGCCTGCCGAAGCCGGCCAGGCAGTCGGTGGACTGGGGGGAGTGGCTCGAGGGCCTGCGGAAGGTGTCGGCCTTCGACCTGGTGGGTGAGCCGCCGGGCGCTCCGGGCCACTTCGATCCCACTCAGCTCGAGCAGGTCATGATCAACCTCTTCAAGAACGCCCAGGAGGCGTCCGACGGAGAGGCGGAGATCGAGGTGAAGGTCGACCGCCTCCCCGACGGCGCCACCCGGGTGCAGGTCCTCGACCGGGGCCGAGGGCATGAGCGAGGAAGTGATGCGCCAGGCGCTGCTGCCGTTCTACTCGACGAAGGCCTCGGGGGCCGGGGTGGGTCTCCCCCTGTGTCGGGAGATCGTCGAGGCCCACGGGGGCACCCTGCGCATCTACGGCCGCCCCGAGGGCGGCACCGTGGTGAGCTTCCGCTTGCCCGCCAGCTCCTCCTCGCCCTAGGGCCCCCGGCGCACTATAGTGGAGGCTTTCAACAACGGAGGTACTCCATGGCACG
Organism: uncultured Acidobacteriota bacterium; assembly: GCA_963847655.1. Classification (GTDB taxonomy): domain Bacteria; phylum Acidobacteriota; class Vicinamibacteria; order Fen-336; family Fen-336; genus JAJDNS01. The sequence goes on along the minus strand of CAWKAS010000005.1, from coordinate 220,549 downwards.
CACGATGAAGGCCCTCGTCAAGTCCCGACCGGAGCCCGGCCTCTGGATGGAGGAGGTGCCCGTCCCCGCGCCCGGGATCAACGACGTCCTGATCCGGATCCTGAAGACCGGCATCTGCGGGACCGACGTCCACATCTACAACTGGGACGACTGGGCCCAGAAGACGATCCCCATGGGTCTGGTGGTCGGCCACGAGTTCGTGGGTCGCGTCGAGACCATCGGGAGCAACGTCACCGGCTTCAAGCCCGGCGACCTGGTCAGCGGCGAGGGCCACATCGTCTGCGGACGGTGCCGCAACTGCATGGCCGGCCGGCGCCACCTGTGTCCCCACACCCAGGGCGTCGGGGTGAACCGGGCCGGGGCCTACGCGGAGCTGATCTGCATTCCCATGACCAACGTCTGGGGCGCCGACGCCTCGATCTCCACCGACGTTCTCGCCTGCTTCGACCCCTTCGGAAACGCCGTCCACACCGCCCTCACCTTCGACGTGCTCGGAGAGGACGTCCTCGTCACCGGTGCGGGCCCGATCGGGCTCATGGCGGCCGCGGTCGTGCGCCACGCCGGGGCGCGGCACGTCGTCGTGACCGATCCCAACCCGAGCCGTCGCGCGCTTGCCGACCGGATGGGCGCGACCCTCAGCGTCGACACCCGGGAGCGGCCGCTGCCCCAGGTCCAGGAGGAGCTCGGGATGAAGGAGGGCTTCGACGTCGGGCTCGAGATGTCGGGCAACGGTGCGGCCTTTCGCGAGATGCTGGCCAACATGTGCCACGGCGGGAAGGTGGCGATGCTGGGGATCCCGAGCGAGCCGATCACCATCGACTGGAACACGGTGATCTTCGACAGCCTCACGATCAAGGGTGTCTACGGCCGTGAGATGTACGAGACCTGGTACAAGATGACGGTCATGGTCCAGAGCGGGCTCGACATCACCCCCATGATCACCCACCGCCTGCCCGCGGAGGAGTACCAGGCAGGGTTCGCGGCCCTGCGGAGCGGGGAGGCGGCCAAGGTCGTCCTCACCTGGGCGGAGGAGTAGCCCGCTCCTTCTCCCCGAGCACCTCGAACCGGAAGCGCGGGATCTCCGACGGAGTGTGCTCGCGCTCCATGATCGCCTCGATGCGGGCAACGATGTCGGGGTGCTCCGCGGAGACGTCGTTCTCCTCGAGGTCGGCCTCCAGGTCGAAGAGCTCGACGCTCGTGTTCCCCTCGAACATGTTCTGCCGGATCCCCTTCCACTTGCCGAGGCGGACGGCCTGCTGGCCCCCGTACTCTGGGAACTCCCAGTAGAGGAACTCGTGCTGTGCCTGTGAGGCGGACTGGCCGCGGAGGGTCGGCACGAAGCTGATTCCGTCGACGTCGGTCGGCACCGGCGCCCCCGCGACCTCGGCCAGGGTCGGCAGGACGTCCCAGAATGCCGAGATGTGGTCGGTCGTCGAGCCCGGCGCGACCTGTCTCGGCCAGGCGGCGATCATGGGAACCCGGAGGCCGCCCTCGAAGACGGACCCCTTGCCCCGACCGCGGTCGCTGCGGAAGGGGCGGGCGCTGTCGAAGAACGTGGTGTCGGCCCCGCCCCAGGCCAGGTCCACCCAGGCCGGCCCGTTGTCGCTCGAGAACAGGACCAGGGTGTTCTCCCGGAGCCCCCGCTCGTCGAGCTTCGCCAGAAGCAGCCCCACCTGCTCGTCGAGCGTGGAGATCATCGCCGCGTAGGTGGCACGGGGAGTGCGGTTGGGGAAGTAGCGCTCGCCGGTGGAGGGCTCCTCCGGTCCCAGCTTCTCCTGGTAGTACTCCACCCACCTCTCGGGCGCCTGGAGGGGGAGGTGGGGAATCGGGGAGGCAAACTCGAGGAAGAAGGGACGGTCCCGGTCCCGCTCGATGAACCGGAGGGCCTCGTCGAGGAGCAGGTCGGGGGCGTACTGCTTCAGGCGGAACCGCGCGTAGCTGGAGGGGTCGTTCGGGTCCGCGCCCACCTCGAGGGGTGTGTGCGGTGGGACCATCTCGTTGTCCAGGGGCACCCTCTCCCGGTTTCGCCACAGGTGGACGGGGTAGTAGGTGTGGGCCTGGCGCTGGCAGTTGTAGCCGAAGAAGAAGTCGAAGCCCTGCTCGTTGGGGATGCCCTCGGTGAGCGGTCCGCCGAGGCCCCACTTGCCCACGAAGCCGGTCTCGTATCCCGTCTCCTGGAGCACTCGCCCGAGCGTCCGGGTGCCCGCGGGCAGGGGACGCTGTCCCTCGAGGTTCGGGTCCTCGGCCATCTTCGCGAAGTCCCAGACGTCGCCCCGATCGCCCATCTCGTCGTTCCCGCGGATGTAGGCGTGCCCGGTGTGGAGGCCGGTGAGGAGGACGCCCCGCGACGGGGCACAGACCGGCGAGCCGGAGTAGTGCTGGGTGAAGCGCAGGCCACTGCGCGCCAGCGCGTCGATGTTCGGGGTCTCGATCAGCTCCTGTCCGTAGACCCCGAGCTCTCCGTAGCCCAGGTCGTCGGCCAGGATGTAGAGGATGTTGGGGGGGGCGGTCGGCTCCGGCTCGCCCTGCCTCCCGGCTGTGCACGCGGCCGTGGCGAGCAGCGCCAGGAGGGCCAGGGGGAGCTTCCCACGGACGCACGGTGTGACGATCATGCCGGACCTCCTTCGAGCAGCGGGATTCTAACCCCGCATCTCGTCGGGGTTGAGCATTGGGAGACGCTCAGTGCTTGCCGAGCAGCCGCTCGACCTGCCGCGCGTGGTGGGCGAGGTGGAAGTAAAGGAAGCTGAGGGTGTCTGGCAGGCCCATCAGCCCTACCATGGAATGGCGGAAGACCATGCGGTCGAGCAGCTCCGACGGGAAGTCTCCGAGAAGCTGCTCCCACTCCGAGCGCACCGCCTCCCAGCGCGAGACGAGCTCCGCGGGGTCGATGTCCGTGGGCACGTCGCCGGTCCCGGCCGGGGCCCGGAAGCGGAGGGGAGAGGCGTTGGCCGCCCGCAGGGCAAGGAGCCTCAGGCGACTCTTCAGCCCCGCGCGCGGCAGGCTCGGTCCCCCCAGCATCTTCTTCGAGACGTAGCGGCGGGTGCCCGCTTCGGCGGTGACGACGTGGGCGAGCACCTGGAGCACCGACCAGCCGCCGTCGGTTCGGGGGCGGTTGAGCCTCGCCCGGTCGTGTCCGTCCAACCGGGCCAGGACGTCCCGGCGGGTCGCCTCCAGGCGCTCGAAGCGTTGACGGAGGTTCTCGTTCATGGCGTCCCTCTTCTCCCTCGGGGAGCTGAACGCCTCACGCCCGGTCGGACGAGCGGGCGCGGACGAAGGAGCGCACGGCCAGGCCGACGAAGGCCAGACAGAGGGTGGCGGTGAGGGACTGCGCCAGGACGGCGGCCGGGCGAGCCACCTCCGCGCCGGACACCAGCGCGGGAAGCGAGACAAGCCCCCGGGCCGAGCCGAGGAAGCCGAGCAGGGCCAGGAGGACCGCCGCGTGCATGGCGTGCTTGCGCCAGCCGTCCCGCAGGGCGGCGAGGCCGGCCATCTCGATCGGGATCCCGAGAAACGCGGGGATGAGGGCGGTCACGCTGGTGGCGCCGGTCCCGAGATAGAAGCCGACCCCGATGAGGAGCAAGAGCGACCCGAGGGCCATGGTGACGTAGGGCATGACCCTATTGTGGACGATCGGGAGGCCCTCCGGGGCTCGAGGCCTCCCCGATCCCGGGCGGGCTCACTGCGCCTGCTTCGATTGCCTGAAGACAGAAAGAAGCGCCCACTACTCGGTTCAGACCGAGTCCTGCGGACGGGTCGTGCCTGTGGGGCGCTGATACGCGGAGACGGGCCTTCCGCAGGCCGTCGATCGGACCCGCCGCTCAGGCGACGATCAGGACGTCGTTCACGGACCCGAACGCGTTGTCTACGTGCTCCGCGGCCGGGTTGTTGCCCCAGTGGCCGTCGACGAGGAGACGGTACTCGTAGCGGCCCGGCAGCAGGTGCAGGGTCTTCGCCCAGGCCCCGTCCCGGCGGCGCTTGAGGGCGACTCCTTCGGACGACCATTCGGTGAAGTCGCCGGTGGCGACGACCTCCGTGGCGTGCTCGATGGGGACGACGAGGGTGACCCGCGACTTCCGCGGCGGGCGGCTGGCCGACGACTTCGTCCTGGACGGCGCGGCCATGGCTGGCTCTCCTTCTCGAAGAGTGACGACCCGATTATGCTCCCGCGGGCGGCTTTCCGAGCCAGGAAAATCGCTCGTCCACGCCCCGGGACGACGGCTGGGCGGCCGAAAGCGACAGCTCCCGACCGGGCGCTGCTAGCGCGCCTTCTGCCGCCACGTCTCCCAGGCCTTGCGGAGCTCGTTCAGGACCGGCGCCCATTCCTCTCGCCCGGCCAGGTTCTGGAGCTCCTGGGGGTCACGCCGCAGGTCGTACAGCTCCTCGAGGGCGGGCTCGGTCTCCACGTAGCGGATGTACTTCCACTCCTCGGTGCGCACCCCTTCCATCTTCGGGATGCGCGGGTGCTCGAAGACGTGCTCGTAGAAGAAGTCGGTCCGCCACTCCGGCGACTCGCCACGCACCAGCGGCATCACGCTCCGGCCCTGCATGGAGGCCGAGGCCTCCAGCCCGGCCAGGTCCAGCAGGGTGGGGGCGACGTCGATGTTAAGCGCCATCTCCGGACGCGTGCGGCCCCGCGCCCCCTCCGGCAGGCGGGGGTCGTAGACGAGCAAAGGCACGCGGATCGACGGCTCGTGGGGTGTCCACTTGCCGGCCAGGCCGTGCTCGCCGAGGAAGAAGCCGTTGTCCCCGGTGTAGACGATGACGGTCGTGTCGGCCAGGCCACGCTCGGCGAGGGCGGCGCGGAGGCGACCCACGACCCGATCGATCCCCGTCACCAGCCGGTAGTAGCCCTTCACCGACTCCTGGTATCGCGACGGACCCCAGAAGCGGATGGCCCAGCGGAGCCGGGCCTCCGAGTCCTGGAGGACGCGGGGAAGGCGCTCGAAGAACAGGGGGAGGGCGGAGACCGGGGGCTCGATCACGACGTCCCGGTAGAGGTCGCTCAGGGCCGGGTCGTAGGGGAAGGGCTCGTCGGTGATGTCGTAGGAGTCCTGCACGTGCGCCGCCTTGAAGCTCACCGAGAGGCAGAAGGGCTTGCCTCCCGGCGCCGTGCGCACGAACTCCACCGCCTGGTCTCCCATGACCGAGGTCAGGTGGCGCGTCTGCCCGTCCACCTCCAGGACGAACCTCCCCTGCCCCGGAAAGGTGCGGTCGTAGTCGAAGTAGCCCTTCGGCGGGTCGCCCACGCCGTACTTGCCGATGAAGCCGAGGTGGTACCCGGCGGCCTTCATCCGGCCGAGGTAGGAGTCGGCGAGCTGGGTGGGAGAGAGCTCGGTCTCGAAGTCCCAGATCCCGTGGCGGCGGGCGTACTCCCCGGTGAGGAACGACGCCCGACTGGTCATGCAGATCGAGGTGGTGACGAACGCGTGCTCGAAGCGGACGCCCTCGCTGGCCAGCCGGTCCAGCTCCGGGGTCTGGACGATCCGGTTGCCGTAGGATCCGAGGGTGTCCCACCGCTGGTCGTCCGCGAGCAGGAAGACGACGTTCGGGGGGCGCTCGGCGGCCTGGGCGAGCGCGGCGCACCCGAGAACGGCGGTCAGCAGGATGGCCGCAGCGTGTGTGGTCTTCATCGAGGCTCCTCCAGGAGAAGGGGGATGTGGGGACACCGCCGTCGCCCCGGGCCCTGGACGGCGGTCCCGGGAGGGCGATTCACAGTGCGTCTTCCAGGACGCGGCGGAGCTCCTCGTCGGTCAGGGCGACGGGGTTGCCGCGCATGCTGCTGGCCTTCCGCGACTGGGCGACGGCGTCTCCGAGGTCCGCGGGTCGCAGGCCGTGGGCGGCGAGGCGCGGAATGGACAGCGCCTCGCCCAGCTCCCGGACCCACCCGGCCCCTTCTTCCGGGGTGGCCCGGGCGCGCCCGGTGAGGATGCGCGCGACCTCCGCGTACCGGTCGAGCACTGGGCTGTCGGGGGCTCGCTCGCGGAGCGCCCGGACGTTCGCTGCGATCACACCGGGGAGCAGCCGGGCACACAGCGCCCCGTGGGGCGCGCCGAGCATGCCCCCCAGGGGCCCGGCGAAGCCGTGCACCGCGCCCAGGCCGGCATTGGCGAGGGCCATCCCTCCGAAGAGGCTCACCAGGGCCATGTCCTCCCGCGCGTCCAGATCGTCGCCGTCGTCGAACGCGCGCCGCAGGGAACGCGCGGCGCGGGCGAGGCCGTCGCGGCACAGGGCGTCGGTCACGGGGTTCGCCCGGATCGAGACGAAGGGCTCGAGGACCTGGGTCAGGGCGTCCAGCCCCGTGCTCGCGGTCACCTCGGGGGTGACGCTCACCGTGAGCGCGGGGTCCAGCAGCGCCAGCCGGGGAAGCATGAGGACGCTGCGCAGGCTGACCTTCACCCGGTGCTCGGGGGAGGCCAGGACCGCGTTGCGCGTGACCTCCGAGCCGGTCCCCGAGGTGGTCGGCACCGCCGCGAAGGGAGCCGACGGCCTCTCGATCTTCCGACCGGCCCCGATCACCTCGAGGTAGTCGAGCGGCTCGCCGTCGTTCGTGAGCAGGGCGGCGATGGCCTTGGCCCCGTCGAGGACCGAGCCTCCGCCGACGCCGACCACCACGTCGCAGTCGGCCTCTCGCGCGCGGCCCACGCCCTCGCTGGCGAGGGCGGTGGTGGGCTCGGTGGTGACCCGGAAGGGCGTGACCTCCAGGCGAGCCTCCCGCAAGCGCTCGAGGACCCCGGTCCGCGAGGGGTCCGAGCCCGTGACCACGAGCGGGCGTCGGCCCAGGGACGCCACCCTCGCGGGGAGGCCCCCAAAGGACCCGCGGCCGAACACGACCTCGGTGGCGGTGGCGAACTCGAAGGCCATCTCCTCTCCCCGCGGATTCTAAGGGGTCCGGTCTCGAATCACGACCCCGAGGCCGGTGTACGATGGGCTCTCTCGCGCCCGATCTCGGGCGCGCAGCACCTCCCCCGCGGTGTCCGGGGGAAGCTTCGGAGGCAAGGAGAGCCAGATGAACTGGATCGTGGCCGGCGCGCTGTGGGGACTGCTGGGCGTCGGCCTGGGCGCCTTTGGCGCCCACGGCCTGAAGTCGGTGGCGACCGAGCAGGGGCTGGCCTGGTGGGAGACCGCGGCCCGGTACCAGCTCGTCCACGCGGTGGCGCTGGCCCTCCTGGGCCTCCTCCAGCACCACCGCCCCGGGGGCGAAGCGGCCGGCTGGTCGTTCCTCCTCGGAAGCGCGGTCTTCAGCGGGACGCTGTACGCCATGGCCCTTGGCGCGCCGCGCTGGCTGGGGGCGGTGACTCCCCTCGGGGGGGTGGCCATGATGGCGGGCTGGCTGCTCCTCGCTCTGCACGCCCGGGGCTAGGACGAGTGCCGCTGCACGTACTCCGCGACCTGGTGGTGCTGTTCGGCGCGGCCCTGGTAGTCGTCCTCGTGCTGCGTCGCCTGCGCCTGCCCACCATCGCCGGGTTCCTCGTCGCCGGCGCCCTCATCGGCCCGAGCGGCTTCGGCTGGATCGGCGACGTCCACGAGATCGAGAGGCTCGCCGAGATCGGTGTCGTCCTGCTGCTCTTCACGATCGGGCTCGAGTTCTCGCTGAAGGAGCTGCGCCGCCTCGGCCCCGTCCTTCTCGTCGGCGGCGGGCTCCAGGTGACGCTGACCGTGCTCGCGGTCACCCTGGCGAGCCACCTCGCCGGGTACTCGCCGTCCCGGGGGGTCTTCTTCGGGTTTCTCGCCGCCCTCTCCTCGACGGCGATCGTGCTCAAGGCCCTGGCCGAGCGTGGCGAGACCGACGCCCCCCACGGCCGGCTGATCGTGGGAGTGCTGCTCTTCCAGGACCTCTGCGTCGTGCCGATGATCCTCCTCGTCCCCATGCTCGCCGGTCAGGGCGGGGGCGCGGTGGCGGTGACGCGGGCCCTGGGGCTGGCGGCGCTCGTGGTGGTGGCCACGCTCCTCCTGGCCCGGCGCGTGGTCCCGCAGGCCCTCCACCTCGTCGCCCTCAGCCGGGGCCGGGACCTGTTCATCCTGGCCGTGCTCGTCATCTGTGCCGGCATCGCCTGGCTCACCTCCCTGGCCGGGCTCTCGCTCGCCCTCGGGGCCTTCCTCGCCGGGGTCGTGCTGGCCGACTCCGAGTACGGGCACCAGGCCTTCGCCGACATGCTCCCCCTGCGCGAGATCTTCACCAGCCTCTTCTTCGTCTCGATGGGGATGCTCCTCGACGTGCGGGTGCTGGCCACGGCGCCGGGCGCCGTTCTCGGCCTCGTCGGCGCCCTGCTCGTGGGCAAGGCCGCTCTCGCCGCGGTGGCCGGCCTCGCCGCGCGCTTCCCGGCGCAGGTGGCACTGGTGGCCGGCCTCGCCGTCGCCCAGGTCGGGGAGTTCTCGTTCGTTCTCGCCAGCCTGGGGCGCCGCTTCGGTCTCCTCGACGAGACGGAGATGCGCCTCTTCGTGGGGGCGAGCGTGATCACCATGCTGATCAGCCCCTTTGCCCTGCGGGTCGGCCCCCACCTGGCGGCGCGCGCCGGCCGCCTGCGCGCCCTCGACCGGCTCCTGGGTCGGAGCCGCGAGGAGCTGAGCCGGGTGACCACGCGCCTGTCCGGGCACGTCGTGGTCCTCGGCTTCGGGATCGGAGGCGAGATGCTGGCCGAGATCCTCCGGGGCACGGACGTTCCCTTCGCGGTGGTCGACATCAACGCCGAGCGGGTGCGGGCCGCCCGGCGCCGGGGTGAGCCGGTCTACTACGGCGACGTGACGAGCCCGGACACCCTCGAGCGCATGCGGGTGGGCGACGCGCAGCAGGTGGCGGTGCTGCTCAACGATCCCCTGGCGACGCAGCGCGCGGTGCGGGCGGTGCGGCGGCAGGCCCCGGACGTGCCGATCCTGGTCCGCGCCCGCTACGTGGCCGACGTGCCGGTGCTGCTGCAGGAGGGGGCGAGCCTGGTGGTGGCCCAGGAGTACGAGGCCTCGCTCAAGATCATCGGCGAGGTGATGCGGAGGGCGCAGCTGGCGGCGGCCGGCGACGGCGAGCCCGAGAGAACGCCCGCCCGCGCCCCGGAGCTCGACGCTCGCGGGACCGCGGGCCCCCTCGCTCGGGGCCCGGCTGCCCACCGGGCTCGAGGTGGAGAGCCTGCCCGTCCACGAGAGGGCCTGGATCGCCGGGCGCACCCTCGCCGAGGCCCAGCTGCGGGGCCGCACCGGGGCCAGCCTCATCGCGGTCAGCCGCGGCGAGGCGACCGCGGTCCACCCCTCCCCCGAGGACGTCCTCGAGGTGGGGGACGTCGTCTGCCTGGTCGGCAACGCCTCGCAGATCACCGCCGCCCGCGAGCTGCTGGAGAGCGGCCCGCGATCGTGAGGGCGGGGCGACCTCCCGGCCGCCCACCCTTCGCGTCCCCGCATGGGCTAGCATACCCCCAGCCGATCACCCCTTCGGGAGGTCCCGCGTGCCGACGTCGAGTCCGACAAGCAGCACAGCCCGAAGTACATCGCCAGCCTGGCCCTGGGAGCGGCGCTCATTCTCTTCGTGGGCTTCCTCCTCAAGCCGCGGAAGCCGACGTCGGAGACAGCCCCGGTGCCCACCCAGGTCGAGATCCAGCGCCTGGCCCGCCTCTCCGAGCGCCGCGCGCTGGAGACCATGACCGAGCACTTCTCCGCGGTGGCCCGGGACCTCGCCCTCGGGTCGTGCACGTGGGAGCGGGAACGGGGACCGGGATCGTCTGGGACCCCGGTCTCGTGGTCACGGCGGGGTCGCCGGCGCCGGAGTCGACGGTGGTGGTGACCTCCGACGACCATCTGCTCACCGCCACCCGGGTGGTCGCGGGACCACAGCTTCCCCTCGCCGCCTATGAGCTGCCGGGCCAGTCTCGGCAGTCCGCCGGCCACGTCGAGGAAGCCGGGACCCCGGCGGCGGCGGAGTGGGTCCTCGCCATCTGGCACCGCGGAGGGGAGCTGGCCTTCGCCCCAGGCCACTACCTCGAGTCGCACCCGGCGGCCTGCGCCGAGCGGGACGTGGAGGAGGTGCTCACCAGCGTCGCCCTGACCTCGGAGATGGCCGGGGGCGGCCTCTTCGACCTCGACGGGGGACTGGTGGCGGTCGTCCTGCCCTGCGAGGGACGCTACGCGGCGCTCAGTCCGGACAGCGTCTCGGGGCTGATCGAGGAGGGACGTGGCTTCGAGGCGCAGATGCTGGCGTTCTACGGGATGCGCACCGCCGCTCTCGACGACGTGGCCCGGGATTACCTCGGTCTCGAGGGGGGCGCGCTGGTGACCGAGGTCTGGAACGGCCACCCCGCCGCCTCCTCGGGCCTCCGCCCCGGCGACGTCATCGTGGGCCTGGGTGATCAGGACGTGGGGTCGCCGCAGGACCTGCAGCCGCTCCTCCTGCCCCCGGACCTGGGTCCCCGGATCGTCCGCGTGCGTCGAGGACGCAAGGCGGTGGAGCTGGACCTCTCGCCGGCGCCGGTCGAGAGCGCGAGAGCCGTGGGGAGCGAGGATCACGGGATCGGACTGGAGCTCGCGCGCGGGGGCTTCACCATCGGCTCGGTGGCGGCGGGAAGCTGCGCAGCCGACGCCGGGCTCCGGGCCGGCGACCGCATCGTCCGCGTCGGCAATGTCGAGCCGCGGGATGCGGCCGCGCTCCGCCGGGCCCTCGGCCGCCGGCCGGTCTTCGTCGAGATCGAGCGGGGCCAGCGGCGCCTCGGAAAGCTGCTGCCCGTAGATGAACGAGCTGTCCTCCCTCGGCCTCATCCTCCTGCTCGCCCTCGGCGCTGGCCACCTGGTCAAGTACGTGAAGATCCCGGAGGTCACCGGCTACATCATTGCCGGCGTCTTCCTCGGCCCCTCGATGCTGGGCTGGGTCAGCACGCGGAACCTGGCCGCCCTGGAGATCCTCAGCGAGGTCGCCCTCGGCCTCATCCTCTTCTCGGTAGGCACCGTGTTCGAGGCGTCCCGCTTCCGCCGCGTGGGGCGTCAGGTCCTTCTCCTCACCCTCTACGAGTCCGCGCTCGCGGCGCTCCTCGTCACCGGGGGGATGCTGCTCCTGGGTGTCGGATGGCAGGCGGCCCTCCTGCTGGGGGCCATCGCCATCGCCACCGCCCCCGCCTCGACGCTCATGGTCATCCGGGAGGTCGATTCGGAAGGGCCGCTCACCGACAGCCTGCTCGCCATCATCGCGTTGAACAACATCTACTGCATCATCGCCTTCAGCCTGGTGGGCACGGCCATCGACCTCTCCGTCGGCCTCGACGGCTCGACCGGCCTCCTGGGCACGCTCTACGTGACGCTGTATCCGCTGGTGTGGCAGCTGGTGGGGTCGGTGGCGCTGGGCTTCCTGGTGGGACTGCTCCTCGCCCGGTGGGCCTCGACGATCACCGAGACCGGCGAGACCCTCATCCTCCTCGGGGGCACCATCCTCTTCTGCGTGGGGGTGGCCCGCGTCCTGGAGCTGTCGCCCCTGATCGCCAGCATGGCGGTGGGGGCGACGATGGTGAACCTCTTCCAGCGCAGCCAGCCTCTCTTCCAGACGCTGTCGGAGGCGGACCCGCCCTTCTACGCCATCTTCTTCGTGCTGGCCGGCGCCGAGCTGGACCTCTCGCTCATCGGCTCCCTGGGCCTGGCCGGCGGGGTCTACCTGATCGGCCGCGCGGTGGGCAAGTTCTTCGGGGCCCGCTACGGCGCCCGCCGGCTGGGCATGGCGCCCAGCGTGCAGCAGTACCTGGGGCTCACCCTGCTGGCCCAGGCCGGCCTCGCCGTCGGGCTCGACGATCTCGACCGAGCACCGGTTCCCGGAGCACGCTCCCGCGGTGATCGCCATCGTCCTCGCCTCGGTGGCGATCTACGAGATGTTCGGCCCCATCAGCACGCGCTGGGCCCTCATGCGCAGCGGCGAGGCCCGTCGTCAGCAGCCCGAGGAGCTGGTCATCTGAGCTCCCGCGGGGGACTCAGCCGCGCAGCTTGCGCAGGGCCTGCTGCGCCCGGCGCACCCAGGGCCGGACGTTGGGTTGGAGGTAGTCCGGGACCTCCTCGGCCTCGCCGATGATGCGCTGCAGGCTCTCGGCGGCGGCGGCCCGGTCGCCGAGGCGGGCCTGGACCACCGCGCACTCGTAGAGCACCTCGGGGCTGCCCGAGCGCGCGGCCAGGGTCTCCAGCGAGACGCGGGCGGCCTCGTCGTCGCCCGCGCCCTGCTGGGCCCGGGCCAGGAAGAGGAGCACACGGTCGGAGTCGAGCGTCGGCTCGGAGGCGGCCACCGTCTCGAGCTCGGCCCGCGCCTCTTCGTGGCGTCCGTCTTCGAGCAGGGCCCGCCCCAGCTCGTAGCGCGCCTCCAGATGGGCCGGGTCGTGCTCGAGCCCCTTGCGGGCGGCGTCGATGGCCTTGTCGAGCTGGCGGCGCCCCCGGAGCGCGGTGGCGTAGGCGGTCCAGGTGAAGGCGTTTCCGGCCTGTGCGACGTCGGCCTCGGCCGCCCGCAGGTCGTCTGCGGTCGCCTGCCGGGTCTCGAAGACGGGCCGGGCGAACAGCTCCCCGGCCAGCTCGGCGAAGAAGTAGATCGTGGCGCCGATGGGGCCGAGGAGGAGAATGACCCAGAGCCACCGGGAGATGCCCTCCCGCCGGTACGCCTCCACCGCCATCCACACCGTGAACGCCATCGCCAGGCCGGCGATCAGGATCACGTGGCCTCCTCTCCCGCGCTCTCTCGGTAGCTTAGCGAGCCTCGGTGTGGCCCGCCACCCGGCCCGCTCTCAATAGGCCAGGAGGTCCCGGAGCGCCGGCATCAGGCGCCCCTTCGGCGAGTGCAGGGCCTCGAGCGGCCGGGCAAAGGGAACCGGGGTGTCGAGGGCGCCGAGGCGGGAGACCGGGGCGTCCAGCCACTCGAAGGCCTCGCGCCCCACCACCGCCGCGATCTCGCCCCCGAAGCCCCCGGTGAGGGGCGCCTCGTGGAGGACGAGACAGCGCGACGTCTTGCGCACCGACGCGACCACGGCCTCGACGTCCCAGGGCATGAGCGAGCGCAGGTCCAGGACCTCGATCTCCCGTCCGTCGCCGGCGAAGGCCTCGGCCGCGGCCAGCGCCCAGGAGACGCCCACCCCGTAGGTCACCACGGTGGCGTCGCGCCCCTCCCGGGCCACGCGCGCCCGGCCGAGGGGGAGCGTGTAGTGTCCTTCGGGGACGCGGCCCCTCGCCGAGCGGTAGAGCAGCTTGTGCTCGAGGTAGAGGACGGGGTTGCCGTCCTCGAAGGCGGCGATCAGCAGCCCCTTGGCGTCGTAGGGGGTGGCGGGGGCGACCACCTTGAGGCCGGCCACCGAGGTGAACCACGACTCCACGTTCTGGGAGTGGAAGGGGCCGGCCCCGACCCCGCCCCCCACCGGCACCCGGAGGACCACGGGGATGCGCTGGCCCCAGCGCCAGTGCGTCTTGGCCAGGTTGTTGACGATCTGGTTGAAGCCGCAGGTGATGAAGTCCCCGAACTGCATCTCGACCATGGGGACGTAGCCGCCCAGGGCCAGGCCGAGGGCAGCCCCGATCGGCGCCCGGACTCGATGATCGGCGTGTTGCGCACCCGCGCCTTGCCGAACTCCTCGACGAACCCCTCGGTGACCTTGAAGACGCCCCCGTACTCGGCGATGTCCTGGCCGAGGAGGACCACGCGCTCGTCGCGGCGCATGACGGTGCGCAGGCCGTCGGAGATGGCGTCCACGTAGCGCTTCTCGGGGGCCTGCGCCTCCTGCTCTTCGTCCGGAGCGCGGGGGACGAGGAGGCTCGGGGCGAAGACGTCGGCGATCTTCTCCTCGGGGGTCGAGCGGGGCTCGGGCGCGGCCAGGGCCTCCTCCACGAGGGTGTCGATCCGCGCCTTGTAGGCGGCGCGGATGGCCTCGAGATCGCCCTCCCCGAAGACCTCTCGCTCGAGAAGGAAGCCCTCGAACCGGGCCACCGGGTCCTTCCGCTCCCACTCCTCCAGGAGCGCCTTCGGGACGTAGTCGGTGCCCGAGGCCTCCTCGTGGCCCCGCACGCGGAAGGTCTCGAACTCGAGGAGGGACGGCCCGTCGCCCCGCCGGGCCTCCGTCGCCGCCCGTCGCACCGCCCGGTGGACGGCGAGCACGTCGTTGCCGTCCACCACCGTTCCCGGCATGCCGTACCCGATGCCCCGGTCGGCGAGCTGCCGGCAGGCGTACTGCTCGGAGGTCGGCGTCGAGAGACCGTACTGGTTGTTCTCGATCAGGAAGAGCACGGGCAGCTTCCAGACCGCGGCCAGGTTCAGCGCCTCGTGGAAGTCGCCCTCGCTGGTGGCCCCGTCCCCGGTGAAGGCCGCGGCCACCCGACCGTGGCCGCGCAGCTTCGCGGCCAGCCCCATCCCGCAGGCCACCGGCAGCATGGCCCCGAGGTGGCTGATCATCCCCACGATGCCCTTCTCGAGGTGCCCGAAGTGGAAGGTGCGGTCCCGGCCCTTGGTGAAACCCCCCTCGCGGCCCAGGAGCTGGCGGAAGAGCTGCGGCAGGTCGAGGTCCCGCCCGGTGAAGACCCCGAGGTTGCGGTGCATGGGGAGGATGAAGTCGCGCGGCTCGAGGGCGGTGACCACCCCGGTGGCGATCGCCTCCTGCCCGATCCCGGAGAACCACTTGCTCAGACGCCCCTGCCGCAGGAGCCGGAGCATCTTCTCCTCGATCATCCGGGGCAGCAGGACCGATCGGTAGAGGTGCCGCAGCTCCTCGGCCGTGAAGCCCTCGATCAGTCCCTCCGCCTCCGGCAACCCGACCCGGGGGGAGTCCATTCCCGTCATTCTCGGCAGAGCGGGCGGTGGAGGCAAACGTCGTCATCGCACGAATCGGGGACATGACCCGATTCCTGTCATCGTTCGCGGGGAATCGGGATTGTGTCCCCGATTCTGATCGATTCTCCCGATTCTCCCTCACGAAGAAGGGCCGCCCCGGAGGGCGGCCCTCGTTACGGCAACGAACGCGTGTGAACGATCAGGCGCCGGCGCCCACGTGCATCACGCGCATCATCTCGTGGTCCTCGTGGGAGAGGATGTGGCAGTGCCACACGTAGCGCCCGGGCTTGTCGAAGGTGGCCTTGATGCGGGTGACCTGGCCCGGAAGCGCGGTCACCATGTCCTTGGGGGCGTTCTCGACGTACTCGGCCGGCTTCGCCACAGCGGCGCCCTTCGTCGGGTTCACGATCCTGAAACCAACGCCGTACGTGGCGGGATCTCCCGCGACGGAGTTGTGCTGCACGGTTGGCTGTGGAACCAGGTAGGTGCCGTCGCCCATCGGCGACGAGTCGGCCGGGATAAAGCCATCCTCGTCGGTATTGCTGTCCCACTTGACCTCGTCCCGGCCGAGGATCTGGAAGTGAACCAGGTGCAAGTGCACCGGGTGGGCATCGCCCGTCATGTTCCAGATCTCCCACTCCTCGGTGGAGTCCAGCGCCGGGTTCTCGGTGGTCGGGCTGTGCCAGGCGATCGAGCCCTCCATCTGTCCGACGAGGCCAACGCTGCTGTAGACCGGCGTGTTCGGCCAGTTGATGGGGTTGCCCAGGTGATCGGTGGCGGGCTCGGCGGTGCCCAGCAGCGGCTGGAGACGTCCGAACTCGTCCTTGCCCTCGAAGAGCGCCACCTTCCGGAACCGGTCGGGCGCTGGAATCGCAACCAGCGGGGGTGTCCCGCTTGGAGTGACGTCGGGGACCGCCGTGTCGAGTGGCAACACGACGTCGAAGGCCATGATGCGGTCGGTCTCGCCGAAGACCTGGGGCCCTGGGATGTCGCCCCCGAAGGGCTCGTCCCCGCCGATGTTCTTCATGATGACCCGATTGCTGTTCATGACCTGAGTGAAATCGAAGACGACGTCGTAGCGTGAGCCCGTCTCCATCAGAAGGGTATTGAGCGTGGTTGGGCTCGAGGCCAGACCCTGATCGCTGCCGACGACGGTGAAATCCAGGGGGCCAGCGATGACGTTCGAGAAGTCGGTGGCATTTGGCGCTACCTCGAAGAACTGCACCGCCAGGAAACGGCTGTCGCAGCCGTTCAGGAGGCGCAGGCGGTAGTTCCGTGGCTCGACGTCCATCTTGGGCCAGATCTTCCCGTTCACGACCATGTGGTCGCCGAAGAACTCGGCCAGGCCGGTGGGCCCGCCGCCGGGGAACTGGCCAGGTGGCAGGACCGCGCCCTCACCGGTGATGAAGTCCGCGTAGAACGGATCTCCTGGGAACGCCGGGTAGAACAGCTCCCCGTTGTCCTTGAACATCTTGTCCTGAATGGCGAAAGCCGCTTCGTATGGGAAGGCCGGGAGGCTCAGCGGGTTGCCGAACAGCCCGGTGTCGAACTCGTCCCGGATGATGTAGAAGCCGGCCATCCCCGCGTAGACGTTCAGGCGGGTGATGCCGAGGGCGTGGTCGTGGTACCAGACCGTGCCCGCGGGCTGGCTGTTGTCGTAGAGGTACTTCTTGTCCACCCACTGGGGCCCCCGCACCTTGTAGCCGGGGCTGAAGAAGAACTCCGGGTTGCCGTCGAACTGGAAGTCGCTGTGGCCGCCGTGCACGTGGGCGACGATCGGCACGCCCTCCTTCTCGATGCTGTACTTCGTGTAGCCGTGCAGCGAGTAGGCCCAGTGTAGGCTGGAATCGTAGACCGGCCGACCGGTGTAGTCCCCGAACCCAAGGCTGGAGTTGTCCTTTCCGGTGATGAGGAACGGCTGTCCGCCCAGGCGGTTCTCCCACTTGACCTCGAGGGGCTGCCCGCTGCGCACCTGGAAGGTGCGGCCGGGCCAGGTGTAGAGCCCCTTGTCGCCGTAGCCCCAGAGGGGTGTGGCGACCCGGGCGCCACCAGGACCCACGAGTCCGGTCTCCTGGATCGTCGGCCCGACCGCGACCTTGATCTTGCCCTTGGCGGTGTTGTAGATGAAACTCGGATCCAGCGCGTTCGGCACTGCCTCCGTGAACTTCGGCTGCAGTGCGGGATCGCTCAGCCCCGGCCCCTGAGTGGCCGCAAACGCCCGGCGGGTATAGCCGGCCACCATCAGCCCGGCGCCCGCCGCACCCGTGATCTTGACGAAGTCTCTCCTCTTCACAATCACACTCCCTGATCCTGTTGTCTGCCCTCAGCCATGGACTCGTTCGCCTCCGTGGAACGCGGTCGAGTCAGAATGCGGCCTCTCTTCTCCCCCCAGCGCTCCACTGCGCCGCGGGATCGTGCGACCTCCTGGGGCGAGCACAGTCCTGGCCTCACCTCAGCGACGTCTCTCCGGTTTTCTGAAATAGACCACCGAGTGCAGACGGTGGCTGCCACCGTTACCGAGCAAGTTCCAGGCCAACCGCTGGCGTGAGGCAAGGTGTGTCGGTGGAAGGGTCCCCGAATCAGTGGCTTGGCGGGCCTGTCTGGAGTCGACGCACTCCTCTCAGGCGTGCCGACGTCCCGCACGGGGGACCGACGTCTGCCGGATCTGGGTAGGTGGCTACCCAAGAACGGAAGGGCGTCTTGAAGGCGCTCTCAGTGCGCGTGGTCGGAGCTGAAGCCCACACTCGGCGCAGTCGGTCGGCGAAGAAGGAGGGCCGCCCCTCACGGGCGGCCCTCTCATGATGTCCCGCCGCCGCGGCCCGGGACGGACCCGGCCGCGGCGACGCCCTTCCTGAGGCTATTCCCCGTCGCCCGGCTGGCCAGGCTGCACCGGACCGACCCGGTACGGCCGCATCATCTCGTTGTCCTCGTGCTCCACGATGTGGCAGTGCCAGACGTACTGACCCGGAGTGTTGAATCGCGCCTTGATGCGAGTGACCTCACCTGGATAGGCGATCACCGTGTCCTTGTAGCCGGTCTCCCATGGCTCCGGATCTCTGACGTCGCCGCTGAGCTGAAGGGGTTGCACGGGCTCGTCATTCTCATCGAGCACCAGTGTTTCACGGTTGACCACTTCGAAGGCGACCTCGTGCACGTGCATGGGATGCGCGTCACCCGTGGTGTTGTAGAACTCCCACACCTCCGTGGTTCCTGCGGCGGGGTTCTCAGTCACCGGCTGCACCCACAGCTTTTCGACAGCCTCACCGCTCTCGACGTTACCGAGAAGGGCCTCGACAGGACCCTCCACTGCAGCGCCATCGGCGTCGACGCCCTCACCCATCTTCTCGATGAGCGCCAGCGGGCGGGTGACCGTTTCCTGCGGCAAGGGCGCCGCGGCGGGCAGCCGGAGGAACTGCGGGGGAGTCGTCCAGTCAGGGCCGATGCGCGGCCTCACGCGGAACTGCATGACCTGACCGGTCGTGTTGGGGTCGGCGGCGTCGAAGTCGGAGTCCGGGATGCCGCCGCCGAACGGCTCGTCCGGACCCAGGTTGCCGAGCACGTAGTCGCCGACCGGAACGTTGGTGAAGTCCACGATGACGTCGGCGCGCTCGGCCAGGCTCATGAGCAGCCGGTTGCCGTGGTCCGCGGTGAGGTTGACGGGCTCGTCGAGGAAGCCACCCTCGTTCCCGATCTGCCAGACCTCGACGCCGGGAATGCCCATGAAGTCCAGGATCAGGAAGCGGGACTGGCAGCCGTTCAGGAAGCGGAGGCGGTAGCGCCGTTGCTCGACGTCGAGGTAGGGCCAGGTGTTCCCGTTCACCATCATGGAGTTGCCGAAGAACTCGGGGTTCCAGATCGGCGAGAACTCGCCGCCGGGGATGAACTCGCCGACGATCGTGTCGAAGAACTCTCGAGTGTCCGGGTAGAAGAGGGATCCGTCGTTGTTGAAGGAGCGGTCCTGGATGGCGATCGGGATGTCGCGGAACCGCCGGTTGGGGAAGATCTGGTCGATCTCGCTCGGGGCGGGTCCCGGGAGAAAGGCCCGCCGTCCGTTGCGCGTGTCGCGCACCGCGCGGTCGCCGTCCGGCCCGCCGCGGATGATGTAGAAGCCCGCGGGGCCGGCGTAGACGTTGAGCCGGGTCATGCCGAGGGTGTGGTCGTGGTACCAGTTGGTCGAGGCGCGGTCCGGGTTGGGATACTCGAAGGTGGCGAAGCCCGGCCCCCACTGGGCGCGGAACTTCTGCTTGGCCTTGTTCTTGAAGAAGTCGTACCAGGTCCCCTCCCTCGCGTACCCGTCGGGGAGGTTGTTTGCGTTCGCCAGGTACCACGCTTCGGCGTAGCCGTCGCTCTCGTCGCCGACACCGACCGCGCCGTGGACATGGGTGACCATCGGAACGGGGCCGGTGTAGGCGCCGGGAGTTGTGGTGAAGCTCGGGCGCTTGTCGCGCCCGGCCGTGCCTCCCGGAGGGTTCGCCCAGTGCAGCGTCGGGTCCACCGGCAGCAGGTGGGGCAAGTAGTCGCCGCTTGCGTCCACCAAGTCGTTGATCCACTTGATGCGGACCGGCCGGTTGTAGTTCGCCTCGATCGTGAGCGACGGCGCGTTGAAGATGATCGGGGCTCTTGGACTGAGTGCCCTGGCGGGGCCGTAGCCCCAGACGGTGGTTGGCGGGTATCCGGCCGGCAGGATCTGTTGGTCGAACTGCCGGACCGCGATCTCGTAGTAGTCGACGAGCTTCCCCCTTGACAGCAGGAGGCCGGCCCGCGGCATCTGCGGCGGGATGAGCATCGGTGTCTGGTACTTGGGGAGGATTCCCGTATCCAGCGTGCCCCCCGGGATCGCCTGCGCGAACACCTTCGGCACGCCGTTTCTGTACGTCAGGTAGAAGCCGGCACCCGCGAAGGTGCCGAGTTGGATGAACCGTCTTCTGTCGACCATGCTCTGTTCGCCTCCTCCCGTTGGCGCACAACGGGCACACCGCAGGATAAGCAAGACGTCCGAACGGCCACTGCTGCCCCCGAGGACACCCCTGACCTCGTTCGAAGACGTCGTGTCGATTGGTTGGAAGGCCACCGGGAAGGGACCAGCAGCCCTACTAATCTTTGGCAAGCTTCAGGCCATCAGGCGGCGGGGTCTGCCACATCGAACGAATTCGTTGGGCGCGAAGGAATTGAAGTGAGCTTCCCTTCCGCCGCCATTCGGAGGTTCGTCCGCTTGAGCCGAGCAGTTGGTCAGATTGGGTAGCCGTCTTCCCACATTGGGGAAGTCTCGCCTTGACGCCGGGCCCAGCCGCTGACTATGATCCCTTCCGCCGTACCCGCTCCCTCCGGCAAGTTCAAGTGGAAGAGCAGCGCGCGAGCACACAGTGTGTCTCCGTCGTCGGCCGGAGTGCCTCCGGCCGTCGGCTCGCGCGACGCCTCGCGCGCGCGGCGGGGCTCGATGTCGTGGGGCACCCGTCGCCCTCCGCCGACTCGCCTCTCCAGGCCGCGCTGTTCCACCTCCCCGCGTCCTCTTCGACCGCTCTCGAGGAGGCGCGTCGCCTCGTGCGGGACCTCGCGCCCACCCCTCTCATCGCCCTCTCCGGGGGGTGTGGGGACGGGACGTGCTCCGACCTGCGGAGCCTGGGGCTGGCCGGGTGCGTGCCTCTCTCCGCTGAGGACGCCGAGAGCGCTCGGTCGCTCTCGGCCACGCTCTCGGCGCTCGAAGAGGGGCCGAGCGCCACCTGCCCGCACTGCCCGCTGGGATTGGGGGGCGAGGGGCGACCGACCTGCACCTCCTTCCTGCCCGACCCGAAGGAGTGGACGGGCCACGACGCTCAGGGCGCGCTGTGCTTCCCCTTCGTGGCGGTGGCGCCGTCCATGCGCGAGATCCAGGAGATGGCTCGACGGGTGGCGGACTCCGACGCGACCATCCTGATCACCGGCGAGAGCGGCACCGGAAAGGAGGTCCTGGCCCGCTACATCCACCGCCAGGGAAGCCGGTCCCGCGCACCGTTCGTCAAGGTGAACTGTGCGGCGCTGCCCGACCACCTCCTGGAGAGCGAGATCTTCGGCTACGAGAGGGGCGCGTTCACCGGCGCCACGGCCCGGAAGGCCGGGCGGTTCGAGACCGCGGACGGCGGCATCATCCTCCTGGACGAGATCTCGGAGATGAGCCTGGGCCTCCAGGCCAAGCTGCTCCAGGTCCTCGAGGCGAAGAGCTTCCACCACCTCGGTGGTCTCGACGAGATCAAGGTGGACGTCCAGATCCTTGCCGCCACGAACCGCGACATCGAGGGAGAAGTCTCGGCCGGCCGGTTCCGGGAGGACCTCTACTTCCGGCTCCGGGTCATCGAGCTGCGTCTTCCTCCCCTCCGGGACCGCCGGGACGACATCCCCCGCCTGGTCGACTACTTCCTCTGCCGTCTCTCCCGGCACTACTCCCGGCCGATCCCGACGCCGAGCCCGATGCTGCTCGAGGCGATCCGGAAGGCGCCCTGGTCCGGCAACGTCCGCGAGCTGGAGAACGCGCTGCGCCGTCTGGTGATCCTCGGCGACGAGGATCGGCTGCTCGAGGAGCTGTCGAAGGGAAACGGCGATGGCACTGCCGCCGTCGTCGACCCACCAGCTCCGGGGAAGGGCGCCCCCCTTTCGCGAGCGGACTTCGATCTCAAGCGGACGGCGCGGGCCGCGGCCAAAGAGGCCGAGCGGGCCGCGATCCTGGCCGCCCTGAAGGAAACCCGGTGGAACCGGAGCCAGGCCGCGCGCCTGCTGGGGGTCAGCTACAAGACGCTGCTGACCAAGATCAAGAAGCTCCTGCCGCGCGAAACCTGATCACGCGGCGCCCGCCCTCGCCGTCCGGATCAGGAGGGCCGAGGCCGGGAGGCCGGCGGCTCTCCACCTCCGAAGCGCACGCCGATCTGCTTGAGGAAATCGAACGGGGGCTCGCCTCCCGCGAACACCAAGACGTAGTCGTTGGGCAACTCGACGGTGCGGTCGCCCACGCGGAGCCGCACGGTGTCCTCCAGGATCTCCGTGACCTCGGAGCCGAAGAGCGACCGGACGCGTCCGGACTTCAGGGCTGCCGCGATCCGCGCCTCGTTCTTCTTCTTGATGCGCACGAGCTTGTCCCGGCGGTAGGAGAGCGTGACCGTGTTCCCCCGCTGTCCAGCGAGGGCGAGGGCGGCCTCGACCGCGCTGTCGCCGCCACCCACGATCAGGACCTTCTGACCCTCGTAGGAGGCGGCGTCGGCGAGCTGGTACATGACCTTGGGCCGCTCCTCGCCGGGGGCGCCGAGCTTGCGCGGGGTCCCGCGCCGGCCCAGGGCGAGGATGACGAAGCGGGCGGGGAAGGCGCCGTCCGCGGTCTTCACTGCGAAGTGGCCGTTGGGGCGGGTCACCTCCAGGACCTTCTGCCGGAAGCGGACGTTGAGGCGGGCGCTGTGGGTGAGGCTCCCGAACCTCTCCAGGAGGTCCTCCTTGGAGTACTCGCCCTCGCGGAGCCGGCCGAGGAAGGGGACCTCGAGGGCCTGCACGAGAACGAGCTTACGGCGGGGATAGTGGAAGATGGTGCCCCCGAGGTCAGTCTCCTGCTCGAGGACCACCGAGGAGAGCCGGTGTTCGCGGGCCAGGGCGGCGGCGGTGAGGCCAGCCGGCCCTGCCCCGACGATCGCGATGTCGTAGATCTCTCCGCTCGCCTTCGCCCGGGCCCGGTCCGCGCGTTGCGCGATCCGCTCGACCACCTTCCTCCCGTGGAGCACCGCGTTCTTGACCAGGGCCATCCCGCTGAGCTCGCCGGC
The DNA here is from genome assembly GCA_963847655.1 of uncultured Acidobacteriota bacterium. Lineage (GTDB taxonomy): Bacteria > Acidobacteriota > Vicinamibacteria > Fen-336 > Fen-336 > JAJDNS01. Next base: position 198,025 of record CAWKAS010000005.1, on the reverse strand, counting down.
GACGAAGACCCCGGGCACGGAGGTCTCCAGCCAGTCGTCCATGAGGGGGACGTCCGGACGCGAGCGGACGTCCCCGAGGCCGACCTTGATGGCCCCAACCGGGCAGGCCAGCTCGCAGCGCGCGTGGCCCACGCAACGGAGGCCGTTGACCACCGTCGCCACCCCACCCACGATCCCGAGGACGTCGCCCTCGGGACAGGCCTTCACGCACGTGCCGCACCCCACGCAGAGCCCGACGTCCACGAACGGAAACTGGGCGGTCGGGCCGGTCGAAGCCCAGGCGGGCCGCCTCCTCCTTGCGGTCGCGGTCGGCGTGCCGCTGGTGTCGGAACGAGAGGGCGTAGGGCAGCACGATCGCCCCGGCCGCCGCGAGGGAGAGGCCCCACAGGATGGCGTCATCGATCATGTCGATCCTCTTCCTAGAACAACACGCCGAGCTCGAGGAACATCCGCGGCCCCGCGATGTCGTCCCCCACGTCGTACCCGAGATCTCCCAGCAGGTAGAGCCAGCGTGTCAGCTGCGCGCGGCCCACGAAGCGGAGCCACTGGGTGTTGCGGTCTTCCCCGGTCTGCGCGACGCGGTAGAGCGAGTACCCGTACGAGAGGTCCAGCATGTGCCCCCGCGGGAGGTACCAACCGAGGTTGGCCGAGAGCACGCCGCCGTCGGCATAGCCGTTGGTGAAGCCGGAGCCATTGAGGCCGGCCGAGAGCCCCGAGGAGAACAGGTTCGAGTGACGCACCCCGGCGTTGAAGGAGTAGGCATTGGCGAGGTTGAGCTCGGGGTGCCGCGGGTCCGGCTCCTTCAGGCTCATCCCGATGCCGGCGGTGGCGCCGAAGCCGCTGGGCCGGGCGATGTTCACGCCGGCCCGCAGTCCCTGATGCAGGAGGTCGTCGAACACCTCCTCGGGGACGAGGCGGTTGCGGTAGTAGCGGTAGTTCCGCCGACCGTCGTACGAGACGAAGGCCCAGGCCGAGCCGCCGAGGCGCAGGTTGCCGGACAAGGAGACGTTGGAGAGCTGATGGCTCTTCCCGGTGATCTCCTGTCGCCAGCCCCGGTTGAGGTCGAGCTCGGCGCGCTGGAAGAGCGACCACCGGCTCCCGTTCCCGAAGCTGCTCTCCAGGCTGAGGTACTCGCGGCTGACGTCGCCGTCGGCGTTCTCGCGCGCGTAGGCGAGGAGGACGTCGTAGCTGCTCCTCACGTAGCGCCCGGCGGGCACGAAGCGCACGAAGGCCCCGTACTTGCGGCCGAGGTTGTCGAAGCCCAGGCCCTCGATCTCGACCTGCTGCCCGCCGAAGACCCCGAGCTGGACACCCGAGAGCGGCCGGAAGCGGACGAGCGCCCCGTCGAGATAGCCGATGCCCACGAAGCGGTACATCCCGATGCGCCCCAGCTCGAAGGCGACCTGGTCGGAGGGGGGCTCGTAGCGCAGGGCCAGCTCGTAGAGGCGGTCGCTGCGCTCGTCGAGGGGCGTCCTCAGGCTGAGGGCCCGGGCGCGCACGTCCTCGCGGCTGCGTGCCCGCAGGGTGAAGCTCAGGGGCTGCCCGGCGATGTCGTAGAGACCCAGGTTGACGCGGGCGGTGCGTTGCTCGAAGTCGAGGGCCGACTCCTTCCGGTCCCAGCTCCGGTAGTAGCCGATGGAGGCGGCGCCGCGGAACCGGGCCCAGGCGGTGCGGGCCGGCTCGTCCGCCGTGCTGGAGGTCGCGGCCCGGGCCGGCTCGGTGGACGCGGAGCCGGCGGAGGCCGTCGTCGTCGTGGTCTCGGTGCGGCCGCCCCCTGGCCGGTGTGCACCCGCGGCCCCGAGACCGACGGCCAGGTCGCCGGCCTGGACGGGGCGCGTCTCGGAGAGCACCTTGCAGGAGGCCGACAAGTCGGCCACGAAGGCGACCTCCAGCTCGGCCACGGTCTGCGTGCCGGCGACGACCCGGAGCCGGTCCCCGACCTCGAGGCCGTCCGCGCGGCCCGCTTCGAGGTAGGCGTTGTTCGCGGAGCGGTACTTGACCTTGAAGCGCCGGCCGTTCACCTGGATCGCGCCAGGCTCGGGAGGCGGGGCCGGCGCGGGGGAGGGCTCGGGTGGCGCCGGGACGCTCTTCGGCCTGGCCGTGGGCGAGGCGGAGGCCGGGGCGGGCGCGGCGGGTGGGGGGGGACTGGCCGCGGGAGGCTGTGAGGCGATCACGCGCGCGGTCTTCGGAGGCCCAGGGGGCGTCGGCGGTTTGTGCGTGGCGTCGGCGGTTCCGTTTCCGTCGTTCTTCGGCGTCGTCTCTGGAAGCTCAGGGGAAGCCGGTTCTCCAATCGTCGCGGCTGCGGCCGGGGGGCGGCTCGTGTCGATCTTCGGCTTCGCGGGCTCGCGGGGAGTCAGTCGTCTGGGCGCCGTCGGTGGGGCCGTGGGTCCGTTCGGATCGGCCGTCGGCTCCGTGCTCGGAGGCTCGGCTTGCGCTCTTTTCGATCTGGGGGGAGCCACGGTACGGCTCGGCGTCGGTCCTCGGCGTTGCGGGCGGAGCCTCAGAAGACGCCCGGGCCTGGCGCGCACCGGGCGTGGCCGCGGTTCCTCCTCCGTCGGTCTTCGGCTTCGCCGGCGGGGTCTCGGGCGCCTGCGGGGCGGGGGCCGCGGCCGCCACGCCTTCGGCCTTGCGCGCCACCTCCCGCGCGCGCTTCGCGTCCCTCTCCACCGGGACCACCACATCGCCCTCACCGATCGGTCGAGTCTGGGAGAGAACCCGGCAGGCGGCCGCCGTCTCGTTGAGGGCGACGATCGCCATCTCGCCCACGATCGTCTCGCCCCTGAGGACGTGCACACGGTCGCCCACCTGCAGGCCCTCGGCCGCGTCCGGCGTCGAAGTAGACGGTGGCCATCTTGCGGCCGAGGACCCTGAAACGCGGCTCGGCCGGGGCCGAGGTGGCGGAGGCGGCGAGCGCGAAGAGCAGCAGCGCGAGGGTTCGGACGTGTCTCATGGCTTCCTCGTCAGGGGAGGCGGTGTGGGCCTCCGAACGATTCCTTGCGCCCAGAGGGGTGGCACCGGAGGCAGGCGGCGCTCTGATAGGTGTAGCCCGGCTCCTCCTTGTGCTTGTCGTCGACCTCGGCCTTGTTCGAGTGCTCGTGGCAGAAGATGCACTCGAAGGCCTTGTAGTTGCCGGGGTTGAGGTGGCAGTCGGCGCAGCTGGACCACTTTCCGCGGTGCTTGCCGGAGTAGATCGGGAAGTAGCGTCCGTCGTGGTCGAAGCTGGCCGGCCGCCAGGCGCTGGTGGTGTGGCAGCTCTGGCACTGGATCGGGAAGCCCGCGGCCTGGTGGTTGGGGTTGGTGGTGGCGGCGTAGTCGGTCTGGTGGCAGGCGTTGCAGTCGGTGGGCGTCCCCGCGTAGCGACCTCCGGTGTGGCACTGGGCGCAGTCGACGCGGTTGTGGGCGCCGGTGAGGGGGAAGCGGGTCGAGTTGTGGTCGAAGCTGGCGGGCCGCCAGGCGCTGGTGGTGTGGCAGCTCTGGCACTGGGTGGGGTATCCGGCGGCCTGGTGGTTGGGGTTGGTGGTGGCGGCGTAGTCGGCCTGGTGACAGGCGTTGCAGTTGGTGGGCGTCCCCGCGTAGCGACCCCCGGTGTGGCACCGGGCACAGTCGACGCGGTTGTGGGCGCCGGTGAGGGGGAAGCGGGTCGAGTTGTGGTCGAAGTTGGCGGGTCTCCACGCGCCGGTGTTGTGGCAGTTCTGGCACTGGGTGGGGTATCCGGCGGCCTGGTGGTTGGGGTTGGTGGTGGCGGCGTAGTCGGCCTGGTGGCAGGCGTTGCAGTTGGTGGGCGTCCCCGCGTAGCGACCCCCGGTGTGGCACCGGGCACAGTCGACGCGGTTGTGGGCGCCGGTGAGGGGGAAGCGGGTCGAGTTGTGGTCGAAGTTGGCGGGTCTCCACGCGCCGGTGTTGTGGCAGTTCTGGCACTGGGTGGGGTACCCGGCGGCCTGATGGTTGGGGTTGGTGGTGGCGGCGTAGTCGGCCTGGTGGCAGCCGTTGCAGTTGGTGGGCGTCCCCGTGTAGCGGCCGCCGGGATGGCAGCTCGCGCAGTCGATGCGGTTGTGGCTCCCGGTGAGGGGGAAGCGGGTCGAGTTGTGGTCGAAGTTGGCCGGCCGCCAGGCGCCGGTGTTGTGACAGTCCTGGCAGCGCATCCCGAAGCCCGAGGCAGTGTGGTTGGGGTTGAGGGCCCCGTCGTAGTCCTGCCGGTGGCAGGCGGCGCAGTCGGTCGGCGTGCCCTGATAGCGGCCCCCGACGTGGCACGAGCCGCAGTCCACCTGTCCGTGCGCCCCGGTGAGCGGAAAGCCGCTCTGCTCGTGGTCGAAGTTGGCGGGCCGCCAGCCGTTGATGTTGTGGCAGTCCTCACACGAGGAGGGAAAGCCGCCCGCGACGTGGCTGGGGTTCGCGGTCCGGGCGAAGTCCGCCTGGTGGCAGGAGACGCACTCGGTGGAGAGGCCCTGGTAGCGTCCCCCCTGGTGGCAGCGGGCGCAGGTGAGCAGGCCGTGCCCGCCCACCAGGGGGAAGCTGGCGGGGTGAGAGGTGCGCGCCCCCTGCCAGGTGCTCGACGTCACCCCGTGGCAGTCCTCGCACCGTATCGAGAAGCCGGCCTGGACGTGATTGGGGTTCGTGGTCTGGACGTACGTCTCGTAGTGGCACCCGCCGCACTCCGCGGGCGTGTTGGCGTACTGGTAGGGACGCTGGTCGCGGTGGCAGGCGGCGCAGTCGAGCCGCGCGTGGATGGACATCAGCGGGAAGCGGGTGCGGTTGTGGACCTGGAACATCTCGCGCTGGTTGGACCACGTCGTCGGCGTGTGGCACGACTCGCAGCGGAAGCCGAGCTCGCCCCGGTGCGCGTCCTTGTGGCAGTCCCCGCAGGCGATCCCCACGTGATCGAAGACCAGCGTGCGGTGGCAGTCGGCGCAGGCGGCCTGACGGTGCGAGGCGAGGAGCGCAAAGCCGGTCGACTCGTGGCGGAAGGTGGGCGGCTCGTGGACGGGGACCCACCTCTCGGGGACGTGGCACTCCCCGCAGTCCATCGTCAGGTCGCCGTGGGGGTACTCGTCGGAGCTCTGCGCAGAGAGGATCCGTGCGGAGGCGACGGGAAGGCTCACGGCGACGATCAGGACGGCGCGAGCAAGCGTCATCGGAGGGCGACCTCCAGCTCCCGGAGTCGGGACGGTGCGTGGCAGCCGCTGCATGTCCTGGGGAGTGGCTTGTAGCGGACGAAGTCGGCGCCGTCGCGGGTTTCGTGGCGATGGCACTCGTTGCAGGCGACGCGTGCGTGCGCCCCGTCGAGTGGCCAGGCGGAGTCGCGTGCGTGATCGAAGCGTGAGGCCTTCAGGGTCTCGGGGTGGTGACAGCGGTCGCAGGACGCCGTCTTGCCCGAGACCACGAACTGCCCGCGGTGGGTGTCCTGGTGGCACCCCTCGCAGGTCTGGGGGACCCCGGCGAAGCGGACGCGCTCGCGCTCCGTCCCGACGTCGACCTTCTCGTGGCAGTCCGCACACGCCGGTTGGGCGTGGCCCCCGAGGAGGGGGAAACGTGTCCGAGCGTGGTCGAAGGTCTTTCCTGCCGCTGTCCAGCTCTCGACGGAGTGACAGCTCTCGCAGCCTCCCTGCGTCACCCAGCGGTCGAGCTCGCCGAAATGGGCGTCGCGGTGGCAGTCCGCGCACCGTGTGGAGGCGAATCGGAAGCGCGCGCTTTTCCCTGACGCGGGGGCGGAGGCGGAGACCGCCGCGGCCTGCCGGAGCTCGGCGACGCTCATCGTGGTGTGGCAGGCGTTGCAGGCGATGGCGGCGTGCGCTCCGCTCAGGGGGTAGCTGGTCTTCTGGTGGTCTTCGAGCCCGTAGCGGGCGGGCGAGAAGCCGGCCACGGTGTGGCAGGACTCGCAGGCGCCCTTGTCCGCGCGGCTCGCGAGCTGGCCGAAGTGGGCGTCGGCGTGGCAGTCCGTGCAGCGCTCGTGGCGGAGCGGCCGGGGCGAGCCGCGCCGGTGGCACCGGTCGCAGGCCACGTCGGCGTGGCGTCCCTCGAGGGGATAGCCGGTGCGGTCGTGGTCGAACCGGGCCCGCTCGACCCGACGCCAGTCGGCGGTGGAGTGGCAATTCGCGCACGCGGTGCCCAGCCGGGCACGGTGCACGTCCTCGTGGCAGCTCGCGCACTCCCGTCCGGAGACGCCCTTGAACTGGACGTAGACGGACTCGGGGTCGGCGGGGTCGGCCCGGGTCTCCTTGTGGCACTTGGCGCAGGCCACCGCGGTGTGCCTTCCCGACAGCGGCCACGAGGTCTTCGCGTGGTCGAAGCCGGGCGCGGGCCTCCAGGCGGACTGGCCGTGACAGGACGTGCAGTCGCGCCCCGCGAACTGGCCCCGGTGCTCGTCGGCGTGGCAGTCGGTGCAGGCGGTGCCCAGGCCCAGGTAGGTGCGGGTCAGGTCCACTCCGGCCGCGGCCAGGCCCTCTCGCTGCCGGTTCAGACGGGGCTGGTGGCAGTCCTGGCAGACGAGACGGGCATGCCGCCCCTCGAGCGAATGGCCGGTCTGGCGGTGGTCGAAGGCCTCGCGGCCCGCCTTGCCCCACCAGACCAGCTCGAACTCCGTGCCCTGGTGCTCGACGTGGCAGGTCTTGCAGTCCCGGTACTCGGGCCGGGCGTGAAGGCCGCGCCCAGCGTTGATCCGCTCACCGAGCGCCCGGTGACACTCCAGGCACTTCTCCGGGGCGACCCCGCGGCCCGGCTCGTGGCAGCTGGCGCACTGGCCGCTCCCCTCGAGCTTCACGTGGACGCGGCTGAGGGGGCCGGGCGAGATCTGGGCGAACGCCGAGAGGGCGCCGAGCAGCAGCCCGGCGGCGATCGCCGCCGCTTTCAGATCCCCACGCGTCACGAGGTGCCCCACGCGTAGCCGGTCCACAGCGCCACCGCCACGTGGAGCAGCATGAAGACGTACATGACCACGGCGAAGGGCTTGTGGGCCACGTGCCAGTAGTGGAAGAGGTCGTGCAGCCGGCTCCACAGGAGGATGCGTCGCCGCGCCTCGGCCTTCGCGCGCAGCACGCGCTCGAACTCCCGTCGGACGGAGACCGGCACCCCGCGGCAGGCCGTTGCGAAGGCACGCAGCCGCCGGCCCCGGGTGAGATCGTCGGTCAGGATCCGCAGCAGCGTGCGAAAGAGGCCTCCCTCGACCGGAGCTCCGGCGGCGAGGGTCTCCAGCCGCGCGACGGTGTCGTCGGAGAGACGGAACTCCCGCCGCAGGCGCTCGCCCAGGTCCGTGTCGACCCGCTCGAGGGCGGCCAGGTTCATCTCCTCACCAGCGCGCGTGCGCGGGATCTGCAGGTAGAGGTAGCGGCCGAAGACGCCGCTCGCCGCGACGATGATCATCGACCAGAACGACAGCGCCACCAGCCCCTGGACCTTGAAGCTGCTGTGCAGCACCACGAGGAGCGGCCCCACGATCCCGAAGAGCATGTGGACGTCGAGCCAGCGGGACATGGGGCCGAGCCGGCGCAGGGCCCCCGCGCGCTTGCGCAGCGAGTACCCGAGCATCAGCACCATGAGCGTGGAGCCGACCACACCCAGGGTGTGTCCCAACCGCCCCCCGGGCTTCCACTCCCAGTAGCCCGGATGGTGGGACCGCTCGATGAGGGGGGTCAGGTAGTACGACAGCCCCTGGGCCAACAGCCAGCCGATGGCCACGAACGACGACAGGTAACAGGCCCGGAGGGTGGCCCGATACAAGCAGATCCCCGTGAGTGCGTGACGTGGTCCGCGAAGCCCCTGGAGCGGATGTCCAGGTCCCCGACCCGACAGCGACCCGACAGCGAGATCCCCGCGCCGGCAGCTACGGAGTCTACGAACCGCTTTCAGCGGGCGGAGTGTCCGCCGTCACAATTCAGGGCAAGATACCCAACTCGCGCGGGTCGTCTTCATTGTTCTAAGTCAACGAAAGGCTCATCGTGTGATCGGCATCACACCTGAACGGCATGACGCCAGGTGGCCGTCCACTCGAGGTCCGCGTCAGGACGGCCCGGTGCCAGGGGAGGGCGCCTGTCCTCCTTCGCCCCCGAAGCGCACACCGACCTGACGGAGGAACTCGAACGGGGGCTCGCCTCCCGCGAACACGAAGACGTAGTCGTTTGGGAGCTCGATCTCCCGATCCTCGACCTGGAGCCTGACGGAGCGCTCGAGGATCTCCTTGACCTCGGAGCCGAAGAGCGATTGGACGCGCCCGGAGCCGAGGGCCTCTTCGATCCGGCCCTCGTTCTTCTTCTTGATGCGGACGAGCTTGTCCCGGCGGTAGGACAGCGTCACCGTGTTCCCCCGCTGCTCCGCGAGGGCGATGGCGGCCTCGACCGCGCTGTCGCCGCCGCCCACGACCAGGACGTTCTGCTTCTGGTAGGAAGCGGCGTCGGCGAGCTGATACAGGACCTTGGGCTGCTCCTCTCCGGGCCTGCCGAGCTTGCGCGGGGTTCCCCGCCGGCCGAGGGCAAGGATGACGTGGCGCGCCGTGAAGGTCTCGTTGGCGGTCCCCACGGCGAAGTGCCCGTTCGGACGGGTCACCGCCAGGACCTTCCGGCCGAAGCGGACGTCGAGGCGGGCGCGCTGGCTCAGCTCCCCGAACGTCTCCAGGAGGTCTTCCTTGGAGTACTCGCCCTCGCGGAGCCGGCCGAGGAAAGGGATGTCGAGCGCCTGCACGAGGACGAGCTTCCGGCGGGGGTAGTGGAAGATGGTGCCCCCGAGGTCGGCCTCCTGCTCGAGGAGGACGGTGGAGAGCCCCTTCTCGCGCGCGAGGGCCCCGGCGGAGAGACCTGCCGGCCCGGCGCCCACGATGGCGATGTCGTAGGTGTCGCCGGCGCCCCGCGCCCCTTCCTGGTCCACGCGCTGGGCGATGCGCTCGACCACCTTCCTCCCGTGGAGCACCGCGTTCTTGACGAGGGCCATGCCCGTCAGCTCACCGGCGACGAAGACGCCCGGGACCGTCGTCTCCTGCCACTCGTCCATCAGAGGAACATCGGTGCGCGACTTCATGTCGCCGAGCCCGACCTCGATCGCCCCCACCGGACAGACGTCCTGGCAGCGCGCGTGGCCAACGCACCGGAGCCCGTTGATGACCGTCGCCACCCCGCTCACGACCCCCAGCACGTCGCCCTCGGGGCAGGCCCTGACGCACGCACCGCATCCCACGCACCGGCCGGCGTCCACGAACGGAAACTGCGCCCGGGGCCGATCGAAGCCCAGCCGGGCCGCTTCCTCCTTGCGCTCGCGGTCGGCGTGGCGCTGGCGCCGGAACGAGAGGAAGTAGAACAGCACGATCGCCCCCGCCGTGGCGAGGGAGACGCCCCACAGGATGACCTCGTCGATCATGGCTCTCGTGCGTTCATCGGGACGGGGCGTCCTTCTCCCGGAATCGGGATCCCGCGTGGCAGCCGCTGCATGTCCTGGGGAGTGGCTTGTAGCGGACGAAGTCGGCGCCGTCGCGGGTTTCGTGGCGATGGCACTCGTTGCAGGCGACGCGTGCGTGCGCCCCGTCGAGTGGCCAGGCGGAGTCGCGTGCGTGATCGAAGCGTGAGGCCTTCAGGGTCTCGGGGTGGTGACAGCGGTCGCAGGACGCCGTCTTGCCCGAGACCACGAACTGCCCGCGGTGGGTGTCCTGGTGGCACCCCTCGCAGGTCTGGGGGACCCCGGCGAAGCGGACGCGCTCGCGCTCCGTCCCGACGTCGACCTTCTCGTGGCAGTCCGCACACGCCGGTTGGGCGTGGCCCCCGAGGAGGGGGAAACGTGTCCGAGCGTGGTCGAAGGTCTTTCCTGCCGCTGTCCAGCTCTCGACGGAGTGACAGCTCTCGCAGCCTCCCTGCGTCACCCAGCGGTCGAGCTCGCCGAAGTGGGCGTCGCGGTGGCAGTCCGCGCACCGTGTGGAGGCGAAGCGGAAGCGCGGGCTCCTCCCGACGCGGGCGCCGGAGGCGGAGACCGCCGCGGCCTCCCGGAGCTCGGCGACGCTCATCGTGGTGTGGCAGGCGTTGCAGGCGATGGCGGCGTGCGCCCCGCTCAGGGGGTAGCTCGGTCTTCTGGTGCTCGTCGAGCCCGTAGCGGGCGGGCGAGAAGCCGGCCACGGTGTGGCAGGACTCGCAGGCGCCCTTGTCCGCGCGGCTCGCGAGCTGGCCGAAGTGGGCGTCGGCGTGGCAGTCCGTGCAGCGCTCGTGCCGGAGCGGCCGGGCCGAGCCGCGCCGGTGACAGCGGTCGCAGGCCACGTCGGCGTGTCGTCCCTCGAGTGGATAGCCGGTGCGGTCGTGGTCGAACCGGGCCCGCTCGACCCGACGCCAGTCGGCGGTGGAGTGGCAGCTCGCGCAGGCGGTGCCCAGCCGGGCACGGTGCACGTCCTCGTGGCAGCTCGCGCACTCCCGTCCGGAGACGCCCTTGAACTGGACGTAGACGGACTCGGGGTCGGCGGGGTCGGCCCCGGTCTCCTTGTGGCACTTGGCGCAGGCCACCGCGGTGTGCCTTCCCGACAGCGGCCACGAGGTCTTCGCGTGGTCGAAGCCGGGCGCGGGCCTCCAGGCGGACTGGCCGTGACAGGACGTGCAGTCGCGCCCCGCGAACTGGCCCCGGTGCTCGTCGGCGTGGCAGTCGGTGCAGGCGGTGCCCAGGCCCAGGTAGGTGCGGGTCAGGTCCACTCCGGCCGCGGCCAGGCCCTCTCGCTGCCGGTTCAGACGGGGCTGGTGGCAGTCCTGGCAGACGAGACGGGCATGCCGCCCCTCGAGCGAATGGCCGGTCTGGCGGTGGTCGAAGGCCTCGCGGCCCGCCTTGCCCCACCAGACCAGCTCGAACTCCGTGCCCTGGTGCTCGACGTGGCAGGTCTTGCAGTCCCGGTACTCGGGCCGGGCGTGAAGGCCGCGCCCAGCGTTGATCCGCTCGCCGAGCGCCCGGTGACAGTCCAGGCACTTCTCCGGGGCGACCCCGCGGCCCGGCTCGTGGCAGCTGGCGCACTGGCCGCTCCCCTCGAGCTTCACGTGGGCGCGGCTGAGCGGGCCGGGCGAGATCTGGGCGAACGCCGGGAGGGCGCCGAGCAGCAGCCCGGCGGCGATCGCCGCCGCTTTCAGATCCCCACGCGTCACGAGGTGCCCCACGCGTAGCCGGTCCACAGCGCCACCGCCACGTGGAGCAGCATGAAGACGTACATGACGACGGCGAAGGGCTTGTGGGCCACGTGCCAGTAGTGGAAGAGGTCGTGCAGCCGGCTCCACAGGAGAATGCGTCGCCGCGCCTCGGCCTTCGCGCGCAGCACGCGCTCGAACTCCCGTCGGACGGAGACCGGCACCCCGCGGCAGGCCGTTGCGAAGGCACGCAGCCGCCGGCCCCGGGTGAGATCGTCGGTCAGGATCCGCAGCAGCGTGCGGGAGAGGCCTCCCTCGACCGGAGCTCCGGCGGCGAGGGTCTCCAGCCGCGCGACGGTGTCGTCGGAGAGACGGAACTCCCGCCGCAGGCGCTCGCCCAGGGCCGCGTCGACCCGCTCGAGGGCGGCGAGGTTCATCTCCTCGCCGGCGCGCGTGCGCGGGATCTGCAGGTAGAGGTAGCGGCCGAAGACGCCGCTCGCCGCGACGATGATCATCGACCAGAACGACAGCGCCACCAGCCCCTGGACCTTGAAGCTGCTGTGCAGCACCACGAGGAGCGGCCCCACGATCCCGAAGAGCATGTGGACGTCGAGCCAGCGGGACATGGGGCCGAGCCGGCGCAGGGCCCCCGCGCGCTTGCGCAGCGAGTACCCGAGCATCAGCACCATGAGCGTGGAGCCGACCACACCCAGGGTGTGTCCCAACCGACCCCCGGGCTTCCACTCCCAGTAGCCCGGATGGTGGGACCGCTCGATCAGCGGGGTCAGGTAGTAGGAGAGCCCCTGGGCGAGCAGCCAGCCAACGGCCACGAACGATGCCAGGTAGCAGACCCGGAGGACGGCCCGATACAAATGAGGACCTCGGTGGTTGTGTGACGTCATCGACGAGTCCCCGGAGCAGAAGTCCGAGTCCCCGACCCGACAATGTTATCCGGGCGGAGGGCGGCGTTCCACCGTCACAGACGTGTCAGTCGAACCGTGGACCAGGGCTTCTCAAGGGTGGCTGAAAACCCCACATTTGATCGGGGGATTACCTGGGGAAGGAGCGCGCGTCGGGTCGCTTCTCTGTGATCGAGCGCACTGAGGGGTTTGCTCCCTTCCTCTAGCGTGAGAAGATCCGCCCGCTGGCCTAGCGGGCCGGGACGACCGACGGTGCCGTCCGGGCCGAGACGCTGGGCAATGACGACTCATAGACGCCACTCGTTCTGGAGGTTCCCATCCCGGGTGCCGCTCGACTGCTGTCAGTGCTCGCCCGACATCGGAGACCACTCATGAGACCTTCGATCCTCCTCGCCGGGGCTCTCCTTCTTCTTGCCGTGGTCCCTCTTCGCGGGGAGGACGGTGACGACGAGGGCCACGGGGACCTCGCGCTCGACTGCGGCGAGTGTCACGACCCCGAGAGGTGGGTGCCGGTGGACGAGCCGCCGACCTTCCGCCACGAGTCGACCGGGTTCGCCCTCGAGGGCTCGCACACGCGGGTGTCCTGTCGCCGGTGCCACCTCAGCCTCGTCTTCAACCGGGTGGGCACGGCCTGCGCGGACTGCCACGAGGACGCCCACCGCGGCGAGCTCGGCTTCCGCTGCGAGTCGTGCCACACCCCGGGCACCTGGACGAACCAGCGCGAGATGTTCCAGTCCCACAGTCGGACCCGCTTCCCGCTGCTGGGGGTCCACGCTCGGCTGGACTGCGCGGCCTGCCACGCGGAGCAGCGGCCCTGGGAGTACGCCACCACCCCCGCCGAGTGCGGGACCTGCCACCTCGAGACCTACCAGCAGACCACGGATCCCAACCACCTTGCCGCCGGATTTCCGCAGCGGTGCGAGGACTGTCATCTCGTGACCGCCTCGAGCTGGCGGGGCGCTCGCTTCTCTCACCCCGAGCGCTTCCCCCTTGTCGGCGGCCACGGCGGTCTGGCCTGCGCGCGCTGCCATGACGGGGGCGACTACGCAGGCACCTCGAGCGCCTGCGTGTCCTGCCACCAGCAGGACTACGCCGCCACCACCAACCCGAGCCACGTGGCCGGTGGCTTCCCGCGGACCTGCGAGAACTGCCACACGATCCAGGGGTGGAGACCGGCGACCTTCGACCACAGCTTCACCCGCTTCCCGCTCGACGGAGCCCACCGGGACCTGGACTGTGCACGCTGCCACGAGGGTGGGCGCTACACCGGGACCCCGACCGACTGCTTCGCCTGCCACCAGGCCGACTACGCGGGCACGGGAAACCCAAACCACCAGTCCGCGGGCTTCCCCACCGATTGCCAGGCCTGCCACTCGACCAGCGCGTGGCGTCCCGCGAGCTTCGACCACGACGGGCGGTACTTCCCGATCTACTCCGGACGGCACCGCGGAGTGTGGTCGAGCTGCACGGACTGCCACACGAACCCGGGCAACTACCGGAGCTTCGACTGCCTCCGCTGCCACGCCCACTCCAACAAGGCCGAGGTGGACAGGGACCACGACGAGGTGGGCGGCTACTCGTACCAGAGCTCGGAGTGCTACCGGTGTCACCGGGACGGCGTCGCCGACGATGCCCGTGGCGACGTCCGTCGCCTGCGGTGAGGAGATCACGATGAGGAACCTCGCCGCCGCCGCTGTGCTCCTCGGGACGACGCTGGTCCTGACCCCGTCCGTGCTGGCCGAGACGCGGGTCAGGGTCACGCGCCAGTCCCTGACTCTCGTCGAGGTGGATGGCGGGCTCGTGCAGGGGCTCGCCCTCGGGGATCGCCTCCGGGTCGTGGACGGGGAGGACACCGTCGCCGAGCTGGAGGTCGTGCAGGTGAGCCAGCGCACGGCCGAGTGCGAGGTGCTCTCGGGGGAGCGCTCGGTGCGCGTGGGAGACGTCGCCGTGCTCGTCGAGGACGTGGCGGCCTCTCCGCCGGCGACGAGCGAGGAGGAACAAGGCCCTCCCGCGCCCCAACGGGCACCGGCCGCCTCTCCCGCCCTCCCCTCATCGGCCCCGCCTCCCCCGACCCCGCCCGCGGTCGCGCGGGCGGGTGGCCCGTCGTTCACCGTCCAGTACCTCTCCGCGGACAGCGTCTACCTGGACGGGGGACGCGCGGCGGGGCTCGAGGAGGGACGCCGTCTCCAGGTGCTCGAGGGCTCGAGCGTGGTGGCGGAGCTGGAGGTCGTCTACGCCGCCCAGCACTCGGCATCCTGCCGGACGCTCAGCGAGTCGCGTCCCCTCCGCCCGGGGGACCGGGCGGTGCTGGTGGGGGCGCCCGCCTCACCGTCCGCGGCCGCCGTGGCGCCGTCACCGAAGCCGACCGAGAGCGAGACCCGTGCGTCCGTTTCCGAGCGGGACGAAGAGTCGGTCGACGAGTCGCCCGCGCCCCCCTGGGCCCGCGTCCACGGGGCGGCGTCGCTCGGGTACTACCGCAGCACCGACGGGTTCGAGACGGATCTGGACTACCAGGAACGCACGGCCCGGGTCGACCTGCGGGCCGACGACATCGCCGGCCAGCCACTGAGCTTCGCCCTGCGGGGTCGCTTCCGCGAGGACATCCGGTCGCGGGAGCTCAGCCGCCGCACCCTGAAGAGCCAGGGGACCGACCGGATCTACGAGCTGGCGCTGCGCTACGATCCACCGGACGGCCGCCTCGGCTTCGAGCTGGGGCGCATCGGGGTCTCGCGCTTCGTGGGCATCGGCTACCTGGACGGCGTCCTCGGACGGTACCGCCTGCGCCCACGGGTCGAGGTGGGGGCCTTCGCGGGACGCCAGGCCGACATCGCGAACCTCGGCGGCACCGGAGGGAAGTACGGGGCCTTCGCGCGCCTGTCCCCCGGAGGGCGGTACACCCGGGGCGCCTACGACGTGCTGCTCGCCTTCGTGCGCGAGAACGCCGAGGGCGACGTGAGCCGGGAATATCTGAGCCTCGAGAGCCGGTTCGCCGGCGGGGGCCGCTGGTCGGTGTTCCAGCGAGCCGAGCTGGACATCAACCGGGGCTGGCGGCAGGAGGTCACCGGGAAGAGCTACCAGTTCTCGAACATCGGCTTCACCGGCAACCTGAAGGTGAGCTCGTCGGCGTGGGCCTTCCTCTCGTACAGCGGCCTGAGGAACTACCGGTACTACCGCAACCGCCTCGTGCCCGAGGACGTCTTCGACTCGCTCCTCCGGCAGGGGCTGCGGGCGGGGGTGAACGTGTCGCAGCCCGGGGGCTTCGGGGCCACCGCCGGCTTCGGCATGAGCCTCAAGGAGCAGGACCCGCTCCACCCCGACCTGGACATCGCCAACGCCTACTCCTTCAACGGGGGGGTGCGCCACTCCAACCTCTTCCGCGGGATCTCGATGGGCGTCGATGGCTACGGCTTCACCAACGGCTACACGAAGGGGGGCATGGCCACGGCCCGGGCCGGGTGGCGCGCGCGGGCGGGACACTCCGTGGACCTCTCCTACGGCTACTCCCGGTACCGGGTGGAGCAGACCCAGGAGGACCGCACGCAGCAGTGGCTCCGCCTCCTGGGGCGGGGGCAGCTCCCGTACGGGCTCTACGTGCTCGGAGACCTCGAGCTCGACTCCGGTGACGACCTGAAGGGCCCGCGCGCCTTCCTCGAGCTGGGCATCATCTTCTGATCCCGACTCAGTGCGGTTGCCTCTCCTGGCCTCGCGGAGGCAGCATCCGGGTCGGGAGGGCAGAGGAGTCACCATGCGATTCGTCCGTTGCTGCGTCGTTGGGCTCCTCATGACGGCGGGAGCCGGATGCGCCCTGCGGCGAACCCCCGGCCCTCCGCCCACTCCGTCCGACTCCGCCCTCGCGCGCGCGATCCTGGCCGACGAGGAGCTCGGTGAGGTCCGGGATCGGGCGAAGGCCCTCCTGGGTACGGGACTCACCGCGGGCAGCGGCTACGGGGAAGTGTGGATCCGGGACCTGAACACCTTCATCGAGCTCGCCCTCCAGGTGAACGAGCGGGAGGAGATTCGCAGAGCCCTGCTGACGTTCTTCGCGTTCCAGGGCGAGGACGGGAATCCGGTACGGCTTCGTCGAGGAGGCGTACCGAGAGCTGAAGCCCATGGTCACGCGCGTCCTGAAGCATGACGGCTTCTACGAGTGGTGGACGCGCGACAGCCAGCCGCGCGGGTCAGGCCAGTTCCGCGGCTCTGCCGGCGTTCTCGGCCGCGCGATCGAGATGCTGCGGGCCTGGGCCGCGGAGCAGGAAGCGACGAGCGCCACATCACCCCCCGAGTGAGCTAGCATCCGCCTGTGCTCGACCGGATCTGGACCGGGTTCTTCCTCGTCGCCTTCGTGGCCGCCGTCTTCCAGTCCCTGGTCCTCGGCCACACCGGGGTCTGGGCGGAGATGGTGGCCGCCGCCTTCGACCTGTCGAAGACGGCCTTCGAGATGGCCCTGGGCCTGACCGGTGTGATGTGCCTCTGGCTCGGCATCATGAAGATCGGCGAGCGTGGGGGAGCGGTCGACCTGCTGGCCCGTCTCTTCGGGCCGCTGCTCGAGCGGCTCTTTCCCTCGATCCCTCCCGGCCACCCGGCCACCGGCTCCATCGTCATGAACATGGCCGCCAACATGCTGGGACTGGACAACGCCGCCACCCCCCTGGGCCTGAAGGCGATGGCGGAGCTCCAGGAGCTGAACCCCGAGCCCGACACCGCCACCAACGACCAGATCCTCTTCCTCGTCCTCAACACCTCCGCGGTCACGGTGATCCCGGTGGCGATCTTCACCTACCGGGCCACCCTGGGCGCCGCCGACCCCACCGACGTCTTCCTCCCGCTCCTGATCGCGACCACCTGCTCGACCCTGACCGGGCTCGTGGTCACGAGCCTGGTGCAGCGCCTGCGTCTCTGGGATCCGGTGGTCGTTGCCTACATCGGGGGGCTCGTGGCCCTCGTGGGGGGACTCGTGGCGTACTTCGCCCAGCTCGACCGGGAGGCGATGCAGCGGCAGTCCTCCCTTCTCAGCAACTTCACGATCTTCACCGTCATCATCCTCTTCATGGTCCTCGCCGTGCGGCGGAGGGTCTCCCTCTACGAGAGCTTCATCGAGGGAGCGAAGGAGGGCTTCGGGGTGGCGGTGGGGATCATCCCGTACCTCGTGGCCATGCTGGTGGCGATCGGCGTGTTCCGGGCCAGCGGGACCCTCGAGATGATCCTCGACGTCGTGCGCTGGGCGGCGACGGGGATGGGCCTCGACACGCGCTGGGTGGACGGCCTTCCCACCGCGCTCGTGCGTCCCCTGAGCGGCAGCGGCGCCCGGGGGCTGATGATCGAGACCATGAAGACCCACGGGGCCGACTCCTTCGCCGGGCGCCTGGTCAGCGTGATCCAGGGGAGCACGGAGACGACCTTCTACGTGCTGGCGGTGTACTTCGGCTCGGTCGGGGTCCGCAGGACCCGCCACGCCGTCGGCTGCGGCCTGGCCGCCGACCTGGCGGGCATCCTCGGGGCCATCGCCGTGACCTACCTCTTCTTCGGCTGAGCGACCGTCGCGAGAAACATGCCCGCCAAGGCCCGCGCCGCCCTCCTCACCGCCTGCGTCCTGTGGGCGGTCTCGTTCGTGGCCACCAAGGTGGCCCTGGAGGCGGCCCCGCCACTGGTCGTGGTGAGCCTGCGGCTGCTCGTCTCCGCCGCGTGCTTCCTGCCGTGGATCGTGGCTTCGAAAGGGCTCGCGGGCATCGGGGGTCGTCGCGGCCTCTCCCGGCTCTTCGGGCTCAGTCTCTTCGGGGCCGGGCTCCACTACGGCCTGCAGACCGTGGGCCTGCAGTACACCACCGCCTCCAACGCCTCCCTGTACGCCGTCACCGCCCCCATCACCATCCTGCTGCTGTCGGTGGTGTTTCTCGACGAGCACGTCACCGTCCGCAAGGCCGTGGGCGTGGGCCTGGCGGTGGCGGGCGTCCTGGTGGTGATGGGGCCGGCGACGCTGCTGTCGCTCGAGGTCGACGCCCCCGTCAAGGGGGACCTCCTGGTGCTGGTGAGCATCGTCATGTGGGGCCTCTTCACCGTGCTCGGGAAGAAGGTGACCGACGAGCTCGGGGCCCTGAAGGTGACGTCCTGGGTCACCGCTGATCGGCGCGCTCTGGATGATACCGGTGGGGGCGTACGAGATGCAGGACGACCGGCTACTCCCTGGCGAGCGTGACCCTCGAGGCCTGGCTCGCCATCGGATTCCTCGGCGTGGGGTGCTCGTTCCTGGCCGTGCTCCTCTACTTCGCCGCGCTGCGGAGGACGGAGTCCCAGAAGGTGGGCGTCTACCTCTACACCATCCCGCCCATGACCGCGGTGGTGGCGGTGCTGTACCTGGGCGAGACGCTGAGCGCGAACCTCGTCCTCGGAGCGGTCCTCGTCATCGCCGGGGTGGCCCTCACCGAGCGGGGGTGACGCCGCTCCGCCTGGAGCGTCGCGACCCGTTCTCCGGGCAGGTGGAGGGATACCCTTCGTCGCGCGCTCAGACGAAGACCTCCTCAGAATGCCGGCTCAAACCGTCTCCGTCGTCTCCTTGCAGCGGATACCCAGACGCTCGAGCTCGTCGAGGATCGGGTTGTAGACGGCGGGCCGGATCGGGGCGATCGACGCCCCGCTCCGTGACCTCGCCCTGGAGGATGAGGCGGGTGGCGATGGCCACCGGGAGCGAGACGGTGCGGGCCATGGCGCTGTCGCCGCCGGGGATGCCGAAGTCGATGAGGGTCGAGTACACCCGGCGTGCGCCAGTGGCGGCCTCGATCACGAACTCGTGCTGCAGGACGATCATGTCGCGCTCGTCCGTGCCGAAGGCGCACCGCTCGCGCATCCGGGCGGCCATCACGTCGACGTTGCCGCCCTCGGCTCATGGGGAGCGGCTCGTCCTCGAAGAGGCCCAGCCAGTCCAGCTTGGCGATCGCCGGGTGGTCGACGGGGATGTCCGCGCTTTCGCGCGAGGGCCTGTCTCGGCGGGCGAGCCCCCCGCCACGCGCCTCCATCCAGTCGCGGTAGGTGCAGACCGGAGAGGTCGCGTGACTCCGTGTCGAAGAGGCCGAGCTTGACCCAGTGGTACCAGGCTCTCGCAGTGGCCGAGGTTGCGCAGCGTGCCCCGGAACATCGTCTTCACGTCCTCGAGGCCGTACATCTCCTGGTAGGGGATCGAGTCGCGGTTCGGGTATCCCTCGAACTCGCCGGCGCCGGGTACGCTGACGATCTCGGGCTTCGCGAAGAGCTCGTCGCCCGGGACCTCGACGACCCGGCCGTCCTGCCGGTAGCGCCCGGGGTTGGTGGCGGCCACCAGGACGCCCCGGGGGGCCCAGGAGAACTTGTAGCCGATGGGGTTGGTGTTCGCCTCGGGTGCGGGCAGGCCGCCGCAGTAGGAGCGGAAGGACACCACCCTGGCGCCCTCGGCCTCCGCCTGGTGGATGATGCGCATGGCCGACATGTGGTCGATGCCCGGGTCCACGCCGCACTCGTTGAGGAAGGTGAGGCCCGCCGCCCGGGCCTCGCCGTCCAGCGCCTTCATCTCCGGGCTGATGTAGGAGGTCGTGGACATGTGCTTGCCGTGCTTCAGGCACAGCTTCGCGACCTTCACGTGCTCGGTGGCCGGGAGCAGTGACACCGCGAGGTCGTGGTCGGCGATCAGCTCCTCCAGGGCCGCCTCGTCGGTGACGTCGAGGGCCACGGGCCGTCGCGCGCTCGCGGCCGTCGACCAGGGCCTCGGCCTTGCTCACCGTGCGCGAGGCCAGGGTGACCTCGAAGTCCGGCTGGTCGGTCAGGTAGTGAACGAGGGGGCGCGACACCAGGCCGGCTCCGAGAACCAGGACACGCTTCATGGACACACCTCTCATCGAGCGGCTCTCGTGTGGGGATGTCCTCACCTCAGGAACTCGCTCATGTAGCTGAACTCGGGGACGAAGTCGCCACGCCAGAGTATGACCGACCGCTTGATCGGATCGGGGAGCCCCGCCGTCTCCAGGTCCCCGGCGAGATCGGCCTGGGCCAAGGCCGGGACGAAGGGAAGCAGGGCTTCCGAGAACGTCTCCGAGGCCTCGCGGGGCAGCTCGCACGGGAGATTGCCGACCGCCATCACCGCCAGACCCGGGCCCTCGAAGCCCGAGGGCGCCTCGCGGGTGGCGGGATCATAGACGTACACCGGGTCTCCCGGGCTCGGTGTCTCGCACCGTGCAGGCCAGGGATCCGTCGACGTCGCAGGTGATGTCGCCCACGACGAGAAGCCGCGGTGTCTCGGAGCCGGAGAACAGAGCACGGAGCTGATCCGCGTCGGCCAGCTTCGGGTACTGCGGGGCCCAGAAGATGCCGTTGACGAGGACGGTGAGCCACCGGAGGTGAGGGCCGAAACGGGAGCGGTACTCCGCGCCGTGGTCGTAGTAGTGCTGCAGGTCGAAGGGCCGGGAGGGGTCGACGGGCTCGACCAGATCCTCCTCCCGGTAGACCACCTTCGCCAGGGCCCGGGTGGGGGCGTCGCCTCCCGCGACGAATCCGCCGAGGCGGTCGGGCGCCACCTCCACGTGGGGCAGGAGGTCGAAGACCTCCTGGGCGCCGCGGGAGACGTGGCCGTATCCGGTGAACCCGACCACCAGGGGACGCAGGACCCGCGGGAGCCCCTCAGCGGCGATGCGCTCGCCCACTCGCGACACCGCCACCTTCGCCGCCTCGAGGTCAGGATACTCGTGGGCCGGTCTCAGCTCGGTGAACGGGGTGGCGTGCCCCACGACCTCGAGTCGACGGCCGAGGGTCCAGAAGGTGTCGATCATGCCCGCGATGCCCGCGTAGCGCCCGAAGAAGATGAGGCGTCGCCCCTTCTCGTCGGTGACCAGCTCGTAGTCCAGCAGGGTGCAGCGGCGCTCCACGAGGCTCCGGAGCATGTCCATGTTGTAGGGCTGGCCCTTGATCGTGTGCGAAAAGAAGACGTAGGCCCCGCCCGGGCGGAAGTAGTCGCTCGGCATCTCCTTGATTCCGAGCACGATCCCGCAATCCCGAACGTCGTCGGTCAGTCGCGCTCCCGCCTCGGCGAATACGGCGTCGGGGAAGGCTCGACGGGAGGACCGCTCGACGTGCACCTCGACGCCCGAGGAAGAAAGCTGGCGCACCGCGTCCGGGGTCAGGGGTGCACGCCGCTCCCAGGCATTCTTGTCTTCGAGGCGGATCCCGATGGTGTGGGTCAAGGAGTCCTCCGGGCCGAGTCGCCGGTGTGCGACGAGGTTCTAGTGTGGCCGTTTGTGCTCTGCAAGCGCAAGTCGAACGGTCGGTTGGGTTTGCGCAGGGGCGAAGGGGTCGCGGGACGTTGGACACTGGATTCCGCAAGCGACGGCCCGAAGCGGTGCCTTCGATGAGGAGACTCGACAAATACGACCGATCTCGCGCTAGTACCTCCAGCTCGTCAGGTCGGCGCCGGGAGGCGCGGTCTTCCGGATCCGCTCCAGGATCTTCGGGACGTACATCTGGTTGTAGCGGAGACGCGACGTGGCGTTGGGCCGGGTGTGGTCGCCGTTCCAGCAGTGCTCGGCCCGGTCGCCGTAGTCGACCTCACCCCCGTAGTAGGGGTCGGTGGTGCTCTCCAGGAACTCCTCGACGAGATAAACGGCGTTGTTCAGGTAGTAGTTGTCCATGTCACCGACGTAGATGTGGATCTTGCCCTCGAGCTTCGGACCGAGGGTGGCCCAGTCCCGCCGCAGGATGTGGGAGAGGTCGTAGTTCTCACGCCAGTGCTCCGCCACCTCGTGGTCGATCTCGCCCGTGCGCTTGTCCCAGATCCGCCTCGGGTAGCCGTCGGCGCCAACGGGGGAGTAGACGGCCTCCCAGATGTCCCACTGCTGGCCGGAGCGGCCCTTCGTCCCCAGGACGAGCTCGCGGCGGTTCATCTCCTCGAGGGTGGCGCTGAGGTGGCCCAGATAGTCCCGGTGGCCGGGGCGTGGTGTCCGCTTCCACTCGCTGTCCACGAAGTACGCGTTCTCGTCCTCGTACAGGTTCACCACGGTGTAGGCGCGGAAGTCGATGGGGTCGGGACAGGCGGCGAAGCAGCCGTTGTACTCCTCGGGGTACATCACCTGCACCGCGAGGGCCTCCCACCCCCCGGTGGACCCCCCGTAGAGGAAGCGGGCCCAGCCCTCGCCGATGCCAAAGTACTTCTTCTCGATGTGGGGGATCAGCTCGTGGGTGATGGCGTCGCCGTAGGGCCCCAGGTTGGCCGAGTTCACGGCGTAGGAGTCGTCGTAGTAGGGGTTCGCGTGCTGGATCTCGACGATGATCAT
Source organism: uncultured Acidobacteriota bacterium (assembly GCA_963847655.1). Lineage (GTDB taxonomy): Bacteria > Acidobacteriota > Vicinamibacteria > Fen-336 > Fen-336 > JAJDNS01. The sequence continues at coordinate 175,753 of CAWKAS010000005.1, read as the reverse complement.
TCGCGGGAAGTCGGGACCCGTCCATTCCTTGTAGAACTGGTACGCGTGCTCCTGCTCGGTCCGGTTGTAGCCCGGCCAGTCGAAGCGCTCCGAGTACTCGGGCTCGAGGTCGGGGTCCGGTGGCTCCTCCCGGAACCCGCCGAAGTCGTGGGGGAAGTGGCCGTGGAAGATCACGAGGGGATACCGGGCCTCCGGGTGCTCGTCGAACCCCTCGGGCAGCAGCACGTGGGCCCCGAGGTGCATGGGACGCCCCCAGAACTCGCTCAGCAGCTCGCTCTGGATCCTCTCGTGCCTGACGTACTGCGTCGTCGGAGGGTCGGCGATGGGGGGGATGACGGCGTCCAGCTGGATCTCCACCACGCCCCCCTTCCGGGGGTCGATCGTCACCTTCCGCGGGGTGCTGTAGAGGTTGCCCGGGGCCTTGTTCCACTGCTGGCCCTCTCCGCGGTCCATGGGGAGCTTCACGGTGTGGCCGTCCGCGCGGTGGAAGGTCTCGTAGCGGTGGAGCAGGGCCTGCACGGTGTAGGTGCCGGCCGGCAGATCGGCGAGGCTGCCCAGGGGGTAGCCCAGAACGTCGGCGCCGATGGTCGCCTCGTCGCCCGGGGCCAGCCCAAGGACGTCGATTCCGAAGGCGAGCTGGGTCTTCGGCCCGTCCTTGATCCGGAAGCGGGGCTCTTCGCTGTCGTCGGTGGAGAGCAGGAGCAGGAGCCGGCCGTCGAGGGTGTCCGCGCACAGCTCCGGACCGAAGCGGATCTCGAAGCGCAATGGGTCCCCGCGGCCGATGCAGGCCGTCGGCGCGGACAGGAGAATGGCCAGGGCGACCAGCAGGGCGGCGGGCGTCGCCCGGACGGGACGGGTCGCGGTCATGCCGGGACTCCTCTCTGGCGGGCCTCTGGGCCCGCCGCGGGAGTCTACCATCCGTCGCCGCCCGCGCCCTGCCGACGGCAGATCGTCTCCGGCTGCGTGACCGAGCCCGGGGGCGGCGCCGCCGAGGCATCGCCTCGCGCCGACGGGGCCCCGGCCTCTCGATCAGTAGTCGTCCATGTCCGGAGGCGCGGGCGCCTCCTTCTTCTTCTCCGGGATCTCCGCCACCACCGCCTCGGTGGTCAGGAGGAGGGCGGCGACAGACGAGGCGTTCTGGATGGCGGTCCGCACCACCTTGGTGGGGTCGATGACCCCGGCCGCGACCAGGTCCTCGTACTTGCCGGTCTGGGCGTTGTATCCGGAGTCGCGGTCCATCTCCTTGACGCGGGCGACGACGATGTTGCCCTCTTGGCCGGCATTGGCGGCGATCCACCGTGCCGGCTCCTCGATGGCTCGGCGCGTCAGCTCGACCCCGACGCGCACGTCGTGGGGGAGGTCCTTCTCGTCCTTCAGCAGCTTGTCCAGGGCGGGGATCGACCGCAGGAGGGCCACCCCGCCACCGGGGACGATGCCCTCCTCGACCGCGGCCTTGGTCGCGTGCATCGCGTCCTCGACGCGGGCCTTCTTCTCCTTCATCTCCGTCTCGGTGGCCGCACCGACCTTGATCACCGCCACCCCGCCCACGAGCTTGGCCAGCCGCTCCTGCAGCTTCTCACGGTCGTAGTCCGAGGTCGTCTCGTCGATCTGTGTCCGGATCTGCTTCACCCGGCCCTCGATGGCCTTGGCCGCTCCCGCGCCCTCGATGATGGTGGTGTCGTCCTTGTCGATCACGACCTTCTTCGCGGTGCCGAGGTCGTCCAGCTTCATGTTCTCGAGCTTGATCCCGAGGTCCTCGGTGATGGCCTTGCCGCCGGTGAGGATCGCGATGTCCTCGAGCATGGCCTTGCGCCGGTCGCCGTAGCCCGGGGCCTTCACCGCCGCCGCCTTCAGGGTGCCGCGGAGCTTGTTGACGACGAGCGTGGCCAGGGCCTCGCCCTCCACGTCCTCGGCGATGATCACGAGCGGCTTTCCCTGCTGGGCGATCTTCTCCAGCACGGGAAGGAGGTCCTTCATGCTCGAGACCTTCTTCTCGAAGATGAGCAGGTAGGGATCCTCGAGCACCGCCTCCATCCGCTCGGGGTCGGTGACGAAGTAGGGCGAGAGGTAGCCCCGGTCGAAGCGCATGCCCTCGACGACCTCCAGGGCGGTCTCCATGGTCTTCGATTCCTCGACGGTGATGACGCCGTCCTTGCCCACCTTCTCCATCGCCTCGGCGATGATCCCGCCGATCGTTTCGTCGCTGTTGGCGGAGATGGTGCCGACCTGGGCGATGGCCTTGCCCTTGACCGGGTTCGAGAGCTTCTCGAGCTCCTCGACCACCAGCGCCACCGCCTTCTCGATGCCCCGCTTCAGATCCATCGGGTTCACCCCGGCGGTGACGTTCTTCAGGCCCTCTCGGAGGATGGCCTGGGCGAGCACGGTGGCGGTGGTGGTGCCGTCACCGGCGACGTCGGAGGTCTTGGAGGCCACCTCGCGCACCATGCGCGCCCCGAGGTTCTCCATGGGGTCCTTGAGGTCGATCTCCTTGGCCACCGTGACCCCGTCCTTGGTGATGACGGGGGATCCGAACTTCTTGTCCAGCACGACGTTGCGTCCCCTCGGCCCCAGGGTCACCTTGACCGCGTCGGCGAGGGCGTTGACGCCCCGGAATGACGGCCGCCCGGGCGTCCTCCCGATAGACGATCTGCTTCGCCATCTCTCGATGCCTCCTCAGCTCAGCACGCCGAGGACCTCGTCCTCCTTGGGATGAGGTACTCCTCGTCGTCGATGTTGACCTCGGTCCCCGACCACTTGCCGATCAGGACCTTGTCTCCCGCCGCAAGAGAGAGCGGCACGACCTCGCCGTTGTCGAGCAAGCGGCCGGCGCCGACGGCCACGACCTCGGCCTGCTGCGGCTTCTCCCTGGCGGTGTCGGGGATGATGATTCCCCCCACCTTCTGCTCCTCCTCCTCGATCCGCCGGACCAGCACACGGTCGCGGAGCGGTTTCACGTTCGCCATCGAAAGCCCTCCTGCTGTCTTCTTCAGCGTGTCAGCCAGCGTGGGGGGCGCCCCGCCGGCGGGACTCTTCCGCGGCCGGTCCGCGCTTGCCGCACGCACGGAAGCCGGACGGGACTTCGAGTCCCGCCCGGCTCGTGCCGATCTGCCGGGTGTGGCCTTGCTGCGGGCCATCACTTACCGATGGAGATCGCGATCTGCTTCGGCTTGGCCTCCTCCTTCTGGGGGATGCTGACCTGCAGCACGCCGTGCGCGTAGTCCGCCTTGATCTTGTCGGTATCCACGACGTTGGGCAGCGTGAACGAGCGGCTGAACTTGCCATAGGCGCGCTCGACGCGGTGGTAGTCCTCGCGCTTCACCTCGGAGTCCAGCTTGCGCTCACCCTGCAGCGTGAGGACGTTGTTCTCCACCCGGACGTCGACGTCCTTGGGGTCGATGCCCGGCAACTCCGCCTTGAGGACGATGTTCCCGTCGTGCTCGTAAATGTCCACGGAAGGCGCCCAGCTGCCCCCGAAGGCCCAGTCATCCTCGGAACCGCTGCGGCCCAACCCCCGAAACGTCTCGTCGAAGATCCGGTTCATCCGCTCCTGGATGGTCGGCAGGTCCTGAAATGGTTGCCAGCGAACGATGGCCATCTTACTTACCTCCTGATTTGGCTCGAGTGACCTGACTCCTGTTGAGTGTCACCAGGGATCTGGTTTCCCCCGGGGGCACCTCATTTGTGCCACCCGACACATACAAGATAGCCTCAATATGCCTTTCTGTCAAGCATAAAATCTGCCTGTATATCGCTCATATCTGGGAATTGACGAATGATGCACAATTCGAGGCGGGAGGAGAGCATGACGACGACACCCGCACTGACCGCCGACGAGCTGAGCGCCCTGGTGCAGCGGGTCTTCCAGCCCCGGGAGACCGACCGGGCCCTGGCCCTCATCGTCGACCTCCCCGACCAGGCCGCGCCGGACCACGCGGCCTGGCGCGAGCGCCGCCAGATGGCCGTGGGCTGGACGGACGTCCTGGACTCCGCCGCTCCCGGCCACGGGCTCGACGTCGCCCTCTACTGGTATCGCAATGTCCGCAGCAACAACGCCGACCTGCCCGAGGGAGCGTGGCGGCACCTGGGCGGCCCAGCGCCTGATTCCGCCGACGACCTGATCGACGTGCCGGCGGCGCCGCTGGAGCCGATCCTCGCGGCCCACGACCTGATCCTGGCCCCGACGGAGTTTTCGGCCACGGCGCCCCTGAAGATGCTCTCCCGGAAGCTGGGATTCCGCGCCGCCACCATGCCGGGGTTCGGCCCGGCGATGATCCCCGCCCTGCGTCTCGACTACACGGAGATCAACCGCCGTGTGCGTTTCCTCAAGGCGCTGCTGGACCGCGCCGTCCTGGCCGACCTCGCCTTCGACGTCGACGGCTCGAGGACGGCGTCCCTCCGCCTCGACCTTCGGCACCGCCGCGCGCACGCGTCCGGCGGCCTCTTCCCCGATCGCGGGACGGCCGGGAACCTGCCCTCGGGCGAGTCCTACATCGTGCCCTACGAGGGAGAGCTCCCGGGCGACCCGAGCCGGAGCGCGGGGAAGCTCCCGGTCCAGCTCGGGGACGAGGTCGTCGTGTACCGGGTCGAAGGCAACCGCGCCGTCGAGGTTCTCTCCGACGGCCCCGAGTCACGGCGCGAGGCGGAGCTCCTGGCCCGCGAGCCGGCGTACGGCAACATCGCCGAGCTGGGACTGGGCGTCCTCGCCGACTTCGGCATCGACCCGATCGGGGAGGTGCTCCTGGACGAGAAGCTGGGCCTCCACGTGGCCTTCGGGCGCAGCGAGCACTTCGGGGGGCAGGTGGGCCCCGAGAGGTTCAGCCGGCCGGAGGCCGTGGTCCACCAGGACCGCGTCTACGTCCCCGCCCTCCAGCCGCGCGTCGCCGTCGCTCGCGTCGACCTCCAGCGGGAGGACGGTCTCAAGCTGGCCCTCATGCGCGACGGGCGCTACGTCATCGACTTCGAGGATTTCGAAGACGGCGGGTGACCTCGGACACCGTGACCTCGTGGGGCACTCGCTCCACGGGCTCGATGGTGTCCCCGGCGGCCACCTCGCCCTCCTCGACGACCGCCAGGTAGAAACCGGACCGCTCGCTCGCCCGGAAGCGCCTGACCATGTCCTCCCGCTCGAACCTCAGGGCGAGCTTGTCGCAGGGCATGCGCGGCTGGGTGACCCGCATGAGCGCCGAGCCGACCCGAAAGGTGTCCCCGATCCGGACCTCGGTCTCCGTGAGGCCACGGGTGGTGAGGTTCTCGCCAAAGGAGCCAGGGGGCAGATCGACGCCGGGGAGCTCCCCGCGCCAGTACTCGTAGTGCTCCTCCGGATAGGCGTAGACGGCCTTGTCCCGCCCCCCGTGGACCGAGAGGTCGGCCTGGCGGTCCCCGTCCAGATTCAGGAAGCGGGCGCGAACCCGGCCTTCCACCGGCGATTTGAAGATCCCGGTCGTGACGCGTCGACCCCGCCACTCGACTTCCCGGGGAAGGCCGACGTTGACCGAAACGAGCTTCATCATCCTTGTTGGAGACGGCACACGAGGGCGTTCAGGGCACCTGGAAATCGAGCTGGACCCGGCGCGGGAGCCAGACCGCCATCTCGCCCTCTCCCCGGTGGGCCCAGGCGTAGTAGGGGACGGCCACGAAATCCTGCTCCCGCGTGACGACGGAGCGACCATCCTCCGCCGGGACGAGCCCCAGGGCCTTGCCCTCGATCACGGTCACGCCCCCGAGGAGGCCGTCGCGAGAGCGAGCCTCCAGGGGCGCCCCGTCGGGGAGCACGAGGTTGAACACCTTTCCGCCGTTGTCCACCGCCTCCGCGCAGTAGACGACCGGCCCACGCTCGAGGGCCACGCGGTCGGCGTCGGCCTCGACCTTCTCGTGGCTCACGACCCGACGGACGGGCATGGGCAGCCGAAGCTCGACGGTGTCGCCCTTCCTCCACGAGCGAGAGATGGCCGCGAAGCCCTTCACCAGCTCGACCTTCTGCGGCTCACCGTTGACCTCGACGACGAACGACTCCTGGCTGGAGTCCACGTAGCGATACAGGTCGCTCGGAACCGGACGCCCCCGGGCCCACCCGGGGACGCGCACGTGAAGTGTGAGCTCCTCGTCCCGCTCGGGCTCGAGAGTGATCCCGACCCGGCCGTCCCAGGGGTAGCGGGTCTCCTGTGTCACCCGCACCTTCCCACCGTCGACCTCCATCTCCGCGTGGCCCGCCACGAAGAGGTTCACGAAGAGATCGCGCTCCCGCTGGGCGTAGACGTAGCCGGCGATGGACGGGAGGAAGCGGACGACGTTGGTGGGGCAGCAGGAGCAGTCGAACCAGCCCTTGCGGCCGCGCGCTCCCTGGTTGAAGGCCTCGTGGCCGTCGGAGGCGAGAGGGTTGGGGTAGAAGAAATGCTCGCCGTCGAGGGAGATCCCGGACAGGAAGCCGTTGTAGATCACCCGCTCGAGGACGTCGAGGTACTTCGCGTCCCCGTTGAGCAGGAACAGCCGGTGGTTCCACATCGCGTTGGCGATGGAGGCGCAGGTCTCGGCGTAGGCGGTGCGGTTGGGGAGCTCGTAGTCGTCGCCGAACGCTTCGCCCTGGCGGCGGGCGCCGATCGCGCCGGTGACGTAGAGCTTCCTGCCGACCACGTTCCCCCAGATCCGCTCGAGGGCGTCGACGTAGCTCCGGTCGCCGCTGAGCGCCCCGACGTCGGCCATGCCCGCGTACATGTAGCCCGCCCGCACCGCGTGGCCCACCGCCTCCGTCTGCTCGACCACCGGAAGGTGGTCCTGGTTGTAGGCGCCGTAGAGCTCGTGTCCCTCCGCGTTGCCGCGCTGGTCCAGGAAGAAGCGGGCCAGGTCCAGGTACCTCTTCTCGCCGGTGGCGCGGTACAGCTTGACGAGGCCGATCTCGACCTCCTGGTGCCCCGGAACGCCCATGTTCCTCCCGGGACCGAACACCCCGGTCAGGAGGTCGGCGCTCTTGAGAGCCACGTCCAGGAGCGTGCGCTTCCCGGTGGCCTGGTGGTGGGCCACCGCCGCCTCGTAGAAGTGGCCGAGGTTGTACAGCTCGTGCCCGGACCTGAGATCCGCCCAGCGGGACCCGCTGACGCAGCAGATCGGGTCCTTCGCCATCTTCCCGATCGTGACCGGGGTGTAGAGGTAGCCGTCCTCCTCCTGGGCGGCCGCGACCTTCACCGCGAGCTCGTCGAGATAGCGCTCGAGGTCCGGGTCCGGTTGCAGGCTCAGCGCGTACGAGGCCCCTTCGATCACCTTGAAGACGTCCGAGTCGTTGAACCCGAAGAGACCCTCGAAGTCGCCGGGCTCCAGCCCCCCGGCCCTCGCGAAGTTGGAGACTCGTCCCGTGCGCTCGCACTTCTGGAAGTCGTAGCGGACGGTGACGGTGCGGTTCGTCTCCAGGCGCGGCGACCAGAAGCCGTCCGCGATGGTGACGGCGGTGAAGGGAACGGGTCGGATCGGGTAGTCGCCGGTAGAGGCGGCCCTGCCTTCGGAGCCCGCCCCCGCGATCAATGTCAGCGCCATCAGCGCGATGGCGGCGGCGCAGTGGCCGTGCTGTTGATGACCTCGGAGCTCGGAAGGGACGGTGTCTGCGCGTGTGGCCATGGGCTCACCTCTTGGGGGGCACGTCGGCGCCGTCGCGATCGTCCACCGGGGAGCCGACGCAAGTCAACCGTCGGCGAGGGGGCCCTCCGGAGGCCGCTCCGCTCGGGGCAGGCTCGGTCCAGTCCTTGATTCCGACGAGGTCCAGCATGAACGCGTAGGCGAGCGCGGTCTCCCGGTGCTGTTCGAAGCGGCCGGACGGTCCGCCGTGTCCCGCCTCCATGTTGGTCTTGAGAAGGAGCCGGTTGTGGTCGGTCTTCGTGGCGCGCAGCTTGGCGACCCACTTGGAGTCTGCTCCCGGGTAGCCATGTCGTAGTCGTAGGTCGACAGGAACGGCACCGAGGAGTCGTCCTCCTTGACCCGCCCCGTGATCTCCTTGAGCAGGTTCTCCTGCAGCGCCTCGGTGTGCTTCAGGGTCTGGTCCAGGTAAGCGTTCTCCGCCTCCAGGTAGGCGATGACCTCGGGGTTCTCGCGGTCCTTGAGCCAGTAGTAGGGGTCGACTCGAACCTGGCCGTGGGCCTCGAGCTGCTGGGGGCGGGCCTGGGCCACGGGAGGTTGCGGCTTCTCGGCCGCCGCGGCCACGGTGAGCGGGAGGGCGGCGATAACGGCCAGGGCGGAGAAGCGCATCGGATGACTCCTTTAAAGTCTCGGACTCTACACCCGGACGTCGACGGCGGCGAGCGGCCTACTCGGTCCTCCCGTGGTAGTTCGGGTAGGAAGGACGCTTTGGCCGGGGCAGGGGGTTCGCCCTCAGCTCCTTCATGACGATCTCCACCGCCGTCTCGAGCTGGGGGTCGCGACCCTGCCGGACCAGCTCCGGGTCGTGCTCCACCTCGACGTCAGGCGCGACACCGGCGTTCTCGACCTCCCACTGGCCGTTCGGGTTCCAGACCGCCGAGCTCGGGGCGGAGACGAAGCCGCCGTCCATCAGGCGAGGCGCGCCCGCCCGCCCGACGAGGCCGCCCCAGGTGCGCTTGCCCACGAGCGTCCCCGTACCCGCGCGGCGGAAGTACCAGGGCATCGCGTCGCCTCCCGACCCCGCAAGCTCGTTGATGATCATCACCTTCGGCCCGAAGATCGCGCCCTGCGGCTGCACCTCGTCGGCGCCGTCGCGCGTGGCCACCAGGCTCATCAGCTTCCGGTTCAGGATCTCGACGATGTCCGTGGCCAGCATCCCTCCGGCGTTGAACCGCTCGTCGATGATCGCCGCCTCCTTGCCCACCTGCGCGAAGAAGTAGCGGGTGAAGCTCTGGTAGCCGCCGAACGAGGTGTCGGGCATGTAGACGTAGGCCACCCGCCCATTGGTCATCTCGTCGACCTTCCGTCGGTTGCCCTCGATCCAGGCCAGGTGCCGGAGGCGCGACTCGCTCTCCACCGGCACCACCGTCACCTCCCGGGCGTCGGTGCCGTCGGGGCGGGGGCCGACCTTCAGGCGGACCTGCTCGTCCGCGGTGCCCTCGAAGAGGCGGTAGACGTTGTCGCTGCCCCGCAGCTCGCGCCCGTCGACGGCGAGCAGGTACTCGCCGGCCGTCACGCTCACCCCGGGCTGGGTGAGGGGCGCCATCAGGTCCGGGTGCCAGATCTCGCCGTCGTAGACGCGGGCGAAGCGATAGCGGCCCTCGGAGAGCTCGTAGTCGGCGCCGAGGAGGCCGGTCTTCACCTTCCTGGCCTCCGGGGTGTCGCCGCCGCCCGCCCGGAGGTGGCCCACGGTGAGCTCACCCAGCATCTCCGAGAAGAGATAGTTCAGGTCCTCGCGAGAGTCGAGGTGGGCGAGGTACGGCTCGTACCTCCTCTCGGCGGCCTCCAGGTCGAGGCCATGGTGGTTCGGGTCGTAGAAGAAGTCGCGCTCGATCCGCCACGCCTCGTGGAACATCTGGCGCCACTCCGCCCGCGGCGTCACCCGAACCTCGACGTCCGCGGTCTTCAGGGTCTTCCCCTTCGGGTCCCCGGCCGGCGTCTCGCGGTCGGGCTCGTCGGGCACCGGTGTCGCCTCGACAATGGTCCACGCGTCCTCCCGGCGGAGGAGCCACGCCCTGCCGTCGTGAGAGACCTCGAACGCCCGCACCCCGGCGACGGGGATGTCGGCGCGGCGCTTCTCGAGGCTGAAGCGGTGGATGGTCAGCTCTTCGTCGTCGGATCCGAACCCCGGCGCCTCCGCCGCGTAGAGGACGCCCTCCTCGCCGACTTCCAGGCCGACGTAGCGGCGGGCGGGCATCGGCACCGCGAGGATGCGCTGGCCGATTCCTTCGAAGTCGATCCTGACTTCCGGGGGAGCTTCTTCCTTCTTGTTCTCTTCGTCCGCGTCCTTCTCCTCGCCCGTCTCCTTCTCGGCCCCTTCCTCGTCGCTCTCCGGGGCGAGGGGCGAGGGGTCGTTCCTCGAGAGCACCAGCAGGTAGACGCTGCGGGTGACGGGGCGGGTCATGGAGTGGATGTCGGGCTGCATCGAGGGCCCGGAGTCGGTGCTCGCCGTGAAGTACAGGTGCTTACCGTCCTTGTCAAAGACGGGGTACTTCGCGTCGCTCAAGCCGTCCGTCACCTGCGTCGCCTCGCCGGTCGTGAGGGAGTACACCTGGATGGCGCCCATGTAATTCGGGAGCTTCTTCTCGTAGGCCAGCCACCGGCCGTCCGGCGACCAGGAGGGGACCTGGTCCCAGTACCCGGACCAGTAGAGCCCGGTGTCGACCCGGACCGGCGTCCGATCCTCGAGGTCCACGTACCAGATGCCCAGGTGGCAGTCGAGATACGCGATCCTGGTCCCGTCCGGCGACCAGCGCGGGGAGCTGTAGAAGGCCGGCTCCTCCCCCAGGCCCACCGTCCTCGTCTCGCCGGATCCGCTCTGGTCGCGCAGGTGCAGCTCGTACTCTCCGGAGGCGTCGGAGAAGTAGGCGAGGGTCGTGCCGTCCGGTGACCACACCGGCTCGCGCTCCATCACCCCGGGCGTGCGTGTCAGGTTGCGGACGTCGCCCTTCTCCGCGGGGACGGTCAGGACCTCGCCCCGCGCCTCGAAGACCGCCCGCGCACCGGAGGGGGAGACGTCGGGAGAGCCCAGAGCCTTGGCGACGTTGACGAGGCGCTCGCGAACCTCGGGCATGTCCCCGGCCACGGTCACGGGCACCGGGGTCGTGGTCCGGGCCCGGGTATCGTAGAGGTGCAGCGTGCCGAACTGCTCGTAGACGATCCCGCCGGGCCCGGCCGAGGCCGACTTCAAGTCCAGGCCCTGGTTCTCGACCACCTGCTCGATCTGTCTCGTGCCGACGTCGTATCGAAAGAGGGTCACCGGCCCGTTGCGGTCGGAGAGGAAGTAGACGGCGTCGCCCACCCACATCGGCTCGTAGTCGTTCGAGTTCTCCCGGGGCACTTCCTCGACCCGGCTCGTCGCGAGATCGGCCACCCAGATCGGCGTGGTGGTGCCGCCCCGATACCGCTTCCAGGTGTCGAAGACCCGCGGAAGGGGCACGTACGCCAGCCGCGCGCCGTCGGGCGAGTAGGAGCCTTCGAATCCCATGGGCAGCGGGAGCCTCTCGGGCAGGCCGCCGTCGAGGCCCACCGAGAACAGCTCGGCGAAGCGAGAGTAGCTCGAGCGGCTCGAGCTGATCAGGATCCGCGTGCCGTCGGGCGTCCACCCGAGCACACGATCCGGCTCCGGGTGCCAGGTGAGGCGCCGCGGCACCCCGCCCGCGGCCGGGACCACGAAGGCATCGACGTTGCCATCGTACTCGCCGGTGAACGCGACCTGCGAGCCGTCGGGTGAGAAGCGCGGTCCCGACTCCGTGCCGGTGCCGGTGGTCAGCCGTCGAGCCGATCCGCCCTCGCGATTCACGCTCCAGAGGTCCCCGGCGTGGACGAAGACGATCTCCGTCTCGCTCAGCGCGGGCTGCTGCAGGAGCTGGTTGCCGTCGGTGTCGGCGTGGCTCGCGGTCCACAGCAGGAGGGTGAAGAGGGCGCCGACGGAGCGCAGCATGGAGGGCTCCTTTCCGGTGGTGACAACGGCGGGGCTGACGGGACACCGTAGTCCCCCGTGCTGACGGGGTCAAGGGACGCCCGCTGGCCGTCGGTCCGCGGTCTCCACGATGGCGATCATGAGGAAGCGGTGACCGGCGGAATGGTCGGCGGTGCGACGGTTCCTCCGATCGCGGGTACTATTCAGGATCCGCGAAAGGAGACCGCCCATGGCCCGCACCGATCCCCACTCCTACTTCGACGACTCGCAGCCCCGGACGCGGCACCTCGGGCTGGAGCTCGAGGTGGACTTCGAGGAGCACCGCCTGGAGGGGTGGGCCATGCTCGACCTCGGGGAGCCCTCTTCCGGTCGCCTCGATCTCGACACCAAGGACCTGGAGATCTACGCGGTCGAAGACGAGGAGGGGCAGCCGATACCCTACGAGCTCGCGGAGGAGGAGCCGGTGCTCGGGCGGCGGCTGCGGATCGACCTGCCCCCGGGGACGCGCCGGGTCACGATCGAGTACGTCACCTCTCCGGACGCCATCGGGCTGCAATGGCTCGACCCCGCCCAGACGGAAGGCAAGAGGCACCCCTTCGTGTTCACCCACTTCCAGCCCATCCACGCCCGCACCTGCATGCCGGTGCAGGACTCGCCGCGCGCGCGCGTGGTCTATCGGGCGGCCATCACCGTCCCCAGCGACCTGACCGCGGTGATGTCGGCGGGGTCGGCGGGGAAGGGTCCCGGCGACCGCCCGGGGACCACGACCTACCTGTTCGACATGCCCCAGGCCATCCCCACCTACCTCGTCGCCCTGGCCGTGGGAGACCTGGACTCCCGGGCCCTCTCGCCCCGCTCGCGGGTCTGGGCGGAGCCGACGACGGTGGAGGCCGCCGCCTACGAGTTTGGCGGGATCGAGGACATGATCACCACGGCGGAGGAGCTCTTCGGCTCCTACGAGTGGGACCGCTACGACATGATCGTGCTGCCGCCATCGTTTCCCTACGGCGGCATGGAGAACCCCCGCCTGACCTTCCTGACGCCCACCCTCCTGGCCGGCGACCGCTCCCTGGTCGACGTGGTCGCCCACGAGCTCGCCCACTCCTGGACCGGCAACCTCGTGACCAACGCCAGCGTGGACCACTTCTGGCTGAACGAGGGCGCCACCGTCTGGGCCGAGCGGCGCATCGTGGAGGCGCTGCACGGGGAGGACGCCGCGGCCCTGGGCTGGGCGATCGGAGAGAAGGCCCTCGAGACGGAGTTCCAGCGCTTCGGGGCCGACGCCCCGGTGACGCGCCTCAGGAACGACCTCGAGGGGACCGACCCCGACGACGTCTTCTCCTCCATTCCCTACGAGAAGGGGGCCCGCTTCCTGGTGCTGCTGGAGCGGACGGCGGGCCGGAAGCGGTTCGACGCCTTCATCCGCCGCTACATCGACACGTTCCGCTTCACCTCGATCACCACCGAGGAGTTCATGGACTTCGTGAACCAGGAGCTCCCCGGCGTCGCGGACCAGGTCGACGCCCAGCGGTGGCTCTACGAGCCCGGGATGCCCCCGAACGCCCCGGTCTTCCGCTCCCCGCAGCTCGAGGCGGTGAATGCCCTCGCCGACGGCTTCGCTGCGGGCGAGCGTCCCCGCGCGCAGCAGATCGAGGGCTGGACCCCGGCGGAGATGCTGGTCTACCTCCAGGGCCTCCCGCGGCCCCTCGACGAGGAGTCGTGTCGCTGGCTCGACGAGAACCTGGAGCTCACCGGCCGCGGCAACTACGAGATCCTCGTGGAGTGGCTGGCCATCGCCGCCGCCTCCGACTACGAGCCGGTCTTCGACCGGGTGAGGCGGGTGCTCCTCCGCGTCGGACGCATGAAGTACCTGCGCCCCCTCTACAAGGCCCTGGGCGGCCACCCCCGCACCCGGGCGCTGGCCCGCGAGGTGTACGCAGCGGCCTCGCCCGGCTACCACGAGCTCTCTCGCCGGGCTGCCGAAGCGGTCATGGCCGACTACGAGGCCTAGCACTTCTCACCTGGAGCCCCCCGCATGAGCGCGAACGAGACCCCCGCGTCTGCCGACGACCACCTGCCCGAGAACGCCTTCCGTGAGCTCCAGCCGGGTGAGAGCTACGTGCCCGTCGTCCCCGCGAAGAGGGTCGTGCCCGAGGTCACGGTCCGCTCGGTCGTCCAGGGCGTCCTCTGGTCGATCGTCTTCTCGGCCGCCGCCACCTACCTCGCGCTGAAGCTGGGCCAGGGCATCGAGTCCGCCATCCCGATCTCGATCCTCGCCGTGGGCTTCTCCGCCCTCGTCGTCCACACCCTGCACTCCCGCGCCTCCACGCTCCTCGAGAACGTCAACATCCTCGCCATCGGCGCGACCTCGGGCATCGTGGCCGGCGGGTCGGTCTTCACCATGCCCGCCATCTTCATCCTCGGGCTCGAGGGCCGCTCGTCCTTCTTCCAGATCTTCCTCGTCCCCCTCCTGGGGGCGCTCCTCGGGGTCTTCTTCCTCGCCCCCTTCCGGCGCTACTTCGTCCGCGACCTGCACGGGAAGCTGCCCTACCCGGAGGCGCGGGCCACCACCGAGATCCTGATGGCAGGCAAGCGCGGGGGGCGCAGCGCCTTCGTGCTCAGCTACTCCGCCGCCCTGGCCGCGGTCTTCGACTTCGTGGGGCCCTCCATGCGGGGCTGGGCCGAGAACTTCTCCACCGGGGCCGTGGGGGCCCTCCAGGCCTTCACCGACAAGTACAAGGCGGTGTTCACCCTCAACACCTCGGCCGCGGTGCTCGGGCTCGGCTACATCATGGGGCTCGACTACGCCTCGATCATCATGGCCGGCTCGATGGTCTCGTTCTTCGTGCTCGTGCCGCTGTTCGCCTGGCTGGGCCAGCACATCCCGGTCCCGATCACCCCGGGTTTGCCCGCGCTGTCGATGATGCCGGCCGAAGACATCTTCTTCGAGTACGTCCGGCCCATCGGCATCGGCGGCATCTTCGCCGCCGGGATCATCTCGATCCTCAAGATGTCCCCGATCATCGTGCAGGCCTCGCGGCAGGCCTTCGTGGAGATCGCCCGCCTCGTGCGAGGCGATGGACAGACGACGACCGAGGAGCGCACCGATCAGGCGCTCCCCATGTCCCTCAACCTGATGGGTATCGCCGCCACCGGGCTGGCGGTCTTCCTCTACTTCCGCTTCTCGGTCCTGGTCGGGAACGAGAAGGCCACCACCATCGCGTTCGCCGCCACCGTCCTCGCCCTGGTGATCGCCTTCCTGTTCGCCGCGGTCTCGGCGTGGGCGATCGCCATGATCTCCATCACCCCGATCTCGGGGATGACCCTGACCACCCTGATCGTGACCGCGGTGGCGCTCTGCGCCATGGGCCTCTCGGGAGAGGACGGGATGCTCCAGGTCCTGCTCATCGGCGGGGTCGTGTGCACCGCGCTCTCCATGAGCGGCTCGCTCGTCACCCAGTACAAGATCGGCTACTGGCTCGGGGCCACGCCCCGCCGCATCGAGATCTCCAACCTCCTCGCCTCGGTCATCGCCTCCGCGGCCACCACCGCCGTGATCCTGCTCCTGGCCCGCGTCTACGGGTTCGCGCCGGGGCCCGAGCACCCGACGCCTCTGGCCGCGCCCCAGCCCAACGCCATGGCCGCGGTGCTGCGCGGGGTCATGGGGGCGGCGGGAGCGCCCTGGTTCCTCTACGGTCTCGGCGCGGTCTTCGCGGTCTCGGCCGAGTTCTGCGGGATCTCCGCCCTGGCCTTCGCCCTGGGCATGTACCTCCCCATGGAGCTCAACTCCCCCCTCGTGGTCGGGGCGCTGGTGGCCTGGCTGCTCAAGCGATCGTCCCCCGACGCCGCCGTCGCCAAGGCGCGGCACGACAAGGGGACGCTCATCGCCTCCGGATTCATCGCGGGAGGGGCCCTCGTCGGGGTCTTCGCCGCCCTCCTGCGGTTCGTCGAAGACTCGACGGGATGGACCCTCGTCCCCGATCTCACCCAGGCCGCCTTCCTGGGCATCGGCGCGTGGCTCGGCCACTGGGGCAACTGGCTCGGCCTCGCGGTGTTCCTCGCGCTGGCGGTGTACGTGTACTGGGACTCGTACCAGGAGAGGCCGGGGTAGTCGAGGCCATCCGGACGGAGGGCGTCATGCGGGGGTGAGCCCGGCGCGGGCGGGGGCTGCGAAGACCAGACTACTCAGCAGTCCCCTTGTTCTCGAATGTGTACCCGCTACCGAAGAAGGCCCCCTCTTCTCCGACGTGGGTGACCTCCTTTCGGGTGGAGAAGCGACTGGGACCGATGACGTAGGTGAACCGGAAGACGGCCTCCTTCCCGTCGTCCTCCCCCGCTTGCGTGGTGGTCACCTCGAGTGAGCCGTCCTCTCGTCGATCCTTGCTCACCACTGTCTCTCCCGAGAAGATCGTCCCGTCCTCCTCGATCGTGAGCAGCGCTTCCCGGTTCGCTTCGGGCTCGTGGGGATAGGAGAACGCAAAGAGATACTGCTGCTCACCCCGCCTGCTGACGCGGAGGGCCGCGGGAATGGTGACCCTCGTCTTGTCGGAGCCGTTGACATAGGTCAGCTCTCCTTCCCACCTGACGCCGATCAATGGCTCCATGTCCTCAGAGGTGATCCGCGGGGCGTCCACCCGGCTCGTCGCGGTCAGGAGGGAAAGAGCCAGCATCAGTGTCTTCATCTTCCCAGTGTCTCACGCCGCGAGCCAACGCCTCCTGCCCAGCCGGATCCCGGTCTCCCGAGGGATCCGGAGAAGATGTCAGCCATTGGAGAGGAGCAAGTGTCTGCATTACAGCAGGGAGGCGAACGTCGCCTGAAGGGCTCGCTGACCCCGCAGCCGAAGAGACCTTCCTGGATGAGCGGAGGACGGCGCCGATGCTCCGGGCTCGGTGGGATCGACCGCTCGGCGGCAAGAGGGGAGAAGGGCGTGCTCATTCTCTCGGAAACGCGGCGAGGACGGATCCCGAACGCGTGAAGGGAAGAGAAGGGAGGACACGTCGCGAGGGGTCAGGTCCTGCATTTCGCATTCGGACGTCAAGGGCAGAGCCGAACGCGAAACGACAAGACCTGACCCCACTGGGCACTTGCCACGGCGACCCGGCTCGTCACATGCTGGGGACATGATCGGACGCCTGCGTGCCCTCCTCGCCCTCTGCCTTCTTCCACTGCTGGTGTCGGTTGCGCCCGCCCAGGAGGAGCCCCCCGTCTTCGGGGTGGAGCTCGACATCGTGCGCCTCGACGTGGTCGTCCTGAACGACGACGGGCAGCCGGTGACCGGCCTCACCGCCGAGGACTTCGTGATCGCGGAGGACGGGCAGCCCCAGGACATCGTGAGCTTCGAGCCGGTGGTCGTGCGCCCGCGCCCCACGGCGACCGACGACGAGTCCCGGATCAGCGCCAACCGCCTGCGCTCGCCGGTGGAGGGCCGCTCCATGGTGGTCCTCTTCGACGACATGCACGTGACCCCGGTGGCGGCCGAGTTCGTCCGCGAGGCCCTCGTCCGCTTCATCCGCGAGGACCTCCGGGACGGTGATTGGCTCACCCTCCTCTCTCCGGGACAGGCCCTGCGCTGGACGGGGCGGACGGCGTGGGAGCACGAGCAGATGATCCCCTTCGTGGCGCGCTTGCGCGGGCAGCTCGTGCGAGACCCCACCGCCACCGGGATCTCGGACTGGGAGGCGGTGCGCATCAACGAGTACGGCATCAGCGGTCTCACCAGCCCCGGGCTCTCGGACATGGCCGGAGACTCCGCCTCCTCGGCCGGCGTCCCGGCGAGCGCGGGGCCGCCCCCGGGGACCCCGGGCGCTGGCGGGGGCGCCAGCGGACTGACCTCGGGCCGTGACGAGTCGATCATGGGCGTGGGCAAGTCCGACATGAGCTTCCTCAGCGAGGAGGTGACGGCGGCGGCGCGGCGCCGGATCGAGGCGAGCCTGAGCGGCGTCCGTCAGGCCCTCGAATCCCTGATCCCGCTCCCGGGCCACAAGTCCCTCGTCCTCGTCTCCGAGGGGTTCGTCCTTCTCCCCAAGATGGCGGGCTACCAGGACCTCGTCGACCTGGCGCGCCGGGCCAACGTGGCGATCCACTACCTCGATCCCCGCCTCCTCGAGAGCGGCTACGGGGCGGAAGCCGCCGGGGCGGGCCCGGCCGGACCCACCGGCACCCTGCGCATGCTGGAGGCCATCGGCGCGGACGACATCGCCGGAGCCACGGGCGGCCGGGCCCTGGTGGGCAACGATCCCCGGAAGGGCCTGCAGCAGGTGGCCCGCGAGGCCGAGGCCTACTATCTGGTTGGCTTCCAGCCGAAGCGTCTCGAGACGGGCATTCGAGAGGTGACCGTCCGTGTCACCCGTCCGGGCCTGTCCGTTCGCACGCGCACGCGCTACGTGGCGGGATCTCCGGCCGAGGAGCCGGAGGAGAGTGACAAGAAGCGCCGGACCTCCGCCCTGCGCTCCATCGCCGAGACCTCCGACCTTCCGTTGCGGGTGGCGACCCTCTCCTTCGAGGACAACGGCAGGGGCGAGGTCACGACCATGTACGCCACCGAGATCCGCTACCCGTCGGGGACGGAGGGGAAGCGCAAGGTCAAGACCATCGCCGAGGCCTGGCCGCGGGACGGGGGAAAGCCGCTGCGCGACGAGTTCGACGAGAAGCTTGAGGTGGTGCCCAGGGTCCCGACGATCCTGTCCCGCCACTGGCACATGCCCCCCGGGGTCTGGCAGGTCCGTGTTCTCGTCGAGGACGAGGAGACGGGGCGGGTCGGCACCGCGCTGCACACCTTCGAGGTGCCCTCCCCGGAGGAGTTTCGCCTCTCGACGCCGATCCTGACCAGCGAGCTGGAGGAGGTGGACGGTGCCCCACGGCCCCGGGTGATCCTCAACCGCACCTTCCGCTCGGGCCAGGTCCTCTACTGCCAGGTGCAGGTCCACGGGGCCGTCGACGATCCCCAGGAGAAGGTCCCGCACGTCCGCTCCGGCTACGAGCTCTGGAAGGGCGACACCCTCGTCCGCGCCGTCGAGCCGACACGGATCCGCTCGGAGTGGGACGGACGCCTCTCGCGGCTCATCGGCCTCTCCCTCGAGGGGGCGCCGACGGGCAGCTACACCCTCGTGCTGAGCGCCGAGGACGAGCTCACCGGGAGGACCCTCACCGTCACCGAGCCCTTCACCGTCCTCCCCTGAACGAAGGCGAGCGCTCCTCCGCCCCGGCCGTCAACTGCGCTACACTCGCGCCCGGTCGCCTGGGCACGAGAGGCCTCGAACCCGGGACCAGGGAGGGAGTTTCCCATGAAGCGCAGCGCCTTCGCGGTCTGGCTGGTGTTCCTCATCTTCTTCGTCATCTCCCTGGTGACGAACATCCTCGGCTCGATCATCCCCAACATCATCGAGGACTTCGGCCTGAGCCTCTTCGTGGGGAGCCTGGTCGCGTTCTCCTTCTTCATCGCCTACGGCGTCATGTCGATCCCCGCCGGAGTGCTCCTCGAGCGGTTCAGGGAGAAGCCGGTCCTCGCGGCCTCCTTCGTTCTCGCGTTCGTGGGCTCCCTCGCGTTCGCGACCCTGCCGCGCTTCGGGGTGATGCTGCCCTCCCTCTTCCTGATCGGCGCCGCCTTCGCGATGCTCCAGGTGGCGATCAACCCCCTCCTGCGCGTGGCCGGCGGGGAAGAAAACTTCGCCTTCAACTCCGCGGCCGCTCAGCTGATCTTCGGTCTGGCTTCGTTCCTGAGCCCCTGGCTCTACGCCTACCTGGTGCAGGGCCTGCAGGCCGAGGAGCCTGCCGGAGGGCTGATCGGCGCCCTGTCCCGTGTCGTCCCCGACTCGCTCCCCTGGGTGTCGCTCTACTGGGTCTTCGCCTTCCTCTGTCTCGTCATGCTCGTCGTGGTGACGGCGGCCCGCCTGCCCGAGGTCGTGCTCAAGGAGGACGAGCGGGCGGGTGCGGTGGCGACCTACAAGGAGCTCATCCGCAGGCCCGTCGTCTGGCTCTTCTTCCTCGGGATCTTCATGTACGTGGGCACGGAGCAGGGCGTGGCGAACTGGATCTCGAAGTTCCTCGAGATCTACCACGGCTACGAGCCGGTGGCCGAGGGCAAGACGGCGGTCTCGCTCTTCTGGGGGCTCATGACCGCGGGCTGCTTCCTGGGGCTGATCCTGCTGAAGCTCTTCGACAGCCGGCGGGTGCTCGTCGGCTTCGCGGCGGCGGCCATGCTGGCGCTCACCCTCGCCCTGTTCGGACCCGCCCGCGTGTCCCTCTGGGCCTTCCCCCTGATCGGCTTCTGCGCCTCGGTGATGTGGCCGATCATCTTCTCTCTGGCCCTCAACTCCCTGGACCGCCACCACGGGGCGTTCTCGGGGATCCTGGTCACCGGGATCGTGGGCGGGGCGCTCCTCCCGCCGGTGGTGGGCGCCCTCGGTGACCTCCTGGGCCTGCGGTACGGGATGATGGTCCTGTACCTGACCCTCGGCTACATCCTCTCCATCGGCCTCTGGGCGAAGCCGCTCATCACGAACGCGACGATCCGGGACGGGAAGAAGACCGAGGGCTGAGCAGGCGAGACGGCTCGTCGGCCTGAGCGTCGCGCGAAGGGTCTCTCCGTGGGAACTTCGGAGAGGGCCCTCGTCGCACGCTCGGCGACGAAGCTCCCCGTGCTGACGGCTGGAACACGATGCGGATCGCGTACCGGGGGTCGCCCTCGATCCCGTTGGCGGAGTTGCCGTAGGTCGCCACGTCGGGCGGGCAAGAGAAAAGCAGGCGGAAATCACAAGATCTTGACGTCATGAACAGGCCGGCACCGCATCCCTCTGCGGAGCGGAGTTCAGACGTCGTGGCGCTGAAAGCCCTTGAGGTTCCACTGCCCGATCCGGGACCGCAGGGCGTAGTCGGTGAAGTCCAGGGTCAGGGGGGTGACGGCGATGCGCCCCTCGCGCAGGACGGCGTTGCAGTCGCTGCCCGGGATGTCCTCGTGCTGGTACTCGTTGCCCCCGATCCAGTAGTACTTGCGCCCCCGGGGGTCGGTCTTCTCCACGACCCCGCCGCCGTAGGAGTGCTTGCCCTGTCGTGACACGACGTAGCCGTCGGGCTCGCCGGAGGGGACGTTGACGTTCAGCAGCATGTTCGGGGGAAGGGGCTCGGCGAGGGCGGAGGCGATGAGGGCCCGTGAGAAGCGGGCGGCGGGGCCGAACTCGAAGTCCTGGCGCGTGGCCAGGCTCACGGCGATGGAGGGAACGCCGATGATCGCCGCCTCCATGGCCGCCGCCACCGTGCCCGAGTAGATGACGTCGTCGGCGAGGTTCGGGCCGTGGTTGATCCCGGAGACCACGACCTCCGGCCGCCGGTCCTGCAGGACGTGGTTGATCCCGAGCCAGGTCGAGTCCGTGGGGGTGCCGTCCACTGCGTACCAGCGGGGACGGACCTCGCGCAGGCGCAGGGGGCGGGTGAGGGAGATCGAGTGGGAGGTCGCGCTCTGCTCGGACTCCGGGGCCACCACCCACACCTCGGCCAGGTCCTCGAGGGCCTCCACGAGGGTGGCCAGTCCCTCCGCTCGGTAGCCGTCGTCGTTGGACACCAGGATTCGCGGACGTTCGGGCATCTGGAGATTCTACGGTGCCTTGTCGAAGTCGTAGAGGAAGAGCCCCCGGCCCACCCCGGCGGGGTCACCGATCCGGGCCATCTGGAAGGCCATGAAGCGCCCGTCGTCGCGGACGACGGGGTTGGAGGCCTTGAAGCCAGGGAAGCGGGTGAACTCCGTCAGGCGCTCGACCCGGCCACTGCCGTCGAGGGCGAGCTTCCAGACGTCGATGTACTGGTGCCCCGAGCCCTCCATCCCGTTGTCGCGGTCGGTCTCGATGCAGGTCCACTCCCCGTCCGGGAAGATGCCCTCCGGCTCCTCGTAGAGGTCCGGGGTGCGGGTGAGGTTCCGGACCTCCCCGGTCTCCAGGTCGAGAAGAAAGGCCTCGCTGATGTTGTAGTCGTACGTGGAGAAGGTCAGCTCGCGCTCCTCCGGCGGTCGGAAGCTCTGGCTCTCCAGCTGGCACGCGAACGGCAGCTGGCGGCTGTCGAGGGCCACCCGCTCGTGGGCCAGACGGGGCACGCCGTCGTCGTCGTAGACGATGTCGGCCTCGCGGATCTGGGAGACGCCCTCGGGGAAGCGGTCGGGGTACTGCCCGTGGCCGATCGTCCAGGCGATGTGGAGGCGGCGGCGCGAGACCGCGGGGCCCTCGGAGCACTTCGTTCCCAGCGGTGTCGGTGGCTGGCCGCTCCCCGGCTTCAGAACGGAGAGCTCCGCATGGGCCCGGCTCCACCCCGGGTTCTCGGGGTCGAATCGGGGGGCGCCGGACAGGAGCACGTCGCCGTTCGAGAGGTAGAGGGCGCGGGTGTAGCCCGAGTGGGGGTAGTGCCCGGTCAGGAGACGGAGGGTCCCCGTCTCGACCTCGATCTCGTAGGCGTCACCGTAGGTCTTCGCGAGAAAGAGGATCCTCTGCCCATCGGGCGACCAGTCGGCCCGCTCGCCGAACAGGGTCAGGCGCCGGATGTGCGGAGGGAGATGGGAGGCGGGCCCCTCGTCGTCCTCGTCCGCGGAGAGCCCGCCCGCCGCCGCTCCCCCGAGGGTCAGGGCCGCGCCCGCCACCACCAGAAGGACCCGGTTCCAGCACGCCATGATCGCCTCCTTGGACATCCGAGAGCATAGTCCCCCGGTGGCGCGGGGAGAAGCCGCCCCGGATGCGGGGGCACGGGGGCACCACAGGCAGGGGTGTCTCGATGAACGCCTGCCGGTGGCCGACGGCTGGACGCACACGGGGGAGCGCCTGACGTCTTTGCTCGAGGAAACCGGTTTCGCCTTGCACTGCGTGCACCCGATCTCCGTCGACCTCGCGTAGGGCCCGGCCTCAGAAGACGATGAGAAAGACGCCCCCGCTCATGAGCGCGATACCCGCGACCTTCCCCGCGGTCACCGGCTCCTCGAAGACCACCCTGCCCGCGACCACCGCGAGGAACATCCCGATCGCGCGCTTGAGCGCCTCCACGAGTCCCACGAGGGTCAGGCGCAGCGCCACGAACTGCAGACCGAGTCCCACCGCCGCCGCGACGAGGGAGAGGGCGAAGGCGGTGCGGAGGCTGCTCACGCGACCGAGCTCGGCGAGCCGGCGCCGTGCGCCGAGCAGGGCGAGCAGCACCACCGCCACCCCCGCGCACTGGATGGCGGCGTGCATCGGGACGTCGGCGAAGGCGAGCGCCCGCTTGTCGAGGACCGCGGTGAGCGACCAGATGAGGGCGACGCCGCCCATCATCAAGCTACCGGGCTCGTGGCGAAGCGCGACGAGGGGCGAGGGCCGGTCGCGCCGGAGGTTGACGAGCAAGGCGCCGAGGACGACGAGGGCGATGCCGGCGGCCTCCGTTCGGGCGGGATGCTCTCCCAGCACGACGCCACCGAGGAGCGTCGAGAAGACGGGGGTGAGAGAGAGAAAGGGGATGGTCACGCTGAGGGGGGATCGCTGCACCGCCCGCAGGAAGAGCACGTTGGCGGCCACGTTGAGCACCACGGTCGCCGCGCCGGGAGCGATGTAGCCCGCGCTCACGCTCGTCTGGCTTCCCACCAGCGCCCAGGCCGCGAAGAGCGGCAGCTGTCCCATCGTGAGGAGTGCGGCGAGCGGCACCGGGTCCACGCGCCGGGAGAGGACCTTGCGCAGGGCGTCGAGGGCGGCGAAGCCGAGGCTCGACACGGTGATGGCGGTGAGGGCAGCGAGCAGCGGAGACCTCCCGAGCGCGTGAGGCGACCGACGCTATCACACCCGTCCGAGCCGGGGCGTGGCGGGGTGCGGGCCGAACCCGGGCTTCCGGCAGACGAAGAGCTCGTACCCGTAGGAACGGCCAAAGCGCCGGTACATGTCGACCTCGACCCGCGCCTCGTCCAGGACCTGAAGGGCGAAGGTGTCCCCGGCGTGGCGCTGCCTGAGCTCCCCGAGTCTGGCCTCGAGGGGCCGGTAGTACTCCCACCAGGCGCTCTGGGGCAGGGTGAAGTGCTCGAGGAGAGAGAGGCCGGCCTCCGCGATCAGGTCGAGCTGTGCGTCGACAGAGGCGATGGCTGGGTACTCGCCCTCCCACCAGCGGCGGATCTCATCCGGCGGCTCCGCCTCGAGCCAGACCGCCTCGGTCGCCACCAGGTGTCCACCCGGCTTCAGCTGGTCCCAGCCGATCCGGAGGCCCTGGTCGAAGCCGACGCTGTACAGGGCCCCCTCGGACCACACGATGTCGAACGTGCCCGGAGCGAACGGGGATCTCTCCATGTGGGCGTTCACGGCGTGCACCCGCGCCCCGAGACCGTCACCGCGGGCTCTCTCCCGCACCTCGCGCAGGAACGGGGCGTGGAGGTCGAGCCCCACCACCCGTCCCCCCGTCTCCCGGGCGAGGAGCGTGGTGGCGGCACCCGGTCCGCATCCGAGGTCGAGGACGAGAGGATCGGCGGGAAGCGTCCCCAGGGAGGCCAGTGCCCGCCGAGCCGAGGCTCGGTCTCCAGGCGCCTCGCGGGGCAGACCCGAGTGGATCTCGAAGAAGACCTGCCAGTACCGCTCGTCGTGAGCTTCGATGACATCCCCCGTCCCGGCAAGCCCGTGGACCGGAAGATAGCACGGCCGGCGGTCCCGCGGCCGCCTCTGCTCCGAGTCACTGCGGCAGGGACGATGAGCTCTCCGAGGATCGCGCCTCCCCGGCCTCCGCCGGGTGCCCCCGGCGACCGACCACCCCCCGACCTCACGCGAGCGGGAGGTGCTGCGGCTCGTCGCCAGGGGGCTCGGGGGCAGGGAGATCGCCGACCGCCTCCACCTCAGCGGTCCTTCCGTCCACCGTCACATCTCCAGCATCCGCACCAGGCTCGGACTGCCCTCGCGCTCGGCGGCGGTCGCCCGGGCCGCCCAGAAGGGGCTTCTCCAGTGTCCTTTCGAGGAGCGGCCGCGCGGCCCCCACGCGCCGGGCGCGGATCAGCAGATCCCAGACCGGCTCGCACTTCTTCCAGCCGACCGCGTAGGCGGCGTGTCGCAGGGCGCCTCCCAGGGTCGGCTTGGTCGCCGCGCCGCGGAGGATCGAGCGAAGGCGGTAGAAGTCCCGGTAGGCCCGCCAGTATCCTCGCTCCAGCTCGGCGGGATTCATGCGCGCCGGCCGGAAGACGGCGTGACGCGTGTCGTAGAGGTCCCAGTCCCGGTGGAGCACTCGGCCCTGGGCCTCGAGTCGACGGTGGAGCGCGGTCCCGGGGTACGGGGTGAGCACGTGGAACGTCGCGGTCTCGAGACCGTGGTCGACCGCCCACTCGACGGTCCGCTCGAAGACGTCCGGGGAGTCCTCGTCGAGGCCGAAGACGAAGCTGGCGTTGACCATCACCCCGAGGTCGTGGAGCCGGCGCACCGCCGCCGCGTAGTCGCGCCCGAGGTTCGGGCGCTTCCCCTGCTCGCGAAGGCCCCCCGGGTCGAGGGTCTCGAAGCCGACGAAGAGGCTTCTCAGCCCGGCCGCGGCCGCCTCCTCGAGAAGCCCGGGCCGCAGCACCGAGTCGACGGTCGCCGCCGCCTGCCAGAGCCGGCCCATTCCCCGCAACCCGTCGAAGAGCGCGGACGCGAAGCGGGGATGGCCGAGGAGGTGGTCGTCGAGGAAGTAGAGATGGCGTCCGGGAAGTCCCTCGATCTCCGCGAGGGCGGATTCCACGCGCTGGACGTAGAAGGAGCGTCCGCCCTGGAAGAAGGAGGCCTTGTAGCAGAAGCCGCAGGCGTGGGGGCAGCCGCGCGACACGACGAGAGAGTTGGGCACGAGGTAGAGCTCGCGGCGGATGAGATCGCGTCTCACCGCCGGCAGGCCGTGCAGGGTGCGCACCCGGGAGCGGTAGACCGGTGCCGGCCGGCCCGCCCGCAGGTCCTCGAGAAAGCGGGGCCAGGCCTCCTCGCCGGGTCCGAGGAAGATCGTGTCCGCGTGCCGGGCCGCCTCCCCCGGAAGCGAGGTCACGTGCAGGCCACCGAGGGCGACGTGCACGCCCCGTCGTCGGTAGTGGTCGGCGATGGCGTACGCTCGCCGCGCCGAGGTCACGTAGACCTCGATGGCGACGAGATCAGGCGCGTCCTCGACGTCGAGGGTCTCGACGTGCTCGTCGTGGATGCTGACCTCGTCGTCGGGACTCAGGTACCCGGCGAGGGTGGCCAGCCCCAGCGGAGGAAACAAGGAGTACTTGACTGGGCGGAAGAAGGGGCTCGTGGCCTCGACGAGGGCCGGCAGGATCATCTTGACTCTCAACGGTGGCCTCCGGCCCCCAGGGCCACGAGCGAGACCTCCCGCGCCCGGGGACCGTCCAGCTCGACGAGCAGCACGCGCTGCCAGCGGCCGAGCTGGAGCGATCCACCGACGACGTTCAGGGTCTCCGACGAGCGCAGGAGGGACGCCTTGGCGTGCGCGTGCCCGTTCGGCCGCTCGTCGGGGGGCACGCCGTCCCGACGGTGGAGGGCGTCGTGAGCGTAGCCTACCCCTCGCGGGGCGAGCCGCTCGAGGAGCGTGGTGAGGTCCCCGAGAAGGAGGGGCTCGAGCTCGTTCACGAGGAGCCCGGTGGTGGTGTGGCGGGTCTGGACGTTCACCCAGCCGGTGACCAGGCCGACGGCGCGGACGAAGGCCTCCACCCGTGGGGTGAGGTCGACGAACTCGCTCGGCTGACGGGTCCTGACGGGCACCCTCGCCGCCGCACTGGAGACGGCACCCGGCGTCTCCACGCTCTCGAAAGACCGGCCTGCCGCACCGGCGAGGACGCGTGCCTCCATGGATCTCCTCCTCTGGGGCCGCCGCGGGCCCGCTCGGAAGAAACCTCGGCCGGGAGCGTGGGCGAAACATGAGTGGAACGTGAGGGAAGGGTCACGCCAGGGTGAGGGGTCCGGAGAGACTGCCCGGGCTGGGGCGGTCGCCCCCGTGCCTCGGGCTCACCGGTCTGCGTCGTGGCGGCGCCGTGGCCGTCGCGTGAGTCCGGCGGCCAGGCCGGCTCCGAAGAGCAGGCCCTCGCTGGCGCCGAGCGCCGAGCGCGTCCTCGGGCCGACGCCCGTCTCTCCCAGGAGAGGAGCGAAGGCCTCGAACCGCACCTGGGAGCTCGGGAACCCGCGCACGACCGACCGCAGGCTGGCGGCTCCCAGGCGGAAGCCTCCGGCGCAAAGCAGCGCTGCCACCGCGGCGCACGCGAGCCCGGTGGCCAGGCTGACGCGCACCCGCGACGTCCCCCGCGGCGTTGCCATACCCCCGTTGGATCGCGATGTCGACAGGCCGTATCCCAGACCCGCGGCCGCGCCGATCACCGCTCCCTCGACGCCCCCGGCGAGGTCCAGGGCGGGGACGGCGAAGAGGACCTCGACGAGGGCGTCGGCGAGGCGTCGCGCCAGGGCCCCGACCAGGCCTCCGCCGACCGCACCCAGGACGACCAGGGCCGGCGTTCTCCACGACCGGACCAGGGCCTCGGCCGCGGCCAGGCCGCTGCCCACCCCGGCCGCTCCGAGGCCCCCCATGAGTGCCCCCACGACACCCAGGCCCAGCAGGAGCGAGCCGGGCGGAAGCCCCCCTCCGGGCAGGACCGTCATCAGGAAGCCCGCGAGCACCCCCGCGACGAGACCCGCGACGGCGGCGCCGGCGGAGGCGGAGGCCCAGCGGCTGGCCACGAGGCGGCGGGCCCGGCGCAGGCGGAGGGCGACGAGCTTCCTCCACCCCGCGAGGCCGCCAGAGGGGTGGAGGAGGGGCACCGGGCCCGCCCCCGCGACCTCCCATCGGCTGTCGCGGAGGTGCGCCCAGCCCCGCGCGTGTCCCGGGCGACGGTCCAGTCGCGCCAGGGCTTCGGTGGTGCCCAGGCGGTGGAGCTCCTCGGCGGCCTCCTGACCGGCCTCCTCGGACGTCTCCTCGGCACAGAGCCGGGCGAGCGGCGCCTCCCAGGGGTCCGTGTTCGGATCCGGTTCGGACGCCGAGTCGAGCGGGGGCGGGGCGTGACCGTCGTCGCCGTCGTCCTCCTCGACCACGGGGCAGACGAACTGGTAGCCGTGCCGGGAGACCGTGCGGATGAACACGCCTCCGGGTCCGTCCTCGCCCAGAGCCCGTCGCAGGGTGCGGATGGCCTGGGTCAGGGCCCCGTCCGAGACCACGACGTCCGACCACACGTGGTCGAGGATCTCCGGGCGGCGCAGCGCCTGGGAGCGGCGCTCCACGAGCATGAGGAGGAGATCGAGGTAGCGGGGAATGAGGGGGACCTCGCGGCCCCGGTGCCGGAGCGAGCGCTGGGCGGGCGAGAGGGTGAACTCCCCGAAGCGGTACCGGCGCGGCGTCCCGGGGGAGTTGTCCATGCCCGCCGTCATCCTAACCGCAGTTCAGCCCAGGACGGGGTCGTCGAGCGCATCCGCCGGGGCCGAGGCCAGCCCTCGAGGGGCCGCGGTCGTCAGCGAGACTCGGCGACGTCGGCTCGGATCATCTTCCGGAGGCGCACACGCAGCTCGAGGTCGAGGGTCGTCTGCTCGAGGCGCTGGAGGAGGGTCTCCTCTTCGACCAGCCCGTGACGCAGAGCCGCCCGAACGTAGTCGCGGTCCTTCTCGCGGGCCGCCGCGTACTTGGAGATGACGAGATCGTGGGGATCGAGGCAGAGGCCGGCCCCGGCCTCCGTCTCGACCCGCACCAGTCGCTCCTCCCATCCCGCGGGAAGCAGGGCCGTTCTGGGTCCGACGCCCTGGGCGTAGTAGCCGTACGTCTCGTGGAACGGCGACAGCTCGCCGATGGAGCCGTCGATGAGGTCGGCCCGGTCGGGGTGATTGCGGGGGTAGAGGTCCGCGTCAGCGGAGAGGCACAGCTCCTCGGGCGCGTCCGGGTAGCGACCGAGAATGGCCTGGCTGCCGATGACCACGATCTCGTCGTCCTCGGAGATGGTGGCGGCGGCCCGGATCACGTGCTCGAGCTGGAGGCGGTTCATCACGGGCCTTCGAAGCGCTCGCCCACCGATCGCCACGTCTCCCATCGCGTCCTGGCGTCGAGAACGCCGGCGAAGGGCGACGTCTGGCGGAGCTGTCGAGAGCGCTCGCCCGGGTCGGTCATCACCGCCACGATCTGCTCGATGGGACCATCGAGCACTTCGAGCCACGCCCTCGCCCACCGCGCGGCGACGGCGCCGCTCTGAAGCCACCCTCGAGCGCGGTCACGTGCCAGGTCCAGAAGATGTGTGTCCTCGCGCAGCCGCTCGGCCACGAGGCGGTGCAGGGCCAGGCTCCTCTCCTCTGCCAGCGCGTGGCGACCGTCTCTCACGTCGGCGAGTTTAGCATTCGCACCGGCCCGGACCCGCGCCCGAATTCGACGTCCGTATTTCGGTGGAAGCCCGGGCGCGGCCCGCGTAATCTCTGTGTCGTGATGACGACACACACCACTCTCGAGCCGAAGGAGATGGAGCGGGCCTTCTTCGACAGGGACGCCTCCTACGACGGGCTCTTCTACACCGGGGTCCGGACCACCGGGATCTTCTGCCGGCCCTCCTGCCCGGCCCGCAAGCCGCTGCCGCGCAACGTCGAGTTCTTCCCCTCGGTCGGCCGCGCCGTCTTCGCCGGGTACCGGCCCTGCCGGCGCTGCCGGCCCCTGGAGACGGACGGTCGGCCGCCCGAGTGGGTCGAGCGGCTCCTGGCCAGGGTGGAGGCCGATCCCGAGCGGCGGATCCGCTCCGCCGATCTCAAGGCCATGGGCCTCACCCCGGAGCGGGTGCGACGCCACTTCCAGAGGAGCTACGGAATGACCTTCGACGCCTGGTGCCGCGCCCGCCGCCTCGGCGGCGCCCTCGAGCAGCTCCGCGCGGGGGCCGATCTGGACTCCGCCGCCTACGACGCGGGCTACGAGTCCCTGAGCGGCTTCCGCGAGGCCTTCTCACGGCACTTCGGCACCCCCCCCGGTCGCGGGCGCCAGGGGGACTTCATCCGGGTGGCCTGGCTGCGCACGCCCCTGGGCCCCATGGTGGCGGGGGCCACGGGCGAGGGCCTGTGTCTCCTCGAGTTCACCGACCGGAGGATGCTGGAGCGCCAGCTCGCGATCCTGGGGCGGCGCTTCAAGCGGCCACTCGTCCCCGGGGACAGCGACCACCTCCGGCAGACGAAGGACGAGTTGGATCGGTATTTCGCGGGGGAGCTCCAGGAGTTCACGGTGCCCCTCGAGGTCGTGGGCTCCGAGTTCCAGCAGCGGGTGTGGAGGGCCCTGCAGCGCATTCCCTACGGCGAGACCCGGTCGTACAAGCAGCTGGCGAAGAGCGTGCGCTCGCCGGACGCCGTCCGGGCAGTGGGGCAGGCGAACGGCATGAACCGCATCGCCATCGTCATACCCTGTCACCGGGTGGTGAACGCCGACGGCCGCCTGGGCGGCTACGGCGGGGGGCTCTGGCGCAAGCAGGGGCTGCTGGCCCTGGAGCAGGGCCAGGCCCGCATCGACTGAGCGACAGGGGCCGTCTACTTTCCGAGCCGGTACACGACACCCAGCGACAGACGGGGGTCGCTCTCCCAGGCCCCTTCCGCCCGGAGCACCAGGAGGTCGAGCTGGGCACGGGCCGCCCACGGACCGGACACGCGGTAGTCCAGGCCTCCCCCCAGGGCGAGGCCCCAGTCGGTGTCGGTGTCGCTGACCGAGCCGCCCGGCAAGGTCACGCTCGTCTTCGTTCGAGCGCCCCCGAGAAGCCCCTCCGCGAAGGGGACGAGCCGACCCCTCGTCCAGGTCCAGCGGGCGCCGGTCATGACGGTCATCTGGTTGAGATCGGCCTGGGCGAAGGAGCCGTAGTGCCCGCTCAGGTCGGCGACCAGGCGGAGCGAGGCGCCCAGGGGGTACGAGCCGGCCAGCTGCCAGCCGTGAAGGCTGGCCTCGCCGGCATGCGTGTAGGAGTACCCGAGGAACACGTCGGGCCGGGGCGCGGAGGAGGCCGCTCCCGCCGCAGATGGCGAGGGCGGACGGCGTGTCCCGCCGCCCGCCGCCAGGGTCGGGGAGAGCAGGAGGAAGACGGCGAGCCCGGCCCGGAGCATCGACCGGATTCCCTAGCCGGCGGCCTTCTGGACCTTGACCTCCGTGGCGGTCACCTCGGCCTTGTCCAGCGTGCACGCCTCCAGCCGGCCGCGGACGTGCACCTTGGCTCCCTCCTTGACGGCTTCCGGGCACGGGTCGCTTCCCGCCGTGTTGCCGTTGCACTTGAAGCTGGCACCCCTGGCGTCGACCTCGATCGGGCCATTGCCCCGACCGCCCTGCGTCGTCATGGTGAAGAGCTCGCTGTTGCCCCCGGTCACGTTCCCCTCGAGCTCGATCCTCTCGTTGACGCGGCCGCCGTCGATCATGCAGGCCTGGCCGGTGGTGCCGCTGGTGTCGTCATCGCCGTCGTCGTCGCCATCGTCGTCGCCGTCGAGCTTCAGGTCGACGAGCACGATGACGGAGCCCTCCTCCTTGACGACGATCTTGACCTTGGCGCCCCCCAGGGCGGAGATCTGGATCCTGCCCTTCTCCTCGCCGTTCTGGGAGAAGACGAGGGTGAAGGTCTCGAGGGGGATGCTCTCGATCATGAAGGTGCCGTTGCCGGAGATCGTGACGCTGATGTCGGTCCCCAGGACCTCCACCGTGATCGGCCCGTCGCTCGCGCTCGCCGACCCCGCGGCCGAGGACGTGAAGGAGGTGCCCGGCCCGAGCAGCACACCCTCGACGGTGACCCCGGCGGCGCCCGAAGGCGAAGCCGGGTTGCCGTCTCCACAGGCGGCCAGCGCCAGGGCGGCGGCGGCCACGACGCTGATCAGAAGCCTGGCCCTTGCGTGCATGACGACCTCCCTCGCCGGAGTCTCCCCCGATCCCGGGAGTATAGGGGCGCGGCGGATCGAGCGTTGTGCGCGCAGTCACTTGCCAGTCCGGCAGAGTGATCCCGGTCACAGAGCACCGTCGCTCTCGTAGGTGTGCTATCCGCTTCCCGGCTAGACGGTGCGGTCGACGGAGGGCTGGTCTTTGCTCTCCGTTGCGCGGAGCCGCTGCTCTAGAGGCGTCGAAAGTTCCGTTGACCGAGAGTCCCGGCTCGCCTAGCATCAGTCGAGTCCCAGTCGACAAAGAGAGGTGGTTCTGCGGATGCTGACCCCGGGCGCGCGTCTCGGGCACTACGAGGTCATCGGATCGCTCGGAAAGGGCGGGATGGGTGAGGTGCACCGGGCGAGGGACACGCGCCTGGGGCGCGAGGTGGCGCTCAAGGTGCTGCCCGACAACGTGTCTTCGGACCCCGCGCGCCTGGCCCGCTTCGAGCGCGAGGCGCGGCTCCTGGCCGCACTCAACCACCCCCACATCGCCGCCATCTACGGGCTCGAGGATGCCGGTGCGTCCCGGGCCCTGGTCATGGAGGTGGCCGAGGGCGCGACGCTCCTCGAGCGCCTCGAGAAGGGTCCGATCCCGCTCGACGAGGCCCTGCCGATCGCCCGCCAGATGGCCGAGGCCCTCGAGTACGCCCACGAGAGGGGGATCATCCACCGCGACCTGAAGCCCGCGAACGTGAAGGTGACCCCCGACGGGGAGGTGAAGCTCCTGGACTTCGGGCTGGCCAAGGCCTATGCGGGCGACGCCGAGGAGCAGGAGAGCCACCACTCGGAGTCCCCGACCATCTCGCACCAGGCCACGAAGTCGGGCGTCATCCTCGGAACCGCGGCCTACATGTCGCCGGAGCAGGCCCGGGGTAAGACGGTCGACCGACGCGCCGACATCTGGTCCTTCGGCGTGGTGCTCCTGGAGATGCTGACCGGGAGGCCGACCTTCACCGGCGACAGCCTCACCGACGTTCTCGCCGCGGTGGTCAGGAGCGAGCCCGACCTGTCCGCCCTTCCCCCGGGGATCCCGCCCGCCGTCCGCCGTCTGCTCGGACGCTGTCTGGACAAGGACCCGAAGCGCCGTCTCCGCGACATCGGTGAGGCCCGGGTGCTCCTCGAATCGCCGGAAGAGGCGTCGGCCGCCGCCTCACCCGATGCGATCGCGCCGCCGCCGCCCCGCGGCCGGCCGGGGACGTGGCTCGCCGTGGCCCTCGTCCTGGCCGCTCTCGCCGTGGGCGGGGCCTTTCTCGCCGGACGCGCCACGGCCCCGAATCTTCTCGACGACCTCAGGTCCTCGCGCCTGACCTTTCGCCGAGGGAGCCTCGCCGGTGGCCGCTTTGCCCCCGACGGGCGGACCGTGATCTACGCCGCCGCCTGGGACGGGGAGCCCTTCGACCTGTTCAGCGTCCGCAGCGACGTTCGCGAGTCTCGCCCCCTGGGGGTGCCCGGCGCCGGTTTGCTGGCGGTCTCGTCGAGCGGGGAGCTGGCTGTCGCGCTCGGGTACCGCAACACGATCGGCTTCGAGAGGACCGGGACCCTGGCCCGGATGCCCCTGGGTTCGGCGGCGCCCCGTGAGGTCCTCGAGGACGTCGGGGACGCGGACTGGGCGCCGAACGGGCAGGACCTGGCGGTGTCGCGGGACCTGGGGGGCCGGCGTCGCCTCGAGTACCCCATCGGCACCGTCCTCCACGAGACCGGCGGTTGGATCAGCGACGTGCGGGTGTCGCCCGACGGCCGGAGCGTCGCCTTCGTCGACCACGCCAACCGGGGCGACAACCGGGGCGCCCTCACCGTCGTCGCCGCGGGGAGCGCGATCCGTGTGCTGGCCGACCCCGCCTCGAACGGGGTGGCCTGGGCTCCGTCCGGCGACGAGGTCCTCTACGCCCAGGCCGGGACCCTTCGTGCCGTGAGCCTGTCGGGCCGCTCACGCGTGGTCCACCGGGAGCTCTCCGGCTTCCAGCTGCTCGACGTCTCGCCGAGCGGGGGCGTCCTGCTGAGCCGCAGCAGCGACAAGCGCGAGATGGTGGGGCGCGCTCCCGGGGAGCCCACCGAGACGAACCTGTCGTGGCTCGACTGGTCGTTCCCGACGCTGATCTCGCCGGACGGCCGGACCGTGGTCTTCGAGGAGCAGAACCTCGTCATGCCGAACGGCAACTACGGCCTCTTCATGCGCCCCACCAACGGCTTGCCGCCGGTGCGTCTCGGAGACGGGCGGGCCTTCGACCTGTTGCCGGACGGCTGGATCTTCGGCGTCCTGGGCACGGGCTCGTCCAACGAGCTGGTGCTGCTGCCGACCGGGGCCGGGGAGGTGCGCCGTCTCGGTCCTCTCGGTCTGACGCCGACCGCCGCCGCCCTCGGCCCCGACGGGGAGACGATGGTCTTTGCCGGGCACGCCCCCGGTCAGGGAACGCGACTCTACGTGCGCGGGCTCACCGAGGGGGAGCCGCGATCCATCAGCCCCGAGGGCGTCACTGCCTACTTCTGTCACCTCCTCTCGCCCGACGGCAAGGAGGCCTTCGCCAACGCCCCCGACGGGCGGCTCACCGTCTATCCCGTCGACGGCACCGAGGCTCGGTCCGTTCCCGGGACCTCCCTTGCCGACTCTCCGATCCGGTGGACCAGCGACGGGAGGGGGATCTTCGTTCAGCCCCGGGCGACGCTGCCCGCCCGGATCGAGCGCGTCGACGTCGCGAGCGGAGAGCGCACGCTCGTGAGAGAGCTGACGCCGCCCGACCCCGCCGGCGTCGTCGCGATCCGGCCGGTGCACCTCGCGGCCGACGGCGAGGCCTACGTCTACTCCTACAAGCGCCTGCTCGACGAGCTCTACATCCTCGACGGCCTGCGCTGAGGAGTCAGGGGGACACAATACTCAACTCCCGTCGCTGCCATGGAATTGCGTACTGTGTCCCCGCAAACACCGCAAACCCAAACCCTCTCTTCACGGCACGACGCACCTCGGGGTGACGCGGGCGAGCGAGTGGTCGAAGTCCCGGTAGATCCGCTCGACCTCTGAGCTCGTCGGCTCGTGGCATCCGAGGCAGGCGCCCACGCGCAGGATGCGCCGCTGCTCCTCGACCGTGAACGGGCGCGCGCTCGATCGCGTGGTGCCCCTCGCTCGGGGCGGCTGGAGGAAGCCCGTCCAGGCGTCGGCGGGGAGGCCGTCGCGCAGGATCTCCTCCTCCGGCTCGAAGACCCAGCGCGCCTCGCCGTTCGACTCGAGGCGCAGCCCGCCTCGGCCCAGCCCGAGGGCGAGGGGGTCGGTGTGACACGACGCGCACGACCGACCCCGGCCCGCGGTCGTGTGTGGCTCCACCGGCGAGAAGAGGCGCTCGAAGCGACCCTGCTTCACGAGCGCGGGCGGGAACGCCCGGTCCATGTCCACCGGCTCCGTCCCCAGGGTCAGGATCATCCCCGGGGCGAACGGCTCGATGCGGCCTGGCCCGGGACCGCGCACGCCCAGCGAGGGAGGCTCGGCCCGGAAGTCCCCGCCGATCTCGTGCCACAGGCCGTCCGTCCCCCTCTGGGTGTGGCACTGCAGGCACTGCGGCGCCCACCCCGAGTGGCAGGCGCTGCACGAGACCCGCTCGTGGCCGAGCCCGGTGCAGGCCGAGGCCGGGGGCTTGAGGGGGTGCCGCTTTCCGCTGAGCTTGCCCTCGAGGACGGGCTCGCCGTCCTCGCCGGTGAAGACGTTGACGAGGGCGAGGCCCGAACGGGCGGCGACGAGGAAGCGACGGTCCTTCGGCTCCTCGTCCCCTCTCAGGCGCACGATCTTTCGGGACTCCTCGTCTAGCTCCTCCCATCCCATCGTCCGCGCGACGCCCGCCACGTGGCAGTCCTCGCAGGCGACCTCGAGCGCGTCCTCCTCGTGGACGTACGCGCGCCCGTCGCCCATGACCTCCCGGGAGGTGTGGCAGTCCACGCAGGCGAGCCCGGCGGCGTGGTGGACGTCGTCCGGCTCGCGTGCGAACACGCGCCCGTCCTGAAGGACGCGCCACCGGCCCTGATCGCTGCCCGCGACCCCCTCGAGCGTCTCGTGCCAGCCGGCGTAGCTCGTGCTGATGCGGCCCGAGCGGCTGTGGCAGCCGAAGCAGTGCCTGTCGGCGGTGGCCAGGTCGAGAGAGGGGTGGAGCCGCTCGTCGTGGTGGTGGTTGAGATGACAGGCGGTGCAGCCGCCCCCGCGCGACCGCTCGTCGACGGGCCCGGGCTCGCGCTTCTCGACCGCGAGGTGACACCCGGCGCAGAGGTCCTTCAGGTGCAGGTCGGCGGGGGTCGTCCCCAGGGCGCGAAGGCTTCCCCCGCCATCCGGGGTCTCGGCCTCCCCGAACACGAAGCGGTTCACGCCCACCAGCCCCGCCCCCGTCGCCATCAGCGAGCGGTCCACGCGCTCGACGATCGCGCCGTGACACCCCGTCGTGCCGCAGGTCTGCCGTGCCACCGAGAGGTTGCCGGGAACGAGCACCATCCCCGCGTGCGCGAGCCCCTCGTGGCCCGACCAGGGATTTCCGAGGTGGCACGAGGCACAGCCCACCGCCTCCGGGGCGTGGGAGGGGGCGAAGCCCCGCTCGTCGGCGTGACAGGGCAGACACCCCTCCCGCCGGCCGAGGACCACCGGGACGACACCGCGCGTGACCTTCGGGTCGGGGAGGTACACGCGGAGGTCGGTGAACGTCGTGGCCTGCCGTGGCCCCGGCGGCCGCCACTCCCAGTCCGGCCCGCGGAGAAAGGCTCCGACCACGCAGAGACCCGCGTAGACGACCAGCGTCGCGGCGAGGAGGATCTTCACCGGGCGCGACCACGGTGGCGAGAGGAGGGGTAGCGCGGCCAGGAGCAGGAGTCCGCCGACGAGCGGGATCCACGCCCGGCCCGGCGACTCCAGCCAGTGCAGGAGCTCCTGCAGGCCCAGCATGTACCAGGGGCCCTTGACCACCGGATGGGCCGCGTCGTGCAGGGTGGGCACGAAGGCCACGGTGAGCAGGACGGTGAATGCGAGGGCAGCGAGCCACGCCGCCGCGCTCGGCCAGGCGCGCCGGAAGTGCTCGACGATGAAGGCCAGGGTCAGGAGGGTGGCGGTGGCCGCGTGCTGCACGTAGAGGAGCTGGAGCGAGCCCTCGGGCCCGACGAGCAGCGCGTGCAGCGCGGCGCCGACGATGGGCAGCCGCTCGAGCAGCCCCGACATCACCTGGCGGGCGAGCTGGCCTTCGGCGTCGCCCTTGAGCACGTAGCCGGAGACCATCAGGTACACCACGACCACGGTCGAGAGGACGAGCCGGAGCCAGACGCCGAGGCGGACGCGCGCCTCGGTGCGGCGGGCCAGGTGCTCGATGAGGTGGAGGGCGGTGAAGACGAGGAACAGCTGGGCCGACCAGTAGTGGAGTCCGCGGAGAAAGGTCCCCGCGGGGTTGGTGAGGAGGAGGAGCTGCAGGGAATCGGCGGCCTCCCCCGGGTCGTAGGGGATGGCCACGAGCGCCCCGGAGCCCAGGGCCAGCCAGAAGGTGGCGAAGGCGAGGTCGCCGATGCTGGGGAGGCGGGCGTTCCAGGCTTCGAAGAGCCGGGCGATCCGGCCGTCAGGCGGGGAGGTCGATGACGAGGTCATTCCCTTCGCCGTCGCGAGAGACCTGCAGGGGGGTGAGGTCCGCGGTGGCCGGGCCCCGCTCCCGGCGACCCAGGGCGTCGAAGCGGGAGCCGTGGCACGGACACACGAGCGTCCCGTCCGGGGAGGGACGCACGGTGCAGCCGAGGTGCGGGCAGCGCCGGGAGACCGCGGTGACGGAGTCGCCGTCGCGCCACAGGGCGACGGGGCCGTCGACGGTCGAGCCCTCGGGCAGCGGTCCCCGGACCCGATGTCGCCGTGGGGCCCGGGGGCGGTCGCCGTGGCCGCGGACCATCGACTGCCAGAGCCAGGCCAGGGGGGCCAGGGAGAGCCAGGCGAGCAGGGTCAGGCGGCGGCGCGAGAGCATGCGTTACACCCCCAGGAGGCGCTCGCCGCCCGCGGAGCGGTAGGCGGCGAGGGCTTCTGCCCGACGAGCCTCGGCCCTCTCGCGCAGGCTCTCGAAGCGGGGCCCCCCCCGCACCGGGTCGAAGGATGGCTCCTCGGCCAGGGCGGTTGCCGCGTTGTAGCCACCGTCGACGGCGCTCTCCAGGAGCTCGAGGCCCCGCTCGATCCGTCCCGTCCGAAACAGGATCAACGCGTACATGTACGAGGCCTCGGGGTCGTAGAAGGTGGCCAGGGCGGTCTCGACCGCTTCGTGGACACGCGGTGGGTCCTGGTCGAGGAACGGCCGCACCCAGCCCGTGACCACGCGCAGCACCTCGGGCAGCTGCCGGGATTCCTGCCGCTCCAGCAGGCGGCGCCCCTCCTCCAGGCGCCCGAGAAGGGCCAGGGCGAGGATCTGGGGCTCCATGTCGAACTCGGTGCTCTCCTCCCGGTCGATGACGGAGAGCTGCTCGTACTCCACCCGTGCGAGCAGAGTCCACGGGATGCTGGTGGGGAGCTTCGGGTCGAGGCGACGCGACTCCTCGTGAGCGGCCATCGAGGCCTCGAGGAGCCCGGCGTACCGGCAGCTGTGGACGAGGCCGGCGAAGATCGACGCGTCGTTCCGGTTCGCCTCGGAGACCCGGATGAGGCGAGTGAGGGCCTCGGTGGCGCGGCCGGTCTCGGCCTCGAGGTGGGCCAGGTACTTGTGGGCGAGGGGCAGCTCGGGGTCCGCATCGAGGGCCCGGGCGAAGGCCTCCTCGGCCTTCTGCGTGTGGCCCTTGGGACCCTCGAGGTACTTGCCGATCACGCGGTGGCAGCGCCCGAGCTGGGCCCAGGCCGGGGCGAACGCCGGGTCCACCTCGGTGCAGCGCGCGAACAGGTCCCGCGCCTCGAGGAACCGCTTGTAGTCCCGGGCCGTCTCCAGGGCGCGCAGGTAGAGCTCGTGAGCCCGGGGGGTGGCCGCCACCTGGCGGCGCGCGGATTCCACCGGGCCGGAGAGAGTGGGGGAGAGGAAGTCGACGATGCTCTTCGTGAGGTCGTCCTGGAGGCGGATCACATCGCCCAGCTCCGGCTGGGCGGTGTGCGAACCCAGCAAGGTGCCGGACTGGGCCTCCACCAGCTGGGCGGTGACGCGCACCTGGTTGCCGGCGCGGAGCAGGGTGCCGGTGACGACGAGGTCCACGTCGGCCTCGGTGGCGACCCTCCCGAGGTCGAGGGGCTCGGTGGCCAGGCGCGCGGCCGCCGCGGTGGAGCGGACGACCAGCGAGCTGAAACCGGCGAGGGACGTGGACACCCCGTCGGCGAGGCCGTAGCTCAGGAAGTCGGTGTCGGGGTCGGGACGCAGGGCGCGGAAGGGGAGGACCACGAGGCGCTTGAGGGCGCGCACCTCGGTCGGGGCGTCGCCGCCCAGGGAGAGGGGGCGCAGGTCTGCGGCCATGGCCTTCGCGCTCGGGTAGCGCCGGGCCGGCGCCTTCTCGAGGGCGCGGCGGATCACCCGGTCCACGGCGGCGGCCTGGGGGGAGCCGGCCAGGGCCGGCGGCTGCTCGTGGAGCGCGGCGTGAAGGACCTGGGCCAGGCCCCTTCCCTCGAAGGCCGGTCGGCCGGCCAGCATCTCGAAGAGCAGGGCGCCGGTGGCGAAGAGATCCACGGCCGGGCCCACCTCCTCGCCCCGGATCTGCTCCGGCGCCATGTAGCGCGGGGTGCCCACCAGCATGCCGGGCTGCGTGATCTCGCCATTCCCCTCCTCCGCGCCGCCAGTGGCCAACAGGGGACGCGCGAGGCCGAAGTCGAGGAGCTTCACCCCGTGCTCGGTCAGGAACACGTTGGTGGGCTTGAGGTCGCGGTGGACGAGGCCGCGGCCGTGCAGGGCCTCGAGAGCGGAGAGGATCTGCAGACCCAGAGGCACCGCCTCGGAGGCGGGGAGCGACCCGCGTGCGAGGCGGTCGCCCAGGGACTCGCCCGCGAGGCGCTCCATGGCGATGAACAGGTGACCCTCGTGCTCGCCGACCTCGTAGATCTGGCAGATGTGGGGATGGTTCACCGCGGCCGCGGCCCGGGCCTCGCGCAGGAAGCGGCGCCTCGCCGTCGAGTCGTCGTCCCCGTCCCCCCCGTCGCTCCCGCCCCCCCTGATGACCTTGATGGCCAGGGACCGGTCGAGCCGCTCGTCCAGGGCGGAGAAGACGATCCCCATGCCCCCCTGGCCCAGCTTCTCGAGCACGAGGTAGGGCCCGATGCGGTCGGGTCGGGAATCGAGAGTGGCGTCGTCCGGAGGCGGCTCCTCCCCGCCTGCCCTGCGAAGCCGGGCCAGGAGGCCGCGGAGCCCCGATCCCCCGGGCTTATCAGCCATCGACCTCGTCGTGACTCTCGGGCGAAGGCGGGAACAGGAACTCGAGGACGTGCGGCAGGCGCTTGGCCCAGGCCGGCTCGTTGTGGCCGGCCCCCTCGGCCTCGAGGTGGTGGAGGTCCTGGCCCTCCACCCAGCCCTTCGCCACGAGGGCGTCGCGGAGACGCCGCGCATCCTCCACCGCCCCCCGGTACTCGTCGGTGCCGATGTCCGTCCACACGAGCGTGTCCGGTTTCGCCGGCAGCGCCTCGACGAAGCCGACGATCTGCCGGTCGTCCCGCCCGACCGAGGTCGACAAGGCGGCGATCTTCCCGAACACGTCGGGGTGGCTCAGCCCGATCCACAGGGACGCGAGAGCGCCGTAGGACGATCCCGCGATCCCGGCGTCCTCGCGGCCCGGCCGCGTGCGGAACGTCGAGTCGACCCACGGCTTGAGCTCTTCGACGAGCATCCGCCCGTACCGCTCGACCTTCCCGCCGTGGCCTCGCCGGTCGGCGGTGGGGGTGTACTCGTCGGCGCGGGCCTCGCCGCCGTTGTCGACGGCCACGACGATGAGGGGCTCGATGCGCCCCTCCTCGATCAGCCGCTCCGCGGTCTCGTCGGCCTCCCACTCCTTACCGGCCAGGAACGCGGTGGCGCCGTCGAAGACGTTCTCCCCGTCGTGCATGTAGAGCACGGGGAAACGGCGCTCGGGCTCGTCCTCGTACATGGGGGGCAGGTAGACCCAGACCCGCCGCTCGAGGCCGAGGATCTCGGAGTGGAATCCGGGGAACTGCTCCACCGTCCCGGTCAGGGTGTGGATCTTGCGGAGGCGTTTCTCCTCCTCCCCCTTCCGCCACTGGTGGATGCGCCAGCCCGCGTAGGCGGCGAGCGCGAACGAGGCGGCG
Source organism: uncultured Acidobacteriota bacterium (assembly GCA_963847655.1). Classification (GTDB taxonomy): domain Bacteria; phylum Acidobacteriota; class Vicinamibacteria; order Fen-336; family Fen-336; genus JAJDNS01. The sequence continues at coordinate 135,191 of CAWKAS010000005.1, read as the reverse complement.
ATGCCGACGATGAAGCCCAGGCGTCTCATGGTCTTCGCTCCTGTGGTGTCGTTCCATGCGGCGAGGAGCAGAGCCGGAATGTAGCATACGGCTTCGCGCCGCGCCCCGGGGCCGGGTGCGACCCCCAGGACCAGCCCCCTGACCCAGGGGGCCAGAGAGGTCGGGGGCGAGCTGAGACCGGCGGTTCCTCAGTCGTCTGATGCCGCCGTCCCCGCCGGCGTCACCGGCCCCAGGTACCGGTCGAACCAGCCCACGACCTCCTCGATGATGGCCAGCCGATCCGGCGGGATGTGCCCGCCCTCGAGCCGGGCGTGGCGCTTCTGCTCGTCGGGTGCGCCCAGGAGCTCGAAGAGGGGCCGCTGCTGGAACTCGTACGAGATCACGAAGTCGTCGTGGCCGTTGATCATCAGGGTGGGGACCGTGGAGCGAGGCGCGAAGTTGGCCGTGGTGGCCTCGGGAGGGAGGTCGCCGAAGATGCCCCCGGCCAGGAGGACGGAGGCGCCGAAGCGGTCTTCGACGGCGGTGAAGAGAGGCCCGTAGGTGGCCCCGGCGCTGAAGCCGTAGTAGCCGAGACGGTCCGTGTCCATGTCCGTTCGCTCCTCGAGGTAGTCCAGCGTCCGGCGGAGGTCCTTCGACCACAGGACCATCATGTCCCGCCACTCGTTGGGGGCGAACGAGAACGGGATGCGTCGCTCGTAGGTGCCCTTGTAGACGGGATAGACGAGGGCCCGCCCGCTCCGGGGGATGAAGTCGAAGAGATACGGAGACGCCAGGGCCTCGCCGGGAGGGACCATGAAGGCGTCGTTGCCCGGAAACCACACGATGGGCTGATAGGGAGGGCGGGCATTGCGGGGCAGAAACAGGTGGACGATGACCCGCTCCCCGCCGTAGGCGGCGTTGAACGAGACGGTCTCTCTCCGCCAGTGGGGCGAGTCGTCATCCACGGTGTCGACGGTCGCCTCCAGGGGAGTCCGATCGTAGGCGTAGATCCCCTGGAGAGCCTCGAAGATCTCGTCGCCCACCGGCTCGGGCGCGACCTCGTGGTACGTCGGCGTGACGGCCTGGAACCAGGCCTCGTCGACCGGCTCTTCGTAGCGAGCGCAGCGGAGGCCGTGCCTCAGCTCCCGCGAGAGCGGGGGCTGGGCGTCGGCGTCGGGCCGGAAGGTGTAGGTGGGCTCTCCCCAGGACCCGCCCAGGATGTACCGCGCGCGGCCGTTGGCGTTCCAGCACCACTCCTTCACGTTCCCGGCCATGTCGTAGGTCCCGAAGTCGCCGAGACCGGGACGGCTGCCCACCGGCACCGGACCCTCGTCGCTGAAGTTGCTCACCGCGACGATGTCGGAGAGCTGGTTCTGGATCGCCGCCGCCGACCAGTGATAGAGGGTGGGGAGTCGCTTGCCGACGGAGCGACAGTAGGCCGCCGCCTCGTACCAGCTCACGCCGCCCACGGGGAAGTCGGCCTCCCCCTCGTCGTAGGCTCCGAACTCCCAGCCGGCCGGGCCGGGGCGGCCGGTGGCGTCGACCAGCCGGGACATGGCCTCGTCCTGGGAGGGCTCCCGTCCGTGCTCCTCGAAGGGTTCCGTCCAGTACTCCTCCTGCTCGTATCCGCCGGCGTCGACGAACTCCTTGAACTGCGCGTTGGTGACCTCGTGCCGATCGAGCCAGTAGTCCGAGAGCTGGACCGGGGGGAACCCCGGGCGCAGGTAGGGCCCACCCGGGACGCGCACCATCCCCTCGGGCCGAGAACCCTCCGGGTCGAGAGAGAAGCCGAGGGCGAACACGCCAAACGGCCTCTCGCCGAAGGGAGCGCCGTCGAACGTCTCGAAGCCGAGCTTCGAGATCCGCCAACGCATGAGAGCGTAGGGAATCCGTACCCCCTGGAGGGGCGTCTCTCCGAGGGCGACCCACGGGGCGTCGGGGGCGGCGTACTTCCTGACCTGCACCTCGGCCCCGGGGGGGTCGGTGACGATCGAGATCGGGAGGGTGATCCGGTCCAGCATCTCCTGCACCTCGGGGTCGTCGGGCATCTCCGTCTTCAACCCGTGGACGAGGCCGTAGGCCTCGGCCAGCTCGCCGGCCTCGGTGAGCCGCCGGATCTCGGCAAGGGTGTCGCGCTCCCTCCAGCGCACGATGTCGTCGTGGAGCCAGTGCCAGCCCGCGACCGCCCCCGCCGCCGCCAGCAGGACCAGAACGCCCGCCACCACCGGCCAGCCCACGGACAGCGCCCGGCCGGCGCCGAAGCCCTCCTCACAACGACGGAGCGCCTCGACGAGGTCCTGCGTCGAGGGGTACCGCCTCTCCGGCTCCTTGGAGAGGCATCTCTGGACAATGCTCTCCGCCCCTCGGGGGGTCTCGGGTCGCACGCTCCTCGGCGGGGGTGGGGAGTCGCGGAGTATGGCGCTCAGCACCGTCGCGGCCGATTCGCCCTGGAAGGGCCGGCGCCCGCACAGCATCTCGTACAGCACGACGCCAAAGGAGAACTGGTCGGAGAGCTGGTCCACTGGGCGTCCCGCCGCCTGCTCCGGCGACATGTAGGGCACGGTGCCGAGGACCATGCCCTGCCGGGTCGTCCGACTCAGGGTCGTGAGGTTGGTCTGGAGCTCCTGTCCGGTGGGGGTCTGCTTGGCGAGACCGAAGTCGAGGATCTTGATCTGCCCGTCCCCGGTGATCATGACGTTGTCGGGCTTGAGGTCCCGGTGGATGATCCCTGCGTCGTGGGCCCGGGCCAGCCCTTCCGCGATGGCGATGGCCAGACGCAGGGCCTCCCGGGTGTCCAGCGGCCCACGGGCCAGCTTCTCCCGGAGGGTCTCCCCCTCCACCAGCTCCATGGCGATGTAGCTCGTGCCGCCGTCCTCGTCGATGTCGTAGATGGTGACGATGGCCGGGTGGTTCAGGGCGGATGCCGCCCGGGCCTCGCGCTCGAACCGCCGCAGGCGATCGGGATCGGAAGCCAGCTCGCTCGGCAGGACCTTGATCGCGGCCTCGCGACCGAGCTTGGTGTGGCGCGCGCGGTAGACCTCGCCCATCCCTCCGGCCCCGAGGGGCGAGAGGATCTCGTACGAGCCGAGGCGCGTTCCAGGATTCAGGGGCATGTCGTGCCTCTTTCTCGTGACGGCAATGGAACCAGACCAGGCTTCCGGCCGCGCGGAGGGTCATGGTGCCGGGCCGTGCTCACGTGAGCCTCCTCGCTTCCCGCGACGCGCTCCGGGGCGCATCGAGAGCTCCCACCTCGGCGCGGACACCCCTCCTGGAGGGCAACGCCGCCAGCACCGTTTCGTCCAGGGTCTCGGTTGCCTGGATCTTCCATCCCTGCTCCCGAAAAATCAACCCGCCGGGTCAAGGCGGGCATCTCGCTCGCCCGAGGGGGAGGGATTCGCGCCCGTGGGCTCCGCCTGATACAAAGAAGCCCTCGTGCCGACCCTTGACCCCGTCGACTGGCTCATCGTCGTCGTCTACTTCGCCGCCGTGCTCGGGATCGCCTGGTGGTCCACCACCCGCGGGGACACCCGGCAGACGTCCGCCGGCTACTTCCTGGCTGGCCGCCACGCGGGATGGTGGGTCATCGGGGCGTCGCTATTCGCCGCCAACATCGGATCCGAGCACCTCGTGGGCCTGGCCGGCACCGGGGCCGCGTCCGGGGTCGCGGTGGGACACTTCGAGGTCGCGGCCTCGTTGATCCTGCTGATCCTCGGCTGGGTGTTCGTGCCCTTCTACCTGAACAACGGCGTCTTCACCATGCCCGAGTTCCTCGAGCGCCGGTACTCCCCGGCCGCTCGCTGGTATCTGGCCGTGGTCTCGATCGTGGGCTACGTCCTCACCAAGATCTCGGTCACCATCGCCGCCGGCGGCATCGTCTTCGAGACGATCATGGGCATCGACTTCTGGACCGGGGCCGTGGTCGTGGTGGTGCTCACCGGGCTCTACACCGTGCTCGGCGGACTGCGGGCGGTTCTCTACACCGACTTCATGCAGATCTTCGTGATCGTTGCCGGCTCCCTGAGCGTCACGCTGTTCGGCCTGCAGGAGCTCGGCGGCTGGGGGGAGATGCGGACCGTCGTGGGCAGCTCCTTCATGAACATGTGGAAGCCGGCCACCGACCCGAACTTCCCGTGGACCGGGATTCTCCTGGGTGTGCCCATCCTCGGCGTGTGGTACTGGTGCACCGACCAGTTCATCGTCCAGAGGGTGCTCTCGGCGAGGAACATCGACCACGCGAGAGGGGGGACCATCTTCGCCGGGTTTCTCAAGATCCTGCCGCTCTTCCTGTTCGTGATCCCCGGGGTCATCGCCTACGCCCTGGCCCAGCAGGGCCGGCTCACCCTGGAGGCGCCCGACCAGGCGCTGCCCACTCTCATCCTCCACCTGCTCCCGGTGGGCTTCCGAGGGCTCGTGGTGGCCGGGCTCCTGGCGGCGCTGACGAGCTCGCTGGCCAGCGTGTTCAACTCCTGCTCCACGCTCATCACGATGGACATCTACCGAAAGCTCCACCCGTCCGCGGCGGAGAAGACCCTGGTGCGGGTGGGACAGGGGTCCACCGTCGTCCTGGTGGGGCTCGGGCTGGCCTGGATCCCGCTCATGAGGCTCATCTCGGGTCAGCTCTACCAGTACCTCCAGAGCGTCTCCGCCTACATCGCCCCTCCCATCACGGCCGTGTTCGTCCTCGGAATCGCGTGGCGCAGGGTCAACGCCCCCGGGGCCATGGCCTCACTCGGCACGGGCTTCGTCGTGGGCGCGACACGCCTCGTCCTGGAGCTCAACAAGACGAGCCTCCCCGAGGGATGGCTGCTCGACGCGGTTTCGATGAACTTCCTCCACTTCGCCGTCGTGCTCTTCCTCTTCTGCTGCGCGGTCCTGGTCGGCGTCAGCCTGCTGTCGGCGCCGCCCCGACCCGAGCAGGTGGAGGGGCTGACCTTCGGGGGTGAAGCGCGGGCACAGCCCCGCGGCCCCCATCACGCGCTCACCGTCTGGCTGTCCCTGGCGCTGCTGGCCGCGGTGGCGACGGTGTGGCTCACCTTCCGGGGCTGACCGGGGGGACAGAGGAGAAGAACCATGAGCCTGCTGGGCAACATCCTGTGGCTGATCTTTGGGGGTCTGATCGCCGGCGTGGGCTACATCCTGGGAGGGCTCCTCATGTGCCTGACCATCGTGGGGATCCCCTTCGGGATCCAATCCATGAAGCTGGGGGTGGCGACCTTCACACCCTTCGGCAAGCAGATCGTCGAGTCGCCCGACGCCAACGGACCCCTGCAGATCGTCCTGAACGTCATCTGGTTGATCGTGTTCGGCTGGGAGATCGCCCTCGCCCACCTCGTCTCCGCCGCGATCCTGGCCATCACCATCATCGGGATCCCGTTCGCCCTCCAGCACATCAAGCTCATCCCCATCGCGCTCCTGCCGCTGGGGCGGTCGCTGCAGCCGGGGAGCTGAGGTCCACTGACGTGACGCGATCGGGCCGCCTCATCACGGTGGGCGAGCAGCTGGCCGTCGCGTCCCAGGACGCAAACTCGACCCGATGCGCGCCGCGCCTGTAGACCGGAGACCAGGCCACCGGGCGCGCCTGGTTCCAGGACCCCTGGCGCCTTGGCACCGAGAGGCGGTCGAGCCGATCTCAGGACCCTCTTTGGACGCAATCAAACACCCTGGGGCACCATTCGAACTCGTTCCGGAACGAGTTCATTCGGTCGCTTTGGCCTGTTTCCGGCTCGGGCTCCGCGAGTGGTGCAGGATACGACCGAGCTCCCGTCTCAGCATCTCCGGGGCGTCCAGCTGGGGGGCGACAGCAGCGGGATCGGCGCGCGCCCCGACGGTGGGGCGAGCGGGCCCCCACTCGGGGTTCGTCGAGGGCATGCGCGCGTCGACCTCACGACGCCACGCGTGGAGCCTCTCGCGAAGCTGTTGGACGGTCTCCGGCCGGGCGGTGGCCAGGTCGCGGGACTCCCCCTCGTCCCGGCCGAGGTCGTACAGCTCCGCGCGGTCGTCCTCGAACCACTCGATGAGCTTGAGGTCGCCCGAGCGGATCGCCCCGGACGGGGTGCTTCCCGACCCGTGGTAGTGCGGGAAATGCCAGAGGAGGTCTCGTGCCGGAAGCGCTCCCTCTCCCCTGAGGAGAGGCCAGAGGCTCACCCCGTCCAGGTGCTGGCGGGGGCGCGGGTCGAGACCGGCCAAGGCCAGCATGGTGGGGTAGAGGTCCGTGGTGACCGCCGGCGTGTCGACCACGCGACCGGGCTCGAGAACGCCAGGCAATCTGGCAATGAAGGGGATCCTCACGCCTCCCTCGTACAGCCAGCCCTTGCCGGCCCGGAGCGGATGGTTGGAGGTGGGGATGTTGCGCCGCTCTCCCTGGCGGGTGCTGAGGCCCCCGTTGTCCGACACGAAGAGCACGGCGGTGTCGGCGGCCAGCCCCAGGTCGTCGAGAGCCCTCAGGACGCGTCCCAGGCTCTCGTCCAGCGTCTCCACCATCCCCGCGTAGACCGGGTGGTCCTGGCGGCCCTTCATGACCGCGGTCTCGCCCTCGGGGGCGAGGGCCGGGCGCGTGGGGCTGGGCAGGCGGGCCGCCCGAGCGGTGTACTTCGCGACGAGATCCTCCTTCGCTTCGAGCGGGGTGTGCACCGCGTAGTGCGACAGGACCAGCAGGAACGGCGCATCGGCATTCTCGCGGAGGAAGCGCACGGCCTCCGTGGTCAGCCGATCCGTCAGGTACTCTCCCCGGAGACCGTCCTCGAGGTCGGGGACGTTGGTCTCCGGGCGCTCGGCGCTTTCGTACGGATGGAAGTACGAGCCCGGCTGCCCGGCCTCGTTCACGGCGAGGACGAAGTCGAACCCCTGGCTGCCCGGCAGATGCCCCTTCGCCCCGAGGTGCCACTTGCCGATGTATCCCGTTCGGTAGCCCGCCTGGCGGAAGGCCTCGCCGACGGTGAGCTGGGCGAGGGGGAGCTCACGGATGTACTTCGCGGGCAGGAGCCGGCCCCGGGCTTCTCCCCCGATCCAGTTGGTCAGGTGCAGCCGCGCCGGGTGCCTGCCGGTCATGAGGCTCGCGCGGGTGGGTGAGCAGACCGAGCTGGCCGAGTAGAAGCGCGTGAAGCGGACGCCTTCGGCGGCCAGGCGATCGGTGTGGGGTGTCTCGTAGAACGTGCTCCCGTACACCCCGGTGTCCGTCCACCCGAGATCGTCGACGAGGAAGAGGACGATGCTCGGTCGTCGCGCCGGGAGACCGTCGGCGGGCGCGGTGGCGACACCCGCCGGTCCGAGGAGGAGCATCAGCTGGAGCAGGGACGACAAGGGCAGCGACCCTCCTGGCCCATTCGGGGGCTTCCGGCGAGTGATTCTACCAATCATCCCGGCGGGCCTTCGAGTGGGCCCGGGCGCGGGCGCCCGAACGCCGTGGCCCGGACTTGCCCGCCACCGGCGCGCAGTGACACCATCTCCACCGCTCGGCTGTCGAGGAAGTGAGTCATGAACGGATACCAGCGCATCGTCGCGGCCTTCGCGGGCGAACGTCCGGACCACGTCCCGGTGATCCTCCACAACTTCATGATGGCGGCGCGGGAGGCGGGTCACGTCTTCTCCGACTGGCGCCAGGACCCGGAGAAGATCGCCGGCAGCTTCATCCAGGCGGTGGAGACCTACGACTACGACGGCATCCTGGTCGACCTCGACACCGCCACCCTGGCCGGTGCCCTCGGGGTGCCGGTGGAGCAGCCGGAGGACGAGCCGGCGCTCGCGCGCCGGGCGCGGCTCGGGGACCTGGCCGAGGTCGAGGACCTGGAGCCGGTCGACGTCGGGGCAGACCCCCGGGTGCAGGTGTGGCTCGAGGCGGTGCGAATCCTCGTGGCGCACTTCGGCCGGGAGGTCTTCATCCGCGGCAACTGCGACCAGGCCGCCTTCTCCCTGGCCTCCATGATGCGGGGGCCGGCGGAGTGGATGATGGACCTCACCGACCCCGAGAGCCGGGAGCGCGCCACGAAGCTGCTCGACCACTGCCTCGAGGCGCACCTCCAGCTCGTCCGGTCGATGGCGGAGGCCGGCGCCCACATGGCCTCGTGCGGCGACAGCCCCGCCGGGCCCAGCCTCGTGTCGCCCCGCATGTACCGGGCCTTCGCCCTGCCCTGGGAGCGTCGGATCGTCGAGGAGGCCCACCGCCTGGGCCTCCCCTACGTGATCCACATCTGCGGGCGGACGGAGCCCATCCTCGACGACATGCTGGAGACCGGCGCCGACGGCCTCGATCTCGACTACCAGACGGACGCCCGCGTGGCCCACGACAAGATGAGGGACCGCGCCGTGTTCGTGGGGAACCTCGATCCCAGCGAGGTGATCGGACGCGGCACCCCGGAGCTCGTCGAGGAGAAGTCCCGGGAGCTCGTGGAGATCTTCGCGGACACACCCCGCTTCGTCCTGAACGCGGGGTGCGCGATCCCCGCCGACACGCCGCCCGAGAACATCCGGGCGATGATCCGCGCGGCCCGGGGCGGGGCCTGAAGCCCGACGACTACGGGGCCGCCTGCGTTCCTTCTCCGCGGGCAGGTTGCCGGCCGCGGCAGTGTCTCCCGTGGCGCCGCGGCCGGAGGTCGATCGTCCAATGTCCTGGATATCAACGGCATAGGGAACACCGCGCGTCTTCCTGACGTATCACCCGTTGGAAACTGAGAGGGAGGGTGTGGATGGCCACGTCCAGTCACCTGGATCGGGGGGCTCTCTCCGCCCCCGCGCTGCGCATCGAAGCTCCGCCGAAGGTCACCGTCAACCACCACCAGAAGAGGAGAATGCGCGTCCGTCGCCGCAGGTGGGCGTGGGGCCTCGGGGCCCTGGCGGTGATCGGGGCCGGGACGACCTGGTTCCTGATGAACCGTGGTCCCCGGCCCACGCCGGTGCAGGTGGCGACGGTGGCGCGGGCCGATCTGCAGGCGAAGGTCACGGCCAACGGCAGGGTCGAGGCCCAGAAGAAGGTCGACATCTCGGCCACCATCGCCGGTCAGATCACTCGTCTGGCGGTCGAGGAAGGAGACCAGGTCACGAAGGGCCAGTTCCTCCTCCAGATCGACGCCACGAACCCCCGAGCGGTGGCACGGAGCACGGAGGCGTCGATGGCCGCCCTCGGGCGGGAGCTGGACTCGGCCCGGGCCCAGCTGGAGCAGGCCCGGATCGACTTCCGCCGCGCCGAGGACAACCACGAGGCCCGGATCATTTCCACGGCGGACCTGGACCAGGCGCGGACCGCGCTCTCCACCGCCGAGGCGCGGGTCCTGGCGGCGGAGCGACGGGTGGAGCAGGCCCGGGCCACCCTCGACGGCGCCCGCGACACGCTCAGCAAGACGACGGTGCTGGCCCCGATGGACGGGATCGTCACCGCCCGTCGTGTGGAGGAGGGGGAGGTTGCGGTCATCGGGGTCCTGAATCAGCCGGGCACTGTCCTCCTCACCATCTCCGACATGTCCGTCGTGGAGGCGGAGATGGAGGTCGACGAGACCTCGATCCCGTCGGTGGCGGTCGGGCAGGAGGCCCGCGTCCGGATCGACGCCTACCCCAACCGCACCTTCGACGGGGTGGTGACCGAGGTGGGCAGCAGCCCCATGGACCCGACCGAGCTGCAGCAGCAGACCGAGGCCATCAAGTTCAAGGTCAAGATCGAGATCAAGGACCCGCCGGACACCATCAAGCCGGGGCTGTCGGTGCAGGCCGACATCCTGACCGGCTTCGCCGGCCAGGCGGTGGTGGTGCCGCTTCAGGCTCTCGTGGTGCGAGACGTGCCCCGCGAGCCGGGCGAGACGCCCGCCCCGGACGCCCCGCGCGAGGAGGAGGGCGTCTACCTGATGAAGGACGGCAAGGCCGAGTTTCAGTCAGTCGAGACCGGCCTCCTCGGCGAGCTGGACGTAGAGATCCGGGAGGGTCTCGAGGGCGGCGAGACGCTCATCACCGGCCCCTTCCGCGCCCTCCGGAGCCTGAAGCCCGGTGACGCCGTCGCCGAGGAGGAGAAGCCGGGCGCCGGCCCGGCTGCGGGCTAGCGAGATGGGTTTGGGTGAGCTGGGCCGCGAGGCGCTCGCCGCGCTCAGAGCCCACAACCTCCGCAGCTTCCTCACCCTCCTCGGCATCATCATCGGCGTGGGGACCCTCGTGGGCGTCGTCTCCGTGATCACCGGGCTCAACTCCTACGTGCGCGAGCGGGTCATCCAGCTCTCGCCCGACGTCTACGTGGTGCAGAAGTTCGGGATCATCCAGGGACGCGACGAGTTCCTGGACGCCCTCAAGCGGCGTGACATCGACTGGAACGACTACGAGAAGCTGAGAGACGAGCTGACCCTGGCCGAGACGGTGGCCGCCGACGCGACCAGCAACACCGTCGTCAGGCGTCGCCACCACCGCCTCGCCGACGTGCGGGTCCACGGCACCACCGCCAACTACGGCTCGCTCATGCGCCTCGACATCGAGGCCGGGCGCTTCTTCACGCCCGGAGAGGACCAGGCCGGCCGCGCCGTCGCCGTCATCGGCTGGGACATCCGCGACGAGCTCTTCGGCCCCCTGGACCCGGTCGGTCGCGACATGGTCATCGGCTCGGAGAGCTACCGGGTGATCGGCCTCGTGGCCCAGCAGGGCCGGACCCTCGGGCAGAGCCAGGACAACCAGGTCTGGATCCCTGCCCGCACCTACCGGCGCACCTTCGGCAGCCGCCGCTCCATCGACGTCGTCGTCAAGGCCCGGGGCGGGGTGCCGGGCCTCGAGGCCTCGGTGGACGAGGTGCGCGGGGTGCTTCGAGCGCTGCGGCACACGTCCTTCAACGCCCCCGACCCCTTCGGGATCGTGACCGTCGACCGCCTTCAGGCCCTTTGGAGCCAGATCTCCGGCGCCACCATCATCCTCTCGCTCCTGATCGCATCGGTCTCCCTCGGCGTGGGCGGGATCGTCATCATGAACATCATGCTCGTGGCCGTCGTCGAGCGCACCCGCGAGATCGGGGTCCGGCTCTCCCTGGGGGCGCGAAAACGTGACATCCGGCGCCAGTTTCTCCTGGAGGCCGCCTTGCTGGCTCTCGCCGGGGGAGTGGCCGGTGTGGTGATCGGAGCGGGAGCGGCCCTGGGCGTCGAGGGCTTCCTCCACTTCCCGGCGCGGGTGACCCCGGCGATCGTGCTCGCCGGACTCGCCCTGTCGGTCGGGGTCGGTCTCGCCGCCGGATACTGGCCGGCGCGCAGCGCCTCCAACCTCCCGGTCGTGGATGCCCTGAGGACCGAATGATGCGTCTGTTCAAGGTCCCCTGGACCGAGAACGTGGCCTTCGCTGCGAGCGCCATACGGACCCACAAGCTCCGCAGCGCCCTCACCCTCCTCGGGGTGGTCGCCGGCGTCGCCACCGTGATCATGATGGTGAGCTTCGTGGTGGGCTTCAACAACCAGATCGCCGCCGCCTTCACCACCTTCGGCACCCACCTGGTGCAGTTCCAGAAGTTCGAGCCCCGCTTCGGCCCCGGCGGAATCCCCGAGGAGCACCGGAACCGGCGCGACCTGACCTTCGAGGACGCGAAGGCCTTGAAGCGCCTCTCCACCCTCGTGGACGCCGTCTCCGCCGAGCGGTGGCACTTCCGACCCCCGCCCGTCCGGGCCGGCCGGCACGAGGCCAACAACCCGCTCATCGTGGGCACCAACGCTGACTATGCTCCCGCCAACACCCACTACGTCCAGGACGGGCGGTTCCTCACCGACGCCGACATCAACCACTCCACCTATGTCTGCGTCATCGGCCCCGACGTGGCCGAGGCCCTCTTCCCCCTCCAGGATCCCATCGACCGGCAGCTGACCATCGGGGGAGTGGCCTACCGCGTCGTGGGCCTCCTCGAGAGGAAGGGCAACTTCTTCGGCGGCAGCAACGACAACTACATCGCGATTCCCATCACCACCTTCGATGCCCAGATGCCCGAGATCCGGGACGGGGGCGGCGACACCATCCACATCGCCACCGTGCCGAAGCGCCCCGAGGACTACGACGCCCTCATCGAGGAGGAGACGGCCATCCTCCGCGCCCGCCGTGGCCTGCGGCCGAACCAGGACAACGACTTCGCCATCTTCACCACGGTGGGGCAGCTCCGGAACTTCCAGCAGATCACCGGCGGGGTGGCGGCGGCCATGCTGGTCGTGGCCGGGATCGCCCTCCTCGTGGGCGGGGTCGGGGTCATGAACATCATGCTCGTCAATGTCACCCAGCGCACCCGCGAGATCGGGGTGCGCAAGGCGCTGGGGGCCACCCGGAAGGACATCGCGCTCCAGTTCCTGGTGGAGGCCGTGACCCTCACCGGCGTGGGAGGGGTCGTGGGCATCGGCGTGGGCCTGGGGTCGGCGCTGCTGGCGCGTGTCTTCTTCGACTTCCAGGCCGCCGCCCCCCTCTGGTCCGTCCTCCTCGGGTTCGGCGTCTCGACCGCCGTGGGTGTCGTCTTCGGGCTCTGGCCCGCGCTGCAGGCCGCCCGCCAGGACCCGATCGAAGCGCTACGGTACGAGTAGGGCCCCAGGGTGATCGAAGAGGCTACGGTCGACTGCGCGAGCTGCGGGGAGCCCTTCTCGCTCTCCATCGACACGACGGGTGGCCGCGAGCAGAGCTACGTCGAGGACTGCCCGGTGTGCTGCCGGCCGATGGAGATCCTCGTCCGTTGCCGCGCGGGAGAGGTGCTCTCCGTCGACGTCGTCGCGGCCTGAGCGCGCCGGCGGTTCGCTACGCTCTTGGACGGAAGCAGGTCAGGTGCCCGTCTCCGTAGAAGACCTCGTAGCGGTCGGAGAGGAAGTCTCGCAGGCAGTCCGCCACCGAGAAGATGACCGGGGGCCGGGGTTCGGACTCCACGTCCCGGGCGAGGCGGGTGTAGAAATCGCGGCCCGGTCCCTCGGGGCGGACCGGCCGATACAGGTAGATGAAGTCGTACCCGGTGGCGGGGACGTTCATGACGTCGTCGGTCACCCACTCCACTCGCCCGGCCGGAACCCCGAGCCACTCGCGCAGCTCTTCGCCGATGTCCCTCATGCGTGCGGAGATCTCGATCTGAACGGTTCGGGCGTGCGGGGTGAGGATCTGAAGCAGCAGTCCCTGCAGGCCGTTGCCGGCGCCGAAGTCGGCGCTCACCGTGTCCTCGCCGATCCACGGGGCCGCCTTGAGGATCGGGCTCAACCCACCGGCGTGGTTCCAGTATCCCCCGACCGCGTCCAGGCGTCGTCGCTCCTCCGGGGAGTAGGGGGCCTCGTTCATGTGGAGGCGGGCGTAGAGCTCGAGGAAGCGCTCCTCCACCTCCTCGGGTCCGCCCCTGCCGACGGCACGCGCGAGACGGTGCCGGAGACGCTCGTGATCAGGGAGGAGCTGCCGCAGGCCCCGGGGCGCGGGCAGGCGACACAGGAGGTCGACGAGTGTCGTGAAGCGCTCCGCCTCGTCCCGGGTCCAGCCCGCGGCCTCGAAGGCGGGGGCCAGACTGCTCTTGGAGGGAGGGTTCACACGGCGTTTGTATCACGCGTAGGTGTCTCGGGCGGGGCCGCCACGGCACCCGCGGGGCCCGTTGGGCGGACCGGCCGGAATCCCCTAGAATGCGTGGGTTTCCTGGTCTCGAGGGACTGACTGGAGTCGGATCGGAGGACGGGTGAGAGACCACACACGCGAGGTCGTCGTGACGGGCACCGGCGTCTGCTGTCACATGGGCGACGACTGGCCGAGCATCGAGGCGGCGCTGCGCAAAGGGCGGTCCACCCCGTTCACGCGCTGGGCCCCGGCCGTGGAGCACGACACGGGATGCCAGGTGGTCGGGATCTATCCAGGCGAGCTCACCCCCGCCGTGCTCGGGATCGACAAGTCGCAGGCGCGCTTCATGGGCCGGGCGGCCCTCCTGGGGCTCCGGGCCACCCGCCTGGCCCTCGCGCAGGCCCGTATCCCCACCCGCGACGTGGCGGTCGTGGTGGGTAGCGGGACCGGCGACGTGGAGACCCACCGCGAGGTGATGGGCCGACTGGCCCGATCGAACGGCCGACGGAAGGTGTCGCCCACCGTCATTCCGCGGCTGATGGCCTCGACCGTCTCCGCCAACCTGGCCACCGTGCTGGGAACGACGGGCCCGTCGTTCAACGCCACTGCCGCCTGTGCGGGGGGCGCCTACAACCTGCTCCTGGCCGCCCAGCTCATCGAGCTCGGACACGTGGAGGCGGCCATTGCCGGAGGGGTCGAGGTCGCGGACATCCACTTCCACGCGGGCTTCGACGCCATGCGCGCCTACACGGCGAAGGACAACGACCGGCCCGAGCGGGCGTCGCGACCCTACGCCGCCGACCGCGCCGGGTTCGTGTTCTCGGAGGGGGCGGGGGTCCTCGTGCTCGAGACGCGCGCCGGGGCCGAGGCCCGCGGGGCCGATGTCCTGGGGACTCTCAGAGGCTGCGGGATGTCTTCCGACGGGGCCGGCAACATGGTGGCGCCCGCCAACGACGGGGCGGCGCTGGCCATGCGCCGTGCGCTGAGGAACGCGGGTCTGAGCCCGGACGACGTCGACTACGTCAACACCCACGGCACCTCCACCCCGGTGGGTGACGTCTCCGAGGTCCAGGCCATGAGGGACGTCTTCGGCGGCCGGCGGGTCCCGTACTCGTCCACCAAGGGCTACACCGGGCACCCCGTCTCCGCCGCCGGCGCCATCGAGGCCGTCTTCACCCTGGCCATGCTCCGCGGGGGCTGGATCGCGCCCTGCGTCAACGTGGACGAGGTGGACCCGGAGCTCAGAGACTACCCGCCGGTGCTCGCACCGGAGTCCCGACCCATCAAGCTCGCGCTGTCGAACTCCTTCGGGTTCGGCGGGACGAACGCCACCCTGGTCCTCGGACGATAGGGGAGCTACGCGAGTGCCTTGAGGAGCGCCTTGACGTGCTCGTAGAAGCGTTGCACCGAGGAGATCTGCACCATCTCGTCCGGTGAGTGGGCGTTCCGGATCTCCGGACCGATCGAGACGGCGTCGAGCCCCGGCAGCTTGTCGATGAGCAGGCCACACTCGAGCCCGGCGTGGATGGCCTTCAGGGGTGGCCGCTTCCCGAACAGCTCCTCGTAGACGTCGAGCGTCTTGTTCACCACCGGCGAGTCCGGGTTGGGCTTCCAGCCGGGGTAGGACTCCTCCTCCTCGACGCGGCCCCCGGCCAGCTCGGCGGCCGACCGGATCTGCTCCCGGGCCGCATCGAGGGCCGGCATCACCGAGGAGCGGGTCGAGGTGGTGATCACGACCTCGTGGGGCGCGGTCTTGACGATGGCGAGGTTGTTCGAGGTCTCCACCAGGCCCTCGACCTCGCGGGACATGGAGAGGACGCCGTGGGGGAGGCTCCGCAGCAGGTGGAGGAGCCGGTCGCGGGCGTGCTGGTTGAGGACCTCTCGCATCTCCTCGGAGTCGTCCGGTTCTTCGACGACGATGGCGAGGTCGGGCTCGATGGAGCCGAACTCCGCGTCGAACTCGGCCTTGCACGCGTCGACCACGGCCCGGAACTCGTCCAGGGCGTTCTTGGGGACGCGGCAGACGGCGAAGGCCTCGCGGGGAATGGCGTTGTGCTTCGAGCCGCCGTCGAGGGAGACGAGATCGAGCTCCAGGCCCTTCTCCACGGCCGCGAGCAGGATGCGGGTCATCATCTTCACCGCGTTGCCCCGGTTCTCGATGATGTTGAGCCCGGAGTGGCCGCCCTTGAGACCCTTCACCGCTATCCTCACCGGCACCGAGCCGAGCGAGGCTCGTCGTCGGGCCGCCGTCAGCGAGGTGACGGTGTCCCCGCCCCCGGCGCAGCCGAAGTAGACGGCCCCGTCCTCCTCGGTGTCGAGGTTGAGCATCACGCGCCCCGAGACGATGGAGGCGTCGAGGGCCTTGGCCCCGGTGAGACCCGTCTCCTCGTCGATGGTGCAGAGGATCTCCAGGGGACCGTGCACCACGTCGGGGTCCTCGGCCACCGCCAGCGCGGTGGCCACGCCGATCCCGTTGTCGGCGCCGAGGGTGGTCCCGTTGGCCTTCACCCAGTCGCCGTCCACGCGGACGTCGATGGGGTCCTTCATGAAGTCGAAGTCCACGTCCGAGTTCTTCTCGCAGACCATGTCCAGGTGGCCCTGGATGATCACGGTGGGGGCCGACTCGTGCCCCGGGGTCGCGGGGACCTTGATCGCCATGCTGCCGGCGGCGTCCTTCAGGACCTCGTACCCCTTCCCCTTCGCCCAGCTCTCGATGTGGGCCGCCACCTGCTCCTCGTGCTTGGAGGGGCGGGGGATCCGGCGGATGCCGTCGAAGTGGGACCAGAGGAGCTTCGGCTCCAGGCTCTCCAGCGGGCTGCTCATCGTGGGACTCCTTCCTTACGGACGTTGCCTCAACAGACCACTTCTATCACATGCGAAGAGGGGTCAGGTCTTGCCTTTCGCGTCGTCCCCGAGGCGAGCGGCGAGATGCGAAAGGCAAGACCTGACCCCAACGCTGGTATGCTCGCGCGGCGTGGCCGCGCCAGTCCGGGAGAGACGGAGGTGTCCTTCATGCTCGATCGCCGTGTCGTCCCCACTCTCGCCCTCCTCCTTGGCCTCGGGGTCCCCGACCACGGCCTCGCCGGGGACGACAGCCTCTCCCTGGCCGGGGAGTGGCGCATCGCCCTCGACCCGGACGACGAGGGCCTCCCCGCGCGCTGGCACGGTCGAGAGCTCGCGGACACCGTGACCCTCCCCGGCGCCATGGAGGCCCAGGGGTACGGCGACGAGGTGACCGTCGCCACCCGATGGACGGGGAGCATCGTGGACCGCTCCTGGTTCACCGCCCCGCGCTACGCGCCGTACCGCGAGCCCGGCAACGTCAAGGTCCCTTTCTGGCTCCAGCCCGACCGGCACTACCAGGGAGCGGTCTGGTACCAGAGGGACGTGGAGGTTCCGGCGCAGTGGGAGGGCCGGCGGCTGGTCCTGAGCCTGGAGCGGCCGCACTGGCACACCATGGTCTGGCTCGACGAGCGGCCGGTCGGCTCCAACGACAGCCTCTCCACCCCCCACGAATACGATCTCGGCACCGGGGTCTCCCCGGGGGGGCACCGGGTCACCGTCCGCGTCGACAACCGCCTGGTGGTGGACGTGGGGCGGGACTCCCACAGCGTGAGCGACCACACCCAGGGGAACTGGAACGGCATCGTGGGGAGGATCGAGCTGCGGGCCACGCCCCCGGTCTTCATCGCCGACCTGCAGGCGTTCCCCCGCCTCGCCGCCCGTGCCGTCACGGTGAAGGGACGGATCGGAAACGCCTCCGGTGCCGCGGGCCGCGGGGCGGTCCGCCTCACCGCCGCCGTGGTGGGGCATGAAGCCGCCCCCAGGTCCATCGACGTCGCCGTGGCCTGGAACGAGGCGGGCGGCGGGTTCGAGGCCGACCTTCCCCTCGGGGCGGAGGCGCGGCTCTGGGACGAGTTCGATCCTGCCCTCTACCGCCTGAGCGCCACGCTGGACGGTGGCGACGCGAGGGCCGTCACCTTCGGTCTGCGCGAGATCGCCACCGCGGGGACGCAGTTCGTCCTCAACGGCCGCAAGACCTACTTCCGGGGGACCACCGAGTGCGCCATCTTCCCGCGCACCGGTCACCCGCCCATGGACGTGGGCTGGTGGAGACGCACCCTCCGGGTGGCGCAGGCCCACGGCCTGAACCACTTCCGCTTCCACTCCTTCTGCCCCCCGAGGGCCGCCTTCGAGGCCGCCGACGCGCTGGGCTTCTATTTCCAGGTGGAGGTCGCGTCCTGGGCCAACAGCTCGTCCCGCCTCGGGATGGGCCTGCCCGTGGACGACTGGATCGAGCGGGAATCCGAGCGCGTCGTGACGACGTACGGGAACCACCCCTCGTTCGTCCTCATGGCCTACGGCAACGAGCCGGCGGGTCCGTACGAGCCCTGGCTCGCCCGCTGGGTGGGCGCCTGGAAGGCACGAGACCCGCGGCGACTCTACACGAGCGCGTCGGGCTGGCCGGAGCTGCCGGAGAACGAGTTCCACGTGTCGCCGGGGCCGCGCATCCAGGCCTGGGGGGCGGGGCTCACGTCCCGCGTGAACGCTCGGCCCCCGGAGACGTTGACCGACTACCGTGAGTACATCGAAGGCCGAGCGGCGCCGGTCATCGCCCACGAGATCGGCCAGTGGTGCGTCTATCCCCGCTTCGCCGAGATGCCGAAGTACACGGGGTACCTGAAGCCGCGGAACTTCGAGATCTTTCGCGACACGCTCGAGGCGAAGGGGATGCTGCACCAGGCCGAGGACTTCGTCCGGGCCTCGGGGAAGCTCCAGGCACTCCTCTACAAGGAGGAGGTCGAGGCGGCCCTGCGCACCCCGGGCATGGGTGGGTTCCAGATCCTGCAGCTCCACGACTTCCCGGGTCAGGGCACGGCCCTCGTGGGGGTCCTCGATCCCTTCTGGGAGGAGAAGGGCTACGTGACCCCGGACGAGTTCCGGCGCTTCTGCGACCGGACGGTTCCCCTGGCCCGCCTCGACAAGCGGGTCTTCACCACGGACGAGACGTTCGAGGCCGGGATCGAGGTCTCCCACTTCGGCGCGGCACCGCTGGAGGACGCGAGGGCGTCGTGGCGTCTCCTGGGGGACGACGGGGCGACGGTGGCCTCGGGAGAGCTGGGACCCCGCGCCGTGCCCGTGGACAACGGGACCGCCCTGGGCCACGTCCGGGTCGCCCTGGGCGAGGTCCCCGCTCCCGCACGCTACCGCCTCGTGGTCGGCCTCGAGGGCACGCCCTTCGAGAACGACTGGGACGTGTGGGTCTACCCGCGAGACGTGAGCGACCGCGTCCCGGCCGGTGTCACCCTCGCCACGACCCTCGACGCGGCCACCCTGGCGCAGCTGGAGGATGGGGGGCGCGTGCTGCTCCAGGTGCCTCCCGCGCGCGTGCGGGGAGACGGAAGCCGGCCGGTCGCCCTGGGCTTCTCGAGCGTCTTCTGGAACACCGCCTGGACCCGCGGCCAGGCGCCCCACACCCTGGGGATCCTGTGCGACCCGGGGCACCCGGCCTTCGAGAGCTTTCCGACCGACTTCCACAGCAACTGGCAGTGGTGGTACCTGGTCACTCGGGCCGCGGCCCTGGTCCTCGACGACCTGCCGGAGGCGCTGCGCCCCACCGTTCAGGTGATCGACGACTGGTTCACGAACCGGCGGCTGGCCCTCGTTCTGGAGGCCAAGATGGGCGGGGGCCGTCTCCTCGTCACCAGCATCGACCTCGCGACCGACCTCCAGGAGAACGCCGTGGCGCGCCAGCTGCGCCGCAGCCTCCTCGACTACATGGCGACCGACCGCTTCGCGCCCACCGTCGAGCTGACGCCAGCCCAGGTCCGCTCGCTGACGAGGTGACCCCACTCGGCCCGACGAGCGCCGTCGCCTCCGATGTGCCGGGATGGGCTGTCCTCGGACGCACCGAGTCCGTCTAGAATAGGAAGACCTTTCACAACCCAGCGACCGGGGCGCCGTGGTGCGACCTCGGGTCCGGGTGGCCGTAGAGAACAATGGCGGCGACCCTCGCCGCGAGGAGGAAGAAGACCGATGAGGCAAGTGAGCTGGCGGACGGTGGCCCCCCTGGTGGCGGTCGTGGTGATGCTCGGGGTGACCGCCCACGCGAAGATCAACGAGGAGCGCGGCAACATCGTCTCCACGAACTGGAACCAGATGAAGATGGACATCAAGAGCCCCAACGGGCGGGTGGCCACCTGGAGCGTGGCCCGGGACTGCCGGATCCGGTTCAACGACCAGAAGGAGAAGTTCCCCAACCCGAAGCTGAGCGACCTCAAGGCCCCGATGTACATCAGCTTCCAGTTCGAGGAGGGGACCGACCTCATCCAGGACGTCGAGGTCAGGGAATTGGGCTACAACGCCGAAAAGGGCGGTCCCGGAGCGGAGCACAAGGGCGTCGTGGCCGCCACCGACGCGGGGAAGGGTCAGATCGCGATCGTTCTGGAGCCCGGCGGCAAGAAGACGTTCAGGGTGGATCCGGCGTCGCAGCTCGAGGGCATCAACAAGGACGACGAGGTCACCGTCCTCATCGAGAATCGGAACGGGAAGGAGGTCATCACCCGGATCACCAAGTAGGGCGGAAGGGTTCCGGGCGTCGAGAGGCGGACCTGACGCCTGTGACACCGCCTGGTCCCGGAGGTCACTCCTCGTCGACGCGACGCTGGGTGGCCTCCGGGCTCGGGGGCCGTACCGATCCGAAATGAGCCCGGAAGCCACCCTGACCATCGTCGTCCTCCTGCTGGCCCTCGTGGCGCTGGCCCGGGAGCTCCTGCCCCCGCCCGCGACCATGCTCGGGGCCTCCGTGCTCTTGATGGTCTTCGGGGTCGTCACCCCGGCGGAGGCCTTCTCCGGCTTCTCCAACCCGGCTCCCATCACCGTGGCCGCGCTCTATGTCCTGGCCCGCGCGGTGGAGAAGACGGGGGCCCTCCAGCCGCTGGTCGCGGCGATGCTCGGGAGGGGCGGGCGTCCTCGGGGTGCGCTCCTCCGGCTCGTCCTGCCCACGGCGGCGGCCTCGGCCTTCGTGAACAACACGCCGATCGTGGCGATGCTGGTGCCCCAGGTCTCCCAGTGGGCGGAGCGTCGGGGGCAGTCCCCGTCGCGCTACCTGATGCCGCTGTCGTTCGCGGCGATCCTCGGCGGCGCCGTCACCGCCATTGGCACCTCGACGAACCTCGTCGTCTCCGGTCTCCTCGAGGCCTCCGGGGAGGCCCCCCTCGGCATGTTCGAGATCTCAGGCGTGGGCGTGCCCTTCGCCCTCGCCGGGATCGCGGGGCTGGTCCTTTTCGCCCCGGTCCTGATCCCCGACCGACGTCCGGCCCACCGAGAGATCGAGGAGGACTTTCGGGAGTTCGTTGTGAACATGCTCGTCGAGCCGGGTGGGCCCATGGACGGGCGGGCGGTCGAGGACGCCGGTCTGCGGCACCTGCAGGGCGTGTTCCTCGTCGAGGTCGAGCGCGACGGCGACCTGATCGCGCCGGTGACCCCGACGACGGTCCTGCACGGCGGGGATCGGCTGACCTTCGTGGGCAAGGCCGACCTGGTCGTCGACCTGCAGGCCATGCGGGGCCTGTCCCTGGCCGAGCGCGCCCACACCGGCGGGCTCGACACGGCACGGCACACGTTCTTCGAAGCGGTCGTGGGGGAGGTGTCGCCCCTCGTCGGACGGACGCTGAAGGAGGCCTCGTTCCGAGGCCGCTACCAGGCGGCGGTCGTGGCGATCCACCGCGCCGGCCACCGCGTGAAGGCGAAGCTGGGCGACGTCAGGCTCCGGGTGGGCGACACCCTCATGATCCTCGCCGACCCGGGCTTCCGGGACCGCTACCGGGACCGAAACGACTTTCTCCTCGTCTCGATGCTCGGGGGGGCGCCTCCGGTCACCACCGGCCGGGCCTGGATCGTCTTCGCGGTGGCGGTCGGGATCGTCGGCGGCGCCGCGCTGGGCCTGCTGCCGATCCTCCACCTCTCGCTGCTCGGCGCCTTCGCCCTGGTGGGGACGGGTGTCCTCACGCCCTCGGAGGCGCGCCGCTCGGTCGACGTCAACGTGATCGTGGTCATCGCGGCCGCCTTCGGCCTGGGGGCGGCGATGAGCAGGTCGGGGCTCGCCACGATGCTCGCGGGCGGGCTCGTCGAGACCTTCGGCGGCCTCGGGCCGACCGGCGTCCTGCTCGGACTCGTCGTGGCGACCGTCGTGCTGACCTCCATGATCACGAACAACGCGGCGGCGGTGCTCATGTTCCCGATCGCGGTCTCCGCGGCCCTGAACCTGGGCCTCGAGGCGCGGCCCTTCGCCGTGGCCATCGCGGTGGCGGCGTCGGCGTCCTTCCTGACGCCCATCGCCTACCAGACCAACCTCATGGTGTACGGTCCCGGGGGGTACCGCTTCGGCGACTACGTGCGCATGGGCGGCCTGGTGACCCTCCTGGTGATCCCCACGATCCTCCTGGCGGTTCGGCTTCCCTGAGTGCGCCCCGGCCCTTCGGGAGTCGGGTCCCACGACGCTGCGGAAGGCGGGGCCTCGAGCCACGGGCAACCAGATACCGGACGCCGCACGCGGAGCAGGGCGCAGCCGCCCGCGCGGGCAACCCGTCCAGGGACGCGGGCTCAGAACGCCGCGGGACGTGACCCGGAGGAGCCCGGGGTCACAAGGGGGGGAACGATCGAGGCCCCCGCCGGCGGTCCGGCGAGGGCCTCGACCTTTCGAGGGCTACTTTGAGCTGTTCGGGCGGAAGCGGAGACCGCCCCAGAGCTGGTAGTTGTTGTCGAGGTCGTCGAACTGGTCGAACGGTGCGCGGGCCTGACCGACGAGCTGCCACTTGCCGTCGTCCGTCAGGTCGAAGCCGCCCTGAACGAGCAGGCCGACGAAGCGGGTGTCGTCCTCGAAGATGTCCCAGAAGCTGACGCCGCCCCCGATGAAGCCCTTGCCGATCAGGTAGTTGACCGCCCCGTCCGCGAACAGGCTCGAGTGGGCACCGTCCTCGAAGTTGATCTTGTAGCCCACCGCCACCTCGCCTTCGGCGTTCTCACCGATCTTGGGCTGGATCCCGGCGGCAATCCCCATGTGCGGGGCACAGATGGTGGCCGGCAGTCCGCTCGTGGACGAGTCGACGGGGTGATCGTGGACGAGGCGCTCCTTGCCGAAGTAGGCGCCCACGAAGAACGGGAGGCCACCCTGGACGTCGAGGTCGGCCTGGCAGGCGTTTGTCGAGGTCTGGCCCGCCTCGTCGGTGACCACCGCACGCACGGTGTGGGCGCCGCCCTTCTTGATGACGAAGGCGTTGTCCACGAAGTTGGGGGCCGCCATGTTCACGGTGTCCACGACCTCACCGTCGCGCAGCACCTCGACCTGCACCGAGGCGATGCCGCCGGTGACGCCCGGCGCCACCCGGGAGCCGGAGACGTCCAGGGTGAACGGGCGACCCGCCTTCACCGGTTGCGGTGAGGCGGTGAGGCCGCACGTCGGCTCGCAGGCCGTCACCTCGACCGTGGTGGCCGCGCTGAAGTCGCCGGCGGTGGCCTTGACCTCGTAGGTGCCCGGGGACTTCGCGCCGGGGAAGGTCCAGGCGTAGGTGCCGGCGGAGAGGTTTCCCTTCGCCATTTCCTTGCCGTTCACGCTCAGCGTGACGGGACCGTCCGCCGCGTAGTTCTTCACGTTGACCGTGAGCTGCACGGGCTCGGTCACGCAGGCCTTCTGCTTCCCGGCGGTGACGCCCACCACCGGGTCCGGCTTGGGCATGCACCGCTCGTCCTGGGTGTCCTTGCCCAGGTCCTCGATCCAGAAGTTGCTGCACTTCTTGGGGGTGACGAGGCGATACCGCTGGCAGTTCGACGAGAACTCGAAGGTGTAGGCCACGATCGGCGTGTTGCCCGCCCACTCGACGTCCATCAATGCCACCGGCTTGCCGCCCTTGCGCGACGCCATGTAGGGAAGCCGCGTCCCCTTCGTGATCTGGATCTCCTCGATGTCCGCCGTCTGGGCCCCGCGATCGAGGTCCGCGACGTTGCCCTTCCAGCCCACCTGCTGGAGGATTTCGGCCACGTCGGCCTTCATCCTCTCGGCGCGCAGGAGCACCCGCAGGTCGTCCGGCTTGCTCAGCGGCTCGCTGAAGCGCGTGGTCGGGTTGCCCAGCCGCGTCGCCCGGTGCTGCTGGGCGTCGGCGGGGGCGCCGACCAGAACGGCCATCACGAGGCCCGTGCTCAGGCCCATCACTCTCTTTGTGCTCATAATTTCTCTATTCTCTCGCTCACCGATCCGGGGGAATAAGGGCAGTCCCGGCGCACACCGAAACCCCTGGCCCGGCCTTGAAGAAGTATCACAGGCGCTCCCCGGCCGGCAAGCGAAATGGCCGGTCGCCCGCCCCCGCCGACGCCCGTGACGAGCACGTGACTCCCGTCGGAGAAATACCGGGGCCGCGGCAGCAGATCGCCCTGGATTCTGGCAAAATGAGCGACGGCCGACGGCCGGTCGCGGATCGCCACGGGAGGCGAAGCCGCTCAGGCGGGACGCCACGCACCCGATGATGACCACCGACACCACCGCGCGTCGCCGCCTGCTGCACCTGTGCGCCCTCCTGCTGGTGCTCGGCGTTGCCTCGGTTCTCCGGGCCGGGCAACCCGAGGCCGATGGGAACCTCGACACCTCGGCCATCGGGGCCCGGTCCCAACCGCTTCCCACCCCCAGCGTCCCGACCCCCGGCCGGGACGGGCTGAGGCTCCTCGTCCAGCTCGACCCGGCGGCCCTGGGGCCGCTGTCGATCGGCTCTCCCAGCGCTGGCCTGCTGTTCAACCCGCGCCCCATGCCGGAGGGGCGGCTGTGGAGGATCCGGAACCCCCCCGAGACCTGGGGCACCACGGAGACCATCGGCTACGTCATCAAGGCCATCGAGACGGTGGAGGCGCAGTTCCCGGGCTCCCCGGCGGTCGTCATCGGCGACATCAGCGATTCCGACGGGGGCCGGCTCAACTGGCACGCCTCGCACCAGGTGGGGCGGGACGTCGACATCGGCTTCTACCACCGCCAGGAGGTGGACAACTTCCAGCGGGGCCGCAAGGAGAACCTGGACCTGCCGCGCACCTGGGCCCTCGTCCGGGCCCTCATCACCGAGACCGACGTCGACCGCATCTTCCTGGACCGCTCGATCCAGCGGCACCTCTTCTCCCACGCGGTGGGGATCGGGGAGGACCGCGCCTGGCTGGACGACATCTTCGGACGCAAGACCGCGGGCAAGGACGCGACCATCCAGCACGTCCGCCGGCACCAGGACCACCTCCACGTACGCTTCTACAACCCCCGCGCCCAGGAGTGGGGCCGGATCGCCTACCCGCTGCTGGTGAAGGCGGGGCTCGCGCCCGGCCCGACCGTCACCCATCGGGTGCGGAGTGGGGAGACGCTGTCGCACCTTTCCCGGCGCTACGGGACCAGCGCCCGAGCCATTCGTCGGGCCAACGGTCTCCGGAGCTCGATGATCCGGGCCGGGGGCCGCTACGTGATCCCGGTCCGGACGATCCCGTCGGAGGCCGAGCCGATCGTGGTCCCGCCCCGCAAGCTGCCCCCGGCCCTGATCGTGGACGAGAGCGGAAGGGGCCGCCGGCCGGCCGAGCCGGTGGGTGCGGCGGGGGCCGGTCGTCCCTGAGCGTGCGCCCCCGGCCCGGGGCACGACGTCTGGCGACGCCCCGGTCTTTCCCCGCCGCCGGTTGACCGTCGGTTCCCCGAACGGGTACCTTCCTCCCGGGAGGAAGAGCATGGATCTCGTCGACAAGATCCAGGGAGGCCAGAACTTCCTGGAGAAGCTCGCGAGCATGATCCCCGGCTTCAAGGGGTATCGTGAGAAGGAGCGGCGGCGCGAGGCGGACCGGATCGGCCGCGAGCACATGGCGGTCCGGCTCGAGGGGGCGAAGAAGGACCTCGACACCCTCGCCGCGAACGCCAGTCGCGTGGGCGCCCTCGACGCCATCAACGACATCGAGACGGCCCGCAAGCGCCTCGACAAGGTCGCGGCCCGCATCCGCTACGCGGACCGGGGCTACGCGGGCTTCTTCGACGCGGTGAAGGTGGACGACGCCATGCTCGACCGGGTGTACCAGTTCGATCTCGCCCTGCTCACCGGGGTCGAGGAGGCGCGGGAGTCGGCCCAGGCCGCCGGCGCCGCCGCCGGAGGGGTGGGGCCGGCCCTCGGGGCCTTCATCGGCAGGCTCGACGCCCTCGACGATGCCCTCGGCGAGCGCGAGCAGATCCTGTCCGGGGTGAGGTAGGAGGAATCATGGCCCTTCTCGAGCTGATCCAGTACTTCGACCCCACCGGCTCGGAGATCGTCCACCGCGAGCCCCCCTCGGGATCCGCCGACATCAAGTTCGGCGCCCAGCTCATCGTTCAGGACAACCAGTGGGCGGTGTTCTTCCGCGATGGCAAGGCGCTCGACACCCTGACCTCGGGACGGCACACCCTCACCACCGTGAACCTGCCCCTCCTGGTGAAGCTGCTCGGGCTCCCGTTCGGCGGGACCTCGCCGTTCCAGGCGCAGGTCTACTTCGTGAGCCGCCAGACCTTCACCGATCTCAAGTGGGGCACCAAGGAGCCGATCGTCTTCCGCGACACCGAGCTGTCGATGGTGCGGCTCCGGTCCTTTGGGCGCTTCTCGATGAAGGTCGTGGACCCCGGGATCTTCATCCAGCAGCTCGTGGGAACGCGCGGGGTCTACGCGACCGACTCCATCGAGGACTTCCTCCGCTCCATCTGCGTGGCCCGGCTGAACGACCTGCTCGGCGAGACGCTCAAGACGGTTCTCGACCTCCCCCGCTACTACGACGAGCTCTCGGGGGCGCTCAAGGGTCGGGTGGCCGACGACTTCGCCAAGTACGGGGTCGAGCTCGTGGACTTCCTCATCGGGGCCATCACCCCGCCCGAGGAGGTGCAGAAGATGATCGACGAGCGCGCCGGGATGGGCGCGGTCGGCGACATGCAGAGGTACATGGCCTACAAGACCGCCCGCGCGGTGGAGGCCGCGGCGGACAACCCCGGGGAGACCGGGGGCGCGGCGGGACTGGGGCTGGGAGCCGGCATCGGGATGATGATGCCCCAGATGATGGCCGGGGCCATCGCCCGGGCGACTCAGGGCGCGGCCGGAGCTCCGCCGACGGCCCCGGGTGCGCCGGCACCGGCGGCCGCTCCCGGGGTTACCGGGAAACGCGAGATCACCCCGGGGATGAGCCTCGACGACGTGAGGGGGCTCTTCGGCGAGCCCACCGGCGAGGTCGTCTTCGGGAACAGGACCCGATGGAGCTTCGCCGACATCACCGTCATCTTCGAGGACGGCAAGGTCACCGAGGTGAAGTTCTAGCCAGACCGATCTCGCGGCTGGCGAGAAGACGCCCGAGCTCGGCGGCCGTGTCAGCGTAGCGGGGGTCCGAGCCGCAGCTCGACCCACAGAAGACGCAGAGGCGGCGCACGGTGCCCGACTTCAGCGTCCCTTGGGGAACATGGCCAGGAGCAGGCCGATGCCCGCCGCACCGGCACACGTGTAGCGGGCGATCTCCCAACGGCCCGCCGGCCTCTCCAGGCCCTGGTCGAGGCTGACGCCGGGGGGCAGGGGCTCGTGCTTCTCGAGCTGCGACCCCGCGTAGAGGAAGCCGAGGATGCCCAGGAGCAGCAGGATCCCACCGAAGTTGCGCATGGCGGACATGGTACACCGGAGTCCTATAATGGGGGGATGGGAGATTCGCGCGCCGTCCTCATCTTCGGAAAGGACACGTGACCTCACACCACGCAGGCCCGGGAGGCCTACGCGGCGAAGGGGTACACCGTCGACTACCACGACGTGAAGAAGTCCCCGGCTCAGCTCCAGGAGATGCTGGCGCACTCCGGTGGACGGCGTGACGTGCCCGTGATCGTCGACGAGGGGCGCGTGACCATCGGGTTCGGGGGCTCTTGAGGGGTGTAGCACCGGGGCCGGTCCGGTCCCGCCGCGAATCGATCACAGGCTGAGTGGCTTGAGGCTCCACCTCCCCCCCTGGCTCCGGTCGAGGCCGTGGCGTCCGGGTCTCGCCGTGCTCGCCGCCGCCGGACTCGCCGTCCTCTCTCCGGGGGGGGCCGAGGTGTCGCCCGGCGCCTTCGCGGTGGACGCGCGGCCCGTGCCCCTCGACGAGTCCGATCCCGGCCAGGCCCGGGTCGGTCCCCTGCTCTACCGGGGCGGGCTCTGGCTCCGGTCTGCCGACCCCCGCTTCGGCGGTCTCTCCGGCCTGCACGTGAGCGCGGAAGGCGAGGAGTTGGTGGCGGTGTCGGACTGCGGCCGTGGCTTCACGGCGCGGCTCGAGTACGGCCCGGGCGGAGACCTCACCGGCATGCGCGATGCCGCGCTGAGGGAGCTGACCGGGCCCGGGGGACGCGCGCTGGAGCGGGACGAGATCGACGCCGAGGGCCTCGCCCCGGGCGCCGACCACGAGCTGCTGGTCGCCTTCGAGCGCCGCGCCCCGCGGATCTGGAGCTACGGCCTGGATCCTCCCCTGGCCGGGCCCGCCGAGAACCGCCCAGCACCGCCCTTCGGTAGGGACTGCCAGGGGAACCGGGGCCCGGAGGCCCTCGCCACGCTCGCCGACGGCCGGATCTTCATCGCGTGCGAGGGAAGCGGGCTGGAGGGGGGGGCGACCACCGTCTGGCTGGGCCGCGGCGAGATCTGGAGGTCGCGTCCCTATCCCCTCGCGGAGAGGGAGACGGGAATCGGGGACGTCTTCCGGCCGACCGGGGCGGCCCTCCTGCCCGACGGGGACGTGCTGGTTCTCGAGCGTCGCTTCCCCCCGATCGAGGCCCGGATCATGCTCCTCTCGCAGGCCGAGCTGGAGGGCGACGGGCCCCTCTCGCCGCGCGAGGTGGCCCGCCTCACGCCGCCGCTCACCCTCGACAACTTCGAGGGACTCGACGCCCGGCGCGCCGCCTCCGGGGCCACCTTCCTCTACCTCGTCTCCGACGACAACGGCTGCGTGAAGCTTCGCGGGGTGGTGGCCCCCCGGGCCCTCCAGCGCACTCTGCTCCTGATGTTCGAGTGGCTCCCGGACGAGGCTGGCCCCGGGGCCGCCGTCAGGCCATGAGGACGGGCGAATCGATCCCCTGCGGGTCGCCGGCCTCGCCGGATCGGCTGAGGAGACCCAGCCGCTTCATCTTCTCGTGCAGGGTAGTGGGGAGGACTCCGAGAGCACGCGCCGCCCGCCGCTGGTGACCGCCGGCCCGGCTCAGCGCGTCCTCGATGAGCCGACGCTCGTAGACCTCCACCATGACCTTGAGGGTCGGACGTGACCCGCTCGCGTACGCCTGCTCCATGGGGACCCCTCCACGGTCGAATGCCCGAGGCGGCCGGGGGGCGCTCGGGGCTGCAGATCTATGAAATGGGACGCTGCGGATGGTGAAAAGGTTTCATGAAATGCGCCCTGACGGCGGGGTAGCATAGCGGCCATGGCGACCACGAAGCGCGTTCACAATTTCGGGGCGGGCCCGGCCACGCTCCCGCTGCCGGTGCTGGAGCAGGTGCAGGCGGAGCTTCTCGACTTCGCGGGCACCGGCATGTCGGTCATGGAGACCAGCCACCGCTCCAAGGCCTTCGGTCAGGTCATCGAGGAGGCCGAGGCCGACCTCAGGACCCTCCTGGGCCTCTCCGACGACCACGCGGTGCTCTTCCTGCAGGGAGGAGCCTCGCTCCAGTTCTCCATGGTGCCAGCCAACCTCCGGGTGGGGGGCGCGTCCGCCGACTACGTGATGACCGGGAGCTGGTCGATGGCCGCCTTCAAGGAGGCCGCCAAGGGGGGGAGCGCGAGGGCGGTCGGCTCGACGGAGCCGAGCTTCGACCGGGTCCCGGCCCAGGGCGAGATCGACTTCGATCCGAAGGCGGCCTACGTCCACTTCACCTCGAACAACACGATCTACGGGACCCAGTGGACGAAGGAGCCCGAGCCTCCCGCGGGCGTGCCCCTCGTGTGCGATGCCTCCTCGGACGCGCTCAGCCGGCCCCTCGACATCGACCGCTACGGCGTCTGGTACGCCGGCGCCCAGAAGAACCTCGGTCCCGCCGGGATCGCGGTGGTCGTCCTGCGCAGGAACCTCCTCGAGCGCACGCCGGGCGGGCTCCCCGCCCTGATGGACTACCGCCTGATGGCGGAGAAGCGCTCGCTCTACAACACCCCCCCGACCTTCACGGTGTACGTGGTCGGGCGGGTGCTGAAGTGGCTGCTGGACCTGGGGGGGCTCGCCGAGATCGCGAAGCGGAACGAGGCCAAGGCCGCGCTCCTCTACGAGGCGATCGACGGAAGCGGTGGCTTCTACCGCGGCCACGCGCAGCCCGGAAGCCGCTCCCGGATGAACGTCACCTTCCGGCTCGCCAGCGAGGAGCTCGAGGGCGAGTTCCTGAAGGAGGCGGGGCCGGCCGACCTCGCCGGCCTCAAGGGCCACCGGTCCGTGGGCGGGCTGCGGGCCTCGATCTACAACGCCTGCCCGATCGAGTCGGTCCGGGCCCTCGTCGACTTCATGGCCGACTTCCAGAGGCGCCGCGGCTGAGTGTGCGGGAGCCGGACCTCGAGGAGCTGGGCTGGGGACCCTTCTTCTCCGAGGCCTGGACCCCTCACGCGTCGGCGGGCCTCGTCCCGGCCCGGGTGGTGGTCGCCCACGCCCGGGCGCTGAGGGCGCGCGGCCCCGAGGGCGAGCGAGTCGCCGGGATCTCGGGGCGGCTCAGGCACGGGGCCCGAGGCCCCGAGGACCTTCCCGTGGTCGGGGACTGGGTGGCGCTGCGCCCCCGGGACGGGGGGAGGCCGCACCCTGGTCCACGCCGTGCTCCCGCGGCGTACGGCCTTCGTGCGTCGAGCGGCCGGCGACCTCACCGTCCAGCAGGTCCTGGCCGCCAACGTCGACACCGTCTTCCTGGTCATGGGCCTCGACCGCGACTACAACCCCAGGCGGATCGAGCGGGCCCTGGTCCTCGCCTGGGAGAGCGGCGCGGCTCCGGTGGTTCTCCTGAACAAGGCCGACCTCTGCGACGAGGTCGAGGCCCGCCGAGCCGAGATCGAGGCCGTCCGCCCCCGGGGTCCCGGTGCGGGTGACCGCGGCCCGGGAGGGGTGGGGCCTGGAGGCGCTCGCCCCCTGGCTGGAGCGGGGCCGAACGGTGGCGCTCCTCGGGTCCTCGGGGGTCGGGAAGTCCACGATCGTCAACC
Source organism: uncultured Acidobacteriota bacterium (assembly GCA_963847655.1). Classification (GTDB taxonomy): domain Bacteria; phylum Acidobacteriota; class Vicinamibacteria; order Fen-336; family Fen-336; genus JAJDNS01. The sequence continues at coordinate 104,528 of CAWKAS010000005.1, read as the reverse complement.
GCCTGCTCGGGGAGGAGAGGCAGCGCACCCGCGAGGTCCGGGCGAGCGACCAGCGCGGACGGCACACCACGACCCGCCGCGAGCTCCTGATCCTTCCCGGTGGCGGGCTGCTCCTGGACACGCCCGGGCTCCGCGAGATCCAGCTCTGGGCGACGGAGGACGGGCTGGCCGCGGCCTTCGAGGACCTCGAGGCGCTGGCTCCCCGGTGTCGCTTCCGGGACTGCCAGCACGCGTCCGAGCCGGGCTGTGCGGTCCGGGCCGCGGTGGAGGCCGGCCAGCTGCCCGAGAAGCGCCTGGCGAGCTACCACAAGCTGCAGGCGGAGATGAGGTCGATGGAGATCCGCGAAGACCCTGAGCTCCGGCGCGCGGAGAGGGCGCGCTGGCGCTCCATCATCAAGTCGGTGAAGGCCCACCCGAAGAAGTCGGGGTAGCATGGGGCGATGGCGCCCCGCTACGACGCGTTGCTCCTGGTGTCGTTCGGCGGCCCGGAGGGGCCGGACGACGTCATGCCCTTCCTGCGGAACGTCGTCCGTGGGCGCGACGTCCCCGAGGAGCGGCTCCGACAGGTCGCCTCCCAGTACCAGCACTTCGGGGGTGTCAGCCCGATAGGCGGCCAGTGTCGCGCGCTGGTGGAGGCCCTGGGCGACGAGCTCGACCGGCACGGGCCCCGGATGCCCGTCTACTGGGGCAACCGCAACTGGCACCCGAAGCTGGCCGACACGCTCGCGAAGATGGCGCGAGACGGGGTGCGGCAGGCCCTGGCCTTCGTCACCTCCGCCTACGCCTCCTGGTCGGGCTGCCGGCAGTACCTGGACGACATCGAAGCGGGCGCGCGCGGAGGTGGGGGAGGGAGCCCCCGGGGTCGACAAGCTGCGGCTGTTCTACAACCATCCCGGTTTCATCGAGCCCCTGGTCGAGCTCGTCGGCGCCGCCTTCGAGCGCATCGAGGAGCCCCGCCGCGGGGACGCCCGGCTCGTGTTCACCGCTCACAGCCTGCCCCGGTCCCTGGCCGCCACCTCCGACTACGAGGCCCAGCTCGACGAGACCGCGACCCTCGTGGCCGCGAGGCTCGGTCGACCGGGCTGGAGCCTGGTCTACCAGAGCCGGAGCGGACCCCCCGAGCAGCCCTGGCTCGAGCCCGACATCGTCGATCACCTGCGGATGCTCGCCGCCGAAGGCGTGCGGGACGTGGTGGTGGCCCCGATCGGCTTCGTCTCCGATCACATGGAGGTCGTCTACGACCTCGACCTCCAGGCTCGGAGCCGGGCGGTGGAGCTGGGCCTGAACATGGTCCGGGCGGCGACGGTGGGCACCCACCCCCGCTTCGTGCGCATGATCCGGGAGCTGATCGAGGAGCGGCTCGTCGACGACCCCGTGCGCCTGCACCTCGGGTCCCGGGGGCCCGCCCCGGACGCGTGTCCTCCGGACTGCTGCCCGGGACCCCGGCGGCCGGCGCCGACGGGAGGGTGAGGACGCGAGACATGGCCCGGGGGAGGAGAAGGGCACCCATGAAGAAGGACGAATCCGCAGCCCGGGGCGACGACTCCCCGGCCTTTCTGTTCACCGGCTTCCCCGGGTTCATCGGCGCCCGACTCCTGCCGCGGCTGCTCGAGCTCAAGACAAGCGGCGCGAGCCGTCTGCCTCGTTCAGGACAAGTTCATGGCCGCGGCCGGCGAGGCCCGGGCCGCGCTCGAGGCCCGGCACCCGCACGTGCGCGGCCGGATCGAGCTCGTCGAGGGCGACATCACCGTCCAGGGGCTGGGGATCCCGGTCAAGGACGGCGCGCGGCCTCCGGCAGTCGCTGACCGAGGCCTACCACCTCGCCGCCGTCTACGACCTCGCGGTCCGGCGCGACGTGGGCCGGCTCGTCAACGTGGAGGGAACGAAGAACGTCCTCGAGTTCCTGGACGAGGCGCCGCGCTTCGAGCGTCTCCACTACGTCTCCACCGCCTACGTCTCCGGCACCACGCGGGGCACCTTTCGCGAGACCGACCTGGACGTGGGCCAGGGCTTCAAGAACCACTACGAGGAGACGAAGTTCCAGGCCGAGGTGGAGGTGGTGCGCTCGCGGGTGCCGAGGACCATCTACCGGCCGGGCATCGTCGTGGGGGACTCGCAGACCGGCGAGACCGGCAAGTTCGACGGCCCCTACTTCGTGCTGCGGGTGATGGAGAGGCTCCCGTCACCGGGGGTCTTCCTCCGCGTCGGCCTCGGCTTCGGCACCGTCAACATCGTTCCCGTCGACTTCGTGGTCGAGGCCCTGGCCTCGCTGTCGGCCAGCCCGACCAGCGCGGGCAAGACCTACCACCTGTGCGACCCGGAGCCCCACGGCCCGGGCGAGCTGGCCGAGATGTTCGCCGAGGCCATCGGCAAGCGGTTCGTCCAGGTGCCCGTTCCCCTGGCCGTGGCCCGTGCCTTCTTCGCGCCGAAGCCCGTCCAGCGCTTCTTCGGGATGCCGGGGGAGGCCCTCGACTACTTCGACGACCCCGTGCGCCACGACACCGAGGTGGCGAGCCACGACCTGGCCGAGCTGGGCATCGAGTGCCCGCGCCTCACCGACTATCTCCCGCGGCTGGTGGCGTTCTACCGCGCTCACCGGGACGGGGTGCGCACCGAGGCGATGGTCTGAACCCTACTGTCGGAGCAGCCGCTCCGGGGCCTCGCGGTCGATGAACTGCAGGTGCAGACGCTCGGCCGCGGGGTGGCTCTGGGTGATGCCCCGCACCTCGGCCCGCGTGGCGAAGCCGCCGCCGGCCTCCTGGAGCAGGATGACGTCACCCACCTGGAAGCGCAGGGTCGTCATCACGCGCGTCCCGCCGCGGCTCACGTTGTCGGCCACGGTGAGCTCCTCCTGAAGCACCGCCCCCCACTCGTCCACCTGCTGGATCGTGAAGTTGACGAACAGCTCCACCCTGGGGCCCTCCCGGCGGTCCTGGGGGACCTCGCGCGACGGGTGGAACTCCATGGCGGGGGCGGAGGGCTCGGGCGCGGGCGGAACCCCCGGGCGTGGCTCCGAGGAGGCGCTGACCTCCCAGACCGGCCGCGAGGGGCGGTCCGCGGCCGGAGCCGCCCTCGCCGCCGGGGCGGGTCCCGGGGGCGGATCCGGGGTTTCCGGAGGCGGCGGGGGCCAGTCCGTCCTTGGGGGCTCGGGCGGGGGACTGGCGGTGGCCGCGGCAGTGCCGGGCGTCGGGAGTCGGAGGGGAGCAGATAGCGCGCGCCGGGGCGATCGTGGAAGCCCCGCGGGGGGTACTTGCCGAAGAACATCACCCCGACGCGGGGCTGGTCCGGCCGACGGCGCACGCTGCGCACGAGGGTGTAGACGCGGTAGGTCGCCTCCGTGAGGTCGTACTGGCGCAGTCGCCGGGGGAGGGCCAGGATCAGGTAGAGAATCTGCCCGAGCTCCACCTCGTGGCCGAGGGGGAAGCAGATCCCGCCCAGGGACACGTCGTCGGTCGTGGAGAACTCCTCCCAGGTGCTCCCGTCCGCCTGGTAGCCCTGGACCCGCACGGGGATGGCCAGACCCAGGCGCGCGTTCTGTCGTCGTTCGGGCATCGCTCGAGGGGCGATTCTACCGCACCGGGCGGCCTGACGTAGAATGAAGCGTTTGCCCGGTGGGAAGACCCGCCGGGCCTTCGATCCCATGAAGAGATTCGCGCGCCGGACAACGAAGAAGGTCCTGGGACGCATCGGCCGGGTCGCCGAGGAGATTGCCCAGCACGCCGGGCAGATGGCCCTGCTGACCGGGCGGACCGTCGTCGTCACCCTGCGGGGCCGCGTCTCGGTGCGGAGCGTTCTCGACCAGTTCTGGGCGATGGGGGTGCAGAGCCTCCCCCTGGTCCTCGTCACCGCCGTCATCTCGGGGGTGGTCACGACCCAGCAGGGGGGCTACCAGCTGACCTCCACCATCCCCCTCTACGTCCTGGGCAGCGTGGTGGCCTCCAGCGTCGTCCTCGAGCTGGGGCCGGTGATGACCTCCTTCGTCCTGATCGGGCGCGTGGGGGCGCGGATCACCGCCGAGCTGGGCACCATGCAGGTCATCCGAGCAGATCGACGCCCTCCACTCGCTGGGACGCGACCCGGTGGCGGTCCTCGCCGCCCCGCGGATCATCGCCGGCACCGATCGCCACCCCGCTCCTCGTCGCCATCGCCAACGTCGTCGGGATCTTCTCGGGGATGATCGCGGCCGAGCTGTCCCTGGGCCTCGGCTACGAGTCGTTTCTCTACGGCGCCCGCATGTACTGGCACAGCTGGGACCTTCTCTACTCCATCAACAAGGGCGTCGTCTTCGGGTTCATCATCCCCCTCATCTCGGTCCACATGGGCTTCCGCACGCTTGGGGGGGCCGAGGGCGTGGGGCGGGCGACCACCTCCGCCGTCGTCTTCATGATCATCTCGCTCCTCGTCCTCGACGCGACGTTCCCCTCGCTGTTCCTGAACTGATTCGCCCATGATCGAGTACATCGACGTTCACAAGGCCTTCGACGTTCCGGTCCTCACCGGCGTGAACCTCACCGTCGAGACCGGAGAGACGCTCTCGATCGTCGGTCCGTCCGGCACCGGAAAGAGCGTCCTCCTCAAGACCACCAACGGCCTCCTGGTGCCGGATGTGGGCGACGTCCGCGTGGACGGCGAGTCGGTCTACTTCGACGGCGATGAGGCGCTCGACCGCGTCCGCCGCAAGGTCGGCTACGTCTTCCAGTACGCGGCGCTGTTCGACTCGATGACGGTGTGCGAGAACATCTGCACCGGTCTCCCCGGAGGAGCCGACATCCGCTCGCCGGAGGTCCTGGCCAAGGTGGCCGACGCCCTGGAGGACGTGAATCTGGACCCGGAGCAGGTCATGGGCAAGCTTCCCGCCGAGCTCAGCGGCGGGATGCGCAAGCGGGTGGGCCTCGCCCGGGCCATCGTCAGCCGGCCCCAGATCCTCCTGTACGACGAGCCGGTGACCGGGCTCGATCCGGTCAACACCGCTGCCGTGTCACGCCTCATCCGGGACATCCGCGACAAGACCCAGGTCACCTCGATCATCGTGACCCACGACATCGAGCAGGCGCTCGAGATCTCGGACCGGGTCGCGCTCCTCGAGCACGGCGTGCTCCGCTTCGTGGGGACACCGGCGGAGTTCAAGGCCAGCCCCGACCCCGTGGTGCGAGCCTTCGCCGACCGCCGCCGGGCCGCCGAGGCCGCCATCCGCATCATGGAGGAGGATGCGGAGGACTTGAAGAAGGACATGGAGGTCTAGCCGTGAGCACCGACAAGCCCCTGCCCGTGCCGCCCCAGCTGCGCCGACGCCGCCGCGAGGTCTGGGTGGGCCTCTTCGTGGTGGTTGGCCTGGCCGGGATACTCATCGTCCTCATGACGATGACCGACGCCGCGATGTTCCGGGGCCGCTACATCGTGAGCACCATCGTCCCCGACGCGGCCGGGATCCGCAAGGGCGACCCCGTCCAGATGCGTGGAGTCAACATCGGCCGCATCCACGGGTTCAGGATCACCACCGACGAGGTCGAGGTCCGCCTCGAGATCGAGGGTGAGTACCCCGTGCCCAGGGACTCGGTGGTGGAGCTCAAGGCCAGCGGTCTGCTCGGCGGGCTGGTGGCGGACGTGATTCCGGGCACGTCGTCCGAGATGGCGAGGTGGGGAGACGTGCTCGAGGGCCGCAGTGGCGTCGGGCTGTTCGACAAGATGGACTCGCTCGCGGGCGATGCGGACGACGTGGCGGCGCGAGTGAAGACCCTGCTGTCCGAGGAGATGGTGGGGGATCTCCAGGGCAGCGCGAAGGAGGCGCGCCAGCTGCTCGAGCGCTTGTCGAGCACGGTCTCCGAGCAGCGCGGCGAGCTCAGGGCCCTCACCGCGAGCCTGCGGCGCTCGGCGGAGGGGATGGAGAAGGTGACCACCGGCGACGAGCTCCAGACGACAGTGAAGCAGTTGCAGGCGCTGACCGAGCGCGCGGACGAGGTCCTGGCCGGGCTGGACACCTCGTCGAAGTCGCTCGAGTCGATCCTGGGCCGCATCGACCGGGGGGAGGGGTCACTTGGCAAGCTGACGACGGACGATCAGCTCTACGACAACGTGGCCAGCGCCGCCGCCAACCTGGACAAGACCGCGACCGAGCTGCAGGCCCTCCTCGAGGACATTCGCCTGAAGCCCAAGAAGTACCTCAAGCTGAGCCTGTTCTAGCTGTCGATCGGAAGAGGAGCCCGAGGAGGACCAGAGAGCCGGCGATCGCAGCGAGCGCGAAGACGCCAACGAGCTCGGCGAAGAGCTGCCACCAGCTGATCAAGGGGACGACCACCGCCGACCACAGAGGGCCGCGGCGTGCGTCTTGCGGTCGGGACTCATTCCGGCCCGTCGTCGGAGGGCTCCGGGAAGGTCAGAAGCCACACGTTGGACTCGTAGAGGCTCGACTGGACGACCACGGTCCGCCCGTCGCGGGACAGACCGAGGCTCTTCTGGTCGACCGTCCCCTCGACGTCGAGCGGGGTGACGAAGCGGACGGCGCCGGACTCCGTGTCGACGGTGACGAGGCCGGGCCGCTCGTCGAGCAGGAGCAGGTTCCGGGAATCGGGCAGCCACCGGGACATGAAGCCCCGCGTCTCCACGGGCCGGTACTCCTCGGCCTCGAGGGACCACAGCAGCACCTCCGGCACCATCGCGCCCGTGCGCAGGGACTGGTTCCCGACGAGCCAGCGGCCGTCGGGCGACCAGTCCCGGGCCTCGAACCACCGGTCGTCCGAGACATCGGGCAGGCACTCCGCGGCCGCCGCCGGGGCGTCGCCCACGGTGACGATGCAGGTCGCCTTGCCGGTGGGGAAGGCGACCCGGGCTCCGTCGGGCGACCAGAGGGGGAACCAGGCTCCGTCCGCGACGTCGGTGATCTGTCGGAGCCCGCTCCCATCGGCCTCCACCACCCAGAGCTGATAGGTGCCCGAGCGGTTCGAGTAGAACGCGATGCGTGACCCGTCGGGGGACCACTGGGGGCCGCGATCCCGGGCGAGGTCGCGTGTGAGCTGCCGCAGGACCCCGCTCTCGAGGTCGAGAACGTGCAGGTCCTCCTGGCGGCCGCGCGTGCTCAGGGCGATCTGCGTCCCGTCGGGAGACGGATGGGGGTCGCGGATCGGCAACGACCCGGAGTAGAGGACGCGGCGCTCGCCGTCGAGGCCGGGTCGCCCGGGATCGAAGGGCAGCAGGTGCAGCTCGTGGAGTGCCGCCTGGGAGCTGTAGGCGAGCTGCCCACCCGTGCTGGCCGCCGACAACCCGGACACGTCCTCGGCCGGGGCTCCCACCAGCACCGGCTCCCCCGCGGCCGCGCCGGTCGCGGGGTCGACGGCGATGCGCCACACGTTCATGGTGCCGGCGCGATCGCTCACGAAGAAGAGCTCGTCGCCGGTGGGCGACCAGACCGGGCTCCAGTCGACGGCGGAGTCGCGGGTGACGGCGGCCGGTGCGCCCTGCCCCCTGGCGTCGATGGTGGCCAGGTCGCGCTGACCCGAGTTGCCGTCCACCCGCCAGAAGGCGATGCGGCGGCCGTCGGGCGACCACGCCGGCTGCACGCCGTCGCCGGCGTAGAGCAGCTCCGCCTCGCCCGTGGCCACGTCGATCGACCACAGCTCGGCCGTGCCCTGCCGCGACATGGGATCGACGATCCCCTCGGTCGAGACCGCCAGCCGGCGGCCGTCGGGCGACCACGTGGGGTTGTGGCCCCGGTCGCTGACGCGCCGCACCGACTCCCCGGTCGCTCCCATGACGAAGATGCCGCCGCCCCCCCGCTCGGACCGGAACGCGATCTGGCTCCCGTCGGGTGAGAAGCTGGGCTCGCCGTCCGCCTCCGGCGAGTCCTGGGTGAGGTTGAGCGCGTTGCGCCCGTCGACCCGCTGGATGTAGATGTCGTCGCTCCCGGCCGCGTCGCTCACCCAGGCGAGCAGCTTCCCGTCGGGGGAGAGGGCGGGATGGCGCTCGACGCCCTTCTGGAAGGTGAGCTGCTGGGTCCGCGGCGCGGTGACAGATGCGTCCGGGGGCTCACCCAACAGCACCCAGGTCAGGAGGGCCCCTGCCGCTGCCGCCACGAGAGCGGCCAGGGCCAACACCCACCGGCCCGGGCCGGGGCGGGCCACGGGCTCCTGGACCTTCTTCCCGGCCGGCGCCTCCCTTTCGCCCGACCTCTGGATCCAGCTCAGCTCCTCGGCGACGTCGTGGGCCGACTGCCAGCGGTCCTCGCGGTCCTTCTCCAGGCACCGGGAGATCACGTGCTCGAGCGTGGCCGGGGTCAGGGGCTGGCGGTCGGCGACGGGCGGGGGAGAGTCCCTCATGATGCTGCTGATGAGGCTGGCCTGGCTCTTGCCGGCGAAGGGGGCCCTTCCCGTGGCCATCTCGTAGAGCAGGCACCCGAGGGCCCAGATGTCGGCGCGCCCGTCCGCCTCCTCCCCCTCGAGCTGCTCGGGGGCCATGTACTGGAAGGTGCCGAGGACGGTACCTGCTTCGGTGAGGGGCGGCTTCGCACCGGTGGCGGCCTCCGAGTCGAGGGGCATGACGCCGGGGGCGGCCTCCGTGGGTGCGCTGGTTTCCGAGGCCTCCTGCTCGGTCAGGACGTTCTTGGCCAGCCCGAAGTCCAGGAGCTTGGCCCCCGACTTCGTGAGCATCACGTTACCCGGCTTGAGGTCCCGGTGCACGATCCCGGCGCGGTGGGCCCGATCGAGCGCGTCGGCGATCTGCGCCCCGAGCTTGAGCACCATCCCGAGGGGAAGCGCGTCCCGGGCGAGCCGGTCGGCGAGGCTCTCGCCCTCCAGGTGCTCCATGACGAGGAAGGAGATGCCGTCCTCCTCGCCCACGTCGAACAGCGCGCAGATGTGGGGGTGGCTGAGGGCGGAGACCGCCTTCGCTTCGCGCTCGAAGCGCTCGCGACGCTGGGCATTCTCCGCCAGGTGGGAGGGGAGCACCTTGATGGCGACCGAGCGGTCGAGACGGGTGTCGCGCGCCCGGTAGACCTCTCCCATCCCCCCTGCTCCGAGGGAGGTCTCGATCTCGTAGGGACCAAGGCGTCGTCCTGGCTTCAGGCCCATGGCTGCCGTCCCCTCGTCCCTTGGCCCAGCCCGGGCCCGGCCAAGGGTCATGCGTCAGGTCTGGTGGAGATGTCCGCGCAGGATACACCAAGCCGAAGCGGGAGCGGGAATGACGAGCGCCCCCCGGTCGTTGCATCATGGTAGGGGGAATATCTGGCCCGGATCCCGGCAGGAGGAGAGAAAGTGCTCAGACGAAGCCTCGTCTACGCGGCCGCGGCCGCGATCACGCTGACCGCCTGGCTGGTCGGCTTCCGGCCCGGCCCGGGGCGCGCGGAGCGGCTCCTGACCCTTCACGCCGCCGCGCCGGGCGGGGGGGAGTCGGACCAGAAATCGCCCGTGCGCCTGTACTCGTCGGAAGAGGGAGGGTTCGTCGTGGTGGACAAGGTGGAAAAGACCAAAGAGGAATGGAAGAAGGCCCTGACGCCGGCGCAGTACAAGGTGCTGCGGGAGAAGGGGACGGAGCGGCCGTTCACCGGAGAGCTCCTGAACAACCACGAGAAGGGTGTCTACGTCTGCGCGGCCTGTGGCACCGAGCTCTTCTCCTCGGACACGAAGTTCGAGTCCGGCTCGGGCTGGCCCTCCTTCTACGCTCCCATCACCGAGGAGAACGTGGCCACCGAGCCCGACAACAGCCTGGGGATGCGCCGGGTCGAGGTCCTCTGCCCCCGCTGCGGCGGCCACCTGGGTCATGTCTTCGACGATGGCCCGAAGCCGACCGGGCTGCGCTACTGCATCAACTCGGTGAGCCTGGGCTTCGAGAAGAGGGAGAAGTAGGCTCGGGCTCGTCCCGCCGGGTGTCTCGCGACCACGGAACTCAGCCCAGGGCGTTGTCCAGGACCATCATCAGGGTGAAGCCCAGGAGCGCGCCGATCGTCGGCAGGTCAGTGTCTCCCGAGCGCTGGGCCTCCGGGATCAGCTCCTCCACCACCACGAAGATCATGGCCCCCGCGGCGAAGGCGAGGGCGTAGGGCAGGATCCCGCGGGCCTGGAGCACCACCGCCGCGCCCACGACCGCGGCTATGGGCTCGACGATCCCCGAGAGCTGCCCGTACCAGAAGCTGCGTCCCGCGGAGACCCCCTCCCGGCGCAGGGGGAGCGCCACCGCGGTCCCCTCCGGGATGTTCTGTATCCCGATCCCGATGGCGAGGGCCACCGCCGCCCCCACCGTGGCCTCGGTGAACCCGGTCGCCGCGCCGCCGAAGGCCACCCCGACGGCCAGGCCCTCGGGGGCGTTGTGCAGGGTGATGGCCAGGACGAGGAGCGTCTGGCGACGCCAAGTCGTGTGGATTCCCTCCGCCTCCTCCGTCCTCAGGCGCGGGTGCACGTGAGGCAGCGTCTTGTCGATCGCGTAGATGCCGGCGCCGCCGAGGAGGAACCCGATCGCCGCGGGGAGCCAGTAGGGCAGGGGGCCGTCCGCGCCCAGCTCCAGGGCGGGGGCGAGGAGCGACCAGAAGCTCGCCGCGATCATCACCCCCGCGGCAAAGCCCAGAGAGGTGTCGAGGAACCGTCGACTCGGCGTCCGGGTCAGGAAGACGGCGGCGGCGCCGAGCGCGGTCAGGGCCCAGGTGAAGAGGCCGGCGAGGAGCGCCTGCATCGTGGGCGTCAGCGTCGCCAGGCTCTCCGTCATCTCGGTCATCTGGGGTTCCTCCCTGGGTGCCTGGCATTCCCGCCACACCGACGGGCCGCCGCCCCGATCCCCGAGATCATAACGGACGAGTACCATGGGGTGAGAGCCCATGCGACCGACCGTCCTTGTCGTCTGCCTCCTTGCCGCTGCCCCCGGCGCCTGCAGCGGAACGCGGGCGGCCGCCCCGGGCGCCGGTGAGCCGGAGGCCGTCCCCGTCCGCGCCCTGGTGTACGGCCAGGGGCCCGAGGGCTCCCGGGACCTCTTCGTCGTCCCGGTGGCCGGCGGGGAGCCGCGACGCCTCACGCGCGACCCCGCGTCCGACGGTCTGCCCCGCTGGTCCGCCGACGGGGGGGCGGTGGTGTTCGCGTCGAATCGATCCGGCAACTGGCAGCTCTGGCGGGTCCCGGCCGGGGGAGGCGAGCCCGTCCGCGTCCGCACGAACGAGCACACCGAGTGGCAGGCCGCCGAGTCCCCGGACGGCCGATTCCTGGCCTTCCTGTCGAACCGAGACGGCCGGGAGTGCCTCTGGGTCCTGGATCAGACCACGGGACAGATGCGCCCGCTGGTCCGCCACGGCCGGCGGACGATCATGGGCAACCCGCACTGGAGCCCCGACGGCGAGCGGATCGTTTTCTCCTCCAACTGGAGGATCGGGCACCAGATCTACGTCGTCGACGTGACTACGGGGGAGACGCGGCGGTTGTCTCCGGTCGGGGGCTGTGAGCCGCGCTTCAGCCCGGACGGACGGAAGGTGGCCTACGTGCACCGCCGTCCCCGAGGGAACAAGGACGTGAGCCACATCGTGGAGCACGACCTCGCCTCGGGCGAGGAGACGATCCTCGTCGACTGGCCAGCCCTCAACTACGACCCAGCGTACTCGCCCGACGGCTCGGAGATCGCCTTCGCCTCGACCCTCACCGGCCACTGGGAGATCTACCGTCAGGGCCTGACCGACGGGAAGGCCCGCCGCGTGACCTTCGCGGAGGCCGACGCGCGGTACCCCGACTACCGGCCGGTGCCCGGGTCCCGGCGATCCCTTCCCGGCGAGTGACCGGGACCGACCTCGGTCGGCTCCGGACCCGAGGCGGCTTCCCTGTGGCAGCATGGGGGGATGCGACGGCTCACCGCGCTCCTGGCCGTCTTCTCGCTCGCCGCCCTCCTCTCCGGCTGCCCGGAGGCGGCCCGCCCGCTCGGGTCGGGCTCCGGCGGAAGGGCGGCGGCCGACGATCTGGCAGTGGCCCTCGCGACCCGGTTCGGCCCCATCGAGCGGGGACCGGCATTCGATGCGGTGCGCCCGAAGCTCGCCCGTGCGGCCCTGGTGCCCTCCCGCGTCTACGACGAAGCGGACGTCTGGACGAGCCAGGAGGCCGAGGTTCGCCAGCTGGACCTCTTCGGGCGTCGGGACGGGGAGACGTACCGCCTCGAGATGCGGCCGTCGGCGCCGCCGCCCGTCGACGCGGGGGACTACCGCGCTCGCCTCCGCCTGACCCGCGTCGAGGAGGGCCGCTACGGGTGGACCATGCGCGAGGAGCTGGCGGTGGGGGCGGTGCGGCCGACCGACCTCGCCGACGCCCTCACGGGCCTCCTCCGCTCCGCCGAAGGAGTCTCTGCAGAAGAGGCCCGGGCGCAGGCGGCCCAGGCCTTCCCCCGGGCCGCCGAGGCGCTCTCGCGCCTGTTCCGCCTCGAGGTCCTCGATCTGACGCCGGACGGCGGGGCCACGGCCATCCGCCTCGGTCTCCGCGTCGACCCCGACCGCTTGAAGGAGACGGCGCCGAGGTACGCGGAGTTCCTGGGGAAGTGGGCGGCACCGATTCGGGTTTCGGCGGTGGCCAGCGACGCCTCCGGGGCGACATGGTGGACGCTCGAGGCCGCCGACATGCTCTGGACGGTGCGTCTCCGGGTGCGTGACGGGAGCCTGGTGCCCCTCGAGGGCGCCGCGGACCGACGCCTGCCCGACGAGCTCCGGGTCGCCGCCGACTACACGACGAAGGCGGGGATCTTCACCATCGGGGTCGAGGGGCTGGTCGTCGACGTCACCCTCACCCGGACCTCCCGCGAGAAGGGGTACGTGGCGCGCTACCGCCGGGAGCCCGAGTGGCGTCTACCCTTCCTCATCAAGCCCTTCCTGCGCGGGTCGCTGCGGTATCCGTTCGAAGGTCCCGGGTCATGGGCGGGCTACGCGGTGCGGGAATCGACCGACGGACCGACGGAGCTCGTCCGTGAGTTCCGCTTCCGGGTTCGGGAGAGCTGGATCATCCGCTGGCTGGGAGGCCGGGGCAACGAGGCGGTGAGCGACTTCCGCAAAGGAGCGGAGGCGGAGGCGGACCGCTACGCCCAGGAGTGCCTGTTCGCCCTGCGCGACGACGTGGCGACCCTGCTCCGCGACCCACCACGAGCCGTCGCCGAAGGCCCGTGAGCTGTCGTCTGCAGCCGCCGGGCTGTCGTCCTGCGTCGTGAACGAGCGGCTTCGGTTCGCGGCGGTGCTCAGGCCGTCAGCACCGTTCGGCCCTGCGGGAGATCGAAGCACACCGTCACGCGCTCGGCCTCGCGGAGAAAGGTCCCGGCCACGAGGTCGCGGCGGGCCCGCGCCTCCTTCAGGGGGCCCGGCTGGACGTCGCGGTGGATCGCGGGCGGCGCCGACGAACGGGTGGCGCACCGAACCGTGAAGGCCGGACAGGCGAAGGGGGCGTCGAAGGCCACCCCCTCGCCCTCGCGGGTGATCGTCGTCAGCTCCTTCGCGGCCTGGTAGCGGGCGATCTCGCTGAGCTTCATCCAGATCGTCCGGTCGCCGAAGCGTCCGGCCAGGGCCCGGACGACCTGCTGGAAGTCCCGGAATCCGTCCCTGGTGCCGTGCGTGTACAGGCCCGGCCAGTGGCAGTACATGATCGCGGGCGCCCCGCGCTCGATGAGCTCCACCATGCGGCCGCTCTTCGCCTCGGCGTCGGCGTAGAGTTGCCCGCGGCTGGGCTCGTCGCCCTCCCACCCGCCGAACCAGTCGCCGGCCCCGGCGGGGACGCTCACCACCAGGCGCGGATCGTCGCTGCCCAGCCCCCGGACGTGCTCCAGCCGCGGATCGGTGCTCTCCTCGCCCTCCGCCACGTACTTGAAGTAGTGGGGGATCTCCGCGCCGAACACGTCCCGCACCGCCTCGCCCACCGCCCTCGAGAGCGCCCCCTCGGCGCCGCTCCCGAACCCGCCCGGGGTCGTGATGCCCTGGCAGGGCAGGTCGCAGTTGCGGAGGATCCTGAGCGCGTAGGCGATGTAGCTCGCCAGCTCGTCGACGCTCGTCTCCTCCTGGGGGTACCAGTTCTCCATCGTCTTCGCGCTGATCTCCGCGAAGGGCCGGCCGGTCTTCAGGTCGATCAACCGGGTGTGGGTGATCATCTCGGGGTGGATGTCCCAGTCCGGGACCATCAGCTCCCGGACCAGCTTCAGGCTGGCCTGGAGCTCCGACCGCGACCAGCCTGGCAGCTCCCGGTCGAGCCAGCCGACGCACGCGGGGTAGGGCACGACGCTGTACTTGCCCTTCACCCCGTGGGCGGAGCACCACTCCCCGAACTCGCGGACGAAGTCGTCGGGGATCTCCCGGGGCCACGTCTTCCAGGGCTTCTTGTAGTCCTCCCTCTCCGGCCACGCCTCGGCGAACTGGGGCATGCAGAAGTGCCCCATGTTCACGAGGCAGGTGGAGTCGTCGATGATGAAGGAGAGCGGGACCCGGTCCCGCGGGTGCCGCACCTCCACCTCGGGGGTCTGGGACGGGCGCGCGCCGCGGGTGATGTCCGGCACGTCGGCGAAGAGGGCGTCGGGGCCGAGGGTCGCCGCGGCCGCGCCCAGGGCTCCGCTCGCCTGCAGGAACCCACGGCGTGTCGGGACTCGCATCGCGACCCTCCTCTCGCGCCCCGGCCCTGGCGCGGGCGTAGCCTACCACCGGGACGCCGGGGCCCTCCCGAGGCGGGAGTAGAATTGGCCACCGGAGGTGGCCGTGCGCGCCCGAATCCTGCTGGTGGCCTTCGCCCTCGTGGGCTGGGGACTGTGCGGCGCCACCATCGGCTTGGCCCGGGGGCTGATGCCGATGGAGGCCGCCCTTGTCCTCCATGCCGTGGCGGCTCCGATCATCGCGGGCGTGCTCGCGTACGTCTACGCCCGACGCCTCGCCGGACCGGGGCCGCTGGCCATTGGCGCCGTCCTTCTCGGCGTCGTGGTGGTGATGGATGCGGGCCTGATCGCCCCCTGGGTGGAGCGCAGCTGGGCGATGTTCCGGAGTCCGATCGGGACGTGGATCCCCTCGGCCCTGATCTTCCTGGCGTCCTGGGGAGCCGCCCTCTGGGTGATGGGACCGGGACCGGAGTGGCGCTGGCACGCGACCCGGAAGGAGACCCGACGAGCGTTGCCGGGCGACAGTTTTTGCCCGGAGGCCGCGGACGTCAAGACCCACGCCATCACCGTCGAGTCCTCGCGAGAGGCTCTGTGGCCGTGGCTCGTCCAGATGGGCTGCGACCGCGCCGGTTGGTACAGCTGGGACCGGCTGGACAACGGCGGCCTGCCGAGCGCCGACCGGATCCTGCCGCAGCTCCAGGACACGAAGGTCGGGGACACCCTTCCCTCGCGCCCGGGACACGACGACGGTTTCGTGGTCCTCGAGCTTCAGGCGCCCGAGCACCTGGCCCTGGGAGCCTACTTCCGCTACTTCCCTCTCGGGAGCCTCGAGTGGCACGACTCCGCGCCAAGGACCTTCACTCGCGCCACCTGGACGTTCGTGCTCGAGGCCCTCGAGCCCGGACGCACCCGCCTCCTCGTTCGCACCCGCGGCCTGACGCGGCCCTGGTGGCTCGACATCCCGATGCGTCTCACCATGGGGCCCGCCCACGCCATCATGCAGCGCAAGCAGCTCCTGAATCTGAAGGCGCGGGCGGAGTAGCGGCTACTCGAAGCTCGCCTTCAGGCGGCCCAGCACCGCGTCCCAGGCCTCCTCGAAGTAGGCGTGGACGTCCTCCCACTGCTGGCCGTTGCCGAAGCCCAGGGAGGTCAGGACGACCTTCGTCTGATCGTCGCCGATCGGCTCGAGCTGGAGCAGCACCTGGTGCTTCTGCTTCCGGATCTCCGGGTAGCTCGGCGGGGCGTTCCACTCGAAGGCGAGGAAGCGCATGGGGTCGACGGCGAGGACGGTGTTCCCCTCGCCTCCCCGTGAGCCCTCGGGCGCTTCCATGCTGAAGTACCACTCGTAGGGCCCTCCTGGCTCCAGCTCGATCCGGGCCCCCTCGGCGATGAAGCGGACGCCTGCCTCGGTGGTCCAGGCTTGCCAGACCTTCTCGATCGGGGCCTCGACCACGACGCCCTTGCGGATGAACCGGTCGATCTGGTCTCCACCCTCGACGCCCCAGGCGGGTGAGACGCCGTCGCGGCAGTACACGACGAGCCGGTTGAGGACCAGGGGCCAGTTGCCGTCGTTGAAGAGGTCGTAGGCCTTCTTCCAGCCCGGATCGTCCGCGAAGCCGAAGTGGGCGAAGTGGAGCCGCGTGCGGCCGGCCTTTCCCGGCGCCGGCTCCACACGCACCTCGATCCAGGTGGGGAAGGGAGGCGTGTTGAGCTTCTCGCCCAGGGGCGGGAACGTCCACTCGGCCGCGAGGGCCCGGCCCGGCACGAGGTGCAGGAGCCGGGCACCCTTCGTGCCGTGCGTCGCGCCGTCGGGGTCGCCCTCGGGGTCGAAGGTGATCTGGTACAGGCCGCCCACGACGCCGTCGACGCGGGCGCCCGGCGCCAGGAATCGCTCCAGCCCCTCGGCCATGGACCAGACCTCGAACACCTCCGCCGGTGGCGCGTCGAGGGTGACCGAGTACTCGATCACGTGGGCACCCGGGTCCCGGTTCTTCAGCATGGGTTCCGCCGCCAGGACCGGACCCGCGCCCAGACAGAGCACCAGCGCCGCGAATCGTCGCACCTCAGACACCTCCTCTGGATGGCAGACCTGGATTATCTCCTGAGCGACGCCGGCACGCACCCGCGGCGGACGCCTCACCTCCGAGGGCGTGCCGCGGGGGGAACATCATCCCCGCACCACCATTCCCCCCCCAGCGGCGTGCCACCGGGTAGACCGACTCGACCTCCGGCGTGGGAGACACCACCCTGACGCTCCTGGTCTCGCCGGCGAAGGCCAGCACCTCCACCTGGGGCGTGGGCCCGGACTTGGGAGGCGGGCTGGGCGGTGGCGAGCGTGCCCATCGCTTCAGCGAACGATTCGCGGGAAGGCACCTCGGATGCAGCCCTCGTGATAGACGATCTCGCCTCCCGCGAGGGCATTCCGCAGCGCAGGTGGCTCCTTGCGGTACGGCGTCCCGTCGGTCGTGAGGACCGCGCGGCCCGCTTCCTCCGCGGGCAAGAGCCCGACGATCTCGCGCGCCGTCTCGAGCGCTGCCCTCCACCGCTGGGCCAGGCTCGCCGCCCTGGGGGTCTCGCCTTCGAAGTCGAGTCCTCGGAGCTCGGCCTCGGAGTAGCGGGCCGAACGGGCCGCCAGCTCGAGGATGGCGGTCGGGCTGAAGCCGGGGTCCTTGCCGCACGCGGCCCAGGCGAGGTATCCGAGCGGCTGGAGCTCACGGTCACAGGTCAGGGTGTCCACGAAGTCCCTGGGCTCGACTCGCCCCACGAGGGCCAGGACCTTGCTCGTGGCGAGATCGAAGGGGTGCAGGGTGAGCCCGAGCTCGTCGTGCTGCACCAGGGGGAAGAACCGGTAGGCGCTGTCCTGGGCCCATTGGATGAGGACGGCGTCCCCTCCGCGCCGCACTTCCGCTTCCACGAAGGTCGGCCGCTCGCGGAGGATCGACAGCTCGTACCCATGCTTCTCGAGCGAGGCACGATCGGCGCTCCAGGATGTCGCCAGGGCCTCCTCCGTGTCGTGGAACAGGTCGATGTCCCGGGAGCGGCGAGGTGCCTTCAGAAGCTCGTTCAGCGCCGCCGCGCCCGCGACGTAGCTTTCGCCGCTGCGCAGGCGGTTGTCGGCTAGGAGCCGACAGACGTCGCGCTGGAAGGGTGTGAGAGCCATTGGCGGACCTTGGCCGCGCGCCGGAAACCATCCCGATCCCCGTGCCGCTGGATGGCATCGAGCACGCGCTCGGCCTCCGCGATCGTGGGCGGGTAGTAGTCGGGGCGCAGGAACCAGAGACACCGGTCCCGATAATCGTCCACGAGAGCGCGCAGCGCGGCGTGAGCGTCGGGCGACGGTGAGTCCATGACCGAATTGTACTGCGCGGCGCCGCTCGCGGGTCGAGACCACGCCCGCCGCTCACGGTGGACATCCTCGGAGACCCCACCCTCACACGCCGGGGGCTCGCATCTCACCGTCCGGGGACGATCGCGAGAGGGTCGGGTTTGCCCTCCCGCCGGACGCTGGGGCAAGATTCGGCGGTCATGCCGCCAGCGTGACGATCCGTGGGGAAGGAGGCTCCGCCATGCCCAGCAGGACGCTTCGCCGGACCCTCGCCCTCGCCGGGGGAGGGCTCCTCGCTCTCGCTCCGGTGGTGGCCGCGGCCCCGCCCGACATTCCCGCTGGCACGCCCAACGGCTTCGTCGTCCACCGTGGCACCAACATCTCCCACTGGCTGTCCCAGAGCCGGCGGCGCGGGGAGGAGCGGAGGCAGTTCTTCACCGAAGAGGACGTGACCCTCATCGACCGGCTCGGCTACGACCACGTGCGGCTCCCCGTGGACGAAGAGCAGCTCTGGGACGAGAGTGGCCGGCCCGAGGAGGAGGCGTTCGCCCTCCTCGATGCGGCGCTCGACTGGTGCGCGGCCCGGGGGCTGCCCGTGATCGTGGACCTCCACATCCTCCGCTCCCACCACTTCAACGAGGCGGAGAAGCCCCTGTGGACAGACCCGAAGGAGCGGGAGCGGTTCGTCGAGATCTGGCGCCAGCTCTCCGACCGCTTGAAGGGCCGGCCCAACGACCAGGTGGCCTACGAGCTCATGAACGAGGCGGTGGCCGACGATCCCGAGGACTGGAACCGTCTCCTGGCCCGGGCGTTCGATGCGGTGCGGGAGCGTGAGCCGGAGAGGACCATCGTCATCGGTTCGAACAAGTGGCAGCAGGTGGAGACCTTCGACCAGCTCCGGATTCCCGAGGGCGACCCCAATATCCTCCTGAGCTTCCACTTCTACACCCCCATGGCCCTCACCCACTACGGGGCGAGCTGGACGAAGGTGGGGGAGTACGAGGGACCCGTGCGCTACCCCGGCGAGGTGGTGACCGAGGCCGACCTGGCCGGGCTCCCCGACGACCTGGTGAGCGCCATCCGAGACGGGCGGGGCCTCTACTTCGATCGGACCGTTCTCGAGGAGAAGCTCGCGAAGCCCCTGGCCCTGGCTCGGGAGACGGGGCTGCCGCTCTACTGCGGTGAATGGGGCGCGCTGCCCAGCACGCCCCGGGCCGACCGGCTCCGCTGGTACCGTGACTTCCGCAGCGTCCTGGAGAAGAACGGCATCGGCTGGGCGCACTGGGACTACAAGGGTGGCTTCGGTGTCGTCGACGGCGACCGCCACATCCACGTGGACCTGGCCCAGGCGCTGCTGGGAGAGGACGTCATCCTGGCCCCCATCGAGTCGACGGACCTCGGGGCGGATCCCTGGCCCGAATCCCGGGGCAAACGGACTCAGAATGACCGGGGGGAGGTCCCCAGCAGGGCTCGGACTGACCTGCGCTAGTCCGCGTGCGCGACGACCGTGTGCGCGCCGCCCTGAGCTGGGGCCACCCCCCGACGGCGAGGGACCGGACCAGGTGACGGTGGAGGCGTTCTACCCCTCCTGCTCACCCCCAACGTGCAGGTGACCCCGGGAATCCACTGGACCACGCAGCCGTCCATCAGCAACACGATCTGGATCGGGTCGGTGCCGCGGGTGCGGATCCTGCTCTGAGCCGGCCGGGCTTACAGGTACGCCGGCTCGAGATCGGGAAACATCGGGAAGTGCCGAGTGTTCAGCGTCAACAGGCGCGCATCGAGCGTCTCTGTGGCTGCAGCGATGATGTAGTCGACCGTATCGACCCCAGGGTGGGACTTCAGGTACCGACGTGCGAGATCACCGGCGCGATCAGCGATCTCCACCGTCACGGCTTGCCACCGGAGAGCCTGTAGCAGGGCCTCGGTCGCGCCCTCGTCGTCCCTGCGCAATCCGGCTCGAACCTCGGTCCTCACAGCGGTCACGCTCCAGAGCTCCTCCCCAGAGCGTGCGGACTCCCTGAGCAGCTCCACGGCCCGAGGATCTCCCCTCAGATGGTCGACCAGGACCGACGTGTCGAGCAGAAGCTTCAAGGGCTCAACGGGAGTGGATTCGGGCCAAGCGGCCGGAGCGCAGGCGCTCGACGTACGCGGCCCCACTCTCGCGGCGACGCCATGCACCGGCGGACTTCTCGAGCGAGCGCAGAACCTCGTCGGTGTCCCTGGTCGCCAGATACACCTGGTCGATGGCATCGCGTATCAGCCGCGACTTCGTGCGGCCAGATGCGCGCGCTTCGCGCTCGAGGGCCTCGGCCTCCTCGTCGCTCAGGTAGATCTGGGTCCGATTCATAGATGTATACATACATCACCAGTGCACCGGCGTCAATGCTCGGCGCGCAGTCCTCCCGACAGGCGAACCAGTCCTTGGTGGTGGCCACCTGGCGCATCTCCTCGATGATGTTCCGCCAGCCCACGCCGGTGTTGTAGGCGCTGAAGGAGATCTCTCCCTTCTGTGTGCCGTAGGGATCACGCACATCCGGGGCCGGGCTGGACGAACCTGGGGCGTGACGCCCGCCGCCAGACAGATGCAGGCGGGGGCGCCGCAAGCGGGCCTTTTGGGGGCTCGGCAGGGAGATAGAATGCTGCCGTGACACACGGGCTGAGCGACACCGATCCGGAGACCGAACGCGTTCAACTGGAACTCCTCCGCCGGGCGTCGCCCGGTCGGAGGATTCAACTCGCCCTCTCCCTGAGTCGGACGGTGATGGGGCTCTCTCGAGGGGGTCTGGCCCGGAGGCTTCCAGGGGCCTCTGCCGAGGAGGTGGGCCTGCGCTTCGTGGCCCTGCACTACGGGGCCGATCTCGCCGAGGAGCTGCGCGCCGACCTCGCCGCGCGTGAGCCGTGACCGACCCAGACCTGCTGCTGGCGCTGGCCCCGGTCCTTCGGGTGCTCAACGACCTCGGGGTGCGCCACTTCGTGGGCGGCTCGATTGCCAGCTCAGCGCACGGTGTGGCGCGGGCCAGCGTGGATGGGGATGTCGTGGCCGAGCTCTCTCGAGACCAGGTCGGTGCCTTCGTGGAGGCCTTGCGCGCGACCTACTACGTACCCGAGGCGCGCGTCCTGGACGCGGTGACGCGCCGAGCATCCTTCAACGTCATCCACCTCGACACGATGCTGAAGATCGATGTCTTCGTCTCGCGTGACCGGCCCTTCGACCGGAGGGCGTTCGAGCGGTCGCGATCGGCGTCGATCGAGGGCCTCGGTGAGACAACCCTGCCGGTGAGCTCCGCCGAAGACATCATCCTCGCGAAGCTGGAGTGGTATCGCCGGGGCGACGAGGTATCCGAACGGCAGTGGAGCGACGTGATGGGGGTGTTCCAGGCGAGCGGAGAAACCCTCGACCTGGCCTACCTGGAGACCGGGAGCGTGGAGCTCGGCGTCCGCGATCTCCTCGAACGGGTCCTGGAGGAGTCCGGTCTGAAGTCGGACTGACCCTCTGCGGGCGGACGACGCGGGCTCAGGAGCAGCCGCAGCCGGTGCCGCAGCCGCCCTGGTGGGCCCGGGGACCGGCCTGCTGAGTGGTCTCCTCGGTCAATGCCTTTCCGTGGCCAGAGCCAGCGTTCTGGTGGCCGTTCCCGTTGCCGTTGGCCTTCCCGTTCCCGTTCCCTCCCTCGACGGACACCACGGGCAGCTTGCGCTTCAAGGCGTTCGGGAGCTCCACCGGGCGGTTGCCGGCGTAGATCTGGTGCCGCCCCTTCTCGGCGAACCAGTCCTTGGTTGTCGCCACCTGGCGCATCTCCTCGATGATGTTCCGCCAGCCCACGCCGGTGTTGTAGGCGCAGAAGGAGATCTCGCCCTCCTGGGTGCCGTAGGGGATCACGCACATCTCCGTCCGGCGGAAGTCGTAGTTCCACAGGTCCTGGAACCACATGCTCAGGATCGTGGTCAGGCGCCACTCGCCCTTCTTCTCCTCGCCGTCGCTCGTGACCCCGCCGCCCATCTTCCCGTTGAACAGCTCGAGCATCCTCATCGGGGTCATTCCCCTGGGGGCCTTGGACTGGTCGAAGTTACGCAGGAACGAGAGGCCGATCTGGCTGACGGTGGCGGCCTTGCCCCGGGCCGAGTCCACCACCACGTCCAGGTCCCGGAAGAACTGGTCGAGGTTGAAGAACGACATGAGGGTGGCCCACTCGCCGGTCGTGGCGTTGGCCACCATCATCGTGGCCGCCCCGCAGTTGGGGTGGCAGCCGCAGTTGAGCTGGCCGAAGTCGGACTGGGGACCCTTGAGGTGGTCGGCGAGCGAGGCGAATGAGGTCGCGGACCCCAGCGGGTACCAGTCCCGGTAGGGGTCGATCTTGCCGCCCGAGTACTTCGCGAGGTCGTGGGCGAGGTGCGAGGTCGTGTACCGCTGCCGGAGCCGGTCCTCGTCGCTGATCTCCTCGTCGCGCCCGGTGAAGGACACCGGCTGGAAGGCCGGGCCGCCCATCTTGTCGTGGTTCTCCAGGCAGAAGTCGAAGATGGGCCCCACCATGTGGTTGTTGACCCCGTTGACCACGGTGACCACCGGGGTGATCCGGATCCCGGCGGCGGCGATGTTGTCGATGGCGATCTTCTTGACGTCGAAGAGGTTGGTGATGTGCCGGTGGGAGTTGGCCTCGTTCGTGGTCCCGTCGAACTGGAAGTACACCATGTCGAGCCCCGCCTCCTTCGCCTGGAAGGCGAACTCGGGCTCGAGGGCGAAGCGGATGCCGTTGGTGGCGGCCTGGATGAGCTTGTAGCCCACCTTCTTCGCGTAGGCGCAGGCCTCGAGGAAGTGGGGCGACATCGTGGGCTCGCCGCCGGAGTACTGGACCACCATCTGCCGCCGCGGCTTGAAGGAGATGGAGTCGTCGAGGATCTTCTCGATCTCCTCCAGCGTCAGCTCGTGGACGTACCCCACCTGGTTGGCGTCCATGAAGCAGGGGTTGCACATCATGTTGCAGCGGTTGGTGAGGTCGACGGTCAGGACCGCCCCCCGGCCGTAGCGGACGGTGGAGGTGCCGTGGCGGTGCACGTTCTCGTCGCCGAAGGTCCGGTAATCCCGACCCGGAAAGCGGCTCTCGATGACCCGATCGAACTCCACGTCGATGGAGCGGATGTCGTCGAAGGTCCCGTGCTCGGGGCAGGTCTTGGTGACCCACAGCTCCTTGCCCTTCTCGTAGAAGGTCGCGCGGATCTCTCCGACGTGGCCCCCGACGAGGTCCTCGAGCTTGCGCTCCCCGCTCAGGATCTTCTTGCGGGTCTCGATGACGCACCGGGGACAGAGCGAATCGGTCTCACGGGGGTAGCCCAGTGGCGGCCGGGTCCTCTCGTGGGACTTCGGCAGCGGCCCCGGGGCCCACCCGGGCTCCACCGAGCGTCCCTCGGGGAGGCGCGCGTTCACCGACTGGAACGCCCGCCAGGCCAGGTCGCCGATCTGCTGCAGCGTCGTCTCCATCGTCTTCTGCCTCCTCGCACCCCCGAAATCCGCGGGGGCGGATCAGTGCACCGTGCGCGCGTCCTTCTCCGTGGCGGCCGGGTCGGTCCCGCTCGTCGCGACGTGGTGGGTCACGCCCGCCGCGTCCAGCGCGCGCGTCGTCTCGCCACTCACCGGTGAGGGCGTCTCGACCCAGCGCAGTCGGTCTCCCAGGCGCTCGACGAGCCGCCGGCGGGCCCAGGGCCGGTCGAGGCCCGCCGGCAGCCGGGGCCCCTGGCCGGCGCAGGCGGCCTCGACCCAGTCGTTCGGCGCGATCAGCTTGTGCGGCCGCAGCGCCGTCAGATCCCTGCCCATGCGCTCCCCGGCGCCCACGGCCGTCGTGGTGAGGCCGTCGCCCACGAAGGCCGCCAGCCGCAGGCGCGCTGCCAGGTCGAGGCGGGGGCCGGCGAGGTAGGCCACGTCGCCCTCCTGCGCGGGGTGAGCGTGCAGACCCGGCTCGATCCTCTGCATGGCCTCGGCGTGGCTGAGCCGGGTCACGCCCTCCCGGCTGGCGTGCCGGAGCGCCTCGCCTGCCGGCGAGATCTGCCGCGAGACGGCGCGGAACGACTGGGCCCGCTCCGCGGTGTCGAGGACGGAGCCCAGCTCCAGGAGCTGCTTCAGGGGCAGGACGTCCCTCGCCGGCGCGAGTCCCTCCGCCACGACCGTGGCGTCCCCGGTTCCGCCGTCGCGCGCCACTGCCAGGAGCCGCTCCGCGCTCTCGGGGTCGGTGGCGAAGACGACGCGGGGTCGCGCGTCGGAGAGCACCTGCGCCAAAGCGGCGTCGGGCACGTCGTGCTCGATCCCCACCGGCACCGCGGCGAAGCCCATGGCCGCGAAGTCCACGATAGGCCAGAGCCAGCCCAGCCGACCGAAGACCGCCACCCTCTCCCCGGGCTCCACTCCGAGCTTCTCCCGCCCGTAGAGCGCGACGCGGATGGCCAGCCGGTCCAGCTTCCAGTCGGGCACGGGGTCGAAGCCCTCGTCTCTCGGCCAGGCCATCGCCGCCTTGCGGACGTGGTGCCTCAGGCCGAGGTCGTAGAGCCCGGCCACGGTGTCGGGGATCCGGTGGAGGGGCCGGGGCCCCTGGCGCTCGGGCGCGCCGCTGCCGAAGACGTCTTCCGCGGTGATGTAGAGCAGCATGGTGTCAGCCTTTCAGGCGTTCCCAGAGAGTGTCGACGAGGGGGTCCCGGATCCCGTGGAGCTCCATGGCGTGCACCAGTCCCCTCACGTACTCGGAGCCGGTGCCCACGTCGCCGTGCGCCGTCCTCAGGCGCGCCTCGAGCCCCTCGAGCTTCGGGGCGCCGTTTCCGTTGGAGTCCCGGGAGACCCAGACCAGGGCCGGGATCGGGCCGTCCGGGGTCTCCACCGTGTGGGTCTCGCGCCGACGATCGCTTGCCGCCTCCCGCTTCTCGAGGGCCCGCAAGACCCGGGGGCGGTCCTCTTCGGGAACGTCGAACACGAGGCCCCAGCACTCCCCCCCGGGCGAGAGACCGAGGATGGGGCAGGGTGATTCGGGGCGCCCCCACCGCCGCCGCGACTCGTGCAGGAACGCCCGATGGAAGCCGTCCAGGCGCGCCGGCCGGGCACGGTAGCGCGCCAGCGCCGCGTCCCCCATGAGGCTCCCGTATGCGAATACCTGCGCCAATAACCCACTCCCTCGAGCCGCCGTCACACAAGGACTGTCAAGCCATAGAGAAGCAACGCATCTGAACTGTTTCGTTGAGTTTAGGCGGGCGAATCGGGCGATGCAAGAGATTTGTGATGCTCGGCTGGTCCTCGGAGAACGGCCTCAAATATCTGACTCGTATAGAGTTCACCCAAAGGCCTCGCCGGAGCGAGCCCACCAGCTCCCAGCGCCGACCCGACCACGTCGTCGTTGTGGTCGAGATTCCGGATGCCGACCGTGCGATTTCCACCGGCACGTCCCCGTTTGGCCAGGAACTTCGCGTGTCGTTGGTCTGCGCGTCGGGCTGCCAGCCGCCACCGAGGGCCGGCCAGCTGGGCGAAGGCGCGCAGCTCGATTCCATCCCGCGTGGGCCGGGGGTGGCGCACGATGTGGACGCCCACGCTCCCGACCTGGGCGCTGAGGTCGCGATCACCGCCGACCGGTACCCGGGCACCAGTGGCTCGGCGAGACCGGGGGATTCCGAGGCCCAGCCTGGCGATGGTCTGGGGTACTCTAGGTCTGCCGTCCCGCGTGACCCGGTCCAGCGCGAGGAGCTCGTTGCATGACACTCATCGGCATCTTCTGCCTGCTCATCTTCCTCTACAGTCTGGTCTCCGAGCGGCTGGAGCGGACCGTCTTGACGGCGCCCATCGTGTTCACGGCCGCCGGTGTCGCGGTGGCCCTCCTGGGGTCGGTTCGGCCGGGACACACCCCGGACCCGGGAGCCTTCCTCCCCGTGGCCGAGATGGGTCTGGTCCTGCTGCTCTTCACGGACGCGAGCCGCACCGGCCTGCGGGTCCTGAAGCGCCACGGCACGCTGCCCGGCCGCCTGTTGAGCACGGGGATGCTGCTGACCATCCTCCTGGGCGCCCTCTGCGCACGAGCGGTCTTCGGTGGCCTGTCCCTCTGGGAGGCCGGGATCCTGGCCGCCATCCTCGCGCCGACGGACGCGGGGCTCGGCCAGGTCATCGTGAGCAGCGCCCGCGTGCCCCTGAAGGTCCGCCAGGCCCTGAACGTGGAGGCCGGGCTCAACGACGGCCTCGCCGTGCCGTTCCTGCTGTTCTTCATCGCGCTGGCCGGCGGGGGCGCCGGGGAGGAGCCGGTGAGGCTCGCGCGCTTCATCGGGGAGCAGCTGGGCTACGGGACGCTGGTGGGTCTGAGCGTCGGCGGGGTCGGCGGCGGGCTGCTGGGCCTGGCCCACCGTCGACGGTGGGTGTCCCCCTCCTGGCTGCCGCTCGGCGTCGTGGCGCTGCCCGCGATGTGTGCCCTCGTCTCCCACGCCGTCGACGCGAGCATGTTCATCGCGGCCTTCGTCGCGGGGCTGGCCGTGCAGGCTGGCTTCAAGGAGTCCGGCACCCACAGCGTCGAGTTCACCGAGGGATGGGGCCAGGTTCTCAACCTGTCGGTGTTCTTCCTCTTCGGTCTGCTGGTGGTGCCGGCCTGGGGCCAGCTCGAGGCGAGGCACTGGCTCTACGCGGTGCTGAGCCTGTCGGTGGTGCGACTGGTGCCGGTCGCCGTCGCGCTCATCGGCACCCGGCTGAGCCGGGCGAGTGTCCTGTTCATGGGCTGGTTCGGACCCCGTGGGCTGGCGTCCATCGTGCTCGGCCTCGTCTACCTGGAGGAGCTGGGGCACGCCGCGGGCCCGTCCTCGGCCTCGGTGCGGCTCGCGGTGGTCGCGACCGTGCTGCTGAGCATCTTCGCCCACGGCTTGAGCGCGTCGCCGGGGATCGCGCTCTATGCGCGACGGGTCCAGGCGCTGCCCCCGGGGGCCCCCGAGCGCGAGGCGGACGATCCCGCCGGGACGGGGGTCTGACCCTCCGCTACTCCGGCGTGCCCCCGGGACCGCTCGCCGCGGCCTCCGTCCCCGGCTCGGGCTGCCAGCCTCCCCCCAGCGCCCGGTAGAGCTGGACGAGGGCGCGCAGCTCCGCCCCGCGCGTCTGGGCCAGCAGGAGCTCCTGCTCGAACAGGTACTGGTCCGCGATCAGGATCTCGAGGTAGCTCGAGAGGCCGTTGTCGTAGCGCGCCCGAGAGAGCTGGCCGGCGTCGCGCAGCGCCGTGACCCCCTTCTGGATCTCGGTCCTCTGCTCGCCGAGCTTCTGGAGCGAGACGAGCGCGTCCGCGACCTCGCGGTAGCCGTCGAGCGCGGCGCGGCGGTACCCGCCCATGGCCTGCTCGAAGCGGGCCTGGGCGGCCTCGTAGTTCCGCCTGATCCGCCCCCCCTGGAAGATGGGCTGCAGGAGCCCGGCGCTCAGGTTCCAGACCGCTGCGTCGCCCTTCGCGATGTCCCCGAGGTCCCGGCTCACGCCGCCCAGGAGGCCGGTGAGCGAGATCGACGGGAAGAAGAGCGCACGGGCCGCCCCCACGTTGGCGTTGGCGGCCACGAGGAGCTGCTCGGCGGCGACGACGTCGGGGCGGCGCTCGAGGAGCGCGGCGGGGATGCCCGCCGGGACCACCGGGGGCAGGTGCTGATCCGCGAGGGGGGCACCCCGCTCGACGGGGCCAGGCACGCGACCGAGGAGGAGCGAGAGCGCGTTCTCGGTGATGGCGATCCGCCGCTCGATGTCGGGGATGGTGGTGGCCGTCCGCGCCCGATTGGCCACGGCCTGGTCGACCTCGAGGCGGTTCGAGACGCCGCCCCCGAGGCGCTTCTCGTAGAACTCCACCGTCTTGTCGTTGGACACCACCGTGTTCCGGGCGATCTCGAGCTCGAGGTCGAGCTGTCGGAGCAGCAGGTAGTTCGAGGCGACGTCGGCCACCAGGGTGATCAGGACGCCGCGACGACCCTGGTCGGTGGCCAGGTACGCCGCGAAGGCCGCCTCGTTCTGCCGTCGGATCCGGCCGAAGAGGTCGAGCTCCCAGGAAAGCGTGAAGCCCGCGTCCCAGTTCTGGAATGTCTTGTCGTCGGTGATCGACTGGGGAGGTTCGGTGTCGCGAGAGACCTGCCGCGCGTCGTAGCCGGCGGTGACCCCCACCTGAGGGTAGAGGAACGACTTCGAGATGCCGGCCACCGCCCGGGCCTCCTCGACACGAGCGGTGGCGATCCGCAGGTCGAGATTGTTGGCGACGGCCTCGCGGATCAGGGCCACGAGCTGCGGGTCCTTCGTGATCTCCCACCAGGGCACGTCGGCGAGCGACTCGGCCTCCGCCGGGCCCTCGACGAAGCGGTACTGGGGAGGGACCGGCATCTGCGGGCGCTCGTAGTTGGGGCCCACCATGCAGCCACCGAGGAGGAGAGCTCCGGCGCCCAGCGCGGCAAGGGGCGAGAGGCGGGTGATGCGCGTCATGTCAGTGCCCTCCCCCGTGCGTGGGCGCCACCGGCGGGCCTGCGCTCGGCTCTCCGTGGCCACCCTTGCGCCCGATCATCTTCTCGACGGCGACGAAGAGCACCGGGATGAGGCACACGCCGAGGATGGTGGCGATGAGCATCCCCGAGAAGACCGCCATCCCCATCACCTTCCGCCCTTCGGCGCCCGCCCCGCTGGCGCGGACGAGCGGAGTCACGCCGAGGATGAAGGCGAAGGCGGTCATGAGGATGGGGCGGAAGCGCAGCTTCGCCGCCTCCAGGGCGGCGGTGACCGGGTCCTTGCCCTGCTCGTGGAGCATCTTCGCGAACTCCACGATCAGGATGGCGTTCTTGGCGGCGAGGCCGATGAGCAGGATGAGCCCGATCTGGGCGAAGACGTTGTTCACGTAGCTCGGCGACACGAAGCGCATGGCCCAGAGCCCGAAGTAGGCGCCGAACGCTGCAAAGGGGGTGCCCAGGAGCACGCTCCAGGGCAGGCCCCAGCTCTCGTACTGGGCGGCGAGGACGAGGAACACGAGCAGGAGCGCGAGGGCGAACGTGGTCGCAACACCCGGGGCCTGCTTCTCCTGGTACGACATGTCCGCCCAGGCGTAGCCCATCTCCGGCGGCAGGACCTCCTTTGCCACCTGCTCGAGGGCGTCCAGGGCCTGGGCCGAGCTGTAGCCGGTCGCCGGCACGCCGCTGAGCTCGGCCGCGCGGTAGAGGTTGAAGCGGGTCGTGAACTCCGGCCCGCTCGTGGGCCGGGTGGTCACCAGCGTGTCCAGGGGCACCATGTCGCCATCCTTGCCCCGGACGAAGAAGAGGCCCAGCTGCTTCGGGTCCTGCCGGAACTCCGGCTCCGCCTGCACGTAGACCTTGTAGACGCGGCCGAAGCGGTTGAAGTCGTTCACGTAGGCGCTGCCGAGGAGGGCGCCGAGCGTGGTGTTCACGTCGGCCAGGGGGACGCCGGTCTTCAGCACCTTGCTGCGGTCGATGTCGGCGTAGAGCTGCGGCACGCTCGACCGGTACACGGTGCTGACCCGGGCGATCTCCGGCCTCTGGCGCGCGGCGGCGATGAACCGCTGTGTCTGCTCGGCGAGGTACTGGGGGTCGTTGCCACCCTGGTCCTGGAGCTGCATGGTGAAGCCGGCGCCGCTCCCCAACCCGGGGATGGCCGGCGGCCCGAACGCGGCCGCGATGCCTTCCGGGATCTGTTGGGCGAAGGCGGCGTTGAGGGCGGCGGTCACTCCGTTGGCCTGGCTCTCCTCGCCGTGCCGCTCGTGCCAGGGCTTCAGCTGCACGAAGAAGAAGCCCATGTTCGACGAGTAGGCCCCGGTCAGGAGGCTGAAGCCGGTGAGGTTGACCACCCCCTCGACGGCCTCGTTGGCCCCGAGGATCGCCTCGGCCTTTCTCATGACGTCGTCCGTCCGCTCGAGCGAGGCAGCGTCGGGAAGCATCACGTTCACGAGCAGGTAGCCCTGGTCCTCCTCGGGAACGAAACCGCCCGGGACCCGCGAGACGAGGCCCCCGGTCACCACCACCAGGAGAACCATGAACACGAAGCTGCGGGCCATCTTGCGGACGAGGATCCCGGTGAAGCCGATGTAGGCGTCGGTGCCGCGGCCGAAGACCCGGTTGAACCAGTCGTAGAAAGGCGTCAAGAGCGTGCGCTTGCCACTCGGCGGCTTGAGGAGCAGGGCCGCGAGCGCGGGGGAGAGGGTGAGGGCGTTGAAGGCGGAGAGGAGCACCGAGATGGCGATGGTGATGGCGAACTGCTGGTAGAGCCGCCCGGTGATGCCGCCCATGAAGCCCACCGGCACGAAGACCGCGGCCAGGATGACGGCAATCGCGATGACCGGGCCCGAGACCTCCTCCATTGCCTTCAGGGTGGCCGCCTTTGGCTCCAGGCCGTGCTCGATGTGGTGCATGACCGCCTCGACCACGACGATCGCGTCGTCCACCACGATGCCGATGGCGAGGACGAGGCCCAGGAGCGAGAGCACGTTGATCGAGAAGCCGAGGAGCGGGAAGAAGATGAAGGCGCCCACCAGCGACACGGGCACGGTGAGCAGGGGGATCAGGGTGGCCCGCCAGTTCTGGAGGAAGATGAAGACGACCAGGATGACCAGCAGGACCGCCTCGAGCAGGGTGTGGACGATCTCGTTTATGCCCTCGCTGACGGGCAGGGTGGTGTCGAGGGAGATCCCGTACTCCATGTCCCCCGGGAACCGGGAGGAGAGCTCGGCCAGGGTCGCCTTGACGCCGTCGGCGACCTCGAGGGCGTTGGTGCCCGGGATCTGGTAGAGCAGCAGGACCGCGGCCGGCTTGCCATTGAAGCGGCCGACGGAGTTGTAGAGCTGCGTCCCGAGCTCGATGCGGGCCACGTCCTTCAGGAGGATCTGGGAGCCGTCGGGGTTCGAGCGGACGATGATGCTCCCGAACTCCTCCTCGTTGAGGAGGCGGCCCTGGGTGCGCACCGTGTAGGTGTACTCGGTGCCCGGCGCCGCCGGGGGGCCGCCGATCTGGCCGGCCGGGCTCAGCTGGTTCTGCTGGTTGATGGCGCCCACGATGTCGGGCACCGTGAGGCCGAGCTGGGCGAGCCGATCCGGCCGGATCCAGATGCGCATCGCGTAGTCGCTGCCCCCGGCGAGCTGGACCTGGCCCACCCCGGGGATGCGCGCGAGGTTGTCGGTGATGTTGATGGAGGCGTAGTTGGAGAGGAAGTTGTTGTCGTAGGTGCCGTTCGGGGACCCCAGGGTGACGACCAGCAGCGGGAAGGCGAGGGACTTCTTGACCGAGACGCCGTAGTTCTTGACCGCCTGGGGCAGCGTCGGCATCGCCTCCGAGACGCGGTTCTGGGTGAGCACGTTCGCCATGTCGAGGTTCGTCCCGACGTCGAAGGTCACCTTGAGGGTCAGGGTGCCGTCGTTGGCATTCGTGGACTTCATGTAGATCATGTTCTCGACGCCGTTCATCTTCTGCTCGAGCGGCGTCGCCACCGAGGCCTCGACGTCGGTCGCGCTGGCGCCGACGAAGGTGGTGGTGACCTGGACCATCGGGGGGACGATCTCGGGGTACTGGGCGATCGGCAGGCCGGACATGGCGACCACACCCAGGAGAACCGTGACGATGGAGATGACCATCGCCACGATCGGCCGGCTGATGAAGAAGCGGGCCATGGTCTAGCTCGCGCCTCCGGGTACGGCGGTGGGCTCGGCCGTCCCTTGCAGGGCGACAGGCGGCTGCGGCTTCGCGGTCACGGTGATCCCGTCGCGCAGGCGCTGGAGGCCCTCGACCACCACCTTCTCGCCGGGCTCGAGGCCCTCCTCGACGACCCAGAGGCTGTCCACCCGCGGTCCGACCTTGACGTTCCGGAGGTCGACCTTGTCGTCCGTCCCGACGACCGCCACGCTGTAGAGGTCCTGCAGCTCCTGGACGGCCCGCTGGGGGACGAGGAGCGCGCCTTTCTTGACCTCGGACTCGAAGCGCGCGCGGCCGTACTGGCCGGGCCGGAGAAGCCGCTCGGGGTTGGGGAAGGTGAACTGCACGGCGAGGGTTCCGGTGGTGGGGTCCACCGCCCGCTCGACGGCCTCGACGCGCCCGGTGTGGGAGTGGGTGGTGCCGTCGGCGAGGAGGAGTTGGACGACCGCCTGCTGGCCGCCGCTCGCCGCGCGCAGCTCGTCGGCCCGGCGGGCGATCCGGAGGTACTCGGCCTCGCTGATCCCCGCCCGGAAGAGGATGGGGTCGATCTGCGAGACGGTGGTGAGGAGGGTGCTCTCTCCTCGACCGACCAGGTTTCCGGCCTTCACCAGGGTGGTGCCCACGACCCCGTCGATCGGCGCGGTGATACGGGCGTACCCCAGGTCGAGGGTCGCCTTCTCGGCGGCGGCGCGGGCAGCGTCCACCTGCGCGCGCGCGGCGTCCTGGTTCGAAAGCGCGTTGTCCAGCTCCTGCTGGCTCACCGCCTGCTGCTCGGCCAGGGGCTTCAGCCGGTTCACCGAGACCGTGGTCTGGTCGAGCCGGGCCTGGTTAGTGGCCAGGTTGGCCTTCGCCTGGGCGAGGGCCGCCTCGAGGGGCTTGGGATCGATCTGGTAGAGGATGTCCCCTTTCCGGACGAAGGCGCCCTCCCTGAACGCGACCCGGTCCAGGAAGCCCTCCACGCGAGCCCGGATCTCGACGTCCTGGGACCCTCTCGTCTGGCCGACGATCTCCATGTAGACGGGGACGTCCCGCTGGACGACCTCCGCCACGTAGACCTCGGGAGGGGCGGCGGCCGGGGCCTCCTGCTTGCCGCAGCCGGCTGCCGCGGTCGTCAGAACGCCGCTCAGACACAGAATCAGGGCGCGTTTCATGGGGTCGGTCTCCTCAACAAGACGAGCGAATCCGCATCATACGACATGCTCGCAGTGCCGTCAGCCGTCCCCGGACGATGGGGACGATGGCCCCTGGGGCGGGGCGGACGAGGGTCGGACTCGAGCTCACCGCCTCCGCCTCCTGGACGTGCTGCCTTCGTCCCGCTCAGCTCCCCGGCCTCACCGCGAGCCCGGAGGAGTCGAAGCTCTCCTACCGCCGGTTCAACTTCATCCTTCGCCTTCGGCGGCTGAGCGCGGCCCGGGGGAGATGTGCTCTACTGGAGCTGTCGCATCGCGCGGTCCGAGGAGAAGAAGCCGCAGCGCGCGCAGTTGAGCATCGACATGCGCGTCCACGCGTCTTCGTCCCGACAGGCCTCCGCCGCCCGCTCGCTCACCCCACCTACTCCAGGTGGTAGATCCGGCGCACGTGCTCGAGCACCTCGAGGAAGGGGATCTCCAGGTCCCGGAGCAGGCCCTCGCTCAGGTGGTAGACCCACCCGTGGACCACGGGGAACCCGTGGCGGCGGTAGCTCTTCTGCACGAACGCCGTCTTGATGACGTTGACGCACTGCTCCTGGACGTTGAGCTCGACGAGGCGGGCGTATCGCGCCGCCTCGTCGCCGAGGGAGTCGAGCTCCTCCTGGTGCATCCGATAGACGTCGCGGACCTCGCGCAGCCAGCCGTTCAGGAGACCCAGGTCCTGCGATTGCATGGCCGCCTGAACGCCCCCGCAGCCGTAGTGCCCGCACACCACGATGTGCCGGACCTGCAGCTGCTCGACCGCGTACTGGATGACGGAGTTGGCGTTGGCGTCGATGTTGACCACCAGGTTGGCGATGTTGCGATGAACGAACACCTGCCCCGGCTCGAGCCCCATGATCTCGTTGGCGGGGACCCGGCTGTCGGCACAGCCGATGTAGAGGAACTGCGGCGTCTGGCCCCGCGCCAGCCGGGTGAAGAACTCGGGGTCGGCCGCCCGCCTCTCCTCCACCCAGCGCCGGTTGTTCTCGAAGACGCTCTCGTACAGTTCCTTGGTCATCGTGCCCCGAGGATACCGCGACTCCCACCCATCCCGCCGGAACGCGGTCGATGCTGGACGAGCCAGGTAGAGGAAGAAGTCCAGATCGATCCCGGCGACCGTCTTCAGGTCGATGACCGACTGCCCGCGAGCCACCGGACGACGCTTTCCGTGGCTCTCCTCGAATGGGAAGGGCTCCCTCGGTCCAGAGTTGAGTAGTTGCGACTCAACTCGTTGCGGAACCAGTCCCGGGGGGCGCAGGTCAGCGCTCGCCGAAGGCCGTCCACAGATTCTTCAGGTACGTCCGGCTCACCGGAAGCACGCGGTTCACTGGCGGCTCGAGCTTGACCTCCCAGTCGGCCTCGCCTCGGCGCCGTCGCACCTCGAGCACGTGGCGGACGTTCACCGCGTGGTTGCGGTGCACGCGGACGACCCCGAAGGGCGCCAGGAGCGGGACCAGGTCCCCGAGAGTGCGCACGTCCCGCACGCGCCGGGACGAGCGCAGACGAACGAGGGCCGTCTGCCCGGTAGCCTCGAGGAAGTAGACGTCCTGAGGGTCGACCACGCGGCGCCGGTCCCGCGCGAGGTGCAGTAGCAGCCGGTCGTTCGGCAGCTTCATGGGGCCGTTCTTGCCACGAGTTGTCGTCGAAGGCAAATGAGCTGTCGTTTTCGGACTCTGAGTTGTCGTCCTACGTCCTGGACGGATGCGGGAGGGAATGTCGGCCCTCTTCCGGCTCAGCGGCCGCCATCGCCTTCCCGGGACGTCCGGAGTCGGGCTACGTTCTCCCGAGTGACGCGTTCACGAGCGGCCTGGGCCTCCTCGAGGGACCGGAAGCGAAAGACGCCACGGGGGTAGGACCGAGGGGCGATTGTCCAGTAGCGCGCGCAGTGGCGGGCGAACCGGTCGAAGGCGTTTCCTGGAGGGACTACGACCGGAGCCGCTTCCATCTCCTCGAGGCTCCGGAATCGCTGGACGGCCACCTACTCGTCCTCCAGGTCGAACTCACGCCTTAGAATCTCCGCGTCCTGCCGATCCAGGGGCCGCACGGTGTCCTTCTTCAAGCGAAACAGCGCCGCCGGGGTGGCGACACGGACACTGATCCCCTCCACCGTCTTCGTCTGGGCAGACACCGTGTCGAACGACGCCGCCTCGCCAAGACGCGTCATCACGTCGAAGTACAGATCGCCGCTCGGCGGATAGTAGCGGACGGCTGGATAGTCGCCCAGCAGGTCGGCCGCCTTGATCTCATCCACGTTCGGGTCGCTGTCGTAGGCGGCCCGGAAGGCTCGCTTCAAGCGCTCGACGTTCTCGGTCGTCGCCCGGATGAAGATGTCGAGGTCTTCCGTGGCCCTCACCAGGCCGTGAAAGCCCATGGCCGCGGCTCCAATGAGAACGTATTCCAGCCCCTCTTCGTCGAAGGCGCGAAGGACTCGAACCATCTCGTCGCGGTCCACGTCGTTAGGGTAGCGCGTCCGGGGTCGCGATGGGCAGACCTTGGAGCGACGGAACCGGGGACACAATACGCAAATCCAGAGCCGGAGCGGACCGCAGTACTCACCTCCTGACGCACTGGCACCAGGCGGCGACGAGGCCTGCACTGTCAGGGTGTGGTCGGGAATGGTGACTTCGCCGGTGATCGGCGCGGTCGGCTGCCCGGAGGGCTCGTCGTACCGGCCTGACGCAACCCTGTCCGAAGGTCCTCTTGCAGTGCCTGGGGATGGGCACGGCCGGGCGGGCGACCGGGCTTCTTGGGGCGCAGGGGGCGTCCCGCGGTTGCCTCCAGCCGATCCACGAATGCCGCATCGCCAAGAGGACGACCGGTCCGTTCGTGAAGCCGAATCTCGTCGAATGCCTCTGGAGACACGTCGCTCGAGAGAACCTGCCGCCAGTCACCAAAGCGCTCGAGCAGGGGCGCCGGTTCGACCAATCCGTCGTGCCGCCCGGAGAGATGGGCGCGGGCACTGCTATGAGGCCAGTCCTCAGGCATCCCCACCAGTCCAGCTCTGACAGGATTCAGCTCGACGTACCGCACACCATTGTAGAGGTGGCCCGGGGCCATCGGGCAAGAAGCGAACCGCCCCTGCCAGAGGCAGCCGGTCCAGCCCCTTCGGGCGTTGACCATCACGGTGTAACGTCGATGGGCCTCCGCAATGGCCGCCCGCAGGGCCTGCTCCGTCGAGGGCACCACGATGAGATGGACGTGGTTCGGCATCAGGCAGTAGGCCCACACCTCCACGCCCTGGGAGAGGCACCACTCGGCCATCAGCGACTTGTAGATCTCGTAGTCGCCGTCTTCGAAGAAGGTCGTCTGCCGGCGGTTTCCGCGCTGCGTGACGTGGTGGGGGACTCCCGGGACGACGACTCGTGCCATTCTCGCCATGGCGCGAAGCCTAATACGGAGGACGGACAGGGCAGGTCAGAACCGCAGAACCGCGGCCGGAAGGGGGAGAATGCGTATTGTGTCCCCGCGTCTCCCGCGTCTTGCGTCTCGAATCCAGAATGGGTGTTTCTGTTCTCGGATCTTGGGCTCCGGAGTCCGTGGGCCGATCAGCCTAGCTCACTGGATCCTCAGCAGTTGTGTCGATGCCGGCCGTGCCGATCTCAAGGCACGACTCTTGAAGACCCCTGTCTTCAGCGTGACGCTGTTGAAGGACGGCCCGATGGTTTCCTTTCGAAAGCGGACGTCCTCGTCCCCGGGGCGGGCTGACGGAGTGCGGATGAGAGCAGGCAGGGAGACCAAGATCTCCGGAGGTCTGGGCAGCATCGATCTTCATGATCTGATCCAACTGCTCGGGATGAACCGCCGGACCGCGACCCTCGTGCTGGGGCGACAGGGCCGCAAGGGGAAGATCTTCTTCAAGAACGGAAACGTGGTCCACGCCTTCACGGGAGACGTCGAGGGAGAGGACGCTTTCGCCGAGCTGCTCACGTGGGAAGACGCCGACTTCGTCATCGAGAACGGCATCCCGACCCTTCCCAGGGTCACGATCACCGAGAGCGCCCTGGGGCTGATGCTCAGCGCCCTGGCCAAGCTCGACGAGGACGCGCGGCAGACACCGCCGGTCGGCACACCCATCCCCCGCAGCGTCGCCGAAGGCCCGCCCGCGAGGCCGCCGACCTCCGGCCGCGTCGGCCCCCGGGTCCGGGGACCGGTGAGAGGGGCCGTGATCACCGTGCCCGAGAAGGCGGCCTCCGGCTTCCCGGCGCTTACGATCGCCGCGGTGGCCCTGCTCCTCGCCGCGGCCGGAGCCACCTGGTGGATCGTCGACAGCCGTCCCGACGCGCCGGTCGCGGCGGAGGCGGAGGCCACGCCGCGGCCGGCGCCGACCACGCCGTCCACCACCGGGCCGGTCGAGCCCGAAGCCCCGGGAGCCGGGACTGACTCACTCGATGAAGAGGTCAGCGCGGGGGCCGACGAGGCGACGCCGACACCCGCGCCCTACGGCGTCCTGACCGCCGATCTGGACTCGGGCGTCGAGCTGCGCATCGACGGGCGTCCGGCTTCGGCGGGGGCACGACAGCTCGTTCCCGGGCGGCACACGCTCGAAGTGACTCGACCCGGAGTCGTGGGCGTGCAGCGCGAGGCCGTGACGATCGAGCCCGGAGACACGTTGCGCCGCGTCTACACGGCGGACGAGTACGGCTGGCTGCAGGTGGTGGTGATCCCCTGGGCCGAGGTCTTCGTCGGCGATCAGTCGATCGGCCAGACGCCGATGGGCAAGGTCAAGGCCGCGGTCGGCGAGCACGTGCTCGCGCTCCGACACCCCGAGGCGGAAGAGCAGCGGCAGACGGTGGTGATCGTCAAGGACCAGACCACCCTGGTGCGGGTCACGCTGCCGAGGGTGAGCGGATGAGCTCAACGGCATTGCTGGGCGTGCCGACTCGGATCAACTCCCAGCGGCTTCGGACCCGGGGACATCCGTGGGCCGTTTCGGGCCGAGCTCGCGCCGTCGTGGCCCTCATGGTGGCCAGGTCGCAGGAGGCGTTGGCCCCCGCGCCGAAGGCGGCCAGGGCTGAAGGGAGCGATCTCAGCCTTCGAGGAGCTCGAGCTCGACCCCGTCGAACTGCTTGAAGGCCGCGTCCGTTGTGACCATCCGGTATCCGCCGGTGAGCGCGTA
Source organism: uncultured Acidobacteriota bacterium (assembly GCA_963847655.1). Classification (GTDB taxonomy): domain Bacteria; phylum Acidobacteriota; class Vicinamibacteria; order Fen-336; family Fen-336; genus JAJDNS01. Next base: position 66,709 of record CAWKAS010000005.1, on the reverse strand, counting down.
GGCGGCGAGGTAGGCGTCCATCCACAGCTTCGGGGAAGCTGTGTCGCGCCGTGCAAACCGCTTCCAGTGGGCCTCGATCCCGCGCGGCTCCTCGACTCGAAGAGTGATCCGGTCGTCGGCGAGCAAGGCCTCATAGGCCTTCCAGGCTTGCCGGTTGGTGAGGGGTGGGTTGCCGTACGGGCCCAGGACGGCGGCGTTGGTGAGGAGGCGGAGAAACGTCTGCTGGGTGGCGCGACAGAAGAAGACCGACGAAGCAGACTCCAGTCCATCGAACCACCCGCGAGCCACGGCGTGGTGGGCGTGTCCGGACAGCGCGAGGGCGAGCCAGACGTTGCTATCGCAGAGAACCACTGGGCGTCTCGCACTCCTCGGCCAGCAGGACCTCCGCCACGCGGTCGGGAGTCATCTCCTCTTCGGGCCGAGCCCCGTGAGCGCACCGGACGAGGGGGAGCTGGACTCTCTCTCGCCGCACAGGGCGGTCCCGGGTCTCCTGGGAGAGCCCGCGTCTCAGCAGGTCGGCGATCGCGTCCTTGAGCCTGCGGTTCTCGTTGACCGCCCTGATCTTGACCTCCCGCATCAGATCGTCGGGGAGATCAATCGTGGTCTTCATGGACCCAGAATACCACAAAGATGTTTATATGGGAGAAGTCTCTGTCCGGTGGACTGACCTCCTCGACGCTCCGGCCCAGGAACTCTTCATGACGCACGCGCTCGGAGCCGAGCCGATGTCTCCCCTGATTGACGCTCCCCCGGGTCGGCGATATCGTGGCGGCGGTCGACGCGACATGGCGGGAGCACCACACTCGACGTTGCCGCGCGAGCTCGAGCGGGAGTTCTGGAACGGCATCGAGCACCTGTCGAGGTTCTCCATGGGTGAGGCGAACGTGCAACGGGCACTCGAGGACCTCGTCTCCACCCTCGAGTCGCTCGCCATCCCCTACGCGGTCGTGGGCGCGCTGGCCCTCGGTGAGTTCGGGTACCGGCGCGCCACGGTGGACGTCGACATCCTGCTCACCCCGGAGGGGCTCGAGTCCCTCAAGCGCGAGGTGCTCGGGCGTGGATATCGGGAGCGGGCCGAGGGGGGGCGAGGCCTTCGCGACACCCGCAACAATGTGGATATCGACGTGATCCTGACCGGGGGCTATCCCGGAGACGGCAAGCCGAAGCCGGTGCGCTTCCCCGACCCCGGTGAGGTTGCCGTCCGTGGGGACCGCGTCGCCCTGCTCCCGCTGCCGAAGCTCCTGGACCTGAAGCTGGCCTCCGGGATGAGCGCCGCCCACCGCCTGCGCGACCTGGCCGATGTCCTGGAGCTGATCCGGATCGCCAGACTGTCCAGGGATCTGGCGGAGACTCTCGACCCATCGGTTCGTGACAAGTATCTCGAGCTCTGGGACGCCGCCCGGGCGGCGCCCGATGAGTAGCGCCCCACCACCCGATCCAGTGAGACGAACACCCATGCCACTCTCGATGCCTCGTTCGCCGGAGCGGACGCCTGGGGACGCCGAAAGGGCGCCGCTGGCCGGGATCCCGGCCCTGCTCCTGCTCGGCCTCCTCCTGTCGCCTGCACCGGTCTCGTTCGCCGACAGCGTCCACCCCCTCGAGCCCCCCGACCGGTTCAGCCCCCGGGGCACTCTCGAGACGTTCACCAGGTCCATGGACGCGGCCTGGGAGCGGTTCTCGCGCAAGGACCGCTCCTTCCAGCAGCCCTTCCGCATCGCTCGCGAATGCCTCGACGTCACCGCGTTTCCCCCCGAGGTTGCCGACAACCTCGCGGCGGAGCACGCCCTCCTGCTCAAGGAGATCCTCGATCGGATCGAGCTCCCACCCCCCTCGCAGATACCCGGTCCCGCCGAGGTCGAGGAGCAGGACCTGCAGGAGTGGACGATCCCCCACACCGAGATCGTCCTCACGAGGGTCGCGGAGGGCGATCGCGCCGGCCAGTTCCTCTTCTCGACGGAAACGGTGCAGAGCATCCGGGACTCCTTCGAGAAGGTCCGCCACCTCCCGTACCAGCCCGGCAAGCAGGGCGGGCACTTCGACGAGATCCGCTCCGGGGCGCTCTCGCCCGTCCTGAGCCCGCTGACCGCTCGGCTCCCGAGCTGGGCGAGGGCGGAGATCGGCGGCCATCTGGTCTGGCAGTGGGCGGCGGTGCTCGTGGGGCTGGCTCTCTCGTTGGCGCTCGCCGCTGCCGCCTTCCGGTGGGGACGTCGGTGGACCGCCTGGGAGAAGCGGACGAGGGGGATCCGTCGCTTCGGGCCCTTCCTCTTCCCCTTGACGGTCATCGCGACGACCGTCTTCATGAAGGAGCTGCTCGACCGCTTCATCCGACTGGCCGGCTACCCCTACTACCTGGGGATGCTGGTGCTCACACTGATCATCGATCTGGCCATCGCCTGGCTGATCGCCGTCCTTCTCACCCAGGTGGGCGAGTTCGTCATCCGCAACACGCGCGCCGGCGAGCGTCCGCTGAACGCGCAGCTCGTCCGGCTCTCGTTCCGCATCCTCACCATCGTGGTGGTGGGAGGCTACCTCTTCGTCGCCGCCGAGAGGCTCGGGCTGCCGGTCCCCGCCCTCGTCGCCGGTCTCGGCGTGGGCGGACTGGCGGTGGCCCTGGCGACCCAGGGCACTCTCGAGAACCTCATCGGCGGTCTGATTCTCTACGCCGACCAGCCCGTCCGCGTCGGCGACTTCTTCCGTTTCGGCGACAAGACAGGCATCGTGGAGGAGGTCGGCATCCGCTCCGCCCGGATCCGGACCCTCGACCGGACCATCGTGGCCATTCCCAATGCCGAGCTCGTCAAGATGTCACTCGAGAACTTCAGCCGCCGCGACCGGATCCGACTGAGCACGCTGCTCCGGCTCCGCATGGAGACCACGCCCGACCAGCTCCGCTTCCTCCTGACGCGGTTGTGGCAGATGATCGAGCGGCACCCGAGGTTGATCCGCGACACGGGCTCGGCCCACCTCGTCGATCTCGGCGAGCACTCCCTGGACGTGGAGCTCGTGGCCTACGCCGCGACGACAGACTGGACGGAGTTCAAGGCGATACGGCAGGACGTGTTCCTTCGGGTCATGGGCCTCGTGGACGAGGCGGGGACACGCCTGGCCGTGCCGTCACAGCTGGAGCTGCAGGCGGCGGCGCCGGGCCTCGATGAGACGCGCGGCCGCGCCGCGGAGGCGCAGGCCCGGCTCTGGCGGGAGGAGGGCAACCCGCACGTCCCCGAGTACCCGGAGACGGAGCCGGGGACCGAGGGAGGGGATCCCGGCTAGGGGGGACCCTCTCTGGACCAACCACCGGACTCGCTCTCCAGCCCGGAGGCTGCGGGGTCGGCGCCCCTTGAGCAGTAGTCTTCCCGCGTCAGAAGCCGAGAGCGAAGAGGAGGGCCTCCCGGATCTCGCCCATGCGCCGCGAGGAGAGGGTGGTGATGAGGCCGCCCACTCTCCCACGAGCGACGGTCTGAACGTGATCGAGGTTCACCGCGCAGGGCTCGGGCAGGCCGTCGTCGCTGTCCAGGGCAACTTCGGACGGGATTCCTCGTACCGTCCGCGTGATGGGAGCGATGGTCGTCTCGCCAAGGTACTCCAGGATCGAGTCCCGGGTGAGTATCACGACCGGCCGTTTCTTGTCGGGCCGCGCGAACTGGTACCAGCGGACCTCGCCTCGCCTCATTCGGGCCACGCCTGCTCCGATGCCCAGTCGTCGAACTCGCCCGGCCGGACGGGCTTGGCCTCGTAGCCCCGCCGGTGCCGGCGCTCCTTCTCCTCCGCCGCCAGGCGCGCGAGGGCCTCCCGCAGGGCGTCCCGGGTGAAGGCCGAGCGGGTGGTCCCCAGCTTGCGGGCGGCCCGGTCGACGCGGGCCACCAGCCGCTCATCGAGGGTCATCTGCACTGTTCTCATGGAGGCCATTCTATCGCTATTCCAGTGTGGATTGTCATCCACATGAGTGGGTGTTCGACCCACCTCGCACCTCAGAAGGTGATGTCGCATGCTGTCGGTGGGCTACCCACGGATCGACTGAACGAGAGCGATCCAGTGGCCCGGGCCAGGGGCGTCGAGGGGCAGGGCTTCGCGACCGGTGACGGCCCGGGGCTCGCTCCACCGTCTCTGGAGCACCTCGAGCCACGTGAGGGACGCGCTTCCTTCGAGCGCGCTCAGGTCCAGCGTCACGCTCCCGCCGTCGGGGAAGTAGACGGCATACTCGTGGCCGGGGCGCGCCCGGCAGTAGGCCTCGTTCTCCTCGCGGTCTCCGAGCAGGTCGTTGCGGGGGGCGGCGTCGAACCAGGCCATGCGGTCGCTGAGGTCGCGCACGCCGCGGATGACGGCCTGGGCGGTCTCGCTCAGCCCGATGCCGCTCGGGGGGCGGTGGAAGCGGACCGAGGCGGAGCCGAAGAGGGCGCTCCGGACGAACTTGGCGACGGCCTCGTTGGTGTCGCCGCCGTGCTGGCCCCCGTCGGCTCCGTAGGTCTTGACGTTGGTCACCGGGCGGAGGTGGCCGGCCTTCCTCAGCCGCTCGATCTGCCGCAGGCCGTTGTCCCAGTGGGCCTGTCCCCGCTGGTGGTTGTTCTGGCTGATGTCGACGAAGGAGTAGATCTCGGGGTGGTCGAAGCTCTCGCGGTGGGAGATGTGGTCGAGGTCCCAGGGGTCCCACATCTCGGTGGTCTGCACGGTGAGGCCGGCCTCGGCCGCCTTCTTCTTGAGGTAGGTCGCCCAGAAGCGGCCCCAGGCCGCGGTCACCGAGGTCTCGTTGTCCATGCAGTAGAGGACGTTCCCGTGCTCGAAGGTGTACGCGAGCAGCTTGTCGACGAAGCGCTGCTGGAACTCGAGGACCGGCATGTTGTTGTCGTGGTCCGGGATCGACCAGAAGAAACGGTTGTCGCGGTACACGGGATGAGTGGGGACCCACAGAGGCAGCCTGGTGCGCTCGGGGGTGTAGTTGACGTTGTTCTTCGGGTTGAAGGGGTTCGCGTCCCAGTTGTCGCGGTAGAAGTCGAAGGTGGCCCAGATCTCGACCTGGACGACGATGCCCCGGCGATCGGTCTCGGCCAGGAACCGCTCGAAGCGGTGCCAGTACTCGTCGTTCCAGTGCTCGAGGTCGTAGGCCCCCTCCTCCTCGTCGAAGCGGAAGGGCCAGACGTTTCCCTCGTCGCGGCTCGACATCGTGCAGCGGACGTAGTTGCCCCCGGCCGCGGCGAGCACGTCGAGGTGCTCCTCGAGGCCGGGGATCTGGAAGAGGTTGTCCTCCTTCGAGCCGCCCAGGAGAAGGATGCTGTCGCCCCCGCGGCTCCAGTACTGGGGATGCGTGGAGCTCGGCGCGATCGCGTCCGCTGGCGGTCCGGCCGCGAGCGCAGCGGCGGTGGCGAGGGCGGTCAGGGTGATGAGACTGATGGCGGGCGCGCGCTGCATCCGGGAGCCTCCTTGTCCGCCGTCCGGCCGTCGAATCGTCAGTCGCCGTCGATCATGTTGCCCAGGCCGCCGACGACGTCGAGGATCGACCCCTCTCCCTTGCGGGCGCCGCCGGTCTGGGGCGCCGCCTTGTAGATCCGGTCGGCCATGCGGCTGAGCGGCAGCGACTGCAGCCAGACGTGCCCGGGCCCGGTGAGGGTCGCGAAGAACAGCCCCTCTCCGCCGAAGAAGGCCGTCTTGATGCCGCCCACGAACTGGACGTCGTAGGTGACGGTGGGCTGCAGGGCCACCAGGCACCCGGTGTCGACGCGCAGCGTCTCGCCCGGCCCGAGCTGCATCTGCGTGAGCATTCCGCCCGCGTTGACGAAGCAGAGCCCGTCGCCCTGCAGGCGCTGCATGATGAAGCCTTCTCCGCCGAAGAGGCCCACCCCGATCTTCTTCTGGAAGGCGATGCTGATGGCGACGCCCTTGGCCGCGCAGAGGAAGGAGTCCTTCTGGCAGATGAGCTCGCCGCCCAGCTCGGGGAGATCCATGGCCAGGATGCGGCCGGGGTAGGGCGCGGCAAAGGCCACCCTCTCCTTTCCGGACCCCTGCGCGGAGAAGACGGTCATGAAGAGACTCTCTCCGGTCAGAACGCGCTTCCCGGCGCCGAGCAGGGCTCCCATGATGCCGGCCTTCTGCTGGCCGCTGCCGTCGCCGAAGATAGTGTCCATCTGGATGCCCGCGGTCATGTACATCATGGCCCCGGCCTCCGCCACGCACGCCTCGCCGGGGTCGAGCTCGATCTCGATGAACTGGAGGTCCTCGCCCTCGATCTTGTAGTCGATGACGTCCGCGCGCCGGGCGGAGGTGGGCATCGGGGGGGGAGCGAGCGGCCCGAGGTGGGGAGCGAACTTCGGCACGTCCTTGATCGGCGTCCAGGTGTCCATCCCCGCGATGAACACCAGCGTCTGGGCGTCGACGCTGCCGTTCTTGATGTTGTTGACGATGTCCTCCTCGGACACGGGCCCGACCTGCTGGCCGCCCACGGCCATGTACCACTGCGGCGCCTGGGACATGCTGTCTCTCCCTCCCTCGGTTCAGCTCACGCGCCGTCGTCCGTCCGCGTCGCCTCCTCGTCGATGCGCGAGGCGGCCCTCGACTCGAGACGCGCGGCGTCGTCCGGCTCGAGCCCGAGCTGGTGTGCCAGCTGGGCCAGGTAGATCCGCTCCCCCCCGTCACCGTCTCGTCGGCGCGGACGATGCCGAAGGCCAGGGTGTACAGGTCCTCCCGGAGCTTCGTGTCCCCGACGCCGGCCACGATGTCGGCGAGGGGGCGGGGGGACTCCAGCTCCCGGGCGACCGCCTCCTCGGCCCCCACCTCGCGGGCCTCGGCCAGGATGGCCTCGCGCTCCTCGGGGCCGAGGTGTCCGTCGGCCCCGGCCGCGGAGATCATCAGCCGGACGACGCGGAGGACGGGCTCGGGCAGGCTGGAGGACTCGGACACCGGCAGGGGAGGGGGTGTCGTCGCGCCCGGCAGGGGAGGCGGCGTACCCGGTCTGGAGGCGGGGCCGGTCGAGCCGCCGGAGGACTTCTGCCCCTGCCAGGTCTCGTAGAGACCCCAGGCGACGCCGGCCGCCGCCAGCAGCGTCGTCGCGTTGACGAGAGAGCCGCGCCCCCCGAAAGCGCGCCGCGCGCCGCGCGAACGCTTCCGGCGTCCGCCGAAGGCGCCTCTCAGCAGGCCGTTGACGATGTCCTGTCCGTCCACCTTCGCTCTCCTTGCCCGACGTGCGGAAGGTCCAGTCGGAATCTGCTGACGAGAACCGTAGCATACCCGCGGGTGGCGGAAACACCATGCGTGGCTCCGATCTCATGGCGGGAGCGACGTCTGGGCTCCCGGGTCACTCCGGTGTCCTCGGCGTGCCGTCGGGGCAGCGGCAGGGTGGACAGCCGACGTCCAGGACCACCCGCCACTCGCCGTCGGCCTCGAGTCGCCAGGTGGAGTTGAAGGTGCCGATCCGGTCTCCCTCGGGGTTGCGCACGGGTCCCGTGCTGATGGCAAGGGTCCCGGAGTCGATCACCTCCACCCGTTCCGGCTCCCACGAGAAGGGGGCCTGTGGATCTTCGAAGAAGGCCTTCCACCTTTCGGAGACGGCCTCGCGTCCCCGCAGGACGCCGGCGCCGAGGAAGAGGGCCTCTTCCGAGACGAACGTCGCGAAGGCCGCGTGGTCACGGTCGGCCATCGTCCTCGCGAAGGCGGCCTCCCGCGCCCGCACCTCGGCGGCGAGCGTCTCCGGCGAAGGGGCCGCCCCGAGCGCCGTCCCGAGGCCCCACAGCGCCAGACTCGCCAGCGTGCACGTCCACGATCTCCTCATCCCGTGCCACTCCTTTCGCCGTCGTCTCGGTTCTGGCCCACCGCCAGGAGGTGCGGGCTCGCCCCGAGGAGCGCCGGCTCGCGCTCGACGCGCCGGAGGAGCTCGAGGAGCCGCTCGCGACTCCGCGGGTCCTCCCACCGCCGCTGGAACTCGGGTACGAACGCCCCGGGCCCCTCGACGGCGTAGAGGCCGCGGAGGCCGAAGCCCGCCTCCCGCACCTCGGCCGAGAGCTCCTGGGGGTGGTGGAAGAACGCGGTCGTGAAGTAGAGGGGGTTGTCGGTGTCGTTGCGGTGCTGGCCGTCGGTCAGGTCGCGCTCGACGATCCGGGCGAAGGCCTCGTCCTCGAAGGCGAGACCGCGCAGGCCTTCGAGAAGGGAGGCGAAGCGCGAGATGGCGGCGGCGAAGAGCCACCCACCGGGGCGGAGGACCCGTCGGGCCTCCTCGAGGGCGGCCCGGCGCTCCTGGGCCTCGGCCAGGTGGTAGAGGGGACCCAGGAGGAGGACGGCATCTGCCGTGGCGTCCGGGAAGTCCAGCTTCCGGGCGTCGCCCACCCTCGCACTGGCGAGTCGGCTTGTCTCGTGGGACCGAGAGGCCTGTTGAGCCTGGTCGATGTGCAGGGGAACGGGGTCGACGAGGTGCACCTCGAAGCCGCGGTCGGCGAGCCAGAAGGAGTAGGCCCCGGCGGCCCCGCCGACGTCGAGGATCGACTCCGGGCGGGGGAGGAAGGTGGCGGAGGATCAGCTCCCGGGTCCGCGCGCGCTCGAGGGGGAAGTAGGCCTCGTCGAGGCGGCCCTTCTCGAGCCCGAGGGTGTAGTAGCTCAGGATCTCCTGATCGCGCATGGCGGGGCCCATTCTACCGACGGCGGCGGATCCGGGGGGACGTCTTTGGCTCGCCGTGGGGCGAGCCGCTATCCTGAGAGCTTCCCATGCGGATCCTTCACCTGGCCGACCGGCTGACCGATCGCGGAGGGGCGTACGCCTGGCTGCTCGGCGTCCTGGAGGGGCTCCTCGAGGAGGGTCACGACGTCCGGCTGGCCGTCGGCAGCGTCGACGGGGGCGTCGCGGCTCCTTGCCCGGTGGACGTCGAGCCCGGCCTCGCGTCGCGGACGGAGGCCCGTGTCGACCTCGCCCCTCTCGTCCGGGCCTTCGCCCCCGACGTGGTCCACGTGCACAACCCGATGAACCCCGTGGTCCTGGAATGGGCAGCGGGGCGCACCGACACGTTGCTCACGGTCCAGGACCACCGCCTCTTCTGCCCGGGGCGCGGGAAGTGGACACTCTCCGGCGAGGAGTGCCGGGAGCGGATGGGGAGCGAGACCTGCGCCGCGTGCTTCGAGGACGAGACGTACTTCCTCGAGGCCCTCACGCTCACCGAGCGCCGCCTGGCCGCGGTGCGTCGCATGGCGGCGGTGACCGTGCTCTCGCGGTACATGCGCGAGGAGCTCGTGGGCGTGGGGGTCGCGCCGACGCGGGTGCGTGTCGTGCCCCCCTTCGTTCATGGCTTCGACCACGACGCGGCGCCGGACGGTCCGCCGTGTGTGCTCTTCGCCGGGCGTCTGGTGGCGGCGAAGGGGGTCCTGGAGGCGGTGGAGGCCTGGCGGCGGTCCGGCGTCGACCTCCCTCTGGTGGTGGCGGGCACCGGTCCCCTGCGCGAGGAGCTCGTGGCGCAGGCGGGCGCCGCGGCGGGTCCCCCGATCGAGGTGCTCGGGTGGGTGGACCGTGAGCGGCTGTCCTCGCTCTACCGCCGAGCCCGCGTCCTCGTGCTGCCCTCCCGCTGGCAGGAGCCCTTTGGCATCACCGGCATCGAGGCCTTCAGCTTCGGGGTTCCGGTGGCGGCGTGGGATTCCGGGGGCGTGGCCGAGTGGCACCCGGGGATCGGGCTCGTCCCGTGGGGGGACGTGGACGCTCTCGCCGTGGCGATCGCCGAGGCGGTCACCCGCCGGATCGTGCTTCCGCCCTCCTTTCCCCGGGAGGAAACTCTGGGACGGCTCCTCGTCCTCTACGGAGGGGTCAGGTCCGGAACGTTGCGTTGAAGCCCAATGGCGTCCTCTCAAGAGGACGTCGTGCAACGATTGGGACCTGACCCCTTGGGGCCCCTTGGGGCCCCTTGCGATGGCTAGCTGGTCTGCTCTTCCATCTTGGAGGGGGCGAGCCAGGTCTTGCCGTCCTTCTCGGAGACGGTGCCGGTCACGACGGCCGACTTCTCGCCCTGGCAGACGTGACCGAAGGCCTCGAGGGCCGCGGTCTTCTCGAGGTAGTACTCGGAGACCGTGCCGTCCTCGCCCTTCGACACCAGGACGTCCTGGCACTTCTCGGCGTCCGCCTTCTTCAGGGCGCACTTGGCGCACATGATCTTGCCGGTCACCGTGGTCTCGTCCCCGGCCTGGACGGCGGCGGCGAGACCGAGGGCGAGAGCGAGGGCGAGCCCGACCTTGGCGATCTTCTTCATCAAGTCATTCTCCTTGCGCACGGCGAGAGCCGGAGCGACCCCGGCACCCGCGCGCCTTTCCTTACTGTTCTCTGTGCGGAAACGATTGATTCAGTATCCGGAAGGGGAGGGCCCGTCGTCAAGCTCAGGGATCACGCTCGAGACCGAGGGCGTGACCTCTGTGGGTGACAGCATTCAACATTCACGACCTGACCCCCTACTCGTCGCGGACGTAGAGGATGCCGGGGCCGGTGAGGAGCGCCTGCTCCTCCTCGGGGGGGAGGTCGTCGCGCACGACGACGGAGAAGGGGTCGCCGAAGAACATCTTCGCGTTGACCGCGTCCACGATGGCGTTGGCCCGGACGTAGGTCCGGGCCCGCGCGCGGTCGGCCAGGACCGTGAAGCGCATCCCGTCGAGGGCCACCAGGCGGATCTCCTCCATCTTGGTCACCTTCGAGACCACCCGGCGGGCGAGACGGATGCGCCGGTTGCGGTGGCGGCGCCACACGAACAGGCCGACGATGCCGAAGAAGATCAGGGTCCCGGGGACGCCCTCGGCCTGCGAGCCGAAGAACATCCCCAGCACGACCGCAAGAAGAACCACGACCACCGCGCCGGGAAGCAGCCACTCGCCCGGCGTGCGCTGGCGCAGCGCCTGCCACTGCTCCTGGAGTCTCACTCCGAGGGGCACCCTGGTCGAGACGCCGCTCTCCACCTCGCGCTCCACGGCCTTGAGGTCGGTGATCAGCTCGCGCGCGTCGGGGTAGCGGTCCGACGCGCGCTTGCGCAGGCAGCGTGTCACCACGCGCTGGAGCGAAGGGGGGAGGTTGGGGCGGATGGCGGTGACCGGGCGCGTCTCCTCGAAGGCCAAGGCGTGGAGCGTGTCGAGGGGAGTGGCCCCGTCGAAGGGCAGCTGTCCGGTGACCATCTCGTACAGGACGACCCCGAGAGAGAAGATGTCGCTGCGGTGGTCCACGGCCTGTCCCCGGGCCTGCTCCGGGCTCATGTAGCGCAGGGTGCCGAGGACGAAGCCGGCCTGCGTCCGGGCCAGGGTCTCCATGTGGGAGATCTCGTCAGCGGAGGGCACGCTCGAGGGCGGCGTCGGCTCCAGGAGCTTGGCCAGCCCGAAGTCCAGGATCTTGGCGTGCCCGTCCGGGGTGACGACGACGTTCTCGGGCTTGATGTCGCGGTGGACGATTCCGGCCTCGTGGGCCTTCTGAAGCCCGCTCGCCACCTGCATCGCGATCTCCAGGGAGCCCAGGAGGTCCAGCTCGCGACCCTGGATCAGGGCCTTGACCGTCTGGCCCTCGACCAGCTCCATGGCGATGAAGAGGCCCTCGGGCCCCTCGTCCACGTCGTAGACCTGGGCGATGGCCGGGTGGTTGACGGCCGCGGCCGCGTGGGCCTCCTTGAGGAAGCGGTCCTTGCGGCTCTTGTCCTCGGTGAACTCGGGGGGCAGGACCTTGAGGGCCACCGGGCGGCCGAGCTTCGTGTCCCGGGCCCGGTAGACGACGCCCATCCCTCCCTTGCCGAGCTGCTCCTCGACCTCGTAGTGCTTCAGGGTCTGCCCGATCATCGGGTCGAATGGTAACACCGCAGTGGACATGGCGTTCGTGTGCTGCCAGGGAGAACGCACCGGCCCACTCACCGGTTCCAGTTACAGGTCGGGGGTGGGGAGGAAGCGGGGCGGGCGCCGGTGCTGCGTGGCCTGCTCGAAGGCGTGGGCCAGGCCGATGAGCCGGGCCTCGCTCCAGGCTCGCCCCATGAGCGACATCCCGACCGGCAGTCCGAAGACGAGGCCCATGGGAACGGTGACGCTGGGGTACCCGGACACCGCGGCCACCGTCGAGCTCCCCCCGAGGAAGTGGTCGCCGTTGACGAGGTCGGTCGTCCACGCCGGGGCCCCGGTGGGCGCGACCAGGGCGTCGAGACCGTGCTCGTCGAGGACGGTGTCGAGCCCCTCCGCCCGGGACAGGCGGCGGCAGGTCTCGAGCGCCTCGACGTACTCCGGCGTCGTGAGCGGTCCCTTCTCCTGGGCCTCCAGGAAGATCTCCTGGCCGAAGTACGGCATCTCCCGGTCGCGGTGGGCCTCGTTGAAGGCGATCACCTCCTCGAGCGTCTTCACCCGGGCCCCTGGACCGAGGGAGGCGAGATAGGCGTTGAGGCCGGCCTTGAACTCGTAGAGCAGCACCTGGTTCTCGGGGTCGTACAGCTCCTTCCGGTGCGGGACGTCGGCGGGGTCGACGATCTCCGCCCCCTGCCGCTTCATCTCGGCCAGGGCCTCCTCGAACAGGGCGTCCACCGCCGGGTGGAACCCCGCCATCTCGCGGGCCACCCCGATGCGGGCCCCCCGGAGGGCCCCGGGATCCAGGGCCGCCCCGTAGTCGTCAAGGTGCTCTCCGGCGGCGGCGGTGGCCTCGTCACGCGGGTCCACTCCGGTCAGGGCGCTCAGCAGGGCGGCGGCATCGGCCACGGTCCGGGCCATGGGGCCGGCGGTGTCCTGGGTGTGGGAGATGGGGATGATGCCGGCGCGGCTCACCAGGCCCACCGTGGGCTTGATCCCCACGAGGCCGTTGGCGGTGGAAGGGCAGACGACCGACCCGTCGGTCTCCGTGCCCACCGCCACGGCGCAGAGGTTGGCGGAGACGGCCACGCCGGATCCGGAGCTCGAGCCGCACGGGTTGCGGTCGAGCGCGTAGGGGTTGCGACACCGGCCACCGCGCCCGCTCCATCCGGAGGTCGACCTCGTGGAGCGGAAGTTGGCCCACTCCGAGAGGTTGGCCTTGCCGAGGATGACCGCTCCCGCCTCGCGGAGCCGGTGGGCGACGTGGGAGTCCTGCCCCGGGATCGAGCCCTCGAGGGCGAGGGAGCCCGCGGATGTGGTCATCCGGTCGGCGGTGTCGATGTTGTCCTTGACGAGGACCGGGATGCCGTGGAGAGGACCCCGCACGCCTTGCGCCTCGCGCTCGGCGTCGAGGGCGCCGGCGACGTCCAGGGCCTCGGGGTTCGTCTCGAGGACGCTGCGGAGCGTCGGGCCCTGTCCGTCCAGGGCCGCGATGCGGTCGAGATAGGCCTCGGTGAGGCGACGCGAGGTGAGCTCCCCGCGGACCATCCGCTCCTGGAGGTCGGCGACGGTGGACTCGTCGAACTCGAAGGCGGGGACGTCGAAGCCCCCCGCGGCGTTCGGCGACGGGGGAGGCGCCGAGGGCGCGCACGCGCCGGCGAGGGCGGCCGCTCCCCCGAGCGCGCCGGCGCCGAGGAACCCGCGGCGGTCGATCCCGTCTTCACTCCGGCGAGGCCTCATCTCGTCCTCCCTCGTTTCTACGCCGACCGCTCCTCGGCCAGGGCGCCCTTCTCGTCGCGGGGCGTGCCCTCGCCCTCCCGGACCGACAGGAGCTGGCGGGAATCCCAGTCCACGACCACCAGCGTCCCCGTGGGCACGAAGCGGTCCTCGCCGACCTCCCGCGCGAGCAGGCGCACGACGCCCCCGTGGGTGAAGAGGGCGTGGCGGCCGGGCGGCAGGTCGTCGACGAACGACAGCACTCGGGCGCGGAGATCCTCGAAGCCCTCGCCTCCGGGGGCGATGAAGCCCTCGAACCTCATGAGCGCGTCCCGCGCGTCCTTCTCCATGGCCATGTAGCCGACACCCTCGAGCGCGCCGAAGCTGATCTCGCGGAGGCGGCGGTCCCGGGCCGGCTCGCCCCACGCCAGCCGGGCGGTGGTGACCGCGCGGACGAGGTCGGACGACCAGACCCCGTCGAATCGCGCGTCGGCGAGGACCGGGCGCAGGGCCGCCGCCTGGGCCTCCCCCCGCTCGGTCAGGGGGACGTCGACCCAGCCGGCCAGGGTGCGCCCGCGGCTGGCCGGGGTCTCACCGTGCCGGACGAGCCACAGCTCTCGATGGTGGTCCGAAGACATGGGGTGAAGTCTACAGGAAGGGCGACGGGCCCGGTCGGAACCGGGCCCGTCGGCGGGGCGCTACCTCTTGCCGAACAGGCTGCCCAGCGATCCCGCCATGCGGGCGAGGTCGTCGACGGGGGAGCCGTCTCCGTCGGCGTCGAGCATGCGGCCCAGGGAGGAGGCCAGGCCGGGGGACGTCTGATCCATCTGCCGGGTGGCGCCGCCGAGGATGTCGGCGAGTCCGCCGCCGCCCGTCGGGGCCTGTCTCTTCGCGCGGCCGACCGCACCCATGACGAGGGGGGCGAGCATGGCCAGCAGCCGCAAGGCCTGTGAGGCGTCGAGGCCGGTGGACTTGCCGAGCGAGGCGGCCACGTTGTCCTGCCGGCTCCCGAGCACGTGACCGAGGATGCTGCCCCCGGCCGAGGATCCACCTCCGCCGAGGAAGCCGCCGATGTCGTCGAGGATGCTCCCGTCGTGGTCGCGGTCGAGGGCCCCGCCGAGCGAGTCGAGCCCGGTGGGTGTGGCGGTCTGGCGCTGGAGCGCGCCCAGGAGCAGGGGCACCGCGGCCTGGATGGCCGTGCCCGCCTGGGCCTCGTCGATGCCGAGCTGGCGGGAGACCTGCTGGGTCGTGCCGCCCTCGAGGAGCGGGCCCAGCGCTTCGAGCAGTGAGGAGGCCATGTCGTCAGCCCCGGTTCGGGATGGTGAGCTTCTGGCCGACCTTGATCATGTCGGGATTGTCCAGCTTGTCCCGGTTGGCCTCGAAGATCTTGGGGTAGAGGCTCGCGTCGCCCAGGCAGTTCTTGGCGATCTTGGAGAGGGTGTCGCCGGGCTGGACGGTGTGGTAGCCGTAGACGTCGGTCTTCTCGACCCGGATGTCGGCCATCAGGTCGGTCTTGTGGTCGGGGTAGGTCTTGATCTTGTCCCAGAGGAGGTCCTTCTCCATCTGGTACTCGGTCGTGCCCTTGACGATGAGCTTGCCGTCCTTCTCGTAGACCTCGCCCTTCTTCACGTTGAGCGACTCTCCGAGCTTCAGCAGGTCGGCGTACTTGTCCTTGACGGTCATCGGTCCTCCTTTTCTGAGGTGGGCCCTTGGGAGCCCCTTGTACGGGGGACGCAAAGCATGACGTCCGCCCGGCCCCGAGTCAAGCCTCCCCGAGCCCCCGAGCCCCCGCGGCGAGCTCCTCCCCTATGGAAGGGGCACGACATCCAATGATTTGGACGCCAAGTTTGGAGAACTCGAGCGGCCGCTCGCGCGTAAGAGCGTGTGAAGAGGCCGGGCGCAGGCCGGGCCCACACGGAGGCAAAGTCATGAAGAAGCTCATGCTGGCCGGCGTCGGCCTGGTGGCTCTGGTCGCACTCCCGGCGATCGCCGCCGCCGAGACCCCCTGGATCCACGTTCGGGTCGAAGAGCCCGAGAAGCAGTCCAAGGTGTCGGTCAACCTGCCGCTCAGCGTCGTCGAGGTCGCCCTCGAGGCGGCCCCCGAGCTGATCGAGTCCCACGGCAATCTCCACCTGGGCGAGGACACCAGGCTCCAGATCGAGACGGCGCGGAAGGTCTGGAAGGAGCTGTCCGCGGTCGGAGACGCCGAGCTCGTGACCGTCGAGTCGGAAGACGAGAACGTCAGGGTGATGCGCAAGGGCGACCTCGTCCAGGTCTTCGTCGACAAGGTCGGCAAGGAGGGCGAGGGCGACGAGGAGGTCCGGGTCGAGGTTCCGGTGAGCCTGGTGGACGCCATCCTCTCCGGCGAGGGCGAGGAGATCAACCTGAAGGCCGCCCTGGCCGAGCTCCAGAGCCAGCGCGGGAACATCGTGACCGTCCGCGAGAAGGGCAACACCGTCCGCATCTGGATCGACGAGCAGAACGCTCAGGAGTAGGAGGACGTCATGGTGAAGCTGGCAGCGGTCCTCGCCGTTCCCCTCGCGCTCCTGGCCACCGTGGCCAGCCTCGGGGTGGTGGTCGTGGACGTGCGCGAGGGCGGCCCCGACGGACACCGGATCCTGGTGCCCGCCCCGCTGGTGCTCGCCCAGGCCGGTCTCGCCCTCGCCCCGGCCGTGCTCGAAGAGGAGATGCGGATCCCCGAGGAGGCTCTCGAGCAGATGCCGATGGCGCGCGAGCTCCTCGAGGCCCTCATCGCCGCGCCGGATGGCGAGCTGGTACGGGTCGAGGAGCCCGAAGAGCAGGTCGTGATCCGGAAGGAAGGCGACAAGCTGATCGTGCGGGTGCATGGCAAGAAGGGCGAGGACGTCTCGGTGAACGTGCCCCTCACCCTGGCCCTGAGCTCGCTCCCCGACTCCCAGGGGAACATCAACTCGATGGCCATGGCCGGATCGCTCAGCACCGTGCGCTTCACCGACCTCGTGGAGGTGAACGACGGCGACACCCACGTGAAGATCTGGGTCTGGTAGCGCAGACCCGCGGATCCATCCGCGCTCTCTTCAGTTGTCCGAGGGGCGGCCGGCGGCCTCGTTGAAGGCACGCCAGGCCGCCTCCGTTTCGTTGGCCAGCCGGAAGACGGCGGCCCGGATGCGCCCCCGGTACTTGCTCACCGCCTTGCGCGTGGCGCGCTGGCGGTCCTTGTCGATGCTCTTGTCGGGGCGCTTGGGGTGCGCCCGTCCCAGCTGGAGGCCCGCGTCGTAGGCGATCTCCTTCAGGTCCTCGACGGTGCGGAGGGCGTTGGCGATGGACGCCTCCTGGTAGTCGTCCGTCCAGTCGTGGATCCAGAAGTGCTTGTCCCCGCGGGGGACGACCGCACTGTAGCGGAAGGGCTCGTAGGCGATCAGGGCTTCGCCGTCGTAGATCCGTGACGCCCCCACGTCCGTCCGCAGGCACGGGTTGCCGGAGAGATCCCGGACCTGCTTGGCCTCGACGATGAGATCGTCGTCGTCGGCCTCCGTCGCCCCCTCGAAGAGGATCAGGTACTTCTCGTCGAGGGCGCTGCCGACTCCCATCCGCAGGGCCCCCACCCGCTTCACGTCGAAGAAGTGCGGGGGCAGGTCCTCCCGGGTGAAGCGGACGAGGAAGGCGAACTCGGCGGCGGTCTGGGCGAAGCGCGAGGGGGGAAGAGGCGCGGCATCGATGAGCTCGTGGGCCCGTCGCAGCGCCGCGCGGTGGTCCCACCCGAAGCCCCGTCGGATCTCCCAGCCCAGGTTGGGTCGAGTGGTGATGCGGTTCGGGTTCTTGAGGGCGTCGTCATAGCCACGGAGGAACCGGTCCAGGATCGCCCTCTCCTCGTCTTCCCAGCCTCTCTCCCGGGCGGCGAGGACGAGGGAGGTCCCGAAGCGGACGAGGTCGATCACCGGCTTGCCCCGGGTGCAGTCGTCGAAGTCGCTGAGCCCCTGGCCCAGGTTCGTCACCGTGTACTGCTCGACATGGGCGTCGCCGTGAAGGTTGACGTCGGGGAACTCGTCGACGATGTCGGCGAAGGCCGCACAGGCCTCGAGGGCGAAGCCGGCATTGACGAAGCGGAAATAGCCGTGGGCGCTGCCGGAGATCGTCTTCCTGAGCTCGGGGCGCGCCTCCAGCCGGGGATCGTCGGGATCGACGGCCAGCCGATCCGTCCCCGAGGCGGGGTGGCCGGACAGCAGGGACCCGACGACGAGAACCGCTATCGACGGCACACCGGGCACTCGAGCCATTCACCTTCGATGTTACCAGCCCCAGGACACCCCCGCCGGCCCGAGCGGACCTCGTGGGGCCGACCCTCACGTTAGACTCGCGCCTGTCATGATCTCCACCGCCCCGCGCGTCCGCCTCGACCCCTGGGCGGCGGAGTACGAGGGCTCGATCCGGATCGGAGACGAGGGCCAGGAGCCGGCCCGGGTGGACGTCGGCGTGGAGTCGGCGGCCTGGGCGGGGATCCGGCCCACGGCGACCGCGCCTCCCGGGCGTCTCGCCTTCGTGGACGGCGTCCGGCGCATCGAGCACCGCCTGCTGGTCGAAGACGGGGACGGCACCGTCTTCGGCCTCCTCGGATCCTACGGAGTGGGCGCGGTGACGGCGGACGGGTCCGCGCGCGTGGAGCGCGAGACCGTGGGGAGGGTGGCGGTGACCGGGGCCGGTCTTCGCCTCCCCGCCTTTGCCGCCCCCGTCGGGGACGGCCGGGCCGGGGTGCTCTTCGACCCGGTGTCCGAGTCCGAGAACACCCCCTCGGCCCCGGTCGAGGGCCTGCAGAAGGCCATGCGGGCGAGCGAGGCCGGCCTCGCCGAGCGGCTCGCCGCCGAGGTGGAGGTCGTCTTCCTGGACGGGCCCCTGACCTACGTGACCGCGGCGGCCCGGGGCCCCGTCGTGGGATTCGTCAAGCGGCTCCTCCGGACCTACCTCGATCCGGCCGCGTCCGCCCTCCTGCCCCGACTGGGCGTCGGCGAGCGCACGCCCCTCTTCCTGGTCGAGGCCGCCCGCGAGCCCCGCTACTCCTGGTACCTGCGGATCGGGGCCGGTCGCGCCATCGACTCCCCCCTGACCGGCCTGGTGCGCCTCGAGTGCCCGTCCACCCTAGGAATCGACGGGTCCCGGACCCTCGCCGACCTCTCGGCCCGCGAGCTGCCGCGCTTCGCGTCCGAGGCCGCCCGCGACCCCCGGGCCCCGCAGAACCTGGTGCCCATTGGCGCCCTCGAGGCGCGCCTCAAGCACCTGATGGGCGACCACTCCGTCATCCGGCGGGCCATCGAGTCGCGGCTGCACGAAGAGACGGAGGCCGCAGTGTGACCCAACCCGTTGGCCGTGTCCTCGGCACCCTCGACGCGATGCCCCTCGAGTTCTGGGTGGGCGTCGACGAGCTCCAGTACCTGCAGCTCGACGACGTGGTCGAGGTGGCCACGCCGCTCCCCGACGGCACCGAGGTGCGCCTCTACGGCGTGGTCGACCTGGTGAGGGCGCGGCACGAAGGGGCGACGTTCGACTCGGACGTCTTCCTGGTCGAGAAGGGGGTGCTCCCCGCCAGCGTCGCCCAGGCCGCCCACGTCAAGGTCACTCGCGTGGAGCCCGAGATCTTCGTGCCGCCCCGGCCGGGGCAGGCCGTGCGGCGCGCGGTGGGGGCCAGACGGGACCAGGCGCTCTTCTTCGACGGCATGGAGAGGAGGCTCCCCATCGGCCTCTCCCGCGACGGCGAGCCCGTCTTCGCCAACCTGGACTTCCTCGACGGCTCGCGCGGCGCCCACGTCAACATCTCCGGCATCTCCGGCGTGGCCACCAAGACGAGCTACGCGACCTTCCTCCTCCACAGCCTCTTCCGCTCCGGGGCCCTCGGGAGCGAGGCCGCGAGCACCCACGCCCTCGTCTTCAACGTGAAGGGGGAGGACCTTCTCTTTCTCGACCAGCCCAACGCCCGCCTCGAGGCGAAGGCCCGGGAGGACTACGGGCGCCTCGGGCTGCCCGCCGAGGCCTTCGACTCGGTGCAGGTCCTGGCGCCGGTCCGTCCCGGCTCGCGCGAGCGGATGCCCGCCACCGGGAGCCGACAGAAGGGGGTGGACTCGTTCTTCTGGACGGTCCGGGAGGTCGTGTCGGAGCGGCTCCTGCGCTTCCTCTTCGCCGAGGCCGAGGACGCGTCCAGCCAGCTCAGCTTCGTGGTGGACAAGATCGAGGCCCGGCTGTCGGCGGCCGCGCGCGAGGCGGGCGGCGCCACCGATCCCTGGATCGAGGTCGAGGGCCGCCGCATCGATTCCTTCGATTCCCTCGTCGAGGTGCTGACCGGGCGCGATCCCGGCGGTGTCGAGCGCTCGCTGGCCGAGCAGTGGGCGCAGCCGGCGGCGGTGGGGACGGTGGCCGCCTTCGAGCGGCGGCTCCACGCGGCGGCGCGGCACGTGGGACACCTCGTCCGGGGGGCCGACGTCGGCGCCCGCGAGGACCACCGGCTCGACTGGAGGAGACGGCAGGTGAGCGTCGTCGACATCCACTCCCTCCACGATCGGGCCAAGCGCTTCGTGGTGGGCGCGGTCCTCAAGAGGATGTTCGAGGAGAAGGAGTCCCTCGGCACCGCCCGCCCCCTGGTGTTCGTGGTCCTCGACGAGCTCAACAAGTACGCCCCCCGCGAGGGTACGGGGCCGATCAAGGAGGTGCTCCTCGACATCTCCGAGCGCGGGCGCAGCCTCGGGATCGTCCTCGTGGGGGCGCAGCAGACGGCGAGCGAGGTGGAGGGACGCATCGTCGCCAACGCCGCCCTCCGGGTGGTGGGCCGGCTCGACACCGCCGAGGCGGAGCGGTCCGAGTACGGCTTCCTCTCCGCCGCCGCCCGCGGGAGGGCGGGCATCCTCAAGCCGGGGACGATGATCGTGCAGCAGCCCGAGATCCCCACGCCGCTCCTCGTCCGGTTCCCGTTCCCGGCCTGGGCCACGCGCAAGAGCGAGGTCAGGGCGAAGGTGTCCCAGGCCGACGTCTTCAAGGGCTTCACGGATGACGACTGACAGGGCGCCCGGGGCCTGGGGGGATGTGGTCGCCGGCGGGTGCGGAGGGGCACGGCGGGCGAGGCCCCCGGCGAGGACCCTGCTTCCCCTTCGAAGCCTGCGGGCCCGCAGCCGAACTGGCGGTGCCCGCCGAGCCCCCAGGGCAGCGCGGTCGATCGGGGAGCGCTAGATCATGCGCTTCCTGCACACCGCCGACTGGCACGTGGGCAAGCCGCTCCGGACCCGCTCCCGCATGGACGAGTGCGCGGCGGCCCTCGAGGAGGTGGGGCGCGTGGCGGTGGAGGCGAAGGTGGACGCCGTCCTCGTGGCGGGCGACGTCTTCGACTCGCCCGCCCCCCCGCCGGAGGCGGAGAAGCTGGTCTACGACTTCCTGGCCCGGCTCCTGCCCGAGGGGATCGCCGTCGTCCTGATCGCCGGGAACCACGACCACCCGAAGAAGCTCGGGGCCCTGGCGTCCCTGCTGGAGGGGCTGAGGATCCACGTCCGGCCCGAGGTCCGGCCCCCGACGAGAGGCGGGGTGGTCTCCGTCCCCTCCCGCGACGGGAGCGAGGAGGCGCGGGTGGCGGTCCTGCCCTTCGTGCCCGAGCGCAAGGTGGTGGACGCGTGCACGGTCATGGACCCGGAGCACACCTGGTTCGAGACCTACTCCGAGCGGTTGGAGCAGATCCTCGCCGCCCTCGTCGCCGGTCTCGACGCCTCCACCGTCAACCTGGCCATCGGACACCTTCTCGTGGCGGGCTCGCTCTTCGGCACCGGGGAGCGCCGCCTCCACCTCGGCGACATCTACGGCCTCAACCCCCAGCAGCTCCCGTCCTCCCTCCAGTACATCGGCCTCGGGCATCTGCACCGCCCCCAGGACGTCCCCGCCCCCTCGAGGACGGCCTACTCCGGCTCTCTCATCGAGCTGGACTTCGGCGAGAAGGAGCAGGAGAAGCGGGTGGTCCTGGTGGAGGCCCGGCCCGGGAGGGTGGCCTCGGTCGAGTCCGTCCCCCTCTCCTCCGGCCGTCGCCTGCGGGACGTGAGCGGCTCGTTCGAGGAGGTGCGGGCCATGGCGAAGGACCTCGGGGACGCCTTCCTCCGCGTGAGGGTCAAGACCGTGGTCCCCATGCCGGGGCTGGCCGAGCAGGTGAAGGAGGTCCTGCCCAACGCCCTCGACGTCAGCGTCGACCACCCCCGCAATGCCGCCGAGATCCAGCGGGAGAAGGAGGACCCCCGGACGCGCCTCGAGCCCGGGGAGCTCTTCGTCAAGTACTACGAGCGGAAGAACGGGACGCCCCCGTCGGAAGAGCTTCGGCGGCTCTTCCACGCCCTCTACGAGGAGGCGCAGCAGTGAGACCGCTCCGTCTCGAGTTGGAGGGGTTCACCTCCTTCGTGGAGAGGCAGACCGTCGACTTCTCCGGCCTCGACCTCTTCGCGGTCACCGGCCCCACCGGGGCCGGCAAGTCGTCGCTCGTCGACGCCCTCGTCTTCGCCCTCTACGGGCAGGTGCCCCGTGTCGGCGACGACTACAAGCAGCTCATCAGCCACGGGGCGGACCGCCTCAGCGTCCTGCTCGAGTTCGAGGTCGGGGGTGAGCGCTACCGGCTCGCCCGCACCGCGCGTCGGGCCGGGGCCTCGAAGCAGCGCCTCGAGCGCCTCGAGGGCGACGAGGCACGGCCCCTGGCCGACAAGGCCCGCGAGATCCGGACGCGGATCGAGCGGATCCTCGGCCTCGACTACGACGGCTTCACGCGCGCGGTGGTGCTGCCCCAGGGGCAGTTCGACGAGTTCCTCAAGGGTGAGCCGAAGGAGCGCCGCAAGATCCTGGTCTCCCTCCTCAACCTCGGGATCTACGACGCGGTGCAGAAGCTGGCCAACCAAAAGGGCCGCGACGCCCGCCAGGAGTCCGGCTTCCTCGCCGAGCAGCTCGAGAGAGACTTCGCCGAGGCGACCCCCGAGACCCTGGAGACGCGGAGAGACGAGCTCGCCGCGGCCGAGGAGGGGGCGGCCGCGGTGGGCCAGGCGCTGGCCGCCCTGGAGCAGGGGCTGGACCTGGCCGGGACGATCCGCACCGCCCGCCGGCAGCGAGAGGCCCTCGTTCGTGACGTGGCCGCCGAGGAGAAGCGACTGCGGCAGGCGGAGGAGGTGTTGACCCGGGGCGACGAGGCGCGGGCCGGTCTCGAGAGCGCGGTGAAGGCGCTGTCCGACGGGATGGACGGCCTGGGCTTCGACCCCGACCGGCACACCCGGCTCGTGCTCGCGAAGCCGACCGCAGAGCAGCTGGTCGGGCTGCGGCAGAGGGGCGGGCGCGTCGCGCAGGAGCGGGCCGTCCGCCAGGAGGCCCTGGCCACCGCCCGGAAGGCCCTCGCCGCCGCCGAGGCGGCGGTGCCCCGGGCCGAAGAGGGGCGCGCCGAGGCCGAGGCCGTGCTCGAGGCGGCTCGGGAGGCCCGTGAGCAGACCCACCGGCAGCACGCGGCGGTGGCGCTGCGGCGTGAGCTCCGGGCCGGAGAGCCGTGCCCGGTGTGCGAGCAGAAGGTCCCGGAGGTGCCGCAAGGGAGAGCCCCGGCCCTCGACGCGGCGACGAAGAGGGTGGAGTCCGCGGAACGGGCCGCGCGCGCCGCGATCGCCACGGCGGAGAAGGCCCGCCTGGCCCTCCAGAGGGCCGCGGGAGAGCGAGCCGGCGCGGAGAAGGACCTGGCTCAGCTCGAGGAGCGGGCCCGGGAGCTCGCATCGCAGGCGGGCACCCTCGAGGAGCGACTGCGCGAGGCCGGGTTCGGCGACGACGACCTCGGGGAGGCGGCCGGGCTCGTCGCGCGCATCGCCTCCGATCTCGACGGCCTGGAGCGGGCTCGAGCGGAGAGGACGCGGCTGGAGGCCGCCCGGGGGGAGCTCGAGAGAAAGCGGGTCGCCCTGGAGAAGGACCTGGCGGGGGCGTCCGGCCAGAGGGAGGCCGCCCGGGCCCGGCTCGAGGAGATGGCCTCTCGCCGCGCCGAGGTGGAGGGCCTGGTCGAGCAGAGCCTTCCCCCCCTCCTGAGCCTGGCCGCGGCCGGCGACTGGGAGGGCCTCGAGGCCCCCGGCGCCGGCCGGGACGAGGTCGACGTCCTCGAGGCCCTCCGCACGGTCCGCCAGGACGAGTCGCGCGACCTCGCGGCGCGGGTGGGGAGGCTCAAGGGAGAGGTGGAGCGGATCGGCCGCAAGATCGAGCGGGCGGCGGAGCTGCGGGAGAGGAAGCAGGGGCTCGACGCCACAGCCGCGCTCCTCAAGACGCTGGCCGACCATCTCCGGGCCAACGAGCTGGTGGCCTGGATCCAGGAGGAGGCGTTGGGCCGCCTGGCCGAGGACGGGTCCCGCCACCTCGAGGGGCTCTCGCAGGGCCGCTACGCGCTGCAGCTGGGCGCGGGGGAGGTGGCCCCCGAGGGGGCGCGGGCCGAGCAGGACTTCTTCGTCGTGGACCACTGGAACGCCGACGGCGTGCGCTCGGTCAAGACGCTCTCCGGGGGGGAGACCTTCCTGGCCTCGCTGGCCCTCGCCCTGGCCCTGGCCGAGAGCCTGGCCCGGCTCTCCGCCGGGGGCCGGGCGGTGGAGGCCCTCGAGAGCCTGTTTCTCGACGAGGGGTTCGGCGCCCTCGACGGCGAGACCCTCGACACCGTGGTCGCCGCGCTCGACGCCCTGCACGGAGGCCAGCGGCTGGTGGGCATCGTCACCCACGTGCGCGAGCTTGCGGAGCGGATGCCGGCCCGGCTGGAGGTGCGCCGGAGCGGACGCTCCGCCCGCGCCGTCGTGGTCTGAGTCGGCACCGGCCCGCCGGGCCCGGCGGCGTCCCCCGAGGTGGGCTAGGATGGGCGCGATGCCGTCCACCGTCTTCGACTCCTTCTACTTCAAGGACCGCTTCGGGAGCGCCGCCATGCGCGCGCTCTGGGACGATCGCGCCACGCTCCAGCGCTGGCTCGACGTCGAGGGGGCGCTGGCGGAGGTGCAGGCCGAGCTGGGGCTGGTGCCCCGGGGCGCGGCCCGGGAGATCTCTCGCCGGGCCCGCCTCGAGAAGCTCGACCTCCGGGGGCTCAAGCGTGGATTCGACCGGACCTGGAATCCGGTGGTGCCGCTGGTGGACGCGCTGAGGGCCCGGCTCTCGCCGCGGGCGGCGGGGTACGTTCACTGGGGCGCGACGAGCAAGAACATCTTCGACACCGGTCTGGTCCTGCAGGTGAAGGAGAGCTACGTCGTCATCCTCGACAACGTCGCCGCGGTGACCAGTCTTCTCGCCGACCTCGCCGAGAAGCACGGCGAGACCCTCATGGCCGGGCGCACGCACGGTCAGCACGCCCTCCCGGTCACCTTCGGCTTCAAGGCCGCGGTGTGGCTCGACGAGATGCTCCGGGCCGAGGAGCGGCTGCGGGAGGGCCGCCGCCGCGTGCTCGTGGGTGAGTTCGGGGGCGCGGTGGGGACCCTGGCCTCCCTCGGGCGGGCCGGACGGCGGGTGCAGGCCGGCCTGATGAAGCGCCTCGGGCTCGGCGTGCCGTCGATACCCGTGAAGACCGCGGGCGACCGGCTGGCCGAGTTCGTCGTGCACCTGGGCATGCTCTCGGCCACCCTCGGCAAGATCGCCCAGAACATCCACACCCTGCAGCAGACCGGCATCGACGAGGTGGCCGAGTCCGCCGAGGGCAGGGTGGGCAGCTCGGCCATGCCCCACAAGCAGAACCCGGTGGCCTCCGGGTCCATCGTGTATCTCGGACGGCTTCTGCGCTCCAACGTGCCGCTCGCCCTCGACTACATCCATGCCGAGGGGGAGGACGATCACCGGCAGGGCGAGACGGCCTGGAAGTTCGTCCCCGAGACCTGCCTGCTCGTGGACGCGCAGCTCGAGCTGACGAAGCGCCTCCTGGCGACCATCGTGGTCAAGCCGGAGAACATGAGGCGCAATCTCGAGCGCGCCGGAGGCTTCGTCTGCTCGGAGGCCCTGCTGATGAAGCTGGCGACGGGGGTGGGGCGGGCGCGGGCCCACGCCGTCGTCAAGGAGCTGTCCGACCAGGCCCGTCGGAGCGAGGAGCCCTTCTCGCGGGCAGTGAGGGCCCATCCCGTGGTCCGGGCGCATCTCAGCGCGGCCGAGATCGAGGAGTGCGTCAGCTACCGGGCGTCCCTGGGCGAGACGAAGGCGCTCATCGGGCGAGTCCTGGCGGACCACCGGAGGGCCCGGAGGCGCCGCCCCTAGGGGCGGCGGTCGACCGGGGTCCTGGACCTTGCCCGCGCGGGGGTCTCTTCGCCGGAACGCGGCGCGGCGGCCCCGGGCGGGCGGTCCGCGGGACGTGAGTCCTCGGGACCATGGACGAGCAACGGCTCCCAATGATAGCGTTCCTCGGTGCGGCGTGGCATGGTCGTGCCCCACCTGGAGGCTCAGCCTCTTCACCGGCCCTGCAGAAGCGGGAGGAGCCTGTGCGTCGGGGGCGATGTCATCATCATTCGGGCTAGGAGGAATCCATGTCGAACCTGAAGGAGAAGCTGCGGGAGAAGATCGAAGACTGGCGCCCGCGGACCACGGCCCTGCTCAAGAAGCACGGCGACGTCAAGATCGGAGAGGTGACCATCGCCCAGGCCATCGGGGGCGCACGGGGGGTGAAGTGTCTCGTCACCGACATCTCCTACCTCGACCCGAACGAGGGGATCCGCTTCCGCGGCCACACCATCCCCGAGACCCTCGAGGCCCTGCCCAAGGTGCCGGGCGGTGAGATGCCCTACGTGGAGGGCTTCCTCCATCTCCTCCTCACCGGCGACCTCCCGACGAAGGCGGACGCCGAGGCCGTGTTCGAGGAGTTCAAGGCCCGGGCCCGCGTGCCCCAGTACGTCTTCGACGTCCTGCGGGCGATGCCGCGCGACACCCACCCGATGACCATGTTCTCGGCGGGGATCCTGGCCATGCAGCGCGACTCCCGGTTCGTGCAGGCCTACAACGCCGGTCTCTCGAAGATGGACTTCTGGGATCCGACCTACGAAGACGCCATGGATCTCCTGGCCCGGCTGCCCACCATCGCCGCCTACATCTTCCGGATGAAGTACCGGGGCGACATGCACATCGGCCCGCACCCCGAGCTGGACCTGGGCGGGAACTTCGCCCACATGATGGGCATCGGGAAGCCCTACGACGATGTGGCGCGCCTGTACTTCATCCTGCACAGCGACCACGAGAGCGGCAACGTCAGCGCCCACACCGGGCACCTGGTGGCCAGCGCTCTCTCCGACCCCTACTACGCGGCCTCGGCGATGATCAACGGCCTCGCCGGACCGCTCCACGGCCTCGCCAACCAGGAGGTCCTGCGCTGGATCCAGGGGGTGATGGAGCAGATGGGCGGCAAGATCCCCACCGAAGAGGAGATGAAGAAGTTCGTGTGGGACACCCTCAACTCCGGCCAGGTCATCCCCGGGTTCGGGCACGCCGTCCTGCGCAAGACCGACCCCCGCTACACCGAGCAGCGCAACTTCTGCCTGAAGCACCTGCCCGACGACCCGATCTTCAAGTACGTCGACGTGCTCTACAAGGTCACGCCGCCGATCCTCGAGGAGCAGGGCAAGGCCAAGAACCCCTGGCCCAACGTCGACGCCCAGTCCGGCGTCATCCAGTGGTACTACGGCATCAAGGAGTACGACTTCTACACCGTCATGTTCGGCGTCGGCCGGGCCCTCGGCGTCATGTGCAACATCGTCTGGGACCGGGCCCTCGGCTACCCCATCGAGCGGCCGAAGTCGGTGACCACGGCGATGCTGGAGGAGATGGCGAGCGCCAAGAAGTAGGGCCGGACACACCGCTCCTTCGGGCCGGGCCCGGTGCCCGGCCCGAGGTGTTTCTGCCCGTTGGGCGCTGGATCGCTACTCGGCCGTCAGCTTCTGCCGCGCGAGGACCTCCAGGGCGAAGGGCTCCTTCTCGAGCAGCTCGGGGTGGCCGGGGAAGAGCTTGGGAATGTCGGTGACGTACACCCCGAGGGCGGCGTCTATGCCCGAGGCCAGGAGCTTGCGCGCGATTCGAATGAACTCGTCGTGGACCATCCGCACGTAGGTCTCGGCGGTGTGCTCCTCGGCCGGGAGCTCCTTGAACTCGAAGTACTCACGCATGTTCTGGGGGGCCTTGAGGATCAGGACCGGCTGCTTCTCCTCGTCCTCCTCCAGCCGTCCCCGTACCGTGGCCTCGAAGTACATGGGCGAGAGGTCTTCGTGGGTGATGTTCCAGAGCCGCTCGTAGGGCCGGTGCGTGAAGTAGTCGACCTCGCCTTCTTCCGTCACGCCGATGGCGAAGATGCACCCGGGGTGAGGTGCGTCCGACGTCCGGTAGTCGGCGATTATGGCGTGGCCCCATCCCGCGTCTTCCTCGACATCGGGCCGTGGAGGCCGCTCCCGGGCTCCGGCCCTCTGGAGGCGCAGAGCGGGCTCGTCGCCGCCCTCCTGGAGCAGGTCCAGCTTCTCGCACTCCGAGGGCCTGCGAGGCGTCGGCGACGCGTCCGGCAGGTGGGGCAGTCGAACGGTGATCGTGGTCCCCTTGCCCACCTCGCTCTCGATCTCGAGAGTGCCCCCGAACTCGGCCACGGTCTGGCGCACGAAGACGAAGCCGAGGGAGTGCAGCTCCCCGTCCAGGCTCTCCTTCTCCGCGAGGAGCTGCGCAACCTTCTCCGGAGGCATGCCGGAGCCGTTGTCGGTGACCCGCAGGGCCACGCGATCCCCCTCCACCTCGTCGGAGATGTTGATCATCCCCACCTTGCGGCCGGTCATGGCGTCCACCGCGTTCATGACCAGGCTGAAGAACATCCGCCGGAAGCGGTGCCGCCGTCCGTGGACGACGGCCCGGTCCAGACGGTCGAGCCGCAGCTCGACGCGGGCCGCGCTCCTCTCCACGACGTAGCCGTAGACCACGTTGCGGGTGAAGTCCTGGAGGTCCTCGGCCACGTCGAAGTCCTCGTAGACGCTCGCGTTCCGCTGCTCGGCCAGGAAGTGCTCGAGGCGGTAGGAGACCCCGCAGATCCAGCGGATGCAGTTCCGGTAGTGCGAACGGGACTGCACCGAGCGGGACTCCTCGGGGAGGAAGGCCAGGACGCGGTCGATCCGGCCCCAGAGGGGGTTCAGGATCAGCTCGCACATGTCGGAGATGGCCTGCACCAGGGCCCGCCCGGTGCGGAGAACGGTCTTGTCCGGCGAGAAGTTCTCGACCGCCCTCGCGTACTCCCGGTCGCGCTTGCGGACCTCCCGCCCCTTCTTCCTGAGCTCCTCGAGGTCGGCGCCGTGGAGCGCCTGAGCCTGGTCCACGCCGTGGATCTCCAGGTCGGTGTCGAGCGTGACGTGGTAGTGGACGACCTCGTTGAAGAACCAACGTACCCGAAGGTCGTGGATCAGGAACTTGATCTCGGCGACGTCCTTCTTGAGGCCTTCCGCGTAGTCGACCATGCCGGCCTGCTCTCCGATGCAGCGATTCTAAGTGGATCGAGAACGGTGCCGCAACGCCCGGGCTAGCTCCTGGGCAGGGTCCAGCCGTTGTGGTATTGGGGCGTCAGCAGGGCGTTGGCCTCGTCGTCTCCCTCGAACGAGCCGGTGTCCGCGCTCCAGTAGATCTTGCGGCCGGTCTTGAAGGCGATGTTGCCCATGTGGGCGTTGATTGCGGCCACGCTGCCGCTCTCGATGCCGCACCTGAGGATGGAGGCGTCGCTCTTCCGGATGGCCTCGACGAAGTTGCGGGTGTGATCGTCCAGGTAGCTGGCGTTCCGGGGGGTGCTCACCTTCGGGACCGCCGGCAGGCGGAAGCGCCGGCGCCCGTCGACCTCCTTCGTCTCCGGAATCAGCTCCCAGCCGCCGCGGTCCACGACCACGGTTCCGTTGTTCCCGATGAAGGCGATCCCCTCGGTGCGCCCGTAGTTGCCGCCGTCGATCCCGGTAGCGTGCTCCCAGAGCATGTTGAAGCCGTCATACTCGAAGACCGCCTGGAGGGTGTCCGGGGTCTCGGAGGCGTCGTCCGGATAGGCCAGCTTGCCGCCCGAGGCCATCACCGACTTCGGGGCCCGGGCGTTCATGGCGTACAGGGCGATGTCGATCTCGTGGACACCCCAGTCCGTCATGAGGCCTCCGGCGTAGTCCCAGAACCACCGGAAGTTGAAGTGGAAGCGGTTGGGGTTGAAGGGACGAGTGGGCGCCGGGCCCAGCCACATGGCGTAGTCCACGCCCACCGGCGGGTCCGAGTCCGGCCGGACCGGCACCGGCTTCATCCAGCCCTGGTAGGCCCAGGTCTTCACCAGGCGGATGTTGCCGAGATCCCCGGAGCGCACCACCGCCAGCGCTTCCTCGTAGTGCTCGCCGCTTCTCTGCCACTGGCCGATCTGCACCATCCGGTCGGACCCCTTCGTGGCCGCGAGCATGGCCTTCGCCTCCTGGATGGAGTTGGCCAGGGGCTTCTCGCAGTAGACGTGCTTGCCTGCGGCCAGGGCGTCGACCAGGATCCTGCAGTGCCAGTGGTCGGGGGTGCCGATGATCACGGCATCGATGCTGGGGTCCTCGAGCAGCTTGCGGTAGTCGCCGTAGAGCTTCGGTGCCCGGTGCTGCCGGTCGAGGACGTCCTTCTTGCGCTCGTCGAGCACGCTCTGGTCGACGTCACACAACGCCACGCACTCCACTCCGTCGATCTTCAGTGCGGAGCTCATGTCGGCCCAGCCCATGCCGTTGACGCCGATCGCCCCGAACCGGAGCGTGTCGCTGGCGGCGACCGGACGTGCGGGGGCGGCGAGGGCCTCGGTCGACCCGGCCAGGCCGAGCCCGGCCGCGGCCACCGTGGAGCGTTGGAGGAACTGCCGGCGGGATCCACTCATATCGGTTCACTCCCTCGTGAGCTGGGAAAGAGGTCGATCGTCTGTTCTCGTCGCCACGTGGCGGCAACCGGAACGTACCACGAGCAGTGGACCCGTGGGTGCCCGCGGCACGGCCGGGCCCGGATCTCCTCTCGCCCGGACCCGGGGGGGAGTGTGATAAGTGTCAGGTCCGCCCGCCCGCCGGCGGCAGAGAGGGAGGGTATCGGCGAATCGTGCCCGACGCCAGCACCGCGACGGTGACCTTCGATGACGTGATCCGGGCCGCGGAGAGGCTCGAGGGCGTGGCCCACCGGACGCCGGTGGCCACGTCGCGCACGCTGGACGGTCGGCTCGGGGCGAGCCTGTTCCTGAAGTGCGAGAACCTCCAGCGGGCGGGGGCCTTCAAGTTCCGCGGGGCCTACAACGCCATCGCCAGGCTCTCGGCGGAGGAGCGCGCGCGGGGAGTCCTCACGTACTCGTCCGGGAACCACGCCCAGGCCGTCGCCCTCGCCAGCCGGCTCCTGGGCGTCTCGGCCACCATCGTCATGCCCGAGAACGCGCCCGCGGCCAAGCGCCGGGCCACCGAGGGCTACGGGGCGAGCATCGTTCCCTACGACCCGGCGAAGGAGAAGCGCGAGGACATCGCCGAGCGCCTCCGGCAGGAGGGCCACCCCAACCTCATCCCCCCCTACGACCACGCCGACGTCATCGCCGGGCAGGGGACGGCGGCCCGGGAGCTGATCGAGGAGGTGGGGGACCTCGACCTCCTCCTGGTGCCCTGCGGGGGAGGCGGGCTGCTCTCCGGCTCGGCGCTCTCGGCACGCCGGCTGAGCCCGCGCTGTCGGGTGATCGGGGTCGAGCCCGAGGCCGGGGACGACGCCACCCGCTCCTTCCGGACCGGTGTTCTCCACACCGTGGACAACCCGCCGACCATCGCCGACGGGGCCCGGACTCCCTACCTGGGAAAGCTGACGTTCCCGCTCGTCCTGGAGAACGTCGACGACATGGTGACGGTCCCCGACGACGCCCTCGTGCGGGCGATGCGCTTCGTCTGGGAGCGGATGAAGCTCGTGGTCGAGCCCACCGGGGCCCTGGCCCTCGCCGCCGCGATGGAAGGAGCGGTGGAGGTCGCCGGTCGCCGGGTCGGCCTCGTCATCTCCGGCGGCAACGTCGATCTCGCCGCCGCGCTCGAGCTGTTCAGGGGCCTCCCATCGTCATCGTCTTGAGTCTGGGGCCGGCGGCCGACGGATCGCCGGGGCACCAGCGGCGGGAGTGGGGCTCGACGTGCAGGGGTGGAGCACGGTGCTGAGGAGAGGGCCTGAGTGATTCGGAGGCCTCTCGAGCGATGTGCCGAAGGATGACGGATCGACGGCCTGTCAGCGATCCGTCATCGTCAGGGCGCCGGCCTTCACCGCGGAGTCGAGCACGGCCTGGACGTGGGCCGGGGTGACCGTCCCGTAGTACCAGTGCCCGGCCGAGAGCGCCTCGGCCGCCACCGCCTCGTAGATCTCCCAGGCCGTGCGCGTCCCGTCGGCGAAGTTCAGGACCTCGAACGTCATGAGGGGATGCAGCTCGCCGGGGGCCTCGACCTTCCTCAGTCTCCGGCTCAGCTCCGCGGCGTCGCCGCCCGGGGCGTAGACCGTCCGGGCCATGGCCCGGGCCGCCTCGTCCGGCGCCGGCACCGGCGGCGGCGCGCCGGTCAGGGCAACGTACGCCCGCTCGAGGGCCTGGATCTCGGCTCGTCGGGATCCCTCGAGTTGCCGCCGGGCTCCGGCGACGATCTCTCGCGCCCGGCCGGCGGGGTCGAGGCGATCCAGGGACGCCAGGGCCCGCCCCTCCTTCGCGTGCGTTTCTCGCACCAGCGCTGAGGCCTCGGCCCAGGCCGCCGCCCGCTCCTGGCTGCTCGATTGGGCCAGGTGCGCCACCGCCGTCGCCGCGTCCACGGCGACCCGCGCCCGGCCCCGCGCGGCCACATAGGCGGCCAGGGCGGCCACGTCGTCGTCTTCGAGGGCGGCGAAGTAGTGCGCCACCGCCGCCACCACCAGCGCGTTTCTCTCGAGCTGGGTGGCGTCGACGTTCTCGAGGTCGTCGGCCGAGGAGTGGATCCACTCGTCGGGCCAGTTGGTGAGGCTGGTCCCCGGCACCCCGATGTGGCGCGGCGTGAAGGAGTGGTGATCGGTCGAGTCGAAGTAGGGGACCATGCGCGCGTGGAAGGGCTCGCGCGACCCCTTGACCGCCCGCACCTCCTGCAGGAACGGCTGGGGCTGGCCGGTGCCGCGGTTGGCGAGGTAGGAGGTGTTGCCGTCGCGGATCGCGCCCAGGACGCTCTCCATCACGTCGTCGAGGGGGTGGGGCAGGCTCCAGGGCAGCCGGGAGGCGTACTGCACCCGTCCGCCCCAGCTCTGACGTGCGCCCACCATGTCCTGGTTCAGGGCGACGAGCATCTGCCCCGGGGTCTCGGGGTGGTCGCGGAAGTACTGGGGCTGGCTGGAGAGCTCGTTCACCCACCAGAAGCGGATGTCGCGGCGGGGTCGCGGGATCCTTCCCTCTCGCACCAGCCGCGCGAGGGCGCGCCCGATCTCGAGCATGTTGGCGCACCCGCTGCCGTCGTCGTTGGCCGAGGTCTTCTCCTCCTGGATGTGGGAGAGGAGCACGACCTGCTGGTCGTGGATCTCCCGGCCGCGGATCCAGGCCTCGACCATGCCCTGCTCTCGCGGCCCGCTGTCCTCGGCCTCGATGTCGACGGAGACCTCGATCGGCTCGGTGGCGGTGGCGAGGCGCTCGCGGAGCCAGTGACCCCGTCGAGGCGAGACCATGACCGCAAACGTCCCCCGGGTCCCGTCCTCGACGCCGTTCACTCCCTGTGCCTCGTAGGGAATCTGGCTCCAGGCCACCTGGTCCGGCGCATCGAAAGGCTGCAGGCGGTTGGAGGCGTAGGACACGACCCCGAGGGCGCCCCGCCGCCACACGGCCTCGCGCATCACGGCCGCGGCGCCGCCCGCGGCGAGCACGACGCGGCCCTCCACCTCGATCCCCTCGTAGTCGCTGGCCGAGGTCCCGTCTCCCACGTCGACGAGGCCGGCCCTCACGTGCGTGGTCCGGCTGTGGTCGGCGATGGAGACCGCGATCTCGCCGAAGTCGGCGAGCTTCACCGGCTCGGGCCCGAGCAGCCAGACCTCCCCGGAGAGGCAGCTCCACGGGTGCCCTTGCCAGTCCTGCCGGATCACCTTCACGTCCTCGAGCCCGGCCGCCTCCGCCGAGGAGCGGATGTACTCGACCGCGGCCCAGAAGTCGCGCCCCGGGCCGGTCCGGTGATAGCGGGTGATCTGTCGCAGGTGCTCGAAGGAGCGGTCCCCGGAGATCTCGTTCACGAGCGTCCGCTGGAGGTCCTCGGGGAGGAAGGGGGAGGTCTGGGCGAGGGCCCTGGCCGGGGCGAGAGCGACTAGAGCCAGCAAGACGGCGAGAGAACTCTTCAAACAGGACCTCCGCGTGAACGCGTGAGGAGACCGGCTCGGGGGAGTATACGGGATGCCTCGGCCGCCGGCCTCTACTCGAAGGCCCTGCGCACCTGCTCGACGGCATGCTCGAAGGAGCGGTAGATGACGATGCGGCCGTGACGCTCGCGCCACCCCGCCCGGGCCATGACGCGCAGGGGCTGCGGCTGGACTCCCCCCAGAACCACCAGCGCTCCGGCCCGGTGCAGCCGCTCGAATGCGGATTCCAGGCCCACGAGGCCGGTCGCGTCGAGCACGGGGACGGACCGAAGGTCGAGAAGCACCACGCGGACGCCGGTGTCGACCGCCTCGAGCGCGGCCATCGCCTTCTGTGCCGCCCCGAAGAAGAGGGGACCGGCGACCTCGTAGTGGACGACCCCGCGGGGCAGCGGCTGATCGAAGGAGTGGATCTGCGCGTCCACGAGCCGGACCTCGGCCACGTCGGACATGCGCTTCATGAAGAGAAGCGCCGCCATCACGACGCCGACCGAGACGGCGACGACCATGTCGAAGGCCACGGTCAGGCCGAAGCAGACGAGGAGCACGGCCGCGTCGTGCCTCGGCGCGACGCGCAGTATGTGGAGGAAGTGGTCCCGCTCGCTCATGTTCCAGGCGACCAGAAGGAGGAGGGCGGCGAGCGAGGCCATCGGGAGATGGCCGAGGAGCGGCGCGAGCGAGACCACGGCCGCGAGCACGACCACGGCGTGGAAGGAGGCAGCGAGGGGCGAGCGGGCACCGGAGCGGATGTTGATCGCGGTTCGGGCGATGGCCCCGGTGGCGGCGATGCCCCCGAAGAAGGGGGCGATCAGGTTGCCCGTGCCCTGAGCCATGAGCTCGGCGTCGGGATCGTGTTTCCCCCCTGTCATGCCGTCCGCGACGACCGCCGAGAGCAGGGACTCGATCGCTCCGAGGACGGCGATGGCGAACGCCGAGGGGAGGAGCTGCCGCACGAGGTCGAGCGAGAGTTCCAGGGGCCGGCCGTCGGCGCCGGCCAGCGACCAGGGGAGAACGGGAAGGGGCGGCAGCGGCGGGATGCCAGCCCCGGTGGCCCCGCCCATGCGGTAGGAGAAACGACTCTCGATGGTCGCGACCTCGAAGCCCGGAAGTACACGCGTGGCCACGGCGGCCGTTACCGCCGCCGCCGTGAGGGCCATCAGCGGGGCGGGCACCCGGCGCGTGAGCCGCGGCCAGAGCAGGAGCGTAGCGAGAGTGAGTCCTCCGATGGCGGCGTCGGGCCAGTGCGACGACGGCAGGGCCCGGGCGAGGGCGGCCGCGCGCTCGAGGAAGTGCTCGGGCATCTCCGGCACGCTCAGCCCGAGCAGGTCCTTGACCTGAAGGGTGGCGATCACCACGGCGATCCCCGCGGTGAAGCCGGTCGTGACCGGATAGGGGACGAACTCGATCAGCCGCCCCAGGTGGGCGACGCCCAGCAGAAGCAGGAGTGCGCCGGCCATCGCGGTCGCCAGAAGCAGGCCGGCCGGGCCAAACCGGTGGGCGACCGGCGCGAGGACGACGACGAAGGCAGCGGTGGGGCCGGTGACCTGCACCCGTGAGCCCCCGAGAAGGGGGACGACCCCGCCGGCCACGATCGCGGTGTACAGCCCGTGCTGCGGGGGGACTCCCGAGGCGATGGCGAGCGCCATCGAGAGGGGCAGGGCAACGATGCCCACGACGACGCCGGCGAGCAGATCCGCGCGCAGCGTCGAGAGGCCGTACCCTTCGCTCCAGGCGGCGAGGAGGGCGGTCGCAGGTCGGGGCCAGGGTCCCCGACGCGCCCGGCTGGTCAACCTCGCCCTGGGAGCTCGAGCACCGCCCCGGGGTCGAGGGGGAGCGAGCGCACCTTACCCCCCGTGGCGTGGCCGATTGCCGACGCGATGGCCGCGATCGCGGCGCGGCCTGCCGCCTCACCCACGGCCACCGCCCCGAAGCGCGTGGAGGACTCGCCGTTGGCCAGGAAGGTCACCGAGGCCGGCGCCACGTCAGCCGCGGCGACCAGGGGCCATCCCCGCAGAGGGGGGGTGACGGGGACGCCGGCCACGTCGAAGGGCACACCCGCGGCCAGGGCCCGCTCGAGGGCCACGGCGAGGGCACCCTCGACCTGCCCCTCGGCGGGTCGCGGGTCCTCGAAGGGGCCCCCGGCCAGGACCGCCGTGAGGCCCAGCACCCGCACCACCCCCGTCTCGGTGTCGACCTCGACCTCGGCAAAGACCGCGGCGTCCGATGCCGGCGTGCTGGCGGCGGACGGGGCGGCGGTGGCGACGAGCGGCTGTCCGTCCCGCAGGGCCGCCGCTCCCACCTCCGCGAAGCTCACCGCGCGCCCGCCGGCGTCCCGCACCGCGCCCTCCGCGATCTCGACTGCCTCTGGGTCCGTCTCGAGCATCCGCGCGCCGGCCTGGCGGATGCGCTCCCGGGCCAGCTCCGCCGCCTGCTCGACGGCGCGGCCGGCCGCGAAGAAGGCGGGCGAGGGGTCGCCCACCTCGAACGGAGCGGAGTCCGTGTCGACCGCTGCCGGGACCACGCGACGTGTCGGCACTCCGAGGAGGGCGGCCGCCGCCGACGCAAAGGCGTTCTCGTCGGCCCCGCCCGCCGAGGCCGGGGCGGCGGCGAGGGTGAAGGAGCCGTCCTCGAGGAGGTGCAGGGAGGCCGCGGCCCCGGTGCCGCCGGTGGTCCCGGCCGAGCGGCGCGCCAGCCCGACCCCGAGTCCGTGGCGGACCGGACCCGACCGTTCGGGCGCTTCGCCTCGGGCGCTCCAGCTCACCCTCTTCACCGCCGCCTGCAGGACCTCGCCGATCTTCCGCGCATCCGCCGCTCCCGGCGTCTCCTCCAGCTCGGCGAAGACGCTGGCGCCGCTGTTGCCGGGGCGCCGGAGGTGACGCTCGCGGAAGGCCACCGGGTCCTCGCCGAGGGCGGCCGCCGCCTCGTCGAAGGCGCACTCGAGGGCGAAGGCCGCTTCGTCGTCGGCGCCGCGGGGCGCGCTGGTGGGCGGCCGGTTGGTCCGCACCGCCACCGCCTCGAAACGGACGCTGGTCACCCCGTAGAGCGCGAGGGCTTGACGGCCAGCCGAGCGGAGGAGGTCCCCGACCCCTTCCCGGCTCCCCCCGATGTCGACGAGGAGGCGCAGATGCAGACCGCTGACCCGCCCCCCCCTCAGGGCCAGCCCGATGTGAACCCGCTGCGGCGGCCGCCCGGGACAGGTGGTCAGCTCCTCCTCGGCGGAGAGGGCGAGGCGGGCGGGCCGGCCGGTCCGGAGGGTGAGCAGGGCGCACAGATCCTCGATGAGGACGTTCGAGCGGCCCCCCGCGCCACCCGCCACGAGCGGGCGCACCACGCGGACGCGGGCCGCGGGGACACCCAGCCGGTCGGCCAGCAGGCCTCGCACGCGAAAGGGTGACTCCGCCGACGTGCGCACCACGAGGCGCCGGTCCTCGTCGAGCCAGGTCAGGGCGATGGGGGGCTCGAGGGGAACCGCGGGAGCGAAGGGAAACATCCACGTGCCCTCGATGACGCGATCGGCGCCCGCGAGCGCGCCCTCGACGTCGCCGACGTCCACCTCGACGCGGCCGACGACGTGTGCGGCATCCCCGAGCGCCGCCTCCGGGTCGAGCACCGGGGGGAGCGGCTCCAGGTCGAGGCGGACGAGCTCGGCCGCGCGTCGGGCGAGCTCGGGGTCCTCGGCGGCCACCACGGCCGCGCGGTCGCCGACGTAGTGGAGAACGGGATCGAGGAGTCCGCCCGCGTCGTCGGCGGTCAGTGCCTCCACCACCCCGGGGAGCCCCCGAGCATCGGCGAGGTCGGAGCCTCTGACCCGGGCGTGGGCCAGGGGAGAGCGCCGGACGGCCAGGTGCAGCGTGCCCGGCTTCATGAGGTCGGCGGCGAAGGCGGCCTCGCCGGTGGCTCGTCGCAGCGTCACCGTCGCCCGCTCCGAGCGGCGTCCATGACGGCCCGAGCGGGCTTCGCGTAGCCCGTGCAGCGGCACAGGCCGGTCAGGGCCTCCCGCACCTCGGCATCCGTCGGGTCGGGCACCGCGTCGAGGAGGGCCCGGGCGCCGAGAATCAGAGCCGGCGTGCAGAACCCGCACTGGACGGCCCCCGCCTCCGCGAACAGCTGCTGGAGAAGGTGGGGCCGCTCACTGGTCCCCAGTCCCTCGATGGTGAGAACCGTTCGCCCCTGGGCCCGAACGGCCAGCGTCATGCAGGAGGCCACGGGACGGCCGTCCAGGAGCACCGTGCAGGCGCCGCACCGTCCGGCCCCGCAGCCGGACTTGACCCCGAAGACTCCCGCCGCCCGGAGGAGGTCGAGGAGGGTCGTGCGCGCCTCCGCCTCCGCCCGCAGCTTGCGGCCGTTGACCTTGAGCTCGAGGCGTCCGGAGGTGAAGTACGCGAGCGGCGCGGCCGCGCGCCGCCGGGCGGGCGAGCGGAGACGGGGAACTTCGGGCGGCTCGCGCCGCCTCCCGCGCTCGATGGCCTTCCGGAGCGCCCGGAGCGTGAGGACCGCCCCGAGGCGCCGCCGCTGCTCCGCCGAGGCCCGGGCGTCTTCGCGGAAGCGGGCCTCCCCGGCCACACGCTCGGCCGCCTCCCGGAGGACCTCGTCGTCACCGGCCGTGCGCTCGACCTGGGCCTCTGCCTCGATGATCCGCGCCGGGCGCCCCTCGAGCCCGGTCACGGCCAGGCGGACCCGGCTGAGCCGCTCGCCCGAGAACGTGGTGGCGACGGCGACCGAGACCAGCGGTGGGAGCGAGGGCAGGGCCGCCGCTCGTTCGAGGGCCGTTCCGTGGGGCGCTCCGGGGATCATCACCGCCCGCACCAGGCCCCCGCCTCCGAGGTCGACCGAGGGGTCACGGAGGAAGCGCAGCGCCGGGCTCTCGCGCGGCTCCTCCGGGTGCGCGACCATGAAGACGGCGTTCAGGGCCAGGAGGGCGGCGGCCACCTCGCAGTCGGGGTCGCCGTGGATCGCCTCGCCGGCCAGCGTGGCCATTCCCCGGATCGTGCGCGAGGCCGAGGCGGTGCGGCAGGCCAGGGGCAGGAGTCCCGCGGTCGCCGGATAGGCCAGCGGCGACTCGACGAGGTCCTGGAGGGTCGTGGTGGCCCCGATCAGGAGATCCTCGTCTTCGACGTGCACCGAGGAGAGCCCGAGGCCCACCAGGTCGAGGACGTTGGGCAGCTCCCGGGCGGAGGCGAGCAAACGCGTTCCCCCGCCGAGGGGCGTGACCCCCTGCGCCGCAAGGTCCACCGCCTCCTCGAGGCGGGTCGGTCGATGGTAGCTGTGGATTCCGCGCGCGAGCAGTGTTTCCCGCCCCCTTCCTGGGCCGGCAGGGGAATTCTAGCTGTTTTCCGGGGC
This sequence comes from uncultured Acidobacteriota bacterium, assembly GCA_963847655.1. Lineage (GTDB taxonomy): Bacteria > Acidobacteriota > Vicinamibacteria > Fen-336 > Fen-336 > JAJDNS01. The sequence continues at coordinate 27,604 of CAWKAS010000005.1, read as the reverse complement.
CCGGCACCTCGGGGGGCCGTCGGCCGGGACGGGTCGGCTACCGGCCGAGGTCTTCGATCCTCTCGGCGTATCCCTCCAGAGGAGGCCAGCGCGGGGAGGGAAGGGCTTGATACCAGTACGCGGTCGCGCACACGTCCTGCGGGGTCTCGAAGTTCTCCCAGGTGTCCTCGCCCGCCGCGCCCCCGTAGTGGCCGGGATCGAACGGCCGATGTGTCCGGATGAGCTCGGGGCGGTCGGAGGTCGCGAGGCGGCGGAGCTGGTTCACGGTGCCTCCCGCCATCTGCTGCAGGGTCACGCGGATCGCCCTCTGGAAGTACACCGGGTCCGGCACGTGGTAGCGGTAGAAGCCCCAGACCCCGTCCTTCGCCTCCGTGAGCGGACAACCCTGGTACAGGTGGTCGAAGTGGCCCAGGCCCCAGGCCGATCCCACGAGGTCCTCGGTCCCCGTGCCGACCAGCGTCGGGAGCTCCCGGGGGTCGTCGAGGTAGATCTTCAGCTCGCCCTCGCCGAACCACAGGGGTGAGCGGTGGACGGTGGTCCGCACCCCCACGTTGGCGCCGAGGTAGCGCCCGCGGCCCTCGATCCGGGGAAGGACCTCGAAGTCCCGCCTGGGAGTCGTCGGGTTCTCACGCCGGTAGCGTGCGTGGAAGTAGCCGACGTCGTCCGCCAGCGCGTCGCCGACCGTCACGTCGACGTCGTAGAAGAGCCGGGCCTCCTCCGGCGACTGGTTGACGATCTCGATCCGGGCGCGCTTCCGGAAGGGCATCGGCACGACGCTGTTGAAGGAGCGCCCCTCGGGGTTGGAGAAGAAGACGGACTCGAAGGGCACCTGGCGTCCGAAGGGCAGGCCGAAGAAGTCCTGGAGCGGCGCCTCCACCGAGGGCCAGTCCTGGTCGTCCCAGTACATGCGGACGACGAGACCGCGCAGCAGATCCACCTGCCCGGGCACGGTGAGCCAGATGCGGCGGACGATGCCCGGTCCGGGGACGTCGGCGAGGACGACCGTCTCGCCGGCGGGGATGCCCTGGGAGGCCGCCCCCTTGCGTCCCTCGTTCGCCCGTCCGCCTTCGCCCGGAGCGCCGGTGGGGTTCTCGAAGGAGTACCAGCGGGTCGCGACGCCTTTCGGGAGCTCGAAGAGCTCCTGGGAGGTGGCGCTCGCGGCCAGGGGGACGAGAGCGAGAGCGAGGGGAGCGAGACGTGTCATGGCGGCCTCCGGAAGGGCGGTCGGCGATGTCGCCGGGAGGATACGTCCGCGCCTCGAAGCCGGTCAACGTCGACTCCGGGCCTGGAGGCAGCGGCGCCGACGTGCTACAAAGCGGCCATGAGCCGCCCGGTCCCTCGTCGCAGCTTCCTCCGTCGGTCCTCGGCAGCCCTGGGGGGGCTCGCCTTCGCCGGCCGGGCGCACGCGGAGCCCGTCCCGGCCTTCGATCTCCTGATCCGGGGGGGCACGGTCGTCGACGGGACGGGGGGGCCGCCGTTCCGCGCGGACGTCGGCATCGCCGGCGACACCATCGTCGCGCTGGACGCGATCTCACCGGCACGGGCCCGGCGTGTCATCGACGCGACCGGGCTCCACGTCTCGCCCGGCTTCATCGACATCCACGCCCACTCCGACCCCGAGGTGCTGGCCTACCCGACCGCGGACAGCCGCGTGCGGCAGGGGGTCACCACCGAGCTCTCCGGCAACTGCGGGTCCTCGGCGGCGCCCCTCGCCGGCGCCGGCGTCGCCGAGAGGCTGGCGGGCTGGAGGGAAGAGGGGATCGAGGCGAGTTGGATGGACGTCGCCTCGTACCTCGCGCGGCTCGAGCAGGCGGGCCTCTCCGTGAACCAGGCCTTGCTGGTGGGACAGGGGACGCTGCGCGCGAGCGCGATCGGCCCGATCGACCGTCCGCTCACCGACGACGAGCTTCGGGGAGTCGTGCGCGCCCTCGGGGAGGGTCTCGAGCAGGGGGCGTTCGGTCTCTCGACGGGCCTGGAGTACGTTCCCGGGCAGTTCACGCCGACCGGGGAGATCGTCGAGCTGGCGCGGGTGGTGGCGCGTCGCGGGGGCCTCTACGCCTCGCACATTCGCAACGAGGAGCGGCAGCTTCTGGAGGCGGTGGCAGAGGCCCTCGAGGTCGGCCGGCAGGCCGGCGTGCGGGTGGAGATCTCCCACCTCAAGGCCGCCGGCGAGGTGAACTGGCCCAAGCAGGGCGCGGCCCTGGACCTGATCGAGTCGGCCCGGGCCGACGGGGTCGATGTGCTCGCCGACGCCTACCCCTACACCGCCTACTCGACCGGGCTGACGATCCTGATGGACCGATGGGCGCGGGAGGGGGGCACGCCGGCCATCCTCCGGCGCCTCCACGAGGCCGAGACCCGCACCCGCATCCGCCGTGAGGTGGAGACCAACGTGGCGGAGGATCCCGGGAGCTGGGACCGCATCGTCATCAGCAGCGTGAAGACGGCCCCCAACCGTCCCCTCGTGGGCCGCAGCCTGGCCGAGATCGCGGAGGGCTGGTCGGTGGAGCCCCCCGAGGCCTACGCCCGCCTCCTCGAAGAGGAAGACACCGCCGTAGGCTTCGTGGGACACGCCATGAGCGAGGCCAACGTCGACCGTGTCCTCGCTCACCCCCTGGTCATGATCGGATCCGACGGCTCGAGCATGGCTCCCACCGGACACGCCGCCGAGACCCGCCCCCACCCGCGCTCCTACGGCACCTTCGCACGAGTCCTCGGCCACTACGCCCGTGACCGCGCCGTCCTCGATTTCCCCACGGCGGTGCGGAAGATGACCAGCATGCCCGCCGACCAGGTCGGCCTGCGCGATCGGGGCCGCATCGCCCGGGGGATGAAGGCCGACCTCGTCGTCTTCGACGCGGCCACCGTCCGAGACCAGGCCACCTTCGAGAATCCCCACCGCTACCCGGTGGGGATCCCCCACGTCCTGGTCAACGGCGTCCCCGTCGTTCGGGACGGCGTCCACACCGGCGCGCGTCCCGGACGGGCCCTGCGCAGGACCTGAGGGGTCAGGTCGTGAATCGTGAATGAGGGGGCGAAAGCGTCCTCTCCAGAGGACGGAATTCAACATTCACGACCTGACCCCCTGGAGGAGGCGGGCGCCGGGCGTGGGGCGACAGGGGTAGAGCGCGGCGGGCAGGTCGATCCTCGCCTTGTAGGCGGCGAGGACGGTGTCGCAGAAGGGACCGGTGGCGTCGGCCTTCACCAGGGCCACCGAGCAACCGCCGAAGCCGGCGCCGGTCATGCGGGCGCCGAAGCAGGACGGCTGCTCGCGGGCGATCTCGGTGATGAGGTCCAGCTCCTCGCACGAGACCTCGTAGAGGTCGCGGAGGCTGAGGTGCGAGTCGTTCATGAGCGCGCCGGCCTGCTCGAGATTGCCGGCCCGGAGGGCGTCGGCCATCTGAACCGGCCGGGTGTTCTCCGGCACGACGTGACGCGCTCGCTTGAGGTCCACCGGGTCCAGCTCGCCCTGGGCTCGCTCGAGGAGCTCGAGGGTGACGTCCCGGAGCGCTCTGACGGAGGGATTGCCCTTCTGGAGGTGGGCGACCACCCTCTCGCAGGCCGCGCGGCGGTCGTTGTAGGCGCTCCCGGCGAGGGAGCGTCGGGCACCGGTGTCCATGATCACGACGGCCGTTTCGTCGGGCACCGGGACCGGGAGCGTCTCCAGGGAGCGGCAGTCGAGAAGCAGGGCGTGGCCGTCCCGCGAGACCGCCGAGGCGAACTGGTCCATGATCCCGCAGTTCATCCCCACGTACTGGTTCTCCGCCTTCTGGCCGAGCTTCGCCATCCGGACCGGGTCCCAGTCCAGGCCTCCGGCCGCGGCCAGGGCCCGAGCCGTGGCCATCTCCAGCGCCGCGGACGAGGACAGCCCGGCCCCGAGCGGGACGTCGCCGTCCACCACCGCGTCGAGACCCCGGACCTCCAGTCCCTCCGAGGCGAAGGCCCAGGCCACCCCGGCCACGTAGGAGTACCACTCGTCCCCCCCGGGGGCGACCAGGGAGTCGAGGTCCAGCTCCTTCGTCTCGTCGAAGGCCACCGCGTGCAGGCGCAGCTTCCGGTCGGACCGGGGGCGAAAGGCCACCACCGCCGCTCGCCCAATGGCCATGGGCAGCACGAAGCCGTCGTTGTAGTCGGTGTGCTCGCCAATGAGGTTCACGCGGCCCGGGGCGACTGCCACCGTCGGCGCGGGGTCTTCCCCGAAACGCTCGGCAAAGCGCGTGATGGCGCGGTCGAGGAGGACGGGGTCGATCCCGGAGGACTCGGTCATGTCTTGCTCGCTTGTCGGAAGTGGGACTCGCTCTGGTCGCGGAGCCGGGCCGCGGCATCCTCCGCCGTGAGGTCCCGCTGGGGTTCGGCGGTGAGCTCGAACCCCACGAGGAACTTGCGCACCGTCGCGGATCGGAGCAGGGGCGGGTAGTAAACAGCGTGGAGCCGCCACCACGGGTGCTCCTCCCCGTCTGTGGGCCGTCCGTGGAAACCCATCGAGTAGGGGAAGGATGTACGGAAGAGGTTGTCGTAGCGCACGCTGACCCGCTGGAGGATCTCGGCGAGGGCCTCTCGCTCTGCGCTCTGGAGCGACGGCATGTCCGCCACGCGGCGCACCGGGACGAGCATGACCTCGAAGGGCCACACCGCCCACCACGGCACCAGCGCCACCCAGTGATCGTTGCGGCAAACGAGGCGCTCCCCTTCGGCCAGCTCGCGCTCGAGGTAGTCGCCCACGAGGTCCCGCCCGTGCCGCTCGTACCAGGCCCGCTGGCTCGCCAGCTTGCGCGCCGGCACCAGGGGCACGTGGCCGGTGGCCCAGATCTGGCAGTGAGGGTGCGGGTTGGAGCAGCCCATCATCGCGCCCTTGTTCTCGAACACCTGGACGTAGCGGATGGCGGGGTCGGAGCCGAGCGCCGCGGTCTCCTCCGCCCAGGTGTCCACGACGGGGCGGATCTCGGACGGGGGCATCCGGGCCAGGGTCAGGTCGTGGCGGGGCGAGAAGCAGATGACCCGGCAGCGCCCGGTGGCCGGCTCCGAGACCAGGAGCCCTCCCTCGTCCGTCGGGGGAGAGGCGCTCTCGGGCAGAAGGGCCGGGTAGTCGTTGTCGAAGACGAAGGTCGTGGGATAGTCCGGGTTCACGTGACCCCCCGCGCGGGTGTTGCCCGGGCAGAGGTAGCAGGACGGATCGAACCGGGGGCGGGTCTCCGGCACCTCGTCTTCGACCTGTCCCTGCCAGGGGCGCTCGAGGCGGTGGGGGGAGCACAGGACCCACTCGTCCAGCAGGGGGTTGTAGCGCCGGTGGGGGCTCCTGGGCATCTCGGCCATGGCATCTCTCACCGCGCCCGCGGTGACTCGACCGGCAAGCTTAGACGGTTTGACATCCTCGTGCCATAGACCCCACGGCGCACACGGCGCACTCGGCCCGTTGCGCCCTGAATCCTTTTCGGGTGAAACTGGCTCTCATGGGTTGGAAGGGCCCCGAGTGGTGGGCCCGGGAGGACCGTCAGTGCCGCTCTACGAATACCATTGCGCGGGGTGCGACAGTCGCTTCGAGGTGCTCCAGCGGGTGGGGCAGGGCTCCGAGGGACTCGAGTGCCCGGCCTGCGGGACGACCGACGTCGAGAAGGAGTACTCGACCTTTGCCGGCTCGTCGGGGGGCGGCATGAGCCTCGGTGGCGGAGGCTGCGCCCCCCGCGGCGGCTTCACCTGAGGCTAGACCCTTGGGCCGCCCGTCGGGCGGCCGCACGCGGGAACGAAGGCCGGCCCCGTTGGCCGGTTTTCGTGCGTGAGGGGAGCTTCGTTCCCGTCTACTCGATTCGCTCGGCCTTGGGCGCCTCCCAGGTCGTCAGGCGCTCGAGATCGGGCGCATGGATCCGCAGGACGAGGTCCAGGGTCTCATCACGGCGGATGATCGCCAGCCAGTTCTCTTCCGGCACGCCTTCGGGCCGCTCGGCCGCGACGGAGTGCCTTGTGTGCGTCCGCCATCGCCCCGTAGGACGCCATGGGCAGGGCCCAGAGATAGGCCTGCACGGCTCTCTGGAAGTCCAGCTCGTCGTAAAGCTTCTCGACAGTGGCCTCCGTGGGATAGCCCGCCTCGAACTGGAGCTCTCCCATCCTCGTATCGAGTGTCTCGCCCTGCGCCCGCAGGGCGAACGCCATCAACAGGCACATCGCCGAGACCATGATCCGGAGAGGCCTGCCTGTATCGCCGAAGTGGCTGCGCATTGTTCCCTCCTCGTCAATCGTTTCGCGTGTCTCAACCCCAACGTCATTCATCTTCAGCTCGAGCAGCGGGAGGTGGTGTCCAGGTCCCGTCCAGGGCCTCGGGCTCCGGACCGTACAGCCGCAGCACCAGGTAGAAGGGCCCGTCGGGCGCCGGCAGCCAGTTCGACTCCCACCGCTGCTCCGGCGCGTCGCTCTGGATGAGCAGCGTGAGCGAGCCGTCGCCGTTGAAGCGGAAGTCGTCCGTCATCGTCGAGTTGAGGAGGTAGCGGTCGATGGGGTTGTCGACGAAGAGCTGGGTCGGGCCGTTGTACAGGGTCAGCGACCAGAAGGACTGGACCGGCGGGAGCTGACCTTCTTCAAAGGTGAGGCTGTACCGGTGGGCCGATCCGTCCAGGGGGGCGCCGGCGGCGTCGGTGCGGTAGGTGGGGTACATCGCCTCGGCAGCCGAGTTGCCGTACAGGCCCAGGTGCGCCGCCACCGATCGCAGCAGGTCGGCGTTGTCAAGGTCGAAGTTCCGTCTGGCGCTGTCGGCGAGGAACTCGCGGGTGCCGAAGATCCGACCGCTGGTGAGCGGGTCCTTGGAGTGGGCCTCGATGAACGCCTCCATGTCGGCGAATCCGGCCTCCCGGCCCGCCTTCATGGCCTCCCGGATCTCGGGCGGCAGCGCCGCGAAGTCGAAGTCGTGGCCCGGCCCGAGGTCGAGCCGGGCCAGGCGCTCCCAGAGCTCCTCACGTCCCGGCGCCGGCGCCCCGAGCAGATCCATGGCGACGTCGAGGAAGCCGTAGAACCGCTCGTCGAACTGTGCTCCCTCTTCCCAGGCCGGAAAGTCGGGCGTCGGCGGCGCCGGCGGCGGCTCGGTGCCGAGGAATGCGCTCAGCGCTTCGACCTCGTACTCCGCCTGGATCTCCTCGACCGGAGCCAGGTCGTCGGGGCCGAAGAGCTGCGTTCGCACGACCACGAACACGAGATCGGTCTCGCTCTGCAGGACGTCATCGACGCCCTCCGGCGCCGTGCCATCCCAGCGCGGGCCGGCGATGAGATAGGTCCCGGCGTCGTTGCCGGTGCTCAGCGTCCCGACGTAGGCGAGGTTGTGGGTGTACCAGTCGATGAGCTGGAACGAGTAGTAGCGCTCGGGCGCCACCTCGGGAACCGTCAGCACCAGGGGTTCCGCCCGCAGGTCGAGCCAGAACATGCAGTATGGCGTGTCGGCGTTGGGTGTGACCACCGCCCGGTCCTCGGGCGTGAACAGCCGCGCCTCGCAGCTCACCTGGTTGAACGGCCCCTTGTAGTCGGGGTTGTCGGTGTCGATCACGTAGCTGTAGAGCGTCTTGTTGTTCATCACCATCGGGAAGCCCCACACGTACGCGTCCCTGGCGATGGCCTGCGTCTCCTGCACGTCGGGCAGATCCCGGGCGGAAACGCAGGCCTGCAGCAAGGCCAGGCCGATGACGCCAACGAATGCTGCCTTCATTCTGCTTGCCTTGGTCTTCATGTACTCCTTCCAATTCTCGCGAAGCTCCGGCTCACGACGCAGCTGAACGGGGGCGGTAGCCCATCCGCTCCAGCAGATCCGCTATCCGGCCTCGATCAGCTCGGCCTTGGGCGGTTCCCAGGTCTTGAACTTCTCCAGGTCGGGGACATACAGGCGCAGGACCACGTCGATACCGTAGTCTCCGCGCTCGAGCGGCAGCCAGTTCTCCTCCGGCACGCTCTCGGGCTTCTCGGCGGCGATGTAGATCGCGATGCCCCCGTCCTCGTCGAGCTTCATGCCCCCGTTCTCGCCGACGCTGTACTTCTTGCGGTCGTTGGGGATGAAGAAGCCGTTCTCCGTGTCGTAGAGGGTCATCGACCAGAAGGCCTCGGCGGGGGGCAAGTCGTCGGCCGGTCATGCGAATGACGTAGTCGTGCTGCGCGTTCATCGGCGCCCCGTCGGTCGTCGTGATGGCGGGATAGACGGCTTCGACGGCCGGCTGGCCGATGGGGCCGAAGACGGACTGGAACAGCAGCAGGTCCAGCCCGATCTCGCCCTTGCGCTTGAACAGCCCGGTGCTGGCGGCCAGCCGGTCGGCCCTGGCCATCTCCTCGGCCTCGATCCGCTCGGCGACCTGGCGGACGCGCCGGCCGTCGAGCGTCTCGACCCGGTCCGGGTCGTCGGGCTGGCCCGGCGCCACGCCGAGCGGCTCGTAGGCGGCCAGGACCTTCTGATCGAGCTCGCTGTCCGGATCGAAGGTCGTGTGGTTGAACACGAACTGCATCACCTCGAGCAGGTTCTTCTCGAAGACATCCACGTCCTTTTCCCCCACCGGAGGCATCTCGGGCTCGTCGGTCGGCTTGGGCTCCTCGCCGCGCAGCTCGGACAGGGTGAGCAGCTCGACCGACTGCATCTGGTCCTTGATGCGCTCGAAGCGCTCCGGTTCGTTGGCATGGGGCATGACGCGGAAGACGGCCGAGAGAAAGTCACCGGTGGCCTCGAAATAGCGGTCGACACCCTCGACCTGCTCGCCTCTCTCGTAGCCGTCGGTGCGCTCGCTGAAGATCAGCATCTTCTCCGGTTGCTCGAAATCGCCCTGGCGGGTCGACATGGGGATGTTCACGTAGTGGTCGTACCCGGTGATCATCAGCGACACGTACTTCGAGGCGAAGGCCGGCATGTCGAGGATGACGGGCTCCTTGCGCACATCGAGCATGCAGGTGATGTAGAGCGAGTCGTTGTTCGGCCGGGCGATGAGCTTGAGCGTGTGGTCCTTGAGTTGCGTGTCCGCGTCGCAGAGGTTCCACCCGCCGTATTGCATCGCGCCCTTGTTGTTGACGTTGTACATGGCGACGTACGGCCAGGACCGCTTGACGAGGTTCTCGACCTCCTCGTCCGTCATCCCACCAGTCGTCGTTGCGGTATCGTGCGGCCCCGCGCAGCCCGAGAGCGCGAGCCCACAGGCCACGATTGCGGCTGTCCAGAGGTGAGTGTTGTCTGTCACGACGTCCTCCTTCGTTGCCTGACCTCCATCGATGTGATGAGGCCTGATGTCTTCTCACGGATGACGGCGTGTACCAGACAGGTGACGTGTCGGCCCGCTCCTGGTGAACCATGACGGCCGTCGGGGATCTCGATCCTGATTGAACCCTCCGCCGCCCGTTGCCCCCGCCGGCCCCGCGGCCTCCCACGACCTCGACCAGCCGGTTCCCACAGTCGCCAGCATGGCTCCCCGCGGACCGCTCGTCATCGTTCACCTCCCTCCGTTCTTGGTCTTCTTGGATCACGCGCGTGGCCGGCTCGCGTCGGCGCTCCAGGGTGATGGCTCGGTCGGCGTCGCCCCGTCAGGAAGTGGTTCTCGTTCACATCGGCTCGAACCGGGCCTTGAACTGCGTGTAGTAGACGGCGCTGCGGGACTCGAAGCCCGAGTCGGTTCCCACGAACAGCCAGGCCCGCCCCGTGCTGTCGGTGTTGAGCATCATCGAGGGCCCCCCGAGCCGCTTGCGCTCCCACACGAACCCCTCCTCGCAGGGCCGTGAGCTCGCCAGGTCGCCGATCACGACGGAGTCCTCGCCGCTCTCGGTCTGGCTCCCCTTGTCGACGTTCATCCTCCACCAGCCGCCGGCGTCCAGCTGCCGGTCGGGCTCGATCACGGACACGCCTGCCTTCACGGTCACGGCCTCTCCGGGCGCTCCGCCGACCCCGCCACAGCCGCTGGGGACGTTGGTCGCGATCTCGACGTCGAAGCTCACCCTGTAGATGGTGTCGGCAGAGAGCGAGACCTGCGTCTTGTACTGCATCCAGAGGTCGTCGCTCCGGTTCGTGCCGGCGATGTAGAGTGCGCTCCGAGACGTGTCGAGGGGATCGGGAAGCGGGCGGTAGTCGGCGACGAGCTCGAAGATCCCCTCGTTGTTGGCGGGATAGTCGGCGAATAGCTCGACCCAGCCCTGGGGTCCGTTCGAGAACTGGAAGTCGTACCCGACCGGGTCCGTGTCGGAGCAACCGGCAAGCGACAACAAGCCGACGGTGAGGACGCCCGCGGCGAACCCTTGGCGAACCCCTTGTATCACCACCACTCTCCTCTCCATGTCACCTCCTCTCGCCTCACGGCGTGTACCAGATGGGCGAGGTGTAGGCCCGCTCCTGGTGAACCATCACCCCGTCCTCGGGAATCTCGACGGCGTCGCCGTAGAAGGCCTTGTCGTAGGCGAGCCACGTGGGCGTGGGGATCTCGAGGACCCGAACGTAGTAGACCGCACGCTCGGCGGGGTCGAAGTCGGGGTCTTCCCAGTAGCCCATGAGGAGCGCCTCGCCGATGGTGTTGGTGTAGCGGGCGCCCTGGACCGTGTTGCCCACGGGCGGGAGCTTGCCGTCGGCGCCGGGCTTCCGGTCCCCGGACCACACGACGTCGTGGACCTGCTCCTTCAGCGATCCGTCGGCGTCGAGCCAGCCCTTGACGACCTGGACCCGGTCCAGGTTGGCGCCGTCCGGGTCGCGCAGGGCGCGGATCATGAAGCGGGGCGCGGCGCCTTGCGGGGCGGACTTCAGGTCGCCGCCCATGGGCACGCCGCGGGCGTATCCGGCCTCCGCGAAGTCGGGCCGGTGCACCTCGTCCGGGTCGAAGTCCCAGCCGGCGAAGACGCGCACCGTCAGGCGGGTGCCGGTGGTGGCGTAGACCTCCTTGCGCCGCATGGCGTCGAACAGCGCCTCGCGGGTGTTCTCCTTCGCCCACACCGCGGCGAGACCGGCGGCCAGCCCCTGGTAGTGGCGGATCGTGAAGTCGCGCCCGTCGGGGGCCTCCATGAGCCCGGTGATCTTCTCCTCGCAACGACCGGGAGACCCCGGCTCGGCGGGGGTCGCCTTGCCGAAGAAGTTGTCCTCCTGGGTCGTCGCCAGGGCGGTGTGGGAGTCGGTGGAGCCGATCATCCCGAACTTGAAGGGGTTGGCGCCCAGCTTCGCGTCCCAGGCCAGCCCTTGCTTCAGGGCCTCCCGGGCGTACTCGCGGGGGATCATGTCGGGGTTCTTGGCCGCGCCAAAGCTGCCCCGGTCCCAGGTCCCGTAGTCGGCGAACTCGTCGTTGGGGGAGAGGCTCGGGTGCGCCTCGCCGTCGCCCTTGATCTGGGTCACCTCGTAGATCGGCTCCCACCGCATCCGGCGCTCGGCGTAATCGCGGTCCAGGGGCGTTCGGTCGGTCAGGGTCACCGTGTCGAACATGAGGCCGTTGGAGAGGTTGCCGTTGTGGGGGATGGCCAGCAGGCGGTCGCCCGTCTCCTCCTCGTAGGCCGCCATCCAGGCCCACAGGTCCTCGGGATCGGTGGAGTCGTAGTTGGAGAAGGGCAGGACCCGGTCGGCCCGGGACTTGTCTCCCCGGAAGACCACGTTGCGGTGCAGGTTGTTCCCGCCGGGGCTGGAGGTCCACTCGAAGCCGATGACCGATAGGCGTTTTCTTTCGCCCGGGCACGGCCAACGACGGTCGCCGCGGTCGCCGCTGGTCGTCCGGGCCCTCTGCGGCCGCCCCGCGGGGCGCGGCACGGGTCAACGCCCCTCAGCTCTCCCCGCGTCCGGCCGCCGGGCCCCGGAGGCGGCTCACCCCAGCGAACGGCGACACACCACGGCTCCCGGATGGCCCCCGCCAACCCTTCCCCCAGCCCGGCTACGGCGCGGATGGCTCCTCGGCCACCAGGCTTTCGAGCTCTCGTCCCTCGTGGTCCACCAGGACGTAGCGGATGTCTGGTGGCGGCCGCTCGATCTCGGGCGGGCCGAGGCCGAGGTGGTCGAGGATCTTCTGGATCGTGAAGTGATCGTGGATGTAGGCCACGACCTGAAGCCGGCCCCCGCACTCGCGACACGTGAGGGGGTCGGCGTGGTACACCTTCGCGACCAGCCGCGCCCAGCTCCGCGAGCAGCGGCGCTTCTCGGGAGCCTCGTCTTTGGCGCCGTCGAGCAACGCCTTTTCCCTGGCCCGGGCCCCTCGAGCCCGATTCGCGTAGTGACCGTACGAGAGCGTGCGATGCTTGCCCGGGTCCGGGATGTGATCCGCCACCCGCGCCAACCACTCCAGCGGGTCCATCGTCACGAAGTTCGCCCCGAGCCTGGGATTCGGCTTGAGCGCGCGGTAGATCACCGCCTGCTGACCGTCGATGTAGACGAGCCGCTTGAGTGAGACGGGGTTTCGTCAGCCGCTTCACGACGCGGACCCCATCCCCATCCGCGGTGTGCTTGGCCTGGCCCCGGCGCCCGACCTGGCGTTCCTCCATCGCCAGCAGGTCTGCGGGCACGTCATCGACGGCCTGATGGGAGGCTCTCCGGAGGAGTTTCCGGAACGCTACGACGCCGGCTCACCGGTCGAGCTCGTGCCTCTCGGCGTACCCCAGCTACTGGTCATCGGGGGCGAGGACCATGGCTGGGCGCCGGTCGGCCGGCGTTACTACGAGGCGGCCCGGTCGGCCGGGGCGGACGTACGCGTGATCGACGCCGAAGAGTCCGGGCACTTCGAGATGATCGACCCGAGCTCGACGACCTGGTCTCTGGTCAGGGCCGCCGTGAAGGAGCTGCTGCGCACGCTGGGTGGCGAGGCTCGGACGGGGATCGAGCCCCCGCAGGAAGAGCCGGACGCTATGCCGCCCAGTCCGTGAACCTTGTCGTAGTGGCAATATGCTACTATGGCATGGTGAATCATGACATACAGGCCTAGAGAGCTCGCTGCGATCGTGAGCTCCGCTCTGGACAGCCTGCCCGTCGTTGTGGTCACGGGGCTCCGTCAGGCCGGGAAGACGACCTTCCTCCTTCAAGAGCCGAGCCTCAGGGGTCGGCGCTACCACACCCTCGACGACCTCGCGACGCTGGAGGCCGCACGGCGCGAGCCGGAAGCGCTGATCGACGGAGAAGAGCCCGTCACGATTGACGAGGCCCAGCGCAGCCCGGAGCTCCTCACCGTCGTCAAGCGGGCCGTCGATCGTCGCCGGACGCCCGGCCGCATTCTGCTCAGCGGGTCGGCCAACCTCGCCCTGCTCCAGGGCGTGAGCGAGAGCCTGGCCGGGCGCGCGCTCTACCTGACCCTGCGACCCTTCACGCGCCGCGAAGCGCTCGCCCGATTGTCGGCGCCGCCTTTCCTGATCCGATTCCTCTCCGACCCGAAACTCTCCCGAACGCGCCAGGCCCGGCCGATCGAAGAGGACGAGGTCCTTGCCGGAGGACTGCCCCCAGTGGTGCTCGGCGAGGCCCGGGACCCCGCGCTCTGGTTTCGGGGCTACGAGCAGACATATCTGGAGCGGGACGTGCGGGAGCTGGCGCGCGTCAGCGACCTCGTCAGCTTTCGAAGCCTCGTCAGGCTGGCGGCTCTCCGCACGGGGCAGCTTCTGAACCAGAGCGAGCTCGCCCGCGACGCCAAGCTCCCCGCGAGCACGGTGTCGCGGCACCTGAGCCTGCTGGAGGCCTCTTTCGTCGTTTCGCGCCTGCCGCCTTTTCTCACGAGCCGCACCAGCCGCCTCATCAAGTCCCCGAAGATCTTCGTGTCCGACTCTGGTCTCGGCGCCTCCCTGGCCGGCGTCGGCGACCTCGCCCCCACGGCGGATGAACCCATGCGGGGACCACTCTTCGAGACCTACGTCTGTCAGAACATCGCCGCAATCCTCGAGGCCCACGCGACTCGGGCGGAGCTGTCCTTCTGGAGCGTTCAGGGCCGATACGAGGTCGACTTCGTGGTGTCCCAGGGGCGCACTGCCGTGGGGATCGAGGTCAAGGCGGGCACGCGCTTTCGGGACGCCGACCTGGCCGGGTTGCGTGCGTTCGTCGGCAAGGCCCCGGCGACGCGCACGGGGATCCTGGCGTACAACGGGACCGAGGCGGTCAAGATTGGTCAGGGAATCTTCGCCGTGCCGCTTGGGCTCCTGCTGTCCTGAGCGGGTTCACCGCTGCCGGGCCCGCAGAATGAGCCGATCAGGGACCTGACCCCTCGCTGGGGGGCCAGGCCAGCCTCGCCGTCACTCCAGGAGCGACGGCCAGTTGGTCACGACGTGGATCTCCTGATCGCGCCTCGCCTCGACCCTCGCCTTCACCAGGAAGCGCTGGCCGTCCGCGCTCACCGCGTGGTCGTCCACCTGCTGTCGTGGGTCTTGAACGACCTCGGGGGGCAGGACCTTGATGGCAACGTCCCGTCCCAGGTTGGTGTCGGTCGCCCGGTAGACCTCCCCCATCCCCCCGGCCCCCAGGGCCGCGGTGACGCGGTAGTGGGAGAGAGTCTTGCCGATCATTTGCGGTAGCCATTCCAAGTGGTCGACCGGTGATGCCGGCCGCCGGAACAAGACCCAGTCATTCCTAGTCCGCCAACTGAGGCGTCGGGCGAGGAATCTACCGCTGCCGCTAGCGGTGGATGCTTCGTCGCACGTCCAGCGTCGAAGCTCCTCTGCATGGCTCTCTTCTTCTCCATCACTCCAGCAGCGACGTCCAGTTCGTTATGACGTGGATCCTCTCCAGCTCGTCCGCTCCGACCGGGACCTTGACCAGGAAACGCTGGCCGTCGGCGCTCACCCCATAGTGGTCGGTGACCGCATCAGCGAAGCTGATCTCGAATAGAGCCGTAGGGAGACTCACCTGCGGCCCCGCGGTCCCCTCCTGGACGTCCACCGCCATCAGCCGTCCGTCGGAGGCCGCGTAGAAAAGCTCCTCTCCGTCACCCCGCCATTTCGGCTGCCCGCCACCGTCCACGGAGACCCGCACCCTCTCGCCGGGCCGGCGGTAGGGCTGGACGTAGACCTCCCACGCTCCCGACTCCTCGGAGGTGAAGGCCAGCCACCGTCCGTCGGGCGAGATCTGGGGCTCGTCCAGACGGAATCCCAGCTCCAGCACGGTCTCGGCGTCGCCGCCTTCCCCGAGGGGGAGGCTCCAGACGGTGGTTCCATTCAGCTTCTTGGCGAGCAACTCCTTCCCATCGCGTGACCAGCTCTCGGGTCTTTCCCGAGTCAAGTTGTCCGTCCCCTTCCCTCCGGGCACCGGCGACGCAGGCTCGCCGTGCAGCCCCTTGCGGTAGAGGAAGTGGTCACCCTCCCCGTCCGATCCGTACACCACCTCCTGGCTGTCTGGCGACCACACCGGGTCCTGCTCGTTCCCGGGATCGCTCGTCAGGCGGCTGGCAACGCCGCGGGAGACGTCGATCACCCAGAGGTCGAACTGCCCCTCGTCGTCCACGATCTCCACCGCGAGTCGTCTCTCGTCCGGGGAGAGGGCGATCTGGCCGTAAGGCCCGGGTTCCCCGACCGTCCCGAGCCGCTCCCCTTTCCGGTCGAGCCACTCGAGCTGAACGCCGCCCGTCCCTCCGCCTGCGCGATAGGTGAGCATCTGGCCGGGCGAGGCCGAGAACCGCCCCCAGCTGCGCCAGTTCGCAAAGCTCACGTTCTCCGTGACCGTCACCGGTTCGCCCGACACTCCGAGGCTCCCGACGTCGAAAGGCTGCGCCAGAAGCAGGCCGCCCCGGACGAAGAGCAGGTGGCCCGATGCGTAGAGGGTGCGCGTGCCCCCGGGCAGGACGCGCTTCTTCTGCTCCGGGGCGTCGACGGAGGCCACGTAGACACCGGCCGTCTCCTCTTGAGAACTCCCGACGTCGAACAGGAAGTGGCGCCCGTCGGGGAGAAACCACGGCAACCAGTGGCCGGTCTCCCCCCGCGACTCGTCGTGAGCGGTGAGGGGCTTCGCCTCTCCTCCGGAGGCCGCCACGGAGAAGAGGCGCGCGGATGTCCCCCCGGAGGAGAAGACGATGATGTCATCGCTGTTCCAGGTGCCATGCCCCCCGGCGCTGGGGAGCGAGCAGATTCTCTGCACGGTGCCCCCGGCGAGGGTCAGCTTCTTCAGGTCCCCCCCTGACGAGAAGGCGATCGACCCTCCGTCCGGAGACCAGAAATGCGCCCTCGCGCCCTCGGTGCCGGGGAGCGGTCGAGCCTCCGGCGACCCCAGGGGGCGAATCCAGAGCTGTCGCGATCCGTCGGCCGAGACGCCGGCGAACGCCACGTGGCGGCCGTCCGGTGAGGCCGCCGTGAAGTCGAAGTTCTGAAAGGTCAGGTCGTCGGGTGTGTCGAGGACGAAGTGCACGGCCGGCTGCGGCTCCGGAGCTTCGGTGAGGTGGAGGAACGAGAGGACGACGGCGAGCCCCGTGCTCACGAGGGCCACTGCAGCCCACACCCACCTCTGCCGTGCCACGCGTCGCAGCTCGGCCGAGACAGCGGACCCATCGTCCGCACCGTCGGCCCCCGGCTCCTCGACCGTCCCGGCCCGCACGTCCTCCAACTCCAGGCGTGCGCCCCCGATGTCGGGGAGCCGCTTCCGGGGGTCCTTTCGGAGGCACCGACCCAACAGGCGCCGTACCGCCCGGGGGGTTTCTGCCGGGAGCGCCTCGAGGTCCGGCTCTTCCTTGACGACCGACGCGATGACGTCGGTGACCGTGTCGCCGGCAAAGAGCGCGTGACCCGTCAGCATCTCCCACAGCAGGACGCCGAAGGCCCAGACGTCCCCGCGCTTGTCCACCGCCTTGCCCCGGGCCTGCTCCGGCGACATGTAGGCCGCGGTTCCCAGGATGATCCCGGCCGCCGTGCCCGAGTGGGCGAGGGTGGGGGACTGGGACATCGAGGCCGAGGAGGCGCTTCCCTCTCCGGCATCGCCGGCCCAGGCCTTGGCCAGGCCGAAGTCGAGGACCTTCACCTGGCCGTCGGGCGCGAGCTTCACGTTGGCCGGCTTCAGGTCGCGGTGGACGATGCCCTTGTTGTGGGCCTCTTCGAGGGCCCGGGCGATCTGCTCGGCCATCTCGAGGGCCTCGTCGACCGGGATGGCGCCCCGCGCGAGGCGCTCCTTGAGGTCCTCGCCCTCGACCAGCTCGAGGGCCAGGAAGGGCGTCCCGTCCGCCTCCTCGAGCCCGTAGATCGCCGCGATGTTCGGGTGGTTGAGCGCGGCCAGGAGATGGGCCTCCCGCTTGAAGCGCCCCAGGCGCTCGGGGTCCTGCGTGACCTCGGAGGGCAGGACCTTGATGGCCACGTCGCGATCGAGGTTGGTGTCCGTGGCTCGGTAGACCTCGCCCATCCCCCCGGCCCCCAGGGCCGCGGTGACGCGGTAGTGCGACAGCGTCTGGCCGATCAAGAAGACCTCCCGTCAGCGGGACGTCCACTCCGCCTCTGCGACGTACGTGAAATTGCTGAAGTTGCGGGATTATACGCCGTTTGGCCGGGGATCAGGCGAGGAGGGACCCCGGTCTCGCGGAGCACCTGCGCGCACCCCGGGGGACGCCCCGGGCGAGCCGGAGCGTCCCCGCAAGTCACGACCTATGGGTGGCTCCTACTTCGGCTCCCAGAAATCCGGATCCGCCGCCCGGGTCTCGGCGTTCACGTAGCTCTGCCCGGGATCCAGCCGGTAGCGGTTCGTGATGACGCTGGCCACGCCCTCCCTCATGAACTTCGTCAGGGTGGCGCCCTCCTCCTCCGTCACACCCTCCCAGATCTTCTCGCCGTCGGCCATCGACCGATAGGCGTTTTCTTTCGCCCGGGCACGGCCAACGACGGTCGCCGCGGTCGCCGCTGGTCGTCCGGGCCCTCTGCGGCCGCCCCGCGGGGCGCGGCACGGGTCAACGCCCCTCAGCTCTCCCCGCGTCCGGCCGCCGGGCCCCGGAGGCGGCTCACCCCAGCGAACGGCGACACACCACGGCTCCCGGATGGCCCCCGCCAACCCTTCCCCCAGCCCGGCTACGGCGCGGATGGCTCCTCGGCCACCAGGCTTTCGAGCTCTCGTCCCTCGTGGTCCACCAGGACGTAGCGGATGTCTGGTGGCGGCCGCTCGATCTCGGGCGGGCCGAGGCCGAGGTGGTCGAGGATCTTCTGGATCGTGAAGTGATCGTGGATGTAGGCCACGACCTGAAGCCGGCCCCCGCACTCGCGACACGTGAGGGGGTCGGCGTGGTACACCTTCGCGACCAGCCGCGCCCAGCTCCGCGAGCAGCGGCGCTTCTCGGGAGCCTCGTCTTTGGCGCCGTCGAGCAACGCCTTTTCCCTGGCCCGGGCCCCTCGAGCCCGATTCGCGTAGTGACCGTACGAGAGCGTGCGATGCTTGCCCGGGTCCGGGATGTGATCCGCCACCCGCGCCAACCACTCCAGCGGGTCCATCGTCACGAAGTTCGCCCCGAGCCTGGGATTCGGCTTGAGCGCGCGGTAGATCACCGCCTGCTGACCGTCGATGTAGACGAGCCGCTTGAGTGAGACGGGGTTTCGGACGACATAGCTCGCCATGTCCTCGATGGCGCGGGCATCGTTGGTCGGGATCGGCTCGCCGACATGAGTCGAGAAGCCCGGATGTCGCCACGCCAGGAGCTTGGCCTTCAGCTCCTTGGAGATACCGAGTGGGAGAAGGCGCGGGGGGTGGTGCGTCTGTTCAACCGGAACCTGTTCGGGTTCGGAGAGCAGCTGTCGCTCCTGCTGGTGGCGAGCGAGGCCAACGTCGGGGGGCGGCTCGGCCTGCGCGGCGATCTGCCCTTCTTCGACGTCCTGGCTTACCGGGTCGATGGCTACAGCATGGCGGACAAGCCCCGGTTCTTCGACGAGGAGGGTGACAAGATCAACCGCGCCGACTTCCGGCGCACCGGTGTGGACCTGGCCCTGCAGGCGCCCGTGGAACGCTGGGGGCTGGTCGAGGCCGGCCTGCGCCTCGGCAAGGTGACCACGAAAGAGAAGGCGGGCATCGAGCTTCCCGACGACGAGGATTCCGTCCGGACCCTCTTCGTGGGAGTGACCGTCGACCGCCTCAACCGGCTGCTGTGGCCGGACTCCGGGCAGCGACTGGCGATCCAGGGCGCGTGGAACGCCGAAGACATGGGGGCCACGCGTCCCTTCTGGCGCCTGGGGGCGGAAGCGCGGATGGGCCGGCAGGTGGCGGCCCGGGTCGTCCTGCAGCTCGACGGATTCGTCGGTCTCTCCGGGGACGAGATGCCGGTCTACGACTGGTTCCGCGTCGGGGGGCCCTATCTCATCCCCGGCTACCACCACGAGGAGCTCAAGGGGCCCCAGGCCCTGGCCGGCGCGGCCAGCGTCCGGTACCGGGTCGCGGGCCAGCTGCACGCGGTGGCCCGGGTGGGCAGCGGGAACGTCTACGACTCCCGCAGCGACATCACCCTCGACGACCTGCGCTGGGGGGTGGGGGTCGGGCTCGTGTACCAGAGCCGGGTCGGCCCCATGGCCTTCGAGGTCGGCTGGCGGGACAGCGGGGCGTCCCTGCTCTCCGCCTCACTGGGCTGGAACTGAGCGCCCGGAGCACCCCGGGCAGGCTCTACCCGCATCAGCTCGGTCTGCCGAGGGTCGTCCCGATCAACGAGGCGCTCCCTTCGAGGGCTCGCGATCAGGCTCGGAGGCCGGGGAGGGGGGCCGCTCCCGGCTGGCCATCCAGAGATCGCCCTCGTCGCGGGAGTCGAGCATGTAGAGCCAGCGGCCGTCGCCGCTCGTGCGCAGGATGCCACCGTCGCTGTGGAAGCCGGCGAGGAGCGTCGTGACCGTTCCCGTTGCCGTGTCGACCAGGAGGATGCGGTCTCCCCAGCGGATGACGCCGCGGCGGCTGTCGGGCAGCCAGGCGAGGGTCGGGTAGACATGGCCGGCCGGGGCCACCGGGAAGTCGACGGGCAGGAATCGGGTCTTTCCCGCTGGCAGGTCGTGGACGACGATGCCGCCGAGCAGCTGGCCGTTGTTTCCGATGCCCACGCCGGCGACGTTCCTGCCGTCGGGCGACCAGGACAGCGGGATCACGACCGCAGCGTCGCCACGGTCGATCGGAATGGACTCCAGCTCCGCGCTCGGCACCGGCTCGTCCCGCAGGGTGAAGCGGGCCACCTCGTCATTCGCCGAGACGGCCATCGAGCGGCCATCGGGCGACCAGACCGGGAAGAAGGTCGATCCCTGGACGCGCCCGGTCTCCTCGGTGTCGGTGCGCTGGCGGAGGCTGCTGCCGTCGCGGTCGACGGTCCAGACCTCGTAGCTTCCGCTGCGGTTCGAGTAGAACGCCGCCTGGCTGCCGTCCGGAGACCAGACCGGGTTCCGGTCCTTGGCCTCGTCGTCGGTGAGCTTGCGCAGGCCGCTGCCGTCCACGTGCATCACGTAGATGTCTTCCTGCATGGCTGCGGTGCGGAACACGATCCAGCCGTCCCCGGTGATGTCGAACCCGACGGCGGGGATCGCGGTGTCGAACATCCGCTCGGTCGGGCCCGTGACCTTTCCGGCACCGGCATCGAAAGGTACACGCCTTAGCTCCGCGGTCATCTCGCTCGTGCGATACACGAGACGCCGCTCGTCCGCCGAGAGCGAGAGCTGGCCGCTCCAGCTCGTGGGCAGGCCGATCGGCTGCGGCTCGCCGAGCGGGCGGCCGGTGCGCTCGTCGATCGCGACCCGCCAGGGATTCGTCACACCGCCGCGATCGCTCTCGAAGTAGAGGTGCGCGCCGTCGTGGGCCCAGGCGGGGTTCCAGTCGACGCTGGCCGCGTCGGTGACGCGCTGAGGGTCGCTGCCGTCGGCGGCAACGGTCCAGACGTCCCGAATCCCCTGGGCGGCGCTCCAGAAGGCGATGCGGTGGCCGCCCGGTGACCAGGAGGGCTGTACGGCGTCCCCGGCGAAGATCCGGCGCGGCTCTCCGCCCGCCGCCGGCACCACCCAGAGCTCGCTCGTCTTCTCGCGCGCGTGAGGGTCCGACTCTCCTTCGGTCGCGAAGACGATCTCGCTTCCGTCCGGCGACCAGGAGGGGTTGTCGCCGAACCCGGTCAGCCGACGCGCTGATTCCCCGGTGGCGCCCATGACGAAGAGCCCGCCTTCTCCTCGCTCCGAGCGGAAGGCGATGAGCCGACCGTCGGGTGAGAATGCGGGATGGTCCTCGTCGGCCGGCGAATCCTCGGTGAGGTTGATCGGCCGCTGCCCGCCGACGCGCAGCAGCAGGATGTCGCGATCGCCGTCTTCGATCGCCGAGTATGCGACGAACTCTCCGTCAGGCGAGATGCTGGGCGAGGACTCCAGGCCGGACACATGGGTGAGGCGGGTGAACCGATGGAACCCGGCGTCGCCCTCCGCAGAGTCAGCGGTCGTCGGAGATGCCGTCTTGCGGCCGAGAAGAGCCGCGGTGGCCAGCGCTCCCAGGAGAACGACGCTGGCGGCCGCGATCACGAGCGGCGAGGGCCGGGAGGCCCGGGGCGGGGCAGCGTTCTCCTCACCGCGCCCCTCGCGGAGCTCGTCGAGAGCAATGCGTGCGTCCGCGACGTCGTGCAGGCGGCTCCGCGGGTCCCGCGCGAGACAGCGACGCAGGAGCGTTCGCGCGGCGGCGGGGGTGGCCACGGGAAGCCTGGCCAGATCGATCTGCCGCGTCAGCACCGCCGCCAGCGTGTCGCTGACCGTCTCGCCGACGAAGAGCTGCTCACCGGTCAGCATCTCGTGGAGCACGACGCCGAAGGCCCAGATGTCGGCCCGCTTGTCGACCGGCTTGCCGCGGGCCTGCTCGGGCGACATGTAGGCAGCGGTGCCGAGGATGAGGCCGGCCGCGGTGCCCGTGTGGGCGAGGGTGGGGGAGTTCGTGAAGTCGGCGGAGGACGTCCGCCCGTCACTCTCGCCGGTCCAGGCCTTGGCGAGGCCGAAGTCGAGCACCTTGACCTTGCCGTCCGGGGTGACCTTGACGTTGGCGGGCTTGAGGTCGCGGTGGACGATGCCCTTCTCGTGGGCCTCCTCGAGGGCCTCGGCGATCTGCGTGGCGAGGCCGATCGCCTCGGCGAGCGGGACGGGTCCCCGCTTCAGCCGCTCGGCCAGGTCCTCGCCTTCGACCAGCTCCATGGCGAGGAAGTGGAGGCGCGAGCCGTCGTCGAGCGTGGCGCTCTCGAACCCGTAGACGTGGGCGACATTCGGGTGGTTGAGGGATGCGAGGAGCTTCGCCTCCCGCTCGAAGCGGGCGAGGCGCTCCCGGTCGTCGGCGAGATCCGCGGGCAGCACCTTGATCGCCACGTCGCGGTCGAGCGTCGTGTCGGTGGCCCGGTAGACCTCTCCCATCCCCCCGGCCCCGAGGGCGGCGGTGATGCGGTAGTGGGAGAGGGTCTGGCCGATCATCATCTCAATCCGTCATCCTGAGCGCGGTGACCCGGGCCGCGCGGGAAGGATCTCTCCGTCTGCCCGACGGAGAGATCCTTCATCGCAAGTCCGACCTGAGCCTCTCAGGACGACCTCCATGCCCATCACTCCAGCAACGACTCCCAGTTGAGGATCACGTGCATCTCGAACTGGTCCTCCTCCTGCAGTGACTGCCTGACCAGGAAGCGCTGGCCGTCGGCGCTGACGGCGTAGTGGTCCACCCAGGCTCGCGAGGGCTCCAGCTCGAACAGGGCGGTGGGACGGCTCACCTCGGGTCCGGCCGTCCCCTCCCGGACCTCCACGGCCATGACCCGTCCATCCGCAGCGAGGAAGAAGAGCTCCCTCGCGTCGCCCCGCCACTGGGGTTGCCCGCCCCCGTGCAGGGACACCCGCACCCGCTCACCCGACCTCCGGTACGGCTGGACGTAGACCTCCCATCGATCACCGGACTCCTCGGACGCATAGGCCAGCCACTGCCCGTCGGGCGACACCTCGGGCTCGTCCAGGCGGTGCTCCAGGTCCAGCACCGTTTCGATCTCCGCGCCCTCCTCCAGCGGAAGGGCCCAGACGGTGGTTCCGTTGAGCTTCTTGACGAACAGTGCCTTTCCGTCCGCCGACCAGCCTTCCGGCCGGTCCCGAGTCTCGCTGTCCGTGCCCCGTGCCGCGGTGACGGGCACGGGGGGTTGACCACTCAGTCCCTTGCGGAAGAGATGGTGGTCGCCCTCCCTGCTCGACCAGTACGCGACCTCCTGGCCGTCCGGCGACCAGACCGGGTCCCGCTCGTCCCCGGGATCACTCGTCATGCGACTCGCGACACCGCGGGAGAGATCGATTACCCAGAGGTCCACCTCGTTCGTGTCGGGGTCATGGACCTCCGCGGCGACGTGCCTCTCGTCGGGAGACAGGGCGACCTGGGAATACAGCCTGGGCTCCCCGATCGCCTCGATCCGCTCCCCCTTCCGATCGACCCAGGCGAGCTGACGCCGTGGATCGTCCTGCCCCGAGAGGTAGGCCAGGGTCCCTTCCGCCGAGATGCCGTGGGCGCCGGCCGCGCGGGGACCCAGAGCGAGAAGAGAGGACGCGATGGGAACCGGCTCGCCACGCACCTCGGCGAGCTCGGGGTCGAAAGGCTGCGCGAAGAGCGTACTGTCGCGGTTGAAGACGAACCGGTCCCCGGCCAACCGATACCGGCCTGGTCCGGTTGTGATCAGTCGTCCGTCCTGGGGATTGTCGAGGGACGCGACGTAGACGTTGAAGGACTCGGGGAGCGCTACCGCGGCGACGAAGAGAAGGCGACGCCCGTCGGGCAGAAACTGAGGGGAGTTCAAGAAGCTCGCACCCCGCTCGGCGTCCGGCTCGAAGACGAGCTTCGCCTCGCCCCCGGTGGCCGGAACGGAGTAGAGCCCCTCGAGATCACGGCCCGCGAAGACGATCGTGCCGTCCGCGCTCCAGTCGTGCGGGGCCGAGTTCCGCGTGGGCGAGCGTGCAGATCGTCTGCACGACGTCGTCGGCGACGTTGAGCCTGCGCAGCTCCCCTTCGGCGACAAAGCCGAGAACCGACCGTCGGGAGACCAGAACGGCGGGCCGTCGGCGTCCCCATCGCGGGAGCTGGCGGGGAGTGATCGAGTCGATGGGCCGGAGCCACATCGAGCTCTCGTCTCCTTCCGGACCGGTGCGCACCGCGGACATCACAGTTGGCGCCCGTCTGGCGACGGGATGGGCCAGCAACCCCGGCAGAACGACCAGCCCTCCGGCGCCTCGACAACGAAGTGGGCCGCGGCGGCGGCAAGGCGGATCTCCGAGCCAGGGACGAGAGGCGAACCAGGCCGCCACCGCCGCCGACACGAGCCAGGCCCCCGCCAGGGCCCACCTCTGTCGCGACAGGCGGCGAGACGCGGCGGAAGCAGCCTCTCCCTTCGCCCGAGCCGACGGACCGTTCCCCTTCTGCCGTCCCCGCCAGCGCCTCCTGGAGATCCGAGCCGTGCGGCGCCGATGTCGGGAAGCCGCGTGCGGCGGGTCCTTGCGAAGGCACGGGCGATGAGCCAGCGGGCGACTCGCGGTGTCTCCGCGGGGAGCGCATCGAGGTCGGGCTCCTCCTTCATCACCGCCGCGATCACGTCCGTAACGGTCTCCCCGGCGAAGAGCGCGCGGCCGGTCAGCATCTCCCAGAGCACCACCCCGAAGGCCCAGACGTCGGCGCGCTTGTCCACGGGCTTGCCCCGGGCCTGCTCGGGGGACATGTAGGCCGCCGTTCCGAGGATGACGCCGGCCTGGGTGCCCGAGTGGGCCAGGGTGGGGGACTGGGACATCGAGGCCGAGGAGGCGCCGCCCTCGGCCGTCTCCCCGGCCCAGGCCTTGGCCAGGCCGAAGTCGAGGACCTTGACCTTCCCGTCCGGCGTCAGCTTGACGTTGGCGGGCTTGAGGTCCCGATGGACGATACCCTTGTCGTGGGCTTCTTCGAGGGCCTCGGCGATCTGCTCGGCGATCTCGAGGGCCTCCTCGACGGGGATGGGACCCCGCTCGAGACGCTGCCTTGAGGTCCTCGCCCTCGACGAGCTCGAGGACGAGGAAGGGCCTGCCGTCGGCCTCCTCGAGCCCGTAGATGGCCGCGATGTGGGGGTGGTTCAAGGCGGCGAGAAGGTGGGCCTCGCGCCGGAAGCGCTCCAGGCGCTCGGGATCCTGTGCGACCTCGGCAGGGAGGACCTTGATCGCCACGTCCCGATCCGAGCTTCGTGTCGGTGGCGCGGTACACCTCTCCCATGCCCCCGGCCCCGAGGGCCGCGGTGATGCGGTAGTGGGAGAGAGTCTGGCCGATCATCTCAATCTGTCATCCTGAGCGCGGTGACCCGAGCTGCGCGCGAAGGATCTCTCCGTCGGCCCGACGGAGAGATGTCTCGTCGCGTGTTCGGGGACCAGGCTCCTCAGCATGACCTCCACCGGCGGATTCCTCGTCGCGAGTCCCAACAGAGCTCCTCGGAATGACCAGTCCGTCACTCCAACAACGACTCCCAGTTCACGACGACCTGCATCTGGAGTTTCCGCTCGCCCTCGACCGGCAGCAACACCAGGAAGCGCAGGCCGTCCGCGCTCACCGCGTAGGCATCTGCGGTGGGGTGCTTGAACTCTCCGACGTCGAAGAGCTCGGTCAGCTGGCCGACTTCGAGCCTCCCCGCTTCCTCTCGCACGTCCACCGCCATCAGCGGTCCATCGAGCTTCCTGTAGAACAGCTCCTTGCTGTCTCCTCGCCACTTGGGCTGCCCCCCGCCGTCGACCGAGACGAGCACCGTCTCCCCGTCCTGCTCGAAGGGCTCGACGTAGACCTCGGACGCTCCGGAGTGGTTGGAGACGTAGGCCAGCCAGCGCCCGTCGGGCGACAGCCGCGCTTCGGACACCCAGATCCCAGCCTCCCGGGCGACGAGCTCGCGCGGCCCGTCTGCTTCCAAGGACAGCGTCCAAAGCGAGCTCTCGGTGGCCGGGACGTCCCTGAGCCTAGCGAAGAAGAGGGTTCGTCCGTCGCGCGACCAGTCTTCGAGGAAGTGGTTCCCCGGAGACTCGAGCAGCGGCACGGCTGACGCCCCTCTGTGCAGGCCCATGCGGAAGAGGCCATAGCCGTCGCTCGTCTGCCTCGAGAAAGCGAGCTCCCGCCCGTCGGACGACCACACCGGGTTCGACTCGACCGTGGGATCGTTGGTCAAACGGCGGGCGACACCGCGCGAGGAGTCGATGACCCAGAGATCCCACTGTCCTTCCGCATGTCGGATCGTTGCGGCGACCCGCCTCCCGTCCGGCGACAGGGCAATCTGGAGGTAGGCCTCTGGCGCCGCGACCGTCTCGAGCAACCTCCCTTCGCGATCGAGCCAGGCGAGCTGAAGCCGGTCCTCTTCCTCTCCCGACAGGAAGGCGAGGATGCCGCCCGACGAGACCCCGAACATGCCCGCGCGGTCCAGGCGGCTGAACGCCACGGAGGAGGCGATCGAGGTGGGCTCTGCACTCAGCGCGATGCCTTCGGTGTCGAACGGTTGGGCAAGGAGCGTCCCCTCGCGGTCGAAGAGGGCGTGCCCGCCCGCCAGCTCGAGGTGCCGGGTCGCGGGGCTCAGCAGGCGCCTGTCGTCCGGGCGGTCGAGCGTGGCGATGTGCACGTCGCGAGGAATGATCGTCGTGACGGGAAGCTCAGCGGCCGTGAACAGGAAGTGACGCCCGTCCGGCAGGAACCGCGGCTGGGTGAGCAGCCGTTCACCTCGAGTGGAGTCGGGCATCATGAGACGCTTCGGCTCCCCTCCGGTCGCCGGGACCGTGTAGAGCCCGGCGCGTTCGGCGTTGCTGTCAAAACCGAACGCCCCAAAGATGATGGTGCCGTCTTCATGCCAGGCGCCGTTGGCGCCGAACCCGGCCGGCAACACGGCGACCTTGTGTGCCGCGTCGTTCTCCAGGTCGAGTCTGCGGAGGTCTCCGTCGGCGAAGAATCCGATGAAGCGGCTATCTGGAGACCAGAAGGGGTCGCTGCCCGGCTGCGCCCTCTCGGTTCCTCTCAGCGGTCGGCCACTCCGGACTCGAGCGAATGGAGCCAGATCGCCGCCGCGACGTCGCTCTCCTCCGGGCTTTGCTGCAGGGCATTCTCGTCGCCGAACGGCGCGGTCCGTCAGGGGAGGGGACAGGCCAGCCCTCGAACGTCCAGCCCTCGGGTGCGTCGACCGAGAAGCGCACCACGGGCTTCGGCTCCGGGACCTCGGTCCATCGGCCAAAGCCGAGGGCTGCCGCCACACCCGCGGCTAGCGCCGCCGCCGCCCAGACCCATCTCTGCCGCGAGAGGCGACGGATCTCCGCGGCAGATGGCCCTGTTCCGGCCGTCTCTTCGGAGGAGCGCGGCTGCCCGGACCTCCTGGAGCTCCAGCCGTGCCGCCCCGATGTCCGGGAGTCGCGCGCGCGAGTCCTTGCGAAGGCTACGGGCGATCAGCCAGCGGGCCACTCGCGGTCTCCGCGGGGAGCGCATCGAGATCGGGCTCCTCCTTCATCACCGCCGCGATCACGTCCGTAACGGTGTCGCCGGCGAAGAGCGCGCGGCCGGTCAGCATCTCCCACAGGAGGACCCCGAAGGCCCAGACGTCGGTGCGCTTGTCCACGGGCTTCCCCCGGGCCTGCGGGACATGTACGCCGCCGTTCCGAGGATGACGCCGGCCTGGGTGCCCGAGTGGGCCAGGGTGGGGAACTGGGACATCGAGGCCGAGGAGGTGCTGCCCTCGGCCGTCTCCCCGGCCCAGGCCTTGGCCAGCCCGAAGTCGAGGACCTTGACCTTCCCGTCGGGCGTCAG
>CAWKAS010000004.1:0-216365 GCA_963847655.1 uncultured Acidobacteriota bacterium | reverse complement strand
AGCACCCCGGGCAGGCTCTACCCGCATCAGCTCGGTCTGCCGAGGGTCGTCCCGATCATCGGGGCGCTCCCGTCGTGAGCGTCGCGAGCCGGCTCGGAGGACGGGAGGGGCCGCGATCCCGGCTGGCCATCCAGAGATCGCCCTCGTCGCGCGAGTCGAGCATGTAGATCCAGCGGCCATCGCCGCTGAGGCGCGCGATACCGCCGTCGGAGTTGAGCCGTGCGAGCAGGGTCGTCGATCCTCCCGGTCGCCGTGTCGACGAGCAAGATGCGATTGCCCCAGCGGATCACGCCGCGTCGGCTGTCGGGAAGCCAGGAGAGCGTCGGGAAGACGTGGCCGGCCGGTGGTGTGGGAGGAGGATCGGCAGGAACTGGGTACCCTTCGTGGCAGGTCGTAAACGACGACGCCGCCGAGGAGCTGACCGTTCTTCCCGATGCCGCACACCGGCGATCTTGCGCGCCGTCGGGCGACCACGACAGCGGAAGGACGAATGTTGCGTCGCCACGACTCGACCGGGAGCTCCTCCATCTCCGCTGCTCGGCACCGGCTCGTCGCGCAAGGTGAAGCGAACGACCTTGTCACTCGCCGAGACGGCCATCGACGTGCCGTCGGGCGACCAGACCGGGAAGAACGTCGAGTCCCTGGAGTCGCCCGGTCTCGCCGGTCGTCGGTGCGCTGGCGCAGGTTGCTGCCGTCGCGATCGACCGTCCAGATTTCGTAGTGGCCGCTGCGGTTCGAGTAGAACGCCGCCGTCGTGCCGTCGGGCGACCAGACCGGGTTGCGGTCCTTGGCCTCGTCGTCGGTGAGCTTGCGAAGTCCGCTGCCGTCGACGCGCATCACGTAGATGTCCTCCTGCATCGCGGCGGTGCGGAAGACGAGCCAGCCGTCCGCGGTGACGTCGAACCCGACCGCGGGGATCGCGGTGTCGAACAACCGCTCGACCGGGCCGGTGACCGGCCGGCCCGGCGTCGAACGGCAGGCGCCGGATCTCCGCCGTCATCTCGCTGGTGCGATAGACGAGCCGACTGCTCGTCCGCCGAGAGCGAGAGCTGGCCGCTCCAGCTCGTCGGCAGGACGATCGGCTGCGGCTCTCCGAGCAGCCGGCCCGTGCGCTCGTCGATCGCCACCCGCCAGGGGTTGCGTCACGCCGCCGCGATCGCTCTCGAAGTAGAGATGCGCGCCGTCGCGCGCCCAGATCGGATTCCAGTCGACGCTCGTGGCGTCGGTGACGCGCTGTGGGTCGCTGCCGTCGGCGGCGATCGTCCAGACGTCACGAATGCCCTGCGGCACGCTCCAGAAGGCGATCCGGTGGCCGTCCGGCGACCAGGAGGGCTGCACCGCATCGCCGGCGAAGATCTTGCGCGGCTCGCCGCCGCCGGCCGGCACCACCCAGAGCTCGCTCGTCTTCTCGCGCGCGTGCGGATCCGACTCCCCTTCGGTCGCGAAGACGATCTCGCTGCCGTCCGGCGACCAGGAGGGGTTGTCGCCGAACGTCGTCAGTCGGCGCACCGATTCGCCGGTGGCTCCCATGACGAACAGCCCGCCGCCGCCGCGCTCGGAGCGGAAGGCGATGAGCCGGCCGTCGGGCGAGAAGGCGGGGTGGTCGTCGTCTGCCGGCGAATCCTCCGTGAGGTTGATCGCCCGCTGCCCGCCGACGCGCAGCAGAAGGATGTCGCGGTCGCCGCCGTCGATCGCGGCGTAGGCGACGAACTCGCCGTCGGGGGAGAGGCTGGGCGAGGACTCGAGGCCCGACTGGTAGGTCAGGTGCGTGAACTGATGGAACCCGGCGTCGCCCTCCGCTCGCCGCGGCCGCGGAGACGCCGAGCAGCGGCCGAGCAGAGCCGCGGCGGCCAGCGCTCACCAGGAGAACGACGCGGCGGCCGCGAGCTCGAGCGGCGAGAGCCGGGACGGCCCGGCGGCGGCGTCGGCGCCGCTCTCGCCGCGCCCCTCGCGCAGCTCGTCGAGCACGATGCGCGCGTCGGCGATGTCGTGCAGGCGGTTCCGCGGGTCGCGCTCGAGGCAGCGGCGCAGCAGCCGCGCGGCGGCCGGCGGGTCGCCGCGGGCAGCCGCGCCGAGGTCGATCTGCTCGCGTCAGCACCGCCGCCAGCGTGTCGCTGACCGTCTCGCCGGCGAACAGCCGCTCGCCGGTCAGCATCTCGTAGAGCACGACGCCGAAGGCCCAGATGTCGGCGCGCTTGTCGACCGGCTTGCCGCGCGCCTGCTCGGGCGCCATGTAGGCGGCGGTGCCGAGGATCAGCCCGGCCGCGGTGCCCGTGTGGGCGAGCGTCGGCGACTGCGTGAGGTCGGCGGGCGCGACGTCCCGCCGGCGCTCGTCGCCGGTCCATGGCCTTGGCCAGGCCGAAGTCGAGCACCTTGACCTTGCCGTCCGGGGTGACCTTGACGTTGGCGGGCTTGAGGTCGCGGTGGACGATGCCCTTCTCGTGGGCCTCCTCGAGCGCCTCGGCGATCTGCGTGCGCGATGGCCGAGCGCCTCGTCGAGCGGGACGGGCCCCGCGTCAGCCGCTCGGCGAGGTCCTCGCCTTCGACCAGCTCCATGGCCAGGAAGTGGCGGCGCGAGCCGTCGTCGAGCGTGGCGCTCTCGAAGCCGTAGATCGTGGCGATGTTCGGGTGGTTGAGCGGGGCGAGCAGCTTCGCCTCGCGCTCGAAGCGGGCCAGGCGCTCCGGGTCGTCGGCGAGAGCCGCGGGCAGCACCTTGATCGCCACCTCGCGGTCGAGCGTCGTGTCGGTGGCGCGGTAGACCTCGCCCATCCCGCCCTCGCCGAGCTTGGCGGTGATGCGGTAGTGGGAGAGGGTCTGGCCGATCATCATCTCAATCCGTCATCCTGAGCGCGGTGACCCGGGCCGCGCGGGAAGGATCTCTCCGTCGGCCCAACGGAGAGATGCTTCATCGCAAGTCCGACCTGAGCCTCTCAGGACGACCTCCATGCCCATCACTCCAGCAACGACTCCCAGTTCAGGACCACGTGCATCTCGAGCTCGTCCTGCTGCTGTAGTGACTGCCTGACCAGGAAGCGCTGGCCGTCGGCGCTGACGGCGTAGTGGTCCACCCAGGCTCGCGAGGGCTCCAGCTCGAACAGGGCGGTGGGACGGCTCACCTCGGGTCCGGCCGTCCCCTCCCGGACCTCCACGGCCATGACCCGTCCATCCGCAGCGAGGAAGAAGAGCTCCCTGGCGTCGCCCCGCCACTGGGGTTGCCCGCCGCCGTGCAGGGACACCCGCACCCGCTCACCCGACCTCCGGTACGGCTGGACGTAGACCTCCCATCGATCACCGGACTCCTCGGACGCATAGGCCAGCCACTGCCCGTCGGGCGACACCTCGGGCTCGTCCAGGCGGTGCTCCAGGTCCAGCACCGTTTCGATCTCCGCGCCCTCCTCCAGCGGAAGGGCCCAGACGGTGGTTCCGTTGAGCTTCTTGACGAACAGTGCCTTTCCGTCCGCCGACCAGCCTTCCGGCCGGTCCCGAGTCTCGCTGTCCGTGCCCCGTGCCGCGGTGACGGGCACGGGGGGTTGACCACTCAGTCCCTTGCGGAAGAGATGGTGGTCGCCCTCCCTGCTCGACCAGTACGCGACCTCCTGGCCGTCCGGCGACCAGACCGGGTCCCGCTCGTCCCCGGGATCACTCGTCATGCGACTCGCGACACCGCGGGAGAGATCGATTACCCAGAGGTCCACCTCGGTCGTGTCGGGGTCATGGACCTCCGCGGCGACGCGCCTCTCGTCGGGAGACAGGGCGACCTGGGAATACAGCCTGGGCTCCCCGATCGCCTCGATCCGCTCCCCCTTCCGATCGACCCAGGCGAGCTGACGCCGTGGATCGTCCTGCCCCGAGAGGTAGGCCAGGGTCCCTTCCGCCGAGATGCCGTGGGCGCCGGCCGCGCGGGGACCCAGAGCGAGAAGAGAGGACGCGATGGGAACCGGCTCGCCACGCACCTCGGCGAGCTCGGGGTCGAAAGGCTGCGCGAAGAGCGTACTGTCGCGGTTGAAGACCAACCGGTCCCCGGCCAACCGATACCGGCCTGGTCCGGTTGTGATCAGTCGTCCGTCCTGGGGATTGTCGAGGGACGCGACGTAGACGTTGAAGGACTCGGGGAGCGCTACCGCGGCGACGAAGAGAAGGCGACGCCCGTCGGGCAGAAACTGAGGGAAGTTCAAGAAGCTCTCACCCCGCTCGGCGTCCGGCTCGAAGACGAGCTTCGCCTCCCCCCCGGTGGCCGGAACGGAGTAGAGCCCCTCGAGATCACAGCCCGCAAAGACGATCGTGCCGTCCGCGCTCCAGTCGGCGGGGCCGAAGTTCCGCGTGGGGAGCGTGCAGATCGTCTGCACGACGTCGTCGGCGACGCTGAGCTTGCGCAGCTCCCCTTCGGCGGCAAAGCCGATGAACCGACCGTCGGGAGACCAGAACGGCGGGCCGTCGGGTGTCCCCATCGCGGTGAGCTGGCGGGGAGTGATCGAGTCGATGGGCCGGAGCCACATCGAAGCTTCGTCTCCTTCCGGACCGGTGCGCACCGCGGGCATCAACAGTTGGCGCCCATCTGGCGACGGGATGGGCCAGCAACCCCGGCAGAACGACCAGCCCTCCGGCGCCTCGACAACGAAGCGGGCCGCGGCGGGGGGCAAGGCGGTCTCCGAGCCAGGGACGAGAGCGAGCCAGGCCGCCACCCCCGCCGTCACGAGCCAGGCCCCCGCCAGGGCCCACCTCTGTCGCGACAGGCGGCGAGACGCGGCGGAAGCAGCCTCTCCTTCGCCCGAGCCGACGGACCGTTCCCCTTCTGCCGTCCCCGCCAGCGCCTCCTGGAGATCCAGCCGTGCGGCCCCGATGTCGGGAAGCCGCGTGCGGGGGTCCTTGCGAAGGCTACGGGCGATGAGCCAGCGGGCCACTTGCGGTGTCTCCGCGGGGAGCGCATCGAGGTCGGGCTCCTCCTTCATCACCGCCGCGATCACGTCCGTAACGGTGTCGCCGGCGAAGAGCGCGCGGCCGGTCAGCATCTCCCACAGGAGGACCCCGAAGGCCCAGACGTCGGTGCGCTTGTCCACGGGCTTCCCCCGGGCCTGCTCGGGGGACATGTACGCCGCCGTTCCGAGGATGACGCCGGCCTGGGTGCCCGAGTGGGCGAGGGTGGGGGACTGGGACATCGAGGCCGAGGAGGTGCTGCCCTCGGCCGTCTCCCCGGCCCAGGCCTTGGCCAGCCCGAAGTCGAGGACCTTGACCTTCCCGTCGGGCGTCAGCTTGACGTTGGCGGGCTTGAGGTCTCGATGGACGATACCCTTGTTGTGGGCTTCTTCGAGGGCCTCGGCGACCTGCTCGGCGATCTCGAGGGCCTCGGCGACGGGGATGGGACCTCGCTCGAGACGCTGCTTGAGGTCCTCGCCCTCGACGAGCTCGAGGACGAGGAAGGGCCGGCCGTCGGCTTCCTCGAGGCCGTGAATGGCCGCGATGTGGGGGTGGTTCAGCGCGGCGAGGAGGTGGGCCTCCCGCTTGAAGCGCCCCAGGCGCTCAGGGTCCTGCGCCACCTCCGCCGGCAGCACCTTGATCGCCACGTCCCGTCCGAGCTTCGTGTCGGTGGCGCGGTAGACCTCTCCCATCCCCCCGGCCCCGAGGGCCGCGGTGATGCTGTAGTGGGCGAGAGTCTGGCCGATCATCTCAATCTGTCATCCTGAGCGCGGTGACCCGAGCTGCGCGCGAAGGATCTCTCCGTCGGCCCGACGGAGAGATGTCTCGTCGCGTGTTCGGGGACGAGGCTCCTCAGCATGACCTCCACCGGCGGATTCCTCGTCGCGAGTCCCAACAGAGCTCCTCGGAATGACCAGTCCGTCACTCCAACAACGACTCCCAGTTCACGACGACCTGCATCTGGAGTTTCCGCTCGCCCTCGACCGGCAGCAACACCAGGAAGCGCAGGCCGTCCGCGCTCACCGCGTAGGCATCTGCGGTGGGGTGCTTGAACTCTCCGACGTCGAAGAGCTCGGTCAGCTGGCCGACTTCGAGCCTCCCCGCTTCCTCTCGCACGTCCACCGCCATCAGCGGTCCATCGAGCTTCCTGTAGAACAGCTCCTTGCTGTCTCCTCGCCACTTGGGCTGCCCCCCGCCGTCGACCGAGACGAGCACCGTCTCCCCGTCCTGCTCGAAGGGCTCGACGTAGACCTCGGACGCTCCGGAGTGGTTGGAGACGTAGGCCAGCCAGCGCCCGTCGGGCGACAGCCGCGCTTCGGACACCCAGATCCCAGCCTCCCGGGCGACGAGCTCGCGCGGCCCGTCTGCTTCCAAGGACAGCGTCCAAAGCGAGCTCTCGGTGGCCGGGACGTCCCTGAGCCTAGCGAAGAAGAGGGTTCGTCCGTCGCGCGACCAGTCTTCGAGGAAGTGGTTCCCCGGAGACTCGAGCAGCGGCACGGCTGACGCCCCTCTGTGCAGGCCCATGCGGAAGAGGCCATAGCCGTCGCTCGTCTGCCTCGAGAAAGCGAGCTCCCGCCCGTCGGGCGACCACACCGGGTTCGACTCGACCGTGGGATCGTTGGTCAAACGGCGGGCGACACCGCGCGAGGAGTCGATGACCCAGAGATCCCACTGTCCTTCCGCATGTCGGATCGTTGCGGCGACCCGCCTCCCGTCCGGCGACAGGGCAATCTGGAGGTAGGCCTCTGGCGCCGCGACCGTCTCGAGCAACCTCCCTTCGCGATCGAGCCAGGCGAGCTGAAGCCGGTCCTCTTCCTCTCCCGACAGGAAGGCGAGGATGCCGCCCGACGAGACCCCGAACATGCCCGCGCGGTCCAGGCGGCTGAACGCCACGGAGGAGGCGATCGAGGTGGGCTCTGCACTCAGCGCCATGCCTTCGGTGTCGAACGGTTGGGCAAGGAGCGTCCCCTCGCGGTTGAAGAGGGCGTGCCCGCCCGCCAGCTCGAGGTGCCGGGTCGCGGGGCTCAGCAGGCGCCTGTCGTCCGGGCGGTCGAGCGTGGCGATGTGCACGTCGCGAGGAATGATCGTCGTGACGGGAAGCTCAGCGGCCGTGAACAGGAAGTGACGCCCGTCCGGCAGGAACCGCGGCTGGGTGAGCAGCCGTTCACCTCGAGTGGAGTCGGGCATCATGAGACGCTTCGGCTCCCCTCCGGTCGCCGGGACCGTGTAGAGCCCGGCGCGTTCGGCGTTGCTGTCAAAACCGAACGCCCCAAAGATGATGGTGCCGTCTTCATGCCAGGCGCCGTTGGCGCCGAACCCGGCCGGCAACACGGCGACCTTGTGTGCCGCGTCGTTCTCCAGGTCGAGTCTGCGGAGGTCTCCGTCGGCGAAGAATCCGATGAAGCGGCTATCTGGAGACCAGAAGGGGTCGCTGCCCGGCTGCGCCCTCTCGGTTCCTCTCAGCGGTCGGCCAACTCCGGACTCGAGCGAATGGAGCCAGATCGCCGCCGCGACGTCGCTCTCCTCCGGGCTTTGCTGCAGGGCATTGATCGCGATATGGCGCCCGTCAGGGGAGGGGACAGGCCAGCCCTCGAACGTCCAGCCCTCGGGTGCGTCGACCGAGAAGCGCACCACGGGCTTCGGCTCCGGGACCTCGGTCCATCGGCCAAAGCCGAGGGCTGCCGCCACACCCGCGGCTAGCGCCGCCGCCGCCCAGACCCATCTCTGCCGCGAGAGGCGACGGATCTCCGCGGCAGATGGCCCTGTTCCGGCCGTCTCTTCGGAGGTGCCCGCCCGGACCTCCTGGAGCTCCAGCCGTGCCGCCCCGATGTCCGGGAGTCGCGCGCGCGAGTCCTTGCGAAGGCTACGGGCGATCAGCCAGCGGGCCACTTGCGGTGTCTCCGCGGGGAGCGCATCGAGATCGGGCTCCTCCTTCATCACCGCCGCGATCACGTCCGTAACGGTGTCGCCGGCGAAGAGCGCGCGGCCGGTCAGCATCTCCCACAGGAGGACCCCGAAGGCCCAGACGTCGGTGCGCTTGTCCACGGGCTTCCCCCGGGCCTGCTCGGGGGACATGTACGCCGCCGTTCCGAGGATGACGCCGGCCTGGGTGCCCGAGTGGGCCAGGGTGGGGGACTGGGACATCGAGGCCGAGGAGGTGCTGCCCTCGGCCGTCTCCCCGGCCCAGGCCTTGGCCAGCCCGAAGTCGAGGACCTTGACCTTCCCGTCGGGCGTCAGCTTGACGTTGGCGGGCTTGAGGTCTCGATGGACGATACCCTTGTTGTGGGCTTCTTCGAGGGCCTCGGCGACCTGCTCGGCGATCTCGAGGGCCTCGGCGACGGGGATGGGACCTCGCTCGAGACGCTGCTTGAGGTCCTCGCCCTCGACGAGCTCGAGGACGAGGAAGGGCCGGCCGTCGGCTTCCTCGAGGCCGTGAATGGCCGCGATGTGGGGGTGGTTCAGCGCGGCGAGGAGGTGGGCCTCCCGCTTGAAGCGCCCCAGGCGCTCAGGGTCCTGCGCCACCTCCGCCGGCAGCACCTTGATCGCCACGTCCCGTCCGAGCTTCGTGTCGGTGGCGCGGTAGACCTCTCCCATCCCCCCGGCCCCGAGGGGGGCCAGGATCTCGTAGGGGCCGAGGCGTGTGCCCGCCGACAGCGCCATGAGACCGCCCTTCTCAACGGATGGTGTTGAAGCGGAGTATACCCGCTCGGAGGGGCCGCTGCGTCACTCCTCCCACGCCTCGCGAAGGGCGACGGCCAGTCGAGAAGTTCAACAGGGGGTGGCCGAAACGGACCTGATGTGACCGGGCCGCCCTCTACACTTCGGCCATGAGGGAAGAACGCGATCTCAAGAGAGTGTCGGACGACGAGCTGCTTCGGAGCCTGGCCCGGGTGCTGAGGCAGTCCCGCCGCGTCGAAGCCGATCTGGTCGCTCACATCGCCGAGGTGGACGAGCGCCGCCTCTACGCCCGGGAAGCGGCGCCCTCGATGCACGCCTACTGCATCGAGCTGCTGCACCTCTCGGAGCCCGAGACCGCCCTCAGGATCCACGTGGCCCGCGCGAGCCGCAAGCACCCGGTGCTCCTCGAGATGCTGCGCGACGGGAGGATCCACCTGAGCGGCATCGCCCTGCTCGCCCCGCACCTGACGGCCCGGAACTGTCCGGGCCTGTTGAAGCGCGCCACCCACAAGACGAAGCGCCAGATCGAAGAGATCGTGGCCGAGCTGACGCCCCGCCCGGATGTGGCGGCGGGGATGCGCAAGCTGCCGACTCCGCGGTCGAATGGGGAGGGGCGAACCGCCGAGGACGGACGGTCCGCTCTCGACGATCTGCCTGGCGTGGTCGCGGGGACGGTGCCCCGATCAAGGCCGGACGACTTCGGAGCGCCGAAGTCGTTGATGGGCGGGGCTATGGGCCGCGAGCATCGTCCGGACGATGTTCGCGATCGCCTGACTTTGGAGCCGCGTCCTGTCGCGAGGGTGCAGCCCCTGGCTCCGGCTCGGTACCAGGTCAGGTTCACCGCGAGCCAGGAGCTGCACGACAAGCTCGAGCGGCTCCAGGCCCTGATGCGCTCTTCGGTTCCCGACGGCGACCTGGGCGCCATCATCGACGCTGCCGTCACCGAGAAACTGCAGAGGCTGGAAGCCGGGAAGCTGGGGAAGACGAAGACGCCGCGGAAGAGCCTGGCCGAGACCGACACGACGCCCATGTCGCGTCACATCCCCGCTGCGGTCAGGCGCGCGGTGTGGGCGCGTGACGGCGGGCGGTGCACCTATGTCGACGCTCGTGGAAGGCGCTGCGAAGCCCGCGAAAGGCTCGAGTTCCACCACCACGGAAAGCCCTTCGGGCGCGGTGGAGATCACAGTGTCGACAACGTCAAGGTCGCGTGCCGGACGCACAACGCGCTGATGGCCGAGAGGGAATACGGCAGGGCGAAGATGGGCGAGTATCGGCGGGGACGGTCGGGTGATCGTGTCTCGGAGGAGGCGCCCGCCTACGCGGCAGGATCGTCCGCCGCTCCGCCGTAGGATCCCCGGACGCGGGAACGAGGGACCGAGAGGAGGCGTCTCGTGCTCTCAGACCGATAACCGATAGGCGTTTTCTTTCGCCCGGGCACGGCCAACGACGGTCGCCGCGGTCGCCGCTGGTCGTCCGGGCCCTCTGCGGCCGCCCCGCGGGGCGCGGCACGGGTCAACGCCCCTCAGCTCTCCCCGCGTCCGGCCGCCGGGCCCCGGAGGCGGCTCGACCCCAGCGAACGGCGACACACCACGGCTCCCGGATGGCCCCCGCCAACCCTTCCCCCAGCCCGGCTACGGCGCGGATGGCTCCTCGGCCACCAGGCTTTCGAGCTCTCGTCCCTCGTGGTCCACCAGGACGTAGCGGATGTCTGGTGGCGGCCGCTCGATCTCGGGCGGGCCGAGGCCGAGGTGGTCGAGGATCTTCTGGATCGTGAAGTGATCGTGGATGTAGGCCACGACCTGAAGCCGGCCCCCGCACTCGCGACACGTGAGGGGGTCGGCGTGGTACACCTTCGCGACCAGCCGCGCCCAGCTCCGCGAGCAGCGGCGCTTCTCGGGAGCCTCGTCTTTGGCGCCGTCGAGCAACGCCTTTTCCCTGGCCCGGGCCCCTCGAGCCCGATTCGCGTAGTGACCGTACGAGAGCGTGCGATGCTTGCCCGGGTCCGGGATGTGATCCGCCACCCGCGCCAACCACTCCAGCGGGTCCATCGTCACGAAGTTCGCCCCGAGCCTGGGATTCGGCTTGAGCGCGCGGTAGATCACCGCCTGCTGACCGTCGATGTAGACGAGCCGCTTGAGTGAGACGGGGTTTCGGACGACATAGCTCGCCATGTCCTCGATGGCGCGGGCATCGTTGGTCGGGATCGGCTCGCCGACATGAGTCGAGAAGCCCGGATGTCGCCACGCCAGGAGCTTGGCCTTCAGCTCCTTGGAGATGGCGTGCTTCGCCACCAGGCGCTTGAGCAGCGCCTCGCGGAACAGCCGCATCAGCGCCTCTGCGTCCCATTGATCGAGGGGGTGGAAGATCCCGTCAGCGGAGAATCCGCCGTCACTGGCCAGTATATGGAGATGGGGATGCCATTGGGCGAGGTCGCCCGCCGTCGCGATCGACACCACGATCCCCGGCCGAACGTCTTCGCCGAGGCGGCTTTGCACGTACGCGCCCAGGGCGTCCGAGGCGCACTGGGCAAGGTCCCGCAGCAACTCGCGGCGGCGACGGAACAGCGGACGCAGAAGCCGCGGGATGGTCACGACCACGTGGCGGTGCGGGACCGGCTCGAGCACCTCCTGGCGGAGCCACTCGGCCCACAGCAGCGAGCGCTTTTTCTCGCAGGACGGGCAGAACGAGCGACCACGACAGGAGTACGGGATCAGGTAGCTCTTCCGACAAGTCGTGCACCAGGCCCTGGCGAAGCCCCGTTCGACGAGGCCGCACGTGAGGAACTCCCGCAGGACCCGCTCCACAACGGGACGCAAGGGGCCGCGGGTGCGGGCGAATCGCTGGGGCCAGACACGAAGAAGCTCCTCGAGATGCTGGTCGACCAGGCGGAACAGAGGCGACTCCCGCGGTCGCCTCGGCTTGTAGACCCGGCAGGTGATCTCCACGCCCAGCCTTGAGCCCGGCGGGGAGAGACACCGGCAGGAAGAGGAGGCGGACCCTCCGCCTCCAAGGGGCCGAGTCTGTCGTACGTCCCTGCCCGGTCAGGTCCGGGGGCGGGCCAGAGGGCCTGGCCTGGTTCCGCGCGACGGAGGAGAGTGCGCTTGGCCTACGGCTTCAGGCTGTTCAGCGCCACGAAGGCGCCGCCGTTCTGCTCGCACAGGAGCCGCATGAGCATCGCGAAGCGCACCCCGTCTGTCACCCGCGACATTCCTTGTTGGCTGGTGGCCACCGCGCGCGACCTGCTCTCGGGCAAGGCCCTGCTGGACGCGGAGCCGGTCGTCCGGCTCATGTAGAGGAGGAGAGCTCATGGGTCCCCTCATGGGAATCCTGACCGCCGGGGTCGTTCTCTCGGTCGTCTACCTCTTCGCCCACGTGGCGGCCCAGGCCCGGGGGCGGGCCTGGCGCGCGGCCGCCCACGCGGTGGGGCTCACCGATCTGGTGTCGTCGGACTTCCTGGGGATCGAGACCGGATCCTCGTCCCGCTGCTGGTGGTGTCTTTCATGACTCGATTCTTCGGCCCGAACCGGAGCTTCGCCGAGGGCGTGCAGGTCTGGAAGTTCGCCGTCTTCGCGTCGCTGGCCATCACCGTTCCGTACGTGGCGGCCGCTTTCTTTCTCGGGCCCGAGTTCCCCACGATCCTGGGCTCCCTCTTCGGCCTGATGGTCGTGGTGTGGGCGGCGCGCAAGGGCTTCTTCATGCCGCCTCGGGAAGAGGCCTGGGAGTTCGGCCCGCGAGAGAGCTGGCCGATGGGGTGAGCCGACAGAGTGCGCGAGACCGACGGGGGCGCGGCCGCCGGCTACCAGCTCCCGGCCCCGAACTCGAAGACGTACCCGATGTTGTCGAAGCTCCAGACCCCCCGGAACTGGATCCCGGCTCGCAGGCCCCAGAAGGTGGTCCCCAGCTTCTCGAGGAACTTGAGGGGTGTGCGACGGAGGTCGAACCGGAACTTGATCCCGCTCTCGGTCACCGTGTAGCGGGTCGTGGACGTGACCCCGTCGATGGTCTCGCGGTCCCACTCCAGCCCCACGGCGAAGTACCCGTCGAACCACCTCGACGCCGAGGGCGAGTAGTTGATCAGCCACCCGAAGTCCTCGAGCTCGCTTCCCTGGAAGTAGATGCGGTTGACGAACCACCCTCCCCCGAGGGGGTCCTGGACGTTCTTGAAGATGAGGAGGGGGAAGGCGAGGGCCAGGCCGAAGTCGTCGTTGGCCCCCCGCGCCGCCACCGCCCAGGACTTGGCCCAGGACTCGTCGCCCAGCCACTGCTCGAACCTCTCCAGGTCGGTGTCGGGCACCACCTCCGGCCACTCGTCGGGCCCCTTGTCGGCGATGTAGTGCACGAGCTTGGAGTCGGCCTTGTCCGCCGTGGGCCAGGGCCGCTAGGTGTAGACCGCGTTGTCGGGGGCGTACTCGCCGTCGACGGTCCAGTCGCTCCGCAGGAGGCTGTCCGGGGGCAGCGGCGGGAAGACCCGGGTGTCGTCCTCTCGGATCTTGGTCATCCAGGACTTGTAGTCGCCGGTGAAGAAGGTCCCGGTCCCCAGGGTGTCGCGAACTCCCCAGGCGTCGTTGACCCGCTGGGTCACGTCGTAGCCCGGCGTGAAGAGGCCATCCGCGTTGCGGTCGGTGCACGAGGCGTGCTTTCCCTCCTCCACCATGATGTGGAGGGGCAGGACCGCCGAGGCGTCCACGTCGAGGGTGTTGTCGAACCAGTCGACTCCGTGGGCCTTGGCGTTGACCCGCATGAGGGAAATCCCGTAGGGACACTCCTCGCAGTCCGGGACACGGCCGACCCCGATGCGAGCCTCGATCCTCTCCACGTCGTGCTGATGGGCGTTCCCCCCCATGTCCATCGAGTAGTAGAAAAAGAAGTCCAGGTCCACCCCGCCCATCATGTGGAGATCGATCATCGAGTCGCCGCGGTCGGGGGCCTCGACGTAGGCGCCTCCTCCCGGCTCGTCGACGCGCTGGAGGACTCGCCGAACGCGGTAGTAGACCACCGGCTCCCCGGTGTCGTCCTCGAAGGGGAAGGGCTCGGGAAGCGTGAGGTCCTTCCCCTTCAGCCGTTGCCGCCCCGGTCCCTTCTTGAGGAGCGGCTCGTCGGGTGAGAACCAGAGGATCGGCGCCGCGTAGGCGACCAGCTGTTCGATGGGCATCATCCGCTGCTGGCCGGCCCAGAGCACCCCGTGCTCTGCCGCGGCCACCTCCCGCGCACAGCACTCCGTGGTGAATGGGGCGTCGGCCTGGGCGGACGCCGTCCCGGCGAGGAGCACGAGGATCGAGGCGGCGAGCAGGGTCCTGGCGACTGCCACCGGGCGTCGAGGTCCGCGGGCTGTGGTGAGGGACATCGGGAACTCCTCGGGGTCCACCGTCGTTGCTCGCCGGCCGAGCCTTCGGCCGTCACGGACCACCAGTGTGGGGAAGGATAGCACCAGGGCCCCCGACTTGACCGTGGCCAAGCTCCGCCTACCGCACTCCGGGATGGGACAACCCCGCGTCACGATCCGCTACCTACAGATGGATCGAGACAGGGATGCCATGGACCGGGAAGCCGCATTCAAGCAGTTCTTCGACGCCTACCGGGACCGGATCTACCGGATGTGCTGCTCCTCCGTCCCCGGCGACGGCGACCGGAAGGACCTGTACCAGGAGGTGATGACGAACCTCTGGAAGGGGCTGGATGGCCTACCGCGGCATCCCCTTTGCCGCGCCGCCGGTGGGCGATCTGTGCTGGCGGGCGCCCCATCCCACCGAGAAGTGGGAGGGCGTCCGCAAGACGACGGCCTTCGCCCCCGATCCCTACCAGGGGGATGGCACCGGAAACGTCAGCGAAGACTGCCTCTACCTCAACGTCTGGACGCCGGCGAAGTCGGCCGACGAGCGCGTGCCGGTGCTCGTCTGGATCTACGGCGGGGGTTCTCCTTCGGCTCCACCTCCACCCCGGTCCACGACGGCCAGCACCTCGCGCGCCAGGGCGTCGTCCTGGTCAGCATCAACTACCGCGTCGGCCCCCTCGGCTTCCTCGCGCACCCGGAGCTGAGCGCCGAGTCGCCGCGCCGCGTGGCCGATCGTGGACGGCTGGGTCGTCTCGGGCGACCAGTACGACCTCTACGCCTCGGGCCGGTACAACGACGTCCCGATCCTCGTCGGCTACAACTCCGACGAGGGCCTGAGCTTCTCGCGCGAGAAGACGCCCGAGGAGTACGTCGCGAACGTCCGGAAGCGCTACGGGCCCTTTGCCGACGACCTCCTGGCCGTGTACCCCGCCGGCGCCGAGGGCGTGCCGAAGAGTGCCCGCGACCTGATGCGCGACGCGGCCTTCGGCTGGCACACGTGGACGTGGGCGCGGCTCCAGGCACGGACCGGCGAGAGGTTGCAGCGCGCCCCGAGCTCTGCCGGGTCCTTCGTCACCGCCACCTCGAAGCCCTCGGCCTCCAGGTCGCGACGGTAGGCGTCCAGCTTCTGGTCTCCACGGCCCCAGGCCAGGACCGACCGACAGTCGGTGACGGGCTTCAGATGCTGGACCTGGAGGCGGGCCTGGACTCCGGTCCCCGCCACCCCGATCCGCTCCACCCGGTGGGGGGCCAGGTAGCGGGCCCCGATGGCCCCGGCAGCGGCGGTCCGCACGTCGGTCAGGTGTCCGCGGTCGAGGAGGGCGGCCACCGGCTGCCCGGTGCGCTGGCTGAAGAGCAGCACCATCCCGTCTCCCGACGGGAGCCCGCGCTCCGGGTTCCGGTAGAAGCCCGAGGCGATCTTGACCACGTACCAGGGCTCGCCGCGGATGAACCCGTACTTGATGTGGGTCTCGCCCTCGTCGAGGATTGGCTCGCCGGCGGGAGGAACGACCGCGCGTCCTTCCGAGTAGGCGACGAAGCCGGCCTCGGGAAGCGGGAGAACGTCCAGCCCGGCGAGAGCCTCCTCGATCTCGGGGAGTTCGACGATCCGCATCTTCAAGCTCCTGCCTGCTCGAGCTCGACGAGCATCTCGTGGATGCGGTCGAGGCCGTCCCGGAGGTAGTCGTGGGGCAGGCCGCAAGGGTGTCCCCCAGGGTGAACCCGCTCCCCGTGACGGCGAACTTCACCCCGCTCGTCACGTGGTAGAGATTCCAGGTGGTTCGGAGCGCCTGACACTCCGCGGGGGTCATGGCGGGGGCGCCGAGGAGGTTGACGGCCAGTGGACCAGACGGTTTCGCATCCCGATGATCTGGCGCCAGGGGATGCCTTTCGCCGACTCCTGGGTCGGGGACGAGACCTTTCTCGCCGCTTCGCGGATCACCTCGATGAACCGCTCGAGAGCGGCTGCAAGCACGGGATCCGTTTCGAGGTCGTCACGTGTCGGCCAGCCACCGCTTCGGCCGCCCGCCGGGCGTGGTCGAGCATGTCGCGCAGCAGGATCTCGTCTTCAGGCGGCGTCATAGAGCGGTACGGCCTCGTCCAGCACGCGCTCCCGGAAGTGGGGGCTCAGAAACCCCGGAGTGCAGAGGTCGACCTGCCGACCCAGGAGCGCGGTCAACTCGTCCTGGATCGTGATGAAGCGGAGGCCGACTCTGGTCCCCGGCAGAAACTCGACGAGGAGGTCGACATCACTCTCGGCGCGCAGCTCACCCCGCGCGGCAGACCCGAAGAGGGCGAGGCGGCGGATCTGATGGCGGCGGCATAGATCCGCAACCCGCTGACGGTCGATGTCCAGTGTCGCGGTGGCCAAGGCGTTTCGATCGTATCGCGCGTACTCCTTGAACATCTCAAGCCACTCGTCGATGGAGCGCCATCGGTGATATCGACGAGCCCGCTCCTCTCGCCCCGCGATTCCAATGATTCGCGACTCTCGGTTCCTTCCATCGTCTATCGGGAGCGGACCCGTCACCCGGGAACCGCCCATGCGCCGTCCGTGACGGTAGCCCACGCAGCGGTGCGGCCGGACAGCTCAGCGGAGTCGTCGGTTGA
Source organism: uncultured Acidobacteriota bacterium (assembly GCA_963847655.1). Classification (GTDB taxonomy): domain Bacteria; phylum Acidobacteriota; class Vicinamibacteria; order Fen-336; family Fen-336; genus JAJDNS01. Next base: position 199,834 of record CAWKAS010000004.1, on the reverse strand, counting down.
ATGGGCCCGGGTGACCTGTCCAGCGGCTGCTCAGTCCGCCCCCACCCCCACCGCCCGGGCCACGGCGGAGGCGATCTGGATGTCCTGGACGGCGACACCGGTTGAGTCGAAGACGGTGATCTGCGCGTCGTCGGTCCGGCGCGGGGCCTTCCCGGCGATGACGTCGCCCAGCTCGCTCACCTGGTCGGGGGAGATAGCCCCGGCGTCGAGGGCGTGGGCGATCTCTCCCCGCTCCCGGCACTGGCTGCGGCTGTCGGCCACCACGAGGCTGGCCCGGGCCAGGATGCCGGGGTCGAGCTCCTGCTTCTGGGGAGCGTCCGAGCCGATGGCGCTGAGGTGGGTCCCGGGGCGGATGTCCTCGGCCCGGAGCAGGGGCTCGGTCGCGGGGGTGGTGGTCACGATGAGGTTGCAGGCGCCGAGCTCGGCCGGGTCCTTCGTGACCGCCACCTCGAAGCCCTCGATCTCCAGGTCGCGGCGGTAGGCGGCGAGCCTCTCGTCGCTGCGGCCCCAGGCCAGGACCGAGCGGCACTCGGTCACGCCCTTCAGATGCTGGACCTGGAGGCGGGCCTGGACTCCGGTCCCCGCGACCCCGATCCGCTCCACCCGGTGGGGGGCCAGGTAGCGGGCCCCGATGGCCCCGGCAGCGGCGGTCCGCACGTCGGTCAGGTGTCCGCGGTCGAGGAGGGCGGCCACCGGCTGGCCGGTGCGCTGGCTGAAGAGCAGCATCATCCCGTCTCCCGACGGGAGCCCGCGCTCCGGGTTCCGGTAGAAGCCCGAGGCGATCTTGATGACGTACCAGGGCTCCCCCCGGATGAACCCGTACTTGATGTGGGTCTCGCCCTCGTCCAGGATCAGCTCGCCCACCGGAGGGACCACCGCGCGCCCCTCGGAGTAGGCGACGAATCCGGCCTCGATGAGCGGGAGAACGTCCAGCCCGGCGAGAGCCTCCTCGATCTCGGGGAGCTCGACGATCCGCATCTTCAGGCTCCCGACTCCTCGAGCTCGACCAGCATCTCGTGGATGCGGTCGAGACCGTCCCGGAGGTAGTCGTGGGGCAGGCCGTAGCTGATGCGCAGGTGGCCGTCGAGGCCGAAGTGATCGCCGGGGACGATCAGGACGCTCTTCTCGTCCCGCAGCCGGCTCACGAGCTCGGTGGAGTTGATGTCGATGCGGTAGCGGGCGAAGGCGATGGCCGCGGCCTGGGGGGGCACGACGGCGAACATGTCCCCGTGGTCCTCCATCCAGTCCTCGAGGACGGGGAAGCCCTCACGGATGTAGCGGCGGGTGCGGGCCAGGACCCGCGGGCGCACCTTCTCCGAGAGGGCCAGGGCGGTGAGGCGGTTCGACAGCATGGTGGTGGCGATGGTCGTGTACTCGTGACGGGCCCACATGTCGTCCAGGGTCGAGGCGGGACCGACCGACCAGCCCACGCGGAGGCCAGGCAGGCCGTAGGCCTTGCTCATGCTCCCCTGGGCGAGGACCTTGTCGTAGCGCCCGTAGAAGCTGGGGGCCTCCTCGTCGGTCTCGCGCTCGGCGCCCCGGTACACCTCATCGGCGAGGAGCCAGGCCCCGGTCTTCTCGGCCACCGCCACTACCGCGTCCATCTCCTCCAGGGTCATGATCCGGCCGGTGGGGTTGTTGGGGTTGCACACCGCGATGAGCTTCGTGGCCGGGCCGGCCACCGACTCGAGCTCGGCGAGGTCCGGCGCCCAGGCCCGCTCCTCGAGGAGGTGGCACTCCCGGACCCGGATGCCGTGGTTCTTCGCGATGCCCCAGAGCTGCATGTAGTTGGGCAGCATGATGACGGCCTCGTCCCCGGGCTCGAGGAGGGTCGTCATGGCGAGGAAATTGGCCTCGGCCGCGCCCACCGTCACGAGGACGTCGTTGGCGGTTGCCCCGGGGTACATCGCCGCGATCGTCTCCCGCAGCTCGACGGTCCCGTTGGCCTGGGGGTAGTTGATCAGGACGTCGGTCACCGCGGTGTGGTCGAGGCCGCCCATCTCGAGGAGCTCGCCCAGGGTCATGGGGTGGACCCCGCTCTCCGAGAGGTTCACGTCCACGACGTTCTCCCACTTCGACATCATCCGTTCCATCACGAACGGCTGGAACTCGTTCATCGGTGCCTCCCTCTCGCCGCCGGCCGCCAGGGACCGGGCCGTAGTATCCCCCAGACGGGCCTGACAACCGTCACCGGGCGGTCACCGTGGCCCGGTGCAGGAGCCAGCCGTCCGGGTCGACCTCCACCCCGGAGGGTGCCTCGGGCAGGGCGAACCGAGCGACGTGGCGCTGCGTTCTCGGCGTCATCCTTTGCCTCTCCACGCCACCGGGCCCGTGGAGCGCGAGCTCGAGGGGGATGTCGTAGGGCTCGCCGCCCTGGACCTGCTCCACCTCGACCACGACCTGGCCGGTAGTCTCCTCCCAGTGCCAGGTCACCCGGAGCTCGGGCATCCCCCGGCGGAGGAGCCACTGACGGAAGAAGACCTCGAGGGAGTCGCCGGTCTCCGCCTCGAGGAGCTGTCTCAAGTCCGCGGTGGTGGCGTTGCCCCCGGCGTAGCGCCGGTAGAACGCCCGCATCCCCCTGAAGAAGCGCTCGTCGCCGATCCGGTGTCGCAGCATGTGGAGGACCCAGGCCCCCTTCTGGTACACGACGGGCGTCAGCTTCTCCTGGGGGTCGGTGACCCCGGCGTCCACGACCGCCCCTGGCCGCCTCTCGTGCAGGGCGACGAGCCGCTCCGCCCCCGTCTCCAGCCGCTGACGCAGGGCCTGCGGGCCCTCGACGTGCTCGTAGAAGAGGGCGTCGAAGTAGGTGGCGAAGCCTTCGGAGAGCCACAGGTCGTCCCAGTCGGCGGGGGTGACCGAGTTGCCCCACCACTGGTGAGCGATCTCGTGGGCCACCGGGTACTCGTCCACGTTCGGCCCCTGCAGCTCGGTCTCCGCGTAGAAGATCGCGCTGGCGTTCTCCATCCCCGCGTAGCGGATGGTCGACTGGACCTGGGCCAGCTTGCTGTAGGGGTAGGGTCCGAGGAGGTCCGCGTAGTACTCCATCATGGCCGCGCTGCGGGCGAACATGCGGCGGGCGGCGTCGGCGTCCTCGGGAAAGACCCAGAGGGTCAGGGGGACTCTGTCCGCGACACCAAGAGGGGTCACCCGGAAGTCAGCCAGGCCCAGGACCATGCAGTAGGCGGGGATGGCCACCGGCTCGCTCCAGCGAGTGAGGCGTCGTTGACCGGGAAGCGCCCGCGTCTCGATGAGGCGACCCGGGGCCACCGCCTCGAAACGGTCGTCTGCGGTGACCGCGAAGTCCACCGTGGCCTTGTCCGAGGGGTGGTCCACCGAGGGGAGCCAGCGGCGGGCCCCCTCCGGCCAGTTGTCGGCGAAGAGGACGGCGTCCCCGTGGGCGTTGGGCCGGGCCACGAGCGCCAACCCGTCCGGCTGTCCCCGGTACCGCACGGTCAGCGGCAGGACCCGGCCCGCGGACCCCGCGAGTCCCAGGGTCACGCTCAGGCGGCCTGCCTGGTGGCGGTAGGGGAGCGGCTGCGCATCGTTCGTCACCGCCAGCACCGTCGGCCCCTCGAGATCGAGGTGGACCTCGGTCGCGTCCGCGAGCAGACGCACGTCGACCCGCACCGTCGCCTCGTAGGCGAAGTCCTCCCCGAACTCGATCGCCACGTCGTAGTGCCGGACGTCGATCGGCTGCCGGGGGTAGGCGTCGGCACCGGCCCGCAGCGCGGTGGCGGCCAGGAGGAGGCTCGCGCCGATCACCCGGTGGCTAGCGGTGCTCACGGACCTCATCGAGCGATTTCTTCCGGATGTCGGGGACGGTGGCGCCGGGGGCGGGGTAGCCGATGGGGATGAGCAGGAAGGGGCGCTCGTTCCGGGGCCGCTCGAGGATCTGGCCGAGGAAGCCCATCGGGCTGGGGGTGTGGGTGAGGGTGGCGAGGCCGGCGGAGTGGAGGGCGGCCAGAAGCATTCCCGAGGCGATGCCCACCGACTCCTGGACGTAGTAGTTCTTCCGGCGGGCCTCGCCGCCGTCGGGTCCTGGCTCGGTCTCCCAGTCGAGGGCGAACACCACCACCAGCACCGGGGCCGTCTCCAGGAACGGCTTCCGCCAGCCCGTGCCCAGGGGGGCGAGGTCGGCCAGCCACTCCGGCGTGGCCCGCCGCTCGTAGAACTCCCGCTCCTCGGCCTCCGCCCCTTCCCGAATCCGGCGCTTCGTCTGCGGGTCACGCACCACGACGAAACGCCAGGGCTGGCGGTTGGCCCCGGAGGGGGCACTCGCCGCGGCCTCGATCGCGGCGTCCACCAGGTCCAGGGGCACCGGGTCCGGCGAGAAGTCACGCACGCTGCGCCGCCGGCGCAGGCGGTTGCGCAGGGTGCGGACCCGAGCACGCGCCTCCTTCACCGGCAGGCGCTCGAAGTCGAGGGGGATGAACCTGTGGGTCATGTTCGGCCTGCTATAGTGAATCCCGGATGGTATCCGACTTCCACCTCCACACGTGCGTGAGCGACGGAGAGCTCGAGCCCCCGGGGCTCCTGGCCCGTGCCGCGGCCCACGGGATCCGCCGCCTCGCCATCACGGACCACGACTCCCTGGGCGCCTACCGGTGGGGAGACGGCGTGGTCTTCGCCGAGGCCCGGCGTCTGGGGATCGAGCTCACGGTGGGGACCGAGCTCGACGTCCTCCTCGACGAGAGGGAGGTGCACCTCCTCGGCTACGACCTCGACCTGTCCGCTCCCCTTCTCGGCGAGCACCTCGACGAGGTCCGGCGGACCCGGCGGGAGCGCGCGGGCCAGGAGATCGAGGCGGTCAACCGCTGCCTGGGGGAGACGGCCCTCTCCCCGGAGGAGATCTTCCGGCCCGGCCGGGAGACCTTCATGCGACCGCACTTCATTCGGCCCCTTCTCGAGCAGGGCCGGTTCGGGACCTACCCGGAGGGGCGCGACTGGTACCGGCAGAACGTGAGCACCGACGTGGTGGTGCCGAAGCCCCCCTTCGAGACCGCCCTGGCCATGATCCACGACGCCGGAGGCTGGGCGGTTCTCGCCCACCCGGGCTACTACTGGAAGGACGGCTTCCCCATCCTCGCGCGCCTGCCCGCGCTCCGCGAGCTGGGGCTGGACGGGATCGAGCTCGACTACCCGTACCGCTCCAGCTCGCCCGCGCTCTTCAGCGAGCGGGACGAAGAGCAGATCATGGCCGGGCTGAGGGCCGCCGGCGAGGAGCTCGGCCTGCGCTTCACCCGGGGCAGCGACGCGCATTCCCCCGCCGACTTCGAGAGGGTCTACGGGCCGATCCCGCCCGAAGGAGGATGCTCATGAAGGGGGCTGCGCTGGCGCTGGTCCTCACGCTCGGAGCCTGTGGGACCGGTGCGGAGACGCTGGACGAGGTGGTCGCGCACTACCTCCGGGCTCGCGGGGGAACGGAGCGCCTCCGAGGGGTCCGGACCCTGAGGATGACGGGCCGGGTGGTGCTGCCGGGCATCGAGGCTTCCCTCGTCCTCGAGCTGAAGCGCCCCGACAAGGTGCGCACCGAGTTCAACGTCGAGGGCCAGCAGAGCGTGCGGGCCTACGACGGACAGGTGGCCTGGGTGCTCCCGCCGGTTCCCGGCGCCCCGCCCCAGCCGGTGCCGCCGGATGAGGCCGAGGAGCTGAAGGCCCAGGCCGACGTGGACCTGTCGCCGCTCGTCGACTCCGAGGCCAAGGGCTTCACCGTGGACCTCGCCGGCCGGGAGTCGCTGCCCGGCGGCGAGACCTGGAAGCTCGTCGTGCTCGGGGGAGCGGGGCCGCCGCGCTCGCTCTTCGTGGACGTCAGCTCCCATCTCGTCGTGCGCACCGAGGAGGTCCGCACGCTGGAGGGGAAGGACGTCCCGTTCGCGACCGAGGTCGGCGACTACCGGACGGTGGACGGCCTCGTCTACCCGTTCCGGCTGCGCAGCGGACCCCGGGACGACCCCGAGGCCTGGCAGAGCGTGGAGATCGAGAGGGTCGACGTCAACCCCCCCCTCGACGACGCCCGCTTCTCCCCACCGAAGGCCGCCTCACCGGAGTAGAGAAGAGTCCCTCCAGTGGTAGTCTCTGGCACGGAGGACGCCATGGAGAAGTGGGACGTGGGCATCCTGATCTTCGACGGCGTGGAGGTGCTGGATCTCGCCGGTCCCTTCGAGGTGCTCTCCCGGACCCGGCTCGTCCCAGGGGCCGAGTCGCGCCGCTCCGACGAGAGCGCGCCCTTCAACGTCTTCACCGTGGCCAGGGACCTCGAGCCCATCACCGCCACCGGTGGACTCGTCGTCGTCCCCCGCCACTCCTTCGCCGACGCGCCGCCCCTCGACCTGCTCGTCGTGCCCGGGGGCTTCGGCACCCGCCCCCTCCTCCAGGACGAGGAGACGATCGAGTGGATCCGCCGCACCGCCGCGGCCGCCCGGCAGACGGCATCGGTCTGCACCGGGTCGCTGTTGCTGGCGCGCGCCGGGCTCCTCGACGGCCGGCGGGCCACCACGCACTGGGGGGCCTTCGGCCTGCTGGGCTCCCTGGGAAAGGACATCACCGTGGACCGGGAGTCGCGCTTCGTGGACGACGGGGTGATGACCTCGGCCGGCGTGGCCTCCGGCATCGACCTGGCGTTCCACGTGGTCGAGACCCTGCTCGGGAAGGACGTGGCCGACGAGACGGCCCGCTACATCGAATACGAGCGCGGCTGAGCTACACTGGGCTGCGGTGAAGGAGAGAAGCGCCACCCCGGCGGGCGACCACGCGGTCCCGGCCGACGAGGAGAGACCGCCTCGTCAGTCCTGGCAAGAGGGACCGGATGAGCAGGCGCGCGGGGAGAACTGGCTGAGCCTCTCCGACGACGAGCTCGTCCACCGCATCGAGACGCTCCCCCCGGAGGTCGACGCCGACGAGCAGCTCCTCCGAGTGGTCCAGAGCGAGCGGCACTTCTTCGTCCGTCAGGAGGCGGCGAAGAGGATCCACGATCACACCCTCCTCTTTCCCTTCGAGGACGACCGGCACGTCGGCCAGATCCTCGTTCGCTACCTGACCCGTCGGGAGGACGTGACCTATCTCGAGCGCCTGGTGGCCCGGAGCCGCCACGTCGAGGTCCGGGCGGCGGCCCAGGTGCAGCTCGCCCAGCTCTGGGGTCGGCTCGGGGGGCCCACCCGCGTCTCCGCGGGCGATGACGAGCTGCCCCCTCCCCCGCGGTTCGAGGCGTCGGCCTCCCGGCCGCCGGACACCGCCCTCGCCGTCGCGGTCGAGCCCGCGGTCGAGGCCGTGGCCCGCCCGGTGGCACCCGACGAGGGCGTCGACGGCAGCCTGCTCGGCTGGGCCATTCATTTCCTCGTCGAGCAGGTCTGGGCCCACCTGGGCACCCGCAGGGCGAGAGACCTGCTCGTCCGGACCCACGCCGAGCTCCTCCCCGGCCAGCCCGCCCTCGCCTTCTTCCGCATCGAGGGGGACGCCCACGTCCACGTCGACCTGTCGTACGGTCCCCGCCTTCCCCACGAAGCCGTCGCGGGGGTGGCCACGTGGATGATGGCGTTCCTGCAGTCCGCTCGGGTGAGCGCCCCGGACGTGGATGCCGTCGACGTCCGCCACTCCACCCACCTGATGGCCGACGCCCTCGAGCAGGCCGGCTTCTACGCCGCGTGCGAGGTGGCCGAGAGCGCCTGAGGCGAAGCCTCATCCCACCGTGGTGGGAGGGCGGCCCCCGCCGGTCCATTCCGGAGCCGGGTCCTGGCCGAGCCCCATCCGCTCGAGCACGCGGGCGACGGTGTGGTCCACGATCTCCTCCACCGTCGTGGGCTTCCAGTAGAAGGCGGGGACCGGGGGGAAGACGATCCCGCCCATCTCCGCGAAGGCCAGCATCTGGCGCAGGTGTCCCACGTGAAGCGGGGTCTCGCGCACGAGGGCCAGGAGCGGCCGGCCCTCCTTCAGCGTCACGTCGCCGGCGCGAGCGATGAGGGTGTCGGCGTGACAGCTCGCCAGGGCGGCGAGGGTCTTGATGCTGCAGGGGGCGACGATCATCCCCGCGGTGCGGAAGGAGCCGCTGGCCAGCGAGGCGCCGATGTCACGATCGTCGTAGACGACGTGCGCGAGCGCCTCGACCTGCCTGACCGACCGGGTGGTCTCCTCGACGAGAGTGCGCTTGCCGGCCGCGCTGATGACGAGGTGGGTCTCGATGGAGGGGTCCTCGCGCAGCCGCTCCAGCAGCCGGACCCCGTAGACCGATCCCGAGGCCCCCGAGATCGCCACCGCGACGCGTCTTCTTCCCATCGGCATGCCTCGTCGCATGGTACACCGCCTCGTCTCGCCCTCCCGGCGTTCGCGTACAATCGGAGGCTGGACACCATCCAGGGAGCCACGGTCGCATGCCGATCTACGAGTTCTACTGCCGCCGCTGCCACCGCGTCTTCAGCTTCCTCTCCCGGGCCGTCGACACGGAGAAGACGCCGGCCTGTCCCCGCTGCGGGGACGGCGGCCTCGCCCGCCGGGCCTCGGCCTTCGCCATCTCGAAGGGCCGCATGGAGGAGCCGAAGACGGAGGGTCCGGAGCCCGACATCGACGAGGCGCGCCTCGAGCGGGCGATGCAGGCCCTGGCCGGCGAGATGGACTCCCTCGACGAGGACGATCCCCGACAGGGCGCCCACCTCATGCGCCGGCTCTTCGAGGCGACCGGCATGCCGGTGGGCGGAGGCATGGAGGAGGCCCTGAAGCGCATGGAGGCGGGGGAGGACCCGGAGAAGATCGAGGAGGACATGGGCGACCTCCTCGAGGACGACCCCTTCGGCGGCCTCCTCGGAGGCGAGGGCGAGGACAAGGATCCCGAGGCCGGGAAGAAGAGGAGCCTGGGCCGGCTGCGGCGGATGCTGCCGCCCAGTGTCGATCCTGAATTGCATGAAATGTGACGCTCCCGGTTCGGACGGCGTTCGTCACATTTCATGCGGCCCGTTCTGACGTCTCCATAGGACGTCGAACCGACGGCGCCCGTCCCGCCCTCTACGACGCGCTTCGATGTGACGAATGACGTCCAATGCCGCATTCGTCACACGAGGTCGTGCTCATGGTCCCCACAGCAGCGCTCCTCGAGCTGCACCGTCACGTGGCTGATGGGGAAGTCGTGGGTGACCTGGTGGCGCAGCGCCTCGAGGACCTCGCCGTGGGCGGCCCCGTCCTCGAGCACCGCGTGCGCGGAGAGCGCGTGGAGGCCGGAGGTCAGGGTCCACACGTGCAGGTCGTGGACGGTCTTGACCCCCGAGACCTCCTCCATGGTCGCTCGCACCGCGGTCACGTCCACCTCGCGGGGGGTGCCCTCGAGAAGCACATGGACCGCCTCCCGCAGCAGGGCCAGGGTGCGGGGCAGGATGAACAGCGCGATCAGGACCGCCACCAGGGGGTCCACCCAGCGCCAGCCGGTGGCGGTGATCACCCCCGCCCCCACGATGACCCCGACCGACGACGCCGCGTCGGCCAGGACCTCGTTGTAGGCCCCCCGGAGGTTGAGGCTCGACCTCGAGCCGGAGTGCAGCAGCAGGGCCCCGGCCACGTTGACCGCGAGACCCACCGTGGCCACGACGAGAACGGGCACCCCCGCCACCGGTGTCGGGTGGGAGAAGCGTTGCCAGGCCTCGAGGAGGATGTACCCGGCCACCCCGAGGAGGACCACGCTGTTGGTGAGGGCGGCCAGGATCTCCACCCGGTGGTACCCGTAGGTGCGCCGCGGGCTCGGCGGCCGCTCGGCGAACTTCATGGCGGCCAGGGCCAGGATCAGCCCCGCCGCGTCGGTGAGCATGTGCCCGGCGTCGGCGAGGAGGGCCAGGCTGCCGGTCAGGAGACCGGCGGCCACCTCCACCGCCAGGAAGGCCAGGGTCAGGGCCAGGACGAGGGCCAGGCGCTGCCGGTTGGCGAAGCCGCGGGGGTGTGCGTGCTCGTGACCCATCCGTCCCGAGAATAGCAGGACCGGGGGGGGATCCGGGACATGGATCAAACGGCCGGGGGGCAGCCCGCACGTGCGTTGCTATACTTGCGCGGTTTGGTTCATTTCTGAAATAGAGGTGGTGTTCCCGTGAGTCATCAGAAGAGACTGGCAATCCTGGTGGGGGGCGGCCCCGCTCCCGGCATCAACAGCGTCATCGGTGCGGCCACGATCCGCGGGGTCCTCGACGGGGTGGAGGTTCTCGGGGTCCGCGACGGCTTCGAGTGGATCATGAAGGGCAACGTCGATCACGTTCACCCCCTGACCATCGACGAGGTGAGCCGGATTCACTTCCGGGGCGGGTCCCACATCGGGATCTCCCGGGCCAATCCCACCAAGGACCCGCAGGACCTGGAGAACACGGTCATCTCGCTCCTCCGTCTCAACGTGTCCCAGCTCATCACCATCGGTGGCGACGACACCGCCTACTCGGCGATGAAGCTCGAGGAGAAGGGCCAGGGCCGCATCAAGGTCGTGCACGTCCCCAAGACGATCGACAACGACCTGGACCTGCCGGCCTACATGGACACCTTCGGCTTCCAGACCGCCCGCCACATCGGGGTGGAGCTGGTGAAGAACCTCATGGTGGACGCGAAGACCACCTCGCGCTGGTACTTCGTGATCGCCATGGGCCGCAAGGCCGGCCACCTGGCCCTGGGCATCGGCAAGTCGGCCGGGAGCACCCTCACCCTGGTCCCGGAGGAGTGGGGCGCCGGCAAGATCCACCTGAAGACCATCGTGGACACCATCGTCGGCTCCATCGTGAAACGGCTCTCCTATGGCCGCCGCGACGGCGTGGCCGTCCTCGCCGAGGGCCTCGTCCTCTCCATTCCTCCCGAGGACCTGGAGCAGCTCGATGACGTCGAGCGCGACGCCCACGGGCACGTCCGGATCGCCGAGGTCAGCATCGGAGAGATCCTCAAGGCGCAGGTCCAGGAGCGTCTCAAGGAGTTCGGCATCAAGACCACGATCGTGGCCAAGAACATCGGCTACGAGCTGCGCTGCGCGGATCCCATCCCCTACGACATGGAGTACACCCGGGACCTCGGCTACTGCGCGACCAAGTACCTGCTCTCGGGCGGAAACGCGGCCATGATCTCGATGCAGGGCGGGCAGTTCGTCCCGATCCCCTTCCGCGAGATGCTCGACCCCGAGACCGGGAGGACGCGGGTGCGCCTCGTCGACGTGAAGTCGACCCGCTACGCGATCGCGCGGCGGTACATGATCCGTCTCCGCCGCGACGACTTCGAGGATCCGCACGAGCTGGCCAAGTACGCGGCCACCTGCCGGATGAGCCTCCAGGAGTTCCGGAAGCAGTTCGAGGCGCTGATCAAGGCCGAGCCGCCCCCGCTCCGGCTGGAGGGGATGCCCGGCGGCGGGCTCGGCGGGGGAGTCGACGACTCCGTGGGAGAGCTGAAGGAAACGAAGGAGCCGAAGGCTCCACCGCCTCCCGAGAGCATTCCGAAGAGCGAGAGCACTCCGAAGAAGAAGAGCTGAGCGCGCCTCGCCGCCCGGCGTGAGAAGGCCCGCCGCCCCCTGGGGGGACGGCGGGCCCTTCCTGCGTCTGCGACAGCGCCGCGCGGCGGGGGGTGCCGACCGCTCTAGCGACCGTACGTGTCGACCGCGGCCTGGACCTGGGCGGCGATCTCCGACTCGATCGAGCCCGGCATGCCCATGTTCTTCATGAACGCCCACTTGCCGGCATCCTCGAAGTACATCTTCATGCGGTACATGCTCTCGACGATTCGCGTGCGGATGGTCGGGCCCTCCTGGGTGACCACGATCTCGAGGGGGTAGGCCCCGGCGTGGGCCAGCCCGGGGCAGCTGAGCTCCGCTCGCGACTCGTCGGCGCCGGCGCCCACGATGGTGAACGACTTCGAGTCCATCGGCGTGCCGGTGGTGCCGAAGACGGTGAGCTGGAACTCCGGCAGCTCGAGCGCGTAGGCGAGCTTCATGCCCCATTCCGCCCCCTGGACCTCCAGTGCCCTCTCCACTCGACCGGCCATGTCCTTCCAGTCCTTCCCGCCGACGACGGCCAGGTCCTGCACCTTCTTGTCGAAGGGGCCTCCGGCCACCACCCCCATCGTCCGGCCGATGTGTCCCTTCCGGCGCACCTGGCCGTACTCCTGCTCGCTCGCCTCACCCTTCACGGCACCCAGAATGAGCTTGCGGATGTCGGCGAGGTGCCCTTCGATCAGCGCGAAGTGGGCCTCGTCTTCGAGGAGCACGGTGCGCAGGATCGAGCGGGGATTCACCACCGAGACGTGTACTCCGTTCTCGTCCTCGAAGACGTTGATCCGGTCGGCGAGAGCGAAGGGACCGGTCTTCCGGTTCGCGGTGAGGACCTTCGTGGCGTAGTCGGGCTGATAGAGAGCGACCACGCTGGCGCTGTAGCCGCAGCCCTCGGGCGAGCCGATGGGCACGAGGGCGAGCTTCTCGAAGCCGGCCCCGGGCGCGGCATCGGCGATGGCTGCGGCGACCTCCGCGGGCGTTCCCTGGGCCTTGTGGACGACGTATTGGAAGACGCCGGCCTCGGGCGATGCCGGGGCCGCACCCGCCGCCGCCGCGACGGCGAGCACGACCACCAGGACCGTCCCGATCCGGAGCGGGTTCGTGTTCATGTGCCTCTCCTGGATCCGGGGTGCCGGCTCACTGGCCGATCCAGAAGGACCAGCTGACCTCGATCTCCCACTGATCCATCTGGAGCTCGATGGCCTGTTGGCTGGGGGCCTCGAGCGGGTTCGGCCCGCTGATCTTCTTGTCGAGGCCGCGCATCAGCGCGAAGCTGATCTCCTGGGTCCCGAAGGCCTTGGAGAACCCGGCGGTGAGGTGGTGCTCGATGATGCCGGGGGCGAGGATGTTGAAGAGCATCTCGCTCTCCGGGATCGGCTCCTCGCCGTAGGAGTAGCCGGCCCGCCAGGTCCAGCCGTTCCCGGTGCGGAGCTGGACGCCAGCCTTGACGGTCGTCATGTCCCGCCAGCCGAAGCCGGAGCCCTGGTCGGCACCGAGGCAGAAGGCGGGGTCGCCCATCCCGCAGGCTCCAAGGGCCGGGAGCAGGGGGTTGGCGATCGAGGGGATGTCACCGTAGAGCTCCTGCTGGACGTCGACCGCGATATCGAGGTTCTCGGTGGGCTTGATGGCAATTCCGACGACCCAGTTGGCGGGGATGTCGAAGCCACCCTGCTCAGCGAACAGGCCGGCGTAGTCGTCGAACTTGCTCATCCAGATCTTGGTCTGGTACGAGGCGCCGACCGAGAAGTAGGGCGACAGGTTGCCGAGGTAGCCGAGGCGGAAACCGCCGCCGTAGGAGTAGGACTTGCCGTTGTCGCTCAGCTTCGTGGGGTTCGTGGAGAACGGGGCGAAGCTACCCACACCCCTCCCTTCGAACCACTGGACCGCGCCGATGGCGGTGATCCCGAGGCCGTGCTTCTCGGCCAGCTTCAGGGCGTAGGTGGGGGCGACGAACATCTGGGAGAGGTTCACGCCGGCGGGGCCCGCGTAGAAGACCTCGTTGGGCCAGTCGGTGTTCATCCCGCCGTTGCCGTAGAGGGCGATGCCGAACGCACCGTTCTCGCCGACCTCGAAGTTGGCACCGAGGGAGGGGATGAAGAAGGTCGTGCTTCCGCTTTCGAACGACCCCGGGGTCAGGCCGAAGGTCCCGGGGAAGCCCGTGGGGTTACCCGTCACGCTGTACGAGCGGTTGGGGTTGAACAGCGCCAGGCCGACGTCGATCCGCTTGCCGAGGAAGGCCAGCGCAGCGGGGTTGGTGGCCGGGGCCATGCTGTTCATGGAGAGTGCGGCGCCGGCACCGGCCATGCCGTTGTAGTGCGTGCCATAGCCGTGGGCGAAATAGCCGTTCGTGGCGAAGGCGGGTGCGGCCCCGACCGCGAGCGCCAGGATCGGGGCGAGCGCGGCAATGGTGAGTCTGCGCATGTGATGAAGCTCCTTGGGTTTCAGATGAACAGGACCTGGGCGCCCGCGGACTTGTCGAAGAAGTCCATGGCCGAGATCACGTCTTCGACCTGGGGCACGAGGTCTTCCTTCTTCCGCTTGAACATGTCCATGGCCATCTGGCAGCCGTACATGTGGGCGCCGCTGTCGCCGAGGATCTCGAGCATCTCCGTCACCGACGGGATGTCGAGCTTCTCCATCTCCTTCTTCATCATGGTGCTGGCGAAGGCCTCCATTCCCGGCAGGCCGCCGAGCATGGTGGGCATCCCCATCGAGGGGTTGCCGACGGTGGACACGTGAAGCCTCTCGGCGGTCTTCTTGGTGACGATGTCGAGGCCCCAGAACGTGAAGAAGAGAGTGGCCTCGATGCCGCTCATGCGGGCGGCGTTGGCGAGGATCAGGCCGGGGTAGGCCATGTCCAGCGTGCCCTTGGAGCAGATGATCGAGATGTGCTCCATGGGCTTGGGCTGTTCGGTCGCCGCCGGGGCGGTGGTGGTGGCGTTCTCGGTCATGGTCGCCATGTCGTGTCTCCTTTTCCTGAGCCCTGTCGGCGCTACACGCACGCCTTGGGCTTGGACAGGCCGGCGATGCGCGCCGCGAGCTTGCCCGGGCCCTTGGGGAACAGCTTGTACAGGTCCTTGGTGCCGACCCCCGACAGCTTGGAGATGCGTCGTAGCCCCGGGGGCTGGCCTTCCTTGGCCGCGTCCTCGCGGCAGAAGGTGATCACCTTCCAGTGCTCGGCGGTCAGGGAGTCCAGGCCGACCTCACCGGCGATGGCCTCCGCGACTTCGGGCGTCCACTGAGAGCTGTCCGTCAGGAATCCCTCCTCGTTGATGTCCACGTCTCTTCCGGCGAGCTCGACAACCGGCATGTCTTTCTCCTTTCCTCAGACCTCGTCCAGGGCGGGCAGCGCGGGCGCGGTGTCCGACTTGCCTCGCATCGACATTCGGGCATCCACCATCGGGATCGGACGCCCCGGGAGGAGCATGTTCCAGTAGACCCAGCGGAAGGCGAGCTTGCCGAGGTGGTTGATTCGGCTCTCGCCCAGCAGGGTCATGGGACCGACGCCGGGAAGAGGGAACCTCCCGGTCAGCGGCTCGGTCTCGTAGTTGAAGTCGATGAGGATGGCCTTTCCGAAGCCCGTCTCGATGAAGCAGTTGGCGTGGCCGTCGAATCCCTCGTCGAGGCTCCGGCCGGCCATGGCGTGAAGCAGGTTCTCCTCGAGCACCTCGCTCTGGAAGTGGGCGACCGAGCCCGCCTTGGAGCTGGGCAGGTTGGTGGCGTCGCCGAGCACGAAGATGTCCTCGTGGTCCTTGGCCTGCAGCGTGCTCTGGTGGGTGGGGACGAAGCCCAGCTCGTTGCCCAGGCCCGAGTCCTCGACGAACTGCGCCCCGCCGTGCACGGGGATGCTCACCAGGAGGTCGTAGGGGATCTCCTGCTCGTCGTAGGCCACCAGCTTGTGGCCCGCGGCGTCCACCTCCCCGGTGCCGAAGTCGGTGTGGATCTTGATGCCCTTCTGCTCGATGAGATAGCTCAGGACGGTGTTGCACTTCGGGCGCGTGAAGGCGCCGTCCAGGGGGGTGGCGTAGACCAGCTCGACCTTGTCCCGGATGCCCTTTCGGGTGAAGAACTCGTCGGCGAGGAAGAGGAACTCCATGGGGGCGACCGGACACTTGATGGGCATCTCGACCACGTTGAGCACGAGGCGCCCGCCCTCGAAGCGGTCCAGGGCCTCGCGCAGGGCGCGGGCGCCGGCGAGGGTGTAGAAGTCGTGGATGGACTCGTGCCACTCGCCGTCGTGCAGCCCCGGGGTCTCCTGGGGGCGGATGCGGGCACCGCTGGCAATGACGAGGAGGTCGTAGCCGAGGGTCTCACCGCCCTCGAGGGCCACGGTCTTCGTGTCGGGATCCACGCGGTCGACCGCCTTGCGGACCCAGCTCACGCCGCGGGTCAGGGTTCGGTGCCGCGGACGCTGGATCTTCTCCTCGTCCCGGGCCCCGAACGGCAGGAAGAGCAGACCGGGCTGGTAGAGGTGTGTCGTGTCCGGATCGACGACCGTCATCTGCCAACCGGCCGGCAGCGTCCTCGACATGCGGTTTGCCAGCATCGTCCCGCCGGAGCCCGCGCCGAGTATCACCAGAGTCTTCATGATGATTCGCCCTCCCCTGTGGATATCCTTTTTGCATTCTTCGTGCCAGCTACAGAATGCAAATAGAATCAATGATTTATGGGGAGCCGGGCTCCTCCCGGAGACAATGCGTTGCAACTTAATCGTTCGACAGTTGCAACGTTCTGGTGCGACGACGCCCGTCGTCTTGCTGTGGCGTCGAGGGAACTGGGGGTGCCTGAGCGGGGAGACGGGCCCGAGACCGGGCCGTGAGGCGTGGGCCGTCGCGACAGCGATGCCGCGGGGCCTAGATGAGGTCCGCTTCCCGGAGCCGACGCCAGAGCGTGGTGCGGCTGATACCCAGGGCCCGGGCCGCCGCTCCCCGGTTCCAGCGGTGGTCTTCCAGGACCCGGCGCAGCCGCTCCACCTCCTCCGCGTCGGCCCTGGGGGCGCGCCGCGCGTCGCGGGCGCCCGCCCGCGTCGAGGGCAGGGCGGCCCCCCGCGTCACGGCCGTGGCCTCCGCGGCTGAGGCGGCGGGAACGAGGGCCTGAGGGACGAGCTCCGGAAGATCCTCCGGCAGGAGCGTCTGCCCGCGACACACCGCCACCGCATACTCCAGGGCGTTCTCGAGCTCCCGGACGTTGCCCGGCCAGTCGTGGCGCAGCAGGGCGCGGAGCGCGTCCGGGGAAAACTGGAGGGCCCGACCCTGTCGGGCCCCCACTCGGGCCAGGATGACGCGCGCCAGGGGCTCGATGTCCTCCCGTCGGTCGCGAAGCGGGGGGACCTCGATCGGCACCACCCGTAGGCGGTAGTAGAGGTCCTCGCGGAAGCGTCCCGCGCTGATCGCCGAGGGGAGATCGACGTTGGTGGCAGCGATGACCCGAGCCCGGCTCGTGCGCGAGGCGCTCTCGCCCAGCCGCTCGAAGGTCCCGTCCTGCAGCACCCGCAGGAGCTTCACCTGGAGGGGCTGAGGGAGGTCGCCGACCTCGTCCAGGAAGAGGGTCCCCGCCGATGCCATCTCGAACCGTCCCAGGCGGTCCTTCACCGCGCCCGTGAAGGCGCCGCGCACGTGTCCGAACATCTCGCTCTCCAGGAGCTCTCCGGGAAGGGCCCCGGCGTTGACCGCCACGAACGGGCCTCGGGTGCGCGGGGAGTGCTCGTGGATGGACCGTGCCACCAGCTCCTTGCCCGTCCCGCTCTCTCCCGTGATGAGGACGGTGGCGTCGGAGTGCTTCAGGTTCTCGATGAGGGCGAAGACCCGGAGCATGGCCGGGGAGCGGGCGATGAGAGCGCTGATGGAGGTCGGACCGGTGGCGTCGGTGGCCGCCTCTTCCTCCGAGGGGCGGAGCACGATCACGTAGGCCACCCGGGGGTCGCAGGCGGCCACCATCTGGTTGGGAAAGGGGGCCGCGCTCAGGGATACGAGGTGGTGGTCACCGTCGTCGAGGCGGAGGTGGCCGCGCCACCCCTCGCGCCGCTCGCCGCCGCGCAGCGCGAGGGTGAGGGTGCCGGCGGGACCGAACAGATCCGGCCCGAGGAGGTCGGAGACGCGAAGGCCCGGGACCCGCTCGCTGGCGCCCGTTCCCAGGATCTCGTCGATGGCGAGGGAGGCATGGATCACCCGGAACTCGCGGTCGACGCAGATGAAGGTTCGCCCCAGCGCGGCGAAGGCGGCGCTGACCCCCTGCCAGGCGGCACGCGCTTCGATCTCCCGCTGATTCTCGGTGTCCATGGCGCTCACTGGGGCCGTCGCCCCGGGTTGGCGTTCCGGCGACGAGGCCGCCGCGACGAGGCGGCGTCCATCGGAGCCTGGGTTCGCGAAAGGCCGAGGGCTGGGGCTGACGTATACTTTGCCGCTCACACCCCTGGCACAGGGCCGCAGGATAGCGGAGGGCCGCGGGCGAGGGCAACACCTCGCCAGGGGTCGACCGCCAACGGAACGGGCGCATGACTCCGTCCCCCAGAGTAGAAACCCACCGCAGAGATCGGAAGCGGCCTCGCCCGGTGTCGTCGGGGCTCGCTCGGACGGGCGTGGCCCCCGCTCCCTGGCCGGCGGTGCTCTTCCTCTGGGAGAACCTCCCGCATGACCTCCCCGCCGGCCTGACGGTGGCCCTGCTGGCGCTCCCCCAGGCCATCGCCTTCGCCATGCTCGCGGGCCTCCCGCCGGTCTACGGGCTCTCGACGGCGGCGGTGACGGGAGTCCTCGCGGCCCTCCTGGGCAAGAGCCGGCAGGTCGTGACCGGGCCCACGACCACCACCGGGCTGCTCGTCCTGGGCGCCATCACCCCCTACCTGGGCGACAACGGCCTCATCCGCCCCGAGCACCTCGCCGTGGTCGCCACCCTCGCCCTGCTCGCCGGCGTCATCCGGCTGGTCGTCGCCCTCGGCGGGGGCGCCCACCTCGTCCGCTTCCTGCCGGAGTCGGTCCTCGTGGGCTTCACCGCGGGCGCGGGAACGCTCATCGGCGGGATGCAGCTCGACGAGGCGCTCGGCCTGCTCCCGACGCGCGCGACCGGGGTGGGCTCCGAGGTGACGGAGATCCTCGCCCTCCTTCGGGAAGGGCAGCGCCCGGAGATGCTCGCGGTGCTGCTCGCGGCCGGCACCATCGTCGTGGTCGCGCTGGGGCGCCGTTTCGCCCCGCGGCTTCCGGTGGCCCTCGGGGCGGTGGCGGCGAGCGCCCTCGGGGCCTGGGCTCTCGGACTTGGACGAGGGGCCGGGCTGCCCCTCGTCTCCGACCGTTCGCCCGTCGTGGCCGGCTGGCCGACGGTCGTCTGGCCGAGCGGCGATCCCGTGCTCCTCCAGCAGCTCCTGGTGCCGGCCTCGGCCATCGTCCTGCTCGGCACGCTCGAGCTCGCGGTCTCGGCGCGGGCGGGCGGCGCGCGTCCCGACATGCGCCGGGAGATCCTGGCCCAGGGCTGGGCCAACGTCGGCGGCGCCTTCACCGGCTGCTTTCCCGCATCCGCGAGCCTGACACGCTCCTCCCTGCTGCGCCTCTCGGGCGGCCGCACCCGGATGGCGTCCGCGCTCTCGGGGCTGGTCGCGCTGCCCGTCCTCGTCTTCGGGTCTCAGCTCGTCGGGTACATCCCCCAGTCCGCCCTGGCCGGGCTGCTCCTCGCCGTGGCCTGGGGCATGGTGGACAAGACGGCCGTCCGGCGTCTGTGGGCGGCCTCTCCGGAGACCCGCCTCCTCCTCGCCCTGACCTACGTCGCCACCCTCGTCCTGCCCCTCGAGTGGGCGATCCTCCTCGGCTCGGGAACCGGCCTCGTCATCCACCTGGCCCACACTAGTGCCCCCCGTCTGCACCTGCTCCGCCCGGAGGGCCCCCAGAGCCGGCGCCTCGTGCCCACCACGGCGCGCGAAGAGCCGGAGTGCGTGGTCGTCGAGGTGAGTGGGGACCTCCACTACGCCGCCGTGCCCCCCTTCCTGAACGAGGTCGAGCGGCTCATCCCCGCCTCCGCCCGCTGCATCGTCCTCGACCTGTCCCACGCCCACGAGATCCGCTTCGCCGCGCTCCAGGCCTTCGAGCGGCTGGCCGAGCTCGCCGCCTACTCCGGGGCCACCTTCGGACTGGCCGGGGTCAGCGAAGAGGTGGCGGCACTGCTCGCCCGATGCCGCAGCTCGCTGCCGGCCGAGCCGGCGCACGACGAGCCCGGGCTCAGCGTCCGCAAGGCGCTGGAGGCGGGGCACCGGGTGGAGCCCCTGGAGTGAGGTCGTGAGGCTCATCGTCCGTTCGACCCACGCGCACGGCCTTGCCCCCGCGGGACGCCGGGACTAGAGTGCGCAGCATGATGATGCGTGGCGTCGTCCTCGCCGTCCTCACCGTTTCCCTCGCTGCGCCGTGGCGGGCCGGCGCCCAGCCGTCGGGGCCCGACGTGAACTACGACGAGTCCCGGGTCGGGAACCTCCCGCTTCCCGATCCCCTCGTCGCCGGGGGGCGCGACATCGCCGACGCGGCCACCTGGCGCGAGCGTCGCCGCCCGGAGATCCTCGACCTCTTCCGCACCCACGTCTACGGCAGGAGCCCGGGCGCCCCGGCGGGGATGCGTTTCGAGGCGGGCCCCGCGGAGCCGGCGCTCGACGGACGGGCGGTCCGCCGAGAGGTCCGGATCCTCTTCGCGGATGGGCCGTCGTCGCCGGCGATGGATCTTCTCCTCTTCGTCCCCGCCGGCGTCTCGGGACCCGTACCCGCGTTCCTGGGTCTCAACTTCCGAGGCAACCACACCATTCACCCGGATCCCTCGATCCGCCTTCCCGAGTCCTGGCTTCCCGAGGGGCCGGGCGTCGTGGACCACCGGGCGACCGAGGCCGCGCGGGGCAGCGGGGCGAGCCGCTGGCCGGTGGAGTCGATCGTTTCTCGTGGATACGCCCTCGTCACCGCCTACTACGGGGACATCGATCCCGACTTCGACGACGGGTTCCTCAACGGCGTCCAGCCGTTGTTCTACCGTCCCGGGCAGACGCGCCCCGAGGCCGACGAGTGGGGCTCGATCGGGGCGTGGGCGTGGGGCCTCTCCCGGGCCCTGGACTACCTGGAGACGGACGACCTCATCGACGCCACCCGGGTGGCGGTCATCGGACATTCCCGCCTCGGCAAGACGTCCCTGTGGGCCGGGGCGCGAGACGAGCGTTTCGCGCTCGTGATCTCGAACGACTCGGGCGAGGGCGGGGCGGCCCTGTCACGCCGGTGGTATGGCGAGACCGTCGGTCACCTGAACCGGGCCTTTCCCCATTGGTTCTGCGCGAACTACCGCCAGTACAGCGACGACGTCGCCGCGCTTCCCGTGGACCAGCACATGCTCATCGCCCTCGTGGCCCCGCGACCAGTCTATGTGGCCAGCGCCCTCGAGGACCGGTGGGCGGATCCCCGGGGGGAATTCCTCGCGGCCAGGGCCGCGGAGCCCGTCTACGCGCTGTTCGGCCTCGAGGGCCTCGGTGTCGAGGAGTGGCCCCCGCCCGACACGCCGGTGGGGAAGACCATCGGGTACCACGTGCGAAGCGGGGGACACGACCTGACCGCGTACGATTGGGATCGGTTCCTCGACTTCTCCGACCGGCACCTGAGAGCGCCCGCCCGTTAGCCCCTCCAGGTGGCGGGCCCGCCACGACGCGCCAGGAGCGCGCGGAAGAGGCCCCAGGGGACGACACGGAGCGAAGTCGGGGCCGACGGGGCACGACCCGGTCGGCTCGCCACCCGTCCCACGACCTGACCGCGCCAGACGAATCGCAGGGTCAGGCCCCCGGCTGCGAGCGAGCGGGTGAGCGGGGCCACGAGGCCTCGGAAGGGTCGAACCGCCCTCCAGAGCGCGAGGGCCTCCGCCTCACGGGGCAGGTCCAGGGACAGGCCCTGATCCTGACCCGTGAGGCGCCATCGTCCCACCGGGGAGTCCAGTACGGCCTCGGCCTCGACCTCGAGCATCCCTCAGGCCGCCTTCTGGTCCTTCGTGCGGATGCGCAGCGAGCCGCTGACCCGCCAACGGGCGTGCTCCGCGTTCTCGCCCACCCGGTCGGGCACATGGATCTCGAAGTTGTCCATCTCGTACGTGATCTCTGAACCCCGACCGGTCAGTCGGTCGTACAGGCCCACGGCCAGATCCGGCCAGTTCTTCGTCGCTTCCATGACGTGCTCCTCTCGACCTGCCTGCGCCGCGTGACGGGCGGCTACGGTCCTGGAAAGTAGGACGAAACGGCTCCATTTATGTTCCAGTCTTTGAGTAGATATTGACAAGTCCATACGGAATGAGTGACTGGCGCCGCTCAGGTCAGGCCCCGCGGGGGAGCCCGACGCCGCATGCTAGAGTGCGCGTTCGGAAGGAGGCATTCATGGATGCGGCGTTTCAGGGCTTCCTCTCCCGGGAGCTGGAGCAGATCCGGGAGCAGGGCCTCTTCAAGGAGGAGTGGCCCATCCTCGGCGAGCAGGGCCCCGAGATCCAGGTCGAGGGGCGCGCCGACCCCGTGCTCAACTTCTGCGCGAACAACTACCTGGGTCTCTCCGGTCACCCCGAGCTCGTGGCCGCCGCGCACCAGGCCCTCGACGACTGGGGCTATGGGATGTCGAGCGTGCGCTTCATCTGCGGGACGCAGGCGCTGCACCTGGAGCTCGAGAAGAAGGCGGCGGCGTTCCTGGGGATGGAGGACGCGATCCTCTACGCCGCCTGCTTCGACGCCAACGGGGGTGTCTTCGAGCCGCTCCTCGGGAAGGACGACGCGATCGTCGCCGACCAGCTCAACCACGCCTCGATCATCGACGGGGTCCGGCTGTGCAAGGCCCAGCGCTTCGTCTACGCCCACGCGGACATGGCGGACCTGGAGGCGAAGCTCGAGGAGGCGCAGTCGGCGCGGTTCCGCCTGCTCGTCACCGACGGTGTCTTCTCCATGGACGGCGACATAGCCCCGCTCCCCGAGATCTGTGATCTGGCCCAGCGCTACCGGGCGCAGGTGATGATCGACGACTGCCACGCCACGGGCTTCATGGGGCGAACGGGCCGAGGTACGTGGGAGCACCACGGCGTCGGGGGGAAGGTCGACATCATCACCACCACGTTCGGCAAGGCTCTCGGGGGCGCCCTGGGCGGGTGTACGGCGGGCTCGAGAGAGGTCGTCGGGCTGCTGCGCCAGCGCAGCCGGCCCTACCTGTTCTCCAACGCCCTGCCCCCCGCCGTGGTGGGGGCGACGCTGCGAGCCCTGGAGCTGCTGACCGCGAGCACGGAGCTGCGCGACCGCCTCGAGGTGAACACCAAGACCTTCCGCGAGCGGATGACCGCGGCCGGCTTCGAGATCCGCCCCGGCGTCCACCCCATCGTCCCCATCATGTTCTCGCGCTTCGCCCCCGAGGACGCCCCCCTGGCCCAGCGCTTCGCCCGGGAGCTGCTCGACGAGGGGATCTACGTGAAGGGCTTCTTCTACCCGGTGGTTCCCAAGGGGCTCTCGCGCATCCGCGTGCAGCTCTCGGCCGCGCACCGGCCCGAGCACATCGACCGGGCCGTCGACGCGTTCACGAAGGTGGGGAAGAGCCTGAAGGTCCTGTAGGGCGGGGGCCTGGCCCGGTCTTGTTGCGTCGCCGCGACGTCTGACCTCGCGGTGCAAGGAAATGGGGCCTGGGGTCTTCTCTTCTCGCCTGCCGCGGACCTCCTGTGGCAGCACGCCGGACCATACTGCGGCATGCGACAGAAACCGAATCTGAAAGGCGTCTCGGACGACGACCTGCTCCGCCGCCTGTCCGAGCTTCTGCGTCAGCTCCGACGGGTCGAGGCCGATCTCGTTGCCCACATCGCCGAGGTGGATGCGCGTCGTCTGTACGCCCGCGAGGCCGCGCCTTCCATGTTCGCGTACTGCACGGAGGTTCTTCACCTCTCGGAGCCCGAGGCCTACCTGCGCATCGCGGTCGCCCGCGCATCGCGGCGGCATCCGGTCCTCCTCACGATGCTGGCGGACGGCCGTCTCCATCTCAGCGGAATCGAGCGGCGCATCTCACGGAGGCGAATCGCGAGGCTCTCCTGGAGCGCGCTGCGCACAGGCCCAAGCGGGAGATCGAGGAGCTCGTCGCCGAGCTGGCGCCTCGTCCGCAGATCCCGGCGTCGGTGCGGAAGCTCCCGGCCAGAGGAGCATCACGGCGGTCTGTGAGCCTCGTCGCCTCCCCTGGACTCTGATGAGATGGACCCCTCCTGAGCGACTCGGACGGCATCGATGTGCCAGAGTCGCCGGTGATCACCTAACCAGGAGGGATCCGAGATGGAGCGTACTACCGTCGCCATAGACCTCGCAAAGTCTGTATTCCAGATTGCCGTGTCGCGTCGGCCGGGGAAGACGGCTGAGACCCGCCGGTTGCGGCGCAGCTAGCTGCCAGCGTTCCTTGCCCAGTACCCGAGATCGGTTGTGGTGATGGAGGCCTGTGGCACGTCGAGCTTCTGGGGCAGGAAGTTCCAGGCGATGGGCCATGAGGTCAGGCTTCTGCCGCCCTCGCAAGTTCGCCCCTACGTCCGCCGGAACAAGACCGACAGCGCGGATGCCAAGGCGCTGCTCGAGGCTCACCGCAATGAGGCCATCCGCCCTGTGCCAATCAAGTCGATTAGCCAGCAGACTCCGTCACCATGACGTTGCCCGGCTTCAGGTCCCGGTGGACGATGCCCTTCTCGTGGGCGGCGCTCACCGCCTCGGACAGGGGGATCGCGATCTGGAAGAAGCGGGAGAGCGGAAGCCCCTTCCGGGGGGTGACCTTGCTGAGCGTCTTCCCCTCGACCAGCTCCATGGTCAAGAAACGGGTGCCGTCGGCCTCCTCGACGGAGAAGATCGTGACGATGTGGGGGTGGTTGAGGGCGGCGAGTGTCTCGGCTTCGCGCTGGAAGCGCTGCAGGCGTTCGGGCTCCGAGGCCAGGTCCGCCGGCAGGACCTTCAGGGCGACGTCTCGCTTCAGGCGGGTGTCGCGGGCGCGGTAGACCTCACCCATGCCCCCGGCCCCGAGGGGCTCGAGGATCTCGTAGGGGCCGAGGCGTGTACCGGCCGACAGTGCCATGCGAACACCCTCCGGGGAGCGGTCCGACGTGGGAGCCTACCTCCAGCGCACGCAGGATCCGTGAGAACACGGCCGGCCGGAGCACGCGTCTGTCCGTTGGTGAGTCAGACTGGACCCCCGTTGTAGTCAACGCTTGGTCACCAGACACCGAGATGTGTCGGCAGCTCCGCAGGAAGTTCGAGGAGGCCTGACGGGTCCCGGTGCTGTTGCGATGGCTCCCGGACCTCCTCAGGGACCGTGAGGAGCGCGGGCAGAGGGAACGGGAGGCCAGACGCACGAAGGGCCCGCCCTGACGACGGGCGGGCCCTGGTGAGGTGCTTACTCTTCGTTGCCGTCCGTCTTGGCGTCAGCCCGCGGCTTCCTGCCGAGCATCCCCTCCAACGCCTCACCATCATGTCGGGCGACGGCCTCACGCCGCCGGTACAAGTCGGTGGGGCGCTTCAAGTCGAGGTCAACGAGATCACCATCCTGCATGGGGCTTCACCTCCTCCGAGTGCAAGGTTTGTCACCAGGCCTTGGGGATGACGCCAGTCTAGGGGGAGGGGAAACCGGGAGTTGTGAGCGCCGTCACGCCTGAGCCGAAGCACTTCTGTTGTTCCCGGTGCCTCGTCTGACCGCCTTCCGGACGGCACCGGTCTTGCGCTCCAAGGACCCGCGCGTTCGGCCGACGCGGCGTCGGGCTGTCCTGGAGGGAGGCTCCCGGCTTCGCGTCGAGTCAAGGGTCCCCTCGTCGGCAGTGCCGCTGTCGAAGCGCCTGGCGATGCGGGTCTCGTTTAATATTTGAATTCTCCCATAAAATAGAATAATCTCGAAGCCATGGGTGGGACGAGTCGGACCCGCACGGGGACCCACATCGCCACTCCGGAGCAGCGCGCCGTGCTCACGTCGCCGCTCCGGCTCGAGATCATGGGCTGGTTCGGCCAGGGGCAGCAGCTTTCGGTGCGGGAGCTGGCCCATTGCCTGGACCGTCCCGCCGCGTCGCTGTACTTCCATCTCCGAAAGCTCGTGGACGTCGAGCTCCTGAGAGTGGTGTCGCGGCGCCCCACGAGCAGCCGCCAGGCGGCGGTGTACTCGGCGGTCGCGGAGCGCATCGCGATCACGGTCGATCCCGAATCGAAGAGCTCCGCCCATGCGGCCGTGCGCACCGTGTCCGCCCTGCTCCGCCAGGCGGATCGCGAGTTCAAGGCCGCCCTCGAGGGCGGCGACTTCGAGGGGTGCGGTCCGGGGGAGACTCAAGGCGGCCGCCGGCAGAGGGCCTGGCTGAGCGAGGCGGCGGTCGCCGAGGTGAGCCGGCGGCTGCAATCTGTCGAGAGCTACATGACGCGACAGAGCCGCAAGAAGGAAGGCAGGGAGTACGCCTGGACCTCGCTTCTCGTGCCACTCGCGAAGCGCCGGTCCCGGTGACGCCGCGGAAGGAGTCCGCGGTGAGGGGGCGACCAGGAGGAAGTGACATGGAGTCGACGACGGGCGTGGCGCCGTTCAGGCTGCAGGCGAATCTCATCGTGGTGGACGTCGAGGTGAACGGTCGTTCGGGACAGTTCCTGTTGGACACGGGCGCCGGGGCCACGTGCCTGGGGCGGGATTTCGCGGAGAAGGTCGGAGTCGCGCCCGTGCAGAAGGAGGTGGGCTGCGGGGCCGGGGGGGACGTCGGCATGGAAATGGCCCGCCTGGAGCACCTGCGCGTGGCCGGGCTCGAGGATGAAGACGCCACCTGCCTCCTGATGGACCTTGATGGCTTGCGCCAGCGTATCGGTCCCGACATCGACGGGATCCTCGGATTCGATTTCCTCGGCAAGGGCGTCCTCACGATCGACTACCCCGGCCAGCGGGTGCGTATCGACCGGGCGGCGTCGCCCGTCTCCGCGCCCGCCGCGACAGTGGAGGGACGGCAGGTCAGGCTGCGCCGGGCAGGCTTCGCGCTCTCGCTGCCGAGCGACGGCTGGAAGGTCGAGACCGACACCCCGCTGCCCACCATCCCGGTGGTCCTCGAGAACGGCCGCGGCGCGAAGGTGACCGTCCAGGAGGTCGAGTCTCACGGGCTGACCTTCGAGATGGCCGCAGCGAGCATGGACGCTTCCCTCCCCGCCAAGGTGAGCGAGTTCCGGCTGATCGCGCAGGGGGCGCGCGAGCGGGCGGGCTGTCCGACACAGCGCGTCGAGTACTTCGGCGCGAGCGAGGGGTCACCGAGGCGGTACGTGACCGAAGCCCTTCTCACCGACAGGGGCCTCCTCGTGGTGACGTGCGAGGTCCCGACCTCCGGGGACGGCGGCTTCGAGGCGGTGCAAGGTGAGCTGGAGAGCATCCTGGCGAGCGTGACCGTGGCCACCGCGTAGGCGGCGCGACGACGGCGGCTCGTGGAGACGAGCTCGTATCGGTTCCCGAGCCGCCTGTACCCCGAAGGTCTCCAGTGGGCCGACCCAGCGAGTGTCGAGTGCCTCCACCACATGGGCTCTGAGGGCTTTTCGTAGTCAGCAGGTCCTCGGGATGCTCCGCGATAGAAGAGCAGGGCGGCACCGGTCGTGGCCGGTGCCGCCCCGGGGAAGGTCGACCAGGAAGGGGAGCTACCGTGCGATGGCGACCTGCTCCATCGTCGCGAGCCGCTCGGCGCTGCGGGCGAGGACGACGAACTCGGTGCGGTGCCCTCCGGGGTCGCTTCCGACCGCGCTGCTCGCGAGCTCCATGACCTGCTCCCACGACGCGGAGCCCCGGTGCTCCGATTCGCGCAGCAGCATCCCGAACGCGGCGACCGCGGACGAGAAGCGCAGGTTGGCGCTGAGCTCATGGCCGGGGGCCACGTCGTCGATGGCCACGCTCTGGAGCCGGCTCCGGTCACCGTCGGGCTGCTTGTGACGGAGCTTGACCGTCATCAGCTCGTGGCTGGCGCGGCCCGGCGTCGCCGTCCCCGGACCCTGGTACTTGAGAGGATCGACGGCGGGCAGGTCGATGTCCACGCCCACCGGGACGACCTCGTACAGCGCGGTGACTGTGTGGCCGGCCCCGATCTCGCCCGCGTCCTTCTGGTCGTCGGCGAAGTCCTCGGCCCGCAGGGCGCGGTTCTCGTATCCGATGAGGCGGTAGGCCGCGACGCGGGCCGGGTTGAACTCGACCTGGATCTTCACGTCCTTGGCGATGGTCACGAGCGTTCCACCGGCCTCGCTCACGAGGACCTTCTGCGCTTCGCGGTAGGAGTCGATGTAGGCGTAGTTGCCGTTCCCGTGGTCGGCCAGCTTCTCCATCTTCGAGTCCTGGAGGTTGCCCTGGCCGAAGCCGAGGACGGAGAGGAAGACCCCGGTCTCCCGCTTCTCCTCGATGAGGCGGACGAGGTCGCCTTCGCTGCTGAGGCCCACGTTGAAGTCGCCGTCGGTGGCGAGGACGACTCGGTTGATGCCGCCCTCCACGAAGCTGTCGGCGGCCACGCGGTAGGCGAGCTCGATCCCCGCCCCGCCCGCGGTCGAGCCGCCGGCGCGGAGCGAGTCGAGGGCCGCCTGGATCTCTTCCCGGTGGGCACCGGATGTCGGGGGCAGGACCAGCCCCGAGGCCCCGGCGTAGACCACGATGGCCACGCGGTCTTCCTCGCGGAGCGTCTCCACGAGCATGCCCATGGCGCGCTTGAGAAGCGGCAGCTTGTCCGGGGAGTTCATCGAGCCCGAAACGTCGAGCAGGAAGGTCAGGCTGCGGGGGGGCAGGCTCTCCTCGTCGAGGGACCGACCCCGGAGACCCACGAGGACGAGCCGGTGCTCGGGCTCCCAGGGGCAGGCGCCGAGCTCCGTCGTGATGGAGAAGGGGGCGTTGCCCCTCGGCTCGGGGTAGTCGTAGCGGAAGTAGTTGACGAGCTCCTCGATGCGGACGGCATCCTTCGGTGGGAGCTGTCCCGCGGTCAGGAACCGGCGCACGTTGGCGTAGGAGGCGGTGTCGACGTCGATCGAGAAGGTCGAGAGCGGGTTGCTGGCCGCGGCCAGGAACGGGTTGTCGCGGATGTGCTCGTAGGCCTCCCGGTCGACCGGAGGACGGGAGACCCGGTAGGACTCTTCATCCTTCCTGACGTCGAACCCGAAGGCCGCCATCTTCGCCGCCGGCGCCCGGGCGAGCTGGATCTCGTGCGTCGCCTCGCGATGACCGGCGGGGTCGGGAAGGCCTCCCGCGATCCCACCGACGACACCCCCGGGCACTCCACCCTCGACCTTTCCCGGGACTCCGCTCTCGACGCCCACACGCCCGCTCGTAGAAGCGACCAGCCCCGCGTCGGCCCCTTGGTGGCGGACCAGCGTGTGGCCCGGGGTCGAGCCCGGCGTGTCGCGCTCCGGCGTCGTCGAGGTCGATACCGCGGCGGGCGGTGGCGGAGGTGGCGCGGGGGGGTGTCCTCCAGGCCCGGCCGGCCCGTCGCCGTCGAGCCAGGCCCGATGCCGCGCCACGGGGAGCTCGGCAGGTGAGAAGAGAACCGTTCCGGCGACCAGCAATGCAACGGCCGCAACCGTCAGTCCGAGCCACGCAACCTTCTTCATCAGGGCCTCCCTCTTCGGCGGGCTCGCCTCGCCCGCGTCGTCACGGTGGGTACGGCCCCGGGGCTCGTCCTATTCCGCGTCGCTGGAACTTGGACGAGGGGCGGGCGCGGACGGTTCCCGCGGAGCCGACGGCGGGCGGGGATTCGGGTAGACTCGGCCGCCATGAGAACGCACGCCCCCCGATCGATCCTCCTTCGCCAAACGACCGCCGCCCTTGCCCTCGCCCTGCTCCTGCCCGTCGCGGCACCGGCTGCGGAGGCGGCCGACCTCGACGGGCTCGAAGGCCAGGTGGCGCGCGTGCTCGAGGAGCTCGACGTGCCGGGGATGGCCGTGGCCGTGGTCAAGGACGGAGACGTCGTCCTCTCGCAGGGCTTCGGGGTCCGCCGGGTCGGAGAGCCCGGGCTGGTGACGGAGGACACTCTGTTCGGCATTGCGTCCAACAGCAAGGCCTTCACCACCGCGGCGCTCTCGATCCTGGTCGAGGAGGGCCGCCTCGCGTGGGACGACCCGGTGACGCGTCACCTGCCCGAGTTCCAGATGTACGACCCCTGGGTGAGCCGCGAGATCACGGTGAGGGATCTGGTGACACACCGGGCCGGGCTCGGCATCGGGGCGGGCGACCTCATGTGGTGGCCCCCCACCGACCTCACTCGCGAGGAGATCCTCCGCGGGGCCCGGCACCTGAAGCCCGCCTCCAGCTTCCGCAGCCGGTACGCCTACAACAACGTCATGTTCGTCGCGGCCGGCGAGGTCGTGGCCCGGGTGTCGGGGCGTCCGTGGGGCGAGTTTCTTCGGGAGCGGATCCTGGAGCCCCTGGGGATGGAGCGCACGACGACCACCGCGGCCGTCCTCGAGCCCGGAGACGGGGTGGCCACGCCCCACGTCCACGTAGGAGGGGAGGCTCGGCCCATTCGCCTCATGAGCTTCGAGAACGCGGCCGGGGCGGTCGGGGTCAACTCCACGGCGGCCGAGATGGCGCGGTGGCTGCGGATGCTGCTGGAGTGCAGCCGGAAGGACGCGGCCCCCGGGGGGCAGACCTGCATCCTGAAGCCGGAATCAATCCAGCGGATGTGGTCGCCGCAGACCGTGATGACCCCCCCGAAGCTGCCCGCGGGCTTCGAGTTCCTCGAGGCCGACTTCGCGACCTACGGGCTCGGGTTCGGACTCCGGGAGCACCGGGGCCGCAAGATCGTCCGGCACGGCGGGGCGGTCCCCGGGTACTACTCGAGCGTGACGCTCGTGCCGGCCGAGCGGCTCGGGGTCGCGGTGCTGTCGAACCAGGAGTCCGGTGTCGCCCTGAACGCGGTGACCCAGCACCTCCTCGACGCGTTCCTCGGGGCCCCCGAGCCGCCGGTGGACTGGCTGGAGGCCTTCGCGAAGCTGTCGGCTGTCGGGAGAGAGAAGGCCGAGGCGAAGGTCGCGAAGGACCGGGCCGCGCGGGTCTCCGGGTCGCGCCCGTCGCTGGCGCTGTCGGGATACGCGGGCGCGTTCCGCGATCCGTGGTACGGCGAGGCCACGATCGCCGAGGAGGGCGGCCGCCTCGTCCTCAGCATGACCCGGACCCCGGGCATGCTGGCCGACCTCGAGCACTGGCAGCACGACACCTTCGTCGCCCGTTGGCGCGAGACCTGGATGTCGGACCACTCCCCCTGCGACGCCTACGTGACGTTCGCGCTGGGGCCGGGCGGAGCCGTCGAGCGGATGACGATGACGCCGGTGTCACCGGCCATCGACTTCAGCTTCGACTTCCAGGACCTGGTCTTCACGCCCGTCCCCGCCGACGGCGACCCGCCGGCGGAGGACTGAAAGCGCACACCCCGAGCGCGTGACGACCGCTCGAGCCCCAAGGTGGCCCGGGTCCGTCAGTGCCGGCAGAAGTCCGCCACCGCGGGCCGCGCGAGCCGCTCGTACTCCGCGTAGCTCATGCGCACGATCTCGTGGTGGTTGCCGGCCTGGAACGCGAAGTCCCCGGCCTTCGGGAAGCACTTGTCGACGTAGACCTGCATCCCGTAGAGCTGGCCGAACGGGGGCATGGCCCCGGTCTCGCAATCCGGGAAGAGGTCCTTGATCTCCTCTTCGGGGACGAGCGAGACGCTCGATTTGTCGAGCACGCGGGCGAGGGCGACGAGGTCGAGGCGGCAGGAGGCGGGCAGCACCACCATGACCGGCTCCTCTCCCGGCGGTCGCACGACCAGAACCTTGGCCAGCTGCCAGCCCGAGACGTGGACGGCGGATGCGACACCCTGCGCGGTGAAGGCCTCGCGGTGGGGCAGGGTCTCGTACGCAGCGCCGCCCGTCTCGAGGAGACGTCTGGCCCTTTCGGAGAGCACGGCGCACCTCCTTCCCGGAGGAATCTCCCGACCACCTTGAACCCCCGGCCCGGCGGTGGAAATAGACCCGATGAACCAGTCCGAAGGGACGGGAGCGCCTCAGCGAGACCAGTACGGGCGGTAGTACTGCTCGTCGCCGGCGGTCCGGGCCGGACGCTCCGGCTTGCGGAACACCGATTCGATGCGGCGCTGGGTCGCGGCGGGGTCGCGGAAGACGAGAACCGCGGCCACGACGAGGACCAGGGCGAGGAGGGCAGCGACGGCAATCAGCAGGGTGGTGAGGCTCATGGTCGGCATCGACTCCTGGAACGCGGCGCCCGCCAGCAACGCCGCTGCTCGAGTATATACCTTGACCGTTGCGGAGGTGGGTTCCTAGAATCACCCGATGTCCGCGGACGAGCTGCGACTGGCCGCCCTCGTCGTGGTCGGAGGACCGCTCAAGGACCGACGGTACGACCTCGAGGAGGTCGTGGCCGAGGTCCTGATCGGCTCCGATCCCGACTGTCACCTCCACGTCGACCTCCCCGGGATCAGCCCGATCCACGCCCGACTCTGGGCGGATCTGAACAGCGTGACCGCCTACGACACCCACGCGCCGCGAGGGATCTACGTCAACGACGAGCAGGTGACGGGCCAGGCGCAGGTCAACGCCGGCGACTGGCTCTGGCTCGGCCCCCCGGCCGAGCCGGACAGCGTGTGCATACAGTGTCGATTCGAGCCCTGGGTCGAGGTCCTGCCCGAAGCCGCGCCGGCCCCCGCGGACGCGCCCGCGGGGGAGGGCGCCGCCCCGTCGGCGCCCCGGAGCGGCGCCAGCCCACCTCCCCTCGAGGCCTACGAGCCCGGCGTGCTGGTGGAGGAGACGCCCGAGGTCGGAGTCGAGCGCACGCCGGTCCCCGTGCCGGAGACCGCGGATCCGACTCGTCCGACGGTCGAGCCGGGCCTCGAGACCCTGCTGTCGCCCGCGCCGGAGGCGACTCCGCCGCCGGCGGAATCGGGACCGGCGCCGACCCCGGCGCCCTCCACTCCCGTGGAAGAGGCCGGCTTCGTCGAGGCCGAGAGGGCGGGGCCCGAGACCTCCCCGCCCACGGTCACCCCCGAGCCGGCGCCGGGAGCGGACCCGTTCCCGGGAGCGCCACCGACGGCTGATGATCCGTTCTTCGTCGGTGTGGAGTCCCCGGAAACGACGGCGACCCTCGGGCCGGGTGCGCCCGCCGCCCCGCCCGACGCCGCCGGAGAGGACGCGTGGTCCATCGCCGAGCCTTCGGCGCCTGCCGGACCGCCGACCGCTTCTCCCGAGGCTCCGGCCGAGGACCACTTCTTCATCGCCGAGGAGCTCCTGACCGCGCCCGCGTCGTCGTCCTCCCCGCCGACGGGGCGGCCCCCCGAGCCCACGCCCCTCCTGCCTCCGGAGCCCGGCCCCACGCCCTCCCTCGAGGAGCCCCTCGTCGCCGAGGAGGTGCTCCCTCCGTCGGAGCCCGCGCCCGTCGTGGCGCCGGCCTCGGCACCACCGCGTCCCGAGACGGCAGTGCCGCCGGAAGCCCCATTCTCCGACACCCCGCTGGTGGCCACCGAGGTCCCGGCCCCCGAGGTTCGGGCGGCCCCGCCGGGCGCGCTGCCCGCGACCCCGCACGAGCCCACCGCACCCGAGCCGTCGGTCCCTGCTCCTGCACCCGCGGCCCCTCGCCGCCCGCGGCCTCCGTCGGCTGCCCGACGGACTCCGGCGGCGGGGGCGCGACGGCCGGCCCGCCCCGCCCGCGGGCGCGGTGGTGCGCCGGAGTGGCTGCGCCCCGTGGGCCTCGGCGCCGGCGCCGCCCTCGTCCTGGGCGTGATCGGGATCGCTCTGGTGACCTGGCTCGGGGCCAGCGTCACCGTCGAGGACATCTCGCCCGCCCGGGTCCGGGTGGGCCAGCGGGCCGTCCTCACCGGCACCGGCTTCTCCGAGGACCCGGCCCGGAACACCGTCCTCTTCGGCGGGGTGACCGCGACGATCGTCAGCGCTTCGAAGACGCGGCTGGAGGTCGAGGTCCCCGAGGCGGTGGCCGAGGCGGGGGCCGAGCGCCGCGTGCCCGTCGTGGTGAGGAGGGGGAGCCTGGAGTCGGAGCCCCTGGAGCTGTCCGTGTTCCAGGGGCCGGTCCTGCACGGGCTCTCGCCCGACGTGGCGTTGCCGGGCGAGGAGGTCGTCCTGGCCGGGGCGGGCTGGGGCATCGGGGCGACCGTGCGCTTCGGCGACGTCGGCGCCGAGATCCTCGAGTCCGACCCGTCGCAGATTCGCGTCACCGTGCCGCCGCTGCCCGGCGGCTACGGGACGGCGGCCCCGGTCGTCGTCACCGTGGGCGGAGTCGAGTCGAAGCCCGCTCCCTTCTTCGTGGGCCGCGTGCCCCTGGTCACCGGCCTGCCGTCCGGCCCGGTCTCGGTGGGGGACGTGCTCACCGTGTCCGGCCGAGGGTTCGAGCGTGATCCGGGTCAGAACGACGTCCGTGTGGGCGGGGTGCAGGCCCTCGTGGTCTCGTCCTCGCGCGAGGCGCTGACGGTCGTGGTGCCGCGGCTCGAACCGGGCGAGCCGGCGCGGTCGCTGGAGGTCCGCGTTACGGGGTTGCCGGACGTCGGCCGCGGGGTCGTCGAGGTGGCGGCGCCACCGGATCCGGTCGGGCTGCGCTTCGTGGCGGAGCCGTTCGACGGGCCGTCCGCACATCCCCACGCCGTGCTCTCCACCGACCTGGGCCCCGTCTTCGTCCTGGCCGCCGCCGACGGTCGCTCGGCCGCGGAGCGCGCGCTCGCCGCGCAGCAGGCGTTCAACGCGGCGGTCCCCACCCTGGCCGCGTCGGCGGACCTGCTCCCCGAGGCCCGCGACGTGGAGACGAGGCCGGTGCTCGCCGTGCCCGGCCAGCTCCAGGCCCTGCTCGAGGTGACGGAGGCGGACGCGGCCGCCTACAACGAGGACTGGACGCGTCTGCGCAGCCGGGCCCGGGAGGTGACGCCGGCGCGTCTCGCGCGGTGGTGGGAGGCGGTGGCGCGCGACCTCGTGCTGGTGCTCGTGCGTGCGCAGCCGCCTCGGTTCGCGGCGGCCCTGGCGCCCGAGGGCCGTGTGTTCCAGCAGGTCTTCGACGCCGGCCAGCGGGCGGGAGGAGTGGTGTCGGCGGCGGTCGTCGCCGGGCTGCGCAGCGGGACGCGGGACGAGCTTCGTGTCGTCGCGCTGCGAGTTCCCCCTTCGGTCAACGCCGAGGTGGCCGCCGCCGCCAGCACCGTCGCGGGCACGGATTCGGCCCCCACTCCGGCTCCCGCTCCGAGGCGAGAGCCCCTCCAGCTCGACGGCAGCTGGACGGGAACCGAAAGCGAGCAGGGGCGGCAGCGCTACGTGACCGTCACCTTCCGTCGCGACTACGGGTCCATTGCCTACGAGGGGGGCCTCACCCTCACCGTGCCCTTCCTCAGGCTCGAGCAGCCGGGGCGGGACCGCGTTCGCTTCACCGTCCAGATCCGCGGCGGCATCCGGCACTACCTGGGGAGCTGGGACGGTGAGACCCTCAGTGGCAACATCGCGCGCGACGAGGCCGGCCGCGACGTCGTGGGGACGTTCGAGCTCCGCCGCCGCTAGGGCGCGCCGGCCCCCCGGGAGAATCGTGGTCGAGGAGGCGCACATGACGGCGATGATCACCGCCCTGCTCTCCGTGTCCGCGGTGGTCGGCTCGGAGTGGGTTTCGGCGCGGGCCCCTCACGACTCCTGCCACGCGTCGACGATCGTCTGGACCCCGGGCGGGTTGGTGGCGGCCTGGTTCGGGGGAACCGCCGAGGGCGCGACGGACGTCGGCATCTGGCTCGCGCGGCAGGAGCCGGATGGCTGGTCGGTTCCGCGAGAGGTGGCACGTGACGACTCTCAGCCCTGCTGGAATCCCGTCCTGTTCCGGGCGGAGGGCGGCCCGGTTCAGCTCTACTACAAGGTCGGCCCGAGCCCGCGCGAGTGGTGGGGCATGGTGACGGAGTCCACCGACGAAGGCCGGACGTGGTCGGCCCCGCGGCGGCTTCCCGAGGGAATCCTCGGTCCCATCAAGAACAAGCCGGTCAGCCTGGGTGGAAGCCTCGTGCTCAGCGGCTCGAGCACGGAGCACGCGGGCTGGAGAGTCCACATGGAGCGCTCGGTGGACGGAGGGCGCACGTGGACGAAGGGAGAGCCCCTGAACGACGGACACCGGCTCGGTGCGATCCAGCCCACGGTGCTTCCTCACCCCGGAGGCGAAGTCCAGATCCTGTGCCGCAGCCGGCAGGGCCACATCGCCGAGAGCTGGTCGGGAGATCGGGGTCTCACCTGGAGCCCGATGACGCTCACCGACCTGCCCAACCCCAACTCCGGCATCGACGCCGTCGTGCTCCGCGATGGCCGCTCGCTCCTCGTCTACAACCACCTCACTCGGGGACGGGACAGCCTGAACGTGGCCCTGAGCGCGGACGGACGGATCTGGCGCAAGGTCCTGGACCTGGAGGACCAGCCGGGCGAGTACTCGTACCCTGCGGTCATCCAGACACCCGACGGACTGGTGCACGTCACCTACACCTACCGGCGCCGCAGCATCAAGCACGTCGTCATCGATCCCGAGAGGCTCGAATAGCCATGCCACGCCACACGTCGACGCGAATCGCCGCGCTCGTTGCGGCCGTCTGCGGGCTCGCCGTTCTGACGACCGTCGTCGCCGCGACGGCCCCGGCGGAGAAGGCCCGCACCCTCCTCGCCGTCTTCGCTCATCCGGACGACGAGCAGGTGGTCTCGCCCCTGCTGGCCCGCTATGCCCGCGAGGGGGTGGCGGTCCACGTGGCCTACGCCACCGGAGGGCAGAAGGGCGTCCGGGACCACGCGGGAATCCCGGCCGGAGAGGCGCTGGCGGCGGCCCGTGCCGAAGAGGCGCGCTGCGCCTGCGAGAGGCTCGGCATCCGTCCGCCCCTCCTGATCGGTCTGGAAGACGGCGAGCTCTACCGCGAGGAGAACCAGGCGGCGTTGCTGAAGGAGGTGAGCCGTCTGTTCGCAGAGCTGAAACCCGACGTGGTCATCACCTGGGGACCCGACGGCGTGACCGGGCACACCGACCATCGGATGGTGAGCAGCGTGGTGTCCCAGCTGGTCCAGCAGGGGGACCCGGAGACCTCACCCAGGCTGTTCTACGTCGGACTCCCCGCGGAGCGACTGACCGCCCTGGCCGAGCTCGCCGCATCGTCGAGCGGGGGAGTGCCGCGGGAGGTCGCCGCCGTCCGGAGCCGGTACCTGCCCGTGGGGGTGTCCTACGGAGAAGAGGACGTGCGCGCGGCCCGCGAGGCCCTGGCCTGCCACAAGAGCCAGTACACGCCCGAGGAGGCCGCGCTGATGGACGGGATGGCACGCACCCTCGAGGACGGGACCGTGCACCTGCGTCCCTGGTTCGTCGAGACCGAAGCAACGGACGACCTCTTCGAGTAGGCCAGGCAGCGAGAGAGGGGAGGATCGAGAGGCGACGATGCACAGCCGAGGACTCCTCGCGGCGCCCTTCGCGCCGATGCGACCGAACGGCGACGCCGACCTGGCCGCGGTGCCGAAGCTCGTGGACCACCTGGTGGGCGAGGGTGTCGACGGTCTGTTCTGCAACGGAAGCACGGGCGAGGGCGAGTCGTTGACCCCCGACGAGCGTCGCGCGGTCGCCGCGGCGTTCGTGAAGGCCAGCGCCGGCCGTCTGCCCGTCTTCGTCCAGGTCGGCGCCAACTCCCTGCGGGTCGCGCAGGAGCTCGCCGCGCACGCGGCGGAGATCGGCGCCGACGCCATCGCCGCCACGCCGCCCTCGTACTTCAAGCCCGCGACACCGGCCGACGTGGTGGCGTGCCTCGGCGAGGTCGCGGCCGCGGCTCCGGATCTACCGCTGCACTATTACCACTTCCCGGGGCTCACGGGGGTGGCGGTCGACGTGCTCGAGGTGATGAGGGCGGCGGGCGAGGCGATCCCGACGTTCTCCGGCGCTAAGCTCAGCGAGCCCGAGCCCGCGGTCTTCGAGGCGTGCCTCCGCCTCGACGACGGACGCTACGACGTCTTCTGGGGAGGCGACGAGACGCTGCTGTCCGGGCTCGCAGTCGGGGCCAGGGCCGCCATCGGCGCGACCTACTGCTTCGCCTCCGCCGCGTACCGCGAGGTGATCGCCGCCCACCGCTCCGGAGACCTCGAGAGGGCTCGGAGCTGGCAGGCGCGCTGCGCCCGGATGGTGGACATCCAGGTCCGCCACGGCGGCATTCCGGCGTTCAAGGCCACCATGGCCCTGATCGGCCTCGACTGCGGCCCCGTACGCCTCCCCCAGCGCGCACTGTCTCCCGGGCAGGTCGCGGAGATGCGCGCGGAGCTCGAGGCCATCGGCTTCTTCGGTTGGGGGCGACCTTGAGCGAGGGCGTCGAGCGGTCTCGGTGACTGGACGGCGGAGGCTACGCCTTCGCGAGGGCGGGGGCGTGCGCGCGGATCTTCCGGATCGCGGCCGCGATGTCGTCCATGTCCTGACGGGGACCGAGAAGCATCGTCTGCCCGAGCCAGACCGCCTCCTCGCACAGCCGGTCGTTGGCGGGGCACCGGGTGCGCTCCTCCCAGCCGGCCAGGACCTCCGGCGGGTAGAGGCGCCGGTAGGCCCGCGTCTCGAGCGTCGCCTTCACGAACCCCTCTCGGTTCAGCGGGGAGTAGCCGCTCGAGCAGGGCACACCCTCGGCCCGAAGTGCCTCGAGGAAGCGCGAACGGGACAGGTCGTCGAAGCCCCGCGGGTCGTAGCGGAGCATGTAGAGGTGATACCCGTTGCGGGTGCAGCCCTCGTACATCCGGGTGGGCGTGATGCCGGGGATCTCGTCGAGCTGCCCGGTGAGGTAGCGCGCGTTCCGCTCGCGCGTCCGTGATTGCCCCTCCAGACGGGTCAGCTGGGCGAGGAGCAGCCCGGCCTGAAACTCCGTGAGGCGGAGGTTGCCGGCGCGTCCGGTGGGAGGCGCCGCGCTCCGCCCGATGTCGGCGCGGACGCGGGAGTGGTCGTGGAAGCCGTAGCAGCGCGCCGCGAGGTCGTCGTCGCTGGTCAGGAGGGCTCCCCCTTCCCCGGAGTTCAGGTTCTTGCTGGCCTGGAAGCTGAAGCAGCCGGTGGCGCCCACCGTCCCCAGCTTGCGCCCGCGCCACTCGCCCAGGACCGCCTGGCAGGCGTCCTCCACCACGGGGATCCCCCGGCGCCGGGAGACGTCCATGATCGCGTCCAGGTCGCAGGCGTTGCCCCCGAGGTGCACCGGCACGATGGCCGCCGTACGGTCGGTGATCGCGCCTTCGATCCGGCCGGCGTCGATCATGGAGGTCTCGGGATCGGGGTCCACGAAGACCGGCAGGGCGTACTGGAGGAAGACGACGTTCAACGTGGCCACGAAGGTGTAGGGCGGCAGGATGACCTCGTCGCCGGGGCCCACGTCGAGGGCGGCCAGAGAGGTGAGGAGCGCGCTCGTGCCGTTGGCCGTGGCAATGCAGTGGCGGGCGCCGGTCAGGTCGGCCCACGCGCGCTCGAACCGGCTCACGGTCTCGCCGTCGCCGCGGTACCACTGGCCGCCGTGCAGGACGTCCAGCAGCGCCTTCTCCTCGCGCTCGTCGCCGACGGGCCAGGCGGGAAACGGTGCGCGGCGCACCGGAGGCCCTCCGAGAAGGGCCGGCTGGTCGCCGCCGGAGGCGACGACCGTCGGCCCGGTCGCGCCCACGAGGGTCGACCCGTGGCCGAAGGAGCTCGTGGTGGCGACGGCGCCGGCCACGGCCGTCGAGGCCATGAAGCGGCGGCGAGAGATCGTCTGGCTCATGGGGCCCTCCTCGCGCAACGAGGACACTACCACGTCCCGACGGCGGCGGCAGAGGATCGCCCGGATGGGGGCGGCGCTCCGTGCCACCTCGCGAGATCGTTCTTGACGACGACGCCACCCTTCATCACGAAGTCGACGCCCTCGAGGACGGCCAACGTCGTTCAGGGGGTCGCCGGCCACGACGACGATGTCGGCCAGCCTGCCCGGGGCGACCGACCCGAGCCGGTCCTCCCAGCCCAGCAGCTCCGGGGAGGAGGTTCTCGTAGTGGTCGGTCGAGGCCTGCGAGGTGATGTGGACGTGCGCGTCGGTGGGGCCGGGGAGGCCCTCGCAGCCGCATCTCCGGCCCTTTCATTCGTCCTCGAGGCGGAGCCCCTTCCGGAGCTTCTCCCTCTGCTCAGGGGTGAGGTCCAGGCGGTCGAGGGCCTTCCGCAGGCCCGCCGCGTTCGGGGTGAGGGCCCGATACCCGCAGCCCGGGAGAAACTCCGGGCGGGGCTGCCAGAGCAGCACGTTCGGATAGTCGCGGCACATCCCGGGGCGGGAGTCGAAGCTGTCGCAGGAGCGGGTGGCGCGGTCGAAGTGGGTGCAGTCGAAGACCAGGGTCTGCCCCCGCGCGTCCTCCCGCACGAGCTCGAAGCCGTTGACGTGCTTCTGCCAGGCGAGGAAGAGCTGCCGGACCCGGGGCATGGACCACACCAGACGGCCGACGGCGATGGTGGGGGCCTCGCAGCAGCCCCCGGAACGCTGGCAGCCTCCTCCCAGGGGCCAGGGCCGCTCCCCCCGCACGCGGCGCCAGGCGCGGCTCACGCCCACCTCGACCTGGAAGTTCCAGAGGGCGACGCGCTTCACCGCGCGGCGCCAGAGCCCGTCGCGCATGGCCCCGACGTTAGCACGCGGGGCCGGTTTCTCCTTGACCGATCGAGGCGGCGGCGTATCCTGGCGGCCGGCGGACGCCGGAGAGACCGCCTGACCGTCGCCCGGCCCGGAGAATCACCTTGCCACGGGGCAATGACGAAGGGCCGCGGCCGGCTCGTGCCGGACGCGGCCCTCGATCGCCGGATCGCCGGGTCAGGTCTCGTTCCTCGCGGCCGCCCCGACGGCCATGCGAAAGGCAAGACCTGACCCCGGTGGTCTAGGCGACGGTGACGTCCTTGCAGAGGTAGACGTCCTGGATGAGGTTGAGGAGCTTCACGCCCTCGGCCATGGGGCGCTGGAACGCCTTGCGGCCGGAGATGAGGCCCATGCCCCCGGCGCGCTTGTTGACCACCGCGGTGCGGGCGGCGTCGGCGAAGTCGTTCTCACCGGAGGCGCCACCGGAGTTGATCAGCCCGGCCCGGCCCATGTAGCAGTTGGCGACCTGGTAGCGGCAGAGGTCGATGGGGTTGTCGGTGGTGAGCTCGGAGTAGACCCGCTTGTCGATCTTGCCGTAGGGGTTCTCCTTGCTGGAGATCGCGGTGTAGCCGCCGTTGTTCTCGGGAAGCTTCTGCTTGATGATGTCGGCCTCGATGGTGACGCCGAGGTGGTTGGCCTGACCGGTGAGGTCGGCCGAGACGTGGTAGTCCTTGTCCTTCTTGAAGGCGCTGTTGCGCAGGTAGCACCAGAGCACCGTGGCCATCCCCATCTCGTGGGCGATCTGGAAGGCCTGCGAGACCTCGACGATCTGGCGCGAGGACTCCTCGGAGCCGAAGTAGATCGTGGCCCCCACCGCCACCGCGCCCATGTCCGCCGCCTGGTCGATCTGCGCGAACATGATCTGGTCGAACTTGTTCGGGTAGGTCAGGAACTCGTTGTGGTTGAACTTGAGCAGGAAGGGGATCTTGTGCGCGTACCGGCGGGCGACGCCGCCGAGGACGCCCAGGGTGGACGCGACCGCGTTGCACCCGCCCTCGATGGCGAGCTTCACGATGTTCTCGGGGTCGAAGTAGGCCGGGTTCTTCGCGAACGACGCCCCGGCGGAGTGCTCGATGCCCTGGTCCACGGGGAGGATCGACACGTAGCCGGTCCCGGCCAGACGGCCGTTGCCCAGGAGCGTCTGGAGGGAGCGGAGCACGGGGACGGGGCGGTCGGAGGGGACGTGGACGCGGTCCACCCAGTCGGGTCCGGGCAGGTGCAGGGTCTCCTTGGGGATCCCGTTCGCCTTGTAGTCGAGCATGTCCCGAGCCTGCGCGCCCAGATACTCCTCGATCTGATTGATGGTGTTGACCGCACTGCTCATGATTGCGTTTCCTCCTTGGATCAGTTGAGACGTGCTGCCTTGCGCCGCAGCTCGGCGACCCGACCCTCGAGCTCCTCCGCGTCCGGCGCCTTCGGGGCCAGGGCGAGGTAGGACTCGAGGTCCCGGGCGGCGAGACCGTAGCAGTCGAGGGCAGCGTAGAGAGCACCCCGGTCGCGGAGATCCTCCGCGTTGCCGGGCTGGATTCGGACGAGCAGGTCCACCACGCGCAGGGCGCGCGGCACGTCCTCGTCCCGGACGTAGACGGCCTTCAGGTTCCGCAGGATGCGCTCGAGCATGTCCCGGTGGCGGCAGGGCTCGAGCATCTTCGGCTCCACCTTGACCTTGCCCCCGAAGATCCGGTCCAGGCGGTCCTGACAGTCCTTCTCCGTGAGCAGGGTGCCGGCGTGGAAGGGATCCACCAGGAGCGGGCGGCCCGGGGTCTGAATTCTCACCACGAAGTGGCCCGGGAGCCCCACGCCTTCCACGTCGAGCCCGGCCCGCCGGGCGACCTCCATGTAGACGGTGGACAGGGTGATGGGGATCCCCGTCCGCCGGTCGAGCACCTCGTTGAGGTAGCTGTTGCGGGGGTCGTAGTACTCCTCAATGTTGCCCCGGAAGCCCTGCTCGCGGAACAGGTAACGGTTCAGGGCCATCACCGCTCGCTCGGGGCGGGGCTCCTCGTCCAGCCGCTGCCGCAGGGCACAGCCCATCTCGTCCAGCTTGACGAGGTAGTCGCGCACCTCGAGCTCCGGGTACTCCTCGGCCGCGATCAGGAGAGCGGCCTCGCCCAGGTTCACCTCCCGGTCGGGCCGGGTGAGGAGGGCGTCGAGCTGGCGCCGGAGAGGTTCGGTGGAGGGAGGGTCGGGCACGGTGGCGAGATCCTGGCCCGCCAGTATAGCGCGGCCCCGAGCCGGGCGCCGCGTCACTGGGCCTTCAGGGCGGCCACCAGCTCCAGGAGGGCCTTCTTCCCGTCCCCGAAGAGCATGAGCGTGTTGTCGGCAGCGAAGAGCGGGTTCGGGATGCCGGCAAACCCGGGAGAGAGGCTCCTCTTGACCACGACGCAGGTCCGGGCCTTGTCGACGTCGAGGATCGGCATGCCCGCGATCGGGTTGCCGGATTCCTCCCGGGCCACCGGGTTCACCACGTCGTTGGCCCCGATGACGATGGCCACGTCGGTCTGGGCGAACGAGGGGTTGACCTCGTCCATCTCCTTGACCTGCTCATAGGGGATGTTGGCCTCGGCCAGGAGCACGTTCATGTGCCCGGGCATGCGCCCGGCCACGGGGTGGATGCCGTACTCGACCTCCGTCCCCTTGCTCTCGAGGAGGTTGGCCAGGTCGCGGACCGCGTGCTGGGCCTGGGAGACGGCGAGGCCGTATCCGGGCACGATGACCACCCGCTGCGCACCGTCGAGGAGCATCGCCACCTCGTCGGGGCTGGTCGACTTGACCTTGCCGCCGTAGACCTCGTCCGCGCTGGCCCCGCCCGCCGCCGCCGCCGCGCCGAAGACCACGTCGGTCATGGACTGGTTCATCGCCTTGCACATGATCTGGGTGAGGATGATCCCGGAGGCCCCGACCAGGGAGCCGGCGATGATGAGGCCGTTGTTGTTCAGGACGAAGCCGGTGGCGGCGGCGGCCAGGCCGGAGTAGGAGTTCAGCAGGCAGATCACGATGGGCATGTTCGCCCCGCCGATGGGGATCACGAGCAGGATGCCCAGGAGCGCCGCGATCCCCACCAGGCTCCAGTACCAGCCCAGGGCCGCGGGGTCGCGGACGACCTGGGCGGCCATGAGCAGGGCAGCGAGGAAGAGGATCGAGTTCAGGACCTGCTGGCCCGGGAAGCGGACGTCCTTCGCCCACTTGAGCTCGGCCAGCTTGGCGAAGGCGACGAGGCTGCCGAAGAAGGTCACCGCCCCGATGAGGCCGCTGAGGACGGTGGCGATCGCCATCTGCAGCTGGGGCGCGTCGCTGACGCGCTCGGGGACCACGAGGGCCCCCCCGGCCACGAGCACGGAGGCGCCGCCGCCGAAGCCGTTGAGCAGCGCCACCATCTCCGGCATCGAGGTCATCTTGACCCGGGTGGCGAGAAGCGCACCGATGGTGCCGCCGACCAGCATGCCGGCGAAGATCGCGGTGTAGCTCAGGATGTGCTTGTCGAGGAGGGTGACCACGATGGCCAGCAGCATTCCGATCGCGCCGATGAGGTTCCCCCGGACCGCGGTCTTCGGGTGGGCGAGGCCCTTGAAGGCCAGGATGAAGCAGACCGCGGCGACCAGGTAGGCGAGGTTGACGAGAGCGGGAGGCATCGGGTCAGCCCCTGCTCTTGAACATCTTGAGCATGCGGTGGGTCACGGTGAAGCCGCCCACCACGTTGACCGCGGCGAACACCACCGCCAGGAAGCCGAGGATCGTGGCCAGGGTGTCGGACGTCCCCGCGAGGACGATGGCCCCGAGGATGGTGACCCCCGAGATCGCGTTCGAGCCGGAGGTCAGCGGCGTGTGAAGGGTGGGCGGGACCTTGCGGATGACCTCGAAGCCCACGAAGATCGCGAGGACGAAGACGGTGACCGCGGCGATGAAGGATTCCATGGCGTTCTCCAGACCTCCCGGCCCTTAGTCGGACGGCAGGGCGGCGTCGAGGCCCAGCGCCTCGCGCACCCGTGGGTGGACGATCCCGCCCCCGCGCGCGACCATGCTGTCGCGGACGATCTCGTCGTCCTTGTCGAGCTGGAGCGCGCCGTCGGCGGTGAGGTTCACGACGAAGTTGGCGAGGTTTCGGGCGTAGAGCTGGCTGGCGTGATAGGGGACCGTGGCCGCGAGGTTGAGCGGGGCCAGGACCGTCACGTGGTGGCGGGTGACCGTCTCCCCCGGCGAGCTGGCCTCGCAGTTGCCGCCCTGCTCGGCGGCGAGGTCGACGATCACCGAGCCCGGTCGCATGCCCGCCAGCATCTCGTCGGTCACGAGCACCGGGGCCTTCTTGCCGGGCACCGCGGCGGCGCTGATCACGATGTCGCTTTCGGCCACGACCTTCTGAAGCAGCTCCCGCTGCCGGCGGTAGAAGGCCTCGTCCTGCGCCTTCGCGTAGCCGCCCTTGTCCTCCGCGTCCCCGGTCTCGAGGGGAAGCTCCACGAACTTTCCGCCCAGGCTCTCGATCTGCTCCTTGACCGCGGGCCGCACGTCGTAGGCGTGGACCACCGCCC
The DNA here is from genome assembly GCA_963847655.1 of uncultured Acidobacteriota bacterium. Classification (GTDB taxonomy): domain Bacteria; phylum Acidobacteriota; class Vicinamibacteria; order Fen-336; family Fen-336; genus JAJDNS01. The sequence continues at coordinate 155,247 of CAWKAS010000004.1, read as the reverse complement.
CCAGGCGCTTCGCGGTGGCGATCGCCTGCAGCCCGGCGACTCCGGCCCCGATCACGAAGGCGCGAGCGGGGGCGACGGTGCCGGCGGCGGTCATGAGCATGGGCATCATGCGGGGCAGGGCCTCCGCGGCCAGGAGGACCGCCTTGTACCCGACCACCGTCGCCGTCGAGCTCAGGGCGTCCATGCTCTGGGCCCGGGTGATCCGCGGGAGCATCTCCATCGAGAACGCCGTGGCCCCGCGGGCGGCCAGGGTCTCGACGCCCGCCGGGCTGCCCAGGGGGTCGAGGAAGCCGACCACCACGTGATCGGGCCCGAGGCGATCGATGGCCTCCCGGTCGTTCCCGGCGGACAGGGAGCGCACCGACAGGAGGAGCGTCGAGGAGGAGAGAACCTCGTCGCGCGAGGCGAGAGCGGCCCCTTTCTCCTCGTACTCCGCGTCCGGGAACCCGGCGGCCACCCCCGCCCCCGACTCCACCACGACCTCGACCCCGGCTCGTTTCAGGGCCGCCAGCGCGGCGGGGACGAACGCGACGCGGGCCTCACCGGGCCAGGTTTCCTTGAGGACGCCTGCTTTCATTGGGATCTGCCTCCCCGCCAGCCGCGAGCGACGACGGCTCTCGCCGAGCGGAATCACTAGGAATACCCGAAACGGGCCTCCCTTGTCACGGCCCCCATGGCTCAGGACGACGCGGGCGGTCCCCCGAGGGGCCGGCCCGCCCCGACTTGACAGGAATATTCGCATATGCAAATATGCGAACTCACGAATGGAGCCTGTCCCGATGGAGAGCGAGCTCATCCCGCTGGTGGCCGAGCGTTTCAAGGCGCTGGGCGACGCGCGTCGGCTGGCCCTTCTCTCCGCCCTGCAGGCTGGGGAGCGATCGGTGAGCGATCTGGCCGAGACCACGGGAAGGCCGCAGCCCAACGTGTCCCAGCATCTGGCCAGCCTGGCCCGGGCCGGCCTGGTGGCCTCCCGGCGCGACGGCAACCGGGTCTTCTACAGGATCGCCGACCCCTACGTGCTGCGGATCTGCGACGCGGTGTGCGACAGCCTCGCCGCGCACGCCCGGGCCGAGGGGAAGCGACAGGCGGCGGTGGCCCGGGCCCGAAAGGGTCGGGCAGGAGGAAAGCGATGAGGGTGAGAGGAGGCGCGGTCGCGCTCGCGGTGGCGCTGCTGGGCGGCTCGGTCGCGCGGGGCCAGGAGGTCCCGGTCACGCTGGCCGAGGCCCTGGATCTCGCGGAGAACGCGAACCCGGAGCTGCAGGCCTCGGTGGCCCGGGCCGAGGCCCAGGCTGCCCGGGCGGAGGCCGTGAACGGCATGAAGTGGCCGCGCCTGGGTCTCGAGACGGGCTGGTCGGGATCGAACCTGCCCGGCCAGGTGTTCGCCAACAAGCTCAACGCCGGGGAGTTCACCCCCGAGGATTTCGACATCGCCCAGCTGAATGACCCGAGCGCCCTCTGGAGCCTGAACACCGCCCTCTCTCTCGAGGTTCCCCTCGACGTGTTCGGGAAGATCGGGGCCGCGACCGAGGGCCAGGCCGCCTTCGGCCAGGCCGCCTCCGCGGCCTCCCGCGACCAGCGGCAGGAGATCCGCTTCCAGGTCGTCGAGGCGTATCGCCAGGCCGAGCTGGCCGGCCGTGCCCTGGAGGTCACCGAGCGGGCCCTGGCCGTGGCCCGCGCGCGCGAGGCGGACATCGAAGCGCAGGTGGAGGCCGGGGCCGCTCTGCGGGCCGACCTGCTGCGCGCCCGGGCCCGTCGCCGCCAGCGCGAGGCCGAGCTGGCCGCCCACCGGGGAGGCAAGGCCGTCGCCGAGGCCGGTCTCGCGCGCCTGCTCGGGGCCCCTCCGGGCCGGACCTACGTTCCCACCGAGGGGCCCCCCGCCGTCCCTCCCCTCGTGGGTGACGAGGCGGAGTGGGTGGCGCGTGCGCTGGACCAGCGACCGCTCCTCGAGGCCGCCCGGCAAAAGCTGGCGGGCGCCGACGCGATGACGAAGGGCGAGGGCAAGTCGATCCTGCCCGATCTCGGCGCCTTCGGCTCGCTCTACGACAACCGCATCGGGGCGGGGGGAGCCCAGTCCTGGGCGGTCGGGGTCGGCCTGAGGTGGTCGGTCTTCGACTCCCCGCGGAGCAAGCGGAAGTCCGCGGCCTTGGCCGAGCAGCGCGCGGCCGAGCAGGAGGTGCGCGCGGCGGTCGACGGCGTGCGCTTCCAGGTGGCCATGGCCTACCGCAACGCCCTGACCGCCCGCGAGCGGCACGCCGCCGCCGCCGGCGGGGCCGAGGAGGGGAGGGAGGCGTTTCGCGTCATGCAGGAGCGCCGGAAGGCCGGGATGGCGACCCTCACTGACGAGCTGGAGACGGAGACGGCGGCCCTGGCCGCCGTCCTGGAGGAGATCCGGGCCGCCGCCCAGGTGGCCATTGCCGATGCGGCGCTCGAGCGTGCCGCGGGGGAGATCTGAAGATGAGCACCCGAGCGTTCTCCATTCTGGCGGCGCTGGCCCTGGGGCTGGCCGCCTGCGGCGGGCACGAGACGAGGGAGGCGCCCGCCCCCGACCTCGGGCCCACCCGGGACGTCCAGACCACCGAGGTCCGGCGTGTCGGCGAGACCGGCGAGGTGGCGGTGCCGGGCATCGTCCGGGCCCGCCAGCGCGCGGCGCTCGCCGCGCGCATCGCGGCGTCGGTGGACGAGATGCCGGTGCAGGTGGGCCAGTGGGTCGAGGCCGGGGCGGTCGTGGTGCGCCTCGACGCCAGCGCTCTCCGGGGGGCCCTGGCCGCGGCGGAGGCCGGGCTCAAGGCGGCCCAGGCCGATCTCGAGCGGACCCGGACCCTTCTCGACAAGGACGCGGCCACGGAGCGTGAGCTCGACGAGATGACCGCCCGCGCCGCCGCCGCCGAGGCCCAGGTGACCGCGGCCCGCGACGGCCTCACCTACGCAGTGCTGCGCGCGCCGTTCTCGGGCCGCGTGGCCACGCGTCCGGTGAGTCTCGGCGACGTCGTCAACCCGGGGATGACCCTGATCGAGATCGAGGGGCAGGGGGGCCTCGAGGTCCGGGCCAGCGTCGACTCGCAGACCGCCACCCTCCTCCGCCCGGGCTCGAAGGTCAAGGCCCTGTGCGATGGACAGCCCGAGCCCCTCGAGGCGACGATCACCGCGGTGGCTCCCAGCGGCGACTCCACGACCCACCGGGTCGAGGTGAAGGCCGCCCTCCCGGCGGCGAGCGGCCTTCGGGCCGGCCTCTTCGCGCGCCTGCTCGTCCCGGCCCCGGCCGACGACGCCCGCCTCCGCGTGCCCTCGTCGTCGGTCTTCGCCCGCGGTGGCCTGAACGGCCTCTTCGTGGCCGAGGACGGAAAGGCCCGGCTGCGCTGGGTGGCCCTCGGCGCGCGCTCCGGCGACACCGTCGAGATTCGGGCCGGCCTCGAGCCCGGTGAGCGCTGCATCCTCGATCCCACCGGGCTCGTGGAGGGTGCGCCGATTCGGGAGGTCGACTGACGATGCGCGTTGGATTCGCCGGCAAGGTCGCCCACGCCTTCATCGACAGCAAGCTCACGCCCCTCCTGATCATCGCCTCCCTCGGTCTGGGGGCGATGGCCCTCGTGGCCACCCCGCGGGAGGAGGAGCCCCAGATCCGCGTCCCGATGGTGGACGTGATGATCGCCTGGCCCGGCGCGGAGCCGGCCGAGGTCGAGAGCCGCATCATCGCCCCCATCGAGCGGATCCTGTGGGGCGTCACCGCCGTCGACCACATCTACTCGGTGGCGCAGCCGGGGATGGCCCTCGTCACCGTGCGCTTCGAGGTGGGCGAGTCGAACGAGGAGAGCCTGGTCAAGGTCTTCGAGCGGCAATCGGCCATGAGCTGGATCCTGCCCGAGGGGTCCCTGCAACCGGTGGTGGAGCTGCACTCGATCGACGATGTCCCCTTCCTGACCCTGACCATGTGGGGCGAGGACTGGACGAGCGACCGGCTGCGGCCCATCGCCGCCGAGCTCGCCCAGGAGCTCAGCGAGATCCCGGAGACGAGCCGGGCCCAGGTCATCGGGGGGCAGTCGCGGGTGGTCCGCGTCGAGCCCGATCCCGACCGCATGGCCGCCGCCGGCATCAGCTGGCTGCAGCTCACCCGGTCCCTGCAGGCCGCCTCCGTCCGCCAGTCCGCGGGGACCGCGGTGCGGGAGAACCGGGAGATCCGGGTCGAGGTCGGACCCCTGTTCCAGAGCGCGGAGGAGGTCGAGCGGGTCGTGGTCGGCGTGCACGAGGGGCGTCCGGTCTACGTGTCGAGCATCGCCGTCGTCGTCGACGGCCCCGCCGAGGCCACTGACGCCGTCTTCTTCTCCCCCGGCCCGTCGGGCGGCGAGTACTCTGAGCCGGCGGGGAGCGAGCACCAGGCGGTCACCGTGGCCCTGGCCAAGCGCACTGGCTCGAACGCGACCCACCTGGCCGAGCGCGTGCTCGAGAAGCTGGACGACCTGAGTCCCCATCTCGTCCCCGCCGGGGTGCACGTCGACGTGACCCGCAACTACGGCGAGACGGCGGAGGAGAAGTCGGACGAGCTCGTCAAGCACCTCCTCATCGCCACCTTCTCCGTGGTCCTCCTCATCTCCCTGGCCATGGGGTGGCGCAGCGGCATCGTGGTGGGCGTCGCGGTCCCGGTGACCCTCGCCCTGACCCTCTTCATCTACTACCTCTCCGGATACACCCTGAACCGGGTGACGCTGTTCGCCCTCATCTTCTCCATCGGGATACTCGTCGACGACGCCATCGTCGTGGTGGAGAACATCGAGCGCCACCATCGCGAGAAGAAGGGGCAGTCCTTCCTGCGCACGGCGGTGGAGGCCACCGACGAGGTCGGGAACCCGACCATCCTCGCCACCTTCACCGTCATCGCCGCCATCCTGCCCATGGCCTTCGTGAGCGGCCTGATGGGACCGTACATGCTCCCCATCCCCACCGGGGCCTCCGCGGCGATGCTGTTCTCGCTGGCGGTCGCGTTCGTGGTCTCGCCCTGGGCGGCCTACCGCCTCTTCCACCGGGCCGAGGGCACGCACGACCACGACGAGGAGGAGGGGCCCGAGAGCTGGTCCACCCGACTCTACCGGACGATGATGGGCGGCCTCATCCGCAGCCCGATGAAGCGCTGGGGGATGTTCGTGATCATGGTCGTGCTTCTGGCAGGCTCCGCGGGGCTCGTGGGCCTGGGGCTGGTCAAGGTCAAGATGCTGCCCTTCGACAACAAGAGCGAGTTCCAGGTCATGGTCAACCACGACGAGGGGACACCTCTCGAGATCACCCTGGAGACGGCGCGGCAGATGAACCGCTACCTGGCCACCGTGCCCGAGGTGAAGGACGTCCAGATCTACGCGGGCAACGCCGCCCCCTTCAACTTCAACGGCCTCGTGCGGCACTACTTTCTGCGCAAGGCACCCCACCTGGCGGACCTGCAGGTCAACCTCTCGGCGAAGCACGACCGCGACGCCCAGAGCCACGACATCGCCAAGCGCGTCCGTCCGGCCCTGGTGGAGATCGCCCAGGCCCGGGGCGCGCGGGTCAAGGTCGTGGAGATCCCGCCGGGGCCGCCGGTCCTCGACACCATGGTGGCGGAGATCTACGGTCCCACTCAGGAGATCCGGCAGGAGGTCGCCCACACCGTCCGGGGACTCTTCGAAGGCACCCTCGGGGTCGTGGACATCCACGACTCGATGGAGGCGGAGCGTGAGCGCATCGTCGTGACCCTCGATCGGGAGAAGGCCGGTCTCAAGGGCATTCCGTCGGCGGCCGCGGTGGAGACCCTGGCCGGCCCCGGCGCCGGACGCGACGTGGCTCGACTCGACGTCCCGCGCTCGCGGGAGCCGGTACCGGTGCGCGTGCGGCTCTCCGCCGCCGACCGGGCCAGCCGTGAGAGACGCCTGTCGCTCCGGGTGGACTCGCCCATGGGAGGCCAGGTGGCGGTCGGCGAGCTCGCCCGCATCGAGCGGACCCCCGAGCCCCAGCCCCTCGTCCGCAAGGACCTCAAGCCCGTGGTCTACGTCATGGGCGACCTGGCCGGCGAGCGGGAGAGCCCGGTCTACGCCATCCTCGACCTGAACCGGCAGCTCGACGCCCTCGAGCTGCCCGACGGGGCGAGGATCGAGCGCTACTCGACCATGCCGCCGGAGACCTCCGATCACGTCGCCATGAAATGGGACGGCGAGTGGCAGATCACGTACGAGGTCTTCCGCGACCTGGGGATCGCCTTCGCCGTGGTCCTGGCCCTCATCGCGGTGCTGGTGATCGGCTGGTTCCAGTCGTTCACGGTGCCCCTCGCCATCCTGCTGCCCATCCCGCTGTCGCTCATCGGCATCCTGCCCGGACACTGGGGATTCGGGGCGTTCTTCACCGCGACCTCGATGATCGGGTTCATCGCCGGGGCGGGTATCATCGTGCGAAACTCGATCATCCTCGTGGACTTCATCGAGCTGAAGCTGCGCCAGGGAATGGTCCTGGAGGAGGCGGTGGTGGAGGCGGGCGCCGTCCGTTTCCGGCCGATGCTCCTCACCGCGGCCGCGGTGGTGGTGGGCTCCTTCGTGATCCTCTTCGATCCCATCTTTCAGGGACTGGCCATCAGCCTGATGATGGGTGAGATCGCGGCGACGGTCCTGTCGCGCATGGCGGTGCCGGTCGTGTACTACCTGATCGCCCGCCGTGGCCGCGCCGACGAGCTGCGCCGCCAGGGCCTCGGCCCCGCGGTGACGGTGTGAATCCCTTCCGTTAGGAGGACATATGACGATCGAACGAGCGCTGCGCGCCCTGGCCGGCTTCCTGGTGGTGCTGTCGGTAGCCCTGGGCTACTGGGTTCACCCCGGCTTCTTCCTCTTCACCGCCTTCGTGGGGCTGAATCTCTTCCAGTCCGCGTTCACGAACGCCTGCCCGGCCATGGCCATCTTCAGCAAGCTGGGCCTGAAGCCGTGCGTCCCCTCTCCCGAGCCGCCGCGGTGACGAAGGCGATCATCGTCGTCACCGATTCCGGGGCGATGCCGGCGTTCGAGCAGGCGCTGCTGGAGGCAAGCCGTGGCTTCACCGTCTTCCCCGAGATCATCGGGAGCGGGAGGTCGGGCCTCAAGACCGGCGACCGGGTGCACCCCGGGAGCTCGAGCCTCCTCCTGGCCGTCGTGCCGGCGGACGAACTGGCGGCGGTGCGGGCCCTGCTGCGTCGCGTGCGCGACGAAGCCGGCGTGACCGAAGCGACCCGGTTCTTCAGCTTCGACGCCGAGGAGTTCGATTGACGGTCCGTCGGGCGGCGCCGCCGCGCTGACCTGCCGACAGCTCCCGGGTGTGCTAGCGTGAGGACCGAAAAGGGGGTGCGAGCCATGCTCAAGGCCCGGCTGGGCAAGGAGGTCGTGCTGCGGATCGAGAACGAGGTCGGCGTGCTCGATCAGATCGCGAGGACGGTGGCGGAGAAGGGTGTCGACATTCTCGCGACCAGCGCGTGGGTGGAGGGGGCATTGGCGATCGTCCACCTGGTCACCGACGACAACCTGCGCGTCGCGGACGCGCTGCGCGCCCGGAACTACGATCCGAAGGAGTCCGACGTGGTTCTGGCCGAGGTCCCGCACAAGCCCGGGATGCTCCGACACGTCACCGAGAGGCTGGCCCGGGGGTCGGTGGACCTTCACCACCTGTACGCGACCACGACCCCCGGGCAACGGGAGTCGCTCGTGGTCCTGGCCACCGCCAACAACGACCACGCGATGGTCCTGCTCAACACCTAGTAGCCCGGGCCGCCCCTTCGCTCTTCGAAAGGGGCCGGTGCCGGCTCGCTCCCGCACGCCTCGCCGGTGGCATAGAATGCCCGTGCTTCAGGGAAGGAGGCACCCATGGCCACGGCCAGCCCGGCGGCTTCGGCGGTGTCGGTCACCGACGCCGCCCGCGACGCGATCGAGCACACGCGCCGCAACCTGTTCCCGGTCCGCGTAGAGAAGTGGCTACTCCTCGGCTTTCTGGCGTTCCTCGACCAGTGCGGCCGTACGCTCAACGGCGGAGGCGGGGGTGGCGGAGGAGACGGGCACCCGGGCGACTGGCCCGATGACGCTGCTGGTCTCGGGCAGGAGCTGACCAGGGCGATCAACACCGCCACGACGTGGCTCTCCGCCCACGCCGTGGAGGTCACCCTCGGCGTGATTCTCGGGCTGGTCGCCATCGCCGGAATCCTGGCCGTCGTGCTCTGGATCAACTCCCGCGGCACCTTCATGTACCTGGACAACGTGGCCAGCGGTCGCGCCGAGATCGGCCGGCCCTGGAGCCAGCACGCGGCCCCCGCCCACTCCTACTTCGGCTGGCGGTTCGCCCTGAGCCTGGCCACGGTCTTCGTGGTGCTCTTCGGGGCCGGTCTCGTCGCGGTGGCGGCGGTGGCCTTCGTGCGAGGCCGACTGGAAGGCGCCGCCGGCGGGGCGGCGGCCCTCGCCCTTCTCCCCGTGCTGTTGCTCCTCCTCCTGGCGCTGCCGCTGCTGGTCCTGGCCTCGGTGGCGCTCCGTGACTTCGTCGCCCCCCTCCAGCTCGCCACCGGGCTGCCCTGCGGCCCGGCGGCCAGGGTGCTCGAGTCGCTCGTCACCCAGCACCCCGGCGCCTTCGTGATCTACCTGCTCCTGAAGATGGTCTTCTCCGTCGGCGTCGGCCTGGTCATCTTCGTGGGGGGGTGCCTGACCTGCTGCATCGGCTTCCTGCCGGTCGTCATGCAGGTGCTCTTCCAACCACTCTTCTACTTCGAGCGGTCGTGGTCCCTCTTCGTCCTGAAGCAGATGGGCGTCGACCTTCCCGGCCAGCTCGCCGCGGAGCAGTAGAGGGCGCGGTCAGTTCCACCATTGTTGCGTCGCCGCGTCGATTGGGCTCGCGATGCTACATTCGAGACCTGACCCCTTGGCTCAGCGGAACACGCCGGCGTGGACGTCCTTGATGAACGTGATTACTCCTTCCATGAAGACCTCCTGGTCGTCCCACATGGCGAGGTGGCTGCCCCTGGGGCAGAAGAGGTAGCGTCCGTTCTGGACGAGGGTGCTCATCTCCTCCATCTCCGCCGGGTCCATGGTGTCGTAGGCGGCGCCGACCGTGAGGGTCGGGACACGGATCTCCCCCAGGCGGTCCCACACCGACCAGTCGGCGAGGATGCCCCCGGGCACAAACTCGCTCGGACCCTGCATGTACTCGTACACCGTCTGGTTCATGTGCTTGAAGGAGCGCATGACCGGCTCGGGCCACTCGGGAAGCCGGCAGAGGTGCTTGCGGTAGTAGTGCTCGAAGACAAGTTCCTGGTAGGCGGGGTCGTGGTAGGCGTCCCGCGACTCGTACGACTCCAGCTTCTCGAGAAGGTCCGGGGGGAGCTGGGCCCGGAGCGTCGCGTTGTAGGCCGCATACCTCGGGAAGTCCGCGGTCATGTTCGAGATGATGAGCCCCTTGAGATGGTCCTGGTACTTCAGGGCGTACTCCATGGCGAGCATCCCTCCCCAGGAGCTCCCGAAGAGGTAGAAATCGTCCGGTCCGAGGCTGAGCGCCTGGCGGACCTGCTCCACCTCCTCGACGAAGCGCTCCACCCTCCAGAGGCTCATGTCGTCCGGCTGGTCGGAGTAGTACGACCCCAGCTGGTCGTACTCGAAGAACTCGATGCCGGCCCGGGGAAAGAAGCTCTCGAAGCACTCCAGGTACTCGTGGGTTCCCGCCGGCCCCCCGTGGAGGAGGAGGACCTTCATGGGGCTGTTGCCGAAGCGCTTCGTCCAGACCCGGTACCCCTCCTCGAGGGGGATCATCCGGACGCCGCCCGCCTGGTAGTCCCCGGGGGTCCGGAAGTCGAGGTAGTCCGCGGGGACCACTCCGCCGCCGGTCTCGTCCGGCAACGGCGTCCGGGCCTGAGGGCCACAGGCCACGAGGGCGAGAAGAGCGGCACCGACGGATGCACCTCTCACGGGACACCTCCTTGGTTGCGCCCGGCAGCATACACCCGGACACGCGCCGTCCGAGGACGGCGCGGACCTCAGATGTATCCCAGGGCCTTGAGGTCCTCGAGGAGCTCGGGGTCGATCTCGTCGGAGAGGCTCTTGGTGCGGTGATCGCCGGTCAGGCTCTCGTGCTTGTCCAGGAGCCAGCGCTCCAGCCGCTCCTTCTCCGGGAGGGGCTGCCGTATCAGGTTCCGGAGCTCGTAGGGGTCGCTCCTCAGATCGTAGAGCTCGTGGGGCGGCTCGGGGTTCCGGATGTACTTGAAGGTCCCGTCCTGGGCGGCCAGCTTGATCCCCGGCTCCCACCCGATGCCCAGCCGTCGCTCGTCCGGGGGACGGCGCTGGGAGAAGGCGGGCTCGATCCCGAGGTCCGCGGAGGGGTCCTGGAGCAGGGGGACGAGGGAGACCCCCTCCAGGCGCAGGCGTGCGGGGCTGACGCTCACCCCGAGCAGCTCGGCGAGCGTGGGCAGCAGGTCCACGTGACGCACGAGACCCGTGATCACCGCGTGGCGCAGGCGCTCGGGGTCCCCGTGGAGGATCAGCGGGACACGGACCTGCTCCTGGTAGAGGTTCTTCCCGTGGCCCTCGAAGCCGTGGTTGCCGAGGCCCTCGCCGTGGTCGGCGGTGACGACGCGCAGGGTCCGAGAGGCCGGGGCGACCTCGTCCACCACCGCGAACAGGCGCCGGATCTGGTCGTCGACGAAGGCGATCTGGGCGTCGTAGCGGTCGAAGCTCCCGCTGAGCTCGTCGTGAGGGTAGCCCTGCTCCTGCTTGACGAAGTAGAGGAGCTCCTTGCCCCGGCGGGCCGAGTCCTCCCGCATGAGGCGGTACCAGGGCTCGGGCATCCGCGTGGTGACGACGTGCTGGTGGGGGTCGTAGACGTGAACCCAGAGGGCGAAGCGACGGCTCCGATCGCGCGTGCGTAGCCACTCGACGGCCCGGTCCACCGTGAGGTTCGCGGTCCGGAAGACGTCGCCGTCCGCCACCCGGGCGTCGAGGGCGTCGAAGCCGGGCTTCAGACCGGCCAGGAAGCGCACGGACACGAAGGCCGCGGTCTCGATCTGCGCCTCCCCGAGCAGTCCGGCCAGGCTCGGGATCGCCGGGTCCAGGTCGTGCCCGTTCTCCAGGACCTGGTGCTGCTCCGGATAGAGGGAGGTCAGCATCGTCGCGTGCGAAGGGGCGGTGTGCGAGCTGGCGGCCACCGCGTGCCAGAAGACGACGCCCTCCCCTCCCAGCGCGTCGAGGTAGGGGGAGGTGGGACGAGGATAGCCGTAGACGCCCAGGTGGTCCGCGCGCAGGGTGTCGATGGTGACGAAGACGAGGTTGTCGTAGGCCGGGCGCTCGGCCCGGCATCCGCCCAGGGCCGCCGTCGCGACGGCCAGGGCGGCGGCCGCCGTCCGCAGGCAGGAAGGAGTCCTCGGCATCGAATCCATTATAGGGAGGGAGGGCTGTCCAGGCTCAGAGGCCTGTCGCCGCGTCCCGCCAGGCGTCGCCGAAGCGGCGCACGATCGCGCCCGCGGGCTCGACTCCCCGGATCCCGGCCACGCTCCGTCCCGCCTGCCAGTAGTCGCGCCCGGGGGCGTCGCGGTGCAGTCCCCGCTTCAGCTCCCACAGCGAGCGCAGCCCGTAGAGCGTGCGCATCCAGTGCCGGGTGCGGCGCCCCCGGAGCATCCAGCGGGCGATCGGTCCTGCCTTCGTCCCGAGCCGACGCACCCGGGGAGTGTCGAGGACCGCGACGGGCACCCCGGTGATGCGCTCGGTCAGCACCACGTCGGAGGCGTCGGCGTCCACGATCGCCTGCTTGTAGCCGGCGCTCGCGCGGCACTCCTCGGTGGCGATGAAGCGCGTGCCCAGCTGGGCCCCGACGTAGCCCATCGCCATCGCCTGCACGAAGTCGGCCTCGTCCCCGATCCCCCCTGCGCACACGAGGGGGAGCCCCAGGTCCCCGAGCTCGTCGAAGAGCGCGCGGGCGCTCCGGGTGCCGGCGTGGCCTCCGGCCCGCTCGTTCACCGCGATCAGCCCGTCCACGCCGCCCTCCGCCCCCTTGAGCGCCCACTTGCGCTCGGTGACGTCGTGGTACACGACGCCTCCGACGCCACGGACGCGATCCACCACCCAGCGGGGGTTGCCGAGCGAGGTGACGATGAAGCGCACGCCCTCCTCGAGGGCGATGTCGATCCACCGCTCCATCCGCCGCCGGTAGGTCCGCGAGGACTGCTCGATGAGGGCGTTCATCCCGATCGGCCTCGAGGTCAGCCGACGGATGAGGCGCAGCCCCTCCCGGAAGTCGTGACCGTGCACCCAGGTCAGGGAGATGGGCTGGACGATGCCCATCCCGCCCGCCTCCGAGACCGCGGCCACCAGCTCGGGGTTGCTGCATGGGTACATGGCCCCGCACAGGAGGGGCACCTCGATCCCGGCGGCCCGGGTGAGGGGGGTGGACGGTGGCGTGAGCTGGGGGCTCACTCGTCGGCCGAGAGGTACGTGTAGCCTTCCATCGCCTCGATGTACCTCTTCATGAAGCGTCCCGACTCCTCCATGGTCAGGCGGCCCTCGCGCAGGGCCACCTCCACAGCGCGCCGGACGCGGGCCACCAGCCTCTCCTTGCTGTACTGGACGTAGGAGAGCGCCTCGGTGACCGTGTCGCCCTCCACCACGTGCTCCACGCGGTAGTCGTCGCCGTCGTGGCGGACGTGCACGGCGTCGGTGTCCCCGAACAGGTTGTGGAGGTCGCCCAGGATCTCCTGGTAGGCGCCGACCAGGAACGTCGCCAGGAGGTACTGCTCGCCGTTGGGATTGTGGAGCTCGAGCACGTCCTTGACGTCGCGCAGGTCGATGAACTGGTCGATCTTGCCGTCCGAGTCGCAGGTCAGGTCGGCGACGATGGCCCGCCGCGACGGACGCTCGTTCAGCCGATGGATGGGCATGGTGGGGAACAGCTGCTTCACCGCCCAGTGGTCGGGGATCGACTGGAAGATCGAGAGGTTGCAGTAGTAGGTGTCGCTGAGCTGCCTCTCGAGGCTCTCCAGCTCGTCGGGCACGTAGTCCAGCCCCCGGACGACCTTGAGGATCCTCTCGCAGGTGGCCCAGAACAGCTCCTCCACCCGCGCCCGCTGCCGGAGATCCAGGACCCCGAGGTTGAAGGCAGTGATCGCCTCCTCCTTGATCTGGATGGCGTCGTGGTAGGCCTCCTGGAAGCTCTTGCGGGAGACACCCCGGTAGGTCTCGGCGAGCTGCTGGATGAGGGTGTGCTCGTCCTCCGCGGCGGCGGCCGGAACCCGACCCCGGAGCATCTCGTTGGTGGCGAGGACGTTGTACACGAGCACGGAGTGGTGGGCGACCAGGGCCCGGCCCGACTCCGTCACGATGTCCGGATGGGGAACGCCGGCCGCGTTGCAGGCCTCGGCGACCTGGCTGACCACGTCGGCGGCGTACTCGGCCAGCGTGTAGTTGACCGAGGAGTGGAAGTTGGTGTGGCTGCCGTCGTAGTCGACCCCCAGTCCGCCGCCGCAGTCCAGGAAGCGCACCGGGGCGCCCAGGCCGTGGAGCTCGACGAAGATGCGGCTGGCCTCCCGAAGCGCGTCCTTCACCGCGCGGATGTTGGTGATCTGCGAGCCGATGTGGAAGTGGAGGAGCTGCAGGCAGTCGAGCATCTCCGCCGCCTCCAGGCGCTCCACCGTCGCCACGATCTCCGCGGTGGTGAGCCCGAACTTCGAGCGGTCTCCGGTGGACTCGACCCACTTGCCGGCGCCCTTCGTGCTCAGGCGCGCCCGCACCCCGATGACCGGTCGCACGTCGAGCTCGGCCGCGGTGGAGATGATGGTCTCCAGCTCCCCGAGACGGTCGATGGTGATGACCACCCGGCGCCCCAGCTTCTGGGCCAGGAGCGCGGTCTCGATGAAGGCCCGGTCCTTGTAGCCGTTGCACAGGACCAGCGCCTCCGGGTTCTCCTGCAGGGCGAGGGCCACGAGCAGCTCCGGCTTGGAGCCGGCCTCGAGGCCGAGGTGGTGCGGGTCGGCCGTACTCGAGGAGCTCCTGGACGACGTGCTTCTGCTGGTTGACCTTGATCGGGTAGACGGGGCGATAGGCCCCGCCGTACTCGTTGTCGACGATCGCGTCGCGGAAGGCGCCGACGAGCTGCTCGATGCGCGTGCGGAGGATGTCGGAGAAGCGGATCAGGAACGGAAGGCTGAGTCCGCGGCGGCGGAGGTCGTCGACCAGGGCCTTGAGGTCGATGGGTGGGGAGCCGGGGCCGGCCGGGGTGACCTGGACGTTGCCCGCTTCGTTGATGGAGAAGAAGTCGTGACCCCAGCCCTTGACGTTGTACAGCTCGGTCGCGTCCCTGATCGTCCAGGCCCGCAGCTCTTTCTTCAACTCGCCCTGCACCTCCTGCGCCGTTGCGCGCAACCTTTGGAGTGTATCGCTCCCCCCGCGGAAGTCCAGCACCAAACGCCGCCGCTCGCGTCACGGCGTCGTCACGCGAGCGCAAATCGGCGGATCCCCTGGGCTAGCCGCCCCCGAGCAGCTCTTCGTCGATGATCTCGGCGAAGGCGGGGAAGGGCTGCGCCCCCGAGACCATGCGCCCGTTGATGAAGTAGGCGGGGGTCCCGGTGACGCCGAGGGCGCTGCCCTGCTCGGCCTCGGAGCGGATGGCCTCGAGGTGACGGTCGGACGCGAGGCACTTCCCGAACTCGCGCGGGTCGAGGTCGAGGGCGGCCGCCCGGCGTGCGAGGTCGACCTGGTCGAGGCTCCCCTTCTGGGTCATCAGGCTGCGGTGGTAGTCCCAGAAACGCCCCTGCTCGCCGGCGCAGCGGGCGGCCCGGGCAGCGGGCAGCGCGCCGGGGTGGTTCTCGAGCGGGAAGTCGAGGTGCACGAGGCGTACCTTGCCCGGGTACCGGTCGAGGACCTGCTCGATGACCCCCTGGGCCCGGTGGCAGAAGGGACACTGGTAGTCCGTGAACTCCACGATTGTCACCGGCGCGTCCTTCGGTCCGGTGGCCGAGGCATCTTCCGGGACCTCGACCGCGACCCGCGGGGGATCGAGATGGACCGTCACCTGCGCCTTCTCGCGCAGGGCCTGCTCGAAGTCCCGGCGCCGCTCCGCGGCCGCTCTCTCCCGCAGCAGCTCGGCGATGCGCGCGAGGGCCTGCTCCCGCGTCTGCCCGGCGAAGCGGTCCTGGTTCCGCTGGTAGATCTCCTCCAGCTGGGCGGCGGGCGGCTTCGGGAGGCTCTCCTCGACGTTCTGTCTGAGGAGCTCCTCGCTCGAGATCCCCTCGTTCCGGGCCGCCGCTTCCACGAGTCGCCTGGCGACCAGGTCGTCGAGGACCTGGCGGCGGATCTCGTACTCCTCCTGCCGCAGGCGGGTGAGGGGAGTCGCTGCCTCCTCTTCGAGCTCGGCCCAGGTGATCGGCACTCCGTCCACCTCGGCCGCCACGGCGGAGGGACGGTCCTGACCCGCGGCGACGCTCGGTCGGGGGTCGGGGCCGGCGCTCGCCTGTGGGCGGGAGCACGCGGTCAGGGCGGCCAGGGAACCCGCCGAGAGGAGAAGGAGGAGACGCGAGAGGCTCATTCTCTGAGGCTAAGCGGGGTGGAAGTCGCCGTCAAATCACGCGAAAGTGGTGGGCGTCCTGTACAGCCGGACGCGGCTGGGGCACACTCTGGCCTCGTGAGCCCGACTGCGCGTCGCCTCCTCGCCGTTGCCACCCTGGTCGCGGCCTTCGCGGTGGCGCGAGCCCCGCTCCACCGGGTCACCTGGTCCCTCCCGGTCTCGAACGACGACGCGATCCTGCTTCTCATGGGGCGTCACCTGCTCCAGGGCGAGCTGTCGACCACGCTGTGGAACCAGCCGTACAACGGGGCACTCGACGCGTACCTGCTGGCTCCCGGCCTCGTGCTCTGGTCGCCCCACACCGTGCACCGACTCTACGAGCTCGCCTGCGCGGTCCTGCTCGTCCTCCTGGCCGGCCTCCTCGCCCGCCGGGTGGCTGGCGCCGGCGCCGGCTGGGCCGCGGCCCTCCTGGCCTCCTGGGGCACGCCCTACATGGCCCTGATGACCGCCACCGGGCCGCCGCCCAACTTCCTCATGCCTCTCGTCACCGGCTTCCCCCTTCTCGTCGCGCTCCGGGCACTCGACCGGGACGCGGCCCCGCAGGGGCGGTGGGTCCTCGTCGGCGCGGGCGTCGTCTGCGGGCTCGCGGTGTGGAACTCCTCGCTCGCCATCCCCGCCTTCGTCGGAATGGCGGTGGGTCTCGCCGCCGCGGGTCTGCGTCCCCGGCTCTCCGCCGTCGCTGTCTCCGGGGCCGGCCTCGTGGTGGGAGCCAGCCCGCTGCTGGTGGCCCGCCTCGTTGGCGCCTCCGGGACCCGAGTGGTCACCGCGTCGAGCGCGGTCACCGCGCTGCGTCCCCGGTGGCTGTGGGGCGAGGGCGTGGACGACCTCGTCCACGCGCTTCGGGGGCTGTCGGGCCTCCAGGTGCCGCTCGTGGTGGACGGTGCGGATCGGGTGGATCTCCCGGCGGCGCTGGTCTTCCTCCTGGCCCTGGGTCTCCTGGTGGCCCTCGGCATCGGCTCTGGTTCGCGACGTGCACTCCCGCTCCTCGGCTGGGCCGGGGCCCTCGCCGGGGCCTTCTGGCTGTCCCGGCGCACCGGCCCGGACGAGCTCCGCTACCTCTACGGCCTGAACGCGCCCGCTCTCGCCCTGGCCGGCGCTGGACCTCGCACGGGCCTGGCGGTGGCGCCGCGTGGCCGGCGTGTTCCTGGGCCTGGCCGTCCTCCTCCCCTGGGGCTGGGGAAGCCAGGTCCTCGCCGCCCGCTGGAGCGACCCGGCCCACGCCGCGGGCGTGTGGCAGGTCCCCCGAATCGACGCCTCGCTCGAAGCCCTCGAAGCAGCGGGCGTGCGCAGCGCGTACGCCAGCCTGCAGTTCGCCGGCCGGATCACCCTCGAGTCCGGTGGCGAGGTCGTGGCGAGCCAGGCCTGGAACGAGCGCATCCCGGGCGACCCACTGCGCTTCCGGGACGAGGTCGACCTCGACCCGGAAGCGGCCTGGGTGCTGTCCCCCGTGCTGTCACGGGGGATGCCGCGCGCCGGGGGGTTCCGCGCGCTTCTCGGATCGATGGGAGGGAGGTGGCGCGAGCAGACCGCCGGTCCACTGGTGATCTTCCACGACTTCTGCCCCCCGTACGACGAGGCGCGCCCGGTCCCGGTGGGGGAGATGGCTCTCGAGACCGCGGCGGGCGGTCGCGTCGGGCCCGAAGCGCTCGACCGTGACCCCGCGACCTCCTGGACGACTGCCGAGGGCCTCGCCCCGGGACGCGGTCTCGTCCTGCGTGTCCGACCCTCCCGACGCCTGGCCGCCCTGGCTCTCCTCGTGGACCTGGAGGCGTCCCCCCTCGCCGTGCCCTGGGTGGCGTCGGCTGCCGACGGCGAGATCGTCGCCGAGGGCCCGCGCCGCGCCGACTTCCAGTGGGTGGGTGGCGTCCCCCGGGCCGGCAAGCAGGCGCTCCTCGTCGTGCCCCTCGCCGACCGCGCGACCGGCGAGGTGCGCCTGGTCTTCCAGGGGCCGGGCCCGCGCCTCGCCCTCGCCGAGGCCTTCGCCTACGGGCCGGACGAGGGCGTGCGGCCGGATCCCGGGGCGCCGTCCGCTCGCGCGGCCTACGCGGCGGCCCGCTCCGGAGACTGGGACGGGGCGCTTCGGCTCTACGCGGAGGCGGTCCGCGCGGCCCCGGAGCGCGCGTCCTACCACGCCGCCTGGGCCCGCGTCCGCCGCCGGGCGGCGAGCCGACGCTGGCTCGACGTCGAGAGCCTCGACGACGGCGGTCCGGAGCTGGTGCAGAGGCGGTGAGCGGACCGGGCTAGGTCCAGGTCACGCGGTAGCGGCAGACCTCTCCACCCCGGGCGCGGCATTCCTCCTCGACGACACGCGGGCGGTGGACCCCGCACATCTCGAGAGCCCGGCGGTACCAGCCCACCACCGTCGCGCAGTCCGGAGCGCTGAACGTCTCCGCCTCGTGGGTCGTGAGGACGGCCTCGTGGTCCCCGATCCTCTCGTACTCGCGGTGTCCCTGGTCGTAGTAGAAGGAGTAGATGAGGGGCGCCTTCTTGAGGAAGGCGTGGGGATCTCCCTCGACGAGGAAGCGGCGGTGCACGCCGCCCTCACCGAGGTTCTTCTCCGCCGACGCCTCGCCGAGCTTCTCGAAGAAGGTCGCCTGCCCCCCTCCCAGCTCGTCGACGATGGCGCCGTCGAGGCGGCTTCCCAGCTCGAACGGGTACCACGACGCGGCCAGGAGGGCTCCAAGGGTCTCGCGCTCCGCGGGTTCGAGGCGGGCGAGGACCCGTTCCCGTCCGCCGTCCGGGGCCATCTCGTCGACCATCGCCAGCCGCGACCGGAGCACGCTGCCCTTGACCTTGACCACCTGGCTCCTCCTGGAGTCGTCCGGCGACCCCGGCATGACCGCGTCGCTCCCCCGGAGCCGCGGACGGACACGCCTCGAGCGGATCCTAGCGACACTCGGGGGGGGCCGCAAGATCACGCGGGTCCCCGGGGGCTCGGGGTCGCTCCGACGAGGACCGGGCTGATTCGTGCTCCGGCCCCGCCGGATGGCGATAGAATCTCCTCCATCATCCTCCCTCCCGCCACCGTGCGCGGTCGCGGGGGATACCGGCCACCGGGGACCGAAGGGCGAAGGGGTTCGATGACGCCCCACGACCAGTCCGATCCCGACCTGCCATCGGGGACCCGACTCGGGCCCTACGTGGTGGAGCGCCTCGTGGGGGCCGGGGGGATGGGGCAGGTCTACCGCGCCCGGGACGAGCGCCTGGACCGCGCGGTGGCCATCAAGCTGCTCCCCTCGCGCTTCTCCGACGACGCCGAACGGCTCCGGCGCTTCGAGCTCGAAGCCAAGCTGGCCGGCTCCCTGAGCCATCCCAACGTCATCGGGGTCTACGACGTGGGGAGCCACGAGGGCTCCCCGTTCATCGTGACGGAGCTGCTGGAGGGGGAGACGCTGCGCGACCGGCTGCGGGGCCGTTCTCTCACACCGGCGCGCGCGCTCGAGATCTCCCGGCAGCTCATCGCTGGCCTCGGCGCCGCCCATGCCCGGGGGATCATCCATCGGGACCTGAAGCCTTCCAACATCTTCGTGTGCACCGGCGGCCCGGTGAAGATCCTCGACTTCGGCGTCGCCAAGCTCGTCCACCGGGACCCCGAGACGGGTGAGCCGATCACCGGCTGGACGACGGAGGGGCTCCCGGGCACCGTGGGCTATCTGGCTCCGGAGCAGGCTCACGGGCGTCATGTCGACCACCGGGCCGACATCTTCGCCTTCGGCTGCGTCCTGTACGAGATGCTCTCGGGCCGGAAGGCCTTTCCCGGGACCACCCCGGCGGAGGTCCTGGTCGCCACGCTGTCCTCGGAGCCCCCGGAGCTCGACTCGGTGGCGGCGGACGTCCCTCACGCTCTCGCCCGCGTCGTCCACTGCTGCCTTCAGAAGGCACCGGACGACCGCTACACCACCGTCCACGACCTGCGCCTCGCTCTCGACTCGGCCGAGGAGCAGCTTGGCCGGCGTTCCTGGGCTCCAAGGGTGAGACTCCGGAGGTTGCCGCGGCGGGCCGCGGCGCTGGTCCTCGCGGCCCTGGTCGTGGCCTTTGCCGCCTACGAGGTCGTGGGACGGCTGCGCTCGAGTCCCCTCCCCGCCTTCGAGCCGCGCCCCGTGACCAGCGGCGCCGGGCTCGAGGAGAGCCCAGCGATCTCCCCCGACGGGGCCTTCGTCGCCTACACCGCGACCGAGGCCGGCAACACCGACATCTGGCTCATCGACGTCCAGGGAGGGAGCCCCCTGCGGCTCACCACCCACGAGGCCTGGGACGATCTCCCGACCTGGTTCCCGGACGGCAGCAACCTGGCGTTCGTCTCCACTCGCGGCGGCGCGGCGGGGATCTGGAAGGTTCCACGGCTCGGAGGCGAGCCCACTTCGCTGGTTCCGAACGCCCGAGATCCCGCGGTCTCACCCGACGGCACCCGTCTCGTCTTCACGCGGCCGGACGCCAACGGCTACGGCAGGGTCCATGTCGCCCCTCTGGACGACCTGACCGCGGTCCGGGTCCTCAGCACCTCGGAGCACGGGGTCTGGTCTCACGAGCGGCCGTCCTGGTCCCCCGACGGCAAAACGATCTGCTTTCACGATCAGAACCACCTGTGGCTCGTCGACGCCGAGGGCGGGGCTCCGCGGCGCCTCCCGACGGGCGGGGAAGCCGACATCCACCCGGCCTGGTCCCCCGATGGTCGCTTTCTCTACTTCAGCTCGATTCGTGCGGGGATCCATGCCATCTGGCGCCGGCCGGTTGGCGGCGGCGCGGCGACCCGAGTGACCATGGGACCCGAGGACGAGAGCCCCAGCGTGGCCCGGGACGGCCAGCGCCTCGCCTACGCAAGGCATTCCGAGCAGCGGATTCTGGTGGTGATCGACACGACGTCCGGCCGCCGGGTCAGGTTCGAGCAGGCGCCCTTCACCGGTCTCCCGGCGGTGGCCCCGGACGGAAGCGCCGTGGTCTTCGTCTCCGACCGGGACAATGCTGTCGACCTCTGGCGGTTGCCGCTCGGGAACGACGGGCCGCCCGGCGAGCCCCAAAGGCTCACCGACCTGCCGGGACGCGTCTCGTGGCCGGCCTTCTCGAGGGACGGTCGCTGGATCGCCTACCACCGCGTGATCGACGGGCAGCGCGACATCTGGACGATGCCGGCCGGCGGGGGAGCGAGCCAGCAGGTCACTGAGCACGTTGCGATGGACGTGTCCCCCCGCTGGTCGCCCGACGGCTCACAGGTGGCGTTCATCTCCGACCGTGGCGGCATCGAGCAGGTGTGGGCGGTCACGGTTCGTGACGGGAAGCGGGTGGGCGTGGCCCGCCCGTTGACGGACGGCTCCGCCCCGGTGAACGGCTTCGACTGGTCTCCGGACGGCAGTGAGCTGGCGTACACGACCCCGGTGGAGGGTGTCGACGAGATCTGGCTCACGACGATCAACCCGAACGAGGAAGCGCGTCGCCTGACCACCGCCGCCGGCGTCATCGACCTGCGGTGGCTCGCCGATGGTGATCGTCTCGTGGCCCTGGCCCTCTGGGGCGGATCGGTCGCTTCGCTCCGCACCGTGGATCCCGCCACCGGCGAGGTCGCCCCGCTCCCGCATGGGGAGGCCGCGGCCCCGTATGTGGAGATCCCGGGCTTCGACATGTCTCCCGACGGGCGCTGGCTGGCCCTGGTCGAGGTGGAGCGCCGCGGAGACGTCTGGCTGCTGGAGGCGTCCGGGGGCTCGTTCTAGCCGTCGCCAAGGGCACTCGGGCGAGCGCCGCGCCGACCCGCAAATCAAAGATATTTCTAATCTCCGGCCGCGGGCCCGCCACCTAGAATCGAGTCTGGTCGACGGTCGCGTGGCGGGTCCTGGACTCGGCACGACGCTCCCACCGGTCTCTTCGACGAGCATCGAAGGCTCGTGGTGTCCAGATGTCGCGCTGACCGTCGCTGATGCCACGAGGGAGACCGGCGTCGCCGGCGAGGAGGAATGTGATGGCCAAGCCCGAGATCACGTACGGCGAGCTTCAGAAACAGTTGATCGACGAAGCCAAGGTGCTGCTCGACATCGCGAAGCTGATTGCAGGCAAGAACCCGAACGCCCTCGTCCCACCCCAAGAGATTCTCAGTTTCGAGGCCATGTACCGAGCCAATCCCCCGGAGACGATGGAGACCGCGAAGGCCGCGGGAACCGGCCGGGCGCGCATTACCTGCTGAAGGGCCCAACTCGCACCGAGTGCGATGGACCTCCACCTCATCGTCACCAGCGCCTGCAACCTGGCCTGCACGTACTGCTACCAGACCGCCCCGCGAGAGGCAGCACGGATGAGCACGGAGATCGCCGAGGCAGCGGTTCGAATCGTGCTCGCCGCCGGGGACCCCCCCCACCGGGTGGTGCTCTCCGGCGGCGAGCCCCTGCTCGCCCGCGATCTCGTGCACCAGGTGATCCGCAGCGCCCGGGATCGGGCCGGTGAGTCTGATTCCATCGACTGCGTGATCCTGAGCAACGGCACGCTGGTCAACGACGACGATCTGGACCTCCTGGCCGCCACCGACACCGAGCTGCAGCTGAGCTTCGACGGCCTCGGGCAGGATCGCCGGGCTCCCGGGAGCGCCGTCCCCCTCGGCCGCCTCATCGCGCGGACGATGCTCCGCCATCCGTCCTGGGCGCGCCGCCGCCTCTCCGTCGCGATGATGGTCCAGGGAGCCACGGTGTCCACCCTCGCGGCCTCGATCCGTTCTCTCCTCGTGTGGGGCGTTGCCGAGATCGGCGTCGAGCCGCTGGCCACCCACGACCCCGATTGGACCGGCGTGGCGCGGGAGCGCCTGCGGCAGCAGGTCGAGGAAGTGGCGACGGACAGCCTCGCCCACTGGGGCCGCACCGGGAGGCTCCCAGTCACGTTCCTCCGGAAGGCGGCGCGCCGCCGCAACGAGTCCGACGCCGAACGGTCCTCACCCTTCGTGTGTGGCGCGCCCACGGGCCGGAACGTGGCCGTCGATCCCCGGGGGCGGGCCTGGGCCTGCCCGTCCTTCGTCGCCTCCCTCCAGCGCTTGCCTCCGCTCGGCGAGGAGGCCGCGACCGCACTCCACCTCGGGGATGTCCGTCACCCGGATTTCTCCCGCCGCCTCGCCGACCTGCCGCGCCGTTCCGGGGCCGTCCCCCTCCTCCGGCTCAGCCCGGAGAGAAGATCTGCCCGGGGGCGCTGCGTCGACTGCCCGCACGCGGTGGATTGCCTGGTCTGCCCGGCGGCGACGTGCTTCGTCCCGGGCCGCCGCGATCCGCACTGGATCCCCGACAACCAGTGCGACTTCCAGTGGATCACCCTCGAGGAGCGCCGCCGCGTCCAGCAGCGTATCGCGGGCGCGTCGCTGTTGCGCGAGATGAGACGCCGCACCCGGGCCCTTCGTCGGCTGGCGAGGGCCCTCGACGCGTCTAGCCCAGTCGATCGCGCCGGAGCGTGAGCCCGCCGTCCACCGTGATCACCTGTCCGGTGAGGTAGGCATCGGGCTCGAGGAGCAGGCGCACCACCCGGGCCACGTCCTCGGGCCGGCCGAAGCGGGGGACGACACCGCGGTCGACGTAGGGGTCGTACTTGCCGCCGTCGATCGAGGCCCGGGCCATGCCGACCACCGTCGCCCCCGGGGCCACCACGTTGACCCGGATGTCGGACTGGCCCCCGTACTCCTTGGCCAGGATCCGGGCGGCGTGGACGAGGGCGGACTTCGGCGCGGCGTAGGCCAGGCTCCCTTCGAAGGGGTAGACGCCTTGCATGCTGGAGACGAGGACGATCGAGCCCCGGGTCGCGCGCCGCGTCATCTCCTCGGCCGCGCCCCGCGCGAGGAGCACCGGGGCCTCGAAGTTGGCGGAGAACGAGGCGCGGAGGGTGGGCCCGTCCAGGCCGTCTCCTTTCACCCGCGCGGGGTCTCCGGTCAGGGCCACGAGACCGTGGAACTCGCCCTTCACGTCGAGGGCGGCCTGGAGGTAGCGCTTGCGCACCTCCGGGTCCTCCACGTCGCCCTCGACGAGGTGGACGAGGCCCCCGTAGAGGTCCTGAAGCTTCTGCTGGAAGGCGAGGGCGTTGCCCTTGTTGGACCGGTAGCCCACGACCGGGATGGCCCCGTCCTGGAGGAGGAGGGCCGAGATGGCCGCCCCGAGCCCCCCGGCGCCGCCGACCACGAGGACGACGCGCCCGGCGAGGGCCTTGCGGTTGAAGTCGTAGCGGTACTCCGCGTAGCGGCGGGCCTGGTCCGGATCGAGATGGCGGGAAGGCATGGTCAGTCCTTGAAGAGGCCGCGCAAGCCGTCGACGTCGATACCGACGAGGGAATCCACCACGCGGTGCGCGGCCTGGAGCTTCTCCGCGGGGTAGCTGTGGGCGACGCCCACGACGGTCATCCCCGCCCCCAGGGCGGAGGCGATGCCCGGCATGGTGTCCTCGAGGGCGAGGCACTCTGCGGGTGACAGCCCGTTGCCGACCCCGCCCAGTCGGTGCATCGCCTCCTGGTAGGGCGCGGGGTCGGGCTTGGTGCGGGGGGCGTCCTCCGCCCCGACGATGGTCTCGAAGGCGTCACGCAGTCCCACGACGCGCAGGATCGCGTCCACCTCCTCCTGGCGTGCCCCCGAGGCGATGGCCAGGGGGACCTCGGCGGCCAGGGCCCGGACCAGCTCCGCCGCTCCCGGGAACAGCGGGATCTCCGGGATGAGCTCCCGGAACCGGGTGACCATGTGGGCGGCCAGCCGCTCCACCCGCTCCGGGTCCGCCGTCTCGCCGTGGAGCTCCAGGCCCCGGCGGATGGCGCCCCGGTTGTCGTACGCCAGGCACGAGGTCCAGTACTCCTCCTCGGTGATCTCGACCTCCACGGTGCGCAGCGCGTCGCGCAGCGCCCGGAAGTGCAGGGGCTCGCTGTCGACGATCACCCCGTCGAAATCGAAGACCGCCGCGCGCAGCGCCATGCCCGCTACTTCTTCGCGATCGAGGCGACGAGGCCGTCGAAGGCCGCCTCGGCCGCGCCCACGCTGGCCGCCGGCCCGGTGAGCTTGAAGAACACGTTCCCCTCCGGGGCCTCCGCGATGGCGCCCAGGAGACGGTAGCCGGGCTTCTCGCCCTGCGACTGCATCATGCCGCCGCCGGGGTTGAGGTAGGTCCCCGCGACGTCGACCAGGGTGACGGCCACGCCCGCCACCGTACGCCGCTCAGGCTTCGGCGTCGGCTTCTCCTTGAACTGCCCGGCCCAGCGCTGGACGTTGGCGTCGACGTCGCCGCCCTGCCCGCGGCCGAAGTAGAAGACCGCACACTCCCCGGGCTCGGCGCCCGTGGCGGCGGGGACCTCGTAGGTCGCCACCCGCATGGCGCTCCCCTGGCCTTCGGTCCAGGATCCCGGGACCGTCCAGGTGATCCCGCCGGCTGTGGCCACGCCGGCCGCGGGCTTCACGGGCTGGCCGTGCGACGGGAGGGGCGCCTGGGCGAAGGAGGATGCTCCGGCGATCAGCGCCAGGGCAGCGACGGCAGGGACGACGGGTCGGACGAGGTTCATCAACGAGCCTCCAGGTTCGGGGATGTGGCCCCGGCGATGGGGCCAAAGCCCCATTCTATAGGAGCTCTCCCCGCCGTGGTCCGCGCTATCATGATCGACGCGGCCCTATGCTCTGTCCCTCCTGCCAGACCGACAACCGCACCTCGGCCTCGCTCTGCTTCGCCTGTGGCACACCCCTCGAGCCCGGCCTGGCCGGGCTCCGGACGGGGGCGCTGTTCGCGGGCCGCTTCGAGATCCTGGGGACCCTGGGGCGCGGGGGCATGGGAATGGTCTACCGTGCCTTCGACCGCGAGCTGAAGGAGACGGTCGCCATCAAGGTGCTGCGCCCCGACGTGGCGCGCCAGTCCGGCCGCATCGAGCGGCGCTTCCGCTCGGAGATCCGCCTCGCCCGCCGGGTCCGGCACCGCAACGTGTGCTCGGTCTACGGCGACGGCGAGGACCGGGGTCTTCTCTACATCTGCATGGAGCTGATCGAGGGCGAGAACCTCGCCCGGGCGGCCCGGGTGGCGAGCGGCCTCACCGAGCGCGACGCCTGGGACGTGACCCTCCAGGTGGCCGACGGGCTGCGGGCCATCCACCACGCCGGAATCGTGCACCGCGACCTGAAGACCGCGAACCTGATGCGCGACCGCGCCCGGGTCGTGCGGGTGATGGACTTCGGCATCGCCAAGCACCACGTCGGGGCCACCGGTGGCCACACCGTCACCGCCACCGGAAGCCTGATGGGCACCCCCGAGTACATGAGCCCCGAACAGCTCCGCGGCGAGCCGGTCGGCTTCCGGAGCGACCTGTACTCCTTCGGGATCGTGATTCACGAGCTCTTCACGGGCGCGCTGCCCTTCCGGGGGGACAGCCCCGTCGTCACCATCCTGCGCCAGATCCAGGACGAGCCGAAGCTGGACGTGCCGGGGCTGCCTCTCACCCTGCGGCCGATCCTGCGCCGCGTGCTCGCCAAGGACCCCGCCCGGCGCTTCGAGACCGCCGACGAGATGCGGAGCGCCCTCCGCGACGCCCACGCCGCCGGCCCCCTGGCCACGGGAGCGGGGGCCGGACGGACGCCCGGGAATCGCCCCGCCGACGAGACGCGCCCGCTGGCTCCGCTGTCCCCTCCCCCCGAGCCGGCGCCCGTCGTTCGGATCGCGGCCGGGCTCCTGGCCGTGGGGGCCCTCGGCCTGCACCTCCTGAGCGCGGGAGGGGTGGCGGGCGCGGCTCCGGTCCTGCCCGCCCCCGAGCCCATCGGCTCCGGCGACGTCGCGCTCGACGTCCCCGCCCCGGAGCCCACGCCGGCGCCCGCCGCCCGTCGCACGGCCCGCGTTCGCCCGGCCCCGACGCCCACGCCCGCGGCCGCCATCCCCGCCCCTCCCCCCGCCGAGCCCGCGGTCGCGGAGCCGGTCGTGGTGCTGGCGCCGGTCCGACCCGAGATCGCACTCGAGCCTCACCGGGTCTACGAGGAGGACGAGGTCGACGTCCCGCCTCGCCGCATCCAGGGCCGCAGCGCTTCCTATCCCGACTGGGGTCCGGAGCTGTCCCGCGGGGAGCGCGCCTCCATCGAAGCGAGCTTCGTCGTGACGGAGGAGGGCGACGTGACCGACATCCGCATCGAGAAGGGCGGGGGCGCGCTCGAGGCGGTGCTCGTCGACATCAGCCGCTGGAAGTACGAGCCGGGCCTGAAAGACGGCATCCCGGTCAAGGTGCGCGTCAAGATGCGCCACACGTTCATCGGAGGCTGATCGCCAGCCATGCTCGGGAGCTTCGTCGTCGATCTCGCGACGGGGCATCTCTCCGCTTCCCGCCCCAGGAGGTCCCGTTGAAGTCCGAGACCCTTCACCTCACCCTCGACGTCCCTGCCCGCATGGACTTCGTCAACATCACCGGCGAGGTCGAGAAGGTCGTGGGGAAGAGCGGCGTTCGGGAGGGGCTGTGCCTGGTCAACGCCATGCACATCACCGCCTCCGTCTTCATCAACGACGACGAGCCGGGGCTCCACGAGGACTACAAGAGGTGGCTGGAGAGGCTCGCCCCGTTCGACGCCAGCCCCGAGCGCTACCACCACAACCGCACCGGCGAGGACAACGGCGACGCCCACCACAAGCGCCAGATCATGGGGCGCGAGGTGGTGGTGGCGATCACCGACGGCAAGCTGGACTTCGGCCCCTGGGAGCAGATCTTCTACGGCGAGTTCGACGGCCGGCGTCCCAAGCGCGTCCTGATCAAGGTGATCGGGGAGTAGTCTCTGCCTGCCTCCGTAGTGCTCACGTCGGCGCGGTTGACTTCGGGTGAACCCGGTTCGAATCAGCTCGCCGGGTTCATGGCCCCGTACATCTCGACGAAGTCGCTCACCGTCCGCTCAACCCCTACCCGGTGGTGACGATGGTCAGGGACTGCGCCGGGGGCTCGGCGCTCTCTCCCCCTCCGCCGGCGGCTCCGTGGGGCCTGGCCGAAGAGCGTCGCCTCTCCTCCCGCCGCTGGCGAAGAGGACGACCAGCATCGCTCCCAGTGCCAGCATCACGCCCGGCAGGACCGCGAACTGGATGCTGAAGGCCGAGAAGGCGCCAAGGGCCGACCACGCGCTGGTGTCTCTCGTCATGAGGACGTCGATCAGCAGCCCGGCGACGACCGCGAACAGGAGGAAGGCCTCGTAGGCGACGGACGGGAGGATGCTCAAGAGGATCCACTGCCGGGGTCGCTGGCCGGTGCGCCGCGACCACAGAGCGGCCACGGCGCCGGCGACGGGCAGCACCGCGAGCCAGGGAACGTAGACCTGGATGGGGTAGGCCCTCCCCGTGGCCCAGGTGGCCGGCTCGTATCCTGCGAGCTGGACCAGTCGAAGCAGCACCTGGACCATGAAGAACAAGACGACTCCCGGCAACCACAGCGTCCGGATCCGATCCCGCATCGTGGCCTCCTCCCATTCGATCTCCCGGCGGAGACTGGCCCAGTCTCCTGCCGTGGCGAGGATCTCCCTGACCGCGTCACTGGTCGACTCACCTCGCAGCAGCCGGCTCGTGTAGCTGTCCTCGAGGTGGTCGGCCAGCTCGCGGACGATCTCGCCCCCCTGGTCCCCTTCGCCGCCCAGGCGGTCGCGGACCAGGCGCTCCCAGTCAGGCATTCGCGACCCCGGCGAGCCGATCGAGGGCCTGGAAGAGCCGAGCCCACTCGGCGCGGAGGGGCTTCATCTCGCGGCGTCCCGCGGCGGTCAGACGGTAGTAGCGGCGCCTGCGACCGCTGGTCGCCTCCTGCCAGGTCCCCCTGATCAGCCCGCGCCTCTCCAGCCCGTAGAGGACGGGATACAGGGACGCCAGGGTGAACTTGAGCACCCCTTGGGTCTGCTGCTCGATCCGCCGGGCCAGCTCGTAGCCGTGCAGAGGCTCCCCGGCCAGGACGCTCAGGATCGCCAGCTCGCTGCTGCCTCTCTTGATCGCCGATCCAATCATATAGGAATCCTATATACAGGAACCCTTAGCGTCAAGGCCCGAATGCCCCACCGTTCGCGGCGCTGGCCCTGGCCGGGCCCATCAAGTGCCGGACGCTGGAGCGGTTCGCCCGGCCCGCCGAGGTCGCCCTCGCGCTCCGCGTCGCCGTCCCGCGCTGAGACCCCCGCCCGGCCGACGGGTGCTACCAGAGCTGCTCGTCGCAGCCAGCGCGAAGGTTCTCGTAGCGCGCGAGGACGAACAGCAGGTCGGAGAGCCGGTTCAGGAATACGACGATGCGCGGGTCCAGGTCGGCCCCGTGGGAGAGGGTCACCACCGATCGCTCGGCTCGTCGGCAGACGGCGCGCGCCCGATGGAGCGCGGCCGCCGTCGGGGTCTCCCCGGGCAGCACGAACGAGCGCAGGGGAGGGAGCTTCGCGTCGCGCGCGTCGATGGCGCGCTCGAGCCGGCGCACCCGGGCCGCGGAGACCGCCGCCTTGGCGCGCTTCGACGCCACCCGGTGCCGGGGATCGGCGAGCTGGGCCCCGATCGCGAAGAGGTCGCGCTGGACGCCCAGGAGCAGGCGGGCCAGGACCGTCCCCGGCACGCCGGCACGCACCGCCCCCAGCTCCGCGTTCAGCTCGTCGACGTCGCCGTAGGCGGCCACCCGCGGGTGGTCCTTGGCGACGCGCTGTCCACCGAACAGGCCCGTCTCGCCGACGTCTCCGGTCTTCGTGTAGATCTTCAGCGCTTCATTCCTGGCTGAAATCGGCGACGACGGTGGCCGGGGCCCCGGCGACGTCCAGCTCCGTGCCCGGGGCGAGGTGGCTGCGGTGGATCCAGGCCAGGGCGATGGGGCCGAGGTCCGGGGAGACGGCGGCCGTGGCCAGCCGTCCCACGTCCCTGCCGTCGGCCCGCACCGCTCTCGCCGGAGGAGGCGGGGGCCGACAGGCGCAGGCGGCGCAGGGCCTTGTTGACGTTGCCCCCGCGGGCCTCGAGGCGGGCCACCACCTCCTGGCCCACGTAGCAGCCCTTGGTGGGGGAGTGCAGCTCCGCGAGGAGGCCCGTCTCGTGGAGGAGGTTGTCCTCGGTGATGTCCGTCTCGTACCAGGGCCTGAGGTCCTCCACCCGCCGGGCATCGAGAGCGTCGCGGCCGACGGGACGGGCGCCGGCCCCGCTCAGCGCGGTCCACAGGGGCACGGCCTGCTCCGGGGCGACGTGAAGCACGAAACCCCCGCCCGGGAGGTCGCCCGCGCGCGCCAGGAGGACGCTCGCACCCCCGCGACGTCGACACGGGCGTGGTCCTCGAGCCCGACCGGGGGCTCGACGCCCAGGACCTTCAGCACCGCGGGCGACGCCACCCCGAGCAGGGCCAGGACGACGCGCGGGGTGGCCTCGAAGCGGACCGGAGCGGACACGCGGTAGTGCTCGAGGACGCGCCGGAGGACGTCCAGCCGGTCGCCGTCCGTCTCGACGTGGACGACGTCCTCCTCGACCAGGAGGCGCATCAGGAACCGGACGTGTCCCTTGGCCGTCATGAGGGCGGCCCGGCAGCCCTGGCCCGGGCGTCGGCCCGCGACGTCGTTGCTGGCCAGGCCCTGGAGGAAGTCGAGGCGCTTCGGGCCCGACACCTCGAGGACCCCCCGCTCCGCCATCTCGACGAGTCCGGCTCCGTCGCGGGCGGCTGCGTGCTCGGCGGCAGGATCGCCATAGGACGTGACGACGGTCCTCCCGAGCCGCTCCCCGAAGACCGCGCCGGCGGCGCCGTGGACGTCGTGGAGGTGCAAGCGGTCGGAGGAGGACATGGCCCCCAGTCTACCCGAGAGGGCCGGAGGCGCCGTTGGCGGGCGGCCGGCGCCGTGCACGCCGGGACCGGACCCGCTAGAATGAAGGGCTGATTCGTCGTCCATTCCCTGGGAGCCTCGATACCGCACATGAGAAACACGTTCGACAGCAGGGGCCCGCGCTGGCGCGGCCCCGGTCTGACCGCGACCCTCCTCCTCGCCCTCCTCCTGCCGGCTTGCGGCGACAGCACGACCAACCTCCCCAACATCCCGCGGTCGAACATCGTGGTGGGAGTGGAGCCGAACCCGGTCATCGGGACCCAGAACATCCTCACGGGATCGGTGAGCGCGGCCTACGTCGTTCAGATCCGGGAGCTCGCCGGCCTGGGGGCGACGATCACCTTCGTCAACTCGACCGTCTTCGACCCCGCCACCGGGATCCAGGTGATCTCCAACTATTTCGACTCCGCGAACCTGAAGGTCTTCGTCGGATCCGACCGCGTCGAGCCCGGCGGGGCGCTCGACGTCACCCAGACGACGAGCTACACGTTGCCCGACTTCCTGGTCGACGCCGACATGGTCGTCACCCTCCAGGCGATCGACGACCAGGGCAACCTGATCAACCGGTCCACCCTCGTCCGCATCGTTTCTCCGGAATAGTGGCGGTGGGCGGGCGCTCGGCCGGCGTTCTCCTGCACCCGACGTCGCTGCCCGGCCCCTACGGCGTCGGCGAGCTGGGACGCGAGGCGATCGGCTTTCTCGACTTCCTGGCCGAGACGGGGCAGACCCTGTGGCAGGTTCTCCCGCTCGGACCCACCGGCTACGGCGACTCGCCCTACCAGAGCTTCTCCGCCTTCGCCGGAAACCCCATCCTGGTCAGCCTGGAGAAGCTGCGCGACGAAGGCCTGCTCGACGACGAGGACCTGAAGCCGGGAGCCGACCTCCCCGACCGACAGATCGACTACGGGCCGCTCCTCGACTTCAAGCGCCCACTCCTCGCCCGGGCCTGTGCGGCCTTCCGCAGGGGCGCCCCTCCGGGGCGGCGCGAGGCCTTCGAGGGCTTCCGCGCCGGGCAGTCCGCGTGGCTGCCGGACTACGCGCTCTACGCCGCCCTCAAGCGGGCGAACGGGGGGGCCCCCTGGTATCAGTGGGAGCCGGGTCTGGCCCGGCGCGACCCCTCCGCTCTCGACGCGGCACGTCGCGATCTCGCCCAGGAGATGGAGGGGGTCGAGCTGGAGCAGTGGCTCTTCTTCTCCCAGTGGGCGGAGCTGCACGCCGAGGCGCGGGCGCGTGGAATTCGCGTCATGGGCGACATCCCCATCTTCGTCTCCCACGACAGCGCCGACGTGTGGGCGCGTCCCGAGCTGTTCCATCTCGCCGAAGACGGTCAGCCCTCGCTGCAGGCGGGCGTGCCTCCCGACTACTTCAGCGCCACCGGACAGCTGTGGGGCAACCCGCTCTACCGCTGGGACGAGCTGGCTCGCACCGGCTACGCCTGGTGGATCGACCGGTTCCGCGCGGTGCTGGCCCTGGTCGACCTCGTGCGTCTCGATCACTTCCGCGGCTTCGAGGCCTGCTGGGAGATCCCCGGGGGTGCGCCCACGGCGGAGAACGGCCGCTGGGTGAAGGGCCCGGGGGCGTCGTTCTTCGAGACCCTCCGCAAGGCCCTCGGCTCGCTCCCGATCGTGGTCGAGGATCTCGGCCTGATCACCCCCGAGGTCGAAGCCCTGCGCCGGCGCTTTCGCTTCCCGGGCATGGCCGTGCTCCAGTTCGCCTTCGGGAGCGACGATCCGGACAACGGTTTCCTCCCGCAGAACTTCCCCCGCAAGGTGACGGCCTACACGTCCACCCATGACAACGACACCCTGGTCGGGTGGTGGACCGGAGGGGTGGGAGAGTCGACCCGCTCGGCGGAGGAGGTGGAGGCAGAGCGCGCCCGCGTCCTTGCCTATGTCGGCGGCGACGGCACGACCATCCACTGGGACTGCGTGCGCACCCTCTACGTGTCGGTGGCGGACACCGTCGTCGTCCCCCTCCAGGACCTGCTGGGCCTGGGGAGCGAGGCGCGGATGAACCTCCCCGGGCGCCCGGATGGAAACTGGCGCTGGCGCTTCGCCGCGGCCGACCTGACCCCCGAGCTGCGGCGGAGGCTGCGGGCGCTCACCGCCGTCTCCGGCCGTCTCCCGCACCCTCGCCACCACCCATAGGAGCCGATCGATGGAAAAGCCCCGGCTGAGGTTCTGGCAGATCTGGAACATGTCGTTTGGCTTCCTCGGAATCCAGTTCGGCTGGGGACTGCAGATGGCGAACATGAGCGCCATCTACGAGTACCTCGGCGCGAAGCCCGAGGAGATCCCCATCCTCTGGCTGGCCGCGCCCCTCACCGGCCTGATCGTTCAGCCCATCATCGGGAGCATGAGCGACCGGACCTGGGGTCCCCTGGGTCGCCGCCGG
Source organism: uncultured Acidobacteriota bacterium (assembly GCA_963847655.1). GTDB lineage: Bacteria > Acidobacteriota > Vicinamibacteria > Fen-336 > Fen-336 > JAJDNS01. The sequence continues at coordinate 122,555 of CAWKAS010000004.1, read as the reverse complement.
CCCTATTTCCTCGTGGGCGCCATCCTCAGCTCGGTCGCCCTCGTCCTCATGCCGAACTCGTCGGCCCTCTGGATGGCGGCGGGGCTGCTGTGGATCCTGGACGCCTCCATCAACATCAGCATGGAGCCGTTTCGGGCCTTCGTCGCCGACCTGCTTCCCGAGAAGCAGCGGACCAGCGGCTTCGCCATGCAGAGCCTCTTCATCGGGCTGGGAGCGGTCGTCGCCTCCGCCCTGCCCTGGATGATGACCAACCTCTTCGGCGTCGCCGCCGGGGGCGAGGGCGGGCAGGCCATTCCCCTGGCCGTCAAGCTCTCCTTCTACGTCGGGGCGGGGGCCTTCTTCCTCGCGGTGATGTGGACGATTCTCACGACCAGGGAGTACCCGCCCGAGGACATGGAGGCCTTCCGGGCCCGCAAGGCCCGGGGAGGAGGGTTCGCCGGCGGAGCTCGGGAGATCTTCTCGGCGATCCGTGAGATGCCGGCCACCATGAAGCAGCTGGCGCCGGTGCAGGTGTTCACCTGGCTCGGCCTCTTCTGCATGTGGCTGTACTTTCCGGTGGCGGTGGCCCGGAACGTCTTCGGGGCCCCGGACGAAAGGTCGCCTCTGTACCAGCAGGGAGTGGAGTGGGCGGGCATCTGCTTCGCGGTGTACTCCGCGGTCACCTTCGTCTTCGCCTTCTTCCTGCCCGCCCTTGCGGATCGGCTCGGCCGCCGGCGCACCCACGCCCTCTGCCTCGCTCTCGGCGCCACCGGCCTCGTCTCGGTGACCGTGATCGAGGCCCCCTGGCTGCTTCTGCTCTCGATGGTGGGGGTGGGGATCGCCTGGGCGAGCACGGTGGCCATGCCCTACGCGATGCTGGCCGGCTCGGTTCCGCAGGAGCGGATGGGGGTGTACATGGGCATCTTCAACTTCTTCATCGTGCTCCCGGAGATCATGGCCTCGCTGTTCTTCGGCTGGGTCATGCTCCACCTGCTGGACAACAACCGCCTCGCCGCGGTCGTGGCCGGCGGGGTGTTCCTGCTCGTCGCGGCCGCCCTCGTCCTGCGGGTCGACCCCGCCCACTCCGAGCCGCAGCCCGAGGAGGACGCGGCGGTCTCGGGGAGGGCGGCATGAGGGTCGCTCCTGCCCGCCGAGGACGGCTCGCCACCCTGGTCGCCTTCACCGTGCTCGCGTGCGGCCCCTTTGCCCTGGCCCAGGACGCGCCGAAGGTCCTCAAGGTCGAGCCCCCGAGCTGGTGGACGGGCTCCCCGCTGAACCCCGTGCGACTCCTCCTGCGCGGCCGGAACCTCGGCGGCGCGCAGGTGGAGGCGCCCGCGGGATCGGGGCTCACGGTCGGCCTGGTGCGGGTGAACGAGCGGGGCTCCTCCCTGTTCGTGGACGTGGGAATCGACCCCGGGGCCGCGGTGGGGTCGCGCTCCCTGACCGTCCACACGCCGTCGGGAACCGCGGAGGCGGCCTTCGAGATCGTGGCTCCTCTCCCGCGGGCCGGGCGATTCCAGGGCTTTGGGCCCGACGACGCCTTCTACCTCGCGATGCCCGACCGGTTCGCCAACGGGGACCCCTCGAACGACGACCCGACGAAGTCGCCGGGACTCCTCGACCGCTCTCGGGGGCGCTACTACCACGGGGGAGACCTGCGCGGCGTCATCGACAAGCTCCCCTACCTGAAGGACCTGGGGATCACCGCCCTGTGGCTGAACCCCTGGTACGACAACAACGACGGCCTCAACGAGGTCGAGACCTACGACGGGAAGGCCATCACCGATTACCACGGCTACGGGGCGGTGGACTTCTACGCGGTGGACGAGCACCTCGGCGACCTGGAGACGCTGCGGGAGCTGGTCGACGCCGCCCACGCGGCCGGGATCAAGATCGTCCAGGACCAGGTGGCCAACCACTCCGGGCCCTATCACCCCTGGGTGGGGGACCCGCCCACCCCCACCTGGTACTACGGGACGAAGGACCATCACCTCGCCAACACCTGGCAGACCTGGACCCTGCAGGACCCGAGCGCCACGCGCCAGATGCAGAGGGCCACGCTCCAGGGGTGGTTCCTCGACATCCTGCCCGACCTGAACCAGGACGACCCGGAGGTCGCCCGCTACATCATCCAGAACACCCTGTGGTGGGTGGGGGTGACGGGCCTCGACGGCATCCGCCAGGACACCCTGCCCTACGTCCACCGCCGCTTCTGGCGGGAGTGGATGGGGGCGATCAAGGCCGAGTTCCCGGACCTCCGGGTCGTGGGGGAGCTGTTCGACGGCGACCCGGCCCTGGTGTCGTTCTTCCAGACCGGCGCCACCCGCTTCGACGGGGTCGACTCCGGCATCGACACCGTCTTCGACTTCCCTCTCTACTTCAAGGTCCGTGACGCCTTCGCCGGGGCGGGGACGCTGCGGGAAGTGGCGAAGCTGGTGGCCCGAGACCACCTCTACCCCGATGCTTCGGTGTTGGTGACGTTCCTCGGCCTCCACGACGTCGCCCGCTTCATGAACGAGCCGCAGGCATCGACCGCCTCCCTGCGCGTGGCCTACACCCTCCTGACCACGGTGCGGGGCACGCCCCTCGTCTACTACGGGGACGAGATCGCCCTGCCCGGGGGCGGGGATCCCGACAACCGCCGGGACTTCCCGGGGGGATGGCCTGACGACGCGCGCAACGCCTTCGAGGCGTCCGGGCGCACGGCGCCGGAGGAGGAGGTGTTCTCGCATCTGCGGCGCCTGCTGCATCTGCGGAGGGAGTGCGAGCCCCTGCGCCGGGGTCGGATGCTCAACCTCGCCGCGGACGAGGAGTCCTGGGTCTACGCCCGCGCGCTCGGGGGCGAGGTCGCGGTGGTGGCCCTCAACGCGGACGCGGCCCCGACCATCGTCGAGGCCCCGGTGGCGCCCGTCGAGCTCGCCGAGGGGGCCGTCCTCCACGATCGGCTCGGCTCCGACATCGACCTCGTGGTCGAAGGGGGACGGCTCCGGCTGACGCTGCCCCCGATGTCCTCGGCGGTATTCACGACGCCGTGAGGCCCGTCGCCCTCCTGGCGCTGGGGCTGCTGGCGGGGCTGTCCGCGTCGCCAGCGCGTGCCGAGGACAACGCCGTGGAAGAGGATCCGCGCGCCAACGTGGCGATCCTGGCGGGGCTGTTCGACTTCACCGACGACACCTACCGGGCCGGGGAGCTCGGCGCCCAGTACCGCGGCCGGGGCCGGTGGTGGGTCCTCCATCCCATGGCCGGAGGCATGATCACCACCGACGGGGCCTGGCACCTGTACGCCGGCTTCGGGATCGACTTGCCCCTGGGCCGGCGCTGGCTGATGCGCCTCGGGTTCGCGCCCGGCTACTACGAGCAGGGCGGTGGCAAGCCCCTGGGCCTGGCCCTGGAGTTCCGATCCAGCTTCGAGATCGCCTGGCGGTTCGGCGAGGGCTGGCGGATCGGGCTCGAGGGCTACCATCTCTCCAATGCCGACCTCGCCGCCCACAATCCGGGCAACGGCAGCCTCCTGCTCGCCCTGACGATCCCGCTCGGCACGCCCCGCTGACAGGCTCCACGGGGCGGACAGGGGCACCCGACGACGGTGTCGTCCCCGGGTTCCCTCAACGATCTCGCAGAGTCGTCTCAGAAACTCTTCATTCACTCTGCTCCGAAACTCTTGACACGAGGCGGTCTTCCGACCTAGCCTCCCACCGCTTCCGGCAATCACGTCGCGTGCGGCATTCCCTCCTGCGTGGGTGGTCTCGTCGGGAGAGATCCGATCAAAAGGAGGCTCAAGTTGCGTTCAGAATCGTTCGCCTTACGACCGCTCTTCGTATCGGCACTCGTCGTCTTGGGCGTGTCCGTCGCGAGTGGGCCGGCACCCTCGAACGCCGCGCCCGGGGAGACCAAAACGACCGAGGATCGCATGTCGCCTGCTGGCCGTCTCGCGGCCCAGGCGAGAGCGGAGCTCTCGGCCGCCCCGGCTCCCCGAGCCCTCGCGGCCGCCGCCGACCCCGCGGCCAGCGAGTGCGGGGAGGAGCTCGAGTGTCGCGAAAAGACGACCCGCCAGCCCGGCGGCCAGGCCGAGCTCTCGATCGCCATCGACGACTCGGGTCGGAACATCGTCATCGGCTACAACGACACGCGGGGCTTCTTCACTGGCCCGCCCTACCAGCTCTCCGGCTACGTCGTCTCCCACGACGGCGGCAGGACCTTCTCCCCGGACGGTCTGCTTCCCACGGACGGGATCGTCTACATCTTCGGCGACCCCGACGTGAAGTACCTCGGCGGGTGCGACTTCGTGTACTCGTCGATCGGTCTCGTGCCGACCGCCGGGCCCGCCGGACTGGTCTACGCCCAGTCGATGGTGGTGCACCGCTCCCGGGACTGCGGGGACAACTGGGAGGGTCCCTTCGAGGTGACGAGCGCCACCAACCCGAACGGCGCCTTCTCCGATGGCGTCTTCCCCGATGACGCCGCCGACAAGGAGTTCATCGATGTCGATCCCGACACCGGGCGGGTGCTGCTGAGCTGGAGCAACTTCACGCCCTTCGCCCCGGGCGGGGTCGAGATCCGGACCACCTTCTCGGACGACATCCTGGCCGCGGCACCGCCGACGTGGTCGACGAGCGCGGTCGTGGCCGCCGACGCCATCGACGGTCAGTCCTCCATTCCCCGGTTCGCCGGCGACGGGTCGTCCCGGGCCTACGTCGCCTGGCGACGCTACACGGGCTTCTACGGGCGGACCACCGGTCTTGCCTACTCGGAAGACAACGGCGCGACCTGGAGTGCGCCGATGGACACCTCCTCGCCGTTCGTCGAGATGGACCAGGTCCTCGGCAACGACCGCATCAACACCAGCCCGTCGATGGCGGTGGGCCGCGGAGGCGAGATCTATCTGGTCTACGCCAACAACAACACCCTCGATGGCGCCGACATCGTCTTCCAGCGCAGCTTCGATGGGGGCCTGACCCTCTCCCCGCCCATCCTGGTCAATGCTGCTCCCGGCCAGGACCGGGCCCAGTGGTTCCCCTGGGTCACGACCGACGGGCGGTCGGGTCGCGTCTACGTCTTCTACTACGACCAGGGGATCGCCGCCAGCGGGGACCTGAGCGAGGTGTCGGTCACCTGGTCGGACGACCGGGGCGACAGCTGGAGCGCGCCGGTCCCCCTCACCGACCGGCCCTTCAAGGCCGGCTGGGGGAACAACACCGGCCAGCCCAACCTCGGCGACTACAACCAGGCCGTCGCCCAGAACCGCACCCTCTTCGCCGCCTACGGGCTGACCGAGCCCCCGCCGGGGGGATTCGCGGGCAGCCAGCCCAACGGCTACTTCGAGGTCCCCAACGTGGACTTCCAGCGAGTGGGTAATCGCAAGCTGGATCGGAAGCTTCCGGTGAGCCTCGGTCCCGTGACGACGAGCACCTCCTCCTGGGAGAAGTGGGGCCGGGACCATCGCGACCGGGACGACCGTGGCTGGGACGACCGCGACCGGGACCACGGCGGCTGGGGCCACCACGGCTGCCGACGGCACCGGCAGCACGTGAGCGTGACGCTGCCGCTGAGCAACTACACGATCAACCCGCTGAGCGCCGAGAAGCTGCGCTGGCTCCGCGCCACGCTTCGCGAGCGAACCCGCGGCGTGGAGGTGGAGGGCCGCGCCACGCGCTCGTACGGGAGCCTCGAGCCCGGCGAGACGCGCGAGGAGACCTTCGTCCTCGGGATCGACACCCACCGCTTCGACCATGGAGACCCCATCGAGCTGGAGCTCAAGGTGGAGGATCACCACCGGCGGCGGACCACGCTGCACTACACGCTCTTCACCGACGCCCCCGAGGAAACGACGCTCCTCGCCGAGGACTTCGAGATCGTGGACGCCGGCACCGGGCTGCCCGGCGGCTGGCAGTCACGACACGGAGGCGGCGCCAACGTCGTGCCGTGGACGACGAGCAGCACCTTCTGTGGAAGCTCGAACGGGGCCTTCCACCCCAACGCGGAGGACGGGGCGGGCGGCAGCCCGGCCCGGTGGGAGCGGCTCTGGAGCCCGGCTTTCGAGGTGCCGGACGACTCGGACTACGTGACCGTGGAGTTCGACGTCTGCTACAACACCGAGGACAACTTCCCGTTCCCGGTGTGGGCCTGGGACGGCTTCTTCCTGCGGGTGACCGACCTCACGACGGGCCGGGTGGTCCTCTCCAACCTCGTCGAGGCGTTCGCCGACGAGTTCACCACCGGCTCCTTCGAGCACTACCCGAAGCACCTGCCGCGCAGCTCGGACCCGGCCTACTTCGAGGACATGTCCGTGTGGGCCGGTGACTCGGACGGGCTTCAGCACGTGCGGATGCGGCTTCCCGGCATGCAGGGGAGCACCGCGCAGCTCCGCTTCGAGTTCACGCAGGACTCGAACTCGATCTGCGCGGACCCGAGCCTGACCGGCGGGCAGTGCGGCGTGTTCGTGGACAACGTGGTCGTCGAGAGCCACGAGGCCCGCTAGGGCCGCCGGTTCTCGAGGGGCGGGCCGCCCTGCCTGGGGTGGTCCGCCCCCCGTTCCTTTCCGGGCTCCCCCGGCGGCGCCTTGCCGGGCGCCTCGGGGACAAGGTGTGTCTCGAGCTCGCTCCCGTCGGAACGCTTGAGGAAGAGCTCGTGTCCCCGAATGCGGAACGACACGTTCCCTCGAGGCCGCAGGTCCTCCGGCCGGAGACCGGGGGCCTCGTCCGACACCCGGGCCTCCCAGGTCCTCTCCCCGCACTCCAGGGTCAGGAAGTGCAGGGCGCCCCCCGTCGTCGAGGGCGGGCGCTCGTCGGGCGCCGCCGGCGACGGCCCGCCGACTGCTCCTTCCGCGCGCTGGAGCGTACGGACCTTGACCACCCGGCCGCTCTCGCAGCGGACGGGCTCCGATGTCGCGGCGTGGGCCACCGAAGCCGCGAGCAGGGCAGCGACCAGCGTCATGTGCAGACCTCCTTGCTGTGGCGACCGCCCCTTCACACTGACACGACCGGCACGGCGGAGGGAAGAGCCTGGAGTAGACTTCGCCCACGATGACCGGAGGTCGCCTTCGGAGATTGGCCCTCGGCGCGGGCCTCGCGGTTCTCTGGGCCGCGTCGGGCGGCGCCGACGAGGTCGACGACTACCTCGTGGCCGAGATGAGGGCGCGGGGGATCCCGGGCCTGGCCCTCGCGGTGGCGCGGGGCGGCGAGCTCGTCCGGGTGAGCGGCTACGGGCTGGCCAACGCCGAGCTGGGCGTCCCGGTCGACGAGCGATCGGTCTTCCCGATCGCCTCGCTCGACAAGCAGCTGACCGCCGCGGGCGTCATGCGGCTCGTCCAGCGCGGCCGCCTCTCGCTCGACGATCCCGTGGAGCGCCGCGTCGAGGGGCCCTGGCGCGGGGTGCGCCTGCGTCACCTCCTCTCGCACACGTCCGGCCTGCCGGACGAGGTGGCCCCGGCCACGCTCGGCCGCACGGTGAGCGCGTACACGACCGGGGAGCTCCTCGCCCACATCCGGGAGCTCGTGCCGGTGGCGCCGCCTGGCGACCGCTTCCTCTACTCCGACGCGAACTTCGTCCTCGCGCAGCTCGTGATCGAGAGCGCGAGCGGGCAGCCCTGGCGCCCCTTCATGGAGCGCGAGGTCTTCGCTCGCGCCGGGATGGAGGCGGTGACCTACTACGACCCGAGCGCGCTCGTTCCCGGACGGGTGGCGTGCTACCGGAAGGACGCCGACGGTGCCCTCCGTCGCGACTCAGGTCGGGACGTCGACTTCGGCCCCCTCTACAACGACGTGGCCATGACCGTGCGCGACTTCGCTCGGTGGCTTCTCGCCCTCGACGGCGAGCGCGTGCTCTCACGATCGAGCCGCGACGCGATGTGGACCCCGGCCCGGGTCGCCGACGGCGCCGAGGCGAGGGAGGTCGGCCAGTGGCCGGGCTACGGCTTCGGCTTCGGCCTCGACGATCTCTTCGGACACCGCGTCGTGGTGCATTCGGGCTTCACCGGCGTGGGGATGGTGAAGCTGCCGGACGACGACCTCTCGGTCGTGGTCTTCACCAACCTCCGCCACTCGTCGGGCAGCGACCCCGTCGGCCTGGCCTACGGCGTGGCCGCCCACTACGTGCCCGGCGTCTCCTTTCTCGTGCGCCGCCCGGTCCCCGATCCCGATCCCGCTCGCACGCTCGCCCTCCGCGCCGAGTACGAGCGGCTGCTCGGGGGCGAGCCCGCTCTCGAGCGCTGGGCCCCGCGGATGCGGCTCGCGGCGTGGGAGGGGGCTTCGTCGCTCGCCGCCCGCGCGGGCTCGCTCGGGGCGCTCCTGAGCTTCGAGCTCGTCGACGGGGAGGAGGGGATCGACGAGCTGCTCATGCGCGCGCAGCATGAGCGCGGGCGCCTCTTCCTGAGGGTGATCCTCGACCGCGACGGGCGGATCGCGGGTCTAGTCTGGCACCACGTCTAGAGAGGCGGAGAGGGGAGTCGTCGGCCCGGGGTCCGTTGACTCTCCTTCCATCCTGGGAGTAGCTTCTCAGTAGCTTTCTGAGATCGCGGACATGGAATCGCCGCTGGAGAGGGCGCGCGTGCTTCTCGTCGATGACGACGATGCGCTCCGCCGATCCCTGGGCCAACGCCTGTCGCTGAGAGGCTTCGAAGTCGCGGAGGCCTCGAGCGGTGAGGAAGCCCTCGAGAGGATCGAGGATTCGGTCCCCGATCTGGTGGTTCTCGACCTCAAGATGGGCGGCATGGGTGGGATCGAGACGCTGCAGCGGATCCGCCAGAAGAGCAGGATGCTCCCGGTCGTGGTCCTGACGGGCTACGGCAACCTCAAGGACGCACTGGCCGGATTCTCCCTCGAGATCTCGGGCTTCCTCAACAAGCCGGTCGGGGTGGAGGAGCTTGGCGCGTGCATCCGGGACGTCCTGGCCCGGGCCCCTGAGGAGAGGGCGCTCAGGGAGAAGACGATCGCCGACCTGATGGTCTCGCCTGCGCTGTATCCACGGGTCAACGCTGACCAGCCCGTACGCCAGGTCTTCGACATCCTCGCCGACTCCTTTCTGAGGCCGCCCGACGAGGAGGCACGAAGGCTCGGTCTCCGGTCGGCCCTGGTCTACGACGGCGAGGAGCGGTTTCTCGGTCTCGTCCGGTTCTCGGATCTCCTAAAGCTCGTGCTGCCTGGCTTCATGAGCGACTCGCCCTACTTCGACTACTTCAGGGGCATGTTCATCGCCCAGTGCCGGCTCATCGGCCAGCGTACGCTCAGGGACATCATGGGCGAGCTCGTCACCGTGGACGTCGAGGCGCCCCTCATGGAAGCCGTGCGTCTCATGGTCCGTCATCGCGTGATCAGCGTGCCCGTGATGCGTGGCGAAGAGCTCGCCGGCATCCTGAGGGAGCGAGATGTCATCCTCGAGATCGCACGCGAGGTGACCGGTGGAGCGTGACTCGCGGGATCGGGCCGCATCGAGTGACACGCCCTCAACTCTGAGGGGATGGACCGGAGGAGGCGTCCTGCGCACAGGGAACAAATGGCCCGTCTGGAGAGTATGACGTGGTATGACGACCGTTGAGCGGCAAGCGCCGATCCTTCGGAAGCCCCTGCGGCTGTGGCCCGGCGTCGTCGCCGGACTGCTGCTGTGCCTGGTCCGGTTCGGCGTCCCCCTGGTCGTGCCCGGCGGCTTTGAGTTCGCGGTGCTGGGTGGGCTCTTCGGTGCCCTGCTCATCCTCGTGTGGTGGGTGCTCCTCAGCCGGGCGCCCTGGTCCGAGCGCCTGGGCGGCGTGGTCTTGATGACCCTCGCGCTGATCGGGACCTCCCGCCTCATCCACGAGTCGCTCGCCACGGCGGGAATGGGGGTGCTCTTCTACATCTACGCCATCCCCGCCCTGGGCCTCGCCCTGGTGGCCGGGGCGGTGGCGAGCCGGGGACTCGGGGACGGCGCCCGGCGCGCGTGGCTGGTTGGGGCCATCCTCCTCGGGTGCGGGGTGTGGACGGTCCTCCGGATCGAGGGCGTCACCGGTGGTGGCGGTGCTCAGTTCGCGTGGCGCTGGGCGGCGACGCCGGAGGAGCGCCTCCTGGCCAGTGCCCGCGACGAGCCCACACTCGCCCCGTCGACACCGGCCGCGGCGGAGACTCCGGTCGAACCGCTCGCCGCCCAGATCGGCGACGAGCCGGCGGCGCTCCCGTCAGCGCCGGCAGCGGTGGAGGCCCCCACTGAGCCGCTCCCCGCCGGAACCGGCGGGGCGCCGGCCGCAGCGGAGACGCGAGCCGGCTGGCCCGGCTTCCGCGGACCGGACCGCGACGGCGTCGTCTCGGGCGTGCGGATCGAGACCGACTGGTCGGCCTCGCCGCCGGTCGAGCTGTGGCGCCGGCCGATCGGACCGGGCTGGTCGTCCTTCGCGGTCCGCGGCGACCGCCTCTACACCCAGGAGCAGCGAGGTGAGGATGAGATCGTCGCCTGCTACGACGCGACCAACGGCGAGCCGGTGTGGAGACACCGTGACCCGGCCCGGTTCTGGGAGGCCAATGCCGGCGCCGGCCCGCGGGCGACGCCGACCCTGAGCGGCGGTCGCGTCTACTCGTTCGGCGCGACCGGGATCCTGAACGTGCTCGATGCCGGTGACGGGGACGTCGTGTGGTCGCGCAACGCGGCCTCCGACGCCGGGGCGGAGATTCCGTACTGGGGCTTCGCGGGCTCGCCCCTGGTCGTCGGCGACCTCGTCATCGTGGCCGTAGGCGGTCGGCTCGTCGCCTACGACCTCGCCACCGGTGACCCGCGCTGGTTCGGCCCGGCCGGCGGCGGGGGCTACAGCTCGCCACAGATGGCGACGATCGACGGGGTCGCCCAGGTCCTGCTGCTCCAGGGAGCGGGTGTGACCAGCGTCGCGCCGGCCGACGGGACGCTCCTCTGGGAGCACGCGTGGCCGGGCGACGGCATCGTGCAGCCGGCCCTGACCGCGGACGGGGACGTCCTGATCGGCACCGGCTCGGGAATGGGTGCCGGCGCCGGAATGGGCGTGCGCCGCATCGCGGTCGCGCACGAGCCCGGCGGATGGAAGACGCAGGAGCGCTGGACCTCGGACGGGCTGAAGCCCTACTTCAACGACTTCGTCGTCCACGACGGCCATGCCTTCGGCTTCGACGGCAGCATCCTCGCGTGCATCGACCTCGAGGACGGGGCACGCCAGTGGAAGGGCGGGCGCTATGGCCACGGCCAGCTGGTGCTCCTGGACGACCAGGACGTGCTGCTGGTGCTGTCCGAGAAGGGTGAGATGGCGCTGGTGGCGGCGTCGCCCGAGGAGTTCAGGGAGCTCGCCCGGGTCCCGGCGATCGAGGGCAAGACCTGGAACCACCCCGTTCTGATCGGCGACCTCCTCCTCGCCCGCAACGGCCAGGAGATGGTGGCCTTCCGACTGGCCCTCGCGGGCGTCTGACTGGGCGCGTCCACACCGGCTTCGGGGGGATCAATCCGCTCGGGGCTCACCGCGAGGCCGTCGCCGGGATCGAGGCGAGACACCAACGCCCTTGATCCTGCTGATATAGTTCATGACGATTCCTCATCGCTCGCGCGGGGAGGCAGCGCCATGGAACTCTCTCAGCTCCGGACCTTTCGGGTGGTCGCCGAGACCCTGAACTTCACCCGCGCCGCGGAGAGGCTGGGGCTCACCCAGTCCGCGGTCAGCCACCAGATCAAGTCCCTCGAGACCGAGCTTGGGGAGCCCCTCTTCATCCGCGCCAAGCGGGGGGTGAAGCTCTCCTCCGCCGGCCAGCTGGCCCTCGAGAACGCGGTGCGGATCCTCGACGAGGCGGAGGCCCTGCGCGAGCGTGTCGCCGGCGGCGAGCACTCGCCGGCGGGCCGGGTGCGGGCGGCGGCCGCCACCCAGGCCTTCGTGCACCTGTTCGCGTCGCTGTTCGAGGCGTTCATGCGCGAGCAGCCGCGGATCGACGTGTCCTTTCGCACCACGCCGAGCACCGACCAGACCGTGTCCGAGATCCTCAACGGGGTGGCGGACGTCGGCTTCGCCTCGCTCCCCGTCTTCTCTCCGGCTCTCAAGGTCACGAGCCTCTTCGAGGACGAGCTCGTGCTGGTCGTGGGCCACGGGCACCGCTTCTCCGGCAAGGAGCAGGTGAGCCTCGACGAGGTGCGGAGGGAGCGGATGATCCTCTTCGAGCTCGGGGGGTCGATCCGCCGGGCCACCGACGAGTTCTTCAGCGAGGTCGGCTTCGAGCCGTCGCTCGCCCTCGAGTCGAACGACACCTCGTTCATCAAGCTGATGGTGGAACGGGGCCTGGGGATCTCGCTGCTGCCGGCCTGGGCGGTGCGGGACGAGGTGTCCTGGGGGTGGCTGTCGAAGCTCCGCATCGAGGGCCACGAGCTGCGCCGGACGGTGGCCGCGATCTCGCTGGCCCGCTTCCAGCCCGCGGCCACGCGGGCCTTCCTCGAGTTCATGCTCGCTCGGCGCGAAGAGCTTCAGACCCTGGCCGCGGGCGAGCCGCAACCCGACGACTCGCGTCCCGGCCCTCGCGGGGAGCGTCGCCCAGGCTGCAGATGACGGGAGCGCGCGCGACGAGGCCAGGGGTAGGGAGAGGAGCGAGGTGAAGGTCCGTCCCGCGGTCGTCGCCCTGTCCGCCGCCGTGGCCCTGCTCCCGGGAGAGGCCTTCGCCCAGGCTCGACGTCCGATCCAGTTCGCCGACGGCACGGCCTACGCCGGACTCGACGTTCCGTCACCAGACCGGTGCCTTCGGTCAGAAGTACCTGCCGGAGACCATGGGCTCGGGCTGTGCCTTCTTCGACTACGACGGCGACGGCTGGCTCGACGCCTATCCTGGTCAACCTGACCAGCTGGCCCGGCCAGCCCCACCGGCCCATCCACTCGGCGCTGTTCCGCAACGACCGCGACGGGACGTTCACCGACGTCACCCGCGAGGCCGGGCTCGCGGTGGAGATGTACGGCATGGGGGTGTCGGCCGCCGACTACGACAACGACGGGTGGACCGACCTCTACGTCACCGCCGTCGGCGGGAGTCACCTCTTCCGGAACCTGGGGGACGGGCGGTTCGCAGACGTGACCGAAGAGGCGGGGGCCCGGGGTCCGGAGACCTTTCCCACCAGCGCGATGTTCTTCGACTACGACCGGGACGGGAACCTCGACCTGATCGTCGCCAACTACGTCACCTGGTCGGTCGAGGGAGACCTCTTCTGCACCCTCGACGGAAAGACGAAGTCGTACTGCACCCCCGAGTCCTACAAGGGGGAGAGCCCGACCCTCCTTCGCAACCGCGGCGACGGGACCTTCGAGGACGTGACCAGGAGGGCCGGGCTCTGGAATCCCGCCTCGAAGGCGCTGGGGGTGGCGCTGCTCGACCACGACGACGACGGGTGGCCCGACTTCGCCCTCGCCAACGACACGCAGCCGAACAAGCTCTACCGCAACAACGGGGACGGGACCTTCTCCGACATCGGGATGGGGGCGGGGATCGCCTTCGGCGAGACCGGGGTCGCGCGCGCGGGCATGGGCATCGACACCGCCGACGACTCGGGGAGCGGGCGGACCAGCCTCCTCATCGCCAACTTCTCGAACGAGATGATCGGCCTCTACCACTACGAGGGTGACGGTCTCTACGTGGACGACGCCCCGATCAACACCGTGGGGCGGTCGAGCTTCCTGACCCTGGCCTTCGGGATCTTCTTCTTCGACTACGACCTGGACGGGCTGTACGACATCTTCGCCGGCAACGGGCACGTGGCCGACGACATCGCCGCGGTGCAGCCGAGCGTGCGCCACGCCCAGCCCCCGCACGTCTTCCGCAACCTGGGGGGACGGCGCTTCGAGGAGGTGACGGCGGAGCTGGGCCCGGCCCTGCAGAAGCCGATGGTGGCCCGGGGTGCGGCCAACGGGGACTTCGACAACGACGGCGACCTCGACGTCCTCGTCAACGCCAACGACGGCGACGGCCGTGCTCTTCCGCAACGACGGCGCAAACCAGAACCGCTTCGTCCGCGTGAAGACGATCGGCACCCGCTCCAACCGCGACGGCATCGGGGCCCGGGTGACGGTCACCCGCGCCGACGGACACCGGCAGTGGCGCCTCGTCCACACCGGCTCCAGCTACTGCTCCCAGAGCGACACCGCCCTCACCTTCGGCCTCGGCGACCACCAGCGCGCCGAATCCGTCGAGGTGGTCTGGCCCAGCGGGCAGATCGACCGGGTGGGGCCGGTCGTGGCCAACCAGGTCGTCTTCGTGAAGGAGGGCCAGGGTCTCCTCGCCTCCCGGCCCCTGCCCCCGAAGGGCACGCCACTCACGCCTTGAGTCGGCGGCCAGCCTCCGTTCAGAATCGTGCGATGAGCTATCTTCGAGTCTTCCTGCCGGTCGCTCTTCCTCGCCGCGGCGCTGAGCGGTCGGCCGCCGTCGCGCCCGGCGGCCGGGCCACCGGCGAAGGGGCGGGGCCTCGGCCTCGGCCGCGGCGCGCGAGGCCGCCTACCGGGAGAACAACCTCGGGGTGGCGCTGCTCGAGCAGTTCCGATTCGCCGAGGCGGCCGAGGCCTTCGGGCGCGCGCTCGAGAAGGACTCCTCGCTCCTGCCTCGCCCGCGTGAACCGGGTCATCGCCCTTCTCTACGTGCCGGACCACGAGGCGGCCCGGCGCGAGGCCGAGGCCGCCCTCGAGACCGATCCCGGACTCGCCGCACCTGAACTACGTCCTCGGCCTCATCGCCCGTGGAGAGGGACGGGCGGAGGATGCGATTCCCCTATCTGGAGACGGTCCTGGAGCAGGACCCTCGGGACCTGGGCGCCAACATCACCCTCGGCCAGGCGTACCTCCAGCTGCGGCGCTTCGACGAGGCGGTCGAGCTGTTTCGGGTCGCCAACGCCGCCGAGCCCTACAACGTGAGCGCCGCCTACAACCTCGGCGTGGCCCTCAACCGGGCCGGCCGCCGCGAGGAGGCGCAGCAGGCCCTCGAGCACTTCCAGGAGCTGCAGGGACAGCGCCTACAAGACCTCGCTCGGGTCCACCTACCTGGAGCAGGGCAAGTACGCCGAGGCCCTGGCCTCCACGGGGGCGGAGACGGACACCGTCGATCCCGCGCCCCGGCGGTCTCCTTCGTGGAGCGGGACACCTTCCTGGTGGAGTCCGGCGCGGGCGCCCCGGGGGTGGTTTCGGGAGGCCCGCTCCTGGGTTCGGCGGTGCGACCCTCCGAGCTGTCCCGAGCGCTCCCCGGGCCGCCCTCGTCCTGGCCGATCTCGACGGCGACGGGGCCAGGGACCTGATCGAGGCAGGCGTGCCCGGCCCTCCGCGTCCTGAAGAACGAGGGCGCGCGCTTTCGCGACGTCACCGAGCGGGTGGGACTGGCGGGGGTGGCCGCGGTCGCCGCGGTGGCCGGGGACTACGACAACGACGGGCATCCCGATCTCCTCGTGCTCCGTCCCGCGGGGCTCTCGCTCTTTCACAACGACGGCGACGGGACGCTTCGAGGAGACCACGTCGGCGGCGGGGCTGCCGGCGTGGCCCCATCTCGCGGTCGCCGCGGCCTTCGTCGACATCGACCACGACGGGGACCTCGACGTCTTCGTGCCCGGTCTCGCCGACGCTCGCGGCGACACCGGCCGATCGCCAGGCCGCGTTCCCCGCGGGGTTCAGCCCCGCCCCGTCCCTGCTGCTCCAGAACAACGGCGACGGGACGTTCGCCGACGTGACGGAGCGGGCCCGGCTCGCGGCCCCCGAGCACGCCCTCGCCGTGGTCCCCACCGACTTCGACAACCGGCGCGACGTGGACCTCCTGGTGCTGCGGTACGACGCCCCGCCGGCCCTCTTGAAGAACCTCCGCGACGGCACCTTCCGTGACGTCGCCTCGGAGGTGGGCCTGGTGGCGCGGGGACCCTTCCGCAGCGTCGCCGCCGGTGACGTCAGCAAGGACGGCTACGTCGACTTCTTCCTCGGCGGATCGGGGCCGTCGTGGCTCGCGCTGAGCGACGGTCGCGGGTCCTTCGGTGTCGTGCCCGCCCCGGAGGCGACGGCGGGAGCGGAGGCCGCACAGTTCGTGGACTACGACAACGACGGGCTCCTCGACCTCTTCGTGGTGACCCCACAGGGGCCTCGTCTCCTGCGTAACCTGGGATCCTCCTGGAGCGACGTCAGCGCCGACGCCTTCGCCGACCGCGTGCGCACCGCGGCCCTGGAGGGGGCGGCCCTGGGTCTGGCCGACCTCGACGCCGACGGCGACCAGGACGCGATCCTGGCCACGCCCCAGCGTCTGCGCTCCCTGACCAACGAGGGGGGGAACCGCAACCGCTCGTTTGCGGTGGAGCTGGCCGGGCGCGTGAGCAACGGAGACGGGGTGGGAGCCAAGGTCGAGATTCGGGCAGGCAGCCTGCGCCAGAAGATCGAGACCTCGACCACCGTTCCCATGGCCGCGCCCGCGGACGTGGTCTTCGGGCTGGGGCAACGCGCCTCTCCCGACGCCGTGCGCGTCATCTGGGTCTCGGGGATCGTCCAGACGGAGACGGACTTCCCGGCCGTCGCCGGCGGCGCAGCGCCGGGCCGCGCTGGGGGTCATGGAGCTGGACCGCAAGCCCTCGTCGTGTCCGTACCTGTACGTCTGGACCGGGGAGCACTTCGAGTTCCTGACCGATTTCCTTGGTGGGGGGGAGATGGGCTACGGGGTGGCCCCCGGGGTCTGGAACCATCCCGACCCCGTGGAGTACGTGCGCGTCGCCCCCGGGCGGCTGCGGCCCCGCAACGGTTTCTATGAGCTCCGGGTCACCAACGAGCTGGAGGAGGTCCTGTATCTCGACCGGCTCCGCCTGCTCGCCGTCGACCACCCCGCCGACGTCCTCGTGTACCCCGACGAGGGGATGACGGTGCCACCGAAGAGGGATCGCCTCGTCGTGGTGCGGGATCCGCGCGTACCCCGCGCCACCGACCACCGGGGCCGTGAGGTCACCGGCCGGATCGCCCACCTCGACCGCCTCTTCGTGGACGAGCTGCCGGTGGGCCGCCTCCGCGGCTATGCCGACGAGCACGGGCTCGTCCTCGACCTGGCCGCCCTGCCGGAGACGCACACCGTGCTTCTCCTGACCGGCTGGACGGACTACGCCTTCTCCAGCGACAACGTGGCGGGCCACCAGGCGGGCCTCGCCCTCCTGCCGCCGCGACTCGAGGTGGAGCGCGCCGACGGCACCTGGGAGACCGCCCTCGAGCAGATCGGCGTGCCCGTGGGTCGACCGCAGACCGTGGTCGCGGACCTGACCGGGGTGGAGCTGGGCCCCTCGCGGCGCGTCCGGGTGGCGACCTCCATGCGCGTGTACTGGGACGAGGTCCGCGCCGCCGCCCCGGCCGCGGAGCTGGCCCGGGAGCCGGTGGCCCTCGACCCGGCGCGGGCCGTCCTTCGGGAGCGGGGCTTCTCCGCGGAGACGAGCGCCGACGGGCGCGAGCCATGGGACTACGACTACTCCCGGGTCTCCTGGCGGTCACCGTGGAAG
This sequence comes from uncultured Acidobacteriota bacterium, assembly GCA_963847655.1. Lineage (GTDB taxonomy): Bacteria > Acidobacteriota > Vicinamibacteria > Fen-336 > Fen-336 > JAJDNS01. The sequence continues at coordinate 105,137 of CAWKAS010000004.1, read as the reverse complement.
ACCTTCCCGGGCCGGTACACCCGCGAGGGCGACGTGAGACCCCTCCTGAGCGCCACTGACGACGCCTTCGTCATCTCCAAGCCCGGGGACGAGCTGATGCTCTCGTTCGACGCGGGGGCGCTGCCCGACCCGCCGGCGGGATGGACGCGCACGTTCCTCTTCCTCGGCGACGGGTACAGCAAGGAGATGGACGTGAACTCCGCGAGCCCCGATGTCGTCGAGCCGCTGCCGTGGCACGGGATGCCCTCCTACCCCTACGCGTCGGTGGACGTGCCGGCGGCGCTGCGTGCCCGCTGGGCGGAGCTCGACGAGGCCTGGAACACTCGTCGGGTGGTGCGGCCCATCGTCCCGCTGGATCTCTTCGCCTTCGGCGAGCGAGGGCTCCGCTGATTGAGATCGGTGATCGTCGAGGCTGCGGCGGCCGGGTCCCGGCGAGGACCCTGCTTCACTTCGAAGCCTGCGGGCCCGCAGACGGGTGGACGACCGCAGCCGCCCGAGCAGGAGAGCCGGAGCGACAGGGCTTCCATCGCGGAGCGAATGGGGGCGGAACAACGGAAGGGGTCAGGTCTCGATCGTTGCATGGCGAGATCGAACGACACGGCGACGCAACGAGAGAAGACCTGACCCCGAGCCAAGGAGCCACATGGAGCCGATCCGATACTCTGCCGCGGCGTGCCAGACGGACCTGGCGAATCCCCTCGTGCGGAAGGACATGGCCGCCAACACCGACCGCATGCTGTCGATGGTCGACTCCGCGATGGCGGGGGCGGCGCCCTTCCTCCCCGTGCGCCTCGTGGCCTTTCCCGAGTTCGCCCACGCGGCGCCGGTCTACCCGACCCTCGCGGAGCTGAAGCAGAAGCTCGCCGTCCCCGTGCCGAACGAGCACACCGACCGCCTGCTCGCCCGGGCGAAGAAGCACGGGATCTACATCCAGACCGGCACCATGATCGAGGCGGACTCGAGGTGGCCGGACGTGGTCTTCAACACCACCTGCCTTCTCGGGCCCGAGGGGCTGCTCTACAAGTACCGCAAGGTCAATCCCTGGATCCCGTACGAGGTCCACGCCAGCCCCCACGACGTTCCCGGGTACGACGAGCCGCTCTTCCCGGTGGCGGACACCGAGATCGGCCGCATCGGGTGCGCGATCTGCTACGACTGGATCTTCCCCGAGGTCGTGCGTGAGCTGGCGATGGGCGGGGCGGAGGTGCTGGTGAGGGTCTCCGCGTACATGGACCCCTGGGGAGCCACCGAGCCCATGGACTGGTGGACGATCGTCAACCGCTGCCGGGCCCTCGAGAACCTGGCCTTCGTGGTGGCCGCCAACCAGGGCGCGGCGCTCCGGCACTACCCGCCCTACTCGTGGCCGGGGGGCAGCATGGTCGTCGACTTCGACGGGCGCATCCTCTCCCAGGCCTCACCCGGGCCGGGGGAGCGGATCGTGGTCGCTCCCGTCGACATCACCGCGCTCCGACACGAGCGGCGGACCCGCCGCGGCCACCACATGCTGGCCCACCTGCGCACCGAGGCCTACCCCTCCTACCGGCGGCACGTCTACCCGCCGGAGGGGCACGACGGGGCGCTCTCCTACGAGGGGAACAACGCCCGCATCGACGAAGCGAAGAGAAGCCTGACGTGATAGCATCCCCGTCGTTCGCCCCACGATGAGACCCCCCGTGAGACGCCCCGGCGCCCTCGTCCTCTCCCTCCTCCTCGCCGTGCCCCCCGCGGGCGCCGCCCAGGCCACGTCCAGCGTCGCCGGCCTCGCCGGGGACTGGGAGGGTTGGGCGCGGCTCGACAGCGAATGGTCCGGGCACGTTTGCCGCTACGAGGGTGCGCCGGAGGAGGCGTCGATCCGTCTCGCGCTCGGCGCGCAGGATGGCAAGCTCCAGGGCTCCGTGGCCCTGGACCTGCCCCCGGCCGAGGGCTCGGGCTGTCCGCCCCTGCGCAAGCGCTACCTCGTCACCGAGGTCGTGCTCGCCGAGGGCCTCGTCTCCCTCACCGACTCGGGGGGGCACCACTGGGACCTCGCGTTGAAGGGCGACGGCCGGGCGCTTCGGGGGCTGATGGCCTGGCAGCAGGGAGGCTCCGACGAGCCCCTGGCCGAGGGCTTCTCGTTCCCCGACGGGGCGAAGCCCCGGTCTCGCCTGAGCGGCGAGGTCCAGCTCCGGAAGGCGGAGGCCGCGCCCGACGACGCCGTGGCCGGGGCCGGCGCGACCGGATCGTCGGCGGGGGCCGACGCGGCGGCGCCGGAGGAGCGGACGACCAGCGGGGGGACCTACGTCAAGTACGTCGGCGCCATCCTCGGCGCCACTGCCGTCGGGCTGGCCGGCCTGTACGGTGTGAACCAGCTCGGCCAGGGCAGCTCGGACCAGGGCGTGGTCACGTGCTCTCCCCGCCGGTGCGTCGTCGGCGCCCCCAACGAGCCCTGCTTCTGCGAGGGCAACGTCGTCTCGGGCGACCCCTGTGGTGAGACCGAATCGGGGGTGGAGATCGGCGGCGCGTGCGACTATCCCTCCCGGCCCTGCGAGGCCCTCCTCTCCTGCAACAACGGCATCTGCCAGGACCGCTTCGGCCGTTGTCCCTTCAACTGACGGTTCGATGAAGCCGTTTCGCGCTCCCGGCTGGCTGACCGGCACCGCGATCGCCGCCGTGGCCGCCGTCAACCTCGCCGGCCTCTGGGGCATCGCGGTGGCGCGGCAGGGGGCGATCGACGAGGCCCGGCGCGCGTTCAACGTCGAGATCACCTCCCGCGCCACCGCCCTCCAGAGCCGGCTCTCCGCGGTGCGGGCGGACCTCGCCTTTCTGGGAGGGTCCCCCACCATCGCCCGCCTCGACGAGACCCGACACCGCCCCGAGGAGGCGACGCTCCTCCGGCAGGGCGCGGAGAGCGCGCTCCTCCTCTTCCTGCGCAGCAACGAGGAGGTGGTCCGCATCGTCGTGTTCTCGGCGGATGGCCATCCGCTCGTCCACGTGGGTCGCCGCGGGGGCGTGCCCGTCCTCTGGGTCTCGGCGAGCCCGACCGGGGAGGAAGGAGCGGCGGTGGACCCCTCGCGTCCTCGTCTGACGGCCCGGCTGCCCCACGGCGAGGAGGCCCAGCTGGCGGGGGGAGTCACCATCGAGACCGAGGTCGATCCCAGCGCGCTCGTCGACTCGTGGGCCATGCCCGCCGAGACCGCGCGATCGTGCCTCCTGAGCGACGCGACGGGGGCCGTCCTCGCCCGCCGCCGCGCGATGCTCCGCCCCGTCGACGCCCCGGAAGAGCGTGAGGTGAGGGCGGAGGCGCCCGTGCAGTCCGAGGGCTGGATGCTGTCGGGCCCGCTCCTCCTGGCCTGCTGCGCAGCCGGAGAGCACGGTGGTCGGCCTGGCCGAGCCGGTCTGGGCCCGCTACCGGACGACCTTCGCCCTGAACGCCGGGGTGATGGTCCTCGCCCTGCTCCTCGGCGGGCTCGGCGTCCAGCAGGCGCGACGGCGTGCGCGCCTCGAGGCCCGGGCGGAGGAGGAGTCGCGGGTCCGAGAGCTGGAGCGGCAGCTCTTCCACGCCGAGAGGCTCAGCACGGTGGGGCGGCTCGCCGCCGGCATCGCCCACGAGATCAACAACCCCCTCGAGGGCATGTCGAACTACCTCAGCCTGGCCCGCGACGCCCTCGGTCGAGGGGACACCGAGGCCGCGGAGCGGCACGTCTCCTCGGTGCGCCAGGGGCTCGACCGGGCCGCGGGCATCGTGCGTCAGGTGCTGGCCCACGCCGACCCCGCGAAGGCGCCGCGGACGCCGGTGGATCTCAACGGGGTGCTGCGTGAGACCGGAGAGTTCGTGCAGTCGCGGCGCGAGTTCGGGCACATCCGCTTCGCCCTCGACCTGGCGGACGGCGAGCTGATGGTGCGGGGAAGCCCGGTCATGCTGGGCCAGGTGGCGGTGAACCTGATCCTCAACGCCTGCGAGGTCCAGCCGGAGAGGGGGGAGGTGCGGGTCACCTCCCGGCGGGAGGAGGGCCACGCGTTGGTGGACTTCGCCGATCGGGGGCCGGGAATCGCCGAGGCCGATCGCCCCCGCGTCTTCGAGCCGTTCTTCTCCACGCGCGAGTCCACGGGGCTCGGGCTGTCGATCTGCCATACCATCGTGCAGCAGCACGAGGGGGAGCTGACCGTGCACGCCCGCGACGGCGGGGGCTCGCTCTTCCGGATGAAGCTGCCGGTCCTGACCGAGGCCGCCTCGGCGCCGGTCGAGGACCACACGGAGGCACGAGTGCCATGAGCGATCGCACGAGCGCACGCGGGCGCGTTCTCGTCGTCGAGGACGAGCCCTATGTGCGCGACTCCCTGGTGGAGATCCTGTCCTCACGCCGCTTCGAGGCGAGCCCGGCCGGGTCCGTGGCCGAGGCCCTGGAGCACCTGGGCCGGGCCCCGGTGGACGTGGTGCTCTCGGACCTCCGCATGCCGGGCGCGGACGGCCTGGAGCTCGTCCGCCGCATGCAGGTCGCGGCGCCGGACGTCCCCGTGGTGATCCTCACCGGTCACGGCAACGTGGCCTCGGCGGTCGAGTGCCTCAAGGCCGGGGCCAGCGACTACATCCTGAAGCCCGCCGAGCCGGAGGCCCTGGAGGTCTCCCTCGAGCGCGCCCTCGAGAGCCGTGCCCTCAGACGCGAGGTCCGCTACCTCCGCAGCACCGTGGCCGACGAGGCCGAGGAGGTCCTGGGGCAGAGCCCGGCCTGGAAGCGCGTCGAGTCGATGGTCGAGGCGGCGGCATCGACGGACTCGGTGGTCCTCCTCACCGGCGAGTCCGGGACGGGCAAGGAGCTGCTGGCCCGACGGCTGCACGCCCTCTCCCCGCGGGGGACGGGGCCCTTCGTCAAGGTGAACTGCGCGGCGGTGCCCCTCGAGATGTGGGAGAGCGAGTTCTTCGGGCACCGCAGGGGATCGTTCCCCGGGGCCACCGCCGACCGCGAGGGCCGCTTCCAGCTCGCCGAGCGGGGGAGCCTCCTGCTCGACGAGGTGGCGGCGATGCCGGCGGCGGGGCAGGCGAAGCTGCTGCGCGTGATCCAGGACGGCGAGTTCGAGCGGCTCGGGGACGAGCAGGCCACGCGGGCCAACGTCCGGGTGGTGGCGTCGACGAACAGCGACCTCGACGCCGAGGTCAAGGAGGGGCGATTCCGGGCCGACCTCTTCTACCTCCTCAACGTCGTCCGCATCGACGTCCCTCCCCTGCGGGAGCGCAGCGGGGACGTCCCCCTCCTCGCCCGGCACTTCGTGAGACAGGTGGCCCAGCGCCTGGGCCGGCCCGCCCCCGAGCTGCCGCCCACGACGCTCGAGCGGATGGCCGTCTATCACTGGCCCGGCAACGTACGCGAGCTGCGCAACGTGATCGAGCGCGCGATGATCCTGGATCCCGCTCACGGGCTGGACGACCTCGACCTGGCGGCCTCGGCGGGCATGAGCGCGCCCCCGGCGGACGGGACACCGGTGGCCGATCGGGAGCTGAACCTGCGCGAGGCCCTGAACAAGCTCGAGCGGGAGCTGCTCCTGGCGGCCCACCGCCGGGCCGGGGGGGTGCGCAAGGACGCGGCGCGGCTGCTGGGGATCGACCCCCGCAACCTGAGCTACTACATGCGGAAGCACAACCTCGACGCCGGCGCGACGGAGGAGTAGGCTTGGTCCGGACAGGGAGGGCAGGTATGCGTCTCAGGAGCCTTGGTCTCGTCGCCATTGCCGTCGCCGTCGCTCTCTCCGGCTGCTCGAGCAAGCCGAAGGGCCCGGACCGTGACGCGCTGGTGGCCCAGCTGCAGCAGGAGGCGGCGGCCCTCAAGGCCGAGAACGAGAACCAGGACACGTCCCTGGGCGTGCGCGCGACCTGGACGGTCGCGTCCGTCGACGTCGTCGAGCAGCCCGGGAACGCGGCGGCGCCCTGGCGCGGCACCATCCGCTTCAAGATCAAGTCCGAGACGGACGACGTGGACGGCAAGGTCGAGGAGGACGAGTTCGAGAAGGAGTTCGCCTACGTCTTCAACCCGACCATCCAGACGTGGGTGTTCGAGTACCAGCCCTGATCATGCCGAGAGCGCTTCGTCACGCGTCGCTCTCGGCATCTTCCGTTTCCGTTCTTTGACGGCCACCTCCCCTGACCTCGCCACGACGCCTCCGCACTCTCTCCCGCGGCTCCCCTGGCGCGGTTCGAAGCCCGTTCTCTGGCGTCGACTCGAAGGCCTCATGCCCCTTGCCCGCTCAGTGGGCGAGCGCGTCGAACGTCGGCTTGAGCGCCGGGTAGAGCTCCCGGTACCGCGGGTACAGCTCCTCGTAGGCCTTCGTCCACTCCGCCACCGGCTCGTCGCGCCCGCTCACCGCGATGGTGGCGTCGCAGGCCTCCTCCACGCTGGCCCAGGCCCCGGCTCCGACGCCGCCCAGGAGCGCCGCCCCGTACGCGGCCCCCTCGGTGCTGGTGACCGTCACCATGGGCAGGCCGAGCGCGCTGGCCACGACCTTCCGCCAGAGGGCTCCCTTGGCGCCGCCGCCGGCGATCCGCACCTCGCTCGCCTCGCCGAGGCCGGCGCCCTGCAGGAGAGCGAAGCAGTCCTTCATGGAGAAGGCCACGCCCTCGAGCACGGAACGCGTCATGTGGGCGCGGCGGTGGCGCAGGGTCAGGCCCACGAAGCTGCCGCGGGCGTGGGGGTCGGGGTAGGGGGTGCGCTCGCCCGAGAGGTAGGGGAGGAACAGCAGGCCCTCGCTGCCGGCCGGGGCCTGCTCCGCCTCCGCCACGATCGTGTCGAAGCTGTCGTCGGGGGTCAGGGTGTCGTGGTACCACTGCAGGCTGCCCGCGGCGGAGAGGGTGACGCCCATGAAGTGCCACTTGCCGGGCACGGCGTGGCAGAAGGCGTGGAGCCGCCCCTCGGGCTCGACGAGAGGGGAGTCGGTGGTCGCGAAGATGACGCCGGAGGTGCCGAGGGTCAGTGAGACGACTCCGGGCCTCACGGCTCCCGCGCCCACCGCTCCCGCCGCCTGGTCGCCTCCACCGGCCATGACCGGTGTTCCCGCGGCCAATCCGGTCGCCGCCGCGGCCTCGGCCGTGATCTTGCCCGTGATCTCCGGTCCCTCGAAGGTCGGGCGGAAGCCAGTCGGCGGGGATGTCGAGCGTGTCCAGGACGCGCTTCGACCAGTTCCGGGCCTTGAGCTCGAAGAGGATCGTCCCCGAGCCGTCGGCCTTGTCCATGGCCGCCTCGCCGGTGAGGCGCAGGCGCACGTAGTCCTTGGGCAGGAGGACGAGCTTCGCCCTGGCGTAGACGTCGGGCTCGTGGTTCCGGACCCAGAGGATCTTGGGCGCGGTGAAGCCGGTGAGGGCGACGTTGCCGACCTCGCGGATGAGCTCCGAACGGCCGACCCGCTTCTCGATCTCCTCGCACTCCGCCCCGGTGCGCTGGTCGTTCCACAGGATGGCCGGCCGGAGGACGTTCCGGTCGCCGTCGAGGAGCACGAGGCCGTGCATCTGCCCGGTGAGGCCCACCGCCGCGACGTCCTCGCCCTTCGCCCCGGCGTCGGTGAGGGCCTTCTTGATGCTGGCGGCGGTGCCCGACCACCACTCCTGCGGGTCCTGCTCCGACCAGAGCGGCTTCGGGGTCTGGAGGGACAGCGCGGTGGTGGCGGTCGCCACCACCTTCCCCTTCTCGTCGATCAGGAGCGCCTTGGCCCCGGTGGTGGAGACGTCAACGCCCAGAAACAGTCGTCCCATGGTCTGGCTCCTGAGGAATCGGAGGGGTCAGGTCGTGAATGTTGAATTCGACCCCTGAGGAGCGACGAATTCAACATTCACGACCTGACCCCTTTGCTCCCTTTGCTGCTACCGGACTCCCATGATGACTTCGATGGTGAGCTGGTCGAGCTTCTCGTACTGGAGGCCTCGGGCGCCGAGGGCGACGCGGTCGAAGGCGAAGCCCTTGAGGGCGTCGGCGGTGGCCTTGGAGTAGCCGTCGACCTTCGGGCAGCCCGTCGGTGGGAACGTCGGCGACCTCCTTGACGAGGGCCTGGATCTCCTTGTCCTCGTTCCAGCGCTTCGCCTTCTCCTTGTAGATCAGGTAGCTCCGCATCGAGCCGCGGGCGAAGTCCTTCACCCCCTCCACGTCCTCGGTGCGGTAGGCGTGGGAGTCGAAGTGGCGCATGCCGGGGTACTTCACGTCCTCGAGGAACTTGACCAGGAAGAAGTTCGACTTGATCGAGTGCGAGCCGAAGCGCAGGTCCTGGTCGTAGCGCCCGAAGGCCTGGTCGTTGAGGTCGATGTGGAAGAGCTTGCCCGCGTCCCAGGCCTGGGCCACCGCGTGCATGAAGTTGAGGCCCGACATGTGCTCGTGGGCCACCTCGGGGTTGACGCCCACCATCTCGGGATGGTCGAGGGTCTCGATGAAGCCGAGGAAGGAGCCGGTGGTGGGCAGGTAGATGTCGTGTCGCGGCTCGTTGGGCTTGGCCTCGAGGGCGAAGACGAGGTCGTACTTCTGGTCCTTCGCGTAGTGGGTCAGGAAGTTGAGGGCGTCGCGGAAGCGCTTGCCGGCCTCGAGGGCGTCCTTGGCGGCGTCGGTCTCGACACCCTCGCGGCCGCCCCAGAAGACGTAGACCTTCGCGCCCAGCTCGACCCCGAGATCCATGGCCTTCATCGTCTTGGACAGGGCGTAGGCGCGGACCCGCGGGTCGTTCGAGGTGAAGGCCCCGTCCTTGAACGCGGGATCGGAGAAGAGGTTGGTGGTCGCCATCGGCACCTTGAGGCCGGTGTCGGCCAGGGCCTTCTTGAAGTCCTTGACGATCTTGTCCTGCTCGGCCGGAGTGGCGTCGATGGGCACCAGGTCGTTGTCGTGGAAGTTCACGCCGTAGGCCCCCACCTCGCCCAGGAGGTGGACGATCTCCACCGGCGAGAGATGGGGGCGCGTGGGCGGCCCGAAGGGGTCGCCGGCCGGGGTTGCCGACGGTCCAGAGGCCAAACGTGAACTTGTGCTCCGGCTTGGGCGCGTACTGGTCGCTCATCGAACTGACTCCTTGCCTGTGAGTTGCCTCGGACTCGTGACGACCTCGAGCGGGGCCCTGTTCGCCCCGCTTCGCGATCCTGGCGTGGGACGGGCCCGAGGCGGACGACGGCGTGAATTCTAACCCGTCCGCGCCGCGGTGCACCGAGCTACCCGTCCCTCGAGCCCCCTGGACCCGGCGACCGCCTCCGGTCCATGATGGGACCGGGGCACTGAGGAGGTTCCTGTGACCGCTCGCAGTCTCGTCTCGTGGGTCGGCGCCCTGGTCGTGGTCTTTCGGTTGGCCACCGGCGGCTTCGTTCTCGCGTTCTCATCCGAGACCGCTGCCGTCGCGGACGCCCTCGCCCTGCGCGTGGGGATGCAGGTCGCCGACGTGGGGGCCGGAGACGGGGATTGGGCGGAGCGCCTCGCAGAGAAGGTCGGTCCCGCCGGGCACGTCTACGCCACCGAGATCGATGCCGAGCACGTCGAGGACATCGCGAGCCGCGCTGAGCGAGACGGCCTCGAGAACGTCACCGCGGTGCTCGGCACCGCCACCGACACCGGGCTCGTCGACGCCTGCTGTGACGCCATCCTCCTCCGCATGGTCTACCACCACTTCACCGATCCCGAGCCCATGCGGGCGAGCCTGCGCCGCGCTCTCCGCCCCGGAGGGCGGCTGGCGGTGATCGACCTGCGTCCCCAGGACTGGGGCGATCTGCCCCGCGTCCCCGATCGCGGCGGACACGGGATCCGCGAGGAGGACCTGGTGGCGGAGATGACGTCCGATGGATTCGAGGTCGTCGCCCGCTACGAAGAGTGGGTCGGCGACCCCTACCGGTACTGCGTGGTCTTCCGCCTCGCGGATGTCCCGCCCGTCTCCGAGGCCCAGGGCCTGCAGGAGGAGAGATGAGACCCCCGTCGACGTTGATGGTGCTTTCGCTGCTTGCGGCCCTCGGCAGCTGCACCGTCCAGGCCCCGGAGTCGGAGGAGCCCCCCGTGCCCCCGGGGCCGGAGAACGGGTCGTTCACGGCGACCCTCAACGGCTTCCAGATCCACTACGAGGTCCACGGGCAGGGGCCGGTCCTCATGGCCCTCACCAACTCCTGGGGTCTCTCCCTCGACGCCTTGCGGGCGATGTACCGGCCCCTCGAGGAGCGGCTGACCCTCGTCTACTTCGACCCACGAGGGATGGGGGGCTCGGAGGCCGTCCGGGAGGACGCCGACCGGGGCCTGGCCGCCGTCCGGGCCGACTTCCAGGCCCTGCGGGAGCACCTGGGCCTGGACAAGGTGAACGCCATCGGCTGGTCGAACGGCGCGGTGAACCTGATCTGGCTCGCCCACGAGCACCCGGAGACCCTGTCCTCGGCCATCTTCCTCCACGGGATGGCTGCCTTCACCGAAGAGGACGCGGCGGCCCTGCAGGAGAAGCACCCGGAGCTGAGGGCCACCTACGCCGCGTTCATGAAGGAGGTCTCCGATCCCGAGCTCTCTGCTCCGGAGCAGACTGCTCTCCAGCGGAAGATGTGGATGGAGGACTACTTCCCGATCCTCTTCGCGGATCGCGAGGAGGCCCCCGGCCACCTCGGGAGGATCTTCGCCGAGGCCGAGCTCTCCTGGCCCCACGCCGCGTACGCCAACGCGGAGGCGCCCACCTTCGATGCCCGCGACCTGCTTCCCGGGATCCCGGTTCGCAGCCTGGTGATCGCCGGGGCCCACGACATGATCCCACCCGAGGGCGTGAAGCCGCTCCACGACCTCCTGCCCCATTCGGAGTGGCTGGTGCTCGAGCACAGCGGCCATTTCGGCCCGGTGGAGGAGCCCCGGCTCTTCGAGGCCGCGGTCTTCGACTTCCTCGGGGTGGGGGACGCGGAGGCCGACGCCACCGAGTGAAGACACGACGACACCGATTGTCGTGTCACCGAAGTCGCGCAGGCAAAGGCGTTGGAGAGCGCGGCAGCGGGCCTCGGCGGGCGGGGCCCCCGGCGAGGACCCTGCTCCACTTCGAGGCGCGCGGGTCCGCAGACGGGGCCCCCGCCGAGCCCCCAGGGTGCCGCCGCCGTGGGACGTGGCGACGACCGCGGTGACGGACCGCTACTGACCCGACGGAACGTCTTCCAGGGTCGCCAGGGCGGCCCGGTAACGCGGGTGGTCCCGGATCGGGTCGAGGTCGGGATCCATCTCGATCCAGGCCCGGTTGCGGAAGCCGGCCCGGACCGCCTGCTCGAAGTGGGCGGCGGCCTCCTCGACCTCCCCCACCTGCGTGAACAGGCAGGTGATCCCGTAGAGGACGTAGGGGTCCTCCGGCCCCAGCGCCCGCGCCCGGCGCCCCCACTCCAGGCCCTTCGCCTTCTCACCGAGCTCGATGTGGGCCTGCGCGACGAGGTAGAGGGCGCGGGCGTCGTCGGGGTTCAGCTCGACGTGGCGGTGGCCCCTCTCGAGCGCGCCCCGATACGCCGACTCGGCGCGATCGGTCAGGCCGAGCGTGCGGCAGGTCAGCCCGAGCAGCATGAGGGACTGGATGTCCTCCGGCTTCACCCGGCTCGCCTGCTCGAAGAGCCGGGCCGCTCGCTCCCAGCTCTTCTGCTGCATGCAGGTGCGAGCGTAGAAGTAGTGGGCCTCGTAGAGCTCGGGGTCGATGAGCAGGGCCGACTCGAACTCCCGCTCCGCCCCGGCGAACTGCCCGCTCAGGGCCAGGGCGAGGCCGCGGGAGGCGTGAGCCTCGGCGAGGTCGGGGGCGAGCTCGAGGGCCCGGGCGCTGGCCGCGAGCGAGGCGTCCATGTCCTCCTGACGTCCGCCGAAGTAGGAGAAGAGGTAGGAGCGGCAGTCGGCGATGCCGGCCAGGGCCCGGGCGTAATGAGGGTCCTTCTGGTTCGCCCGCTCGAACATCTCGATGGCGTACTCGAGGTCCTGGCGCCGGGTCCGGTAGAGGAACTGCCTCCCCCGGAGGTAGAGCTCGTAGGCCTCCACGTCGTGGGTGGCCGGCCGGGCGAGCGCGCGCCTCTCCCGCTCGTTCAGCTCGACGCGCAGGGCCTGCACGATGCGCTGGGCGATCTCCTCCTGGATGGCGAAGACGTCGCTCAGCTCGCGGTCGAAGCTCTCCGACCAGAGATGGTAGCCCTGCTCGGCGTCGATGAGCTGAGCGGTGATCCGGAGCTGGTTGCCAGCCTTGCGCACGCTGCCTTCGAGCACCGTCTCGACTCCCAGCCAGCTCGCGATCGAGCGGGCGTCCTCGCGCTGGCCCTTGAAGGCGAAGGCCGAGGTCCGCGAGGCGGTCCGGAGCCCGCCCAGGCGGGTGAGGCCGTTGAGGATCTCCTCGGCGATCCCGTCGCAGAAGAACTCCTGGTCGTGCTCGGCGCTCATGTCGGCGAAGGGCAGCACCGCGATGGAGGGCTGGTCCCGGGGCGGGGGCACGCGCCGCCGCCCCGAGGTCGAGGTCGGGGCCTCGCCGCGCTCGAGGAAGGCCGCGCCCTCGCTGATCCGTCCGAAGCGGTCCTCCGGCTTCTTCTCGAGGGCGCGGAGCACGATCCGGTCCCAGTAGCGGGGCACGTCCGGCTTGAGGGCCGAGGGGGCCGCGGGCGCGTCGTGGATGATGGCGTGGGCCACGGCCAGGGGGTGGTCGCCGCGGAAGGGGAGCTGTCCGGTCAGCATCTCGTAGCACACGACGCCCCACGACCAGATGTCGGTGCGCAGGTCAACCGGTGCCGCCCGCACCTGCTCGGGCGACATGTAGCCGGGGGTCCCGAGGGCCACGGTGGGGTCCGACTGCTCCACCCCGGGGAGCTTGGCCAGGCCGAAGTCGGTCACCCGGGCGTGGCCTCTTTCCGTCACCACGATGTTGGCGCTCTTCACGTCCCGGTGGACGATCCCCTCGGCGTGGGCGGCGTCGAGCCCCTTGGCGACCTGAAGCGCGATGTGGGTGGCCTCGCGGTGGGGGAGAGGACCGCCCGCCAGCCGCCGCTTCAGGTTGTGGCCCTCGGCCAGGGCCATGGCGATGAAGATCTGGTCCTCCAGCTCCTCGATGGCGTAGATGGGACAGATGTTGGGGTGATCCAGGGCGGCCGCGGCCTGGGCCTCGCGGAGGAACCGTCGCCTCTGGTCCTCCCGACCCAGCGCGTGCGCCGCCAGGAACTTCAGCGCGACCTGCCGGCGCAGGGTCAGGTCCTCGGCGCGATAGACGACGCCCATGCCTCCCTCGCCGAGCTTCTCCAGGATGCGGTAGTGGGCGACGGTGGTGCCGATCACTCGGATGCTCTCCTCCGGGCATTCTAGTGTGCTTCCCACCACCCGGAGACACGTGGAGCGGTGGGATCTGTCACACGGTGCGGCCATCCCCGCGGTGGTATGGTCGATCCGAGAGGGCGAGGATGACGATCCTGAGACGCGCCGTGGTCGTTCTCGGTCTCGCCGGGCTGGCGGCCGTCCCGGTCGTGGTCGGCGAGGAGACCGAGGCCCGTGTCTCGATCGACGTGAAGGAGGCCCCGGTCGAGCCGATCGTGAGCCTCCTCGTCGAGCTCGGGGGGAGGCAGGTCGTCTTCGATCCGGGTCTCCACTGCTCGCTGACCCTCAAGGTGCACGGGGTCCCCTGGCACGAGGTGCTGGAGACCACCCTTCGGGCCTGTGGGCTCGGCTACCAGGAGGAGGGCGGCGTCCTGTGGGTGGCCCCGACATCCCGCCTCCGCGAGGAGGCGGAGAGCCGCCGACGCCTGAAGGAGGCCCGACCCCCCGCCCGCGGGGACCTCGCCCTCTACCGTCTCTCCTACGCGAGGGCCGAGGAGATGGCCCCCCTCCTCCGGCGGTTCGTGGCCCCCGAGGGCTCCGTCACCGTGGACCCCCGCACGAACACCCTGATCATCCGCTACTGAAGACGCCTCAGGAGGCGGCGAGGGCGGCGCGGATCATCCCGGCCAGCCGAGCGTAGCTGGTCTCCCCGAGCCATCGGTCGTCCTCGCGACCGTCCCTGAGCACGACGAAGGTCGGGTAGCCCCGGACCCCCCATCTCTGGGTGAGGACCTGCTCCGTCGTCACGTTCACCTTTCCCACCACCGCCTGGTCCCTGAAGTCCCTGGCCAGCTGCTCGACCACGGGCTCCATGGCCTGGCAGTGGGAGCAGGTGGGGTGGTAGAACTCGACCAGGCTGACCCCGTGGGCCACGTGGGTGTCGAAGTTGCCGGCGTCCAGGGCCACGACCGCGCTGGGCGGTGGGGCAGGCTGGGGTGGGGAGGTCGAGGTGGGCGCAGATCCGCCTCCGCCGCCGCAGGCGGCCACGAGGAGCGCCGCGACGAGGGCGAGCCCCGCCGGCCATCGGTCCTTCTGTCTCTGGCCAGCTCCCACCGTCCGATCTCCCTTCCCGGCCTCGCGTTCGCCTCCGATTATCGCATCGGCGACTGCCGCGGTCCCCGAGCATCCGCATCTTGCGGCGGGTGGCGTCGAGAGGAGAGAATCTCGGCCACACACCGAGCAGAGGAGGAAGACATGGCGCGTATCGGGGCGGCGGTCATCGGGGCAGGCTTCATGGGGGGCGTGCACACGGAGGGGCTCCGGCGCGCCGGCGTCGAGGTGGTGGGGGCGCTGGGGGTCTCATCCGACGAGACCGAGGGCTTCGTGAAGGCCCAGGGCCTCCCGAAGGGCTACGGGTCGCTCGACGAGCTGCTCGGCGACGCCGCGGTGCAGTCCGTCCACATCGTCACCCCGAACCGGCTGCACCACGGGATGGCCAAGGCCGTCCTCGAGGCGGGCAAGCACGTCTTCTGCGAGAAGCCGCTGGCCATGAACTCCAGGGAGACGGCGGAGCTGGTGGCCCTGGCCGCCGCGCACCCGAAGCAGGCGGCCGCCGTCAACTACAACATCCGCTTCTATCCGCTCAACCTCGAGGCGCGCGAACGCGTCCGGGGGGGCGAGGTCGGCGAGGTCTACCACGTCGCCGGGAGCTACGTGCAGGACTGGCTGCTCCTCGAGACCGACTACAACTGGCGCGTCCTCGCCGAGGAGGGGGGGGCGCTGCGGGCGGTGGCGGACATCGGCACCCACTGGCTGGACCTCGTGCACGCGATCACCGGGCTGGAGGCCGAGGCCGTCTGCGCCGACCTGATGATCGTCCACCCCGTCCGCAAGCGGCCGAAGGGCGAGGTCGAGACCTTCTCCGGCAAGCTCGGGAGCAAGGCCGACACCGAGCCCGTGGCCATCACCACCGAGGACTACGGCGCCATCCTCATCCGGTTCAAGGGCGGGGCCCGGGGCACGCTCTGGGTCTCCCAGGTCACCGCCGGGCGCAAGAACTGCCTCCGCTACGAGATCGCCGGCGAGAAGGCCGCGCTGGAGTGGATCAGCGAGAACCCCGAGACCCTGTGGATCGGCCAGAGGACGGGCCCCAACCAGGTCCTCATGAGGGATCCCTCGCTCCTCTCGCCGACCGCCCGCGGGGCGGTGGGCGTGCCCGGCGGCCACGCCGAAGGCTACGCCGACACCTTCAAGCAGCACTTCCGGGCCTTCTACGGGTACGTCGAGAAGGGCGACTTCGCGGCCACGCCTCCGTTCGCCACCTTCAAGGACGGGCACCGCGAGGTCGTGCTGTGCGAGGCCGTCCTCGAGAGCAACGAGAAGGGCGGCTGGGTCGACGTCAAGGGGGTCTAGAGCGATGCAGCTGGGCTTTCTGACCGCCATCGTCCCCGACCTCTCCCTCGAGGAGATCGTGTCCTTCGCCGCCGCCGAGGGCTTCGAGTGCCTGGAGGTGTGCTGCTGGCCCCCGGGGAAGGCGGAGCGCCGCTATGCCGGGGTGACCCACGTCGACGTCGTGGCGCTGGACGAGGCGAAGGCGAAGACCGTCCGCGCCCTGTTCGAGAAGAGCGGCCTGTCGATCAGCGGCCTCGGGTACTACCCGAACCCGCTGTCCCCGGACCCGGAGGAGGCCGAGCTTGCGGTCGAGCACCTCAAGACCGTCATCCGCGCCGCCCCGCTCCTGGGAGTGGGCCAGGTCAACACCTTCGTGGGCCGGGACTGGACGAAGACCATCGACGAGCAGTGGGACCACTTCGTCGAGACCTGGGTCCCCATCGTGGCCGTGGCCGAGGACAGCGGGGTCCGGATCGGCATCGAGAACTGCCCCATGATCTTCACCGGGGACGAGTGGCCGGGAGGCAAGAACCTGGCCGCGACCCCGAGGATCTGGCGCCGCATGTTCGAGGAGATCCCCAGCCCCAGCTTCGGCCTCAACTTCGATCCCTCGCACTTCGTCTGGCAGCAGATGGACTACCTGAAGCCGCTCCGGGCGTTCCGGGACCGCATCTTCCACGTGCACGCCAAGGACGCGCGCGTGGACCGGGACGACCTGGACGACGTGGGGGTCATGGCCGCGCCCCTGGAGTACCACAAGCCCAAGCTGCCCGGGCTCGGGGACGTGGACTGGGGCCGGTTCTTCTCGGTGCTCAGCGACACGGGCTACGAGGGTCCGGTGTGTGTCGAGGTCGAGGACCGGGCCTACGAGGGCTCCCTGGAGCGGCGGAAGCAGGCCCTGACGCAGTCGCTGAGGTTCCTGAAGAGCTTCGTCTGATCACTCCGAGAGCGCGGCCTGGACGGCGTGCTCGGAGTCCTCCCCGTTGAGTTCCACCCACTCATCGTCTGGACCGAGTCACAGGCGCGCATTGTGTCCAGGCACAGTGGAGATGTCCGTGTGACGCGTCGTAGAGCCGGACCGCCGTTCCCGCCAGGTCAGTACGCCGATCCGCGGTGGGCCGCCGCGATGAGGAACACGATCCGCTCCTCATCGTCGATCTCATAGAAGAAGCGCCAGGCGCCGATACGATACCGCCAGGTATCGGGGCTGTGACCACGAAGCCTCTTGATGTTCGAACCGAAGTGCGGGTGCTGTGACAGCTGCGGGTAGACGACGTCGCGCAGCTTCGCGACGACGCGGGAATGCCCGCTCTTCGCCAGCCGTTGGAGGTCCTCCTGGAACTGCTCCGTCTCGAAGAGACGGTACTCAGCCAACGAAGCGGCCCTTGCGCTGGCGGGCCTGGCGAGAGCCCTTCCGGAGGCGCGCGAGGAGCTTCTCGTTGTCATGAATCTCCGCCATCTCGGCGTCGTCCACGAACTGCTGCTCGCGGATTCGCTCGAGGGCGGCCGTTTCGATGAGGTTCGACAGCGGCCGGTGCTCCGCCTTCGCGGCCTCCGACAGCTCGCGATAGGTCTCGTCGTCCAGACGCATGGTCACGACTCTCGACACCGGACCTCCTTTCCTTTGTATTCTATCGCAATACAGGAGCATACGTGACGGCGAGCCCTACGCGACGCCGCGCCCGGCGCTCCCCCACGCCCACGCGGCCGGTGCCCTGTACGATGACACGCTTCCCTTCCGCCGGAAGGGTGAAGGTGGGCGCGGCCCCGGTGGCTGGCGCGTTCTCTTCGAGCCTGAGCTCCACCTCGGTGAGGACGTGGTCGTGCCGGACCTCGCCGGTTGGCGTCTGGAGCGCATGCCGGTCTACCCCTCGACTCCGTATGCGGAGCTGGTCCCGGACTGGGCGTGCGAGATCGCGTCCCCGTCGACCGTTCACGTCGATCGAGTCCGGAAGATGAACCTCTACTCGCGTGAGAGGCTGCAGCACTTGTGGTTCGTCGACCCTCTGGCCCGTGTTCTCGAGGTGTATCGGCTGGAGACCGGTCGCTGGGTGGTGGCTCTCTCGTGTGGTGACCAGGACAAGGTCCGGACCGAGCCCTTCGAGGAGGTCGAGCTGGACCTCGCCTCCTGGTGGCCGCCTCTCGCCGAGGCCGACTCCGCCGCGCCGTGATCCAGGGCAACAGCTGATCTCCCGTTCAGACCTCCAGCAGACATAGCTGGCCCTTCTCCGCTACCTGGACCTCATCGAGCGCATGGCGGCGTTCCCCGGGAAGAAGATGATCCTGCTCTACCGATCCGGGCTGAACATCGAGGGGGCGCACACCGAGCTCCTCGACCAGATCGCCGCCACCGCCCTGCGGCACCGGGTCAGCATCTTCACGCTGGACTCTCGCGGCCTCGAGGCCAACGTGCCGGTGGAGGATCGCCGGGTGAGCAACCCCTGGGCGAGCGGGCGCCGGAGCCGAACCCCGGAGACGCTCGGTCTCCCGGTGGCCCGGAACCAGGGCGTCAACGGCCTCGTCACCCTGGCCCAGAGCACCGAGGGTCGGTCCATCGTCGACTCCAACGACGCGAGCGCGATCCTGCAGAGCATCCTCGACGACTCGTCGGACTACTACGTGCTGGGCTACGCGCCGCGGGAGGCGAGCGAGAGTGGGCGATTTCGCAGGCTGAAGGTGTCGGTGAGCCGTCCCGGCGTCGAGCTCCGGGCCCCCCGGGGCTACTACGAGCCCAGGCCCTACGAGGACCAGTCGTCGCAGGAGAGGGCGGCTGCGGTCTACCGAGCCCTCCTCTCGGAGTCACCGGCGGACCTTCCGGTGAAGGCGCGTGTCAGCTTCTTCGCTGCCCCCGAAGGCCGGACCGCGATGGTGTTCAGCGCCGGTGTCCGGCCCGGCGAGCTGGCGGCGAAGAGAGGCAAGAAGCCGAAGCTGGAGGCCAAGGTCCTCGTACGGGTCCGGGACCAGGTCTTCGAGTCCATGCCGGTGATCCTCGAGCAGGATCTGCGGCCCGAGATCGAGCGGGAGTTCCTGGAGGTGGCCGCTGACGACCCACCCTCTACCTGGCCTACAACGGCCGGATCGACCTCGCGCCGGGGCGCTACTCACTGAAGGTCCTCCTTCGTGACGATCGCTCGGGGCGCATGGGGACCTTCGAGTCCTCCTTCGAAGCGCCCAGCCTCACCGGGTCCTCGACCCCGAGCTCGCTCCTGCTGACACGACAGGCGACACCGCGCGACCCCCCATCGAAGGAGGACCCGGAGCCCGCGGCGGAGACCCGGCCCGGCGACCTCCTGGCGGCGGGGGACCTCCGCCTTTCGCCGGAGCCCGTCAGGACCGTCCGGCCGGGCAACGTCGTCTACTGCACGTATCACCTCTACAACGCCACCGCCGAGGACCTCGCGGTGGCGGAGGAGCAGGGGATGCGCATGGGCCTGCTCCGCGGCGAGGAATGGGTGGGACCCGACGAGGTGAGCGCCGGCGGCCAGGCCCTTCCGGATCGCGAGGCCGGGATGATCCGCTATGTCGGGTGGGTGGACACCGAGAAGCTGGCCCCCGGCCGGTACACCGTGCTCACGGTGCTCCCGAACTGCCAGAGCCGGCAGGTTCCGGACCTGACCGAGGAGTTCGAGCTCCTTCCGTAGGCGTCGGGAGCAACGGAGGATCCGAGAGCATCTCCGACCTGGCTCGGGCGGCCGCGGTCGGCCACCCGGCTGCGGGCCCGCCTGCTTCGAGGTGAGGCAGGGTCCTCGCCGGGGCCCGGCCGCCGCGGCCTCGACGGCCCTGGGATCTTGAGAGCAGGATTCCGAGCCCGACGCTCAGCGCGGCGGGCCCGGGATGACAGCTACTCGTCGGCCGCGGTGTCCTCGATCTCTCGGATCTTGATGTTCCGGAACCAGAACACGCTCCCGTGGTCCTGGATCACGATGCGCCCGGTCTTCGCGTCTCCGTAGTCGGGGGCGTCCTTCCACTTGCCGGAGTTCTTGAGCTTCTTCCACTCGTCGGTCCAGCGCTCGAACTCGAGGATCTTCTTGCCGTTCAGCCAGTGCTCGACGTGCGGGCCGTTGACCAAGATCTTCGTGGTGTTCCACTCTCCGACCGGCTTGAGCACCTTCTGGTCGTTCGGCAGGTGCATGGCGTAGTTGGCGCCGGCCTTCTGCCACTCCTCGAGCTTGTCCGGGAAGCCCACGTCGTCGACGAACTGGTACTCGGGTCCCGTCTTCCAGGCGGCGTCGTACTTCGGGTCCTCGATGACCCCGTACATGAGGCCGCTGTTGCCGGCCGTCGTGGCCTTCCAGTCGATGGCCAGCTCGAAGTTCGTGAACTCCCGGTCCGTGGCCACATCGGCGCGCATGTCGCTGCCGTAGTTGCCCTCGGTGCCCACCGACTTGAGGGCGCAGTCCTCGATCATCCACGCCTCGGTGCTCTGACCGTTGTACCCGTGCCAGCCGGCCATGGTCTTCCCGTCGAAGAGAAGCTCCCAGCCCTCGGCCTTCTCGGCGTCGGTGAGCGTGTTCAGGCCCTCGCACGGATCGACGGCGGCCTGCGGCTCCTCCTGGGGCGGGCGGGGTCTCGGCCGGCGCGCAGGCGAGGGAGAGGGCGCAGACGCCCGCGAGGAGACAACAAGCCAGTCTTGCCTTCATGAGATGTCCTCCATTGGGGCTCCCCCGAGGCCGGCACAGCTTCCACGGGGAGGCCGTTCCGTGGCGCCCTCGGGTGCGGGGCGACAGCATGGAGGAGCTTATTCCACCGGTCCGGGAACGGCAAGGGACGGGGCTCCGAGGACCATGGGCAACGGCGGCGTCCTCGGAACGAGTCAATAGAAGACGGCGGCCTCCCCGTGCTCGGCGACCAGGCGCTGGACGTGCTCCCCCAGGAGCGCTCGACGCGCGACCAGGGCCGCCAGCTGCTCGGCGTCCAAGAGCTCCTCACCAGATCCTTCAGCTCCTCGTCGCTGGTCGCGTGCAGCCGGTCCCAGGCCGTCCGGGTGACCCTCTCAGCGTCTCGGGATCGAGCAGCTCGGCCTGGGGCTGGAAGGCCCGGGTGTAGTCGATCAGCCAGAGCTCGTAGTCGGGCCCGACGAGGATGTTGCCCTGTTTCGGTCGATGTTGAGGATCAGGTTGTCGAAGAAGTCCCGGTCCCAGCCCTTCTTCACCCACGCCATGGGGCTGGGATACCTGAAGTCGGCGGCGGTCCAGTCGAGCGTGCCCTCCACCCAGATCTGCACGGTCCCCTCCGTGGAGTCGACCCTGCGGTCGACGACCGGCGGAACGAAATCGAAGCCGAGCCGCTCGGCCAAGACGTAGGCGGCGCGCTCGTGGGCGTAGGAGTCCACGAATGCGCACGTAGTAGCGACCGGCGATGCGCGTCCGCCGCTTCTCCTGCCTGACCGTTCGGAAGATCGCCCGCGCCCGGACGCCGTCGCGCTCCAGGAGCAGCATGTCCGGTCGGGTGATCCCCTCGGGTGCCTTCTCGCGGCCCACCACCCGGCCGTCGCGGAGGAACTCCAGGACCTCGTCGTCGGTGTGGAAGGGCAGCGGGCTTGCCGTCCGGACCGAGCCAGACCTCTCCTGGAATGGCGCGAGCGGCGGCCTGGTTTGAGCGACGCTGTCGTTCGCCACCGGCGCGAGAGGCGCAGGCCGGGCACGAGCCGCGCGAGGGCGTGAGGCACGGAGCAGCGCGCGACGGGCGTGGCGACCGACCACGCGGTCCGAGCCTGCGCGCGAGCAGGCCGACCATGAGAGCTCCTCCCCGAGCAGCGCTCCGGTCGACTGCCTCCAGCTCCCGCGCCCGGGTCGCGGCCTGTGACCGAGCCGGTGGCCCCGCTCCGACCCGAAGAATGTGCGGAGCAAGAGTCTCCGAAGTAGCCTAGCCCCGATCGACTCGCCCCGATAGGGTTTTCGGGCCCGATCCTCGCCCGTGAGATCATCCGCCCTCAGCGAGCCCCACCCGCATGAACCATCCCGCTCCCGACCCGACCACGACGCACCGGCTCTTCGAGCACGACCGCGTGGCGGCCGGCTACGCGTCGGCCCGGCCCTTTCTCCACCCCGAGGTCTTCGCCCGGGTGCGCGACCTGATCCGGGCGCAGGAGCCTCTGCCGCGGGCCCTCGACGTCGGCTGCGGCACGGGGCTGTCGTCGGTGGCGTTGCTCGAGCCTGGCCCGGCAGGTCGTCGGGGTCGACGCCTCGGTGCCCATGCTCCTGCGCGCCCGGCGCGGGGAGCACCTTCACTACCTGGCGTCGTCGGCGGAGGAGCTGCCCGTTTCGCGACGGCAGCTTCGACCTGATCGTCGCCTGCGGCTCGATCGACTGGGTGGACCGGGCCCGCTTCCTGCCGCGGGCCGCGGAGCTCCTGCGTGAGCGGGGGCTGGCTGGTTCCCCTCGACTTCGGCGACGCCGGACGGTCGGCCGAGACGTGCCCGAGCTCGCAGCGCTGGCACGAGACAGCGTCTTCCTCGGCGTTTCCGCGCCCCCGTCTCGCAGGACCCGCTGGTCTCGAGCGGACGAGGCGGCGCGCTTCGGCTTCTCCGGGCCGACCAGCCACGTCTTCGAATCGCCGTGCCCCTTCACCGCCTCCAGGTACGCCGACTTCCTGATGACCGAGTCCAACGTCATCGCCGCCGTCGAGTACGGAAAGGCGGCCGCCGAGCGGTGAGGGGGTGGCTGGCAGGACGAGCTGACTCCGGTCTTCGGTGGCGCGCTCGCGCACGGTGGCCTTCGGCGGCTATATTCAAGCGCTCCAGAGGCGTCGATCCCCGGCGCGACGAGGACCCCAGTGACGATTCGGCCGAGCAACCAGAAGAGCGGCGTCGCGCGGCGCCTCGCCAGGCCTCTCCCGGCGCTGCTCTGCCTCGGCCTGGCGGTCGGGCGCCGGATGCGATGGCCCACGACGGTCGGTCCGTCCGACCTCGCGCGCGACCGGCGGCCCGTCGCCGTGGACGGGCGGCTCGACGAGGCGGCCTGGGCCCGGGCCGCGGTCGCGGGCGAGTTCACCCAGCGTGACCCGAACCAGGGGGAGCCGGCCACGGAGGCCACCGAGCTGCGCCTTCTCTACGACGACCACGCGCTGTACGTGGGGGTGCGGCTGCACGACAGCGAGCCCGGCCGGATCGTGCGCCAGCTGTCCCGGCGCGACCTCGAGGCCGAGACGGACGTCTTCACCCTTCTCCTCGACCCGTACCACGACCACCGCTCGGGCGTCGCTTTCGAGGTGAGCGCGGCCGGCGTACAACGCGACTCCGCCATCTACGACGACAACTTCTTCGACGACACCTGGGACGCGGTCTGGGAATCGGCGGTGACGGTGGACGACGAGGGCTGGACCGTGGAGATGCGGATTCCCTTCTCGCAGCTGCGCTTTCCCGCGACGCCGGGCCACGCGTGGGGGATCAACGCCCGGCGCTTCGTCTACCGCAAGACCGAGGAGACCTGGCTCGAGCTGGTGCCGAAGAACGAGAGCGGTGTCGCCTCGCGCATGGCCCACCTCGAGGAGATCGCCGACGTGGCCCCCGGCAAGCACGTCGAGCTCCTGCCCTACGTGTCGGGGCGCGCCGAGTACATCGCCCCGGAAAGCGCCGGGGACCCGTTCAACGACGGCTCGCGCCTCTTCGGAGGCGCGGGGCTCGACTTCAAGCTCGGGGTGGGCACCAACATGGCCCTCGTGGGCGCGCTCAACCCCGACTTCGGGCAGGTCGAGGTCGACCCCGCCGTCGTCAACCTCTCCGAGTACGAGGTCTTCTTCGAGGAGAAGCGGCCGTTCTTCACCGAGGGGTCCCAGGTCTTCGCCAACTTCGGCCGGAGCGGGGCGAGCGAGTACATCACCTTCTACTTCCCGGAGCCGATCCTCTTCTACTCGCGTCGCATCGGGAGAGAGCCCCAGGGGCTCGCCCGGGCGGAGTACGTGGACTCGCCGGCGTTCACCACCATCCTGGGCGCGGCCAAGCTCACCGGGCGCACCACCAGCGGCTGGACGGTGGGGGTCCTCGACGCCGTGACCGGGAGCGAGTTCGCGAAGCTCTCGGACGAGGGCGTCCGGGCCCGGATCGAGGTCGAGCCCCTGACGAACTACTTCGTGGGGAGGGCCCAGCGCGAGCTCGGAAGCCGCGGGGCCATCGGCTTCATCGGGACCGCAGTGAGCCGCCGCCTGAACGCCGAGTCGGGCCTGGACCGCCGCCTCGTGAAGCAGGCCTTCGTCGGCGGGGTGGACGGCCACTACTTCCTCGACGCCCGCCACGACTGGGTCTGGACGGGGGGGGCTCCGCCGGCACCGTGCAGGGCAGCCGCGAGTCCGTCCTCCGGCTCCAGAATGCCGAGCAGCGGTACTACCAGCGGCCCGATGCCGACTACGTGACCCTCGACCCGGGCCGCACGTCCCTGTCCGGATGGAGCGGCCGGACGAACATCCACCGGAACACCGGAAACGTGCTCCTCGACGTCGGGGTCTGGGGGGTCAGCCCGGGCCTCGAGGTCAACGACCTGGGCTTCGAGACGCAGACCGACCGCCTCGGTGGCCACGGGATGGTGACCTTCCGCAAGCTCACCCCCGATCGGTGGACCCGCTCGCGCCAGGTGTGGGTCTCCAAGTGGTGGACCTACAACTTCGGGGGGGACTCCAACGGCAACGGGATCACCGCGCAGGCGAAGGCCCTCCTCCGGAACTACTGGGAGCTCGCCCTCGACGCCGGGGGCGCGTGGGACACCTGGAACGACAAGCTCACCCGGGGTGGGCCGATGACGATCCGCCCGGGGTATCGCAGCGGCCAGCTCACGGTCAACAGCGACCGGGCGCGTCGGTTCTGGGTGGGCGCCTTCGGCCAGTTCCAGGACGTGAACTTCGGCAGCTGGACCCGCCGGGCCGGCGTGGGCGTGAACTACCGGCCGTTTCCGGCCCTGACCTTCTCGATCGAGCCGACGTATCGAAGGCAGCACAACATCAGCCAGTACCTGCGGGTGGTGGAGGACCCGACCGCCACCGAGACCTTCGGGGCCCGCTACGTCTTCGGGACCCTGGACCAGGACGAGGTCACGATTCCCCTCCGGCTGAACCTCGTCTTCTCGCCGAAGCTGTCCCTCCAGCTCTACACCCAGGTGCTGCTCTCGTCGGGGGCGTACCCCGAGATCAGCCAGCTCGGCGCCCCCCGGACCTTCGATTTCCCCGTCTACGGAAGAGACGTCGGCACCATCGTCCGGGGTCCCGGGGGCGACTACCTCATCGACCCCGACGCCGGGGGACCGGCGGAGCCGTTCGCCCTCGCCAACCCCGACTTCAACTTCAAGTCGCTGCGGGTCAACGCCGTCCTCCGTTGGGAGTTCCGCCTGGGCTCCGCGCTCTACGTCGCGTGGACCCAGCGCCGGCAGAACGAGGCCAACCCGGGGGAGTTCAGCTTCGGCGGCGATGCCCGGGACCTCTTCGGCTCTCCGGCCGACGACGTCCTCGTGGTGAAGCTCGCCTGGTGGTTCGGCCGCTGACGCCCCGCCGCCAGTCGTCTCCGGGCACGGGCGAACCTGGCGCCTGATCGGCCCCGCGGGGCGGTCCCCGGGCACGTCTTCACAACCTTTTGCATCTTGCGCCCGCCGGACGGACGCGCGTCCCGGTCCAATCCGTCAGGCTGGTCCTGGGGCCGCTCACGCGACGGCCGAGGGAGATCTTGCGCGCTCGACTCGTCGTCCTCTGGCTCTCGACTGTCCTGCTGGCCCCCGCCGGCCGGGAGTCGGCTCGTGCCGCCGAGCCCCGCCGGGAGGTGGTGGCCGTCGGCCTGGACTTCCCGGACGCCGTCGAGCCCGGCGCGCTGACCCGGCTCTGCGCGAAGACCGGGGAGCAGCTCCGCGAGCTCTTCCGGGAGCGGGGCGCGCCCTTCGATCCGAGCGTGCTCCGGAAGGGCCGAGGCGGGACGTGCCACGTCGACTACACCCCCACCGTTGCGGGCTTCCGGGCCGACCCCGAGGACCTTCCCGTTCGCGAGCTGTTCGTCAACGTGGACGGCGTGAGCTTCCTGGCAGGGCGCACGCAGGTCTTCGGTGACTCGCTGGACATCAGCAAGGACCTGGTCAAGGCGTTTCCGCGGCCGATCCCGATCACCCTGGGGACCCGGTGGGAGCTGGCCGAGCGCTGGTACGAGGAGGCGGCGGACTTCCACTACGGAGACTCCGCCGGCAGGGTCGACTGGCGCCGCAGCCGGGTGCCCTCGCTGGCCAACCCGTGGGCCCAGGACTACCTGAAGAGCGGTCGTGCCGCGAGGGCGCAGCGGATCCTGGTGACGCGGCGGCTCTTCGAGGGCCGGCGCGAGGATGGAGAGCCGTTCCGCCCGATGCTCGACTCCCTCAAGGACCCGCGATTCGCACGGTCCAACCTCTCCTGGGAAGGGGGCGACCTCCAGTTCGTCCGCGACCCGCGTGATCCCGACCGCCTCGTGCTCGTCTTCGGCGACTCCGCCCGGGCCTACTGGGGGAAGGACCTCAGCCCGGAAGAGTATGCCTACGTCCTGCGGCGGGAGTTCGGCGCCGACGTCTCGGTCGACCTCACCGGGCTCGCCCCCCACGTCGACTACTTCGTCGCGTTCCTCCCCGCCGACCGCATCGCGCTCGTGTCCCAGCCGGTCTCCGGCAACCGCGCGCTGGCCGAGGCGGCGGCCGCGCTCCTCGCGGAGCAGCTGGGGCCGACGCCTCCGCCGACCCTCGCCGAGCTTCGGCAGCACCTTGCCCGGCCCGATGCCCTCTCCGACGGCCGAAGGCAGGTCGAGAGGCTCCTGAAGCGGGCCAAGGCGGAGGCGCGGGAGGGCTGGCCCCGGACCGAGGTCGCGGGCCTCGGGCGGCGCATGGAGCGCTATGTGGCGGCCCACTGTCCCGCCTCGCCCGCCGAGTGCTTCAGCGACCGGGGCCTGGAGATCTTCCTGTCCTCGGATCGGTCACTCCTCGGTGACTGGGCGGGGGCGGCCCTTCTCGACCGGACGGAGTCCACGAGGGACCTGGCCGTCCTCTCCATCGTGGAGAGCCAGCTCCGCCGCGAGCCGCCGGCCAACCAGGAACGAATCGACGCCGCGGTGCGCGCGCTCGAGGAGCTCGGCTTCCGGGTGGTGCGGGTGCCACGGTTCGGGGGCGATCGCGACCTGAAGGTGCCCTGGTCGGGCATCAGCTACGTCAACAGCCTCCTCGTGGATCGCACCCTGTTCGTTCCACGCTTCGGGCTGGGGGAGGCCGAGGACCGCATCCTCGAGGGGCTCGGCCGCTCGCTGCCGCCTTCCTACGAGGTCGTGCCGGTCTTCGCGCGGCACATGCTCCTCCGCAACGGCGGGATCCACTGCACGGTCGCGATCGTCCGCGAGTGAGAGGAAGCGGCGACGGCGGGCCCGACACGCCCGACGCCGCGACCGGGCGGCGGAGTCGTCGATTGCCGCCGGGACGACACGGATTTGGCTGTTCGGAGGCAATGGCGGTAGTCTTTGCGCCCGAAGCGCCCCCGTCTGGAGCGCGACCACGGGAGACGGTCGACGGAAGATCGAGCTGCAGGCCGGGCACCCGGGCGGGTGCCCGGGACGTGCAGGAGACTGAAACAGGGGTGTAGATCATGGTACTGGGAACCGTCGACTGGATCATCATCGGCGTCTTCTTCCTCATCGTCCTGAGCATCGGGTGGGTGGCCTCGAAGACCGCGGGCGAGAGCTCCTCCGAGTTCTTCCTGGGTGGCCGCGGGATGCCGTGGTGGCTCCTCGGGATCTCCATGGTGGCCTGCACGTTCTCCGCCGACACGCCGAACCTGGTCACGGGCATGGTCCGCGAGAACGGGGTGTCCAAGAACTGGGCCTGGTGGGCCTTTCTCATCACCGGCATGGTGACGGTGTTCATCTACGCCAAGCTCTGGCGCCGGTCCAGCGTGATGACGGACCTCGGGTTCTACGAGCTGCGCTACAGCGGCAAGGCAGCCGCGTTCCTGAGGGGATTCCGGTCCATCTACCTCGGCCTCTTCTTCAACGTCCTGATCATGGGAACCGTGACGCTCGCCGCGATCAAGATCGGGGCCGTCATGTTGAACCTCCAGCCCTGGCAGACGGTGGTGGGGGCCTCCATCGTGGTGGTCATCTACGCGTCGCTGGGAGGGCTGAAGGGGGTCATCTGGGCGGACTTCTTCCAGTACAGCGTGGCCATGTTCGGTGCGGTCCTGGCGGCGGTCGTCGCGGTGCGACAGCCGGAGGTCGGGGGGCTCAAGGCCCTGCTGACCCATCCCGCGCTCAAGGACAAGCTGACCTTCGTCCCCGAGTTCACCGACCCCGCGGTGTACGTGCCCCTGCTGATCATCCCCGTGGCGGTGCAGTGGTGGTCGGTCTGGTACCCGGGGGCGGAGCCGGGAGGGGGAGGCTACATCGCCCAGCGCATGCTGGCGGCCAAGGACGAGAAGAACGCCATCGGCGCCACCCTGCTCTTCAACTTCGCCCACTACGCGCTTCGTCCCTGGCCGTGGATCATCGTGGCCCTGGCCTCGATGGTGATCTACCCGGACCTGCAGTCGATCGGCCGGGAGTTCCCCGCCATCACGAGCGAGTACCTGCGGGACGACGTGGCCTATCCGGTCATGCTCTCGAAGCTGGGCCCGGGTTGGCTGGGCCTGGTGGTGGCGTCCATCATCGCGGCCTACATGTCGACCATCGGCACCCACCTGAACTGGGGGTCCTCCTACGTGGTCAACGACTTCTACAAGCGATTCGTGAGGCCGGACGCGAGCGAGAAGGACATGGTCCTCATGGGTCGGATCTCGACCGTCCTGCTGATGGTCCTGGCCGGCTCGCTCTCGCTCATGTTCCTCGAGGACGCCACCCAGGCCTTCAACATCCTGCTCCTCTCGGGGGCCGGGTCCGGGCTGATCTACCTGCTGCGGTGGTTCTGGTGGCGCATCAATGCCTGGACCGAGGTGGTGGCCATGATCGTGGCCACGGTCAACGCGGTCATCCTGGTCTTCTGGGTGGACGACCTGTGGCTGGCCCACCTGTTCGGCGGGATGTACCCGCTGCCGGCGGGCTACGCGGACATGGGGGCCAAGGCGCTGTCGGGGACCGTGTTCCCCATCAAGCTGCTCATCGCCCTGGTCATCACCACGATCGCCTGGGTCGCCACGACCCTGCTGACGAAGCCGGAGAGCCAGAAGACGCTGCGCTCCTTCTACCGCCTGACCCGGCCGGGTGGTCCGGGCTGGAGGAAGGTCGTGGAGGAGGCCCGCGCCGACGGCGACATGATCGACGAGAAGGACCACGGGGTGCCCTGGGAGATGCCCATCCAGATCCTCCTGGTGTTCGTCGGTTGCGTGGTGATCTACTCGAGCCTGTTCTCCATCGGCAGCTTCGTGTACCAGCGGCCGGTCACGGGTTCCGTGATGGCCCTCGTGGCCGTGGTCGGGACCTACTTCCTGTTCACGTCGTTCAAGAAGGTGCGGGCGGACTGACAGTCGTCCCGAGTCGGCTGCTTTGA
The DNA here is from genome assembly GCA_963847655.1 of uncultured Acidobacteriota bacterium. Classification (GTDB taxonomy): domain Bacteria; phylum Acidobacteriota; class Vicinamibacteria; order Fen-336; family Fen-336; genus JAJDNS01. The sequence continues at coordinate 76,099 of CAWKAS010000004.1, read as the reverse complement.
GCGTCCGACTCGGGACTTGTCGTGTCCGTTCTCCTTCTTGCCGTTCTCCGTTTCCGGGTCTCTCTGTCGGCTCCCCTGGCTCTGGCGGCCGCGGTCGGCGACCCGGCTGCGGGCCCGCAGGCTTCGAAGTGAAGCGGGGTCCTCGCCGGGGCCCGGCCGCCGCGGCCTCGACGGCCCTGGATCTCGAGCACAGGATTCCGAGAGCGTGGCGCGAGGCGGCGCTCTCGGAATGTCAGTAGAACGGAAACAGCTTCTTGAGCTCGTCCTTCGAGGGCACCGAGCCGTACTCGGAGATCTCGAAGGCCTCGGCGAACTCCACCTTGGAGCCCTTCTCCTCGCCGTAGAGCTCGATGAGCTTGTCGCGGAAACGGTCGGCGGTCCGGCGCCACTGCCCCTTCAGGTGCTCGGCCAGCCAGGCGCGGCGGGCGGCCTCGCCTTCCGGCACCTGGTCGAGGCCGCCCCGGTTGTAGGGCAGCCACTCGTACATCTGGGAGGTGTGGCAGTGGTACATGTCCACCTTCTTCTCCACCACCGGGCCGATGTCGACCACGATCACGGGGTCGAAGGGGGTGGGCTTCGAGAAGCGGTCCTCCACGTTGACGAAGATCGGGTTCTTCTCGAGGTGCGGGGTCTTGGCCACCACGTTCGGGACGGTGACCATGTAGGCCGCGTCGCGCACCAGCTCGCCGGTGGCCCGGTGGTCGGGATGGTAGTCGTCGACCCGCGGGGTGAACACCATGTCCGGCTTGAACTCCCGGATCACGGTGATGACCTGGCGCCGCATCTCGAGGGTCGGCATCAGCTCCCCGTCGTGGTTGTCGAGGGTGATGTACTCGGAGCCGAGCACCTCGCCCGCGCAGCGGGCCTCCTCGGTGCGGATCCGGGCCAGGGGTCCGCCGCCCAGGCTCTGGTGACCGGCGTCGCCGTTGGTGAGGGAGACGAACTTCACGGTGTGGCCGAGCTCGACGAAGCGGGCCATGGTCCCACCGATCTTGTCCGGGTCGTCGGGGTGAGCACCGATGACCAGCAGGCGCAGCCCCCCGCCTTCTTCCGCCGCGACCGGAGCGCCGCTCGTGGCGAGGAGCGCCACCGCGGCCAGAGCCAGAGCGGTGAGCCCGGGTCGCCGCCAGGTTGTCTTGAATCTCATCGTCATCCTCCGTTGAGTCGTCGAAACCTCGATTGTCGTCTCTGCAGGGCGCCGCCGCGCGGCACGGCCCCAACTATGCACCCCGAGTCAACCGTTTCCACGCCCGGGCCGCACGGGAAGGAGGCACGGTGCATCCCACGCAGCGGGGACGAGCGCCCCGTCGAATCGCCGGTGGCGCCTACCTTCCGGTGGGCTCCGCGGGCTCGGGAGACGCCGTCGAGGCCGGCGCCGCCGGTGGCGCGTCCGCTGCCGGGGCCGTCGCCGGAGGGGTCGCGGCGTCCGCGACCACGGTGAACGGCTCGCGCAGGTCGACGGTCTTCCCCGACAGCTCGTCCTTCACGCTCATCACGAGCTCGTAGTCCCCGGGGGGGGCGACCCCGAGGGGAAACCCGATGATGCGCGACAGGGCCCCTTCCGGTGTGGGGAGGATGAGGCTGCGGGCCTCGTTGGTGTAGAGCGTCCCGTCGCTCCGGCGCACCTCGTAGGCCATGGTCACCCGCGGCATGCCCGACGACGCCAGCTTGACCGCCCCGTAGACGTTGAGCTGGCAGTACAGCGACGCCTGCGGGGCGAACTCCCGACGCGCCATGAGGGCCAGACGATCGCCGGGCCGGCCGTCGGCGGTCATCTCCCGCATGTCGCTCAGCACGGGGGTCGACACGCGGAACCCCTCGGCGGCGGGGACCTCGAAGTCGTGAATGACGGTCCCGATCTTCTCCGAACCCTTGTCCCTCAGCACGAGCTTGGCCCGGTAGGTCCCCACCGGTAGCTCGAAGTCGCGGACCATGGGGAGCCAGGTGCGGGAGAGCTGCTCTCGCGTCTCCGGGTCGAGCTTCAGGTCCATCTTCTGGTCGTAGCGGTAGTACTCCCCGGACTCCCGGTGGATGGCCACCACGAGGAACTCCACCGTGGCCGTGTCCAGGCCCTCTTCCTGTGTGAACCGGAGACCGCGGATGTCGGCCTCGCCGGCCAGGAACACCCGGGCCGTCCCCATGAACGTCTCCTCTCTCGCGAAGTGGGTCATCCGGAGGGGGATGTCGTCCATCTGGTAGGGTGAGTCCACGGCGCTCTGGAACGCCGGGTCCCTCCCCTCCGTGGCCGCGACGGCCTCGCCGTCCGCGGACGGGGCGTAGTAGCCCCGGCGGGCCCGGACGGTGATGTTCTTGCGGCCGGGCACCTTGACCTCGATCTCCCGGAACTTCCCATCGCGGTCGGCGTTCGTGGGGTTGTAGCCGACCAGGTAGTAGGCCCGGTTCTCGTCCCCGATCCGCTTGAAGCCCTCGGCGAGGTCGTTGGAGTTGCGGACGGTGAAGCCCCCGGTGTCCTTGGCCAGCGACTCCGATCCCCCGGCCATCTCGGTGGACAGGGCGAAGACCGAGAAGCCCATGTCCTCGTCCGGCAGAATGACGTTCACCTCGGCACTCATCTCCATGGGCAACGCCTCGAGGCCGCGGCTGTTCAGGAAGTAGATGGCGGTGTTGGCCCGGCGCGAGGCGGTGACGATCCGACGGAACTCGGGAAGCTGCGTGTCGTACACGAAGCCCTCCGAGACCAGGATCATCGACTTGCGGCCCTGGAGCCGCTCCAGCGAGTTGAGGCCCCGCTCGATCGTCCCGAGGGTCACGTGGTTGCGGGCGGTGGCCGCGTAGTAGGTCTCGGCGGCCTTGGAGGTGATGTAGGGGTCCTGCTCGTTCCGGAAGTCCCGGGTGTGCGGGTCCAGCTCCCGGGCGGTCTGAACGAAGAACTTCGCGTACCGCCGCTCGACCCGGTTGAGGACCTCGTAGTCGCGGAAGTTGTGGATGCGCATGGCCTCGTAGTCGGACAGGCGATCGCGCGCGGTGTCGGGGATGTAGAGAGCCTCCAGGCCCTGGAGCGCCTCGAGCAGCTCCTCACGGTCCTCCGGCATGCGGCCGTTCCGCCAGACTCCGGCCCCCGGGGCCACCAGGGTGACCCGGTCGCCCCCTGCGGTCTGCTCGTTGACGAACTTCGCCGTCGCCGCCCTGGCTGCCGCGAGCGTTGCGGCCCGTCGTGTGGACGTCGTCGAAGACGATCATGAAGGTCCGACCCTGGCGATCGTTCTTGTCGAGGTTGGTGGAGACCCGGGTCCGGGGCGCCGGCTTCTTGACGGGCGGGGCAGCCTCGGCCGGCTCCGCGGTGGGCCTGGCCTCGTCGGCGGGCGGCGGGGCGACCTCGAACATGTCGAAAGCCGAGATCGTCTGGCGCTTCCCGTCCTCGTAGACCTCGATGTCCGCGCCGGTCAGGTCGGTGACGGGCCGGCCGGTCTCCTTGTCGATGATCACCACGTCCACGGTGACCTGCTCGATCTCGGCGGGGAACGCAACGGGGGGCTCCTGCGCAGTGCCCGTTTCCCGGGCGACGGCGTGGCCGGCGACGATCGCCAGCACGGCCGGCAAGGCCCTCAGCATCTTTCGACTCATGACTCCACTCCAACCCTGTCAGCTGGACCCCGGTCTTGCCCGTGGGGTCCTCAAACCAACAGTCTATACCAGCCCCGGAGGGGCGCTTCGGTCGCCGGTGTTGACCCGCCACGCCGCCCGGCAGTAGGGTGCCCGCGGCCGGCGCGTTGGCTTCTCGGCCCCTGGGAGATGCTCGATGACCAAGACCCTGCCCCTCCTCCTTGTCCTGCTCGCATCGTCGGCTCAGGCCGCGGCCGCGCAGGCCGTCGTCCCGGAGACGACGATCACCCTCTTCGACGGCGAGGACCTCGACTCCTTCTACACCTGGCTCGCCGGATCCGGTCGGGAAGACCCGGACCGCGTCTTCAGCGTCGTCGATCAGATCGACGGGGCCCCCGCCCTCCGGATCAGCGGGGAGCGTTGGGGCGGGCTGGTGACGAAGCAGGCCTACCGTGACTACCACCTGCTCGTGGAGTTCCGCTGGGGGCTCGCGACCTGGGGCGACCGCCGCGACTCGGCCCGGGACAGCGGGGTCCTGGTCCACTGCCAGGGGCCGGACGGGAGCACCGGCGAGGGCTCGAGCGGCCCCTGGATGCGCTCCGTCGAGGCCCAGGTGATCGAGGGCGGGGTGGGGGACTTCATCCTCGTGGCCGGCTTCGACCACGAGGGCCGCCGGGTCGTGCCCCGCCTCACCGCGCCCGTCACCACCGACCGGGATGGCGAGTCCGTCTTCGATCCCCAGGGCGAGCCCCGGGAGTTCGAGGGGGGCCGCATCAACTGGTGGGGCCGTGACGTGGACTGGGAGGACCGGCTCGGCTTCCGGGGACCAGACGACGTCGAGAGCCCGTACGGGGAGTGGACCCGGCTCGAGGTCATCGCGGACGGCGACCGCATCACCACGCTCGTCAACGGGACCGTGGTGAACCAGGCAACCGGATCGAGCCTGAGCGAGGGCCAGATCCTGATCCAGTCGGAGGGGGCCGAGATCTACTTCCGCCGGATCGAGCTGAGGCCCCTTTCGGTGCGGAGCGAGACCTCCGCCGGCGAGGAGGGCTTCGTGCCTCTCTTCGACGGGAAGACCCTGGACGGCTGGGTGCTGAAAGGGAAGACGGGAGCGGGCTACAGGGTCGAGGACGGGAAGATCGTCTGCCCGCCCGGCGGGGGAGGCAACCTCCTGACCGAGAGGGAGTACTCCGACTTCGTCCTCCGCTTCGAGTTCCGCCTCTTCGAGGGCTCCAACAACGGGCTGGGCATCCGGGCGCCCCTGGAGGCGCGGGACGTGGCCTACGACGGCATCGAGCTGCAGATCATCGACAACGGTGCCGAGCGGTACCGGGACATCCAGCCCTGGCAGAAGCACGGGTCGCTCTATCACGTCTTCCCGGCGAAGACCGGCCACCTGAGGCCGGTGGGGGAGTGGAACCGGCAGGAGGTGACCGCCCGCGGCACGCGGATCCAGGTGGTCCTCAACGGCGCCACCATCCTCGACGTGGACACCGACGACGTGACCGATCCCGACCTCCTGGCCCGACACCCGGGCTTGAAGCGTCGCTCTGGTCACCTCGGCTTTCTTGGACACAACGAGCCGATCGAGTTCAGGAACATCCGCCTCAAGGACCTCTCCCGCGGGGAGTGAGCGGCTCCAAAAAGCCGTATCGAAGTTCAGGGAATTGGGGCCGATCGGAGGGGAAGCTGGCCCCCGTCGCAAGGGTCACCGACAGGTTCTTGGCCCCACCCAAACGCACCGAACGCACCGGCAACCGGCCAAGCCGTTGCAGTGAAAGGGACTCGGAGGACTGACCCAATTGCGGGGAACTCACCGCAAAGCGCAAACGAAAGCAAGTAGCGGCGGTCTCTTTTTGTTTGCTTCAGTTGGCACGCCGTGTGCATAAATCTTCACCGGGCAAACTCCGTTGACAATTCGTCAAAGCGTGCGATAACTTTTCGGATCGTTTTCGAGTTTGCGAGTCTCAAGCGGAGGGGTTGATCGTGAGGTCCAGTCCCGAAGAGGACAGGGTGTCTCCGGGCGCGGCGTCGATGCGCACCGAGCATCTCCGGACCACGGGTCGGTCCCCGGAAGTCAAACTGAGGAGGAATGAGTATGAGATGCCTCAACGGTCGTCGATCGATGGTCGGGCCGCTCCTGGCCCTGGCCGTCGTCGCGATCCTGGCCCTGCCGGGGCCGGCCCACGCGCAGGTGCTCAGCGGCACCCTCGTCGGGGACGTCGTCGACTCCAGCCAGGCCGCGGTTCCCGGCGCCACCGTCACCGCCATCAACCAGGGGACGAACCTGGCGCGTGAGACCGCGACGAGCGCCACCGGCGGCTACCGGTTCCCCAGCCTCCAGGAGGGCACCTACACCATCCGCGTGACCCTCCAGGGCTTCAAGGAGTACGTCGAGGAGGGGATCCCCGTCCGGGCCAACCAGATCTCGCGTACCGACGTCGTCCTGGAGGTGGGCGCGCTCACCGAGTCCATCACCGTCCAGTCCGAGCGCGCGCTGCTCCAGACCGACAGCGGCGACCTCAAGGGCGAGCTCGACGCCGCGGAGATCGAGATCGCTGCCCGCTGGGCAACTACCGCAACTACCAGAAGCTCCTGGACCTCGTTCCGGGAACGACCCCCGCGCGGCTTCCAGAACGCCATCACCGACACCCCGGCCCGGTCGCTGAGCACGAACGTCAACGGCCTCAACCGCAACAACAACAACACCCGCCTCGACGGCGCCACCAACGTGTACATCTGGCTGCCCCACCACGCCGTGTACGTGGCGCCCTCGGAGACGGTGGAGACGGTGAACATCTCCACCGCCAGCTTCGACGCCGAGCAGGGCATGGCCGGCGGCGCGGCGATCTCCGTGGCCACCAAGTCCGGGACCAACGAGTTCCACGGGTCCGGCACCTTCATGTTCGAGAACGACAGCCTCCGGGCCCGCAACTGGGCCAACACCTCCGGCGAGAAGCCCTCGAACGACCGCAAGATCGGCGCCGCCACCCTGGGCGGCCCCATCATCAAGGACAAGCTGTTCTTCTTCGCCGGCTGGGAAGGCCACTACACCAAGACCCCCAACACCAGGACGGGAACCCTTCCGACCGCGGCCATGCGGGCGGGCGACTTCAGCGCCTTCGGCACCACCATCTACGATCCGCTCACCGGCAACCCGAACACGGGCGCGGGCCGCACGCCCTTCCCGAACAACATCATCCCCGCCGACCGGATCGACCCCATCGCCGCGCAGCTCCAGGCGCTGCTCCCCCTGCCCAACTCGGGCGGCATGACCAGCAACTACACCGACTCGGGGCTGACGACCTTCGACCGCAACAACTACGACGTCAAGATCAACTACAACGTCAGCAACTCCTTCCAGGTCTTCGGCAAGTACTCCCGGATGGACGCGCTGGTGTACTCCGACATGTGGCTCGGCAACCCGAACGCGAGCGGCACCTCCGGTGCCGGCAGCTACGGCTGGGGCGCGGGCTCGGGCGACGGCGACACCAAGGTCCAGCTCGGCACCCTCGGCGCCACCTGGACGGTCTCGCCGACCTTCCTCGTGGACATCACCCTGGCCACCAGCCGCTTCGACCAGGCGTGCATCCCGCCCGACTTCGGCGTCAACTACGGCACCGACATCTTCGGGATCCCCGGCACCAACGCCGACAGCCCTGGCCGGAGCGACGAATTCGCCAACCGCTACTCCGGCCTGCCCAGCATCAGCGTCTCGAACTACTACGCCCTACGGCGGCGTCGACGGCTGGACCCCGGCCTTCCGGAACGACCGGAGCTACAACTTCTCGATCAACTCCTCCTGGATCAAGGGCAACCACGACCTGCGCTTCGGCTTCGACATGGTCAAGCTGGAGCTGAACCACTGGCAGCCCGAGCTCGGCAACCCCCGCGGCAGCCTCAACTTCGGCGGCGGCGTGACCACCCAGGGCGGGGTCGGCTCGCCCGACCAGTTCAACTCCTACGCCCAGTTCCTGCTCGGCTACGTCTCCGACGCCAACAAGAGCATCCAGGCCGAGCTCAACACCGGCCGCGAGTGGCAGTTCGGCCTCTACGTCCGTGACCGCTGGCAGGTCAACCGCAACCTGACCCTCAACCTGGGCGTGCGCTTCGAGTACTACCCGCTCATGACCCGTGACGACCCGCGGGCTCGAGGTCTACGACGAGAACACCAACCAGGTGCTCCTCGGCGGCCTGGGCGGCAACCCCACGAACCTGGGCCTCGAGCCCGACGTACCCGAGGATCCTCCCGCGCGTCGGGTTCGCCTACCGTCTGACCGAGGACGACGTGATCCGCGGCGGCTACGGCATCACCGTCAGCCCCATGCCCTTCTCGCGGCCGCTCCGCGGCTTCTTCCCGTCGGTGCCCGCCAACAGCTTCGTGGCGCCCAACAGCTACGTGCCGATCGGGACGCTGGCGGAGGGCATCCCGCTCTTCACCCGACCGGACATCAGCGGCGGCTCGGTGGAGCTGCCCCTCCAGGCGGACATGCGTTCGCCCGGGACCGCGGGCGACAACAAGGTCCGCCGCGGCTACATCCAGTCCTGGAACCTGCTCTACGAGCGCCGGCTGCCCTTCGACGCGTCGATCTCCCTCGGCTACGTCGGGACCAAGACCACGGATGCCCTCGGCTTCTACAACTTCAACTACTCGGGACCGGGTGAGGGCGCGGACGGCCAGATCCTCTACCAGCGCTTCGGGCGCACCGGCGGGACGCACCGCTTCGACGGTCAGTTCAAGACGGCCTACCACTCGCTGCAGGTGGCCTTCAACAAGCCCTTCAGCAACGGGCTCTTCCTCAAGGCCGCGTACACCTGGTCGAAGGCCATGAACGAGACCGACGACGAGGGCTGGGCGACCGTCACCTGGAACAGTCCCGGACGTCCTGTTCCGGAACTTCGCCCTGGCCGGGTACGACCGGGCGCACATGTTCCAGGCGGGCTTCGTCTGGGAGGTCCCCTTCGGACGGGACGGCGGCGGTGCGCTCGCGGCCATCGTGAAGGACTGGTCGATCAACGGGATCTTCAGCGCCTTCACCGGGACCCCCTTCACGGTCAGCGCGTCCGGGTCCTCGCTCAACGCGCGGAACAACAGCCAGACGGCCGACCTCGTGGGTGAGATCGTCAAGACCGGTGACATCGGCGCCAACACCCCCTACTACCAGACCAGCGCGTGGGCCCCGATCACCGAGGTCCGCTACGGCAACACCGGCCGCAACACCGTCCGCGGACCGGGCTGGTGGAACATCGACCTGGGGCTCTTCCGCCAGTTCCCGCTGGGCGACAGGGTGAACCTGGAGCTCCGCGCCGAGGCCTTCAACCTGACCAACACCCCGCACTTCAACAACCCGAACGGGAGCGTCAACTCCGGCAGCTTCATGACCATCACCGGCACCTCGGGCAACTCGCCCGAGCGTCAGTTCCGCCTGGGGGCTCGCATCAGCTTCTGATCTGATCGGGCTATACTGAACGGCGGGTGCGGGATCCGTCCCGCATCCGCCGTTTTCTTTTTGTGCGCCACCCGTCACGACATGTCATCCCGCGTGCGACGAAGACCCTCGCCGTTCCGTCTCCCCCTCGTCGCCGCATCGCTGGCGGCACTCTCCCTTGCCGGGGCCTCGGCGTCCGTCGCCCAGCCCTCCGCCGAGCTTGCAGCGAAGGCCCAGCGGGGTCAGGCGGCGATGAACGCCGGCCGCTTCGACGAGGCCGCGCGGATCTACGGTGAGCTGGTCCAGGCCGTGCCCGGGGAGGCCGGTCTCCGCCTGAACCTGGGGATGGCCCTCTCGATGGCCGGCCGGCCTCGCGAGGCCCTGCCCCACCTCGAGGCGGCCCTGGAGAGCGGACGGCCCGAGCTCGTCCCCGCCGCGCTCTTCCTCGGCGGGGTCCACCTGGAGCTGGGCCAGCCGGCCCGGGCGGTGGAGCCCCTCGAGACCTTCCTCGCGGCCCAGCCCGGGAACCGCGAGGCCCGTCGCATGCTGGCCGAGGCGCTGCTCTTCCTGGAGCGTCACGAGGAGGCGGCCCGGCACTACCGGACGCTCACCGAGCAGGCCCCCGAGGACCCGGGAGCGTGGTTCGGCCTGGGGCGCTCCTACGAGGGCCTGTCCCGGGAGGCCTTCGAGGAGCTCCAGGTCCTGGCTCCCGAGTCCGCCGAGATCCTCCTGCTGGTGGCCGGGGTCCTGGTGACCCAGGAGCGGGACACGCGCGCCTTCCAGCTCTACCGGGAGGCCCTCGAGAAACGCCCGGGCCTGGCCGAGGCCCACGAGGCCCTGGCCGGGATCTACGAGCGAAGCGGCCACCCGGACTGGGCCGCCACCGAGCGGACCCGGGCCCGGGACCTTCCGCCCCCCGACTGCGCGACGGCCCCCCTGGAGTGTCAGTTCCGGGCCGGTGACTACAAGAAGGTGGTGGCGAGCGCCACGCCCCTGGCGACCGCCGAGGGCCGCTACTGGCTGTCTCGCGCCGCCGGCGAGCTGGCCCGGGAGGCCTTCTCGCGTCTCGAGGCCCTGGGCCCGTCCCCGGAGGCCACGCTGATCCAGGTCCAGATCCTCCGCTCCCAGCGGCGCTACGCCGAGTCGAAGGAGGCCCTCCAGAAGGCGCAGGAGGCGTGGCCCGGGGATCCCCGGATCCGTCAGGAGCTGGCCAAGCTGCTCTTCATCGGCCGCGAGTACGAGGCGGCCCGTCCCCTTCTGGAGGAGCTGCTGCGCCGAGAGCCCGACTCTCCCGAGGCCCACCTCCTGCTGGGCGAACTGTGGGTGGAGCAGCGGAAGCCGGAGGAGGGGATTCCCCACCTCGAGAAGGCCGCCGTCGCTGGCCCGCTCCAGCTTCGGGCGAGAGCGGTCCTGGGCCGCGCCTACGTCGACGCCGGCCAGGCGGAGAAGGCCATCCCTCACCTCGAGGCGGCCCTGCCCACCGACGAGGACGGCAGCCTGCGCTTCCAGCTGGCCCGGGCCTACCAGGCCACCGGCCAGACCGATCGGGCGCGTCAGATGCGGCAGGAGTTCCAGGAGATCCAGCGGTCGCAGGAGAGGACCCAGGAGGAGGATCTCGTCCTGACGCCACCATGAGACACGCTTCCTCCTGCTGCGCTACGCCTCTTTCGGCGGCCGGCGCGCTCCTCGCTCTGGCGTTCCTGTGGTCTGTCCCGAGCCACGCCCAGACGCTGCCGCCGCTGCCGCCGCTGCCCGTGCTGCCGCTGGACTCCTACGAGCCGGCCATCCGCGCACCCATCGAGGCCGCCTACGAGGAGGCTCGGGAGCACCCCGGCGATCCGGCCCGCGAAGGGATCCTGGGCATGGTCCTCTACGCCCACGAGCAGTACGAGTTCGCCGCCCCCTGCTTCGAGCGGGCCCACGCGATCGACCCGGGGGAGGGCCGCTGGGCGTACTACCTCGGTCGGGCGCTGGTCTACCTCGGGGACCAGGAGGCCGCGGTGACGGCCCTCCTGGAGGCGCTGGAGCGCCGTCCCGGCTACCTCCCGGCCCAGGTCATGCTGGCCCAGGCCGCCCTCGAGGCCGGGGCCCAGGACGAGAGCTTCGACCTCTACCAGAAGCTGGCCGCCGAGTACCCGGACGTCGCCGAGGTCCACTATGGTCTGGGCCGGATCCACGCGGAGCGCGGCGAGCCGGGCCCGGCCATGGAGCACCTGCGCCGGGCCTGCGAGCTCTTTCCTGCCTTTGGCGCCGCCCACTTCGCTCTCGCCAGGGTCTATCGCGATGAGGGCGAGGGGGAGAAGGCCCGGGAGCACCTGGCCCTCTACCAGAAGGACAAGACGGGCTGGCCGACCCTGGACGATCCTCTCCTCGCCGACATCGTGGCCCTGCGCAACGGCGCCACCGACCACCTGCGCCGGGGGATCCACCTCGCGGAACAGGGTCGGATCCAGGAGGCGGCCGCCGCCCACGAGGCCGCCCTCGAGGCCGATCCGAGGCTCGTCCAGGCCCACGTCAACCTGATCCGCATCTACGGTGAGCTCGGCGATGCGGCGAAGGTCGAGGAGCACTACCGGGCGGCGGTGGCGCAGGAGCCCAACCGGGCCGAGATCCACTACAACTACGGGGTCTTCCTCGTGAGTCAGCAGCGCACCGACGAGGCGGCGGAAGCGTTCCGCCGGGTGCTCGAGCTCGAGCCCGGCCACGCCGACGCCCTCAACAACTACGCCTACCTCCTGATGACGTCGGGGCGGCTGGATGAAGCCAAGCGGCACTACCGCGCGGCCATCGAGAGCCAGCCCGACCTCCGCAGCGCCCACTTCAACCTCGGGCGGATCCTCGTCAACCAGAAGAAGGTCTGGGAAGCCATCGTTCACCTCAGACAGACCCTCACCCCGGAGGACGACGAGACCCCGCGTTGCACCTACGCCCTGGCCGCGGCCCTCGCTCGAGTGGGGGCCTCAGAGGAAGCCCTGAAGTACATGGTCGAGGCCGAGCAGAAGGCCCGGGCCCGGGGCCAGTCCGAGCTTGTGGAGGCGATCGAGAGAGACCGGGAACGCCTCGAGCGGGACGGGAACCGTTGACGCGGGCCCTCCTCGCCAGCTTCACGACCCTGTCCACGCTGGCGCTGGCCGCCGCGCCGCCCTCGGAGCGCTCCCTCCCCGTCTTCACCGACGTCGCGGCCGAGGCCGGAGTCCGTTTCACCCAGGTCAGTGGGAGCCCGGAGAAGAACTACATCTTCGAGGCCAAGGGGGGCGGGGTCGCGGTCCTGGACTACGACGGTGACGGCCTCCTCGACATCTACTTCGTGAACGGGAGCACCCTGGAGGACGTCCTGAAAGAGGTCGAGCACCCGAACGCCCTCTACCATGCGAACGGCGACGGAACCTGGTCGGACGTCACCGAGGACGCCGGGGTCCCCGGGCGGGGCTGGGGGATGGGGTGTGCCGTGGGCGACTACGACGGCGACGGCCGTCCCGACCTCTACGTCCTCGGTGTCAACGGCAACGTCCTGTACCGCAACGGCCCGGGGGGCCGCTTCACCGAGACCACCGAGGCCGCCGGTCTGGAGGGTGGACGCTGGAGCACCAGCGCCGCCTTCGTCGACTACGACCGGGACGGCGACCTCGACCTCTACGTGGCCAACAACATCCGGGTCGACATCTACCGGTCTCCCCTGTCCTTCCCGGGCCCGGACTGCAACTACCGGGGGACGCGGGTCATGTGCGGTCCCCGGCCTCTTCCCGGCGCCCGGGACGCGTTCTATCGCAACAACGGGGACGGGACCTTCACCGACGTCACCCGGGCGGCCGGGGTTCTCGAGGCCGAGCCCTACTACGGCCTGGGCGTGGCGGTAGGCGACTACGACAACGACGGCTGGCCCGACATCTACGTGGCCAACGACTCGACGCCCAGCTACCTGTACCGGAACCTAAAGGATGGCACCTTCGAGGACGTGGCCCTCCTGTCGGGCGTGGCGGTCTCCGACGACGGCATGGAGCAGGCGGGGATGGGCATCGACTTCGGCGACTACGACAACGACGGGTGGCTCGACGCGGTCAAGAGCAACTTCGCCTTCGAGTACCACAACCTCTACCACAACGAGCAGAACGGGACGTTCACCGACCAGGCGACCCGGGCGGCGGGCACCGGCCTGGCCACGCGGCCCCTCGTGTCCTGGGGCACGAAGTTCCTGGACTACGACAACGACGGGTGGAAGGACATCGTGGTGATCAACGGCCAGGTCTACCCCCACCTGATCGACAGCTCCGTCGGGGGCGAGCACTACCACCAGCCGCGCCTCCTGTTCCGGAACCTCGGCGACGGCCGCTTTGTCGACGTCTCCACCGAGTCGGGGCCGGGCATCAGCGAGGAGCGCTCGAGCCGGGGGCTGGCCGTCGGCGACCTCGACAACGACGGTGACCTCGACATGGTGGTCGTCAACATCGACTCGACCCCGTCGATCCTGCGCAACGACGGCGGCAACGCGAACACCTGGCTGTCGCTCCGGCTTCGGGGAACGAAGAGCAACCGGATGGGTCTGGGGGCGCGGGTCACCGCCCGGGCCGGGGACCTGGTGCAGATGGCCGAGGCCACCACCGCCGGGAGCATCTTCTCGGCCAGCGACTCCCGGGTGCACTTCGGGCTGGGGACGGCCACCGCCGTGGACCTGGAGATCCGCTGGCCCAGCGGAACGGTCCAGAGGCTCGAGGCCGTGCCCGCCAACCAGCTCGTCGAGGTGGACGAGGACCGGGGGATCGTGAGCCCGGCGACCGGGGCGACCACTGGAAAGGAGAGACCGTGACGAGACGATTGCTGGGGATGTTTCTCGTGCTGCTGCCGGCCCTGGCGTTCGGGGACGAGACGCAGCTCTTCAACGGCAAGGACCTGGACGGCTGGGAGCACGTGGGCCCGGGCCGGGTCTACGTCGAGGGCGGGCTCATGAAGACCGAGGGCGGCATGGGGCTGCTCTGGTACACCCGGGAGAAGCTCGGCAACTGCACGCTGAAGGTGGTCTTCCGGACCACGAAGGCCGAGGACAACTCGGGCATCTTCATCCGCATCCCGAGGCCGCCCGTGGACCCGTGGCAGGCGGTCAACTGGGGGTACGAGGTCCAGATCCTCGAGAGCTGGCCGGAGTCGTACGAGCGCTCCGAGCACCAGAAGGCGGAGGGCGACGACTGGCACACCACGGGAGCCATCTACTCCATGAGCCCGGCCACGAAGAAGCCGCAGAAGCCGGCGGGGGAGTGGAACACCATGGAGATCGTCCTCGACGGCGACCGGACCGTGGTCCGGCTCAACGGGGAAGTGGTCAACGACTACCTGGAGGGCACCAAGATCCCGGTGCGGGCCCACGACTTCGAGCCCGTCCGGGGCCCGCGTCCCCAGGAGGGCTACATCGGCATCCAGAACCACCACGCTCCGCAGACCGTGCACTTCCGCGAGATCAGCGTGACGCGGTAGGCGCCCGTCCGCCCGGGACCACAGCTTCGACCGCCACCGATGGGAGAGCCCTTGGAGACGGGACCGGTCCTCTCGGTATCGGTGCGAGCGCCGAGTAGTCCCCGAGCGTGGGGCCTGGCCCTCGCGCGCGCGCTGTTCGCGGCGGTCCTCGGGTGGGGCGTCGGTCCCCGCCTCTGCCAGGCGACGGTCGAACTGACCCCCCTCCCCGCATCCTCCCGCTGGCCGGACGCGGTCGAGGAGGGCGCCCTCAGCCTCGCCTGCGCGTCTTCGGTGGAGGAGCTCGAGGGCTTCTTCCGCCGCGAGAAGCTGCCCTTCCGCGGTGAGCTCGTGCGCGACGGGGCCGAGCCCTGCCACCTGCTCTACCGTCCGACCCTGCCCGGGTTCCGGGCCTCCCCGGACGACGATCCCCTGCGGGAGATCCTCTACGACGCCGACCCCCTTCTCTTCCTGGCCACCGCCCGTGTGCACCGGGGCGAGTCGGTGGGCGCCATGACCCAGGTCCTGCGCCGGATCGACCGGCCCCTCGACGTCGGGGTCGTGCTCCACCGGGTCCACGAGAGCGCCGCCTACGAGAGGGCGGTGGCCCGGAGCTTCGGGGACACGCCCCACCGGGTGACCCTCCGTGAGCGGGGCGTCGACCGCAACTTCTGGTGGGTCCAGGACTACCTGAAGGCCGGCACCTCCGGGCGGGGGGAGACCCTCCTGGTCCCACGCCGCCTCTTCGAAGGCCGTCCCGAGAACGCCGCCGTCTTCGATCCTCTCCTGGAGCGGCTTTCAGAGGACGATCGTGTCGTGCGCTCCCGGCTCTCCTGGGAGGGGGGTGATCTCCAGTTCACCCGTGACCCCCGTGATCCCGAACGTCTCGTCCTCTACTACGGGATCTTCGCGAAGCCGTACTGGGGAGGGTCGCTGTCGGCGGGGGAGTTCGAGTACGTCCTCACCCTCGAGTTCGGGGCCGATCAGGCGGTCGATCTCGGCGGCCTGGCGCCGCACGTGGACTACTTCGTGTCCTTCCTGCCCCGGGCCCGGACGGCGCTGGTGAGCGTTCCCCGCTCGGGGGACCTGCATCTGGCGCGCGCGGTCGTCGACAGCCTTCTCGAGGCGCTGGCGGGTGAGGGTCCACCCGTCCTGCTCGACCTGCGCGAGGTGCTCACCTCGCCGGATCCCTCCCCGGGCGAGATCGCGCGCCTCGTCGGGCGCGCTCGCCAGGAGCAGGGAGGGTGGAGCTTCGGCATCGACGAGGGTTTCCTCGCCAGGACGAAGGAGCTGGTCTCACGGGTGTGCCCGGACCGGGACGACTGCTTCACGGTCGAGGACCAGGTGCGCCTCGCCGAGGCCGACCCCGACCTCTTCGAGCAGTGGATCCACTCCGTTCAGCAGGCCCGCGACGAGGCGTCCATCATCACCGCTCACCTCGACCTCCTGGAGAGCCAGATCGAGGTCGTTCCCGAATCTCTGGAGCGACGGACGCGCGAGAAGATCGCCGCGCTCGAGGGCCTGGGGTTCCAGGTCATCCCGGTCCCCGCCTACCGGGTCAACCTGCAGAAGGAGCGGGACTGGCCGGGGATCAGCTACGTGAACGCCCTGGTCGTGGACGAGCAGATCTTCGTCCCGCGCTTCGGCCTCGGCGAGGTCGAGGACGGGATCTTCCGGCTCCTGGGCGCAAGGCTCCCCCCGGGCTACTCCGTCGTCCCGATCGACGCCCGGCGGGTCCTCATCCGCAACGGCGGGCTGCACTGCCTCGCCGGGCTCGTGCGCTGAGCGCGGCTCTCAGGCTCGTCGCAGACGATCGACCAGCTCGCGCGGCGTGAGCACCGTGACCCGCGCGCGGCTCCGCGGGGGAAGTGCTGGAGGTTGCCGGTCACCAGGAGGCTCGCCGAGGCCGCCGCGACGGGCAGGAGAGGCTCGTCATCGGGATCGGGCAGTGGAATCGGGCAGGGGGGAGCCGCCGACACCGGCAAGGCGAAGCGGTGATGGCCATCAACAGGTCGTCGACCATGTCTGGAGAGTCGCTCCTCCCCGCTCGCGCTCTCGGCCCGGTTCGGGAAGTGGTAGCATTCCCCCGCGATGACCACGCCCAGCCAGCACGCGGCGGCTTCACAGGATCTCCTGGCAGAAGCGATCAGACGGGTGGTCGATGTGGCGAGTCCCGACCGCATCATCCTCTTCGGGTCCGCGGCTCGGGGCGAGGCGGGACCGGACAGCGACGTCGACCTCCTGGTGGTCAAGGCTGGAGTGAGTCACCGCCGCCGCCTCGCGCAACAGATCTACCGCGCGCTGCTGGGCCTGGAGTTGGCGGTCGACGTCCTGGTGGTCACGCCGGAGGACATCGAGGCCTTCAAGGACAGGATCGGGACGATCATCGGTCCCGCCCTGCGCGAGGGCCGCGAGGTGTATGTCGCCTGACCGGGACCCGAGTCACCCGAGCTCGTGGCTGCGGAGGGCCAGGAGCAACCTGGCTCGGGCGCAGCTGCTCGCTGGGCAGACGGACGTTCTGTACGAGGATCTCTGCTTCGATGCCCAGCAGGCTGTCGAGAAGGCGTTGAAGGCGGTCCTGGTCCAACGATCTGTCCCCGTCCCCAGGACGCACGCCCTGGCCGAGCTGCCGACCCGCGTGGCGAGGGCGGGCGTCGACGTGCCTCCCGGAATCCAGGAGGCCACACTCCTCACACCGTACGCTGTGGAGGCGCGGTATCCAGGCGTCTGGGAGGAGGTGACGGCCGCCGATCACGAAGAGGCCGTTCGGGTGGCTCGACGCGTCGTGGAGTGGGCCGAATCATTGATCGGCGGAGGCACGGGAGGATAGGGGGCGCAAGGCTCTGCTTCCACGCGCCCTGCGACCCTCGAGTCGGGCCTGCGCCAGGTGCAGCCCACTACCGGAGCATGGGCGGTTGGTGCGGGCCGGGCGCAAGGGTTCGGGCTCGACTTCCCTGGATGCACGGGTCGCGACGTCGAGCCCGGTCGGTGATCGCCTCACAGCGACTCAGGCGAAGGCCTTGCGCAGCACCTCGTAGCTCTTGGGGACGGCGGTGTCCGCGTCCTCCTCGCCCTCCATCTCCAGCGAGACCCAGCCCCGGAAGTCGTGCTTCCGGAGGATGCCGGCGATCCGCTCGTAGTCGAGATCCAGGGTGTACCACTTGCCGCCGCCGTAGTAGGTCTTGGCCTGGACGATCACGGCGTGGGGGGCCAGCTTCTCGAGTCCCTCGTAGGGGTCGCCGGCGTAGTTGCCGGTGTCCACGTTGAGGCGGAGCCAGGGGTTGTCGACCGCGTTGTAGATCCGGAGCAGGTTGTCGGGGTCGGTGGTGAGCCCCCAGTGGTTCTCGAGGGCGAGGATCACGCCGTGCTTCTCCGCGGTCGGGAGGCAGGCGTTGATCGACTCGATGCACCAGTCGAACGCCTCGTCCTGGGTGTGCCCCTCGAGGGGCGGCTCCTCGCCCTTGACCTTCATCAGGTCGTCGAAGGACTCGATGGTCCCCCAGCGGCCCGAGTTGAGCCGGATGCAGGAGATCCCGAGCCGGGTCGCCAGCTCGATGCAGTGCGTGGTGTGGTCGATGGCCTCCTGGCGCTTCACGGGGTCGGGGTCCACGAAGTCCTGGTGGATCGAGAGCATGGGGAAGGAGAGGCCGTGGAGGAAGGCCGCCCTCTTCAGGCCGTTCACGTAGGCCGGCGTCTCGTCCTTCATCTGTCGGTGGAGGATCTCGACCCCCTCGAAGCCGATGGCCGCCGCCTTCTCGATGACCTTCTCGATCGGGTACTTCTCCGGCGTGAAGTGCCAGTAGGAGTAGGTGGAGACCGCCAGCCGGATCGGGGGCTGCGCTCCCGCGGCCGCGCTCGCACCGTCCCGTGTGCCCAGAGTGAGGAGGGGAGTCAGCGCCGCCCCGGCCCCCGTCTGCAGTGCCTGTCGTCGTGTGAATCTCATGGACACGACGCTATGTCATCCGGGGGGTGCGGGGCAAGCGCCTGCCGCCGGACGCAAGCGGTGGGCGAGCCGAGCTTGCGTCTGGAGGTCGCGTCGCCTAGAGCATGGCCCGCAGGCGCTCCAGCTCGCGGGGGACCGCGGTGAGAGCGGGCTCGGCGGCCTCGTACTCGAGCGTGGCGTAGCCGCGGAAGCCGCTCCCCTTGACGATCTCGACGATGCGTGCGAGGTCGGCCGGGCGCTTCTCCTGGCCGCGCGGCTGGATCTCGGTCTTGATCTGGACGCTGACCGCGTACGGGGCGCAACGCTCCAGGTCGCCGTAGGGGTCGTCGGTCCTGAAGTTGCCGCTGTCCAGGTTGACCCCGCAGAAGTCCGACTTCACCGCCTTCACGATCGCGAGGAGGCTGTCGGCCTCGGCCACGATGCCGCCGTGGTTCTCGAGCCCCAGCAGGACCCCGCGGCGGGCGGCGTGCTCGGCACAGGCCTCGATGCACTCCACGCTGTTCTTCTGGGCCTCGGCCAGGGACTGTCCCTCCTGCAGGTTCCCGGCGAAGATGCGCATCGTCGGCGCACCCAGGTCGCCCGCGTAGTCGATCCAGGTGCGGACGTGGGCCAGCTCCTGGTCGCGCTCGGGGCCGGGCGGGAGGGTGAAGGTGTTGCGGATCGGGACGCCGATGATCCCGAGCCCCAGGACGTGGCAGAGCCGCTTGAGGCGGCCCAGGTACTCGGGGGTGATCTCCTCGGGGAAGTAGTAGGAGGTGGGCTCCACCCCGTCCACCTGCCACCGTGCCGACTGCTCGACGAAGTCCAGCATGGTCATGGCCGGCTCCACCTTGCCGGTCAGGTGGTCACGGAGCGAGTAGGCGGCGAGGCCCAGCTTGAGACGTGGCCCACCCACCCGGCTCACCGGGTCGGCGGCCAGGGTCGGGCGGGTGACGGCGGCGGCGGCGAGCGCCGCTCCGGAGCCCAGGAACCGACGGCGTGATGTCGTCATGTCAGTGCCTCCCTGAGGGGCCTGAGGGCCTGAGGGGTCAGGTCGTGAATGTTGAATGGGGCCCTCAGAATGTCCTCTGTGGGTGACACGATTCAACATTCACGACCTGACCCCTTCAACGGGTGAGGGTGATCTTGTGGAGGCCGCGGGGGCTCTCGGTGTCGAGGCCCTTGGCCCGGGTAACGTGATAGCAGAATAGCTGGGCCGCGGCGATGGCCGCGATCGGCGTCAGCCACTCCGGCAGCCCGGTCGGGAGCTTCAGGGGGGTGTGGGCCAGGGACAGGGCCTCGTCCCGATCGGAGACCACCAGCAGCTCGACCCCCTGCTCCTTCCGGAGGCGGGACAGCAGCGCCAGGGTGTCGTCGAAGACGGGGCCGTCGGGGGCCACGGCCAGGACCGGGAAGTCCCGTCCGACCATGGCCACCGGGCCGTGCTGGAAATCCGCGGAGGAGTAGGGCTCGGCGATCACGTAGGCCAGCTCCTTGAGCTTGAGCGCCCACTCGAAGGCGGTGGCGTAGTTGAAGCCGCGGCCCAGGACGACGCAGTGGTCCATGAAGCGGTAGCGCTCGGCCCTCTGCCGGATGGTCTCGTCCAGGGCGAGGGTCTGCGACACGATCCCCGGGACGCGCTCGAGGACCCGCCAGCGCTCGGGATCGCCGTCCAGGGCCGCCGACAGCATGGCGATGGCCATGAGCTGGGCGGTGTAGGTCTTGGTCGCGGCCACCGCCTTCTCCTCGCCGGCGCAGATGTCGATGGTGGCGTGGGCGGCCCGGGCCAGGGGCGAGTCCACCGCGTTGGTGATGGCCAGCGTCGGCGCGCCCTGGCGTCGCCCTTCCTCCACCACCCCCACGATGTCGGGGGACTCCCCGGACTGCGAGATGGCCATGACCAGAGTGTCCTTGAAGGCCGGCAGCTTCTTGTAGCAGGAGAACAAAGACGGCGCGGCCATGGCCACCGGCAGGCGGTTGAAGGCGCCCCAGAGGTACTTGGCGTAGATCCCGGCGTTGTCGGAGGTCCCGCGAGCGGCCAGGAGCACGCTGTGGACCTGCTGCTCCTCGAGGGCGGCGGCGATCCGGCGGACCGGGTCCGCCTGGCTCTGAAGGATCCGCGAGAGAACCGCGGGCTGGTCGTGGATCTCGTCCTTGAGGCTCACTCCTTGCCCCCGGCGCCCTGGAGAGCGGTCAGCCGGCCCCGGACCTCGGCGGCCAGCCGGTCCAGGTACCCGGACACGTGGGTCCACGGGTCGAGCCCCGCGTCGTCGACCAGCGGGGTGAGATCCATGGCATAGCTCAGGGACGTGGTCTCGTCCGTGCCGTGGGAGGCGTGGTAGGTGGCGTGCGCCCGCCGCCGACCCTGGGTGGCGAGGTCGTACCGCTTGCCCCCGCAGATCTGGGAGTCGAAGACCCCCACCAGGGCGGCCTGGAGGTTCTCGTGCGCGGAGAGGTCGAGGGCCACCTTGTCGGAGTCCACCATCCAGTCCAGGTCCCGCCACACCTCGACCCCGTAGAGGTGCCGGGGGCGAGCGTCCTCGGGGAGGGAGCGGATGGCGGCGATGGTCCGCAGGGCCACTCCGACGTGGGTGTCGTGCTTGTCGGCCAGGTTGTGGACGTAGACGGTCTCCGGGCGGGCGACGGTCAGGAGCGCGGCGATGTCGTCCCGGGGGCCGGCCCCGGGAGGGGTCTTCACCGCCTTGCTCGGGTAGTCGAGGAGGGCCACCGCCGCGTACTCGCCCACGTAGGCGGCCTTCTTCTGCTCCTGGCGCCGGACATCCCGCATCATCTCGTCGGTGTAGTCGCCGTAGAGGTCGTCCCGGGGAGAGCCGGCGCCGTCGGTGACCACGACCCCGGAGAACCAGAGGTCCTTCTTCTGGAAGCATTTGAGGATGCCGTCGTAGGCCATGATCTCGAGGTCGTCCTGGTGGGCGCAGATCCCCATGTGGGTGGTCCGGGCCAGGGCCTTCTCCGGCTCCAGGCCGTCGGGGACGAAGACCTCGGCGGTGTCGCGCTGGAGCTTCATCACTTCCTCCCTTCCAGGGCCGGCAGGCTGGCGGCAGCGATCGACTGGCCCACCCGGCGGCTCTTCTCGTCGGGGAGCTGGATGTTGATCCGGCGGGCGAGCTCCGGGAACTCGGTGGCGAGCACGTGACGCGCGCCCTCGAGGATCAGGGGGCCCCCCTTGCCCGAGGTGCAGCGTCCCAGGATGAGCACGTGCTTCACCGCGTAGAAGTCGGCGTAGTGGGCCACCGCGTAGCCCAGGTACACCCCCATCGTCTCCCAGATCTTCGTCGCGCCCTCGTGCCCCTCCTCGAGCTTCTCCTGGGCGAACTTGAGCTTGTGGGCCAGGACCGGGTCGTCGGGGATCTCGATCCCCGCGCCCGGGGCCAGGCGGAAGACGCACTGCTGGGAGAAGTAGCGGGCGCCGACGCCCCCGTCGCCGGACCACTCGTCCACCGCGGCGTCGGGCTGGTAGTCGACCGGGGCGAAGGCCAGCTCGGAGAGCCACCCGGTGAGGTTCCCCTCCATGTTGACGTAGCCCGCGGCCTCGCTCGACCCCATGGCCACCCCCAGGACCCCGTTGTCCTCGAGGGACATGGAGCCGGCCAGGGCGGTCACGTCGCCGTCGTTGACCATCACCAGGGGGACGCCCATCTCCTTCTGGAGCCGGGGAAAGAGGCTGCGGACCTGGTCGAAGCGGTCCTTCGGGATGCCGCGGAACAGCGACGCGATGCGGACCTTGTTGTCCACGTAGACCCCGGCGCTGCTGCCGCCGATGGCGTCCAGGCGCGGCATCTTCGAGGCCGCGGTCTTGAGCCCGGTCAGGATCTCCTTGTAGTGGTACTCGGGGTCGGTGTGGGCGCCGGGCGACCAGACCACCTCCTCGGAGTAGACCGGCTCGCCGTCGACCACCGCCGAGGACTTGCGGTCCGAGGCCCCGAGGTCGAAGCCTACCCGGCACCCCTCGAGGTGGCGGCCGAGGGGCTGGCCCGACTCACGGCCCTCGGGCGCCTCGGCGGCGTCGCAGGGGATGACGGTGAAGGGCTGGTCGTAGACGTCCTCGCCCATGAAGTGGAAGTCGAAGGCGCGCACGCCTTCGGGGGAGTAGGCCCCGCGGATGGACTCCCCGACGGCCCGGGGCCCTCCGATCCAGGCCTTCCAGCCTCCGCGCTGCCAGAGCAGGAACTTGAAGATGCGCTCGGCGTAGACCAGGTTGGCCCCCGCCCTCGGGTGGCCGTCGGGGAAGACCCGGGTCTCGAAGCGGGAGATGGCGCCCTCGGCGCGCTCGAGGGAGATCACCAGGGGGACCCCCCCGCCGGACTCCTCGACCTCCTTGCGGAAGTGACGGTTGGCCAGGATCGCGGGCCGGAAGCCGGGGTCCAGAGGGGGCCGAACCCGGGGCTCGATCAGTCGGAAAGCGTCACTCATGGGGCCTCCTCGTCCAGGTGGTTCAGCCGATCATACCCCGGACCGCGGGGTCTACCGAGGGTGCCCGCCCACGTGATATCGTGCGCCTTTGGTCCGGCATCATCGCAGGACGCCGTCTGACGTCCGAGCACAAGGGAGAGAGAGATGAATGTAGGGTTCTACGGCCACGTTCGCCAGTACGAGAACATCAAGGGCGAGATCGACGCCAACATCCAGGAAGTCCTGATGAGCGGCAAGTACGTCATGGGACCCATGTTGGCGAAGTTCGAAAAGGAGCTGGCCGCGTACATGGGGACGAAGTACGCGATCGGAGTCGGAAACGGTACCGACGCCATCTGGCTGACCCTCATGGCCCTCGGGATCGGCAGGGGCGACGAGGTGATCACGCACGCCAACACCTTCTTTGCCACCGCCGAGGCGGCGTGGATCGCCGGCTGCAAGGTGGTCCTCGTGGACTGCGACCCGAAGACGAAGAACATCGACCCCGCAAAGGTCGAGGCCGCGATCAGCGCGAAGACGAAGGCCATCATCCCCGTTCACCTGTATGGGCAGTGTGCGGACATGCCGGCGATCCGGAAGATCGCCGACAAGCACGAGCTCGCGGTGATCGAGGACAACGCCCAGGGCATCGACGGCCACGGCAAGGGCTTCCAGCAGGGCGAGCTGAGCGACGCGGTCTCCATCAGCTTCATCATCCAGAAGAACCTCGGCTGCTTCGGGGACGGCGGAGCGGTCGCCACCAACAGCGAGGAGATCGACCGCCAGGTCCGCATCCTCCGCAACCACGGCTCGAAGAAGCGCTCCTGGCACAGCCCGGGGTACAACAGCCGCCTCGACGACCTGCAGGCCGGGGTCCTGAGCGCCAAGCTCAAGCACATCACACAATGGACCGACCAGCGCATCGACATCGCTCGCCGGTACTCCGAGGGCCTGAAGGACGCGAAGGCCATCGACCTGCCCTGGGCCGCCCCCGGCTACCGCCACGTCTACCACCTCTACGTGGTCGAGACGAAGGACGCGGCGAAGCGCAGCGACCTGCTGAAGTTCCTGAACGACAACGGCATCGACGCCAAGTGCCACTACGACATCGCCATCCACCAGCAGGACGGCTTCCCCTGGGACGTCGACGTGGAGATCAAGGGGTCTCTCGCGAACGCCGAGAAGAACGCCGCGAGCTGCGTCAGCCTCCCGATGTTCCCGGAGCTCACGAACGACGAGGTCGACTGCGTGATCGAGAAGGTCCTCGAGTGGGACCGGGCGAACGCCTAGAGGGAACCCCGGGAGACATCCGATGAAAGAGAAGTACTCAGTCGTGGTCGTGGGCCTGGGCAAGCGCGGCAAGCACCACACCGCCGCGTTCCAGGCCAGCGACCGCTTCGAGGTCGTGGGCATCTGCGACATCGACGAGGCGCGGATGGCCGATGCGAAGGCCGAGCTGGGGCCGGACGTCCAGACCTCGACCGATGCCGCGTCCCTGACCGCGAAGCTCGGCCCCGACGTCTTCTGCTTCTGCACCATGCCGCACCTGAGAGAGCCGTTCGTCAAGATGGGCATCGACAGCGGGGCGAAGCTCATCGCCTTCGAGAAGCCGGTGGCGGACACCAGCGCCGCCGCGATGGCGGTGAAGAAGCTGATCGAAGACGGGGGCGTCAAGGCGGTGGTCAGCCACCAGCACCGCTACGGGCCGCACTACGCGAAGGTGGCGGAGATCGCGAAGAGCGGCGCCCTCGGTACCGTCCACACCATCTACGCCTCGGCCCCCGGCTGGATGATGCACATGGCCTCGCACCTGATCGACTACATGCGCGAGTACAACGGCAACGCCGAGGCCGAGTGGGTCATGGCGCAGGCCGCCGGCGGCGGCAAGCTCGGGGACAACCACCCCTCGCCCGACTACATCGCCGGCTTCGTCCAGTTCGCCAACGGCGTCCGGGGCGTTCTCGAGCTCGGCGCCGGTGCCCCCAACGTCCCGGAGGTCGGGAAGTGGTGGGGCCGCAACCGCATCCGGGTCATGGGGGACGGCGGCTTCGCCGAGGTGCTCACCAACGGCGGCTGGCGCGCGGTGACCGGGGAGGGCGCGCAGTCCGGCGGGGGCGTGATGGACTACGCCCACGACACCCCGCTCTACGTCCAGGACATGGCCGAATGGCTGGACGACGACGGCAGGGTCCACCCCTGCAACTTCGAGAGCGCCTACAAGGGGATGGAGATCATGGCGGGCCTGAGCCGCTCGGTGATCGACGGGGGCCAGGTCGCCCTGCCGCTGACCCGGGGCCGCAACGAGCTCGAGGAGCTCCGGAAGAAGCTGGCGGGCGGCAAGGTCCTGCTGGCCTCCCCGGACCACGCCGCCGAGTACGGCTGACATCCCGAGGGCGCGGTTTGAGCGTCGTCCTCGGGATCCGTTTCCCAGTTGGCTCTAGAGTGTCTCGTCATTGAAGTCGAGTACCCAAGGTTCTCAGCGCGGCCAAGGGGCTCGGCGGGCGGGGACCCCGGCGAGGACCCTGCTTCACTTCGAAGTTTGCGGGCCCGCAGCCGGGGTGCACGCCGAGCCCCCGAGGCGAGACGATCACGAGAACTGGCCGAAGTCCATCCCGGGGTCGTAGACCTCGTCGGACTTCAGGAGCTTCTCCCAGGTCACCTCCTCGCCGGTATAGGCGGCCTCGCGACCCATGATCGCGGTCAGCGCCGACTCCGCGCCCAGCGCCGCCTCGTTGACGTAGCGGCCGCTGGTGACGCTCTCGATGAAGGCCTTCTGCTTGTTGGGGTCGGCGTCGTCCAGGGCGCCCGCAAAGCGTCCGGTCACCGCGTCCTCCTGGCTGACGTCCTCGGGCCTGCCGATGCCCGGGGCCTCCCAGGGGTTCTCCCCGTCGATCCTCACCGGCGAGCTGTAGTTGGCCTCGGCGACGCCGTGGCTCCCGGAGTACTGCATCTTCACGCCCCAGGCCGAGCTGCCGAACTGCGTGGACGCGAAGCTGATGTGGACGTCGTTGGGGTAGGTGAACACAGCGTTGAAGTGGCTCCAGCAGTTGCCGTCGTCCATCCGCCCGGCCCGCCCTCCGGCCCCGGTCGCGCTGAGGGGATGGCCGTCCAGGACCCAGTTGGTCACGTCGATGACGTGGATGTTCTGCTCCACGATGATGTCACCAGACAGAACCCGGTCCCACACCCAGTTCCGCAGGCGGCGCTCGGCGGGGCTGGCGCCCGGGGTGTCGGGACGATTCAGGGCCGAGGCGAAGTAGTTGATCAGGCCGCAGACGGGCATGCCCATCTGACCGTTGTGGATCCGCTTGACCATCTCGACGTAGGCGGAGGCGTGACGGATCTGGAAGCCCACGGCCAGGCTGATCTTGCCGTCGGCCTTCTTGCCGAGCTCCATCACCTTCTTGCAGCCCGGCACGTCCACCCCGACCGGCTTCTCGAGGTAGGTGTGCTTGCCGGCGGCGACGGCGGCGGCGAGGTGCTCGGGATGGAAGTAGGGAGGGGTGGCGATGTAGACGGCGTCCACGTCCTCGGCGTTGAAGAGCCTCTCGTGCGCCTCGGGCCCCGAGTACATGCTCGCGATCGGGGGCTTGCCGAACTTCGCCGCGACCTTGTCCAGCGTCTCCTTGGCCGGCGCCAGCTGGCGCTCGAAGATGTCGCCGATCGCGGTCACCACCGCGCCCGTGTGCTCGAGGAAGGAAGAGGTCACGCCCGTGCCCCGGCCGCCACAGCCGAGCAGCCCCAGGCGGACCGCGGAGTTGGCCTCCGTGCCCCACACCAGATTCGGCTTGATGATCATGGCGCTGGCGGCGGCCGCCGCCCCAATGAACTCACGGCGCCCGACCGTACCGTCGGTCTTCTCGCTCATCGTTCTTCGTCTCCTTGATTTGCCGCATGGGCCTCGGCCGGGCGCGGGTTGTGAGCCCGTCTCGAAGCCGCGGCGGCCCGGGCCGATCCCGGGCGGAGCCGAAATCGGCTCGCTCCCGGAAACGGAGCCGACCCCATTGTATTGTGGACGGGCCCCGGGCACGCAAGCGGCCTCCGGCGACGCGCCTCGGGGACGGGCCACGGGCCGGGCGCCGTGGCTCGCCAGGACCGCCCCGGAGCCGCCCTACTCGCCCCAGGCCTCCCTGAGGAATCGGGTGGTCGGCGCGATGTCCACCTGCTCGGCGAACGCGATCATCTCCGGGACCTTCTTCCAGTCGTCGAGCCGGTAGGCCCGGTCGGGAGGGAACACCGGGGCGAGGCGGTGATACCGCGGGCCCAGGATCTGCCGGCACTGGAAGTCCGCGATCCCCGCGACGCCGTCCAGCATCAGCGATACGAGAGGGCGCACCCACTGGGCGTGGCCCCAGTCCACGGAGCTCCCCTTGATGTAGGTCAGCGAGGTGCCGGTTCCGAGAGACAGAAGCACGACGTCCTCGAGGACCACGGGCCGGGGCCGCCGCGTGTCGAGGGCCTGGGCCAGGGCGCACATGCCGGGGTTGGCGGCGTAGACCGCCCCGTCGATGAAGCCCTCGAAGGACGGGAAGTAGGTCGGGGCCGCGCTGGCACGGAGGCCGACCTTCCAGCACGGCACCCCCCCGTCGCTGTCGGGCCCCGGGAAGTTGTGGAACAGCTTGGGTTTCCAGGTGCGACGGGAAGGATCGGGATCCCGGTTGTCGAGGTCGAAGGAGGTGACCAGGACCCGCCGGCGGAGGTGCCGCAGGGCGGCGTCCCCGAAGAGGCGCCTCAGCTCCCGGCGCAGGCCCTTCAGGTCGTAGTCGGCACCCGCGATCCGTCCCAGGTCCTTGAGGTCGTCGAGCCAGGAGTCGTCGAAGATCGCCTCGCCCCTCGTCTCGTAGAGGTCGCGGAGCTCGTCGAGGGGGATCCCCCGGGCGAGGCCCAGGGCGATGAGGCCCCCGGTCGAGGTGCCGGCGAGAAGGTCTGCGGACGCGAGCCAGTCCTGGAGGCCGGCCTCCGCCGACAGGCGCTGCATCAGGACGATGGAGACGATGCCCCGGATGCCTCCGCCGTCGAGGGAAAGGACGCGATAGGGCGGCATGGGAGTCCCTCCGCTTTTCGTGGCCTCCCCGATTCTAGGTCCCCGGCGCCGTCCCCGCACGTTGCCGTTCGGCTCATCGCTTGGGCCGTCGGGTCTATGGTCATCGCCCCCGGGATGTGGCTAGTTGTAGACTGGCGACGGTTCCTGCCGCGCGACCGGCGCGGCCCGGCCGCCACCTGATCCTGAACCGGAGGGCACATGCGAAAGAAGATCACTGTCGTCGGCGCCGGGCGCGTCGGCGAGACCACCGCCCACATCCTCGCCGAGCGGGCCCTCGGGGACATCGTCCTCGTGGACATCGTCCCCAAGATGGCCGAGGGCAAGGCGCTCGACCTGATGGAGCTGCGCCCCATCTCGGGATCCGACGTCGAGATCGTCGGGACGACCGAGTACGAGGCGACGAAGAAGTCGGATCTCGTCGTGGTCACCTCGGGCATGCCCCGCAAGCCCGGCGAGAGCCGGGAGGACCTGCTCAAGAAGAACATCGCCATCGTCAAGTCCGTGGTGGGAGAGGTGAAGAAGGCCTCCCCGGACGCCCTGCTCATGGTCGTGGCCAACCCCCTCGACACCATGACCTGGGTGGCCCGGGAGATCACCGGCTGGCCCCGGAACCGGGTCTTCGGGATGGCCGGGGTCCTCGACACCTCGCGTCTGCGGACCTTCATCGCCATGGAGCTGGGCTGCTCGGTCAAGGACGTCAACGCCTTCGTGCTCGGCGGCCACGGAGACGAGATGGTGCCGGTCGTGCGCTACGCGTCGGTGGGCGCCATCCCCGTCGAGCAGCTGATCTCCAAGGACAGGATCGACGCCATCGTCAAGCGCACGCGCGGGGCGGGAGGCGAGATCGTCAAGCTCCTCGGGTTCAGCGCCTACTTCTCGCCGGCGGCGGCGGTGGCCGACATGGTCCAGTCCGTCGTCCGCGACGAGAAGCGGGTCCTGCCCTGCTCCGCCCGTCTCGAGGGCGAGTACGGCGCGAAGGACATCTACCTCGGCGTGCCGGTCATGCTCGGCGCGGGCGGTATGGAGAAGATCTTCGAGGTGGAGCTGAGCGCGGAGGAGAAGGAGATGCTCGACGCCTCCATCAAGCTCTGCTCGGGGTCGATCGACATCGCGCGCAAGCTGATGGCCGAGTAGCGGGCCGAGCCGTCCGCACCGACCCGGGGCCTGCCGTGTCCCTCGCGGGGCGCGGCGGGCCCTTCTCTCGAGCGGGCTCAGAGGGAGCGGCGGACGAAGCCCATCTCCATCGTCCGCGCGTCGACGGGCCGGATCAGCTCGTAGACGAGGCCGGCCTCCCGGGCCGCGCCCGGCACCCCTCCCACCCGCTGGAAGGCGCGAAAGGCCCGGTAGTGCTCGAGCCCGGCCGCGATCTCGAGGAAGCGGTTCCGGATCCCGGCCGCGTTCCAGGGCATGGGTGCCCGGAAGTCGACGCAGAGGACCTGGCGAGCGACGCGCGCGACCTCGTTCAGGACCGGGACCTGGACCTCGGTGGGCATCTCGTGGAGGACGAGGACCATCGTCGCCAGGTCGAAGTGGTCGTCGGGTCGGTCGGCGAAGGCCCGGGTGACGTCGCCGAGGACGAAGGAGACCTGAGACAGGGAGCGCTCGGCGAGCCTGTCGTTGGCGAAGTCCACCATGGCCGGGGAGAGCTCGATGCCCACCACCTCCTCGGCCTTCGGGGCCAGGCGCCACACCATGTCGCCGGTTCCACAGCCCACGTCCAGGACCCGTCCGGCGGGCTCGACGGCGTCGGCCACGAGCTGGTGCAGGCGGCCGAGGAGACGGTCGAGGGTGGCGGCGTAGGGGCCACCGTCGTAGAAGCGGCTCCGCGGGGGGCGCTCGGCTCGCACGGAGGAAGGCTACGCGTTGTAGCGGACGGTGAGGTAGTGGATCCCCACCATCATGACCTCCTCCCAGGCCTTGCGGACCTCGGGAGTGTACTCGGGATCGCACTCCTCCACGGTCTCC
This sequence comes from uncultured Acidobacteriota bacterium, assembly GCA_963847655.1. Taxonomy (GTDB): domain Bacteria; phylum Acidobacteriota; class Vicinamibacteria; order Fen-336; family Fen-336; genus JAJDNS01. The sequence goes on along the minus strand of CAWKAS010000004.1, from coordinate 46,317 downwards.
AGGAGGCTGTCCAGCCAGAGATCGTACAGCTCCGCCCCGACGTTGAGCTGCCTGGCGCTGTGCTTCTCGGCGACGTCGCGGAGGTACTTCCCGGGGTCGGCGCCCTCGTCGCTCGCCGCGAGCAGGATCATGTGCAGCGAGGCCTTCAGGGCTCGCTTCTGCCGGACGAAGTCCGTGTCCTTGAACTTCTCCCGGATCTTGGGCGAGGAGGCGAGGAACTTCTCGTAGAACAGGTCGAGGAAGCGGGACTGGCTCGTGCAGCGCGCGAGGCTCCCGTCGAACGTCGCGAGGACCGCCTGATCCATCGTACCTTCTCCTGCCGCGACCGTGTCGCCCTCGAGTCGGCGAGTGCCGGCGTGTGCGAGCAAAGGGAACTGCCCGATTGTACGCCGGTTTCCGCTCGCCGCTCTCCCATCCCACCGGACTGGGGCCTGCCGGCGTGGCCTCGCTCTGGCCCCCCCGGCACGGCCGGATGACTCGCACGGCTTCGTCGCCCGTCGCAGCAGGGTCATGGACACGTCAATTCCCTCTCGATAGACTGATCTCTGGGATGAGATCGGGTCTGCCCGTGGTTCTCGCGACGCTTGCTGCCGGGTGCGGCCCGGGGGCCACGCCCTCCCCGGAATTCCCGGGCGCTCCCGTGGTCCTCATCTCCATCGACACGCTGCGTGCCGACCGTCTCCCCGCCTATGGCTACTCCGGGGTGGAGACCCCACACATCGACGCCCTGCAGCGCGACTCGATTCTCTTCGAGAACGCCTACGCCCACTGCCCCCTGACCCTCCCCTCGCACCTGTCGATGCTGACGGGACTGCTGCCGGCCGAGCACGGCGTGAGGATGAACCTCGGCTACGACTTCGACGGCAACGCCCACCCGATGCTGGCCCGGATCCTCCGGGCTCACGGCTACGCCACGGGGGTGGCGGTTTCGAGCTACGTGCTACGCGGCGAGACGGGCATCAACGACTCCCTGGACTTCTTCGACGACTCCGTGGGGAGTGACGTGGAATGGACGCGGGACAGGAGCCTGCTCCAACGGCCTGGAGCGGAGACCGCTCGTCGCGCCCTCGCCTGGGTGGAAGAAGTCAAGGCGAGGCCATTCTTCCTCTTCCTGCACATATTCGAGCCGCACCTGCCTCACGATCCCCCCGAGCCCTTCCGGAGCCGCTACGGAGCAACATACGATGGCGAGGTCGCGACGAGCGATGCCATCGTCGGGGAGTTCCTCGGGCAGCTCAAGCGCGACGGCGTCTACGACCGCGCGATCGTCTTCCTGGTCTCCGACCACGGTGAAGGGCTCGGGGACCACGGCGAGCAGGAGCACGGGATCCTGCTCTATCGCGAGGTCCTCCACGTGCCGCTCCTGCTCAAGCTTCCGGGCTCGCGCGACGGCGGAACGCGCGTGACGAGGCCCGTCGGGCTGATCGACATCGTGCCCACGGTGACTTCGCTCCTCGACCTCGAGGCCGGTCCCTGGAGGGGAGTTTCCCTCCTCGATGGAGGCCGCCGGGAGGGGACCCGGCCCGTGGGGGTCTTCAGCGAGACGTACTACCCGCGCATCCACTTCGGGTGGAGCGAGCTGCGCTCGCTCATCGACGCGGACCATCACTACATCGACGGTCCGAAGCCGGAGCTGTACCAGATCGTCCAGGACCCTCGGGAGACCCGCGACATCGCCGGTGCCGAGGCGCGCGTCGCCGCGTCGATGAGGAAGGAGCTGGAGCGCTACCCGGCAGACTTCCGGAGTCCGGTTGACGCTGATCCCGAAGTGGCCGAGCGGCTGGAGGCGCTGGGCTACCTCTCCGAGACCGTCCCCACGGACGACGGGGAGGAGTTGCCGAATCCGCGGGACCGGATCCACGTGCGGGAGAAGCTGAAGCTTGCCTCCCGGCTCGGCTTCCAGGGGCAGAACGAGGCCGCCCTCGCGGAGCTCCAAAGCGTGCTCGCCGAGGATCCGCGGTCCTTCGAGGCCCACCGGGATCTGGCCGGGACGCTCGCACGCCTGGGCCGATACGAGGAGGCCTCGGCCGCGTACAAGGAGGCCATGCGGCTCTCCCCGCGTCTCGCCGGCACGGTCGCCCTGCCTCTCGGCCTGGTGGAGCTTGCGATGGGCAATCTCGCGCAAGCGGAGGCGAGAGCGAAGGCCGCGCTGGAAGTGGAACCCGGCCGGGCGCAGCAGCTCCTGGCGAGGGTAGCCCTGGCTCGCGGCGATCTGGCCGCCGCGGAGTCCCAGGCGCGGCGGGCGATAGCGGACGGGGATCCCGAGGGCGCGATGATCCTGGCGCAGGTCCATGTGCAGCGGTCGGAGCTGGCTGAAGCCCTTGCCGTGCTCGACGAGGCGCACGCGCGGGCCATCCGGCAGGCGCATGCTCCCCCAACGTGGCTGGGCCCGCTGCGGGCCGACGTGCTCGCGGGGCTCGGCCGGTTCGGGGAGGCAGAGGCGGTGATCAGGGAGGATATCCGCGCGTTCCCGGGGAGAGCGCAGGACTACGCCAGCCTCGCCGTCTTCGTCGCCCTGCAGGGCCGATCGCGGGACGAGGTCCACGACATCCTCGATGCCATGGCGAAGGCGAACCCGAGCCGAGAGACGATCCTGCTCGGCGCGAAGACGCTCGATTCCCTCGGGGACGAAGATGCCGCGCGCGAGTGGCGTCGTCGAGCCGGCCCGCCGGGAAGCCCCCCGCGATAGCGCGATAGACTGAGGTCTCTGTGCGTGCGCGACTGAGCGTTCTCTGCAGCCTCTCCGCCGGCCTCCTTCTCGCCGGCTGCCCGTCCCGACCCCGGTCGGTCGTGTACGACCTGGCCGCGCGGACCCTCGCCGCCGAGCGGTGGTCCGACGGGGTGGTGCTGCTCCCGGGGACCCCGGCCGCCGAGCCCTCCCTGGTGAGCGGCTTCCACCGCGAGGCGCGGGTCACCGGGGAGCCGTTCCAGTGGTCGAAGGGCGAGGCCGAGGTCGCGCTCCGCTTCGAGAGCGTGCGGCCCCGGGCCGCGGTGGTGGACCTGGCTCCCTACGAAGGAGTGCCGGACCAGCGTGTCGAGGTCCACCTCAACGGGACCCCGGTGGCGGCCTTCGACCTCGCCGATGTCCGCTCGCGATACCCCGTTCCGCTCCCGGAGGAGGCGCAGCGTGCCGGGGACAACCGACTGAGCTTCCTCTTCGCCGGGACGTCGTCTCCGGCCGAGGCCGATCCCGCGAGCCGGGACCGCCGCGAGCTGGCCGCGCGGTTCTACAGCCTGACCGTGGGTCCCGAGGCGGACTCCCTCCAGGATCTGCTGAGGCGCGAGGCCCCCCGCCCCTTCGAGGTGGGGGAGAGCGAGGGCGCGCCCTTCCTCAGCCTGGTCGGTCCCGCGGCGGTGCGCTACGCGCTGCGCCTGCCGCGGGGCGCCGAGCTGCGTTTCACCCCCGTGCTTCCCCTGGCCGCCCGGGTCCTGGCGGGGGCGGCCTCGTTCCGGGTGACCCTCGAGTCCGAGGAGAGCCCGGGGCAGGAGCGGGAGCTCTACAGCCTGGTCCTGCGGGGCAACGACGACGGTCCGGGCGAGGTGGCGGTGCCCCTTCCCGGAGAGCCGGGTCAGCTCGTCCGCCTGGGCCTCTTCGTGGGGGCCGTGGACGAGGGCCGCGTGGCCTGGGGCACCTGGCGGGCCCCGCGGGTCCTCGGCCGCGACGAAGGCGATCCCCTGTCCTCAGGTCCTCTGCCGCCGGCGCTGGACGCGCGTGCCGACCCTTTGCGGGAGAAGCTCGGGAAGGCCAACGTCGTCTTCGTCATCCTGGACGCCGCGCGAGCCCGTCAGTTCGGCGTCTACGGCTACGAGCGGGACACCACCCCGGCCATGGACGGGATCGCCGCCGAGGGCGTCGTCTTCGACAAGGCGTACACCCCGGCCGTCTACACCCTGGGGGCGATGTCCTCGGTCTGGACCTCCCAGTACCCGGACCGGCACCACGGCGACGTGTCCTTCCAGTCCCCGCTGCCCAGGGACCGGCTGACGCTGGCCGAGGTGCTCTCCGGCCAGGGGATCCACAGCGCGGGCTTCGTGGCCACCGCGGTGCCCGGGGAGTTCAACGGCTTCGACCGGGGCTTCTCGGAGTTCCACGAGGTGTGGCAGGAGGCGGGCAGCCGGGCCGACGCCTTCCGGCAGGTGCTCCCGGGGTGGATCCAGGCTCACCGGGACCGGCGCTTCTTCCTCTACGTTCACTACCGGGAGCCCCACTTCCCCTACGATCCCGAACCCCCCTTCGACACGAAGTGGGGGCCCGACGGCCCGATCCCGAAGGCGGCGCGCCGGGACATGAGCTTCTTCCGGGAGGTCAACCAGGGGCGCCAGCCCTTCTCCGAGGAGGAGCGCGCCCACCTCGTGCGCCTCTACGACGGAAACCTCGCCTACGTGGACCGGGAGGTGGGGAAGCTGCGGGAGGCCCTCGAGGAAGCGGGGATCTGGGACGAGACGGTCTTCATCCTGGCCGCGGACCACGGCGAGGGGCTCTGGGAGCACGGCTGGATCGGTCACAACGTCCAGGTCTACGAGCCGAGCGCCCACATCCCGTTGATCCTGCGGTTCCCCGCCGGCGTGGGCCCCCGCGGGGAGCGCGTCGAGGCGCTGGTGGACCTCGTCGACATCGCCCCCACCGTGGCCGACGTCTTCGGCGTGCGGGGCGAGGGGGGCGCGGACCGCGAGTTCCAGGGGCGCAGCCTTCTGTCCGTGATCACGGGGGCTCCGGGGCGTCCCTTCGTGGTCTCGAGGACGGTCTGGGAGCGCCCGCGCTACGGCCTGCGCGACGGCCGCTGGACCTTCATCTATGACACCGCGAACGGGAGCGAGGCGCTGTTCGACACCGCCACCGACCCCGACGAGACGCGGGACGTCGCCGCGCGGCACCCCGTGCGCGCCGCCTACCTGCGCGAGACCCTCCTCCAGTGGGTGGGGAGCGTCTTCCGCCCCGGGGCCGACGCCACCGCCGGGCCCGAGTCCATGACCCGGGACGAGTGCGAGGCGCTCAAGGCCCTCGGCTACCTCAGCGGCGACCAGGCCTGCCCGGGGAGCTGACGCCCACGGGACCGACGGCCGAGTTGTCGATTTTTCTCATGAGCTGCCGGAAGATCTCGTGAGCTGCCGAAAAATCTCATGGGCTGCGGAGAGGCCCCCGGGACGGCGGCACCTTCTCGGGGCAGACCGACGCTCGCCTACTCTCCGAACTTGATGCCCTGGGCGAGAGGCAGCTCCTTGCTGTAGTTGATCGTGTTCGTCTGGCGGCGCATGTAGGCCTTCCAGGAGTCGCTGCCGGACTCGCGGCCCCCGCCGGTCTCCTTCTCGCCGCCGAAGGCCCCGCCGATCTCCGCCCCGCTGGTGCCGATGTTCACGTTGGCGATGCCGCAGTCGCTGCCCGCGGCGGAGAGGAACTGCTCGGCCTCGAGGAGGTTCTCGGTGAAGATCGCGGAGCTGAGCCCCTGGGGCACCCCGTTGTGGAGGCCGATGGCCTCGTCCAGCGTCTCGTAGCGGATGATGTAGAGGATGGGGGCGAAGGTCTCCTCCTGGACGATGGCGAAGTCGTTCCTCGCCTCGACGATGCAGGGGGTGACGTATCCCCCGCCGGGGTACCGGTCCCCGCTCAGCTTCTCGCCGCCCCAGACGACGGTGCCGCCCTCCTTCTCGACGCGCTCGAGGGCCTTCATCATGTCGTCCACGGCGCCGGTGTCGACGAGCGGTCCCATGAGGGTGTCCTTGTCCAGGGGATCGCCGATGCGGACCTGGGCGTAGGCCTTCTTCAGGCGCTCGACGAGCGTGTCCGCCACCGAGCGGTGGACGATGATGCGACGGGTGCTCGTGCAGCGCTGGCCGGCGGTCCCGACCGCCCCGAAGAGGATGGCGGGCACGGCCAGGTCGAGGTTGGCGTGGGGGGTGACGATGATGGCGTTGTTGCCCCCGAGCTCGAGGATCGTCCGGCCCAGGCGCTGGTGCACGACCTCGCCCACGCGGTGGCCCATCCGGCAGCTCCCGGTGGCCGAGACGAGCTTGATCCGCGGGTCCGCCAGCAGCTTCTCGCCCACCGTGCTCCCGCGGCCGATGACCAGGCTGAAGATCGCGGGGTCCACGTCGTTGTCGCGGCAGACCTTCTCCGCGATGCGGGTGCAGGCGATGGCGGTGAGGGGCACCTTGGACGACGGCTTCCACACGGTGGCGTCGCCGCAGACGGCGGCGAGCGCGCAGTTCCACGACCAGACCGCCACCGGGAAGTTGAAGGCGGAGATGACGCCGACGACCCCCAGCGGATGCCACTGCTCGTACATCCGGTGCCCCGGCCGCTCGGAGTGCATGGTCAACCCGTAGAGCTGGCGGGAGAGCCCGACGGCGAAGTCGCAGATGTCGATCATCTCCTGGACCTCGCCCTCGCCCTCGGCCCGGATCTTTCCCATCTCGATGGTGACCAGGGCGCCCAGGGGCTCCTTGAGCGCGCGCAGCGCGTTCCCGAGCTGCCGGACCACCTCGCCGCGCTTGGGAGCGGGCAGCCGGCGCCAGCTCAGGAAGGCCTCGTGGGCCCGGGCCGCCACCCGGTCGTACTCCTCCGCGGTGACCTGGGTGACCCGGGCGAGGATGGCGCCGTCGATGGGGGAGTGGACCTCGAGGGTGTCTCCGCTGCCCAGCCAGTCCCCACAGAACCCGCCGGGGTTGTCGTCCGCGACGCCGAGCTGCTTCAGGATTTCCTTCATGGGTGCCTCCAGGGTCGACCGAAACCTCCCGATTCTAACGCTCCGGCGAGCGCGGTGATATCGTCTCCCGGGGGGTGTCGCGATGGCGGAGAAGCCGGCGGACAGGCGTGTGGCCCTGGTGTGCTCCAACTTCACCATGCAGAGCGCCTTCGGCCTTCTGATCCTGGCCCTCAACTCCGCGCGGCTGGGCTACGAGACGATGATCTACTTCACCTTCGAGGGGCTGAACATGATCCGCCCCGGAAAGCTCGCGGACCTGCGCTACTACCCGACGGGCGTGAACCCCTCCGAGAAGAAGGTGGACGAGTACTCGGCCGAGCTCCGCGAGCAGATGGACCGGAAGGACATCCCCTACTGCGAGGACATGCTCGAGATGGCTCACCTCGAGGGGGTCCGCTTTCTGGCCTGCAAGACGAGCGCCGACCTGTTCGATCTCGAGCAGAAGGACTTCATGGAGGGGGTCGAGATCATGCTCGCCTCGGACTTCCTGAAGCAGGCGACGGGCTCGGACCTGCACATGGTCTTCTGATGGACACTCCCACCGACGCCTGGCAGAACCCGCCTGACGCTCTGCCCGACTCGGTCTTCTGGCCCTTGGGCTGCTGATCGCCCCGGCCCCTGCCGCCCGCGCGGCGGAGCGGCCGAACATCCTCTGGATCACCGTCGAGGACATGAGCCCCCGCCTGGCCTCCTACGGCGACGAGACCGTCTCCACCCCGCGCCTCGACCGCCTGGCCGCCGAGGGGCGTCCGCTACACACGGGCGTTCGGCGTCTACGGGGTCTGCGCACCCAACCGTCACGCCCTGATCCTGGGCATGTACCCGACCTCCACCGGCGCCATGGCCATGCGCACCTGGACGCGCACGTCGGCCCTCGACCAGATCACCGATCCCGAGCTCCTGGCCATTCCCACCTACGAGGCCACGCCCCCGCCCGAGGCCCGCTGCTTCCCGGAGTACCTGCGGGCGGCCGGCTACTTCTGCACCAACAACGCGAAGACCGACTACCAGTTCCGCGACCCGGTCACCGCCTGGGACGAGTCCGGACCGGACGCCCACTGGCGGAATCGGCCAGGCGCGGACACGCCCTTCTTCTCCGTCTTCAACTTCACCGTCACCCACGAGAGCGGGACGTTCGAGCCGCGCTCGCCCGCGGTCACGGATCCCGCCCGGGTCGTCCTCCCACCCTACTACCCGGACACGCCCATCGTCCGCCGCGACGTCGCGCGCCACTACGACAACATCGTGGCCATGGACGCCCTGGTGGGCCGTGTCCTGGACGAGCTCGAGGAGGACGGCCTCGCCGAGAGCACGATCGTCTTCTTCTTCAGCGACCACGGCGACGGCCTGCCGCGGATGAAGCGCTGGGTCTACGACTCCGGGCTCCGCGTGCCCCTGCTCGTCCGCTTCCCCGACGGGAGCGGGGCGGGCACGACCCGCGGCGAGCTGGTCAGCTTCGTGGACTTCGCTCCCACCGTCCTGTCGCTGGCCGGCGTCCCCGTGCCCGCGCACATGCAGGGTCAGGCCTTCCTCGGCGACCAGAAGGCCGAGCCCCGGAAGTACGTCTACGCGGCGCGGGACCGCATGGACCCGGCTCCGGAGACGATCCGTGCCGTCCGGGACGCCCGGTTCAAGTACGTCCGCAACTACCGGCCCGACCTGCCCTACGTCGGCTTCATCCCCTACCGCGACCGGGCCGGGGTCATGCAGGAGATCCACCGCCTCGCGAAGGCCGGGGCGCTCGGGGCCGACCAGTGGCAGCTGTGGGCGCAGAAGAAGCCGCTCGAGGAGCTCTACGACACCGCGACCGATCCGCACGAGATCCACAACCTCGCCTCGGACCCGGAGCACCTCGAGAAGCTGGCCGACCTGCGGCGGGCCCACCTCGAGTGGACAGAGGAGACCGGAGACCTCGGCCACATCCCCGAGACCGAGCTGATCCGGCGGCTCTGGCCCCCGGACGGCGTCCAGCCCACGACCGCCGCGCCAGTGGTCGCGTCACAGGCGGCCGAGGGAGGTCAGCGCCTCGTCCGCATCCATTGCGACAGCCCCGGCGCCTCGATCGTCTACCGCCTCGAGGAGACCGGCCGCTGGCACCTCTACACCGAACCCGTCACGGTCCCCCCCGGCACCACCGTCTGGTCCCAGGCCAACCGCCTCGGCTGGACGCACAGCCCCGTCGTCTCCACGACGATCGACTGAGGGGTCAGGTCGTGAATGTTGAATGGCGTCCTCTTCTGAGGACGTTCTCGAGGCCCGACTCACGCGCCAGTGTGTCGAGCGTGGCAAGAATGGCGCTGGCCGAAACCCCGTGGAGGGTCATACCCACGAGTCCACCGAGGGGTCATGCTCTGCAGCCTCTCGATGGCCGCGACCGCGTTGTCGTTGGACGTGTCGAGGGATGCAGCACCGGGATGGGGAGCCGGCCGTTTCGGTCCGGGGGTGCCGGGCGCCCTCTATCGGCGCAGCGCCTCGAGGGCGGCCTCGAGGCGCGCGATCTCTCTCGCTACCTCGGCGCTGTCGCCCCCGGCCTCGGCCTCGAGCTGACGGAGGGCCTCGAGCTGACTCTCCATCTGGACCTCCAGATCACTGCCGGCCCTCAGCAGGTGCTCCTCCTGGAGCCCGCGCCGGAGCGCCTCGACGTCGCGGCGCATGTTCTCGGTTTCCGCGCGGACAGCCTCGGCGTCGTCGTGTCGCCCCGCCGACTCGTGCTCGTGGACCTCGAGCTCCCTTGCCCGCAGGGCCTGCTCCGCCTCGAGGAGCTCGATCTCGCGCCTGGCCAGGCCCTGCTCCCACTCCAACCTCCCGCGCTGACGCTCGAGATGGGCCCCGAGGGCCGGGTGGTCGCGCGCGGCGAGCTCGCGCTCATACTCCAGCTCGGCCGCCCGCGCCCGGTGCTCGAGCTCCAGGGCGTCCCGCTGGAGCGCGAGCTGCTCTTCCTCGTGTGCGAGGGAGCGGCGCCCGCGCTCGCCCTCGAGCACGGCGAGCTGGGTGCGGAGGGCCGCGGCCTCTTCCTCGCGGCCCTCGCGTTCGAGGTTCTGCAGCTGCTCGAGCGTCCTCTGCAAGGCGGCCTCTTCCTCCTGCTGATTCGCCAGGCGCGTCTGCTCGAGCTCCAGCTCTCGACGCTGGACTCCCATACGCTCCGCCGCGAGACGGGCGTGCTCCTCGACGCGCTCCGCGTACTGGACCTCTCCCGAGGCGCGCAGTCGCTGGGCTTCGGCGTGCAGCATCTCCTGCTCGGCCTGGGCTTCCCTGGCCATGCGCTCCTGCGCCAGGGCCAGCTCTCGCGCGTGAAGCTCGGATCGCTGCCGGGCCATCTTCCGATGCTGCTCTTCGAACTCGCGGCGGCTCGCTTCGTTTTCGGGATGCTCCTCCGAGCCCGCGGGGAGGACCACCGGGGCCGGGGCACGCCCCCGCCGCGGCTCGCTCACCGGTCGCGGCTCGGCTACGGGGCGCGGCATGGGGGCGATCCGCGGCGCGGGCGCCGCCGGGGGCCGGACCCCAGGGCGAGGCTCGGGCCAAGGAGTCGCGAGGATCGGGGCCGGAGGGGCCGGAGCCGCCAGGGCCGGCGGTGCTGCATCAGCCGGAGCCGCGGGGGGCGCTTCGGGCAGCGGAGTCGCAAGGATCGGGGCAGGAGGGGCCGGAGCGGCCAGGGCCGCCGGTGCCGCATCAGCCGGGTCCGCGGGGTCCGCCTCGGGCAGCGGGGCCGCGAGGGCCGGGGCTGCGGGAGGCGCGGGGTCCGCGGGCGGGGCCTGCGGAAGCTCCTCCGCCGGCGAAACAGGCCAGGCCGGCTCTTCGGGCCCGGGCGACTGGGCCTGTGTCGGGAAGGCGGCGAGGGCCAGAGCGGCAGCGGCGGCCAGCGCGAGTCGAATCGGGCCGGCGATGTGCGGCTTCGGCTTCATCATGAGGATCTCCTTCAGTCGGGCTTCGAGGTCGCGGACGGGACCGGCACCGGAGGCGCCCACGGGCAGGGGATCGGGCTCCGTGGCCACGAAGGCGAGGCTCTTGAGGAGCCCCTCGGCGTAGGCGCGGGCGGAGTCGGGCATCACGCGCAGCACCCACTCGTCGCAGCACCGCTCCTCGGCCCGTCGCAGCGCGCGCCGCACCCACCACGCCACCGGGTACCACCAGAACACGACGGTGACGGCCAGCTCGAGGAATCGCACCCAGTGATCCCGGCGGCGGACGTGGGCCAGCTCGTGGACGAGGAGGGTGTCGCGCTCCTCGTCGCCCAGCTCCGGCAGGAGGTCCGCGGGCATCAGGAGGAGGGGGCCGGGCCGCCCGGGCCACAGCATCGGGGGGACTCGAGCCGGGAGCAGGAGCACCGGGGGGGCGTGCCGCAGCCCGACGCGCTCGGCGAGCTCCGCGGCGCGCGCGGTGAGCGGGGGAGGAGCGGGAGCCGCGAGCCGGAGGAGCCTCCGGAAGCGGCGGATCCGCAGGAAGGCCAGCACCGCGACCAGGAGGGCCCCCCCGAAGAGCCCGCCCCAGGCGAGAGGCGCCAGGTCGGTGAGGCCACGGGCGGTGGGGGACTCCACGAGGGCTCGCGGGCGACCCGGGGCCGGCGCTGCTCCGGTCGTCGCCGAAGACGGGTCGTCTCCTCCGAGGGCGGCCAAGGCCACGCCCCCCGTCGCCAGGAGGTCCGCCACGCTCGGGGTGGAAACCGTCGGAATCCCGGCCGGCGGCGCCGTCGTGCCCACGGGTGCCTCCGCCTCGATGACGACGGTCACGGGCCCTGCCGGCCGGGCCGGGGCGGGCAGCCTCCACTCTGACAGGTTCCACTCCGGCAACAGCGGGAGGGGAACGATCGGGGGAGCGACCAGCTTGACCAGGGCCAGGACCCAGAGACCGTGCACGAGGGCCTGGCGCCGGACGCGAAGGGAGACGCCCCAGGCGGCGAGGGCCAGAATCCCGGCGCCGAGGGCGTTCGCGAGGATCACGCGAAGCAGTTCGCTCACGAGTCCGTCCTCCGCGTCGCCCGATCGACCACCCGTCGCAGCTCCCGCAGCTCGTCCCGCGACAGCTCGCCCGCGTTGACCAGCTGGGTGATCAGCGGCGTCAGCGAGCCGTCACAGAGCTCGTCGGCGGTGTCGCGGAGGCGGCGGGCCACGAGCTCGTGGCGCTGGACGGTGGCCCGGAAGACGTTCTGGCGTCCCTCCGCGCGCCGGCCCACGAGTCCCTTGCCCTGGAGACGCTCGAGCAGCTTCTGCACCGTCGCGTACTCCGACGCGCCCCCACGCGGGTAGAGACGGTCCGTCAGGGCCCGGATCGTGGCGGGGCCGACGTCCCACAGGAGACGGAGCACGTCGAGCTCGGCGTCGGTGACATCGCGTGGGCGACCGGCCATTGGGGTCCTCCTCTGATTCAGACGTCTTGTCTGAGAAGCTAAGACGCAACGTCTGAGTTGTCAAGGGAGGAACCACGTCCAATGCGTTGGACGCGGGGAAAGGGGTCAGGTCGTGAATGTTGAACGGCATCGCTTCGGGAGGACGGACCCCGCCGCGCCTCGACGGTTCGCGGCCCGGTTTCCGGGTGTAGTCTTCCGGCCATCCGGACGGGTGAACGGGGTCCGGTCAGCCTCCGAGGTGCTCCCATGCAGAATCGCCTTCTCGTCCCCCTCGCCGTCCTGCTCGGCTCCTCCCCCGGGCATCCCGACTCGAACGCCCGGAGCGAGCCTCGTCCCCGGCTCCGAGAGCTCGGGATCGCCACCGGCATCCTCGCCCCGGGACCCCTCGACGCCCTCACCGACGTGCCCGGCGTCCGCGTCGGCCACGCGACCCTGATCGAAGGCCACGACACTCGCACGGGCGTGACCGCGATCCTCCCGCACGGGGGGAACCTCTTCCAGGAGAAGGTCCCGGCCGCGGTCGTCGCGGCCAACGCCTTCGGCAAGGCTGCCGGGTTCCTTCAGGTGAAGGAGCTCGGCGCCCTCGAGACGCCGATCGTCCTCACCAATACGCTTTGCGTCGGGACCGCGGTGCAGGCGGTCGTGGACTGGACCCTTGCCCAGCCGGGCAACGCGGACGTCCGCTCCGTCAACGCCGTCGTCGGCGAGACCAACGACGGCTACCTCAACGACATCCGCCACTGCCCGGTCACGCCGGCGCACGTCGCCGCCGCCATCGAGAGCGCGAAGCCGGGGCCCATCGAAGAGGGATCGGTGGGGGCCGGCACCGGCACCTCCGCCTTCGGCTGGAAGGGGGGAATCGGCACGTCGTCGCGAGTGCTTCCCGAGACCCTCGGAGGCTACGCGGTGGGCGCCCTCGTGCAGTCGAACTTCGGGGGCGTCCTGACGATCGACGGCCTGCGCGTGGGGGAGCGCGTGGGGCGGTACTCATTCCAGGCCGAGCTCGAAGGCGGAAGGCCCGCGCCTCCGGAGCCGAAGGACGACGGCTCGTGCATGATCGTGCTCGCCACCAACGCCCCGGTCTCCCCCCGCCAGCTGCAGAGGATGGCCCGTCGAGCGGTCCTGGGGCTCGCCCGCACCGGCTCGTTCATGCACCACGGCTCCGGGGACTTCGTGATCGCCTTCTCGACGCGCAACCCCGAGCCCCACCGCAAGCCGGGCCGCACGGCCACCGTCGAGCTCCTCTACGACGACGCCCTGAGCCCGCTCTTCCTCGCCACGGTGGAGGCGGTGGAGGAGGCGGTGGTGAACTCGCTCCTCAAGGCAACGACGGTCGCCGGTCGCGACGGCCACACCGTCGAGGCCCTTCCCCTCGCGCCCCTCCGCCACATGATCGCCGAACGGAGGAAGGGGTCAGGTCGTGAATGGTGAATCGGGGTCCGAGAATGTCCTCCAGGGAGGACGCGATTCAACATTCACGACCTGACCCCTCAAGGGACGAGGACACCCAGGTCGTCCACGACGATGTCGGCGCCGGCTGCCTTGAGGGCCTCCGGGTCGCCCTCCCGGTCCACGCCGATCACGAGGCCGAAGCTGCCGTTCACCCCCGCCTTCACGCCGGCCAGGGCGTCCTCGACGACCACGGCCCGGACCGGCTCCACCCCGAGGAGGCGGGCCGCCTCGAGGAAGGTGTCGGGACGGGGCTTGCCCGGCAGCTTCTTCTGGGCGGCGACGACGCCGTCGACCCGCACCTCGAAGAGGTCGCTGATGCCGGCTGCCTCCAGGACCGCCTTCGCGTTCTTGCTCGAGGAGACGATGGCCTGGCGGATCACCTGCTGGTGGAGCCAGAACACCAGCTTCACCGAGCCCTCGAAGACCTCCACGCCGTCGGTGGCCAGAACCTCCTGGATGAGGGCGTTCTTGCGATTGCCCAGGCCGCACACCGTCATCTGGTCCGGGTCGTCCGAGGGCTCCCCCCGGGGGAGATCGATGCCCCGTGACTTGAGGAAGGTCGCGACCCCGTCGTAGCGCGGCCGGCCGTCGACATAGGGCTTGTAGTCGTCCTCGGTGTCGAAGGGGACGAACGGGGTCCCGGTGCGCTCGGCGCGGGCGGCCAGGAACTCGTCGAACATCTGCTTCCAGGCGGTGGCGTGCACGCTCGCGGTCGCGGTGATGACGCCGTCGAGGTCGAAGAGGACGGCGTCGAAGCGGTTCCAGTCGACCTTGCTCTCACCGATGATCATGATTCCTCCCGAGGGGGCCCCGGGGCCCGCCTCGCGGACCCGGAGCTGCCGTTAGCCTATCCGATCGGCGCCCCGGTCTCACGCCGCCCGGCGCGCCGCGAGCCGGACGAAGGCCCGGAAGAGCTTCCGGCTCGCCGCGCTCCGCAGGGTCCTCTCCGGGTGCCACTGCACGGCGAGGATCGACTCGTTCTCTCCCTCGATCGCCTCGACGATGCCGTCGGGTGCGAAGGCCACGGGCCGAAAACCCGGCGCCAGGCGCGACACCGCCTGGTGGTGCTCCGAGTGCACCGAGACGGTCTGGCGCCCCACGATGCGGCGCAGGCGGGAGCCCGGCTCCAGGTGCACGTCGTGGTGGGGACGCCGGCGGGAGCGGTGGTTGCGCCGGGACCGGGCGTCCCGGCGGATATCCTGGAAGAGCGCCCCGCCCTCGAGGACGTTGACGAGCTGCATGCCGTAGCAGATCCCCAGGACTGGCAGCCCGCGGCCCCGGGCGAGGCGGTAGAGACGCTTCTCGAACTCGAGCCGCGGACCGAACACCGCCTTCGTGCCCGGCCTCGGAGCCTCCCCGTAGAGCCGGGGGTCGACGTCTTCGCCGCCCACGATCACCACTCCGTCGAGCGCGTCCAGGTAGGTCCGGATCACCGCCGGGCGACGGGAGATCGGAAGGAGCACCGGGTAGCCTCCCGCGTCCTTGATCGCCTCCGCGTAGCGGTGGTCGAGGAGGAGCTCCCAGGCCTCCGGTCGCCCC
This sequence comes from uncultured Acidobacteriota bacterium, assembly GCA_963847655.1. GTDB lineage: Bacteria > Acidobacteriota > Vicinamibacteria > Fen-336 > Fen-336 > JAJDNS01. The sequence goes on along the minus strand of CAWKAS010000004.1, from coordinate 31,278 downwards.
CGGGGCACCTGCACGTCGCAGGTGATCCCGACGAACGGCTGCCTCCGTCGAGGGACGGTCATGGCCAGACCAGGTGCCGCCCGCCGAGCCAGACATCCTCGACGTCGGGGAGGTCGACCGCGAGCCGCTCCGCGAACTCCTCGAGGGAGTGGCCGGAGAGCAGCTCGTCGAGGGCGGCGACGTAGCGCTTGGCGAAGCGCCGCTGCCAGGTCTGGGGGTGCTCCTCGTGGGCCCGCCGTGCCGCCGCCCGGAGCAGCGCCGCGCCGTTGTGGCCGCGCTTCAGCAGGCGTAGCGTCGTCCAGAGGTCCTCGGGCAGGTCCATCGCCTCGAAGGCGTCCCGGTGCGTCCAGATGACCCGGTCGAGGTATCGGGACACCGGCACCCACTCGCCGCGCCAGCACAGCTTCGCGCGCATGCCCCGCCGCGCCGCCTCCTCCCGGCTCCTCAGGTAGTCCTCCCGCGAGAGGCGGTTCGAGGCCCCGCGCCGGCGGAGCCAGTCCAGGGCCACCGCCTTGACGACGGCGGCGGCGGCGAGCACGAACTCGGGAACGTTGGAGTCGAGGAACCGGAGCTCGAGGGTGGCCGGCTTCCTCTTGCGGCCGCGGCTGTACACCATCTCGTCGAAGGATCGACGGGTCAGCGTGCCGCGGTCGATGATCCGGAAGTAGATCCGGCTGGCGCGGAGCACCCGGTTCGAGGCCACGTCCGTGATCTCGTCGGCCCAGACCGGCGAGTTCGCCCCGAGGGCGATCAGCAGGGGGATGTGGTCGTGGAGGTGCCCGGCGAGCCGACGCGCGTCCTCCCAGGTGAGGTCCCTCTCGGCCAGCGAGAGGTGGATGTGGGTTCCGGCGAAGCGGTCGCGCCAGCCCCCCACCAGGAGGAGCTGCCGATGCTCGTGGGCCCGCGCCTTGCGCCCGTAGTACTTGTGGCTGTACTTGCGCAGCCCGGCCTTGAGGAGGAAGAGGCCCTCGCGCAGGGTGGCGAACGGCTGGCCGATGTACTCCGTGCCGATGCTCGCGTCGCGGGTGAACCTCTCGCCCTTCTCCCCGAGACCACGGCGGGGGGAGGCGAGGCGGCGGGAGATGCGGTGGCGCGGTATCGAGATGGTGTAGGCCTCGAGCTCGATCCCCATCACGACCCGCTTGTGGTGCTCGATTCGCTGGGACACGAGGAGTCTTCCTCCGCCTTCTCCGGCTCCGACAGAGTCTACGATGAAAGGGCGGGCGCCCAATGCCGGCGAAGAGGGCGCAGGCCGCGAGCGTTGACCACCGCCGCAATCGCGTGGACGGCCTCGAGATGGGAGGTGACCGGGACGAGGAGCGCCACCGCCATCGCGGCGGTGAGGCCGCTCAGGACCTCACCAGTCCATCACAGAGCCGTCGAAGGCGTCGTATTCCTCGGGGTTGGTCCAGTCGTGCCCGATCTTGTCGGCCAGGGCGTCCTCGTCGAGCTCGATCCCGAGGCCTGGACCCCGGGGCAGCTCGAGATGCCCCTCCTTCACGACGAAAGGCTGCTTGAGATACCCCTCCCCCAGGCTCACCTGCTCCTGGCAGAGGAAGTTGGGGATGGACGCCGCGAGCTGTACGCCGGCGGCGAGGGAGATCGGTCCCAGGGGGTTGTGGGGCGCGATGGCCGCGTAGTACGCCTCGGCCATCCCGGCGATGATCCGGGTCTCCGTGATCCCACCCGCGTGGCACAGGTCGGGCTGCAGGATCGTGGCCGCCCGCTTCTCCAGGATCTCCCGGAAGCCCCACTTGGTGAAGATGCGCTCGCCGGTGGCGATGGGGAGGTGCGTGCCGCGGGCGATCTCCGCCATCACGTCCACGTTCTGGCACTGGACGGGCTCCTCGACGAACATGGGCTGGTACGGCTCCAGCACCTTGATGAGGAGCTTGGCGGTGGCCGGGCTGATGGCCCCGTGAAAGTCGATCCCGATGTCGGCGTCCGGTCCCACCGCTTCGCGCAGCTCCGCGAACCTGTCGCCCACGAGCTTCACGAAGCCCGGCGGCTCGACGAACCGCGCGGGCCGGCGCTTGAAGGGCCCGGTCTTGAAGGCGGTGAAGCCCTCGGCCCGCTTCTGGCGCACGTCCTCCGGGGTGCGGGCGTGGGCGTAGACGCGCACCCGGTCCCGGGTCGGCCCTCCCAGGAGCTCGTAGACGGGGACTCCGAGAGCCTTGCCCTTGATGTCCCAGAGGGCCTGGTCGATCCCGCTCAGGGCGCTGGTCAGGATGGGCCCGCCCCGGTAGAACGCGTGCCGATAGATCGCTTGCCAGTGGTGCACGACGCGTCGGGGGTCTTTGCCGATCAGGTAGGGGGCGATCTCGTCCACCGCGGCGGCGCACGTCTTCGCCCGCCCCTCGGTGATCGGCTCGCCGAGGCCCACCAGCCCGGCATCGGTGTGGACCCTCAGGAAGAGCCAGCGGGGCTTGACGAGAAAAGTCTCGAGCCTCGTGACCCGGATCGAGCCGCGCTCTCGTTCGGCGAGCACGGCCGCGCCCTCGGCGGCCCTCGACCGGGCCGCGAGAGCTCCGGCGCCCACCGCGCCGAACGCCGCCTGCAGCCAGTCGCGACGCCCCAGCTGGTCTCGCTCGTTGCCCATGCTCGCCTCCCTCCTGGGACTGGCTTCTCCCCGGGCCGGCATCCCTCCGAATCCTCGGCTGCGGGTCTCGCTCGGCCCATTCATCCGAGGCCGTGGGGAGACGATACCGGATCCCGATGCCAGAGTCTGCTGGTCAGACCGGGGCTCGTTCCTTCCGGGAGTCGCCCGGGCCCGGCCCATGCTCGCGTGGGTCCCAGCGGAAGGACCCGATCACGTCACGATCGCGATGGTACGATCCCGCATGAGCATCCGGACCATCGTGCCCTGCCCGTGGTTCGACGACCAGGCCGAGCCGGCGGCGCGCTTCTACACGACGATCTTCCCCGGCGGGCGCGTGATGGCCCGGTCACGCTACCCCGAGTCCTTCGACAACCCTGACGGCCGCCCGCGTGGCAGCGTTCTGACGGTCGACTTCGAGGTCGCGGGGTGCCGGTTCGCCGCGCTCAACGGCGGTCCCCTCTTCGTCATCAACCCGACCGTCTCGTTCGTCCCGTGCCTCATGTTCTCCGACAGGCAGGGTGGGCGAGCCGAGGAGGCCATGGGCACGTACGCCGCCGCGTCCAGAACATCCGCTCGGCGAACCGCTCGTCTGCCCCGCGTTGTCGGGCCACGGTAGCGATCCCTGCGGAGAGGAGAGAGCATGAGCGAGATCGACCGCAATCTCATCGCCTCTGCCACCAGCGGCGACGAGCTCACCCCCGGCGCCAAGGGCCCCGACGAGGCCCGCGCGGGACGGAGCGCGCGCTTCGACCGCCGTGCGGCCGTGGTCGTCCGGTGCCGCGTTCTGCTGCGAGCGGCACTCGCGGGGCTCGTCCTCGCCGGCGCCGCCGCCGTGGCCGCCGCCCAGGAGACGGCAAAGCCGCCCGACGACCTCTTTCCCCCGGAGCTCGTGGAGTGGATCCCCGACGTCAACAGCCCGCTCTTCGAGGGGACCGGGCGGGACACCTGGGACCGGGAGATCCGCGAGCGGGGCTTCATCCTCCGGGAGCCCGACGGCTGGCGGCTCTGGTACACGGGCTACGACTCGCGCCGGAGCCAGAGGAAGTCGCTCGGCCTCGCCACGTCGCCCGACGGGATTCACTGGACCCGGCACCCGGGAAACCCGATCTTCTCCGGGTCGTGGACCGAGGACGTGTTCGTCGTGAAGCGCGACGGCGTCTACCAGATGTTCGCAGAGGGCAAGGACGACGTGGCCCACCGGCTGACCTCCCGAGACGGCGTGCGCTGGGAGGACCACGGGAGGCTCGACGTCCGCACCCGCTCGGGCGCGCCGCTCCCCCCGGGGCCGTACGGGACGCCCACCGTCTGGATCGAGGACGGCACGTGGCACCTCTACTACGAGCGTGAGGACCGGGGAATCTGGCTCGCCACCTCGACGGACCTCCGGGTGTGGACGAACGTCCGGGACGAGCCGGTGATCGGGCTCGGACCGGGAGCGTACGACCGGCACGCGGTGGCCCTGAACCAGGTCTTCCGCCATCGTGGCCACTACTACGGGCTCTACCACGCCAACGCCGACCCCGAGTGGAAGGGGCCCTGGACGACCTGCCTCGCCGTCTCCGACGACCTCGTGCGCTGGGTGAAGTACCCGGGGAATCCGATCATCCCGAGCGACGACTCGAGCGCGATCCTGGTGGCGGACGGAGAGGAGCTCCGCCTCTACACCATGCACCCCGCGGTCAAGCTGTGGCGTCAGCGGGCCGAGGGTGCCGGAGCCCCGTGATCAGGCCGGCTTCCGAGCCGCGTAGTGCTCCCGCGCCCAGGCGACGGTGGCGCGGGCCCCCTCGTCCGGGTCGGTCGGGGTGAGCTCGAACCGGGCCCGGAAGCGACGGTCGTCCACGACGAACGGGCCCTCCCACTGGTAGGCCATCTCGTCGAGCTCCCGGAGGATGGGGACGAAGAGCCCCATCGTCTTCATCAGCCAGCGCGGCATCGCCGTGATGCCGACCCGGCGACCGAGGTGCGTCGAGCAGCGGTCGACCAGCGCGCGGAGCGTGCCGGCGGGGGCGCAGGGCAGCATCCACGGGCGCCCCTCGACGTCGTTCTCGGCCGTCCCCAGGGCGGCGAGCCCGACCGCCACGTCCGGGATGTAGTGGTAGGTGTGGACGGCGTCCGGGTCGACGGCCACGCGTCCGGACTTCCCCTCGAGGACCCGGGGCCAGAACTCGTCGCCGAGGTGGCTCTGCGTTCCCCGGGGGCCGTAGAAGTCCGAGGCGCGTCCCGTGACGGCACGCACCTCGCCTCGTCGGTGGGCCTCGGAGAGGCGCTCGGCGGCGCGGGCGCGGATCTCCCCCTTGCGGCTGCGCGGGCTCACCGGCGTCTCCTCGTCGAGGCGGCCGTCCGGGGGACGCCCCAGCATGTAGACGTTGTCGAGCACCACCAGCCGGGCGCCGGCCCGGCCCGCCGCCCCGATCAGGTTCTCCATGAACCGCGGCACGAGCTGGGCCCAGACCTTCGCGAAGTAGGGCGGGTTCATGCAGTGGTAGACGGCGGTGGCCCCCTGTGCGGCCTCCGTGCAGAAGCCGGGGTCGGTGGCGTCGCCGGTGAGGACCTCGACACCGGGCGAGACACCCGACGGGCTCCTCTTGGCGATCCTGACCCGCTTCCCCGCGGCCAGGAGCTGCTCCGCGAGATACGACCCCACCTGACCGGCGCCGAAGACGACGTGGAGCTCGTCAGCCATTTGCAGCCTCCTTCACCTCGTGCCGCTCTCCTCGAACTCCGGAAGCAGCGGGGGCATCCCGGGGATGTCGTCGTTCCGGTACCAGCTCCCGACGCGGATCATCTCGAGATCGCGATTCTGGCCCTCGAGGCCGATGCCCGTCTTGAAGACGCCGTACCGAGCCAGGCCCTTGCCAAATGCGCCCCTCGGGTCGACCAGGGCCCGGAAGCGGACGTCGAGCTTGCCGCTGCGCAGACCGAAGTGGCGGATCGTCGTGGCCCCCTTCGTCAGGGTGGCGACGGCCTCGCCCGTGATCTCCTCGAACGTCAGCAGTCGCTCTGCCCAACCCTTGAGTGGTTTGTCCCGAGACAGGAAGGCCACGAGCGGGCGCGTGTCGCTGAAGGTCAGATCCAGGCGGACGTCGGCGCCCGGCGTCTCACCGAGGTCGAGCGTCCCTTCGGTCACGGCGACCCGGCCCCGCCAGTCGGCCGCGTCGCCCGCGCTTCCCTTGCTGGCGAAGGCGAAATCCGCGAGCTCGACGCGCGTGCCGCCGACGTCGAATCTGAGATCCCTGAGGCTGCCGTCCCGCACCTCGACCGTCACCGCGACGTCGCCCGCGTTCTCGACGCCGCCGGACTCGACGACCAGGTCCGTTGTCGTCACCGTCACCACACCCTTGCACCGGAAGCCCTCTCTCGTCTCGAAGCGGCCGTCCACCTTCCCCCGGCCACGCTCGACGGTCAGGCCAGCCCCCCCGGGAAGGAAGTCGTTCACGAACGTGAGGTCGGGAAACTCGGCCGTCCCCAGCGCGATGCGGCCGTCGAAGTCCTCGGGTGGGAACCGGCCGAGGTCCGCGGGAGAGCGGGCCTCGATCGTCAGACCCGCGCCGCGCAGGATGGGAGGGCCCCCGGCCAGCCGGTGCATCCCATAGTCGCTGTACGTCACCGTGGCCCGCAGGTCCGGAGTGTCGGCGCCCTCGGAGGGCACCGCTTCCAGGCGTGCCGTGGCCTGCCCCTCCCCGATGAAGCCGGCGAGGTCGACGCGCAGGGGCGCTTCCGCGAGATCCAGGTGGCTGCCGGCCCGGAGGCGGCCCCTCTCGACCTCGATCTCCGCGGTGACCTTCCTCTTCCCGGACTGGAACTCGAGCCAGTCGGCCTTCGCGAAGTACTGGTTCAGCAGGACCGCCCCCGGGCTGGTTGCCAAGATCTCGGCCCTGGCCGAGACCAGGTCCAGGAGTGCCGGTCCGCGCGTCCGCTTCGTGAAGAACGGCTCCATCCGGCCCTGCAGGTGCAGGGACAGATCGCGCAGGGAGGTCTCTCCGGCGATCAGGAACGTGCCACCGTAGTAGCGGATGTTCGCGCTGCGGATCGAGATCCTCCTGTCGTCGCCCGGCCCCACCGTGACGCTGGCGCCGACCTCGGCTGCGCCTCTCAGGTGAGCCGGGCCCATCCACACGTCGCGGACTTCGCTGACCCGGGCGCCGGTGAAGACGACCGTCCACCCGGGCTTCGTCTTCTTGGCCTTCGGTGGACCGCCGTACGGCTCGAAGGGAAGCCCCTCGATCGGGGGGACCAGCGGCGCCCGCGCCGCCGCCTCGTCGGGCGTCTTCGGCCGCTTGCGGAAGCGGAACTCGACCCCCCGCGCTCGCAGCCCCACCACGTGGACCCGGCGCGCCAGGAGCTCGAGCGGGTTGATGAACCCGGCGGCGCGGTCCACGACCAGCTCGAGCTGGTTGCTCCGTCCCTGGCTGACCATGCGCAAGCCGCGGACGTGGGCCACGCCGGGAATGACGGTCCAGGCGCTCTCGAAACGGAGGACTCGCTTCTCGGGATGCTTGTTGAGCCAGCGGTCTACCCGACCACTCCGGACGAGAAACACCCCGGTGGCGACGTACGCGAGCTCGAAGACGACGAGGCCGCCGAGAACCCAGCGGACCGCGCGGGGCATCTTCTTCATGTGAACCTTGCTCCTGACCTGGCGATCGCCACCGTCATCCTACCGCCGGTGGTGACGAGCGAAACGAGACTGCCCTAGATCCGGTCGGGGGACCGATCCCCCGCCGGCAGCGGCCGCACGGCCGGGCTCGGCTCGGTGGCCGACTCGAGCCCCGCCGCCACCTCGGGGAGGATGCCCAGGCGAACGTAGATGGGGCGGACCTCCTCCCGTAGCGCGGGCAGGGCCCGGGAGAAGCCGAGCGCGCCGAGCAGACACGCCACCCCGCCGATCAGGACGGTCTGCGTCGCGCCCACGAGGTCGGCCAGAGATCCCGCCAGCAGGCTGCCGATCGGCATCGTACCCATGAAGGCGGCCGCGTAGAAGCTCATCACGCGGCCCCGTTTGTCGTCGTCGACGATGGTCTGGAGGATCGTGTTGCTCGATGCCATGTGCAGCATCATCCCGAGGCCGGCGAAGAAGACGAGGACGAGCGACAGTGCGAAGCTGCGCGACAGGGAGAAGCCGACGAGAGCGGCCCCGAAGATGGCGACGGCGACGACGATCAGACGTCCGAGGCCCCTCACCCCGCGGCGGGCGGCCAGCAGGAGGGCGCCGGTGAGGGCTCCCACCCCGATCCCGCCCATCAGGAAGCCGAGGGTGTGGGCGTCGCCGTGCAGGACGTCCGTTGCGAACACCGGCATCAGGACGCGATAGGGGACTCCGGCGACGGCGACGAGCCCGACGAGGAGGAGGAGGGTGCGGATCGGGGAGAAGCCCGCGACGTAGGACACGCCCTCTCGGAGGGTGCGCCAGGGGGACACGGGTGGGCCCGACGCGGCCGGCCGCGGGGGCACGCGGATCGCGAGGAGCGCCCCGAGGACCGCGGCGTAGCTCAGGCCGTTGAGGAGAAACACGGTCTCCTCGTTGAAGCGGGCGATCAGGACGCCGGCGATCGCGGGGCCGACGAGGCGTGCGGCGTTGAAGGCCGACGAGTTGAGGGCGATCGCGTTCGCCAGGTCGTCGCGGCCCCCGACCATCTGCACCAGGAACGACTGGCGGGCCGGGACGTCGAAGGCGGTGACCACGCCCAGGAAGAGGCTGAGCCCGATCAGGTGCCACACCGCGACAGCCCCCGAGTAGACGAGGGCGGCCAGCGCGAGGGCCTGGACCATGGCCAGCGCCTGGGTGGCGAGGACCATGAGGCGCCGGTCCCAGCGGTCGGCCCAGATCCCGGCGAAGGGGGCCAGGAAGAGGGCGGGGATCTGGCCGGCGAAGCCCAGGAGGCCGAGGAGAAACGCCGAGTGCGTGAGCCGGTAGAGGAGCCAGGCCAGCGCCACCTGCTGCATCCAGGTTCCGGTGACGGAGACGATCTGCCCGCCGAGGAACAGGCGGAAGTTGCGGTGACGCAGCGAGCGGAAGGCGCCGGTGAGGCGAGAAAGGGCGGGACGCACGGTCTCATCCTAGCGCCCCCGCCGCCTCGCGACGCCCCGGGGGGCGACTGCGCGTGGTCACCTGGCCCGCTCGGCGGGGATTCCCCAGGCAGAAAGCTTGCAATCAAAGCCAGTTGAGTCCATATTGCTCAAGTTGATTCAAGGCCTGGGAGGGGCGATGCGTCGCAGGGGAGTCCAGCTGGCGGTCGTGGCGTTGGCGGTTGCATTCCTCGTCGGATGCCAGAAGCTCGAGGAGGACGACCAACCGGCCCCCACCGGGCCGAGTGAGGCGTCCTCGGTTTCGCCGGGAGGCTCCGCGCCCGTGCTCGGGATCACACCGGCCGCTCCCGAGCCCACGCCGTCGCCGAATCCAGATGCCCCCGAACCGACGCCCTCCCCCGATCCCCCGGACCCGCCCCCCGCGTCCGGCTCCTGCCGCCTGCCCCCGTCCAATCCCACCAGCCCGACCTGCACCAACTCGAGCCCCCTCCTCCTGGCCGAGGTCGAGGCCGCTCTCGACGCGGTCACCGAGCGCTTCCCGGAGCTGTTCGACTTCAACGACACCCAGTGCGACAACTGCTACCTCGTCAAGGACCTGTCCCGCTACTTCGATGAGGTGATCAAGCAGCTCGACCGACAGGGCCTGTGTACCGACGGGGTCCGCGAAGAGCTCGGCATCAAGTCCTCGAACGACTTCTCGGAGCAGTACGACATCATCCTGGCCAGCGGCTACATGCGCAGGGGCACCGGCGCGTACCGCGGAGCCTGCCGGCCCGCCATCTTCTGAGCGGAGGGCGCGCCTCCCGCCGCCCTCGCTCTCATCGCGGCTCCTTGATTCGACGCGCCCGGAACGCTATCGTCCTCCAACCGGCCCGGCCCTCCTGGACACCCGGGCGTGTCGACCGAGCACCGGAGCAGCGGCGGGGAGGATTCATGAGCGACACCGAGCAGGCCTCTTCCGGACCCGGCGAGGAGTTCGAGCGCGAGCCGGTCCCGAAGCGGTCGCTCCTGGGCTTCCGCAGCTTCATCGGGATGTACGCCGGGGAGCACACCGCGGGGACCGAGCTCATGATCGGTCCCCTCTTCGTGGCCCGGGGGGCGAGCGCCGCCGACCTGATCTTCGGCCTTCTCCTGGGGAACCTGCTGGCCGTCCTGAGCTGGACGTTTCTCACAGCCCCCATCGCCACCCGGGCCCGCCTGACCCTCTACTACCAGCTGGAGCAGATCTGCGGACGCAAGCTCGTCACCCTCTACAACCTGGCCAACGGGGTCATGTTCTGCTTCCTGGCCGGGGCCATGGTCACCGTCTCCGCCACGGCGGTGGGGGTCTGGTTCGACATCGACATGCCCGGCCTCAACGACCTCTACCCGCGCGGGCTCGGTTGGGTCGTCTCGGTCCTCGTGGTTGGCAGCCTCATCTCGATCGTCGCCGCCTACGGCTACCAGAGCGTCGCCCGCTTCGCCAACGTCGCCGCACCGTGGATGGTCCTGGTCTTCCTGGGCTTCGGCTTCGTGGCCGCCCGTGAGCTGGGCGTGGCGTCCGTGGGCGACTTCTGGTCGGTGGCCAGGGAGAGGATCTGGGTCGGGGGCGACCCCTTCCCGGGCCAGACGAAGTTCACCTTCTGGCACGTGACGTTCTTCGCCTGGTTCTGCAACATGGCCATGCACATCGGGATGTCGGACCTGTCGATCTTCCGCTTCGCCCGCAAGTCCTGGTACGGGATCGCCACCGGCGCGGGCATGTACGTGGGCCACTTCATGGCCTGGATCTCGGCGGCGCTGCTCTACTCGCTCCAGCTCCATCGGGACCCCACCAACATCGACGTCCTCCCGGGGCCCATGGCCCAGAGCGCCCTCGGCCTCACCGGCGTGCTCTGCGTCATCATCGCGGGCTGGACGACGGCCAACCCGACCATCTACCGGGCCGGCCTCGCCTTCCAGGCCATCGTTCCCCGCGTCTCCCGCTTCAAGGTCACTCTCGTCACCGGCGGAATCGCCACGGTCGCCGGGCTCTTCCCGGCCATCGCCATGAAGCTCCTCGACTTCGTGGCCCTCTACGGCCTGGTCCTCATGCCCATGGGGGCGGTGATCTTCATCGACTTCTGGCTGATGGACCGGCTGGGGCTCCGGAGCGGCTACGCGGCGAAGCGCGGCCTCGGCTTCAACTGGGCGGCGGGGGCGGCCTGGCTCGTCACCCTGGCCGCCGCCGCGGGTCTCGTCTTCCATGGGGGCGTCGAGATCTTCTTCGTCAGCCTCCCCGGCTGGTTCATCGCCGCCGTCGTCTACATCGTGGGGAGTCGCCTGCTGCAGAGATCCGGCGACGCGGATCCCGTCGTGCCCTGAACAGGAGAGTGGGATGAGAAGGCTGCTGCAGCTCGCGTCGTCCCTGGCCCTGGCCGGCATCGTGGTTCCCCCCGTCCTCTACTTCGTGGGGGCGCTCGATCACGGACCCCTCGAGACGGTCATGCTCGCGGCCACGGTCGTCTGGTTCCTGGTCACGCCCTTCTGGATGAACGACCGATCCCAGGCCTGAGGGGGCGTCGATGTGCCCCCCGCGCGACGTCTCCTGGGTGCCCGCGACGTGTGGCGCGCTGCTGGCCGCGGCGACGATGCTCCACGGGAGCGAGTCCCGAGCGCACGACCTGATGCCGGCACCGGTCTCGGTGGCGCTCTCCGCTGAAGGCTTCTCCCTCGAAGGTCAGCTCACCGTGGCGGTGGTGGGACCGACGAACGAACGCCTGGAGCGGGCGGCCGAACGTCTCGCGGTGAGGCTGGCCGACCGGACGGGAAGCCCACTCGAGGCCCGGGTGCTCGACGACCCTCGCCGCGCCTCCCTGGTGATCCGCTGCCCGGGCACCCTGGCCGGCTCATTCCCCTCGCTCGAAGACGACGAGTCCTACCGGCTCCTGGTCGGCGACCGCGGCGTCCGGCTCGACGCCCCGGGGCCCCTGGGTGCCCTGCGCGGCCTGGCCACCCTGGCCCAGCTGGCGACCCGTGAGAACGGTGGCTGGGCCCTGCGCGGCGCCGAGATCGAGGACGCGCCCCGCTTCCCCTGGCGGGGGCTGATGATCGACGTCGTCCGGCACTGGCAGCCGCTCGAGGTCATCGAGCGCAACCTCGACGCGATGGAGGCGGTGAAGCTGAATGTCCTCCACCTCCACCTGACCGACGACCAGGGCTTCCGGGTCGAGAGCCGGACGCACCCGCGTCTGCACGAGCGCGGCTCGGATGGGCGCTACTTCTCCCAGGACGAGATCGAGGCATCTCATCGAGTACGCCGCCGACCGGGGTGTCCGGATCGTGCCCGAGCTCGACGTGCCCGGTCACGCGACGAGCTGGCTGGTGGCCTACCCCGAGCTGCGGAGCCCGCCGGCCGAGACGCTCGAGCTCCCGAGGGGGTTGGGTCTGTTTCACGATGCCCTCGACCCGACCCGCGAGGAGACCTACGCGTTCCTCGACGGTCTGTTCTCGGAGATGGCCAGGTTGTTCCCCGACGAGTACGTCCACGTCGGCGGTGACGAGGTGAGCAGCGAATCGTGGCTCCGACGGACCACTTCGCGGCGTTCATGGCGGAGCGCGGACTCGAGGGCCCGCACGAGCTGCAGGCCCATTTCACGAAGCGCATCCTGGAGATCGTGGCCCGTCACGGGAAGAAGGCCGTGGGCTGGGACGAGATCGCGCGTGGCGAGGTGCGCGGGGACACCGTCATCCAGGTCTGGCTCCCCGACGTCGACCCCGGCGCCTCGCGGTCGGTCGTCTCCGACGGGCTACTACCTCGACTACATGCTGAGCGCGGGCGCCCACTACGCGCACGAGCCGCTGGACGCCCTGCCCGCCGAGGAAGCGCGGGCACACGCGCTCGGCGGGCGAGGCGTGCCTCTGGAGCGAGTTCGTCACTCCCGACCACGATCGACTCGCGCCTCTGGCCCCGGACCGCCGCCATCGCGGAGAGGCTCTGGTCGCCCCGCGAAAGAGCGAGACGTCGACGACATGTACCGTCGGCTCGCACTCGTCGCGCTCGGACCTGACGCGCCTCGGGCTGCAGCACGACGCCTACTACGAACCGGCGCTGGCCGGCCTCACCGGTGGTGACGCTGCAGGCGCCGCTCGAGACGCTCGCGGACGTCACCGCACCCCCGAACGTCCTGGAGAGGATCTTCTCGCTCGAGGTGCTGGGCGCCCTGCTCGTCCCCTCGCTCGCCGGGCCGGCGGGGCGGGAGGTGGGGCGTCGCTTCGAGGATGTCCTGCAGCCCGAGAGCGAGGCCGGGCGGGCGTTCGGGACAGGCCGTGGCCGCCTTTCTCGAGGCCTCCGGACCCGCCGAGAGGCACGCCGTCGAAGAGCCGCCTGCGGCTCTGGCGGGACAACCACGACGGGGTGGTGGCGCTCTTCGACCGGCACCCGGAGCTGGAGGAGATCGAGCCGGTCTCCGAAGGCCTGAGGCGGCTGGCGGAGATCGGGCCTGAGCGCGCTCGAGGTGCTCGACGGCGGGCCGCCGTTCTCGGAGCGCGAGAAACGGCGGCACCTGGAGGCTGCTCGCTCTCCACGACCCCCGGCCGCTGGAGCCGGCGGAGCCTCGAGCCGCCGGAGGGCGCAGGAGACGGTCGATGCCCTGCCGCAGATCATCGGCGGACTCCTCGTGGAGAGGCTGAAGACCCTCGAGCCGCTGATCGTGTTCCGCGTGAAGATCGCCGCTCAGCCGGGAATCGAGGCGCTCGTCCGGGCCGCCCACGAGAAGGGGACGCGGGAAGAGGGGGCCCTGGCGACCGCGGCCTGGTGGCTCGACGACCACAAGGGGACGATCCTGGCCGTCGTGGCCGCCGCCGCTCTCGCCGGTCTCGTCGTCCGGAGGCGGAGAAGACGGGCCGGACCGGACTGACGGGCCTCGCTCAGGCCCGCTTGCGGGCGGCGCCGAGGATCTCGCGGAGCCTCTTGCCGACGATGAGCTCCTCGCCGTCCTGGAGGGTCATCGACACGATGCGGATCCGGTCCGGGGCCCCCTCCTTGAGCGCGGTGACGTCGGGGGCGGTGTCCTCGTCCGCGCCCGGGACCATGGAGGGGTTGTTCTCGGTCAGGACCTCGATCCGGGGCTCGCCCGCCCGCAGCTCCCGGTCGCAGTCGGCCACGGTGAAGCCGAAGGCCTCCGCGTCCCAGAAGAGCTCGAGGGTGGGGTAGCGGTTCCCCGCCTCGGGGACGACGATCTCGGTCGTGACGCCGGGGACCGTCTCCACCATGCGGGCGATCGTGGCCACCCGAGCGTGCCAGCCGCGGTTCAGCTCGTCGAGGTCCAGGTCCTTCCAGGTCTCGATCGCGGTCAGGACGCCGACGATCTCCTCCTTGCCGACCTTCATGGGCCGGCACACCGCGCCTTCCCAGGGGCTGCAGTGCCTGCGGGCGGCGTCGATCAGGTCCCTCCGGCCCAGCAGCACCCCCGCGCACTGGGGCCCGCGCAGGCCCTTGCCGCCGGAGAAGCAGAAGAGGTCCACCCCCATCTCCGCGAAGCGCCGCATGCTGTCGAAGGGAGGGATGCCCGCGGCGTCGTCCACCATCATCGGGACGCCCCGCTCCTTCGTGAGGGACAGGGCTTCCTCCAGACGCTCGTCGGTCCAGGTCGTGTAGACCATCGCGGTGTCGGGTCCGATGGCCGCCTTCAGGCCCTCCACCGAGTCGACCGCGGTGACGCGAGCCCCGGTCAGGCGGATGGCGGAGTCCCAGACCACGCGGCCCCCGAGCAGGAGCACCTCGCCCTTGAGGCCGGTGGTGTCCGGCAGCTGCCAGACAGCCCGGGGGTCGGCGCCGGCGACGCAGGCGGCGGTGCCGGCGGCGATGGCCCCGGCGGCGCCGGAGGTGACCATCCCGGACTCGGCCCCGGAGAGCTCGGAGAGCTTGCGCCCGGCCGCCTCCTGCAGCTCGAAGATGTCGACGAAGTGCTGCGCGGCCGCGTCCGCGGCGCGGCGGACCTCGGGGAGCTGGAGCGACCCGCTCAGGTAGGTCCAGGTGCCCCGGGCGTTGATGAACGGACGCACGCCGAGAGCCCGGTACACGTCGAGGGAGGCGCCTCCGGTGGCGGCGGACACACGGGAGGCGAGACTGCGGAATCCGAGAGCGGCGAAGGCCGGCAGCGCCACCGCCCAGCTGAGGAGGGATCGGCGTGTCATGAGGAGCCTCGATTCTCCGTTCGGCCGGACCCGCCTCGGCGGACCCCCGAGCGTGGACCCAGTAGAGCAGATCAGTTGGGCGCCTTCAACGCCATTCGGCGAGGCGTGAGAGGGGGGCCGGGTGTGCTCGCCTGCCCGCCGCCGGCTACGGTGATAGACTCTGCCCGATTCACGCGATGACTCCCCGCCTCCCTCGCCGCGACTTCATGGGCGTCTCCGCCGGCGCCGCCGGCTTCCTGGGAGCGGCGGCCTCGGCCGCCGACCCCGCGCCTCGGCCCTCGGCCGCGGACTCGCCCGGGACGGTCCTCGGCATCGGGGCCCACTACGACGATTGTGCGTTCGGCATCCCGGGGATCCTCTTGAAGGCGGTGGAGAAGGGATGGCGTGTTGTCGTCCTCACGGTGATCGGGGACTACGACAACTGGAAGCCGGTGCGCGGGCGCGGCCGGGAGCTCGTGGAGGGGACTCGGAGAATCGCCGCCGATCACGGGGTGGAGTCGCGCTTCCTCGGCTTCGCGTCGGGGAGCTTGACGGTGACCGAGGACGCCAAGCGGGCGGTGGCGGAGGCGGTGGCCGAGGTCCAGCCCGACGTGGTCTTCATGCTCTGGCCTCGAGACCGGCACCCGGACCACGAGGCCACGTCCACCCTCAGCGAGGCGGCGGTGCGCCTGGGCGACCGGTTGCTGAAGGACCCCTTCCGCCCCTGGCGGCCGCCGGGTCGCATCTATCTCTACGACAACGGCCCGCGTCACACCATCGGCTTCGAGCCGGACACCTTCGTCGACGTTACCCCGCAGTGGCCCCGCGCCATCGCCTGGCTGGGGCAGCTCATGGCCCTGACCCGGAACGAGGAGCTCGACCCGGAGACCCTGGACGGGGCCCAGCGCCTCAAGGAGTCCCTGGCCCGCTACCGGGGGGCGACGTGCGGGGTGGGCTATGCCGAGGCGCTGGTCGCGGCCGGCGCCCATCCGCAGGAGGTCGTGTAGCGGGCCAGGTGCCCGAGGTCCGAGGAGGAATGACACGATGACGAGCAAGCTCAATCGCCGCGCCTTCATGGGCGTTTCCGCCGGCGCCGCCGCCGGGGCGTTGATTCCTGCAAGCGCGGTGGCCCGTCCCCGGAGCGCACCTTCACGGCCCATCCGCCTCGGCTTCGTGGGGGTCGGCGACCGCGGGTCCTACCACCTCGACATCGCCCTCGGGATCGAGGACGTCGAGGTGCCCGCGGTGTGCGACATCAACCCCGCGGTGCTGCACCGCGCGAAGCGCTGGGTGGAGGAGTCGGGTCGTCCGACGCCGCGCCTC
Organism: uncultured Acidobacteriota bacterium; assembly: GCA_963847655.1. Lineage (GTDB taxonomy): Bacteria > Acidobacteriota > Vicinamibacteria > Fen-336 > Fen-336 > JAJDNS01. The sequence continues at coordinate 15,194 of CAWKAS010000004.1, read as the reverse complement.
TACGGGCGCAGCCGCACCGACTTCGAGCGCCTCTGCGCGGAGGAGGACCTGGACTGCGTCATCTGCTCCACCTCCTGGAAGCCCCACGCCGCGGTCATGCTCGCGTCGATGCGGAACGGGAAGAACGCGGTCTGCGAGGTGCCTCTCATCCAGACCCTGGAGGAGGCCTGGGAGGTCGTGGAGACGCACGAGAGCACCGGGAAGTGGGCGACGCTGGGCTTCAAGAGCGTGAACACCGCCTTCACCAACATCGTCCACAAGGGGCTCCTCGGCGACGTCATCCACTGCGAGGGCGGCTACGTCCACGATCTGCGCCTGGTCAAGTTCGACCCGGAGAGGGAGCCCTGGCGTCTGTGGCACTCCGTCCACAGAAACGGCAACCTCTACCCCGATCACCCGACGGCCTTTCTCCTGCCGGTGATGGACGTGAATCACGGAGACCGCTTCGACCACCTGGTGTCGATGAGCTCGAAGGCGGTGATGCTGAACCGCTACGCCGAGCTGTTCTACGGTCCCGAGCACCCGTACGCGACGCAGCCGATGAAGCAGGGGGACTACAACTGCACCCTGCTCCGCACCGTGGGGGGGAAGCTCTACACGCTGAACTTCGACACCAACACCCCCCACCCGCGGGGGCTGTACCGCATCCAGGGGACGAAGGGCGTGTACTTCCGGAGCCGGGGCATCGGGCAGTTCGTCTACCGCGACGGGATCAGCCCCGAGGACGAGTGGGAGCCGGCGGAGGAGTGGGTGAAGGAGCACGAGCATCCCCTCGTGAAGGCCTACGATCCCCCCAAGCGCGAGAGCATCCGCGGCCACGGCGGGGGCGAGACCTCCACGCCCTTCAGCTGGCACCGCCTGATGCTCGCGCTGCGCGAGGGTCGGATCACCGACTTCGACGTCTACGACTCGGTCACCTCGAGCGCGATCATCCCGCTCACCGAGGCCTCGGTGGCGAAGGGGAGCGAGCCGGTCGAGTTCCCGGACTTCACCCGCGGGACGTGGAAGGAGCGGCTGCCGGTCGAGGCCGCCTACGAGAAGCAGAATGCCTGACCCCATCCGCCTCGGGTTCGTCGGCATCGGAGGGCGAGGGTCGTACCACCTGGACGCGGCCCTGGGGATCGAGGGCGTCGAGGTCCCGGCGCTGTGCGAGATCGTGGATGACCGGCTCCAACGGGCGCGGAGCTGGGTGGAGGAGTCCGGCCGCCCCACGCCCCGGCTCTACGGCCGGGGAGAGACCGACTTCCAGCGGATGTGCGCGGAAGAGGCGCTCGACTGCGTGATCTGCTCGACCTCGTGGAGGTGGCACACCCCGGTGTGCCTGGCCGCGAACGCCTCCGACAAGCACGCGGTGAGCGAGGTCCCCATCGTCCAGACGGTGGAGGAGGCGTGGCAGCTGGTCGAGAGCTACGAGAAGACCGGGCGGTGGTCGACGCTGGCCCTGGAGAACCGCCTGATCGACAACGACGGCTCGATGTTCATGCACGTGCTCCACATGATGCGGCAGGGCGTCCTCGGGGATCTCATTCACGCCGAGTGCGGCTACGTCCACGACCTGCGCCAGGTGAAGTTTCCCGGGGGCAGCGAGCCCTGGCGTCTTCAGCACTCCATCGACCGCAACGGCAACCTCTATCCGGACCACCCCCTGAACCGCGCGATGGCGGCCCTGGACGTCAACCACGGAGACCGCTTCGATCACCTCGTGTCGATGAGCTCGCGCTCGGGGGTGCTCAACGAGTACGCGGCGGCGACGCTGGGGAAGGACCACCCCCTGGCGACCGGCCCCATGGCGCAGGGCGACTCCAACGTGACCCTCATCCGCACGGCCGGCGGCAAGATGGTCACCCTGCACTTCGACACGAACACCCCGCACCCGCGGGGCTTCCTGCGCTACCAGGGCACGAAGGGCGTCTTCTTCTCGAGCCGGGGAATGGGCCCTGCCCGGATCTACCTCGACGGCGTCAGCCCCGAGAGCCACGAGTGGGAGTCCGCGGAGCCCTACCTCGAAGAGTACCGCCACCCGCTGGTGGCGGCCTACGACCCGCCACCGCGTCCGTCGCTGCGGGGACACGGCAGCGGGAGCATGAAGACGCCGCTGACCTGGCACCTCCTCGTCGGGGCGCTCCGTGCCGGAAGGGAGCCGTTCTTCGACGTGTACGACTCGGTCACCTCGAGCGCGGTGTCGCCCCTGACCGAGAAGTCGGTGGCCACCGGGAGCCGCCCGGTGGAGGTCCCCGACTTCACGCGCGGGCGCTGGCAGAGCCGCGCGCCGATCGAGTTTGGCTAGCCTGCCCGCGGAGGGCCGGGCAGGCCGCGAGTCTGCCCAGGAGGTCGTGATGTCTCACTCTCGACGTGACTTCGTCAAAGGTGGGCTGGGGCTGGGCCTCGGCAGCGCCGTGGCCGGCTGCTCGGCGCCCGCGCCCGAGGCGCCGCGAAGCACGGCGCCGCTGTCGTTGATGGATTTCGAGCCCCGGAGCATGCTCGTGACCGAGGAGCACCCGGTCGAGCGCGCCCGCTACCCCGTCATCGACATGCACACCCACGTGTCGTCGGTCCTCGAGCGGACCACGACCCCGGGGCACCCTCTCCAGGGCTCGGGTCCCGAGCGACTGGACCAGATCGTCCGCTGGATGGACGAGCTGAACGTCCAGACCCTGGTGAACCTCACCGGGGGCGCGGGAGACGCGCTGACACAGACGCTCGGCGACGTCGTGAGCCCGCACGCCGGCCGGATCGTCACCTGCACCGTGCCGTCCTACGACAGGCTGGGCGAGCCGGACTACCCTGCCTGGCAGGCCGACGAGCTGAGCCGGGCCAGGGAGGCCGGCGCCATCGGCCTGAAGATCTCGAAGACGCTGGGGCTCTACCTGCGTGAGGGCGGCTTCCGGGAGTCGGAGCGCGAGGAGGGCCAGAAGGGGCCCCTCGTCAAGATCGACGATCCGCGCTTCGACCCGATGTGGGACGCGGCCGGGCAGCTGGGCCTGCCGGTCTTCATCCACGTGGCGGATCCCGACGCCTTCTTCACGCCCACCGATCGGTTCAACGAGCGGTGGGAGGAGCTGGGCAACCACCCGCGCTGGTCGTTCTACGGGGACGACTTCCCGAGCAAGCCCGAGCTGCTGGCGGCCCGCAACCGGGTCGTCGAGCGGCACCCGGGGACGACCTTCATCGGTCTCCACGTGGCCAACCATCCCGAGGACCTGGGCGAGGTCTCGTCCTGGCTCGACCGCTACCCCAACCTCCACGTCGAGGTCGGGGCCCGGCTGGGCGAGCTCGGCCGGCAGCCGCGCCGAAGCCGCCGGTTCTTCGAGGAGTACCCGGACCGCATCATGTTCGGCACCGACGCGTCGCCGAACGGCACCTCCGTTCCGCAGCAGGACCTGGTGCCGGCCATGTTCCAGTGCTACTTCCGGTTCCTCGAGACCCTGGACGAGTACTTCGACTACGCCCCCAGCCCGACGCCGCCCCAGGGACGCTGGAAGATCTACGGGATCGGCCTGCCCGACCAGATCCTCCGCAAGGTCTATCACGACAACGCCGCCCGGATCCTGGGCCGGGCGACGGTCTGACGTGGGCCGGGGCCCGTCGCCCTCGAAGGGTTCGGCGCTCGCGCTCGCCGGTGCCGCAGCCCTCTTCGGAACCTCCGCCGCCGCGGCCGGGCCCGACGCGGAACCGACGCTGGTTCCCTGGCCGGTCTCCGTCCAGCGATGCGAGGGATCCTTCGCCCTGGACGCCTCCACCGCCATCCTGCACTCCCCCGGTGCGGAACCCGTCGCTCGCCGGCTGCAATCGGCGCTGAGCGCAGCCGCCGGGTCCCCCCTGCCTCTCGGCCTGCTCGATTCCCGGTCCGGGCAGGCCATCGTGCTCGAGCGGGACGGGTCCGTGGGGGAGGGGCCGGAAGGATACCGTCTGCAGGTGGCGCCCACTCGAGTCACCCTCCGCGCCGCGGACGTCGCCGGCCTCTTCTACGGCAGCCAGACCTTGATGCAGCTGCTGTCCGATCCCTCGGGGACGGGAGAGCCGGGCGGCGCACGGACCTTGCCCTGCGTCACCGTCCAGGATGCTCCACGCTTTCCCTGGCGTGGTCTGATGCTCGATTGCTCTCGGACATTCCAGTCACTGGACTACCTCCGGAAGACGATCGAGCGCATGGCCTTCTACAAGATGAACGTCCTGCACCTCCACCTGACCGACGATCAGGGGTGGCGGCTGGAGATCACGTCTCATCCGGAGCTGACCGAGAAGGGGGCACGCTTCCCCGACCGCTGGAACGAACCCCCCGCGCACCACGGGCACTACACGCAGGCGGAGATGCGCGAGCTGATCCGATTCGCGGCCCAGCGAAGCGTCACCATCGTGCCCGAGATCGAGGTCCCCGGACACGCGCTGGCGGCCCTGTCCGTCTACCCCCACCTTTCCTGCACCGGGGGACCGTTCGAGATCCATCCCTTCTTCGAGGGGCCCCCCATCCACGAGGACATCTACTGCGCCGGCAACGACGACACCTTCCGCTTCCTGAAGGACGTGCTCGCGGAGGTGATGGATCTCTTCCCCTCGGAGGTGATCCACGTGGGGGGAGACGAGGCGCCGAAGGGTCGCTGGAAGGCGTGCCCGAAGTGCCAGGCCCGCATCCGGGCCGAAGGGCTCGCCGACGAGGACGAGCTCCAGAGCTGGTTCATCGACCGCGTCGGGGACTTCGTCGAATCCCGAGGGAGGCGGATCATCGGCTGGGACGAGATCCTGGAGGGGGGCCTGCCCGCGGGGGCCGCGGTGATGAGCTGGCGGGGCACCGAGGGCGGGATCGCGGCCGCCGAGGGGGGCCACGACGTCGTGATGTCGCCCACCAGCCACTGCTACCTCGACTACACCTACGAGCGCATCGACACGCGCCGGGCCTGGTCCTTCGACCCCGTGCCCCGGAAGCTGACGGGCGAGCAGGCCGGGCACATCCTCGGCCTCCAGGCCAACTTCTGGTCCCACATCCATCGAGAGCCCGACGAGGTGGACGCTCAGCTCTTTCCCCGTCTCCTGGCGATTGCCGAGCGGGGGTGGTCGCCGAAGGACGCTACGCCCTGGGAGAGCTTTCGCCGGCGGGTGCGGGCGCACCTTCCCCGTCTGGAGGCGATGGGGGTCCGCTATCACGAGGACGCCACGGTGGTCACCGACGGAGGTCCCGACGGAGGGGGCGGGCCAAGCGAGTGACGCCGCGTCGCCCGGGCCTCCGGCCCGAGGAGGGTGTGTGAGAGCTCGAGCGTGGCTTCTGGTCTCGTTGCTCCTGCCGAGCGGGGTTCCCGCGGGTGCGGCCGAGGAGCCGCCCCCGCGGCCGCTGCTGGTGACGGTGGACGACCTGCCCATCGCCGGCGGCGGCCACGACGACCCGGAGGAGCGCCGGCGGATCACCGACGGGCTCCTCGGTCACCTGGAGCGCCACCGCGTCCCGGCGGTGGGTTTGGTGACCTGGAGCAACGTCCGCGACGCGGGCGACCGGGCGCTCCTCGAGCGCTGGCTGGCCGCGGGCCACGAGCTCGGGAACCACTCCGACCGCCATCCCAGCTACAGCACCACGCCGTTCGAGGCCTATCGGGAGGACATGGAGCGGGCCCGGGTCGAGCTGGAGACGCTGCTGGAGCCCCATGGTCGTCGGCTCCGCTTCTTCCGCTTTCCCTTCTTGAGAGAAGGGGACACCCCGGAGAAGGTGGCGGCGATGCGCGCCTACCTCGAGGAGAGCGGCCAGCGGAACCTGCCCGTGACCCTCGACAACCAGGACTGGTCCTACGACCGCCCCTGGAGCGAGGCGCGGCGGGCCGGTGACGCGGCCGGCGCGGCCGCGGTGGCCGAGGACTACCACGCGGCGCTGCGGATCTCCATCCGCCACCACGAGCGCCGGGGAGACTCTCTCCTCGGGCGGACGACGCCCCAGATCCTGCTGCTCCACGCGAACGCCATCGGTGCCGCCGAGTGGGGCCGGCTCTTCGAGTGGCTGGAGCGGACGGGGCACCGCTTTGCGACGGCCGACGAGGTCCTGGCCGACCCGCTCCTGGCCGACCCGCCCTCCATCGTCGCCCCGAGGGGGTACGGCACCTGGGACCGCCTCTGGCAGCAGCGGGGCGAGGAGCAGGCCCGGAAGGAGGCGGCGGCGGTCCTGGCCGCGCAGGCGTCTGCCTGGAACGCGGGAGATCTGGGGGCGTTCTGCGCCGTCTACGCCGAGGACGCCGCCTACCTCTCCTCGACCGGGATCACCCGGGGGCGGAAGGCGATCCTCGAGCGCTATCGGGAGCGCTTCCCCGGCCGCGCCGCGATGGGCCACCTGAGCTTCGAGGTGGTGGAGACCAGGCCGGCCGCCGGGGTCGAGGTCACGATGCTGGGAGACGCGGCGCCGGGCCGCGTCCACGGGATCTCGGTCATCGCCCGCTGGCGCCTCGCGTACGCGGACCGCGATCCTGCCGAGGGGTTGACGCTCGTCGTCCTGCGCCGCCGGGGCGACGGATGGGAGATGGTCCAGGACGCCTCGCTCTGAGAAGGCGTCTGGGGCGCTCGAGAGCGGTACCGGCCGGCTACCGGTTGAGCAGCCCGAGGCCCTCCATCCACCGGGCGCAGAGCCGGGGCCACTGGGAGAGGACGGGGTCCCCGGGGGCGAGACCCACGCCGTGGCGTCCGTGGGCGAAGACGTGCAGCTCGCCCGGGACGCCCGCCCTCTTCATGGCCTGGAAGAAGAGAAGAGAGTTCTCCACCGGCACCCCGGGGTCGTCGTCCGTGTGGAAGAGGAAGGTGGGCGGGGTGCGGGGCGTGACCTGCAGCTCCGAGCTCAGCATCCAGACGAGGGCGGGGTCGGGCTCCTCCCCGAGGAGGTTTCGCCGCGAGCCGGAGTGGGCGGCCGCCGTGGTGAGGGAGATCACGGGGTAGCAGAGCACCGCGAAGTCCGGCCGGCAGCCGGCGCGGTCGATGGGGTCGGCGGCCTCCGGGTCCCCCCCGTCGAAGTGGGTGGCCGCGGACGAGGCGAGGTGTCCGCCCGCCGAGAAGCCGAGGATCCCGATCCGCTCCGGGTCCACGCCCCATTCCTCCGCCCGCGAGCGGACCATCCGGATCGCGCGCTGGGCATCCTGGAGAGGCGCCGGGTGATGGTAGCGGGGCCCGAGGCGGTACTGCAGCACGAAGGCGGACACCCCCAGGGAGTTGAGCCACTCCGCCACCTGCTTTCCCTCGTGGTCCGCGGCCAGCACCGCATACCCACCCCCGGGACACACCACGACGGCCGCGCCGGTGGCCTTCTCCGGAGGCGCGAGGTAGACGGTGATCTTCGGCTGGTCGACGGCCTCGGTTCCGAGCGCCCCCGGTGCCCCCTCCGGCCAGAGCAGGCGGAGCTCCCGATCGCCGTGGGCGGTGTCGACCTTCGTGATCTCGTAGGGTGTCGGCCCCTGGGCGGTGGCCAGGGCCGGGGCGAGCAGGAGCGCCGCCGCCAGGGCGGCAGGAGCGATCCGGGGGCGGCGCGTCGTCACGATCATCGTTTCCTCCTCGGGTCGACGGGCGGGTCGCCGGAGATCCTAACCCGGGAAGGCCGCTCGCCGGCTCACGGCCGACCCGAATCCCGTTCCCACCGTCGCCAGCGAATGTAAGATGGGACCGGATAACGGGAGGAGCTCATGAGAACGCTCACGGCCGGACTCTTCGCCCTCACTCTCGCCTCGCCCTCTGCGGCGGAGACGCCGGAGATCTACGGCAAGGTGACGAGCCTGACCTGGGTGGTGAAGGACATCGACCGGGTCGCGGCCGGCTGGGCGAAGCTCGGCTTCCCCGCGATCCAGGACTTCGGGGAGGTGACGCTCCCGGTGCGCTACGGCGGCGAACCCCACACGACGGTGGCACGCGTGTCCCAGGCGAGCTTCGACGGGCTGCAGGTCTTCTGGCTCCAGCCGGTGACGGGGAAGAGCGCCTGGGCCGACTTCCTCGAGGTGCACGGCGAGGGCGTCATGAGCGTCGACTACGCGGCCCCGTCCGACGCCGCGCTGGACGCCGAGATCGCGCGCCTCGAGGACCTCGGAGTCGGGGTCCTTCAGTCGATGCGCGTGGATGGCGGGCAGGGCCCCCTGCGCGTCGTGTACATGGACACCGAGGCCGGGGGCAAGTACGTCCTGGGCCTCACCTCCGGGTCCGTCGCCCCGGCCCCGAAGGCCCCGCCGCCGCCGCCGTTCGGGGCGAAGCTCTCGCAGTACGCCCTCGTGGTGAAGGACCTGCAGGCGGTGTCCGACTACTGGGAGAGGCTCGGGATCCCGGCCATGGACGTCACCCACCCGGCCCTCACCGACCTGGAGTACCACGGCCAGCCGGGACAGTTCGACCAGAAGCTGGGCTGGCACCGCCACGGGACGGTTACGTGGGAGTGGATCACACCGCTGGCGGGGCCGACCGTGTACCAGGACTTCCTCGACGAGCACGGAGAGGGTGTCCACCACCTGGCCTTCGACGTGTCCGACATCGACGAGGTGGGCCAGGCCTGGACCGCCCTCGGCTACCCCATCGTGCAGTCCGGGGGGTGGGGTGAGAAGGGGAAGCCCGGCTCCGGCCGCTTCGCCTACGCGGACACCACGTCGATCGGCGGCCTGACCATCGAGCTCCTGTGGAACCACCCCGCAGCCGACTGACGCGCCTGGCCGTCACGTGCCTGCTGGCCGTCGCGCCCGGCTCCCTCGTCGGGGCGGTCGCGACGGTGGCCTCTCCCGGGTCGAGGCCCGTCGGCGAGCCGGCGCCGGCGGCCAACGAGGAGGGCACGATGGACCTCGTCGAGATCTCGAACGGCACACTCACCGTGGGCGTGCTGCCCGCGCTGGGCGGACGGGCGGTCGTGCTCAGGACCACCGACGGCGAGAACCTTCTCGACGCCGACCCCGCGTTCTGGAAGCCACCCTTTCCCAGGCCCTCGCTCCAGACGCCCTTTGCGCCCTGGAACGGGCGGATCGTCTGGGTGGGGCCCCAATCGGGCTTCTGGTCGCAGCAGGACGTGCGCCCCGAGGTGACGGAGGCGGGCTGGCCGCCTGATCCCTTCAACGAGGCGGGACGCTTCGAGGTCCTGGAGCGCACGCCGACGCGCCTGAGGCTGATCGGGCCCCTGAGCCCGGTGACCGGCCTCGTCCTCGAGCACGACTACGAGATCGCCGGGGAGCGGACGGTGCGGATGACGGTGACCGCCTCGAACGGCCGGACCACGCCCGTCTCCTGGGATCTGTGGCCCAACACGCGCGTCCGGCCGGAGGGCTTCCCGTACGTGCCCCTGGGCCCGGTGGAGCCCCTCCGGGTGGACGGACCGGACCCCGACCAGAAAGCGGTGGGCGCCTATCCCCACGAGGTGATCGACGGGTGGCTGACCCTGCGCCCCGGGGTGAAGCCGGAGCCGCCGCAGCGGCGACTTTCGGTCAAGGCCTTCGTGCGGCCCTCCCGGGGCCTGATCGCGTTCTTCCACCAGGGACACCTGCTCCTCATTCGGGCCGAGACGGTGCCAGTGGACCGGCTCCACCCGGAGCAGGCGTTCGTCGAGCTCTACCGGGGGGCGGGGACCGCGCCGGAGCACGACATCCTCGAGCTCGAGATGCACGGGCCCTACGAGACCCTGGCCCCGGGGGCGTCGATGCGCTTCGAGCAGACCTTCGAGGTGCTCGAGCACGGTGGGGGAGACACCCCGGCCGACCACCTGGCTCGTCTGGCCGAGCTCGGCCTCTGAGCCCACACCGGACGGATCGGAACCGCACGTTCAGGAACAGATTGTGCGTTCGGCTGATCAGCAGGATGTTCGCGAAGATCTGAGGTCGTGTCAGGGATGCAGGGGCTGGACGTTGGTTAGGTGGAGGAGGGGGGGTGGCGGAGAACGGAGAACGGAAGACTCCGAGTCCGACGCGCGAACGCAGCGGACTCGGAGTGATCAGTCCTCGGACTCGTCGGGAACGAACACCCTCTCGAGTGCCATGGTGACTCCGGCCTGCGCCACGCGAACGGTGACGGTCAGCTGGGTCCGGTCGGCGGCGAGCTCGAAGGTCTCGTCCACGTCGACACCGTCGTCCCGCCACGTCTTCACGCGGAGACGGCCCCCCTCCTCCCAGCGTGTCTCCGTGGCCCCCAGCGGGCCCCGGCGCCGGGACCCGTCGGGATGGAGCCCGCGCACACGACCCTCGTCGTCGTCCTCCTGGATGAGGATGAGCGAGGGCCTCTGGGCGATGGTGAGCGTCTCCGGCAGGTCCAGCACGACGGCGTAGGCGGCGCGAGGCTCCGAGCGGCCTGACCCCGAGGACCGGCGGTGGAACGGATCGTCCGAGCCACCGACGCCGGCGACCCCCGGGGTCATGACGTCGACGCCGGGCCCGGTGGGTGGGGGGTCGCCGCGAGCGGGATCCCGCGGTGTCCCACCGCGTCCCGGTATCGATGGCGGGCCAACCGGGCCGGACTCGTCGGTCCCGATCCCCTTCATGGCGTCGCGGACCTTCCGCTTCGGGTCGTCGCTCCGGGCCGGATCGAGGCGCCAGCGGCCGGTCAGGCTCAGCCCGGTCGGGGGTCCCGCGGCTGGGGGCTCTCCCTGGGGCTCCTGGGCCAGCGCTGTCGCGACCGCCAGGACTCCCAGGATCGCGACGACGGCCGGAACTCTCATCTCCATACCCCTTATGACGATGACGCAGCCTCGGAAGATGTCAATAGAGCATTCGAGCGGAGATCTCGGGAGTGCGCCCCGCATCCACTACGGTGCGCCACCGGCTTCTCTCGGGCTTTCGAGGTCGGCCCGGCCCGCCGCCGAGTCTTCATCCCACGGTGAACGTCTCGTAGGAGCTGTGAGTCGTCGTCTCGATCGAGACGGCGGTGGCTCAGCCCCGGAAGCGATACCCCATGCGGTGGACGGTCACGATGAACTCCGGCTTGGCCGGATGGGGCTCGATCTTCTGTCGCAGCGAAGCCACGTGCACGTCGACCGTGCGCGTCTGCAGGACCGCCGGGTAGCCCCACACCTTCTCCAGCAGCTCGTGCCGGGACAGGAGCGCGCCGCGGTGGTCGATGAAGTAGCGCAGGAGCTTGAACTCCATGCTCGAGAGATCGATGAGCGCGCCCCCGCGGGAGACCTCGGCCCGTCGGAAGTCCACGCGGACGTCGCCGAACGTGTAGCTCCCCGTCATCCCCGGGCGGGAGCCCTGCCGCCGGCGCAGCACCGCTTCGATGCGGGCCAGGAGCTCCATCATGTCGAACGGCTTGGGCAGGTAGTCGTCCGCTCCCAGCTTGAGGCCCAGCACGCGGTCGACCACCTGTCCCCGGGCGGTCAGCATCAGGACCGGGGTCTCGACCTTCTTCTGGCGCAGGTCGCGGAGGACGTCGAAGCCGCCCCGGCCGGGGAGGGCGACGTCGAGGAGGATGAGGTCGAAGGGTCCGGCAAGGGCGCGCGCGAAGCCCGCGTCACCGTCCGAGGCGCTCTCCACCTCGTAGCCCTCGCTCTGGAGACGGTCGACGAGGGTCAGGACGAGGCTGGGCTCGTCTTCGACCAGGAGGACACGGGGGTGTCCTCCGGACGGAGGCGCGGGTCTGTCTTCCGATGTCACGTCGACGTCTCCGACCGCTCCATCTCGACGGGAAGCTCCATCACCACCGCCACCCCTCCCTCGTCGCGTGCCTCCAGGCGGACGCCGCCGCGGTGGGCCTCGGCCACGTGGCGCACCAGGCTCAGTCCGAGGCCGCTCCCGGGGGCCTGGCCCTGGCGAGCGTCCCGCCCCCGGTAGAAGGGCTCGAAGACCCGCCCTCGCTCGGCCCGGGGAACACCGGGTCCGCGATCCTCCACGCGGAGCGCGACGGTGCCGGCGGCCGCGCCGGGCGTCGCGCGCACCCGGACCCACCCGCCCGCGCGGGCGAACTTGGCGGCGTTGGTGAGGAGGTTCTCGAGAGCCCGTCGCAGGGCCTCGGCGTCGCCGCTGACCGGCGGGACGTCGTCGGCCACGTCGACCTCGACCCTCATGCCGGCCTGCTCGAGCACCAGGCTCAGGTCGCCCACGACCTTCCGGACGAGCGGCCCCAGCGGGACCGGCTCCCGGGAGTAGGCGCGCGACCCCGATTCGATCCCGGCGAAGTCGAGCACCTGCGCCACGAGGGCGCTGAGCCGGCTGCTCTCCTTCTGGATCAGGTTTCCGTAGCGCCGGGTCTGCTGGGGATCGGAGACGACACCGTCGGCGAGATTCTGACCGGCGGAGCGAATCGCGGCGAGAGGGGTGTGCAGCTCGTGCGTCACCCCCGCCACGAACTCGAGCTGCTGGCGGGCCAGGTTCCGTGCTCGCTGGGCCCCCACCGCGAGAAGCGCGGCCGCGCCGCCGAGGAGGGCCAGGATCCCGAATCCCACCGCCAGGTTGCGACGCCGCACCGCCGACACCGCTTCCGCGAGCGATCCTCCGCGGTGCCGCACCACGAGGACCCAGGGGCCACCGGCCCCGCCCGGCCCGGGTGGCCCGCCCGGCCGGCCCGGCCCGCCCGGAGCGAGCTCCGCCGACCCCTCGAGCCCGGGCCCGGTGAGCCCGTCCCCGAAGCCGGGCCCGCGATCGAGGCGGTCACCGGGCGAGCCTGGCCCGCCCGGCCACGTGGCCAGCTCCAGTCGCACGTCTGGTCGTGCCAGCTCCTCGGGGGCGAGGTCGGGGTCGCTGCTGTAGAGCAGCGTGTCGTCTCCCCGACGCAGGACCGCCACCGCGTAGTCGCCCTCGTCGAGGGGCCCGAAGTGGATCTCGGCCAGCTCGGGAAGAAGCACGTCGCGCAGGTAGCTCTCGTCCAGCTCGATGACCGCGAAGCCGCCGAACCGGAACGCCCCGGGTCGGGAACGCGGCGGCGTTCCGTCGCCGACCTGCATCATCGGCATGACCAATGCCGGGGGATGGCCCAGAAAGCCATCCGGGCGGAAGCCCCTGCGGAAGGAGCGGCCTCCCTCCGGATCCTCGAGCTGCTGGCGGAAGGGCTCGAGCGGCGAGGGGAACGGGACCTCCCTGAACTCGAGACGCTCGACGTCGGCGGCCTCCGCGACAGGGGGGCCGGACCCGGGACCCGTGATCAGGACCAGGCGTGACACGAGCCCGGCGTGCTCGGTGCTGCGCCATCTCTCCAGGCCTTCCAGGAGGGAGACGCGGGGGTCCACGGCACCTGGGCCCCGGAACGCCGGGCGAAAGGCCATCATGACCTGGCTCATCTCACGCCCGAGCTCGCGAGCGAATCGCTGTGACGCTCGCTCCAGCCGCGCTCGTTGACGGTCGGCCTCGGCCCGCCCGATCTCCCCGGTCCAGTGGTACTGGAGGCCCGCGAGGAGGCCGAGGAGCACGATCAGCACCGCGACCACCAGCCACATCCCTCGCTCTCGCGGCCACCGCACCATACGAGCCGAGTGTAGCAGTCGCTTTCGACGCCGGGGTGCGGCGAGCGGGCCCGTTTACATCCCTTACAGCGACCTTGCGCGCCCATGAAGACACCCACCGACTCCCGACCGACCCTGTGAGTGAAAGACGCCGCCTCTGACGAGGCGGGGTTCAAGCGAGGAGAACACGCTCATGCTTCAGAAGCTCGTCACCCTGACCGGCCTCGGTGCGCTGGTCCTGCTCGGGGCCTCGGTCGCGGTTGCTCAACCCGTTGGCCCGCCCGACGAAGGCCCCGGGCCGAGAGGCATCCGCGGCCCCGGCCGGGTCCTGGGCCTCTCCGAAGAGCAGCAGGCGGCCGCCCGCGAGATCTTCGAGCAACAGCGGCCGCAGAGGCAGGCGCTCCACGAAGCGATGCGCGAGAACCGGAAGGCGCTGCACGAGCTGCTCGAGAGCGGCGCGGACCCGTGCACCGTCGGGGAGATCGTGGTGGAGGGTCACGCCCTGGAGGAGAGGGCCCGCGCCCTGCGCGAGGAGTCGAAGAAGGCCCTCTCCGGACTCCTCAACGAGGAGCAGAAGAGCAGGCTCGAGACGCTCGAGGCCGCGCGGGACATCCTGGGACCGAAGGGTCGCCCCGGGATGGAGGGTCCGCGCGGCGGTGGCTGGGGTCCCCCGGGAGGTGGACCGGACTGGGAGTAGACGTCGAATCGTCACTGAAGTGCCCCCGCCCGGGGGGTCGCGTCGAGGCGAACGGCGCGGCTCCCCGGGCATTCCTGGTGGCACGCTCGTCGACCGCGGGCCACGCGCCTGAGTGCGCCCGGCCGGAAAGGAGCACTCACATGCGAGCAGCAACGCCTTGGTGGCTGCTGTTGCTGGTGGGCGGCGTGGTGCTCGCCTTCGGGCCGTGGGCCACGTTGGGGTCGACGGAGGAGCCGACCGACCGGGAGACCGTCGAGAACCCGGGCCGGCAGGCCCTCGTGGGCCAGTGGAAGCTGAACCCCGATCTCAGCGAGGATCCCCGCGAGAAGATGCAGGAGGCGATGCAGAAGCGCAGCGACGGCGGTGGCGGAGGGATGGGCGGTGGCGGCTTGGGTCGCCCCGGCGGCATTGGTGGTGCGGGCATGGGTCGCCCCGGTGGCGGCGGTGGAACGGGTCGCCCGGGCGGTATGGGTGGCGGGGGGGGCCGCGGTGCCGAGGAAGGTCGCTGGCCCCCGATGATGAGCGTCTTCTCCGCCAAGGAGCTGACCATCACCCACATCACACCGGCGGTGGCCATCGTCGAGCCCGACGGCCTCGTCCGCACCCTCCAGCCCGACGGGGAGAAGTACCAGGCCGAGCACGCCGAGGGGGAGGTCAGGACGCGGTGGAAAGACGCCCGGCTGGTCGTCGAGACGAAGACCGAGCGGGGGAGGGTGAAGGAGACCTGGAGCGTCTCCCCGAGACCGGTCGGCTCACCGTGCACCTCGAGCTGGAGCCTGGCGGGGGACGGATGCCCAAGGTCGAGGTCGACCGCGTTTACGATCGGGTCGAGCAGTAGCCGGCGCCCGACGGATCCACGGGTTCCCTGAGCGATGCGAGCTGGGCGACACCGCCGGTCGCGTGCTCGGAGGCGGGACAAACGGCCGTCGTCGGGTTAGGCTGGACGAAGGCCCTCGAGAGATGGACACGACGAGAACACGGGGCTTCAGGGGGCCGTCGCCGACAGCCTGACCATACAGAGATCCCGGTCGCGACCCGCCCCGAGTGACGGGACGTCGTCGGCTTCGGGTTCGACGCACTGATTCCATGGAGGTTTCTTCGTGAACCGCACCTTCGCTCTCCTTCTGATCCTGGGCCTCGCCGCTTGCGGCG
>CAWKAS010000003.1:0-377960 GCA_963847655.1 uncultured Acidobacteriota bacterium | reverse complement strand
GCCGACGGACGCGGGGGCGGCGCGCGGCTGGACACGCGCCCGTCGGCCTGCTGCAGGACGGTGCTGCGACGAAACCACCGAAGTCCACACGAACTGGCGCCAGTTCGACTCGTCGACCCCATATGAGGCGAGTCCCTGGGCGCCGATGGTGATGGTCCCCCTTCCCGTGGGGAAGCTGCGCAGGGAGGACCGGCGCGCCCCGGAAGCCACATCCGGCCGCGCCCGTACGTGCCCATGGCCTAGCGGTGTCCGAAACGCTCTTCTTCTCGCTGGACAGCGAACGGCGTTAGATCTGGTCCGTTCGCCGGCGCCCCAAGGGGGGCATCGGCAAGTCGCTGATCACCGCTCCCTCGGCTGGCAGCTCGCCCGCATGGGCCAGCGCGTCGTCCTCATGGACGCCGACCTGGGCGCGGCACCGCCAACTTGCCTCGCCTGCCCGCGCCGAGCGGACGCCTCGCCGACTTCATCCAGTGGCGCGTGGACACGGTCGAGGAGACCCTCGTCGAGACCGGGGCCCCGGGGCTGAGGTTGCTGAGCGGCGCCGGCGACCTGCTCACCGCGGCCAACATCGAGCACATGCGGAAGGTCCGATCCTGCGGGAAGCTGCGGAAGCCTGGACGTGGACGTCGTGCTCATCGACATCGGGGCCCGCACCTCCTTCGACAGCCTCGACTTCTTCCTGCTTCTCGGACGTCGCGATCCTGGCCGCGATCCCGGAGCCGAGCTTCGATCGAGACGGGTACCGGTTCATCAAGAGCGCGCTCTACCGGAGGCTCCGCACCGCCACCGAGTCCCTGGCGGCGCGAGACCTGGTGGACGCCGCCAGCGACCCCAAGAACGGCCACGGCCTGCGCACGCCGGTCGACCTCGTGGCCCAGGTCGAGCGGGAGGACCTCGAGGCGGCCGCCACCCTGCGGCGGAGATGGCCCCTCACCCCCGGTTCGTGATCGACGAGTGCGCGACGACCGGGACGTGGCCGTCGGCCACCACCTGGTCGCGCCTGCTCGCGCCACCTCGGCATCCGCGCCCAGCTACACCGGGTACGTCCACTTCGAGGACGCGGTCTGGCGGGCCGTGCGCCGGCGCCGCCTCTTCCTCACCGACGCGCCCACCTCCCCGGCGGCGGAGGAGATGCGACAGGTCACCGGGACCTGCTGCGGGCGAGAGCCTCGGCCTCGGCTACTGACCCCTGCTTGCAGGCGAGAGGGAATGGAAGGCGCCTCGAGGCGCGTGCCTGGGAGACGGCGTCAACTGCCATGCTCCTCGGTGCGAGTGACCATGCCGTCTCTCGATGCGAAGGACCGCCGACGGCCGCTTCACCTCGTTGCCCTCGGGCTCCTGGTGGGGCTCGCGGGGGCCTGCGGTGGGGAAGGGACGACCGGCCCCGGGTCCGCGGCGACGCCTGCCCCCCTCAGCCGCGAGCAGGCCGTGCGGGAGGCCGCGCGCATCACCGCCGCGGCGCAGCTGGAGGTGATGCGCCGGGTGCGGCCGGGGGTGACCGAGGGCGACATCAAGGCCGTGATCGACCAGGTCTTTCGCCAGGAGGGGGCGGACGGGGTGGCCTTCGACCACATCGTGGCCGCGGGTGTGCATGCGGTGGACGCGCACTACTTCGGCGAACGACGGAGTTCTCGCCGACGGAGATCTGCTGGTCGTCGACATCGGCGCGACGAGGGACGGGTGGGCGTCGGACCTGACCCGCACGATCCCCGTGAGCGGGGTCTTCTCCTCGCGGCAGCGCGAGCTGTACGGGCTCGCTCTCGAGGCCCAGCAGATGGCGGCGCGGCGCGCACGCACGGCGGTCGACAGCCTCCATGACATGCAGGACTGGGTGATCAGCCTCTACCGGGCCAGCCCCTTGCGGGGGCGCGCGGCGGATGGTTCACTGCAGACCCTGGACGTGTTCAATCCCTATCGGCTCGGCCACTACATGGGCCGCGAGGTCCACGGAGAAGACACCGGCTGGGACTGGACGGCCCCTCTCCAGGAGGGCCAGGCCCTCACCATCGAGCCCGGGATGTACATCGCCCGCGAGGGCCTCGGTCTGCGCGTCGAGGACGACTACTGGGTGGGCCCGGTGGGGCTCGAGTGCCTCTCGTGCCCCCTCGTCCCCCGGGGCCCCGAGGACATCGAGGCGGTCATGGATGCCGCGCGGGCGAATCCCTCCGCCCTCGCCCTGCCCTCCACGCGCCGAGCCGCTTCCCGTGAGTCCCCACGCTCAGCGAGACCCTCACATGCAGCCGCGGGAGCGCCCGGACACCGGGCCCGGGGCCGCTCCTCGACGGTGACGGAGGGAGTGTTGCCGGCCTGGCCTCGCCCGGTGCACGGCGGACCCGGACGGAGCGATAATCACCCCGAGGAAGGGGTGGCCGACCCCGACCCCGCCCCGCCCCAGGGAGGCCGAAGGCGATGGCTTTGAGAGACTACTACGTAGTGCTCGGGGTCACGCGCAGCGCGACCCCGGACGAGATCCGAAACGCGTACCGGGAGCAGGCCAAGACGCTCCATCCGGACCTCGCCGGAGAGGGCGGAACCGCGCCCTTTCAGGAGCTCAGCGAGGCGTACAACACGCTGTCCGACCCGGCCCGGCGGCGCGCGTACGACCGCGCCATGAGCGGCGGGCGCGAGGCTGCGCGCCCGGACCGCGGCGTCCCCCCGGGTTTCGTCACCGTGCCGCTGTCCGTGCTGCACGGCGAGGCGCGGTACCAGCCCTCGCGGGACGCGATTCGCGAGCGCTTTCTGCGCAACTTCACCGGCCTCGGTGTTCCCAAGGGGGAGGTGGCCGAGGGGCTCAACGTCGAGGTCGTCCTCTCGCCGCAGGAGGCCGCTCGGGGGGTCGTCGTGCCCATCGAGGTGCCGGCCTTCGCGGCGTGTCCGGCCTGCGACGGGACCGGGCACGACTGGGAGTTCCCGTGCGCCCTGTGTCGCGCCGAGGGGTCGGTGGAGCGCGCGGAGACCGTGGGACTGCGAATCCCCCCCAGGGTGAGGCCCGGGAGCCTCTACGAGATCGCGCTGGACCGGCTGGGAGTGCAGAACTTCTACCTGCGGGTCCACGTCTTCGTCGACGGCCGACTGCCGTTCTGAGCAGACGCCGCTCAGGCGACGAGGACGAGCTTGCCGATGGGCGTGCCCGACCCGAGGAGGCGGTGCGCCTCGGCGGCCTCGGCGAGGGGAAGGGTCGCGTGGATCACCGGGGCGACCTCACCGGACTCGAGGAGCGGCCAGATCTCCCTCTCGAGCGCGCGCGCGATCCGGCCCTTCTCCTCCACCGAGCGGGGACGCAGCGTCGAGCCCGTGACCGTCAGCCAGCGCTGCAGCACGGGGCGGAAATCCACCTCCGCCGTCGTCCCGCCGAGGAAGGCGATGAGGACGAGCCGCCCCTCCCGGGCCAGGCACTCGAGGTTGCGGGGGATGTAGCTTCCGGCCACCATGTCGAGGATCACGTCGACACCGCGTCCGTCGGTCTGTCCCTTCACGACGCCCACGAAGTCCTCTTCCTTGTAGTTGATGGCGCGCTGCGCGCCCAATCGCTCGCACGCCGCGCACTTCTCGGCGGTCCCGGCGGTGGCCAGGACCCGGGCCCCGGAGGCGCGCCCGAGCTGGATCGCCGCGGTGCCGATGCCGCTGGATCCCCCGTGGACGAGGAGCGACTCCCCCCGGGTGAGCCGGCCCCGCTCGAAGACGTTCGTCCAGACCGTGAAGAAGGTCTCGGGGAGGGCCGCGGCCTGAACCGGCGAGAGGCCGCGCGGGACGGGCAGGCACTGGGGAGCCGGGGCCAGGCAGTACTCGGCGTAGCCTCCGCCGGAGACGAGGGCGCAGGCCTCGTCGCCCACCTTCCAGCCCTCGACGCCGTGGCCGACGGCCACGACCGTCCCCGCCACCTCGAGCCCGGGGATGTCGGTCGTGCCGGGCGGGGCAGGGTAGCGGCCCTCCCGCTGGAGCAGGTCGGGGCGGTTGACCCCGGCCGCGGCCACGCGCAGGAGCACCTCACCGGGCCCGGGGGCCGACACCGGCCGCCGGGTGGTCCTGAGAACCTCCGGGCCGCCGGGGCGAGTGATCTCGACGGCCAGGCCGTCGGGGGGAAGCGGTGGCGCGGTGGGCGGAGGCATGGCGATGGCCGGGGCGGAAGGCTGAAGCATGATAGCCGAGTCGCTTCTCTTCAGTGCAGACGCCCGGTTCGGTTCGGTCCTCTCCGATCGTGGCGGGGGAGCCTGGACTCGCGAAATCCAAGAGAAATCTAACTTGCGCCTGCTCAAAGGCGGGGGTGTACTGTCATGGCCGGCGGCGCGCGATGCGCCACCGTAGGGCCTGCGTCCGGGCTGGAGGAGGCCTTGTCCGACCCGACAGAGCCGGGTTCCGACACGGTGCTTGTGGATCTGGCGCCCCGGATCCCAGGCTATCGCCTGGTCAGACTCCTGGGCAGGGGTGGCATGGGACGCGTCTTCCTGTGCGAGGACGAGGGTCTCGGTCGTCGGGTCGCCATCAAGGTGATCTCGGAGGGCCTGTGCCAGGACGAAGAGATCATCGCTCGATTCCGACGTGAGGCTCGGGCCATGGCGGCGGTCGACCACCCCAACATCGCCCGCGTCTACTCCATCGGCGAGGCAGATGGCCTCCCCTACTTCGTCATGCAGTACGTCGAGGGCGAGAGCCTCGCTGCCCGGATCGCGCGGTCCAAGCGCCTCGAGCTCGAGGCGGCGCTGCACGTCGTACACCAGGCGCTCGACGCGCTCGAGGCGGCCTGGGAGCGCAAGCTGGTCCACCGGGACCTCAAGCCTGCCAACATCCTCATGGACCGCCACAACCGGGCGCACCTCGTCGACTTCGGCCTGGCTCGCCCCGTCGAGTCCGCGGACAGCGTCACCCTCACCAAGGCGGGTCAGATGCTCGGCACGCCGGCCTATATGTCCCCGGAGCAGGTCCGTGGCGAAGACGTCGACTTCCGCTCGGATCTCTACTCCCTCGGGGTCATCTTCTTCGAGATGCTCACCGGAGCAAGGCCTTTCGCCGGCCCCAGCTCCATGGCCGTCGTTCTCCAGCACCTGCAGGAACCCATGCCCTCGCTCCGTGCGCGGCGGCCGGACCTCGCACCCGATGTCGAACGCACCATCCGCTGGCTGGTCTCGAAGGACCCGGTCGCCCGACCCCAGTCCCACGAGCAACTGCGCGGCCGGCTCCGGAAGCTCCTTCCCCTTGCCCCTGAGGAAGACGAGCCCACGCTGCGCGCAGTGACGTCGGCTGCTCTGCATCCCCCGATCACGCCCCGAAGGGACACGGCCGCGTCTACCCCGCCACCGAGCTCGCGGGAGTCCCGGGAGGGCGAGCGGCGCGAGGCTACGATCCTCTCCGCCGACATCCCCGCGTGCAGCGCGCTGATGCGCGAGGTCGACGCCGACTCTGCAGCCGCAGCCCTGTCGCGGGTCTTCGATCTCATCGGTGCCGTGGTCGAACGGTACGGAGGCACCCTGCAGGAGGCTGGGCAGGATCATCTGACGGCCGTCTTCGGGTTCCCGAGCGTCCTCGAGGACTCGCCGCGCGAGGCGATCAACGCCGGCATCGGGATCCGAAACGCGCTCCGTTCCTTCAACCGGGGGAGCGGGCTCCAGTGCCGCCTGGCCGCCCGCATCGGCATCGACACCGGCTTCGTGGTCGGCGGGCGGATCGATCAGTCCGGCCGCCAGCAGCTCACACTGATCGGTGAGCCAATGGAGGGGGCAGCCTCGCTCCGGGATGCGGCGACGGAGGGCGAGATCTGGGTGGGGTCTTCGACCCGCCGCTACACCGAGCGCGACTTCGAGTTCCGGCCGGTCCGATCGGCCGGGGGGGACGGCCATCGACTGGTCTCCCAGACCGAGCGTCTCCACCGAGCGCTGGCTGACGATAGCGGCTGGTTCTCCGGGGAGCTGATCGGTCGGGGCGAGGAGATGGCGCGGCTGGAGGTTCACCTCCTGCAGCTCCTCGACGGCAGGGGCTCGATCGTGAGCGTGGTCGGGCCCGCTGGCATCGGCAAGTCGCGGCTCGTAGCCGAGCTCCGACGGGTCCACTCCCGAAAGGCCGTGGCCTTCCTCCGAGGCCGCGCCATCGCCATCGGAGAGAAGCTGAGCTTCCATCCGATCGCCGATATTCTCAAGCAGTGGGCGAGGATCACGGAAAAGGACACGAACGCACAGGCGGTCCAGAAGCTGGAGGCGGCGGTGGCCCGGACCCTCGCCGAAGGGGGCGACGACGTCCTGCCCTTCATCGCCACCCTGATGGGACTGAGGCTCGGGGGCCGGCACGCGGAGAGGCTGCGGGGCATCGAGGGCGACGGTCTCCGGAAGCTGCTGCTGAAGGCCCTTCGAGAGCTGCTGGTGGCGGCGGCCCGCGCACGCCCGGTCGTCATCGTGCTGGAGGATCTTCACTGGGCCGATCAGACTTCGGTCGACTTCTTCTTGTCCCTCTACCGGCTGGCCCTGGATCATCGCATCCTCTTCCTGAACGTCTTTCGGCCCGACCAGGAGGTGACGAGTGGCCGGGTCACGCAGTCCCTGCGGATGTCGCTGGCGGCGATCTACGAAGAGATCCACCTCGAGCCCCTCGGGCCGGAGGAGTGTGATCTGCTGGCCCGCGCCGTCTTCGGCGTCAAGGACCTGCCGCCCCGCGTGAGGAGCGCGGTGACCGACAAGGCCGAGGGCAATCCGTTCTTCCTCGAGGAGATTGGCCGAGCCCTCATCGAGGGTGGGGCTGTCGTCCGCGCGCGGGGGGGACTCGTCGTCAGCGACAGGATGGAGACGCTGGCCCTGCCCGAGACGATCCAGGACGTCCTGCTGAGCCGCATCGACCGACTCGAGCCGGAAACCCGCCATCTGATGAAGGTCGCGGCCGTCGCCGGAAGACACTTCCTTTGCAGCGTGATCGCCGACGTGGCCCACGACATCGACGAGCAGAACGAGCGGTTCGAGGAGCTGGAGCGGCTGGGCCTCGTGCGGCGTCTCCAGATCGAGGGAGAGACGGCGTACGCGTTCCGGCACGCGTTGACCCAGGAGGTCGTCTACGGCTCCATCCTTGCCCCCCAGAAAGCGTCGCTTCACCTGCAGATCGCCGACGCGATCGAGCGACGCTGCCAGGAGCGCCTCCCCGAGTTCTACGGGATGTTGGCCTATCACTACACCGCGGCCGGAGATCGAGAGAGGTCGGAGGAGTACCTCATCAAGGCCGGAGAGGAGGCTCAGCGTTCGGCGGCCTCCGGCGAGGCCCTCCACTTCTATCGTCAGGCCGTGGGCCTCTGTCGGACGAGAGCCGATGCCAGCCTCGATCCGAGGAAGATCGCCACCCTGGAGAAGAGCATCGCGCTGGCTCTCTTCGATCACGGTCAGTATGGCGAAGCCCTGCACTACTTCGATCGCGCCCTGCGGTTCCATGGGGTCAGGCCGAGATCGGGCCTCCTCCTGGTCTTGAGCTTCGCGATCTGCTTCCTCGACTACTTGATCACCGTCCACCTGCCGGGATTGCGCTTCCGGAGGACTCCAACCCCCGACGAGAGCGAGGGCCTGAGGTTGTACTACCGCAAGCTCTCGGCACTCGCACAGCACGACCCGGAGCGCTTCTTCCTGGAGTCCTTCGTCCTCGCACGTTGGCTCAGCCGCTTCGACCTGACACAGGTTGACAACGGCGTGGGGATGTTCGCCTCGTCCGGAAACCTGCTCGCATGGACCGGGTTCTCCTACTACCTGAGCCGGCGGGTGCTGCGGCTACTCGGAGGAAGGATCGACGACTCGGAGGCCCGCACCGCCATCTCCTACCGGGCCGCCGAGATCACCCACGCCTTCCTGGCCGGCGAATGGAGGACCCGACCCTACGACGACGAGTTGGTGACGCGCGCCCTGGGTCTCGGGGAGGTCTTCCTCACCTCGAACTACGTGATCTTTCACGGCCGGCTCGCTCTCGAGCTCGGCCGTCTCGACGAGGCGCGGACGCGAGCCGAGACGTTGCAGCGAATAGGTCACGATCTCGAGCATCTCTATCCTCAGGTGCTGCGAGCCTATCTTCATGCCAAGACGCTGTTGAAGGTCCGGCGGCTGCCTGAAGGAGTGGCGGCGTGCGACGATGGCGCCCGCCTCGCTCAGGAGGGCGCAGTGTCGACCGTGGGGTTTGGGCTGGATTCGCTGAAGGCGGAAGCGCTGGCCCACATGGGCGAGCTGGATGATGCTGAGCTTCTCCTGCGGCAGCTGGACGAGACTGGCCGGAAGAGGCGGCTGCCGCGGTGCTACAGGGGCGACTACCTCGTGGGCCGTGCCGTGGTGGACCTCATGCGCCTCGAAGGCGCGTCCGGGAGGGATGTGGAGCGCGCGCGGGGCCGTGCGGCGGCCGAGTCCTGCCGGCGGCTCCGCAGAAACTCGGCGAGGGTGAGTTCACACCGGGTCGAGGCCTTCCGGTTGTCCGGCCGACTCGACTGGCTCGCCGGGAATCAGCGAGCTGCGGTCCGACGCTGGGAGGTGAGCCTCGAGGCCGGCGAGGTGCTCGGCGCGCGTCTCGAGCTCGCCCGTGCGTATCTGGAGGTCGGGAAGCGACTCTGCGGCCCGGACAGCAGGATGCAGAGAGTCGGATCCCGCTCGGGCGCCGACTGCCTTCAGCACGCTCGCGGGCTCCTGCAGGAGATGGGGCTCGAGTGGGACCTCGCGGAGCTCGAGGGCGTGGAAGAGCGCGCGTAGGGGACCCGGAGGCCTCCACTGGGACATGGAGCGGGCCGGCCACCACCACGATGGCGACCTCGACGATGACGCCGCCGAAGGCGGCCCCGGTGCCGTGCCACATGTCGGCGGCCATGAAGGCCTCGCCGGCGGCGAGGAACTGCATCTGCCGGGCCTCGGTCTTCGCGCCTTCCTCTCCGCTCGACTGCGATAGGATGGCGCCGACACCGGAGGACGAGCCATGGTCAGAATCCTGACGGCCACGATCGTCGGACTCGGGATGCTGGGGACTCCGCTTTCCAGCGCGGGCGAGGAGGGCGTCCTCGCCCCCGGCGCCACGGTCCGGCAGGTCGCGGACGGCTTCCAGTTCACCGAGGGGCCCACCTGTGACGCGGAGGGCAACCTCTTCTTCACCGACCAGCCGAACGACCGGATCCTCGAGTGGGGCGCCGACGGCGAGCTCTCCACCTTCCTGCAGCCGGCCGGGCGCTCCAACGGCATGTACTTCGCCCCCGACGGCCGCCTCATCGCCTGCGCCGACGAGAGGAACGAGCTGTGGGCCATCGCCTCCGACGGGACGCACACCGTCCTGTGGAAGGAGCACGAGGGCCGGGCCCTGAACGGCCCCAACGATGTGTGGGTGGCCCCCGACGGTGGGATGTACTTCACCGACCCCTTCTACAAGCGCCCCTGGTGGGAGCACGACGAGCCCCCCCAGGGCGGGCAGCACGTCTACTACCTCGCCCCGGGGGCCGAGAGCCTCGCGCGCGTGACCGATGACCTGACCCAGCCCAACGGGATCATCGGCACCCGGGACGGGAAGACCCTCTACGTGGCGGACATCGGCGCCAGGAAGACCTGGCGCTACGAGATCCAGGACGACGGCCGTCTCGCGGGCAAGACCCTCTTCTGCGAGCACGGCTCCGACGGGATGACCCTCGACGACGAGGGGAACGTGTACCTGACCGGTCCCGGTGTCCTGGTCTTCGACCGGACGGGGAAGCAGATCGAGCACATCCAGGTGGACGCCCCCTGGACCGCCAACGTGACCTTCTGCGGTAAGGACCGGCAGACGCTCTTCATCACCGCCAGCAAGGGGCTCTACTCGATTCGGACTCGCACCAGGGCGGGGACGGATTCATGACCTCTCGCTTCCCCCGCTGGCCCATCCCCGCCCTCGGTCTCATCCTCGGGCTGGCCCTGGCTCTCCCGGCCGCTGCCGGCCCGAGGCTCAGGGTCTCCGACGATCACCGCTCCCTGGTCCACGACGACGGAACGCCGTTCTTCTATCTGGGTGACACCGCCTGGGAGCTCTTTCACCGTCTGAACCGGGAGGAGGCCCTGACGTACCTGGACAACCGTGCCTCCAAGGGCTTTACCGTCATCCAGGCCGTGGCCCTGGCCGAGCTCGACGGGCTCGACACGCCGAACCCGTACGGGCACAGGCCTCTGATCGACAACGATCCGACTCGACCGAAGGTCGAGCCGGGACCGGAGAACGACTACTGGGACCACGTCGACTGGATCATCGACGCCGCCAACGAGCGAGGCCTCACCATGGGCCTTCTGCCGACCTGGGGCGACAAGTGGAGCTTGAAGTGGGGCGTGGGCCCCGTGGTCTTCACCCCGGAGAACGCCGAGTCCTACGGAGAGTGGCTGGGCCGCCGCTACCACGAGAAGGGCCTCATCTGGATCCTCGGAGGGGACCGGCCCATCGAGGAAGATGTCCACGCGGAGATCGTCCGGGCGATGGCGAAGGGGATCCTTCGCGGGGACGGGGGGGCGCACCTGATGACCTTTCACCCCTCGGGGGGCTCGGGTTCTGCCCAGTACTTCCACGACGACGAGTGGCTCAACTTCAACATGCGCCAGAACGGGCACGACGCCACGTTCACCGAGAGCTACGCCACCACCCTCTTCGACTACAACCGCGCGCCCACCAAGCCGATCCTCGACGGGGAGCCGATCTACGAGGACCACCCCGTGTCCTTCAATCCGAAGGAGAACGGCCACTCGGTGGCGGCGGACGTCCGTCGGCCTCTGTACTGGGACCTGTTCTCCGGGGCGTTCGGTCACACGTACGGCCACCACTCCGTCTGGCAGATGTGGCAGCCCGGCCGCGATCCGGTCAACTACCCGCTCATGCCCTGGGACGAGGCACTCGACCAGCCCGGATCGGGCCAGATGCAGTACGGACGGTGGCTCCTCGAGTCGCGGCCCCTCGGCCAGCGCATCCCCGACGACTCGGTCATCGTGACCGACGCGATCGAGACCGCGGTACCCGGCGCCGGGCGCTACCGCCTCAAGGCCACCCGTGACGCGGGCGGCGCCTGGGCCATGGTGTACACCCCCTCAGGTCGACCGTTCGCGGTCGACCTGGACAAGCTCTCCGGGGCCGAGATCAGGGCGTGGTGGTTCAACCCCCGCGACGGCTCGGCCGAGGAGATCGGCACCTTTCCGCGGGAGGGGCGGCGCGCGTTCGTCCCGCCGGCTCCCGGGGAGATGCTCGACTGGGTCCTGGTTCTGGACGATGCGTCGAAGGGCTTCCCGCCCCCCGGCACGCGTCGGCAGTGACGCCGAAGTGCTCGCCGCCGCCTCAGAGACCCGGCCTTCCGTCCCTGTCCGCCGGCTGTAGCGCGCCACCTTCTCCTTCCCATACTCCTGCTCGGCCAGAAGCTGGTTGTGGGTCCGGCACATGAGCCGGATGTTCTCCACGCTGTGGTCTCCTCCCCGGCCGAATGACCTTCCGTGGTGGTGGAACTCCAGCCGCTCTCGGGCCGCGCAGCGCCGGCCTCTGGCATCCCGGTATGTGCAGCGTCCTCCGTCACGCTCGTGCACGGCCCGCCGAACCGGCGCCGGGATGTGGCGCGAGCTCGGGGTCGTGTCGGCTTCTGCAACGGACCTCCGGGGCGCGCTGGTCCTCGCGAAGCGTCTGGCTTCCAGGCGCTCCAGCTTCTCGGCGATCGCCTCCCCGATGATCGTCTCCAGGTCACCGTCCGGGACCGTGGAGCGCATCAGGTCCTGGAGCCGCGCCAGCTTCTCACGCAGCTCGGCGCTGGCGGTGAACTGGACGCGGTAGCGGGCGGGCGCCAGGGGCTCCACCGTTGGCCTGTGGGCCGGAGGGGTGACCGGCCAGCGGGCGGCTGGCCCTGAGGGAACAGGCCCTATCGGGCCCGGACCGGGCTTGAGCGCCGTGCCCTCAACTCGGTCTGGACCGAGTCCGGCCGCCGGATCCTGAGCCCGGTCTCGACCGAGTCCCGGCACGCTCCCGCGCGGCACCGCGCCGGTGGACGACGTGGCGGGCAGCGTGATCGCGCCGAGCCGCACCGGCAGCTTCCGCACCGCCGGAGGCGTGTCCGGCCGGGGGATCAGCTCTGCCACGAGCTCCTCGACCTGGAGCTTCGACCTGTGGACCGCCCGCAAGAGCACGTCGTCGCGGTTCTCGGCGGTGAGGTGGGGAGACAGCTTGGCGATCGCCGCGAGGTGGAGACGGCCATCGCGCAGCATGGCCAGCAGCGCCGGGTGCCTCCGGGAGGCCCGGGCCACGGCGATGCGCAGGTAGGCCTCGTGCTCGGAGAGGTGGAGGACCTCGGTGCAGTAGGCGAACATCGAGGAGCAGGCCTCCCGGGCGTAGAGCTTCCGGGCGTCGACCTCCGCGATCAGGGCCACGAGGTCGGCCTCGGAGCGGCGCGATTGCCGGAGGACCTCTCGAAGGCGGCAGAGCAGATCGTTGTCGGATAGTGGTCGCACGGTCAGCCTCCCTCTCGCCGGTAACGGTACTCGGAGGTCCGGTCAGGAGAGGTCCGAAACTCGCCACCTTCCCGGGAAGCACACAGCGAGCCGACCATCGCGTCGAGTGGGGAAGGGTCATCCACCCGTCAAATCGATGACGGCCTTCTCGAGACCGGCGACCACGCGGGCCAGGTGCCCGTAGCGCACGCGGTCGGGCGTGTCCCGCGGCGTGTGATACTCCTCGTAGCGGAAGGGCGCGGTGTCCGTCACCACTATCTAGGTCCGGGGCCGGTGCGACTCCCGGCCCAGGGCCTTCAGGGCCTGGTCGCCGAAGTACTTCACGATCAGGCGGTTCCAGGACGGGCCGGCGCGGTAGTTCGAGATGTAGGCGTCCAGCGCGGCCCGGAGATCGGGGCTGTCCTTGCGCACTCCCCAGCCGGCACTGCCGGGGGTTCCCAGGCCTACCCCGCCCTCGAGGCACGCGTGCGTGCGCGCCGCGAGAAGGAAGTCCGTCATGGTCATGACCGTGGCGTTGATCCGGCCCGCCTCGAGCGCTTCGAAGACAGGCTCGCGCGTGGGGAAGAGGGACATCCGATCCGCCGGGACT
The DNA here is from genome assembly GCA_963847655.1 of uncultured Acidobacteriota bacterium. Lineage (GTDB taxonomy): Bacteria > Acidobacteriota > Vicinamibacteria > Fen-336 > Fen-336 > JAJDNS01. The sequence continues at coordinate 364,952 of CAWKAS010000003.1, read as the reverse complement.
CCGGCCGCCACGGCCTCGTCCTTCCACGACGTCCCGTCCACGACCCCCACCTTCGCCTTCCGGAAGCCTTCGAGCGTCTCCACGCGGGGACCAGGCGCGCAGGTCACGACCACGTGCTGGGCGGGCAGGACCTCGGGGGTGAAGGCGATCAGTCGGCGACGCTCCGCGGTGTCGACGATGCCGATGATCACGTCCCCGTCACCCCGGAGCAGGGCAGGGATGCGGTCCGCCGACGTGTCCACGGGGACGACCTCGAGGGCGAGGTCGTAGAGCGAGGCGAAGCCCTCGAGCATCTCTCTCTCGAAGCCGGGCTCGCCGGGCCCCGAGAAGCGGAACATCTCCGGGGCCTCACCCGTCTGGGCGATCGCCCGGAGGGCACCGCGCTCCTGGATGTCCTGCAGGTCGGCGCCCGAGGCGAGGGCGGCGACGAGGGTGAGGGCCAGTCCCCACGCGAGGCGTCGATGCATCAGAAGCCCTCCCTGCTCCTTGGAGTCTACCCGGCCCGGCCTGCCGCGTCATCCCAACCGGACCCCGCGGGGTCCTTTGATGTAGGATTCCGGCCATGCAAGGTCAGCAGACTCATCGAACCACGACTTCAGCCGCCTCCCCCTGGCGGCGCCTCCTCCCGCGGCTCTCGGTGGCGGCGGGGATCCTCGTCGTCGGCGCCGGGCTCGCCTCGGCCCCGCTTCTTCCGGCGGAGCTCGCCTCGGCCGACCCCGCGGAGAAGAAGGTGCTCTTCGTGTACGGCGGATGGCCGGGCCACGAGCCCGTGAAGTGCCGCGATCTCTTCGTGCCCTGGATGAGCTCCCAGGGCTGGGATGTCACCGTCTCCGACAGCCAGGACGTCTACGCCGACAAGAGCCTCATGGGCTCGGTCGACCTGGTGGTCCAGACCTGGACCATGGGGACCATCGGCAAGGAGAACCTGGCCGGGCTCCTCGAGGCGGTCAAGGGCGGTGTCGGTCTCGCGGGCTGGCACGGCGGCCTGGGCGACGCCTACCGTCAGGAGACCGAGTACCAGTTCATGGTCGGCGGGCAGTGGGTGGCGCACCCCGGGAATGTCATCGACTACACCGTGGAGATCACCGACAAGGACGATCCCATCACCGCCGGGCTCTCGAGCTTCAAGATGCACAGCGAGCAGTACTACATGCACGTCGATCCGAACAACAGGGTCCTCGCCACCACGGCCTTCTCCGGGGCCCACTCGCCCTGGATCGACGGGGCGACCATGCCCGTGGTTTGGAAGAAGGTCTACGGCAAGGGCCGCGTGTTCTACACCTCGCTGGGTCACGTGGCGAGCGACTTCGACGTCCCCGAGGCCCGGACCATCATGGAGCGCGGGATCCTCTGGGCCAGCGAGAGCCGGCACGCCCAGACGCCGGACCTCGTGTCCCCGGTGTACCCGGGCAAGTAGGGGGATCGATCGTGAAGGCCCGCCCCGCCGTGCTGTCCGCGATCGCGCTGGCCGGGACCGTCGGGCTGGCGACCCTGGCCTGCACCCGGGCGCCGGAGCCCGCTCCCGAGCCGGAGCCGGCCGCGAAGGCCGCGCCCCTCAGCTTCGAGTACTCGGTCGTCGACGCCGAGGGCGCGGGCCGCCTGGCCATCGGTGACATCGACGGAGACGGGAGGAACGACCTCGTCCTCCACACCTGGTCGACGAACCGGGGAGTCGACTCCGACGGGTCCGTGTCCTGGTACCGCTACCCGGAGTGGACGAAGTCGATCATCAAGGACGGCGACCACGTCTTCGGGGACGGCATCGAGCTGTCCGACCTGGACGCGGACGGCGACCTGGACGTGGTGACGGCCAAGGGCAACGACGCCAGCGCCCAGGTCTGGTGGTTCGAGAACCCGGGCGGGGCGGCGACGGCGGGCTGGACGGAGTCGATGATCGCGGAGGTGGAGGAGGGCAGCGAGGTCAAGGACCTCTACGTGGCGGACATCGACCGCGACGGCAGGCCCGACGTGGCCGTGCGCACCAAGCACCTCTTCGCCCTCTACTTCCAGGAGACGCCGGAGAGGTGGACCGAGCGCAAGATCGAGAACCGGGAGCGGGAGGGCATGACCATGGTCGACCTCGACGAGGACGGGGACTACGACGCGGTCATGAACGGCTACTGGCTCGAGTGCCCGGCGAACCCTCGCAAGGACGAGTGGCCGACCCACGTGATCGACGAGCAGTGGTTCACCGACGTGACCGGGGGCTGGCAGGACCACAGCGTGCGGATCGCCATCGGGGACTTCGATGTGGACACCCGTCCCGACGTCGCCTTCTCCCACTCGGAGAAGCCGGGCTACCAGGTGACCTGGTACTCGAGCGACGACCCCAAGGCGGGCCCGGAGTCCTGGAGGAAGCACGAGATCGGTGTCGTGGACTACTGCCACACCCTGCGCAGCGCGGACATGGACGGGGACGGAGACGACGACATCGTGGCGGCGACGCTCAAGCGGACGGAGAGCCCGGAGATCGTGGTCTTCCTGAACTCGGTCGAGGGCCAGGAGTGGACCCGCTTCCGGGTCGCGGACCAGAGCGCCTACAAGGCGCGGGTCGGGGACATCGACAGCGATCGGGACATGGACATCGTCACCTCGGCGAGCTGGGAGGACCCCCCGATCATGCTCTGGCGGAACGAGCTGATCCCGTAGGGTAATCCTGCATCCCGGCCAGGCGTCGCTGGATGGAGGCCAGCTCGCCGTCCACGTGGTTCTGGAAGATGCTGAAGGACTCGTTGGCCTCGAGGCGCTCGTCCACGAGGTCGGTGAAGGCCCGCTCCCGGACCTTGACCAGGCGGTCGCGCCGGACCAGGAGCTCCTCCCGGGTGGCCTGGCTCAGGTCGGGGGCGCCGCGCACGACCTCCACGTAGTAGGCGTCGATCCGGTTCTTGCGGCGGCGCGCGAACCAGCTGCGCAAGGCCAGCGTCGTCGACCAGGCCCCCACGAGCAGGGTGAGGGCGAGGCTCATCGGCTCCGCGTACTCGACGACGAACGACGGCTGGAAGCGCTCGTAGTAGGCCACCGCCCCCGGATGGTAGGGGAGCCCCCCTGCCCCCGGGGTGTAGCTCTCGGTCAGCCGGTCTCCGAACGAGAGCTCGTGGTCGGAGTCGTTGAGGCGGTGGCGACCGGCAAAGATCGCCGCGGTCATGTCGAAGACGAGCCCCTCGTCCAGGCCGCTCCGCCCGACGAGCTGGGCCGTCACGCCCACCGTTCTCACCGGGTCGCGAGGGACCCGGCCGTAGGTGCCCCGGGGAACGGTGGTGACGTGGAGCTTCGGATAGACGAGGGCCAGGGCGTCGGCCTCGCTGCCCACCTCCCGGGCGTCTCCCAGGGAGAGGAACCGTATCCTCTCGCGGCGCGCCGCCGCCGCCACCACCGGAGAGGGGACGGCGGTCAGGGCGAAGACGGCGTCGAGCTCGCCCGCCTCGAGGCGACTCACGGCGGTGGCCGGATCCAGGGCCAGGTCCTCCCCGGGCACGACCTCGAAGTGGGAGAGCATGCGCTTGGCCACCTGACGGGTCCCGCTGTGGGTGCCCCCGAGGGACACCCTTCGGCCGCGGAGGTTGGAGAGCGCCGTCACCGGCTCCGCCCCGACCGTCGAGACGAGGACGTGCATGGCCTCGTCGTACAGGCCCGTGATCAGGCGGACGGAGTCGGGGGTGCTGGTGTCGCTCTGGATGATGGCGAGATCGGCAGCCCCGGTCGCCAGCAGCTCCACGTTGTCGACGCTGCCCTCGGTCTCCCGGACGGTGACCCGGGGCGCCAGCCCCTCATCCTCGAGGAGCCCCGCCAGCGCCATGCCCAGGGCGTGATACGCCCCGGTCCGGGGGCCGGTGGCGAGCACCAGGGGACGGCGGCGATCGGCCCGCGCCAGCGACCACCAGAAGGCGAGGCCGCCCACCACGACCACGAGCGTGACCAGCGCAGCCAGCAGCGCCGGCAGCGGCAGCCGCGATCCGACGTCTCGTGAGCTCACGAGTCCTCCTCGAAGAGCCCGCACGATAGCACGGCCCCGCGGGAGGGCGGCACGGGGGGCGCTCGCAGTAGAATCACGCGCAGGCGGCGGACGTCATGTCGGAGCCATCGAGGTGCAGATCATGGCCAACGAGTCCCGTCGGTGTCTCCTGCAAGTCGGGGCGCTGCTGCTACCAGCCCTGCTCGTCGCCGGCGTCGCCGCCCCTGGCCCCGCCGGCCAGGAGCAGGAGAAGACCTTCACCGTCACCGACGATCTCCTCCTGTTCCCGATCCGGAACGGCGCGGAGAAGGTCCAGCTCTCCCTCTTCGTCGACGGAAAGCGCGTCCGGCGCTTCAACGTGGAGCTGGCCCGGACCCTCGACGACGTCAGCTTCTGGGCCTACTCCGACCTGCGTCCGTTCGACGGGGGCGAGGCGCGGGTCCTGGTCCGTGGGCCGGAACCCTCGCGGATGGAGCTCGTCCGCCAGGGAGACACCTACCCCGGGGAGGAGATCCTGTACGCCGAGTCGTGGCGGCCCCGGTTCCACTTCACCTCGCGCCGCGGCTGGAACAACGACCCGAACGGCCTGGTCTTCTACAAAGGCGAGTGGCACCTCTTCTACCAGCACAACCCGGTGGGCTGGGCCTGGGACAACATGCACTGGGGACACGCGGTGAGCGACGACCTCGTGCACTGGCGCGAGCTGGGCGATGCCCTCTTCCCCTGGAGCGACCAGGTCCGGGGCCACGTCTTCTCCGGCGGGGGCTTCGTCGACTGGAAGGACTCCGCCGGCTTCCAGGAGGGCGACGAGCCCCCACTGGTGGTGGCCTTCACCGACACCGAGGCGGGGGAGTCCCTGGCCTACAGCAACGACCGGGGCCGGACCTTCACCCCATTCGACGGCAATCCCGTCGTCGTGCACAAGGGGCGTGACCCCAGGATCCTCTGGCACGAGCCCACCGGCCGCTGGGTGATGGTGGTCTACGACGAGAGCGAGGGGCGCGTGATCGACTTCTACTCGTCCGCGGACCTGAAGGCGTGGCAGTTCGAGTCGCGCCTCCCCGGCTTCTACGAGTGCCCCGAGCTGGTGGAGATGCCGATCGAAGGGGGAGAGGGCTCGCGGTGGGTGGTCTTCGCCGCCGATGGCGAGTACGTCCTCGGATCCTTCGACGGCCGGGTCTTTCGCCCCGATCACGAGGGGAAGCACCGCCTCTGGTACGGGAACTTCTACGCCTCCCAGCTCTACAGCGATGCCCCGGACGGCCGTCGGGTCCAGATCGGCTGGGCCCGGGGCAACGACTACCCGGGGATGCCCTTCAACCAGGGCATGACGGTGCCGGTCGACCTCTCGCTGCGGACGACGACGGACGGCCCCCGCCTCTTCGCCGAGCCGATTCCGGAGCTGCGAGCCCTGCGCGGCGAGCCCCGGTCCCTCCCCGCCACCGACCTCCAGCCGGGAGACAACGCCCTCGCCGGGCTCGAGGCGGACGTGTTCGAGATCGACACGACCCTGCAGCTCGAGGACGAGGTGGTCGTCACCCTCGGGATCGGCGGGGCGAGGGTCGTCCTGGACGCAGCCGCGAAGACGCTGCGCTGCGGCTTCGTCGAGGCGCCGCTCGTCCGCGCCGACGGAGGCCGGGTGCGTCTCCAGATCCTGGTCGACCGTGGCTCGATCGAGGTCTTCGCCGGCGACGGACGCGTGGCCCTGTCCGAGGGGGTGCTGCTGCCTCGCGGTGACAAGGCGCTCGTCCTCTCCACCGCGGGGGGCCAGGCCCGCGTCGTGTCGTTCGACCTGTGGGAGCTTCGGAGCGTCTGGTCCGGGAGCCGGGGCAGCGAGGGGGAGTGACGTCGGCTCGGCGGTCGCCCGCGAGGGCGGTCCGTGCTTTCGCGACCGGCAGCTGCTAGGAGGGCGCCCCTTCGCAGACCACCCCGGGGGCGACGGACCCCCTCAGCTCGTCCTCCTGCAGGGCGCGCTGGGTGGTGAGGATGAGGTGACGTCCCTGCACGCTCAGGCTGATGGCGTCACCGAGTCTCCGCGGATGACGGCGCACGGTTCTTCCGAGGAAGCGCCAGTACTCACGGCGGTAGCGGCCGGTGACCCCGTCGTTCCACAGCGAGAGGCCGAGGGCCCGGAGCTCGGCGCGGCCGATCCGCTTTCGGGTGGGCGGTCGCCGTCGCTGGTGGCGGAAGCTGGTCAGGCAGCGCTCGAAGAACCGCTCGGGGCTGTTGACCGCGGCCACGATGAAACGGTGTCGCCGGAACAGCTCGTTGGGCTCGATGGTCGGCACGAAGCTCAGGGTCCGGCTGAAGAACCCGGTGTCGCCCCTGTACCGGGCCGACTCGTTGAGGCGACCGGCCCGCTGGAAGCGCTGGTAGTCCGGGGTGTCCCGCAGCACGCCGAGGATGCCCACCATGACCACGGTGATGCCCGCCTCCTGGAGGAACTCCACCATGCGCTCGGCGATGTCGTCGGGGTCGGTGTCGAGGCCCACGATCATCCCCGCCTGCACCTCGAGACCGTGGTTCTGGAGTATCCGCACCTTGTCGATGAGCGTCCCGCTGCCCTGGAGGTTCTTCTGCGCACCCATGAACTTCAGGCTCTCCTCGCTGGGCGACTCGATGCCGCAGAAGACCTTTCCGAAGCCCGCCTGGACCATGGCGCGCAGCAGCGCCGGGTTGGCGCTCAGCCGCACGCTCACCTGGGTGTTGAACTGGAACGGGTAGCCCCGCTCCCGCTGCCAGCCGATGACCTCTTCCTCCAGCGCGAACCGGATGGCCTCCTGGTTGCCGACGAAGTTGTCGTCGACCACCATGACCGCGCCGCGCCACCCGATGTCGTACAGCGCGTCGAGCTCCTCCACCATGCCGTGCCGGGGCTTGAGGCGCGTTGCCCTCCCGTACAACGACGGGATGTTGCAGAAGGTGCAGCTCTCGGGGCAGCCGCGGGTGATCTGGACCAGCATGGTGCTGTAGTCCTCGACGTCGATGAGGTCCCAGCGCGGGAGCGGCGTCGTGGCCAGATTCCGGAACTCGCCGCGGCGGTCGATGACCTGCCGTCCCGTGCCCGCCGGTTCGGCGAGCACCCGCTCGAGGACGTCCACGAAGCCGTTCTCCGCCTCTCCACGGTAGAAGACGGCCTGTCCGCGGATCTCGTCGCAGTACTGGGTGGGCAGGGGACCGCCGCAGAGGACGGGCACCCCCCGCGCGTTGCTGCGGGCGATCACCTCCTCGAGGGAGTCCCAGTGGATGATCATGGACGAGGTCATGACCACGTCGGCCCACTCGAGGTCGTGGTCGGTGAGGGGCGCCACGTTCATGTCGACCACGCGCAGGTCGAAGTCGGGCGGCATCATGCCGGCGAGGGTCAGCAGTCCGAGAGGAGGGAAGGCGGACTTCTTGCCGATAAGCTCGAGGGTCTCCTCGAAGCTCCAGAAGGAGCGGGGCTGCTCCGGGTAGACGAGCAGGGCCTTCGGCATGTCACCGCACCTTTCCGCAAACCGCGGGCAGCTGCCACCGGGCGAGCCGGCGAGTGTCCCTGGGAGTGAGTGGGGGGACGATAGCCGATCGGGGCCCGCTTTGCCAGCGGCCGACGCCGGGAGGACCTCGGAGTTCCGCCGGACCGGGCTCGCCCGGCGCCGGGAGCGGACGTCAGTCCGAGCTCGGGTCGGTGTCCGGCTTCGGGGCGGGCGGGACCGCGGGCGCGGCGTACCAACGGTCCTTCGGCACCACCTTCGGATCGGGGGTGTCGGCCTCGTAGGACGGGGTCATGATCTGCACACCGTACTCGTTGAAGACGTCCTGGATGCTCCGGTGGAGCCTGGAGTAGAGCTGGTACATCTGCCGAGGGTCGCTGCAGTAGACGTTGAGCTCGTAGTCGACCGCGTAGTCGGCGAGGGCCTGCTGCAGAACGAAGGGAGCCGGCTCCTTCAGCAGACCCGGAGTCCGCTCCGCGGCCATGAGGAGCATGGCTTCCACCTGCCGCCACGGGACCTCGTAGCCGATCCCCACCGTCGTGTGCAGGATCAGCCCCTGGCTCGAGGCCAGGGTGCTGTAGTTGACGATCTCGCTGTTGAGGATCGTGGCGTTGGGGATCACGACCTCTTCGTTCTTCGTGCTGCGGAGGTTGGTCACCTGCAGCCGGATGTCGGTCACCTCCCCGACCACGTCGCCGATCTTCACCCGGTCGCCCACCCGGAAGGCCCGGCGGTAGGTCATCGAGTAGCCGGCCACCATGTTGGAGATGACCGAGGTCGAGCCGAGGGAGAAGACGACGCCGGCGAACAGCGACACTCCCTTGAAGGCGTCGGAGGTCGAGCCGGGGATGTAGGGGTAGGCCACGACCACGGCGAAGGCGACGACCGCCATGCGGACGATCTTGTAGGTGGGCCAGGCCCACTCCGCGTCGAAGCCCGCGAAGACGATGGAGCCGCGGGCGATCCCCTCGAAGAACAGGCGCAGCAGCTTGAGACCGTAGCGCACCACGAGGGCGAGGATGAGGAGGAAGATCAGGTCCGGAATGTCGCCGACGACGGCCCTCCCGATGGTCTGCAGGGGAGTGAGGACCCACGAGGCCAGCCGGACGGCGATGAAGCGGGTCCAGGGGAAGAGCGCGAGGACGGAGCTCAGATAGAGGTACAGCAGAACCACCAGGAGGGCGGCCCTCAGCGTATGCAGCGCGCCGCGCACCATTCCCTGGAGGCGATCGGCCCGGAGGAGATCGAAGGACTGCTCCTCGAGCTTCTCGGCGCGGCGCTTGAAGCGGCGCTGGACGAGCCGGTCGAGGCGGCGGAACGAGGGGAGCAGGAGGGCGAGGAGGAGGGCGAGCAGCGCGGTGGCGGCGAGGGCCTGGCCGGCCGCGGTGCCGAGCCGGGTCCCGGTCCGAGCCGCTCGATACCTCTGGATGGCCCCCTTGATGGCCTCGCGATGGGCCAGCACGAGCTCCCGAGACGTGAGGCCCTCGAGGCGAGCGTCTGCCTCGAGAAGACGGCCGAGATCGTGCTCACCCGCCTTGAGGAGATGGCCGCCCGGGATCTCGATGTCTTCCACCTTCTCCGGATCGACCTTCGGGTCTCGTGCCGCTTCCTGGATTCGGCTGGCCCAGGCCGCCGCCCGCACCTCTGCCGGGTAGGACGTTGCCCCGCGGAGGCGGAAGAGGACCACGCCGTCCACCTCGACCGGCGCGGTCACGACGGCCTCGGGGATGACGGGCTCGGACGGGGCCTGAGCCCACGACGCCGGAGCTCCGGCGAGCACAAGCAGCAACGCGCCCGTGAGTGCCGGGCGAGTGGACGAGTTCATGGGCGGACTCCCTTGCGATGAGACCCGTCGGCGTGGGCCGGTCGGTTGGCGCAGTCTACCAGCGATCCCGGGCGCTCAGAGGCTGAGCCAGGTGCGGCGTCCCTGGCTGTAGAGGAAATGCATCGTCTTGACGGTCAGGAGCACCGCGAAGTCCTCCTTGAGCCGCCGCTCCGGTCCCACCGCCCTCAGGTTCAGCTCGCGACACCGCCCGATCATGTCGGAGAGGACGGCGTCGAGGGTGAACTGATACTCCCCGGTCCACCTCGAGACCAGCTCTCGGAGCTCCTTCCGATTGCGGCGAAGGAAGGCCGAGGCCGCTTCGTGCTGGCGGTGTCGCGGGTTGTCCGAGAAGAGCTTGATGAGATCCCGGTCATAGGTGGCGGGGAACTTCTGGTCGAAGAGGGAACGACGCTCGGCGTAGTGCTCGGCGAGGGTGTGCCGCAGCCGTGGCAGCGAGTGGGGACGAGCCCGGGTGGTGACCTCGGGTCGTGAGCCCGCCACCTCGCCCATGAGCTCGTCCACGCACTCCAGCTTCCGCAGGGCGGGCCAGCCGCGGTATCGCTTCCTCCACCCCTCCCGGGAGCTGAGCCACACCGCGAACGTCTCGGCGAAGTCCTCGTCCGGATGGCTCTGGGCGTACCAGAACGCCAGGTGCTGGACGTGCTGCCGGCTGGCGGGGCGGGGCCGATACACGTCCGGGTACTTCGTCGACGACGCCCCGAAGTGCGCCTGCCACCGGCGCTTGCGCTGGATCTGGTAGGCGTGCTGGAGGGCGTGGCCGGCCTCGTGGCGCAGGATCATCATGCACTGCGCCTTGGTCCCGCCCTCGACCTCGAGCATCTGCGCCCGCTCGAGGCGCATCAGGGTCCGATGGGTCAGGTAGAAGGGAATGGCCACCCCGGGGACCCCGGCCGGCGAGAACCACTCGTCGGAGAGCCAGACGTGGGGCCGGAAGCGGAGGTCCCTCGAGGCCAGCTCCGAGTAGAGGCGCTCCACGCAGTCCTCGAGCCACGTCCCCTCGAGGGTGACCCCCAGGTCGCACATCCGGACCTGGAGCAGCCTCGAGTTGGGCCACCGGCTCCAGTAGAAGCGCCGCGAGATCCCCCGTCGAATCGCCATCCCCTTTCCGCCTCGTCTGCCCGACCGACGGAGTCTACCTGTTTCGGGGCGAGCGCGGTATCGAGGCCTCCCGACGGGGGCTCGAGGCCCGGCCCGGGTGCCCGGCACGACGACCCCGCGTACAATCGGCTCACCAGGGGGACTCCATGAAGGTGGCGATCATCTACAACCGGAACAGCCAGAGTGTCATCAATCTCTTCGGGATGCCCAACCGGGAGAAGATCGGCATGAAGACCATCGACCGCCTCGCCGAGGCGCTGCGCAAGGGAGGGCACCAGGTCTCGGCGTTCGAGGGGGACAAGGACCTCATCCAGAAGCTCGAGGACTTCATGCCCCGGGTGGTCCACGGGGAGCGCCCGGGCATGGTCTTCAACGTCTCCTACGGTCTTCAGGGGCAGGCCCGTTACACGCACGTCCCCAGCATCCTGGAGATGGTGGGGATCCCCTACGTGGCCTCGGGGCCGATGGGCCACTCGCTGTCCCTCGACAAGGTCGTGACCAAGATGATCCTGCGCCAGCACGGCCTTCCCACGCCCGACTTCACGGTGATGCACGCCCCCGACGCCTCGGTCCCGGAGCTCCCGTATCCGATGATCGTCAAGCCTCGCCACGAGTCGGTGTCGTTCGGGCTCAAGGTCGTCCACGACGAGGAGGAGCTGCGGCAGGGGGCGCGAGTGATCTTCGACGAGTACAGCCAGCCCGTGCTCGTCGAGCAGTACATCGAGGGCCGGGAGATCAACGTCGGTCTCCTCGGCAACAACCCGCCGGAGGCCTTCCCCCCCGTACAGCTGGACTTCGGCGAGGGCCCCGCGGTGTACAGCTACGAGGACAAGACCGGCCGCAGTGGGAGGAGCATTAGACACCTCTGCCCCGCCCCGATCGGAGAGGACCTCTCCCGCCGGGCCCAGGAGATCGCGATCGGCGCCTTCCAGGCGCTGGGGCTGCACGACTGCGCGCGCGTGGACATGAGGCTGGACGCGGCCGGGAACCTGTTCGTCCTCGAGACCAACAGCCTCCCCAGCCTGGGGGAGCACGGCTCGTACCTCGTGGGGGCGGCCCAGGTGGGACTCGACTTCACCGCATTCGTCAACCGCCTGGTCGAGGTGGCGAGCGCCCGCTACTTCGGGACCCCCGAGCCGCCGGTCCTCGACGCGCGTCGCGTGGACACGCGGTCCCACGCCGTCAGCTTCGTGACCCAGAGGCGGGAGGCGATGGAGCGCCGGCTCCGGGACTGGGTGGCGCTGTCGAGTCCCACCTCGGACCCGGTCGGGATGCAGGTGGCGGTGGCCCGCGCCAGCGAGATCTTCGCCGACCTGGGGATGAAGCCGGTGGGGACGCTCACCGATGCCCCCCACGCCTGGACCTGGGAGACCCGAGCCGGGCTCGAGGGCGGCACCCTCCTCGTGGCTCACCTGGACGTCCCGGCGATGGACTCGACCCTTCGCCAGCCCTTCCGGCGGGACCCGGAGTGGCTGCACGGAGAGGGCGTCGGGACCTCACGGGCCTCCCTGGTCATGATCGAGTTCGCCCTGCGGGCCCTGCGCAGCATCCGCCGACTGCGGCGCGTGCCCCTGGGGGTGCTGCTCTACGCCGACGAGGGACGCGATGCCCGCGACAGCGCGGAGACGATCCGCGCCGCCGCTGGCCGGGCCGGGAAGGCGATCGTCCTCCGTCCGGGCCTGCCCGACGAGGGTGCCATCCTGAAGCGGAGGGGCAACCGCCGCTTCCAGCTCCGCGCGGTCGGCGAGGCGGTCACCCTGGGGCGGGCGGGACGCAGGCCGGGAGTGCTCCGCTGGGCCTGGGACCGCCTGGAGGCGATCTCGCAGCTGGGCTCCTCGCGCAGCCGGCTGTCGGTGTCGGTGCTGTCCATGGGGACCGAGCGCCACCCCATGCGCCTGCCCCACCGTGTGACGGCCACCCTCCTCATGACCTACCCGGACACGAAGACCGCGGACCGCACCGAGGAGCGGATCCGGACCCTGCTGGGCAAACGCGGCCCGAGGTGGGAGCTGGTCCGCGAGGCGGACCGCCCCCCCATGCGGGAGCGCCCGATCAACACCCGGCTCTACAACACGCTGGCCGGCGTCGCCGAGGAGCACGGGGTCAAGCTGAAGAGGGACAGCTCGGCCTGGGCCTCGGTCGCCGGCCTGGTGCCGGCCAAGACCGCGGCGGTGTGCGGGCTCGGCCCGACCACTCGGGACCGGGGCACGCCCCAGGAGGCGGTGTCGCGGATCGCCCTCGTCCAGCACACGCTCATTCTCGCGGATTTCCTGTCCAGGGAGATTGAGGAGAGATGAAGGAGCTGCCGACGGGCTTCGAGAGCACCTTCCCCTCTGGAGCCTCCGCGTCCGGACCGCCGCCGTCTACGGCAGCGACGGCCGCTTCGGAGAGCGGATCGACGAGTTCCCGAGCCACACCCTCGTGACGGACCAGGTGCACTTCCGGTCAGTCACCCCCTGACCGAGGAGCCCGGGGCGCGGATCCCGGGTGGTCCCCGATCTCAACGACCGCGGGACGGCTCGGCGGCCGCGGCGAACCGTGAGAGGGCCCTCCCGAAGCGTTCGCGAAGCTCTCCGAGGCGCTCGGGATCCACGCGCCGCTCTTCACGGTCGAACCACGGGTCGGCCAGGTAGAGCGAGCGGTTCATCTCCACCTGGATCCAGGGGAGGGGGTGTCGCCCGTGACGCCGGGTGATGTAGCCGCCCTTGAAAGGCCGGTTGAGCGCCACCTCCCGGGCCGGGCACTCGAAGGCCTCGGCGATGCAGCTCGCCAGACGGAGCACCACCTCCTCGTCGCAGGTCCGGCCCACGGCGTTGCTCAGGCAGAAGAGCGGTCGGGGCCGACCGGCGTCCGGCGCAACCGGCGGGGGCTCCGCGGCCATGGAGTGGCAATCGAGGCCCAGCCGCGCTCCCGCCTGCCGGGCCGCGGTCTCCAGGGCGTCGTGGTAGGGGCGATGGTAGCGAGCCAGGAGGCGCTCGGTGAGGTCGGCGTCGAGGGGCTCCGCGTAGACGGGACGGTCGAAGCAGGTCGCGGTCTTGACGACGCCGTCGGGGTTCCTGGGGGGGCGGTCGTCCTCGGCGCGGTTGAGGTCCACGAAGGCCCTGGCCACGCGCGCCGACTGCACGTGGGCGACGCCGGCGCCCAGGTCGTAGATCTCGCGGGTGAAGGCGTCTCCGTCGTCGAAGATCTCCTCCGGGGTGGCGATCACCCGGTCCGCCACCTCCGGCGGGGTCTCCGACCCGCCGTGGGGGATGGAGACCAGGATGGCCAGGGGCACCGGCTTCCTACACCGGGCGGGGCGGCCCCGCCGCGGAGCCGTCCCGGCGGGCGTCGGCCACGCCGGTCAGCTCCCCGCCTTCGCGCAGGACCAGCTGGACGCACCCCATGTAGAAGGAGTAGGGGTCGCGCCGCTGGACCTCGAAGCCGGCGTTCTCCATGGCCTCCGGGAGGTCGTCGCGCATGCGCGATGCCTCGAGCGACACGAGGCCGCCGAGGGAGCAGAACAGCCGCGGCGCGTCCACCGCGGCGAAGGGGGTGTGGGTCCCGAGCCGCAGGAGCACCTGGAGGATGGACGGGGTGATGCGCTCGCTGCCCGGGGAGCCGATCACCAGCCAGGGAAGCTGCCCGCGAAAGACGATGGTCGGGGCCACGCTGGCCCAGGGAGCGGCGTTTGGGCGCAGGTAGTAGGGGTGGGAGATGTCCTCGGTCTCGAACGCGCTCATGTAGTTGTTGTAGAGGAAGCCCAGGCCTGGTGTCGCCACCGCGGCGCCGTAGACGCGCTCGATCGACTGCGTCAGCCCCACCACGTTGCCGGCGTCGTCCATGACCGAGAGGTGTGTGGTCTCGCCGCCGCGGGACGCCCGCCGGACCACGCGGCGCGCCACCCTCCGCGCGTGGTCGGTGCTGAGCATGCGCTTCTCGCTGACCTGAGCGTAGACATGCGCGTCGAAGGGCCGGTCCCGTCGGTCGCGGAAGGCCCGGCGGATGGTCTCGGCCAGAGCCACCGCGCCTCGGGGAGAGTCGAGATCGCGCAGCGCCGGGGGGAGCTGCGTGTAGACGTTGAGCATCTCCACCAGCGTTCGGCCCGCTCCCGGGGGGGGGAACGTGAAGACCCGCAGTCCCTCGTGCCGAGCGGTGAGCGGGCGCCGCTCGATGGGCCAGGGGATCTGGGCGAGGTCGTCCCGGCGGATCAGCCCGTCGTTGGCGGCCATGTCGGCGTCGATCTGGGCCGCGATCTCGCCGGTGTAGAAGTCCGCGATGCCGTGCTCGGCCAGGCGGGTCAGGGTCTCGGCCAGCACCGGCTGCCGGTGGCGGGCGCCGGCCAGGTACGGCGCCTGGCCCCCGCGAAGGAACAGGGGGCAGCGCTTCCGTCGGCCAGCTTGTTCAGCTCTCGCCGCGTCAGGGCCTGCTGCAGTCCGCTGACGCGGTAGCCCTTGCGGGCCAGCCGGATGGCCGGCTCGAGGACTCGGGCGAGGGGGAGCGTGCCGTAGGTCCGGAGGGCCCAGGCGAGGGTGGCCGGCGTGGCGGGCACGGTGGTCGCCCGGTAGCCCCGGAGTCGCTGCGCCCTGGTGAAGTCGGCGGCCGCCGTTCGGTTCGGGGCGCGCGAGGACCCGTCCAGGGCGAACGTGCGGCGCGCCTCGGCCAGGTGGACGAGCATGGTCGTCTGGCCTCCGAGACCGGAGGCCGCCGGCTCGCAGACGCCGAGGGCGAACGCCGCCGCCACCGCGGCGTCGATGGCGTTCCCTCCCTCGGCCAGCATCTCGACGCCCGCCTCGGTGGCCCGCTGGTGGGCGGTGGCGACCATGCCGTGCCGGGACACCGCCACCCGCTGCGGGTGGACGACACGCCGGTTGCCGAGATCGAGGAGCTCGGTGTCGACACGGTCCGGGGTCTGCAGCGTCGCGGGCGGCGACGGGGCGCCGCCCGGCCCAATCCCAGGCGTCGGAGGCGCCGGGCCCGGAGGCGTCGCAGCAGGCTTCGTCTCGGACTCGGTCATTGCACCAGCCAGGGGCCGAGGATGCCACGTTCCGGGCAGTTGTGCCATCGGCCGGTCACGAGGAGGCCCCGGGGAGGTCGGGGGGCGGCGTGGTCCGACGCTCGCGCAGGCGCGCGAGACGGCGATCGCGGTACTCCAGTGCCGCCTTCCTGAGATCCACGACCCGGTCCGACTCGTCGACGATCTCGGCCCCGATCAGGGTCTCGGTCAGGTCCTCGAGGGTGATGACTCCTTCGATCGAACCGTGCTCGTCCACGACGACGGCCAGGGCCTCGCGTCGGTCGAGGAGCTGGCGGAGGGCCGCCCCGGCCCGGATGAAGCCGGGGATGAAGAAGACGGGACGGCGGAAGGCGTCGAGCCGGCGATCCCGCCCCCCGCCCGAGACCGCCGCCCGCAGGACCTCGCGCTGCACGACGTAGCCCACGACGGCGTCGGCGTCGTCGGGCACGTGGAGGGGGATGCGGCTGAAGGCGTCGGTCGCGGGCGTGGCCAGGAGGTCCGCGACGGTCGCGTCGACGGGCATCATCACCGTGACCGGCCGGGGCGTCATGACGTCGGAGACCCGCACGGTGTCGAAGCGCATGAGGCTCTCGAGGAGTCTGGTCTGCGCCGGGTCGATGGCCCCCTCCTTTGCCGCGGCGGCGATGAGGGCCTCGAGCTCTCCCCGGGAGAGCTTCGTCGGCTGGTTGGGGGCGAGGAGGCGGGTGAGCACCCGCGAGACGGCGAGGGCCGGTGACATGATCGTGGTCAGCCCCTGGAGGGAGTATCCGACGAGGCTCGCGAGCTGCGGCACGTAGAGAGCGCCCAGGGTCTTGGGGATGATCTCGGAGAAGACGAGGATCAGGAAGGTCAGGATGCCGGAGAAGATGCCCACCGCGGCGCTCCCGAACACCCGGGCCGCCTGGGCGCCGGCCATGGTGGCCCCCAGGGTGTTGGCCAGGGTGTTGAGGATGAGGATCGCGCTGATCGCGTCGTCGATGCGCTCTTCCTTGATCTCGAGGAGCAGGCCCGCCCCGCGGTGGCCGGCCGCCTGCTTCTCCGCGAGCATGCCCCGGCGGGCGGACAGGAGTGCGGCCTCCAGGAGCGAGCAGAGGAACGACACGCTCAAGGCGAAGCCGACGAAGAGGACGAGGAGGGTCATGCCGCGTCCCTCAGAGCATGCGCGAGAAGAGCGTCGCGAGACCCAGGAAGGTGAAGAAGCCCGCCACGTCGGTCACCGTGGTGAGGATGATCGAGGAGGACTGCGCCGGGTCCTGTCCGAGGGCGCTGAGGGCGGTCGGGATGGCCGCGCCCGCGATCCCGGCGACGATCATGGAGAGCACCATCGCCACTCCGATCACCACGCTCAGCCCAGGGGACCGGCTCCAGAGGTAGACCCCCACCGCGCACACGATCGCCACCGCGAGCCCGTTCAAGGCCCCGACTCCGAACTCCTTGATCACCACGCGGGGCCAGCTCCGGGCCCGGATCTCGCGCAGGAACAGACCCCGCATGGTGACGGCGAGGGCCTGCGCCCCCCCGTTTCCGGACTGTCCGGCCACCACCGGCAGGAGGATGGCCAGCGCCGTCACCCGCTGGATCGTCTCCTCGAACAACCCGACCACCGAGGCCGCCAGGAACGCGGTGCCGAGGTTGATCTGGAGCCAGGGCAGCCGCTTGCGCACCGCGAACAGGACCGGGGACAGGGCCCGCTCCTCCCGGCTCGCGCCCACCATGGTCTGGATGTCCGCGCTGGCCTCGCTCTCCGCTGCCGCCATGAGCGCCGCGTACCGGAGCACACCGAGGAGGCGTCCCTCGAAGTCGACCACGGCGAGGCTGGGCGTGACGCCCCCGGTCATGGCCTCCACGATCTCCTCGCGGCCCGCGGTGGCGGGGACCTTCGGAACGGACGGCTGCGCCAGGCTGCCCAGCGAGGCGTCGGCGGGGGCCAGGGCCACCTCCGGCAGCGGGACGACGCCGGTGAGCCGCCCCTCTGCGTCCACCACGAACACGTCGTAGACGCGGCGCCGCCGCCGGCGCCTCAGCCGCCCCAGCACGGTGTGGGCCAGGGTGTCGGCGGGAAACGCGGCCACGCGGGGGTCCATGAGCGCGCCCGCGGTGTCCGCCGGGTAGCGGGCCAGATCGTCCAGCTCCCCGGCCAGGGGCCTCGGGAGCAGGCCGAGCAGGCGATCGCGGTCCTCCGGCTCCAGGCGCCCGAAGAGCGTCGCGACGCGGGCGGGGCCGAGGTGCTCGACGACCCGTCGTGCCGCGCGCTCTGGCAGGACGGCCAGGACCGCCGCCGCCTGCCCGGGGCTCAGCCGTCGCACGACCTCGGCGGCGTGCGTCCCCGGCCGGGTGGACAGCAGGGCCGCGGCCTCGGTGGCCGAGGCGTCCTCGATCTCGTGGGCGACCTCTGCGGGGAAGAGGCGCACGTATCCGCTCACCAGGGCCTCCACCCCGGCGACCGTCGGCGAGGCGGCGCTCATCGCGCCTCCTCGGCCCGGGGCCGTGAGAGAGAGCTGAAGAGCCCGCTGAGCCCGAGCCAGAAGAGCTCACCGAGGGCGAGGACGGCGTCGGCGCCCCCCCGGGACCGGCGCTGCACCTCGTCGTGGGCGATCTGCCGGAGGCGCTCCGAACGGACGGCCCCCAGGTAGGTGCCGCCGTCGTCCACCACGGGCAGGGTGTCGTGGTGGAGCCACCCCGGCCGGGCGGCCAGGGACGCCAGATCGGCGTGATCGCTGATGGGGTCCACGGTCCGGGCGAGGGTGTCCAGCGTTCCCGTTCGGGCCGGGTCGAGGACCCTGCGCAGGTCGGCGACGCCGACCAGGCGGTGGTGGGCGTCGACCAGGTACAGGTCCAGGGCGAGGTGGGTGCAGAACTCACCCAGCCGCCGGCGGGCCTCGTCGAGCGGGAGGGGGGCGGGGAGGGCGAGGACCGACGGGTCCATCAAGGCGCCGGCGGTGCCCCGAGGATAGGCGATCAGGACGCGGAGGCGCTCCGCGTTCGGCAACGTGGCGAGCAGTCGCTCCCGGCTCTCGGGCTGCAGCTGCCGGAGCAGGGCGGCGGCCTGCCCCAGGGGGAGGGCCTCGACGAGATCGCCGGCCACGGTGGGGTCGAGGCGGGCCAGGGCGCCGGCCGCCACCGGCGGCGCGGTCCCTCCGAGCACGGCGGCACCGTCCTTCTCGGGCAGCCGGACGAGGACCGCGGCCGCGTGCTCCGGGCTTTGCTCTCCGAGGAGGGCCGCGGCCTCGTTCGGGTGACGCTCGGCCAGGCGCCGGAGGAGCTTCTCTTCGAGGGTCATCGCTTCGCCTCCGCGAGGATGACCGCGATCTGCTCGCTGAACAGGCTCGCGGGGACCACGACCTTTCCGTCCGCCGCCTCGAGGAGGACGGCGGTGGGCGTCACTCTCTCGATCCGGCCCTCGATGCCGGCGATCCGCACGCGCTCGCCCACCTCGTGCACGCGCATCAGCTGATGGGAGGCGATGATGTTGCTCACCGCGGTGCGCGAGCCGAGCCCGAAGGCCAGGGCCGCACCGCCGAGGAGGGCCCCCAGGCCCACCGGCAGCGCGATCATCAGGAAGGTCGAGTCGATCCCGGCCTGGTGGGCCCCCATGACCATCGCGACGACGATGACCGAGAGCTGGACGGCGCGGGCGAGAGCCCCGGCGTAGGGCACTCCGGCGGCGGCGGCGGTTCGGGCGACCCCGGCCTGGGCCAGCTCGGCGAAGACGACGCCCACGAACACCACCAGGACCCCGGCCAGCACCTGGGGGAGGAGGCGGGCGATGTTCGCGAGGAGCTCGCCGACCAGCGCCATCTCGAGGGTGTCCGCCGCCGCGACGACGGCGACCGCCATCACCGTCCAGAAGGTGAGGCCCCCGATGAGGCCGGGCAAGGCCCCGCGCCACCCCAGGCGGTCCTCCCCGCCGAGCAGTCGGCTACCCTGCAGGCGATCGACGGCGCGTGCCAGCAGCCGGCGCAGCAACGCGCTCAGCAGGCGGCCGACCACCCAGCCGAGCAGGACGATCAGCACCGCCCCGACGACGTCGGGCAGGCGGGTCACGACCCTCTCGATCAGGGCCGTCGCTGCGTCGCGGACGGCAGCGCTCCAGGTCGCGGTTTCCATGAGACACCTCCCGTGTCGAGGGACGCCCGGGCGGCACCGGCCGGGCGCTCGACCGATCGTGGCGCGTTCAGCCCGGGGGCGCCGCGGGCTCCGGTCGTGCCGCCCCGGGTCATCGGGCTGGAGAGCGTGGAGTGACGGTCCGAGTATGACACGACGTCCGTGGACCGGGGGTCAGCCGTCGGACGGTGACGACGCCCGCGCCCCGGCCGTGGCCCCGCGCTTGAACTGCTCCTTCTTCAGCCCGTGGCGCTTCATGAGGGCGTACAGGGCACGCTCGTTGAGGCCGGCCCGCTCCGCGGTCTCCCCGATCCTCCCGCGCGTGGCCCGGAGGAGCTCGGCCACGTAGCGCCGCTCGACCGAGGCGATCAGGGACTCCTTGACCGCACGGAGCGGGCGGTCCAGCCAGGCTCCGGCTCGGGCCAGCTCGGGGAAGAGGGGGTCGTCGCCCGCGGCGGGGTCTTCCCGGGCGCCGATGCTGCGGGGGAGGTCTCCGAGCTCGATGCGGCTTCCCGCGCACAGCAGGACGGCCCGCTCGATGGCGTTGATGAGCTCGCGGACGTTCCCGGGCCAGTCGTGGGCGACCAGGGCGTCCAGGGCCTCGGGGGCGCAGCCCACGACCTCCCGGCCCAGGTGGATCCGGAACCGCTGGACGTAGGTCGCGACGAGCTCGGGGATGTCCTCCCGCCGGTGGCGCAAAGGCGGGATCGACAGCGTCACCACCGCCAGCCGGTAGTAGAGGTCCGAGCGGAAGCGCCCGGCCGCGACCTCGGCCTCGAGGTCGCGATTGGTGGCCGCCATCACCCGCACGTCGACTCCCAGCGGCCGCTCCCCCCCGACCCTCTGGATCCGGCGTGTCTCGAGGGCCCGCAGAAGCTTGACCTGGAGGTGGAGCGGGGTCTCGGCGATCTCGTCCAGGAACAGGGTGCCCTTGTGGGCCAGCTCGAAGTATCCGCGCCGCGCCCGAGAGGCCCCGGTGAAGGCGCCCTCCTCGTGGCCGAAGAGCTCGCTCTCGATGAGGCTCTCGGGCAGAGCCCCGCAGTTGACCGGCACGAAGGGACCCGAGGCCCGAGGACCCTCGGAGTGCAGCGCCTGGGCGAGCCTCTCCTTCCCGACGCCGGTCTCGCCCAGGATGAGCAGGGAGCTGTCCGACCGGACGATCCGGCTGGTGGTGTGCATGAATGATTGGATGGCGGGGCTCCGCGAGACGAAGTCCTTGAGGCTGGGCCTCTCGTCGAACCGCTCCGCTCGGAGCCCCTGCTCGACCTGGTCCCGGCGTCGCTCCACCAGCGCGCGCAGGGTCTCCCGCAGCGTGTCGTCGGGGACCCGGTGGTTGACCACCGCCAGGCAGCCCGCCGCCAGGAGAGACGAGCGGTCCTGGGCGTCCTCGGAGTCGGTGACCACGATGACGTCCGGCCGCTCGGGGAGCTGCCTCACCGACCGCACCGTCTCGACCGCGGCCTCGCCGAGCCGGGTCCGGCTGGCGATCAGGAGGTCGAAGTCCGCTCCAGGGATCGCCGGGCCAGCCGGCGTGGCTCGGGCAGGGGCGCGCACGAAGGACACGTCGCTCTCGTCGAGGAGGCGCTTCAGCCGGCGGCGCACCGCCGCCGGCTCGAGCGTCAGGAGTACGCGGATCAGCATGGGCTCTCGATCAGATCGGAAGCATAGGACCGACCGGATCGGGCGTCAATCGCCGATTCTCAAGGGTGGGAAGCGGGCACGGTCGGAAATGATGGGGGATGGGGTCCGACCGCGCCCAATTCGGGATGAATGCCAGCCTGGGGTCGGGTCCGGGGGGCGACCCGGGTCGACCCTCGTGAGACATGGCAGCAAGGGCAGTGCCTGCCGAGAGGTCGATCGGGCCGCCTCAGCGATCTGGCATTCACCTTGCTGATCCCCGACGTGAAAGCTGCCGGGAGGTCTGCCAGTGGAAGATCCGATCGCGGACGGCGCGCAGGGCGAGGGCGCCGAGGAGCCGGAGGGCGCGCCGGTCGTCGGGGAGGACCCTATCCCGGAGCCGGCGGGCGAGCTCCTGGACGGAGCCGTGCCCCAGTCGCCCGTGCTCTCGCCGGAGCTCAGCTCGGCTCGCTCGCTCGCCTCCGACTCCTCCCTGCCGCTCCACCAACGGCTCGAGGCCTTCGAGGACATCGTGGACTCCGACGTCGGGGACACGAACCTCAGCCGCGCGCGGAACCTGGAGCGGGAGATCGGGCTCCGCCAGATCTACCTGAAGTTCGACGGGGGGAACCCGAGCGGCACCCAGAAGGACCGGATCGCCTTCGCCCAGGCCATGGACGCCCTGCGGCGGGGCTTCGACGCGGTGACGGTGGCCACCTGCGGCAACTACGGGGCGGCCATGGCCCTGGCCGCGCAGGTGTCCGGGCTCCGCTGCGTGGTCTACATCCCCGCGGACTGTCACACGCGGCGCCTCGCGGAGATGGAAGGGTACGGAGCCGAGGTTCTCCGGGCGGAGGGTGGCTACGAGGAGGCGGTCCGCAGCAGCCGTGGGCACGCGGCCCGGGAGGAGATCTACGACGCCAACCCCGGCGGCGAGAACACCACGATCCAGCTCCGGGCCTACGGGGAGATCGCCGTCGAGATCTACGACGAGCTGAGAGACGCCCCGGCGGCCGTCGCCGTCCCGGTGTCGAACGGGACCACGCTGGCCGGGATCCACCGGGGCTTCGTCAGCCTCTACCGGCGCGGGAAGACCTCCCGGATCCCGCGTATGATCGCGGGGTCGTCTCCCGCGCAGAACCCCATCCTGCACGCGTACCGGACGCAGGCGCCGCGGTGCGACGATCTGAAGCCGGATCGGGTCCGGGAGACCAAGGTGAACGAGGCCCTGGTGAACTGGCATTCCATCGACGGGGACCACGCGCTGCACGCCATCCGCGACAGCGGGGGGTTCGCGGAGTCGGTGTCGGACCGGGCGCTGCTCGCCTGGACCCGCAGGCTCCGCGAGGCCGAGGGGCTCAACGTCCTCCCGGCCTCCACTGCGGGCCTGGCCGCCTTTGCCCAGGGCCACCGGAAGGAGGGCCTGGGGCCCGATCGGTACGTGGTCGTGCTCACGGGGAGGAGGACATGAAGAGGAAGAGGACGCGGGTCGAGGGGAACGCGATCGTCTACTGCGAAGGCGCGTTCGGAACGACGAACGGCAAGACCGCCCACGGCCTCGTCCGCTTCACCCGCCGCTACCGCGTGCTGTCGGTCGTGGACTCGCGGCAGGCCGGACGAGACGCCGGGGAAGTCCTGGACGACCGCGCCAACGGGATCCCGATCCTGCCCTCCCTCGTGGCCGCGCTCGCCCACGCGGCGGAGCGCGGTCGGCCGGCGACACACCTGGTGATCGGCCTCGCCCCGGACGGCGGTCGGCTCGGACGCCGGGGGCGACGCGCGGTCGTGGAGGCGCTCCAGCGAGGGCTCAACGTCGACAGCGGCCTCCACGACTTCCTCTCCGAGGACGCGGAGCTGGCTCGCCAGGCCGAGGCTCACGGCTGCCGGGTGCGGGACGTTCGCAAGCCGCCGGAGCGCGGCGACCTGCACTTCTTCAGTGGAAAGATCGGGGCGGTGGAGTCGTATCGGGTGGCGGTCCTGGGCACCGACTCCGCGGTGGGGAAGCGGACCACGGCCTGGAAGCTCGTGGAGGAGCTGGAGAGCCGCGAGCGCTCGGTGGACCTCGTGGGGACGGGCCAGACGGCCTGGCTCCAGGGGGCCCGCTACGGTCTGGTCCTCGACTCGCTCGTCAACGACTTCGTGACGGGGGAGATCGAGCACGCGGTGTGGCGGGCGTGGAAGGCTCGAAAGCCGGAGTTCCTCGTCGTCGAGGGGCAGGGGAGCCTGATGAACCCGGCATACCCCGGGGGGCTGGAGATCCTGGCCGCGGCCCGCCCCGACGCGGTGGTGCTCCAGCACGCCCCCGCGCGGTTGCACTACGACGGCTTCCCCGGGTACCCGATCCAGTCCCTCTGGACGCAGATCGAGGCCATCGAGCTCCTCTCGGACCGGCCGGTGGTGGCGGTCTGCCTCAACCACGAGGGGCTCAACCCGGTGGACGTGCCCGTCATCTGCGACACCATCGCCCGGGAGACCGGGGTCGTGGTCGCCGACGTGCTTCTCGAGGGGGCAGCCTCCGTCGTGGACGCGATCCTGGCCGCCCAGAGCGCGCAGCTGGAAGCGGTCTCGTGAGTGGCGGTCCCCGTGGGCGGAAGGCGCCCCGCCAGAGCGGGGATCCTCTCGCCCCGCTGGGGGTCGTGCGCCGGCTGGAGGTGGGCCCGACGCGGCTCGAGAAGAGGCGTCTGCTCACCACGTACCGGGTGACCACCTCCCGCGGCTCGGCGGAGACCGACCTCGCGTACCGGTACGAGGAGGACGTCTTCGATCTCGCGGATCCCGCCGACCGGAACCTGGCGGGTGTCATCGGGGCGCAGCTGGCGCTCAACTACGGCCTCTTCTGCGACGAGATCGTCTTCCACGGCCCGTTCGACGCCGTGGACCGCGCCTTCCTCCGGGCCGCGGCCCGCAACACCGCCCGCGAGATCTACGTCATGAAGTTCCTGGAGCCCAACCCCTTCATCCGGGGGAAGGCCTCCCGGCTGCCGGTGGTGCGTCGGCGGGACTACCTGCGTGCCCGCCTGGTCTTCGACGATGCCGGTGACGTGCGTCCGGGCGCCGGCGCCCCGTGGGCCACGAGCCGCGAGCGGCACGCGGTCCTCTCCAGCGGGGGCAAGGACAGCCTCCTGACCTTCGGTCTCCTGCGGGAGCTCGGCCGCGAGGCTCACCCGATCTTCCTCAACGAGTCGGGACGGCACTGGTTCACGGCCCTGAACGCGTACCGCGACTTCGCGGCGCGGGTCCCGGGGACGGCGAGGGTCTGGACGAACTCCGATCGCGTCTTCGCCTGGATGCTGCGCCACCTGCCCTTCGTGCGGCCCGACTTCGCCGGGGTCCGCTCCGACGAGTACCCGGTGCGCCTCTGGACGGTGGCCGTCTTCCTCTTCGGGGCCCTTCCCCTCCTCCGCCGGCGGGGGATCGGGCGCCTCCTGATCGGCGACGAGCACGACACCAGCCGACGGACCAGCTTCCAGGGGATCCCCCACTACGACGGGCTCTACGACCAGAGCCGCTTCTTCGACGAGGCGATGAGCCGGTACTTCGGGCGCAAGGGCTGGGGCGTGGCCCAGTTCTCCGTCCTGCGCCCCCTCTCCGAGCTGCTCGTGCAGAAGGTGCTGGCCGAGCGCTACCCGGAGCTCCTCCGGCTGCAGGTCTCCTGTCACGCCACCCACCGTGGAGAAGGCGCCGTCCGTCCCTGCGGTCGGTGCGAGAAGTGCCGGCGGATCGTAGCCATGCTGGTGGCCCTGGGGAAGGAGCCCGGCGAGTGCGGGTACACCCCGGAGCAGGTCACGGCCTGTCTCGCCGCCCTCCCGTCAAACGGCGTTCACCAGGAGAAAGCCGGTGTGGCCCATCTCGGTCACATGCTCCGGGAGCGGGGTCGCCTCGTCGGTGCGAGCCTGGGGGGCGTCCGCCCCCGGTCGCATCCCGAGGTCCTCGCGGTGCGCGTCGACCGGGAGCGCTCGCCCCTCTCCGCGGTGCCGCGCGATCTCGTCCAGCCTCTCGCGCCGATCTTCCTCGAGCACGCCACGGGGGCGGCGCGGCGCGTGGGCCGGGTCTGGGTCGAGATCGATCTCCGGAAGGAGGTCGAGGGGCCGCCCCCGTATCCCTTCGAGGCCGCGCCCGCGGGCCCGCCTGCGCGCGGCTCCCGCGTCGATGGCTCCCGCTTCGTCCTCGGCGAGCTGACCTGGCCGGAGGCCGCCGAGCGCCTGCGCCAGGTCGACGTCGCCCTGCTGCCGGTGGGCTCTCTCGAGCAGCACGGGCCCCACCTGCCCCTCGACACGGACGCGTTCGACGCGGAGCTGACTGCCCGCCGGGTGGCGGCGGCGTGCAGCCTCCCGCGGCCCCTGGTGTTGCCCCTCATCCCCTACGGCGTGTCGTACGCCCACGAGGACTTCGCGGGCACGATCAGCGTCAGCCCGGACACCCTGGCACGGGTGGTCCACGAGATCGGCCTCGGGCTCGCCCGGGAGGGGATCACCAAGCTCGTGATCGTGAACGGTCACGGGGGCAACGGGCCCGCCCTCCACTTCGCGGCCCAGATGATCAACCGCGACGCCCACATCTTCACCTGTGTCGACACCGGCGAGACCAGCGACGCCGACGTGGCCGAGATCTGCGACGTGAAGAACGACGTCCACGCCGGGGACATCGAGACGTCCACCAGCCTCGCGGTCCGGCCGGAGCTGGTCCGTATGGACCGGGCCGCGGCCTTCGTGCCGGAGTTCTCGTCGTCCTTTCTGGACTTCAGCTCGCGCCGCGGCGTGGGCTGGTACGCGCGGACGGCGAGGATCTCCCCCTCCGGCGTCCTCGGGGACCCCACCCGGGCCACCCCGGAGAAGGGCGAACGGATCTGGGAGGTGATGGTGCAGCGACTCGTCGAGCTCGTGGAGTCCCTCAAGCGGCTGAGCCTGGACGAGATCTACCAGAGGCGGTACTGAGCCGTGCGCATCACGAAGGTCGAGGCGTGGCGGGTGGACATGGGGCTGGCCGAGCCGTACAGCATCGCCTACGAGACGGTGGACCGGGTCTCGAACGTCCTGGTGCGTGTCGAGCTGAACGGTGCCCTCTCCGGCTTCGGCTGCGCCGCTCCCGACCCGGTGGTGACCGGGGAGACGCCCGAGTCCGTCCTGGACGTCCTGGGACGGGTCGCGGAGCCGGTCCTGAGAGGCGCCGACCCGCTGCGCCGGCTCGTCCTCCTGGAGGCCCTCCAGAAGGAGATGGCCGGCTCTCCTGCCGCCCGGGCGGCCGTGGACATGGCCCTCCACGACCTGCTGGGCAAGGTCGTGGGCCAGCCGACATACCGGATCCTGGGGGGATTTCGCGAGCGGATCCGGACGAGCGTCACCATCGGGATCCTGCCCTGCGACGAGACGGTGAAACGGGCGGTGGAGCTGGTGGGGCAGGGCTTCCTGGCTCTCAAGCTGAAAGGGGGGCTCGACGCCGAGGGGGATGCCGAGCGTGTCGTCCGGGTGCGCGAGAGGGTGGGCCCGGGGATCGAGCTGCGCTTCGACGCCAACCAGGGCTACTCGGTGGGGGACTCGCTCCGTTTCGTGGATCTGACGCGAGGGGCGGACCTGGAGCTCCTCGAGCAGCCGACGCCCCGCGGCGAGCCCGATCTCATGGGCCGCGTCGTCGAGTCGGCGGCGATTCCCGTCATGGCCGACGAGAGCCTCATGAACCTGAGAGACGCCTTCCGCATCGCGCGGCGGGACCTGGCGGACATGGTGAACGTCAAGCTGATGAAGGCCGGCGGCATCGACAACGCGCTCCAGATCAACGCGGTGGCGCGCGCCGCCCTGCTCGAGGTCATGGTCGGGTGCATGGACGAGTGCGCCCTCGGCATCGCCGGGGGTCTGCACTTCGCCCTCGCGCGCCCCAACGTGGTCTACGCGGACCTCGACGGACACATCGGACTCGAGGGCGACCCGACCGCCGGAGGGGTCATCATCGATCGCGGCCTGCTCTACCCGAGCGACCGCCCCGGTCTCGGCTGCGACCCGCGCGGCTGAGAGGCCAGAGCCCGGACGCGTGTTCCGGAGGGAGACGCCCGCTCGGATCGGTCGCGGGATTCCGATCTCGGGTCGCCCCCACCGCTCCGCCGGAGATCCAAGGGGGACGCGCCGGGCGCCGCTGGCGGACCGAACTCCCTGCCTGACATCGACTTGGTGTCCTGGGGGACTCCGGGACCCCGCGGCTGGAAGAACGTGTTGGCACGCTCCGTGGAATCGGGACCTGGGGCGAGAGCTGGCCTGACGGAGGCTGCGGGACGGAGTGCGGCTCCGGCGCTGCCGCGGGCTGAACGGGAGGAGTGTCCATGGCGAAAGCGAAGACGAAGGCGAAGACGACGACGAAGGCGAAGACGAAGACGAAGAACGAGATCAGGCCTCTCAGGGACCGCGTGGTGGTCCGGAGGAAGGAGGAGGCCGAGGCGAAGGTGGGGAGCATCGTGGTCCCGGATTCCGCGAAGGAGAAGCCCCAGGAAGCGGAGGTCGTCGCCGTCGGTTCGGGGCGGCTGTCGGATGACGGCAAGGTTCTGCCCCTGGACGTCAAGAAGGGCGACAGGGTCCTGGTCGGGAAGTGGGCCGGGACCGAGGTGACGGTGGACGCCGAGGAGCTGCTGATCCTCAAGGAGGACGAGATCCTGGGAGTCCTCGACTAGGGGCAGGTCACCGAAGTCGTGTCCGTCGCATTGACGTGGCGGCGCGCAGGCGACCGGGGCCCCCGACGAGGACGCGCTGTACTCCGAAGCTCAGGCGCCCGCCGGCGAAGCGACGGTGGCCGCCGAGCGCCGAGGGCTCCAGGAATCGCACACGACTTCGGTGACAGGACATGGATGCCGGCGACGACATGGACTGACGCGGAGGCAGCCACCGGATGACGAGGGTGAGGGAGCGCAGGCGGTGAGATCGAGGCCCCCCGACGAGAAGGACGAGGCCCCCGGTCGACGGGACCGGCCGCCGAGCCGCGCGCCGCGGCCCCGGGCCGACGACGCCTGGAGCGACGCGGCGGAGGAGGGGGACGCACAGATCCGCCGCCGAAAGACCCCCAGGACACCTCCCCGGGAGCCCGAGACCGACGACGAGCCGGATCCGGCGCGCACCCCGCCGGCCCCGTGGCTGCCCCCGGCCCGTCGGTAGGAAGAGTCCTCGGCCGCGGCCCCCGGGCCCCGAGTGGCGTCGTAACCTAGAGGGACTCCCTTGGGGCCGTCGCGCTGCCGTGGGCCGCGGTCTGCGATGCCCCCCGGGAGCAGGGAGGTCGGTCGTGGGGCTGGGGACGCTCTTCTGGCTGGTGGCGGGGCTCGGCCTGCTGGTCCTGGGGGCCGACTGGCTCGTGCGCGGAGCGTCCCGGCTGGCCGCCGGCGCCGGAGTGTCCCCGCTGATCATCGGTCTGACCGTGGTCGCGTTCGGCACCAGTGCCCCCGAGCTGGCGGTGAGCGTGAGCTCGGCCCTGGCCGGGAAGGCGGACCTCGCCCTGGGGAACGTGGTCGGCAGCAACATCAGCAACGTCCTGCTCATCCTCGGCGTCTCCGCCCTGGTCTCGCCGCTGGTGGTGGCGGCGCCTCTCATCCGGCAGGAAGTGCCGGTCATGATCGGGGTCTCCGCCCTGGCCCTGCTGCTGGGGATCGACGGGATGCTGGGACGGCCCGACGGCGTCCTCCTGATCGCCGGTGCCGTGGCCTACACCCTGTTCCAGGTCCGGCAGAGCCGGCGCGAGGCGGACGGGGTGAGGCAGGAGTTCGCTCGGGAGTTCGGCGGTGGCCCCAAGAGGCGGTGGCTCGACGTCGGGCGGCTCCTGGTCGGGTGCGGCCTCCTGGTCTGGGGCTCGCGGTGGCTGGTCGAGGGCGCGGTGGTCACCGCCCAGGCGCTGGGGGTGAGCGAGCTGGTGATCGGGCTCACTGTCGTCGCCGCCGGGACCTCCCTCCCCGAGCTGGCGACGTCGGTGGTGGCGTCGCTGCGCGAGGAGCGCGACATCGCCGTCGGCAACGTGGTCGGCAGCAACATCTTCAACGTCCTGTCGGTCCTGGGGGCGACGGCGATGGTCTCACCGGTGGCGGTCTCGCCGGCCGCCCTCCGCTTCGACCTGCCGGTGATGATCGCCGTGGCCCTGGCCTGTCTCCCGATCTTCGCGAGCGGGTACGTCATCGCACGGTGGGAGGGAGCGCTGTTCCTGGCGTACTACGGCGCCTACCTGCTCTACCTGGGTCTCGACGCCGCCGGCCACGACGCCTTGCCCCTCTTCAGCACGGTCATGCTCGCCTTCGCGCTTCCCCTGACCGCGATCACCCTGGCCGTGGTCGGGTGGCGGGCCTGGCGGCACGCGACTCGACCGCCGGGCGAGGGCCTGCTCCAGGGAGCGAGGCGGAGGATTCGATGAAACGGCCGCGTTCGGGTGGGAGCACCCGATTCGGCGCCCTCGCGCCGTCCCGCGATCGGGCCCTTTGACCGGATCCACCGCCCTGCGGCTCCTCGGCATGCACCGTGCATGCCACGATCATGGCTCCCGGTGTGCTTGGGCCCCTGACGGCTCGAAACGGAAGCAGGAGGAGAGCGAGGATCATGTTCAGCGCGGAGCTGCCGGTCTGGGCCCTGGCGGGCTTGGTCTTCCTCCTCCGAGTCGTCGACGTGTCGCTGGGCACGCTGCGCACCCTCGTCGTCGTCAATGGCAGGATCCGTCTCTCGGTGGCCCTGGCATTCGTCGAGGTGCTGGTCTGGATCACCGCCGTGTCCCAGGTGATCCTCCGGATCCGGGAGAGCCCGATCGTGGTCGTGGCCTTCGCCGGGGGGTTCGCCACCGGCAACGCGGTGGGGATCCTCCTGGAGCGCCGCCTGGCCCTGGGGCGGTGCGTGGTGCGCATGATCTCCAGAGAGGGCAGGGAGGTGGCCCGTATCCTGTCGTCGGTGGGGCAGGTCCGCGGGGTCTTCGACAGCCAGGCCGACAGCTCGGCGAGGCGCCTCGTGTTCGCGACGCTGGCCCGGTCGGACCTCCCGGAGGCGGTGCGGAGGGTGAAGGAGGTGGACCCCGACGTGTTCTACGTGGTGGAGCGCTTCTCCCAGATCAACGGGCACACGCCGCTCCCGCGGCCCACGGGCTGGCGGGCCGTCCTGAAGATGAAGTAGGAGGGCTACGCCGCCGGGGCCCCGCGCGCGGAAGGCGCCTCCGCCCGATCAGCTGATCGTGACCCGGACCTCGTTCCCACGGCCCAGGTACTCCAGCTCCAGGGCGGAGTTGGCGAAGAGGATGCCGCGGCCGTGGGCGTCGAAGAGCCTTGACTCCTCCACGGTGAAGTAGCGGTCGGCCCATCCGGAGCCTCCTTCCTCGGCTCGCTCGCTGCCGTCCGTGGCCAGGGTGAGTGGCTGCGCGGCGGTCCTCCTCAGCTGCTTCCGGGCGTCCGCTTCCTTCGTCTCGTGGTCGCCTTCGCGGCCGCCGGCCGCTTCCCGGCGGTCTTCCTCGGCGTCTTCTTCCTCAGCGCCTTCGTCGTCGGAGCGGACCGTGGCGGTGGGGCCGGCTTCGCGCCGACGGGGACCAGCTCTGGCTCCCTCCCTTCGATCTCGGCCTCGCTCCGCGACTGCCCCTCGCTCTTGAAGAAGACCGCACCCAGGGGGGGCAGCGTGATGGTCAGCGAGCAGGGCTGACCGTGTGCGCCGAAGGGAACGGCCTCCACCCCGCCGAAGTTGCCGTATCCCCGGCCCCAGTACTCCTTCGCGTCGCTGTTCAGCATCTCGCGCCAGTGGCCCGCGCGGGGGACGCCGATGCGGTAGTTGTCCCGCGGCACGGGGGTGAAGTTGCAGGCGACGAGGATGACGTCGTCGCTCGAACGGCCCCGGCGAAGGAAGCTGATGGTGCTCTGATCGGCGTCGTTGCAGTCGACCCACTCGAAGCCGTCCGGCTCGCAATCGAGCTCATGCAGGGCGGGCTCGGCGCGGTAGAGATGGTTCAGGTCTCTCACCCACTTCTGGAGGCCCAGGTGGGACTCGTTCTCGAGGAGGTGCCAGTCGAGGCTCGACTCGTGGTTCCACTCCGCGCGCTGGCCGATCTCCGCGCCCATGAAGAGCAGCTTCTTGGCGGCCTGGCCATACATGTAGCCGTAGAGCGTGCGCAGGTTCGCGAACTCGTCCCACCCCATGCCCGCCATCTTCCCCAGGAGCGACCCCTTGCCGTGAACGACCTCGTCGTGGGACAGGGGCAGGACGAAGTTCTCGTGCCAGGCGTAGAGCATGCGGAAGGTGATCTTGTTGTGGTGATACTTCCGGTGAACCGGGTCCTCGGACATGTACTGGAGCATGTCGTGCATCCAGCCCATGTCCCACTTCATCCCGAAGCCGAGGCCGCCCACGTAGAGCGGCCGCGAGACCATGGGCCACGAGGTCGACTCCTCGGCGATGGTCTGCACGTCCGGGCGCTCGCGGAAGACGGCCTCGTTGAAGTGGCGCAGGAAACGGATCGCCTCGAGGTTCTCGCGGCCCCCGAACTCGTTGGGGATCCACTCTCCCTCCTTCCGGGAGTAGTCGAGGTAGAGCATGGAGGCGACCGCGTCCACCCTCAGCCCGTCCACGTGGTACACGTCGAGCCAGTAGAAGGCGCTCGACATCAGGAAGGAGCGCACCTCGTGGCGTCCGTAGTTGAAGATGGAGCTCTTCCAGTCCTGGTGGAACCCCTGGCGGGGGTCCTCGTGCTCGTAGAGGTGGGTCCCGTCGAAGTAGGACAGGCCGTGGCCGTCGGTGGGGAAGTGGGAGGGGACCCAGTCCAGGATCACGCCGATGCCCCGCTGGTGGAGGTGGTCGACCAGGAACATCATGTCCTGGGGGGTGCCGTAGCGGCTGGTGGGGGCGAAGTAGCCGGTCGTCTGGTAGCCCCACGACCCGTAGAAGGGGTGCTCCATGATCGGCAGGAGCTCCACGTGGGTGAAGCCCATGTGGTGACAGTAGTCGGCCAGCTTCGGCGCCACCTCGCGGTAGCTCAGCGAGCGGTGGCCCTCCTCGGGAGCGCGCATCCACGAGCCCAGGTGGACCTCGTAGATCGACAGGGGGGCCTGCAGCGAGTTGCGGCCGCCCCGTGTCTCCATCCACTCCTGGTCGCTCCAGGAGTAGAGCAGGTCCCAGACGATGGATCCCGTCTTGGGTGAGGTCTCGGCGTGGATGGCGTAGGGGTCGGCCTTCTCGATGGTGTAGCCGTCCTGGCGCCCGCGGACGAAGTACTTGTAGATCGTGGTCTGACGCACCCCGGGCACGAACCCCTCCCAGATCCCCGACGATCCGGTGGCCCGAAGGGGGTGGGAGTCGGGGTTCCAGCCGTTGAACTCTCCCATCACCGAGACCGACTCGGCATTGGGGGCCCAGACCCCGAAATGGGTCCCCTGCTGGCCGTCGACCTCCACCACGTGGGAGCCGAGGATCCGGTACGCGCGGTAGTGGGTCCCCTCGTTGTAGAGGTGGAGATCGTGGGGTGTCAGCAGGCTGACGTCGTGCCGGATCGCAGTGTCGTTCACGCCTTCCTCCAGTCGAATCTCATCCTTCGTCGCCCAGCAGCTGCCGGATGCCGGCCAGGGGCAGGTGCACCCAGTCGGGTCGGTTGTTGAGCTCGTAGCCGAGCTCGTAGACGGCCTTCTCGAGGAGATAGACGGTCAGCAGCCCGTCCAGCTCCGGTTCGGCCTCCGGCAGGAACGCGGCCCCATCGGCCGCTTCGAGGTACCCGCGGAGAAAGCTCGCCGAGACCCAGACGTACCAGCCATGGACCCACGGCAGCAGGACCGCGCGCTCCTCGGCGCGAACCGTCCCTCGCTCCTCGAGGCTGCGCAGGCCGTGATGGGCGGCATAGTGGAACGAGCGGACCATGCCCGCCGCGTCGCGGAGGGGACACCGCTTGAGACGCCGGGTCCCGAGGGGCACCGCGGGCTCGCCCTCGAAGTCGATGATCACGAAGTCGGCGCCGCTGCGGAGGACCTGCCCCAGGTGGTAGTCGCCGTGCACCCGGGTGCGGAGCGCGGTGATCGGACGGTCGAGGATGGAGCGGAACCGCTTGAGGATCTCCCCCTGGCGTGCCGCGAGCCCGCGCGCCTCGTCTCGCACCTCCTGGGGGACGGAGTCGAGGCGCCGCTTGAGCAGACCGAGGCTCCGCTCGGTGAGGTTCCGCATCGACTGATAGAGGGAGCGCTGGTAGAAGGGCGTGAACGCCTCCGGGGCGAAGGCCGGCTCGTCGGCGCCGGAGGCGAGGGCGAGGTGCATCTCGGCGGTGCGCTTGCCCAGCAGCCAGGCCGCGCTCAGATAGGCTCCGGCCATCGCCTGGATCTCGGGCGGGGTCTCGCGTCGGGCCAGGGAGACCAAGGTGCCGTCGGGAGCGGCGGGAGCGTCCCGTTCCTCCCGGGGCCGGGCCACGACCTGCTCGAAGTACTGGCCCACCGCGTCGAGGGTGAACCGCCAGGCGTCGCCCTCGTTCTCGACGCAGTCCTGCAGGATGGCCAGCGACATGGCCTCGCCCTTGCGGGGCCGGTACTCGATGGTCCCGGCCACCGTCGCCACGTGGGCGAAGCCCGCCTGCTCGGTCAGGAAGCGGCCGATCTCGATGTCGGGGTTCAGCCCGGAGTCCACGCGGCGGAAGATCTTCAGTATCAGCCGGTTGCCGAAGAGGATCGAGCTGTTGCTCTGCTCCGCCCCCAGCGGGACCGGCTCGAGGGCGTCCTTTCCACGAAGCCTCTTGTAGCCCCGGCCGGGGAGGGCCACGAGCTCGCCCGCGAGCCCCTTGAGGGTGCGTCGCCGGCCGATGGCGTCCAGGAGCGCCTGGGCGAACTCGCGGTCGCCGAAGCTCCCGTGCAGGACGCCCTCGACCCCCCTCACCCTGAGATGCGCCAGCACGCGGTGACGCTCGCCCTCGACGAGACGCGTGGCGCGCTCCCCGGTCGCGAACCCCAGGGTGACCACGTAGGTCTCGGGGTCGCCCTCGGTGTAGTCGACCCGGACGAGGGTCAGGAAGTCCGTCGCCCGCCCGACGGGGATCGGGATGGCCTCGACGATCTCGACCTCCTTGACGCGCCTCGCCTTGCCCCCGAACCAGCGCCGGCTGAGAAGGTACGAGGGCAGCACCCCCTCGATGGCGGCCTTGCCCCGCCCGCTGAACGCCTTCTCCCAGGCCGAGAGGAGTGTCACCGTGGCGAGCGACTCGGTGACCTCGACGGTCGTGGTCTCCTGGCTCGTCGCGGCGCGCGCCTCCAGCGCGAACCAGTAGAAGGAGTGGGGAGCAGGCGTCAGGAGGTACGGGAGCGCGCCGATGCGCGGGAAGTCGATCTGCCCGAACAGCTCCACCGGGACCATCTCCTTGAACTCCGAGAGGTCCAGCTCCACGAACTGTGCGTGGCGGGAGAGGTTGGCCACCACCAGGATCCGCTCGTCCTCGAAGCGCCGGATGAAGGCGAGGACCTTCGGGTTGGCGGGGTGGAGGAACTCGAGGCTGCCTCGGCCAAAGGCCTTGAAGCGCTTGCGGAGCGCGATCAGCCGCTTCATCCACCACAGCAGCGAGTTCGGGTTGTTGAGCTGGGTCTCGACGTTGACCGTCTCGTAGGAGAAGTCGGGGTCGATGACCGGGGGGAGGTAGAGCTTCTGGGGGTTGGTCCGGGAGAAGCCGGCGTTACGGTCCGCGCTCCACTGCATCGGGGTCCTCACCCCGTTGCGGTCGCCGAGGTAGATGTTGTCCCCCATCCCGATCTCGTCCCCGTAGTAGAGGACCGGGGTCCCGGGAAGGGAGAAGAGCAGCCCGTTCATGAGCTCGATCCGGCGCCGGTCGTTGCCGAGCAGCGGGGCCAGCCGCCTTCGGATCCCCAGGTTGATCCGGGCCTGGGCGTCCTCGGCGTACACCCGGTACATGTAGTCCCGCTCCTCGTCGGTGACCATCTCGAGGGTGAGCTCGTCGTGGTTGCGCAGGAAGATGGCCCACTGCGCGGTGTCCGGCACCGCCGGGGTCTGGCTCAGGATGTCGATGATGGGGTAGCGGTCCTCCATGCGCAGGGCCATGAACATGCGGGGCATGAGGGGGAAGTGGAAGGCCATGTGGCACTCGTCGCCCTCACCCTCGCCGAAGTACGCCACGGCGTCCTCGGGCCACTGGTTGGCCTCGGCCAGGAGCATCCGCGCCTGGTGGTGGCGGTCCACGTGGGCCCGCAGCTTCTTCAGGATCCGGTGGGTCTCGGGGAGGTTCTCGCAGCTCGTGCCCTCGCGCTCGACGAGGTAGGGGACGGCGTCCAGGCGCATCCCGTCCACCCCGAGGTCGAGCCAGAAGTCCATCACCTTCGTGACCGCCTTCAGGACCGCGGGGTTGTCGTAGTTGAGGTCGGGCTGGTGGGAGTAGAAGCGGTGCCAGTAGTAGGCCTGGGCCACCTCGTCCCAGGCCCAGTTCGAGACCTCGAAGTCCTTGAAGATGATCCGCGCCTCGCGGTAGCGCTCGGTGGTGTCGCTCCAGACGTAGAAGTCACGGTGCGCGCTTCCCGGCCTCGCCCGCCGCGCGCGCTGGAACCAGGGGTGCTGGTCGGAGGTGTGGTTGACCACCAGCTCGGTGATCACCCGGAGCCCGCGGGCGTGGGCCTCGCGCAGGAAGAGCTTGAAGTCCGCGAGGGTGCCGTAGGCCGGGTGGACCGAGTCGTACCCGGCGATGTCGTAGCCGTCGTCGCGCAGGGGGGAGGGGTAGAAGGGCAGGAGCCAGATGGCGGTGACGCCCAGGTCCCGGACGTAGTCCAGCTTCTCCGCCAGCCCGCGGAAGTCCCCGACCCCGTCCCCGCTGCTGTCGTAGAAGGCCCGGACGTGGGTCTGGTAGACGATCGCGTCCATGTACCAGCGAGGATCGCCGTCGAGGGTGGGGGCCGAGCGTCCACGGGGCATCGTGATGTCCTCAGAGGAAGTAGTCGAAGTCGTGCTCCGTGCGCACCTTGCGCCGGAGGCGGAGGATGTGGACGGGGACGTGGTGGGGGTCGAGCTGTACGAAGTTCCGCCGCCCGTGCCAGAGAAACCGGGCCCCCGTGAGGAGGTCGTGCATCTGGTAGGGGTGGCCGGCCTCCAGGCCCAGCCGCGCGGTCGGCAGCTCCAGCCAACCCGACTGCGTGTGGTGGGGGTCGAGGTTGACGAGCACCAGGACCACGTTCCCGGCCTCGCGATCGCTCTTCGTGAAGGCCAGGATCTCCTCGTTGTCGATCGGGTGGAACTCGAGCGTCCGGTTCGACTGGAGGGCCGGGTTCTCGCGGCGGACGCGGTTGAGCCGGGTGATGAAGTCGTCGAGGCTGTCCCGGCTTCGGAGGTCCCAGTGGCGAATCTGGTACTTCTCGGAGTCCAGGTACTCCTCGCTGCCCTCGCGCACGGGTCGCGAGTCCATCAGCTCGAAGGCCGGGCCATAGATCCCGTAGCTCGAGCTCAGCGTCGCGGCGAGGGCGACCCGGGTCATGTGCACGGGCCGCCCCCCGTACTGCAGGGCCTCGGTGAGGATGTCGGGTGTGTTGGGCCACAGGTTCGGCCGGAAGAACTCCCGGGCGTCCGTCTGCGTCAGCTCCTTCATGTACTCGGTGAGCTCCCACTTCGTGTTCCGCCAGGCGAAGTAGGTGTACGACTGGTCGAAGCCCAGCTTCGCCAGCTGGTACATCACCTTGGGCCGCGTGAAGGCCTCGGCGAGGAAGAGCACCTCCGGGTGCTCGCGACGGACCTCGGCGATCAGCCACTCCCAGAAGGGAAAGGCCTTCGTGTGGGGGTTGTCCACCCGGAAGATCCGGACGCCCTCGGCCGTCCAGTGGAGCACGACGCCGAGCAGCGCCTGCCAGAGCGCCCTCCAGTCCTCGGTCTCGAAGTTGATCGGATAGATGTCCTGGTACTTCTTGGGGGGATTCTCGGCGTACTGGATCGTCCCGTCGGGCCGCTGGCGGAACCACTGCGGGTGCTCCTTGACCCACGGGTGGTCGGGAGCGCACTGGAAGGCCACGTCCAGCGCGATCTCGAGGCCGAGCGACTGCGCCTTCTCCACCAGCCGCCGGAAGTCCTCGATGGTGCCGAGCTCGGGGTGGAGCGCGGTGTGCCCGCCCTCCCGGGCGCCGATGGCCCAGGGGCTGCCCGGGTCGCCCGGCTTCGCTCGGGGGTCGTTGTTCGGGCCCTTCCGGTGGACGTGGCCGATCGGGTGGATCGGGGGGAGATAGAGGACGTCGAAGCCCATGCCGGCCACGTAGGGGAGGGCGGCCGCGACGTCCTTGAAGGTCCCGTGCCGGCCCTCGGCCCCCCAGGACCGGGGGAACATCTCGTACCAGGCGCTGAAGCGGGCCCGCTCCCGGTCGACGTCGACCCTGAGCTCCGGCTCCGACCGCGCGACGTCGAGCCTCGGCGCGTGCCGGCTCGTGAGCGCCGAGACCTCGGCCGAGAGGGCGTGATCGAGCGCCTCGGGAGTCGGCTCCGTCTCCCGGAGCTCGCGCGCCCACCCCCGCAGTCGGCGGGAGTCGGCCCCGCCCGCCTGGGCCGCGGCCGCCTCCACGAGCTCGGACCCCACGAGGAGATCCACCCGCTCCACCACGTCCGCGGCCCGTTTCTTCTGCAGGTCCCTCCGCCAGGTCTGGAAGTGGTCGACCCAGGCCTCCGCACGATAGCGGTAGGGCTCCAGGCTCTCCACGCGGAAGCGGGCGTGCCACCGGTCATTGCCCAGGGGCTCCATCGGCAGCTCGTGCCACTCGTGGTCCGAATCCGCCCTCCAGAGAAGCACGACCGACAGCGCGTCGTGTCCGTCCGCGTAGGCGTCGGCCTGGACGTCCACCTCCTCGCCCACCACGCGCTTGATCGGAAATCGCCCGCCATCGATGCACGGGGTGACGCCCTCGACGACGACTCGAGGCGGGCGTGGGGTGTCGGGGGGCATGGCGGGACGGGTCGAAGGCGATACCGGGGTCCGGGGTCGAGGCATGACTGTCGTGCTCCCTGATCTCGTACGGAGGGGTGCCAGATGGTATTGAAGATCCTCATTATGGCACGTCGCCGGCACATGGCCGGGGAAGGCTGGTCACGCTCCCGAAACGAGACTCCACGCACCGCGCGCCGCCGTCGTGGTTCAATAGAGGCTGGGAGGTCAGCACGTCGCCCTCGACCGCGCGGCGGATTCGGGTGCGCCGCGTCCTCGGTGCGGCGACGGCGCTCGGAACCGCCATCCTTCTTCTCTT
Organism: uncultured Acidobacteriota bacterium; assembly: GCA_963847655.1. GTDB lineage: Bacteria > Acidobacteriota > Vicinamibacteria > Fen-336 > Fen-336 > JAJDNS01. Next base: position 326,708 of record CAWKAS010000003.1, on the reverse strand, counting down.
CGGATTCGGTCTCTTCCCCCAGGAGCCCGTGCGGCGCTTCGCGCAGAGCCGTCTGCGGGAGGCGGTGGGGCCGGGCTCCCGCCTGGGGGGCCTTCGGCTGACGCCGTTCCTCCTGCGAGCCGAGGTGCGCGACCTCTACCTCGAAGGCCCCGGCTACGCCCTGACTCTCCCCGAGGGCCGCCTGGTCCTGAGGCCCGGGGCGCTCCGAGGAGAGCTCGCCCTCCGCTCCCTCGCCGTCGAGAGGGCGGTGCTGCGTCTGGGCCCGGCGGGCGAGACCGACTCGCCGGACGCCGGCGACACCTCCCTGCCCCCCGTCGCCATCGATGACGTGCAGGTTCGAGGGGCGAGCGTTCTCTGGACGGACGGGGAGGGCGGCGATCTGGCTGTCACCGGGCTTTCGGTGGAGGGGGCGATCGGGAGCGGGGCCCTGACAATCGAGGCCCCCCGCGCGACGTGGAACGGGCCGACCGCCTTCGAGCTGGGCCCCGCCCGAGCACGCCTCGTGACGACACGCGCTCTCGACGCGAGGCTGGAGTCCCTGAAGGTCCAGGGACTGGGGTCGACGATCACGGCCGAGGGCCCGATCGCCGATCGAGGCGAGCTGGCGCTCGATCTCGATCTCGAAGCCGACCTCGACCTGGCGCAGGGAGGCGCCGCCCTCGGTTTCCCGGAGCTCGCGGGCGTTCTCCGGGTCGCGGGCCGGGTGGAGGGACCCCTCGACGGGCTCCACGTCACCCTCGACGGCCGGGGGGCGCCGCAGTGGGACGCCTGGTCCCTCCAGGATCTGAAGCTGGACGTCGACGCCCGCCTCGATCCCCGGCGGGTGGAGGTGCGCCTCGAGGGCGACACCCTCGGCGGCCGGCTCTCGGGCGCCGCGCGCCTCGAGGGCGAGAGGACGAGGGGGCGTCTGCGAGGCGAGGGACTGGATCTGGCCCGGCTCCCACCCGAGATGAGGCCGCCGGTCGCGGTCGCCGGCCAGGAGATCGAGCTCTCCTGGGAGGGCCCCCTCGACGGGGCGCTCCAGGTCGACCTCTCCGCGCGGGCGCGGGGCCGCATGGAGGGGGGGAGCGCAGGCCTGGTGGCGCGGGCCGAAGGGAGCGTGCACGCGCTCGATCGCACCGTCGATCTCGAATGGTCGGCGGGTCTGAGCGGGGAGGCCTCGAGCCCGACGCCCCTCACGGCGCACCTGGACGCGCGCGGGCGTCTTCGGGGGACTTGGCCTCCCGAGGTCACCGGACGGCTCTCGGGGGTGGTGGAACCGGCAGGCGACGCGTCCGAGAGCCGCACGACGCTGGCCGGCGAGTTCAGGGCACGGGGCGCGGAGGTGCAGGCGCAGATCGAGACCCGGGGTCTGGTCGACGTCGACAGCGAGCTGACGATTCGGGGAGACCGCCTGGAGAGCCTCTCCCTCGTCACGGAGCCCTTCGACCTGGGGCGCTTCCGACCCGAGGCGTCCGGCCGGGCGCGGCTCCAGGTGACGGCTTCGGGTCCGCTGCGGGATCCCGACGTCGCTGCCCTCCTCTCGGTGGTCGGGCTGGAGTGGGACGGCACCGCCCTCGGGCGCCTCGACCTCGGGGCCGACGGGACGGCCGAGCGCGCCGACCTGCGCGTCGCCCTCCCCGACCTGTCGATCGGGGCCGAGGGAGAGATCCGCACGGGGGAGGGCATCGAGCTGCGCGGCCAGGTGGAGCTCCGAGAGACGCCCCTGGCGCCCCTGGCCCGCCTCGGCGGAAGCACCGAGACGCTCGGCGGCCACCTGACGGCCACGTTGGGGTTCGAGGTCCCGGTGGCCCGGCCGACCGAGGCGCAGGCGACCCTGGACGTGGCGGAGCTGGTGGCCGTCCAGGAGGACCGTTCGCTGCGCGCCGAACCGTTTCGGGCCGAGATCCGGGACCAGAAACTGACCGTGCGGAACCTCCGGGTCGAAGGGCCCGGCGTCTCCGTCAACGCCAGTGGGAGCGCGGGGCTGGAGGAGGACGCGCCGGTGGAGCTCAGGGCCTGGCTCGACGCCGACCTCGGGGCTCTTCCCTTGCTCGAGGGCTGGTCCGTGGGCGGCACCCTCAGCGGGGCCGTTGGCCTCGCCGGCACCCGGGCCCGGCCCTCCTTCGAAGGGGCCCTCCACGTCGCGGACCTGTCGGTGAGCGGACCCTCGGTCCCGGAGGTCGCAATCGACGACCTGGAGGTGTACCTGAGCGACGAGGGCCTCCGGATTCCCCTCACCACCGCGCGAGTCGGGACCGGACGGGCCACCCTGGAGGGCGAGGTCCCGTACGCGTCGTTCTGGACCGGGCTGCGCCGCGGGGACCTGTCCGGGTCCGAGCGGGCCCGCCTGGCCGCGACCTGGGAAGACGTCCCCCTCGGTCCCTTCGAAGGGGGGCTTGCCGGGGAGCTGACGCTCGAGGGCGGCCTGGCCTCCCTCGCGGAGCTCGAGGGCGAGCTGAGACTTCCCTCCCGACGCCTCGTCCGGGAAGGTCTCACGGTGGAGGTCCAACCCGCCACCCTGCACCTCGCGAACGGTCAGGTCCGCACCGAGGGGCTGACCCTCCGCTCGGGAGCCGGCGAGCTCGTGGTCGCCGGAGGAGTCGATCTCCTGGCGGAGACCGTGGACGCGAGGGCCCGGGGCGGAGTCGCGCTGGGTCTCCTCTCTCCCCTGATGACGGACGTCTCGATCGGAGGCTCCGCGGAGGTGGAGCTCACCTTGACCGGGCCTCTCGCCGCGCCGGTCCCGGGCGGATCGCTGACCCTGGACGGGGTGTCGGTGAGGACACGGGCGTTCCCGCAGGCGGTGACGGGCCTCTCTGGCCGTGTCGATCTCGAGGGGACCACCGCGGTCCTCGCCGCCACCGGCGACCTCGGTGGTGGAGCCCTGCAGCTCGAGGGCCAGGCACGGGTGGCGGGAGAGGAGGTCGGCGACTCCTGGCTCCAGCTGACCGGGCGCGACGTCGCCCTTCGATACCCGCCGGGTCTCCGCTCGCGCCTCGACGTCGACCTCACCCTGGCCGGCCGCCCGGGCGACTACACCCTCGCCGGGGACGTCGCCGTGCGGGGCGGGATCTACGAGCTCGACGCTGCGGTTCGAGAAGCGCTCCGCGCCCCCGCCCCGGAGGCCGCGGCCTCGGAGCTTCTCCGCGACGTGGCCCTCGACGTCACCGTCGACCTCGCCCGGCCGGTGGTGGTCGTGAGCAGCTTCGGACGTCTCGAGGCCACGGGACGGATCACCGCTCGGGGTGACCTCCAGGAGCCGGCCCCGTTTGGACGCCTCGACGTGCGCCGTGGGGGCCGCATCGACATCCAGGGGCGCGAGATGACGGTGACCGGGGGCTCGATCGCCTACTCGGGGTCCTGGGACGCCGACCTGTCGCTGAACGGCGAAACGGTCGTCCCGAACGCCAAGTTCAACGACGGCTCGACCCGCGACGTGCGTGTCCGCGCGTCGCTCCAGGGCTCGATCGACCAGCCGAGCCTCGTCCTCTCCTCGGAGCCGGCGCTGGCACGCCAGGAGATCGTCAGCGTCATCGCCACCGGCCGGACCACCAGCTCCACGGTGGACTCCAGCGCGTGGTTGCTGGGTGGGCAGGCGGCGACGCTGGCCTCCAGCCGGCTGACGGGCGTGGCCCAGACCTTTGGCCTCGACGAGATCACCGTGCGCCCGGACCTGATCGCTCGCGACACCGATCCCTCCGCGCGCTTCACCTTCGGCAAGCGGATCGGGCGCCTGCTCGCCTTCGTCTACTCCGCGGGCCTCGGCGGGCCCGAGACCCGCTACGCTGAGATGAGCGTCTTTCCGGGCTACAACGTGCAGCTTCGGGCCCTGCGCACCGATGCAGGCAGCCACGAGCTGGGAGTCGGGCAGCGCTTCGAGTTCGGGGGGGGGCTCTCCGACGAAGCGCTCCGGGGCCCCTCCGTGCGCCTGGAGGACGTGCGCTTCGAGGGCGCGCCCCTGGAGGAGTCGCTCCGCCGCTCGGTGCGTCTCTCGGCCGGAAAGCGGGTTCCGGAATGGCGCGTCCAACAGGAGGCCGAGAGGCTCCGGCAGCGACTGCGCCGACGAGGGCACCTGAGCGCCGAGGTCTCGGCGACGATCCAAGACGGGGTGGCCCTCTTCTCGGTGCAGCCGGGACCGCTGTTCAGCTGGCGCGTCGTTGGAATGAGCGAGCCCCCCGATCTCGCCCCCATCTTCGATCAGGCGCTCTTCGAGGCCGACGCCATCGACCTCGGGCGGGCTCGCCTCCTGCGCGAGCTCGGCGAGCGGGGACACCTCCGTGCCGAGGTCGACGCGGCAGCGGCGCACGAGGGCGACCGCCGCGAGATCGTGTTCACGGTGCGGCCAGGAGCGCGCTTCGACCCGGTCGAGGTGCGCTTCCCGGGCGCGAGCGCGTTGTCCAGGAGGACCCTTCTCGAAGCCGCGGGAGGCGCGAGCGGACTTCTCCAGAGCCCGGAGGCCGCGGTCGATGGGCTGGAGGAGGCCTACCGGGGGCGCCACCATCTCGCGGCGCGGATCGGTGCGCCGGAGATCGACCTCCAGGGGAGTGCCGCCACCCTGACCGTCCCGATCGAGGAAGGGGCGCCGGCGCGGCTTCTCTGGGTTCGGCCGGAGGGAGCGAACCTTCCCGAGGGCGAGCTGCGGGAGGCCCTGTCGCTTCCGACCGGCGTGGCCTTCTCCTCCGAGGCGGTGACGGAGGCGGTGGCCCGGGCCCGCGCCGTCTTTCTCTCGCGCGGCTACCCCGACGTGCGGGTGCGGCCCGAGCTCGTCGTCGAGGGAGCCGACCTCGGCCTGATCCTCCACGTCCGCGAGGGGGAGAGGCGTGCCATCGAGAGTATCACCCTCGCCGGCAACACCCGCACGCGGGACTGGCTGGTCCAGCGCGCGCTCCAGCTGGAGGTGGGTCAGGCGCTCGATCCGCGGGCGCTGGGGAAGGCCGAGCGGCGGCTTCTCGAGCTCGGCACATTCACACGCTCCGCCATCATTCCGGACCCGCAGGAGCCGGGAACGCTCCGTGTCGAGGTCCAGGAGGCGGCCAACTTCAGCACCGCCTACGACGTGCGCTGGGACGACGAGGCCGGTTGGAGCGGGCTGGTCGACGGCCTCGCCAACAACGTCCTTGGGCTCGGTGTCGCCCTCGGGGGTCGTGTGCGCTACGGGACCGACCTGCGGGAGATCCGCGGCTCGCTCCACCTGCCCGCGCCCTTGACCTGGGGTGACGTGACGGGCTCGGTGTTCCGGACCGAAGAGGACATCTCCGCCGACGACTTCGAGATCCAGCGGATCCAGAAGGGCTTTCAGATCCAGCAGTCGATCGGCCGCCCGTCGCGGCTCGAGGCGCTACTCGGCTATCGATTCCGACGGAACCTGACCGTTGCCCCCAGCCTTCCCGAGATCCCGATCGACGTCGGCGGTCTGGACTTCTCCCTCCTGCGCGCCACCCAGGACGACTTTCTGGACCCCCGGCGGGGCGCGTTCCTGAGCCTGAACCTGAACGTCGCGCCGTCCTGGCTGGGATCCGACGCGCCGCTGCTCAAGGGCTTCGCCCAGGCCGTGCTCAATCGCTCGTTTCACCAGGCCGCGTTCACCTGGGCCCAGGGCTACCGGCTCGGGCTCGCCCATGGGCTGGACGGAGAGCCGGTCGTCTCGGGCGAGCGGTTCGAGGCCGGGGGCGCGAGCAGCCTCCGGGGATTCGGGACGAACGAGGTCGGTCCGCGGGGGTTCTTCGGAGAGCCCGCGGGCGGCGAGGCGGTCGTCATCATGAACCAGGAGCTGCGGTACCGCCACCAGCCGACGGGCCTGGGCCTGGTGGGCTTCTACGACGTGGGCAACGTCTTCGAGACGGTCGAGTCCATGAGCTTCGACCTTCGCCACAGCCTCGGCGTGGGGCTGCGCTGGGCCTCGCCGGTAGGGCTCCTGCGCGTCGACGTGGGCTTTCCCCTCGACCGCCAGCCGGAGGAGAAGAGCTACCGGCTGTTCTTCGGCCTCGGCCAGGCGTTCTGATCAGCGCAGGCTGGCCAGCAGGACCTTGAGAGCCGGCGCCTGCGGGGCCTCGGGCTCGAGCTTCAGGAAGGCCTGGTAGTCGTCGACCATGCGGGCGATCTGCTTCTTTCTCTGATAGGCCTGACCCCTCCAGTAGTACGCGTAGGCCAGGTCCTTCTTCTGCCCCAGGGCCGCCGACATGCGGGTGATCGCCTTGTCCAGCTGCTCCTGCATGACCAGGGCCTCGCCGAGCGCGGCCACCGCCCTCGCGTGCACCGCGTTGGCGGTCAGGACGCCGTTGGCCTCGGTCTCGGCCTCGGCGTACCGCTTGAGGCGGACGAGCGTGGCCGCGAGCCAGGCCCGGGCCTCGACCGCCGGGACCGCGGCCCGGAAGACGGGCTCCGCTCCCGCGTAGTTCCCCTGGTTGTACAGAGCCACACCCTTCGTCAGGTCCTGCGCCCCGGCCGTTCCTCCGGCCAGCGTCACCGCCGTCACCAGCCACGCGAGTCGCTTCATCGTGACCCTCCCTCACTCACGACTGTAGCACCGAACCTCGTAGAGGCTGGCCTGCCCGGAGCCGTTCGTCGCGGACACGTGGATCCGCACCGCGGTGGCGTCGAGGGGCGCGAAGTCGTGGCGGCGCAGGCGCTGGTGGTTGCCCTCGACGCGGGCCACCTCCACCGTCTCTCCACCCGGAGTGCGGACCGACACCGTGTAGTCGCGCACGGTCTCGGGCTGGGGACCCCGGACGATGTGGGCGTTGTGCTCGTCCGAGGCGGTGAGGGTGAGCTCGCGGTGGAAGCCGGTGTCGAAGGTGATCTGGACGTGGGTGAGCCTCTGCGGCGTCGTCCAGCCCAGCTCCAGCCAGGCGCCCCCCGCGCCCAGGGGCGCCACCCACCGATGGCTGAGCTCGTGGTCCATGTCACGGACCCGGCCGTCGATGACGTTCTCGGGGCGTGAGGCCCCGAAGACGCCGGAGGCGGTGGCGGTGGCGTGGCGGGCCCGATCGGCGGGGTCGGCGTTCTTCGCCTCCCGGATCGTCTGGTCGTCACGGAGCAGGGTCTGCTGCAGCTCGGCGAGCCGCCTCTTGTTCTCGTAGAGCCGCCGGGGTCGGAGCCCGTGGCGGACACACAGGGCGGCGGCGGTGCCCACCGCCTGGCCCATGGCCGCGCACGTGGCCATGACCCGGGTGGAGCTGAAGGCCACGTGGCTGCAGCTGGCGTTTCGGCCGGCCATGAAGAGGTTGCCCAGGTCCCGGCTGTAGAGGGCGCGCAAAGGGATGTTGTAGACCTGGGGCAGCGGGATGCTGGTGAAGGGCTCCTGGTCGGCGAGGTCGAAGCCTCCCGGGGGGTGGTCGTCCAGGGGCCAGCCGCCGATGGCCACCGCGTCGTCGAAGGGCGGGTTCTTCCCTTCGAGATCGGCCTGGGTGAGGATGTGGTCGCCCTCGACCCGCCGGCTCTCGCGCTTGCCGGGCACCATCCCGATCCACTCCATGGCCCAGGTCTCGGCCTCGGGGAAGCGCCCGCTGTTCTTGATGTGGTCCCAGACCCCGGTGACGATGGAGAGCAGCTCGAAGCGGATGCGCTCGTTGTCGCGGATGGTGTCGGTGACGCCGCCCCACTCGATCCACCAGTAGCCGTACTCCCAGGCCGTCGACGACACGGGCCGGAACCGCAGGTGCTCTGGCCCGATCTTCCGCGCCCACCGGGGCGGGGCGAAGGGCATGGACCGTCCGTGGTCGCGGGCGGTGAAGAGGATGCTGCTGCCGAGGGTCGTGCGGTTGGCGGTCTCCGCGCCCAGGGACTCCCCGAACTCCGCACGGGCCTCGCGGCCCCACCGGATCGTGGCCCCCGCCTCGAGGGCCAGGCGGGCGTCTCCAGTGCAGTCGGCGAAGTGGGCGGCCCGGATGCGGTAGAGGTGCTCGGTCGTGTCGCAACGGGCCATCACCCGCTGGACGAGCCCGTCCCGGACCTCGGCCGCGAAGACCGCGGTGTCGAGGAGGAGCGTGCAGCCGGGCTCGCTGACCACCTTGTCGTAGAGAAGGAGGTCCCACAGCTCCCACGAGCGCTGGGGATTGTTCGCGGCGTCGTCGAGGCGCAGCTCCTCGATGAGGCCCCCCTCGCGCCAGCCCGGTCGCCCGCGGTGGTTGTTGGCCCCGACGACGTGCATCTTCACCTCGCTCGAGGAGTTCCCGCCGAGCCGCGAGCGGTCCTGGACCAGGACGACCCGGGCCCCGTGGCGCGCCGCGGCCAGGGCGGCGCACACGCCGGCCGGGCCCCCGCCGGCCACGAGCAGATCGCACTCGAGATCCACCAGAGTCATGTTGGGCTCGCCCTCGAGCCGGCGGGCGGCGACGGCGGGGTCGGCGGGGGCGAGGGGCTCGAAGGAGTCGCGGATCTGGTCGGGAGCCCTCTCGTCGGCCGCGACCTCCGGGACCACGGGTCCCCTCACGAACAGGCTGTAGGTCGACAGACCGGCCGCGCCCGCCAGGAAGCGGCGACGGCCGATGGATCCCGGCCCTGGAGGCATTGCCTTTCGCTCCTGTGTCGTCTCCCGCCCACTCGCCCCGGGGGGCGTCGGCGGCGCGGGTGTGTCGTCTCCTACTCGCCCTGCTTCTGCAGCTTGGTGAAGAAGTCCCGGAAGATCGGATCGCGGTGGAGGTGGTAGACCATCCGCATCAGGTGTCGGGAGTCGTCGAAGCTGTAGGTGTAGTCGTTGGTCACGATGGGGCTGTGAACGAGGGCCGAGGGCAGCCACTCGGGGTTGATCACCCAGGCGACCGCGGTCATGTCCCAGAGGACCTTGGACCACGCGAAGTGGTCCTCGTGGTAGTCCTCGAAGATCTTCAGCAGGTAGTCGCCGATGGCGCCGTGGCCCCCCACGTGGGCCTCCATCTCGGGGACGGTGGTGGCGAAGTGCGTCACTACCGGCGTGCAGGGGAGCTGCACGAAGGGGACGCCGCTGTCGAACACGGTTCGCGAGGCGTGGAGGTCCTGCTGGTAGTTGAACTCCCGCTGGCTCGGCCAGTGGTGGCCGTTCCCGCCCAGCCACACGACGACGATGTTGGGCAGGATCGACGGCTCGAGGAGGAGGGCGTTGGCCACGTTGGTGATGGCTCCCACCGCCACGACGTACAGGGGGTTCTCGGGCGAGTGCCTCTTCGCCCGGGCAATCAGGTCGAGGGCCGCCGGGCTCTCCTCGGGTTTCCCCGGATCGGCGATGAACTCGCGGCTGCCCCGGTAGGCGAACCCCTCCGGGGAGCGGTCCAGCTTGTCGAGGATCCGCAGGATCTCCTCGTAGCTCTTCTCCATCCCGTCCCCGGGCCCCGTGGAGCGGCTGTTGAGGAAAGGCGCGGCGTAGACGGCCTGGACGTTGAGCTCCGGCGAGATGAGCGCGTAGACCAGCGCGAACTGGTCGTCGATCTCGTTGAAGGTGTCGGTGTCCAGGATCATGGGCACCGGCCTCTTCGAGGGGGGCTCGAGCTGGACGAGGCGCTGGCTGTCGCTCAAGGGGGGAAAGGTCTGGGCGACGGCGGGAAGGGCGAGGAGCAGGCTCCCCGCGACGAGGACGACGGCGAGGGACGGAGATCTCCTGGACATGGGGCGCATCGTAGCGAGATCGAGGTCCAATCTCCACCGGCCGGGCGTGCCGGAGCCGTCCATCGCCGCGGCCCGGCGTCTTGCGGTATGTTCGGGGAGCCGAGCTGTGCAAAGAGCATGGGATCGCGACTCGCCGCCGCACTGGCCCTGACCGCCCTCCTGGGGACGCCGCCTTCGGGCGGGGAGCGGCGGCGGCCGGCCGAGTCTGCCGGGATCCTGGAGACGATCCTGCTCGCGCACCCGAGCTGGTTCGGGGCAGTCCTCGAGAACGCGGGCGGGCACCGGCTGCAGATCCTCTACACGCAGATCGACCGCGACGCGGAGAACCGTCCCCACTTCCAGTCCTTCGGGTACCGGCTCACGGGCGACTACTTCTACCCCGCGAGCGCGGTCAAGCTGCCGGCGGCGATCCTGGCCCTCGAGAAGCTGAACGACCTCGGGGTCCCCGGTCTCACCCGGGACACTCCGCTGCGGATCGGGGCGGCCGCCCCCGGTCAGACCGAGGTGGTCAGCGACCCCACGCGTGCCGACGGCCGCCCCACCCTCGCCCACTACATCAAGAAGGTGTTCCTGGTCTCCGACAACGACGCCTACAACCGGCTCTACGAGTTCGTCGGACAGCGGGAGATGAACGAGCGGCTCTGGCAGAAGGGCTTCCCCGACGTGCGTCTTCTGCGCCGGCTGGAGAGCGGGCTCGACCCCGTCCAGCAACGGGGAACGAATCCTTTCGTCTTCATGGACGGCGACCGCGTCCTCTACCGCCAGCCGCCAGCCCGCAGCCCGAAGGCGTGGCGGGTCGACCGCCCGGGCGTTCGCCAGGGGCTCGGCTACATGCGGGACGGTCGCCTCGTCCCCGAGCCCCTCGACTTCCGTCACTCCAACTACGTCTCCGTCGAGAGCCTGCAGGGGATTCTCAGAAGCGTGCTCTTCCCGGAGTCTGTGCCCGCGGAGCGGCGCTTCCACCTGACGGAGGACGACTACCGTTTCCTCTACCGGTGCATGTCCATGCTGCCCCGGGAGAGCGCCGAGCCGGCCTACCCGGATCGGGAGGCGTACCCCGACAGCTACGGGAAGCTCCTGATCTTCGGAGACTCCCGGGATCCGATCCCCGGCCACGTCCGGATCTTCAACAAGGTCGGGCAGGCGTACGGGTACCTGATCGACAACGCCTACGTGGTCGACTTCGAGGCCGGTGTCGAGTTCCTGCTCACCGTGGTCGTCCAGGTCAACCAGAATGGCATCTACAACGACGACCACTACGAGTACGACGAGGTGGGGGTCCCCTTCGTGGCGAACCTGGGACGCGCGGTGTACCGCCACGAGCTCGAGCGGGACCGGCCGCGGCGGGCGGACCTCTCCCGGTTCCGGCTGCCCAGCTGAAGGCCCGCGCTCGGCGGCGGGGACGCCCCGGAGCTCCGCTCAGAGCCAGCCGCGGCGCCGGAACCAGGAGACCATCCCGCCGGCGAGGACGAGGCAGATCAGCCAGAACAGCGGATAGGCCCAGGGCCAGTCGAGCTCCGGGAAGTAGTGGAAGTTCATCCCGTAGACGCCGGCCAGGAAGGTCAGGGGGATGAAGATGGTGCCCATCACCGTGAGCACCTTCATGATCTCGCTCATGCGGTTGCTGGCCGCGGTCATGTAGGTCTCGGTGAGGCCGGTGGCCACCTCGCGGTAGGTCTCCACGATGTCGATGATCTGGATCGCGTGGTCGTAGACGTCGCGGATGTAGGTGCGGGTGATCTCGGAGAAGCACTCGTGGGGCTCACGCTGCATCTTCTGGAGCACCTCGCGCATGGGCCACATCGCGCGTCGGATGAGGAGCAGCTCCCGCTTGAGGTGGTGGATCTCGCGCGCCACGTCCGGCTTCGGCTGCCGGAGGACGAGCTCCTCGAGGTCCTCGAGCTGATCGCCGAAGTGCTCGAGGATCGGAAAGGCCTCGTCCACGATCGCGTCGATGAGGGAGTAGGCGAGGAAGCTCGCGTCCGCGCGGCGCAGCTGGGACCCGGGCGTGCGGATTCGCTGGCGAATGGGGTCCCACACGTCGCCCGGCGTCTCCTTGAAGGTCAGGACCGTCCGGTGCCCCACGAACATGCTGATCTGCTCCGTGTGGAGGGAGTCGTCGACCAGCGTCATCTCCCGGGCGACGACGAACAGTCGCGCCTGGTAGGTGCCATCCTCCTCGTAGGCCTCGACCTTGGGCCGCTGGGGCAGATGAAGCACGTCCTCCACCGCGAGCGGGTGGAGGTGGTACTTCTCGGCCAGGGTCCGGATGACCCCGAGGTCCGACAGCCCGTCCACGTTGATCCAGCGGACGACGGACCAGTCGGGGCGATGACGGGCGATGAACTCGACGTGGTCCTTCACCTCCTCGACCTGCACCTGCCCGGGCGAGTAGTCGAAGCAGGTGATCAGAGCCCCTCCGGGAACGGTGGGGAGCGCCGAGAGGTCCTGGGGCCCGAGCCCGGGGGCGGAGCCGGGCTTCGCCTTCCTGGAGCGGCGGGGTAGCCGCAGGCCCCTGAAGGACGACCTCAGACGCCGCGCGCCGGCCGGACGAGCCGAAGGGCTCTCGCCCGCTTCCGGCGCCGGGTGGCCGGTCGTGGGGGAGGCGGGCCTCTGATTGCCTCGGGCCACGGCGCTAGCAGCCCACCCAGGCGCAGAGACGATCCATGGCCTCCATGACCGGCTCGCAGTAGCTGCGGAGGAAGGCCTCGTCCAGCTCCTGGTCGTCGGGCACTGCGCGCGAGGCCACGAGCGCCCGGGCCCCGTCGAAGTCGACGTAGGCGATCCGGGAGGTGAGCTCCTCGGGAGCACGGCCGAAGGCCTCTCCCGGCAGGAAGGCCACGCCGGCGTCCTGGAGCACCCGCTCGCACAGCTGGGCGCTCGTCGTGATCCCGCGTTCGGCCACGAGCTCGGGGCGGCTGCCGAAATCGGGGAACACGTAGAAGGCCCCCTCGGGCCGGGGACAGAAGACCCCCGCGTCACTCAGCCGCCGTGCCACGCTGCCACCCAGGGCCCGCAGGAGCCGGCGCGAGTGGAAGAGGTATCGCTCGAGGTCGATCCCGCCCTGGAACGCTCGCACCGCGGCGTACTGGATGGGCGCGCTCGTGGCGGTGAAGCTCTCGGAGCAGACCACGGCCATGGAGTCGAGGAGCCAGCGCAGGGAAGAGGGAAAGGTGAAGGTCCCCAGCCTCCAGCCCCCGGCCCCGCACCACTTGCTCAGGCCGCTGCTGATGATCGTCCCCTCCGGGTAGAACCGCGCGATCGACACGTGCTTTCCGCTGTGATCGATCTCGCCGTAGATCTCGTCCGAGAGCAGGATCACCCGGTACCGCCGCGCCACCTCCGCCAGCTCCTTCAGGGCGTCCACGCTGTAGCTCTGTCCGGTGGGATTGGAGGGGTAGTTGAGAATGACGAGACGGGGGCGGCTGGGATCGCCGCGGCAGACGGCGTCCAGCTCGCCGGGCCGGAGGGGCCACCCCTCATCGGCCGTCGTGGGGACCCAGCGGATGTGCCGTCCGATGATGTGGGCCTGTGGCGCGTAGGTCACCCAGCTCGGCGTCGGGATCACGAGGTCCCCGTAGTACACGAGCTGGAGGATGAACATCAGCTCCTTCGAGCCCGGACCGACCAGGATGTCCTCGGGCGAGCGCTCGAGGTGCTGGCGCCGCCGGTAGTAGTCGGCGATCGCCTCGCGCAGCGCGGGTAGGCCCCGCACCGGCAGGTAGTCCTTCTCGTGGGCGTGGGTCCTCAGCTGCTCGACGACGGACTCGGGGACCGGAAACGGCGACTGCCCGAGACCGAGGCGATAGACGTGACGGCCCTCGGCCTGCAGGAGACGACAGCGCTCGTTGATGGCGAGGGTCGGGGAGGTCTGGAGCCCCCGCACGTTGAGGTTGAGGTTGACGTCGGGGTGGTTGTTGTCCCTCTTCTCGATCTTCATTCCCTCGAGCGCTCCCCCCCCGGGGCATGATACGCCACCGGTCGACCGCGGGCGCCGTGAGGGGCCGGAACCCGCCGTGACAGAGGCATCATCTCACGCGATCCGACTCGACGCCCAGTACCGCAGCTTCGAGAAGACCGTCCTCCCCTCTGCCGGGAGAAGGGGATCGGCGCCCTCGGCATGAAGTCCCTCGCTTGAGGAATCACTTGAGGCTCATGGACCCAACCCTCCAAGAATGGACAGGGAGACTCGCGCGATGGACGCGCCACCGACGGATCCGGACCGCCCCATTGGGTGCGGTGCGCGCGCGGAGTACAATCGCCAAACTGCCCGCGTTCGGTCCGGTCCGGGTGTGTCTCATCGATGAAGATCTCCCGCTCCTCGCTCGTCTTCGCGCTGGCGGTGGCTGGAGCGCTCGCGTTGCCGGCTCCTGCGCTCCGAGCGCAGGAGCCGGCGGCCCAGACGGCGGAGACGGAGCCGCCCGAGGACGAGCCCGTCCGCCTCGAGGACGAGATCACGGTCACGGCAGGGCACTCGGATCGGCGGTTCCAGGACGTGCCGCTGCGGGTGGAGGTGGTGGACCGCGAGGAGATCGAGGAGAAGGCCCTCATGACGCCGGGCAGCGTGGCGATGCTCCTGGCGGAGACCACGGGTCTGCGGGTGCAGACGACCGCGCCCGCCTCTGGAGCCGCCAACGTGCGCATCCAGGGCCTGCGGGGTCGGTACTCGCTCCTGCTCTCGGACGGCCTGCCCCTCCACGGTGTGGAGGGAGGATCCCTCAGCCTCCTGCAGGTTCCGCCCCTGGACCTGGACCAGGTGGAGATCATCAAGGGCGCGGCCTCGGCGCTCTACGGTCCTTCTGCTCTGGGCGGGGTCATCAACCTCGTCTCGCGCCAGCCGCGGGAGCGGGAGCGGCAGGTCCTCCTCAACGCCAGCACCCAGGAGGCCGTCGACGCCACGCTCTGGCTGGCCGAGCCGCCGCGAGGCGACTGGGCGGGATCGCTCATCGGGGGCTTCCACGGCGAGAGGCGGCAGGACCTCGACGACGACGGGTGGTCCGACCTTCCGTCGTACGCCCGCGGCGTGGTGAGGCCGCGGCTTCACTGGGATGACGGTGCCGGGCACTCCGTGTTCGTCACCCTGGGCGTGATGGCGGAGAACCGTCGGGGCGGGACGGAGCCCGGCGCCGTGGCGCCCGACGGGCAGCCGTTTCCCCAGGACCTCGACACGCGGCAGGTGGACGCGGGAATCGTCGGGCGGTTTGCGCTTCCTCCCGCCCTCGTGCTCACCGTGCGCGGCTCGCTCACCGGGAGGCGTGAGGACCGCCTCTTCGGCGTCGACCTGGAGCGCGGGCGGCGCACGACCGGGTTCGGCGAGGCCGTCCTCGGAGGGGCCGCGGGACGCCACACCTGGCTGGTGGGGGCCACGTTCCAGAGCGACTCGTACCGCAACCGCGACCTCCCGCGGTTCGACTACACCTACACCACGCCGTCGCTGCTTGCCCAGGACGAGGTGCGCCTCGGGGGGCGGACGCTGCTCGGGGTGAGCGCGCGGCTCGACGACCACAGCGCGTACGGAACGTTCGTGAGCCCCCGGGTGTCGCTCCTCCTGCGTCCCGCGACGGGGTGGACCACCCGGCTCAGCGCCGGGACCGGCTTCTTCGCGCCCACGCCCTTCATCGAGGAGGCGGAGGAGTCCGGCCTCCGGAGCGTCGAGGCGCTCTCGGGCCTCGTCGCCGAGCGGGCCCGCAGCGCCTCGTTCGACCTCGGGTGGGCGGGCCGGAGCTTCGACGTGAACGCCACGGTGTTCGGGTCACACGTCGACCATGCCGCGCAGCGACGCCAGGTGGAAGAGGAGACCTTCGCCATCGTCAACGCCGACCTGCCCATCCGCACGTGGGGGCTCGAGCTCCTCGCCCGCTACCGCCGAGGGGGCTTCCTGGTGACGACGACCTACGGCTACACGAGCTCCACGGAGGAGGATCCCGAGAGCCCGGGCGTCCGGCGACAGGTGCCCCTGACGCCGGACCATGCGGCGAGCCTCAACGTGATCTGGGAGGACGAGGAGCGGGGACGGATCGGCCTGGAGGTCTACTACACGGGTCGCCAGGCCCTGGAGGACAATCCCTACCGGACGGAGGGCGCCCGCCACGTGCTCTTTGGCCTGCTGGGGGAGAAGCGCTTCGGGGGCGTGCGGGCCTTCCTCAACCTCGAGAACCTCGGCAACGTGCGGCAGACGGGATTCGACCCCCTGGTGAGACCGTCGCGCGCCCCGGACGGGCGCTGGACGGTCGATGCCTGGGCGCCCCTGGACGGCTTCGTCGCCAACGCGGGCGTGCGTGTCTCGTTCTGACTCTCACGTTCGCGCGAGGCCGCTCCCATGGTGGCGATTCAGCGTCGCAGTACAATCCCCGCGGTCGGAGGTGACCCCATGAAGCTCACGCGTCGTTCGCTGCTGTCCAGCACCCTCGGCGGCCTGGCGGTCGGGGCCTGTCGCCCGCGGACGGGCCGGGACGAAGACGCTTCGGGAGGGGCGGACCAGGACGGTCTGGCGACCGAGCTCGATCGCATCGCCGCCGCGCCCGTCCTCCGCAAGGACCTCTTTCCCGAGCCGGTGGTGCTCGAGTCGATGGAGCTCCTCCGCAACGGCGAGGAGATCATGGTTCGTGTCCGCTCCGCGGACGGGACGGAGGGCGTGAGCGTCACCAACTCCCATTGGCTGTTCGACACCCATCCGGTCTTCCTGGGGCGCGTGGCGCCGCACCTGGTGGGGAAGGATGTCCGGGATCTGGAGGTCCACCTCGAGGATCTTCTGCGCGACGACATCACCTACAAGCTCCAGGGGCTGGCGCTTTGGGTCTGCGTGGCGGCGGCGGAGATGGGGGTGCTGGAGCTCCTCGGCCGGGTCTCGGGGAAGCCCATCGGTGACCTGCTCGGAGGGGTCCAGCGGCGCGACATCCCGGTGTACCGGGCCAGCGGCAACCGGGGGAACACGCCCGAAGAGGAGGTCGAGTTCCTGCGCGGTCTCGTGGCGGAGACCGGGGCGAGCGCGGTGAAGATCCGGCTGGGCAGTGAGCTGGGAGAGAACCGGGACTCGGCTCCCGGGCGCACCGAGGCCCTCATCCCCGCCGTCCGGAAGGCCTTCGGCGACGCGATGACGCTCTACGCCGACGCCAACAGCTCCTACGACGCGGCGCACGCGATCCCGGTCGGGCGGCTGCTCGAGGAGAGCGGGTACGCCTTCTACGAGGAGCCCTGCCGCTTCGACGACCTCTGGGAGACGAAGAAGGTGGTGGACGCCCTCGAGATCCCCGTGGCCGGGGGCGAGCAGGAGTTCAGCGAGCGGCGCTTCCGGTGGACGATCGAGAACCGGGGGCTCGACGTGGTCCAGCCCGACCTGCACTACTACGGGGGCTATATCCGTGCCGCGCGCGTGGCCCGCATGGCCCACGCGGCGGGGATGACGTGCACGCCCCACATGTCCGGGTGGGGGCTCGGGTACCTGAACGCCCTGCACTTCATGTCCTTCATCCCGAATCCGGCCCCGCACCTGGAGTTCAAGGGGCTCAGCTCGATCCCCTTCCAGTGCGACACGTCCCCGCTAGACTGCGTGGACGGGATCATGCGCGTGCCCTCGGGCCCCGGCTTCGGGATCGACCTCGACCCCGACTGGGTGAGGAAGGCGGAGGTGGTCGCCAGTGCCATCTGAAGACCAGCCGGGCGTCGCCGAGGGCGAGGAGCCCAGGGTCCACGTCATCGAGTCCGCGTCGAGCGGTCGGGCGAAGTGCCGTGGCTGCGGGCAGAAGATCGAGAAGGGCGCCCTGCGCTTCGGGGAGAAGCTGGAGAACCCCTTCGCCGACGGGGAGA
Organism: uncultured Acidobacteriota bacterium; assembly: GCA_963847655.1. Taxonomy (GTDB): domain Bacteria; phylum Acidobacteriota; class Vicinamibacteria; order Fen-336; family Fen-336; genus JAJDNS01. The sequence goes on along the minus strand of CAWKAS010000003.1, from coordinate 309,341 downwards.
TGACGCACTGGTTCCACCTCGACTGCGCCGCATTCAAACGCCCCCAGCCGCTGCTGGAGACGCTCGAGAGACGAGAGGTGCGGCTCGAGAACCAGGAGTCCCTCGAGGCGGAGGCCCGGAAGGGGCTCGAGCACCGCCGCCTGCCCCGGGTGAATGGGGCCGAGCGCGCGTCCTCCGGCCGGGCGACCTGTCGCGCCTGCCGCGAGACGATCGCCAAGGGCTCCTGGCGGATCCCCCTCGTCTACTGGGAGGAAGGACGGTTCGCGCCCTCGGGCTTCGTCCACGCCCGCTGCGTCGGGGCCTACTTCGAGACGACGGACGTGGCGGCCCGCGTCCGTCGATTCTCGCCGGGTCTCACCGACGACGATCTCCGGGAGCTCGAGGCGGAGCTGCAACGCCCCGCGGTCTGACCCGGACTGCAGGCGTGGGCTCGCCGTCGCACGGCGCCCCCGCGCGGGTGAATGGGTTGGACCGACACCGCCGCCGCCAGCCAGTCCGCCGCCTGCTCATCTACAGGGCGGTCAGGACCCGCCGAGCGTGGGCGTCTTGCCCTGCGGCGTCAGAGCTGAGGTCTCGGGGTCCGGAAGCGCCGAGCCGGCTCAGCGGCCCTCACCCGTCCCGCCTGCACCCTCCGCGCGGGCCGGGGCCAGGTGGCTGTGGTGTCGGCTGTAGGTGAAGTAGACGACCAGCCCCGCGAGAAGCCAGAGGAAGAACCGTTCCCAGGTCAAGCGCGGCAGGCCGGCCATGAGGAAGAGGCACATGCCGATGCCGAGGAGGGGGACGAGAGGCACGAAGGGAACCCGAAACGGACGCGGCCGCTCCGGCTCCCGGGCGCGCAGGATGAGCACCCCCAGCGCCACGAGGGCGAAGGCGAACAGCGTCCCGATGTTCGTGAGCTGCACGATCTCGTCGATGTTGGCGACGGCGGAGAAGACGGCGACGAAGACCCCGGTCAGGATGGTGGTGACGTGCGGGGTGCGGTAGCGCGGGTGCACCCTCGAGAACCACGGCCCCAGCAGCCCGTCGCGCGACATGGCCATCAGGATGCGCGGCTGCCCGAGCTGGAACACGAGGAGGACCGCGGTCATGGCCACCACCGCGCCGAAGGCGAGGATGCCGGATGCCCAGTCCTGGTGGACGAAGGCCAGGGCCGCGGCGAGCGGGTCGGCGACCCCGACCAGGAGCTGCCAGGGGATCATCCCGGTGAGGACGAGGGCCGCCGCCACGTAGAGCACGGTGCAGATCACCAGGGACCCGATGATGCCGCGGGGCATGTCGCGGGTGGGGTCCCGGCACTCCTCCGCCGCCGTCGAGACGGCGTCGAAGCCGATGTAGGCGAAGAAGATGAGGGATGCCCCCGTCCAGACGCCCGGCCAGCCCCCGGGGAAGAAGGGGTGCCAGTGGGCGGGGCGCACGTAGAACGCGCCCACCCCGATGAAGAAGAGGAGCGTGACGATCTTGAGCACCACGATCACGTCGTTGAACCGTGCCGACTCCTTGATGCCGATGACCAGCAGCCAGGTGATGGCGGCGGTGATGCTGGCGGCCAGGAGGTTCACGATGACGGGGAAGCCCAGGAACGTGGGGTGGTGCAGGAAGGCCTCGTAGGCGATGCTCGCCTCCGGACCCAGGGCGCCGGGGCCCGCCTCGGCGATCGCCTTTCCCGCCAGCATCGCCGAGCGGTAGTCGGTGGCCAGCCAGGCGGGGACGTGCAGGCCGAGGCCCATCAGCAGCTCGCGGCAGTAGGCGGCCCAGGAGATCGCGACCGCGATGTTCCCGACCGCGTACTCGAGGATCAGATCCCAGCCGATGATCCAGGCCACGAGCTCGCCGAGGGTGGCGTAGCTGTAGGTGTAGGCCGACCCCGCGACCGGGACCAGGCTCGCGAACTCCGCGTAGCAGAGGGCGCAGAACCCGCAGGCGAGCCCGGTCAGGAGGATGGAGACCACCACGCCGGGTCCGGCGGGCGCCCCGGCGGCCCCGGAGGTGGCGCTGCCCAGGGTCGCGAAGATGCCCGCGCCGATGATGGCGCCGACGCCGAGCGCGACGAGGTCGACCGTGCCCAGGGTCCGCTTGAGGCGGTGCGCCTCGTCGCCCCCTTCCGCGACGAGCTGCTCGATCGACTTGCGCCTCAGGACGCCGATGGCCGTTCCCGCGGCCGTGCCGGAGCCGCGCCCCCTGGTTGGAGAACGTGGGGCGAGAGTAGCACGGAGCGGCCGTCCCGGTGTGGGTGCCGGGAGACCGGCCCGGGACGGCTCAGCCTGTCGCCACGGCGCCGTCCCGTCGCGGATCCGCAGCGCCGGTCCACGCGCCTCCCTCCCGCGCCACGGCGTTGACGCCGCCGAAGTAGGGGTTGAGACCGCCGGCGTGCAGGCTGGTCACCGGGCGGTAGACGGAGTACCCCCGCTCCTCGAGGTGCACGAGGCCTTCGGCGCGCCCGGGGTCCGCCTCCAGGAGCACCGTCTCCGACCGCAGCGTGTGGACGCGCGGCGCGGCGACGGCGGCGGCGAGCCCGTCACCCACGTCGGTCCAGTGGCTGATCACCTGCACGACGGCGGAGATGATCCGATCGTCGCCGGGGCTTCCGAGGGTGACGGCCCGCCCGTCTCGCCGCCGGACCACGGTGGCGCTCATGAACGAGGCGGGAATGGCGCCGGGGCGCAGCGAGAAGGGATGGCTCTCCCGGCCCAGGACGTACTCCCGCATGTAGTCGTTGTAGAGCACCCCCAGCCGGCGGCTGGCCACCTTGGCCCCGAAGTAGGAGTTCAGGCTCTGGGTGACGCCGACCATGAGCCCGTCCCCGTCCGCCACGGAGAAGTGGGTCGTCTCTCCCGAGCCCCGCATGCCGAACGCGCGGGCGGTGCGCGCGGCCTGCCGCTTCTCGAGGTGGCGCGCGAGCGCGTCGAAGCCCTCGGGGGTCGCGACGGCGTACCGCAGGCGCTGGCGGTGGGCGTGGCGGAGGGCCTCGGTCAGCCAGACGAGCCGCCGCGGGCCTTCCAGGGTCAGCTCTCCGGCCGGGGCGCGCTCCAGCAGGTTCAGGGCCAGCAGCACCACCCAGCCGCCCGCCGGGGGCGGGAGCGTGGACACCTCCCAGCCGCGATACGTGCCCTGCAGGGAGGCCACGATCCGTGGCTCGGGCACCTCGGTCAGGTCCTCGCTCGTGATCCACCCGCCGTGGTCCGCCATGTCGCGGGCGATCTCGACGGCCGTCTCCCCCCGGTAGAAGTCGTCGATGCCGTCCCGTCCGAGCCGCCTGAGGGTTCGGGCGAGGGTGGGGCTGCGCAGCGTCGTGCCTTCGCGGGGCACGGCGGCGTCGTCGGTCAGCAGCAACCGGGTGGCGGTGGCGTTGCGCCGGATGGCCCGGGCCTGACGTCGCAGGGCCTTGTGCCGGAAGGGGCCGAGGACGTACCCCTCCTCGGCGTAGCCGATGGCGGGAGACACGAGCTCGGACCACGAGATCCGCCCGCTCCCGAAGCGCCGCCAGGCGAAGTCGAGCACGCGGGGAGTCGTGGGCACGGTGGACGCCCGGTGCCCGGTCAGGTCCTCGCTGCCGATGTCGTCGGGCAGGGTCCGGGGTGCGAAGGAGCTGCCGTTGATGGCGAAGGGCGCCTCGCCCGGCGGGGCCACGATCAGGGTGCTCTGCCCGCCGAGTCCCGATCCCGCGGGCTCCGTCACGCCCAGGACCAGCGCGGTGGTGACGGCGGCGTCGATGGCGTTGCCGCCACGCCTCAGGATCTCGGCGCCGGCCGTCGCCGCCTCGGGTGTGGCGGCGGAGACGACTCCGCCTCCGCTGGCCGATCTCTGCCTTCTCGCTTTCGGCATGCGCTTGCTTCCCTTCCAGGAGTGCCGGCGGCTACGGCGAGAACCAATAGCTGAGCTTGACGAGGAAGACGTTGTCGGGCTGCGTCCGCCAGAGGGCATCCCAGTTGGAGCGGAAGGACTCCTCCCAGGTGGGGACGGACCCGGTGCGACCCTGTGACCAGACGACGTAGAGTGACGACCCCGGCTTCCACTCCCAGCGGACGACGAGGTTCGAGCGGAACTGGCGGAAGCTGAAGTCGGGATTGGCAAAGGAGTACGTGGCGCCTCCCTCCGCCTCCGTCACGTTGTACTCGTTCTCGTCCGAAAGGTAGGAGATCTCGCTCGGGCCATAGAGGTGGAAGCGGTCGGCGTTGGTGCGGGCCAGGGTGTCGGTGGCCTTCTTGAACTCGGTGTAGCGCCCGGTCCCGATGAAGGGGCTGCCGTAGTACTGCAGCGTCAGGTCGGGGGTGAGGGAGAGGTTCACCCGGAACGTGAAGCTCCAGGTGTCCTGGTCGATGCGGGCCAGCACCCAGCGGGGACCGTCTCCGGGCTCGGTGGTCGCCGCGTACTGCAGCTCGTCGAGCAGGGACACGTACGAGACCGAGCCGGACAGCGAGAGGCGGTTCGAGAGGCGCAGCACGAGGCTGGGGCCCAGCTCCTGGTAGCGCGAGTCGTCGTCGCGCGCCCGTGAGTACTCCCCGAACACTGAGCCCGAGAGGCGCCGCGACGGGTCGGACTGGGCGTGGGCCATCGCGGTGAGAATCTCGTGCCATCGCAACGCGGGCCCGCCTCGCAGCATCCGGGTGTCGACCACATCCTGGTAGCGAAGGTGCACCGACGCCTGCCACTTGTTGACGAAAACGCCGGAGCCGTCGATCGCGGTCTGCGAGCGCGTGGGCAGGCCACCGAAGTCCCACTCGTCCTCACGGGACACCTGGAGCAGGGAGCTGCGGAGGATCCCCCGGGGTACGGCCTCATGCCAGCCGAGGAAGATCTGGTTGGAGAGGACGTCCGCCTGCCGGAGATAGCCGACGTCGTTGAGGTCCAGCCCGGGCGAGTACCAGAGGAAGTGGTTGGTGAGTCGCACACGCCCCTGGCCCGAGCGGCCGAAGCGGATGGAGCCGCCGTGGCCGAAGAGGGAGGTGGAGTTCTCGTCCACGCCGAGGTGGCTCGCGTCGGGGCGCTGGTAGTAGTGGACGGCGCTCGTCTGGAGGGCCTGGATGGCCTCGCGGTTCCCGCGGAGGTGGCTGAAGAAGCCGCTCGCCTCGACGACCCAGGCCCGGTCCGCGAAGTACCGCGTGAAGTCGATTCCACCGGTGGTGGCCTGGGTTGGGAGAAAGGCCAGGCCCGGGTCGGAGATCCAGCGGTGGGTCGAGGTCACCATCCCGCCGAGGCTGGTGTTGCCCTTGCCCCAGTCCTTGTGCAGGCGGCCGACGGTGTAGCTGCCGAACGGCTCCACGACCACGGCGCGGGCGCCGGGCGACGCCGAGATCTGCGCCGTCTCCCTCTGGGTGACGCTCTGGAGGACCCCGACCGAGAGCCCCCCGTCGGTCTTGCCGGTGACCTTGAGGGCGGTGAGGATGGTCGTGCTCTCCGGCCCCCGCACGGTCTCGTCCTCCCCGACCGGGGGCGAGAGAGAGGGCGCCTGCCCGACACGGCGCGAGTAGAAGAGCTGGTCCTCGCCCTCGATCTCGAAGCTCAGGATCTTCCGGCCCTCGAGGAAGAATGGGCGCTTCTCCTCATAGAACGTCTCGTAGGCGGTGAGGTTCACGACCGAGGGGTCGGCCTCGACCTGGCCGAAGTCGGGGTTGACGGTCGCGTCGAGGGTGAAGTTGGTGGTGAGCCCGAGCTTGGCGTCGAGCCCCAACGAGCCCGACCCCTCCGGGCTGTCGGGGACCCCTGGACCGGAGCTCGCCCTCCCGACGACGTGGGGAAGAAGCTCGAGCCGCCACGGGCTGGGCAGGTCGCGGATCCCGTGGAGCTCCCCGAGCTGGTACATCCGCCCGGTGTTCTGACGGGGGATGAGCTGCCACTGGTCCTCCTCCTGGAGGCGGTCGATCCAGCGCCACGCGTGCAGCCCCCACACCTGCTCCTCCTGCGGCCCGTAGCGCAGCTGGCTGAGGGGCACGCGAAACTCGGCCGTCCAGCCCTTCTCGTCGTGTGCCACCGCTCCGTCCCAGACGGGGTCCCAGGTGGTGTCCCACTCCGTTTCCCCGTTGCCGAGGATGAGGTCGATCTTGCTGCCTCCCGCGGTGAGGTCGAACTCGAAGCCGGTTCGCTTGTCGTTGTAGCTGTCGAAGCAGATGCCGACGATGTCGCCGCTGAAGTCGTCCCGGCGCCCAGGATAGCGGTGGACCAGGGCGGGGTCGTCGTACACGCGGATTGCCATGTAGACGTGGCGTTCGTCGTAGAGGATCTTGAGCTCGGTGGGCTGGGAGGGCGGGGCCCCCTCGGTGGGGATCTGCTGCGTGTAGTGGCCCGCCCACTCGCCCTCCTCCCAGGCCTCGTCGTCCAGGCGCCCGTCGATCGTCGGCGGCGGGCCCTGGAGGCGGACCGTCCGGTAGATCCGGGGCGGATACTTCCGTCCGAAGGGGTTGGCCTCCGGGGTCTCGGCGGGCGGAACGGCATCCGGTGTCTGCGCTTCGAGGGGCCACGGCCCGGCGGCGAAGAGCGGCAGGAGCCCGAAGAGCGTGAGTCGCCGTCGGACGCTCCCCAGGGCCTCGACACCCACAGCGTTCATCGGGCCGCCTTCAGCGTCCCTCCAGGGCGTAGAGGTCACTCTCCGTTCGCAGGAAGAGACGCCCTCCGGACGCGGCCAGCGACGCCTTGCATTGGCCAGGGAGCGCGTTCCGCTCCACCACCGGCATCTCCGGCGTGGCCTCGACGATCGTGGTCTCGCACTCCTCGGAGAGGAAGTAGATCCGTCCCTCGGCGGAGATGGGCGAGGCGGAGTGGTTGCCGCCGATCCGGCGCTGCCCGAGGACCTCTCCCGTCCGGGCGTCGAGGCACAGGGCGATACCGCCTTCGTTGATGGTGAAGAGGCGGGGCGCGAGGTAGAGGAAGGACGGCATCATGGGAACGGCGCGGGTCTGCTCCCAGACGATGTGGGTGTCGGTGACGTCTCCCCGCCCGCCGGTGCGGATGGCGCGTATGGTGGGCTCCTCGAAGCCGGATGCCGTGTAGACCATCCCGTTGCCCACGACCACCGAGGGGACCACGCCCTCTCCCTGGCTGTAGACGGTCCACAGCCGCTCCCCGGTGGCGAGATCGAAGCCCTGGACCACGTCGCCGGCGCCGCTGACCAGGACCTCGCGGTCGCCTTCGCGGACGAGGTTCGGGGTGACGTGGCCGATGCGGCTCAGGCCGCGATCACCCTTCCACCTCTCCTCGCCGGTGCGCTTGTCCAGGGCGAGGACGAAGGACTCGTCCCAGGGCTTCTGCCAGCCCACCTTCTTGTCCTCGCCCGTGCTACTGGGGTCGAAGGGGACGACGAGGAGATCACCGTAGAGGCGCAGGGACGCCGCGATCCCGTGCTGGCTGTAGTAGTGGTGGTCGCGGTTGGTCCACGCGATCGTCCCGTCGTTCGCCACCGCGGCCAGGCTGCCGTCGAAGGCGAGGACGTACGTGTGCTCCCCGTCGGTGACGGGCGTGGGGGTGGCGTAGGAGTTGCCCTGCTGCAGGCGGCTGTCGAGGTCCTGCTGAAAGACCTCGGTGTTCCACAGGATCTTCCCGGTCGCCTGGTCGAGGCAGAGGAGGCGCAGGGAGCGTCCTTCCTCGGTGGCGGTGGTGACGAAGACCCGGCCACCCTGCACGATGGGTGAGGACCAGCCCTGGCCCGGGATGGGCGCGCTCCACGCGATCCCCTCGTCCACGCTCCACTCGGTGGGGAGGCCCGTCTCGGTCGAGACGCCCTGGCCCGTGGGACCGCGGAACTGGGGCCAGTCCTCGGCCAGGACGGGCTGAAGTCCGGTCAGGGTGAGGGCGGCGGCCACGCCCAGGAGTGCTCGCATCGGAAGTTCCTTTCCTTGCCTCTACGGTTCGACGCGCTCCATGCGCGTGATCTTCGACTCGTCGAGCTCGATGCCGAATCCGGGCCGGGTCGGCAGCGCGATGTGGCCGTTCACCGGCACCAGGGGGTCCTTCTCGAAGTGCGTCTTGTGGGGCTTCCAGTGCAGCAGGTACTCGGCCAGCGGGCAGGTCATGGGGGACTGGCTGGCCACCACGTGCAGGGCGGCGTGGATATTGTGGCCGTGCGGCACGACGTGCACGTCGTTGGCCGAGCCCAGCGTGCAGATCTTCACCAGCTCGCTCACCCCGCCGCACCACTCCGGGTCGGCCTGGACCACGTCGAGGGCGTCGGCGCGGAGGAAGCGGTTCACCTCCCAGCGGCCGTAGAAGTGCTCGCCGGTGGCCACCGGGATGGACGTGCTCCGCCGCAGCTCCACGAAGCTCTGGAGCTTCTCCGAGGAGAACGGCTCCTCGATCCATCGAGGACGGTACTCCTCGGCCAGGCGGGCCCAGTCCTTCGCGTAGTCGAGGTCCCAGCCGCTGAAGGCGTCGAACATGATCTCGTACTCGTCACCCAGGGACTCCCGAAGCGTACGCACCAGGTCGACGTTGGCCAGGAGCCCCTTCGTCCCGTGCGACGGTCCGTGGGCGAAGAACCACTTCTGGTACCGGTAGCCCTGCTCCTTCAGCTCCACCGCCCGTCGGGCCACCGCCCCGGGCTCGACCGAGTCGCCGAGACAGCTCGCGTAGGCCTCCACGCTCTCCCTTGTCGGCCCGCCGAGCAGGCGGTACACGGGCACGCCGAAGTGGTTTCCGGCCAGGTCCCACAGGGCGTTGTCGACGGCGCTGATGCCCATCATGTAGTGGCCGGCCCGCGAGTGGCGGTTGAAGCGGTACATCTCGTCCCAGAGGAGAGCGATGGCCAGGGGGTCCTGGCCGATCAGGAACTCCCGGAGCGGGTGCTGCACGACGCGCGCGGCCTCCGGGTCCACCAGCCCGTAGAAACCCTCGGCGCCGCCGTCGGTCCTCACCTTCACATAGAGGACACGGTGCTCGTAGGTCTCGACGGGTACCCGCGGGTCGTCCGGGTAGGGACCGGTGGAGTGCTCGGGGTAGATGTGCAGGGGGGTGACCTGACCCTGGTAGGCCGTGGGCGCGGTCTGGCGAGGCCCCGCGACCTCCCAGATCTCGACGTCGGAGATCTTCAGGCGCTCACTGCGGGCCCGCGCGGCGAAGGCGGGGGCGAAGGGAGCGGCGCCGAGGACGCCCAAAGCTCCCATCACGTCACGTCGTCTCATGGCCACCTCCGCTTTGGGATCGAGCTCCGCGTCGAATCGCCGCCGCCCATTCTGTACCATTCTGGCGTCCGAGCTCAGGGCGACGGCCCCGGTGACACTCCTCGTGGCGCTGCTCGCAGCGATGGGGCAGGCGGAGGTCGGCGTTGCCGCGCTGAGCCCGGAGAGCCTCGTGGGGAGGTGGCTTCCCACCGTGCTTGGGCTGGCCCTGGTCTCGTCGCTGGAGGAGCTGATTCTCAGGGGCTACGGTCTTCAGCTGCTGGCGGAGGCCGGCGGGCGGTGGGTGGCCGCTGGCCTCACGGGTGTGCTCTTCGGGTTCATGCACGCGGACAATCCGGGCGCGAACCTGGCCGGCCTCGGCAACACCGCGGCGAATGGCGTTCTCCTCGCCTGGCTGGTCATGAGGACCGGCTCGCCCTGGATGGCGTGTGCCTACCACGGGGGCTGGAACATCACCGGGGCGATGATCTTCGGGATGCGCCTCTCGGGGCTGGACCACGCGGGGGGGCTCCTCCTGACCAGGCTCACCGGCCCCGACTGGTTGACCGGTGGCTCCTACGGGTTCGAGGGCTCAGTCCTCGTTGGACTGGTCGAGTTCGCCGTGCTGAGCCTCGCCGTTGCTGCCGCCCCCCACTTGCCGGGGCATCCCGACGTTCTCCCGTTCTTCGGCGTGAGGAGACGCTCGAGCGGATCAGGCGAGCCTGGTCCGCAGGAGCGTCGGGGACACCTCAGCTGATCTCACGCCTGGGGGCGTCCCGCGCGACTCTCGGTCGGCTGCTCTCCTCACCATCCCGGACGAGCCGACTGGTGTCTGGGTCCCCGTCACTCCCTAGCTCAGGCGGAGGGGCATGGAGCGGGGACGCCGCCCAGTGGCGGCAAAGACCCCGTTCCCGATGGCCGGGGCCACCGCGATGATTGGCGTCTCCCCGCCGCCGGCCGGGGGGATGCTCCGGTTCTCGACCAGGTGGACGTCGATTCGCGGGACGTCCCGGAAGCGGGGGACGCGGTACCCGGAGAAGCGGGGGTTCAGGAGCTTCCCGTCTCGGAACTCGATCTCCTCGGTGAGGGCGCCCCCCAGCCCCATGATGATGCAGCCCTGCACCTGAGAGGTGAGGTTGGCCGGGTTGAGGATGGGCCCACACTCGAACGCCTCGCAGACCTCGGTGACCTCGATGGTGCCCTTCTCCCGATCGGCCGTGACCTCGACGCAGGCCGCCACGACCGAGTTCTTCTCCGTCCCGCAGGCCAGGCCCACGCCCCGGCCGTCGACGGCCCGCTTGCGGCGCGCGGTCCAGTCGAACTCCTTCGCGGCTCTCTCGAGAACGGCCCTCAGGCGCGAGTTGTCGAGGTGCGCCAACCGGAACTCCAGGGGGTCCACGCCGGCGGCTGCCGCCAGCTCGTCCATGAAGGACTCCCGGGCGAAGTTGTTGGCCGTGGCGCCCAGGCACCGGTAGGAGCCCTGGGGCAGGGGAGAGTCCGAGCCCACGGAGGCGACCCGGATGTTCGGGATGGCGTAGGGGGTGTCGAGGGCCGACCCTCCAGGATTGATGCTGGTGAAGTCCCAGGCGACGAGCGCCCCGTCGCCGGTCAGACCTCCGCGACACTCGATCACCGCCGCCGGTCTGCAGTACGCCCAGGTGAACTCCTCCTCGCGTGTCCACTGCACCGACACCGGCTTCCCGGCGGCCCGGGCCAGGCGCGCCGCCTCCAGGGCGGCGTTGGCGGTGTGCTTCCCCCCGAACCCTCCTCCCATGTCCGGCACGATCACCCGGACCCTCTCCCGCGCGATGCCAAACTCCTCGGCCAGGGCCTGCTGAGCCCGGAACGGTCCGTCGCATCCGACCCAGGCGGTGAGGCGGTCTCCGTCCCACTCCGCCACCGCGGCGCGGGGCTCCATGGGGGCGTGCTCGATGTAGGCGACGCGATAGGACTCGTCCAGCACGCGATCCGCCTGGGCCAGCGCCCGCTCGGGCGTGCCGCGCTCCTCCGTCCGCGCCTCGTCCCGTCGGGCGTGAGTCTTCAGGTGATCGAAGATGGACTCGTGCGAGACGGACGAAGGGGCGGTCTTCCAGGACGCGGTCGCGGCGGCGGCCTCCAGTGCCCGCCTCGCGCGGTGAGACGAGGACGCCGCGACGCCGACGAACGCGCCCTCGTGGACGGCGACGACGCCCTCCATGGCCTTCGCCGCCGAGAGGTCGATCGCCTCGAGGGTGGCCTCGTGGGCCGGCGGTCGCAGGACGCTGCCGTACAGCATTCCCGGGCGCACGACGTCCGACGGAAAGCGGTGAGCGCCGGTGACGAGGTCGCGCTCGTTCGGCCGAGCCGCGGAACGGCCCAGGACCGTCCACTCGGGGACCGGAGTGAGAGAGACGTCGGTGCGGATCGAGGTCTCGAGGGTCGCGGCCACCTCGCCGGCCTTTGCCAGGTCGGCGTACGTCATCCTCTTGCCACTCGGGCCCGTGATCACGCCGTCGCGGACCTCGAGCGTGGCCGGGTCGACCGCCCACTGCCGGGCCGCGAGCGCGGTGAGCAGCTCCCGGGCGGTGGCCGCGGCCAGGCGCATCTCGGGCACGTTTCGCGGGGTCGTGCGGCTGCCGGCGGTGATGCCGTCGTCGGGGACGAGGTCGGTGTCGGCCATGACCAGGCGCACCTGCTCGACGGCCACGCGGAGCTCCTCGGCCGCGGCCTGGGAGAGCTCGGCTCGGGGGCCCTGCCCCTCCTCCACCTTCCCGCTCAGTGCCGTGATCGTGCCGTCCTCGTTGAGGTAGAGGCGGGCGGACACCGCCATCCCGTTTCCCTGGGTCCAGGCCTCCGGGGTCGTCACCGTGATGAGAAGCCCCGACCCCAGGACCTGCAGGAAGGTGCGGCGGTCGACGGCGAGCGTGGTCTCATCCATGGCGCGCCGCCCGCATCGTCTCCGCCGCCCGGCGGACGGCGTTCACGATCTTCACGTACCCGTTGCAGCGGCAGAGGTGACCGTCCATCCCGGCGACGATCTCCTCGTCCGTCGGGTCGCCCTTCTCCTCGAGCAGAGCCACCGCGGCCAGGATCATGCCGCTCGTGCAGTAGCCGCACTGCATCGCGCCTTCCTCGATGAAGGCCTGCTGGACGGGGTGGAGGGTGTCGCCGCGGGCCAGCCCCTCGATGGTGGTCAGAGCCTTGCCGTCGACCGCGGTGACGGGGAGGAGGCAGGACCGGTCCGGGTTCCCGTTCACGGACACGAGACAGGAGCCGCACTGGCCCTCGCCGCAGCCGTACTTCGTGCCGGTCAGCCCGAGCTCCTCGCGGAGCACGTCCAGTAGTCGTCGCTCCGGGTCGGTGGTGACGCTCGTCTCGGTCCCGTTGACCCTGAACCGCACCGTCACGCTCACGTGGGGCCTCCGATCGTCGACATTCTACCGAAGTGCACGCGGAGCGGGGTGATCTTCTGAGGATGCCGAGGCGCCGCCGTCCCGTTGTCTGTGCGCTGGACGAGGCTTCCACGGGACGGACGGCCAGACCCGCAAGTGGCTGATGAGGCGCGCCCTGCTTCCTGGCATGCTTCCTGCTCACTGCTTCGTCATGGCGGTCCAGCCCCCACCCTGTGCCCCCGCACTCCAGCACGCCCCGACCGAGGGCGACCCGTCCCCTCCCGCCCGGGCCGAGACCCTCCCGTCAGCGATGTCCCCGGGGGATCTCAAAGAGTCCTCGTCCAGCCGGAGCGTCGAACTCGTCGGCTGGTCGAGCATCGCCGGGATGGTGCTGGTCGCCCTGCGGGGCCCGATCCTCGGCGTCCCTACCGTTCGTTCGGCTCTGGCCGTCCTCGGGGTCGGGATCCTCGCCATGGGCCTTGCCCTGTGGCTGAACGGGCGTCGCCGACCGAATCGAGCCGCCCAGATCCAGGTCTTGAGCTTCCCCCTCCTGGCCGCCGGTCTCGCGGTCACCGCGGGACAGGGGTTCCGCGCCCCGGCCATGCTGCTGATGCCGGCGGCCCTGGTCCTCTGCGGTGTGCTCCTCGACCGCGCCACGCTGGCGGTGACCACGGCCTTCAGCGTGGCGGCGACGACGGCGGTGCTCGTTGCCGAAGCGCGGAGAACGGTGGGCGGCACCGGCGGCGCCGACACCCTCGTCGGGGACATTCTGGACTCGACGGTGATCCTGGCCATCACCGCCATGGTCGTCGGAACCGTCGCGGGACGCTTTCGGCGCGCGATCGAGCGGCTGCGGCGGCAGGAAGCCGCCCTTCGCGCCTCCGAGCAGCGCTACCGCGGTCTCGTCGATCTCGCCGCCGATGCCATCGTCCTCGGCACGCGGGACGAGGGGATCACGGAGGTCAACCGCCGTGCCTCCGAGCTCACCGGCTATCGTCGCGAGGAGATCCTGGGCCGGACCATCGAGTCGCTCTTCTCGCGCGAAGAGAGCGCGCGCGTCCCCTTCGACTACGAGTGTGTCGACCGCGGCGGGACGGTCGTGGCCGAGCGGTTCCTCACCCGGAAGGACGGCGGCCACACGCCGGTGGAGATGAGCTCGAAGCGGATGCCGGACGGGACTGTCCAGAGCATCATCAGGGACGTGAGCGAGCGGCACCGCGCGGAGGAGGAGCGCCGCTCCCTCGAGGCCCGGCTGCGGCAGGCCCAGAAGATGGAGGCGGTGGGGCGGCTCGCCGGCGGCGTCGCCCACGACTTCAACAACCTGCTCACCGCCATCACCGGGAACCTGACCCTGGCCCTCCGCAAGGTGCCCGAGGGGTCTCCCGTCCACCGCTGGCTGTCGGAGGTCGATCGGTCGGCGTGGCGTGCCGCCTCCCTCACGCGCCACCTGCTGGCCTTCAGCCGCCAGCAGGTGATCGAGCCGAAGGTCCTCGACCTGCGCGCGGTGGTCGAGGGGATGGAGTCGCTGGTCGCCCGCACCATCGGAGAGGACGTGAGGCTCCGGGTCCGGCTGGCCGACGTGCCCTGTCGCGTGGTGGTCGACCATGGCCAGATGGAGCAGATCGTCCTGAACCTCGTGACCAACGCCCGCGACGCGATGCCCGACGGCGGCCTCCTCACTCTCGAGGTCGAGCGGACGGGACGGCCCCATCTGCTCGGCGTCCCCGGTCCGGAGGGGGGCGGACACGTGGTGGTGCTCTCGGTGCGCGATACCGGCCACGGGATGCGCGCGGACGTCCAGCGCCGGATCTTCGAGCCCTTCTTCACGACCAAGACCTCCGGCACCGGGCTCGGTCTCGCCATGGTCTACGGCGCCGCGGAGCAGAACGGCGGCTGGGTCGAGGTGGACTCGACCCCGGGGCACGGCTCCACGTTCCGCCTCTACCTTCCCGAGGCGCCGGCGGAGACCGAGGTGGTGCCGGCATCCCGTCCCGCAGAGGCCCTGCGCGGCACCGAGACCGTGCTTCTCGTCGAGGACGACCCGACGGTGCGTGAGGTCACCGCCGAGCAGCTCCAGTCGCTCGGCTACCGCGTCCTGGTGTGCGGCGGCCCGCACGAGGCGCTCACCGTGGCCGCCGGGCACGACGGCCCCCTCCACCTCCTCCTCACCGACGTCGTGATGCCCGACATGAACGGCCGTGAGCTGGCCACCCGTCTGACCCAGGGGCGAAACGGCCTGAGAGTGCTCTACACGTCAGGGTACGGCGAGGACGTCGTCGCCCGTCACGGAGTCTTCGAGGGGGGAGTCCACCTCCTGCAGAAGCCCTACTCCCTGCAGACCCTCGGCCGACACGTCCGACGCGCCCTCGCGGCCTGAAAGCAGATAGACTTCACCGTGCGTGCCGTGGCTCGGTCCCGTCGACCCGAGCCACGGGTGGCGGCGGCCGGCGGGCACCTGCGTGACGGTGAGCATCCATCAGGTCGGTCTCTCCGGGCTCGTGCTCCTGAGGAAGCGGAGCCGGCCGCCGATCCATGCCCACCGCGACGGCCGGGCGCTGCTCGCCCGCCACCCCGCGCTCGGAAAGGAGCCGCTCGAAGGGGGAGACCGATGCCGAAGCTGCTCATGGCCTTCTACGGGGACGACTTCACCGGCTCCACGGACGCCATGGAGTGCCTCGAGCTGAACGGCATCCCGGCGGCGCTCTTCCTCGATCCGCCCGAGCCGCGAAGCGCCGAGCGGTCCTTCCCGGGGGTCCAGGCGCTGGGGCTGGCCGGGGTCAGCCGGACGATGACGCCCGAGGAGATGGACGGGGAGCTGGGCCCGAAGTTCCGTTTCCTGGCCGACCTCCAGCCCGAGTTCGTCCACTACAAGGTCTGCTCGACCTTCGACTCCTCCCCGCGCGTCGGCAGCATCGGCCACGCCGTCGACATCGGGTTCGAGGTCTTCCACCCGCCCCTGGTGCCCCTGATGGTGGGCGCCCCCTTCCTGCGCCGCTACGTGGTGTTCGGGAACCTCTTTGCCCGCGTGGGAGAGACGACGTACCGTCTCGACCGCCACCCGACGATGAGCCGCCACCCGGTGACGCCGATGCGCGAGAGCGACCTGCGACGGCACCTCGCCGAGCAGACCGACAAGACCGTCGGTCTGATGGACATCCTCCATCTCTCCCGGAGCGAGGCGGATGTCGACGCGCGCTTCCACGCGCTGCGGGAGGAAGGCCACCCGATCGTCCTCTTCGACACCCTGACCGAGGACCACATGCTCCAGATCGGCCGCCTGATCCACGGGCTGCGCGGCGAGCATCCCGTCTTCCTGGTGGGCTCCTCGGGCTTCGAGTTCGCGCTGGGCATGCACCTGCGGGCTCAGGGGATCGTCGAGGAGCCGAGGGGCTTCGATTCCCCCGGGCCCGTCGAGCGGCTTCTCGTGATGTCGGGAAGCTGCGCGCCGGGCACCGCGGAGCAGATCGACTGGGCTCTCGGCCGTGGGTTCGCCGAGCTGGCCCTGGACACCACCGCGCTCGTCGACGAGGCGGCCGCCGACGGCGAGCACCGGCGCGCGGTCGAGGAGACCCTGCGCCTCCTGGGCGAGGGCCGCTCGGTGATCGTGCACTCCGCACGCGGCCCCGAGGACCCGCGCATCGCCGAGACCCGCGCCGCGGTGGAGCGTGCGGGCCAGGGGCCGGAGCGGATCGGCCGGATGCTCGGGACTCGCCAGGGGCGGATGCTCCGGGAGCTGCTCTCGCGGGCCGGGCTGGGCCGCGTCTGCGTGACGGGGGGCGACACCTGCGGGCACGTCTCGCGGGAGCTGGGCATCTACGCCCTGCGCATCGTCACCCCCGTGGCCCCCGGGGCCCCGCTGTGCCGGGCCAGCGCCCGGGAGGCTCGCTTCGAGGGCCTGCAGATCTCGCTCAAGGGTGGCCAGAACGGGGCCGACGATTACTTCGGGCGGCTCGTCCTGGGCCTGCGACCCCAGGACCCCGCTCCTGACCCGTAAGGAGGACTCATGACGACACGCGTGGCGCTTCTCGGCGCCGGCGGCAAGATGGGCTGCCGGATCACCGACAATCTCAAGGACCGCCCGGGGTACGAGGTGGCGTATGTGGAGGTGGGTCAGGAGGGGATCGCACGCCTCCGGGACCGCGGCCTCGAGACCACGTCCCAGGCCGAGGCCATCGCCACCGCGGACGTGACGATCCTGGCCGTGCCCGACCGGCTGATCCGTCGGATCACCACGGACATCGTGCCCCGGCTTCCGGCGCGCTCGATGCTCATGGGCCTCGATCCGGCGGCCGCCCACGCCGGCGTGATGCCCGTGCGCGAGGACCTGTCCTACTTCGTCACGCATCCGTGCCACCCGCCCCTGTTCAACGACGACACCGAGGAGGAGAAGCGCACGGACTGGTTCGGGGGCGTCCACGCCAGCCAGCACGTGGTCTGCGCCCTGCACCGGGGACCCGAGGAGGACTACGCCAGGGGCGAGCGGGTGGCCATCGACATGTACGGCAACGCACGGGCGCCGGTCCTCGGCGCCCACCGCGTGACCGTGGAGCAGATGGCGATGCTCGAGCCGGTTCTGGTCGAGACCTTCACCGCCATGCTGGTGCAGTCGGTGAAGGAGCTGGGGGACGAGATCGTCGCCCGCGGCGTGCCGGAGGAGGCCGTGCGGGCCTTCCTGATGGGACACATGCGCACGATCCTCGCCATCGTCTTCGGCTACGCCGGGTTCCCCTTCTCCGACGGGGCGATGGTGGCCATCGACAAGGCCCGGTCCCGCGTCTTCCAGCCGGACTGGAAGGAGAAGCTGCTGGACCCGGAGAGCATCCGCCGCAGCGTGGCCGAGATCACGGACCTCTGAGGGACGGGGGTGAGGCGTGGCTGACCGCGACGACGTTGCCAGGTGGCTTCTGGGGGGCGCGCTCCCGGCCGGCGAGCGGCTCGCCCTGAAGGCAGGGCCCGTCACCGCCGAGCTCGAGCCGGCGACGGGCTTCCTGCGCTATCTCCGTCTCGGGGACCGCGAGCTGTTGCGGGGCGTCTACGCGGCGGTCCGCGATCACAACTGGGCCACGGTCACGCCGCGCATCGGCAGCCTCGAGACGAGGATCGAAGCCGACCGCTTCGCGGTCCGCTTCGTAGCCGAGTGCAGGGGCGGCGATCTCGACTTCCGGTGGGAAGGCCTGGTCCAGGGCGAGCCGAACGGGCGGGTCACCTATCGCTTCTCGGGCGAGGCCCTCTCGGCCTTCCGGGCCAACCGGGTGGGCTTCTGCGTCCTGCACCCGGTCGGCGACCTGCCGGGCCGGCCGTGCCGGATCGAGCAGGTCGACGGAGACGTCGTCGAGGGGCGCTTCCCCGAGGCCATCGCACCCCATCAGCCCTTCAAGGGGATCCGTGCCATCACCCACGAGGTCGAGCCCGGGACGAGTGTCGAGGTCCGCATGGCCGGCGAGACCTTCGAGATGGAAGACCAGCGCAACTGGACCGACGCGTCGTACAAGACCTACTGCCGCCCCCTGGAGCGGGGCTTCCCCTTCGAGGTCGAGGCGGGGACCTGGATCGAGCAGGAGGTCGAGATCCGCCTCCTGGGCGGTGGGCAATCCCGGACGCGACCGCAAGGCGAGACGCGGTTGACGCTCGAGCTGAACGAGGTCGCCCTCACCCGACCCGCGATCGGACTCGGCCAGGCGTCGGACGACGCCCCGCTGTCCGGGGCGGAGGTGGATCGCCTGAGGATGCTCCGGCCGGCGCACCTGAGAGTCGACCTTCATCTTCGCGTCGAGGGCTTCGCCGACCGACTCGAGCGGGCGGACGCGGCGGCGGCGGCGGTCGGCGTGCCGCTCGAGCTGGCGGTTCATCTCACGGACTCGGCGGACGCCGAGCTGAAGAGGCTGGCCTGGGCGCTCACCGACCTGCGGGCTCAGGTCGCTCGTCTCCTGGTGTTCCACGAAGCGGAGACGAGCACCTCCGCGCGCTGGGGTGAGGCCGCGCGGCGCTTTCTCGGCCCCTCCCTCCCGGGTGTTCCCATCGGGCTGGGGACCGACGCGTTCTTCACCGAGCTCAACCGCGAGAGGCCGGACGCCGACGTCGCCGACTGCCTCACCTACTCGATCAACCCCCAGGTGCACGCCTTCGACGAGGCCTCGATCGTGGAGACGCTCGAGGCGCAGAAGATGACGGTAGCCTCGGCGCGGGCCTTCTCGAGGGGGCGCCCGGTGGGCGTGTCTCCCGTGACGCTCCGGATGCGCTTCAACCCCAATGCCACGGGCCCGGAGGCAGAGCCCGCCCCCGGGGAGCTCCCGGCGTCGGTGGACCCACGGCAGATGTCCCTGTTCGCCGCCGGCTGGACCCTCGGCTCGATCCGGGCCCTGACCGAGGGCGGGGCGGCGAGCGTCACCTTCTACGAGACCGCCGGCTGGCGGGGCGTGATGGAGCGCGCCGAGGGCTCGCCGCTGCCGGACCGCTTTCCCTCGACGCCCGGCGCTGTCTTCCCCGTCTTCCACGTCCTCGCCGACGTGAACGAAGGGTTGGACGAGGAGCTGCTGCCGCTGAGCTCGTCACGGCCCCTGTCCGCGCAGGGCCTGGCCCTGCGTCGCGGGGGGCGCTACCGGGTGCTGGTCGCGAACCTCGAGCCGGAGGGCCGCCGCGTCTTCTGTGTCGGGCTCCCCCGGAACCGGCCCTTCCGTTTGCGCTCCCTGGACCTGTCGTCCGTGGAAGAGGCCACCAGCGCGCCCGAGGGGTTCCGGCGACGCTTCGGGAGCACCGTGGTGAGCTCGGAGGCCGGTGAGCTCGGGGTCGAGCTGGAGCCGTATGCGGTGGTCACCCTGGAGAACGGCGAGTAGCAGCCTTCCGGGGAGACGCGGCCGCAAGAACCCCACGAGCCTCCGGGCTCATCGTTCACCCGCGCCGACGGGCGGGGCTCAGGCGATCAAATACCCTTCGGCCAGGGCGCGAAACTCCTCCACCTGCGCGCGTGCCCACGCCTCGTCCCGCTCGAGCTCGCGGGCCAGCAGCCCGGCCACCCTCGGAGCCATCTCGATGGCCGCCCGCGCTTCCAGGAAGAGCGCGCGGGTGCGCCGCGCCAGCACGTCCTCGACCGTCCGGGCCATCTCGAAGCGGGCGGCCCAGACCACCTCGGCTCCGGAGTAGGGCAGCGCCGGGTGGAGCGGCGCCTCCAGCCCGGCCTCGGAGCCCATCAGGTCGCGGATCAGGAGGGCATCGGAGCCGTAGACGGCCAGGGCGCCGAACTCCGACGCCTCGCGGTGGAAGCCGTGGATGTTGAGGGCGCGGGTGGGGCAGGGCTTCTCCGGCAGCCGGCCCAGGGTGGCCGCCTGGTTCACGCAGTCCTCGGCCATGTTCCGGTAGGTCGTCCACTTCCCGCCGGTGAGGGTGAGCAGACCCGAGGCGTCGATGTGGATCGTGTGGTCGCGTGACAGGGTCGCGGTGCTCTTGGCTTCGCCCACGCGCACCAGGGGACGGATCCCCACGAACACGCTCCGGACATCGGCCCGGGTGAGGGGATGTCGCAGGTACCGGCCGGCCGTCTCCAGCACGAACGCGACCTCCTCGTCGAGCGGCCGTGGCTCGATCGAGGGCTGGCTCAACGGTGTGTCGGTCGTCCCCACGAGCGTGTGGCCGTGCCACGGGATCGCGAACATCACACGCCCGTCGCTCGTGTGGGGCACCATGATGGCGCTTCGCCCGGGCAGGTACGACCCGTCGAAGACGAGATGGATCCCCTGGCTGGGGGCGATGAGCGGAGCGATCTTGGGGTCGGCCATCCGTCGCACGGCGTCGCAGAAGGGGCCGGCCGCGTTGATCACGACGCGGGCACCGACCCTTAGCTCGCGACCGCTCTCCCCGTCGTGGGCCACCACGCCGTTCACGTACCCGTCGGCGTCCCGGGCGATCCCGGTCACCGGTGCGTAGTTCAGCAGGATCGCCCCCTGCTCGGCGGCGGTGGTCACCATGTTGATCAGGAGCCGCGCGTCGTCGAACTGCCCGTCGTAGTAGACGACGCCCCCCGCAGCCCCTCGGTCCGAATGGAGGGGAGTCGCTCGAGGGTCTCCTCCTTGGAGAGGATCTGGGACTCCCCGAAGCCATACCGGCCCGCCAGCAGGTTGTAGACCTTGAGGCCGAGCCCGTAGAAGGGGGCTTCCCACCACTCGTAGTTGGGCACCACGAAGGCGAGGTCGCTGACCAGGTGGGGGGCGTTCTGTCGCAACAGGCCCCGCTCGTGGAGCGCCTCCATGACCAGCGAGATGTTCCCCTGCTCGAGGTAGCGCACCCCGCCGTGAACGAGCTTGGTGGAGCGGCTGGACGTGCCCTTGCCGAAATCGGCCCGCTCCAGGAGGAGCACGTCGTAGCCGCGGGCCGCGGCGTCCACGGCGACGCCGACCCCGGTGGCGCCACCGCCCACGACGACCATGTCCCAGGGCTCCGTACGGGCCAGCGCCCGCTCGAGCATCTTGTCGCGATTCATGTCCAGCGCCTCCTGACGCGCTGCCGGGGCGTGGGCGAGGCCGGGCCCGGGGGGCCGTCGCGAGGCCCGTCGATCTTATCCCACCCGGGTGCGACGCGACGCGGTGCTTTTCCCTTCGCACCGAGGTCTCGGGCTGGTCTAATCAGGCGGGGACTGAACGGCAAGGAGGGCTGCCTGATGAAACCTGGATTCTCCCGAAGAGGCTTCCTGAAGGGCGCGGGGGCGGCCGGGGTGCTGGCCGCGGCGCCGTCCGCCGCCCGGGCCGCCGGCGCCGGCGTGGACTGGCCTCCCCCGGAGGGCGAGGGGGTGCCGAAGCTGTGCCTCGGCGTCAGCGCCGACGCCGACCCGAAGACGATGCGCCAGCTGAAGCAGATCGGCATCGACCACGTCCTCATGGGAGGGGGGCCGATCCCGTGGGCCGAGGCCACGCTGGAGGAGCTGAGGAAGCGATTTGCAGACCAAGGTCTCGAGGTCTGCAACCTGATGATCGGGGGATTCTCGAACACGCTCTACGGACGGCCGGGCCGTGACGAGGAGATCGGGAAGGTCATCGCGTCGATCCGTGCCGCCGGGAAGGCGGGACTGCCGGTGATCGAGTACAACTTCTACGCCCACCGGCTGATGAAGGGCTACCACGAGGTGCCGGGGCGGGGCGGGGCCGGCATGACCGGGTACGACTACTCTCTGTCGAAGGACCTCCCGCCGCTGCCCGAGGTCGGGACCCACACCCTCGACGAGATGTGGGACAACATCACCTACTTCCTGAAGGCGGTGGTTCCGGTGGCCGAGGAGGCGGGCGTCCGCCTGGCCCTCCATCCCAACGATCCCCCGGTGCCCCTGAGCCGGGGGTCCGAGCAGATCATGGCCACCCTCGACGGATGGAAGAAGCTCATCGGAATCGTCGATAGCCCGGCCAACGGGATCACCTACGACTGCGGGGTCACGCGGGAGATGGACGAGGACCCGGTGGAGGTGTGCCGGTACTTCGGGGAGCGGGATCGGATCAACCACGTGCACTTCCGCAACGTCCGGGTGAAGACCCCCTACGTCGACTACGTGGAGGTCTTCCCCGACGAGGGCCAGGTGGACATGTTCGCGGTGATGAAGGAGCTGGTGCGCCAGGGGTACCCCCGCGCCCTGTATCCGGAGCACCCACGGGCCCTCGACGCCGACCGGGAGCGGGAGGGCTTCGATCCCTATTACCCGGGTGGGGGAGGCTACGCGGGGCTCGTCTACAACGTGGCCTACGCGAAGGCGATGCTGCAGGCGGCTCTGTCGAGCTAGCGGAGGTGCTGCCTCAGGAACGCCCGGGTGAGCTCTTCCACCCTGGGGTCGTCGAAGCCGCCGTGGCCTCCGCCCTCGACGGTATAGAACGTGACGGGGACGCTGGCCCTCTTCAGGGCCTCGGCCAGGAGGACGCTCTGGTGGTGCGGCACCAGGGGGTCCTGATCCCCGTGCACGATGAGGAAGGGCGGGTCGTCGGCGGTCACGTAGGCGACGGGGTTCGCTCGGGCGACGCGGTCCGGGTGCTCCTGGATGGGCCCGCCCACGAGCTGCGACTCGGGTGAGTCGGGGGCGTCGTGCACCATCCCATGGGGAAGGCGGTGGGCGTCCATCTGGAGGAAGTCCGTGGGTCCGAAGTAGTCGAGGACGGCCTGCACGCGGCTCGAGACGTCGAGGTGCTCCCCGACGTCGAGATCCCCGACGTCCCCGGTCACGCCGAGCATCGCGGCCAGGTGCCCGCCGGCGGACACCCCCCCGGCCGCGAACCTCGTCGCGTCCACCCCGTACTCGGCGGCGTGGGCCCGCAGCCAGCGCACTGCTGCCTTGCCGTCCTCGATCTGGGCGGGGAAGAGGGCGTGCTGGCTCAGCCGGTAGTTGATCGAGGCGAGGGCGTAGCCCTCGGCGACGTACTCGAGGGGCGGGTCGTCGGCCTTGTCGCCCATCCGGAAGGCGCCCCCGTGGACGTAGACGACCAGCGGGAGGGAGGCGCTCGCCTCGGGGAGGTAGAGATCGAGCTTCTGACGGGGGTGCCCGTCGGTGACGTAGGCGAGGTCGCGGTGGACGGTGGTGCCCTGAGGAAGGCTGCCGGACCGGCCGGCCTCCCGGCTCTCCGGCGCCGCACCGGAGGCCACCAGGGCGAAGGCCAGAAGGAGCAGGAGGACCCTGGCGTTGGTGACGGCGGTCGCCTCTCGCACCAGCCCCCTCCCGCGGCCCCGACCGTCGGGACCAGCCGCTCCTCCTCGAAGCGACTCGACTCTACCACGCGGAAGGGGTCGATCTAGACCCCTTGTCTCATGCCCGGAACGGGGCCCCATCTGAGCCAAACGGCTCGTTTCACCGAACGGCCAAGCGACTATCATCTTGGGCGTTGCCGGAGAGGGCCCGCGCACCGGAGACCGGCCGAAGACACAGGAGGATCGATGGCCTTCACCGTTTCCGACGAGTTCGTCGCCGAGCACAGCCGCCCGGGCCTCGAGATCCTGGAGGAGGACTACGCGCACCTCGGCCGCCAGCTCGGCCGGCGGGGGATCGACGTCGAGCGCCTGACCGAGCGGGCGATGGGATTCCGCGTGGCGGTCCCCTCCTGGGGCGTCGGAACGGGAGGGACCCGCTTCGCCCGCTTCCCGGGACCCGGCGAGCCCCGGAGCATCTACGAGAAGCTCGACGACTGCGAGGTCATCAACCGCCTCGTGCGGGTGACGCCGGGGATCTCGCTCCACATCCCCTGGGACAGACCGGACGACAGCGAGGAGCTCAAGCGGTACGCCAGCGATCGCGGTCTGTTCTTCGACTCGATGAACTCCAACACCTTCCAGGACCAGGCCGGCCAGCAGCTCTCCTACAAGTTCGGCAGCCTGAGCCACACCGATGCCGCCGTCCGCCGTCAGGCGGTCGAGCACAACCTCGAGTGCATCGAGATCGGTAAGACGCTGGGGGCGCGCTCGCACACCGTCTGGATCGGTGACGGTGGCAACTTCCCGGGGCAGGTCCACTTCCGGCGGGCCGTCGACCGATACCTCGAGGCGCTGGGGGCGATCTACGCGGCCCTCCCCGACGATTGGCGCGTCTTCATCGAGCACAAGCTCTACGAGCCGGCCTTCTACTCGACCCTGCTCAACGACTGGGGCATCAGCTACTACTGCGCCCGGGAGCTCGGGCCCAGGGCCTTCTCCCTCGTGGACCTGGGCCATCACGCTCCCAACGTCAACATCGAGATGATCGTGGCCCGGCTCATCCAGATGAAGAAGCTGGCCGGCTTCCACTTCAACGACTCCAAGTACGGGGACGACGACCTCGACGCGGGCTCCATCAAGCCGTTCCAGCTCTTCCTGGTCTTCAACGAGCTCGTCGAGGCCGAGATCGAGGAGGTGGAGGGCTTCGACCCCGCCTACATGCTCGACCAGTCCCACAACGTCACCGACCCCATCGAGTCGCTGATGACCAGCGCGGTGGAGCTGGTGCGAGCCTACGTGCAGGCCCACCTCGTGGACCGAGTGGCGCTCCACGAGTGCCAGGAGAGGAACGACGCGGTGATGGCCCTGCAGACGCTCAAGCAGGCCTTCACTGCGGACGTGACGCCCATCCTGGCCATGGCCCGGCACCGGGCCGGGGGAGCCCTCGACCCCGTGGCCGCCTATCGGGCCAGCGGCTACCGGCAGAAGAAGGCCCAGGAGCGTCCGGCCCGGGGCGACGGCGGGTCGGGGATCGTCTGAAGGTGGGCACGGTGAGCTCCGGGGCACTCCACCTGGCCATCGACCTGGGGGCGGGGAGCGGGCGGGCCATACTCGGACGAGTCGGCCCGGACGGCCTGTCTCTCGAGGAGGTGCACCGGTTTCGCTACGAACCACAGACCTCCGCAGGTCACCTGCGGTGGCCGTTCGCCCGCATCGTGGAGGGCCTCAAGGAAGGCCTCCGCCGGGCGAATGCGGCCGCGGCCGGCGAGGCGATCTCCACCGTGGGCGTGGACTCCTGGGGAGTGGACTACGGGCTCCTCGACGCCGGAGGGCGGCTGCTGGAGGACCCGGTCTGCTATCGGGGGGGACGCACCGAAGGGGAGATGGAGCGGGTGCTCCGGAAGGTGCCGCGGGAGGAGATCTTCCAGCGCACCGGGATCCAGTTCCTCCACCTGAACACCCTCTACCAGCTCCACGTGCACGTGCGGGAGGGGCTCCCGGCAGGGGCGCGACGCCTGCTCATGATCCCCGACCTCTGCCATCACGCGCTGTGCGGCTCCACCACCGGGGAGTACACCGACGCTTCCACCACCCAGCTCCTCGACGTGAGAACGCGGAACTGGGCCGACGACCTGTTCTCGCGCCTCGGCCTGCCGCGGGAGCTGATGCCGGAGCTCGTCGCGCCGGGGACGGAGCTCGGGGAGATCAAGCCCGCCCTGCAGAAGGAGCTGGGACTGGGGCCGGTCCGGGTCCTCGCACCCGCCTCCCACGACACCGCGAGCGCGGTGGCGGGCACGCCCCTCGAGCCCGGCTGGGCCTACATCTCCTCCGGCACGTGGTCGCTGGTCGGCGTCGAGCGTGAGTCGCCCCTGGTCAACGACGCCGTGGCCCGCGCCAACTTCACGAACGAGGGCGGCGTCTTCGGGTCCATCCGCTTCCTGAAGAACCAGATGGGGCTCTGGATCCTCGAGCAGTGCCGGGCGGAGTGGGCCCGCCAGGGGCTCCCCGCCGACTACGAGGACCTGCTCGCCGCCGTCGCCGCCCTCGACGACGTGCCGGGGCTCATCTACCCGGACCACCCGCGCTTCTTCAACCCCGACAGCATGGTCGGCGAGGTGCAGAGCGCCCTCCTCGAGGGCGGGCAGGGCCCGGTCGAGGGGCCCGCGCGCCTGGCCCGGGTCGTCCTGGACTCGCTCGCGTTTCGCTACGCCTCGGTGGTGGGGACCATCGCGGAGCTCACCGGCGAGCCGGTGCCCGGGATCCACATCGTGGGAGGAGGGTGCCGGAACGACTACCTGAACCAGGCGACCGCGGACGCGTCGGGTCGTCCGGTCCTCGCGGGCCCGGCGGAGGCGACCGCTTCCGGCAACCTCCTCCTGCAGGCCATCTCCTCGGGCGGGCTGGCGTCGCTGGCCGACGCCCGGCGGATGGTGGCGAGGGCGGTGCGGCCACGACGGTTCGAGCCACGAGAGCGCCCCGCCTGGCGGGAAGCCGCCGCGCTCTACCGCGAGATCGAGGGGCGCTACTCATAGCCTGGGGGGCGCTCCGGGGTGACTCGGGCAGGAGTCGGGTTTAGACTGGCCCACGCACGCTCGGCAGGGTCCGCATGTCGGCCAAACCAGACGTCTGCGTCCCGGGAGGTCGAGATTGAGCCACAAGGTGCTCGTGTCGCTCTTGAGCGAGGAGCAGGACTATCAGGTCATGCAGGCCGAGGACGCACGCGAGACCGGCCAACGCGTGGGCCTCGACGTGGAGGTGGTGTTTGCCGAGAGCCACGCGGTCCTGCAGATCCAGCAGCTCTTCAAGGCCATCCACGCCCCCGAAGGGGAGCGCCCCGCGGCGATCGTCGTCGAGCCGGTGGTGGGAGAGGCCTTCGCCCGCGTGGCCCGCAACGCGCTGCGCTCCGGCATCGGCTGGCTGCTGGTGAACCTGCGACCCGGCTACGTGGACGAGCTCCGCGCCGCCCACCCCAAGCTGCCGGTGGTGATGATCGGAGGCGACCACGTCGAGGTCGGCCGGATCCAGGGTCGGCAGTGCCGGGCCCTCCTCCCCGACGGGGGCCGCGTGCTGAGCGTGCAGGGCCCGATCGACTCCACCGTGACCCAGCAACGGGCCGAGGGCCTTAAGGAGGTGCTCGGCGAGGATTTCGAGGTGCGCGTGCTCAACGGCGACTGGTCGGCGGCCAGCGGTGACAAGGCGGTCATGGCCTGGCTGCGCCTCAAGAGCGCGGAGGCCTTCCAGCCCCAGATCGTGGCCGCCCAGAACGACCGGATGGCGGTGGGGGTGCGCCGGGCCTTCACCACGAACCGGCCCGACTGGGCGGGCGTTCCCTACCTCGGCTGTGACGGCCTGCCCGACGGAGGGCAGAAGCAGGTCGACGAGGGAGCCTTCGCCGCCACCGTTGTCCTGCCTTCGAATACCGGCCCGGCCCTCGAGCTGGTGTCGCGCTGGCTCGAGAGCGGCGAGATCCCCCCGCGTGAGGTGGTCCTGAGCCCGAGGTCGTACCCTGCCGAGAGCGAGCTTCAGCCGTGGGGGAGCTCTTGAGCGAGACGCGGGGAGCTGGACCGGGGCGGCGTCGCTTCCTGCGGCGTCTGGGTGTCTCGGTGGCGGCCTCGGTGGCCGTCCCCGCCGCCTCCCGGGGGGGCGCACCAAGGCCGGTTCCGCCGGTGGGTGGAGGTGCGGCACCCCCGCTGCTGCCCCAGGCCGGATCGGAGGCCGCACCCGCCCGAGTGGCCCAGGCGGGATGGCCCGTGGCGGAGCCAGGATCCCTCGTCGACCTGTCTCCCGCGCGCTGGATCTGGCTGCCCTCGGAGCGCACGCTCGCCAACACCTTCGTTCTCTTCCGGAGAGAGGTGGGGGTGGTCGGGGAGCCGGTCTCGGCCCGGGGCTGGGTGTCCGCGGACAGCCGCTATCGGCTCTGGGTCAACGGCCGGCGTGTCCAGTGGGGGCCGGCCCCCTGCGATCCCCGTCTGCTCGAGGTGGACCCTGTCGACCTCACCCCCCATCTGAGGCCCGGGCCGAACGTGATCGCGGCCGAGGTGCTGTTCTATGGGCACGGGGAGGGCACCTGGCCGGGGGGCAAGCCCGGCTTCGTGTTCGCGTTGCGGATCGAGGAGGCGGACGGGGCCGTTCAGCAGATCGTCTCCGACGAGGAATGGAGGGTGCTCCTCGACCGTGCTCACCCCCCGGGACAGTACAAGCGCTGGTACCTGAGGGCCCTGCAGGAGGAGCTCGACGCCCGCCTGCGCCCCGCGGGCTGGGCCGAGCCGGGCTTCGAGCCCGGGGAGGAGTGGCTCGCCCCCCTCGTCCTGGCCGCGAGCCTCAACCGCCCGGCGGCGGCCAGCACCTACCACGAGTACCTCACCGACGGAGGGATCGACCCCGCCACCGCGATGCTCGTCTCCCGTGAGGTCCCCCTGGTTCGGGAGACCGCGCGTCCGGCGCTGCGCCTCGCCCAGTCCGGTCGGATCCGATGGAGGCGCGACCCCCGCGACTGGTTCGAGTTCCGGGTGCCGGGGTCCTTCGAGCTCGTGGAGGCCGCGACCGCCTTCCCCTCGGGAGACGGGGCGTGGACCTTCGAGCCGGCCCGGGGAGAAGGGGTGTGGGCCCTGTTCGAGCTCGCGGAGCAGATGGTGGGCTTCCCGTTCTTCACCGTCGAGGCCCCGGCGGGCACGGTGGTGGAGCTGATGGTCCAGGAGTCCCACTCCGAGGACAACCCCCCGTGGCTCGACACCCACTTCCACAGCTGGTCGCGGTTCGTGTGCCGCGAGGGGGAAAACCGCTTCGAGTGCTTCGACTACGAGTCGCTGCGCTTCCTGCAGATCCACATTCGTCAGACGACGGAGCCCGTGCTCGTCCGGGACGTGGGGGTTCGGCGCCGCAGCTACGACTGGCCCCGGCCCCCGCACTTCCGGTGCGACGAGCCCCCCCTGCAACGCCTCTTCGAGGCGGCCTTCAACACCCTGGCCAACGCCGCCCAGGAGACCATCGTCGACGGAATGGGGCGCGAGCGGCAGCAGTACAGCGGGGACGTCAGCCACATGCTGCACGCGACCCGCCTCGTGTGCGGGGACTGGGACCTCGCGCGGCGCTTCCAGCGCACCTTCGCCCTCGGGCAGACGAGGGAGGGCTACTTTCTGGACTGCTGGCCGGCCTGGGACCGTCTGAACCGCATCGCCCAGCGTGAGGTCGGGGCCACGCCCTGGGGCCCGCTCCTCGATCACGGGGTCAGCTTCATCCACGACGTCTGGCGCCACCACGAGGAGACGGGGGACGAGTACCTCGCCCAGGAGCTGTACCCCCGGCTGGCGCGATTCGCCCGCTACCTCCTGGACGGCCGGGGGAGCGACGAGCTCCTCCCGGTCGAGGGCTGGGGCGTCCCCGCCGTGTGGATCGACCACGACGCCTTCCAGCAGCAGCGCCACAAGCAGTGCGCCTTCAACCTCTTCACGGCCGGGGTCCTGAAGCACGCGCTCGTTCCCCTCGCCGAGCTCGTGGGGGAAGCGCGCGACGCCGCGAACTTCCGCGCCTCTGCCGACGCGCTCCTCGCCGCGACGGTCCAGCGCTTCTGGAGCTCGCGCCGCGACCTGTTCGTCTCCAACCTCCCGTGGTTCACCGAGGAGGGGAGGGAGGCCCGCCTCGACGACCGCTCGCTCGCCACCGCGCTTCTCTTCGACCAGTGCCCCCGGGGGAAGACCGAGAACACGGTCGCTGCCCTCGCCGAGTCGTCGGTGGAGCTGGGCCTGTCCTACCCGGCCAACGCCCACTGGCGCCTCCAGGCCCTGGCCCTCCACGGGCGCATCGACGTCGTCTTGCGGGAGCTGCGGTACCGGTGGGCAGTCCTGCCCTCCGTGGCCGAGAACAACACGATCGCGGAGCAGTGGAACCCCCGTCCCGACACGACCGACCAGTGGAGCCACGCTGCGGTGTCGCCGCTCTTCCTCCTCGTCATGGACATCGCCGGCATCCGACCCGGGGAGCCGGGCTTCCGCAAGGCGATCGTGCGCCCCCAGCTCGGGGACCTCCCCGCCGTCGAGCTGACCGTGCAGACCGGCCTCGGGCCCATCGGCTTCCAGTCGCAGCCAGAGGGCGAAGGGCACCGCGTCTGGATCACGCTCCCCGCCGACTGCGAGGGCGAGCTGCGTCTGCCCTCGGGAGCCCCGACGGAGCTGAGGCGGCTCGGGGTGATCCGCTCCCTGGGTCTCTCGCGCTACGCACTCCCGTCGGGGGAGACGGTGGTCGTGGATGTGCCCGGGGCGGGGGCGCGTAGGGGGTAGCCCGGCAACGCTGTGCGCGCTGAGACGCCGCTCACCGTCCTCAGACTGGCTCCTTCCGGCACAAGTTGACCACACCTTCACGGTCGGCTTGACGTCCGATCCTTGCGGACTCACCATCTGTCCCAGAACCCCACGGGAGAGATGAGCGGATGGCCCTGAGCCCAGGGACACGTCTTGGCCCCTTCGAGATCCTTGCGCCTCTCGGCGCGGGAGGAATGGGGGAAGTCTATCGGGCGAAGGACCGCAAGCTCGGCCGCCAGGTGGCGGTGAAGGTCCTGCCCGAGGAGCTGTCCTCCAATCCCGAGCGCCTGAAGCGCTTCGAGCGCGAGGCCCGCGCCGCCTCCTCCCTCAACCATCCGAACACCGTCACCATCCACGACATCGACGAGCAGGACGGCATCCACTACATCGCGATGGAGCTGGTCGAGGGGACGACGCTGCGAGACCGGCTTGGAGAAGGGCCGCTTCCGGCGGCCGAGATGCTCCCCATCGCGGCCCAGGTCGCGGCCGGCCTGGCCCGGGCCCACGCGGCGGGCATCGTGCACCGGGACCTCAAGCCCGGGAACATCATGGTCACCGAGGACGGGCTCGTGAAGATCCTGGACTTCGGCCTCGCGAAGGTGGGGGCCGGCGCGGAGCGGCCGTCCGAGCTGTCGACGGTGCAGGAGGTCACCCGCGAGGGAGCGATCCTGGGGACCGCGCCCTACATGTCCCCCGAGCAGGCGGCGGGCCGGCCCCTGGACTTTCGCTCGGATCAGTTCTCCTTTGGCTCGATCCTCTACGAGATGGCCACGGGGAAACGGGCCTTCGAGAAGGGCTCGTCTCCCGAGACCCTGGCGGCGATCATCGAGGCCGCGCCCACGCCCGTGGGTGCGCTCAACGACAGGCTCCCGCCGCCCGTGGTGGCCATCATCGAGCGCTGCCTGTCGAGGGATCCTCGTGGCCGCTACGACTCGACGGGGGATCTTGCGAAGGAGCTGGCCCGTGCGTCGTCGGCGTCACCGGACAGTCGCTCCCGCCGGTGGCTGCCGGCGGCGGGGCTGATCGCCCTGGCAGGGCTCGCGGCCGTCGGCGTGTACTGGCGTGCGGCCGAGCCCGACGACGCCCCGTCTCCCGCGGCCCCCCTCGTGGCGGTGCCCCTCACCTCCTACCCGGGCCGCGAGGCGGAGCCCACCTTCTCTCCGGACGGGTCGCAGGTGGCGTTCTCCTGGGATGGCGAGAGCCAGGACAACCGGGACATCTACGTCAAGGCGATCGGCTCCGAGCAGCCGCTGCGGCTGACGATCGACGCGGCCCAGGACGGCAGCCCGGCGTGGTCGCCCGACGGGCGCCTGATCGCCCTTCTCCGGGATCGTGGGGATGGCGGATCCGAGCTCCTCCTGGTCTCCCCGACCGGCGGCCCGGAACGGCGCCTGGCGGAGGTGCAGGCCCCACCCGACGTGGGTCTGGCCTGGCTTCCCGACGGCCGGCATCTCGTGGTGCCGGACCGGGTCACGCCGGATGGGTCCCTGGGACTGACTCTCCTGGAAGTCCAGACCGGCTCGAAAGAGAGGCTGACAGGGCCGGACTCGGGCATTGGCGACCGGCGCCCAGCACTGTCTCCCGACGGTCGGTGGGTGGCGTTCAAGCGCATCGAGACCCACGGCTACCGACTGGCCATCGTTCCGGTGACGGGGGGCGATGCTCGGTTTCTCTCACCAACCCACGGCATCGGTTCGGTGGCCTGGGCCCGGGGCGGAGGTCAGATCATCTTTGCCGCGCTGCCCGAGACCGGACAGGACTCCGAGCTCCCCTCGACTCGCCCCTACTCGGGCTCGGCGCTCGTTCTCTGGGGGATCGCCCCCGACGGAAGCTCCCCGCGCCAGCTCGCGGGCACATCGGGCTGTGAGGGTGCGGCGGTGTCCCTTGCAGGGCGGCTGGCCTGCACCCAGCGGTCCCGCGACACCGACATCTGGAGGCTCGCTCTTCGAGGCGCGGCCCCGACGGCGACGAGGTTCGCGTCCTCAACGAGGGCCGACGCGAATCCCGAGTACTCCCCCGATGGTGGGCGAGTCGCGTTCACCTCGATGCGGACCGGAAGCGCCGAGATCTGGGCGGCCAGCGCGGACGGGTCGGATCTTCTGCAGCTGACGTCCGTGGGACATTCGGCGGCCGTCGGCAGCCCGCGCTGGTCGCCCGACGGCGAGTGGGTCGCCTTCGACTCCGCGACGGAAGGAGAGGGGCGCAACAACCCGGACATCTACGTGGTCAGTGCTTCGGGCGGACCGTCGCGCCAGGTCACGACCGCAGCTTCGCCCGACTTCACCCCGAGCTGGTCGCGCGACGGACGCTGGATCTACTTCAGCTCGAACCGGGACGGCACGTGGCAGGTCTGGAAGGTCCCCTCCACCGGAGAGCGGGAGGGGACCGCCCGGCAGGTGACGCGTGGAGGGGGGTTTGCGCCGATGGAATCGCCCGACGGGAGGCTCGTCTACTTTGCGAGGCGGCGATCGAGCTTCGCCAATCCGCGGAACGCCATCTGGAGCGTCCCGGTCGAGGGAGGGGACGAAGAGCCGGTCGTTGAGGCCCTGGGATCCTCTTTCGGGAACTGGGGAGTGGCCGACGAGGGAATCTACTTCGTCGATCGGGACACCTCGCGCGAGGACGCCCCCTGGATGATCCGTCTCCTGGACTTCGCGGGAGGGCAGGTGAGGGTCGTGGCGCCGCTCCCGCATTCTCCCGAGTTTCGTGGGCCGGCCTTCAGCGTCTCGCCGGATGGTCGTTTCGCTCTCTCCATGCGAGCCGAGGCAGAGTCCGACCTGATGCTGTTCGAAGGCTTCCGCTGATTCGCCGCCCGTCAGGCGCGGACCTCGTCCCCGGCTGGATCGGCGATTCAGCACCGCGGGAGAATGGAGCCGAGCGCCAGGAACATCGGAAAGGTGACGGTGCGGAGTTCCGGGTGGAAGGAACAACGCTCAGGCGGGCGCCGCCTCGGCGTGGTCCGAGACCACCACCCGTGGCGCCAGGGCCAGGGCCCGGGCGGCGAGGAGCACGAGGGCGATCCACACCGCGTCCGCCAGCAGCAGGTGGACGATCTGCATCCAGACCGGGGCGAGGAGGACCAGGTTCAGGAGGCCCGCCCCCACCTGGACGATCGCCAGGAGGGCCGTGACCCAGGCCCACCGGCGGACCAGGGGCTCGGAGGTCGACTGCAGCGCGCGGGCGGCGGCGAAGGCCACGCCCAGGGTGCCCACCACGGCCAGGAGGGGATGGAGGACCCGGAGGCGAACGAGCGCGGACGCGGTGGGGGACAGGTCCTGGGCCAGGCCCGCCAGGAGCGAACGGGCCGGGTAGAGCGTGTCCCCCAGGGCAGCCACCGCTCCACTCTTGCCCACGACCAGCAGGAGCAGGAAGGCCAGCCCGAAGACCCAGCCGTCGCGCCGCAGCGCGTCCCCGCGCAGGGGGGCGTCGGTGCCGCACCAGTGAGCGGTCAGGGTGAGGGCGGCCAGGAGCATGAAGGTGTTGGCGAGGTGCCCGGCCATGAACAGGGCCCGGGCCACCGAGTCGTTCTCGGCCACGAGGCCGAAGAGGACGAGGGCCGCCCCGACGGCGGCCTCCACGATGATGAGCAGGACCGCCGCCGCCGCCGCCCGGCGGGCCGGGTGCCCCTTCGATCGTTCCCGGAAGACCCAGGCCGCCAGGACGAAGACGAGGACGAGGGCCGCGCCGCTGGTGAGGCGGTGGGTGAACTCCACCATCGTCTCGATCATCGGGGCCCGGGGCACGACCTCGCCGTTGCACAGCGGCCAGTGGGCCCCGCACCCGGCACCGGATCCGGTGGCCCGGACGAAGGCCCCCCACAGGATGACGGCGACGTTCCAGACCAGGGTCATCCAGGCGAAGCGGGCGAGGGAAGGCATGGCGTCAATCCTCTATGTGATCTCTCCAGGTCTTCTTCAGGACCCAGCTCAGCGCCACGAACACGAGGGCCGAGATCCACAAGCCCTTCCAGTTCTTGAGGACCATGTAGAGCGGCATGGTCACCAGCGTCATCTGCCAGACGATGGCGAGGGCCACGTTCGCCGAGTCCCGCGCGAAGCGCCGGTTGGGCTGGAAGCTCGGGTCCTCGGCCTGGACCTTCTTCAGCACGGGGCCCCAGAAGCCCCAGGGCCGGACCTGCTTGTAGAAGCGCGCCAGCACCTCGTCGGACTCCGGGGCGGTCCACAGGCTCCCCAGCACGCAGGCGATGCCAGAGACGAGGAGGATCCACGGGAAGCCCCAGAGTGGGTGCAGGTCCGGGGCGATCCTGGGCATGGCCAGGGCCGCGGCGATCCCCACCAGCATTCCCCAGAAGTACCCGAACCCGTTGAGGCGGTACCAGTGCCACTTCAGGACGTTGGCGGCGGTGTAGCCCCCCCAGAGGCCGTTCACGATCCACTGTGTCACCGAGTTGATCGACGCCGTTTGCATCCCGAAGAAGATGCCGACGACGAGGATGACGATCTGGCCGACCCAGCTCGCGGCCACGTAGTGCCGGGGAGAGGCCGACTTCACCAGGTAGCGCTTGTACAGATCGTTGACCAGGTACGCGCCGCCGGCGTTGAGCGTGGCCGAGAAGGTGGACATGAAGGCGGCCAGGAGGCCGGCGAGGAGAAGGCCCAGGAGCAGGGGCGGGATCTTGTCCTTGATGACCCAGGGAAGGACCATCTCGAAGTCGGGAGCGCTCATCCCGGCGAAGGCCGGGCTGAGGGAGTGCAGGGCGAGGACGGTGATCCCGGCGATCATCCACCAGCGGGGCATCAGGGCGGCGGAGACCACCGCGCTCATGTATGAGGCCTCGCGGGGATTCTTCGCCGCGAGGATCCGCTGCATGTCGTAGTTGGGGGCGGGCCCGGCAATGGAGATCAGGACGCCCTTGAAGAGCATGGCCATGAAGAAGAGGCCGAAGATCGAGTAGCCGTCTGACTCCACGTTGTTGGTGAGGGCCGGTATCAGCTCCGACCAGTCGAGGCCCATCTTCCAGGTGACCCAGATGTCGCCCCAGCCCTGGGGCACCAGGGTCGCGATCTGCTCCGCGCCGACGTCCCGCATGGCGATGATGGCGATGGCCAGGGAGCAGATGGCCATGATGACGAACTGGACCACGTCGGTAAGGACCACGCTGATCATCCCGCCCAGGAGGACGTAGACGGCGGTGATGGCCATGATGACGATGCCGTAGGTGTTGGGCGACCAGTCCCAGGGCAGGAAGGTGGCGGTGAACTTGCCCATGCCCTGGAAGTCGTAGGCGATGAACCCGACGACGCTGACGAGGGCGAAGACGACGACGATCATCCGGCTCAGCTCGCCTCCGCGCCCCTCGCCGAAGCGCGTGGTGATCCACTCGGCCCCGGTGAGCACGTTGGAGCGGCGGATCCAGCTGGCGAGGTAGACGGCGAGGAAGACCTGGTTGAAGGTGGGCCAGAGCCAGGGCAGCCAGATGCCCTTGCCGCCGTAAACGAAGATGTTGTAGACGAGCCACATCGTGCCCGTGATGTCGAACATCGCGGAGGCGTTGGAGACCCCGAGGACGTACCAGGGGAGCTCGTTCCCGGCCAGGAAGTAGGAGTCGAGCCCGCGCGAGGCGCGGCGAACGACCGCCACCCCGATGCCGATCATGGCGACGAAGTAGATGACCAGCACCGTGATGTCGATCGGGTGCCAGCTCGGCGCCAGATCCATGGCGTTCTCCACGTGGTCCTCCGGGACCCCGGGAGGGGCCCGTGATGCGGCAGCGTCCGCGCAAGCTTATCCGTGCCGGCAGGCCTGTCAATGGGCCGTCCGCGAACGTGCTAGCCGACCCAGGCCCGGGCGTTGCGGAAGAGGCGCATCCAGGGGCTGTCCTCCCCCCAGCCGTCCGGGTGCCAGGACATCTCGACGGTCCGGAAGATCCGTTCCGGGTGCGGCATCACCACGGTGAAACGGCCGTCGGGGGTGGTGGCCCCGGTGATGCCGAGCGGCGAGCCGTTCGGGTTGTAGGGGTACGTCTCCGTCGGTGCGCCCCGGTTGTCCACGAAGCGCAGGGCCACGATCGCGTCCTCCGGTCGGCGGCCGCGGGTGAACAGAGCGCGCCCCTCCCCGTGGGCGGTCACCACCGGGATCCGGCTGCCGGCCATCCCCTGGAAGAAGAGCGAGGGGCTCTCCATCACCTCCACCATCACCAGACGCGCCTCGAACTGCTCGGAGCGGTTCTTCACGAAACGGGGCCACCCCTCGCTGCCCGGGATCAGCTCGTGCAGGGCAGCCATCATCTGGCAGCCGTTGCAGACGCCGAGGGCGAAGCTGTCCTTCCGGTTGAAGAAGGCGGCGAACTCGTCGCGGGCGCGTGGGTTGAAGAGGATGGACTTGGCCCACCCCTCGCCGCCGCCGAGGGTGTCGCCGTAGGAGAAGCCCCCGGGGGCGACGAATCCCTTGAAGTCGGCCAGGGACACCCGGCCGGCGATCACGTCGCTCATGTGGACATCGATGGCGTCGAAGCCCGCCCGGTCGAAGGACGCGGCCATCTCGACCTGACCGTTGACGCCCTGCTCGCGCAGAACGGCCATCCGCGGCCGAGCCCCGCCGGCGATGAAGGGCGCGGCCACGTCCTGCGTCGGATCGAAGGTGATCGCGGGCGAGAGTCCCGGGTCCCCCGTGTCGAGGAGCCGGTCGTACTCCTGCTGTGCGGACTCGGGATTGTCGCGCAGGGTCTGCATCTGCCACGTGGTCTCCGACCAGCGTCGGTGCAGGGCGGAGCGCCGCTCGGAGAAGAGCACGCGGTCCCCGCAGCTGAGACGGATCTCGTCGCCTTCGACCACCTCGCCGATCGAGTGGCCCTCCAGGCCGTGGCGCTCCAGGATCTCCTTCACCACCTTGCGACCCATGGTGCAGGTCTGGAGCACGACGCCGAGCTCCTCGTTGAAGAGCGCCGCCAGGACTCTGGCGTCGTCCGGCGCCTCGCCGACGAGCGGCGAGAGGTCGAGGTGGAGGCCGGTGCGTCCGGCGAAGGCCATCTCGACCAGGGTCACGAAGAGCCCCCCGTCGGACCGGTCGTGATAGGCACCCAGGATCTCCGCCTGGCGCAGCTCGGGGAGGGCGGCGTAGAGAGCCTCGATGAGCTCCGGGTGCTCGAGGTCGGGGGTCTCGTTCCCGGTCTGCTCGAAGACCTGGGCGAGGATCGAGCCCCCCAGACGCCGTCGGCCTCCGGCCAGGTCGACGAAGACGAGCTCGGTCTCCCGCTCGGTCCGCAGCTGCGGGGTCAGGGTGCCGCGCACGTCCTCGCAGAGGGCGAAGGCCGACACGATGAGGGAGAGCGGACCCACGACCTCGCGGGCTCGGCCCTCGTCCTCCCACGTCGTGCGCATGGACATGGAGTCCTTGCCCACGGGAATGCCCACCCCCAGCTGCGGGCACAGGTCGAGGGCCACGGCCTCGACGGTGTCGAAGAGGGCGGCGTCCTCCCCCGGAGAGCCCGCGGCGGCCATCCAGTTGGCCGAGAGCTTGACCCGCGTGAGCGAGTCGACGGGGGCGGCGGCCAGGTTGGTGAGGGCCTCACCGATCGCCATCCGCCCCGAGGCCGGAGCGTCGATCACCGCCAGCGGCGTCCGCTCGCCCATGGCGAAGGCCTCGCCGGCGTAGCCCTCGAAGGCCATGAGGGTCGTCGCGCAGTCGGCCACCGGGACCTGCCAGGGTCCCACCATCGGATCTCGCGAGCAGAGACCCCCGACCGTCCGATCGCCGATGGTGATCAGAAATGTCTTGTCGGCGACGGCGGGATGGAGCAGGACGCGCCGGACGGCTTCCGCCAGCGCGATGCCGTGCGCGCGGAACGGGGCGAGCCGGGGCTTCACCCGCTTCGCGTCGCGGGTCATGCGGGGTGGCTTTCCGAGGAGCGCGGGAAGGTCCATGTCCACCGGCGTGTTGTCGAAGAGCGGGTCCTGGACCTCCAGGTGCCCGTCGTCGGTGGCCTCGCCCACCACCGCGAACGGGCACCGCTCCCGCTCGCACAGATCCCGGAAGAGGTCGAGCTTCTCCTTCGCGATGGCGAGGACGTAGCGCTCCTGGGACTCGTTGCTCCACACCTCCCGCGGAGTCATGCCCGGCTCTTCGTTGGGCGCGGCCCTGAGGTCGATGCGCGCGCCCCGCCCGGCCCCGTGGGCCAGCTCGGGCAGGGCGTTCGAGAGCCCGCCCGCCCCCACGTCGTGGATGGAGAGGATCGGGTTGTCGGCGCCGAGGGCCCAGCACCGGTCGATGACCTCCTGGGCCCGGCGCTGGATCTCGGGGTTGCCCCGCTGGACGGAGTCGAAGTCGAGGTCGGCGGTGTTGGCGCCGGTGGACATGGAGGAGGCCGAGCCTCCGCCCATGCCGATCAGCATCCCCGGCCCGCCGATCTGGATGAGGAGGGCTCCCGCCGGGATGCCGTCCTTGTGGGCGTGCTCGGCCCGCACGTTCCCGACGCCCCCGGCGATCATGATCGGCTTGTGGTAGCCGCGGACCGTCCCCGCGACCTCCTGCTCGTAGGTCCGGAAGTAGCCGCCCAGGTTGGGGCGGCCGAACTCGTTGTTGAAGGAGGCGGCGCCGATCGGACCCTCGATCATGATGGCCAGGGGCGAGGCGATCCGATCCGGGCGCGACTCCGGCCCCTCCCACGGACGCTCGAAGCCGGGCAGGCGCAGGTTCGAGACGGAGAAGCCGCAGAGTCCCGCCTTGGGCTTCGCGCCCCGCCCGGTGGCGCCCTCGTCCCGGATCTCGCCCCCCGAGCCGGTGGCCGCCCCGGGGAAGGGCGAGATCGCGGTGGGGTGGTTGTGTGTCTCCACCTTCATGAGGATGTGGGTGGGATCCTCGTGGAAGGTGTAGCGCCCGGTGGCGGCGTCGACGAAGAAGCGACGGACGGTACGACCCTCCATCACCGCCGCGTTGTCGGAGTAGGCGCTCACCGTGCCCTGGGGATGGGCCTTCTCGGTCTCCCGGATCATCTGGAAGAGCGACCGCGGCTTCTCCTGCCCATCGACGATCCAGGAGGCGTTGAAGATCTTGTGGCGGCAGTGCTCGGAGTTCGCCTGGGCGAACATGGTGAGCTCGACGTCCGTGGGGTTGCGCCGGTGACGCAGGAAGTAGTCGAGAAGATACTCGGCTTCGTCCGGTGCCAGGGCGAGACCCATCGCCCGGTTGGCCTCGGCGATCGCGTCGATCCCATGTCCGAGGACGTCGATCTCCTTCAGGGGCCTGGGCTCGAAGTGGTGGAAGAGCTCGTCGGCCTCCTCGAGCGAGCCCATCACCGCCTCGGTCATCCGGTCGTGGATGACGGGCAGGGCGGGGGAGACCTCGGCGGTGCTCCCCTCGAGGTGGAAGGCGGTCCCGCGCTCGACCCGACGGACCACGTCGAGCCCGCACTGCCGCGCGATGTCGGTGGCCTTGGAGGACCAGGGGGAGATGGTCCCGACGCGGGGGGTCACCAGGACGACCCTCTTGCGGAGGTCGCCGGGCGGCGGCCCCTCGGGACCGTAGCGCAGGAGACGGTCCAGGGTGCGCTGCTCGTCGACGGTGGGCTCCCGCTCGACCTCGACGAAGTGCCAGAGCTGGGTGGTGCGGACGCTGAGCCCCGGGCAGACGGGGGCGATGGCGGCGTTGAGCTTCTCGAGGCGGAAGTCGGAGAGCGCGGTGCCGCCGGGGAGCTTCAGGATGGGCATCGGGGAATTCTATATCGGGGGTGCGGCGGGGCCGGGTGCGGCGGGTGAAGCGCGGTCGGGTCCGCCTTCCGGCGTCTCTGCCGCTGCTGGGCCCGGCGATTCCGGGAAGACCCCCGAGTGGACCGATACGACCCTTCCGAGCGCCTTCGGTTCCCCCGCGCCCGCGGTTCGGCTAGAGTGGCAACGGCCGGCCAGTGTGGCCGGCATCCCCAAGAACTCCGGAGGTTGTCCATGCTTGCACGGCTCCTCAATCGGTACTGGTGGATCCTGCTCCTGCGCGGGGTCCTCGCGATCCTCTTCGGTCTTGTTGCTTACGCGTGGCCTGGTCTCACCCTCGCCACCCTGGTGATGCTCTTCGCTGCCTTCGTCCTGGTCGACGGCGTCTTCGACGTCTTCCACGCCTTCGGGGGGCGCAAGGAGAACGAGAACTGGTGGGTGCTCCTCCTCGAGGGCCTTCTCGGCATCGCCTTTGGCCTGATCACGTGGACGAACCCCGGGATCACCACACTGGTCCTGCTCCTGTTCATTGCCTTCTGGGCGATGGCCACCGGCATTCTGAGGATCGTCATGGCCCTTCGCCTCCGCAAGGAGATCGAGGGCGAGTGGTGGCTCATCCTGAGTGGTCTCGCCTCCGTCCTGTTCGGGGCGTTGGTGATGGCGCGGCCGGGAGCGGGCGCCCTGGCCATGCTGCTGTTCATCGCGGCCTGGGCCATCGTCGTCGGGATCTTCCTGGTGATCCTCGCCTTCAAGGCGCGAGGCTTTGGCAAGAAGATGACGGAGGTGCGGGAGACGCTGGCGTCCTAGTCGCGGCACCGCCGTGTTGACCGGCTGAGCCGTCCGGGCGTACGGTGCTGCCCATGAAGGTGCGCCTGCAGTACGGGACCACGGGCCTCGAGGTCGACATCCCGTCCGACCACGTGACCCTGATCGAACCCCGCTTCGTGGAAGGCCTGGCGGACGAGGCTCGGGCTTTCCGCGAGGCGGTCCGCCAGCCGATCGGTTCGGCGCCTCTTCGGGAGCTCGTGAAGGCGGGGGACCGGGTGGCAGTGGTGATCCCCGACTCGACGCGCCCCCTGCCGTCGGACCGGCTCCTGCCCTGGCTGTTCGAGGAACTCGGCCATGTTCCGCCCGAGCAGTTCGTCATCGTAAACGGGACGGGCTCGCACCGGTCGAACACCCCGGCGGAGCTCGAGGCCATGGTCGGTGCGGACGTGCGGTCCCGCTACCGCATCGTGAACCACGACTCACACGATCCGACCACCGTGGTCGAGGTGGGTCGCTCGTCCGACGGCGAGGCCGTCCTGATGAGCCGCGACTACGTGGAGGCCGACCGGCGGATCGTGCTCGGGTTCATCGAGCCGCACTTCATGGCCGGCTTCTCCGGAGGGTACAAGGGGATCTTTCCGGCG
Organism: uncultured Acidobacteriota bacterium; assembly: GCA_963847655.1. Taxonomy (GTDB): domain Bacteria; phylum Acidobacteriota; class Vicinamibacteria; order Fen-336; family Fen-336; genus JAJDNS01. The sequence goes on along the minus strand of CAWKAS010000003.1, from coordinate 268,366 downwards.
GTGGCCGACATCGCATCGATCCTCCGCTACCACGACGCGAGGACGATCGGCCACCCGCGCAGCACCTGGGGTGTTCTCGAGGGGAACCCGACCCAGGAGATCATCCGCCACAACGGGGCCCTCGTGCCCCTCGACTTCTGCCTGAACGTGACCCTGAACCGCGACCGCCGGATCACGCGCTTCTTCTGCGGCCACCCGATCGAGGCCCACCTGGAGGGCTGCGCCTTCTCGAAGGAGACGGCGATGGTGGCCTGCGAAGAGCCCTTCCCGATCGTGGTGACGACCAACAGCGGCTTCCCCCTCGACCAGAACCTCTACCAGACCGTCAAGGGGATGTCGGCGGCCTCGCAGATCGTGGCCCAGGGCGGGTACATCGCCACCGCCTCGCGCTGCAACGACGGCTTTCCCGAACACGGCAACTTCCGGAAGCTGCTCTTCGAACACGACTCGCCGCGGGCCCTCCTGGACACGATCGAGGCCCCGGGCTTCTCGATGTACGACCAGTGGGAGGCCCAGCTCCTGGCCCTCATCCAGCTCAAGGCGCGGGTGGGGCTGCTCAGCGAGCTGTCCCCGGAGGAGCTGGCGAGGGCGCACATCGAGCCCCTCGAGGACGTCGGAGCCGCCGTCGGACGTGAGCTCGAGCGCATCGGGGTGGACGCCCCGGTGGCGGTCCTGCCCGAGGGTCCCCAGACGATCCCCTACGTCGAGTCCTGAGCGCGTGGCCGGTGGCTCGCGCGCGGCGGGCGGGGGTGGTAGCCTCGTCCGGAAGGAGACAGGGCATGGCAAAGCGTGGCGCGTGGGAGACGGTGAAGCTCCAGGGCGAGCAGGTCGTGGACGAGGTCCGCAAGCTCATCCACGAGGGCAACGTCCGCCGCGTGGTGGTGAAGCAGGGGAACGAGGTGGTGGCCGAGTTCCCGTTGACGGTCGGGCTCGTGGCCTCGGTGGCGGCACCGGTGCTGGCGGCGATCGGGGCGCTGGTGGCGCTGCTGACGGATTGCCGCATCGACCTGGAGCGGCGTCGACCGGGGGCCGCCGCGGCCGCCAGGAAGAAGACGAGGAAGGTCGCGCAGAAGGCGGCGCGGAAGAAGGCCAAGAAGGCCAAGAAGCCCACGGGTGCGTGACCCGTCTCTGCACGCTCGGGAGACACCGGCGGTCGGGCCGTCGACCTGCCGTGGCTGCCTCGCCTCCTCGTACGAGAGCGGCCGAGCGGGCGTGTCGAGCGGATGGCGGGACCGAGGAGTGCCGACGGCGGAGGGGGCGCGGAGGAGTACATGACCCGGGCGAGCGTCGACCCCTTCTGGGAGGACCCGGACAAGGTCGAGGAGTTCGCCCGCAAGCCGGCCGACCACCGTCTGCAGGCGCTGATCGAGGCCGAGCCCGAGCCGCAGAGGCTCCGAGCCCTCGACGTCGGCTGCGCCGGCGGGCGCAACGCCGTCTTCCTGGCCGAGCACGGTGTCGACGTGGTGGCGACGGACGGCGCCGCGGCCATGGTCGCGCGCACCCGCGACCGTCTCGCCGCGCTCCGGGGCCCGGAGGTGGCGGCGGAGAAGGTGATCCGGGCGACGATGGACGTGATGCCCTGGGCGGCCGACGCCTCGTTCGACCTCGTCGTGGCCCTGGGGATCTACCACAACGCCCGCACGGGCGAGGAGTGGCGGGCGGCCCTCGCGGAGACGGCCCGGGTCCTCAAGCCCGGGGGGCGCGTGCTCGTCTCGGTCTTCACGCCCGAGACCGACCTGGACGGCGAGGGACACACTCCGGTCCCCGGGGTGTCCCATCTCTTCGAACGCCCGAACGGACGCCGCATGTACATGGTTGACCCTCCGACGCTCGACCGCGACATGGCTGCCCAGGGGCTGGAACCCGTCGAACCCACCGTCCTTGCGGAGGGCAAGGTCGACGTGGGGCGCCGGGTGTCGGTCAACGGCCTGTACCGCAAAGGGTAGCGTCCGCAGAGGGTAGCGCCTCGACTCGGCCGTCCCCCGAAGCTAGACTCAGGCCCCGGTTGGGCACCTGATGCAATCCTGGCGCGAGCGGCTGCACGAGGTCATCTTCGAGGCCGAGACCCCGGCGGGGAAGGCCTTCGACGTGGCCCTCCTCGTCTGCATCGTGGCCAGCGTGGTCACCGTTCTTCTCGAGAGCGTGGCCTCCATCCGGGCGCAGCACGGGGCGATCCTCCGGACGCTCGAGTGGGGATTCACCATCCTCTTCACCGTGGAGTACGGGCTGCGCCTCGTCTCCGTCCGACGCCCACTGGGCTACGCCCTGAGCTTCTTCGGCCTCGTCGATCTCCTCGCGATCGTCCCCACCTACCTGAGCGTCTTCTTCGCTGGGGCGCAGTCGCTCATCGTGATCCGGGCCCTGCGACTCCTCCGCATCTTCAGGGTGATGAAGCTGGCCCACTTCGTGGGCGAGGCCCGCATGCTGCGGGCCGCGCTCCACGCCAGCCTCCGGAAGATCACCGTCTTCCTGGGCACGGTGCTGGCGATCGTCCTCATCGTCGGGGCGCTGATGTACCTGGTGGAAGGTGAGGCGAGCGGCTTCAGCAGCATCCCCCAGGGCATGTACTGGGCCATCGTCACTCTCACCACCGTGGGATACGGGGACATCGCTCCCCAGACGATCGCCGGAAAGCTCCTGGCGTCGGTGGTGATGATCCTGGGCTACGGGATCATCGCGGTGCCCACGGGCATCGTGACCGTGGAGCTCGCCCAGGCCAGCCGGGCCCCGGTCAGTACCGAGGCCTGCCCGGACTGCGGCGCCGGGGGCCACGACTCCGACGCCGTCTTCTGCAAGTTCTGTGGGGCGCGCCTCTGAAGCGATGAAGGGACGCGCAGCCCGAGGATCGGATGAGACGACAGACGTCGGGACCAGAGAGGCGTCGGGCTTCGAGAGGCTCCACTTCCAGCGCCCCCGCTGAGGCTACGAGATGCACGTGAGATCTCTGCTGACGTTCGTCCTGCTGGGTGCCCTGGCCCTCACCCGCCCGCCGTCGACTCCGGGCGGGGAGGGTCCACCGGGCACCACCTCGTTGGCGATCCGGGAAACTCTCGAGGGGGTGGAGATCCGGGACGGGGCCCGGCGGGTCCTCTTCTACCAGCGGAGGCCCAAGGACCGTGAGGGCCGGTACGCGCGCAGCGACTACGTCCACCCCCTGATGAGCCTGGACGGGGACGTCCTGACCGAGGACTTTCCCGAAGACCACCTGCACCAGCGCGGGGTCTACTGGGCCTGGCATCAGCTCTGGGCCGGGGAGCAGAGGCTCGGCGACGGTTGGACCCTCGAGGACTTCGCCACCGACGTGGCCGAGGTCGAGACCCGCGTGACGGGCGAGGCCGCTCGCATCGACGCCGTCGTGGGTTGGCACTCCCCCCGGTTCGGGTCAGTGGGGCCGTTCGTCGAGGAGCGTGCCTCGATCACTGTCCGGCGGATCGTGGACGATGCACGCGCCATCGACTTCGTGATCGCCCTCCGGGCGCTGGCACCCGGCATCCGGATCGGCGGCTCGGAAGACGAGAAGGGCTACGGGGGCTTCTCGGTCCGGGTCAGGATGCCGGACGGGCTCGTCTTCACCGGCGCCCGCGGGCCGGTGAGCCCGGAGGAGCTTCAGGTGAGGGCGGGTCCGTGGGTGGATGTCTCGGCGCCGTACGGGAAGGACGGAGGGGTCAGCGGCGTCACGATCCTGACTCACCCGGGCAACCCGGGGTACCCTTCGCCGTGGATCCTGCGTCAGCAGGGGAGCATGCAGAACCCCGTCTTCCCCGGGAGAGATGCGGTCGAGGTGCCCACCGAGCGCCCCCTCGTCCTGCGCTACCGCCTGGTGGTGCACCGCGGGGGCGCGCACGCCGCGGCGATCGAGGGGTGGCAGGCCGAGTACGCCGGAAGCTGACGGATCGAGAGCCGCAACGGCGGCCCGGGATCCGGTGAAGAGGAGGTCGAGATGAGCCACCACCGACGAGAGATCGACCGGCGCCAGTTCGTCGGGCAGGGCGCGAAGGCGGCGGCGGCCGCGGCCGTGATGCCGTTGGCGATGTCCAGTGCCGCTTCGGGGGCCCGGTCTTCAGCGGGCAGGCGCCGTCTCGCCCTCGTCGGCACCGGAAGCCGCGGCTCATCGACCTGGGGCAGGGCCCTGCTGGAATCCCACGCCGAGCACGTCGAGCTGGTCGGCCTCTGCGACATCAACCGGAAGAGGGTCGCGTACGCTCGCGGGTACATCGGCGGGGACCTCCCGGTCTACCACTCGGCCGATTTCGAGAAGATGATCCGGGACACCGCCCCCGACGCGGTGCTGGTGGTCACGACGGACTGCTTCCACGCCGACTACGTGATCGCGGCCCTGGATCTGGGCTGTGACGCGATCTCCGAGAAGCCCCTCGCCACCGAGCTCGACCAGTGCCAGGCCATACTCGAGGCCGAGAAGCGCACCGGTCGGCGTGTCCTCACGACATTCAACGCCCGCCACGGCGCGGTCAGCGAGGAGATCAAGAAGGTCCTGATGTCGGGAGAGCTCGGCCGCATCATCTCGGCCGAGTTCCACGAGTACCTCGACGTCGACCACGGGGCCAGCTACTTCCGACGCTGGCATGGCAAGAAGCGCTTCTCCGGCTCGCTCCTCGTCCACAAGGCCTCACACCACTTCGACCAGATGAACTGGTGGCTGGAGGCCGAGCCGGCCAGGGTCCACGCCTTCGGCGGGGTCGAGTTCTACGGCGGGAACGGGTCCTTCCGCTCACGCCGGTGCCGCGGCTGTCCGTTCCGAGACCGGTGCGCCTTCTTCTGGGACATCGCCCAGAGCCCGAGGGACGTGGACCTCTACGTGAACTGCGAGTCGGAGGACGGGTACTTCCGCGACGGCTGCGTGTGGGACAACGCCATCGACACCTACGACACCATGACGGTGGAGGTGCGCTACGGCAACGGCACTCTGCTCAACTACTCCTTGAACGCCTACATGCCCTACGAGGGGCAGTCCATCGCCTTCAACGGAGAGAAGGGCCGCCTGGACGTGAGGATCTTCGACCGCCAGCCCTGGGAGGTGGACCGTGCCGGGGACCTCCGTCTCACGAAGGTCTTTGGTGGGACGAGGACCTGGACCGTCGAGCGGGAATCCGGCGAGCACGGCGGGGCCGACCGGAAGCTGAAGGACGCGCTGTTCGTCCCGGATCACGCCGATCCCCTCGGCCAGCGAGCGGGAAGCCGCGAGGGCGTCCTGTCGAGCCTCATCGGCATCGCCGCCCGGACGTCGATCGAGACCGGAGAGGCGATCGACGTCGCCGGTCTGGTCAAGATCCCCCCGGTGTGGCCCGGCTAGGCGGGCGCGGGGAAGGAGGGCAGGATGACTCGTCGGACACGCCGCAACTTCATCAAGACCGCCGGAGGCGCCGTGGCGGGGGCCGCGACGACGAGTGCCCGATCCTACGGCCGGGTTCTCGGCGCGAACGATCGCATCAACATCGCCTTCCTCGGGTGTGGCGCCCGCAGCGCCGGTCTGAGACGCATGGTGGAGACGTCCTTTCGGGACAAGAACCTGGGGGTGGTCGCGGTCTGTGACCTCTGGACCCAGAACCGGGAGAAGGCGGCCGCGGATTGTCGGGAGAGGTTCGGCGCCGAAGTCGAGCAGTTCAAGTACTCCGAGACGATGCTGGAGATGAAGGACCTGGATGCGGTGATGATCGCAACCGGCGACCACCAGCACGCCCTGCTCCTCGCGGAGGTCGTCGGGGCGGGAAAGGACTGCTACTGCGAGAAGCCGATGGCGGAGAACCTCGAGGAGGCCCGGCGCGCGCGCGACGCCGTCCTGGGCTCCGGGCAGGTCGTCCAGATGGGCTCGCAGTGGGTGAGCGATCCCGTGCAGCGGAAGGTCCGCGACATCGTCCGGTCCGGGGCCCTGGGGGAGATCACGAAGATCGAGCAGAGCTGGAACGACAACAACCACCGCTGGCACGATCCCGACGACCCGGACGTGCGCTCGATTCGCGAAGAGGACACCGACTGGAACCGGTGGCTGCTCGGCCGGAGCCCGCGACCCTTCGACCCCTGGACGTACTTCGAGTTCCGGATCTTCGAGGACTTCTCCGGGGGGATCACCTCCCAGTGGATGAGCCATGGGATCGGTCTCGTGCACTTCTACACCGACACCGCCATCCCGGATTCCATGGTGGCGAGTGGCGGCATCTTCGGCTGGCCGGACATCCGGCAGAACCCGGACACCTTCTCGGCGCTGGCCAACTACGAGGAGCCGAGGTTCCTGTACTCCTACTCCTCCAGCTACGCGAACCGGTTCGGCGACTACTCGCTCATCCGCGGAAACAACGCGACGCTGTACGCGCACGGGGGAGAGGGCAGCCCCCGGTGGTTCCTGGTCGAGGAAGGGCAGGACCTGCCCGGTGGCTTCGACTTCTGGGAAGGAGTCCAGACCGCGGTCAGGAGAGGGCAGGCACGGATCGTGACCTCGGAGGAGTACGGTGAGCTGCCACCGCCCGGGGTGTCCGACGACAGCAAGTGGCACCTGGACGACTGGGTCGACTGCATGCGATCACGGCAACAGACGACCAACGGCCACGTGATGACCGGTTACTGGCACTCCGTCGGGGCCATCATGGCCACCCGAGCGTACCGCGAGGGGAAGAAGCTCTACTGGGACCGGGAGAGGGAAGAGATCGTCGACGTCCCGCCCGCCCCCGCGGTGGCGTAGCCGAAGGCCTGGGGAGGGCGCTCCCTGCCGTCCGCGGAAGACCCGGCGGGGGTGGTCCCGGGGCACTGGTGAGCGCAGAATGTCCCCATGGCTTCCGAGGTCTGCGTCATCGGGGGAGGGGTCATCGGCTGCGCGGTCGGCCTCGAGCTGCGGAGGCGTGGCCTCGATGTCATCGTCCTCGACAGGAACGGCGAGGTGGGACACGGGTCCACCTCGGCCTCCTGCGGCATCGTTCGCCGCTTCTACTCCCAGCCCGGCATGACGGCCATGGCCCACGAGGGGGCCCACATCTGGGCGGACTGGGGCGGCTACCTCGGGCCGATCGACGAGGACCTGGCTGTCTTCAGGAGAACGGGCATGGCGTTCGTGCTCCCCGAGCTCACGGAGGAGCTCCGGGAGCGTGCCCTGAAGATGCAGGAGATCGGCGTGCCAGCCCGGGTGCTGACCGCCTCGGAGCTGAAGGAGCGTTTCCCCTGGCTCGACATCGCCTCGCAGCATCCTCCCCGGTCGATCGACGACCCGGCCTTCCTCGAGGAGGGGAGCGGAAGGTCGATCGGAGGCGCCGTCTACGAGGAGGACGCGGGGTACGTCGTGTCGCCAGGGCTCGCGACCCACAACCTCAGGCTCGCCGGCGAGCGAGAGGGTGTCCGCTTCCAGCTGAACCGCGAGGTGCGCTCCGTGTCCGAGGGAGGCAGGAGGCGGTTCGCCCTGGGCCTCTCCGACGGCTCGACCCTGGAGAGCGACGTGGTCGTGAACGTGGCCGGTCCCCACTCGGGGCGGGTCAATGCCCTGGCGGGGGTGAGGCTCCCCCTGGAGACGCGACCCCTCGTTCGAGAGGTCCACGCCCTCGAGAACCCGCTGCGGGACGCGCCACAGGGCTGGACGCTTCCCATCGTCGGAGACCTGGACGGGGGCATCTACTTCCGCCCCGAGGCCGGGGACCGCTCTCTCATCGTCGGGACCACCGACCCGAGCTGCGACGAGCTCGAGTGGGCCGAGGACCCCGACACCGCACGCACGAGCCTCTCCCAGCGCTACCGCGAGCGCCAGTGCCTGCGGGCCATGAAGCGCTTCCCCGGGCTCCGGCTCGGACCGATGAAGGGCGTCGTGTCCCTCTACGATGTGACGGTCCAGGACTGGTACCCGATCGCCGACAGGACGGACCGACCCGGGTACTACGTCTGCATCGGGACCAGCGGGTCGTCGTTCAAGACGGCGCCGGTCCTGGGCTCTCTCATGGCCCAGGTCGTCGCGGCGAGCGAGCAGGGCCGGGACGTGGACGAAGAGCCCATCCAGCTCGAGCTCCCGCGCATCGGCCAGGTCGTGGACGCGAGCTTCCTCTCCCGCCGCCGCGGGGCCCTCGCGAGCAGCGACACGGTCATCGGATAGCGTCCCCTCACCGAAGTCGGGTGCTTGGTGCACGCCGAGCCCCGATGCCCCGGAGGCGTTCGGCGGCACGAAGCCGCGAAACGTCGTAAGATCGGCGGCGCACAGCCCCTCCACCTGGTGGAGGAACTCGCCCGCGGCAACGTTCCCGCGCCGATCGGCGAGGCGGGCTTCATCTCCGGAGGGAGGGTCGCATGCCGTTCGCACCGACGAGAACTCGGGCTCTGTTGTCGGTGGCGACCCTCGTGCTGGCGACGCCCGGTTGCGGCAGGAGCGGCCCGCCGCTCCCGGGAGAGGGCGGCGACGCGGGCCGCATCGTCGTCTACCGGGACACCTGGGGCGTGCCCCACCTCTACGCCCCCAGCGTCGAGGATGGTCTCTACGCCCAGGGCTGGGCCCAGGCCCAGGATCGCCCGGAGCAGCTGCTGCTCAACCTCCTGATGTCGATCGGGGAGCTCTCGACCGCGTTCGGAAGGGACGGGGTCGAGGTCGACCTGCGCTCGCGTCTGTTCGACCACTACGGCACCGCCCAGCGCGGGTGGGGGTCGGTCGCCGCCGTCCAGCAGGGGCATCTGCGAGCCTTCGTCGACGGCATGAACGACTACTACCGCGGCCACCCCGAGGACGTGCCCGAGTGGTGGCAGGGGCGTGAGATCGACGTGGCCATGGTCATGGCCTTCGGGCGCTTCTTCCTCTACAACTGGTCGATCGACGAGGCGTACGGAGACCTCGAGCGGGGGGGGATCCGGACCGCCTTCGAGCCGGAGCTGCGGGGCTCGAACCAGTTCGCGGTGGCCCCGCGCCGCAGCGCCGAGGGCGCGGCGATCCTGGCCATCGACCCCCATCTCTCCTGGAGCGGCCCGAGTCGCTTCTGGGAGTTCCGGGTCCATGCGGGTCCCTGGCAGGGGAGCGGCGTGACCCTGCCCGGGTTCCCCTACATCGGTCTGGGCCACACCCGCCACGTCGCGTGGGCGATGACCACCGGGGGCCCCGACACCGCCGACGTCTACGAGCTCACCCTGGGCCCCGATCCCGACTCGGGCCCGCCGCGCTACCTCTTCGAAGGCGAGTGGCGAGAGCTGACCTCGCGGCAGATCACCCTCGAGGTGCGGGGTGAGGAGCCTCAGGAGCACACGCTGTGGTTCTCGCACCACGGCCCCCTGGTCGCGCGTCGAGGTGACAAGGCCTGGGTCGCCAGGATCGCCTACCAGGATGTGGCGACGACGAACGCGGCGTGGTGGGAGCTCAACTTCGCCGAGGACTACAGCGGGGCCATTCGCGCAATGGAGACGTTGACGCTGTTTCCCCAGAACGTGATGGTGGCGGACAGCTCGGGCAACATCTACTACCAGCGGACCGGGCGCGTGCCCCGCAGGCCAGCGGGCTTCGACTGGTCGCGACCCGTGGACGGCAGCCGCTCGGCGACGGAGTGGAAGGGATTCCACCCGGCCTCCGACCATCTCCAGGTGCTCAACCCGGCGCCGGGATTCATGCAGAACTGCAACATCCCGCCCGACGCGATGATGCCGGGCAGCCCCTTCCACATCGAGAAGACGGTCGACTACCTCTACTCGAGCCGGGACCACGGCTCCACTCTGGCGGGCTGGACCAACCAGCGCGGGGCCCGGGCCATCGAGCTGCTCGCGGTGGACGATTCGGTGACCGCGGAGGAGGCCATGGCCTACATCAACGACGTCACCGTGTTCGGCTCGGACCGCTGGATCGAGGCGCTCCGTCTCGCCGACGAGGAGGCGGGCGATCGCTACGCGGAGGACCAGAGCTACCGGTCTGGTCTGGAGAGCGTCCTGACCTGGGATCGCCGCAACGCCGCGGACTCGACCGGGGCCCTCCGTTACGACCTCTGGCGAGCGCAGCTGGTCGAAGATCACGGCCGGGAGGGAGCCGGCGCCCTGGCGGCGGCGATCGACGACTGGTACGCGATCGTCGAGGGACGTGAGCCCCGTCCCCTGAATCTCTCGCCCGGGCAGCTCCGGATGCTCGCGAAGTCCTTCGCCGGCGCCATGGACGCCATCGTCGCGCACGCGGGCTCCTTCGACGCGGCGTTCGGTGATCTTCACCGGGTCCAACGCGGCCAGAGATCCTGGTCGCTGGGAGGGTCCGGTCACAGCCCGGGCACCTCCACCCTGCGGGCGGTGGGCTACGACCGCCAGGAGGGCCAGGGGTACGCCCTCTGGGCAGCTCGGGGACAAACCGCGACGCAGGTGGTGGTGATGGGCGACCCGCCGCGCAGCTGGATCACCCTCCCTCTCGGCCAGAGCGACCGGAAGGACTCGCCCCACTTCGACGACCAGGCCGAGAAGCTGTTCAGCCCGCGACGGATGAAGCCGAGCTGGTGGCTGCCCGCGGACCTGGCGCCTCATATCGAGTCACGAACCCCTCTCATGCGTAAGACGACGCCGTGACAATGTCGAGCGGTGCTTCTACGATGGGCTTCCGGGGAAAAGGGAGACAGGAATGGGGCACATGAGAATCCGGCTCGTGCGGAGCGGGGTCCGGCTCGCGGGCACCCTGGCTGCCTGCGTTTGTCTTGGCGGGCCGGCATTCGGTCAGGACGGCGCCTGGCCCCAGTTCCGGGGGCCCGATGCTAACCCCGTCAGCGATCACCCCGGGCTGCCTGCCGCCTGGTCGACCACACGGAACGTCGAGTGGGTGACCGAGATCCCGGGGCTCGGATGGTCGTCGCCCGTGGTCTGGGGAAGCAAGGTGTTCGTCACCTCGACGACCTCGGAGAAGCCACTGAAGCAACCGTCTCTCGGTGTCGACTTCTCCAACGACTACGTCGCGGAGCTGATGAAGGAGGGCAAGACGGAGCAGGAGGCCGAGGACCTGGTGACCGCCCGCGACATGGAGCTGCCGGGCGAGGTGACCCTCGCCTACCACCTGCACTGCCTCGATCTGGAGACGGGTCGCATCCTCTGGCAGCGCAACTTCCACAACGGGCCTCCCCCGGTGGGTCGTCACCGCAAGAACAGCTACACCTCCGAGACGCCGGTCACCGACGGGCGGGCCGTCTACGTCTACGTGGCCTTCCTGGGGCTCTACGCCTTCGATCTCGAGGGCCGGCAGCTGTGGGAGACCCCGCTCGAGCCCCACAAGGTCTATCTCGACTTCGGGAGCGGGGCCTCGCCCGCCCTCCACGGCGACCGGCTGTTCATCCTGAACGACAACGAGGAGGACAGCTTCATCGCCGCCTTCGACACGCGCGACGGCAAGCGACTGTGGCGCACCGCCCGGAGTGGGCTGGGAACGGAACGGATACGTTCAGCCTGGTCCACGCCGTTCGTCTGGCAGAACGACCGGCGCACCGAGATCGTCACGAACGGTCCCGGCTGGGCGATCAGCTATGACCTCGAGGGGGGGGAGCTGTGGCGCATGTCACGCATGTCGCTCCAGGCCATCCAGAGCCCTTTCGCCGGGGACGGTCTCGTCTACCTCACCGGGGGCTCCGCCCGGGAGGAGAACAAGCCGATTGTCGCCGTCCGGCCGGGAGGCTCCGGTGACATCACCCCCCCGGAGGAGAGCGACCGGGGCGAGTTCGTCGCCTGGTACAACCAGAGAGCCGGCGGCACCTATCTGCCCACCCCCGTCCTCTACGACAGCGGGCTGTACGCTCTGTCCGACAAGGGGGTCTTCTCCCGGCTGGACCCGAAGACCGGCGAGCAGACCTACAAGCAGCGGATCCACCGTACAGCCCGCAACTTCACCGCCTCTCCCTGGGCCTACAACGGGATGATCTTCTGCCTGAACGAGGAGGGCGACACCTTCGTGATCAAGGCGGGAGAGGAGTTCGAGCTGCTCGGCACGAACTCGCTGGGGGAGTTCGCGATGGCCACGCCGGCCCTCGTGGGTCCGCGTCTGCTGATCCGCACCCAGAGCAGGCTGTACTCCATTCGGGAAGCGGTGGAACCGGGCAGCTGAAGAGGATCCGAGCGCGCGAAGAGCCCGCGTCCGCGCTGTCGTTCCCGGCATCCTCGAGCCGCAATCTCGAATCTGTGCGATACTGAAGGAGCTTCGCGCTCCACGAGGGAGCCGCGCGGACGGCGGCTTCCCGGCAGACCCCCCGTTCAGACCATCAGCCGGAACAGAGTAAGGACGCACACGACATCTATGCCTTTTTCCGCCCTCGGCCTGAACCCTCGCCTCCAGCAGGGCCTGCGTGACCTCGGATTCGAGTGCCCGACCCCCATCCAGCAAGAGGCCATCCCCCCGGCCCTCGAAGGCCGGGACATCCTGGCCTCGGCCATGACCGGAAGCGGCAAGACGGCGGCCTTCGCCCTGCCGATACTCCAACGTCTCGGCGACCGTCCCCGGGGGACGACCCGGGCCCTCGTCCTCACCCCCACGCGGGAGCTGGCCGCCCAGATCGACGAGCACATCCGCGACCTCGCCGGGCACACGCCCCTGAGCTCGGCCACCGTCTTCGGCGGGCTCGGCATGAGGCCGCAGGAGCAGGCGTTTCGCCGGGGCGTGGACGTGATCGTCGCGACTCCGGGGCGCCTTCTCGACCACATGCGCTTCCCCTACGCGAAGCTCGCCGGTCTCGAGATCCTCGTCCTCGACGAGGCGGACCGCATGCTGGACATGGGCTTCCTGCCCGACGTGCGGCGGATCCTCCGTCAGATCCCCGTGGAGAGACAGACCCTCTTCTTCTCCGCCACCATGCCACCCCCGATCGTCTCGCTCTCACGGGAGATGCTGCGCCACCCGGTCACCATCGCGATCCAGCGCAAGGCGGCCCCGGCCACCGGCGTCAGCCAGGCGGCCTGGCCCGTTCCCAGCCAGCTCAAGTCCGCGCTCCTCGCCGAGCTCGTCAAGTCCGGCAGGATCCGCAGCGTGATCGCGTTCACGCGCACCAAGCACCGGGCCAATCGACTCGCCGAGTACCTCTCGCGCAACGGGGTGACCGCCGGACGCATCCACGGCAACCGCAGCCAGAGCCAGCGCACCCAGGCCCTGGGGGAGTTCAAGGCCGGGAAGTTCCCGGTGCTCGTGGCCACCGACATCGCGGCCCGGGGGATCGACGTGGAGGCGCTGTCCCACGTGGTCAACTTCGACGTGCCGAAGTCCCCCGACGACTACGTGCACCGGGTGGGGCGGACGGCCCGGGCCGCGGCCACCGGCGACGCCTTCCTGTTCGTCTCGCCCGAGGAAGAGGCGGCCGTGCGGGACATCGAGCGAGCGATCGGGAAGCGCCTGCCGCGCCTCACGCTCCCCGGCTTCGACTACTCGCGGAGCCCGGCCCCCAGGCTCGAGCTGCCTCACCACCCGCGGAGGCCCTCGCTCGCGACACCCCGGCGAGGCGGTGAGATTGGAGGGGGCGCGAACCGGCGAGGCCGGACGCGTGGCCACGAGAACGCGGCGCGACCGCCGGCGGGTCGACGGCACACGGGGCACGTCCGGGGTGCGTCCACACGGTAGCTCGGGCCGCGGGCCCTGGGAGGGACGGGATGGTCGCCACACAGGTCGAGTACGTGGACTTCACGGCGACGGACGCCGTGCGCGAGTACCGGTTGCGGGTTCGCCGGGGTGCCGACATTCGCGACGTCAGAGTCGCGATCCCGAACGACGCCTTCCTGTCCGGGCGCGTTCGCTACCAGGACGCCCCGGACGTCTGCTTCCTCAAGATCCAGCGGGAGCTGGCCGCGGGCGAGGAGGGAGCCCTGCCCGCGACGGAGCTCCGGATGACCGATCAGGAGCTCGAGGAGTACCGGACCTCCCACACGCCGAAGACCGCGCGCCGGCGCTCGTAGGGCTCAGCGCCCGGTGCTGGTCGTCGAGGGAAGGCTCGAGCGAGCTTCGAGCCAGTCGGAGTAGACCTTCTCCAGCGGCCAGCCCTCGGGACGGTGGAGGAGGCGGAGGTCGCCGGAACGACCGGCGCGCTCGTAGGCGCGCAGGGCCGGTTCGTGCTCGCGGCGCGCGCGGTCCACGGAGACCAGGGCGTGGGTCGGGCTCCGGGGATCCACGATCCACAGGGGCCGGGGCGCGAGCGCGGCGGCGAGGTCGGGGAGATCGAAGTCCTCGAGGACCCCGGGCACGAAGGACGCCACCAGATCCTCGTGCAACGGGGCCCGGGCGATCTCCAGGTAGGAGAGGACCATCCCTTCGAGCGCCACCTTCTCGACCCTCGGCTCCAGCACGGCCAGAGACAGGGCCAGGACGCCGCCCGATCCCCTGCCCAGGACGGCAACCCGATCCGGGTCCACGTCCTCCCGGGACGCCAGGTAGTCGAACGTGGCGAGAAGGTCCTCCACCTGCATGCCGACCACGGTCCGATCGACCAGGAGCGCGCGCTGGAGCATCTGCCACACCGGACGATACCCGCCGGAGGCCGACGTCGGCCGGCTCTCGCCGATCCCCCGGACGTCGGGGGCCAGGACGACGTGGCCGGTCCGGGCGAGCGCCTCGAGCGCGCCGTCCTCCCCGGCCTCGGCCGCCTTGCCGGTCCCGTCGACGTAGAGCACCGCCGGCCTGCGAATTGCCCCACCGTCCGGCACGAACACGAGGGCGGGAACGGTGATACCCGGAGCGGTTCCGAGCGCGAGCTTCTCCACGCGGTGGCCGTCGCGCTCGAGGGTGCCGTGCGAGGTGACGGTGACCTCGCTCGGGGTGTCCACGATCTTCAGGCGCGAGCGCACGAGGGCCCGCAGGGCCTCCGGCTCGTCGAGGTTCGCGGCCGTGCGCTGTGGAAACATCGCTTCCGCCACCGCCCGGTTGAGGGTCTGAACCGTCTCCGCCCCTTCGTACGAGGTCGAGACCTGGCCGCTGGGGGTCGCGTAGAGATCGGACTCGAGCTCCGTCTGGTGGGGAGTCTCGAGCCCCTCGTCCGCCCGGCCGTGGAGCCAGCGCTCCAGCCAACGGTACGTCGCTTCGCGCCGGGGCTGGGACCATCCGTGGGTGTCGTCGTGCTCGAAGAAGCCGATGCGGTCGGGCTCCCCCAGGACCCCGTAGACCCGCCGGGCCTCCTCGTACGCGGAGCGGGCGCCGGCGATGGGGAAGAAATCCCGGGTAGCGGAGAGGATCTGGAACGGCCGTGGCGCGAAGACGGTCGCGTAGTCGGCGAAGTCCAACCCGTGGGCGAGGAATCCCGGGAGGTCCTGCTCGGCGTCCTGGGGCCCGGGCTCTAACCAGAGCTGCCTCCAGGAGGTCATGTAGCAGGAGGAGACGGCCACGGCCAGGCGAGGCTCCACCACCGCCAGGTAGGCGGCCTGGGTGCCGCCGCCGGAGTTGCCGGCCACGGCCAGGCGCCCGGGGTCCACGTCGTCCCGGGTGAGGAGGTAGTCGACGCCCCGCATCGCGTCCCAGAGCTCGTACCGGGCGAAGTGGTGTCCGGTGAGCAGGCACTGGAGTCCGGACAGGGTGTGCTCCCGGGTCCCGATGCCCACCCGCGAGCGGCCCAGGTCCGGATCGAAGTAGAGCGAGCGCTCCCCCTGGCCCGGCGGGTCGAAGGCGAGGACGAGGAACCCCCGCCTGGCCATGGAGATCCAGGCATGCTGGTACGTGGCCGCCGCCTTGCCGTTGTCGGTGTGCCCCGCGGCGCCGAGAACCGCCGGGTAGGGCGGGGCCGGACCCCGGGGCACGTAGACGTTGGCGGTCACGTAGAACCCGGGGAGGCTCTCGTACACGAGCATCTCCACCCGGTACTCGTCGCGCTCCAGGGTGCGGGTGATCCGGGCGTTCAGGGGAGTGCGCGGGGGAAAGCCCCCCAGCCCCTCGATGAAGAGGTCCCGGACGTCTCGCTGGCGCTTCTCCACGGCGGTCCGGGAGTCGAGGTCGGCCACCGCCCGGTCCCTCTGCTCGAAGAGCCCGCGGGCGCGCTCGCTCAGGGCGGCGTTGACCATCTCGCCCAGGCCGCCCACGACCTCGAGAGGATCGGCGGCGGGGAGCTCGGCGGCCGGCATCAGAAGGGCAGCGAGGCCGAGGGCCGCGAGCCGGGCACGGTGCGGCCGTCGGGGATGGACCTCGTCGGGAACGCGGGTGGCGAGTGGCACGGTTGCCTCCTTGCGGAGCGCATTCTAGCCCGCATCGCCCTCTCGAGCCCTCGTCGGGCCGGTTCCGATGACGCCGCGGAGCGGCGGTCTCATGGGAGAGCGTGGGAAGGGGTAGGATCGTTGCCGGATGCCCGACGCCCACACCTCCCGCGCCACGGCCATGGGGGCGGGTGCCATCGTCTTCTGGAGCTCCTCGGTGGCCTTCATCCGCACGCTGTCCGAGCAGCTCGGTCCAGTGACCACCATCACCTGGACGTACCTGGCGAGCGGGGTGGTTGCGGTGGCGGTGGCGCGGCTCCTCCCGGGCGGTCCGGGTCGTTTCCGGCGCCTGCCACGGAAGTACCTGTGGGGGTGCGGGACGCTGTTCGTCACCTACACCACCTGCTACTGCCTGGCGGTGGGTCTGGCGACGGACCGCTCGCAGGTGCTGGCGGTGGGTCTCGTCAACTACCTGTGGCCCAGCCTGACCCTTCTTCTGTCCGTCCCGCTCCTCGGCTACCGGGCGCGGTGGTTCCTGGCGCCCGGCATGCTCCTGGCCTCCGCCGGCATGGTGCTCGCGACGGCCGGGGGCGCGGAGGAATCGTCGGTGGGATTCCGGGCCGGTCTCTCCGCCAACGGGCTGTCCTATGGCCTCGCCCTCGCCGGGGCGTTCGGCTGGGCCCTCTACTCCAACCTGGCGCGGCGCTGGGGAGGGGAGGGGGGTGGCGTCCCGCTCTTCATCCTCGCCTCGGGGCTCGTCGCCCTGCCCCTGCGGGCGTTCTTCCCGGAAGGCAGCACCTGGGACTCCCGGGTCATCGCCGAGCTCGTCTATATGGCCCTCTTCGTCACGGTGGCGGCCTACGTCTTCTGGGACCACGCGATGCGGAGGGGAGACATGGTGCTGGTGGCGGCCCTGTCGTACTTCACGCCGTTGTTGTCGACGGTGTTCTCCGCGGCGTACCTGGCCGTCGTGCCCGGGCCGACGATCTGGATCGCCTGCGCGCTCATCGTCTCGGGGGCCGTGCTCTGCCGGCTCGCCGTGGTGGAGCGAGACGCGTAGCGATCTCAGCCGCGGGGCCGCCTCACCTTCGTCCAGCGCTTCTTTCGGTGGCTCTCGAGAACGGCCTCCACGATCCGCATCTGGTCGAGCCCGACCGAGAAGTCCGGCGGCGCCGGGGCCTGGCCCCGGGGCCGCCGGTCTCCGCGCACCTGGGCGTAGAACTCCGAGAAGAGGTTCATGACCGCGTCGAAGTAGCCCATCGGATGGCCGGAGGGGAGTCGGGCGAAGCGTCGGGTCGACGGCGACTGGAGGAGCGGGTTCTCCCTCAGCACCTCGCAGGCCTGGTCCCTCTCCCCCTTCCAGAGCAGCTCCGGGCGCTCGTGGTTCCAGGCGAGGGCGGCCTTCGCCCCGTAGAGCTGCACGTCGATCGTGCACTTGCGCCCGGCGCAGACCTGGGAGACGGTCGTGGCCCCGCGCGCCCCGTTCTCGAAGCGGAGGAGGATGGACGCGTAGTCCTCGACCTTCACGTCGACGCTCTCCGTCCGTCCCTTCCTCTTGCCGGAAAACGTGAGAACGGCGCCCTTGGGGCGGCGCCTCTCCGGCACGAAGGTGTGGAGGTCGGCCATCACCTCGACGATCGGCGATCCCGACAGGAACTGGGCGAGGTCGAACCAGTGGCTGCCGATGTCGGCCACCGTGTTGGAGCGGCCCGAGACCTTCGGGTCCAGGCGCCAGGAGTAGTCGGTGTCGTACATCAGCCAGTCCTGAAGGTAGTGGCCGAGGACCTCCCGGACCGCGCCGATCTCGCCCCGGCGGACCCGCGCCGCGATCTCCTGGACCGTCGGGTAGTAGCGATAGCAGAAGTGAACGGCGTGGCGCAGCCCCTTCGCCTCGGCGAGATCCAGCAGCGACTTCGCCTGGTCGCTGGTCAGGGCCAGGGGCTTCTCCGAGAGGAGGTGCTTCCCGGCCCGGAGGACCGCTCGGTTGACGCCGAAGTGCACGCTGTTCGGCGTGCAGTTGTGGATGGCGGCGATGTCCGGGTCCTTCAGGAGCCTTCGGTAGTCCGAGGTGACGAGCAGGCCCGGGTGGCTGGCGGCCACCGGGGCGAGCTGGGCCTCGTTCGTGTCCGCGACCCCCGCCACCGCGATGCCGGGCATCCGCATGAGCGTCTCGACGTGGACCAGGCCGATGTAGCCGGCTCCGATGACTCCCACCTTCAGCATGGCTCTTGGCCTCCTCGCAGCCTCGCCGGGGGCGTCCCGACGAAAAGGGCCCGCGCGGCGCGGGCGCGTCGATACGATACACGATCCGTGTGGGCGACCCATCCGAGGGATTGACTCGGCCTCGGCCCCGCCCGTAGGCTGCCGGCACCAGCGGAGGTGTCGAGATGGGCAAGAGCAGGACACGTCGGGAGTTCGTCAGGAGCGCCGCGGTGGCCGGTGTCGGCCTGAGCGTGGCGCCGGGTCTCGCCCAGGGGGCGCGCCGGCGTCCGGCACCGAGCGATCGCCTCGTGGTGGCGGTGATGGGCACCAACGGTCGGGGGGCGGCGCTCGCTCGCGTCTTCGCTCGCCAGCCCGACGCCGAGGTGGGCTTCATCTGCGACGTCGAGGAGGAGGCCCTGGCCAAGGGGGTGAAGGCCGCGCTCGAGGCGCAGGACAGGACCCCGAAGGGCGTCGTCGATTTCCGCAGTGTCCTGGACGACCCGACGGTCGACGCCCTCGTGATCGCGGCCCCGGACCACTGGCACGCTCCGGCTGCCATCCTCGCCCTGCAGGCCGGAAAGCACGTCTACCTGGAGAAGCCCGCCTTCCACAACCCTCGTGAGGGCGAGCTCCTCGTCGAGGCGGCCCGGAAGAGCGAGCGCACGGTTCAGGTGGGGACCCAGCGGCGCTCGTACCCACGGACGATCGAGGCCGTGCAGCGGCTGCACGCGGGCGTGATCGGACGTGTCTACTTCGCAAGGGGCTGGTACGCCAACCACCGGGGCTCCATCGGCCGCGGGAAGGTCGTCGAGGTGCCGTCCAACCTCGACTACGACCTGTGGCAGGGGCCGGCCCCGCGACGCCCCTATCGAGGCAACGTCGTCCACTACAACTGGCACTGGTTCTGGCACTGGGGGACCGCGGAGACCTGCAACAACGGCACCCACATGATCGATCTCATGCGCTGGGGCCTCGGCGTCGACTACCCCACGCGGGTGACCTCGACCGGGGGGCGCTACCACTACGACGACGACTGGGAGATGCCGGACAGCCAGGTGCTGGGCTTCGACTTCGAGGGGCGCAAGAGCCTCTACTGGGAGGGCCACAGCTGCAGCGGCGGCCTTGTCGAAGGCACGGGGAGCGGCGTCGTGTTCTACGGGGAGAACGGCAGCCTCAAGGTCGCCGGCCCCGGCTACGTGATCTACGACAAGGAGTCCTCGGTGATGGAGGAGGTCACCGAGGACTTCAGGGAGCAGCCCCTCGACACCTCGGGCCCCGGGGAGACCTTCGACGCGTACCACGTCCGGAACTTCATCGAGTGCATCCGCTCCGGCGAGGCGCCCACCGCCGACGCGGCGATCCACCGGCCGAGCACCCTGATGCCGCTCCTGGGGAACATCGCCCACCGGCTCCAGCGCGACCTGCGCTGTGACCCGCGCACGGGCCACGTGCTCGACGATCCCGAGGCGGACGCCCTCTGGGCGCGCGAGTACGAGCCGGGCTGGGAGCCGCGGGTCTAGCTTCGCATCATTCGCAGGCCCTCGGGCGGGCCCAGGCTCGGCGAATGACCCGGGCGCGCCCGCCCCTCAGTACGCCGACTGGTGCGCCCTCGCGTGCACCGGAGCCGCCCCCTGAGAGCGGGCCTACAACGCGGCCTTGACCTCCTTGAAGAGGTAGTTGGCACCCTCGATGCCGTCCCAGGGACCCTCCTCGTACTCGAGGGCGTAGATCCCCGTGAAGCCGCCATCCTCCATGATGCGGACGCAGCGCTGGACGTCGACGTTCTCCCAGCGGTCCCAGTACTTGGCGTGCACGATCGTGCTGCAGTAGGGCACCAGGGCCTTCAGCCCGTGGTACAGCATGTACTCGTGCTCCCAGTTGCAGAAGTCCGGCGAGGCCTTGCAGAAGGGACTGTTCACCTCGTCGAGAATGACCCGGATCAGCATGGGGTCGGCGCTCAGCCCCCAGTGGTTCTCGATCGTGACCGTCACCCCGACCTTCTCTCCGTAGTCCGCCATTCGCTTGAAGGAGTCGATGCAGAGATCCAGGTACTTCACGATCTCGTCGTTCTTGGGGTAGCCCTCGTCGGTGGTGGCGCACGGGGCCACCCGGGGGCCGCCCGTGTTGACTCGCATCGATTTCGCTCCCAGCGTCGCGCTCGCGTCCAGCCAGTGTCTCGCGACGGCAATCCCGGCCTTGCGCTTCTCCTCGTCGAGATCCGAGATGTTGCGCGGGGCGTTGTTCGAGACGTGCTGGCACTTCACCCCGGCGGCGGCGTTGGTGTTGGCCAGCGTGTCCAGCCACTTCTTGCCGGATGCGGTCGAGGGATCGAATTCGTAGAAGGTGCGGGTGCGCTCTCCTCGAGTCCAGGTCTGCTCGACGAACATGCTGTCGTCCGTCACGTCGCCGAAGAGCGACGACCAGAGGTCCATGTGGGTGACCCCGGGCCAGGTGTCCTTCGTGAACTGCGCGAAGTCCATCATCGTCAGCTCGCCGTATTTCTTCTTCATGGCGAGCTCTTCCTCGCCGGGCGGACGGTCCCCGGCGCGTCGCTTGAAGAGGTGACGCGCAGGCCAGGTATTGGAGGCGATCCGGGCCAGCTTCTCCTTGTCAGCCAGCGCTCCTGCCACCGCCTGCCCGGCGCCGGACAGAACGGTCACGCCGGCGGCCAGCCCGGCCCCGGCGGTCGTGATGAAGTCCCGGCGTCCCGATCGCTGGGGGCCCTGGTCGATCTTGCGCATGAATGTTCCTCCTGAGGGGCCCCGTCCACCCTCCAGGGGAGGAGCCCTGGCACCACCGCCGCCCCGTGTGCCCGCCGGGCTCGACCGGAGGCCACGATCACGCGAGCGACACACCGCCCAGAGTCTACCATCTCGAAACGCGGCGTTGCCGGAGCGTCCGGACCATCACTCGCTCGAGTCGTCGGGCCCCGCGTCGAATCGCCGCGTCACCGTGCCGCCCTTTGCCGAGCCGTAGAGAAACCGCACCGCGCCGGGATACCGCAAGGCCCAGGCCCGCTCGTCGTGCCCCGCGCAGAGGGCGATGCGAAGCAGGAGGCGCTCGTCGGTGAAGCCGCTCCGCCGCAGGATCGACTCCAGCCGCAGCACGTCCTGCACCGCCTCGCTGCTCACGTCCCCCTCGAGGCATTCCTCCCGGCCCTCCTCGTTCGTTCCGACCCCGAGGGAGACCTTCTGCGGCCAGGCGTCGAAGGCCTCCGCCTCGTCGAGCACGGCGGCGTCGTTGACGTAGAATCCCGGGCTCTCGATGAGGAGCCGGCCGAACACGCCGGGGCGATGGATCGCCGTGTAGAGGGTCATCAGGCCGGCATAGGACGCGCCACCCAGGCCGGTGCTCTCGGGGCCCCCGCGCACCCGATGGCGAGCCTCGATGAGGGGCATGACCTCGTCGACGAGGAAGCGGGGAAATCGCACGCCCTGTGGATCGGGCAGCGGGGGAGTGAGGAACTCGTCGAACCAGGGCAGGAGCTCGCGGGGGCGCTCGCGCAGGCCCGGGTTGTCGATGCCGACCACGATCAGCGGCTCGATGGCGCCCTCCGCCAGGAGGGCAGCGACCGCCTTGTCGACCTCCCAGACGAAGGAGGTGTGGGACGTCCTCGAGTCGAAGAGCGTCTGGCCGTCGAGCATGTAGAGTACCGGATAGCGGAGCTCGGCTTCCCGGTCGTAGCCCGGCGGCAGCAGCACGCGGAGAAGCCGCGTGTTGCCGAACACCTGGCTGGTCAGGGCGACGGTCTCGAGGCGTGCACCACCGGCGGCCGGTGCGGCCTGCTCGGGCGTCCGGGCGTGTGGATCGAGAGAATCACCGGTGCCCAGGGACAGGGCCAGGACGAGGCCGAGGGCCGTGATCTGCATGTTCGTGCTCGCGGGGCTTCTCCTCTCTCCGTGAGACGCCTGGGAGGCCGCGAATCGTTGACGTCGCTGCCGTCGCTGCGGCCTTCACCGCCCGGGCGAGCGTCCCCGGTGGGCTCACTCGGACCGGTCGAGGATCGTGTAGACGACGGGGATGATGACGAGCGTCAACGCTGTCGAGACGAGCAGGCCGCCGATCACCGTCATCGCCATCGGGGCCCGAAGCTCGCTGCCCTCGCCGTGGCTGATGGCCATGGGGAGCAGACCGAGCACGGTGGTGGCGGTGGTCATCAGAATCGGGCGCAGGCGCACCTCGCTCGCGCGCTTCAGCGCTTCCATCTTGGCCATGCCCTCCCCCCGCAAGCGGTTGGTGTAGTCGACGAGAATGATGGCGTTGTTGACTACGATACCAGCGAGCAGGATCATCCCGATGAGAACCACGACGCTCAGGGAGATGCCGAAGAGGAAGAGAGTTCCCACCACGCCGATGAGCGAGAAGGGCACCGAGAAGAGAATGACGAACGGGTGGAGGAGCGACTCGAACTGGGAGGCCATCACGAGGTAGACCATGAAGACGGCGAGGAGGATGGCGAAGCGCATGCTCGCGAAGGACGTCTCCATCTCCTGACGCTGACCCCCGAGTCGGGTGTCGAATCCGAGGGGAAACGTCATCTCCTCGAGCGTGGCCTGGATGTCGGCGGAGGCGCTCCCCAGGTCGCGCCCGTCGAGGTTCGCGGTGATCAGGGCCACGCGCTCTCCGTCGGCGCGCCGGATCTCGGCCGGGCCCAGCGTCTCGGTCACCTCGGCCACCGCGGAGAGGGGGATCGCGGTCGATCCCACCTGGGCCACGTTGAGGTTGCCGAGGTCCTCGGCGCTGTTGCGGTACTCCTCCAGCGCCCGGAGGCGGATGTCGATGGTCCGGTCCTCGCGGGTGATGTCGGTGACGATGTCGCCCAGTACCTTTGATCGCACGACCGAGGCGACCTGCTGGACGGAGAGCCCGAGGGTAGCCAGCCGCTCTCGGTTGAATTGGATCTGCAGCTCGGGGTTGCCTCCCTCGGTCGAGGACTTCACGTCCACGAGTCCGGGGATCTCCTCCAGGCGTCTCACCGCCTCGTCAGCCAGGCGCTCGAGGAGCTTCAGGTTGTAACCCCGAATCTCCAGCTCGATGGGGGTCTTGAAGCTGAAGTACGAGGGCCGGCCGAAGAGGTAGGCGTACTCCCCCCCCTTCTCGAGCTCGGGCCGGAGAGCGTTCATGAGGGAGGTCTCGCGCTCGAGCGAGACCGGCGGGGCCACGCGAAGCGTGAGCTGCGAGAGGTTCTCGCGCAGCTCACCGGCGATGCCCCCCTGCTGGCGTGACGTGCCTGCCACCCCATAGACCAGGGTCACTCCGTCCAGGCCCATGGCCGTCCTCTCGAGGTTCGCCAGGCGCCTGGCGGTCACGTCGATGTTGGTGCCGGGCGGCAGCTCGGCGTCGACGAAGAACTCTCCCTGGATCAGCTCGGGCACGAGCTCGGTCCCCAGGGTGGGGATGAGAAGAATGCTGCCCACGAAGAGAAGCAGGGCGATGGCCAGGGTCAGGGCTCGATGGGCCAGCGCGGCACTGAGGACCGGGGGATAGACGCGGCGCACCCAGCCGAAGCCGGCGTCGAAGAGACGGAAGGGAATCGCCAGGCCGAGGCGAACGAGGGCGTCGGTGCCCAGGCCGACCGCCTTCACCACCCGGGCGAGGAGGACGGTCACGGGGAAGAGGAGGCGCCCGACCAGGCTCAGCGGCTCACTCGCTTCTCCCGGGTCCCGCCGGAGCTGGCGCGAGGCGAGCATGGGGATGACGGTGAGGGCGACGATGAGCGAGACCGCGAGCGAGTAGGTGACGGTCATGGCCTGGTCGCCGAAGAGCTGCCCCGCCACCCCCTCCACGAACACGATGGGCACGAAGACGCAGATGGTCGTCATCGTGCTCGCCACGACGGCCTGGCCGACCTCCCCCGCGCCGACACGCGCGGCCTCCACGATCTCCATCCCCTGGTCACGTTTGCGCTGGATCGACTCCAGCACGACGATCGAGTTGTCGACGAGGAGGCCGATCCCCAGGGTGAGACCACCGAGGGACATGATGTTGAGGGAGATCCCCGACAGGTACATGAGAAGGAAGGCGGTGACGACGGAGATCGGGATCGAGACGGCGATGATCGCGGTGGATCGGAAGTTGCGGAGGAAGAGCGAGAGGATGAGGACCGCCAGAAGGCCGCCGATGAGGGCGCTCTGCAGCACGTCGGCCACGGACTGGCGGATGTACCGCGCCTGGTCGGTGATGACGGTCAGGTCCAGCTGGCGACCGGTCGTCTCGAGACGCTGCCGCACCGAGTCCAGCTGACTCGTGACCCGGTCGACCACGGTGACGGTGTTGGTGCCGCCCTCCTTGTAGATGGCGATCTCCACCGCTTCCCGGCCGTTGATCCGCGTGATGACCTCGCGCTCCTTGTGGCCGCGGATGATCCGGGCGATGTCCTGGAGACGGACGACGCCCTGGCCGCTGGCGTCCACGATGATCTCGTTGAGATCCTGGGCTCGCTCGATCTCCATGATCGTCCGCACCAGGTACTCGGCCTGGCCGTCCTGGAGTCGACCTCCGGTGAGGTTCACGTTCTCCTGAGCCAGGCGGGCCACGACCTCCTCGACGGTGAGCCCCAGGCTCGCGACCCGGCGCTCGTCGATCTCGACCTGGATCTCCTCCTCGAGCCCGCCGGCGACGATGGCCCCGGCTACCCCCTCGACCCGCTCGAGGAGGCGCTTGACCTCCCGATCGCCGATCAGGCGCAGGCGCACGAGCTCCTCGTCGCCGGTCAGGCCGATGCGCATGACGGGATCGAGCGACGGGTCGTAGCGGAGGAGGATGGGGCGGACGGCGTCGTCGGGAAGCTGCAGAAGGTCGAGGCGCTCGCGGACGTCCAGGGCCGCGAAGTCCATGTTCGTGCCCCACCCGAACTCCAGGGTGACCTCGCTCCGGTCGGCCCGGGAGCTGGAGGTGACGGACACCACGCCGTTGACCACACCGACCGCATTCTCCACGGGGCGCGTGAGCAGGGTCTCGATCTCGGCGGGGGCGGCCCCCTCGAGCTCGGTGCGAATGGTGAGGGAGGGGTAGGCGATATCGGGCAGCAGGTCCACGGCCAGGTCACGGAAGGCGACCAGCCCGAAGATGATCCCGGCCAGGGCGAACACCGTGACCGTGACCGGACGACGCGTGGAGAAGTCTACGATTCTCATGGTGGCGGGGGAGAGGCTAGCGTCCGCCGGCGGGGCCGGCAGCTCCACCGTTGCGTCCGGCGGGGCGGCACATCAGCTGGGCGGGGTCGTCGCGCCGGGGCTGGCAGGTCCCGTCCACCGTGCCACCGGTTCGCGGGGAGGCGAAGGAGCAGTCCGCTCCCTCTTTCTTGTCCTCGCAGGCTTCCAGCATCTGCGGGGACGGGCCGCCGCCCCAGCCTCCTGGCCGCGGCGTATCCGACCGGGCCTGCGCCGCCAGGGTGTCCGGGGGGGTAGCGTCCGCGCGGCGTTGGCCGGGCGAAACCTGAGAAGGTGGGGGCGCCGAACTCTGGGCCCCCGGGCCCTCCAGGACCCGGACGGGCGTGCCGTCGCTGAGGCCGTCCTGGCCCACCACGATCACCCGATCGTTCTCCTCGAGACCCGAGGCCACCTCGACGACGTCCGCCTCCTCGTAGCCGAGCTGGACCGCCCGGCGCGCGGCCACGTCGCCGTTGATCACGTACACGGTGTCGCCCAGGCTCTCCAGGGAGAGCGCGGACTTGGGGATGGTGAGAGCGCCCTCGTGACGGTCGACCTCCAGGTACACGCTCGCGAACATCCCCGGCCGCAGCTTGTCGCGCCCCTCGACCTCGAGGGTCACCCGGATGGTGCCGGTCGTGGCGTCCACGACGGGGCTCAGGCGGAGCACCTTCGCCGGGAACCGCTCACCGGGCCAGGCCTCCACCGTGAGATACGCGGGCTGCCCCTTGTGGAGACGGGGAAGCTCCTTCTCCGGGACCTGGATCTTGCTCAGGAGGGGGTCGAAGTCCGAGATGCGGAAGAGGACCTGCCCCGGAGTCACGTTGTCGCCGAGCTTGATGTTGCGGTCGACGACGACCGCGCTGAAGGGGGCCTTGATCTCGGTGTAGTCGAGCTGGACCTGCCGGTCGAGGAGAGTCGCCTCCGCCGACTCCTTGGCGGCGAGGGCCGCATCGAAGTCCGCCTGGCTGATCAGCTGCTGTTCGAAGGTCTCCTCCGCTCTTCGGTAGACCCGCTCTGCCTCCTGGACCGCGACCTGGGCGATCTTCGTCTGCGCTGCGGTCTCCTTCGGGTCGATCCGGGCCATGACCTGGCCCTTCGAGACCTGGCGTCCCTCCTCGGTCAGGAGCTCGACGATGGGGCCCTGGGTGCGGGCGACGATCTCGACGTCGTTCTCCGCCTCGAGGGTGCCGTTGGTCTGGATGTAGGACGCGACGGACTGCCGGGCCACGGCCGCCACCTCCACCGGCACCGCCGCGGTCTCCTCCCCCCCTGGGCCCCCGCCCCACTGCCCGCCTGGGCCCGAGGCGCGCTGCCCTCCTCCTCCGGGACGGCCTTCGCCCGAGCCGCCGGCATCCGATCCCCCGCCGCAGCCGGCGAGGGCCAGTCCCAGGGCGACCACGGTCGCCATCATTCCTGCCTGTGTCTTGTTCATGTTCCTGTACTTAGACCGTCCGCACGACCCGCCCGAAGAACCGAGAGAGGTCGTCCACGAGGGAGTAGAAGGTGGGGATGATCACGAGGGTCAGGAAGGTCGAGCTGGCCAGGCCTCCCATGATCACGAGGCCGATGGGCGCCCACTCGGCAGCACGGCCTTCGGGATGACCGAGCCAGCCGGGGAAGAGGAGGGGCGCCACCATCGGGAGGAGCCCGAGGATGGTGGTGAGCGCGGTCATGAGGATGGGCCGCAGGCGGTGGCGACCTCCGAGGACGATGGCCTCGTCCCGCCCCATTCCCTCCGCTCGCAGGCCGTTGATGTGGTCCACGAGGACGATGGCGTTGTTGACCACGACTCCGAGTAGGATGACGAGCCCGATGTTCGTGGTGCTGCTCAGGGGCTGGCTCGCCAGGCGGAGCGCTATGCCCACGCCGATGAACGCGAAAGGCACGGAGAGGAGAATCGTGAGCGGCTGGACGAAGCTCTCGAACAGGGCCGCCATGATCAGGTAGACGAGGAGGAGGGCCATTCCCAGTGCGACCGTCCCTCCCGCCATGTCCTGCTGAGCGAACCTCACCCATCGACCGAACTCCACCTCGTAGCCGGGGGGTAGATGGAGCGAACTCAGGATGGCCTGCACCTCGCCCATCATGCGGAGGTTCGTCGACGGCAGGGTCGTGTTGGCGGTGACGTCGAGCTCAGGGCGGCGGTTCTCCCTCTCGATCGTGCTGGGGCCGCTCTCCACCGAGAAGTCGGCAAGGGCCCCGATGGGTTGACGGCTCGACGCAGCGCCGATCGGGAAGTTCCGGAGCTGGGAAAGCGTGCGCCGGTCCTCCTCCCGGAACTGCACGACGAGGTCGACCTCACGGTCGTCGGTGCGGATCTGGCTCACCGGCCGCGTGGTGAGGGCGCTCGAGACCGTCGCCGCCACAGCCTGGGTGCTGAGGCCGGACTGCAGGGCTCGCGCCCGGCGGGGAACCACGTGGATCTCGTCGTCTCCGCTGTCCAGCGAGGTGTCCACGTCCTTGACCCAGGGCAGCTCGGCCAGGGCGGAGGCGACCCTCTCGGCCACGAGCTTGAGGACGGCGATGTCGTCTCCGCCCACCTCGAGGCTGATCCCGGAGCCCCCACCCCCGCGGCCCTGGGACTGGGCGATGCGGAAGTCGACGCCGGCCTTGACCGGCAGGAGGGCGCGGATCTCGTCGGTGATCTCGCGCGTCGAGCGTACCGACTCGTCCTCGTCCTTCAGGAAGATCTCGAAGCGCCGGCCGCCCCCGAAGCCTCCGCGGGAGCGGCCGCTCCTTCGGTCGTACTCGTAGACGAGGTCCGCGATCTCCAGCTCCTCCTTGCGGGGCTCGAGGATGGCCCGGACCTCGTCGAACAGCGCCGCCGTCTGCTCGAGCGAGTAGCTGCGGGGGGTGTCGATGTTGATCCGCACCTGGCGTTCCGGAGAGCCGTGGGTGAAGCTGCGCTCGATGCCCTGGAACAGCGCCCAGGAGCCCCACAGCATGAAGACGATCGAGACCAGGAAGAGAGGCCGGTGGTGGATGGTGAACTGGATCATCCGGCCGTAGAACGAGGACATCCAGTCGATGAGCGGGGTGTGGGAGCGGGTCTCCCCGGCGAGGAGCCAGGCCGCGACCATGGGGACGACGGTCAGGGCGACGAGGAGCGAGGCCACCATGACCACGCAGACCGTCACCCCGAGGTCGGTCATGAAGCGCATGAAGCCGCCGCCGCTCGAGCTGATGAAGATGAGCGGGACGAAGACGCAGATCGTGGTGGCGGTGGAGGCGATGATGGGCATCGCCACCTCGCTCGTCCCCCGCAGGGCCGCGGTCCGGGCGTCCTCGTCGAGGTCCTGGACGTGGCGGAAGATCGACTCGATCACGACCACGGAGTTGTCGACGAGCATGCCCAGGGCGAGCATGAGACCCATCAGGCTCATGATGTTGAGGGTGATGGTGGACATCCCGGCCTGGCGCATCAGGTAGAGGATGGCGAAGGTGAAGACGACACAGATCGGGATGGCCAGGGCGACCAGGAAGGTGGTGCGGACCTTCCGCAGGAAGAAGAAGAGGAAGGCGACGGCGAGCAGGCCCCCGACGACCCCGGCGTTGCGGAGCTGTCCCAGACCCTTGCGCACGTCGATCGACGAGTCGCGGTAGACCCGGGTCTGCAGGCCCTGGGCCTCCGGCATCGCCTGGATGGCGGCGAGCTCGGCCTTGGTGGCGTCGGCCACCGCGAGGAGGTTGGCGGTGGAGGTCTTGTAGACCTGCACGGTCAGGGCTTCGGTCCCGTTGAGGAAGTTGAACTCCTCCTGGCGGGGGAAGCTATAGCTCACCTCGGCCACGTCTCCGATCGTCAGCCCCGAGGCGTTCAGCGGCTGGGCGCGGATCTCGTCGAGGGTCTTGTACTCGCCGACGCTCCGCACCATGAGCCGCCGGGGCCCTTCCTCGATGTAGCCCCCGGACTGGGTGACGTTGGCGGTGCGGAGGGTCTGGGCGATCTGGCGGACGTCGAGGCCGTGGGCCTGGAGGCGCGAGGGGATCAGGTCCACCCGCACCTGGGCCTGCTCCATCCCCCGGATCTGCACCTGGGCGACTCCCTCGAGCCGCTCGAGGTGGCGCTGGATCACGTCCTCGACGAAATGCTGCATCCGGTCTCGGGGCCACTTGGCGGTCACGTGGAAGCGCAGGACCGGGAGGTCCTCGCTCTGGAACCGCCGGACGCGCACCTGGCGGAGGTCGGTGGGGAGGAGATGGCGCACGCGGTCGACGCGGTCCCGGACCTCGACCGCGGCCAGATCCATGTCCGTCCCGTCCTCGAACTCGAGGCTGACACTTCCCTCCCCGGCCGACGCCCGTGCGCTCATCGTCTGGATGCCCTGGATGGTGCCCAGGGAGTCTTCGAGGGGGCGCACGATCCGCCGCTCGGTCTCCTCCGGCGAGGACGACGGGTAGGGCGCGGACACCCAGATGTGGGAGGACGAGAAGCTCGGGAGGAACTCGAGAGGCAGGCGGTGGAGGGACACCCAGCCCAGGACCATGACCCCGAGGACGATCATCCCCATCGTGACCCGCCGCTCGACGGCGAAGCGAGCGATGGGGTTGATGCGGCGGCTCCCCGGGGGGGCCTGATCGTCCGGCCTCTCGTTCATCCGTGCAATCCCTCTTCCGGCCCGGCGGAGCCTCGGTGCTCCGGCGGCGCCGACTCGGCAGGGCTGGTCTAAGACTCTGTGAGCCCTAGATGTTAGACCGGACCCCGGGGAGGCGGGTTGAGTCGGGGCGCAAAAAGATGTGCCCGCCAGACCGGGGCCCGGAGCGCGTCTCCCGGTGGCGGGGGTGGGCGCTAGCCGGCGCTGGGGCCGGGCTGGGCCAGCAGCCGGGCGAGGGGGGCCAGGGCCCGCCACCACTGGTCCCGGGGGCGCTCGTTCTCCATGTCCATCAGGCGCGGCAGGTCGTCGATCGGGGTGACGGTCACCTTGCCCTCCCTCACCCCGATGAAGGCGGAATCCGTGGTCGCCGCCTGCGCCTGCCGGACCAGGTAGGCGATGCACTCGGCCGCGAAGCGGGTGGCGAGGATGCGGTCGAACGGGCTCGGGTCGCCTCCCTGCTGGAGGTGGCCGAGGATGGCCTGGCGGACATCGAAGAGATCACCTCCCTCCTGTTCGAAGAGCGCGTACATGAACGGGGTGGTGTAGAGCGGGTTGGCCTCCTCGGCGCGGACCACCAGGCCGAGCCGCTTGCCCTGCTTGAAGCCCTCCGCCAGGGCGGTCAGGTCCCGCTGGAGGTCGGCGAGGGTCACGCCCTCTTCATGCATGTAGACGCGCTCGGCCCCCGTAGCGAGGCCGCTGAGAAGCGCGAGGTAGCCGCAACGGCGGCCCATGACCTCGACGACGAAGCAGCGCTGGGACGCGACCGCCGACTGCTTGATCTTGTCGACGGCCTCCACGATGGAGTTCAGCGCCGAGTCGCTGCCGATCGAGATCTCGGAGCCGGGCAGGTTGTTGTTGATCGAGGCCGGCATGCAGATCATCGGGATGTCGAATGCCGGGAAGCGCTCTCTCTCGGCTCGCAGCTTGTGGATGCCCTGGTAGCCGGACCAGCCCCCGACCATGAGGATCGCGTCGATCTTCTGGTTCTCGATGTGGCGGGCGATCGTGTAGAGCTCCCGATCCGCCGGGACCCTCCGGTTGGTCCCGAGCTCGGCGCCTCCCCGGCTGGCCCAGCCGTTGACGCTCATCCACTCCATCTCCCGGAAGTCCCCATCGACGAATCCCCGGAAGCCGTTGCGCACCGCGAGGATGCGGTGCCCCTGGTCCAGGGCCAGGCGCACTGTGGCGCGGACCGCGGTGTTCATGCCCGGGGCGGGACCGCCGGAGTGGATGAAGGCGATGTTGAGTCGCTTCTGTCCGGGAGTCACCGGGTGGGGCAGGGCGCGGACGATGGTGCGGAGCGTCTGCAGGTTGCGCTCGAAGCGCCGGCCACGCAGGGCCAGGGCGCTGGCGAAGTCCCCGGCCTTCACTCGCTCGGCCACCTCGCGCGTCCGCTTCACGCACTCCATCAGCGGCTGGCGAGTAACGCGGTTGTCCTTCATTCCGATGAGCTGGGCCTCGGCCCCGGGCGGTGCGGCCAGCAGCTCATCCACCGCGGCGTGGCCGATCATGGTGGACATGTAGCGGTCGAAGGCACTGGGGGCGCCGCCGCGCTGGACGTGGCCGAGGATGGTGATGCGGACGTCCTCGCCCAGCCGCTCGTGCAGCGCCTTGCGGACGTGCTCGGCGGTGATGGGCTTCCCGTGGCGGTCGCGGGCGCCCTCGGCCACGATCACGATGCTGTCACGACGGCCCGCCTCCCGTCCCGCCTTGAGGCGGGCGCACATCGTGGCCTCCCAGTCGTCGACGTCCGGCGGGCTCTCCGGGATGAGCACCCAGCTCGCCCCGGTCGAGATCGCGCCCATCAGGGCGAGGTAGCCGCAGTGGCGCCCCATGACCTCGACCACGAAGGTGCGCTGGTGGCTGGCCGCGGTCGAGGCGATGGCGTCGACGGCCTCGGTGATCCGGTGCAGGGCGGTGTCGGTCCCGATGGTCATGTCGGTCCCGGCCATGTCGTTGTCGATGGATCCCACCAGCCCCACGATGCTCAGCGGCGGCTTGCCCTCCGTCTCCGCCTTCCCGAGCCGGCCCGAGGCGAGCAGCTCCTCGACCAGGGACCCCCACTCCTGCCGCAGGGCGTCGGCACCGGTCAGGCTGCCGTCTCCGCCGATCACCACGAGGCTGTCGATCCCGGCGCGGAGGAGGTTCTCGGCGGCAAGAAGCCGTCCTTCGCGCGTGCGGAACCGATCCGAGCGGGCGGTGCCGATGGCGGTGCCGCCGAGGTGGAGGACGCCGCCCACCGAGTCCCAGGTCGCGGGCTGGATGCGGTCACCGCCTTCGACCATCCCCTCGTAGCCCTCGCGGATGGCGAAGACCCGGGCGCCCCGCTCGAGGGCGGTGCGGACCACCGCCCGGACCGCGGCGTTCATGCCGGGCGCATCGCCACCGCTGGTGAGGACGGCGATGGTGCGGGTGGGACGTTCGCTCTCAGTGGTCATCGATCCCCCGAATCGAGGGTGTGAGACGTCGTCATGCCCCCGAGGCCAGCATGATAAACCCGAGGGGAGAGGGAGACGAGGACGGACGACCGAGGACCTCGTTTGCCACGGCCGGTGGCCCGCGCGATGATGCAGCGCCGACCCGGAGGGTTCTCGATGCGCTTTGGCCACTTCGACGACGACGCCCGCGAGTACGTCATCACCACCCCGCAGACCCCGTATCCGTGGATCAACTACCTGGGGACGGAGGAGTTCTTTGGCCTCATCTCCCACTCCGGAGGCGGATACTGCTTCTACCGCGACGCCCGCTTCCGCCGCCTGACCCGCTACCGCTACAACAACGTCCCCGCCGACGTCGGCGGCCGGTACTACTTCATCCACGACACCGGCGACTGCTGGACGCCGGGGTGGGCCCCGATCAAGCGCGACCTGGACTACTTCGAGTGCCGACACGGGCTGTCCTACACGCAGATCGCCGGCGAGCGGAACGGGCTGCGGGCCACCGTTCTCCACCTCGTCCCCCTGGGCACGAACGCCGAGGTCCACCGGGTCACCCTCGAGAACCTCGGCGGGGTGCCGAAATCGGTGAAGCTGTTCTCCTTCGTCGAGTTCTGCCTCTGGAACGCCTGGGACGACCAGACGAACTACCAACGCAACTTCTCCACCGGCGAGGTCGAGGTGGAGGGGAGCGCGATCTACCACACGACGGAGTACCGCGAGCGACGTGACCACTACGCGGTCTACGCCGTCAACGCCCCCCTGGCCGGCTTCGACACCGACCGGGAGAGCTTCTTCGGTCTCTGGAACGGCTGGGGCGAGCCCCAGGTCGTCGTCGAAGGAAGATCGCGCGACTCGCTGGCGAGCGGATGGGCGCCGATCGGGTCGCACCAGCTGGCGGTCGAGCTCGCCCCGGGGGAGGAGAAGATCTTCGTCTTCGTCCTCGGCTACGTGGAGAACCCCGCCGAGGAGAAGTGGGAGTCCCCTGGCGTCGTGAACAAGACCCGGGCGAAGGCGCTCCTGTCCCGCTTCGAGAAGTCCGAGCAGGTGGACGCGGCCCTGGCCGAGGTCCGGGACTACTGGACGGGGATGCTCTCAACCTACACCGCGAGCACCGGCGACCCGCGAGTGGACCGCATGGTCAACCTGTGGAACCCCTACCAGTGCATGGTCACCTTCAACATGTCGCGAAGCGCCTCCTACTTCGAGACCGGCATCGGCCGGGGCATGGGCTTCCGCGACTCCAACCAGGACCTCCTGGGCTTCGTCCACCTCGTGCCCGGACGGGCGCGCGAGCGCATCCTCGACATCGCCGCCACCCAGCTCCCGGACGGCAGCGCCTACCACCAGTACCAGCCGCTCACCAAGCGCGGGAACGACGACGTGGGCTCGGGCTTCAACGACGACCCGGTGTGGCTCATCGAGGGCGTGGCCGCCTACGTCAAGGAGACGGGGGACCTGGGGATCCTGAGGGAGGACGTCCCTTTCGACAACGATCCCGGGAACACGGGGACGCTCTTCGAGCATCTCAAGCGCTCCTTCCACCACGTCCTGGACAACCGCGGCCCCCACGGCCTGCCCCTCATCGGTCGTGCGGACTGGAACGACTGCCTGAACCTCAACTGCTTCTCCGGGCAGCCCGATGAGCCCTTCCAGACCACCGGGAACCGGGTGGGGAAGACCGCGGAGTCCGTCTTCATCGCCGGGCTCTTCGTGCACGCCGCCCCCGACTACGCCGACCTGGCCGAGGCCATGGGCTTCGCCGAAGAGGCGAGGGCGGCCCGCGAGGCGGCAGACGAGATGAGCCGGGTCGTGCTCGAGCACGGGTGGGACGGCGAGTGGTTCCTGCGCGCCTACGACTTCTTCGGCCAAAAGGTGGGGTCGAAGGAGTGCGAGGAGGGACAGATCTTCATCGAGCCCCAGGGCTACTGCGTGATGGCCGGCATCGGGGTGGACGGCGGGCAGGCGGAGAAGGCGCTCGACTCCGTCAAGGCCCGGCTGGCCACGCCGCACGGCATCGTCCTCCACCAGCCCGCCTTCACCCGCTACCACCTGGAGCTGGGGGAGATCAGCACCTACCCTCCCGGCTACAAGGAGAACGCCGGGGTCTTCTGCCACAACAACCCCTGGGTCACGATCGCGGAGACCGTTCTCGGCCGGGGGGACCAGGCCTTCGAGTACTGGAAGGCCACGGCGCCGGCCTTCCGCGAGGAGATCTCGGAGATCCACCGCCTCGAGCCGTACTGCTACGCCCAGATGATCGCGGGGAAGGACGCCCCTCGCCACGGCGAGGCCAAGAACGCCTGGCTCACCGGGACGGCGGCCTGGAACTGGGTGGCGATCACCCAGCACATCCTCGGGGTGCGACCCGAGCTCGAGGGGCTGCGGGTGGAGCCCTGTCTGCCGGGGTCGATCGGGACGCTCGAGATCACGCGGCGGTGTCGAGGGGCCGAGTACCGGATCAAGGTGACGAACCGGAAGTCGGGGAAGCCGGCTCGCCTCGTGGTCGACGGGGCACCGGTCGAGGGGACCCTCGTCCCCTACGCCGCCGCAGGCGCGAACGTCGCGATCACGGCGGAGCTCTAGGCGCAGTGTAGGACCCGGACCGACGCGCTTCCCGCTGACGGGCCGGCACGGGTCTACTCGGCCGCCTTCGAACCGCCGTGAAACATGAAACTCGATTCCAGGTAACTCTGGACGGAGTCACCCGAACACTGAACTTCAGTGTCAGGAGTACGCGAGGGCCCGTCGTGGCCATGGTCTGGGGCCGAAGAGCCACGCCGCCTACCCGAAGGGGGCTCCGGTGGCCGGGGAAGGCGTCTTCTCCCAGGGTTGCCCGGCCGAGGTCCGGAAGGGCGTTCGCGTCTCCTCGATCGTGAGCCCGACGACCTCGATGCGTGAGAGATCGGCAGTGCCCAGGCCGGCCTGCTCGGCCAGGGTCACGTGGTTGAGCCGCGTCTCGAACGGCATGGTGTCGTCGTCGGCGCGGGGGTCGAAGCCCATCACCGCCATGGAGACCGCGTCGGTGGCCACGGCATCGAAGCCGGCCACGATCACCCCGGGGGCGATGGGCCCGATGCTCGGGTTCCACCACCCCTCGCCCCCGCGGATGGTGGTGATGCCGTCGACGATGGCGAGGTGGATGGGCCGGGCGGCGTTCTCGTCCACGATCGTCCAGGGCACGCGGACGCCGACCGCCCGGTCCTGGCGCCCCGCGATCTCGCCGGGCAGGAGGCGCATCCCGCCCTCGGCGGCGTCGTGGATGGGGCCGCGGTATCCCAGACGGTCCTCGCCCACCCCCTCCGACCCGTAGAGGGAGTTGGGGGTCATGCCGAAGCTGTTCTTCATCGACAGGGTCACGCCGGCGGCGGTCGCGTGCTCCTTCATCTTGCACAGCGACACGTAGACGTCGGTGTCCCGGTAGGAGTGGTTGACCTCGAGGTGGGAGAAGAGCCGCCCACCGTCGGGAACGGTCAGGCGGGCGTAGGCCGTTCCGAAGCCCAGGTTGCGCGTGTTCTCGAACTCGACCCCGGGGATGGCCTGCAGAGCCGCCACGTCCCAGCCGGCAGCGTCAGCGGCGTAGGTGAGCGGCTCGAACAAGGGCACGGACTCCAGGAAGCGGATCCGCCGGGCGCCGGCCTCGGAGAGGAGCCGAGCGAGGCCCAGGGCGGTGTCCCCGTGGGTGATGTAGGTCTCCCCGGGGGGCCGGCCGAACAGGACCCGGTAGGGCCAACCGGTGAAGTTGACCTTGACCGCGACGACTCTCCCGTTCACCAGGGACCCGATGCCCCCGAGGCGATCGAAGCTCAGCCGGAGCGCGTCCAGGGCCGCGGCGCCGTAGGAGCGGCACCGGGTCAGGGCTACCGTGGCCGAGCCTCCCCCCGGAGACGGAGTGGGCGACGGGGAAGGGGTGGAGGGGCTGTCGCTGCTTCCCCCGCAACCCGTGGCCATGGCCAGGGGGGCACTCGCGGCCAGTCCCAGGAAACGGCGGCGGCTGCAGGGTCTCGCCACGGTGTGCCTCCCTCCACCATCTTCGCGCGTCGCGCTTCCGGGCGCCAGTGACCACCCGCCCCAGCTCCTACGGGTGTGAGGACGGCGAAGGGAACGACCAGTCTCAGGAGGGTATTCGAGTAGATGCGCCGGCTGGTGATCGACACCGGCATCTACCTCAGACGAACTCGCGGAAGAGCTCCTTGCGGGGGGCGGCGATGACCGAACGGGCCACGAGAATGCCCTCCTCGGAGGCCACGATGGCGCCGGCGGAGACGGCGGCCTCGACGCTGGCGATGTCGCCGGTGAGCATGACGTAGCCCTTGCCGCCGATGGCCATGGCCAGGTGGATGCGGAAGAGGGTGACGGCCGCGGCCTTGGCCGCGGTGTCGGCGACGTCGACGATGCTGGAGGCCGAGAAGGTCTCGATGACGCCGAGGGCCCCGGTGTCGGCGGGGTCCAGGTCCACGGCCATGGAGATGGCGGGGAAGACCGAGGGGTGGACGTGGGGGATGACGCGCCTCTCGATGAGGCCGCCGCTGGCGTGGGACGCGCCTGCATCCACGGCCGCCTCGCAGGCGGCGACGTCGCCGCCGACCACGATGATGAACTTGCCGGAGCAGATCGTCCGGGCGAGTAGGAGGTTCACGTCGGCGGCCTTGAGCATGGCGTCCTCGGAGACGTGCCCCAAGGCGATGCTCGAGACCTCGAGGAGGCCGATGGCGTCCAGGTTCTCGGTCACGATTCGATCTCCACGGCGCCGTCCACGCTGCGGACGGTGCCGTCGATGCTGGCGTGGATGCGGGCCCCGAGCTGGCCCTCGGCTGGCCGGGCCACGAGATCGCCGACGCGGACGCGCTCGCCGGCGCGGACGGCGGGCTCCGCCGGTGCGCCTGCGTGCTGCTTCAGGGGCAGCATCACCCGCTGGGGCGCGAAGTCGTGCTCGACGAGGGGCCCCACGTTCCGGAACTCGTTGAGGCCGAGCCGGGTCATGAGGCGCCTGGTGGGCACCCGCCGGCCCTCCGCCAGGGGGTGGACCTGGACGTCCTCGGGCCGACCCTTGAACACCAGACCCCTCTCCCGGGCGATGGGCTTGCTCTCCACGCAGACGTTCTTGGGGTCCAGGTCCTCGGGGCAGGCGTAGAGGCTGCAGAGGTTGCACTCGCAGCAGTAGAGTGTGCCGGCGATGGTGGGGCTGGGGGGCTCGGTGAAGCCCAGGGCCCGCATGGCGGCGTGGGGCTCGATGGGGTGCCCCAGGAGGTAGCGGGGGCACATCTCGGTGCAGAAGCGACACTGGTCGCAGGCGGAGCGGCCGACCCGGGCGATCTGACCCCACCTGGCCCCGTGGCGCAGGGCGACGGGGTGGGTCGCAGGCACCACGATGAGTCCCCCGCTCGTCTTCGTGATGGGTTCCTCGGGACCCTCGGCCAGGCGTCCCATCATCGCGCCGCCCACCAGGATGGCGTAGGGAAGGGCGGTGGCCCCACCCGCCGCCTCGATGGCCTCGCCCAGGGTGGTTCCCACCGGCACCCGGACGGTGACCGGCGTCTTGACCGCACCGGCGACGGTCAGGTACTTGTGCGTCACCGGGCGGTCGAGGCCGATGTTGACGAGGGTCTCCACGTTCATGGTCACCGTCCCGACGTCCTTCGGCAGGCCGCCGGGGGGAATCACCCGGCCGGTGATGTCGTGCACGAGGATGAACTCGTCGCCGGCGGGGTAGGAGTCGCTGAGGGGGAAGATGCGGACGCCGGGAGGAAGCCGGGGCTTCAGGGATGCGATGACGTCCTCGTACTTGTGCTTGATCCCGATGACCGCCTCGTCGGCGCCCAGGATCTCCATGGACGAGCGCAGACCCAGGAACATGGCCTCGGCCTGGTGCCGGAGGAGCTCCTTGTCCTTGTGGAGGAGCGGCTCGCACTCGGCCGCGTTCACCAGGAGAAGGGGGACCGGACTACGAAGCTTGACCGCCGTTGGAAACCCGGCGCCTCCGGCTCCGACCACCCCATGGGCTTCAATGCGCTCAATGCTCATGATTGAAAATGATTGACTCCGTTCAGGAACTATATAGAATCCCTCATTCCGAACGCAAGCGAAAAAGACACGGAAGAGAGGGTGGGGGCACTCAATGATCATCCTGGTGGCCAACATAGGGAGCACCTCCTTCAAGTACCGTCTGCTCGAGATGCCGGATGTGACGGTCCTGGCCCAGGGCCGGGTCGAGCGGATCGGCCAGGAGGGCGGAGACTGCCCCGACTACGACGCGGCCATCGCCCGATGCCGCGGGGAGATCGTGGGTGACGGGAAGCCGCTGGCCGCCCTCTCCGAGCTGAGCGCGGTGGGCTTCAAGGCCGTGCACGCGGGTCCGCTGACCGGAGCGCGCCTGGTGGACGACCGGGTCCTGGCCGCCATGGAGGAGTTCTCGTTCATGGCCCCGGCCCACAACCCGCCCTACGTCGCCGCGATGCGGGCCTTCCAGCGGAGCGTCCCCGAGGTGCCCCTGGTGGCGCTGTTCGAGACCGCCTTCTACGACGACGTGGAGGAGGCGGTCACGACCTATGCGGTTCCCTATGCGTGGAGGGAGGAGCTCGGGATCCGACGGTACGGCTTCCACGGGGCCAGCCACCGGGCGGCCAGCGAGAAGGCCCAGGAGTTGATGGGCCGCAGGGACTTGCGGCACATCTCCTGTCACCTGGGGGGAAGCTCGAGCCTGGCCGCGATCCGGAGCGGGGTGGCGGTGGACTGCAGCTTCGGGATGTCGCCCCAGTCGGGGCTTCCCCACAACAACCGCACGGGCGACATCGACGTCTTCGCGGTGTTCCAGGTGATGAAGAAGAAGGGGTACGGGGTCGACGAGGTCGCCGAGATCCTGGCCAGCCAGTCCGGCCTGGCCGGCATCAGCGGGGGATCGGGCGACGTCCGGGACCTCTCCGAGGCGGCGGCGGCCGGGGACACCCGCGCCCGCCTGGCTCTCGACGTGTTCGTCGATGCCATCCGGCGGTACATCGGGGCCTTCCTCGTGCGCCTGGGCGGTGTCGACGTCCTGACCTTCTCGGGGGGGATCGGGGAGAACAGTCCCGAGGTCCGAACGGCGGTCTGCGAGGGCTTGTCCCCGTTCGGGCTCGAGCTGGACCGGGGTCGGAACGCAGCGGTCTCGGGCGAGGCCACGATCTCCACGGAGGCCAGTCCGGCGACGATTCTCGTGATCCCGGCCGACGAGGAACGCATCGTGGCCCGCGCGACGGCCGAGACCGTGGCGGCCCTGAGCCGCTGAGCGGCTGGCCACCAGGCGCCCCAGACCCCGAAGACCGCGCCCGGGAGCCCCGGAGGGTTCAGGTCGTGAGAACACCCCGCCTCACCCTCCTTGGCACCGCCCCACCCTCCTCAACAGACCTGACCCCAGCGTGCCCAGGGAAGAACGCGCCCATTCCCCGCTCTCTCCACGCCCCCTCCAGAGACCTGCCCGAAGCGCTCCGAAGGGAAAAAGGCCCTTGACTTCCGCACGATTCTGACTAAGATCACTCATAATCATGCATATTCTGTCATCCAGGGAGACAGCGTGATGGCGACAGGGACTCTGCTCGACCGCGTCACCGTGGAGAGAGTGGTGCGGGAGGTCGTCCTCCAGAAGCTCGCCGAGAGGGCCCGGCCGGGGGAGCCGAAGCTGGCCGTCCACGCCTCCGCTCGGCACATACACGTTTGCCGGGAGGATCTGGACACGCTGTTCGGGCCCGGGCACGAGCTCACCGTCGACCGGCCGCTCTACCAGGAAGGCAACTTCGCGGCGAAGGAGACGGTGACGCTGATCGGCCCGCGGAGCCGGCTCATCTCCAACCTCCGCATCCTGGGACCCCTCCGCTCGCGGACGCAGGTGGAGCTGGCCTTCACCGACGCCGTGTCTCTGGGGCTGGACCTGCCGATCCGTCTCTCGGGTGACCTGGATGGGACCCCGGGGGCGGTGCTCATGGGGCCCCACGGCATGGTGGAGCTGAAGGACGGGGTCATCCGGGCGGCCATGCACGTCCACATGGGCCCACGCGACGCCGCCCACTACGGCGTGCAGCACGGAGACGAGATGAAGCTGCGCGTGGGCGGCGAGGCGGGCCTGACTTTCGACCGGGTGCGCGTCCGGGTCGGGGAGGACTACCGACTCGACGTGCACATGGACACCGACGAGGCCAACGCGTGTGGGCTTCATCTGACGAAGGACATCGAGCTGCTCAGGTAGCTCGAATCGTGGGGAGCAAGCGATGAAGAAGGCACTGGGGATGATCGAGACGCGCGGTCTGGTCGCCCTGTTCGAGGCAGTGGACGCGATGCTGAAGGCGGCCAACGTCACCTTCGCGCACTGGGAGAAGGTGGGCAGCGGCCTGGTGACGGCCTTCGTCGAGGGAGACGTGGCCGCCTGCAAGGCCGCCACCGACGCCGGGGCCCAGGCCGCGTCGCAGGTGGGGGAGGTGGTCAGCGTACAGGTGATCTCCCGACCGCACGACGACATCGTGCAGTACTACCAGCCGGCCGCGAAGAAGGCGAAGGCCTAGGAGAAGACAGATGACTCAGCAGGCAATCGGATTCGTCGAGACGCGGGGCCTCGTGGGGCTGATCGAGGCCAGCGACGCGATGTGCAAGGCGGCCAACGTCGAGCTGGTGAAGACCATCGAGATCGGCGGCGGC
The DNA here is from genome assembly GCA_963847655.1 of uncultured Acidobacteriota bacterium. Taxonomy (GTDB): domain Bacteria; phylum Acidobacteriota; class Vicinamibacteria; order Fen-336; family Fen-336; genus JAJDNS01. The sequence goes on along the minus strand of CAWKAS010000003.1, from coordinate 227,251 downwards.
TTCGTGACCTCCATCGTTCGCGGCGACGTGGGCAGCGTCCACGCCGCGATCGACGCAGGGGCGGCGGCGGCGAAGGCCGTCGGCGGGGAGCTGGTCTCCCAGCACGTGATCCCCCGCCCCCACGACGGGATGATCGAGGGAATGGTCGACTGAGCCCCCGGCTCACGAGGAGAAGAGATGGCTCAACAGGCAATCGGAATGATCGAGACGCGGGGCCTCGTGGCGCTGGTGGAGGCCACGGACGCCGCGTGCAAGGCGGCCAACGTCGAGTTCCAGGGCTGGCGCAAGGTCGGCAGCGGGCTCGTCACGATGTTCGTCTCCGGCGACGTGGCCGCGTGCCGGGCGGCGGTCGACGCGGGCACCGCCGCCGCGCGCGCGGTGGGCGGGGAGATCGTCAGCACTCACGTGATCCCGCGGCCGCACGACGACCTCAAGGTGGCGCTGCCGCAGCAGTAGGCGAGCCCGGTGCTCGCCGGGAGCGGCGCGCCGGGTTCCAGGAAGCGAGGTCACCATCATGTTCCTGGCCAGGGTGGTCGGAAACGTCGTCTCGACGCACAAGAACGCGGGCTTCGAGGGGATGAAGCTGCTGCTCATCCAGCCCCACATCAAGAAGGACCACAGGCTGGTTCCCTCCGGCAGCTCGGTGGTGGCCGTCGACAGCGTCGGTGCCGGCAACGGAGAGCTCGTGATGTTCACCCAGGGCAGCTCGGCCCGCCTCACCGACCGCACGAAGGACGCCCCCGTCGACGCCGTGATCATCGGGATCGTCGACGCCGTGGAGCTGGACGGCAAGCCGGTGGAGCTGGACGGCAAGCCGGTGAAGAAGCCCTAGTCGGACGGAGGACATCAGATGCTGGACCGCGAGCAGATCGTCACCGAGATCGCCCAGGAGGTCATCGCCCGGCTGTCGCAGCAGCGGGCGATTCCGTCCCCGGTCGCCGGGCGCCCGGCGCCGCGGCCCGTGGCCCCGCGCCTTCCGGCCATCACGCTGGGGGATGGGGTCTTCCGCACCGTCGACGAGGCGGTGCGGGCGGCGGCCGCGGCCCAGGAGCGCCTTTCGGCCATGAGCGTCGAGGAGCGCGGGCGGATCGTCCAGATCATCAAACGCCTCTGCGAGGAGCAGAAGCACGAGCTGGGCCGCGCCGAGCTCGAGGAGACGAAGATCGGCCGCCTCGAGGACAAGGTCGCCAAGCTCGAGTCGATCAGGGACGTGCTCGGGGTGGAGGCGATGCGCACCGACGCCCGGAGCGACTCTTCGGGATTGTGCGTCATCGAGCACGCGCCGTGGGGCGTCATCGGCATGGTGCTGCCCGTCACCCACTCGGCCCCGACGCTGGCCAGCAACGCCATCAACGTGATCGCCGCCGGCAACACCGCGGTCTTCAGCCCGCACCCCGGGGGGGCGAGGGTCGCGGCCCGGGCGCTGCAGCTGTTCAACCGTGAGATCCAGCGCGCCACCGGGGTGGCCAACGTCCTCACGACGATGGCGGAGCCGAGCATCGAGGCGGCAGGGCAGGTCTTCCACCACCCCGACGTGGCCCTGCTCTGCGTGACCGGGGGGCCCGGCGTCGTCAAGGCGGCCATGGAGGCGGGCAAGCGGGTCATCGCCGCCGGTCCCGGCAACCCGCCGGTCCTCGTCGACGAGACGGCCTGCCTCGACCGGGCCGCGGCGTCGATCATCGAGGGCGGCGGCTTCGACAACAACCTCCTCTGCATAGGCGAGAAGGAGGTCTTCGTGGTGGAGTCGGTCATGGCCGATTTCATGGCGGCCATGCGCCGGGCCGGGGCGAGAGAGCTCGACGCGCGCGCGATCGAGAAGCTGAGCCAGGCGGCGTTCGAGCTCGAGCCGGGAGAAGGCGCGGGCTGCGGCCAGGCCCACCTCAAGCGCGATCTCGTCGGGAAGGACGCCAGCGTCCTCGCCGCCGCCGCCGGCGTGCGGGTCCCGGCCGACACCCTGATGCTGTTCGGGGAGACACCGGAGGACCACGCGTTCGTCCAGAACGAGCAGATGATGCCCTTCCTGCCGATCGTCCGCGTCCGCGACGTGGACGAGGGGATTGCGGCCTCCGTCCGGGCCGAACGTGGCTACCGGCACACGGCGGTCATCCACTCGAGAGATGTCGACAACGTCACGAAGATGGCGCGGGCCCTCAACACGACCCTCTTCGTGCAGAACGGTCCCTCGACCGCGTCCCTCGGCGTGGGCGCCCCCAGCTACCTCAGCTTCAGCATCGCCACCCCCACCGGGGAGGGCGTCACGACCCCGATGACCTTCACCCGCGAGCGCCAGATCGTGGTCGGCGGCGCGTTGAGGATCCACTAGGCTCGCGGCATGTACCTGGCACGCATCGACGGAACGCTGACTTCGACCACGCGGCACCAGACCCTGGAGGGATGTCAGCTCCTGATCGGCCGGCGCCTCGACGCCAGCGGCCGCGCCGACGACGAGCCGATCGTGCTTCTCGACCGACTCGGGGCCCGACGTGGCTCCACCGTCGTGGTCTCCACGGACGGGGCTGCCGTCCGCAAGCGCCTGGGCGACACCTGCCCGGCCCGTCTCCAGGTGGTGGGGATCGTGGACCGCGTGACCCTGGCTCCGGGAGAGCGGCGGGGTTCGCGATGAGGCTGGGGATCGTGTGCGGGCACGTGGTGCTCAACAAGACGGTCCCGAACCTCGAGGGAACCCGGTTCCTCGTGGTGGAGCCGGTCACCGCGGAGAACCTCGCGGCCGGCAACGGAAGGGGCGGGGGCAAGGCGCTGATCGTCGCGGACCATCTGGCCCCCGACCGGGGCCAGATGGTGGCCTTCGTGGAAGGTCGCGAGGGGGCGAACGCCTACTGGCCCCGCAAGGCGCCCGTCGACGCGTACTGCGCGCTGATCGTCAAGGACGTGGACTTTCCCCAGCTTCCCGCGGAGCACACGCTCCCGGGGACCGAGGTACAGGAATGAAGAGCGTCGACCTGACTCAGAGAGTGATCTCCGCGCGGGACGTGGAGGCGGCGGCGAAGGGCGGGGCCACGGTGCTGCGCGTGGGAGCGGGGACCATCGTGACGCCGGCAGCGCGGGACCTGGTGCGGAAGATGGGGCTGTCGATGGAGAACGGAAACGGCCATGGCCACGAGACGCGGCCCGGCGGCGTGGCCGGAGGGAACGCGCACACAGCGGGTGGGGGGACGGGCGGAGGCGCGGCTCTCGCAGGCGCAAGCCGCGCGTCAGGAGCGTACGGCAGCGGAGGGGGCTCGGGCGGGCCGTCGACGGCGTGCAAGCAGGGCGCTGACGGCACGTGCAGCTGCGCGCGTCACGCGGTCAAGCCGGGCAGCGACGTCGACAAGCACTTCTTCTCCGCGGAGGCGGAGGAGATCAAGAAGGAGATCGTGGCCGTCGGCACGAAGCTGTGGCAGCGGGCCTACGTCGACGGCAACGGTGGGAACATCTCCTACCGCATCGGCGACAACCGGGTCATCTGCACGCCGACGCTGTTCAGCAAGGCCGACCTCACGCCGGACGACCTGTGTCTCGTGGACCTCGAGGGGAACCAGATCGTGGGCTGTCAGCCGCGGACCAGCGAGATCCTGATGCACCTGGAGATCTACAAGGCCGAGCCGAAGGCGAGGGGAGTCGTCCACTGCCATCCGCCCCACGCCACGGCCTACGCCATCACCGGGCGGATTCCCCCGACGTGCGTCATCCCCGAGCAGGAGGTCTTCGTGGGCCGGGTGGCGCTGGTGCCCTACCAGACGCCAGGGACGCAGGAGTTCGCCGACGCCATCGTTCCGTTCGTCAAGGATCACAACTCCATCCTTCTCCAGAACCACGGGATCGTCTGCTGGGCGGACACCGTGACCCACGCCGAGTGGTACGCCGAGGTGCTCGACACCTACTGCCAGACCCTGATGTACGCCCAGCAGCTGGGCGCGCCGATCACCCACATCCCGGACGCGAAGGCCGCCGACCTCCTCGCGATCAAGAAGAAGCTGGGGCTTCCCGATGCCCGGCACGACATGAAAGAATGTCAGCTCTGCGACTTGCCGGAGCCGCCGGGAACGATCGCCCGGCCGCCCATCCCGCCGCGAACGGCCGGGGCGATGGCGACGGACGGCGACGACGTCGAGTCGATCGTGCAGGCCGTGACCGACGCCGTGATGGAGGCGTTGGACGGACCGCCGAGAACGTGAGGGAAGCATGGCCACCGCCACCCAGTCCGCCGCGAGGACGGCGGCCCCGCAGAACCGCTTGATCGGTCCGTTGCCGCGCATCGGCATCCGACCCGCCATCGACGGCCGGATGAAGGGGGTGCGGGAATCCCTCGAGGGCCAGACCCTGGCCATGGCCCGGTCGGTGGCGGCGCTGCTGCAGTCGAAGCTGCGCCACTCCAATGGCCTCCCCGTGGAGTGCGTCATCCCCGCCCGCTGCATCGGTGGCGTGGCCGAGTCCGCGGAGACCGCAGCGCTCTTCGAGCGGGAGTGCGTCGGGGTGACCCTCACCGTGACCCCCGCCTGGTGCTACGGGGCGGAGACCATGGACATGAACCCCCTGTACCCGAAGGCGGTCTGGGGCTTCAACGGCACCGAGCGGCCCGGCGCGGTCTACTTGGCCGCGGTCCTGGCCGGCCATACCCAGAAGGGCCTTCCGGCCTTCGGGATCTACGGGCGTGACGTCCAGGACGCGGGCGACACCGCGATCCCCGCCGACGTGGAGGAGAAGCTCCTCCGCTTCGCCCGGGCCGGCCTGGCGGTGGCCACCATGCGCGGCAAGTCCTACCTGTCCCTGGGCGGTGCCTCCATGGGGATCGCGGGGTCGCAGGTGGATCCTGGCTTTCTCGAGGGCTACCTGGGCCTCCGGGTCGAGCCGGTGGACATGACCGAGGTCGCCCGGCGCGTGAGCGAGGAGATCTACGACACCGACGAGTACGCCCGTGCCGCGGCCTGGGTGAAGGACCACTGCCGGGAGGGTCGCGACCACAACCCCCCGGGATTCGAGCGCACCCGCGCCCAGAAGGACGCGGACTGGGAGTGGTCCATCAAGATGGCCCTCATCGCCCGCGACCTCATGGTGGGGAACCCCCGCCTCGACGAGCTCGGCTTTGGCGAGGAGGCCCGGGGGCGCAACGCCATCCTGGGGGGGTTCCAGGGCCAGCGCCACTGGACCGATCACTACCCCAACGGCGACTTCATGGAAGCCGTCCTGAACTCATCGTTCGACTGGAACGGCATCCGCGAGGCCTTCGTGTTCGCCACCGAGAACGACTGCCTGAACGGCGTGGGGATGCTCTTTGGCCACCTCCTGACGAACACCGCCCAGATCTTCGCCGACGTGCGGACCTACTGGAGCCCGGCCGCGGTGAAGCGCGTCACCGGCCACGATCTCCAGGACCGGGCCGCCGGCGGCATCATTCATCTCATCAACTCCGGTGCGGCCACCCTGGACGCCACCGGTCGCATGAGGGCGGAGGGGGCGCCGGCGATGAAGCCGTTCTGGGAGATCACCCCCGAGGAGGTCGAGGCCTGTCTCGAGGCCACGCGCTGGTACCCCGCGCGGACGGAGTACTTCCGGGGGGGCGGGTTCTCCTCCGGCTTCCTTACCCTGGGCGGGATGCCCATGACCATGAGCCGCGTCAACCTCGTGGCCGGCCTCGGTCCAGTGCTCCAGATCGCCGAGGGCTGGACCGTAGACCTCCCAGAGAAGGTCCACCAGACGCTCAACGACCGCACCGACCCGACGTGGCCCACGCACTGGTTCGTCCCACGCACGGAGGCGAGCGGCCCCTTCCGCGACGTCTACACCGTCATGAACGACTGGGGGGCCAACCACGGCTCCATCAGCTACGGCCACGTCGGGGCCGACCTCATCACCCTGGCCTCCATGCTGCGGATCCCGGTGTTCATGCACAACGTCGCGGAGGATGACGTCTTCCGGCCGAGCGCCTGGAACGCCTTCGGGGCCCACGACCCGCAGGGCGGCGACTTCCGCGCCTGCGCCAACTTCGGCCCGCTGTACGGGAGGTAGTCCCCACCGCATGAGGGGCCCGGCGCGTCAGCTCAAGATCCGCGCGATGCTGAAGGCGCAGGGATTCGTGGAGCTGTCCACGCTGTGCGAGGTGCTGCACAGCTCCGAGTCGACCGTCCGGCGCGACCTCATCGCGCTTCAGGACGAGGGCGTGCTGAAGCGTGTCCACGGCGGGGCGATGGACGCGCGCTCCCCGGGCGGCCGCGGCGACGACTTCGCCGGTCACGCCCGGCGCATGGTGGACGAGAAGAGACGGATCGCCGCGGCGACCGCGGCCCTGATCGAGGACGGCCAGACCCTCATCCTCGACGCGGGCTCCACGGTCGCGGCCGTGGCCCGGGAGCTCCTCGACCGCTCGCTCCACGTGGTCACGAACTCGCTCCCCATCGCCGAGATCCTCGGCGAGGCGCGGCGGGTCGACGTCACCCTGACCGGCGGGCAGCTCGACTCCCAGTTCGGGGTGATGCTGGGCCCGCTGTGCGAGCAGATGCTGGGCTCGCTCGCCGTGGACGTCGCGGTCATGGGCATCGGCGGGGTCACCGACAAGGGCCTCTCCAACTCCAACCCGCTGGTGGTGGGCTCGGAGCGGAAGATGGTCGAGGTCGCCCGCCAGGTCGTGATCGTCTCCGACCACACGAAGTTCGGCCGCGCCGCCCTGATCCCCCTGGCCCCCCTCGACGTCGTCGACGTCGTCGTCTCCGACACCGGCCTGGACGCGGAGCACCAGGCCTGGCTCCGATCCCACGACATCGACGTCCGCCTGGCGTGATACTCCCCTTCGGAAACGCGTAACCTGTCATCCGCCCGGAGGTGATCGGCATGGCAAAGGTGGTCGTCAGCCTGCTCTCGGAGGACCAGGAGTTCCAGCGGATGCAGGCGGAGGACGCGCGTGCGGTGGCCGAGCGGCACGGCCTCGAGGTGGAAGTGCTGTTCGCTGACAACAACGCGGTTCAACAGATCCAGCAGCTCTACGCCTTCGTGCACGCGCCCGAGGGGGAGCGTCCGGCGGCCATCATCGTCGAGGCGGTCGCGGAGGCCGGGATCGCCCGCGTGGCCCGAAACGCGACACGTGCGGGCATCGGCTGGGTCATGCTCAGCGGGCTGCTGGGGGACCTCGCCGATCTGCGGCGGGACCGCCCGGAGGTCGTCGTGTCGTCGGTCCTGGCGGACGAGTTGGAGATCGGGCACATCCAGGGGAGGCAGGCCCGGGCGCTCCTGCCTTCCGGGGGCCGGCTGCTCTCCGTGGAGGGGCCGCGGGACACACACACCGCCCAGGGCCGAAAGCACGGGCTCGAGGAGGAGATCCACGGGACCGATCTCGAGATTGGCCGGGCCCTCCACGGGGACTGGACGGAACAGAGCGGAGAGAGAGCGATGGCCAGCTGGCTGCGCCTCAAGACCTCGGAGTCCTTCCGGCCGTCCCTGGTGGTGTGTCAGAACGACGCCATGGCGGTGGGGACTCGGCGCGCCCTGCGCTCGCTTCGACCCGAATGGGCCGACGTTCCCTTGACCGGGTGCGACGGCCTGCCGACCGGGGGGAGGCATCTGGTGGCGGAGAAGGAGCTCGTGGCGACGATCGTGAAGCCCACGACCGCGGGGCCTGCCATCGAGATGGTGGCCCGGGCCCTCGACGGAGAGGCCGCACCGCCGGGTGTGATCCTGAGACCGACGTCCTGGCCTTCCGAGGACGAGCTCCGCTCGCTGGGCCGCCGCTCGTCGTAGGCCCGCGGTGGAGGGCGGCGCGGGACCCGATTCAGGCCGGGCCCGCGTGGTGAGAGAATGGGCTCATGATGGGGCCGGCTCTCGTCGTCGTACTGCTCGCCTCTCCGCAGGTCGCCCCCGCGGACCGTCCAGCGGCGGATCCGGCGTCGATCGCCGCCCGGGCTCTCGAGCACCAGCAGTCCGGACGTCTCGCGGAGGCCGCAGCGGACTACGAGCGCCTCCTGGAGCTCGCTCCCCGCGCCTGGCAGATCCGGAGCAACCTGGGCGTCGTCTACGCCGGGCTCGGCCGCTTCGACGACGCGGCCCACCAGTACCGCGAGGCGCTCGAGGTGAAGCCCGACCAGGTGGCGATCCGCTACAACCTGGCCCTCGCCCTGTACAAGGCGGCGCGTCCCGAGGAGGCGAGGAGAGAGCTGGAGAAGGTGCTCGAGGTCCAGCCGGATCACGCGGCGGCCCCTCTGCTCCTGGCCGACTGTCACCTCCTGCTCGGAGAGTGGAAGGCGGTCATCGAGATCCTGGACCCCATCGTCGAGCAGCAGCCCGACAACCAGGCCGTGCTCTACATGCTCGGCACCGCTCTCATGCGCGACAAGCAGTACGTGCGCGGGCAGGCGGTGGTGGACCGCATCCTCCGGCAGGGGGACTCCGCCGAGGCGCACCTGATGCTGGCCATCGCCAGCCGGGAGGCACAGGACGATCTGGCCGCGAAGCAGGAGCTCGAGAAGGCCCTGGCCATCAACCCCGAGCTACCCACCGCCAACGGGGTTCTCGGCGAGGTGCTCACGAACATGGGGGAGGGCGAGGCGGCCGGGGAGGCCTTTCGCCGCGAGCTGGCTCTCAACCCGAACCACTTCGACTCGCACCTGCTGCTGGGTCAGCTGCTGCGCCAGGACTACGACGCCGACGGCGCCCTGAAGCACCTGCGCAAGGCGCTCGTCCTGCGCCCTGGAGATCCCGGGGTGCGCTACCAGATCGCCCTCGCTCACATCGCGAAGGACGAGTACGAGTCGGCCCGGGAGATACTCGTGCGCCTGGTGGAGGAGTACCCGAAGTTCACCGAGGCCCACGTCTCCCTGGCGACCTGCTACTACCGGCTCCGTCGGCGCGAGGACGGCGACCGGCACCAGGCCATCGTCCGCGAGCTGCGGGCGGAGGATCAGGCCCGGCGAGACGCCGCGAACGACGCCAAGCGGTCCGCCCAGCCCTGAGAGCCGGTGAGCTAGCCGGCGACGGCGGCCAGCGGAGAGGGCGCGGGGACGGTGCGACCGACGGCGGCGGCGACCCGCCGCGTCTTCTCCATCAACTGGTCGAAGTCGGAGAGGAGCACCGCCTGCTTCCCGTCGGAGCGGGCCACCGAGGGATCCGGGTGGGTCTCGATGAGCAGCCCGTCCCCGCCCGCGGCCACGCCGGCGAGGGTGAGGCACTCGACCCAGTCAACGTGGCCGGCCGCGTGCGAGGGGTCCACGACCACGGGAAGCCCGAGGCGGGCCTTGGCGATGGGAATGGCGGCCACATCGAGGGTGAAGCGGGTGGCGGTCTCGAAGGTCCGGATGCCACGCTCGCAGAGCAGGACGTCGCCGTTGCCCTCGTTCAGGATGTACTCGGCGGCGTGCAGCCACTCGTCGATGGTGCACCCGAAGCCGCGCTTGAGCAGGACGGGCATGCGCGAACGGCCGAAGGCCTTCAGGAGCGGCGTGTTCTGCATGTTGCGGCTGCCGATCTGGGCGAGATCGATGTACTGGCGGGCCCCCTCGATCTGGCTCTCCTCGAGGACCTCGCTGACCGTGAGGAGGCCGAAGGCGTCGGCCGCCTCCCGCAGCAGCTTCCAGCCGTCCCAGCCCAGGCCCTGGAAGGCGGTGGGGGAGGTGCGGACCTTGAACGCCCCGCCGCGAAGGAAGCGGGCTCCGCTCGCGGCGACCGCCTCGGCGGCCTGGAAGATCTGCTCGCGGGACTCGATCGAGCACGGCCCGGCCATGACGATCAACTCCGGACCGCCCATCGAGCAGTCCCGGATGTCGACCCGTCGCAGGTTGTCGTTCATGAGGCTCCCCGGTGAGACGTGATCGGCGGAATGGCCTGACACGGGGGCCATGCTACGCGTGCCCGGAAGAGGGTGTCAACGAAAGGATGTTACGCGCGTCCGTAATAAATCGTATGCGGCCGATGCGCGTTTGACCCCGTCTTTACTGGCCAAAACACATGTCGGCTGATTCAAAGAACCCATTGACGGAGGCCTGGCGCTCGGGCACTCTGCTCTCGTCGTCTTCTCATCTGCACGGGTGCCCGGGGGGTCTGGTCAGTGGCGCTCGCGCGCGAAGGAGCACGGTTCTCATGTTGAGTGTGACGGAGAGCGGCAGCGATCTCACGCTGCTGACCTGGACGGGCACGATCGGGGGCCGCCCGACCAGCGCGCACGCCGAGCAGGCGTACGCGAGCTTGAACGAGGCCCTCGTCGAGCACGGGACGGTGCCGATCCAGGAGAGGATCTTCGGCGACCTGGCCTCGGCCCCCGCCGTGACCCGGGGCCGCGCGCAGGCGGTGGGGACGGACAGCGAGGCCTGGGCCGTGCCCCCGACCTATGTCGAGGGCGCTCCGGTCGGACACGAAGGGCTGGCCGGGGTCCACGTGCTGGCGGCGCGAGCCGACTCTTCGCGCGTGGTGACGCACGGCGACGGTGTGTTCGGTCGCCTCGCCGAAGGGCCGTCCGCCCGCTTCCTCGGGCTCTCCGACGTGGGGCGGCGGGCCGCCGGGCGACTGGCCGCGGGGCCCACCGAGGAAACCGGGGCGACGATCGACTCCGCCGTGGCTCTGCTGGAGCGAGAGGGCTACTCCTTCCGGGACGTCGCGCGGACCTGGTTCTACCTGCGGGACATCCTCGACTGGTACGGACCGTTCAACGCCGTGCGCAACGACGCCTTCCGCAGGCTGGGCCTGATGGGACGGAACGGAGACGGGGCGATCCCGGCCAGCACCGGCATCGAGGGGCGCAACGCCCGTGGGGGGTGGTGCACGCTCGACCTCATCGCGGCCCAGGGACGACCGGGGGCCCGCTTCGAGATGCAGCGCCTCCACAATCGGGAGCAGAACGAGGCCACGGAGTACGGCTCGGCTTTTGCCCGGGGCATGGCGGTGACCCTCGGAGACTGCCGATACTTCTTCGTCTCCGGCACCGCCTCCATCGACGATCACGGCGCCACCGTCCACGTGGGTGACTTCGAGGCGCAGGCGAAGCACACCCTCGCCGCGGTCTCCGCGCTGCTCGAGGGGACGGGGGCGGCGCTGCCCGACGTGAGGCAGGCGACGGCCTTCCTCAAGAATCCACTCGATCTGCGGTCCTTCGAGCGGATCGCCGACCGGGCGGGGCTCTCCGGGGTGCCCATGGTCACGACCGTGGCCGACGTCTGCCGCGACGAGCTGCTCTTCGAGATCGACGCCACCGCCGTCGTCCCGCTGCGACGGGACCGAGCGGGGCGATGAGGCGACGCCCCTTTCGCGCAGCGCGGGCGGTCCTCGCCGCGATCGCTCTCACGGTACCTGGAGCCGTCGCCGAGGCGTGGGCCGGATCGATCCCGCTGGTGGTCACGCAGGTCCCGGACCGGCCCCTGCCCGAGGCGCTCGCCGAGGGGACGTGGCGCGTTGAGTGGGACGCCGGCGCACGGATCGTCCTCGCGTCGCCGGGCGACACGCCGCGCACCTTGACCGGTGGGTTCGAATCCGCTGCCGACCCCGAGATCTCGTTCGACGGGACCAGGATCCTCTTCGCGGGGCGCCGGAAGGCGGGCGATCCCTGGTGTGTCTGGGAGATGAGCTCGGACGGCACCGGGGCGCGCCAGGTCACCTGCGGTCCGGGGGAGGCCCGCCGTCCCGTCTACCTGCCCACCATGTACACCCTCAATCCCACCGCGACGGACACCTGGGAGCAGATCGCGTTCGTGGGCACCCTCCCGGGGGAGACCAACGAGGCGGGGATGGGACCGCACACCGCCCTGTACGCCTGCACGCGCGAGGGAACCCACCTGCGGCGGCTCACGTACAACCTGTCCAGCGACGACGACCCCGCGGTCCTTCCCGACGGACGGCTGGTCTTCGCCTCCTGGCAGCGTCACTCCCTGGAGAGGGGACGCCTCGGACGCGTGGCCCTGTTCGCCGTCCAGACCGACGGCGTGGACCTGATGATCTTCGCGGGCGACGAGGGGCGTCGGGTGAAGCACATGCCCGCCGGCACCGGGGACCGGCTCGTGGTCTTCGTCGAGGGAGACCGGATCGAGGGCGACGGCGGTGGCGCGCTGGCGTCGGTGAGCCTTCGGCGCAACCTGCACTCCTACCGTGCGCTCAGTGGGCCCGGCGAGGGTCTCTATCACTCTCCGTCGGCCCATCCCGATGGCGGGGTGCTGGTCTCCTGGCGACCCGGGGGACAGCGGGGCAACTACGCCGTCTATCACCTGGACCCCGGAAGCGGCCAGCGCACCCTGCTTCTGGATGACCCCGGCTGGCACGACGTCCAGGCCCGGGCCCTCAGCCCCCGGCCGCAGCCGGATCGGCGATCGAGCTCCGTCCAGGACGCGGACCCCGAGGGCGGGCTCTACGCCATCGACGTGAGCATCAGCGATCTCGGTCGGGAGGTGTTCCCCCTCGGTACCGCCCGGCGCCTGCGCGTGCTCGAAGGGATCCCGCTCGTGGACGGCTCCGACCCCCTCCCTCCGCTGGCCCCTCGTCGGCTGCTGGGGGAGGCGGACCTCGCCCCGGACGGCTCGTTCCACGTGACCGTCCCCGCGAACGTGCCCATCCAGCTTCAGCTGCTGGACGAGGACGGTCTGGCGCTGCGCAGCTGTGGGTGGATCTGGGTGCGGAACCACGAACGCCGGGGATGCGTCGGCTGCCACGAGGACCCGGAGCGGACGCCCCCCAACCGCTTCGCCCTGGCCCTGAACGCGCCCCCGGCCCAGCTCACGCTCCCCCCCGAGCGTCGGCGGGGAGTTGACTTCGAGCGGGACGTCCGGCCCATCTTGGAGAGGCGGTGTCTGTCCTGCCACGGCGAGGGTGGTGCGTCGCCGCGCCTCGACGCTGACGGGCCGGCGGGGGAGAGGGGCGGGTATCAGAGGCTTCTCGAGTCGCACGTGGTCGCGGGGAGCGCGCGCACCAGCCCGCTCGTGTGGCACCTCATGGGACGGCGCACGGATCGTCCGTGGGACTCGGCCGAGGGGGCCGGGGCGCCGGTCCCGATGCCGACCGAGGGCGAGGCGCTCACGCCGGAGGAGCTGCGGACGGTGATTCAGTGGATCGACTTCGGGGCCTCCTGGGGGGCGAGCGAGCCCGCCCCGGTGGCCGGCGAAGGCGGAGGACGGCGATGAAGGGGATGCTCGCTCTCCAGACGGTGAGCCTGCTGGCGGCGGCCGGGGTGGGGGTGGCCGCGGCGGAAAGGCCGTCGTTCACCGAGGTCACGGCCGCGGCGGGAATCACCTTCGAGCGCAGCTTCGGGGACCACGATCTCAGCAACATCGTCGAGGGCACCGGCTCGGGGGCCTGCGTCTTCGACTACGACGGCGACGGTCGACTCGATATCTACTTCCCCAACGGCCGCTGGGAGAAGACGGTCAACGACAACCGGGGCCGCGACCTCATCGGCAAGCTCCGCAACGCGCTGTACCGCAACGAGGGGGACTGGACCTTCAACGACGTCACCGAGAAGGCGGGGGTGAGCGGGAAGGGGTTCGGCTTCGGCTGCTCCGCCGCCGACTACGACGACGACGGCGACCTCGACCTCTACGTGCTCAACTACGGGCCCAACGAGCTCTACCGGAATGACGGCGACGGCACCTTCACCGACGTCTCCGAGACGTCGGGGCTCGCGGACCCGCTCTGGAGCCTGAACGCCCCCTGGCTCGACTACGACCGCGACGGCGATCTGGACGTCTTCGTGAGCAACTACCTCGAGTACGACGAGGGCAGGTTCCGCTCCTTCTATGCCGCCGCCGGCTACCCCGGGCCTCTCAGCTACAACGGGGTGGCCTGTGCCCTGTACCGGAACAACGGAGATGGCACCTTCACCAATGTCACGAAGGACGCCGGCGTCTACAACCCCGGGGGACGCGCGATGAGCTCGACCGTGGCCGATCTCAACGACGACGGGCTCCTCGACATCTACGTCGCCAACGATTCGATGGAGAACTACTACTACGAGAACCGCGGCGACGGGACCTTCGAGGAAAAGAGCCTCTTCCTCGGGCTCGCCCTGGGCCAGCACGGTCAGGGCGTGTCGTCGATGGGCCCGGCGGTCGGGGACGTCAACGCGGATGGCGACCTCGACATCTTCATCCCGGACATGGACTACGGCAGCCTTCTCGCGAAGGACGGTGACTTCTACGCCGACCTGATCGACCGGTCCGGGCTCGCCGTCATCTGCGGGCAGTACACCGGATGGGGCGCGGTGCTCTTCGACTACGACAACGACGGGTACCCCGATATCTTCATCGCGAACGGCAACGCCCACCACGAGTACGTCGAGGATGCCGTGCTCGCGCGCAACGACGGCACGGGTGTGTTCGTCGACGTGGCCCGCGGCTCGGGCCCGTACTTCGACGCGAAGTGGGTGGGTCGTGGGGCCACCTGGGGGGACTTCGACGACGACGGCAACGTGGACCTCGTCGTGCTCGACACGTCAGGGCCCCCCCACCTCCTGAGGAACGAGGGCGGGACCGGAAACCACTGGCTCAAGGTCGACGCGCGGGTGCCGGGCGGGCACCGCACCGCGATCGGGACGCGGGTCACCGTGACGAGCGGCGAGCACCGCCAGCTCCAGGACGTGGTCGGCGTGAACGGGTACCTGTCCCAGGGCGACGTTCGCGCCCACTTCGGGCTCGGCCCGGCGACGAAGGCAGACCTCGTCGAGATCCGGTGGCCGGATGGGACCACGACGACGCTCCGGGACGTCCCCGCCGACCAGGTCCTGAAGGTCGTCCAGGAAGCGCCCTGAGGAGGGTGACGATGCGGCTCTGGAAACCTCTCTCCGTCCCCGCCGCGGCCTTGAGCGCCGGGATGCTGCTCCTGGCCGGAGGGTCGGGGCCCGCGCGCGCCCAGGCGCAGAAGCAGCCCATCTACGTGGGTGCGAGGGCCTGTGCGGCCTGTCACGAGGGGCACGAGGCCGGCAACCAGTACAGCCACTGGCTGCTGAGCGCGCACGCGAAGGCGCATGCGTCCCTGGCGCTGCCCGAGGCCAGGGAGATGGCGCGGCTCTCGGGCATCACCGACGTTCCGGAGGAGTCACCCATCTGCCTCGGCTGCCATGCCACCGCCGCCGAGACCGAGCCCTGGGAGCGCGACGCGGACTTCCGCCTCGAGGACGGCGTCCAGTGCGAGAAGTGTCACGGGCCCGGCAGTGAGTACATCGACGTGATGGGCGACCGCGAGGCGGCCATGCGGGCCGGCCTGCGGCGGTTCACGAAACGCGACTGCGAGGTCTGCCACTACGTCAAGGGCTCGCACGTGGCGGTCCACAACAAGCCGAAGATCGACGTCGACGAGGCGTGGGAGCGGCTCTCCCACCTCATTCCCGAGGGTGGGGTGGCGGCGCCCACCGCTGCTTCGATGGCGGGGAGGCCTTCATCCGCGCCGGACGGAGGAGAGGTCCGGAGGTTCACCGGGACCCACGCCTGCGGCCAGTGCCATCGCGGACCGATGATGGGCTATCAGTACAGCCGCTGGCGCATGAGCCCTCACGCCCGCGCCTACGCGACGCTTTCCCTGCCCGCGGCGAGGGAGATCGCCGGGGAGATGGGCGTGACCGACGACCCGCAGACCTCGCCCGCGTGTCTGAGATGTCACGTCACGGGGGGCGGAGAAGCGGTGGCGGCCCTGGAGGGCTTCTCCCCCTGGGAGGGAGTGGGTTGCGAGTCCTGCCACGGAGCCGGGAGCGAGTACAGCCCCGAGGCCATCATGCGGGACCCGGTGGCGTCCCGCCAGGCCGGTCTCGAGCCCGCGGACGAGAAGACCTGCGCGCGCTGTCACGAGGGGGCGCACGGGAAGCCCTTCCACCGGGCCGAGGCCCTGGCCGCCATCGCTCACCCCGTGCCCCGTGCGGTGGCGGAGGCCAGCGACGGTCACGCGGGAACGGGGGCCAACGGGGGAACGACACCCGCCGCGGATCTCGTGGAGCTCGCGAGGTACCGGGTCGAGCCGCTCTCCCCGGAGGACCGGAGGGCCGCGGTGCGGGCGTCCCTCCAGGTCGAGTACAAGACCCCGGTGAACCTGACCTTCCGGCCCGACGGGCGCGAGGTCTGGGTCGCCTGCGAGTCCTCGCGCAGCGTCGCGGTCGTCGACGTGGCCTCCCGCCAGAAGGTCGCCGAGATCGAGGTGGGAGGGCATCCCCACGACGTGGCCTTCCATCCGGACGGGACGCAGGCCTACGTCAGCAACCGTCTCGACGACGACGTCTCCCTGATCGACGTGGCGTCACGCAAGGAGCTCGGCCGGATCCCCGTCGGGGACGAGCCCCACGGGCTGGTGACCGACCGGGAGGGGCGGACCCTCTACGTCGCCAACACGTCCGGTGATCGCATCTCGGTGATCGACCTCGCCACGAAGGAGGAGACGAAGCGCCTGCCCGCCAGCCGGAACCCGTGGTCGGTTGCTCTCTCCCCCGACGGGAGCCGCCTGCTGGTCACGAACGCGCTGTCGCGCTTCGTGGAGTTCCGGCAGCCCTCGATGTCCGAGGTGACCGTCCTCGATGCCGTGGAGGGGCGAGTGGCGGACCGGTGGGTGGTCCCGGAGGCGAACCTGCTCATGGGCGTGGCCTGGCATCCCAGCGGGGAGTTCGCGCTCGTGACCCTGAACCGGACGAAGAACCTGGTGCCCATGACACGGCTGCTGCAAGGGTGGACGATCAGCAACGGGATGGGGGTGCTCTGGAAGGACGGACGGGTCGACGAGCTGCTCCTCGACGAGCCGAACCTCTGCTTCGCGGACGCGACCGACGTGGCCTTCACCCCGGACGGGAAGACGGCGCTCGTCACCAGCTCTGGCACCGACCGGGTGGCGGTGGTGGACGTGGACAAGCTGCTCGGCTTGCTGCGCCGGGCCTCGGACGAGGAGCGCCGGGAGGCTCTGCCCAATCACCTCGGGCAGTCCATCGAGTTCATCGAAGGCTACGTCTCGACGCAGAAGAGCCCCCGCGGGGTCGCGGTCGCCCCGGACGGGAGCACCGCCTGGGTCACCAACTCCCTCGACGACTCCCTGACCGTGATCGACATGGCCCGGCTCGAGCCGGAGACGCGTGTCGACCTGGATGGCCCCGGCTTCGTCACCCACGTGCGCTGGGGCGAGCAGCTCTTCCACAGCGCGGGCATCGCGTTCCAGCGACAGTTCTCGTGTCACAGCTGCCACCCCGACGGGCACGTGGACGGGCTGACCTACGACATCGAGGCGGACGGCATCGGCCTCAGCCCGGTGGACAACCGGACGCTGCGCGGCATCTACGACACCGACCCCTTCAAGTGGACGGGCAAGAACGTGAGCCTGGCCCGCCAGTGCGGGCCACGGCTGGCCGTCTTCTTCACCCGCATCCAGCCGTTCACGGAGGCCGAGCTCGCGGCCCTCAACGACTACACCGTCACCGTGCCCCGGCCCCCCAACCGGTTCCGGCCCCTCGGGGCCCCGCTGACGCCGGCGCAGAGCCGGGGCAAGGTGCTCTTCGAGCGGGCCTACGCCAACGATGGGCGGGAGCTCGCCCCGCTGCAGCGTTGCGTCCACTGCCACTTCGCGCCGTACTACACCGACCGCACCCAGCGGGACGTGGGCACGAGGCAGCCGTCCGACCACGCCGGGGTCTTCGACGTGCCGCACCTGAACAACATCTACGACTCGGCCCCCTACCTGCACAACGGGATGGCGGACACGCTGGAGGAGATCTGGACCCGGTACAACCCCTACGACAGCCACGGCGTCACGAACGACATGACCAAGGACCAGCTCAACGATCTCATCGAGTTCCTGAAGACGCTGTAGGTGAAGAAGGCCTCTCTTGAGGCAGAGGATGCCGATGAAGAAGCAGATCGCCGTCGCCGCACTCCTGGGCGCGGCCGTGGCCTTTCCCGGCCCCGTCTCCGCACAGGACGAGACGACTCCCGCAGGGCTGCCCTACGTCTACACCCAGTGGAAGCGCTTCACGGTCGATGACGGGCTCCCCAGCGACCACATCTTCTCCGTGAAGGTCGACGGACCGCGCGTCTGGGTCGGGACCGAGGACGGCCTCGCCCTCATCGACAAGCCTTCCGGGAAGGTCGTGAAGGCCTGGAAGGAGGAGGACGGGCTGCCCTTCCAGGCGGTCACCGCGATCGACGTGGACGAGGTCACGGGCGACGTGTGGCTGGGGCTCTTCGGCGGGGGCCTGGCGCGTCTGTCCGGCGGGCGCTTCGACCACTGGCACCAGCTCAACAGCGGGCTCGTCAACGACGTGGTCTACGGGGTGGCCGTCGAGAACGAGAACGTGTGGGCCGCGACCACGGCGGGCGCTTCCCGCTACAACACGAGGACGGGCGAGTGGTCGGTCTTCACCGAGAAGAACGCCCCCATGGAGGAGATCTGGAACTACGGGGTCGACTACAACGGCGGCGAGAAGCTCTACCTGGGGGTCTGGGGGAGCGGGGTCCTCGAGTACAACGTGAAGACCGGGCACTGGAAGGAGTTCCTGGACCCCGACGGGGAGATGGAGATTGACCTCTACCGGGACGACGGGATCAACCACGTCATCGTCACCGGGGTGAGCTACGTCGAGGACGTGCTCTGGGTGTCCACCTACTTCGGGGGGTCCCGTTACGACGGGCGCCACTGGAAGGGCTACGCCGAGCAGGATGGCGGCATGCCCTCCGACTTCCTGAACTTCGTCAAGGCCCGCAGCGCCCGCGAGGCGCTCTACTGCTCGGACAAGGGCCTGGGCATCATCGTGGACGGCCCCGGTGACACGTGGGTCACCTACACGCGCGACCTGGAGACGGGACGGGGGCGGGCGCGGGTCACGAAGAAAGGCGAGGTCGTCGAGCTCGTCGACATGCCGGTCGGCCTGCCCCACAGCTTCACCATCACGGCCGACGTCGACGGAGACGACATCTGGATCGGGACCGGGAAGGGGCTGGCCCTGGGCAACGGCAAGGGCTACTACCCGGGGCTGAAGGACCGTGCGCTCTACGTGTACGGCTCCCCGGCGCCGGCGGCCCCTTCGGGCGACGGCGCGCCGCGTGGCGCGGACGGGTCGGACGCCCCGGCCGAGACGAAGGGGAGGTAGCCATGCGACACGCGACTCTCACGCCGGTGCTCACCCTGCTCCTGGCTTCGGGGCTCGCCGCACAGGGCGCCGCCCAGGGCGCGGAGACCCCCACCGCCGAGGGACCCGACTGGATCCCACTCGATGACCCGGAGGTCCTCGAGCTCGCCGCAAGGATCGAAGCGGCCGGCGTCCACGGGGTCCCGGAGGTCGAGCTCCAGAAGGACGAGAACTACGCCGGGACCTCGGTGGACGTGGAGCCCTTCCGCGGCGTCAAGCCCTGGAAGGAGAACTTCCTCCTCCAGATGGCCTACCGAGGGCCGGGTCGCGGCCTCTCGGAGCCGGAGGACCTGAAGACGGTGAAGGTCGGCTTCATCGGCCCGATCATGGCCACGGTGTCGGTGGCCACCGGGGGCAAGAGTCACGAAGAGGACCTCGGCATCCCGATGCTGCAGGGCTCTCGCCTCGCCGTCGAGGAGTGGAACGCGCGGGGTGGCTACCTGAAGCGGAAGATCCCCTTCGAGCTGGTGGTGAGCAACGACAACGGCCTCTGGGGCGCGTCCGGGAACGAGATCGTCAAGCTCGCGTACCAGGACGGGGTGTGGGGCATCCTCGGCACGATCGACGGGGCCAACAGCCACATCGCGATCCGCGTGGCCCTGAAGGCCGAGGTCCTGATGATCAACAGTGGCGACACCGATCCCACCTTCATCGAGACGAACATCCCCTGGGTGGCGCGCGTCATCAGCGACGACCGGCAGCAGGCCTATCTCCTTGCCGACTACTGGTACCGCAAGCTGGGGCTCGAGCGGGTCGCGATCATCCGTGCGAGCAACCGCTACGGGCGCTTCGGCGTGCGCGAGATCAAGGACTCGAGCCGGCGCATGGGCCATCCCGTTCCCATCGAGATGGCCTACAAGGTGGGCCAGGAGGACTTCTCGCTGGAGCTCGAGCGGGTCAAGGCGGTGGAGCCCGACGCCGTCGTGCACTGGGGCGACGCCGTCGAAGGGGCGCAGATCCTCAACCAGATGCGCGAGATGGGGATGAATCAGTCCTTCTTCGGATGCGATCGGACCGTCTCCGAGGACTTCGCGCGTCTGGCCGGAGACAACGCGAAAGGCGTCGTGGCTGCCTATCCCTGGAACCCCACCCGGGAGAGCGCGCGGCTCGAGCGATTCCGGAAGGCCTACCGCGAGCGCTTCGGGGTGGAGGCCAACACGTACGCTGCCCACGCCTTCGACGGGATGAACATGATGCTGTGGGCCATCCAGGTGGCGGGGCTGAACCGGGCGAAGATCCGCGACGTCGTCGCGCACATGCCCTACCCCTGGCCGGGCGTGACGGGCGACATCGTCCTGTCCGCCGCCCTCGACGACGTCGGGGAGACGACCCTGGCCGTCTACGAGAGCGGCCGCTGGGCCTACCGCACGCGCGGGGACCTGGACATACCTCGGGGCCAGATCCCGCCGCGGGATCGGATCAACCGCCCCACCCCGCCGGCTCCCGCGGCCCGGTGAGAGGGCCGCGACCGACGTCCTGCCGGCGCGCGGCCCCGTGGTGAGGCCCGTCGGCGGCGTTCTGGCGCTGGTCCTCGCGGGGGTGTCGGGGTGGGCCCAGGAGCCGGGCGCGCCCGAGCCCTGGAAGCAGGCGGGTGAGGCGCCCCTGGAGTACCGCGGCCCCGGGCGCGAGACACCCGAGCCCCAGGTGGATGAGGTGGCCCTCGGCTGGTTCGGCCCCGGCGACCCCGATCACCCCGCCGGCGGCAGCTTCTGGCGGGGGGCCGTCCTCGCCCTGGAGGAGCTGAACGAAGGCGGGGGCTACCGGGGCCGACCCTTCCGGCTCCGTCCCGGGTGGTCGGAGAGCCCGTGGGCCGCCGGGGTCGTCGAGCTGACCCGCATGGTCTACGAGGGCGGGGTGTGGGCGATCCTCGGAGGCATCGACGGGGCGTCGGCCCACCTGGCCGAGCAGGTCGCCCTGAAGGCTCGTGTGACGCTCCTGAGCTCCGGAAGCACCGACAAGACGGCGAACATGGCCTCGGTGCCCTGGTTCTTCTCGCTCCTTCCCTCGGACGCGGTCCAGATGCCTGTGCTCGTTGCCGCGCTGGCCGAGGCCGCCGCGGGGGGCCCCTTCGCCGTCGCCGCCGCCGCGGAGCACGATGCCCACGCCGCGCTGGTCGAGCTGCGTCGCGCGCTCTCGCCGCGGCGGCTCACGCCGAACTCGCTCGTCGAGTTCGACCCGAAGGAGCCCGACCTCGGGCCCCTCGCGGGACGCCTGCTGCAGGGTCACCCGCGTGCAGTCGTGGTGCTGGCCCCGCCCGAGGCGGCGGCCCGTCTCGTGACCGCGCTGCGCCGGGCCGGGTTCGGGGGGCCGCTGCTGGGAGGGGCGCCGCTGGGCCTCGCCTCCTTCGGCACGGCGGCGCGGGGTGCGGGAGAGGGTGTCGTGGTCCCCCTCCTCTGGGAGCCGTCGCCGGAGTGGGATTCTTTCGCGGAGATGTACGAGAATCGTTGGGAGGGACCACCCGACTACGCCGCGGCCCGGTCGTACGACGCCGTGCGACTGGTCGCGGACGCCGTGCAGCGCGCGGGACTGAACCGGGCGCGGATCGGCGACGCGATCCGCCAGGGGGCACCGTGGCGGGGCGTGGCCGGGGTCGTCCGCTGGAACGCGCTGGGCCAGAACGAGCGACCGGTTGGACTCGCGCGCTGGACGGGCGGTCGCCTGCGACCGATCACGAAAGAGGAGAGACGATGATTCGACGCTTCACCACGACCGCGGCCCTGATCCTGCTCCTTGCCGGCCTGGGGTGGGCGGTGCACGCCCAGGGCTCGGGGCCGGACACGGCGCGCGAGGCGGCCTACCGGGAGAACAACCTCGGGGTGGCGCTTCTCGAGCAGTACAACCACAAGGAGGCGGCGGAGGCATTCGGGAGAGCCCTCGGGCACGACCCCGACCTCGCCCTCGCCCAGGTGAACCGCGCCCTGGCCCTCTTCTACATCCCCGACCTGGCCGCGGCCAAGACGGCGGCCACCGAGACACTGGCGAAGCAGCCGGACTCGCTGCACCTCCACTACCTCCTCGCCCTCATTGCTCGCCTCGAGGACCAACCCCAGGTCGCGGAGACCCACCTCCGCACGGTGCTGGCCTCGGACCCGGGCGACTTCGGCGCCAACCTGGTGCTCGGTCAGCTCCTCGTGGACGAGGCGCGCTACGACGACGCCCTGTCCGTCCTCGAGACCGCGGCCCAGGCCGACGCGGTCAACGCCTCCGTCGCCTACAGTCGGGCCATGGCCCTGGGACGCGCGGGACGTCGCGAGGAGGCCATGGAGGCCATGAAGCACTTCCAGGCCCTCAGGGCCAATCCCGCGCACACCAGCTTCGGGAAGATCTACCTGGAGCAGGGACGCTACGCGGAGGCCCTGGCCTCGACCGGCGCCGAGGACGAGCTGGTGGACCGCGCGACGCCCAAGGTGAGCTTCCGCCCGGCCGAGGCCGGCGCCGTGCCCGCGCGAGCCGCGTCCCCCTCGGCCGTGACCCTCGTCCTGGCCGACCTGGACGGTGACCGTCGCCTCGACGTGATCGAGGCGGGAGGGGGGGGTGTGCGCCTGCTGAAGAACGAAGGGGGTCGTTTCGCCGACGTGACGCCGGCCTCGGGGTTGTCGGGTCCGGCGCGCGCCGCGCTCGGCGGAGACTACGACAACGACGGGCAGGTGGACCTGCTCGTGGTGCGGACGACCGGGCTCGCCCTGTATCACAACGAGGGAGAGGGCCGCTTTGCCGCAGTGGGCGAGTCCGCGGGTCTGCCCGAGAGGGAGGGGCTGCCCGCGACCGCCGCGTTCGCCGACGTCGACCACGACGGCGACCTCGACATCGTCGTTCCGGGCCTGCTGCTGCGGAACAACGGCGACGGGAGCTTCGCCGACGTGACCCGGGAGGCCGGCCTGGCCGTCGAGGGCGAGCCCCTGGCGGTGGTGCCGACGGACTTCGACAACGGGCGCGACCTCGACCTCGTCGTGCTGCGCCGGGAGGGGGCGCCACTCCTTCTCCGCAACCTCAGGGACGGGAGCTTCGAGGACGTCGCGGCCAGGGTCGGGCTCGACGTGGTCGGACCCTTTCACAGCCTTGCCGCCGGCGACATCAACAAGGACTTCTATCCGGATCTGGTCCTGGGAACCGACGGGGACGCCGTCCAGCTGGCCTTGAGCGACGGCCGTGGGCGCTTCGTGGTGACCCCCGGTCCCGACGGCTCGGGGGTCGCCGATGCCGCCCAGGCGTTCGACTACGACAACGACGGCCTCCTCGATCTCCTGGTCTCCACCAGCGAGGGGCTTCGGATCTTCCGAAACCTGGGAGGCGAATGGGAGGACCTGACCGCCCCCACGCTTCCGCGAGCCCTGCGCTCGGAGGGGCTGTCCCAGGCCGGCCTGGCGGTCGCCGACCTCGACGGTGACGGCGACGCCGACCTGCTGGTGGGCACCCCCGCCGAGACGCGGCTGTGGGTGAACGAGGGAGGGAGCTTCAACAACTCGTTCGAGGTCGACCTCGAGGGCCGGGTGAGCAGCAAGGGCGCAGTGGGGGCGAAGGTGACCCTGCGCGCGGGGAGCCTGAAGCAGAAGATCGAGACCTCGGCGGCGGTGCCCATGGCGGCTCCCGCCGACGTCCTGTTCGGTCTCGGCTCGCGACCGGCCCCCGACACCCTTCGCGTCATCTGGGTCTCGGGCATCGTCCAGACGGAGACGGAGTTCCCGGACGCGGCGCGGGAGGGAACTCGCACCGCCACCCACCTGCTGGAGCTGGACCGCAAGCCCTCGTCCTGCCCCTATCTGTACGCCTGGGACGGGGAGCGCTTCGCCTTCGTGACCGACTTCCTCGGGGCCGGAGAGATGGGCTACTGGGTGGCCCCCGGGGTGCGCAGTCACCCCGACCCCGTCGAGTATGTCCGCCTGGCCCCGGACCAGCTCCGGGCGCGGGACGGGCGCTACGAGCTCCGGGTGACCAACGAGCTCGAGGAGGTCCTCTACCTCGACGAGGTGAGGCTCCTCGCCGTGGAGCATCCGGTGGGCGTCGAGGTGTACCCGAACGAGGGCATGACTGGCACCCCCAAGCCGTTCCGTCTCTTCGCGGTGCGGGATCCGCGGGTGCCCGGGGTCGTGGACGCCGCCGGGGCCGACGCCACGGAGGCCGCCCGCGTGGTGGACCGGCGCTTCGTCGAGGGGTTCCCGCTGCACCGGGTCCGGGGGTACGCCGGCGAGCACGCGCTCACCCTGGACCTGTCGGACGTCCCCGCGACCCACCGCGTCCTGCTCCTCACCGGGTGGACGGACTACGCCTTCTCCAGCGACAACGTCGCCGCCTCGCAGATGGGCCTGGGGCTGAAGCCCCCGAGCCTCGAGGTGGAGACGGCGCCAGGGCAGTGGGACCTCGCGATCGGGGACGTGGGGATCCCGGTGGGCCGACCGCAGACGGTGGTCGTCGATCTCGGGCCCGTCGCCCTCGGACCCACCGCCCGGGTGCGTCTGGTGACCAACATGAGGATCTACTGGGACCGGATCGCGGTGGGCGAGGCGATGCCGGACCTCGCGGGAGAGCCGGTGACCCTCGAGCCGGTGGTGGCGCGTCTCGCGGAGCGCGGCTTCTCGGCCGAGCGCTTCGTGGACGGCAAGGGCCCCCTGTCGTTCGACTACGCCCGGGTGAGCTGGTCCTCTCCGTGGAAGGTGATGCCGGGCCGCTACACCCGCGAGGGGGACGTCGCCCACCTCCTGGAGGCTGCCGACGACCTCTTCGTCGTGTCGAAGCCGGGAGACGAGATCGCCCTGTCCTTCGAGGCGCTCCCGCCGGTGCGGCCCGGACGGGAGCGGACCTACCTCCTGCTCGGGGACGGGTTCAGCAAGGAGATGGACATCAACTCCTCGAGCCCCGACGTCGTCCTCCCGCTTCCCTACCACGGGATGACGAGCTATCCCGACTCGCCGTCGGGGCGACCCCGCCCGCTCAACCGGCGCGACGAGCTCCAGGCGCGGTACAACACCCGCGTGGTGGCCCGTCCCCTGATCCCCCTCGAGCTCGCGGCGGTGCACGAGCGGGAGGCCGGGCGCGACTAGGACCGTGTCGAGGGCTGGACGACCGCACGCGAGAAGGTGTATGACCACCGGACAGAGGAGGTGAGCAGACCCATGCGACTGTGGAGCGACAGCTTCAAGGACGGTGAGGCCATCCCCGCGCGCCACGCGTTCGGGAAGCCCCATCCCGACACCCACGTCCAGCTGAGCGACAACATCAACCCGCACCTGGCCTGGGCCGAGGCCCCGGAGGGGACCCGGTCGTTCGCCGTCATCTGTCACGACGTGGACGTGCCCACCAGGCCGGACGACGTCAACAAGGAGGGCCGGACCGTGCCCGCCGACCTGCCCCGGACGGACTTCTTCCACTGGGTGCTGGTCGACCTGCCCGGCGACCGCAACTCGATCGCGGAGGGCGAGTTCGCCGCCGGGGTGACGGCGAAGGGCCAGCCCGGCCCCGAGGGCCCGCAGGGGACGAGGCAGGGCCTCAACAACTACACCCAGTGGTTCGAGGGAGACGCCGACATGGGCGGCGACTACTACGGGTACGACGGCCCGGGGCCGCCCTGGAACGACGAGCGGGTGCACCACTACCACTTCACGGTGCACGCCCTCGATCTCGAGAGGTGCCCGGTGGAAGGCTCCTTCACCGGTCCGGACGTCCTGAAGGCCATCGAGGGCCACGTCCTCGACCAGGCCTCGATCGTGGGGACCTACGCGATCTACCCGCACGCCCGCGTGAAGGCCTGACGCCGCGTCCGGTGCGTCCGTCGGATGACGGCGCCTACGGCTGCCGGGGGGCCGTGGTGAGCGGTTCGTGAGGCGGGTTGACCACGAGGTCACGAGGCTGAACGCGCTCACGTCCTGCTCTCCCTCGGCGACGAAGACCCTGGTGGCCTGCCGGACGACCGGGAGGCGATTCGGGCCGGGATCCAGACCTCGCCCCAGCGCCTCGAGGGGCCCAGAGTGGTCCACGTCCGGGACACGCAGGAGCTCGAGAGCGTCCTGGTGTCCGAGGGCTGCCGTCCGCTCGTCGAGGGCCAGCCGGGGATCGAGGTCATCTCGGATCCGCAGCCCCTGTCCTTCGACGAGGGCGGTCGGCTTCGGTCGCCCTTCGCCTGATCCGGCCCGCCTCCGGAAAGGGTGGTGGCCGCGGACCGTGGAGCTATTCCTGCCCGAGGCACACGCGAGGTCTCTCCCGGAGCCGCGGCACGTTCCGGCGATCGGTCTTCCAGCGCCGGTACTCGGCGTTGCACGCCCCGACGCCCCGCACGTCGATCGTCACGTTGGAGGCGGCCGGCCGCGCCCTTCCGCCGACTCGGCAGTCACCATCGGGTCGGATAGAATCGACCGATCTCGAGCCGCGGAGGGCACCGGATGGGAGAGGGGAGAGCGACGAGGTCGCGTGCGACTCAAGCGGAGCGTCTGCGTTCGGGGTGCGTGTCGACTGCCGTCCTGCTCGGCCTGGCCGCGTGCGGCTGCGGCCCCGCGCCCGGACCCTACCCCTCGCGCGAGATCAAGCTGATCGTCCAGGCCGCCCCGGGCGGGCTTTCCGACCTGGTCTCCCGCGTCATGGCAAGCCTCATCGAGCGCGACCTGGACGTCCCGGTGGTGTGTCAGAACAGGCCGGGAGCCAGCGGCGCCCTGGCCTTCTCGTACGTGACGCGCCGGGTCCCCGACGGCTACACCATCGGCCACGGACCGGTGGAGATCGCCATGGTCCGCGGGCTGGGCTACGCCGACGTGGGCCCTTCGGAGATGAGCCTCATCTGCATGGTCTCGAGGGTCGCGCCGGTCCTCGTGGTGAGGCAGGAGGCTCCCTGGGCCACCTTCGAGGAGTTCGTGGCGGCCGGCCGGGAGCGGCCGGGGGAGCTGATCATGGCGAACTCGGGGGTGGGCTCGATCTGGCACTTCAACACCCTGCTGCTGGAGCAGCACACCGGGATGCGCGCGACGCACCTCCCGTACGGGGGGAGCGCGCCGGGACTCGTGGCCCTCCTCGGCGGCCACGTCGACGCGGTGATCGCCGGGGTGAGCGAGGTGCTCTCCCACGTCCGGTCCGGGCGGGTTCGGGCGTTGGCGGTCTTCGACGAGCAAAGGGCGGCGGTCCTCCCGGAAACGCCGACCACCCACGAGATCGGGTACGCGATGGGCGCCGCGGCGTGGAGCGGATTCTACGGTCCGGCCGGTCTCCCGGAAGTGGTCCGGGCTCGCCTGGAGGGGGCGTTCGGCAGGGCCTGCGAGACGGAGGAGTGGAAGAAGCTGTGTCGCGAGCACGGTCTTCAAAGGCTCTTCCTTGGAGGAGAGAGGTTTGAGGCCTTCGCCAGCGAGCAGGCTCGCTTCTTCGAGTCCCGGATCCCGGAGCTGGTACGCCTCGCCGGAGCGCGGGGGTCATGAACCGCAAGGAGCTGATCGTCGGGGTGTCGTTCCTGACGATGGGGGTGGCCCTCGTGGCGAGCTCGTACGCGCTCCCGCCCGGGCTTGGCCGGCTGCCCGGACCTGGGTTCTTCCCGCGCGCGATCGGCGGCGTGATGGCGCTGCTCTCGCTCGCCCTGGTCTGGCGGGCCCGGCGGGGTGAGGAGACCGTGGACGCGGTACCGGGGGACCTCTGGACGGTATCGGGCGTCGTGGGGCTCCTCTTCCTCTACCTGCTGCTGTGGGGGACCGGGCCCTTCCCGATGCGGACGGCCCTGTTCCTGCTTCTGCTGCTGCGCTTCCTGGGCCAGCCCTGGAGATCCGGGCTGACGGTCTCGCTCTCCCTGACCGTGGCCATCGTCCTCGCGTTCCAGATCGGCCTGCGCGTGTCGCTGGAGTGAGCCCTGGGAGTCGATCTCCTCGCCGGACTCGACGCCACCCTCCAGCTGGAGGTGCTGGCGTTTCTCCTCGCCGGCGTCACCCTCGGCGTCATCTTCGGCGCGCTCCCCGGCCTGACCGCCACCATGGGCGTCGCAGTGCTGAGCCCGCTGACCTTCTGGGTCTCCGCCGAGCAGGGGCTCGCCATGCTGCTCGGCATCTACTGTGGCGCGGTCCCCGCCGGAGGGATCCCCGCGATCCTGATCAACGTCCCCGGCACGCCGGCGTCGATCGCCACGAGCTGGGACGGCTACCCGTTGGCGCAGCAGGGCCGGGCCGGTCTGGCCCTCGGCGTCAACGCGCTTCTTTCGGCGCTCGGCCAGCTCGTCAGCATCCTCTTCCTCGCGGTGGCCGCCTTCCCGCTCGCGTCGTTCGCCCTGCGGTTCGGCCCTTCGGAGTACTTCGGCCTGGCGCTCTTCGGCATCAGCCTGATGGCGGGAGTTTCGGGGCGGCGGGTGATCCAGGGTCTGCTCGCGGGGATGCTCGGCCTGGCCGTGGCGCTCGTGGGGCTCGACCCCATGACCGCCTACCCGCGCTACACCTTCGGCCTCTCGGAGTTCCTGGACGGCATCTCCTTCGTGCCGGTGATGATCGGACTCTTCGGCGTGTCGGAGGTGCTGATCCAGGTCTCGGAGCGGCGCGCGTCGATGGTGATCGACGCGCGCACCCTGGGGAGGATCCTCCCGAGCCTCGTCGAATGGAAGAAGCTGCTGCCCTCCGGGCTCGGCGGGGCCGGCATCGGCACCCTCGTCGGGGCCATCCCCGCCGCCGGCGGCGATATCGGCTCGGTGGTCGCCTGGGAGCAGGCGCGCCGCGTCTCGAGCGACAGGGAGGAGTTCGGCAAGGGCTCGCTGAAGGGGCTTGCCGCGAGCTGCGCCTCGTCCAACGCCGCCATCGGCGGGGCGATGACGACGATGCTCACGCTGGGCATCCCGGGTGACGCGGTCTCCGCAATCCTGATCGGGGCCCTCCTGACCCACGGCCTGCAGCCGGGGCCGCTGCTGTTCCGCGATCACCGGCCGTTCGTGTTCACCATCGTCTGCCTGCTCGTCCTCGCGTCGCTCGTGACGATGGTCGTGGGTCTGATCGGGGCGCGCCCGCTGGCTCGGATCCTGAAGGTCCCCGACCCCTGGCTCTGGGCCGGCATCTTGCTCTTCGGCACCGTCGGCTCCTACGCCCTGAAGAGTGCCGTCGCCGACGTCTGGGCGATGTTCGCGGCGGGGGTCCTGGGCTTCCTGTTGCGCAAGGCCGACGTGCCCCTCGGACCCCTCGTCCTCGGGTTGATCCTCGGGCCGATGATGGAGGCGAACCTGAGGCGCGCGCTCATCCTGAGCCGCGGCGACTGGGTCGGGACCCTGACGCGGCCGATCACGCTCTTCTTTCTCGTGGCCACCCTCGCCTCGCTGGTCCTGCCGCTCCTGCGCCGGCTGCGCACCGTTCCTCACCAGGACCCGTCGGCATGAGCGGCGCACCGGCGTTGGCGCTGCCGGGCCGGGTGATACGATGAGGATCTCGAAGCGGTGCGCTCGGGCCTCACCTCGCCCCCTGAGAGGAGTCAGCCTGACCGCGGTCTGCGGGCGCGGGGCCGGAGGGAGCGATTCGACATGACGAAGGTGGCTGGCCTCATCCCCGCCCGCTACTTCTCGAGCCGCCTGCCGGGGAAGGTGCTGGCGCCGATCCTGGGGAAGCCCATGATCCAGCGGGTCTACGAGCGGTCCCTCCAGGCCGAGCTTCTGGACGTGGTCGTGATCGGCACCGACGACGAGCGCGTGGCGGAGGCTGTCCGGGCTTTCGGGGGGCGGGTGGTCATGACCT
This sequence comes from uncultured Acidobacteriota bacterium, assembly GCA_963847655.1. Classification (GTDB taxonomy): domain Bacteria; phylum Acidobacteriota; class Vicinamibacteria; order Fen-336; family Fen-336; genus JAJDNS01. The sequence continues at coordinate 197,545 of CAWKAS010000003.1, read as the reverse complement.
CCCCGGACCACGCGAGCGGCACCGACCGCCTCGCGGAGATGGTCCGGCAGCCCGGGTCCATGGTCGCCGACGCCGAGATCATCGTGAACATCCAGGGGGACCAGCCGTTCATGGATCCCCTGATGATCGAGGAGGCCGTCCGGCCGATGCTCGAGGACCCCGAGCTTCCGATGGCCACACTCAAGCACCGGCTCACGAAGCCCGAGGACCTCGAGGATCCCGCGGTGGTGAAGGTCGTGGTCGACCACCGGGACAACGCCCTCTACTTCTCCCGATCGCGGATCCCCAACCCGTGCAAGGACGTTCCTCATCCCGTCTTCGAGCACGTGGGGCTTTACGTCTACCGGCGCGACTTCCTCGTTCGTCTGAGCCAGCTTCCGCCGACGCTCCTCGAGCAGGTGGAGTCCCTCGAGCAGCTGCGGGTGCTGGAGCACGGCTACCGGATTCGAGTCGTCGAGACCCGGAACGCGGACCACGAGTTCGGCGGGTTCAGCGTCGACACCCCGGAAGACCTGGCCCGGGCCGAGGCGCTCCTGAGGGAGCGAGGGCTGGACTAGCGCCCGGAAAGGGGGACAGGGATGCCCGAGACCCCGCTTCACTGGCTGGGGCTCGCGGAGCTCGCGCGGTGGATCGCCGGCCGGCAGATTTCGCCGGTGGAGGTCGTCGACTCGACGCTGGCGCGCATCGAGCGGCTCAACCCACGCCTCAATGCGTTCGTGCGCGTCCTCGAGGGGCCGGCCCGGCAGGCCGCCCGCCGGGCCGAGCAGAGGCTCGGCTGGGGATCGCCCCTGGGACCGTTGCACGGCGTGCCGGTGTCGGTGAAGGACATCATGCTCACCCGCGAGGCCCCTACCACCGCCGGCTCGAAGATCTACGGCGAAGGGCTTGAGAGCCGGACCGACTCCCTGGTCGTCGCCCGTCTGCGGCGTGCCGGCGCGATCCTCGTGGGCAAGACCCAGCTCCACGAGGTCGCCCTCGGCATCACGAGCCTGAACGAGCACTTCGGTCCGGTGCGCAACCCGTGGAACCTCGAACGGGTTCCCGGGGGGTCGAGCGGGGGCTCAGCGGCGGCGGTGGCGGCGGGGCTCGGATACGCCTCGCTCGGCACCGACACCCGCGGCTCGGTCCGGGTCCCGGCGGCCTGCTGCGGAGTGACCGGGATCAGGCCCACGACCGGCCTCGTTCCGACCGAGGGAGTGCTGCCGCTGTCCTGGACCCTCGACCAGGTCGGTCCCCTGACACACAGCATCGAGGACGCCGCGCTCGTCCTGGCGGTGATCGCCGGCGGACGCGGTCGGTGGGGACGCTACCGCCTGGCGATCGCCCGAGGGGTTCGGGGCCTGAAGCTCGGGGTGTGTGACTACCACCTCCGCAACGTCGAGCCCGCGGTGGCGGCGGCTGTCGAGGAGGCGGTGGATGCCCTGGTCGAGGCCGGCGCGGAGCGCCGTGACCTCAGGGTCCCCGAGCTCGACGAGTCCCTCGAGGCCTCCTACGTCATCGGCGGGGCGGAGGCGGTGACCTACCACGACTCGAGCCTCCGCGAGCGACCCGAGGCGTACGGACCCGCGGTCCGGGCGCGCCTCGAGAGCGGCTACGCCTTGAAGGCGATCGACTACGTGCGGGCCCAGCGAAAGCGCCAGCGGGTCGTCGCCGCCTTCGCCGAGGTCTTTGCCGAGGTCGACGTCCTCGTGGGCGCGACCCTGCCCACCGCTGCCGCCCTGATCGGCGAGGAGGAGATCGAGATCGCCGGCCGTCGGGAGTCGATCGTCGACGCCTACATGCGCCTGAGTGCACCCCAGAGCATGGGCGGGGTGCCCGCGGCGTCGGTTCCCGGTGGCTTCACGCCTGCCGGCCTTCCGATCGGGCTGCAGCTGATCGCCGCGCGCCGGCGGGAGGACCTGGTCCTCGCGGTCGGGGGAGAGCTCCAGCGGCTCACCGATCACCACCGGAGGCGACCCCCGGCGATCGATGAGCCGCCGGGGCTCGACCGGGCCCTGGCCTGACGCCCGCCGCGGGGGGGCGTCGCGCTGTCCGACGATGAGAGCCAGCGGCGCTGGGAGTCCGCCACCTGACCACCTGCAGCGCCGCCAGAAGCGGGCCGGCTAGCCGGTCCGCCACTCCGAGCGGGGGCGGCGCGAGGAGGTCGTCGTTCCATCGCGCGCCGGCCGCTAGACCACCCCGAGGGCGATCAGCTCCTCGCGGAGCTCGGCGTGCTCGTCCTCGCCCAGGCTACGCAGCGGTGGCAGCACCCCCGGTCCGCACAGCCCCTTCGCGGCCAGGCTCGCCTTGAGGGCGGCGATGCCTTGCCCGAGGGTTCGTCCGCGCTGGTAGGCCCGAGCGACGCGGTCCAGCTGCTCCTGGATCGGGCGGACTTCCTCGCCCTGCCCTGTCCGGGTCGCGGTGTAGAGGCGGTGCCACAGCTCGGGGACCAGGTTCCCCGAGGAGGGAACCACGCCGTCGGCCCCGTGCGCCAGAACCGCTGCGGCGTGGACCGCGGGGCCGACGAAGACAGCGAAGTCGGGGCGCCCGCGGAACGTGTCGATCACCTCTTTCAGGCGGTCGAGGCCGTTCTCGGAGTCCTTCACGCCCGCGATGCGCGGGTGCTCGCTCAGCTCCCGAAGCGACTCGATCGGAATCGACATGTGGGTCGTGGGAGGCATGTTGTAGACGAAGAGCGACCCTTCGATCCGCTCCGCGAGGTGTCGGTAGAACGCGACCATCTCCCCCGGGTCGAGGGGGAAGTAGGGGGGCAAGTGCGCCACCACCGCAGCCGCGCCCCGCCCCAGGGCATCCTGCGCCAAGGCGATCGACTCGCTGATGCAGGTCCCCCCGATGCCCGCGTAGACCCGGACGCGTCCTCTCGCCTGCTCGACGCCGATCGCGACCAGCCGCTGGCGCTGGGGGAGGGAGAACGAGGGCCCCTCCCCGGTCGTCCCCAGCATCATCAGGCCGTCTACGCAGCCTTCGGCCAGGTGGTCCACGACCCGTCGGACGCCCGCCTCGTCGAGGTCGCCGTCGGCGGTGACCGGCGAGATCATCGGGACGACGATCCCCTGATGCTCCTTCGGTCCCTTCATCACCGCGCCCCTGCCGAGGATACTCCAGCAGCTCCGAGTGGCGTAGGAGTGGCCGCGGTCTCCGCGACCGGGCGTTCTTCACCATCGGGCCGGCCGCCGGAACGACCCCGCGGCCGGGACGGCGCCCTACTGGTCGCCCGCCTTGATCCAGCCGATGTCGAAGTGGGCGTGCTTGATGGATTTGCGTGGGGCGTCGGGGGGCAGGCGGTTGACGAAGTAGCTGTAGGTGAGATGGAGGGTGCCGTCCCTGGCCTCCCAGAGCGAAGGATAGTGAGACGTCGTGGGCATCTCCTCCGCGTCGTCGCGCTCGACGTGGCGTGTCCACCTCCAAGTCTGACCCTCGTCTTCGGACAGCGACACTGCCAGCGAGCTGCGGCCGCGCTCGGTGTCGTTGTAGACGAGCACCCAGAGCCCGCTCTTCAGGGTGCGCGCCTGGCACGAAGAGCCGGGGTTGGGGATGTCGCTGTCGACCGCGGTCGACCACGTGAGGCCGTCGTCCCTGGAGACCGAGGTGTGGATGCGTTCCGGAGGCGGCCCGGCATCGCGCATGTAGGCGACGATCTCACCGTTCCTGCGGACGGCCAGCGCGGGCTGGATGCCCCCGAAGCCGACGATGGGCTCGCTGGCGTAGAAGGTCTCGCCACCGTCGTCGCTGACGGCCATGAGGCCGTACGAGTACCCGTCGGAGTACATCGGGACGAGCATGCGGCCGGAGGCGAGCTCGATGGGGTGATTCCGGGTGAACCAGCCCATCCGCGAGAAGAACTTGTCGTGGGCCTTGGCCACCTGGATCGAGGCGTGCTCTCCGATCCCAGGGTCGCCGACGAAGGGGCCGAACACCTCTTCGGTGCGCTCGGCGATTCTCCTGGGGATGAGGATGATGTTGTCGCTGCGGTCCCAGCGTGGCGCTCCGTCGGGCTGCATGTAGTCGGTCGAGACCCTGTACTTCATCAGCGCCGACTCCCAGCGGTTGGCGACGATCACCGGCCAGAAGAGCCAGAGGCGTTCCTTCGAGTCCAGGTACACCACGCAGTTGGTGTCAGGGAAGCCCGGAGTGTCGGCCAGCAGGAAGGGCTCGGTCCAGGTTCCGGTCTTCTTGATCCAGCGGGCGCCACGAATCACGACGTCGTCGGAGCGGCGCTCGCCGGAGCCGTGGAACCAGGCGACGAAGAGGTCGCCGTTCGGGAGCTCCACCACCGACGAGGAATGATTGTGCCAGTGCTCCAGCGGGAAGATGAGCTCCGACTGAAACAGGACGCCGTCCTGGGCCACGGCGGCCGCGGGCAAGGCCAAGAGAGCCAGGATCAGGCCGATGTTGCGCACGGGTCGCCTCCTGTATGCGGGGGACTATACCTCAGTGACCTCGGTGCTCAGGTCGCGATCGGCACGCCGAGCATCGAGCGACATCGACCCGGACCACACCTCCGTCACGCGTGGCCTCGACGGGGATCGGCGGTCCCGACCGCCGAGTGCCCGGCGTCGGTCCGCCACTGCCGAGGCCGCGAGAGCTCCGCCGACGTTCTCCAGAAAGCTCCGCCTCTTCCTGGCCGCCTTCCCCTCCGGTGGGCCCGCCACGGGGCGGCACCCGGGCTTGCCCATGCCTTGGCCGGCAACGCCTCGAGACGCGGGGGAGTGTGAGAAGATCCGGTCCGAGGTCAGCCGCGAGGGGCCCCGCGTCGGAGAGAGGCGGCCAACTCGCCAAGGCAGGAGAGGAACATGTCCGAGCCCTCGAGCGAACTCCAGTACCTGAGCCTCCTGCGTCGGTTCGACACCCCGACGGTGTGCAACGTGATCGAGCTGCTGGGCGTGCGGCCACGGAACGAGGGGTTCATGGACCGGAGCATCAAGGCGTGCTTCCCCCGCCTGCCTCCGGTCGTCGGATTTGCGACGACCGCCACCTTCCGCAGCGCGCGGCCGCCAGAGAAGGGCGACGTTTCCTCCACTCTCACCGACCAGGTCGGGAGGATCCTCGCGGAGGTCGCCGCCCCGCGCGTCGTCGTCTTCGAGGACCTCGACGGCGAGCCGGGAGCCGCCACCTTCGGGGAGGTAATGTGCACCGTCTACCAGGCCTTCGGGTGCGTCGGGCTGATCACCTCGGGAGCCGCGCGGGACCTGGAGCAGGTGGAGAAGCTGGGGTTCGCCTGCTTCGCGTCCTCGACCATCGCGTCGCACGGCTTTAGCCGGATCCTCGACGTCAACGTGGAGGTGTCGGTGGGCGGGATCCCGATCCGGCCCGGCGACGTCCTCCATGCTGACGCCAATGGCGTCACCACCATCCCCCGCGAAGTGGTGCCCGAGGTGGCGCTGGGCTGTCAGAGCCTCATGGACGCCGAGGCCGTGATCCTCGACTACGCGAGGGCCGGGACCCCGACCGTCGACGGGCTGCGGAAGGCCCAGGAGGCCTGCTCTCGGCGTTTCGCGGAGATCCCCGACGAGGTCCGACGTCGGCTGAAGCGCTGAGTCGCCGGGGAGCGCGGAGGCACCGGGGCGAGAAGGCCTCCAACCGAGGTGTTGCTCCTGATGACGCGGGGTCCGATGGGCTCCCGCCTGGCCTTCGCCGCTCAGCCGAGGGTCAACCCTCGTCGTGGGGGAGCGGATGGTCTCAGCCCGTAGAAGCGCTCCGCGGTGCCGCCGAAGATGGCCGAGCGCTCGTCGGCTCCGAGGGGGCCGAGGGCCTCCCGCAGGGCGGAGAAGACCCTCTCGTATGACGCGCACAGCGTGCTCACGGGCCAGTCGGAGCCGCACATGAGGCGACTGGGGCCGAAGGCCTCGAGGGCCACCTGCACGTAGGGCGCGAGCCCGGCCGGCGTCCACGTCTCCCAGTCGGCCTCGGTGACCAAGCCCGAGAGCTTGCAGTGGACGTTGGGGAACCGGGCGGTGGCCTCGAAGTCCTCGCGCCAGCCGTCCATCCGTCCCTCCCGGATCGGGGGCTTGGCCAGGTGATCGATCACCAGGGGGAGATCGGGCAGCTTCCGGGCCAGGATCGGGACGTGGCGGAGGTGGCAGGGGCGGAAGAGCAGGTCGAAGGGAACTCCGTGTCGCTCGAGGACCCGCAGACCCCGAAGAACGTCGCCGCGCACGATCCAGTCGTCGTCCGGCTCGTCGTGGGTGATGTGGCGGACACCGACGAAGCGTGGGTGGCTCCGCAGCTCGGCGAGCTGGTCTGCGCATGCCTCGCTGGCCAGGTTCACCCAGCCCACCACGCCGGCCAGGAAGTCGTGGCGCTCGGCGAGAACCAGGCCCCAGCGGCTCTCCTCGAGGTCGTGCCGGGCCTGGACGAAGATCGTCCGGTCGACTCCCGCCGGACGCAGGAGCGGCTGTAGGTCGGCGGGGAGGTAGTCGCGCCGCAGCGGCTCCAGCTCCGGCCCCGCCATCCACGGGTACTCGAAGCGCGAGAGGTCCCAGAAGTGCTGGTGGGTGTCGATCACCGGCGGCATCGCGCCCTCCCCTGTCGAGAGTCGCGGTATCCAGGTCTCAAGTCAGGTCCACGATCGCCTTGATCAGTCCTCCCTCGCGGCGGGCGATGGCGGGGAAGGCGCCGATCAGATCGTCGAAGGCCGAGCGGTGGCTGATCCAGCCGTCGATGTCGACCTTCTTCCCCTCGAGGGCCGCGATCACCTGCCGGAACTCGTCGGGCCGGGCGTTGCGGGAGGCGAGGAGCGTCATCTCCCGGCCGTGAAAGAGCGGGTCGGAGAAGGTGATGTCGGCGTTCGCGTGGCCCACGAGCACCAGGCGCCCGCCGTGAGCGACGTGGCCGAAGGCCGCCTGCATCGACGCCGGGCTCCCGGTGGCGTCGAAGACAACGTCCGCCCGGTCCCCTCCGGTGAGATCCTCGACGCGTGCGCCCGCACCCGCGCCGGCCTCCACCGTGTGCTCGACGCCCAGGGCGTGGCGGCAGTGCTCGAGGCGGCCGAGATCGACGTCCAGGGCGATCACCTCGGCGCCGCCGAGGCGGGCGAAGGCCATCACCCCCAGTCCGATCGGCCCGGCGCCGATCACCAGCACCTTGTCCCCGGGGTTGAGAGCGGCCCTCCCCACGGCGTGGGAGCCCACACACAACATCTCGACCAGGGCGAGGGCGTCCAGCCCCAGCGCCTTCGAGGGGTGGAGCTTTCGGGCGGGAAGCCGCACGCGCTCCTGCAGGCCGCCGTCCACGTGCACGCCCAGCACCTTCAAGGAGACGCAGCAGTTCGGCCGCCCGGCCCGGCAGGCCACGCAGTGGCCGCAATCGAGGTAGGGCTCCACCGCGCACGTCTCTCCCGGGGCGGTGTTCGAGACGCCCGCCCCGACCTCCAGCACTTCGACCGCCAGCTCGTGGCCGAGAATGCGCGGGTAGGCGAAGAACGTCTGGTTGCCCAGGAACGCGTGGAGGTCGGTGCCGCAGACCGCCACGCGCCGGACTGCCACGAGCGCCTCTCCCGGCGCCGGGGCGCCGGGCTCGTCGCTCTCCACTGCGGTCAGCCGCTCCGGCTCTTCGAGGATGATCGTCTTCACGTGTGCTCCTCCAGGATCAGTTGTTCTCGGGGCGACCCGAGGGCCAGCCCTGGTTGAGGACCGGGGCCAGGATCTTATCGACCTCACGGACCAGCTCCTCGTCCAGGGGCTCCTCCACCCACTCCATCCACTGCCGCACGCTCTCGGGCCGCGCGCTGCTGACGACAGTGGTGGCGATGTCCGGCCTGCGGATCGCGAATTGGATGGCGAGCTTCGCGATGTCGGCGCCGCGTGCCGTGCAGTAGTCGGCGGCCCTGCGGCAGGTCTCACGGATGCTGGGCGACGCCGGGAGCCAGTCGGGCACCGGGCGGTTGGTCAGCAGGCGCTCGCCGAGTGGTCCGGCGTTCAGCACCCCCACGGCGGCCTTCTCGAGGCGCGGGAGCAGATCGGCCAGGGTCCGGTTCTGGAGCGTGTAGTGCCCGTAGGTCATGATCGCATCGAGCTCGGTGGCATCCAGGACGCGCTCGAAGATCCGCAGCGGGTAGCCGGACACCCCCACGAAGCGCACCTTGCCTTGCTCCTGGACCCTGCGCAGCGCGGGGAGCGTCTCCTCGATGACCTGGCTCACGTCCACGAACTCGATGTCGTGGCACAGCATCAGGTCGATGTGCTCGATGCCAAGACGATGAAGGCTCACGTCGACGCTCTCCACGACACGCTTTGCCGAGAAGTCGAACGTGTCCACGTCGTAGCGTCCCAGCTTGGTGCTGATGGTGTATGAGTCGCGGGGCACGTCGCGCAGGGCGATCCCCAGCAGGACCTCGGACATCCCACGGCCATAGAAAGGCGAGGTGTCGATGTGGGTGATCCCCAGGTCGAGGGCCACCCTCACCGTGCGCAGGGCCTTCTGGACGTCGACGGACCCGAACTCCTGGCCCAGGGGTGATGCGCCGTAGCCCAGCACCGAGACCTCCATCCCGGTGCGGCCGAGCTCTCGTGTCTCCATCTCGGTGCCTCCTCTTCATGCCCGCCGGTCGGGTCAGCGGAACACAGCGTACAGGACGACCATGAGCAGGAGAAGCAGCCCGGCCAGCACACGGGGGTCGCCGATCCCCTCGATCCGGCCGTGGGCGACCACCTGCCAGGGGCTCGCCCAGGTGATGGCCGCCACCTGGTCTCGAGACGGCGCCTTGGTGAGCAGGCTCGCCACGACGAAGATCCCGCTGCAGATGCAGAAACCCCACCAGGCCTGCATCATGAACGAGACTCCGAGCCCGTCGGTGATGAGCTGGGTGTCTCCGATCACCGGAAGGTCCACGAGGAACGCGACGACCCCCAGGGAGAAGCCCAGCACGAGGGTGGCGAGAGCGGCCTCCCGGGTGCCCCGGCGCCAGAAGACGCCCCAGAGGAACACCGTCGTGATGGGGGGGGCGAGGAACTGGGCGGGCATCTTGTTGATGGCCTCGAAGATCGTGTCGAACCGGTGGCCCTGGGTGGACCAGGCCATGGCCAGGAGCATGACCACGACCGCGCTGATGCGGCCGATGCGCACCTGCTGGCGGTCGGAGAGGCCCGGCTTCAGGCGTCCCGCGATGTCCACCGCCACGAGCGTTCCCGAGCTGTTCAACGCGGCGGCGATGGTGCTCATGAGCGCGGCGAGGAGCGCCGCCGCCATCAGGCCCCGCAGCCCCGTGGGCACCAGCTCGCGGATGAGGAAGGGCAGGGTCTGGGTGGCGTCCGCGCCGATCTGGTCCCGGAACAGGACCCAGGCCACCACCCCAGGCAGCACCATGATGAAGACCGGCAGGATCTTGAGGAGCCCCGCGAAGAAGGCCCCGTGCTGGGCGTCGCGCTCGGTGCGGGCGCCCAGGACCCGCTGCACGATCGTCTGGTCGGTGCACCAGTACCAGACGCCGAGAACGGGGTAGCCGAGGAGGATCGCGTACCAGGCGTACCCGGCCTCGTTGGAGGTGTGGAGCATGCTGAGCTGGTCCGGCTTCACCGCCTCTCGGAAGGCAACGAGGCTGTCGATCCCGTGGCCGGGCAGGGCGGCCAGGGCCAGGACGGTCACGAGCACCGCCCCCACCAGGAGGATCGCGGTCTGGATGGTCTCCGTGATCACCACCGCCCGCAGCCCCCCGATCACGGTGTAGACCGCGGTGACGGCCGCGATGAGCACGATCGACACGACCACGTCGACCCCGAAGAACTCCCGGAAGACCGCGGCCCCCGCGTAGAGGCTGATCCCGATGTGGATGAGGAGAGCGGCGGCGATGGTCATCCCCGCCACGATGCTGCGCGACGCGGGGCCGTAGCGTCGCTCCAGGAACTCGGGCAGGGTCGAGATGCGGGTCCGGAAGTAGAAGGGGGCGAAGACGAGGGCCAGGAGGACCAGCGTCAACGTCGCCATCCACTCGAAGTTGCCGATCACAAGCCCGTGCTTGTAGCCGGCCTCGGCCAGCCCAACGAGGTGGATGGTCGAGATGTTCGAGGAGAACAGCGCGGCCCCGACGATACCCCAGGGCAGTGCCCTCCCCGCCAGGAAGTAGACCTCGCCGGTCAGCTCCCGGCGGCGCACCGAGAGCAGCCCGACCGCGGTCACGCCGACCAGGTAGACGACGACGACGACGAGATCGAGGGCGGGGATGCTCATGTTCGCGTGACACGTCCGGGCCGACGGAGGCCGGCAGACTACGCCCCGCCTCGCGCCGGGTCAAGGAGGATCGGGCGGGCCGCTGTGCCGGCCCCAGCCAGTCTCAGTAGACCGCGCGGCCTCCGCTCAGGTCGAAGGTGAAGCCAGTGCAGAAGCTCGCCTCGTCGGACACGATCCAACAGGCGATGGCGGCAGCCTCCTCGAGGGTCCCGGTGCGCCTGGCCGGGATCTTGTCGGTCATGTACTTGACCTGGTCCGGGTGGGTGGCCTCCACCATCGGGGTGCGGATCACCGCCGGGGCGATCGCGTTCACCGTGATGCCGGACTCGGCGAACTCCTTGCCGATCGACTTCACGAGTCCGATGACGCCGGCCTTGGCCGAGGAGTAGCAGCACATCCCCGCGTTCCCCTCCTTGCCGGCGATGGAGGCAAAGAGGAGGATCCGACCGCGGTTGGTTCTGGTCATCCGTACGAGCGCCTGCTTCGCGACGACGAAGGAGCCGCGCAGGTTGACCCTCATGACCCCGTCGAACTCGTCGACGCCGACATCGGTGATCCCGGTTGCGGTCGGGCCCACGATCGCCGCGCAGTTCACGACCACGTCCAGGCGGCCGTGCCGGGCGACGAGGGCGTCCATCGCCCCGCCCACCGCTGCCTCGTCCGCGATGTCCACGGCGTGCGCCTCGACCCCCAGGGTTTCGAGCTCCTCCGCGACGCCGGCCATCGCCTTGCGATCGAGGTCGAAGATGGCCACGTGGGCACCCTCCCGCGCGAGGCGCTCGACGACGGCCCTGCCGATTCCGGACGCCCCCCCGGTGACGATGGCGGTCTGGCCTGCGAAGCGGTTTTCGAACATGGTCCCTTCCTCTCCGGCCGCTTCTACCCGTCCCCCGGGCACCCGCGATCTCGTGGGCGAAGACGCTCGGTCTCCTCGCGGCTGCTTTCCGCTGCCCCGTGAATCGGAGGTCCGCCAGCCCAGGTGACCGGCCTGCACCAACCGGGCGATCTCGCCCCGTTCAGGTGATGTGCGCGCCGTGCACCTCGGTGTAGACAGTGTAGAGCGACTGTCTGCCGGTCATGGACGGCCGGTTCCGCTTCCGGCCGCCAAAGCAGAGGTTCGAGGAGATCTCCGGGAGCCGGACCTGGCCGATGCGGTCGCCGCTGGGCGCAGGGACGTGGACCCCGTCGTCTCCGTCGCCCACCCAGCCCGCCGAGGACTAGATGTTGCCGCCGGGGTCGCTGCGGATGCCGTCGGCCATGCCGGCCTGGTCGAAGCCGTCGAACGCCATCGAAGGCAAGCGTGCGGCCGTTGGCGAGCCTCGTTCCGACCACGTCCCAGACCTCCTCGTTGCAGCGCAGCTGCAGGTCGTCGGGGACATCGCTCCAGGGCAGATAGCAGCCGACGGCGCTCCAGGCCGGGGACTCGGCCCAGAGCTTCCCGGCGTGCAGGCGCTGGATCGGGGTGTTCCCGAGCCCGTAGCGGTCGAATCGGCGGTCCAGGGACACGATGTCCGGGTCGGGGTAGCGTAGGGGGCTCTGCCCCGACCAGCCGCGCTGGCCGGCACTGGTGGCGGCGAGGGCGGTCCCGGCGGCGGCCGGGAAGGTGCGACGAGTGCTCCTCAGTGCCATGGCAACCTGAGACTACCGGAATCGCCGCAAGCGGACCAGCCTCTTGGCGATACCTCTGGCGCTCGACCTCGTGACCGCCCTCGGAGGCCCGTCGCTGCGGGCCCATCGGGGACATACGGTGGCGCCGGTGGCGGGCCCGGTGCCGCTGGTCCGGCCCCCCCCGGTCGTGGGGCCGGGGTCGACTCGACGTCGAGGGGGCCCAGCTCCTCCCGCTCCGAGACCCGGGTTGGCCCGAGCCAACCGCTTGGAGAAGGTGGAGGACCACCGACACAGACACGAGCGCGACCGTCGCGAACAGGAAGACCGTGGTGGTGGCAACGTCCTTTGCCGCCGGGCGTACGCGAGCAGCGCCGGGGGACCCGGCGGCGCGTTGACACCGGGAGCGCGGGGGCCGTACGCTCGTTCTCGCCGCCTCGCTCGTGCCCGCGCCCATCCCACGAGAGGAGGAAGATGCCTCGCTTCGACTTTCAGAAGGCCCTGCGCCGCAAGGTCGACCAGCATCTCAAGCTCATCGAGCGAAAGAACCGTCGCGTGAAGGACGGCAACGGTGTCGTCGAGCGCTGGGAGAATCCCGTGCTCACCGCCGCCCACGCGCCCCTCCACTGGCGCTACGACCTCGACCCGAAGACCAACCCACTCCTCTTGGAGCGGCTCGGGGTCAACGCCGCGTTCAACGTGGGGGCGATCGAGTGGAACGGGAGGATCTGTCTCCTGGCCAGGGTCGAGGGGGCCGACCGCAAGAGCTTCTTCGCGGTGGCGGAGAGCAGGAACGGGGTTGACAGCTTCCGCTTCCGCGACCGGCCGGTCGTCATGCCCGAGAACGACCCGGACGAGACCAACGTCTACGACATGCGCCTCACCGCCCACGAGGATGGCTGGATCTACGGGATCTTCTGCGTCGAGCGCAAGGATCCGGACGCGCCCCCCGGCGACCTGTCGGCGGCCGTGGCCCAGGCCGGGATCGCCCGCACCCGGGACCTCGAGGAGTGGGAGCGGCTTCCCGATCTCGAGTCCCAGTCCCCCCAGCAGCGGAACGTCGTTCTCCACCCGGAGTTCGTGAGGGGCAAGTACGCGCTCTACACCCGGCCCCAGGACAGCTTCATCGAGGCGGGGAAGGGCGGGGGCATCGGCTTCGCCCTGGCCGACACCATGGAGGGCGCGGTGACGGGCGAGGAGACGATCATCGACCCCCGCCAGTACCACACGATCAAGGAAGGCAAGAACGGGGCGGGGGCACCCCCCCTCAAGACACCGAGGGGCTGGCTGCACGTCGCCCACGGCGTGCGACCATGCGCGGCCGGCCTGCGCTACGTGCTGTACGCCTTCCTCTGCGACCTGGACGACCCCTCCAAGGTGATCGCGCGCCCCGGCGGCTACTTCATGGCCCCGGAGGGGGAGGAGCGGGTGGGGGACGTGTCCAACGTCCTGTTCACCAACGGCCTCGTCAAGCGCAAGGACGGGCGCATCTTCATCTACTACGGCTCCTCGGACACCCGGACCCACGTGGCCACGACCACCGAGGAGCGGCTGGTGGACTACGTCCTCAACACGCCCGAGGACCCATTGCGGACCGCGGCCTGCGTGGGCCAGCGCATCGAGCTCATCGATCGCAACCTGAAGCTCCTTTCCGGGGCCCGGGGCAAGAAGGCCCGCGCCTACCGGGGCATCCGCGGCTGAGGGGCCGGATTGGGCGACCGGGAGTGACGGGCCCGGACATTCGTGGTTGAATGCCGGAGCCGAGCAGATTGAGGAGGAGCAGCATGACGACCCGACGATCGTTCCTGGGTGCCGTGGCCGGTGGGCTGGGGGTGGCAGCGGCGGGCCGGGGGCTCGGCTCTGCCGCCGGAGCGGAGAAGCCCCCACTGGGGCTCCAGCTGTGGAGCCTGCGCGATTTCCTCGCCGAGGACCTTCCCGGGACCCTCGCCCGGATCAAGGCCTGGGGCATCGACGAGGTGGAGTCGGCCGGCTTCTACGGGCGCACCGCGGCGGAGTTCGCTGCGGAGCTCAAGAAGGCGGGTCTCAAGTGCCACTCCATGCACATCGGGTGGGATCTGCTCGAGAATGACCTCGGCAGCGTCATCAAGGACGCCGAGACCGTGGGAGCGACGACAATCCTCCAGCCCTCCCTCCCGCACCAGGAGCACGGCGCGGCGACTCGGGAGGAGATCCTCAAGGCCGGTGGCGCCTTCGCGAAGTGGTCGAAGGAGGTCCGGGCCGCCGGCAAGCGCTTCGGATATCACATCCACGGACAGGAGTTCGGCGAGGCTCCGGAGGGGACGCTGTTCGACGTCCTCGCTCAGGAGGCGGGTCCCGAGGTGGGCTTCGAGGCCGACGTCTTCTGGGTGACCGAGGGTGGGGCCGACCCGGTGGCCTTGATGGACAAGTACCCGGGTCGCATCTGGTACACCCACCTCAAGGACATGGCCAGGGGCGATGTGAAGGGTCCAGACGCCAACGTCGTCCTGGGCACCGGCAAGCTCGACATCCCGGCCATCGTGAAGGCGGGCCCCGAGGCCGGAGTGGAGATCCACTACCTCGAGGACGAGAGCAGAACGCCGGTCGACAACATCCCCAAGAGCGTCGCGTACTACGAGGCCCTCGAGGTCTGACCCGCCGACGACAGAGGGAATCATGACGAGCGGCCGGTGGGGAACCAGGCCGACCTCGGCCCATCCCTCGGAGGAGATCCATGAGCGCCCGCCCGAACCGTAGAGACTTCGTCAGGAGCCTGGCCCTCGGCGCCGGGACCGCGCTCGCCACGGGCGCGAAGAGCCATGCCCGCACCGTGGGAGCCAACGACCGCCTCGGGATCGGTATGATCGGGCTGGGGCAGATGGCGCGGGGGCACCTGGAGAACCTGCTGGGGGAGCCGGACGTCGAGGTGCGGGCCCTGTGCGACGTGTACGAGCCGAACCTCCGCTTCGCCGCGGCGAAGGCCCCGGGGGCGAAGACGTACGCCGACTTCCGGGACGTCCTGGGCCGGGACGACATCGACGCCGTCGTCATCGCCACGCCGGACCACTGGCACGCCTTGCCGACGGTGATGGCGTGTGACGCCGGAAAGGACGTCTACGTCGAGAAGCCCACCTCGGTGGCCATCGCCGAGGGCCGCAGGATCGTCGAGGCGGGCCGTCGCAACGGCCGGATCGTCCAGGCGGGGACCCAGCAGCGCTCGGCCCCCCACTTCAAGTACGCGGTGCAGCTCATTCGCAGCGGCACGCTCGGTGAGATCACCTTCGTCCGGACCTGGAACTACGGCAACGACTTTCCCGACGGCATCGGAAGCCCGCCCGACGGCACGCCGCCCGAGGGGCTGGACTGGGACATGTGGCTCGGGCCGGCACCCGATGTGCCCTTCAACGAGAACCGTTTCGGTGTGCTCCAGGACGCGGACCTCGTGTACCAGCGCTGGGCGACCTTCCGGTACTTCTGGGACTACGCCGGCGGGATGATGACGGACTGGGGGGTGCATCTGCTCGACATCGTCCAGTGGGCGCTCGACGCAGACGCCCCGGAGGCGGTGAGCGCACACGGCGGCAGGCTCGTGCTGACGGACAACCGCGAGACGCCCGACACCCTCCAGGTGACGTTCCGCTACCCCGATTTCGTCTGCACCTACGAGAACCGCTCCGGCAACGGCCACCCGCTCGACGGGCACGGATACGGGATCTTCTTCCACGGGACCGAGGCCACGATGTTCCTCGATCGCGGGGGCTTTCAGATCCTTCCCGAGGGTAAGGACGAGGGCGTGCCGATGCAGGCCAGTGGCCTCGGGGAGAGCCACGCCCGCCACATGCGGAACTTCCTCGACTGCGTGAAGAGCCGCCAGGCGCCGGTCAGCGACGTCGAGATCGGTCACCGCTCGACGAGCACGGCGATACTCGGAAACATCGCCTACCGGACGGGCCACCAGATCACGTGGGACCGGGAGACCGAGACCATCGTCGGCGATGCCGAGGCCTCGGAGCTTCTCGACGTGGCCTACCGCGCGCCCTGGAAGAAGTAGCCGGCCACGACACTTTGCGCGTTGTCAAGGTCGGCGGGGGCGGATATTCTTGAGCCGGTTCGGTCCCTTCCCTGGACGGGAGCACCATGGTCTGCCCGGCCTGCGGCACCGAGAACGACGACACCGCCGACACCTGCTTCAAGTGTGGGAAGGGTTTCGCCCTCACTGAAGGAGCGCTCCTCGCCTCACGCTACGAGATCCTGAGCCACCTCGGTCGGGGGGGCATGGGGATCGTGTACAAGGCGCGTGACCACGCCCTCGAGGAGACGGTGGCCCTGAAGGTTCTCCGGTTCGATCTCCCTCGAGCCGGAGACGTGGCCCGGCGCTTCCGCTCCGAGATCAAGCTGGCCCGCAAGGTTCGCCACCCGAACGTCTGCGGGATTCACGAGTACGGCGAGGACGGGATCTACCGCTTCATCGTGATGGAGCTGATCGAGGGCCGGGACCTGCGATGGCTCCTCCGCGCGCAGGGTGCCTTCCGTCCCGAGGAGGCCAGCGCCCTGGCCATAGAGGTCGCCGAGGGCCTCCAGGCCATCCACGACGTGGGGATCGTCCACCGCGATCTCAAGTCGCCCAACATCATGCTGGACGTGAATGGCCGCGTGCGGCTCATGGACTTCGGGATCGCCAAGCAGCAGGGCGTGGAGGTCACCTCGGGCTCGGCGACCGCCACCGGGCTCGTGCTGGGAACGCCGGAGTACATGAGCCCGGAGCAGGCCCGGGGGAAGAAGATCGACTTCCGGAGCGACATCTACGCCCTGGGCGTCATTGGCTACGAGCTCTTCACGGGGCGGGTCCCCTTCAGGGGTGAGACTCCGCTGGAGACGATCTTCAAGCACCTGCAGGAGGCGCCCGTTCTCACGGGGCCGGAAGCCCCGGGGATCCCGGCGCCCGTCGTCCCCGTCCTGCGCAAGGCCCTGGCCAAGGCCCCGGAGGAGCGGTACGCCAGCGCGCGGGAGATGGCGCGGGCCCTGCGCCAGGCCCGGGCCGAGGCCTTCGGCGTGTCGCCGACGGGGAAGACGCCGCCCGTCCTGATCGCCACCGATCGCCACGATCGGGACACCTTCCTGCAGACCCTGACGGTCTCCACACCCACTCCGGACGGGTCGTCCGGTGGGAGGCCCACGGTGACGCCGCCCCGGACGGTGACCCCGGCGGGCACCACGGCCGCCACCCCGGCCCAGCCGACGGTCCGGAGCCCAGCCACCCGCCCGCCCGACGAGAGCGCTCCGGCCCTGGACCCGACGCGCATCGTCGCCGGCGGAGAGGGGGGAGCCGCGGGGACGGCCCGACCCTCCGGGCCGAGGAGGCGACGCCGCGCCTGGATGCTCGCCGCCGGGGGTGCGCTCGCGGTGGGCGTTGCCTTGACCCTCCGGGTGGGAATTCCCGGCGGCGCCACCGATCGCTCGGGGGCGCCCCCGCCTGCGCCGGTGGAAGCGACGTCGACGCCTGGACTGCTGTCGGCCCCGAGCCCCTCCCCCCCCGTGGCTGCCGCGACCGAGCCGCTGCCCGCATCGGTCCGCTCCGGGGTCCGCCCGACCGAGGCCAAAGCGGCCTCCTCTGGCGAGAGAGGAGGCGCGCCCACCTCCCGGGACGCCGGCACGGAGCCGCGGCCCTCGGCCCGGAGCAGCGCCGCCTCCGCCCGAGCAGATCGGACGCCGAAGCCCGCTGCCGCGCCCACCCCCACGCCCACACCGCCTCCGCCGCCACCGGAGCCGGTCGTGACCCGGGGACGCCTTCAGCTCCGTGTCCTGCCGTGGGCCGAGGTGACGATCGACGGAAAGCCGACGGGATCGACGCCCATGCGCCCTCTCACTCTCGACGCCGGAGAGCACGAGGTCGTCCTGAGCCATCCCGAGTACAAGCCGCTGCTGAAGCGCGTGGTGATCCGCGCGGAGGAGACCACCACGCTCGATGTGGACCTCGGCTACGAGGCCTTCCCCATGAACTAGCCCGCACTTGATCGAGGAGGTGTCCGCAATGTTCACGAGGCTGGTTGCACTCCTGCTGGTGGCCGCCCTGGCCCTTGCGCCGTCCCTGGTGGCCCTCGAGACGCCGTCTGACCCGGAGCTCGAGGAGGGGATCCGGCTCACGCAGCTCGGCGACTTCGAGAACGCCGTCGTGACCCTCGATGGCGCGGCGCGCCGACTGGCCGCCGAGGGCGGTCGGTCCACCGAGCTGGCCCGGGCCTACGTCTACCTGTCCATCGCCTACCTGGGTCTCAGTCAGGAGCAGAAGGCCAAGGCGCAGTTCCTCGAGGCGCTCAAGGCCGACAGCGACATCGAGATCGACGCGGGCGAGTTCCCGCCCCGGATCCTCGAGTTCTTCGAGGAGGCCCGGGAGGAGGCCCGGGCGGAGGGGGTGGTCCCGGCACCCTCGTCGACTCCGACCGAGACCCCACCGGCGGCCCCGCCCGAGCCCGAGCGGGCCGAGGCCACGACCGCAGAACCAGGGCCCGCCGAGACGACGACCGCGGATGCCGGGCCGGTCAAGAAGGGCGGGTCCGGGAAGTGGCTTCTCATCGGGGGGGCGGCTGCCGCCGGTGTCGCCGTTGCCGCCGCCGCGGGTGGAGGCGGAGGCGGCACCGCGAGCTCGTCCGCCACGCCGACGGCCACGCCTCAGCCCGTCGAGGAGTGGGTCGAGAAGTACTCAGCCCAGGTCCCGCGGCGCATCCCGGACCTGAACCAGGCGTTCTCGCAGCTCAACTTCGGGCCCACGGGGACGATCGTCGAGGCGCACCTCGAGTTCCGGATCCGGCACAGCTGCAGGGATGATCTGTGGATGGAGCTGCGGCATCCCGACGGCACCACGTACACGGCCGAAGGGCCGCCCGATTGTCGTGTCGTCGACCTCTGGGAGGGGCCTATCGGGGTGCCGGCAAGTGGCAAGACGTCCAACGGAACGTGGAGCCTCACCGTCATGGACCAGGCTCCGGAAGACGAGGGGACGCTCGAGACCTGGGGACTCCGGATGCTGATCCGGAGGTAGACCGGACCGCGACGCTCAGGAGGGGCCGCGCAGGCCCCAGCCCAGGAGGAGCAGGCCGATCGCGGTGATCCAGCTGCCGGCCACGCGCACGGCGATCCGGGTCCACGGGGGCCGGAGCCAGATCACGAGGGCGGCGAGGAGTGCCAGGACCACGAAGACCGCGCTCACGATGCCGACGAGTCCGAGCGCCTCGCGCCCAGCCTCGGCGATGCCGGCGCCGTTCAGCCACCCGTGGAGAAGGCCGAGGGCGGCGGCCAGGGCGGTGATGGCCGTCGGAGGGAGCTTCCGGTCGGCGGCGGTCAGCCCGCCGAGGACCAGGAACGACGCCGCAGTCACTGTGCTGGGAAGGAGAGGCGCCCTGATGGCGAATCCGGCCCACCCACCGAGAAGCCAGGCCACGGGCACGACGAAGAGGGCGACGCGGCCCGCTCCCGGGCCGTTCAGCCCCGCCAGCAGGGCGATGGCGATCACCGGGAGCAGGTCCTCGAAGCTCAGGAACAGGTGGGAGATCCCGTCATAGAGCGGCCCCAGGCCGGTCGTGACCAGGTGCGCGTGCGCCGGCGTGGGAAGGAGCCACAGGGCCACGGCCGCTCCCACGGGGGTGAGATGCCTCACGAGAGGGCTCCCCAGAGGAAGTAGACGCCGGCCAGGGCGACGGCGCTCCCGGCGCCACGCAGGGCGATGCGGCCCGCGCTCCAGCGGTGGGCGACCCCGATCCCGATCCCGATGCCGTGAAGACAGCCCGTGGCGACCACGAAGCCCACGCTGTAGAGGAGGGCGTTCTCCCCGGCCGGCAGCTCCGTTCCGTGGGCGTACCCGTGAAAGACGCCGAACAGGCCCACCAGGCCAGCCGCCACCCACAGGGGCGGGCGCGCCTCGAGTGCCACCATGAGGCCGAGCAGGATGGCCGAGACCGCGATGCCGATCTCGGTGCCGGGCAGGGGAACTCCCAGGAGACCGAGAAACCCTCCGAAGGCCATCACCACGGGGAAGACCACGGGAAGGAGCCACACCGCGGGGCTCCCGAGCTGGGCGCCCCAGAGGCCGACGGAGATCATGGCGAGAACGTGGTCGAGCCCGGAGACGGGGTGCTTCAGCCCGGTCAGGAAGCCGGCCGCCTGGCCGCTCTGCTCGTGGGCGAAGGCCGGCACCGCGGCGAGAAGCAGAAGAATGGTGATGAGAGACTCCCGGGCCGGCCGGGTGGCGCTCTCGGCGATCATCGCGGGCCTCCGAAGAGCATCAGGGTGCGCTGGATGGTCCAGTAGGCCCCGAGGGAGCCCACGGCGTACCCGGGGGAGAGCTGGACCGCACGGGGCCAACGGATCTCGAGGATGTGGAACGCCCGCTCGAGGGCCAGGATCAGGAAGACGAAGACGAGCTGACCGATCTCGACGCCGACGTTGAAGAGAAGCAGGGCCAGGGGGATCTCGGGCGGGGGGAGACCCATGCTGGTGAGACCGCTGGCGAAGCCGAACCCGTGCAGGAGGCCGAAGGCGAAGGCCACGACCCAGGGGTGACGGATGGTGAAGCTGGTCTCGCCTCGCCACACGCGGACGATCTCCGGTCCCAGGAAGAGGATGCTCAGGGCGATGGCGGCGTTGAGCGGGGGCAGCGGGGCGCTCGCGTAGCCCAGGGTGGCGATGGCCAGGGTGAGGCTGTGGGCGACGGTGAAGGACGTGATCGTCTTCAGCAGCATCCAGCGGTCCTGGACGATGAGCAGCAGGCCCAGCACGAACAGCAGGTGGTCGACGCCCAGGAGGATGTGCTGGACGCCCAGCTGGAGGTAGGCGGCGACTCGCTGACCGGTCGTCGTGGACCCGCCGAGGGTGGCCGAGGGCGCAGTGGGCCGGACGAGGTGCGACTCGAGGCGCCCGTCCGCGTTGTGCAGCCGGATGAGGACGTCGGTGATGGTGGCCTCGAGACCGGCGATGACGATCGTCTTGCCGCCGATCCCGCCCTCGCAGCGGAGGGTGCCGCGCACGACCACCGCCCCCGGCGTCATCTGCTGGCGATCGGGCGTCCGGAACGAGCAGCCCTCGGGGAAGACGGGGGCGAGGCTGATCTGGACCTCGCCGCCGGTGGGGTGCTTCCACAGGACGGAGTAGGTCTCGGGGCCGGTCTCCTGCAGCTCCAGGAACCCGGGGCGGACCTCGTGTGCGTGAGCGTTCCCCCCCACGAGCAGGGAAGCCACCACGAGGGCAAGGGCGGCTCCGAGCGCGCGCCTCACCGGCTCTCCTCCCCGACCGCCCCGTCCGCCGCCGGCGACGCCTTGGGGGGAGGCATCTCGATCACGACGTCGTACTGCTCCAGCAGCCGCTCGTACATCGTCTCCATCTGCTCCTTGCGGCGGCTGGTGAGGAGATCGCGGGCGACGGCGTCCCGGACGTCGTCCAGCTCCGGGGCTCGGCCCGCGACCCGCTCGCTCACGAACACGAGGTGCACGCCGTAGCCGGACGGGACCGGTCCCGTCCAGCGCCCGGGCTCGATCTTGCCGAGGTGGCTGGCGAACTCGTTGCCGAACATGCGCGCGACCGTGGTCAGGGGAGCGAGCTCGAGCTCCGCGGGGAGCATGATCGAGTCGCCGACGCCCTGGATGTCGGTGTCGGGGCCCAGCCGCTCGAGCTCCCGGAGGAGCCTCTGAGCGTCGTCCTGGAGGGCGTCGCCCCGACGATCGGGGCTCAGGAACACCTGTCGGAAGGCCACCTCCGGATCGCGGCGGTAGTCTTCGGGATGGGCGTCGAGCCAGGCCTGGAGCTCGGCGTCGGTGGGCGGCACGGCCTCGGCGGCGTCCTCGACCAGAAACTCCAGCTTCTGGCGGAGACGCCGACGGATCACGGTGTCCTCGCGCTCGAGACCCATCGACCGGGCCTCCCGCGTGGCCATCTCCTCGCGGACGTAGTCGTCGACGAGGCCCTTGAGCTCCTGCGTGGTCGGGGGGCGCCGCCAGGTGCGGGCGAAGCCCACCGCCAGGTGCTCGACCTGGCCGGGGCCGATGACGATGCGTTTCGAGTGGGGCCCGCCGGACCCGCCAGTCCACCTGAAGAAGAGAAACAGCGCAGCGCCGATCAGCAGGAAGTGTACGAGGGGCTCGCGCAGCCACCGGCGCCGGCTGAGGGGATCGGTCATCGAGGGCTCTACGAGATCCCAGCAAAGAGGGTGAAGGGGGCCTTCGGGGTTCGGCCGCTCATTGTGGCGAACCGGCCCCGAGGTTTCAAATCCATCCGATGGTACGCTTTTTGAACCCCATGATGGCCGTGACTGTGGATCGGCCGTCTCTCGAAAGTCCGTCCGAGACCGACGACGTCGATCACCCCGACGTGGGATTGGGGTCTAATTCCCATTCCCTCAGCGAGTTCCCGAAGCGGCACCAGGGTCCCCCCAGCCAGTCCATCGTGAAGGAAGCCCTGACCGAGCTCGGGCAGTACCTGTCAGACAGCCTGCCTCCGCTCATGGTGGCCGATTCCCTGACAGTGCTCACGCGGGTGCCGGCCCATCAGGTGGCGGCCGAGCTCGCCTCCTGGGCCACGCACCAGCAGGGTGCGGGAGGGCTTCCACTCACCGACTACTACTTCCACGGGCTCCGGAAGGTCCAGCTGATCGGGGAGTTCGGGCTCGTGCCGTCGTCCCTCTTCGAGCCGTTCTTCGAGAAGCTGAAGAACACCATGCTGAAAGGCGCCTCGCCCTCCGACCGGGAACGCCTCGCCGCCGACCTCGCCCGCCTTTCGGAAGGACGGTCGGTGTCGGTGGAGAAGGTCGCGGTCCTGCACCGTCCGTCCGGCGCCGACGGCTCGTCCCCCGGGACGACCGCCCCTGGCGACTCGAAGGGCGGGGCGAGGAAGGGCCGCGCCACCGCATCGCGAGGACCCCGGCTGAACCTCCCGCCCGGATTCGAGCTCAACCCGCAGGCCCTCCGACGCCTCGAGGTGCTCCTGAAGCGGCTCGGGCCCCTTGCCCCCGCCACCACCCCGGAGCGACGCAGCGTGGTCACGGCCGAGGCGTTCGCGACGGTCGCGGCCGGGGCCTCCTCGCCCCACGAGATGGACGCGCAGCTGGCCGAGTTCAACGCCGCCGGCCTCGCCTACGGCACCTACGAGCTGTTCCGGGCCCTGGGCGAGAACCTGCCCGGGTGGTGGGCCCCCGGTCTGGGCGCCCCCGAGAGGACGGATCCCGGGCTCGCGGCCATGGAGCGGCTGGTCACGCTCGCCGAGGACCGGGTCGAGGCCTCGCGGCGCTTCCGCGAGATGATCGAGAACGCGATCGAGCAGTTCAACTCCCGAGCCCTCGGTCGCGCGGTGAAGATGTTCGACCTCGCCCTGAAGATGATCGACAGGGGAGAGGTCCTCGCCGAGAGCGTCGAGTCCCTGCGCGCGCGGGGACACGAGGCCCTCGATCCCGACTGCGTCGCCGAGCTCGTCAAGAAGGGGAACCCCCAGGGCTTCCCGAGGGTCGTCCTCCGCTTCTTCCCCGCGCTGTCTCCCGCGCGTCTGCTGGACGAGCTCCAGCGCGAGGCGCGGCGAGAGCGGCGGCAGACGCTGATCGCGCTGATCGAGAGCCATGGCGACGAAGGCCGGGAGGCGGTCTTCGATCGGCTCGTCCACCGTCCCGACGAGCTGGCCGAGGTCTACCTCTTCCGCAACCTCGTTCACCTGCTGCGCCGGATCCCGCGCACGGTGAACACGACCTGGCCGCAGGAGCACGAGATCGCCCGGATCATCCGCTTCCTGGTGCCCGAGCGCCCCCTCCTTCTGATCAAGGAGATCGTGGCCTACCTCTCGGGCGCGAGCCACCCCATTGCCAGCCAGGCGCTGCGTGGGTTCCTGGAGAGGCTGGAGGCCATCGTCCGGTCCCCCGACACGCCGGAGGAGGAGCGGGCGCACATTCGCTTCCGGCTCGACGCCACCTGCCGGGCCCTCGCCGGGAGCGAAGATCCCCGGGATTGGGAGGCGCTGCTGGAGCACGCCCTGCGACCGGAGACGGACCCCGCCGACGCCCTCCGGCGCCTTCGAGGGCTGGGCCGACGGGACCTGTCCGGTGCGCCGGAGCTGGTCAACCGCGTGATCGACACCGTGCTCGAAGAGGTGGGGGCGCATGCCACCCATCCCAACGACGTCGACGAGGGCGCGTTGCTGGCCGGATGCGTCTCGGCACTCGGGTCGACGCGGACGCCTCAGGTGCGGGCCCTCTTCGAGACCGTGGCCAAGCGACTCCCCGACGATCCGTGCGGACAGGAGGCCCTGAGGCAGCTCCGCGAGATGGACGCCGCCCCCGGCGCGCCCGTCGTTCCCGCCGGGAGCCTGTTCGGCGACCTGGGCCTCTTTGCCCTGCCCGCCCTGCTCCAGAGCCTCGGCGACCTCCGGTCGACGGGCACCGTCACCTTCACCGACCGCGACGATGAGGAGGCAGCCCGGGTGATCCTGGAGGACGGGATGGTGGTGGACGCACGCGTCGGCAACCTCGCCGGCCCGCCGGCCGTCTGGCAGCTCATGGAGAGACCCTTCGCCGGCCGCTTTGCCTTCGTGCCCCACGGAGGGACCCTGCCCCCGGACGTGGAGGAGCCACAGGAGGTGACGGCCCTGCTCCTCGAGGGGATGAGGCGAAGCGACGAGCTGCGTCTGGCCGAGGCCCTGGTTCCCGGCGACGCTCCCCTGGTCGCCCGGGTCGAGAAACCGCCTCCGGTGCCCGGCGAGGAGGACGAGGGTCTCACCTGGGGCCTCTGGGCGGCTCTCGCCGACGGGCGCACGGTGAACGAGTGCGAGAAGGCCCTGGCCGTCGACGCCTTTCGCGTCTGGCGCGCCGCCGCCAGCTGGGTCGAGTCAGGCGCGCTGGAGCTCGCCGCCGAGCCGGACTAGCCGGTCCACCCGCCCCCCTCGGAAGTGGGGCGAGTCGCTGCCCTCCCGCCGACTCGGGCGCGCACGCCCGGGAGATCGTCTCGGGAAGGTCAGCTTGACGGTAAACCGCTGTTCCCGCTAGGATTGGGGCTCTGATCGCTCCGCGCTTCTTGGAGCCTGTTCAGCGGTCGGAGCCGGCGAGACCCTCCCAGGGCCGACCCCGGTGTGACCGTCCGTCTTCAAACTCGCGACAGTCCATCCGGGGGGCCCTCATGGGACGACTCGACGCCGAGATCCTCGACCAGATCCTCGAAACACTCAACGACTACGCCGAGAAGCACCTCACGTCCGAGAAGCTGCTCCAGATCGAGCACGAGGACGAGTTTCCCGAGAAGGTCATGAAGGACCTCTACGACCCGACCCAGATCGGGCTTCACCTTCTGACCATCCCCGAGGACCTGGGCGGGCTCGGCGGTGGCGCCTACGACATCTACCGTGTCTCGGAGGACATGGCGGCCATCGACCTCGGCATCGCCACCGGGGTCCTGGCCACCTTCCTGGGCACCGACCCCATCAACGTCGGGGCCACGCCGGAGCAGAAGGCCGAGTGGCTGGGGGAGCTGGCGGAGAAGGGTCAGTTCTACGCCTACGGGGCCACCGAGCCCCAGGCCGGCAGCGACCTGGGGGCCCTGACCACGAAGGCCGAGCGTGTGGAGGAGGACGGGAAGGTCGTGGCCTACCGCATCAGCGGGCGCAAGCAGTGGATCAGCAACGGCGGGGTGGCCGACCGCTACACGATCCTCGCCAACGCCCCCGGGGGGCCGAGCTGGTTCCTCGTGGACCGGGACACGGAGGGCTTCACCTACGGCAAGCCCGAGGACAAGCACGGGATCCGCGCCTCGAACACCGCCGCTCTCTTCCTCGAGAACGTCGAGGTCCCGGCCGACCGGCTGATCGGCGCTGTCGAGGGCCAGGGACTCGTCCAGGCCCAGGCGGTCTTCGGGTACACCCGCCTGATGGTCGCGGCCTTCGGCCTGGGGGCGGGACGGGACGCGCTGAAGCGGGCCGTCCGCTACTCCCAGGAGCGCGTGCAGGGAGGCGGGCCGCTCAGCCGGAAGCAGGGCTACACCCACAAGCTGATCGTCCCCAACGCCGTCCGTCTCGAGGCCGCCCGCGCCTACATCGAGTGGGTGGCGGAGAGGCTGGACGGGGGCGAGGAGGGGCTGGCCACCGAGGGCGCGGTGGCCAAGTACCTGGCCACCGAGGCCGGGAACAAGACCGCCGAGGACGCGATCCAGGCCCTGGGCGGCTACGGCTACACGAAGGAGTACATGGTAGAGAAGATCAAGCGGGACGTGCGGATCACCACGATCTACGAGGGCACCTCGGAGATCATGGAGTGGACCATCGCGCGCGACCGCTGGCAGCTCCACCTGAAGAGCCGGGGCCAGTACTACCAGGAGTGGGCGAGCCGGGCCGACGTGCGTCACGTCGAGAGCCCGAACACCGGCTCGGGGCTGGCCGCCGCCGCGCTGCGGGCCCTCGCCGTCCTCCTCGAGCGTGCGCGTCTGGATCGCCTGACCCGCAACCAGCACGTCCTCTTCCGCCTCGGGGAGCTGATCTCCTGGGCCGAGACCGCCGCCGTCTTCTCGGAGCGAGCGGCCACCGCCCCGTCGAAGGTGCTCGGGCTCGGGCCGGCCACCCTCGAGGCCATGGCCCGCGTGCACGCCCGGGAGGCCTGGGCGAAGGTCGCGGTGGACGGCCTGCGTTGGGCCAACGGTGCGGGGCAGACCGACCCCGCGCTCGGCGCCGCCCTCGGGGTCGAGGCGGCGCTGGTCGCGCAGGCCGGCCTCGTCGAGGACATGGACCGGATCGCGGACGACCTGGTCCAGGCATTCCCGGTTCAGTAAGGAGCTGCAGTGATGAGCATCGACCGCTCCGAGCGCGCCGTCGCCATCGTGGGCCTGGGGGCCATCCTCCCCGACGCCCCGAACGCCCCCGCCTTCCGCGACAACGTCTGGAAGAAGCGCTACAGCATCATCGACGTCCCCCCCGAGAGGTGGAGCGCCGAGGACTACTTCGACCCGGATCCCTCGGCGCCCGACAAGACGTACTCGAAGATCGGCTCGTGGGTTCGGGGCTTCGAGTTCGACTGGAAGCGGTTCAAGATCCCGCCGACCGTCTCCAACCAGATGGACGAGGGACAGCAGTGGGCGGTGAGCATCGCCGCCGAGGCCCTCGCCGACTACGGCTGGCCGGAGCGGCCCCTCGACACCGAACGCACGGCGGTGATCCTCGGCAACGCCATGGCCGGTGAGCACCACTACCTCACCACCCTGCGCATCCAGTTCCCCGAGTGCGCGCGCTGGCTGAACGAGGCCCAGGAGTTCCTGGACCTGCCCGTCGACGTGCGGCGGAAGATCCTGTCGAGCTGGCACGAGAGGATGAACCAGGCCCTGCCTCCCGTCACCGAGGACACCATGCCGGGGGAGCTGGCCAACATCCTCTCCGGGCGCGTGGCCAACGTGCTGAACCTGCGCGGGCCCAATTTCGTCACCGACGCCGCCTGCGCCTCGAGCTTCGCGGCGCTGGACGCGTCGGTGGACGCGCTCGTGGAGCGCCACTGCGACGTGGCCCTCACCGGCGGGGTCGACCGCAACATGGGCGCCAACTCCTTCGTCAAGTTCTGCAAGATCGGGGCGCTCTCCGCCACCGGGACACGGCCCTTCGGGGACGGGGCCGACGGGTTCGTGATGGGCGAAGGCTCGGCCGTCTTCCTGCTGAAGCGGCTGGCCGACGCCGAGCGCGACGGGGACAGGGTCTACGCGGTCGTGCGAGGGGTCGGGGGCTCCTCGGACGGCAAGGGCAAGGGCATCACCGCCCCCAACCCGATTGGACAGGAGCTGGCCATCGAGCGGGCCTGGAAGGACGCCGGGCTCGATCCCACGACCGCCGGGCTCGTCGAGGCCCACGGCACCAGCACGAGGGTCGGCGACGTGGTGGAGGTGGAGAGCCTCGCGAAGGTGTTCGCGGGAGCGCCCCGCGGCGCCATCGCCCTGGGCTCGGCCAAGAGCAACATCGGCCACCTGAAGGCCGGGGCCGGGGCCGCCGGCCTCCTCAAGGCCGTCTACGCGATCCACGAGAAGGTGCTGCCCCCGACCCTCCACGCGGAGAAGCCCAACCCGGGCATCGACTTCGCCTCCAGTCCCTTCGGGGTGAACCACGAGCTGCGGGAGTGGGCGCCCGCCAACGGCACGCCGCGTCGCTGTGGGGTGTCGGCCTATGGCTTCGGTGGCACCAACTTCCACATCGTTCTCGAAGAGCACGTGCCGGGTGCGCTCACGAAGAAGGATCGCCCGACGCAGGTGTCGGTGCCGGCTCCCGGGTCGAACGGTGCCGGTGTGTCGGCCTCCGGCACGGCCAGGAAGCCTCTCCGTGGCATCGCGATGATCGGCGCCCTGTCCGTGGACGGGCTCCAGAAGAAGGTGGACGCCCTGCTGGAGCTGGCCCGGGACGGGCACGTGCCCCCCGTGGCGCCGCCGGACCCTGTGGACCTGCGCGACCCCGAGCGCATCGCCATCGACTACGGGGACCAGAGGGAGCTGGTCGACCGTCTGACGAAGGCACAGAAGGCACTCGCCACCGACGCGCCCGCCACCTGGAAGGCCTTTCAGGCCCAGGGCATCTTCCGCGGCAGCGGCCCCGCTGCGGGCAAGGTGGCCTTCCTGTTCACGGGCCAGGGCAGCCAGTACGTGAACATGGGCCGGGACCTCGCCGAGATCGAGCCCGTGGTGCGATCGGTCTTCGAGGAGGCGGACAGGGTCCTCGAGCGGATCCTGGGGCGGCCCCTCACGAGCTACCTCTACGTCGACGGCAAGGACCGGGAGGCCCTCAAGCAGGCCGAGGAGGACCTCAAGCAGACCGCCATCACCCAGCCCGCGGTGCTGAGCATGGACACGGCCATGTCCCGGCTGATGGGGGAGTTCGGGATCGAGCCCGACATGGTCATGGGGCACTCGCTCGGCGAGTACGGGGCCCTGGTCTCGGCCGGTGTTCTCACCTTCGCCGAGGCCCTGGAGGCCGCGGCGGCGCGCGGGCGTGAGATGAGCAAGGTCAGCCTGGGCGACAACGGCGCCATGGCCGCGGTCATGGGTCCCATCGAGCTGGTCGAGGAGGTCCTCGAGCAGGTCGAGGGCTACGTGGTGCCGGCCAACCTCAACGCGCGGGGTCAGAGCGTGATCGGCGGCGAGACGGCGGCGGTGGAGAGAGCCGTCGAGGCCTTCCACAAGCGCGGCTACCAGGCCCAGCGTCTGCCCGTCAGCCACGCCTTCCATACGAAGATCGTGGCCCCCGCCGCCGGCCCCCTGGGAGAGGTCCTGGCGCGCTTCGGCGTGAAGGCGCCGACGAGGCCCCTGGTGGGCAACGTGGAGGCGGACTTCTACCCCTCGGACGCGGCGGCGATCCGCGACCTGCTCTGCCGGCAGATCGCCTCCCCCGTGCGCTGGGTCGAGGGCCTGGAGAAGCTCTACGAGGCCGGAGCCCGGGCCTTCGTGGAGGTCGGGCCCAAGCGGGCCCTCAAGGGCTTCGTGGACGACGTCCTCGGCGACAAGCCGGACGTGACGTCGCTGTACACCAACCGCCCGCGCCCCAAGGAGCTCGCGGCCTTCAACCAGGCCCTGTGCGGTCTCTACGCGGCCGGCTATGGCGTGCCCGAGCAGACGACGGCCTCCGTGTCGACGGCCCCGGTCGCACACCGGGAGTCGCGAGCCGAGGTCCCGGTGGCTCCGGCGGCGGGTGTGGGCACGCCGTCTCTCGACGAGATCAGGGGGCTTCTCGCGGACGCGCTGAAGGACCTCTCGCCTTCCGACCGCGGTCCCTACGACCGCAACGACAGCCCTCAGGGGTCGGTCGTGATCAGCGGCACCGGCCTGGGGCTTCCCGGCGTCGGCAAGCCGCTCATGGATCCGCGAAACGCCGAGCGCATCCTGAACGGGGAGCAGTTCGTGGAGCTGATCCCCGAGCGCCAGCGCCGCCTGATGGCCCAGAAGCGGGTCACGCGCCTCGTCAAGAGCGCGGACGGCAGCGGTCACTTCGAGCTCATCGACGACACGAAGGATGTCATCAAGCTCGCGGGCCGCAGCGGCCCGTTCGATCTCGCCGCGGAGTACGGTGTCTCGGAGAAGCTGGTCGAGGCCCTCGACACCACCACCCAGCTCGCGATGGCGGCTGGGATCGACGCGCTTCGCGAGGCCGGCATCCCGCTCGTCCAGACCTTCCGCAAGACGACCACGGGGAAGTACCTGCCCGAGCGCTGGCTCCTGCCGGAGCCGCTGCGTGACGAGACCGGCGTCATCTTCGCCAGCGCCTTCCCCGGCTTCGACCGCTTCGCGGACGAGACCCGGCGGTACTACACCTACGAGAGCCGGGTCACCCAGAGGCGGACCCTCGAGGAGCTGCGCCAGGTGACGAAGGACACCGGGGCGCTTCGCGAGATCCAACGCCGGATCGCCGACATCGACGAGCTGATCGCGCGCGAGCCCTACGTGTTCGACCGGCGTTTTCTCTTCCGCATCCTCCCGATGGGGCACAGCCAGCTCGCGGAGTTCATCGGCGCCCGCGGTCCGAACACGCACGTCAACGCCGCCTGTGCGTCGACCGCCCAGGGGGTCGCTCTCGCCGAGGACTGGATCCGTGCCGGGCGGTGCCGGCGCGTGATCGTGGTCGGGGGAGACAACCCCTCGAGCGACAACCTGATGGAGTGGATCGGCTCCGGCTTCCTCGCCACCGGCGCGGTGGCCACGGACGACAAGGTCGAGGAGGCGGCGCTGCCCTTCGATCGTCGCCGTCACGGGACGCTGATGGGGATGGGCGCCTGCGCCATGGTGGTGGAGAGTCAGGACGCGGTCGAGGAGCGCGGGATGCGGGGGATCGTGGAGGTGCTCTCCAGCGAGACCGCGAACAGTGCCTTCCACGCCACCCGCCTCGACGTGGAGCACATCTCCGGGGTGGTGGAGAGCCTGGTGACCTCGGCCGAGCGCCGCTACGGGCTCAACCGCATGGCCATGGCTCCGGAGACGGTCTTCATCTCCCACGAAACCTACACCCCGGCTCGGGGTGGAAGCGCGGCCGCCGAGGTGACGGCCCTGCGCCGGGTCTTCGGACCCGCCGCCAACCAGATCGTGGTCTCGAACACCAAGGGCTTCACCGGTCATCCGATGGGCGTGGGCATCGAGGACGTGATCGGGGTCAAGATTCTCGAGCACGGGATCGTGCCTCCGGTTCCGAACTTCAAGGAGCCCGATCCCGAGCTGGGCGCGCTCACCCTGTCGCGCGGGGGGCGCTATCCCGTGCAGTTCGCGATCCACCTCGCCGCGGGGTTCGGCTCGCAGATCGCCCTGACCCTGACCCGCCGCATTCCCGGCGGTCCCGATCGGGTCGACGACCGCGTCGCCCACGCCCGTTGGCTGGCCGACGTGAGCGGCTACGACCGACCGCGGACGGAGGTGGTCTCGCGGACGCTCCGCATCGAGGCCACGGGCGCCCCCGGCCGCGCCCCCGCTCCCCGCCCCTGGCGCTTCGGCCTGGGACCCGTCAAGCGGACCCCCATGGCGGCCGGAACGCCGACATCGCCCACCGTTCCGGCCGCAGTTTCTCCCCCGGCTGCACCCGCTCTCACCACCTCGGCTCCAACCCCCGCGCCAGCCCCCCCAACATCCGTTCCCCCGGGGCCGACGCCTCCCACACCCACAGTCTCCCCCGTCTCCGCCGCCGAAGCCTCGCCCCTGCCGCCAGCCTCGGCGGCGAGTCCCGTCGTCCAGCGCGTCCTCGCCATCGTGGCCGAGAAGACGGGCTATCCCCCGGACATGCTCGACCTCGAGCTGGATCTCGAAGCCGACCTCGGCGTCGACACCGTGAAGCAGGCGGAGACCTTCGCCGCGGTGCGAGAGGAGTACGGCATCGAGCGCCAGGAGAACGTGGCGCTGCGCGACTTCCCGACCCTGCAGCACGTGGTTCAGTTCGTCTACGACAACCGCCCCGATCTCGAACCGCGGGAAGCCAAGGCTCCTCCGGCCCCGGCCTCGGTGACCGCGCCGCCCATCGCCATGCCGGCTCGCACGCCCGTGCCTCCGACGCCGCCCCTGGCCGCGCCCGCCGCACCCTCGGCCGCGGCGCCCCCGGCGGCCGCCAGCGTGGACCCGGTCGTCGCGAAGGTCCTCGAGATCGTGTCGGAGAAGACGGGCTACCCCTCCGACATGCTGGAGATGGACCTCGACCTCGAGGCCGACCTGGGTGTGGACACCGTGAAGCAGGCCGAGACCTTCGCCGCGGTGCGCGAGGAGTACGGGATCGAACGCCAGGAGAATCTGGCGCTGCGCGACTTCCCGACGCTGCAGCACGTGGTGCAGTTTGTCTATGACTTTCGGCCCGACTTGAAGCCCTCTGAGGAGCTGGTCCCTTCGTCCGCGACCGGCACGCCGACCACGACGGCCGCGCCGGCGGCGGCGCCCGTGGAGCCCGTTGCGCCCGAAGCCGCGCCTTTGGCAGCACCTTCTGCCACCAGCCCCGAGGACCCCGTGGTGGAGAAGGTGCTGCGGATCGTCTCCGACAAGACCGGCTATCCGCCCGACATGCTCGAGATGGACCTCGACCTGGAGGCCGACCTGGGTGTGGACACCGTGAAGCAGGCCGAGACCTTCGCCGCGGTGCGCGAGGAGTACGGGATCGAACGCCAGGAGAACATGGCGCTGCGCGATTTCCCGACCCTGCAGCACGTGGTGCAGTTTGTCTATGACTTTCGGCCCGACTTGAAGCCCTCTGAGGAGTTGGCCTCTTCATCCGCGGCCGGCACGCCGACCACGACGGCCGCGCCGGCGGCGGCGCCCGTGGCGCCCACTACGCCCGACGCCGCGCCCTTGGCAGCGCCTTCTGCCCCCAGCCCCCAGGACCCCGTGGTGCAGAAGGTGCTGCGGATCGTCTCCGACAAGACCGGCTACCCGCCCGACATGCTCGAGATGGACCTCGACCTGGAGGCCGACCTGGGTGTGGACACCGTGAAGCAGGCCGAGACCTTCGCCGCGGTCCGCGAGGAGTACGGCATCGAACGCCAGGAGAACGTGGCGCTGCGCGACTTCCCGACCCTGCAGCACGTCGTCCAGTTCGTGTACGACTTCCGGCCTGATCTCGCGCCCGGAGCTTCGTCTCCGGGCAGTGCTCCGGGCGCAACGCCGCCTCCGGCGTCTTCCACCTCTCCGGCCCCGGTCACCGCCCCCCCCGCGCCAGCCTCCGCACCCTCCGTCCCCAGCTTCACCCTGGACCAGGCCGACGCCATGCCCCGCCGTGTCCCGGTGCCCTCGCTGCGCCCCACCCTCGACCTGTGCAAGCCCACCGGCGTCACCCTCGCCAGGGGCGCGCGCGTCGTCCTCGTGAACGACGAGGGCGGGGTCGGCAAGGCCCTGGGCACGATTCTCGGGCGCAAGGGCATCAAGGCCCTCCAGCTGGAGGCCGCCTCCGCGACCGACGACCTCCGGAAGCAGCTCGAGGCCTGGCTCGAGGAAGGGCCGATCGAGGGCGTCTTCTGGCTCCCGGCCCTCGACGTCGAGCCGGAGCTCGCGGCCATGGACCTGGCCGCGTTCCGCGAGGCCAACCGGCGGCGGGTGAAGAACCTCCACGCCGCGATGCAGGTCCTCTACGGGTGCGTGTCCCGTCCCGGCTCGTTCCTCGTGTCGGCGACGCGCATGGGCGGCCTCCATGGCCAGACCGCCCAGGGCGCGACCGCGCCCCTCGGCGGAGCCGTCGCCGGCTTCACGAAGTCGTACAAGCGCGAGCAGACCGAGGTCCTGGCCAAGGTCGTGGACTTCGCCCCCGCGGTCGACGCGACGAAGGTGGCGGAGGTGCTGCTGGCCGAGGTCCTGACCGATCCCGGCACGGTCGAGGTCGGATACCACGACGGCTCGCGCTGGACGATCACCCTCGAGGACCAGCCCGCGGCCGACGGCCAGCCTGGCCTGTCCCTCGGCCGGGACTCGGTCTTCCTGGTCACCGGGGCCGCCGGCGGCATCACCAGCGCGATCGTGGCCGACCTGGCCGCGGCGAGCGCCGGAACGTTCGTCCTCCTCGACCTGGTTCCCGAGCCCTCCCGCGACGACGCGAAGATCGCGCTCTTCCGCCAGGACCGGGAGCAGCTCAAGCGGACGCTCATCGAAGAGGCCCGGGCGAGGGGCGAGAAGCCGACGCCGGTGATGATCGACAAGCAGATCATGGGCATCGAGCGCAGCGAGTCCGCGCTGCGGGCCATGGAGACGGTCGAGGCGGCGGGGGGCAGGGCCCTGTGGCGCAGCGCCAACCTCCTGGACGGTCCGGCCCTGACCTCCATCGTGAACGAGGTGAAGGCGTCGTTCGGCCACATCGACGTCCTGGTCCACGCCGGGGGCATCGAGATCAGCCGCAAGCTCCCGGAGAAGGACGCCCGGGAGTTCGAACTCGTCTTCGACATCAAGGCCGACGGGTTCTTCGGCCTGCTCAAGGCCGCGGAGGGGATGCCTCTGGGGGCCACCGTGGTCTTCAGCTCCGTGGCCGGACGCTTCGGAAACGCGGGCCAGACCGACTACAGCGCCGCCAACGCCCTCCTGTGCTCGATGTCGCGGGCGCTGCGGCGGATCCGTCCGGAGACCCGGACGATCGCCATCGACTGGACGGCGTGGGGGGGCATCGGCATGGCCACCCGCGGGTCGATCCCCCAGATCATGGAAGCGGCGGGGATCTCGATGCTGCCCCCCGAGGCCGGCATCCCCACCGTCCGGCGTGAGCTCGTGGCCGGCGGGCGGTCCGGGGAGCTCGTGGTGGCGGGGACCCTCGGCATCATGGGCGAGGAGTTCGACGAGACCGGCGGCCTCGACGTGGAGAAGGCGAACGCAGCCCTCGCGTCGCGCAAGCGGTCCCTCCTGATGGTGGGGGAGATCGAGGCGGCGCGGCTCTACGGCGGCCTGGAGGTTCGGACGACCCTCGACCCCGGCGAGCAGCCGTTCCTGTTCGACCACCAGATCGACGGGACCCCGGTGCTTCCCGGGGTGATGGGCACCGAGGCCTTCGCGGAGATGGCGTCGGTCCTGTGCCCCGACCTCCAGCTGGCGGCCATCGAGGACGAGTCCTTCCTCCTGCCCTTCAAGTTCTTCCGTCACAAGCCGGCGACGCTGCACCTGTCGGCGGTGGGGAGCCCGTCGAGTGACGGGGAGATCGTCGTGAGCACGACGCTGCGCTCGATCGTCCAGCCGAAGCCCGAGCTCCCGCCCCAGGAGCGCGTGCACTTCCGCGCCCGGGTGCGGATGGCCCCCAAGGCGCCGGCCCGCCCCACCGTGAAGTTCAAGAAGCCGACCCTGAAGAGCCTGGACATCGGCAAGGAGGCGGTCTACGAGGCGTACTTCCACGGGCCCGCCTACCAGGTGATCGAGCGGGCCGCGGTCGACGAGGACTCGGTGGTGGCGCTGTTCGCTCGCGACCTGGGGCCGAACACGTCCCCGAAGGGGGTGGAGACGGTCAGCGCCCCGCGTCTGCTCGAGCTGCTCTTCCAGGCCTCGGGTCTCTGGCTCCTCGCCCAGCGCCAGACGATGGCCCTGCCCACGTCGCTGGAGCGGGCGGTGTTCGTCCGGCGCTCGGAGGTGCCCAGGGAGGGCCGCCTCTTCGCCACGGTGGAGGCCCGGGACGACGGCCAGGCCTTCGACGCCCTCGTCGTGGACGAGAAGGGACGGGTCTACGTCGAGCTCCTCGGCTACCGGACGGTGGCGCTGCCCGAGCGACGGACGCTCAAGAGGTAAGGCGCGCGGAGACGGTCGAGCGGGGGATGGAGGGCGGCGCGGAGCGGCCGGCCGCGGGCGCGTCCTCGAAGCCCTGACTCCCGGGGCCCGGACGCCGGTGCGCCGTGCGCCCGGTCTGGCTTGCCCGGGCGAGGCCGATGAGACTATCCTGCTTCGTTTCGATACGAGGGAGAGGAGATCCATGAGCGACCGAAACCAGGCCATCCTCTACAGCGGAGGGCACAAGGGCGCGGAGGCCGAGTTCGGCCGATCCGCCGAGCGTTGGGGGGTGCGGCAGGTGACGCTGTCCTACGACGGGCACGTCATGGAGTACAGCAAGGACCTGAGGGTGCTCTCGGACGAGGACCTCCTGAAGGGCGACGTGAGCATGGAGATCGTCTCCAAGCGCATGGGGCGCACGTACACGCGCATCGAGCAGATCCGGCGCGTGTGCCAGCTGATCTTCCACATGGTGTCGCACTCCTACTCGGTCTTCGCGGTGGGCTGGATCCAGGGCGACGACACCGTCCAGGGGGGCACCGGCTGGGGGGTGGAGCTGGCCAAGTTCTTCGGCCGTCCGGTGAGCGTCTTCGACCAGGCGCGGCACGCGTGGTTCACCTGGACGGACGGGCACTGGGCGCCCGACACGCCCACGATACCGGAGCGACCCTTCGCCGCCACCGGCACCCGGAACCTGACCGACGAGGGCCGCCTCGCGATCGGGAAGCTCTTCGAGCGCTCCTTCGGCCCCGCTCCCCGGTAGAGGGTGAGCATGCAGCGTCTCGGAGGTGCTCTGCTGGCCACGGGGCTCGTGGCAGCGACCGTGGCAGGAGGGTCCGGTCCTGCCGCGGTGCGTCCGGCCCTGGCCAGCGGCCGCATACAGGATGCCGGACCCGGTCTCACCGCGCTCGAGGAGGACCTTCGCGCCCGCCGCGCGGCGGTGAGGGAGGCGCTGGGTCCGGAGGCGCTCTTCATCCAGTTCAGCGCCCCCCCGCGCGTGTACTCGAACGACGTAGACTACGAGTACCGTCAGGACAGCGACCTGCTCTACCTGACCGGGATCGACCAGGAGGGCACGATCCTGGTGATGCTCCCGGGCAATCGGACCCGGACCGAGTTCCTCTTCGTGCGCGATCCCGATCCCCGTCACGAGCACCGCAGCGGCCACCTCCTGACGAAGGAGGAGGCCCGAGAGGCGAGTGGGATCGAGGAGGTGCGCCTCGCCTCCGAGTTCGAGGGTTTCGTCAAGGGGCTCATGAACCGTCGTCCCTACGGACCGCAGGGCCCCCTCGACCTCGAGGAGTACGCCGCCTTCTTCGACGCCCTCGGGGAGGGCCGGGCCCGTCTGGCCCTGATCTTCGGGCACCGTCCCGGCCCCGAGGAGGAGCTGCCGCCGGTCTACCTCTTTGCGGAGAAGATGCGCCAGCGCCTGGTGGGGGCGACCATGGTGGACGCCACCGACGTGGTCTGGGGCCTGCGTCAGGTGAAGACCCCCTGGGAGCAGGACGTGATGCGGCGCAGCGGGAGGGTCTCCTCGAACGCGCATCGCGCCGCCCTGCGGGCCACGCGGCCGGGGCGCTTCGAGTACGAGGTCGAGGCGGAGCTGGAGAAGGTCTACCTGGAGAGCGGAGCTCGGGGCTGGAGCTATCCGTCGATCGTCGGCAGCGGACCCAACGCCACCATCCTTCACTACGAGCGCTCTCGTCGGCGGATGGAGGACGGGGACGTGCTCCTCATCGACGCCGCCGCCAACTACGAGGGTCTGACCGTCGACATCACGCGCACCTGGCCGGTGAGCGGCCGCTTCTCGCCCGAGCAGGCCGATCTGTGGAGGCTGGTGCTCGCGGCCCAGGAGGCGGGGAAGGCGGCCGCGGTCCCCGGCAACCGGACGAAGGACGTCGAGGAGGCGACGGCAGCGGTGGTGCGCAAGGGGCTCCTCGACCTGGGCCTGGTCACCGACGCCGACTCCGACCAGTTCCGGACCTGGTTCACCCACGGCGTGTGTCACTGGATCGGCATGGACGTCCACGACGTCGGGGACTACCGCCGGCCCCTGGAGCCAGGCATGACCTTCGTCGTCGAGCCCGGGATCTACATCCGGGAGTCGGCCCTGGATCTGCTCCCGGACACCCCGGAGAACCGGGCCTTCGCGGAGGCGGTCCGGCCGGCGGTCCGGAGGTACAAGGACATCGGGGTGCGGGTGGAGGACTCGTTCCTGCTCACCGCCCGCGGCCTCGAGAACCTCTCCCGGACGGTCCCCCGCACGGTGGAGGAGATCGAGGCCTTCATGGCGACGGCCCGCTGAGGCGGGTTGACGGACCTTCGGTTCCGGACGTATCGTCCCAGCCGGACCTAACAACGGAGGGAGCCCATGTCCGTCGCCGCATTCGAGCCGAAGTTCATGAAGGTCGGCGTGCTGACCGCGGCCCTGCAGGAGCTGACCCCGCGCGAGAAGCGCGACCCCGATCCCGACCTGGCGGTCGAGGAGTGGGCCGCCTTCGCGCACGAGGTGGGGGCGGACTACATGCAGCTCTCGGCCGCGCTGCACCCGAGCGAGGCCAACGTGCCCGCGGAGGCCCTGCTCGACCCGGTGGCCAACACCCTCGACCTGCGGAAGCCGTTCACCAAGGAGCGAGCCAGGCGGGTGCAGGCGGCCCTGGACGCCAACCGGATCGGCCTCTCGGACCTCGGCTACTTCGACGACATGCTCCACGAGGACCCGGCGATCCGGAAGAAGAAGCACGACTTCATGAGGCGCGTCTTCGAGGCGGCGGGCCTGCTGGGGGTGGATGCGGTGTGCGGCTTCGTGGGCCGGAACCAGAGCCTCTCGATGCAGGAGAACCTGAAGGACTTCGAGGAGAGCTTCGTCCCCCTTCTGAAAGAGGCCAAGGACCGCGGGCTCGTCTACCGGGTGGAGCAGTGTCCCATGCCCGGCTGGACCACCGGGGACAACTGGCACAACAACATCGGCTACACCCCCGGCGCCTGGATCGTGCTGCACAGGATCTGCGAGAAGCACGGGGTGGGGGACCAGTTCCGGATCCATTACGACCCCTCTCACGCGATCCTCATGGGGCAGGACACCCGCTCGATCTTCCAGTACCTGAAGGACGAGGGCTACGCGTTCCTCGTCGCCGGCTTCCACGTCAAGGGTCAGGTGATCGACGCCAAGGGGGTCTCGGCCTGGGGCTATGGCGGACAGACGATGGAGCGGGGCGACTACGTGGACTTCAAGCCCTCTCCGAACCCGGCCGATCATCTGAACGCCTGGAAGAAGCAGGTGGTGCTCTGCG
The DNA here is from genome assembly GCA_963847655.1 of uncultured Acidobacteriota bacterium. Classification (GTDB taxonomy): domain Bacteria; phylum Acidobacteriota; class Vicinamibacteria; order Fen-336; family Fen-336; genus JAJDNS01. The sequence continues at coordinate 158,847 of CAWKAS010000003.1, read as the reverse complement.
AGCACGAGCTGCCGGGGACGGCGCGACACGACCCTCTCGCCTACCTGCAGAACCGGACCGTGGACTGGCTGGACCACCAGCTGGCGGCCCGCGAGCTGCTGGATCTCGACGTGGCCAACACCCATCTCGTGGTCGAGCACGAGTACCCGCCGGCCCGGATCCAGGACAAGAAACGCCTGAAGCCGATCCTCCAGGGCTCGATCGCCTTCACCCGGAAGATCGACGAGGCGGCGGCGTGCATGTTCGCGCTGCAGAGGGAAGTCCTCGTGGCCCAGGAGATCCCGGTACAGGGGCGGGGCCGCGAGGCCTACCGGAGCTGAGGCGGAGGACGACCCGCCGGGAGGGGAGCGAGTCCTTCCGGCGCTGGTCGTTGCGCTGATCGCCGGGACGGCGAGCCGGCGGTCCCGGGGGCGGGAGAAGGTGGACGACGAGCTCGTCGTGGGGGTGATGCCGAAGGAGCTGCAGAACCCCTACTTCGAGAGCTGCGGCGAGGGAGCGCGGGAGGCGGCGCGGGAGCGCGGGTTCAGGCTCCGCTGGGAGGGCCCGGCCTCGCCGGACGCCACCGCCCAGGCGAGCCACGTGACGCGGTGGGTGCGCGAGGGCGTGCCGGTGGTGGCGGTCAGCGTCGAGGACCGTGCGGGCCTTTCCCCGGTGCTGGGCGAGGCGCGACGGAGAGGGGTGAAGGTCCTGACCTGGGACGCCGACGCCGACGCCGAGGCGCGCGACTTCACCGTGGCCCCGGCGACGGCGGATGGCATCGCCCAGGCCGTGGCCTTCGAGATCGGTCGAGCCCTGGGAGGGAAGGGCGAGGTGGCCATCATCACCTCCACCCTCACCGCCCCCAACCAGAACGCCTGGCTCGAGCGGCTGCGGGCCCGCCTGGCCGAGTTTCCGCACATGGAGGTCGTCCAGGTGCTGACCTGCGACGACATCGAGGGGAGGGCGCTCCGGGAGACGGAGGGCCTGCTCGCTGCCCGGCCCGCCCTGGGGGCGATCGTCGGGCTCTGCTCGCCCGCGGTGCCGGGAGCGGCGCGCGCCCTTCGGCAGGCCCGGCGGCGTGGCGTCCACCTCACCGGGATCAGCCTTCCCTCGGCCTGCCGTGAGTTCATCGAGGAGGGCTGGGTGGACAGCGTGATCACCTGGAGCACCCGGGACCTGGGCTATCTCTCGGCGTGGGCGGCGGCGGCTCTGGCCCTGGGGGAGCTGGCGCCGGGAGCCCTCGTCCTCCGGGCCGGGCGCCTGGGCAACGTGATCGTCGAGGGCGACGAGGTGAGGCTCGGGCGACCCCACATCGTCACCGCGGCCAACCTCGAGAGGTTCCTCGTCGACTGAGCGGATCAGCGGGGCGGGACGATCCGCTGGCGCTGCTGCCCCAGCCCCTCGATTCCGCACTCCACCACGTCCCCGGCCTTCAGGTACACGGGAGGGTCGAGCCCGAGGCCGACTCCCGGCGGGGTCCCGGTGCTGATGACGTCGCCGGGCAGGAGCGTCATGAACTGGCTGAGGTAGCTCAAGACGTGGCCGACGCCGAACACCATGTTCGCCGTGGTGCCCTTCTGACGACCCTCGCCGTTGACCTTCAGCCAGAGCTCGAGCTGGCCCACGTCGCCGACCTCGTCCGGGGTGGCCAGGAAGGGGCCGAGGGGGGCGAAGGTGTCGGCGCTCTTGCCCTTCACCCACTGGCCCTCGCGCTCCAGCTGGTGCTCGCGCTCCGAGTAGTCGTTGTGGAGCGCGTAGCCGGCGACGAAGGCGTTCGCCTCCTCGAGCGTGACGTAGCGGGCGCGGCGACCCACGATCACCGCGAGCTCCACCTCCCAGTCGGTCTTCGTCGAGCCCCGAGGCAGGACGACATCGTCGTCGGGGCCCGAGAGGGCGGTCGTGGCCTTGAAGAAGACGACTGGCTCCTTCGGGATCGCCGCCCCGCTCTCCCTCGCGTGGTCCGCGTAGTTGAGGCCGATGCAGATGATCTTGCTCGGACGGGCGACGGGCGGGCCCAGGCGCTCGCGCTCGTCGACGCGGGGCGCCGTCTCGAGGTGCTCCCCGGCCCAGCGCGCGAGTCGGGCCAGCCCGTCGGACCCGAAGAAGCGCTCGTCCCAGTCCTCGCCGAAGGCGGAGGCGTCCACGCGCGCCCCGTCCGGGGCGAGGAGCCCGGGCCTCTCGGCTCCCGGGGGGCCAACGCGGATCAGCTTCATTCGTCTCCTCCCTGTGCGTGGCGCCATCGATCCACCGCCACCGCGGCCACGATGATCGCACCGATCAGGATCTCCTGCACGTAGGTGGGCCAGCCCATCTGCTGGCTGCCGTTGCGGAGGAAGGCCATGACCAGGGCCCCCACCATCGACCCGAGGATGCTGCCCTCGCCTCCGGAGAGGCTGCCGCCACCGATGACCACGGCCGCGATGACGTCGAGCTCGGTCCCGATGGCCACCGTGGGATCGCCCTGCCTCAGGCGGGACATCTGCATGACGCCTGCGAGGCCGAAGAAGAGGCCGGCCACCGAGTAGATGGCCAGCTTGAGGCGATCCACGTCGATGCCGCAGGCCCGCGCCGCGGCCTCGTTGGAGCCCAGGGCGAAGACGCGCCGACCGAAGACCGTCCGGCGCAGCACGAAGGCCGTGAGAACCGCGAGAAGGAGCACCACCCAGACTCCGGGGGCGGCGAGCATCCAGGGGTTCGGGGGGACGGTGACCGCCAGCTCGTTCACCCAGCTCGCCGGGGCGTCCACGGTACTCTGCCCGGCCAGCCACTTCGCCGCGCCCCGGGCGATGCCGAGCATCCCGAGGGTGGCGATGAACGGCACGACCTTCAGGCGGGTGATGGCGAGGGCGTTGACGAGCCCGACGAGCGATCCCGCCGCCACCGCCGCGAGCACGGCCGACGGCGGAGGCCAGCCCTCCCGAAGGCCGATGGCGCAGATGACGCCGGTCAAGGCGATGACCGAGCCCACCGAGAGGTCGATGCCGCCGGCGACGATCACGAGGGTCATTCCAATGGCACCGACCGCCACGATCACGGTCTGGGCAAGGACCACCCTCAGGTTCTGGCCGGAGAGGTAACGCTCGGGGGCCCCGCTCGCCACAGTGAAGAAGACGATGACGAGGATCAGCCCCACGAAGGGTCCGAGGGCGAAGAGGCGGTGGCGGAGCTCCTGCCTCATGCGCCGATGGCCTCTTCCATGAGGGACTCCGGAGTCCACTCGCCCACGGACCGGGCACGGCCGAGACGGCCCCGGCTCATCACCGCGATGCGGTCGCAGATCCCAAGGAGCTCCGGCAGGTACGAGCTGATCATGAGGACCGCCTTGCCCCGGGACGCCGCCGTGCCGATGGCCTCGTAGATCTGAGCCTTGCTGGCCACGTCGATCCCGCGGGTGGGCTCGTCCAGGAGGAGCACGTCGGCCTCCTGGTGCAGCAGACGGGCCAGAGCCACCTTCTGCTGGTTCCCCCCGGAGAGGGTGCGCACCGGTTGCTGCGGGCTCCGCAGCTTCACCCTCAGCCCCTCGACGCGCTCCTGTGTCTGCTCCCGCTGACGGCGTGGGTCGAGAACCCCCAGGCGGGAGCACGACGAGAAGCGGGTGACGGTCACGTTGTCCGCCACCGAGAGGGGGAGGGCGAGCCCTTCACCCTTCCGGTCCTCGCTCAGGTACCCGAAACCCTGCCGGAGCCGGCGGCTGGGGGCGCCACGGGCGGGCTCCTCGACGCCTCCTCGGGCGAGGGTGCCGTTGTCGGCGGGGTCCAGGCCGAAGAGCGCCCGTACCATCTCGGTGCGTCCCGAGCCCATGAGCCCGAAAACCCCGAGCACCTCGCCGCGGCGCAGGGTGAACGAGGCCTCCCGTACCGCTGGTTCAGCGGAGAGGCCCCGCACCTCGAGCTCCACCCTGTCCGAGGGCCCCTCGTCGCGCTCTGGGAAGCGCGTGTCGACCGTGCGGCCCACCATGTGCGCGATGAGCTCGTCGTTGGTCGCTGTTCGCAGCGGACCTCCGGCCACCGTGCGCCCATCGCGCAGGATGGTGAAGGCGCTCGCCACCTCGCGGGCCTCCTCGAGGAAGTGGCTGATGTAGACGATCGCCACTCCGCTCTGGGAGAGCCGTCGGATCAGGGTGAAGAGGCGCTCCACGTCGGCCCGCTGGAGGCTGCTGGTGGGCTCGTCCATGAGCACCACTCGGGCGCATCCGGTGATGGCGCGACAGATCTCCACCACCTGCCGGGCGGCGATGGGCAGCCGGCTCACCCGTGTGTCCGGATCGATCTCCGGGTGCCCGAACTCGGCCAGGACCTCCCGGGCGCGCCGTCGGGCGGTGTCGCGGTCCAGGAGGCCCCGGCGCCGGGGCTCGGTCCCCACCAGCACGTTCTCGGACACCGAGAGGTGGGGGAAGAGGGACAGCTCCTGGTGAATGAGGGCGATCCCCCGGTCCCGGGCGTCGCGGGCAGAGCGCGGTGCGTAGGCCGCGCCCTCCACCTCCATGGCCCCGGCGTCAGGATGGAGGAGCCCACCCAGGATGCCGAGGAGGGTGCTCTTCCCGGCCCCGTTCTCTCCGAGCAGGGCGTGGACCTCACCGGGCGGGACCTCGAGGGCGGCGCCGTCGAGGGCCACGGTGGCGCCAAAGCGCTTGACGACGCCGGAGAGGTGCAGGGCCGGGGTCATGGGCCGTCGGTGAGATAGGCGTCGAGGGGCGGGTGGAGGAGGGACTGGGCCTCGGGGCTCTCCAGGTTCTCGGCGGTGACGACCAGGACCGGGGTGTCCACGCGACGCGGGACCTCGTGCCCGAGGAGGTGGTCCACCGTCGTCTCCACCGCGAGGGCGGCCATGCCGAACGGGTCCTGGATGACGAAGCCGTCCATCTCCCCCGCTCGCACCGCGTCGGCATAGGCGGGCGTGCCGTCGAAGCCCAGGAAGCGGACCTTGCCGGCGAGCTGCGTGTCCTGGAGAGCGAGGAGCATGCCCCGTGTGGAGGTCTCGTTCACCACGAAGACCCCGTTCAGCTCGGTGCCGAAGCGGTTGAGGAGATTCTCGGCGGCCCGCTTGGCGGTGTCGCGGGTGGGGCCGGCGTGCTGATCCGAGGAGACGACGGTGACGTCCGGCCAGGCCTTCCCAAGCCGGGCCAGGAAGCCCTCCTCCCGGGCGGTGGTGCTGGCGGAGCCCTCCTGGTAGCGGAGCAGGAGGACGCGGCCCTTCCCGTCGAGGAGGCGGCCCATCACGTCGGCCGCCATCTCTCCGCCCTTGTAGTTGTCGGTGGCCACGAAGCTGACGATGTCTTCGGACTCCAGGTCCGAGTCGAAGACGACGGTGGGGATCCCCAGCCGCTTCGCCTCCTCCACCGGGCGGACGAGGGCCTTGGCGTCGAGGGGGGCGAGGAGGATCGCATCGACACCCTGGCTGGTGAAGCCCTCCACGACCTGGATCTGCTGCTCCCGATCGTCCTCGCGGAGAGGGCCCTTCCAGATCACCTCGACCTGGATCCCCCGTGCGGCCAGGTCCCGCTGGGCCTTGAGGGCGCCGGCGTGGATCGTGCGCCAGAACGTCATGTTCGTGCCCTTGGGAACCACGGCGAGGCGGAAGGTGCGCTCCGACGGGTCCTCGGGGGGGCTCTGCCGACAGGCGGTGGCACCGAGAGCGACAAGGGCGGCGGCGACGAGGGTCGAGAGGGCTCGGCGTGGCTTCGCGGTCATGAGGCGGCCTCCGGTGTCCCCGCGTCTTGGGCGGTCGGTGACAGTGGGATGGCCGGAAGCTATCCGCCCCGTCAGCCGCTGTCAAATGAGGGTAGGACGGTGACATGCGAGGTCTGACCCTCGAGTCGGAAACGGTGTAGGATGCGCCGGGCCCGGCGCTCTCGGGCCCATCCGGTCAGCGAGGAGCAAGGGAGTACGCCATGCGCTGGGAAGGACGGCGCCAGAGCCGCAACGTCGAGGATCGCCGGGGGATGCGGGTGCCAGGGGGCCGGCGGGGAGGTGTGTCCTGCCTCGGGATCCTGATCGTCCTGGCGATCGCCTACTTCACCGGCATGAACCCCCAGCAGCTCCTGGGGCTACTGAGTGCGGTCGAGCAGATGGCGCCGCCACCCTCGGCCCAGCAGGCCCCCGCCGGCCCGCCCCCCGCCGACGACCCCCAGGCCCAGTTCGTCGGCGTGGTCCTGGCCGACACCGAGGACGTCTGGAACGACATCCTGCAGGGACAGTATCGCGAGCCGACCCTCGTGCTCTTCGACGGGCGCGTGGCCTCGGCCTGCGGGCTCACCTCGTCCGCGGTGGGGCCGTTCTACTGTCCCGGCGACCGGAAGGTGTACATCGACCTCTCGTTCTTCCGGGAGCTCTCACAGCGCTTCGGGGCCCCCGGGGACTTCGCCCAGGCCTACGTCCTGGCCCACGAGGTGGGGCACCACGTCCAGAAGCTCCTGGGGGTCTCCGACCAGGTCACCGCCATGCAGCAGCGCGCCCGGTCGCAGGAGGAGGCCAACGAGCTCTCCGTCCGCCTCGAGCTCCAGGCCGACTGCTTCGCCGGTGTCTACGCCCACCACAACCAGCAGTACCTGGAGCCTGGCGACGTCGAGGAGGGCCTCCGTGCCGCGGCGGCGATCGGCGACGACATGATCCAGAAGCAGGCCCAGGGGTACGTGGCCCCCGAGTCCTGGACCCACGGCTCGTCGGAGATGCGTGTCCGCTGGTTCCGGCGGGGACTCGAGACCGGGGACCCGGAGCAGTGCGACACGTTCGACACGCCGCAGCTGTGACGATGCGAGGCCACGCCGGTGTGGCCAGGTGATCCGGAGGAGGTCTGCGGCCGGATGCGCTCGTACCGGGTCTGAGCCTGCCTCAGCCGCGGGAGCCGGACCTCGCCACGGGGGCTGTCGATGGAGCCCATCGACCTGCGGCGACGACAGACAGGTCGCTACTCGAACTGGACGTCCAGGTTGGCCTGGCCGGTGGAGATCGGGTCGAGGTAGCCGTCCTCATTCAGCTCCTGCGTGAAGTCCCAGAGCCGCGCCCTCGATGTGGGTAGCTCAAATCTCACGAGGTCGCTCTTCCGTTCGTAGAGTCCGAACTCCAGGATCAGGCGATACCGACACACCTCCGGGTCGAAGATCGGTGGCGGCCCGTCGCTCGACTCTGGGAGCCGACAGAGGAGGCCATCGTCGTTGTAGGCGAAGTCCAGGCGGCTGCGCTTGTTATCCTTTAGCACGCGACCGATGCCGGAGTATGGAGCTGCGGGGAGGACGGCCCCGAGGGGGCCACCCAACACCGTCATCTCGAGGTTCCCGTACGCGGTGACGCTGACCCCGACCTCGCCCCCGCCGCTGGCATCGCCATTCAGCACGCAGGGCTGTGTGACCGGCTCGGGGCCCGGCTTCTTGACCGGCTTGCCCGCTGTCGCGTCCGCGGCCACGCCGCACACGAGCGCCAGGGCCGCAGCAGTCGCCAAGAACGTTCCGACTCGCCTCATCATGTTCACCTCCTTGGCGGAGCCTCGGACCGGACGACAGCGGGCATCGCGCGACCATGCGGGACGGCCGATCGCACCGCTTCCCTTTCCGGCGAGGCTGCCATCATGAACTTCGGCGCGTGCGGTCCAGGCATCCATCGACGGGAGGTGAACTCTCCGTCAACTCGAGGTGAACCGGTCTGGGCCTGGAATCGGGGACTTGAAAGGTCGCCGGCCTTTCCCGTTGAGCGGTCGTGAACTGGGTGCTAGCCTTTGGCTCGAGGCTGGGGAGAACCGTTCGGTGAGGTAGTGGAGTCACTTGGCGCGAGAGCGACGCTTGTCCGTTTCGGCCCTTTTGAGGCGGACCTGAAGGCGGAGGCGCTCCGCCGCGACGGTCACTTCATCCAGATTCAGCAACAACCCTTCCAGATCCTGGCTACGCTCCTGGAATGCCCGGGAGAGATCGTCACCCGCGAGGAGCTGCGGCAGCGGCTCTGGCCGGATGGGACCTACGTCGACTTCGAGCACAGCCTGAACACGGCCATCAAGAAGGTCCGAACCGCTCTCGACGATTCTCCGGAGCATCCCCGATACGTGGAGACCGTGCGAGGACGGGGCTACCGGTTCCTGGTCCCCGTGGAGAGGATCGAGCGCCCCCCGGTTGGCGAGGCCGGGCCCGGTGCGATCGCCAGGCGGCGACGGGTGTGGCTCGCCATTGCCCTCGCTGGGATGGCGGCGACGGTCGTCATCGTGGCCCTCACCGCGGTGAACTCTCGGCGGCGAGTCGACCGATCGCCCCGCGTGATGCCGCTCACCAGCTCTCCCGGCATGGAGTACGAGCCCACCTTCTCTCCGGACGGCAGCCACCTCGCCTTCGTCTGGTGCCGCGACGGGAACCACGACATCTACGTCCAGCCGGTCGGTGTCCTGAGACCGTCGCCCCTGACCGAGGGGCCGGAGGAGGAGCACAGCCCGGCCTGGTCGCCGGACGGTCGGTGGATCGCCTTCATCCAGGATCCGCTCGAGAGCACCGGGCGTGCCCGTGTCCTCGTGAAGCCCCCTTTCGCGGGTCGGGAGCGCCTCGTGACCGAGTACGTGGGCCAGCGAGACTCCAGGATCTGGCAGCGGCAGATCGCCTGGACCCCCGACAGCCGGCAACTCGTCTTGTCACGCCCGGACGACGACGGGGCGACGTGGAGCCTGTACCTCGTCGACGCGGGCGGCGGCGAGATGCGCCGGCTCACGGAGTCACCGGCGCGCGACTCGGCGCCGGCCCTCTCGGCGGACGGGCGGAACCTCGCGTTCAGCCGTCGAGTCGGCGACAAAGGTGAGATTCACCTGCTGCCGCTCAGACAGGACTTCACCCCCGCGGATCGCCCGAGGCTCCTGGTGGGCGAGGCTCTTCTGCGGGAAGTCCATCTCGACGCCTGCTACATGCCAGCGTGGACGCGAAACGGGCGCGAGATCGTGTTTGGCGCCTTCCCCCGGGGCCCTCGGCTGTTCCGGGTGAACGCGTCGGGGGCGCCGCGAGTGCGGAGCATCTCGGCGAGGGGCGAGCTGCTGCTGGACCCGGCGCTCTCTCCCCGGACCGGACAGCTCGCCTACACCAACTGGGAGGTCTTCCAGAGCATCATGACTCTGGGGATCGCTCCCGGCTCGGGCGCCCCGCCCACCCCCGTCTCGTTCAACTCGACGCGGAGCGACCAGGAGCCCACCTTCTCCCCGGACGGGCGCACGGTGGCCTTCGCCTCGACCCGGCTCGGGCGGCCGGCGCTCTGGCTGAGCGGGCCGGACGGGTCGGGCTTGCGTCGGCTGACCCCGCCGGGGGAGGAGTACGGCTGGTCCACGGAGCCGGCCTGGTCCCCGGACGGGCAGTGGATCGCCTACGCGGCGATCGGCCCCGGGCAGGCGGACATCCACGTGGTCTCCGCGCTGGGTGGCGTCCCCCGTCGCCTGACCTTCGATCCTGCCGAGGAGCGGCAACCGGCCTGGTCTCCCGACGGGCGCTGGATCTACTTCGTCTCGAGACGCGACGGTGGGCCCCGTGTCTGGAGAAAGCCCTGGGCGGGCGGGGATCCCGAGCGCGTGAGCTCGCGTGGGGGGACGCACCCGGCGCTGTCCCCGGACGGCCGGTTCCTCTTTGTCCGGGGTTGGCCCAACGAGGGAGAGGTGTGGCGGACGCCGGTGGGAGGGGGGTCGGCGGAGGTCGTGCTCCGCTCGGTCAGCGCGAGCTGGTGCGTGGGACCGAGCGGTCTCTACTTCTTCGGGCCGCCGTCACCCGACGGCCGGTGGAGCCTGTTCCGGTACGAGTTCGACTCCGGGGCGACCCACCTCCTGACCGTCGTGGACGACTCCGTCGGCATGGGCCTGACCGTCAGCCCCGACGAGACGACCGTCCTGTTCGCAGCGAGCGAGCGGCGCGAAGCCGACCTGCTGATGCTGGAGAGCTTCGGCTCCGACTGAGACGCCGGTGTCGTTCAGTCCTCCGGCGCCCGGGAGGATCCACGTGCGCCCGGTGGAGCGCAACCCGGTCAGCACCGGGAGGCGAAGAGCGCCTCATAGTGCTCGGAGGGCTCGAAGAGACAGGCGCTCCGGCGGTAGAAGTCCTCCTCGAGGCGGAAGACTCCGTCCGTCGGTGAGGCCCAGGGCGCCGCCGGGCAGGGGTGGTAGCTTCGCATCCGCTCCCAGTCTCGGTAGTTCTGGTGGCCGTTGGTCTCGAGCAGACCGAGGCCGAGGCCGGGAAAGGGGGCCAGGCGCGCGGCCACTGCCTTGTTCCACTCCACCAGGATGGGGTTCACGGTCAGGTCGGCGCAGAAGCAGGGCACGCTCGCTTCGTGGGCCACCCGGGCGATCTTGAGGGTCATGCTCAGAGTCTTGGCGATGGCCTTCAGGGCGATGGCCCCGTAGCCCAGCTCGACGCGGCGGGTGGCGTCGGTGTCGGTGTGGGCGCTCTCGTCGGCGGCGACCCGGACCCCGAGGTCGTCCACCCGCACCTCGAGGGCCTCGGGGAAGGGCTCCTCGAGGATGGCGATCTGGTCGAAGGCCCCGATCTTCCGGGCGTGGTCGAGGAGGCGCTCGAGGGTGTCCTTGCTCTCGTAGCGCCCGTTGGCATCGAAGTAGTAGGGGAGCCTCCCGCTTGTGGTGTGCGGCGTCTCCAGGTGCCCGATGGCGGCGTGGATCTCCGAGAGGCGGGCCTTGTCCTTCTCGAGCATCTCCTCCTGGGTCCCGGGCTGCCCGATCTTGATCTTCATGACGAAGAAGCCGTCGTGCGCGGCATCGCGGATCTCGGAGATGGGAATCGTGTAGGCCATCAGAGGGACCGCCGCCACCTCGTGGTGGCGGTGGGCGAGGGCCGGCCGGAAAGCCGCCGGAACCATCGCGTCGAAGCTCTCCTGGCCGGTGTCGGCGGCGTAGAGGAGCCAAACGGCGTTGTCGACGGGGACGAGGGCGTTGAGGGTGAAGGTCTTCCGGAGGTCGGGCTGGGCGGTGACGGCGCAGGCGTACTCGTGGACCTCGGGAAGCAGCCCTTCGAGGAGGTCGACGGGGGAGGTGAAGGCCCGCTCGCGGGCAAGGGCCAGGGCCCGCTCGGTGATGGCGTACATGAGGGCGTTGCCGCCGCTCTCCGAGTGCGCGGCAAACACGCGGGCGTCCGACCAGAGGACGTTCTGGGTGCCGAGGCCCACCCGGCGGGTCCCGGAGGCGCTCACCGCCAGGACGGGCACCTGCCAGATCTCGCTCATGTAGCCGCCCTTGAAGCCGAAGGGCCGGCGCAGGGGCTCCCGCTCGAAGGTGGAGTCTGTGTCCACGATCCGGAGACGGCGTCCCGACATCTCGCCAGCAGCGGGGGCCGCTCGAGCGGAGGCGCTGAGGAGCGGGGCGCAGACGCCGAGGGCTCCGGCGTGGGCGGCTCCGCGGAGGAGGTCTCGCCGCCTCATGGTGTCGTCTCCAACGCGGAGGCGAGGGCCTTGCGGAGTGCCACGAGGTCGCGTCCGTACTGCTGGACGGCCCACGCGCGCCTTCCCGTCTCGGGATGGGAATACTCGAAGTGCATGGAGAGCGGGGCGGAGAGTCCCAGGCGCCGGAGCTCCTTCACCCAGTCCGCCACCGGGACCAGGCCCTCGCCGAAGGGCACGTTCAGGACGCTCAGGCCGTCGTCCCTCGGGGCCCAGGCGAAGTCCTTGGCCACCAGGGTGTGGACGAAGGGCGCGACGACCTCCAGGTCCCGGACCCAGGAGAAGGCGCCCTCGACCACGGCGTGGCGGATGTCGTACTGGCAGCCGATCCAGGGAGAGCCCACCTCCTCGAGGACCCTCAGGAGGTCCCACACCGCGGCCCCCAGGTTGGCCCCCGAGTGGTTCTGGTACCCGGCGCGGATGCCCAGCGTCTCGTTGAGGTGGGCGAGCTCCCGCCAGCGGGCCACGGTGGCGTCCAGGGTCCGGCGGACGCCGCCTTGGTAGGGAATGTAGCCCATGCGGTAGTGGCCGATCCCGAGACCGGCGGCGGTCTCCAGGACGGCCGCCGCGTGCGGATCCTCCCCTCCGGTGATGGCGGTGGTGATCATGGTGACGGCGAGGCCGGCGTCCCGGGCCGCGTCCACCGCGCGCGGCAGGTCTTCCCTCACGCGCTCGGGAAGCACGTGCCCCCCCGGCCGTACGGGGATGTCGAGGGCGTCGAAACCGGCCTCCCTCGCCGCCTTGGCCGCAGCCGCGTAGTCCAGCCACTGGAGGTGCTTCGAGAAGATGGCGACGGGCTGCCTCTCGAGGGGCGGGGTCTCGGCGGGTCGAGAAGGCCTCGCCCTCGACAGTGCGGGAGAGATCGCGGCGGCCACGGCCGCGCCGAGGAGGTCGCGACGGCGGAGGTTCCCACCGGGCCTCACACGAGGCTCCAGGGCTTGCGGTACTCGTAGTGGAGGAGGTCGTTGGCCGCGGGAAGGTTGGTCACGCGCTCCTCGTCGGGGTCCCACTCGATCCGGCTCTTCGTCTCCAGGGCGATGTTCGCCAGGTGGGCGAAGCTCGTCGAGCGGTGCCCCTCCTCGAGGGGGCACAGGGGGGTCCCTCGTGTCTTCACGCAGTCGAGGAAGTCGCGGATGAGGTGGACGGTGGAGACGCGGTCGCCCACGTCGTTCGAGGGCGCCCGCTCCTCGAGCACGTACTCGAGGGGCTCCATGAGGCGCTCCCACGTCTGGAACTGGCCCGGTCCAGAGGGAACGACGCGATAGCCGCTCTCGTCGGCGTAGAGGGTTCCCTTCGTGCCCTGGAGCTCGATCTCGCCGTGGGGCAGGGCCGGCGCCCCGCTGGCCTCGTAGATCCCGAAGACCACGATCGTGCCGGAAGAGAGCGTGAAGGTGACCTCCATCGTGTCGGGGATGGTGCGGTCGTCGGCGATCGAGCGGGAGCCGTGGGCGGAGACCGCCACCGGGGCCCGCTCGTCGAGCATCCAGCGGATCGCGTCCATGTAGTGCACGCCCCAGTTGCCCATCTGGGAGGAGTAGTCCTTCCACCAGCGGAAGTAGTAGGGCGCGATGTTGTACTGGTAGGGCCGGGCGGGGCGGGGGCCCAGCCAGAGGTCCCAGTCGAAGCCGGGGGGCGGGTCCTCGGGCGCGAGGGCTCCGATGCCCTCGGGGGCCATGTTGCTGATGCGGTAGGCGCGGGCCACCGTCACCTTCCCGATGAGCCCGTCGCGGACCAGGGGGACCAGCCTCCGGTAGACCGGCGAGCCCCGGCGGTTGAGGCCGACCTGGACCACGCGGCCGGTGCGCTTCTGGGTCTCGACCATGCGCCGGCCCTCGTGGAGGGTGACGGTGAGGGGCTTCTCGACGTAGACGTCCTTGCCTGCCTCCAGGGCCTGGACGGTCTGGATGGCGTGCCAGTGGTCGGGGGTGGCGATGCAGACGGCGTCGACGTCGTCGCGGGCCAGGAGCTCGCGGAAGTCCCGGTGGACGCCCACACCGTCCCGAAGAGGCTCGCCCCGGCGAGGAGTCCTTCCCGAAGCGACCCAGCGCGGGTGGACTTCCGAGAGCCTCCGGGTGGCGTAGGGCTCGTACGCATCGCAGAGGGCCACGAGGTCCACGTCCGGCTGCTCCACGAACCTGTCGAGGAGATAGGACCCGCGGTTGCCGACGCCGATGAAGCCCATGCGGACTCGCTCTCCCGGGGGGGCGGCGCTTCGAGTGGCAGCCCTGGCCGCCGGGGCCAGGGCCGCCCCGGTCGCGGCCAGGGCGGAGGTCTCCAGGAACGTCCTTCTCGAGGTCCCCATCGTGTTTCCTCCCACGGTGCGAACGCTATGAGCCCGCCCTCCGACTGTCAAGGAGAGACCGGAGTGACTCATGCAGGACGGAGGGCCGATCCGGTCGGCGCCTGGGCGCGTTGCTTTCGGGACTCCGGGACTCCGGGGAGTTGACCCGGCGGGCCGCCAGCCTCTAGCCTTCGGCCCATGGAGATCCTTCGGCCGGGGAAGACGTGGGACGTGTGCGTGATTGGCTCGGGCGCGGGCGGGGGGATGGCGGCGAAGGTCCTCACCGAGGCGGGGGCCGAGGTCGTCCTCCTCGAGGCGGGTCCGCGGTGGGACGTCGAGAAGGACGGCCACATGTTCACCTGGAACTACGACTCCCCGCGGCGGGGGCGTGGCCACCGGGGCCGGCCCTTCGGGGAGTTCGACGCCTGCTATGGGGGCTGGGACATTCCGGGGGAGCCCTACACCGTGGAGGACGGGGAGCGCTTTCGGTGGTTCCGGGGCCGCATGCTCGGAGGTCGGACCAACCACTGGGGGCGGATCTCGCTCCGCTTCGGCCCCTGGGACTTCCGGGGGCACAGCCGCGACGGGTATGGGGACGACTGGCCGATCTCCTACGAGGACGTCGCCCCCTACTACGACAAGCTCGACCGGCTGGTGGGCCTCTTCGGGACCAACGAGGGGCTCGAGAACGAGCCGGACGGGATCTTCCTGCCGCCTCCGGAGCCGCGCTGCTACGAGCGTCTCCTCCAGAGGGCAGCCCATGGGCTCGGGATCCCCTGCATCCCGTCGCGCCTCTCGATCCTGACCCGACCCCATGGCGGGCGTCTCGCCTGCCACTACTGCGGGCAGTGCGGGCGGGGCTGCACGACGCACTCCAACTTCTCGACGCCCTCCGTCCTGCTCCCTCCCGCCCTGGAGACCGGACGGCTCCATCTGGTGACCGGGGCCATGGCCCGGGAGGTCCGGACCGACGACGAGGGCCTCGCCAGCGGGGTGTCCTACGTCGAGACCGCGACGGGTCGCGAGGTGCAGGTGCGAGCCCGGGTGGTGGTCCTGGCCGCCAGCGCCTGCGAGTCGGCCCGCCTGCTTCTCAACTCGCGCTCGAGTCGCCATCCGAACGGCCTCGCCAACTCGAGCGGGGCGGTGGGGCGTCACCTCACCGACACCCCCGGGATGCGTGTGGCCGCCCACGTGCCGGCGCTGCTGGACGGCCCGCCCCACAACGAGGACGGGGTGGGGGGGATGCACCTGTACATCCCCTGGTGGCAGGACAACCGTGACCTGGACTTCCCGCGGGGCTACCATTTCGAGATCGGAGGCGGACGGGGGATGCCCGCCTACGGCTTCGGCCGGGGCTTCCACGAGCTGAACGGCGGCGGCTACGGAGAGTCGCTGAAGGCCGACTACCGCCGCTACTACGGCTCCGTCGTGGGCTTCTCCGGCCGGGGGGAGATGATCCCCAACGCGCACAGCTACTGCGAGATCGACCCGGAGAAGGTCGACCGCTTCGGGATCCCGGTCCTGCGCTTTCACTGGGGCTGGGGTGAAACGGAGCTCGCCCAGGTCCGCCACATGCACGAGACGGCGCGCACGATCCTCGAGGAGATGGGGGGCGCCCCCTTCGAGCCGATGCCCACCAGGGAGGAAGGCTTCGGGATATCGGTCGGGGGGGAGATCATCCACGAGGCGGGGACGACGCGCATGGGCTCGGATCCCCGGACGTCGGTCCTCAACGCCTTCGGCCAGGCTCACGACGCGCAGAACGTCTTCGTGGCCGACGCCGGGCCCTTCGTGTCGAACGCCCACAAGAACGCGACCTGGACCATCCTCGCCCTCGCCTGGCGTGCGGCGGACTACGTCGCCGAGGAGCGGCGAAAGGGGAACCTGTGAGGGGGGACGGCATGAAGGGGATCGAGCGACGGGAGGCCCTGAGGCGGCTCGGTGCGGCGCCGGTGGCGGCCGGGTTCGCCCTGTCGGAGGCCCGGGCCCAGCGGGCCCACGAGCACGTCCACCGGGAGAGTGCGGCCGCGGGGCAACCCTGGGAGCGGCGCTTCTTCTCCGAAGGGGAGTGGGTTGTGGTCGGGGTGCTGGCCGACCTGATCCTGCCCGCGGACGACCGGTCGGGCAGTGCCACCGAGGCGAAGGTGCCGGAGTTCATCGACTTCACGCTGAGCGACGAGCTCGTCGACCCCCGCGAGCGCGAGGAGATGCAGACCGCGGTGCGCGGCGGGCTCGCCTGGCTCGACCGGGAGTGCCGGGACCGCTTCACGCGGTCCTTCGCCGAGTGCGCGGACGACGAGCGTCGGGCGGTGCTGGACGACATCGCGTGGCCGGGACGCGCGGCCCCGGAGATGAGCCAGGGGGTGGCGTTCTTCAACCTCTTCCGGGACCTGGTGGCCTCCGGCTTCTGGACGAGCCGCATGGGCATGGACGACATCGGCTACCAGGGCAACACCTTCGTGTCGGAGTGGACCGGGTGCCCCCCTGAGGTCCTCACCCGACTCGGCCTGCCTCCGAGAGGCGAGTAGCCGTCGCACTCGGATCGACGATCTGCCCGAGGAGTGTCCTTTGCAGAGGACACGATTCAACATTCACGACCTGACCCCTCAGAAGAGCTCGAGGATGAGGTGGTCGTCGTCCTGGTAGAGACGGCGGTGGTGGGGGCCGGAGGGGGGGAGGGTGGCCCCTGGCCAGCCGGAGAACCTCAGGTCCTCGCGGCCCAGGATCGCGTAGCGGGCCCCGCGCCGCCGGGCCTCCTCGAAGAGAGCGTCTGGGGGAATGGGGTTGCGGCCATACGCTCCCCGCACCCAGTAGGGCTCGAGACCCAGGACCGTGCGGTCTTCGATCTCGTCGAAGACGAAGCACAACGTGGCGACCACGGTGGCCCCGGTCTCGATGTGGCTGGCCAGGGCCCGGTTCCGGGTTGCGGTGTCTCCCCTGGTGGCGATGATCTCGCCGAAATGCGCGGCCCCGTTCGCGGCGCAGACCCACAGCACCGTCACGACGATCCCCCGTCGGGCCGGCTCCAGCCTCGGCACCCCGTGGACGAGGCCGTGGGCGACCATGAGGGCAAGGTAGGGGAAGAGGGGGATGGCGTAGTAGGCCTGCTTGTCGGGAGCGAGCACGGCGAGGCTGCCTGCGAGGGCGATCGTGAACGGGACCAGCGGGTTCGTCCGCAGCGTCGCGACACGAGCGGTGGCGGCGAGGACCACGAGCACGAGCACGGAGAAGGCGATCTCGCTGCGGCTGTGGAAGTACCGCTGGTGCTCGGTCAGCAGCCCGCCGAGACGTGAGCCCGCGTCGGGGAAGCGCTGCACCAGCATCGGGTCCGTCAGGAGCTGGCGCCAGAGCGTCGGGATCCTTCCCGCGAGGGCGGCGTCCGCAAAGTACAGGGCGCCGATCAGCGACGCAAGGGCGGCGAACGCCACCGCCGGGACCGGGCGGCGGCGCACCAGGAGGAGCAGGGTGCCGGCGGCGATGAACATCAGGCCGTCGAGGTGGGTGAGGACGCACAGCCCGGCCAGGACGGCGCTCCCCCCGAGCACCACACCGCCTCCTCGCGGGCCGTCGAGGAAGCAGCGCAGCAGGAAGAACGAGGCGAAGCCGAGGGCCATCAGCATGACCTCGGGCCGGTAGACGAAGAGCTGGAGCCCGAGGAGGCCGTGGGCGAGCAGGACGAGAGTCGTGAGCAGGAAGACCCGGGAGGATTCGAAGCGGCGACAGTAGCCCCACAGCACCCCGAGGAAGGCGAGGAAGGAGACGAGGCTGACCGACTTGAGGACGTAGAGCGACCAGCCGAAGAGGCGGACGAACGTCGCCCCGGCCAGGGCGAAGAGCTTGTGGAAGACGAAGATCCGCTCCCCGTAGTCGAGCTGTCCCCGGAAGAGCTCCGAGCGGACCACGCCCTCGCGAGCCAGCCAGAAGGCCCGCTCGCCGAGCCAGGCGTCGTCGATGGTGCAGGCGCGGTGGTACAGGCTGGCCAGGGCCAGGCCCCCGAGCAGGGCCAGGCCCGCCCCGACCAGCCGGGGAGACAGCGCGGGGCTCAACTCTTCGCTGGGGTCACCACGATGTTCCGGAAGCGGACCTTGCCGTGATCACCCTGCAGCATCAGCGGACCCGGCTCGCCCTCGAAGGGGTTGATGGCGCCGCCGGTGATGCCCTCGACGGTCCCCGAGACGATCTCGTCCCCGTTCAGGACCACGCTCAGCTGTCGGCCGACGAGGGTGATGTCGAAGGTCTGCCACTCGCCGGCCGGCCTCGTGGCGTCCTTGCTCGGCGCGATGCGGCTGTACAGGGCCCCGCACCCGTGGGTGTCCCCCGTCATCTCGGGGTCGTCGAGGATCTGGATCTCGTACCGGCCGCGCAGGTAGACGCCGCTGTTGCTCTTCGGCTCCACGTTGAACTCGAGGTGGAGCTTCATGTCCTGGAAGACGGCGTCGGAGACCAGATCGGCGTTGTCCTTCGACTCGACGACGGCCAGCTCCCCGTCGACCACCGCCCACCCCATCTTGGCCTTGGGGTCGCGGAGGCTCCAGCCCTCGAGGGTCTTTCCGTCGAAGAGGGTGACGGGCTCGCCCCACTCCGGCTCGGCGGTGCGTACGAGGGCGGGGGCCGGCCGTCCCTCGAAGTGTTGGACGCTGCCGTCGGGGAAGCGCGCGGTCCCCTCGAGCCGGCCGCTCTCGAGGCGCGCCTCGAAGACCTCCTCGGCCTTCTCCTTCTCACCCTCCTCCGTTTCGACCTCGACCTCGCGGGTGAGGTGGAGGACTCCGTCCTCGACCCAGGCCTTCGTGGCCGGCCCGTAGCTGCCCCAGCGCCAGACGAGGGAGGCCGCCAGATCGTCGCCTCGCTTCGCCACGTCGATCTGGGCGCCGGCGAAGGTGTCGCCGGTGTCGGTGATGTGGATGTTCCACTTCCCCACGTAGTCGTCGGCGACGGGCAGGGCCGGCGGCGAAGGCTCCGGCGTCGGTGCCGAGGTGCAGGCGACGAGGGGTGCCGCGAGGACGGCGATGGCGAGGACGGATCGGATCGAGGACATGGCTTCGGGCTCCTGTGATGGGGGCCGCGCCGGCGACCCACGGGCGCACGCTACTGTCCGGCCTGCCGAGGTGTCAATCGAGCGGGCTGAGTCATTGGGATCACGCGAGGCCGCGGACGCGCTCCCGGCCGGTCGGGTGGCTTTTGGGGGGCGGCTGGAGCCCCCCGCACCCCGGCATCGGGGTACTCCAGGCCGCTCGAATGAACCGTTCGACTCAGAGGCCCTCCTGGTGCGTTTCTCTATAATCGAGAGGGGTTTGCCGCCCCTGCCGGGCGGCAGACGAGCCCCGGGACCGCCCCGGAGGCCCTCACCCGGGAGGTGACATGCGGAAGACCCTGCTCGTGCTCGCCCTTCTCCTGGCCAGCGTCGTGCCCGCGGCTGCCCAGGAGCGATACCAGCCGTCCCCCGAGAACCTGAAGGCGCGGGCGTGGTTCCAGGAGGCCCGCTTCGGCCTGTTCATCCACTGGGGCGTCTACAGCGCCCTCGGGCGGGGCGAGTGGGTGATGCACAACGAGAAGATCCCCATCGCGGAGTACGAGAAGCTCCCGCCCCGCTTCGACCCGACGGAGTTCGATCCCGCGGCCTGGGTGGCCATGGCGAAGGCCGCGGGCATGAGGTACATCACCATCACCTCCAAGCACCACGACGGCTTCGCGATGTACGACTCGAAGACCAGCGACTACGACATCGTGGAGCGGACCCCGTACGAGAAGGACGTGCTGAAGATGCTGGCCGAGGAGTGCCGGAAGGAGGGGTTGACGCTCTTCTTCTACTACTCCCAGCTCGACTGGCACCACCCGGACTACTTCCCGCGGGGCCGCACCGGCCAGTGGGCGGGACGTCCCGAGAGCGGGGAGTGGTACGCCTATCTCGACTATATGGACGCCCAGCTGGAAGAGCTGCTCACCGGGTACGGGCCTCTCGGCGGCATCTGGTTCGACGGGTGGTGGGACCGGCCCGACGCGGACTGGCGGCTGGGCCAGACCTACTCGCTGATCCACCGTCTCCAGCCGTCGGCCCTGATCGGCTCCAACCACCACCGCAAGCCCTTCCCGGGCGAGGACTTCCAGATGTTCGAGAGGGACTTCCCGGGCCACGACACCACCGGCTGGAACGACAAGGCGGAGATCGGCGACCTCCCCCTGGAGATGTGCACGACGATCAACAACTCCTGGGGATACAACGCGGACGATACCGGCTACAAGAGCCTGAAGGAGCTGGTGCACCTGCTGGTGAAGGCCGGCGGATACGACGCCAACCTGCTCCTGAACGTGGGGCCGAAGCCCGACGGGACGATCCAGCCGGAGTTCGTGGAACGCCTCGCCGAGGTGGGCGTCTGGCTCGAGAAGAACGGGGAATCCGTCTACGCAACACGGGGCGGACCCATCACCCCGCGGCCCTGGGGCGTCACCACGCACCGGGGGAGCCAGGTCTACGTCCACGTCCTGGACTGGCCGGACACCGTGCTCGCCCTGCCGAGGCCCCCGCGGCCGGTGAAGTCCGCCCGCTACCTGGCCGATGGGAGCGAGGTTCCCTTGACCCGGGACGCCGACGCCCTGCTTCTCCGGCTGGATCCCGAGAAGATCGACCCGATCGACACGATCGTGGTCCTGGAGCTCTCCGAGGCGATCATGACGACTCGCGAGCGGCGGGGGACATCGACCGGAACGGGACGGACGGGTACGATGATGAGGTGATGTCCTCGCCACGCCGCAGCCGGGAGAGCCGGGACCCCGTGAGACACCTCGCCATGCTGATCGCTCTCACCGTGGCCGTCGGCGGAGTCGAGGCGGCCGAGACCGCCACGGTGCGGGGTACGGTCGTCGTGAAGGGCCAGAAGTCGAGCAAGGACGCGGTCATCAGCATCGAGGCCCCAAACCTCGAGTACGCCCCGCCTCCGGAGCCGGTGAAGATCGACCAGAAGGGCTTCCGGTTCGTCCCCCACATCACCGTGCTCCCGGTGGGGTCGACCGTGCGCTTTCTCAACAACGATCCCGAGCCCCACAACGTGTATTCGCCCGAGGGGCGCTACAACCTCGGGACCTGGCCCACGGGCGAGACCCGCGACCACACCTTCGAGAAGCCGGGCGTCTACACCCAGCTGTGCAACATCCATCCCGACATGCTGGCCTACGTGGTGATCCTCCCGACCCCCTACTTCGCGGTGACCGATTCCGAGGGCCGGTTCGAGGTCAGGGGCGTCCCCCCTGGCGAGTACCTGCTGTGGGCGTGGCACGAGAAGAAGGACGGACTCGAGAAGGAGGTCACGGTGGAGGCGGGACAGGTTCTGGACCTCGACCTCGTCATCGAGGAATGAACGGCCGACCCTCACGCCGCCGCTTCGTTCTTGCCGTGGGAACGACCGGTCTCGCCGCCGGGAGCCTGGGTCTCCTCGTGGCCCTGGCCCGCTCGGTGGTGCCGGACGTCCTCTACGAGGCGCCCCGGCGGTTTTCCATCGGTCGACCCGAGGAGTACCCCCCGAACAGCGTGACCCTCCTCGCTGACCACCGCGTGTTCGTGTTTCGCGGAGCCGAGGGCTTCCACGCCATCTCGGCGGTCTGCACCCATCTGGGCTGCAACGTCAACCACGACGAAGGGCATGGCTTCGTCTGCCCCTGCCACGGCAGTCTCTACGACAAGGCCGGTAACGTGACGCGAGGACCCGCGGCCTGGCCCCTGCCGCGCTACGAGATGAGCCTCTCGCGGCGGGGCGAGCTGATCGTGGACACCCTGCGGAAGGTCGACGCGGACTTCCGACTCCTCGCATGAGCGACGACGCCCGGGAGCGGCTGCATCGGACCTGGCGCCGCGTCTACCGCTCCGTCTTCCGCATCGGGTGGCCGCGCACGCGGCAGCAGCGCCTGGCCACCCTGCTCTCCAGCCTCGTGCTGCACGTCCACCCCACACGGGTGCGCGTCCACGCCCTGAGGTTCAAGTCCACCCTGGGTCTGGGGCTGATCAGCTTCTACCTGTTCGGGATCCTGACCGTCACCGGTCTGGCCCTGATGCTCTACTACGTCCCCCACACCGAGGCCGCCTACCGGAGCATGAAGGACATCCAGTTCGCGGTGACCTTCGGGATGTTCCTGCGCAACGCCCACCGCTGGGCCGCCCACGGAATGGTGGCGGTCGTCTTCCTTCACATGTGCCGGGTCTTCTTCACGGGATCGTACAAGCGTCCTCGCGAGTTCAACTGGGTGGTGGGGGTCGTCCTTCTTCTCCTGACCCTCGCCTTGTCCTTCACCGGGTACCTTCTTCCGTGGGACCAGCTCGCGTTCTGGGCCATCACCGTCGGCACCAGCATCGCGGCCTACTTTCCCTTCGTGGGGGAGCGGGTGCGCTACCTGCTCCTCGGCGGCCACGAGATCGGGCAGGCGGCGCTGCTCCGCTTCTACGTCCTCCACTGCCTCGTCCTGCCCCTGGCGATGGGCTTCCTCATCAGCCTGCACTTCTGGCGGGTGCGCAAGGATGGGGGGCTCGCCGCTCCTCCGGGCCCGATGCGCCGGGCCCCGACCTGGCCTCACCTGCTGTTCCGCGAGCTGGTGGTCCTGCTCCTCGTGGTCGTCGTCGTTCACGCCGCCGCGCTCCTCGTCGACGCGCCCCTCGAGGAGATCGCCGACGCGGCCCGGACCCCGAACCCGGCCAAGGCTCCCTGGTACTTCCTGGGCCTGCAGGAGCTCGTCCACTACGGGGCCCTGTTCGGCGGGGTCGTGATCCCCACGGCCATGATCCTCGGCCTGCTCGCGCTGCCCTACGTGGACCACCGGGGAGGCGGGGTGGGGGTCTGGTTTGCGCGTGAGCGACGCAGGGCCAACGTGGTGTTCGGGCTCCTGGCCCTGGCCGTGGTCGCGCTGACGATCGTCGGGACCTTCTTCCGTGGTCCCAACTGGGCCTGGGTCTGGCCGTGGGCGTCGTGACGCCCGGTCGCGGCGAAGGGCCCCGGCGGCGGGGGCTGTCGCGCCGCGTTCCGGTCGGGCTGCTGTGGGCCTTCGGCCTCCTCTCGCTCGCGCTGGTGGTGGTGGTGGTGGGCGCGGTGCTGAAGGAGAGCCGGGCGGAATGGCGGCAGTGGCAGTCGCGCTTCGCGGCGCTGGAGGGCGCGGAGGCCGAGACGGGACTCCAGCAGATCTGGCTGAAGGACCTGGACCGGGTCGACCGCTGCACGAGCTGCCACCTCGGGATCGCGGATCCGGCGAGGGTGGGGTCGTCTCAGCCCTTCCGCACGCACAGCGGGAGCTGGCTCGACACCCACCGTCCCGACCGCTTCGGCTGCACCTCGTGCCACGGAGGGCAGGGGGAGGCCACGGACTACCGGCACGCCGCTCACGAGCCGTTGCCGTTCTGGCCCGAGCCCATGGCCTCGCGGGAGCTGATGGAGGCACGCTGCGGTGCCTGTCACCAGGAGCGCCGGCCCCCGGACACCTACTGGCTGGCGCGCGGGCGGGCCCTCATGAGCGACCGGAACTGCGTGGCCTGCCACGAGGTGCCGGGACACCTCGAGTCCGAGGTGCGCGCTCCGCGTCTGGACGGCCTGTCGCAGAAGGTCTCCCCGGCCTGGCTCCGCGGCTGGCTCGCCGATCCGCGCGAGTACCTCGACCGCTCGCGCATGGGCAACTTCCGCCTGAAGCCGGACGAGGTCGAGGCGTTGACCGCGTTCCTGCTCGAGCCCCACGGGGCCGCCGTGCACGAGGCGGTGGAATGGGGAGAGGCGGACGCGGAGCGCGGGGGAGAGCTGTTCCGCGCCGCCCGCTGCGTGACCTGCCACTCGGTGAACGGTCGCGGCGGCACGCTGGCACCCGAGCTCGGGCACGTGGGGGCCAAGGCCTCGCGGGACTGGCTCTACTCCTGGATCCGGGACCCCCACCGGCTGCAGCCGGACACGCTCATGCCCCGTTTCCGCTTCACCGGCGACGAGGTCCGCGATCTCGCCGCCTATCTCTCGGAGGAGCTCGGAGAGCCGAAGGGGCTGGCCGCCCAGGATGCCCCTCCCTCCCCGACCCTGGCCGCGGAGGGACGGCGGATCTACGAGCGCCGCGGATGCTACTCCTGTCACGGCCTGGAGGGCTTCCCGGAGCGCCCGCGCATCGGTCCGAAGCTCGCGGGGGTGGGGGACCTCATCCTCGACCCGACACCGCTCGTGGCGCGAGGGGTCGAGCCCACGCTGCCGAACTGGCTCTTCACCAAGGTGAGCAGGCCGGAGCGGGTGCTCGACACCGCCCGTATGCCGACCTTCGGCTTCACCGAGCACGAGGCGGCGGCGGTGGCGGTGGCCCTCCTGAGCCTGCGGCGCGATCCCGTGCCCCCGGACCACGCCACACGGGACCCGGAGCGGCCGCTCTACGAGCCGCAGGGGGAGTTCGGGGCGCTGGTGCGCCGGTACCGGTGTCTCTCGTGTCACCAGATCCAGGGAACCGGCGGGACCCTCTCGACGGTGGTCCTGGATCGGATCGGGAGCCAGCTGCAGCGGGACTACATCGAGCAGTACGTCCAGAAGCCGATCGCGGTGCGGGTGGGTCTCGCGGAGCGGATGCCGCACCTGAACATCGCCCCGGACGAGGCGCGCGTCCTCGCCGACTACCTCTCGAGGGTCATGGTCGACGATGCCCTGCACGCGAGCGTCCCCACGGACGCAGCCACGGTGGCCCGGGGCCGCGAGCTGTTCGACCGTCACGGGTGCCAGGGGTGCCACATCGTGGGGGACGGCGGCGGCTTCGTGGGGCCGGACCTCAACGGCAGCGGGGCGCGCCTCCAACCGGGGTGGACGGTCGAGTGGCTCCTGGACCCGGAACGGTGGAAGCCCGGCACCCTGCAACCGGACCATGGCCTGAGCCGCGAGGAGGCCGAGGCCCTCACCGCCTACACCCTCAGCATCCCCGCCCGCCAGGGGAGGGCGGTCCCGTGAGACGTCCGTCGAAGGGTCGGGGGGCCGCCGTCGCCGGCCTCTTGCTCGCCCTCGCCGTTGGCTGCCGACCGGCCCCGAAGGACCCGCCCGTCAACGCCGTGCAGGAGGCCTTCCGCGAGGGGGAGCTGAGCACACGCGAGGCCGAGGGGCGTCGCGTCTTCGTCCAGCGTTGCGCGACCTGCCACGGGCCCGAGGGACGTGGCGACGGGCAGAACGCCTTCAACCTCCAGCCCCCGCCCCCCGACTTCCGGGAGTCGCTGGGGGAGATGCCCCCCGACGACCGGCGGCGGGTGATCGAGGGGGGAACGGTCGCTCTCGGTCGCTCGGCCCTGTGCCCCCCGTGGGGACGCACGTTGGCCGAGTCCGAGATCACCGCCCTCCTCGCCTACCTGGATGTGCTGGCGCAGCCGTCCGCGGAGGAGGACGAGGAGCCCGAATCCGGCGGGCGGCGGTGGCGCCGGTCGCGTTGAACGCCTCCTCCTCGTCTTCACTGGAACGAAGTGGTATAAGCGGCCGGGACCGGCCGCGTGGGCGGCCGGAGGAGACACCATGAGCACCAGAGTCGCCTGCATCTCGTCTGCTGTCTTCGTGCTGGTGCTGGGGACGGCAGGCGCCCGGGCCCAGTCGCCCTACGACTGGCCGGTGCACGACCTCGAGCGGCCCCGGCCGAAGATCGTGAGCCCGGGCACGTTCAGCACCCAGGACTCACCCGGGATGCCCCCTTCCGACGCGATCGTGCTCTTCGACGGGACCGATCTGTCCGCTTTCAAGAGCGCGAAGGACGGTGGCGCCGCGCCGTGGAAGGTGGAGAACGGCTACGTGGAGGTGGTCCCGAAGTCTGGGGACATCGAGACGAGGCAGCCCTTCGGGGACATCCAGCTCCACGTCGAGTTCCAGACCCCAACACCCCCGGTGGGCAAGGGCCAGGAGCGTGGCAACAGCGGGATCTACATCATGGGACGCTACGAGGTGCAGGTCCTCGACTCCTACGAGAACGAGACCTACCCAGACGGGCAGGCCGCTGCCCTCTACGGGCAGTACCCGCCCCTCGTGAACGCCTCGCGCCCGCCCGGCACCTGGCAGGTCTACGACATCGCCTTCGAGGCGCCCCGCTTCGACGCCCAGGGAAGGGCGGTAACGCCGGCCCGGGTGACGGTCTTGCACAACGGGGTCCTGGTGCAGCACGCCTCCGAGTACACCGGCCCCACGGGCCACAAGCAGCGGCCGCCCTACAAGGCGCACGCGGCGAAGCTGCCGCTACGGATCCAGGACCACACCAACCCGGTGCGGTTCCGCAACATCTGGGTCCGGGAGCTCCAGCCGCGGGCCGGGGAGTTCGAGTAGGCGCGGGCGGTCGTCTGGCCTCACTCATGGCAAGATGAGAGTGGGCTCCTTGGCGGCCCCGCGACGGATGCGTGCTGCCGGCCCGAGCTGACCGCGACCGGGCTGGAGGCGCCCGCCGCCCGCGGCCGGATCGTCGCGGAGATCGCAGAAGAAGCAGACCGGGAATCGCCGGGAGCGGCCCGGCAGGAGGAGGTCGGATGTCACGGACAGGCACGCGGAAACGAACACGAGCAGGGCGGTGGCCACTCCTGAACCTCGTCCTCGCCGTCCTGGTCTCGGCCGTCGGCCTGGGCGCGTGCCGGGGCGGAGGCGAGGAGAAGCCGGGCAGCGACGGGCCTGAGTCTCTTCCTCGGGCCCTGGCCCTGGGGCTCGCGCTCTTCGAGAAGTCCCCGGAAGGCAAGCAGGTGCCGCAGCCGGCGACGGCGGCCTTCCTCGTCCGGAAGGGCGGGAAGTGGGAGTACCGGACGCTGGTCGACCCGGACTCCAACGTCTTCCACAAGGTGATGGCGTACGCGCCGCCTTCGGGTGAGCCGGGGATCCTGACCCTCGGGGGCACCGCGGCCATCGTGCGCCTGTGGCCGAAGGGCGCCGACCCACGAACCCTGTGGGAGGCCGACTTCGGCGGGAAATTCTCGCGGATGCGGGACGGCGAGATCGCCGACGTCTACGGGATCGGCGAGCCCGACGTGGTCGTCGCCACCCACGACCAGGGGGTCGTCGCCGTCGTCCGGCCGGACGGCGAGGGCGGCTTCAAGGTGGTTGAGCTGGATCGCCAGGAGAACACCTTCGTCCACGAGGTGGAGGTGGGGGACCTGGACGCCGACGGGACGCTCGAGATCTACGCCACCCCCAGCCTGCCCAACAAGCTCGACGGGACGCCCCAGCCGGGGGAGGTGGTCCGCTACGTCCCCGCGCGGAAGGAGGGCCGCACGGTGGTGGCCGACCTGGGTGACCGCCATGCCAAGGAGATCCTCGTCGACGACGTCGACGGCGACGGGAGGGACGAGCTCTACGTCGCGGTCGAGGCGGTCTCGGGGGGTCGTGTGGAGATCCAGCGGTACGAGGCGGACACCGCCCCGGACGCCGGCGAGACGATCGCGACCCTCGACGACAAGCTGTGCCGCGTCCTCGTCTCCGGTGACGTGGAGGGTGACGGGCGCAAGGAGATCGTCGCCGCCGGCTTCAAGAGCGGCCTCTGGCTCCTGAGCCCCGGGCCGGGACCGGGGGACCCGTGGACGGTGGTCTCCATCGACCGGGACTCCTCGGGCTTCGAGCACGCGTCCCTGCTCGCCGACCTGGACGGCGACGGGGCGGACGAGCTGTACGCCGCCAGCGACGACCACCACGAGGTGCGCCGCTACGTCTGGAAGGCGGGGGCCCCGGTGCGCGAGGTGATCTTCGCCCATCCCGAGGGCATGTCGGGCTTCACCTGGAACATCACCGCGGTTCCGACCGAGCTGGTGCCCTAGCTGCGCGTCCGCACTGCGCAAGCCCGCCCTTCAACCGGTGGGAGGCCGGGACTTCAGGAGGAGGTCCCGGCCGGCGCCCACTCGGGAGGCGGGCCCGGCAGCTCGCACTCGTAGCGGTCGCCCGGCTCGAGCCGGGGCTCCTTGTCGAAGACCCGGACGTGGACCGGCCCCGGCGGTCCCGGCTCGATCTCCAGGACGAAGCGGTCCCGGGTCACCTGGAGGCCGTACCAGCGGCCCCGGTGCCGCACCCGGAGCCGCAGGCGATCGAGGGCCTCGGGCAGGCGCGGGTAGAAGGCGATGACGTCGTCGGTGGTGTCGATCCCCGCGTAGTGGCGGAACACGATGTCCAGGGTGCCGCCCATGGCCCCGAGGTGGATGCCCTCGGGAGTGGTCCCCCCCTGGACGTCGGCGAAGTCGGCCTGGAGCGCCTCCTGGAACAGACCCCACGCCGCCTGCCGGTCGATGCGGTCGATCACCGAGGCGTGGACGACCTTGCTCAGCGTGGAGCCGTGGCTGGTGCGCGGCAGGTAGTACTCCACCGTCTTCCGGACGGTATCCCGGTCGAAGCGGTACCCGAGCCCCTCGAAGATCCGGGCCAGGTCCTTGGGAGGCAGCAGGTAGAACAGCATCAGGACGTCGGCTTGCTTGGAGAGCTTGTAGCGATCCGGGCTGTCCCCCTCGGCCTTGAGGATGCGGTCCAGGCGCTTGATGTCCCCGTGCCTCTCCTGGGCCGCCCTCCAGTCGAACTCCCTCAGATCGTCGTAGCCCTCGAACTGGCTGATGACCCCGTCGCCGTGGAAGGGGACGGTCATCTTCCGGGTGATGTCGCGCCAGCGCTCCACCTCGTCGGCCTCGAGGCCGATGCGCTCGGCGATCTCGGCGACCCGGGCCGGGGGGAGGAGCCCCCGGATCTCCAGGGCCCGCTCCATGACCCAGACCGCCATGACGTTGGTGTAGGCGTTGTTGCGGAGCCCCGGCTCCTTCGAGTCGGGGTACTTCTCGTGGTACTCGTCCGGCCCCATGACCCCGGTGATGTGGTAGCGGCCCGTGACCCCGTCCAGGGTGGCGAGACTGGCGAACAGCCGCGCCACCTCCATGATCATCTCCGCGCCGTAGTGGGAGAGGAACTCCCGGTCGCCGGTGACCACGTAGAACTGCCAGACGTTGTAGGCGATGGCGATGTTCACGTGGCGCTGGCGCCGGGAAAGGTCCGGGCCCCAGGTGTTGTCCTTGGGGTTGAGGTGGATGACCTGGGTCTCCTCCTGCCCGTTGCTCCCGCTCTGCCAGGGGAACATGGCGCCCCGGTAGCCCTCCTGCCGCGCCAGCCACCGCGCGCGGTCCAGGCGGCGGTACCGGTAGAGCAGCAGCGAGCGCGTGAGGGTGGGGTAGCGGAGGTTGAAGAAGGGGAAGATGAACACCTCGTCCCAGAAGACGTGTCCGCGGTAGGCCTCCCCGTGCCAGCCCCGGGCCGGGATGCCGGTGTCGCGGCCGATCTTGTTGAGGCTGATCGTCTGCAGCATGTGGAAGACGTGCAGGCGGAGGATCAGCTGCTCCTGGTTGGCCGGCTCGATCCGGAGGTCGCAGCGCCGCCACAGCGGCGCCCAGGCCGTCGCGTGGGTGCGCTCGAGCTCGGCGAAGCGGCCGCACCGCTCGAGGGCCTCCCGGGACTCCAGCGCCGGCTCGCTGATCCCGACGTCGCGGGACGTGTAGATGGCCACGGTCTTCTCGACGCCGATCTCCTCGCCCTCGCGGACCTCCAGGCCCAGCTCGAGGCCGATGCGCTCGGGCTCGCGAACGACCCGGCGGTCGACGTCCGCCGCCTCGTCGCCTCTCCAGACGCGGGTGCAGGCGGAGAGGCCCATCTCCAGGCGCGACTGGTTGGTGCGGGCCAGGAGCCAGATCCCGGAGTCGCCGTGGTCGCCGGCATCCACCGCCTCCAGGTGCTTCGAGGCGAGGGCTCGGTAGCGGGCGACGCCCGAGTTGGTGACCGAGGCGTCCAGCTCGGAGAGGACCTCGACACGGCCGGACCAGTTCTCCGGGGTGATCCGGTAGTCGATGGCCGCGAGGTGGGGATCACCCATGTGGACGAGGCGCCGGCTGACCACGGTGGTCTCCCGCCCGGATCGGTCGCGCACGCGCATGTGCCGGCGGAGGAGTCCGCGGCGCATATCCAGCTCCTGGCGGTACTCCAGGATGTCGACGAAGGCGAGATCCAGCCAGTCTCCCCGCGCGGGACGGAAGGTGAGAGGCAGCCAGTTGGGGAAGTTGACGAGATCCTCGTTCACGATGGTCTCGCCCGCGATCTCCGTGGCCAGCCGGTTGTAGCCCCCGGCGAGGTAGGTGCCGGGGTAGTGGACGCCGTCGGCCCGGGACTCCTCCGCTGCCCCCCGCGTCACGAACACCCCGTTGCCGAGGGCGCAGAGGGCCTCGCGCAGGGCCTGCTTCTGCGGGTCGAAGCCCTCGTAGACCACCACCCAGCCTTCGGCGTCACTCATCGGGTTCCTCCTCCGCGGTTGTTCCCGTTCCGAGGCGTGAGCAGGTCCTCGGCGCTCAGCTCGGCGAGATCCTCGACCACGACGTCGGCGCCGCCCCTCTCGAGAGCCTCACGGTTGCCCCCGCGGTCGACGCCGATCACAAGCCCGAAGGCCCCCCGCACCCCGGCCTCGACCCCGGAGACCGCGTCCTCGACGACCGCGGTCCGGCTCGGGGCCACCCCCAGCTCCCGGGCAGCCTCCACGAAGAGGTCCGGGCTCGGCTTGCCTCTGAGCGAGCGCTCTCGAATGGTGTTGCCGTCGGCGATCACGTCGAACTGATGGGTGATGCCGATCATTCTCATGATCCGGCCCCCGTGTCGGCTGGAGGTCCCGAGCGCCGTCCGGGCCCCGAGGGCCCGCAGCTCGGTGATCCGCTCGACGGTGGACTCGAAGACCCTCACCCCCTCCGCGTTCAGGATCTCCTCGAAGTACTGGTCCTTCAGATTGCCCAGGCCGCAGGCGGTCTCCGCCCCGGGACCGTCCTCACGGTTCCCGAAGGGCAGGTCGACGCCCCGGGCCTCGAGGAAGCTCTGGACCCCGTCGTAGCGGGGCTTTCCGTCGACCCAGTCGAGATAGTCCCGCACCGGATCGAAGGGGGCGTGGTGCTCGCCGCGCCCGCGTCGTGCCTCCAGGTACTCGTCGAACAGACGATTCCAGGCCCGGACGTGCAGCTCGGCGGTGCGGGTGACCACCCCGTCCATGTCGAAGATCACTGCCTCGAGGCGCATCCATGAATTGTATCCGAGCGGCCGTCCCCGGTCGGGAGCGCTCAATTCGTCCCGACGGTGGAGTCCTCGACCCCCACCAGGCGGGACTGGACGTCGGCGAGGGCGGGAAGGTCGTTCTCGGGACGGTCGAGGTAGAAGTAGGCGGTGGCGGAGACGTCGTCCCCCTCCCGGTAGAAGCTGGTCGAGCTGTGCGGGAACTCGTCGGAGAGCAGCCGCGCTGGGTCCGCGTCCTCCAGGAAGAGGTGCTGCACCGGCTCTTCGGACATCCTCATCACGTCCCGCTCACCCAGCTCCAGGGCCCAGGTGGGCGTGAGGGGCACTCCCTTCTCGACCAGCTCCCGGACCTTCCCGCTCGGGGCGTTGCCGATCTGCTGGAGAGTGACGCGGCAGGCCTCGTGGAAGAAGACTGGGTCCGGCAGGTGATACCGGTAGAAGGCGTAGCGGTCGTCTTCCTCATCGGCCACGAGGGAGCCGGAGAGCTGACCGGCGAACTCGCCCTGGCCCCAGCCGGTGCCGACGTAGTCCTCGGTGCCGGTACCCACCAGCGTCGGCCACTCCCGATCGCCGTCGAGGTAGACCTTCACCTCGCCCTCCCCGAACCACGTGCCCCGGTAGGCCTCGTTTCCGATCACCCCGACGTTGGTCCCGAGGTATCGCCCCCGCCCCTGGACGCGGGGCAGGATCTCGAAGTCCCGGCCCATCCGGGTGCGCGGCTCCCGTCTCCAGTGGGCGTGGAAGTACAGGACGTCGGAAGGGTGCGCGGGGACCTCGAGGGCGTTGACGTCGTACCAGATGAGCGCGTGCCACCGGGACTCGTTGGTGACCTCGATGCGTGCCGCGGTGCGGTAGGGCATGGGCACGAAGGCGTTGAACGATCGCGCCTCCGGACTGGCGAAGAGCGCGCTCTCGAAGGGGAGCAGCTCGCCCAGGCCGACCCCGAAGAAGTCGCCGATCGGGGCCGAGACCGCCGGTGTCGCCGCCCCGTCCCAGTACACGTCGATGCGGACCGCCCGCCGCAGCTCGGGCACCCGGGGGACGTTGCCGCTCATCCAGATGCGGGTGATGAGGCCGGCGCCCCTGGACTCGAAGAGGACCTTCTTCTCGCCGGGCGCGACGACGACGAAGGCCGCCCCCTTGGCTCCCCGGTTCGATCGCCCCCCCGCCCCCGGGGTCCCGGTCGGGTTCTCCGGGCTGACCCAGCGCGTGGTGACCCCGGGAGGAGGAGCCTTGTAGAGCGGCTCGCCCAGGCTGGATTGCGCCGCCGCGGGACCGGCGCCGCCCAGGAGGACCGACACGACGATCAGCGGCAGCCGGCCCCTCATCCCCTCCTCTCCTCCCCGGGCGGGGCGGTCCTCGCGTGGCCCGGGCGGCGCCGCACCATGGGAACCTGGCCGGCCGGTGCCGGTGGCGCTCCAGCGCGGTGCTCCCTCACCCTACAGCGGCTTGACCGTCACCCACCGCTTCGTCTGCGCGGCCTTCTCGATCGCGTCGAGGACGAGCTGGTTCCGCACGCCGTCCTCGAAGTTGGGCCTCACCTGCCGGCCGGCGGCGACGGCATTCAGGAAGTCGTACACCGTGTGGATGAAGGTGTGCTCGTACCCGATGAGGTGGCCGCCTGGCCACCAGCGGTCGAAGTACTCGTGTGACGGGTCGGTGGCCAGGATCTGCCGAAAGCCCTGGACCCGGGTCTCGTCGTCCAGGGTGTAGTACTCGAGCTCGTTCATGCGCTCGAAGTTGAAGACGATCGAGCCGCGGCTGCCGTTGACCTCGAAGCGGAGGTAGTTCTTGCGCCCCGGCGCGAACCGGGTTCCCTCGATGGAGGCCAGCGCCCCGTTGGAGAAGCGCGCGAGGGCGAGGGAGGCGTCGTCGACGGTGACCCGTCCCTTCTTCCTCGGGTTGTCCAGGCGGGGGCGCTGCTTGACGAAGGTGTCCATGACCCCCGCCACCTCGACCACCTCGCTGCCCAGGACGAAGCGGCCCAGGTCGAGGGAGTGCGACAGGATGTCTCCGAGGGCTCCGGAGCCGGCCACCTTCTTGTCGAAGCGCCAGATCAGGGGCACGCTCGGGTCGACGGGCCAGTCCTGGAGGTAGACACCCCGGTAGTGGTGGATGCGACCGAGCTTGCCCGAGGCCACGAGATCCCGGGCGAGCATCACCGCGGGAGCGCGACGGTAGTTGTGGCAGAGCATGTGCACGACGCCCGCCTTCTTGACCGCCGCCAGCATCTGCTTCGCCTCGCGCACGTCGTTGGCCAGCGGCTTCTCGCACAGGACGGCCTTGCCCGCCTTCGCCGCGGCGATGGCGATCTCGGCGTGGCTGTCGCCGGGTGTCGAGACGTCCACGATGTCGATGTCGTCACGGGCGACGACCTCGCGCCAGTCGGTGGCGTACTCCTCCCAGCCCAGGTTGCGCGAGGCCTTCCGCACCGCGCTCCGATTTCGGCCGCAGATCACCTTCATGCGGGGCGTCAGCTTCGGCGAGAAGAAGCGGGCGACCTGGCGCCAGGCGTTGCTGTGCGCCCGTCCCATGAAGGCGTAGCCGATCAGGGCGATGTTGGCTTCGGGCATGGCGTGACCTCTCCTGTGAATGGCCCCGACGATAGCCGTCCCCCCGCCGGGGCGTCAAGGCGTATCATCGGGACGAGGAGCGTGCCGATGAAGGGGGGACGCAGGAGCGTACTGCTGGGGATCAGCCTTCTCGCGGTGGCGGGAGGGGGCTGCGACGAGGGGGACACCATCACCGCCCCCGTGCTGAGCGCCACGTGCAGCGCCACGCCGTCGCGCGGGCCGGCGCCGCTCGAGGTCGCCTTCGCCGTGGGTGTGGCCGGGGCGCAGGGTACGGTCTCGGTGGCGGTGAGCTACGGCGACGGCACCAGCGGGACCGACCCGGACGCGAATCACACCTACGGCGCTGCGGGCCTCTACACGGTCTCCTTCGACGTCCGCACCGCGTCGCAGACCGCTCGCTGCGCGACGACCGTCGATGTGGGCCCGGGGGAGCCCGAGGTCGTCGAGAACCAGCCTCCCGAGGTCGTCTTCAAGACCACCCCGAGGGCGAAGGACGGGACGATCACGGGCCCCGCGCCCTTCACCGTGTGGTTCAACATGTGCCTGACCGCGGACCCCGAAGGAGACCCCCTCTACTTCACCATGGACCTCGACGGGGACGGAAACCTGGATGTGCGCGGTCGCACCGGGGCCTCCTGCCGCGAGCCCTGGGACTACGCGG
Organism: uncultured Acidobacteriota bacterium; assembly: GCA_963847655.1. Lineage (GTDB taxonomy): Bacteria > Acidobacteriota > Vicinamibacteria > Fen-336 > Fen-336 > JAJDNS01. Next base: position 124,960 of record CAWKAS010000003.1, on the reverse strand, counting down.
TGGGGACCTGGACCTCGAAGAACTGCGTGACCGACGTCACCCCGGAGGGCATGGCGCTGCACCCGAAGCAGTGCCAGAAGTACACCGTGGTGGCCACGCCGTGACGCCGGTGGAGACGCCGCGACCCTCGGGGGCCCGGGGTTGCTGATCTCATGAGCACCGGCGAGCGCGTCGCCCTGGCCGCCCTCATCGTCGTCCTCGACGTCGCGGTCTTCGTGGTCCCGGTGACGGGTCTGGTGGCTGCCTGGGTCCTCCTGGCCCGGCCGCCCTGGTTCCGCGAGTGGATCGAGCGGCTCTATGGGGAGCCGTAGTCAGGCCCGCGACTTCATCAGGTCCCGGATCTCGGTGAGCAGCTTCTCCTCGGCCGAAGGCTCGGGCGGAGCGGGCGGAGGGGCTTGCTCCTTGCGTCGCATCGCGTTGGCCCCGCGCACGAGGAGGAAGACCGCGAAGGCGACGATCAGGAAGCTGATGCAGTTGTTGACGAACAGGCCGTAGTTGATCGTGGCCGCTCCCGCCTCCTGGGCCGCGGCGAGCGAGTCGAAGGGTCCGGCGTTGCCCAGGACCACGAACAGGTTCGAGAAGTCGACGCCTCCCAGCAACAGGCCCACGGGGGGCATGATGACGTCGGAGACGAGCGACTTCACGATCGTTCCGAAGGCGCCGCCGATGATGATGCCGACGGCCATGTCGAGCACGTTGCCCTTGGCTGCGAACTCCTTGAACTCCTTGAACACGCTGGGCCTCCTTTGGATCCAATGCCGACCGCTGCTCGCGACGAGCGCGGTGTCACGGCAATCCTAGCGGATCTGACGCGCTCATGGTGCCGAGCTCGTGGTCGGGGAGTGCCCAGCCTGGCCCGGGTCTACACCGACGATCGCGGAGCGACAGGGGCCTTCAGGAGGACGGCGCGACAGGCTTCGCCAGGATCTCGTCGACCTTCGCCAGAAACTGCTCGCGCTCGATGGGCTTGGAGAAGAAGCCCTCGGGCGCGGGGACGCTCTTCCGGGTGTCCAGGAAGTGCCGGAAGGGCTCCGGGTCGCCTCCGAGGCCCGTGACCGCGGTCACCACCAGTACCGGGATGCTCGCCAGACGCGGGTCCTCCTTCAGGTTGCGGTACATACGGACCCCCGACTCCTCGGGCATGGTGATGTCCAGGCAGATGAGGTCGGGCGTGTGCGCCTTTGCCTTCTCCATCCCCTCGCGGCCGTTGGCCGCCGACACCGTCGCGTAGCCCTGGTCCTGGAGGAGCATCTCCAGGTAGGCCACCACGTGGGGCTCGTCGTCCACGACCAGGACCGTCTGCCGATCGCCTCTATCCGTCACCTTTGTGCGCTCCTTTCGTCTTCGCCCGGCGCAGGGCCGCGAGGGCCTCGCGCAGGGCCTCGGGGCTCGCGCCCTGGATGCTGTGCTCCAGCTCTTCCTTGAGGTCGGTCCGGGGGGTGCTCCGCGGCGCGGGCTCGACCCCCACCGCACGCGAGATCGCCCGGACGTACGACTCGGGGTTGATCGGCTTCTCGAGGTAGGTCCCCGGTCCCGACATCACCGCGCCGTCCAGGATCTCCTCGAGGTCCTTGCTGCCGAACTCGTCGTGGGCGTGAGCGGTCACCACCAGGACCGGGATGCGGCTCAGGTCGCGGTCCCGCTTGAGCTCGAGGAGCAGCTTGTGCCCCGACTTGCGGGGCATGATCAGGTCGAGGGAGATGAAGTCGGGACGGCTCTCGCGGATGCGCGCGAGAGCCTCCTCCCCATCGGCCGCGGTCGCCACCCGGAACCCGGCGTCCACCAGGATCATCTTCAGGTAGTCGCGGACGTTGGGCTCGTCGTCCACGACCAGAATGGTCTTGTCCTCAGGCCGTGCCATCCTCGTCTCCTGTGCTTGAAAGGGCGTCTTCCGTCTCGCGCGGGTGGGGCAGCCGATCGTGGGGGAACTCCAGCCGGAAGACGGAGCCGGTGCCCGGCGTCGACTCGAACCACACCTTGCCGCCGTGCTGCTGGACGATCTTCCGGGTGGTGAGCAGGCCGAGACCGGTCCCCTTGCCCGAGCCCTTGGTGCTGAAGAAGGTCGTGAAGACCTTCTTGCGGATCTCGGAGTCGATCCCGGTGCCGGTGTCCGCCACCTCCAGCAGAAGCGCCCCGGCGTGGTCGCGGGTGCGCACGACCACCTCGGGGTCCGCCCTCTCCGAGGTCTCGCAGGCGTCGAGGGCGTTCGAGACCAGGTTGACGAGGCAGGTGTGGATCCCCTCCTCGTCCATGAAGGCCGGGGGGATCCCGGCCTGGGGCTCGAAGCCCAGTCGGATGCCCGCCTGCTCCGCCTTGTCCTTGAAGAGGTCCACGACCTTTCCCGCCACCTCGTTGGGATCGATGAGGTGCACCGTCGGGGTCCGGCCCCGGGCGAACTCGAGGAACTCCTTCACGAATGTGGTGATCCGGTTGATGTTCTCCTCGAGCATCTGCCAGCCCTGGAGCATTCGCGCGTCGTCGCCCTTCTTCATGCCGCTCTGGAACGCGTACATGCCGCCCTCGAGGCCCATGAGCACGTTCTTGATGCCGTGCGCCAGCCCCGCCACCGTCTGACCCACGGCGGCCAGCCGCTCGGCGGTGAGCTTCTCGCGCTCGAGCTCCTTCGTGGCCCTCAGGTCGAGGGCCTTGACCGCGCCGCCCAGGTAGCGACCCTCGCTGAAGATGGTCATGCCCGCGAGCTCCACCGGGATGGTCTCGCCGGCCAGGTTCGTGATCGTGGTGTCGGGGAGCAGGACGGTCGCGCCGGTGTGCGCGCGCTGGCGCCGCAGGGCGGCCGGGACCAGGGCCCGCGGGGCCTTGTGGCCGACCAGGCTTTCGCGGCGGGCGCCCCAGAGATCCTCCGCCGCCTTGTTCATCAGCACCACCCGCTGGGACTCGTCGATGACCACGACGGCCTCGAGGGAGTTCTCGACCAGGGCCTGGCGGAAGACGTGGGCGTTCTGGAGCTGGGTCTCGAGCGCGGTCATCTCGGTGATGTCGAGGGCCATCTCGATGACGTGGGTGGTCTCCCCGTCTCCCTGGAGGAGGGGCGCGGTGGACACCACGTAGTGCGTCTCGCCCCCGTCGCGGTTCTGTCCGACGTGCCGGGAGGTGTGGGAGCGGCCGTCCACGAAGGTCTTGTCCGCCGGGCAGTCCTCGCACTCGGTGCGGCGCCCCTTGAACAGCTTGTAGCAGAAGTCGCCCCGGGGCTCCCCGAAGGTCCGCCGGAACATCTCGTTGGCCTTGATGACCCGGCGGTCCTGGTTCAGCACCGCCACGTAGCACGGCACCTTCTCGAACAGGGTCTGGTACTCGCGCTGCAGCCTCTTCGTCGCGGTCAGGTCGGTGGTGATCGCCGCCACGTGGGTGATCCCCCCGGTCTCGTCGCGCAGCGGCACCACGCGGGCCAGGTAGTGGATCGTCTGGCCGTTGCGGTCGAGCCCGGTCTCCTCGAGGACCCGGGGCCGCCCGTCCTCGAACGTCGCCTGGGCCGGGCAGTCGGGGCACGGGGTCCCGCGATCCTTGTAGACCTGGTAGCAGGGGGTCCCGACGTTCGGACCGTAGACGTCCACGAACGCCCGGTTGTGGTCCACGATCCTGAACTCGCGATCCATGACCATGATCCCCGAGGGCATCTCCTCGAAGAGCTCCTGGGCCCGGGAGACGGGCCAGCACGGGCCGCTCACGGTGATCCCCCCGTGGTGCTGCCGGTCCCGTTCGTCACCGCGCCCGGGGCCGCGGGGGCGGCGGTGGCGACGACCGCGAACGGCGGCCGCTGGCGCATGGCGGCGTCGGAGGCGAACTCACCGCGGTGGCAGTTCGTGCAGCGGCTCAGGGAGCGGTCGGCGACCGCGAGGTCCCTCTCCTCCTCGCGGTGGCAGCCCAGACACAGCCCGTGCATCGCCTTCTCGTAGCCGGGGGCGAGGCCCGGCTCGGCCTCGCCGGTGACCCGCACCCGCGTCAGGTGGGACGGCGTCCCCTGGTGGCAGCTGGCGCAGGGCCGGGACCCGGCGCGGGTCCGTGCGGCCTCTCGGTCCCGGTGACACACCGTGCACGAGAGGCTCTGGTCGAGGGCGACCACGTGCCGGGCGTGGTCGAAGGTGTCGGTCGGTCGGTACATGTCGCGGTGGCAGTGGGAGCAGGAGGTCGCCCGGTCCAGGGGGACGTTGCGGTGGTGGCACGTGGCGCACGAGGCCTCGCCCCCGAGCCGGCGCTGGTGGGCGGCGTGAGGGAACAGGACGAGGCGCCCCTCGCCCCCGCTGTCGATCAGGAGGGCGTCCTGGAGGACGCCGCCCCGGGCGACGGCCTCCGTCATCGCCTCCGGCGCCGTCGGGGAGACGACCTCGAAGACGTGCCCCTTCCCGTCCGCCCCGGGGGTGACCAGGGCCGCGGCGCTGCGGGGGGGGTGGATGGGGCGGGCCGCGCTCGGCCGCCGCCTCTCGACCTGGGCCTCGACGAGGGCGAGGCCCACGACCACCCCGCAGATGAGCGCGAGGGCGGCGCGCTGTCCCCCTCCGAGCCACGGCGAGCCGATGTACTGGGAGCTCACGGGGTCCGTGGCGGCGGGGGTGAAGTGGTCGGTCGCCGGGGGGGGCTCCTCCCAGACCTTCAGGTTCTCCACGAAGAACAGGAAGATGAGCGCCAGCCCGGAGACGATGCCCAGGCTCACCGCGACCTCGGTGGCGGCGGGGACGTAGACCTGTCCGGTCACCGCGATGTGGGAGATGCCGCCGACGTCGGCCCGGTGGAGGACGAAGCCGGCGGTCATGAGGAACGCGCCCCAGGTGATGGCCCACCGCCCGTCGCCCCGGCGGGCACGAAGGAAGAGAGCCACCGGGGCGAGGGTGCTCATCCCCATCTCCACCCAGAAGAGGACGGCGAACCACGAGCCGTCGAAGGCCCGCCCGATCTCGCCCCGCCACGCCAGGTCTCCCAGGCGGACGAGGAGGTAGAAGGAGAGGACCACGGTGGCGGCGCGCGCGAGGCCGCGGAGGAGGTCCCACTCCGCCTCCCGCCGGTAGAGCCAGGAGGTCACCAGGCTCTCCACGGTGACCATCCCGAGGCCCAGTCCCACCGCCGAGACGAGGAAGAGCAGGGGCAGGAGGGGAGAGAACCACAGCGGGTGCATCCGCGCCCCGGAGAGGAGGAACAGGGTGCCGAGCGACGACTGGTGCAGCGTCGACAGCGCGATGCCCACCACGACCAGGGGCAGCGTCACCCGCCGCAGGAGGCGGATCGCGGGCACCGCCCAGGCGAAGCGCTCGAGGACCACCGGCGCGAACTCCAGGGCGAGCACCGTGGTGTAGAGAATCACGCACATCGCCACCTCGAACAACGGCGAGTGCAGGTTCCAGTGGAACATCGGGCGCCAGATGTTCCAGGGCCGGCCGAGGTCGACCATCAGGCCGATGATCACCGCCAGGTAGCCGAGGAAGGCGGTGAGGATGGCGGGCCGGATGATGACGTGGTAGCGCTCGCGCCGGAAGATGTAGACGGTGGCGGCGACCACGAAGCCGCCGGCGGCCAGGGCCACCCCGCCCAGGACGTCGAAGCCGACCCACATGCCCCACGGGGTCGCGTCGGTCAGGTCGGTGGTGAGGCCGAGCCCGAGGGCGAAGCGCACCACGGCCACCACCGCGGCCACGCCGACGAGGAACCAGAGGACGGCCTTGGTCACGATCAGGCGGGGGTTCTGGGCGGGCGTCACGAGCTCACCTCGTCGTCGGAGGCCTCGGGGGGCGGGGGGGTGGCCGCCTCGGCCGCCAGCTTGTCCCTCCTCCCCACGATCCAGTGGAACCCGGCCATCGCCGCGCCCACGGTCAGGAAGGTGGCGGGCACGGTGCTCAGGACGTCCGTGGCGAGCTCGGGCACCGGGTGGCCGGGAAGCCCCTCGGGCCAGGCCGCGGCGGTGAGCTCGACGTCGGAGATGTAGAGCACGGACGTGCCCCCGACCTCGTGCTCGCCCCAGATGTGGTGGACGTAGCGGTCGGGGGCGGCCTCGATGCGGCGGCGGGCCTCGGCCAGGAGCGCGTCCCGCGTCCCGAAGATCGTGGCCTTCGTGGGGCAGGCGGCGGTGCACGCGGGCTGGCTGAGCTCACCGCTGGTGAGAGCCTGGTAGCAGAGGATGCACTTGCGGACCCGGGGGATCGGGGAGTCCCACTCGTACCGGGTCATGCGGAACGGGCACGCCACCATGCAGTAGCGGCACCCCATGCAGATGTCGGGGTTGTAGGCTACCGCACCGGACTCGGTGGTGTAGAGCGCGGCCACCGGGCAGGCGGCGGCGCAGGCGGGGTCCAGGCAGTGGCGGCACTGGACCCGAACGTACCGGCCACGGGTGCGCGCGATCGTCGTCCACCGGGTGGAGCTGAGGTCTTCGGCCCCCCCCTGCCACTTCCAGGGGGCGTCGTCCTCGCCGGTGTCGTTGGTCTTCTTGCACGCGGCGACGCATTCCTCGCAGCCGATGCAGAGGGTGACGTCGGTCAGGATCGCGAAGGAGCGGGTGCGTGCGGTGTTCGTGCTCATACCGGGTCGTTCTCCTTGCCCAGGGCGAGGGCCACGTGGGCACCGCTCTCGGCCGGGAAGTGCCACGCCACCTCGCTCACGAGCTGGTTGAGGGGAGCCAGGACGCAGTGGACGATCTTGGTGAGCGGGGTGAGGAAGAGAGCCAGGTTCGCGGAAAGAACGTGGACCAGCAGCATGGCCCGCGGGGCGGCCGGCGAGGAGGCGGGGTGGGCCGCCCAGTAGCCGCTGGCGGTGACGGCGAGGAGGAGCAGGAGGACGGCGACGTCCGCGGCGGCGGTCAGCTCCCGGCTCGTCCGCACGAGCAGCCGCCAGAGGAGCAGGGCGGCCAGCCCGGCCACAGCGGCGAGGGTCAGGACGTCCGAGGCCGCCGGTCCCAGGGTGGGCCAGGGGATGCGGAGGTGCGGCTGCCAGAGGGTCACGTGGCCGACGTAGAAGAGGGGCACCAGGAGGATTCCGGCGTGGAAGGCCACCCCGGCGAGGGTCTGGATCGGCCGACGGTGCCGCAGGGGCAGGAGGCTGCGGAGGGTCGCGCCGAAGACGGTCCCCAGGGCGAGCTCCTTGTCGGTGGACCTTCGATGGGACTGGACGAGCATCCAGAGCGTGTTGCCGAGGTGGTAGGCGAGCCCGAGCAGGCAGGCGGCGAGGGCCACGCGGAAGAGCGGGCCGCTGGCCAGTGCGATCCAGGTGTCCATCAGGCGTCCTCCGTGGGTGCGGGGGGGGCGCCGGCCGGGTCGGGACCGTCCCCGTTCGTCTTCATGAAGTCCGGCGCGTCGATGGCCTTCAGGATAAGGTCGTGCAGGCCGCACACGCGCACGTCGAGGTCGTTGTCCTCGCAGACCTCGGCGACCTGCTTCTTGCAGTTGGCGCAGGGGGCCACGCAGATCGCGGCGCCGGTGGCCCGGATCTGGTCGGCCTTGGTCTTGCCCCCGACGGTGGTCCGGAACTTCCGGATCTCGTCGATCGAGACCGTTCCCCCGCCCCCGCCGCAGCAGTAGTTGTCCCGGCGGTTGGGGGTCATCTCCACGAAGTCGGCGCAGATGTGCTTGAGGATCTCGCGAGGCTGCTCGGTGATCCAGCCGCTGCGGGCGATGTTGCACGGGTCGTGGTAGGTGACCCGTTCCTTGATGACACCGGGCTTGAGCTTCAGCTTCCCGGCCTTCCACTGGTCGTAGGTGTACTCCATGATGTTGACGACCGGAGGCGGGTCCTGCCCGCCGAAGGTGGGGACGAAGGCCTTCGCCGAGCGCGACGCGTGGCCGCACTCCCCGATGAGGATCTTCTTCCCCTTCAGGCGCCGGACCTCGTCGACCTCCGCGGAGACGATCCGGCCGAGCATCCGGTCGCTGTAGAAGAGCCCGTAGTTGATGCCGTCGAAGTTCTGGCTCCCGATGGTCCAGGAGCCGCCGGTGGCCTTCATCACCGCGGCGTTGCCCATGAGGGTGTCGGGCTCGAGGAGGTAGTCGCTCACCGCGGGGAAGAACACGTACTCCGCCCCGGAGACGTCGACGGGGAACTCGATCTTCAGACCATGCTCGTCGGCACAGTCCTCCTCGAGGAACTCGCACGTGTCCTTCATGGCCGCGGCGGGGATGGCCGAGGTGTTGTGCGTCTTTCCCTCGAGCTGCTCTCGGGTGGCCACAACCAGGGCCTTGGGGGTGATCCCGATCTCGGCCAGGATCCAGCGTCCGAGGCGGGTGATGAGCGCGTGATCGATCCCGACCGGGCACTCCTTCTTGCAGCGCCGGCACGCGGTACAGCGGTAGAACTCTTCGGCCATCCGGTTGATGTGCGCCTCGGTCAGGACGAACGACTTCCCGAACCGGGCGCCCAGGTTGCCCCGGAGTGTGAAGTACCGCCGGTAGACGTCGAGGAGAAGCGCCGAGCGGTCGCACGGGATGTCCCGACGGTCCCCGCTCGCCTGGTAGACCGGGCAGGTGACCGCGCAGCGGCTGCATCGCAGGCCCACCCGGGAGGCGGCGTCGAGCAGGGGGGCGTAGTTCGAGTGCGACAGGATGGCCGCGAACGCCTCGAGGAACCGGCGGGGGAGCTCTCGGGTGTCCAGATCCTCCAGGTAGTAGGAGCATTCGATCGCCATGTTGCGGGGTCTCCCTCCTTGCGGGCCGCGCCGGGCGGCGAACATGACCCAGGCGAGAAACGTGCCCGCGCACAGCTGATCGGAGAAGAATCCACCTATCAACAACTTAGAGGCGTTTCGGGGTCGCGGGATCTCGATCCATGGAGTCGATGCTGCCCCAGAAACGAGACGATCGTGACACGCACCGTTCCATTTTCGTTACTGATGGGGGGTACAATGGAACAGGAGCAGCGCCCAATGCCGAGCCACCTCGACCCCCGCATCGGGTCGATCATCTTCGACAACATCCCGGACGGCATCTTCACCGTCGACCAGCAGGGCCTGATCACCTCCTTCAACCGCGCGGCCGAGCGGATCACGGGATGGAGCCGCGACGAGGTGATCGGCAGCCTCTGCGCCCGGGTCTTCCGGGCCACGCACTGCGAGCACACCTGCTTCCTTCGGAAGAGCATCGCCGGGGGAGAGGAGCACCGCGACGAGGAGGTGACGATCCGCACCCGGGACGGTCGCGAGGTCCTGGTCTCCGTGAGCACCGCTCACCTGGAGGACCGCGAGGGCCGGGTGGTGGGCGGGGTGGAGATGTTCCGCGACCTGTCCATGCTGGCCGAGCTGCGCCGCCAGATCCACGGCAGCTACACGAGCGACGACATCGTCACCAAGAGCCCGGGGATGCAGGGGGTCCGGGAGCTGGTCCGCCTCGTGGCCCGCTCGAGCAGCACCGCCCTCATCGAGGGGGAGCAGGGCACCGGGAAGGAGCTGGTGGCCCGGGCCATCCACAACCTGGGAGCCCGCCGGGACAGGCCGTTCGTGGCCGTCAACTGCGGGGCCCTGCCCGACAGCCTGGCGGAGTCGGAGCTGTTCGGCTACCGGAAGGGGGCCTTCACCGACGCGCGTCGCGACAAGCCTGGCCGCTTCGCTCTCGCCGAAGGAGGCACGCTCTTCCTCGACGAGATCGCGGAGATCTCACCGGCGATGCAGGTCAAGCTCCTCCGCGTCCTCCAGGAGCGGGAGTACACGCCTCTCGGGGCCGTCCGCTCCGAGAAGGCCGACGTCCGCATCCTCGCCGCCACCAACAAGGACCTGGCGGCGGAGGTGGGGCACGGGCGATTTCGCCAGGACCTGTTCTTTCGTCTCAACGTGATCCGAGTCAACCTTCCCCCCCTGCGGGCACGGCTCGAGGACGTCCCTCTCCTGGTCGACCACTTCATCAAGAGGTTCAATGCCAGCCAGGGAAGGCGCATCACCGGGGTCTCCGAGCGGGCGATGGCGGCCCTGATGCACTACGACTACCCCGGGAACGTGCGCGAGCTCGAGAACGCCATCGAGCACGCCTTCGTGGTCTGCGGGGGCAACGTCATCGAGCGCGAGGACCTCCCGCCCCACGTGCTGGGTCAGCGCGTCACCCCGGCGGCGCAGGCCGCGGAGCCGGGGGCCGAAAGGGAAGGTCTCGGGCCCCTGCAGAACGCCGAGGCCGTCGCCATTCGCGAGGCCCTCGACCGCCACGGGGGGAACCGCACGAAGGCGGCCGGGGACCTGGGCGTCTCTCGCAACACCCTCTGGCGCAAGATGAAGCGCTACGAGATCGGGTAGGTTCCTGCCAGCAGGCACGGCGCGGGACCGGCGCGGTTCGCTCGTATCGTCCTGCTGAGGACGCCACCAGGGCCGCTCGTCTGCTACCATCCGTGGGCTTCCCTCCGGACGGAGCGCACCCGGGAATCCAGGAGAGCCGATGACCGACCTCGAGACCGTCAAGGACGCTCGACCCGAGCCCCCGAAGGCCTTCCGCTGGGTGGTGCTCGTCCTCATCAGCCTGGCAATGTTCGGCAACTACTACGTCTACGACTCGATCAGCCCCCTCGCCGACGTCCTCAAGGCGCAGCTGGGGTTCTCAGACGCGAACATCGGCCTCCTCAACGCCATCTACTCGTTCCCGAACATCATCATGGTGCTGATCGGCGGGATCATCATCGACCGCATCGGCACCCGGAAGGCCACCTTCCTCTTCGGTGTCCTGTGCTTCGTGGGGGCGGCGCTCACCGCCGTCAGCGGAAGCCTCCCGATGATGGCGGCAGGTCGCCTGGTCTTCGGTCTCGGGGCCGAGTCGCTCATCGTGGCTGTCACCACCGCCATCGCCAAGTGGTTCAGGGGGAAGGAGCTGTCCTTTGCCTTTGGAGTGAATCTGACGATCGCCCGCCTCGGGTCGTTCGCTGCGCTCAACGCCCCGAGCTGGGCTGCCCCGGCCTACGAGAACTGGCGGTGGCCCCTGCTCATCAGCGTGGGCTTTGCCACCTTCTGCATCACCGGCGCGCTGGCGTACTGGATGCTCGAGAGGCGGGCCGAGGACCGCTACGACCTGGGGGAAGCAGAGACAGAGAAGGTGGTCTGGGGCGATCTCTTCAAGTTCGGGGCCTCCTACTGGCTGGTGGTGGCCCTGTGCATCACCTTCTACTCTGCCATCTTCCCCTTCCAGACCTTCGCGGTGAAGTTCTTCATCGAAGCCCACGGGGCAACGCGCGAGGAGGGAGGATTCCTCTCGAGCCTGCTGACGCTGTTCGCGATGATCTTCACCCCGCTGTTCGGGCTGATGGTGGACAGGGTGGGGAAGCGGGCACTGTTCATGATGGGCGGGTCGCTGATGCTGGTCCCCGTCTACCTGGTGATGGCGTACACGAGCGTACCCCTCATCGTGCCCATGGCGGTCATGGGTATCGCGTTCTCGCTGATCCCCGCGGTGATGTGGCCGTCAGTGGCCTACCTGGTTGACCAGGCGAAGCTGGGTACCGCCTACGGCCTCATGACGATGATCCAGAACATCGGTCTGTTCGGCTTCAACCTGCTCATCGGCTGGGCCAACGACCGCTGGCTGGCCTCGGCCGCGAACCCCGCCGGCTACACGGCGGGGATGTGGATGTTCTCCGTGCTCGGCATCGCGGGGCTGCTGTTCTCCTGGATGCTGCACGTTCGCGAGACCGGTCCCGACGCCCACGGCCTGGAGACGATCACCACCTCGACGCCGACGGGCTGAGCGCCCGGGGGGGCGCCGGAGGCCTCGGTTGCCGCGCTCAGTCGTTTCGGCGATCCTCTGCTCGAGCTTTCGACAGGCCTCCGGGCAACATGGCAGGGTCGTCAGAATGCACCGGCCCCGTCGGTTCGCTAACATCTATGGGATGAACGACCGCGACCAGCTCAGCGAGCAGATCCACCAGCTCGGAGACCTCCTGGGCGAGACGTTGATCGAGCAGGAGGGGCAGCCCCTCTTCGAGCTGGTCGAGGAGGTGCGGGCGCTGGCCAAGGCCCACCGGGCGGGGGACCGGGAGTCGGGGGTCCGGCTGCTGGAGCGCATCGAGTCGCTGCCCCTCCGCGAGGCCCGTGGCGTCGTCAAGGCGTTCTCGAGCTACTTCGCCCTGGTCAACCTCGCCGAGGAGCAGGAGCGCGTCCGCGTCTTGCGCAGGCGTGCCGTGGAGGCGCGGGCGGCGGAGCGGCCGGTGGACGAGACCATGGAGGCGGCCCTCCTCGCTCTCCGGGATCAGGGGATGTCGGCGGACGAGGCCGGCGTCCTCGTCCACGGTCTCCTGGTGATGCCGGTCTTCACCGCGCACCCGACGGAGGCCAAGCGGCGGACCGTTCTGCTGAAGCTGGCCGACGTGGCCGAGGCCCTGGAGCGCCTCGACTCCGGGACGCTGACCCCGCGGGAGGCCGAGACCGAGCTCGAGTGGCTCCGGGAGCTGATCGTGTCGCTCTGGGAGACCGAGGACACGCGCCGCACACGCCCCACCGTGCTCGACGAGGTCCGAGGCGTCCTGTACTACTTCGAGCACACCCTGTTCGACCTGGTCCCCGAGATGGAGGCACGTCTGGGCCGCGCCCTGGAGAGGACCTGGCCGGGCGAGGCCTTCGCGGTGCCCCACTTCCTCCGATTCGGGAGCTGGGTCGGGGGAGACCGCGACGGCAACCCCTACGTGACGCCCGCGGTCACCGAGCAGACCCTGCGCGAGCACCAGACGACGGCACTGCGCCTGTATCGCCGGGCCTTCGAGCAAATGCACGGGCACCTGAGCGTGGCCGAGGAGCGTGGGGTCAGCGGCGACCTCCTCGCGAGCCTGGAGGAGGACGCCGCGGTGTTTCCGGAGGAGACGCGGCGCGTGGTCGAGCGCTACCGACGCGAGCCCTACCGCCAGAAGATGTCCTTCGTCTATCGGCGGCTGCAGGCGACGCTGGAGGCGGCGGCCCGGCCCTGGCGGGCCGACCACCGCCCGCGCCCCGGGGCCTACCCTTCGGCGGCGGCCTTCCTCGCCGACCTGAGACTCGTGCAGTCGAGCCTTCGCGAGCACTCCGGGGCGCGCCTCGCCGGCGGCCGCCTCGGACGGCTCATCGCCCAGGCCGAGGTGTTCGGCTTCCACCTGGCCGCCCTCGACCTGCGGCAGCACGCCGGGCGCCACACCGCGGCCCTGGACGAGATCTTCTCCCGCTACGGCATCGCCGAAGGCTACGGCGCCCTGGACGAAAAGGGACGCCAGGCGGTGCTCAGCGCCGAGCTCGCGCGAGGGCGACCCCTCACCCCCGCCCATCTCGATTTCAGCGACGAGACGAACGAGACCGTCAACACCTTCCGCCTCGTCCGCCGCGCGCACGAACGGGTGGGACCGGAGGCGATCCAGACCTACATCGCGAGCATGACCCGCGGGCCCAGCGACCTGCTCGCCATACTGCTCCTGGCCCGCGACGCCGGGGTGGCGGAGGGTCTGGACGTCGTGCCCCTGTTCGAGACCGTCGAGGACCTCGACGGCGCCGGGGGGACGCTGGGAGCGCTGTTCGCCCACCCGGCCTACCGGGCTCACCTGGGCGAGCGCGGCCGCCGCCAGACGGTGATGGTGGGCTACAGCGACTCGAACAAGCAGGCCGGGTATCTGACCGCGCACTGGGAGCTCCATCTCGCCCAGAGGACGCTGTCCGCCCTGTGCCAGCGCCACCAGGTGGCCCTGACGTTCTTCCACGGTCGAGGCGGCACCGTGGGGCGGGGCGGGGGACCGGTGAACCGGGCGGTCCTGGCCCAGCCCCCGGAGTCGGTGGGGGGACGCCTGCGCCTCACCGAGCAGGGCGAGACGGTGACGACGCGCTACGCCAATCCCCGTCTGGCGCGGCGCCACCTCGAGCAGCTGGCCCACGCGGTGCTCTTCACCAGCGGCAAGCGCACCGGCCCCAGCCCCTCCCGGGGCGGTGAGTGGGAGGAGGCGATGACCACGCTGTCGCCGCGGGCGCGGCGCTCCTACCTGGGCCTCGTGGACACGCGGGAGCTCGTCGAGTACTTCCACCAGGCCACGCCACTCGACGAGCTGGCCCGGCTCAACATCGGGAGCCGCCCGGCCCGGCGCAAGGCCGGGTCCAGCCTCGAGGGACTCCGCGCGATTCCCTGGGTCTTCGCCTGGACACAGAGCCGGGTCACTCTGCCCGGCTGGTACGGCCTGGGGTCCGCCATCGAGGGGTGGGCGGGGGACGACCCCGCGCGCTGGGAGACGCTGTCGGCCATGTACCGCGAGTGGGCCTTCTTCAGCAACCTCGTGGACAACAGCCAGGTCTCGCTTCGCAAGGCCGACATACTGATCGCCGAGCTCTACGCCAGCCTCGCCGAGCCCGGGGTCCGGGAGGCGGTCTTCCCGGTCCTGTGTCGGGAGCACGAGAGGACGGTCCGGGTGCTCCTGCGCCTCACGGGGCAGAAGGAGCTGCTCGACGCCGCGCCCTGGCTCCAGAGATCGATCCAGGTGCGCAACCCCTACATCGACCCCATGAACTACGTGCAGGTCGCCCTGCTGCGCCGTCTCCGCGCCCAGCCCGACGCGGCGGAGGAGGACGCCCTCCGCGACGCCGTGCTGCTCTCCGTCAACGGGGTGGCCGCGGGCCTGCGGAACACGGGGTAGCCCCGTCAGGGCGCCGGCTTGAGCGTCGAGCCCCGGCGGCACTTCATCCCGGTGCTCAGACCCCTGCGGGCCAGGTCTCCTCGGGGGAGGGGGGCGCGGGCGCCTGGGGCGCGGGCTCCCTCTTCGGTGGCGTCCGCCGCTCCTCGTACGGAAACGTGATGCCGCGGTTGTGGAGCTTCAGGGTGTAGATGCTGAGGGGCATGAAGCGATTGGCCAGAGTGACGCTCCCCACGGTGGCGGCCATGAGCGGCAGGATGATCCGGTAGTCGTTGGTCATCTCGAAGAGGATCAGGATGGAGGTGGTGGGGGCCTTCGCCGCCGCCGCGAACAGGGCGGCCATGCCGACCAGGGCGTAGGCCCCGGAGCCGCCGGTGGCCTCCGGGAAGAGGGCGTGCACACCCATGCCGTAGGCGCCCCCGATCATCGCCCCCATGTAGAGGCTGGGGGCGAAGACGCCCCCGGAGCCGCCCGAGCCCAGGGTGAAGATGTTGCCGAGGAGCTCGGCGAAGAAGAGGGCGACGAGAAGGCCCCACGAGAACCGCACCCAGAGGGCCGCCTCCATCGCCGGGAAGCCGGCCCCGTAGACCTCGGGGAAGTAGCGCAGGACGACGCCCACCATGAGACCACCCACCGCCGGCTTGAGCCACTCCGGGAACCTCCAGGCCTCGAACCAGTCCTCCGTCCGGTAGAGGAGCCGGACGTACAGGAGCGCGGCGAGGCCGGCGAGCAGGCCCAGGCCGAAGTAGAGGGGAAGCTCGGCGGCGCTCACCAGCTCGTAGGACGGGGCGACGAAGGCCGGGTAGTTGCCGAGGTAGGCGCGGGCGATGAAGCACGAGGTGAGCGAGGTCAGCATCACCAGCAGGAAGTCGCCGGCGAGGCGCCCCATCAGGACCTCCATGGAGAAGATGGCGCCGGCGATGGGGGCGTTGAAGGTGGCGGCCACGCCCCCGGCCGCGCCGCAGGCGACCAGGGTTCGGATGTGGCGGGTGGGGAGGCGGGCGAGCTGGGCGGTGGCGGAGCCGATGGCGGACCCGATCTGGATCATCGGACCCTCGCGTCCGGCGGTGCCGCCGAAGCCGATGGTGGTGGCCGAGGCCGCGATCTTGATCAGCACCACCCGGGGGCGGATGCGCCCGCCGGCGGTGGCGAGGGCGGTCATCACCTCGGGGACGCCGTGACCGCGTGCCTCCCGGGCGAAGTGGTAGATGACCGGGCCGACGATGAGGCCGCCGAGGGCGGGCAGCAGCACGATGTCGGCCGGGCCGAACAGGAAGCCCAGGCCCGCGGCCAGGCGCTCGCGAGCGAAGTGGGTGACGGCGGAGAGGGCCTTGATGAAGCCGACCGACCCGAAGCCGGTCAGGACGCCCACCGCCACCGCGAGGACGATGAGCTGATTCTCCTCGGGCAGGAAGCTCGAGCGCAGGCGCCCGAGACGGGCCACCCGCTTCTCGATCTCGGCCACCCAGTTGTCGGGAAGGCGGAGCACCCGCGCCTACTCTTCCTGGCCCGCGGGCGGCGCGGTCAGCCGGACGCCGCCGCCGCGACGAACGGTGAGAACCGGGACCTGTCCGCGGCTCCAGTCCGGCTCGAGCAGCTTCCGCGCCTCCGGCCAGGCCAGGGACGCCCCGTCGACGGCGACCACGACGTCGCCCGTCTCCAGCCCGGCTTCCCCGGCCGCGCTCCCCGCGGGGACGTGGAGGATGCGGAAGCCCGCGGGGGCGTCGGGGTCGCCTCCCCCGGGGGGGCGCGCCCACTGCACGACCGCGCCCAGCCGCGGCAGCTCCCGGGGCGTCTGCCCGTCCGGGCGGCAGTCGCGTCCGGGCATCTCGGTGCGGCGCACGAGGCGACGGCTGCCTCGCGAGACGAGGAAGCGGACCTGGCTCCCGGGCTCCTGGCTGTCCCAGGCCCCGGCGAAGTCCTCCGGGCTCGAGAGGTGCTCACCGGCCAGCTGCAGGAGCACGTCCCCGGGGAGGAGGTCGGGGGGAGAGGCGAAGGCCGCCTCCACCACCGATCCCACCACGACACCTTCCTTCAGGCGCAGGGCGGCGCGCACGTCATCGGGAATCGGGGCCACGTCCACCGCTCGGCAGGAGGGGCTCGACGCGAGCTCGTCGATCATCTCGCCCACCGTCTCGGCGGAGAGGACCCGGACGCCATCGGGGCGCCGGAGGGCGACGCCCACGAGATGTGAGTCGAGGTCGACCACCGCGGCCACGTCGAAGGAGGACGGGAATTCGAGGGCCACGTCGAGCCAGGGGTCAACGCGGGACGGGGCGGAGACGAGGTGCCCGGGGGCCACACGGAGGCCGGATTCGGGGTCCATCGTCACCGCGGCGATCCAGGCCCCGGCGTGCGCCGACCCCGTGGGGGGGCGGGGAGGGGCCCCCACGTCGCCCGCCAGCCGGAAGAGGGCCAGACCGCGACGGCCGTCCACGGCCACGAGCTGACCCTCGGGGGCCTCGCTCGGGGCGGCCCTGACCATGTCCGCGGCTTCGACGGAGGCGAGGGCATACCCCTGGCTCACCCGGACGCCGGTCAGCTGCGCCTCGCCGAAGGTGACCAGGAGATCGTGGGCGCTCTCTCCGAGCTGAAGCCAGTAGTCCGAGATGTAGGTGAGAGGGACCTTCTCGAGATCGGGCCGGAAAGGAGTCGGGGTGGGGGCGAGCGCCGCGACGCCGTCGTTGGCGGGTTCCTCCGGGTCGGGCTCGGGGCTCCGCTGGAGGAATCCCTGGGCCAGGATGCCCACGACCACGAGGCCCACCACGATGGGGAGCAGGAGACCGCGTTCGTGCAGCTTGCGGACGAGGGAGCTTCCGGGGAGTCGTACGGCCACGCGCGCATCTTATCCCGGAAAGCCCGGGTCCGAAGGCTCGCCCCCGGCCTCGTCGCGATCTCTGCGGCTCAGGGACCGGCGTCGGGAAGTCGCGCGGCGGCCGCCTGGTCCGCGAAGACCATGAGATCCCCGCCCGGGGGCCGGACGCGGCGCGCGGGCGCGGCGTCCTGCGGGTCGTGGCCGAGGAGGGAGGCGAGGGCCTCGGCCTTGGCGGAGCCGGCGACCAGGAACAGGACGGCGGCGGCGCTGTTGAGGACGGGAAGGGTGAGCGTGACCCGTGGCCGGGGAGGGTCGCCCTCCTCGGCGGCCGCCGTCCAGCGCTCCTTCTCCTCGAGGGCATCCGAGCCCGGGAAGAGAGACGCCGTGTGCCCGTCGGCGCCCAGGCCGAGGAGGACGAGGTCGAGCCGGGGCCAGACCGCGCCCGCGAAACGGGCGCGCAGCTCGTTCTCGTAGAGCACGGCGGCGTGGCGGGCGTCGGCGGTCTCGCCGCGGACGCGGTGCACGTGATCGGCGGAGAGCCTCAAGCGGCGCAGGCCCGCCTTCCAGGCCGTGCCGTAGTTGCTCGCGGGGTCCTCCGGGGGGACCACGCGCTCGTCGCCCCAGAACACGTGCACGTGGCGCCAGAGGCCCGAGCGCGCGGCGGAGCCCGCGGCCAGGGCCTGGTAGAGGGCCACCGGCGTGCTCCCACCCGACAAGGCGACGTCGAAGGCCCCGCGCTCGCGCACGGCGCGGCGGCCGCGGCGGAGCAGCTCGGCGGCGGCGGCCCGCGCCAGCTCGACGGGGCCGGGGAAGACCCGAAGCCGGGCTTCACCCTTCCTCATGCGATGGGATCCCACTGGCGGTCGTCCCGGGAGAGGAGGTCGTCCGCCGCCGCCGGTCCTTCGGAGCCCCCCGGATAGACCGGGAGCGGCGCCCTGCGGTCTGCCTCCCACGCGTCGAGCACCGGTTGCACGACGCGCCAACCTTCCTCCACCTGGTCCGCCCGCTGGAAGAGGGTCGTGTCTCCACGCATGGCGTCGCGGAGCAGGGTCTCGTAGCCGGTGGCCGCGGTCTCCCCGAAATACTCGGAGTAGCAGAAGTCCATGTCGACCTTGCCCAGGGTCATCTCGGGGCCCGGACGTTTCACGTCGAAGCGGAGGGCGATTCCCTCGCGCGGCTGCAGGCGCAGCACCAGCTGGTTGGAGTGGAGGCCGCTCACCGGCGTGTCCTGGAAGAGCTGCAGGGGGGCCCGCCGGAACCGGACGACGACCTCGCTCGCGCGACGGCTGAGACGCTTGCCGGTGCGCAGGTAGAAGGGGACCCCGGCCCAGCGCCAGGAGTCGATGCGGAGGTGAAGGGCGGCGTAGGTCTCCGTTCGGGAAGCCGGGTCGACGCTCGGCTCCCGGGTGTAGCCGGGGACCTCCTCTCCGGAAGGGAGGCGGCCGGGGCCGTACTGGGCGCGCACCGCGTCGCGGCCCACCTCATCTGGAGTCCAGGTCGGGACGGACCGCAGCACCTTGACCTTCTCGTCGCGCACCGCGTCGGCGCCGAGGGAGCTGGGAGGCTCCATCGCGATCAGGGTCAGGACCTGGAAGAGGTGGTTGGGCACCATGTCGCGCAGCGTCCCCGCGCGCTCGAAGTAGTTCCCGCGCCCCTCGACTCCGATGGCCTCGGCCACCGTGATCTGAACGCTGTCGACGTAGCGGCGGTTCCAGATGGGCTCGAAGAAGCCGTTGGCGAAGCGGAAGGCCAGGATGTTCTGGACCGTCTCCTTGCCAAGGTAGTGGTCGATCCGGAAGACCTGGCGCTCGGAGAAGACCTGCAGAAGGCGCCGGTTCAGCTCCTGGGCCGAGGACCGGTCCCGGCCGAACGGCTTCTCCACCACGAGGCGGCGCGAGCGACCGTCCTCCTCGCGGGCGAGCCCGGCGGTCCCGAGGCGGTTGGCGATCTCCTCGAAGAAGGGGGGCGGACAGGCGAGGTAGAAGACATCGCACCCACCCCCACCCCCCGGGCCGTGGACCTCGCCCAGCACCTCCTTGAGACGGGCGTAGCCCTCGGGCTCGTCGAAGCCCCCCCGTACCCACCGGACCCTGGGGCGCAGGGCCGCCCACAGGGCGGGGTCGAGATCCTCCCGGGCGTATTCCCTGACCGCCTCATCGAGGCGCTCGCGGTAGCTCTCGTCGTCGAGGTCGGTTCGAGCGTAGCCGACGAGGGCGAATCGCTCGGGCAGGCGACCCTCGGCGGCCAGGTTGAGGAGCGCGGGCACGAGGAGTCGCCGCGTCAGGTCGCCGGCCCCGCCGAAGACGACCAGGGCACAGCCCGCCTCGCTGCGCTCGGCCTCGCTCACCGTTCGCCCCTGCTCAACTGGTGCCTCCTCCGCCCCGGCGTCGCGACGGGTCTCATCGTACCGTGTGTGGGGCGTCGGTGCACCGTGGGCACGCGGGGGCCGGCCCGGGGAGGCGCCGACCGTGGTGCGCAGGACCCGTTCCGTTCGGCGAGGGGGCGCAGTAAGGTAGGGGCCGTGACCGTCGCGCCGTCGGTCCCGAGGGGGTGTGAGATGACCGTGAAGCGAGTGGTGGCTCTTCTCGCGAGCCTGGCCGTGACCGGGGTCGTGGCCTGTACCGAGAAGACCCCGGAGAGACGACTGAGCCGGAGCGTCCTCGAGGACAGGGTGCGCGGTGGCTGGGCCGGCCAGATGATCGGAGTGGCCTTCGGGGCGCCCACCGAGTTCCAGTCCAACGGTCGCATCCTCGAAGGCGAGCTCGAGTGGACGCCCGACATGATCGACAACACGATCCGGCAGGACGACCTCTACGTGGAGATGACCTTCGCCGAGGTCATGGACACCGTGGGCCTCGACGCCACCACCGAGCAGTACGGCGACATGTTCCGTGACTCCAGGTACGACCTCTGGCACGCGAACGCCGGGGCCCGGCGGAACCTGAACCGGGGGATCAAGGCCCCGTTGTCCGGCCACCCGCAGTACAACATGCACGCCAACGACATCGATTTCCAGATCGAGTCGGACTTCATCGGGCTCATGACACCGGGGCTGCCCCAGGAGGCGAACCGGTATGCCGACCGGGTGGGCCGGGTGATGAACTACGGCGACGGACTCTATGGCGGGATGTTCGTGGCCGGGATGTACGCGGCCGGCTACTTTGAGGACGACCCCCGCAAGGTCGTCGAGGAGGGACTGAAGTCGATCCCGGCGGGCAGCGGCTACGCCCAGGTGATCGCCGACGTCCTGGGCTGGCACCGGGAGCATCCCACGGACTGGAAGACCACCTGGACCCTGCTGGAGGAGAAGTGGGACGGCGACGACATGTGCCCGGACGGGGCCCTCCAGCCCTTCAACATCGACGCGCGACTCAACGGGGCCTACATCGCCCTGGGCCTGCTGTACGGAGGGGGCGACTTCGCGAAGACGCTCGAGATCTCCACCCGGGCGGGGCAGGACTCGGACTGCAATCCCTCGAGCGCCGGGGGCATCCTGGGGGTGATGAGGGGCTACGAGGCCATCCCCGAGGAGTTCCGGTCCGGCATCCCCGCCATCGAGGACGAGGAGTTCTCCTTCACCCGGTACTCCTTCAACGACATCGTCGACTCCACCCTGAAGCGGGCAGAGGCCATCATCGAGGGAGCGGGAGGGCGGGTGACGGAGGACGAGGTGGTCATCCCCGTCCAGGCTCCGCTCGCCCCGCCCCTCGAGCAGTGGGAGGCCGACCCCCCGGTCCGGCGCCTGGAGCTCGACGACCCGGCCTGGGAGTGGAAGGGTCAGTGGTCGCGCCGGACCTACGAGCATCCCTGGGGCGACTGGGAGGCGATGCGGACCACGGAGGCCGGCTCCGAGGCGGCGTTCAGCTTCGAGGGCACCGGCGTGGCCATCCTGGGCGACATGACGCAGGAGGGTGGCCGGGCCGACGTCTTCCTCGACGGCGAGAAATCCACGTACGTCCTCGACGCCTGGATCCCCGAACGGACGCACGACAACGACTGCTGGCACGTGACCGGGCTCGAGGCCGGCGAGCACACCGTCCGCATCGTGGTGCGGGACGACGCCGACGAGAGATCGGAGGGGCAGGAGATCCGGGTCCGCAGCGCCGTCGTGTACGGGAAGAGGGCCCCGTAGAACGCGCGGCGTCGAGACGCTCGTCTGGGAAGAATCG
Source organism: uncultured Acidobacteriota bacterium (assembly GCA_963847655.1). Lineage (GTDB taxonomy): Bacteria > Acidobacteriota > Vicinamibacteria > Fen-336 > Fen-336 > JAJDNS01. The sequence goes on along the minus strand of CAWKAS010000003.1, from coordinate 103,444 downwards.
AACCCGCGCCCTGAGCGCCCGACGGGCGTTTGTCAAATCCTGTTGCGTCCACCGTCACTCCCGCCGAGAGACGCGTCTCCTCTGCTACAGTGCCAACCATGACCTCTCCGGGCCGAGCTCGACGAGGAAGGGTCTGTGAGTGGGGCCCCCTGCGCTCCCTGAGCTGCCTGATGCTGTGTGTCTTCCTGCCCTGCGCGGCGGGGAGGGCGCGGGCCCAGGAGGGCGAGGGCGAGCGGCGTGAGTCGATGCCCGACCGCATCCAGCGCCTCGCCCGGGAGACCTCCGCCCGGTTCAAGAAGGTCGGCCTGTATCCCTACGTGACCAGCCTCGCGACCGGAGGCGGGGCGGCGCCAGGGCTCGCCTACTTCGACCCGAAGCTGGGAAGCGGTTCCGTGGGCCTCTACGGGGCCGTCTCGCACTCGATCCAGGGCGACAGCCTCGTCGAGCTTCGGCTGGGGCGGATCCCGCACGAGGACGGTCGCGCTCCCCGGCGGCGCCTGGGCTTCGAGTGGATGCCCGGATACGTGGCCGACGACGATCCCGGGGACCGCTTCTTCGCCTACGGGCAGGTCAGACAGCTCGACCTCGAGGCGGGGCGGTATCTCGGAGGGTACTCCGATCCCCTGCACCAGCGCTCGATCGACGCCGTCGTGGGCTACCGCATCGCCCCCGGCCTCGCCGTCCAGGGCCGCATCGGGCTGCTGGCCGTCACCCCGGGTGAGAACGCCCGCACGCTCGGGAAGGCGTTCGATCCCGGGACGGACGTCCCCGGGCAGGCGTGGCAGCGGGGCTACGTCCGCGTCACGTCGGAGCTCGTGTGGGACACCCGGGTCCGCCCGCGCCACACGCAGGGGGGCAGCTTCGTGAGCCTGCGTCTCGACAGCTACCAGGGGGTCGGTGAGACCCCCGGCTTCGATCGCGTCGCCCTCGACGCCCGGCACTACCTGCCCCTCGGCTCGGAGCGCCACCTCCTCGCGCTGCGCGCCGGCGGCTCCCTCGCGCGAACCGGCGGGGTGCCCGTGCCCTACTACCTGCAGTACTCCCTGGGAGGCGGCCAGCTGCTCCGCAGCTACCCCGAGCACCGCTTCTCGGGCGACGCGATCTACGGGGTCTCCGCGGAGTACCGGTTCCAGGCGCTCCGCTGGCTGGAGCTGGCGGCGTTCCTCGACGGCGGGGCGGCCGGCGGCGGCTTCGCCGCGCTCGACTCCCTCGGCTTCCGGACGAGCACCGGAGTCGGCGTGCGGCTGACCACGCGTGACAGCGTCCTGTTCCGCTTCGACGTCGCCCGCGGAAGAGAGGGCAGCCGCTTCAACGCGAAGATCGGCTACTCCTTCTAGCCTCTCGGTCCCCGGCGTGCCGCTGCACCCGGGACGGCGAGCGCGGACACGCCTGCGGAGGGCGCACGCCCTCGAAGGTCGTCAACTGCGGGGCAGCAGCCCTCCGAGCGCCCAGCCCAGGGCGGCGGTGATCCCGGACCCGATCGAGTTGCCGACGAGGCCGCCGAGTCGGACCCCCATGGCCTTGCCGAAGGACAGGGCCTCGGGCGCGTTGAGCGCGGTCGGGTGGTTGAAGTAGGTCTCGAGCCCGAGCGCGTAGGAGACGGACGTCAGGGCCAGGATCAGGATCTGGCCGGCGAGACCCATCACCACGCCGAGGAGGACGGCCTGGATCAGCCGGTAGTCGAGCCAACGACGCGTGAACGCCCCGTAGTAGAGGCACGAGAAGACCGTGAGGATCACGATGCTGAAGATGTGGTGACCCTTCTCGTAGGGCACTCCAAGGGTGCCCATGAGCCAGCGGCCCGTCGCCACCAGGACCAGGAGGACGAAGAACAGTCGAGCCACTCTCAGCGTCGCCGCCATGCCTTCCTCTCTTTCCGCGGGGTCGCGCCGTCTGCCCGTGCCACCAAGTGTATATTCGAGGGACGTGTCCGGCCAGAGCAGCGTGAGACCGGAGGAGCGGCGGGGCGTGGCCCTTGCCTTCGTCACCCTGCTGGGGATCCTCGCCTCCTACGCGATCCTGGAGACCGCGCGAGACGCGCTCTTTCTCGCCCGCCTGCCGCCCGAGGAGCTGCCGTGGGTCTACCTCGTCATGGCGGCGGTCGCGGTGGCCCTCGCCGAGCTCCCGGGCAAGGGGGTCGGAATCCCACGGCCGCTGCGGCTCTCCGTCACCCTGGCCTTCGGGGCGGCGGTGACCCTGGGCTTCTTTCTCCTTCAGCCGGCGGGCAGCCCGTGGCTGCTCCGTGCGTTCTACGTCTGGGCGGGCGCCGTCGCCACTCTCGCCGGCGTCCAGTTCTGGGTGCTCCTCGGCGACGTCTACACCATCACCCAGGCCAAGCGGCTCTACCGCGCGATCGGGACGGGCAGCCTCACCGGGGCCGCTCTGGGCGCCGGCGTGGCCCGCCTGGCCACGGCCTCGCTTCCCCCCAGGCCCTGATCGCCCTGGGCGCGGCGCTGATGGCAGCGACGGCGGGGCTGGCGTGGGCCCTCGGCCGCCAGGTGAGCGAAGAGGTCGACGCCCCCGCTCCCGGCCGCTGGCGTCTGGGCGACGTCCGGGGCTTCTTCGAGCGTGAGCCCTACGTCACGCGTCTGGCGGGGTTGGTGCTGGTCTCGTCGGTGGCGGTCACCCTGGGCGACTACGTGTTCAAGAGCGAGGTGGCGCGGCACGTGGCCGCGGAGAACCTGGCCGCCTTCTTCGCCACGTTCTACGGCCTGCTGAGCGTCGTCGCCCTTGTTGTGCAGGTCGCCCTGATGGGCTGGATCCTCCGCGTGTTCGACGTGCACCGCGCGCTCTGGGCCCTTCCCCTCCTCGTCCTGGGGGGGGCGAGCGGCGTCGTGGTCGGCGGTGGTCTCGTCGCCGCCCTTGTCATGAAGGGGGCGGACGGCGCGCTGCGTCCCTCGCTCAACCGCACCAGCACCGAGCTTCTCTTCCTGCCCATCCCCGACCGGCTGCGGGCGCGCGTCAAGCCGGCGATCGACGTCGTCGGTCAACGGGGCGGCCAGGCGGTGGCCTCGATCTTCATCCTGTCCCAGCTGGCCCTCGGGCGCGGCGACACGATCCTGGCGGTCGCGGTGGCGGTGCTCTGCGTGGCCTGGATCGCCGCCGTCGCCGAGCTGCGACCTCACTACGTGGAGATGTTCCGCCGAGCCCTGCGGGAGGGCATCATCGAGGCCCGCGGCGGTCTACCCGACCTCGACCTCGTCTCGCTGGAGACCCTCTTTGCCTCCTTGAACAGCCGCGACGACGACGAGGTCGTGGCCGCCCTCGATCTCCTCCACGCCGAGGACCGGACCCATCTCGTCCCCGCCCTGATCCTGTACCACCCGACCGCGGCGGTCGTGCTCCGGGCCCTGGATCTCTTCGAGGCCGCGGGTCGCACCGACTTCATGCCCGTCGCCGACCGTCTGCTGGACCACGCCGACGCCGAGGTGCGGGCGGCGGCGCTGCGGGCACGGATGGCGGTGGACCCGGACGAGGACCGGATGCGGGAGGCCCTGGGGGACCCGAATCCCCTGGTGAGGGCGACCGCCCTCGCCGGCTTCCTGGCCGTATCCGACTCGGAGACCGACCCGGGTCCGCTGCTGGAGGTCATCCTGAGCGAGAGGTCGTTGGAGGCGCGGCGGGCCCTGGCGCGGGTGATCCAGCGACAACCCGTGCCCGCCTTCCTCCCCGTGCTGGAGACCCTGGCCACGGAGGCCGACGACGCCGTCCAGGCGGCCGTGGCGCGCTCGGTCGCCGAGCTGCGCGAGGAGTCACTCCTGCCCACGCTTCTCGAGCAGCTGCGTCGGGAGGCCGTCCGCTCGGAGGTGCGGAGGGCCTTCCGGGCCTTCGGGTCGAAGGGGCTGGAGTTCCTCGAGCGGTCCCTGGAGGACCGCACCCTGCCCCAGGAGCTGCGGCGCCACATCCCCCGGACGATCGCGGGCTTCCCGGCGAAGGACGCGGTGGCGGTGCTGCAGCGTCACCTCCTCGAGGAGACCGATGGCATGGTGCGCTTTCGAATCCTCCGGGCGCTGGGCCGCGTCGCGACCCGGCACCCAGGGGTCGAGCTGGACGAGGCTGTGCTCTCGGAGGCAGCAGGCCGGACGCTGGAGACGGTGGGCCGCATCGCCCACTGGCGCTCGGTCCTCGATCGGGGCGCGGCGGCGGAGCCCGGTCGGCGGACTCCCGGGCACCAGATGGTCGCGGCCCTGCTTCGGGACAAGGCCGACAACGCCGAGGAGCGCCTCTTCCGCCTGCTCGACCTGCTGCAGCGGGAGGAGGATTTCCGGCGGATCTACCGCGGGCTCAGGAGCCCCGACCGCCGGGTCCGGGCGAGCAGCCGCGAGCTGCTCGAGAACGTCCTCCGGCCGCCGTTGAAGGCCCCCGTCCTCGCCCTGGTCGACGGCGACCCGGGGCTGGCCGGAGGCGAGGCGACGGCCGGCTTCTATCGACCCCAGCCACTCGACTACGAGACCCTTCTCACTCGACTGGTCGAGCAGCCGGGGGAGATCCTCAGGAGCCTCGCCGTCTTCCACGTGGGCGAGCTGGGCCTTCGGGACCTGCGCGGGCGCATCGAGGAGCTGCGGTCGCAGGAGACGTCGCTCTTCGTGGGGCAGATGTTCGAGCGCACCCTGGGAGTGCTGGGGGAGAGCGGCCGTGCGGGCTGAGGACCGCCGCGTCAGCCGCATGGAGCGGCTGCTCCACCTGCGGACTCTCCCCATCCTCGGCACCCTCAGCCCGGAGGACCTGGGCCTGGTGGCGGAGCAGGCCCGGACCCGGGTCTTCGAGGAGGGGGATTGGCTCCTCCGGCAGGGCGAGCCCATCGCCGCCGTCCACATCGTCATCGAGGGGCGGATCCAGCTTCGGCGCGGGGAGCACGTCCTCGGACACGCCACGCCGGGGGCGGGGGTGGGGGGGCTCGGCTACCTCGCTCGCGATCCGAACGGGATCGACGCCGTGGCCGAGACCGACGTGGTCGCCCTGGAGCTCGACGCGGACACGCTCGATGAGATCCTCGAGGACCGCTTCCCGGTCCTGCAGCACGTCCTGCGGGAGATCTCCCGGGGGTTGATCGATCTCTGGCACGAGGCCCCCCGCGAGTGTCTGGCCGCCCAGGTGCCGATGAGGGCCCCGGGGTTCAAGAGCCCCCTCGACCTCGTGCAGCGGATGCTCTTCCTGCGGGAGGGCCTCCCCTTCATCCGCGCGAGCGCCTCCGCCCTCGCCGATCTGTCCCGCGGCCTCGTGGAGCTGCGGTTCGAGCCCGGCACCGTCCTCTGGCGCCGCGGTGAGCCCGGGCGCCAGGTGCAGATGCTGGTGGAGGGACGCGTGGCCTGCTCGTCCCCGATCGATGGCTTCGGCCTCGAGCCGCAGCCGGGCTATCCCCTCGGCGGCCTGGAGTCCGTGGCGGGCGTGCCTCGCTGGTACGACGCGGTCTGCGAGACCCCGGTGGTGACCCTGAGCGGCAACGCCGAGATCCTCTTCGACCTCTTCGAGGACAACTCCGAGGTGGCCCTGGCCTACCTGGCCCAGATCGCCAAGGTCCACCTCGACGCCCTCGAGCGCGTCGCCGCCGCGGGTCGCGAGTCCTCGCTGCTGCCGTTCTTCGGGGGCAACCTGCAGGCGTGACCCCGTCGGTGCCGTCCGGCCACGGTCCGTCGACGATCCCGAAGAAGGCGCCGTGGGGATCAGATCTTGATGAAGATCTTCTTCCGGTACATCCAGAGGAGGATCCACCAGAAGACGAGCAGGACGCCGATCCCGTGGAGCACGGGCTCGAAGGGGGGCCCGAGCAGCAGAAAGGGGGCCGTCCCGAGGTGGATGGAGAGGCTCTCCGCCACGAAGCGCTCCATCGTCCAGCTCATCACGTAGATCGCGATCGAGTTGGCGCCGATGACGATGAGGGGGAAGGCCCAGCGCTTCCAGCCCCGCAGATCCATCGCCGCGTAGAAGCCCGCGAGAATGAGCAGGATGAGCCCGCCGCTGTAGAGGGTGTAGGACGAGGTCCAGATGCGCTTCACGATCGGGCAGACGTGGAGCCACTGGAGGACGAGGCCGGCGAGGGTGAGGGCGACGCCGGACGCCACGAGCCCCTTGAGCTTTTCCGCGGGGGGGCGAGAGGTCTTGAGCCACGCCCCCGCCCACATGCCCAGCATCATCGTGGCGAGGGTGGGAACGAAGCTCAGCGTAGACCATCCCCCTCCGTTGAAGAGGAACGGCGACTGGCGGGGGAAGAGGTTGAGGAACCAGGTGTCGAAGGCCCACGAGACGTTCGAGTTCATGTTGAAGTGGGCGAGGAAGCCCGAGTAGAGGTGGGGCCAGTCCGCGGGGACGCCTACTCTGGGGTAGTCGAAGGTGGCGGGGGGCAGCGGGTAGAGGACGAACGCCGCCCAGAAGCCAACGAGAATGGCGACGAAGACGCCCACCTGGAGACGCCGCGACGCGAACGCGACGAGGAAGAGGAAGGTGTAGCCGAGGCCGATCTGGGTCAGCGTGTCCTCGAACGTCCAGTTCGTGCGGGGGCTGTGCATCGAACGCAGGAAGATCCCGAGGAAGATGAGGATGAGGCTCCGGCGGACCGCGTGGCCCAGCATCTGCCCGAACGTCTGCCCCTTCAGCTTCCGGCTCGCGATCGAGAAGGGGAGCGACGCTCCCGCCAGGAACGAGAAGGCGGGCTGGATGAGGTCGTGGAGCGAGCACCCCTGCCACGGCACGTGGGTGGTGTTGTAGGCGACGAGTGCCCAGAAGCCGCTCGAGGGGAACGCGTCGTGGAGCGTCCACAGGCGCATCACCTCGGCGAGCATCAGGAACATCACGAGGCCGCGGAACGCGTCGATCGAGGGGACGCGGGGGATCGGGGGGGGCGCTGCAGGGGTGGTCATCGCGGCCCCATTCTACTTCTCACGGTGTGAATCGGGTCGGCGGGCGGGGATTCGTCAGGGCATCCTCACTCGGCTCAGCTCCATGGGCGACTCCGCCTCGGCGTCGAAGGCCCGCAGCCGGAAACGGTACGCGTAGGGTCCCCCGGGCAGCCGGTACCCCTCGTGGGGCAGCGCGCCCCAGGAGTCGTCGCCGCCCAGGCCCCGCTGCTGCAGGTCGAGGTTCAGGTAGACCTGATCACGGTGCGTGAGCTGGTGCCGGTAGAGGGCCTGGTCCAGGTCCTCGGTGGCGTAGTGCAGGGCGTTCACGCTCAGGCGGGGCAGACCGACGGCCAGGAGTCCGACACCGGCGTCGTTGGTGAGGGCGGCCCACCGCACGTCCACCTTGTTCCCGGTCTCCTGCGGCTGGGAGTACTCGAAGTAGTTCTCCTCCACCGTCGTGCGGTAGAGCCCGACGCGCAGGTCGCCGCGGTCGGCGTAGGTCTCCTGGGGCCCCGGTCCGTACCACGCGAGCCGCTCGAAGCCCGGGCGCACCAGAGCCTGCATCCCGAAGCGGGGCAGCTCGGGCACGGCCACGTCGCCCGGCTCGAAGGTGGCTTCGACCACGACGTCGCCCGAGCCGTAGACGGTGTAGACGAGGTCGTAGGAGGAGCCCACGGTCGGGAGGTCGGCCCCCACCAGGATGCGCACCACGCCCCTCGACGGGGTCTCCGTGCGGAAGCCCCTCACCGTGAGGAAGCGGTGGGCGTCGCGCCACACCCCGGAGCTGGCGGTCATGAAGTTGCCCCGGTCGTTGTCGACCGGCGCCCGCCAGAAGTGGGGATGCAGCGGTCCGGCCAGGACCTCGACGTCGCCGCGCTTGAGCGAGCTCAGGAGGCCGGTCATGGGGTCGAAGCCGACGGAGAAGCCCGGGCCCCGCACCTCGATCGAGCTCGGTCCTCCGACCACCTGCAGGTCGGGGAGGCTCGAGGTGGGCAGCTCCGTGGCCTCGACCTGGACGGGGAGGGCGAGCTGCTCCCACGCGATCTCGTGTCCGGCGTGGGCCCAGGGGGTGTCGGACTTCAGGAGGAAGGCCATCTCGAGCCAGTACTCGACGCCGGGCTCCGGCACGAGGAGGGGAAGGTCGATCGAGACCTCGGCCTTCCCGTGAGGAGCGATGTCGAGCGGGCCCAGCGAGCCCTCGCCCAGGAGCGCGTCGTCGGCAAGGACCTTCCAGCGCCCGATGGCGATCTCCCCGAGGTTGGTGAAGTCGTACTCGTTCTGGATCTCGAGCACGGACTGGAAGGTCGGCGGCTCGCCGAGGGCATCCTCCAGCTCGGAGAGGCTCTCCACCGGGACCTCGCCCCGGAGCAGGTGGACCGGCCGGACGTGGATGTACTGCTGCGTCTTCTTGATCTCGGCGAGGGCGGGGTGGGGCGTCCGGTCGGCGGAGACGATGCCGTTCATGCAGAAGTTCTCGTCGGACGGCGTTCGGGCGGGGCCAAAGGCCCCGCCATAGGCGAAGAACGTCCCGCCGGGGGCCTCGCCCACCTGCTCGATGTCGGCGGCAGCCAGCCACAGGGCGAGGCCATCGTCGCCTCGCGCCGTGGGGTCGGCGACTTCCGCCTCCGACAGGGCACGCGAGTAGATCCGGACGTCGCGGAACCGCGTCGGGGTGAGGAGGTCCAGGATCTCGGGGTTGCGCCCGACGTTCACGGGGAAGTGCCCCGGGCTCGGGCGTCCCGTCCCCTCCGCGCTCGCGACCAGCGTTCCGTCCACGAAGAGCCGCGCCGTCGCCCCGTCGTAGGTGCCGGTGAGGCGGTGCCAGCGGCCATACCAGTCCCCGGGGGCGGCGGCCTTCACGGTGAGGGGCTTGGCCACGCCGTCGAGGGCGATCGAGAGCTGGAGGCTCTCGTCCATCTGGAGGAGCGAGTACCCGTGGCTCCCCTTCGAGATGAACGGGTTGAAGGGCGAGGTGCGGACCACTCCCTTGATCACGGGCACCGGAAGCAGCTCCGCCTCCAGGGTCAGCGCCTCGGGGAGGTTCAGCTTCTTCGCCTCCGGCAGGACCACGTAGCCCTCGGCGCCCTTCTCGGGGTCGTTCTCGCCCACGAAGAGCCCCTCGATGGGGCCTTCGGAGCGGTCCTTGACGATCTGTCGAGCGGGAATCGGCTTCCGGAGCCCCTGGTCGACGAAATCCCAGATGCCCCCTCCCCGGGCCCGGCCGCCGGCCCGGAAGAGGTCCCAGTACTGGGGGAAGTTCCCGTTGGAGTTGCCCATGGCGTGGGAGTACTCGCACAGCATCAGGGGCCGGGGATCGGGCTCCTGGGCCTCCTTCTCCATGTCCCAGACCTTCTGGTACATGTGGCTGACCACGTCCACGTGGGGGCGCTGGCCGGCTCCCTCGTAGTGGACGGGGCGGGTCGGCTCGTGCTCGTGGACCCACTTCGAGGCGGCCACGAAGTTCACGCCGTCGCCGGCCTCGTTCCCCAGCGACCAGATGATGGTCGAGGGGTGGTTCTTGAAGGCCTCCACCATGCGCTCCACCCGATCCAGGTGGGCCTTCTCCCACGCCGGCCGGTTCGCCAGGGTCACGTCCGGATCGTAGCCCATGCCGTGGGACTCGATGTTGGCCTCGTTGATGACGTAGAGCCCGTACTGGTCGCACAGCTCGTACCACTCGCGGACGTTGGGGTAGTGGGAGGTGCGGACGAGGTTGAAGTTGTTCTGCTTCATGATGCGGATGTCCTCGATCATCCGCTCCCGGCTGATCACGTGTCCGGTCTCGGGGTCGTGCTCGTGGCGGTTCACGCCTCGCATCAGGATGGCCTGGCCGTTGACGAGGATCTTCCCCTCCCGCACCTCCACCTCCCGGAAGCCCACGCGGGAGGGAACGACGCCGAGGACCCGGCCCCCGGCGTCCCGAAGGGTGAGGAGGAGCGTGTACAGATGCGGCTTCTCGTCCGACCACTTGAGAGGGCGCGCGACGGCGGTGGTGAGGGGGGCGACGGCGTCGCTTCCCGGCTCGATCCGACCGCTGGCGGTCATGGGCGGGACGGCCGCACTTCCATCGGCGTCGAGGAGCGTGCCCTCGATCGCGTAGTCCTGGGGTTCGGAGCCGAGGTTGCGCAGGGTCACCTCGACCTCGAGTCGGGCGTCCTCGTAGGCCTCGTCGAGGTCGGTGACCACCCCGTAGTCGGCGATGCGCAGGTTCTCCGGCGACCACAGGCTCACGTCGCGGAAGATCCCGGAGAGGCGCCAGAAGTCCTGGCACTCCAGGTAGGAGCCGTCCGAGTAGCGGTAGACCTCCACCGCGAGGAGGTTCTCGCCGTGGCGGACGAAGTCGGTGATGTCGAACTCCGCCGGGGTCCGGCTGTCCTGGCTGTACCCGACCTTCCTCCCGTTCACCCAGAGGTAGAAGGCCGAGGACACACCGTCGAAGGTGATCATCACCCGTCGGCCCCGCCACGCCTCCGGGAGCTCGAAGCGGTGACGGTACGAGCCCACCGAGTTCACCTCGTGGGGGATGCGGGGGGGAGTCCCCTTGCCCCAGGGGTAGCCGATGTTGACGTAGATCGGCACGCCGTAGCCCTGGATCTCCATGCTGGAGGGCACCGGGATCTCGCCCCATGCGGCGTCGTCGAAGCTGGTCTCGTAGAAGCTGACCGGCCGGGCGTCGGGGTCGGGGGACCACCGGAACCTCCACTTCCCATTGAGTGACCGGTGCCAGAGAGACTCCCCGGGGTCGAGGGTACGGGCCTTCGCGGCGTCCGGGTAGGGGACGACGAGGACGTGGGGGGCCTCCTTGTTCACGCCGACGACCTGGGGGTTCTCCCAGTCGAGGGCCTCCTGGGCGGACGCGGTGGCGAGGAGGGCGAAGGAGCTGGCGACGACGAGGAAGCCGATGGGTGCCGACGGGTTCGAGCGCGCGCGCTTGGTCATGGCTCGGGAGTCTCCCCGAGGACCGCGGAGCGGTCAAGAGGCGTTCGGCTCAGCGCCGCCTACTCGAGCTTGACGTTGCCGCGCAGCAGGTCGGTGCGATGGACGTTGCTGATGATCCCGAGGGCGCGGCCGGCGGCCTCGGCCACCGCGGGGTCCGGATCTTCCAGGAGGGTCCGGGCCAGGGGCTCGGAGACCCTCGCCGTGTACATGGGCAGGGCCTCGAGGCCGGCGATCCGCACCGCGGGGTCGGGGTCCCGCAGGAGACCCCGCACGAGGGTCCACCCTTCGTCGACACCGATCACGCCCCGGGCAAGGTGGTGGCGGAAGGGAAGGATCGCGGCGCCTCGGGCGAGAGAGCTCCCCCCGGTGAGGGTGCTCCGGACACAGGCCGCCGCCCCGTCGTCGCCCCGGCCGGCGAGGGCGGTTCCCACGATCCCACGGACCCGTCGGCTGGGGTCGGCCAGCCGCAGGCACAGCGCCTCGAGGGCGGGGGGCGGGACGCCGGAGAGGGCGGAGGCGGCATTGCGTCTCAGGCGCAACGCCACGACGGGGTCGGTGTCGTCGAGGGGCGCCCGGTCGAGGACCTCGGAGACGGTCTGCGCGCGGGCGAGCACCGCGAGACAGGCCACGTCCCGAGCCTCCGGGTTGCCCGACAGCACGCGGTCGAGGTGGACGGAGTAGGCGTCGGTGCGGCAGTCGTCCTGGAAGGCGCCGAGGTCGATCAGATCCACCTCGGCGGGCACCGCCTCCTCCAGGTAGGGAGACAGGGCCACCCGGGCCTTCGGCCTCCACCATGACCTGACCCCGATGGCGAAGGCCCCGACCAGGACGGCACCGACGGCGAGACGGACCCAGGGGAAGCGCCGCACCGCCCCTGCGGCCTTCGGCACGGCGCGGGCCGCCGCCGGGGCATGGCGACGGAGCGTCTCCCAGTACGACGGGACGTCCTCCCCCCTCGCCGCGAGCATCTCGAGCCGGGGTCGGATGGTCTCGCGGGTGAGGCCGCCGAAGCCGCGCCGGTGCAGGTCGGCCAGCAGCCCGTCGACGTCCGCGTCGCTCAAGGTCATCCTCTGGGTCGCGCCGGGGTGGGCGCTGATCCGCCGGCTCACGTAGGTCTCGAGGAACGGTCGGGCGGTCTCCTCCCAGTCCGCGGCGGTCGTCGCCTCCGGCTCCCAGTCGAGGTGCCACACGTGCACGGCCTCGTCGGCGACGGCGGCGAGAAGCCGGTTACCGAGGGGGCTGACCGCGATGCCGTGGACGGCCTCTGGAAAGGTGAGCGCACGGGCCCCCGCACCCCGGCGCAGATCCCACAGGCGGACGGTCTGGTCCCGCCCCGAGGACACGAGGAACCGACCGTCGGGGGTGAATGCCAGGCGGGAGACCTCTCCCTCGTGCCCCCGGAGCGTGCGCATCACCCGACGAGCCTTCGGGTCCCACAGCCGCACGGTGCCGTCCTCCGCGCCCGAGGCCACCGATCGACCGGTGGGGTGGAGAGCCACCGCGGTGACGTTGCCTTCGTGCCCCCCCAGAACGCACACCGCCTCTCCCCCGGTGGCCTCCCAGATCCGGACCGTGCCATCCCACCCCCCCGAGGCCACCGCGGCGCCGTCCGCCGAGAAACGAACGGAGGTGACCTGGGCGCCGTGACCCTCGAGCACTCGCGCGTCGACGCCCCTCCTGAGGTCCCAGACCCTGACGGTTCCGTCCCAGCTGGCGCTCGCGACCCGGGTGCCGTCCGGCGAGGCGTCGACGGCGGAGACGGTCTCGCCGTGGCCGTCGAGGGCGCGGAGCAGGCGTGCCTCGGTGAGGTCCCAGAGGCGCACGGTGCGGTCTCGCCCTCCGGAGACGGCGCGCGCCCCCGCGGCGAGGAAGGCCACGCTCGTCGCCGCGCCCTCGTGACCCGACAACACGGAGAGGGCCTGCCCGGACTCCAGATCCCACAGGCGCAGGGTGGCGTCGAGGCTGGCGCTGAGGGCCCGCTCCCCGTCGGGCGAGGTGACCACCGCCAGCGGTGCGGCCTCGTGTCCCGAGAGCCGTCTCTCCTCCCAGGCCGACTGGAGAGCGTGGCGTGGGAGCCGGGCGCACAGCTCGTCCCACAGCGCGAGCGCCGTAGCCGAGCGCTCGTGGCCGGGGATCTGACGCGCGGCGCGCACGAGCTCGACGGCGCGCGAAAGGTCGCCGGTGGTCAAGGTCCGCCGTGCCTCTTCGATGCGTTCTTCGAAGGACTCGGCCCGGGTTTCCACCTCGATGGCCGAGGACGGGCGACACAGCGCGAGGGGCGGCCGCCGCAACGCCGCGGGCTCGAGGCGGCTGACCGCGCTTCCGTGCGCCGCCCACACCGCTCCCTCCGGCGAGAGGGCGAGGGCGTGGACGGCGGCGTCGAGCTGCTGCCAGCCCACGAGGCGCTCGCCATCCTGGTCCCACACCCGCAGGGTGCGATCGGCGGAGCCGGAGAGCGCCCTCTCGCCCCCTGGCGAGAGGGCGAGGGCGTGGACGGCCCCGGCGTGGGAGACGTAGGTCCTGACGAGCTCCCGGGAGTTCAGACCCCAGTCGCGCAGGGTCCGGTCCTCCCCGGCCGAGACCACGCGCGCGTCCTCCTCGCTCAGGGCGACCGCGTTGACCCGTCCTTCGTGGCCGCGCAGGACGCCGAGGGACCCTCCGTCCTCGACAGCCCAGAGGCGGACGGTGCCGTCGCGGCTGGCCGAGGCGAGACGCGAGGGACCCGAGGCGACGGCCGTGACCGCGTCGTCGTGCCCGTGCATCTCCCGGACGCAACGGCCGGTCGTCGGGTCCCAGAGGCGGACGACGCGGTCGGATCCGCCGGAGACGACGAGGCGGCCCCCGGGAACGAGACCCAGACTGGTGGCGAAGCCGGTGTGGCGTGCCCAGGCCCGGGCGGGTTGCCCGGAGACGAGGTCCCAGAGGGTGAGGGCCGCGTTCTGGGCGGCCACGACGAGAAAACGTCCGTCCGGCAGGACGGCCAGGGCCTGGATCGCGCCCTCTGGCACAGCGAGTGTCTTGAGGAGCGCGCCGCCCCGGGTGTCCCACACCCGGGCTTCGCGATCGTGGGCGGCAATCACCGTCAGGCCGTCGGCGGTCAGGGTGAGGGCGCCGACCGAGCCGCGCAGCCCCCGCAGTGTCATCTGGGGCGCGACTGGGGGAGCGGCGGCGGCGTCGCGGTCGCGAGCCAGGTCGGAGGCTCTGCCGCCCAGCTCCTCCGCCCTCGCGAAGTCGTCCCGGGCCTCCTTCCGGGCGCCGATCAGGAGGCGGGCGCGCCCCCGAAGCTGATGGGCGCGGGCCGAGGGGTGCGAGAGACATGCCGCATCCATCCGTCTCAGGAGCTCGGTGTCGGCCAGGCGTCCCGTCGCCCACGCGGCCAGACCGGCGTTGTACGTGGCCTCGACGTGCTGGGGCTCGGCCTCGAGGGTGCGCCGCCAGAGCGTCCCTGCTTCCGCCACTCGCCCGAGGTCGACGAGAGACACGGCGCGGTTGTTCATCCCGTCCGCGGAGCCTCGCCCTCCCTTCGCCTCCCGGCGGGGGTAGGGGCGGCCCGTGCCCTGCTCCCACGTGGTCTTCAGGACCGTGGCCACCTCGGAGAGATCACGGGGGCGGTCCTCGGGACGCTCACGGAAGCACCGGGAGAGAAGCTCGATCAGGGGCTCGGGCATCGACGGCAGCCCCGCGGGAGCGAGCCCCCCGCGGCGGTACTCCTCGAGCACCTCGGGGGCGGCGAGACCATGCTCCCACGTGCGCCCGCCCACGAACATCTCGAGCACCGAGAGGGCGAAGCTCCACAGGTCCGCCCGGCGCGTGAGGGGCCCGCCGCCGGCCTGCTCCGGCGACAGGTAGGCCGGGGTGCCGCCCCCTCCGCCCTCCACGGTCATGGTGTGGCCGCCTTTCGCCCCCGCCCCGAGGCGGGGCCCCTCGGCCCCGGTACGGCGCCGGCGGGCGAGGCCGAAGTCCGTCACCTTCGCCGTGCCGTCCGCGGAGAGGAGCACGTTGGCGGGCTTGACGTCACGATGGACGAGACCCTGCTCGTGAGCGTAGTGCAGGCCCCAGGCCGCCTGCAGCGCGACGTCGACCATCGCCTCCGTGGAATTCAGGCGGCGCTCGCGGATGGCGGCGAGGAGGCTTCCCCCGTCCACCAGCTCGGCGAAGACGAGGGGCTGGTCGAACGCGCGCCGGACGTAGTGGCAGGTGACGACGTGGGGGTGCAGGCCGAGGTTGACCCAGGTCTCCGCTTCCTGCTCGAAGAGGTCGGCCCCGCCGGCGGCCTCGAGCACCTGGGGCAGTGGGGCCTTCACCGCGAGGTCGAGGCCCCAGCCGCGGTGTCGCACCCGGTACACGCGGCCCATGCCGCCCTGGCCGAGCACGCCGAGGACCTCGTAGAGCCCCATGACGATCTCGCCCGGCTTCCAGTCGACACCGGTGGGGCGCGCGCCGGGCGCGCCCCGCGCACCCTGGGGGAGGGCTTCTTCGCGGGCGGTAGGGCGGAGCGCCCCGGGCTCGGCCTGCGTCGGCTGCACCGCCGCGGTCTCGGGTACGGTCGGGGCGGGGGCGTCGGTCTCCAGGACCGTGGCCGCCGGCTTCTCCTCTTCGAGCACGGTCGGGGCGGGACTCCCGCCCGCCGGGAGGGGAGCGGCTGGGGTCTCCCTGACCGTCGCGGCCTCGGGCTCCGGCTCGGGGTTCGGGGAGAGGTCCGGGGCCGCGAACTGTGTCCCGCACTTGCCGCAACGGATCGTCCTGCCGGCCAGGTGCAACGGGACACGGTCGGACCTCGCCCCACAGCCGGGGCAGGCGACGCTGAGGAAGGCTGTCCGCGTCATCCCCGCTCTCCGGGTCGGCGCATCAGAGCACGCCCCGGAGGGCGGCCACGAACTCGCCGGCAGTGGGGTAGCGGCGGTCGGGCTCATCCATCAGCGCCCGGTCGATGACCGCGGCCAGATCGTCGGGGAGGAAGGGGTCCCGGTCCCGGATCGGCACGACGCCTCCGCGCAATATCACTGCCAGCGGATCCGCCTCCGATCCGAAGTCGCGCGCGTACTCGCCGGTGAGAAGGTAGTAGAGCGTCGCCGCCATGCTCCAGACGTCGCTCACCGGCTTGACCTGGCGGAAGTTCGTCAGCTGCTCGCGGGGCATGAAGAAGAAGGTGCCGGCCACCGCGCCGGTGGCGGTCATGCCGGACAGGCCCGCCTGCTGGAAGCTCTTTGCCAGGCCGAAATCGGCCAGCTTCGCCGAGCCGTCCTCGGCCAGGAGCAGGTTGTCGGGCTTGATGTCCCGGTGCACGAAGCCGGCGGCGTGGGCGGCGGCCAGGCCCTCGAGCGCCCCCGAGGCCAGGCGCAAGGCGGCGGGCAGGCCCAGCGGGGTCCCCTTGCGTTGCAGGAGCTCGTCGGCGTTGCCGCCGGGGCAGTACTCGAGCGCGAAGTAGAAGCGGCCGTCGTGCTTCCCGAAGTCGAGGAGGGCGACGATGTTCGGGTGGCGCAAGGCCCGGGTCACCTCGATCTCCCGCAGGAAGATCTCCTGGGCGGCCTCGTCCACCTGGGTCTGGGGCAGCATGAGCTTGAGGGCGATCTGGCGGCCGTCGGCGCGTGCGCGGCCGAGGTACACGGCCCCCATGCCCCCGCGCCCGAGGAGCTCCTCGACCTCGTAGTCCCCGACCCGCGTCCCGGGCGCGAGGTCGTCCGCGGACAGGCCGGCGGAGGCGGGCAGGGTGGGCCCGGGTCGTCCAGTGGGAGCGGGGCCCCGCGTCACCGTCCCCCGGCGACAGGCCTCGCAGAGCCAGGTGCCGCCCACCCACTCGCAGCGCTCTCGCTCGTCGTCACCGATGGGGCGGCCGCAGCCCGAGCAGGTGGCCGGGCCCTCGATGGTCACCTTCAGGTGCGTGGCGCCCACGCGGATCTCGTCGCCATCCCGCAGCTCGACCTCCGCGCCGCTTCGCCCGGCGGCATCCTCGGGCGCCTCGTCGGGTCTGCGGCCCCCGTGGCGAACGCCGTTGACGTGGGTCCCGTTCAGGCTTCCCAGGTCCCGGAGGCGGGCCTGGGGCGGATTCACCTCGAGGAGGAAGTGGTGACGAGAGGCGGCAGCGTCGTCCGCGGCGAGGCGGGCGTGGCAGTCCGGCGAGCGGCCGAAGAGGAAGGTGTCGTGCTCGGCGAAGTCGAACCTCTGACCGCGAATGGGACCGGCAGTCACGACGAGGCTGACCTTCCCGGCCACGGGCGCTCCCTTCGCCGCGATTATAGCGGTGGGGCCGTGTGCTCGTTCCCGGCTGCGCTATCCTCTTGTGCGGCCGATCACATGTGCCGAGGAGGTGGCGCGATGCGAGGACTGGTGGTGGCGTTGCTGCTGGGGGTGGCGCTGGGTGGTTGCCGGGACCCCCGCAAGGAGGCGGTCGAGAAGGTCGGCCACGACGCCGAGGCCGTCAGCAAGGCCTCGGGCGCGGTGAACCAGGTGATCCGCAACTCCACGGACTGCGCGGCGGCGAAGCCCCTCATCCCCGAGGCGTACCAGCGGATCGAAGAGGCCCGCAAGGTCGTGGACGCACCGGCGACCCACGAGACCCTCGAGGCCCTGAAGGCCCAGGTCGATCGCGTCGCGCAGGCGTGTCCGTAGGCTCTCCGGGAGCCTCTGTGCGATCGGCTGTGGTCGGCCACCCGGCTGCGGGCCCGTGAGCTTCGAAGGGGCAGCAGGGTCCTCGCCGGGACCCGGCCGCCGCAGCCTCGGCGTTTCTGCTCGCTGGCAACGCGGCTGGGGGTCTAGACCCTATGGAGCCTCTGTGCGATCGGCTGCGGTCGGCCACCCGGCTGCGGGCCCGTGAGCTTCGAAGGGGCAGCAGGGTCCTCGCCGGGACCCGGCCGCCGCCGCCTCGGCGTTTCTGCTCGCTGGAACGCGGCTGGGGGTCTAGACCCTATGGAGCCTCTGTGCGATCGGCTGCGGTCGGCCACCCGGCTGCGGGCCCGTGAGCTTCGAAGGGGCAGCAGGGTCCTCGCCGGGACCCGGCCGCCGCAGCCTCGACATTTCTGCTCGCTGGCGACGCGACTGGCGGTTCGCCTGGGGGGCTTTGTGCGGTCGGCTACGGTCGGCTACCCGGCTGCGGGCCCTACTTCAGTTCCTTGATGAAGATGTTCTTGAACTGGACGAGGGCGGGGGGGCTCTGCCACCTCCCGTCGTCGCCCTTGTTCCCGTGGTGCTGGAGCCCGATCGGCCCGCGGTCGGGGATGCCGGGCAGCTGGGCGTCGTGGATCACCTGGACGCCGTTGAGGACGACGGTGAGGCGGTCGCCCTTCATCGTGATCTCGAAGGTGTTCCACTCTCCGATGTTCTTGTCGGCGAGGGTCGTGGGGACGACACCGGCCCGCACTGCGGGCGGCTGCTCCTGGTCCGTGCGGTAGCCGTAGACCTCGCCCGAGCCCACCGGCCAGCACCAGATGTTCACCTGCGCCTTGGGCACGCCGCGCATGTAGATGCCGGAGTCGGAGTCGGGCACCGCGATGTCGATCTCCTTCCCGTCGGGCCCCTTCTTGTTGTCGCCGCTGGGCAGGACGATCTTGACATGGGGGTTGACCCAGGGAGTGTCCTTGATGCGCCAGTCGGCGAGCAGGACGTAGTCGCCGAACTCCTTCTCCGAGTACAGGCTCTTGTCGCCCGCGGCCTCGCTCTCGGCGTCGTAGTCGATGACGCCGTCGACGATCTTCCAGTGGCCGCCGTCGCCCTCCGGGACCTTCCAGCCGGAGAGGTCCTTCCCGTTGAAGAGGGAGGTGAAGCCGGGCGGCGGGTCTTCTCCGCCCGCCGCGGGGGCGGCGGGGAGGAGCAGGACGACGAGGCCCAGGGTGAGCGCCAGGGCGCCGAAGCGCCAGTGAGTCGAAGTCATGAAGTGCCTCCTTGTCGCGCCGAGCATACTCCAGGAAGTATGCCGATGCGCGACCCCCCGGGTGCGCGGTGGCCCGGTCCATCGCCCACGCGCGGTGTGGTAGGTTCTGGCCCGTTCCCAACCGTCCGGTGGCCCGCGTCGCGGCCCCGGGAGCGGTGAAAGGAGACGGCCTGCCATGTGTGCCGAGACTGCCCTGTCCGGATCCGTGCGTGCCCGCCTTTCCACGATGATGTTCCTGCAGTTCTTCATCTGGGGCGCCTGGTGGGTCACCATGGGGACCTACCTGCTCCAGGGCCTGGAGTTTTCCGGGACCCAGACCGCCCGGGCTTACAGCACCATGCCCTGGGGGGCCATCGCCGCACCCTTCCTCGTGGGCATGATCGCTGACCGCTTCTTCGCGGCGGAGAAGGTCCTGGGTGCCGTGCACCTGGCCGGGGCCGGCCTCCTGTACTGGGTCTCGACGATCACCGAGCCGAGGACCTTCTTCTGGGTCCTGCTGGCCTACGCCCTCTGCTACAACCCCACCCTGGCTCTGGTGAACGCCATCTCCTTCAACCAGATGGCCAGCCCGGAGAAGCAGTTCCCCGCGGTGCGGGTCTACGGGACCGTCGGGTGGATCGTGGCCGGGTGGATGATCGGTCTGCTGGCCATCGAGGACCAGGCCGCCCCTCTGCGCATCGCCGCCGCCTGCTCCGCCCTCCTCGGGATCTTCGCCTTCTTCCTGCCCCACACGCCCCCCAAGTCGCTGGGGCGGAAGGTGACGGTGCAGGACGTCCTGGGCCTCGACGCCCTCAGGCTGATGAAGGACCGCTCGTTCGCGGTGTTCGTCCTCGGCTCGCTCCTCATCTGCATTCCCCTGGCCTTCTACTACAGCTTCACCAACGCCTTCCTGAACGAGGTGGGGGTGGTGAACGCCGCCGGCAAGATGACGATGGGGCAGATGTCCGAGTTCTTCTTCATGCTGGTGATGCCCTTCTTCTTCGTCCGCCTCGGGGTGAAGCGGATGCTCCTGGTGGGAATGCTGGCCTGGGCCGGGCGCTACCTGCTCTTCGCGTTCGGCAACGCCCAGGAGCTCGTCCTCATGTACTACCTGGCCATCATCCTTCACGGCGTCTGCTACGACTTCTTCTTCGTGACCGGCCAGATCTACGTGGACAACGCCGCGCCGAAGGAGATCCAGGCGAGCGCCCAGGGATTCATCACCCTGATCACCTACGGGGTGGGGATGCTGATCGGAAACTGGATCTCGGGACCGATCGTGGACATGTACGCCAGGGAGGTCGGGGGCGTCGTGGTCCACGACTGGACGGCGATCTGGCTGTGGCCGGCGGCTATGTCCTTCGTGGTGATCCTGCTCTTCGCCTTCTTCTTCCGGAGCCCGGACGCGCCAGCAGAGACCTCGGCCTGAGGGAGTGGACGGATCGGTGGGTTCGAACTGATCCGGCGATTGGTTGACAGCCTCCGCTGCCCGGGAATACTGTTCCGGCCCAGCGGCGTGGAGGCTGCCGTGGGCCTGCGAGGGCTGCTGGGGGCCTTCCGGTGCCGCTCTTGAGCCCGGCCCTCTCGGGAGCCGGAGAGGAGAGAACATGACGGCACTGCACCCGCTCGACTGGGTCATCATCCTGGGGTACTTCGCCCTGGTCTTCGGGATCGCCTACTGGGCATATCTCAAGGAGAAGCAGTCCCAGACCTCCACCGAGTACTTCCTCGCCGGCCGGAACCTCGGCTGGTGGGTCATCGGGGCCTCGGTCTTCTCATCCAACATCGGTTCCGAGCACCTGGTGGGCCTGGCCGGCTCCGGGGCGACCGACGGCGTGGCCATGGCGCACTACGAGCTGCACGCCTGGTGCCTCCTCGTGCTCGGCTGGATCATGGTGCCCTTCTACATGCGCTCCAAGGTCTTCACCATGCCCGAGTTCCTGGAGCGCCGGTTCTCTCCCGTGAACCGCACCGTCCTGTCCGCGATCTCGCTCGTGGCCTACATCCTCACGAAGCTGGCGGTGGGCATCTTCGCCGGCGGCATCGTCTTCGCCGTCCTGATTCCCGACGTCGCCTTCCTGGGCCTCGACAGCTTCTGGATCGGGTCCATCCTCGTCATCGTCTTGACCGGGATCTACACCGTCCTCGGCGGGATGCGCGCGGTGGCCTACACCTCGGCCCTCCAGACCCTGATCCTGGTCATCGGCTCCGCCCTCGTGACCTACTACGGTCTCGAGGCCCTCGGGGGCTGGGACGTCCTCCGGGAGGTGGCGGGCACCGAGATGTTCAACCTGTGGCGCCCCATCGTCCCCCACGGGATGAGCGCGACCTGGGCACCGGTGAAGGAAGCGGGCCGCATGGCCTGGTACTTCAACGACAACTACCCGTGGATCGGGATGCTCTTCTGCGCCCCGGTCATCGGGCTGTGGTACTGGTGCACCGACCAGTACATCGTCCAGCGCGTCATCTCCGCGGGGGACGAGCAGGACGCCCGCCGCGGCTCGATCGCGGCGGCGATGCTCAAGCTCCTTCCGGTCTTCATCTTCATCATCCCCGGCATGATCGCTTTCGCCCTGGCAAAGAGCGGGCAGAACCTCATGCTGCAGCAGACATTCTTCGACTCCAACGGCGATCTCATCCGCGACAATGCCCAGCAGGCCTTCCCGATGCTCGTGGCCCAGGTGCTGCCGGTGGGCGTGCGCGGGGTCGTCGTCGCGGGCCTGCTCGCCGCCCTCATGAGCTCCCTGGCCGGGGCCTTCAACGTGTCCTCGGCGCTGTTCACGATGGACTTCTACTCGAGGTTCAGGCCCGAGGCCACGCAGAAGCAGCTCGTCTGGATCGGCCGCGTGGCCACGGGCGTGATGGTGCTCATCGGGCTGGCCTGGATCCCCGTCATCCAGGGCGGCAAGGGCCTCTACGACTACCTGCAGGGTGTCCAGGCCTACCTGGCTCCGCCGATCTTCGTGGTCTTCTTCCTGGGCGTCTTCGTGAAGCGGATGAACGCGAAGGGGGCTCTCTGGGCCCTGATCGTGGGCTTCGCCCTCGGGCTCTTCCGGCTCGCGGTGGACACGCCCGTCAAGCTCGTGGACGGCTTCGCGTACGCGGAGGGGTCGCTCTTCTGGATCGTCAGCAACACGTTCTTCCAGTACTACTCGATCCTGATCCTGCTCGTGTGCGCGGCGGTCATGTACGTCGTCAGCCACATGTCCGAGGTGCCGGACTACGCCCGGATCAGCGGTCTCACCTACGGGACCGTCACCCTCGAGGACCAGGCCGCCTCCCGCGCGTCGTGGAACAAGTGGGACGTCATCGCTTCGGCCCTGGTCCTGGCCGCGATCCTGGCTGCCTACCTCTACTTCACGGGGTGAGGCGCCCGGCGATCTGACCGACGACGGGGGCGCCCGCGCCGGGGAGGAGGCAGCCGATGACCCACACGTGCGCACCGGTCACACGGGCGACGGGCGACCCGGCCCTTCGAGCCGGCGAAGACCAGTCGGCCGCAGGGGTTCCCCGGTGAGCGCCGGAGGCGCGAAGTCCCGGCCGCCGTCCCGCCGCCGGAGCAGCGGGCAGGCCCCGGGGCCCGGGGTCTCCCGCGGCGTCGTGACCCGGAGCGCGGCGGCGCTCGTTCGAACCTACGAGTCCGAGGTCCCGGCGGCGCACAACCTCGACGTCACCGGCCGTCTCCCCTCGCCGGAGAGGACGATCGGGGTCCTGGAGAAGCTGATCGAGGTCCTCTACCCCGGGATCCACGGGAACCCGCACCTCACCCGCGACAACGTGGACCTCCACATCGCCGCTCTCCTCGACGACATCGCCGCCGAGCTCGTGGTGCAGGCCCAGGTGGCCTTCCACTGGACGTGCCCACGCGAGGGCGAGGGCTGCCCTCGCTGCGCTCGCCGCGCGCGCAGCGCGGTCGACCGGTTCCTCGCCGCCCTGGCCGGCGTACGTCGCCTACTGACACTGGACATCCGGGCGGCCTACGAGGGGGATCCCGCCGCCCAGAGCTTCGAGGAGATCATGCTGGCCTACCCCGGGCTGCGGGCGGTGACCGTCTACCGGCTGGCCCACGAGCTGCACCGGCTCGGGGTGCCGCTCCTGGCTCGCATCATGACCGAGCACGCCCACCGGGAGACAGGAATCGACATCCACCCCGGAGCGAGGATCGGGAAGAGCTTCTTCATCGACCACGGCACCGGCGTGGTGATCGGGGAGACCACGACCATCGGCCGCAACGTGAAGATCTACCAGGGGGTGACGCTCGGGGCCCTCTCCATCCCCAAGGACGAGCGAGGGAACGTGATCCGGGGGAAGAAGCGTCACCCGACCATCGACGACGACGTGGTCATCTACGCGGGTGCCACCATCCTGGGAGGTGATACCGTAATAGGAAAGAGCTCGGTGGTGGGCGGGAACACCTGGGTCATCCACTCGGTTCCCCCCCGCAGCCGGGTGATCTCCACGCCGCAGGAGCAGAGGATCGAGCGGAAGCGTCGCCGCGCTTCGCGCTGACCGGGGACAGGGGGGACGTATGGCGCGGATCTTCGATTCGATCGTGGACACGATCGGCCACACTCCGCTGGTGCGCGCGCCGCGCTGCACGGCCGGGCTGGGGGCGGACGTGGCCTTCAAGCTCGAGTCGTTCAACCCGATGTCGAGCGTCAAGGACCGCATCGGGCTGTCGATGATCGACGACGCCCTCGAGAAGGGCGTGATCAAGGAGGGCACGACGGTGATCGAGCCCACCTCGGGCAACACCGGCGTCGGCCTCGCCTTCGTCTGCGCGGCCAGACGCATCCCCCTGGTCCTCACCATGCCCGACACGATGTCCTTGGAGCGACGGAAGATACTGGCCGCCCTGGGGGCCTGCCTGGAGCTCACCGAGGGCGCGAAGGGGATGAAGGGGGCGATCGCCCGAGCCGAGGAGATCCAGCGTGAGACACCGAACTCGGTCATCATCGGGCAGTTCGCGAATCCCGCCAACCCGGCGGTCCATCGCCGGACGACCGCGGTCGAGATCTGGGAGGACACCGACGGGGCGATCGACATCCTGGTGGCCGGCGTGGGGACCGGGGGGACGATCACCGGCACCGGAGAGGCGCTCAAGGAGCGAAAGCCCTCGCTGAAGGTGGTGGCCGTCGAGCCCGCCGACTCGCCGGTCATCTCGCAGACGAAGGCGGGAGAGGAGCTGAAGCCGGGTCCCCACAAGATCCAGGGGATCGGGGCCGGCTTCATCCCGGAGAACCTCAACGTCGAGATCGTCGACGAGGTCATCCAGACCACCAACGACCAGGCGATGCAGACCGCCCGTCGCCTGTGCCGCGAGGACGGCATGATGGTGGGGATCTCGAGCGGCGCCGTTGCGTTCGCGGCGCTGCAGATCGCCGCCCGTCCCGAGAACGCCGGCAAGCTCATCGTGGCCGTTCTCGCAAGCCACGGCGAGCGGTACCTTTCCACCGCGCTCTACGATTTCCCGGAGGCCTGAGCCCGTTCGAGCGCCCGGTTGCTCCCGGGCGGCCTGATGCAGCCCGCATGGTCACCCCCGCCGACGTCCGCGACAGCAGCCCGTTCTTCCGCCGCCTGTCGGAGGTGGACCTGCAGCGGTTGGCGTCGATTGCCGTCTCGAGGACCTACGAGAAGGGCGACGTCGTCTTCTCCGAAGGCGACGCCCCCGCCTACCTCCACGCGATCGCCAGCGGGCGGGTGAAGATCGTCAAGAGGATGCCCTCCGGCAAGGAGGTGATCCTGGAGATCATGGGCCCGGGTGACCCGCTGGGGGCGGTCGTGGCCTACGAGGGCCGTCCGTACCCCGCGACCGCGGTGGCCCAGGAGACGGTCGAGGCGCTCCTCCTGCCCCGCTCGGAGCTGTTCGACATGCTCGAGCAGCACCCCTCCGTGGTGAGGGGCTTCCTCTCCGGGATGGCCCGGCGGATCGTGGAGCTGACCCAGCGCATCCCCGAGGTCGCGGGAGGACGGGTCGAGACCCGCTTCGCTCTCCTCTTTCTCAAGCTCAGCGAGAACCTGGGTCGCCCCCAGGAAGAGGGCACCTTCATCCCCCTTCCCCTCAGCCGACAGGACCTCGCCGACCTCACCGGCACCACCCTCGAGACATCGATCCGGGTCATGAGCCGTTGGGGCAAGGAGGGTGTCGTCCACACGGCCCCGGAGGGCTTCCACATCGGCGACCGGGAGTTCCTGACCCGGTTGGCGAACGCTTGAGTGTGAATCACGCCAGGCGGTCCTGCTCCACCGAAGAGACCTCTTCTCATGGCGCCGGAAGGCTGAGGCGGCCGACCCGGGGGATCTCCCGGGCCCGGCCCGCGTAGGGTTCCTTGGCGCCGGTCATCACCGCGTAGACGGACTCGTGGGCACGCGTGGCCGAGTCGGTCAGCCCCCGGTAGGGGCGGTGGCAGACGTCGACGAAGCCGATCTGGTAGTTCTCGCCGTCGAAGCGGCCCAGGAGCTCCTGGTCGTTCAGGATGAAGTAGTGCACCCCGATCAGCCCGGCGTTCGCGGCCGCCCTCTCCACGTAACGGCGGTAGGCGATGCCCCGCTCCTTCTGCGACTCCACGCCGCGCAGCCCGGTCGAGGGGAGCCCGCGATCGAGGGCCCCGAAGTGAAACTCGCCGATCATCACCGGGCGACGGGTCCGCGTCACGATCTCCGAGATCACCTCGGCCGGAGGCTCCATCTCGTACGCGTTGATGCTGAAGACGTCGAAGACGCCGACGGCCTCGTACAGGAGCTCGGACGAGAGCCGGGCGTAGCGCATCCCGAGGTTGAGGTGGTTGGGGTCCACGTCGTGGCAGGCGAGGCCGGGGATCCCGACGTAGGCCCGGACCATCTCCTTGGAGAACTCCCAGAGGTCCCGGCGTGCGAGCTCCGAGCGGTCGGCGGCGTCCCGCACCGTGCGGTCG
Organism: uncultured Acidobacteriota bacterium; assembly: GCA_963847655.1. Taxonomy (GTDB): domain Bacteria; phylum Acidobacteriota; class Vicinamibacteria; order Fen-336; family Fen-336; genus JAJDNS01. The sequence continues at coordinate 77,909 of CAWKAS010000003.1, read as the reverse complement.
ACCACGTCGTCGAACGACCGCAGCCCCAGGCCCCAGGCCACCGACCAGTCGGCCTCGTCGTCCTTGTAGCGTTGCCGGAGCCAGTGAGCCAGCGCCCGGCGGGTCTCGGTCCCCGGGTTCGCCTCGAGCATCTCCGCGGCCACGTTGCGCGCCTCGAAGGCCCACCTCGGCTCGTTCTGCATGAAGTAGCCGATCAGGTTGCGGTCGTCGCGAAAGGCGACCAGGTGCTGAGCGTACTCGCGGGCCGAGGCCCGGAACTCCTCGGCGAAGACGTCGGGGAAGTCGCGGTAGAGGCGGGTCCCGGTCGTGGGGTAGGGCGGCATGGGGATGACGTAGGGCAGCTCCGCATCCTTCACGAAGAGCGGATCCGACCAGTTGGCGACGGTGTTGAAACGCCAGGCCACGAGACGCGAGCGGGTCATCGCCGTCCAGTCCTTCCGCCACCCCGGCCCGAAGGAGCGGATGAGGTTGGCGAGGCCGAAGGAGTAGGTCTCGACCGGGGGGGCTCCCCGGCTCCCCCAGGCTTCCCCCAGGGGCCCTCGCTCGGACGGGAGGCGCCCGAAGAGGGCCTCGGAGCCGGGGACGATCGCTGCAGACTCGCCCGGGCGCACCGCGTTGAGACCGAGGCTGAAGAAGCCGTGGCCCTCGGGATCCACGAGCCACCAGCGCTCGCCGTCCTGCTCGGTCCGGAAGAACCCGGTGGCGTCGAAGGTCTTCTCGGTGGTTCCCCCGCGCGGGCACCAGGAATCCGGGTACGACACGCCCTCGTGCTCGTCCAGCGCGAACGTCAGGTAGGTCCCCAGGAAGGGGTCGCCCTCGGTCTTGCCCTCCCACTCCTTCGCGACCCACTGTCCCAGCTCGTCGACGAGGGGCGTGCCCGGCAGTCGGAACCGCGGCTCCTCGTTGCCGAGCCCGATCGGTCCGAGGAAGAGGGCCTGGGGACCGGCGGTCTCCTTCAGCTGGATCTCGACGCGCTCGATCTCGGCGGGATCGATCCGCTTCCCCCGCACCCGGCCCTTCAGGCGACCCGGGGTGCGGGGCAGGAAGAGGGCCTGGGCGTCGAGGACGGAGAGGGGAACGGCGAGCGGGGTTCGCAGCCCGGGGAACAGACCGAGCGAGACGGTCAGACGCGGCTCGATCTCGCCCTTCCCGAAGAAGCGCACCAGCAGCTCCCCGGAGTGGGTCCCCTCGACGAGGGCCTCCATGGTGAGGAAGCGGACGCTGGTCCATGGCAGGCCCCCGGGCAGCGTCAGGGCGGTGCCCAGGGGAGTGGAGGGAAGGCGGAGGGCCGGGCCCGAGAGGGGCGAGTCCTTCTCGACGAAGCTCCCTCCGAGCCTCTCCGCCTGCGCCGCCAGCTGGCGGGGAGTCACGGTCGCCCGCTCCGGTGCGGTCACCGCCGCCGATCCCGTCAATAGCAGCGGGATCGCGGCCAGCCAAGCGGTGCGCGTCGCGCGCATCAGCACCTCCAGCAGGAACCAGCCCCCCGGCACGAGCCTACCACCGCACGGATGCGAGAGCAGGATCACAGACCGGCCCGCGGCCGCGGAGAAGGCTGCGACCCGTCGAGGCGGCGGCGGCCGGGACCCGGCGAGGACCCTGCTGCACTTCGAAGCTCACGGGCCCGCAGCCGGGTGGCCGACCGCCGCCGCACACACACGGGAACCGGGCCGACGGAGTTGGCCGACCACGACGCCTACTGGCGGACGTGGTCGATGGTGACGGTGACGCCCTCGGAGGGAACGGCGACGCTGCTCGTCGTGCCCTCGAGATCCCCGGGGCTGGGGATGGCGTCGCCCGTCCTGGAGAGGCGGGCCACGATGTCCACCGGCCCCTCGATCTGCGTTCCCGCCACCATGGCGTGTCCTTCCGAGACCTGGAAGGGCAGGGGGAAGCTCGGCGACTCGACTCGCTGGACCGCCAGGGTGGCGCCGTCCTTCTTCGCCATGACGTAGAGCACGTCCGAGGTGCCCGCGCGGGCGGCGAGCTCGTCCGCCAGGGCGATCGTGCCCGAGACGGACTCCCCGGCCGCGGCGACCGAACCCGGGGTGCCGGGCATCCCCTCGAGGGGCGGGTGCCCGGGCGGCAGCGCCGTCCCTCCGGTCCCGGGGGCGGCGGGGGGAACCGTGGCGTCACCCCCCTGGCGGGAGGTCAGCGGTCGCATTCCCCCTTCCGTCGTCGCCGGCGTCGGCGAAGAGTGCGGAGGCGGCGGTGTCGAGGATCCGCTGCAGGCGGCGGCGAGCAGGGTCAGGAGAAGGGCGAGGGGCCGGCCGGCGGTCGGGCTCACGGTGTCTTGTCCTCCATTCGAGGGGTCGGCGGGGGAGCGGCGCTCTCCGCGATCAGACCCGGGAGCGCCTTCAGGAACGCGCTGCGAGGCAGCACCGGCTCGCACCCGGCGGCGCGGGCGGCCTGGGCCCGGTCGACGTCGACGTGGCTGAAGAAGGCCACTGCCTTGACCGTCCCGTCCAGCCCCTCTCCCCGCAGCGCGGCGAGGGAGTCGGCCCACGGGAGTCGGGAGGAGTCGGCGTCGACCAGCACCAGCCGGCTTCCGTCGCGGACGCCCTCGACGAGCTGAGCGGGCCGGCGCACGGGGCGGACCGCGACGTCACTGCCGCGTGCGGCTTCCCGAACGCGGCTCAGAAAGAGGAGGTCGTCGACCAGGGCCAGGATCTGCGGCATGGAGCTTTCAGTATAGCCATAATGGGGGAGAGGGGACGACCGCGATGAAGAGCCTGAAGGGCACGAGAACCCAAGAGAACCTGAAGAACGCCTTCGCCGCCGAGAGCCAGGCGAACCGGCGCTACCTCTACTTCGCGCGGACCGCGGACATCGAGGGCTACCCCGATGTGGGGGGGCTCTTCCGCGACACGTCCGAAGCGGAAACAGGCCACGCCTTCGGGCACCTGGACCTGCTCAAGGCGGAAGGCGATCCGGCGACGGGGCTGCCTTTCGGGGACACACGGAGGAACCTGCTCGCGGCCATCGAGAGCGAGACCCACGAGTACACCGAGATGTACCCGGGGATGGCCAAGGCGGCGCGCGAGGAGGGGTTTACCGAGGTGGCCGACTGGTTCGAGACGCTCGCCAAGGCGGAGCGGAGCCACTCCGGTCGCTTCACCAAGGCCCTCGAGGAGCTGAAGGAGATCTAGTCTCGTGTCACCGAGATCGAGCGCCGGGCCCGTCCGCCCGGCGTGGGTCGTCTTGCGGCCGGTGCCCGCGCACACTAAGCTTGAAGTTCAACCACGACCGGAGAGGTGAAGTCATGGCTCACGATGATGGTGGCAGTGGGGCGTCGGGCGTCATCCTGTCGTTCCTCGTTGGCGCGCTGACGGGTGCGGCTGCGGCCGTCCTCCTCGCCCCGCGCTCGGGCCGGGAGACCCGCGAGATGCTCGGCGAGCGGTGGCGGGAGGCCGAGGACCGGGGCCGTCGCCTGGGCGAGCAGGCGAGGGAGAAGAGCAAGGCGGCCCTCGACGACGCCACGGACTACGTGGACCGTCAGAAGGGGGCGCTCGAGAAGAGGCGCGAGCGTCTGGCGGCGGCGGTCGAGGCCGGCAAGCAGGCCTATCGCGAGGAGCGCGAGGAAAAGGGGAAGAGCTAGCCCCCGATGGAGACCTGGGTGGTCGTGTTCCTGGGCATGATCGCCGTCGCGGGGGTGGTGCAGGCTGGCTTCCTCGTGGCGATGGCGCTGGCCGTCATCCGCCTCACCGCACGGGTCGACGCCCTGCAGGAGAACCTCGAGCAGCGGATCGCTCCCGCCGTGGAGGGCCTCGACCGGATTGGCCGGAACCTCGCCGAGATCAGCGATCTCGCCACCGTCCAGGCGCGGCGGATCGACGTCGTGCTGGCCGACACCATCGAGACGGTCGAGGACACGCTGACGGTGGCGCGGCGCCTGGTGGCCCGGCCCCTGCGCCCCTTCTCGCACCTGGTGGCCCTGCTGCGAGGCATCCAGAAGGGTGTCGGCGTCTTCCGCGAGCTGGGGCGAGAGGACCGGCGGACGGCGCGAGAGGGCCGTCGCCACGGCGACGACGACGAGCACCTGTTCATCTGAGGGGAGCCGCCCCGGCGTCAACCCCTGAAGAGGCGGCGCAGGAGGCCCCGGGTCGCCGGGGCCTCGCTCGACGCGATCTGTGCCGCCGCCTCGCGGTAGCCGGGGCGCAGCTCGACGGCCTTGCGGAACATGGCGTGGGCGCGGGCGCTGAGGCCGCCCCTTCTGTAGAGCAGGCCCAGCTGGAAGTGGGCCTCGGCGTTGCCAGGGTCCTCCTGCACGATGCCCTGCAACGTCTTCTCCGCGCGACGGACCCATTTCGGGTTCCGGGCGTAGGACCGCGCCAACAGGAGCTCTCCGCGGTGCCGGCGGCCCTGTGGCTGCAGTCGTGGAATCGCCGACTCGAGGATCTGGATGGCGTCCCAGAAGCGGTCCTCGCCGAAGAGTCGCTCGGCTTGCCGAAGCGTCTCCTCGCCGTCGTCCGGCGCGTCGTCCCTCGACCCGTCCGGGCTCGGCGGCTCCGCCCTTCCGCGGCCCGCGGTATCGGCGTGGAGGCGGGACTCGTAGGCGGTGCGGCTCTCCTCCTTGCCGAGCACCTCCCAGGCCTCGGACACGCGGATGAAGATTCTGTCGAGGACGTCGTGGAGGTCGCGCAGGGACGGGTCGCGCTGCGCGTCCGGGTGGAAGCGCTTGACCCGCGCGACGTAGGCGCGCCGAACCTGGGCATCGGTGCATCCGGGTTCGAGCCCGAGGACCGCGAAGTGGCTCAGGAGGGGAAGCGACTGAGCCAACCCGAGGATCGCTTGCCTCTCCGCCTGCGCCTCGGCGCTCATCGGGTCCGCGGACTCCGGGGGGGGCTCCGGTGCCGGCTCGGGGGGCGCGCTGGCTCGCGGCTCGGGAGGCGGCTCAGGGACGGGCTCGGGAATGGGCTCGGGAATGGGCTCGGGAATGGGCTCGGGAATGGGCTCGGGAATGGGCTCGGGAATGGGCTCGGGAATGGGCTCGGGAGCGGGCTCGGGAGCGGGCTCGGGAGCGGGGTCCGGCCCGGTGCCGCCGCCGCCCGGCGTCTCGTGACCGCCTCCCCGCGGGGGCTCGGCAGTGGCGGGCGGGGCCTCGGGGGGCCTGGACGCGTGGGGCGGGGGAACGGGCTGGTACCGCACGCGGCCGGTCAGAAGAAGCCCGACCAGGCCCCGCCGGGCGTCGTCGGCCTCCAGCGGCGCGCTCCCCAGGACCTGGCGCGCGGTGCCCACCCCGTCGACTCGCGAGAGCAGGGCCCCCTCGGTCAGGGTGAGGGTCCGCTGGTCGGCCGCCACCGGAACTGCGGTCAGTGGCTGGTCCAGGTCGCCGAGCAGCCCTCGAATCGCGTCGGCCTCGGCCACCCGACGCACAGCCTCGAGGATGAGGGGCTCCGTGCCCCCGCTCAGGGGGAGGGCCTGCTGGGGCAGGTCGTCCGTTTCGTCGAACCTGGCCCCGGCCGCTCCGTTAGCCAGGCCGGACACGAGTCGATCGCGGAGCTCGCCCACCGAGGGGCCCGCCGCCGGAGGACTCTCGCGCGGGCGGCGCAGGCCGACCTCGATGAGGACCTGCTCGAGCTTCCGCTTCGCCGAGTCGTCGGGATCGGAGAACGGGTCCGGGACGGCCGGCGGGGCCCCGGGGGGTGGACACAGACCCACGACGTGGCCGTCCCGGATGGCGGCGCGCAGAGCGCGGGCCCCGGCCTCGAGGCACAGGACTCCCGTGCGGTTCTCCCGGTACACCTCACCGAGGAGGGAGAGCGCCTCGCGCGCAGTGGAGGGGTCGCCCATCGTTCAGGCCGGAGCCTCCCGTGGTAGCGGGCGCAAGTATATCGTGGGCGGCTTGACTGGCGCTGCCTCTGGCGCAACACTGCCTCTTCCCATGACCCGGGTGCTCGTCATCGACGACGATCCGATGGTCGGCAAGACCCTGGTCGACCTCCTCGGACTGCACGGATATCCGGCCACGCGCGCCGAGTCGGGCGAGAAGGGGCTGGAGGCCCTGGCCCGCGAGAGGTTCGACCTGGTCCTCCTCGATCTCCGACTGCCCGGCATGAGCGGCTTCGAGACGTGCGAGCGCATGAGGGACGCCTACGGCCCTTCGCTGCCGGTGATCATGATGACCGCCTTCGGGGATCCGGTGGCGGTTCGGCGGGGCTACGAGGCCGGGGCCGACGACTTCCTCCACAAGCCGGTGGACACGCCCGCCCTCATCCTCAAGGTGAGGGCCTTCCTGCGGTTGAAGTCCATGCACGACGAGCTGGTGCGGAGTCGCGAGGAGGCCCAGGCCCGGGCCCGCGATCTCGCCCAGCTCCACGAGATCGGCCGGGACTGGTCGCTGATCGCGGAGCCGGCGGACTTCAATCGCATGCTCACGCAGCGGCTGGCCCGGCTGCTGGGGGCGCCCACCGTCGGCATCGCCCTCCACGACCCGGCGACCCGGGTGATGGAGGCCGCCCTGCCCGTTCACGGCCTGGACGACGACCAGGCTCGTGCCTTCCGCTACGTTCCCCGTCCCGAGTACCGCAGCCTCTGGAACCCTCGCAGCGGACGCCCCTACGTGAGCAACGAGCCGTCGTCCGACCTCCGCCTCGCGCAGGAGATCGGCCTGCTGGCCGAGGCGCAGTCCGTGGTCCTCGTGCCCCTCCTGGCCGCCGGCGAGCTCATCGGTCTGCTCGGCGCCGCGGACAAGCCGGGCGGCTTCACCGACGCCGACGTGCAGATCCTGTCCACCTTCGCCGGACCGGTGGCCACCTTCCTGAGAAGCCGTCAGACCTTCGACCGCCAGAGACGGCAGGCGGGGCGCTACGAGCGCCTGGCCGCCCTGGTGGGGGACATGGCCGCGGTCTCGGGACGCAGTCGACTCCTCGAGCTGACCGTGCGTCGGGTCCACGCCGACCTCGCCTACGACTACGTGGCCTTCCACGCGCTCGGAGGAGGAGACGTCCCGGTTCCCGAGTACGAGGTGGGAGCGATCGCGTCCCCTCCCAACACCGAGTCCCTGCGCTGGGCCGCGCGGCTCTCGACGCCCCTGGAGGCGTCGCGCTCGGCCAACGTGGCCGAGCTGGCCGTGCCCGTGCGTGCGGGCGGGCACGCCCTCGGGGTCCTGGTGGTCAGCCGCCGCTCGGCCGAGCCCTTCGACGAGGAGGAGACCAGCCTGCTCTCCACCCTCGGCGGACACCTCGCCCTGGCCCTGCAGCGCGCGGACAGCGAGGCGGCGACCGAGCACATCGCCCGGCAGATGGCGACGCTGTACGATCTCGGCCTCGAGACCGCGGCCATCCGGGACCTGAAGGCGCTGTTCGTCCGCGCCACCGAGGAGGCGGGACGCCTGATCCGCGCCGCTCACACCTCCGTCTTCCGCTTCGACGAGGGGGAGCAGGTCCTGCGGCTGTTCGCGGCCTGGGGACCGGGCGAGCACCGCGGGGCCGAGGACACGCCCCTGTTCCGCCTCGGCGAGGGCATCGCCGGACGCGTGGCCCGGGACCTGCTGCCCCTGCTCGTGAACGACGTGCAGGCCCACGCCGACTGGATCCCCGGCGACAAGCCGGTCGAGCGCCTCCTCTGCATCCCCCTGACGCACTTCGACCGCGCCCGCGGGACCTCCGTGCTGTACGGTGTGCTCAACGCCACCCGTCAGTCGGGCTCGCCGCCTTTCAACGACGACGACCTCGACTACCTCACCCGGTTCGCCGGGCAGCTCTCGATCGCGGTCGCGAACTCCGTGGCCTTTGCCGCGGAGCGCGAGCGCAGCGAGCAGCTGGCCCTCGTCAACAGCGTGCTGCGGGAGACCGCCGGCGTGCTGTCCCGTGACCGCATCCTGGAGTCGACGGTGTGCCGGATCCAGGAGGCGTTTCAGCACTCCATCGTGGCCATGCTCGAGCCGGAGCTGGAGTCGGGAATGCTGGGGGTGGTCACCTCCGCCGCCCGCGAGCCGCCGCCGGAGGGACAGGTGAAGACCGTTCCCGCCGGCGGCCCCGTCGCCCTGGCCATCACCGAGCGTCGGACGGTGATGTGGGCCGAGGCCTCGACTCCGGGCTTTACGCCGCTGGTACCGGACAGCCGAAACGCCCTGGCCGTGCCGATCGTGTCCGGCGGCGAGGTAACCGCGCTCCTCTACGTGGAGAGCGACCGCGTGGGGGCCTTCGACCGGGGGCAGGTCATCGCCCTGGAGACGCTGGCCGACGGGGTCGCGATCCTTCTCCGCACCGCCGGGCTCTACGAGACCCTCGAGAACACGAACGCGCGCCTGGTGGAGCTGGACCGTACCAAGAGCGAGCTGGTGAACGTCGTGGCTCACGACTTCCGGACGCCCCTGGCCGCCATCCTGGGGTGGGCGGAGATGCTGGAGGCGCGGCCGAACGCCGACGAGGAGGAGCGCCGGGAGCGGGCGGCTCTCATCGTCGACGCCGCCACCCGGATGGCCGGGCTCATGGACCGGACGCTGGAGACGACGCGGCTCGAGACGGGCCAGTTCGCCTTCGACTTTCGGCTGATCGATCTGGGCGCCTGCCTTCGGGAGGCGGCGCGGCGGTTCCCGAAGGACCCGACGCATCCCGTCGTGCTGGACCTGCCCGACGAGCCGCTTCCCTGCTGGGCGGACGGAGAGCGGATCGCCGAGGTCGCCGAGAACCTGCTCTCGAACGCGGTGAAGTACTCGCCGAGGGGCGGGGAGGTGCGCCTCGGCGTGCGTCGCGATCGGGAGAGGGCGGTGGTGAGCGTCTCCGATCAGGGCATCGGCATCGCCCCGGAGAAGACCGGGCTGCTCTTCCGCCCCTTCTCGCGGGTCCACGACCGGGAGGCCACCGGGATCGAGGGCTTCGGGCTGGGCCTGTCCATCTGCGAGCGGATCGCTCGCGCCCACGGGGGAGGATTCGAGGTGGACTCCACGCCGGGCGAGGGATCGACCTTCGCGCTCACGCTCCCCCTCTTCGGGGCCGGGGCCCAGTCGCACGCGCCGGTGCTGGTGGTGGCCGCCGCCGACGTGATCACCCGCCGGGAGATCCGGCGCGTGGCGGAGGAGGCGGGCTTCGTGGTGGAGGAGGCGGCGGACGGGGTGGAAGCGGTCGAGGCGACGGCGCGGTTGCAGCCGGCGGCGGTCGTCCTCGACCGGATCCTGCCCCGACTCCGGGCGGGGGAGGTGGCGGAGCGGCTCCGGGCCCAGGACGTGACACGGGACGTGCCCCTCATCGCCCTCGCCGTCGCCGCCGATCTCGGCGCGCAGGCCAGCCTCTTCCGGACCTGCCTCGCCCCGCCCCTGGACCGCAGGAAGCTGGAGGCCGCCCTCGAGGGTCTCGGCGCCACCGTGAGCTAGCAGGGAGGTCATGCGCGAGGTACTGGAGGCGGCCCTCGGGGCCGAGGCCGCGGGAGAGCCGGCGGCGCTGGTGACCGTGGTGTCCACGCAGGGGTCGACGCCGCAGAAGGCCGGGGCCCGGATGCTCGTCCATGCCGACGGGCGGATCGTGGGGACGATCGGCGGGGGGTGCCTCGAGGCGGAGATGATGCGGCGGGCGCGCCAGGCCATCGCCGACCGGCGGGCGCAGCTGGCGAGCTACGACCTCACGCCGGACGAGGCGGGGGAGGACGGGCTCGTCTGTGGGGGCAGGATGCAGGTCTTCATCGAGCCGATCGAGGGAACGCCCGTTCTGTGCCTGTTCGGAGCGGGGCACGTCGCCCAGCCGCTCTCGCGCATGGCTCACGCTTGCGGCTTCCGGGTGGAGGTGGCCGACGACCGTGCGAAGTTCGCCAACGCCGAGCGCTTCCCCGAGGCCGATCTCCTGGTGGTCGACGACTTTCCCGGGGCGGCGGCCAGGATGACCCTCGGCCCGAACACCTTCGCGGTGGTGGTCACCCGCGGGCACCAGGGCGACGCGGTCGCGCTCGAAGCGGTACTCGGGCGCGACCTGCGTTTCGTGGGACTCCTGGGGAGCCGGGCCAAGATCGTCCACATCTTCGCTGCCCTCGCCGAGAGGGGGGTGAAGGCCGAACGGCTGGCCTCGGTGCACGCCCCCCTGGGCCTCGAGATCGGAGCCCAGACCCCGGAGGAGATCGCGGTGAGCATCCTGGCCGAGATGATCGCGGTTCGGCGTGGCCGGGACCCCTCCGGCTGCGGCTCGATGAAGATGGAGCTGCCGGGACGGCTGAAGCCTGCGAGCACGGCAGGTTGAGGCCCCGGACTTGAAGCAGGACCTGAGGCCCATTATCCTTAGGTGCCCGAGGCTCTGGAATGGATGACCTGGCGAAAGCCGCGCTCGTCGGCCTTGTGCTGGTCGGCGCCTCGGCCGGAGCGAGGGACGCACCGCCCGTCGCCCTGGTCGCCGAGCACCAGAACGCCGCCGGCACGATCACCCTGCGCACCCCGGAGGACTGGGTGGTGGAGAGCCGTCCCGGCGTGCCCGAGATCACCGAGGCCCGCGGCGGATCCCTGATCGTTCGGATCCTGCGTCGTGAGGGCGAGGTGGGCCTGGACAGCTACCACGTGCAGTGCATGCAGGAGAGGCTGACCGACCCGATGAAGGCCGCGCCCCAGGTCGACTACGAGTACGAGTTTCGTGGGGGATGGATCGGCGAGCGCAAGGCCCTCGACTCGGCCTTCGTCGTCCACTACGACGAGCCGGTGGAGGGCCACGGAGACTGGCGACAGCGCCACGTGACGGTGGTCGGCGGGGGCGAGTCGCTGTGCGTGGTGGGCATGGCCCCGCGCCGGGTGTGGAAGAAGTCCAGGAAGGAGCGGGCGCTGCTGGACGCGGTCATGACCAGCGTCCGTCTCGACTGATGGCCCTCACCGTCTCCGAGGCGCTCTCCGTGGGGTCCGCGGCGAAGCAGCGGCAGATCTGGTCGGTGGGCGGGGGCAAGGGGGGCATCGGGAAGTCCCTCATCGCCGCCTCCCTGGGGTGGCAGCTCGCGCGGATGGGGCAGCGGGTGGTGGTGGTCGACGCCGACCTCGGCGGGGCCAACCTCCACACCTGCCTGGGCCTGCCCGCCCCCTCGGCCACGCTCGCCGACTTCATCCAGCGCCGGCTGGACACCCTCGAGGAGGCCCTCACCGAGACCGGCGTCCCCGGGCTCCGGCTCCTGAGCGGTGCCGCCGACCTGCTCACCGCCGCCAACATCAAGCACCTCCAGAAGGTGCGGGTCCTGAGGAAGATCCGCGGCCTGGACGTGGACGTGGTGCTCATCGACATCGGGGCCGGCACCTCCTTCAACATCCTCGACTTCTTCCTGATCTCCGACGTGTCGATCCTCACCGTGGTGCCGGAGCCCAGCTCGATCGAGAACGGGTACCGCTTCATCAAGGGTGGGCTCTATCGAAGGCTCCGAGCGGCCTCGAGGCACGAGGGGACCCGTCGCCTGGTGGAGGCGGCGCTCGACCCCAAGAACGATCTGGGCCTGCGCACCCCCGTCGATCTCATCGAGCGTCTGGAGAAGGAGGACCCGGAGGAGGCGGCGCTGCTGCGCCGGGAGATGAGCGCCTTCCGACCTCGCTTCGTGGTCAACGAGGTGCGCGACGAGCGGGACGTGGAGATCGGCCATCAGCTGGTGGCGGCCTGCAGCCGGCATCTCGGGCTGAACGCGAGCTATGCGGGCTTCGTGCACTTCGAGGACGCGGTGTGGCAGGCCGCCCGCCGGCGTCGGCCGTTCATGGCCGACGCGCCCACGTCCCGAGCGGCGGAGGAGATCCGCCGGCTCACCCGCGGCCTTCTCAAGGGCGAGAGCCTGGGCCTCGGGTACTGAGGCCGTGAGCCCCTGATGGAACGTGACGACCTCTACGACGTCCTGGGCCTCGAGCCCGGCGCCTCACGAGAGCAGATCGAGCGCGCGTACCGGTTCTCGATGGAGATGTACGGCCAGGATGCCCTCGCGACCTACTCCCTTCTCGAGCCGGCGGAGATCGAGGCCGAGCGGGCGCGGATCCAGGAGGCCTACGCGGTCCTCGCCGACCCGGAGCGGCGTCGCCAGTACGACGACGGCCACGGCTTCGCGTCCCCGGAGGCCTCGGTGGTGCCTTTCCCCACTCTGGGCGCGACCGAGGCCGAGGAGGCGGAGCTCCCGGACGTTCTGAGCGGGGCCGACCTGCGCCGACTCCGCGAGTCCCGGGGTGTGAGCCTCCGGCAGATCGCGAGCGTCACGAAGATCGGGACGCGGTTCCTCGAGTACATCGAGGAGGACCGCTTCGCCCTCCTGCCCGCCCCCGTGTACCTGAGGGGCTTTTTGAAGGAGTACGCCCGGACGATCGGCCTCGACCGCGAAGGTGTCGCCCGGGCCTACATGAGCCGGATGCACCGCTCCTGAGCTAGCCGCGGGTCTCGGCCCGGAATCCCTCGATGATCCGAACGCCGGAGCTCGTGCCGAGCCGGCTCGCGCCGGCCGCGATCATGGCCCGGGCGGTGGCCCAGTCCCGGATGCCTCCGGCTGCCTTGACCCCGGTGCCCGCACCCACCGTGCGACGCATGAGGGCGACGTCGGTCGCCGTGGCCCCTCCGGGGCCGAAGCCGGTGGAGGTCTTGACGAAATCCGCCCCCGCACGCCGAGCCAGGGTGCAGGCCCGGATCTTCTCCTCGTCGGTGAGGAGAGCGGCCTCGATGATGACCTTGACCGCCGCTCCCTCTCCCCGGCAGACCTCCGCGACGGCAGAGACGTCGCGCTCGACCGTCTCGTCGTCTCCGCCCTTGAGGGCGCCCACGTTCAGGACCATGTCGATCTCGCGGGCCCCGTCCGCCACCGCCCGCGCCGCCTCCGCGGCCTTGATCACGGTGAGCGAGGCCCCCAGGGGGAACCCCGCCACCGTGGCCACCAGGGTCGGGTGTCCGCCGAGCTCCTCCTCGCAGAGGGAGACCCAGACCGGGTTCACGCAGACCGCGGCGAAGCCGTGTGTGCGGGCCTCGGCGCACAGCCCGCGGACGGCGTCGGCGGTGGCCTCCGGCTTGAGCAGTGTGTGGTCGATCAGGCGGCCCAGGGCCCGGGCATCGAGGGACTCGAGCGGGACCGGACCGGCGCCGCCGGGGGCGAGGGGGGGCTCGCTCACCGTGGGCCCTCGCGGACGATGAGCCCCAGACCGGGGCGATCGGAGAGAATCAGCCGCCCCTCCTTCACCTCGACTCCCGACCAGGGGTCGTTGGCGATGAGGAGGTGGCCGTCGAGGTCCGCGTAGTCGACCAGGGGCGAGAGCTGCGCGGCGGCGGTGGTGCTCACCGAGCTCGAGATCATGCAGCCCAGCATCACACCCAGGCCGCACGCCCGGGCCGTGTGGACCATGCGCAGACCCTCGCGGATGCCACCGGCCTTGTCGAGCTTGATGTTGACGCCGTCGTAGGCGCCCACGAGCCCCGGGATGTCGGGTGCCCGTCCGCAGGCCTCGTCGGCGAACAGCGGAACTCCCACTCGTTCGCGCACCCAGCCCATCTCCTCCAGCATGTGCGCCGGCATCGGCTGCTCGACGAGCTCCACCCCGCGGGCGGCCAGCCACTCGATCTTGCGGACCGCGGTCTCCCGGTCCTTCCAGCCCTCGTTGGCGTCGACCCGGAGCGGCTTGTCCGTGACCTCGCGGACGGCGCGGATCGTGCCCTCGTCGCTGGCCAGGCCCACCTTGATCTTCAGAACGGGGAACGCTGCTGCCTCCCGCACCTTCTGCCGGGTTCGCTCGGGGGTGTCGATCCCGATCGAGAAGGTCGTGAGGGGGGCGTCCGCCGGGTCGAGGCCGAAGAGGCGGTGGAGCGGCATCCCCAGCCGCCGGCCCCTCCAGTCGTGGAGGGCGATGTCGAGAGCGGCGCGAGCGGCGTACTGGTGCTCGAGTCGGGCAAAGGCCCTCCGGAGGAGGGTCTCCAGGATCCAGGGGTCGGCCTCCCGCAGGAGGTCCCGGACGCCCTCGAGGGCGGTCCGGGCGCGGGTGGCGTCTTCGTCGTACCGGACGATGGGGGCGCCTTCGCCGAGACCCTCCACCCCGTCCCGGCGGTATCGGGCGAGAACGGTGTCGCGAGTCACGCTGGAGGACATCGTGGTCGTCCAGGTGTGGCGCAGGCGGAGGCGAAGGGTCTCGACGACCAGCTCGCCCTCGCTCCCGGCGGAGGCCTCCGTCGCCGGCAGCGCCGCCGCGCCGGCGAGGGCCCCCGTCCCCTTGAGCCATTCCCTGCGTCTCATGCCCGGTCTGTCTCCTCTCACCGTGCCCGGGCCGAGACTAGCACGCGCCGGCGACCGTGTCGGCGATGGTCTATCATGTCCGGACCTTCCGGATGACAACCACGTGAGCTCTTCCGCGTCCCCCCTGCAGATGCTGGAGGCCGCCGGCGACGCTGTCGCCGCGGCGGTCTTCCGGGCCAGCGACGCCGCATTCGGCCCGTGGACGGTGGCCCTGCTCCTCGGCACCGGGCTCTTTCTCACCGTGCGTCTCCGCTTCGTCCAGATCCGCCACCTCCGCGAGGCGCTGGCCTCGCTGCGACCGGCGGGAGGGGGCGGAGAGGGCGCGCTCACGCCGTTTCAGGCCTTCATGACCGCGCTGGCCGCGTCGGTGGGGACCGGCAACATCGCGGGAGTGGCCACCGCGATCGTGTCCGGCGGGCCGGGGGCGCTCTTCTGGATCTGGTGCTACGGGTTCTTCGCGACCGCGATCAAGTTCACCGAAGCCGTGCTGGGGGTCCGCTACCGGGTGCTGGGGACGGGCTACCTCTCGGCGGGACCGATGCACTACCTGCGCGACGGGCTGGGGCTGCGGCGGCTGGCCTGGGGCTACGCCTTCGTCGCCGGGGTGGCCGCGCTCACGACGACGACCTTCACCCAGCCCAACTCGATCGCGGTCGTCTTCGAGAGCCACTTTCACGTTCCCACCGTCGTCACCGGCATCGGGGTCGCGGTCCTGGCCTGGCTGGTCATCATCGGGGGCGTGAAGTCGATCGGGCGGGCGGCGGAGAGACTGTCCCCGTTGAAGGTGGCGCTCTACCTCCTCGGGGGCCTGCTGGTCATCGTCACTCACGCCGATCGACTGGGTGACGTCCTCGCCCTGGTGGTGCGCGAGGCGTTCTCGCTGCGGGCCGGGGTCGGCAGTGCGGCCGGGATCGGGGTCATGACGGCGATGCGCTACGGGCTGGCTCGAGGTATCTACGCCAACGAGGCGGGCTACGGGACGGCGGCGGTGGCCTACGGCACGGCGCGCAGCCGGCGGCCCGTTCAGCAGGGCTACGCCGCGGTGATGGAGGTGTTCATCGTCTCCTTCGTCACCTCCACGATCAGCGCGCTCGCCCTTCTCGTGACCGGCGTCTGGCGCTCCGGTCTGACGAGCACCGCCGCGGTGGCGGAGGCGTTCAACCACGCCGTTCCCGTGGTGGGGGGCTGGGTGGTGGCAGTGGTCGCCTTCCTGTTCGGCTACACGACGCTCCTGGGCTGGGGCTACTACGGTGAGCAGTTCCTCGAGTACGTCCTCGGCCGGAGGGTGGTGATGCCCTACCGCTGGGTATACTGCGGCCTGATCGTCCTGGGCGCCACGACCCGCGTCGACCTGGTCTGGGCCTGGGGCGACCTGATGAACGCCCTCCAGATCCTGCCCAACCTCGTGGGTCTGGTCGGGCTGTCGGGAGTGGCGGCCACCCTCCTGCGCGGGGAGGAGGCCCGCGCGGCGGGCGGGGAGGAGGCTGTGGATCGATGACGGGGTTCGAGCGAGTGGGAGCGGATCTGGAGTGCGACGGCCTGCCGCTGGGCGACGTGGCGGTGCGGTTCGGCACCCCGCTCTTCGTCTACAGCCGCGCCCTCATCGAGGAGTCGTGGAAGGCCTACGAGAGCGCCTTCGCGGCGGTGCCGCACCGCATCTGCTACGCGGTGAAGGCCAACGGCAACGGGGCCATCCTACGCGTCCTGGCCGGGCTGGGAGCGGGGGCGGACATCGTCTCCGGGGGCGAGCTGCGCGCGGCGCTGCGGGCCGGCTTCCCCTCGGAGCGCATCGTCTTCGCCGGGGTCGGCAAGACCGACGAGGAGCTGGGCCTCGGCCTCGAGAGCGGAATCGGCGAGTTCAACGTCGAGAGCGAAGAGGAGATCGTTCGCCTGGGAGCGGAGGCCGCCGCCCGCGGTGTCGTCGCCCGGGTCTCCTTGCGCGTGAACCCCGACATCGACCCCCGAACCCACCCGTACATCTCGACTGGCCTGCGCGAGGCCAAGTTCGGCGTGCCCATCGCCCGGGCCCCGGAGATCCTGCGACGCTCGCGCCACCGGCCCGGCATCCAGGTCGTGGGGGTGCAGTGCCACCTGGGCTCGCAGATCACCGACCTCGAGCCCCTGGCCACCGCCGCCCGCGATCTCGCCGCGCTCAGCCGGGACCTCTTGGCCGAGGGCTTCTCCCTCGAGACGATCGACCTGGGCGGGGGCCTGGGCGTGGACTACGAGAACGGCGGCGGGGCCGATCCCCGGAGCCTCGCCGAGAGGATCCTGCCCGAGGTCGAGGGGCTGCCCCTCACCCTCGTTCTCGAGCCGGGGCGCTCCCTGGTGGCCCGGGCCGGGATCCTGCTGTCCCGGGTCTTGTACGTGAAGGAGAACGGGGACCGTCGCTTCGTGGTCGTGGACGCGGGGATGAACGACCTGCTGCGCCCGGCGCTCTACCGTGCCTTCCACCGGGTGGAGCCGGTCAGGCGGCGGGCCGGGACGCTCGAGGAGGTCGACGTGGTGGGGCCGGTCTGCGAGACGGGGGACTTCCTCGCCCGCGGGCGGAAGATGGAGCGCCCGGAGCCGGGCGACCTGATGGCGGTGAGGGACACCGGCGCCTACGGCTTCGCCATGTCGTCCCGCTACAACATGCGCCCCCGCGCCGCCGAGGTCATGATCGAGGACGGCGTCCCCCGCCTCATTCGCCGAAGGGAGACCTTCGAAGACCTCGTCGACACGGAGATCTAGCCCCTACTCCGCCTTCCAGGCCTTGCCGTAGAACAAGGTGCCGGTGGGTCCGGTCACCAGGTCGTTCACCGTCCGGCGCCGGGCGGTGAACACCGAGGCGTGGTACAGGGGGACGAACGGCATCTCCTCCTGGAAGAGGGCCTGGGCGCGGCGGTAGAGGGCGCCGCGCATCTGGGTGGCGCTCTCCATGCGGGCCCGCTTGAGCAGGCGGTCCATCTCCTCGTTGCGGTAGCGGCTGCGGTTCGTGGTCCCGATGGTCCCCGAGTCGAGGAGGGCGGTGAGGAAGTCGTTGGGGTCCAGGGTGTCGGCCTGCCAGCCCAGGAGCGCCATCTCGAAGTCGCCGCGGGAGGTGAGCTCCACGTACTCCGCCCAGGTGGCCACCTCGCGAATCCGTCCCACGAGCCCGATCGCGGCCAGGCCCTCCTGGACGAGCTCGGCGAGCCGCCGGGGCTCGGGGAGGTAGGGGCGCGGCGCCGGGGAGATGGTGAGGGTGGTCTCGAAGCCGTCCGGGACGCCGGCCCGGGCCAGGAGCCGCCGGGCCCGCTCGGGGTCGAGCACGAGAGTGCGGGCCCGGGCGTCTTCGGAAAGCAGGGCGGGCGGCAGCGGCGTGTGGGCCGGCTCGCCATGACCCTTCAGGATCTCGTCGACGATGAGGGAGCGGTCCAGGCCGCGCGCGACGGCCAGGCGGACCCGCAGGTCGTCGAAGGGCGGGCGCTCGTTGTTGAGGGCGAGATAGCCCAGGTTGAGCCCGCTCTGGGCGTCGAGCGCGATGTCCTCGCAGGCGCGCAGCTGGGCCACCCGCGCCTGGTCGACGGCGGAGGAGACGTCGGCCTCGCCGGAGATGAGGGCGCGCGTCAGCGCCTCGTCGTCCGGGAAGTGCTGGAAGACCACGCGGCGCAACCGGGGTACGTCCCCCCAGTAGTCCCGAAAGGCCTCGAGGACGACGCGACCCGGCTCCCGGGAGACGAGCCCGAAGGGGCCGGTGCCCACCGGGAGATCGCTGGCCGGACCCTCGAGCCGACGCGGGCTCTGGATGGCGAAGAAGTGCTGGGAGAGGGTGGACAGGAGCGCGGCGTTGGCGCGGTCGAGGGTGATGCGGACGACGTGGGGGCCGATCCGCGCGGCGCTGCCGGGGAAGCCCCGCTCCCCGCGGAGATGCTCGAGGTTGTCCACGACGGCGTCGGCATCGAAGGGGGTGCCGTCCTGGAAGAAGACGCCCGGGCGGAGCGTCAGCGTCCAGTGGCGCTGGTCACGCGTGGCCCAGCTCACGGCCAGGACCCCTTCCGGCCGCAACGAGCCCGGGCGGACGCGCACGAGCGTCTCGCAGACGTTCGTGACGATCTCCGCCCCGAGGACGTCGGTGGCGCGGTGGGGCTCGAGGCTCACCGGGTCGGTCAGGGTCGCCACCACCAGCGTGTCCCGGAGCGGCGTCGCCGGCGGTGCGGCGAGGACAGCGGCGGCCAGGAGAATCGGGGCGTTCACGCCCCGATTCTACCCGCCGCCGCCTTCCGCGGAGGGGATCAGAAGATCCCCGTGGCCTGGCCCACCGACGAGGCGGCGGCGCCCGAGAGAACGGCCTGACCACTCTGGCTGCTGGAGCTGCCCCCCAGGACGACCGCGCCGCCGAGGGAGCTCACCCCCGCTTCCTGCGCCCGCTGGAAGTTCACCAGGCTCTTGCGGTACTCCGCGATGGCCCGAAGCTCGGCCACCTCGGCGGTGGCGAGGTCGCGCTGGGCCTGGTTGACCAGGAAGGTGGTCGACATCCCGGCGTCGAACTTCTTCTGCTCGGCGTCGAGCCTTTCCGTCGCCAGATCCCGCGCGGCCGCGGTGGAGGCCACCGCCTGGAAGCCCGAGAGCACGCCGCGTCCGGCGGTGCGGACCTCCTGCGCCACCTGCAGCTCGAGACGTCGGAGGGACACCAGCGCCTGCTCGCGGCTCAGGCGGGCCTGTGCGGCCAGCGACTTGTTGGTCTTGTTGGGGATCGAGTACGAGAACTGCACGCCGATGTTCCAGGTGGGGAAGTCGTTGCCGAAGGCCTCGCTCAGGGCATCGCCGTACCCGCCGGGGATCGTCTCGACGATGTCCCCGCCGATCGGGGGCTCGCGGATGATCTGGGTCCCGCCGGCGCCCGATCCGCCGTAGCCGGCCAGGAGGTCGAGGCTCGGCTTCGTCTGGTTTCTTCGGTAGAGCACGTCGAGGTCCGAGCGCTCGAGGGCCTTGCGGGCGGCCACCACGTCGGTCCGGTTGTCGAGGGCGCTCCGGACCGCGGCATCCAGATTGACCTCCATGGGCTCCGCGACCGGGGCCGTCGTGGGGACGAGCTCGGTGGCCCACATGTTGGGGTCGTTCTCGGGGAAGATCACCCGCTTCAGATTGTCTTCGGTGTTGGCGACCAGGTTCTCGGCCACGATGACGTCCACCTCGCGGGCCGCCACCTCCGAGCGCGCCTCGACGATGTCGAGGGGGGCCATGGTCCCGACCTTGACTCGGATCTCGTTCTCCTCGAGCAGCTTCTTGGCGAGGTTGAGGCTGTCGTTGGCCGCCCGCAGGTTGTCGATGGCGTAGACGAGGTCGTAGTAGTAGAGCTTGGTGGTGGCCACGGCGTTGATGACGCTCTGGCGGAACTGGATGTCCGAGATCTGGCGGTTGATCTTGGAGAGCCTGAGCTGGCGCCGGGGGGCGTCGATCTTGAGGTTCGCCAGCAGGGGCTGGGTGATGTTGAGCGAGATGTTCGAGCGGTAGATCGGGTTGAAGGTCGTGAAGGCGTTGTTGGTGTCGCTGCGACGATTGTCCCATCTCAACTGGATGTCGCCGCCGGTCTTCACCGGGAGCTGGGCCCCGACGTTCCAGACCTGGTTCTTGGTGTTGACCACGTCGCCGCCGCTGAAGAAGTTCGTCCCCTTGGAGTCCGTCGAGTTGTAGTCGAGGTTCGCGAACACGAACGGGACGTAGTAGCCCTCGGCCGAGATCACGCTCTGGGCGGCGATCTCGGGGTTGAACTGCTCGACCGCGATGTCGACGTTGTTGTCGAGGGCTCGCTCGACGGCTTCGTCCAGCGACAGTCTCAGGGTCTGCTGCTCCCGCTGGTCCTGGGCTGCCGCGCCGGGGACCAGGGCGAGCGCGAGCAGCAGGGCGCATAGCGCCGAAATCCTAGGTCTCATGTCCTTCGTGCCTCCAGGCTTGCCTCTTCTTTGGACAGCCACCACCGGTAAAAGGATGAATTCTACCCCACGAGCGCGCGAGCCTCACCGCGGCCGCGGTTGCGGCGCCCGGCATCACTCCATACAACGAGGGCGGGGCGCCAAAAGATCCGCCCTTTTTTCGGATCCCGGGATGCGGAAACCCTTGCATGTCAAGAATGTGAGGGCAGACCTGACCCCAGTGACTCGGGATCTCCCTCGACCGGGCGAGGCGAACGACCCCCGGGACTCCGGGGCTCCGGACCGCAGCGTCGCCGGGCCGCGCCAAGAGGAGCCACGTTGGCGCCGGCGGCCCCGGAGCACGGTATGATCGGCGCCTGTCATGGAGGCGGCTCGATGAAGGTTCTACTCTCCTTCGACCAGATCCAGGCCCGCGTCCGGGAGATGGGGGCGGAGATCACCGCCGAGTACTCGGGACGCGAGCCGCATCTGGTCGGCGTCCTGAAGGGGGCCTGTCCCTTCATGACCGACCTCGCCCAGGCCATCGACCTGCCCCTCACCCTCGACTACATCGCCGTGTCCTCGTACGGCCGGGCCACCAAGTCCACCGGCGAGGTGAAGCTGGTCAAGGACCTCGACCAGGGGCTGGAGGGCCGGGACCTGCTCGTGGTCGAGGACATCGTGGACACCGGTCTGACCCTGAACTACCTGACCAACCTCCTCGGCGCCCGTGGACCCCGCTCCCTCAAGGTCGTGACCCTGCTCTCCAAGCCCGCCCGCCGCCTGGTGAGCGTCCACGTCGACTACGTGGGGTTCACCATCGAGGACGAGTTCGTGGTCGGGTACGGCCTCGACTACAACGAGCGCTACCGCAACCTCAAGGACATCGTCGTCTACGGTGCATAGTCAGGTCGTGTTCTTCGCGTGTCGTGGTGCCCTCTGAACAAGACCTGACCTCGTTCCCTCCCCTTCGCCCCGCGCTGGGCGTCGTGGCGGGCCCGCCCCCGCGTCTCCCCTCCCCCTTCCGTTGTTCCTCCCCCCCTTCGCCCCGCGTCGTCAGGCTCGCCGGAGGCAACGTTTGGGACCTGACCCCTTCCGTTGTTCCGGCTCGGCCGGCTGCGGCCGGCCACCCGGCTGCGGGGCCCCGCAAGCCTCGAATTGAGGCAGGGTCCTCGCCGGGTCCCGGCCGCCGCAGCCTCGACGTCCCCGGGTCCAGTCGGTCAGAGGCTCTTGTCGTCGAAGGGGTGCGGCAGGAGCTCGCGGAGCCGGAGGGTCCGCGAGCGTCCCTTGAGCGTCGCCATGTGCACGGTGAGGTTGCCGCAGAGCTCCCAGAGGATCTGCCGGCAGGGGCCGCAGGGAGGGGTGGGTCGGTCGGCGTCGGTGACGATCGCGATCGCGTCGAAGCCGGCGAGGCCCTCCGAGACCGCCTTGTAGGCCGCCACCCTCTCCGCGCACATGGACAGGCCGTAGGATGCGTTCTCGATGTTGCAGCCGGTGACGATCTCGCCGGTGCGCATCTTGAGGGCGGCGCCCACCGGGAAGCAGGAGTGCGGCGCGTGAGCGTGCGCGCGGGCCTCGGCGGCGAGGCGGACCATCTCGGCGAGGGCGGCTGGGGAGGGACGGCGTCTCGTCCGGGAGCGGGTCATGGTGCCTCCGCCGCCTCCGTCACGAGGCGGGTGAGCACCTCGACCAGCGTCGACCTCAGCCGCTCGGTCACCGCGAGCACGTCCCGGTGGTCGAGGGGCTCCTCGGAGACGCCCGCCGCCCGGTTGGTCAAGCAGGACACGGCGAGAACCCGCATCCCCATGTGGCGGGCGGCGATCACCTCGGGCACGGTCGACATGCCGACCGCGTCCGCCCCCAGGGTCCGGGCCATGCGGATCTCGGCGGGCGTCTCGTAGGACGGCCCGGGGACGGCGATGTAGACGCCCTCGTGGGCCTTGACCCCCACGTTGTCGCAGACGGCCAGCGCGCGCTCGCGCAGCGGCCGGTCGTAGGCGTCCGACATGTCGGGGAAGCGTTGGCCGAGCCGGTCCTCGTTCGGGCCGGTGAGGGGGTTGCCGAGAAGGTTGATGTGGTCGCTCAGGACCATGATCTCGCCGGGCTGGAAGCGCGGGTTGATGGCCCCCGCGGCGTTGGTGACCACGAGCGTGCGCACCCCGAGCCGGCCGAGGACGCGGGCCGGAAAGACGACCTGGTCGAGGGCGTAGCCCTCGTAGGCGTGGACGCGCCCCTTCAGGGCGGCCACCGGCACTGCACCCGCATGCCCGACCACGAGGGCGCCGCCGTGGCCGGCGACGGTGGGGGCGGGGAAGTGGGGGATCTCGTCGAAGGGGACGACTATCCCGTCCTCCAGGCTGTCGGCGAAGGCCCCGAGGCCGGAGCCGGCCACCACGCCGATCGTCGGCCGGAGGGAGGTCCGTTCCCGGACCACCGCCGCCGCCTCGTCGAGGCGGGCCAGGAGGTCGCTCACAGGAGGATCCCCGCGAGGGTGGCCGACATGAAGGCGGCCAGGTTGCCGGCGATCATGGCCCGGACGCCGAAGCGGGCGAGGTCGGCGCGACGGGAGGGGGCGATGCCGCCGATGCCGCCGATCTGGATGCCGATGCTCGCGAAGTTCGCGAAGCCGAGGAGCGCGTAGGCGGTGATGATCGTGGCGCGAGGGGACAGGCTCACCGCGCCCGAGGTCATGTCCGCTCCGAACTGGGCGTAGGCCACGAACTCGGTCAGGACCGCCTTCATGCCGATCAGGCCCCCCACGTACCCGGTCTCGTGCCACGGCACCCCCATCACCCAGGCCAGCGGCCTCAGGAGGGTCCCGAAGATGGACTGGAGGCTGAGGCCGTCGATCCCGACCAGGCCTCCCGCCCAGCCGACGGCGAAGTTGATCATGGCGATGAGGGCGATGAAGGCCATGAGCATCCCCCCCACGTTGAGGGCGAGCTGGACCCCCGTCCCCGCCCCGCTCGCCGCCGCCTCGACCACGTTGGCGTCGGTCTTCTCGACGACCACGTGGAGGGCGTCCCGGGACATCGGGGTCTCCGTCTCCGGGCGGATGATCTTCGACAGGAGCAGGCCCGCGGGGGCGTTCATCACGCTCGCCGCGGCGAGATGGCCGGCGATGTCGGGGAAGAAGCCCCGGAGCATCAGGACGTAGGCGGCAAAGACGCCCCCGGCCACCGTCGCGAAGCCGCCGACCATGACCGTGAACAGCTCCGAGGAGGTCAGCGTCTCGACGAAGGGCTTGATCAGCAGCGGGGCCTCCGTCTGCCCGAGGAAGATGTTTCCGCTGGCGGACAGCGTCTCCGCCCCCGAGGTGCGCAGGGTCCGTTGCATGAGCCAGGCCAGGCCCTTGACCACGAGCTGCATGACCCCCAGGTAGTAGAGGACCGTCATCAGCGTGGAGAAGAAGACGATGGTGGGCAGCACTCCGAAGGCGAAGCTGGAGAGGCTCTGGGCCACGAACCCGGCGCTCGTGTCGAGGGCGTCGCCGGGGCCGGGGACACCGACCGGCACCGTGTTGGCCACCAGGTTGCCGAAGATGAAGTGGGCTCCCTCCCGGCTGAAGGCCAGCAGGCCGTTCACCACGCCCCCGACCCTCTCGAAGAACCAGCGACCCGGGCTCGTCTTGAGGACGAGGACGCCGAAGGCGGCCTGGAGGAGGACGCCCATCCCCACGAGGCGCCAGGGGACGCGCCGCCGGTCGTAGCTCAGGAGCCAGGCGATGGCCAGGATGACGACGAGCCCCAGCAGGCCGGTGGCCCTCTGGGCCAGGCTCAGGTCCAGCCCCCCGCGGAGGCCCCCCAGGGGCCCGGTGGTGGCGCTCAGCAGGAGCAGGGCGGGCATCGGCCTCCTTCCATGATCTCTCAGGCCAGTCGGTCGAGGACCAGCTGGCCCGGGCCCGGGGCCCCGCGGCCGACCTCGATGGAAGAGCGGAGGACGGGCAGGGCCCTCTCGAGTCGTCCCGCCGATCCGGCGTGCACGGTCACGATGGGCTCGTTGACGGCGACGGGGTCGCCCACCTTCTTGTGGAAGACGAAGCCGACGGCGGGGTCGACGCCGCCCTCGACGATCTCGCGGCCGGCGCCGAGGAGCATGGCCGCGTGCCCGATGCCGCGCGCCCCCAGACGCCGGACGCGGCCGTCGCGGTCGGCCTGGACCACGACGGTCTCGGAGGCGCGGGGCAGGAGCGAGGGATCGTCGCAGACCCGGGGGTCGCCCCCCTGAAGGCCGATGACCTCCCGGAGCTTCTCCAGCCCCGCTCCGGAGCCCAGGACCCCCCGCACGCGGCCCCGAGCCACGTCGAGGGCGATCCCGGTCGACAGGTGCACCATCCGGGCCGCGAGCTCGATCGAGAGGGACTCGAGGTCCCGAGGGCCGCGTCCCTTCAGGGTCGCGATGGCCTCGGCCACCTCGAGGGCGTTGCCGACGGTTCGACCGAGTGGCTGGTCCATGGCCGTCACCAGGGCCTCGACCTTCCGCCCCATCTCCCGACCGATCCCGATCATGGCCCGGGCCAGCTCCCTCGCCTGGTCCAGGCCCCCCAGGAAGGCCCCGTCGCCCGACTTGACATCGAGGACGAGGACGTCGATTCCCTCCGCCATCTTCTTGCTCATGATCGAGGCCGCGATGAGGGGGAGGCTCTCGACGGTGGCGGTGACGTCGCGCAGGGCGTACAGCCTGCGGTCGGCGGGGGCGATCTCGGGGGTGGGTCCGATGAGGGCGAGACCGCACCGCCCCAGAACGGACCGGAACTCGGAGAGGCCGAGGTGGACGCGGAAGCCGGGAATGGACTCCAGCTTGTCCAGGGTCCCCCCGGTGTGTCCGAGCCCGCGCCCGGAGATCATGGGCACGTAGACCCCGCAGGCCGCGACGAGCGGCGCGATGACCAGGCTCGTCTTGTCCCCGACGCCACCGGTCGAGTGCTTGTCGGCCTTGGGGCCGGGCAGGTCGGAGAGGTCGAGCACCTCGCCCGAGCGCATCATGGACCCGGTCAGGGCGGACAGCTCCGCGGGGCTCATCCCGCGGAAGAGCACGGCCATGGCCAGCGCCGAGGCCTGGTAGTCGGGAATCTGGCCACGAGCGTAGCCGCGGACGAAGAAGTCGATCTCCTCCTGGCTGAGCTCGCCCCCGTCCCGCTTGCGCTGGATCAGGTCGACGGCGCGCACCGTCAGTCCTTCTTCTGCCCCTTGATCCTCTCGACCTCGGCCCAGAGGTCCCGCTTCTTGCGGGCGGGAGCAGGCGGTGCGGGCGGCGGGTCCGGTGGCTTCGGCATCGAGGCCAGGACCTGCTCGAGGAGGGTCTTCTTCTCGCGCTCCCTGGACTTCCGCCGGGCCGGCACCTGGGCGTGGCGGTAGTCGTGGGCGTTGTGGCAGGTGCGGCACGTCACCTTGGCGACCTGGTCCTCGTAGAGGCTGGTCACGTCGTGGTTCAGCAGCAGGCGACACCGTGGGCAGTAGTCGTCGATCACGTCGCCGAGTCTGGGTGCACGATCCGACATCGGATCCTCCGGCCAGGTGGGACAGCCGAGTATAGCGCAGGGGAGGCAGTGGTGGGCTAGAATCGCCGGGCGAGGGAGCGAACGGATGCGCAACGCCGAGGTCATCCGGCAGTGGAAGATCCTGAAGACCATCGAGGCGGGCCGCTGGACGAACGCGGCTGCCCTGGCCCGGGAGCACGGAGTGACCGAGCGGACGATCCGCCGCGACCTCGAGGCGCTGCAGGAGGCGGGCTTTCCCCTCTACGACGAGCGCCGGGACGGCAAGAAGGTCTGGCGGCTGATCGAGGGCTATCAGCAGCGCCTGACCCAGAGCTTCACCCTGTCCGAGCTGGCCGCTCTCTTCTTCAGCCGGAACATGCTGTCGTTTCTCGGGGGGGCGCCTTTCGCCCAGGAGCTCGAGTCGGCCTTCGCCAAGATCAGCGAGGCCCTGCCCGAGCGGAGCCTGCCCTACCTGGAGCGCATCCAGGAGCTGTTCTCGACTCGTCCCGATCCCTGGAAGGACTACTCTCGCAAGCAGGACGTCATCGCCGGCCTCATCGACGGGATCCTCCATCAGAGGCAGGTGCGGATCGCGTACTACTCCTTCCAGTCCAGGCGAACGAAGAGCTACACCGTCGATCCCTACCGCATGGTGTACTACCGTGGGGGGCTGTACCTCTACGCGAGGGCCCACGACTACGCCGAGGTGCGCACGTTCGCGGTGGAGCGCGTCCAGAAGATGGAGGTCCTCGAAGAGGGCTTCGAGATCCCCGCCAACTTCAACCCCTCCGAGTACGCCCGCTCCGCCTTCGGCATCTCCGGGGGGGAGGCCCAGACCGTCGAGCTCCTCTTCCGGCCCTCGATGGCGAGCTACATCCGCGAGCGCACGTGGCACGAGAGCCAGCGCCTCCAGGACGATGCGGACGGGTCCGTGCGGCTGACCATGGAGGTCGCCCTCGGCTTCGAGCTCAAGGCCTGGGTCAAGGGCTTCCTGCCCGACGTGCAGGTCGTGCGACCGGCGGCCCTCCGAGAGGAGATCGCCCGCGAGCTCGCGGAGGCCCGCTCCGAGTTTCCCCCGGCCGCGGGCGCCGAGGAGCCGACGGCGGGACCGCGCTAGAATGGGCCGTGGCATGGAGCTGCTCGAGAGCTTTCCCAACCCGCACCCGGGCCGCGACTACACGATCGAGCACACCTGCTCCGAGTTCACCTCGGTCTGCCCGAAGACCGGCCAGCCCGACTTCGGGACGATCCGGGTCACCTACGTCCCGGCCCGACGGTGCGTCGAGCTCAAGAGCCTGAAGCTCTACCTGCAGGCGTACCGCGACCAGGGGATCTTCTACGAGGACGTCGTCAACGTCATCCTCGACGACCTGGTCAAGGCCACCCGGCCGCGCACCATGACCGTCGAGGGCCGCTTCAGCGTGCGTGGGGGCATCTCCAGCGTCGTCACCGCCCGCCACGAGGCAGCCCGGAGACCCCACGCGGGGAAGCGATGAGGGCCCTCACGTTCCTGGCCCGCCGCTTCGTCGCCGGGGAGGGGCCGGGCGACGCCGTCCGGGTGGGAGAGCGTCTGCAGCTCAAGGGGATCCGCGCGACCTTCGACAAGCTCGGCGAGGACGTCTCCGACCGGAAGGCGGCGGAGAGGTCGGCGAACGCGGCCAAGGAGCTGCTGCGCCTGATCCCTCCCGGGATCGAGCGCAACGTCTCGATCAAGATGTCCTCGATGGGGCAGGGGATCTCCCGCGACCTCTGCCTGGAGCAGACGGCGTCGATCCTCGACGTGGCCAAGGAGGTCGAGGGCTTCGTGCGCCTGGACATGGAAGGCTCGGACCTGACCCAGGACACCATCGAGATCTTCCACCAGCTCAGGAGGCGCTACGAGAACGTGGGGATCGTCCTCCAGGCCTACCTCCACCGCACCCTCGACGACGTCAAGGAGGCCATCCGACGGGGCGACCGCGTGCGCCTGTGCAAGGGGGCGTACCGGGAGCCCCCGGCCATCGCCCTCCAGGACATGGGCGCCATCCGGGAGAGCTTCAAGGAGGCCGCCCACCTCCTCCTCGCGAGCGGCTGCTTCCCTGCGATCGCCACCCACGACGAGGAGCTCATCCGGGACACCATCGACCACGCCCGGGAGCGGGGGATCGAGGCCTCCCGCTTCGAGTTCCAGATGCTCTATGGGCTGCGCCCGAAGCGCTGGACCTCACTCGTGAGCGATGGCTTTGGCGTGCGGGTCTACGTCCCGTATGGGACTCACTGGGTCCCCTATTTCTACCGGCGGCTCCGGGAGCGCAAGGAGAACGTCTTCTTCGTGCTGAAGAACCTCCTCGGGGGCTGACGACCGGCCCACCCCCGGGGGGCAGACGCGCGAAGGGGGCGCCCGAAAGCGCCCCCTCGACTCCAAGTCGGCGACCGCTACTTCTTCTTGGCAGCCTTCTTCCTGGTGGCTTTCTTCTTCTTCGCCGCCTTCTTCTTGAGCTTCTTGGCCGCCTTCTTCTTCGCCGCCTTCACCTTCTTCTTGGCAGCCTTCTTCTTCTTCGCCGCCTTCACCTTCTTCTTGGCGACCTTGGCCTTCACCTTCTTCTTGGCGACCTTGGCCTTCACCTTCTTCCTGGCGGCCTTCACCTTCTTCTTGGCGGCCTTCTTCTTCTTCGCCGCCGTCTTCTTGAGCTTCTTGGCCGCCTTCTTGACGTCCTTGACGGCCGCGTCGTACGTCTTTTCGGCGGTGTCGGCCGCCTCCGCGACCTCGCTCTTGATGAAGGCGGCCGCGGTGGTCCAGGCCTCCCGCGCTTCCTTAAGTGGATCGGGGGCAGCCGGCTTCTTGATCTCAGGCTCAGACCCGGGAACGTCTCCCGGCTTTGGCGAACCCCAAGGCGAATCGTCAGACATGCATCTCCCTCCAGCAGACTGGATTCGGTGCCGGCTCGCCCTCGAGCCGAGCCCCGTTTGCGTGAAACGAACACGGCTGTTTCGAGGCCGAGTTTCCTCCGCTGGGCCCGCGTCCGTCAAGCACAAACCCGGAATTCGGTCAGCTTTCAGTCGGTGGCGAGATCAGTTGAGGGTGAGGTTGGTGGGGAGGTGGGCCAGAACGCCGCAGTCGTCGCAGAGGCTGTAGCCGCGGCCGGAGTCCGTTCCGAGCCGGATCGGGTGCAGGGCGTCGGAGATCACACGACCTCCTCGGCTGACGGAGAGCACGGGCGAGCCGCACAGCGGACATTGCGCGTGAATGGCGGCGATGGTGGTGGTGCCCATGACGTCCTCCCTTCCGAGGCCCGATGCGTCGACCCTCACTGGCTTGGACGGGCGAGGAGAGGGAAAGGTTTCCCGGGGGGGCAGCGCCGACAAGTTTTTTCCGTGTGTAACATCCTCGTCGCGAGGGGCTTGCGGTCACGAGGCGGGTGTCGTTGACACCCGGGGGGCGCATTGGTAGACTGCGGGTGTCGCTGATTTGACGCGGGGTAGAGCAGTCAGGTAGCTCGTTGGGCTCATAACCCAAAGGTCGCGGGTTCAAATCCCGCCCCCGCTACCAGCACTCATATTACGTACAGTCGAGCGAGATGGACGAGGCCGCGAGAGCGGCCTCAGTTGTTTCTGGGGCCGACCCGGCCCGTGGCCGGTACCCCGGGGGCGGGAGGGTCACGTGGCAAACCGTCTGGCGGCGGAGTCGAGTCCGTACCTCCTCCTCCACGCCGAGAACCCCGTCGACTGGTACCCCTGGGGCGAGGAGGCCTTCGAGCGCGCGCGCCGCGAGGATCGCCCCATCTTCCTCTCCGTCGGCTACTCCACCTGCTACTGGTGCCACGTGATGGAGCGCGAGAGCTTCACCGACCCGGAGATCGCGAAGCAGATGAACGACGGCTTCGTGTGCGTCAAGGTCGACCGCGAGGAGAGGCCCGACATCGACGAGATCTACATGACCGCGACCCAGGTCATGACACGCTCCGGGGGCTGGCCGAACTCGGTCTTCCTGACCCCCGATCTCGAGCCCTTCTTCGCCGGGACCTACTTCCCGCCGCGCGACGGGCTCGGGCGCCCCGGCTTCCCCCAGGTGCTGAGAGGCGTGCGAGAGGCCTGGCTGTTGCGGCGACCCGAGATCGCCCAGCAGGCGGCGGCGGTGGCGGAAGCCATGCGGGCCTCGCTCGCGGGGGGACCGGGGGGCGCGGGGGCGCTGCCCGATCCCACGATCGCCGACGCGCTGCAGGACGATCTGGCCGCCCGCTTCGACCCGGAGTGGGGCGGCTTCGGCCCGGCGCCCAAGTTCCCCTCGCCCTCGAACCTCGCGTTCCTCCTCGACCGGGCCGAAGACGAGGACGCGTGCCGGATGCTCGTCGTGACCCTCGATCGCATGGCGCGGGGTGGCGTCATGGACCACCTCGCGGGCGGATTCCACCGCTACTCGACGGACGGGTCCTGGCTGGTGCCGCACTTCGAGAAGATGCTCTACGACAACGCGGCCCTGGCCCGGGTCTACGCGGAGGCGGCTCCCCTGGCTCCCGCCGAGGGCTTCGACCGCGTGGCCCGGCTCACTCTCGACTTCGTCCTCCGGGAGATGACGTCGCCCGAGGGTGCCTTCGTCTCCGCCATCGACGCCGAGACCGACGGGCACGAGGGGGCCTACTACACCTGGACCGAGGCCGACCTCGCGTCGGCGCTGCCCGGCGAGGACGGCGCGCTCTTCAGGACGGTCCACGGCCTCGAAGGGGCTCCCACGTTCGAAGGCGACCGCTACGTGGTGCACCAGCCGGTCCCGCTGCGCGAGGTGGCGGAGCACCTCGGGGTCTCCGAAGAGGCCCTCCGGCAGCGCCTGGAGCCGCCGCGCCGGGCCCTCCTGGCGGCCCGGGGCCGACGAGATCCGCCTCTGGTCGACGACAAGATCCTCACCGACTGGAACGGTCTGATGATCGGCGCCATGGCGCGGGCCGGGCAGCTGCTCGGTGAGGCCCGCTACGTGGAGGCGGGCCGGCAGGCCGGGGAGGTCATCCTCCAGCGCCTCCGAGACGAGGGCGCGGGGACGCTCCTGCACGCGTTCCGCGGCGGCCGCGCCCGCGTGCCCGCGTTCCTCGACGACTACGCCTTCCTGGTGGAGGGACTGCTGGCGCTGCGGCGGGCCACCGGCGAAGAGCGCTGGGTGTCCGAGGCGGTCGGCCTCGCGCAGGAGCAGGAGCGGCGGCTCGGCGACGGCAGCGACGGGGGGTACTTCGCCGCCGGCGAGGACCCACGCCTCCTCTTCCGCGCCCGCCCCGCCTTCGACGGGGCCGTGGCCTCGGGCAACGGGGTGGCCGCGCTCAACCTGGTGGACCTCGCGGAGCTCACCGGCGACCCACGCTGGCGGCAACGAGCAGAGGCCGTCGTGGGCGCCTTCGCCGACGGCATGACCCGGGCCCCGCTGGCCCACGTCACCCTCGTCCGGGCGCTCCGCCGTCTCGGGACCGCGCCCTGGCCGGCCCTCGAGGCCCCGACCGCGCCTCGCGCCGCGGTCGCACCCTCCGCGATGGATGCCCTGGAGGACGAAGCCCGCGACGTGGTCGAGATCGAGGCCCGCCTGGGGAGGGCTGAGGACGAGGTCTGGAAGCCCTTCACCGTCGAGCTCGACGTCCGCCCGGGCTTCCACGTCAACGCCCACTCGACCGACGATCCCGCCCTCGTGGCCACCGCGGTCAGCGGGGTCCTGGGGCCGGTGCGCCACGTCCGCTACCCGCCGGGCGAGGGAGTGGGTGGCGTCCCGGTGTACCGGGGTCGCGTGCGCATCGAGGGCGAGATCGAACACCGGGGCGGCGGCGCCTCCGCGGTGGAGGTCACCTTCCAGGCCTGCGACGAGAGCCGGTGCCTGCCACCGGTCTCGCGGGTCGTTCGCCTGCGGTGAGGGGAGCGGCCCACGCCGGGGCCGTTTCGTCGTAGGCTTGGGGCGCCGAAGAGCCGACATGAGCCCGCTGGACCCCTTCAGGCTGGACCGATTCGACTCTCTGTTCCTGGCCCCGTACAGCGACGACGTCCCGCTCTCCTGTCCGGGGCGGGTCCGGGCCGAGGCGGAGCGAGGCCGGCGGGTCCTCGTCCTGGCCCTCTTCGAGCCGGTGGGCGCGAACGGCAGGGCGGTGGAGGCCATGGCCCGCCTCGGCGCCGCATACGAAGGCCTGGGCCTTCCACCGGCCGCGGAGCGGCGAGGTGAGCCCGCGCCGTCCCTCGAGCGGGGGCCGGAGGACGAGGACGTGGTGCTCGCCGCCGCCCACCTCCTGGCGGAGGTGGGACCTCGGACGCAGGCGATCCACATCCACGCACCCCTGGGCCTGGGGGCCTCGATCGACTACAGCCTCGCCTACCAGGCGTCCGTCCGGGCGTTCGCCACCGAGGCGGGTCGCAACCTGTTCCTGTACGAGGAGCGACCGGAGGCCTTCGTCCCCGGGGCGGTGCGCACGCGGCTGGCCCTCCTGGGCGCGCGGCTGCCCCCGGCGGGGTCGGAGTTCGTGCCCCGGGTGGGGCTGTGGCGGATGCTCTGGCGCGTGAACGAGCCACGGGGGCTGCGCGGGGATGGGGCCGGGCTGCGCGTCCGGCTGGCGGCCCTCGTCGCTGCCCGGCGCCGCTGGAAGGCGGCCCGGGCCTGGAACCCGTCGCGGGCCCTCGGCCCTCGCCTTCAGCCGGTGGTCTGCGCGGCAGACGAGGAGGCCGGGGCTCTCGGTCGGGACCTCTCGGAGGCTCTCCTTCCGGTCGATCGAAGAGGTCGGCCTCGGAGCGCCCGGCGCTTCAACGCGCGCGCCGCCAAGGCGGCGAAGGCGCTCGGGGCGGTGTATCACGCCGAGCGGCTCTGGCTCTTCCTCCCCTCGGGCGAGGGTCTCGCCGATCTGCGCCACCCCCTCGAGTCGGGTGACTGAGAGGCGATCCCGCCCGCCGGGCGGCGCTCGTCACCGCGGATCCGGGCCTTCGACGTCCGCGAGCGCGCTCCAGCGCTCCTCGTCCTGCAGCCAGAGCGTGTTCAGGTAGGTGGCCACGTGGTCGGGGGGGAAGGACCTCAGGGCGGCCACCGCCCTCCGGGCCGCCTCCGTCGACACCGGGCCCGGCGTCTCCGCCTCCTCGCTGAGTATGCCCTCTTCGTGAGGCAGGCCCAGGGCGTCGAGGAAGGCGCCGAGAAGCGGACGGCGCTCGGCGAGGTGGAGGTCCACCAGGAGGCCCTGGGCGAGGCTCTCGCCGGGATCGAGCACGGTGGCGAGGATCCGGGCCTGGGCGTCCGGGGCCAACGCCCGGGCCGCCTGCGGGCGCAGGCGGCGCGCCTTCACGAGGGCGCCCAGGGCGGAGGGGAGGAGCTCGGGCGAGGGGTTGCGGAAGAACGCGGATGTGGCGAGGAGTCGCTCCCCCGAGGGGAGGCTCTTCCACAGTCGGGTCGCGGTTTCGTGAAACGTCATGGGACTCCATCTGACCACAGCCCGGTCCCGCCACCAAGGGGGGCCGGCGCTGGTAACATGCGCCGGTGGCCGAGACGACGACTCCCGCCGCCCCCGCCGCTCGCCCGGGGTGCCTCAGCGAGGCGGAGGTGTCGCGGGTGCGCGGGGCCCCCACGGGCGAGGTGCCGGAGGATCTGGCCCGCCATGTCGCTGCCTGCGAGCGGTGTCAGGAGCGGGTGCTCTTCGGGCCCGTTGGCCGCGCCCGGCGGCGGCGGGAGCTGCCGCGGATGCCTTCCCCGACCCGGGCCCTCGTCCTGTTCGTCGTGATGGCGGCGGCCGTCCTCGCGTTCTTCCTCACCCTGCAGGGCCTCCTCGCCCGACTCTGATCGCGGCCGTCGCGGCCGTGCCCTCAGGCCGGTGCGTCCACCGGGACGAGGGCGCCGGTGACCGGCGCCGACTCGGACGAGAGGAGGAAGACCATCACCCGGGCGATGGCGTCGGGGGACGTCCATCTCGAGACGTCGGCCTCCGGCATGGACGCCCGGTTGGCCGGGGTGTCGATGGTGCCGGGCAGGACGCCGTTGAAGCGCACGCCCCGATCGCGGTTCTCGAGGGCGAGAACGCGGGTGAGGGCGTGGAGGCCCGACTTGGCGACCGCGTAGGAGGCCATGCCCGCGCCGCCTGTCTGCGCGGCGCGGGAGCCCACGGTGACCACGCTCCCACCGCCGGCGAGGAGGTGGGGCAGCGCGGCGCGGATGACGTGGGCGGCCGTGGCCAGGTTGCCCTGGAGCATGCGGCTCCACTCGTCCTCGGCGGCCTCCTCGAACCTCGATCCCCCCGCCCAGCCGCCGGCGACGAGGGCCACCCCATCGAGCGTCCCCAGCGAGGACACGGCCTGCTCCACGAACCGACGCGCCCCGGCCGGGTCGGCCAGGTCCGCCTCGAAGCCGTGAAGCGGGACACCGGATCCGACCTCCTCCTCCAGCGACCGCCACTGCTCGGCCCGCCGCCAGGGAACCGCGACCGGCGTGCCCCGCTCGAGGAGGAGGGTCACGAGGGCGCGTCCGAGGGCGCCGGTGCCGCCGGTGACGATGGCGCCCCGGGGATCGCTCATCGGCTCCCGTTTCCGTTGCTGAGGTCCGCCCACGACCGGCCCGGCTCGGCCTGGAGGCTCGTGGGCAGGCCCTTCCGGCCCCAGCCCGGATCCGACCCTCCGAAGAAGTCGTGGGTGCCCAGGAAGCCCGCGCGCTGGATGGCCACGTTCGTGTACCCGGCCCGCAGCAGCATCACCACCGCGTGCTCGGCGCGGTTGGCGGTGCGACAGCCCACGACGAGGCCGGCGTCGCGGGGAAAGTGGCGCTCCATGACGGGGAGGAAGTCCAGGTTGGCCGCCGAGCCCTCGGGTCCCATGTGCGCCAGGGGCACGTTGAAGGCCCCGGCCGGGTGTCCCTGCTCGAACTCGGGGACCGACCGGACGTCGACATAGGTCCACCCCTGGGACTGCATCAGCTCGAGGGCTTCCTCGGGAGAGACACGCTTGACGTACATTGCCGGGGGGGAACCTCCTCCCGCGTTTATAGCACGAGGTCGGCGCCGAGGCGCCGGATGGCCTCGGTGAAGGTCGAGGGCTCGGGCAGGAGGCTCAGCACCAGATAGGCCTCGGTGGGGAAGTCGAAGAAGTAGCCGGGATGGACCCAGACGTCGGCCTCGCGGAGGAGACGGGCCACGCGGTCCTCCTCGGTGAGGGTCGCGGGCACGCGCAGCACCGCGGACCACCCCCCCTCCGGCTCGAGCAGGCTCGCCGGGGATCCCGGGCCCACGGCCTCGCGAAGGGCCTCCAGGTTGCGCCGGGTCCGCTCCCGCAGCGGGGCCTGGAGCTCCTCTCGGCGGCCCAGAAGGGCCGGGGCCGCGATCTGCACCGGTGTCGAGACCGAGAGATACGTGTCGGCCACGACCTCGAGCCGCTCGAGTGCCTCCCTGCGGCGGTCCACCGGTCCGGTCACCGCGATCCAGGCCAGCTTGACCTGGGGGAGCCCGCAGCTCTTCGAGAGGCCGCCGAGGGTGAAGGCGAGGGCGGGTCCGTCGCGGGCGACGCTCGGGACCCGACCCTCGTCGTCCGAGAAGGCGAAGTCGGCGAAGACCTCGTCCGAAACGAGGGCGAGGCCGCGCTCGGCGGCGAAACGCTCGAGCTCCTCCCGTTCGTCCCGCTTGAGGTATGCCCCGGTGGGGTTGCCGGGGCTCACCACCACCAGGGCTCGGGTGCGCGGGGAGGCGGCGGCGCGCAGGGAGTCCACGTCGAGGCGCCAGCGGCCTTCGTACTCGAGCAGGTACTCCCGGACCTGCACCGACTCGAGCACGGCCAGGTACTCGAACAGGGGGTATCCGGGGCGGGGCACCAGGATCTCGTCACCGGGATCGCAGAGCAGCTTCAGGAGAAAGGCGTAGGCCTCGCTCGTGCTCGCGGCGAGGACCAAACGGTCCGGGTCCACCGGGACCCCTCGCCGGGCGAAATCGGCGGCGACCGCCGCTCGTGCCGCCGGGAGACCGAAGGGGCTCGGATCGTAGCGCTGGCCCTCCGGCCTGGCCAGGGGGGCGAGGAGATCTCCGGGAACGCGGAGACCGACGCGGGTGGGGTTGGATTCGGTGAGGTCGAGCACGCGCACCCCGGCGCGCCGCTTCTCCTCGAGCAGGCGGGAGAGGCGGTTCGGGCGCAGGTCCCAGCGGGTCCGGGTCGAGAACATGGTGGCGAGGCGCATCCTACCCGAAGCCCGCCTTGACTTGCGGGCGTGGCGGACCCTAGCCTGTCGGCGGCAACCATGAGACCGGCCTGCGTCCTGCTCGCCTCGCTCCTGACGCTCCTCCCGGGCTGCTCTCGAACGGAGGCACCCGCGGCCGGCGCGTTGGGGTCGTCTCCGCCCGAGGACCCCGCGCGTCCGCTCCCGAGCCCTCTCCCGGAGGTCGTGGCGCGGATCGACGGGCAGCCGGTCCTCTTCGCGCAGATCGTCCCGATGGCCCGCCGGGAGATGGAGGCCGACGGGGAGGCGTACGAGGAGAGCGACCGCAACCGGGCCGTGCGTCGTGCCCTCCGGCGCTACATCGATCGAGAGCTGCTCTTCCAGGAGGCCCGTTCACGCGGCATCCGCGCCGACCAGCGGGCGCTCGATTGGGCCTACGACCAGGCCCGGCGGGAGCACCCCGGCGAGCGGGCGTGGGTGGCCTTCCTGGCGAAGGAGGGGCTCGACCCGAAGTCGTTCAAGACGGAGATGCGGGTCCAGCACACCGTGAGCGCGCTTCTCCGAGCCGAGGCTGGGGAGCTGCCCGTCAGCGACGACGAGGCCCGGAGCGCCTACGAGGCGGACTCGGCCGAGTTCGTCGGCCCGGGCGAGACGGCGCCGCCGTTCGACGACGTCGCCGAAGAGGTGAAGACGATCCTCCGCCAGAGAAAGCTCGACGAGGTGACGAACCGCCTCCTGGAGAGGCTGCGCGCGCGGGCGCGGATCGAGACGTTCCTCTGAGCCCGGCCGTCGGCGGGGGGGACGACCTACCCGCGGCTCGCCGCGTCCGTGTCCGCCGGCGGGGTGCTGGCCAGGACCACTCGGTTGCGGCCGCGCTGCTTGGCCGCGTAGAGCGCCTGGTCGGCGAGGTCGACCAGGTCCTCCGGGCGCATCCCGCTCTTCGGCACGACCGCAGCCGCCCCCAGGCTCACGGTGAGCACCGCGGCCACGTCGGAGGGGGCGTGCGCGATCTCGAGCCCCTCGACCCGGACGCGCACGCGCTCGGCCAGCAGACGGGCACCCTCGGCGTCGGTGTCCACGAGCAGGCCCACGAACTCCTCGCCGCCGTAGCGGGCGGCGAGGTCGGCAGGGCGGTTCAGCGTGTCCTCCATCGCCTGCGCGACGCGCACCAGGCAGTCGTCCCCGGCCTGGTGGCCATACGTGTCGTTGAACCGCTTGAAGTGGTCGATGTCGCAGAACAGGAGGGACAGAGGGCTCCCGTCGCGGGCCGCGCGCTTCCACTCCTGGCGCAGGACGTCGTCGAAGCGCCGCCGGTTGGCGATGCCGGTGAGGGTGTCGAGGGCGGAGAGCCGCTCGAGCAGGCGGTTCTTGTCCTCGAGCTGCCTCCGGATCGCCACCAGCTCGCGGTTCGCGCTCTCCACCTGCTCCGCGTAGGCCTGCAGCTTGAGGTTGTCGGAGGCCAGGGCCTCGAGATCGTGGCGGGAGCGGTCGGAGAACGTGCGCAGCAGCGCCATCAGGGAGTCCGGCCGGGGGGCGATGTGCTCCCAGAACACGGCCTCCGGGATCTCGAGGACGAGCGCGTCGTCGAGGGCCTTCAGGGTGGCCGCGCGCTCGCGCGACTCGATGAGGGCCATCTCCCCGAAGCAGTCGCCCGGGCTCCCCACCGCCACCTGCTTGCCGCCCCGCGACACGACGAGATGGCCGGCGAGCACGACGTACAACGCGTGACCGTCCTCCCCTTCGCGGCACAGCGCCTCGCCGGGCTGGAGGACGAGCTGCCCGCACGAGTCCAGGACGGCTTGAAGCTCGGGTCCGGGGATCGGGGCGAGGAGCGCCGTGTCCCGGACCAGGGCCAGGAGGGCGTCCGCGCTCACCCGTTCCATCGACACCACTCGCTGCCGGGGGACGTCGA
Organism: uncultured Acidobacteriota bacterium; assembly: GCA_963847655.1. Lineage (GTDB taxonomy): Bacteria > Acidobacteriota > Vicinamibacteria > Fen-336 > Fen-336 > JAJDNS01. The sequence continues at coordinate 40,401 of CAWKAS010000003.1, read as the reverse complement.
CCTCGAGTCACGGGAGAAGCCGGGCTCGAGAGGGGCCACAACGAACGCCATAGGCCCCGATGATAGCCCGTTTCACGGGCCCGGGCCGCGCCGCGGGCGGCTAGCCCTCGGCGCGCTTCGTGATCCGGACGCGGAAAACCTCGGGGCCGTTCTGGATCGAGGTCCACTCGAACCGCCCGGGCCGCTGCTCCTCGAAGTGGAGCAGGAGTCCCCGGGGCAGGTGGTCGTTGACCACCTCGACGCTCTCTCCCTGCTCGAGGGCGTCGAAGCTCTCCAGGACACAGGCCTTCCGGTTGACACACCCGTCCAGGGTGCGGATGTCGACGGTGCGCGCGGTCAGTGCGGGCGAGCTCATCTTGACTCCTTCCGGGCGGTGGGCGCGTCCCCGTGCCCCACCGGAGTGTGGCCGACGGGGGGCCGGGCCGCCATGACCACGGTCATGTGCGTGGGGGTCGGCGGGAACCCCGGTTGGGTTTGGCGGGGAGGCGACCGGCGATGAGCCGGGAGCCCCAGTCCTCGAGCTCGCGCAGGTTGTGCACGACATCGATCCCGGGCTGGGCGCGGGGCGCGCCGTCGCCTCCCACCACCAGGGCCACCCGGGGCGGCAGGCGGCTGCGGAGCCGGCGAATGGCCGAGCTCGTTGCGCTTCCCTGGGTCGCGGAGGACACGCTCAACGCCACCGCCCGAGCCCCGAGGTCCGCGGCCAGGGACGCTGTCTGGGCGGGAGGCACCTCCGTCCCGAGGTAGAGGATCCGGCCGCCGAGCGAGGCCAGGAGCAGGGCGGCCATCTGAAGGCCGAGACCATGGGCCTCGCCGGGGAGCGTCGCGAAGACGACCAGGGGACCTGTCGCCCGCTCCTCGAAGGGCAGACGGAGCGAGCGCAGGAGGTCGCCCACCCGCTCGGAGAGGAAGTGCTCGTGACGGATCTCGAAGTCTCCGCTCTTCCAGGCGTCGCCCACCGCGACCACCAGGGGGGCGATGCGCTCCTCCAGGAACTCCATCGGCGTCATCCGGCCCCAGTCGCCGAGGAGGGTGCGGGTGAGCCGCTCGGCGTCGAAGGCCGCGACCAGGCGCAGCAGGCCGTCGAGGTCCTCGGCCGGGGGAATCCCCGCCGACGGCCCGACCGGGCTCGCCGCGGTCCCGACCAGGAGCCGGTCGAGGGCGTCCGGCGAGGCGCCCACCACCTGGCCGGCGCGGTGCCCGAGGGCCAGGGCCTCGGCGATCCGGCGCAGCCGCGGCACCGCGTCGAGGGGGTAGACCCGGTGCCCGGAGGGTTTTCGCTCGGGAACAGGGAAGCCGTAGCGGCTCTCCCAGGTGCGCAGGGTCTCCACCGCGATGCCGGTGGCCCGGGAGAGCGCCCCGATCGAGAGCTTCGGGGTTTCTTCGGGATCGGGAGTGGACGGTCGCGCTGTCATGGCTGTCCTCGCCGCATCCCACTATCCTAGACTGGACAAAACCTTTGCACAACTCCGTCACGGGAACTCGCGCCGTTTGCCCCGCGCCTGCCGATGCCGCATCATGTCCAGCGGAAGCGATTCGGGTCTGGTGACCCGCGCGGCCTTCAAAGCCGTCCGGCTCCGGGTTGATCCCCGGAGCGGTGGGTTCGATTCCCACCCGCTTCCGCCACAAGCGAAGTTCGGTCGTTGCCGAGCTGCGCTTGCCGAGCCTGTCAGTCAGCCGACGAGGCCCTGCCGTGCGAGACCGAGACAGAACGATAGAGTCGCGAGCAGAGCCGCGGCGGTACGCAGGTGGTTCCAGCCGGTCCAGCGGCGAAGGTAATCGTTCCAGGTCTCGGCGGCGTTCGCATCGCCGGGCTGCACTCTTTCCAGGGCGCTGTTGAGCGGGACGTTGCCGAGTCCGGTTACGAGGAACGTGCCGACAAAGTAGAGGACGCCTCCGATTGCGTGGAGGGCCGCTCCCGCTTCCCCCCAGCGCAACCCGGCAACCACGATCGCGGCGAGCGAGATGCCTGCCGTTCCCAGGAACGCGCCGAGGAAATGCGGATTGATGACCACGACGTTGATCGACTGCATCGCCGCGAGTCCATGCGCCGCCGGCAGCCGGGCGAGTGCGCGCATCACGAAGCTCGAGAATGCGAAGAACACCCCGCCGATGACGCCCGTGCCAAGGACGGCTGCCAGTGCCAGAATCCGCGACAGGTCGTCCAACTCAGGCCCCCTGCTCAGGCGCGTTCCACACACCGGTGGCGGCAACGTCCCTGGCGTACTCGCGGAAGTCCCGCGGCGCACGGCCGAGCGCCCGTTGGACACCGTCGGTGAGATGTTCGTTGCGGCCGTCGAGCACCGTCGTGAAGAGGTACTTCAACAGCTCGACATAGTCCGCGGGAAGGCCGGCCTGGGTCAGCCCGGCCACGAAGGCGTCTTGGGGGATCCGGACGTAACGGATCGGTCGGCCCGCGGCCTCCGCGATCTCCGCGACGGCCTCGGCGAACGTCAGCAGGCGCGGTCCGGTCACCTCGTACACCTGACCGGCGTGCCCGTTCTCCGTGAGCGCGGCCACGGCCACGTCGGCGATGTCGTCGGCATCGATGAACGGCTCTGCCACGCTGCCCGCCGGGAGGGCGACCTCTCCGCCGACGACGAGATCGAGGAACGCGCCTTCGCTGAAGTTCTGGCTGAACCAGCTGGCACGAACGATTGTCCACTCTGCGCCGGAATCCTGCACGATCCGCTCGCAGCGCTGGGCCTCCTCTTCTCCTCGCCCGGACAGCAGGACCAGCTTCTTGACTCCGCTACGAGCCGCGAGTTGTGTGAAGTCGAGGATCGCGGGCGGCGCGGCCGGCACCGCGAGGTCCGGCGTGTAGACGACGTACGCGGCCTGCACGCCCCCCAGCGCGGGCGCCCACGTCGTGGGGTCGTTCCACTCGAACGGGATCTCGCCGGAGCGGGAGCCGCGGCGGATCGGCACGCCCCTCGCCTCCAGACGATCTGCAACCCGGCGGCCGGTCTTGCCGCTGGCGGTCAGGACCAGGGTCAGGGCTTCTCCGTTCGCTTGCTGCTCGCCGCTCGTCATGGCTAGCTCCTTCGTGGCTTCGGGCCCTCCGCGGACTCACGCGACGATGTCGGCGAGCTTCGAAGCCTCACCTTCTCGCTGGAGACTGCGCCAGCGCGGAGAGCCGACCCTTCTCTTGATAGCGGTTGGACTATTGGTGGGGCACATGATCTCGACGGCACCCGTGGCTGTCAAGCAGAGACTCGATAGGTCAGCGTGGTGCCGTGCAGATGGACCTCGCCCTGGATGCGTGCGGGGTAGGGAGGGACCGCGGAGTTGGGCCCGCCCCCGACATCGGCTAGACTGACGTCCAACTCAGTCCATGTCGGAGATCGTGCTCGGGTTCTCGGCGGAGCTCGCCGGGTTGCTGCTTCTCGACGAGCCGACGTGCCGCATACGGCGTCGCGTTCCGGATGAGTGCCCTGCACCCAGGCGGAGTCCGAGATCATGAGCGAGCGCAGGTTCCCCCAGGCGGCCATGTCGGCGAGTCGGGAGGAGTTGAAGGACGCGCCGATGGAGGTCGTCGAGGGACGGCTTCCCGACGGGCTGTCCGGCTTCTACTACTGGATGGGGCCGGTGGGGAACGTGCAGGACGGCGGACCGCCGTTTCCGAATCGCCCCTCGGCGATCAATGGCGACGGGATGGTCTACCGACTGAACCTCGGGGCGAGTCCTCCAAGCCTCCGCACGTGTGTTAACAAGCCGCCGGACTACTGGGCCGACCAGGGCAGCATCAAGGGCAGCGGCCACGAAGATCTCAGATTCATGAACCACGGTCTGCTCCGGCTCTCCTTTCGCCTCGGGAGCCGCAACTTCGGAAACACCGCGCTCCTGCCCATGCAGTTCTCGAACGACGACCGGCCGAGGCTGCTCGTCTGCTTCGATCCCGCCCGCCCGCTCGAGATCGATCCCGAGACGCTCGAGACCGTGACGCCCGTCGGCTACAACTCCGAGTGGCGCCCGGTGGCCCTCGAGGGCCAGGCATTCCCGCCCGTCCTGAGCACCGCCCACCCCTTCTTCGACGGACACACCAACGAGCTCTTCACGGTCAACTTCGGACGCTCGGTCCTGAGCATGCTCGAGACCATCCCCGCCTTCCGAGCGCTCGGGGCGCTGCCGGCCTTGTTCGAGAGGACGTTGTGGCGGCTTCTGAACGTCTTCAAGGTCCACTCGACCCCGCCGCGTTGGCTACAGGGTCTTCAGCGCGGCCTCTCAGGTCTCGGGCGGCGCGTCAGCCGCTTGCTCGGCGGAGACATCCCGGCATCGTTCCTCTACCTCATGCGCTGGAACGGTGTGGGTCCGCTGGAGCGCTGGAAGGTGGTCCTCCCCGATGGCTCGCCGGCAGCCGTCAGCGAGTCGATGCATCAGGTCGCCGTCACGCGCCAGTACGTCGTCCTGATGGACACCAACTTCAAGCTCGACCTGGATCAGTTCCTGAACAACCCATTCCCGGAGAGCCCGGCCGTCGAGCGACTCCTGCGTGCCTTCATCACGTCGCCCCAGGGGAGCGAGACGATCCTGTACGTCATTCGACGATCCGACCTGGACGGCGGCGGCGAGCGGGTGCAAGACGGCGAGAGCGAGCGCACCGTCACCGCGAAGCGGATCGCCTTCCCCCTCGGCGCCGTCCACTTCCTCGCCGACTACGACGACGCCGACGATCGCATCCGCATCCACGTCGCCCACGGCTGCGCGCTCGACATCGCGGAGTGGGTCCACTCGTACGATCGGTCGATCTACGACGAGGGCACGCTGCCGGAGCGGCTGCAGGGGCAGGTCGCTGGCGCCGCCGACATCAGCCGTCTCGGACGCTACGAGATCGATGGGCGCGAGGGCACGCTCATCGGCTCGGAGGTGGTGAGCTCCGACGCGCTCACCTGGGGGATCGCGCTCTATGCCGGTCGCGATATCCCGGCGTGGGGCCGCCCGCCCGACCGAATCGAGAGCCTGTACTGGTTCACCGCGGGCTTCTGGACCGACACGATCTCGAGCTTCATCTACGATCTCTACGCCGACTACCGCTACCGGCAGGCGTCGCTGGAGCAGATCAGGAGGATGGACGGACAGAACGGCCGGCCCTCGACGCTGTTCCGCCTCGATACCCACACCATGCGGATCGCCGACGCGTACGCCTTCGAGGGCGACACCACGCTCTCCTCTCCGCAGTTCGTGCCGCGCTCCGCGAGCGCGGCCGGACAGACGGAGGGTTACATCGTCTGCCCGGTCTGGACGATGGAGCACAATCAGGTCTGGATCTTCGACGCGGGAGATCTGGCTGCGGGGCCGCTGTGCAAGCTCCAGGGGGGGCCCGAGGTCAGCTTCGGCTTCAGCATGCACTCTGCGTATCTGCCCACCGTCGCCCCACGCACGGCCACCTATGCCGTCGACCCTCGCGTGGACTACGGTCCCAAGATCAAGGGCAAGAAGCGGCTCGAAGAGTTCTTCGAAACCCAGGTGTATCCCTACTGCAGCTGATTCCGGCCTTTCCGGGGCGAGACTCCCTATGCAGTCCAGACCAGGTCGTGTGGGCACCTCATGAGCAGCGCGACACCGGACGCGTTCTCGGGAACCGAGCAGTTCCGAGTCGAGGAGAAGCTCGGCGAGGGCGGCTTCGGGACCGTCTACAAGGCCTTCGACACCAAGGCGGGCCAGCTCGTTGCGCTCAAGCTTCTCCACCGTCGGGATGCCCGTGCCCTGCTTCGCTTCAAGGAGGAGTTCCGTCACCTCGTCCAGCTCAGCCATCCCAACCTCGTCTCCCTCTACGAGCTCCACCAGCAGGGTCGGCACTGGTTCTTCACCATGGAGTTCATCGAGGGGCGCCCGTTTCAGGCGCACCTGACCTCCGCCAGCCTGCTCTCGAGCGAGGAGACCCTCGGAGATCTCCATCCGACGCCGCCACGCGACGACACCTTCGCCGAGGCCGGCCTCCTCGTCGATGCCCAGGAACCGGCTCCGCCGCGCACGCATCCCGAGGACGCAGCCCCGTCACTGCCCCCCTGGTCGACAGATCCCACCGCGATGCCCGATCACGACAGCAGGAGTGCGCTGCGCGAAGGATTCCTCCAGCTGGCCGAGGGGATCGGGTTCCTCCATCGGTGCGGCAAGCTCCACTGCGACATCAAGCCCTCGAACGTCATGGTCGAGGAGGGCGGCCGCGTCGTGCTCCTCGACTTCGGCCTCCTCCAGCCGCTGGGGGCCTCCGCGCGTCGGGTCGAGAGGACCGCGGGCCTCGTGGGCACGCCGCAGTTCATGGCGCCCGAGGTCTGCGCCGGCCAGAACCCCACCGCCGCGTCGGACTGGTACAGCTACGGCGTCGTGCTGTACCTCGCCCTGACCGGGACTCTTCCCTTCCGGGGCAGCTCCCTGAAGATCGTCGTCGCGAAGCAGGCCCACGACGCGGTCCCCGCGAGCGGTCTCGCCCGAGGGATCCCTCCGGATCTCGATCGCCTGTGCACGGCACTCCTCAGCCGCGATCCGAGCGCTCGCCCGACCTACGACAGAATCGTCTCGATCATGCGAGGAGAGATCGGGCCCTTCGAGACCCCCTCGCCCACGCCCTCCCGACCGGAGCTTCCGCCACCTCCGTTCCTCGGACGGGAGACCGAGCTTCGACGCCTCCACGCCGCCCACGCCCGTCCAGGACTCTCGATCGCGCTCATCAGCGGTCCGTCCGGCTTCGGCAAGACGGCCCTGGCCGAGCGCTTCCTCGCCTCGGTCCCCGAGGACACCTGGGTCCTCCGCAGCCGATGCTACGAACGAGGCACCGTCGCCTACAAGGCGTTCGACGGCGCCATCGACGGGTTGAGCGCCTACCTGCGCGCGCTCCCGAGTCACGACTGGCAGGCGCTCAAGCCCGACGACATGTGGGCGTTGGCGCGCTTGTTCAGGGTCCTGGAGGACCTTTCCCACACCGAAGCGCCAGCCGGTGCCTCGGACGTGCAGAGCGCTCGGCAGATCCGACGACGCGCCCACGTCGCTCTGCGCGAGCTCCTCGGACGACTCGAGCACCGCACGGTCCTCGTCATCGACGATCTTCAGTGGGCGGACGACGACTCCGTCGCCATCTTCTCGGAGCTGGTCCGCCCCTCGGACTCCAGCCCGCCGCCCCCCATGACGCTGATCGCCATGGTCCGCAGCGATGAGGCGAGCGACACGCTGCGCCACATCCTCGAACAGCTCGAGGGCGCCCAGCAGGTCGAGCGTATCGCGCTCGGGCCGCTGCAGGAGGCCGCCGTCCGGGCACTCGCCGCCTCTCTGCTGGGGGGGGACGAGCACGAGGACTTGATCGACCGCCTCGTGCGCGCCTCCGAGGGCAGCCCCCTCTTCCTGGACGAGCTCGTTCGCCACCACGACACGTCGGGCGACGCGGAGCAGACCCACGGAGAGCTCACGGCGATGATCCAGCGTCGCGTTCAGAGGCTGCCCGAGCAGGCGCGCCGCTTCGTGGAGCTCGTCGCGGTCGCCGGAGAGCCCGTCAGCGACGCACACGTCACGACCGCCCTCGCCGGGGACCGCCCCCGGGATGGGCTCAAGCACCTGTCCAGCATTCTTCACCAGAGGCTGCTGCGCACGACGGCCGCGACACTCGTCGCGCCGTACCACGACCGGATCCGGGAAGCCGTCGTCGGGGGCCTGTCGCCTCGGGTGCTGCGAGACCACCACCTGGCCCTGGCCCGGACTGCCGTGAGCCACCGGCCGGACGACCCCGAGTTCATCGCCGTGCACTTCCGCGCCGCGAACGAGCCGGGACGCGCCAGACACTACGCCATCGCGGCAGGGGATCGCGCCTTCGACACCCTCGCCTTCGACCGCGCGGCGCACTCCTACCGCGAGGCGCTCCAGCTCCGCGATGATCCCGACGGCCGCGTGTGGATGCGGCTCGCCGAGTCCCTGAAGAACGCCGGGCGCGGAATCGAGGCCGCCGAGGCCTACCTCGCCGCGGCGCAGCGTTTCTCTGCGGACGAGGAGCAGTCCCAACAGGTCCGCATCGCCGCCGTGGAGCAGTTCCTCTTCGCGGGTGCGTACGACGCCGGCGAGGCGGTGATCCGGGAGGTCCTCGGCGCGCTCGGGCTGAAGGTGGCCGGGAGCATGCCTGCGGCATTCTTGGACCTCGGCTGGCAGAGCCTCAAGCTCAAGCGTCGGGGCCAGGCCTTCACACTGCGCACGGAGCAGGAGCTCCCGGCCCGGGCACGCCGTCACATCGATATCCTCTGGTCCGCAACCATCGGGCTCTCGATGGCCAATCCCATAGCGTCTCAGGCCATCCAGAAGCGCCACCTCAGGGCCGCCCTGGACGGGGGCGAGCCCTTCCGGCTCGGACGTGCGCTCAGCATCGAGCTGGCCTTCTCCGGCATTCCGGGGGGGAGCGACGAGTCGCTCAGCGACGCCCTCAGTGGGCGCGGGCACGCCCTGGTCGCGCAGATCGACGACCACTACTCGAAGCCCTTCATGTCCATGTCCGATGGTGCCGTCCACTGGCTGCGTGGTCGCTGGCAAGCCGCTCACGACACGTTCCTGTCCTCGCTCAACGCCTATCGAGAGCACTGCACCGGCGTCACCTGGGAGATCGACACGGCCCAGTTCGTCGTTCTGAACACGCGAGCCCACATGGGTGAGCTGGCGTCCGTTCGGCGGGAGCTCCCGGCCCTCCTCGCCGACGCGGTGGAGCGCGGCGATCTGTACTTCGAAACGCAGGTCAGAACCTGCTTCTCGCCGCTGCTCGGGACGCTGTGCGAGGACCGCCCCGAAGCGGCCGTGGATGCGCTCACCGACGCGATCGCCCGCTGGACCCCCAGAGGCTACCACATCGTCCATTTCTGGACGGTCATCAGGCATGTCGAAGCCCTGCTCTACCGGGGTCGCGGCGTCGACGCCCTGCGCCGACTCAAGGCCGAGGAGCTCGCCCTCTTCCGCTCTCTCCTGCTGACCGGCCAGTACTATCGCGTCCAGTACCACGACCTGAGGGCGCGCGCGAGCCTGGCCGCCGCCCTCGAGACGGGCGTCACCCGCCTCAAGGGACGGCTCCTGACCACCCGGGCGGCGTTCCACGCGCGGCGGCTCCTGCGCGAGGATGTGCCCTGGGCGTGGGCCCTCGGCCATCTGGCGCGCGCCATGATCGCGTTGGCGCGCGGCGACGAGACCACCGCCCGGGCCGCCCTCGGCGAGGCAGACAAACACGCGGACGCGGTGGACATGCGGCTTCACGCGGCGGTGGCACGACGAACCCGGGCAGAGCTCCTCGGCGACACCACGGACGCCGTGGACGACTGGCTGCGGGGGCAGGACATCGCTCGACCGGAGCGGGTGTGCGCCACGCTCGCACCTCGATCCTGACGGAGACACCCGCTCGTCGTTCCCCTGCTCCGAGAGCGCGTCGCACCGCCTCGCAGCCGGTGGGGAATGAGTCTCCAAGCAGCGGAGAGGACCACTTGCGAACCCCGTACGGACGCAGTTGCCGAAGGGAGCACCTCGGGGTCCAGCCGGGATCTCGGCGGGGGCGCGCGAGGCCGGCCGGAGCCAGGATCTCGTAGGGGCCGAGGCGTGTTGCTGCCGACAGGCCCGTTGCGCACGCCTTCCTGGGGAGTGAGCTTGCCCGAATACTGCAGCATTCTTGAGATGTGAGACAGGATCGAGAGATCGACATGCTGCCTTCCAAGGTCGTGGGGCGACGTCGAGAAGGCGTTTCGACTCTTGAGGCCGCCGACACGCTGCTCCGGACGGCCTGGACGCTGCGGGGCACGACGGGTCTGGCTCCCCGCGGGCTCTATCGGTTCAAGATCTTCGAGGAGGCCCAGGAGTGGGTGAAGAGCCAGATGTCCCGGAGGTCCGCCCTCCGACGATCGACGACGTCCGGCGCATCTGCCGCGCCCTCGACGAAGCCGGGGCCCGGTACGTCCTGATCGGAGGTTTCGCCGTCATCCTCCACGGCGGCGAGAGGACCACGAAGGACATCGATCGGGAGCCAGGATCTCGTAGTGGCCGAGGCGTGTTCTCGCCGACAACGGCATGCGCTCGCCTCTCTGATGAGTGGTGGTTGAGTCCGGATACTACAGGCGTTTCGGCCTGGCTGCCACGCCAGTCTGGGTGCGGCAAGCCGAGGAACGGTAGGGGCTCTTGCCTGCTGTGCGCACCAGCGTGTCGTGCCCGTCGACCTCGAGGCAGAAGACCTGAACGGGATCGAAGAGCAGGCTGGCGCCCTCGCGTGTCTCCACGACCGGCCGTCTCCAGGTGTCTGTCTTCGTCATGGGATGTCCTCCGCAGTGACCCTGGTGTCGTCTCTCGTCACCTGTGGCGGCCCGTCCGGCGCCGTGGTCATGCTGAGCTCAGCGGCGCAGGCCCGCATTCGTCGCTCGCGCGGTGGCTCGCCGCGAGGTAGGAGAGTGGAAAACCTCCCGGGAACCACAGGCGGTCGAGTCGTGTGGCTCCCACCTCCTCGAGGTCGAAGCCGCCGAGCTCGTGGAACCCGATGCGGCCGGCCAGCGTCTCGGCGCCCTGGTGCAGCAGCTCGGGAGTGGCGCTCCCGAGCACCAGGAATCGGGCAGGCCTGCGCGGGCGGTGTGGGTCGGTCGCGGGACCAGGGGAATTTCTCGAATATTGAAGCGCATCGTTTCATATTTCAAGTAGCGGAACTCGGGAGTTCGGTGCTGAGACCGGACGCCCAGGCCTACGGCGGGCCCGCCGAATCGCCGATGCGGTCCGGCCCGGGCACTGAGGCGTCGGGCGGCTCGGCCGCTTCCGGTGGGGCCGGCAGGGTGACGAGGCGGTAGAACACCACTCGCTCGTTCCTCAAGGGGACGCGCAGCAGGGCCATCTCGTGGCGACTCCCCGGCAAGACCATCGCTGGCTCGCTCGGTGCCCTCTGCAGACCGAGACTCACGAGTGTCGGGTCGAAGGTTGCCCGGGACAGTAGCGCACCTGAATCGGGTCGCGGGGCGAGAAGCACGCTCCCGCCCACGGCAAGGGCGAAGACGGTCAGGCCGACGAGGACCCGAACGGTCCGGGGGACGTGAGGCGGATTCTCGGCGATTCGGGTGCGCAGGCGCTCCAGGCCACCCGGCGGTGGCTCGAGGACCGGCAGGATCCGGCTCGGCTCAGTCATGGCTCTCGTCTCCCAGGAGATTGCGCAGGTGAGCGATCGCCCGGTGGCGCCGGGAGCCCACTGTTCCCTCGGGGATGCCGAGCAGGTCGCCCACTTGCCTGTAGCTCAATGCCGAGAACTCGCACAGGAGAATGACCTGCCTCAGGTCCATGGGGAGCCCTTCCACAGCTCGGCGCAAGCGGTCTTCCTGACGGGCCTGCGCGAGCTGCTGCTCAGGTGTGGGGCCCGGCGCGGGCCGGTCCCACAGCGACTGTAAGGAGACCCAGCGCCACAGGCGGCGTCTGCGCAACCGACTCCTGGCGAGGTTGATGACGATGCGGTAGACAAAGGGCTCGACGCCTTCCATCCTGACGCGCGCCCGGATCCTCCACAGTCGGAGGAATGCCTCCTGGACGACCTCCTGGGAGTCATCGGCGGACCACAGGAGGTGGTAGGCCACGTTGTACAACGGCCGCTCGAGCTGGGCGTACAGTCTCTCCAGTGCTCCAGCGTCCAGCGCCGGCTCGGGAGCGCCCACACCTCTAGGGCAACGACGGCGCCTGGGCCCGCACGATGATGTACAGCGTACTGCCCTTGAGGGAAGACAAACCCGGTTGTTGGGTGTCGAGGCTGGCCTGCCCCAAGACCAAGAACTGGCCGTTCTCGAGATTCAGTCCCGTTACTATCCGGTTCCCACCGCGGCTGAGTTCCGCAGTGAGAGTGACGACCACGGAGCGGCCGGAGAGAGAGGCATTCTGGTGGATGCTGGCCTTTGGGCTTTCCGTTCGTGTCCGGAGGCCGCTGGCCTGGCGGAGGTCGATGCGCTCGTATAGAGAGAATTCCTGGGCTCCGTCCACCTCCGCGAGATCCTCAAGGACTGGGCGCACCTCCTCGAGTCTACTGCCGTACTGTGGCTCGCCCTGGACCGGCCGCGCCGCTACGAACCAGTAGCTCATCACGATCTGTGCGGCGGGAGCCTCGGCCTTGCCTTCAAGCTGCGCCTGGATGACCTCGGCCAGGCCCTCGTGCATCGAGTCCGGCGCCAATACGAGCAACTGTTCCCCTGGCGCCACCCGCGCTTTGCCCACGAAGCGTCGGCTGTCGTCTACGCCGAGGATCATGAGCTGGTTCAGGACGTCCGCCAGCTCCTGCGCCCGCCCCGGCGCCGCGTAGCTGCGAAGGACCAGGGCCTCGTTGCCAGCGCTCTCATCCGGAGCCCGGTCGCAGCCCACCAGGGCGAACCCCATCAGGAACGCCAGTCCGAGGGATGTTGATTTCATATTGCCGCCTCCTTACTGCTCCCTACGCTTGACCAGAGGGTTTCTTCACGGAGAGATGAAGATTCCTGGGCCTTGGCACGGTCCACGGGGGAAACGGCTCCCTCTCACTGGGGAGTGTGTCATCAGATGGTGACAAATGAGCCACTATGCTCTGACGGGGGCGCCCCGACCGCAGCTGGACCACCTAACTCGCCTCAAGGACGCTGGGATGCGCACGGCGCTCCTCTCCAACGGCTCGCCGGAGATACTCGATGCGGCGGTTTGAATCGCTTCGGCCAGGCCGAGGAGCGCCTTCCGGATCGGCCTCACGTGCAGTTGCGCACCCTGAGCGAGCTGCCAGACGTGGTGTTGCCCGGTCATTGACTGATCCACCCCGTCCGCTGCATGATCCGTCCGCCCAGAAACCTCATGTGAGAGCGAACAAGGACATCAAATCAATGAAACTGCGAACCAGACTCAACAGAAGGCCCATTGCAGCCATCGCCCCAGGGATCCTCATCCTGTGCGTCTCCGGGTGTGGGCCCGCGGCGACCGAGGCGCCGAAGGAGGAACAGGCGGTGACCCAGGTGCAGGCCTCCGATGCGTTCCGAATCTCCCTCGCCCAGTGGTCCCTGCACCGGACGTTCTTTGGCGCTGCAATCGAGGACTGGCAGTCGTTCGGCCGGACTCTGATGGAGTCTCCCGACGCCGTCCTGCAGGGCGACGTGGACCCGGCCGACTTTCCCGCAATCGCGGCGGGCTACGGCATCCACACGATCGAGCTGGTGAACACGTTCTATTTCAGCAAGGCAAACGAAGAGTCGTACTGGAGCGAGTTCAAGAGGAAGTGCGATGAAGCCGGTGTGACGGTGGGCCTCATCATGTGCGACGCGCTGGGCAACCTCGGGGATGCGGACCCGGGACAGCGCAAGGCCGCCGTGGAGAAGCACCACCCGTGGGTGGATGTGGCGGCGTTCCTGGGAGCGCACTCCATCCGTGTCAATGCCGCTGGACAGGGGACGCCTGAGGAGGTGGCGGACAACGCCGTCGAAGGGCTCTCGATGCTTGGAGAATACGGTGCTTCCAGGGGGATCAATGTCATCGTCGAGAACCACGGTGGCTACTCGTCGGATGGCTCCTGGCTTTCGGGGGTGATCGAGCGGGTCGGGATGGACAACGTCGGAACCCTTCCCGACTTCGGGAACTTCTGCATCGAAGCTGGCTCGGAGGGCTGCCTCAGGGAGTACGACCGGTACAAGGGCATCGCCGAGCTGATGCCCTACGCAAAGGGAGTCAGCGCCAAGTCAAGAGACTTCGACGAAGACGGGAATGAAGTGCACTCCGATTTCCTCAGGATCATGAAGATCGTGAAGGACTCGGGCTATACGGGTGACGTGGGAATCGAGTACGAGGGCAGCCAGCTTTCCGAAGACGAGGGAATCAAGGCCACCAAGGCTCTGCTCGAGCGGGTGTTCAGTCAACTGCAGAACCCGGACTGAAGGCCACCGCCCCTTCGCACCCTGGCGTACCTCTCGGGGCACCCTCTTCCCAGTTTCGATTCACGCCTGCTTCCGGCATCTGCGAGCTCGGCGCGTGCCAACTGACCGAAGGGGGCGCCGCGGGTCCAGTCGTCGCTGCGCCGCAGCCCGTCAGCGGTCCGGTTGTCGCCACGTGCGGCGGCCGACGGTCCTCACCGACCGGTTGGGACGGCGTCAGGATGGCTGCATTGCCCCAACGGGGCCATCATGCGAACGTAATGGTCATGGCGCACCCTGCGCTCGGAGATCTCGACCCGGGCCTCGACGCCATCAGAAGGCGGCCGTGACTCGAAGCATACTGGTGGCCGCCCTGGCCCTCGCATGTGGCGGACCAGGCGCTACGTTCACCCCGCGAGGAGGCTTTACACCCGCCGTCGAGCTCGCTCCGCTTGCCCTTCCTCCCGGCGATCATTCACTCGCGAGCTCGGGAGGCTCGAGTTGGCCGACTCGGGCCGATCCCTCTCCCTGGTGGATTCCGGCGGCGGCAGTGGGCGCGTGGCGGGGCGCCCACTGCCGGTGGGCCTGCGCCTTGCGCGCTCGCTATCGGCGACGCTTGCCCTTCTTGTGCGGCTTCCCGTCATCCGCTGTGCAGATCTGGCCGGTGAACAAGCCGCCGTTGACCTCGTCTGCTGCTCCGCCGATCCAGCCCGTGGCGCCCTCGTAGCGACCCGTTCCGCCGGTGATGATCTCGAAGTCGATGAACGCGAGGGGGGGCATGGAGAAGGCGTCGGAGTGCGTCATCTCACCCGCCTCGGCGAAGACATCGCCTCGCCGGGTCTTGAACACGCTCAGCGCCCAGCAGGCCCAGAGCTGCTTGTCCTCGCGCCAGCCCGAACCCGCCATGTCCTCTGAAGCGATGTAGATGCAGTTGTCCGGCGCCGGCCAGTAGTAGATCCACGTTCCGTTCAGAGCCCCGACCACCGGCGCCACGTAGCACCCGAGCTCCGCCGTGGGCTCAGCGTTACCCTCGTAGGGGTAGGGGCACATGCCCGGATCGTAGGACGCTTGCTCGCCGACGTGCAGCGACACAGACTGGCACTTCTCGCCGGCGGCAGCGACGTGCGCCGCCAGGCTCAGGCCCACCGCGAACAGCACCAGAAGGAACGCCCCTCGACAGGACCTCATCATCCACCTCCTCGCCGCGTTTGCCGCGTCGTGGCACACGACTCCCGAGTGCCTCCACGCCCTCCGTGTGTCGGGAGACCATCGGGAGTTCTCCTTGTGTCTCTGATCGCTCCAATGTACGCCGGTTCGGAGCCTCCCGGTTCTTGGATTTCTCTTGGATTTGCCCTGGGGCTGGCGCGGTTCGACCAGTGTCATCAGGTTGTCCAAGACGCTTCAGCGGTTCGAGCGGCGGCGCGCCTGGCGGTGCGTTGCTCCCATCTCACCCGCGCCTGGATGAGCTGAACTAGCCCTTGACTCCGGAGGCCGCCCCGGTTCCGATGCCACCCCCCGGGCACGAGGCGCACCGGCGTTATCTAGCGGTCCTGCGAGCCGGCGCCCTCGGTCTTCCGGCACTCGCACACGCGCCATTCGGTCCTGGCCTCTCCCTCCTGCGTGGGCTCATGGCTGGCCCACTGGCGTCGTCGCGCTGGGCGGCGCGAGGGCCACCGTCTGCGCATCGCATCCTCCGACGGGGAGGAGCCTCACGCCGAAACGGAGCGCCTCCTCATGAGAGTCGAAGTAGATGTCGAGACGCCTTCCGATCATCGCGCTGCCGGTGTCCTCGATCACTCTGTGTCCGACGCCGGGCACGTCGATGCACGATCCGATGTCCCAGAGAGAAGCGTCCGCAGCAGCGGTGCGACCCTGCATCGCGGGACGCCCGCTCGCGGTGAAGCCATCCGACCACTGGCCACAGCACAGCTCGCAGGGGCAGTAGGCCGTGACCCGGCTGATCTGGGACTCGGGCGCGGCCTGGGGCTGGAAGATGGCGCCGGACCTGTGGTCCACGACCTCAGGCAGCGGCGTCTCCTCTGTGATTTTCGCTCTGATCATCAGCGTCGCGATCAGGGAGAGGCCGACGAGCAGGGCACCCGTGATGGTCTTCGAAACGCGGCCCATCCGTCACCCTCCTCGCGACTGCCGCTCTGGCGGCCTCGCCCTCAAAAAGGAGACCGGGCTCTTCGGGTCCCGTGACCCTCGGCGGAAGGAGTGCAAGGACGGTGCCGACGGGGAGGCGAGCCGCACGACCGGGGGGGCGAGGCTCGAGAAGCGGGGCCTGTCCGACCCGATGACACGGTCCTGTCGTGATTGCGGCCAGTGCCGGCCCGTTCGGTTCGATTTCCCGCGATTCCCCGGGATTCGGAGCTGGCACGGGCGTTGCTCATCCCGGAGACAGGCGAGCGCGGCACGGTGTAGGCTGCGGAGTTTGGAGGGAGCTCCTCAGCGTGCGTCGTGCCGCGCTCCTCTTGCCCGCGAGCGACGTCGGACTACTGGTCGCTTGTTCGTTCGCCGGGGGGCTCGTGCGGACGACCGAGCAGGTGCTCGGCGAAGGCGAGAAGGCGCTCCGCTTCCTCCCTGGTCCCGGCCTCGTTCGCCTTCTCCTCGGTCATGTGGAGGATCAGGCGGCGGAGCAGCACGGTGGCACCCGCGTAGGCGCCCGCGATCACGCAGTCGCGCGCGGCCCAGTACAGGTTCATGGCGTCGTTGCCGGTGAGGGCGATCGGCGAGTCCGCATGGGGGCCCGCCGTGCGATCACGCTCGTCGTCCAGCCGAACGTCCGGCCGTGCACCGGGTCGCCAGCCCCACAGCTCCTCGACGCGGGTGGGAGGGTTGGTCTTGTCCGGGTCCCTGGGTCGGTGGATTCGTCTGGTGAACTCGTACACGTCCCTGCTCCTGAAGGGAGCAACGAGTTTAGCAGGGACAACACGTGGTTCTATCGACCTTTTCTGGTTTTTCGGGGCCTATCCGGGACGTGGTCGGCGCGTGATCGGAAAGTGATGTCCCGATGAGCGCTTTTCGTGCTCCACCTCTCGTCGCCCGCAGGGGCCCGCGCGCGCAGTGCTGGGCACTGCGGGAAGGACAGCAGAGGTCGGCCACTCCAATCCCCGAGCGGAGGCGGGTGCCCGCTCTTCAAACGCCTCATTCGAGGGGGCGCTTCGCCCCATTGCACGCGGACCGCCGAATGGTGCAAAGTGACCGCGCCGGGCGCGGGCCGCGGGAGCGCCTCCGCCCCGGGGAAGGGGACCTCATGAGCGAAACACTCGCGAAGCTGAAGGCCGCGGTCATCGAGGGGCAGGCGGTGCCGGCCAAGGAGGCCACCGAGGCGGCGCTGGCCGAGGGGATCGAGCCCGGGCGCATCCTTCTGGAGGCCCTGGTCCCGGCCATGGACGACGTCGGCAACCGGTACGAGTGCGGTGAGTACTTCGTTCCCGAGATGCTCATCTCGGTTCGTGCCATGAAGGAGGGCCTCAGGCTCCTGAAGCCATTGCTGATCGAGGCCGACGTCAAGCCCGCGGGGAAGGTGGTGGCGGGGACGGTGAAGGGCGACCTCCACGACATCGGCAAGAACCTCGTGTGCATGATGCTCGAGGGCGCCGGCTTCGAGATCGTGGACCTCGGCTGTGACGTGCCCGTCGAGAAGTTCGTGGCCGCGGCGCAGGAGGGCGCGGACCTCGTGGTGCTGTCCGCCCTTCTCTCCACGACCATGCCCAACATCAAGGCCACGATCGAGGCCCTGGGGGCGGCCGGCCTCCGCGAGAAGGTGAAGGTCATGGTCGGCGGGGCGCCGGTGAACGACAACGTGGCCCAGGAGTACGGGGCCGACGGATACGCGGCCGACGCCAGCGCGGCGGTGGCCCTGGCCCGTCGCCTCGCCGGCGTCTCGGCATGAGGGGAGCGCGATGAAGGGCCGCGAGCGAGTGCGTCGCACCATCGACCGGCAGCCGGTCGACCGGGCCCCCATCGACCTGGGCAGCACCGCGGTCACCGGGATCCAGGCGACGACCTACGCCCGTCTCCGCGAGGCCCTGGGTCTGCCCGACGAGCCGGTGCGCATCGAGGAGCCCTTCCAGCTCCTGGCCGAGGTGGAGGAGCCGGTGCGCCAGGCCCTGGGGATCGACACCATCGGGCTGTGGGGCCGGGACACGATCTTCGGCTTCCCGAACGAGGGTTGGAAGCCGTGGCAACTCCCGGACGGCACGCCCGCCCTCGTCTCCGAGCACTTCCGCTTCACCGTCGACGAGAGGGGCGACACTCTCATCTACCCGAAGGGGGACACCTCGGCGCAGCCCTCGGGGCGCCTGCCGAAGGACGGCTACTACTTCGACGCCATCATCCGGCAGCAGCCCCTCGACGAGGAGAAGCTCGATCCCCGGGACTGGGCGGAGCAGTTCAGCGTCTTCACCGACGAAGACCTGCGAGACCTGGAGACGCGGTCGAAGCGCCTCCACGAGGACACGGAGTACTCGGTGGTGGGCGGCTTCGGGCAGGCCGGGGTGGGAGACATCGCCTTCGTTCCCGGGCAGAACCTGATCACGCCGAAGGGGCTGCGCGATCCCAACGTCTGGTACGAGTACCTGGCCCTGCACCCCGACTACATCAAGGGAATCTTCGAGCTGTGGAATGAGAACGCCCTGAAGAACCTGGAGCTCTACCGCCAGGCGGTGGGGGACCGGATCGACGTGGTCTTCATGGGGGGGACGGACTTCGGCGGACAGCAGGGGCCCCTGGTGTCCCCGAAGATGTTCCGCGAGCTCTGGAAGCCCCTCTACAAGCAGACGAACGACTGGGTGCACGAGAACACCAGATGGAAGACCTTCTGGCACTCCTGCGGGTCCGTGGCGAAGCTGCTCGACGACTTCGTGGAGATGGGCGTCGACATCCTGAATCCCGTGCAGTGCTCGGCGGTGGGGATGGAAGCGGAGACCCTCAAGGAGACCTGGGGGGAGAAGCTCATCTTCTGGGGCGGATCGGTCGACACCCAGGCCACGATGCCCTTCGGCACGCCGGACGAGGTCCGGGCCCAGGCCGAGGAGCGGCTCCGGGTCCTGGGCCGAGGCGGGGGGCTCGTGTTCTGCTCCATCCACAACATCCAGGCGAAGACGCCGGTGGAGAACGTGCTGGCCTTCTTCGAGGCGGCCAGGGGCGAGCCCATCGCGGCCCGCGTCTGACTCTCTGAAGGAGCGAAGGAGGGGTCGGGTCCTGCATTTCGCATCGCGCGGACCCCGATGACGCGGCGCCCGACAACAAGATCCGACCCCGCTCGTTCCGGACCCCTCGCCTCGAGACAAAGGAGTGGCTCCATGAAGAGTTGTGGCCTCGCCCCGCTCGCCCTGGTCATCCTCCCCGCCCTTTCCGTGGGTGCGGGTGCCTCGGCCACGGCCGCCGAGCTCGTCTCGCCCGACGGGCGGATCCAGGTGAGGGTGGGCGTGAAGGAGAGGCTCGAGCCCTGGCCGGCCGGGCGGCGGCTCTACTACTCCGTGGCCCGCGACGGGCGGACCCTGATCGGCGACTCCGCCCTCGGGCTCGACTTCGCCGACCTCCCGCCCCTGGCCCGCGACCTCGTGATCGAGGACGAGACGCGCCGGAGCTTCGACCAGACCTGGCAGACCGTGGTGGGAAAGAGCCGGGACGTGCGCGACCACGGCAACGAGCTCACCCTGAGCCTGAGGGAGGCCGGGGAGCCGGGCCGCAAGCTGCAGGTCGTCTTCCGCGCCTACGACGACGGGGTCGCGTTCCGCTACGTGCTGCCCGAGCAGCCGGGGCTCGGGGATTTTCGCCTCGCCGGCGAGCGCTCGGAGTTCCGGTTCATCGGGGACCCGGAGGCCTGGGCCGCGGACTACGGCGGCTTCGCCTCCCATCAGGAGTCCGAGTTCCCGAAGACGACGGTGAGCGCGATCGCGCCCTCGGCCCACGTGGGGCTGCCGCTCCTGGTGAAAGCGGCGGAGAGGGCCTGGGTGGCGGTGACGGAGGCCGGCCTCCGCGACTGGGCGGGGATGTACCTCGGCGGGACCGGGGCCCCGGGGGCGCTCGTCTCGCGCCTGGCCCCGCGCCACGACGACCCGGCGGTGGCGGTGGTGGGGAAGACCCCTCACGTCTCGCCCTGGCGGGTCCTCATGATCGGCGACGACCCGGGACGGCTCATCGAGTCGAACGTCGTGCTCAACCTGAGCGAGCCGCTGGCCATCGAGGATCCTTCCTGGATCACCCCCGGCCGCTCGGCCTGGGACCGCTGGTGGAGCGGGGACTGGGCGCCGGGGGCGGATTTCGAGGTCGCCATGAACACGGCCACCATGAAGTACTTCACCGATCTCGCGGCGGAGATGGGCTGGGAGTACGTCCTCGTCGACTGGGGCTGGTACGGCCCCATCGAGGACTTCGAGACCGGGGGCGTCCGCGACTGCACGCAGCCGATCGCCGCCGTCGACGTCCCCGAGATCGTCCGCTACGCGAACGCGAAGGGCGTGAAGGTCCTTCTCTGGATCTTCTGGACCCACATGGACCAGAAGATGGACGAGGCCCTGGCGCTCTACGAGACGTGGGGCGTCTCGGGGATCAAGGTCGACTTCATGGCCCGCGACGACCAGTGGATGGTCAACTGGTACGAGACGCTGGTGCGCAAGGCCGCCGCCCACCACCTGACCGTCGACTTCCACGGCGCCTACAAGCCCACCGGGCTGCGCCGCGCCTATCCGAACCTCCTCACCCGCGAGGGCGTCCTGGGCAACGAGTACAACAAGTGGAGCACCCGCATCACCCCCGAGCACAAGGTCACCATCCCCTTCACCCGGATGCTGGCCGGTCCCATGGACTTCACCCCTGGGGGCTTCTTCCATGCCACGCCGGCGACGTTCGAGGCACGGGACAGCCGTCCCTGGGTCATGGGCACCCGGGCCGCCGAGCTGGCCCAGCTCGTGGTCTACGAGAGCGAGCTCCAGGTCCTGTGCGACTCGCCCGACGCCTACCGGCAGAGCCCGCTGGGCGTGGAGTTCCTGAAGGAGGTCCCCACCACCTGGGACGAGACGCGGGTCCTGACGGGCGCGGTGGGGGAGCACGTGACCATCGCCCGACGATCCGGCGAGCGCTGGTTCCTCGGGAGCATGACCGGGACCGAGGGGCGGACACTCGAGGTGCCGCTGGCCTTCCTTGGGGACGGTGCGTGGACGGCGCGGGTCTGGGCCGACGCGCCCGACGCCGACGCCCACCCCGAGAAGGCAGTGGCGGAGACGCGGACCGTCCGCTCCGGCGAGACGCTGTCGTTGAAGCTCGCTCCCGCCGGGGGGCAGGCCGTCATCTTCGAGCCAGCGTCGCGATGAAGGAGTCTCGGGACGGTCAGAGGGACGTGCCGCCGTCGACCGGGATCACCGCCCCGTTGGTGTAGGCCCCGGCGCGGGAAGTCGAGGTAGACGACGACGCCGGCGATCTCCTCCGGGCGACCGATGCGCCCGAGGGGGCAGGCGGCGGCGATCCTCTCGCCACGGTGCTCGAGGATCTCCGCCGTCATCCGGCTCTCGAAGAAACCCGGGGCGATCGCGTTCACCGTGATGTGCCGGGGGCCGAGCTCGACGGCCAGGGTCCGCGTGAGGTGGTGCAGCGCGGCCTTGCTGGCGGAGTAGGCGAAGGTGCCCGTCCCGATGAGCTGCTCGACGCGGAACCCGGCGATGGAGCCCACGTTGACGACGCGGGCCGGGTCGTCGGTCGTCGCCGCCCGCTCGAGCCATGCGGTCAGATCCCGCGTGAGGGCAAAGGGCGCGGTGACGTTGAGCCGGAAGAGCTTGTCGAACGCCGCATCCGGGTACTCCTCGTAGGAGGCGCCCCAGCTCGTGCCCGCGTTGTTGACCAGGATGTGGAGGCCACTCCGGACGGCCCGACAGATCGCGTCGACCAGCGAGGCGCGGCCCTCGACGGTCGCCACGTCCGCGGGGACGGACACGCAGGGCCCGATCGACGAGAGGTCGTGGGCGGCGCGGTCGCAGACGTCCTTCTTGCGCGACGAGACGTAGACCTTCGCGCCCGCGCGCAGCAGGCCCTCGGCAATCATCGCGCCGATCCCCCGGGAGCCACCGGTGACGAGGGCCACCTTGCCCGTCACCGAGAAGAGCGTCGCGACGTCGGCCTGGGTCATGGGTGGGAGATTGTATCCCCGACCGCCGCCAGCTTCATGGACCCGAATGCCCCTCTTCAGAAGTACCAGTTGAGCTGGAGGAAGAGGCTGGGGCCCCGGGACAGGGAGAGACCCGGCACCTCGGTCTCGATGCCGCCGAACTCGGTGCCGGTGGGGCCCAGGGGCAGACCCACCGCGCCCAGGAGGACGAGGTCCTGCTTGAGGTCGTTCTGGGTCACGACCTGGACGAGGGCGCTCCCGTCCGAGACGTTCACGAAGACGTTGGGCGTCAGGTGGAAGAGGGGGTGGAGCTCCACGAGCGTGCTGGCCACGACGTAGTGGCGGCCCAGGGTGAAGAGCTCCCCCCGGGCGAGGCGGCGGAGGAGCTCGGGGTTCCCGGCCAGGCTCTCCGGGTCGTACTGCCCGTCGGGCTGGCCGAAGCCGTTGAAGAAGTACTCCACCACCCCGCTCATGTTCTTGCCGCCCCAGACCCAGGAGTCGCTGAGGCTGGTGACCGCGGTCAGGACGGTCTGCTCGTTGCCGAAGGTGACGACGGCGTCGCCCCGCCAGACCGCGCCCCCGAGGGGGACGTTGCCGCCCCCGGCCAGAAGGGGATCGTCGAAGTGCCGCGCGGCCAGGAGGTCGAACTCGCCCGTGCCGGCGAGGCCGTGGTACTTGAGGGCGAACGAGCTCGATCCGGCATCGACGTCGCCGGTCTCGAGGCTCCGGCGGACGACGGCCACGCCCTGGAGGTCGTCCCCGTTTCCCCGCAGGAGCTGCCCGTAGAGCATGTCGTCGCCGAGCTTGTACTCCTTGTCCACCGCCGCGGGGTCGAAGGGGTTCAGGATGTCCATGGGCGTGTAGACCATCCCGTTGCCCCAGGTGAGGGCCTGGCGGCCCACACGGACGACGGCCTTCTCGCCCGCGTAGCCCACGGACAGGCGGTCGAGACGCTGGAGGACGGCCGCGCGCCCCTCGTCGCGGAAGACGTGCGTGAGATCGAGGAGGCGGGCGTCGTCCTGCGGAAAGCGCCCGAAGAGGTCCTGGAGGCTCTCCGGGAGGTCACGGGAGAAGTCGATGGTGTCGCCGAAGAGCCCGATCAGCTGGTAGCTGGCGTCCAGGCGCAGGGGGCCCCGGCCGACGTCCAGGTTGAGGCGCAGCTCGAGGTTGTGGTCGAGGGACTCGGGGCCGGTCAGCTCCCGGAAGAGGCTGTCCGCCGGGTAGCCGGCCAGGACGAGCTGGTAGCTGAGCCGCCCCCCGAGGTCGACGGTCGTGTCCTGGGCGTGGGCGGCGGGGGGAAGGAGGGCAAGGAGGCAGGGGCCCAGGGGGAGGGGGAGGAGGAGGAGGAGGGACGGAAGCAGGGAGCGGAGTGCGGGCATCAGGTCGCGGAAGAGGAAGGATTCGTCATCGAGGGTCCGAGCGCCTGGCCCGGACGGGGCGCTCGAAGGGACGGGGACGGGTCATTCCGAGGCCGAGGCCGAGGCCGAGGATGACCCGTCAATCCTGCCGTCCAGCAGGTGGACGATGCGCTGGGCGTACTTCATCACCCGCTGGTCGTGGGTGGCCATGACGAAGGTGGTGTGGTGCTTCGTGTTGAGCTCGACGAAGAGCTCCATGAGCTGCTCCGCGGTGCGGGAGTCCAGGTTGGCGGTGGGCTCGTCGGCGAGGACGAGGGCGGGCCGGGAGGCGATGGCCCGGGCCACCGCCACCCGCTGCTGCTGGCCTCCGGACATCCGGGCCGGGCGTCGGTCCTCGAGCCCCTTCAGCCCCACCTCCTCCAGGATCTCGCTGGAGCGTCCCCGGCGCTTCTCGGCGGAAACCCCCTGCACCTCCATGACGAACTCCACGTTCTCCCGCGCGCTCAGGACCGGGATCAGGTTGTAGGCCTGGAAGACGAAGCCGATCCGGTGGAGCCGCATGCGCGCCCTCTCCGCCTTGCCCAGGGTGTCCGTGCGCTGGTCCGCGATCCAGATCTCGCCGCTGTCGATGCGGTGGAGACCGCCGATGGCGTTCAGGAGCGTGGTCTTGCCGCCTCCGGAGGGCGCCGAGAGGCAGACGAAGCCGCCTTGCTCGATCTCGAGGTCGACGTGATCGAGGCCCTTCACCTCGAGGTCGCCCTGGCGGTAGGTCTTGCACACGTCCACGCAGCGCACTGCAGGCATGGTCACACCTTCGTGATGGCCTCCACCGGCTCGAAGTGGGAGGCCCGGATGGCCGGCGAGAGGCTGGCGAGGAAGCCCAGCACGAGAACGACGACGTTGGCGAGGACCACGTCCTCCCACCGCAGGGCGGGGTAGAGGACGCTGGCGGCGCCGAAGAACTCCATTCCCTCGCCGACGATGGAGAGGTCGATGCCGCTCTCGAGGGGGCGGATGGTGAGCCAGGCGAGGACGTCGCCCACGAGGAGACCGAGGGAGAGAAGGAGCGAGGCCTCCGCGACGATCTGGGCGCGGATGTGGCCTGGCGTCATCCCCAACGCGAGCATGAGCCCGATCTCCCGGACCCGCTCGAAGACGGCCATCACCAGGGTGTTGACGAGACCGAAGGCCAGGGCCAGGAAGACCACGACGATCCAGACGAGGACGAACCCGTCCATCATCGACAGCATGGACCCCAGGTACGGGTCGAGCTCGGGCCAGGACTCGACGTCCAGGCCCGGGCCCTCCGCCGTCTCGACGCGGGCGCGAAGCCCCTCGACGTCGCGGTAGTCGGTGCCCAGGACCGCGATCTCCGACACCCGGTCGCCCATCCGGAGAAGGCGCTGGACGGTGGCTCGGCCCGCGAAGACGTACCCGTCCTCCTGGGCCTGGAGGCGGGCCTCGTAGATCCCGACCACCCGGAAGCCGCGGTCCGCGATCTCGTTCTCCTGGTCCTGGCTCATCACCACGACGCGCTTGCCGAGACCGGTCTCGAGGCGCTCGAGGAGCTTGCGCCCCACCACCAGCCCCTCGTCGTTCGGGGACTCGAGGAAGCGCCCCTCCGCCATGTCCCGGGCCACGAAGGAGAGCTCCCGCTCCCGAGCGGGGTCGATGCCCACGAGGACGACACCCCGCGTGTTGCGCTCGCTGGAGACGACGGCGGGGACCTTGACCCGGGTCGCCCAGGCCACCACCTCGGGTTGCTCGAGAACTTGGAGGAGAGCGTCGGTCGGGGGCGTGATGGAGTTGGCGACGCTCGGATCGTCCCGGTAGTCGGGGTGGTGGACCTGGACGTGGCCGGGGAGGGTGCGGATCCCGTCCTTCACCATCTCGTCGACCATGCCGCGCATCAGGGCGGTCATGAAGATCATGGCCCAGGTCCCGACGATCACCGCGGCCAGCATGATCAGCGTGCGCCGGTGGTTGCGCCAGAGGTTGCGCCAGGCCAGGCGGAGGGTCACGCGGAGGGAGTCCGTCACGCCGCCCCCAGGGCCTCGACCGGCTCCAGCCAGTGGAGGCGGGCCGCGGGATAGAGCGAGGCCAGGATGCTCGCGAGGAGAACGACGGTCGGTCCGAAGAAGAGGCCGGTGGCGCTGACCGGCAGGTAGATCCGGTCGGGCAGGTTGAACTGTCCCGCCATCTGGTCCAGCCCGGGGAAGCTGAAGCCGTGGATGCTGAACCAGACCACCAGAGCTCCTCCCAGGAGCACCCCCAGGACGAGACCGATGAGGCTCATGAGGGTGGTCTCCACCAGCACCAGCCGACCGAGCTTCCCGGGCGAGACGCCCAGGGACATCACCACGCCGAACTCCTTCGTCCGCTCCAGAACGGACATGAGCTGGGTGTTGAGGACGCTGAAGGCCACGAGGACGATGAGCACGAGGTACATGAAGGCCGCGCTGGACATGTCGGCCTGGATGGCCTGCTTGAGGCCGGGCATGAGCTGGTCCCAGTCGAGGACCACGAGGTCCTCGCCCGGGGGGAGCCGGGCCTCGACTCGCGACTTCAGGGCCGTGACCTGGAGGAGGCTGGGGGCCAGGATCACCACGCCGTGCCCGGCGGACCCCATGGAGAAGGTCTCCTGGAAGAAGTGCAGGGGGACCTCGGCCAGGGTCCGGTTCATCTCCGGGTTGCCGGCGTCGAGGACGCCGACCACGACCGTGACCGCCGCCGCGAAGGAGCCGTCCCGCCCGCTCCCCATCAAAGTGACCTCGTCGCCCACGCCGACCTTGAGGTTGCGAGCGAGCACGGTGCCGACGACGATCTCGGGGGCCTGGGGATCCTCGAGGAATCGCCCTTCCTTCACGAGCCCGGGGAGGCTCGAGACCCGGGTCTCGGCCTCGGGGTCCACGCCCAGGACCCGGATGCCGAAGCTCCGTTCGGCGCTGGAGGCGAGGGCGAAGGCCGAGGCCCGGGGGGCGACGGTGTCGAGGCCGAGGCCGGTCCGCAGGTCCGCGGCGAGGTGCTCCACGTCCGGGACCGTCTGGCGCATCTTCTCGTCTTCGTTGTAGCCGCGGGCCTGGACCTGGAGGTGACCGGTCAGGGCCCGGAGGCCGTTGTCGATCATCATCTGGTACATCCCGACCTGCATCGAGATCATGAAGACCAGGATGACGTTGGAGAAGACCATCGCCCCCGTGGTCAGCCACGTGCGCCGGGGGTGTCTCCAGAGATTGCGCCAGGCCAGACGGAGGGTGAGGCCCATCAGTCGCGGGGGTTGCGCAGGTTGGAGCGGGTGAAGAGGGTGTCGGGCAAATCCAGATCGAAGCGCATGCTCTCGATGACGATCTCCGTCCACTCGTCCTTCGCCTCGACCTTCTCCATCCGCTGGCGCAGGGCCAGGGCCCGGCCTCCCATCTCGCCGATCTCCAGGGAGCGCAGGGACTTCACCACCCGGCCTTCCTGGTCGTAGAAGTCCTCGGAGACGAGCACGTTGTCGTCGCGGATCTTCAGGACCTCCTTGCCCCAGACCACGGCCGCGTCCTCGTGGGGAATGGACTCGATGACGGACACCGTGTGGCCCTCGCTCTGCTCCGTTCGGAGGAGCGTGTGGTCGTACTGGTCCACGATGGTGTCGGCTCGGGAGACGTCCTTGTTGGAGAAGTCCGAGCCCATCCAGCTCTGGGCCATCAGGGACGAGGGGACCTTCATCACCCGGTTCACCTTGGGAGAGTAGGTCCACATGCTGTCCTCGATCATGAGGGTCCCGTTGCCGGCGTCCTTCCTCGGCGCGGTGACCCGGACCAGCGAGCGCTTCTGCCCCTTGGTCCAGGCCTTCATGGACATGGACCGCTCCCAGCTCGGGCGGTGGATGGTCATCGTGATCTCGCCCTGGGAGGTCGTCCCGCGCCAGTGCTCCCAGGCGGCGCGGACGATCTCCCGGGCGTTCTGGGCGAAGACCGCACTGCTCGAGCTGGCGATCGCGAAAGCGACCAGAAGGGTGGCCCTGGCCACCCGGCGTCGGATCATTCGCAGTCCTCCTCGGCGTGCCCGGGCGCTCGCCGTCCGTCCTCGAGCCGGGGAGGCTCGCGCGGGCAACCCATCGCGGAGTATATCAGGGGGGCCAGACGCCTCGCGGGTCGGTTAGACTCACGACGATGAGCGCCAGACGTGCCCTCGTCGCCGTGATCGTCCTGTCACTCGGGGCGGGAGCGGCGCGGGTGTCCGCGCGTGACGCTCACCGCGCCCCTCCGCGTCTGGCTCTCGCCCTGAGCGGGGGCGGGGCCCGGGGGATCGCCCACATCGGGGCCCTGCGCGCGCTCGAGGACGCGGGGATCCCCGTCGACGCCATCTCCGCCAACAGCATGGGGGCGGTGGTGGGGGGAATCTACGCCACCGGGCGGACGGCCGACGAGCTCGACGACATCGTCCTGTCCGTCGACTGGGGCAGTCTCTTCAGCGGTCGGCCGGATCGGCGGATGCTGCCGGTGGCACGACGCCAGGATCGCCTGCGGACTCTCGCGGGGGTGGGTTTCAGCTGGAGCGAGGCGGAGCTCTCGGCGGGGCTGATCTCCGAGCACCGGGTCAACCGCTTCCTGATCCAGTTCCTGGCGCCTGCCGGCTACGCCGCCGAGGGAGACTTCGGCCGCCTGCCCATCCCCTTCCGGTGCGTGGCCACCGCCCTCGACGACGGTGAGCGGGTCGTCCTCAGGGAGGGGGACCTGGCCCTCGCCGTCCGGGCCAGCATGTCGATCCCCGTGGCCTTCCCCCCCGTCGAGTGGCGGGGCCGCCGGCTCGTGGACGGGCTCGTCACGGACAACCTGCCCGTGGACGTCGCCCGGGAGTTCGGCGCGCCGGTGGTGGTGGCGGTGGACGTGGGAAGCCCTCCGCTCGAGCCGGACGAGTATCGGGACGCTCTGGGGGTGGCCGGGCAGATCACCAACCTCCTGACCGAGCGCCGGTCCAAGGACTTCGCGGCTGAAGCGGACGTGCTCGTCCGGCCGGAGCTGGGCCAGCACTCGACGACGAAGTATTCCGAGTTCGACTTCCTGATCGAGAAGGGCTACGAGGCCATGAAGGCGGCCCTTCCCGAGATCCGGGAGAAGCTCGAGGCGGCCGGACATGGCGGAGAGCTGACGCCCCGGGCGCCCGCGAGCCCGGGGCGCGTCCTGGATGGCACCCCGATCGCGGAGGTGACCGTCCAGGGAAACGAGCGGCTGAGCGAAAGGGTGCTGAGGAAGACGTTCAACATCCCCACCGGTCCCGGCTTCATTCTCGAGAGAGGGCTACGGGCCTTCGACAAGGTCGAGGCCACGGGGCTCCTGGACCACGTCTGGATGGACTTCGATTCGGTGCCGGAGGGGCTCCGGGTGACCCTCGTGGTGCGCGAGGCGCCCCCGAACCGGGCCGAGATCGGCGCGGCCTACACGGAGTGGGAGAGGGCGAGGGGTGTCGTCCGCCTCCTCAACCGGAACACCTTCGGCTTCGGCGAGGAGACGTCACTGCTGCTCGTGGCGAGCGACGCCGAGGCGGGGGGCATCCTGGGTCTGCGTGGCGAGATGCCCTTCTTCTCGACCCTCGGCTACCGGGCGGACGCATTCGTCGTCTCGGACCGGCCGCGCTTCTTCGACGTCGAGGGGCAGGAGGTCAATCGCGCGGACTTCCAGCGACGGGGCGTGGACCTGCTGCTGCAGACCTCGCTCGAGCGCTGGGGCCTGGTGGAGGTGGGGGTCCGCCTGGGCAGCGTCCGAACCGATTGGAAGCCCGGGCTGGCCCTCGTCGAGGGAACGGACGACACGCGCACGTTCCTTGCCGGAATCGTGGTGGACGACCTGGACCGTCTCCTCTGGCCGGAGTCCGGTCGCCGGGTGGCCCTCCGCGGGGGGTGGAGCTCGAAGAGCTTCGGCGCCACCTGGCCGTTCTGGCGAGTCGAAGGCGAGGGGCGGATGGGGCAGCGGTTGGGGGAGCGGCTCACCCTCCAGCTCGACGCCCTGGTCGGCGTCTCCGGGGAGGAGATGCCCCTGTACAACTGGTTCCGGATCGGGGGGCCCTACCTGATCCCGGGGTACGCCCACGAGCAGCTCAAGGGGCCCCAGGCCCTGGCCGGGGCGGTCAGCCTGCGCTATCGGCTGTTGGGCGACCTCCAGGCCCTCGTACGGGCCGGCGGGGGCAACGTCTTCGAGACCCGCAGCGAGATCGGGTTCAAGGACCTCCGCTGGGGGGTGGGGATCGGGGTCATGTACCCGAGCCGGGTCGGGCCCCTGGCCCTGGAGCTGGGCTGGCGGAACGGAGGGGCGTCGCTCTTCTCGGCCTCCCTGGGCTGGAACTGAGCGCGTCGGATCGGTCCGGGCTGCCCTACTCGTCGTCGGCTGCTGTCGAATCCCTCGTCGGCCGACGGCGTCCCGGGCCAACGCGTCGCCCAACGTCTGAAGCCAGGTGAAGTCGAGAAGGCGGCCGTCCGTGGCCGTGAGAGCACCGCCGCTGCCGGCTCCAGACAGCTCTGTAGCAGCTACCGCGTGTGGTGGGTGAGAGGGCGGCCGCGTTGCGGCCGATGGTGGGTAGAGAGCGGGTGCATTAGTCCTTCGGTCTTCGCTTCCCCGGATGACCAGCAGGCACGGCGACTTATCGGCGATAATAGGTCATGCGCACCGTCGGACGTCGTTCAGATCGCGCTGACAGCTGGACGGATCAGGGCCGCCTCGCCCGAACGGCCGGCCTCCTTCGGGGCGATTCCGCACTTGTTCCCCGCGGAGTCTATCGATTCTCCTCCTTCGATGAGGCTGATGCGTGGATGACCAGGATGCTGATCGTTACTCGCGAGCGCCGGAGCCGGGCGATGTCGTCCGCATCTGCCGGGCGCTGAACGAGGCCGAGGCCCGCTATCTGCTGATCGGTGGCTTCGCCGTCGTCGCCCACGGGGCCGGGCGCTTCACCAAGGACATCGACCTTCTGATCGATGACTCGTCCGAGAACGTCGCCCGGGTGAAACGGGCGCTTGCGGTACTCGAGGACAACGCGGCCAGTGAGGTTGCCGACGACGATGTGCGCACACATACGGTCGTTCGTGTCGTCGACGAGGTGATGGTGGATCTGATGGGCCGGGCTTGTGGGGTGAGCTACGAAGAAGCGGCTCGGGACTCCGAGACCATCGAGCGCGACGGCGTCAACATAGCTCTCGCGAGTCCCGCGACACTCATCAAGCTCAAGGACACCCCCAGGCCCCAGGACGCCCTGGACCGGGCCTTTCTTGAAGGTGTCCTCGAAGAGCGAAGGGCCTCCGACTCTCGGTAGGCCTGGTCGGTCTCGGGCTGCCGGGGAGTGAACCCCACGCTCACCCTGGCCCGGTGACCTCCTGCTAGCGCGCCACTGGCACGAGCCGGTTCAGCTCCTCGAACCAGCTGAAGATGACGTTGATTCGCGTGGGGATGGCCTCGGGCTCGTTCTTCAGCACCGCGGCGAGCACGTCGCTGATCGTCTCGCCCACGAAGAGCTGGCGGCCCGAGAGCATCTCGAAGACGAGGACCCCGAACGACCAGATGTCCGCCCGCTTGTCCACGGGCTTGCCCCGCGCCTGCTCCGGCGACATGTAGGCGGCGGTGCCGAGGATGACGCCCGCCTGGGTTCCGGTGTGCGCCAGGGTCGGAGACTGGGACAGGTCCATCGAGGATCCGCCGGAGGCCGAGTCGCCACTCCAGGCCTTGGCGAGGCCGAAGTCGAGGACCTTCACCTTCCCCTCCGGAGTCAGCTTGACGTTCGCGGGCTTGAGATCCCGGTGGACGATGCCCTTCTCGTGGGCCTCCTCCAGCCCTTCCGCGATCTGCTTGGCGATCTCCAGGGCCTCGTCCACGGGGATCGCTCCCCGCACGAGGCGCTCCTTCAGGTCCTCGCCCTCGACGAGCTCCAGAGCGAGGAAGGGCTTCCCTTCCGCCTCCTCGAGCCCGTAGATGGCGGCGATGTTGGGGTGGTTGAGCGAGGCGAGGACCTGCGCCTCGCGACGGAAGCGGGCGAGTCGCTCCGCGTCCTGCACGACCTCCGGGGGCAGGACCTTGATGGCCACCTCGCGATTGAGGGTCGTGTCGGTGGCCCGGTACACCTCCCCCATCCCCCCGGCCCCGAGGGCCGCGGTGATCCGGTAGTGCGAGAGGGTCTGGCCGATCATGTCACTCCGTCACCTACGTGGACGAGACGGTGATACGGCTGTGCCTCAGGCCGGGCCCTCGTCCCTGGGCCGGACGGCGCTCCAGTCGGCCTTCTCGCCCAGGCTCGCGAGGGCGGCCAGCCAGAACGCCGGGTAGGGCAACGGCACCCGCCGGATCACGGCGAGGATCCGCTGCCGCAGGGCGGGATCCTCTGCGGCCAGAGCGTAGAGCTCCTTCCAGGCCGCCAGGTCCCCCCGGTCGAGGATCTGGGCGAGCACCTCGTCACTTCGGAGATCGAGTCGGCTCCGGTTCCACCCCAC
The DNA here is from genome assembly GCA_963847655.1 of uncultured Acidobacteriota bacterium. GTDB lineage: Bacteria > Acidobacteriota > Vicinamibacteria > Fen-336 > Fen-336 > JAJDNS01. The sequence continues at coordinate 8,652 of CAWKAS010000003.1, read as the reverse complement.
GACCGTCCGCTCGAGGGCGCGTGTGCTCAACGGGCCCCTCCAGTCAGCTGACCGTGCGCCAGCACCCCCGCCCAGTGCCGTCCTCGCTCCGTGAGGTGAGACCAGTCGTTCCACGGCGCCACGAGGTCCTTGTAGGTCGAGAGGTCCACCTCGGCTCGATCGGAAGGGGCGGCGGCACCGAGCCGCTCCACCACCTCGACGAGGGGTGAGGCGCCGCTCTCCTGAGCGTAGAGCTCGTCGAAGGGCACAAAGGCCTCGGTCACTCCTGCCTCTCCGAGACGCTCGAGCAGGACCACCGTGTCGAGGTAGTCGCGAACCGTGTGGCGGGTGGCCAACAGCCAGGCCTTGACCCGTGCCATCTCCCGGAGCGTCGGCACCCTCAGGCCTTCGACGAGCTCCGTCTCCAGAGGCTTCGTCCGCCGGAGCTGGCGGATCCCGGTCATGACACCATCCAGCTGACCCAGAATGACGACGGGCCGCTGCACCCGCGAAGTCTGCCAGCCCGCGGCGGCCTCGAGCTCGGCGAGAACGTCGTCGAAGCGCGCACGGAGATCCTCGAGCACGTGATCGCCGTCGAGGCTCTTCCGATGTCCCGCGTGCAACGCCGCGGCGGTACCCCCCACCAGCACCGCGCCCGGCACGAGGTCCTGGAGGTGCCGCTCTGCGGCCAGGAGGCGTTCCCATTCCGGCAGATCGTCTACGGTCACACGGGGATTGTAGCTCTCGGGCGCGCGTGACGGGTCCCACGACCGCCTTGGCCTGGCAGGCTACGCCCTCGGCTAGCTCTGTGGCGACGAGCCCCGCGACGCTGGACGGCGACAGCTCATTGGCCGAAGAGGGCCGCTTCTTGCGCCTCGTGGCCGAGGCGACTATGGGCCGTGCGACGCACAGGCTTCGCGTTCTCGTCACCGGGCGTTCCTTGACGGGCCCGCCGGCTGACTTCCAGCTCGTCACGGTTCTCTCCCTTCCCGACTCCGGCCCAGCTCTGCGAACCAGTTCTGCACCACGAGCAGCTCGCGCGCCGAGCCGTTCCCGCCGGACACGGGAACGCCCGGCTGGCTCCGGACCATCAGGAAGTGGCGGCCGTCCGGTGTGACGGCGAAAGCCCGCCCAATGTCGGCCACACCCATGGCGAAGGGCCCCGAAAACAACCGTCGCGGCTCGCTCACGTGCAATGTCGGCGTGAGCTCGACCCGAGCGGCCATCATGTCGACCTCGCTGCGACCGCTTCCGGCCACGGTGAAGTAGATCTCCCGCCCGTCCGGCGACCAGAGCGGCGGGCCCCAGGCAGACGACACCCGCGTCTTCTGACCACCCTCGGGGAACTTCTCGACGAGTATCTCGAACCCTTCGCCCGTGTTCGAAAGGTACGCGATCCACTCCCCGTCCGGAGAGATGGCTGCGCCGCTTTCCACAGCCGGCGTCGCAACGAAGGGCGTCGCCGTGGCGGCGCCCGGCGCGGCCTCGAGGTCGACCAGCAAGAGATCCGCCAGCGTTTCGAAGTCATAGAGTGAGAGGACGAGCCAGCGGCCGTCGGGCGAGATCGCCCAGGGGCAGAGCCAGGTCCCCGGCAGGCGGAGCACGACCCGGTCGGGACCATCGGCGTCCAGATCGTGGCGGAACAGCTCGCTCTCGAAAGGTCCGTAGCGCGAATAGAAGAGCGCTTTCTTGTCCGGGGTCCAGACCGCTTGTGCGGGTATGTCGACCGGCCCCAGGTCGACCAGCCGGGTCGTCGCCTTGTGCCGCAGGTTGAGGGCCTCGATCCTGGCCTCGCCGGCCCGACGGCCGACGACGGCCAGCTCCTCGCCGTCCGGTGTGAGCGCCAGCGTGGGATACAGGAACGGGAGCTGACTGAGCTCTTCGCCCTGGCCGTCGTGTGTCACCGCCACGAGGGGCGACCCGGTTCCGGCCTTCTCGGCGTTCGGCGCATAGACGAGCGTCCCGTTGCGGGACACGGCGAGCTGAGGGTTGGGGGCGCTCACGTTGAACCAGTCCGGAGCGGCCTCGATCGGAAGTGGAACCGCCGCGCCGGTCACCTTCAGACGCTCGGGGTCGAACGGGGCGAAGTGGAGCACGCCGTCGCGGACGAACAGCAGGTGTCCCGAGGTGAGGAAGCGGCCGTGGCTCGCATTGTCGAGGATCTGCGTCCGCGCGCCGTCATCCACCGAGAGGACCTCGATGGTCTGACCCTCGGAGCGATGAGTATAGAAGAGGACGCGACACGGCCCCGGCAGCGGCTGCGGATCGAGGTGCCACTCGTCGGTAGGCTCCGTCAGAACCCGCAGGTCGCCGCCCTCGCCGTTGACGGAGCGCAGCCCTTCGTTCCAGGTGTCGAAGATGATGCGGCCGTCGTCGCACCAGCCTCCGAGCACCCAGCCGGCATTGGCGAGTCCGCGCTGGAGCGTGACCGCCTGGCCTCCGCGCACCGAGACCTTCTTGAGGGCCTTCTCGGACCAGTCGAAGTACGCGAGCCATTCGCCGTCCGGCGAGAAGAACGGCGCTCTGCCACCGTCGGTGCCCGGAATCGGGCGGATCTCGGTCTCGTCGAGCCGGCGCAGGCGCAGTCGAGAGTCCTCGGCTGTTGATTGCGCTGTCGCGTAGACGATCTGCGTGCCGTCGTGCGAGAGCGCGAGCGACTGGCCCGGGTAGCTGTCGACGAAGAGTGGCGCGTCGGTGGGAAGCGGGATCGCGAACCGGAGGATCGGCAAATCAAGAGGCTCCGCGCCCGGGCGAGGTCCCCGGAAGGCGAAACCGGCGATGCCGGCAAGGAGGCCCAGGGCGCCCACGGCCCAGGGCAGGCCTCGGCGCCACGGCGGTCCTGGTGCCGTCGCGAACTCTCGCACCCCGCCCTCGTCGGTCCCGCCGGCGATCTGCTCGGCGAGGACGATCCGGGCGTCGGCGATGTCGTGCAGGCGGTTCTTTGGATTACGCTCGAGGCAGCGACGCAGCAGCCCCCGGATCGCGGGCGGCGTGGACTCCGGCAGCGCGTCGAGGTCGACCTCGGTCTTGAGGACCCCGGCCAGCACGTCGCTCACGGTCTCGCCGACGAAGAGCTTCCGGCCGGTGAGCATCTCCCACAGCACCACGCCGAAGGCCCAGATGTCGGCCTTCTTGTCGAGCGGCTTGCCCCGGGCCTGCTCCGGAGACATGTAGGCGGCGGTGCCCAGGATCACGCCCGCCTGCGTGCCGGTGTGGGCCAGGGTGGGCGACTGGGACAGATCACTGGAGTGCCCCGTCGCCGGATCCCCGGCCCAGGCCTTGGCGAGGCCGAAGTCCAGGACCTTGACCTTTCCGTCGGGGGTGAGCTTCACGTTGGCCGGCTTCAGGTCCCGATGAACGACGCCTTTGTCGTGGGCCGCCTCGAGCCCCTCCGCGATCTGCCGGGCGATCTCGATCGCCTCGTCCACCGGGATCGGCCCCCGCTCGAGGCGCTCGCGGAGCTCCTCGCCCTCCACCAGCTCCAGGACGAGGAATGGCTTCCCGTCCGCCTCCTCGAGCCCGTAGATGGCGCCGACGTTCGGGTGGTTGAGCGCCGCGAGGAGCTGGGCCTCGCGCTGGAAGCGGGCGAGACGCTCGGCGTCCTCCGCCACTTCGGCCGGCAGCACCTTGATCGCCACGTCTCGGCCGAGCTTCGTGTCCGTCGCCCGGTACACCTCGCCCATCCCCCCGGCCCCAAGGGCCGCGGTGATCCGGTAGTGCGAGAGGGTCTGGCCGATCACGGAAGATCCCTCCGTAGCGCGACGGAGAGATCCTTCGTCGCCTGTCCAGGGATGGAGCTCCTCGGGATGACGGCGTTCACTGCCCTGACTCCAGCAGCGATGTCCAGTTCGAGATGACGTGCATCTGGACCTTGCGGTCGCTCCCGGTCGGCTGCCTCACGAGGAAGCGCTGGCCGTCGGAGCTCGCGGCGAAGTAGTCCAGGTTCACATCGAATGTCCCCGCGTCGAAGAGCGCCGTGGGCGGGGTCACCGCCGGGCCCGCCGTTCCCTCCCCGACCTCCACCGCCATCAGCATCCCGTCGGGCGCCTGGTAGAAGAGCTCCTTCCCGTCTCCTCGCCACTTCGGCGGCCCGCCGCCGTGCCGGGACACCCGCACCCTTTCCCCGGGCTGTCTGAAGGGCTGGACATAGACGTCATACTCTCCCGACTCCTGGGAGGTGTAGGCCAGCCATCGTCCGTCCGGTGAGACCTGCGGCTCGTCCATGGCGGCTTCCAGGTCCAGGACCACCTCGGCCTCTCCGCCTCCCTCCAGGGGGAACGCCCACGCCTTGTTCTGGAAGAGCCTCTTGTAGAGCAGCGTCTTCCCGTCGCTCGACCAGCTGTCCGGCATGGGCCGAAACTCCGCGTTCGCCTCGCTCTCGATCGGAATCGGCGAGGCGGGCTCGCCGGTCAACCCCTTGCGGAAGAGACCGAGACCTCGGCCGCGAGCAAAGGCCCCGTATGCGACCTCCTGGCCGTCCGGAGACCAGACCGGGTCCCGCTCATCCCCGGGATCACTCGTCAAGCGAGTCATCACATCGCGGGACACGTCGATGACCCAGAGGTCGAACTGGTCGCTCGCTGGATCCCGGACCTCCACGGCCACCCGCCTGTCGTCAGGGGACAGCGCCAACTGAGAATAGGGTCCGGGTGCCCCGAGCGTCCCGAGCTGTTTCCCCTTGCGGTCGAGCCACGTGAGCTGAATTCGGCGTTCGTCCTCGCCGGACAAGTAGGCGATGGTGCCCCCCGGCGAGACCCCAAAGCTGACTACGTTGATGGAACGGGATAGTGCCACGGAAGAGGCGATTGCGACCGGTTCGCCGGTCACCTGGCCACGCTCGGCGTCAAACGGTTGAGCGAGGAGCGTGCCCTCCCGGTTGAAGAGCAGGTGTCCGTCTGCCTGCTGGACATTGATGGTGTCGGGCAGGAGAAGACGCCTCTCGTCGGGGCTGTCGAGCGAACCGACGAAGGTACCGAGTGAGCTCCCCGCCTCTGCAATGACGGTGAAGAGGAAGCGGCGCCCGTCGGGCAGGAACTGAGGCGCGACGAGAAGCATTTCGCCGCGCGTGGCATCGGCCGCCAGGAGAGGCTTTGCCTCCCCTCCGGTGGCGGCAACGGTGTAAATCCCACCGGAAGGGCTGCCTCTTACTCCGAAGAGGATGGTGCCCGCCTCGCTCCAGTCGGCGCCGGCAAAGCCGGAGCCGGGCAGCCTGCAGATCGGCTGCACCACGCCATCGGCGACGTTGATCTTGCGGAGCTCACCCGCGACGAAGAACCCGACGAAACGGCTGTCCGGAGACCAGAACGGGTGCCACGCCCCCTCGGTCCCGGTCAGCTTTTGGCCGGTCAGAGACTCGAGTGAGCGGAGCCAGAGCCCGGCGGCGTTTCCCACCTCGTCCTGCAGAGGGATCACGATCTGGCTCCCGTCGGGGGACGGGACGGGCCGCTGGAAGCGCCTGAAGGACAAGCCCTCCGGCGCGTCGACGACGAAGCGCGCCGCCGACTTTGGCTCAGGGATCTCTGTCCAGTGAATGAAGGCGAGGGTCGCGGCGACACCGGCTGCCGCGAGGGCAAACCCGGCCAGGACCCATCGTTCCTTGGTCCGCCTACCTCGCTCCGCGCGGACGGCCTCCCCCGAAGGGCCGGCCAGGGACTCGGTCTCCGAGGCTGTCCCCGTCAGCACGTCCTGCAGCTCCAGACGAGCTCCCCCGATATCGGGAATCCGCGCGCGCGGGTCCTTGCGAAGGCACCGCGCGATCAGACGGCGAACGGCCGGAGGCGTTGCCGGGGGCAGGGCATCCAGGTCGGGCTCCTCCTTCACCACCGCCGCGATGATGTCGGTGACGGTGTCGCCGGCGAAGAGCGCGCGGCCCGTGAGCATCTCCCAGAGGAGCACCCCGAAGGCCCAGACGTCCCCGCGCTTGTCCACGGGCTTGCCCCGGGCCTGCTCGGGGGACATGTAGGCGGCGGTTCCCAGGATGACGCCGGCCTGGGTGCCCGAGTGCGCCAGGGTGGGGGACTGGGACATCGAATCGGAGGACGCCTTTCCCTCGACCGAGTCGCCGGCCCAGGCCTTGGCAAGTCCGAAGTCCAGGACCTTGACCCTGCCGTCGGGGGTGACCTTCACGTTCGCCGGCTTGAGGTCCCGGTGGACGATGCCGGTGTTGTGGGCCTCCTCGAGGGCCTCGGCCACCTGCACCGCGATCTCGAGAGCCTCGTCCACCGGGATCGCGCCCCGGACGAGTCGCTCCTTGAGGTCCTCACCCTCGACGAGCTCCAGGACGAGGAACGGCTGGCCGTCCGCCTCCTCGAGCCCGTGGATCGCGGCGATGTGGGGGTGGTTCAGCGCGGCCAGGAGGTGGGCCTCGCGCTGGAAGCGCTCCAGGCGCCCGGCGTCGGTCGCCATCTCCGCCGGGAGGACCTTGATGGCCACGTCCCGACCGAGCTTCGTGTCGGTGGCCCGGTAGACCTCCCCCATTCCCCCGGCCCCGAGGGCCGCGGTGATCCGGTAGTGCGAGAGGGTGTGGCCGATCATTCCGTCTCCAACAACGACTCCCAGTTCATGACGACATGCATCTGGAGCTTGCGTTCGGCCTCGACTGGAATCTTCACCAGGAAGCGCTGGCCGTCCGCGCTCACCGCATAGTGGTCGCCGGCGAGCCCCCCGTACTCGCCGACGGCAAAGAGCTCGGTCGGGAGACTGACATCGAACTTGTTCGCTCGTTCGCGCACCTCCACCGCCATCATTGGCCCTCTGAACTTTCGGTAGAACAGCTCTCTTCCGTCGGCCCGCCACCTGGGCTGCGTGCCGCCTCCGACCGAGACGAGCACTGGCTCTCCGGGCCGCCGGAAGGGCTCGACGTAGATCTCCCAGGCTCCGGACTCGTCGGAGATGTAGGCCAGCCAGCGCCCGTCGGGAGACAGATGCGGATCCCGCACCCCAAAGCCCTCGGCCTGCACCACGAGCTCGGGCAGACCCCCGGCAGCCAGCGGAAGTGCCCACAACGAATCCCCTCCCGAGGAGAACCTGACGAACAGCAGGGTCTCCCCGTCGCGCGTCCATTCCTCCGGCCAGTCGTACCCCGGAGACTCGAGCAGTGGCGCAGCCGTTGCCCCTGTGCGAAGCCCTATGCGGAAGATGTCCCAGGTCTTTCCGTACCTGCCGAAGATCAGCTCCTGCCCGTCCGGGGACCAGACAGGATTGACCTCCCTCGCAGGATCGCTCGTGACGCGCCTCTCCACACCCCGGGAGACGTCCATCACCCACAGGTCGTCTCGGAGCGCCAACGCCACCCGCGTCTCGTCGGGGGACAGAGTGAGTTGGCTGTAGAGGCCCGGTTTTCCGACCGTCCCGACAGGCTCCCCGTTTCGGTCAACCCAGGTGAGCTGAACCCGGCCCTGGCTCTCCCCCGCCAGATAGGCGAGGGTGCCCCCCGATGAGACGCCGAAATACCCCACATCGCCGCTAGCACGGAACGCCACCGGGGACGCGATCGGGACGGGTTCGCCCCTCAGCTCCACGCGCTCGACGTCCAACGGCTGAGCGAAGAGGGTGTTGTCACGGCTGAAGAAGACGTGACCGCTCGCCAGCCAGAATTGGGCGATGCCGGGCATGAGCAGGTGCCGCTCGCCGGGGTCGTCGAGCGACCCGACGTAGGCGCCCAGACCGACGCCCCCGACGCCCCCGATTCGATCAAAGGCCGCGAAGCCGAAGCGCCGCCCGTCGGGCAGGAACTGGCGCATCTCAAGGAAGTGTTCGTCGCGCGCGGCATCAGGCTCCATGACGAGCTTCGGCTCCCCCCCGGTCGCAACGACCGTGTAGAGCCCACTGGTGCCGAAGTCGCCCTTCACCCCGAAGAGGATGGTTCCTTCCTCATTCCAGGCGGCTTCGCCGAAATAGCCAGCCGGCAGGGCACAGATCGTCTGCACCACGCCGTCGGCGATGCTGAGCCTGCGGACCTCCCTCTCGGCAAGGAAGCCGACGAACCGGCCATCCGGGGACCAGAACGGAAACCCCGCCCCCTCGGTCCCGGCCAGCGGCCGAGCGCTCAGAGACTCGAGCGAGCGGAGCCAGAGCATCGACGAGGGGACTCCGTCCTCCGGGTCGTCCTGCACCGCTCGAATCACGAGATGTCGCCCGTCGGGAGAGGGGACAGGCCAGTTCATGTTCGTGAAGGACCAGCCCTCTGGCGCATCCACGACGAATCGCGTCACAGGCTTTGAATCCGGGACCGCGGTCCAGCGGGCGACCGCGAACATGGCGGCGATACCGATCGACACCGCTGTAATCGCCGCCCAGATTCTTCCCCGCCGGACGAGACGTCGAACCTCCGGGGCGGCGGGGGCATCTCCGCCCGTCCCTGTGGTCGCACCCGCCAGGACCTCCTGGAGGTCCAGTCGTGCCGCGCCGACGTCGGGAAGGCGCGCGCGCGGGTCCTTGCGAAGGCATCGCGCGATCAGACGGCGAACGGCCGAAGGCGTTGCCGGGGGCAGGGCGTCCAGGTCGGGCTCCTCCTTCACCACCGCCGCAATGATGTCGGTGACGGTGTCGCCGGCGAAGAGCGCGCGGCCCGTGAGCATCTCCCAGAGGAGCACCCCGAAGGCCCAGACGTCCCCGCGCTTGTCCACGGGCTTGCCCCGGGCCTGCTCGGGGGACATGTAGGCGGCGGTTCCC
>CAWKAS010000002.1:0-780796 GCA_963847655.1 uncultured Acidobacteriota bacterium | reverse complement strand
GGGCTTGATCTCCTGGAAGCCCGGGAGCGCCTCGGGCGCCGGCCTCCGGTCGTCGGTGAGGGTGTCCCCGATGGCGACGTCGGAGACCGTCTTGATCCCGGCGATCACGAAGCCCACCTCGCCCGCCCGGAGCGACTCCACCGGCATCGCCTTGGGGGTGAAGACCCCCAGCTGCTCGACCTCGTGGCTGCCCCCGGTGGCCATGAGGCGCACCTTCATGCCGGGGTCGATCCGGCCGTCCACCACGTGCACGAGGACCACCACCCCGCGGTACTGGTCGAACCAGGAGTCGAAGACGAGCCCCCGCAGGGGCCCGTCCGGGTCCCCGTCGGGCGCCGGGAGTCGCTCGACCACGGCCTCGAGGATCTCGTCGATCCCGACACCCTTCTTGGCCGAGGCCTCGATCGCCTGGGAGGCGTCGATCCCGATAACGTGCTCGATCTGCTCCCGGGCCTTCTCCGGGTCCGCCCCCGGCAGATCGATCTTGTTGAGGACGGGGATGATCTCGAGGCCGGCGTCGGAGGCCAGGTGGGCGTTGGCCAGGGTCTGGGCCTCGACCCCCTGGCTGGCGTCGACCACGAGGAGCGCCCCCTGGCAGGCAGCGAGCGAGCGCGACACCTCGTAGGAGAAGTCCACGTGGCCGGGGGTGTCGATGAGGTTGAGGACGTAGTCCTGCCCGTCCCTGGCCCGGTACGCCAGGCGCACCGAGTGCTGCTTGATGGTGATGCCCCGCTCCCGCTCGAGGTCCATCGAGTCCAGGAACTGCTCGGTCATCTCGCGCTGCGTGAGGGCGCCCGTCCTCTCCAGCAGCCGGTCGGACAAGGTCGTCTTCCCGTGGTCGATGTGCGCGATGATCGAGAAGTTGCGGATGTGGCTCTGCATGGGTTCTCTGGCCGGCTCCCTGGCGCCGGCCCAAGAGATCCATTCTACCGGAGTCTCGAGAGCTCAGGGGCTCGGGGTCTGGCCCCGTTTGTTGCGCCGCAGCGACCGTCGCGCCCGCGGCGCAATGAATGGGGCCTGACCCCCGTTTGCAGGACGTTCTAGCTCTCGGGTTTCTCCACGACGATCGTGTCGAGCCTTGGCCTGGAGAAGAACAGCCCCCGCCCCCTCTCGTCGGCGCGCCAGGCGGAGTTGTACCGGATGAGCCGGTCGACGAGGACCTTGAGGAGCCGTCCCGACTCCTTCTCCAGGCCCGCCGGGTCGGGGCAGGCCACCACCGCCGCCACCCGGCCGTTCACGAAGACGAGGAGGAAGCCGTCGTCCTCCCAATCCTCGAAGACGTCCTCGACCATCTCCCCTTCCGAGAAGAGGGCCGCGGGAACGGCGAACAGCTCCTCCGCCCGCGTCTCGAGGAAGCGGCGCAGGCCCCAGGGCGCGGGCGTCTCGGGGGAGCTGTCCTCGAAGAGCACACCTTTCGGTTCGAGGAGACACGCGTAACGGCCCTCGGCGAGCCCACGCAGGGCCCCGAGCATCCTCCGGATCTCCTCCCCGAGCTTCTCGCGCGATTCGAACATGGGGACGCGGTCGAGCGCACTATACCGCGAGCCCGTGGCCTCGGGCCAGCTCGCCGAGAGCACCCCCACCGCCCGTTACTGCTTGAAGGAAAGCACTTTCGGTGGTAGAACCCTTCTGACGCGTGCGCTTGTCGCCCGCCCGATTCGAGGTCAGGGGCGCGGGCGGGAAGGAGGCTGGTCGCGGCCCCGGGGTCGCGGGAGAGAGCGGGATGCTGAGGAAGATCCTGGCCGTCGACGATTCGGCTCTGATTCACCAGATGTATAAGCTCTTTCTCTCCAGGTACAAGAACTGCAAGCTCGTGAGCGCCATGAACGGCCTGGAGGCGCTGGACAAGCTCGGCCAGGAGGAGGATATCGACCTCATCCTCCTCGACATCAACATGCCCGTCATGAACGGCCTCGAGTTCCTCCAGCGCGTCCAGAAGGAATCGGCGTACAAGGACATCCCGGTTCTCATCATCTCCACCGAGGGCAAGGAGGAGGACACGGTCCGGGGCCTGAAGATGGGCGCCAAGGGCTACGTGAAGAAGCCCTTCCAGGCCTCGGAGCTCCATAGCCTCATCGAGAAGATCACCGGCCCGTGAGCCCCGGAGCGGCGCGCCGGGACCGCTGATGGAGTTCGAGGTCTCCCCGGATCTCGTCGGCATCTACCTCGAGGACGCGCGCGAGCATCTCGCCGTTCTCGACGCCACCCTCCTCCGGCTCGAGCGCGACGGCGCCGCTCCCGAGGTGGCCGGCTCGCTGCTCGGTCCCCTCCACACCCTCAAGGGCAACAGCGGGATGATCGGTCTCACCGGGGTCAAGGACTACGTGCACCGTCTCGAGGACGCCGTCGCCCGCGTGCGGGACGGGTCGATCGCCCTCACGCCGCCCGTTGTCCAGCTCCTGTTCGAAGGGGCGAGCGCGCTGCGGGAGGCGGTGGAGTCCGCGGGCGTCCCCGACGGGACGCCGCACGACCTCGCCGAGGAGACGGCGGCGCTCGACGCCCTGCTGGCCGCCCCCCCGGCGGCGAAGTCGGCCTCGGCGCCCGCCCGCGTGACCCCCGCCTCCGCGAGGGAGGCTCCGGCCGCCGAGCCCCCCTGGGCCGAGGCCGCGCGTGGCGGCCGCGCCGGCGACCCTGGCTTCCTCCCGGTGCGCTCCAGCCTCGTCCGCGTCGACTTCGCCAAGCTCGACCTCCTCCTGAACCTCGTGGGCGAGCTGATCGTGCACCGCACGAAGCTGACCGAACTCGGCCGGCAGGTGGCGACGGTGGTGCCCGAGGCCGGCCAGGAGCTGGCCGACTCCGTGCACCAGATCGCCAGCGTCTCCACGCAGCTCCAGGAGACGATCATGGACATCCGGATGCTCCCCATCCGGCACGTCTTCGAGCGCTTCCCGCGCCTGGTGCGCGATCTCGCCCACGCGTCGGGAAAGCAGATCGAGCTCGTCCTCCAGGGCGAGGACACGCGGGTGGACAAGGCGGTCATCGACGAGATCGGCGAGCCCCTGGTGCACCTGATCCGCAACGCCGTGGACCACGGGATCGAGGCGCCCGAGGCGCGGCGGTCCGCGGGCAAGCCCCCGACGGGGACGATCCTGCTCTCCGCCGCCCAGGAGTCGAGCCAGGTGGTCATCACCCTCGTCGACGACGGGGCGGGCATCGACGCCGCCGAGGTGCGCTCCCGGGCCATCGAGCGCGGCGTCGTGAGCGCGGGTGAGAAGCTGACGGACCGGGAGGTCGTCCAGCTGATCTTCGCCGAGGGCTTCTCCACCGCCCGCGCCGTCACCGACGTCTCCGGGCGGGGGGTGGGGCTCGACGTGGTCGTCCAGTGCATGGAGAGGCTCAACGGCCTCATCGAGGCGGAGACGATCCCCGGGGCGGGGACCAAGTTCACCCTCCAGCTCCCGCTGACCCTGGCCATCATCACCGTGCTCATGGTCGAGGTGGGCGGCGACGTCTACGCCCTGCCCTCGGGCACGGTCGTGGAGAGCCTGCGCTACCGCCGGGACGAGGTCGTCCACATGCACGATCGCGACACCCTGCGGATCCGCGACCGGGTCATCCCCCTCGTGCACCTGGCCGACCACTTCGGCGTGGCCGGCAGAGCGCAGGGCGAGGAGGCCTATGCCGTCATCATCGGCCGTGGGGAGAAGCGTCTCGGTCTGACCGTCGACCGCCTGCGCGGCCAGCAGGACGTGGTGATCAAGGCGCTCGACACCGTGGTCTCGGGGGAGCGGCTGGGCGTGGCCGGGGCCACCATCCTCGGCGACGGCCGCGTGGTGCTCGTGCTCGACGTGGCCGCCCTCTTCGAGGGCGGCCGGCGGGGCTCGCGCGGGGTGACCCGGGCGGAAGCAGAGGTCTGAGCCGTGTACGAGGGTTACTGGGAGCTGCGCGACAAGCCGTTCCGCAAGACCCCCGATCCTCGTTACCTGTTTCTCAACGAGACCTACGAGGAGGCGCTCGAGCGCCTCCTCTTCGCGGTCGAGGAGATGGATCTCGCCCTCCTCACCGGAGAGGTGGGCTCGGGCAAGACGCTCCTGACCCGCGCCCTCGTCGACCGGATCGGGGAGCGCTACGAGGCGGGCATGATCCTCAACCCGCGTCTCCCCCCGCGTCAGTTCCTCCACACCGTCGCCGTGGAGCTGGGGGTGGAGGAGCCGCGGTTCCACTCCAACGAGCTCCTCGACCAGATCCACGAGCGGCTTCTGGCGCTCCACGAGCAGGAGCGGGCCGCCCTCCTGATCGTGGACGAGGCCCACCTGATCCCGGCCAGGCCGACCTTCGAGGAGATCCGGCTGCTCACGAACTTCCAGCTCGACGACGTCAACCTGATCGCGGTGCTTCTCGTCGGGCAGCCCGAGCTGCGGCGGCGGCTGCGGCACCGGACCTATCGGGCCTTGACCCAGCGCGTGGGGGTGTCCTTCGAGCTCGTGCCCCTGAGCGTGGAGGACACCCGGGCCTACGTGGCGCACCGACTGGCGGTGGCGGGAGCGGCGCGGCCGCTCTTCACCGACGAGGCCATCCAACGTCTCCATGCCGCGGCCGCCGGAGTGCCTCGGCTCCTCAACCACCTGGCCACCCAGGCCCTCATCGAGGGCATGGCGCGCGGGGTGGAGGAGGTCGACGACACCGCGGTGTCGGCGGTGCTGCAGGACGACTTTGCCACCGAGGGGACCACCCCGTGGAAGGAGGGCGCCCCCCTGGGGGCGCGGAAGAAGTAGATGGGTCGAATGGCTGACGCACGCAGGCGATCGCGTCGTCCGGGCAGGACCGGACGTCCCTCCGCGGAGTCCCCCGCGTCCCTCGACGCTCCCTCCCCCCCGGAGAAACCCCCCGCCGCGGCCGCGGACGCCGCGCCAACGGACACGGCGGCGTCCATCGTGCTGCCCTCGTCGGGCCTGGCCGCCGACGTCCTGGCCAGGCCGGAGGCGGCGGCGATCGCGCCCGACCTGGCGCCGGCACCGACCACCACGAACGTCCCGCCCCTTGAGACCCGGGGGGCCCAGACCCTGTCCTTCTTCGCCGCGCCGGCGCAGGAGCAGAGGGCGGCCGCGGAGGAGACCGAGCACCTCGCCACGTTCATCCTGGACAAGGAGGAGTACGGGGTCGACGTGCGCCAGGTCCAGGAGATCCGGCGCGTGGGCGAGATCACCGCCGTGCCCCGGGCCCCCGAGTTCGTCCGGGGCGTGATCAACCTGCGCGGGCGGATCCTGCCGGTGCTCGACCTCAAGCGGAAGCTGAGCCTCGGCGAGGTGGCGGTCGGGCGCGCCGCCCGCATCGTGGTGGTGCGGACCCGGGGCCGGATGCTCGGTCTCCTCGTGGACGGGGCGTCGCAGGTCCTCAAGGTGCCGGTCTCGCGCGTGGAGCCGCCGCCGGAGGAGGTCGTGGAGCGCGGCGGAGACTACATCCGTGCCGTGGCCAAGCTCGACGACCGGCTGATCATCCTCATCGATCTCGATCACATCCTCGCGCAGGAGCTGCGGGAAGCGCCGGTCGCGGCCGGGGCCTGAAGGGGGCGAAGGACCAATGCTGGGTTTCGTGAAGGAGAGTCGGAACATGACCTTCATCACCAGGTCGATCCGGACGAAGCTGCTCTTGCTGGTCGTGGGCATCGCCGTCGTGGTGGGAGCGGCCGCGGTCGTCTACGACCTCTGGGCGGGGGGCAGCGCCATCCACAATCAGCTCGTGAAGCGGGGGCGCTACATCGCCAGCAACCTCGCCTTCAACGCCAGGTACGGTGTGCTCACCGAGGACCGCCCCCTCCTCGTCAACCTCCTGCAGGGGGCGACCGCGGCGAGCGGCGAGGGGGAGGCCTCCGACGTGATCGGGGCCATGGTCCGCGACAGCGACGGTGAGATTCTGGCCCAGGTGGGCGTGCCGATCCGCGACCTCCCGTCCGGGCCGGCCGCCCAGCTCAGCGAGCTCGAGACCGAGACCGCCACCGGCGAAGCGGTTCATCTCTTCCGGGCGCCGGTCACCACCGGCAGCGACGCCGCCGGGCCGTCAGAGGCGCTCGCCGCAGAGACCATCAAGGGCGGGGTGGAGGTCGCGATCAGCAAGACCTCGATCAACCGGATCCAGAACCGGCGCACGGTCGAGGCTTTGCTCGTGGGACTGCTCTTCGTGGCAATGGGCGCCACCGCCGCCCTGTTCCTCACCGGACGCTGGCTGCAACCGTTGCAGAGCATGGCCCAGGCCTCGGAGGCGGTGGCCAAGGGGGACCTCACCGTCAAGATCCAGGCCGAGTCGGACGACGAGGTCGGCATCCTCGGACGCAGCCTCAACGAGATGGTCGCCAACCTGCGCAACGTGGCCGACAACATCCAGGACGCGTCCGTCCAGGTGGCCTCCTCGGCGGGGCAGATCTCGGCCAACGCGCGCCTCATCAACGAGGGGGCCCAGGGGCAGGCCCAGGCCGCGGAGGAGACCTCCACCTCGATGGAGGAGATGGCGGCCTCGATCCAGACCGTGGCCGGCAGCGCCCAGGGCCTCGCCGCCTACGTGGAGGAGACCTCCAGCTCGATCACGGAGATGGGTGCCTCCATCGAGGAGGTGGCGCGTTCCGGCGCCACCCTCGCCCAGACCGTCACCGAGGCCTCGGCCACCATCGAGGAGATGACGGTGTCCATCGACCAGATGGCGCGCGACCTGGAGAGCCTTTCCGGGACGGTCAGCGACACCACCGCCACCGTCGAGGCCGTGGCCTCCTTCATCGCCGCCGTGGCCCAGAGCGCAGAGGAGCTCGGCGAGGCGGCGAGCCGAACGAGCACCACGGTCTCGGAGATGGCGGGGGCGGTCAACGACGTGGCCAAGATCGCCTCCGAGGCCGATCGCATCAGCGCCCGAGCCTCCGAGGACGCGAGGACCGGCGGCGAGGCGGTGGCCCGCACCGTCGACGGCATGAAGGCCATCTCCGAGAACATGGAGAACACCGCTCGCGTCATCACCGGTCTCGGGAAGCGCTCGGACGAGATCGGCCGCATCCTGGAGGTCATCGAGGAGATCGCGGACCAGACCAACCTCCTCGCCCTGAACGCCGCCATCGAGGCCGCCCGCGCGGGGGAGGCGGGGCGGGGCTTCGCCGTCGTCGCCGACGAGGTCCGCAAGCTCGCCGAGCGCTCGGTGGAGGCGGCCAAGGAGATCGGCGAGGTCGTGCGGCAGGTCCAGCAGGACACGACCGACGCGGTGGAGGTGGCCCGAGCCGGCGCCGGCGAGGCGAAGACGGGCATGCAGCTCGCGGACAAGGCGGGGGCGGCGCTGAGGAACATCATCGAGTCGGTCTCCCGCTCCAGCGAGCTCATGGGGCAGATCGCCGCCGCCACCGCCAAGCAGTCCCAGGCGTCTTCCGAGGTCCTGGAGACGGTCGCGGCGATGAACACCGCCACCGACCAGGTGACGAGCGCGGTGAAGGAGCAGGCCGAGGGGTCGAAGCAGATCCGCGCGGCCATGGAGAACATCAAGAAGGTGATGGCCCAGGCCGCCTACTCCACACGGGAGCAGGCCGCCGGGGGCCGCCAGGTTCGCCTGGCGGTGGAGAACATCAACAAGATCGCCTCCCAGGTGGGCCTCGCCACCCGGGAGCAGGCGGAGGGCAGCCGCCAGATCATCAACGCCGTCGAGCGCATGAACGACCAGACCCAGCAGGTCTCCCACGCCACCGCCGAGCAGAAGAAGGGCGGGGAGCTGGTCGTCAAGGCGATGGAGAACATCTCGGAGATCGCCCGCGACAACCTCGCGACCGTCCAGGAGATGTCCAAGGCCACCACCAACCTGGCCCAGCAGGCCGAGAACCTGGCCCAGATGGTCTCGGTCTTCAAGGTGCAGTGAGCGTCGACATCCCCGGCGCCCTCCAGGTCCTGAAGGCCGGAGAGGAGACCGCGCGCCGGCAGGCGGTCGACCGGCTCGCCGCCTCCGCCCACCCCGACGCCATCTCGCCCCTCCTTCTCGCCGTGGGCGACGAGAGCTGGGGGGTGCGGCAGGCGGCCATCGAGGCCCTCGCCGCCTTCCCCCCTCCTTCCCTGATGCCCGCCCTCGAGTCCGCGCTGCGCGAGGAGCGGAATGCCGGGTTGCGCAACGCGGCCATGGAGATCTACGTCCGGCTGGGGACCGACGCCGTCGAGCCCCTGGTCGCGCTGCTCGGAGACGGCGACGAGGAGGTGCGCCTCTTCTCGGCGGTGATGCTGGGCTCGATCAACGAGCCCGGAGCCGCCCCCGCTCTCATCCAGGCGTTGTCCGACCCCGACGTCAACGTGCGTCACGCCGCCGCCGCCAGCCTCGGCCAGATGGGGACGCCGGAGGCGGTGCCCCGCCTCATCGAGGCGCTCCGCTCCGAGCCCTGGCTGCAGTACCCGGCCATCCACGCCCTGGGCGAGATCGGGGATCCGCGGGCGGCGCCGGCGCTGATCGAGCTCCTCGACGACGACTTCTTCCGCGGCCCCGCCCTCGAGGCCCTCGGCCGCGTCGCCGGGCGCGAGGCCCTCTCCCGCATCGCCGCCCACCTCCTCGACCCGGACCCCACCGTGCGCAACGCCGCCATCCGCGCCGTCGTCGAGATCGAGCAGCGCGTCACCGCCTCCGGCGAGAGCCTCGATCCCGAGGTCCAGGCCGCCCTGCGCAGGGAGGAGCTCGTCGCCCATCTCGTCGACATGCTCGCCGACGACGAGGTCCGCAACCGCCGTACCGCGGCCGTCACCCTGGGGTGGCTCCGCGAGGGCCGCGCCACGCGCCCGCTCCTCGCTCTGCTCGGGGACCCCGCGTTGCAGGAGTTCGCGAGCCACGCCCTCGTCTCCATCGGGTTCCAGGACCGCCCGGCCTGGGAGGCGGCCCTGGCCGACGCCGACGACGCCGTGCGGACGGGGACGGCCCGCTGCCTGGCCTGGATCGCCCCCCCGGAGGGCACGACCCTCGTCGCTCCCCTCATCCACGACCCCGCGGCCGAGGTGCGGGCGGAGGCGGCCTCGGCGGTGGGCCGCCTCGGCGACGAGGACGCGCCCATGCTCCTGTTCGAGCTGCTCGGGGACGAGAGCGAGCTCATCCAGGAGAGCGCGATGGAGGCGCTGGCCCACATGAGCCCGGAGCAGGTGCGTCCCCTCCTTCTCCAGGCCCTGGCCGGGCCGGGCGCCGACGCGGCGGTGCGCGCCGCGCAGACCCTCGGGCTCCTGCGCGACCCCGAGGCGATGCCCGCCCTCGTGGCCGCCGCTCGCAGCCCCCGGGAGGCGGTCCGGGCGGCCGCCCTGCAGGCCCTGGGCGAGACGCCGGGCTCCGAAGCCCTGGGGATCCTGCGGGCCGCCCTCGGCGACGAGAGCTCGTTGGTGCGCCAGCAGGTCGTCGTGGCCCTGGGCCGGCTGCGCGAGCCCGAGGCCGCGGCCGACCTTCTCCCGCTCCTCGACGAGGCCGACCCTCGCCTGCGCTTCGCCGCGGTGCGCGCCCTGGGCCAGATCCGCAACGCCACCGCCGTCGAGCGCCTGCTGCCGCTGTTGGACGACCCGCGCCAGGAGCTGCGATTCGCGGCGGTGGAGGCCCTGGGCCAGATCCGGGCCCCGGCCGCGGTGCGGCCCCTCACGGAGATCCTGCGCGACGCCGACCGCAACCTCCGCCGGGCCGCGGCCGAGGCCCTGGGCGAGATCGCGGACCCGCAGTCGGTGGCCGCCCTCCTCGTCGTCCTCGAGGACGAGCACTGGAGTGTCCGTTGCGCGGCGGCGGCGGCCCTGGGCCGCCTGCGCAGCATGAAGGCGGTGGCCGCCCTCGAGGCACGCGTGGACGACTCCGACGCCACCGTGCGCCGGGCCGCCATCGCCGCCCTGGGTGAGACCGGGGACTCGCGATCGACGCCCCGGCTGCTGGCGGCCCTCGCCGACCCCGCCCTGCAGGCCACCGCCCTCGAGGCCCTGAGGTGCCTCGGCACGGCCGCGCTGCCGGAGATGGAGCGGGTCCTCGCCTCCGGCGAGGCCGAGCCCGACCAGCGGCGGCTCCTCGTCGACCTGGCCGGGCGCTTCGAGGACCAGGCGGCTCGACGACTCCTGCTGGTCGGCCTGCGCGACCCGAGCCCCGCCGTCCGCGCGGAGGCGGCCCAGGCCCTGGGCGAGGGCGGCTTTCGGGAGGCGCTGCGGCCCCTGCTGGAGCTCAAGTCGGCCGATCCCGCCCCGGAGGTCCGGCAGGCTGCGGCCCGGGCGCTCCGGAGACTGCAGCCCCGGTGAGGCGCCCCCACGCCGACCACGACGTCGACCTCAGCGAGGAGGAGTTCCGCCTCCTCCGTGACTTCGTGCACGAGAAGTTCGGTCTCTACTTCGATGGGTCCCAGCGCTCGAGCCTGAAGAGCCGGCTCGCCCCCCGGTTGGGGCTCCTCGGTCTGCTCTCCTTCGAGGACTACTACCGCTACCTCCGTTTCGCCCCCGAGCGGGCGGCGGAGCAGCAGCGCATGGTGAGCCACCTCACCAACAACGAGACGTACTTCTTTCGCGAGCAGCCCCAGCTCGAGGTCTTCGCGAAGCACGTGCTGCCCGCCCTGAAGGAGCGCCGGGCGAAGTCCGAGGCACGCGCCCTCCGCTTCCTGTCCGTGGGGTGCTCGACCGGCGAGGAGGCCCTGACCCTCGCCATGATCCTCTTCGACAGCGGACAGTTCTTCTGGAGCTGGGACGTGCGGATCGCCGGCCTCGACGTCGACGAGGCCGCCCTGGAGAAGGCCACGAGGGGGCGCTATCACCAGAACTCCCTGCGAGCGGTGACCCCGCAGCAGCTCGAGCGGCACTTCGTGAGCCGGGGCGACGGTGTGAAGGTGAAGGACGGGGTCCGCAAGCTCGTCTCCTTCCGTCCCGGCAACCTCCTCGACCCGGCGAGCTACGAGGGCTTCACGCCGGCGGACGCGATCTTCTGCCGCAACGTCCTCATCTACTTCTCGGACGACGCCATCCAGAAGGCGGTGCGCCTCTTCCATGAGATCCTGTCCCCCGGGGGCTACCTCTTCCTCGGGCACGCCGAGTCGCTGGCCCGTGTCACCAGCGCCTTCACTCCCATCCGCTTCCAGGGGGCGATCGTGTACCAGAAGCCGGAGAAACCGCAGGCATGAGCGCAAGACGAAGGATCCGCGTGCTGGTCGTGGACGACTCTGCCTTCGTGCGCAGCGCGGTCGTGCGGATGCTGGGCGAGGGGGCGGACATCGAGGTGGTGGGGACCGCCGCCGACGGCGAGGAGGGCCTCACCCTCGCCCGCGAGCTGCGGCCCGACGTCGTCACCCTCGACATCAAGATGCCGAGGCTCGGTGGCCTCGAGACGCTCGAGCGTCTCATGGTCGAGCGCCCCGTCCCCGTGCTGCTCCTCTCCTCGCTCACCCAGGAGGGGGCGGAGGTGACGCTGCGCGCCCTCGAGCTCGGGGCGATGGACTTCGTGGACAAGTCGAGCGTCGAGCCCATGAGCATGCTCAGCCTCACCCGGGAGCTCCTTGAGAAGGTGCGCGCCCTGGGCCGGGCGCGCGTCAAGGCCCGTCGCCCGGGCCGCGCGCTCCCCGCCCCCTCCGCCAGGGGAAGGGGGGCCGAGGTGGTGGTGATCGCCGCCTCGACCGGCGGGCCCTCCGGACTCCAGTCCCTGGTCTCCGCCTTGCCCGCCGGACTGCGCGCGACGATCCTCATCGTCCAGCACATCCCGCGCGGCTTCACCCGCTCGCTGGCCGAGCGGCTCGACGCCCGCAGCGCCATCCCGGTCCGTGAGGCGGCCGACGGAGACCTCGTCGAGCCAGGCCGCGTGATCATCGCGCCCGCCGGGATCCACAGCCGGCTGAAGCGCAGCGGCGCCCGGGTGCGGATCGTTCTCGACGAGGAGCCCCGGGACGCGCTCCACCGGCCTTCGGCCGACGTGGTCATGGCCTCGGCCGCCGCGGCCTACGGGCCGCGCACGGTGGGGGTGGTCCTCACCGGGATGGGCGCCGACGGCACCGAGGGCCTGCGGGCCATCCAGGCGGCAGGTGGACAGACCCTGGCCGAGTCCGAGGACACCTGTGTGATCTACGGCATGCCCAAGGCGGCGATCGCGGCCGGGGTCGTGTCCCGGGTCGTTCCGCTCGACCGCATGGCCGAGGAGATACTGGCCACGGTATAGAATCCGTGGGACTGCTGGTCCGCACCGCCCACGGTAGACGGACCATGCGCGGGGAGACCGCTTGAGCCTGACCGGCAATCTCGAGGACCTGCCCCTCCTCGACATCATGCAGATCGTCTCGTTCAGCAGGAAGACGGGATACCTGGCGATCGAGATGGAGGGGGGCGAGGGCGGCATCGTCTTCCGGGAGGGCCTCGTCGTCGCCGCCTTCACCGCCGGGTCCCCCCCGGCCGACCCCCGGTCCGCGAGTCTGCCCCCGGAGGAGCGCGAGCCCGTGCTCCGATCCCGGATCATCCTGGCCCTCGAGCGCCTGGCCCGTCTGAGGGAGGGGGCCTTCGGCTTCGAGCTCTCCGACGAGATCCCCCGCATGCTGGGCTCGCGAGACCTCACCACCGAGACCCTGGCGGGCGGCATCAATCCCCAGGACCTGCTCCTCGACCTGGCCGCGGGGATGGACGAGGGCCTGGTCGAGTCGGCGGCGGCGGTCGAGGCCTCCTTCGCGGCGCCGGAGGAGGGCGTCCTGGACCGCGACCCCGACACCGCTCCCGTCCTGGTGACCGTCGAGGCCGCGGCGGACCCGACGGCAACGACCGCGCTGTCCGCGCTGGTCGAGACGCCGCCCGTCGAGGCCGAGACGCCGGCGGCCCCCGCGCGCCCGAAGGAGCGAGACAGGCCGGCGGGACCCGACGAGACGATCGCGCCCTCCGCCTCCGTTCGGCCCCCCGCAGCGCCGGCCGCGCCCCCGTCGCCCGCGCCTGTCGTGCCGGGGGAGGCCGCGGGGGGAGAGGCGCCGCCCCCGTCGCCTGAAGCCCCCGCGCCCCCCGCCGAGGCCGGGTCCCCGGCCCTGCTCCTCGTGGACGACGAGGCCGACGTGCGCGGCATCCTGCGGGGTCACTTCGCCGCCGCCGGCTACCGCACCGAGGAAGCGGGCGACCCGGCGGCCGCGGCCAGGCTCGCGGGGCGGCTCAGGTCGGAGGGCGTGCCCTTCATCCTCGTGACGGACCTGGGGATGCCGTCCTCCGGGGGGGCGTCGTTCCACGGCGGCTTCGAGGTGGTCAAGCGACTCTGGAAGATGAACCTCCGTCCCCCGGTCCTCATGATGACGGAGAGCCTCAACCAGTCGCTGCGCCTGCGGGCACGTCAGATGGGCATCCAGGTCTTCGTCTTCAAGCCCACGCTCAGCAAGCTCAATCCCCGCCAGTTCGAGGCCGACCTCTCGGCCTTCGCCGGCAAGCTCGCCTCCGACGTGCTGCCGAGCCTGGCCGAGGTGGCCTCGCTGCGCCGGGTGCCGCCGCCGCCCCAGGCGAAGCACCCGGCGGAGGCCGGCGCCGCCGGTCCCCCCGCGGAGGACGCCCTCCGACCCTTCGAGTTTCTGAAGCGTCGGCTCCGCGACCTCCGGCAGCCGGGAGACGCCAACGAGATCGCGGCC
Source organism: uncultured Acidobacteriota bacterium (assembly GCA_963847655.1). GTDB lineage: Bacteria > Acidobacteriota > Vicinamibacteria > Fen-336 > Fen-336 > JAJDNS01. Next base: position 767,283 of record CAWKAS010000002.1, on the reverse strand, counting down.
CTCGTCATGAAGGTGGCCCGCGAGTTCTTCGAGCGGTCCATCCTCTTCGTGGTCAAGAACGACCAGGCCCGCGGGCTCGGGGGCTTCGGTCTGGCGCCGCGGGAGGAGACGCTCAACCTCCTCGCCCGCCAGATCACGATCCCGCTCGGCCAGCCGTCGGTCTTCCGCGACGTGGCCTCCAGCCGCCGGCCCTTTGCCGGGCACCTGCCCCCGGACCGCTGGTCCGGCCACCTGATGGGCCGCATCGGTCGCTTCCAGTCGGGAGGGATCGCGCTGCTCCCCCTTCAGGCCCACCGCGAGACGATCGCGCTCCTGTTCGGGGACAACCCGGAGTCGGGCCGCCCGATCGCCGGCCTCGAGGCCCTCGAGGTCTTCGTCCATCAGGCCGGGATCGCCCTCGAGAACGTCTTCCTCCAGCGCCGGCTGCAGATCCTGCAGCAGCGGGAGGGAGCCGACCCCGCCACCGGCTGAACGGAGACGTCCGCCAGACGCAGCAGGAACCGATGCGGGCTGGGGTAGAATCCCGGCGAGAGGTTCCACCATGTCGAACGACGAGCTCACCCGCAAGGGGAGGGACGTTCTCCAGATCGTCACCAAGGCCAAGGAGTTCACGGAGGAGGTCCTGAAGGAGAACGAGCGGCTGCGTTTCAAGCTCGCCTCGCTGGAGGCGGGTGGAGGGGGGCAGGCCGCCGACGAGCGGATCCGGGCCCTCCAGCAGAAGGTCCACGCCCTCGAGGAGAAGCTGGCCGAGATCGAGGCGAGCTACCGCAAGGTCGAGGAGGAGAACAAGGAGTTCGCCGACCGCTACATCGAGATCGAGGAGCAGAACAACAACCTCGCCAACCTCTACGTGGCCTCCTACCAGCTGCACTCCACCCTGGACTTCAGGGAGGTCGTCCGCATCGTCCAGGAGATCGTCATCAACCTCATCGGCGCCGAGGTCTTCCACATCTTCATGGTGAGCGAGAAGACGGGGCAGCTGGAGGTGGAGGCCTCCGAGGGCCAGAGCCCGGCCCGCACCGCCATTCCCCTGAGCGAGGGCACCATCGGCGGGGCCGCGGCGACCGGCGAGAACTACTTCGCGGACAGCGTGGCCCGCACCACCCCCAGCCCCTTCGAGGAGCCGATCGCGGTGATCCCCCTCAAGATCAAGGACTCCACCATCGGGGTCATCTCGATCAACAAGCTCCTGGTCCAGAAGACCCAGTTCACCACCATGGACTACGAGCTCTTCACGCTGCTGGCCGGGCACGCCGCGACCGCGATCTTCTCGGCGAAGCTCTACTCCTCGTCGGCCCGGAAGCTCTCCACCCTGCAGGGCTTCCTGGACATGCTCAAGCAGCCCAAGTAATCGCCCGGCGCCCCGGTCCGGAATCCCTCTCCGCCCGCCCTCGCCCCCGGCCGGCGCTTCCCCTCCGCACGAGGCCGGCTATACTGGAAGGCAGGGAGGTTCCCCCACATGTCGCGACCCCGTACCGTCGGTGAGCTCAGGAGGACTGTCTCCGGACCGGGATTGCCGGTGAAGGAGGAGATGCGCCGCAACCTGCTGCGCAAGCTCTCTGCCCGGGAGCCACTGTTTCCCGGGATACTCGGCTACGAGGACTCGGTCATCCCCCAGGTCACCAACGCCGTCCTCTCCCGGCACAACATGATCCTGCTGGGACTGCGGGGCCAGGCCAAGAGCCGTCTCCTGCGCGCCCTGACCGAGCTCCTGGACCCCGAGATCCCGGCGGTGGCGGGCTGTGAGATCGGCGACGACCCCTTCGCCCCGCTCTGCCGGAGCTGCCGTGACCGCCTCACGGCCGAGGGCGACGACACCCCGCTCGTCTGGCTCGGGCCCGACCAGCGGTACGTGGAGAAGCTCGCCACCCCCGACGTCACCATCGCCGACATCATCGGCGACGTGGACCCCATCCGCGCGGCCCGGGGCGGCTTCGATCTCGGGAGCGAGCTCACCATGCACTACGGGCTCCTGCCCCGCGCGCACCGGGGGATCTTCGCGCTGAACGAGCTCCCGGACCTCGCCGGGAGGATCCAGGTGGGGCTGTTCAACATCCTCCAGGAGGGCGACGTGCAGATCAAGGGCTACCCCGTGAGGCTGCCCGTCGACGTCTGCATGGTCTTCACCGCCAACCCCGAGGACTACACCGCCCGGGGCAAGATCATCACCCCCCTCAAGGACCGCATCGGCAGCGAAGTCCGCACCCACTACCCGACCACCCTCGAGCACGGGGTGGCGATCACCCAGCAGGAGGCGTGGACCGACCGGGAGAGCGCGCTCCACCTTCCCCGCTACGTCCGCGAGGTCGTCGAGGGGATCGCCTTCGCCGCTCGGCGCGACAAGAAGATCGACGGCCGCAGCGGGGTCTCCCAGCGGCTCCCCATCAGCGCCCTCGAGAACGCGGTCAGCAACGCCGAGCGCCGGTCCCTCCTCGCCGGGGAGTCCCCGGCGGTGCCCCGCATCTCCGACATCTACGCGGCGCTGCCCTCGCTGACCGGCAAGTTCGAGCTCGAGTACGAGGGGGAGCTCCTCGGGGCCGAGAACGTGGCCCGGGAGCTGATCCGGCAGGCGGTGGGGGAGGTCTTCTCCGTCTACATGGGGGCGGTGGATTTCGCCCCGGTGGTCCAGTTCTTCGAGGCTGGCGGCACCCTGCGGATCCGCGAGGACTCCCCGGCCGCCGAGGTGCTCGGCCAGCTCCACCAGGTCCCGGAGGTGCTCGAGCACGTCCACCTCCTCGGGGCGAAGCCCGAGGACCCGGCGCCGCTTCTCGCCGCCGCCGGGGAGTTCGTGCTCGAGGGGCTCTGGGCCCAGAAAAAGGTGGGCCGCAGCGAGGACCGTGGCTTCGTGGCCGCCGAGCGCCGCGACGAGATCGAGCTGGACCTCGAGCGGCTCGAGCGGCTGCGCAGGCTGAAGCGGCAGGTGAACTGAGAGGTCCCGAAGTGGCCGTCACCCGCTACCACCGCTACATCGGCGAGCTCTGGGAGGACCTGAACCTCGAGGAACTCGTCTCCGAGCTCTCGGACTTCCTCCTCCAGAGCGGCTTCGGCCAGGAGACGGGGGAGTGGGACGAGGACTCGCTGCAGGCGCTCCACGACGCCATCCTCGAGGCCCTCATGCGACGGGGGCTCCTCTCCGACGAGGACCTCCAGAAGCTCCTGTCCGACCAGGACTCCCTCGATCAGTTCCTCCAGAAGACGGTGGAGCGGCTGGTGCGCGAGGGCTACCTGAAGACCTCCGAGGCGGAGCCCTTCCACGACCCGACCGGGGGCGGGGAGCGGGGGGGGCAGGGGCCGCCGGTACAGTTCGAGCTCACGGAGAAGGCGGTCGACTTCCTCGGCTACCGGGCGCTGAGGGACCTTCTCGGCTCGGTGGGCAAGGCCTCCTTCGGCCGCCACGACACCCGCGACCTGGCCACCGGGGTCGAGGCCTCCGGGCCCTCCAAGCCGTGGGAGTTCGGCGACACCATGAACCTCGACGTCAGCGGCACCCTCCTGAACGCCGTGGCCCGGGAGGGCCTCCGCGTCCCGCTGAACGTGGACTACGACGACCTCCTGGTCCGCCAGTCCGAGTACCAGTCCTCCTGCGCCACCGTGGTCATGCTCGACTGCTCGCACAGCATGATCCTCTACGGCGAGGACCGCTTCACCCCGGCCAAGAAGGTGGCCCTGGCCCTCTCGCACCTCCTGCGCACCCAGTACCCCGGCGACAGCCTGCACCTGGTCCTCTTCCACGACTCCGCGGAAGAAGTCCCCATCTCCCAGATCGCGCGGGTCCGGGTGGGGCCCTACTACACCAACACCCGGGAGGGCCTGCGCCTGGCCCAGCGGATCCTCGCCCGCCAGCGCAAGGACATGAAGCAGATCGTCATGATCACCGACGGGAAGCCCTCGGCCCTCACCGAGCGGGACGGCAGCATCTACCGCAACCCCTTCGGGCTCGACCCCCGGGTGGTCGCCCTGACCCTGAAGGAGGTCGCGAGCTGCCGCCGGCAGGGGATCCTGGTCAACACCTTCATGCTGGCCCGCGACCGCGACCTCGTGGCCTTCGTCCGGAAGGTCACGGAGATGTGCCGGGGCAAGGCCTACTTCACCAGCCCCTGGAGCCTTGGCCAGTACGTGCTCATGGACTACCTGAACAAGAAGGTCAAGAAGGTCCACTGAGGGAGCCGCCGGCGTTACCATGGGGCCGAGCGCGGAGCCCGCGAGGGAGCCGCCGCCTCGAGCGAGGAGACACGAGATGCCGAAGGTCGACTGGCGCTACAACCGCGTGGGTTGAAAGACCTGCGGAAAGGCGCAGGAGTTTCTTGCGCGCAAGCACATCGAGACGAAGGAGCTGGTCGATGCCCGGAAGGAGAAGCTGGGTCCCCGGCAGGCTCTCGCCCTCCTCGAGGGCATGAACGAGCTCATCGCGGCCAGGGGCAAGAAGGTCGAGCGGATCGACCTCCGGAAGGGAAAGCCGGACAAGGCCACCGTGGCCCGGCTCATGATCGGGCCCAGCGGCAACCTCCGCGCGCCCACGCTCCGGGTGGGGAAGAGGATCCTCGTCGGCTTCGACGAGGAGTCCTACGAGAAGGTGCTGGGGTAGCCTCGACGCCACCGGTGGATCTCAGGCCTCGGCGGGCGAGGCCCCCGGCGCACCCTGCATTCACTTCGCACCCGGCGGGCCCGCAGCCGAGCTGGCGGTGCCCGCCGTGCCCAGGGGTGACGGGCCACAGGCGCTGACCCAGGCGCGCTCGGCGCTTCGGGACGCGCTCAGCGTGTCCAGTCCATGTCCAAGGTGACGCCCACCTGGAAGGTCCGGGGCGGCAGCCAGAACTGGAACTCGCCCTCGATCGGGCTGCCGTCCTCGCCCTGCAGGAACACGTCCTTCTGGTCGAAGAGGTTGTCCACCTGCGCGTAGACGCTCAGGGCGTAGGCCCCCATCCGGGCGAAGCGCTTCTCGACCTGGACGTACCAGACGTCGTAGGACGGGGTGAAGGTCCCGTCCGGCCCCGGCGGCACCTCGCCGTTGACCTGCCCGCGGAGGTTCGCGCGCAGGCCCAGGCGCGGGTGGGCCCAGAGCAGCTTCAGGAAGGCGGCGTGCTTCGGGTAGCCGCCGAGGTCCTCGCCCTCGTCGTCCTCCCGCTTGTTGTAGGTGTAGGTGGCCGACGGCGTGAAGCCCCCGGGGAGGGTGACCGAGGCCGCGAGGTTGACGCCACGTGAGTCGTAGCGGCGCACGTTGTCGTAGGTGAACTGCCCGGTGGGCAGCACCGCGAAGGTGATGCCGTTCTTGACCTTGGTGAAGTAGTAGTCCGCGGAGAGCTGGGCCGTCCGCCCGGCGAAGACGTACCCGGCGGTGAAGCCGTCGGAGACCTCGGGCACCAGGTCCGGGTTGCCCACGAAGAACGGGGCGAGGTCGAGGTAGAGCTCGCCGAAGTAGGGGGGGCGGAAGCCGTGGCCATAGCTCCCCCGCAGCCGGTGGGCCTCGGTGGCGGCGAAGACCAGCTCGGCCTTGGGGCTCCACTCGCTGCCGAAGTCGGAGTAGTCGTCGTAGCGCACACCGGCGGTGAGGGTGAGGCGGTCGGCGAGGGCGAGGGCCTGCTGGGCCCACAGCACGTTCACCGAGCGGTCCGGGTCCTGCAGGCTGAGGCTGCCCCGGCTCAGCGCCTCCTTGCGGTACTCGTAGCCTCCCTGCAACGGGTGCTCGCGGCCGAAGGCCATCCAGCCGTGGCGGCCGGTGAGCTTGAGCTCCTGGTTCGTCTCCCGCCAGGGGTCCTGGGGGTCCACCCGGCCGCCCTCCACGAACACGCGCGTCTCGTCGCGCTCGTACCGGCCGTAGTTGTAGGTGGCGTTCAGGCTCGTCCGGGGTGAGAGGAGGAAGTCGAGCTCCGGCGACAGGGTGTAGCGCGTGAGCTGGCGCCGGGAGTCGTACACCGTCGCCGGCAGCTGCGTGGCCCCGGAGAAGAAGTAGTCGGTCACGTCCCGGTCCTGGTACTCGCCGAAGAAGCGCGCGATCACCTTCGGCGAGAGCTCGACGTCCATGCTCGTCGAGGCGTTCCAGTACGTGGCGGGGGGCAGGCCGATCGTCTGGGGGTTCTCCGCGTCGAGGTCGTAGCCGTCGTAGGTGCGGTAGCCGCCGGTCAGGCTCACCCCGCCCCGCTCGCCCCGCCAGGCGAAGGTGTCGTCGAGGCGGAAATCGCTGTACGAGCCCCCGCTCAGGGTCACCGCGTTGGTGGCGCCCGGCTCCGTGGGCTGACGGGTGATGAAGTTCACCACCCCCCCGAGGGCGTCGGAGCCGTAGAGCGCGGATCCCGCGCCCTTGACGACCTCGACGCGCTCCACGCCCGGGATCTGGAGCTCCTCCATGTTGAGGTTGCCGTTGGCGTCCTTGCCGAGGAAGCGGCGTCCGTTCACCAGGACCAGGACCCCGCTGTTGGGGATGCCGTTGAGGGAGAGGTGCCCCTGGCCTCCGCCGGCCGCGACCACGATGCCGGATCCCGACTGCTCCACGAGCAGGTCCTTGGCCGAGCGGGCCCCGGTGTCCTGGATCTGCGCCTGGTCGATGAGCGTGGTGGGCTCGGCCACGTCGAGCAGGAGCTGCTCGCGGCGGTTGGGGGTCTCCACGGTGACGGTGGTGAGCATCGGGGCGATGGCGAGGGTCAGCTCCAGGTCTCGCGTCTCCCCGGAGGAGATCGAGACCCCTTGCTCCTCCGCGTCGGCGAAGCCGGCGAATGCCGCCCGGACGCGGTAGGTGCCGGGCGCGAGCGCGACGAAGCTCGCGACCCCGGCGTCGTCGGTCTGCGCCCGGCGCGTCGTGCCCGCGTCGTCGCCGGTGACCCGCACCGTCGCGTCGGGAATGACCCCGTGCGTGTCCCGGACCGTCACCCGGAGGGCCCCGTCGTCGGCGGTCGCCGGGACTGCTCCGGCGGTGGCGATCGCCATTGCGGCGAGCAGGAGGGTCCGGCCCCGCGTGGTGGCGCGTCGGTGGTTCATCTTCGAGCCTTTCTGGAGATCGGGACCCTCGCGCGTCGTGAGGATCGCCTCTTCAGGGCAGTGTTCGCGGAGGGGGAGAGCTTGTCAAGCGCGCGGCCCGGTGCGGGAAGCGCGGGCGCGGGCTCAGCGCTCGTAGAGCCGGCGGACGGTCTCCGAGGGCGTCGTGTCGACCCGGTGGAGCCAGGCGTGGGGCGACTCGTTCGCGGCCGCGGACTCGGTGTCGCTGTAGAGCCACTGCCGGAACCTCTCCCGGAAGTCGGCCCCCGAGAAGGCCCGGATCTCGCCGGCGAGCGTCACCGTGGTGAAGGGATCGAAGAGGCGCTTCTGGTGGAGGTGGCGCAGGAAGGCCACCATCTGGTCTCGACCGCCGACCTCCCGGGCCACCGCCTGGAAGATGCGCGCGCCCTCGTCGTAGGCCCGCGGGTCGAAGCCCACGGTGACCGGGGAGCGAGCGCCCACGATTCCCGAGCGATAGCTCGGGGCGATGGCCGGGAAGGCTGGGTCCAGGGACAGCTCGTACCACATGTCGATGGCCTCGTCCCACCAGGAGTCGCGGTAGGTCCGGGCCACCGTGGAGCAGCCGAAGTACATGTGAAAGACCTCGTGGCGCAGGGCACGCAGCGAGGTGATCGTCGCCCCGTAGTACTCCATGCCCCCGCCGCCCTCGGTGAGGACGATGCTCAGCCCCCGGGGCATCGGGAACGGGCCCAGCGCCCGGCTCAGCTCGGGCAGCCACGTGTCGAGCTGGGCGAAGGCCTCCGCGGGACTCGCTCCCCCCAGCGACGCCACGACCCGCACGTCCACGCCCTGCACGCGTCGCTGCGCGAAGACCACGTCGGCGGCGGGGGCGAGGAAGAACATGACCGTGTACGAGGCCACCTCCCGCTCGGTGTCCAGGATCCACTCCTGGACGTCGGCGGCGTCGCCCGGGGTCACGCGACCGGAGCCCACGCAGAGGTAGGGCTCGGCGTCGTGGACGCGGAAGACCACCCGGTGCCGCGCCAGCTCGTGGGGCGTGTTCAGGGTGGGGAAGAGGACCTCGTTGCCCCGCCCCTCGATGTCGTTCACGTCGGCGAAGAAGCGTCCGAAGGCATCGGTCAGGGGGAGGACGTGAGACGCCTCGAGCCGGTGAGCGACGCCCGCGGCGAGGTCCCGCTGGATCTCCACGGAGTCCTGTCCCGAGGTCTCGTAGCGGAGGAATCGGACGTCGCTCTCGCTCCGGGGATCGAGCCCCTCGCCGTTGAGGGTCAGCGCCACCTCGGTGCCCCCCCGGGCCGGACCGAAGTGCACGATCGGGCGTGTCTGCCCGGGGCGCATGCGGAAGGTAGTCGCCGACCAGACCCGGACCTCGCGCTCGTTGGGGAAGAGGTCGAAGGCCACCTCCACGAGCTGGACGTCCACGCGGAAGGCAGCGTCGAGGAGGCGTGTTTCATCCGGGGACGAGGGCAGGGGGACGGTGGTCACGGTGGCCGGGGAGGCAGTGGCCGTCCCGGGGGTGGCGGTCGAAGGGGAGTCCGAGCCACATCCCGCGAGGGCGAGTGCCGCCGCCGCCCCACCGGCCCACCACCAGCGCCTGCGTGTCCCCTCCACTCTCCTGGCTCGCCTTTCCAGTATCCTACCGTGTTGACCGCGCCCGCCACCCGCCCCGCTCATCTCCTGCTGCCGGCCGTGGCCTCCCTGGCCTTCGTCAGCCTCGGTCTGCCCGACGGCCTCCTCGGCACCGCCTGGCCCTCGATCCGGGCGTCTTTCGGCCAGCCCCTCCACGCCCAGGGTGCGCTCCTGGTCGTCTTCACCCTCGGCTACGTGGCCGCCAGCTTCGGCGCCGGCTCCCTCCTCACCCGCCTCACCCTCGGCCACCTCCTGGCCGTCAGCGGCCTCGCCACCGCCCTCGCCCTTCTGGGCTACGCGGCGTCGCCGGCCTGGTGGATCCTCGTGGGCCTCGCCCTGCTCCTCGGGGCGGGCGGGGGCACCATCGACGCCGGCATCAACACCTGGGCCTCGACCACCCACGGTCCCCGCATGCTCAACTGGCTCCACGCCTGCTGGGGCCTGGGAGCGGCCCTGGGTCCGGCCCTCGTGGTCCTGGCCCTGGAGGCGGGCCGTTCGTGGCGGCTCGCCTACGGCCTCGTCGGCCTGGCCCAGCTCGGCCTCGCCCTCGGCTTCGCCCTCACCGGACAGGCCTGGCAGGCCCCACGAGACTCCGCCTCCGCTTCCGGGCCCGCCCCGCCGGCGTGGGAGACCCTCCGTCTGTCCGGAACGCGGCGCGGCGCGCTGGCCTACTTCGTCTACACCGGGGTCGAGGTCGGCTTCGGGGTCTGGGCCTTCACCCTCTTCACCGAGGGCCGCGGCATCGCCCCCGCGACCGCCGGCTTCTGGCTCAGCGCGTACTGGGGCGCTCTCACCGCGGGCCGCCTCCTCGTCTCGGTGGTCGGCAAACGCGTCTCCCCGGGTGCCCTCGTGCGCGGGTGCCTGGTTGCCGCCACCGTCGGCTCGGGTCTCGTCTGCCTCCCCCGGGTCGACGCCGCAGGCTTTGCCGGTCTCACCCTCGTGGGCCTGGCCTGCGGCCCCGTCTATCCGACCATGATGGCCACGACCCCGGGGAGGGTCCCGCCCGGGCACGCCCCCCACGCGGTCGGGTTCCAGGTGGCGGCGGCGGCGCTCGGGGCCGCGATCCTGCCCGCCGGGCTCGGGATCGTCGCCCAGCGCCTCGGTCTCGAGACCCTGGGCCCGCAGCTTCTGGGGCTCTCGGTCGCCGCTCTCGCCGCGCACGAAGCGCTCGTAAGACTCCCCACCCCGCGAGGCGCGCGTGCCTGAGCTCCTCCTCTCCTGCCGCGACCTGGGCAAGGCTTTCGGGGCGGCGCCCCTGTTCGGAGACCTCTCCTTCGGCCTCCTCGAGGGCGATCACGTGGGGCTCGTGGGTCCCAACGGCTCCGGGAAGTCCACCCTCCTCAGGATTCTCGCGGGCCTGGAGACGCCGTCCACCGGCTCCTGCGCCGCCCGCAAAGGGCTCCGCGTGGGCTACGTGCCCCAGGACCCGCGCTTCGACGACTCCGAGACCGTGGCCTCGGTGCTCCTCGCCGCCGCCCGCCACGAGACCCTGGACGAGCGCCAGATCGAGGGACGCCTGGCCGTGGCCCTGGGGAAGGCCGGCTTCGCCGACCGTGACGCCCCGGTCGGCGCCCTCTCCGGGGGCTGGAAGAAGCGCCTCGCCATCGCCCGGGAGCTGGTGCGCGAGCCCGAGCTGCTTCTGCTCGACGAGCCCACCAACCACCTCGACGTCGACGGCATCCTGTGGCTCGAGGAGCTTTTGGTGCGCGAGCCCGAGGCCTTCCTGGCCGTGAGCCACGACCGCTACTTCCTCGAGGCGGTGGCGGGGCGGGTCATGGAGCTCGACCGCGCCTTCGTCGGGGGCGTCCTCGACCTGCGCGGCCGCTATCACGAGTACCTGGAGAAGAAGGACGAGCTCCTCGCCGGGCAGGCCGCGTACCAGGAATCGCTCCGCAACCGCGTGCGGGGGGAGATCGCCTGGCTCTCCCGCAAGGCGCGGGCCCGGACGCGCAAGGCCCGGGCCCGGATCGACGAGGCCGAGCGACTGCAGGGCGAGCTGGCCGACCTCGACGAGCGGGCGCGCGCGAGCCGGGTCGCGATCGACTTCGCGGGCACCGAGCGGAAGACGAAGCGGCTCCTCGTGGCCGAGGGCCTGAGGAAGGCCTACGGCGAGCGGACTCTCGTGGACGGACTCGACCTCGTGCTCTCCCCCGGCCTGCGCCTCGGGCTGCTGGGAGGCAACGGCAGCGGGAAGACGACCCTCCTGCGGCTCCTCTCCGGCGAAGAGGCCCCGGACGCCGGGACCGTGGAGCGCGCGCCCGCCCTGCGGGTCGTGACCTTCGACCAGCACCGCTCGCGCCTCGACCCGGAGGTCTCGCTCCGAAGGACCCTGGCCCCGGCCGGCGACTCGGTGATCGACCGCGGCCGCGGGATCCACGTGGCCGGCTGGGCCAGGCGGTTCCTCTTCCGCTCCGACCAGCTCGAGACGCCGGTGGGCCGGCTCTCCGGCGGCGAGCAGGCGCGGGTCCTCATCGCCTGCCTCATGCTCGAGCCGGCTGACGTGCTGCTCCTGGACGAGCCCACCAACGATCTCGACATCCCGACACTCGAGGTGCTCGAGGAGAGTCTGCTCGAGTTCCCGGGGGCCCTGGTGCTCGTCACCCACGACCGATACCTCCTCGACCGCGTCTCCACCCGGATCCTGGCCCTCGACGGCCGGGGCGGGGCCACCTACTACGCCGACTACTTCCAGTGGGAGCAGGACCGGATTCGGGCGGCGGGGAAGACGACACGCGCGACGGGAGGGGGCCGGTCCCGTGCCGAGGCGGCGTCGGCGCCACCGCCCATCTCAAAGCGCGGCCGGCTGACCTACCGCGACCAGCGCGAGTGGGACCAGATGGAGGCGCGCATCCTGGAGGCCGAGGAGCGCCTCGAGGCCTGTCGCCGCGCCGCCGAGGATCCCGCGGTGGCCACCGATCACGAGACGCTGCGGGAGCGGCACGAGGCCCTCGCCGCCGCCGAGGCCGCGGTGGAGCAGCTTTACGCCCGCTGGGCCGAGCTGGAGGCGAAGGTCAAGGAGTGACGGACGGACCCCGGATGGACCGTGGTTCGTCCACCCCGGCGGCTCTGCCGGCAAACTCCTCACCTTCACTCCCCGGACAGCAGGTCGACGACTACGCTCCCCTTCTTGTGCCCCGTGTCCACGTGGCGGTGGGCCTCCACGATCTGCTCGAAGGGATACCGCCGATCGATGACCGCCTTGTACCCTCCCGCCTCGGCCAGCTCCCCCAGAAGGCGCAGATCCTCGGCGCGTGCGCTCGCGGGTCCGGCGACGACTCTCTTGGTCGTCGTCATCGCCACCCAGGGAATTCGGAGCATGTCGGGCAGGAGTCCCAGGACGAGAAGAAGGCGCCCCCCTTCTCTCAGCGAGCCGCTGCTGCGCGAGAAGGGGGCCGTGCCCGCGGTATCCACGATGATGTCGTAGGTCTCGCCGTCCTTCGTGAAGTCGTCTCGCGTGTAGTCGATGACGTGACGGGCACCGAGGGACTTCACCAGCTCCGCGTTCCCGGCGCTGCACACCCCGGTGACGTCGGCCCCGAAGTGCCTGGCCAGCTGCACCGCCGCCGTGCCGACCCCTCCGGAGGCGCCGTTGACGAGGACCCTCTCCTCCCTCTGGAGCCTTCCTCGTCGAAAGAAATCCAGAGCCGTCGTTCCGCCAAAGGACAAGGCGGCGGCCTCACCGTAGCCCAGGTGGGCCGGCTTCGGCGCCACCGGGCCGTCCTCGGGCATGCACTTGTACTCCGCGTGACATCCCATCCCGGCACTGCTGAAGGCGAAGACCGGGTCGCCGACCTTGAATCTCGTGACGTCCTTGCCGACCGCTTCCACCTCCCCGGCGAGCTCGGTCCCGAGAATCGGTTGCCTCGGACCCGTAACTCCGAAGATCAGACGGGAGACGAGCCCAAAGCCGCGCGGTACGTCGAGGCTCCGCACTCTCCAGTCTCCCGACGTCACCGTCGTTGCGTGAATCCTGATCAGAAGCTCGTGGTCCCTGGGCGTAGGCGTCTCCACCTCTCTCAGCTCCACGACCTCGGGCGGCCCGTACCTCTCGTAGATCGCTGCTTTCATGCCTCTAGCCAAAGCTCCTCTAGTAGCCCGATGAGCGCCGCACAGGGCGCAGGCACCGGTTCGACGGCGACCGTGGACTGACGTGCGCCTACTGGCGTCGCGACCTCCAGAGAAGGACCGGAAGGACGAACCCCCCGGCGAGAAGGAAGACGGGCACGAACCAGCTCGCCCACGTGTTCCAGACCACCAACCAGCTCGTTCCGTCCTCACCACGAAAGAGGCCTCCGGGATTCAGCCTCCAATCCAGGAAGGACATGCTGGACGCGGTCAGGAGCGCGACGGAGACACCGACCAGGGTGGCACGCGTCCACGGATGACGGGCCAGTGTCTTGTCGGCCATCTTCGACTGCTTCATGCGACGGTCAGGAAGCTCCCGGAGACGAGTCTACGCCATCCGTGACCAGGGCAGACGCCGCAAGAGCAGGATTCCGAGGACGCCAATGACGGGAGACGTGACAAGTCCGGGGAGGCAGCCTGCCGTGAGGAGCGAAGACGAAGGGTGCGCGACACCGTTCGCGACGGAAGCGATCCCCACAAACCACAGGGGGAACAGGGCCGCCCGCCGCCGCGCGGCCAAACCCGAAACACCGAACCGCGCCTCGCCTGTGCCTTGGACTCACGTCGGATGACGCCCCGCCCCTTGCTGTTGCCCCTGGGTCTCGTGCCCAGCGACATCGACTCCAAGCGGATGATGATCCGGGTCGAGCAGGGCAAGGGCCGCAAGGACCGCTACGTGATGCTCTCACCCGTCCTGCTCGAGACCCTGCGGGAGTACTGGAGGCAGTACCGCCCCGTGCGGTGGCTGTTCGAGGGACGCCCCAGGGGCACGGCGCTGTCTTCATCCACCGCCGAGAAGGTCTTCAAGCACGCCGCGCTCAAGGCCGGCATCCAGAAGCACGTCTACTTCCACTCCCTGCGCCACGCCTTCGCCACCCACCTCCTCGAGGACGGCACCAACATCCGCCTGATCCAGGCGCTGCTGGGCCAACGGTCCTTGACCTCCACCCAGGTCTACACCCACGTGGCCCAGACCAACATCCACCAGACCACGAGCCCCCTCGACCGTGCCCCGAAGAGCCAGTAGGCGGTGCGTCACCCGCACCCGCCACCTCGGGACCGGGACGGCCCCGAAGTGGCGGACATTCTGCGCGACCACGCCTCCGGCCTCAGGCTGAGGCGAGCCCAGGCCCGGGCCGCCAGCGCCCTCGTCCGCTGCCGCACCGCCCGCCTCGGCGGGCACCGTGAGGTGTGCTCCGTCTGCGGCCTCGTCCGCCGGGCCTACAACTCCTGCCGCAACCGCCACTGCCCCAAGTGCCAGGGGCTCCAACAGGCCCTGTGGGCCGAGCGCCAGAGGACCCTGGCCCTCCCCGTGCCCTACTACCAGATCGTCTTCACCATCCCCGGGGAGCTGCATCGGCTGTTTCGGCTCGCCCCCGAGCGGTGCCTGAACCTGCTGTTTCAGGCCGTCTCGGAGACCCTCCTGGAGCTGGGACGCAGCCACCTCAAAGGCGATATCGGCTTCACCGCCGTCTTGCACACCTGGACCCAGAAGCTCCGCTTCCACCCCCACATCCACTGCCTCGTCCCCGCCGGGGTCTGGAAGGCCCTCCGGTGGGTCGCCACCGGCAGCCGCTTCTTCCTCCCCCTGAAGGAGCTCCAGCCCGTCTTCAAGGGCAAGCTCCTCGCCAAGCTCAGGGCCGCCGTCGACGCCGACGAGCTGCCTCTTCCCGAGCGCGACTCCCGGGACCTCCTCGCACGGGCCGGACGCAAGACGTGGGGCATCCGTATCGAGCCGCCCCTCGAGGGCCCCTCACACGTGATCGACTACCTCTCCCGCTACGTCCATCGCATCGCCATCTCCAACTACCGCATCGTCCACTACGACGGGCAGACCGTCGTCTTCCGCTACAAGGACCGCCAGGACGGCGAAAAGACCAAGCTCGCTCCCCTCAGCGGTGACAAGTTCGCCCGCCTCTTCCTCCAGCATGTCCTGCCCCCCCGCTTCGTCCGCATTTGGCACTGCGGCCTCCTCGCTTCCCGTCGCAGGTCCGATCTCGAACGCTGTCGCGAGCAGCTCGGTGGACGAACACCGCCCAAGGTCCCCAAAGAGGCCTGGGACGTCGCCTTCCGACGGCTCCTCGGCAGTGACCCCCTCCTGTGTCCCCGCTGCCAGGTCGGACGCTTCGTCGCCCGCGAGGTGTTGCCGCCCCTGAGGCTGTGACGGCGACTCGCCCCTCTCCGCCCCGGCCTTTCGATGCCCGAAACGGCGTCGCCGCCTCAGGGGGAGGTTCGTTCTCGGTCCTCTCGCGCCGTGAAGTCGGTCTCAGACATCACCGCGCTTTGCCCCCTGGCGAGCTTCCTCGCGTCCCACACACGTCGTTCGGCTCCCGACCCCGCTGTTCCCACACGCAACACGGCCCGATCCAGAGTACATAGGTTCAGCACCGCGGCCTCGGTTCAACTCAGCTCTTCCAGAATCGCCACACGCCCGCTCAGCGGCAGCGCCTACTCGGAGGGCGACTCAGGAAGAACTTCTGTTTGTTAGGAAGAACTGCTGTTTGTTATGTGGCTCGCGGATCCCCGCTACCGTTCCTCACCCCGAATCCGTATGCGTGATTCCTCGACGATCCAGACCCGACCCTCGAGCGGCTCTGAGGCGAGGGTCGCGATGAGCTTCGGCATCACCGAAAGCAGATGGACCTTGTCTTGCCGCTTGAGGCGAAGCACCACGAGGCCAGAGTATTCCCCCGGCGGATGGGAGCGGATGTCACCGAAGCCCTGGTCGAAGGTCAGCAGGGCACGTTGCTCCCGCTTCACCAGCGCGGCGAGATCGGAATCCAGCATGCCCCCGGCCCCCTGGTCCAGAACCGTGGGCGCGTCATGACCTGCCGCCCGGAGAGCCTCCGCCACCTCATTGGGGAGGTTCTCGTCGACCTTGAACCTCATGCCAGGGGCTAGGCGGTCGCGACCACCCGCTCGCGAGCCAAGTCCGCCGCATAGGCCACCGCAGCCTGGACCCCCTCTCTCGTGAGTGACGGGTAGCTCTTCAAGAGGCCTTCAACATCAAGGCCCGCCGCGAGGTTGTCCAAGACCACGGACGCCATGACTCGGGTGCCCCGGATGCAGGCCTGCCCGTGGCAGACGCCCGGGTCAACGACGATGAGCTCTCGCCAGTCCATGGACGGCCTCCGGCTCTAGTCTACCCCTCTCTCCAGGGTCCACATAACAGCGGCGATAACCTCCAAAGCGCGACTCAATGAAGCATACCAATCTAGGACATCTTCCTCCGCGCTTTGGCTGGTTCATCGCCTTGTTCGGCGGCCCCTTGAACCTCGCGGGGCGGCACGTTTCCGAACGGCATGTTCAACCTGACGACTGCCATGGAACACCCCGTGAATGACGACCCGTTCGTCTTCCACTTCGTACACCAGGCGGTAGGGGCCCACCAGCAACTCCCGAAAGCCAGGATATGCAGGATCAGGGTAAGGCCGGCCCCGCTCGCTGAACACCTCCAGAGAGTCTCCGGCGTCGCAGATTCGCTGCGCCAAGGTGGCTGCAAAGGAAGGCGAGTCCTTCGCGATGAACTCGACCGTCTCGACGACGTCTTCTGCCGCTGGGTCCGTCCAGACTACTTTCCGGCCCACTTCGACAGCCGCTCTTTGACCTCGGCGTGGGAAACGACTCGACCCTCGGCTGCGGCCAAGCGGCTCCTTTCGAGCTTCTGGCGCAGGTAGAGCTGGTACTGGACGTCCTCAAGGGAGCAGTCGTCGGGCATCTGCTCCAAGAGGTCCCGGACGGTGTCCTTGGCGGTGGCCATGCCCAGATTCTACACCCGGCTCTTCGACCAGAGGTCCGCCGAACACGTGGGATCACCTGCAGGGCGCGCATAGATGACGCTAAGGACGTCGTGGAGCATCTTCAACTCAGCGCCCTGTCTGGTGCATCCCCTCGTTCGGCGGCTGCTGCATCAGCCTCAGGCCCAATTCTCCACGTTCAAGCTGGGCACCCGCCCAAAGTGCTTCGTGTTGTTCGTCACTACAGTCATGCCCAGTGAAAGCGCATGCGCCGCCACGAGGGTATCGAAGGACCCAATCGGCTTTCCACGCCGAGCTGGCGACGCTGCCACCGCCGCGAACTTGTCGGCCGCCACCTGGTCGAAGGGGACAACTGCGACGTCCTTGGCGAAGGCCTGAATCGCGCGCCGGAGTTTCGGGGAGCGCTTGGCCTCGGCTCCGAAACGAAGCTCGGCCCAGGTGATCGAGCTAATACAGAGCTCCGATGGTTGGTGTTCGAGCAACCGCTTCCCGACCTGCCCCTGGCCGCGGATGGCGTAGCTGACAGTGTCAGCGTCAAGCATGAATCGGGGCATCAGTCGAATGGATTCTGAAGGTCTCCGAGTTCCTGCTGCTTGGGTCGAGGAATGTCGCCCGACCAAGAGCCCAGGCAGGCGCGGAACTCCTCCGACCACTCATCTGTAGGCTCCAGGATGACTCGACGCCCCTCCCGGTGAACCAGCACCTCCCCTTGGGCGACGAAGCGGCATTCCTTTGGCAGGCGGACGGCCTGACTGCCCCCGTTCTGGAAGAGCTTCGCCCTCTTTCGCTTCATGATGTAAGTCTAGACACCGTATATACGCACGTCAAGTGGAAGGTGCCTGAATCCCTCAGGTGTCCGCCGAACAGTGGGCTTCACCTGCGAGGCGCACATTGATGAAGCCAGGGTCGTCGTGGCGCACCTTCAACCCCAGCGCTTCGACTGGTTCATCGGCTTGTTATGCGACACCCTCATTGACGAGCGTTTCTTCACTCTGCCTGCGTTGATGCGCTCTGCCACGCCGTCTCAACCTCCACGATGAGCTGATTCAGGCTCGTGTCGACTACGCCCAGTACCGTGCGCGCAGCCAAGTCTCCGCCAAAGCGCGATACAGACTGGCGGTCGGACCAGGTGACGGCAAGAAGACGCGTGTGAGGCTCGCGAGTCAGTTCAACGCTCTCCCGGACAGCGACCGACACCGTGTAGGCGTGGTAGCTACACGCACTGCGGTCCTGGGGCAGCGTCTCAGCATGGACCTTGACAACCAGCTGTGCTTCGCGACCCGTTGACTGCGGATCCGCCAGCAGGCCGTGATTCGCCAGGCGGCGCACGATTCGGCCGCGAAGACGCTCCGAAGGGAGGCCATCGTGCGTGGAGGTGACGACAACTTTCCCGATGCCCGGGAAGCCGGCGAAGACGGAGCTACTGCCATCTGTCGGGTCAGCACCGGCGGAGCTGGCCACACACAAGACGCAGAGGAGAGCGCTGGCAAAGAGAGTCGATCTCAAGCGATGCCTCCTTCAGTTCGCATAACAGCAGGCTTCACCTGCAAAGCGCACATCAATGATGCCAGGGGCGTCTCGGACCATCTTCAATTCCGGCGCTTTGTCTGGTGCAAGCCCTCGTTCGACAGGGCGCCCCAGTCACGCGGCAAAGAGCGGGGAAATCTCTGTGCGAGTGACCCGAGGGAGCCCCAACTCGTTGAGAAGACGGTTGAGCGCGGCCAGGGAGACCTTGGTGGGCGCCGTGATCTCGATCCCGATTGGTCGCCCCCCACGGGTGTAGTCGACCAAGAGTCCCGCTGCGGACCGGCGAGTGCGGTGGCTCCGATCCCTGGGTCGCCGGGGCAGGTAGTAGTACGCGGCCAGGGGACGGCCGTGGCGGTAGGTGACCTCGAGATAGGACTCACTCATTCTGCTAGGCCTCGACAGGGTACGCCGTGATTACCACCAGAAGCTCCATCTCAACGTCAGGCTCCACAATGACTTCCCAAGGCCGCTTCTTATGCCGGGTCTCAATTACCCAACGACCCGGGGCCACGTCGCGACGCCACTTCGAGGCTCCCTCAAGCATGGCACGCAACTCTACCTCTGAGAAGCCCCGATCCACCATGCGCTTGAGGACGTGGGGGCTCAGTTCGAGCTCCCAGTCCCACCAAGTCGGCCATCGTTTCCGCGGCATAGACCGCCCTGCCTCGGTTTCTACCTTACCTCTGTCGAACAGCGGCAATAAGCTGCAAAGCGCACATTGATGACGCCAAGGCGTCGTAGGGCATCTTCAACTCCAGCGCTTCGTCTGCTGCATCGCCTTGTTGAACCGAAGCCGCTACGCGGCGGAACGACGTCCGCCTGGAGCGGTTGATTAGACTGCCATAGCTTCCTCCAGGTCGCGCTCTCGCGACAACCCCCAAAGGAGGAAGACATGGAGTTCCAGAACCCCTTCGAGACGCTTTTCGCCGAGACGCTCGCCGCCCGCGACCGCAGCCCCCGGACCCAGGAGACCTACGTCTGGATGCTGCGCCTGTTCGGGAGGTTCGTGGCCAAACCTCTCGACCAGGTGACGCCGGAGGACATCCAGGGCTATCAGCGCCACTTGACGAACGAACGCAAGGTGGGCTTCTCCACCTTCAACCAGACCACCTGCGCGCTCCGCTTCTTCTACCGCGAGTGCCTCCACCGGGACTGGGACATCAAGCGGATGCCGTACCAGAAGAAGCGGCGGGTCCTTCCCGAGATCCTCGCCCCCGAGGAGGTGACGGCCATCCTCGACGCCTGCACCAACCTCAAGCACCGCGCTCTCCTCATGACCAGCTACAGCGGGGGCCTGCGCCTCGGCGAGACCCTGGGGCTTGTCCCCGCCGACATCGACTCGAAGCGCATGATGATCCGGGTCGAGCAGGGCAAGGGCCGCAAGGACCGCTACGTGATGCTCTCACCCGTCCTGCTCGGGACCCTGCGGGAGTACTGGCGGCAGTACCGCCCGGTGCGGTGGCTGTTCGAGGGACGCCCCAGGGGCACGGCGCTGTCCTCGTCCACCGCCGAGAAGGTCTTCAAGCACGCGGCGCTGAAGGCCGGCATCCAGAAGCACGTCTACTTCCACTCCCTGCGCCACGCCTTCGCGACCCATCTCCTCGAGGACGGCACCAACATCCGCCTGATCCAGTCCCTCCTGGGCCACCGCTCCTTGACCTCCACCCAGGTCTACACCCACGTGGCCCAGACCAACATCCACCAGACCACCAGCCCTCTCGACCGCGTCCCGAACAAGTAGACGGTGCGTCATCCGCACCCACCCCCGCGGGCCTGCGACGGCTCCGAGGTCGCGGACGTCCTGCGCGACCACGCCTTCGGCCTCAGGCTGAGCTCGGCCCAGGCCCGCGCCGCCAGCGCGATCGTTAACTGCCGCACCGTCCGTCTCGGCGGGCACCGGGAGGTGTGCTCCACCTGCGGCCTCGTCCGCCGGGCCTACAACTCCTGCCGCAACCGCCACTGCCCCAAATGCCAGGGCCTTCAGCAGGCCCTGTGGGCCGAACACCAGCGCGCGCTGGCCCTCCCCGTGCCCTACTACCAGATCGTCTTCACCATCCCCGGGGAGTTGCACCGCCTGTTCCGCCTCGCCCCCGAGCGGTGCCTGAATCTCCTCTTCCAGGCCGTCTCCGAGACGCTGCTCGAGGTGGGAAGGAGCCACCTCCAGGGCGACATCGGCTTCACCGCCGTGCTCCACACCTGGACCCAGAAGCTGCGCTTCCATCCCCACATCCACTGCCTCGTGCCCGCCGGCGTCTGGCGCGCGCTGCGGTGGATCTCCTCCGGCACTCACTTCTTCCTGCCTCTGGGCAAGCTCCAGCCCGTCTTCAAGGGAAAGCTGCTCGCCAAGCTGAGAGACGCCATCGAGGCCAACGAGCTGCCCCTCCCCGAGGACGAGGCCCGCGACCTCATCGCCCGGGCCGGGCACAAGACGTGGGGAATCCGCATCGAGCCGCCTCTCGAAGGGCCCTCCCACGTGGTCGAGTACCTCTCCCGCTACGTCCACCGCATCGCGATCTCGAACTCCCGCATCATCCGCTACGACGGACATACGGTGGTCTTCCGCTACAAGGACCGTCAGGACGGTGGCAAGACCAAGCTCGAGTCCCTAAGCGGAGACAAGTTCGCTCGCCTCTTCCTCCAGCACGTCCTGCCCGACCGCTTCGTCCGCATCCGACACTACGGGCTGCTGGCCTCGCGCCGAAGAGAAGACCTGGCGCACTGTCGACGCCAGCTGGGAGGGCCACAGATTCCCAAGCTCCCAAAGGAAAGCTGGGACACCACCTTCCGCCGTCTCTTCGGAAAGGACCCGCTCCTGTGTCCCCGGTGCCAGATCGGCCGGCTCGTCGTCCTCGACGTCCTGCCGCCCCTGAGGATGTGATGGTGGGCTCCCTCCCTTCGTCCCGCCGACCCGGTGCCGAACGTGGCGCCGCCGCTCCAGGGGCTGGCTTGTCTCGTGGCGCGTACCGCGGTGGACTCGTCGGCCGAGTCAGGTCCGTCCGGGGTCTCGCCCCCATTCTCCGGGCCAGGACTACCCAGCCAAGGCCCGGACTTCCGCGTTCCCGCACGCACCCCGGCGCAATTCAAAGTACATAGGGCCAGCAGCGCGGCCTCGGTTCAACTCAGCTCTTCCAGAATCGCCCACGTCCGCCTCAGCGTCGACTTCTACTCCGACGGCGACTCAGGAAGAACTGCTGTTTGTTAAGAACTGCTGTTTGTTCTGCGGCTCCCACGACCGGCTAGAGATCCTCCGGTGTGAGCCCAGTTCGCTTCGCCACGCGCGCAAGCATTCTCGGGCCGAGCTCCTCGCGGTCGTGGAACGGCCAAGTGTAGGAAGGCCAGCCCTCACGAACGAGAGTCTTGTGGGACCCCGACTGCCGCTTGATCGACCACCCGATACGCTGAAGCGCGGCAAGAACCTGCGGCGCCCGGGTGCTGGGCCAGTTGCTCACGCAGCTTGAAAGGAGATGTCCAAGAGCTCCGGGCCAGCCTCGCCATGTTCAAGCCGCTCGGCCACGACCCGCAGGGCCAGGGCCTGAACCTTGGCTTGGGCCTCCGCACGGTCCGCACCATAGGCCAAAACGCCAGGCAGATCAGGCACTTCGGCGATCCACCGGCCATCCTCTTCCTGCTCGAACTCGACCTTGAACCGCACATGGGCTCCTTACGTGACGATTCTAGCGCGGTTTTTCGACAAGGTCCGCAGAACAGACGGGATCACCTGCAAGGCGCACATTGATGACGAAAGAGGCGTCGTAGAGCATCTTCACAACCAGCGCCTTGTCTGGTGCATCCCCTCGTTGTGCGGCGTCCCCAGATGGCCACGTGCGATTCACATGATCGCACAGGGCGGAACACCGTCATTGACTCGCCAGTCGCCCTCCCGGCGTGCGACTCGATACCAACACTTGCTGAAGAGAATGTCCCCATCTACGGAGGACGTCGACTCCAACCTCAGCCTCGTCCGGCGCGTCGAACTCTATCGAGCGAAGACATCGATCACCGTGGCGCCCAGCTGACGGTCTGCCTCGGCTGCGGGAAGTGGCGACACCCCTGGAATCTTGGCTAGGAGATGTAGCAGGTCGCCCGCGGGACACCGCCGGCAATCGACACATCGCATGCCTCCTTCTTGCACAGTGACTGCGCGAGCTCGGCCGCTACATGTCGGACGGTTGCGGCGATCGCTGGAGGCTCGTCGTTCGAATGAGAAGGGGGTCCACCCTGAAGCATGAGGAGAGGCAGTAGCAGTAATCCCACTGGTCACCTACGGGCCGAAGGAACACGGCTAGTACGCAACACCTTCAATGAGTCCGCACAACAGCAGCGATAACCTGCGAAGCGCACATTGATGAAGAACAGAGGATCGTGGGGCATCTTCAATCCCAGCGCTTCGGCTGGTGCATCGCCTTGTTCACGCTCCGGCCCATCGTACCTACTTCCCGTACCGTCTGGCCTGACGCCAGGGATGAACCCTTTCCCGCAGACACGGCAGGCTTGCCGTATAGGTCTAGATCGTGGGCCTTCCGATGGTCCGCCCACATCTTCTCGAGACTCCGCACGGCCTCCGGAGACTCGATCTCGAAGCGTCGCAAGGACAGCAACATCGCCCGGACGGACACGACCGGCGGGCCCCCTGGCCCCACGGTGCCGCAGCATGGGCAGCGCATGGTTGCCGGCACAACGTTGCGGGATGTGAGGATGCCTTCAAGCATCTCTTGGAGACGATCACGGAGCGCGATCATCTGCTCGCAGGACATGCCGGAGTCCCAGGATGCCCGAAGCTCCTCAATCATCTCGGGGAACCAGGTGCGGCTTCTGTCTCCTGACGCCATGAGGTTCTACGCAGCCTGTCGTTGATCAACGACGCAGTCTGTCGAACAGTCGGGATCACCTGCGGGGCGCACATTGATGAAGCTAAGCTCATCGTGGAGGATCTTCAAACCCAGCGCCCCGACTGGTGCATCCCCTTGTTCGGCGGCTGCCTCATCCGGCGTGTGCCATGGGCCTCAGGAGGGATTCTTCTTGCTCACCATGCCGTCGACACTCCAGCTACCCGACCCTCTGGAAGCGATGAACAGAAAGACGAAACAGTAGAGAACGGCAAGCTCACCCTTGTTGACGATAGGCCAGAACCCGCCAGAAGCGTGCACCATGAAATACGCGACCGCCATCTGCCCACTTGAGATGAACGCTGCGTAACCGGCCCACAGTCCGACCGCCACCAGAAGTCCGCCAGTGAACTCGATAGCCCCAGCGGCAAGCATCATGGGGTTAGACAGTTGACTCTCTCCTCCGAGAACGCCGAAGAGCTTCTGCGCTCCGTGGCATGCGAAGAGAAGTCCAACAACCACGCGCATGACAGCGTACGTCAAGTCTGAGTACCTACCCAGCCAGCGGGTCATAGGCCCCTCCTTTCGAGCGGTTCGTCATGACCATCAAATGGTCTGGTTGCAGCCCCCCGCGGGGTCCGCCGAACAGCCGGGATCACCTGCGGGGCGCACATTGATGAAGCTAGGGTCGTCGTGGAGCATCTTCAACGCAGCGCCCCGTCTGGTGCATCCCATCGTTGGACGGCCCCCTAATGCTCCACGGTGCCGCCCACCTGTAGTTCCAGTGGGATCCACGTTGTTTCGCCGGAGGTTCCCCTGAACGGAACCGACTTTGCTGAAAGCCCCGCTGCGACACGGTGCTGAACAAACGCCTCAAGATCGGTCTCGGTCTCGAACCAGATTGATATCGCGCAGCTCTCACCCTGCTCAGTCGCGGTCATCAGGTTGACTTCCACAGGGACGTCGACCGCCGTCATCGCGGCCAAGCATGGCGTGACCGACTCAGGATAGACCCCTGGATCGCCGACGTCGCCCTGGGTCTCCGCGTTTGCAGCGGCCGCCCGCTGGCGCGGCGAAGAGGCACAAGCCATTGTCAAGACCGCGACCAGGAAAAGTGTGCTTCGTGTCACTCCTGCCTCAGTCCGTCCAACAGCTGCGATCACCTGCAGGGCGCACATTGGTGAAGCTGGGGTCGTCGTGGAGTGTCTTCAACTCAGCGCCCTGGCTGGTGCATCGCTTCGTTCGACGGCTGCTGCTACTCGGCATGACGCTTCATGGCGCGCTCGATGCGGGCACGCCACTCGGCTCGCACCGCGGCCAACACTCCTGTCGTGTGGTCTTCGGGTGTCACCAACTGGATTGAGTCACCGCGGCAAGGCGAGTAGTAGTAGTCGATCATCGTGACGTCGTCACCCCAGTCGCCTGAATGCTCGAGCAGGCCCGCGGCGGGGATCCTGCCCACTAGCAGGGCCCATTCGGTTCCCTCAGGAAACGCATCATACTCGCCCTCTAGCCCCACCACTGCGAACGGCTCGTCAGACACGATCCGCACCACCGGCCGTAGCTCTATCCCATTGATGTCCTCTAGGAGCTCCACATCTAGCCGATAGCAGATACGACCCTCGTAGAAGGGCAGGAAGTGCTGCTCCAGGACCCGCACGACGAGGACTCGGTTGAAAGGCCAGCGAGCCGTTCCTGAAACGTGCGAAAGGGCCACACTGCACACGTGCGGGCACCGGCTGCGATGGCAGAGGAGGCCAAGACAGCAGCGACGATGGCCAGTCTGAGAACGTGGACCTGGGTCATGCCCCGTCCCGCCTCGTGTCCGTCGAACAGTCGGGATCACCTGCGGGGCGCACATTGATGAAGCTAAGCTCATCGTGGAGGATCTTCAAACCCAGCGCCCCGACTGGTGCATCCCCTTGTTCGGCGGCTGCCTCATCCGGCGTGTGCCATGGGCCTCAGGAGGGATTCTTCTTGCTCACCATGCCGTCGACACTCCAGCTACCCGACCCTCTGGAAGCGATGAACAGAAAGACGAAACAGTAGAGAACGGCAAGCTCACCCTTGTTGACGATAGGCCAGAACCCGCCAGAAGCGTGCACCATGAAATACGCGACCGCCATCTGCCCACTTGAGATGAACGCTGCGTAACCGGCCCACAGTCCGACCGCCACCAGAAGTCCGCCAGTGAACTCGATAGCCCCAGCGGCAAGCATCATGGGGTTAGACAGTTGACTCTCTCCTCCGAGAACGCCGAAGAGCTTCTGCGCTCCGTGGCATGCGAAGAGAAGTCCAACAACCACGCGCATGACAGCGTACGTCAAGTCTGAGTACCTACCCAGCCAGCGGGTCATAGGCCCCTCCTTTCGAGCGGTTCGTCACGACCATCAAATGGTCTGGTTGCAGCCCCCCGCGGGGTCCGCCGAACAGCCGCGATCACCTGCGGCGCGCACATGGATGAAGTTGGGGGCGTCGTGGAGCACCCTCAACTCCAGCGCGCCGACTGGTGCATCGCCTCGTTCTGCGGCCGGTCACGCATCGACAGTACCCCTCGCCCGGCGCCAAGAGTAGAGGTGGACAGTACCCGAGATCAAGGTCGCGAGTGCAAGGATCGCTATCAGAAGCCAGAGCCACAGGAGATGCAGCAGCCAGAAGCCAGGGGCATGCACGACGAACTGGCTCGCGACAACATTCCACGGCATCAGCAGCGCGAGACCGCCAAGAGCCCGCATCCAAACTCGCCCGCGCGCCCTGATGGCGAACACGGCGTAGGCAATCGCTGTCTCGAGTGCGGTCATGACTACAAGGAACGCCACCCCACCGGTTGGATACTCCCATTGGCTACGATCCTGATGGCGATAGAAGAAGTACGCGTTCTGGTCAAGACTCGTCGCTACGATTGCAATGATTGCCGCAAGGCCGGCAACCAGGACGACGAGTCGTGCAACTCTTATAGCCATCTGCCAACGAGGTCCGCAGAACAGCAGCGATCAGCTGCGAGGCGCACATTGATGACGATAGACGCGTCGTGGAGCATCTTCAACTTCAGCGCCTCGACTGCTGCATCGCCTCGTTCGGCCGCACGCTGCCTACGACACCCACAGTGGCACGGCGACCACTGACTTCACACCGAAGACATACCAGAGGGTGAGCTCGAAACCACCGAAACCATAGAGCCCATCGATGACGTATTCATGGTAGTTGACGATGAGTAGGGGGGCTACCGGAACAGCCATGTGGCTCCTGATGTATGGATGAGCGTCCCACACTCGGCGAGAGCCCGACTCCTTCTTTCTCTTGTACTCCGACACCGCCCATGCTGTCTGCTCGCTCAGCACCGCCGGTGTGCCAACGAAGGCAGTCACCATGTACGCAACGGCTGTGGCCCACAGAAGTGGCCTTCGCCAACGGCCCCCACGGGGAACTGGGGAGCGCCACCGCGTCGTCAAGCGACGGGCCGTCCACGCAGCCGCAGCAAGGGGCACAGCGATGACACACAGTCCAAACCACGGCAGGACCTCGTCGGGCAGCTCGGGTGGCAACCAGTCTAGGAGCCCAAGAATGAGAAGGAGCCCCGTCAGTGAAAGGACGAACGTCCCGCCCGCGGCTAGGACGAGAAGCACCCATCTCGCCACGTTCACGCTTGCGCCTCACACTCTGTCGGCCGAACAGGCGCGATCACCTGCGGCGCGCACATTGATGAAGCTAGGGGCGTCGTGGGGCATCTTCAAACCCAGCGCGCCGACTGGTGCATCGCCTCGTTATGCGGCACGCTGGTCCTCGGTGCCCGCCAGTCTGGCTATTTCCGCGACGGCTTTGAGAAGGCGGTGTCGTTCAAGGGCCAAGGATCCGCCGTAGAAGAACAACAGGACGAAGAAGCCCACGCCGACCGCAGCGAGGTCGATGGCAGTGCCCCGCTCCGCCGCAGCCGGCACGAGAAGGGGTGCTAGTCCAACCAGCACCTGCTGGGCCGCAACCGCGCCGAAGAACAGCAAGCCGCCGAACGGATGGCGTCCCACGACGGCAAGCCGATCTGCCTCCTGACGCACTTGGCCGAGCAAAGGAAAGGGTGTCGCTATCTTGAACAGATGGTAGGGAGGGCGAAACAGCCACTCGCCATCTCGCGCGCTCACCAAGACGATGTCCGAGGAGTTCGTTCGGCCCTCGGGGAGGGCGCGGCTGGCGCCCTGCAAGGTTCGCTGAAGATACGGAACGCCCCACCGATAGGGGACGGGGAGAAACGCCAGCCAGGCAATCCACTCGACCAGGAGAAGAGCCACCCCGGCTAGCGGGATGACCCGCAAGAAGGAGAACAGGTCCGCAAACTGGCCGTCAGTCATCGGCTGGTCCGGGTCAGGTCCGCATAACAGTCGGGATCACCTGCGGGGCGCACATTGATGAAGTTAAGGTCGTCGTGGGGCATCTTCACACCCAGCGCCCCGACTGGTGCATCCCGTTGTTCGGCGGCGCATTGGCACTACAAGTCAGTCTCCGAAAAGGAGAACTGCATCCACACATCGGAGATGATCGTACGGCCTACGGCCTCGTTAATCGCAGCGACCACAGCCAGCCGGAACTCTCGCTCGGCCCGCTTGAGAACGTACAGGTGCTGCTCCGCGACGAACTCCACGATCGCCTCCGCGACCCTCTCGCGCTCTCCGGGGGTCAGGGTATCCAGGACCTCTCGGCAGCCGACGAGAAGCGCATTCCCTTCGAAATGCCAGTGCCCACCTAGAAGGGTGACTTCAAGAGGGTTGTCGCTCGCTTGGACTATCCAGGGCGTGCACTCGGACGCCTCCTGATCCCGGGGCCCGGTGGAGCATGACCACAGGAGTACCGCGATGAGCATTGCCGTCCAGGGGATCTCACGCCAACGTCGAAGTTGAACCAACATCACGTGTCTCCGGAGAAACGAGAGGCCCTAGATGGCTGCGAAGTCCGCCGAACAGCGAGGATCACCTGCGAAGCGCACATTGATGACGCGAGAGCGATCCTTGAGCATCTTCAACTCAGCGCTTCGTCTGGTGCATCCTCTTGTTCGGCAGCCCTCCGGACGACACCACACGGTGCCCACGTGACTTCGCCAGGAGGCACGAGCCGCCCACAACGGATATGTGCCACCCGCCCATCACTGAACTCTAGCAGCAGGAGCCTCTGGTGCGTCCGGGGTTCCAGTCCGTACAACCAAGCCACATCAGGCGAGCGCAGAGGTGTTGTACTTCCCGCCTGCATGCTGAACGCAAACACGCCGTGCTGATCCGGTCCTGTGCTGACCCTCACTTGGCCCCACGCGATGGGCGAGTTGAACCCAGAGGTGTTGAGCACCTCCTGCTGCGTCAAGCCAGTTCGCAAGGCGGCAGGCAGTGGGCAGCCCTCCGTGGCTAGCGGTCGCCGAGCACTGCAGGCGGCAAGGCAGGACAGCAGCGGCAAGACGGCGACGGCGATGGCTGCACGGGGTGTCACCATGGAACAAAGAACAGATCGCGCTGTCTCTGCGTTTCCGCGCCCAGCATGCCTGCCGAACAGGCATTGAGCAACTGCACTAAAGATTATCCCAGTTGGGATAGAGGATAACGGCAGTTGGGATAAGCGCGGGACGGCGGGGGAGCGCGGTGGGAAAGGGGGTGACGAGTCGTTCAGGCGCTCCCCCATGGAGGGGGCCTTGCCGTGGGTGGGGCTCCCTGGGATCGGTTTCAGGCCTTGACATCGAACGGGCTCCTCACGCCGCGCCCGCCGCGGTTCAGGACGTGAGTGTAGATCATCGTGGTGGCCACGTCACGGTGTCCCAGGAGCTCCTGGATGGTGCGGATGTCGTATCCGTCCTCGAGGAGGTGGGTGGCGAAGGAGTGGCGCAGGGTGTGCGGGGTGGCGGGCTTGCTCAGGCCGGTGGCCCGGACGGCGAAAGCGAACTCCCGTTGGACCACGGAGACGTGGACGTGGGAGCGCTGCCAACGGCCGGTCTTGCGGTCACGCTTGACGCTCCTGGCCGGGAAGAACCACTGCCAGGGCCACTCGCGGTGGGCGTTGGGGTACTTCTCAGCGAGGGCGTAGGGCAAGCCCACGCTGCCGGCCCCGTTGGCGAGGTCGGTCTGGTGTTGTCTCCGGATGCGTCCGAGGTGTTGGTGGAGGGGCTCCATCAGGCCTCGGGGAAGGACGGTCACGCGGTCCCTGGAGCCCTTCCCGTTCCGAACGACGACCTCGCCGCGGGCGAAGTCCAGGTCCTTGACGCGGAGGCAGGCGCACTCGGTCACCCTCAGGCCGGACGCGTACAGGAGGCTGGCCATCAGGCGGGGCACGCCCTCCATCCGGGCCAGGACGGTGTTGACCTCGTCCCGCGTGAGGACCAGCGGCAGGTGCTGGGGGCGCTTGGCACGAACCACGCCGTCGAGTCCGGCGACCTCGAGTTCCAGGACGTCGCGATAGAGGAACAGCAGACCCGCCAGGGCCTGGTTCTGGGTGGAGGCGCCGACCTCGCGCTCGGTGGCGAGATAGGACACAAACTCGGTGATCTCGGGGGCTCCCATCTCTTCGGGACGACGGAACCGGTGGAAGGCGAGGAAGCGTCGGATCCAGCCCAGGTAGCTCTTCTCGGTGGCGGGGCTGTAGTCGCGTGCGCGGAGCGTGGCTCGCGCACGATCGAGGAGCTTGGGTGGGCGGCCCTGGGGGCCGCCCTGCGTCTCGGGTTGGCTCATTTCTTCCTCCCCGGCCCGGGGAGAGGCGAGCCGTGTGCTTCGAGACGACGACAGCCTACCCCGGGTGCCTGCCGCAGGAGGTCCGGGTCAGGCCCGCAGGGACGGAGGTGGGGGGCATTCGAGCGCGATCCGCTCCCCGGTGGCCGGGTGGGTGAGGGCGAGGCGGTGGGAGTGGAGCCAGAAGCCGCCTTCGCCGGGGAGGCCAGGCTCGGCGAGCGGGACCCCGCCTCGGGCATAGAGGGGGTCGCCGACCAGGGGGTGGCCCGCCGCGGCCAGGTGGATCCGGATCTGGTGGGGGCGGCCGGTGGGGATGGACACCTCCACGAGGGTCTGCTCGTCTCGGACCGCGAGGCAGCGGACGTGGCTCGTCGAGGGCTTTCCCGTCGCCGAGGCCGCGTGGACCTGGCCGAGGCGGGGGTGGGGCACGGGGCCGATCGGAGTCTCGATCGTGAACGCCTCCTCTTTTGGGACGCTGGAAACGAGGGCGAGGTACAGCTTCTCGACCTTGCCCTCGCGCCACGCGGTGGTGACGACCCGCCGCGCGTCCTTCGTCCGGGCCAGGAGGACCAGGCCCGAGGTGCCGCGGCCGAGGCGGTGGAGGGGGGTGGCCTCGGGCCATCTCCGGCGCACCTGATGGAGGAGCGTGTGGGTGAGGTACAGGCCGCCGTGAGGGATCGTCGGGAGGCCGCGGGGCTTCGCCACCGCAATGAGGTGCTCGTCCAGGTGCAGCACGGCAAACGACAGAGGCACCTCTGGCTCCTCCCAGGGTGGGCGGCGCCAGACCAGGGATTGCCCCGCGCGCAGGGTATCGGTGGGGGCGGAGGCCTGGCCGTCCAGGAGGACCTCGCCCGCGGCGAGTCGCGCGCGCCAGGTCGCCTCGCTCGAGTGGCGGTATCGCTCCGCGAGGTGAGCCAGGACGGTGTGCCCGGACGCGTCGGGGCCGACGCGCTCGCGGTACTCGTATCCCTGGTTCACCCCGCGTCTACGCGACGTACACCGTCTTGACGTTCACGAACTCGCGGATCCCGAAGACGCCCAGCTCGCGGCCGTAGCCGGACTCCTTGACGCCGCCGAAGGGAAGTCGAGGGTCGGACCTGACGAAGGCGTTGACGAAGCAGGCCCCGGCCTCGAGCTCCTCGCGGGCGATCCGCTCGCCTCGGGCCCGGTCCCGGGTGAAGACGGCGGCGCCGAGGCCGAAGGCGGTGTCGTTGGCGATACGGATGGCGTCCGTCTCGTCGCGGGCGGCGAGGACCGCGGCCACCGGACCGAAGAGCTCCTCCTCGTAGGCGGGCATCCCCGGGCCCACGTCGGTCAGGACGCTCGGGGGGTAGAAGGCCCCCGGTCCCTCGGGGACCTGGCACCCGAGGCGGACGCGGGCCCCGGCCGCGACGCTGGCCTGGACCTGGCGTTGGAGGTCGTCACGCAGGTCCCGCCGGGCCTGGGGGCCGACGTCGGTCCCCTCGTCGAGGGGGTCGCCCACGCGCCGCGCCTTCATGCGCTCGACGAGCCGCTCCACGAAGGGCTCGAGCACATCCTCCACGACGACGAAGCGCTTGGCCGCGATGCAGCTCTGCCCCCCGTTGACGAGGCGGGCGGCGGCGCAGATCTCGGCGACCTCGTCGAGGTCGGCGTCCTCGAGGATCACGTACGGGTCGCTGCCGCCGAGCTCGAGGACCACCTTCTTCAAGCAGGCCCCGGCCTTCTCGGCCACGGCCCGCCCGGCCGGGGTGGAGCCGGTGAGGGTCACCGCCGCGACCTCGGGGGCCTCGATGAGGGCGCCCACGCGCCCAGAGCCGATCAGCAGCGTGCGGAAGAGGTCGCGGGGAATCCCGGCGTCGTGAAGGAGGGCCTCGAGGGCGAGGGCGCAGCCGGAGACGTTCGAGGCGTGCTTGAGGAGGCCCGCGTTCCCGGCCATGAGCGCGGGGGCGGCGAAGCGGAACACCTGCCAGAGGGGGAAGTTCCAGGGCATCACCGCGAGGACCACGCCGAGGGGCTCGAAGGACACGTAGCTGCGCGTGGCGTCGGTCGAGACGTCCTCGGGGGCGAGGAAGCCCGCAGCGCCCCGGGCGTAGTGGTCGCAGACCCAGGCGCACTTGTCGGCCTCGGCCCGGCCCTGGGCCAGCGGCTTGCCCATCTCGAAGGCCATGAGGCGGGCAAGCTCCTCGCGGCGCTCGCGCAGGAGCTCGCCGGCGCGGCGCAAGGGCACGGCGCGCTCGGCGAAGGAGGCGCGCCGCCAGCGACCGAAGGCGGCGCGGGCGGCGGTGAGGATCGTGGCCACCTCCTCCGGAGGGGTTTCTTCGTAGGCGCGCAGGGTCTCGTCGGTGGCGGGATTGAGGGACTCGAGGGGCATGACCTCCCCATCATACGCCGCCGTCGCTGCACCGAACCGCCGCTTGACGGAAGTGCTATCCTCGGCGGCACGTACGCGTCCCCGGAGGCGCGGGCCGACGGTGCCAGCCCCGGAGGCCGCGGGGCGATTTTCGGCATCCCTCCATGCAGCGAGCAGGCTTTCCGATAGAGAATAGGACGGGTCCGCAGAGGATCCGCCCATGATCTGTCCCTCCTGCAAGGCGTCCAACGACGACTCGGCCGAGGCCTGCTTCACTTGCGGGCGCGCCCTCGGCGCGCTCACCCAGGGCTCCCTGATCGCGAACCGCTACGAGGTCGTGAGCCCCCTCGGCCGGGGCGGGATGGGCATGGTCTACAAGGCCCACGACCGCATGCTCGAGGAGGACGTGGCGATCAAGGTGCTGCGCGCCGAGCTCGCCAACACCCCGGAGATGGCCCAGCGCTTCCGCCACGAGATCAAGCTCGCGCGGAAGGTCTCTCACCGCAATGCCTGCCGCTATCACGAGTACGGCGAAGACCAGGGGATGCGCTTCATCTCCATGGAGTTCGTGGAGGGCCTGGACCTGCGGCAGCTCGCCCGTGAGCAGGGGGGGCTGATCGCCATCGACGAGGCCTTCGACATCGCCATCCAGGCCGCGGACGGGCTCCAGGCCATCCACGAGGTCGGCCTCGTCCACCGCGACCTCAAGACCTCCAACATCATGCGGGACGCCCGCGGGGTGGTCCGCCTGATGGACTTCGGGATCGCCAAGACCGCGGGCGCCGACCGCACCGGCGGCGGGCTCACCACCACCGGTCAGATCATGGGCACCCCCGAGTACATGAGCCCCGAGCAGTGCATCGGCGAGAAGATCGACCACCGCTCCGACATCTACTCCCTGGGGATCATGATCTACGAGATGTTCACCGGCCAGGTGCCCTTCCGCGGGGAGACTCCGGTGGCCACGCTCTTCAAGCACATCCAGGACCAGGTCCCCTTCGACGGGCCGGTGGCCGGCCGCATCCCGCTCCCCGCGGTGTCGGTCCTGCGCCGTGCGCTGGCCAAGGACCGGGCCGACCGCTTCGACTCCGCCGCGGCCATGGCCGACGCCCTCCGTGAGGCCCAGCTCATGACCGCCTCCGGCGCCCTCGAGGACACGCTGCCCACCTCGGGGATGCCGGCGGTGGGTGGGGCTGGTGGCCCGACCCCCTCCTCGACCTCCGCGCCCACGCCGGTCGACCGTCGGCGGGTGACCCGCCTCGACATCTTCGTCAACTTCGTGCTGCGCCGGGAGGGCACCCTGGGGACGGTGCTGCAGGAGGAGCGCACCATCGCCGAGAACGTGGGCCGGGGCGGCGCGCGGGTGATGACCACCTTCGCCTCGCTCAGCCCCGGCGACGTGGTCTATCTCGAGGAGGTGGGCGGCCCCTTCAAGACGCGGGCCGAGGTCCGCGGAACCTACGTGGGGAGGGACAAGATCCGGCGGCTGAACCTCCACTTTCTCGACAGCCAGGCGCCGGACTACCTCGTCCACATCGACGAGCCGAAGAGCTAGACGCCGGCTCTCCCGCGGCGATGGATCCCGTCTACCGCAGTCCCCTGAACCGCGACGTGCCCCCGGTGGCGCCGGGGGAGTTTCCGGCTCTGCGGGTCGGCCCGATCCGGGTCTGGCCGCCCGTCGTCCTCGCCCCCATGGCGGGGGTGACGAACCCGCCCTTCCGGGACCTGTGCCGCCGCTACGGGGCCGGCCTCTACGTGAGCGAGATGATCACCGCCCGGGCGCTGGTGGAGGGCAACCGCAAGACCCTGCTCCTGGCGAGCTTCGGGCCCCGACGAGGCGACACGGAGCCTGCAGCTGTACGGCGTGGACCCCCACTACGTGGGCGAGGCGGTGCGGCTGCTCGTGGGCGAGGACCGGGTGGACCACCTCGACATGAACTTCGGCTGCCCGGTCCGCAAGGTGACCAGCAGGGGCGGGGGGGCGGCCATCCCCCTGAAGCCGCGCCTCCTGCGGAACATCGTGCGGGCCGCGGTCGAGGCCGCGGGCGCGGTTCCGGTGACCCTCAAGTTCCGGATCGGGATCGACGACGCGCACGAGACCCACCTCGAGGCCGGCCGCATCGCCCAGGAGGAGGGGTGCGTGGCGGTGGCGCTGCACGCCCGCACCGCGGCCCAGCTCTACGACGGCGAGGCGCGCTGGGAGGCCATCGCCGAGCTGAAGCGGGTGGTGACGCGCATCCCCGTCCTCGGCAACGGCGACATCTGGGAGGCCGGGGACGCCCTGCGGATGATGCGCACGACGGGCTGCGACGGCGTGGTCGTGGGGCGGGGCTGCCTGGGCCGGCCCTGGCTCTTCCGCGACCTCGCCGACGTCTTCGAGGGCCGCGAGCCACAGGACCCGCCCCTCCTCGGGGGGGTGGTGGACGTGATGCTCGAGCACGCGCGCCGTCTGGCGGAGTGGCTGGGCGACGAGCTCGCGGCCATGCGGGCCTTCCGCAAGCACTCCAGCTGGTACACCAAGTGCTTCCCCGGGAGCGCGCCGCTGCGCCAGAGGCTCATGCAGGTGGTGGCCCTCGGCGAGCTCGAGGACGTGCTCGCCGGGATCGACCGCTCGCTCCCGTACCCCCCGGAGGCCATGCGCGTGCCGCGGGGGAAGACGAGCGGCACCCAGAGGGTCGCCCTTCCCGACGGCTACCTCGACTCCCTCGACGACGACACGCCGCCGGGGCTCCACGCCGAGGCCGCCGACTCCGGGGGGTAGCTATCGGTCCGCCGACGAGGGCAGGGGCCGGAGCTTCGCCACCCAGTCCCACTGCCCGTCCTCCTGCCAGACCCCCTCGAGCTTGAGGTTGTTGCGGCCCGGCTGGACGAGGAAGGCCCCGCAAGGGGACACGCGACATTGGGCGGCGCCGCTGACGAGCTGCCCCTCGAGGCCACGCGTCCACATGCCCTCCAGGGTGTCGCTCGCGGCCGGCCGCAGGGTGACGTTGTAGGGCTGCCCGGCGCTGGTGAAGGCGATCTTCAGCCCCTGCTCGCGCATGATGGCGTGGTCGATGAGGCCCTGGCGCACGCGCTTGCCGTCCGCGTCGATCCAGACGAGGACGCCGCGGTAGCGGCGCAGGGGGACGGTCTCGGCGGCGGTCATGTCGTTGGCTCTCCTGCCCGGCCCTTTATACCTCGCCCCGCCGGCCGGCGCGAGCGGGGCCGGGAGGCTCAGGCGTGCCGCACCCAGCGCACGAGCTCGGGGAAGGTCGGCTTCTTCCCGTACATCAGGATGCCCACGCGGTAGATGCGCCCCGCGACCCACAGGACGCCCCAGATCGCCAGCCCCATGAGGGCCAGGGAGAGGGCGATCTGCCACCACGGCGGCGTGAGGATCACGATGCGCAGGAACATCAGCAGCGGGGTCAGGAAGGGGATGAGCGAGAGGGCGACGGCGAGGCTGCTGTCCGGCGACTCCAGGATCACCGGGAAGCACACGAGCCCGAGGATCAGCGGGATGATGACCGGGAAGATGAAGTTCTGGGCCTCCTGCATGGTGTTGACCGCGGCCCCGATCGCCGCGTAGAGAGACGCGTAGAAGGCGTACCCCAGGAGAAAGAACACCACGAAGGAGACGAGCACCAGGGGCCGGATCTCGGGGATGGGGAGGCCGGCGGCCATGGGCCCGGCGGTGGCCAGGGAGATCCCCAGCAGCGAGAGGGACCACACGAGGAACTGGGTCAGCCCCGCCGCCCCCACCCCGAGGAGCTTCCCCGCGAGGAGCTGGGTGGGAGGGACGCCGGAGGCCACCACCTCGATGACCCGGCTGCTCTTCTCCTCGATGACCCCGCCCATCACGACCTGGCCCCACATGAGGATGCTGGTGTACAGGATCATGAGCAGGACGATGGCCAGGAGAATCCCCGTGCCCTCGTCCTCGCGCTCGCCCTCCTCGCTGAGGCGGATGGTGCGCCACTCCATGTCCCGTGTGAGCTCCTGCACCTCGATCGGGGTCCAGGCCCGCCCCGGCGAGACGGTGCGCGACCAGGAGGTCACGGACCGTCCAGCGCATCATGTTGAGGTCGCGCTGGTTGCTCACCGTCCGTCCGTAGTAACGGGCGGTCGAGGCCTCGACCGCGTCCTCGGGCAGGAGCAGGTAGCCGTCGAGGTCTCCGTCCAGCACCGCCTTCTTGAGGGCCTCCTCCCGGACCCGGGCCGTTCCCTCCCCTGAGGGACGGACGTCGAAGCGCGGCTCGTCGTCCCGGCGGGCCTTCCGCAGGGACTCCTCCACCTGCGACTGGAGGGTGCCGCTGGCGTCGAGGACGGCCACCCGCAGCAGCTTGCCCCCGCCCTGGCCCATGATCAGCACCGGCAGGACCATGATCAGTCCCATGAGGATGGGGCCCAGGATGGTCCCGATGATGAACGCCTTGCTGCGGACGCGCTCGAGGTACTCGCGGCGGATGACCGCCCGGAGCTTGGCCGTCATGCCGCCTCCTCTCCGGGGCCGGTCACCGTCTCCACGAAGACGTCGTGCAGGCTCGGCACCACGATCTCGAAGCGACGGACGCTGAGGCGGGCCGCCGCCTCGCGCAGGATCGACTGGGGGTCGGCGCCGTCGCCCATGCGGATCTCCACGTACTGCCCGAAGTCGGAGACCCGGGCCACGCCGGGCAGGGAGGAGAGGAAGGAGCCGTCGCCGTCGAAGGCGAGGACCAGCGTGTTCGTGCCGTGGCGGGCCTTCACCTCGCTCACCGCCCCGTCGAGCACCTTCTCTCCCTTGTTGATGAGGGCGACGCGGTCGCAGAGCTTCTCCACCGTGTCCATCTGGTGGCTGGAGAG
The DNA here is from genome assembly GCA_963847655.1 of uncultured Acidobacteriota bacterium. GTDB lineage: Bacteria > Acidobacteriota > Vicinamibacteria > Fen-336 > Fen-336 > JAJDNS01. Next base: position 730,619 of record CAWKAS010000002.1, on the reverse strand, counting down.
CACGATGGTTGCCCCCCGCCGGCTGAGGTCGACCATGACGTCCCGCATGACGTCCATGCCCACCGGGTCGAGCCCGCTCATGGGCTCGTCCATGATGAGCAGCTCCGGCTCGTGGAGGACGGTGGCGACGAACTGCGCCTTCTGCTGCATGCCCTTGGACAGCTCGTTGGTCTTGCGCTGGCGCCAGTCGGCGAGGCCCAGGCGCTCGAGCCAGGGGCCCAGGCGCCGCGCCGCCTCCTTCCGCCCCAGGCCCTTGATCGAGGCCATGAAGACGAGCTGCTCCTCGAGCATCATGCGCGGGTAGAGGCCCCGCTCCTCGGGCATGTAGCCGATCCGGTCGCGGGCGGCCCGATCGGCGGGGCGCCCGAGGATCTCGATCGACCCGGAGTCGGCGCCGAGGATGTCCATCACCATGCGCAGCGTGGTCGTCTTGCCCGCCCCGTTGGGGCCGAGCAAGCCGAACACGGCGCCCCGGGCCACGTCCAGCGACAGGTCCTTCACCGCCGCGTGGGAGGCGAAGGACTTGGACACGCCCCTGAGCACCAGGGCCTGATCGTTCACGTGGCCTCCTCGCGCCCCCGTCCCCGGGGAGCGTGGGGCGCATCTTGACGCGAGGGAGCGCCTCCCGCAACCGAGTGTTGGCTGCCTGCTATCATGGCGTTCTGGATCCCGAGCCATGAAGATCACGATCGCCCACAGCCCCGACAGCGACGACGCGTTCATGTTCTACGGCCTCGCCCGGGGGGGGGTGCCCACCGGGGACCTCGAGGTCACCCACCAGCTCGCGGACATCGAGACCCTGAACCGGCACGCCCGGGAGGGTCGCCACGAGGTCACCGCCCTCTCGTTCCACGCCTATCCCTACGTGGCCGACACGTACGCCCTCATGCCCTGCGGGGGGAGCATCGGCGACGGCTACGGTCCCCTCCTCGTGGCCCGCGAGCCCCTCGATCCCGCCCGCGTGGTCGAGAAGACGGTGGCGGTGCCGGGCACCCTGACGTCGGCCTGTCTCGCCCTCAAGCTGCTGGCGCCGGAGGTCGAGACCCGCGTGGTGCCCTTCGACCGGATCCTGGACGAGGTGGACGAGGGTCGCGCCGACGTGGGCCTGATCATCCACGAGGGGCAGCTCACGTACGGCGGGCGCGGCCTGGTGAAGGTCCTCGACCTGGGGGAGTGGTGGAAGGGCGAGACCGGGCTGCCGCTGCCCATGGGCGGCAACGCCGTGCGCCGCGACCTCGGGCCGGAGCGGATGGCCCAGCTCACGCGCCTGGTGCGCGAGACCGTCCGTCACTCCCTGGAGAACCGGGAGGCCGCCCTCGAGTACGCGATGAGCTTCGCCCGAGGGATGGACCCGAAGGTGGCCGACCGCTTCGTGGGGATGTGGGTCAACGACATGACCCTCGACATCGGCGAGCGCGGCCGCCGCGCCGTCCAGACGTTCCTGGACCGGGGCCACGAGGCCGGCGTCATCCCGCACCGGGTGGTGGTCGACTTCGTCGACGCCTGACGTCGTTCGGACGTCCTGGGGTCAGGTCCACCGATGTTGCATCGCCCTGTCGTTCTCACCCGCGATGCCACATTCGAGACCTGACCCCTTCCGTCAGACTCCGTCAGAAGAGCTTCTTCAGCAGCTTGTTGGCCTGTTCCTTGACCACGTCCTCGGCCGCGGCCCGCCCCACCCTCGAGAGGAGGTCGGTCTCCGGCGCGTCCGTGGTCCCGTAGGCCCGGAACGCGATCTCCGAGAAGCCATCGCCGCGCGGCTCGAAGGCCCCCCGCAGCTGCGGCACGGTGATCTTGTTCAACAGGGCCTCGGTCAGGGCGAGCTTGAGATCGTAGTCCAGGGTGGAGTGAATCAGGTTGAGCCTCCCCTTGCCGGCGACCTGCATCGCCTGCCCCTTGAGGCTCAGGACCGGGGTGGAGAGCACGTTGTGGGCCAGGGAGTACTCGACCCGGCACTCCTCGAACTCCGGGCTCGCCAGCTCCGGCACCTTGAGGACGCTGGAGAGCAGCGCCAGCATGTTCGAGTCCTTGATCCGGCAGTCCACGACGTCGGCGTGCCCCCGGGCCTTCAGGGTGGACATCGGCCCGGTTCCCTCGAAGCTCAAGGCGCCCTGGAGGGTCCCGTCCACCCGGAGGGGCGACCGGGCCTCCTGAAGGAGGGTCTCGACCGACACCCCGGAGAGCTCCAGCTTCCCCTCGTAGCGGAAGCCGTCCTGCAGGTGGGTGGTCATGTCGCCGGTCGCCTTGCCCCCGGCCACCTCCCCCGAGATGGGGGAGAGCTGGACCTGCTGCTTGGACATCGTGAGCGGGGCCTCGATCCGGCGCACGAAGAGCATGTCGGCCAGGCTGACGGTGCCGATCGAGGCCCTGGCCTGGCCCTGGGTGACGCCGCCGATCACCTCCAGCGCCGCGGTGAAGTTGGCGTCCTCGATCGTCATGAGGTTCGCGTCGTCCTCGTCGACCATCGTGAGCTGGGCGTCGCTCACCTTGACCTCCGAGACCACGATGTCCAGGCTCGCGCCCGCCTCGGCTGCGCCGGTCTCGGCGTCGGCCGGTGAGTCCGCGGGCTTCGTGGACGTGGCGCCGGGTCGCTCCCGACCGGCCGCTACCCGCTCCTCGCTCCCGAGGGCCTCGTAGTTGAAGCGGCCGTCCTCGTCCACGATCAGGCCGAGGACGGGCTTCTCGAGCACGAGCCGCTCGACCTCCACCCGTCCCGAGAGCAGGGGCCTCAGCTTGTAGCGGAGCTCGAAGGACCGGGCGTTGAAGAGGTCCCCCTCGAAGGGCGCGGGGTTGGCCACGGCCACACCCCGGAGGGTCACGCCCGACAGGAGGGAGATGTCCATCTCCTCCAGCCGGACCTCCGCGCCGAGCTGGCGTGAGACCTCGGCCCGCACCTGCTCCCGGAACTCCGGCGAGTTCAGCTTTCCGACCAGGTGGGCGCCGTACAGCAGGGCGACGACGAGCACGACCGCGGAGAGGGCGAGTACGGTGAGCAGGATCTTCTTCATGGCGCCCCATCTTGCCTTCCTTCACCCTCCGGGACAACCGGTGCCCGCCCCTGGGAGGTGACGCCCGTCACGTCGCGGACAACCCCATGTGTCGTCTCCTATAGTGGACAGCGCGGGGCCGGCGAGACCGGCTCCAGGGAGGATGTCATGACGCGGATGCCGTTCGTTCTCGTCGTTCTGCTCGCCATGGGCGTGATCGCGTGCCAGGGTCAGGTGCCCCCGGAGAAGGCCGCCGACGCCGAGGCGTTGGCCGAGGCGACGCCCCCGGCGACCGAGGCCGTCCCGGCACCGCCCCAGGAAGCACGGCCCGCGCCCGCGGCGCCGCGCTCCGAGGCGTACGCGCCTCCCGCCGCGGCGCAGGCCCCGGCGCCGGCCCCGCGACCCGAGGAGGCCCCGACCCCGGCTCTCACGTCGAACCCGCCGCCCGAGCCCCGAGTCCTCGCCGCCGGCACCGTCCTGCCCCTCGTCCTCGGGTCGACGGTGGCGTCCAACACGAGCCAGGTCGGGGACCGCGTGATCGCCACCCTGGCCGAGGACGTCTCGGACGCCGGGCGCGTGCTCCTTCCGGCCGGCACCGAGGTGCTGGGCCGCGTCACCGTGGCCAAGCAGTCGGGCCGGGTGAAGGGCCGCGCCCGCCTGGTCATGGAGTTCGACGAGGTCCGCGACGGGGGCAGCAGCTACCGGATCGAGGCCTCTGCGGTCGACGTGACCGCGGAGTCGAGCAAGGGCAAGGACGCGAAGATCGCCGGGGGCGCCGCCGCCGCCGGTGCGGTCATCGGCGCGATCACCGGCGGGGGCAAGGGCGCCCTCAAGGGCACCGCCATCGGCGGGGCCGCCGGAGGAGCCGCCGTTCTCGCCACCCGCGGCGTCGAGGTCGAGCTCGACGCGGGCACCCAGGTGACCGTCAAGCTCACCTCCAAGGCCCAGATCGACTGAGCCAGGTCGTCCACGCCAGGGGTCAGGTCTTCTAATGTTGCGTCGCCGCGTCGTTCTCGTCCGCGATGCAACATTCGAGACCTGACCCCCTTCCGCACCCCCTTCGCCCCGCGCTGAGCTCCTCGCTACCCTCCCAGCCTCCTCAGCCCCCACTCCGCGTGCTCGCGGACGACCGGATCCTCGTCCCGGGCCAGGTGCTCGAGCACCTGGCGGTGGGCGGGGTCGCCGGAGTTGCCCAGGGCCACGGCCACGTTCCGGAGGAGCCCCCGGCGCTTGGCCCGCTTCAGCGGGCTGCGCCGGAAGCGCTCCCGGAAGCCCTCCTCGTCCAGCGAGGCCAGCCGCGCCAGGTCGGGGGCGAAGCCCTCGGGTCGCGGCTCGAAGGGCGCCCCGCCCCGCCGCCGCCGCTTGCGGTTCCAGGGGCAGACGTCCTGGCAGATGTCGCACCCGAACACGTGGCCGCCCACGCCCTCCCGCTGCTCCTCGGGAAGCGGCCCCCGGAGCTCGATGGTCAGGTAGCTGATGCAGCGCGTGGCGTCGAGGACGCCGGGCGCGGGCAGGGCCCCGGTGGGGCAGGCCTCGAGGCAGGCGGTGCAGCTCCCGCACATGTCCGCCCGGGGGGCGTCCGGTCCCATCTCGAGATCGGTCACGATCTCGCCCAGGAAGAACCACGACCCGTGCTCGGGGTGGAGGAGGCAGGTGTTCCTGCCCCAGGCCCCGAGGCCGGCGGCCGCCGCCCAGACCCTCTCCACCACCGGACCCGTGTCGACGTAGGTGCGGGCCTCGAAGGGGCCGATCTCCGCCTTCAGCCCCTCCACGACCCGGTCGAGCATCGCCTTCATCACCTCGTGGTAGTCGTCCCCCCACGCGTAGCGCGCGATCCATCCCCGCCCGGGCGGGGCCTCGGTGGAGTAGGGGTGCGGCGTGTCGTACTGGAGCCCCACGCAGACCACGGATCGCGCCCAGGGGAACGCGGTGCGCAGGTCGCTCCGCTTCTCGACCTGCCCGGTGAGGTAGGCCATGTCACCGGCGTGCCCCCGGGCCACCCACTCGGTGAAGAAGGCGAGCTCGGGCGGGGCCTCGGTGCCGGCGATCCCCACGAGGTCGAAGCCGGCCTCCCGGGCGAGGCGCCGCGCGTGGTCGGCCGCGTCCACGTCAGGTCCGGATCGGGATCCGACGGTCACCGACCCGCAGGATGAAGAGCCCCTCGTCCTCCTCGACGCGGGCCAGCAGCAGCTGGTGGGCCGCTCGTGACAGGACGGCGCGGGCCAATCCCCCGCGGACCAGGCACTCGAACCGGCCGGTCTCCGCGCTCAGGGAGAGCGCGTCGTCGGCCAGCCTCTCCTCGCTGCCGTCGTCGAGCGACACCCGGACGTCGCCCGCCTCCTCGTCCAGGCGGAAGGCGGTCACCTCGAAGGCAGGGCCCTCCACCACGACCGGCACCCGCTCGCGGCCCTCCACGAGAAAGGCGCCACCCTCCTCGAAGACGAGGCGCGCCTTGAGGTAGCGGAGCGAGGGCTCGTGGGCGATGGCGAACCCCCCCACGCGCCAACCCCCGTCGGGGAGGACGCGCACCCCCTCGGGAGCGGTCCACCAGTCCGGCATGCTCTGAGTATAGCGGCCCCGCGACCCGTCGATCAGCCGGTCGGGGTCGGGCCCCCGCACACGGTGCAGGCGGCCCCTTCCTGCTCGAGGGGCGAGTGGCACCTCGGGCAGGTCGGCACCATCGGACCCAGGGTGAGGCCGCACTCGGCACACTCGGCCAGCCCCGAGCCCTGCTCGGCGCCGCAGGCCGGGCACTTCACGTAGCGGCCCGACTGGTAGTGGGTCTCGAGGGCGTGGACCTCGTCGCCCTCCGCGTGGGGGGCCAGCAGGTCGGCCAGCGCCTCGAGCGCGGCCTTCACCTCGTCGTCCCGCACCATCAGGCTGTAGCGAGAGGGGGCGCCTTCTTCCCCCTCCTCGACCAGGTGGAATTCGATCGCGGCCTCCTTCAGTCGCTCGGCCAGGGGCACGAGGTCGGGGGCGCGGGCGGTCTGGAAGACCGGCCGATGGTCGCTCAGGTCGAGCGCCTCGGGCTCGCCGGGGTCGGGCCGGCGCGGCGTGGGCGGTGCGCCCTCCTCCTCGAACACGTCCTCGAGCTCGCCGCCGCAGTCGGCACAGACGGCGATGTCGGGGCGGTACTCCTCGCCGCACTCCTTGCACACGCGCACGTGGACCTGCATGGCTGGAGATTCTACCTCGACGTCTCTCCGTGGGCCCGATGCACAAAGGGGCCAGGACATCCCGGCTCAACGGATCAGGTAGAAGGCCTCCTGGCGCGGCCGGAAGAAGCGGTAGCCTTCGTCGGTCAGGTGGGCGGGGTCCTCCTGCATGATGAAGACCTTCTGCCCGGCCCACTCGGGGACCTCGACCGCGGTGTTGAGCTCGACGGATATCCAGGAGTGCGGGCGCAGGTGCCGGGGGCGACCGTCGGGACTCCGCAGGCGAGACCGAAAGTCGACGCGGGGTCCGAGGGCGTGGCCGTGGTTCCCGAGGGGGTGGGAGTAGACCATGGCCTCGATCCCCCTCTCCTTCATCTCCGCCATCACCTCGGCGTAGACCTCGCCCGCCACCCGGCCTGGCCGGGCGGCGCGGAGCATGAGCGCATCCTGAAGGACGTGGGTGTTCTCGAGACCCCGCTTCAGGCCCGCGGGCGCGTCGGTCTCGCCCTCCTCCAGGACGTAGGCCATCTTCTGCCAGTCGCTGTCGAGGCCCATGTAGGAGATCCCGAAGTCGAGGTGCAGCAGGTCCCCGCGCTCGATCACCGTGTCCTCCGGCGACACCGCGAGGAAGCCGCGCGAGGTCGAGCCCCGCTCGCCCGCGCGCTGGACCCGGAAGTCCGGCTGGAACCAGGTCCCCACCCCCTGTGCCCACAGGGCGTCGAAGAGGAAGCGTCGCAGGTCGCCCACCGTCGTGCGCCCGGGGGTGATGGCCTCGTTGGACAGGGCCCGTCTCGCCAGCACCTCGGTGAGGTGCACGAGGACCTCGAAGTGGGGGAACTCCTCGGGGATGCGGGTGTCGAGGTACTCCTCGATGAGGCCCTCCGCGCTGACGAAGCGCCGCGTGGCCTCGGCGCCGAGGGCCCGGCTCAGGAGCCGGTAGCTGTCGTGGGTGAGGCTGCGGGTCATCCCACGGTGGCCGCCGATGGACAGGCCGATCCGCTCCGGGGGGTGCTCCGCGGAGAGCTCGCGCAGGGCCTCCTCCAGCTGCCGCGGCTCGCTCGCGCTCTCGAAGAAGCGGCCGACGCTCTCCTCGGCGTAGCCGCTCAGGGCCACCTTGCGGAGCCCTCCCTCGTCGGTGTCGATGAAGAGGAAGACGTCGCGGTTGCCGGCGTAGGGGCGGGCCGGGGCCACGTAGGGGGTGAGGGGGTCCTCGTGGAACTCCTCGCTCACCACCATCCACCAGTCCAGGTCGTGGCGGCGCATCATGCCCGCGAGCATGAGGTGGCGCTTCTCCAGCCAGCGGTCGCGCTCCGCCATCTGCTCCGACCAGGACAGGAGGGCCGGGGCCTCGCCGGACGCGGAAGCGCCGTCGGGGGGCGGGGGCGCGGCAGTCGCGGGGAGGATCAGCCCGCAGGCGAGGAGGGTGAGAAGGGCGGATTTCATGGCGGCGACCTCGAAGCGGTGTAGGGGCCGGCCCGTGACGGTGCCGCCCCGGTGGCACTCGCCGCTTATGATAGGAGGAGGGCGGGCCCGGGGCCACCGGGTCGACGCGCGGGCGGAGAGGAAGACCAGCCATGGGCGAGATGATCACGTTCGGCTCCGGCGGGAAGACGGCCAGCGGCTACATGGCCGTCCCGGCACCGGACAAGGCCCGCGGGCGCGGGGTGGTGGTGATCCAGGAGTGGTGGGGCCTCGTGGACCACATCAAGCGGGTCGCCGACAAGTTCGCCCTCGAGGGCTTCCACGCCCTCGCCCCCGACCTGTATCGCGGGACGACGGCTGGCTCCCCCGACGAGGCGCACAAGCTCTCGATGGCCCTGAACATCGCCGAGGCCGAGAAGGACCTGCGGGGCGCGGTCGAGCGCCTGCGCTTCGTCACCGGCCGTCCCGTCGCCACCGTCGGCTTCTGCATGGGGGGCGCCCTCAGCCTCTTCGCCGCCTGCTCCAACCCCAAGGACGTCGCCGCCTGCGTCGTGTACTACGGGGGGCACCCGAAGGTCGACTTCGACTTCGATGGGCTGACCGCCCCCGTGCTCGGCCACTGGGCGGAGGACGACGACTTCGCCAACTCCAACGTCGCCCGCTTCGAGGCCGAGCTGGGGCGCCGCGACAAGCCGTTCGAGTTCCACTTCTACCCGGGGACGAAGCACGCCTTCTTCAACGACGGCCGCCCCGAGGTCTACGACCGCGACGCCGCGGTGAAGAGCTGGGAGCGGACGATCGACCACCTGACGAGGTCACTCTGAGCATCGACGCCATCGTCCTGGACTTCGACGGCCTGATCGTCGACACCGAGACCCCGATCTTCGAAGCCTGGAAGGGCGCCTACGAGAGGCGGGGGCAGTCGCTCGCCCTCGACCAGTGGCAGCACGCCCTCGGTACCCACGGCGGCTTCGACGCCCACGCCCACCTCGAGTCCCTGGTGGGGGAGGATCTGCCCCGCGAGGAGCTCCAGCGGGAGGTCCGTGCCGTCTCCGACCGGCTCAGCGAGCCGCAGCCGCTGCTCCCGGGAGTGGAGACCCTCCTGCGCGACGCGCGGAGCCGGGGCCTGGGGCGGGCGGTGGCCTCGAGCAGCTCCTGCGGCTGGGTCGAGGGGTGGCTCCGCCGTCACGGGATCCGGGATCTGCTGGACGTGGTGGTGGCCCGGGACGACGTGACCCGGGTGAAGCCCGACCCCGAGCTGTTTCTCCTCGCTGCCCGTCGCCTGGACGTGGCCCCCGAGCGCTGCGTCGTCTTCGAGGACTCCCCGCACGGGATGCGGGCCGCCCTGGCGGCGGGGATGCGCTGCGTCGCGGTGCCCAACGTCCTGACCCGGAGCCTCGCCCGGCCCGAGGTGGATCTCGTGATGGCCTCGCTCGACGAGCGTCCGCTCTCCGCAGTCCTCGAGGCGCTGGAAGGACGTGGCGCCGGGTCCTGACCCGTCCTCCGAGGCCGTCTCCGGCGCTGGTATACACTGGAGATCCGAGGACCTGCCAGGGAGAGTGATGTCCGAGTTCGTCCGTGTGATGGCCGCCTCCGACCTCCCGCCGGGCCGCGCCGCCGAGGTGACGGTGGGGTCCGAGATCGTCGCCGTCTTCAACGTGGGAGGGACGTTTCATGCCCTGTCGAACCGCTGCCCCCACCGCGGCGGGCCCCTGGGGCAGGGATTCGTCGACGGGGCCGAGGTGAGCTGCCCCTGGCACAACTGGACCTTCGACGTCACCACCGGCCTGAACACCACCAGCGACGACATGCGGGTGCCGCGCCACGAGGTCAAGGTCGAGGACGGGCAGGTCCTCGTCCGGATCGGCGCGGAGGTGTCGTGAGGGCGCCCTTCGCCTCCGCCATCCTGCTCCTGGCCGGCGTTCCCGGCCTCCTGGCCCAGGAGGCCGCGGCGCCGCCCGGCGCCTCCCAGGTCGCGCCACCCACCTTCACCGCCGGGGTCGAGCAGGTCATCGTCGACCTGGTCGTGACCGACGGGGACGACAACCCCGTGGCCGGCATCACCCGGGACGACCTGGTCATCGAAGAGGACGGCGTGCGCCAGTCGGTCGTCAGCTTCGAGGCGGTCCAGCTCCCCGACGAGCCCTCCGCCGCGCCGCCTCCTCCCCCGCGGATCTCCGTCAACACCGCGGTCGACGCGGAGCGCGGGCGGACCTTCGTGGTCGTCTTCGACGACATGAACCTGACCCCCTTCCGCGCTCGGGACGCCAAGGCCGCGGTGGCGAGCTTTCTCGAGAACGCGATCCGCGAGGGGGACCAGGTCAACCTCATCGCGACCTCGGGCAGCGCCTGGTGGACGGCGCGCATGGAGGCCGGGCGCGACCAGCTCATCGACACCCTCAAGCGGCTCGACGGACGGCGCGTTCCCGAGATCTCCCAGGAGCGGCTCACCGACTGGGAGGCGATGCGGATCCACGTGATGCGCGATCCCCAGGTCACGGCGCAGGTCATGAGGCGCTTCGAGAAGTACGGCGTGTCCATGATGGCCCAGCGGGACCCGAACAACCCGCTGAGCGGGACCCTCTCCGACCCCTTCGTGACCGCGCGGGCCTCCGAGGTGTACTTCCAGGCCCGCATGCGCACCCGTATCGCCCTGCAGGTCCTGGAGCGCGCCCTGAACGGCCTGGCCGCAGTCAAGGGACGCAAGTCGGTGATCCTGGTGTCCGAGGGCTTCATCCACGATCCCAACCTCGAGGAGTTCAAGCGCGTCAACGCCGCCTCGCGCCGCGCCAACGCCGCCATCTACTTCCTCAACGCCCGCGGGCTGGACGGGATGCCGATGGAGCTCTCGGCGGAGTTCGGCCCCGCGCTGCCCGCCCAGGACGTGGGCTACGCCTTCACGTCGATGGACCGCGTGGACGACGGGTCCGAGGCCCTGGCCGCCGACAGCGGTGGCTTTACCGTCAAGAACACCAACGACCTCTCCGGGGGGATCCACCGGATCGCGCAGGAGACCCAGATCTACTACCTGCTCGGGTACGTCTCCACCAACACCGCCCGCGACGGGGCCTTCCGGGAGATCAAGGTCGACTTCGAGAAGGGCAAGGGCAAGGGGCTGAAGACACGGGCCCGAAGGGGCTACTTCGCGCCGTCGGACGAGGGAACCGTCGCACTCGAGGGCCGCGAGGGTGTCGACCCCGTGATCCAGGCCGCCCTCGACTCGCCCTGGCCGAGCAGCGCCATCCCCATCCGGATGACCCACTACGTCGGCCCCGAGGTGATGCTGGGGAAGGCGAGCGTCCTCGTCGTGGCCGAGGTCGACATCCGCGGGCTCCAGTTCACGCAGGAGGAGGGTCGCGAGGTGGACGAGATCGAGTTCCTCCTCGTGGTGGCCCACCGGGAGAGCGGGGAGTTCCTGCGCTACGATCAGGCCATCAACATGAGGCTGCGCCCCTCGACCCGGGAGCGCCTCAACCGCGTCTGGTTCCCCATCCTCCGCGACTTCGAGCTGCAGCCGGGGGACCATCAGGCCAAGATCATCGTTCGCGAGACCTCCACCGGGCTGATCGGATCAGTCGTGCACGAGTTCGACGTGCCGCCTCTCGGTGGCTTCTGGGTGACCACGCCCATCCTGAGCGACAGCCACCAGACCGACGAGAGCGGGCACCCGGTGAACCCGCAGCCCCTGGCCCGGAGGGAGTTCCCCCAGGGGGAGCAGCTCCTGTGCCAGTTCGAGGTCTTCGGGGCGAAGAAGGACTCCACGGGGATGCCCCAGGTGGTCCAGGGCTACCAGATCCGTCGGCCCGACGGGTCGACCCTCACCGGACTGGAGCCGAGCCTCATCCGTCCCACCTCGCTCGGGGCCCTCACGCGCCTGTTCGGCTTCAAGCTCGACGGCGTCGCCCGGGGTGAGTACGAGATGGTGATGACCGTCGAGGACCAGCTCTCGGGAGAGAGGGTGGTCCTCCATGAGCCGTTCGAGGTCGTCGACCCCCTGCCGGAGGCGCCCGCCGAGCAGAGCGCGTCGGCCGCGCCCGCCGCCCCCTCGTCCCCCTGAGGGGCGACTACTCGGCCGGGGGGGCCTCCGCCGGAGCGGCGTCGCCGGCGTCGTCCTGCGGGACCGGCATCGCGGGCGGGGCCGCCTCTTCCGCGGGCGGGGCCGGCGACGGGGTCGCGGCGGTCTCCGGGACCTGGTCGAGGACCGAGCTGCGGCCGGGCTTCATCACGGAGAGGCTCAGGCTCGTGAGCATGAACACCGCGGCCAGGATCGTGGTGGCCCGCGACAGCACCGTGGCCGAGCCCCGGGGGCCGAAGGCGGTCTGGGAGCCGCCGCCCCCGAACGCGCTCGCGAGGTCCTGTCCCTTGCCCTGCTGCAGGAGCACGACCGCGATCAGGAAGAGACACGCGATGATGTGCACGGAGATGATCAGGTAGTACAGAAAAGCCATGGCCGCCGCCGTTCCTCGTTTCTTTCAGACCGTCCGAAACGCCAAGTCTACCAGAAAACGGGGTCAGGTCTTCTATCGTCGCGTCGCCGTGACGTTCTGACTCGCGGTGCAACGATCGAGACCCAGGCCGCCCACGACCGCGCAGGGCAAGCCCGGCTCGTCGAGAGCCGTCGCCACCTGGTCGAAGACCCGCGCGAAGTCCAGGGGTCACCTCCGACGGCGAGGATAGCACGCGGTCTTCGCCCCGACGGGGTGGGGTCCACCGCGTGCTAACCTGAGGACAGGCGAGGACGAGCCGTCGATTCCGTGGCCCGCTTCTTTCGGTATGCCCAGGCTGTACGCTGAGCTCGCGTCGTGGTGGCCGCTCCTGTCGCCGCCCTCCGACTACGAGGAGGAGGCCGCGTTCTACGAGAGGACTCTTCTCGATGCGTGCGAACGCCCGGCCGCCACCCTCCTCGAGCTCGGCAGCGGGGGAGGGAACAACGCCTCCTTCCTCAAGAAGCGGTTCCAGATGACGCTGGTCGACCGCTCCCCGGCGATGCTGGAGATCAGTCGCGCCCGGAACCCGGAATGCGAGCACGTCGAGGGTGACATGCGCACGGTGCGCCTGGGGAGGCAGTTCGACGCCGTCTTCGTGCACGACGCCGTGACGTACATGACCACGGAGGGGGACCTCAAGAGGGCGATGGAGACCGCCTTCGTCCACTGCGCGCCCGGGGGGGCCGCCCTCTTCGTCCCCGATCACGTCCGCGAGACCTTTCAGCCGTCGACCGACCACGGCGGCGTCGACGGGGGTGGGCGCGGCCTCCGCTACCTCGAGTGGATGTGGGACCCCGACCCCGCCGACACCTCCTACGTCGTGGACTACGCCCTCCTGCTCCGCGAGCGGGACGGATCCGTGTGGGTGGAGCAGGACCGCCACGTGGAGGGCCTGTTCGCCCGGGGGGACTGGCTGCGCCTGCTCTCCGAGGTGGGCTTCCGTCCCCGTACCGTGCCCTTCGAAGACCCGGACCTCGACCCAACCGAGTGCGAGGCGTTCGTGGCGCGCAGGCCCGCGGCTACTGCTTGTCGAAGTGGACGAGCTTGAGGAACGAGTCGGCCTTCAGGGAGGCACCGCCGACCAGGGCGCCGTCCACGTCGGGCAGCGCCATCAGGCCCCTCACGTTGTCTGGCTTCACGCTCCCGCCGTAGAGGATCCGGACGGCGTCGGCGATCGCCGGGCCGTGGACCTCGCCCCCGCGCCTGCGGATGAAGGCGTGGACCTCCTGGGCCTGCTCCGGGGTCGCCACCTTGCCGGTGCCGATGGCCCAGACCGGCTCGTAGGCGATCACGACCTTCGCCGCCTCGTCGGCGGAGACCGCGTTCAGGATCGCGTCGACCTGGCGGCCGACCACGTCCATGGTCTTGCCGCCCTCGCGCTCCTCGAGGGTCTCGCCCACGCAGGAGATGGGCAGGAGGCCGTTGTCCAGGGCCACCCTGGTCTTCTTGGCCACGCCCTCGTCGGTCTCGCCGAAGTACTGACGGCGCTCGGAGTGGCCGAGGATCACGTGGGAGCAGCCGACGTCGGTGAGCATGGCGGGGGAGATCTCGCCGGTGTAGGCGCCGCTCAGCTCGGAGTGCATGTTCTGGCCGCCGAGGAGGACCTTCGAGCCCTCGAGGGCCTTGGCCACGAGCGCGAGCGAGGTGAAGGGGGGCGCCACCAGGACGTCGACCGCGGGGCCCTCCGCCCCGGCTTGGATCTCGGTGGCCAGGGCGACCGCCTCGATGGTCGTCTTGTTCATCTTCCAGTTACCGGCGATCAGGGGAGTTCGATTTGCCATGGGTTGGTTTCCTCAGGTACGGGGTCAGGTCGTGAATGTTGAATCGTGTCCTCTCCGGAGGACGGGAATTCAACATTCACGACCTGACCCCTTCCGTTTCTACTTGTCGCTGAGATATGTGACGCCGGGGAGCTCCTTGCCCTCGAGGAACTCGAGGGAGGCGCCGCCCCCGGTGGAGACGTGGCTCACCGCATCGGCCAGGCCGTTCTGCTCGATCGCCGCCACCGAGTCGCCACCGCCCACGATGGTGGCGGCGCCGCCCCGGGTGGCCTCGGCCATGGCCTGGGCGATGGCCAGGGTGCCCGTCGCGGTCTCCGGGATCTCGAAGACGCCCATGGGCCCGTTCCACACCACGGTCTTCGCGCCCTTCACCATCTCCGCGAACTTCTCCCGGGTCCGCTCCCCGATATCCACGCCGATGTCCTCTGCCCCGATGCCGTCCCAGGGCACGGTCTTGAGCGTCCCGACCTGGCGGGCGTCGAAGTTGAAGCTGTCGGTCACCACGGTGTCGACGGGCAGGACCAGCTTGCCCCGGCCCTTCTCGAGCAGCGCCTTCGCCATCTCGATCCGGTCGTCCTCGACCAGCGAGCCGCCGATCTCCTTGCCCTGGGCCTTGTAGAACGTGTAGGCCATGCCCCCGCCGATGATCAGGGTGTCGACCTTGGGCAGCAGGGCCTCGATGACGTCGATCTTGCCCGAGACCTTGGCCCCCCCGATGATGGCCACGAAGGGCCGGGTCGGCGTCTCGACGGCGTCGCCGAGGTAGTCGAGCTCCTTCTTCATCAGGTAGCCCGCGGCGCGCTGGGGCAGGTCCACGCCGACCATCGAGCTGTGGGCCCGGTGGGCGGTGCCGAAGGCGTCGTTCACGAAGACGTCGCCCAGCTTCGACAGCGAGGCCTTGAAGGCCTCGACCGCCTCGGGGTCGGCCTTCGTGGAGCTGCCGTCGTCGTTCTTGACCTTGCCCTCCTCCTCGACGTGGAAGCGGAGGTTCTCGAGGAGCGCGACCTCGCCCGGCCGGAGCGCGGCACAGGCCTTCTCGACCTGCGGGCCGACGCAGTCGTCCAGGAACTTCACCGGCTTGCCGAGCAGCTCGGACAGCCGGTCCGCCACCGGGGCGAGGCTGTACCTGGGGTTGCGCTCCCCGTTGGGACGCCCGAGGTGGCTCATCAGAACCAGGCTCGCGCCGTGGGCGAGCACGAAACGGATGGAGGGCAGCGCCGCGCGCAGCCGCTTGTCGTTCTCGACGGTGCCGGCCTTGAGGGGGACGTTGAAGTCGACGCGCATGATCACGCGCCTGCCGCCGAGATCGAGGTCCTCGATGAAGAGCTTGGCCATGTCCTTCCTTCGCTCCTGTTCTCTACCGTATGCGGTCCGAAAAGGAAATCGGGGGCGACCCGCCTGGGGCCGCCCCCGAGAAAGCCCGGGATCCTCCGGGGGGTCGGCGACCGACTACTTGGCGCCGTCCTTCTTCGCCATGTAGCGGAGCAGGTCGATCACCCGGTTCGAGTAGCCCCACTCGTTGTCGTACCAGTTGACCAGCTTGAAGAAGCGCTTCTCGCCCTTCAGGTTGTTCTGCAGCGTGGCCAGCGAGTCGTAGATCGAGGAGCGGTCGTCGTGGATGAAGTCGGTGGAGACGACCTCCTCGTCGCAGTATCCGAGGATGCCCTTGAGGTAGGTCTCGCTCGCCTTCTTCAGGAGGCCGTCGATCTCCTCGATCGAGGTGTCCTTCTCGGAGCGGAAGACGAGGTCCACGACGGAGACGTCCGGGGTGGGCACGCGGAAGGACATGCCGGTGAGCTTGCCGTTCACCTGGGGAAGGACCTGTCCGACGGCCTTGGCCGCGCCGGTGGTCGAGGGGATGATGTTGATGGCCGCGGCGCGGCCCCCGCGCCAGTCCTTCTTGGACGGACCGTCGACGGTCTTCTGGGTCGCGGTGTAGCTGTGGATCGTGGTCATGAGGCCCGTCTCGATCCCGATGCCCTCCTTGAGGAGCACGTACACCGGCGGCGCCAGGCAGTTGGTGGTGCAGGAGGCGTTCGAGACGACGTGATGCTTCTTGGGGTCGTACTCGCCCTCGTTCACGCCCATGAGGAGCGTCTTCACGTCACCCTTCCCGGGCGCGGAGATGAGGACCTTCTTCGCCCCGGCGTCGAGGTGGCCCTTCGCCGTGTCGGAGTGGGTGAAGAGACCGGTGGACTCGATCACGTAGTCGACGCCCAGCTTTTTCCACGGGAGGTCGGCCGGGTTGCGCTCCGCCATGATGCACTGGACGGCGTCGCCGCCCACCACCAGGATGTCGTTGTGGTCCGAGCCGTCGCTCTTCTTCGTCTCGAGGCTGTGCTTGAAGCGGCCGTGGACCGAGTCGTATTTCATCTGGTACGCGAAGTAGTCAGCGTCGGTGGAGATGTCGACCACACCCACGACGTCAATCTCCTTGCCGAGCAGGCCCTGGTCACAGAGTGCCTGGAAGACCAGGCGGCCGATGCGGCCGAAACCATTGATACCAACGCGGATTGCCATCTATTCGACCTCCCGGGTTCAAATCCAAAAGCGCAGTCTATCCGACGCCGGAACGGGGGCGCAACCGGCGCTTGCCCCATGCCCCTGAGATGAGAGGACTACTTCGCGTGACCACCATTTGACGACCCTCATGGGGTCCACCTATGGTGCTCATGGCTGCACGTGTTGACTCCGCCTGCCACGGGAGGTGACGTGCCCCGGCGACGATTCGGAGACGTTCTGATCCTGCTGCCCGGGCTCACCGGCAGCGTCCTGCGCAAGGACGGGAAGGACCTCTGGGGTCCCTCGGTGGGCTCGCTGCTCGGGGCGGCGCTGAGCCGAGGGGGCCGCCTCGCGCCGCTCGTGCTGCGGGAGGACCCGCTCGACCGCGACGACCTGGGCGACGGGGTCGTGGCCACCCGGCTCTTCCCCGACGTGCACCTGATCCCCGGGCTCTGGAAGATCGACGGCTACTCGCGGCTCTCCGCCTCCCTGCAGAGCGCCTTCCAGCTCGCCCCCGGTCGGAACTTCTTCGAGCTTCCCTACGACTGGCGTCGAGACGTCCGGGTCGCGGCCCGCCTCCTGGCCCGCCGCGCCCACGAGTGGCTGGCCCGGTGGCGCCGCTCCTCCGGCAACGACGACGCCCGCCTCGTGCTCGTGGCCCATTCGATGGGCGGACTCGTGGCCCGCGCCTTCCTGGAGCTGCAGGGCGGCTGGCGCACCACGCGGGCCCTCGTCGCCTTCGGGACACCCTTTCGCGGGGCGCCGCAGGCCCTCGACGCGCTCAGCAACGGCGTGCGGAAGGGTCCCCTGGGCCTCGTCGACCTCACCCGCCTCGCTCGATCGTGCACCTCGGTGCACCAGCTCCTGCCGTTCTACCCCGTCGTCGATACCGGCGGACGGACCCTCGCCCGGGTCACCGAGACCGCGCTCCCCAACCTCGACCCCTCGCGGGTGGCGGGGGGCATGGCCTTCCACGAGGAGATCCGCGGGGCCGTCGAGTCCCACCGCCGCTCCTCGCGCTACCGGGACGACGGCTGCGCGGTCTTCCCGGTGGTGGGGATCGGCCAGGCCACGCCTCAGTCGGCGCGGGTGTTGGATGGCCGTCTCGAGGTCGTCCCGACGTATCGGGGCGAAGACCACTCGGGCGACGGGACCGTCCCGCGAGCCTCGGCCTCGCCTCTCGAGAAGGGACACGAGGCCCGCGCGATGTACGCCGGCACCCGCCACGCTTCCCTCCAGACCGCCGCGGCGACGCTCACCCACCTGGTCGGCCTCCTGGCCGGGCTCGACATCGACCTCGGCTCCTACCGGACCGCCCGGTCCGGCCTGGGGCAGACCGCGCTCGACGTCGGCGACGTCTTCTGGTCGGACGAGCCCGTTCGCCTGAGAGCCCGGTCCCCCCGGTCCGGCGTGCGTCTCCACGCCCGGGTGCGCGCGGCCAGGGGCGGAGCCCCCCTCGCCCGCGTCGCCCTGCGTCGCGGCCAGGACGACTGGCACTCGGCCGAGATCGGCCCCCTCCGCCCCGGGTCCTACCGCGTCACCGTCACCGGCGGTTGCTCTCTCGAGCCCGCCGAGGACGTCTTCGTGGTCGCGTCGAGACCCCGGTAGCTCGGGATCCGGCCCCTTCCGTCGTCCCCTCGCCCTTCGCCCCGCGCCAGGCGTTTCCGTCCCTTGCGATGCAACGTTCGAGACCTGACCCCTTCCGTTGAGTATCATCCGCGCCATGTCGACGCCCCCGAGCCAAGCTACCGTCCCCGAGTTCACGCTCAAGGCGGTCTTCACCGGGGTCGTCCTCGGGATCGTCTTCGGGGCCGCCAACGCCTACCTGGGCCTGAGGGTGGGCATGACGGTCTCCGCCTCCATTCCCGCCGCGGTCATGACCGTTGCCGCCTTCCGGGTCTTCCGCGCCGACGGGACCATCCTCGAGGCCAACCTCTCCCAGACCATCGCCGCCGCCTCGACCTCGCTGGCCACCGGGATCATCTTCACCATCCCCGCCCTCTTCCTCTGGGGAATGGTGCCGCCCTACCTCCAGGTGGTGGCGCTGGCCTTCCTCGGCGGGGTCCTGGGCCTCTCCGCCATGATCCCGCTCCGGAAGCTGCTCATCGTGGAGGCGCACGAGGAGCTGCCGTATCCCGAGGGAACCGCGTGCGCCGAGGTGCTGCGGGCCACGACCGGCGAGGCCGCGACCAGCGGCGCCTCGACCGGCGTCTGGATCTTCCGGGGCATGGCGGTGGGGGCCGCGGTCAAGCTGCTCCTGGCCCTGGCCTTCCTGGCCCCGGACGAGCTGCGCCTGGCGCTGCCGGTGCTGCCCAGGGCCGAGCTCGCTCTCGAGGTGGCGCCCGCCCTCGTCGGGGTGGGCTACATCCTCGGCTACCGCACCGCCGCGGTCTGCGTGTCCGGGGCCCTCATCTCGTCGGTGACCCTGACCCCGCTCATCGCCTGGCTCGGGGCCGGCCTCCCGGCGCCGCTGTTCCCGGAGACCGAGCGGCTGGTGTCGGAGATGACGGCCGACGACATCTGGTCGCGCTACGTGCGCTACATCGGGGCCGGGGCGGTGGCCACCGCCGGGATCCTCACCGTGATGCGCGGCCTGCCCACCATGGCGGGGGCCTTCACCGCCGTGGTCCGGGGCATGAAGAGCACGGGCTCCGGAGCGGCCGAAGGTGCGGTGAACCGGACCGAACGCGACCTGCCGCCCTGGTTCGTGGTCGGCGGGATCGGGTTCGTCGTGCTCGTGGCCGGCGTCGTGCCCGGGGTCTTCGCCGGCGACATGGCCCCGCTCCAGCGGGCCGTGCTCTCCGCCGGGGTCGGCGTCTTCGGGGTCCTCTTCGTCGCGGTGGCGGCGCGGATCGTCGGCATCGTGGGCGTCTCTTCTCAGCCGACCTCCGGGATCACCCTGGTGACGCTGCTCGGCACCGCCACCGTCTTCGCCGCCGCCGGGTGGACGGACGGCGCGGCCCGGGCGGGGGTGCTCACCGTCGGGACGATCGTGGCCATCGCCGCCAGCAAGGCGGGGGACATCTCCCAGGACTTGAAGACGGGCTGGCTCGTCGGGGCGACGCCCGCCCTCCAGCAGATCGGGCAGGTCATCGGCGCCGCCTTCGCCTGCTGGGCGGTGGCGGCCACCGTGCTCCTCCTCGGCAGCGCCTACTCGTTCGGCTCCCGCGAGCTTCCCGCCCCCCAGGCCACCCTGATGAAGACGGTGATCGAGGGCGTGCTCGCCGGCGACCTCCCCTGGGGCCTCGTGCTCACCGGTGGCGGCCTCGCCCTGGGGGCCATCCTGTGCGGCGTGTCGGGACTGGCTTTCGCCATCGGGGTGTACCTCCCCCTGGCGACCATGGCCCCCCTCTACGTCGGCGGATGCGTCCGCGCGGTCGCCGAACGCGGGGCCGTGGCACGGGCGCCGGGGGAGAGCGATCCCGGGATCCTCGCCGCCTCCGGCCTCGTGGCCGGCGAAGGGCTCGCGGGCGTGGCCGTCGCGGGCCTGGTGGCCGCCGGCGTCGCCCCGAAGGCCATGGATCCCCGACTCGGGGGGCTGGCCGGTGAGCTGGTGTCCCTGCTCCTCGCCGGCGCCTTCTGCCTCTTCCTCTACCGGGGAGGACGGGCGGGCCGCTAGCTCCGCTACGCCTCCACCCCCTCGCGGAGGGTCGCGTCCTCGACCGCCCCGTCCGCACCCTCACCCTGGGGGCGATTCGCGCGCGAGCCGTTCCCGTTTCCGTTCCCGTTGAAGGGCGGCGCCGGGGCGTCCTCGAGCGCGCCGAACAGGTCCTCCTCGCTCAGGAACAGGAGGGTCTCGTCGGGGTGAGCCGGCAGGGCCGTGGGCGCCTCGGTCTCCTCTTCGCCCGTGTCCTCGCCGGGGAGGTCGGGGGCCGCACGGCCCGGCTCCTCGCCCGTGTCGCCCGGGACGCCGACCGGTGCCGGCCCGTCCCTCCGCGGGCGGTCGGAGAGGAGGGCCCGCGCGTCGGTGGCCAGGAGCGCGTCGAGGTGGCCCTCGTCCCCGGGCAATGCCGGACCATCGCTGGCCGGACGCTCGGCGAGGAGCGCCTGAGCATCGGCGCCGAGGAGCGCGTCCAGGTGGCCCTCGTCCTCCGCAGAACCGGGCTCGTCCTCCGACGGTGGACCGGCGAGGAGCGCCTGTGCATCCGCGGTCAGCGCCGCCTCGAGATCCTCGTCGGTCACGAGCGAGCGCAGCCACTCGCTCTCCGCGTCGTCCTCGCGGAAAGAGGCCCCGGCATCGGTCTCGAGGTCGGGCTCTGGATCCTCAGCGGTGTGGTCGTGGCCGGCGACGTCCCCGCCCAGGAGCGCCCGCGCGTCGGCCACGCCGGGCTCGACCTCCGGACCGTCCTCGGCGGTCAGCTCCTCGACCTCCTCCAGCTCGAGGTCCGGCTCGGGCTCGAGGTCCTCCTCGGGGAGGAGCAGCGTCGGCGTCGCGGGCTCATCCCGACCCGCGACGTTCCCGTCCACCCGGAGGCTCGGGGCCGTCTTCTCGCCCGGGTCTCCGTCGGCCGCCTCGGACGCCGCCGCGCCGAGCACGGAGGGGTCGACGAAGAGGCTTCTCGCGGTGATCTCTCCCTCGTCCGCGGTCGTCTCGGTCTCCGTCGCGTCGAGCACGGAGGGGTCGACCCAGAGGCTTCTCGCCGTGATCTCTCCGTCGTCTGCCGTCTCGGCCTCCGGTGGGCCGAGGACGGAGGGATCGACGTGGAGGCTTCTCGCGGTGATCTCGCCCTCGTCCGCGCCGGTCGTCTCGGTCTCCGCCGCGCCGGCGACGGCGGGGTCGTCGTGAAGGGTCCTCGCCGTGATCTCTCCGTCGTCCGGGGAGATCGTCTCGACCTCGACGACAACGAGATCCGGCTCGCCGCTGCGCTGTGTCGCCCTCGCCGCGGCTGCGCCCGCCGCCTCCACGGCCGCGGGTTCGCGCCCGCCGCGGGGCCCCGAAGGCGGGGTGCCCAGGCCCGGGGGATCCGGGGCACCGGCGTCCAGGACCGCGAGCTCGGGCCGCTCTTCCGCCGCCTTCTCCGGCGACTCTGGCCCCGCCTGGGCGGCGAAGGCCCCGTCGAGCGCCGATCCCCGGCTGTCGGGGGCCGCATGCGGGTCCTCTGCCGGGGGCGGCGCCTCGTCCGCCGGGACCTTCGTTGGAGCGTGCCGGATCGACGCGAGACGCTCCTTCACCTCCGCCTGGTCGGGGTGGATCTCGGCGGCGCGCTCCAGGGCCTCGAGCGCCTCGTCGGGGAAGCCGTAGCGCTCCTGCTCGTCGGCGATGCCGAGGAGGACGGGCACGGCCTCGACGCCCCGTCCGGCCAGGACCAGCACCTCCGCGTAGTGCTGCCTCTCCGTCGTGCTCGGATACCGCCGCGAGAACTGCTCGCGCAGTCGGGCGACGGCCTTCCCGTACTTCCCGGCGGCGACGAGCTCGTCCACCGACTCGGGCGGCTTCGGGCGCGTGATCCAGGAGAGAGACATTCCCGTTCCTGCCCCCTCGGAATACAAGGCCCGTGCCGGCGCCGCCCGGTGGGGGATGGATCCGTGAAACAACTGCAGCACAATGAGTTGAGTGGGTCGTCACCCCTCCCCTCGGGATGCCGAGGGGCCCCGTGTCCAGGACCGCGTGGCCGGTTTCCTGACAGCGGCGTCAGCTCGTCGCCGGGGCGTGGGTGCGGTAGGCGCGGAAGCCGTAGACCGCGATGACGACGAAGCAGACGAGGGGCAGGACGAACGAGGCCCGCACCGCCGACATCGAGCCGATCTGCCCCAGGTCGGTGATCGCTCCCTGCAGCGGGGGGAGGACCGAGCCGCCGAGGATGGCCATGATCAGCCCCGCCGCGCCGAACTTGGCGTCCTCGCCCAGGCCCCGCAGCGCGATGCCGTAGATCGTGGGGAACATCAGCGACATGCACGCCGAGATCCCGACCAGGCTGTACAGCCCCGGGACCCCGGGGACGAAGATCGCACCCAGAGTCAGGGCAAAGCCGCCGACGGCCAGGGCCATGAGGAGGCGACCCGGGCTGAAGTACCGGAGCAGGAAGGTGCAGACGAAGCGGCTCACGCAGAAGATCACCATGGCCACGATGTTGTAGCGCTGGGAGAGCACCTCGGCGTCCTGCTCCGCCATTCCCTGGGCCGTGAAGATCTCCGTCCCGTAGTGGATGATGAACGTCCAGCACATGATCTGGGCGCCGACGTAGAAGAACTGGGCCACCACCCCCTCGACGTATCGCCGGTTGGCGAAGAGGCGCTTCAGGGTCGGGCCCATGTCGAGGCGGTCGCCGTGGTTCTCGGTCCGGGGCATCTTCGTCAGCCCGATGACCACCAGGACCACCAGGATCACGAGAGCGATCCCCACGTAGGGGCCGCGGATGACGCCGAGGTCGTGGGCGGCGACCGCCCGCAGGGCCTCGGGGTCCATGGCCTCGCGCGCCTGGCGGGATGCCCCGTCGAGCCGGGCCAGGATGAGCTGCTGCGCGGTGAACATCCCGAGGAGCGAGCCGATGGGGTTGAAGGACTGGGAGAGGTTCAGCCGTCGGGTCGAGGTCTCCTCCGGGCCCATGGACAGGATGTAGGGGTTGGCGCTCGTCTCGAGGAAGGAGAGGCCGCAGGTCAGGATGAAGTAGGCGACCAGGAACGGCCAGAAGACCATCCCGAGGCTGGCGGGGATGAACAGCAGCGCCCCCCCCGCGTACAGCGCCAGCCCCATCAGGAGACCCGCCTTGTACGAGAATCTCTTGATGAACATCGCGGCGGGGAAGGCCATGGCGAAGTAGCCGCCGTAGAAGGCGAACTGGACCAGCGAGCCCTCGAAGTTGGTCATGAGGAGGATCTTCGAGAACGCCTTCACCATGGGGTTGGTGATGTCGTTGGCGAAGCCCCACAGCGCGAAGCAGCTGGTCACCAGGATGAAGGGCACGGCGACGCCGGCCGGGATGAGCGCGGAGCGGTCGGCGCTGAGGTCGACGGGGTCGCGGGTGGTGTCGTCGGTCATCTCGGCTCGGGACTCCTTAGATGGCGGTGACGCCCTTCTTGAGAAGGAGGTTGCCGTACTTGCGGGTCTCGCCGGACATGACCACGGCGAAGGCGGCCCGGGCCCGTTCGTAGAAGGCGAAGCGGTCGACGCGGGCCGGGCGCCTCGCCCCGGGGGCGTGTCGGCGCACGACCTCCAGGTACTGCTCCTCCACCGCGGGATCGAGCTGATCGCCGGGGACCGGCTCCATCATGACGAGGGGGTCGGCGTAGGTGTCGAGGTCGAACAGCGGGAGGATCCCGTCGAGGAGCGCGGTCACACCGAGGCCGTCGGCGCGGAGGACGCGAGCGTTCACCGAGTGCCCCGGGAAGTGGGCGTCGGCCAGGACGATCTCGTCGCCATGCCCCATCTCGGCGAGGACCTTGAGCAGCTCGGGGCTGATGCAGGGGGCGATGCCTCTCAGCATGGTCTCTTATAACTCCTCGTCGAAGCAGGCCGCCACCTTGCCGCACCTCCCGGAGGCAGTGAGCGCGCAGGCCTCGGCCGCCTTCTCGACGGGAAGCGGTGGGTGACGAGCTCGGCGGGGTCGACGGTCTCGTTCGTCGTCATCGGGGGCCCATACTACAGAGAAACGGAGGCACCATGCACAACTCCCCCCCCGGAGAGCGGAGGCCATGGGGGTCTCTCCGAGAATCCGGGCGCACCTCGGGCCGGGCGCCGGTGACGGGAGGCTGAGCGGGGGCCGCAGGGGATGCGGCCGTGGGGGCGACCTGCGCCGGCGGTCCGGGGAGAGGATGCTCGCCCTGCCCTGGACCGCCGTGCGCCCGGTCGTCAGTGCATCTTCTCGTACTTGGCCTGAAGCGCTTCCTTCGACTCGGTGTGCTCCGGATCCACGATGATGCAGTCGTCCACCGGGCAGACCTCGACGCAGCGGGGCTCGTCGAAGGCGCCGACGCATTCGGTGCACTTCTCGGGGTCGATGATGTAGATGTCGTCACCGGCCGTGATGGCCTGGTTCGGGCACTCCGGCTCACACGCGCCGCAGTTGATGCATTCCTCAACGATCTTCATCGCCATCGAAACATCCTCCTGATGGGTCCGACTGGCGCGCAAACCCTGCGCGCATGAGACCTGTCGCCTCCATGACATTGCAGGATTCGGGCCAGTTTGGACGGATTGGGCGTTCGGTAGGCGTTCCACCGTGTGACGTTATACTTGCGAGCGTTCGAGCGGACCGGACCTCGGTCCGTGAGGGACCGCGTGTACATCCTCTACAGCATTCTCCTCGCCGTCGGGTTCGTCGTCGCCCTGCCCTGGTATCTCTGGAAGGGGCGAAAATCCGGCAAGTACATGCGCACCTTCCGGGAGCGCATGGGCCGCCTCCCCGTCTACCTGAACGTCGACGGGGAGCGCTCCATCTGGATCCACGCGGTGTCGGTGGGCGAGGCCCTCGCCGCCCGGCCTCTGGTGCCCGCGCTCCGCGAGCGCCTCCCGGGGTACCGACTCTTCCTGTCCACCACCACCATGACCGGCAACGCGGTGGCGGCCCGGGGCGCCAAGGACCTGGACGGGCTCTTCTACGCCCCCTTCGACTGGCCGGGACCCGTACGCCAGACCCTCTCCGTGCTCAACCCCGAGCTGCTCCTGCTCGTCGAGACCGAGCTGTGGCCCAACCTCATCCACGAGGCCCACCGGCGCGGCACGCGGGTGGCCGTCGTGAACGGCCGCATCTCGCCGCGCTCGTTCGGTCGTTACCTGCGCCTGCGGGGCTTCCTCGGGCAGGTGCTCGGTGAGATCGACCTGTTCCTGATGCAGAGCCAGACCCACGCCGAGCGCATCCAGGCGATGGGTGCGCCCCCGGAACGGATCCGGGTCACCGGAAACCTCAAGTACGACGCCGTGGAGCCGGGGCGTCCCCCCGAGCGGCTGGTCCGACTCCTCGCGGGCCGGTCCTCGGGCGCGCGCCCTCTCTGGATCGCGGGCAGCACCGTCAGGGGAGAGGAGGAGCTCGTCCTCCGCGCCTTCCACCGGGTGAGGGAGCAGGTGGGCGACGCCGGCCTCCTCATCGCCCCCCGGCACTCCGAGCGGTTCGACGCCGTGCCTCCCCTCGTCGAGGCCGCCGGGTTCCGGTGCTGCCGGCGCAGCACCCTCGAGGCTGGTGGCTGGGACGACGGGGATGTGCTCCTCCTGGACACGCTCGGCGAGCTGGCCCGCCTCTACGCCCTCGCCTCGGTGGTCTTCGTGGGGGGCAGCCTCGTCCCCGCCGGGGGGCACAACATCCTCGAGCCGGCGGCGGCGGGAAGGCCGGTGGTCGTCGGTCCCCACATGGAGAACTTCCAGGAGATCGCCGACCAGTTCCTCTCCGAAGACGCGCTCGTGCAGGTCCGCACCCCCGAGGATCTGGGCCGTGCGGTGGCGGCGCTCCTGCGCGACGAGGCCCGGAGGCGCGCTCTGGGGGAGCGGGCTCGGGGTCTCGTGGAGCGCAACCGAGGCGCGTTGGGCCAGACCGTCGACGCCCTCGCGGACCTCCTCGCGTGAGGCGCGCCCTGGGCTCGCTCTTCGGCGGCATCGCCCGGCTTCGGGCCGCCGCCTACCGCAGCGGCCTCCTGCGCCGTGGCCGTCCGCGGGGACCGGTGGTGAGTGTCGGGAACCTGAGCGTGGGAGGAAGCGGCAAGACCCCCGTGGTCCTGAGGGTGGCCGAGATGCTGCGCGACGGGGGGCACCCGGTAGCGGTGCTGAGCCGGGGCTACGGGGGGAGCTTCCACGGTGACGCGCTGGTGGTGAGCGACGGGACCGAGGTTCTGGCCGGGGCGGTGGAGGCGGGCGACGAGCCGGTCATGCTCGCGCGGTCGCTGCCCGGCGTCGTCGTCGCCGTGGGCCACCGCCGCGACCGGGTGGGCCGTGCGGTGGAGGCGCGCTTCGGTCGGCGCGTGCACGTGCTCGACGACGGGTTCCAGCACCTGCGCCTCGAACGAGACCTGGACATCGTCTGCCTCGACGTCGAGGACCTCGACGATCGACCCCTGCCCGCGGGGCGCCTCCGCGAGGGGCCGGAGGCGCTCGATCGGGCCCACCTCATCCTCCTGACCCGGCTCGAGGCCGCGACCGAGGAGAAGCTGGACGAGCTCGAGAAGCGCCTCGGCCCGGAGCGGACCCACCGGGTGGCCCGCCGGGTCCTCGGCTGGCGGGGGCTCGACGGGGGGGAGGAGCCCGTGCCGGACCGTGTCTTCCTCTTCGCGGGGATCGCGCGACCGGAGCGCTTCGAGCGGGACGCGGAGGCGTCGGGGGCCGTGGTCGCAGGGCGCGCGTTCTTCACCGACCACCACCGCTACCGGGCGAGGGAGATCGAGCAGCTCGCCGCGCAGGCGAAACGCGCGGGGGCGGACGCCCTCGGGACCACCGCCAAGGACGCCGTGCGTCTCGTCGACGTGATGGCCCGAGCCCCCGGCCTGCCGATCCGCGTCCTCCACGGCACCGTCGAGCTCGCCGACGAGGCGCGCTTCTGCCGCCAGCTCTTCGCGGCGGTGGAGCGGGCGGCGTGAAGCGCGAGACCCGCCACGCCCTCGAGGCCGCCCTGGCCACCGGGGTCTCGGCGGTGGTGCGCCGCCTGCCGCGCCGGCTCGTGCTCGCCCTGGGGCGATCCCTCGGCCGGGCCTGGGGAGCTCTCGACCGGCGCCACCTCCGCATCGCCGCTGACAACCTGCGCCACGCCTTTCCCGACTGGGACGAGGCGCGGATCCAGCGCGCCGCGCGCGGGGTGTACGCCCACTTCGGGACCATCCTCTTCGACCTCCTGTGGATGGAGGGCCGCACCCGGGAGGAGCTTCTCGCCATCACCGACGTCGAAGGTCTGGACCGGGCCCGGGCGGTGGTCGACTCGGGGCGCGGGGTCGTCTGTCCCACCGGCCACTTCGGGAACTGGGAGTTTCAGGGGGTGGTGTCTCCGCTCCTGGTCGGCCCCTTCGCGGTGGTGGCCCGGCCCCTGGACAACCCGGAGCTGGATCGCCGGCTGGTGGGTCTGCGTACGTCGACCGGGAACACCGTCATCTACAAGAGGCGCGCCCTCTCCCAGATCATGCAGACGATCCGCGGGGGCGGCGTGGTGGCCATCGTGATCGACCAGAACGTCCAGGAGAAGGACGGCATCTTCGTGGAGTTCTTCGGCCGACCCGCCTGCACGACGACGGTGGCGGCCGCCCTCGCCCTCAAGACCGGGTGCACGATCCTTCCGGTCCACTGCCCGCTCGGCCCCGACGGACGCTACCGGATGGTCTACGGGCCGGTGGTGGAGTGGAACAGCGAGAGCCGGGGCAGCGAGGAGGTCGCTGCCCTGACGCAGCATCTGACCGCGATCATCGAGGGCTGGGTGCGTGAGCACCCCGAGCAGTGGCTGTGGCTCCACCGCCGCTGGAAGACGCAGCCTCCGCCGCCGGCGGGGGAGGGGGAGGCGCCGGGTGGGCCCGGCGGGACGGCCCCGGGTGGGTGACGTCGAGCGGCTGCTCGTCCGGGCGCCGAACTGGGTGGGCGACGTCGTCCTCTCCCTGCCCGCGCTGCGCGACGCCCGCCGGGCCTTCCCCGGCGCCCGGCTCGAGGTCCTCGCTCGTCCCTGGGTGGCCGACCTCTACCGGGCGGTGCCCGAGGTGGACGGGGTGCGCGAGAGCGGTGGTCCCACCCGCGACGCGGAGGCGCTCCGGGGTCGGTTCGACGCCGCCCTTCTCCTGCCCAACTCCTTCGCCACCGCGCTCGTCGTCTGGCGGGCGGGGATCCCCGAACGCTGGGGATACGCCACCGATGGGCGCGGTCTCCTCCTCACCCGCCGGTGCCGGGTGCCGGTGGCGGTCGGGGGGCGAAGCCAGGTGTACTACTATCGGGCGATGCTCGAGGGCCTGGGGATCGCCACCGAGGGACCGCCCGACGCGTCGCTCCGCTGCCCCGCGGAGTGGGCCGCGCGGGGCGCCGGGCTCCTCGGCGACGACGGGCCGTGGATCGGCGTCAACCCGGGCGCCTTCTACGGCTCGGCCAAGCGCTGGCTCCCGGAGCGCTTCGGGGCGGCAGCGGACATGGTGGCCCGCCGCGTCGGGGCCAGGGTCGTCCTGGTCGGCGGCCCTCGGGAGCGTCCCCTGGCCGAGGCCATCGCCGGGGAGCTGGAGGCGCCGGTGCGGGTCCTGTGCGGGGAGACGACCCTGGGGGAGCTCGTGGGCGTCCTCTCCCGCCTGCGTCTGCTCCTCACCAACGACTCGGGCCCCATGCACGTGGCCGCCGCCCTCGGCGTCCCCCTCGTGGCGGTCTTCGGCTCCACCGACTGGCGCGAGACGTCGCCGGTCGGCCCCGCGTCCCGGGTCGTGCGCGAGCCCACGGACTGCGCGCCCTGCCTCCTGCGGGAGTGCCCCATCGACCACCGCTGCATGATCCGGGTCGGCGTGGACCGCGTCGCCGCCGAGGCCCTGGAGCTGCTGGCCTCATGACCAGGCGTCCGGCCGTCTTCCTCGACCGCGACGGCACGCTGTCGCACGAGGTGGGGTACGTGAACCACCCCTCGCGCTTCCGCCTCTACCCCTGGTCGGTGGACGCGGTGCGCGCGATCAACCGCGCGGGCTGGCTGGCGGTGCTGGTGACGAACCAGGCCGGGGTGGCCCGGGGCTACTTCCCGGAGGAGGTGGTCCACCGGGTGATGGACAAGCTGCAGCAGGCCATGGAGTCGGGCGGGGCACGCCTCGACGCGGCCTACGTGTGCCTGCACCACCCCACGCTGGGGGAGCCGCCCTACCGGCAGGACTGCGACTGCCGCAAGCCGCGGCCGGGGCTGCTGCGCCGGGCCGAGGCCGAGCTGGGCGCCGACCTCTCCCGGTCGTGGATGGTGGGGGATCGCCAGGGAGACCTCCAGGTGGCCTGGAACGCGGGGGCCCGGGGGGCGCTCGTGAAGACCGGCTACGGTCGCGGGGAGCTCGAGCACCTGGGTCCGACCTGGGAGCGGCCGCCGGATCTCGTGGCCGCCCACGTGCTCGAGGCGGTGGAGCAGATTCTCGGGAGGGACGCGTGACGACGAAGCACACCCCGCCGCTCGCCCGGCGGGTGCACGGGTTCCGGGGCCGGCGCGTGCTGGTCGTGGCCGACCTGGTGGCGGACGAGTTCGTGTACGGGAAGGTGGAGCGCATCAGCCGCGAGGCGCCGGTCCTCATCCTCCGCTACGACGCCACCGACGTGCGCCTCGGGGGCGGAGCCAACGCCGTCCACAACATCTGCACCCTCGGGGGCCGGCCCGTGCCCTTCGGCGTCCTCGGCCGCGACGAGCCCGGCCGGGTCCTCCGGGCCCAGCTCCGGGAGAAGGGGATCCCGACCTCGCGGGTGGTCAACGCTCCCGGCTACACCACGCCGGTCAAGACCCGCATCCTCGCCGGGCGCGCGCACTCGACCAAGCAGCAGCTCGTCCGAATCGACAAGGCCACGCCGTTGGGACGGCCGAGCGCCGCGCGGCGCTCGGTCCTGGAGGCCCTGCGCTCCTTCACCGGTCGCGTCGACGGGGTCCTGGTGAGCGACTACGGCTTCGGGCTCCTGACCACGGAGCTCGTGAAGGCGGCGGTGGCCCTGGCCCGACGCCAGAAGGTCCCCGTCACCGTCGACTCGCGCTTCGACCTGCTGCGCTACCGCGGGATGACGGCGGTGACGCCCAACGAGCCGGAGGTGGAGGCCGCCCTCGGGGTCACCATCGGGCACGACCGGGCGAAGCTGGAGAGCGCGGGTCGGACGCTCCTGGGCACGCTCGGCTGCCGGGCCGTCCTCGTCACCCGGGGCAGCCACGGGATGGCGCTCTTCGAGAAGGGGCGGCCCACGCTCCACATCCCGATCCACGGGACCGACCAGGTGGCGGACGTCACCGGGGCCGGCGACACCGTCATCGCGACCTTCACCCTCGCCCTGGCGGCAGGGGCGTCGCCGAGGGAGGCCAGCCTCCTCGCCAACTACGCCGGGGGCATCGTGGTCATGAAGCACGCGACGGCCACGGTGTCGTCGACCGAGCTCCTGGCCGCGGTTCGGGAGGGCGCCGCGCAGTGAGGGAGGCCGCGTCCAAGGTCGCGCCCCTGGAGCGCGTCCGCGAGCGCGTCGAGGGGGCGCGGCGCGAGGGGCTTTCCGTCGCCCTCGCCAACGGGTGCTTCGACGTGCTCCACGTCGGGCACGTGCGCTACCTGGAGGGCGCGCGCGCCGAGGCCGACGTCCTGGTCGTCGGCGTCAACGGAGACGGCTCGGTCCGGCGCCTCAAGGGGGAGGGACGCCCTCTGGTGCCCGCCGAGGACCGCGCCCTCCTGGTGGCCGCGCTCAAGGCCACCGACCACGTGGTCGTCTTCGAGGAGGACGACGTGAGCCGACTCCTTCTGGCCCTGCGGCCCGACGTCCACTGCAAGGGCACCGACTACACCGAGCAGACCGTGCCCGAGCGCGACGTCGTGCGCTCCTATGGCGGCCGCGTGGCCATCGTGGGCGACCCCAAGGACCACGACACGAGCGCCCTCCTGACGAGGATCCGCGGATGAAGGCGCTCGTCGTCCGGCTCTCCTCCATCGGCGACGTCGTGCACACCCTGCCCACCCTCGCCGCATTGAGGCAGCACGGGTGGGGGGCGGGGTGGATCGTGGAGCCTCCGGGGCGGGCCCTGCTCGAGGCAAACCCCGCCCTCGAGCAGCTGGTGTCCGCCCCGAAGGCGAAGGCCTTCCGCTGGTCCGAGGCGAGGAGCGCGACCCGCGCCCTGCGAGGCCACCGCTACGACGTCGCCCTGGACTTCCAGGGGCTGTGGAAGTCGGCGGCCTGGGCGCGCCTGGCCGGCGCGCGGCGGGTGGTGGGCTTCGCCCGCCCCTGGCGGAGGGAGCCCGCCTCCGCGCTGCTGATCGGAGAGCAGGCCGAGCTGCCCCCGGGCCGCGAGCACGTGATCGACAAGAACCTGGCCCTCCTCGGTCCCATCGGCATCGAGGCCACGGGTCTGCGCGAGTTCCCGCTCCCGCACTCCGAGGAGGTCGCGTCCCGCGTCGTGGGCGGCCTGCGGGACCTGGGGGTGGCGGACTTCGCGATCCTCAACCCTGCCGGGGGCTGGGAGAGCAAGCTCTGGCCCCCGGAGCGCTTCGGGGAGGTCGCGCGGGGACTCCGGGAGCGGGGCCTCCGCTCCGTCGTCACCTGGGGACCCGGCGAGGAGGAGCTGGCCGACCGCGTGGTCGCGTCGTCCGACGGCGCCGCGGCGCGGTCGTTCCCCACGACCCTCCTCGACCTCCTGGAGCTGGCGCGTCGGGCCCGGCTCGTCGTCGCCGCGGACACCGGGCCCCTCCACCTCGCCTGCGCCGTCGCGGCCCCGGTGGTGGCGCTGTTCGGGCCCACCGACCCGGCCCGCAACGGCCCCTTCGCCCCCGAGGACGTGGTCGTCCGGCGCACGCCCCCCTGCGCCCCCTGCTACAGCCGGACCTGCACGCGCCACGCCGGGATCATGGCCGAGATCCCGGCGGCGGAGGTCCTGGCCGCCGCCGCGAAGCGGCTCGCCTCGGCCCCGGAGCGGACGAGCGATGCCGTCTAGGTACCGTGTCCCCGCCGGCTGGCTGGTGGGCCTGGCCGTCCTCGTCCTGGCCCGCCCCACGCCGTTGTCGATGGCCCTGGGTGCGCCACTGGTCCTGGCCGGCGAGGCCATCCGCATCTGGGCATCGGGGCACATCGAGAAGACGCAGAAGCTCGCGACCGGCGGGCCGTACGCTCACTGCCGCCACCCTCTCTACGTGGGCAGCGCGCTTCTCGCCCTCGGGGTGGGGGTGGCCTCCTCCAGCCCCTGGGTGGTGCTGGCGGTGGCCGCGTACTTCCTGGCCTTCTTCCCCTCGGTCATGCGCGAGGAAACGGACTTCATCGAGAAGAAGTTCCCCCAGGAGTTCGCGGCGTGGTCGGCGGAGGTGCCGCCCTTCTGGCCCCGCCTCGCCCCCGGCGGCCCGCGCTCCTCGCGCTTCGAGTGGTCGCGCGTGAGCCTCAACCGCGAGTGGCGCACCGTTCTCGCGCTCCCCGTGGTCGCCGTCCTCCTCTACACCCGGACCCTGCTCGGCCTCTGAGCGAGCCGGGGCGGCACCCTGCCGTCACCGCGGGTGAACGGCCGGGGCGTCAGGCGCCGCGGTTCGCCGACCGCGTGTGGTCCCGCCCGGCGGCGCAGGGTTTCCGAGGGGACGCGGCTGTTGCGGGCTTGAAGATCGCCGAGGACTGATCCGGGCGCCGTTCCCCTCGCTCGAGGCCCCGCGGGCGCCCCCGCCACCGCGGCACGAGCCACCCCGGTTGGCAGGGGTGTGTCGGCGAGACCGCCTCGTCGAGCCTGAGTGGGTGCGGTAGGCTAGTCTCATGTCCCCCCGGCCGAAGTTCACTGCCCTCGACGACTCTCTGTACGACTACCTGGTCGCCCACCGCTCGCCCGACGACGCCGTCGTCGAGGAGCTTCGTGAGGAGACCGCCCGCCTGGGCGGCAGCGCGACGATGCAGATCGCGCCCGACCAGGCGACTCTGCTCCGCATTCTCGTGAGCTCCATCGGCGCGCGGTGGGCGGTCGAGGTGGGGACCTTCACCGGGCTCTCGGCCCTGGCCATCGCCCGGGGGCTGCCCGTGGAAGGACGCCTCTTCTGCTTCGACGTGAGCGAGGAGTGGACGGCCATCGGCCGCCGCTACTGGGAGAAGGCCGGGGTCGCGGACCGGATCGAGCTGCGCATCGGGCCCGCCGCCCCCGCCCTGCGCACTCTGCCCGAGGAGCCGTGGCTCGACTTCGCCTTCATCGACGCGGACAAGCAGGGGTACCCCCTCTACTGGGACGAGATCGTCCGGCGCCTGCGGCCGGGCGGGCTCGTGGCGGTGGACAACGTCCTCTGGGAGGGCGAGGTGGTCCAGGCCGACAAGACGGGCGAGGATGTCGAGGCGATCCGCGCCTTCAACGACAAGGTCCTGGCCGACGATCGGGTCGAGTCGGTGATGCTGGCCGTGGCCGATGGACTCACCCTCGCGCGCCGGCGCGCATGAGGTGCTCGCGCTCGTCCGTGAAACGATCCGGCCATGGGATGACGCGAACCCGTAGGGGATGCCCTCGCGCGGTGCGGACGGCCCGCCTCGGCCTGGCGGCGCTGGCGCTGGCGGTCGGCGCCTGCCGCGACACGCCACCCGGGCCGCCCCTGTCCGAGACCCGTTCGCCGAACGCCCAGCCGGAGATCGTCCAGGCCCTGCGCGACGACCTGACGCGGCCCCGGCATCCGTCCGACGGGGGCGGGCGGGCCTGGGTCGACGCGATGCCCGGCCACCTGGGCGCCGGCGACTCCGGTCTGTGGACGCTCGTCTACGAGGCCGGCCCCGAGGGTGTGGCGGTGGGCGGGATGGTCTTCCTCCAGGTGTCCCCCTTCTGGGGCTGGAGCACCCCCCAGGTCGAGGCCGAGGATGCGCCGGGCTACACCGCGGTGAGCACCGAGGCCGAGGGCGTGGTGCTCGAGGCCGAGACCCTGGGCCAGCAGCTCCTGGGCATCCGGATCGGCGGTCGCCCCCTGGCTCGCGGCGAGCAGGTCCGGATCGTCTATGGGGCCGGACCCCAGGGCGCCCGGGCCGACCGCTACGCGGAGCGGGAGTCTCGCTTCTGGGTCGCGGTGGATGGCGACGGCGACGGGGTGCGCCGGCTCCTGCCCGACTCGCCGGCGGTCGAGGTTGGCCCCGGTCCTCCGGCCCGAATGGTCCTGACCCTTCCCAGCGTCGCGCGACCCGGGGAGGTGCTCCCCCTGACCCTCGTCGCGCTCGACGCCGCCGGCAACGCCTGGACCGACGTGGTCGGAGATGTGGCCCTCGTCAGCACCGGTGGCGCGAGCGTGCCGGAGACCGTGGGGCTCTCTCTCGAAGACCGGGGGCGCGTGGTGATCGAGGTGACCGCGGCCTCCGAGGGGACGGTGGGCCTCGAGGCCCACGGCCCGGGCAGCCTCGGGGGCGTCGCCAACCCCCTCGTCGTGTCCCCCACCCTTCCCCGCATCTACTGGGGCGACCTTCACGGTCACTCGGGCCTGTCCGACGGCACGGGGACGCCGGAGGACTACTACCGCTACGCCCGCGACGTCGCCGCCCTCGACGTGGCCGCGCTGACCGACCACGACCACTGGGGCATGCAGGTGCTCTCGGAGAGCCCGGAGCTGTGGGAGGAGGTGCGGGCGCAGACGCAGGCGTTCCACGAGCCCGGGAGATTCGTCACCCTCCTCGGCTACGAGTGGACGAGCTGGCTCCACGGCCATCGACACGTCCTCTACTTCGGGGACGAGGGGCGGGTTCTCAGCTCCATCGATCCGGCCTTCGAGAGCCCGCTCCAGCTCTGGGAGGCCCTGAGGGGGACGCCCGCGCTCACCATCGCCCACCACACCGCCGGGGGCCCCATCGCCACCAACTGGCAGATCCCTCCCGACCCGGAGCTGGAGCCGGTGACCGAGGTGTCCTCGGTCCACGGCAGCAGCGAGGCCCCCGACTCGCCCCGCGTGATCTACGGTGCGAGGGACGGGAACTTCGCCCGCGACGCCCTGGACCGGGGCTACCGCCTCGGATTCGTCGGCAGCGGGGACGGCCACGACGGCCACCCGGGCCTGGCCCACCTCGCCTCACCCAGCGGGGGGCTCGCGGCGATCCTGGCCGACGAGCTGACGCGCGAGGGGATCCTGGCGGCGCTGCGGGCGCGGCGGGTGTACGCCACCAACGGACCCCGCATCGTCCTGCACGTCACCCTCGATGGCGCGCCCACGGGAGCCGCCCTGGGCGCGGAGGGAGGGCGCCGCCGCGTTCTCGAGGTCACGGCGGTCGCCCCCGACGTGCTGGAGCGGATCGACCTCGTCCGGAGTGGGCAGGTGGTCCGCACCTTCGCCGGGACCGGCTCCCGCGAGCTCCGTCTCGCCGAGCCGATCGCCGACCTCGCAGGCGGCGAGTACCTCTACGTGCGCGCCGTACAGACCGGCGGGGGCGCGGCCTGGTCCAGTCCCTTCTTCATCGAGTGACGTCCATCGGCCGTTGGCCCGGACGCGCTCGCCGGTGACACCTCCCCGGGGTAGACTCCGGCCCGTCCGGCGCCGGGCCGCGCCCGGACCACGGAGGGTTCCATGGGACGAGGGGTGAGCCGTCGCGAGTTCGTGAAGGCGGGGGCGGCGGTCTCGGTGGTCACAGCCACCTCGAAGGCGGGGGCGGTCGAGAGCCCCGCCGTGCTCGTGCGCAAGGCCACGCCCCCGGTCGTGATCGCCTCCGCCAACGGGCACGAGTTCCGCAACGGAGGTCCCCGCAGCTGTGTGGAGGAGGCCTTCTCCCGGATCACCGCCGGCGAGGACGTGCTCGACGCCCTGATCGCGGGGGTGAACATCGTCGAGCTCGACCCCGAGGAGTCGGGCGTCGGCTACGGCGGGCTGCCCAACGCCGAGGGGGTGGTGCAGCTCGACTCGTGCTGCATGCACGGCCCGAAGAAGCGGGCGGGGGGCGTCGCCGCCCTCGAGGGCGTGAGGACCCCGTCCCTCGTGGCGAGGGCGGTCATGGAGCAGACCGATCACCACCTGCTGGTGGGGACCGGTGCCCGGGAGTTCGCGCGCCAGATGGGCTTCCCGATCGAGGACGACCTCAACACCGACCTCTCGCGGGCGAAGTGGCTGGAGTGGAAGCGCCGCATCGACCCCGAGCACTGGCTCGACCCGCAGAAGCGCTCGCAGGCCGGCGAGGCCGCGTCGAGGGCCATGGTGGCCGAGGGCCTCCTCGACTCCGAGAGCCGCCTGGGGACGATCAACTGCGACGGCGTGGGCCCGGCCGGGGAGGTCTGCGGGGTCACCTCGACCAGCGGCCTGGCCTTCAAGATCCCCGGGCGCGTGGGGGACTCCCCGATCCTCGGGGCCGGGCTGTGGCTCGACGGCGGCGTGGGCGTCGCGGGCTCGACGGGCCGCGGCGAGGCGAACCTGTTCGGGCTGTGCTCGCACCTGATCGTGGAGGAGATGCGTCGGGGCAGCGGTCCCAAGGACGCGGCCATGGAGGCCTTGCGTCGGGTGAAGGCCAACACCGTCGAGAAGCGCCTCCTCCGGCCGAACGGCGAGCCCGCCTTCGGGCTCAGCTTCTACGTCATCAGCCGGAGCGGTGAGTTCGCCGGGGTCACGATGTGGGGGAAGGAGGCTGGCCGGACCAGGCAGTTCGCGGTCTGTACCGAGAACGGTCCGGAGCTCCTGCCCTGCGACTCGCTGCTGGGGGACGCCCCCACCGCCTGAGAGGCGGAGGCGCCGGCTTCGAAGACGGGACGCCCGCCGCGCGGGCGTCCCGCGAGCTCCCGCGTCAGCGGATACGACGGATGCTGATCTTCGCCACCGGGTTCCTCCAGTCGCGTGTCGCGGCCACGAAGTCTCCCACCCCGTGCAGGCCCTCGTGGATCCGCACGTAGCCCTCCTCGCCTCCCGCCGGGGCTCCCCCGCCGCCGGGACCCCCGCACTCCACGTAGGAGGGACCGGGAATGGACGCGCAGGTCTCGT
The DNA here is from genome assembly GCA_963847655.1 of uncultured Acidobacteriota bacterium. Lineage (GTDB taxonomy): Bacteria > Acidobacteriota > Vicinamibacteria > Fen-336 > Fen-336 > JAJDNS01. The sequence goes on along the minus strand of CAWKAS010000002.1, from coordinate 693,825 downwards.
CGTTCATCTCGGTACCGGCATCATAGGCGGGGGCGTACGTCGACCGCAGTCCGCGACCGAAAGGTCCCGCGCTGCTCAAGGCGACGAACCCGTCGTTGGTCGGAATGAGCATGGCCGCCAGACTCACACGATCGTAGGAATGCCCCTCCACCTCCATCGTCGTCTTGTGCCCGGGGGCGAGGAGCCCACCGCCCACCGTGATTCCGTGGACGCCGGGGGTCACGGAGAGGGCCTCCCGGAGGGGGACGGTGTTGCCCTCCTCGGCCAGCGCCTCCAGCTGCTCGCTGGCCGGCTGGCCCACCTCGAAGAGGCGGACGCTCGGCCGGTGGGCCACCACCAGGAACGGGGTGAAGCTCTGGTCGCGGGTGACGTTCGTGATCGTCACCTCGAAGACGGCGCGTTTGCCGTCGTGGTCCCCTCCGTCGGCGAGGAGAGTGGGTGGAGAGACGGCCAGGGTGAGCAGTCCGGCGAGTGCGGCGGTTCGAAGCTTCATTCGATTCATCCTCCTGAGAGGGAGAGACGGTGCGCCTCCCCACTCAAGCTCGAACACCCGGGGAGCCCGGGTGGTTCCCGGCCGCATGTCAAAGAACGCGGAGTGACGCTCGCGTGAGGCCCGGTGAGACCCGGGACGGCCGCCGGACCCGCTTCGAGTCCGAGGCCCTTCCCTGGATGCGCCCGCTCTACGGGTTCGCGGTGCGCCTGGCGCGGGACCCCGAGGAGGCGAGCGATCTCGTCCAGGAGAGCTATCTGCGCGCCTTCCGGACCTTCGACAACTTCGTCCCCGGCACCAACGCGAAGGCGTGGCTCTTCCGGATACTCTTCTCGGTCTTCGCCAACGACCGGCGGAAGAGGCGTCGTCAGCGGGTGGTGGCGCTCGAGGAGCTCGAGCCGCACTTCGACCGCGTGGCGATGGAGAGCTGGAGGGACGGCCGGGGCGCGGCGAGGGCGGTCGAGAACGCCGCTGCCCTCGAGGAGGCGCTGGCCTGCCTGCCCGAGGAGCATCGGGCCGTCGTCCTCCTCGTCGACGTCGAGGGGCTGTCCTACGGGGAGGCGGCAGACGCCCTCGGGTGTCCCGTGGGCACCATTCGCTCCCGGCTGTCCCGGGCCCGCCGCAGCCTCTTCGCCCTCCTCGGCGGGCGCGTCCCCCCGCGGTATTCTTCCAGCACGGAGGAATGAGGGTGGCCCACGGCCGCTGGTCGGAGTGGATCGACGACCTGGTCTCGGGGGAGCTGCCCGAGAACCGGCGCGCGGAGCTCGAGGCCCACCTGTCCTCGTGCGAGGCCTGCCAGGCCGAGCGGGACGCGCTCCGGGCCCTGCGCGACGCGACCCGGCGGCTGTCCGAGGACGCCGAGCTCCCGGCCGCCCTCGAAGGCGTCGTCCGCTCCCACCTGGGAGCTGCGGGGGAGGATCCTCGGACCTCGTTCGTTCGGTCCTGGCCCTGGCGGGCCGCGGCGGCGGCCCTGGCCCTCGTGGTCGCCGGAGCGTGGTGGCTTCGGAGCCCGCCGAGCACCGGCCTGGCGTTCGGCGCCTTCGAGAGCTACCGCCTCCACCGCGACGGGCGACTCCCCCACGCCGTCGTGACCGCGGACGAGGCGGTGCTCCAGCGCTTCTTCGAGAGGCAGCTCGCCTTCTCCGCCCGCGTCATCGACCTGCGGACGATGGGCTTTGCCCTGGTCGGCGGGCGCGTGCACGAGCTCGAGGGCCGCCCCAGCGCGCTGTACGCCTACCGGGGGCCGGGGGGCCGGGTCGTGCTGTGCCAGATGTTGCCCGGCTCGCTCGAGGAGCTCCCCCCGGCGGACCAGACGCTCGAGGAGCGCGGCTTCACCTTCCAGCTCTACGAGCGCGACGACCTGACCGCGGTCTTCTGGCTCGAGGGCGAGGTCCTGTGCGTCCTCGTCTCCGACATGCCTCCCCCCGAGCTCCTCGCCCTCGCGCGCGAGAAGGCCATGGCCTGAGCCCACGGGCGAATCGGGGATCGCAGCCGCTGCCCTGGTTCAGGAGCCGTTCCAGAAACGCCTCGATCTCCCGCGCGCGTGGCCGGCCCGAGTGGATCTCGCCGATCTGGCGCTCGCGGATCCGTCCGCAGCGATCGATCATGGCGGGTCGAACGCCGGGGCGCGACACTTCATTCCGTCGGGCCCCCGCGGGCGTGCTCACACCGTCGTGCTACCATCCCCGCTCCTCGCCGTGCCGCCGAGGCCGGCCGAGGATGTCTCCATGCCCGACACCCGCGCCTCCCCCGAGCCCCACCCGACGTCCCCCGAGACGATGCCTCCGACCAGCCAACGCGTCTTCACCCCGCGCTTCTTCCTCATGTGCGGCTTCACCTTCACCGTCTTCCTGTCCCTCTTCCAGCTCCTGCCCACCGTGCCCTTCTTCATCCTGGACCTGGGGGGCAGCACCGCCGTGGCCGGGCTCTTCCTCGGCGTGCTCACCTTCGGCTCCGCCCTCTCCGCGCCGGTGACCGGGGCCCTGGCCGACCGCATGGGGAAGCGCCGCATGCTCCTCGTCTGCAGCCTCGCCATCGCCGGCTTCTCGGTGGCCTATGGGCTCAGCCCCAGCTACTGGCTGCCCCTGGTCCTCGTCTTCTTCCACGGGCTCTTCTGGTCGGGGCTCCTCTCCGCCTCCTCGGCCTACATGACCGATCTCCTCCCGGAGGGGCGCCGCGCCGAGGGGATCGGCTACTGGGGCATGTCCACCATGACCGCCATCGCGGTGGCCCCGGGCCTGGGCTTCTGGGTGTACCGCTTCGGGTGGGGCTGGCTCTGCGCCGAGGTGGCGCTGCTCAACCTCGTCATGTTCGCGATCGCCTCGCGGCTCGAGGAGATCACGGTGTCGGCGAGCCGCCCCAGGGACGCGTTCTTCGGCCGCCACATGGTGGAGTGGCGGGTTCTCCTCGTGGCCATGGCGCTCTTCCTCTGCTCCTTCGGGTACGGGGGGATCACCAGCTTCGTGGCCGTCCTCGCCGAGGAGAACGGCATCGCCCCCAAGAGCATCTTCTTCACCGCCTTCGCCGTCGTGGTCCTGGGGACGCGGCTCTTCTCGGGGCGCCTGGCCGACCGGGTGGGGCCGCGGCGGGTCTTCCTGCCCTGCCTGGCCCTCGTGACCGTGGGCATCGCGCTGACCGCCGTGGCCCAGACCCGCGCTCAGCTCGTCCTGGCCGCCGTCGTCTTCGGGGCCGGCCTCGGGAACATGTACCCCGCGTTCGTGGCCCACGTGTTCAAGCACGTGGATCCCGCGCGGCGGGGCGCGGCCTTCGGGGGGATCCTCGCCGCCTTCGACACCGGGATCGGCGCGGGATCGATCGTCCTCGGCGCCCTGGCCGGACACGTGGGCCTGCGCACCGCCTTCGGGGCGGCCGCGCTTCTCTCGGCCTTCGCCGTTCCCTACTACCTCTGGGCGGAGAGGCGCTTTCTGATCCGGCCCGGCGCCCCCGACGAGGAGCGCGGTGTTGCCGGCTGATCGACGTCAGAGGCCCTTCAGGTAGCGGCGGATCTCATCGTGACTGCCGACGCGCACCAGCGTCGGCAGACCGGGCTCGAGGCCGAAGACGAGCCGGAGCCCCAACCCCAGCCGGGCTTCCCAGATCCCGCTTCGGTGGAGCTTCCGAATCCCGATCCCCGCGTGCAGATGGGGGTCGCCGATCGCCCGGGGCAGGGAGAGAAGCACCTCGAAGACGGTGCCCCGCTGCGCGATCGTGAGGGCCCTGACGTCACGCTGGAAGCGCTCCGTCAGCGCGAGCTTCACCGACGCCGGGACCCCGAGGTCCGGCTCGACGGCTCCGAGCGGCGACGGGGCCTCGAGGGCCTCTTCGAGAGGTGCTCGACCGCCTTCTCGGGCGTCTCGAACACCAGGCTCGCCCCGTCGGCGCTTCCCGCCGCGAGCTCCTGCCAGAACCTCTCCGCCTGCGGGTCGCTCAAGCGGGGGCTGAGCTCGAGATCATCAGACGAGACCGGAACGATGGCCGCGACGTGCTGGGAGCCCCTCATGAGCACGACCTGCTCGCCGCGCAGGGCCGCCTCCACGAGCGCGTTCAAGCGCGCCTTGGCCTCTCGGATGGTGACCGCCTGCATGCGTCGATTGTGCTTCCCGCGGAGGTCTCTGTCAAGAGACTTGATATCAGGACCTACTTCGAGGTTCTCCAGTGATCCGGTGGCCGTCGATCCCCCGGCTCAGGCCCGCTCCACCTCACCCGGGCCCCAGAGCCAGGCGGCGCCGCGCACCCCGCTCGAGTCGCCGTGGATCGGTGGCCGCAAAGGGGTGTCCACGCGATCCGAGAAGGCCCACTCCTGCCAGAGGCGCGGGACCGCCTCGTAGAGGCGGGCGATCTGCGACATCCCGCCGCCGAGAACGACCACGTCCGGATCGAGGATGTTCAGGACGACGGCGAGGGCCCGGGCCATGCGGTCCTCGTAGCGCTCGAGGCTCGCGCTGGCGGCTGCCTCCCCGCCCTCGGCGCGGGCCACGATCTCCGGCCCAGCGACCTCCTCGCCGGTGGCGGCCCGGTAATCGCGAGCGAGGCCGGGACCCGAGAGGTACGTCTCCACGCACCCGGTCTTGCCGCAGTAGCACGGCGGCCCTGGCCACTCGCCCTCCCGCGGCCAGGGCAGGGGGTTGTGGCCCCACTCCCCGGCGATGGCGTTGTGGCCGGTGAGGACCTTCCGGTCCACCACGACGCCCCCGCCGGTGCCGGTTCCCACGATCACCCCGAACACGACCCGCGCCCCCGCCGCCGCCCCGTCCACCGCCTCGGAGAGGGCGAAGCAGTTCGCGTCGTTGGCGAAGCGCACCGGTCGCTCGAGGCGGGCCGAGAGGTCGCGGTCGAGGGGCCGCCCGATCAGCCAGGTCGAGTTCGCGTTCTTGACGAGGCCGGTGGCGGGGGAGAGGGCGCCGGGCATGCCCACCCCCACCGTGCCGCGCGCACCCGTCTCCTTCTCGAGGGCCGTGACCACGGAAGCGATGGCACCGACGGTGGCCTCGTAGTCGTGCTGCGGGGTGGGGACGCGCCGACGGGTGAGCATCGCGCCCCCCTCGTCGAGGGCGACGGCCTCGATCTTCGTGCCCCCGAGGTCGACTCCGATTCTCATGGGGGTGGATTCTCCCGTTAGCCACGGACGGTTTCAAGGCGATACCATTGCGCCCTCACGGGAGGGTGCATGGACGTTCCCGCCGTCGTCAACTACGGTCCCGAGCCGGGCGCGGTCGAGCTTCGGGAGGTCCCGGTGCCCGTTCCCGGAGAGGACGAGGTCCTCCTCGACGTGGCCGCGGTCAGCGTGTGCGGCAGCGACGTGCACCAGTGGCGGGCCGTCCACAGCTGGCCGGTGCGCCACCCGGTCGTCCTGGGCCACGAGTTCTGCGGCACCGTTCGCGAGGTCGGGCCCCGGGTGCGGGGCTTCGGGCCCGGGGACCGGGTGGTCTGCGAGACCCACGCCGTGGTCGACCCCGACGGCCCGCTGGCCCGGGCCGGCCTCTACCAGCTCGATCCCGGCCGCCGGGGCTACGGGGCCACGGTGGACGGGGCGATGCGCCCCACCATGCCGGTGCCCGCCCGCATCCTCCACCGCCTGCCCGACCACCTCTCGCTCGAGCACGCCGCCCTCACCGAGCCGGGCTGCGTCGCCTACAGCGCGGTGGCGGTCCACAGCGACGTCAAGCCCGGCGACCGCGTGGTGGTCCTCGGTCCCGGCCCCATCGGCATCCTGTGCGCGGCCATGGCCCGCCTCCGTGGCGCCGAGGTGGCGCTCGTGGGCCTGGAGCAGGACGCCCGCCGCCTCGAGGTGGCGGGCGCGTACGACTGCACGCCCTTCGTGAGCGGCAGCGAGGCCCTGGGCGCCTGGGCTCGCGAGCGCGACGGCGCCGGGGTCGACGGCGTCGTCGACGCGTCGGGGCACTCCGCGGCGTTGCGCGAGGCGCTCGAGCTGGTCCGCCCCGCCGGCTTCATCACCAAGGTGGGCTGGGGCGCCCAGCCCATGGACTTCTCCCTGGATCCGCTGGTCCAGAAGGCGGTGCGGCTCCAGGGGAGCTTCAGCCACAACTGGCCGGTCTGGGAGCGGGTGATCGCGCTCCTCGGGTCGGGCGCCCTCGACGTGGCGCCCCTCGTGGGCGGGGTGTGGCCGATGCGGGCGTGGCGCGAGGCCTTCGAGCGCATGGAGCGCGGCGAGATCGTCAAGGCGGTGCTTCGGCCGGGAGAGGAGTGATCGCGATGTCCAGCGTGACGACCCAGGTCTCTCTCGACCTCACCACCACCGCCGAGGCCCTCGACCTCGCCCGCGGGGCCCGTCGCGCGGGGATCGACTGGCTGGAGGCCGGGACCCCGCTCATCCTGGGCGAGGGTCTCCACGCGGTGCGGGCGCTGCGGGAGGAGTTCCCCGGGGTCCCCATCGTGGCCGACCTCAAGACCATGGACGGCGCCGGCCTGGAGGCGGAGATGATGCTCGGGGCCGGGGCCACACACGTGGTGGTGATGAGCCGGGCCCACTGGGCCTCGGTGAAGGAGATGGTCAGGGTGTCCCACGGCCTCGGCGGGCAGGTGATGGCCGACGTCCTCGGCGCCGAGGACAAGGCGGCCGAGGCGCGGGCCATGCAGGACCTGGGCGTGGACTGGATCATCCTGCACACCGGCTTCGACGAGAGGCGCTCCGTGCCGGGGGCCTCACCTCTCGACGACCTGGACGCCGTCGTCGAGGCCGTCGATCTCCCCGTGCAGGCGGTGGGCGGGCTGTCGATCGAGCAGGCGCTGGAGACCGTGCGTCGCGGTGCCCGGTCGGTGGTGATCGGGGCGCCCCTCGCCATCCAGGCCGACCGCTTCGCCACCGGAGACGAGTTCGAGGAGATCCTGCGGGACGTGGTGACTCGGGTGAGAGCGCTCTGATGTCGGGCAACGGAAGCCGTAAGCGTCGGGTCGGCCGCGCGGGGCGGGGCTCGGCGGGCGGGACCCTGCTTCACTTCGCGGCTGCCGGTTGCGGAGTACTCGAATCGCGAACAGCGGCGAAACCCCGAGGACACCAGTCGGAGCCTGCGGCTCGGCGCGATTCGAGTACCCCGCCGCAGACGGGGTGGCCGCCGAGCCCCCTGGAACCCCGCGGGGTTCGTGAGGGTGTGCGCACGACTTCGCTGACGGTCCACAGGAGGTCTCGAGGATGCGGCTGAAGGACAAGGTCGTCGTCGTCACCGGCAGCACCAGCGGCATCGGGGAGGCCATCGCCCGGCGGGCGGTGGCGGAGGGGGCTCGCGTTCTCGTCCACGGCCTCGAGCGGGACCTGGGGGAGGCGGTGGCGGGCTCGCTGGGCGAGGCGGCCGCACTCCACATCGACGACCTCGCGGACCCGGCGGCCGCGCCCCGGGTCGTCGCGGCTGCGCTCCAGGCCTTTGGCCGTATCGACGCCCTGGTCAACAACGCCGCCCGGGTCCAGCGCAGCACGATCGAGACGACCGACGCCGCGACCTTCGACGAGGTGATGGCGGTGAACGCCCGGGCCCCCCTCCTCCTGATCCGTGCCGCCCTCGACGCCCTCGAGCGTGCCCGCGGGACGGTGCTGAACATCGGGAGCGTGAACGCGTGGTCCGGCGAGCCGACCTTCGTAGCCTACAGTGCAAGCAAGGGCGCGCTCATGACCCTGACCCGGAACCTGGGCGACACCCTGCACCGCGAGCGCGGCGTGCGGGTCAACCAGATCAACCCCGAGTGGGTGCTCACCGAGGGAGAGAAGGGGGTCCAGGAGAGGCAGGGCAATCCGCCCGACTGGCACGAGAGGATCCCCAAGGAGTGGGCACCCTCCGGCCGCCTCATCCTCCCCGAGGAGATCGCGGCGGCGGCGGTGTACTGGATCGGCGACGAGAGCCGGCCCATCAGCGGCAGCGTGGTGGAGCTGGCGCAGTTTCCGACCATCGGCCGCAATCCCCCGAAGGTGATTCGCTGATGCCGAAGCTCGCCGCGTTCCCCAAGGCCTGGATGAAGGAGCTGTGCGTGGACGGCTCGCTGTCCCTCGAGCGCTGGATCGAGATGGCCGCGACCCTGGACGTCGACGGCCTCGAGTTCTACAGCGGGTTTCTCGCGCTCCAGGAGCCCGCGGCTTGGGCACGCTACCGGCGCCTCGCCAGCGACCACGGGCTGAGCGTCCCGATGCTGTGCTGCTCTCCCGATTTCACGCATCCCGACGCCGCCTTCCGGCGCCGCGAGGTGGAGAAGGAGAGAGGCTGGATCGACATGGCGGCGGCGCTCGGCTGCCGGACCTGTCGCGTCCTCTCCGGACAGCGCCGCCCCGAGCTGTCCCGGGAGGAGGGTCTCGGATACGCCGTGGGCTGCATCGAGGAGTGCCTCTCCCACGCCGCCGCCAGTGGAGTCACCCTCGTCCTCGAGAACCACTACAAGGACGACTTCTGGACGTACCCCGAGTTCGCCCAGGCCATGGACGTCTTCTGCGACCTCGTCGAGCGGATCGACTCCCCGCACTTCGGGGTGAACTACGATCCCAGCAACACGACCCTGGCCGGTGAAGACCCCCTCGAGCTCCTGCGGCGGGTGCGCCACCGTGTCGTCAGCATGCACGCCTCCGACCGGTACGTGGCGGAAGGGACGATCGAGGACCTGCGCCGCGAGGAGGACTCGCTCGGCTATGCCCGCCGCCTGCGCCACGGGGAGATCGGCAAGGGGCTCAACGACTACGACGCCATCTTCGCCGCGCTGGCGGAGGTCGGCTTCGACGGCTGGGTCAGCATCGAGGACGGGGTGGAGGGTCTGGACCAGCTGAGGCGCAGCGCGGAGTTCCTGCGCGCGAAGATGCGGCGGTACTGGCGCGCTCCGGGCGACTGACAGCGTGCGCTCCGTCGTTGGACCCGTTTGTGCTATGAATGCGCGGGCGCTGGCCGGCGCCGGCTCTCGGGAGGAGAATTGGCCTTCGGCTGCCGACGGATTGGAGCGTTTCTGGTCGTCCTGGGGGTCGGGGTCGCCTCGGGGAGCGCTCAGGAGCTGACGCCGCGGTTCTACGCGCCCGCCCCCACGGGGGTGAACATCCTGGTGCTCGGCTATGGCCGCTCGACGGGCGGGGTCCTCTTCGACCCCTCGCTGCCCTTCGACGACGTCAACGCCACCATCCACACGAGCTCGCTGTTGTACGGTCGCACGTTCAGCCTCTTCGGCCGCTCGACGAACGTCGGGGTCGCCCTCCCCTACGTCTGGGGAGAGATCGACGGGTACGTCGAGGGGGAGTACGCGAGGGTGACCCGCTCCGGACTCGCCGACCTGCGGGCGCAGCTGACGGTGAACATCCTCGGCGGGCCGGCGCTCACGCCGAAGGAGTTCGCCTCCTTGCGTCCGGACACCGTCGTCGGGCTCAGCCTCGTATTGGCGGGGCCCACCGGGCAGTACGATCCCGCGAAGCTCATCAACATCGGCTCCAACCGCTGGTCGCTGAAGCCGCAGCTGGGTGTCTCGAAGACGCTCGGGCCCTGGTACCTGGAGCTCTACGGCGGCGTGTGGTTCTTCACCGACAACACGGACTTCTACGGGGGCTCCCTGCGGGAGCAGAACCCCATCGGTACCTTGCAGGCCCACGTGGGCTACACCTTCAAACCTCGGCTCTGGCTGGCCGCCGACGGGACGTTCTACACCGGTGGAGGCACGAGGCTGAACGGTACCGACAAGGCCGACACCCAGAGCAACTCGCGCCTGGGCGCGACCCTGGCCCTGCCCGTGGGTCGCCGGAGCAACCTGAAGGTGTCCTGGGCCACCGGATTCACCACGCGCATCGGCGCCGACTTCGACACGTTTGGCGTGGCCCTCCAGACGGTCTGGTTCGGGAAGCCATGAGCGAAGGGCTCCGCCTCGAGTCGCCGCCGGAACCTGGCGGAGACCGGCGGAGTCAAAGGAGTGTGAGCCGTTTCTGGATCCTCGCCGGGGCCTTCACCGCGACCGCGGCGACCCTCGCCCTCGCGCTCCTGGCCGGCTCCTGGGCCTTCAACTACCGTCGCTACTCGCAGCACGAAGGACGTCTGGAGCGCGTCCGACAGCAGCAGCCCACGATCGGTCAGGTCACCGCCGGCCTCGAGGAGGAGGGCGCGTCCGTCGTCTCCGCACCGGAGACGGCGGACGAGGTCGAGGAGGCAATCGTGGCCCTGGGCGGGCAGAGGGCAGAGGCACTCCGGGAGAAGGCCCGCCGCTGGGGTCACCTGAGGGTCTTCCGCGCCGCCGACATGCTCTACTTCGTCTTCTATGACGACGAGGGCGTGATGCGCGACTTCGCGTGTGTCGGGGCTTGACGTTCAGCGGGCCTTTCGCCCACCTCGGAACGGAAGGACGCGAGCGGGAGGCGGGACAGGCCGGACCTCGTCGATGATCCGCTGAAGGCGCGGAGCGAGGACGAGATCGAACACGTGCCCCCTGCCCGGGAAGAGCTCCGTCGCGCGGCGTCTCACCGCCGCGACGAGCGCGTTCGTCTCCTCCCGGCTCAGGTCGCCCTGGCGCAGGACCGCACAGGCCAAATCCACGCTCGTGCGCAGCTCCCGGACGCGCCGCCGCTCCTCCTTGACCGCCGCGGGGTCGGGGGTCTCGTCGATGCTCACAGAGGCGATGCCTCCCGACTCCAGTCTATCGCGGTCGGGTGGGGACCGCCGACGGTCAGTGGCGCACGCTCTCGTCGGCGAGAGCCGGCGTCAAGCCCTGCTGGGCCAGCAGCACTGCCGCCCGTGGGCTCCCGGTCTCCCGCCAGCGCTCGTACAGCCTCACCAGCGATGCGGGCGTGGTGACCATCGTCCTCTCCGAGACCTCGGTCAGGAGGTCCACGAACTCACGGAAGCGCCCGGCCAGCTCGGTGAAGACCCGGGTGGCCACGCGGGCGTCCCGCTCCAGGGCGTTGCCCAGGCGCGCGTAGGCCTGCCGGCCCAGGGCCACGTAGTACCGCAGACCGGCGCCTCCGCTCGGCAGGCTGTCGGCAAAGAACCCGGAGACGAACAGGGCGGTGTCCGCGGTCGCCCGCAGGAGCTGGGCCCGCTCCCAGCCCGAGGTCTCGAGCGCGCGAGCGTAGAGGAGGGCGAGTGGGGTCTCGTCGAATCCGGGCTCCCGACCCGGCAAAGCCTCGCCGCGGGCGAAGGCGGCGAGGAGGTTCACCACGTAGCACTCGGTGAAGGCCGACGTGGAGACGCGCTGGTGCTTCATGGCCTCGAGCAGCTGCTCGTGAAAGAAGGCCGCCGCCGTCTCGTCGCGAATGACCCGCTCACGCATCGGCTCCTCCCTTCTCCCCGAAGGGCTTGCCCACCGAACGCCGCGTTTGCAGGAACCGTGCACACGGCGGCAGGCTCCGTCTGCCGCGGGCTGTAAGGTGCTGTCCTGTGGAGACTTGTGGAACGCGACCAGGAGACGGGCGGCCTCTCCGCCCGCCGCCGAGTGTCACCTCACTGGACAGCCGGTGTCATCTGCGCGTCTCAGCGACGTCCGATCAGGCGGGAGTGGTCCACCATGACACATCGGTTCATCACGACCGTGAGCCCGGCGTCGCGGGCGCGGCGTGCCCCCTCCTCGTCGACGCAGCCGAGCTGGGTCCAGACGGCGGCCGCGTCGGAGGCCAGGACGTCGTCGAAGACCGCGGGCAGATCCTCGCTGCGCCGGAAGACATTGACGAGGTCGACGGGCCCCGGAACGTCCCGGACACGCCGATACACCTTCTGGCCGAGGATCTCCTCCTCCCGGGGGTAGACCGGCACCACCTCGTATCCCCGGTCCTGGAGATAGCGGGCAATGCGATGGGAGTCGCGGTGCGGCTTGGGAGAGAGCCCGACAACCACGATGCGCTTCGCCCGTTCCAGGAGCGCGCGGAGGGTGTCTTCGTCGGGATTCGAGAACGTCGTCATGGCTTCCTGCCTCCAGCTTGCCCGGTCCGCCCCGGCGGGGGTGGGTGGCTCACGATGGCAAGTGCAGAGCGGCGCCCGGCCCCAGGGGCACGTCGAGCAGCATCCAGGCGATGAGCAGCGTCGACCACACCACGAGGAAGGCGATCGTGTAGGGGAGCATGGTGGCCACGACCGTCCCGATGCCGGCGCGCGGCTCGTAGCGCTCGAAGAAGGCCACGATCAGCGCGAAGTACGACATCATCGGGGCGATGATGTTCGAGCTGCTGTCGCCGATGCGGTAGGCGGCCTGCGTGAGCTCGGGTGTGTAGCCGAGGAGCATGAGCATGGGGACGAAGACCGGCGCCATCACCGCCCACTTCGCCGAGGCGCTCCCCATGAAGAGGTTGATGAAGGACGAGATGAGGACGAAGCCCAGCATCAGGGGCACTCCCCCCAGCCCCGAGGACTTCAGGAACCCGGCTCCCTCCACCGCCACGATCAGACCCAGGTTCGTCCAGTTGAAGTACGCCACGAACTGGGCGGCGAAGAAGACGAGGACCATGTAGCCGCCCAGGGTCGACATCGCCTTGCCCATGCCCTTCATCACGTCGGCGTCGGAGCGGATGGTTCCCGCTCCCAGGCCGTAGGCCATCCCGATCAGCGAGCCGCCCAGGAAGATGAAGGCCACGATCCCGGAGAGGAAGGGGGAGTGGAGGAGGTCCCCGGTCTCCGGGTTGCGGAGGAAGCCGTCCGCGGGAACCGTCCCCAGAAGCAGCAGGATCACGAAGGCGGCGGCGGCGAGGAGCGCCCACCACAGGCCCCGACGCTCGGCCGGGCTCAGCCTCTCGAGGGCCTCCGGCTTCTCCTCTCCCTCGTAGGGGCCCAGCCGCGGCTCCACCACCTTCTCCGTCACCCAGGTGCCGGCGGCGGTGATGAAGAAGGTGGAGACGATCATGAAGTAGTAGTTGCAGGCGGGGTTGACGGCGTACCCGGGCTCGACGATCTGCGCCGCCTCCTGGGTCAAGCCCGAGAGGAGCGGGTCCACCGTCCCCAGGAGCAGGTTGGCGCTGTACCCCCCCGATACGCCGGCAAACGCCGCGGCCAGCCCGGCGATGGGGTGTCGGCCCGCGGCCAGGAAGATCATCCCCGAGAGGGGAACCAGCAGAACGTACCCGACCTCGCTCGCGGTGTTGGACAGCACCCCCGCGAGGACGATGACGAAGGTCAGAAGATGGGAGGGAGCGGAGAGAACGAGCAGGCGGAGGCCCGAGCCGATGAGGCCGCTGCCCTCCATGACCCCGATGCCGAGCATGGCCACCAGCACCGTCCCCAGGGGCGCGAAGGAGGTGAAGTTGGTGACCATCCCGGTGAGGATCCGGTGCAGGCCGGGAACGCTGAGGAGGCTGACCGGCCGGATCGTCTCCCCGGTCCCGGGGTGGACGACCTCCAGGCCGGTCTGGGCGGCGATGCCGGAGGCCACCACCACCAGGCCGGCGAGGATCGCGAAGAGGGTCGCAGGGTGGGGGAGGGCGTTGCCCACCCGCTCGACGAAACCCAGCAGGGCGTTGGGGGCGCGGCGGATTCGATCGAGGATCCTCTTCACGCTCATGACTCGGGGAAGCGCGGTCGCCACCGTCGGGCCGCAGAGACCTCAGCATAAGGGGCACGCCCCGCGGGGACAAGCCGGCCCGTCCCCTGGCGCGGCGCGCGTCGGTGAAGGGCGCCTCTACCGGCGCGCAGAAAGGGGTGACGGGGCCGGCGGCGTCCGGCCGCCGACCCCGTCCGACGTCAGGACGTCAGGACCTCGCGCGCCAGCCGGCGACGATCCGGGCTGCCTCCTCGCGCCCGCCCAGACCGAAGGCCAGGGCGGCGGCGAGGGCGAGGCCCACGATCACCGCTCCGAAGGCCAGGGTCACGATGTCCGAGGCCAGGCCCGCGCGGGAGAGCGCCATCGCGCCGGTGAAGATCAGGATGGCGGCCCGGGCGATGTTGCCGAGAAGGGCCGACTGTCCCTCCCCGGAAGGAGAGATGGCCTTGTAGGCGATCCGGCTCAGGAAGAGGCCGACGCCGAAGATCACGACCGCCACAACGATGTTGAAGAGCCCGGCCAGAAGCTGCTCGGCGAGGGTCGACACGGTGTCCAGGCCGAGGGTCGTGAACGCCTGCACCCCGCCCAGGAAGAGCAGGATGGCCAGGATCACGTAGCCCGCGATCGCCGACGCGGACCCGGGACCGCTCCGAGGGGCCCCGAGGCCGAGCCACTCCGGAAGGCGGTCGAAGCCGATTCCGGCCAGCAGGCTGGTGGCCAGCCGCTGGACGATGCGTGCCACGACGTAGAAGAGGAAGAAGATGATCAGCGCGCCGAAGAGGCTCGGCAGGAAGCCGAGGATCTGCCCGACCATGTCCTTGACCGGGCTCAGCCCCTCCATCTGGAGCGCGTCGATGATCTGCGGCAGGAAGAGGAGCCAGACGAGGTAGTAGACGGCGTCGGCCAGGGTGGACGCGAGCGAGACCTTCTTCATCTCGTCGCCGGCCTGGTCGCCCAGCTTCGCGTCGATCTGGAAGGCCCCCAGCAGGTTCGCCACGACGACCCGCAGGACGCTCGCCACCGCCCAGGCGATGGCCGCGAGCACCGCCGCGGCCAGGATGTGGGGCAGGAAGCCCACGATCTTGGTCACGAAGGCGTTGATGGGCTCGGTGACGATGGTCAGACCGAGGCTCTGCAGGACCGCCATGAGAACGAACAGCATCACCAGCCAGTAGACGAAGCGGGCGGCGCCGGCCTCGATGGCCACCCCCGCCGTCTTGCCGCCGGTGATCCTTGCCGCCAGCTTGTTGTCGAGCTCCGTCCGATCGAGCACCTTCTTCGTGCCGATCGAGACGACCTTGGCCACCCCCCAGCCGACGACGAGTATGGCGAGCGCCTTCAGGATCGGAATGCCGTAGGTGGTCCCCAGCCCCACGAGCTGGTTGTAGTCGAGATTCATCGTTCAACTCCCTTGGGAGGCGAGCCTCCGACGGCGCCGTCCTCGCCCTTCGAGGACAACCGTCCCGGTGCGCCCGTCCTCCGTGCCGGAACCGTCCCTCTGCTCGCCGTGCCGCGACGGTCCGAGGGATGTCCGTGATCCGTTGACCTGATGGCGCTCAGCCTATGGGGTTGCGGGCGGAGCTGTCAACGTTTGCCGCGAGATCGCTGCCTACTGGACGAAGGTGACCTTGTTGATCTCGCGCAGGGTGGTCACTCCGGCGAAGACCTTCTCGAGGGCGGACTCCCGCAGGAAGGTCATGCCCTCCTCGCGCGCCGCCTGCTTCAGCTCCGCCCCCGGGCGTCGCTCGAGGATCATCTGGCGGATGCGGTCCGACATGTCCAGCATCTCCGCCACCGCGGTCCGTCCCAGGAAGCCGGCCCCCCCGCACTCCTCGCAGCCCACCGGCTCGAAGAACTCCTGGTCCTGGTAGAGCTCGGGGTCGAGGCCAGACTCGCGCAGCAGGGCCCCGGTGCTCGTGGCCGGCCGCCGGCAGTGGCGGCAGAGCACCCGGACCAGGCGCTGGGCCATGACGCAGTTGAGGGCGGAGACGAAGTTGTAGGGCTCGACCCCCATGTGGATGAAGCGGCCGATCACGTCGAAGACGTTGTTGGCGTGGACGGTGGTGAACACGAGGTGCCCGGTGAGGGCGGACTGGACCGCGATCTGCGCGGTCTCGGGGTCGCGCACCTCGCCCACCATGATCTTGTCCGGGTCGTGGCGGAGGATCGAGCGCAGCCCGCGGGCGAAGGTCAGCCCCTTCTTCTCGTTGACCGGGACCTGAACGATGCCGGGGATCTGGTACTCCACCGGATCCTCGATGGTGATGATCTTGTCCTCGGGGGTGGCGATCTCGCTGAGGCCGGCGTAGAGCGTCGTGGTCTTGCCGCTCCCGGTGGGGCCGGTCACCACCACCATCCCGTAGGGCTCGGTGATGTACTTGCGAAGCTTGACCAGGTCGCTCTCGGCGAAGCCCAGGACGTCGAGGCGAAGGCGTCGGAAGGCCTCGTTGAGCTGCTCCTTGTCGAGGACGCGAATGACCGCGTCCTCCCCGTGGACGGAGGGCATGATCGAGACCCGGAAGTCGATGGTGCGTCCCTTGACGCGCAGGCGGAAGCGCCCGTCCTGGGGCACGCGCTTCTCGGCGATGTCCAGCTCGGACATGACCTTCAGGCGGCTGATGATGGTCTCGTTGTGCCTCTTGTCCAGCGGCCCGATGGCGGGGTAGAGCACCCCGTCGATGCGGTACTTGACCAGCACCTCCCGGTCCTTGGTCTCCACGTGGATGTCGGAGGCGCGCCGGTCGATGGCGCCGAGGACGAGGGAGTCGACGAGCCTCACGATGGGGCTCTCGGCGGGAAGGGTCTTGAGGTCCACGTCCTCCTCGTCCTCGTCCACGAACTGGAGGCGCAAGCCCTCGCTGGCCTGCTCCAGGAGGAGCTCGCCGCCCCGGTGCCGCTTCAGGAGGGTGGCCACCCGGTCGGCGGGGGCGACCACCGCCTCGACCGGGCGCTCGAGGAGGAACTCCAGCTCGTCGATCCGGGTGGGCTCGTCCAGCGCGCCGAAGGCGAGCACGATGCGTCCGCCCTCCCGGCCCACCGGCACGCAGGAGTAGCGCACGAGGAGCTCCAGGGGGACCTCGCCCCACAATTCCGGGTCCGCGGGAGGCGCGTCGAGGGGCTCATAGGCGAGGAGGAGCTCTTCCGCGCGTTGGCGAGCCCTGTCCTCGTCGTCCCGCCCGCCCATTGCCGTCGCCGACGGCAGCTCCCGCTTCAACTCCGCCATCGACGGCATCGTAGCACGCGGAATCCCGGGGGCCCGAGGCGACCTGGCGTCCGACCTCGCGCAGCCCGAGAGAAGGGCCTCCCGGCGCTCAGCGCGCCCGGTTGCGCTCGTTCACGTAACGACGGAAGTCAGGTCCGAAGGAGTGGACGAAGAGTCCCACGAACTGCTTGACCATCTCCTCGTTGATGCCGGCGTTGGCGAGGAGGTCCGATGTCATCACCGGGTCCTGCTCGGCGTCGATGTAGGCCTTGCTGAGGCGGGTCTTCCGATTCCAGTCGTTGATGTCCTCGAAGGCCAGCCGGGCCCCCGCGAACCCGCAGAACATCTGGAGGTCACCGTCGTCCATGAGGAGAAGGAGATACGGGAGTCCCTCGACCTTGAACTTGATCCTGCCCTCGTCCAGGACCTCGATCGAGCCGTAGCCTTCGCCCTGGAGAATCGCCGCCAGGTCGGTGATGTCGTACTCCTTGAAGAGGCAGTCCGTCTGCGCGGCCCCGACGGACGCGAGAGCCAGCGCCACGACGACTCCCAGGATCATCCTCGCCATTCATCCACCTCCAGCTCGCGTCTCACGTATGCACGCGGCGTGCCGTCGATTGGGCCGGTGAATGGGTCCGCCGCTCGCTCGCCCCGGCGCCTCTGATCTGGATCCGGTCCCGGGCTGCTGGGACCTTTGCCCCCTGGTCCCTGAAGCAGTCGATCCATGCGGTGTCACCCTCCCGGCCGGCATGATCGCTGCACCCCCTGCGGGCGTCTGGCGTTGCCTGTCCAGACACCGGACAGTCGATCCAGCCGGCGGTGCCGGCTCGGAGGAGAGCAGGGAGTGTGACGATGGCTCGACGCGATCTCGGGGTGGCGGTTCTGGCGGCGGTTCTCGCTCCCGCCGCGCTGCACGCCGGGGAGAAGAAGGAGAAGGTCGAGGGTTACGCCGAGTGGCGGAGGGGCAACTGCCTGATCGTCGATGGCCAGCGCGTCTGCCCGGGCCCACAGATGGTGTTCGAGGGGAAGGACGCCGCGGTCGACTACGACTCGATCCCCCTCGGATACGAGGTCAAGGCCGAGGGCGTCCGAGATGCCGGTGGGGCCCTGATCGCCAGGAAGCTCGAGGCCCGGACGAACGGGGTGGCGATGTTCGAGAGCGAGGTGCTGAAGGGCACCAACGCCGCCGAGGCCGCCTACCGCCGTGTCGGGCACATGTTCGAGCAGGTCGACGAGGACAAGGCCGTCGACTTCGGCGTGCTCCACGAGTCCGGTCCCCAGGTGGAGCGCGTGCGGCGCATCGCCCGCCGGCTGCTGCCCCCGACAGTCGACCCCAGCGACGTGCGGGTGTACGTCGTCGACAACCCCGAGTGGAACGCCATGGCCATGGGCAACTACTCGATCTACGTCTTCAGTGGGCTCCTGGACGACATGGACGACGACGAGGTCGCGATCGTGCTCGGCCACGAGATCGCCCACGCCACCCACGAGCACAGCCGCAAGCAGTTCAAGAAGCAGATGTGGATCCAGCTCGCGGCCCTGGGCCTCGGCGTGGTGAACGAGCAGGTCGAGGACGAGAACGCCAACGCGGTCATCGCGCTCGTCGGGCAGTTCGGGGCGTTGGCCTGGCAGAACGGCTACGGCCGCAGCCACGAGGACCAGGCGGACCGCGTGGGGCTGCGGTACGCCTACGAGGCGGGCTTCGACATTACCAGGGGACCGCAGCTCTGGCGCCGGTTCGCGCAGAAGTACGGCCAGGAGAACGCCGTCCACAACTTCTTCTTCTCCGACCACTCCCTGTCGACCAGGCGCGCCGCCCGCCTCGAGCGCGAGCTCGCCCTCAACTACCCGGCCGGGCCGAAGCAGGTGTCTCACCCCGCGCCACTCCCACCGGCCCCGGCGAAGGCGCCCGCTCCCAGGAGCGCCCCCCGTGAGGTCACGACCGGGATGGCCACGGACGAGGTCCTCGCCATCCTCGGCCAGCCCGAGGACCGGCGGGCCTTCGGCCGGAGGGCGCGCTGGGTCTACCCGGACATCACGGTGGTCTTCGAGGGGGGCCGGGTCACCGATATTCGCTTCTAGGCCGTTCCGTCAGGCGCGGCGGCGTGCGTCCCGCCGCCCGCGGCGGCGCCACTCGAAGCGTCCGTCGCGCTCCACGTAGCCGATGCCCCGGAGGACCCCCTCCACCTCGCTGTCGGGGCACCCGAGGAGGGACGCCAGCTCGCGGGGGGGCGCGAAGGGGCCGGTGCGCGACAGGCGCGCGGCGAGGGCGGCCGCGCGATCGAGCCGATCGACGCGCACCGCCCGGCGGCCGGCGGGCTGGTAGCCGGAGGCCAGGTAGAACGCGGGGGGCAGGGCCCGGTCGAGGGGAACCGAGGGCTCCCCCTGGGGCCCGGACGCGGGCGGCCCCCCGTGGCGCACCGTGAAGAGGCGCGAGCGGAGGCGGATGGTCTCCGGGCGCAGCAGGACGGAGAGGAACACGGAGAGTCGGCCGAGCGTGACGCCGAGGCGCGAAAGCTCCTTGCGGTCCGATCGGCTGAGGGCGGCGACCTGCTCGCCCACCTCGCGGCGGCGGACGGAGCCGAGCGACTCCGCCAGGACGAACACGAGTCCCCGCGCCACCCCCGCCGGCGAGGCCTGGCAGAGGGCGAGCAGGGGTCCGAGCGCCGCTACCACGTGCGCCTCGACCCAGGAGGCGAGGCGGCGGCGGACGCGCTCGCGCCGCGGCGGGTCGAGGAGGTCGGTGGGCAGGACCTCCACCTGCGGGGAGAGCACCGACTCGCCGGCGGTCAGGCGGGCCACCGGCTGGCCCTGCCACAGCAGCTCGTTCCCGGGGCCGATCCGGAAGGCCGCGTCGCCGTCCCCCTCGACGGCGGCAACCCGCTCGTCGGTCAGCTGGCGCAGCGCGCGGTTGGCGGCGGCGAGGAGCCCCCGCGACCCCTCGCCGGCGGCGCCGTCGGGCACGAACCGGAAGCCCTCGAGGACCCCCGCCCGCAGCCCCTGGACGAGGACCTCCCCGTTCGGGGCCACGCTGGTCACGAGCTCCGACGGGTCGTAGCGGGCGATCACCGCCCCGGGGCGGTCCACGAACTGCTGCGTGAGCCGCTCGTGAAGCGCGTCCGAGAGGCGGTCCTCCACGGCCCGCGTGCGCTCCTGCCAGAACCGCGCGTCGGGCACCCAGCTCGACCGGTGCGAGATGTAGGTCCAGGTGCGGATGGCGGCGATGCGGCCGAGCAGCGTCTCGACGTCGCCGTCGGTGCGGTCGATGTCCTTCACGTGGGCGGCCAGGTAGTCCTCGGGGATGCGACCGGCTCGGCTGCGCAGGAACCGGTAGACCTGCGCGAGGAGCCGGGCGTGGGCGTCGGTCATCACGCTCTGGAAGTCGGGGACCCGGCAGACCTCCCACAGCAGCGCCACCGCCTCGGGCCCGCGGGCGAGGTCCATGGTCTCGCCGTCGCGGACGAGGAGGGCCAGGGCGCGGTGGTCGTCGGCGTGACGCATGCGGATGAAGCAGGGCCGGGGCGGCAGCTTCTCGAGGCTGCCCAGCAGGGCGAGCGGCGAGAAGAAGTCGAGGGCGTCGCTCCGCCAGTAGATCGAGCGCAGCGGGGCGAAGCGGTGGCCCTCGACGGCCTCCGCCAGCCGGCGGTCGAAGGGCCCGAGGTCGCTGGTGGGGCCGAACTGCCCGTCGCGCACGTGGCGGCCGGCGCGACCCGCGATCTGGCCCACCTCGGCCGCGGTCAGGCCGCGGGGACCCACGCCGTCGAACTTCGTGAGTCCGGTGAAGACCACGTGGTCGATGTCCAGGTTCAGCCCCATGCCGATGGCGTCGGTGGCCACCAGGTGGTCCACGTCGCCGCCCTGGTAGAGCCCCACCTGGGCGTTGCGCGTCCGGGGAGACAGGGCCCCGAAGACGAGGGCGGCCCCGCCTCGCTCGCGCCGGATCCGCTCCGCGACCTCGTAGACCTCGCGCACGGAGAAGACGACGACGGCCGAGCGAGGGGGCAGCTTCCCGAGCCGCCTCGGCTCGGAGTAGCTCAGGGTCGAGAGGCGGGGGCGGGTCTGGAAGACCGCGTCCGGGAGCAGGCGTCGGAGCAGGGGACGGATGGTCTCCGCCCCGATGAGCCAGGTCTCGAGCCGGCCCCGCGCGTGGAGGATCCGGTCGGTGAAGACGTGTCCGCGCTCGCGGTCGGCGGCGAGCTGGACCTCGTCCACGGCCAGGAAGTCCACGCGCCTGTCCAGGGGCATGGCTTCGACGGTGCAGATGAAGTACGCCGGCCGCTCGGGGACGATCCGCTCCTCGCCGGTGACGAGGGCGACCGCATCCTCTCCCACCTGGGAGGCGACGCGGTCGTAGTTCTCGCGAGCGAGCAGGCGCAGGGGGAACCCGACCATCCCCGAGGGGTGGGACAGCATCCTCTCGATCGCGAGGTAGGTCTTACCGGTGTTCGTGGGGCCCAGCAGGGCCGTGACCGGACGGTCCATCCGCTACCAGCATCCTTCCCCGGGCCGGGCTTTTCAAGGTGTCGCCTCGATCCGGACGTCACGCCTCACTCCTTGACAGTGCCCCCGCCCCGGGCTCGATAATGCGTCCCACCAACAAGGAGCACATTCCAGCCAGAGCCGTTCGGAGGCCGGGTCCCGGTGCCGGGCCCGGTGTCGGTGCCCGTGAGTGGCAGTTGGAGGGCTCATGCCCGAGAAGCTGGGAATCTGTGTCGCGGGCGAGGCCCACCTCCGTCACGTGCTCGGCCTCACCCGGGCCGCCCGGGCGGCCGGCAAGGGCGTCGAGATCTTCTTCACCGGGGACGGGGTCCGTCTGACCCAGGACCCCCGCTTCTCCGCGCTGATCGGTCAGGCGCGTGTCAGCGTCTGCGAGGTGAGCTACATCGCCAACGGCCTCCAGGGAAAGCCGGTCGAGGGGCTCGTCGACAAGGACTTCGTCACCCAGGGACGGAACGCGGAGATGGTCGACGAGTGCGACCGCTACGTCATTCTGTGAGGGACCCAACATGGGAAAGAAGGTCGCCGTGCTCATCCGGGACGAGGAGCGGCAGTACGAGGGCCTGCGCTCGAGCCTGGGCCTCCTTCTCGAGGATCACCAGATCGACATGTTCGTCCTCGATCACGAGGTGGACATGACCGAGGAGTACTACGACAACATGGGGTTCATCGACGAGATGGGGGGCGCTCGCTTCAGCAACGTGCCCGCCAACGTGGAGAAGCATGGCTTCCAGAAGGTCGACCTCCGGGAGGTGGCGGCCAGGCTTCGGGAGCACGAGATCGTCATTCCCTTCTGAGGGGTCGCCATGAAGAACCTGCACCTCCTGCGCTCCGAGCCGGACGAGATGGTGAAGACGCTCATCGACGAGGGCTACCTCGGGGACCAGAACCTGAGGGTCCCTCTGTACGAGGGCGAGCCGGACTACGACGACCTCGTTCGCGAGCTGTTCGCGTGTGATCGCGTGATCAGCTGGTGGTAGCGGTGCGGGAGGTGTCCGTGACAGAGCCGATCACTGCCGACCACGTCCTCGACGTGAAGGGGCTCAAGTGCCCCATGCCGGTCCTGAAGACCAAGGTGCGGTTCAAGACCATGAGCCCCGGCGAGATCCTGGAGGTCATCACCACCGACCCGGGCTCGCGGAAGGACCTGCCCGCCTGGGCCGACAAGACCGGGAATCACCTGCTGGGCTCCCACGAGGAAGGGCCCGACGTCTTCCACTTCTTCCTGCAGCGCCCGGCGGAGAAGCCGGTCGCCGCCCCCGAGCCGAGGGCCGAGCCTGCCGAGCGGGCGGCGGCCCGAGCGCGCCGCATGATGCTCGTGTGCTCCAAGGGGACGTTGGACATGGCCTACCCGCCGCTCATCCTGGCCTCGACCGCGGCCTCCATGGACGTGGACGTCCGCCTCTTCTTCACCTTCTACGGCCTGGACATCGTCAATCGGCACAAGTACGACCGGCTGCAGGTGCCATCGCTGGCCAACCCGGCGATGCCGGTCCCGGTCCCCAACCTGGTCGGGGCGCTGCCCGGCATGACCGCGGTGGCCACGAGCATGATGAAGAGCTGGATGAGGAAGGCCCAGGTGCCCGACCTGGCCGAGCTGATCCGCACCAGCCACAGCATGGGCGTGAAGTTCCTCGGCTGTCAGATGACCATGGACGTCATGGGGGTGAAGCGGGAGGACCTCATCGACGAGGTGGACGACACCGTCGGGGCCGCAGCCTTCGTGGCCGAGGCCCTCGACGCCGACATCTCGATGTTCATCTAGCCTCAGGCTCAGGCGGCGTCGGCTCCCGTCGAGACCGCGTTCAGGGCCTGGACGAGCTCGCCCACGCTCTGCCATCGTCGGTCCGGGTCCTTCTCGAGGCAGCGGAGGATGGCCTCCTCGAGACCCTGGGGCAGGCGCGGGTTGATGCTCCGGGGTCGTGGGGGCGGCTCCTGGATGTGGGCGATGACGACCTGGGGCGCCGTCTCACGCCGGAACGGGAGCTGCCCGGTCAGGGCCTCGAAGAGGACGACTCCCAACGAGTAGATGTCGGCCCGGAAGTCGGCGGGCTGGCCCCGACCCTGCTCCGGCGACATGTAGTCGGGAGTGCCCATGACCGTCCCCGCGGTGGTGAGGCCCGGGTCCTGGCCGCCGACCTGCGAGGGACGGGCGATCCCGAAGTCCATGATCTTCAGCTCCCCGGACTCGGGGATGATGAGCATGTTCTGGGGCTTGATGTCGCGGTGCACAACACCGCGGGCGTGGGCCGCGTCGAGCCCGTGGCACATCTGCTTGGCGAAGGACAGCCCGACCGCCAGCGGGAGCGCTCCCCGGCTCCGTACGAGCTCCTTCAGGGTCACGCCCTCCAGATACTCCATGGAGATGAAGGGAACGCCCCCCGCCTCGCCGAAGTCGTGGGTCCGCAGGACGTTGCGGTGGGTGATGCGGCGAGCGAGCTTGATCTCCTGCTTGAACCGGTCGAGCAGGGTGGGCTCGCTGGCCAGGGCCTCGGCGCGCAGCAGCTTGAGGGCCACCACCTCGTCGAGCTGGTGGTCGCGGGCACGGTAGACGACGCCCATCCCGCCCTTGCCGAGGGTGCCCAGGATCTCGTAGCGGCCGGCGAGGAGCTGCCCTCTCTCGAGACCGCGGCCCGCTTGCGGGCTGGGCACGGTCGGGGCGTCGGCGGCCAGTGTCTCGTCGGTCGGCCCCGGGGGCGGGGGGGCAGGGGGTGGCGTGGCCTGTCTCAGCGCGGTCAGGTCCTCGCGGAGGTACTTGATGGCCTCGTCCTTCTCCCGCAGGTCGGCGAGGAGGCCGCTAAAGGCGCGGGCCAGCACCCCGATCTCGTCCTGGCTCGCCACCGAGACGGCCCCGGTGAAGGAGCCGTCCCGTGCCCGGTCCACGATCTCCACGAGGGTGCGCACGGGACCGGTGATGCGCGAGGCCCCGAACCAGGCCACGAGCAGCGCCAGGAGCATCACCCCCAGGGACACCGCGACGAGGCTGGTCCGGAACTGCCGGAAGGCCACGGTCTCCGCGGAGAGGCTGCGGAGCGCGAGGGCGGCACCGATCTCCTCGTCGTCCGAGGTGAGGAGGGGGATCCGCACTCCCACGAACCGCTCGCCGCCCAGGTCGACCCCGAAGGGGGCGTCGCCGGCCAGGACGAGCTCGGGCGAGTCGAGCACTGCCTCCAGGGCCCCCTCCCGGGGCCCCAGGGACGAGACCACCAGCCGGGACCGTCCCAGCTCCGGCACCACGTAGGCGATCTCGCTGCGGGTCAGGCGCTGGATCCGGGCCGCCACCTCCTCGTCGATCACGTACCCGGCCACGAGGACGCCCACGAGCTCGGGTCCGGTCAGCATGGGCACCGCCACCGCGGTGGCGATCGTGTCACCGTCCCGCCACAGCGTGGCCGACTCCTCGCCCTCGAAGGCGGCGTGGACGAGAGGGTCCTGGGAGAGGTCGTCGCCGGACGCCGTGGGACGGTCGGTGCGGGCCACCAGGACGCCGTCCCAGTCCGTGGCCAGCATGAAGTCGGCGTCCAGATCCAGGCCCCGCTCCTGGAGGGAGTCCAGGGTGGTGGGGGCGTCGCGCTCCACGAGGGCGGCCTTGAAGTAGGGGTCGTTGGCCAGCACCCGCACGCCCAGGCGCAGCTTGTCGAAGCGGTCGGTCTGGATGGCCTGCCAGACGTCCCGTGTCTCCTGGAGGCCCTGAGCGATCGTGGCCCGGGCGAGGCGGTCGGCCTGCACGGCGGTGAAGGCCAGGGTGATGGCCACCAGCGCGACGATCATCGCCCCGGTGAAGAGCAGGATCTTCTGTGTCAGGCTCACCCGCCGGCTCCCCTCAGTACCGTCCCTTCTTGTACTTCTTGCCGTACTTGTTCAAGTGCTTGGCCCGCTTGTATTGCGAGGCGTCGAGGGTCAGGGCCACCTCGGCGGCGCCCGTCTCGGGGACGGCGACGCTCTGGGAGACCAGGTCGCCGGCCTGGGCGTGCCAGGCCCTGACCACCCAGGTCCCGGTGGGCACGCCCTCGATCGTGAACCGGCCGTCCTTGCTGGCCTGGGCCCAGAAGGGGTTGTCCCGCACGACCACGAAGGCGCTCATCTGGGGGTGGATGTTGCAGTAGACGCGCACGATGCCAGGGTGCCGGAAGGTGTGGGCCCGGCTGTCGGGCTTCTTGTAGAGCTCGAGGTCGAACCGGTTCTCCCCGGAGACGGAGAAGGCGTTGTGGAGGATGGGGTCCATGTTGGGGAAGGCCACCTCGCCTCCCACCGGCACCACGACGAGGTGGGGCTCGAAGCGCTTCTTCCGCATGTTGATGGTGGCCTTCGCCGGCGAGGGAGCGACCTGCGGACCCTCGACCCAGACCACGACCTCGGAGAGGTCGTCCGCCTTCTTCCCCTTCGCCTCGAGCATGTCGACCTGGCCGCGCAGGGTGCCCGCGACGAGGGGGGCGGTGGTCGCCGCGACCAGGGAAAAGGACAGCACGCAAACGACGGCTGCACGCATCGTACGAGGCCTCCTGTGGGGTTCGCCGGAGTTTAGCACAGGGCCATCGCCTTCTCGCGCCCGTGGCCCTTCAGTAGCCAAGGACCAGCTCCACACGAAGCCGCTTCGACCAGTGGTCGCGCTCGGCCTCGATCGGGGAGTCCTTGTAGCGCGTGAGGATCCCGACCGCGCGCGCGCTCAGGGTACTCACCGACCGCGAGCGGGGCCGCTCCAGGAGCTTGAAGTCGAGCTGGCCCCGGTGACCCTCCCAGCCGGTCACCCAGAGGTAGTCGTCGGCGCCGAAGGCGGCGACGGTCGCATCCCGGTCCACCCGGGCGTAGGTGTACTCCGCCCCCCAGCGTCCCGACCCGAAGCCGCCCGCCGCGGCCCCCAGCCAGATGCCGAGGTTCTCGTCGTCCACCGCGGTGTTCAGGCTGACGTCGGCCAGCAGCGAAAACGGGAGACCCCCGAAGTAGTGGAAGCGCAGGACCCCGTCGACGACGTCGAAGGGGCCGGCCGGGGGACCGCCCGGCCCGGCGCGTCGGTTCTGCCGCCAGAGGAAGGGCTCGAGCGTCTCCAGCTTGCGCCAGGTGGTGTAGGAGCCGGTGAGGACGATGCTGCTCACGACTCCAGTGGAGAAGGTGGCCTCCACCGCCCCCGTGAACATCTCCGACTCGTCCTCGAAGACGTGACTCCCCTTCGCGAAGAGGCCGATGAGGCTGAGGCCCTCGAGGGCGCCGGCGTCACTCACCGGGGTCAGGGTGAGCGCTCCGCCCTGGGGGCGCAGATCGTGGTCCCAGATCATCTCGCTGTAGCCCACCGGCATCGGGAAGCGCCCGGCCTCGATGCGCAGCCAGTCCGAGGGCTGGACGTCGATGTAGGCGAGGTCCACCCGGGCCTCGTTCGACCGGTAGTTGTCGGCGAGGGTGTCCGGAAGGGGGTCGAGGTTGTCCCGGCTCGTCCAGGCGAAGTCGCCCCCCACCACGATGGCGGCGTGCGGCACGTTGACCCGCATGCGGGGCAGGGCGCGCAGCCGCAGGCGGTCGCTGTTCCCGAACAGGGCGCCGGCCGCGGGAGGGTAGGTGTCGTCGACGCCGTACTCGTAGGGGGCGTCGTCGCCCCATCCGTAGGGATCGTAGGGATCGTCCGGAACCGGATCGGCGGGAGCGTCCTCGTATCCCTGGTAGACGTCGCGGTCCCACTCCTCCCGCACGGAGGCGTCCAGGAAGAACTCGAACGTCTCCGGCGACTGGTACACGCTTTGCGCACTTGCTGGCGCGCCCGCCGCCAGGAGCAGAAGAGCCGTCAACCGACCCGGATCCATGGAACACCCCCCTCGTCGTGCCGCACCGCTGGCGCGAGCCCCGGACAAACCTGTGATGGAGAGACTGGCGGATTCTACCACGCCCCCGCGAGCGGCGAGGCGACGTCGGCGGCCTGCCTCGCGATCACGAGTCCCCGCGAGGGTATGCGAGGAGGCACGGCCACCCGCGAAGCCCCGTCCCGGCCTCGCGGGTGACCGTCAACGTGTCACGCGGTCTTGCCGGTGGCGCGGTCGAAGGCCTGGGCGAAGTCGTCCTTGATGTCCTCGATGTGCTCGATCCCCACCGAGACGCGGATGAGATCGGGGGTCACCCCGCTCGACGCCCGCTCCTCCTCCGACAGCTGCTGGTGCGTGGTGGAGGCGGGGTGGATGACCAGGGTCTTGGCGTCGCCCACGTTCGCCAGGTGGCTGGCGAGCTCCACCGAGTTGATGAAGCTCTTCCCGGTCTCCAGCCCCCCCCGGATCCCGAAGGTGAGGACCGAGCCGAAGCCGTTGGACAGGTACCTCTTCGCCATCGCGTGCGAGGGGTGGTCGGACCGCGACGGGTGGCTCACCCACGCCACCGCCGGGTGCGACGCCAGCCAGGCGGCCAGCTCGGTCGCGTTGTCGTTGTGTCGCTGGACGCGGAGGGACAGCGTCTCGAGTCCCTGCAGGAACAGAAACGCGTTGAACGGGCTCACGCAGGGACCGAAGTCCCGCAGGCCCTCGACCCGGGCCCGGATGATGAACGCGATGTTGCCGAAGGGACCGTCGGGCCCGAAGACCTCCCAGAACTTCATCCCGTGGTACCCGGGGGCGGGCTCGGTGAAGACCGGGAACTTTCCGTTTCCCCAGTCGAAGCGGCCGGCGTCGACGATCACCCCGCCGATCGAGGTGCCGTGCCCACCGATCCACTTCGTGGCCGACGCCACCACGACGTCCGCGCCGTGGTCGATGGGACGGCAGACGTAGCCCGCGCAGCCGAAGGTGTTGTCGACGACGAGGGGGACGCCGTTGTCGTGCGCCAGCTTCGCCAGGGCCGCGAGGTCGGGCACGTTGAACCGGGGGTTGCCGATCGACTCGACGTAGACCGCCTTCGTCTTGCCGTCGATGGCCTTGGCGAAGTCCGCTGCCGCGTCGCCTTCCACGAACTTCACGCCGATCCCCAGGCGGGGAAGGGACACCTTGAACTGGTTGTAGGTACCGCCGTAGAGGTAGCTGGTGGAGACGATGTTGTCTCCGGCCGCCGCGATGTTGCTGATGGCCAGGAACTGCGCGGCCTGCCCGCTCGACGTGGCCAGCGCCGCCGCCCCGCCCTCGAGGGCGGCGATGCGTTTCTCGAAGACGTCGGTGGTGGGGTTCATGATCCGGGTGTAGATGTTCCCGAACTCCTGCAGCGCGAAGAGCCGGGCGCCGTGCTCCGAGTCCGCGAACGTGTAGGATGTCGTCTGATAGATGGGAACGGCCCGGGCGTTCGTCCCCGGGGCCGGCTCCTGCCCGGCGTGGACCTGCAGGGTCTCGAAGCGGGGGCCCTTCTTGGTCTGGTTCATCGGTCGGTCTCCTCTCGCCCTCCTGGAGGGCTTCACCTCTTCGGGCGCGCCCGACGTGGGCCAACGAAAAAGACCCGCCGCGGCGGCGCCGTTGCGGGTCTCTTGCGACGTTGGCGTCAGGCTGTCGTTCGGCTAGCCTCCGTGCACGTGCACCCGCGTGTGAGGGCACATGCCCACCCACATTCGAGTGCTCGGGCGCTTCAGCCGGATCGACATTGCGAGACACGGTAGAGCGGCGCCGCGGACCTGTCAAGCCGCGACCTCGGGCGGTCCGGGGGCGGCGGGGTGGCGCCGCGGGCGGCCGCCGCCGCCCGGGGACATGGGGCCGACGTCCGTTTCAGCTCACCGGCGCGGTGGAGAGTGGACGCGCCTGAAGACGGAGGCGGGCCGCCTCCCGCGCCGCTGCCTCCTCGTACTCCGGGCCGGTGACCAGGGCCTCCAGGCGCTCCGACACCGGGATCACCGCCGGCACCGGCGTCCACTCCACCGGCTCCCCGGCCGCGTCGTCGATCACCCGCCCCTCGGTCACCGCCGCCGTTGCCTCGGACAGCGACAGCCCGGCGAGGGCGGCCTCGAAGGCGCGCAACCGTCCCTCGTCCTCCGCGTGCAGGAGCTTCACCAGGCTGCGGCTCTGGCGGGCGAGGTGGTAGTGGGCGGTCGTGAAGAAGATCCCGTCGAGGCCGTGCCTCTCGCACACCACCACCAGCCAGCCCATGATGTCGCGCAGGAGGCCCAGGCCCGGGTGCTGCTGTCCCGGCAGCCGCGGGCGCCGGGGCGAGAACTCGTCGCGAGGGTTCTGCAGCAGGAGCCACTCCAGCGCGACGACCTCCATCCCCGGGACCGCCCTCCGGCTCCGCTCCGCGCGAAGCTCCAGGAGCAGCTCCACCGGGCCACCCTCGTCGCAAGTCACGCGCAGGGTGTGGCCGGCGCCGTTGCGGGCGTCCAGCTCCACGCGGAGGGCCCGGAAGCCCTTCGCGCGCAGGTGGGCCAGGATCCCGGACCGCTCGAGGAGCAGCTCCACGGCGTGTCGCGAGAAGTAGCCGAGAAAGCGGGGCACGGGCGCCGCGCCCGGCGCGAGGCCGACGAGGTCCTCCTCGGTCAGGGTGAAGGGCAGGTGATCGTCCGCGGCCTCCGCGTCGTGCCCCGTGTCTCCGAGGCGGCGGAAACGCTGCAGGGTCAGCTCCTGCTCGGCGGGAGGGCCGAGCTCCCGCCCGGAGGCCAGCCAGAGGAGGTAGCGGGCGGTGTACCTCCAGGCACGGCGTCCATATCCCCCGGCCAGGAGGACGGCCATCGGGCGCGGCCGGCCGTCGCCCCGGGCGAGCTCGGTCACGAATCGGTCTCTCGCGAACAGACCGGCCTCGGTCAGGCTCCAGTTGCCCAACTGGTCGTCCTCGGCCCCGTCGGTGCCGGCGAGGTAGACGACGAGGCCGGGACGGAACGACGCGAACAGCGGCGGCAGAGTCTCCCGCACCACTCCCAGGAGGGACGCGTCGTCCACGTCCGCCCCCAGGGCGATCGCGGTGGAGGCCACCGCCTCGGTGGGGCCCCAGTGCTCGTTGTGGACGGAGTAGGTGTGGATGGTGGGGTCGTCCGCGAAGATGGCGCGGGTCCCGTTCCCGTCGTGGACGTCGAGGTCGACCACCAGGATCGGGTCCTCGAACCCCCGCGAGCGGAGCCGCCGGAGGGCGACGGCCACGTCGTTGAAGAGGCAGAAGGCCATGCCCGCGTCCGCGGTCGCGTGGTGGAAGCCCCCGCCGAGATGGGCGGTGACCGACCCCGTGATGAGGGCGAGGCGCGTGGCCTGGATGGTGCCCCCGGTCATCAACCGCTGCATGTCGAGCCCGGCCTCCGCCTCCTGGGCGGTCATCGCCACCCCGCAGATCCGAGTCAGGGTCTCGGGCTCGTGGGCCCGCTGCAGGTACTCGACGGTGTGAACCCGGAGCAGGTTCTGGATCGAGGCGGGCCGGGGCTGCCACAGGGCCTCCCGCGCCAGCAGACCGGCCTCGTCGAGGGAGGCCAGGATCTTCTCCCCGCGCAGGGGGTCGAAGGGGACGCCGAAGATGCCCTGCTCGTAGCGGGAGTCGTAGACGAGAGGGATGCCCCGGGCTCGGAGCTGGAACCAGGCCCGCCGGGCGGCACGGACCAGCGCGCGATGCCAGCGGCGCGGCATGGGGCATTCTCCCACGGGGGCGCGCACCCCGGGGCCTCGCCCACGGACGGCATCCCTCGAGGTGCCGCTTCTCCCGGGCGGTGGCGGAAGAGTCACGGGCTGCCATCTACGTCCAGACGAAACGTCCGCAGGGGGAATGACGTGGTCATCAGTGCCAGCACCGCTCGTGCACACGTGCGGTGATCTCGCGGCCCGAGGGAGGATCTTCTCCCAGCCCCAGGGTGTGCAGCAGCTCGTGGATGACGATCAACCGGGCCTTCCGGGGCTCGCGCGCGATCTCCTGAAAGCCCGCGGGGCAGATGAAGACGACGTGGCTCCCCGGCTGAGTCATCGCGGCGGCCCCGCGTCCCGCGCAGATGCCGCGCCGGGAACCGTCGTAGAAGAACAACCGCTCGAGGTGACCCTGACCCGACTCGCCCCGCTCGGCCAGGACGTCCGAGAGGAGCGTCCCCGAGAGATCCTTGAAGTCCGAAAAGACCTGCTGGCAGTCAGGATTTCCAAGCCATTCGTGGGCGCCGTTGATGGCCCAGCGAAGCGTCCTCACGGTTTGCGGCTGGTCGATCCGGATGAAGGCCGGCGCCGCCTCTCCCTTGCTCCAAGAGGCCTCCCGGTCCGCCGCTTCCGCTGCCACAGCGCCCTGAAGGATCAGCGCCGCGCCGGCCATCCCGAGGCAAACCCGTCCCCACGCCTTTCCCGAGGTCTTCATCAGCGACTCCTTTCGACCCGGAGCCGCTTGGCCAAGCGCGACCGGTGGACTTCGTTACGCGATAATCAAGACGGAACCTCGAGCCCGGGAGATGTTGGGGAGATGTTGGGGTTCTCTAAGACGTGGGGTGGGCCGTGCGCGTCCGATTCGGCGACTTCGTCTTCGACTCCGGCACCCGGCAGCTGACCCGGTCCGGAGAGGTGCAGACGCTGTCCCCACGGGCCTTCGAGCTGCTGGGGGCCCTGCTGGAGGCCCGTCCCGAGGCTCTCTCCCGGAAGCAGCTCAACGAGCGCCTCTGGCCCGACACATGGGTGTCCCAGGCCAACCTCACCTGGATCGTCTCGGAGCTGCGGAAGGCCCTGAGCGACAATGCCCACCGGCCGACGCTCGTCCGCACGGTCCACCGCTTCGGCTACGCGTTCGCGGGCGAGGCCACCGAGATCGCGGAGCCGCGGCCCCCGGCCGCGACCTCCTCCCGCTGGCTCGAGTGGGGCGAGCGCCAGATCCCGTTGTCCGAGGGCGAGCACATCCTGGGCCGCGACCCCGGGGCGCTCGTCCGGATCACCACGCCCCGGGTGTCCCGCCGCCACGCCCGGATCCGGATCCAGGGAGACCGGGCGGTCCTGGAGGATCTGGGGAGCAAGAATGGGACGTGCATCGGGGATGACCGCATTGAGGCTCCCACCGACCTGGCCGACCGCGACGAGATCTGGATCGGCTCGGAGGTGCTCACCTACCGCGCGGCGCCGACCACCCTTGCGACTGAAACGGCCACACGCACCAAAACAAACAAGCGAACTCGGTCTGGACCGAGTTGAGTGTCAGGCTGTCAACTCCGTCCTGGACGGAGTTGGTTGACGTCCACGGACCGAGCGGGTTCTCCGACCTCTGCCTGAAAAGGCTGGACTCCCGGTCCCACGGGCCACAGAATCCCCGCGAGGTTGGAGGCGATGGCGCTCTCCCAGGGCGACCATCTGGGTCCGTACGAGATCCTCGGCCTTCTCGGGGCCGGGGGGATGGGGGAGGTCTACCGCGCCCGCGACCCCCGCCTCGACCGCGACGTCGCCATCAAGGTCCTGCCCGAGGACGTCGCGAGCGATCGCGAGCGCCTCCGCCGTTTCGAGAAAGAGGCCCGGGCCGCCGGTGCCCTCAACCATCCCAACATCCTGGCCGTCTATGACGTGGGCACCCACGAGGGAAGCCCCTACCTGGTCACCGAGCTTCTCGAAGGCGACACCATCCGCGCGCGGCTGGCGGGCGCATCCCTCCCCACCGAGAAGACCGTCGACTTCGCCGTCCAGATCGCCCGGGGCCTGGCCGCGGCCCACGACAAGGGCATCGTCCACCGGGACTTGAAGCCCGAAAACCTCTTCGTCACGAAGGACGGCCTGGTCAAGATCCTCGACTTCGGCCTGGCCAAGCTGCGGGGGCCGCAAGGGCAGCCTCGTGGCACGGGAGACGACGTTGAGACGGCCTCGCGGACGACAGACTCGGGAGCCGTGATCGGGACTGCCGGCTACATGTCCCCAGAGCAGGTGCGGGGGCAGACGGTGGACCACCGCTCCGATTTCTTTTCCTTTGGGGCGGTCCTGTACGAGATGCTGTCGGGCCAGCGGGCGTTCCAGGGCGACAGTGGGGTGGAGCTCCTGAACGCGATCTTGAAGGAGGAGCCTCGGGACATCCGCGACGCCGAGCGCGGTATCACGCCCCAGCTCACGCGGGTCCTGAAGCGTTGCCTGGAGAAGCGGCCGGAGGAACGCTTCCAGTCGGCCCACGATCTTGCCGTGGCGCTCGAGCTCGCTTCATCGGGGCGAGCGGCCGCGACGTCGACTCCACAGTGGCCGTGGACGAAGTACCGGCTGCGTTGGGTCGCCGTTGCCGCAGCTCTCGCGACCGCGGTCCTGACGGTCACAGTCTTTCGGGCGTCCTGGCGCAGCCGCGAGGCGGTTCTGGATGCTGAGCGTGGCGAGCCGGCGTCGTCACCGACCGGCAGCGACGCTGCATCCGTGTCGAGGGTGGCGGTCGCGATCTTCGAGAACCACACTGGAGACCCGACTCTCGACCCCCTCGGCCTGCTGACGGCGGATTGGATCACAGATGGCCTGAGCCGGCTTCGGTCGATCGACGTTGCTCTCTCTCCCTCGTCGGCGCTCGGTATCGGTGGTGCGGCGGACGCCCAGGCCCTGGCTGCCCAATCCGATCCCCGGAGAGTTGGCGAACAGACCGGCGCGGGCGTCGTGGTCTCCGGAGCGTACTCGTTGCGGCAGGGCGATCTGGTCTTCACGGCTCGGCTGACGGAACCCCAGTCAGGCCGGCTTCTGCTCGCTCTGGAGCCGGTCAGTGGAGCGAGCAAAGACCCGGCCGACGTCGTCGAGGCCGTCGGAGGGAAGGTCATTGGCGCGGTCGCCTTCCACCTCGACATCGACTTCGACGCCGGCGTCCAGCGCCCGCCTCCCCTCGAGGCCTACCGGGAGTACATGAGGGCCATGGAACTCTGGTACCTGGACTGGCCTGCGGTGATCGATCACCTGGAGAGTGCCGTATCACTCGAGCCGCACTTCGTCCACGCGCACGTCTGTCTGACGATTGCCCATTCCCTCCGCGGCGACTACGAGGAGGCAGAGCAGCACCTCGCCATCCTCGAGGCACTGACGGACCTGCCCCCTTCGAGCAGCTGAACCGGCGGTATGCCCGTGCGATCCTCGCCGGCCGGAACTCGGAGTGCCTGATGCTGCTCCGTGAGATGGAGCGTCTGGCGCCTGGCGTGTCGTGGGTTCCGTTCGACGAAGGCGTCTTCGCCTATGCGGTGAATCGCCCGGCGGAATCCGAGCGGGCGCTGGCTCGCGCCGGCAGGCAGAAGGCGGGAGGCGGGTGGATTTGGCACGACGTCTACGCTCAGTCCCTGCATCTCCTGGGCCGATTCGAGGAACAGTACCGGGTGGCGAGCAGGGGGCTGGAGGAGCATCCGACCATTCTCTACCTTCATGAGCACCAGGCCGCCGCCCTGGCCGCCCTCGGCCGCCTCCAGGATCTCGAGCGCGTGATGAGCTCGGCCCTGCGCGCCCAGGCGAGCAGCGGCACGGCTGGCCTGGTCATGCTCGTGGCCTCGATGGAGCTGCGTGCGCATGGGCACCGCGAGGAGGCCGACGCTCTGGCGACGCGCGCCGCCGAATGGTACGGGAGCGCATCACTGGAGACGTTCCGGACGCTCCAGACGCCAAACCGCGGCATCGAGTGGTACCGCGCCTGGCCTCGGGACCTCACGCGGCGGTTGCGCGAGGAGCACGCGACCGCCCTCTACTGGGCCGAGAGGTGGGCCGAGGCGGAGGCCATCGTCAGGGCGTTGGCGAAGGAGGAGCCCGACAACGTCGAGTACCTCGGGCGGCTCGCGACCCTGGCGGCCCGTACCGGCCGCCAGGGGGAAGCCCGACGACTGGCTGGGCCGCTCCGTGCGCTGGACCCGCGTGATTTGTTTGGCCGGGATGCCTTCTGGCGCGCCGCTATCGCAGCCCAACTCGGTGAGAAGAAGGAGGCCGTCGAGCTCCTGAACGAGGCCTTCGTCCGCGGCCACTACTTCCAGACGCACCTGCATCGCAACATCGACTTCGAGCCGCTGTGGGACTACTCGCCGTTCCAGGAGCTGCTCAGACCGAAAGGGTGAGAGCACAGCTCTCCCCAAGGACGGCTCAGGGAAGGTATTCCGTCCAGGCGGGTCGAGTGCCAGGCGGTGTTCGCTGTGCTCAGCCGTGTCCGGGCTCAGTCGGGCCGACCCGAGTTGCCGGTGTTTCTCACGAGCTGCCGGATTTCCTCATGAGCTGCTTCGGCGTCACCATGCCCCCGGACAGGACGAGCTTGAGGGCGTCCTCCACCGCCATGTCCAGGTACACCAGCTCCTCGACGGGCACCGCGACGAGCTGGCCGGTGGTGGGGACCGGGGGCCCGGGTATGAAGACGTGGGCCAGGCGCTCGGTGCCCCGGTCCGTCTCGCGGCTCGTGTAGCCGGTCACGAAGCCGTAGGAGTAGATGCCCGGGCGCGGGTACTCGAGCAGCACGACGTCGCGGAAGATCTGCCGCTTCGAGAGGGTGGCGGTCTCGACGATGTCGCGCGAGGCCTTGTAGATGCTGCGCACGACCGGCACCTGCTCGATGAGGCGCTCGCCGGCGCGGACCAGGTGCCGGCCCACGAAGCTGCGTGCGCCGAGGCCGGCCGCGAGGACGAGGACCAGCGTGGCCAGGAGACCGAGGCCCGGAATCTCCCGTCCCGTGAGCTGGGCCACCGTCGGTCCCAGGATGCCGTCCAGGCTGCGGAACAGGAAACGCAGGGCGAGGAATGTCGCGACGAGGGGGACCGTCACCACCAGGCCGGTGACGAACGTGGCTCGAAGGTGGCCCGGCACGCGTTGCGGCCTAGGTGAAACGCACGCTGACCAGCTTGCTCACGCCCGGCTCCTCCATCGTCACGCCGTAGAGCTGGTCGGCAATCTGCATCGTGCGGCGGGAGTGGGTGATGAGGACGAACTGGGTCTGCTCCTTCAGCCCCTCGAGCATGGTGACGAAGCGCCCGATGTTGGCGTCGTCGAGGGGGGCGTCCACCTCGTCGAGGATGCAGAAGGGCGAGGGCTTGTACTGGAACACTCACCACGTGCTTTGCACTCGCCGTCGCCGGGTGCGCGCCACCGGCCGAAGCACCCACTGAGACCGAGACTACCAAGGACATCCCCAAGATGAAAATGACCACCGACATCCCGGCGTCGGTCACAGCCCCGGACAAGTTGGAGACCTCGATCGGCGCCCTCGAGTACTTCGATGGCGTTCCGACTGAAAAAACCGTCGACACCGTATATGACTATCTCGATCGCTCGCGGGCGGTCGAAGTGTACCTGAACTCCATCCCGGCCCTGTCCATCAATGCGTTGCGGGAAGGACAGGCGAGCGCCGGGTGCGCCACGAGCAACCAGGTCTGCATCTTCGACACCTTGATGGACTCCAAGTCGCTGTTTTTGACCGGCAACACCTCGACCATGTATGCGGTTGGGTTTCTCGATCTCCGAGAAAGACGGACCCACGGTCGTCGACCTTCCTCAGCGTATGCTGGGAATCCTCGACGATATGGCCTTCCTCTACATGACGGATCTGGGAGTAGCAGGCCCCGACAAGGGCCAGGGGGGAAAGTTCCTGGTGCTTCCTCCGGACCACAAGGGTGATGTTCCGAAGGGCTACTACGTCGTGCCGTCGAAGACGTACGGCGTGTGGCTTTTCATGCGCGGCTATCTCGATAAGGGCATCAAGGCCGCCTCGGAGAACATCCGGAACAACCTGAAGGTCTACCCGCTGGCGAAGGCTTCCAATCCCCCGGAGATGGAGTTCATCAATATCTCGGGCAAGGAGACGAACACGGTGCTGCCCAACGACTCTACCGCCTTCGAAAAGCTGCATACGTTGGTCCAGCAGGAGCCTGCGGATTACCTTGGTCCGGAAGCCAAGGGCATGATGGCCGCCATCGGTATCGAGAAAGGAAAGCCCTTCAATCCTGACGAACGGATGAAGAAGATTCTGACCGATGCCGCCGCGATCGGCAATGCCGCCGCCCGTGCCATCAGCTACTCCCCGCGGTATCCGGGTCAGTTCATCTACGACAAGGACAGCGCCTGGGTCATGGGCTATGCCGACAAGGACACGACCTACACGAAAGATGGCGCCCGCAATCTCGATGCGCGTATCTTTTTCCACTTCGGCTATATCTGCGTGTCACCCGCCATGGCGGTGACGGTTCCCGGTCAAGGGATCGGACTACGCGATGGCCGCGGTTGATTCCAAGCACCGACCCCTGGACGGTTCGAAGACCTACAAGCTGCATCTGCCACCGAACATTCCGGTCAAGGACTTCTGGGCGGTCACCATGTACGACACCCAGACCCGCTCGCAGCTTCAGACCGACCAGCAATTCCCGACCCTCGACAGCTACCGCGAAGGCATGAAGACGAATGACGACGGCTCCATCGACATCTACTTCGCTTCCAAAGCGCCCGAAGGCCAGGAAAGCAACTGGCTGCAGACCGTTCCGGGCAAGAGCTGGTTCATCGCCCTACGGATGTACGGCCCACTCGAGCCCTGGATCGACCAGAGCTGGCGGCCGGGTGAGCTCGAGTTGGTTCAGTAATCGGAATCTCGATTGGATGAAAAGGAGATTGAAATGACAAAGAAGGCACTGATGGCGATCACAGCCTGCGTTGCACTCGCTGTTGCCGGGTGCGCGCCGCCGGCCGAGACCCCCAACGAGACCGAGACAACGAAGGCGATTCCCAAGATGAAAATGACCACCGACATCCCGGCGTCGATCACGACGGCGGACAAAGTGGAGACCCCCCTTGGCACCCTGGGTTTCTTCGACGGCGTCCCGATCGGAGACACCAAAGAGAAGGTCTATGACTACATGGACCGGGCCCGCGCGGCGCAGGTCTTCGTAGCCACCATCCCGGCGGTGTCCACCTACAGCCTGCTCCAGGGGAACCGGGACATGGGTGCGGGTGACAGCAACCAGATTCTGATCTGGGAGCAGTTGGGGGACTCCAGGTCGCTGGTGCTGACTTACAACAACACCTCGCTCTACACCTGGGGCTTCCTCGATCTGGAGAAAGACGGCCCGACCGTGGTCGAGGCCCCGCCCGACGTGCTGGGTGTCTTCGACGATGGTTACATGCGCTACCTGAGCGACTTCGGTGCGGCCGGTCCGGACAAGGGCAAGGGCGGCAAGTATCTCGTCCTGCCGCCGGGGTACAAGGGCGACGTGCCGGAGGGTTACTTCGTCGTCAAGTCCACGAGCTACGTGGTCTGGAACTTCATGCGTGGCTACGTGCGGGGGAGTGTCCAGGACCCCGCCAACGTCAAGAAGTCTGCCGACAACATCCTGAACAACCTCAAGGTCTATCCGCTGGCGAAGAAGGACGACCCGCCGAAGACGGAATTCATCAACATGACCGGGAAGCACTACAACACCGTTCCGCCGAACGACTTCAGCTACTTCGAGCGACTCAACGAGATCGTCCAGAAAGAGCCGATCAGCTTCATCGATCCCGAAACCCGCGGCCTGATCGCGGCCATCGGCATCGTCAAGGGCCAGCCCTTCAAGCCCGATGCGCGGATGAAGAAGCTGCTCACCGAAGCCGTCGCCATCGGCAATGCCTACGCCCGCGCCAACACCGTGTTTCCGCGTGATCCCGGGCAGCGTATCTACGGCCCGGACAGCGAGTGGGTCATGGCCTTCCCGGACAGGAATGCCTTCTTCCTGGTAGACGGCGCCCGCCGCTACGACGCGCGCCTGTGGATGCACTACAACGCCGTGGTCGTCACACCCGCCATGGCCGGCATCAAACCAGGTGTTGGTTCTGACTACGGTATCGCCGGTATGGACTCGAAGCACCAGCCGTCTCGATGGTGCGAAAACCTACAAGCTGCACCTGCCGCCCAACGTGCCGGTGAAGGACAACTGGTCGGTGACCATCTACGACACCCAGACCCGTTCCATGCTGCAGACCGATCAGCCGTCCGCCGGCATCAACAGCCTGGGTGAGGGAATCAAGAAGAACGCCGACGGCTCCATCGACATCTACTTCGCCCCCAAGGCGCCCAGCGGAATGGAGAACAACTGGATCCAGACCATCCCCGGGAAGAGCTGGTTCATCTCTGCTGCGCATGTACGGTCCGCTCGAACCATGGCTCGACAAGACTTGGCGGCCCAGCGAGCTCGAGCTGGTCCAGTAATCAACAAAAAAAGGGAGATAGTCATCGGAATCTTTGGAGAAAAGGAAAATACCATGAAAGCAAAATCACTCTCAGTTCTGTTTCTTGCCGCAGTCGTGGCGGCCGGCCTGGCGGCCACCGCGGCACAATCGCCCAAGATGAAGTACACCACCGAAATCCCGGCCGACGTCATCACCCCCGACCGCACCGAGACCCGCTTGGGGACGCTCGAGTTCACCGACGGATATCCCACGGAGGCTACTGCGCAGAAGGTCTGGGACCACATGGATTTCTCACGCGCCGTGGAAGTTATGATCATGACCACGCCTGCGGCCTCGCTGCAGGGATTCCGTAAAGGGATCCAGAAGTGGGGACCGGACAACGAGACCATGATCTACTGGGGAGGTCGACTGGACTCCAAGGGCTTGCTCCTGACCGGAAACACCACGGTGGTCTACACCTTCATGTGGATCGACCTCAAGGGTGGTCCCATGGTCATGGAGACGCCGCCCAACGTGCTGGGCATCATCGACGACGCCTGGTTCCACTACCTTACCGACTTCGGCAACGCCGGCCCGGACCAGGGCAAGGGCGGCAAGTTCCTGCTGGTCCCGCCGGACCATGAAGGCACGATCCCCGACGGCTACATTGTCAAGAAATCGAGGACCTACGGCCACTGGCTGGCCATGCGCGGCTTCATGACCAACTTCGATCCCGAGCCCGTGGTCAAGAACATGAAGGACCATTTCCGCCTCTACCCCCTGGGCAGTGCGCCCAAGGAGGTCAACTGGGTCAACACGGCCATGGAGGATTTCAACACGCTGCACGCGCAAGACGCCACCTTCTTCAAAGAGGTCAACATCACCGTTCAGGAAGAGCCCAACTCGGCGGAGGACCCGGAGATTCTCGGGTTGCTGGCCTCGATCGGCATCCAGAAGGGCAAACCCTTCGCGCCCGACGCCCGGATGCAGAAGATCCTGGCCGAGGCGGCATCGGTGGGCACCGCCGCCCAGCGCACCATCCTCTTCCGCAACCGCGATGAAAACGTCGTCATCTGGCCCGGCAGCAAGAGCTGGGAGATTGGATTTGCCGGCGGCAGCTACGAGTTCCTCAATGACGGAGTCAGCCTGATCAACTCGAGAACCCGCTTCCACTTCTACGCCACGGGCATCACGCCGGTAATGGTCAAGCCGCCTGTGGGCGCCGGATCGCAATACGTGATCGGTCTGCGTGACGCCAAGGGCCGGGCGCTGGACGGCAGCAAGACCTACAAAATCCACGTGCCGCCCAACGTCCCGGCCAAACGGTTCTGGGACATCACCGTCTATGACAACCAGACTCGTTCCCTGCTGCAAACGGACAATCCGTACCCGGGTGTCACCAGCAGCGATCCGAGTACCGTGCAGAACGCCGACGGCTCCTACGACGTCTACCTCGGCCCGAAGAAGCCTGATGGCAATGTGAACTGGATCCAGACTGACCCCGGCAAGGGCTGGAACATGCTGTGGCGCATCTACGGTCCGACCCAGGTCTGGTACGACAAGGCTTGGCGGCCGAGCGAGATCGAGCTAGTTCAGTAGCGGAGCGGAGAGGTCGAATTGGTCAAAAGAAAATAAGCAGTGGGACGAATCAAATCTCGTCCCTCCGCAGATAATTGGAGAAATGAAAATGAAAACCAAATCACTTGTTTCCCTGGCTGTTGCCGGACTGATGATGGCTGGTATCAGCGGTTCAGGATTGGCGCAAAGCGGAGAGAAAAGCATTTTCGAAATTGCTGCTGCCGAAGCAAAATACAAGCCGGGAGATTTCAAGCCGGCCCCTGCCAATATTGAGACCCGGTACGGCAACCTGGAATTTCCCGGTGGCTATCCAACCGAAGCGACCAGGCAGAAAGTCTACGACGAGCTTGATCTGCAGCGTGCAACCCAGCTGTTCCTTGATATGTATCCCGCCCTGTCCATGCGTGGAATGATGCTCGGAACGGCACGCGATTACGGAGCAAAGAACAGCTCGGATATTTCGGTGACGGCCGACCGGCTCGATTCCAACGCATTGTTCCTGACCGGTAACACGGAGAGCATCTATGCCATGATCGTGTTTGACCTGAAAGTCGATGGCCCTACGGTTTTTGAAGCTCCCGCGGGACTAATGGGACCTGTGGATGATGCGAACTTCCTGTTTGCTTTTGATATTGGCCCCACAGGCATGGACAAAGGTAAGGGAGGAAAATACCTGATTCTTCCTCCTGGTTACAAAGGGGATGTGCCGGACGGCTATTTTGTATTTAAATCGCCGACCAATCGTCTCTTTTCGTTTGTTCGCGCCAACGCGGCGGTGGTCGGAACCGGCGAAAAAGCGATGGAATTCTTTCGCAAGAACGCCAAGGTCTATCCGTTAAAAACCGGACCGAGGAAAGGCAAGTTCACCAATGTGTCGGGAATGCCGATCAATACATTGGTTCCCGAAGATTCCACTGCTTTCGAATGGATGCATGACATCATCAACTATGAACCGGCCGAGGCCTTCGGCAAAGAAAAGCTGGGACGTCTCGCATCCATCGGGATTGAACAAGGCAAGCCGTTCAACCCCGACGCCCGCATGAAGACGATCCTGGACCAAGCCGCTAAAGAAGGCGTGGCCCTGTCCCGCGTCATCGCATTCGACAGCCGTCAGCCTGCGGCCAGGGTCTATCCGAATCGCATGTGGGAGAGCCCTTATATCGGCGACAGCTCGAGCTTCGACCCGAACGGCTATTTCAATCTGGAGGCGCGGACGACGTTCCATTTCACTGCCGATGGCATTACTCCCGCCATGGCGGCCCAGATGCCGGATGGCTTGGGATCCCGCTACCAGACCACTTACAAGGATAAGGATGGTAAATACTTTGACGGCAATAAGACCTACAAACTGCACATGCCGCCGAATGTTCCGGTCAAGCTGTTCTGGGCGGTCACCGTATACGACCCCTGGACCCGCTGCGAGATCCAGAGCCAGCCATACCCGAGCATCAGCAGCCAGCAGAGTCCGCCGCCGAAGACCAATACCGATGACTCCATCGACATCTACTTCTCCAATGAAAAGCCGGAAGGCGTTACGGCAGCCAATTGGGTCAAGACCCTGCCTGATCAGGGATTCTTTGTCTACATGCGCTACTACGGCCCGCTCAAGGCCTTCAACGACAAGACCTGGGTGCCCAATGACGTGGAACTGGTGAAGTAGTTGTTATAACAATGTTATCAATAAGGCACAAAATGAAAACAAAACAATCCATCACGACGGCATTCGCCATGATTATGGTGACGAGTCTGGCGGTTTCCGTCCGGGCGCAATCGTCGAAGATGCCCACCGAGCCCCTGGGCGGCAAACCGCCGGCGGGTGCGAAGGCGTCCGTCGAGAACCTGGCCGATCAGGTGACCTATCAGCGCGCCTTTGAGGCGGTGATCTGGTCGATGCCCGCAGTGGCCAAATACGGCCTCCACCGTGCGACGTTCGATATGGGCGCCGGAAACAATGTCGTCCTGGCATGGTCCGCAGGCGCCAAGCCCCTGTTCGAAGCGTTGACGCCCAACAACACCACACCCTACGTGAACGGTACCACCGATCTGCGCGAGGGACCGGTGGTGCTCGACGTCCCTCCGGCGAGCGACAAGGCCGGCCTCTTCGGACAGGTCGCCGACAACTGGTACATCACCATTGCCGACATCGGGCCCATCGGTGTAGACAAGGGCAAGGGTGGAAAGATTCTGTTGACGCCTCCGGGTTACACCGGAAAGGTCCCGAATGGATTCATCGAAGTCAAGAGTCCCAGTTACATTCTGGATTTCGCCTTCCGTTCCATTCCCACACCGGACGGCACGCCCCAGGATGCCTACGAGCTCGGCCAGAAGCTCCAGGTCTATTACCTTTCAGAGCTGCCGAACCCGAAGCCGACCCAGTTTGTCGATCCTCTGAACAAGCGGTGGCCGACGCTCTGCCGCTACGACGAGCGTTGGTTCGAGGACCTTCACACCATCATCGACGTCGAGCCG
This sequence comes from uncultured Acidobacteriota bacterium, assembly GCA_963847655.1. Taxonomy (GTDB): domain Bacteria; phylum Acidobacteriota; class Vicinamibacteria; order Fen-336; family Fen-336; genus JAJDNS01. The sequence continues at coordinate 650,750 of CAWKAS010000002.1, read as the reverse complement.
GTGCGAGAGCGCGACAAGGCCATGATGGGTATGCTCAAGCATATCGGGATTGAAAAGGGCAAGCCCTATAACCCGGATCAGAAAACGGTGAAGATCTTCCGCCGGGCGGTCACGGATGCCTACTACTACATGCAGGAGCGGTACCTCACCGTGTTGCCGGAAGAGCTCTACTGGCCGGACCGGAGATGGCGCAACGTCTTCTACTCCGATCCCAACATGGGCTTCAGCTGGGACTGGGAGGGGATGCTCGACTACGACAACCGGTCGGTCCATCCGTGGTTTACGGCGATCTACTTCCCGAGCAAGGTCACGGCCAGGCCGCCGACGATGTACCTTGCCACCGCTCAGGACAAGGACGGCAACCTCTTCGAGGCCGGCAAGACCTACAAGCTGACGGTTCCCCAAGACGTGCCGATCAACAAGTTCTGGTCGCTTACGGTCTACGACATGGAAACCTGGGCCTTCATCTATACCAAGGAAGAGCGCCCCGGCCTGTCCTCTCGCGAGATCCCGAAGATGACAAAGAACGCCGACGGAAGCGTGACCCTCTACGTCGGCCCGAAAGCGCCCGCGGGACTGGAGAACAACTGGATTCCCACAGCCGGCAAGGCACCGTACTTGATGTTCCGCTTCTACGGTCCCGAGGAAGCCTTTTACAACAAGACCTTCAAGCTGGAGGATGTAACACGGGTTGAATAACGATTAGAAAATGGTCTTCCACCGCGCGAGCCGAAGCAAAGGGAAGACGGCAGGAATAAGCCTGCGGCTAACTATTAAAGGAGGTTGAATCATGTTTTCACACTTAAAACCAAAGAACCACTGGAGGGCCATTGGTTTTCTGGCCCTGGCACTCGTGGTGGGCTTGGCTGCCACCACCGTACCCGGACTCGCCAAGGACGAGGTCAAGCTGACCTTCAGCGCCTTTGCGGTCAATATGTCGAACATCGCCCCCGGAACGAGCACCCAGGTGGAGATCCACATCTCCCGATGGTCGACCGAGGCCGAGCATGATGAGCTTTTCAAGGTCCTGGTAGACCAGGGAGACAAGAAGCTCGTTGACGCGCTCCAAAAGCAAAAAGAGACAGGGTGGGCGCGTTCGGAAGGCATGGGGGCGGCCGCGATGAGAGGCGGGTTTCCGAGCACGCGCATGCGCTATTCCAGAAACGTGGAACAGGGCAACAAGAGAGACATCGTCTTGATCACCGATCGTCCCATTGGTTTTAGAGAAGCCGCCGCCGGTGCAAGGACCATGGACTATCCCATCTCGATCATCGTTCTGGCGCTCGAAAAGGACGACAAAGGCAAGTGGCAGGGGAAGGGAGAGATGGCGGTTGGAGTGAAGCTCAAGTTCAACAAGGAGAAGAATAAGTTCGAGGTCGAGAACTACTCGAGCGAGCCCGTTCGCTTGAATAAGGTGACGGAGCGTTAGGTTTCTCCTTCAAGGAGACCTGTTGGACTCCGGCCCTGTACGACATCCATGACGACTCAGGCGAGGGGCCGGATGTCCATCGGGTGAATGGAAAGCGACACATGCGATTACGATGGCGAATTCTGAAGCTAGGGCTACCGAAACTTTGTGTTGCACTCACGGTTTCCGTCCTTGCGCTCGCCGCGAACCAAGCGTCCGCTCAAGAGCTCGAGCCGGCGCTCTACCGGAATGCTCCGGTCGGTTTGAACGCCATCGGGGTGAGCTATGGGCACTCCGGCGGCAATGTGCTGGTGGATTCCGCCCTTCCGCTGGAGGATGTCGAGGGCAGTTTGGATCTCGTCATGCTCGCCTACGTTCGGACCCTCGACTTCTTTGGGCTCTCCGCAAAAATCGACGCGTCCATTCCCTACGTCTGGGGCGGCTATGAAGGATTGGTGGACGGTGAGTTTCGCACCCGGGACCTCGTGGGCTGGGGCGACCCTCGTTTTCGCTTCGCCGTCAATCTCTTCGGAGCTCCGGCACTGGACGTCAAGGAGTTCGCTCGCTATCGGCAAAAGACGATCGTGGGCGCCGAAATTCAAGTGACGGCTCCCGCCGGCAAATATGAACCGGACCGATTCTTCAACCTCGGAGCGAATCGTTGGGCCTTCCGGCCGGAGATCGGTATGTCACGAGAGTGGCGGCGATGGTACTTCGAATTGGCGGGAGGCGGATTGTTCTTCACCACCAACGACGACTTTTTCGGAGGCCGAACGCTACAGCAAAATCCGTTTTATTCGATCAAGGGACACATCATCCGGGGCTTTCGGCCCGGTCTATGGCTGGCATTCAACTTTGGTTACGGCCGGGGGGGCGAAATCAAGGTGGACGGCGAGCAAAGCGGCAACATCCAAAGCAATGTTCGCCTGGGGTGTACGCTCGCGATTCCCCTGCGCCCGGGTAATGCGCTGAGAGTGATCTATGCGAGCGGCGTTAGGACCCGTTTCGGTGCGGACTTCGATGCCCTCGCCGTTGTTTATCAGTACACATGGGGTGGCAAGGGAAGGCCCCGTTCATGACGATGTTCTGCAACAGGAGATCAAACATGGGGAGACCAAACGATGAGACGCATCACCACCTTTGCCTCAATTCTGCTCATGCTGTTGAGCTCCGCTCAGGGCCTATTGGCCGCCACGGCCCACAACGAGACCGAGATCGAGAACCTGGTCGCGCCCGTGGCGCTATATCCCGATCCTTTGCTCGATCAGGTCCTGGACGCGAGCCAATATCCTTCAGTTCTGGTGGAAGCCGGTGACTACTTGAGCGACCCCAAAAACAAGAGTAAAGATCCGAAGTGGCCCGCAAGCGTTCAGGCCCTTCTCGACTATCCCGAGGTTCTTTCCAAGTTCGATGATGATTTGGCTTGGACCACACGTCTCGGCAATGCGGAAAAGGCACAAAAAGCGGATGTCGAAAAAGCGGTTCAAACCGTAAGGAAGAAGGCGCAGCACGCCGGCAATCTCACATCGACCGACAAGTTGACGGTCGTTGTCGTCAAGGACACCATCGAGATCGTCCCGGCGGACCCTAAGATCGTCTACGTCCCGACCTACGATCCTGCGGCGATATACAAACCACCCAATCCTGCCGCGCCTCTCATCACGTTCGGCGTCGGCGTAGCGGTGGGAGCTCTGCTGTCCCATAACGACAACTACTACTACGGCTGGTACCACCATCATTACTACGACCATCTCCGGCCCGGAGGCGGCCACGTCGGCTATGTCGGTCCTCATGGTGTGGGAAGTGTGACTCACGTGGGCGGTCCTTATAGCGGCTATACGCATTCCAATCACGTCGGCCCCTGGGGTGCCACGAGCGCCACGCACGTGGGCGGCCCGGCCGGAGGAGTGACCCACGTCGGTCACACTGGATTTCACGGTCACACTAGCTTCAATGTCAGGCATCATAGGCGGTAGTGGAACCGCATTCACAAAAGCCAGTAACCTAAGAGAGCGCCGGAGACTCGCAATGGGTCGCGTCCCCAAGAACGCATTCGGTTGCACACTACTGCTTTATCTACTGGTTGCAATTCCATCGACCGCGACAAGTCGCCCCGAGGCGCGCGATTCGCATCAAGAAGAATCGACAAAGGCTCAAAGTCAAGACAAGGAGGAGAAAAAGGAGGACAAAGAGAAAAAGCGATTCATCTACTGGGATGAGGGACTACACATCATCGGGTTGAAGCACCTTAGCGCCATGAAGATTGGCGGATCCGTGCAAAATGACTCGGCGGGCTTTGCGAACTCAAAAGATGTGGATACAACGCTTGGAAGTCTCGATGGTGATGTAGAATGGCGTCGGGCTCGTCTTTATGCTTCAGGGACGTTTTTGCGTCATTTCGATTACAAGTTTCAGTATGACTTTGCCGTCAGCAATCCGCCGCAGTTGAAAGACGCTTTCCTCGATTTTGTAGGCCTGCCGATTCCGATCAAGGTTCGGGGCGGACGGTTCAAGAACCCTCTCGGACTCGAATTGGCTACGAGCAGCAACGACCTCACGTTCCTCGAACGCGGCCTGGTGAGCGCTTTTCTTCCCAGCCGCAACACCGGCTTCCATTTCCACGGCAACCTACCTCGGAAACGTTTGCGGTGGTCGCTCGGAATATTGAGACAAGAGGATGATTTCGGCGTGGGTTCGACAGATAGGTTCGGAGTCTCGGGGCGTTTCGCCTGGGCCTTCCACCCGTGGAGCGAGCACCGTCTTTTGCACTTCGGCGTTGACTACCTACGCCGCCCCGTAACCGACACCGTGCGTTTTCTCGAGCGACCCGAATCCCATATTGCGCCTCAGTTCGTCGACACCGGTGATATGCCCGCCGAGACCGTCCATACGGGAATCTTCGAAAGCGTTTTCATCCAGGGCCCCTTGTCGATACAGGGAGAGGCGGCCTTCACCGGCGTCAGTTCGTCGGAAATGTCGAACCCGAGCTTCTATGCTTTCTATGTCTATGCGAGCTACTTTCTCTCCGGCGAGACGCGCAGGTATGTCCCGGGGGAAGGTGCTTTCAAACGCGTGGAACCCAAGCGAGAGTTCCGCGACGGCGCCGGTGGGCTCGGAGCTTTCGAGATTGCCTTCCGCTTTTCTCGCATCGATCTGGATGATGAAGACGTCGCCGGTGGTCGCCTCAATGATTTCACGGCTGCCTTCAACTGGTACGCCACACGCCACTACCGCGTCCTGACCAATGTCATTCGCGCTCATCGAAGTGACACCGAGCGGGTCTGGATATTTCAGATCCGGCTACAGGTGGCCATCTAGCCTGGTCCCGCAAGACCGTCAATAATCCCTCATTTATCCCCTAAAACAGGGGATGTGAAGTTCAGCTACCAAGTGCGATCCACGAATGGCGGAGTCTGCTTCGGCGCTCTGGCCGCTCCCGACCGCGCCGGGGAGCTGAAGATCGTCGGCCTTTCCGAGGCGCAGGTCTTGGCGCGGAGCGATGTCTTCCTCCTCGAGTCTTTGCTTCCGGGGACGACCCTTCGATGATCTGCACGTTATGCTCAAAAATCTGCAGCTCATGCTCAAAACCCGCACGTCATTTTGGATTTGTGAGAGAATTAATGCTCTCCAATCGCCGAGAATATGGGTGAATAAATAGAAGGGAGTAGTCCGAAATCGGATGGTCGAGTTTATAGAAGGGACAGGTTGTTAAGCTCCAATAATCTCATTGAGCCCTTCGACAACCTGCGCCATTTCCTCTGGCCTTGCTTGAGCAATTCGCCTTCCGATTCTTTCGACTGCCAACGTTCGGATCTGACTGATCTTTATCCAAGATCTTTTCGGGAGACCCTTGGCGTCACACTCCAAAGTGAGCGGAAAGCCGGCGCGTTGTGGCACACTCGTCAGGGCGACAGCAATGACGGTTCCAGACCGCTTGTTGAAGACATCTTGACTAAGAACAAGAACGGGTTGATTGCCTGCTTGCTCTCGTCCCCGGGTTGGGTTCAGGTCAGCCCAACGAATATCCCCTCTTAGTATTTGGGCCATTCCGCCAAATCCTGCGACACTCCCTCTTCCGCGAGGCCCTTTTCAAAAATGGGGTCGAGTTTAGCGCACTCCCGCGCCAGACGACTTCGCTCCAGTCGTTCCAGCTTTTCGGAGACTGCCTCTTCGATGGCCTGACTCCGATTAGGGAAGATTTCTTCCTCAACGAGCCTATCTAGACGTGCAACCGTCGCCTCGTTTAAAGAAATTGCTATCTTTGCTCGAGACACCTTGAACTCCTTGTCTTGTTGGTATGATAATACTTCATACCAACTCCTTGGTCAAGTGTGAGTGTGTGCCAAAACGTGCCGGTGGGCTGAGGCCGATGTTGTTGTGCTCCGCCTATGACCGTGAGCCCGCCACGCTCAACCGGTTCTCTATCCATATTCTCGAAGACAACATGATCTGTATCACCGAGGGTTCTCACGGTGTGGAACGAGAAATTGGAAGCGGTACCGGTTCTTGCCGAGACGGTTGTATAACGAGTGAATATCAAGATCGAGTAGCAATATATAATCATAGAAAAAAGCCGATTGGGGTGGTTGCTATCAGGTCGCCGACACGGACTACGCCAACCAGTTCGAACTGTCTGCGTCAGTCGCATTCCGATTCTGAGGCGCGAGATCGAGAAACAACGATGAGCTCGGCTCGCGGCGTTGTCACCCGGGCGTTCGGCAATGGCGCCCGGGGGCTTTCCGCGCTTCTGCTCTCGATGGTCGTGGGCGGAGTTGGCCCCGCCTTGGCCCACGACAAGACCGACATCGTGGTCCTGGTCAACGGCGATCGCTACCAGGGCGAGATCAAGATGCTCAAGCAGGGGAGTCTCTCACTCGACACCGATGCTGCGGGCACGATCAGCCTCAAGTGGAGCCACGTCGCCCAACTGGTCAGCCGCTACAACTACCAGGTGCGATCCACGAAGGACGACGTCCACTGCGGCGTCCTGGACGCACCCGACCGCGGCCGGGGAGCTGAAGCTCGTTGGCCCCTTCGGGACGCAGGTCTTGGCGCTGAGTGATGTCTTCCTCCTCGCGCCGCTCGAGCATAGCTTCTGGAAGAAACTGGACGGGTCGATCAACCTGGGCTTCAGCTACACCCAAAGCAACCAGGCGGTTCAGTACAGCCTCTCTGCGGACTCTCAGTACCGGACGCGCAGGACGACTGCCGACGTCCGGCTGAGCTCCATCTTCAACACTCAGGAGGGGGCGGACTCTGCGAGTCAGCAGAACCTGGGCTTCAACCTCGTCCGGAGCCTGAAGGGGAGAGCGAACGTGTTCGGCCTCGCGCAGCTCCAGTCCAATCCGGCGCAGGGATTCGACCTCCGGTCGGTGGCCGGAGGCGGCGCCGGATTGTTCTTCTGGGAGTCGAGCAGAGGGTTTTGTATCGGCAGCGCTGGGCTGGTCGTCGACTCGGAGAACGTCACCGAATCGTCACAGGTGGACACCAACGCGGAGGCTCTCGCGGGCTTCCGATTTTCCAGCTACAGCGCCGACTCCCCGAAACGCAGCGTCAACCTGAACCTGAACACCTTCACGAACCTCACCAACAGGCCGCGCTTCCGGGTCCAGCTCGGCTTCAGCCTCGGCTGGGAGATCGTCCGCCATCTCAAGGTCAGTCTGAACGTCCTGGACAGCTACGACTCACGGCCACCGACCGAGGACGCGTCGAAGAACGACCTCTCGATGACGAGCACGATCGGGTATACGTTCTGAGCGGCCTGGAGGGTAACGCGGACCTGGCCGGCTTCCACATGTTGGCCACCGCGAGTCCGCTCCGTGGATGGGGCGTCCACGTACCTTCCTCCGGAGGCGGCCGCCGCAGAAGAATCAGAGACAGCGCATTCCCGGTCGACCTCAACAAACTGGATCGCTCACTGGCCTTGGTTGAGAAGTGAAGAAGTCAATTAATAACGGAACAACGTGCCTGGCACCTTTCGACCTTCGGGGGACCAGTCCCATAGCCATGACCCTCAACCGGATCGGCCCCCCGGCGTTCGGCGATGGCGCTCGATGGCGGTCACATCGCCTCATAGGACTAAGTAAGCTGATGTCCAGGCATCAATAGAAGCAACTATTGTGTTTAGCGGCGGATCCCCTTCGCCGAACCCCCCTCATTTTTCCCTCGTTTTAAGGGATGCGCGGCGCCGCTTCCGGGTAGAAACTTGGGACCAACCAAAGGATGGAGGAAGACAATGACACCAAAAAATGAGAAATTCGATGTGGTGCTCGACAACGGGCGGGTGATTGATCCGGAGACTTATCTCGATGGGGCTTTTAACGTCGGTATTAACGGCGGGCAGATCGCGGCCATCTCAGACCAACCCCTCGAGGGCAAGGAGGTCATCGATGTTTCCGGCATGATCGTCTCTCCCGGCTTCATCGACCTCCATTCTCACGGGGTGAATATCGCCAGTAACCGAATCCAGGCCTTCGACGGCGTCACCAGCGCCCTGGAACTGGAAGGCGGCATCCTTCCCATCGGGGAGTTCTACGATAACTGCGCGAAAGAAGGTCGGCCGATCAACTACGGCGCCTCCGCCGGCTGGGCCTCGGCCCGGCTGGTCACGATCAATCCGGACCAGGCCGTGAATGGCAAGCCCGAGCCCAATGCCGTTCCGTATGTCTTCAACAGATTCTACATCAAGGAATTTACCCAGAATGTCGCCACCGAGGATCAGGTGGACAAGATCATCGAATGGACCGAGCAGGGGCTCAAGGAAGGGGGGATCGGCATCGGTGTGCTGCATGCCTACCTGCCGGGCGCGGGTTCCAAAGAACTCATGCGCGTGTGGGAATTGGCTGCGAAGTACAATGTGCCCACCTACACCCATATCCAGAATGTCTCCATGCTGGATCCCAAGAGCGGCGTTGCGAGTATGCTGCAACTAGCTGGCCTCGCCGCAGCGACCGGGGCCCACACCCACGTATGCCATATGAACAGTGTTGGACTTCGGGATATCGATAAGTTCGTTGCTGTCGTGCGAAATGCACAAAAACAGGGCGTTAAGATGACGACCGAGGCCTACACCTACGGTGCAGGAAACTCGGCGATTGCCGCTGCGGAATTCAATCCGGATGACGTCGAAATGAGGATGGGAGTCCACTTCAACGACTTCACCCTGGTGAAAACGAATACGGCCTTCAAGAACAAAGAGGAGTTTGTGAAGGAAATGAAGGCCAGTCCCGGAGACGCCGTCATCGTCCACTTCCTGGATGAAGACAATAACCCCCATGACGCCAGTCTGCTGGATATGTCGGTGCTTTATCCGGGCGGGGCCGTCGTCACCGATGCGATCCCCTTCACCGACGAGAAAGGGACATGGTTCTTGGGCGATGAATGGCCCCTCCCCAAGGGACTGCAGAGCCACCCTCGCGCTGCAGGGAACTACTGCCACTTCCTGAGGAGATGGGTCCGGGAGCGTGGAGTGTTGAGCTGGATGGATGCCATCAGGAAATGCTCCTTGATCCCCGCCCAGATCATCGAAGATGCCGCACCGATGACGAAAAAGAAGGGGCGTCTTCAAGAAGGCTGTGATGCCGACATCATCGTCTTCGACCCGAAGACCGTTGCGGACAAGGCCACCTTCAAGGAGCCCTGTCAGCTGTCCGAAGGCATGAAGCACGTGATGGTCAACGGCACCTTCCTGATCCGTGACGAAGAACTCGATACCAAGGCCATGCCGGGACAGCCGTACGTGGTCCGATCCGGAAGTAGAATTCCGAACACGCGGGCCGTGAGGGAGAAAAACCATGCCGCTGGCCAGTGAACCTCTCAGCACCAGTATGCAGGCGATTATGTATGCCGGCGATGTGGTGTTCCCGGTCAGCGGCGCCTTGAATGCGGCGCGGCACCGCATGGATGTTCTGAGCTTCGTACTCATCGGTACCATTGCGGTTATCGGGGGCGGCACCCTTCGCGACCTGCTGATGGGCCGCACGGTCTGGTGGACTCGAGATCCTTTCGAACTGCTGCTCTGCATGGGCGCAGCCCTGGTGACCTATTTCTTCATCAAAACGGACATCTCGAATCGTAAATGGATGGTCTGGTCCGATGCCCTCGGACTGGCCTGCTTCGCGGTGGTGGGTTGTCATATGGCATCACGAGATGGGGCAGAGCTGTGGGATCCTCGAGGTCAGCTATGGCCGGGTTCCGCTGGAGCTGATCTTCGAAGCCGGGTCGCGTTCGTTCGCGTTATGGCGCCAGAGCTCTGCTCAAGATCGTGAAAAGCATGTACATGACCATGCCTTTACCTCCTGGCACTGGACGAGCGATCGTCCCTTGTCACTGCCCGGGCTGCGATCGGTCCTGGGGACGTTACCTGAAGGGGTCTATCGCGCCAAGGGCATCCTCTGTTTCGAAGAATTGCCTGTCTACAAGTATGTGCTGCAGATGGTGGGCAGGCGCTACACCATCGAGGAAACCGGTCGTTGGGGCTCGGAGCTTCCGCGCTCGGAGAATAGTCTTGATCGGAGCCCGGGGCGGCATCGATGCCAAGGCGCTACAAGGGGCCTTTGACAGGTGCGTCGGTATCGGGGACGAATCTACTTCTCCTATTCTCAGGCTATCAAATCTTCTGTTTCGGGATGAGAGGGCCAGTAGCCCGGTCTCGATTTCCAGGGCAAACCCAGCGAATCATCTAGATTCTTATAAGACAGAATAGTCTGCCAGCCACAAACTCCTGAATGGATCTGATAAGAGCGGGTTCTGTCTAGCCTTCTCGAGTAGGCAACTCACCCGCTATACTCCTTGGAGACGAATGCGCTTTTTTCCGAAGGTCGCCACAACCTCTAATTCTCCTCCAAGGGCCTCAACGTATCGGCGGAGCGTTGAAACAAGGTGATCGTCTCGCCGTTCCGCCCGCGAGAGTTCGGACTGCGTTGTCTCTGAAAGTCGCGCCAATTCCTCTTGCGTTCTTCCCAAAAACTCCCTTAACGTCCGAAGATTCAGCTCGAGAATCTCCTGTTCAACCCAGCGCTTATTCGCTTCCCGCTGAGCCGGTGTGAGCTTAGACGTCTTCAGATCGTTCCAGCGATGGACACTCATCTTTCTATCCCCTCCTAGTCTCCTCCTCGGCCAGGTATTGCTGCCAGATGGCCTCTGCCTTCGGGACGAACGTTTCGTAGAAACGCTCGTCTCCGGTCTTAGCCCCGGCGAGCAAAAGCACCGCCTGTCGCGATGGGTCAAAGGCGTAGAAGACCCGAATCGGACGGCCGCGCGATTGCACCCGTAGTTCTCGGAGCGGAAACCGACTCTCCTTTATTGCACTGGAGTGCGGAAATCCTAGGCTTGTTCCCTGCAACTCCAGGAGGTCTACGACCCGCGCGACGTTAACCGCATCATCGTCGTCCAGATCCTCCCACCACTCCTTGAACTCATCGGTCGCGACGACCTCTACCATGCTATTAATATATGTTCAACAGCATATGTTGTCAAGCGCATAACTTGCTCGCGTTGAATCTGCCGCGAGCATAGCGCCGTCGCTGGATCGAGAGAGGCTCATGTGGCACGGCAAGCCCTAGTGCCCTGTGTCAGTAATTCGTCACATAAATCTCGGCCCCTTTTGCGCGCTGACTGCGTTGCGCCTCCTCGAAATATCACGATAGTTCTTCGTCGGCACGCCTTGCCAGCACACAAAATGACCTCGAGCTTTTTGCAACGATCCACTGATACAGGACACTAGAAGGGATTGACCTCTCGGTGACGAGCTCGATCGGGTACACGTTCTGAGTGGCCTGGAGGGTGAAGCGGGCCCCGGCTGGCTTCCACAGGTTGGCAACCGTAAGTCCGCTCTCCATGGATGGGGAGCTACTTACTTCTCCGCGGAAGGGACCGACGACAAGTCGTCCCCCCTATTTTCCCCTTATTTCAAGGGATGTGCGGCGCCGCTTCCTGGTAGACACTTAGGACGCTGACCGAGGTTTTCATCGAAACCCCGGCACCGACAGGCGGCGTCGGCACTTGATGAAGGAGGGAATGAGCAATGAGACGCTTCGTTATCCTCGCCTTTCTGAGTGTCGGGTGTCCTGCCCAGCGTACGAGCCGGACCCAGGCCGGGTACGCCCGGTCGGCTCGTAAAACATATTGCTAAGGCTAGATGAGTATTCCATCGATGAGAGAAGAGCCGTCAGTAGAAAAAGTCAAACCCTCGCACCGATCCCGGTCACGGTCGTGGCCGGGTTTCTCGGTGCGGGCAAGACGACGCTGATCAACCACATCCTGCACGGCGACCACGGCCGTCGCGTCGCGGTGGTGGTCAACGATTTCGGCGCGGTCAACATCGACGCCGAGCTGATCAGCGATGTCAGCGAGGGCATGGTCAGCCTGGCCAACGGCTGCATCTGCTGCGTCATCAGCGCAGTGATCTGATCAGTGCGGTGTTGCAGCTGGCGGATCGTCCCGAACCTCCCGATCACATCGTCATCGAGTCGAGCGGCGTGGCCGACCCGGCCAGCGTGGTCAGGACGTTCATGGAACCGAAGATCTGGGGCACGGTCCTGCTCGATGGGGTGATCACCGTCGTCGATGCCGAATGGCTTCCCTCATGTGCCGACGACGAAGCGGATCTGGTGCGGCAGATCGCCGGTAGCGACCTGGTCGTTCTGAACAAGACCGATCTGGTTGATCCCGCGGGTCTCGTGGCGGCTCGAGATCGAATCCTCCGGTCCAGGCCAGGGGTCGGGATCCTCGAGGCCGACCACTGTCGTCTGCCCATCGAGGTCCTCCTCGGAGTCCACAGCAATGACCCGGAAGGACCGGGTCCGGCGTCGTCTGACGGCCACCACCACGATCACGGTCTCGCCTTCGAGACCTGGACCTACACGTCGCCAAACCCGCTTCGCCTCGGTCTGCTGCAGCAGCTGCTGCAGAACCTCCCGCCGACCTTGCTCCGTGCCAAAGGTTTCGTCTACGCAGCCGACAAACCGCACCAGCGCACCCTGCTCCAGCTCGTCGGCCGAAGGGCGACCCTGGCGGTGAAGGGTTCTTGGAACGGGCAGCCGCCGCAGACTCAACTGGTCTTCATCGCCAGAAGCGACACCTGCGATTTTGACGCGATCGGGGCGGCGTTGGACCGCTGCGGCGCAGAACGAGGAGGTTCCCTGCCACCGCACTCGATCAACAGAGGGTTGACTGTCAAGAACAGAGCTCAGAAATCAGAACACCGTCATATTAATAACTTTAAGACCATTAACAATTTAAGGAGAACAAAATGGGCAACAGACATCCAAATCCACATTCCTTCAACAAGGGTCCCCATGCGGTGGAAAAGAACGAGCACAGAACACTCATCAAGAACATCAGCATCTTTGATGGAAGATCAGAAGACCTGATCAAAGGAAAAGATGTAGTTCTACTCGATAACACAATTGAAAAGATCATCCCGGCAGGCAGCAAGGAGGATGCCTATGGGCATGTCATCGATGGCAAGGGTGGATACCTTTCACCGGGTCTTATCGACAACCATCTGCATCTCATGATGGGCGTGTCACAGGCGGAGTTCTTTAATGGACCTTTTCAATATGTGACCTGTATGGCTGTGCATGAGGCGGAAGAAATGCTCATGCGCGGGGTTACTACCTGCCGTGATGTGGGAGGCAATATCTTTGGATTGAGAAAAGCAATCAACACTGGAATGTTGCCCGGCCCCAGGATCTATGGATCGGGCAGCTTGATTGCGCAGTATTCGGGCCATGTGGATTTTCGGAATCCGAACGAGATGCCCAAGGAATGGGGTGGCCCCCTGAGTACAGTGGAGCATCCTGCAATGAACTGCGGTCTTCTGGCCACCGGTGTAGACCAGGTGATGGCTGCGGCTCGTCATAATCTCTACCTTGGCGCGGATTTTATTAAGATCGCCAACGGTGGGGGCGTCTCATCCTTTACCGATCCGCTTTATGTGAATGAGTTCTTCGAGGAAGAAACCAGGGCTGCGGTAAGGGTAGCCGAAGACTACGGCACCTATGTGGCAACCCATGTGTTTAATCCTGTCGGTATCAAAAGAGCACTCAATGCAGGGGTCAAGACCATTGAGCATGGCCACCTCATCGATGAAGAAGCCATGGAATTGCTGGCAGAAAAAGAGGCCATCCTTTCCCCACAGGTATACGTGATGGCGATGCTGAAGCCCATCTATACCGATCCAGTCCGCGCCGGCAAACTGAAGCAAGCCCTTGATGGTATGGACAATATGTTCAAGCTGGCTAAGAAGTACAAGGTCAAGATGGTGTACGGCACCGACCTGCTCTTTGATTACGAAGGAAGGAAGGACCAGCTCAAGGACCTCACGCTAAGAAAGCCCTGGTTCACCTCTGCGGAAATCATGATCCAGGCCACCGGAAACGCCGCGGATTGTGTTGCGCTTTGCGGGAAGCGAAATATGTACGGAAAACTCGGCGTGGTCGAGCAAGGCGCCATGGCTGACGTGTTGATTTACGACAAGAACCCCATTGAAGACGTGGCGATTGTGGAAGACCACGAACACCACCTGAAACTCGTCGTCAAAGACGGCAAGGTCTACAAGAACACCCTGTAGTCGAAAGCGACCAATGACCGGGAGCGGAGAACTCTCCGCTCCCGGTGTTGTCGAAGCTGTTCGCCGACTCTGAGCTGCTGCCGGCAGCACAAGAGAAGCCTGGAAGACACGATGCGGGATCGCACGGGATCGAGAACGCCATGAGGACCTGCGCCGGAGAGTTCAACGGAGGAGATCATGGGTACTACACAGACATCCGATGTTCCGAGTTTTGATGACGTCTGCCGATTGGTCATCAGCATCGGCGAGGCAGCGCACGGCTACGGGTCGTCGGCCGGGCGGCTCGAGGCCTTTCTTTCCCGCCTGACCACGGCCTTCGGTTTCAGCGGCGTCTTCCGCTCCACGCCGACGGAAATGGTCTTCGCATTCCAGGAGGATGACGATCATCCGCAGGCAGTGCATGTCGCGACGCTGCCCGGCACCGGTCTCGACCTGGCCAAGCTGGCCCAGGTCGGCGAGCTTGTCGATGCCGTCGCGGCCAAGCAGGTCTCCGTGTCGCAAGCTACGGCTCGCCTGGACGAAATCGCCAGGACCCCCCACCCCTGGGGAGTTTTGGCGGGCGCCTTCAGCTATGCGGCGGTCGGAGCAGGATTGGCGGTGCTCTTTTCCGTCGGGTGGTGGGACGTGCTGCTGGCGACGCTCCTCAGCCTGGTCGTCTACGGCATGGTGGTGCTGTCCGGGCGGTTCGGGGCGCGCACGGCCGAATGGCTGCCGCTGTCGACCGCGTTTGTCGCCGCCGCGCTGGCGACCGCCACGAGGCTCCGGCTGCCGGAGCTCAATGTCGTCATGGTCACCCTCGCGTCCATCGCGGTGCTGCTGCCGGGCTACACCGTCAGCCTGGGCCTGATCGAGCTTGTTTGTCAGCACGTCGTTTCCGGCACCGCAAACCTCATGAGCGGGCTGGTCTACCTGGCCAAGCAGTTCATCGGCGCCTGGCTCGGAGTCGGGCTCGTGTCGCTTGCCAAGATCCCGCTGCGCCTGCCGGCGCAGCCGTCGAGGCTCAGTGGCTGTGGCTGTTTATCCCCCTGTTGATCGTGGCCTGTGCGTGATCTTTCAGACCTCGCGGCGAGATTTCGTCTGGGCCGCCCTCGTCTGCGCCGGCACCTATGGCGGCATCGTACTCGGCAGCGCCCTGGCCGGTGGCAACCTCGGCAATCTGCTCGGGACGATCGTCGCGGTCGTCGTCGCGAACCTCTGGGCCGGAAGGACGAAACGACCGACCTCGATCGTGCTCCTTCCGGCCATCGTCCTCCTGGTGAGCGGCAGCATCGGATTCCGCGGCCTGGCCGCCATCGCTGCCGGGCAGGTCGCCACCGGCGAGCAACAGCTTCTCCAGATGTTTGTGGTCGCTCTCACGATCGCGGCGGGCTTGCTCGTCGGCAATACGATCTCTAGGCCGAAGGTCACGCTATGAGCACACGACGCATATCAGGAAAGAACGGCAGGTCGATCCCGAGGACGAAAGTCTGGATCCGTGGTCTCGCAACGCTTGGCTTGCTTCTAATCAACGCTACGATCAGCCTTGCCCAGGAGCAGGAGCCTGCACCCGAGCCGCCCGTTGCGGACGCACAACCGGCGGAATCCGACTGGCCCGGTTCCTTCAACCTATTCGGCTCTAAGACCCGGTTCGCCATCGGCGGATTCGCGCAGCTCGACTTGATCTACGACGACGATGCAATCGGCGCGCCCTGCCAGTTCATCACCGCGACCATCCCGACCGACGGCGGAACCCCGGCGGGAGGGTCGGAAGGCCGGACGAGCTTTTGCGTCAATACCAGTCGCTTGACCTTTGAATCGAGGACGCCCACCAAGCTTGGACGCCTGAAGACCTTTGTCTCTTTGGACCTCTTTGGTAACGCACTTTCCACGACGCCGAGTCTTCGGATGCGTCAGGCCTATGGCGAGCTCGAAGGTGTTCTCTGGGGCGGCGATTTGCTCTTTGGCCAGGCGTGGGGGACCTATGTCGACCTCGAGGCCTGGCCGGACATTCTCGATTTCGAGGGACCCGGCAGCGCCATCGCGACTCGCCAGCCCATGGTGCGCTGGTCGAAGGGAATCGCCGATCAGCTCGACCTCAGGGTAGCGCTCGAGCAGCCCGGCGACGGCACCGTGCAGGGCGCCGATATTCTGACCCGCTGGCCGGACCTGGTGGGCACGTTGAAATGGTCGCACGGAGCCGGCCACCTGCGGGCGGGCGCGATTCTGCGCGACCTCCGAGCCGCCGCCGACGAGGGTCCGGTGGCAAGTGCCACAGCCTGGGGTCTTGCCGGCTCAGGCAAGGTGCCTTTGCCGGCGCGCAGCTACTTGGTCTTCGAAACCAGCTACGGTGAGGGCACCGGCGGCTACTACAATGATCTCTCTGTCAACTCGGTCTACGACCCGGCCACCTCGAGCCTCGAGCTCATACCGCTCTTCGCTTACTACGTTGGCTTCGGACACGGCTGGAGCCCGACGCTGAGCTCGGCGATCCTCTATTCGTCGATCGAGGTCGACCACATCGAGTCCCAGCCCGATGATGTGGGCAAGAAAAGCGCGTACTTCAGCCTGAACTTGATCTGGCGACCCGATACACCGCTCATGTTCGGCGTCGAGTTTCTCAGCGGCGGGAGACAGGACAAAGGCGGAGCGGAAGGCACCGTCAACCGGATCCAGTTCAGCAGTCAGTTCTCGTTCTGAATACCCCATGAGGATTGAACCATGACCCGAATCTCCATACCACTCGTCAAGGCAACCATGACGCCGCTGGCGTCCATCTTTGGCAGCGGGTTCCTGGTGATTGTCCCGATCCTCGCCGGCGCCGTCGGGTCCATGTCGGTGGTTGCTATGGCCGGCGTCTGCACTCTGGCCATCGCGGTCGGCAGCGTGATCCGTTTCAACATCAGGAAAGCCGAGCCGGTGTTGGCCGGCAATCCGGGGGAGGCCGTCGAAGCCTTCGAGCGGGCCTCCGATCTCTCGCTGATCCTGGCCTATGTCATCTCGGTCTGTCTCTATCTCCACATCCTGTCGTCCTTTGTCCTCGGCAGCCTCGGAATGGACACCATGGTCAACGAAAACGTTTTGACCACCTCGGTGATCATCCTGATCGTCGCCATCGGCGTCTTCAAGGGCCTGAAGATGCTCGAGGTGCTCGAAGGTTGGGCGCTTGTCGTCACCTTCGCCATCATTGCGCTTCTGCTCCTGGGCTTCGCGCATTTCGATTGGATGGCATGGAAATCGGCCGCCGGAATCCAGATGCCCCGGAACCTCGATCACACCCCGTGGCAAGTGCTGACCATCATCGCCGGCACGCTGATCGTGGTGCAGGGCTTCGAAACTCCGCGCTACCTCGGGGACGAGTTCGACGCCGAGACCCGGATCAAAGCCTCCCGCTTGTCGCAGATCATCTCCACGATGGTCTACATCCTCTTCGTCGCCTTGGCCCTCCCGTTGGTTCACCTACTCAGATAAAGAATGGGTAGTGTCAGTAGATCTTCCTGAATGAGAAACAAGCTGTTGAGAATGCGTCCGGTTCGGCCATTGCCATCGGTGAAAGGATGGATGGCCTCGAACCAGCTCCGCGGACAGCAGGACGAAGCGAAAGAGACGGTCGAACGTTTGGAGGAGTTCGCCCGTGAGCTCAATGACCCGGTGTGTTTGTCCGTGGCCCACTCCTCCCGGGCGCGATTATCGCTGCTCCAAGGTGACGAGAACCCGTCTGTCGATTGGGTGCAATCCGTCAGCGACGCGCAGACGCCCGGCGATCTCTTCGTGTGGCTGGAGGTTCCTGCGATCACTCATGCGCGGGTGCTAATCGCCGGCGAGTCGGAAGCAAACCTCAGAAGGGCAACCGAGCTGCTCGCCACCATCCGGGGGTATAGCGAGACCTGGCGGTTCACGTGCCAGACGATCGAGATCGCGGTCCTGCAGTCCCTAGTGCTGGAGAAGCAGGGACATACCAAAGAAGCCCTGAAGACCCTGGAGGAACCGGTAACCCTAGCACAGCCAGGTGGCGGGATCCGGCCGTTCGTCGAGGCGGGACCGGTGATGAGGGGGCTCCTCGAGCGCCTTAGAGGGCAAGGTGATGAGGAGAGCTTCATCCGCCAAGTGCTGGTGGCCTTCGAGCTCGGAAGTAGGGTAGTCCCGGCCAAAGCATCGCCGATTTCACGCTCCGAGCCGCCAGCCGCGAGAAGTCAACCCGATCCCGACGCCCTCACGCAACGCGAGATCGACGTTCTGGAGCTTCTGGCCGAGCGCTTCCAGAACCAGGAGATCGCGGACCGGCTTTTCATCTCGATCCACACGGTGAACTACCATCTTAAGCACGTCTACCAGAAGCTTCACGTTGGGAGCCGCCGGGAGGCGATCGACCGCGCTGAGGCCATGGGGATCCTGAAACGCCATTCGGGCTGATCCCCTTCTTTTTTACCGGCAATCCTGCATTTTCCGATCATTTCTGGAATTTCTGGATGGAGGTTTAACCACCCCAATCGTTCCGACGTGATCTTCAATACTTTGTTCCTGGTAATCGAAAATGAATCCGCCGGCCCTGGTTGCCTAAGACTTCACGTAGGCAGTGAGGAAGTCGTTTTTCGGGATTCCGGCTTATTGCATATTGCACGGAGGGTGGAACTCTTTTAGCTGCTTATGGTTCGGCATGGTGAGCGGGATGCGGGAGCCGTCTGGATTTTCACGCACCATAGCCACGTGGTTGCCTTCGCGAACGACTTCGACCCGAGGGTTTGAAGTGCCTTGATGACGCGCGTTTTGGGTGCGTCAATTGGAAACTTCGACATCAGATGGCGACTCCGGCCTCAGCGACGAACGCCTCGAGGACCGGAGGGTCGGATTGGAGTACTTCATTTCCGAAGGTCTCGATGTGAAACTTGATCGCAGAGCGGACGTCGGCAAGCGCCTCCTCGTAGGTATCTCCTTCACCGACCACGACGCCCTTGAGCCCCAAGGGGTAGGCGACGTAGCCGTCTTTGTGCTTCTCTACGATGACCTTGATGTTTGTCATGTTTTGTCCCCGTCCATTCCATCTGCCGGAAGTCGGCTTTTGTTTAATCTATTATACGCCTACTAGATCAGGTCGGGGGAAAAGGGCAGCTACCTTTTTGCATGCTCTCCTTGTCGAAAAGGTACCTGAGCTCTTATTTGTTGACCTTTTTACCGCCAACCCCCTTATTTCTCCCTAGTTTCCCCCTCGTTTCTGGGGATTCGCGGAACGGCAGTAGTGGCTAAACTCACCTGTGACTGGGAGCCGTCATGACATTTGACTCCGGCCCGGACGTTGTAACCTAAGGGAGGAACGGCATGAGAGCTTGGATACTGATACCACTACTAACGCTGGCCATGATCTACTCGCCGGCTTTGTGCGGGGCTGCTACGGCACAGGAGGCGGCAACGGATGCGGCGGCCCTGGCCAAGGCGGCCCAGAACCCCCTCGCGACGTTGGTCACCTTGCCGATGCAGGCCAACTACAATTTGGGTTCTGGACCGTACGAGCGCACCTTGTTCAACCTCAACGTACAGCCGGTCATCCCCTTTACGGGCGAAAAGTGGAACGTCATCTCCCGTACCATTATCCCGATCAACAGCGTACCGCAGGGGGAGACCGACTCCACTTTCGGTTTTGGCGACACCAACATGACCTTGTTTTTGTCACCAGCCAAGAGCGGCAAGTTGACCTGGGGAGTCGGGCCTTCCTTCAACCTCCCAAGCGCCTCGAATCCCGAGGTCCTGGGCTCCGGCAAGTTCGGGCTAGGCCCATCGGGGGTCGTCTTTTTACAGATCGGACGCTGGACCATGGGTGGGCTGGTGAGCAATGTGTGGTCGGTGGCGGGCGACGGTGACCGTGACGACACCAACCAATTCACGGCCCAGTACTTCGTCAACTACAACTTCGGAGGTGGCTGGGCCATCGGAACGGTACCGATCGTCACCGCCAACTGGAAGGCGGACTCCGGCAACCGATGGACGATCCCCTGGGGGGTCCAGGTCTCCAAGGTAACCCGCTTCGGCTCACGCCCCGTCAACCTCCTTTTTGGCTACTACTACAACTCGGAACATCCGGAGGGCGCCGCCGGCAGCCAAATCCGAGTCCAGGTCAACTTCATGTTCCCGGTCGCGGCGAAATGACGGGAGATTCAACCATGCCGACCTCGAATCATTACAAGGACATCGAATTCGGGGGACCCGCCACCTATCGCATCGTGGTCCAGGGCGCTTTGAGCGCCGACTGGAGCGACCGGCTCGGCGGCCTGGCGATCACCGCAACCAGTCAGGCCGGTAGAATCCCTCAAACGACCCTGGCCGGGCAGCTCCGCGACCAAGCCGAGCTGAGCGGCGTACTCGAAACCCTTCATTCGCTTCACCTGCCGATCCTCAAGGTGGAGCAGATCGAAGACGAATCATGAACATCGCCGAGATCCTTTTGGAAAAGAGACTTAGGAGGCAATCATGAACGAAATAAGGACCTACTTCATCGCACTCACCACGTGGCTCGCACTCGCCGTCGCCGGGTGCGCGCCACCGGCCGAATCACCCACCGAGACCGAGACTACCAAGGACATCCCCAAGCTGAAAATGACCACCGACATCCCGGCGTCGGTCACAGCTCCGGACAAAGTGGAGACCTCGATCGGCGCCCTCGAGTACTTCGATGGCGTTCCGACCGAAAAAACCGTCGACACCGTATATGACTATCTCGATCGCTCGCGGGCGGTCAACGTCTACCTGAACTCCATCCCGGCCCTGTCCATCAATGCGTTGCGGGAAGGACAGGCGAGCGCCGGGTGCGCCACAAGCAACCAGGTTTGCATCTTCGACACCTTGATGGATTCCAAGTCGCTGTTTTTGACCGGCAACACCTCGACCATGTATGGATCGCGGTCAGCGCCTTCTCGCCACCCGAGAGGAGCAGGACGTTCTGGAGTCGCTTGCCCGGGGGCTGGGCCATGATGTCGATGCCGCTGTTGAGGATGTCCTCCTCGTCGATGAGCGAGAGCCCCGCGGTTCCTCCGCCGAAGAGCCGGGAGAAGGTCTCCCCGAAGTGCTGGTTGATGACCCGGAAGGCCTCCTGGAAGCGCTCGCGCGAGGTGCGGTCGATCTTTCGGATGGCCTGCTCGAGCTCCGCGATGGAATCGAGGAGGTCCTGGCGCTGGGCGGTGAGGAAGGTGTGGCGCTCGTCCAGCTCCTGCGCCTGCTCCACCGCGAGGACGTTGACTGCGCCCATGCGCTCCATCTTCCCGCGGAGCTCCTCGACCCGCGTGGCCAGGGCCTCGAGCTCCTGGGCCTTGTCCTCGTCGGTGAGCGTCGTCGCCGCCTCCGCCGCCGTCTGCCCGACCGCCTGGTGGCACTCGCGGGCGACGTGGTCGAGGTCGGAGCCGGCACGGGCCCGCGCCACCTCGAGCTCGTTCAGCGCGTCGCGCAGCACGTCGCGCTCGCGGCGGCGCTCCTTCAGGCCTTGCTCGCGGCCCTCCAGCTCGCTCTTGACCTCGTGCACCTTGACCTCGGCCACCCCGACCTCGCCCTTGACGCGGTCGCGGTCGAGCAGGGCCTGGGCCAGGAGCCGCTCGACCTCGGCCAGCTCCGTCGCGAGCTCCGTGCCCCGGGTGGTCGTCTCCACGGCGCGCGTGCGCGCGGCCTCGATGCGTCGGGCGAGCTCGGCGAGATCACCGTCGAGGCGGCGGCCTTCGTTCTCCGTCGCCGCCAGGCGCTCGCGCAACGTCGCCAGCTGGCTGAGGGCCTCCGCGTGGCGTCCCTGCGCGGCCTCCGCGGCCTGGCGGGCGCGGGTCACCGCCTCCGCGATCCGGGCCAGACGCTCGTGGCCTTCCGCGCGCTCCGTCTCCGTGCTGGCGAGGTCCCGGTCGACCTCGGCCAGGCGCACGGCGGCCGCCCCCTGCTCCTCCTCCGCCTGGTGACGCTCGGCTTCGAGGATCGCCGCCTTGCGGTCGAGGCGCGACGCCTCCTCCTCCGCCGCCTGCAGGTCGTGCCGCACCGCGACCAGGTCCTTCTCCGCGGCGTGGATCCGCTCTTCCAGCGCGCGTGCCTCGGCGGCCGCGGCCTCGGCGGCGGTCGCGGCCTCGGCCTGGGCGGCCCGGGCCGCCCGCACGCGGGCCTCGATCTCCTCTTGGCGGATGGCCAGCTCGCGCACCTCGCGTCGCGGGGCGAGGAGCCCCTTCACGCTCCGCCCACCCTCGACCACCGCGCCGCGCAACGTCTCGCCGGCGAGGGTGGCGACGGCCACCGGTCCCTGACGCGAGACGACCTCGAGGGCCTCCTCGAGGGTGTCGACGACGAGGGCGTCGGGAAGCGACGCGCGAATCCGATCGGCGTGGGGCCCCCTCACGCGGTAGAAGTCGGACAGGAGGCCGAGCGCCTTCGGCTCCTGCTGGGCGATCGTCCGGAGCGGGCCGCAGTCGGAGCGTGTGCGTGCGGAGGCGAGGGGCAGGAAGGCCCCACGGCCGGCGCCGGAGGCCTGGAGCCACCGGATCCCCCGCAGCGCCTGGGCCGCGTCGGAGACGAGCACCGCCTGGAGCCGGTCGCCCAGGAAGGCCTCCACCGGCCGCTCGTACTCCGACTCGACCTCCAGGGTGTCGGCGACCACGCCCTCCACGTCGAGTCCCTCGGGCTGCTCGAGCAGCGCGCGCACGCCCTCGTCGAAGGCGGAGTGGGTGTCCACCATCTCCTCGAGCGACTCCCGTCGTCCGGCGATCCCGTCCCGCTCGCTCTGCAGCGTCTCGACCTCGTGGGTCAGCTGCTCGGCCCGGGTCCGAGCCGCCCCGCTGCGGGCGATCGCCTCGTCGCGGCCCCGCGCGAGCTCGGCCTCGAGCGCCTCCGCCTCCTGGCGGCGCACGAGCGCCGCGTCGCGGGCGCCCCCCACCCGCGCACGCTCACCCTCGAGCTCCTCACGCTCGGCCGCGAGCTTGAGCAGGTCGGCGGCGGCCCGCTCGGCGTTGCCGGCGACCGAGGCCCGGGTGTTCTGCAGGGTGGCGATCCGCCCGAGGAGGGCCACCTGCGCCTCCCGTGCCCCCTCCTGCTCCGCGTCCGCCTCCCCCTGGCGGGTGGAGGCCTCCTGAACCGCGGTCTCCGCGGCGCGCAGCTCCTCCTCGGCTGCGGCGAGCCGCTCGCGAAGAGCCGTCGCCTCGGCCTGCTTCGTGGTCCGGGACTCCTCGAGCGGCCCGACGCGGGACCTCAGCTGGTCCGCCTCGCGCTCGGCCTCGCGCGTGCGGGCCTCGGTCTCGGCGATCTGCTCGCGGCAGTGTCCGCCCCGCCCCTCGTGGCGATCGACGGCGAGGGTGAGCTCGCCGAGGCGCGCCCGCGCCTCCTCCAGGGCGGCCTCGAGCTCGTAGAGACCTTGGCGACGCACCTCGATCTGCGCCTCCTCCGTCTCGAGGGCGAGGCTCGCCGCCCGCTCGCGCTCGGCCTCGGTGGCGTGCCTCTCGTCGAGACCGCGCGCCTGCTCGTCGAGCTCGAGGAAGCGTCGGCCGTAGACGACGCGCTCCACCCCGCGCATCTCCTCGCGGGCGGCGCGCCAGCGGCGGGCCCGGGCTGCCTGCCGCTTCAGGCTCTCGAGCTGCTTCTCGACCTCGTTGACGATGTCGTTGACCCGGAGGAGGTTCTGCTGGGCCGCCTCCAGCTTGAGCTGGGTCTGGCGTCGGCGGGCCTTGTACTTGGTGATCCCCGCCGCCTCCTCGATGATGGCGCGCCGGTCGGCGGGCTTGGTGGAGAGGATCTGCCCGATCTTGCCCTGCTCGATGATCGAGTAGGCCTTGGAGCCGAGCCCGGTGTCCATGAACATCTCGTGGATGTCCCGCAGGCGGCAGATCCGGCCGTTCATCAGGTACTCGCTGTCGCCGCTGCGGTAGAGGCGCCGGGTGACGGTGCAGTCGGGGGAGCCGTCCGGGCTGTTGCCGTTGAGTCCCTTGACCTTCAGGTTGACCTCGGCCATCTGCAGCGGCTGGCGGCTGGTGCTGCCGGCGAAGATCACGTCCTCCATGGACGTGCCGCGGAGGCTCTTCACGCTCTGCTCGCCGAGCACCCAGCTGATGGCATCGGAGATGTTGCTCTTGCCGCAGCCGTTCGGACCGACGATGCCGGTGACGCCGCCATCGAAGGACACGGCCTGCCGGTCGCAGAAGCTCTTGAAGCCGGAAATCTCAACCGAGTCGAGACGCATGGATCCCAGGACAAACCCCCAATATCTAGTAGAACCGAGCGAATCTAGCACAACTTAAAGGGGACGGTAAAGGACGAAGCGCACTCCCGGAAGCCGCTGAGGGGCGGGGGGTTGCCCGCAGGCGCCCACAGGGGTCGTCCTTCCCGGGCGTCCAGTGCATCTGGAGGATTGACCTGCGCGAGCCCAGGGGCCTAGCATTCCCCGCGGCGAGCGGACCCGCCGTCATGCAAGACGACACGACGGCACCGTATCCCCCCGGGATGAGGAGGCTCCATGAAGCGATGGGCATGTCTGCTGGCGATGCTCCTTCTGGCCGCCGGTGCGAGCGGGGTTCAGGAAGAAGAAGAGGGGGAGATGGTCCCCGCTCCGGACAAGACGGCGGCGGAGCTGGTGGCGGAGGCCGACGCGAAGCTGGCCGCGGGCGATTCCGACGGCGCGGCCAACGCCCTCACCCAGGCGCTGCGAGCGGTGGGCGCGACCGGTGAGATGGCGCTGAGGCTCGGAATGCTCCGCGAGGAGCGCGGCGAGCTCGACCTCGCCATCGACGCCTACGGCGTCGCGGCGAAGGGCCTCGAGGGGACGTCCAGGGGTGAGGCCCTCGGACGCATGGCGGTTCTCCAGGACGCACGCGGGATGAGCGAGGCCGCCGCCAGCGCCGAGGCCGCGGTGGCCGCGGACCCCGAGGGGATCTGGCCGACCATCGCCATCTGCCACCGGCGCGTGAAGGAGGGCCAGGTCGACGAGGCGGTCGCGCTGGCCCGGAAGGCCGTCGACGCCGGAGGCGGGTCGGCGGCCCAGGCCGCCCTCGGCCACGCCCTGCACGCCCAGGGCGACGTGGCGGGGGCCGAGGCCGCCTATCGCGCGGCCATGGCCGCGGACGAGACCCGCATGGCCCCGGTCATCGGCCTCGCGAGCGTACTCCGGACCTCCGGCCGCGCCGCCGAGGCGGAACCGCTGCTCACGCGCGTGATCGAGACCTCCCCGGGGGCGGTCGAGGCCTACAAGGAGATGGCCCGGGTCAAGATCGCCGTCGGCCGGGCGCAGGAGGCCCTCGGTGACGCCTCCATCGCCGCGGCCATGGCCGAGAACGACCCGGAGGCGCAGGCCCTCGTGACCGAGGTGAAGGTGGCCCGGGCTCTCGAGGACCTCGCCGGCGGCAACCAGGCCCTGGCCGAGCAGGACCTCACGCAGCTCCGGGACGAGAACCCGGAGTCGGCATCGGTGCGTCTCGCCCTGGCCAGAGCCCAGCTCGAGCGGCGCGACACGGACGCGGCGGTGGCCGAGCTCACGAAGGCCACGGAGCTCGAGCCGGACAACGCCGAGGCGCAGTACGAGCTCGGCCGGGTCCAGCTGAAGCTGAAGTCGGATGCGGCGTCCGCGGTGGCCCCGCTGGAGAAGGCGGTCGCCCTCGACCCGGGCAACGCGACCTACGAGACCGCGTGGGGCACTGCGCTGACCGGCGCTCAGCAGTTCGATCGAGCCGTCGAGGTGCTGACCGAGACCACTGCCCGGCCGGGCTACGAGAGCGCCGAGGGCTTCTTCTCCCTGGGCCAGGCCCTGGTGCAGCTCAAGCGGTACACGGCCGCAATCCCGCTCCTGGAGAAGGCGGCGACCCTCGCTCCCGATGCGGCGGCCATCTGGGCCACCCTCGCGTGGGCCCATTTCGGTCTCAAGGACGCCGACAACTTCAAGAAGGCGGCGGCCAAGGCGAAGGGCCTGGGCTACCAGGAGCCGACGCTGCTGAACTACCTCGAAGAGCTGTCGAAGCCGGATGCGGTGATCAGGTAGTGACGCGTCGCCCTTTGGCGAGGCGGAAAGGATGAGCCGCCGGGCCGACGCCATCCGTCGCATCGGCGGC
The DNA here is from genome assembly GCA_963847655.1 of uncultured Acidobacteriota bacterium. GTDB lineage: Bacteria > Acidobacteriota > Vicinamibacteria > Fen-336 > Fen-336 > JAJDNS01. Next base: position 624,751 of record CAWKAS010000002.1, on the reverse strand, counting down.
TGGCTGGTGCGCGGGGGGCTGTTCGCGGCCTGGGCCCTGGCCGGCTGGGGGACCTTCCTCCTCCTCGTCACCCTCGCCGGGGTCCTGACCGAGGGTCCGGGTGTCGCCCTGGGCCGGCTCGTGCCGTCCGGCGGGGCGCCGCTGTGGACGTGGCTGAACAGCCTCTCCGTCCTCCTCGCCCTGGGTGCCTGGCTGGTGGCCCTCGGGCTCTTCCTCCGTGCCCGCCGGTCCGCCGCCGAGGAGTCCGAGGTCGAGCCCTGACCCCACCGGACCCCGCCCGTCGTCCCTCCCGCGGTGTCGGTCTCCGAGCACGGAGACAGAGAGACGTCCCCGCCCGAGCCGTCCCTTCTTGACAACACGGTGTCATTATGATATCATGTAGATATCTTAGAAAGTGGACGCGGGTCTCGGCGACGTCGTGAGACAGGAGGAACGAGAGATGATCCAGGAGAAAGAGCGGCACACGGCGTCGGGTCTCCTCATGCTGATGATCTTCCTGATCATCCTGGTGGTGGCGGCCCTGGGGATCTTCCGGGCCGTTCGCGTGGGCGACGGGCCCGGGCTGGTGGCCTTCGCGGTGGTCCTGGTCACCGACATCTTCATGATGACCGGGCTGTTCACCGTCGCCCCCAACCAGGGACAGGTGCTCCAGCTCTTCGCGGCCTACCGCGGGACGGCCCGCGACGAGGGGCTCCGCTGGGCCAACCCCTTCTTCAGCAAGAGGCGCGTCTCGCTCCGAGTCCGCAACTTCGAGAGCGGCCAGCTGAAGGTGAACGACACCGACGGCAACCCCATCGACATCGCCGCGGTCGTGGTGTGGCGCGTGGTCGACACCGCGGAGGCGGTCTTCGAGGTGGACGAGTACGAGCACTACGTGAAGGTGCAGAGCGAGGCCGCGGTGCGCAACCTCGCCACCCGCTACCCGTACGACGCCCACGAAGAGGGGGTGGTCTCCCTGCGGGGCAACACCGCCGAGGTGGCGAAGGACCTCAAGGGGGAGATCCAGGAGCGCCTGTCGAAGGCCGGCGTCGACGTGATCGAGGCCCGCATCAGCCATCTGGCCTACGCCCCGGAGATCGCGGCGGCGATGCTCCGGCGTCAGCAGGCCGGGGCCATCATCGCGGCGCGGGCGAAGATCGTCGAGGGCGCGGTGGGGATGGTCGAGATGGCGCTGGACATGCTCGCCAGGAGCGACCAGGTGCACCTCGACGAGGAGAGGAAGGCGCAGATGGTGAGCAACCTCCTGGTCGTGCTGTGCGGCGACAAGGACACCCAGCCCGTGGTCAACACCGGCACGATCTACCAGTAGCGGCCGTGGCCGACCGCAAGCCCTTCCTGATCCGGATCGAGCGGGACGTGCTCGAGGCCGTCCAGCGCTGGGCGAACGACGACCTGCGCAGCCTCAACGCGCAGATCGAGTTCCTCCTGCGCCGGGCGCTTCGGGACTCGGGCCGGCTCAGGAGGGGCGAAGCCGCCGGGGCGCGCGGCTCCCCCCGGCGTCGGCGCCGCGAGGATTGAAGATCCCCGGGACGCGGGACACAATGGCCCCATGTCGATCCCGACCTTTCGGGACGTGCACGGCGAGATTGCCGCCCAGCTGCGCGCCCAGGGCTACCTCGCGGCGGTCCTCGTGGACCTCGGCCCCCTCGCCCGCATCGAGAGGAGCTTCGGGGGGGCCACCTTCCAGAGCCTGCGCCGGCAGGTGGACCCGCTGCTGGAGGAGATGGCGGACCGATTCCGCCGGGACGACCTGCTGACCCGGGACGAGCGCGAGGGCGACCGTTTCCTGCTCTTTCTCGCGGGACCGCGACGCAGCGAGAGCCCCTTCCAGTCGTCGGCCCTCCACCGGCTCGTCGACAGGGTCGAGGAGTACGTGAACCCCCGCGTGAGCCGTCTCACCCTGCCCTACCTCCGGGAGAAGCCGCGGGTGGGGGTCGGGTACGGCATCGTCCTGTGGAGTCCTCTCGAGAGCCCGGAGCGCCAGGTCCTCCGCCTCGTCGAGGACGCCGTCCTCTCCGCGGGGATGCGCAAGCAGCTGCGCGAGCGCGACCAGCGCGAGCGCCTCCTCGAGATCATCCAGAACCGGGAGATCTGGACCGCCTTCCAGCCCATCGTCGAGCTGGAGGGCGGTGCCGTGATGGGGTGGGAGGGACTCTCCCGGGGGCCTCGCGGCTCCGACCTCGAGCTGCCGCTCGACCTCTTCGGGCTGTCGGGACGTCACGGGGTGACGGAGGAGCTGGAGCGCGCCTGCCGCCGGCAGGCCTTCGTGGACTGGAAGGCCCTGGCCCGGGACGGCCGTCTGTTCATCAACACCGTTCCCGCGACGGTCCGCGACACGAGCTTCCTGGGCCGCGGGGTCTTCGACTACCTCGGACCCGACCTGTCGCCCCGGGAGGTGACCCTCGAGATCACCGAGCGCTCGGTGATCGACAACCTCAACCTCTATCGCGAGGCGATGCACGAGTTCACCGACCTCGGCTTCACCTTCGCCATCGACGACGTGGGCACCGGCTACTCGGGGCTCGAGACGGTGGCGACGCTCAAGCCCGCCTATCTGAAGATCGACATGGCCCTCGTCCGGGACGTGCACCTGAAGAAGGTCTCGCAGCAGGTGGTCAAGGCCATCCTGGAGATGGGCGACGGCCTCGGGGCCATGGTCATCGCCGAAGGCGTGGAGACGCGCGACGAGGCCGACGCCCTCGCCGGGATCGGGGTGCGCTGGGTCCAGGGATACTTCTTCGCCCGTCCCGTCGATCCCTACGCCGAGCACTCCGAACGGTCGGGAGGCTAGAGAGGAGGGTCGATGCCGAGCTCCGTGACCGATGTCGCCGAGGACCTGGGTGGCCTGCTGGGCGAGACGGTGCCGGCGCTGGAGGCCATCGGTGAAGAAGGAAGCCTGAAGACCCGCGGGCCGGGGACCTGGTCGCGCAAGCAGATCCTGGGTCACCTGGTCGACTCCGCCCTCAACAACGTCCAGCGCTTCGTGAGAGCGCGGCAGGAGGGCGAGCTGTCGCTTCCGGACTACGACCAGCCGGGCTGGGTCGCGGCGAGCGGCTATCAGAGCCGGCCCTGGTCCGACATCGTCGCGCTCTGGACGGTCCTGAACGTCCATCTGGCCCACGTGATCGCCCGCATACCGGCCTCCGCCCTCGAGACGCCCTGCCGGATCGGGGGCAGCGAGCCCATGGCGCTGGAGCTCGTGGTCCGGGACTACATGCGGCACCTGCGGCACCACCTGCAGCAGATCCAGGACCCCGAAGGGACACCGGGCCGGACCCACCCGCCCTTCAGGTAGGAGCCAGGGCCATGCAGGAGCCGCCGACGTTCCTGGTGCCGTTGGTCGTGCTGGTGCCGTTCGGCGTGATCCTCGTCCTCTCGCGCCTCAGCGGCTGGAACCTCCTGGCCGAGCACTACCCCGGGACCGGTGACTTCCCGTCGCCGAAGAAGTGGATGGGCTACGGCGTCCTCCGCGGCTGGATCGGCTACAACGGCGGGATCGTCGTGGCCAGCGACGCTCGGGGCCTGTACCTCCGGGCGATGCCGATCCTCCTGTCGTTCTGCCACCGGCGCATCTTCGTCCCGTGGTCGGAGATCAGCCGGATCGAGGAGCGGTCGGGGTGGAACGGACGCGCGTACGCCATCCGCACCCGGCGGGCGAGCGAGGTGAGCTTCGCGCTGCGCCCGTCGACCTTCGCGGTCGTGCGAGACGATGCAAGAAGCGCGGGGGTGCCCGGTGAGTACTGACCGTCTGCGTCTGGCCCTGGTCCTGCTGGTGGCCGCCGGTGCGGCTCCGGCCTTCGCCCAGGAGGAGGACGCGGTCCTCGTCGCGGTACTGCACCAGGTGGCCGAGGCGATGGTCGAGGAGGGCGGGGTGGCCTGCCTGGCCATCGACCCCGGCGGGGCGCCCCAGAGCGTCGATCCCGAGCTGCTCGCGAGCTTCGCGGACCTGCCCTTCGTGCGGCGGGGCGCCGAGTGCGAGAAGAGGGAGAGCGGGGCCGTCGAGCTCGCCACCGATCGGCCGGCGGTCCTGATCACCGCCGGACCCATCGAGTGGGTGACCGACGACGAGGCCTGGGTCACCGTTCGGTACTTCCGGACGGCGATCCTCTCGGCCGAGCGTCTGTATCGCGCGGTCAGGGAGGAGTCCGGCTGGGTGTCGCTGGGACAGATCGTCCGGATGGCCCCGGCTTGAGAGAGGAGGGGGAACGGAATGCCGAGAGAGGTCGTCGCGGTGCTGCTCGTTCTGCTCGTCATCTACGTGGTCCCGTTCGTCGTGTACGGCACGGCGAGTGCGTTCGGCGGCCTCGAGCCCCCGCAGACGGCCTCTCCCGCACGCTTCCTGGGCGGCGTCCTCGTCACCAAGCTCGGGACGGCCATCGCCTTCGTGGCCCTCTTCGCCCTCGCCCGGGGCGTCTGGCAGGGGCAATGGCTCCTGTACGGGCTGCTCTGGCTGGTGATGTTCGCCCTGAGCGAGGTGGGGGAGGCGATCTCGGGTCGCACCAGCATCCCTGAGGCGGTCCTGGGCATCGTCTCCGAGTGCCTCTACGCCCCCCTCTCCGCCCTGGCGGTGAGCCGCCTTCTCAGATAGATGGAATGAAGCGGGAACTGCTCACATGAGGCCTGTTCTTGTCGTAGCCCTCGTCTGCGGGGCACTGACCTCCTCCGTGGCCAGGGCCAAAGACGCCCGGATCCTCGATCACGTACCCGAGTCTCCGGACCCGAACGCCCACTACCTCTTCTACCTGCACGGGCGGATCATCGAGGTCCAGGGGCCGGAGGCGGTGAGCGCCGACTTCGGGCGGTACGAGTACAGGGGAATCCTGGAGGCCTTCGCGGACCGCGGGTTCGTTGTCGTGGCCGAGGTGCGCGAGGACGGAGCCGGACGCGAGTTCGCGGTGGCCACCGCCAGGCAGGTGCGGCGCCTCCTCGAGGCCGGTGTCCCGCCGCGCAACGTCACCGTGGTCGGGTTCTCCAAGGGCGGCTTCCTGGCCCTGGGCGTCTCGGCCATCGTGGGCTCGCAGGAGGTCGGCTACGCGATCCTCGCCGGCTGCGGCGCCGACCCCGGCTGGATCGCCCGCCTCGGGCCGCGGATCCGCGGGCGGTTCCTCTCGCTCCTCGACCGCTCGGATCGCCTGTCGCCGTCCTGCGAGCCCCTCTTCGCCGAGGCCGCGCTCGTCAGCGACAAGGCCGAGCACGTGTTCGACACCGGCCTGGATCACGGCCTCTTCTACCGTCCCCGCGAGGACTGGGTGGATCGTGTGGTCCGCTGGGCCATGGCCGAGGAAGAGTAGTCCCTGCGCAGGAGGACGAGCGATGCACGGAGAAAGAGACCCGTCGACACCTCCCCGGCTCGCCATGATCGGGATGCATCTCGTGGGCGTCCTGGTCGCGACCGGGCTCCTGACCTCGGGACCGCTCACCCCGAGGCGGATCGCGCTGCTCGCCTGCGCATGGATCTACTTCGCGCGCGTCCTGGTCACCGGCCTCGTCTTCCTGAAGCGGAAGGTCGGGTGGGCGGAGGCCTTCCAGGTGGGGCCCTTCCTCTTCCTGATCCAGGTGCTCCTCGCCTGGCTGGGGGCCCGTGCCACCGAGGCGTGGGGCCTCCTCGACACCCTGGCGCTCGTGCTCTACCTGATCGGCTCCTTTCTCAACACCGGCTCGGAGATGCAGCGAAGGGCCTGGAAGGCGCGCCCCGAGAACGCCGGTCGCCTCTACACCGGAGGGCTCTTCCGCCTGTCGCGTCACGTCAACTACTTCGGGGACGTCGTCCTCTTCGTTGGCTTCGCCGCCCTGACCCGCAGCCCGTGGGCCCTCCTGGTGCCCGCGGTCATGGCCGCGGGCTTCGTGTTCGTCCACATCCCGATGCTGGACAAGTACCTGAGAGACAGATACGGAGAGGACTACGTCGAATGGGCGCAGCGCTCGAAGAAGCTCGTGCCGTTCGTGTACTAGCCTCTCCCGTTCGACAGCCGTCCCCGGCCCACGCGGAGCCGGTCGGGAGCGGGGCATCGGGGGCGCGGGGATGCTAAGGTCAGGGCTCGACGGTCGAGGGCCGGGACAGGAGGCCGAGAGGATGAGAGCGCGAGCCGTGAGCGTCTGTCTGCTGCTGATCGCGGGAGCGGTCCCCGCCGCGGCGGAGGTCGAGCCGGCCCTGAGCGCGGAGATCGGCAGCCCCCTGAAGCTCTCGGCCAACGTCGGCATCCGCGTGGCCCCCAGCGTCGGGGAGGACGAACCCGACTACGGCCGCGGCTTCCTGATCCAGGCGCAGCCCGGGCTCGGGGGCATCGCGCTCAACGTCGGCTGGGTTCCGGTGGCCCTTCCCGCCTGGGGTACCCAGGCGGTGGGACTCGGCATCAAGGCGCGCTACCTGCGGACCTGGGGCGACCCCTGGGGCGGGATCGAGCCGGACCAGGACTACGTCGGGGCCGAGGTGGGCCTCGCCTGGATCGTCAAGCTCTCGGCGGGCGTCCTCACCCGCGTGGGCTCGGGCGGGGGCAGCAAGACCGTCTTCACGTGGAGCGTCGGGGTGGGGCTCTAGGCAAGGAGGCAGACCATGGCTCACGGAACCGAGGCCGCTCGGGCGGGGATCACCTTCGGAAGCGCGCTCGCCATCGCGATCTCGTGGCACCAGCACCAGTCGATCCTGTGGGCGATCCTCCACGGGTTCTTCTCGTGGCTCTACGTCATCTACTACGCGTTCACCCGGTAGCTCGCGTCTCCCGCGGCGGTGTGACCTGGCGGGAGGACACCCGCTCGATTCCGGCGACCACGTCCGGGGAGGGACAGATGAGGAGCAGACAGGAGCTGGAGGACCGGGTCGACCGGTTGGAGGAGGAGCTGGCTGCCCTCCGGGGACGCGTTGGACGCCCCGTGCGGCGGCGCGCGAGCTGGGGCATCGGCGATCTCCCCATGTGGGAGGTCGCGGTGGGCCCCGATCCCGGGAAGGGAGAGAGTCGCGGGCACGCGCGGGCGGTCGTCGCCGTGGGCGACATCGCCACCGGCTTCGTGGCGGTGGGAGGCTGGGCCCGGGGTGTCGTGGCCCTGGGAGGCCTGGCCACGGGACTGTTCAGCCTCGGGGGGCTGTCGGTTGGAGTCCTGGCCGCGGTGGGGGGGCTGGCCATCGGGAGCCTGGCCTTCGGTGGCGGCGCCGTCGGCAAGGTGGCGATCGGTGGTGGCGCCCTGGGCGAGTACGCCTGCGGGGGCGGGGCGGCGGGCACCCACGTGATCAGCGCCACCCGGAGCGATCCCGAGGCCGAGGCCTTCTTCCGCGAGAAAGGGCTCGGCGAGGTCTGCCCCCCGCGGCCCGGGCTCCGGATGCCTGCCGAGCGGGAGGGGCGGTGATCTCTCCGATGAGCGGGAAGTCAGCAGCTCGCGAGCTCGGCTCGTCGGGAGAGGGGGTGCCGTCAGGTCGAGGAGCCCACCTTCCTCTGTGTCCGCTCGGTGGGGGTGTAGAGTAGCGCGCGGAGGAGAGGGCTCTCATGCTGACGAAGACGAGCATCCGAGCGGCGCAGGTCGCGATCGCGATCGCGTTGGCCGTCGCGGCCGCGGGGAACCTGTGCGCCGACGACGCTGTCGCGCTGGACCCGGGAGGGGTGGAGGCGGTGGGAGTGGACGTCACGGAGTCCGATTACCACGGCACGAAGTCCCTGAAGGTGACGGAGAAGGCCGACGCCGCCGCCGGAGAGCGGATGGCGGTGATTCGGGACCTCACGTTCGGGGACGGCACGATCGAGGTGGACCTCTCCGGGGTCCCCGCCGCCGGGGCAGCCCAGGCAGCCCGCGGCTTCGTGGGGATCGCCTTCCGGGTGCAGGGGGACCGCTCGCGGTACGAGTGCTTCTACCTCCGTCCGACCAACGGCCGGGCCGACGACCAGCTGCGGCGCAACCACTCGGCGCAGTACATCGCCCACCCCGAGTTTCCCTGGCACCGGCTGCGCGAGGACAACCCCGGGAAGTACGAGTCCTACGTGGACCTGGTGCCGGGGGAGTGGACCAAGGTGAAGATCGTGGTGTCGGGCCGGGAGGCCCGGCTCTTCGTCCACGGCGCCGAGCAGCCCACGTTGATCGTGACCGACCTGAAGCTCGAGGCCTCCGAGGGCGCGATCGCCCTGTGGATCGGGCCGGGCACCGACGCCCACTTCGCCCACCTGCGCGTGAGTCGCTAGCGCCGCCACCCGGCAGGAGGAGGAGCCGTGACATCGAAGACGAAGGCGGACGGACCGCCGTCCGACGCCCGGGTCCGGCGGGCCCTGGGACCGGCGGCGGCGGCCTGGGACGCGCTGCTGGACCCGGCGCGGAAGCGCACCCGGGAGTGGAAGCGCTACCGCACGCAGGACCCCTGGTCGGTGAGGGTCAACGAGGGCAAGCGGACCGTCCTCTGGCTCGTGCCCGAAGAGGGGAGGCTGCGGGTGGCGGTCATCCTCGGCGAGAAGCCGGTGGCCCGGGGCCTGGCCGGACCCCTGTCCGAGAAGCTGAAGCGTGAGCTCCGGGAAGCCACGGCATATCCGGAAGGCCGCGTGCTGCGCTTCCGGATGAAGAGCGCGGCCCGGGTCCGGGACGTGGAGCGGCTCGTCGACCTGAAGGTCGGGCGCGCGAAGTGAGGGAGGGACGCCGCCTCCTGGTCCCGGCGGTGCTGGCCTGGCTCGTCCTCGCCGCGGTCATGTTCGCCAACGGGACCCTTCGGGCTCTCGTCCTCCAGCCGCGCCTGGGGGAGCACCTGGCCCGCCAGGTGGCCACCGCCACCGGGGTCCTCATCGTCTTCGGCCTTGCCGCCGCCTTCGTGCGCCGCCTCGAGTCTCCCTCGGCCGCCGACCTCGTGAAGGTCGGCCTCCTCTGGCTCGCGCTGACCCTGGCCTTCGAGTTCGGGATGGGCCTCGTCGCCGGAGCGAGCTGGGAGACGATGCTCGCGGACTACGACATCCTGCACGGACGCCTGTGGCCGCTCATACCCGCGTCCGCGCTGGTCGCGCCCTGGTTCTGGGGTGCGGTGGGTGTCCGGCGAAGACCTTGACTCAGTCTCCGGACCAGGTCGAGCCCGGGGCGCCGATGCACTTCTCCAGGTGCTGGTCCTTGTCCGTCATGATCTCGCCACAGGCCCGATTGGCGGCGCAGGCTTTGTACTTGATGCCGCCGCAGTAGACCCAGAGCTGGTACTGGTTGTCCGGGTGGTTCGAGCAGAAGGTCTCCTCGAAGGTGGTGCAGTACTCTCCGTCCTCTCGGGTCCAGGTGGGTCCGATGCGTCCGGTGTCCTCGGCCCGGCCCACGGCGTACTCCTCGCACTCCTTGCGCTGGGGGTCGCCTTCGGGTCGGACGGGGCAGATGGACCGTCCGTCCGTGTAGCCGATCGATCGGCAGTAGTTGTGGTCGGGCCCCACCAGGGGCGTCGAGTCGAGGGTCAGGTAATCCCGGCCAGTGAGGTGGACGGACACCCTGACCCGCGTGATCGGTGGCGGAAGGGGCGAGCAGCTGGTCTGCGGAGTGGGCTCCGGGGTGGGCTCCGGAGTGGCCGTGGCGACCGGAGTCGGCACGGGGGTGGGGCTCGAGGCCTGGCTGCCTCCGCCGCAGGCGGCGGCGACCAGAGCCGCGACGAGGGCGAGGGAAACCGGACGGAGGGAAGGAAGTCGTTTCGTCATCATGAATACAGCCAGCGTCACACGTCTGGGGGGCGCAGTCAACCGCCTTGTGACAGGAGGAGCTACGAGCCTGGGGGCTCCCGGTCCCGGGGCATGCCGGGAACGATCCCGTGCTCCTCCTTCAGGCGCTCGAGGGCGGCGATCCGCACCGGCCGACGCACGTCGTGGTCTTCGGGCCGGTAGCCGCCGCCGTGCTCCACGAGCTCGCTGCGGGCCATCAACCGGTCGCGGTCGATGACGAGGTCGGCCCGCGAGGTCCCCACGAGGTTGTTCTCCCGGCTCATGATGATCGCCTCCTCCGGGCAGGCGTCCACGCAGAAGCCGCAATAGACGCAGCGCAGGAGGTCGATGTCGAAGCGGGTGGGGTACTTCTCGATGGTCTTCTCGGGCCTCTCCCCCGACTCGATGAAGATGCACTCCGCCGGGCACACGGTGGCGCACATGTAGCAGGCCACGCACTTGGGAGTCCCGTCCTCGCGCACGGTGAGGATGTGGATGCCGCGGTAGCGCTCCGAGACGGGGCGCTTCTGCTCGGGGTACTGGATCGTCGACGCCTTGCCCAGGAAGAGGCTCTTGACGAAGGCGGTGAGCGTGACCCAGTGCCCCCTCAGGATCGGCATGACCCCGGCCTTGAGGTTGCGGTCGACGGTGACGACGGTCGCTGCCATGGCTGCCTCCCGCGCTAGGCGCGGGCCTCCTCCTGCGGGGCCGCCGGCGTGTCCCCCTCGGTTTGCAGGGCGCGGCCCGCCGCGCCGATCCTCCGGAAGTCCAGCCCCTCGTATCCCGGGGTGGCCTTCGCCAGCCGCACCAGGATCTCCCGGGCGCTCGTCGCACCCAGGGGCGCCCCGACCCGCTCGAGCAGGCCCGCCGCGAGCTCCCAGCGCGGCGCGGCGTCCCCGGGGGCGGGCACCGCCGCCTTCAGACGCTGCACCCGCCGCTGGTAGTTGGTGAAGGTGCCGTCGACCTCGGCCCAGAGGGCCGCGGGCAGCACCACGTGCGCCCGGTCGAGCTCCGCACCCTCGTGGGTGGCCATGACCGCGATGAAGGGCACCCTGGCCAGCGCGTCCACCACCTCGGCGACCCGCAGCAGCTCGGGACCCTGGAGGACCAGCCCCTGGACCTGGCCGGCCCGGCAGGCCTCGAGAATGGCGTCGACGCCGTCTCGAGCCAGACCGATGTCCAGGCAGCCCTGGGTGTTCGGGTTGCGGTCCGCGCGCTGCAGCACCCCGTCGATGCGCCGGCGGACCCTGTCCTGCGGGTCTCCCACCCGGAAGTCGAGCTTGCCCTTCATCGCGTCGGCCAGCGTGCGGAAGACGAAGAGATCCTCGTTCGTGGCCTGCGGGCTCGCCAGGAAGGCGGTGGCGTCGCCGGCCCCCTTCACGTTCCCGGCCACGACGTCGAGGGCCTGGGCCACCGCGGTGCCCTCCCACGAGGTCGCCCCCCGAACACGCGCGCCGGTGACGCGGGTGGTGGCCCCGATGTCCTTGTACAGCGCCCGCCCGGGATCGCACATCCACGACTTGTTGACGTCCGCGTTGCGCCGGGGGCGCAGGCGCTGGACCTCGCCGTCGCGCTCGTCCACGAAGACGTTGCAGCCGGTGGAGCAGCCCGGGCAGATCGACTCGTGGGCCTTCAGGAACCAGACCCGCATCTTGAAGCGGAACTCCTTGCTCAGCAGCGCGCCCACTGGGCAGACGTCGGCGAGGTTGCCGGCGTACTCGTGGGTGATGGGGCCCTCTTCGAAGGTCGTGATCTCGGTGCGGTCGCCCCGGTTCACGAAGGCCAGGAGGTTCGTGCCCGTGACCTCCTTCTCGAAGCGGATGCAGCGGGAGCACAGGACGCAGCGCTCGGCGTCGAGCATGATGGGGCCCAGGTCCACCACCTTGCGCTTGTTGACCTTGTCCTCGATCTCCACCTTGGCGTCGTACAGCCCGTGCCCCATGTACTGGTCCTGCAGGTAGCACTCGCCGGCCTGGTCGCAGACCGGGCAGTCGATGGGGTGGTTGATCAGCAGGAACTCCAGCGTCGTCCGGTGGGCCTCCGCTGCCCGCTCCGAGCTCGTGTGGACGACCATCCCGTCCTTGACGATCTGGGTGTTGCAGGCGATCTGGAGCTTGGGCATCCCCTCGATCTCGACCTGGCACATCCGACAGTTGCCGTCCACGGTGAGGTCGGGGTGCCAGCAGAAGCGGGGAATGCGGATCCCCAGCTGCTCCGCCGCCACCATCACCGTGGTGCCCTTCGGAACCTCGATCTCCCGGCCGTCGATGGTGCACCTGATCATGTCGGTCATCGGTCGAGCTCCCCGGCGATGACGTTCAGGCCGCCGATGGTGGCGACGGCGTCGGCGAGCATCTCTCCCCGGATCATGTGGGGGAAGGCCTGGTAGATGTTGTAGCAGGGCGGCCGGACCTTCACCCGCCAGGGGTGCTTCCCTCCGTCGCTGACGATGTAGTAGCCGAGCTCCCCGTTGGCCCCCTCGGTGTACCCGTAGACCTCGCCCACCGGCGGGAGGATGCCGTCGTAGATCAGCTTGAAGTGGTTCATGAGGGCCTCGATGTTCGAGTACACCTCCGACTTCGGGGGAAGGGCCACCCGCTTGTCGTCGGTGATCACCGGGCCCTCCGGGAGGCTGGCCAGGGCCTGCTCGATGATCCGGGTGCTCTGGCGCATCTCCTCCATCCGCACCAGGTAGCGGTCGAAGCAGTCGCCGGTGGTCCCGACGGGCACGTCGAAGTCGTAGCTCTCGTACCCCGAGTAGGGCTGGTCCTTGCGGATGTCGTAGTCGACGCCCGAGCCGCGCAGGCAGGGGCCGACCCATCCCCAGGAGAGGGCCTCGTCGCGCTCCATCACCCCCACGTCCTTGAAGCGCTTCATGACGATGATGTTGCGGGTCAGGAGCTCGTGGGCCGCCTTCCAGACCTCCTTCACGCTGGCCAGCGCCTTGCGGCAGCGGGCCTCGAAGTCGTCGGGAACGTCCCGGGCCAGGCCGCCGATGCGGACGTAGGACACGGTGAGCCGGGCCCCGCAGCAGGCCTCCAGCAGCTCGTAGATGTCCTCCCGGGCCCGGAACATGATGAAGTAGGGCGTGATCCCGCCCAGGTCCACGACGTTGGTGGAGACGCAGATGATGTGGTCCATGATCCGGGAGAACTCGGAGAGGATCACCCGAATCGCCTCCGCCCGCGGCGGGGCGGGCACGTCCATCAGCTTCTCCACCGCCAGCGCCCAGCCGTGCCCGTTCATGAAGGACGAGCAGTAGTTCAGCCGGTCGGTGTAGGGGATGATCTGCCAGTAGGTCCGCTCCTCCGCCATCTTCTCGAAGTTGCGGTGCATGTACCCGATCTCGGCTTCGGCGTCGGTGATGGTCTCGCCGTCGAGGAAGGCCTGCACGCGGAAGGTGCCGTGCATCGAGGGGTGAGAGGGGCCGATGTTCACGACGAGACCGTCCCGGTCCTCGGGGACCTCGATGAGCCTCTCCTTCGCGTCCTTCAGGACGTGGCGCCGGGCGGTGGGGTAGTCCTTGCGCAGCGCGTGTCCCACGAACGACTCGTGGGTCAGGAGCCGGATGAGATTGGGGTGGCCCTCGAAGACGATCCCGTAGAGATCCCAGGCCTCCCGCTCGAACCAGTTCGCGCCCCGGAAGAGCCCGGTGATCGTGTCCACCTTCGGGTCCGCCTCCGGAACCGGGGTCTTCAGCCGCACGTGGTGCTTCTTCGAGACGGAGTAGAGGTGCAGTACGACCTCGAAGCGCTCGGGTCGGTCCTCGCGGTCCAGGTAGTCGACACCGCAGAGGTCGAGAAAGAGCTTGTGGTCGAGCTCGGGGTGGTCGCGGAGGAGCCGCACCGCCTCGACCCAGGCCTTCCGCCCGACGGTCACGGCGAGGTCGCCCCGGAAGTCCGAGATCGACAGGACGTTGTCCCCGAGCGCCTCGCTCAGGACCCGGGCCGCGGGCCTGGCGAGCATCTCGGGCGAGACCGCGCTGGTGGCGCTAGCCATGGTGGACATCCTCGGTCGATCCCTGGATCACCGGAAGGGAGAGGAGCCCGCGGGGAGGCTTGCCCTCGGCCTGCCTCGCCGCGTCGTCCTTCGCCCACTCCTCGCGCCGCGTGCGCCGGTCGATCGCTCCCGCGCCCGCCGCGCCCACGCGGTGAGCGCCCTGGGGCTCCTTGCGCTGCTCGCCCTTCTTGATCATCTCCTGGATCCTCATCACCGCGGTGATGAGCCCCTCGGGAGAGGGCGGGCAGCCGGGCACGTAGACGTCGACGGGCACGAGCTCGTCGATCCCCTGCATGACGTGGTACGAGCGGTAGAAGCCCCCGGTGGACGCGCAGACGCCCATGGAGATGACCCACTTCGGCTCCGGCATCTGGGCGTAGATCGTGCGCAGGACCGGTCCCAGCTTGTCGGGAATCGTCCCCGCGACGAAGAGGAGATCGGACTGGCGGGGCGAGAAGCGGAGCACCTCGGCCCCGAAGCGGGCGATGTCGTAGTGCGAGGCCGACATGGCCATGAACTCGATGGCGCAGCAGGCGGTGCCGAACGGCATGGGCCAGATCGAGGAGCGCCGACCCCATCTCACGACGGCGTTCAGCGTGGTCGTGACGATATTGCCGCCGCCGTGGACGCCCGGGTACGTCGGATCCACGAACTTGCCCTTGAAGAGGTCGAGAAGCCCCATGGCAGGAATGGCCCTTTCCGGTCTTGGCGGGAGTCCGGACCCCCGCGGGAGGCCCGTCTTTCCTTGCAGAAGGCCTCCTCGCCGAGGCCTCAACGGGATGATAACCCAAGCCCCGGGAGGCTGCCACGCGGGCGCTCCCCGCGCCCCTCGAGCCGGGAGGACGGCCAGCCCGCTCCCGAATCGGGTGAGCTGCGGCGATCGCACTAAGTCGTACTCATGGCACGAGATCCCGTCGCGAACGCGCGCGCCGCCGCCCTGCTGCCGGGGCCTCCCGCGAGGGGCAGCGCCTGCGCCGCGAGCGGCACGCCCGCCGATGAGCCCACGCAACGACCGGGCTCCCTTCATCAGGCGCCCGGTGGTCGCGAGGGGCTCAGCGCGCACTCCGGCGTGCCATACTCCGCCCGTGGAGCGTGCGACCCTCGTCGAGCCCAATGGCCGCCCACTCGAAGCCGACGCCCCCGCCGGCGGCGTCGGCCGAACCACTCTCACCCGTCGGTGGGCGCGGTGACGCGCTGCCTGTTCTGCTCGGACATCCACGGGCGGCGCGACTGCTACACCGCGCTCTTCCGCGCCATCGAGAGCGAGCGCCCGGCGGGCGTGTTCCTGGGCGGCGATCTCCTCCCCGGGCTCAGAGCGCCATCTCGAGGAGGCCAGGACGGCGATGTCGACTTCGTGGAGGGTTTTCTCGCCGCCGGCTTCGAACAACTGCGGGCGCGGCTCGGTGAGGCCTATCCGCGGGTCTTCGTCATCCTCGGCAACGACGACGAGCGCGCCGCCGAGCCGACATTCGAGGAGATCGAGGTCCGCGGTCTGTGGAGCTACCTCCACGGCCGGCGGCTCGCATTCCAGGGCTTCGACGTGTACGGCTACTCCTTCATCCCCCCGAGCCCTTTCCTGCTGAAGGACTGGGAGCGCTACGACGTGTCACGATACGTCGATCCGGGTTGCGTCTCTCCCGAGGACGGGCGCCGCTCCGTGCCGATCGACAGGCGGGAGACGAGGTACGCGACGATCCAGAAGGACCTCGATCGTCTGACCGCCGCCGCCGACCTCTCGAGGGCCGTCCTCCTGTTCCATGCGCCTCCCTACCGGACGAAGCTGGACCGGGCGGCCCTCGACGGGAGGATGTTCGATCACGCGCCGCTCGACGTCCACGTGGGGAGCATCGCGGTGCGGCGCTTCATCGAGGTCCGCCAGCCCCGCCTGACCCTTCACGGGCACGTCCACGAGTCGGCCCGCCTGACCGGGACCTGGAAGGATCGAATCGAGCGCACGGTGATGTTGAGCGCCGCTCACGACGGTCCGGAGCTGGCGCTGGTTCGCTTCGACGTCGAGCAGCCCGAGGACGCTTCGCGCGATCTGATCTAGCCGGAGTCGGGACAGACGCGCCACCGCACGACGGCCAGCTCGGCGTCAGCTCTTCGCGAGGGGGACGGGACGAGCCGCGTCGGTGACCGCGCCGATCTTCGCGGCGTAGCTGGTCTGGGCGGCGATGTCCTCGTCGGTCACGAGGTGCAGGTCGATGAGCCCCTCCGTCCGGTAGCCGGTCCTGAGGTAGTTGATCTCGGAGAGACACTGGCTCCAGCCGTCGAGCCAGAGCGTCAAGCACTCGCGCTGCCGGTCGTCCCCGGCGAAGTGGACGAGGAGGTCGAGATCGCTCCCCGGCCCGGCCGTCGCGTTCTTGGTGCTGCCGAAGACGTACAGGGCCCGGACTCCGAAGCGCTGGGGATCGAGCTCCCGGCCGATCCTCTCCGCAATCCGCATCCGCCAGCGCCAGTGCTCTTCGGACGGCTGGTCGGCCGGCCGCTCCCCTTCCCTGGGCGCTGCGAGCACCGTCTCGGGCGGTGCCAGCAGCCCCATCGCAGCGTCGAGGTCGGCGTTCATCAGGATGCGCAGGATCTGGCCCCCGGTCTGACGGGGGACGTCGATCACCCGGACGGCGTCCGCGAGCGGAGCGGCATCGGGCAGGAGGCGGCCGAGGACGTTCTCGGACTCGCGGAAGAAGGCGTCGTTGAAGACGACACGCGAGTCGTCCGGGTAGAGGGGCAGGTACCGGATGTCGGCTTCGACCAGGTCCTGGAAGAAATGGGTGCCGAAGGAGAGGTCGGGGACGTAGTTGCCCTTCTGTCGTGCGATCTCCACGAGGACGGCGGTGTTGTTGATCTGCGAGTAGGTGACGTTCACGCCCATCTTGATGTCGCCGCGGCTGCCCCAGCGTCCGGGACCCATGAGGATGAACTGCCTCTTCGGCAGCAAGGCATTCAGCCGACCGACCACCGTTGCGACCGCCCGCATGCTCGCCAGATCCTGGAGCGAGGCGTAGGCGTCGTGGTCGACGTAGACGATGTGTGTGATGTTGGGCACGTGTCCGTTCGACACGTAGCGGTTCGCCGTGAAGAGGACCCGTTCGGGCTGGACGTCGACGGGGATCGGCGCCGACGCCGTTTCCGCCGAATGTCCCTGG
The DNA here is from genome assembly GCA_963847655.1 of uncultured Acidobacteriota bacterium. GTDB lineage: Bacteria > Acidobacteriota > Vicinamibacteria > Fen-336 > Fen-336 > JAJDNS01. The sequence goes on along the minus strand of CAWKAS010000002.1, from coordinate 607,974 downwards.
GCGCGGCACTGGAGCAGGTAGAAGCTCTCGCCGTCCGAGGCGAACTCGATGTCGACGGCCACCCCCAGCCGCTCCTGGAGCAGCCGGAGGAGCGTCCGCACCTGGACCACGAAGGGGGTGTCCGCGATGAGACCCTCGAAGTTGGCCACCCAGACGTCTTTCTCGAAATCGAGCCGCAGCCCCATCGGAGCGCGGATGTGGCCCTCGCTCACCATCGAGACCATCTTGCGGATCTGGGGGTAGTCGTTGCCGTGCTCACGCAGCAGATCCCGGAGCTCGATCGTCTCGAACTCCCGGGTCTCGAGGTTGATCACGTCGACCTTCTTGGGGCAATAGCGCAGGACCTCGTCCGGGGTGACGTTGGCCCGGAGGCCGGGCTGTCCCGGGCTGACCAGGACGGGGTAGTCGTCGGCGACCCGGTCCACGGCGCGCGTGCCCAGGCCCGGCACCATGCGGATCAGACCGTCCTCGCGCTTGATGCGGCTCGACCAGCGGAACTCGTTCTGGGAGTAGGCCACTCCGGAGAAGGCGGGCAGGAAGTAGCGGCCGAGCTTCCGGCCCACGACTTCCTGGATCATGATGCCCATCTCCTCGTGCACGTCGAGGAGGTTGCGCTCCGCGCGGTACTCGATGGGGTCCGGGCCGAAGACCGACGCGTACACCTCGGCGATGGCGTCCTGAAGGGCGGCCAGGCGCTCGCGCTTGCTCCCCTGGTTGGCCAGGAACAGGCTCTTGTACTTCCCGGAGAACGCCGATCCGACGCGGTCCTCGAGGAGGCTCGAGCTGCGGACGATGATCGGCCGGCCCTCGAAATCGTCGAGGGCCACGGCCAGCCCCTTGGTCAGGGCCGGCGGGAAGGTGCAGGACTTGAAGATCTGGACGAGTGAGGGGTACTCGTGGCGGATCTGGTCGATCTCGCGGTACTTGTGGTCGTAGACGTCCTCCATGTTGTTGTACTGGAGGAGCTGCTGCAGGCCGTCGGAGGTGACGTACCAGGTCTTGGGGACCTTGATCTCGCTCAGCACGTGCTGGTACTCGGGCGAGCGCGCGACGATCCGGCTGGCCACGAACAGCCCGGCGCTCTTGCCGCCGAGCTTCCCGTGGCTCTGGGGCAGGAAGACGACCCGGCGGATGAGGTCGTGGAAGTCCTCGAGCGTCACGTAGTCCTTGGCCCGGTTCAGCAGATCGAGCTGATCGGAGAAGAAGCGCCGGATCAAGGCGACCCGAAGGCCGACCTGAACCGCCATCGGGAGCTCTTCTTCGGTCACCGAGAGCGAGTGGAAGCGCTCCACGGCGTCGGCGATCTCCTGCAGCGGTGTGTCGAGGTTCTCGAGGGCCGACGAGAGGAAGCTCGCCTTGTCTTCCTTGATCCAGGTCTGGATGCAGGCAAAGACCTCCTCCTCGCTCAAGTGACGGGCCGCCAGCTCGAAGGTCGTGTCGGCCAGGGTGTCGAGGTCGCGGAGGTGCGCCCGGGTGCGGGGTCGGTTGTCCTGGACCCCCTCGATCTCGAGGGGGGGGGCCTCGGGCGCGAACTCCAGGAGCAGCCGTTCGGCGTCTTTGACGTCGTTCCAGCAGAGGTGGTTGATCATGCGGCGGGAGATCCTGCGAAGGAGGGTGCGGTCGGTGCTTCTCAGGAAATCGAGGATGACTCCCCACCGGCCTGCCGGTCCGCGCCCTTCCGCGCCGTCCTTGGGGACGGGCAATGCCCTGCGGAGCTGCCGCTGGAGGAGGAGGTAGCCGATGCGCTCCGCGATGGCGTTGATCAGCCGGCGCTCCTCCTTGAGGAAGGGGCCCTCGTCGGCGTTGGGCATGCGCTCGGTGTAGTAGACCGAGATCTCTCCGACCGTCTCGCCCTCGAAGACGATGTCGGCATGCTGGCCCCACGCCGTCTCCTGGAAGTCCGGAGGCTCGAAGACGCGGCCCTCCAGGGTGAGGCGGGCCACGCAACGGTCCGGGTACTGCCAGCCGCGCGGGATGATCTGGACCAGCTCCCGGAGGGCGCTGCTCCACTCCACGTCCTTCCGGTTCAGGACCTCGTCGACGCGGTAGAGGCAGTTGAGCTCCTTGGCGCGCTCCTGGAGCGCGCGAAGGATGTCGTCGAGGGAGCGCTCAGCGGTGGACATGGTCCCGGCTCCTTGCTGCCCGGATGGGCCCGACACTCGCCGCCGGGACAGCCGGCCGGCGGAGACGACCGCCCTCGAGGCTCAATCTCCACACCAGACGGCCCCGCGGCCCACGCGGCCGTCGATCTTGACGAGCAGCGGCCGACGGAGACGAACGTGGCGCACGTGATCGGTCTCGGCAACCGACCGTTGTGCCTCGAGCCAAGCCCAGTCGGTCGGAGGCTGGCCGCGGTGCGGGGCCATCAGATAGCCTACACCGAGGCTCGAGATGTTGTGGAAGAAGTGAGACCCCTGGCTCGGCTCGACGTCCATGCCGGGGAGGGTGGCCTCGACGATCACGCGGGCCCCGCTGACCTGTCCCCACGACACGGGTATCCCGAGCCAGGGGTCGCTGCTTCCCCAGCGCCCGAAGCCGATCAGGAGATAGGGGCGCTCCTCCTCGAGCAGGCGCAGGTTCAGGCTCTCGATCTCGGCGGCGATGGCCCGTGTGAAGCGGGCGTCGAAGCCGTCCGGCTTCACGTAGACGACGTCGAGGATGGTGTCGACGCGGCCGTTGCCCATGGCCCGGCGGGAGGCCAGCAGGAGCCCCGGCCCCGCGAGCTCGCCGTCGGAGATGTCGACCCGCTCGTGTGACACGACCATCGGGCGGACCTGCAGGAAGCCCAGCTCGGCCGGCTCGGGGCCCAGGTCGAGGGCGAACTCGATCTCGACCGGGCACTCCAGGGCGCGCTCGCAGGTCGCGACCAGCGTCTTGAGCAGATCGTTGAGAGGCCGCTGCCGCAGGACGAGCAGCGGAGCGAAGGTCAGGGCGCGGGGGCCCGACACGCCCACTCCCGGCGAAAGACGGTCCGAGCGCGCGTCGTACGTCGACGCGAGGTAGCGCAAGGTGCCGTCCTCCTCGGCGTCGGAGAGGCGGCCTCGAAGCAGGTACTCCGTCTCGGCAATCGGGTTGTATTCGGGGGGACGGCCCATGTTGATCGCCCAGAACGAGTTCTGGGAGTTGTCGAGAAGGTCTCCGGTCGAAGCGTACGGCGGAGGTGCGGTCGGATGCGCTGGGGAGTAGGACCAGCACTGCCCTCCGTCCACGATCGTCTTGCCGAGGCCGAGGGCCAGGCTGACGACGCCCTCGTCGGGGCGTGCCGCCCCGCTGGGGTAGAAGTTGTAGGAGCGTCCGACTCCCGAGACGTCGGGATAGAAGCGATCGCCGTGCCGGCGGCCCACGACCTCCTGGATGATGACCGCCATCTTCTCGCCCTGCTCGCCCTGGCCGGTGGCCCGGCGGTAGCCCTGCGCGGACTGGAAGAAGGTGGAGGCGTAGACGAGCTTGACCGCCTCGGCCAGCTTGCGGAACCGGGTGTCCGCATCGGGCTGGTTGTTCGGGATCATCTTGGTCTCGTAGACGCCGGCGAAAGGTCGGTAGAGCGCGTCCTCGAGGAGGCTCGACGAACGAACCGCGAGCGGTGTGTGGGCGGCCTCGACGAGCGCCCGCAGGTCGCCCACCATCTCGACGGGCAGCTCCGCGCGCTGGAAGGCGAGGGCCAGCCGGTCGTCAGGTCGGCTCGAGGCCACCACGGCTCCGAGGGCGTTTCGATCCATGAACGCGTCGAAGACGTCGGTGGTGATCACCGCCATCCTGGGGACGGTGACCCGAAAACCCGAGGGGGGACTCATGTGGCGGAGGATGTCGCGCGCGAGCAGGAGACCGCGGGCCTTGCCTCCGAGAGCACCCTCGCCGATCCGCGTGATGCGCTCCTCCGAGGTGAAGAAGGAACGGTCGAATCGCGGCACGGGGCCACCGTTCGAGAGGCTCATTCCCGTCCCTTCCTCCGGCGACGAATCCCGATGAAAGGCTCGCGCTACACCCAGCCGCGATCCCGACAGGCCTGGGCGACGCGCCCGACCGCGATCACGTAGGCGGCCTCCCGCATGTACAGCTTCTCCTGCTTCGCCAGGTCGCTGACATCGGCGAAGGCGGACGTCATCTTGACGTCGAGCTTGGCGAGGACCTCGTCCTTCTCCCAGTAGTAGTTCATGTTGCTCTGCACCTGCTCGAAGTAGCTGCAGGTGACGCCCCCCGCGTTGGCGAGCAGGTCGGGGATGACGAAGGTCCCACGCTTCTCGAGCACCTCGTCCGCGTCGGGTGAGGTCGGTCCGTTCGCGCCCTCGGCGACGACCTTCACGGTCTCGGGGACGCTCCCCACGTTGTCCGCGGTGATCTGGTTCTCGAGGGCCGCCGGGATCAGGATGTCGACCGGCTGCTCGAGCCAGGCGTCGCCCGAAAGCACCTCGTAGCCCAGCTCCAGGGCCTTCGGCCGATCGATGCCACCGAAGGTGTCGGTGATCCCGAGAAGCTCGTCCAGGTCCACTCCATCCCGCTTGCGGAAGGTGTACGGCGTCTGGTCGGCCTGATCCCAGCAGGCGACGGAGAGCACCGTGCCGCCGAGCTGGCGGTAGAGGCGGATGGCGTGCTGCGCCACGTTGCCGAAGCCTTGAACGCTCGCCCGGGTCTCCTCGGCCCGCAGGCCCAGCTCCTTGAGCGCCTCCCGGAGGGTGAAGACCAGACCGAAGCCCGTGGCCTCCTTGCGGCCGAGGGAGCCGCCCATTCCGACGGGCTTTCCGGTGATGAATCCGGGGGCCTTGCCCCCGTGGATCGACTCGAACTCGTCGAGCATCCAGAGCATGTGCTGGGCCGTGGTCATCACGTCCGGGGCGGGCACGTCCAGGGTGGGCCCCATGTTGCGCGAGATGCGACGGATGTAGCGACGGCAGATCTGCTCCTGCTCCCGCTGGCTCAGGTTGTGGGGATCGCACACCACACCGCCCTTGGCTCCACCGAGAGGGATGTCGACGACCGCGCACTTCCAGCTCATCCACATCGCGAGCGCGCGGACGGTGTCGAGGGTCTCGAGCGGATGGAAGCGGATCCCGCCCTTGCACGGACCGCGAGCGTCGTTGTGCTGGACTCGAAAGCCCCGGAAGACGCGCACGCCGCCGTCGTCCATCCGCACCGGTATCGCGAACGAGTACTCGCGCAACGGCGAACGCAAGAGGTCCCGCGTGCCCGAGTCCAGGCCGAGCTTCTCGGCCACACCATCGAACTGTCTCTGTGCCATCTCGAATGAGTTGAACGGTTTGGCCTTCATCGGTGCTCCTTCAGGGCGGGGGCGCAGGAATTGCCCACGCGACGCCTCATCACCAATGTTCTGCAAGGAACGGGCCAGGGAGACACTCGCGTCCCGCGGATGGGCGGCGGTGAGCTTTGCCGCCCTGGGGGGTGGCGGGTGCGGGGCCTTGATCGGAGAGCGCTTCCGTATCGGGGACGGGCAGGGCGTGCCGGCCGACCGCGTGCGTGAGCCCGGGGCCCCTGGACCGCCACGTACGCAGCCCCGGCGCCCGGGGGGAGTCTGACCGCTTCGTCACTCCGGGGGGGCGAGCTCCGCTGGCGTCAGCCCTTCGGGCAGCCCCTGGGGGAGGCGGGCGAACGGACGGAGGTCCTCCGGCGTCGGCCGCCGGAGCTCGATGCGGCTCGACGACTCCATCGAGGGCGCGGCCATCGCTCCCACGAGCAGCCAGGCGCCCGCGACGCCCAGCCCGACTCCGCCACAGTTTCCGGCGTCTTCCAGCGACGCGCATGCGGCGGCCAGGACGGCGCCGGTGACGAGACCCCCGAGCAGGGCCCAGGTCAGCGCCGCCCGGGCGCCAAAGCCATGGCGCTTCACGCGGACCTCGCGCACCGTCGGCAGACGAACCTCGGCGACCCCCTTCTCCTCACGCACCCAAAGCCGATCGGGCCCCACTGCGAGAAGCTCGCCCTTCACCCTGGGTCCGTCACCATCGGGCACGACGGTGACGGCCCGTCCGACGACCGGAACCTTCGGCGTCGAAGCGCAGCCGCTCGCCAGGAGAACGGCAGCGCCGGTCGCAACGAGCCGTTGTCTTCGTCTCATGACCCACCTCACCTGCGGAAGCGGCTCGCCCAGAACGCCCGCTCCAGGAACGGCTCCTGCCGCTTGAACGGGCCCGCCAGGCGTCGCAGCGCTTCGGCCGGCGCGAGCAGCACGAGCGACGCCATCTCGACGTCCTCCTCGGCCAGCCACTCCTTCCGCATCCACTCGTAGTAGTAGCCCTCGCTCTCGAGGAAGAGCTCGTGCCCCTCCTGTGTCTCGGGCAGGTCGAAGACCAGGCGGTACGCGTCCCCGGGGAACGTGACCAGGTGTCGCTCGGCGTCTCCGAGCAGTTCCCTCGCCTCCGGGTCGGGGACGGCACCGCTTTCCACCGCGGTCGGCTCCAGCGGCAGCGGATGGAGGGGAGGCCCGAGCCGCGCCAGGGCCACCTGGTCGATCCGCCAGTGTCCCTTCGCCTGCCGGAGACGGACGCGCAGCGGGCCGCGCCCCGTCGCCTGGAAGGGGACGACCTGGAGGTCACCGGCGATGGGCCCCGCCTCGTCGTATGTGCCGACCGGCCGCCACTCCCCGTCGTCCTCGGACACCTCGACCTCGATGCCCCCGAGGACGCGCGCCATGGCCGTCGCGCGCGCGGCCAGCGCCGGTCCCCCGCGCTCGAGGCTCGCCAGGTAGTCCCCGGCGCGCGACCCGAAGTACGCCATCGACTGGTAGAAGAGGTGCGTGGAGAGGAGGGTCTGCCGCGCGGCGAGCACGAGGCCGAGGCGGCCCGCGGACGGGACGAACTCGAGCTCGACGACCTCCCGCGCGGCGAGGTCGTGGGGGTCGGCCGAGGAGAACCTCTCGGACCCGCCGGAGGCCTCGACGGCGGCGAGGCAGCTTCCCTCGGCCGCACGGCAGGCCCCAGGCCGGGCGAGGGAGGCGGCCGGGTAGAAGCCTCCGTCGACGCCGAGGAGGACTCGCTCGCCGTTGCGACGCGGGGCCACCAGAAGCCGTACCCGCCGGACCGCGTGGGTCTCGAGGGCCTCGTTCCGCATCGTCAGGACCAGGCGACGTCCGTCCCCCCGTGCCCCGCGGAGGGCGTCGACGTCGCGGGCCTCGAGGACGCGGGCGAATGACGAAGAGAAGCCCTCGGCGACCGGCCGGTCCGCGCTTTCGCCCTCGAGGTAGAAAGTGGGGCACGATCCGAAGCAGGCCTTCGGGTCGGAGGCGCAGTAGGCGGCCAGGGCGCCGGTCACCGTCGTCATGAGTCCCAGCAGCGACGTGCCCAGGGGGCTGACCTTGTCGGGGTGGTTGGTCTCGAAGAGCGCGACCGCGGCGACCTCGATGGAGACCGGGCCCTCTCTCACCGGCTCGCGCGCGATCGAGTAGAGCGTTCCCCTTCCCTCGAGTCGGCGGCCGTCCTCGACGACCCGCCAGGAGTCGAGGACGTAGAGCTCCCCGGACATCATGTGCGCCTTGAGGGCCAGACGATCGTCGTGAGCGACGGGGACGTCCTCGGGGGAGCGCAGCTCGGGCGTGAGAACGGAATGGCAGCCGGCCAGCGAAGCGATCAGGGCGGCGGCGACGAGGCCCCGAGCGCCGGTCCCTTGGCACTTGGTCACCGGGATCATCGGGGCTCCTCCCTCGTGGGGGAGAGAAGGAGGCGGGCCCGGCCGTTACCGCCCGGCCCCCCAGCCCCGCCGGGTGGGCAGCCGGTCGAGGACGTCGGCGAGGCGGGGGGCAGCGGCGTCCTTGGCGGACAGCGTCGGGTCGTCCAGGGGCCACTCGATGCCGATCTCCGGGTCGTTCCACGCGATGGCGATCTCGTCCGAGGCGTCGTAGAAGTCGGTGCACTTGTACTCGAGGTCGACGGTCTCGGAGAGGACGCAGAAGCCGTGGGCGAAGCCGGGCGGGATCCAGAGCTGGCGGAGATTCTCCCCGGAGAGACGGTCGCCGACCCAACGTCCGAAGGTCGGCGAGCCCCGGCGGAGGTCGACGGCGACGTCGAAGACCTCCCCGTCCACGACCCGAACCAGCTTGCCCTGGGGGCGGTGGAGCTGGGCGTGGAGGCCCCGCAAAGTCCCCCGCCCGGAGCGCGAGTGATTGTCCTGGACGAAGGGGCCGGAGACGCCGCCCTCCGCGTACTTCCGCTGGTGCCAGGTCTCGAGGAAGAAGCCGCGAGCGTCCCGGTGGACGTCGGGCTCGATCAGGACGACGTCGGGGATGTCCTTGGGCGTGAACCTCATCCGGGGCCGATCATATCCCAGGGGCCGCCGGCTCAGCCCTCAAGCCCCAGCCGCTCGCGCTCGTAGGTCCCGGACTGGACCGCGGTGCACCAGTCACGGTGAGTCAGGTACCAGCGCACGGTGGCGCGGAGGCCGACCTCGAAGACGTGGCGCGGCTCCCAGCCCAGCTCGGTGCGGATCTTCGTGGCGTCGATCGCGTAGCGGCGGTCGTGGCCCGGGCGGTCGGGCACGAAGCGCTTGAGGGCCGAATAGGAGGACAGCCCGCGGCTCGAGAGTGCCGGGCTCTCCCGGGCCGGAAGCTCCTCGTCGAGGATGGCGCACAGCGCGTCGACGACCTGCAGGTTGGTGCGCTCGTTGCCGCCGCCGATGTTGTATTTCTGGCCAGGCCGGCCCCTCTGGAGCGCCAGCAGGATCCCCTCGCAGTGGTCCTCCACGTAGAGCCAGTCCCTCACGTTCCCTCCGTCCCCGTAGATGGGGAGCGGCCTTCCCTCGACGGCGTTGAGGATCATCAGGGGGATCAGCTTCTCCGGGAACTGGTACGGCCCGTAGTTGTTCGAGCAGTTGGTCAGAAGAACGGGGAGACGGTAGGTCTCGTGGTACGCGCGCACGAGGTGGTCGGCTCCGGCCTTGGAGGCGGCGTAGGGGGAGTTCGGAGCGTAGGGGGTCGTCTCCGAGAAGGCCCCCTCGGGACCCAGCGTCCCGTAGACCTCGTCGGTGGAGACGTGGAGCAGCCGGAACTCTCGCGAGGCCCCCGGCTCCTCGCGCTGGCTCAGCCGGGCCGCCTCCAGCAGCTCGAAGGTCCCGCCCACGTTGGTGCGGACGAAGTCCGCGGGGTCGTCGATCGAGCGGTCCACGTGTGTCTCGGCGGCGAAGTTGACGACGGCCGACGGGGAGTGCTCCCGGAAGAGCCCCCGCACCGCGTCCCGGTCGGCGATGTCCGCTCGGACGAAGGCGTAGCGGGGGTGCCGGGCCACGTCGGCCAGGCTCTCCAGATGCCCGGCGTAGGTGAGCCGGTCCACGACCACGACCCGCTCCTCGGTGTGCTGGAGCAGGTGGCGGACGAAGTTGCAGCCGATGAAGCCCGCCCCGCCGGTGACGATCGTCGTGCTCACCCCTCGGCCCCGCCCTGGCGCGCGAGGGCGCGGTGGAGGGTCCCGAAGCGGGTCTCGTCGTCCGCCTGGCTGCGTCGGCGGTCCACCAGGGCCCGCGGAAGGTGGGAGATGTCCGCGACCGTGCCGTAGACGGCGTCGCCGGCCAGGACGGTCTCGTCACGCATCGACGCACTATAACGCAGGACCCCCGCGGCTCCCGCAGCAGGGGGCGACTGGGTGACAATGGGACGATGAACGTCGAGACCGCCACCCGCCCCGTCCACGTGGTTGCCGGCGAGACGGGCTCCGACCGCGTGCCGGAGATGACCCGCGGGCTTCACTCGAGCGGGCACGCGGTGCTCGCCCACACCCTTCCCGCCGGCGTCGCCTTTCCGCCCGACGAGGAGGGCGACCGCGAGCGACTGCGGCAGGAGCTCGGCCTCGTGGCCGAGGCGGTCCGGGGCGCGCTCGCCGACGACGGGGTCGTCCTGCTCGCCGACGGACGCGCCTCGCTCGTGGTCCCCGAGATGACGAGGGTGCTCCTGGACGAGCGGGGGATGGGGTGGGAGGCGGCGTGGGAGCGCGTGCACGCGACGATCCGCGCCCGGCTGGGAAGCCCCGGCGACCAGCCCGGCCCGCTCTGGCCCGCGGGCCTCCTCCAGGAGGAGTGCCCCCGACACCTCGAGATCCTCTACGAGATCAACCGCCGCCACCTGGACGAGGTCGAAGCCCGGTGGCCCGGCGATGTCGACCGCCGGCGCAACGTCTCGCTCTTCCGCGAGGGTGAGGTCAAGCGCCTCCGTCTCGGGGTCCTCGCCATCCTCGGGGCCTCCCGGGCCGACGCCGCCCCGCCGTGGGAGGGGCCGGCGGGCGAGATCCTCGCGGCCCTGGGCGACCTGCGTGGCGACGCCCTCCGGGCCCGGCCGACGCCGGTGAGCCCCGGCCGTTGGCTGCACGAGGCGAATCCCTCCCTGAGCGCCGTTCTCACCCTGGCCCTCGGGGACCGGTGGAAGAAGGAGCGCGAGGCCCTCGAGGCGCTCGAGGCGCTGGCCTACGAGCCGGCCTTTCGGGGCGCCTTCCGCAAGGCGCGGCGCTCCAACCGCGTCGGCCTGGCCGAGCTCCTGCGCGAGAGCGCGGGCGGGCTGGAGACGGACCCGGAGGCCCTGGTCGACGTCAAGCTGGGGGCCCTCCGAGGGTGTGAGCGGGTGCCCCTGGTCCTCCTGGGCCTCGTACGCGAGCACCTCCGGATCACCGCCGGAGGCTGGACACCCCCCGCTCCCCGGACCGTGGTCATCGCCCGGGACGCGGGCACGGCCGGGCCCGAATCCGACCGCGCCCTGGCCGTCGCCCAGGCGGTGGCGGGGGCGATCAATCGAGACGCCCGTGCCCGCTCGGTCCTGCGCGTGGCCGTCCTCCCCGACTGCACCGAGCCGGCGGTGCGGACGCTCGTCGCTGCCGCCGACCTGTCGAACCAGCCCGGCGCCGCGGGCTCCGGCGCCGCCGGCGCCCGGGCCCTCGGCTTCGCCCTCAACGGGGCGGTCACCCTGGGCACGCGCGACGGCACCGTCCGTGAGCTCGAGGCCGCCGCCGGGGCCGAGAACCTGTTCCTCTTCGGCCTCGGGCCCCTCGAGGCTCGGGCCTGGCGCGACGGCCGGGTGTATCGGCCCCAGGACGTCTACGCCCTCGATCCGCTGCTCCGGCGGGTCCTCGACGAGCTCGTCTCGCCCCGCTACGAGCCGCAGCCGGGCGCGCACCATTGGCTGCGCGAGAGTCTCCTCGACGAGGGCGACCCCTGGTTGACCCTCGCCTCCTTCGGCGAGTACGTCCACCGCCAGGACGAGGCCCTCGCCGAGTTCGCCGACCCGCGCACCTTCACCGAGAAGGCCATCCTGACCGTCGCCCGCTGCCGGCGGTTCTGGTCGGACTCGCTGGAGCTGGACCCGTGAGCGGCCACGGATTCGCCGGCGGCGCGGGCGTGCCCGTCCTCCTGAACTCGGCCTGCCTGGTCTTCACCTTCGTCCTCGCGACCTCGGCCGCGGCCCAGGGGCTCGGCTCAGTGGCCGCGCGCGAGAAGGAGCGCCGGGAGCAGAAGGAGTCGCCCCCGGCCCGCGTCCTCACCAACGACGATCTTCCCTCGGAAGGCGAGGGCGGCGGCGAGACCGAATCGACCTCGGACAGCGACGACGAGGCGGCGGCCACGACGTCCGATCCCTCCCCCGAGCCCGTCGACCCCGTCCGCGAGGAGCTCGACCGCGAGCGGGAGAAGCGCGCCCTCGCGGAGCGGGAGTGGCGGGCCCGGTTCGCCGAGGCTCGGGCCGGCGTGCGCGAGGCCGAGGCCCGCTGCTGGCAGGAGGTCGTCCGCACCGAGTTCCGCCAGGGCATCCCGGTCCAGATGAAGGTCAAGGAGTTCGTGGAGACCGAGGAGTTCCGTGAGGCGAGGACGAACCTGGCCGACCTGCAGGAAGAGTTCCGTCGCACGGGCCTCCCCCCGGGCTGGGCGAGGGAGTAGCCGCGGGCATCCCTCAGCAGATCTCGGCCAGGGCTTCAGAGAGCGGAAGCGCCCGAGCGCCTGGCCGCAGGACCCGCGACCCGGTCCCCGCGCTGTCTCCGCGATGGACCACGACGGCGTTCACACGCCGTCCACTCGCCGCGTGTGACAGGCGGATGAGACCGTCCGCAGCGCGGGGACGCACCGTTCGCGAGGCCTTGGCCTCGACCAGGCAAAGCGCGCCAGCCTTCCCCGGAATGACGAAGTCGACCTCCAGCCCCTGCCGGTCCCGGAAGTGGTAGATCTCCCGGCGCCGCCCGGCGTTGACTTGCCTCTTGATGATCTCGGAGGCCACGAAGCCTTCGAAGAGAGGTCCGAGGAACGGGGAGATGGACAGCTGTCTCTCGCTCTCGATCCCCAGCAGATGGCACGCGAGCCCCGAGTCGAGCAGGTAGATCTTGGGAGACTTGACCAGCCGCTTCCCGAAGCTCTCGAAGAAGGGAGGCACGAGGGCAACCTGTCCCGTCACCTCCAGTATGCTGAGCCAAGCGCTGATGGTGGGAACCGACACGCCGAGGGGGGCGGCCAGATCCGTGCGGTTCAGCATCTGACCGGCTCGAGTTGCGACCAGAGCCAGGAAGCGTCGGAAGGTTCCGAGATCCCGGATCGCGGTCACCAGGCGGACGTCTCGCTCCAGGTAGGTCTGCACATAGGACCCGAACCACAACGAGGCGGCCGAAGGGCGGGCCAGGACCTCCGGGAATCCTCCCTTGCGCAGCATGACCTTGTCCGTCTCCGCCGTCGAGAGCGGCAGCAGCTGGAAGATCGCCGCTCGACCGGCGAGCGACTCGGTGACGCCCTTCATCAAGGGCGCCTCCTGGGAGCCCGTGAGAATCCAGCGCCCGCGGCGCTGCGGCGCAGCGTCGACCATCGTTCTCACATAGCGCAGGAGCTCGGGCAGGTTCTGGATCTCGTCGAGGATGGCCGGCGTCCGCACGGACTCGAGGAAGCCCCGGGGGTCGCTTCGCGCGCGGTCGACGACGTCCGGGTCCTCGAGCAGGTGATAGGAGGCCTCGGGGAAGGCCCGTCGCAGCAGCGTCGTCTTCCCCGCCCGGCGGGGGCCGGTCACGATCAGGGCGGGGAAGCCCCGCGCCGCCCGAAGCAACTGCGGCTCGATGTCCCGGGGGATGAACCTCACGGTGACAATTCTAAAGTGAGACTTTAGAATTGTCACGGTCATCCGGAGCGGAGCCGCAGTCTGCCGGAATGCTCGGTCTCCTCGTCCCGGTGGGGAACCGTCTCTCGGAATGGCCGCTAGCGCCCGGCGTACAGCACGAGGGCGCCGCGCGCCCACTCGTCGATGCGGCTCCAGAGGAGCAGGGGCAGGAGGTTGGCGGCGGCGAAGAACAGCAGCCAGGCCCGGTCCGCGAAGGCCAGCTTCAACGGGGGCTTGTCCTCGTTGCCCGCGTCCATGATCATCACCTTCAGGACCCGCAGGTAGTAGAAGCCGGCGATGGCTGCGTTCACCGCGCCCACCGCCGCGTACCAGTAGTAGCGGGGCCCCATGTTCACCACCGCCCCGAAGACGTAGAGCTTCCCGAGGAAGCCCACCAGCGGCGGGATCCCCACCAGCGACAGCATGAAGAAGCCCATGGCCAGGGTCAGGAGGGGGGCCCGGCGGTAGAGGCCGGGGTAGTCGCGCAGGTCGAAGGTGCCGTCGTGCAGGTGGACCAGGGTGACCACCAGGAAGGCCCCCAGGTTCATGAAGAGGTAGGCGAGCAGGTAGATGAGCAGGCTCCGGGCGCCGGCGTCGCTGAGCGCCACCACGCCCATGAGGATGTACCCCGCGTGGGCGATCGAGGAGTAGGCCAGCAGCCGCTTCATGTCGTTCTGGGTGAGGGCGGCGACGTTCCCCAGGGTCATGGTGAGCACCGACAGGAGGATGAGCAGGCCCTGCCAGTTCATGATCCCGGAGAGGTCCCAGGCGCCCGTCACCGGCAGCGCGTAGGTTCCGTAGAAGAAGCGCAGGACGATCCCGAAGCCGGCGGCCTTGGGGGCCACCGAGAGGAGCGCGGTCACCGGCGTGGCCGCCCCCTGGTACACGTCGGGGCACCAGAAGTGGAAGGGCACGGCCGCGATCTTGAACCCGAAGCCGGCCACGATCAGGAGAGTGGCCACGAAGAGGCCGAACTGATCCCCGTGGATGCCGACGGAGAGGACCTCGCGGATCTGCGGGAGCGACGTGGTCCCGGTGAGCCCGTAGAGGAGCGACAGCCCGTAGACCATGGCCCCGGTCGAGGCGGCCCCGAAGAGGAGGTACTTGAGCGAGGCCTCGTTCGACATCCGGTCTCCCTTGAGGTAGGCCACCATCACGTAGGACGTGATGGAGACCATCTCGAGGGACAGGTAGAGCATCACCAGATCGTTGGAGGCGGCCAGGAGCAGGTTCGACAGGGTCAGCCCCAGGATCAGCGCGTGGAACTCGCCCTGGCCCAGGCCGTGCAGCTCGCGGGCGTTCCGGAAGCTGAAGACCGCCACCACCAGCAGCGAGGCCAGGATCAGGATGATCTTGAAGAATGTCCCCAGGGGATCGACCACCACCATCCCCGAGAAGATCGAGCCCGCCGCGCCCGCTGCCTGGAGCTGCGCGGCGAAGCCGAGGGCGGCCACCAGGCTCGCCAGGCTCAGGACGCGCATGGCCGCGTTGCGCCAGCCGCCGCCGACGGAGTCGACGACCACCACCAGGAGGAGGCCAGCGGTGAGGGCCAGCTCCGGCCGGAACAGGGCGAGGCTGCGCAGCACTTCTTCCATGGTCGTTCGCTAGCCCTTGAGGATGTCGGCGTCGTCGAGGTTGGGGGTGCGGCGCAGGCGGTACAGGGTGAGGACGATGGCCAGGGCCACCGCCACCTCCGCCGCCGCCACCACGATCACGAAGACGGCGAACACCTGCCCGTTCACGTTCCCGGCCGCGTAGCGCGAGAAGGCGACCAGGTTGATGTTGGCCGAGTTGAGGATCAGCTCGATGCTCATGAGGACGTTCACGGCGTTGCGGCGGGTGAGCAGGCCCAGGACGCCGAGGGAGAGCAGCGCTCCGGAGACGATCAGGTAGTGTTCCAGGCCGATCATCACGCGTCCTTCCTCCGGCGGACGATCATCGCCGCCCCGATGAGGGCCACGAGGAGGAGCACGGAGGCGGCCTCGAAGGCGAGCAGGTACTCGCCGAGGAACATCCGCCCGATCTCGTGGGTGGTGGGCGCCGGAGGCCGCGCCGCCGTCGGCCAGTCGGTCTTGAAGGCCGCCGCGGCCACGATGACGAAGAGCCCCACCGCGACGATGAGCCCGGGCAGGAGCTGGGTCTTCTCCGTCCGCAGGTCGAGGTCGTAGATCTTGTGGGTGAGCATCACGCCGAAGAGGAGCAGCACGAGGATGCCGCCCACGTAGATCAGGAGCTGGGCCGCGGCCAGGAAGTCGGCCCCGAGGAGCACGTACAGCCCGGCCACCCCGAAGAAGGTGAACAGCAGGGCGAAGGCGCTGTAGATGAGGCTCCGGGCGGAGACCACGACCGCGGCCGAGCCGACGGTCAGGATCGCGAACACCCAGAAGACGAGGTCGACGGCGGTCATGGCATCTATGCTTCCGAGGGCTTCGCGGGCGGGGTCGCGGGCGGAGCCGCGCCTTCCGCGGCCGGCTTCGCCGGCTCGTCCTTCTTCTTCGGGTTCTCGGTGAGGAACTGCGCGTCCTTCTTGGCGAAGCGATAGAGATGGTGGGTGAGGTCGGTGGCCGCGAACTCGTACTCCGGGGTCATGTAGATGCACACGGTGGGGCAAGGGTAGGTGCACAGGTTGCAGTAGCAGCACAGCGACATGTCGATGTCGAAGACGGTGACGTCCAGCTTGATGGGGTTCCCGGTCGCGGCCCAGATGGGCGGGAGGTCCTTGTCCCGCTTCTCGGTCTTGATCGAGATGCAGTCCACCGGGCAGGCCCGCGCGCACTGCCCGCAGCCGATGCAGTCCTCGTACTTCATGAAGAGGCGCATCCGGCTCTTCGGGGGCAGCGGCCACTTGAACGAGGGGTACTGCAGCGTCGCCGGCTGGGTGAACATGTGCCGCCAGGTGACCCTCATCCCGACCAGCACCGTCCAGAAGCCCTCCCAGACGTCCTTGAACCACCGGGTCATGCCGCCAGCTCCTGGGCCCGGCGCCGGTTCCAGCGGAGCGCGCGGACCATGACCACGAACAGGAAGCCAACGAGAAGGATGGCCAGCGGCCAGCCGACGTAGCGGTCCCAGGGGAAGCCGTCGGCGGTGGCCGGCCAGAGGACCAGCCCGCCGGTCACGACCACGAGGACGAAGGCGATGGGGAGGAGCACCTTCCAGGCCACGTACATGAGCTGGTCCACTCTCATCCGGGGCAGGGTCCACCGCAGCCACATCATCACGAAGATGAGCGACCAGGACTTGAAGACGAGCCAGAACCAGCCGAGAGGCACGGGCCCCAGGGTCTGGAGGAAGCCGCCCGGGAAGGGGGTCAGGAACCCGCCGAGGAAGAGCACCGAGGTGACCGCCGAGATCACGAACATCTCGGTGTACTCGGCCATCATGAACATGGCGAAGAAGAAGCCGCTGTACTCGGTGTGGAAGCCGGCCACGAGCTCGCTCTCCGCCTCCGGGATGTCGAAGGGCGTGCGGTTGCACTCCGCCATCCCCGCCACGAAGAAGGCCACGAAGGCGACGGGCATGAGGGGGAAGTAGCGGAAGAGCAGCCAGTTCTGGAGCCCCCCGGCCTGCACCGCCACCAGATCCTGGAGGCTCAGGCTGCCCGCGATCATCACCGGCACCAGGAGCAGCATCACCGCCGGGATCTCGTAGGAGACGATCTGGGCGGCCGAGCGCATCCCCCCGAGGAGCGCGTACTTGTTGTTCGAGGCCCAGCCCGCCATGATCAGCCCGACCACGGAGAGGCTGGAGACCGCGGCCACGAAGAAGACCCCGACGTTGAGGTCGGCGGCCTGGAGCCGGCCCCCCCAGGGGATGACCACCATGGGGAGG
Source organism: uncultured Acidobacteriota bacterium (assembly GCA_963847655.1). Classification (GTDB taxonomy): domain Bacteria; phylum Acidobacteriota; class Vicinamibacteria; order Fen-336; family Fen-336; genus JAJDNS01. Next base: position 591,095 of record CAWKAS010000002.1, on the reverse strand, counting down.
AACGCCCCCGCGCAGACGACGAGGGGGGCCAGGAGGAACAGCTTCCGGTCCACGTCCTTCGGGTAGATCGCCTCCTTGAAGAGGAGCTTCACCGTGTCCGCGATCGTCTGCAGCAGCCCCCACTTGCCGACCCGCATGGGGCCCAGGCGGTCCTGCATGAAGCCCGAGATCTTCCGCTCCGCGTAGACGTACACCACCGGGCCGATGCCCATGAAGGTGAAGCAGGCGAGCGCGGGGAGGCCGGCCACGATCACCACCACGAGCCACGAGGGGGCGTCGGCGAGCGCGGGGAAGAGCCGGAGGAGCAGGTCGTAGGTGACGTCCATCAGCGCACTCCGTCCTTCACCGGTCGATCTCGCCGAGCACGATGTCCAGGCTGCCGATGAGGGCGACGATGTCGGCGATCATCATCCCCCTCGCGAGGTGGTGAAAGACGCTCATGGCGGTGAAGCAGGGGCTCTTGACCTTGACCCGGTAGGGGTTGACCTTGCCGTCGGAGACCACGTAGTAGCCCAGCTGTCCGCGAGGAGCCTCGCTGCGGAAGTAGACCTCCCCCACGGGGGGCTTCACCCGCTTGGGGACGTTCTCGTGGACGTCCGCTCTCTCCATTTTGTCCAGGCGGTCGAGGGCCTGGTGGAGGATCTTCGAGCTCTCCTGCATCTCGACCACCCGCACCCAGTTGCGGTCGAAGCAGGACCCGAGGGGGCCGTACTTCCCCTCGCCCACGCAGACGTCGAAGTCGTAGCTCTCGTACCCGCAGTACGGAGCGTCCTTGCGCAGGTCGCGCGCGACGCCGCTGCCCCGGAGGTTGGGGCCGGTCAGGTCGTAGGAGATGGCCAGCTCCGGGGAGCAGACGCCCACCTCGGCGAGCCGCTTGATGAAGATCTTGTTCCCGATGATCAGGTCGATCAGCTCGGGCATGGTGACGGCGTCGAACTCCCGCAGCAGGTCGCGGGCGGCGCGGGTGAAGCCGTCGGGCAGGTCGTGGCTCACCCCGCCCACCCAGTTGTAGTTGTAGAGGAGCCGGGCCCCGCAGGTCCACTCGAACAGGTCGAGCACCTTCTCCCGGTCGCGCAGGAGGTGCAGGAACGGGGTGAAGGCCCCGATGTCCATGGTGTAGGTGCCCACCGCCACGCAGTGGGAGGCGATCCGCTGCAGCTCGGCCATGACCACGCGGATCGTGTCGACGTAGGGGCTCGTCTGGATCCCGGAGAGCTTCTCCACGGCGAGGGCGAAGCCCAGGGTGTTGCCCATGGCCGCCACGTAGTCCATGCGGTCCGTGTAGGGCATCACGCCGGGGTAGTCGACGTTCTCGCAGTGCTTCTCGAAGCAGCGGTGGAGGTAGCCGATGTGGGGCCGGGCCGCGTTCACCACCTCGCCGTCGGTGCGCAGCTCCACCCGGAGCACCCCGTGGGTGGCGGGGTGCTGGGGCCCCATCTGGAGGATCATCTCGTCGGTGTCGAGGGCCTCGGGGTCCCAGGAGTCCGGGGGCGGGATGGCGTCGGCGCTCATTCCTTGCTGTCCACGTGGGCGTTGGGCGGCGTGAAGTCGAAGGGCCCGACGCCGATCTGCTCCCCGGCCAGGGCGCGCTCCGCCATCTGCTCGGTGGGCTTCACGTGCAGGCCGTTGTAGTAGTCGGGGTCCTCCCAGTCCTTCCGCAGCGGGAAGCCCTCCCAGTCGTCGGGGAGGAGGATCCGGCGCATGTCGCTGTGCCCGGTGAAGACGATCCCGAACATGTCCCAGCACTCGCGCTCGTGGAAGTTGGCCACGCCCCACACCCCCTCGACCGTGGGCACGGCCGGGCTCTCGCGCGGGGTGTGCACCTTGAGGGCGAAGGTGTGGTGGTGCGTGTAGGAGAGGAGGTGGTAGACGACCTCCATCCGCGGCGGGTCCTCGCCCGGGTAGTCGACCCCCGACAGGCACATCAGGTTGTCGAAGGCCAGATCGGGGTCCTCCTTGCAGAAGGCAGCCACCTCGGCGACGGCCTCGGTGGCCACCACCGCGAACGGCGAGGCCGCCTCGAGGTGGGCGGAGAGGACCTTGTCCCCGAACCGCGCGACCAGCTTCTCGTGGATGGCCGGGGCGTCCATGGGCTACTTCGCCGCCTCCGCGTCGGTGGCGCCGTCCAGGGTGGCCCCGGCCAGGCTCCCGACGGTGGCGCCGCGCCTGCGGAGGACGCGGTCCTCCTGGATCCGCTCCTGCAGCTTCATGATCCCGTACAGCAGCGCCTCGGGGCGCGGCGGGCAGCCGGGCACGTACACGTCCACCGGGATCACCTCGTCGACCCCCTTGAGGACGTGGTAGCCGTGCTTCCAGTACGGTCCGCCGTTGTTGGCGCAGGAGCCCATGGAGATCACGTACTTGGGCTCGGCCATCTGCTCGTAGAGGCGCTTCACCCGGGTGGCCATCTTCAGGGTGACCGTCCCCGCCACGATCATCAGGTCGCTCTGGCGCGGGGTGGCGCGGGGGATGACGCCGAAGCGGTCCCAGTCGTAGCGCGTGCCCCCGGCCGCCATCATCTCGATGGCGCAGCAGGCCAGGCCGAAGGTCATGGACCACAGGCTGTTCTTCCGGCCCCAGTTGATGATCTGGTCGGCGGTGGTGAAGAGCACCCCGTCCGGGAACCGGTTCTGGATGAGACCCTTGACCTCGGACATGCCCCCCCTCAGCCGCGGTCCTCGCTGCGCACCCAGGCCAGGTCGCCCTTTCTCCAGACGTAGGCCAGGGCGACCACGAGGATGCCGATGAAGACGAGCCCCTCGACGTAGGCGAGAACCCCCAGGTCCCGGAAGACCGTGGCCCAGGGCAGCAGGAAGACCGCCTCCACGTCGAACACGATGAAGATGAGGGCGAACACGTAGAACCGGATGTTGAACTGGATCCAGGCGTTGCCGGTGGGGTCCTCGCCGCACTCGTAGGTGGTCAGCTTCTCCTCGCTGAAGCGCGAGGGCCGGATGACCTTCCAGAGGAGGAGGGTGAACACGAGGATGCCCACGATGGCCCCGAGGAATACCAGGACGCTCGCGTAGGCGGTCAGGAAGTCGCTGGTCGGGAGGGCGGTGGGCACCTGGTCTTTCCGCGCTGAGCCGGGCGATCACGGGCCAAGATGGCAGGATCCCCGGGCCGGCCGGACGATATCAAAAAGCGGTGGGGGGAGCAAAGCCGACGCTCCCCCCTCGCCGCTCTGCCCGTGGGACCTCGCCGCCCCCGGGCCGGCGCCGCCTCGGCCTAGAACCAGGCGGGCCAGCAGGTGGCCCGGTAGATCTTCTCCCCGCGGCGGACGAAGCCACTCGCGGTCGAGATGTCGTACTGCTCGGAGAAGTCGTTGGTGTTCTTGATCGCCAGCTCCTCGCCGTCGTAGTAGGCGCAGTACCCCATCTTCCCCATCTCGGCCGCCACCGCATCGACGTAGCCCTGGTGGTCGTTGATCCTGGGGCAGGTGGGGCAGTTCAGGTCGTTCATGTTGAAGAGCCCGGGGCTCCGCTCGATGACCCGGGTGATCGCCTCCTCGACGTCGCCGTAGAAGACCCCGTTCGACCGCGAGCAGCTGTGGTCCGGGCTCTGCGAGGGCAGACCGCAGCCCCCGCCGCCGCCGCCACCGCCCGGCACGGGGGTCGGCTCCGGGGTCGGTGTCGGCTCGGGAGCCGGCTCGCCCGGCGCCGGCCCGGGGGCCGGCGTTGACGGCGGGTTCGAGGCCGGCAGGATGACGGGGATCGAGATCGCCCCCACCGTCGTGACCGGCTCCGGCTCGGTCGGCGACTCCACCACCTCCTCGGTGATCGTGTGGCAGCTCACGAAGAGCACCAGGCTCGCTGCGGCCACGAGCCACGCCATCCGACTCCGTGCCATCCGACCCTCCCCTCGAAGATCTCCGACAGTACTTGAGCAATATGCAGATAAATAGCGTCTAATGCAATACTTTTTTGCGCACGGAATGGGAACGCCACAAGATATTGTGCCTCCCGGTCTCTCCCGACCCAGCCCGTAGTAGTGCTCCCTTGTCCCCGAGGTGCCCGGTCCCCAATATCTGGTACCCGCTCTCATCCCCGAGCAGAGAACTGGCAGCCTCCTGGATGAGCGGGGGCCGGCCTCGGCCGGTCTCCCTGGCAGGGGACGGTCCTCCCAAGCGCGCCGTCCGGTCGGCCGTGGCGGAAGCGATCCGCGGCCGAGCGTTCCAGCGTTCCAGCAGCGAATGACAGCCACTCCTGGCTTCTGCTACGATCGTCGGTCGCCGGTTTCACTGAAACCGGCCCCTGCCCCTGCCGGCGTAGCTCAGTGGTAGAGCAGCTGATTCGTAATCAGCAGGTCCTCGGTTCAAGTCCGAGCGCCGGCTCCAGATCAGTCCAGACGCGTCGACCGAAGCGGGAGGGCAACGACGTGCAGGTCCTGCGTCGCCTCGCGAGTCAATCGCCGTCGGACATCCTCGTCCAACGTGCCGAGGTCCCCGCCCTCGAAGTACGCGAGAGCCTTCTGCGCGACGAGGGGCTCGAAGGTGTTCTTGTAGAGGGCGTGGGCCGCACCCAGCACGTCCGCGAGGGCGAGACCGTGCTCGAGCAGCGCCGCGAGGTCACGGTAGTCCTTCGCCTCCACTCGCTGGAGCAGGGTCTTCACCTTCGTACCCCCCAGGTCCAACATCGAGGCCACCCGCACGACGCCATCCTCCGTCGTCTCCGGCTCCCCTACTCGACCAATCGTGATGGCACCGAAGAACGAGACCTTGACCGTTGCCCCTGCCCGCTTCGCCAGGACCGTCCGCTCGTTCGGGCCTTCCTGCACGGTCTGACCCTCCTTGACGATGGCGACCGAGCCTTCGAGCTCTCGGTGGTCAAGGGGGTCGTGGGCGAAGAAGTCGAAGTCGACGGAGACGCGGTGGGCGAGCCTGAGTGCGAGCGCCGTCCCACCGTAAAGCACGTACCGTCGCGGCACAGCCGAGAGCTCCGGCCACAGCGCCCTCTGGGCGGGTGGCAGCATGTCCAGGCGGGGCGCAAGGGTCATGAGGGCAGGGGCCGGCGAGGCAGGGGCGGTGCCGGACGCCGGAAGAGGACGAGGTGCCAGTAGGACCAGGACCGGGCGTCCAGCACGCCGGGAGGGGCCGAGCGCAGGGCATCCCGCAGCGCCTCGTCTCCGAGGATTCGCCGGGCCGACCGCACGTCCTCGGCGGTTCCCAGCTGGAGGAGTTGGCAGAGGAAGTGGGGGCGGCGCTCGAGCGCCTTCTCCGGTGAGTTCCACCAGACGTAGCGGCTCGCCAGGTCGCACAGGACCGCTTTGTCGTCCGCCATCATCTCCATTGTATCGTGCGGCTCTGCCTTCCGACTGAGTGTCGTCTTCAGGGCCCATTCGCTGAGATCATGCGTCTTTACAGCACGGAACCTTCTGCTGTTCGACTCTGAGGGCTTTTCGCAATCAGCAGGTCCTCGGTTCGGTTCCGAGCGCCGGCTCCAGTCTTCTCGGCAGCTTGCAGTGACCAGCCTGCGCCCGTCCCCGCCGGTTGGTCACCGACTGGCCACCGGGACGAGCGGACGGCTGGACTCTTCCGCGCGGGCGGCTGACTGCCAATCAGCAGGTGTCGGTCTTCAGGGGCCTTGACCAGGGCCTCTTCAGAATGACTGACCAGGCTCGGGCCGCGTGACGTTGGTGTTCCATCGTGGTCGCTCCTCTGTTGCAGGGGGTCGGTTCAGGCGGCGACCTCCGTTGGTGGATCAGGCTCGAGGAGCCGGCGCCCCAGACGAGAACCCCCAGGCCGGCGAGAAGAAACCCCACGCTGACACAGACCATCGCGATGCCGAGCGGGCTGCCCCAGAGAGCCGGCGTAGCAAGTGCTTCCATGACGATTCCTCCCTCGTTCACCACAGCCTACGGCTCCTCGGTGGAGCCCGTTCCGTCACTCACCGACGGACGGTGTGCGTCCGCCCAAGCAGGGGCCGCGCCTGCTGGCCTCTCGGGTCGCAGCCCCGGGGGCACCTCGCGCCCTGACCTGATGATCGGCCGTTTCCGGCCAGGGGTTGAGGCCGCTCGGTGCCCCGGCTCGTAGCCCGGTCCCCGTATGACGTCCCCCGGCAGGGCCCCGGTGTGTCGGCCGTCGTCCAGAACGACCACGCCGTTCACGATGACGTAGGGGATCCCCGCGGGATACTGCTGCGAGTCCTCGAACGTGGCCCGGTCGGCGACGGCCTCCGGGTCGAAGAGCGTCACGTCGGCCCTGAATCCCTCCCGAATCCGTCCCCGGTCCAGGATGCCCACCTTCTCGGCGTTCATGGACGTCATCTTCCGGACCGCCTCGGCGAGGGTGAGGCGGCCCTGCTCGCGGACGTACCGTCCCAGCACCCGGGGGAAGGTCCCGTACCACCGGGGATGGGGATTCATGTCGGCGTAGACCCCGTCGGGGCTGATGGCGGCGCCGTCCGAGCCGACGGAGACGTAGGGCTGAGAGAGGGCGTAGAGCATGTCGTCCTCCCGATGATGGAAGTAGACGGCTCGGACGCTGCCGCCCTCCTCCAGGAGGACGTCGAAGAGGACATCCACGCCCTCGCCGCCGCGGGCCTCGATCAGGTCCGCCATGGAGCGGCCGACGAAGGGCCGGTTCTTCGGCTCGTGGAGGCCCACGAGGAGGATCCGGCTCCAGTCACCCCCCACTGCCAGCAGGTGGTTGTACCAGCCGTCGAGGCCTTCGAGGATGTCCTTCTTCATGCGGGCGCGCTGGCCGGGGTCCCGCAGCCTCTCCAGCATGGCCGCGTTCCCGCCGTCGTGGGCCCAGGGGGGGATGATGGCTCTGAGGTCGTTCTGCCCGGCGTTGTAGGGGTAGACGTTGGCCCGGATGTCGTGGCCCTGCCGGCGGGCCTCGTCGAACAACGAGATGACGTCGGGCATCCGGCCCCAGAGCTGCTGCTCGGCGATCTTCAGGTGGATCACGTCCACCCGGATCCGGGCCCCTTTCCCCACGGCGATGGCCTCCTCGATGGACTCGAACACCCCGTACCCCTCGTCCCGGATGTGGGTGGAGTAGAGCCCGCCGTACGAGGCGGCCACGCGGGCCAGCTCTACGAGCTGCTCCCGGGTGACGAGGTTGGAGGGTGGCATCAGGAGGGAGGTCGAGAGGCCCATGGCTCCCTCCTCCATGGCGCGGGCCACCTCCCGCTTCATGGCCTCGATCTCGGCCCCCGTGGCTGGCTCCAGGGCTTCTCCCTTCACGTACGTCCAGACCTGGGTCTGCCCGACGTAGGAGCAGATGTTCGTCGCCACGCCGGCCTCCTCGACGTGGTCGAAGTATCCGCCCAGGGTGGTCCACGGGTGCTCGCCGGGCCTCACCGGTCCGGCGGAGCCCCCCTCCCCCAGGACCATGGTGGTGACGCCCTGACGGATCATGCTCTGGCAACGGGGCTCCTCGAGGAGCGTGAAGTCCGAGTGGTTGTGGATGTCGACGAAGCCGGGGGCGACCACGAGCCCGGAGGCGTCGATCGTCCGCGCGGCCGTGGCGTCGGCCAGGTCGCCCACCCGCACGATGCGGTCGCCCCGGATGCCCACGTCGGCGACGAGCCCGGGGGTCCCCGAGCCATCCACCACTCGCCCCCCGCGGATCAGGATGTCGAGGGTCTCCTCGGCACGGCACGGCCCGGCCAACACCAGCGCCGCCAGGGCCAGGAGGGTCCTGCTCATGCCTCGACGATCTCCCGGGCCACGCGGTTGGCCGAGCGAGTGACGTGGCCTGCTCATGGGACCGTCCTTTCTCGAGGAGGGGAATCCGGTGACCCGGCCGGGTCGAGGACGAACGCGCGCTCTCCCCGTCGCCGTGGCTCCCGCGGGTCCCCCGTCCCGTGGTGGATCGTCCCCTTCGGGACCGGGTTCGCGCCGGGCGCCCATCACGCTCACCGGGCCCTCCCTCGGGCGCCTTTCTATCACATCGCTCTGGCGGCGCCGGCGAGGCGCAAGGGGCTCCACCAGCTCCGACCGCGAACTCAAAGATGAAATCCGATTTCAAGTGGCTGCGTCCGGACGCAGTCACCTGAACCTGAGCACCAGTTTCAGCCATGCCGCCTCCCCGCTGGAGGTCACGACCAGCCTCCGCATCGGCGATCAGCGATAATGGCGATCCGATGGCACGCGTCTTCATCACTGGTTCGTCGGACGGTCTGGGCCTGCTTGCGGGGAAGATGCTCGTCGAGCAAGGGCACGACGTTGTCCTCCATGCCCGGAACGCCGAACGAGCGGCCTCGGCACGGTCGTCTCTCCCGGAGTGCGAAGCCGTCGTCCTCGGCGATGTTTCCAGCATCGCCAGCATGCGCTCGGTGGCGGATCAGGTGAATGCGCTGGGACGCTTCGATGCGGTCATCCACAACGTCGGCATCGGCGACCGCGAGCCGCGCCGCGTCGAGACGGCCGATGATCTGACGCGTGTCTTCGCGATCAACGTGGTTGCGCCCTATGTGCTGACCGCACGAATCGAGCGTCCCGACCGGTTGGTCTATCTCAGCTCGGATATGCACACCGGGGGCGACGCCAGCCTGGACGACCTGCAGTGGGAGAGGCGCCGCTGGAACGGCTCGCAGGCCTACTCCGACAGCAAGCTGCACGACCTGATCCTGGCCATGGCCGTGGCGCGCTACTGGTCCGAGGTTCTGGTCAATGCGGTGGACCCGGGCTGGGTGCCGACTCGGATGGGTGGCCCCGGCGCGCCAGACGATCTGTCGGAGGGGGCACTGACCCAGGCGTGGCTGGCCGTCAGTGACGAGCCGGACGCGCGCGTGACGGGTCGGTATCTCCATCACCAGAAGCCCAGCCCCATGAACCCGGTTGCCAGACGCCATGACGTGCAGGATCGACTCGTCGGCTCTCTGCGCGACATCACAGGCGTCGCGGTACTGTAGTCCAGCATCGATCCGGCGGCGTGCCGCGGTGGCGGGAGACAAGACGGCTCGAAAGCAGCCGAGAGCCTCGCCCGGAGTCGCTATGCGGCGGCCGACATCTCCGAGATGGCCCCGACGAACGCGTCCAGCTCCGTGGGGAGGATGAAGACGTGTGGGGTGATACGGCAGCCCTGCACGCCGTCGTTGTCGATGCCGACCGTCCAGATGCCGTACGTGTCGAGCAGCGTCTTTGCCATGTCGGCCGGCGGCATGCCACGGATGCCGACGTTGGCGATGCCGCACGTGCGCGTGGGGTCAGACGGCGAGTTCATCACGACGTTCCGCATGCCCCGCACCTTGCTGGTCCAGTATTGCGTCAGGTAGCGCAGCCGGGCCTCCTTGCGCTCGATGCCGATCATGTCGTGGAAGTCGATGGCCTCGGCAATGGTCAGATCGGTGTGCACCGGGTGGGTGCCGGTGTGGTTCAGCTTCATGACGTCGTCGTCGGGCGGGTTGTCGCCGTCCCCGTACATTGGCCACAGGGCGGGGATGCGATCCTTCCGCACGAACAGCAGTCCGGCGCCGAGGGGGACACCCAGCCATTTGTGGAGTGACGTTCCGAAGTAGTCGCAGCCCAGGTCGGGGATCCTGAAGTCGAGGTGGGCGAAGGTGTGGGCGCCGTCCACCATGACCTGGACGCCGCGAGCGTGGGCCATGTCGGCGATCTTGCGCACCGGCAGGATGTGCCCGGTGATGTTGATCATGTGGCACACCATCAGGAGCCGGGTGCGGGGCGTGATGGCGTCGGCGTAGACCTCGACGACCTCCTCGTCGGACTTCGGGTCCAGCGGCACGGTGACGATTCTGTTGAGCATGCCGTGGCGCCTCGCCATGAGGCGGAACTGCGCCAGCATGTGGCCGTAGTCGTGGACGGCCATGACGGCTTCGTCCCCCGGTTCCCAATCGAAGCCGGAGATGACGGTGTCGAGAGACTCGGTGGTGTTGCGGGTGATGATGAGCTCGCTGGGTTCGCAGCCAGCCATGTTGGCGAGCTTGTCGCGCGCGGCCGCCTTGTCGGCCGCCTGGCCGGTGCGGAGGTAGTAGGAGCCCTGGTAGTTCTGCTCGCGGACCCTGGCGATGAAGGCCTCGAGAACGGGCTGTGACTGGATGCAGTAGTAGCCGTTCTCGAGGTTGATGTAGTCCGGCTTGAGGCTGTAGGCGGCGCGCACGGTGCCCCAGAAGTCCTCGCGCTCCGCGAGTCGGGAGGCGGGGAGACTGGCGAGCTGCGCCCTGAGCTTGTCGCCGAAGAGGAGTCCGAGGCCGGCGGAGGCCGAGGTGCGGAGAAAGTCACGCTTGTTCATCGGACTGTCCCTCCGGGCTATTGACCTCGGAGTATACGCGGGAAGCCCCTCCCCGGAGCTGCCGCGCTGCTCGTCGGTCAGGTGGTGGCGGGCGGACGGGTGCCTCCATCTACCGCTCGCTGAAGCTCAACGCTCGCAGCTCGTCCCCGGCCAGCACTCGATCGAAGACCACCACCGCCGTCGAAAAACAGCTGCGTTCCGTGATCCATCGGCTCCGTGCCCAGTCCCAGGGCCCGGCCGAAGGTGAACGGGGCGCCCTCACGAAGCGTGTAGCGAATCTCCGAACCAACCTGCTGCCAGTCGTCGCCGCTGCGGGCGTGGAGCGGCCAGCAGCTCCGCATCTCCGCGCTCCACGTTGAACGCCACGCGAAACGCTTGCTCCACCTTCGCGGGATCGGGGCAATCACGACGGCGAACGGCGTTGCCGAAGGGACCGGTGTCGTCGACGGTCAGCTTCGAGCGGTCATCTTCGTAGGGCCACCGGTCGGCCTTGTAGGCGTTGGGGTCGCCAATGCGTCTGAGGTAGGCGGGATACGGGCGATCGACCACGCTGTCGTCGTGGTATGAGATCCAGACGTCATGAGCCGCGCGCTGGGGCCCCGCGCAGGATCCCTCACCTCGGCTCGGGAGCACGCGGCGGAAGAAGGCCGGGGTTCACCCTCGACCTCGGTCTGTAACAGCCGCCCGTTGTCCTTTCTCTTCCCGGTGTGACGCCAGGGAGGACTGCCCCGGTGGCCGACGTGCCGGGCCGCCGTCTCACAGCGTGACACGAAAGGGCCACGGCGGGCTGTCGTCTCAAGACGACTGACCCTGGCTCGAGAAGAGAGGGAGGAGAACCATGAGGAAGCTCGTCTGGACGTTCGCCACGGCACTGCCCCTGGCGCTGGGCGCTTGTGGAGGTGACAGCGGCACGCCGAGCGCGCCGTCCACGCCAGCGCCGGCACCGGCGGCCGCGATCGACGCGGCCGGGAACGGGTTCCTGACCGTTCACCCCAGCTCGCAGGGGTTCAACGCGGCCCTGGAGGTGCCTGTCACCATCCGCGAGACCGCGGGGGGGAGCGCGGACTGGACCTCGGCCCGCTTCACTGCCTTGAAGAGCGGCCAGGAGATCGCGCGGCGGGAGGTCACCGCCGACGTGCTGGCCGGTGCGGGGTTCACCCGCATCGCTCCCCGACAGGACGAGGCCTACGTGCTCGTCTTCCACATCAACGCTGCCGACTTCGACGGCTGGACGATCACGCTGCGCTTCGTGGACAGGATGAACGGGAGCCCCCTCACCGTGGACGTGCCGGCCTCGACCTGGGACGGCGTCGACATCTCGTTCGTGCCGCTCAACCGAGACGAGCCCGGCTACCGGCTGGAGTAGGCGGACGGGGTCGGGGAGGATCCGTCCTTCCCGGCCCTGCTCTAGCTCCCGGGTGCGGCCTCGAGGACCTCTTGCACCGGGGCGGCGGCCAGGAAGCCTTCGCGCAGCAGGGGCGCGTCGTTGATGCCGGCGGCGATGGTGTGGACGGCGGCGGCGGCCTCGGCGAAGGCCTCCGCGGCCCCGGCCTCGTCGCCGAGGTGGCGGCGCATCCGTCCGAGGACGCGGCTGGCCTTCCAGGCCTCGAGAGGGGCGGGGGACCGGCGCAGCTCGGCCGCCGCCTGCGCCAGCCGCCGGGAGGCCGCCTCCACCCCCTCCCTCCGGACGAGAGCGACCTCGGCGTGGACACGCTCGGCGGCGCAACGGTAGTCGCGCGCGCCCAGGCGTCGTGCGTGCCCGAGCAGCCGATCCGCGGCCTCGGCGGCCCGGTCCCAGTCGCCGCTGGCCGTCCAGCGCTCGGCGGACACCGCCGTGACCCTCAGCTCGGCCATCCAACGGAACCACTGCACGTCGCTCGTCTTCTCCTCCAGGTCGGCCAGGAGGGCGGAGGCCTGTCCCAGGTCGCCCAGCTGGACGGCGTCGGTGGCCAGCGCCAGGAGCGCGTCTGTCTCGGGGATCTCCGGGCGCCCGGCTTCCTCCATGAGCCGGTGTGCCTCGGTGTCGAACTCGAGGGCGCGCTCGGGCGCCAGGATCTCCCGGTGCGCCCACCCCATCTGGCTCACCAGACGCGGGAGCCAGAAGCGGTCGCCGTTGCGGCGCGCCAGGGCGATCGCGGCGAGGAACTCCTCGATTCCCGCGGAGATGCGCCCCTGCTTGACCCGCGCCAGCCCGACGAACATGCGGGCCCCGAGGAAGTCGAAGCCGCTCGCACGGTCGGCGGCGATCGAGGCGGCCTCCTCGATGAGCATCTCGGCCGGCTCGAACTCCGTCTGCCAGTAGTGGATGAGCACCGCGATAGGTGAGGCCGAGCTGGAGAGCGACGGGCGGGCCACCCGTCCGGGCGCCCTCGATCACGCCGTCGAGGAGGGGGATGGCCTCGGCCAGGCGCCCCTCGCAGACCAGGACCTGTCCGAGACGCCCGCGCGCTTCCACCGCGTCGCCGACGTTCCCGCTCCGGCTCGCGACGTCGTGGAGCTCCCGGGCGTGCCCCTCCATCTCGCCCACACGCCGCGCGAAGAAGAGCGCGTCGCACAGCCCGGCGAGGGCCGCTCGTTCGGCGTCCACCGAGCCCTCCGCGCGAGCCTCCTCCAGCATGGCCCGGAAGTCGTCGGCCGCCTCGTCGAAGCGGGCCTGCTCGTGGCGGACCGTGCCCCGCTTCGCGTAGAGGGGAAGCCGCATCAAGCGACGGCTGCTCGGCGGGGACCTTCTCGATCAACCGCGCGGCCCATCTCGCACTGCTCCGCGGCCTCGTCGAAGGCGAACAGACGCAGCGCGTTGTCCGCGGCGTGGAGGCGGAACGTCACCGCGCCCTCGAAGTCGCGTCCGAGCTCGCAGTGCTCAGCGATCTCCGCTGCGAGACCGGTGGCTTCTTCGCCCCAGTGGTGTCGCAGCCGCTCCGCGATCTTGCGGTGGATCTGGACCCGTCGCGAGGCGACGAGGTCCTGGTAGAGCACCGACTGGTAGAGACCGTGGGCGAAGCGGTAGCGCGTGGCCAGGGTCCCGTCCGGCAGCTCCTCCTCGCCGCGCTCCTGGATCAGGCGGCGGACTCTGGCTCAGGCGGCGCAGCTGCTCCTCCACCTCCTCCACCTCGGCCCCGAGCAGATCGGCGACGATAACGCTCAGGAACTCGCGGCCCGCGACACTCGCGTGCCGGAGGATCTCCCGGTTCTCCTCCGGCAGCAGCTCGATGTGGTGTCGCACGAGCTCCAGCAGTCCCTTCGTGGGCTCGAGATCCAGCTCCCCGACGGGCCGGGTCAGAATCCCCACACCCTCCTCCCGAACGATCTCGCCACGGTCTCGCAGCAGGTCGACGAGGCTCCGGACGAACAGCGGCAGCCCCTCGGTGCGAGCGTGCAATGCACCGGCGAGTGAAGGGGGGAACCGGTTTGGCGAAAAGCGAGCGTCGAGGTAGGCCTGGACGTCCTCCGGCGAGAACGCCCCGAGAGTCATCTCCCGTCCCACGCCCCGCGCCACCAGGTCCAGGACGCAGCGCTTCATTGGGGCGTTGACGGCGTCCATGTCGGCGGGCCGGTACGTGGCGAGGAACAGCACCCGTTGCCGGGCCACGCGGCAGCCCATGTGGTGCAGGACGTCCACGCTCGCCGCGTCGATCCAGTGGAGATCCTCGAGATGGAAGACGATGGGGAAGTCGCGGGAGGCGGCCTCCAGAAAGTCGCCGGCCTTCTCTCGCCAGTCGGTCCTTGGTCGCGCCCACCGCCTGACGGTGCAGCGACCCGTCGGGATCGGGCAGGAGCCCCGCCCGGAACTGCACGCAGATCGTCGGGGCCCAGTCGCGCAGCAGCTCCGTGGTGCGGTCGCGGCCCGGGCTCAGGAGGAGACGTCCGAGGGCGTCGAAGAACGGCAGGAAGGCCTCGGCCGGCCCCCGGGGCTCGGCGCAGCGCCCGACGACGACCGTCACCGGGGAGTCGGTCTCGAGCGGACCCGCCGCAGGAACTCGCTGACCAGCATGCTCTTCCCGACCCCGCGCTCGCCGGTCACGAAGACCACGCTTCCCGTCCCCGCCTTGGCCGCGGCCAGGCGCTCCTCCAGCTCGGCCAGCTCGGCCTGCCGGCCCACGAAGGCCTCGCCCATCGTGGGCACTCGGCCTGCGTTCGCGTTCTCCACCGCGTGCGCGAGTGCGTCCGCCATCTCCCGAGCGGAGTCGAAGCGCTTGTCGGGCGGCTTGGCCAGGGCTCGGCGAATGCGGCCGGCTCGAGGGCGGTCGAGCTTCGCGCGAGTCGCCGAGCGGGAGGCGGCTCCTCGTGCAGAACGGCGGCGAGGACCTGGACCGCCTTCTCGCCCGGGAACGGCTGGCGTCCGGTGAGGGCTTCGTAGAGGACGATGCCGACCGCGAACAGGTCGGTGCGCGTGTCCACCGCTCCTCCGAGGACCTGCTCCGGCGCCATGTAGCCGACCGTCCCCAGGAGGATCCCTGGCCGCGTGAGCGGCTCCCCCGCTCACGAGGTCGCGGGTCGACCTCCTTCGGAAGCTCGCGGGCGAGGCCGAAGTCGAGGAGCCGTGCGCCGTGCACGGTGAGGAAGACGTTGGAGGGCTTGAGGTCGCGGTGGACGATCCCGGCCTCGCGGAGGGCCTCGAGGGCCGCGAGCATCTCCCTGGCCATGGTGAGCGTCTCCGCCACCGGCAGCGGGCCGCGCTCCAGTCGTCGGGCCAGGGTCTCGCCCTCGAGCAGCTCCATCGCGAGGAAGAGACGCCCTTGGTCCTCGCCGACCTCGAAGATCTTGCAGACGTTGGGGTGGCTGATGCTGGCGGCGGCGCGGGCCTCGCGCAGGAACCGCTTCTCCGAGGTCGCGTTCGATTCCTTCAAGACCTTGACCGCCACCCGACGCCGGAGGGTCTTGTCCTCGGCGACGTAGACCCGGCCCATGCCGCCCTCGCCCAGCAGGGAGATGATTCGGTAGCGTCCGATCCGCTCGGGGAGGCGCTCTCCGGCGGCTCCCCGTTGCCGAAGAGCGTCTGCCAGAGGCCCCGCCAGCCGGGGCCGGTGGTCGTGACGTCGTCGTCGGGATCGGGGGTCACGCCCGTCCGCCTCCGTCGCGAGCCGGACGAGGTTTCTCCGACCCGCGCCCCCTGCCGGAGGGGCCCGCTCGTCTCGGCCGCCGTCCCCGAGCGATTCTCGACACCGCGCCTCCCGGCTCAAGCCGCCGCAACGGTGAGTCTTCTGACGTGAGGACTCGAAGATAGGGGCCGGATCCACGGAAGTCAATGATTTCGCGGGCGGCTCACCTCGCGCGCGCCCTGACCGGCGCCAGTCGCTCGGCCCCTCCTTGACTCGGTCGTCTCCCGCGCCGACAATCGCCGCAACCGTCTCATTCCGAAAGCACTTCAGGCACCGACCAGCGCGCGAGTGGGACGCGGAGGTCGCTGATGGGACGGATGGGCACGACCAACTGGAGCCTGGTCTTCGCAGCCGGGGCCGACGATTCGGCGACCGCCCGCGAGGCCCTCTCCGGGCTCTGCGAGGCCTACTGGTACCCGGTCTACGCCCTGGTGCGGCGCTACGGACACGACCCGACCGACGCCGAGGACCTGACCCAGGCCTACTTCGCGCGCTTCCTGGAGAAGGAGTGGGTGAAGGAGCTGCGGCCCGAGCACGGACGGTTCCGCTCGTTCCTGCTCGTCTCCGTCCGCAACTTCCTCAACAACGAGCGTGACCGCGAGCGCGCGGTCAAGCGCGGGGGCGGGCGCCGGCTGATCGAGCTGGACGGGGTGAGCGCCGAGCGACGGTACTCGCTGGAGCCGGTCGAGTCGTCCACCCCCGAGACATTGTTCGAACGGGCGTGGGCCGAGCGCGTCCTGGCCCGGGCCCTCGAGCGCCTCAGGGTCGAGACGGCCGAGAAGGAAGGTGCGGAGAGGTTCGAGATGCTGAAGGGCCACCTCACCGGAGACGAGGCGGCCGAGTCCTACGGCTCGCTGGCGGAGGCCTGGGGCGTCGGGGCCTCGGCGGTGCGGGTGGCGGTCCACCGCCTGCGGAAGCGATTCGGGCACCTGCTTCGTGACGAGATCGCCGCCACGGTGGCCGAACCCATTGAGGTGGGGGAGGAGCTGCGCCACCTCCTGACGGTGGTGGGCCGGTCGGACCGCCCCGGAGGAAAGGGGCGGAACCGGGAGCGTGTCGGCCCGAGCGAGTAACAGAGACGGGCCGCTGCTTCACTCCTGAGTGGGTCAGGGCATGGTGGACGAGATACGCTGTCCGCGGTGCGGCGCCGCCCTTCTCGCGGCGGGAGACGCGTGCCGCCGCTGCCTCCTGGCCCTCGGGCTCGAGACGGCGGGTGCCTCGGCGGACAGCGGCCCGGTCCCGTCTCCGTCCGGGGAGTCGCCGCCCGGAACGCCCGACCGCGTCGGGCCGTTTCGTATCCTCGATGTCCTCGGCGAGGGGGAAACGGGTGCCACCTACCTGTGCGAGGAGGACGAGCCGGCCGGGCGGCGGGTCATCGTGCGGGTCATGGACCGAAAGGCGGACGCGCGGCAGGTCCTGGCCCGGTTCGAGGCGGAGCGTGACCTGCTGGCCCGCATCCACCACCCCGGCATCGTGAGCCGGGTCGACGCCGGGGAGTCCGAGGACGGACGTCTCTGGTTCGCCGCCGAGTGGGTCCCCGGTGTCCCGATCATCGAGTACTGCGACCGGGAGCGCCTCCCCGTGCGCCAGCGCCTGGAGCTGCTGGTCGAGGCGTGCGAGGCGATCGACAGCGCGCACACCCGGGGCCTCCTGCACCTGCACCTCGAGCCGTCGAAGCTGCTGGTGGCGAAGGATGGCGAGCGCCCTCGCCTCCGAGTGCTCGGCTTCGGCGAGACCCGCCCCCTCGACCAGCGGCCGACGGGGCAGCTGCTGTACTCCAGGAGGGGGCTCATGGACGGGACCCTCGGTCTTCTCAGCCCGGAGCAGCTGGACCCGGCGGGCCCCGCCCCGGACGCCCGGACCGACGTCTACGCGCTGGGGGCCCTCCTGTACGAGCTGCTCGTCGGGGTGGCGCCGTTCGAGCCAGGGCGGCTCCTGAGGGCGGGCTGGGCCGAGACCACCCGCATCATCGGACAGGAGACACCCGAGCCCCCCAGCCGGAGGGCCACCCGCCTCTTGGGCACGGGCTACTCGGATGCGGCCGCGCAGCGAGGGACCGAGCCGCGTCGCCTGGTGCGGGAGCTGCGCGGCGATCTCGACTGGATCACCCTCAAGGCCCTGGAGAAGGAGCCGACGCGTCGTTACGCCTCGGCGGGCGGGCTGGGGCACGACCTCCAACGGCTCCTGGACGGCGAGCCGGTGGCGCCGGGGCTGTGGTCCACCGCGCGCAGCCTCCTCCGGCGGGCGCTCCGCCGGTAGCGGGCACCGGGGCGGGCCGGCCGAACGACCGACCCGCCCCCGCGGAGTCAGAAGCCGCAGGACTCCCGACGGACGGAGCGCTTCAGGTATCCCGCCCACAGCTTCTCGACCAGCGACTGCGACGGGTCGGTGAGCAGGGACTGCACCGCGACCATGGCGGCGGCCTGGCTGTGGCTGGTGAGCAGGGAGCCGTAGGCCTCCGACACCGAAGCCTCGTACGGCGGGTCGCCCGTGGGTTGCCCCGTCAGGGGGTCGAACGGGACGACCTGGAGCGTGCCCGCAGCGAGGAAGCCGGACAAGTGGCGCCCGTACCTGTCCGTCCGCACGCGATGCACCATGTGGACCGTGCCCGAGACGTAGAGCCAGTCCAGCGGCCCAGTGGAGCAGAACGGCTTGGGAATGGCCTGGCCGAAGGGGTGATCGAACTCGACGGTCGCCTCCGACGCCGACGGGACGAACTTCCCGGCGAGCGTCAGCACCGCCGCCCCGCCATCGTTCGGGATGGGCACGTCGCTCGTCAGCACGCCCGTCGGCAGGCCGATCGCCGCGCGCAGGGCGTCCGGGACGCCGTTCAGGACCTGGTAGCGGATGACGCGGTAGGTCGGGGCCTCGGTGAGACCCGGCGCCCAGTCCGGCGGGGCCGCGAGCAGACCGCTCCGCGCCAGATCGAAGGTCACGAGCTCTCGCGGGGCGATCCAGGAGAGGACCTCGTGCTCGCTGGTCCCGGGAATCTGGACCTCGAGGTGTGCCCCACCGAGGGTGTACCCATCCTGTCGGAAGAGCCGGATGTGGGCGCGCAGCGTCGAGTACTCGCCGCAGTCCAGCTGGATGGCGCTGCCCTGCCAGCCCGCCTCGTCGGAGTAGCTGGTCTGCGGGCGTCCGATTGCGTCCTTCCAGGTGCAGTCGAACGCGGCCAGCGCGGGCTCGGCCGTCCGGTCGCCGTCGAGGGCCAGGAGGGCCTGCCGGATCAGTCGGGGATCGGCGTCCCCGAGGAACACCATGTTGATCGGGTCCGTGGGCGTACCCGAGTAATCGCGGCCGGTGTACGGCCAGAACACCCCGGCCTCCGGCACCGACACCAGGTCGGTCGGGGGCGGGGGCTCGTGCCAGGCCGTGGCCAGGCCGGGCAGGGCGAGCAGGATCGCTACCGTCAGCATCACCTTCTTCATCGTCTCCTCCTTGCATCCGTGGGTGCGGGTTCACCTGGCTGGAGAAGGAACGACGGGACTCCGTTACCGGGCTGCGGGTCGGTCGCGGTCCCGTCCGGTGACGGAACGGCGCTGCGCCCCAGGGTCGCGTGCGCCCGCGTGAACTCCCCGGCGACGAGCGCGGCGGCGAGGGAGATCTCCCCGGCCAGCACCAGGCCCCCGGCGATCTCCGCGAGCCTGGCCGCCGAACCCTCGCCCACGCAGCCGAGGAGACCGAGACACTCGCGGGCGGTGGGAGTCGCGGTACCCCCGCCCACCGTGCCGACGATGAGGTTGGGGAGGCACACCGAGGCGTAGAGGTCGCCGGCGTCCGTCCGCTCCAGGCGCAGGGTGCCCATCGCGGCCTCGGCCACACAGGCCACGTCCTGCCCGCAGGCCAGGAAGAGCGCGGCCAGGCCGTTGGCGAACTGCCCCTGCACGCCGATGCTGCCGGCCTGGGAGGAGGCGACGAAGGCCGCCTTCCAGTAGGACTCGATCGCCTCGGGGGTGGCGTGCAGGCTCTCCTCGACCAGGGCCCGCGGCAGCTCGGCCTCGGCCATCACCCGGCTACCCCGAACGTACTGGTGGTTGACCAGCGAGGCCTTCTTGTCCCCCGACAGGTTGCTCTCGACCGTCCACGAGCAGGGCGCGACCGGCGAGCGTTCGGCCAGCCACGCCGCGAGGCGACGCGTGGCCACGGTCACCATGTTCTGGCCGGCGGCGTCCCCGGTGGTGTAGTCGAAGAGGAGGTAGACGAAGTTGCCCTCCCAGTGGACGCGGAGGTCCTCGAG
Organism: uncultured Acidobacteriota bacterium; assembly: GCA_963847655.1. GTDB lineage: Bacteria > Acidobacteriota > Vicinamibacteria > Fen-336 > Fen-336 > JAJDNS01. The sequence goes on along the minus strand of CAWKAS010000002.1, from coordinate 571,558 downwards.
TCGGCCGTGGCGGGTGGCCTCGCCCACCAGCTCCTGGAGACACGAGAAGGACTCCAGGGCGAACTCGAGGAACAGCCCGGCGTCGACCAGGCTGCGGAAGCGGAAGAACGGGGCGCGCGTGGTCCTCCGTAGCGCGCAGACGACGCGCGCGCCGCCGGCGCGGCTGACCACCGAGGCCCCCCGGCCGTAGGAGGCCACCAGCGCCCCTTCGGTCGTGGCCAGGGGCACGTAGAAGTCGCCCTGGGCGTGGAGGCCGCACAGCCGCAAGGGACCGATCAGGCCGATCGGCACCTGGGCCAGGCCCAAGAAGTTCTCGACGTTCCCGCGGAACTCGTGCTCGGGCACCACGGTGTGCTCGCCCGTCACCACCGGGAGCGGCGTGCCGAGGTCGGCGACGAGCGCGCGCCGGTCGAGCAGACGGCTCCGGCCCCCGGCGTCCCGCGGCACCGGGTCAGGCAGCGGGTCCTCGGCGGGGGAGCGCGGGGCGAGGCGCGTGCCGAAGCCCACGCCTCTCGTCTTGTGGCGGATGTCCTCCAGCACGTCGTTCGCGATCGTTCTCGGAAACGGCATGGCGTCCTCCTGATCCCCAGCGACTGTCGTCCGAGCGGAATGGAGCGCACCGGGCATTCGGCGTGGACCAGGGTCTCGGCGGGCGGGGTGCCCGCCGAGACCCCGGGCGTACCCCGGCCCCCTGGCGGATGCCAGCGCGTGGCACAGACCGGCCCGGCCACCAGTTCCAGCGTCCTCCCAGCCGCAGCAGGGCCGGGCCCACGGCCACGCGGATCAGCGTGGCATCGAGCAGGACCGCCACCCCCAGGGCGAAGCCGAGCATCTTGACGAGCAGGAAGTCGCCCGCGGCGAACGCCCCGAAGACCGCCACCATGACCGTGGCGGCGCTGGTGATGACGCGCCCGGTGCGGGCGAGGCCTTCGGCCACGGCCTCCCCCTCGTCCTGGCCGGAGCGGCGCGCCTCTGCCACCCGCGCCATCAGGAAGACCTCGTAGTCCATGCTGAGCCCGAACACGATGGCGAAGGCGAGGATCGGGACCGCCGGGAAGACGCTGCCGGTGGCGCCGCCCAGCCCCACCCAGGAGGCGCCGTGGCCGTCCTGGAAGACCAGGACGACGGCGCCGAACGCGGCCCCGACCGAGAGCAGGTTCAGCGCGACGGCCTTGAGCGGGACCAGCACGGAGCGGAAGGCCAGGAAGAGAGCGAGAAGCGTGGCCCCGATCACCAGCGCCACCACGCGTCCGAAGCGACCCGCCACCGCGTCGTCGTAGTCGACGTTGAAGGCGGGCAGGCCCCCCACCTGCAGGCGGGCGCCCTCCAGACCGGTGAGGAGGGTGGGGTCGGTGCGACGCAGGTCGCGCACCAGATCGGCCATCTCCGCCGGCGTCGTCCCCTCCCGCGGGATGAGGCTGAGCAGCCCGGCGTCGCCCTCGCCGCTGATGAAGCAGTGCTTGAGGAAGCCGGGGAGGAAGCTGACGTAGGCCAGGTCGTTGGCGCGGTCGCCCGCGACCCGGCGGAGGGACTGCACCCGCGCGACGCGCGGGTCGTCGGCCAGGCCCTCCTCGACCAGGCGCAGGGCCTCCCAGCCCTCGGCCCCCAGGGCGAAGGCCTCCTCGGGCAGGTGGACGACGACCCGGACCTCCTGGACGAGCCCGCTCCGTCCCATCGCCCTCAGCTCCTTCACCGCGGCCGTGGACTCCATGCTCGCGGGCAGCCAGTCCCCGTCGGGCAGCCCCGTCCGCATGCGGGGCGCGTGGGCGCAGAGGAAGAGAAGGGGCGTGCCCGCCGCCAGCAGCACGAGGACCGGGTGACGCCACACCCAGCGCCCCCAGCGACGCCAGGCCTCCGCAGCCCTCTCCGACGGGTCCCCCGAGCGTCGCCAGGGGAGCCGGCCCCGGTCGACGCCCGGGCCGAGCCAGGCGAGGAGCGCTGGAAGGAGAGTGATCGCGATCGCGACCGAGGCCCCCACCACGAGGAGTCCCCCCAGGGCGAGCGAGCGCAGCTCGCTCACCGGGACGAGCAGCAGGCCGGCGAAGCCGATGGCCACCGCCGCCCCGGAGAGGGCGACCGTCCCCCCGGCGTGGCGGCAGGCGTCCGCGGCCGCGCGCTCGGCCCCCCGTCCGCGGCCGAGCGACTCGCGGAAGCGGCTCACGGTCAGGAGCGCGTAGTCGATGCCGAGGCCCAGGCCCAGCATCGACGCCACGACCTGCAGCGTGGTGGCCAGCGGCCACCAGCGGGTGAGCAGAACGGCGGCGCCCAGGGTGAGACCCACGGCCAGGCCCCCGGCCACGAGGGGCAGGACCGTCGCCGCTAGCGTGCCGAAGGCCACCAGGAGCAGGAGCGCGGTGAGGGGCAGGGCGCGGGCCTCCGCCGCCCGGACCTCCTCCGTGCTGGCGCGGCGGAAGTCGATGTTGAGGACGGGCTCTCCCGTCCAGCGCAGGGCCGCGCCGGGGAACCGCTCGCCCAGCCGGGCGGCGACGGCCCGCCCCTCCTTGCGCAGAGAGGCGACGAGCGCGTCCACCGGCGCCTCCGGGTCGAGACCGACGATGACGAAGGTGCCCCCGCCCGCGCCGACGAAGAAAGGATCGGCCTGGTCCAGGTGGGACCAGGTGCGGGTCACCCCTTCGAGTGCGCCGAGGGCGGCCACGAGCTCCGTGAGCGCCTCGCGCCCCCGCGGGGTTGCAGGGGAGGGCACGCCGCTCAGCACCGCGACCGCGCTGCGCGCGAAGGGCGACTCGAAGCGCGTGGCGAGGATCTCCTCCACCGCCGCGGACTCGCTGCCGCGGATGCGTCCCGAGACGTCGAGCGCGTCCTCGGCCCGGGGGGCCAGGGGCAGCAGCGCCGCCCCGGCCGCGGCCAGCAGGAAGACGACCCCGAGGCGCCGCCTCACGATGGTCTCGGCGAAGCTCCTGCCCATCACGCCCTCCCCTCCGGGGTCCGCCCCAGCGACTCCCCCACGCGCACGTGGACCTCGAGCTCCTGGCGGCTCCGGGCCAGGAGATCGGCGTCCATCTCGATGGCGCCGGGCCGGAACAGGAGCACGACGGTGGAGCCCCCCGGCTCGAAACCCGCCTTGTGCTCGCCCCGTCCCACGCGCGTTCCGGGCGCGAAGGCCTGGCGGATCGAGCCGACGGTGAGCGCGCCCACCTCGACGATGGCCATGAGTCCGAAGTGGTCCGAGACGAAGGGGGTCACCATCCGGTGGTTCCCCGTGTAGAAGGGCACCAGTCGCCGGAGGGCGTAGGGCCCGCCCGCGTGATAGGACCCGGGGATCGCCCGGGCGGGAGACGGCACGCCCGAGTCGGGGAAGTGCACGTGGTGGTAGTCGGCCAGACCGAGACGCACGACGGCCATCGATCCCCCGTGGAACGACCCCGCGAGGACCTCGTCGCGGAGCAGGCCTTCGAGCTCGAAGGTGGCCCGCTTGATGCGGAAGCGCGCCCGCCCGTCCAGCCGCGGGTAGACCAGCACCCGGCCGTCGGCAGGACAGACGCACACCCGCTCGTCGTCGACCACCGGTCGCGCCCAGGGGTGGAGCCGTCGCGTGAAGAAGTCCGCGAAGGTCTCGAACTCGTCGAGGCCCCGGACCGAGCCCGTCAGGTCCACGCCCATGTGCTCGACGAAGGGTCGGATGCGCCGGCGGCTCCACCGCCGCTGCTGCAGCCAGCCGTAGAGACGGGAGAAGTGGGGGCTCCCGGCCAGGACCGCCTCGGCGAGGCGCCCGGGGCGCGCGTTGTAGAGCCAGCTCAGGAAGCGGTGGGCGTGGACGCGCTCGTGGCGCCACTCCCCGCTGGCCCGGTCCACGTAGCCCAGCGGGGTCATCGTCTCCGCTCGAAGAGGGTGTACTCGCGGCGCCGGTCCGCGGCGAAGCGGCCGTAGTGCCGTCGCATGGGGCTGCCCGCGGCCACGAGCGTGGCGTGCACGTCGACGTAGCCCGCCTGTCGCACGCGGCACAGGGTGTGGTGGACGGCAACCCGGGCCAGGCCGCTGTGCTTCTCCGACTCGGCCCGGGTGATGCCGCCGAGGTGGAGCAGGAGCCGCCGCGCGCGCCCTCGCCGGCGGAGGAAGGCCAGGCGGGCCAGGGGACCCGAGCGTCCCCGCATCGCCCGGACGGCGGGGGCGAGGTCGCGCAGGGCCACGCCGAAGCCGGCCAGCGCCCCGGCCTCGTCGTGGAAGAAGTGCGAGCAGCGGGGCTCGATGGCGTGCCGGGCCACTCCCAGCACCTCGCGAAACTCGGCGAGATCGAGGGGGGTGAAGCCCGGGAAGCGCGAGAAGGAGTCGCTGAGGACCCGGTGGAGGGCGGCCACCGACTCGTCGAAGCGGTCGGTGTCGAAGGGCTCGAGGCGGTAGCCCCGGGCCCACAACCGCCGGCCGTCCTCCCCCCCGGTGGCGGCCAGCTCCTCGAGGCCCTCCGGCCCACCGAGCGAGAAGGAGTTCCAGCGGCGGCGCTCGCTGAAGCCGCAGCGCGCGAGCTGCTCCGGGTAGTACGGCGGGTTGTCGGGCTCGCCGAGCAGGCGCTCCTCGTCGAAGCCGCGCGTCCGGAACCGGTACCCGTGCCAGATGTCGAACTGGAGCGGCCCCCAGATCCGGCGGAGACCCCGGCCCTCGAGCCAGGCCACCGCCGCCCCGAGCACCTCCCCGGCGGCGTGGTCGTCCGGCGTCGACTCGAAGAAGCCCACCGCGCCCACCGGGGTCCCGTCGTCGTCGCGGAGCCCGGGGTGGATCGAGGCCAGCACCCGGGCCACGGGACGGCCGTTCGCGTACGCCAGGAAGCGGCGGTGGTCGTGACCGGCCTGCCCGTAGAAGGGAAACGACGGGGCGAGCTGCCGCCGCACCTCGGCCGTGAGCGGGGGCACCCGGGTGGCGTCGCCCCGGCACAGCTCCTCTCCAAGCGCCACGAAGGCGCTGGTCAGCGAGGGATCGAAGGTGAACTCCTTCAGGCCCATCGCACGTCTCCGCTGGCCCCGTCGATGGTGAGGCGCGCGCCGTCGGGGATCCGCTCGGTGGCCCCCGCGGCCCCCACGACGGTCGGGATGCCCAGCTCGCGCCCGATGATCGCGGTGTGCGAGAGGGGGCTGCCCCGCTCCGTCACCAGCCCTGCCGCCGACATCATCAGGAAGACCCAGCCCGGGTCCGTGGAGCGCGCCACCAGCACCTGGTCGCTCCGGACCGTGTCGGTGCTCGGGTCCCGCACCACGTGGGCGGCGCCGGTCGCGACGCCGGCGGAGCAGCCCGTGCCGGTGAGGCGGCGTGCCCCCGTGTGCGCGATCCCGGCCTCGTCGAGGGGGCCCTGGCCGGGGAGCCCCGCCGTCTCGAAGCGGTCGGCCGGGCGTCTCGTCGCGAAGCCCGCGTACTCCTCGCGGCGCAGCGCGACGAGCGCGCCCAGGTCGCGGGTGACGCCCGTCCCGTCGGCGCAGCCCAGGACCTCGTCCGTGGTCAGGTAGAAGACGTCTTCGGCCTTCCCCAGGACCTTTGCCGTGGCGAGATGGTCGCCCAACCGGCGGAACAGCGCGCGCACGATGCCGTAGAGGCGACCGCGGGCGAAGCGCATGCTCTCGCGCTGACGGATCGCCGCGCGCGCCCGTCGCACGACCAGCCCGAAGAGCAGCCGCCGCGGCCCGCGGAGGCGCCGGGCGACGATCGCCTCGGCCTCGTGGCATCTCCTTCTCTGGTCCGCCTGCCGGACCGCGACCGACGGGTCGGCACCGAGCGAGCGGCGGACGAGGGCGAGGAGACGCTCGGGCTCCTCGCGGAAGGTCACGGTCTCGAGCTTCAGCTCCTCGACGCCGCGGTCGCCGAAGGTCTCGACGTGGGCCTCGAGCGCCTCGCGGAGCGGACCCAGGGAAGGCTCGGTGCGGATCGACCGCCAGAGCGTCGCGTCGTCCGGCTGGGCGAACCGCTCGCGCCAGCCCGCATCGTGGCGGACGCGCGAGACGATGCGGGCCAGCGACCAGGCGGGTCCCACGCTCTCCAACTCCTCGCCCGCGGAGAGGAGCCGGTTCGCGAGGTCCTCGTGCTCCGGGATCCAGCGCGCGGCGAGCCCGGCCAGCCACTCGTGGTAGCGCATCGCGCACAGGTCGTTGAAGAGCGTCAGGTGCCAGAAGCGCGCCGCCGCCTCCTCGACCCGACGGTAGCGGGCCGCCAGCTCGGCGGGGCCGGAGGCCCGGGCGGCGTCGCGGTGACGTCGGTAGAAGGCGTCGAAGCGTCGCGCGAACCGGCGGCCGTTGCGGTGGATCCCGAGCAGAACGCGCCCGGCGCCGAGGGCGGCCGTCGCGCGCACCCACCACGGTCGAACGCTCTCGGTGGCGCTCGCGGGTTCCGTGGCCCGGCTCACGCCCACCATCCGGTCCCAGGTCTTCCGGTGGTGCTCGGGACGGGCGAGGAACGAGAACATCTCGTACCAGGTGAGCAGGTTGTAGTAGACGCGTCCGTCGAGCAGGCCCAGCAGCGTCTCGAAGAGGTGGGGACGGGACTCGAGCGGGTTCGCGACGGGGAAGAACGTCGCGCAGGCCCCGCGGAACGCCCGAGCGTACGCGTCCCGGATGAAGCTGAAGGTGAGCGGCAGGGTGAGGCCGGGGTAGCTCTCCACGATGTTCGAGTTGTCCCAGAGGCGCCGCTCGCCGTGGACGTCGGGGTCCCCGGGCTTCGGGGCGACGATCGGTCGTGCCTGGAGGACGAGCAGCCGGCCCTCCTCGTCGAAGGCCCACTCCACGTCCTGCGGGGAGCCCGTCACACGCTCGATCGCCACGCCGGTCTCGACGAGGCGGTGCACCTGATCCTCGCGGAGCACCGCCCGGCGCCGCAGGGATCCGGGCACCGCCTCGCTCCTCGTCCCCCCCGTGGGCGCGGGAACGACCCGAGACGTCTGGCCCCCCGGGCGGCACTCCACCTCACCCTCGGGACCGAGACGGTAGGTGTCCGTCTCCACCGTGCCCCGCACGACACCCTCGCCGAGACCCCTGGCCGCGACGATGACCGGGCGCGGGCACCTGGTCTCACCCTCGTCGCGAGCGGGGGCCTCGGGGTCGCGGGTGAACAGAACCCCTGCCGATGCGGCCGGCACCATCTCCTGGACGACCACCGCCATCTGGATCCGGCCGAGCTCCAGCCCCTTCCGCCGCCGGTAGGCCAGGGCCCCCGCCGAGAACGCCGAGGCCCACACCGCGACGAGGGCGTCCGGCACGTCCTCCGCCGCCACGTTGAGACGGGTCTCCATGAGCCCCGCGAAGGAGTGCCGGTCGGAGTCCTCGCCGATCGCGGACGAGCGCACGGCCAGGCGCCTCTCGAGGAGTCCACTCTCCGCCAGCGCCGCCCGCACCTCCTCCGCGAGTGCGGAGGGGCACCCGATGGCGCGGATGTGCTGGATGACGCGGCGCGAGACGCCGGTGAGGTCCGCGGCGCCGGCGTTCTCGAGCCCGGGGTTGGCGGTCCGCACCCGGGCCGATCGTCCCACCGTCTGCTCGAAAGCCCGGCTCGTGACGACCACGAAGGGGGGCACGGGGAAGCCCCGCGCGCGCAATCGCAGCAGGTGGAGGCCCTTGCCCCCCAGCAGGCCTTCGCTCGCGTCTTCCGGGGGAAGGGCGTCGGTCACCACGAGAGGGGAGCCGCTCACGCCAGCACTCCCCCCAGGAGCAGGCCGAAGACCTGGGCCTCGGCGAAGGGCCGCAGGCGCGACGTCGCGCGACCGGGCGCGCGGAGGAAGCGCAGGTGCCCGAAGAGCGCGACCAGGGACCCGCCCACCGCGAGGACGAGGAAGGCGGGGGACAGACCGTGACGGGCCCAGAGCCAGAGCCCCAATCCGAGCGAGAGGGTCTGGGCCGAGGCGGCCAGCGCCACCGCGCCTCTCGGCCCGAGCAGACGGGAGTAGGTCACGTACGCGGTCTCTTCTCCCGGCGCCCGGATCTTGCGAGCGATCTCCCAGGCGAAGAAGCCGGCCCAGCAGCTGCCGACGACGGCCAGCACCGGCGGCCAGCGCACGTCGAGGATGGACAGGCCGCTGGTGGTGGCGAACAGCGTGACGAGGTGCAGCAGCAGCAGCGGGATCACCGGCGTGTGGGTGGCGAGGGTGAGCGGGAGATGGGGCCGCATCGCCCCGGGGGCGAAGAACCAGCGGAACATCAAGCCCGCGTAGCCCAGGGTGAGGGCGGCCGTGCCCAGGGCCGGGCCGGTCCCGGCGTGGGCGACGACGAAGAGCGCGGCCGCGAACACGAGGGCGCCGGTGAGATCCGATTCGCGCACGCGGCCGGAGGGCAAGGGCCGCTCGGGGAACAGGGCGCGGTCGACCTCGACGTCCTTCAGCTCGTCCATCAGCCGGAGGACGAGGAGGAACGCGAAGACGGCCCCGGTGCCGCGCACGGTCCCGATCGAGAGCCGCTGCACCTCGAGGCCGTGGAGGCGGGCGAGGAGCGTGGCCAGGCCCACCGAGACGACCGCCGCTGCGAGCAGACGCTGCGGCACCGGGTACATCTCGCCCAGGTAGAGACGAAGTCGGACGAACGCGCTCATCGTCGCCTCGTGGGGAAGAGCGGGCCCGGCGCGGCCCGGCGGGCGCAGACCAGCACCGTCCCGATGCAGGCGAGGGGCACGAAGAAGAGCCCGGCCAGCGGCGGCGACCCGGCGCCGACCGGCAGCAGCGCCAGGCCGCAGCCGAGGGGGACGGAGAGGTTGTCGCTGCCTCGCGGGGAGAGGGCCTCGAGGCCGGTGGCCAGGACCGCCAGGTGCAGGCTCCAGAGCAGCAGCGAGAGCGCGTCCAGCGAGGTCAGCAGGTCCAGAGACAGGTGGAGGCAGGCCAGGGCGCAGATTCCGAAGGCGAGCGAGCCCTCCACGCTCTTGTCTCCACCGAACAGCCGGTAGCGGTTCAGGCCCCGGGAGCGACCGACCAGCGCCGCCGCGGGGTCGGCCAGGGCCAGGACCAGGATCGCGGGGACGTAGACCTCGGGCCGGTGGCCCACGAAGGTGAAGAGCGCCCCGACCGCCACCGGGTAGTAGAGTCCACCGGCGGTGGGCCGCCGCACCCCGTGTACCGAGGGCAGCGCGCCGACCTTCATGGTGAGAGCCATCAGGAGCGCGTAGCACCCGGCGAGGGCGAGGACGCTCCAGGCGGTCGAGAACAGCCACGGGAAGGCGGCGGCCTCCAGGCCCGAGAGGGCGTGCACGAGCTTGCGGGTGGCCTCGGGCCCCGCCCGTCCTCGCCGGAGAAGGACCTCGGCGACGGCCAGGATGACCAGGAGCAGCCCCGCGGCCACGGCGACGTTGGTGGGCTCTCGGGCGCTCACCGCACCACCTCGACCACGAGCGCGTCGTAGAAGAAGGTGCGGGCGGCCGCGTGGAGTCGGCGGGCGACCTGGGCGCGCTCCTCGAGCCAGCCCTCCATGCGGGCGGGCCGGTGTCGCGGTGCGAGGAGGTTCCAGTACGCGACCCGGGCCCCGGGGGCCGCGGCCCGGCGCACTCCCCCGAGGAGGCGGTGGTAGCCCCGCAGCGACATGTACTCCGCCACGTTCGAGAGGTTGAAGGCGTCGATGCTGCGCGGGGCCACGCCCAGGAGCGCCTCCTCGACCGGGGCCGAGACGAGGCGCATGCGGCCGAGCCCGCGGCGGATGGCCTCGTGATGCTCGGGACGCAGGTAGTCGGGAAGCGTCGCCCCGAAGTGCCCGGTGAGGACGTAGTGAAGATACGGGTTGTCCGTGGTCGGGATCTCCGTGAAGCCGCGGCGGGTCCGCTCGAGGATGGGCGCGGCCACCGCCCCGTGGACCTCGCGGAAGAACTCCGGGTCGCGCCCGAGGCGGCCCATGACGATGCGACTGAAGAAGACGCGGAACAGCAGCCGCCACCGCCAGCGGTCCCACACCGTCGCGTAGAAGCGCTCGCGCTCCTCCGGGGACCGCGCGGTGAGGAGAGCGGCCACCGTGTGGTGGGAATGGACGAGGGGAAGCACCAGGCGGCGGAAGATGCGGAAGTAGCGCTCCAGCCGGCCGGCGTGGATGACGCCCTCACGCACGAGCGGTGCGTTCCCATCCCAGAAGGCCCGTGCCTCGGCGCTGAGCCCGCCGCGCAGCGACTCGTACACGACCCGGCGGTCCGCGCACGCGCGCACGCCGAGGAACCCGAGCAGCTCCGGGTGCTCCAGCCGGCGGAAGGCCACCATCTTCAGCTCGACCAGGGCAAGCTGGGCCGGGCTCACGTCGACCGCCCAGACGTCGCTGGCCCCCCGGGCGAGGAGCGACAGGGTGTTGTCGCCGGCCGAGGCGATGGACAGGCACCGGGCGCCGTCCAGCGGGTCGAGGGCCTGGGCCACGACCGCCGCGTCTTCCCAGCAGCTGGCGTAGCGCAGCTTCTGGAAGCTCGCTCGGCTCTGAATGGGACCGTGCGCGGGCATCTCGCTTCTCCTTCCCTTCACCCTGCGGAGAAGGAACGGGGCCACCCCGTTACCCCGTCGGTCGTGGGTCGCGGCGGCCGCGCTTCGAGACTACGCACGCGGGGAGACCGTGCGCGGGCCGATGGGACACTCCTTCGACCGTCCCATCGGCTCCCGGTCACCTGTGGACTCGGCCTAGACGCGCCTTCAGGTGTCGCTCCGGAGACTCAGGCTCGCCTCGCCCTTTTCGAAATCCTTTGGATCTTCATTGCACGGTCCTTCGCGACTCTGGCCGTGTCCGAGCCCATCCTGTCTTCAGGAGGGACGCCATCGCGTTCCTCGAGAGGAGATGAGGCATGACTCGGCTCGCCGGACGTGCACGTACCGTTGCGCAGGCCATCGCGCTGTCGGTCGCCCTGGGGCTGGCAGGCTGCCAGGGAGCAGCGAATATCGCGGGGCCGGGTGAGGTGCCCGGGGGCACGAGCGCCGCGAAGCTCGAAGACGCAGCCAGCGCGCTGCGCGGTGAGTGGCGACTCGTCTCCCTCCTTCCCGGGGATGCCCCCGCGATCCCCGTCCCGGCTTCGGGGCAGTTCAGCGCGGACTTCCGAGCGGACGGTGGGCTTCACATCATGGCCGACTGCAACTCCTGCCGCGGCGAGTACACGGCCGGGGCGGGGACCCTCCAGGTGAGTCCCCTCATGGCCTGCACGCGCGCCTACTGCCTCAGCGCTCCTGTCGACACACGGTTCACGGCCATGGTCCAGGAGGCGACAACCTGGGTGGTGACCGATGAGACCCTCCAGATCGAGGGGCCTGGCGGTCGCGTTTCATTCCGTCGCTGAAGCTCGACCGGGCCCAGTGGCTCCCGGTCAAACCGGACGCCGGAACGAGCGTCGACCGGCGAGCGCTCGCTCTCTGGGCCCGGGGGGCGCTCTCGTCAGACGAGGCCGGCCACGGGCGTAGGCGGTTTCTCCGAGTAGTCGTAGAAGCCCCGCCCCGCCTTCTTCCCGAGCAGCCCGGCCTGCACCATGCGCTTGAGCAGGGGCGGGGGCGCGAAGCGGCGCTCCCGGAACTCGTCGAACATGATGTTGGCGATGGAGCAGGTGGTGTCCAGGCCGATGAAGTCGAGAAGGGTGAAGGGCCCCATCGGATGGCCGCAACCCAGGCGCATGCCCTCGTCGATGTCCGGCACCGAGGCCACGCCCTCCTCGAGGGCCCGGATCGCGTCGAGCAGGTAGGGCACCAGCAGCCGGTTCACCACGAACCCCGACTTGTCACCCGCGCGGATCGGGGTCTTGCCCAGGCTGCCGGCGAAGGAGAAGGCCGCCTCGTAGGCCTCGGGCGAGGTCAGGGGAGACCTCACCACCTCCACCAGCTTCATGAGGGGCACGGGATTGAAGAAGTGCAGCCCGACGAAGCGGTCGGGCCGTCCGCTGCCCGCGGCCATCTCCGTGATGGACAGCGACGACGTGTTGGAGGCGAACAGCGTGCTTTCGGGACACGCGGAATCCAGCGCCCCGAAGAGCTTCGTCTTCTCGGCCAGGCTCTCGACCACCGCCTCGATGACGATCTCGCAGCTTCGGAAGGCGGCGGTGTCGATCGTGCCCTCGATCCGTCCCAGGATCTCCGCTTTGCCCTCGCCCGTGAGCTTGCCTTTCTCGACGGCCCGGGTCAGGAACGACTCGATGCGGCCGAGGCCCTTCTTCAGCAGGTCGTCCGAGACCTCGCGGACGAGCACGGCGTAGCCCGCCTCCGCGCACACCTGCGCGATGCCCGCTCCCATCTGCCCGCAGCCTGCGACACCGACCCTCTTGATCTCCATGTGTCCCTCGCTCGCTGCCGCAGATCATGACCAGATCGGCGTGCCGCCTCAATAGAACCGCTGTCTCATGCCGACGCACCTTTTTGCATCCGGGGCACCGGTCGGCCGGTGATCGCTGCTTAGACTGGTGGCATGCGATTCCTCAGGATCTTCGCCCCGGCTCTCCTCCTTGCTCTCGGTGCGTGCGGCGGCAGCGGGGACAGCCCCGGCACCCCGACCAGCGCCCCGGTCCGCACCAGTCACAACGCCGGACGTGACTGCCTTCAGTGCCACGGCTTCTCCGTGGCGGGGACCGTGTATCGTGCCGACGGGTCCGTCTACCCCGAGGCCGTGGTGCGCCTCACCGCTCAGCCCTCGGGGGTTGGACAGGTCCTGCTCAGCGTCACCGCCGACGCGTCGGGCAACTTCTACACGAACGAGCCCGTGAGCTGGGGTGGCGGTCTCTACACCGACGTCCAGGGCACCGGCGCGCGTCGCTCGATGGGGGCGTCGGTCACCGTCGGGGCCTGCAACAGCTGCCACGCCGGCCAGGACCGCATCCGCGCCGACTGAGCTTCCGGGCCCCCAGCATCCAGGCCCGAGATCGGCGTCCCGGCAACGCCCCTCCTGTCCCTGGCTCCAGGGCAGTTGTGTCTGGTGTTCCCGAGACTCCACAATGCGGCGGCAGACGGAGGGAGAGATGGCGCGGATCGCAATGCTGGGGACGGGGCTGATCGGGATGTTCTACACCGTCGCGCTGCACGCGAAGCGTGGCCGCGACGAGGTGACGGTGGCCTACGGGCGCGACCCGGACCGCACGAAGACCTTCGCCGAGAAGCACCAGATCCCCCGGTGGACGACGGACATGGCCGAGGCCATCCGCGATCCGGAGACGGACGCGGTCGTGATCGGCCTGCCCAACCACCTGCACAAGGACGCGGTGGCCCTGGCCGCGGAGGCGGGCAAGCCCGTTCTCTGCACCAAGCCCCTGGCCCGCAACGCCGCCGAGGCGCGGGAGATCCTCGAGACGGTCGAGAAGGCCGGGATCTTCCACGGCTACCTGGAAGACCTCGTCTACACTCCCAAGACCCTGAAGGCCATCGCCTCGGTGCGGCAGGGCGCGGTGGGCAGGGTCCTCTGGACGCGCTCCCGCGAGGCCCACCCCGGTCCGCACAGCGACTGGTTCTGGAGCAAGGAGCTCTCCGGCGGCGGGGCCCTGATCGACATGGGCTGCCACTGCATCGAGATCGGCCGCTCCTTCGTGGGCAAGGACGTGCGCCCGCTCGAGGTCGTCTGCTGGGGCGACACCCAGGTCCACCCCATCGAGGCCGAGGACCACGTGGTGGGGCTGGTCCGCTACGCCACGGGTGCGGTGACCCAGTTCGAGGCGGCCTGGACGTTCCGGGGGGGCATGGACCTGCGCGACGAGGTCTCGGGCACCGAGGGCTCGATCTGGCTGAACCACTGGCTGCGCACCGGCTTCGAGGTGTTCTCGTCCGGCGGGCCAGGGGGGTACGTCGCGGAGAAGGCGGAGAGCGAGACGGGGTGGATGTTCCCGGTGGGGGACGAGACGGCCGCCCTCGGCTACGGCGCGATGTTCTCCGACATGCTCGACTCCCTCGAGGCGGGGCGGCCGCCGATCGAGACCTTCTACGACGGCTACGTCGTGAACGCGATCATGGACGCCGCCTACCGCTCGATGGAGACGAAGCGCTGGGAGCCGGTGGAGCTCGACATCTGGCGCGGCGCCGAGGGGGGCGAGGAGAAGGCGGAGGCGGCACGGTTCGACGACCGCTACGACCTCATCAAGCGCGAGCGCATGCCCGACGGCCGGGTGAAGCTCATCCTCAAGGACCGGTCGAGCGGGGAGGTCGTCCAGCGGGTCGAGGAGGCCTGAATCACTCGATCCATTGCCTTCGAGGGACGGGGGGAGCCACGCTCCCACAGAGGAGGTGCGGTATGAGAACGCACTCCGTGGCCCTGCTGGTCCTGACCGTCGCGGCGACGCCGGCCCTGGCCCAGAAAGCCCACAAGTACGATCCACAGGCTGAGGTCACGATCACCGGCGTGGTCGTCGACTACCACGAGTCGAAGGCGAAGAACGACCACCCCGGCCTGCACTTCATGCTGGAGATCCCCGGTGCGCCCTCTGCCCCGCCCGAGCCGGCGTCGCCCGAGCCCGGACCGGCCGTCCTGGCGCCGGAGGCGGCCGCCCCGGAAGGTCCGGGCGAAGAGGCCCCGGCCCCGGCGCCCGCCGAGACCGTGGAGGTTCACGCCTGTCCCGTCAAGCTCTTGAGTCAGCTCGAGTTTCCGATCGACAAGGGCGACGAGATCACCGTGACCGGGTCGCGGACCGGGGACGTGCTCATCGCGCGCGTGATCAAGAAGGGCTCGGCCGAGCTGCAGCTGCGCGACGCGGAGGGCGTGCCCATCTGGACCGATCTTCCCTGAGCACGGCGGGCGCGGCTAGGGCCCGAAGACGATCCGGACGACGAACAGCATCACGAAAGCCGCCACGAGGCCTTTCCAGGGCCAGGACGCCTTCCGCAGAAGCGTCACGTTGACCAGGAAGAACGCCCCCAGGAACACGAACAGCGCGACCGCGGCGAGACGGAAGTGGAGGCTGGCGTCGTAGTCCCGCATGTGCCAGGCCCCGGCCGCCGAGAGCGCGGTTCCGAGGAGACCGAAGAGGACGCGGATCAGCCACTGCGCCCGCTTCGACCTGCTGATGTCGAATCCGATTCCGTCGAAGAGGTCGTCGAGGTCCATGATCACTCCTCCTGGTGCGACGAGAGTGGCCACGGCGAGCACGGGCAGGAGCCCCGAAGAGACCGCGGGGTCGGGGAGCATGGCAACACCTCTCGGTCCCGAAGCGTAGGGCCAGCCCGGCGACCGCGTCAACGGTGTGTATGATGCACGTCGCGGACCCCGAACAGGATGAGCGAGAACCATGCGCCTGCCGCCCCGACCGTCGCGACGGAGCCGCCCCGCGCGGCCTGGCGCCTGCTCGCGGGACTGACCGCCCTGAACGTCCTGGCCTACGTCGATCGCCAGCTCATCGTCACCCTGGCCCCGCTGCTGATGGAAGACCTCGGGCTGAGCCGAGCGCAGATCGGTCTGCTCGTGGGCGCCTCCTTCATCGTGGTCTTCGCGGGGCTCAACCTCGTCCTCGGTGCCGCCGCCGACCGCTTCTCGCGGCCCCGCCTCATTGGCGCCGGGCTGGCGGTGTGGAGCGCGGCCACCGCGCTGACCGGGGCGACGCGGGGCTTCGCCCCGCTGGCCCTCATGCGCGTGGCGGTGGGGGTGGGGGAGGCCACGCTCTCGCCCGCCGCCCTCTCGATGCTGGGCGACCGCTTTCCGGCCCACCGCCGGGGGCTCGCCAACTCCATCTTCTACGCCGGCATCCCCCTGGGTTTCGCCCTCAGCTTCCTCCTCGCGGGCTCGATCGGACCCTGGCTCGGCTGGCGCGCGTGCTTCGTGATCCTCGGGGTGGCCGGCGTCCTGGCCGTCGCCGCGGTCGCGTTCATGAAGGACCCGGCGCGGCGCGGTGTGGCGACGGACGCGCCCCGGGCGACGGTGGGCGAGCTGGTGGGCGCGCTCCGGCGCGTCCTGGCCGCGCGGCCGGCGATCGGGCTGGTCAGCCTCGCCGGGGCGCTCCTCGCCTTCGCGAGCAGCGCCTCCCAGCACACCATCACCTGGCTCGTGCAGGAGCGGGGGATCGAGTACTCGCGAGCCGCCTTCCTCTCGGCGGGCATGGTGGCGGTGGGCGGCCTCCTCGGGAACCTCGCGGTCGGGATGCTCACCGACTGGAGCCGTCGGCGACACCCCGCGGGCCGTCTCGTGGGTGTCGCGGTGCTGGCCGCCCTGGCCCTCCCCGTGGCCGCGGCCTTCTACCTGCTGCCGCCGTCGTCGCCACTCTTCCTGCCGACGTGGTTCCTGACCCAGGCCTGGATGCTGGGCTGGTTCGGCCCGGTGCTGGCCGCGCTCGACGAGCTGGCCCCGGCGGGCCGGCGCGCCACCGTCCTCGGCTTCGGCCTGCTCGCCATGAACCTGCTCGGGGTGGCCACCGGCCCCTGGGTGGCCGGCCTCATCGGTGACCGTGCGAGCCTGACCGCCGGCCTGCTCGCCGCGCTGGGGGTCGGTGCCCTGGCCCTCGTCCCCCTGCTCCTCGCCGCGCGGCTTCAGTCGCGCCCGGCGCTCCGGAAGGTGTAGGCTCGGCCCGATGGCGGTTCTGCGCGACGCCTCCGCCGCCCACCCCGCCCGCGCGGCGCGGCTGGAGCAGGCCCGCGACGGGTCCCTCGCCCCGATCTACCTTCGCGCCCACCTCCCCGAGCCCGACTACACCCGGCCGCTCCTCGAGGTCCGGCCGGAGCAGCGGGAGAGGATCCTCGAGAAGCTGGCCGTGCTCTACGGCCGGGAGCGGGCCGAGGTCTGGTGGCCGGAGTTCGAGCGGATGATGCGCATCTACCACGCGCACAAGACCCCGGAGATGCTCGAGGACGACGCGCCCTTCGACCCCGCGGAGCGCTTCACGGAGCAGGACGTGGTCCTCATCACCTACGGGGACCTCCTCACCAGCGGAGACCGCCCTCCCCTCGGGGCGCTGCGCGACTTCGTGCGGGTCTTCATGCGGGGGGCCATCAACACCGTCCACATCCTCCCCTTCTTCCCCTATTCCTCCGACCGGGGATTCTCCGTCATCGACTTCGAGGAGGTGGACCCGCGCCTCGGGAAGTGGAAGGACATCGAGGAGCTGGGCCGACGCGTGCGCCTCATGTTCGACGGGGTCTTCAACCATGTCTCGTCGAAGAGCAGGTGGTTCCAGGGGTTCATCAACGGCGACCCCGAGTTCCAGGACTACTTCATCGCCTTCGGCACCCGGGACGCCATCGACCCGGACCACCTGCGGCTGATCCTTCGCCCGCGTGCCTCGGACCTGCTGAGCCCGTTCCAGACCATCAACGGCCCCCGCTTCGTGTGGACGACCTTCAGCAAGGACCAGGTGGACCTCGACTACCGCAACCCCCACGTGCTAGTGGCTGTCGTCTCCATCCTGCTGCTCTACGTGCGCCGGGGGGCCGACATCATCCGCCTCGACGCCGTGACCTACGTCTGGCGCGAGCTGGGCACGCGCTGCGCCCACCTCGACGAGACCCACGCCCTCGTCCAGCTCTTCCGCGCCATCCTCGACGTGGTGGCGCCCCAGGTGGCCCTCATCACCGAGACGAACGTCCCTCACGAGGACAACGTCAGCTACTTCGGAGACGGCACCAACGAGGCGCAGATGGTCTACAACTTCGCCCTGCCGCCCCTCGTCCTCCACACCTTCCATACCGCCAACACGGACCGCCTGGTGGGCTGGGCGCGGACCCTCGACCACGTCTCGGACAGCGCGACCTACTTCAACTTCCTCGACTCCCACGACGGGATCGGGCTCATGGGGGCCCAGGGGATCCTGTCCCCCGAGGAGATCGACGCCCTGGTGGCCTGCTGCTACCGCCACGGGGGACTCGTCTCCTTCCGCGACAACGGCGACGGAACCAAGAGCCCCTACGAGATGAACGCCACCTGGTACAGCGCCCTCAACCGGGACGGAAACGGCGAGCCAATGTCGCTCCAGGTGGACCGCTTCATCGCCGCCCGCTCCATCGCCCTGGTCCTGCGAGGAGTCCCGGGGATCTATCTTCCCAGCCTCTTCGGGGCCAGGAACGACACCGCCGCCGTCCTCGCCGGGGACGAAGCCCGCTCCATCAACCGCAAGACCATCGACGAGGAGGCCCTGTTCGCGCTCCTGGGCGACCGGGAATCGTGGGTCCACCAGGTGGCGGTCCGGTTCCGCCGGGTGATCCAGCGTCGCATCGAGGCCCCGGCCTTCCACCCCAACGCCGACCAGGAGATCCTCGAGGCCGGGCGCGCGGTCTTCGCCGTCCTCCGCACGGCCCGCGACGGACGCCAGACGGTCCTGGCGCTCACCAACGTGACCGCCGAGGAGCGGACCGTCCGTTTCGACGCCGGGGACCTCGGAGGCCGCGTCCGCGGCTGGCGCGACCTGATCTCCGGCCGGACCGTCGACGCGTCACCCGACGGGGGCCTCGACGTCGACCTCCGCCCCTACGGCGTCCTCTGGCTCACCCCGGCCTGATCTGCCCGGCAGGGACCGCGCTCGCCCCTCGAGGGCCCACCGAGAGGCGCGCGACTCCTCCGCTCGCCCCACCCTCGTCCCGCCCGTCCCATTTCCCTGGACGAGGGCCGATCCCGACCCCATCTTCGTCCCATGCCGACCCCGACGTCTTTGGCGCCGTCTTCGCCGCCAGCCCGGGCCTCTTCGACGAGCGCGGCCTCGAGGACCAGGGCATGCTCTCCGCCCCCTACGTCGAAGGCTGGCGCATCCAGACCCGGCGCATGCGCGCCTGGCCCACAGCGGAGGCTCCGGCCCGCCTGGTGGGCTTCTCGCACGAGCTCCTCGCCGCGAGCAACCGCTTCGCCTACCGCTCGGGCTTCGCCCTGGCCTACGCCGCGGCCTTCGCCCCGGCTCCCGCCGCGGGCCCGCCCTTCGTCTCCTGGGAGCCCGAGCGCCTGCGCGCCGGCTTCGGCGATCTCGAGCGGAAGGTGGCCGACCACCACCACGCCCTCGCCTCCCTGCGCGGCCTCCACATCGACATCGGCCGCAACGACGGCCTCCCCTGGATCCCGCGTGGCGCCCGCCACCTCTCCCGCCTCCTCGCCGACGCCGGCATCGACCACCGCCTCACCGAGCACGACGGCGGTCACGTCGACCGCCTCGGCTCTCGCATCGAGCAGCAGATGCTCCCGTTCTTCTCGAGCGCCCTGTGCCAACCCCACGACGCCGCCACCGTCAGGACGGAGGCCCCGTGACCCCCAGTCCCCAGCCCTCGCGCCTCATCGTCCCCCTGGCCTTCGGAGCGGTCGGCCTGCTCCTCATCCTGATCCCCGCGCTCGTGGGCCCCTACGGCCGCTTCATCGACGAGCACTACTACATGTCCTGCTCCGAGCGCCTGGCCTGGGGCTATGTGGACCACCCGCCCCTGGCCCCGGCCCTGCTGCGCCTCTCCCGCGTCCTCCTCGGCGACGGGATGCTCGCCCTGCGCCTCCCTCCCGCCCTGGCCCTGCTGAACAAGCACACCGTGATCCTGCTCGCCGCCGGCCTTGCCGCAGGCCTGGTTCTCACCCCCGCGCGCCGCCACCTCAAGGGCCCCTGGTTGTGGCTCGGTGCCGCCCTCGCCGGCCTGATCCTGGCCCCGAACCTGCTCTGGCAGGTGAACCACGACTGGCCGTCGCTCGAGTTCTACCGCAACGCCAGCCTCTACAAGCAGACCCTCGCCCGGGGGACTCGTCTTCGCCCCGCTGGGCCTGCCCGTCCTGGCCCCCGAGCCGACCGCGCGCTGGGCCAGCACCCTCGGCGTCGTGCCCCAGGTCGAGCGCGGCCCGGGCAAGCGCACCGAGCTGCCCCAGTGGCTCGCCGACCGCCTGGGTTGGGAGCAGCTCGTCGACGAGGTCGCCGCCGCTCGGGAGCGCCTCACTCCCGAGGAGCGCGCGCACGTCGTCTACTTCGCCCCCAGCTACGGCCAGGCGGGCGCTCTCGAATGGCTGGGCCGCGACCGTGGTCTGCTCCCCGTCTACAGCAGCCACAACGCCTGGTTCCTGTGGGGCCCTCCCCGGGACCCGGTCGATGTCGCCATCGTCCTCGGCAACGACCCCGAGAGCCTCTCCCGGCTCTTCGAGGAGGTGGAGCTGGCCGACATCCACGACTGCGAGGGCTGCATGCCCTGGCGTGACCAGATGCCCATCTGGATCGTTCGCCACGCGCGCGTCCGCATCGCCGACGTCTGGCCCGACTGGAAGCACTACGAGTGAGCCGGACCTGACGCGGGTCCCTCTCCGGAACGAGCTCCAGATCGCCCGCACCCTCCATTTCGGCCGTCCAATCGACGCCTTCGAACGTTCGCCCGATGGACACCGCGCGGGCACCGGCGCAGCTTGGAGGCAGATCGAGGTGACGCCCATGAAGCTGAAGACGACGCTCGTCGTGCTCTCCCTGTGCGCCGGCTCGGGGCTCGCCGCTCCCGCGGACGACTCGTCGGCGGCCCGTGCCCGCGTCTTCCGTGCCGAGGCGGCCCAGGCGCTCACGCCGCCGTCGGCGGACACCTCCCTCGCCGTCGTGAGCGGGTTTCTGCGGGGGCATGGTGTCGGAGCGGGAACGCTCGGCTCTCTGCGCGCAGTCAGCGAGCACCGCGTGGAACGGACCGGCATCACGCACGTCCGGCTCGAGCAGGAGGTCGCCGGCCTGAGGGTCCACGACGCCTACGCGAAGGCGGCACTGACCGAGCGGGGCGAGCTGGTCCACCTGATCGAGGACCTGGTCCCGGTGCCCGCTGCGGGCGTACGTCCCGCGCGGATAAGCGCGCGCGACGCGCTGCGGGCCACCCTCGCGCGTCTCTACCCAGGCCTCCGGCCGCCCGCCGAGGCGGGGCGCGAGGGCGCCCTGGTCCTCTTCGAGCGGGGCCAGGTGTTTCACGTCGAGCCGCGAGTAACGCCGGTGGCCGTGCCCGTCGGCGGGGGTGTCCTCCAGGCCGGCTTCGTGGTGGAGACCTGGAGCCGCGCGCGCAACCAGCTGCACGAGACGCTGGTCGGGGGCGATGGCCGGGTGATCTCGATCGTGTCGCGCACGAACGACGACCAGTACAACGTCTTCCCGGTCGATCCGGTGACGACGCCCCAGCGGATCGTGCCCGGGCCCGGGCCCGGCAACGAGCAGTCGCCGATCGGCTGGCTCTTCCCCGAGGCCCAGCTGAGCGTCGACATCGCCGGCAACAACGCGCGCGCCTACCTCGACACCGACGCGGACAACGAGCCGGATGCCGGGGGCGAGCCGGTGGTGGACGGCAGCTTCGTGACCGTCGCCGATCTGGCCGTCTCGCCGTCCGTCGACGTGAACCGCGCGGTGGCGGTCCAGAATCTCTTCTACCTGAACAACGTGATCCACGACGAGCTCCACCGTCACGGCTTCACCGAGGCGGCCGGGAACTTCCAGGAGGACAACTTCGGCCTCGGCGGCCACGACGGCGACCCGGTCCAGGCGGAGGCCCAGGACGGCAGCGGGACCGACAACGCGAACTTCGCGACGCCGACCGACGGGCAGAGCCCGCGGATGCAGATGTTCCTGTGGACGGGCAAGGGCACCCACCAGGTGGTGGTCCACAGCCCCGAGTTCATCGCCGGCACCTACCTCGCCCAGGGCGCCGAGTTCGGGCCCCCGCTCGATGCCGTCGGCCTCGGCGGCGCCGTGGTGCGAGCGGACGACGCATCGGGCGTCGTGAGCGACGCCTGCGAGCCGCTGGTGAACGCGGCCGATGTCTCCGGCAACATCGCGCTCGTGGACCGCGGCACCTGTACCTTCGTGCTCAAGGTGCTGAACGCCCAGGAGGCCGGGGCTGTCGCCGTCATCGTGGCGAACAACGCCGGCGACTCGATCCTCACGATGGGCGGCGACGACCCCGCGGTGATGATCCCGTCGGTCTTTGTCGGCCAGGGCGACGGCGCCACCATCGCCTCGGGCCTCCCCGGCGTGGGGGCCACGGTGCGGCTCACCGATCCGCCGCCGCTGCAGCGCGACGGCGACTTCGACTCGGACATCGTCTGGCACGAGTACGGCCACGGGCTCACCTGGCGCATGATCGGCAGCATGAGCGGCCCGCTGGCCGGGGCCGTCGGCGAGGGCGTGAGCGACTGGCTGGCGATCCTGATCAACGAGGACGACGTGGTGGGTGAGTACTCATACGACGACCCCCGCGGCATCCGGCGCTTCCCCTACGCCGGCTACCCGCTCACCTACGGCGACGTGACCGGCGCCGAGGTGCACGATGACGGCGAGGTCTACGCGGCGATCGGCTGGCGTCTGTGGGAGATCTTCCGGCGCGAAGGGCTGGGCAGGGGCCTGCTGCTCGACTACACGGTCGACGGCATGTACTACACGCCGGCTCGCCCCGCATTCGAGGACATGCGCCACGGCATCCTGGAGTCCGTGATCCGCTCGGGCTCGGGCCACGAGTGCCTGGTCTGGGAGGCGTTCGCCGCCCAGGGCGTGGGGTCGGGCGCCCGCGGCCGCGTCCACGGCCAGACCGCGGTCGTCGTGACCGAGTCGTTCGAGCTGCCGCCACGGTGCGCGCGGCCCTGATCGGGGCCGCGCGTCACCGCGTCAACTCCCGCGGTGCGACGCCGTCAGCGTCCCCGCCAGCGCCTTCGCCCGCGCCGGGTAGGACGCGAGCAGCTTTCGGGCCCGCTCCGCCACCTGGGCGCCGGTGAAGCCGTAGTGCTCCATGACCTCCTTGCCCGGTGCGGACGCGCCGTAGCGGTTCTCGATGGCCACCACCTCGCCCAGGGGCCCGACGAGGCGGTGCCAGCCTTGGGGCACCCCGGCCTCGATCGCCATGCGGGCCCACAGCCGGGAGGGAATGACGGAGTCGCGGTAGGTCTCGTCCTGGGCCAGGAAGAGACCCAGGCTCGGCATGCTGACCACCCGGACCTTGTCCTTCCCCAGGATCTCGCGCGCCTCGAGGGCCACGGAGACCTCGGAGCCGCTCGCCATCATCACCAGCTCCGGCGTGCCCTCGGCGTCGGCCAGGACGTAGCCGCCGCGCTCGACGGCCGCGGGGCCTGCGAGAATCGGCAGATTCTGACGAGTCAGCAGGAGGGCCACCGGGCCGCCGGTGTGGGTCATGGCGAAGCGCCAGGCTGCCGCCGTCTCGTTGGCGTCGGCGGGACGGATGACCGTCAGATGGGGGATGGCCCGCAGCGCGGCCGCGTGCTCCACCGGCTCGTGGGTCGGGCCGTCCTCGCCGACGGCAATGCTGTCGTGGGTGAAGACGTAGATGACCGGCAGCTCCATGAGCGAGGCGAGGCGGATCGCTGGGCGCATGTAGTCGGCGAACATCAGGAAGGTGGCGGTGAACGGCCTGATCCCCCCGTGCAGGGCCAGCCCGGAGGCGATCGCCCCCATGGCGTGCTCGCGCACCCCGAAGTGGACGTTGCGTCCGGCGTAGCCCCAGTCTTTGCCAACCGCGCCCTCCCGGTCTCCCTTCAGGGCCGGGTTCTGGAAGTCGCCAGCGCCCTTGAGCGCGGTGTTGGTCGAGGGGTTCAGGTCCGCCGACCCGCCGAAGAGCTCCGGCACCCGCGCAGCGATGGCGTTGATGACGTTGCCCCCGGCCTTTCGCGTCGCCATCGGCCCGTCAGAGGCGGCGAAGCTCGGGATGTCCGCGTCCCACCCCGTGGGGAGCTCGCCGGCGAGCGCGCGCTCGAGCTCCGCGGCGAGGTCGGGATGGGCCCTGGCGTAGGCCTCGAAACGCGTGCGCCACTCGGCTTCCCGCTGCGCGCCCTCCTCGACCGCCGAGCGCATCTGCTTCAGCGCTTCTTCGGGAATGAAGAACGGCTCCTCGGACGGGTAGCCGAGGTTCTTCTTGGTCTCCTTCACCTCGTCGGCCTCGAGCGGTGAGCCGTGGACCCCGGAGGTGTCCTGCTTGGGGCTGCCGAAGCCGATGTGGGAGTGGACGACGATGAAGGACGGCTGGTCCGTTACCGACTTCGCCGCCGTGATCGCGGCGTCGATGGCGTCGAGGTCGTTGCCGTCCTCGACCGTCTGCACGTGCCAGCCGCAGGCCTCGAACGTGCGTCCCATGTCCTGGGTGAAGGACAGGTCGGTGGCGCCGGCCAGCGAGATGCGGTTGGCGTCGTAGAGGCAGGTGAGCTTGCCCAGGGCGAGGTGGCCGGCGAGAGAGGCCGCCTCCGCGGCCACGCCCTCCATCAGATCGCCGTCCCCGGCGAGGGCGAAGGTGTGGTGGTCGACGACGGTGTGGCCGGGCCGGTTGAAACGTGCGGCCAGGTGCGCCTCGGCCATGGCCATCCCCACGCTGTTGGCCAGGCCCTGGCCGAGGGGGCCGGTGGTGGTCTCGACCCCGGGGGCCATCCCGTGCTCCGGATGGCCCGGGGTCCTGCTGCCCCACTGCCGGAACCGCTTGATCTCGTCGAGGGAGAGGTCGTAGCCGGTGAGGTGGAGCAGGCTGTAGAGGAGCATGGAGCCGTGACCCGCCGAGAGTACGAAGCGGTCGCGGTCGGGCCAGTGCGGGTTCTTGGGGTTGTGCCGGAGGTGCCGTGACCACAGCGCCCAGGCCGCGGGGGCCGCCCCGAGGGGCAGCCCCGGGTGACCGGAGTTCGCCTCGAGGATGGCGTCGATGGAGAGGGCGCGGAGCGTGTTGACGCAGAGCCGATCGAGCGCCGGGTCGGTCTTGGGCATGAGGAGTCCTCCGGTTCCGTCGGCGAGAGGGCCGGCGGCAAACGCGCATTATATCCGCCGTCGTCACGCCCTTTCCCCTTTACCCCAACCCCCGACCGGGCGTAGCCTCATCGTGCCGGGCCACGAGCTGCGGCCCCGGAGGCAGCCATGCAGTCGCTGAACACCATCGTGAGCGAGGAGTCACTCCACGTCCCGGACTATCACCTCGACCATTTCCAGGCCCGCGCGCTGGAGGAGCTGCACCTCGAGTTCTTCTTCGAGCGCTGCCGTTTCATCATCACCCCCGCCTGCCGCTACATCACCACCGGCAAGGCCACGGCGCAGGAGATCGCCCAGCTGCAGGGGATCCTCGCCCAGCGTCAGGAGCTGATCGAGGAGCTCAAGCGTTACCTCATGTACGGGCTCACCCTGTACTCGGCGCTGCTGGAGGCCAACTCCTACGACATCGCGGTCAACGATCACCTGGTCATCGCGCGCTTCGTCGGGCTGAAGGACGCCTTCGAGGTCAAGCTCTACACGCTGCGGGCCGAGGACCTGCCCGCCCGCTACGGGGACAAGATCTACCTCGGGCGCGACGTGCTGAGTCTGGATCGCCTCGACCGCGATCACTTCGGCCTGCGCGAGATGCGGAACGCGCTCCGCGAGCAGAACGTGAAGCTGCGCCGCCGCCTCGACGAGCACGCCCCGGAGAGGATGCGGAAGAAGCTGGAGACGGACTACCTGGGCGACCTCCAGGAGCTGGTCGAGGACTTCTCGGACCAGGCAAACGAGATCCTGAAGGAGTTCCCCCCCGCCTTCCCCGGCGACGAGCTCGACTGGCCCGTCCTGCTGGAGATGAACCGGCGCTTCCGGGAGCTCAAGCACCGCCTGCTGGAGGCCGACGCCCTCCTCCAGGACATGGAGAAGGCTCTCTTCGACAAGGCCCGCCACGCCGCCCGCTACGTCACCAAGTTCCGAAAGGACGTCACCAACGACGTGACCTACATCATGCTGAAGGTGAACGGCCGCATCACCGACGCGGTGAACGGAATCAGGCTGTAGCCGCCCACCTCTCTCAGCCGCCGGAGCGCTTGAACGTCAGGTCCCGGGCGGCGAGCACCGACGCGATCCGGTCACGGTGGTCCCCCTGGAGCTCCAGGGCGCCGTCCTTGACCGTGCCGCCGGCCCCACAGGCGGTCTTCAGCTCGCGGGCCAGGGTGGCGACCTCGGCCCGGCCCCCAGGCAATCCGGAGACCACGGTCACCACGCGGCCGGAGGCGCGTCGCTCCAGGCGCAGGCGGATGCCGGGACCCGGCTTCGCCGGCGTGGCCGGCGCGGTCCGGGATGTGGGCGCGTCGCCCCCCGTCGAGTAGACGAGGCGGGTGTTGCCGCCGCCGGAGGGCCGCGTGTCCCTACCCACGCGTCACGGCGTCGCCGCCGACCCCGCGACCCGTCGCTCGACGTTCCAGCCCTCGACCCGCGCGACCGGCCGGGCCGACCCCAGGTCGCTCGCGGCGTAGGTGGCCGTCAGCTCGAGCGTCTCGCCCGGGGCCAGCGTGACGTCGTTGTCGCTCCAGAGGACGGGCAGAACCTCGTCTCCCTCCTCGCCCTTGCGGACGCTCGCGTGAAGGAAGAAGGCCATCGCCTCCGAGGCGTTCTCGAGGCGGACGTGGGCCCGGCTCTCGCCCCCCGACGTCGCGAAGCGCGCGGTGGCCTTCACCTCCGCCGGAGGCAGTGAGTCGAGGGCGCTCATGTCCGCGTAGCTCTCGACCGGCGTGTAGTACCACTCGGTGTCGTCCCAGGCGAGGACATCGGGCTTCGTCGAGAGCCAGTAGACGTTGCGGCTGACGGTGCCGCCGGTGGCGTCGTCGAGGGTGAGCACCACGAAGTAGGCCGGGGTCAGGCCCCCGGGCTCGGGAAGCGAGAACACCTTGGCGGTCCCGTCGGGGGCCACGTCCACCTGCTCCGTCTGCGAGTGCCTTTCGACCCCGTTCAGGTCGAAGACCCGCCCGGTCACGCTCATCCCCGGGAAGTCCTTGAGCGTGGAGTTCACGACGGCCACCGAGCGGTCGTCGTAGGCGTACTGGACGTGGAGGGGCTCCAGGGCCTTCTTGGCGCCGAAGTAGGAGCCGCCGGGGCGCAGGGAGTAGTCGTAGAGGTGCCAGATGAGGCCCGGCCAGGCGTTGTTGAGCATCCACTGGACGACGCCGGTCGCGGTGTACTTCCTCTCGCCGAACGCCTCGAACATCGCCCGGTGCGACTCGTAGGCCGCGACCTGGGCCTTGAGCGCATACTCCTCGAGGCTCTTCGGCTCGCCGTAGCGGGCGTTCATCGCCGCGTTGAACACGTCCAGCGTCTTGAAGGGCCCTCCGCCCGCGTGGTAGTTCCAGACCTCGCCAATGGGCCACAACTCGTCCTCGGGCAGGAAGCCCTGCAGGCTCTCGACCGGCGGCGGGGCGGGGCCGGGGCCGATCTCGGTGGCCAGGCCGTGGGGACCGCCGAACCTCGTGTCGGTGTACCAGTAGATGGGCGGCACCCACTCGTAGGGGCCGCGCATCTTCACCCCGCTCGGGCCGGTGAGCTTCGAGGGCTCGTGGTGGGCCGAGGACACGACGGGGTGGGGGAAGCCCAGCTCCTCGAGGGTGGCCAGGTAGGCCCTCTCGATCTCCGGCGGCGGCGGGCCGTCGCTGGCGTTCAGCCAGGTGAAGACGGATGCCCGCCCGCGGAGGCGCAGTATCTGGGAGCGCAACTGGGCGACGGCGATGGGCAGGTCCTCCTCCCCCCACTCGTCCCACCTCTCCCAGACGTGGCAGCAGCACCAGCCCGGCATCACCATGAGGCCCTCGCGGTCGGCGATGTCGAAGAACTCGTCCCACTCGAGCTTGCCCTCGAGACGGACGGTGTTGAGGCCCAGGTCCTTGACGTAGCGCAGCTCCTGCTCGAAGCGCTCCGGCGAGTAGCGGAGCATCATCTCCGAGGTCCACCCCGCGCCGCGGATGAGGATCGGCTTCCCGTTGACCTGGTAGAGGAGATGGCCCTGGTCGTCGATGGTGGCGGTGAACTCCCGGATGCCGAAGCGCGACGTGGCCCGATCGGAGACGGCGCCGTCCACCTTCAGCACCAGCTCGAGGTCGTGGAGGTTCGGCTCCCCGTACTGCCAGGGCCACCAGAGCCTGGGCTGGTTCAGCACGAGATCCGGGTTCTCGGACGGCTCGAGGACGATCTCGCGCGTCTCTCCTGCGGCTAGCGACACCTCGTCGGAGAACGTGGCCTCCCCGAGCGTGCCCTCGAGGGTCCCTCTCACCGGCTCGCCGGTCGCGTTGTGGGCGAAGACCTTCACCGTCAGCTCGGCCCGGTCCAGGGCGGGCGGGTTGAGCTTCGCCACCACCGCCGGGTGTCGCAAGGCCACCGCTCCGCTCGTGCGAACGGTGACCGGGCGGTAGAGGCCCATCACCTTGTCCGGGGGCATCGGGTTCCAGTCGACGAAGGTGAGGGCGAGATCGCCGGGCGTGGGGGCGAAGACCTCGACGGCCAGCGCGTTCGTCGCGCCGGCGGTCGCGAGCCCGGTGACATCCATCTCGTGGATCCGCCACGAGCCCGCGATCTCGTCGGCCTCGGCCACCCGCTTCCCGTTCAGCCAAACGTTGGCCTTGTAGTTGATCCCGCCGAAACCCAGCCAGACCGTCCTTCCTTCCGCTTCGTCGGGGAGCGTGAACTCCGTCCGGTACCACCACGGCACCGCGAAGGGGCTGTCCTCCGGCATCTCCACGTTGGAGAAGTTGGTTCCGATCTCGTACTCGGTCCCCGGGATCTCCCTCAGGTTCATCCCGAAGTGGGGGTCGGGGTAGGTCCCGTCCTCGACCAGGGCCCCCACGACGGTGGTGGGCACGGTGGCCGCGTGCCAGCCGGTGGTGTCGAAGCCCGGCCGGGAGAGCGCCTGTCCCCCCTGGTCCACCTCGGCGGAGGAGCGGAGGGCCCAGCCCTCCCGCAGGTCCAGGCGCACGTCGGCCACGTCCTGCTTCATCTGGCACCCCTGCATCAGCACGGAGAGAAGGAAGAGCGCTGTGAGCCGTCGGATTCCGATCATCGCAAGGTCCCCCCGTGTCGGGCGCGAGGCTAGCTCTTCGGGTGGCCCCGATGCAAGACGCACGACGACCGAATCGGCCCGTCTGTGACTCAGGGCGGACGGAGGCGTCACCCGATGGGGACGAGTCCGGCGGGGCCTCCCGGGGTGGGCTCGAAACAGTCCCGTAAGTTGTTGAATTGGAAATTCTTGGCACCGTGTTGACATCCTCTTGACGAACGACGGTGGCACAGGGGTTGCTTAGATGGTAGCGTCGGAAGGGAGCACCGTCTTCATGAATTGGGGCAGTCGTTCGCGGTGGATCGCGGTCCTGGCCGGTCTCGGCCTGCTCGGGGCGTGTGCCTCCCCGCAGCCGTCGTCCCGGCCGCCTCCAGCCTCCCCAGCCTCCGACCGCCCAGACCTCCTCGCCGGGGGAGGCGTCCGAAAGCGGGCCCGCCCCGGAGGTCCAAGCGACCGGGACCGAGGGTCAGTCGGAGGGACCGACGGGGTCTGTCGGTTCGGAATCCGGAGCCGAAGCGTCCGCGTCCGGTGGGTCCGGCTCGGAAGGCGGAGACAAGACGGCGGAAGCCGAGGCCACGGTGTCCGCCGGCGCCACGGGCAGTGAGGGCTCCGGGGGCGAGGAGGCCTCCTCCGGAAGGTCGGGCTCGGCAGGCGGCCAGAGCGGCGCGGAATCCGACGCCTCCGTGACCAGCGCGGGCGGGGGCCAGGGCTCACCGGGCTCGGCGAGCGTGCCGGGCTCGACCTCGGGCCCTTCGGGAGCGAGCGCGTCCGCGGGCTCCACGGGCAGCCGGGGGGCGGGCACCTCGGCCTCCTCCGCCGGTTCTGCGGGCTCCCCCTCGGATGGTGGCGGTCCGCCCGGCGGCGGCGCCATGACCCCCGAGGAGGAGCGCGCGGCCCTCGACGGACGTCTGCGGACCGCGCTGGGCGAGTTCGACGAGATGCTGCTGAGGCAACAGCAGGCCCTCGAGGAGAAGCAGCGCGAGGACCCGATTCCGAGCCGTCCGGATGCCGGGGCCCCGGGTGCCGCCGGCGACTCCGGAGCGTCTGCGACGGCCGGTGGCGGCGCGGGCCCGAGCGCCGGACCGCCGGGGCGGGGTGACCAGGCCGGGGCAGAAGGCGGCAGCCAGGGCGGCGACAACACCACGGGCAGCTCGAGGGACGCCGGCGGCGGTTCCGGGTCCACGTCCGAGGTCGAGGGGAGACGAGGAGGCGCCGATTCGCGGGTGCCCCCCGATGTCGGTGACGGGAGAGACGACGACGTGGTCGCGCGCCAGCTGCGCGAGGCGGCCATGGAGGAAGAGGACCCGGAGCTGCGCGAGAAGCTGTGGGACGAGTACAGGGAGTACAAGAGGAGCGCGGGCTCGTGAGCGGGGGAGCGGCCATGAACGGACGTCGTGCTGGGAAGGTGCTCGCGGCGGTGCTGGCGGTGCTCGTCGGACTGGGGCCGGCCCCCGTCGCCCTGGCCGGTGACGACTACGTCGAGGCGGATCTCCCCGACGGCGAGATCCCGGAGGAGCGGCTGCTGGACGTGGCCATCGACCTGTTCTCGCCCAGCATCGACGACCACGACCGCGAGGCCCTCACCGAGAAGGGCGTCCAGCCGTCGGTGCGCAAGGCCGAGGCGCGCTTCATCCCCACCCATCTGCGCAACACCCTGCAGTCCACCGGGCAGTGGGGCGCGGTCCGCGTGGTGCCCGGGGGCGTGCCCTGGGCCGAGCTGTCCATCCTCGGCAAGATCGAGAAGTCCCACGGCAAGGAGCTCAAGGTGCAGGTCGTGGCCTGGGACGCCACGGGACGGAAGTGGCTCGACGAGGACTACCAGCACAAGGCCCGGGTGCTGTCCTACGCCGCCGAGAACGTGGACGGACTCGATCCCTTCCAGAGCCTCTACAACGAGATCGCCAACGACCTGTTGAAGGCGCGCGAGAAGCGGAAGAGAGAGGAGCTGGTGCACATCCGCGAGGTGGCCCGCCTCCGTTTCGCCTCGGAGTTCGCCCCCGACACGTTCGGTCCCTACCTCGAGACGGACGGGAAGGGCCGGTACGAGGTGGCGCGGCTGCCGGACGAGTCCGACCCGATGCTCCTCCGCCTCCGCCTCATCCGCGAGCGGGACGACATGTTCGTGGACACCCTCAACGCGTACTACTCCGACTTCCACGCGCGGATGGGCAAGCCCTACGACGACTGGCGGGCCAACAGCTACACCGAGCAGGCGGCCTACGACGCGATCAACAACAAGAAGTGGGCGAAGTGGATCGGCGGTGGCCTGGCCATCCTCGGGGGCCTGTTCGCCCCGGGCGACCGCAGGGGTGCGGACGGGGACATCCGGGACATCGCGATCATCGGCGGGGTCGCCGCCATCCAGAGCGGCTTCCAGGACAAGGCCGAGTCGGAGATCCACAAGGACGCCCTCGAGGAGCTCGGGGAGTCCTTCGGCGCCGACGTGTCGGAGCTCATCGTGGACGTCGACGGGAAGATCGTCGAGCTCAAGGGGTCGGCAGAGGAGCAGTTCGGGCAATGGAGGGCGCTGCTCCGGCAGATCGCCCGGACCGACGCCGCGCTGCCCGAGGACATCAACGTCAGCTCCCCGCCCCCGGCGCCGGCCGAGGCCACCGCCGCCCCCGCGGGCGAAGGGACCGGGGCCATGGCGCCCCCCGTGGTGGTCGAGCCTCCCCCGGCCCCGCCCCTCGATGCGGGCGTCTTCGGGGCCGAGACCCAGGGGTCGTGAGAGCCGCTCGCCCCGCCCCCTGATGACCCCGCTGGAGCCCGGGCTCGAGTTCCTGCCCCACCTCACGCTCGTGCGCCGGCTCGGGCGCGGGGGCATGGGCGAGGCCTGGCTGGCCCGCGACGCCTCGCGGGGCGAGGAGGTCGTGGCCAAGCTCCTCCCCGCTGACGCCCCCGCGGACCGCGTCGCCCTCCTGCGCCGCGAGGCCCGGCTCGTCCGCAAGGTGCAGCACCCGGGGATCGTCCCCGTGTACGGCTTCGAGCAGGGACCCCACGGCGCGGCCGTCGTCTCGCGCTACATGCCGGGGGGCGACGCCGGTCGGCTGCGTGGCGGCGAGCCGCGGGCGATCGTCCGTCTCGCGGGCGAGGTGGCCCACGCCCTCGGCCACCTCCACGGGCTCGGGGTGGTGCACCGCGACGTCAAGCCCACCAACGTCCTGCTCGACGCATCCGGCCGTGCCCACCTCGCCGACTTCGGGATCGCGGCCGTCGCCGCCTCCCTCGACGACGAGGGCCTGGTCCTCCACGGGGGCGGCTCCCGGGCGAGCATGAGCCCCCAGCAGCGCGCGGGCGCCCCCGCGCAGCCTGCGGACGACGTGTACGCCCTGGGCGCGCTGCTCCACGAGCTCCTCTCGAGCCGCCCCGCGGGGGCCACCCGGGACGAGCTCCGCTCCGTGCCGCCGCCGCCCCTGGCCGGGCCCCACCCCATCCCGGAGAGCCTGCGGGGGCTGGTCGCGTCGATGCTCGCGAAGGCGCCCGAGGAGAGACCGCGCGACATGGCCGCGGTCGAAGAGGCCCTGCGGGGAATCGAAGAGGAGCTCGGGGGCCCGGCCCGCCCGGTGTCGCGTCCGCGGGAGGTGCGTCTGCAGCCGCCTCCTCGTGTACGCGGGGTGGGGGTCCCGACCCCGAAGGCCCCTCTCTCGCCGCCGTCGCCCCCGTCGCCTCGCTCCTTTCCCCTCGCCCAGGCCGCTCTGCTCGGACTCCTCGCCGCCGCCGTGCTGTTCGTGGTGCTGGTCCTGCCCCGCCTGGCCGAACGCCCGGCCCCGCCGGTCGCCGCCACCGCCGAAGCCGTGCCCTCACCCCCTCCACCCGAGGCGGAGTCCCACCCGACGCCTCGGCTCGAGTCCCCTCCCGCGCGAGCCGCGGAGCGGGCGATGCCGGCGGAGGCGACTCCCACACCGCCCCCCGCGCCTCGTGAGCCGGCGCCCGAGGCGGTGGAACCCCCATCCACGAACCCCTCTCGCGAGCCGCCGGAAGGGGGGGCGAGCGAGGCGTTCGCGGCGGCCATGTCGGACGCGGAGGCGGCCCTCGAGCGGGCCGACTGGCCCGCGGCGCGGGAGGGGCTGGCGCGTGCCGCCGCCCTCCAGCCCGGCTCTCCCGTGGTGGCCGACGCTCGAGGGCGCATCGAGGAGGCGGAGCGGACGGCCGCCCTCGCCCGGCAGCGCGACCTGGCCCGCGGCTACGAGACGCAAGAGGACTGGCGCCGGGCCCTGGCCGAGTACGAGACGGCGCTCAAACTCGACCCCGCGGTCGCGTTCGCCCTCGAGGGTCGCGAGCGGGCGACGCGGCGCGCGGAGCTGGCCGAGAAGCTGGCCTACCACGTCGACCACCCGCTGCGGCTGGCCACGGACGCGGTGGCGGGCGAGGCCGAGGTGCTCCTCCAGCAGGCCCGTGAGATCGACGCCCCCGGACCGCGCCACCGCAAGCAGGTGGCGGACCTCGAGCGCGCCCTCGTGGAGATGCGCACGCCGGTGGGAGTGGTGCTGGAGTCCGACGGCAAGACCGAGGTCGTGGTACACAAGGTGGGGCGCCTCGGCGCGTTCGAGCGCCTGACGCTCGACCTTCGGCCGGGCACCTACACCGTGGTCGGGACGCGGAGCGGCTACCGCGACGTGCGTCGGCAGCTGGTGGTGGAGCCCGCGGCCACGCCGCCACCGATCGTGGTGCGCTGCGAGGAGGCCATCTGAGCATCGCCGTTCACGTGGAGGACGGGGGGCGGACGACCCGTCTGGGGGAGGCGGACTTCCCGATCGCCCTCGGCGGCCCCGACTCCCCGGTCGTCATGCCCGGGACGCCGGCTCCCCTCGCCTGGCTCGGCTTCGAGGAGGGCGAGGTGTTCATCCAGCCGGCGGCCGGGGTGCCCGTGCTCTGCAACGGCGCCCGGCTGACGGCCTCGCACTGGCTGCGCGACGGCGACGTGCTGCGCATCGGGGCCACCCATCTCGAGGCCGCCCGACGCTCTGACGGCCTGCACCTCCGCGTCGAGCAGCTCGCCGACCTCAACCCCACCGAGCCGCCGGTCGTCCTGGTGCCCCCGCCCCGTGACCCGGCCCCGGGCGCGGACGACGCGGCCCCCGGGCGCGCCGTCACCCCGATCACCTTCACCCCGGGGACGGCGGGGGCGAGTCCGAGGAGCGACCTGCGCCGCCGGCTCTCGCGTCTGCTGATCGGCGCCGTCGTCGCGGCGGCGGCGCTGCTCGTTGCCTTCATCGCCACCGCGCGCTCGGTCGAGGTGGCGATCGAGCCCGAACCCGACGACGTCGCCCTCGAGGGCTTCCCCCCCGCCGTCTCCTATGGCTCGAGCTACCTGGCTCGGCCCGGCTCCTACACCCTGGTCGCGGAGAAGGAGGGGTACCAGCGTCTGGAGGTGTCCGTCGAGGTGACCACCGCGTCCCGCCAGACGCTGGAGTACACCCTCGAGCGTCTTCCCGGCCGTCTCCTCGTCGACGCCGGGGACGTCGAGGGCGCCGAGGTCCTGGTCGACGGCGAGGTGGTGGGGACCTCGCCGCTCGCGCCGGTCTCCGTGCCCGCGGGCGAGCGCGAGATCGTGGTCCGCGCCGAGGGCTACGTCGCCTTCCGCACCGTGCTCGAGATCGAGGGCCGGGGCATCGAGCAGAGGCTGGAGGTCGAGCTCCTGGCCAACAGCGCGCCCGTGACCTTCGCCACCAACCCGCCGGGGGCGACGGTGCGGGTGGACGGGCGGTCCCTCGGCACGACCCCTCTCACCGCCGCGGTCAGCGCCGGACGTCGGGCGGTGACCTACTCGCTGGGCGCCTTCAAGCCCGCCACGCGGCGGATCGACGTCGTGGCCGGCCAGCCCCTCACCCTGCCCGGAGTCGACCTGGTTCCCGCGGACGCCGTGCTCGTGCTGGCCAGCGATCCCGCGGGGGCGGCCGTGACGGTGGACGGCCAGTGGCGCGGGGAGACGCCCGTCGAGCTGGTCGTGGCCCCTCGTCGCGCCCTCGCGGTGAAGGTGGGGAAGGCCGGCTACGAGGACGCGACGCTGGCGGTGGAGATCGCCCCCGGGGAGCGCCGCGAGGAGTCGCTGCGCCTCGCTCCCCGCATGGGGGAGGTGCAGGTCGACGCGCGCCCCCCGGACGCCGAGCTGCTGGTGGACGGAGAGCCCCGGGGCCGGGCGAGCCAGACGCTGACCCTCATCGCGCTCCCCCACGAGATCGTGATCCGCCGCCCGGGCTACCTCCCCCACAAGCAGACGGTGACCCCCCGGCCCGGCTTTCCCCAGGCGGTGAAGGTCGCCCTCAAGAGCGAGGAGCAGGCCCGGGAGGAGTCGCTGCCGCCTCGGATCACCGCCGCCTCCGGTCAGGAGCTGGTCCTGGTGAAGGGCATGCGGATCCAGATGGGGGCGTCGCGCCGCGAGCCCGGCCGCCGCGCGAACGAGCCGCTTCGCGACGTCGAGCTCGTCCGGCCGTTCTACATGGCCACCACCGAGGTCACCAACGCCCAGTTCCGCGAGTTCGTCGCCACCCACGACTCGGGGCGTGCCGGGACCCAGAGCCTGAACATCGACAACTACCCGGTGGTGCGCGTCGGCTGGGAGGAGGCCGCCGCCTACTGCAACTGGCTCAGCCAGAAGGACGGCCTGCCCCCGGCCTACGAGCGGCGCGGGGGCCAGCTCGCGGCGACGGTCCCGCTGACGACCGGGTACCGTCTCCCCACCGAGGCCGAGTGGGAGCGGGTGGCGCGCTACCCGGGCGGCCAGGGCCCCCTGCGCTATCCCTGGGGCAAGGCCTTCCCGGTTCCCCCGGAGGCCGGGAACTACGGCGACCAGAGCGCGCGCGAGCTCCTCCGGCGCACGCTGCCCGACTACACCGATGGG
The DNA here is from genome assembly GCA_963847655.1 of uncultured Acidobacteriota bacterium. Taxonomy (GTDB): domain Bacteria; phylum Acidobacteriota; class Vicinamibacteria; order Fen-336; family Fen-336; genus JAJDNS01. Next base: position 536,183 of record CAWKAS010000002.1, on the reverse strand, counting down.
TATGCGGCCACGGCCCCGGTGGGCTCCCTCGCGCCCAACGCGCTGGGGATCTACCACCTCGGCGGCAACGTGGCGGAGTGGATGCACGACCTGTACACGATCACCCCCTCGATGTCGGGCAGCCTCGTGCGCGACCCTACCGGTCCCGCCGAGGGCGAGTACCATGTGATCAGGGGGGCGAGCTGGAGGCACGCCTCCGTCACCGAGCTCCGCCTGAGCTACCGCGACTACGCCAGGGAGCCCCGGCCGGACCTGGGTTTCCGCATCGCGCGGTACGCGGAGTGAGAGGGAGGGAGAATCGAAATGAAGCGATGCACACTCCTGGCGATCGGCGCGGTGTTTCTCGCCCTCGCCAGCCCGGTGGCGGCGCAGATCACGCCGTCGGAGGAGTCCCTTTCCGGCCTCTATCCCGGGAAGGCCTACTCGCCCTATGCGGAGCGCGGCTTTCCCGACAAGGTGTTCTGGGGCGACACCCACCTGCACACTGGCCTCTCGATGGATGCCGGCCTGTTCGGTGCGCGCCTCGGCCTCGATGAGGCGTACCGCTTCGCCCGCGGCGAGCAAGTGACCTCCTCGAGCGGCCAGCCGGCCCGGCTTGGCCGCCCGCTCGACTGGCTGGTGATCGCCGACCACTCCGATGGTATGGGCTTCTTCAACGATCTCGAGGCAGGTGAGCCCGGGATCATCAAGTTCGACCAGGCCAGGCGCTGGTACGACGGCCTGCAGGTCGGTGGGGAGGCTTCGACGGCAGCCGCACTGGATCTGATCGGGACGTTCTCTCAGGGAAAGATCGATCCGGAGATGATGAAGGAGTACTCGCCCGGCGGGAAGACCTACGCCTCGATCTGGGAGAAGGTGATCGACGCCGCCGAGCGGTTCAACGATCCTGGCAAGTTCACGACCTTGATCGGCTTCGAGTGGACATCGCTGGTCCAGGGCAACAACCTGCACCGCAACGTGATCTTCCGCGAAGGCGCCGCGAAGGCAGGCCAGGTCGTGCCCTACACCACCCAGGCTCCGGTGGGCTCGACCGATCCGCTCGATCTCTACGCATATCTCGAGAACTACGAGGCCAAGACCGGTGGCTCTGCGCTTGCACTGGCTCACAACGGCAACCTGTCGAACGGAATCATGTTCCCGGTCGACGCCCAGTACACGGGCCGCAAGCTCGACCAGAAGTACGTCGAGTCGCGGGCGCGATGGGAGCCGATGTACGAGATCACCCAGATCAAGGGCGATGGCGAGGCGCATCCCTTCCTGTCGCCCGACGACGCCTTCGCCGACTACGAGACCTGGGACGCCGGAAACCTCGATCTTTCCGAGGCCAAGACCCGGGACATGCTGCAGCACGAGTACGCCCGCGAGGCCCTGAAGAATGGCCTGCTGCTGGAGGAACGGCTCGGCACCAACCCCTACAAGTTCGGCCTGGTCGGCTCGACCGACAGCCACACGGCTCTTTCCGCCGTCGAGGAAGACAACTTCTTCGGCAAGGCAACCAACGCCGAGCCCTCACCGAGGCGCATGATGCACCCCTTCACCAAGACCGAGAACGGCGTCTTCGAGGGCTACGAGCTCGTCGCCTCCGGCTACGCCGCGGTCTGGGCGAAGGAGAACACCCGCGAGGCGATCTGGGACGCGATGGAGCGCAAGGAGGTCTACGGCACCACCGGCCCTCGGATCACGGTGCGCTTCTTCGGTGGTTGGGACTACACGGCGGAGGACATGAACAGCCGCCAGCCCGCCTTCCGCGGCTACGAGAAAGGGGTGCCGATGGGTGGCGACCTCCGCCCCCACGATGGCGGCGGCGCACCCACCTTCATGGTCTACGCGCTGCGCGACGTGGTCGGGGCCAACCTGGACCGCATCCAGATCGTCAAGGGCTGGCTGGACGCCAACGGCAAGACACACGAGAAGGTCTACGACGTCGCCTGGTCCGTCGGGCGGAAGCCGGACGCCAAGGGCGTCCTGCCGCCGGTGGGCAACACTGTGGACATCGCCGCGGCCAACTGGAGCAACACGATTGGGGCCTCCGAGCTCGGGACGGTCTGGGCCGATCCGGACTTCGATCCGGCAGAGAGCGCCTTCTACTATGCCCGTGTGCTCGAGATCCCCACCCCGCGCTGGGTGGTCTACGACGCCTTTCGCTATGGCGTCGAGATTCCCGAGGGCGCCGAGACGACTCACCAGGAGCGCGCCTACACGGCGCCGATCTGGTACACGCCGTAGGACCAGGCAGGACACGGAGACCATGAACGTTCTCGTGCGCAACCTGCTGTTCGCTCTCCTCGCGGTGGCGGCGATCGCGGCCGCTGGAGGTCAGGCCCCCGCGCCCGGGCCGGACCCGGCGACACCGACGGACCCCGCGCCGGTGCAGAAGGAGGCCGAGGCGCCCGCCGTCGAACCGACGCCCGAACCGACGCCCGAACCGACACCCTCACCGAAGCCCTCACCGACGGCGGAGGCCGAGAAGCAGCTCGAGGAATTCGTGCCCACGGAGAAGGTCCCCGCCGACCAGGGAGTGGCCTTTCCGGTGGATATCTAGAGCAAGGTCGGGGAACGGAGAGAGAGGAAACAGGCTTAGCCAATATGAACGGCCAAACGTGGCAACGGAAGGTCTGCGGAACGATGAGACAACGATGCGTTCCGCGGACGATAGAACGACGCGTTCCGCAGACGATAGGGGAGAGAGGAAACAGGATTCGCTGATATGAACGGGCGAACGTGGCAACGGAAGGTCTGCGGAACGACGGGCAAACGATGCGTTCCGCAGACGATAGAACGACGCGTTCCACAGACGATAGGGCAGACGACGAGATGAAGAAGCCCCAGCCCGGCGACTTTGTCTACCAGCTCTCGTCGCTCGTCCTCGCCTTCGTCCTCGTGCACGCCTTCTACGTGACGGTGGTCCGCCCGAACGCGGAGGCCGTGCTCGCCGAGCAGGCGCGGTTGATGCGGGAGGACCCCGAGTACGTCCCGGCCCGCTCGGTCTGGGTGGTCATCAAGGACTTCGAGCAGGAGGCCTGCTTCGTCCTGGGGCTGTGGGCGCTGGCGATCATGGGATCCAAGTGGCTCTCGGTGGCCCGGGAGCGGAATCTCGTCGAGCAGGAGCTGGTGCCGGTGGCCCCGGGCTCCCGCATCCTCCCCGAGGACGCCCGTGAGTACGCCCGGCAGATCCAGGGCCTCCCCGAGACCGAGAAGCGGCGGCTCCTCCCCCGCACGCTCCTGGCCGCCCTGCAGCGCTTCCGGGCCACCCGGAGCATCCAGGACGCCTCCGCCATCGCCGGCGAGGTGTGCGAGGCCGAGTCCGACCGTCTCGACTCCGAGCTGGCGATGATCCGCTACATCGCGTGGGCGATTCCGTCGATCGGCTTCATCGGCACGGTGCGGGGCATCGGCGACGCCCTCACCCAGGCCCACCGCGCGGTGCAGGGCGACATCTCCGGGGTGACCGCCAGCCTCGGCACCGCCTTCAACTCGACCTTCATCGCGCTGCTCCTGAGCCTCGGGATCATGTTCGTCCTGCACCAGCTCCAGCTCCGCCAGGAGCGCCTCGTCCTCGACACCGAGGGCTACGTGGACGAGCACCTGCTCCAGCACCTGCAGGCCTAGAGCGGGGAGGGGCTCGTGGCTCGCGCGCTCGCCTTCGACGTGACCGACGCCGGCGTCCTCGGGGTCGACGGGGAAGGGACGGTCGTCGGGCCCAGCCCGGGCTATGCCCTCGTCGAGGAGGGACGAGTCCTCGTGGGCCCGCAGGCCCTCAGCCGCGCGCGCCTCCGGCCGCGCTTCGTGATGAGCCGCTTCTGGGAGCGCCTCGATGCCGCGCCCCTCGGTCGGCCGTTCCCCGACGGGTTGACCTCCGCCGACCTGGTCCACGCGCACCTCCGGAGCCTCTGGACGAAGGTCGGGGCGGGGGTGAGCGAGGTCGTCCTGGCCGTGCCCGGCTTCCATGGGTCGGAGGCGCTGGGCCGTCTCCTGGGGATCACCCAGGCCCTCGAGATGCCGGTGGTCGGTCTCGTCGACGCCGCGGTGGCCGCGGCCAGCACCGGATTCCCGGGCGAGCGGCTGCTCCTGGCCGACGTGCACCTGCACCGGGCCACCGTGACCGAGCTGCGGCAGGGAGACGAGATCGTCCGCGAGAGGGTGGCCACGATCGAGCGCTGGGGTCTCGAGGAGGTTCACGACGCCCTGGCTCGCCGCATCGCCCAGGCCTTCGTCCACAAGACGCGCTTCGACCCCTTCCACGACGCCGAGACCGAGCAGGCCCTGCACGACCGACTCCCCGGCTGGCTCGAGCGCCTCGAGGAGGAGGACCGCGTGGCCCTCTCCCTGGACGGTGGCGGGCGCGATCACGAGGTCGAGGTGGAGCGGTCGGAGGTCGAGGAGTGGGCCCGGAAGTACGCCGAGGAGCTGGCCCAGAAGATGAGCCTTCTCAAGCACCCGGGCGAGCCGACGACCCTTCTCGTCTCCGCCCACGCCGCACGGATCCCGGGACTGGTGGCCCGCCTGGCCACCATGCGGGGGAGCGGGGTGGTCCGGGTGCCCGGGTCGCTGGCGGCGGCCGGCGCCCTCCGCGCGCACGAGAGGCTGCGCGCGGTGAAGGGAGGCCTCCGGCTCTTCGTCACGCGTCTCGAGCGTCGGCGCCCCTCGCCCGACGAGGGCGCTGCGGACTCGGCGGCGGTGCCCCGGTCCGCCCCGGTGCCCCAGGCGCCCCCCCCCTTCCCCCTCGGGGGCGGAGCGCGACCGACCCACCTGCTCCTGGGCCACCACGCCCGCCCCCTCACCGCGGAGCCCCTCGTCGTGGGCACCGCCCCCCCGGAGGGCTCCCGGGGCCTCCGCCTCGCCGGCGAGACCGCCGGCGTCTCCCGGGCCCACTGCCGCTTCTTCGAGGTCGGCGGCGAGGTCGTGCTGGAGGACCTGAGCACCTACGGGACCTTCGTCAACGGGGAGCAGATCGTGGGGCGCGCCGTCGTCTTCCCCGGCGACCGGGTGCGCGTGGGCAGCCCGGGCCAGGAGATGCTCGTCATCGCGGTGGAGGAGTGAGGGTGGCCCGCAAGCGCCAGACGAACATCTTCAGCCTTTCGCTGCTCGACTGCATCACCTGCGGCTTCGGGGCGTTGATCCTGTTTCACATGATCGTGGCCGCCCGGGCCGGGGAGACCTTCACCCACGTCACCGAGGCCCTCCAGGCGGAGGTCACGATGCGGGAGGAGGAGGTCCTCGACGGGCAGGAGAACCTCGTCGAGGTGAGGAACTCCCTGCGCGAGATCGAGCGGCAGAGGGTCGTGACGCAGGGGCTGTCCACCCGCCTGCTCGCCGTGCTGCGCGAGATCGAGGAGGAGCTGGCCACCTACGACCAGCAGAACGTCGCCACCCGCGAGCACGTCAACAAGCTCAAGGCGGACCTGAAGTCGCTGGAGGAGGGGGCGAAGCGGCTCTCGGGCGGGCCGCCACGGGAGGAGGTCCCCGGCCGCAACATCCGCAGCTTCGTGGGGGACGGTGACCGACAGTACCTCTCGGGGCTGAAGGTCGGCGGGCAGCGCATCTTCGTCCTGGTCGATGCCTCCGCGAGCATGCTCGCCGCCGACATCGTCAACGCGGTGCGCCGCCGCTTCCTGGCTCCCGAGATCCGCATGCGCGCCGACAAGTGGCAGCAGGCGGTGAAGGCGGTGGACTGGCTCGCTGCCCAGATGCCTCCGAAGGCGCGGTACCAGATCTACGCCTTCGACACGCGGGCCCGGCCGGTGCTCGAGGGCACCGAAGGGGTCTGGCTCGAGGTCGGCGACGGCGCGAAGCTGGACGAGGCGATCGCCGTGCTCCGCCAGACCGCGCCCATCGGGGGCACCAGCCTCCACCACGCCTTCGCCGCCGCCCGGGCCATGAACCCGCCCCCGGACAACATCGTGCTCCTCACCGACGGACTTCCCACCCAGGGTGAGAAGGCCCCGGGGCGCAAGACGATCTCCAGCAAGGACCGGCTCCGGTTGCTGGAGCGCGCGCTCGACGCGCTGCCGCGCGGGGTGCCGGTCAACGTCATTCTCTACCCGATGGAGGGCGACCCGATGGCGTCTCCCGCCTTCTGGAAGGTGGCGATGGCCACGCGGGGCTCGATGATGACCCCCTCGAGCGACTGGCCATGAGGAGGCGGGGGCGGCGGGACGTCGAGGTCTTCTCCCTGTCCTTTCTGGACGCCGTGTGCTGCGGCTTCGGGGCCATCATCCTCCTCTTCGTCCTCAACAAGATGGGGGAGCCCCTGGTGCTCGAGCGGGCCCAGCAGGACCTGCAGGGGCTCATCGCGCGCCTCGAGGAGGAGCTCCACGTGGTCCGAGGGGAGACGACGCAGTTCGAACGGGCCCTCCGCAGCCGCGAGGAGCAGCTCTCGGAGGAGACGAAGAACGTCGCCCGGCTGCGGGGAGACCTCACGGACATCCAGGGTCAGTACCAGGCCAGCCGGCAGATGTCGGAGATCCAGGACACGATCGCCGGGCGCCTGGTGGCGGCGCAGCAGGCCCTCAGCGAGGAGATGAAGCGACTCCAGGCGGAGAGGGTCTACCGCCGTCCCCCGGAGGCCCCGGTGGGGGGGATCCCGGTCGACAGCGAGTACATCATCTTCATCATCGACACCTCGGGCTCGATGCAGCGCTTCGCCTGGCCCCAGGTGCAGCGCAAGATGAAGGAGGTCCTCGACGCCTACCCGAAGGTGAAGGGCCTGCAGATCATGAACGACGAGGGGGTCTACATGTTCTCCGGATACTCCGGGAAGTGGATCCCCGACACGAAGGCCCGGCGGACGGCCATCATGAACCGGCTGCGCGGCTGGAACGCCTTCTCGAACTCCAGCCCGGTGGAGGGGATCGAGAGCGCCATCCGCACGTACTGGCGCCAGGACCGCCGGATCAGCCTCTACGTCTTCGGCGACGAGTTCACCGGCGACTCCATCGACCGGGTGCTGGAGACCGTCGACCGCCTCAACCGCCCCGACCGGAGCGGGGAGCGCAAGGTGCGCATCCACGCCATCGGCTTCCCGACGATCTTCTCCCAGGCCCGATACGGGGAGAACACCGGGGTGCGTTTCGCCACGCTCATGCGCCTGCTGTGCGAGCGAAACGGCGGGGCGTTCGTGGCGCTGAACAGCCTCACCCCGTGAGGCGCGCGCGGGCGGCGCCCTGGCGCCGTCCTGGTCCCCGTCTTCTTCAGCCTGACCGCATGGCGGCGGTGACACGCTCGCCGAGGACGACCTCACCTCGTGTCGCCCCCCATCGTCCGACAGTGGAATCGCACGCGGATCGACCGCGGTGCCGTCGAGCACGGCTCGGGCGACGCCCCGGGAGCGGCGCTCCGGGATTGACGACCTCGATTGCGTAGCGTGTCGCCCCGAAGCGCCAGTCGATCGAGTACGCGGGCCAGGCCGCCGGGATGCAGGGATCGATCTCGAAGATCGCGCCGCGGCGCTTCAGGCCGAGGATGCTCTCGAGGCCGGCCCGGTACATCCAGCCCGCCGAGCCGGTGTACCAGGTCCAGCCCGCCCGACCGGCGTGGGACGGGTGCGCGAAGACGTCACCCGCGAGAACGTACGGCTCGGCCTTGTAGCGCTCGACGTCCGCCGCCGGTACGGGTGTGATTGACCGGGTTCAGCATGTGGAAGAGCTCGGCCGCTTCGTCGCCGTACCCGAGCCGCGCCATGGCCATCACCGTCCACACGGCGGCGTGGGTGTACTGCCCTCCGTTCTCGCGAACCCCGGGCGGGTAGCCCTTGATGTAGCCGGGCTCCTGAGCCGAGCGGTCGAAGGGAGGCGTGAGCAGCGCCACCAGCCGGTGTCCGCGCCGCACGAGGTGCGCACGGACCGCATCCATGGCGCGGTCGGCAAAGCGCTCGGGCACGGCCCCCGAGAGCACGGCCCAGGACTGGGCGATCGAGTCGATCCGGCACTCGTCGTTCTGGGCCGATCCGAGCGGCGAGCCGTCGTCGTAGTACCCGCGCCGGTACCACTCCCCGTCCCACGTCCGCTCGAGCATCCCCGCGAGGCGGGCCGCCTCGCGGCGATAGCGCTCCGCTCGATCCGCGTCGCCCCGCTCGTCGCACAGGGGCGCGAACTCGGTGAGCACGCCGTGGAGGAAGAAGCCCAGCCAGGTGCTCTCGCCGCGGCCACGCCAGCCCACGCGGTTCATCCCGTCGTTCCAGTCTCCGCTTCCGAACAGCGGCAGCCCGTGCGCGCCGGCGGTCAGGCCCTTGTCGATCGCGCGCAGGCAGTGCTCGAAGAGCGAGCCCGCTCTCGGCGGAGACGCGCGGCTGGATGTAGGCCTCCTGCGAGTCCGGAGCGAGCGGTGGGGCCTCCAGGAACGGTACGCTCTCGTCGAGCACGGCCGTGTCTCCGGTCGTCCGCACGTAGTGCGCCGCCGCGTACGGCAGCCACAGCAGGTCGTCCGAGCAGCGGGTGCGGGTGCCCCGGCCGCTCGGCTCGTGCCACCAGTGCTGGACGTCGCCCTCGACGAACTGACGGCCGGCCGCCCGCAGCAGGTGCTCGCGGGTGAGGTCCGGCCGAGCGAGCGCGAGCGCCATCACGTCCTGGAGCTGATCGCGGAAGCCGAAGGCTCCGCCCGGCTGGTAGTACCCGGACCGCGCCCACAGCCGGCAGCTCAGGTCCTGGTAGAGAAGCCAGCGGTTCATCAGCAGGTCGAAGGAATCGTCCGGCGTGCTGACCTGCACCGCGTCCAGCGTCCGGTCCCACGCCTGACGCACGGCGCGGAGCGCGGACTCGGCCGCCGCCGTCGAGCCGTGACGCGAGACGAGCTCGCGAGCGGCGGACGCGTCCCTTGCCTGGCCGAGCAGGAACACGAGCACGCGCGTCTCGCCGGGGGCCAGCGCGACCGAAAGGTGCAGCGCGGCGCAGGGGTCGAGACCCGCGCCGAAGCGACCGGAGAGCGCCTCGCGGGCGAGAGCGGCCGGCTGCGCGAGCGACCCGTTGCGGCCCAGGAACGACGCCCGGTCGCCGGTCGCGGAGCGGACGGCCTCGCTCGCGTGGGCGAAGGCCACGTGTCCGGGGTACTCGGTGTTGTAGGGATTGCGCGCGAAGATCGCGCCGGTCGCGGCGTCGAGCTCGGTCACGACGTGGAGCTCCTGGCCCCGGCGCGGCGGTCCCAGGACCCACTCGTTGTAGGCGAAGACGCTCGAGGCGACGTGGCCGATCGCTCCTCGTTCGTCAGTGTCAGCCGCGAGAGCTTCACGGGATCGCTCGCGTCCACGAAGACGTCGAGCTCGTGGCGGATGCCGTGCGCGATCCGCGAGAAGCGGGTGAGGCCGGCCGAGTGGCGGATCAGGAAGCGGTCCGTCGCCGCGCGACGCAGCGGACCCGGAGTCGGAGACCAGGCTTCGCCCGTGTCGTCGTCGCGGACGAACAGCGCCTCGGCCGTCGGGTCGCTGACGGGGTCGTTCGCGAACGGCGTCAGACGGTTCTCGCGGCTGTTCCCGGCCCAGGTGGTAGGCGGACCCGCCGGCGGTGACGACAGTGCCGAACCCGGGATTGGCGATCACGTTCGCCCACGGCAGCGGAGTCTCCGTCTCTTCCGTCGAGCCGCACCACGTAGTCCCGCCCGCCGTCGTCGAAGCCGCCCAGGCCGTTGGCCAGCGCGAGGGGCGGCAGCTCGAGACCCGCGTCGGAGGCCGCCGCGGGGGCCGGCTGCCGCGAGGGCACGAGATCGGGCGGCTCGGCTCCGGCCAGTGGGCGTGGGCGTGCTCGAGCTGGGCCGACAAGCCGCCCCGATCCCCGCTCAGCACGGCTCGCGCCACGGCCGCGAGCAGGACGCGCTCGGCCTCCCCCATGCGGTCCCCGCGCAGCAGGTAGGCTCCGCCGGGCTGGTGGTTCCACGCCCTCCACGGACCGTTGTCGAGGAGTGCCGTGAGCTGCCCCTGCATCTCGTCGAGATAGCCGACGGCGTGCTCGTTCAGGATCACGACGTCGGCCCGCAGCCCCTTGAGCCGCCAGTACTCCTGCGCCTGCAGCACCTCCCGGACGAGCGGCAGGTCGTCCTCCTCCACCACGCGCACGAGCAGGATGGGAAGATCCCCCGAGATGCCGTGCGGCCACAGTCCTTCCTGGCCGAGCTCGCTCCGGGCGAGGACGCTCCGGGCCCGCGCGCAGCGAGCGGTCGGCGTACAGCACGCGCGACGCCAGGCGCTCGTACAGCAGGGCATCCTCGCTCGTGATGCCGAGGTGCCGCAGCGCGCTCTGCGCGTGGGCGAAGGCCAGGGCGAAGGTCCGCGCCGCCGAGCTCGGCTCGTGGTACTTCTGGGCGAGCGCCAGGGCCGTGTCGCGCGAGGACGCCATGCCCGTGGCGAACGACAGCCGCACGAAGCCTCCGGGTGCGAGGCGGATGCGCTGGCGCAGGCTGACCACGGGATCGAGCACGACGCCGGTCGTGCCGGAGAGGGAGCGCCCGTCGAGGGCCTGGGGATTCTCCGGCGAGCGCGCCCCGGCCGAGGAAGCGCGCGCGATCCGTCTCCCACTCGAGGGGACCCTGCGTGCGGCCCTCCAGGCTCAGCGACGTGCACCGCCCACAGCGCCGGCTCTTCGGCCGAGCGGGGCCGACGGCTGCACAGGAGCGCCGCCCGCTCCGGGAGGTACTCCGTCTCGACGAAGAGCTTCCCGAAGGCGGGATGGGCCAGGTCGTCCGCCGCCGGGGCGAGGACGATCTCCGCGTAGCTCGTGATCTCGATCTCGCGGGGACGGTCGCTGTGGTTCGTGACCGCCAGCCGCCGCACCTCGACGTCGTCCTCGGTGGAGACCGCGACGTCGAGGAGCGTCGCGATGCCGTCGTCGCGGCGGCTGAAGCTCGCCTTCTCGGCGAGGAACGTCACCAGGTAGTCCTCGGCCTCTCCTCCCACCGGGTGGTGGGTCGCCGACCACACCCTGCCGCTGCGCACGTCCCGCAGATAGACGAACTGGCTTCCCGGGTCGCGCGTGGCGTCCTCGCGGTAGCGCGTGACCACGCGGTCCCGCCAGAAGCTGGCGCCCCCGCCGGAGTTCGTCACGACCGTGGTGTAGCTGCCGTTCGACAGGAACTGGGCGTGTGGCCACAGCGTGTGCGGCGATCGGAAGCGACGCAAGGCCAGGACGGGCGTCGGGCCCGCCGCGCGCGTCTCCTCGACCGGACGGGGCTGGGTGATGGCTGCCTCGCGCGGGACCCGCTCCTGCAGCAGCAGCTCGGTGGCCTGCACGCGCGGGTCGGCGTGGAAGCGCCTCACCATCGGGTTGTCGAGCAGCACGTTGGCGAGCGAGACGAGGGTCATGCCCTGGTGGTGGGCCATGAAGGCGCGCACGACGGTTCCGCCGGACGGGCCGGCGCTCTCGCCGGCAGCCAGCTCGCCGACCGGGGAGTGCGTGTAGTCGATCGCCTCGTAGTAGCCGTAGGCGCCCGCGCGTCCCTCGTCCGACGAGGCGTCGCAGGTTGCGCGCCGCGAGCTGCGGCTCCACCATCGCGGCGAGCGCCGTCGCGTAGGGCGCCACGACCAGCTCGTCGGCGAGGCCCCGCTTCAGGCCGAGGCCGGGGACGCCGAAGGCCTTGTACTGGTAGTTGCCGTGGCGATCGGTGACGTTGTACGCAGCACTCCGAGATTCCCCAGGGCACGCCCGCGCCCGGCGGCGTACTCCACCTGGCGCCGTACCGCCATGCGGCAGGTCTGGTCGAGCAGCGTCTCGGGGTAGCCCTTCATCACCAGGAGCGGCATCAGGTACTCGAAGGCGGTGCCGCTCCACGACAGCAGCGTCGGCGTGCCGTGGACGCTCGTGACCAGCCGGCCCAGGTGGAACCAGTGCGTCTGGGGCAGCTCGCCGCGGGCGATGGCGATGAAGCTCGCGAGGCGCGCCTCGGAGGCGAGCAGATCGTAGTAGGACGGATCCAGGCGGCCCGGCCCCTCGGCGTCCGCCAGGCGAAAGCCGATCGAGAGGATCCGGCGCTGCGGGTCGTAGAGGAAGCGGAAGCTCATTCCCTCGGCGAAGGAGGCGGCCCGGCGGGCCAGGTCCGCCGAGACCCGCCTCGCGCAATCCCTCGGCGAGCGTCATCAGCGCGCCCGCCAGGTTCCCGCTGTCGACCGTCGAGACGTAGCGGGGGGGCAGCGCGGCCAGGCTCTGCGTGTCGTACCAGTTGAGCAGGTGGCCCTCGTATCGCTCCAGGCCCTCGACGTCGTCAGGGTCGCGTCGATCCTCTCGGCCAGGACCTCGGTGGCGATGAAGCCGAGGTCGTGAGCGGCCAGTGTCGCGAGGAGCCCCATCCCGATGTTCGTGGGCGAGGTCCGATGGGCCACCCGCGGCGCGGGTGTCTCCTGGAAGTTGTCGGCGGGCAGGCCGTGGTCCTCGGGACCCATGAAGTCCTCGAAGTAGCGCCAGGTGTCGCGGGCGACGCGCTCGAAGAAGGCGCGATCCTCGGGGCCGAGCTCCTGCCGCCGCTCCGGCACGGGCCGGCTCAGGGCGTGGGCGACGAGCGGAGCGGCGGCCCACAGCAGCGAGCACCGGCAGGGCCGCGGCGAGCGCGGCCGGACGCGCGAGCGCCACCAGGACGAGGCCGAGCAGGGCGATGAGCGGGCTGGCGATCATCTCCCTCACGAAGGTGCGCGGCGCCGTTGCGGTGCCGTCCCCGCTCGGCGCTCGCCGCGGCCGTCTCCCACTCCAGCATCCGACGCTGCGTGGCCCCCAGCCGGACGAGCGTCAGGCCGATCGCGTGCACCCTCTCCCAGGCCTGACTCGCGAGGAACGTCAGCTGCAGGACGGCCTGCGCCAACGCCGTGGTCGCGTCCTCTCTCACGACACGAAGAAACACGCGCCACGGCTGCTGCGGTGGTGGACCGCCGACGGTCTTGAGAGCCAGCGGATAGAGGTTGAAGGCGAGCGCGGCCAGGACCGCGGCCGTCCAGAGCGCCGGGCTTCCCGGCAGCGTGGTCCAGGCGAGCAGCAGCAGGGCCACGGTCGCGGGCGCCATCAGGCTCCGTCTCAGGTTGTCGAGGATCTTCCAGCGGGAGATGAGCGGCAGGCGGTTGCGGCGCAGCCCGGAGCGCGTCGGGACGATCGGGAACAGCCACCACAGGATCTGCCAGTCGCCGCGCACCCAGCGGTGCTGGCGGCGCGCGTGGGCGAGGACGCTCGAGGGGTAGTCGTCGACGACCTCGATGTCGGTGACGAGGGCGGTGCGCGCGTAGAGTCCCTCGAAGAGGTCGTGCGAGAGGAGGGCGTTCTCGGGCACGCGCCCCTCGAGGGCGGCGACGAACGCATCCACGTCGTAGAGCCCCTTGCCGGTGAAGATCCCCTCGGCGAAGAGGTCCTGGTACGTGTCGGAGACCGCGGTCGTGTAGGGGTCGACGCCGGTGTGCCCGGCGTAGAGCCGTGCGAACAGCGAGCCGGCGGCGCTCGCCATGGTCACGCTCACGCGGGGCTGGAGGATCCCGTAGCCCTCGGTGACGCGGCCGAGACGCTCGTCGAAGTGGGGCCGGTTCAAGGGGTGAGCGGCGATGCCGATCAGCTTCTTCGCGGCGTCACGGGGCAGGCGCGTGTCGGAGTCCAGCGTGATGCAGTAGCGGACCGCGGGGAAGATGCCGACGTCGCCGGCCTCCACCCGGAAGCTCGTGTCCGTGGCTCCGCGCAGGAGGCGGTTCCACTCCTCGATCTTGCCGCGCTTGCGCTCCCAGCCCATGAAGACGCCCTCGCGCGGGTTCCACTGCCGCACGCGGTGGACGAGGTAGAAGCGGTCGTTCCGCCCCTCGGCGTGGCGGGCGTTGAGGGCTTCGATCCCGGAGCGGGCGGCGCCGAGGATCGCTTCGTCCGTCGGCATCTCGCCCGCGGCGGCGTCGGTGAAGTCGCTGAGGACGGCGAAGTGGACACGCGGGTCGAGGTTGCCGAGGGCCAGCACCTCGAGATGCTCGAGCAGCTCCCCGACCCTCTCGACGCTCGTCAGCAGCGTCGGCACGACGACCATGGTCCGCGCGCTCTCCGGCACCCCGCCCAGGAGGTCGAGGCGGGGAAGCCGCCGCGGGGGGGCGAAGCGGACGGACAGGCTCTGGACGACGGCGGTGGCCACGTCGCTGGCGGGCAGCAGCAGGAGCAGCGCCACCCAGGCCAGCGGCCACGGCGAGCCGCTGTGCTGCCGTGCGTAGACGAAGCCGAGGCCGAGGAGAAGGGCGGTCAGCAGAGCGATCGTCCCGAGGTAGACGGCGGTGGCGTGGGCGAAGAGGAAGCGTCGCGCGTGACGGACGAGGCGGGGACGGTACGCGACGTCGGTCTCGAGATCGGCGCGCCCCTTCCCGATGAGATGGTGGCCGACGTGGACGGCGCGCCCCGAGGCCCCGCTCTCCGCGGCCTGGCGCGCGCTCTCGACCGTGCGCAGGGCCACCCGGAGCTGCCCCTCTCCGGTGCCGTCGGACAGGTCCTCCACCGCCTGGCGGTAGCGGTCGCGGCTGAGGAAGTCCATGCTGCCGTAGACCGCGGCCGGATCGCGCTGCAGGACGCCCTCGACGAGGCTGACCGACTCGAAGTACTGGCTCCAGTCGAGGGTCGAGCAGGAGGCGGAGGCTGGTGATGACGTTCCCGACGGAGACCTGTGCCGCCGCCTGGCGCCGATGCTCGGAGCGGATCGCCTCCTCCGCGGACGTCTGCCGTGTGACGAGATGGGCGTCCACAGCGGCGCGCACCGCGGAGAGGCGCGGGCCGTACTCGCGCACACGCTGGAGCAGCTGCACCACGAACGCGGGGTGAATCTCCGGAGGGAGCGGCGGCGGCCGCCCGTGCCCGGCGGCGTCGATCCGCGCGACGTAGCGGTCGGCGGCCCGGCGCGCCTCGCGTGCACCCGTCGCCTCCTCAGCCAGGCGCCGCAGGTTCTCGATCAGCGCCAGCTTGAGCATGCTCGGCCACGCCCACAGCTCGCCGATCGTGAGCGGCGCGACCGTCTGGTAGCTGTTCACGAAGCGGAGGAGCTGCTGCCGGTCGAGGCGGCTGTCGCGGTGGCGGATCAGCTCCACGGCCATGGCGTAGACGCGCGCGTCGCCGGCGAGCTCGCGCGTGGCGAGCTTGGGCAGCTCGCGGTAGTAGCCCCGCGGCAGGTTCTGGCGCACGTCGCGGATCTCGGAGGCGACGAGGTGGTAGTTGTCGAGCAGCCACTCCGACGGCCGGCGTGACGAACTCACCCCTGTGCACGTCCTCGGCCATGGTGAGGTAGGCCTCGCGCAGGACGCGCGCGTTGTCGGCGAAGCGCGGGAAGAGGTCCCGCGCGCTCCGTCGCGGCGCGGGATCGACGGTCAGGCGGGCGGCCAGGGCCTTGGCCCGCTCCTCGAGCCGCTCGATGCTGAGCAGCTCGTCCCGCAGGGGTTTCTCGGGAGTGTGGGGACGACGACGCCACTGCCACCGCTTCATCAGCCCCTCACAAGCCCGTGGAGGGACCGGAGCGGCCCGCGCGGCCAGGTCGCGCCATGATAGCACGCGCCCCGGGGTCGCCTCACGTGTCGCAGGTGTGCGGGTGTGCGGGCCCGTTCGACCACCTCGGCCTCGGCCCGCTGCCGCAGGACAATCCTCCGCCCTTCTGCGAGATTCTCCGCGTCGCCGAGCACCGTGGGAGCTCGCGCATGCTGCGCACGCTGAACTTCAACGAAAGTGCGATCAACCGTGGAACGCAAACCAGCTCGAGGTAGGACTCGACCATCCAAGTAAGCAGGGCATCGCCTGCACGACCGGCCGCCATCCAAGACGGCCGCAGGAGCCGCTGTCCCCCCGATGAAGACAAGCCTCGAGGGCGCGTTCCACGATACCAGGGGCGCGACCAGGACGGTGCATCGACTGCCACCGGCAGAAGGGCAGTCCGGCGCCCGTGAAGTGCCCGGAATGCCACAGGAAGAAGTCGCGTCAGACTGGCCCGCGGAAGGCAGAGGAATGTGCGCGGTTTGTAGAAAAAGGGAAGTGACGACCCCCCGGACGGCCGCGAGTCCCCGGCTCGCCGAGACAGCGTTCGGCCGTGAGCCGAAGCACCTCGGACCGTTGGCCTCCGTTCGAGCCGACCTCCGGAACCGGTCCGTGGAGGGCCGGCGGCTGGCTCGTGTCTTGCAGTAATAGGGACCAGCGGCTGCCGCCGGGTCTAACCTCGACCCGGTCACGCGGGCGCGTGAAGGAGTTAAAAGGAATGGACCTCGCATCGACAAGCCTGGTAGTGACTCTCATCATTGGCGGCGTCGTCGGCTGGCTGGCCAGCATCGTGATGAAGACCAATGCCCAGATGGGGATTCTCGCGAACGTCGTCGTGGGCATCTTCGGGTCGTTTCTCGGCGTCTACGTCGCGAATGCCCTGGGAGTGCACGCCAACACGGCGCCCGCGACCTGGATCGTCGCCGTTCTCGGAGCGGCTCTGTTGATCGGCCTTCTCCGGTCGCTGGGCGTCTTCAACAGGTTGGCCCGAGTTCACTGAACGCCCGTCTCGTTCGCGGGGGCGCGCGCTTCGAAGCGGGCGCGCCCCGCCCCCGCGATCGGGAGTGACGTCACACGGCAGCGTGCTCTGATCAGCTGACTGACCCGAGCCTGCACGGAGCGCCGGAGAGGGAGACACATGAAGCGAGTGCTGGTCGTCCTCGTGTTGGGAATCATCACCCTGGGGGCCATCGGTGCCGCCTATCTCGCGGGCTATTGGCCTCAACACCAGGAGGGGGTCGCCTGCGAGGCAGCCCTTCAGGCGATGAGGGCGAACCTGGAGCGCGCGGAAGCGCGCAATCGGCTGTACGGCCTTCAGTCGCAGCTCATCGACCTGCTGGTCACGGTGGAAGCGAGGAATTTCGGCGACGCCCAGGGGAAGGCCAGCGCGTTCTTCGACTCGGTGCGGGCGGAGGCCGGCCGGCCCGATCAGGACGACGCGCGACAGATGCTCGAAGACATCGCCGCAGAGCGGGACTCCCTGACGGTCGCCCTCACGCAGAACGACACTGCCGCCCTCGAGATGCTGCACGGCGCGATGACCCGCCTGCGCGAGGGGCTCGGCGAGGCCTCCCCGGGGGTCGAGTCGGAAACGAACCCCATGCCGACACCCTGATGAAAGTCTCCGCCCGCATGACGACGCAGCGGCGGCATGGTACCGGAGCTCCCCTTCGCGCACACGTGCGTGAGGAGCGTCTCATAGGGATGGTTCGATGCGTCGTCGGGGCGTGGGCACGTGCTGATTCATCGTGGTTGCTGCCGCGTCCCGACCAGTGCCTCGTAGCCGGAGATCACATCGAACAGCTCCTCGTCGTGTCGGAAGAGCTTCTCGGCCGCTGCTTCGTCCACACAGGGTAGGGGATCCACTCCCCGGAGGCTGTCCACCCACCCCGGGAACAAAGAGCGTGGAGGTGGGGGTGGAACTTCGCCCCCTCGCCAAGGGTCTGGACCACCGACACCGCTTGACTAGCGAAAGGCGTACGAAGAAGAGCTCGATGCGCAGTTGAAGGAATGAGGTGAAGAAATGGGGGATCGATTGAGGTTCTCTCTAAGTCGCATCAGCGAGCGGCTTTGGATCAGGCCACTCGCCATGGGTGTGCTGTCAGTTGTCACTGTATTCCTGGTGAAGACGTTGGACATTCCCGAACTCGGCAGGCTTGTTCCGGCGATTACCCAGGACTCAATAGAAACCCTGCTTGCCATCATGTCCGCAAGCATGTTGGTGATCGCCACCTTTGCCGTCGCATCGATGGTCTCCGCCTATGCTTCGGCCAGCAATACCGCAACGCCGCGCTCCTTCTCGCTGGTCATTTCCGACGACGTTTCCCAGAACGCCCTCTCGACTTTTGTCGGGGCCTTCATCTTCAGCATCGTTGCGCTTATCGCTCTAAAGAACGGCTATTACGGTATGGCAGGTCGTTTCGCGCTATTTGTTCTGACGTTGATGATTCTCGCCATGATCATAGTCACCTTCGTGAGTTGGGTGGATCGCATCGCACGCCTTGGGCGCCTCGGGGGGACCATCGATAAAGTTGAGGCGGCGACTGCTGCTGCTTTACAGCGAAGACGAGCCGCACCCACCCTGCGCGGAGTCCCTGCGGGGCGACATCAAGATGGGGGTCAGGCCATCTATGGTGGAACGATCGGGTATGTACAACGGGTGGATGTCACAGCGCTGCAGAGGTATGCGGAACAATCGCGGACACGAATCGCCGTGGCGGCCCTGCCTGGAACATTTTCGGCGCCGGGTCGGGCCCTCGCCTATGTGACCTCGGACTCGGGCGATTGGTCCGATATCGACACGAGTCAGATAGCAAAGGCATTCCTGGTCGGAGATAACAGGCAATTCGATCAGGACCCCCGGTTCGGTTTCATCGTTCTTTCTGAAATCGCAGGTCGGTCGTTGTCGCCAGCCGTCAATGATCCCGGTACGGCAATCGACATTGTCGGCACATTCGTGCGGCTTTTTGCGCTGTGGAGCGAGCCTGTCGATGAAGGCGACCTGCGTACTTCCGATTGTGATCGCGTGGCAGTCCCCCAACTATCCCTGCCCGACATGTTTGATGATGCCTTCACACCGATTGCTCGCGACGGAGCCGGCTCCATTGAAGTCGCGATGCGGCTGCAAAAGGCTCTGGCGTCGCTGGCATCGATTGGGCATGCCGAGCTGCGGGACGCCGCGAAACGTCATGCCCGCCTGGCGCTTGCCAGAGCGGAAAAGGTGATGGAACTTCCGGAAGACTTGGAGATTGTGCGAAAGCTGGCCAAATTAGCCGGTTCAGCCCCCACTGGATGACGGTGGGACGTCCCGGTGCAGATCCCGGACCCGAGACGCCATACTCGAACCGGGCGAGGGGTCAGCGCCGCAAGGCACAGGGTCAGCTCCAGGGGAACGGCTCAGGCGAGACGGAGGAGCCCGTCCCGCCTCCGCCGGAGCGCGCGGCCCTGAGGCGCCGCTGGGCGAACCTGATCCGGCGGGTGTACGAAGTGGAGCCGCTCGTGTGTTCGCTGCGGAGCCGAGATGCGAGTCATCGGCTTTATCACCGAGCCGTCGCTCGTCAATTCAACGAAGACCTCGGATCCAAGTTCGAGCTGTAGCCTTCACCTCGTCGACGGCGCGCTTGAGCAGGTCCTCGCTGTTCAGACCCAGAAAGAAGATCGCGTCCGCGCCGGCTTGAAGGTAGGTGTTGGCACGGACGACGCGCGGTCGCCATTGCCGCGGCGCGGTGAGCGCTCCTCCGCCGGGTCTCCGCAGGACCGCTGGAAGGAGGATGGCCCCCCCACTGCGCGTGCGGAGCGCGCGAGCCTCGCCCGCACGATTCAGCGGGGCTTGTACTCGTTCAAGCGGTTGTAGAGCGTCTTCAGGCTGATCTTGAGGACGTCGGCAGCCTTCTTCTTGTCGCCTTCGCACTGATCGAGGGTGGCGAGGATGAGGCGGCGCTCCATCTCGGCGATGGGGGTCCCCACCTGCATGACGAGGCTCGAGGCGGGCAGGACCTCGGTCACGCCGAGGGGGAGGGAGTCGACACCGACGTCGTCCTCGGCGAGGATGAACGCCCGCTCCACGACGTTGTTCAGCTCGCGCACGTTTCCGGGCCAGCCGTGCCGGCGGAGCCTCTCCAGGCACGCCCGCGTGAAGCGCTTCGCCGTCCCCGAAGCCGCGTTCAGCTCGTTCAGGCGTTGCTCGGCCAGCAGCTCGACGTCCTCCCCCCGCTCCCGAAGGGGAGGGAGCGTGATCGGGAAGACGTTCAGGCGGTAGAACAGGTCCTCGCGCAGCTTGCCCGCCGCCACCGCCTCCTCGGCCCGGAGGCTCGTGGCGGCGAGGACGCGCACGTCGATCCTGATCGGCTCGTTTCCTCCCACGCGGGTGAGGGTGGCCGACTCCAGCACGCGCAGCAGCCTGACCTGGAGCTCGAGGGGCATCTCCGTGATCTCGTCGAGGAACAGGGTCCCCCTGTGAGCGCGCTCGAAGTACCCCTTGTGTGAGCGGTCGGCGCCGGTGAAGCTGCCCCGCTCGTGGCCGAACAGCTCGGTCTCGATCAGGTTCGCGGAGATGGCCCCGCAGTTCACGGGCAGGAACGCTTCCTTGCTGCGGCCGCTCAGGGAGTGGATGGTGAGAGCCACCACGTCCTTGCCGGTGCCGGTCTCGCCGTTGATGAGGACGCTGGCGTCGGTGCGGGCCACGCGGCCGATCAGGTCGTAGACGGCCTGCATCGCCGGCGACGTGCCGATCAGCGGCCCGAAGCGGCCCAGCTTGCGCAGCTCGCCCCGCAGCGCTCCGATCTCGCCCTTCATCTCCAGCGTGCGCGTCACGTTGCCGAGCGCCATCTTGATGCGCGCAAAGTCGACGGGCTTCGTCAGGTAGTCGATGGCGCCCCGGCGAAGCGCGTCCACCGCGGTCTCGACGCTCGCGTCGCCCGTGATGAGGACGACCTCGGGGGCCGTGGCGGGCTCGAGCCCGGCGAGGAGGTCGAGCCCGCTCCCGTCGGGCAGGCGAAGGTCGACGAGCAGGATGTCGGGCGGGTTCGCCGCGATCTCCTCTCGGGCTTGCTTCAGGGAGCCGGCGCTCGCCACCGTGAAGCCCTCGCGGCGGACGAGCTCGGCCAGACCGAGCAGGAACCCCGGGTCGTCGTCGACGATCAACGCGCGGGGCGAGGCCGCCGCCTTCGCTTGCGGAGCGAGTGGAGGCACGTCAGGAGCGTCCATGGCTCGAGTTCCTTGTAGATTCTACAGCGTGCAGCGCGGTGCCCCCTGAGGCGCCCGCAAGTGTGTGCCTACCCGCCCCGCCGTGGCCTTCAGTCGCCGAAACCTCGTGGCACAGCGCTTGCAGCTCACTTCAGCGCTGGCCCGCACGCGCAGCCGGCGGAAGCCGAGGAGGAAACATGCTCTGGACGATCTTTGTGATCCTGGCCGCGCTGTGGCTGCTGGGGATGGTCAGCTCCTACACCATGGGTGGGCTCATCCACCTCTTGCTGGTTGTGGCGGTCATCGTGCTGGTGTTCAACCTGCTCCAGGGTCGACGACTCTTCAACTGATCCCATCGCGGCGGCGGGGCGTGGCCCGATCGGGGCCGCGCCCTGGCGGCGCTCTCATCGCTCCCCGTTTCGGCCTCCCGCCGTCCGGGTCATCGTGGCAATGACGGCGAGCAGATGGGCCGGGTCCACCGGCTTGGGCAGGTGATGCTGGAACCCGGCCAGGAGCGCCTGGCGCCGGGTTTCCGCCCCGGCATACGCCGACAGCGCGATCGCCGGGACCTGGCCGCCGCGGTCGAGCGGCAGCATCCGCACGCGGCGGATGAGGGAGAGGCCGTCTTCGCCGGGCATGGCGATGTCGCTGAGCAGGATGTCGGGCTGCAGGCGCCCGACCAGCTCGGAAGCCTCGCGCGCCGAGGCGGCCGTCGTGACGAGCATGCCGTTCTGCTGGAGGATCAGCCTCAGGGCCTCGCGCGCGTCGGCCTCGTCGTCGACGATGAGGACGGTGAGGCCCGCTCGAAGGTGGTCCTCCCCCTCCCCCGCTAGCTCGGCGCCCAGGGGGCTCGCGGTCTCTCCCGGCGCCGCCGCCAACGGCAAGAGCACCGTGAACGTGCTGCCCCGTCCCGGGCCGAGGCTGTCCGCGCTCACCACGCCGCCGTGGTGAGCGATCACGTGACGGACGACGTACAGGCCCAGGCCGAGACCGTGGTGGGCGCGGGTGCTCGTGCTGTCCTGCTGGCGAAACCTCTCGAAGGCGAAAGGCAGGAAGGCGGGGCTCATCCCCTCCCCGGTGTCGGTCACGCACAGTCGGGCCCGCTGGTCTGCCGTGTCCAGGGACACCCCGACACGGCCACCGGCCGGAGTGAACTTGATGGCGTTCGACAGCAGGTTGGACACGGCCTGCTGCAGCCGGCCCGGATCCCCCATCACCCAGATCGGCACCTCCGCACGCGGCGCGGTGAGGGCCAACCCCTTGATCGCGGCGTCTCCCGACGCGGTGTCGAGCGCCACCTGGACCACACCTCGAAGATCGACGAGCTGCGGGCTGAGCATGAGCCCGCCGGCGGCGATGCGCGACGCGTGGAGCAGGTCCTCGATGATGCGCTCCAGGGTGCGGGCGCTGCGCTCGATGATCTCGAAGGCGCGGGTGGTCTCGGCGGGATCGGATCCGCCCTGGCGAAGGAGGCCGAGCCACACCAGGATCGCTCCGAGAGGCGTCCGCAGCTCGTGGGAGAGCAGCGCCAGGAACTCGTCCTTGAGGCGGCTCGCGTCCACGGCTCGATGCGTCACGGCCTGCCTCCCTCTCCAGGAGCGCGGTGATGTCACGGACGACCCAGCGGCCGTGGACGAAGCGGCCGTCCCGGAAGAGGCCGTTCGCCCCGATCAGCACCCGCCGGACGGCGCCGTCCCTCCTCCGCAGGCCCGCCTCGTAGCCGTTCACCGCCTCCCGGTGGCGGAGGCGGCCGAGGATGTCGGTGGCGACGCGCCGCTCGATGAAGAACTCGGCGACGGCGTGGCCCGCGCACTCGTCCTCGGAGCACCCGAGCAGCTCCAACGCGGTCTTGTTCGTCCAGAGCACGCGCCCGTCGGGATCGACCCAGAACAAGCCGACCGGGGCGTGCTCGAGGAACTCGGCGAGCTCCTCGTGGCTCTCGAGCGGCCGGGCGGAGAGGGGAGGCCGCTCACCCATCAATTGCGGCGGGTCGCCAAGCTGGCGACGACCGCGAGCAGCTCGGCCGGCTGCACGGGCTTGGACAGGTGCAGCTGGAAGCCGGCCCGCAGCGCCCGCAGGCGGTCCTCGGTGCGGGCATAGGCCGTCAAGGCCGCCGCCGGCACGGAGCCACCCTGCTGCGACGGGCGCAGACGCAGCTCCCGGATCAGCTGGTACCCGTCGGTGCCCGGCATCTCGATGTCGCTCAGGAGCACGTCGACCCGCTCCTTCTCGAGGGCGGCGAGCGCCTCGCGCGCAGAAGAGACAGCCTCGACGGAGGCACCCTGGCCCTCGAGCACCTTCGCCACGAGCGCGCGCGCATCGTCGTCGTCCTCCACGATCAGCACCCGGATCCCCGTGAGGTCGGGCGCTTCCTCCAGTCCGACGCTCCGGTCCGCCTGCGAGTAGACGCGCCCGTCCACGGGCGTAGCGGTGACAGGGGACCGGGGGAACTTTAGCGTGAACGTCGAGCCGTGGCCAGCCCCGGCGCTCTCGGCCTCGATGCTGCCTCCGTGCAGCTCGACCAGCTGTCGCGCGATGGCGAGGCCCAGGCCCAGGCCGCGGACGGAGCGTGTGCTCGACGAGTCTCTCTGGGTGAAGCGGTTGAAGACGTGAGGCAGGAAGGCGGCATCGATGCCCAGGCCGGTGTCGGCGACGGCGACCTCGACGCGCGAGCCGACGGACTGGACGCCCACCCGGACCCGGCCCCTCTTCGGGGTGAACTTCACCGCGTTGGACAGCAGGTTCCAGAACACCTGCTGGAGCCGCTCGGGGTCGCCCATGACCCAGCTTCCCGCAGGGTCCTCGATGAGCTGAAGGCGGATGCTCTTGGCGCTGGCCGCGGGCGTCACCGTCCCGATCGACGCCTTCACGACGGAGCCGATCTCCACGGGCTGCAGATCGAGCTGGAGCTTGCCCGTGATGATCCGCGACACGTCGAG
Source organism: uncultured Acidobacteriota bacterium (assembly GCA_963847655.1). Classification (GTDB taxonomy): domain Bacteria; phylum Acidobacteriota; class Vicinamibacteria; order Fen-336; family Fen-336; genus JAJDNS01. The sequence continues at coordinate 512,629 of CAWKAS010000002.1, read as the reverse complement.
CAGCTCGTCGATGATCTGGTTCTGCGCGTTGGCGTTGCGGATGATCGTCTCGATCGCGGCGTCGGCCTCGGCGGGAGGGAGCTTGCCGCCCTGGAGCAGGTAGGCCCACCCGACGATCGCGGTCAGCGGCGTCCGCAGCTCGTGCGAGAGGGTGGCCAGGAACTCGTCCTTCACGCGGCTGGCCGCCTCGGCCGCCGTGCGCGCCTCCTGCGCCTCGCGGTAGAGGTGCGCGTTGTCGACGGCGATGGCCGCGTGGGCCGCGAGGCCGACGACCAGGCGCTCGTCGCGCACATGGAAGACCCCGGGGCTCGGATGCCCGAAGAAGAGACCGCCCAGCAGGTCGCCCGTCCCGGAGCGCACCGGCGCCGCGAGATAGCTTCGCGCCGGCAAGACGCCGGGCGGCATCTGCTTGAAGGGGAGGTTCTGACCGAAGCGAGGGTCGCATGCCAGGTCGTCGCTGCGCGAGACGGCGCCCTGGAAGGGCGATCCGAAGGCGTCGGCATCCTGGGAGAGCGGGAAGTCGACGAAGGCCTCCGGAGGCGCTCCCGAGACGCAGTGGCTCCAGACGCGGGACCCGTTCCGATACAGGAAGGCCCCGAACGCGGCCCCCGTGACCGCGACCCCGGCAGCGGTGACCGCCTCGACCAGGCGTTCGAGGTCGAGGTGGCTCGCCAGCGTGAGGCCCAGCCGGTCCAGGGTCGCGATCTCCGCCTGGAGCTCCTGGGCGACCGACGCCGCGCCCTGGTCGCCGTCCCCGTGCCCCGCGGCTCGCTCCGTTGCGAGTGCGGCCGGGTGGCGAGCTCCGCGGAGCCGGGCGACGAGCAGGCTGATCAGACCGCCCTCCACGAGGAGGAGACCGAAACCGAGAGCGTCCCCGGCACGAGCGGTCGTCGACGAGCCCCCGATCGACATGAACAGAGAGACACTCGCTCCGGCCGCCAGGAGCGTGGCCGCCAGCCCCGGCCCGAGCCCGCCCAGCCAGGCCGCGCCCATCACCGCGCCCAGGAGCAGGAGAAACGCGCTCCTGGGGCCCACGACGGGACCGAGGGCGAGCCCGACGACCGCGGCAAGGACTACGGCCGCGAAGCCGACCACATAGCCGCCCGCGCTGCCCCGGGACCGCCCGGACAGCCAGACACCCATCCGCTCGATTGCCTGACTCGCCACCCTGCTGTCTCCTGCCTGTCGCCGAGCTGCCTGGCGGCCCGCCATCACTTTCGGTGGGCCGGAAGCGGCAGCACGGCTGTCGTTCACGGGCACGATTCGCCTGCTCGCGCTGGACTCCACGGGATGTATCCCTGCAACCGGCGTGCCGCTCCCCGAGGCACCGGGCGCGCCACGGACCCCAACGACACTCTCGCATGCCGCAACAGCGTTCTCGGCGCGCCGGGCGATCGCCGGTGTGTGGAACCGGTTTCTGCATTCTTCCTCCCCGGAGGCCTCGCGCCTGGCGGCCTTTCTCGTCGTTCGGGCCGACACCGTGGCCCAAGCGCTGGCATGGAGGTTGCTGATCGGATGGGCGGAGCGACCGAGCTCCAGGGAGCACGCTCGGGTCGGAGGCTGGCCCCCCGGAGGGGGTGAACGGCAGGTTCCGATGCGTTTCATCTTTCGCTTGTTCCCGCTCTTCACCCTGGTCGTCGCCGTCGTGTGGGTGTTCCGGGCGCCGATACTGGACGCTAGGCCGGTCGCGGGCACGTCGACGCGGCCTCCGGAAGCGAAGCGCGAGAAGCGTCGGGGACGGCGGAGCGCCACGACCGGCGAGAGACTCTCCGACCTGGACCTCAGCGTCGAGAGCATCGCCCAGGAGCTGAGAGCGACCGGCCGCGTCGTGCGCCGCAAGGTCCGGAGGCGGGCCGCCAGACCCGATGAGGCCGATGACCGTGGAGACGATGAACCCGCCGCGGACCTCGCCGGCGACATGGCCCTCGCCGAGGGCGCCGCAGATGGCCGCAATGAGAGTAGAGGATGGTCGCCGGTCGGTGATGTCCATGTGATGCGACGTCCGCCACCGGTTGCAGCAAGCTCGGAGCTGCCAGCGAGGAGTCGTGGCGTGAAGAACGCGCAGCCCCGGGTCGGGATGCGATCAAGGACGCGACCCGAGCGTCGTCCAGGCCTTCCGCTGAGGTTCGCCGTCCACCGCGGTGGCAACCGGTGGCGGGCGGCTTGCACCTCGGAGGACGGCACAGAGAGGTGGACCATGAAGGGAACGAAGCTCCTCGGTGTCGTGCTCCTCGCCGCGGGCCTTCTGGCCGTGGCCTACGGAGGGTTCAGCTACACCAGGAGCACCGACGAGGTGAATGTCGGACCCATCCACCTCGAGGTGAAGCGGGTGACGGTAGCTGAGGCGGATCCCGTCGCGATCGTGGGCGGCGTTCTGCTCGCGCGCAAGGACTAGACCGCCAGCCGCCCCGCCGACGGTCTACGTGCGTCGATCCCGGATGAACCGTCAGCCTTGAGGTCTCTGTCCCGCGGCCTCGGTCTCCCCCGTCCGGCCGGCGAGAGCGGAGGCGGCCCCCTCGACGCGATGCGTGGCCTCCGCCCGGAGCTCGTGGCCCCGGCGGATCGCTCGACCCTTCATTGCGCGGGCCGTTCCGGCGGCATCGTTCAGGCCGCGCGCCATGGTGCCGCGGTCAGCTTGCCCGACTGTGGCGCGAAAAGCAGGGCGGCAGCGGCGCCCGCGATGCCCCCGGCCAGGAAAGAGAACGTCAATGCGGAATACGAAGCGCCGTGCGAAGCGACATCCGGCGTGCGGTCGTCCATGGAACCTCCGTGGGTCGGGGTTGTGCTCGGTCGATCGGCTGGCCCGGTTCCCCCGCGGCTCCGGGGGACTGAGGAAATCGCAGGCCCACCCCCTGTCCAGCAAGATCAGGGCCAACGAAGAGAAGGGGACACGGTGGCACGGAGGTTGTCCTTCGGCCCGCCCAGCACGAGTAAGGAAGGAGAGAGAAATCGACCTCCGCAACATCCGGGCGTGTGGCACGTCCGTTGCACCTTGAGAGAGGAACGTCGCCGTGAAGATGAGGAGCGCTCCAAATGCTGCTGGGAATCCTGTTGATGGCGATCTGGCTGATTGCTACGGGCGTGCTGCCCTTCACCAAGGGCCGGCTGCCTCATAGCGGCACCGTGATGAACGTGCTGGCGATCGTTGCCGGAGTCCTGATCCTGCTCGGTCGCTAGGCGATCACCGCTCCAACCTGCGACGCGATCCGAGACCGGGGCAGCGGCGCATACCGCCCGGCCGGCCGCGCTCTGGATGCGACGTCACGCCTGGTCTGGAGTCAACACGATGGCGGCCAGGACGAGAAGCAACGCCGGGAGCGCGAGGCTTCGTTGACGGCTGGCGGAAGGCAGATTGTAGATTGTTCCGTCGGCCCGCCCCAGATCGCGGGGGCGACGGTGCCCCTCCCGGGCACGAGCTCTCGTGTCCGCCTCGGGGGTCGTGGCACGCTGGTTGCACCTCATCCGAGTGCAGTCCGCCGCTGACGTCCCTACTTCACCGTTCGGAGGCAGTCCATGGCCAAGGCAATCGGCATCGATCTCGGCACCACGAACTCGGTGGTGGCGGTGATGGAGGGCGGTCGGCACACCGTGATCATCGACGTCGTCGACGCTGAGTACACGCGGAGATGAAGAGGACGAGTGGCGTGACGGAAGACCCGGTCGAAGACGGCACGCCGCCGGCGAGCTCGGGCGAGGTCGGGGTCGAGGAGCTGCGAGCCGAACTGCGGCAGGAGCACGACCGCTACCTGCGGGCGAGAGCGGACTTCGAGAACTACAGGCGCCGGGTCGAACGCGATCGCGACGTGGCCGCCCGGCAGGCCAAGCGGGAGCTGCTGCTCGCGCTCGTCGATCTGGCCGACGGCTTCGATCGCGCCCTCGTCCACGTCGACGAGTCGCCGGACTCGGTGGCCGCCGGCCTTCACGGGATGCAGCGCCGTCTGAGCCGCTTGCTGGAAGCCGAGGGGGTGACGTCGTTCGAGAGCGTCGGCCAGCCCTTCGACCCGACGCGCCACGAGGCCATGGCCACGGTCCGAGACTTCGAGGGCGCGCCGGGAACCGTGGTCGACGAGGCCGGCGGCGGCTACCTGTGGAAAGACGAACTCCTCCGCCCCGCCCGGGTGCGGGTCGCGGAATAGGAGAGTCGGCGGGGCTGACGCGGTTGCGCCAGAGAAGCTGACTCTCAGCCCCGGCATCCCCTGCTCGTCAAGCGCTTTCGCTCGACTCGCCCTCCGACGGCGCGCGACCTGCTGCCGGACTTCTCCCCCGCCGCTCTCGCGCAGACCGAGGCCCTCGGCGAGCGGATCGCGGAGACGGGGCCCGCCGTCCGCGACCTGCGGGAGCTCGCGTGGGTCTCGATCGACAACGACGACACGCGCGACCTCGACCAGCTCTCGGTGGCCGAGCCCCTCGCCGGAGGGGCGGTGAAGCTGCTCGTGGCCGTGGCCGACGTGGACGCGACGGTGGCGGCGGGCAGCGCGATCGACGGCCACGCCCGCGCGAACACGACGTCCGTCTACACCGCGGCCGAGGTCTTCCCGATGCTGCCCGAGAGGCTCTCGACCGACCTGACCTCGCTCGGCGAGGCACGGGACCGGCTCGCGATCGTCGTCGAGATGGTGGCCTCTCCCGGCGGGGCGGTGACGGCCTCCGACCTCTACCGCGGCCCTCGTGCGGAACCAGGCGAAGCTCGCCTACGACTCCGTCGCCGCGTGGCTCGACGGGACACGGCGCAGGCGCCGACGGCGGTCGCCGCGCAGCCCGGCGATCGCCGACCAGCTCCGCCTGCAGGACGCGCGTGGCGCAGGCCATGAAGGACCTGCGCCACCAGCGGGGCGCCCTGACCCTCGAGACGACGGAGGCGCGCGCCGTCTTCGACGGCGACGTGCTGGCCGACCTGCGGCCGGACGAGAAGAACCCGGCCAAGGACCTCATCGAGGACTTCATGATCGCGGCGAACGTCGCGACCGCCCAGTTCCTCGAGCGCCACGGCTTCCCCTCGCTGCGGCGGGTGCTGCGCACCCCCGAGCGGTGGGACCGCATCGTCGAGCTGGCCGCCGGCCTCGGCGAGCGGCTGCCCGCGGAGCCGAGCGCTCCCGCCCTGCAGCAGTTCCTCGCGCGCCGGCGCAAGGCCGACCCGACGCGGTTCGCCGACGTGTCGCTCTCCGTCGTGAAGCTGCTGGGATCGGGCGAGTACGCCGTGGAGCTCCCGGGCGGCTCAGGCGGACGGCCACTTCGGCCTCGCGGTGAAGGACTACACGCACTCCACCGCGCCGAACCGCCGCTTCCCGGACCTCGTCACGCAGCGGCTCGTCAAGGCCGCGATCGCGGGGCGGCCCGCTCCCTATCGCGGCGGAGCAGCTGACGGAACTGGCGCGCCACTGCACCTTGCAGGAGGACAACGCCGCGAAGGTGGAGCGGCAGGTGCGCAAGTCCGCGGCGGCCCTGCTCCTCGCCCCGCGCGTCGGCGAGCGCTTCGACGCGATCGTCACCGGCGCCTCGGCGAAGGGAACCTGGGTGCGCATCCTCCACCCGACGGTGGAGGGGCGCGTGGTGCGCGGCGAGCACGGTCTTGCACGTCGGCGACCCGTCCGCGTGGAGCTGGTCACACCGACGTCGAGCGGGGCTTCGTCGACTTCGCCCGCGCCTGACTGGGTCGCCCGGCGTCAGGCCCTGGAGTCGTCCCTCGCGGTCCCGTTCCCGCGCTCCTGGTCCCGGACTCGCCGGCGAGGGCGTCTGGGCCGCTCACGTCGCATCCGTGCGCCGAGCGCTCTACGCAGCTGCTCAGTCCCGCCCGGAGCGGTGCTGATGTCCCGAGCACTGATCGTGGCCTCAGCACTCGCCTCACGCTGAAGAAATGACCGGGCCGAAGAAACGGCGGAACCGGAGTGTTCGGAGGCGGGAGGGGACGAGAGGGATGGGCGCGTTGGCGCGCTTTGGCAGTCGACGCCCCAACGGCTGGAGACCCTCGAGCCGAAACGGCCGATCGAAGGTGGAACACGGCGAATCCGTGCGCCTTCGCCGGCACTTTGTAGATTCGTCTCATTTCTCCACCGCTTGAGAAGCGGGAGACACTGGGCAGAGGCCGCCGCCTCAACAGGTTGAGCCTCTGCGTAGTGAGCGGCACGGACTTTGCACGGAAGTCCTACTGCGCGGCGGTGTTCCGGCCGCGAAGGCCTCAAGCCGATCGCCGGGGAGACGACACGTTCCAAGCCCGGCACCACGGCACCCTGAAGAAGCGAACAAGAAAGCGGAAGTCGAATCAATGAAGAGAATGGCACTTACCCTGGCTCTGGCCGGTACGATCGTCGTCCTCGGCGCTGTCGTGACGAGCGCGGACGTCAACGATTCCTGGATCACCACGAAGGCGAAGATCGCCCTCCTGACCACGGATGGCTTCAGCGTCAACGGCGCCAACGTCGACACGATCGATGGCAAGGTGACGATGCACGGGAAGGTCGCGACGGCCGAGGATCGGACCCGGGCCGAAGACACGGTCCGCAAGGTGAAGGGCGTGAAGAGCGTCAACAACCTGCTGCAGGTCGTGCCCAGCGACATCGAGGAGCAGGTCGCCGAGAACGACTCGGACGTCAAGGACCGCGTCGAAGCGTCCCTGAAGACCGACACCATGATGAAGGACGTCAACGTCGCCTCCGTCAACAATGGCCTCGTCCTTCTCTCCGGGAAGACCGACAACCTGACCGAGAGTCTGCGCGCCATCGAGAACGCCTATTCGGTGAAGGGCGTTCATCGGGTCGCCAGCGAGATCGAGACCGTCGAGAACTAGTAGCGCAACCATCAGGGCGGGCGCCTCGCTCACGCGAGGTTGCCCGCTGAGACGGGCCGTGCCGCAGACAGACGCGCCTCGAAGGATGCATCGAACAAGACCTATGGATTGCCGAGACAGAAAGTATTTGCCCTCCGGTCAGCGGGAGCCTAGTCTTGGAGACAAGGAGGTCTCCATGAGGACCTTCCCTTCGTTCCCCGGGCAACGCGAGGCTCAGTCCCTCGTCGGTCGTGCTGGCCTTCGCTACCGCCGTTCGGTTGCGGCCCGGAGAGACCGTTCGCGACCCCGGAGTTCTCTTGAGGGTCGCCACCTCGCCGGGCCCCGTGACCTTGCGCCTCACTGTCCGAACCGGGGTCGCGTCGCCGTCCCTGCGCTTTGCTCATCTCGCGACCTTTCAGGTACCCATGGCTTCCACGCGCCCGAGTGATCAACCCAGGGCTGCCCGGAAGGGTCCCCGGGCGCGGGTGGCGTCACGGGAGCTCGTGGACACCCGCGCAGGCCGCGAGCGTTCGCTCGCCGAGCACGAGAGGGCGAAGGCGAAGCTCGCGTCGGCCAACGTGGAGCTTCGTCGCCGGATCGCCGACGGCAATCGGCTCGAGGGCAAGCGGCGGGCGGCCGAGCGGAAGCTGCACGAGGTGCATGCCCGCTTCGAGAGCGCTTTCGCCAACGCGCCGATCGGGATGGCCCTGGTGGACCTGGAGGGCCGCTGCCTGCAGGTGAACGACGCGCTCTGCCGGATCACCGGCCACGGCCGGCCCGCCCTCAAGGCAACGAGTCTGCGGGCACTGACCCATCCCGAGGACGTCGATCTCGACGTGGACTCGTGGCGCGAGCTGCTGGACGGCGCGATCCCGAGCTACCAGGCCGAGAAGCGGTACCGCCACGCGTGGGGCCACTACCTCTGGGGGCTGTTGACCGTTTCCCTCGTCCGCGACGACCAGGGCAGGGCTGTCTCTGTCATCTCCCAGCTCCAGGACATCTCCGAGCGGAAGGAGGCGGCGCGACGCCTCGAGTACCTGATCGATCACGACTCCCTGACCGGGCTTGCCAACCGGCGCCATTTCGAGCAGGCGCTGTCGCGCGAGGTCGAGCGCGTTGCGCGCTACGGCGCCCCCGGCGCCGTCCTCGTGCTCGACCTGGACAACTTCAAGGAGGTCAACGACGCTTTCGGCCACATGGCGGGCGACGACCTTCTCAAGGGCGTGGCCGGCGCCGTGAGACATCGGATCCGCCAGACGGACCTCCTCGCGCGCATCGGCGGGGACGAGTTCGGGGTGCTCCTTCCCCAGGCGGATGCCGACCAGGCCCAGGTCGCGGCGGCCGGGATCGTGAAGGCCCTGAGCCAGCACGCCGCGGTGCTCGGGGATCGGACGATCCAGGTCACGGCCAGCGTGGGGCTCGCCATGCTCGACGGTCTCTCGGCGGCGGAGGTCCTGGCGCGCGCCGATGCCGCCATGTACGAGGCCAAGCAGGCGGGCCGAAACCGGTTCGCGCTGTACGGCCCCCGGAGAACCCGGGGCCCGGTTTCCGCGCGGCAGGCCGAGGTGGAGCGTCTCCGCACGGCGCTCGAGGACGGTCGCTTCGTGCTCTACGGTCAGCCGATTCTCGACCTGCGCAAGAGCGAGGTGCGACAGTACGAGGTGCTGCTGCGACTGTGGGACGACGAGGGCGGCGAGCCGCTCACGCCCAGTACCTTTCTCTACGTCGCCGAGCGCTTCGGGCTGGTCCAGGCCATCGATGGCTGGGTCACGGGCCAGGCGATCGACCTCATCGCCGAGAACGAGCGCGCCGGCCGCCCGCTGACGCTTCACGTCAACCTCTCGGGCAAGTCCATCGTCGGTCCCGGGGTGGCGGCCCTCGCCGAGAGCGCCCTGGCCGGGGCCGGGATCGATCCCTCGCGGCTCGTCTTCGAGATCGCGGAGGCCACCGCCCTCGCGAGCATCGAGGAGACCAGGGCCTTCGCCCACCGGCTGCGGGCCTGCGGCTGTCGGCTGGCGCTCGACGACTTCGGTGCCGGCTTCGGCTCCTTCTACCACCTGAAGGACCTGCCCTTCGACTACTTCAAGATCGACGGCAACATCATCCGTGGTGTCGCGGCGAGCCCCACGGACCAGCTCGTCGTCGAGGCCATCGTCGGCATCGCCCGCGGCCTGGGAAAGAAGACGATCGCGGAGTTCGTGAACGACGAGGAGACCGTCCGGCTGCTCCAAGAAGCCGGCGTCGACTACGCCCAGGGCTACTACCTTGGCAGACCGCGCCCCTTGCGCGACCTGCTCGAGACCCTCGGCACGTGAGGCCCATCGACCCCAGGTGGTCGGGCAGCGTTGAACCCGATTCCACCCGGATCGGACCGGGGTCGAGCCGCGAGCGCGGGGGAGGAGGTCCGTGAGGCGTTGGTGGCTCGTGGCGGCCCTCCTCTCGCTGCCGGTCGTCGCGAGCGCGGCGCGGGTCGCGGGCGTCGAGCTGCAGGAGCAAGCCACAGTCGGCAACCGCGGGCTGTCGCTCAACGGCGCCGGGTTGCGCCGGAAGGTGTTCTTCAACGTGTACGTCGTGGGCCTCTACCTCACCGAGAAGAGGCAGTCGGCGGCAGAGGTCCTCGCGATCCACGGCACAAACCAGCCGAAGACCGTGGGCCGTGCGGTCAGCCATGGCTGCGTGCGCATGCGCAACGAGGACATCGCGAAGCTGTACGCGATGGTGCCAGTGGGCACCCCCGTCTACATCTACTGAACGCTGTCAGGGTCAGCTGCGTCCTTGATCTCTTCGCCAGCCTCTTCGACGCCTTCCTTGACGTCCTCGCCTGCCTCTTTCAGGGCATCCCCGGTGTCGTCCACGGCGTTCTTGACCGCGTCGCCCGCATCCTCCATCCCGTCCTTGATGCCTTCGCTCGCCTCGTCCACCTTCTCACCGGCCCGCTCTGCGGGGCCCTGCTCCTGACATCCGGAAAACGTGAGCGCGAGGACGGCGAAAACCGGCAGCATTCTCTTCATTGGCTCAACCCCCATTCTTGTCTGGTGAGACCGTGTGTGGATTCCGGTCATTCACTCTTGGTAGCAAGGCTCGTGCCACCAGGCAAGACCCCGCGAACAGGGCGTCAAGCGACGCACAACGAGGATCGAGAGGCCCAGGGTTGCCGGGTGCTTTGTAGAAGATACGAGCCCTCCCCATCCCACCCGAGCCCGCGGTCTTGCCGCGGCTCAGCTGCAGTCCGGCGAGTCGAGGAACGCCTGGACCGCGACGAGGTACGCCGGCACGTCCGCCAGGGCGCTCCGCAGCGAGTCGTACACGCGACCGGGGTCGAGGTCGTCGTAGACGTGGACGATGCGGTTGCGCAGCCCCGCGCAGGGCGCGAGCCGGCGGGCGAAGTCCGACTCGAGCACGCCGAGCCGGTGTAGCCCCACGAAGGACTCGTAGTAGTCAGGCGGCGGAGCCTCGCCCGACTCGGTCAGGAGATGGTAGTTGACGTCGATCATCCGCCCGATCATGCGCTCGAGGTAGCGCTCGGCGAGGGTTTCGTCGATCTCGCTCGCCAGGTACTCCTCGCGGCTCTTCTGCGCGAGCCCCTCCAGGCGGCGCAGGTCCTCGGCGATGAGGACCATCTTCCGCGTGACCAGCTCGCGATCGATCAAGGCCGGCCTCGCGCGGCGAGGAAGCGGTTCACGTGCGCCGCCTCCATCGCGAGATACCGCCGGTGGTCCTGGTATCGACGGTAGGCCCGCAGGCGCAGCTCGGCGAGCGCTCGCGGCGTCCCCGCGAGGAGCCGCGCGTCCTCGAGCACCTTCTTGAGGAACAGCGGGTCGGCCCTGTTCAACACGCCCAGATCCACGACTCGGCCCGCAAAGAGCGGCCGCAGGTCCGCGAGCAGCCCGTCCATCCGCGCGAACGTCGGCTCGCCTTCGAAGAGCGCGGCGATGTCGACGTCGCTCTTCGCATGCTCCGTCCCCGTCACCGTAGAGCCAAACTGCAGCAGCAACAGCACTCCGTGCCGTTTCGAGATCGCCTCGAGCTCCGCGGATGTCACCGTTGGATTATATGACGACCACCCGGCGGCGCGCCCCGCGCTGACGGCGCCGGCGTGAGCGGCCGGTGCCTCTTCCCCCGGCTTCGGGCGGGGCGTGGAGTGCAGCCGATCAGAGTGGCCGTCGCCGCCGGTCCATTCTCGTCGGTCATGTCCTCACCTCCGTGACCGCGAAGTGCTCGCGCAGGGACGCGTCGTCGAGGCGCATCTTCTCCACGAGGACCTGGAGGCGGGGGTAGTCGCGGACGGCCGGGTCGCGCGCGAAGAGCGTCCGGCTCTGGGGGACGTTGAAGGCCCCGGCCGCGAGCGAGCGCGCGCTCGAGCATCGCCGGCCCCTCGTCGACGTCTCGCCCCGGACGAGGTGCTGGCCGTCGACGCCCAGGTCGCGGCGGCGCTCGAGACACGAAACTCCAAAGAAGAGTCCAAGATGCAGGGCGCCCCCTGCGATGTAGTTTCAAGCGGGCAGACCGCCCCGCTCGGGCACTTCCTTGTGAAGCGCGGCACTTCGGCGCCCCGCTGACGCCCCAGATGAGCTCGCCCTAGGTGACCTTGAAGTCCCGGGTCCTGGCCGAGGCGCCGTTCAGGAGAACCTCGACCTTGTATCCGCCGGTGGGCCAACCCTCCGCCCGGGACAGGTGGAACTCGGTGACGGTGGCGCCCGTCGTAGGGCCGATGTCCTGCCTGGACTCGTCGACCACCTGTCCGTCCTCGTACGTCCAGCGAGCGGTGACAGTGGCGCTCGGGCCGGAGCCCTCGGTCGTGATCGACACGTAGAAGGTGTCGGCGGGTCCAAAGGTATTGGTCTTGTCGGCGATGGTCTTGTCGGCGGCGACGCTCCGCCCGACATCGATGTCGGTCACCGTGATGCCGGTCTGCACCGCCGGCTTGGACCCGAAGCAACCCAGGGGAGCAAGGGCCAGCAGAAGGCTCCCCACGACTCGAACGTACTGATGCATGCTCATCTCTCTTCTCCTCAGGCTTCCGGGATTCGCAGCTCTTGTCCCGGGTAGATGAGGTCCGGATCCTTGATGATGTTGCGATTCGCCTCGTAGATCCTGGACCACTTCTGGGCGTCGCCGTACTGGTGCTTCGCTATCCTGGACAGGCTGTCGCCGCTGACGACGACGTAGGTCCGCCCGGTGGTTGCGGAAGTCGCACTCGCTTCCGGCTGGCCCGGGGCAGGGGCCGTGCTCGAGCCGCCACTGCGAACGTTGGAGAAGTCCGGCCGCGGCTTCTTCTCCTTCTTGCCAAAGAGATCCCCAAAGATTCCCACGTTTCCTCCTCCTGGCGCGCGGATGGATGTCTGGATCGGATGGATGCCTGACCTGCGTCTTCGAGTCCGCGTCTGTGAATGAGCAACTGTCGTGCCAGCAGCCGATCGAGGATGAGTGGGTCGAGTTGCCCGAGGCATGAGCATGCCCGGTTCGGACCGTCGTGGCACGGGCATTGCTGTACGTCCTGGTCAGAACGCGGGCCTCAAGGCCGTGCCGCGGTGAGCCGTGCGCATGGAAGGTCACGATTCTCGGAGAAAGGGAAAGACCATGAACCTGCTCATTCTGATTGTCGTGTTGGTGCTCCTGTTCGGCGGCGGCGGCTTCTACTGGAGGCGGCGGCGCTAGCTGGCTCACTCTCCCCCGGCATCGAGAACCTCCTTTGTAGATTCTTCCGGTCCGGGTCGGCGGGGGAGCTCAGCCCACAAAGAGGCGGAAAGACTTGAGGAGACGGAGACATGAAGAGATCGATTCGCGCACCGTCGGTCCTGCTGGCGAGCGCCTTCGTACTCTGCGCGCCGCTGGCGGCTCCGGCAGAGACCAGCCACCCGACGCCCGGCTTCAACCTGTTCAGCGTGGAGCAGGACGTCGAGATCGGACGTCAGTCCGCGGTGGAGGCCGAGCGGCAGCTCCCGATGCTGAACGATCGGAACGAGGACCGCTACCTCAACAAGATCATCAACAAGCTGGCGGCGCAGGCCCCGGGCGCGCGCTATCCCTACACGATCAAGGCCGTGAACGCCCCCGAGATCAACGCCTTCTCGCTTCCCGGCGGCCCCATGTACGTGAACCGCGGCCTCGTCGAGGCGGCGCGAAGCGAGGCGGAACTGGCCGGTGTGCTGGCCCACGAGATGGCCCACGTGGCCCTGCGCCACGGGACCCACCAGGCCTCGAAGGCCTATCTCAGCCAGGCCGGCCTCGGGATACTGGGAGGGTTGCTGGGAAAGAACGGCGGCAAGACGGCGGACATCGTGAATGCGGTCGGCGGCCTGGGGTTGAACGTGGCCTTCCTCAAGTTCAGCCGCGACGCCGAGTACCAGGCCGACCAGATCGGAGCTGAGATCATGGCCGCCGCCGGGTACAACCCCGTGGCCATGGCGGACTTCTTCGAGCTCCTCCGCCAGGAGCAGGGCCATGATCCTGGCAAGGTGGAGCGGTTCTTCAGCGACCATCCCCCGGCTGGCGATCGCGAAGCGCGCATCCGGGACCTGGCGGGGAGCCTGCACCTGGCGCGGTCGCAGGACGTGGGCGGCTTCGATCGCATGAGGGCCGACCTGCGGCGACTCTCTCCCGCTCCCTCGGCGGTGGCGCAGCAGCGCGAGGAGCCACAAACCCAGAGCAGCCGGACTGCTTCCAGCGGTCAATACGACGTGCGGGTGGACCAGCCGTCCTCGCGGTATCAGCGCTTCGACCAACGCGACGGCTTCTTCAGCATCGAGCACCCCGACAACTGGCGGGCCTACGCGCCCGAATCCGGATACGCAGTCTCCATGGCGCCCGACGGGGGCGTCGTCGACATGGGCAACGGCCAGGTGGCCATGCTCTACGGGGTCATCGTCAACCACTACGCGCCCTTCGAGGGGTACACGGACCGCCAGCAGGAGAGCCTGCAACGCAACTACGCCCCCTTCGAGGACACGAACTGGCCGCGCGGGAGCCTGGAGGACGCCACCGACGACCTCGTCCGTCAGGTCATCCGATCCAACTCGTACCTGCGGGCCCGGGCTGGACAGGTCCGACGAGAGCAGATCGACGGGGCGTCGTCGTTTTCAGTGGCGCTCTCCGGCCGCTCGCCCGTCACCGGGCAGGAGGAGAGGGTGACGGTCGTGACCCGGGGCCTGTCGGATGGCCAGGTGCTCTACGCCCTGTGCATCGTCCCCGGCAGCGGCTACGACTCGATGGCGCAGACCTTCGAGCGCATGCTGCGGACGCTGAACGTCAACGAAGACGCGGTCCGCCGCGGGACGCAGACCAGCTCGAGGTAGGGACCTGCGGCGGCAGGTCACACTTCGGTCGCCAACTGCGACGGAAACAGCGTCAGATCGGCGCACCGAGGGCAGTGGAATGTGCGCAGTTTGTAGAAAAGGGGCAAGTGACGGCTCACCCGACGGCCGCAAGTCCCCGGTTTCGGAGACAGCTCTCGGCGGCTCGCCGCAGTGCCGGTGGGGCCTTCGGCCCCCGTGGAGTGCCGGCACCAGGCAGAGAAGGGGGGCCGCGCGCGGGCTGGCCCGTGTCTTGCTGCACTACTGACGAGCGGCCGCCACCGGGGTCGAATGTCGACCCGGTCACCCGGACGCGTGGAGGAAACCCATGGACCTGGCATCGACCAACCTCATCGTGACCCTCATCATCGGCGGCGTTGTTGGCTGGCTGGCGAGCATCCTGATGAAGACCAATGCCCAGATGGGCATCCTGGCGAACGTCGTCGTGGGCATCATTGGGTCGTTTCTCGGCGTCTACGTCGCGAACGCACTGGGAGTGCACGCGCACACGGCGCCTGCGACCTGGATCGTCGCCATTCTCGGCGCGGCGCTGCTGATAGGGCTTCTACGGGCGCTCGGCGTCTTCAACAGACTGGCAAGAGTCCACTGACCGCCTGTCGCCCGGGGTCGGGAGTGAAGTCGGTCCGGCATCGCACGAAACTCGGGGGTGACGACATGAGACGTCTCGGTGTGATGTCGGTCCTGTTCTCGGCGGGGCTTCTCGCCGGCTGCCAGGCCGCCAGCGACTCCACGGTCGCGAACGAAGGCAAGCGGTCGGGTGGGATTCTGAGCGTCCTGAGGCCAGAACCCATCACGGTCCCCGAAGGGGTGACGCTTCCCCTCGTCCTCGAGACGGCGATCTCGTCGGCGACGAGTCGGTCAGGAGACCGCGTCGTGGCAAGGCTCGCCGAAGACGTCAGAGTCGGGGAGAAAGTGGTGGTACCCGCCGGAAGCGAGGTCCGTGGTCGGGTCACCACGGCCGTCCCTTCGGGCCGCGTCAAGACTCGCGCCCGCCTCGCATTCGCCTTCGACATGCTCGTTCTCGAGGGCAGGGAGTACTCCATCGGTACGGGGCCGCTCGACATCACCGCCGGCAGCACGCGCAAGAAGGACGCCGCGACCATCGGGATCGGCGCCGGCGCCGGCGCAGTCGTCGGCGCGATACTCGACGGCAAGAAGGGCGCAGGCATCGGAGCCATGATCGGCGGGGCGACCGGTACCGGCGTCATCCTGACCAACACAGGCAAAGAAGTCGAGTTGGGCAGTGGAACGCGTCTGGCCGTCAGGCTTACCCGAGAGACCCGCCTGTGACCGACTCGGCCCGCTAACCGACGGCGGCCACCTTCGGTCGGCCCCGGCGGAGTCAGCCGCGATCCCCTTGTTGGAGAGCGGCTCAGGAGGAGGACTAGATGTCAGTAGCCAAGGTGTCCGAGATCAGCGTGACCTCGAGCAAGAGCTTCGAGGATGCTCTTCAGCAAGGGATCGCCAGGGCGAACAAGACGCTGAGGAACGTCCGAAGCGCGTGGGTCAAGGAACAGCAGGTGCGCGTCCGTGAGGGTTCGATCACCGAGTATCAGGTCAACGTGATGGTCACCTTCGTCATCGACGACTGACGAGGGGTTCACGCCGCGCAGTCGGGTGGGGCGCCAGCGTGTGGCGGGCAAGCGAGGCCACCAGGGTATCGGGAGGCGGTAGAGTCGGCGGCGCCTGGTGTCGACGCCGGTCGCCGTCCGTGAGAACAGTCGGTTTCTGAGCCTGCGGATCGCCTCGGTGTCGGCCACTGAGCTCCTCCTCCGGGGAACGAGGCAATCGCGGTGCCGGTCCCGGTGCCCGTCAGACCATGGATGACGATTGCCGCCCCCGGGGGGCGATCGCGGCTGCGGAGCCGGCTCCGGGAACGCATCGTGGCGCTCGCGTTCTCCACGAGCGACAAGCCGCTGGCCGACTACACGAGCGAGTACGCCGGACCTGGGCTTTTCGCACGCCGCTCCAGGCGATGGACGCCGCGCTGGACAAGCTGGTGGCAGAGATGAACGCTGCCAAGGAGTTCGAGGAGGTCGGTGCCATGTCGTCTCCTTCATCCGCCGCGCGACTCTGGCGGGAGACCTTGGGCCGAGGCCGCCGCCTCAACCGGTTTAGGCCTCGTCCATCGGGCGGCGCGGATGTTGCAGGAGTCCATCGGGTCGCCAGCGAGATCCAGACCATCGAGAACTGGCACCGACGGGAAGACGTGGGACATTCCAAAGGAGCATCGATCATGAGACTGACGTTCGCCACTTCCCTGGTGCTTGCGCTGGGGTTGATGACCACCTCGCCGGCCGTGGCCCAGCAGCACCGGGCCACCCGGCTCGGCAACCCTGCGACGCGCTTCTCCGAGCCCCTCAAGAACCCCGACGACGTTCGGGTGTTTCTGCGCAGCGAACGGATGAAGGCAGACGTGCGGGCGATCCTCGACGAGGTCGGCTGGAAGGGTAGCCTCGAGGACCTCGACCGCGCGGCCGTGACCGCGGACATCTCCCAGGTCGAGATCGCACCCGGGACCCGCATTCCCTTCATGGCGTCCCGGAAGAACCGGAAGCCCCACGCCCTCGTGGACGTCGTGTGGGAGGGCCGAAAGCCCATCGACGCCTACGCGTTCGAGTTCACCTCGAACTGCACGCGGTACCGCCTCGTCACGCCGCACGCCTGCGCCAACTTCTGGATCGAGGACCTGGGTCGTGACACCGAGAGCGCGGCCTGCCGCGCGGCACGGCCCAAGCCGGTCGTCCACCTGCGGGGAGCCGACAGCACCTGCGTCACCCAGCCCGTCGACTACTCGATCGACGTCGACAATCCCCCCGAGGACAACGACATCACCATCTCGGTCAACGACAAGCAGCTGGTGAGTGACAAGCTGACGGGCGGCTCCTTCAAGTTCACCTTCACCGGCGCTCCCGCGCCGGGACGCTACGAGATCAAGGCCGTCTCCGGTGGAGAGACGTCGACCCAGGTGGTCGAGGTCAAGAGCTGTGTGCCCACCTGCGGCCTGACCGCCGGTCCCCAGCCGGTCCAGGCGCGCAAGCCGTTCACCGTCGACGTGTCCGGCTCGCAGGTGGCGCCGGGCGTGCGCGGGGGGTTGAAGTCGGCGCGCGTCGAGGTGGTGGATCCCGCCGGCAACGTGGTCAGCACGTACGACCTCGCCGCTCCCAACTTCAGCCGCAGCGACGTGGTCCTCAAGAAGGGCGGCATCCACACCCTGCGGGCGACCGTGACCGACGAAGCTGGCCAGACCTCGACCAACACCTGCCAGGCGCAGGTGGACGTCAAGGGCGGGCCGCCCGTCTACGTCGGCGCCTACTTTGGCAAGGAGCGCCTCGTTCATGACGACCACGACGGCGTGAACGTCGGCGCCCACTGCTCCGCCCTCGCCGGCGTCGGGGTCGGCTTCCAGCCGATGATCAGCGAGAGCATGCAGTTCGACGGGCAGCTTGGCCTCAAGTTCGGGTTCGAGGACGAGTCCCACACCGCCGTCTTCGCGGACGCGGCCCTCAACTACGTCCCGGGTCGAGGCTTCGTCGGGGCGGGGCTCAGCTGGTGGGACGTCGGGAAGGACACGAGCGCCCTCGCCCTGCTCGTCCAGGGAGGGTTCGACCTCGACGCGGACGGCAAGTGGCAGCTCGTGGGCCAGGCCCGCGCGCCGTTCTCCCAGTTCGACGACATCGAGAACAACTACCAGATCTGGGGCGGCCTCCGGTTCCGGCCCTTCCACTACCGGTAGCGACCTCACCGCGCGGCCCTGTCTGCCCCGGCCGGGGTGGGCAGGGCCGCCTCTTCGTTCCGGGTTCGTGGCTGCCGCCAATGGTCGTCTGCAGGAGAGAAACAATGAAGCGCGCCAATCACACCATCGCCGCCGTGATCGTCGCGGCCGTGCTCGCGAGCACGGTCGGCTGCGCGAGCTGGGGCGACAAACAGAAGAAGGGGACCGGCATCGGAGCCGCGGGCGGGGGTGTCGTCGGCGCCGTGATCGGCCACAAGACGGGATCGACTGCCCGCGGCGCCATCATCGGCGCCGCGGTGGGCGGCGCCGCCGGTGCCCTCATCGGACACCGCATGGACGCCCAGGCCGAGAAGCTGGCCCGGGAGCTCGAAGACGCCCAGGTCTCACGCGTGGGCGAGGGCATCGCGGTCACCTTCGACTCGGGGCTCCTGTTCCCCTTCGACTCGGCGGATCTGACCCCTGAGGCTCGTTCCAACCTGCGCAAGCTGGCCGACAGCCTGCAGGCGGAAACGCGCACCAGCGTGATGATCCTGGGCCACACCGATTCCGACGGCAGCGATTCCTACAACCAGGGGCTGTCGGAGCGGCGCGGCCGCTCGGCCGAGAGCTACCTCGTGTCGTCAGGGGTCGCGTCCTCGCGCCTCGTGAGCCAAGGCCGCGGAGAGACGGAGCCGATCGCGTCCAACGGGACGGAAGAGGGCCGGCGGCAGAACCGCCGCGTCGAGGTGGCGATCTACGCGAACGACGAGTGGCGCGGCCAGGCGAAGCGGACGTCCAGCCTGCGCTGAGGCGGCCTCATCCGAGGAAAGGCAAGAGCATAGTGATCGCGACTGGCGAGCCGGTCCCGGCCGTCCGAACGCGTCTTTGCGCTCGCGTTCTCGACGAGGTCGGTGCTCTCGCCCGGTGGGGTGGCCGGGTCGGCTCGGCCGCCGGCCCCCGCCTCCGGCATGCGGGCGTCGCCGTCGCTGGCCGCCTCCGGCGCGCGGGTGCCGCCGTGGCCGGTCGCGTGCGGGCCGCCTGGTCGCAGCGGGCCGTGCGCATCGCCGGCCCGATCGCCGCGGTCGTGATCCTCGTGCCGCCCGCTGCCCTCGTCCGGCACGTCTACTTCGACCGTGGGGACCTGCCCGATCTCGCTCCGTTCGTCCTGTTCCAGCCCCCGACGACGGGAGAGGTCACGGACGCCAGGGGAGACGTCGTGATCCAGCTCGCACGAGAGTACCGGCGAGTGGTGACGTATGACGAAGTGCCTCCCGTGGTGCGCGAGGCCATCCTCGCCGCCGAGGACAAGAACTTCGACTCGCATGCGGGGATCGACTACGGCGCTCTGCCGCGGGTGATCCAGAAGGCGGCAGTGCGCTCCCTGGCGGAGTGGTGGAAGGGTTCCGGACTCCGGCTGCGGCTGCCCCAGGGTGGGTCGACGATCACGCAGCAGCTCGTCCGCGTCTACTTCCTCGGCGACCTGACCGCCCGTCGAAACGACGACGCCGTGTTCACGAGCGGCCTGACGGTAGCGCGGGTCATGTCAGCGGTCCTGGGCGCACCCGCCGCCAACAAGCTGCTTCGGAAGCTGGAAGAAGTGCGCCTCGCGCTCTGGCTGGAAGAGGCGATGCGCAATCAGTACGGATCGCGAGAAGAGGCGAAGCGCGAGATCTTCGCTCGCTATGCGAGCTTCATCTACATGGGCAACGGCCGATATGGCTTCGGCGCGGCGTCCGAGTATTACTTCGACAAACCACTGGCCGGCTACACGAGCGAGGACGCCGGACGGGCGGCGTCGCTGGCAGCGATCGCCAAGTCGCCCCGTGATTATGCGCCCGGCGAGGGCGGCTCGCGACCGCGGCAACGACGCAACCAGATCCTGGCCCTGATGGCCCGCAACGGCTCCATCTCCGAAGCGCTCGCCCGGCGGAGCCAGGCAGAGCCGCTCGGGGTCGTCCCCCCCAGGATCTCGGCGAAGACGGAAGCGCCCGCGGCGATCGACCACGTCCTCGAGGAGCTGCGGGAGCACGGCGGCACGCGCTTCGCGGTGGAGGACCTGTTCCAGGGCCGTATACGCGTGGGCTCCACCGTCGACCAGCGGGTGCAGAGGGTCGTCAACGAAGCCCTGGAGAACGGGCTCGATCGCTACGAGAAGCGGCACCCGCGGTCCCGGGGGCTCACCCAGGGCTCGGTGGTGGTGCTGGCCAACGGGGACGCAGCCATCCTGGCCGAGGCGGGGGGCCGGCAGCTCTACGATCTTCGTCGCAGTCGCTACTCCGACTACAACCGCGTGACCGGCTCCCTGCGTCAGGCCGGCTCGGTGGTGAAGCCGCTCGTGTACCTGGCCGCGTTCCGCAACGGTCTGACTCTCGATGCGAGGGTGCTCGACGAGCCGATCAGCGTGCCGGACGGCCCGTCGGGAGGCGAGGTCAAGTGGATCGCCAACTACGACGCGGAGTTCAAGGGAGCGATCCCCGCCCGCCAGGCCCTCGCCGAGTCCCGCAACGCGGCCGCGGTGTGGGTTGCCCGGGACGTCGGCATGACGAACGTCCTCCGGACCTGTCGGGATCTCGGCCTCCGCACGCCGCTTCATCCCTATCTCAGCACGGCGCTCGGCGCGGCGGAGGTCACGTTGCTCGAGCTCGCGAGCGCCTACCGGGCCATGGCCTCGGGAGTGCGCGCGGAGCCTCACGTCATCGCGCGGGTCACCGACAGCGCGGGCACCCTCCTCTACGAGGCGCCGGGCGCCTCCGGGGAGATGCCCGAAGAGGGCCTCGCCCTGATCCAGGAAGGGCTCCGCGGCGTCGTCCGCCTCCCCGGCGGGACCGCGCACTCCCTCGGCGGACGAGGGTTCTCCATACCGGTGATGGGCAAGACAGGCACGACGAACGATTTCCGGGACGCGCTGTTCATCGGGTCCACCTACGGACCGCAGGGAGTCACGGTCGCGGTGCGGATCGGCTTCGACGACAACCGTACCCTGGGGCGCGGGGAGACGGGCGGGCGGACGGCCCTGCCCATCTTTCGCGAGATCATGGCGCGCCTCTACAAGGATGCCCTGGCCGGGCCGGTTCCGCGGTTTCCGAGCGAGATGGAGGACCGGATCGATGCCTACATGGCCACGCCGGCCTCGCCCGAAGCAGCGGGCGCCGTGCCCGACCTCGGGCCCGTGGCCGACCTCGCGCCCGCGACCGCTGGCTGCCCACTGGCGGTCGGGCAGCCCGGCCCCGCGCTCGCCGTCGCGAGAGCGTTCCTCGCTGCGGTGGCCCCGTTCGCCGATGAGCACGGTCCACGTCCCTCGCCGCCCCCGACCGGCGAAGGGGCTGCCGCCCGGCTCCCGGCCGGATCCCTCGTCGCATGCAGCGGCTTCCGTCCGGACCCGTAGGGCGGCCTCGACCGCGCTCGAGCGGGGGTTCCGCGGGACCCAGGAGCCGGATGTTCCGCTGCGCGAGAGGAAGCAGATTCTACAATTGGCCGGACCCGGCCGACACCGCTCGGCACCCGTGTCTCGCGGGACGACCCGCATCGCACGCTGACCTTCAGCAGGAACGGGCCCGATATCATCGAGGCCCTGGACAGTGGCGGACGGTCGTCAACAAAGCCCCCTTCCTCGACCTGAGGCCCTGGTCAGCGGCCATGCGCCTCTGCCGCGACGATCTTGGGCTGGCACGTGCCTTGCCACCTGTACGGCAAGACAATCGCCCGGCAGCAAGGCAGGAAGATGGACCGTCGGGCGCTCACGCGGGCGCAGCAAACCAGCGGGGGGCGGCGAAATGTCGCCTGGAAGCATCAAGGATCTGATGATCGATCTCGATCGTGGCCGGGTCGCCTACGCAGTCCTTTCGTCTGGAGAACGCGCCGGGCTTCGACTGCGAAGCCTGGCCAAACATGGCTGACAGGAAGTGGGCCATGGACGTCCACACGCACTACGGACACCAGCCGTACTGGCCAGTAGGAGTCGCTCGCCGAGTGCGCGCGCGTGTCGCGTGCACACTCGGGGCCCTCGAGCCCCTTCTTTGAAGATGGCAGTTGACGCGGCTCCCGCCGCGAGGAGGTACTCATGAAGCAGTGGAACTGGCGTACGGCGGCCACCCTGGCCGGCGCCGCAGTGCTCGTCGCGTCTGCGGCGCAGGCCAAGATCAACAAGGAGCGTGGAAACATCGTCTCCACCGATTGGCGCCAGATGGAGATGCAGATCAAGCACGCTCCCAGCGGCAACGTGGGGACGTGGAGCGTGAAGCGCGACGCGGGAGTCCGCTTCACGGACAAGAAGGACGAGTTCCCGAACCCGGGTCTGAGCGATCTGCGTGCTCCCATGTACATCTACTACATGTTCGAGGAGGGCACGAACGTGATCCAGGACATCGAGGTCGTGGAAGTCGGATATGAACCGTCGGCAGGAGGCCCGGGCGTAAGCCAGGACGGCACGATCACCAACCTCGACCCCGAGGTAGGCCACATCGAGGTCGATCTGGGATTCGGTCCCCAGACCTTTCGCGCCGATCCGGCGGAGCAGCTGAGAAACTTCCGCCGAGATCAGCAGGTCACGCTCCTCATCGAGACTCGGGACAACGGCGAGGAAGTCGTGACCCTCGTCCGACCCAGGTCGGGGCGGCAAGCCGAGGCCCCGGTGACCCGTTCGGCCCGAATCACGAACCTCGACACCGGCGTCGATCACATCGAGGTCGACCTCGGCGCCGGCCCTCAGACCTTCCGTGTCGAGCCCACGGGACAGCTCAACAGCTTCCGCAAAGGTCAGAGGGTCGAGGTCCGCATCGAGACCAGGGCCGACGGCACGAAGGTCGTGACTCAGGTCCGGCCCGTGCTGTAGACCTCGCTTGCTCGAGCGATGAAGCGAAAACAAACGCCTACCGGTGCAAAGCGATCGAAACGGGCTCGCGCTCCGGTACGAGCAGACCATACGGATCGCTGACGATCGGCCTATCGGGAAGCACTGCGCGACGACCAGGGATGGTCGCCATTGCCGCGGCGCGGTGAGCGCTCCTCCGCCAGTTCTCCGCAGGACCGGTTGAAGGAGGATGGCCTCCCACCGCGCGTGCGGAGCGCGCGAGCCTCGCCCGCACGATTCAGCGGGGCTTGTACTCGTTCAAGCGGTTGTAGAGCGTCTTCAGGCTGATCTCGAGGACCGCGGCGGCCTTCTTCTTGTCGCCTTCGCACTGATCGAGAGTGGCGAGGATGAGGCGGCGCTCCATCTCCGCGATGGGAGTCCCCACCTGCATGACGAGGCTCGAGGCGGGCAGGACCTCGGTCACGCCGAGGGGGAGGGAGTCGACACCCACGTCGTCCTCGGCGAGGATGAACGCCCGCTCCACGACGTTGTTCAGCTCGCGCACGTTTCCGGGCCAGCCGTGCCGGCGGAGCCTCTCCAGGCACGCCCGCGTGAAGCGCTTCGCCGTCCCCGAAGCCGCGTTCAGCTCGCTCAGGCATTGCTCGGCCAGCAGCTCGATGTCGTCTCCCCGCTCCCGAAGCGGAGGGAGCGTGATCGGGAAGACGTTCAAGCGGTAGAACAGGTCCGCGCGCAGCTTGCCCGCCGCCACCGCCTCCTCGGCCCGGAGGCTCGTGGCGGCGAGGACGCGCACGTCGATCCTGATCGGCTCGTTTCCTCCCACGCGGGTGAGGGTGGCCGACTCCAGCACGCGCAGCAGCCTGACCTGGAGCTCGAGGGGCATCTCCGTGATCTCGTCGAGGAACAGGGTCCCCCGGTGGGCGCGCTCGAAGTACCCCTTGTGTGAGCGGTCGGCGCCGGTGAAGCTGCCCCGCTCGTGGCCGAACAGCTCGGTCTCGATCAGGTTCGCGGAGATGGCCCCGCAGTTCACGGGCAGGAACGCTTCCTTGCTGCGGCCGCTCAGGGAGTGGATGGTGAGAGCCACCACGCTCCTTGCCGGTGCCGGTCTCGCCGTTGATGAGGACGCTGGCGTCGGTGCGGGCCACGCGGCCGATCAGGTCGTAGACGGTCTGCATCGCCGGCGACGTGCCGATCAGCGGCCCGAAGCGGCCCAGCTTGCGCAGCTCGCCCCGCAGCGCTCCGATCTCGCCCTTCATCTCCAGCGTGCGCGTCACGTTGCCGAGCGCCATCTTGATGCGGGCGAAGTCGACGGGCTTCGTCAGGTAGTCGATGGCGCCCCGGCGAAGCGCGTCCACCGCGGTCTCGACGCTCGCGTCGCCCGTGATGAGGACGACCTCGGGGGCCGTGGCGGGCTCGAGCCCGGCGAGGAGGTCGAGCCCGCTCCCGTCGGGCAGGCGAAGGTCGACGAGCAGGATGTCGGGCGGGTTCGCCGCGATCTCCTCTCGGGCCTGCTTCAGGGAGCCGGCGCTCGCCACCGTGAAGCCCTCGCGGCGGACGAGCTCGGCCAGACCGAGCAGGAACCCCGGGTCGTCGTCGACGATCAACGCGCGGGGCGAGGCCGCCGCCTTCGCTTGCGGAGCGAGTGGAGGCACGTCAGGAGCGTCCATGGCTCGAGTTCCTTGTAGATTCTACAGCGTGCAGCGCGGTGCCCCCTGAGGCGCCCGCAAGTGTGTGCCTACCCGCCCCGCCGTGGCCTTCAGTCGCCGAAACCTCGTGGCACAGCGCTTGCAGCTCACTTCAGTGCTGGCCCGCACGCGCAGCCGGCGGAAGCCGAGGAGGAAACATGCTCTGGACGATCTTCGTGATTCTGGCCGCGCTGTGGCTCCTGGGGATGGTCAGCTCCTACACCATGGGTGGGCTCATCCATCTCTTGCTGGTTGTGGCGGTCATCGTGCTGGTGTTCAACCTGCTCCAGGGTCGACGACTCTTCAACTGATCCCATCGCGGCGGCGGGGCGTGGCCGATCGGGGCCGCGCCCTGGCGGCGCTCCTATCGCTCCCCGTTTCGGCCTCCCGCCGTCCGGGTCATCGTGGCAATGACGGCGAGAAGATGGGCCGGGTCCACCGGCTTGGACAGGTGATGCTGGAACCCGGCCAGGAGCGCCTGGCGCCGGTCTTCCGCCCCGGCATACGCCGAGAGCGCGATCGCCGGGACCTGGCCGCCGCGGTCGAGCGGCAGCATCCGCACGCGGCGGATGAGGGAGAGGCCGTCTTCGCCGGGCATGGCGATGTCGCTGAGCAGGATGTCGGGCTGCAGGCGCTCGACCAGCTCGAAAGCCTCGCGCGCCGAGGCCGCCGTCGTGACGAGCATGCCGTTCTGCTGGAGGATCAGCCTCAGGGCCTCGCGCGCGTCCTCCTCGTCGTCGACGATGAGGACGGTGAGACCCGCTCGAAGGCGGTCCTCCCCCTCCCCCGGTAGCTCGGCGCCCGGGGGCTCGCGGCCTCTCCCGGCGCCGCCGCCAGCGGCAAGAGCACCGTGAACGTGCTGCCCCGTCCCGGGCCGAGGCTGTCCGCGCTCACCACGCCGCCGTGGTGAGCGATCACGTGACGGACGACGTACAGGCCCAGGCCGAGACCGTGGTGGGCGCGGGTGCTCGTGCTGTCCTGCTGGCGAAACCTCTCGAAGGCGAAAGGCAGGAAGGCGGGGCTCATCCCCTCCCCGGTGTCGGTCACGCACAGTCGGGCCCGCTGGTCTGCCGTGTCCAGGGACACCTCGACACGGCCACCGGCCGGAGTGAACTTGATGGCGTTCGACAGCAGGTTGGCCACGGCCTGCTGCAGCCGGCCTGGATCCCCCATCACCCAGATCGGCATCTCCGCACGCGGCGCGTCGAGCGCCAGACCCTTGATCGCGGCGTCCCCGACGCGGCGTCGAGCGCCACCTGGACCACACCTCGAAGATCGACGAGCTGCGGGCTGAGCATGAGCCCGCCGGCGGCGATGCGCGACGCGTGGAGCAGGTCCTCGATGATGCGCTCCAGGGTGCGGGCGCTGCGCTCGATGATCTCGAAGGCGCGGGTGGTCTCGGCGGGATCGGATCCGCCCTGGCGAAGGAGGCCGAGCCACACCAGGATCGCTCCCAGAGGCGTCCGCAGCTCGTGGGAGAGCAGCGCCAGGAACTCGTCCTTGAGGCGGCTCGCGTCCACGGCTCGATGCGTCGCGGCCTGCTCCCTCTCCAGGAGCGCGGTGACGTCACGGACGACCCAGCGGCCGTGGACGAAGCGGCCGTCCCGGAAGAGGCCGTTCGCCCCGATCAGCACCCGCCGGACGGCGCCGTCCCTCCTCCGCAGGCCCGCCTCGTAGCCGTTCACCGCCTCCCGGTGGCGGAGGCGGCCGAGGATGTCCGTGGCGACGCGCCGCTCGATGAAGAACTCGGCGACGGCGTGGCCCGCGCACTCATCCTCGGAGCACCCGAGCAGGTCCAGCGCGGTCTTGTTCGTCCAGAGCACGCGCCCGTCGGGATCGACCCAGAACAAGCCGACCGGGGCGTGCTCGAGGAACTCGGCGAGCTCCTCGTGGCTCTCGAGCGGCCGGGCGGAGAGGGGAGGCCGCTCACCCATCAATTGCGGCGGGTCGCCAGGCTGGCGACGACCGCGAGCAGCTCGGCCGGCTGCACGGGCTTGGACAGGTGCAGCTGGAAGCCGGCCCGCAGCGCCCGCAGGCGGTCCTCGGTGCGGGCATAGGCCGTCAAGGCCGCCGCCGGCACGGAGCCACCCTGCTGCGACGGGCGCAGACGCAGCTCCCGGATCAGCTGGTACCCGTCGGTGCCCGGCATCTCGATGTCGCTCAGGAGCACGTCGACCCGCTCCTTCTCGAGGGCGGCGAGCGCCTCGCGCGCAGAAGAGACAGCCTCGACGGAGGCACCCTGGCCCTCGAGCACCTTCGCCACGAGCGCGCGCGCATCGTCGTCGTCCTCCACGATCAGCACCCGGATCCCCGTGAGGTCGGGCGCTTCCTCCAGTCCGACGCTCCGGTCCGCCTGCGAGTAGACGCGCCCGTCCACGGGCGTAGCGGTGACAGGGGACCGGGGGAACTTTAGCGTGAACGTCGAGCCGTGGCCAGCCCCGGCGCTCTCGGCCTCGATGCTGCCTCCGTGCAGCTCGACCAGCTGTCGCGCGATGGCGAGGCCCAGGCCCAGGCCGCGGACGGAGCGTGTGCTCGACGAGTCTCTCTGGGTGAAGCGGTTGAAGACGTGAGGCAGGAAGGCGGCATCGATGCCCAGGCCGGTGTCGGCGACGGCGACCTCGACGCGCGAGCCGACGGACTGGACGCCCACCCGGACCCGGCCCCTCTTCGGGGTGAACTTCACCGCGTTGGACAGCAGGTTCCAGAACACCTGCTGGAGCCGCTCGGGGTCGCCCATGACCCAGCTTCCCGCAGGGTCCTCGATGAGCTGAAGGCGGATGCTCTTGGCGCTGGCCGCGGGCGTCACCGTCCCGATCGACGCCTTCACGACGGAGCCGATCTCCACGGGCTGCAGATCGAGCTGGAGCTTGCCCGTGATGATCCGCGACACGTCGAGCAGCTCGTCGATGATCTGGTTCTGCGCGTTGGCGTTGCGGATGATCGTCTCGATCGCGGCGTCGGCCTCGGCGGGAGGGAGCTTGCCGCCCTGGAGCAGGTAGGCCCACCCGACGATCGCGGTCAGCGGCGTCCGCAGCTCGTGCGAGAGGGTGGCCAGGAACTCGTCCTTCACGCGGCTGGCCGCCTCGGCCGCCGTGCGCGCCTCCTGCGCCTCGCGGTAGAGGTGCGCGTTGTCGACGGCGATGGCCGCGTGGGCCGCGAGGCCGACGACCAGGCGCTCGTCGCGCGCATGGAAGACCCCGGGGCTCGGATGCCCGAAGAAGAGACCGCCCAGAAGGTCGCCCGTCCCCGAGCGCACCGGCGCCGCGAGATAGCTCCGCGCCGGCAAGACGCCGGGCGGCATCTGCTTGAAGGGGAGGTTCTGACCGAAGCGAGGGTCGCATGCCAGGTCGTCGCTGCGCGAGACGGCGCCCTGGAAGGGCGATCCGAAGGCGTCGGCATCCTGGGAGAGCGGGAAGTCGACGAAGGCCTCCGGAGGCGCTCCCGAGACGCAGTGGCTCCAGACGCGGGACCCGTTCCGATACAGGAAGGCCCCGAACGCGGCCCCCGTGACCGCGACCCCGGCAGCGGTGACCGCCTCGACCAGGCGTTCGAGGTCGAGGTGGCTCGCCAGCGTGAGGCCCAGCCGGTCCAGGGTCGCGATCTCCGCCTGGAGCTCCTGGGCGACCGACGCCGCGCCCTGGTCGCCGTCCCCGTGCCCCGCGGCTCGCTCCGTTGCGAGTGCGGCCGGGTGGCGAGCTCCGCGGAGCCGGGCGACGAGCAGGCTGATCAGACCGCCCTCCACGAGGAGGAGACCGAAACCGAGAGCGTCCCCGGCACGAGCGGTCGTCGACGAGCCCCCGATCGACATGAACAGAGAGACACTCGCTCCGGCCGCCAGGAGCGTGGCCGCCAGCCCCGGCCCGAGCCCGCCCAGCCAGGCCGCGGCCATCACCGCGCCCAGGAGCAGGAGAAACGCGCTCCTGGGGCCCACGACGGGACCGAGGGCGAGCCCGACGACCGCGGCAAGGACTACGGCCGCGAAGCCGACCACATAGCCGCCCGCGCTGCCCCGGGACCGCCCGGACAGCCAGACACCCATCCGCTCGATTGCCTGACTCGCCACCCTGCTGTCTCCTGCCTGTCGCCGAGCTGCCTGGCGGCCCGCCATCACTTTCGGTGGGCCGGAAGCGGCAGCACGGCTGTCGTTCACGGGCACGATTCGCCTGCTCGCGCTGGACTCCACGGGATGTATCCCTGCAACCGGCGTGCCGCTCCCCGAGGCACCGGGCGCGCCACGGACCCCAACGACACTCTCGCATGCCGCGACAGCGTTCTCGGCGCGCCGGGCGATCACCGGTGTGTGGAACCGGTTTCTACATTCTTCCTCCCCGGAGGCCTCACAGCCGCCCGCCCTCTCCAGGACGTCTCGGTGGGCACGGGGAGATGCGGCCCCGGTCTTGTAGCTCCTGGGCCGCTCGACGAGGGGGATCATCCAGGCTCCGAGTCAACGGCAGGCCGAGGTCCCGCTCCACCCCGGACCACCGTCCGTCCCGGCCGAAGGATCGCTACCGTCGAGAGACGAGGTGGATGAGGGCCACGAAGACGGCGGCGCCGATGATCGACCACAGGATCGGGAAGGACTGCCCGCTGACGTGGACCACGAAGGGCTCGCTCAGCTTGAGCTGGTGAGCGATCCAGGGTCCGACCAGAGCCCCGATGAAGCCGATGACCGTGGAGACGATGAACCCGCCGCGGACCTCGCCGGCGATGGCCCTGCCGAGGGCGCCGCAGATGGCCGCAATGAGGATGAGGATGATCAGTCCGGTCAGTGTGATGTCCATGTGATGGACCTCCGCCACCGGTTGCAGCAAGCTGGATGCCAGCGGAGTCGTGGCGTGAAGAACGCGCAGCCCCGGGTCGGGATGGGAAAGGACGCGAACCGGAGCGTCGTCGGGCCTTCCGCTGAGTTTGCCGTCCACCGCGGTGGCAACCGCGTGGCGGGCGGCTTGCATCTCGGAGGACGGCACAGAGAGGTGAACCATGAAGGGGACGAAGCTCCTCGGTGTTGTGCTCCTCGCCGCGGGCCTTCTGGCCGTGGCCTACGGAGGGTTCAGCTACACCAGGAGCACCGACGAGGTGAATGTCGGACCCATCCACCTCGAGGTGAAGGACAAGGAGACGGTGAACATCCCTCTGTGGGCGGGGGTCTCCGTCGCGATCGTGGGCGGCGTTCTGCTCGCGCGCAAGGACTAGACCGCCAGCCGCCCCGCTGACGGTCTACGTGCGTCATCCTCATGAACCGTCAGCCTTGAGGTCTCTGTCCCGCGGCCTCGGTCTCCCCCGTCCGGCCGGCGAGAGCGGAGGCGGCCCCCTCGACGCGATGCGTGGCCTCCGCCCGGAGCTCGTGGCCCCGGCGGATCGCTCGACCCTTCATTGCGCGGGCCGTTCCGGCGGCATCGTTCAGGCCGCGCGCCATGGTGCCGCGGGTGAGCTTGCCCGACTGTGGCGCGAAAAGCAGGGCGGCAGCGGCGCCCGCGATGCCCCCGGCCAGGAAAGAGAACGTCAATGCGGAATACGAAGCGCCGTGCGAAGCGCCATCCGGCGTGCGGTCGTCCATGGAACCTCCGTGGGTCGGGGTCGTGCTCGGTCGATCGGCTGGCCCGGTTCCCCCGCTTGCTCCGGGGGACTGAGGAAATCGCAGGCCCACCCTCTGTCCAGCAAGATCAGGGCCACCTTCGTGCACTCCAGAGGCCACGCGAAGACCAACGGACCTGTGCCTGCACGCCGGCACACGGTGTCACGGAGGTCCAGCGACATGCAGGGGTGGGGCACGTGCGTTGCGGCTTCAGCGGAGACGCTGCCGTGAGATTGAGGAGTGCGCCAAGATGCTGTTGGGAATCCGGTTGATGGCGATCTGGCTGATCGCTACGGGCCTGCTGCCCTTCGGCCGCCTCCCCCATGGCGCGACCGTGCTGAACGCTCTGGCTGTCGCTGCGGGAGTCCTGATCCTGCTCGGTCGCTAGCCGATCGCGGACCCGCGACTCGACCCGGAGCCGACTCAGGATCGGCGCCGGCGGAAGGCAGATTGTAGGTTGTGCCGTCGACCGCTCCCCGAGCGCGGGTGCGTCTAGCCCTATCCGCGTGAGGGGCCCGGGCGCGGGCGAAGTGCTACTTCTTTCCGATGACCAGGAGTCCTCCACCCACGATCGCCAGGGCCAGCCCCGCCCACACCGGAACGTTGACGCGCTTGTCTTCCGTGATGTTGATCTCCAGGGGGCCCACCTTGGCCTCATGGGTTTGTCTGGTGTAGTTGAATCCTCCGTAGACGAGGGCCAGGATCCCCGCGGCGAGAAGCACGATCGCGAACATCTTCGTCATGGTCAAACCTCCCGCTGAGCCGCTCCCCTTCGTGAGTCGCGGCTGACGCCGCTTGCCGCGACCAGGCCGCTGTGACCCCGACCATCAGCCGCGGGGCGTGACGATCCTGACGAACCAGTCGTCGAGCTCGTCCCCGACTTTCTCCCGCGTGTGCCCGTAGCGCTCCTGGAGTTTCCCCAACAGGACCTCGCGGGCTCTCTGGATTGCATCGATATCGTCGTTTGTCCGCTTGTCCCACTCCCTGCGCACGCGGCCCTTGAGCGGCAGCCACTCGCCCTTCAGCGTCTCCTGGTTCACTGGCCCGTTCCGTTGATGGCCCGACAGCGGCAGAGTGCAACCATCGTGCCGTCGTGCCCAGCGGCGATTCCCGTTCGACGTTCTCGGCGGGGGTGCCGCTGAGCGGCCGCCGTGCGGAAGAATCTACAAACAGGCTTCCTCCAGCCGCTGAGCGTCTGGCCCTGGCGCCCCTCGCCCGGAAGAGTCTGCGGCCGCCCGTGCGCGACCTCCGGGCACCCCGTGCACCGTCGAGCGCGCCTGGAAACCGCCAACGTCATGCTGGTGTGGAGCAAGCCCCTGGATGTCGTGGCCTTCGTACGGCTGTCTCGCGCCACCTATCGGAAGATGGTTCAGCACCTCTTCTGGGACAAGGACTACAACGCCGTCGCGATCCCGTTCTGCCCATCGCGCGGCACGGAGGTTGCATGGAGTCGAGTGCGCGGCGGCGTTCCTGGCGCGAATTCCTCAAGCCGAGCGCCTGGGAGGCGGGACACTCCAAGCTCCGGTGCAACGGCAAGCCGAAGAAGCGAAACAGGAAAGCGGAAGTTGAATCAATGAAGAGAATGGCACTCACCGTAGCTCTGGTCGGTACGATCGTCGTTGCCGCCGCCGTCGTGGCGAGCGCGGACGTCAACGATTCCTGGATCACCACGATGAACGACGTCAAGGTCGCCTCGGTCAACAACGGCGTCGTCCTTCTCTCCGGCAAGACCGACAGCCCCACCGAGAGTCTGCGCGCCATCGAAAACGCCCATTCGGTGAAGGGCGTTCACCGGGTCGCCAGCGAGCTCCAGACCGTCGAGAACTAGCACCGTAACCTTCGGGGCGGGCGCCTCGCTCACGCGAGGTGTCCGCTGGGGGGCTGGATGCCATGAGCGTGGACAGTCGCACGGACCACCTGCAGATCGCACGGGTGATCGGGATCCCGATCTACCTGCACTTCAGCTGGCTGATCATCTTCGGCCTGATCGTCTGGACCCTGTCGACGGGCTACTTCCCGGCGCAGTCCCCCGACCTCCCCGCATCCTCGTACTGGGCGAAGGGTCTCGTGGCGTCACTCCTGTTCTTCGTCTCGATACTCATCCACGAGCTGGGGCACGCCGTCGTCGCCCTTCACTACGGAGTGCGCACCCGGTCGATCACGCTGTTCATCTTCGGAGGCGTCGCGCAGCTCGAGGAGGACCCCCGGGACGGACGGGCCGAGTTCTGGATGGCGGCCGCCGGACCCCTGGTGAGCCTGACTCTTGCCGGCCTCTTCTACACCTGTGCGACCCTGCCCTTCGTGGGCCCTTCGGGCGCGGCGGTGGCGAAGTACCTGGGCCTGATCAACCTGATTCTCGCGCTCTTCAACCTGGTTCCCGCCTTCCCGATGGACGGGGGACGGCTGCTGCGCGGCGCCCTCTGGGAGTCGATGGGCAAAGCGCGCGCCACCCGGATCGCGAGCGGAGCGGGGACCGTCTTCGCCTTTCTCCTCATCTTCGCCGGAGTCTTCAGCCTGCTGAGAGGGGACGGGCTCGGAGGCGTCTGGTACATCCTGATCGGCTGGTTCATCAAGGACGCCTCGGCGGCCAGCTACCAGCAGGTACGTCTCGACGAAGCACTCCGGGGAGTCACGGTCCGCGACGCGATGGTGCAAGCCGTCGAGACGGTGCCCGGAAGCGGCTCGGTGGCCGAAGCAGCCCGGGAGCAGTTCATGCGAACCGGCTACGGCAGCTTTCCCGTGACGCGGGGTGACACCGTGGTCGGCCTCCTCTGCCTGAAGGACGTGCTGCGGCTCTCGGCGGAGGAGCGGGACGCGACGTCCGTCCAGGGCGCCATGCGCCCGTTGACGGACGCCATCGTCACCGAGCCGGACGCCCCGCTTCCGGTGGCGATCGCCAGGATGGCCCGGGCCGCAACCCCGCGGCTCCTCGTCATGCACGGCGATCGACTCGTGGGTCTCCTGACGACGGGTGGAGTGATCCGTGGCCTGAGAGTGCGGGAGAAGCTGGCGGGATAGCGAGCCAGCGAGGGAGCGCGCTGGTGGGCGAGCGAGCTACCCGAAGATTCCCGGTCTTCGGCCCGAGAAGCTGGTGCCAGGACGGGGTGTCGCAGTCCCCGTCCACGAAGCCGGGGACAGGAGCCCGGAGGGGCTTACGCCGGGGGCGACCTTCTGGGGGAGTGGCTGCCCGCCCTCACCCAACGAATCCCGTGCGGCGTTCCCCCTCGCTGGGCGCGAGGACGCTGCGGGCATCTGGATCACCGGGGCCGCTGGGCTGGCGGTCGCCGGCAACATCGTCTGGCCCACGGCCAGCGGCCATTCTCGGCCCCTGTTGACACAGATGGCGAGAGACCCTTGACGGGGGGGCGTCGACCCGTGCCCCGTGCCCTCCCGAGGTGGGCGCAGAGGACCCCACCTCGCCTGCAGCGACGGCCTCGGGTGACATCGCGGGGTGTCTCTCGGTGTATGAAGGAGCGCGGTGGGGCGGTCGACCTCGACCGGGTGGAGGGTCAGGGTTGCAGGAAAGGGAAGGGCAGTCGCACGTCGTCAAGCTTCGGGTCAACGCCTCCGGCAAACGCGTGATCGGCTTCGTCGACCTCGCGGGGGAGTACGACCGTGTCTCGTATCTCCTGAGCAGCGCGGACCCGTTTCTGCTCGTCAGCCCCGAGGGCAGGTCGCGAGCAGACGGCGGGGGCGACGCCGCGGCCATCCTCAAGGATGCGGTCAGCTAGCTCAGTGGAGGCCCTGGAGGAGTGGCGCAGCTCAGCGCTCTCGTCTCCGGCCGCCGGGGTCTTCCAGGTGGTGCAGCTGGAGCTTGCCGTCCCGCGTGCGGTTCTCCGTGCGAACATCTTCGTGCCGGAAGGGCGGAGCCTTTCCGACGTCCTCAACGACGAGCGTCGTTTCGCCAGCCTGCGCAACGTCCAGGTCCAGGATTCGGTCGAGAGCTATCAGTACCTCGCGGTCGGGAAGAGGCAGATCGTCCTCGTGGAGGCCCGTTCCCACGAGCCCCTGGCGCAAGCCGGCCCGTAGAAGAGGTCGGCTCGCTGAACGGCTGAGCGGAAGGGCACCGGGTCCCGCGTCAGATCCAGGCCAGACGCAGCACCGAGCTCACCAGGAGGTAGAGCCCGAGCCCCGCGAGGAGAGCGGTCGAGACGCCGACGAGGGCGCGCTGGACCCAGGGACCGAGGGAGCGGGTCGTTCCGACCAGCAGGACGAAGACGGTCAGCGTCACGACCATCGTGGCGTAGAAGCCGCCGACGAAAGCGACGGCGTACGCCCTCTCCTCGCTCCAGGCCGCGAGGACCGACGGGCCGAGCACCAGAGACCAGCCGAGGTAGGGGTTCGGGTTAAGGAGGTTGACGAGCGCCCCCTCGAGCAGGGTCCGCGGCGCCGAGCCGCCCGCGCGCAGCAGGGCCGGACGGCGCCACTGCCGGTAGGCGCCCCACGCGAGCCAGAGCAGGAGCAGCCCCCCCGCGGCCCGCAGGACGTCCTGGAAGGACAGCGGGAGCTGGCCGAGGACGAGGACCGAGACGACCGCGATCGGCCCGTCGCTGAGGAGAGGAGCGAGGCAGGCAGGCAGCGTCCGCACCCAGCCCGAGGCCGCGACGCGCGCCAGGAGAAACGCCTGCAGCGGCCCCGGCTGGACGCCGGCGGCAAAGGCGAGGCCGCCACCGAGGAGCAGGTACTTCAGCATGCCGCGCCAGTCTACGCGGGTTCTCTCCTCTGACACGCCCGGTCAGATCAGGCGGCCGAGGACGTCCTGCGGCACGCGGTCGCGGAGTCCAGGGTGAGCCTCCAGGAGCCGTGAGATGTCCGCGAGGTCCTTCTGACGCTTGCTGGGGCGGCGGGTGGCGTCCTGTGCCGCCCACACCTTGCCCTGGAGCACGTCCTCGACGGCAGCGACCGGCAGGCGCAGGCCCAGGACATCGCGAACCGAGGCGCGTTCGACGAAGGGGGCATACCGGGGGTCCGTCTGAAGCTGGACTCGGAGATCCGAGCCGGGCAGTGACACGTTCACGCTGTGCGCGAAGCGAGTCACCTTGAAACGCTGCTGCAGCAGTGACTCCGCAGTGTCGAAGTCCTCTGTGGCCACGGCGATGTCGAGATCGAGGCTGACCACCGGCTCGACGTAGGCATTCACGCCCTGCCCGCCGACCACGCAATACCTCACGCCGGACTCCCTCAGCAGCGCGACGATGCTGTCGAGAAAGCCGGAGTGATCCGTCGTCACCATCTTCCAGTACGCCAGGGCCTGCATCTTCGCACCCGCTCCACGGGCAGAGTGTAGCACTCGGCCCGGAGCAGCCTGCGGAGAGGGGAACGCGTCTGGCCCGTCCGGGGACCGCCGCAGGCGGGACATTCGGACTGGACGAGGCGAGACAGACTGCGGGGAGGAGTGTCGCCTCGAGCTGGGCCGCTACGGCATCCCGGGCTTGGAACTCGAGAAGGCTCTCCCGGCCTCCTTCCGTCAGTCCAGCCGGTAGCCCGGCCCGGGCCGGCTGAGCGGCTCCAACGAGATGTCCACGCCGTCGAAGGTCGAGCCCTGTACCTCCACGGTGACGATCCTGCCGTCGCGGCGATCCACGAAGCGGAGGGTGAGCGCCAGGTCGTCGAACTCGGTATTGTTGATCTGGAAGACCAGGACGTAGGCCTCGTCCTGCCGTGCCGCGATTCTGGTGAATCCGGCCGCTGCAATGTCGTCGGCGGTGAGCTCTCTCCTCCCGGTCTCCTGGCCGGTGGCCGAGAGGAAGGTGATGCGCGCCGACGTCCAATCCGCGGTTCCACCTCCGGTCTCACGGATGCGGACGGGGACCTCGAGCGCGTAGTCTGGCGCCGATCGCGCTGGGGTGGATGACCAGGAATCCATTGCCGGTCGCGGCGACGACGGCCTCCGGAACGGGCGTAGGGGTGGTCGGCGGAGGGCCGCTGTCTCCTCCACCGCAAGCGGCGAGTGTCACGACCAGGAATCCCGCGAACATCAGGGCGACCTGCCTCATGCTTTCCCCCTTCAACCCCCGACGTGAAGCCCGAGGCGGCGCGCGACGTGCTCTCCCAGGCCTGGAGGTGACTCACGGTGAGAGAGGATGCGCGCTCTGTAGGGTCAGGCCTCGTGATGGGGCGCCGATTCCGCTCCGCCAGACTGATCGGCCCCGCGCTGCAGCCTGTCAAGCTGCGCGGGCCGGATCTAAGAGAGATCCAAGAATCGGGCTCGTACGCTGGCCGGTCAGGCCGTCGCCGGCAGAGTCGGCGGGGACAGCGGCCGCCTCCAGACCCCCGCTCCGTCCCGTGGGTGTCGTCAGCTCGGTGGGCTGGCATCCAGCCTGAGAAAGCGGGCCGCATTGAAGTAGAGGATGTCGCGCTTCTGCTTCGGCGTCAGATAGTCGGCGTTCTGAATGATGCTGATGGAATAGGCCATCAGCCCGGGCCAGGCCATCTGGTCGGTGCCGAACATGACCCGATCTTCGAATCCGGCGTCGACGAGTCGCTCGATGTAGCGATTGACTTCCTTCAGGGGATAGCTCCAGATGAGCCCCGCGACGTCGACGTAGACATGGGAGCTGGCCTGAAGGAGCGTGAGCATGTTGTCGATCATCGGATACCCGGCGTGCATCACCTGGACGCGCAGCCTGGGGTGACGCGCGAGGAGGTCTTCCAGCAGCAGCGGGTTCCCCATCGACCCGCGGAACCTGGGCATGGCGACGTTGGCGCGCCCGGATCCACCCGTCCCCATGTGGATGGCGACCGGGATGTCGAGCTCCTCCGCGAGCGCGAAGTACGCGTCGACGGAGGGGTCGCTCGGTGAGAGGCCCTCGTACTGCAGCCCGATCTCGCCCATCACCTCGAATCCATCCTCCGTGAAGCGTTTGCGCAGCTCGTCGAGCGCGACACGCGCCCCCGGCTGCAGCCCTTCGCTGAAGCTCGTGCCAGGAATGACGCGCCTGGGAGCAGCGTCGCGCCACTTCTGCACGCTCGCGGGATCGCCGAAGACCACGGCCGTGACGTTGAGTCGTTCCATCTCGGCGACCACGTCCTTCAGGTACTCCCCCTTGGCCGAGGTGTAGAGCTTCGGGGTGCACTCCTCCCGGACCCAGCCGAAGGGCGGCTCCTCGGTGCTCGGGTCCGAAGCCATGAAGGCCGACGTGTTCGGGCACATTGGCCCCAGCCCCGGAAACGACTCGTCCATCGCGTGCACGTGAATGTCGATCACCGGAGGAACGTCAGAGCTCGTGTTCTGGGCAAGAGACCAGCCGGGCGACGCCAGCAACACGGCTGCCCCAACAACCGACCACAACTTGGACCTTCGACCTTTCGACGTCATACCGAACCTCCCCTCTTCCAGGGTTTGCACCGGGCACCAAGCGAGCCCTGATCGGCTAGAGCGGGGGCAATGCCCGGCGCGCCTCCCGGTCCGGGTCGTTCCGGACCTCGCTCACGTCGTCGAGCACCATGGTCTCGCCCCGTGCGGAGGTGTACGTCGGCCAGGAGGGGAGCCCGCCGCCATTCGGGTCGCCCGTCTTCATGAACTGCACGAGCGCACCGGCCATTTTGTCGGCGAGCTTGCGCGGACGCGCACCCCCGCCGGTGTGGCTCAGCATGAGGTCGGTGTTGTGGAACCAGAAGCAGATGTCGAGGCAGTGGAAGGCCGCCATGCGGCCGTCGAAGAGCGGCGGCTGCCACGCGAACCAGGCGACGTACACGGGTGCCGGCTGCTTCACCTTGGCGTCCGCGAGCGCCACGGTGCTCTGACGGGTGCTGCTCACTAGTGACCAGATCTCCCACGGCTCCTTGCCCGGGAAGGCCTTTGCGTAGGCCTCGACCACCTCCGAGGCCTTGTCGCCGTATCCCGGGCGAAACCCCGCGCGCGTCTTGACCCGCTCGGCCACGTCGGCCAGGGTGAGCCGCTCGGGCTCCGACTCGAACGCGCCGGGGGAGATCTCGTTGACCGTCGAGCACACGAGAAGGGGAACTTCGGCCGCCGTGGGGGCCGCCTCGGGGAAGTAGGGATCCTGGGGCAGGACGACGCCGTCCACGACGGGGTTGAAGCCGCTCCGCAGCCCGCGTCGCCCACCGGTCTCGGCCGTGAGCTTCTGGAGCGCTTTCGTGGCGAAGGCGTAGTACTCCTTCCACGGCATCGCTTGGAGCTTGTCGATCTCGCCGGCCTCGAGTCCGGCTTCACGCAGCACGTAGGCCCCGAGTTTCTCCGAGTGCGCCCGCTCGCCCATGCGCAGAGACGCGCCGCTCAGCACCACGGCCTTGTGGAAGAGTCCCCTGGCCTGGGGCATCGCGGTGAGCGCGCAGACCTTGGCGCCCCCGCCGGACTGGCCCATGATCGTGACGTTGTCCGGGTCCCCGCCGAAGGCCGCGATGTTGTCACGTACCCACTCGAGCGCCTGCACGATGTCGAGCATGCCCACGTTGCCGGAAGCCGCGTAGCGCTCGCCGCCCACGCCGGCCAGGTGGCAGTAGCCCAGCGGGCCGAGCCGGTGGTTGATCGAGCAGAACACGGCGTCCCGGAAGCGCGCGAGATTCTCACCGTTGTACCCGTCTTGCTCGATGGCGTTGCCGTTCGTGAAGCCGCCGCCGTGGATCCAGAACATCACGGGCCGCTTCCGGCCATCCCCCACCGCGGGGGTGAACACGTTGATCCGCAGGCAGTCTTCGCTGACGTCGTCGTAGTTCCAGTGATCCCGGAACGCGGCGACCGTATTGGCGTAGCGGTCCTCCATGTCCTGGGGCGCCGAGTTGCCCCACCAAAGGGCCGGAAAGACGTCCGTCCAGGGCTTCGGCGGCCGTGGCGGCATGAAGCGGTTAGGACCCGAGGTCTCGGCCCCATAGGGGATGCCGAGATAGTAGTGGATGCCCCTCAGAACGTAGCCACGCACGGGGCCGTGGCGCGTGTCCGCCACCGCCACCTTCTCGCCGACCTGCAGCACGGGGCCGTCATCGTCCCCGGCGCCGCCCGGGCCTTCGGCGGCGACGACCGTCGCCCCTCGCGTGCCCATCGTCAGGCCGGCCGCGCCGGCCCCCACCATGCGGAAGAAGCTGCGCCTGCCGGAACTGGTCACCATGAGGCCTCCTCGCATCCTTTCACCAGCCGAGGGTGTTGCCGACCGGAGCTTCCGCCCGAGCGTGCTGGCGACACGGAACAAGCTCGATGTGCGCCGACGCTCACGGCGTCCGGCTAGGCTTGCTACTAGAGCCACGTAGCAGAAGCTTAGCCCCTCATGAGCCCGGCGTCACCACCGAGAAGGTGAATCGGACTTCGAGGTGTCAAGAGGCGTCCGTCGGTTTCGGCGTCGAAGCCCGAGTCCTCGGCGGCGAGCCGGGGGTCGATGTCCAGGTCCACGTGCCCGTGGCCGAGTCCGGCTGAACACCTTGCCTCAGTCGTCCAATCCGAGCGCCCTCAACAGTGCGAGGACGCGGCTCAGCCCTTCTCCTCGCCCGACGCCCCGGGCTTCGGTCCGGCGCCCAACCCGTAGGCGACGAGCACGTCCTCGAGAGTGAGCGTCCCCAGCAGGCGCCTTCGGTCGGCGCGGCTGCAGACGACCAGGACCGGCTCCGTCGACAGCAACCTCATGGCCGAGTCCAGTGCGACGTCCGGATAGACCCAGGTCGCCCGACGCCCGACACTCGCCCGGGCGAGCGGCCGTCCGCCGGATCCGGCCTGCGCCGCGGTCTCCAGCTCGGATCGAGAGGCGACCTGCCAGTTCCCCCAGCCCTTCGTGAACAGGCTGGTCGCAAGACGATCCGATCTCATCCTCTCCAGCGCCTCGTCGACCGGGATTTCGCCGTCCAGCACCCGATCGGGGAGGGTGTCGCTCATGGCGTCCTCGACGCTGAGGACCGGCGCCTCCCGCTCGTGCTCCACCGACGGCAGGTCGAGGCCGTCCTGCTGCCCGACGATCTGGAACAGCGACTCGGGCTGGAGGCGGCGGGAGAGGAGGTAGGCGATGGTGTTGGCGATCATCACCGGCAGGATGATCTCGTAGGTGCCGCTCACCTCGAAGACCATGAAGATCGAGGTCATGGGGGCCCGAAAGACCCCGGCGAAGAAGGTGCCGATTCCCACCAGGACGTAGGCGCTCGCCGGGCTCGTCGGCAGGGGCCAGAGGAGGTGCGCGAGGCCGCCCAGGCCGCCCCCGAGCATCGCCCCGACGAACAGCGTCGGGGCGAACATTCCTCCCGGGGTGCCGGCGCAGAACGACAGCGAGGTCGTCAGGATCTTGAGCACGGCCAGCATGAGCAGGACGTGCCATACGAAACGGTCGTGGAGGGCGCTCTCGATGACGCTGTAGCCGGTGCCGAAGACCTCGGGCGCCCAGAGGCCCACGGCCCCCACCACGAGCCCGGCGCCGATCGGAAGGATGTGCCGGACGGCCGGTCTGAGATGCAGAAGCCTCTGCCGGAAGCGCGTGACGAAGCGAGTGAACCAGGCCGAGGCGAGGCCCCCGACCAGCCCCGTGACCCCGTAGATGATCAGCTCGGTCGGATGCGTCAGGCGAAACGGCGGAACCTGGAGGAGCGAGGCGTCCCCGAGGAACCATCGCACCACCACCACCGCCGACACCGCGGACAGGACGATCGAGCCCATCACCGCGGCTCTCCACGAGGCGACGACCTCCTCCATGACGAAGAGCACCCCGGTGACGGGGGTGTTGAAGGCAGCGGCGATCCCCGCCGCGGCGCCGGTGGGGGCGATCATCCGCATGTTCCGGCGTGTGAGGCGAAAGAGCCGTCCCAGGAGAGAGGCGATACCCGCCCCCATCTGGAGGGCGGGATCCTCCGGACCCATGGGGTTCCCGGAGCCGATCGACAGGACGCACGACAGGAACTTTCCCGGGATGCTGCGCGCGGGCACGTACCCGTCGGAGATGTATAAGGCCGCCTTGGTGTTGTTGACCCCGCTGCCCCGGGCCGCCCGGAAGTAGAAGGTCACCAGGGCGTAGGCGACACCCGCCCCCAGAGGCGGCCATATGAGAATCCGCTGCCAGGCGTGCGGGCCCTGGGCACGGACGGTGCTCCACGACAGCAGCTCGATGCTGATGTGAAAGCAGACGACGAGCAGGCCGGCCAGAACGCCGATCAGGATCGACAACAGCAGGAAGCGCGGCGTCTCTCCGGTGGCCTCACGGCGGAGGTCCCAGCCGGCGTGCCACGCGGCCTCCAAATGCCGCAGCCCGCGACCGGCCAGGCGTCTCACTGGCCGAGCTTCTCCAGGACGTGGCCCACCGCCTCGTCCGCAGGTGGGAGAACGGCGCAGACCTGGAGTCGCTCCTCCCACAACCCTTCGGCCAGAGACACGTTCTCCTCGACCGCCTCCTCACTCCTCCAGGCAGGCACCTTGACGTCCAGGACCTTCTCCGCCTGCTCGACCAGCTGCCTCAGCCGCTCGTGGCCCTCGCTCGCCTCGTCGGTGTCGGCGGGCAGGGTCTCGACGCACCGCTCCGCCTCGGCCAGTGTCCGCCGCAGCAGCACCTGGCTCCGGCGGTGGCGCTCTCGGGTGCCGGCCTGCCGGTAGGTGGGATCCAGGTCGACGATCTGGTTGGTCAGAGCCAGCCAGCGCCGCGTCTCGGCTGGATCGGGATCGATGGAGCGGCTCCGCGAGAACGCCGTTCTCGCCGAGAGGTAGTGGCCTCTCCCGAACTCGGCCTCACCGAGCCCGGCCCAGGCCTCCGCGTCGTCCGGGCTCGCCTTGACCACCTCCTGGAGGACGCGCGCCGCGTTGTCGGGGGCGCCCGCCTCGAGCAGGAGCC
Source organism: uncultured Acidobacteriota bacterium (assembly GCA_963847655.1). Classification (GTDB taxonomy): domain Bacteria; phylum Acidobacteriota; class Vicinamibacteria; order Fen-336; family Fen-336; genus JAJDNS01. Next base: position 471,018 of record CAWKAS010000002.1, on the reverse strand, counting down.
GGCCGATCCTCCGCCTCGTCGAGAGGTCCTCGGGCAGCTCCTTCATCAGCTCGGCCAGCTCGCTGACCTCCTGGAGAACCTGTCCCTGCTCCCCGAGCAGCTCGATGAGGGCGAGGCGCGCCTGCAGGCGGTTCTGCGCTGCGTCCTCCGGCCAGCGGCCGTAGATCGCCGCCCGGTAGTAGTGGGCCGCCTCGTCCGGGTGGCCCTCCTTCCGGGCGACGTCGCCGAGGAGGCGGTTCACGAGCCCGTGTGTGGGCTCGGCCGCCCTCAGGTCGATCAGGTAGTTCCCGGCCTCGGAGACGCGCTCCAGCTTGAACAGCGCGTTCGCCAGGCCGAGCCGTGCGGCGACGTTCTCCCGATCGTACTCGAGGGCGTCGCGGAACTCCCTGATGGCCGCTTCGTACCTCCCGTCCCGGGCCGCGCTCTCGGCGGCCTGCATGTGCAGCGATTGGCGATGGGCCCGCTCGGCCCGATACTCGTGGGTCAGAAGGGTCGTGACGCCGAAGAGGATCACGATCGCCGAGAACACGGCCGACCACGTGAGGATCGGTGGCAGCGCGGGAAGGGTAGCCCGGCTCCGACAGTGGGCGCAGTCTGCGCCAGGGTGGCTGATCGGGCTGTGGCAGATCCGGCAGAGTGTTGCCGAGCCCGTCCCGGTGTCAGTCACGCTCGCACTCCGGTTTCACCGGTCGCCACGAGTGACGTCCCCCCGTTGACGCTGGGCCCCGGGCGCGGAAGAGTCCCTGGCTCGATCCACTACGACCTTCGGCCCCACTACGAGGAGCTGGTTCGGCAGGACGGACTGGACGACCTCGAGCCGGCTCCCGAAGAGCAGCTCCTTCGCGAGCCCGCGCCCGCTGGCACCGACGACGACCAGGGCGTCGTGCGGAACCTCGTAGAGGCCTTCCGTGAAATCCCTCCGATCGCAGAGGATCCAGCTCGCTTCACGGACGACCCCTCGAAGGCCGTCGTCCGGAATGCGGCGCTGGAAATCCGAGCGGCTCTTCCCCGGGGCATGAGTGAAGAGGATCAGAGGGGATCTCGCTCGCTCGGCGAGAGAGGCGGCGCTGCGCAGGGCCTGAACCTCATGTGGCAGGCCACCGAAGAAGCAGACGACGGCCTTCCATCCCCTGGCCACCGCTGAGGGCAGCAGGACCGGGAAACGCGCATGGCGGATGATCTTCCGCACCGCGGGGCCGATGTGCCCCAGGCTGATCCGGGTGGAGACGTCGCTGATCGACCGGGGGCAGCACATGAAGTCGAAGTCCGTGGGGAGATCGGGCAGCCGCTGGGTGGTGAAGCGATGAGGCTCGATGAAGGCGTAGTCGACCCGGCTGGAGCCCAGGACCTCCTCTGCGTGCGCTCGGGCCGTGTCCGGCGAGCGCAGGAACGCGCGATCGAGCTCGATGGTGGCGATGGACTCCTCGAAGTACATCAGGAACTGATCGTGCCGCGGGATGTACACGCGCAGCCGGAGGCGACATCGCTTCGAGAAGTACGCCGACATCATGAGCGTCTCTCGGCCGAGAGGGGTGTTCCGGAAGATGTGCAGCATCTCGGGCTTCTTCATGTCGAGCTCCCGTACCGACAGCCTGTCGAAACCATCCCACCCATCGCCTGCCAGCGGCTCGACGCGATCATCACGTCGGCCTTCATCGCTCCGGTTGCCGAAGCTCCTTCCTCGAGCGGGTCGCCCGGCACCGCGGTCGCGACCGACTGAGACCGCGAGGACGCGTCGTCTCGGAGCAGCCCGTGCCGCGGAGCGAGACGAGCTCCTTCGTTCCGCCGAGAACGCCAGGGCCCAGCACGAAGCCGACGGCGGAATAGCCGCTTTCCCGGCCGCTTTCGCTCCGCGGGGACGGCAAGACCGAGGCTACCACGGAACCGCCTGATCTTCCGGTTCCGCGTCCTCTCGGCGCTCGGCCTGTGGTCCCCTCTCGCGGGCTGCGTCGGAGCTCGCGACCTGCGTAGAATACCGTCGCCCCGGGGGCCTGGGAGGTACGGAGCAGATGGGGCAGGGGCCTGGGAGCGGAGGGTCGTCCACCCGGTGGGTGAGGAGGTCCCATGAGCCGCGTTGCCATCCTGCTGGCGGTCGTGCTGGGTGCGGTGCCGAAGACCGAGGAGTTCCAGCCGCTCAAAGGACCGTACATGGGCCAGAAGGTCGACGCCGTTTCCCGGATCTTCCTGCCCGGGAAGATCTCCTCGGGCGACGACGAAGGGTGCAGCGTCTTCTTCCCGGGGGCACGCGCGTTCCTGTGGCGCGTGCGGCGAGGTGGGGACAGCCTGCTCCTGTTGCTCGAGGACAAAGACGGGCGGTGGCAGCCCCCACGAGAGCAGTCGCTCCCGAGGGTCGACCGCCGAATCTGGGACTTCACGCTCTCGCCGGACGGGTCGCTTCTGTACTTCACGTCCGACAGTCCGCTCGAGGGGGCGGCACGCGCCAACCTGTGGCGCGTGGCACGGCTGTCGGACGGATGGGGCACGCCCGAGCCCCTGGGACTCGAGGTGAACTCCGAGGCCGACGACGCTCACCCCTCCGTGAGCGGAGACGGCACCCTGTACTTCTTTCGCCGTGACCCCGACGACCCTTCGGCCGGCGACATCTTCGTCGCGAGCCCGAAGGGCGACGGCTTCGCCCCGGCCCGGCGGTTGGAGGCCCCGATCAACAGCGAGGCCCTGGACTACGATCCGCTGATCTCCTTCGACGGACGACGCCTGATCTTCTGCTCCCGTCGCCCCGGCGGGTACGGGCGGGGCGACATCTACGTCAGCTTCCGGCGCGCCGACGGCTCCTGGGGGCCGCCGCGCAACCTGGGCCCCGTCGTGAACAGCCCGGCCGAGGAGAACCGGCCGTCGGTGACTCTGGACGGGGAGTGCTTCTTCTTCACCAGCGATCGCCATTCGGACTACGAGCTGCCGCCGGGGATGCCCCCCGCCCGCAGCATGCCCGGGAACGGGAGCCGGGACATCTACTGGATGACCGCGGGCTTCATCGAGAGGCTGAGCGTATCGCGCCACGGCCGACCGGACCCCATTCACCCGGTCGGGTCGAAGGCCTCGTTGTTGACTCCCCGCCGAGGGTTGGCAGATGATGCGATCGAATCGCCCATCTCGATCCCGCCATGGCCAAACGCTCCTGGGAACACGCGGCAATCCTCGTCCTGTTTCTGGGCGCTCTAGCCTTCAGCCTCTCCGTGGCATCGAAGGGGTGGTCGCACGCCATCTCGGACATCTACGGCTGGCGACAGGCCCAGACCGCGATCAGCGCGTACTTCATCCAGCAGGGAGGGCCGTGGCTCGGCTACGAGACGCCGGTCCTGGGGCCGCCCTGGTCCCTGCCTCACGAGTTCCCGGTCTACCAGCTGGCGGTGGCGGGATTGGCCACCGTCACCGGTCTCCAACTCGAGCCAGCGGGACGTGCGGTGTCGCTCGCATTCTTCTACGCGCTCCTCGTGCTGGCCTATCTCCTGCTGGCGGAGTTCCATGTCGCCCCGCGCCATCGCCTGCTCGTCGTGGCGTTGTGGCTCGTCAGCCCGCTGTATCTCTTCTGGTCGCGGACGTTGATGATCGAGTCCACGGCTCTCTTCCTCTCGTTCGCCTTCCTGACGTTCGCCGCGCGGTTCCTCGAGCGAAGCCGATACCGAGACGCGCTGGTCGCGCTCCTCGCCGGTGGCCTTGCGTTTGCCGTGAAGCCCCCCACCGTGGTCCTGTTCGCCGGGCTGGCGGGCCTCTGGTGGTTCGTTCTGCTCCGGCAGCGCGGATACAAACTGACGCTCGCTCTGCTCTTCGGGTGCCTCGTGATCGTGCTGCCACTCGGAGTGGGCTGGACCTGGCACCGCTACGCGGACGCGTTGAAGGAGCTCAATCACTTCGGGTGGGCCTGGACCTCTGAAGCGATGTGGCGGGACTGGGTCTTCAGTCCCATAGGCACTCATGCCGGCCTCGATCGACGATTCAAGTGGACCAGCTGGTGGGTGATCTGGGGGCGTACCATCCCCGAATGCGTCGGCCACTTCGCGGTCGTCGTCGCGGCCGTGCTCGGCGTCGTGGTCGCGCGACGGCGCCGAGTGCTGTTCAGCCTCGCGGTCGGCGCCTTTCTCGCGCACTTCGCGCTCTTCACTCCTCTCCATCTCTCCCATGCCTACTATCAATACGGAATGGGGTTCTTCCTGGTCCTTGCGGTGGGGTTCGCCGCGGTGGCCCTCCTCGAATGCGAGGATGCACGCCGCTACCTGGCATGGCCGCTCGTGATCCTGATGGTGATCCTCTGCGTGAACAGCTATGCGACGAGAATGCTCCCCATCCAGCGGCGCAACGCGTACAGGAAGCCCGCCTGGTACGTTCGCCTGGCGTCGGACCTGACCCGGGTCACTCGTCCCGGTGACGTGGTCGTCGGGTTCGGGCTGGACTGGAACCCCGAGGTGCCGTACTACGCGAAGCGCCGAGCGCTCATGTGGCCGGGCTACGGTGACTCGACGCCCGACAGCCCGGATGTGGCAGCCGCGCTGGCCAGCCTCGACGGGCACGCAGTGGGTGCGCTGTTCAGCTGCTCCCCCGACACTCCCGAGGAGACGCTGGCGCGATTCCGGGACCGATTGAACCTCGAGGCGACACCGAGCCTCAGAGTGCATGGAATGCTCCGGGGGAGGCAGTGCAGAGTCTGGCTCCCGGCCTCCCCGCGGTCAGCCAGACCCCCCGGCTGATGAGTCACGACGCAGTCCCTCGTGTTGATCCGGTGCCGCCCGCAGAGACGAGTGCGACGACGGTCCCGCGGGTCACCGTTCTCTTCCTGCTCTACAACGCAGCGACGGTCGTCCCCCAGCTCGTGGAAGGCCTCACGCGTCAGCTCCACCCGGCTCACCCGCTGCAATCGGATTGGCTCGAGGCTGTGTTCATGGACGACGCCTCCACCGATGGCACCGCGGATGCGGTCGAGAAGGCGCTCGCCCGCCACGGGTCCCCGGCCCACTATCGTCTGGTCGTGAACCCCGAGAACATGGGTCTCTCCGGCACGCTCAACAAGGCCTTCCACCAAACCCGGACTTCCTACGCCCTCACTTGTCATCTCGACTGCCGCTTCGGGAGCGAAGACTACGTGGCCTGCCTGCTGAGCCTGATCGACAGCCACCCGCGGGCGGCGGCCATCACCGGCCAGCCCGCGGTGTCCCCGGACACCCCGCCGACCTTCGCCGAGAAGCTCAATCTCATCAGCAACCTGATGGACATCTTCCCCGCGTCACCCGAGGAGAGGCTCGTGCCGGTGGGGTTCGCCGAGGGTCGCTGCGACGTCTTCCGCATCGACGCGCTGCGTGAGGTGGGCTTCTACGACACCCGCCTGCGGACGGCGGGCGAGGATCAGGTGCTGGCGGCGAGGCTGCGGGAGAAGGGCTACGGAATCTACCAGGCGCCGCACCTCGTCTACTACCTCGGGGTGTCAGGCGAACAGGACACGGTGCGCAAGCTGATCCGCCACCAGCACCTCTTCGGTCGCGCGACGCCCTACATCGTGCTGCGTGTCCGTGGCAGCCAGGACGGTCTGGTCAGCCCACGGGCGGGCCGGAATCGTCGTCGGCGGGCCCTCCTGCGACTCACCCAGATCGTGGGAACCGGGGCGTATCTGGTCGTCCTCGGGACACTCTTCGGGGCCGTGCCCGCCTGGCTCGCGCTCGGCGCGCTCGGCCTCGTCGTCGCTGCCAAGGCCGTCCTCTTCGGTCGTCACCTGCGCGCGCTGCGACTCCCTCTCGGAGAGCTCGCCGCGTTCATCGCGCTGCAGCCCATGCTGGACGTGGCCTACGCCCTGGGTCTGGGGCGCGGTGTCTGGGCCCTGCGGCGCCGCGCGGGCGCCGAGCCGATCGGCTGAAGGGGCGCCGCCGGATCAGCCGGCTCGGCGAGCCTCGATGAGGAGATAAAGCCCGCGTTCGGCAAGGAAGCGTCGGACCACCCAGCGCGGATACAGGTGTCGCGCCGCTCTCAGCAACGGTCCGCCGTGCCGCTGGCCGACGGCGCCGAGCAGGAGGTCTCCGGGGCCGAGCTGTGTCGAGACCTTCACATCTGAGAAGTTCGCGAACAGCTCCCGTGCCTCGGTGGGAGTGTAGGCCTTGGTGCCCGGGCTCTCCAGGTGCCGTGCATAGATCTCGTCCAGCGTGCGCCGGGGATGACCGGTGAGGAGCCCGTAGCGCACCCAGAGCATGTAGCCCACCAGAGAGGAGCGGTGGTAGATCATCACCCGGGTCCGGCCGCCTGGGCGGAGCACGCGGTGGATCTGTCGCGTCGCGGCGGGCGTGTCCGGCGAGTGGTGGATCACGCCCCACGAGTAGACGAGATCGAAGGACGCGTCTCGGAAGGGGAGATTCTCGGCGTCCGCGACGAGGAGGTTGGAGTGCAGGCCATGCAGCGCGAGTCGCGTTCTCGTGAGCTCTACGGCTTGCGCGGTCAGATCGACTCCACTCAACGACCGGGGTTCGGACCGAGCCCACTCGAGGTGGTCGGCGCCCATTCCCACGCCGATCTCGAGGACGTCGCTGTCCCTGCCTTCCTCGAAGCGGGCGAACCCGGGCAGATAGGGCTCGAGCTTCCACCGCGCCCGGGCCTGGGCCTCCAGCCGCTCCGGCTCTGAGACACCCTGGGCGTAGACCTCACCGCACGGGGCCCGATCCCAGAACTCCCGGACCTGCTCGAGCGGGCGCCGCCCCTCAGCTTTGCCGAGCCTGGAGGGGGCGGCGGTCATGGTGATTCCGCTCCGGAGTTGCTCGCGCGCAGGCGCTCGAGAACGGCCCCCACGTTCTTGTCCCAGGTGAACGACTGAAGGGCCAGGCGGCGCGCCTCCCGACCCAGAGCCTCCTGCTCCATCGCCGGCATCTCGACGGTTCTCTTGATCCCCTGCACGAGGGACTCGGCGCTCCCCGGCTCCACGAGCACCGCCGCCCGTGACTCGTCCGGGAGGTCCACCGGAGGCTCCCCCGGTCGCCAACCCTTCAGGACCCATCCGATCTGGTCGAGGTCGGAGGCCACGATCGGACGGGCCATGGCCATGTACTCGAAGAGCTTGGTGGGGCTCCCGAAGAACGGGGTGCCGTCGGGGTTGGGCACGTGGGGGGAGAGCAGCATGTCGGAGGCGGCCAGGATCCGTGGCGTATGAGCCTGGGGCTGGAAGCCGGCCAGGGTGACGAAGGGCGCCCCCAGGTCGGCGCCCAGGATCGAGCGCACCCGTGGGGCGAGTGCGCCGTCCCCCACGTACAGGAAGTGCACACGCCGCTGCTCGAGCCAGGCGCGATCCTCGGCGATCAAGCCGCGGATCGCCTCCGCGAGGACGTCGGTCCCGTGCCAGCGGCCGAACGTGCCTACGAAGGTGAGCAGCACGGCCCCTTCCGGGACCCCGAGCTCGCGTCGCGTCGAGCGGCGATCCTCGTTCGTGAATCGCCCGGGATCGAAGATCTGGGGATCGATGGCGTTGGGATAGAAGAGCACGCGCTCCGGCGCGGCTCCCAGCGAGACGGCCTGCTCGACCAGCGCCTGCGAGACCACCACGATCAGATCGGCGTGGCGCAGGTTGACGCTCTCGATGGCCTGGGCCAGGCGCTCGAAGCGCAGTGGCTCGCCCCAGTGGCGTTGGGCCCACACCTCCGACCCGTTGAACTCGAGGACGAGAGGAGCCTTCAGACGACGCTTCAGCAGCAACCCCGACATGTCGTTCAGGGCGTACCGCTGGTAGATGAACTCGGGCCTCTGCTTCGTGGCTTGCTCCATGGCCTTGCGGACGAAGACGGACTGGTAGCGGTGCTGGTTCGTCTCGAACGGGAAGGCGATCAGGAACTCGGGGCTCACCACATGCTGTTGGGCGGAGGGATCGACGAGTGGCTGATCGTGGGCGCTCAGCAGCCTCACCTCGCTGCCGGAGCGCAGGAGCGCGTTCACGACACCGGCGACGTGGGCCACCGATCCGCCCACGCTCGCCCCGAAGGTGAGCATGGGCTTCAGGTACAGGCAACGCCGGGAGCTCGCGAGGCGGTGCGGAACGAACCGCTGGGAGGCGAGCCTCCTCGCGCGAACCCACGCTCGAACCAGGCCGGCCGCCCCCGCCAGGATCCCGGCCACGATACGGACGAGGGAGACGACGAGCTGCCGGAGGTGGAGCGGCGAGGCCTCCTGGTCTGGAAGCTGTCTCTGACGGGTCGCCGCCGGGACCAGGAACGCGAGAGCCGCGAGATAGTCCTGAAACAACGGCAGCTCGAGAGGCGAGCCCGTGACGATGACGGAGTCGACGCGCGTGCCGCGCAGTCCGGCCAGCGTCACGCGGAGGCTGGACCGGCGCAGGGCCGGCAGATCGGTGAAGGACAGCCCCGAGCCGAACCGGGCCTCGAAGAAGCGCCGAACCTCCGGCGCCGGTGGTGTCGGGGAGAGAACGAGAACGGAGGTCGGGTTCGGGCTCGACATCGGCTCGGAGACTAACACGGGGCCAGACCCCTCGCCGACCCGACGGCACCCTGATAGGCTCTGCGGGGACCTGCTTTGGACATTCTCCAGCCTCATCCTCGCGATCGCTGGCTCCGGCCGTTGCGCCGTGCCGGCCTCCTCCTCGTTGTGGCCTTCCTCCTGGCCAACCTGGGCGGGCGGGCGCTGGCCCTTCACGCCAGGGGCGCGGACTGGACCGTCTTCGCCGTCGCGGTCGCCCTGGCCGGGGGGGCCTGCCTGGCCTGGCCGGCGCTGCTCGCTCCGGCCCTCGGGCTTTTCGGAGCGTCGTTCTTCCTCTATGGGTTCCACTCGTATCGGGTCCAGAACCAGGCCTTCGAGTACGAGGTGACGGTCCTCGCCCTCGTCTTCCTCCTCAGCCTCGCTCGCGAGCCCGGTCCGGTATCGAGGGTCCCCCATCCCTGGGTCCTGGGCGCATGGACCCTCTATGCGCTGCTCGCGCTCTCCTCGCTCCTCCTCATCCCGCCGGTCGTGCTCGGCCAGCGGGCCTTCCTCGAAGGGGGAGGGCTCTTCACCGCCGTCCTGGAGGCCTATCCCAGCGACCCGCTCTACCCGTTCGCCGGCGTCAACCGCCTCGTCGTGTTCGTCCTCTTCGCGGCACTGCTGTCGCGGCATCCCCGGGGTCGCCGGCTCTATCGCGTCCTCTTTCGGGGTGTCGCGGTCGCCAGCTTCCTCGCGGTTGTCCTCGGGCTTCTCGACTTCGTCGGAGTGGTCTCGCTCTCCGGCTACAACCTGTCGCGCCTCTTCTACGGGGCGAGCTACGACCGGCTCCAGTCGACCTTCGGGAACCCGGCCTGGTACGCGTGCTTCGTCAGCTGCGCGATGCCCTTCGTGCTGCTCGAGCTCTGGGAGGCACGCGATCGGGGAAAGCTGGTGTGGGGAGTCTTCTTTCCCTTGTGGGCCACCAGCCTCTTCCTGGCCGCGGCCCGGGCCGCGTGGCTGGCCGGCGGCGTCCTGCTCCTGACCTTGGGTCTGATTCTGGCCGTCGCCCGCCGGCGGTCGATACCGGTACCCCCGCTGGGCCGATCCGCCTGGCCGCTGCTCGGAGCCACGCTGGCGACGTTCGCGGTGCTGGCGGTGACGGTCTACGGGACCTCCCGGGGGGACCGCCTGGTGTCCGACGGCGCCGCCCCACGCCTGGAAGGCCTGCGCGACGAGATGCGGATCAGGGGTCTCGGCCTGAGCTCCCCCCGGACGATCGCCGCACGCTATGCCCTGGAGCTCGCGCGACAGAGCCCGGTCTACGGTCTGGGCTACGAGACCTACAACCTTCACCTGCGCGCCCAGCTCCGCTTGCCGGATTCGAGGGTGGCGCAAGTCGTCAACACCGCCATTGCCAAGGACCGCAGGGAAGCCTTCTTCGACGACGCCCACAGCACCTACCTGCAGGTTCTTGCCGGAACGGGGCTCGTGGGTCTGGCCCTGTGGCTCACGCTGGGAGCCGCAGGACTGCTGCTCGTGGGCGCCGAGGTGCGGCGCAGCGGATCGCCAACGGCGGTGTGCGTCCTTCTCGCGATGGTGGTCTTCCACTTCTACGGTCTCTTCCAGGGGATGCAGTACGTCGTGGTGACGTGGTTCCTCTTCCACCTCGCCGCGGGCTACGCCATGACCCTGGAGGCCCAGGCTCCGTTCGCGGCGTCTCGAGGGCTTCGCATCGCCGCGGGGGCCCTGGGAGGTCTCGTGCTCCTCTCGCTCGTGGTCTACGGGGCGGACCGCGGCTACTCGGGCATCAAGCACCGCCTCGGAGTCGAGTCGTATCTGCCCGAGGAGTCGGAGGAGTTCGTGGGCTTCTACCGACCGGAGATCGGCCCCCGGGGTGAGCTCCGCTGGATGGCGCGCCGTGGCATCGTCAACGTGAACCGGGCGGCGCCGTTCTCTCTCGTCTTCGTCTGCGAGCACCCTGACCTCGAGCGCGAGCCCGTGGTCCTGTCGTTCCGGTTCAACGGCGATCCCGCGGGCTCGATCGTGTTCCGGCGCCCCGGGCTGGTGGAGAAGCACTTCGACTTCCCGGAGCCTGGCGAGCTGAGGCTCAGCGTCTCCCGCACCTGGAGCCCGGGAGTCGAAGCCGGCGATCCCCGCGATCTCGGGATCGCGGTCGGCGCCATTCGCTGGGAGTGAGGCGTTCCTCTACCGAATCAGGATCGATCGTGCGGGGTGATGCGGACGGTGAGCGCCGGCTCCAGGTCTCCCTCCCGGGTCCAGAGCAGGCGGACGCTCTGGAGCGTGACGCCATAGCTCGGTGACACCCGGCCTTGTCCGATCCTGAGCTTCCAGGCGCCGGGTGAATCCCACTCGAGCGCGAATCGCCTGCCCGCGGCTTCAAGGGACAGGCGGCCCGGAGCCTGCTCGCTTGCGGCCACCCCGGGGGCGAGATGCAACGGGATCTCGATCCGATGACGCCCGACTCCCTCGAAGGCATCGCGCACCGTCAGCCGATGGGGCCCGTGCTCGAGGACCACGGTTCGAACCGGCGTGACGGGATCGTGCAGTCTCTCGTAGCCGGAGTGGGAGCCCCGGAACGTGTCCGCCTCAGCACCGACCTCGAAATTCAGGAGGCGTGGCTTGGCATCGTACTCCAGCGTCCACAGCAGCTCCGGATCGAGACGATTCATCTCCAGCCCGTCTATCTGCGGGGTGTTGTGGGATGCCGTGGAACGGAAGAGGTTTCGCTCATCGAAAGAAGCGGTGTAGAGGTAGGCACCGCAATCGGAGACGAGAGGGACCCCATCCAGAACCGCCTCGAAGGAGAGGCAGTCGTTGTGGCCGTGGCCTCCCCGGCCGGCGAGACCCACCGGCCCGCAGTCGACGAAGACGTGGTCGACGTCGTTCCGCATGACGTAGAAGCCACCCTCGCGGAAGGCTCGCGACGCCGGAGGGCGTCGGGGGATCTCGGCGTCGGGCAGGCTCGCCGCGGCGCTGGGCCCGAGGAGCCAGAAGATCTCGCTGCGGCTGCCGGCGAAGCCGTCGCGAAGGTCCGGGATGTCCCAGACGGAACCCACCAGGCCGGCCAGGTAGCGGTGGTCGTTCAGGTCCTGCCCTCCCAGGGGCAGTGCCCGAGCGTCGTCCGCATCGCCCCAGAGCGGGACCGATCCGTGGGGCCGCGAATAGGCGGCGGCGAAGCGGGCCATGGCCACCAGCCTCTCACGGTACAGGTCGGGCACCTCGAGGCCCTGCGCACGGCGATAGAGAGCAGGCAGCAAGAAGAGCTCCGTCACCAGACGGTGGTAGGCCACCGAGGCCTCGAAGTCGACACCGTCGGTGTAGACCTGACGGGTGATCTCCTCGCAGAGGAGAGACCACCCCTTCTGCTGCCAGCGGGTCGCATCCCGTCCCTCGCCGAAGAAGAGCCCGGCGAAGACCAGGCCCGCTGCGTCTGCAGTGCAGTGATTCCCGTTGACATCGGAGAGCTCGAGATGCCGCTCGGTGAAGTCGCCGTGCAGATAGAGCGCACTGAGGAAGCGCTCTCGGAAGCGGCGGTCCGCCCAGGCTCGGCTGGAGTGGAACACCCGGAAGAACCAGGTCCAGCTCAGGATCCGAAGGGCGGCCTCCATCGTGCAGGACCAGTTCACGGTCTGGGCGTAGGGGTTGGCCTCGATCCAGTCCTCCAGAACGGCCCGCACCGCCTCCGCGTACTCGCTCGTCGCCGGTCAGGAGGAAGGCCTGGCCGGCGGGCATGAGCCACTGGAGACGGGAGATCTCCCACGGCACCTTGACGTCGCTCGTCGTCGTCCGGGTTCACGTAGACGATGTCCCGCATGTAGCGGCGTGGCCAGGCGACGCCCGACTTGTAGTCGCGCAACCAGTCGATGCTGGGCCCGAGCTCCAGCGTGCCCGGGCCAAGGAGCCTCACGCGGTGCGCGAGCGCATCTTCGGCAGCCCTGAGAATGCGTTGCTCGTCTCCGGGACAGAGGCAACCGTACTCGGACGGTGCCACCCCGTTCGCGTATGTCGCGTAGGGCCGTTCGGCGAGCTGCCGCCAGAGCGTGTCGAGATCAGCTGCCTCACACGCGCGCAAGAGCGTCCTCGCGTTGAGACCATGCGCTCGCCGCGGGGCGGCGTAGCGGTCCGCCCACGCCCTTGCCTCGTAGGAGAGACGCCTCAGGATCACGCCAGGGGGCTTGCCCGCCGCCGCCCGAACGAGCCGGAGCAGCGTCATCGTCGCGTGCCTCCCTCGCCTCGTCCGCCCTGCGGCTGCTTGACAGACCTGGCGATGGAGCCTAGCGTAGCCGGGTCACGCCGACTCCAACACCGGGCCGGCAATACAAACCAAGCACTGTGCCACTGCTCGCTGACCGTGATCCGCGGTTTCCGAAGACCCACGATCGCCTCCCCGTTGTGCCATCCCGGCATTCTCTCTCGCTTCGAAAAGCCCACACTCGACGATGAGAAGGAAGCTCGTCCTCCTTGCGGCGATGCTCGTGCTCGTGAGGATCGCGACGGTGCTCACCTATCGCGACACACTCTACTACTATGGCCTGGTCGCTCACCAGTTTGCGATCGCCGAGGCCGCCTACAAGGGCCACTGGCTGGCCTGGGATGCCGTTCTCGCCGGGGACGTGAGGCGGGAGGCGAACGACACCGGGCGGCACATACCTCTCGAGGAGTGGGCATCCTTCGAAGGGTCCGGTCGCTACTCCACCTATCCCGCCGTGGATCTGCCCGGGCTCGGGTACCTGATCGCCCTCAGCAGCCGTTGGTTCGACGAACGTCTGACCACGCGCTACGCCATGGTCGTCCAGGTCTCGGTCGAGCTGGCCAGCCTCCTGCTGTTCGTCATCTGCGTATCGCTCGCCTTCGGGGAGAGAGTGGCCTGGCTGACTGGCCTCGTCTATGTCTTCGGATACCCGTTCATCTGGCCGATCGCCAGCCATCCGATGCGCGATGTCTTTGCGTTGGGTGTGTACGTGTCGTTCATCGCCGCGGCGTTTGCGTTCATCAAGGGGCGGGGCGTCGGTTCGTACGCTCTTGCGAGTCTTCTGCTCATCGCGGGATCGCTACTGGCCTGGGTGAGGCCACACGCCTACTATTTCTGTATCGTCCTTCTGCCGCTGGTCGCTCTCACCCCAGGACGGACACGTCGAGAGAGGGCGGCATTCGCGGCCGTGGTCATACTGATCCCCTGGGTTCTCTTCGGGTACCCACTCCGGCGCTTCAATCTCCGGCACTACGGTGTCCCCGACACCGGTGCGATCGGCCGGACGCTGTGGGAGCACATGGGCATCGTCGAGGACAATCCCTATGGCTTCGTTCTCGCCGACGAGGCCATGCTCCCATGGATCAAGAGCCACTATGGCGTCGAAGTGGAGTACGGATCGCCCGAGATGAACCGCCTCCTCGGCGACTACGCATGGGATGTGATTCGCCGTGACCCCGGCTTCTATCTCGAGACCGTTGCCCTTCACTGCCTCGCCATGGCCAAGACGCCTCTCGATCTGGTTCCGCCCTTCCGCCTGGTCGAGTACGGCACGTCGGGCCTCTCTCTGGCCGAGTACGCGCGTTCGTACCCGGGCTCCTTCGCCTACAAGGTCTTCAACAGGGTGGTGCTCATGACCTTCTTCTACGGCGGTCTCCTCCTGACCTTCCGGGCGATGAGCCGGAGAAAGAGCCAGAGACTCGAGCTTGCGGTGCTGATGAGCCCCCTGGCCTACGCCATCGTCGTCCAGGCCCTGACTCATTTCGAGTCCCGCTACATGGCGACGGCGGCCTGGGTGCTGGCAGTTCCGATTGCCTGCGGCCTGGACGAGCTCCTGGCCCGTCGGGCGGGGCGCCCGGGCGCCGTTGCCGGCCCCGGCGCCGATGGCCCGCCGGGACGAGGCAGGGTCTCCATGGGTGTGGACTCTGCTGAGGGCCGCCGTCCCGCGTAACCATCCGCTGCCGGCTGTGGCAAGATGAGGCGCGTACCCCTCCTGCGCGGCCCTCGCTCAGGAGGGCACGACGCCGGCAAAGGATTCAATGCTCGAGCCTCCCGCCCAGTCGCTCGCTTCTCCGGTCTCCTCCAGCCAATCCTGTGAGCCGGGTCTGCTGAGCGTCGTCATTCCCTGCTACAACGAAGCCGCCGTCCTCCCTCTTCTGGAGCAGCGTCTCCGGGCGACCCTGGACGATCTGGAGATGGATTGGGAGGTGGTCTTCGTAGACGACGGATCCTCCGACGGATCGTACCAGCAGCTCGTGGCGTTGAACGCGGCGGACCCTCGCTTCAAGGTGGTGCGTTTCTCCCGGAACTTCGGCCACCAGGCGGCCATCGCGGCAGGACTGGGCCGTGTGCGCGGTGAGGTCGTGGCCGTTCTGGATGCCGACCTGCAGGACCCGCCCGAGCTGCTTGGAAGGTGTCTGCAATACTGGCGGCAAGGCGACCAGGTGGTCTACTGCCTGCGCCAGGGCCGGAAGGAAGGGCTGACGAAGCGGCTCCTCTACTGGGGCTTCTACCGTCTTCTGCGTGCCTTCTCCGAGGTCACGATGCCACTGGATGCGGGCGACTTCTGCGTCATGGATCGACGTGTGGTCGACGTGATCGTCAGGATGCCTGAGCGCCACGTCTTCGTCCGCGGACTGCGTGCCTGGGCCGGCTTTCAGCAGAGAGCGCTTCCCTACGAACGGGCCGCGCGCGCGGCGGGGACGACGAAGTACCGACTCAGCAGGCTCTTCGCCCTCGCCACCGACGGCCTCTTCTCCTTTACCCTCATCCCGCTGCGCGTGGCCACGTGGCTCGGGCTCGCCCTGACTCTCGGAAGCTGTGCGTGGGGCGCCTTCGTGCTGTCCTGGCGTCTGCTCGGCTTCAGGGTGTTTGGCCTCACCGCCGCCGAGCTGCCGGGCTGGGCCGCGGGAGTCCTACTCGTCATCCTCTTCGGTAGCGTGCAGCTGCTCCTGCTGGGGATCCTCGGAGAATACGTCGGCCGGATCTACGAGGAGACGAAGGGACGACCCCGCTGGGTGATCGAGGCCACACACGGCTACCCCGACGAGGTCTCTTCCCGACGAGGGTAGGGGCGCCACCGAAGGCCCATTGGCCGGCCGCGAATCAGGGGGCGAGTCGGCGAGCCGCTCCCATCACCGACGTTCCCAGAGGAGGGTACCTGAACAGGCGCGTCTCGACCCGCATGAGCGTTCTGAGGGCTCGATTGAACGAGCGGCTGGGCGGCCTGAAGCCGGTGCGTATCGTGGTCTCGGTGGGTTGCCGTCCCACCAGCAGTCGTCGGGCCACGAGGAGGGGCACCAGCCCGAATCCCCAGTAGTGGATCGGGCCCGGGCGACAGGGAAGTCCGCTGAACTCTGCCTCGAGCGTTCTTCTGCTGTATCGTCGGAGATGCCCGGCCGCGACGTCGTAGGCGCTGAAGAGGATCTGCAGCGCGGGCACATTCAAGATCAGGTGGCCATCGGGCCGGAGGTGGCGGAGCGCGGAGGCGAGCAGCCGGCGCACGTCGTCCACGTGCCGTCTCCACGTGCTCGATGACGTCGAACAGGAACACGACGTCGTAGGACGCGAGCAGGTCGGGATTCTCCTCGGTGACGTCGTAGTAGAGGGTTCGCCCACGACCCGGACTGACCTGCCGCAGAGCGGTGACGTTCAGATCGGTCGCGTCGACGACCCAGCTCGTCGCCCGCTCGAGCTGCCCCCGGAAGAGACCGGCTCCGCACCCGATGTCGAGGGCTCGGAGCTCCTGACGGCGGGGTAGTCCCGTCGAGTCGATCATTCGAAGCGCCACGGTCTGACGCCACTGCATCCAGAAATGCTCTCCGTCGGCAAGCTCGTACCAGTCGTCTGGAAACGTGGTGTCGCTGACGGATGAGAGGTACTCGATGGCCGGCTCACTCATGGTTCCTCCGCTCGCCTGGCCCCGCGTGGGGCGTGAAGGGGCGACTGGTCGGCAGGAAGGCGATGGCCAGCAAGACGAAGGCAGCGGCGGGCATGACGACGGTGACGAAGAGATACTGCCCCCCGTGTACGGCGAGGAAGGGCATGAGCTCGTCGCCGAAGTAGTAGATCCTCGGCCCCGTCCAGTAGCGCCACGGAGGCAGGCCGGTCCATGGGGTGGACGCCCTCCCCACATCAGAGACGTAGGCGTTGGCAAACAGCTGACGCCAGCCCGGCACGTCGCGCTCCAGGTCCGCGGGGTAGAGCCTCTTCCCGTGGAACTCGGGCCGGATGCCGTCGGGGCCGGCCCTGTCGAGCCGCTCCTGTATCTCGGCGATGCCGAGGACGTCCCCGTCGCCTTCGTACGTCACGTTGTACGTCGGGTCGAAGACCCGCCATCTCCCCGTGACGAACACCTCGACCACGACGTGACTGGAGCGCCTCCGGAAGCTGGACTCGTACAGCTGGATCGTCCGTGCCGGAACCCCAAGCACCGCGAGGGCCTCCCGGAGGATGTCACTCATCCCGCCGCACAGCAGCCCACCCCCCTGCCGGGCGTGCATCAGCAGCTCGTAGCCTCGCCCCGACCCGTCATGAGAACGGATCGCTCCGACGTTGTTGCCGACCCACGTCTGCAGGCGAACCACATCCGCGATCGTGCCCATGGACTCCGGCGCGAAGCCGCTCTGCTGGAGGAGGTTCCCGAACGCGGCTCGGGCAGCCGAGCTCCCGACCGCTGCCGTCCGCATGCGGCCCGACGAGAGCGCCTTGTTCAGCTCCTCGACCGGTCTCAGTCGGACGTCGGCGCCGTGGCTCCTGAGCTGGAGATAGCCAAGGGCCGCCCCCCCCGCACAGCTGATGGCGACGCCCAGGAGGAACGGCCGCGCTCTCGTTCGCAGATTCCCTGCCTTCATTCGGGTGCTCACCCCTTCTCAGCTCGCGAAGACAGGCCCGCGCCTGCCCGGGCGGGATCTCCGGCGCGAGCGAGTCATTGGGCGACCGTCACTGCCGCCCTTCGGCAGCTGATGCTCAGGCATTCGCGCGTGGACGGCGCGAGCGCGAAGGCCGCCGTCTCAATGGGCCTCGCCACTCTTCGCTTCCAGCCCATCCCGAGGAGCGAGTAGTTGTAGTAGTCCTCGTGGAGCACCTCGAGACCCGCGAGCCCGGCGACACCGCGCAGCTCGTCCATCGTGAACTCGTGATGATGGCCGACGAAGGGGACTCCCGAGCGGAAGATGACACGGGCATCCACGAGGGGCGTTTCCCCGCGAAGGAACGCGACGCGCTTCGGCCAGTAGGCGATGTTGGGCACCTCCAGGTGCACGATCCCCCCTTCCGTCGAGAGAGCCGTGACGTTCTGGAGGAACGCCTTCAGGGAGTGGGGGTAGTGCTCCACGACCGCCATGACGGTGACCGCGTCGAAGCGGGCCGAAAGCTCCGCTCCGGGTTGGAAGGGGTCGTAGTCGAAGACCTGGATCCCCCGTCCCCTGATCGCCTCGAACAACGGAGAGAAGGCGTCTCCGTAGAGGGGCAGCGATTCCGTCATGGCGGCGTCCAGTCCGAGCTCCTTGAGCGTCACGGCCAGGACTCCCCAGAAGCCTCCGATGTCGCAGACCTTCCGCCCCGGGGCAAGCTCGAGGATGCGCCGGTAGGCTCGGTAGAAGCGGACCGAGGAGCTCTGCAGGTAGCCGAGGAAATCGCACTCGCCTGGAGCCCACCCGATGCAGTTCTCGGCCAGGCGAGTCTGCATCGTCGGACTCCAGTACGCGTACACATCACGAACGACCCTCTGGTACACCTGGTCGAACTGGGAGAACGAGGCGGCCTTCATGGGTGCACCTGGTCCAACTGGCCCTGCGAGCCGGGGATCGAGGGCGCGGGCGCGAGCTCGAAGTACCACGCACTGAGCATCCACCGCGGAAGCAGGTCGGCGAGGCGCGTGTTCAGACGGCAGAAGGGCCGGCTCGGAGCCCACAGATAGTTCGTGTAGGGTCCGGACAGCCAGCTCAACCCGGCCGTCCGAACCGGCGTCAATCCGGCTGCATCTGCCATCTGCAGGACACGCGTCCGCGTGAAGAACTGGACGTGACCGGAGTCGGCGTTGTAGGGCAGCTCGGATGGCGCGACGACCTGGCTCCAGGCGCCCCTGAAGACATAGCGGTTGAGTACGGCGACGAGATGGTCGACAACCCACAGGCTGGCCGGGCCGAGCAGGGGCAGGCGGCTCAACCACGATTCGATCTCGTAGGGTCCAAAGCCGTTGGGAACCGAGACCAGGAGGCGACCCTCCCTACGCAGCAGCCGCGCGCTGCTGCCGAGGACGAGCTCCGGGTCGGTCAGATGCTCGAGCACGTCGGCCAGGATGATGACGTCGAACTGCCGGCCCTCGGCAAGAACTGATTCGACGGACTGCCGGCGGAACTCCAGTCCGGGCCCACCGAACCGCTGGGCCGCGTACTCGATGCTCGGGGCGTGCGTGTCGATTCCGAGGACGCGGTCCCCGGGCGCCGCCAGGAACCGCGTCAACGCTGCCCCGTTGCCGCAGCCCACGTCGAGCACATCGATCCCTCCCGACGTCTCGCGGCGCCGGCGAGCCAGGGAATCCAGGACCAGACGCGCCTTCTTCGTGTGGCCGTAGACGTTCTCCCGCGGCAGCTCAGGGGACGGGGGCTCGCCGCGGGTCAACTCGATCCCTCCGCCCGGCGATCGGCTCGGAAGCGTCGAAGCATCAGGAGAAAGACTAGCGCATAGGACGCGCTGCTGCTCGCGGCGGCCGCCAGCATGCCGAATCGGGGCACGAGCATCAGGTTCAGCGTGAGGTTGACCACGAGCCCGATCAGCCAGTAGGCCGTGAGGAACAAGGGGAAACCCCTGGTGGCGAAGTACTGGCCCAGCAGGCTCAGCAGCCCCATGCACACGAACCCGGGGAGCAAGAGGACGAGTGCCGGGTACGCACCCTCGAAGGGACGACCGAAGAGAACGACTATTCCCCAGCGGCCGACGGCGAGAATGGCGAGCGCGAGACCCATGGTGAGGAGGGCGGCCGGCCGAAGGGCCTTCAGCAACTCGGCCGTGGGGCGAGCAGAGCGGGCCACTGACGCCAGGGTCATGGCGGCGATGGTCGTTGGCAGCATGAGTGCGATGTCGACGACCTGGGAGGCGATCGAGTACACGCCCGTCTCTCCCGCTCCCCGCAGAATGCGGAGCACGAGGAGATCCGACTTGATCAGGAGGAAGAAGAGAACGAGTGGCGGGTAGGCTCGCAGACCCATCGCCAGGGCCACCCGGAAGAAGGGGCCGGCACGTCGCCAGGGAGCCGGCGTGACGCGGGAGAGCCGCGTCAGATAGAAAGCTCCGAGCGCGGCGGCGAGAGCATCGGCCGCGATGACCGCGGCCAGAAAGGGCCGCAGCGGATCCTGGAAGACCAGCAGGGAGGCCCCTCCCAGGAGAGCGGCCGAGCCACGGCCGGCAAGCTCGATCAGGGACAGGGCCTTCGCGTTCTGAAGCGCGAGAAGAGCGGCGCCCTGGTAGAGCACCAGCAGCTGAAGAGGGGTCCACAGCGCCCAGAACGGCCACCATGTCGCCGCAGGGTTCAAGCCGAAGAAGGCCTGAGAGGCCCCGAACGATGCGATCAAGGCGGCCCAGAACAGGACCAGGTAGGTCAGGTGCCGGCGATAGCGCCCGATCCGAGACGGGCGGCGCGAGAACAGCACCAGCAGCGAGGAGGACAGACCGAGATTCAGGACCTGTGCACCGATCACCGCGGTGGCGGAGACGGCCACGAACTCCCCGCGTCCTTCCGGCTGGAGCACGCGGGCCGAGGCGACGGTGAGGGCGGTCGAGATCCCGAGGCCGATCACGCGGGCGAGGTAGAGGCCTCCATACGAGAGCCATTCCCGCGGGAGGAGCATGTCGCTTCTGATGCGAGACCAGGCCCGGTCCATTCCCGCCCTCGTCAGGGCCACGATGGTGTCCCGGACCGCACCGTCTTCGCTCGGAAGTGGCCCGCGCCGTCGCTCAGATCGCGCCCCTCGTTGACGCCGCCCCGATGGCCATCTCGGCGCACCAGGTCGCCTGGAGTCCATCCTCGGCCGTGACGCCGAGGCTGGTCTCCCCGCGCAGCGTCCGGTAGAGGTTCTGAAGCTGCTGTTCCTGGCCCTTGTCGACGGTGCGGGTCTTGAGCCCGGACTCGCCGATGCCGTGGACATCGAGAGCGCGGTAGTCGTCGAGCACGAAGCTCGCCCCTCCCGCGAAGACCTCCACGCGCTCCTTGCCGCTCCCGGGCGCGCCTCCGCCGGCATAGACGAGCGCGCCCACGGATCCGTCCTTGAACTCGAGGGCCACCGCCGCCTCGTCCCGCACTCTGTCCTGCGGCCCAACCGAGCGCACCTGCACGGGATCCGAGCCGGCCAGGAACCGGAGCAGGTCGAAGAAGTGCACGCCCTCGCCCAGCAGCCGTCCCCCGCCCTGGACGGGATCGAGAAGCCAATGATCTGGCGGCAGAGCGCCGGCGTTGACCCGGTAGAGGAGAACCTTGGGTCCCGCGATCGGTCCCAGCAGCTTCTTGAGCCGCGCGGCGTGCGGTGAGAAGCGCCGGTTGAAGCCGACGGTGAGGAGAGCCCCGTGCCGGGCCACGACCTCAACGAGGTCGCGTCCCTCCGCGACGGTCATGGTCATCGGCTTCTCCACGAACACCGCCTTGCCGGCCTCGACCGCTGCCTTCGCGATGGGGTAGTGCATGTCGTGACGCGTGGCCACATAGACGACGTCGACTGCGGCGTCATCGAGAACCTCGCGATAGTCCGTTGCCCCCCGGGCGAAGCCGTCGTTCTCGACGGCCGCGCGGACGGTCAGGCCGATTCGAGAGCAGGCCGACGCCAGGCGAAACCCGCTGTGAGCCTTGAGGAGCGGCAGGAGCATCGAGCGGAAGTAGCCACCGTAGCCAATCACGCCGACCCCGAAGGTCTCCGTCTGGGTCCGGAGAGCTGTCGTGCGGATGGGCTGGTACGTGCGCACCGGAGAGCTCGGCGCGGCCTCATCCAGGTGGTAGTCGAGCAGGACGCCGATCGGACGACTCTCCGAGGCCAAAGAGGCGTAGGCGTCGGCAGCCTTCTCCACGGGGTGGGTGGCATCGATCAGCGGCCGTACGCGAAGCGCGCCGCTCGCGATCAGGCGGAGCACCTCCTCCAGGTTGCGGCCCTCAGTCCACCGCACGTAGGCGAACGGGTAGTCGTGACCCTTCTCCTCGTAGGCCGGGTCGTAGCGGCCGGGACCGTAGGACGTGGAGATCAGGAAGTCGATCTCCTTCTTGTAGATCTTCTCCCGCAGGATCCGGATGGGGACGTCGCCCACCAGCACCACGCGACCCTTCCGACGACAGGCCTCGAAGCTCTTGTTCAGCAGGCCTGCGTCTCCGGCGGCGGCGGTGACGATGACCGCGTCGGCGCCCCGCCCGTCCGTGCGCTCGAGCACCCCGGCGACGAAGTCGCGCTCGGTGACCGTGAAGCCTTCGTCGAGGCCCAGCGCCTGGGCCCGCTCCACGCGGTCGGATCGGACATCGACGCCGATCACCACCGCGCCCGCCGCCCGCAGCATCTGCGCCGTGAGCTGGCCGAGCAGGCCCAGCCCCAGGACGGCGACACGCTCGCCGAGAGTCGGTGCCGCCCGCCGCACGCCCTGGAGGGCGATGGCGCCGAGGGTTCCGAAGGCGGCTTCCTCGAAGGAGACCGCGTCCGGGATGCGGGCGACGAGGTTGCGGGGGACGACGTTGACGGCGGCGTGGTTGGCGTATCCGGCCCCGGCACAGGCCACCCGGTCGCCGACCTGGAGGTCGGTGACGTCCTCTCCGACCTCGGCGACGACACCGGCGCAGGAGTAGCCAGTGGGCATCTCGGTGGAGACGCGCGTCCGGACGAGCTCGGTCGTGCTGCGCAGCCCGTGGCTCGCCACCCGGTCGACGACCTTCTTCACGAGGGCGGGGTTGCGCACGGCCTTGAGGACGAGGTTCTCGCGACGGCCTCCGCTGCCGATCGAGGCCGACTCCGTTCCCGCGCTGATGAGAGAGTGGCTGGTGCGCACGAGGACGGCTCCTCGGCGAACCACGGGCTCCGGCACCTCGACCAGACGGATTTCTCCTCCGCTCACGGCCACTTGTAGCAAGTCCCTGCTCCCTTGAATTCTGTTGATGCGTGAACGAGCAACGGTGTGTGTAGCGACACCTGGACGGTATTCTGCCACAAAGCTCACGGCGACCTTTCCGCACGAGCCGAATGTGCTTCACCGGACAGCCGCACCTGGGAACCCTGGCCGACGTCAGAGTCACGATGGACCACTTCGAGGTGCAGCAGCCGGGACCTCTCGCGGCGCAGCGTCCCGGTCACACCTCACCGCAGCCCGATCTCCAGATCCAGGATCCGAAAGGTCGATGGGCCCCCGCGCGGCCGCGCGTTCTCCCAGGTGAGCTGGAGCCGGCCACGGCCCGACAGCGGCACATGAAGCACAGCCGTCTGCTTACGGGGGCGAATGAAGAGGAGCGTTCGCTCCGCGGGCCGACCCGCCTCGGAGACGCCGAGTCGAACGCCACCAGAGCGGAGGCGCAGCGTGATCCGAAGGAGCGCCTCGTTCGCTCCGTGACTGTCGATCCAGGTAGACGCCTGTCGCCCGGCCGCGGTCTCGTCGGTCCTGATGAGAAGACCTCCACGACGCTCTTCCAGGTGGACAGCACCACTCTCTCGATGCCAGGCGAGGTCCTCGAGGCGAATGCGTCTGCGTGGGTTGAAGGATGACGCAGGCGACACCGGGCCGCGGGTCGGCGGCACGGCACAGCTCCGGCGAACCGCGGCGAGCTCGAGCCGTCGGGCCGCGAGCTTCTCGGGCACGGGCAGCACGGCCGGAGACGTCAACCGCTCCGGCGTTGCCTCCGCCTGGAGCACTCGCGACTCGATGATGGGCACCAATCCCTGGAAGATGATCCACGCCCGCAAGCGTGAGCCCTCAGGGGTGTTGTGGATGGGGTCCACGAAGAGACGCGGCTCGCGGGGGAGCTGACCGGCGACGTCGATGAACGGGATCCTCGCGGCCTGAGCGTAACGACGAAAGACGCGGTTCTGGAGGTCGGCCATCCGACGTATGTCCTCGTAACGGAAAGGGGCCATGCTGCTGTTCAAGTAGGCGAAGTAGGATGAGAACGACGGCTGACGCCGGGGATCCAGAATCATGCCATCCCAGACCATCCAGACGAACGATGTCATGACCAGGCTGGCGTTCACATCCTGGGAGTCGCGTCGTATGGATTCGAGGTCCCTGAGGATCGTCTGCAGATCGAGCGGAAGGTGAACGGCGTCGAGCTCGGGCTCGAGCTCGTCGAGACCGTCTGGGAGACTCAGGGAGTAGGAAGGCTTTCCGGGCTCGACACCGGAAGGCGGGACCAGAGCGAGCCGCAGGGCGTGCAGCCGCCGCGCCAGCGCGGAGTACTCCGACATCGGCGGAAGCCCGAGACTCTCTCGAAGGGATGACGCCGGCGACGACCGGTCGCCTCGAACGCCCCGGGCGAGCCCTTGCAGGCTGAACTGATTCGACCCCTCGTAGTAGAGCACGATGTCCGGTCCAACCGGCCCCAGCTCCTGCCGCATGACGGCCGCGATGTCGGTCGACCCGAAGCCCTCGCGGCCCGTGTTCAAGATCTCGATACGGACGCCGGGGTGATGCGCCTGAGCCCAGCGATTGAGCCAATGACCGACGTAGTCCGGATAGGCAAAGGGCTCCGCGTGGAGCTCGGCCGTTGTGGAAGCGCCCAGGAAGGCCACGCGGATCACACCCGGGGCCTTCAGCCGCTCGATCTCTCTCCCCCGCCATCCGAATCCATTGGTGACGAGACCGAGAGGGGTCGTCGTCGAAGGAAGGAACCGGTATCTCGGGTAGGGGCCAGGTTCGACGGGCTCGAAGGCGAACGCGAAGCCCGGGAAATCGTGGAAGTGCCCTCCTGACTCGTCCCGACATGCCTCCTGCCGTACGAAGTTCGTGTTCCAGAGCTTGAACATGTCGAAGGCGGCCGGCATTCGGTCCCGGATCTGCTCGTAGAGAGCCTGCATCTCCGGGTCCACAGGCGGACGGGAAATGGGGAGAGGGGATTCGAAGTACCAGCTCCGATCCACCCCCGGGGCGACGGCCAGCCCGTCGACCAGTGCGGCCACCTCGCTCGTGGCCAGGCCACGCGCAGAAGCGGGCTCGGACGATGGAGCCGATGCCGGCAGGGAGATCCTCGTCAGGGAGTAGCCATCGACCATCCGGAAGATGATCTCCAGGGTCGCCACGCAGCCCACGAACGAGCTCAGAAGAGTGATGAAGGCGGCCCTCCACCACAACGAGCGCCGCTCTCGGCTCTCGGGCGACGCCCCCACGCCTAGGTCTCCCGGCCGACCTGTCCGCGGGGCCGCCAGGGGCCGAGGAGGGCGGCCTCGACCGAGACAGGGAGCGCCTGCCTCGAAGGTGGCAGGCCGATGGCGAAGGGAAGGTGTGTGACCACGGAAGCGCGAGTGCTGCTCATCCTCGTTTCTGCGTTCGAGATCCTATCGGCTCCCGGACAGGAGAGCAATTGCGATGCCTGGCCAGTCTTCCTCCTCCGGCCCGGGGCCCTGCAGAGCGAGACGCACGGAGCCGCGAGAGGCGCCGACACCCTTGTCTCGGCGGCTCCCGGCCGCGGAGCACCTCGATCGGGTTCCACCGCCCCGAGCCTTGCGGGTGGTGCGTCAAACGGCAGCCGCTGAAGGCGCCCGGCGCATTCCCGCGCGGCCGTCGGTGGACACGTCACAGGGGTGAACTCATACTGGCGGTTGCGCCGTGACAGACGACGGGGAGGATGAACTCGAATGTGCGGAATCGTCGGCTGGCTCTCGTCCTCGACGGCTCAGCCCGTGGAGCCCGAGATCCTCGCGCGCATGCGCGACACGATGGTGCATCGGGGACCGGATGGGGAAGGGGCCTGGCTGAACCCCGGGCGCAACGTGGGTCTGGCCTTCCGTCGGCTGGCCATCATCGACCTCTCCGAGACCGCCAACCAGCCGATGGCCAACGAAGACGGCAGCGTCCAGGTCGTCTTCAACGGCGAGATCTACAATCACCTGGAGCTGCGCCGAGAGCTTCTGGCCCGGGGGCACCGTTTTCGGACCGACCACTCCGACACCGAGGTGATCGTCCACGGATACGAGGAGTGGGGTGCGGGCGTGGTCGAGCGCCTGCACGGGATGTTCGGGATCGGGATCTGGGACCAGTCGAGGCGACGGCTGTTCCTGGCCCGTGACCGGGTCGGCATCAAGCCCCTCTACTTCGCGTGGACGCCCGACGCGTTCGTCTTCGCCTCCGAGATCAAGGCGCTCCTGGGCCACCCGCAGGTGCAGGCCGACATGGAGCCCCTCGCCGTCTACCACTACCTGTCCTTCCTCACGACCCCGGCCCCTCTCACCATGTTCCGAGGCATCTACAAGATGCCGGCGGGCTGTCGTGCCTTCGTCCAGGCGGACGGGACGATGAAGGCGGAACCCTACTGGGACGCAGTCCCGGGCCAGGGTGACGATCTGGTGGAGCTTCGGCGCCTCTCCGGGCCGGCGCTCCGCGACTATGCCGTGCGGCGCACCCGGGAGCTGCTGACGTCCGCGATCGAGAAGCGCCTGATGTCGGACGTTCCCTTCGGAGTCCTTCTTTCGGGAGGGATCGACTCCTCGGCCAACGTGGCGCTGATGTCGCGGCTCATGGACCGACCGGTGCGCACGTTCACGGTCGGCTTCTCCGACCACGAGCACCTGAACGAGCTCGAGTGGGCGCGGCGCGTGGCCCGTCACTTCAAGACCGACCATCACGAGATCCTGGTGGACGAGAAGGACATGCGCGAGTACCTGCCTTCGCTCGTCCACTCCCAGGACGAGCCGATCGCGGACTGGGTCTGCATCCCGCTCTACTTCGTCTCGAAGCTGGTGCGCGACAGCGGGACGGTGGTGGTCCAGGTGGGGGAGGGCAGCGACGAGCAGTTCTGCGGCTACAGCTCCTACATGCTCTATCTGGACATGTACCGGCGCTACTGGCGGCCGTTCTCGCGAGTCCCGGCTCCCGCGCGGGGCGTGGCCGCGGCGATGGCGCGGGGCCTCGGGGGGATCGTCGACAGCTACGATCACTACCTCGACCTGGTCGACCGCGCCGGGCGCGGCCGCGAGCCGTTCTGGAGCGGCGCCTTCGTGTACGGAGAGTCGCGCAAGGGCCGGCTCGTGGATCGGGAGCGACTCGAGCCGCTGGCCGTGCCCGAGCAGATGCGGCGCTCGGGCCTTCTGCCTCCCGCCTTCGCGAAGGCCGACAGCTTCGAGATCGTCCGGTCCTTCTTCGAGCGCCTCGACGCGGCCGCCCCCGGCCACGACCAGCTCACCCGGATGATCTACTCGGAGTTCAAGCTGCGCCTTCCGGAGCTGCTCCTGATGCGGGTGGACAAGATCGGCATGTCCGTGTCCATCGAGCCGCGTGTCCCGTTCCTGGACCACCTGCTGGTCGAGTTCACCATGAACCTGCCCCAGGAGCTGAAGGTGGAGGGGGAGGTCGCCAAGTCGCTGCTGAAGCGGTCGGCGCGCGGACTGCTTCCGGACGACGTGATCGACCGGCCGAAGATGGGGTTCGGGGCCCCGATGCTCCAGTGGCTGCGCGGGCCGTTCGGCGAGGCGGTGCGGGCGGAGCTGGAGTCGACGCGCTTCTTCGATCGCTTTCCGGCGCACCGTGAGGTCGTCCTCGACATGCTCGACCGACACCGCCAGGGGAGAGCGGAGTTCTCGCTCTACGTCTGGACGATCTACAACGCGGTGGCCTGGTTCGACTACTGGGTGGACAAGTCCGGCGCGACGCGCGCGGCCTGACGGGGCGTAGGGCCTCCCTACAGGTCGAGAAGCACGTCCGCGATGCGCTCGGCGGCCCGTCCGTCCCACAGCGGAGGGCAGGGGAGCTCCGCCCCGGATTCGCGGCGCCGGCTGGCCTCCTCGAGGTCGTCGCGGAGGCGGTCGAGAGTCGTCAGACGATTCGAGCCCTGGCTGATGGTGATCGGCCTCTCGGTGTTGGGGCGCAGGGTGAGGCAGGGCACGCCGAGAAAGGTCGTCTCCTCCTGGAGTCCGCCGGAGTCGGTGAGGACGCAGGAGGCCTCGTCCACGAGGCCGATGCTGTCGAGGTAGCCCACGGGCTCGACGAGCCGGATCCCGTCATGAGACTGGAGGGCGTCGAGCAGGCCGAAGTCGGCCAGGCGCTGCCGCGTGCGCGGGTGGACCGGGAAGACGACGGGCTGGCGGCGGGCCATGTCCCTCAGGCACTCCGCGATCGGGGTCAGAGAGTCCCGTCCGTCCACGTTGGAGGGACGGTGCAGCGTCACGTAGACGAAGCGCCGAGGCGTCAGACCGAGCGAGTCGGGGGCCCGACGCGCGCGGGCCTTCTCCAGATTGTGGGCGAGGGTGTCGATCATGACGTTGCCCACCTGGCGAATCCGCTCCGGCGGCACGCCCTCGCGCCGGAGGTTCTCGTCGCCGTCGGGGCTGGGCGTCAGGAGGAGGTCGGCGAGGGCGTCGGTGACGACCCGGTTGATCTCCTCCGGCATCCCGCGGTCGTACGAGCGGAGGCCCGCCTCGACGTGGGCCACCCGAACGGCGAGCTTGGACGCCACCAGCGTGCAGGCCATGGTCGAGTTCACGTCACCCACCACCATCACCCAGTCGGGCGCGAAGGCCTGCAGCACGGGCTCGAAGCGCATCATGATCTGGCCGGTCTGCCACGCGTGGGTGCCCGAGCCCACCTCGAGGTTGTCGTCGGGCGGGGAGATCTCCAGCTCCTGGAAGAAGATCTGTGACATTCCCTCGTCGTAGTGCTGCCCGGTGTGGACCAGCCGCTGCTCGAACAGACCGACCCGCGCGGCCATGGCGCGCATGACGGGAGCGACCTTCATGAAGTTGGGCCGCGCCCCCACGACGTGGAGGACCTTGAGGGGACGGGGCGATTGTTCGGTCAATCAGGGCTCCTGGAGGGTGCGCGATTATAGTGCGGCCACCGCTCCGCCGTGGGTCACGCCCTCGAGAATCCCCAGGTAGCGCTCGGCGAGGGCGTCTCGGTCGTAGTGCGCGGCCACGAAGGGTCGACCCCGAGCGGCGAGGTCCCGGCGGAGCGAGGGATCGGCGGCGAGGCGACGCACGGACTCGACCAGGGCGTCGACGTCCTCGGGAGGCACGACGATCGCGGCTCCCGAGGCCTCGAGGATCTCCGCGGCCTCTCCCTCGAGGGAGGCCAGGATCGGTCGGCCGCAGGCCAGGATCTCGAACATCTTGGACGGGACGAACGACCGGAAGAGAGGCACGGCCCGCAGGGGGACCAGGCACACGTCGGCGCTGCGATACAGGGCGGGGACCGCGTCGCGGGGGACCGCGGGTCGGAAGGTGACGTTGGCGAGTCCGCGGGCGCGGGCCACGAGCCCCTCCTTCTCCGCGCCCTCGCCCACGAACAGGAAGTGGATGCCCGGGTCGGCGCGCAGGCGCTCCGCCACCTCGAGAATGCGGGCCAGCGCGTGGCTGATGCCGTGGGCCCCGCAGTAGAGCACGATCAGCTTGTCCCCGAGCCCGAGCTCGGAGCGCAGCCCCTCGTCTCCGGGGCCCGGCTGAAAGGCGTCGAGGTCGACACCGTTGTGGATCACCTCGATCTTCTCGGGGTCGATCCCGCGTGCCGCGATGTCGCGGGCGAACGCGCGGGTCACCGTCACCACCGCACGACTCCGGCGGTAGAGGAAGAGCTCCAGGGACTCGAGCATCCGGATGACGAGCCGGTTCCGGACCACGCCCAGGTCGACGAAGATGGCCGGCCACAGGTCCCGCACCTCCAGCACGAACGGCACGCCGAGCCGCCGCGAGATCACGAAGGCGGCCACTGCCGCGAAGAGGGTGGGGGAGGAGACGACCAGGACGTCCGCCTCGCGCAGATGGGGCGTCGCCTGAACGACCGCCTGCAGCATGAAGTACAGATGTCCCAGCGTTTTGCGCACGACGCCGCGGTTGGGCGTGGCGTAGGTCCGGCAGCGGATGACCCGCAGGCCCTCGTGGAGCTCGATCAGGAACGACTTGCCGCGGTATCCCTCGGGAATCACCCCCGTGGGGTGGTTCGGAAAGTTGGTGACCACGGTGACGTCGTGGCCCCGCGCTGGCCCAGGAGCGGCCCATCTCCAGGAGCCGGGCGCTGGGGGCGCCCAGCTCCGGCCAGAAGTAGTGGCTGATCAGGGCGATTCTCACGCCGCCTCGCTCGTGGTTGGGGGCGTGCCTCGCCGGGCGCGGCGGACAACCCGACGGCCGGCCACCTCGGCGCCCCCGGCCTCGATCCGGGTCGGGAGGTCACGGCGCGCGAGCACAAGCCGAACTCCGGTGCCGGGCCCTTGCGGAGCGCCAGGACCGGGCAGGGGAGCCTCTCGCCGAAGCGGGGGGCGTAGTGGTCGGCCTCGATCCTGGGGTCGGCCCCGAACGCACGCAGCACGAGCTCGCGTCCCTCGATCTGGACGGAGAACGTCAGCGGGCTGACGGGTCGCACCTGGGCGCCCGGGGGAAAGCGGAGCCGGGACACCGCCGACTGGGGCCGACCCGACTCGACCGTGTCCCAGACCAGGAGGACTCCGGGCGGCACGAAGGCCAGCTCACGGTGGTGGACGGGGCGCCCCGGCAGTCGACGGTATCCGTCGTGCCAACCCGCCACGTGAAGGCCCTCCTCGGACACGCTCGTCGTCACGTCACGGGGTCGCCCGCGCCGGCCGACCCGAAACGCAGAGAAAAACTCGCACTGGTCCGTGCCCGCGATCTCGACGGTGTTGTGGGCGCGCGTGGACCGCACCCAGTCCCGCTCCGCGCCGATCTCGTACGTCGACGTGCCCCCGTCCACCACGGCTCGTCGTCCGTCCAGGCTGAGCTCGAAGGAGAAGATGTCGCCGTGACCGTGCCCGGGCAGGTAGTCAGGCCCGATGGGACCCGCGTCGACCACGATGGCGTCGCCGCCGCGGCGCCACACGTGATAGCCGCTCTCGGGGAAGGACATCGTCTCGGCCGATGGAGCCCCGATGCCGAGTCGGGCCGCGTAGTCGAGCACCGCGTCGGGACGCGGGGCGATCCCGAACGCGGCGTCGTTGAACAGGGCGATCTCGCCGTCGGGGTGACGCAGGGCCGCCGTGAACTGCAGGATCGCCGGGAGCCGACCGAGGAGGTGCTCCCGCAGTGGATCCGACTCGGGCAGGACGTTGACCAGGTCGAGGAGTCCCCGGGTCAGGAGCGCGTGATAGGTGGGCGAGCGCTCGAAGTGGCCTCCGTCGGCCAGGAACTGCTCCTTGAGCTCCCGTCGCAGCAGCTCGTCCCCCCGCAGGCCCCATCTCTCGGCAGAGGGACCGCGAAAGCAGGCGGAGAGCAGCTTCAGGGTCAGGGCGTTCTCCAGGAGGTGGTTGCCTCGCAGGTGGAGCTCCAGGCCGTCGGCGAGGCACCGCGCCTGGGCCTCGATCGAGCCGAGCAGCCTTGCGCGCCCGCTCGCCGGCCAGTCGCCCTCGAGGAGCCGATGGGTCCAGTGGCGGAGCCGCAGGCTGATCGGATAGGGCATCCAGCCGGGCCGGCGAGGGCTCGGGGTGTACCGATCGATCCAGTCGTGGACGAGACGAATCTGCTCGTCACGGGGCAGCGTGTGGAGGAACGAGAAGTAGTGCAGGTTGTAGAGCCAGAGGAGCGGTCCGTCGCTGTCCCACCGCGGGGGATCGCCGATCTCTCGGGTCAGCCCCACCGCGGTGAAGCGGCCGCCTTCGATCTCCGCGCCCCCGCTGTGCCCGAGAAAGGGCGTGGACGCCCGGCCGACCCATTCGAGGTCGTTCTCCGGGCGGGTGTACCTCTCGTAGCGTCGCGTGTGCCGGCGCACCCTCTGGAGGAGCAGACGGCCGGCCTGGCGAGGCCCGATGTGGTAGAGCGCCGCCGCGTAGCGGGTGAGCCGAGACATGGGAACCGAGGAGTATGGTCGCCGGAAGCCACGAGAATCAAGCTCGCCCGGCTTGTCCGCGCCTTCGGCCGCCCCCTATACTGGCGCGGCCCATGCGCGACCGGAGGCTCTCAGCGCGGCGGTCGCTGGCCCTGCTCTTCCTGGGTCTGCTGGGATCGGTCCTCGCTCTGTTCCTTCTCCTGCCCAGCGCCCGCGTCACGGTGCGAGAACCCCTCGTCCCGAGGCCGCTTCGGGGGCCTCTGGTCGCGGTGCCCCTCGATGCCCGGGTGAGCCCCCGGGGAACGACCGTTCACCGGCTCGCCCTGTCCGCGCCCGACCTTCCGCGCCTGCTCGCCCACGACGAGCTGTGGCTGTATCTCGGTCCACCCCGGGGAGGGGCGGGCGGGCGTCTGGTGGGGGCGACGTTGCGCGTGCGAGGCACACCCTGCCACTTCGAGGCGGTCGAAGACGCCGAGATGCCGGGCCTGAGAACGCCGCTCGTCCTCCGTCCTGCCCCCTCGTGCGCCGGCCAGGAGGAGCGGTCGCGCGAGCGCCTGGACCTGACCGTCGAGGTCGAAGGCCGCGCCCCGCTGGCCCTCTGGGCGCATCGGCCCCGCGATGCCGGCGCCGAGTTCGGAGGCCTCGAGGTCGGGGCGCCCGGCGCGGAGGCCGGGCCTCCGCTGAGGGTCCGTGGCTTCGTCGTCGACCACCCGCCCACCGCTCCGCGGGTCGTGCTCCTCAACGACATGTGGCGCATCTCCCCCGGCACCCGCTGGCTCTGGCTGCTCTTCGGCGGCGGAGTCGGCCTGGGTCTCGCCGGCTGCCTCGTCTTCCCCACGCGACGCGCGCCCAAGCCCGGCGAACCCTCCTTTTTCTCCTTCGTGGCGTCGTCGGGCGCGGGGGCGGCGCTGCTGGCCGGCAGCCTGACCGTGCTCTACTCGACCCTCACCCCGCCCCTCATGGGTCCGGACGAGCCCTACCACCTGCTGGGCCTGGCCGAACTGGTGGGGGAGGAGTCCTGGCCAGGCGAGATCGTGGCCTGGATGGGCGACACCCACCTGCTCAGGATCCGGTACCACTCAGAAGAGCGGTTCCGCACGGTGGACCGGGGCCGCCCCGGCCACACGGACGACCCGCAGCTTCGGGCGACCGAGGTGGAGATGCGCTCCGCGACCGTGGCCGCCCTCTGGCGGGGCGCGGGATCCGTCCTCCGGGGTCTGCCCGTCTCGCGCGTGCTTCTCTCCCTCCGTCTGCTCAACTCCCTGCTGTTCGCTCTGGCCCTGGGGGTGATGACGGCCCTGGCCGCGGCGTGCGCCGCCGCGGCCTACCCCCAGTGGCTGTGCTTCCCCTTCCTCTTCGTTCCCGCCCTGCCCTTCTTCGCGATGCACGTGTCCGAGACGGCGATCCTCTGCGCGGTCTACGTCCTCCTCGCCATGAGCCTGGCGATCCTGTTTCTCGACGGCCCCCGTGCCCACTGGGTCGGACTGCCGCTCGGCCTCGCCACGGGATCGATGCTGGCCGCGGGTCGCTCACCCTGGCCCATGGCCGCCGTCGTGGCCATCGCCCTGCTCGCGCGGGTCCTGCTGGGTCCCGGCCGTCCCGGGGGCCGGCTGCGCTCCGCCTTCGTATTCTGGGCGGGCTTCGGGCTGGGGGGCGGGCTCTTCTACCTGCTTCTCAACGACGCGTTCCGACGGATGGTGATGGTCTACACGAGTTTCGTGACAGCGAGCCTCAGGGCTGCGGTCGAGAGCCTTCTCGACCAACCCGCGCTCGCTGGTGGCCTCGTCGTCGTGGCGGCCTTGGTGGAGGTCGCTCTCGGTCCGTTGCGGAATGCGGTCGGTACCCGGGTCGCCCGGTTCGCGGAGGAGCTCGCGCGCTGGGTCGCCATCGGCCTGGCGGTCCTGGTGGTTGCGTCGCTCGTCGGCTCTGTTCTCGTCGCCTATCCCCACCTCGAGCTGGAGCCACCGCGACCCTTGACCGTGGAGGAGCGGGTCGTGAGCGTCCTCGCGACGACGGCCACGATGTTCCGGCTGCGCGATCCCGACTTCCTGCTCTTCACCAGCTTCTGGGCCGGCTTCGGGTGGCTCGACACGATACCCCCTCGGCGGTTTCTCTCCCTGCTGTCGCTCCTCACCGGGGCGGCGTCCGTGGGCCTGTTCCTGCACCTGGCTCGAGGGCGGCAGGTCAGGCGGTTCCTCTGGCTCCTCGCCCTCGGCCTGGGCGCCGCCGCCTCTCTCGTCGTCTTCACGCTCGCCACCCAGGATCTCCCCATGGCCCTGCAGGGACGCTACCTGATCGGCTGGTACCTGGTGGTCCTGACCGTTCTCGGGAGCTGGCTGGCCCTGGCCGACCGACCGGCGTCCGCCCTGGTCGAGACGCCTGGGCGGCTGCCGACGCTCCTCACCCGGGGCGCACTGCTACTGGTCCTGGCCGCGACCGTCCACGTGTACTGTCTCTGCTTCATTCTCGGGCGGTACTTCTGACATCCCGCCGGCGCCGTGCTCGTCCGTCTCTGGGGAGCACCGCAGCGTCACGTACCGGGGGAGCCAGTCTCGGTGGATCAGGGCCACGAAGTACAGGTAGTCGCTCTCCGGCTCGGCGCCGCCGTCGTGAGAGGGGAGCTCGAGCCGGTGCGCGCCCGCGGCGAGGTCGCGCGCGAACACCGCCCAGTTCGGGGATCGGCAACCGCCTGCCAGCTCCCGCCCGTCGAGGACGATCCCTGGCGCCCGCTCCGAGAGCTCTCGGCCTCCGAGGATCAGGACGTGGGGGCCCGGGTTCGCCACCTCCAGGTGGATCGAGAGCGTGCCGGCTGTCGAGTGACCCTCGACGAGACGAGCCACGCCTGCCAGTTCCGCCACCGTCCGTCAGGAGCAGCGTCGTGCGGTCCGTGTCGACCACCGTCGGCCACCCGTACCGCGGGCCGGCCTCCTTCAGGAATCGCGAGAAGGGCTGGCCGGGTGCGGCGGCCATCTCGATCGAGTAGAGGGGCAGGATCGCCGACTTGATCCGGGGGTCGCGGATCTCCAGCAGCTCGGGCTCCGGGTCCAGGGCCTCCTCGCACCCGCGGCGGTTGAACTGGGTGTCCTCGTTCGGATAGCCGGGGAAGAGGAAGCAGAACAGACCCAGCCGGTTGTAGTAGCGCTCGCGCCAGAGGACGTGTCGATAGTCGGGCACGAAGGCCGGGATGCGGGAGTAGCTCATGAGAAGCGCGGTCTGGAAGACGCCGCGTGGGTAGCCCACCTCGGCCGGGACCAGGAGGCGGGCCCCGGTTCCCTCCACCTCGGCCGTCGTCTCTCGCAGGGTGCTCAGGAAGTCCGCCCGCTCGGCCTCGGCGACCCGAAAGCGCACCCAGGTCCGCTCGCCCGCGACGAATCTCCCCACGTTCCACAGACACACGGCGCCCAGCCAGATGCCGAGCACGACAGCGAGCGAGCGGGGGGCGTGCCGCAGGCCCAGGGCGGCAAGGATGCCCAGCGGGAAGATCAGGTCGATCGCGAAACGGTAGGCGTGGTTGTCCCAGTGCCACAGGTGGTTGAACGCGAGAAACGCGGTCGCCCCGAGCATGGCCGAGGTCCAGATCAACACCGGCCGGTCGCGGTAGCGGCGATAGGCGAAGACCGCCCCGAGTCCGTAGGCGGCGAAGAAGAGCGCCAGGCCCACCAGGCCGACCCCGGAGTGGACCGTCCAGGAATCCGGAAGCGTGCCCAGAACGCGGACGTGCCGCGCCAGCACGAGGACGTAGGGGGCCACCACCAGAGCGGCGGTGCCATAGCCCCAGAGGTAGTAGCGCTTGTTGGGATCCACCAGGAAGGTCGCGACCAGAGCGAGCACACCGAGCGCCACCAGGCTGGCGAAGGAGACCCGGGGGCGCGTCGCCACCAGGTACACGAAGGTCACGGTCACGAGACCGAGGGCGAGAAGCCAGACCGAGAAACGGCGGTCTCGCGGTCGCTCGAAGGCGTTGGCCAGGACCACGTAGAGAAGCTGGACGAAGGCCACGTTCACGAAGGTGAGGGTGTGGGTCTGGAGGAGCAGGCCCAACGCGGCCCCGGCGGCGATCGCCCGCCGCACGCTGAAGTGGCGGTAGGCGAGGTGGGTGAGGCTCAGGCAAGGGAGGAAGAGCACCCAGCCGAGGCTCTGCGCGGTGCCCGAGCGACAGGGCCTGAAAGGGCACGTGCAGGATGAAGTTCAGGGGGAAGCCGGACACGGGGTCGGACCGATCGAGGAACGAGGTGTTCCCCCCGAGCGAGATGAGGAGGCTGGCCCAGAGCGCGACCCGCGAGTCACGGACGACCGCGGCGATCGCGAGATAGTTGAGCAGCAGAAACGCGAACCCCAGGAGGGGGCCGTAGATCACGGCCTGCACGGTGATGGCCGGCCATCGTCCGAGCTCGGCGATCAGGTTGACCAGCGAGTCGGACAGGTAGTAGGTGAAGACGGGAAACTCGCCGCTCGAGCCGTCGCTCAAGTAGCGGTGTGGGGCCATGACCCACCACTTCCCGTAGCTCGTCAGGGCGCCGGCCTCCTTGTGGTCGAGCCAGATCGGCCATTCGAGACCCTTCCGGACGGCGTCGCCCAGCACCGGGCTCACGTAGAGCGAGCGCCATCGCCACCGCACAGAGGACGGCGGCCGTCGTCGTCTTCGAGGGGCGCATCATGCGCTTCCGGCTCCCCTCCGCGCCCGGTGGGGAGCCATCGGTCCTTCCGTGCTGCCCGGGCGCCCAGGTTCGGGGGGAGCGAGCGTCCCGGCCTGGTAGAGGGCGAGCTGGTGGCGGATCACGCGGTCGATGCCGGAGAGGAGTGTCGTCGCGTCGGGGCGCGGCTCGTCGGGCCAGACCTCGGAGCGGAACTGAAGTCGCATCGGGTGCTGTCCGCTGAGCGGGTGGAGCCCCGAGACGACCCGAAGCGGGCGCTTGGCGAGCCGGCGGAAGACCCCGATCAGCCCCGCGATGCTGGTGGCTCGCTCCGAGGCGCAGATCTTCAGGACGTGGACGCCCCGCTCGGTTTCCCTCGCCTCATCGCCGAGCCGCTCCATCCAACGGACGAGGACGCCGGCCGCGTCTTCGGCGAAGACGAAGTCGCGGATCGTGTCGAGAGGGACGTAGATGTGAACGGGCCGGCGGTGGATCAGGCATCGCGACATCTGGGAGATGAGCCCCTGCGGCTTGTCCCCCTTCTGCCCCGGTCCGTAGAGGTTGGAGATGCGGGCCACCAGGGTCGAGGCCTCGGGGTGCCGCGAGCCCCACTCGGCCAGCGTCCGCTCCTGGTGCAGCTTGGCCTCCCCGTACGCCGAGCAGAGGTTGCGCGGGCGAGGCCTCCGTGAGCGGGGGCTCCGAGCTGCCCGGCGTAGACGCCACCGGCGGAGCTGGCCAGGAACACGCTCAGCGGTCGCTGGTGTGCGCCGCCGTCCCGCCGCTCGCGCCGACCCGAGCCGCGTCAGGAGCCGCTCCCAGGCGCGGGACTCCGACGCCAGCTCCGCGGCCGGCGTGCCCACCACCCCCGCTCCGGCGCACCAGAAGAGGGAGGCGGCGGCATGGTCAGAGGCGGCCCGGACGAACTCCCGCGACGCCTCTCCGAGGCGCGCGTCGAGCGTTCCCGGGTCGTCCCACGGCAGCGGCCCCCCCTCGGGCTGCCAGGTGATGAAGCGCGGCGCTCGTCGGAGTGCCCGGGTCACGTGGGACCCGAGCAGGCCACCGCTGCCGATCACCCAGGCGAGGGTGCTCACGGTGCCTGGCGGTCGCCTCGCGGGGGGTGCGACGCGATCAGGTAGGGTGGCCTGCCCATGGCCATCGACACCGCCACCCCCAGGTACTCGGCGATGATGCCCAGCGAGACGAGGATGAGACCGGCGAAGAAGCTGACCACGATGATCATGGACGTCCAGCCCTGGACCGGCACCTGGTGATTCAGCCGACCCCAGAGGACGTACGCGCTGATCGCGATGGCCAGCACGATGGCGAAGAGACCCAGCAGGGCGATCAGACGCAGCGGCCTGGTGCCGGAGGTGAGCACGAGCTGCCAGAAGTGGCCGATCAGACGGCTGGTGCTGTAGCCGGAGCCGCGGCCCCGCTCGCGTCTCAGCTCGACGGGACAATGGCGCGCCCCGGTGACGACCCAGGAGAGGGCCACGTCGAGGTACACGTTGGCCCCGCAGTAGGCGGCGACGCCTCGGGCGATCTCGCCGTCGACCAGGCGGAAGCTGTTGAAGGCCCCGAGCTCGCGATTGCCGAGCACGCGCACGAAGAGCCACTTGACGAGAGAGCTCGCCCGGTTGCGCAGCCAGCCGTGGGGCGGCGCGTTGGAGGGCCGGGCGTAGACGAGCTGAGCCCCGTGGGCGACCGCTTCGTCCAGCAGCTTGGCGATGTCTCGGGGATCCTGCTGCCCGTCCTCGTCCAGGGTGGCCACCCAGCGGGTGACGGTGCTCGCCATCCCGGCGAGGGTGGCCGGGTGCTGACCGAAGTTGCGCGACAGCCACAGCGCCCGGACGAAGGGCTTGTCCCGTGCCAGCCGCTGCATCACGGCCGCCGAGCCGTCCGGCGCGCCATCGTGGACCAGCAGGACCTCGCTCACCTGGTAGCGGTGGCCGGCAGGGGTCTGCCCAGCCGCAGTCAAGGGCTCGATCTCGGAGATGAGGGACCCGAGGGTCTTCTCGCCCCGGTAGACCGGCACCACCACCGCGACGTCGTGGACTACGGCCTCCTCCGAGCCCGCCTTCCCCCCTGAGCCGGCATGGTACGGGCATCTTAGCAGTCGACTGCCGGCTCTGCAGACCGGGCGGAGCGGTCCACCTTCTCCCGCGCCGGCGTGAAGCCCGGGACGACCCGAGCCAACGCGTCGAGGAGGCCGGTGCGGTCGCCGGCGCGGGCCAGGGCCTCCAGTCGGGCGACGCTGTCGAGGAGGTCCGCGGGCGGAGGCCGGCCCTCGACCGCGCGGACGTTGGGGCGGATCTCCCGGCTCGCGGCCTCCTCCTCGGCCGTCATCAGCTCCTCGTCGATCTTCTCGCCCGGGCGGAGGCCCGTGATGACGATCGGGATGTCCTTGTCGGGGACGTGGCCCGACAGCGAGATCATCATGCGGGCGAGGTCGAGGATCCGAATCGGCTCGCCCATCTCGAGGATCAGCAGCTCGCCGGGGCCGCCAAGCCCGGCCAGGAGCACCAGGCCCACCGCCTCGGGAATCGTCATCATGTAGCGCCGGCAGTCGGCGTGGGTCACGGTCACGGGGCCGCCGCGCGCGACCTGCTCCTTGAAGAGCGGCACGACGCTGCCGGCGCTGCCCAGCACGTTGCCGAATCGGACCGTGGTGAAGCGGGTCCGCGACCGCGCCGCCTGGTGCTGGACCAGGAGCTCGGCCACTCGCTTGGTCGCTCCCATCACGCTTGCGGGGTTCACTGCCTTGTCCGTCGAGACGAGGACGAAGCGCTCCACCCCCAGACGGTCGGCCGCGTTCACCAGGTTCAGGCAGCCGATCACGTTGTTCTTGACGGCCTCCTCGGGGGCGTACTCCATGAGCGGCACGTGCTTGTGGGCGGCGGCGTGGACGACGTCGTGCGGACGGTACTCGCCGAGGAGCTGCTCCACGCGCGGGGCGTCCCGGATGTCCACGACCTGGGCATGGACGGCGAGATCGGGGTGCCTCCGCCGGAGGTCGTGGAACAGGAAATACAGGTTGTTCTCGTCGATGTCGGCGAGCACCAGGACGGCGGGGGAGTGGGCGGCGACCTGCCGGCAGGCCTCGCTGCCGATCGAGCCCGCCGCCCCCGTGACCAGGATCCGCCGGCCGCGGACCAGCTGCGTCGAGCTCGTCCTCGTCGAAGCGCACCTGGTTCCGGGGCAGCAGGTGATCGGGCGAGAGATCGGAGAGAGCGGAAGCGCTGACCCGGTCGTTCAGGTAGGCGAAGGAGACCGGCAGGATCTTGTAGCTGAGCTTCAGATCGGCGCACGCGGCCAGGATCTCCCGCACGCGCGCGGCCGCCAGCCGCGGGATGGCGAAGAGGAGCTGCTCCACCTCGCGGCCCTTCGCGATCGTGGGCAGCTTCTCGATCGGCCCGAGGACCGGGGAGCCCCCGATCCACTGGCCCCACTTCCTCGGGTCGTCGTCCACGAAGCCGACCACCTCGTACGAGTGCTCGTCGGAGCGCAGCAGGTCGCGGAGCAGGAGATCGCCCGCCGAGCCGGCGCCCACGATCAGCGTGCGCACGCGCGTGGCCGATCGAGAGCGGCTCTGCGCCAGCAGCCAGTTGTTCGCGAGCCGAGGCGAGAAACGGAAGGCGCCCACGAGGCTCGCGGTCAGGAAGAACTCCATCGCGAGCACCGAGCGTGGCGGGCCCGGAGTCTGGAGGAAGTAGAAGACGGCCACGAAGCCGACCGTGCCGACCGCCGTGGCCGTCACGACCCGCATGGCCTCGTAGAAGCCCGAGAGCCGGAAGGACCAGCGGTGCAGGCCGAAGGCGAGGTGCAGGGAGAGCCGGATCACGAGAAAGAGCGGCAGGAAGCGCTCGAAGATCTGCCGGTTCTCGAGCGGAATCTGGCCCTCGAAGCGCAGGACGTGAGCCGCGTAGAAGGAGGCCCAGATGAGGAGCGCGTCCAGACCCAGAGTGAGGACCAGCCGGCGTCCCGCAGCGAGCCAGTGGCGCACGGGCCAGCGCCAGGCCATCGCCACGCGAGGTCCCGCGGATCGCGCCATCCTCCACTCGACTCCGAAGAGCACCAACCCCAGCCCGCCGGCCGCCCAGGCCCACACGCGGTCGTCGGTGCGCCACCAGAGCACCACCGCCGCGGTCAGGATGATCGAGCCCACCCCGATGGCCATCGTCACCCTGGCGTGTCCCCAGCGTTGGGCCAGCCTCTGGTAGAGGTGCTCACGGTGCGCCTCGTAGAGGCGTTCGCCGCGCAGGGCGCGGCCGACGAGCGTCCACGTCGCGTCGGCCAGGAACAGCCACAGGCTCACACCAACGAAGACCGCTGCCTGCGAGCGCAGGTCCGGCGGAGCGAGGAGCGGGAGCGCGGCGAGAGTGTATCCAAGGAAATAGCTGCCGCTGTCGCCCAGGAACACGGTGGCCCGTGCCCAGTTGAACGGCAGGAAACCCGCCGCCGCTCCCACCAGCGCCGCCGCCAGCAGGGCGGCGAACGGATCCCAGACCGCGAGGACGATGCCCGCCCCGGTCACGACGGCCTGCAGGGCGGCCAGTCCGTCGATCCCGTCGAGGAAGTTGTAGAAGTTCACGACCGCCACGATCCAGAGGACGGTGGCGGCTGCGGCCAGCGGCCCCAGGCTGTGCTCCAGCAGGGTCGGCAACGGGATGCGCTCGAATCCCCCCACCTCGAGCACGACCAGGCCCACGACGCCGAGCTGAGCCACGAGGCGTGTGAAGGCGGACAGGCTGGCGCGATCGTCGGCCAGCCCGATGAGCGCCAGGGCGACGCCACCCAGCAGGATGGGAATCGCGGCCGGGTGG
This sequence comes from uncultured Acidobacteriota bacterium, assembly GCA_963847655.1. Lineage (GTDB taxonomy): Bacteria > Acidobacteriota > Vicinamibacteria > Fen-336 > Fen-336 > JAJDNS01. The sequence goes on along the minus strand of CAWKAS010000002.1, from coordinate 430,249 downwards.
TCGACCCAGGCCGACCCCAGGAGCGCGAGTGTGGCGAGCACCGACAGGGCGATCGCGGTCCCCCCGCCCCGTGGCACCACCCTCTGGTGGGACGAGCGCTCGTTCGGCCGGTCGAGAAGCCCCCAGCGGCGAGCGGCGGCGCGGCATGCCGGCGTGGCCAGGAGCGAGAGGAAGAAGGCCGTCGCCAGAGCGAGGAGGGGGTACGTCATGGTCGCGTCTCCCCGGGCAGCATCCGACAATGATACGACCAGGGCGGCGTCGTCACGCGGGATCCCGTGGGGCGATACGGATCGTGGGCCCGGGCTGGCTGTCCTGGGAGGCGGTCGAGGTCAACCTGCGCCCGGGGTCCGCCGATTCTCGACCTGGGGGTGTATCCGTGGCCATTGCGGGTACGGCTCGCAGGCACAGACCCCACCGCAAGGGACCTTCGGCGAGACGCGCAGGCAGGATACCACTTCGCCTCACCCTCCGGCCCGCCCGATGAGGAAGCTCATCCCTGGTATCGTGGGTCGTGCGCAGCGGTGACCGGAGGTTCCTGCTTGGACGAACGTGACGACAAGGCTGAGACCCAGAAGCAGTGGAACACCGATCCTTGCGGGGCGGAGACCGCCCCGGAGCACGCGCCGGGTACGCCCGTGTTCTTTCAGACGGTCGACCGGGAGCGCTACGAATCCTACGCACCCTGGTTGCGCGACGTCGTCGACTTCGGGGGCTTCGCCGGAAAGGAACTCCTCGAGATCGGGCCGGGGCTCGGTACGGACCACGCGCAGTTCGCCCGAGGCGGGGCAAAGATGTTCGCCCTCGACCTGACGCGGCGGCACCTGGAGCTGACGAGCCGAAGGTTCGAGATCGAGGGGCTGCAGACTCGCCTCGTGCGCGGCGACGCGGAGCGGATTCCGATGGCCGACAGCAGCGTGGACGTCGTCTACGCGTACGGCGTGCTCCACCACACGCCGGCGATCGGGCAGGCTGTGGACGAGATTCGCCGGGTCCTGCGGCCCGGGGGGACGGCCATCGTGGGCTTGTACCACCGTCACTCGGCCTTCCACTGGATCTACACCGTCCTGTGGCGGGGCATTCGGCTCGGTGAGCTGCGCCGAAAGGGCTATCGGCGAATGCTCTCCGACATCGAGTATCGATCCGCGGACTCGGAAGCGGTGCCCCTCGTCACGGTCCTGAGCCGTCGGGAATGCCGGAGATTGTTCGAGGCCTTCGGGGAGGTTCGCATCCGGACCGACCACGTCGAGCCCTGGCACTTCGTTCCGTTTGCGAAGCCCGTCCACGGCGCGCGCCGGCGGCGACTCGAGAGTCTGGCGCGCCACTGGGGCTGGTACCTCACCGTCTCCGCTCGCAAGTAGCTGCGGGCGATCGCCTCGGACTCACTGGAGGTAGCCCAGCGCGCGGAGGGCCTCCCGGGTCGCGTCGTCGAGGGCGTCGGCCGACGGACCCCCCACCACGAGTCGATGCCGGTAGTGGGGCGCCAGGTTCAGATGCTCGGTCAGGCGTTCCCGCAGCCGATCGAGGGTGAGCGCCTCCTCCCGGCTCAACGAGCCCAGCAGCAGGTTCTCCTCCTCGAACGGGTCCGCGCGCAGGTCGTACAGCTCTTCGGGTGCCACGTCCGTGCAGGCCGCCTTCGTCGCGCAGAGATCGTCGAAGAAGTACGGCGACTCGGTCAGGAGCCGATCCGCCGGCCGGTCGGGTGTGTAGACGTACTTGTACCTCGTCCCCACGATGGCGCGCCGCGATCGACACCGCCCGTCCGCTTCGGAATAGGAGTAGATCTCTTTCGCTCGCCCCCCGTCCGCGAGACGCTTCAGGATCGAGGAGCCGGGCCCCGCGTAGGGCTCGGTCGGGAGTCCCACCACGTCCAGCACGGTCGGGAGGATGTCGATGTGGCGGACCAGCAGATCCCGCCCCCCGGTGGCCCCGGAGCTCGGCAACTTCAGGACGAGGGGCACCCGAAGGTTCTCTTCGTAGTGTCCGGCGCCGTGCACGCAGCACTTCCCCTCGGTATGGATCATGTGGGAGCCGTGGTCCCCGGTGAGGATGATCAGCGAGGAGTCGTAGAGACCGCGATCCCGGAGCATCGAGAACAGCTCGCCGAGCCTTTCGTCCAGGTAATCGATCGCCCGCCGAAAGGGCGTGCGCCCCTGTGCGAGTGGATAGTGCAGCTCGTAGGTGTGAACGAACAGGAAGAACGGTCCCTTCTGGCGGGTGTCGATCCAGGCCCTGACGCGGGAGAGCGTCTCCGGGAGGTCGGACTGCTGGTCATTGTTGCGGCCGGTCTCGTTGTAGACGGAGAACCCCTGGCCGAGGCCGAATGCCGCCGAGATCGACCCGGCGCCGACGAAACCCACGGCTTCGTAGCCGACGCTTCGGAGCCGTTCCGGCAGGGTCTGGTACAGGGGAACGCGATCGTCGCCGCTCCGGAAGCGGATCAGGAGACCGTACGGGATGTCTCGGCCGTGCTGCGAAGGATACAGCCCCGTGAGCATGCTCATGTGCGACGGGGTGGTCCACGGTGCGTGGGCGTAGGCACGCGAGAAGACGATCGAGTCCTGAGCCAAGTCCCGAAGATTCGGCATCCCCAGCTCCAGCGACCGCTCGAACTGTCGTTGATTCAGGCAGTCGATCGAGACGAGGACGACGTTCGGCGACGGCTTCGGGTTTCGGCAGCCCGGCGGAGCGAGGCCCGCCGCGATGAGCAGGAGCGGCAGGGCGCGGCGTACGGACTGGGCGGTGAGGCCTCCCGGGCCGAAGGATCTCAGCTGCAGGCGTCGGCGTCTTCGCGGCCTTGGCTCCACGGTGGTTCGCTCGGATCCTCTTGGATGACCCTTGGGGAGTCTACTACGTGCGCGCGGGGACAGCAGCAAGCTAGAGGAGCGCTTCGTCCACCGCCGGCGGGAAGATCTCGACCACGTCGCCCTCGAGACGCAGCGTCACCGCGGGGTGGGCGTCGTGCTCCGTCTCGCCCCGGTTGACGATGACGTAGGGCGTGCCCCGCTCGGCGGCGGCGAGGGGAAACGACGCGGCCGGGTGGACGGAGAGGGTCGAGCCCAGGGCGACGACGAGGTCGCACTCCTCGGCCGCCCGCGCCGCCCTCCGCAGATCCTCCGTCCGCAGGCTCTGTCCGAAGCTGATCGTGGCCGGCTTGAGGAGGCCGCCGCAGTCGCACACCGGGGCTTTCCGCGTCTGGGCGAACTCTTCCATGTGTGGGCCGGGCTCGCTCCGCCGGTGGCACGACAGGCACTCCACCTCGCCGGCCGTTCCGTGGATCTCCACCAGCCGCTCGGGAGAGGTCCCGGCGCGCCCGTGGAGACCGTCGATGTTCTGGGTCAGCACCATCTGCAGCTTGCCCGCCCGCTCCAGCGCCACCGCGGCGGTGTGGGCGGCGTTCGGCCGGGCGTCCCGGAACGAGGGCCAGGCCTCGAGCTTCTCGTCCCAGTACTCGACACGGGCCGCCTCGGAGCTCAGGAAGTCGTCGAAGTAGACAGGCTGCCGCGTCTTCCAGACGCCCTGCGGGCCCCGAAAGTCGCGGATGCCGCTCCCCGTCGAGATCCCGGCCCCGGTGAAGACGAGGATCCCCCGGGCGTCCCGGAGGAGCTGGACGAGGGTGTCGGACATCCCTCAGCCCTCCAGGGCCGCCGCGAAGCTCCGCGGGGGCGCCGGGAGCCCGAGCGTCTCACGGATCTGGGGAATCCGCTCGTTCTGGAATCGGAGGGCCCGCATTCCCGCCTCGCGGGCGCCCACCACGTTCTCCTCCAGATCGTCCAGGAAGAAGCACTCGTCGGCGGCAGCGCCCAGGGCCCGGCAGGCCGCGACGTAGATGCGCGGGTCCGGCTTCTGGAGGCCGAGCTCGTAGGAGTAGAAGCGGTGGTGGGGGGTGCGGAAGAAGTGCGGGAACTTGCGCTCGATGGCGAGCTGGTTGTACGGCGCCAGGTTGCTGAGGAGGCTGACCGTCCTCCCGTTCTCGCGGGCGTCCTCGAGGAGCGTCCAGCCCGGCGCGTTCACCGAGTAGTTGTCCGCCCAGGCGGCGACCCAGTCGTCGTAGGACATGCCGGGGAGAAGCGGCGCCATGACCCGGCGGAAGAAGTCCTCGGGGTCGGTCCGTCCGGTCTCGACCTCGTGGACGACGTCCTGCGCGAGGAGGGCCAGCAGGCGGCCCGGGTCCTGGTCGGTGCGGGCCGACAGCGCGGCGGCCAACCGCTGGAAGTCGTAGTCGATCAGGACCCCGCCGATGTCGAAGATGACGTGCCTCACGTCCACCCCTTTCGCCGTGGCCCGACCTCCCGCCGGGAACGCCCTCGCGCTCCGGGGGATTCTAGTAGGAGATGGGAACCCGCGCCGCTTCCGGGCGACCGTCCACCAGCTCGAGCTGGCCGAGCCTGACCTGCCGGGGGCAGGGCCCGAGAAAGAGCTGCGCCTCGCCGACGTAGAACCGCGCGTCCAGGCCATGGCTCTGCAGCCAGGATTGCACGCGGTCGGAGCGGACCTGCCCGATCTCGACTTCCTTCCACTCCTCGACCGAGGATTTCACCGTGCACACCTTCTCCCCGGCGGAGAGCACGTTGAAGGCGAAGTCCTCGCGGGCGGGCCACCCCGCCGAGAACCGCGCGATCCACGCGGTGAACGACGACTCCCGCGTTCGCTCCAGCTTGACGATCCCCGGCTGATCGTCCACCTCCAGCTGGCTCGCCAGGGCGCTGCCGTCTCCCTGGGCGGCCGCCACCATCTCGCGGAACCGCTCCGAGTCCCCGGTGGCGGGAGGCGGAATGAAGGCGGCCTCCGACCAGGCGTAGTTCACCGGAAGGGCGAAGCTCATGCCCTCCGCCCCGACCCGCTTCAGCGAGACGATCCCGACGACCTTCCCAGAGCGATCCAGGAGGGGGCCGCCGCTGTTCCCCGGGTTCACGTTGGCGTCGACCTGCAGATAGGCGACTCCGAGGACGGACGTGTGGTTGCTGACGATCCCCTCGTGGACGGTGAACTCGGAGCCCATCGGGCTTCCCACCATGAAGACCCGGTCCCCAACGGCCACAGCCGCGGCGTCGCCCAAGGGGAGGGGTGTGGCCCCGGCCCCCATCACACTCACCAGCGCGAGGTCGAGGCGGTCGTCGCGCTGGAGGACGGCCCCGCGCAGTTGCTGGCCGTCGGAGCGCACCACCACCGGGCTGTCCTCGCACAGCACGTGCGCGTTCGTGAGGACGAGCTCCCCGCTCACGAAGAAGCCCGAGCCGATGTTCGGTCCGCAGCGCAACGCTACCGTCGAGGGGAGAGCTCCGCGTATCACCGCCGCGGAGTCAGGCGCCGCCGGCCCCGCCGCGGGGGGCGGCGGTCCTGCGGGGGGCGCTCCCGTCAAGGCTGCCGGAGGTCCGGAGGGCGGCTCGGGAGGCGTATCGGGCCGGCCGCCCACCACGGCCCACCAGGCGGCGACGACGAGCGCCCCGACGGCCAGTGCGCCGAGACCCGCCGAGCGGACCCACCCTGGGATGCCCTGTCCGCGGTCGACGCCCACCGTCCCCTCCAGGCCGCCTTCCGCCAGGGTATCGAGGATCCGACCGGCGGCAGCCCTCGTCAGGCCGGTGGCGATGGGCGCGCCACGGGTGAGCGCGGACTGCACCGTCCTCAGGTCCTTGAGCGGCGGGCCGAGCCGAGACAGTGCACGCGCCACCTGATAGCGGCGGCGACCATCCGTGACCGGCGCCGTGGCCTTGACCGACACGAGCAGGCTCATCTGGCAGTACGGACAGATCCGGGCGTCGAGAGCGGCGGGCTCCGCGCAGTGGGGGCAGGCTTCTCGGTCGACCGATCCTTCCATGTGTCCTCCCGGCCCCGACGTTCCGCGGGCGCGGCGATTCTTTCACATCGCGGTCGCGGATTCCCGCCGATTCCGCGGGGTTGCGAAGCCTGACCGGTCCACGAGGCGAGCCGGACGTGCTGTAATCAGGCTCGAACCCCATGCCCGAGTCCCCGATCTACCTCGACTACAACGCCACCACCCCCATCGACCCGGCGGTGGCGGAGGCGATGCTGCCGTTCCTCCACCGGCACTTCGGCAACCCCTCCAGCAGCCACGCCTACGGCGCCACCGCCCGGCAGGCCATCGAGACCGCGCGCGGGCAGCTCGCCGCCCTCCTGGGCTGCCGCCCCGAGGAGATCCTCTTCACGAGCGGGGGCTCGGAGTCCAACAACACCGTGATCAAGGGCGTCGCCGCGTCGCGGCGTGATCGCGGCCGCCACATCGTCACCTCGGCGGTCGAGCACCCGGCGGTGATCGAGCCCTGCCAGGCCCTGGAGGCCGAGGGCTACGAGGTCACGTACCTCCCCGTCGACGCCCGCGGTCGCGTCGACGCCGCGGACGTCGCCCGGGCGATCCGTCCCGGGACCATCCTGGTGACGATCATGCACGCCAACAACGAGGTGGGCACGGTGCAGCCGATCGCGGAGATCGCGGCCATCGCCCGCGAGCACGGCGTCCTCGTCCACACCGACGCCGCGCAGTCGGTGGGCAAGATCCCGGTCCGGGTCGACGAGCTCGGGGTGGACTTCCTGAGCGTGGCCGGGCACAAGCTCTACGCGCCCAAGGGCGTCGGGGCGCTCTACATCCGCTCGGGCCACACGCTGCCCAAGCTCGTGCACGGCGCCGGGCACGAGTCGAACCGCCGCGCCGGCACCGAGAACGTCCTCGAGATCGTGGGGCTCGGCAAGGCGGCGGCGCTGGCCGGCGAGCGCCTGGAGGAGACGGGCCGTCGCACGCGCGCGGTGCGCGACCGCCTGCGCGCCGCTCTCGAAGAGCAACTCGGTCCGGTGCGGGTCAACGGCGACCTGGAGCAGGGCCTCCCCAACACCCTCAGCGTCTGCTTCGCCGGCGTCGACGCCTCCACCCTCCTGGCGGAGGTGGGGGACCGGGTGGCGGCCTCGGCCGGCGCCGCCTGCCACGCCGAGGGCGTCGATCTCTCGACCGTGCTCCAGGCCATGAAGGTCCCCGTGCGCGAGGCCATGGGCACCGTGCGCTTCTCCGTGGGGCGCGCGACCACCGAAGGAGAAGTGGACGAGGCCGCACGGGTCGTGGCCGAGGCAGTGGTGCGGATGCGGGGAGAGGGCGCCGCCACCGTCGTGACGGACGACACCGAGGGGCCGGTGCGCCTGACCCGCTTCACCCACGGCCTGGGTTGCGCCTGCAAGCTGCGCCCCCAGGAGCTGGAGACGATCCTGAGGTCGCTGCCCCCCCTCACCGACCCCCGGGTCCTGGTCGGAATCGCCACCTCCGACGACGCCGCGGTCTACCGCCTCACCGACGACCTCGCCCTCGTCCAGACCGTCGACTTCTTCACCCCGATCTGCGACGACCCGCGCGACTTCGGGGCCATCAGCGCCGCCAACTCCTTGAGCGACATCTACGCCATGGGCGCCACCCCGCGCTTCGCCCTCAGCGTCGTCGGCTTCCCGTCGAAGCGCCTGGACCTCTCCGTCCTCGAGCAGATCCTGGCCGGGGCGGCCGAGGTCGCCAGGCAGGCGGGCATCGAGATCGTGGGCGGGCACTCGGTCGAAGACACGGAGCCCAAGTTCGGCCTGGCGGTGACGGGGACGGTGCGCCCGGACCGCGTCCTCACCAACGCCGGCGCGCGGCCCGGCGACGAGCTGTTCCTCACCAAGCCCATCGGGACCGGGATCCTCGCCACCGCCGCGAAGCGGGACCTGGCCCCGCCCGCCGCCCTGGCCGTGGGGATCGCCACGATGCGCCAGCTCAACCGCGCCGCCGCGGAGGCGATGGGCGGCGCCGAGGGGATCCACGCCGCCACCGACGTCAGCGGCTTCGGCCTGCTGGGCCACCTCCGCGAGCTGGCGGCGGCCTCGAGCGTGGACCTGGCCCTGGATGTGGACCGGGTCCCGGTCCTCGAGGGGGTGCGGGAGCTGGCGGCGGCCGGCCTCGTCCCCGGGGGCTCGCTCGAAAACCTCGCCCACGTCTCGTCCCACGTCACCTGGGCCGACGGGCAGAGCGAGGTCGACAAGCGGATCCTCGCCGACGCCCAGACCTCGGGCGGGCTGCTGGTCGCGGTGGCGAAGGACCACGCCGAAGACCTCGAGGCACGCTTCACCGCACAGGGCGTGCGGGCGGCGCGGATCGGGAGGGTCACCGGCCGAGGCGACGGGCGGATCGCCTGCCGGAGAGGATGAAGGCCGATGAGCCGCCCACCCGACACGATCCTGGTCACCGGCGCCCTCGGCAACGCCGGCTGGAAGCTGGTGTCCCACCTCGCACGCCACTCGAAGGCCGACCGTGTCGTCGGCGTCGACATCGCGCCTCCGGCCCCGGAGCACCTCGACGCCCTGCGGGGGTGGGAGCGGGAGCGCCCGGGACCGCGGGTCGAGCTGCGCGAGGCAGACCTCACCGACTGGGCGGACTCCCGATGGCGCGGTCCGGTCGCCGAGGCCCGCGCCATCGTCCACCTCGCGGCGCAGAACCCGCGCCCGGAGGCCACCTGGGCCGACGCCGTGGCCTCGCTGGACATGACGGCGAACCTGGGGGCCGCTGCCGCCGACAGCGACCCCCTGCGCCGCTTCGTCTTCGTCTCCTCGAGCCACGTCATGGGCGGGTACCTGGAGGAGGAGCTGGGCCCCGGAGCGCTGAGCACGGACCTCGAGCCGGCGGTGGGAACGGTGTGGCGCGCCGGCGCCCGACGGATGGACGCCACCCCCTACGCCGCGGCGAAGCTGGCCGGCGAGCGCCTGGGCCGGACGCTCGCCCGTCGGTCGGCCGGGAGGTGCACGGTCGTCTGCGTCCGGATCGGATGGGTCCAGGTGGGAGAGAACCTCCCGGAGACGCTCTCGGCGGCCGGGACCCCGAGCATGGAGCCGGTGCGAGGGGCCGAGGCCGATCCCGAGGTGCAACGCGCCGAGCAGTGGTTCCGCGAGCTCTGGCTCTCGAACCGCGACTACGCGCGGCTGATGGAGCGGGCCCTCGAGGCGGCGGGTGCGGATTGGCCCGAGGGGTTCGTCATCGTCAACGGGATGTCCCGGAACCCGGGCCTGCGGTGGAGTCTCGAGGAGGCCCGCCGCTGGCTGCAGTGGGAGCCGCAGGATGGGATCGGCGACCGCTGAGGTGGCTCTACGAGGACCGGCCCGCCGCCTCTCGGATGAACGCCGCGGTCAGGACCGCGTCGTAGTCCTGCTCGACCTCCCGGGCGAGCGCCTCGAGCGCCGCCGTCTCCTGGCCGCCGCCGGAGGGTCTCGTAGATCTCCAGGATCTTCTTCTCTGGCAGCCGCGTCAGCTCCGCGGCGCGGGCGAGGTTCCGGGCCAGCTGCGGGAAGCCGGCCTCCTCGGCGATCGCGGCCTGCTGGCGGAGGGTCTCCGCGTGGATCCCCAGGTCCTCGGCACCGAGACGTCCCGCCTCGAGACTCTCCGCCGAGAACTCGTCGATGGGACGCCCGCTCGGCAGCTTGATCCGCCCACGGTCCTCGCGGTAGAGGGGGTACTTCATGGCACCCCTTCCCGGGACGGGGCATCGCGCAAGACGACCTCGAGGGCCGGGGCCCCCGGGATCGTGGCCTGCACCTCCGCACGGTGCATCAGGGTCGACTGCACGATGTACTTGAGGCGAGCCATGTTGTCGATGCGCACGGGGACCGGCTCCGTGGGCCTGCCCAGGGCGTACCGGGCCGCGTTGCGCCCCAGAGACCGGTAGGAATCCAGGGTGAGATTCGGGGCGTGGCTCAGGAGCTCCAGGTTGTCGAGGGGGGCGAGGTCCCGCCGGTGGATCACCGCGGTCCCGCGCGACTGGATGCCGATGGCCACCCCGGAGCCGGACGAGACGCGCGCCCTCGTGACCGATGAAGGCGCAGTCCGCGGTGTCGCGGACCCGGACGAGACGCGCCGGGACGCCTTCGCCGCGGAGGCCCTCGAGGATCGCCTCGACCACGTCCCGGTGGGGCAGCTCGCCGAGCGTCCGGTCGAGCCGCGCCCCGAAGGCCGGGACCCAGCGCCACCACCACCTCGGTCTCGCGGCCCGGTGCGGCGGTTCCTTCTTCGCTGAAGATGCTGCTCCGTGTCGCTCGCCCGTCCGAGCGTGCGGGGATCGACGGCAAAGGGCAGGCTCTCGAGCTCCTCCCGTCGGCGTCCGTCGACCCGGTACCCCGTCCCCGGGCCGCGGTAGCGGTGCGGGTCGTTGAGGGCGCTCTCGGTCACGAGATCCTCCCTGTCCTGGACGAGGATTCCCGCAGGCTGGAGATAGTCCCCGGCCGCCCGCTGGCGCGTCAGGGCGACGAGCGCCTCGGCCTCTCTCGTGAAGCCGCGCCGGCTCAAGGCGCGGGCCAGGTCGAGGACGGTGGAGGGGGCGTCGAGGAATCGCCGAGCCGCCGTGGCATCGGCGGACCGGGTCCTCGGAGGCAGATCGCCGCTGTCCCGGGCGTCGACGGCGGCCCGCACCTCCTCGTCGCCGATGGCGGGGAAGCCCATCTCCGCCCAGGTGGCCTGGACGGCCTCGGCCGCGCGTCGCCGCACGCGTCGGACCTCGTCCTCGCCCACCGGGGTGATCCCGCCGTCGATCCCGAAGTCCCTCTGGATCGCGGTCCAGGCGTCGAGGTCGTTCGAGTCGAAGTTTCCCCCGCCGAAGAGGTTGTCCTGCCGCGGCATGACGCTGTAGCCGGAGGTCACGAAGTCCGTGCCGGGAAGCATCTGGAGCATGAGCTTCGCCGTCTTCCGCATCTCGCTGTGGGAGGACATGGCGTCGTTGCCGCTCGCCACCTCCAGGCCGACGGCGGCGGCGATGAGGTTCTCGGCGAGAACGCCGCGGATCCCCCCGGGCAGCGAGAGCGGGAGCGCGATGCAGCTGATCGCCCCGTTCTGGATGCCCTGGCTTCCCGCGCCCTTGACGAGCAGGATGCAGCGCGCCTCGAGATACAGCATCGAGTGCCCGTGTCCGTGGCCCAGCAGGACCTCGGACCCCGAGCCGGACGTGAAGCGCACCTTGACCCCGCGCGAGGCGTAGGCGGACGCCAGGAAGGCCTTCGACCACGGGGTGTCGTCGCCGTCCCTGAACGACTCGTCGTTGCCGTAGACCGAGAGCGTCTCCGCGTAGCTCACGAGACCCTTCATGGCCAGGCGCAGGTTCACGCCCTCCTCGACCGCGGCCTGGGTCAGGACCCCGGGTCGTCCCACCTGGGACCCGATCAGGACGGCGACCGCGTTGAGCGGCGCCATGCCCGCCACCCCGACCGTCGTCTCGACCTCGGCGAAGCCGCGCACCGCGGCCTCGGCCGCGTCCGCGGCCAGAAGCGCGGGGTGGTCGCGCAGGTTGGTGACGTGGGCCTGGTTGGCGGGGCGGCTCCGGAGGCGCATCTTGCGGAGCGCCAGCATCATCTCGAGCACGTCGAGCTCGCCCACCACCTCGACGAGACGCGCCGGCGTCAGCCCGGAGAAGAGCCGTCGGACCTCCCGGGCCTCGACGTCGGGGTGGAAGAGCCGACGGGCGAGCTCCAGGGGAGAGAGGGCCATGGCCTCCTCGGCCACCCGCGGATCGAGGGCGTGCCGGGCGATGAAGCGGTCGATGGAGTCGAACCGGTCCTCGCCGCGACCGTCGAGCTCGACGATCCGGCCCCCCTCCACGCGGACGCTGGAGGGGGGATCGGCCGGGCCCGCCGGTCAGGACGAGGCCGGCCTCCGGCCACTCGCGGATCGTCGTGTCGCGTCGAACCGGCTGCTGCTCGCGCTCGCGGGCCCTGCGGGAGAAACCCGTCCCTTCGTCCATGGCGTGAGTATACGTGGGCCTCCGATTCCTCGGTCGCCTCGACCCGGCGGCCCGACGGGCGTTCCTCGAGCTCGTGCTCGATGTGGTGAGCGACGGTGAGCACACCGTCGTCATCTCGACTCACATCGTCAGCGATCTCGAGCGGGTGGCGGACCGGATCTCGATCCTGCGAGGCGGCGCGATCGCCTACGACGGCGAGCTCGATGCTCTCAAGGACCGGGTCAAGCGCCTGCGTGTCGTGGCGCCATCCGCTCTCCCCGTCGACCTCGGTGTGCCCGGGATCCTCCGGGCCGACGTCCGGGGACGGGAGGCGTTGATCAGCGTGCTCTCGGAGGGCGATCGCCTCGCGCGCGATCTCGAGGAACGCTTCGACGCCAGGGTCCAGGTCCAGGACCTCAACCTCGAGGACATCTTCGTTGAGATGAGCCATGTCTGAGGGAGGTGTCTGGTTGGCGGCCTTGGGAGGCTATGCCCGGCGCCCGCGCTTTCTGCTCGTAGCCACACTCTCTCTGCTGGCGCTTCTTCCCGGCGCCGGTCTGCTGGCGGGCGAAGACGGCTCCCGTGACTACTGTGCGGGCCTCGGCACCCTGGTGCTGATGACCTGGACCGGCCTGGTGAGCGGGCACCTCAAGCACGTCCTGGCACGTCCCCAGGCACGACTTCTCCCGCGCTACCCGCGCGTCCAGGTCCTCGCCGGCGCCGCTCTCGTCCTCCCTGTCCTGGCCCTGGGCATCCTCTTCCTCTGGAGCGCGGGACTGAGCGCCCCGGCCGCGCTCGCCGTGGCCCTGCTCGCCACGAGCCTCTACTGGGCCGGCCCCTACCTGCTCAACCAGGGGGACTCATTCCTGTTCGTGGGGCCGGGCCTCTTCCTGGTCGCCGGGACGCTGGCCGAGCGTGGCGTCTGGGCTCGCATGAGTCCAGGTGGTTCCGAGGAGACCTGGTCGCTCGTGGGCACCCTCCTCTCCGGGCTGCTGATCGGCTTCGTCACTCACCGCATGCTCCACCTGAGCGAGAGCTCCTTCGAGTACGACCGTGATCCGTCGGTGGGCTGCAGACCGGGGAGGTCGTACGACCAGCACGCTCAGCTCGACCCGCTCTTCGAGCAGGTCTTTGCGCGGTTTGGCCGCCACCGGTTGTCGGCCGTCGACTCGCGCTTCAGGGCCGGCTTCTGGACCCGTGTGCAGCTCTGGCGCCTCGGCATGAGTCGAATGTCGCCCGTGGTGACGGGACTCTCCGTGGCTGGTCTCATCGCGCTCTTTGGCGCGCTCTTCGCGATCAATCCCGGGAACCGCCCCGACACCCAGGCCGGGGTTCTGGTGGTCTACCTCATGATCTTCTCGCTGGTTCGCACCACGTACGTCCACCGGCGGAAGGAGCGAGTTGCGTTCGAGGCGCTCTACCCGGCCTCGAGGGAGGGGATGCTGAGAGAGCTGAGCGGCGCGTCGGCGCTGGACATCCTGGAGACCTGGTTCTTCCTTTGGCTGGGAACGCTGGCCGCTCGTGGGTTGGGTCTGTTTCCCGGCACGAGCTGGGCGACCCTGTTCAGCTACGCCGCCTACACCCTGGGCGCGACCGTCCTGGGGATCGGCCTGGCGTCCTGGACCCTGCGGCTGCAGGCCGAATGGGCCAGCCAGCTCGTGCTCACTCTCAGCGTGCTCGCGGTGGGGGTGCCGGTGGCGATGGCCCTGGCGAAGGGGCCGGGGACGGAGGCCGTGGCCGCATGGACGTCCGCCGGCGCCGCGCTCGGCGCGTTCGGTATGGCGATGGGCTACGCGGGCTACCGGAGCTGGTGCGGGCTCGAGCTGGGCCGAAGCGATCTCGGCAGACGCTGACCGGGGATCGAAGGGCGGCCACTCCCTGCCTGGGGGACGAGCGGCGCAGGCGCGAAGCGGACCCCCGCGCAGGAGGAGAGCCGTGCTTCTTGGCCCGCTCCTTGGCCCACTCGGGGCGGCAGGGCGACGTCGAGGGGATAGTCCCGACCGGTCGCGGCGGGCGGCAGGGTTCCGATCTCGGTCCAGCCGAGCGTGCGGCGGGGAGCGGGGCTCCCTCAGCCGGTAGGCAGGGCCTTGCCGACGACCGTGGTGACGTCGTCGGCCCGGGGCCCGGGCGACCGGAAGCTCTCGACGGCCTTGTAGAGGCCGGCGACGATGCGTCGGGAGGGCTCCTGGCGCATCTCGGCCACCAGCCTCAGGGTGCGGTCGCTCTCGAAGAACTCACCCCGCTCGTTCGCGGCCTCCACCACACCGTCGGTCAGGAGCACGAACAGGTCGCCGTCCTCGAGGGGGATCTCGGGGCTCACGTCGACCGGGGCGTCGCGGAAGATCCCCAGGGGGATGCTCGTCGACTCCAGCATCCGCCGCGGGGCGCCGGAGCGGTCGAGGAGGAAGCCGGGAACGTGGCCGGCGCTGCTGTAGGTCAGGGTCCGGCGCCGGGGGTCGAGCACGACGAGCATCAGGGTGACGAACCGCTCGAGCTCGGTGTCGCGATGGAGAAAGTGATTGAGCCTCTCCAGGATCTTCCGGAGGTCACGGGTCGTCTTGATCAGCGAGCGGAGATAGGCGCGGGTCTCGGCCATGAGGAGCGCGGGACCGAAGCCGTGGCCGCTCACGTCCCCCACCGCGATGCCCACGCGCCCCCCGCCCATCGGGATGAAGTCGAGATAGTCGCCGCAGGTGGCGTCGGCGGGGAAGACCGCGCCCGCGAGATCGAACGACTCCAGGTTCGGCGCCCGCGTGGGGTAGAGCTTGCGCTGGATGAGACGGGCGAGCTGCATCTCCGCCTCGCGGGCCTGGGCCCGCCGCTGGCCGGTGACGTCTCTCATCACCGAGACGAAGTGCGTCAGGTTGCCCTGCTCGTCCCGCACCGGGGTGGTGGTGCGCTGCGCGGGGTACAGCTCGCCCGTCCGTTTGCGGTGGAGCGCGGTCTGACCCCCATGGGGAGAGGCCCGGCCTGTCCCGGGGTCCTCGGCGGTCGAGTCCGGGGACCCCTTCGCCTCCAGGAGTGCTACCGGACGTCCCAGCGCCTGGTCTCTCGAGTAGCCGGTGGTCTCCTCGAACGCCGGGTTGACGTACTCGATCCGCTCCTGGGCATCCGTGATGAACACGGCATCGGTGGCCTGCTCCACGGCCTGGGCGAGACGCCTCACGCTCTCCTCGGCGCGCCGCCTCCGGGTGATGTCCTGGAAGACCACCGCGGCGCCGATCCTGGCGCCGTTCCCATCGGTCAGGGGAGTGCCCCGGACGCGGATGGAGGCGCCCTCCGGGATACGGGGGTTGCGGACGAAGAACTCGTCCTCCGCGCGCTCTCCTCGCATCGCCCGCGCCAGGGGGAGCTCCTCCGAGGGGTAGGGGGTCACCCTGTCGGAGCGGAAGCACCCGTACGCGGAAGACCACTCCGCGGGATCGGTGTCGAGGGCCCCGAGACCGAGGATCGCCCGGGCGGCCTCGTTGAAGAACAGGAAGTGCCCCTCGTTGTCGACGACCACGACGCCGTCCGGCATGCTCTCGAACGTCGCTTTCAGCATGCGGGTGAGGTCTTCCTCACTCAGTCGAGGGGACGAGGGGGCGGCGTCCGGCGCCGAGCCCCCGGGGCGAGTGTGCGCCCGCGCCCTCGGCCCGGAACGGGTCCGGGAGGGGGAGCGCCTGCCGCGTGAGCTCGGATGGCACATCGGATGCGTGGGCACCGCGGGCTCGCCTGCGACCGGTCCGGAGCCCGGAAACGAACACCTCAACACGCTGCCGCAGGGGGCGCCTCGGAGGCTCCCGCCCGCTCAGCGATGCGCCGGCTTTACCACGAAAGTAACGCGTGGGGGGTGCGTTCGCCGGTGCGGGGCCGGAATCCAAGCGAAATCCAAGAACTGAGACCGGTCGACGGACACCAGCGGCAGGTGTTTCGGGCGCTTCGATCGCAGTGGCGTACAACACCCGTTCGGGCGAGCGGCCGGCGCGGTCCGGGACGATGGGTCCGGAGGCTGGAGCTTCGGAAAGGCGGATGGGATCTGAAACAATGCACCATGCACCCCTCACGCCGCGACTTCCTCCATGCCCTCTCGGGGGGGGTCGGCGGCCTGGTCGCCGGGGTGCCGCTCTCGGCAGCGCCGCCTTCCAGGGACCGCCGTCGCCCGGAGCCCCGCGCCGGTGACGCGCTGTTCGAGGCCTTCCGCTCTCCTTCCGCCGAGGCGCGACCCTTCTTCCGGTGGTGGTGGAACGGCAACCGCGTCACCCGCGAAGAGCTGCTCCGCGAGCTGCGGCTGATGCACGAGGTCGGGGCGGGGGGCGTGGAGATCAACCCGATCGGCATGCACGAGGCGATCCCGAACCCCTCGGGGCCCGCGGTCTCCTGGCTCGGCGACGAGTGGACGGACCTCGTCGACGGCGGTGGCGGAGGAGTCCGAGCGCCTCGGCCTGCTGACCGACCTGATCGTGGGGACGGGCTGGCCTTTCGGCGGGGAGTTCCTCCGGGACGAGGAGACGATCCAGGGCGTCGAGCTCGAGGTGCTCGACCTCGAAGGCCCCACGCGTCTGTCTCGGGAGGTGCCTCCGCGCGACGGGACGCACCGCCGGCTTCTCCAGGCGAAGCTGTTTCCGTCGCGCGTCGAGGCCCTGGGCGACGGCCGTGACCTGACGCCCGACGTTCGACCCGACGGCACCCTGGACCTCGACGTGCCCACGGGGTCGCACCAGGTCTACCTGCTCACCTGGCGCAACCGCTTTCGCGACGTCTTTCTGGGGGCGCCCGGAGGTGCGGGGCCGGTGCTGGACCACTTCAACCGGTCGGTGGTCGAGAAGTACCTCCGGCGCACCTCCGATCGGCTGAAGCCCGCCCTGGGCGAGCCCCTGGGGAGGCACATCCGGGCCATGTTCTGCGACAGCATCGAGCTCGAGGGGGCCAACTGGACGAGTGACCTGCCGAGCGAGTTTCGCAGACGCCGGGGCTACGATCTCCTGCCCTGGCTGCCCCTGGTGCTCCACCGGGACCTCCGCGCCGAGGCGACCCTGGCCGAGAGGATCCGCCGCGTGCGCTTCGACTACAGCCTGACCCTGGCCGAGCTGTTCATGGAGCGCTTCATCGAGCCCTTCCACGAGTGGTGCCACGCCAACGGCCTCCGGAGCCGCTACCAGGCCTACGGCTACCCCTGGCTCTACACCGACCTGCTGGACGGGTACCTGGTCCCCGACATCCCCGAGGGCGACCAGTGGCTCTTCAACCGCGGCTGGGTCAAGACCCCCAGCGCAGCGGTGGACGCGATCCGCTACGCCATCTGGAACAAGTACGCCTCCTCCGCCGGTCACCTGAAGGGCCGACGCATCGTCAGCAGCGAGGCCATGACCAACACCAGCGGGGTCTTCGAGGCGTCGCTCGGGTACATCAAGCAGGCCACCGATCTCGACGTGGTGGGGGGCGTCAACCACCTGGTTCTCCACGGCTTCAACTACTCGCCGCCCGAGGCGGGCCAGCCCGGATGGATGCGCTTCGGGACGTACTTCAGCGAGCACAACCCCTGGTGGCCGCACGCCCGCCGCTGGTTCGACTACGCGGCCCGGCTGTCGCAGTTGCTCCAGGACACCGAGCCCGTGGCCCAGGTGGCGATCATGGGCCCGACCCCCGACGTGTGGAGCGATCACGCCCTGGACCGCAATCCCTGGAACACGACCCCGTGGTACCTCCACGCCCTCTGGCAGGCGCTCAACCACCACGGGTACGCCGCGGACTACGTGAACGGTCGAGTCCTGCGAGGCGCCACCTTCCAGGACGGCGAGATCCGCTCGGGACCGATGCGGTACGGGGCGCTGATCCTGACGGAGGTGACGACCCTGCCCCCCGAGACCGCGGAGGCCCTCGAGCGCTGCGCCGCCGCCGGGGCGAGGATCCTCTTCGTCGGGGGGCTGCCGACGCGCTCGGCCGGGCTCGTGGATCGCGAGGACAACGACGCACGGGTGAGGGCCGCCGTCGATCGTCTGACCGCCGCGCACCCCGAGACCGTGCGGCGGGTGGGTGCGCCGGAAGAGGACACGCTGGTCGAGCGGGCGGGAGAGTGGATGCGCCTTCTGGGGGTCGAGCCGGCGGTCCGGCTCGACCCCGTGGACGACCGGCTCTTCTTCGTGCAGCAACGGCAGGGAGAGCGGGACGTCTTCTTCTTCGCGAACGCGTCTCGGGAGCGCGACATCGACTTCACCGCCACGCTCGATGCTCCCGGGAAGATCGCCTGGCGGTGGGACCCGGAGACGGGGGAGAGAAGTGTGCTCGGGCCCGCCTCGAGCCTCCCGGTTTCTCTCGGGCCGGTGGAGTCGCTGCTGCTCGTGCTCGAGGCCGGGGTGGGGGAGGCGACCACCGCTCCTTCTCCACACCCGAGCGATTCGTTCCAGGAGATCGCGGGCCCCTGGACGGTTCGGCTGCAGAACATGGACGGTGGTGGCGAGGAGCGGACCCTCGCCACCCTGGCCGACCTGAGCCGGCTCCCGGGGCTCGGGGCCTTCTCCGGGAGGGCCGTCTACTCCACCCGATTCGACGCACCGGGGGCGAGCGACCTCGTGCTGGATCTGGGCCAGGTGCGGGAGATCTCCGAGGTGAGGCTCAACGGCGCGCCGCTGGGCGTCCGCTGGTACGGTCGTCACCGGTACGACCTGAGGGACCGCCTGGGGCGGGGGGGCAACGAGCTCGAGATCGTGGTGACCACGCTCGCCTACAATCACTACCGCGCGCGGAAGGACAACCCGATGGCCCAGTACTGGATGAGGCGGTCGCGCCAGGGGGGCCCGCTGCCCTCCGGGCTCCTGGGCCCGGTCCGGCTGCTGCGCCGCGTCCCGATCGGGCCGGGAGCGGTCCCATGATCCGGGTCGAGGGACTGCGCTTCACGTATCCCGGCAACCGGGAGGAGACACTGCACGCCTGTCTCGTGGCGTTGCTGGTGCCCAACGCCATGGGGATCGTGCTCGGCTTCCAGCTGGTCGAGGAGAAGGACGAGGGATCGCTGCTGGCGGTGGCGGTCACGCCGATGTCGTTGGAGCAGTACTTCCTGTATCGCACCACGGTCTCCGGCGTCGCGCGGTGGCGGGGTGACAGGCCCTACCTCGCGAGGAGCGTCCCTCCGACCTCGACGCCCACGGTGACGTAGTCCGAGTCCGGGGTGCGGGGGCTGCCGGGGACCCGGTCGAGGTAGGACCCCTTGA
Source organism: uncultured Acidobacteriota bacterium (assembly GCA_963847655.1). Lineage (GTDB taxonomy): Bacteria > Acidobacteriota > Vicinamibacteria > Fen-336 > Fen-336 > JAJDNS01. Next base: position 411,333 of record CAWKAS010000002.1, on the reverse strand, counting down.
AGAAGTGGCTCCAGGCGGCCTGGACGAGGAGCCACCGTCGTGGTCGCCAGCGGAGCCCGGCCTCGAGGTGGTGACCGAGGAAGCGGCCGGAGGCTCCGGTGGGGTCCTGAAGGCCTGCGCCCACCCAGACGTCCCTGCCCTCGGCCAGCCACAGCGCCCGATACGCCAGCTCGACCTCGATCGCGGTCTTCGGTGCGACGAGCACGCGAGCCCCAGGGCCCTGGATATTCGACCGAAAGAAGGGGCCGTAGATCCCGGTGAGGGCGTACTCGAACGCGCGGGCGCCGAACAGGGTGTCGAAGCGCTCGGAGCGGCCGTCGTCGGGGTCCCGGTCCCCGCTCGCGTGATCGTAGAGGACGGCCGCCCGCGCCCGGCCGCGCCGGGTGGTGTAGCCCGCCTCGAGGTGGGCGAGGACGGCGCGGTGCTCCTGGCCTCGTTGTGTGCCGGCCTGCCACCCGAGCTCCGTCTCGTAGTCAGGCCCTCCGGGCGAGGGCGGCCTGAAGAGGCGCCCCCCCAGAGTCGTGAATCGTCGGCGCGTGGCGGTGTCGGCGCTCTCGTCGAGCCGGAGAGAGTAGAGCTCGGCGTGGACGAGCGGCCATCGCCGGACCGTCAGACACGCCCCCCAGAGCAGGCGGGCACGGTCGGACCGGTCGAGCGCGTACGGATCGAGCCTCACCGGGCGTGAGAAGAACGCGTGCAGCGAGGATCCGTCGCGTCCCGCGAGCCACCCCGAGACGCCGTCGAAGGCGTTGGTCGTGTTGCGCATGCCGTTGCGCGCGACCAGGCGCCGCCGGCCCAGGTCCAGGGTGTAGCGCCCCAGGAGCAACCCCCCGGACGCCTTGGCTCCCAGGAGGCGGTCGGAGCCCAGGCGGAGCTGGACCTGAAGGAAGTCCAGGTGGTCGATGTGGCGGGCGGGCACGAGGAACGGCGCGTCGTTCCACGAGCTGCGCGAGTCCTGCAGCTCCACGAACGCGCCGAGGGGACCGACGATCTTCGGCACCGCCACCTGCAGGCGCGTGCGCAGGGCCAGCACCCGCGTCAGACCGAGCTCGTCGATGCGGAACGGGTTCGTGAGCCCCTCAACCCGGGTTCGCTGCTCGAAGGCGATGACGAGTCGCTTCGGTTGGGGCTCGTTCGGCGGCGTCGACTGGGCGCGCGTGCTGACGGATCCGAGGAGCGCCAGCGACAGGGCGACGCCAACCCGGCGTCTCCTCCGGGCCCCGCCCTTCCGCGAGGCCGCAGCCACAGTCTCCGTGCGCATGTCAGTCCGCCCGATTCTGCACCAAACGCCCCGTGCACCCGCTGGTACTGATGGCTCATTGAGCCTCGCGGAGGAGGAAGGGCAAGATGATCCGGTGCGGGGGTCCCGGCGCGGACGACCGGCGAGCACCCTGCGACCAGGAGCACGTGCCAGACGAGAGGAGGCGTGCGGTGGGGACCAGCTTCGAGAAGCCCCGAGTCGGAGCCGTCGACGCCATGAAGCGGGCCCTGGCCGCCTGCCTCGTCGCATCCGCCGCACTGGCACCAGGCCTCGCCGCCGACGAGGCTTCCGGCAACCGTCCCGAGCGCCTCGAGTGGTTCCGGGACCTGGGCTTCGGGCTCTTCATCCACTGGAGTCTGGACAGCCAGGTCGCGTCCGTCATCAGCCACTCCATGGTCGGGGCCTCCGAGGACTACCTCGAGCGGTACGTGACCGAGCTGCCCCGGAGCTTCAACCCGGAGCGCTTCCAGCCGCGGGAGTGGGCGCGGCTCGCCCGCCTCGCCGGCTTCACCTACGTCGTCTTCACCGCCAAGCACCACTCCGGCTTCTGCATGTTCGAGACGAAGACGACCGACTTCTCCATCATGAACACGCCGTACGGCCGGGACGTGACGCGTGAGCTGATCGACGCCTTCCGCGCCGAGGGCCTCGCCATCGGCCACTACTTCTCGCCCGACGACTTCCACTTCCTCCTCACCCAGGGCACCCTGATCAGCCGGCGCCGTCCCGAAGCCCAGCCCGCCAACAACCCGCCGCTCCTGGCCCACGACCAGGCCCAGCTTCGAGAGCTGATGAGCCGGTACGGCAAGATCGACATGGTCTTCATCGACGGCCCTCCGGAAGGCCTCAGGGAGATCGTCTGGGAGTCCGACCCCGAGGCCCTCGTCACGCGGGGGGCCATGGAGACCCCGGAGCAGTACACCCCGGGAGTTCCTCTCGAGGGCGCCTGGGAGGGCAACCTGACCATGGGGACGCAGTGGCAGTACCGCGGGACCAACGAGACCTACAAGTCCGGGACGGAGCTCATCAACACGCTGATCGAGACGCGGGCCAAGGGTGGGAACCTGCTCCTGAACATCGGGCCTCGCCCAGACGGGGTCATCCCGATCGAGCAGGAGGCGCGTCTGCGGGAGATCGCGCTGTGGAACCTGGTCAACCGGGAGGCGATCCTCGGCGTGCGTCCCTGGGTGCTGACCAACGAGGGCGACGTCTGGTTCACGAAGGCGAAGAGCTCGAGCACGGTGTACGCCGCGGTGACGCGGACGGATTGGCCCTGGGGAACGGCGAAGACGTTCACCTTGAAGTCCGTGAGGGCGACCGTGGACACCGAGGTGAGCGTGCTCGGCCAGAACGATGCCGTCCTCGAGTACCGCCCCGAGGTCGCGCCCCGGACGACCTTCGAGCAGACGGCGGAGGGGCTGCGGATCACGGCCTGGCGGGCGCAGCGGCTGTACAACGACCGCCGCTGGCCGAACCCGGTCGTCCTGAGGATCACCCACGCCGAGCCGGGCCTGGTCCCGCCGGTGGTGGTGACGGGGGAGGGATGGTGGGATCCCGACCGGCGCGTGGCGACGCTGACTGCGCGTCTCGACACCCTGGGAGACGCCTCGTCCGTGGAGGTGGGCTTCGAGTACCGTCGCAGGAAGGGCTCGGCGGAGATGTACGAGGAGGACGATCCCTGGAAGCCGCTCGCGACGACCACCGTTTCGTCCGCGGGAGAGTTCCGGGCGACCCTCGCCGACGTCGATCCGGAGCACGAGTACGAGTTCCGCGCCGTCGTTCGGCATCCGAAGGTGACTCTGCGGGGGCAGGCGGCCACCCTGGAACGGATGATTCATTGATCGCGGGCGCGGTGGGGCGGCATCATGGCGTAGCGTTCGACGGACGCAGGGAACCGAGGTGAACTGAGATGGGCGAGTGTCACAGGCTCTCGACCTGCATCTTCTTCAACGACCGGATGGAGAACATGCCGACGGTGGCCGCGCTGTTGAAGAAGCAGTACTGTCAGGGAGCATTCCAGAGCTGCGCCCGCTTCCGGGTGGACGCGAAGCTCGGCAGCACCTACGTGCCGGAGACTCTCTTTCCCCAGGACTCCGCCGCCGCCGACCGGATCGTGGCGGGCACCTGATCTTCCGGCGCTCGGCTCTTCCCGAGGCGGACGTAGTCTTCAGCTGCGTGCCGCGGACCCCGCGGTCGGATAAGATGCCCGCGCAACGTCGTCGACAAGCGGCTCGGCTACAAGCGGCGGAGCTGGAAGCGCACGGTCACGGTCATGAGCACCGAGACCCGTCGGCCGTTGAGCAGCGTCGGACGATAGCGCCACCGCCGGACGGCCTCCAGGGCCGCGGCGTCGAGGAGTGGGTGGCCGCGGAGCACCCGGGCGTCGACCACGTCACCCGCGGTGTCTACGCGGCACTCGATGATCACCACTCCCTCCAGGCCGATGCTGCGCGCCAGCTCCGGGTACACCGGCGCCTGGTCGCGCACCTTCAGCGGGGGCTCGATCACACCGCCGGTGCGCACCACGGGCTCGTCCGGGGCCTCGGGGGGAGGGGGCGGCTCCAGGCCAGGGACTCCGTCGTCGACGCCCCAGGGAACGCAGCCCTCGCAGAGCGGGAGATCACCCGGGGCCCACAAGGCGTCCGCGTCCGAAGAGAGCTCCGACCAGTCCGTCGGAAGGGAGATGGCTGGGCTGCTCACGGAGCGGACGGGTGCGGGCCCCCGGCTCGACCACCGGACCACGTCGCCGGGAGACACCCCTCGCGGGGGCGGGGGCGGGGGCACGAGCATCGCGGGAACCATCAGGTCGTCAGTGGCCGAGGTCGCCAGCCGGGGAAGGCCGTCCGGGGTCAGCACCGGAACCACGAGGATGACACCGAGGACGACGGCGTGGATCACGAGCGACACTGGCAGGAGACCGGCGCGGCGCCTCCCTCCTCCCGGACCCGGCGGCACGACGAGCTCTTCGAACAGCCTCCGTTCCATCCCACACCTCCCATCTCGTGGGTCGTTCGAGGCTGGCGCGCCGCTTCGCGACCTGCTGTTACCTTCGACACCCGATCCTGGAGGGGGGTTCCGGACGCGGGTTCACGGTCCCATGGAGTCGGGCTTCCAGCTTCTCGTGCGCGGCGAGGACCTCCTCCGGGATGTCCGCGGGCAGGCAGAATCCCCGGGCCGGATAGTCCAGGAGCCGGCGGATCTCACCGACCAGCAAGGGCACGAGGTCCTGCCCCTGACCCGCGTACATCGCGGCCTCCTCGTCGAAGGTGGTCAGCGGCGGGGCGTTGATCCAACGCACATCCGGGTGGTGGAGCCGGCAGGTGAGGTCCACGCGGCGCTGCCGGCAGGCGTTGGCCACGATGAGTGCGGTGTGGACGGTCATCCTCATTGTCTCCGTGATAGCTTCCAGGCGCACGATCGGGCCGTGGTGGTCTGGGTCGGCATCAGGCCCGCCAGAGGGCCTGGGAGGCGATGATGTGCGGAGCAAGGCGACTGGGCTTCATTCTTCTCGCGATGTCCGCGGGCGCAGCGGCGATCGCGGCCGAGGACGTGTCGCTCTCGCCGCCGGTCCTTCTTCCCGACGGCACCGAGTTCAAGGCGTGGGAGTGTCGCACCGCCTGGACGAGGACATACGTCGTGGACCAGAACCACCCCGAGGCCTCGGACGAGAACCCGGGCACGCCGGCGAAGCCGTTCCGCACGATCGGCCGGGCTGCCGAGCTCCTGGCTCCCGGAGAGCGCGTCGTCGTGAAGTCCGGCGTCTATCGCGAGGAGATCGTCCCGCGGGCGGGCGGGACCGGACCGGAGGCGATGATCGGCTACGAAGCCGCCCCCGGGGCGCGGGTCCTGGTGAAGGGCTCGCGGGTGCTCGGGGGCCCGTGGGAGCGCTCGAAGAACCCGGACGAGTCCTCGGAGAAGCTCTGGATGGCGGCCCTCCCGGCTGCGCTCTTCCCCGGGGAGAACCCCTTCGCCCTGGAGAACGCCAGCGCCGAGGACATCGCCATCATGCCCTGGGCCGCGCCGTGGATCGACCGGCCGCCCTTCTCCCTCCGTCGTGGCGTCGTCTTCCAGGACGGACGGCGCCTGCAGCAGCTGGCCGCCCACGTCGATCTCACGTGGGTGCCGGGCTCCTTCTGGGTGGCCCCGTCGGGGTCGGTGGTGCACGTGCGCCCCTTCGGCGACGTCGATCCCAATACCGCGGTCATGGAGGTGACTGCCCAGCAACACCTCTTCGCCCCGATCGAGACCGACCTCGGCTACATCCGGGTTGCGGGCTTCCACTTCCTGCATGCCGGCAACGGCTACCCGCGCACCGGCGTGGGCGCGGTCTTCACCCGGGGCGGGCACCACTGGCTCATCGAGGAGAACACCGTCTCCGACGTCAACTCGGTCGGGATCGAGATCGGGACCCGGAGCCTCGAGACCGCGGACCGGGAGCGGTCCCGGGCCGACAGCGAGAGGGCGCGCCGCAATCCCGGGCGCCACATCGTCCGGCGGAACCATCTCTTCGGCTGCGGCCGTGGCGGCATCCAGGGGCTCGCCGTGCGCCGGGCCCTCGTCGAGGAGAACTGGATCCACGACAGCGGCTGGTGGGACGTGGAGCGGCTGTGGGAGACCGGCGGGATCAAGCTCCTGCTGAACGAGGGGACCCTCGTCCAGGGAAACCGGATCGAGCGCATCACCGGCGGCGGAGGGATCTGGCTGGACTGGAACAACAAGAACAGCCGGGTCACCCGCAACCTCGTCGTCGCCACCCACTCCTGCTGCAACGCCTCGATCTTCGTCGAGGCCTCCCGAGACACGAACCTGGTGGACCACAACGTGCTCTGGGAGGTACGGGGGATCGCGATCTCCGCCGGTGACACCGACAACCTCGTCGTGGCCCACAACCTCATCGGGCCCACCGCCCGCATCGGCGTGCGCGCGGTGGTCATCACCGACCGGGAGCTGGAGGGCCGCGCGATGACCGCGCGGGGGAATCGCGTCGTCGCCAACATCATCCTCGCCGAGACCCCCATCTCCTTCGAGGACGACGGCAACACCTCGGACCACAACGTCTTCGCCCCGGACTTCGACCTCGAGGGCTGGCAAGGGAAGGGACACGACGCCCACGGCCGCGGGGTCGCGGTCGAGGGCCTCTACGATCCCGCGCGCGCCGAGCTCACGCTCTCGACGGGCGAGCCGCTTCCCCTCGTCCCCCGGGTGGTAGAAGCGGACGTGGACTTCTTCGGCCCCGTCACCGCGTCCGAGCGGGTCGTCCCGGGCCCCTTCGGCGACCGCTTCTCGAAGCGCGTCGTCCTCGACGTGTCCCCCCTCGGCCGGTACCCTTGAGCCTCAGCACTCCGCGATCTTCCAGTCCGACTGGGCGATCCAGCCCGTGAGGTCGGCCGGGGGCATGGGCTTCGCGATGAAGTACCCCTGGGCGAAGTCGCACCCGAAGGCGGAGAGGAGATCGAGGGTCCACTCGTCCTCCACGCCCTCCGCGACCACCGTGAGGCCGAGGTTGTGTCCGAGGTCGTTGGTGGAGCGGACGATGGCCGTGTCCTCCCCGGCCGCTCCCGCCATGCCCATGACGAAGGACTTGTCGATCTTCAGCTCGGACACGGGGAGCCGCCGCAGGAGACGAAGCGAGGAGTACCCGGTGCCGAAGTCGTCGATGGAGATCTTGACACCCTTGCTGGTGAGACCCGCGAGCGTCTCCGCGGCGCGCGCCTCGTCGGCCATGACCGCGCGCTCGGTGATCTCGATCATCAGGCGTGCGGGGTCGAGGTCGTGGGTGCGGAGGGCGTCGGCGACATCGTCCACGATGAGACGGTCCTGGAGACTCCGAGCCGAGACGTTGACCGCCACCGGAAGCGGCCGGCCGTCCCGCTTCCACTGGCGCGCCTCTCGGGCGACCTTGTCGAGGACCAGGCGGGTCAGCGGCCTCATGAGAGCGGTCCTCTCGGCCAGCGGGATGAAGGTGTCCGGAGGCACCATCCCCCGCTTGGCGTGGGGCCAGCGCAGGAGCGCTTCGACCCCGACCACCGTCCGCTTGTGAAGATCCACCTTCGGCTGGTAGTAGAGAAGCAGGTCGTCGGCTTCCACCGCCCGGCGGAGCTCGCCCAGCAGCGCCACGTTCTCGGGGTCGTGGAGGTCGTACTCGGGCGAGTAGACGGCGCAGGTGCCCCCCCCGAGCCCTCGCGCCGCCTGGACCGCGGTATCGGCCCGGCGCAGCAGGTCCTCACCCTCGTCGGCGTGGTCGGGCGCGACCGCGACCCCCACGCTCGCCGTGAGCTCGATGGGGAGCCGCTGCACCATGATCGGCCTCTCGAGAACCTTCAGGATGCGCTCGCCGACGTTCCGCGCAAACAGGGCATCGGAGTCGGGCAGCAGCACGCCGAACTCGTCCCCTCGGAGGCGGGCCACCCGCTCCGCGTCCCCGATCGTGTCGGTGAGCCGGCGCGCCACCTCGCGCACGATCTCCTCGCCGTTGCGGTGCCCGAGGGTGTTGACGGTGTCGCGGAAACGATCGATCACCAGGATGAGAAGGGCCAGGGGTCGTCCCGACTCCCGGGAGGTGGACAGGGCGCTGCTCAGGCGAAGCTGCATGAGCGCCCGGTTCGGCAGGTTCGTGAGTGGGTCGAAGAAGCGCAGCCGACGCACGCTCTCCTCGGCCAGCTTCTGCTCGGTGATGTCGAGGACGAAGCCACGCACCAACCGGGCGCGACCGTCGGGGCCGGGCATGACCCGCCCCTCGTCGCGCCACCAGACGGTGGCGCCCTGTCGGTCGAGGATGCGGTACTCGCAGACGAAGCGCGAGAGGGAGTTGCAGGCGTCGAGGTAGCGGCGCAGGGCGTGGTCCCGGTCCTCGGGGTGGAGGCGGTCGGCCCACATGCCGGGCTCGGCCAGCCACTCGCCCGTGGAGTAGCCGGTCATGGCCAGCAGCTGGGGGCTCACGTAGACCACGCTGCGGATCTCGTCCGCCCAGCAGACGTAGGTGAGGGCCGGGATCTCCTCGAGGAGGACGCGATGGTGGTCCCCGAGCTCGGCCGCCACCGCGGCGTCCTCGGACGTCGCCGCGCCCGGCGAGGAGCTCGCTCGCGCGCCCTCGATGGCAATGGCCAGGCGGCGGGTGTCGCCGTGGCGCACGCAGTCGTGCGCGCCGGCCTTCACGAAGGAGACGATCTCGTCGTCCGTGAACGACTCTGCGGACACCGCCACCGGCGGGGAGTCGGGGCGAGCCCTCAGCAGCTCGATCACCCGCCGGGGGTTCAGTCCGGGGTTGGGCTGGCAAGCCACCACGATGTCGCACGACGCGCGCGAGAGCTGGTCGAGATCCTCTTCCCCGGAGGCGAACGTGAGGCTCGACCCGTATCCGCAGGCCTCGAGATCGGCGGCGATCGCTGAGGCCGCGTTCGGTGAATCGATGACGGCAACGACCCTCAGCGGTTTGTCCATCTGACTCTCGCCCCTCCGTCGGACACGACGGCGTGCCGGCTATGAATTATACGGCGGATCGGGAAGACTGCCTATCCAGTATACGAATCGCCTCTTGCCGCAGAGCGGCATGATCGCGCGCTCGGGGACCCCGGCCTGAGCAACTGGAGCTGACCTACGAGCTCGGAGCGCTTCGGGCGACTCCCACAAGTGCGGGAGACGGTGGCCACCCGGCCGCTGATCTCGCTGCGGGTTCCCGTCTCATGGCGCGGGTGTTGCCCGCCTGAGTCCAACGAGCCAGTGTCGCGGTTGAATCGCCACGGTCGTCGCGGCCAGACCAGGCGGGAGCCCCTGCCGATGCGAGGCAGACGGTGGCCGTATGAGAGGGCCCGGCGAGGACGATTCGTTCATCCATATGGATAGGCAGTGATGCCAATGCGACAGATTCTCGAATGGAGCGCATGATCTATGGTCATCAAGACAGCGGAAGTCGTATCGAGTGTGGGCGATCCTGCAAGCGCTACTCACTCCCGCGTCGAGAGGTGCCTGTGATGCACGCGAGTCTCCGGAGAGCCCCGAGGTGGGCGCGACTTCTTCTCCCCCCCCTCTTGCTGCTGAGCGCGCCCGCTCACGGCGGCACCGTGGCGGGCGGGGCGTCCCATTCGGCCGCGGTTCTTCCCGATGGCAGTGTCTGGGTCTGGGGCGCCAACGACCGCGGGCAGCTCGGCGACGGTACCGTCGTCCCCGCCCCCACGCCCGTGCCGGTCCCAGGGCTCACGGGCGTCGTCGCCGTGGCCTCGGGTGATGCCCATCTCCTCGCCCTCACCAACACCGGCGAGGTGTGGGCCTGGGGTGCCAACGACTCGGGCCAGCTGGGCGATGGCACCACCGACGACAGTCTCGTGCCGGTCGCCGTTCTCTCGGGTATCGTGGGCATCGACGCCGGGCCGGACTTCTCCCTCGCCTGGAAGGCGGACGGCAGTCTCTGGACCTGGGGCGCCAACGATTCGGGCCAACTCGGCGACGGGACCCAGCAGCCCTCGGACACTGCTGCCGAGATCACGGGAGTCACGGGCGTCGTCCAGGCCTCGGCCGGCCAGGGTCACGCCATCGCTCTTGCCTCGGGGGGATCCATCTGGAGCTGGGGTGCCAACGACTCGGGGCAGCTCGGCGACGGGACCCAGCAGGACCGCCTCTCGCCTGTGGCGGTGACCGCCATTCCCGACGCCGCCGTGGTCGTGGCTGGAGCGGGGTCGAGCTACGCCATCCGAAGCGATGGGTCCCTCTGGGCCTGGGGCAACAACGCCCACGGCCAACTCGGCGACGGGACGACCACGAGCCGGCTCACGGCGGCGGCCGTCGGGATCCCCGCGACGGTGCAAGGGGTGCGTTCCGGTGGGGGCCACGTCGTGGCGCGACTCGCGGACGGGACGCTGCGGTCCTGGGGTCGAAACGACTACGGGCAAGTGGGCGACGGAACGACGACCACCCGCCTGACGCCCGCGACCCTGACCCTCTCGGACGTGAGCGAAGCGGCCGCGGGCCTCGAGCACAGCGTGGCCGTCACCAGCCAGGGCGTGGTGTGGGCCTGGGGCCGAGACGCCTCGGGGCAGCTCGGAGACGGCGCGACCGAAGACCGACTCGCGCCGGTCGCCATCAGCGGGTCGGGCTTCGCCTGGAAGGCAGGCCGTCCCGTGCTCAATCCGCCCGCGGGCACCTACGAAGCGGAGCAGGACGTCACGGCCACGAGCGCGACGCCCGGGGCGACGATCCTCTACACCACGGACGGCACCGAGCCCGACGATCTGGGCCCATCCATCCCCTCGGGCGGAACGGTCCCCATCGGCGAGACGACCACTCTCAAGGCGCAGGCGATCGAGCAGGCTCACACTCCCTCCGATATCGTCGCCGCTCAGTACACGCTCCAGGTGCCCGCTGTTGCCTTCTCTCCCGAGGGGGGCACGTACCCGGCTCCCCAGACGGTGACACTCACGTGCTCTGAGGCGGCCGACATCTACTACACCGACGACGGGGCCGACCCTGACGAGTCGTCGGCACTGTACGCCGGCCCCATCGAGGTCACCGAGAACCTGATCCTCAAGGCCCGCGCCTACAAGGCCGGATGGGACCCCAGCGAGGTCGCGACGGCCGCGTATGAGCTGCCGACCGACCCGGCCGGGGCCATCGCCGCCGGCGAGTACTTCTCTCTCGCCCTTCGATCCGACGGCGTTCTCTGGGCCTGGGGTCAGAACTCGTACGGCAAGCTGGGCGACGGAACCACGACGTCGCGCAGCGTCCCGGGGCAGGTCAGCGGGGTCAGCGGGGTCAGCGCGATCGCCGCGGGCGCCCATCACGTCCTGGCGGTCACGGATGCGGGCGAGCTCTACGCCTGGGGCGCCAACGGTTCTGGCCAGCTCGGCGACGGGACCACCGCCACGCGGACGCTGCCCGTTCTGGTCAGCGCGCTCACGAATGTCGCCACGGTGGCGGCCGGCTACGCCTTCTCCCTCGCCCTCACGAGCGACGGGACGCCTCTATGCGTGGGGTCAGAACAACTACGGCCAGCTCGGGCTGGGCGACACCTCGACCCGCACGACCCCGACCCAGGTCATGACCGACGTCGTGCAGATCGCCGCGGGCAAGTACCACGTCCTCGCCCGCAAGACCGACGGCACCCTGTGGAGCTGGGGCAATAACTCCTATGGTCGCCTCGGCGACGGGACGACGACCAACCGGAGCTCCCCTGTCCAGGTCACGGCACTGCCCTCGGTGACGCACGTCGGCGCCGGGGGCGAGCACAGCTTCGCGGTCACAAGCGACGGGACCGCCTACGGCTGGGGCCGCAACTACGAAGGAGGCCTCGGAGACGGGACGACTGCCACCCGGACGACGCCGACTCCCGTACTGATGCTCAGCGACCCGCCGATGCTCCAGGGGGGCGACAGGCACTCTCTGGCGGTCGGGCCCGCGTCCGGGGCGTGGGGCTGGGGCTACAACAACTCTGGGCAGGTCGGGGACGGGACCACCACGCTGCGAACGGAGCCCACCCCGATCCCGGCGCTCAGCGACATCATCGCCGTCGCCGCGGGTAGCTACCACTCACTCGCCCTGGCTTCGGACGGTTCCATCTACGTCTGGGGCTCGAACTACTACGGGGCGCTCGGCGACGGGACGTCGGTCGACCGGTTGAGCCCGGTGAAGATCAGCGAGGGAGAGGCGTGGCGTGTGGCCACCCCCACCTTCAATCCCAACGGAGGCTCCTTCACCGCTAACCGGACGGTGGCGGTTCAGGTCCTCACGCCGGGAGCGGAGATTCACTACACGACGAACGGTGTTGATCCGACGGGGGGCGACCCGTCTGTCGCCCCGGGCGGCAGCGTCCTCGTCGACCGGAGTCTCGTCCTCAAGGCCCGGGCCTTCAAGGCCGGGATGCCGGAAAGCCCCGTTGCGTCGGCCGCGTTCGTGATGACCGTCCCGACACCTTGGCTGAGCAAGAACTCGGGAACGTACAACGCGCCTCAGACCGTGACCATCACCTCTGCCCTCAGTGGGGCCGAGATCCACTACACGACCAACGGTCTGGAGCCGACGCCTTCGGACCCGGTCATCGCCTCCGGTGCTTCCGTCCTTGTCGATGTGACCCAGACCCTCAAGGCCAAGGCATGGAGGCCGGGCTGGACGGAGAGCACCACGCGGTCGAACACCTACACCCTGGCTGTGGGGACGCCGACGCTGGCTCCAGGCGGGGGCTCGTACTCCGTCGCGCAGGCCGTCACCGTGGCCACGGTGACGCCCGGAGCGACCTTGACCTACACGCTCGACGGACGTGAGCCGACCGCCGCGGATGCCCAGGTCGTCTCGGGCGCGGCGCTCCTTGTCGATCGAACTCTGACCCTTCGCGTCGGGGGCTTCCGGTTCGGCTGGTCAGACAGCGCCGTCACCTCGGCTGGCTACTTCTTCATGGCGGGCATGGCGGCGACTCCGACCTTCAGCCCCGTCCCCGGAAGCTACAGCGAAGCGCAGGAGGTGGCTCTGGCTTCGGCCACACCTGGAGCGACGATCCGCTACACGACCGACGGGTCGGATCCGGGGCCCAGCTCTCCCGTCTACACCGGGCCCCTCACGGTCGACGGGTCGATCACAGTCAAGGCCAGGGCCTACGGTGCCGATCTGGCCCCGAGTCCCACGGCCACCGGCGCGTACACGATCAACCTTTCCGGTGCCGTCGTCACTCCGACCTTCTCGCCGAGTCCCGGCCAATTCACGACGGGACGGGCGGTGACGATCGCGAGCTCGACGCCGGGAGCGACCCTGCGATACACGACCACGGGGGACGACCCCACGGTGAGCGACACCGAGATCACCTCGGGCAACAGCACGGCCGTCGACCGCACCATGGTCCTGAAGGCCAAGGGCTGGAAGGACGGGCTCACCGAGAGCGGCGTGCGGAGCGGCTTCTACGTCGTCACCGGCTCACTGGCCGCGGCCCCCAGCTCTCTGCTCGCCCTGCAGGGCGATGGCACCGTGGTGGGATGGGGCGCCAACAACTACGGGCAGTTGGGCGACGGGACGACAGTCAGCACGAACATCCCCGTCCTGGCCTCCGGGTTGAGCGATGTCGTCGCCATTGCCGCGGGGCAGCGCCACAGCGTCGCTCTCCGCGCAGATGGAAAGGTGTTCTGCTGGGGCGACAACGACAAGGGGCAGCTTGGCGACGGGACGACCACGGACAGTCATGTGCCGCAGGAGGTCCCCGGGCTGTCCGGCGTCGTCGCCATCGCTGCCGGCGACAACCACACTCTCGCCGTCAAGGCGGATGGAACCGCCTGGGCGTGGGGAAACAACGGCTCCCGACAACTCGGCGACGGAACCACCACCACGCGGCTCTCTCCAGTACCGATCTCCGGGCTCAGCAACGTGACGTCTGTGGCGGGAGGGCTGAATCACTCTCTTGCCTTGACTGCCGACGGCCAGGTGTGGGGCTGGGGGGCGGGGGGACAGACCGGCGATGGGACGACGACTGCGAGAGCGACGCCCGTCCCCGTGATCGGGCTGTCCGGTGTGAGCCGGATCTGGGCCGGACAGTGGTTCTCGCTGGCCCTCAAGACGGACGGCCTCGGGGTGGGCTCTCTCTGGGGATGGGGATCCAACGACTTCGGCCAGCTCGCGACCGGCGACACCGCCAGCCGAACCAGCCCCGTGCACATCCTCGACGGCGTCACGAGCGTGGGTGCGGGCAGCAACCACACCCTGGCCATCAAGCAGGACGGGTCGCTCTGGGCGTGGGGCGGGGGAGCCGGATACTGGGGCCGGCTGGGAGACGGCGCCCGCGTCAATCGCTTTGCCCCTGTCCAGGTCTGGGGTCTGCGCGACATCGTCGTCGCCGCGGGCTGCGCCATGTATTCGGCAGCGATACGGGCTGACGGCACCGTCTTCACCTGGGGTTACAACATCGGGGCCACGTACTCCGACACGCCCGTTCCCGTCCCCGAGCTGAGCCTCGTGGACAACGCCTGGCTGACCCAGGACGTCGACGCCGATGGCTTGAGCGCCTGGGGCGAATGGCAGTCCGGCTGTGACCCGCTCGTCTCCGACTCGAACGGCGACGGCATACGCGACGGCACCTCCGTCGAGCTGGGTCTGAGCTGCTGGAATCCCGACCTCGACGGCGATGGGATCAGCAACTCCGAGGAGGGTCTGGCCGGCACGTCACCTTGGACCGCGGACACCGACGAGGACGGCGTGCCCGACGGTGCCGACTGCGCCCCTCTCGACCCCACTCGATCCGCGTGCCCGGTCGATCCCGACGACCACACGCCCCCCGTCATCACAATCCTGGAGCCTCCCAATGCCACACCGCTTCCATAGGCCGATGAGCGTCCGGCGTCTGAACCGCATCTGGTGCCTGCTCGTCCTCTTGGCGGTCCTCGTATTCCCCGCCAACCCCGGGCTCGGAGAGGACTGCCCCGACTGGTCGTACACCGGGCAGATCTCGAGCGGCGACGATTCCACGGTGTCGGGGACGGTAGAGCTCTGGAGCACGTGCTGTGGGGCACCGGCCGGGCACATCGGTGACTACCCGGCCAATACGCCAATCGAGATCAGCGGGTCGGGGGAGACCACAGGCCCCGGCGATGAACAGTGGTATGCGCGTCATGGCGACTACTGCGCGCAACCGCCAAGCGGCTTCCATCACTGTGAGCGTCCTCCGGGCGAAAACTGCGGCACGTGCACCGGAGCCTTCGACATCAAGCTCTATGCGACACACGCGGCCATCTCGGGGACGGTCACCGTCAAACCCGTTCCGGAGGAGGGCCTCGCCGGCATCGAGGTCTGGATCTCGGGTGACCCGAGCGGTTCCGGGAAGATCATTGAGCACACGGACGAGAATGGCTACTTCGAGTTCCTCGCCGAGAGCGAACCGGAGCGTTCCAACAACTGGTCTCCGTTCGTGGGCGTCGACTGCCCCGCGGAGGGCGGACCGGGCACGAGGACGTACTACGCCGGATCGGGATCCTCCGCCGCCCTTGAGGAGGTCACCGTCTCGAGCAGCCAGCTTTCGACGGTCGAGCTGACTCTTCCGCCCCCGGACGGCGGTGGTGGCGAGTGGCCCGAGAAGCGGGGAGGGAGCAACGGCTGCGGCGGCTACGGAGGCGGCGGCGGAGGCGGCTGGAATGAGGGCGGTGGCGGGGGCAGCGGGAGCGGTTCGGGGGGTGGCTCCGGCGGCCCCGAGCCGCCGAATTCCTGCGACCCTGGGCAGCCAGTGAACGTCCAGACCGGAAACGTGTACTTCGACCAGGCCGACGTCTCCGCCAGCGGCGTCATGGGCCTCGGCTTCGTCCGCTCCTACAACAGCCTCGACGCCTACCACAACACCCCTTCGGACATGTCTCGCGGCTGGTCCCACTCCTACAGCCGGGCGTTGACCTTCCCCGACTCCCGATCGATCACCTTCTTCAGCGACGACGCGGTGCCCATCTACTTCCAGGACCTCGAAGGGGACGACGTCTACGACGCCGCGGTGCCGGCGACGGAGAGGACACAGATCATCCTGGACGGCGGCGAGTACCGTAGAGTCTTCCCCGGCGGGGCCTACGAGGTCTACGACACCCAGGGGCGGCTCACCAGCATCGTCGACGTCGCCGGGAACGCCTTGACGCTGGGGTACGATTCCTCGGGTCGCCTGATGCAGGTCACGGACCCCGGGGGGCGCTTCCTTCGCCTCAGCTACGGCACCCTAGGGCGTCTGGTGACCCTCTCCGTGGGCGCCGATGTCGTAGCCTCCTATGGCTACGACACATCTGGCCTTCTCCAGACCGTGGGCTACTCGGACGGCAGCGGCTACGTGTTCGTTTCTGACGGTGTGGGGCAGATCCTGCGGGTCGAGGACAAAGCGGGTCGCGCCATCGAGAGCCACGCCTACTCCGCAGGCATGGGAATCACGTCGGAGATCGCGGACGGCCTCGAAAAGCTGACGTTTGTCTACGAACCCTGGGGGACGACGGTGACGGACGCCCTCGGCAACATCACGACCTACGACTGGCGCTGGGTCGCGGGCATGAGGCGCGTCACGAGGATCGAGGGCCCGTGCACCTCCTGCGGCCCCGGCGGCGGGGACTCGAAGGCATGGACGTACGACGAGGACGGGAGGATCGTCGCGCATCAGAGGAACGACGAGGACCCGAGCAGCTACACCTGGAACGCCGAAGGCCGGGTGGAGCTGGTCACCGACCCGATTGGACGCACGTCGAGCTACACGTACGACAGCGAGGGGCGGATGCTCACCGCCGCGACCCCCGGCGGGGGGCTCGTGACCTACACGTACGGTCCGTATGGCCCCCTGACCGTCACCGAGAAGGTCACGGAGGCCACGACCCGGACCACCACCTACACGTACACCGGCCTCGGCCAGATCGAGACGGTGACGGATCCCCGGGGCAAGACGACGACCTACGCCTATGACGCCACGGGGAAGCTGGAGTCCGTCACGGACCCCCTGGACCACACCACGACCTTCTCCTACGACGCGATGGGTCGCCGCACGGCGGTGACCGACGAGCTCGACCGCACGACGACCACGAGCTACGACGGCCGCGGCCGCGTGGTCCGGGTCACGAGGCCGGACGACACCCATACCGACTACGCCTACGACCAAGGTGGACGGCGGACGAGCGCCACGGATCCCCTCGGACGGACAACGCGGTCGATCTACGACCGATACGGGAGACTCGCGGAGGTCGTGGACCCGGCAGGGGGAGTCACGGGTTACGCGTACGACGTCCTGGGGCGCCTTGTGTCGATCACGGATCCGCGCGAGCAGACGACCGCCTTCGAGTACGACGAGCGGGGCCGGATGGAGAAAGTGACCTACCCGGGCGGGGCGTTCGAGAGCTTCACCTATGACGCCGACGGCCACCTCGAGACGAAGACCGACCGGAAGGGGGTGGTCACGACGTATGTCTATGACGACCTGGGGAGGTTGACCGGGAAGACCTACTCGGACGGCACCCCGGCGGTCAGCTACACCTACGACCTGGCGGGTCGGCTGGAGACGGCCACCAACGGGAGCGACACCCTGAGCTGGACGTACGATCTCGCGGGACAGGTGGTCTCCGAATCGAGCTCGGCCAACGGCTCCGTGGTCGCCTACACGTACGACCTGGGAGGCAACCGGATCAACGTGAGCCTGGACGGGCAGCTCTTCGCCAGCTACGGCCATGACGACGCGAGCCGGCTGACGGGCATCACCCGAAGCGCCCAGGCCTTCGGCTTCGGTTACGATGGAGTCAACAGGCGGACGTCGATGACCTATCCCAACGGCATCACGACGAGCTACGGCTACGACGACATGGATCGGCTCGTCAGCCTGAGCGCCGTCCTCGGCGGATCGACGACGGTCACCAGCTTCGGGCACACGTACGACGCCGCGGGGAACCGGACCCGGAAGCAGCAGCTCGACTACAACGAGGACTACGCCTACGACGAGCTGTCGCGGCTGAGGGGGGTGGAGAGGACGGGCGGCCTGGCGGGCCACTGGCACTACGAGTACGACGGCGTCGGGAACCGGACCGTCAACCAGCACGACACCACGGTGGGGACGGCCACGTACGACGAGAGGAACCAGCTCCTGAGCACGACGGGCGGCGGCACCCTCCGCGTCCGAGGCGTCCTTGACGAGCCGGGGACGGCAGTGGTGGACGGCCAGCCGGCGCGGATGCTCGCGGGGAACACCTTCGAGGCCACGATCGACGCGGTGACGGGCTCGAACACGTTCACCGTGGAGGCCACGGACACGAGCGGGAACGTGACGAGTCAGAGCTATGAGGTGAGCGTCAGCGGTACGGGGGCCAGCTTCGTTTACGACGACAACGGGAATCTCACCCAGAGGACCGAAGGGACCGACGTCTGGACCTACGAGTGGGACGCGGAGAACCGGCTGGTCCTCGTGGAGAGGAACTCGCTGGAGGTGGCGCGATTCGAGTACGACCCGCTGGGCCGGAGGATCGAGAAGGTGGCGGGTGGCGTCACGACGACCTACGTCTACGACGGCCAGGACATCCTCGACGAGACGAAGGGCGCGACGAGCTTCAAGTACGTCCACGGCCCGGGCATCGACGAGCCGCTGGCGCGTGAGGACGCCCTGGGCGCCCTCACCTACTACCATGCCGACGGGCTGGGCTCGGTCTTGAAGCGCACTGATCAGACGGGTGCGGTCGTTCACGCCAACCGGTACGACGCGTGGGGGAACCTCGAGGCTGGATCCGCCCAGGAGGGCTACGCCTACACTGCAAGAGAGTGGGATCCGGAGACCAACCTCTACTACTACAGAGCCAGATACTACGATCCGAAGGTCGGACGGTTCATCAGCGAGGATCCGATCGGTTTTGCCGGCGGGGACGCCAATTTCTTCGCATACGTAGGCAACAGCCCAGCGAGTAGGATCGATCCGGCTGGGCTGTGCGAGTGCGGGGCTGAGTGCACGTCTGGAACCTGGATCTTGGATCTCAACCTAAGTGGTATGGCTGGTGCGGCTTTTGGCTCCTACGCGACGGGCGGGTCCGTGACCAACGGCACCCTCCGATGCATGGACAACCCCACTATTACGCGCGACGTGGTAGCGACCTGCAGGATTATCCACGGCTTCTTTGTTGGCGCGGGTGCGGGATCGAGTGGGTCCCTGACGACCCAGCCGGACGTCGGTGGCGTGAAGTGCGCCGAGGACCTCAAGCCCTTCTCCTCAAGGGAGAAGTTCTTCTCCGTTGGGCCATTTGGCGGGAGTGCGCCGATGGGGAAGAAGATGCCAACCAGCCTTAGCCTCGGGTGGTCGCTCGGTGCCGGTGTTGGGATGATGGAATGCCATGTGGAGCCGCAATGATGAGTGCCTTCCTGAGCAGTGCGAGCCACTACATGCGCCCTCTGACGACGGTGGCCGGAGTGAGCACCGTTCTTTGGGTGGCGTTTGCACCAGTGATTGCCTTGGCTTCGTCTGGGGTCGCACGAGCCTGGGGCTGGGTAGGAACCGTGCTGACCGCGGTCGCCGTCTTGGCGACTCTCTTGGCGGCCGCCTTCTCGCCCAATCGCACCGGAACTCGACTGAGGTGGATCGCATACTCGTTCTTCATGGCGCCTTTCGGCCCGGCGTGCTTTTGGACGTGGGGTGTAGACCGCGAGCCCGAAAGAAACTGGAGGTCTCGAGGCAGTCTGTGGCTTCTGGCGGGTACAGCTGCCGCGATTCTGGTGCTAGCCGCACTGGCGCGAGTTGATCCCACGAATATGGAGCTGTGGCTACGGTCTGGGGCCGGCATCGTCTGCGTCCTCGGCCTGTGGCAGGCAACGCTCATCACGCGCGGCAGGAGCTACTTGCTGCCACTGGGTGCCATTGTGCTCGCGGTTGGACTACTGACGGTGGTCAATACGATGGGTATCAGGTGAGTCTGCGCGGCGCTCTGAGAAGAGCCACGAGAAGAACTCAGCTCGAGCTCCTGTTTCTCGTCGCGTGGGTCGTCGCGGCTATCTCGTGGTGGTTCACCCATTGAGCGTCGGCCCGTGCGACGCCCCACCTGACCGAGGCGCCGGGGCATTCCTTGGTGTCCTCAGGGTGGTGGCCGCCCCGCCGCGGCAGCTCGGCCATGCTGGAGCTGCAGCGCCGGAGCGGCGTCTTCGGTGAGGGTCCGCCGGCGGCGAGTCTTTCTGTCTTTCGTCTCTGATGGAGGGCGACGCCTACGCCGATAGTGAAGTCTTGACGCAAAGCTCGTCTCCGTCACGCACTGTGCAGGGCGCCCACGGCTGGGAGCACGGTGCGCGCCGTCGAACGAGCTTCAGGCTCGGGGACCGCGCGTGGCTTCAGGTGTGATCCGCAACTGCCTTCCTCAGGGGACGATCCGAGGTGAAGGCGCAAGGCGTAGAATCGTCCGGTCAATGCTGGACGAACCGCTTTCGAGATCGTCGCGAATCGGACCCCCATATGGGATCTATGCCTACACAGCAAGAGAGTGGGATCCCGAGATCGGCCTCTACTACTACAGAGCCAGGTATTACTACCCGGAGGCTGGACGGTTCATCTCGGAGGATCCGATCGGGTTCGCGGGGGGAATTAACTTCTTCGCCTACGTGGGCGGGAATCCTGTTGGCCTGACAGACCCATACGGTGCTCAGGCAGCAGCGCCATCGCCGACCCCTTCGCCCTCACCGACGCCTTCGCCAACGTGGCCAGGGCAATGCGCGCCGACGGCAGCCAAGAAGAAGAACCCGATCATCGACTTCTTCACGCGGCCGCTCTTTCCGGCGAAGAATCCTCGTGAGCAGGAGCGTCGCGTTGTAGACAACAACAACCCGTGCTCGGGGGAGACCCTGTTTTTCGCTGTGTTCCCGTGTAACACGTGGGTACCGGAGAACGCTCGGCGCCAGCAAGGCTGGGAGGAGTGGTTCACTACGGCATGCAACGAGGCGGGAGGTTCACCACAGATAGTCATGCATGCGGCGCCGTTGAAGGCGCCGGTGCCTGTCGCCTACTGCTGCAAGTGTTCCAAGTAGCCTTCGGTCACGCGGTTCGCCGTGGGGCTGAGATTCCGTACGAGGGACTCGGGAGCGTGACATGAGCTGGGAGATGGGACTTCGAGCTTGGTTTGTCGTTGCCATGGCGGTTCTGGGGCTTGCACTGTTTCTATCGAGCAGTCTCTCGATGCTCCCCGGTGTCTGGCGTGCCATCAACATCGCACTTGTAGGCGCTGTGGCGGTGTCGGCCATAGCGGGCCTGGGCGCGCAGGGAGCAGTTCTAGCGACCGCCGGTCTAGTCCTCGCCGTCTTGGCCGGCTCTTTCGGTCTGTGGCTTGGCATAGCGCGGCGAGATGTCGATCGGGGGAGGGCTGTTCTCGTAATCGGTGGGACCCTCTGTGTCCTATTCGCTGCGCTCAGGATGCTCGCGTGGTCTGCTCGCGCTTCGAGCGATTCCTCTGGGCTAGCCGGGCTACTGGGAGAGGGCGTGCTGATGCCCCTATTGATCGTTCTCGGTGCGCTTGCATTTGGGGTGGGGGGTCGGCGTCCAAACGCCCGCACCGGAACGAGCGGTCTCGTCTCGAGCCTCCTTTACTTCGTGGGGGCCTGCCTACTGATGCTAGCGGCGAATGAAGCCGCAGTAGGCCAATCAGGTACAAAGGCTCTCGCACTTGGCTGTGTCGCTGTCGTCTTGCTCGCGCCAGTTCTGGTTGTGCTTGGCCGGACGCAGAGGCACGAGGTTTCTGGGTAAGAGGCGGCTGGTGGCCGCCCCCCCGCGGCAGCTCGGGCGGGGATGGCAGCTGCCGCGCCGAGGCGGCGTCTTGTTTAGGGGGCCGCGCCATCTTATGGCTCTGAGGACGAACGGGCGAGCAGGTCGCCCCGCGGGCGTCGCGCCCGACACGCGGCGTGCAGTGGCCACGATCATCAAGGCACGCCACGCGCCGGGTTCCGCACCCGCGCGCTTTGGCCCGCGGGCCGGCGTCGGTCAAGGAGGCGTCGCCGGGTGAGGTGCTCGTGCGGTCACGCGGCCTGCAACTGGCCGAGCTGGTCGGCAGGCCGCGCGCCCGCCCGGGGGTTTAGTGCGACCCGCGCCGCGTCATCGTAAGCGGCGCCTGCTAGACACAACGCGTTACGTCATCCTGCTCGCCCGCTGGCCTGTCGCTCTGGTCCCCGGCGCGGCCCTGTCCCTGACGGCCGGCTGGTGCGCCGAGGCCACGGCCGAGCTGGGTTCCCATTCCTGTGATCCCGAAGTTGTCTCTCGAAAGAGACCCAGGGGTAGGCGCCGACAGCGTAGAATCAGCCCGTCAATGCTGGCCGCATCGGAATCGAACCCGCCAACGCGCCGGCCCCCATATGGGATCTATGCCTACACTGCTAGAGAGCGGGATCCCGAGATCGGCCTCTACTACTACAGAGCGAGGTACTACGGCCCGAAAGTGGGGAGGTTCATTTCGGAGGATCCGATTCGTCAAAAGGGCGGCCTGAACTTCTACGGCTACGTCCGCAATCGGCCCGTGACACGCATCGACCCACTCGGTCTTCTGGGGGTGCAGTACTGTTCTGGGGGAGCCAAGAACACAGGTGGGCGAGAAGGGGCCGCCCTGTGCTGCAAGAACGGCCGCGGCGTGCTTTGCGTGGACAGATCCTGGTGGTACGAGCAATCCTCGGAACTCAGAAAATGCATCACAGAGCACGAGGAAACCCACGACAAGAACGTCGGCAACCGGTGCCGGTGTTCTCCCGATCAAGACGGGTGCACGGCGATGACGTACCGTGACAAGCAGGACCTCGGGCGAGAGGAGTGTTCGGCGCGGCTGGTCGAATACATCTGCCTTAGGGACAGCAGCCCACCTCATGGACGAAATCACAGGGCGAGCTGGAGTCTGTGGAAACACCGCCGCTCGATCGACATGGATCTCTGCCTAATGAACAACTTCTTCTTCTAGGGGGTGGTCCACCGTGATGCGATGCCTGCTACTTGCGGCCACGTGTGGCCAATGTCTCGTCTCGATGGCTACTGCCAGTCCGGCAGGCGAGGTCCGCTGCAGCGATGAAAGACTACGGATTCTCGCGAGGCACGATACCAGTATGGGCTCAGATGTGGGATGGATGCTGACTCTGGAGCCAACTGGGATCGGGACTGTCAAGACTGACTCCGGAAGCGAGTACCCCTTGCGTCTATCCAACGACGAATGTGCCACGCTGGTGTCCGTCATTCAGGCGGCACGCTTCTTCGACCTGAAGGACTCCTACGGCGTGCCGGTGATCGAGAGTCGATATCGAGATCTGCGAATTTCGCTCGGGACGAGACGACATTCAGTCACGTTGTTCGAAGGTGCCGAGCTGGATGCCGACCGGAGTGCGGTTAGGCGCGCCGTACGCGTCTGGGTCGCGGTTAGGAGTCTGTTCAGTGCGCCTGAGGCTGTTGACTCGCGCGACAAGGACCGGGCGTTTCTGCGCGAACCTGGGCGGCAGGAGCGCTAACACGAGTGAAGTGCTGCGCGAAGACCTCATCCACGGCGGCGCCGACGTGCGCCACGTCCAGGAACTCCTGGGGTACGCGTCTTTGAGCAGCACCGCGATCTACACGCGGGTGGCGACGGCGGATCTTCGCGGTGTGATCCGCAAGTCCCACCCTCGGGAGAGGACCTGGAGGGGAAGGGGCAAGGCGTAGAATAGGTGCGTCGATGCTGGCTGGAACTGCAGTCACGCGTGAGGCTTCGGGACCCGAATATGGGATCTATGCCTACACAGGAAGGGAGTGGGATCCCGAGATCAACCTCTACTACTACAGAGCCAGATACTACGACCCGAAGGTGGGGAGGTTCCTGAGTGAAGATCCACTGGGCCTCCAGGCTGGGGTCAACTTCTACAGCTACGTCCGGAACAACCCGGCGAACGCGATCGACCCGTACGGGTTGAAGGACTGCGCAGTTGATCCGTGCCTACAGAGCTGCCTTGAGAAGGTCTTCGGTGAGCCAATCCCGAACGTGAGGGTGATGACCAACACCAAGGTTAGCTGGACGGCCGGTCTCTTCGGTAGTGCCGTGTCTCACCCTAACAGCGTCAAGCTGCCGAGGAATAGTCCTTGCGACGAATTCTTCGACAACCTCATGTGGGTGCTGCACGAGTACTACCACGTGGTGCGCCAACACCGCGCGAAGCGTCCTGCGCATTTCAGCATTGGAGGCTACATCTTCAACAAGAAGAAGCACGAGAAGCCCGCAAATGACTTTGCCTGGGAGAACTACTGGCCGCTGAAGGAGTGCCTGGAGGAATGCACCTCGTGCCCGGTGGAGTAGGAGCAAACCAGATGCGCGGAATTGCGCTGGCCGTCATGGTGGTCCTAGCGACCGCGTGTTTTGTGCCTGTAGGCGACCCGGTCTGCGAGATCGTCCGAGGTCGGATCGTGGCTGGTGACGGCCGTACGGGACAACCTTGCACTCTCAGTGTGTTTGCGCAGCGGCGAGAAAGACCCGACGAGCGCCCCGTCTCTCTGGGTTCTCGTGAGGTGAAGACAGGTGCGGGGTTCAGCTATCGGACCTTCTGTCCAACGGCCAACGTGCACGTGACGATCACTTGTGAGGGGTACGTTCCCTATACGAGCCAGACCTTTCTACGAGAACAGGGCACAACGTGTCCTTCGACCATTGACCTTAGATCCGTGACGGTCGAAGCAACACCTCGTGCCACGGGGTCGTCGTAGCCGCGCCCCTTCTGAGTGGAAGCCACCATGGCGCGCGAGCCCGGCCAGGGCGACCGCTCGCGCGCCATGGCGGCGACTTAACCAAATGGCCTCGACGCATGCGGGGGCGTGCTGGCCTGTCCTCGTCGCTTGATCCTCGGGCGAGGTCCGCCCCGCGGACCTCGCGCCCGCGGAATACACCCTGCTCGGACTCGCGAAACGGCCAGGTGGTGTGATCCGCAAGCCCGTTCTCGGCAGCGGGCTCGCCTGACCAGGCGGGAAGCGTAGAATCGGTCTGTCAATGCTGGCCGAACCGGAATTGAAGCCGCCACGGCGCAGGCCCCCATATGGGATCTATGCCTACACAGGAAGAGAGTGGGATCCCGAGATCAACCTCTACTACTACAGAGCAAGATACTACGATCCCAAGATCGGGCGGTTCATCTCAGAGGACCCGATCGGGCTCAGAGGGGGCCTGAACTTCTACCGTTACGTTGGAGGCAATCCGACCAGATACACTGACCCAACTGGCCTCGTAACGGGGACTGGATGTGGACCGATCTCCACACAGTACTTTGCTGTCCCGCGGTCACGTGTTCAGGACGAGTCTGGGAATCCCCGGGCTCTGGCTGCCACCCTTGGAAGCGTGAAGCCCACGTGCCACTGCGAGCGTGACGGCTGCAGGTGGCGCCCGAAGATCAACGTCGACGCCACAATCGTCGTCTACTACTCCGACGACACGAAGATCCCACCAGACGTTCTGAGGCGTGACGAGGCGGAGCACGTAGCGGCCATTCTCGATATCCTCAATGAGACCTGCAGTGCCGCTGCGAGGATGGAGGCTCTGACCTTTCGCTCCAAGATCATCTGCGAAGCGAGCTGCCAACTCTTTGAGACGTCGGTCTGGCTTGCCCTCTTCTTCGAAGAACCCAGAACTCACTTCCAGTCTGACACCGGACACTCTTACTGAACTGGATGCCCGGGAGTCGAGATACGGAGGGCAGTGTGACTCGTAGCTTCGTACTTGCAGTAGCACTGGCTGTGGGAGCGACCGCTTGCACCGGGGCGGATGCGTCTCGAGTGCAGGTGGGAATGGGCGAGGCGGAGGTCAAGAAGGCGCTCGGGGAGCCGACAGAGATCCGAGAGGTCGGTGACAACCCGATCTACGTGCCGCGGGATGCCGAGTGCAAGTCGGTTGCGCGTCGGTGCCTTGTCTACGAATCGTGGAGCGGGCATGCGGTGCTCGTCTACCTTGATAGCGAGAAGAGTGTTGTGTGTGCCGAAGAGACCATTCTGTACCGGTCACACGATTGAGGGGGGCACACGCTCGTATCCCCGGACTCGCTCACCGCCGTGTTCGCACACCCTCGCTGCCGCGACCGCCGGCCTTGAACCAGTAGGCGCCCCGCCGCGGCAGCTCGGGCCATACTGAAGCTGCCGCGCCGAGGCGGCGTCTTCATCGAGGGGCCGCGCACCGTCATGATCCTCAGGGCGAACGGGCGAGCAGGTCCCCCCCCGGGCGTCGCACCTCAGTCGCCTCCTCCGAGTGGCCGGGGCTTCCTGGCATACGCGGGCCTTGGCCCGCAGGCCGCCGCGATCGACGGTGGCCTCCAAACAGTGTGATCCCGAAGTGGCTTTCACACGAGCAGTCAGGGGAAGCGGTCGATGTCGTAGAATCGGCCCGCCAATGCTGGCCGAATCGGACTCGAACCCGTCACGTCGCCGAGCCCCATATGGGATCTATGCCTACACAGCTAGAGAGTGGGATCCCGAGATCAACCTCTACTACTACAGAGCGAGATACTACGACCCCAAGATCGGGAGGTTCATTAGCGAGGACCCGATCGGCATCGATGGAGGCATCAACCTCTACGGCTACGTGGAGGCCGGCCCAACGATCGCGAAGGACCCGTTCGGTCTGATCGCGACCAAGGGGTGTAGCCCGCAGGATGCCAAGGCGATAGAACGCGCAGCAGATAAGGCCGTGTCCAAGGTGAAGTCCGGATGCCTTCCATGCGGAGAAGACAAGGAGACGTGGATCCAAAAGATCCAAACAACTACCTATCACTGTGACCCGAACGACGGGATCCGGATCGAAGGTCCGACGGGCGTCACCGTTCAACCGGCGTGCTCCGTGGCAACGCCACCAGCCGGACCGAGAACGGGCGAAGACGTGACGCTCTTCTGGCCGGCCTTCTACGACCCTCCCTGTGGCTGCTTGGAAGGCCTCATCTTCCATGAGGTCGCCCATCTCGTGACGAATACGGGTCACCCTGATCCCACCGTCAACAGCATCACCAGTGGCTGCTTCAGCTGTGCTAAACCGGGGTTCTGACAGATGCAAAGACTCCTGCTCATCTTGGCCTTGTCCTTGTCGCTAGGACTTGAGCTCGAATCTGGCGAGCCTGAGTGGATTCCGCCACGCTTGGAAGTGACACCCGACACGACTGTCCTGTCCTCTGGGGAGGACCTGTGGCTTCGAGTAACGCTCGACAACGGCCATCTCGGATGCCAGTCGGTAGCAGTCACAGACACCTTCTTCGCGTCCCCGGCGCACCGCCCGCTGACGCTCCTAGAGCTTGATATCGAGGACGAAGACGGTACTCCTGTTCCGCGGATCACCGACGCGGCCGTGATCCGGCCGAGTACCAAGTCGGCGACCTTCTGATGCTCCGGTGTGGTGCGCATTACGGCTGGCGAATCGTCGTCGGGAGGCCGGAGTGGGAGTACTCGCTGGCCCCTGGGACCTACACCCTGCGTGCACGGGTCGAGAACAGAATGCAGACGTTCTTCGGCAGCGAGCCAGCAGAGCTCTCTCGGCTCCTACGCGCGACCGGCCTTCCTCAAGAGCGCGCCATCCTACTGCTCAGGGATTTCTCTGCCGTATCTGACGAGATCCGAATCGAGGTGCAGCCCAACTAGCCTGGATCGCGTGACCCGACAGGTTGCCAACCGGCTGCCGAAGGCCGCCTCTGACGTGGCGTGTTTCGCCAGTGCGGACCCCTCAGGGGCGAGGAATTACTACAGAGCAAGATACTACGATCCCAGGGTGGGACGCTTCGTGAGTGAGGACCCCGCTGGATTCCCCGGAGCGGGAAAAGTCTATGACTACGTCGGTGGCAACCCCGTCTCGTGGAGGGATCCGACTGGGCTCTGGAGGGTCGAGCCCAACAGAAGGGCCAAGCCCGACGAGAACACAATCGTCTGCCGAAGCAACGAGGTCGTCATTCATGTTCCGGGTGAGCCCATGGAAGACGCCTGTGGGATCACAGGATGCATTGAAGAGCACGAGCGGAGGCACGTCGACCAAGTCTTGGCCGACAATCCTCGGATCTGCCAGGGGATGCCCAATGGTGCACGCGTCTGGTACTCGAGCTTTGAGGAAGAGAACGAGATGGAGAGGGACGCGACTTGTTCGGTCAGCGTGCCTTGTTTCGAGGGGCTGAGGGTCACGTGCCCAGAGGGCTGCGAGGGCCTCGTCAAGGATTGGCTCGGTGTAATGAAAGACGTTTGCGAGGATCTAGGTGGCAACCCTAGCAGATAGAACTTTTGCCCTGTGCGCTGCTCTCGTGCTCACTGCGCCAGTGGCACAGGCACAGACGGCTTCCCGCTCCGAGCCGTCGGGAGCGAAGGTAGAAGTGGGGGCCACGGTGTGCGCTCACAGCGGCAGCCGGACTCTCGAGATCGAGGTGGCGACGCCGTCCGAGGTCTATCTGCGCTTGCGACGCGACTATCTCCCTTGGGCGCGCTACGGGAGTATCTTCGTGAAGGCGCTCCGCCTCGACCGTGGCGAGTCCTTGGCGGCTGACATCCCAGTTTCGGACCCAACCGCCAGGACGGTAGATGTGCCGGTTGGGACCCGGCTGGTGGGCGCAGTCGAGCTGGATGAACGCTTCCCAAGGTTGGCGGAAACCCTGAAGGAGACGGATGTGGCGGTGTTCTGGGCCTTTCGGCTCCGGGCGGCTGATTGGACTGCGACCGCCGCGGCCGGGGCGTTTGTGCTTCCGCAGGCGGGCTCTCAGCCGGTCGATGCACAGAGGCGCAGTTGCACAGAGCACAGCATAGTCTTCAGTCAGGACCACACCGAAGAGCGAGAGTAGCCCGAGAGGGCACCGACGATGGCGTGCGACCTCCCGAAGGCTGGCCGCTACCGGGGGGTGCCTGCGGGGAGCGCGCTTTTCGCCGGCGCGGACCCCTCAGCGGGCCGTGTCAATCTCCGTGAGACAGCCGAGTTCTGCATTTAGTGAGCGGGCTCCACGATGCTGAGCGAGTCGAGCTGGCCCGCCTGTGGTCGACGGCACGGCTCGTAAGTGCGGCAAACGGGGACGACCTCAGGGTCGTCCGGGCTCGTTTGCGTTGATCCTGGGGCATCCTGGTGCGTCGTTTTCTCCGGCGGGTTGATCCAGACCGCGTTCGGCAGACTCTGGCGCCTCGGCGGCCCGTTGACGAAGCGCTCGGGGTGCGCGGCGTAGGCGGCGAGACGGACGCGGTGACGAGCATCGAGGACCTGGTCGGCGCGGCCGTGGTGGACGGTCGCCGGCGTGAGGAAGGCCAGGCCGCTGTGGTGGTGCTCGGTGTTGTACCAGGCGAAGAGCGGGCGGCAGACCTGACGCGCGTGCTCGAGCGAGCCGAAGCGGTCGGGGAAGTCGGGCCGGTACTTGAGGGTCCTGAAGTGGGACTCCGAGAAGGGATTGTCGTCGGAGACGTGGGGCCGCGAGTGGCTGCGTCAGGATGTCGAGGTCCGAGAAGAGCAGCGCGACGGTCTTGCTGGTCATGGCGGTGCCGCGATCGGCGTGGATGGTGAGCTGGCCCGGCGAGATGTTCTGCTTGGCGCAGGTCTCGCTCGATCAGCCGTGCGGCGAGGCGGGCGCTCTCGCCGTGGGCGACCATCCAGCCGACCACGTAGCGGCTGAAGATGTCGAGGATCACGTACAGGTAGAAGTAGGTCCACTTGATCGGGCCCTTGAGCTTGGTGATGTCCCAGGACCAGACCTGGTTCGGCTGCGTGGCCAGCGAGCTCGGGCTTGGCGTAGCGACGGATGCCGCAGCTGGTCGCGCCGTTCGCGGACTTCGTTGCGCGTCGGCCAGGATCCGGTACATCGTCCGCGGCGAGCAGAGGTAGGTGTCCTCCTCGAGCAGCGTGGCGTGGACCTCGGCCGGCGCTGCGTCGCAGAAGCGCTCGGAGTGCAGCGTGTCGAGGACCGCCTGGCGTTCGTGCGGGTCAAGCGAGCCCGGGCGGTGTCGTCGGCCGCGGCGGCTTGGGCTCCGTGGCGAGCTTCGGCTGGCGCCAGCGGTAGAGCGCGGCCCGGGAGACGCCCAGGGCTCTCGCACAGCGGAGCGGTCGGGACCTCGCCGGGCCGACCTCGGCGATCGCCGACATCAGTCGTCCTCTTCGTCGGCTCAGGGTTCTCAGGGGGATCCCCAGGATCTCGGCACTTTTTTTTGGACTTCGATGATCATCTCGGCCTGCTTCAGCTTCCGCTGCAGCCGCGCGTTCTGCTTCTCCAGCTCCTTCACCCGCGGATCCACGGCCTTGGGCTTCGGGTCCGCGCTTGCGCGCTCGAAGCGCGACCAACGCCCCCTGCTCCCGCTGCCGACGCCACGTCGACAGCAGTGAGGAGTACAGCCCCTCGCGCCGCAGCAACGCGCCCAGCTCGCCGGGCTGCCTTGCACGCGTCTGCCTGCCTCAGGATCTTCAGCCGGTACTCGGCGCTGAAGCGGCGCCGCTTCGGCTTCGCCACCACCTCGGGGTCAGGGGCCCGGCCGGCGTCGGCGGAAACTCCGGTCGCCCTACGGGCTCCCTCCGTTTCCGCCGCATCCTTCATCTCAGAAACCGATCCAACAGCCTCTCGGTCCATGCATCCCAGCCTCCCCGCCCCTACACTAATCTCCCAACGGCAGCTGTCTCACCGATTATTGGCACGGGGGGTCAGGGGCGAGGAATTACTACAGAGCAAGGTACTACGATCCGAAGATCGGGAGGTTCATTTCCGTCGACCCGCGCTGGACCGGGCACCCGCTGTCGTACCAATACGTCGATAACGCGCCTGTCTCATACTACGACCCTCAAGGGACAGAGAAGGAATACCCCCTCAACATCTGGCCGCCGGCTACCGAGGAGGTGTATCACGAGGCGCTCAGCGATGGCTTGTCGGAGGCCTACAGGAGGCTGAGCCGCGGTCGCTGTGCCCAGTTCTTCTGTTGTGAGGGGCCTGAGACACTACAGAACCTGGTTTTCTACTTCGCCGCGCTTCCCTCAAATCAAGGCGCAGGTCACAGCACGGAGCCAGGTGCCCCGTTCGACGTCATCATCAACACCCGCGGGGCGTACTTCACTGCCACAAGTGGTGTCATCGGAATCCCTGGGGCTAGGTTCAATCTGGGCAGCCGTCGCAACGTGAGGGCCTTCGTCCTGCTCCATGAGCTGGGCCATCGGCTAAGCTCGTGCACAGGCTTCACCAAGGATGCAGACGACCCCCAGAAGAACGCGGAACACTCGAAGGCCGTTCTAGACGCCTGCTTCTAAGGGGGACTTGATGAGACTCGCAGCGGGCGTTGTGATCAGCATTCTGGCCGTGGTCGTTTGGGCCGCTCAAGACGACCGGATGGAGGTCGACCATCACGCTCCGCTGGCTGTCTCGGTGACACCGAGGAACGCACGGTTCTGCTCTCCGGCGCCTGACGCCCCGATATTCACAATGCTGGTCGACCTGCATGTCCGGTTCACCAACGAATCAGCACGGCCTATCATCGTGGCCCGAGAGATCCCTGGGATCGTAAGGGGTCGTGTAGCGGACGATGTAGTGGACGGCGAAGGAGGCCGGATCAGGTTCCGGTTTGGAGGCACGGAGCTCTACTCTGGCGCGGAAACACCTGCCTTCGGCGCCCGACCTGACCCAGGACGATTCGCTGTTCTAGCCCCGGGCCATACGTGCGAAGCTGTAACGGAGCTCGGGCTCTTCGTGCGAACGGCCGGGGCTCCACCGATGGAAGACAGTCTGACGGCCGGATCCCGACACGCCGTACAGGTCGATGTGCCAACGTGGCCCTATCCGTGGTTGTCGAAGGAGGCCATCGAAGACCTAAAGGACTCCTGGCGGCCAGTCGGAGACCTCGCTACTGATCCTGTGAAGTCAGGCTTCTTCGTTGTTTCTGTCCCGGAGGATGCCAAGCCCGAAGTCTGCGACCCCGAAGAAGGGTGATTGACGCGGTAGAGTCTGCTCATCGCCGTTGGACGGACCGGGCCGGGACCGACCAGTGTTCTCCTGGTCCTTAAGCGGGCTTTCCTGCCCGGCGACGGACCCCACAGGGGCGAGGTATTACTACAGAGCTCGTTACTACGATCCCAAGGTGGGGCGGTTCATTTCGGAAGATCCGATTGGTTTCAAGGGGGGTCTCAACTACTACGCATACGTCAAGAGCCGCCCCGCTGATCGTGTCGACCCCGGCGGTCTCAGGGAGATGGAAATCGTCCGCTGCAAGCCTGGGGTGTATGGGGACTACAAGGGCGAACGGCCTCATGCTGTCCTGTGCTGCAAGGATCAACGGTTCGCCATCTGCGTAGAAGAAGGCCAGTATCCGTCGATGTCTCTCAAGATCAGAGAGTGCTTGCAGGCACACGAAGGGTACCACGCTGCGCAGCGTCGAGAGCGGGAAGGGAACGCGGCTGGCTGCGGCGAGTGCAATGAGCCTCCCTGCACCTACAAGGTCACAATCCGTGGCGAGGACCGCCTAAGGGAGGAATGTCAAGCACAGTTGATCTCACTCAGGTGCTTCATGGGGACTGACGAGATCTGGCCTGACAATCACAAGAACGCGATGTCCGAGGCCTTGTCGAGCGTTGGATTTGTCAGAACAACGGGTATCTGCCCAAGTGAGTAGATCATGACAGCTCGCGTTGGCAGCCGTTCCTCTCACAATCGTGCTGTGCTCGCAGGCGCCGCCCCTTTCCATCTCCGCGATCAACGGGGGAGGCTGGGGCGACATGGATTGGTGGTCGGTGAAGATCGAGCCTAGCGGGCAAATCGAGGCTCCTCCCGCGGACGCTGCGACCACAGCAGTCCTGTCGAAGAAGGCGATGGGCGATCTGCGCAGACTGATCGAGAAGGAGAGGCTCTTCGATCTGAACGACAGCTACGGGAATCCCTGTCCTGAATGCTCTGTTTGTCTGCTTCGTGTGAAGCTCGGCACAAGAGAGAAGACGATTGATGTGGGCACGCACATAGAGGCTGCGGAGAATGATCGCGAACGCGAAGAACTCACCAGAGTGATGAAGGTGTGGGACAAGGTCAAGGAGCTTGCCGGGATAGCGGGCAGGGAAGACGCATGCCACGCGCCTGATCGGTGAGGCCGCCGAGGCCCTCGAAGAGACACCAGAAGACCTACGGGAGGCAGCCAAACGGCGCGACGCCCCGCTTCGATCGGGCCTCGGCCAGGACAGGACAGGCGCTGAAGGATGCCCCCTGAATCACCCATACTCCAGGTCCGGACCCCACAGGGACGAGCAGATACTACAGAGCCAGGTACTACGATCCCAAGTCCGGGCGGTTCATCTCGGAAGACCCGATCGGCATCCGGGGAGGACTAAACTTCTACACGTATGCGGCAGCCAATCCGCAACGCTTCACGGATCCTTGGGGTCTCAAGATCACCATGGACGTCGACACAATCGCAACTCCTCCGCTTCTTGATCGCACTTGCATGGGCTCACCAGGGGCGGTCTGCCCGGTAGAGAGCAGTCTGTTGTCTCTGTCTGATTGCACCGAGAGATGCGATGGCTGGGGCTTCGACGCCACGGTCCGGCTCCGTTTCCAGCAGCAGTTCTCGAAGGATCCGAGCAGTCCCGCGCCTGAGTCGCCCGGATTGACGCTGCAGCAGCATGAAGATCTCCACCTTGCCGATCTCCTGCACTGGTTCAGCGAGGACGAAGTGAACGACGCGATCCAAACCGAAGGCTTCAATACGGAGGCGGAATGCGAACTCGCACAGGGGGTTATTGATATTGACATGAGGATCTACCAGATTCAGGGGGTCGCATGGTCCGCGGCCCTCCGGGACCCTCCAAGATGAGGGCTTTGCGTTCAGCTGGATACGTCCTCTGTGCCACGTTAGTGGCCTCCTCACAGATGTGGGGTGTGAGCGCGACCCAACAGGACACAGAGCTACAACACGAGGTTGACGCCGCGAACTGGGCGGTTGTTGTTCGCCAGAGCGTCAACCCGGACAGGCAGGCGGGTCGCGTAGCCAGCTTCTGGGTTGGCCTCAAGAACAACGGAGACCGGGAACGCCTGGTGTGCGTCGAGTCTCTCTCCTACAGCATCATCGCCAGCGACAACGGCGTAGGAGGGTACGTTGAGGGCGGGCCCCGGAAGGCACCGCGAGCGTGCGAGGTTCCGGCGGATATGCGGTTGGTGCTGCCGGGCGAGACTCTGTTCGAGTTCGCTATGGTTCCCTTGCCCGAGTGGGTCGTTGACGGCCAGGAAATTGGGTTCCTGGTCAGTGCGGTGGGTCGGCCTTCGAACCAGTGGCTCTCCCGGGAGTGGGTGTTCGAGAAGGGCGCCTGGCAGCTGTGCCTTCCGGACTACGACACGACCACGCACACTGAGGGCGTCCAGAAGCATCCGCCTCGGGACGCCGGGAGGCGCAATGGCTCGCAGTCCGGGTACGACGATCAAGGTCGCGTCCGCTTGGTCGAGGACGCAGCAGCCGGGGTCCTCAACTACGAGTACGGCGTAGTGTCGCGAATGATCGGGGGGCCAAATCTCTCGAAGACGCAAGACGGGGCTGCCAATCCTGGATGACACGCCCTTGTGAGCAGGTGCGAGCCTAGGCGATCGACATCGCCTGTCTGACGCCACCGCGCTGGACATCGCGGGTACGCCGCGTGCTGAGCAGCCATACGTCGAGAGCCCGCCACTCGGACGCTGCGGTCGCTCCCAGTGCACGTGGCCATGTGTCTGATCACGCACGGCCCAGCGATGACCGTGCCGAGAAGCGCTCCTCGCGCCAGCCACGTCGCCTCGAGCCTGCTTCTGGGAAGGATGCCGCCGCGGCGCCCGTGCGCGGCCCGGCCGAATGCTCACCTGGACCTACGACCTCGCCGGGCAGGTGATCTCGGAGACCAGTACGGCGAACAACTCCGTGGTGGGCTACACCCACGATCTGGGCGGGAACCGAACCACCGTGACCCTGGACGGCCAGCTGTTCGCCAGCTACGGCTACTACGACGCCAGCCGGCTGACGGGCATCACCCGGGGCGCTCAGGCCTTCGGATTCGGCTACGATGAAGTGAACCGGCGGACGTCGATGACCTATCCGAACGGCATCACGACGAGCTATGCCTATGACGACATGGACCGGCTCCTGGGCCTGAGTGCCGTCCTGGGCGGATCAACGACCGTGACGAGCTTCGGCTACACCTACGACGACGCCGGCAACCGCACTCGGAAGGAGCAACTCGACTACACCGAGGACTACGCCTACGACACCCTGTCGCGCCTGACGGCCGTGGAGCGGACGGGCGGCCTCGCGGGCCAGTGGCACTTCGAGTACGACGCGGTCGGCAACCGGACCGTGGCTCAGCACGACACGACCGTGGGGACGGCGACGTACGACGAGAGAAACCAGCTCCTCTCCACTACGGGTGGAGGCCATCTCCGCGTGAGGGGAACTCTCGACGAGCCGGGCACAGCCCTGGTGGACGGCCAGCCCGCGCGGATGCTCGCGGGAAACACCTTCGAAGCCACCATCGACGCCGTCCCGGGCCCCAACACCTTCACCGTGGAGGCGACGGACCCGAGCGGGAACGTCACCACCCAGAGCTACGTGGTGGACGTCACCGGCACCGGGGCCACCTTCGCCTACGACGCCAACGGGAACCTCGTGGAGAAGACCGAGGGGACAGATGTCTGGACGTACACCTGGGACGCCGAGAACCGACTCGTCCTGGCCGAGAGGAACGCCCTGGAGGTGGCTCGGTTCGGGTACGACCCCCTCGGTCGACGGATCGAGAAGACAGCCGGAGGGGTCACCACGACGTACACCTACGACGGCCAGGACATCCTGGAAGAAACGGCCGGAGCAACGACGTTCAGGTACGTCCACGGCCCGGGCATCGACGAGCCGCTGGCGCGAGAGGGCGCCTCCGCGACGCTGAAGTACTACCACGCGGACGGGTTGGGATCAGTCGTCAGGCGAACGGATCAGGCCGGCGTAGTGGTTCACGAGTACCGGTACGACGCCTGGGGCAACATCCAGGCCGGGGCGGCCGAATCGGGGTATGCCTACACAGGAAGAGAGTGGGATCCTGAGGTAGGTCTCTACTACTACAGAGCAAGATACTACGACCCGAAGGTGGGGAGGTTCATCTCGGAAGATCCGATTGGGTTGAGGGGCGGGGTCAATCTCTTTGCCTACACGGCGAATTCGCCTGTCAACGCAGTCGACCCCTCGGGCCTCGTCAGGGTGAGCACCACCGAACACGTGATGACCCATCCCGACCAGCCGGGTCCCTGTTGGGGAGTGAGTCCGTACTCGTGCACAGAGTTCTCATACGAGCTGGACATCCGCTGCGACAGCTGCGGCTACATGCGAATCGACCTTGAACTGGTCGCAGACATCCACGTCAGAGCCGGGAGCTACACCCCCTTCTCACCCCTCATGAGACCGGTGGACCCGAGCATCGTTGACGAGCAAAGCGCGATCGCCCACGAGCGGAAGCACGTGAGGGATGTCGCGAATCTCTCCGAGGCCTTCCTTGAGACCTTCGAGAAGTCGTATGGGTCACCCGAGAAATGCGAGCGGATGAAGGAGTACCTTGAGGGCGACGACGGGTATGTGCTCGTCCTCCGGCTGTTCGCCAACATGTCGCAGAACCAAAGGAACTAGGAGTGATGAAGAAGCCGGGCGTTGCCATCATCCTTGGCGTAGCAGCCCTAATCGCCTCGTTCGTTCCGAACGGAGTATCGGCGGATGAGGCCGTTCTGCCGGGGTGCCTTGGCGAGGAGGCACTTCGAACCCATGTAGGCGACTTGGCGGCAGCAGACTGGTCGTCCTTCGACCGCGCCCGGATCGTGCGGCAATGGCCCGATGAGTTGCGGGACTCGGCACGGGAGGCGGGATCCAACGAGGTGGTGGGATTCGAGTGGCGAGGCCGTGTGATCAACTGGGAGATCCAATGCGGGTTCACCTACCTGTTCGCTCGCCATCAACAGATGGGCGCCGCCGATACGAGCGCGAGACCGCGAGATGTCTTTCGCCTTCGATCTGTGTCTCTGTTTCACGCTAGCAGGTCCAAGCAGAGGGCCTTGGAGCTGGCAAGGTGGTTGACACGGGCGCTCGGAGCTCCGGCAGACGCGAAGGGGAGGTGGCGCGTTATGGCCGGGGCTCGCGAGACCCGGCCTGTGCTGTTCGACCAGGAGTATGCCTGGCGACCCCTACCGGAGTACCGCCAGCTCCTGTCGGCCAAGGTCATCGAAGGGGACCAGGCAGTGGTGCTTGAAGCCAGGTGGAGCAGAGAGACGCGCTGAACGAAGCTGAATCGGCGAGGCCCACGTGCCGTTCGAAGGGCTGTCCCAGCGACTCGGTTTGGCGCGGACGACTCCGCCGACTGCGAGGCTGCGCGGGTTCTTCCCGGCTCCTGATCGCCGAGCCAGGCTCCTCGGAGTCAGGCCTGCCAAGCCGGCACCCTCAGGAGCGAGGTATTACTACAGAGCAAGATACTACGACCCGAAGGTGGGGAGGTTCATCAGCGAAGACGCTGTCGACTACGGGGACGGCAGGAGTCTCTATCCGTACGTGGCCAACAATCCTGCGCTGTTGACGGACCCCAGCGGGTACGTCGCGGGAGGCAGAAACTGCGTGTCCGGTGTCGACCGCGCTGGAGGGCAGTGTCCGCACTGGGTCTTCACCGAGTTCGCAAACCTATGTGAGGAAGCGTCGAGCAACACCGATGCATGGGTGCGACAGTGTCTTGAGGTGAAATGCAAGCGGGACCTCATGATCACCTGCAACTCATGCACCTGCGACCTGAAGAGTGACATGCCAGCCTATACGCCCTGCAGCGACAGTGTAGTGGTCTGCACGAACAACTCGATACCTGTCGCTGACCCGAGCGATCCGCCCTGCTGGAAGAGAGTGATTGCGCACGAAGTCGTTGTGCACGCCTGCCGCCCTGGTGGACCATCGGTGCCCAATCACTCGCTGAACGACGAGCCCAGCAAACGATTGCGGAGGGCGATCTCGTGTCCATGACACGATGCGCCGATGGTGCCTTTGGCGTGGCTTTGCCGAGGAGATAGCCGTGAGGGCAAGAGCGGTCTGCCTGGGAATCCTCATTGTCACCGTCGGTCCCGCATGCCGAGAGGATCTCCCGCAAGAATCGAAAGCGCGAGCTGACTCCGCATCACACCCGACCAGTTGCGAGGAGGCGTCAGTGTGGCTGAAGGATCCCTCTGAAGTCGATCGCCTGCGTGGCATTGACGTGCCGGAGTCGAACTTCAGGATTACTGGATGCCAAGATGCGGTTGACAGCCTCTCGAAGGAGGAGATCGCGTACTTGGCCCGCGAACTCGACGCTCTAGTGGCTGTCGACCGGGCGAAGTTCGAGGTGGACTGCCAGAACTCACAGTACCGGCAGGAGATCTCGGAACGACTCAACGAAGCACTGGGGCGTTCAGTCGTCAAAGAGTGGTCAGCCGAACTCTGGAAGATGGCCTTCTGAAGCCAAAGCGGGATGCCGTTCTGTCCCCTCAGCGCCAGCGTCACAAGCAAGGCGGCGCTCGGATGCTCTTGGTCGGCGGGCGCGAGGATCGGGGCGACTGTGGCAGCGGTCGTGCCGCCACGGCTTCGTCCAGGACCGGCTCCTCCCCGATGCGCGAGGCCACGCGTGTGTCATGCGGGGCGCAGGGATGGCCGAGCTCGTAAGCGCCTCGCGCGCCAGCCGCGTCGCCTCGCGTGCCCTTCTGAGCGGATACCGCCATGGCGCCCGAGCCCGGCCAGGACGACAGCTCGCGCGCCATCGCGGCGGCGTCACTAAATGCCCCGACCGCCCGCGGGGCCGCGCTGGCCTTGGCCTCGTCGTTTGACCCTCGGGCCAGGTCCGCCCCGCGGACCTCGCGCCCGCGCGGAACGCAGATCTCCTGCTCTTAGACGATCCTGGGTTCACCATCGAGTACAAAGAGAACCTGCGCGATTGTGGCTACTCACCGGTCTGGACAACGCTGGGTCTGGGGAAGAAGATCCAGATCTCTGGGCTGGCTTGGATCTGCTGCATCGATCAGTCTCTGCATGGCATTGAAGCACTGGCGTCAACGATCCTGCACGAGATGGCGCATCGCGGGCAGATCATCCCTACACATGGCAGGCCCGAAGAGCTGGAGGTCAATTGCTTCGGATGCCGAAACAAGGCCGAGTGAGATGAGGTGTTCTGTTTTCGCGGTCGTTCTACTTGGGGTGGCAGGCTGTGGTGCCGGACACAGGCCACCCGTGGTTGAGGAAGGCCAGGCGTTCCGGATCTCGAAGTGTTCCGAAGTGCAGGCCGGCGTGACGGCTGCACAAGCACGTTCTTCTCTCGGTGAACCGTTGAACGTGACAGGCGAAGGGGAGTCTGAGACCTGGGAGTACTTCGTGCGCGTACGGGAGGCCGAGCGACGGAAGTTGCTGGGACTGGTTCCCCTGCCGGACAATGAGAGCCGTTGGTCAGCCAAGGCTACAGTGAGGCTAGAGCGCGGCCTTGTCGTTGAGGTATCTTGCCCTGAGCAACGTGGGCCTGAGACGCAGCGACCCTGATGCTGCACGCCCCGCCTCGGCTCACATCTCAGCATGGCGCGAGGCTGGGAGAGCGTGTCGTCGACTTGGGCTCCGAAGGTGTCGGCTTGCGGTCGCAGTGCGCTCCGCTATGGTGCGCTGCTCCTCGTTCGCACGAACGCCAAGGCCGCCGGGATCGACCTCCGCGTCACCCCGCACACGCTGCGCCATGGCTGCGCCACGCACCTCCTGCAGGGTGGCGCCGACGTCCGCCACGTGCAGAAGCTCCTGGGCCATTCCAACGTGCAGACGACGGCCATCTACACCCACGTGGACACGAAGGACCTCGCGCGGGTCGTGGCGAAGGCTCACCCCCGCGAGCGGTCCTGGAAGAGACGGAAGAAGAGCCCCGGGAAGTAACATAGGGGGCGCGATGCTGGCCTCGACCGAGCCCGCGCCAAGCACGCCGCCGCTGCCGATGGGCGTCTCTGGCGTGGCGCGTTTCGCCGGCGCAGACCCCTCAGGAGCGAGGTATTACTACAGAGCGAGATACTACGATCCCAAGGTGGGACGCTTCATCAGTGAGGACCCCGCTGGATTCCCCGGAGCGGGAAAAGTCTATGACTACGTCGGTGGCAACCCCGTCTCGTGGAGGGATCCGACTGGGCTCTGGAGGGTCGAGCCCAACAGAAGGGCCAAGCCCGACGAGAACACAATCGTCTGCCGAAGCAACGAGGTCGTCATTCATGTTCCGGGTGAGCCCATGGAAGACGCCTGTGGGATCACAGGATGCATTGAAGAGCACGAGCGGAGGCACGTCGAACAAGTCTTGGCCGACAATCCTCGGATCTGCCAGGGGATGCCCAATGGTGCACGCGTCTGGTACTCGAGCTTTGAGGAAGAGAACGAGATGGAGAGGGACGCGACTTGTTCGGTCAGCGTGCCTTGTTTCGAGGGGCTGAGGGTCACGTGCCCAGAGGGCTGCGAGGGCCTCGTCAAGGATTGGCTCGGTGTAATGAAAGACGTTTGCGAGGATCTAGGTGGCAACCCTAGCAGATAGAACTCTTGCCCTGTGCGCTGCTCTCGTGCTCACTGCGCCAGTGGCACAGGCACAGACGGCTTCCCGCTCCGAGCCGTCGGGAGCGAAGGTAGAAGTGGGGGCCACGGTGTGCGCTCACAGCGGCAGCCGGACTCTCGAGATCGAGGTGGCGACGCCGTCCGAGGTCTATCTGCGCTTGCGACGCGACTATCTCCCTTGGGCGCGCTACGGGAGTATCTTCGTGAAGGCGCTCCGCCTCGACCGTGGCGAGTCCTTGGCGGCTGACATCCCAGTTTCGGACCCAACCGCCAGGACGGTAGATGTGCCGGTTGGGACCCGGCTGGTGGGCGCAGTCGAGCTGGATGAACGCTTCCCAAGGTTGGCGGAAACCCTGAAGGAGACGGATGTGGCGGTGTTCTGGGCCTTTCGGCTCCGGGCGGCTGATTGGACTGCGACCGCCGCGGCCGGGGCGTTTGTGCTTCCGCAGGCGGGCTCTCAGCCGGTCGATGCACAGAGGCGCAGTTGCACAGAGCACAGCATAGTCTTCAGTCAGGACCACACCGAAGAGCGAGAGTAGCCCGAGAGGGCACCGACGATGGCGTGCGACCTCCCGAAGGCTGGCCGCTACCGGGGGGTGCCTGCGGGGAGCGCGCTTTTCGCCGGCGCGGACCCCTCAGGGGCGAGGAATTACTACAGAGCAAGGTACTACGATCCGAAGATCGGGAGGTTCATTTCCGTCGACCCGCGCTGGACCGGGCACCCGCTGTCGTACCAATACGTCGATAACGCGCCTGTCTCATACTACGACCCTCAAGGGACAGAGAAGGAATACCCCCTCAACATCTGGCCGCCGGCTACCGAGGAGGTGTATCACGAGGCGCTCAGCGATGGCTTGTCGGAGGCCTACAGGAGGCTGAGCCGCGGTCGCTGTGCCCAGTTCTTCTGTTGTGAGGGGCCTGAGACACTACAGAACCTGGTTTTCTACTTCGCCGCGCTTCCCTCAAATCAAGGCGCAGGTCACAGCACGGAGCCAGGTGCCCCGTTCGACGTCATCATCAACACCCGCGGGGCGTACTTCACTGCCACAAGTGGTGTCATCGGAATCCCTGGGGCTAGGTTCAATCTGGGCAGCCGTCGCAACGTGAGGGCCTTCGTCCTGCTCCATGAGCTGGGCCATCGGCTAAGCTCGTGCACAGGCTTCACCAAGGATGCAGACGACCCCCAGAAGAACGCGGAACACTCGAAGGCCGTTCTAGACGCCTGCTTCTAAGGGGGACTTGATGAGACTCGCAGCGGGCGTTGTGATCAGCATTCTGGCCGTG
The DNA here is from genome assembly GCA_963847655.1 of uncultured Acidobacteriota bacterium. Lineage (GTDB taxonomy): Bacteria > Acidobacteriota > Vicinamibacteria > Fen-336 > Fen-336 > JAJDNS01. The sequence goes on along the minus strand of CAWKAS010000002.1, from coordinate 369,868 downwards.
GTCGTTTGGGCCGCTCAAGACGACCGGATGGAGGTCGACCATCACGCTCCGCTGGCTGTCTCGGTGACACCGAGGAACGCACGGTTCTGCTCTCCGGCGCCTGACGCCCCGATATTCACAATGCTGGTCGACCTGCATGTCCGGTTCACCAACGAATCAGCACGGCCTATCATCGTGGCCCGAGAGATCCCTGGGATCGTAAGGGGTCGTGTAGCGGACGATGTAGTGGACGGCGAAGGAGGCCGGATCAGGTTCCGGTTTGGAGGCACGGAGCTCTACTCTGGCGCGGAAACACCTGCCTTCGGCGCCCGACCTGACCCAGGACGATTCGCTGTTCTAGCCCCGGGCCATACGTGCGAAGCTGTAACGGAGCTCGGGCTCTTCGTGCGAACGGCCGGGGCTCCACCGATGGAAGACAGTCTGACGGCCGGATCCCGACACGCCGTACAGGTCGATGTGCCAACGTGGCCCTATCCGTGGTTGTCGAAGGAGGCTATCGAAGACCTAAAGGACTCCTGGCGGCCAGTCGGAGACCTCGCTACTGATCCTGTGAAGTCAGGCTTCTTCGTTGTTTCTGTCCCGGAGGATGCCAAGCCCGAAGTCTGCGACCCCGAAGAAGGGTGATTGACGCGGTAGAGTCTGCTCATCGCCGTTGGACGGACCGGGCCGGGACCGACCAGTGTTCTCCTGGTCCTTAAGCGGGCTTTCCTGCCCGGCGACGGACCCCACAGGGGCGAGGTATTACTACAGAGCTCGTTACTACGATCCCAAGGTGGGGCGGTTCATTTCGGAAGATCCGATTGGTTTCAAGGGGGGTCTCAACTACTACGCATACGTCAAGAGCCGCCCCGCTGATCGTGTCGACCCCGGCGGTCTCAGGGAGATGGAAATCGTCCGCTGCAAGCCTGGGGTGTATGGGGACTACAAGGGCGAACGGCCTCATGCTGTCCTGTGCTGCAAGGATCAACGGTTCGCCATCTGCGTAGAAGAAGGCCAGTATCCGTCGATGTCTCTCAAGATCAGAGAGTGCTTGCAGGCACACGAAGGGTACCACGCTGCGCAGCGTCGAGAGCGGGAAGGGAACGCGGCTGGCTGCGGCGAGTGCAATGAGCCTCCCTGCACCTACAAGGTCACAATCCGTGGCGCGGACCGCCTAAGGGAGGAATGTCAAGCACAGTTGATCTCACTCAGGTGCTTCATGGGGACTGACGAGATCTGGCCTGACAATCACAAGAACGCGATGTCCGAGGCCTTGTCGAGCGTGTGGATTTGTCAGAACAACGGGTATCTGCCCAAGTGAGTAGATCATGACACTTGCGTTGGCAGCCGTTCCTCTCACAATCGTGCTGTGCTCGCAGGCGCCGCCCCTTTCCATCTCCGCGATCAACGGGGGAGGCTGGGGCGACATGGATTGGTGGTCGGTGAAGATCGAGCCTAGCGGGCAAATCGAGGCTCCTCCCGCGGACGCTGCGACCACAGCAGTCCTGTCGAAGAAGGCGATGGGCGATCTGCGCAGACTGATCGAGAAGGAGAGGCTCTTCGATCTGAACGACAGCTACGGGAATCCCTGTCCTGAATGCTCTGTTTGTCTGCTTCGTGTGAAGCTCGGCACAAGAGAGAAGACGATTGATGTGGGCACGCACATAGAGGCTGCGGAGAATGATCGCGAACGCGAAGAACTCACCAGAGTGATGAAGGTGTGGGACAAGGTCAAGGAGCTTGCCGGGATAGCGGGCAGGGAAGACGCATGCCACGCGCCTGATCGGTGAGGCCGCCGAGGCCCTCGAAGAGACACCAGAAGACCTACGGGAGGCAGCCAAACGGCGCGACGCCCCGCTTCGATCGGGCCTCGGCCAGGACAGGACAGGCGCTGAAGGATGCCCCCTGAATCACCCATACTCCAGGTCCGGACCCCACAGGGACGAGCAGATACTACAGAGCCAGGTACTACGATCCCAAGTCCGGGCGGTTCATCTCGGAAGACCCGATCGGCATCCGGGGAGGACTAAACTTCTACACGTATGCGGCAGCCAATCCGCAACGCTTCACGGATCCTTGGGGTCTCAAGATCACCATGGACGTCGACACAATCGCAACTCCTCCGCTTCTTGATCGCACTTGCATGGGCTCACCAGGGGCGGGGCTATAACCGAGAGTTGTGTATGAAGGTCTGAGCAGGCGGCGTACCCTGGGTGTGATTTCGAAAGCACCCAAACCGCCCAGCAGGGGCAGAGGAGTACGCCACCATGGCGCAGAGTACCGAGAATGTCATCGAGTTTCCATCAGAATCGTCGCGGGACGTTCTGACGGAGATTCTGCGCAACGGGGCGCGGGACATGCTGGGCGGGGCGATCGAGGAGGAGGTCGCTGACTACCTTCGCGCGCGAGAGCACCTCCGAGACGAGGCGGGCCGCCAGCTGGTCGTCCGCAACGGCCACCTTCCCGAGCGAACGATCCAGACGGGCCTGGGCGACGTCCCGGTCAAGCAGCCACGAGTCCGGGATCGGCGCCCGGCTGAGGAGCGTGAGCAGTTCGAGTCGTCGATCCTTCCGCCGTACCTGCGGAGGACGAAGTCGATCGAGGAGCTGCTGCCCTGGCTGTACCTGAAGGGGATCAGCACGGGCGACTTCAGCGAGGCGCTCAAGGCGTTGCTGGGCCCGGATGCCCCGGGCCTGTCGGCGACGACGATCACGCGACTGAAGGCCACCTGGGAACAGGAGTACGAGGACTGGTCGAAGCGATCGCTGGCGGGCAAGCAGTACGTCTACCTGTGGGCGGACGGCGTGTACTTCAACGTCCGGCTCGAGGACGAGGCAACGCCCGTCAGTGCATCCTGGTGCTGATGGGCGCGACGCCGGAGGGCCGGAAGGAGCTGATCGCGGTCAGCGACGGCTACCGGGAGAGCGAGCAGTCGTGGCGGGAGCTGCTGCTGGACTTGCGGTCGCGGGGCCTGGCGATCGCTCCGGAGCTGGCGGTCGGTGACGGCGCCCTGGGCTTCTGGGCGGCGCTGCGCAAGGTGTACTCCGCAGCCCGGGAGCAACGGTGCTGGGTGCACAAGACGGCCAACGTGCTGAACAAGATGCCGAAAGCGATCCAGGCCAAGGCCAAGTCGATGCTGCACGACATCTGGATGGCCGAGACGAAGGCCGAAGCCGAGAAGGCGTTCGATCTGTTCCTCGAGACCTTCGGGGCAAGTACCCGGCGGCCGCGGCGTGCCTCGAGAAGGACCGGGACGTGCTGCTGACGTTCTACGACTTCCCGGCCGAGCACTGGATCCACCTGCGCACGACGAACCCGATCGAGTCGACCTTCGCGACGGTGCGTCTGCGAACGCCCAAGACCAAGGGCGCGGGCAGTCGCATCGCGTGCCTGACGATGGTGTTCAAGCTCGCGCTGTCGGCTCAGAAACGATGGAGGGCGCTGAACGGATCTAAGCTCCTCGCGGACGTCATTCGAGGAGTCAACTTCGTCGATGGCGTTCGGAAGGAGGCCGCCTGATCAGGTCTCATACACAAGACTTGACAATAGCTCCCAGGGGCGGTCTGCCCGGTAGAGAGCAGTCTGTTGTCTCTGTCTGATTGCACCGAGAGATGCGATGGCTGGGGCTTCGACGCCACGGTCCGGCTCCGTTTCCAGCAGCAGTTCTCGAAGGATCCGAGTAGTCCCGCGCCTGAGTCGCCCGGATTGACGCTGCAGCAGCATGAAGATCTCCACCTTGCCGATCTCCTGCACTGGTTCAGCGAGGACGAAGTGAACGACGCGATCCAAACCGAAGGCTTCAATACGGAGGCGGAATGCGAACTCGCACAGGGGGTTATTGATATTGACATGAGGATCTACCAGATTCAGGGGGTCGCATGGTCCGCGGCCCTCCGGGACCCTCCAAGATGAGGGCTTTGCGTTCAGCTGGATACGTCCTCTGTGCCACGTTAGTGGCCTCCTCACAGATGTGGGGTGTGAGCGCGACCCAACAGGACACAGAGCTACAACACGAGGTTGACGCCGCGAACTGGGCGGTTGTTGTTCGCCAGAGCGTCAACCCGGACAGGCAGGCGGGTCGCGTAGCCAGCTTCTGGGTTGGCCTCAAGAACAACGGAGACCGGGAACGCCTGGTGTGCGTCGAGTCTCTCTCCTACAGCATCATCGCCAGCGACAACGGCGTAGGAGGGTACGTTGAGGGCGGGCCCCGGAAGGCACCGCGAGCGTGCGAGGTTCCGGCGGATATGCGGTTGGTGCTGCCGGGCGAGACTCTGTTCGAGTTCGCTATGGTTCCCTTGCCCGAGTGGGTCGTTGACGGCCAGGAAATTGGGTTCCTGGTCAGTGCGGTGGGTCGGCCTTCGAACCAGTGGCTCTCCCGGGAGTGGGTGTTCGAGAAGGGCGCCTGGCAGCTGTGCCTTCCGGACTACGACACGACCACGCACACTGAGGGCGTCCAGAAGCATCCGCCTCGGGACGCCGGGAGGCGCAATGGCTCGCAGTCCGGGTACGACGATCAAGGTCGCGTCCGCTTGGTCGAGGACGCAGCAGCCGGGGTCCTCAACTACGAGTACGGCGTAGTGTCGCGAATGATCGGGGGGCCAAATCTCTCGAAGACGCAAGACGGGGCTGCCAATCCTGGATGACACGCCCTTGTGAGCAGGTGCGAGCCTAGGCGATCGACATCGCCTGTCTGACGCCACCGCGCTGGACATCGCGGGTACGCCGCGTGCTGAGCAGCCATACGTCGAGAGCCCGCCACTCGGACGCTGCGGTCGCTCCCAGTGCACGTGGCCATGTGTCTGATCACGCACGGCCCAGCGATGACCGTGCCGAGAAGCGCTCCTCGCGCCAGCCACCTCGCCTCGAGCCTGCTTCTGGGAAGGATGCCGCCGCGGCGCCCGTGCGCGGCCCGGCCGAATGCTCACCTGGACCTACGACCTCGCCGGGCAGGTGATCTCGGAGACCAGTACGGCGAACAACTCCGTGGTGGGCTACACCCACGATCTGGGCGGGAACCGAACCACCGTGACCCTGGACGGCCAGCTGTTCGCCAGCTACGGCTACTACGACGCCAGCCGGCTGACGGGCATCACCCGGGGCGCTCAGGCCTTCGGATTCGGCTACGATGAAGTGAACCGGCGGACGTCGATGACCTATCCGAACGGCATCACGACGAGCTATGCCTATGACGACATGGACCGGCTCCTGGGCCTGAGTGCCGTCCTGGGCGGATCAACGACCGTGACGAGCTTCGGCTACACCTACGACGACGCCGGCAACCGCACTCGGAAGGAGCAACTCGACTACACCGAGGACTACGCCTACGACACCCTGTCGCGCCTGACGGCCGTGGAGCGGACGGGCGGCCTCGCGGGCCAGTGGCACTTCGAGTACGACGCGGTCGGCAACCGGACCGTGGCTCAGCACGACACGACCGTGGGGACGGCGACGTACGACGAGAGAAACCAGCTCCTCTCCACTACGGGTGGAGGCCATCTCCGCGTGAGGGGAACTCTCGACGAGCCGGGCACAGCCCTGGTGGACGGCCAGCCCGCGCGGATGCTCGCGGGAAACACCTTCGAAGCCACCATCGACGCCGTCCCGGGCCCCAACACCTTCACCGTGGAGGCGACGGACCCGAGCGGGAACGTCACCACCCAGAGCTACGTGGTGGACGTCACCGGCACCGGGGCCACCTTCGCCTACGACGCCAACGGGAACCTCGTGGAGAAGACCGAGGGGACAGATGTCTGGACGTACACCTGGGACGCCGAGAACCGACTCGTCCTGGCCGAGAGGAACGCCCTGGAGGTGGCTCGGTTCGGGTACGACCCCCTCGGTCGACGGATCGAGAAGACGGCTGGAGGCGTCACCCACACGTACACCTACGACGGCGAGGACATACTCGAGGAGCGCCTGAGCAGCGGCCCGGTCTACCGCTACGTCCAGGGCCCGGGCATCGACCAGCCCCTGGCGCGGGTCCTGAGCGGCAGCGTCGACGCCTACTACCTGGCCGACCACCTGGGCAGCATCGCCCAGGAAACGAGCGCCGCCGGCGCCGTGACGCTCACGAGGAGTACGACCCCTACGGGAACCTCCTCCAGGGGAGCTCAACGGCCGGATACGCCTACACAGCTAGAGAATGGGATCCCGAGATCAACCTCTATTACTACAGAGCCAGATACTACGGTCCGAAGATCGGGAGGTTCATTGGCGAGGATCCGGTCGGATTCGACGGAGGCATCAACTTCTACAGGTATGCCGGCGGCGACCCGGTGCGCTTCACGGATCCGAGTGGGCTCAAAGTCACGGTAGACCTCTCCGTCCTGCCGACGCCCCCCTGGAAGACAACCGCCGCAACGTGCGTTGCCGGAGCGGACGCCGCGACCTGCTTGCTCAGTGCCGAGGCCAAGGCTTCGTCCGAATGCGAACGGAGGTGTGGCGCGTGGGCGTTCGGCGTGACATTCACTATAGTGCTTCAAGATTAGTTGACCAGATCGCCGAGCGATCCGAATCCGGTTGCTGGCTTTCCCAAGAAGACGCTGCAAGAGCACGAGGATTACCACTTGGCCGACCTGAAGAGCTGGTTCAGCGAGGAAGAGGTGAATCGCAAGTTCCAGACTGAAGGCTTCCCGTCGAAGCCGGCGTGCGACCGGGCACGACGATTGATCCCTCATGACCTCCGCATATACGCCATCCAGGCGCGGGCGTGGACCGTCCAAATGAGGGATCCATGAGAGCCAGAGTGAACAGAAGGACGACGGTGTCCGTTGTGGCGGTACTTCTCTGCGCGGTAGGTGTCGCCGTTGCGCTGGGCCAGAAAGGACGCTCCGGGATCCGCGAAGCAGTCGACTGGGATCTCGTAGTTCGGCCGACCCAGCTCCAAATGGGACAGCAAGAGGGCCGAGAGGCGTTCTGGATTGGCCTGCGGAATCTGGCCCGTCAACCGAGAGCGGTCTGCCTCGGCGACGTGACGTACGATGTCATCAACGAACGCCACATGGTCAGCGCCACGGTCGACGGTTTTTCGCCGAGCATGTCTCCCCACACGTGCTCCACGCCCACAGGAGCCCATCTGATCCTACCAGGCGAGACGCTGTTCGTTCACGGGAATGTGTCCGTGCCGGACTGGGCCGCACAGGGTCAGGAGGTTACGTTCGCGATCAGTTTCGTCGGCGCCTCACTGCGAGACTGGGGCGACCGCGGGTGGATGCTTGTTGAAAGCACCCACCCGCTCCGGCGTGAACCCGGCGAGCGGGCACCATAGCGGCGCGGTTTGCCAACAATGAGACTGTGCGCGACCTCGGCACAGCCCTTCGCCGCTGCCTAAGGACGCTCCGGGGTGGCGCGTTTCGCCGCCGCGGACCCCTCAGGGGCGAGGAACTACTACAGAGCCAGAGACTACGACCTCAAGGTGGGATGGCGGGCTTTGAGAGCTCGTCCTCGAAGCTGTCCAGGGGGCTCAAGGGCCTCCACCTTCCAGCGGAGGACTTCCTCGAAAAAGGGGTTCTTGAGGTGTGGGAGTCGAACCAGATCCAACACTCTCTGAGGTCTTCGAAGTCTGATGCATGCAATCCCGGTCGACTGGACTGGCCCGTCTCTCGGCCGTGGCCCCGTCGCGGGAAGTGATCTCTGACACTGATCCCGGTGGCGTTCGGGCGTAGCTTGCGGGGTCAGACACCCGGGGCCGGACACCGAGGATTCCTCACACACGGGAGGGCTCATGCCCCAGACATTCAGGCTCCGCCTCGGCGACGGCACCATCCTCAAGGTCGACCACGGCGGCTTGAGCGCGTGGGAGACCGACCCCACGGCCGCTGTCGGCACACGCGACCCCAACAAGTGGTTTCCCCTGAAGGAGTTCCTGATCCAGGAGCGCGCCGCCGCCTTCCGCCGGGCCCGGGAGGGAGACTCGGGTGAGTCGCCCCCGGCCGACACGCCCCTGGTGTCCGCTCGGGCAGATGGGCTGCCGCTCGTCCCGCCTCCGGAGCCGCCGCTGCCGGCCCCGCCGGAGAAGGTCTCGTCCCTGGAGCTGCCGCCTCTCGCGGAGGGGCCCGCGCTCGCCGAAGCTTCCGTTGCCGGGGAGCTGTTCGTTCCCGAGGCTCCGAGGTCCCGGGTCGTCGAAGAGCCTCCCCGCGGCTCGACTCTCCCCGAGCCGGCCGAATCCGTTCCCCCGGCTCCGACCGCCGACGAGATCGACCTGGAGCCGCTGGCGGTCGCATCCATGGGCCCGTCGCAGGTCGCGCCGTCGGTCGCGCCGATCGAGCAGCTGCCGGTGATCCCCCTGAAGTCCCTCGAGGACGTCGCTCCGACGGCCGCCCCGGACGGGTCGGAGCCTGCGGCGTCGACCGGGGCGCCGGACGTGGGAGTGCTGCCGCTGGCGGATGAGCCCTCGGTCGAGCCCGCCGGACCGTCGCGCCGGACCGGGATCAGCGACGAGGCCTCCGTTCCAGACGAGCCGGTCCGCCTGCCCGGTCTCGTGACGGCGGTCCTGCAGTGGAGCACTGTGCTCGGTGTGATCCTGAGCCGTGGCCTCGCCCCCATCAACCGCCTCGAGCAGGGGCTCCCCCTGTTCGGGATCGACGATCCCTCGGCACCGCTCGAATCCTACTCGTCGCCCGCGAGCGCGGTCTGTCTTCCTTCCCTCTCGGTGGATTTCGACGGCGCCCGTTCGCGCGTGTCGGCTGCTCTCCGCGATCTGTCGGACCGGACGCGGGAAGGAGTGGGCGCGGTCGGCTCGCGGGTCCGGGGTCTCGTCACTCGCCCCGCGCGTCCGGAGACGTCGCCCCTGGATCACTCGGAAGAGCCCACCGCATTGGGCCCCCCGCAGGCGCCGTCCCCGCCAGCGGTGGCCCCGGCAGCGTTGACCCCGGCAGCGGTGGCCCCATCACTACTGGCCCCTCCCGCGACGGCCCTGTCAGCACCGGCGCCCTCCCCGCCCAGCGCGCGGCGGGCTCCCTCCGTGGCCACGGATCTGCCCGCGCTTCGCCTGGCCCCCCTTCCGGAGCCCCGAGTGGTGGGGGACGTCTACGCTGGTGACGAGGGCGGAGGCGTCGCGTCCCCGGTCCGGCTCTGGACCCGGCGCCTCTTCCTGACCGCGGCCGTCCTCGCCGGAGGAGTCCTCGCCGCACGGCACTGGGACGCCTGGTCTCCCTCGGCCGGGAAGATGGGATGGGCCTTCTTCGACGAGATCGACGGCCAAGTCCGCTGGCTTCACCTGGCCCGCGAGCGGCAGGCGCTCATCGACCAGGCCTCCGACCAGCTTCCCCACCTCGCGCGCGACACCGTCGGTCTGATCCTGTCCGGCACCCGGACCTACGTCCCCGAGCCTCCCGTCGTGTTCGAGACCGCCTGGGGAGCGGCCGAGCGGGGCGCGCCGACGCTGACCGCCAGCGAGACAGAGGAGCTGGAGGCACTTCGGCAGGAGCTTCTCGACGCGCTGCCTCCCCTGGACCGGGAACGGCTGCGCGCGTTCGGCCAGGCCCACGCCCGGGGCGCGGTCTTTCCCTTCGACGCCCAGCGGGGTCTGCTCGCGTACGCGCGCGGCGTGCGCGCGCTCCCACCGGAGCACAAGGAGCGCCTGCAGACGCTGCTCGGAAAGGCCATCGCCGCCGGCCTCGATTCGTAGGGCGCCCTATGGCGTGGCGTCGCGGTCCGCCGTCGGGGTCCCGGCGGCGGGGGCCTCCGGTCGCCGGCGGAGGATCAGCCGGTCGAAGGGCCAGCCCCACAGCCCCCGGAGGCTGTGAGGGGCGAACTGCCGTCTCGACCGGGCCGAGGCGAGCGTGACCAGCCGTCCGTAGAGGATCAGGCTCCCGACCATAAGGGCCACGCCCGCTAGGCTCTGGACGGGCGTCGGGGGGAGGCCGTCGGGGATGGAGAGCACGATCGCGTCCCAGCCGAAGTGGAGGGCGACCGCGACCGCGAGCAGCACACCGGTGGCGAGGGCGGCACGTCGCGGCCGGGTCCGCCAGAATCCGAGGGAGAAGCCGGCGATCCCACCCAGGACCACGTGCGCCCACAGGCGCACGAGCTCGCCCGCGGGCAGCCAGGCCCCCGCCTCCCGGGGCAGACCGGCGTAGAACACGGACTCCTCCAGGGCCGCGCCCAGGCCGGCCATGGAGCCGTAGACGACCCCGTCCATCGGATCGTCGAACTCCCGACGGGCGAGAAGAGCCACCAGGAGGACGACCAGGACCTTCAGCAGCTCCTCGCTGATCGCGGCCACCGCAGCGATCTCGAGCGGGCCCAGGCCGGGGGCCCGGTTCAGGACCTCGCCCTCGATCCGGCCAGCCAGCCACATGGCGCCGGCTCCCAGGGCGACGGCGACGCCGAGGAGGGGGATCGGCTCGTGCTCGTAGAGGTCGTAGCGGTAGACCAGCCGCGCCGTGAGCAGAGCGCACAGCGCCAGGGTGGCGAACAGGACCAGTCCCGACCTCCCTTCCAGGGCCCCATCGTAACCCCACGGCCGGCCCCGAAAGGGGCCGACGCGTCACCTCCCCGAGGGGTCAGCTCGGCCGCTCCCCGCCGCCCGGACCCGATCGCCGGGTTCCCCGGGGCTCAGCGGCCGCGCTCGACCAGGGACAACCGGCTCCGGGCGTGGTGTTCGAAGGTCGTCGACGGCGCGTCGGCCCGGGCTTCGATCCACTGCTCGGCCTCGATGGCGAGCGGGATCCCTCGCACCGCGTCCCACTCGGTGCGACCACTCACCGAGTAGGTGCCGCTGGTGACCAGAGGGACGCGAGACGGTCAGTCTTCGGCAACCTTCGTGACCCGCTCGACGGCCGGGTCGGTGAAGCGGTCCAGGACGTCCCGGGCGACGGTGGAGAAGCTGTACATCACCACCGGCTCGTCCCGGGCCTGGAACCAGTGCCTCTCGCCCGGGGGGAGGGTGATCTGGTCTCCGGGGCACATCACGACCTCCCGGCGGCAGGTGTAGACGTCGTTCTTGCCCTCGGGAATCGCGCCCTCGCGCACCACCCCAGCGCCCTCCCGATAGAAGAAGAGAGCGCCGGACACGACCCGCACCGTCTCCTCCTTGCCCGGGTCTTCGCCCACCGGGGGGTGCCAGTGCTCGGGCTCGGTCTGCCCCGGGAAGAGCACAAGGAGCTTGACGCTGAGGCGATCGGTCTGGGCCAGGGTGAGGATCTGGGCCCCCTCCCGCTCCAGGCGGCCGAGGCCGAAGTCGGCGACCTCGATGGACCGGGCCTCGGCTTCGGTCAGGGTGATCCCGGCCGCCCGAATGAGCTCCGCCGCTCTCGCGCGGGCCACCTCGTACTCGCTGCGAGTGATCATCCGAGGGCCAGGATCTCCTCTTCGATGAAGCGCCAGGTGGCGAGGTAGTCGCGCTCGGCGATGAGCGTGCGGAAGGCCTCGCGGTCGAGGTCGTTCAGCTTGCTCCAGATGCGGTTGGTCACGCGGGCGTTGGCTTCGAATGTGCCCTTGATGTCCCACCGGGTGGGGGAGGTGTCGGATGTCATGTAGTCGTCGTACCCGGTCTCCTGGAGGTAGTAGAGGAACTCGACGTAGTCGAGGAAGTGTCGCGTCGCCACCATGTAGTCCCAGTCCCAGCGGCCGTCGTTGTCGTTGATGTGGACGTAGAACGGCCAGCGGCTGGAGGCCAGGAGCGAAACGACCTCGGCCGGGTTCTCGTTGCCGTACATCGAATGGCCGAAGTCGAGGGTGATGCCCATGGCGTCGAGGCCGATGTCGTGGAGGAGGCAGAGCGCCTTGGGCGCGGTGTCCACGAAGCAGCGGCCGCGGGTCTCGCTGGGCTTGTACTCGAGGAAGAGCGGGATCTCCGGCCGGTGGCGTCCCGCTTCGCCCAGGGTCTCCACCAGGTGACGCCAGGCCTGGCCGTAGTCGCAGTGGAAGGCGAACTCGTACCCGTCGCCGAGGGGGCAGCAGGTCACCTTGTCGGCGCCCACCGCGGCCGCGAAGTCCTTGGCCTCCCGGATGAAGCGCACCGCCTTCGCGCGCACCTCCGGGTCGATCGAGGTCAGGCCCCCGTCGCGGAACTCCGGCTCCGCCTTGACGTTGACGTTGATGGCGGCGACCTTCAGGCCGTTCGCGGCCAGGGCCCCCCTGAAGGCGTCTGCCTCGCCGACCTCGTAGGGGAAGACGGCTTCGACCCCGTCGATCCCCTCCATCTCGGCCACCATCCGGAGGCGCTCCTCGAGGGTCTTCGGCTCGTTGTACTCGTGAAACCGGTCCCGGGTGCGGCTCAGGAAGCTGGTGATCACCGAGTGCTTGGGGGTCTTCATGAGAGCGGGTCCCTCCGCGCGGGGTTAGTCAGTCCACAAACACGGTCTTGTACACGAGCGAGCCCGCGGCCAGGGCCACCAGGGCCACGAGCATGAGCACCATCCGCACCTTCACCGCCAGGGGCGACAGGTTGGGGTTGGCCTCGCGGTTGGGGTCCATGAAGAGCCAGCAGACCACCGCTCCCACGTTCAGGGCGGCGGCGAAGACGAAGAAGCTGTTGCCGGTGCCCGTCGACTCCGCGAGCCAGGGCAGGGTGACGTGGGCGGCGAAGAACGGGAAGAGGACGGCGGAGAGCGCGGCCCCGATGTTGCCGACCATGTTCATGGAGGCCGAGACGGCTCCCGACTTGTCGCCGCCGATGTCCATGCAGAAGGCCCAGCTCGGGCTGAGGATCATGTCGATCCCGAAGATGGCCACGCTGAAGAAGACGATGAACCACACCACGTTGCCGGTCTGGGTGGCGAGCAGGAGTCCGAGGGCGGCCAGCACGTAGCCGGTGATCGCCGGCACACGGCGCGAGCCCACGTGGTGCCCGTCGCGGTAGAGACGCGTGACCATGCCCCCGGAAACCCAGTTGGCCAGGGCCCCGGCCAGGAGGGGGAGGGGGGCGTAGAAGATGGCCTGGTAGCCCCACTGGCTCTCCAGGTACGGGAGGAGCCACGTGTAGCAGATGAAGAAGGTCACGTTGTGGGCGAAGTACTGGAACATGGCCAGCGCCATGTTCAGCGAGGTGAAGATCTGGCTGAAGGAGGCCCGCATCGAGACCGCGAACTCCTGGCCCCGGTCCGCCTCGATCTCCTCCAGCTCGGCCGGCGTGACGCGGGGGTTGTCCTTCGGGTCGTCCCGGAACCAGCCCAGCCAGGCGCCGGCCCAGACCACGCCGACGAGGCCGTTGAGCACGAACGTCCAGCGCCACCCGACGAGCCCGATCAGGAGCGGCATGGTGAACAGGGACACCGCCGCCCCCAGGCGAGCCCCGGAGAACATGATGCCCTGCCCGATCCCGCGCTCCTTGACCGGCAGCCAGCTGTAGTAGGCGCGCGTGGCCCCCGGGTAGGCGCCGGCCTCTCCCGCTCCGAAGAGGAAGCGCACGACGAGCAGGGACACCGCTCCCACCGCCGCGCCGGTGAGCATGGTGAAGGCGCTCCAGGCGGTGACGACCCAGGTGAGGGCCCGGCGGGGTCCGTGGCGGTCGGCCAACCAGCCCGCCGGCACCTGGAAGAGGGCATAGCCCAGGGCGAAGATCCCGAACACCCAGCCCATCATCTGGTCGGTCAGGCCCAGGTCGCGGATGATCGAGCTCTTGGCCGACGAGATGGCCACCCGGTCCATGATCGTGTTGACCGAGTGGAAGAACAGCAGGCCGACGAGGATGTGGCGCTGGCGGACTCTCACCGGGGGGGCGACCTCCCGGCTCTGGGGCGAGCGCGTTCTCATCACGCCGTCAGCCGTCGAGCCGTCGGTACCAGGGGAGCTGCTCGAGGGGGGCGTCGACCTCGACCGTCGTCGGGCCCTCGACGATCGAGCCGTCGCCGCCCTGCCACCGCCCCGGGGGGAAGACGACGGGCCGGGACCGGGCGCCCTTCTCGAGGACGGGGGCCACGAGGATGTCGGGACCCAGGAGGAACTGGTCGTCGACGTCCCCGTAGCCCTCGTGCGGGTACTGGTACTCGAGGGAGCGAACGATCGGCTCGCCGCTTCCCGCCGCCTCGCGGGCCAGGGCCAGGATCGCTCCGCTCATCTCGGAGTGCAGGGTGGCCGCCCGCCGGCAGATCTCCAGGTTCTCCTCGCTGAGCACCCGCCAGGGGGCCACCGAGAACTGCATCATGGGCATCAGGGCGTGGGTCTGGGCGGCGCGGACGATCAGCTCCTGGTCGACCGCCTCGAGGTCCCGGAACGACAGGTACTCCCCCCCGCCGATCATGTCGGGGCAGTTGAAGGGGTAGCCCATGAGCCCCTGGTTGACGATCCCGGGGATGAGCTTGCGCAGGTCCTCCCAGGAGTGCTCCTTGTCCCGCAGCCTCTGGGCGAGGGGCTGGCCGCCCATCTTCCAGCACGCCCGGTACTCGTTCAGCGGGTAGTCGAGGCCGATCTCGGCGAAGGCCTCGGTGTGCCGATTCGGGGTGGCGTCGGCTTCGAACGCGACGGCCCCGGTCAGCATGCGCTCGTCGCTGTAGTGGGCGGCGTCACCGCCGTCGAGCTTGAACCCGTCGACGCCGTACTCCCGGACGAGATGATCGAGCTGGCCCTTGAACCAGTCCCGGCCGTAGGGACTGGTCAGGTCGGTGACCGCGCTGAAGCCGTCCCACCACTGCATGATGGCGGGGAACCGCGTGTTCTCCGCGCTGCGGAGCCAGACGACATCGTCTTCGTTCAGGAAGAGCTCCTTGAAGTACTGCCCGTCGGGGCGAATGTAGGGGCAGACCCAGAGCATGACCTCGAACCCCAGGCCGTGGAGCTCGTCCATCATCCCCTTCGGGTCCGCGAAGCGGCCGGGATGGAACAGGTAGCGTCCGTACTCCTCGAACCAGCCCTCGTCGATCATCAGGACGCCAGGGGTGAAGCCGTGGTCGACGATGCCGTGGGCGTAGGCGAGGATGTCCTCCTGGTTCTGGTCGTAGGTCAGCTCGATCCAGGAGTTGAACTGAGGGTGGATGAAGAGGCTCTCGTCGGGGATCGTCCCCGACGGGGGGAAGAACGCGGCGCCGGCCTGGAGCGCGGCCTCACGGAGGGTCGAGCCGCGCTGCCCGGACTCGAGCGTGCCGCCCCGCGGGGTCAGCACGAACGTCCCGTCGCGGAAGTCGATGTGGAACGGCTCCTCGGACCAGACGTAGCGACCCTTCGTGGAGATCAGCAGGGGCTGGACCTGGTTGCCCGCGGTGTTGGCGAAGAGGTCGATCTCGAAGGGACCGCTCGACGCCTGCAGGGGCATGCGGTGCGACTCGCTGATGACGCCCACCCACCACCTCTCGCCCTCCTCCAGGGCGAGGGTCAGCTGCCCCGGGGGCCCCTCCTCCCGGGTGGCGCAGCCGGCGAGCAGGGCGAGAGCGAGCGAGGCGGCACACAGAACGCGGACCATGGTCGTTCCTCCGGGCGCATCCTATCGCGTTCCGCCAGGGAGACGTCCGAGCATCCCGAGCTGGGAGCGTCGATCACCGCGGGACCTCCCCCCACGCCGGCCGATTACGCGGTCCCGGCCCTGGGCTTCGAGCACGACCTGATGTTCGCGGTGCGTGACGCCGAGGGGGGACGCCGTCTCGTGCTCGAGACCGAGGAGCGGGGCTTCTCGATCGAAGCGAACCTGACCGCCGGCCGTCCGTGAGCACCTAGGCCGTGGCCCTCGTCCTGCGCAGGGCCCCGCGGGCTTCGAAGGAGACGGCGAGCGCCAGCACGATCAGCACCGCGCACAGGGCCGCCAGGAACCAGTCGGGCCCCTCCCGGCCGACCCCGGCGAGGGCCCCTCGCATCTGCCAGGCGAGGGCGGCGATCGTGGTCACGAGCATCACCAGGGCCGGGACGAGGGTGACGCGGCGGGCCGAGCCACGGTCCGCGAGCCAGCAGGAGACGACGAGGAGGGCGAGCGCAGCCACGAGCTGGTTCGAGGCCCCGAAGGCCGGCCAGAGGACGCGCCACTGGCCGGAGAGGGCGAGGGCGCCCGCCGCCACCACGATCACGATCGTGGGGACGTAGCGGTTCTCCCAGCCCGTGAGCTCGGCCACGAGATAGCGGCCCAGGCGGGTGGCGGTGTCCAGCGTCGTGAGGATGAAGAAGTTGAGCGCCATGACCGCGAAGGTCGCTCCGTAGGTCCCGAGCATGGAGCCGGTGAGGGTGCCGTACCCCTCGCCGAAGGCGGCGATGGCCCCGCCGGGAGCCCGGAGGAGCTCGGCGTGGCGCGTCGCGCTGAGCCCCGCCCCCACCGCGATCACCACCAGCGTGGCCACCACGGACTCCATGATCATCGCCCCGTAGCCGATGCGGCAGGCGTGGGCCTCGTTGTCGAGCTGCTTGCACGTGGTGCCCGACGACACCACGGAGTGGAAGCCGGAGATCGCCCCGCAGGCGATCGTCACGAACATGAGCGGCCAGAGCGGTCCGGCCAGGGGCCAGTCGGCGGGCTGGAAGCCACGGAAGGGAGCGGCCTGGAACGACGGGCCGGAGACGAGGATGCCCACGAGACCGAGGCCGATGGTGGTGAAGAGCACGTAGGAGGAGAGGTAGTCCCGGGGCTGGAGCATGTACTGGACGGGAAGGACCGAGGCCACGAGACAGTAGACCAGGAGCGCCAGGATCCAGAATGTCTGGGGGGCGAGGCCCGCGACCTGGGGCACCCCCGGCGGCCAGGCGTGTCCGAGGGCGAGGAGGCCGACGATCGCCCCGAGGCCGAGCACGGTGACGAGGGCGAGCCGCCGCCCGCCGGTCCGGCCCCGATAGAGGGCGATGCCGGCCAGGGCGGCCACGGGGAGGATTCCCCAGCTCGGCACCACGATCTCGGGGGCCTGGACGAAGGTGCCGGCGGTGAGGACGGCGAAGACGGCCAGGACCAGGACGAGGGCGATCAGGATGAAGATCGAGAACAGCGTCCGCGCCCGGCGCGTGACCACCCGGCCCGAGACCTCGGCGATGGAGACGCCGCCGTGGCGCACCGCCACCACCAGGGAGGTGAAGTCCGCCACCGCGCCCATGAGGACGCCCCCGAGGACGATCCAGACGATGGACGGCGCCCATCCCCAGTAGGCGACGGCCAGGGCCGGTCCCACGATGGGCCCCGCCGCGCAGATCGACGAGAAGTGGTGGCCGAAGAGGACCAGCCACTGCCGCGCGGGGACGTAGTCGACGCCGTCGTACTTCGTGTGCGCGGGCGTGGGACGGGACGGGTCGACGCCCAGGAGCCGGGCGACGAAGCGCCCGTAGACGAGGTAGCCCCCGCCCAGCAGCGCGCCCACGACGATGAGGATCGCCCGCGTGTCCATCGACATAGACCGGGGAATCTACCATGACCCCCGCCACAACGTGACCTGAAGGCGGGGCCGGGCTAGGGGAGGACGAGGTCGCCCTTGAGGAGCATCAGCTCCAGGCGCTCGGCGAGCTGCTCGAGCCGCGCCGGGGCCTCCGGCGAGCTCTCCGTCAGCGCGACACGTGCCTCCTCGAGCAGGCCGAGCGGGTCCCGGATCTCCCTTCCCATCTCGGTGCCGCCGGTGCGGGCCACGGTGAGGAGAGTCTCCTCGACCTGCGCGAGCTGGTCCTTCGCCCTTCTCAGATCTCCGCTCGCCGCGAGCTGACGGGCGTTGGCGGCCCGCAGTCGCGCCTCGAGGAGGGGCAGGTAGTAGCCCTGAAGCCTCAGCAGCGCGCTCTCCGCCTGGTCCAGGGACGCGCCGGCGTCCACGCCCTGCGGGGGCAGGGCCTTCCGGGCCTCGCGCAGCGCGTGCAGGGCCCGCTCCACCTCGGATCCCAGGAAGGGGACCCCGGGGCTGATGATGACCGCTGCGCACGACGGCTCGATCGGCCGACAGGCGATGGTCCCCCCCATCGTCGCCAGAAGAGCAGATACGGCGAAGAGGCCGCTGGCCCTCATGTCTCACCTTCCTTGATCGAGCCCCGTCCCGGATCGCTGGGGCGTCACTCCTCGCTGAGCCGATCGAGGTCACCGTCTCGTCCCAGCACGAAGAGGGCGTCCCCTTCCTCGATGACCGTGTCCGGCCCGGGGTTGACCGTCACCGTCGCCTCTCCCCTGTGGCGGATCGCGACGACCTGCACCCCGAAGCGATTGCGGAGCCTCAGCTCCACGAGGGACCTGTCGAAGAAGCCCGAGGGCGCCGCGACCTCACGCAGGCTGTGCTCCTCGCCCAGGGGAATGAAGTCGATCAGGTTCACGTCGCTCAGGCGTCGGGCGAGCCTTTCCGCCGCATCGCGCTCGGGGAAGACGATCTCCCCGGCACCGATCATCTGGAGGAGGCGGGCGTGGTCCTCCGACACCGCCTTGACGATGAGCCGGCGGACCCCGAGATCCCTCAGGTGGAGGGTCACGAGCGCGGAGGCGTCCACCTGCGTGCCGAGGCTCAGCACCACCGCGTCGAAGTCCGCGAGGCCGAGGGCGTTCAGGGACTCCGTCTCGCGCGCGTCGAGCACGATCGCCTGCGTAGAGTGGTCTCGGATCCTCTGGACCTGGTCCGCGTCGATGTCCACGGCGAGGACCTCGTGGCCGGCTTCGTGGAGCAACGATGCCGCGTGGAAGCCGAACCGTCCGAGACCGATCACCGCCACCTGAGCCATGTGCTCGATTCTAGCCCCGGGAGCCCCCTAGCCGACCATCACGTCCTCTTCGGCGTGCTTCCAGTCGGGCTCCCGGGAACGGCGGGCCAGGGCGCTGGCGACCGTCAACGGCCCCAGCCGGCCGAGAAACATGAGGACGATCACCAGCAGCCGGGCGGGCGGGGTCAGGCTCTCGGTGACACCGACGGACAGGCCGACCGTGCCCAGGGCCGACACGACCTCGAAGAAGAGCGCCGCGAACTCCCCGTTAAGCTCGCGCAGGGCGGAGTGGGGGGCCTGAATGAAGAGCATCCCGAACAGACCGGCCAGGGTGACGAGGATGCCGCCGATGGTGATGGTGACCGCGTTCTCCAGGGTGGAGCGCCCGAGACTCCGACCGAAGGCGTTCACGTGCGCGTGCCCCCGGATCCGCTCCCAGGTCGCCACCGCGAGCACCCCCAGCGTCGTGGTCTTGATGCCGCCCGCGCACGACCCCGGCGAGCCGCCGATGAACATCAGCATCGTCAGGATGAAGAGCCCGGCGGGCGTGAGCTCCGCGAGGTCCACGGTGTTGAAGCCGGCGGTCCGCGCGGTCACGCTCTGGAACGTGGCGGTGAGGAGCTGCGACGCCACCGAGTGCCCGGCGAGGGCGTCACCGCGCTCGATGATCCAGATCCCGATCGCTCCCGCGCCGATGAGCCAGGCCGTGGTCGTGAGCGTCAGCTTGGTGTGGAGGGAGAAGTGCGCGGGCCGTCGCCACGAGCGCTTGATTTCCCGGGCCACGAGAAACCCCAGACCTCCCAGCACGATGAGAGCCATGATCGTCCCGTTCACGACCGGGTCGTCACGCCACCCCACGAGGGAATCCGCCCACAGCGAGAAGCCCGCGTTGCAGAATGCCGAGACCGAATGGAACGCCGCCGCCCACGCCGCGCGCGCCGGCCCCAGCGGCTCTCGCCAGTGTAGAAAGAGGACCAGGGCGCCCGCCAGCTCGGCCGCGAACGTGAACTGGACCACCCGCTTCAGGAACGCACGAAGGCCCTCCTTGCCGACCGCTCCCATCAGGGTCTGGCTCAGCACGGATCGCGAGGCCAGCGAGAGGCGGCGCCCGAGGGCGGACAGGATGACGACCGAGTACGTCATGATGCCCAGCCCTCCCAGCTGGATGAGCCCGAGGATGACGACCTGTCCGAAGGGGGTGAAGGCGGTTCCGGTGTCCCTGACCACGAGACCGGTGACGCAGGCGGCGCTGGTGGCGGTGAAGAGGGCGTCCACGAAGTTGAGCGGCTGGCTCTCGGGGGTGGCGGCGGGCAGGAGGAGGAGGCCCGTCCCCGCCGCGATGAGAGCGGCGAAGCTGCCCACGAGGAGACGCAGGGGATGAGAATCGCTCGCCTTCATCGGGTCCACCGCCCGGGGACGTTGCCCCCACCCCGGGGCATCCGCGGTGGGAGGAAATCTATCACGGGCGCGTGTCGCGCCCGGACGAGCGGGGGCGGGTGGCCGCGGGCGCTCAGGGTCGGGACGACTCGACCGGCTCCCCGGTCTGCGGGGCCTCGCAGGCGGTCTGCTGCCAGCCGCCGCGGATGGTGGTCTTGCCGCAGTAGTCCTTGCCCTGGGACTGCGGGTTGTTGAGGTAGGCGAGGATCGTGGCGCAGGTCTCGTCCTCCGCCGGCTTCACCGCACACACCCCGGTGAAGGCGCGGTTGTTGAAGCAGCAGTCCTCGCGGGGCGAGGGGTCTTCGGTCACGGGGTCCTGGCCGGGTGAGGCGGTCTTCTCCCCCGCGGACGCCACCGGCAGGGCTCCAACCAGCATGGCAGCGGCGACGAGCGCCAGGGCCCGGGCCCGGGCAGAAGATCGAGTGCGCATC
This sequence comes from uncultured Acidobacteriota bacterium, assembly GCA_963847655.1. GTDB lineage: Bacteria > Acidobacteriota > Vicinamibacteria > Fen-336 > Fen-336 > JAJDNS01. The sequence continues at coordinate 349,511 of CAWKAS010000002.1, read as the reverse complement.
GCGACCCCCCTTTCTCACCCCAAGTATGACCCGCGGGGGCCGCACTCTGCTATCGTTTCCAGCCGTCATGCACGGGATCGTCTCCCTCTCCCGCCTCGCTCACGCCATGGAGCGCGATCTGAGGGAGAACGTCCTCCCCTTCTGGAGGGGCCTCGTGCCGGACGAGACGCACGGGGGCTTCCTCGGCCACGTCGCCGACGACCTGACCGTGAACCCGGCCGGGCCCAAGGGGGGGGTCCTGAACGCGCGCATCCTCTGGACCTTCGCCGCGGCCTTCCGTCGCTACCGCGAGCCCCTCCATCGGGAGACGGCCGACCGGGCCCTCTCGTACCTGCTGGACCGTTTCTGGGACGAGACCCACGGGGGGATCTACTGGATGCTCGACTGCGAGGGCCGGCCTCTCGCCGACCGGAAGCAGACCTACGCCCTCGCCTTCGCCCTGTACGCCCTCGCCGAGTACCACCGGGCCACCGGCAGCGACGAGGCCCTGGAGCGGGCGGTCCGCCTCTATCGGGCGATCGAGGCGCACGCGACGGACCCCGTCCACGGCGGCTACTGGGAAGCCCGGGCCCGGGACTGGACGGCCCTCGAGGACGTCCGGCTCAGCGAGAAGGACCGCAACTCACCGAAGTCGATGAACACTCACCTGCACGTCATGGAAGCCTATGCGAACCTGCTCAGGGTGTGGGACGGGGAAGGCCTGCGCGACCGCCTGCGCGCCCTCGTGGAGATCCTGCTCCAGCGGGTCCTCGACCCCGACACCGGCCACCTCCTGCTGTTCTTCGACGAGGCGTGGAGACCGGTCGACCGCGCCATCTCCTACGGGCACGACATCGAGGCGAGCTGGCTGATCCAGGAGGCCACCGACGTCCTCGACGAGGCGGACCTGCGGGAGGAGGCCGCCGGCGTCGCCGGGAAGATCGCCCGAACCACCCTCGCCGAGGGCCTCGACCGGGAGCACGGGGGCGTCTTCGCAGAAACGGACGACGGTGGACCGCTCGACGCCGAGAAGCACTGGTGGATGCAGGCAGAGGCGATCGTGGGCTTCGTGAACGCCTGGGAGCGGACCGGCGACCCCGCCTTCCTCGAAGCCGCCGAGAGGACCTGGGACTTCGTGGACCGCTTCCTCATCGACCGCACGCACGGCGAGTGGCGCTGGCGGGTCGCCCGCGACGGGAGCCCGATCCCGGGCCTGCCGAAGGTGGAGCCCTGGAAGTGCCCGTACCACAACTCCCGGGCGGCCCTCGAGGTCGTGGAGCGGTCGGAACGTCTGGCGAGCCATGCCGGGTAGGGAAGGGGACATCCACGTGCGTCTCACCAGTCGCGTGCCGGACATCTCCGAGCTGCTGAGCGATGCCGACCCGGGTGTCGTGCGCACCCACGCCGCGGGCCCCGCGGGGAGCCTCCCCCTCACCGAGAAGGCGCTGCGCGAGGAGCCGAGCGGCGACCTGTTCGGCCTCACTCAGAACGCCGGCATGGGTTGGGACCCGGCGGAGGCCGCGCGGACGCCCTACCTCGTGCTGAGCACCCACGGTGGGCTGCGGGGCGAGGACGGCCGGCCCATCGCCCTCGGCTACCACACCGGCCACTGGGAGGTCGGCCTCCTCGTCCGCGCCGCCGCCGAGGCGATCCGCGAGTCCGGCGGGCTGCCCTTCGCCGCGTACTGCACCGATCCCTGTGACGGCCGCACCCAGGGCACCCCGGGGATGATGGACAGCCTGCCCTACCGGAACGACGCGGCCATCGTCATGCGCCGACAGATCCGGTCCTTGCCCCGTCGCGCCGGCGTCCTCGGCGTGGCCACCTGCGACAAGGGCCTGCCCGCGACCATGCTCGCCCTGGCCGGCTGTCCCGACCTTCCCGGCGTCATCGTCCCCGGGGGCGTCACCCTGCCCGCGGTGGGAGGCGAAGACGCCGGAGCCGTCCAGACGCTCGGGGCCCGCTTCGCCCACGGGCTGGTGACCCTGGACGAGGCGGCGGCCCTCGCGTGCCGGGCCTGCGGCACCCCCGGCGGCGGCTGCCAGTTCCTCGGGACCGCCGCCACCGCCCAGGTCGTGGCCGAGGCCCTCGGCCTCTCCCTTCCCCACACCGCGCTCGCCCCCTCCGGCGAGCCGGTCTGGCTCGAGGGTGCCCGCCGCTCCGCCCTCGCGCTGCTGCGGCTCGCCGCCCTGCAGATCCCCCTCCGAGACGTGCTCACCGCGGAGGCGGTCGAGAACGCCATGCTGGTCCACGCGGCCTGCGGTGGATCGACGAACCTCGTCCTCCATCTCCCGGCGGTGGCCCGGGCCGCCGGTCTCGAGGCGCCCTCGGTCGGTGACTGGCAGCGCGCGAGCCGCGCCACCCCCCGACTCGTGGACGTCCTCCCCAACGGCCCGCGGAACCACCCGACCGTGCGCGTCTTCCTCGCCGGCGGCGTCCCGGAGATCCTGCTCCATCTGCGACGCATGGATCTGCTGAACCTCGGCGTCCTGACCGTCACCGGGGAGACCCTCGGGCAGACGCTCGACTGGTGGGAGGCGAGCGCACGCCGCCGTCGCCTGAAGGTGCAGCTGCAGCAACAGGACGGCGTCGACGCCGCCGACGTCATCATGGACCCCGACACGGCCCGCCGGCGCGGGCTCGGGGGGGCCGCCGCCTTCCCGGTGGGAAACCTCGCGCCGGGAGGCTCGGTGGTCAAGGCCACGGCCATCGACCCGTCGGTGATCGAGGACGAGGTCTACCACCATCGGGGCCCGGCCCGCGTCTTCACCTCCGAGGCGGCGGCAGTGGCCGCCATCAAGGGCCTGACCGATCCACCGGTGCGGGCCGGCGACGTGCTGGTGCTGGCCGGTCTCGGACCCCGAGGGACGGGGATGGAGGAGACGTACCAGGTGACCTCGGCCCTCAAGTTCCTGCCCTGGGGCAAGTCGGTCACGGTGGTGACCGACGGGCGCTTCTCCGGGGTCTCCACCGGGGCCTGCGTCGGCCACGTCAGCCCGGAGGCCCTGGCGGGTGGGCCCCTGGGAAGGCTCCGCGACGGCGACGTGATCGAGATCCGGATCGACCGCCGCGCCCTGGAGGGAAGCGTGGACCTCGTGGGCACCGCCGAGGGCCCGCTCAGCGCCACCGAGGCCCGGCGTCTCCTCGGCTCACGTCCCTCCCACCCCGACCTGGCTCCGCGGGCCGACCTCCCCGCCGACACGCGGCTCTGGGCCGTTCTCCAGGAGGCCAGCGGCGGGATCTGGGCGGGCGGCGTCTACGACGCCGAGCAGATCGCCGATGCCCTCGAGCGGCCCCAGAGGGAATAGGGCATCCGCCGGCTGAGGAGAGCCGTTCTCATTCCGCGCCCCGGCTGTGCGGTGCACGACGGGCGAGGAATCGGCTGCTCAGAGGGCCAGAACCCGGAACAGCCAGGCGCCGAGCACGCCCCCCAGGAGCGGGCCGAGAACCGGGACCCAGGCGTAGCCCCAGTCCGAGCCTCCCTTGTGGCGGATGGGAAGCAGGGCGTGGGCCAGGCGGGGGGCCAGGTCGCGGGCGGGGTTGATGGCGTACCCGGTGGGGCCCCCCAGCGAGAGGCCGATTCCCCAGACGAGGAAGCCGACGAGGAGGGGATTGATCCCGATGCTGTAGACCGCGGAGAGGTCCAGCGTCCCGTCGTTCAGCTCCCCGGCGTTGGCCCCGAGGGCCAGCACCCCGAAGAGGAGCACCGCGGTGCCCACGACCTCGGCCACGAGGGCCCAGGGGAGGGAGCGGATCGCGGGTGAGGTGCAGAAGACCCCACGCACCGCCTCCGCGTTCTCCGTCGCCTCGAAGTACGGCCGGTACGTCAGCCAGACCACGACCGCGCCGAGGAAGGCCCCGATCATCTGGCCGGCGAGGTAGCGCGGAACGAGTGCGAGGTCGAAGGCCCCGATGGAGGCCAGGCCCAGCGTGACCGCGGGGTTGATGTGGGCCCCCGACACGCGGCCCACGGCGTAAACGGCCAGCGCCACCGCCAGGCCCCACCCGGTGGTCACGACCATCCACCCCGCGTCCTTCCCCTTGGAACGGGCGAGGGACACGTTGGCCACCACGCCCTCACCGAGGACGATCAACAGCATGGTTCCGACCACCTCGGCAAGGAACTCGGGCACGGATCCCTCCTAGACCTCTTCGCCGCGGGCGATCGCCTGGTCGGTCTGCTCCTTGACCCAGGGGTACGTCTTGGCGATGCCGTCGCGCAGGCTGTGTCGGTCCGTCCAGCCCAGGGCGCGGATGCGCGCGGAGCTGTGGTTGCGGGCGTGGACGCCGACCGGGCCGTCCACGTGGCGGACGCTCACCTTCTTGCCCGCCACGTCGGCCACGAGGGCGACGAGGTCGTTCACCGAGACGCGCTCGTCGCTCCCGATGTTCGTGGGCTCCTCGATGTCCGACCGCATGAGCATGAAGATCCCGTCGACGAGGTCGTCCACGTAGGTGAAGACGCGCATGGCCGTCCCGTCTCCCCACACCTCGATGGTGCCCCCGTCCTCCACCGCCGCGACCTTCCGGCACATCGCCGCCGGGGCCTTCTCGCGCCCGCCGTTCCAGGTGCCGTAGGGGCCGTAGCAGTTCTGGAAGCGGGCCACCCGCACCGTCATGCCCTGGTTCCGCTGGTAGGCGAGGGCGACGCGCTCCGAGTAGAGCTTCTCCCAGCCGTACTCGTTGTCGGGCTGGGCCGGGTAGGCGTCGTCCTCGGTGAGGTCCGGCTCGTCGGGCTGTTGGTCACGGTAGACGCAGGCGGAGGAGGAGAAGAGGTAGCGGGGCACCCCTCCGCTCGCCGCGGCGTGGCTCATGTGGGTGTTGATGAGCAGGCTGTTGTGCATGATCTCGCACTCCGCGGAGTGGATGAAGCCCATGCCCCCCATGTCCGCGGCCAGCTGGTAGACCTCGTCGGCGGGATGGCCGTCGACGAGGATCGCCTCGACGCAGCTCTCCGGCTTGCGGAGATCGAGCTGGAGGAACTCGTCGGCCGCCGTCTCGCGGAACTCGTGCTGCTTGATGTCCACCCCCCGGACCCAGAGGCCTTCCTTCTTGAGTCGCTCGACCAGGTGGCCCCCGATGAACCCTCCCGCACCACAGACAACCGCTCTCTTCATGTCTCTCCTCTGTCTCGACCCGGCGACAGCGCTAGGGAAACTATCACACCCCGCCGTCTGTCCGGGCCCGCCCCGGCCCTGTGAGAGGATAGGCGCGCTTCGTTCGACCGGGGAGACCCATGCAGCTGTTCGACACCGTCCTGATCACCGCCGCATCCGAGCCCCAGGCCGAGGCCTTCCGCAGCCTCATCGCCCGTCGGCAGGAGCACGGCCTGTATCCCCGGGAGCTCTCCTTCGAGGTCGTGGCCGATCCGCCGGGAGGACGCGTGGGGACCGGGGGGGGGACCCTCTGGGCCCTCGCCCGCCTCCTGGAGCGCCGCGCGCCCGCGGATCCGGCGGCGTTTCTCGGACGCCAGAGGATCCTCCTGGTGCACGCCGGCGGGGAGAGCCGCCGCCTGCCCACCTATGCCCCCGAGGGCAAGCTCTTCGCCCCGCTCCCCCTGCCCTCGAGCGCGCTGCTTCCCCCGGTCGTCCTCGACGCCCAGCTCGGCCTGTTCTTCAAGTACCCGTGGCGACACGGCGAGACCGTGGTCACCACCGCGGACGTCTTCATCGACTTCGACGTGGCCAGCGTGCCCGAGGAGCGGGGACCGGTCTTCGGCTTCGCCAAGCCGGCTCCGCTGGAGCAGGGCTCGCGTCACGGCGTGTTCCGGTTCGACCAGCACCGCGAGCGGGTGATCGACTACTTCCAGAAGGTCCCCGTGGAGGTCCTGGCCGAGCACGCCCTCATCGAGGGCACCGGGGATTGCGCCCTGGACATCGGCCTCGTCTCCCTGGGCCCCGAGGCGATGCAGGCCTTCCTGAGCCTCGGCCAGGCGCCGTTCGAGGGCGGCACCCTCGTCGAGGGCCTGGCGTCCGGCCGCCTCCGCTTCGATCTCTACCTCGAGGTCCTCACCGCATGCCTGGAGGGCCTGTCCTTCGAGTCGTTCCAGGAGCGCGTGGGCCCCGCGAGCGCCCTGCCCCCGGGGCTCGGGCCGCACGTCTACGAGACCTTCCACCCCTTCGGCCTGGGCGGCGCCCTCACGCGGTCGACCACGTTCGTCCACCTCGGGAGCCTGGCCGAGTTCCCGGGGGCCTGCCGGGACCTCCTCGCCCACCAGGCCCGCCCCTTCTACGAGCCGGAGGACGGCGAGATCCGGCCGTCGGTGACGACGGAGGCGATCGTCCACAACTCCGCCGCGGTGAGCGCGGCCGGCCGGGGCCGGGCTCCGGCGCTCGTCGAGGCCTGCTCCTCGTGCTCGTTCGGCTCCCTCGGCGGCGACAACCTGCTCGCCGGCCTCGAGGGCCTCACCCTTCCCTTCGACCTGCCCCCGGGCTTCACGATCGAGGAGCGCCGGCTCGGCGAGGACCGGGTCGTGGTGATCCTCTCCGGCGGGGACAGCTTCAAGGTGGCCGCCGATCACGGCGACCTCGTCTTCTGTGGCCGTCCCCTCGACTCGTGGCTCGGAGAGCGCGGGCTCGCCCGGAAAGACGTCTTCGCACCCGGTGCCCCGCCCGATCTCTTCGCGGCGCGGCTGTTCTGCCGCAGCCCCTCCCTCGACCTGATCGCGGGCTACCTCACCGTGCCCGGTGCCGGCTGGGCGGAGAGCTTCTGTGGCGCCCGCCGGCTGTCACTCCACGAGATCCAGGAGCGGGACGACGTTCTCCGGCGGGAAGACCGCCGGGTCGCCCTGCGCCGTGAGCAGCTGAGGGAGCTCTTCCGTCGCGGTCGCGGATGGCAGGGTGTGAGTGCCCGGGACTTCGAGTCCACCTTCGCCGCCGGCCAGGGTGAGGCTCGTTTCGGGGAGTGGCTGAAGCGAACCGACGATCCCGTGCTGCGCGCCTACCGCGAGCGGCTGTACCGCACGATCGCGCCGGGGTGGACGGCGGGTCCTCTCCCCCAGATCGAGTACGTTTCCCGACCCGTGGACGGCCCCCCGCTGCGCCTGGCCCTCAAGGAGGACCAGATCGTGTGGGCGCGGGCCCCGGTGCGGCTCGACCTCGCTGGGGGCTGGACCGACACCCCGCCCTACACGCTGCGGCACGGGGGCCGCGTGGTGAACCTCGCGGTGGACCTGAACGGGCAGCCGCCCATCCAGGTGTTCTGCCGGCGGACGTCCGAGCGCCACGTGCGCATCCACTCCATCGACCTCGGTCACACGGAGACCCTCACCCGCTTCGAGGAGCTGGGACACTACGACGACCCCGCGTCGCCCTTCGCCCTGCCCAAGGCCGCCCTCGCCCTGATGGGGCTCGGCGCGTCCGGCCGCGACGGCGGGACCCTGATCCGGGTCCTGGATCGCCTGGGCGCGGGGCTCGAGATCACGCTGCTCTGCGCGGTCCCGAAGGGCTCGGGCCTCGGGACCTCGTCCATCCTCGGGGCGGCGATGCTGGCCGCCTTCTCGCGCTTCTTCGGCCGGACCGTGGTCATGGACGAGCTCATCCGCCAGGTGCTCCAGGTGGAGCAGATGCTGACCACCGGCGGGGGCTGGCAGGACCAGATCGGCGGCGCCGTCGGGGGCGTCAAGTGCATCCAGAGCCGGCCGGGCTTTCGCCCCCACCCCGTGATCCACCAGCTCGACCCCTGGCTCTTCCAGGACCGGGAGAGCCTGGCCTGCTTCTCGCTCTTCTACACCGGCATCACCCGCCTGGCGAAGAACATCCTGGCCGAGGTCGTGGACCAGGTGAACGGCGCCTCGAAGGCGTACCGGTTCACCCTCCAGCACATGGCCCGGCTCGCGCTCGACGCCAAGGACGCCATCGAGCGCCGCGACCGCCGGAGGATCGCCGAGATCCTGGCCCTGTCCTGGGAGGCCAACAAGCTCGTCCACCCGAGCACCACCAACCGCGAGGTCGAGGAGATCCTCTCGGCCACGCGCGCGCACTACGACGGCGTCAAGCTGCTCGGCGCCGGGGGAGGGGGCTACGCGCTGTTCGCCTCTCCCGACCCCGCCCACGCGGAGGCGCTGCGCGAGGTGCTGCGCCAGCGCTTCGAGAACGAGCGGGCGCGGCTCGTGGACTTCTCCCTGAGCACCTGCGGCCTGGAGGTCTCGGCGTCTTGAGCCGCCGTGGGCGGGAGGCCTTTTCCGGAGGAGGTGGCGCGGTGCGAGACGGCTCACCCCCAGGGTGGGGAGGATGCGGGGCAGGCGGGTCCTCGCGACCACCGACCGCATGACCCTCGAGGTGCCTTTGGAGGGCCTGATGCGCGGCCTCCTGGAGGAGGGGACCGCGGTCACCGTCGACGTGACCGGGTCGAGCATGACCCCTTTCATCCGGTCCGGAGATGCGGTCACCCTCCGCCCGACGCCGGCGGCCTCGGCGCGCCTCGGGGACACGCTGGCCGTCCTGCGACCAGGCGAGCGTCTCCGGGTCCACCGCCTGATCCGGCGGAGGCCAACTCTCCAGACCCGCGGTGACGCGGCTCCGGAAAGCGATCCGCCCGTCCACGACCACGAGGTTCTGGCCCGTGTGGAGCAGGTGAAGCGCGGGGGGCGCCGCGTCCGCCTGGGGCTCGGTCCCGAGCGAATCGCCCTGGCCCTGCTCTCCCGCTGGGGGTTCCTGTACGCGGCGGTCCGGATCCTCGGGTGGCTCGCGACGGCGCGCAGGCGCCGGTGACCGCGCCCCCGGGGTCCGAGACAGAATCCACCGTGCTACGCTGGGGCCATGGGGGATGAGCCGGGGGGCGGGCTGTATGCCCGGCGGGACGACGTGGTGCTGAGGGAGGTCGCGGGGGAGCACATCCTCGTGCCGATCCGGAGCGGTGTCGCGGATCTGCAGGCCATCTTCGCGCTCAACCGGAGCGGCGTCCGCATCTGGGAGCTCCTCGACGGAGAGCGGACGCTCGACGCCGTCCTGGCCGCCATGCTCGAGCGGTACGAGGTCGCCGCCGAGGAGGCGCGTGCCGACCTCGACGCGTTCCTCGAGCGGATGCTGGAGGCCGGGCTCGTGGAGCGTCGAGGCTGAGGTGGCCGCCCCCCATTCGCCCCAGGACGCGGTCGAGAGGATCGTCCGGTCCATGGACCAACGGGCGGTGGCCGAGCGGATCCCCCTGAGCGGCTCCATCGCCATGACCCACCGCTGCCACCTGCGGTGCGTCCACTGCTATCTCGGTCCCGAGCGGCACACCCCTCCGGAGGCCGGTGAGAGGGACACCGCCTTCTGGCTGTCGGTCGTCGACCAGATCGCCGACGCGGGCTGCCTGAACCTGCTGATCACGGGGGGCGAGCCGCTGCTCCGGCCCGACTTCGCCGAGGTCTACACGCGGGCGAAGCGTCGCGGGGTGCTGGTGACGGTCTTCACCAACGGGACGCTCCTGAGCGAGGAGCACCTCGAGCTGTTCGACCGGCTCTCTCCTCAGCTCGTGGACGTGACGCTCTACGGGGCCTCGGCCGAGGTGTACGACCGTGTCACCGGGGCCCCGGGCGCGCACGAGCGTTGCCTGCGCGGCGTCGACGCCCTCCTGGAGCGGGGGATCCGGGTGGGCCTCAAGGCGGTGATCCTGAGCGAGAACCGGCACGAGATCCCGGCGATGCGGCGGATGGCGCAGGATCGCGGCGTCACCTTCCGACTCGACCCGGCGGTGTTCCCGCGGCGCGACGGGGACGGGGGCCCTCTCGAGCACCGGATTCCTCCCGAGGCGGCAGTGGCCCTCGAGATGGAGGAGGAAGGCCTTCGCGAGAAGACCGCGGCATCCTACGAGAGAATGAGAGCGCTGGCGCCGCCCGACCGCCTGTTCGGCTGCGGGGCGGGCGTGACCGGCTTCCACGTGGATCCGCGGGGGATGCTCCTTCCCTGCCTGATGGTCTCCACGCACGGGTTCGACCTGCGCCAGGGCAGCTTCCGGCAGGGCTGGGAGGAGGTCCTCCCCGGCTTCGTCGAGCAGCCCATCCCTCCCGGGTACGAGTGTCACGAGTGCGAGAAGCGCCTTCTCTGTGGGCTCTGTCCCGCGCAGTTCGAGATGGAGACCGGCAGCCTGCACGTGCCCTCCGAGTACTCGTGCCGCCTCGGCGAGGCCCGGCACCGGGCCGTCTGCGAGCTGCGGGTTCTCACGGACGACGGGCCGGACGCCGGGGTTGACGGGTAATCGCCCCCTGTGTACGCTCGTCGCATGGAGCCGCAGGGGAAGGAGCCCTACGAGAAGCCCGAGGTGGTGGTGATCGCTCTCGAGGCCGAGCAGGTTCTCGCCGTCGGGTGCAAGACCCCCTCCCCGCAGCAGAACGTTGGCTTTCCCGCGTGCGGGATTGGGAATCGCTGCATCACACACGGTTCCTGAGCGACTCCGCCCATCTCGCAGGAGACGCTGCTCGCGTCTCCGCCGGCGTCCGCTTCTCGATCGGGGGGCTGGCGTTCGATCTCTCCGGCCAGAACGTCCCCCTCCTCCAGGAGATCGACCAGCGCTACCGGCCCTTCCTCGTGGGAGAGGAGGCGCCGCAGGCGCCGGACCCCTTCCGCCTCCGGTTCGAGGTCGACCCCTCACCGCCCTGCGACGGCCGAGTGGTCTTCCACAGCCGGGCCACGTGGTCGATCCTGGCCCGGGAGGGCGAGCGGCTCTTCGTCTTCCGGGACGTCTCGGAGCCCGAGCCGCTCTACACGGCACGCTTTCGACCGGGCTCCCGCGAGGTCTCGGTCCTGTGCTCCCCGCGGCTTCTTCGAGCGGTCGGATCGGACCGCGTCCTCTTCAGCCCCTTTCGCTACCCGCTCGACCAGATCCTCGCCATGTATCTCCTCGGGGAGGGGGGCCTCATTGTGCACGCGGCGGGGCTGGTGTTCGGCGGCACCGGGGTCGCCCTTCCCGGCGTCTCCGGCGCCGGCAAGAGCACGATCTGCGCGCTCGCGGCGGGGCGGCCCGGCTGGGCGCCCCTGAGCGACGACCGGGTGATCGCGCGCCTGATGGGAGAGCGGGCCGAGGTGCACGGCACCCCGTGGCCGGGCGAGGCGGGGATCGCCGCGAACGGTCACTCCCAACTGGGTGCGTTGGTGTTCCTCGAGCAGGGTGACACGAACGAGATCCGCCTCCTGGAGCGCCGGGAGGCCCTGGGCCGGCTCTTCCGAACGGCGTCGCTTCCCTGGTTCGACGAGGAGTACCTGGAGCGGGGGCTCTCGGCCTGCGGGGGGCTCGTGCGGACCGCCCCCTCGGCGCTGCTCACCTTCCGTCCTGACGGCGGCGCTCTCGACGCCGTCGAGCGTCTGCTCGCCACCGGCCCGCCGGCGGCGTGAACCTGGGGACGACCTGCTCTACTAGGGGAGCTGGCTCACGGGCTCGCCCAGCAGGTTGTAGAGGTACCTCATGAACTGCATGGAGTCGTTCACCTGGAGATCCCTCAGGCTGCTCACGGTGGCGTCTCCGATCACCTTCTGGCCGTCCACGAACACCGCCTTGAAGAACGCCGCGTCCAGCTGCACGGCCACGTCGTTCACCGACAGCCCCGAGGGCGTCCACGCCGCGTAGGCGCCTCCGCCCTGGTGCAGCAGGAGCGTCTCGCTGAGCGAGGGGGCGCCGGGAACGGCAAAGTTGCCGACCGCGCAGGTCATCGCGAGGAACACCGGCAGCCGGTCCGCGTTGGTGAGCGCCGCCACGCTGGCGCTGCTGAAGATGTTCTCCTGGGCGAGATGGTCGAAGCCGGCGTGGCCGACGTAGTTGTAGAGCGCGACCCCCTGGTTCAGGACGTCGAGGATGGTCTGGCGAGCCGCCGCCGGGTCGACGGAGCCGAGATAGACCTTGTCCACCTGGTGGTCCGCCGGGATGAAGGTCGCCACCCAGTCGCTGTCCGCCGGGAACGCGCCCGCGTCGTCGGCGTTGTCCGCGGCCATCAGCACGCGGCGCTGCCACGGTCCCGAGGCACCGCCTTCGTGGCTCCGCACCTTCTCGACGTAGTCCAGCAGCTCCTGCGACGTGACCACCGGGAGGCGCCCCAGCGCGACCTCGGGCCGGCCGTCGTCGCCGTTGAGGTCGGCGAGGCGGACGTCCGAGGCGGCGAGGCCCCACGGTGTCGAGGCGAGAGGGGTCGGGACCAGGTTGTCCCCCTGCCCCAGGAAGTCCTTGTAGTCCCAGGTGCCGCGACCCACGAGCGTGACGTAGCGCGGCGGTGTCGACCAGCGCGACGTGGCGTCGCGGAGGAAGTCCCGGATCGCGAGCGGCGACTCGATCCCGAAGTTGAACTCGTCGTAGATGTCCTCCAGCCCGACCACTGTCGTGCGGATTCCGAGGCCGTTGCGGTACTCCGCCAGTGATCCCGCGGCCTCGGCGAGGGCCTCGGGGGCGACGAGCACGTACTCGGCACCCTGTCGCTGCGTGCGGCGCGGCCTCGCGGCGAGGTCGACGAGCGCCTTCGTCCCGAGGTGCGTGACGGCCAGGTAGCGGCGGCTCTCCTCCCACTGGTCGCCTCCGACACCGAAGCGGACGTCGTAGGTGCCGTCGCCCGCGGCCACCACGCTGTGCCCGGTGACGAGCGCGGGGCTCTCGGGAGCCGTGATGTCGAGCAGGATCACGTCCGGGGACGAGAAGCCGCTCACGGTGACCGTCGCGCCGGCCGCTGCCGTGAACTCGAGCTCGTCGTGGCGCGCCCGATAGCGCCTCTGGTAGGTCAGGTCGACCGAGTCGAGATAGACCACGCTGTAGGACACGCCCGCGCCGAGGGTCGCCGTGAGCCCGAGCGTGTTCGCCCCTTCGAGCACCTCGCCCGGAGGAAGCTCGACCTGGAAGACATGCGGCGTGATCCCGTCCCAGCTCGTCTGGCCCACGACCACCCCGTTCCACGAGACTGTCACATGGTGGTCGGCCGCGGCCGCCGTGTCGGAGCCACCGATGAGATGCACGCTGAGCGTCGCGTCACTCCCACCTGCCACGTCGGGAGCGTCCACGACGAAGCTCTGCGTGTCCCACCCGGGATAGCCGGCGAAGAGGTACTCCCAGCCCCAGAAGTCGGCCTCCGGTTCCTGGAAGTAGACGGGCAGGGGTTGGTGGTCCTCCTCCGCGTGCACGGTGTGGGGGAACGAGGCCGTGAAGAGCCCACCCGGCCCCGAAGGCGCCGCCGCCATCGTCGCCCCCTGGCCGCGTCTGAACCAGTACGCGTTCTCGTTGGTGTAGACGCTGTCCACCGATTCTGCGTAGAAGTAGACCCCCGCCCCTCCCCCTGCCGGCAGGTAGGGCACGACCCGCCCGCGGTTCGTCATCTGCAGTTGGCCACGAGCGATCTGCCGGGCGACCGCGCTCTCCGAGCGCCCGAGGGCCTCGGCCAGGCTGAGGGCGGGCAGATAGTGGAGGCCGAGCTGGGCGGTGGTGACCTTCACGGCTTGGCCGCGCTGCGCCCGACGCCGGGCGCGGGCCGCCCCCGCTCCTTCCGGGCGGTGTCCGTCGCCACCCTCCGGGCCCGCGAAGGTCGGGTGGCCTTCCGCTCGAAGCGCTTGCCCCCGATCCGTAGCCCGGCCTTGCGGGCGCCTCGCCGGGGGAGGTCGTCTCGATCCGCCACCCAGTCCTTCTGGCTCTCCTCGGTGGGCCCGTCCGCCACGCTCACCTTGTACGGCCCGTACCAGTTCCGCTTCCCGCGGATGTCCACCTCCTCCAGCACGTAGGTGAGCAGGCCGTCCCGGGGGGCGCCCTCGTCCTCGAAGCGGTAGGTGCCGCCCTCGGGGCTGACGAGGAGCCCGGGCAGGAGCTTCTCGTGAAGCCGCACGTACCGGCGCTGCTGCGGGTCGAACCGCAGGAGCCGGAAGCCCACCGTCCCCACCTCGAGGGAGGTGCGCCACTCCACCACGACCGACCCCCCGGAGGCGAAGGCGTCGAACCAGGCGATCGAGGCGTAGGTCGCCCGCGGCAGGCGGTACCCGAAGTTCACCCCGGTCTGGTCGTTGGTCCGCAGGTCGACCGCGGTCTCGTAGTCGAACGGAGACCCGTCCATCTCGTAGGTCGCCCCGTAGCCACTGAGCCTGTTCGTGGTGTCGGTCACCCGCACGACGTAGTCGTCCGGGTCGTCGGGGGCGGCGAGACCGTCGAGGGAGTAGTCACCGTTGGCGTCGGTGGTGAGGGTCGCCACCACCGCACCCTCGAAGAGGACGTCCACCGTCACGCCCTCGATCCCGGACTCGCCCCCGTCGATCACGCCGTTCCCGTTGACGTCGTCCCACAGCGTGCCCGACAGCGAGCGCGGGGTGTCGGCCTGGAAGCCGTAGTCGATGGTCAGGTCGTTCGCTCCCACCAGCGTCACCGGCTTCTGGATCCCGGCGGAAGAGGCGTCGCTGTCGGAGCCGGGTCCGGTGAACGAATAGCCGGCCGGCGCGATCACGCTCACGATGTAGTCCCCGTTGACGAGTCCCGAGAACAGGTACTGGCCCGCGGCGTCGGTCGTGACGCTGCCCAGCAGTGGCTCCCCGGCGTCGATGACGCCGTCCCCGTCCGTGTCCTCGTACAGGCTCACCACCACGCCCGCGATGCCCACCTCACCGGCGTCCTGCACCCCGTCCCCGTCGACGTCGAAGAACACCGTGTCGCCGAAGGCCCGGGTCGGGCGGAACCCGTAGCTCGGTGCGGGCACGGGGGAGGGCGGGGGTCCCGTGCGGTCGATGCTCGCCGTGAGGTTGCTCTCGGCACGCGCGCGCGCCACCGCGTAGGCCGTGGTTCCGGTGAAGTCCGTGAGGACCCCCGACATGTCGGTCAGCCGGATGGTGTAGTCCGCGCCGCCCCCGGTGAGGCCGCTGAACGTGAACGTCCCGTCGGCGGCGGTGAGCGTGGTCCCGATCACCTGAAGGCTGGCGTCGAGGATGTCGACGGTCACGCCTCCGATCCTGCTCTCGCCCGTGTCGAACACCCCGTCTCCGTCTTCGTCCAGCCACACCCGGTCCCGGATCGAGAGCGTCGAGGCCGGCCCGGTGAAGCCGAAGTCCCCGGTGAGGTAGGCCTGGCCCCCGGTCACGTTCAGGAAGCCGTAGTCCGTCCTCGTCGTGGCCGTGTACCCGGCCGGCGTCGTCACCGCGACGAAGTACGTCTGGCCCGCGGCCAGCCCGGTGAAGAGGTAGCTGCCCCCCACTCCGCTCGCCGTCGTGGCCTGAACCGTGTCGTCGGAGAGCGGCTCGAAGATCCCGTCCCCATCGTCCAGGTACAGGGTGACGGTGGCCCCGGGCAGCCCCACCTCGCCCGGATCGCGCAGCCCGTCACCGTCCGCGTCGACCCACACCTCGTCCCCGATGGACGCCGTGCCCGGGGCGGATCGGTAGCCCAGGTAGGCGCTCGCGTAGCTGTCTCCGGCGAGGAGGTCGAAGGTCGTCGTCCGGTTGTCGCTGCTCCCGACCGGGAAGGACTGCGCGAGCGCGGGGGGGAGGCCGTCCGTGGCCTCCACGTAGTAGCCGTCGCCCGGCGCCACCCCGGGGAAGAAGAAGCGCCCGTTGGTGTCGGTCGTGCCGATCGCCACCGGCGTCCCGAACTCGTCTTTGAGCGTCACCTCCACGTTCGCGAGGCCCGGCTCGCCGACGTCCTGGCTGGCGTCGCCGTCCGCGTCGAACCAGACGCGCCCCGCCACGCTCGCGCTGAGGAAGCTGGGCACGGTGACGATGTTCGTCACCGAGGCGGTGAGCTGCACCGGGAGCTGCTCGGTCGTCACCGCCGCGGTGTTCGTGATCTCCGTCTGGCCGGTGGGGAAGGGGTCGTCGACGGTGACGTCGAAGGTGAGGGTGACGGAGCCGCCGGGCGAGATGCCGCAGCCGGCGGCACCGCTCAGGAAGTCGGGAGGCGGTCCCGACGCGGAGGTGGCCAGCTGAGAGTAGCTGATCTGGACGTTGTCGAACGTGGCGATCTCCGTGAAGAAGAAGCCCGGCTCGAGCGCCGTCAGGGCCTGGATGCGCAAGGTCAACGTGGTCGCGCCCGCGACGTTGACGTTGGCGGAGTAGGTCGTGTTGTTGGCGCTCCCGCCATTCAGCAGCCACAGGGGCGTCCACACGCCTGCATCCACGCGGTAATCCACGAGGATGTCGTCGGTTCCGTCCGCCTCCAGCCCGAACTGCAACCAGTCGAGCTGAACGGTGGCCGTCGCGGAGCCGGTGACGGTGGCCGACCGCTGGATCGACTCTCCGCCCACCGTGGTGTTCTGGAACGCCAACCGGTTCCCAAGGAACGGCAGCGCCGCGATCTGGACAGCGCCGTTCGCCACGCTGTTCGCGCCGTCGTTGGCCTCCGTCCAGTTGTTGGCCCAGTTGACGGTTCCATCGTTGCCGCTGGGGCTGCCCGGCGTGCTGAACTCGTCACGGACGGAGACCGTCTGCTCGCAGGTCACCTGCCCGGTGCCCGCCACGTAGCTGGCGCCCGCCGGAATCGCGTCGTAGAGGCTGACCCCGGTCTGGGCACTCCCATCGGGAGGGTTCGTGACGGTCACGGTGTAGGTGAACTGGTCGCCCGGGTAGAGCGGCTCGACGGCGCTCGACGTCTTCCCGATTCCCAGGGCGCCGGAGGTCACGAAGGCGAAGTCCGTCGTGCTGAAGGTCTGGGTGGCCGAAGGGCTGCCGATGGTGCGCGTCCCGGTGGAGGTGACGCGGTTCCGGCTCAGGGTGCCGGTGGGGAGGACCGCTGTCGTCTGGGCGGTGAACTCGACGACGATGGCCTGGTTCCTGGCCATGCCCACCGGGTCGAGCTGGGCGCTCGTCCAGGTCAGGACGAAGGGGTTGGCGGCCGTGCCCGCCCCGGTGATCGTCGGGTCGGCGGCGGCGCCCGTGACCTGGGTCAGATCGGGCCGGGTGATGGTGGTGGTGCCCGCCACGTACTGCCAGCTCGGCGGGAGCGTGTCCACCGTCCCCACCGCGTCCACGGTGTAGCCCTCCGACGTCGTGGTCAGCGTGAACACCGCCGTGGAGCCGGCGGCCGTGGGGACGACCTGAGGTGAGACGGACTTGTCGACGGCGAGAACCAGGTCGATGAAGTCCGTGCCGGGGATGGCCACGTAGCCGAGGTCCATCGAGGGCACGGACGTCCCCGCCGTGTCCCCGTTCTCACCGTAGGACATGGTGAAGTCGCCGGTCGCCCAGATGTGTGCCTGCGAGAGGTCGCCGTCGGTCGTGTCGTAGATGTACTGGGTGTCGAGGCGGTCCAGGGTGTAGACCTGGTTCGCCACGCCGTCGTTGTCGTAGTCCACGAAGACGGTGGTGTTGTCCTGGGCCACCGTGAGGAAGAGCCCCACGTCGTCCCAGTTGCCCCCGCCACCCCCATCCCAGTACGCGTAGCCCGGGGCCCAGCCGAGGAAGTGCTCCGCGTACAGAAAGGTGGACGGCAGGAGGCTGTAGCCCCACTCGTAGGCCGCGCCCAGGGAGTCGCTGATGCCGACACCCCAGAACGTGTCGGAGCCGCTGAAGTAGAGGCCGGAGTCGACGGGGACGTTGCCCACCTCCGCCCGGTAGGAGACGGTGGTATTGGCGGGGATCGTGAACGACCCGGCCGCCGTCCCCGACTGCCAGTCGACGGTGACGTCCGAGGAGTGCGGGTTGTGCAGGTAGTAGTCGGTCTCTCCGCGGCCGCCCAGTGTGGTGTGGTCGAGGGGGGCGTAGTAGTCCGTCGTCCAGAAGCCGCGCGGGAAGGCACTCAGCCCGCGGGCGCAGTACCTCTGGCCGGGGTTGCCGGTGACGAACTTCACCTGGAGGGTGGCGCTGCCCTGGATCACGGTGCCCGTGTCGAGTGTGCTCGCGGGGCCGCGGCTCACCCGGTCGACGAGGAATGTCTCTCCCGCCTGGAGCGTGACCGTGGTGGCGTCGGTCGTGCCGTCGCGATCGGTGTCGATCGGGTCCCAGGTGCCGTTGGCGTCGAAGTCGACCTGGAAGGTCGTGTTGTCGGCGGTGGCCTGGACCAGCACGTAGACCCGGGTGAAGGGGGTGAAGTTCCCTCCCCCGAGGTTCTCGCCGAAGGGCAGCACGTACGTGGTGAGCTGCGGCTTGACCGGGTAGATCTCCCACGAGACGGCCTGGTTGCCCGCCCCCACCCCTTCGATCCAGGCCGAGCGGGTGACGGTGACTGTTCCGCCCGCCACGTAGATGCGGTCGCCGCCTCCGTACACGGTCCCCGCGGTCCCGTCGGTGGGAATGTTCGTGCTCTCGAAGACCCGGATGTCGCCGGTATTGGCGAGCACGACGGTCTCGTCGGCGGTGGCGGGGTTGTCGGGGTCGAAGCTGAGACCGTCCCCGTCCTCCCAGTGCTCGTAGTAGATGGTCGTCTGGTCCGACCACGCCGTCACCGCGATCACGGAGCGCATGGTGACGTCGCCAAAGGCCCCGGCTTCGTCGAGGTCGTCGAGGATGTACCAGAGGCCCAGCTGCGTCGAGTCCCCCGTCTGCAGCCCTTCGGGCCCGGGGATGTAGTACTCCGAGTAGCCGGCGACCGACTGCCCCACGGCGGGTGAAGCGGCCAGAATCAGGACGCCGAGCACCAGCCATCCCCGAAACCTCAACCGCATCACCCGGAGCATGTCGTCCCTCGCCACATCGAAATCATAGCAGCACAGGCGTTTCCGCCGCAGGAAAGAGCGGTGACGCCGCTCACACTTCACCCATTACGGTCACGGAAGAGGCAAGAAGTGTGCCTTTACCGGCACGCCTTGGAGAAGCGCTGGCGGACCGTCCGCCTGTGCGGCGCGTCGTGAGAGTCCCTATTTCTCCCCGAACGCCGCCCAGAGGGCACTGAGGCCGCTCCGGCTCACCGGCAGGACGCGGTTGACCGGCGGGTCGAGCTTGAGCTCCCAGTCCTCGCCGCTCGGGCGGCGTCGCACCTGGCGCACCCGGTCCGGGTTGACCAGGGTGTTGCGGTGAGTGCGGACGAAACCTCGCTGCAGGAGGAGCGACTCGATCTCCTTCATCGGGCGCACGTCGGTCAGGGCGCGGGCCGCACGGGTGCGGACGCGGGTGTCGTCCCCGGTGGCCTCCACGAAGAAGACGTCCTCGAGATCGATGACCTGCCTGAGTCCCGGAGCCGGGTGGAGGAGGAAGCGCCCGGTGGGGGAGGAGGGTGTGGAGTTGGCGGGTTTTCTCATGGGTTGCCGGTTCTGTTCGATGAACAGCCGGATTCTCTCATGAGCTGCGGAACGGACCCTCGTCGGCGGCCGACGCGCGGCCGACCGCCGACGGGGGAGAGAGCCTCAGCCCATGTGGTAGAAGAACTCCTCCTTGACGATCTTCCCGCCCGCCACGGTGTAGAGGCCGACCTCCTCCATCTGCATCCGCTTGCCGGCCATTGGGCCGGCCTTGGGAGTGATGTCGTAGGAGTAGACGACGGCGAAGCGGTCGCCGTTGGGCCAGGGGCCCTTGATGTCCCCCCCGTGGACCTCGTTGTTCGCGTAGAACCAGTCGTGCTTCTTCCTCAGTGCATCCAGGCCCTTCATCTCCCGGGGCATCTGCTCGTCGCCGGTCGCCTCGATGCTCTCGGCGTCCTCGGCGAAGAGCGTGTTGAGCGCCTCCAGGCTCTTGCCCTCCTTGTTCAGGGCGACCATCTTCTGACCGATCTCCAGGACGTCCATCGTCTCCTCCTCGCTGCCCCCACAGCCGCCACCCCTCACCGGGCGCGGACACGCGGCCCCACGACTCGGCAACGACGGTCCGGACAGGGGTGAGGTTCGTCGAGTGTAACCCACTGCGTCCGGACCCTGCTGGAATGCTCAAGTCCCTTCACGCCAGTGATATGCTCACCCCGTCCCGCGGACGGAAGCCACTCATGAAGCGCCTCGCTCTGCCGGTCTTTCTCCTCATGGCGCTGCCGGCAGTCTCCGGTCCCGCGGCCACCGGCCCGCTGCGTCCGCACCCCACAAACCCGCGCTGGTTCGCCGATCCCTCCGGGCGGGCCGTGCTCCTCGCCGGCTCCCACATCTGGCAGAGCCTGCAGGAGAACGGCGTCCTCCTCCGGGGCGGCCACGCCAATCCCCCGCCGGTCTTCGACTACGACGACTACCTCGACCGCCTCGAGGGGTGGGGTCACAACTTCTTCCGCCTCTGGCGGTGGGAGACGACCCGGTGGACCGACGACTACACCGGGCCGGGCACGAAGTACTGCCGCCCCCATCCCTGGGCGCGCCCCGGACCAGGGCTGGCCGCGGACGGTCTCCCGCGGTTCGACCTGGACACCTTCGACGAGAGCTACTTCGCGCGCCTCCGTGAGCGGGTCGAAGCCGCGGGACGGCGCGGGATGTACGTGTCGGTCATGCTCTTCGAGGGGTGGGAGCACCAGTTCACGGACGCGTGGGGCGGCCACCCCTTCCACGCCCCCAACAACGTCAATGGGGTCGAGGGCGACCTCGACGGCGACGGCCGCGGCCTGGAGTTCGACACCCTCGAAGACTCCCCCATGGGGACGAGGGTCCGGGAGCTCCAGGAGGCGTACGTGCGCAAGGTCGTCGACACCGTGAACGACCTCGACAACGTCCTCTACGAGATCGCCAACGAGGCCCACGTCGGGTCCACGGAGTGGCAGTACTTCATGATCCGCTTCGTGAAGGACTACGAGCGGACCCTGCCGAAGCAGCACCCGGTGGGCATGACGTTCCAGTACCGGGGCGGCTCGAACCACACCCTGTACCACAGCCCGGCCGACTGGATCTCGCCGAACCCGGGAGACGACCGGGAGAGCTTCCGCCACGACCCCTGCGCCGACTGCACGACGAAGGTCGTGGTGAGCGACACCGACCACCTCTGGGGCCACACCGGCGGCGACGACATCTGGGTGTGGAAGACGTTCACCCGCGGCCTGAACGTGCTCTTCATGGAGGAGATGCTGCCGTCCCCCACCTGGCAGGACTCGGCGCGGCAGGCCCTGGGCCAGATCCGGCGCTTCGCCGAGAGGATGGACCTCGCCTCGATGACACCCGAGAGCGGCCTGGCCACCACCGGCTACTGCCTGGCCGCACGAGGGAGCGAGTACCTGGTCTTCCAGCACGACAAGGGCGAGTTCAATCTGGACCTCAAGGACGCCCCCGGCGAGTACGCGGTCGAGTGGCTGGACGTCCATGATGACCGACCCCTTGCCGCGGGCACGGTCGAAGGGGGCGCGTCCGTGACGTTCACGACGCCGTTCCCCGGACCCGCCGCGCTGTACGTGAGACGGACCCCATAGCTGCCGCTGGCACGCAGGGGTGTAAGCTAGGCTCGTGGCTGGGAACCCACTCAAGCTGGGACATCCGGCAACCTATAAGGATCTCGAGGCGCTCCCCGACAACGTCGTGGGCGAGATCCTCGGGGGGGAGCTCTACGCGACCCCTCGTCCGGCCTTTCCGCACGCCCTGACGGCTACCGTTCTGACAGCGGACCTGGGCCCGTTCCAGGGGCCCGGCGGAGGGAGCCGTGGCCCGGGGGGCTGGCGGATCCTCCTCGAGCCGGAGCTCCATCTTGGCCAGGACGTGGTCGTGCCCGACCTGGCGGGCTGGCGCCTGGAGCGGATGCCCGTCCTTCCCGCTACGGCCTACGGCGAGCTCGTACCGGACTGGGCCTGCGAGATTGCGTCACCGTCGACCGTGCACGTGGACCGTGTTCGAAAGATGAACCTCTACGCCCGCGAGGGGCTGGCGCACCTCTGGCTGGTCGATCCGCTGGCCCGCGTGCTCGAGGTCTATCGTCTCGAGAGCGGGCGCTGGGTCGTGGTCTTGACGAGTGGCGGTGAGGACAAGGTGCGAGCCGAGCCCTTCGACGACATCGAGTTCGATCTGGCTCACTGGTGGCCCCCCCTGGCCGAGCCCGAGGGCGAGACGCCCTGATCCGCCCACTCCGAGAGCCCAGTCTTGAAGGCGTTCTCGGAGTCCTTCAACTCGGGGCGCCCCGAGTTGAGTCACATGCACTCACTCTGCGCCGTGCGCGAGGGCCGGTTCCCCTGGTCCTCGCCGGGGACCCCGCTGCGCCTCACTTCCGGGCCCCTGAGCTTCTACGCCGTGGGGGCCAGCCCTGGCGGGCCCGGCCTCTTCGCCTGGGGGACGGTTCGGCGGGGGGAGGTCATCCGCTACGACACGCAGGCCGAACGGTTCGAGCCGTACATCGGCGGCTTGTCCGCGTACTACGTGGACGGGTCGCCCGATGGACACCAGATCGTCTTCGCGGGGCGCGAAGGAGGGAAAGACGGCCTCGGACTCTACCTTGTGCCCGCCGAGGGTGGTGGGCCCGAGCCCCTCGTTCCGTGGGACCCTCGCCTGGGGAACCTCTGGGACCCGTGCTGGCTCCCGGACGGAGAAGCGGTGGTGTACTCGCACCTCGCTCTACTCTCTCGACAAGGCGGCGTGGAAGGAGATCGGCGGTTGGAACTGGGCCTATCCAAGCTGGTCACGAGACGGGGAAACGATCGCCGCCTACAACCAGAAGGAGCGACGCATCGAACGCTGGTCGCGCCGCACGGGGCGACTCGAGGTGGTGGCAGACGCCAGCGACATCCCCCTCGCAAGCTGGGCCAACGCGAGCTGGATCGGTCTCGCCCCCGATGGCTCCCCGTTGATCCTGCGCGACCGCAGCACGCGGGACATCTACGCCCTGGAGTGGGAGGCGCCGTAGGCCGGCGCCCCCGTCCCTACGGCCGCGACATCTCCCACGCCCTCGTCGTGATGGCGTACTTCGTCAGGAGGTTCTGCACCTCGACGGGCGGCACCTGGCCCTCGACCAGGTAGCGGAAGTACTGCTCGGTCACCTGGGCGAAGTGGGCCTCGTGTCCCACGCGGTACTCGTCGGGGATGACGAGGACCCAGCCGGAGGGGGCCGACGCGATCTCCAGACCGGGGTACTCCTCGCTCAGGGTCGACACCGCTTCGCGAAGGGCCGACTCGACGGCAGCCGGGTCGCTCTCCCCGGCCGGCTCGACGTACACGGTGGGTGTATAGCCCTCGGCCTCGCCCTGGCGGACGGAGAGGTGGGCCTTCGAGCCGCGCATGACCGAGTAGTGGGTGTCGCCCGCGCCCTCCGGGGCCTCGTAGTGCCACTCCACCGAGACCTTCGCGTGGATGCCCTTCACCCGATAACCGATTTCGCCGTTGGCGTGGACCTCGAGGACCCCATCGGGGCCCACGTCGTCCTTCAGGTACTCGGGGTAGGCCTCGAGGCCGGTGACGTGGGTGAGCTGTTCGAGGGTCAGGCGGGTGGGCCACCGGCGGGCCGAGAGCACCTCCACGTCGGTCGCGAAGTCGAGGGCCTGTCCGGGGAAGGCCTGCCAGTGGATGAGGTCCACGAGGTGGGTGGTCACGTCGACGATCCCCTCGCCCTGCTGGCGGACGTCGAAGAACCACGCCGGGCGGATGAGGGGCTGACCGGAGACGATCTTCGAGAAGTGATGGACGCTCTGCTTCGTGATCGCGGGCTGGTCCGGGCTGCCCGCCACCAGCTCCCCGAAGAGCGCCGGCACCTGGGACAGACGCTTCTGGAGGATGGACGTGATCTCGAAGCGCTCGGTCATGATGTCGTCGATCAATACGCCCTTCCCGGCGGCGATCCGGTACGCCTCCTTCAGCACCTGGTAGTCCGCGGGCCGGATGGCCATGGGCTTGTCCGCGAGGACGTTGAGACCGGCCTCCACCGACTGCTTGATGTACTCGGCCTTGCGGGCGTTGTTGCCGGAGATCACCACGACGTTGCCGGGCTTGTCCGCGAGCATCTTCTCCAGGAAGTCCTCGCCGGTGTAGACCACCTCAACCCACGAGGTCGGGTTCTCGGCGCGGGTGTTGAAGGCCTCGATCCGGGCCAGGTGGGCCTCGACGTCCGGGCCCTTCGGCGCGAACACGTGAACCCGGGGATCGACCTGGGGATACATGGACTTCTGCACCAGGGCCGCGTGGAAGTGACCCGGGTCGAGGGTCATCAGCTTCACCTCACCGGGGGCGCCGGTGAACCGTGCGCCTTCCGGCGTGGCCGCCTCCTTCTCCGGGCCGCCGCCCGTCCCGCACGCCGCCAGGCACAGCATCGAGAGCATGGTCAGACTCCTCGTCTTCATCGGACCTCCTGGGCGTAGTCCGTCCCGTAGGGGTGGCGCTGGGGCCGCGACAGGTGGGCGTTGGCCTCGTCGTCGTTCGCGAAGCGCTCCCGCCGGGGATCCCAGTGCAGCGTGCGCCCCAGCTTCATCGCGGTGTGGGCCACCAGGCACGCGCTGCACGACCGGTGAGCGATCTCCGCCGGGGCCACCGGCTGCACGCGGGTGCGGATGCAGTCCAGCCAGTTCCCGTGCTGCTCCGGGCTGCGGTAGAGCTGGATCTCGCCGGGACCGATCTCGGACCCGAGGATCCGGGGATCGCTCGCGGCCAGGGCCTCGCTGTTCCGGGCGCTGGTGGGGTCCGAGCTCGTGACGCCGACGTCGCCCCGGGCCACGAAGATCCAGCCCTCCGAGCCCTCGAAACGCACGCCGTTGGGGTACGTGCCGTCGATCTCCATGACGACCCCGTCTTCGTAGACCGACCGCACCGAGAAGGGCCCGTGCACGTCCCAGAGTCCGCTGGTCGGGAACTCCGCCTTCGCCTCGATCTCCACCGGCCCGCCGTACTCGGTGCCCATCCCCCAGTGGGCGGTGTCCACATGGTGCGCGCCCCAGCCGGTGATCATTCCCGCCCCGAACTGCTCGCACCGCAGCCAGCCCGGGCGGGAGTAGTCGGCCTGGGGGTGCACCCGCTTCTCGGTGTAGTACACGACCGGGGTCGAGCCCAGCCAGGCGTCGTAATCGAGGTTCTCCGGGACCGGCATCTCCGGCTCCTCGGGGCCCGAGGGGTCTCCGGGGAGGCCGATCTTCACCGTCCGGAGCTGACCGATCCGACCGTTGCGCACGAGCTCGCAGGCCCGTCGGAACTGGGGCCACGGGTTCACCGAGCGCTGCTGGCTCCCCATCTGGAGGATGCGCCCGGTGCGGTGGATGACGTCGCTCAGGGCCCGGCCCTCGGCGATGGTCAGGGAGAGCGGCTTCTGCAGGTAGATGTCCTTGCCGGCCCAGGCCGCCTCCATGGCCACCTGGGCGTGCCAGTGGTCCGGGGTGCTGATGACCACCGCGTCGATGCCCGGGTCCCGGAGGAGGTCGCGGTAGTCCTGGTGGGTGGCGACGTCCAGCGTCTCGCCCCGCGCCTTCGCGTGGGCCTGCTCGACCAGCTGCTTTCCCTCGGCCAGGCGCTTGCGGTCCAGGTCGGAGACCGCCACCACCCGGGCCACGTCGTACTTCATGACCTCGGGCAGGTCGTGGACGCGGGCGATGCGGCCGCACCCGATCTGTCCCACGTGGATCTTGTTCGACGGGGCGTCCTCGCCCAGGACCGAGGCGGGCACGATGGCCGGGGCGACGAGGGTGCCGGCCGCTCCGGCCAAGGTCGTCTTCAGGCAGTCCCTTCTCTTCATTCGACTCCTCTCACTCGCGCGCGACCCGGGGCGGGTGAGCGAAATCCCGCCAGTACCCCTCCGCCCGGGCGGCATCCACGACGCCGTCGTAGACGAGCATCCGGTACCGCAGGGTGTAGGTGTGGCCCGGCTCGAGCCTCCAGTCCCGGTCCTGGGCGGGGTTGAAGTTGACGAAGACGTTCTCCTTCCCCTCGTTGGTGCCGGTGGGCCAGATCCGGAGCAGCTCCGGGTGGTCGTGGTTGGCGGGATGGCTCATGAACACGATGCCCGCCTGGCCGTCTCTCGAGGGCCCACGGACGTCGCACCACCGGGCGCGGGTCGCGTTTCCGTCTGATTTGTTCTTGCCCTCGGAGGTCAGGAGAGTGGCTGTCTCGTCGTCCCAGGCCGCCGTGGCCCGAAAGCCAAGACCCTGATAGCGGTACTTCTCGATGGTGAGCGGGCTGGCGGTGGCGCAGCCGAGACTCGAGACGAAGTCGACCAGCCAGGCATCGCCGCCGGGATCCGGGCACCAGACCCGCACCTGCCACTCCTCGTCGAGCGCCACCTTCGGGCCGCCCGGGGCGCGCAGATCCACGTGCTCGTGCAGCGCGCGGAAGCCTCCGAAGACGGCGCCGGCGGTCGTGGCGATGAGGGCCTTCGCCCGCACCGTCCCCTGGCCGTCGCCCAGGTTCCAGAAGTCGATCCTCCGTCCCTCGAACTCGGTGCGGGTCCACGGGTTCCAGAAGCCGACGTGATGGAGGTGATCGGGGGGCTGGATCCGCGTCAAGACCTCTCCGGCGGGGGACCAGATGGGGTGGATGAAGCCCCCGCGGCCGAACAGCGGCGAGGTGCCCGGGGGAGGGGGGATCGGCGCGTACTGGTAGCGGATCGCTGGCCGGCCGCGGACTGTGAGCGTCAGCGTCTCTCCGTCATTCCGCACCTCCACCGTCGTCTCGGGACCGTCTCCCGGCTCGGAGCGTGGCCGCGCGACGAGCTCGAAGCGCCGTGTCGCACCGGCCGGGGTCGCGCCCCTCAGGATCCACCAGAGCCGGGGGGTGAACCCGCCGGCGAGCTGCGCCGGAGTGGGCACACGCCGCGCTCCGGCGATCTCGCACAACTCGAGCCTGTGCGTGGCGTCGTCGAGTACGAGGCCGTCCGCGTCGACCGAGACCGGCGTGTCGTGCCGATCGTACGGCCCGGCCTGCACGGCGAACGTCGCCAGGAAGTCGGCGGTCCCCGTTTCCTCGCCGGGGGAGGCCATCGAGGCGGTGAGGAGCAGGACGGCGGTCAGCGACCAGCGGATCGGGTGGCTCATCGGGCTCTCCCGGAACTCGGCGTGGACGGTTCCCCGGGGGACCGTCCCGCGTGCGGCATGGTATCAAGAGACCGGCTCGACCCGGCCCGGGTCGCCTCGGGCTCGCCCTCGGGACAGCGTGGCCGTCCTTTCGCGGCGAGGGCCGGGAGATCCGGGTCCCCTCGCTGGGCGCGCCGTCTACCGTCGCTCGTTCAGCTCGTGCACGGCGTCGATGGCGAAGTGGACGGTCATGGAGATGTGGTCGTTGAGGGATTGCTCGAGCCCCGCCGCCTCCGGGAGGGAGCGCAGCGTCTCGAGGCACACCAGGTCGAGGCACTCGAGGGCCCCCCAGAGCTCCTCGAGGGGCAGGCCCTGCTCCAGCCAGCGCTCCGCCAGGCCCCCGCAGCAGTTCATGAAGACCCCCTTGTCCCCGGTCCGGATGGCGCACAGGAGCTGCGCCACCAGCAGGCGGTGTCGCTCCTCGAGATGCTCGGGGGCGCAGTCGAGGTAGGCCGAGAAGCGGTGGCGTCGAATCGGGTCGCGGAGGGCCTCCTCGAGACGGTGGCAGACCGCGTCCTCGTGCGTGGCCAGCAGGGACTGGACCTTCGTGCTGGTGCGCAGGCGGACCCTCCGGGCGGCCACGTGGTTGCGCTTGAGCCACTCGTCCGGGTAGGTCCGGCGGTTGTGAACGAGGAACGGCATGCGGCGGAGGATGCCGAGACGCTCCTTCGGGTTCCAGGTCAGCTTCGACCGGGTCCGGCTGGCGTCGACGGCGAGCTCCCGATCGATGCACCGGCCCATCCAGGGCCGCTCGAAGGGCCGCCGGCGCGCCACGCGACCGAAGACGTCCAGGGCCCGGATGCCCACGCGGCAGGCGGTGCGCGGGACGAGGATCGGCCGGCGTCTCTGGCCGAACTGACAGGCGGTGGCCGCCGCGTAGAGGTCGCGGTGAGAGGTGGCGCCGTCGGTGCTGGCGGTGAGGGTCTCGTGCGGTCCGAGATCCTCGAGGCTCGCCAGCAGCCTCTCGAAGAAGGACAGGGCGTCGCGGATGTGCAGGTACGGGATCGCCGACCGGCCGCGGCCGGCGAGGACCCGGCTCCGCCAGCCCGGCGACAGCCACTCGGTCAGGAAGACGTTGAGGGGCTCGTACTGGCACCAGTCGGAGAACAGAGCCGCGAAGCGGACGACGGCGCAGGGCAGGGCCCCCGCGGCCTCCCGGACCATCTCCTCGCCCCGTCGCTTGCTGCGGGCGTAGGGAGTCCGGCCGCCCGGAGGGGTCCTGTCGTCGATGGGCCGACCCGGCGTGGTGAAGTCGCACGCCGCCACCGAGCTGGAGAAGACGAACCGAAGGGGCTTCAGGCGCCGGGAGACGTCCAGGACGTTGCGGAGGCCCTCGATGTTGGTGCTCGTGTACTCCGGGGCGTCCCGGCCCGTGAAGTCGTAGTAGCCGGCCAGGTGGATCACGATGTCGACGCCCCCCGCGGCGCGCACCCGCTCGTGAAGCGAGAGGACGTCGTCGCGGTTCGCCACGTCCGCGTGCAGCCAATCGATGTTGCGGTGCAGGGGAGCTCCCACCGCCTCCGCCCGGCCCCGCGCCACCGCGAAGATCCGGTGGCGGTGCATGAGCTCCCGCAGCAGGTGCGCTCCGATGAAGCCGGAGGCGCCGGTGATCAGGAAGCGGGTCATGGCGCTCCCTTCCCTCCGGCTCCGGCCGGAGCCGGGTCGGCCGAAAGGCGGAGACGCGCACCGACGTCGAGAGCCATGGGCCAACCATGGGCCAATCGCGGAGGTGCTCTTCCCGGTGTCAGGCTTGACCTGGGCTCAGTCTACCGCGGCGCCTCGCGTGGAGGCGACGGTTTTCGCCCCGTCGCCCTGGAAGCCCTGGTGCTCGGTGCGGGCGATGATCTCGTCCTGGAGGGCGGTGGACAGGTCGCAGAAGTAGTCGCTGTAGCCGGCGACGCGGACGATCAGGTCGCGGTGCTCCTCGGGGCGCGCCTGGGCCGCGCGCAGGGTCTCCGCCCGCACCACGTTGAACTGCACGTGGTGCCCGTCCATCTCGAAGTAGCCCCGCACGAGATGGCCCAGCTTCTCGACGCCGTCCTCCGTGGCCAGGAGCGACGGGGTGACCTTCATGTTGAGGAGCGTGCCCCCGGTCCGGATGTGATCCATCTTCGCCGCCGACTGGAGCACCGCGGTGGGTCCCCGTCGGTCCGCGCCCTGCACCGGGGAGATGCCCTCGGAGACGGGCCGGCCCGCGCGCCGTCCGTCGGCGGTCGCCCCCGTCACCGAGCCGAAGTACACGTGGCAGGTGGTGGGGAGCATCTGGATCCGGTACGTCCCCCCCCGCGCGCTCGGGCGGCCGTCGACGGCGGCGAAGAACGCCTCGAAGGCGCGCCGCATGAGCGCGTCGGCCCGGTCGTCGTCGTTGCCGTACTTGGGCATCCGGTGGACCAGGCGGAGGCGCAGCTCCTCCCGCCCGTCGAAGTCGCCCTCGAGGGTCGCCACCAGCTCGGGGAGGGTGAGCCGCCCCTCGTCGAAGACGGCGGTGCGGACGGCGGCCAGGCTGTCGGTCAGGGTGCCGATGCCCACGCCCTGGATGTAGGTGCTGTTGTAGCGGGCCCCGCCGGCGTTGTAGTCGCGGCCCCTGGCGACGCAGTCGTCGATGAGGACGGACAGGAACGGCGCGGGCATGAGGCGCGCGTACATCCGTTCGATCATCTGGTTCCCGGCGATCTTCACGTCGAGGACGTGGCGCATCTGGGACTCGAAGGCGGCGAACACGTCGTCGAAGCTCGCGAGCGAGTCCGGTGTCCCCGTCGCCGGCCCTAGACGGCGTCCCGTGCGCGGGTCGACGCCGTCGTGGAGCGCCAGCTCCAGTACCTTGGGCAGGTTGAAGTACCCGGTGAGGATGTAGGCCTCCTTGCCGAAGGCCCCCACCTCGACGCAGCCGGAGCAACCCCCGGCCCGGGCGTCGGCGAGCGTCTTGCCCTGGCGCAGCTGCTCCGCGACCACGGCGTCCGCGTTGAAGAGCGAGGGGAAGCCGTAGCCCTGTCGGATGACCCGGAGCGCGTGCTTCAGGAGATCGTCCGGGGTCCTCCGGGAGACCTGGACGTTGGAGGACGGCTGCAGGAGGTGCATCTCGTCGATGACCTCCAGGAGGAGGTGCGAGACCTCGTTGGATCCGTCGCTGCCATCGGGGAGCAGGCCCGCGAGGTTGATGTTGGCGAAGTCGGTGTAGGTGCCGCTCTCGGCGGCGGTGACGCCCACCTTGGGGGGGGCGGGGTGGTTGTTGAACTTGACGAAGAAGCACTCGAGGAGCTCCTTCGCCGCCTCCCGGGTCAGGGTCCTCTCCGCGAGGCCGCGCTCGTACAAGGGGAGGAGGTGCTGGTCGAGGTGGCCCGGGTTGAACGCGTCCCAGCCGTTGAGCTCGGTGACGACGGCGAGGTGGCAGAACCAGTAGGACTGGAGGGCCTCCCGGAAGTCCCGGGGGGCGTGGGCCGGCACGTGACGGCAGGCGGAGGCGATCGTCTCGAGCTCGGCCCGTCGGGTCGCATCGGGCTCGCGGGCGGCGAGATCCTCGGCTTTCTTCGCGTGCCGCTCGGCGAAGAGGAGGACGGCGTCGCAGGCGATGTCCATGGCCCGGAGCTGCTCACGCTTGTCCCAGGCCTCCGGGTCACCGTGGATGTCGAGGGAGGCCGCGGCCGTGGCGATGTCCCGCTTGAAGTCGAGGAGGCCTCGCCGGTAGATCTTGTCGTCGAGGACGGTGTGGCCGGGCGCCCGCTGCTCCATGAACTCGGTGAAGAGGCCGGCCTCATAGGCGGCGTGCCATTCCGGGGGGAGAACCTCGAAGAGGCGGTCGCGCAGTGAGCGGCCGCGCCAGTAGGGGATCACCTCCGCCTCGTAGGCCGCCACGACCTCCGGGGCGACGCGGTAGCGGGTCTTGGCGCGGGAGTCGAGGATCCGGAGGTCCTCCACGCTGTGGCACGTGAGCTCGGGAAAGGTAGGGACCGCCTTCGGGGCGGGGCCGCGCTCGCCGACGATCAGCTCGCCCTCACCGAGGTAGATCTCCTTCCTCTCGCACAGGTGGAGAAAGGACCGTGCGCGCATGACGGGGACGGAGAAGCGCCCCTCGTGGTCCCGATAGAACTCCGTCAGGAGGAGTGCCCTTTCGGCGGAGATCGACGGCGGGGTCTCCAGGCTCAGGCGGCGGAGGGCTTCGGTGCGGGCGTTCATGGTCAGCCTCCGATGGAGACGGCGAGGCCTCTCTCCCGGAAGAGGCCGGCGAGGGCCTCCATCCTCTCGGGGCCGGGAGGTGTGAGGGTCTCGAGGGGCGTGTCGCGACCGAGGCGGCGGGCCTTGGCCCTGCCGGTGGCGTGGTAGGGGAGGAGGCTCACCTGGCGGACGCCGGGGAGCTCGTCCACCAGCGCGGCAATGGCGGCCACGTCCCTCTCGTCGTCGGTGTGGCCGGGAACCACGGGGACCCGGATCCAGACCGCGGGGTGGATCTCGGCGAGGGCGCGGAGGTTGTCGAGGATCGGCGCCGAGGGGAGCCCGGTCAGCTCCTGGTGTCGACGGTCGTCGAGGAGCTTCACGTCGAAGAGGAAGAGGTCCACGAGGGGGACGAGACCGAGGAGCGTCTCCCGGGGGGCGAATCCGCAGGTGTCGACCGCGGTGTGGATCCCGTGGAGACGGGAGAGCGTGAGGAGCGCGCGCAGGAACGCCGGCTGGGCCAGGGGCTCGCCACCGGAGAAGGTGACGCCGCCCCCCGAGCCCCGGAAGAAGACGCGGTCACGAAGGACCTCGTCCATCACCTCCTTCGCGTCGACCTCCCGACCCGCCATCTCCCGGGCGCCGGTGGGGCAGGCCTCGACGCAGGCGCCGCAGGCCGTGCACCGGCCGGAGCCCGGGGGCGGCGCGCCGTGGGGGCAGACGGTCTCGCAGGTGCCGCACGAGGCGCAGCGGGTCTCCACCCGAATCACCTCCGGTCCGAAGACCTGGCTCTCCGGGTTGTGACACCAGAGGCAGCGGGCCGGACAACCCTTGAGGAACACGGTCGTGCGGATCCCGGGTCCGTCGTGCAGCGAGAAACGCTGGACGTTGAACACGCGGCCGGTGACGCCCGCGCTCACGCCCGCTCCTTCGCGGGTGGGTCCCCGAGGTAGTAGCGGCGGATGTACGGCTCCTGCACCGCGAAGGACCAGTGCACGTCGCGCAGGTGGTCGGCGGCGCCGGTGGCGTCGCCCTTCGCCACGAGACGGGCGAAGGCCGCGTGCTCCTCGAGAGAGGCCAGCTCCCACTCCTTCACGAAGCCCCGCCGGCGGGGCCAGTCGTAGAGCCGCTGCTTGAGGCGGCGAACGATCCGCACGAGCTGCTCGTTGCCGCAGCGGTCGAGGAAGACGTCGTGAAAGGCGAGGTTGGCCTCGTAGTAGCGGTCGAAATCGTCCGCCCCAAGGGCATCCTCCATCTCCCCGTTCAGCCGCCGCAGCGTGGCCCGCTCGTTCGCGCCGAGGCTGGGGAAGGCGGCGAGGACCGCCGCACCCTCGAGGGCGCCGACCACCTCGTAGATGTGGCGGACGTCCTCGACGGTCAGGGCCTCCACCCGCACGCCCCGACGGGGGAGGATCGCGACGAACCCCTCGGCCTCGAGCTGGAGCAGGGCGTCGCGGAGGGGAGTCCGACTGACCCCGAGCCGGGCGGCCAGCTCGTCCTGGTTGATGAAGGAGCCGGGCTGGATCTCACCCCGGCTCAGGAGGTGGCGGAGGTGGTCGTAGACCTGCTCGCGCAGGGACTTGAGAACGAGCGGGCTCGGCACGCTCACCGGGATCCCCATCAGGCGACTGATATATCAGATTTCTGATGGGAGAGCCAGCCCATCCCGAGCGGCCTTTCCAGTCAGGAGATCCAGTCCAGAAGGCCCCGCACCGCCGAGAGAATCTCCACGACGCCCGTGTCGCCGCTCCCCCGGTCGCCGTGGGCCCCGGGCAGGCGTGCGGCCAGGCGCTGGGCATCGAGCTGGGCCCGGTGCAGGCGCGCCCGCTCGTCGCGCAGCTCGGACTTCTCGCGCGCCCGCGCCCGCTCCATCCCACCGGCGCGGATGAACTCCACGATCCTTCTGAGCTCGCCCTGGTTGAACCACACCCCGTGGCCCCTGCAGACGTCGACGATGATCCCGGAGACGCGCGCGAAGTTCTGTCGGTTCATGAGACGGCGGCACTCGGGGCAGGGCCAGTAGCGCTGGGGACCACCCGTGGGCGGGGCCGCTTCCGGGCGCGACGAGATCGCCTTCAGCACGACGGTCTGCTCCTCGGTCTCCTCGCAGACCCGCCGGAAGGACGCGGAGTCCACCCACAGACCCCCGCAGCGGGTGCACTCGTCGAGCGTGACCGAACCCACCTTGACCGGGCTGAAGGGGCGCTGGCACTCGGGGCAGGGGCGCGCGGGCCGCGGCTTCGCCTCCTCCCGGACCGCCTCCGCCCCGCACTGGGCGCAGAACCGTGTCCCCCGAAAGAGCTTGGCGAAGCACGAGGGGCAGGCCACCAGGGCCAGGAGGGTCCCGCAATAGGGGCACGCGGTGGAGTCGGGGGTGGCCGGTGCGCCGCAAGACGGACAGCGCAGCGCCCCGGCCGTCTCCGCCATGCGGGTCATTCTACGCGCCGTGCGCGGCGGCCCGCAGGAGTGGCGGCGGCCGCTCCTACTTCGTGACCGTGAAGATCACGGGGTCGGTCCGCTGCCCGAGCCCGTCCTCGACGGCGAACGCGTACTCTCCCGTCTCCGCGTCCTCGGTGAGCTCGATCAGCACGGTGATCAGGGTGTCGTTGACGCGCTTCTGGCGGACGACGCTGATGCCCCGGGGCGCCTTCTTGACCGGCAGGATCCGGACCGCGTGCTGGTCCAGGAATCCCTGCCCACGCAGGTCGACCAGGATCTTCCCGGGCCGCTTCACCTCGAGCGGCGACACCGCGGTGAGGACGGCGGGCGTGGCCGGCGGGGCGGGCTCGGGGGGAGCCGACGGGGCCGCCGTCTCTGTCTCGGCGCTCGGCGCCGGAGCGGGACGGGAGGGCTCCGGGGCGGTGCGCGGGGGAGGGGCGGCTGCCGGCGGGGGGGTCGTCGGCGGCGGGGGCGCCGGTCGAGACGTGACCGGCGACTCGGAGGGCGCGGTCCGCACCGGGGGCGGCGCCACCGCGGGTGCGGGATTGGCCACCGGGGCGGTCCGCGTCACGGCCTCGGGCTCCGGCAGGCTCGTCGGCTCGGGCTCGGAGGGCGGCGGGGCCGGAGGCGGGACAGCGGCCGCGGGCGTGGTGTCCCCTACGTCAGCCGCCGTCTCCGTCGTGGGGGGAACCGTGGGCGTGTCGGCCGGAGAGGAAGGCACGTCGCCCGGAGACGCCGGCTCGGTGACGGGCGGGGTCACGGGCGGCGGCGTCGGCTGTGCGGAGGACGTGGTGGGCCAGGGGAAGCCACCGGGGGCAAACTGCCTCCAGGCGAAGGCGCCCAGGCCGAGGACGACGACCAGCGCCGCCAGGAGGGGCCAGGTACGCCGTCCCTGCTCTCGGCTGCGGGTTCTCCGCGCGGGTGTCCGGCGAGACGTCCTCGTGGCGCCCCGGGCTCTCTGGGAAGAGCGGGCGGCACCCTGACGAGCCGCGGCCATCTGGGCGAGGAAGGTGAGGTCCTTGGGGCGCCAGTCGGCCGAGCGCTCGAGACAGGCCATGATGGCGTCCGCCAGCTCCTTGGAGATGTCGGGGCGCACCTCGGACAGGTGCTGGGGGGATTCGCCGGCGGAGCGTCCGGCCAGGATCTCCCAGGCCATCTTGCCCACGGCGTACACGTCGGCGGCGGAGTCCCCCTCCCCGTCGGGAGGGGCGTAGTCGGGAGAAGGAGTGCCCCCCTTGGCCTCCGAGAGATCGCAGCGGTCGCCGGCCTCGACCTCGATCCGGTCCGGCTGTAGACCACCGAAGGCCTCGCCTCGATCGTGAACCTCGTTCACCGCCTGCGAAAGGCTCTCGATGAGCCGGAGGTTCTCGTCGAGGGAGTGGCCCTGCTCCATCCAGGCGTCGAGCTTCATGCCGGTCGCTCCACGAAGAGCCGCATATGCCCCCGCGCTACTGTGACTGCGCCAGGGGAGGGAAGCCGCTCTTCTGGGCCTCCCTGTCCACCACCGCGACGAAATCGTTGATCCGGGGCAGCTGCTTGCCGTTGACGTACAGCGTCGGTGTGGCCTGGACGCCGAGTCTCTGCCCCTCCTCGATCTGGGCGGCCAGGTCCGCTTTCGCCTGGGGGTCCTCCAGGCAGCCCCGCACGGCCTCGGCGTTGAGGCCGGCCTCGCCGGCGAGGCGGACGACGTCCGCGGCCTGGGGGTTGTTCAGCCCCTCGGCCGCGAAGACGCGGTTGTGATAGGCGGGAAACTTGCCCTGGTAGCCCGCGCAGATGGCGCCGAGAGCGAGCTGGCAGGAGCCCGGGTGCGTGGAGCGGCTCAGGGCCGCGTTGCACTCCTTGTCGAGAGGGTAGTTCTTGAAGTAGAGGACCATCCGACCGCCGGCCTGGGGCACGAACTGGGTGAGACCGGCGGCCAGGTTGCGGCAGAACGGACAGAGGAAGTCGGAGTACTCGACCACCTTCACCGGCGCGTCGGGGGGACCCTTGGCCGGCACACCCTCGAGATCGATCTGCTGGACGGCGGCGGTCTCGAACTGCCTCCGTGCCTTCTCCGAGAAGTACTGCTCCAGCTTCCGGGGATCGTCCAGGGTCTGCTGCAGCTCCTTCGCGCGCCGCTCCCAGTAGGCGGCGTCCCTCCCGTCGCCCGAGGACGACCCCGGCGGAGTCGGGTCTGTGTCCTCCGACGCGCTCTCCTCCGGAGCGGGCGCCTCCTCGGCCGACGCCGCGACCGACTCGGAGGCGGGGGGCGGCGCGGCGGGGGATCCCA
The DNA here is from genome assembly GCA_963847655.1 of uncultured Acidobacteriota bacterium. Lineage (GTDB taxonomy): Bacteria > Acidobacteriota > Vicinamibacteria > Fen-336 > Fen-336 > JAJDNS01. The sequence continues at coordinate 313,960 of CAWKAS010000002.1, read as the reverse complement.
GGAGGGCGAGCTGCCGGTCCTGCTCCCGGTAGTCGAGAGCGGTCTCCGCGGCCACGACCGCTCCGGCGAGGGCGACGGTCCCCAGCACCCATCCCGCGACGGCGAGACGCCCCTCGGACCGCTCGAGCGCCGGTCCCGGGTCGCCCAGCCCGCGCCAGGCCGGCAGGAGGAGCACAAGGGCGGCGGCCCCGAGCGCGTAGGTGAGCAGGCACAGGGTGCAGAACCTGCCGATCGCCAAGGCCTGGACGCCGAGAAGAAAGAGGTCGACGAGGAGGCCGAGGACGAGACCCAGAAGCGCGATGCCGGCCAGCACCGCCCGCAGGCCTTCGGGGACGAGGAGGGTCAGCGCGAGGAGCAGGGCCAACGAGGCGTAGAACAGGACACCGAAGCCGGCGATGGGGAGGCCCCTCAGCGAGGACCAGGGGCTCCGGGCCACCGCCTCGCAGTCGCTCGGCGCCCCGTCCTCGCCCTCGCCGCAGACCTGGTTGACCGCCGTCACCGCCTGTCCCTCTCCATGGTGCTGGAGAAGGAGCAGGGCGGAGACCGCCGCCCCGGCCAGGCAGAGGCAGAGTGCCGCCGTGACCCGCTTTGCACCATTCGATCCCAAACGCCGACCTCCAGTGTGCGAATGTAGCCGAGCGCGGGTGCCTGGGCAAGCGCGACGAGTGAGCGCTTCGCACCGGCCGGGCGGGATGATAGCCTTGCGCGGTCGACGCGGACCCTCATTCGGCGGTGCGGACGTCGGCATGGCCTGCGAGCCTCGCGCCGGACCGGGGCGCTGCTCCGCGGGGTCGGGATGAGCGAGGTTCCCGACGTCCTCGACCGGGCTGCCGGTGCCGGCGGAGGATGCCCGCCCAGGCGCCCAGGCGCTGAGCTTGACGATGCTCAACGATATCCTTACCGTCATCGAATGTGCGCTCGGCAGGCCATCCCCGGCTCGCGAGCACGCCCCGAGATGAGACGCGTGTCGTGAAGATCACGATCTTCCAGATCAAGGTGCTCCACACGATCATCTTCTGGGTTCTGAGCCTGTGCGTCGTCTACGCGCTCTTCAGCGGCCTCGCGGACCGTCTCACCCCGTGGACGTGGGTCGCCGTCGGTCTGCTCCTTCTGGAGAGCGTCGTTCTCGTCGCGGCAGGCTGGACGTGCCCCCTGACCCTCCTGGCCGAGCGGCAGGGCGCGCTTCGAGGCTCCGTCGCCGACATCTTCCTCCCGAAGTGGTTGGCGGACCGCATCTTTCCAATCTGCGGTACGGCCTACGGGGTCGCGCTCGTGCTCATCGCGTGGCGCCTTCTGCGGTAGCAGATCAATGGCGCATAAGCTCGGATGATGGAACGTCCCTTCGGAGGTGCAGAGGTCGCGACGCTCGTCGCGGCCCTGATGCTCCTCGGCGCGGCGGCGCCTCCCGTGGGACAGATGAGCCGGCGGCTCGCGCCCGCCGACGCCGATGGTGCGCGACAGCACGACGACGATGCCGGCCGGCGGTGACAGCCACGCCGCTCAGCGACCGACGTGGGCCGCCTCGGAATCGCCCATCTCCACCTCGCGCTGCGGGAAGTACTCGCGCCAACGACGCTCGACGAGCGCCGCGGTCTCCGGATCGCAGGACACCTCCTTCGGAAACGAGGGCGTGCGCCGTGCATCGATGAGCACCGGCGGCTCGTGGACGATGTGGTGGCGCACGACGCGGGTCGAGGCCGCGTGCAGGTCGGCCGCCGGCTCGAAGCGGGTGAAGGTGGTCCAGAGGAAGCTCATGGGGCTCGCCGCCGCCCGCCTGGGCTCGTCGGTCAGGACGATCAGCGGCCAGCCCCGGAAGGCGGGGTGGGCGGCGAGGCGTCCGGCGGCGTCCGGGTCCTCGCTCGCGGGCGGCCCGCCGACGACCAGGCAGCCCCCGCAGAAGACACGGACGTCGGTCACCTCCGGTGGCGGCGGGACCGGAGGATGGAACTCCCGGGGCAGTTCTCGCACCGGATCGCCGAGGCCGAGCCAGACGCCCTTCGAGCCCTCGTTCACCGACGGCCCGGTGTAGTCGAGGGTGTCCATGGAGAGGTTGGACAGGACGTAGAGGTCGGTCTGCGGATTCGTCCGGGCGAGGACGTGCTCCAGCGTGGCGCGGAAGTCGCGCAGGTCAACGGGGCGATCGGTGACGAGGAGGAACTTCGTGAGCGACAGCTGTCCCTCGCCCAGGATCCGGAAGGCCGACACCATCGCCTCGCGCCGGTAGCGCTCCTTGACCACGGCCGCGGCCAGCGAGTGGTAGCCGGTCTCGCCGTAGGACCAGAGGTCGACGACCGCGGGCATCACCAGCGGGAACAGGGGGGCCAGCAGCTCCTGCAGCAGGTCGCCGATGAAGAAGTCCTCCTGGCGCGGCTTGCCCACGACGGTCGCGGGGAAGATGGCGTCGCGCCGTCGGCACAGATGCTCGATCCGAAAGACCGGGTAGTCGTGACGGAGCGAGTAGTAGCCGTAGTGGTCGCCGAAGGGGCCCTCGGCCTGCCGGACGCCCGGGGGGACGTGACCCACGAGGGCGATCTCCGCCTGGGCGAGGAGGGGGTGGGGCCCGGGGCCGGGACACCGCTCGAGCCGCTGGCCCGCGAGGAGGGAGGCCAGCAGGAGCTCGGGCACGTTCTCGGGGAGGGGCGCGATCGCGGCCAGGACGAGGGCGGGGGGGCCGCCGAGGAAGGCGGTGACGGGCAGGGCGGCGCCGCGCCCCTCGGCCACGGAGTGGTGAAAGCCCCCTCCCTTGCCGATCTGCCAGTGCATGCCGGTGGTGCGGGGGTCGTGCACCTGGAGGCGGTACATCCCGAGATTGCTCCCCTTTCCCCCGGGGTCCTCGGTGTAGACGAGGGGGAGGGTCAGGAACGGCCCGCCGTCCTCGGGCCAGCAGGTGAGGGCGGGCAGGCGGTCGAGACGCACCTCGCGGGTCACGATCTCCCTCACCGGGCCGTCCCTCCGCCGCTTGAGGCCGATGCGCAGCGCCTCGTAGGCCAGGTCGCGCGCGCCCCACAGCTTCCCGGGTGTCGGCGGCAGCATCGTCTCCGCGAGGTGGACGACCCTCTTGATCAGACGACCCGGCCGGGCGCCGAAGGCCAGTTCCGCCCGGCGCGCGGTCCCGAAGAGGTTGGTGGCGAGTGGGAACTCGGCGCCCCGGACGTTCGTGAACAGCAGCGCCGGTCCGCCCGCGGCGATGACCCGACGATGGATCTCCGCGGCCTCGAGGCAGGCGTCGACGGCGGCCTCGACCACGACCAGGTCGCGGTCGCGCCGGAGCTGGTCGAGGAAGGCGCGCAGGTCGGAGAAGACGAGGTCGCTCAAGCGCGGCACTCCTCAGGCCAAGGGCGACGGGGCGCCCGGATCTACACGCCGCGCGCGGCCGGAGACAGACGCTCGGAGAAGGGCGCCGTCCCTGGAACCGTGGCGAGGGTGTCCCTCCAGGCGCGCAGGACCGCCGGAACGTGCCCGGGGAAGGCGATGTCGGAGGGAAGGTCGTGGGGGGCGAACCAGGCGATCTCCGCCACCTCGTTGGGGTCCGTGCGGGTCTCGGCCGTCCCCTCCGGTGTCGCGTGGTAGTAGATGTTCAACGTGACCTTGTCGGCGTCCGGATCGTCCGGAGCGTAGGTGTCGATCCACAGGCCGAGGATGGCGCCGGTCCGGACGACAAGGCCCGTCTCCTCCCGCACCTCGCGCACCGCCGCATCCGCGGGGTGCTCCCGGGGGCCGCAGAAGCCGCCGGGGATGTCCCAGCCGCCCCGCCAGGGATCGTGGGCGCGTCGGACCAGCAGCAGGTGGTGGTTCCGGGTCACGAGGGCCCCCGCGCACGGCTTTGCGTCGAGCCAGTGGCTCGTGTCGCACGACGGGCAGGTGACAGGCGGGGCGCCGGGCAGCGGCGCCGCACAGTGGGAGCAGTACCGGGGCAGTGCCATGGGCGAGCCGGACAACGGGCACCCTAACTCTCTGCGCGACCCGCCCTCGTGTCAAGGCGAGGTCTCTTCGCCCGGACTTGATCGACCCCGGGAGGCGGGCGACACTCGGGGCCATGCCGGAGTGGGCCCGCACGCTGCTCGTGGGAGCCGGGGGATTCGTGGGCGCGACGCTGCGCTACACCCTTGGCGGCCTCGTCTCCCGCGTCGTCTCGCCGGAGTTCCCCTGGGCGACCCTCGCCGTCAACGTCAGCGGATGCTTCGCCATCGGGCTCCTGGCGGTGCTCACCGAGGAGCGAGGCCCTCTCGGCCCGTCGGGACGGCTCTTCCTGATGGTGGGCGTCCTCGGCGGCTACACGACGTTCTCGACCTTCGGCTACGAGACGCTGAGCCTGATCCGCGAGGGCAGCCACGCCCTCGCGGCGGCCAACGCCGTGGGTCAGCTCTTCCTCGGCCTGGCCGCGGTGTGGGCGGGCATGACCGTGGCACGGGGGATCGTATGAAGGTTCCACGCGAGGGACAGCTGCTGCGCATCTTCGTGGGCGAGTCCGACCGCTGGCACGGGAAGCCCTTGTTCGAGGCCGTCGTCCAGGAGGCCCGCCGCCAGGGGCTGGCCGGGGCCACTGTCTTCCGCGGGTTCGAGGGGTTCGGGGCGCACAGCCGCATCCACACCAGCAGGATCCTCCGGCTCTCGGAGGACCTGCCGATCGTGATCGAGATCGTCGACGCCGAGGACAAGATCCAGGCGTTTCTTCCCGTTCTCGACGGGATGGTGCGGGAGGGCCTGGTCACGGTGGAGAAGGCCACGGTGATCTTCTACCGGGCCGGCGAACCCCGGGCAGAGCCCTGAGCCGAACGCTCCCGCCCGTGCCCGAGCTGCCCGAGGTCGAAGCCGCCCGGCGCCGCGCCGAGCGTCAGCTCGTGGGTCGGAGGATCGTCTCGGTGGCCACCGTGCCCGACCCCATCGTCTTCGAGGGAGTGAGCCCGCGGCGTTTCGCCGACTCTCTCCGGGGCCGCCGTGTCGTGGCCGTGCGCCGCCACGGCAAGCACCTGTGGTTGGAGCTCGACCGGCGCCCCTGGCCGCTGTTTCACTTCGGGATGAGCGGCTCCTTCGCGCTGTACGGGGACGGCGAGGCGCGCCCACGGTTCTGGAAGGCGGAGCTTCGAGCTGAGTGTGGCCGCCGGCTCGCGCTGGCCGACGCGCGCCGCTTTGGCCGCGTCCGCTTGCAGCATGATCCGGAGCGGGAGAGCCCTCTCGCCGGTCTCGGCCCCGACGTTCACGACGCGCTGCCCACCGCCCGAGCGATCGCCTCCGCCCTCGCCTGCCGTGGGGCGGCCCTCAAGGCCGTCCTCCTCGACCAATCGCTCTTCGCCGGGGTGGGGAACTGGATCGCCGACGAGGTGCTCTACCAGGCCGGCCTCGACCCGCGCCGCCCCGCCTCGTCGCTCTCCGGGTTGGAGGTGGGCCGGCTTCGCGCCCGGCTTCGCGCGGTCGTGCGCCGCGCGGTGTCGGTGGATGCCGAGTCCGACCGCTTTCCCCGGACCTGGCTCTTTCACCATCGGTGGGGACGCGAGCGGGACGCCCGCACCGCCCGGGGTGAGCGCATCGTCCACCTCACCGTGGGGGGGCGGACGACGGCCTGGGTCCCGACGCGCCAGCGGTAGCGGGACGCGTCGTCCACCACGCGTCGACGATCGAGCCTCCCCAGAGGACGACCAGCAACAGGGTGAGCCAGAGGAAGAACGCCGCGTTGTCGGTGTGGATCTCGTGCGCCAGGCGGAAAGGGAACAGGGGATCGATCGCGGTGGGATCGTCGGGCAGGCGAGCCAGCGTCTCCCGGGCCACGCGGCGGAGGACGGCGATCAGGGTCGCCAGGCTTCCCAGGGCGTACACGAGCCCCCGCCAGGGATGGCCGCTCACGAGCTGGCCGAGGCCCGGGAACACGAGAGCCGACAGCAGCACCGGCCGCCACGGAGCGCGCCGAGCCGGAGGCGAGGGATCGCCGGGGCTCACGGGCCGACCTTTGCGTCTCGTGCCGTGATCCTCCGCACTCGATCCTCCCCGGGGACCGCTCTATGATTCCGCTTCGTGCCCCCCGGGACTATAGACCGCGAGCGCAGCCCGTACCAGGTGGTGTCGGCGGCGGAGACCGAGTCGCTGCTGGCACGAGGCGCCCTGGCCGTCGACGTGCGCACCGCCCTCGAGCACGAGGAAGCGGGGCACATCCCCGGGTCGCTCCTCCTGCCCCTGGCCGTCCTGGCCTCCGCCCCCGCCGTCCTCCCCGAGGATGGGCGGGCGCTGGTTGTCTACTGCTCGGACGGGGTGCGGGCTCGTCGGGCGGTGCGGTGTCTGGGCGAGGCCGGGATCGAGAGCCTCCACGTCCTCGACCGGGGCCTGCGGGAGTGGAGCGGGCACCGTGAGACGAGCCCCTCCCCGCCGGCGGGGCCGTCCTCCTGGCTCGTGGCCGGCACCTCCCTCGTACGCCCGGGCGCGCGCACCCTCGACGTGGCCTGCGGGCGGGGACGCCACGCGCTGTTTCTCGCCGCTGCCGGCTCCATGGTGCGGGCGGTGGACCGGGACGAGGCCCGGGTGGAGCGGCTCAACGCCCTGGCGCGGCGTCTCCGCCTCCCGCTCGACGCGGAGGTGACGGACCTCGAGAACGGGGGAGCCGACCTCGGGGACGGGGAGTGGGAGCTGATCCTCGTCTTCAACTACCTCCATCGGCCACTCTTCCCCGCACTGGTGCGGGCGCTGCGGGTCGGTGGCATCCTGCTCTACGAGACGTTCACGGCGATGGAGGGGATCCGGCACGGGCGTCCCTCACGTCCCGAGCACCTGCTCGAGCCGGGGGAGCTGCCGCGACTGGTGGCGCCGCTCGAGGTGGTGCGGGAGCGGGAGGGCGAGTTCGACGGGGCTCGAGTGGCCTCGGTGGCGGCCCGGAAGATCTGACCCGAGCCCGAGACTCAGGCTGGCACTTCCCGCGCGGCGGCCCGGCCCTCCCGCAGCAGCCGCCCCAGCCAGGCGGCGGAGACGGCGAGGGTGGCGCCGGTCCCGGCGACCCAGAGACGGCCCGCCCACGCCAGGGACGCCCCCTCGAGCGGCTCCGGGACGAGGACTCCCGGGGCGAGGAAGAGGTAGAAGCCGACCAGGCCGGCGGTGGCCGCCACCGCGTGCGCGGCGAGGCCGCGGCCGGGCCACAGCACGCCCAGGGGCACGACCCAGAGGAGGTACTGGGCGCTCAGCGCGCCGTAGAGGACCTGGAAGGCGAGGAGCGCGACGAGGCACGCGCGGGCCGGGGTCAGGGCGAGCCAGCCCCGCCGGGTCGCCAGGATCAGAGCGGCCCAGGCCGTGAGAAAGAGCATCTTGGAGGCTGTCGCGGCCGCCGGCCAGAAACGGGCTTCGCTTCGCGGCAGGTCACCGGTGGTGAGCCAGGTGACGCCGCGGACGAAGCCCGTCCAGCCGAAGTCCGCGATCCCCGAGTAGCCGAGAAGCTCGCGACGCAGGGCGGGGAGATCCGCCACCGCGAAGGGCACGAGGAGCAGCGCCACCGGGGCGAGGGCGAGGACGGCGAACCGAAGGGCCGATCTCCAGGAGGCGGCGCCGGCGAAGGCGAGGAAGGGAACGAGGAGCACGGGGAACGACTTCGTCCCGATCGCCGCGGCGAGCAGGAGCGCGGACGCGTCGCGCCGCCCCCGGGAGAGGGCGTCCGTGGCCAGGAGCACGAACAGGAGCGCGATCGCTTCGAACTGGCCGTGGAAGCCGGTGACGAGGACGCTGACCGGATGGAGGGCGTAGATCCAGGCCGCCGCCGGGGGCGCCCTACCCGCACGGCCCGCGGCCACGAGAGCGAGCACGATCAGGAGGTCGGCGAGCAGGACCGGCAGCTTGACGCTCACCGGGAACGAGCCGAGACCGTGGCGGGCCAGCCACTCCGCCCCGGCCTCGACGGCCGCCCACGGGGGCGGGTAGGGGTAGAGGCGCTTCGTCTCGTACGGGTTCCAGGAGACGTCGAGGAGATGCCGGCCCATGCGCTGGTAGCGCTCCACGTCCGCCACGACGCGGTCCGCGACGAGGATGGGGACGAGCCGGAGGGCCAGAGCCAGCAGGAGGGGGAGGGCCGCCGCTCGCGTCAACGGTGGGCCCTCGCCTTCTGCAGCCCGCGTGCGGCCCGGGCTCGCGGCGCGCGCAGCGCCGCGCCGGGGTCGCGGGCGAACAGAACGGGCACCGCCCAGTCGATCGCCTCCGCCCCGAGGGCGTGGCCGAGGGCCACCCGGGCCTCGCGGCAGGCGTCGCCGAGCGCGCTCCCGTGGGTGAGGGCCGCGTAGAACTCCCGCGCGAAGGTCAGGGCGGCGCTGTCGAGCACCGAGTACTGGTTGGCGACGACCGCCGGCATCCCCGCCGCGACGAGGGCGGGGGCCAGGCCGCGGTTGAAGTCCACGCGTCCGCCGCGCCCGCTTTCGCAGGCGTTGAGGAACACGAGATCCGTCCCCCGTCGCCCCACGATCTGGCGGAAGGCCGCGGCGTCCACCGGCTTGGGTCGGCCTCTCCCGTCCTCGAGGAAGAGGCAACCCGCCGCGGACTCCTCGTCGTAGCGGCCGTGTCCGATGTAGTGGAGCACGTCCACCACCTGCCCGCTCAGCCGGCGGTGGAGGCCCTGGGGCGTGGCTCCGGAGAGGACGCTCACCGAGGCGAGCCCGGCCTCGACGAGGGGCCGGAATCCCCGCCGCACCAGCGCCGACTCCTCGCGTGCGGCGAGCGGAGCCGTGCCCCGCGGGCGTGCGGTGGCGACCAGGATGCGGAGGCGCTCCTGGCGACGCTGCCGCACCTCGGCGGGAACCGCGGTGAAGACGTTGCGCACGAAGTTGACGTCGGAGGTGGCGATGAAGAGGCGGCGGGAGGGGTCCCAGGCGAGCTCCCAGGGCTTGTCCGCCACCCAGTCGATCATCGAGGTGAAGACGAGATCGAGAACTCCGTCGGGCTGGAGCGACCGGGCGACGTCGTAGAGTCTCCTCACGTCGCCGGGGAAGAGCGCCTCGAAGAGGTCCCGGCCCCAGGCCCGCAGCTCGCTCCCCTCGGGGAGCGACCGGCTCCGGCCGCGCCCCTCGATCACGCCGAGGGTCCGCTCGTGGGCGCGGATGATCCGCTGCCACCGGGCCCCCGCTTCACCGCCCCTCCGTGGAAATGGGACCAGGACCCGGGCGTTGCGGAACGACGCCATCAGGGTCGCGGACGCCGCGCTCGGGTCGTGGGCGAGAACGAAGAGCTCGAGAACGTCCCCCCCCCGCGACGATGGCCGGCGGCGGGCGGCCCCGATCCTCGACGACGGCTGAGAGCTCATGGCCCGATCATCACCCGGCTCGGGTCCCGGCGGGGTCCGCCCCCGGGGCGTCCGGCCGGAACGTTCAGGTGCGCCGGCGCGGCCGCCGGCCCGCCGTGCGGTCGGGGCGTGCCCGCTCCGGGCGCGGACGCACCTCGAAGAACCGCTTGCAGGCGCCTTCGAATCGCCCGGCGAGGGCCTCCCCCTCCGGGCCCGGCATGGGCCCGAGGCGGCGCCACGCGACCTGGGCCGACTCGACCTCGCTGGTCGCGGAGTGCCAGCGTGCCGCCTCCGCCTCCTTCCCCCCGATCGTCCTGGTGGCCAGGGCGTCGCGGAGCCGGGCCGCGAGCTCCTCCGTGGTCTCGATGGACGCCGCCCCGCCGGCCGGGGCCAGATCCTCGACGAGGTCCTCCACGCGGGCGACCAGCTTCTCCGCCTTGCGCCGGCTGGCCTCGGGGTCGAGCTCGGTTCCCGCGAAGGACATCGGGAAGACCTCGACGAGGCGGTCGCGGACCTGTCCGAAGCGCTCGTCCAGGGAGGCCATCATGTCGCGGGGGAGCTCGCCGGCCTGGCGCCACGCGGTCTGGGCCGCCTGGAGCCGTGCCACGAGGTCTTCGGGCGCGTCGGCCTCCGCGCCCTCGGCGGGCAGCAGCGCCTCGAGGTCGGCGCAGAGGCGCTCACGCGTCTGCTGCACCTCCTCGAGGGCGAGCGCGTCGCGGTGCTTGTAGCGGTCGAAGAAGTGGTCGCAGGCCCCCCGGAACCGGCTCCAGAGCGCCGCCGACCGGCTCTTCTTCACTGCCCCGATCGTGCGCCACTCGGCCTGAAGCCGCTTGAGCTCGCCGGCCGTGGCCTCCCAGTCGGTCGAGTCCTGGAGGCTCTCCGCCTTCTCGCACAGGGCCACCTTGAGGGCCAGGTTCCGGGCCCACTCCTGGCTCCGCTGGCTCCGGTGCTCCTGCCACCTCTTGAAGAAGTGATCGCAGGGCTTGCGGAACCGGTCCCAGATCCTCCGCGACTGGGTCCGGGGGACCGGCCCGATCTGCTTCCACTCCGCCTGGAGGCCGCGGATCTCGTCCGCGGTCTTGACCCAGCTCGTCGACTCGGCCAGCCCCTCGGCCTTCTCGCACAGGGCTTCCTTCCGGCGCAGGTTCTCGGCGAGCTCCTCTGCCTGCCGGGCGAAGAACGCGTCGACGCGCTCCCTGACCACGTCGCGCGCCGCCTTGAATCGGGTCCACAGCTCGTCGGCCTTCTCCTTCGGGGCCTCCTTCGCCTGCTTCCACCGGGCGTCGAGATCGCGGAGCTGGCGAGCGGCCCGGGCGAGGTCCTCCTCCTCGAGGAGCGCCTCGGCACGCTGGCAGAGGTCCTCCTGGGCCGACACGTTGGCCCAGCGTTTCCACTCCGCGTCCTCCCGCAGCTCCTGCAGCCGCGGGTAGAGCGCCTTCCGGGCGGACTCGAGGCGGGCCAGGACCTCCTCCCGATCGTGGCGGGTGGGGAAGTGCCCGGGGTGGTCCAGGGCGGACCGGATCTCCCGCGACACGTGGTCGACATCCCGCAGCGCGGGCTCGTCCTCCGCGATCAGGACCTCGGCCCTCTCCGCGAGCCCGATGAGGCGGGCCAGGTTCTCCCGGTCCGCCTTCTCCCGTTCCTCGCGCGCTGCCTGGCGGTGCGCGTGGTGTTTCCCGACGGCCCCCTCGAAGCGCGCGCGCAGGTCCGGCTGGTCGGCGGAGACCGCGAGATCCTTCCACCTTCGTTCGAGGTCGCCCCAGGCCGAGCGAAGCGGGCCCTGGTCCTCCTCGGCGGCCAGCTTCTCCGCTTCGGTGACGAGGGCGGCCAGCTCCCCGCGCCGCTCGAGTCCGGCGAGCCAGGCCCGGTGCCGCCGCTCGGCCGTGGCGAGCGCATCCTCGAAGCGTGAGGCCACGACCGTGGCCTCCGGGCCCTCCAGCGACGCCAGCTCCGCCCACGCGGCTCGGGCGCGCTCGAGAGCGGCCGGGATGGCCTCGCCTTCCGCGCCCTCGACCGATTCGCACAGACTCGCCCGCGCGGCGAGAGCCTGCGCCCGTGTGCTCGCTTCCCTCTCCTGCTCCGCCCGGGCGCGCTCGTACGCCTCGCGCTCCTTCTGCTCCTCCTCCCCGGACGGGGCGATGGGTGAGAGGCTCTCGGCGGGCTCCTTCTCCTGCTCCAGCTTCGTCCGGGCGCGGCGGGCGGCAGCGTTGACGCGGGCCTTCTCCGCGACCTCGCGGAGACCCTCCGAGTCCTCCAGGCGGTCCACCGCCCCCACCGCCACCGCCTTCTGGTCGGACTTGAGGGCGAGCGCGAGGAGGGTCGGCCCGTCGCTGATCCGCTCGAGGGCTCGAAGGCGCGTGGCCCCGTCCTCCGCCTCGCGCACGACCGTGGCCAGTGCGCGGGGATCGTCCAGGGCCCGGACCGCCGCTTCGCGGATCGCGGGCAGGACCGCGGAGCGGGCCACCACCCCGAGGTGCCGGGCCTCGCGCAGGGCGGCCAGGGCGGCCGTGCCCCCCTCCTCCTCGGTGGCGTGGGCCGCCAGGTGTACGAGCCGCGCCGCTGCCTCGTCACGGACGGTCTGGTCCTCGTCGGAGCCCGTCAGCTCGCTCAGCGTCTCGATGTCGGACAGCTTCTTGGCCGCGGCCCGCCTCACCCGAGGCTCGGCGTCCTCACGGGCGATGGCGAGGAGCACCTCGCGCTCGGCGGCGGGAAGTCGCAGGACGGCCTCGGCCCGGATGGAGGGGTCGGGGTTCTGCCACTCAGGCTTGCCGATCAGGCGGTCGATGAGGCTCTTCACGGTCGTCTCCCCGTGTGCGTCCCACGAAGCCTCGACTATACCCCACCGTCCAGGGATTCCAGGGTGGCCGTGGAGGCCGGCCGTTCCTTCTGCAGCCGTGAGGACACCTCCTCCGCCTTCTCCATCACCCGGAGGATGTTGCCGCTCGCGAGCCTGGCCAGGTCGGCGTCGCTCCACCCCCGCCGGATGAGCTCGGCGAAGAGCTTCGGGTAGCCCGTGACGTCTTCGAGCCCCTCCGGCCACGCGTCGTTGCCGTCGTAGTCGCCCCCGAGGCCGATGTGGTCGACCCCGGCGATGCGGCGGACGTGCTCGATGTGGTCGGCCACCTCGCCGAGGGTGACCCGGATGTCGGGCATGCGGGCCTCGATCTCTCGCCACAAGGCCTGGCGCGCCGCGGGATCCGAGATCTCCTTCGACCGCTCCTCGTACTCCTTCCAGAGGGGCCGGCTGGCCGCCGCGTACTCGGGGGAGACGAAGGCGGCGACGAACGTGATCATCACCACCCCGCCGTTCTCCGGCAGCTCGCGCAGGATCTCGTCGGGAACGTTGCGGTGGTGGTCGCACACCGCGCGAGCCGAGGAATGGGAGAAGATGATCGGCGCCGCGGACACCCTCAGCGCGTCCTCCATCGTCTCCGGCGAGACGTGGGAGAGGTCCACCAGCATCCCGAGGCGGTTCATCTCCCGCACCACCTCCTCGCCGAACCGCGTCAGCCCCCCGTGGCGGGGCTCTTCGGCGGACGAATCCGCCCAGTCGAGGCTCGTGCTGTGGGTGAGCGTCATGTAGCGCACCCCCAGATCGGAGTAGGCCCGCAGCGCGCCGAGCGAGTTCTCTATGGCGTGGCCCCCCTCGATGCCGAGGAGCGAGGCGATGCGGCCTTCTTTCAGGGCCTGCGCGACCTCCCCGGAGGTCGTCGCCCGCTCCAGGTCCTCCGGGTACCGGGCGATCATCCGGCGGGCGAGGTCGATCTGCTCGAGCTGGAGGCGCGCGGAGCCGTTCTCGATCGGGGGCACGTAGACCGACCAGAACTGCCCGCCGACACCGCCGGCACGGAGCCGGGCGAGGTCGGTCTGCCCGCTCGTGGGGCGCCGCAGGTCGTAGGCCTCCACGTCTCCGAGGCCCTCCGTCTCCGTCCGGATCGTCCAGGGCAGGTCGTTGTGCCCGTCGATCACCGGGTGCCGCTGCAGCAGCCGACGGGCCCGCTCGAGTGCTGGGTCCTCCGCGCTCACCGAGCAGGCGTGAAAAAACGCCAGAATGGCGAGGAACGGAACGGCCGCGAGCGTCGTCTTGACCATTGAGGGCGACCTCCAGGCGAAGGGCGCATTATGCACCGAGCGTCCCGGCCGGCGGGGGCCGGGCCAGCCCGGGCGGGACGGGGCAACCAGGATGACCGTTGAAGACCAGGCCGCGGGCGCGTGCGGAGGACGAGGTTCTCGCCCTCCGCTTCGGGGCGTTCGAGATGGACATGCGCAGCGGCGAGCTGCGCCGCAACGGCAAGCTCGTGCGCCTCCAGCCCCAGCCGTTCAAGGTGCTGGCCCTCCTCGCCGAGCGCCCGGGGGAGGTCGTCGCCCGCGAGGAGATCCAGTCGAGGGTCTGGCCCGCGGGCACCTTCGTCGACTTCGAGCAGTCGCTGAACTTCTGCATCCGCCAGATCCGGGCCGCCCTCGGCGACAGCGCCCTGCACCCACGGTACGTCGAGACCCTGCCCCGGCGGGGCTACCGCTGGGTCGGCGGTCCGGTGGAGAGGGTCGTCCCGCCGGCCACCGTGCACGCGTGGCCGCGGCCCGTTCCCGACGGGCCAGCCCACGGGAACGGGGCCCTCGAGCAGGTCGAGGCCCCGCCCGCGCCGGCCGGGGCCCGCGACCGCCGCTGGACGACGGTGGCCCTGGCCCTGGCCGCGTCGGCGCTCGTCCTGGGCGCGGTCGCCGTCGCCTACCGCCTCGGCGGACGGCGGGCGGGCGAGCCGCGCCAGCCCGAGTTCCAGCGGATCACCTTCAACCGGGGGGCCGTCACCTCGGCCCGCTTCGGTCCCGAGGGGGAGGTCGTGTACGCGGCCTCCTGGGAAGGGCATCCCTGGGACATGCAGATCGTGAGCAGCGGGGCCCTGGAGGGCCGGCCGCTCGGGCTCGGCCGCGGCCAGATCGTCGCCGCCTCCGCCTCGGAGGTGGCCTTCCTGAGCGAGGGCGTCCTGCAGCGGGCCCCCCTCGCCGGCGGCCCGCCGCGGGAGGTGTCGAAGAAGGTCTTGGTCGCCGATTGGACCGCCGACACGTCCTCCTTCGCGGTCGTGCGCCAGCACGAGCGCGCGCTGAGGCTCGAGTACCCGATCGGCCAGCCCCTCGGCGAGACCCACCGTGTGAGCCGCCTGCGCCTCTCTCCCGACGGAGCGAGGATTGCTCTCGCCGAGCACCCGGTCGTGGGCGACGACCGCGGGCGGGTGGTCGTCCTCGACCGCACCGGCAAACGCCTCGCGGAGGCCGGACCCTGGAGCAGCCTGGACGGGATCGCCTGGTCCGCGGACGGGACCGAGGTCTGGTTCACCGCCGCGCGGGTGGGGGCCAAGAGCGAGCTGCACGCGCTGGCCCTCGACGGCAGCGTTCGCCGGATTCATGCGGCGATGAGCCGGCTCGTGATCCACGACGTCGCCCCCGACGGACGGGTGCTCCTCGAGCGCACGGGCCTCACCGCGGAGACGTTCTTCCGGCGCGAGGGCGAGGTGGGTGAGCGCGAGCTGTCGTGGCTCGACGTCTCCGCGGCAGAGGGGCTCTCCGCCGACGGCTCCATGGTGCTCCTCGTGGAGAGCGGCGATGGCGGGGGCCCGCACTACACGTCCTACCTCCGTCCCACCGACGGCTCCCTGCCGGTGAAGCTCGGGCCTGGCCGGGGGACCAGCCTCTCCCCCGACGGCAAGTGGGCGCTCATGATCCCCGTCCAGAGCCCCGATCACGTCCAGATCGTCCCCACCGGCCCGGGGCAGCCGCGGCGCGTCGAGATCCCCGGGGGTCTCACGCACGTCGTGGCCGGCTGGCTCCACGACAGCCGCACGCTGTACGTCACCACCCGGGACGCGTCGGGCCTCTGGGCCACCTGGCTCCTCGACGCCGAAGGCGGGGAGCCCCGCCCCCTGCTCCTTCCCGAGGGGGTCATGCTGTACCACAACACCTTCTCTCCGGACGGGCAGCGCTTCGTGGCCCGGTGCCCCGACCGGAAGAGCCACTGCGTCTACGAGACCTCAGGGGGCGATCCGCGGCCTCTCGCCGGCGCCGAGGAGGGGTGGTCCCCGGTGTCCTGGGACCGCCAGGGGCGCGTCTACTTCCGGGACGTCCACGGCAAGGTCCCCGAGGTCCTGTGGCGCATCGGCGTGGCCAGCGGAGCCCTCGAGCGCGTGGCCGAGCTCGCGCCGGCCGACCCCGCCGGGGTGCTCGGCCTCTCGCGGGTGGTGGTGTCCCCGTCCGGGAACGCCTGGGCGTACTCGCTGATGCGGCGCCTGTCCGACCTGTACGTCGTCACCGACCTCCGCTAGACCCCTTCACTCGGGGAGCAAGCCTCGATCGGCGAGGAGACCGATCAGGTCCTCGGCGGCGGCGCGGTGCTCCTCGGCACCCCAGTGGCCGCGCCTCCGCAGGTGCTGGCCACCCAGGACCCGCCGGTGGAAGGCCGGTCGGAGGTTCACGCAGGTCAGGCCCGCGTCGCGGCAGGCCTTGTCGAAGAAGACCTCTCCGGGGGAGGGGGCGGGCGCCCCGATCTCGTCGAGGATCGGAAGGTAGGCGAAGACAGTCGTCGCCCCCATCTCGCGGGCGGTGTGGTCGATGGCCCCGAGAAGGGCCCGTCCCAGGGCGTATCGGGCCCGCTCCTCGAGGCCGGTCCGCTCGCGGACCCGGGCATGGAGCATCGAGAGAAGGTCGAGGAACTTCGACCGCCACGGCTCCCGGGCCCGAAGCTCGTCCGGGGTGGGCACGGGGACGTTGCGGAGGACGAGGGAGCCTCCCTCGAGGTCGAAGTACGGCTTGGCGTAGTCGAAGAAGGCCGTCCGGTTCCGTTCGAGATCGATGTGCACGAAGCCCAGCAGGACGATGTCGGGCTGGAGCCACGGGCCTTCCTCGCGCAGTGTCAGCAGCATCTGATCGTGCCCGTAGGCGTGCACCCCCAGGTTGACGGGCTCGAGGTCCGGGCGGAGCACTCCCAGCTGGTGAACCCAGGTGTCCTCGTCGCCGACGTCCTCCCCGAAGGTGAAGGAGTCGCCCAGGGCCACGGCCCGCACTCTCCCGGCAGGCTTCGCCCTCGGGACTTCGCGTCGACCCCGGTAGCCGCGCGTGGTCGAGCTCAGGCGCTCGTCCCCGAACACCGCGACCTCGTGGAGGCCGGGGCGCAGGGTCCAGCCCCGAACGGGATGGTAGACGTCGAAGGGCTGGACGAGCGGTCGGCCCTGCCTCTCGCGTCGTGCCCAGCGCAGCCGGGACGAGGCCTCGTCGACGCCGGCGACGCGACGGAACAGGTCCCTTCGGGAGAGCACCGTTCGCGAGCTCGCCTCGAAGAAGCCGAGGACGACGACGAGGTAGAGGACGAGGTAGAGGACGAGCGCCGCGACTCGGCGCGGGGTCACTTCCACCAGGGGAGCTTGAAGGCCGGGGTGGGGGAGGGCTCGGGTGTGGGAACCGGCGGAGGCCCGGTGTCGACGAAGCCGAGCACGGGCGCCATCGGCTCGGGTCTCGGCCCGAAGGCGAGCCAGCCCACCGCAGCCACCACCACCAGGACCAGCCCCGCCAGGATGGCCCTGACGTCGCCGGGCAGGGGGGCGCGAGGTCCACGGCGTGCGAGTGGCGCCAGAGGAGCCGGGCGGCCCACGGCCGGCGAGGCCTCGGCGGCGGCGGCTCGGGCCTCCGCCCGCTCCCGCGTCATGCCACAGTGACAGGTGTCCACGCGCCGGGGCACGTTCCGGCCGCAGGCCGGACAGCTCCAGGTATGGGTCCCCGTGGCCACGATCCCATGGTACCAACTCCAAGGCCGGCGTTGCCGCGGTGTACCATGGTCGTTCCATGTCCCGACGTCTGGCCCCCCTGCGGCGAGGTCTCGACGCGATGCCCTCCCCGGTGAAAGACCGGCCGGGGGTCCTTCTCCGGGATCCCTTCCGCTACACCGAGGACGTGGTCATCGTGCCCCCACCCCTGGTGCCCTTTCTCCGCTACTTCGACGGGGGGCACGAGGAGGCGGACCTCGTCACCGCGCTGTTTCGGGCGACGGGAGAGATCGGGGCCGGCGACCACGCCCGAGAGCTGGCGGCCTCGCTCGGGCGCCGTGGGTTCCTCGAGGACGACGAGCTCGAGCGCCGGCGCCAGACGCGTCACCGGGCCTTCGCCGACGCCTCCCACCGCGAGGCCTCCCACGCGGGGGCGGCCTATCCCGCGGATGCGACGGAGCTCGTCACGGCGCTGCGCGGGTACCTGGACGGGGCCGGCCCCGACGAGGGGGCGTGTCCGGCCGACGTCCTCGGGATCGTAGCGCCCCACGTGAGCCTCGAGGGCGGGCGGCGCTCCTACGCCTCGGCCTACCGGGCCCTGTCCATCGACGCCCGGGAGCGGACCGTCGTCGTCCTCGGCACGTCGCACTACGGCGCCCCCGAGCGCTTCGGCCTCACGCGCAAGCCGTATCGGACGCCCCTGGGGGAGACGGGCGTCGACGCAGAGGTGGTGGACCGCCTGATGGCGGCGGGTGGGGCGGCGGTGGAGGCCGAGGACTACTGTCACGCGGTGGAGCACGCCATCGAGTTCCAGGTCCTGTTCCTTCAGCACGTCCTCGGCCCGGCGGTCCGGATCGTCCCCGTCCTGTGTGGCCCGTTCGCCCGGGCCACGAGGACGGGCCGCCCCGAGGACGACCCCGGCGTCGCCCGGTTCCTGGGAGGGCTGGCCGAGGTGGCCGCGGCGCGGCCCTCGTCCCTGCTGTGGGTCCTCGGGGTCGACATGGCCCACATCGGGCGCCGCTACGGGGACGATCTCGAGGCCGAGGCCGGGAAGGGCCCGCTCCGTGCCGTCGAGGAGCGGGACCGGCGGCGGATCGGCGCGCTCGTCGCCGGCGACCCCGACGGCTTCTGGGAGCAGATCCAGGAGGGAGGCGACGACCTCCGCTGGTGCGGGGCGTCCGCCCTCTACTCCTTCCTCCGGGCCGCCGGCTCTCCGCCCGGAGCCCTGCTGCGCTACGAGCAGTGGAACATCGACCCCGCGAGCGTGGTGAGCTTCGGCGCCCTCGCCTACGGCGCCCCGAGCCCGGCGCGAGAAGCAGAAGGAGACACATGAGACCCAGACTCGGGCCCATGGCCGCCCTGATCACGGCCTTCCTCGCGGGACCGGCCGTCGTCCCCCCCGTCGCGGGCGAGACCAGGGCGGCGGCCATCGTCGACGGCACCCCGATCCCGACCGACGCCGTCGACGCCCTGATCCAGGGGAAGCTGACGGAGCTGCGCCAGCGCGAGGATCAGCTGCGCCGCCAGGCCCTGGACGAGCTCATCGCCCAGGCGCTCGTCCAGCGCGAGGCCGAGGCGCGGGGGGTGAGCGTCGAGGAGCTCACCAGGGCCGAGGTCGCGGCCAAGGCGGAGGTGACCGAGGCGGAGGCGAAGTCCTTCTACGAGGCGAACCGCTCCCGCTTCGGCGACACCACCGAGGCGGAGGCCATCCCCCAGATCCTGGAGGGGCTGGGTCGCCAGCGGCAGCGCGAGCGTCGCGCCGCCTTTGCCCGGGAGCTGAGCGCCAGGTACCCGGTGGAGGTGCTGCTCGAGCCGTTCCGGTTGGCGGTGGACACCGGCGAGGCCCCGCTGCGCGGCCGGCCCGACGCCCCGGTGACCATCGTGGAGTTCTCGGACTTCCAGTGCCCCTTCTGCGTGCGCGCCCGTCCCGCGGTCAAGAAGGTCCGCGAGGTCTACGGTGAAGACGTGCGCTTCGCCTTTCGTCATTTCCCTCTGGCCTTCCACGAGCGGGCGCCCAAGGCCGGGGAGGCCGTGGCCTGCGCCGGCGACCAGGACCGCTTCTGGGAGATGCACGACCGGCTTTGGGAGAGCGCCGGCCAGCTCCAGCCGGCGGACCTGAAGGAGCACGCCGCGGCCCTCGGCCTCGATGCCGAGGCCTTCGGGGAGTGCCTCGACTCCGACCGCTACGCCACCCTGGTGGAGAGGGACACCGAGGCGGGGGCGCGGCTGGGGGTCTCGGGGACGCCGGCCTTCTTCATCAACGGGCGGCCCCTGATCGGCGCCCAGCCCTTCGAGGCCTTCGCCCAGGTGATCGAGGAGGAGCTCGCGCTCGCCCGGCGCCCATCGGCCAACGGCCCCGCCACACCGTGAGCGGGGACCGAGACCGGCGTCCCCTCTGGATGCGGTGGGCCCAGCGCATCCAGGCGATCGCCCAGACCGGCCTCACGTACGCCGAGGACCCGTACGACCGGGAGCGCTACGAGCAGCTCCGCGAGATATCGGTGGAGATGGCCTCCGGCGGCCTCGGGGAGGACGCGGCGACGGTCCGGTCGCTCTTCGCCTCGGCTCTCGGGTACCCGACGCCGAAGGTCGACGTGCGGGCGGTGGTGTTCCGTGGCGACGCGCTTCTCCTGGTGCGGGAGCGGCGCACCGGGGGCTGGACGTTCCCCGGCGGCTGGGCCGACGTCGGCGACACGCCGAGCCTGGCCGCCGAGCGCGAGACGCTGGAGGAGAGCGGCTACCGGGTGCGCGCGGAGAAGGTCCTCGCCCTCCTGGACAAGACGCGTCACGAGCATCCGCCTTCGCTCGACTACACCTACAAGGTCCTGATCGGCTGCCGGCTCGAGGGCGGCGACCCGGTCACGAGCCACGAGGTCGACGACGTCGGCTTCTTCACCGAGGACGCCATCGCCGCGCTGGAGCTGGACATGGACCGGACGACGCCGGGGCAGGTCGCGCTGGCGTTCGCCCACCACCGCGACCCGGGTCTTCCCACCGCGTTCGACTGACGATCGTCAGGTCTGCAGGGAGAACGGGGTGAAGTCCGTGTCCCGGTCGAAGTAGTCCTCGCTCTCGGCGCGCTTGAGGGAGTTCACGATACGGTAGGTCAGCGGCGTCATCACCGTCTCCCACAGGACCTTCAGCAGGTAGTTGCTCACCATCACGCGCCACAGGAGATCGGCCTCCCACACCCAGATGAAGGCAACCGGGTAGAAGATCGCGGAGTCGACCGCCTCGCCGACGATGGTCGAACCGATGGTGCGCGTCCAGAGCCGGCGGCCTCTGGAGGCGACCTTCATCTTCGCCAGCACGTAGGAGTTGCAGAACTCGCCGGAGAAGTACGCGACGAGCGAGGCGAGGACGATGCGCGGCGTCGACCCGAACACCGTCTCGTAGGCGGCCTGGTGCGGCCAGCCCGGCGCCGGCGGGAACGCCAGGATGGCCCAGCTCATGAACGAGGCGAAGGCGAGGGCGCCAAAGCCCGCCCACACCACCTTGCGAGCCCGGGCGTAGCCGTAGACCTCGGTCAGGATGTCGCCGAAGACGTAGCTGATGGGGAAGAAGAAGACCCCGGCCCCGAAGACGAAGTTGCCGATCCGGGCCACCTTGGCCGCCCCGATGACGTTCGCGCACAGGAGCACGGTCACGAACGCGGCCATGACCAGGTCGTAGTACCGATACGAGCGCCGCGGCGTGGGCACGGGTGCGGCCCGGTCGTCTGTGGGGGAGGGTCCGGTCACGGGATGGTGCTGGGAACAGGGAGGTCGATGGTGGGCGCTGCAGGATTCGAACCTGCGACTTCCACCGTGTGAAGGTGGCACTCTACCGCTGAGTTAAGCGCCCGCGGCTCGAGCTAAGAAGGGTAAACCCGGCCTCGGGCGTGGTCAAGGGCGTGCCGCAGCCGGGGTCCGGCCGTCGCTCGGCAGCGCGGGCTCGGGCGGGCGGTACCACCCCCCGGTGTGCGCCTGGCAGAAGACACGAGGCTCCGTCCCCGCGACGAAGGCCTCCGAGCGCGTCTCCGGGCAGTACGGGTTGGCGAGGAGGCCGGTGTCGCGGTCGATCTCGACGAAGACCACGTTCTCCGCGGGCACGGTGAAGGAGAGGGGCTCCTTCCCGCTGAGGGCGGCCTTCATGAAGTCCACCCAGATCGGCAGCGCGGCCCGGGCGCCGGAGAGCCCGACCGGGGTGTTGTCGTCGAAGCCGACCCAGACGATGCACAGGAGGTCCGGGGTGTAGCCGGCGAACCAGGCGTCGCGGTAGTCGTTGGTGGTCCCGGTCTTGCCCGCAGCCTCGGTGGTGAAGCCCTTCGTTCGCGCCGAGGCGGCGGTGCCCTCGTTCATCACGCTCTGAAGCATGCTGGTGATGAGGAAGGCCGACTCCTCGCGGATGACCCGCTCGGGAACCGGCGCGTAGTGCTGCTCGAGGACGCGGCCCCCGTCGTCGGTGACGCGCAGCACGGTCACCGGCTCGATCTTGTAGCCGCCGCTGGCGAGGACGCCGTAGGCGTTGGCCATCTCCCAGGGGGTCACCTCGAAGGACCCGAGGGCAACGGCCGGGTAGGGCTCGATCGGGGCCCCGCTGCCCAGCTTCTCGGTCCACAGGCGCGTGATGCGCTCGTAGCCCACCATCTCCGCCACCTTCACCGTGGCCACGTTGAGGCTCTTGGCCAGGGCCCGTCGCAGCGTCACGAAGCCGAAGTACTTGTTCTCGTAGTTCTGGGGGATGTACTCCTTGTCCTCGTAGAAGAAGACGGCGGGTGCGTCCTCGACCACGGTGGCCGGGGTGATCGGGGGCAGGCTGGGGTCCTCGAAGGTCGCCTCGAAGGCGGCGAGGTAGACGAAGGGCTTGAAGGTGCTCCCGGGCTGGCGCCGGGCCTGCATCACCCGGTTGTACTGGCTCGTTCCGTAGGAGCGACCTCCCACGAGGGCCACCACCTTGCCGCTGAGAGGCTCGATGGCGATCAGCGAGCCCTGGACGGTCTTCGTCGTCCGCTTCTTGATCATCTCCTGGACGCTGTCCAGGCCCCGCTCCAGGGCCCGTTGAGCGACCGTCTGCAGGTGAAGGTCGAGGGTGGTGTAGATCGAGAGGTTCTGGGTGGTGAGGTCGTTGGGGTCGTAGTGCCTGGCCAGCTGCTGGCGGACGAGGTCCACGAAGTAGGGGGCGTCGGTGAGATCGACGCTGCTGGACTCGACCATGAGAGGGGAGGCCAGGGCCTCGTTCATCGTCTGCTCGTCGATGAAGCCGGCGTCGTTCATGAAGCGGATCACGGTGTTGCGCCGCTCGATGGCCCGCTCGGGGTGTCGGAAGGGGTTGTAGGGGTTCGGCAGCTGGATCATCCCCGCCAGCAGCGCCGACTCCGGCAGGGTGAGGTTGCCCACGTCCTTGCGAAAGTACCGGCTCGCGGCCTGGCCCACGCCGTTCACGGAGAACGAGCCGCCCTGGCCGAGGTAGACCTCGTTGAGGTACAGCTCCAGGATCTCCTCCTTCGAGGCCCGCCGCTCGAGGACGAAGGCCAGCAGCGCCTCCTGCGCCTTGCGCTTCAGGGTCCGCTCCGGGGTGAGGAAGAAGTTCTTGCACAGCTGCTGGGTGATCGTGCTGGCCCCGTGGGGGATCGAGCTCTCGGTGCGGAGGTTGCGGATGACCGCGCTCGCGAAGCGGAAGGGATCCAGACCGGGGTGGCTGAAGAAGCGCCGGTCCTCGATGGCGAGGACGGCCTGGACGAGGTGCTCCGGAAGCTCCTCGTATCGGATCCTCCGCCGCTTCTCCCGCGACTCGTCGAAGAGGTAGGTGATCAGCTCGGGCTCGAGGTCCTGGGCCGCGTAGCGCCGCTTCTCCCCGCCCAGGATCTCCCGGACCGTGCCCTTCTTGTCGTCGAAGGCCACCAGGAGTGGCTCGTCGGCCCCGCCGGGGACCGGCCGGGGCCAGACCCTCACCCGGCCCTCGACGACCGCGAACTCGCCGGGCGCCGCCGGCTCCGCGGTGCGCTGCGTGTAGCGCAATCCGTTCAGGATCCTGACCAGCCAGTCCGCATCGAGCACCAGGCCCGGGCGCAGGGTGAGAGGTCGGGCATACACCCGCGACGGGATCTGCCACCGCTCGCCCTGCAGCCGTTGCTCCACCATCACGCTGAAGCGGGCGTAGTGGTAGATGAGCACGGAGGCACCGATGACGATCGGCAGGAAGATCAGGGTCAGCAGCGCTACGACTATCCGGAAGCGCCGCCTGGAATAGACCCTGCGCGAGGACTCACTCATCGCTCAACCAAACGAGTATACCCGGCCTTGCCGGGCGGGGCCGGGGGGCAGTAGTCTGAAGCGTCGCTGCACTGCCGAGCACTACGCCCCGGAGGCTGCCATGAAGCATCTGTACGTCGCCGCCTACCACCAGTCGAAGTTCGGGAAGCTCATGGACATGGACGTGCCCACGATCATCCGCCAGGCCGTCGAAGGGGCGTGTGGCGAGATCGGCGTCCAGCCGAAAGCGATGGACGTGGGCTCGATCGGCGCGGTCTGCAACTTCTCGCTCAACGAGCAGGGGCTTCTGGCCGGGCTCGTGGCCATGGTGCCGGGCCTCGAGGCGAAGCCCATCGAGGCGGTGGAGAACGCCTGTGCCTCCGGAGGGCAGGCCATCCTCTCCGTCGCCCACAAGCTCCTCGTCGGCGAGGGCGAGGTGGGCATCGCCGTGGGCTACGAGAAGATGCGCGGCGCGGACGGGAAGATGGACGGCAAGCTCATCGGAAAGGTCCTCGGCTACTTCTCCCATCCCGAAGAGCGCGAGGGAAAGGTCTTCGTCTTTCCGCACCTCTTCGCCGAGGTCATGGACTGCTACATGAAGACCCACGGCGTGACCGAGGAGGACCTGGCCCGCATCGCGGTGCTGGAGTACGCCAACGCCAACAAGAACCCCTATGCCCAGATGCAGAAGGTCCAGGTGAGCCTCGAGCAGGCTACGACCATCGAGGGGATCAACCGCTACATCGTCGAGGGGCTGCCCCTCAAGACCTACGACTGCTCGCAGATCTCCGACGGGTACGCCGCCCTGATCCTGGCCACGGAGGAGGGGCTGGCCCGGCTCGGGGTGAACAAGAGCGACACCGTGGAGCTCGCGGGCTGGGGCCAGGCCACCGACCCCGTGAAGAAGGAGGGCCGGGACATCCTGCGCCCCGCCGGGGCCCTGAAGGCCATGCAGACGGCCTACGACCGGGCCGGGGTCTCCGCCGCCGACGTGGGCGTGGCCGAGGTCCACGACTGCTTCTCGGTGATGGGCGCCCTCGGCGCCGAGGTGCTCGGCAAGGCCGGCTACGGACAGGGCGCCCGCTACTGGGCCGAGGGAAAGGCCGCGGTGGACGGGGAGTGCGCCATCAACACGTCGGGCGGGCTCATCGCCAAGGGGCACCCCATCGGCGCCACGGGGATCGCCATGGTGGGCTGGAGCGCCTGGCAGCTCCTGGACAGGGTGCCGAAGGACCTCCAGGTGAAGAACCCCGGCGTGGCCGCCACCTTCAACATCGGCGGCCCCATCTGCGCGTCGGTCTGCACCGTCCTCAAGCCCGCCTCGTGATCGAGTACCGCCGCGGCAACGACCTCGACCTCGACGAGGTGATCGAGGTCTACGTCGAGTCGACCCTGGGCGAGCGGCGGCCTGTGGCCGACCGCGCGCGGATGGCTGGCATGCTCCGCGAGGCGAACCTGGTCATTACCGCCTGGGACGGCACCCGGATGGTGGGGATCTCCCGCTCGGTGAGTGACCTCCACTACGCGACGTACCTCTCCGACCTGGCCGTGCGACTCTCCCATCAGAAACAGGGCATCGGCGTGGAGCTGATCCGGCGCACCCAGCACGCGGCGCCCCGGGCCGCGGTCATCCTGCTCTCCGCCCCGGCGGCCGTCGACTACTACCCCCGGATCGGCTTCACCCGCCACGAGAGCGCCTGGGTCCTGCGCCCGGGGGAGTCGCTGCGGGGCTAGCCTTCGTCGCTCGAGCTCGGCGTTCAGGCTCACAGCCTGCTCACCCCGGGACCAACCATCCCGGCGAGCCGATTCGAGTCGATGGGCAGAGAGGCGACCTGGCCCACGGAACCAGTCGCTGAACCCTCCAGCTCATCCTGACACGGACATTCATGTTCAGATGGCTCGGTCCGGACCGAGCCATCTGAACTTCAGTTTCATCTCCAACGACTCGCCGACGCTCAGAATAAGTTGAAGTCCCCATCAGCTCGGAGAAACCGCGCCTTGACAAGGAATGTCTCCTTGTTAGAGTAAGGATATGGCGAAGGTCACCAGCAAGCTCCAGGTGACGATCCCCAAGGCGTTGGCGGAGCGTCACGCCATTCAGCCCGGGGACGAGATCGAGTGGGAGTCCGCGGGCGACGTGATTCGTGTGGTCCCCGGGGGCGCGGTGCCCGCACCCGGTCGCGAAGCTCGCCTTCGGATCTTCGATCAGGCGACGGAACGCCAGCGCCGCCGGAATCGGTCCCGCACGAGGACCCGGAAGGGCGCATCGCGAGGCTGGACGCGAGAGGAGCTGTACAGTCGTGGCCGCGCTCGTTGACGCCAACGTCCTCGTCTATCGTTTCGACGCCCGCTTCCCGGCTAAGCAGCAGATCGCCACCGACCTCCTGCGGCAGGGGATTGCCGAGGACTCCCTTCGCGTGCCTCACCAGGCGATCGTCGAGTTCGTGGCCGCGACAACCCGACCGCTCAAGGGACAACCGTCCCTGCTCACCTTGGAGGAGGCTCGGCGCGAGGCCGAAGAGCTCCTCTCTCAGTTCGAGATCGTCTACCCGAACGAGGCTCTGGTTCGGACCGCGCTACGCGGCTCGGCCGCCTACGGGCTGTCCTGGTTCGACGCCCACATCTGGGCCTACGCCGAGCACTACGGGCTCGAGACCCTGCTCTCCGAGGACCTGCAGGACGACCGCCTCTACGGCACGGTCCGGGTTGTGAACCCGTTCAAGGACTCGTGACGGCAGCGCCCCCCGGGATCGAGACGGGACCGGCGCTCTCCGGCGAATGGCCATGACTGCCTCCGCCCGGAGCGTACTGCTCGCGGGGACGCCTCGGGTCTCCAGAGGCCGGCGCCCCGGGTTCCCGGGGCGCCGTTGCCCCCCGAAGGAGCCGATCGCTTCAGCCGGTGAAACGCCTTGTTTCTTTTTGGGGGTTTCGGGTCTATCCGGCTGAGGAGTCTGCCCTAGAGCCTGGGGCGCTCTTCCCATTGCTGGCCTCGCGCCCCGCTTCGGAGAATGAGCCCCGTGATCACCTCGTTCTGTCGCGCTCGGCTTCTGCTCCGGCCCTCGGGCTCAGGCACTTCCTGCCGCCCCGGGTGGGCGGCCCGCCGAGCGCCTTCCGATCCGTCCCTCCTGTCGCACACCGACGTTCCTTCTCCTCGGGCGGATCAGCTCTACTCATCGAAAGGAGGGTTTCAGGCATGAAGCGCGCCCCGATCGCGCTCGCGGCCCTGCTGGCCCTCGTCGCGTGGATCGGGCCGCCGCCGGCGGCGGCCCAGTCGGCAGATGACGCCTCCTCGGGGATGTCCTGCGTCGACTGCCACGAGGACGTGGTCCAGGGGATGGCGAAGCAGGTCCACATGCGCATCGAGCCTTTCGAGGTCGGCGGACGTGTCGTCGGCTGCGAGGGCTGTCACGGCGACGGCACCCGGCACATGGAGGCCGGTGGCGACGCCTCTCTCATCAAGACCTTCGACGCGGAGGGCTCGGGCGACGCCTCCTGCCTCGAGTGTCACCGGTCTCGCGGCCTGCACGAATGGAACGCCTCCACCCACTCCATGGAGGAGGTGTCATGCTCGACCTGTCACAGCATCCACACCGCGAAGAAGCCGCTCTCCTCCTGCCTCGAGTGCCACAGCGAGGTCGTGGCCCAGTTCCAGCTCCCCTATCACCACCCGGTGAAGGAGGACATGATGAGCTGCACCAGCTGCCACAACCCCCATGCCGCCACCGAGAAGCAGCTGACCACCCACGAGCGGACGAGCGAGCTCTGCTTCAACTGCCACCAGGACAAGCAGGGCCCCTTCATCTTCGAGCACTCGCCGGTGATGGAGGACTGCACCATCTGCCACAACCCCCACGGGACCGTCTCCCGGGCGCTGCTCAACATGGGGGAGCCGGCCCTGTGTCTCCAGTGCCACGAGTTTCACTTCCACGCCGGCTACGAGGCGGTGGACGAGCTGGAGCTCAACGGACGCGTTCTCACGAGCTCCAACGGCGAGTACAGCTTCAACGCGGGCTTCGCCACCCGGTGTACGACCTGCCACATCCAGGTGCACGGGAGCGATCTGCCCACCCAGGGCACGCCCTCGAGCGGCCGCGGGCTGGGCAGGTAGGGGGTGACACGATGAAGAACATCCTGATGGTCGCTCTCGGCCTCGTGCTCCTTGCGACTTCTGCGATGGCCCAGATCCCGGAGACGAACTTCGAGCCGCCCGATCCCGAGGCCGACACCACCGGCAGCATCCAGGCCGGGGTCTGGACCTCCGATATCAGCGACAACCCCGAGATCGTGGCCCCCTACACGCCGGCCGACAAGACGAACGCCCTCGTCCTCTTCACCCTCAAGTCACATCCCACCTGGGGCGACGTGGACGCCGGCGTCCAGTGGCTGGACGAGAACTGGAGCCGCAGCTTCCTGAACTTCAACATCGGCCGCACGCTCCTCACCCGGACCACCTACCGGCGCTTCACTCCGCGGCTCGGCCACGATCCCCTGACCTACGCCGAGGCGGTCACGGCCCACGACCGGATCCTGCGCAACACCGACACCGATGCGGACCGGGTCTACGGTTACGAGAACGCCATCCTCGAGCACCGTACCGAGCTCCAGCTGGGGGTCGCCACCCTGGGCTTCAACTTCCGCGACCAGCGGCGGGAGGGGGCCCACCAGGGCCTCATCGTCTCCCACTGCGACAACTGCCACGTGAGCAGCGTGACCAGGCCCCTCGACGAGAGCCAGCAGGACATCGGGCTGGACGCGAAGGTCTCCTGGATGAGCGGGTTCGCCGACGCCTCCTATACGCGTCGCAAGCTCCGCCAGGACGCGACCTCCATCGACTTCCTCTACGATCGCGCACGCCACCCGGCCAGCCAGCTCACCATCTTCGACAACCGCATCCAGTACGACTCCCTGGACGGCCCCCTCGAGTCCCTCGTCCGCCCCGATGTGGACAAGGACATCATCAAGGTCAACCTGCAGCAGTCGGCCGGGGCCTTCAGCCTCACCGGCAACGGCGTCTGGTCCAACACCGAGAACCTCTACACCGGCAACGAGGCCGACTACCAGGGCTACTTCTTCAGCGCCGCCCGTCCCTTCGCGGGCAGCAGGGCCCGCATCCGCGTCCGCGGCCGGTACTACGAGACGGACACCTCCGACTACTTCTACGACACCATCGAGCGCGAGGGCGATCGCCGGACCCCATGCCGGCAAGACCTACCGGGACGTCTACGGCATCGACGTCGACTACCTCCGACGCTCCGCCCTGAACCGGCAGGTGTGGGACCTCGACGCCGACGTCAGCTTCCGGCTCGGGCGCAAGGCCGGCAGCGTGACCGCCACCTGGAAGCTCGAGGACGTCAACCGGGAGTACTACGAGGTGGCCCCGGGCGAGACCCGCACCACGACCAACATCCTGGGGGCCACCTGGCGACCCCGGCCGGTCCGTAGGCTCCGCTTCAACCTCGGCTACCGTCACGCCTGGATCTACAACCCGTACACCCTCGTGGGCGGCGCCTGCTCGGACCAGGTGACGGAAGGGCCCGCTGGCGAGCCCGTTCGACCCACGCGCCGCGCAGTACTACTCGATGAGCGACGGCCCAGATCATGGACACCACGGCGTCGGCCGGGAGCTGGGACGAGATCAAGCCTGCGGGGGAGCTACACCAGGGGCCACACCATGGTGACCGGGCTCTACCGGTACTGGGACGGCCAGAACGACTACGGGAACCTCACCGACTGGGACCGCACGAACCAGACGGCCACCGTGACCGTTCGCCTGGATACCCGCACCGACCTGGGACGGCTTCGTCTCGTACAACTACCAGAAGCTGGAGAACTCGGCTCCGGGATGCATCGCGATATTCGACGGCTGAGCGGCCTCGATTCTATCGGGCCAGGAACGGTTCGAACGCGACGCAATCCCGTACAAGTCGACCACCAACGTTCTGTCTGCCGGCTTCAACGTTCACCCCTCCAGCAAGGTCGAGCTCGGCCTCTCGCTCAACTACGTCAAGGGCGAGGCGTCGATGGGAACCTTCGACCTCTCGAGACCGGACTTCAGCGCGCGCTTCCCGAACTCCTCGTATGACTTCTCGAGGACAGCCGACTGGTCGGACCTCGACCTCGACGGCATCGACGCCTGGGTGGACCTCAAGTACCGGTTTACCCGCAACGTCTTCGCTCGTGGGGCCTACCGCTACGTGAAGTACGACGACAACGAGCCCTATCTGTACGACCTCACGGGCCGCAACAGCCTCCTCTACTTCTCTCTGGGATACCTCTTCTAGAGACAACACCTGGAGCAGCTCGAAGGACAACAGGAACGTCGCAGCCTCGGGGTCCCGGATTCATCCGGGGCCCCGTTCTCTCAGCGCCGCCGGACGGCGAGGAACACGATGCCGCCCGTCTCCTCGGCGAAGGTCCGGCGGTCCGCGATCTCCTCCTCGGGGAGGTCGGAGGTGAGGGCGAACATCTCCGCGGCGTCACGGTGGTGGATCCGCCAGTCCATGAACGCGTCCATGTAGCCGACGTCCTTGATGCCCTCGAGGAAGTTGGTGACGAGGAGGAGCCCGCCGGGTTGCGTGGCCTCGAAGAGCGCGCTGGTGAGGCGGATCGCCGCGGGGCGGGGCAGGAGATCGTAGGGCCCGGCGGCGTAGACCAGGTTGAAGGTCCCCAGGTCGGGGGTGGCCGCGATCAGCTCGTTCACCGTGCTCTCCGCGGTCTCCACCCCGTAAGGACCCCATTTCTCCCGGACCACGCGGAGGCAGTCGGCGTCGCGGTCGACGGCCAGGAACCGCTCGATGCGACGCTGCTGCAGGGCCCGGCTGAGGCCAGCCTCGCGGAGGTGCCCGCAGCCGATCGTCATGATGTGCGGCTCCTTGTGGGAGTCCGAGACGCGGTCGATCATCGTGGCGAGGACTTCCTTCCGTCGCCGCAGCGCGGTGGCCGCCATCCCCGCGCTCGTGTAGCGGTAGATCTCCTGCCCGAGTGCCGTCGCCTCGTCCACGTAGGGCTTGACGCCGTCCTCCCCGTAGAACATGTCGAGGAGGACGGCGTCTCCGGGATAGCCTCGCGGCTTGAAGTAGGCCCGCTCGGTCAGGGGGTCCTGGTGAACCAGGAAGCGCACGGGGTGGCCCACGCAGTCGACGCGGCAGAACGCATTCCAGTCGTCGGCACTCGTGCGCCCGCGCAGATCGGCGAGGGCGCCCACGAGGTGGTCCATCTCCTCGTAGACTCTCCCCTGGCTGCTGAAGGCGTCGTAGGCCCGGTCCAGTATGGCCCGACCCTCGAGAGGTACGCTTGCCACGGTTGACCTCAGGAAGCCCCCATTATAGGGCGCGTTGGCCCCCGCGATCAGCCCATCGCACGATCGAGCGAAGGAGTATCCGTCCCTGGCCTGGCGAAGGGGGGGGAATTGTGAGAGTGATGATCGCTAAGCGTATACCGCTCGGCATCCGGGGCTCATCACTCTCTCGAGACCCTGCTCCTGCGGGACGAGCCGGTGAGTCGCCGGGTACGAGGCCACCCTTCCAGCCCGGGGCCCAGCTCCCTACCGGACCACCTCCAGCCGAACCTTGCCGGTGCCGGGGCCGATGAGGCCGATGGCCCGCGCGGTGCCCCGGGAGACGTCGATGAGCCGTCCCTTGTGGGCGGGGAAGCGGTCGTTGATCCGGACCACCACGCTCTTGCCGGTCGAGAGGAGCGTCACCTTGACGCGCGTCCCGAACGCCCAGAACGGATGCGCGGCGGTCAGGGCGTCCTGGTCGAAGCGCTCGCCGCTGGCCGTCGTCCGGCCGTGGTACTTGGGGCCGTACCAGGAGGCGATCCCCTCGGTGGTCGTGCCCACCGCCGGGGCCTCCGGGGGCGGGAACCTGTACGCCTTCGGGTCGGGGTGGCGCGAGCAGGCCCAGAAGAGGCCGATGGCCGCCAGGAGGGCGACGGCGGCCGATCCCCGGAGCGAATGGCCGGGGTCAGGTCTTGCGTTTCGCGTCCGGACCGAGCGGGGCGTTTCGATGCGAAATGCAGGACCTGACCCCATCTGCCTCGAGCGGCTCACGAGACCTGGTGCACCCGGAGCATGTTGGTGGCGGCGGCGACGTTCGAATGCCCGGAGAGGATCAGGATCGTGTCGCCGCTCTCCACCAGGCCCCGGGTCTTGAGGCGCTCCTCGCCGTTGGCCAGGAGCTCGTCGCTGCTCTCGGCGAGCTCCGCCCGGACGGGGAGGACGTCCCACCAGAGGGCCAGCTGCCGAAAGACCCGATCGTCGCCGGTCACCGCCACCACCGGCACCCGGGGGCGGAAGCCCGACACCAGGCGTGCGGTGATGCCCGACTCGGTGAAGGCGACGATCATCTTGCAGCCCAGCTCGGCCGCCACCGAGACCGCGACCCGGGCCAGGCTGCGCGTGACCGGGGTGCCCGGTCCCCTCGGCGTCGGCCGGGAGGCCGTCGTCGGGGCGTGCTCCTCGGTGTAGCAGGCGATCCGGGCCATGGTCTCGACGGCCTGTACGGGAAACCGCCCCACCGCGCTCTCCCCCGAGAGCATGACCGCGTCCGTGCCGTCGAGGATGGCGTTGGCCACGTCCGAGGCCTCGGCCCGGGTGGGCCGGGGGTTGTCGATCATGCTCTCCAGCATCTGGGTGGCGGTGATCACCGCCCGGCCCGCGGCGTTGGCGGCGGCGATGATCTTCTTCTGGACGGTGGGCACCTCCTCGGTGCCGATCTCCACTCCCAGGTCGCCGCGGGCGACCATGACGCCGTCCGCCACGTCGAGGATGGCGGCGAGGTTCTCCACGGCCTCGGGCTTCTCGATCTTCGCGATCACGGGAACGTCGTGGCCGAGCGCCGCGGCTGCGATCAGGGCCTTGATCTCCTCGACGTCGGAGGCCTCCCGGACGAACGACAACGCGACGTAGTCCACCCCCTGCTCCAGGCCGAACGCCAGGTCCCGCCGGTCCTTCTCGGTGAGGGCGGGCACCGACATGCGGACCCCGGGCAGGTTCATGCCCTTGTGGGAGCGGAGCGGCCCCCCGTCGACGACCTCGGTCTCGACGCGTCCGGGCGACGTCGCCAGGACGCGCAGCTCCAGGTTTCCGTCGTCGAGGAGGATCCGGTCGCCTTCCTTCACGTCGCGGGGCAGGGCATCGTAGGTCGTGGAGATCAGCTCCGGAGTCCCCTCCACCGACTCGTCGGTGGTGATGGTGAGGTGGGCCCCGTCGCGGACCTCGACCTCGCCCCCTGCCACCCGCCCCGTGCGAATCTTGGGGCCGGAGAGGTCCTGCAGGAGCGCCAGGGGCTGGCCCAGGCGGGCCCCGATCTCCCGCGCGGCGCGCACCACTTCGGCATGCTCCCCGTATGTCCCGTGGGAGAAGTTGAGGCGCAGCACGTCGGCGCCGGCGCGCACGAGGCGCTCGAGCACCCGGGGGTCGCGGGAGGCGGGACCGATGGTGGCGACGATCTTGGTGCGGCGCATGGATGGGGCCGAGTATACGGTGTTCGTGGCGCCCCCGGCCGTTTGACACCCCGCGAGGGCGGACGCTATA
This sequence comes from uncultured Acidobacteriota bacterium, assembly GCA_963847655.1. Lineage (GTDB taxonomy): Bacteria > Acidobacteriota > Vicinamibacteria > Fen-336 > Fen-336 > JAJDNS01. The sequence continues at coordinate 281,203 of CAWKAS010000002.1, read as the reverse complement.
TTCCGACGTCTGCTGCCGTCCGCCGGATGGATCGTCCGGCGCTCTTCACCTTAGGACAGGATCCTTCGCTCCGCCAGGCGCCCCGACCATGCCCAGCTACCTTCCGATCGTGATCCTGGGCGCGATTGCCCTGGGGTTTGGCGTCTTCACCCTCGGGATGTCGTACCTTCTGGGCCGCCCCCGCCCCGACGCGGGAAAGCTGTCCACCTACGAGTGCGGGATGCCGCCGGTGGGGACCGCCCGCGAGCGGTTCCCGATCAAGTTCTACCTGGTGTGCATGCTGTTCATCCTGTTCGACGTGGAGACCGCCTTCTTCTATCCGTGGGCGCTGGTCTTCCAGCTCCCGCACTATGCCCTCTACGCCCTGGGCGCCATGGGGGGCTTCTTCCTGGTCCTCACCGTGGGCTTCATCTACGAGTGGAAGGTCGGAGCGATGGACTGGTAGCGGCATGGAGCTCACTCCCGACAACCTGAGGGTCTTCGAAGAGATCGTCGCCCGCTACCCGGTGAAGCGCTCCGCGCTGCTGCCGACCCTCCGGCTCGTCCAGGAGCAGGAGGGCTGGATCAGCCGCGAGGCGATCCAGTACGTGGGGAAGCTCCTGGACCTCAGCCCGGCGCAGGTCCAGGACACCGCCAGCTTCTACACGATGTTCCGCCTCCAGCCGAAGGGGCAGACGATCATCGAGGTCTGCACGACGCTGTCCTGCGCTCTCGGAGGAGCGGAGGAGCTTCTCCACTACGCCTGCAACAGGCTGGGGATCGAGCCCGGAGACACCACCCCGGACGGCCGCTTCACGGTGAAGGAGGCCGAGTGCCTGGCCGCCTGTGGCGGGGCCCCCGCGGTGCAGGTGAACGGTGAGTGGCTGGAGCACGCCTCGAAGGAGGACATCGACAAGGTCCTCGACGGTGAGACGGTGCGCCGCTCCTTCGAGTGGCCGAAGAGCCCCGGCGAGCACATCCTCTTCCAGAACGTCTGGAAGGAGAACTCCACCTCGATCGACGTGTACCGCGCCTCCGGGGGGTACGCGAAGCTCGGCGAGTGGCTGCGGAGGGAGCCCGAGGCCATCGTCGAGGAGGTCAAGAAGTCCAACCTCCGCGGCCGCGGCGGGGCGGGCTTCCCCACGGGCATGAAGTGGGGCTTCCTGCCCAAGGACTCCAGCAAGCCCATCTACCTCTGCGTGAACGCGGACGAGTCGGAGCCCGGCACCTACAAGGACCGGGTCATCATCGAGCGTGACCCGCACCGGCTGATCGAGTCGATCGTCGTCTCCTGCCATGCGATCCGCTCCAAGACCGCCTACATCTACATCCGCGGCGAGTTCCACGAAGGGGCCCGGACCCTGGAGAAGGCCCTGGCCGAGGCCCGGGCCGCGAACCTGGTCGGCAAGAACGTGCTGGGGACCGGCCTCGACATCGAAGTCTGGGTCCACCGCGGGGCCGGCTCCTACGAGTGCGGCGAGGAGACCGCTCTCATCGAGTCTCTCGAGGGCAAGCGCGGCCAGCCCCGCATCAAGCCGCCCTTCCCGGCGGTGGTGGGGCTCTACGGCTGCCCCACCATCGTCAACAACGTCGAGACCCTGGCCAACGTGCCCCTCATCCTCGAGCGGGGCGCGGAGTGGTTCGCCAGCTACGGGACGGAGAAGAACGGCGGTCCCAAGCTCTACTCGATCAGCGGCCACGTGGTCCGTCCCGGGAGCTACGAGGCGCCCATGGGGCGCATCACGCTGAAGGAGCTGATCTACGGCGAGGGCTACGCCCAGGGCATCCGGGACGGTCACCAGCTCAAGGCGGTGGTGCCCGGAGGCTCCTCCACCCCGGTGCTCCTGGCCGACGAGGTCGACATCGCCATGGACTTCGACGGGGTGGCCCAGGCCGGCTCCATGCTGGGCTCCGCCGGGACCATCGTCATGGACGACTCCACCTGCATGGTGTGGATGGCGAAGAACCTCATCTACTTCTACAAGCACGAGTCCTGCGGCAAGTGCTCGCCCTGCCGGGAGGGGACGGGCTGGATGCTGCGGCTCCTCGAGAACATCGAGGCGGGGCGCGCCACCGAGAAGGACCTCGATCTCCTCTGGAAGATCACGGACTCGATCTCGGGCAAGACGGTCTGCCCCTTCGGGGACGCCGCCATCGCCCCGCCCCAGTCCACCCTCCAGAAGTTCCGAGAGGAGTTCGAGTACCACGTCCGCGAGAAGCGGTGCTGGCGCTCGGTGGCCAGGACCTTCGAAGAGGCCATGGCCAAGTCGGGAGTCTCGGCGTGACGCCCCTCGTCCAGGAGCTCCTGATCGCGGTGGTCAAGATCGCCGTGGTCGTCGGGGTCCTCCTGGGCGCGTTCTCGCTCATGACCTGGATCGAGCGGCGGACGCTGGCTTTCATGCAGTACCGCCTGGGGCCGAACCGCACCGGTCCCTTCGGAATCTTCCAGCCCATTGCCGACGGTATCAAGCTCTTCTTCAAGGAAGAGGCCATGCCCGCCGCCGCCGACAAGTGGGCCTTCCTGGCCGCCCCCGTGGTGGCGGTGTCGACCGCGCTGCTGGCCACCGCGGTGATCCCCTACGGTCCGCCCTTCCGCCTCCCCGGGTGGTCGTGGCTTCCGGAGTGGCTGCAGGGCCGCGACGTCCAGATCCTGATCGCGGACCCGGAGATCGGGCTGCTCTTCATCTTCGCGGTCACCGCCCTCGGGGTCTACGGCCTGGTTCTGGCGGGGTGGGCGGCCAACAGCAAGTACTCCCTCCTCGGCGGGCTGCGCTCCTCGGCCCAGATGTTCTCCTACGAGCTGGCCCTGGGCTTCTCCTGGATCACCCTGATCCTCGCCGCCCGGTCCTTCCGCATCAACGACATCGTGGCCGACCAGGCCGGCTGGTTCTGGAGCTGGAACGTCGTCGGCCAGTTTCCGGCGTTCCTGGTGTACTTCCTCGCCGCCACCGCCGAGGTCGCACGCATCCCCTTCGACCTGCCCGAGGGCGAGAGCGAGATCGTCGCCGGCTTCCACACCGAGTACTCGTCCATGCGCTTTGCGCTCATCCAGATGGGGGAGTACATCAACCTGATCACGGTCGCCGTCCTGGCCACCAACCTCTTCCTGGGTGGGTGGAACTCGGGAGCTCCCTTTCTCCCCTCCACGGGCCTTCTCGGCTTCGTGTGGTGGGGGGGGAAGGTCTCCTTCATACTGTTCGTCTTCATCTGGCTCCGGGGGACGCTGCCCCGGTTCCGCTACGACCAGCTCATGCACTTCGGCTGGAAGGTGCTGATCCCCGTGGCCGCGGTCTGGATCATGCTCTTCGCGGCCGGGGTCGCCCTCACCGGCGGGAGCAGCTGATGGACGCGGTCCTCTTCTACGCCTTCGCCGCGATCGCGGTGGCCTCGGCGGTGGTGGTCATCGCCCAGCGGAACCCCATCTACTCCGCCTTTGCCCTGGTCGTGACCCTGTGCTCGCTGGCGGCGATCTTCGGGCTCCTCGGCTCCCCGTTCATCGCCGCCATCCAGGTCATCGTGTACGCGGGCGCGATCATGGTCCTCTTCCTCTTCGTGCTGATGCTGCTGAACGTGAGGCGCGAAGAGGACGGCCCCGCCGCGGGGGGGCGTACCCTGCGCGGGGTGGGCCTGGCCCTGGTGACGCTCCTCGTTCTCCAGGCGGGGACGGTGCTCCTGCGGTCGAGCCTCCGCCCGGCCGCGGACTTCGACGCCTCGACCCTCAAGATGGCGATGACGCTCTTCTCGCCCCAGTTCCTGTACGCCTTCGAGGCCACCTCCGTCCTGATCCTCGCCGCCCTCGTGGGAGCGGTGGTGCTGGCGAAGAAGGAGCTCTAGGCGATGGAGAACCCCGCCTTCGTCCAACACGCCGTGCTGCTGAGCCTCGTCCTCTTCGGGCTCGGCACCCTCGGCGTCTTCCTGCGTCGCAACGTCATCACCGTCCTCATGTGCGTCGAGCTGATGCTGAACGGGGTCAACCTGGCCTTCGTGGCCTTCAGCCGCGTCCACGGCACCCTCGACGCGCAGGTGCTGGTCTTCTTCGTGATGGTCGTGGCCGCGGCCGAGGCCGCGGTCGGGCTCGCCATCGTCATCGCGCTCCACCGGCACAAGGACACGCTGGACCTGGACGCCTTCAACCTGATGAAGGGATAGGTCGTGATCGAGCTCACCAGACTCGACACCATGCTGCCGTTCGCGGTCATCCTCCTGCCGCTGCTCGGGTTCGTCGTCCTGGCCCTGTTCGGGGACTGGCTCAAGCGGGACAAGGAGGAGTACGGCGCGGGCTGGATCGCCTGCGCCACCGTGCTCGGCTCGTTCGGTCTCGCGGTGTGGACCACCCTTCGTCTCGGGGGTGTCGCCGTCGGCGAGCACGACCTGCACTTCACCCAGCCGGTCCTGGGCTGGCCGCCGCTGGCCTTCGACGCGGTGCCGGTGAACTGGATCGAGGCGGGCAGCTTCTCCATCCCCTTCAGCCTCCTGGTGGACCCGCTGTCCTGCGTGATGATGCTGGTCGTCACCGGGGTGGGCGCCCTCATCCACATCTACTCCCTGGGCTACATGGCCCACGACGAGGAGAAGGTCAGCTACTTCTCGTACCTGAACCTCTTCACCTTCTTCATGCTGCTCCTGGTCCTGGGCGGCAGCCTCCCCCTCATGTTCGTGGGGTGGGAGGGGGTGGGGCTGTGCTCCTACCTGCTGATCGGGTTCTGGTTCAAGAAGCAGAGCGCGTCGGCCGCCGGGCTGAAGGCCTTCGTGGTGAACCGGGTCGGGGACGTGGGGCTGATCCTGGGCATGGCCTTCATGTTCCACGCCCTCGGGAGCCTCGATCTCGTCGACATCGCCGCCAATGCCGGCTCGCTGGCCCCGGAGGCCCTCTGGGAGTTTGGGCCGGCCACCATCGCCGGCCTCCTGCTCTTCGTGGGAGCCACCGGGAAGAGCGCCCAGATCCCGCTCCACGTCTGGCTTCCCGACGCCATGGAGGGTCCCACCCCCGTCTCCGCCCTCATCCACGCCGCCACCATGGTCACCGCCGGCGTCTACATGGTGGCGCGCCTCGGGCCGCTGTACGCGGTGTCCGAGACGGCGATGATGACGGTGGCGGTGATCGGCGCGGTGACCGCCCTCATGGCCGCCACCATCGCGCTGGTCCAGACCGACATCAAGCGCGTGCTCGCCTACTCCACGGTGAGCCAGCTCGGCTACATGTTCCTGGCCTGCGGGGTGGGGGCCTTCGGCGTGGGCGTCTTCCACCTGTACACCCACGCGTTCTTCAAGGCACTTCTGTTCCTCGGCTCGGGCTCGGTGATCCACGCCCTGTCGGGCGAGCAGGACATGCAGAGGATGGGCGGGCTCTGGAAGAAGATCCCCCGGACCTTCTGGACCTTCCTCGCCGGGGTCCTCGCCATCGCCGGGATCCCCTTCTTCGCCGGCTTCTTCAGCAAGGACGAGATCCTGCTCGCGGCCCTCGGCCACCCCGTCCTCTTCGGGATGGGCCTCTTCACCGCGCTCCTCACGGCGTTCTACATGGCTCGACTCGTCTTCCTGACCTTCTTCGGGAGCTTCCGTGGCGGAGAAGAGGCGGAGCACCACGTCCACGAGTCGCCCTGGGTCATGATCGTGCCGCTGATCCTCCTCGCCATCGGATCGACGCTGGGCGGCCTGGGAGCGAGCGGATGGAGGTGGACCCAGAGCCTGCACTTCACCGACATTCCCCGCGTCGTCGAGCCCGTCTTGCGCGGCGCCGGGGTGGAGCTCCACCACGCCGCCTGGCTCCCCGTCGCGGCCACGCTCACCGCCATCGCCGGGATCCTCCTTGCGTGGTACCTCTACCTCTCCATGCCCGAGCTGCGGAGTGGCGTCGCCTCCGCGCTGCGGCCGGCCTTGAGCGTCTTCCGGGCGAAGTACTACTGGGACGACGTCTACGACGGCTTCGTCCGGAGGGTGGTGGTCGACGGGAGCCGGGCTCTCCTCTGGGAGAGGTTCGACGCCGGGGTCATCGACGGCGCGGTGAACCGGGTGGGCACCCTCACCGGGGCGCTGGCCCGGACGCTCCGCCCCCTGCAGACCGGGCTCGTCCGCCACTACGCCCTGCTGATCCTCGCGGGGGCGGTCGCGCTTCTCGGCTGGGTGCTGTGGTCATGAGCTTCCTGAGCGAGCACCTGCTGAGCGTCCTGATCTTCCTGCCGGTGGTGGGGGCGGTCGCCGTGGCCTTCACCGGCCGCGGGTCCGAGGTGCTCCAGAAGAGCCTGGGCCTCGCCTTCGCCACCGTGGCGTTCGCCCTGTCGCTCCTTCTCGTCCGCGGCTTCGAGGACGTCGCGGCCATGCAGTTCGTGGAGCGGGCCGACTGGATCCCGGCCTGGGGCATCTCCTACCGTCTGGGCATCGACGGGCTGTCGCTGTGGCTGGTCATCCTCACGACCTTCCTCACCCCGCTCTGCCTCCTCGGCTCCTGGACCTCCATCGAGAGCCGGGTCAGGGAGTTCGTGGTCTTCATGCTCCTTCTCGAGGCGGGGATGATCGGGGTCTTCGCCGCCCTCGACCTCTTCCTCTTCTATGTGTTCTGGGAAGCGATGCTCATCCCGATGTACTTCCTGATCGGGATCTGGGGTCACGAGCGGCGCATCTACGCCGCGGTCAAGTTCTTCCTGTACACCTTCGCGGGCAGCGTGCTGATGCTCGTCGCCTTCCTGGTCCTCTACCGGGAGGCGGGCGTGGGCAGCTTCGACCTCGGCGCGCTCGTCGCCGCCCCCGTGGACCCCGCGCTCCAGGTGTGGCTCTTCCTCGCCTGCGCCCTCGCCTTCGCCATCAAGGTCCCGATGTTCCCGTTCCACACCTGGCTGCCCGACGCTCACGTGGAGGCCCCCACCGCAGGCTCGGTCATCCTGGCCGGGGTGCTCCTCAAGATGGGCGGCTACGGGTTCCTGCGGATCGCCATCCCGCTGTTCCCGGACGCGGCCATGCGCTTCGCCCCCCTGGTCGGCGTCCTCGCCGTCATCGGGATCGTCTACGGGGCCCTCGTCTCCCTGGTGCAGCCCGACCTCAAGAAGCTCGTGGCCTACTCGTCGGTGTCCCACCTCGGGTTCGTGATGCTGGGGATCGCGGCCTTCACCACCACCGGTCTCGTGGGCTCGGTCTACCAGATGCTCAACCACGGCATCTCGACGGGGGCGCTCTTCTTCCTCGTGGGCATGCTCTACGACCGTCGCCACACCCGGCTCATCGCGGAGTTCGGTGGCCTGAAGTCGGTGATCCCCTGGTACACCGCGATCTTCCTGATGATCAGCCTCTCGTCCATCGCCGTGCCCGGCTTCAACGGCTTCGTGGGTGAGTTCCTCATCCTCGTGGGCTCCTGGCCCTGGAGTCCCACCCTGGTGGTCTTCGCCTCGCTGGGGGTGATCCTGGCTGCCGGGTACGTCCTCTGGATGGTCAAGCGGGTCTTCTACGGCGAGGTCACCAACCCGAAGAACGAAGGCCTCCCCGACCTCAGCGCGCGCGAGGCGGTCGTCCTGGTGCCCCTGGTGGCCCTGGCCCTCTTCATGGGCGTGGCCAGCCCGCTGTTCACCAGGCGCATCGAGCCGGCCGCCGACGCCCTCGTCCTGCAGGTGCGACAGAAGACGCAGCCGGTGGCCACGGCCAGCGTGGAGCGGCGGCCGGCGGTCCCCGACGACGCCGCCCCCGAGGACGAGGCCCCGGCCGAGGCCGGGACCGAGGAGGTGCAGCGGTGACCGGCACCGTCGACCTCCGCCCCCTCGTCCCCGCGATCATCGTGACCTTCACCGCTCTCGTGGTGCTGCTCGCCCAGGCGTTCGTGGGGAAGGGGAAGCGGCCTCCCTCGGCCGCCCTCAGCCTCCTGGGCCTCGCCGGCGCCCTGGCCGCGGTGTGGATCCTCTCCCGCGGCCCGGGGAGGGGGGCGGTCCTGGCCGAGGCAGTGACCGCCGACGCCTTCTCGCTCTACTTCCAGGCCCTGCTCCTCGGGATCGCCCTGGTGGCGGTGCTGCTGTCGCCGTCCTACCTCCGCGCCAACGGTCTCGACCGGGGCGAGTACTACGCCCTTCTCCTGATGTCGGTGGTGGGGATGCTCGGCCTGGTCTCGAGCCTCGAGCTCGTCTCGCTCTTCGTGGCCCTGGAGATCATGTCGGTGGCCCTGTACGCGTTGGCGGGCCTCGACCGCAACCGGACGGACAGCCAGGAGGCGGCCCTCAAGTACTTCGTCACCGGCGCCTTCTCCTCCGCCTTCTTCCTCTACGGGATCGCGCTGCTCTACGGGTTCAGCGGCAGCACCTCGCTGGCCCGGGTCGAGCTGGCCATGGGCTCGCTCACCTCCGAGTCCGCGGGCCTGGCCCTGCTCGGCGCGGGGATGCTGCTCGTCGGCTTCGGCTTCAAGGTCGCCAGCGTCCCCTTCCACATGTGGGCGCCCGACGTCTACGAGGGGGCGCCCACCACCGTCACCGCCCTCATGTCCGCGGGCGTGAAGGCCGCCGCCTTCGGAGCCCTCCTGCGCGTGTTCGGCTCCGCCCTGCCCGACCTGGCCGGAGACTGGAAGCCACTCGTGGCCGGCCTGGCCGCGGTGACCATGGTCGGCGGCAACCTCGGCGCCCTGGGCCAGGGCAACCTGAAGCGCATGCTCGCCTACTCCTCGGTTGCCCACGCCGGCTACGTGCTCGTCGCCCTCGTGGCGACCCCCCGCTTTGCCGGAGAGGCCATCCTCTTCTACCTGGTGGCCTACGGCGCGGTGAACCTCGGGGCCTTCGGGACCCTCGCCTCCCTCTCGCGAGACGGGCGCGAGCCCCTCTCTCTGAACGACGTCGCCGGCCTCGCCGAACGTCGGCCGGCCCTGGCCGCGGCCTTCACCGTCTTCCTCGTCTCCCTGACCGGGATCCCCATCACCGCCGGCTTCGTGGGCAAGTTCTACCTCTTCAACGCCGCCGTCTCCTCGGGCTGGGTCTGGCTGGCCCTCGTGGGCGTCCTCATGAGCGTCGTGTCCGCCTACTACTACCTGCGCGTGGTGGTGGCCATGTACATGCGCGACCCGGTGGGAGACGACACCTGGGCGCCCGTCGCCCCCTCCGCCCGCCTCGCCCTCGGGATCTCCGTGGCCCTGACCCTCCTCCTCGGGATCTACCCGGCCCCCCTCCTCGCCCTCGCCCGCGTCGCCGCCAGCTCCCTCCTGTAGGAGGGACCGACCCGTCGGCTCTCAGCTTCGGGCCACGGCCACCAGAGCGTCGAGCAGGGCAGGCTCGTCTTCGGCGGGGACGGTGCGCAGATCGACGAGCAGGCGGTCCTCGGCGACGCGCACGACCACCGGGGGCTGCCGGGCCCGGAGAGCCTCGGCGAGCCGGTCGGGACTCAGGGCGGGGTGGGTGATCGAGACGACGACCGTGGGCACCCCCACCGTGGGCGCGGCTCCTCCCCCGACCGCGGAGTGTCCCTCCTGCAGGGCCAGCGCGAGATCGGGGACCGCCTGGGCGAGCCGGCGGGCGAGGCCCTCGGCCCGCGACCGGACCTCCTCGAGGGGCGCGTGGACCATGCGCAGGACGGGCACGGTCTCCCGGGCGCGTCCCGCCTCGTGCTCGGTGAGGGTGGCGTCCAGGGCGGCCAGGGTCATCTTGTCCACACGCAGGGCCCGGTAGAGGGGGTTTCTCCGCATCGGCTCGACCAGGGACCGATGCCCGGCGACGAGCCCGGCCTGGGGACCCCCGAGGAGCTTGTCCCCGCTGAAGGTCACGACCCCCGCCCCTCCCCGGAGAGCCCCCGGCGCGGTGGCCTCGTGGGCCAGAAGCCCCGGGAGGGGCTCCATGAGGCCGCTGCCCTGGTCCTCCATGAGCGGGACCCTGGCCTCGAGGGCCAGCTCCGCGAGCTCCTCGATCGCCGGCGCCTCGGTGAAGCCCACGATGCGGAAGTTGGACGGGTGCACCTTCAGGATGAGTCCCGTCTCCGCGGACAGGGCCGCCCGGTAGTCGGCCAGGCGCGTGCGGTTGGTGGTCCCCACCTCCCGCAGGCGCGCCCCGCCCTTGCGCACGACGTCGGGGATGCGGAAGGAGCCCCCGATCTCGACGAGCTCGCCGCGGCTCACCAGGACCTCGCGGCCCTCGGCCAGGGTGTTCACCGCGAGGAGCACCGCCGCCGCGCAGTTGTTGACCACCACCGTGCTCTCGACGCCGAGCATCTCCCGCAGTCGGGTCTCGGCGTGGGTCTCCCGGTTGCCGCGCTCGCCGCGCTCGAGGTCGTACTCCAGGTTCGAGTAGGAGGACGCGACCTCGGCGACCCGGGCCGCCGCCTCTGCGGAAAGGGGCGCGCGACCGAGGTTGGTGTGGACGATCACCCCCGAGGCGTTGAGCACCTTCGCCAGAGACGGTCGGGCCGCGCGCTCGACCCGGGCCGCGACGTTTCCGGGCAGCGCGGCCGCCGCCCCCTCGATCCCTCGGTCCCCGTCGCGGGCGCGCTGCCGCAGCTCCTCCAGGGCGACTCGGACGTATCGCAGGACGAGGGCCCGGCCGTGTCGGGCGACCACGACCTGCAGCTCCGGACGCTGCATCAGGTGGTCGACGGACGGGACGAGGCGGCGGGGATCCACCCCGCTGGTGGACGCCATGGGAGCGACTATACACGGTCCCGCGCGCCCGACGCCTCTCGCGCGGACCCCGCTCGGGCCTCCGCCGTCTGCATGGTATCCTCGCCGCGATGCGCCGGGAACACCCGCCGGACTATGCCGACCGCCTGCCCCGGGTCGTGGCCCGAGAGGAGGAGGACATCTCCCACCTCTCCGACGAGATGGCGGACATCCTCTACCCCGGACGCCGTCCCCGCCCCTTTCGCGTGGGCCTGGCCTTCCCCCAGTTCGAGGGCGAGGGGTACGAGCGTGCGCTGTCGCTGGCCCGGCTCTCTCCCGTCTACCGGGAGGAGGGGCCGGAGGGCGAGCGCATTCATTACGCCGCCTTCGACGCCGGGGAGGCCCACCGGCTCCGCGCCCTGTTCACCGTCGTGCGGGAGGTTCCCGGGACCGAGGTGCGGGTGGACGGGAAGAGGACGCCGTACGGCCACGAGCTGTGGCTCCCCCTCTTCTGGATCTTCATCGGCGGCGAGGCCTGAGACCACCGTGTCGCTCTCCGAGGATCTCGACCAGCTCGCCATCTCGATCCGGCAGCTGCAGGCCCGCTGGGACATGTTCTTCAGCGGCGTCGAGAAGAGGCCTCCCTACGAGGCGCACTCGCGGGTCGAGAAGGTCATCCGGGAGTACGATCGCTCGGTGATCCGCAACAACACGGATCGCTTTCGTTTCCAGGGTCTCACGTCACGTTTCAACACCCTCAACGAGCTCTGGCAGAAGCGTCTGCGCGCGCGCGAAGAGGGGCGGGCCTTCGGCCTGCACGGGCGCAATGCAGAAGCTCTCGCTCCTCCCCCCCTCCGGAGCCCGAGCCGACTGCCACCCGGCGCCCCGGTGGCTCGGGAGGCGAGTTTCGCGTGGGGGATGCCGAGCGCGACGACGCGGCGGTGCGGGCGCTCTACGACCGCTTCGTGGAGGAGCGGCAGCGCACGGGCGAGGGGGCGGCCCCCGCCTACGAGAGCTTCCGCCAGCTCATCGGCAAGCAGACCGCGAAGATCCTCGGGGCCAAAGGAGCCCGCGCCGTCGACTTCCGGCTGGACACCCGGGATGGGAAGGTCGCCCTCAAGGCCAAGGTCGTGAAGTGAAGGAAGTGCTGAGGCGCGCGCTCCTCCCCATGGCCCTGCTCGCGCTGCTGCCCGGGGTGGCGGGGGCGTGGCCCGCGGAGACGATGACCGCGCTCAGCCGCGACGCCCGGCGTCTGCTGCCTCGCTCGCTGGCCAGGCTGCTCGGCGAGCGCGAGGCCCAGATCGCCCAGGAGGTCGGGCGCTTCCCCCCGGACCTCCTCCGGGCCCTGGCCGCCGACATCCCGTTGGGCCGGCTGCGGCCCGGGACGCTGGCCGCTCTCGACTACGAGACCGGCCGGGTCGTGGAGCTGCTGCGGGAGCGTCGGGTGAGCGAGGGGCTCGTCCGCCTCGGGGGGCTTCTCAGGGTCCCGGCCGACCTCGCCGACCCGATCCTCGTCGGCGTCCCCGGGGGATGGCCCCCCGGGGTGCCCCGGGAGTACTACGCGCTGCTCGCCGCCAACCTGGACAAGATGCCGGTCGTGCTGGACGAGGCCACGCCGCTCGACGCCAGGCGAGCCGAGCTCCCGGCGCTGTGGCAGTCGCTGCTCGATCGGAGCCGGCCCCAGGCCCCGGTGATCAGGGCCGAGCTGTTCCGCCAGGGCCGCCTGGTGGACCACCGGCGACTCGACTACCGCTCGCCGGCCTGGGCGGTGGCCTCCATCTCGTACTCGCGGGCGGTCACCGGCATCGCCGCCACGTGGCTGGCGGTCTGGCGCGAGGCCCAGGGCGACACCACCTCGATGGGTCGAACCCGCGAGGTCACCCCCCGCGACCGCGAGGAGACGGCGAAGACCAGGATCCCCGAGAACCGGAGGCACGATGACCGCTAAGAGAGCGCTCCTGTCCGTTTTCCGCAAGGAGGGCATCGTCGACCTGGCCCGTGGCCTCACCGAGAGGGGCTACGAGATCCTCTCCACCGGGGGCACCGCCGCCGAGCTCAAGAAGGCGAAGGTGAAGGTGGGCAGCGTCTCGAAGGCCACCGGCTTTCCCGAGATCCTGGACGGTCGGGTCAAGACGCTGCACCCGAAGATCCACGGGGGCATCCTCGCCCGGCGGGATCTTCCCGCGCACGTCGAGGCCCTGGAGAAGCAGAAGATCACCCCCATCGACGTGGTGGTGGTGAACCTCTATCCCTTCGAGGACCGGGTCTCCAAGGGCTGCACCTTCGACGAGGCGGTGGAGAACGTGGACATCGGCGGGCCCACCATGCTGCGGGCGGCGGCCAAGAACTTCGCCCACGTGGCGGTGGTGGTCGACCCCGCGGACTACGGGCTCCTCCTCGAGCAGCTGGACCGGCCGGACGGGATCGACGCCGCGACGCGCCTCTACCTCGCCCAGAAGGCCTTCCGCCACACCGCCCGCTACGAGGCGGCGATCGCCGGCTACTTCGCCCAGGTGGAGGTGCAGGACGGCGTCTACGTCCCCGACGAGAACGACGAGACCTTCCCCTACCGCCTGACCCCGACCTTCGAGAAGGTCCAGGACCTCAGGTACGGGGAGAATCCCCACCAGCGCGCCGCCTTCTACACCGACCTCGGGTCGACGCTGTACTCGGTGGCCTCCGCCCGCAAGCTGCAGGGCAAGGAGCTCTCCTTCAACAACATCCTCGACCTGGACGCGGCCTGGCGCCTGGCCACGGAGATCGATCGCACCGCCTGCGTGATCGTGAAGCACACCAACCCCTGCGGGACCGGTCTGGGGGACACTCCGGTCGAGGCCTGCGAGCGGGCCTGGGCCTGCGACCCGGTGTCCGCCTTCGGCGGGATCGTCGCCTTCAACGAGCGCGTGGACGAGCCCGCGGCCCGCAAGGCCACCGAGCACTTCGTGGAGGCGATCATCGCCCCGGGCTTCGACGCCGCCGCGGTCGAGGTCCTGAAGAAGAAGAAGAACCTCCGGGTCATGAACATGGACACCACCAGCATCCACAAGGTCAGCGGGTTCGACCTGCGCCGGGTGATGGGCGGGGTGCTCGCCCAGCAGTGGGACCTGCACCAGCTCGAGCGCGACCGCTGCGAGGTGGTGACCAAGCGGGCGCCGACGGAGGAGGAGTGGGCGGCGCTCCTGTTCGCCTGGACGGTGGTGAAGCACGTCAAGTCGAACGCCATCGTCTACGCCAACGCGGTGCAGACGGTGGGGGTGGGCGCGGGCCAGATGAGCCGCGTCGACTCCGCCCGCTTCGCCGCCGAGAAGGCGGTGCTCCCGCTGACGGGGACGGTGGTCGCCTCCGACGCCTTCTTCCCCTTCCGGGACGGGATCGACGAGATCGCGAAGACCGGCGCCACCGCGGTCATCCAGCCCGGTGGCTCGGTGAGGGACGAGGAGACGATCGCCGCCGCCGACGAGCACGGCCTGGCCATGGTCTTCACCGGAGTTCGTCACTTTCGGCATTGATTCACATTCCGAGAGCGCGGCCCTGACCGTCGCTCTCGGAATCTTCCGTTCTCACATTCCGAGTCCGCTTCGTGTGACCATCGGACTCGGAACCTCCGTTCCTTGGCGCGACATCAGGCTCCGCCCACGGCCTCCCGGCTCTCGACCCTCGTCCCCTCTCTTGTTCCGTTCCCTGGCGCGACATCACGCTCCGCCCACGGCCTCCCGGCTCTCGACCCCTTCCATCCACTCGACCTTCTGTTCCCCGATGCACCTCAGACACATTCAACCCTTCCCCTCCCCAACCGTTCCAAAGAGACAGAGCGACAGGGGCAAGGAGAACGAGTCATGAAGAAGCTGATCGGCATCACGGTCCTGGGAGCGGCCCTGGGCGCCCAGCCGGTGGCGGCCCAGCCGGCGGGGGAGGGCCCGCGGGACGGACGGCACCGGGCCCGGGCGATCGTCGAGTACCTCGACCTGACCCAGGAGCAGCAGGACCAGTGGAAGGCGCTTCGCGAGCGCCAGCGGGACGAGATGAAGGCGCTGCGCGAGGAAGGGCGCGGACTGCGGGCGAAGCTCCGGGAAGCGCTCGAGGCCGACGCCCCCGACGCCGTGGTGGGCGAGGCGGCGAAGGCCGCCCACGCACACCGGCAACAGATGGAGCAGGCCCGGGAGGCCTTCGAGGGCCAGCTGAAGTCGGTCCTGACTCCGGAGCAGAAGGAGAAGTTCGAAGCCTTCCAGGCGGCCCGGCAGACGGGTCGGCAGGGGCACGGGGCCCGCGGACCGCGTCGGGGCCGGGGAGCGCCGCCCGTGGAGGGCTGAGAGCCGGCGATCGAACGCGAGGCCGCGGGTGCGTGCTCCCCGCGGCCTCGTTGTGTGTGGGTCAGGGTCGTGTCAGCGAGGCAGAGAGCGAATGGCCATCAGCGTCGGGGCTCGGCGGGTGGGGCCCCCGGCGAGGACCCTGCATCCGCTTCGAAGCCCGCGGGCCCGCAGACGGGGTGCACGCCGAGCCCCCAGGGACTGGATGGACACACGACTTCGGTGACGGGGCGCCCTACCAGCGTGCGACCCGCAGCCGCGCCCCCGCTGCCTCGACGAGGAACCGGGGCCCGGCCCGCAGGAGGCGCCGCTTGAGGTCGAGGTAGCCCTGCTCGCCCAGGATGAGGTCGGCGAGCACCTGCCGGATGGCGGGGCTCCAGGCCGAGTAGCGCACCATGCGGCGCGCGAAGCCGGGGCTGAAGAAGCGCTCACGGACGGCCGCCGCCTTGAGCAGGTCGCGCCCGAAGTCCTCCAGGACGCGCCCGGGGTAGCGGGCGGGGGAGCCGTCGTCGCGCAGCGTGTCGGCCAGGAGCTCGGCCGAGCGGAGGGCGTGGTGGATGCCCTCGCCGGTGACCGGATCGGCGAGGGCGCCGGCGTCGCCCACGAGCGCCCACCGGGGGCCCGCGATCTCCAGGATCGACCTCTCCTCGGTGTCCGGGGAGGGAATCGTGTGCGCGTAGCGCCTGGCCTCGTCGTCCAGGAGGGCGGGGTGATCGCGCGCCGCCACCTCGCGCCGCAGCCGATCGAGAAGCTGCCGTGTCGGGAGGGCGCCGAGGGGCGCGCAGATGCCGACCCCCACGTGATCCGGGCGCGGGAACAGCCACAGGTAGCCCGGCAGCCCCGGGGCGAAGCCGATCGAGGCCGGCGACGTGGCCCGGGCGAACCAGCCGGCGGCGATGACCACCCGCGCCGGCGGGAGCGGCCCGAGGAACCGGCGCCGGACCAGGCTCGTCGCCCCGTCGGCACCGACGACGAGGTCGAAGACCGTCTCCCCGGAGGCGGTCCGGACTCGCCCGTCGCCCTCGACGGCTCGCACCCGCTCCGCGACGTGCCGGGCCCCGGACCCGGTGGCCCGGCGGAGGAGCCAGGCGTCGAGCGCGCGGCGGGAGGCCACGACCATGGGCCGGGGCAGGGTCACCTCCACCCGCTCCCCCTCACCCGAGTCGAAGGCGACGCCGTGGACCCGCCGGCCCGGGAGGGGGTCGTCCTCGGGTGCCGCCGGCAGACGGTCGAGCGCCCTCGGGGTGACACCTCCGCCGCACGGCTTCTCGCGCGGGTGGGACGCGTCGAAGAGGGTCACCCGGGCGCCCTCGCTGGCGAGACGCCAGGCGAGAAGCGATCCCGCGGGGCCGGCTCCGACGATGGCGACCCTCATGTCACGCAGGGGCGGTCAGGAGCCCGCGCGGAGGGCGGCCAGCAGCTCGTCCGGTGCCGCCTGGGCGGTGCCGACCTTGCCCACCACCACCCCGGCCGCGCAGTTGGCGAGGGCGGCCGCCTGGGGCAGGGTGGCCCCGGCGGCGATGGCGAGAGCCATGGTGGCAATCACGCTGTCGCCGGCCCCGGTCACGTCGAAGACCTCGCGAGCGGCGGCGGGCACGTGGACCGGCGCCTCCCCTCGCTCGAAGAGGCTCATCCCGTGCTCCCCCCGGGTGACGAGAGCAGCACGACAGGACAGGAGGGCGAGGATGCGCCGTCCGGCGGCGACGAGGCTGTCCACGTCCTCGAGCCGGAGGCCGGTGGCCTGCTCGGTCTCGATCGCGTTCGGGGTGACGAGGGTGACCCCCCGATAGAGCCTGAAGTGGCGCAGCTTGGGGTCCACGAGGACGGGGACCCGGCGCCGGCGGGCCAGGGGCAGGACCCTGCGCAGGAGCGTGGCGGTCACCGCCCCCTTCTGGTAGTCGGAGACCACCAGCGCCTCCGCGGACGGCAGCTCGCGCCGCACCGCCTCGACGAGGGCGCGCTCGGTCCGTGCGGGGAGGTCGCCCGCCTCCTCCCGGTCGGTGCGCACCACCTGCTGGGAGTGGGCGATGACCCGTGTCTTCACCGTCGTCGGGCGCCCACCATCCGCGGTCTCGAGGCGCGACGCGATTCCGGCGTCCTCGAGCGACTCCAGGATCCTCCGGCCGGCTTCGTCGCGGCCGATCACCCCCGTGAGCACGGGCGCCCCGCCCAGCGAACGCACGTTGGCCGCGACGTTGCCGGCGCCGCCGAGGTGGAAGCTCTCACCCGTCACCTGGACCACCGGGACCGGGGCCTCGGGCGAGATGCGTCCGACGCGCCCCCAGATGAACTCGTCGAGCATCACGTCGCCGAGCACGAGGACGCGCCGGCCCCGCATCTTCCTGAGGAGCGCGGCGGCGCGGGTGGGGGAGAGCAGGGCCATGGGACGTGTCAGGCGGAGGCGCGCTCGCGGCGCCGTGCAAAAGGCAGGGAGACGAGGAGAAGCGCGAGCATCAGGACTTCGGAGTCGCCGAGATTGTACTCGAACACCCCGGCCATCAGGATCGCGACCAGCCCTCCCAGGGCCGCGACCGCGGGCCAGCCCGCGGGCGATTCCGCCCGGGCCCGTCGGGCCTCGGACACCGCGGCGGCCAGGGCCACCAGCATCCACCACACGAAGAAGGCGAGACCGGGGAGCCCCCGGGTGGCGGCGATCTGCAGCGCGTTGTTGTGGAGGTGGGGAGTGTCGGGGTTGGGTGCCTCCGGCCAGCGGTAGTCGGGATAGGAGGAGAGGATCATCCCCGGGCCCTGGCCGAAGACCGGCTTGTCCAGGACCATGTCCACCCCGGCCTGCCACTGGTAGTAGCGGTCGACGCTGCTCTGGTCGGTGACGGTGAGTCGCGAGGTGACCGCGTCGGGGTGGACGAGGAGGAGCGCCGCAAGCGCGGCGGCAAGCGCCCACAGGAGGCGCGGGGTGCGCATCACCGCGACTGTCGCGAGGCCGAGGACGGCTCCCAGCCAGGCGCTTCGCGTCTGCGAGATCACGAGCGCCCAGGCCGTGATCGGAAGCGTGACCCAGGAGAGCGTGGCCTCGGCGGCACGGACCGTGGTGCGGCCGGAGAGGGCCAGGGCGATCGCACCGGCGGCGAGGGCGGCCACGAACAGCCGGGTCGGCAAGACGCCTGCCCCGGCCCGGTCGAGCGCGGCCACCGCTCCGACCCCGGCCAGGACAGCCCCCGCGAGCCAGGCGTCACGCAGCCGGGGCCGCCGAGACGGGCCCAGGGCGAGCCGCGCCGCCGCGGCCACCAACGCACACATGACGACGCCCGACGCCGACATCCAGTGCCCGAGGAAGCCGCTGGGACGTCGGTCGAGGGTGTCGTGACCGAGGAGGTGGTAGTCGGCCACCATGGAGGCGCCGAGGGCGAGGCCGCCCATCAGGAGGGCGGCCAGGACGCGCTCCCGGTCGGGTCCTCGGGTCAGCCTGTTCGCGGCCAGGTAGAAGACCACGAAGAGCACGAGCTTCTTCGCGTCCTCGTGGGCCGCGGCGGGGTCGGCGGCGAAGGACGCGGAGAGCAGCGTCCAGACCGCGAAGGCCAGCAACGGGGCATCGAGGGGGGTCGGCTCGAGCCGGGTCTCGCGCCGGAGGAGGCGGGCGGCGAACACCAGCACCCCGAGCGCGAGCGCGATCTCCGCCGCGAACACGGACACGGGGATCGCGGCCGCGAGGGCGGCCAGCAGTCCCAGCTGGGCGCGCTCCAGCCTCACATCTTCACGCCCGGGCTCTTCTACTCCTCGACCGTGGCTTCTTCGACGAGCATCACCGGGATGTCGTCCTGGACCGGGTAGACCCGCCGGCACTGGGCGCAGCGGAGCCCGGCTCCCTCCTTCACCACCTCGACGGGGGTCTTGCAGACCGGGCACGCCAGGATCTCGAGCAGCTCCGGATCGATGGGCATGGCCGAGTCTAGCTCAGGGATCCGCCGGGGCGGTAACGAACGGACCTGAGGTGTCCGGGCCCCGTCGTAGACTGGCCGCGTCGTCAGCCAGGAACCGCCGGACCCTCTCCCGCCGGCGCCGACACGCAAAGGAGGAAGGCGATGCGCGTGGTATTCGTGGAGAGGACGGGCGGGCCGGAGCGGCTCGTGTGCGAGGCCGAGATCGTGTTCGAAGCCGAGGCGGGGCCGCTCGCCGGGATGAGGCTCGTGGGCTTCTCGCTGTGGCGGTCGGCGGAAGGGGAGGTGTTCGTGAGCGTCCCGGCGAGGCCGTACGACGCCGGGGGTGAGCGCCGCTTCTTCGACCTGCTGCGTCCGGTCGAGGGCCAGCCGGCCAACGCGAAGCGGGCCAAGGCCTGGATTCTCGAGCAGTACCAGGCCGCCGCCGAGGCGGCGGCCTGAGGCCCCGGGCCCCGTCCCGCGCGTCTCCGCCTCGCCGGAGGCGACGGGACGGGGCTCATCCGGTGGGTTGTCCCGGACCCCTTTTGACTCCTTCGGAAACCGCGTGGGAGAATCTCTCTCAGGGGGTTCCCGGGTTCCTGATGTCCACGATTCTCGCCTTTGCTCTCGCCGCCGTGCAGGCCTCGACGGCCGCGGCCACGCCGGCGTCGGCGTTGCCGATGCCGCCGAGCCGTGCGGAGTCGTACTACCACTTCAGCCTCGGCCTGCAGGCGCGCCTCACCGGCGACACCGACACCGCCCTCGCCGAGTTCCAGCAGGCACGGGCGCTCGACCCCGAGGCGGCCCCGGTTCGCGTGGAGACGGCACGCCTGTTCCGGGAGATGGGACGGCTCGAGCCGGCCACCGAGGAGGCCCGCGAGGCCGTGCGGCTCAACCCCGACAATGCCGACGCTCATCTCATTCTGGCGCAGCTCTACCAGATGCAGGCGGTGGGACCCGAGGCGGAGGCCATCATCCGCAAGGCCGCCGCCGAGTTCGAAGAAGTGGCACGGCTGCGCCCCGACGATGGGCAGTCGATCCTCAACCTGGCCAGCATCTACGGCCAGCTCCAGGAGCACCCGGAGGCGGCCCGGGCCTGGGAGAGGTATCTCGCCCTCGACCCCGGCAACTTCGAGGCCCACGTCCAGCGGGGCACGCACCTGCTGCTGGCCGGCCGGTCGGCGGAGGCGGAGGCGGTGCTGCGGACGGCGCTCGAGCTGCAGCCCGATTCCGCCCGCGCCTACCAGATCCTGGGGGAGATCGCCGAGCGCAGCGAGCAGGCCGAGCAGGCGATCGACTACTTCCGAAAGGCGCTCGAGGCCGAGCCCGGAAACATCCGCGTCCACCTCGCCCTCGGCGACGTGCTGCAGCAGCAGGGCCGCTCCGAGGAAGCCCTGGCCGAGGCCGCTGCGGTCCTCGAGGCGGATCCGCACAACCGCTTCGCCCTCGACCTCCAGGGGCGGGCCCTTCGGGACCTGCGGCGTTTCGAGGAAGCGGATGACGTCGCCGACCGTCTGCTGGCCGAAGACCCCGACGATCCCAAGTCGGCCTTCCTCAAGGTGAGCATCGCCGAGGCCCGAGGCGACTTCGAGTCGGCGGTGGCCCAGCTCGAGCAGATCCTGAGCCAGCCCGAGGTCGAAGGGGAGGAAGGGCTGGGCAACCGGCGTGTGTTCCTCGTCCACCTGGGCTTCGGGTACCAGCGCCTCGGCCGCTTCTCCGACGCGGCCGACGCCTTCGCGCGCGCGCAGGAGGCGGAGGACACCCCGACCGCCAACCTGGCGAGCTTCCGTGCCGAGGCCCTCTACCAGGCCAAGCAGCTCGAGGAGTCCCTGGCGGTGGTGCGCGAGGCCCGCGAGCAGTTTCCCGACGATCCCGACCTCACCGGGCTCCAGGCCACGCTGCTGCGCGAGACGGGCGACCCGCAGGCCGGGGTGGCCCTCATCGAGGCCCTGCGGGAGAAGTCCCCCGACGAAACGAAGGTGCTCGAGCGGGTGGCCGACTACTACCGGCGGGCCCTGGACTACGACTCCGCGGCGTCGGCCCTGCGCCAGGCGCGGGTGATCGAGCCGGAGAGCCTGTCCGTCCTCTTCCAGCTCGGGGCGGTGCTCGAGCGCCAGAAGAAGCACGAGGAAGCGGAGGGCGTCTTCCGGGCGGCGCTCGAGATCGAGCCTGACTCCGCTCCCGTGCTCAACTATCTCGGGTACATGAACGCGGACCGGAACATCCGCGTGCCCGAGGCCCTCGAGCTCATCCAGAGGGCGGTCGCGCTGGAGCCGGGCAGCGCCGCCTACCGTGACAGCCTGGGCTGGGCGCTCTACCGCCTCAACCGGCTCGAGGCCGCGGAGGAGGCCGTGCGCACTGCCCTCGAGAAGGACCAGAACAACGCCGTCATACTCGACCACCTCGGTGACATCCTCAACAAGCGCGGTCGCGTGGCCGAGGCCCTGCTCTACTGGCAGCGGGCGCTCGAAGGCGATGACGAGGAGAGCGAGCTGGACCGTCCGCGCGTGGAGGCCAAGATCGGTGAGGCACAGGGCGTCCTTCGGGCCCAGCAGCAGCGAGAGCCGGTCGCGCCCAATCCCTAGAGCCGGAGCCGGGCCCCTCCTCGTCGGCCTCCTCCTGGCCTCCGCCGGCTGCGCCACCTGGAATCCGCCCCCGCCCCGGGCGGCGGAGCGTGCGGCCGCCGCCGAGGTCTACTCGGGGAGCCTCCGGGTCTCGGTGAAGGGCGAGGACGTGCGTGGGCGCACGGCGGTCCTCGTGGCCTTCCGGCGACCGGCGTCGGTGCGGCTCGAGATCCCGGGCAGCGCGGGGGCGCGGCTCGTGGCCGTGGTCCGCGGCGATCGCCTCACCGCGACCTTTCCCGCCCACCGGGCGGTGTTCGAGGGCGCCGCCACCGCCGCCGACCTGGACGCCCTTCTCGGGGTTGCCCTGGACCCGGCGGAGCTCATGGACATCCTGGTGGGCGTGGCCCCGCCGCGCCTGCGCTCCTACCGTGCGGGCTGGGGTCAGCGGCTGCCCGAACGGATCGAGGCGGTGCTGCCGGACGGGACCCGCTTGAAGGCGACGATCGAGGAGGCGGAGCTCGGGATTCCGCTCCCGGCGGCGGTGTTCGAGCTCCCCCCGCACCGTGGCTACCGGTCGGTGGACGCCGCCGAGGCCCGGCGCCTCCTGGGGGCGCGCTGATGCCGCGGGCCCTGCGGGTCAGGAGCTACGCCAAGGTGAACCTCGGCCTCGAGGTGCTGGGGCGGCGCGACGACGGATACCACGAGCTCCGCACGCTCTTCCAGACGATCGACGTCCACGACACCCTCGTCCTGCGGCCCCGACCGCGCTCGGTGTCGGTGAGGTGCGACCACCCGCTGGTGCCTCGTGATCGGACCAACCTGGCCGTGCGCGCGGCGGAGGACTTGCGGCGCCACGCCCGCGTCACCGCCGGGGTGGAGATCCTCATCCAGAAGCGGATCCCGGTCGGTGGAGGCCTCGGGGGCGGGAGCTCCAACGCGGCGGCGGTGCTGCTGGGGCTGGACCGCATGTGGCGTCTGGGGCTCGGACCCGCCGGTCTGCACCCCCTGGCCCGCCGGCTGGGCGCCGACGTGCCCTATTTCCTCCTCGGGGGCACCGCCCTCGGGCTCGGCCGGGGAGACGAGGTCTACCCCCTTCGCCACCAGCTCCGGGCCTGGGTGGTGCTGGTCGACCCCGGCCTTCCGGTCTCGACCGCCCGCGTCTTCGCCCGCATCGACGCGAGTTTGACACCCCGTGAAAACAGTACTAGCATTTTTCACTTTGTATCGAGGGAGTTGGAGGGAGTCGGTGGCTACCGACTCCTCGTCAACGATCTCGAGGAGGCGGCCATGGAGGAGGCGCCGACCCTGCGTGATCGGGTCGTGCGCATCCGGGACGTGCTCCGGGGAAAGGGTGCGCGTGTCGCTGCCCTCTCCGGGAGCGGGTCGAGCTTCTTCGGGCTGTTTGGCAGCGCAGGCGCGGCGCGGCGGGCGGGAGCAGCACTCGAACGGGAAGGCTTCCACGCCCTCGTCGTCCGCACCCTGACGCTGGAGCAGTACCGGGAGGCCTGGTCGCATCCGCGAGCTCGCTGAGCGGGCCCTCGAGGCACGAGAGGAGCGCACAACATGGAGATCACCGACGTCAAGGTCATCCCGGTCGACGACGAGAAGCTCAAGGCCTTCGTCTCCATCGTCTTCGACCACTGCTTCGTAGTGACCGACATCAAGGTCATCAACGGTCCGAAGGGGCTCTTCGTCTCGATGCCGAGCAAGAAGCGGAAGGACGGGACCTTCAAGGACATCGCCCATCCGCTCAACAACCAGATGCGCCAGTACCTCGAGGAGAAGGTCCTCGGGGTCTACCGCCAGCAGGTGTCGGCGGCCGACTCGGCTCCGGCGCCGGCCCCGCCGGCGAAGTCCGCGCCTGGACCCGCTGAGCCGGCTCCGCCCGCGCCGGTTGGCTCGACCCCGCCCGCGCCGGCGGGGCCGCTGCCGCCCGCGGCCGGGCCCGCACCGGCCGAGCCGCCTCCGGCCGCTCCCGCGGCGGATCCCGGCCCGGCACCGGAGGCCCCCGCGGCGGTTCCGGCCGAGGCGCCGCCAACGGACGCGGAGGGCAAAGGCAAGGAGGGCTCGGAGGGGTAGCGCGTACCCCACGCGTTGGGGCGTGGCCAAGTGGTAAGGCGCGGGGCTTTGGACCCCGGATCGAAGGTTCGAATCCTTCCGCCCCAGCCACCCGGCGCCTGAGGCCATCCGGACATGCGGCGAGAGCTCAAGATCTTCACCGGCACCGCTCACCCCGAGCTCGGCGAGGCCATCGCCCGCTATCTGGGGTTCCCTCTCGGACGCGCTCACCTGGCCCGCTTCAGTGACGGGGAGGTCTGGTACCAGATCCACGACAACGTCCGGGGGGCGGACGTCTTCGTGATCCAGCCCACGAGCCCGCCGGTCAACGAGAACCTGATGGAGCTGCTGCTGATGCTCGACGCCTTCAAGCGCTCGAGCGCCTCACGGCTCACCGCGGTCATCCCCTACTACGGCTACGGCCGCCAGGACCGCAAGGACAAGCCGCGCGTGCCGATCTCCGCCAAGCTCGTGGCCGACCTGCTGTCCACCGCCGGCACCGACCGGGTGCTGACCATGGACCTGCACGCCGCCCAGATCCAGGGGTTCTTCGACGTGCCCGTGGACCACCTGTTCGCGGCGCCGGTGATCATCGATCACGTGTCCCAGCTGGCCCTTCCGGACCTCATCGTCGTGTCGCCGGACGCCGGGGGCGTGGAGCGCGCGCGCGCCTACGCCAAGCGTCTCGACGCCGCCCTCGCCATCGTCGACAAGCGGCGGGACCGGCCCAACGTGGCCGAGGTCCACCACGTCATCGGTGACGTCGAAGGACGCACCGCGCTCATCGTCGACGACATCGTCGACACCGCGGGTACCCTCACCAAGGTGGCGGAAGCCGTCAAGGCGGCGGGGGCCCGGGAGGTCATCGCCTCCTGCTCGCACGCGGTCCTCTCCGGGCACGCCCTCGAGCGTCTCGAGAAGAGCCCGCTCTCAAAGCTCATCATCACCGACTCCATGCCCCTCGCGCCGGAGAAGCGCGAGAGCGAGAAGATCGTGGTGCTCACCATCGCCGAGCTGCTCGCTCGGGCGATCAAGAACATCCACGAGGAGACCTCGGTGACCAGCCTGTTCGTCTGACGCGTCGTTTCACGGGGAGTAGCACATGCCTGAATTCGTGGTCGCGGCGGAGAGCCGGACCGAGAGTGGAAAGAGTTCGAATCGCCGGCTGCGGGGCCGGGGTCTGATCCCGGGGGTCGTGTACGGCGCGGGCAAGGAGGCGGTGCCGGTGGCCGTCTCGCCGACCGCGATCACCGACATCCTGCGCAGCGCCTCCGGAGAGAACACGCTGTTCGAGCTGGAGGTCGGGGGGCAGCGGCGGAAGGTGATCCTCAAGGAGTTCCAGCGCGAGCCCCTGAAGGGGCGGCTTCTGCACGCCGACTTCTTCGAGGTCGCCCTGGACAAGCCTATCGAGGTCGAGGTGCACGTCGAGCTCCTGGGCGTACCCACCGGGGTCAAGAACCAGGGCGGGATCCTCGACTTCATCACGCGTGAGCTCGAGGTCGAGTGCCTTCCCGCCGACATCCCGGACAAGATCTCGCTCGACGTCTCCGGGCTCGAGCTCGGCAAGCACCTGCGGGTGTCCGACGTCCCCTCTCTCGGCGACCGCGTCAAGATCCTCACCGAGCCCGACGTCGTCATCGTGCACGTGGTGACCCCGCGGGCCGAGGTGGCCGCGGCCGAGGAGGAAGGGGCAGCCGGGGAAGAGGCGGCCGAGGCCGGAGCCGAGCCCGAGGTGGCGGCCAGGGGCAAGGCCGAGGGCGAGGACAAGGCCGAGAAGAAGGCCGAGAAGAAGGAGAAGTAGCCCGGTTCGCGCTGCCGACATGCGCCTGGTGGTCGGCCTCGGCAACCCCGGCGAGCGCTACCGCCGCACCCGGCACAATGCCGGCTTCATGGTGGTGGATGCCCTGGCGGCGCGCTCCGAGGGGATCGTGGCAGAGCGGCAGGCCGGGGCCTGGGTCGCGCGGACGCGGCTCGGCTCCGAGCCCGTCCTCCTGGTCAAGCCGTTGTCCTTCATGAACCTCAGCGGCGAGCCGGTGGCGCGGCTGCTCGAGATCCACGAGGGGACCGCCGCCGACCTGGTGGTCCTGGTCGACGACGTGGCCCTCGACCTGGGCGCCATCCGCGTGCGGGAGCGGGGTGGCGACGGGGGCCACAATGGTCTCAGCTCGTTGATCGAGGCGCTGGGGACCGTGGACTTCGCCCGGGTGCGGGTGGGTGTCCGCCAGGGCGAGCTGCCGGAGGACCTGGCCGGCTATGTGCTCGGGGACTTTCCCCCCGAGGATCAGGAGGCCGTCGAGGCGGCCATCGCCCGCGCCGCCGCCGCCGCCGCTTGCCTGGTGACGGAGGGCCCGGCCGTGGCCATGAACCGCTTCAACGCCCGCCGCGACTGAGCTATACTATCCGTCTGCCGCGGCCGACGAGGGCCCGGCCTGATCAAAGACCCCTTGCTCCCGGTACGGCCCCTCGGGTCCGAAAGGAGCTCTCCGGGCCCCGAGAGGGGAGCCGGAGATCCGGAAGGAGGAACAGCGAACGTGAGCAACCGTGTGTACGAGATCCTGTTCATCGCCGACCCCGATCTCGGGGAGGAGGCGGTCGACGCCCTCACCGAGCAGGTGCAGGGATTCGTCGAAAAGGACGGCGGCAAGGTCGAGAAGGTCGAGAAGTGGGGCAAGAAGCGGCTCGCCTACGAGGTCCGCGGCCACCGCGAGGGCTACTACGTGCTCATCGTGGCCGAGAGCACCGGGCCCCTGGTCAAGGAGGTCGAGCGCAAGATGAAGGTCACGGACGGGGTGATCCGCTACCTGACGGTGCGCGTCGACGAGGAGCTCCGCAAGGCCGAGCGACGCAAGGCACGCCGGGCCCTGGCGGACGAGAAGCGTCGCGGCCGCTCGAGCGCCAGCGCGTCCGCGGATTCCCAGGGGGTGTCGCAGTGAGTGCCGACAACGAATACCAGGGCTCGGGCTCGTCGTCGTCGGGCGGATATCGCCCGGCCTTCGGAGGCGGGCGTTCCGACCGCGGCGGTTCCGGTGGCGATCGCGGTGGCGATCGCGGTGGCGATCGCGGTGGCGGCCGGGGCGGGCGTCCCGGTGGCGGCGGCCGAGGAGGCAAGCGCTACTTCTTCCGACGCCGCAAGGTGTGCAAGCCCTGCGCGGACAAGATCGACCACATCGACTACAAGGACATCAAGCTCTTGTCGCAGTTCGTGCCCGAGCGGGGCAAGCTCCTGCCCCGCCGCATGTTCGGGACCTGCGCCGAGCACCAGCGCAAGCTCACCCTCGCGATCAAGCGCGCACGCCACATCGCGCTGCTGCCCTTCCAGGGCGACTGAGGCTTCGCGGGGGCGCCCGGGCGATGACCGACAGGGGATCGGTGTCGGCGCCGGTGGGGACCGGGGACGGAGCGGAGCCTCGCCTCGGCTCGCTCCTGGGGGCGGGTGTCGTCGCGGCGGGGCTCTTCGTGGCGCCGCGTTTCGCGCCGGCCCTGTTCCCCCTGAGCCTGGTGTCTCCCCTGCCGCTGATGCTGCAGCGCCTGCGAGGCGGGGGCGGGAGCACCGTCCTCGCCACGGTCTTCGCCGCGGCGCTCGTCGGTGCCCTGCTCGCGCCCGGCCCCGCCGCCTGGTTCCTGGCCGTGGTCGCGGCCCCGGCCCTTCTCATCGCGGAGTCGCTGGTGCGTGGTCGGGGGCTGGTGCGCGGGTGCGCCTGGGCCTTCGCGCTGGTGGTGGCCGAGATCGCGGTGGCCCTGCTGTTCCAGGGAGGATTCCTGGCCGAGCAGGTCCTGGCCCCGCTCGAGCGCCTGCGATCGGACGAGTTCCTGAGTGAGCTGCGTGGGAGCGGGGTGCCGCCGGAGCAGGTGACCGCCTGGTCGGAGCAGCTGGGCTCGCTCGGCGAGGCCCTCGCCATCGTCTTCCCCGCAGTCTACGTGATCGGAGGGGCGCTGATGGTGCTGGCCAACGCCGCCCTCCTGCGCCTCTACCTGGCCCGTCGCGACCCCGGCTGGCTGGAGGACGGCGAGTTCGAGCGGGTGCGGTGGCCCCTGGGCCTGGTCGCCGCCTTCATCCTGTCCGGGGCGGCGGTCCTGGCGCCGGCTGCTCGCCCCGTGGCCTACAACGTGCTCCTGGTCGTGGCGTTTTTCTTCGCCCTCCAGGGCCTGGCCGTGGTGGGCTTCTACACTCGACGTCTGGCCGGGCCGCCGCTGCTGCGCGTGGTCGTGGTGGTGCTGGTACTGCTGAATCCCTGGGCCCCGCAGATCCTCGCCCTGCTGGGCCTGCTCGACAACTGGTTCGACTTCCGACGCTGGGCCGAGCCTCCGCGCGAGGACTCGGGGACCTGAGGGGGCAGGCGAGCGTGATCCAATCTGTTCGAGGAGAGACATGGAGCTGATCCTGAGGGACGACATCGACAATCTGGGCCGTCGCGGCGAGATCGTGAACGTGGCCGCCGGCTACGGACGGAACTACCTCCTGCCGCGGGGGCTGGCCATGCCCGTGACCGAGGCCAACCGGGCCATGGTCGAGAAGGAGAAGAAGTCCTGGGAAGCCCGGATGGCGAAGGAGAAGGAGGAGTTCGAGTCGCTCGCGGGGCGGATCGCCGAGCTCCGCTTCGTGGCCCCCCGGAAGGTGGGCGAGAACGAGCTGCTCTACGGGTCGGTGACCTCCGCCGACGTCGGAGAGTTCCTGGAGAGCAAGGGCATCGAGGTGGACAAGAGACGTGTGCTCCTCGAGGAGCCGATCAAGCACCTGGGCGAGCACGAGGTGAAGATCCGTCTCCACCCCGAGGTCCACGCCACCCTCAAGCTGCTGGTGACCAAGGAGGGCTAGAGCCCTCGTGTCGACCGACGCGCCGACGCGGGAGCGGACGCTCCCGAGCAACCTCGAAGCGGAGAGGACCGTCCTCGGGGCGGTCCTCGTGGACAACGCCGCCTTCAACTCGGCGGCGGAGATCCTCAGCCGCGAGGACTTCTACCGCGACGCCCACCGGCGCATCTTCGAGGCCATGGCCTCGCTCGCCGAGCGGAGCCAGCCCATCGACCTCGTCACCCTGAAGGACGAGCTCACCCGCCGCAGCGCCCTCGAGGCGGTGGGCGGGGCGGTCTTCCTGGCCGGGCTCGTGGACGGGGTGCCCCGCATCACCAGCGTCGAGCACTGGAGCCGCCTCATCAAGGAGAAGGCGGTCCTCCGCAACCTCATCCACGCCGGCAACCGCATCGTTCAGGAGTGCTTCGAGGGCGAGGACGAGGCCTCGGAGCTGCTGGACCGGGCGGAGAAGGCGATCTTCGACATCGCCGAGCGTCGCATCCGCCAGGGCTTCGTGGACATGGGGGAGATCGTCAAGGAGAGCTTCCGGACGATCGACCAGCTCTCCCAGTCGAAGGACGTGGTCACGGGGCTGGCCACCGGCTTCGTCGACCTGGACGAGATGACGAGCGGGCTCCAGAAGGGCGAGCTGATCCTGGTGGCCGCCCGCCCCGCCATGGGCAAGACCTCGTTCTGCCTCAACGTGGCCCAGCACGCCGCACAGAAGGTGGGGGAGACGGTCGGCGTCTTCTCCCTCGAGATGTCCCGGGCCCAGCTCGCCCTGCGGCTGCTCTGCGCCGACGCCCGGATCGACGCCCACCGCCTGCGCACCGGCAAGCTCACCGAGAAGGACTGGGCCCGGCTGGCCAAGTCCTACACCGACCTCTCCCAGGCGCGCATCTTCATCGACGACTCCGCCACCATCACCCCGCTCGAGATGCGGGCCAAGTGCCGCCGCCTGAAGGCGGAGCACGGGCTCGGCCTGATCATCGTCGACTACCTCCAGCTCGTCACCGGCGCGGGCCGGATCGAGAACCGCCAGCAGGAGCTGTCGGCCATCAGCCGCTCCATGAAGGGGCTGGCCAAGGAGCTGGACGTCCCCGTCATCGCCCTCTCCCAGCTCTCCCGCGCCCCCGAGGCGCGGACGGACAGGCGCCCCCAGCTGTCGGATCTCCGGGAGTGCGTGACCGGAGACACCCTCGTGGCCCTGGCGGACGGGCGACGGATGCCGATTCGTGACCTCGTGGGCACGACTCCCGAGGTGCTGGCGGTGACCTCCGACCAGCGGATCGAACGCGCGGTCAGCGACAGGGTGTGGAAGGTGGGTCGCCGTGCTGTCTTCGACGTCAATCTCGCGAGTGGCCGCCGCATTCGGGCCACCGGGCGGCACCGCCTCCTGGGTGCCTCCGGGTGGGTGAGGGTGGCCGACCTGGAGCCAGGGCGGCGGCTCGCCATCGCCCGTCGCTTGCCCGGGCCGGAGCGCATCGAGCGCTGGCCGGAGGCGCGCGTCGCACTGCTCGGCCACCTGATCGGTGACGGCAGCTACCTCGTCCACCAGCCTCTCCGCTACACCACCGCTTCCGAAGACAACAGCCGCCTCGTCTCCGAGGCCGCGAGGGAAGAGTTCGGTGCCACGGTGAACCGCCACGCCGGTCGCGGCAATTGGCATCAGCTCGTCATCAGCGGAAACGGGAACCGCTGGCACCCGGCTGGGGTGAACCTCTGGCTGCGAGAGCTCGGGATCTTCGGTCAGCGGTCGCACGCGAAGCGCGTTCCGCAAGACGCGTTCAGGCTGCCCGACGATCAGATCGCGCTGTTGCTCAGACACCTCTGGGCGACGGATGGGACCATCTCCCCACGACGGCCGGGCAGCCGCGGGAGCGCGGGCGTCAACTTCTCGACGGCGAGCCCTGGACTGGCCGCCGACGTGGCGGCCCTTCTTCTTCGTCTTGGCATCGTCGCGAGGACGTACACGGTCCATCAGGGCGACGCCCGCCCCTGCCACGCCGTAGTGATCAGCGGCGCGTCAGCGCAGAGGCGGTTCCTCGCCACCGTCGGCGCCTTCGGACCGCGGTGCGCGCCGGCGAGCGCCCTGGAGGTGGCGCTGTCGGGCGTCGTGGCAAACCCGAACGCAGACACGCTCCCCAGGGAGGCCTTCGCCGGCGTGCGCAGCGCCATGCGGCGGCGGGGTGTCACCCAAAGGGCGATGGCCGCAATGAGAGGGACCTCGTACGGAGGCGCGGCGCACTTCAACTTCGCCCCGTCACGAGACACGATGGCGAGCTACGCCGAGCTTCTCGATGATGACGACCTCCGCTCGCTGGCGGACAGCGACCTCTTCTGGGACCGGGTGGTGACGGTCGAGCCGGCGGGGGAGGAGGACGTCTACGACCTAACCGTCCCCGGCCCTGCGAGCTGGCTCGCCGACGGGATCGTGAGCCACAACTCCGGAGCCCTGGAGCAGGATGCGGACATCGTGATGTTCATCTACCGGGAGGAGGAGTACAAGGCCACCGACGAGAACCGGGGGATCGCGGAGATCATCATCGGCAAGCAGCGCAACGGTCCCACCGGGAGCCGCCGGCTCGCGTTCATCAAGGAGTTCACCCGCTTCGAGAACCTGGAGTGGCACCCCAGCTAGTGCCCGTCCTCCTGAAGAGCGGTCGCCGGTGAGCAAGGTCCGCACCGTCTTCGTCTGTCAGGCCTGCGGGTTCGAGAGCTCCAAGTGGCTCGGCCGCTGCCCGGACTGCGGGGAGTGGAACAGCCTGGTCGAGGAGCGGCAGGAGGTCGCCCCTCCTCCGGGGCGCGGGCGGCCCGGCCCGATGGCGCTCCCAGGGGGCGCCTCGCGCCCGACGGAGTTCGACCTCGTGGACGCCGGCGAGGAGCCCCGGGTGGCCTCCGGAATCGGAGAGTTCGACCGCGTCCTCGGGGGCGGGATCGTCCCCGGCTCCCTCGTGCTCATCGGGGGCGAGCCCGGGATCGGCAAGAGCACGCTCCTCCTGCAGGTGGCCCACCTCCTGGGCCGGACCCACGGGAGCGTCCTCTACGTCTCCGGCGAGGAGTCGGAGCGTCAGATCCGGATGCGAGGAGAGAGGCTGGGCATCTCCGGGGGCGGGCTCTTCCTCATGGCCGAGACCTCCCTCGAGCGCATCCTGGAGGAGGTCGACACCCTGAAGCCGGCGGCCCTTGTGGTCGACTCCGTCCAGACGGTGTTCTCGTCCCGGTTCCCTTCGGCCCCGGGGAGCATCAGCCAGGTGCGGGAGGTGGCGACCCAGCTCCTCTTCCTGGCCAAGCGGCGCGGGATCACCTCGTTTCTGATCGGCCACGTGACCAAGGACGGCAGCCTCGCCGGCCCGAAGTCGCTGGAGCACATCGTCGACACCGTTCTCTACTTCGAGGGCGAGAAGCGCCAGCACCACCGGGTGGTCCGGGCGGTCAAGAACCGCTTCGGGGCGGTCTCCGAGCTCGGGGTCTTCGAGATGACCGGCGCCGGGCTGAAGCCGGTGCCCAACCCCTCCGCCCTCTTCCTCGCCGAGCGCAAGGAAGGGGCGCCGGGCTCGGCGGTGGTGGCGACGATCGAGGGGTCGCGGCCCATGCTCGTGGAGGTCCAGGCCCTCGTCTCGCCCACCTCCTTCGGCACCCCCCGTCGCATGTCCCTGGGCATCGATCCCAACCGCACGAGCCTCCTCCTCGCCGTCCTGGAGAAGCGGGTCGGGCTGGAGCTCCTCGGGGACGACGTGTTCGTGAGCGTGGCCGGGGGGCTCGATGTGGACGAGCCCGCGGCCGACCTCGGGGTGGCGGCGGCCATCGCGTCGTCGTTCCGGGGCCGTCCCCTGACGCCCCACACCGTGATCTTCGGGGAGGTCGGCCTCGGGGGGGAGGTGCGGGGCGCCGGTCAGGCCCTGCTCCGGGTGCGCGAGGCCGCCCAGATGGGCTTCACCCGCTGCATCCTCCCCGCCCGCAACGTGCCCGAAGACGCCGACCCCGGGATCGGCCTCGTGGGGGTCTCGACCCTGGAGGAGGCCCTCGACACCCTCCTCCGCGACGCCTGAGCCCGCTCGCCGCCCTTGCCCCGTGCGGCCTCGGGGTTATGATGGGCCCGACCTGCGCGTCATGATCATGCCGGACTCCGCTTCATTCACGACCGGGGGCCGCCCTCGCCGGCCCCGAAAGGCTTCACCATGTGGCTCATCCTGTTCCGCACCCTCGTGGTGCTGGCGCTCGGCTGGGCGGGCTGGCACTACGATCCCGTCCCCGGCCGGCCTCTCGCCGGGCTCGCCCTCGGCGTCCTCTTCGCCCTCGGGATCATCGGCCTCGAGCTGAGGCTCCGCCGGGTCTCCGCCCACGACATGGTGGGCGCCCTGGTCGGGGGCGTCACCGGGCTCATCGGCGCATCCCTCGTCCTGGGCGTGATCGACCGGCTCGACCTGGCCGCCGAGAACTTCATCCACATGCTCCTGATCGTCTTCCTGGTCTACATCGGGATGGTCATCGGGGCTCACCACGGGGACTGGTTCGAGCCGGCGCGCATCATCGCCGCGTTCAAGGACGCCTCCCGGCTGCACCAGTACAAGATCCTCGACACTTCGGTGATCATCGACGGGCGGATCGCCGACATCTGCGAGACCGGCTTCCTCGAGGGCACCCTGGTCGCCCCCCAGTTCGTGCTGCGAGAGCTCCAGCAGGTCGCGGACTCCTCCGATTCGTTGAAGCGGAATCGCGGGCGGCGAGGCCTCGACGTCCTGGCGCGGATCCAGAAGATGGCCCACATGCAGGTGCAGATCGTGGAGACCGACTTCCCGGAGGTCCGCGAGGTGGACCTCAAGCTCATCGAGCTGGCCCGGCACATGAGCGGCAAGATCGTGACCAACGACTTCAACCTCAACAAGGTGGCGCAGCTGCGTGGGGTGGCGGTGCTCAACATCAACGAGCTCGCCAACTCCCTGAAGCCGGTGGTGCTGCCGGGCGAGGTCCTCCGCGTCTTCGTCCTCAAGGAGGGCAAGGAGGCGGGGCAGGGGGTGGCCTACCTCGACGACGGGACGATGGTGGTCGTGGACCAGGGCAGACGCGCCCTGGGCAAGACCATCGAGGTCACCGTCACCAGCGTGCTGCAGACCACCGCCGGGAAGATGATCTTCTGTCGCTGGCCGGAGGCCCCGGGCTCCGGACCGTCGGAGAACGACTCCCGTCGCTCGGGCGAGCGCCGCTCCCAACGGGGTGAACGAAGAGAGGCGAACGACCGCGTCCCCTCGTCCGAGACGGCCGATTCGCGGCGCGGCGCCGCGGACTCGTCGCCGGCGGCCCGGACGGAGTAGACCATTCGCGCGGTGGTCCGGCTGCTCGTCCAGGCGCCGCTGGCCGCCGCGGTCACCGTCGTCCTCTCGCTGGCCGCCATCGTGGTGGGGATCGTCGACCGCAGCGGCCGGGCGTGCCGCAGCCTGGCCGGGATCTGGAGCCGCGCGCTCCTGGGCATCGGCCGGATCGAGGTCGAAGTGGAGGGCCTGGAGCACCTGCCCAGGGGACCGGCCGTCTACGCCGCCAACCACAACAGCGCCCTCGACATCCCCATCGTCTTCGGCCACCTCCCCGTCGACTTCCGGATCATCCACAAGCGCTCGATCTACCTCATCCCCTTCCTCGGCCAGGCGGTGTGGGCCTCCCGGCACATCGGCATCGACCGGAGGAACGCCTTCCGGGCGCGGCGCAGCCTGGCCGACGCCGCCCAACGCATCCGGGAGGGGACGAGCGTCGTGGTGTTCCCGGAGGGGACGCGCAGCCCGGACGCCACCGTGCGTCGTTTCAAGAGGGGCAGCCTCGGCCTGGCCCTGCGGGCCGGGGTCCCGGTCGTGCCGGTCTCCCTCGTCGGTGTGAAGCGGGTCGTTCCCCGAGGGCTCCTCAGCCTGGCGCCGGGGACGGTGGGTGTCCGTCTGCACCCGGCGGTCCCGGTCTCCGGCCGCGGCCCGGAGGAGGCCGAGGCCCTGGCCGAGGAGGTCCGGCAGATCGTCGCCGCGGGGTGTGCCGCCTTAATGGAGGAGTCATCCTGAGCACGAGGCAACGACTCGCCGTGAGCGCGGCGCTGGCCCTCGTCGTGGCCACGCCCACGCGCGCCGACCCGGCGCGCAACGCGCTCGCGTCGGCCATCGACCGCATCCTCGAGCGTCCCGAGCTCTCCCACGCCTTCTGGGGGATCGAGGTGCGGAGCCTCGAGAGCGGCCGAACCCTCTACGAGCACAACGCCGACAAGGGTTTCCCCCCCGCATCGACGCTCAAGCTCGTCACCACCGCCGCCGCGCTCGATGCTCTCGGGCCCGAGGCGCGGGTCAGCACGACCGTCGAAACCACGGCACGGCTCGACGGCCGGGGGCGACTCCTTGGCGACGTGTACCTCGTGGGCCGCGGGGACCCCGGCCTTTCCGGCCGTTTCGACGACGCGTCTGCGACCGCGGCCCTGGAGGCGCTGGCGGAGTCGCTCTGGGCCGCGGGCGTCCGGCGGATCGAGGGGCGACTCGTCGGCCACGAGGGGGCCTTCCGCGGGGACCGCCGCGGCCCCGCGTGGATGCTGGAGGATCTGGCCTGGGGGTATGGCGCCGAGGTCTCGGCGCTGACCTTCCACGACAACGTCGTGCGCGTCACCCTCGCGCCAGGAGAGCGCCGGGGCGACCCGGCAGTGATAGAGGTGGAGCCCCGCACGTCCTACGTCGCGGTCGAGTCCTCCGTGTTCACCGGGTCCGAAGGAGCGGAGGAAGACGTCGTCCTCGAAAGGCCCCTCGGCTCGAATCGCATCCTCCTGTCCGGGGTCCTTCCCCGGGGCGGGGCCTGGGAAGGGGACGTGGCGGTGGAGGACCCGGCCCGCTTCGCGGCCACGGTCTTCCGCGAGGTCCTGGAGGCGAAGGGCATCCCGGTGTGGGGGGGCGTCACCACGTCGTCCGACCCCCTGCCGCCCGGAGCCCGCGTGCTCGCCACCCGCGACGGCATCCCACTGGCCCGGCGGATCGAGAAGGTCAACAAGGAGAGCCAGAACCTCCACGCCGAGCTGCTGCTGCGCCGGCTCGGCCTCGAGGTCCTCGGGGAGGGCTCGACGGAGAAGGGACTCGAAGCCGTCGAGCGGTTTCTCGATCGACTCGAGGTGCCCCGCGCGGGCTGGCGCCTCGAGGACGGCTCCGGGCTCTCGCACACGAACGTCGTCACGCCCGGCGGCCTCGTCGCGCTCCTGGTGGCCATGGACCGGCACCCCGACCGCGAGGTCTTTCGGGCCTCGCTGGCGGAGGCCGGCGTCTCGGGCCAGCTCGAGGAGCGGATGCGCGGCACGCCGGCCCAGGCCCGGGTCGTCGCCAAGACCGGCGCGCTCAAGGGTGTGAACGCGCTCGCGGGCTACGTCGACACCGAAGGCGGCGAGCGGCGCGCGTTCGCGGTGCTGGTGAGCCACCACGTGGCCTCGTCGGGCACGGCGAAGGCCGCGATCGACGAGATCACGAACCTCCTCGCGGCCCCGCGCTGAGCCCCTCATAGCGTCTATGATCGGCGTCCCGCCGCGGTGGTGCGATCGTCCCGTTTGGAGTATGGATCATCAGGGCTTCAAACATCTGGATCGCTTTTCCGGGCGAGCAATGATCTTTCATCTGTCGTAAAGAGTTAAGCTCTACGAAATACCGGATCGGAGTTCAATTCTCCGTTGGCGATTTGAGCGTCGTGGGTTGTATGGTCTAGATCGTTCCTTTTCTCTTGACTGCGTTTCACATGTGTCTAGAATTTTGTCTCAAGTCTGGCGTCTCTCCGCCAGGCGAACATGTTCGCCAGAGAGAAATGGAATCACCGGTCGCGAGAGGTTCTTCACCGTCGGGCCATCTTCTTCCGGTGTCGTTACGTCAATCCAGATGCGAAACCTCTCCCGTTTCCGGAGAAACCAAGGAGAACCAATGACGGGTAACCCATTCCGTAGGATGGCGTGGCTGGCCTGCGTCATCCCGGTCCTGGCATTGCTGCTCGCGTTGCCCGGGACCACCTACGCTCAGCGCATGACCGCCGAGCTGAACGGAACGGTCGTCGACGAGTCCGGGGGCGTCATCCCGGGCGCCGACGTCCTTCTGATCAACGAGGACTCGGGCGTCGAGCGTCGTTCCGTCACCAACGCCGACGGCTTCTTCGCCTTCGTCGCAGTCCCAGCCTCCACGTACACCGTCCAGGTGGCGCTCCAGGGCTTCAACACCTACGAGGTCACCGGTATCGAGCTGAACGCCGGCGACTGCCGCACGCTGCGCGACCTACCGCTCTCGGTTGCGACCATCGCCGAGACCGTCTCGGTGACCGCCGAGGTCCAGCTCACCCCGCTGAACAGCGGTGAGAAGAGCACGACCCTGACCTCCGACGTCATCGAGAACATCCCGATCGTCTCCTCGAGTGCCGCCGAGCTGCTGCGCATCCTTCCCGGCATGACTCCTGACAACCGGACCAAGAACAGCCCGGGCTTCACCGGCGAGATCATCGGCATCAACGGCAACGGCGAGACACGGCGGCAAGCCAGAGCACGATCGGCAACATCTCCGCCAACGGCACCCCGACGATCGTCGCTCGACATCACCGTCGACGGCGCCCCGGGCGCCGACCCGGGCTGCAACTGCGCGACCTCAGTCAATCCCGAACACCGAGTTCATCCAGGAGTTCAAGGTCATGCAGTCGAGCTTCGCCGCCGAGTACTCGAAAGGCCCGAACTCGATGTCGGTGGTCAGCAAGTCGGGCGGCCGCGACTTCCATGGGTCCGCCTTTCTGTACTTCCGTGACTGCAGGCTGAACTCCAACAGCTGGTAGCTGAACTCGATCGGCAAGGAGCGGGTCAAGAACAAGTTCGTCTACCCCGGCTTCACCTTCGGCGGTCCCCTCTCCTTCGGAGGATTCAACAAGAACCGCGATAAGATGTTCTTCTTTGTCGGGTACGAGTACTACCAGCAGCGACTGGACACTGGGCTCGTGCGCTCCTGGGTGCCGACCCGGTCGATGCTGAACGGCGACTTCTGCGAGCTGCGCGCCTCGATCTGAGCGGCGACGGCGTCAACTCCATTCCCAGACGACGGCGTGTCCACGGCGTCATTCCCGGCAACATGATCGATCCCGCCGGTCGGTCTGCTCCTCGGACCTTCTGCCGAACCGAACGCGGATCCGGCCCGACCGGTGGCTGGAACTACGTCGACAACCTGCTCGTCGACCAGCCGAACCACCAGTTCCTCACCCGGGTGGACTTCAACATCTCCGACAACACCAAGATGTTCGTCCGGTACAACCTGCAACGCGAGACCCAGAACTTCGTCATCGGCCTCTGGTGGCGGCAGAGTGGCGACAACGTCCCCTACCCGACCACGTCACCGCCCCCAACCGGTCCGACTCGATCACCGGCAGCCTGACCCATGTCTTCGACCCGACCCTGACCAGCGAGACGATCCTGGCCGTCACCTACATCGATTTCCCGAACCAGTTCGAGGACCGCAGCGCGGTCGAGAAGAGCGCGCTCGGCTACCCGTACCAGGGGATCTTCAACAATCCCAACCAGCACGTGCCGTCGACGCACAATCGGAGTTCGGGCCATCCGGACCGAACCAGTGGGCCCCGGGCGGCTTCGACCCGATCCTCTTTGCCGACCAAGTGGCAGTACGCCGTCACCCAGAACGTCACCAAGGTCTGGGGCACGCACACCGCGAAGTTCGGGTTCTTCTTGGAGTGGATCCCGAACGACCAGCCCGGCAACGAGTGGAGCAACGGATTCCTGTCGACACTCCCTGGAGCAACGACTCAGCTCGGGCAACACCTTTGCCGACCTTCTCATGGGGAACGTCGCGGAGTACCAGGAGGCTTCCCTCCAGGTCCTCCACAACATCGGCTGGAACCGGTTCGAGGTCTTCGTTAACGACTCCTGGAAGACGAGCCCGCGCCTCACCCTGAACTACGGGGCCCGGCCTCGCGCTTCCAGCCGTGGGAGGACCGCGAGAAGAATGGCATCGTAGTCTTCGACCAGAGTCCTACGATCCGAACCGCACCCCGCGAGCGTTCCCGGGCCTGGCCTACAACGCCACGACTCCAGCGTGTCGATGGCCGGTGTCGACACTCGTGGTTCGTCCAGCCTCGCGTCGGCTTCGCCTGGGATGTCACCGGGACCGGTGAGACCGTCGTTCGCGGCGGTGCCGGCCTGTATCTCTTGCACGACGCCCAGCAGCCCTACGATGGCCTGCTCGACCTGAGCGCCGGAGTCCTCTCCGTACACCCACGGCGGGGGTACCACGCTGGCCGCGGTCGACAACATCGTCGAGGAGGGTAACCCCGTCTTCGACGGCTCCGCCATCGACATCAACGACGACAAGCAGCCCACCACCTGGAACTGGAGCCTCAGCCTCAACCAGCGGCTGCCGTGGTCGATGAACATCGAGCTCAGCTACGTCGGGAACAAGGGCCTCAACAACCTGAACTTCAACTCCGCGGGAACCACAACGCGGTTCCCGTCGGGGCGATGCTGAACGACCCCAACGGCGACGAGAACGACTATCGACCGCTGGGCGAGTATGGCGACCTCAACGTGTTCCGGCACAGCCTGGATTCGCACTACCAGGCTCCAGGCGCTGCTGGCGCGCCAGAGGGGGCGATTCAATTACACGCTGGCCTACACGTTCTCGAAGGTACGGGCTACCGCGGCATCGAGGGCGGTCTCGGGCTCTCCGAGTACATCCACCTGCCGTACCGTGACTACAACTACGGTGTCCTCCACTATGACCGCACTCAAGTGGCCACCGCCAGCTTCAGCTGGCTGCTGCCCGAGCCGAGCCGGGACAGCGGCGCGATGTACCACGTCCTCGGCGGCTGGCAGCTCGCCGGCATCGTCAGCTACGGTCGACGGGGCCCCGCTGCCGTACATCGCAACCGGGAACAACTTCGGCCTGACCGGTACCGGCGTGGGGGGCGTCACCCTCGACGCGCGGAACATCATGGGCTCTCCGCAGAGCTCGTGCGCAGCCGGTGCTCACCTGCAATCCGGCCGAGAATGTTCCCAGCGGCTACCTTATCAACCCGGCTGCTTCGCCGCTCCGACGCCCGGCAACAACGGCAGCTTCAACATGCCCTACATGAAGGCGCAGACCTACTGGAACACCGGACCTGTCGCTCTACAAGAACTTCGACCTGGGCGGCGACAAGAGGCTGCAGCTTCGAGCGAACGCGTACAACGTGTTCAACCACCCGATCGCCTATCCCGACCGAGCACCAACCTGACCCTGCGCTACGAAGACGGCGTCCTGAGCGACCCGGACTTCGGCCGGCTGCCGGAGAACAACAAGTACGGACGGCGCATCGTCCAACTCGCGGTGAGGTTCACCTTCTAGGGCAAGCCCCAGCGGACTAAACCTGGCGGGCGCGACCTCGGGACCGCGCCCGCCTCTCCTCTCTTCAGCCGAGGCAGAACCGTGCAGGCTTTGCTGCCGGGGGATTCGCCGGCTCGGAGCCCCGCGGGCTGCCCGCTGGTGGGCCGCATATAATCGTCCGATGACGTTCCCGCGCGTCACCCTCGTCCCGCTCGTCTTCATCATCCTCTCCGCTCCCCCGGGCTTGCACTGGGCGCGGGCCGAGCCGTCGGCGCCGACCGAGGAGGAGGAGACGACCCCCAGGTTTCGCGCCGGGACCGAGGTCGTCGTGCTCGACGTCGTCGTCCGGGACAAGAAGGGCCACACCGTCCGAGACCTGCGGGAGAGCGAGATCGAGGTCTACGAGGACGGGGTTCGCCAGCCTGTGGTCTCGTTCCAGCTGCGCGCCACCGGCGAGGAGCCGCCCGATAGGACGGTTGCCCTTCTCCCACGGGAGGGGCAAGAGCCTCCGCCCTCCGAGGAGAGCCCCCACGTCAACCTTGTGACGCTCGTGTTCGACCAGCTCGGGCCGGACGGCCGCCAGATCGCTCGCCGGGCCGGCCTGACCCTGGCCGACCTGGGCGGCGACGCCGACCTTCTGGTGTCCGTCTTCCAGGTCCGCGAGACGCTGCGCCTGGTGCAGCAGTTCACCTCGAACCGAAAGGAGATCGAGGAGGCGGTCCTCGAGGCCACCGG
Organism: uncultured Acidobacteriota bacterium; assembly: GCA_963847655.1. GTDB lineage: Bacteria > Acidobacteriota > Vicinamibacteria > Fen-336 > Fen-336 > JAJDNS01. The sequence goes on along the minus strand of CAWKAS010000002.1, from coordinate 241,011 downwards.
CGAGATCGACACGCAGTACTCCAACGCCACCGACCAGCTCGAGGAAGCGGTGCGCATCGAGCGCGACGCCCGGCAACGCCTGGCCAGCCTGGGCGCCATCGACAGCCCCAGCGAGGTGGCGGCGGCCGCCCGTTACGGCCAGGAGGTCAGCATGGCGCGCATGGCCGTTGACGCCCTGCGCTTCACTCAGAGCCTGCAGCGTGAGCAGCAGGGCCACTCCTCTCTCTACTCGCTCCTGGCCCTCTCGAAGCAGCAGCAAAGGCTGGCCGGCCGCAAGACGATCCTCTTCTTCTCTCAGGGCATCCAGGTTCCTCCTCAGCTCGAGCACGTCCTTCGCTCCGCGATCAGCGAGGCGAACAGGGCCAACGTGGCGATCTACGCGGTGGACGCGCGGGGCCTCACCGAGGAGCGCACGCTCGAGGCCACCCACCGGACGCTGCAGCAGGCGACCCTCGCCTCGCAGCGCCAGGTGACGAGCAGGGGGATGGAGCCGGTGACCCGCGAACAGGTCCTGGCCATGGAGACCGCGGAGAACGCCCTGCGCATGGACGCCCAGGGGGCCCTGGGCGACCTCGCCGCCGGCACCGGGGGGAGGCTCATTGCCAACACTAACGACCTGCGTCAGGGGATCGAGCGCGCTGTCGGCGACCTGCGGGGCTACTACGAGATCGTCTACGCACCCACGAACCCCGAGTACGATGAGAGGTTTCGTCGCATCGAGGTGGAGGTCTCGCGGCCCGACGTGATCGTCCAGGCCCGCAGTGGCTACTTCGCCCTCCCCCCCGGCGAAGGGACCGCCACCTTTCCCTTCGAGGTGAATCTGCTGCGGGCGCTGAGGGTCCGTCCCCGTCCGGAGGATTTCCCGCTTCGAGCGAGGCTCTTTCGCTTCGGGCCGGAGCCGGGTGGGGTGCGCCATTCCCTCGTCCTCGAGGTGCCGCTGGCCGGGATCCGGTTCCAATCGGACGACCGCGGCGACATCGACCGAGCGCACTTCTCGATCCTGGTCGTCCTGCGCGATGCCACGGGGCGGGTCGTGGAGAAGTTCAGCGAAGACACGCCGGTGTTCCTGCCCCGCCAGCGGCGGACAGAGCTCAAGCGCGGCAACATCGTCTTCCTCCGATCCTTCACCGCACCCGAGGGACGCTACTCGGTGGAGACAGCGGTCACCGACCAGATGGCGGGCACCTACAGTGTGAGCCGGCAGGTCCTCGAGGTTGCAGAGCCCGCCGCGGGTATGGCCCTGAGCGAGATCGCGTTCGTCAAGCGGACGGAGACCGTTCCCCGCGGGGTGCTCTCGACGGGGGACCCCTTCCGCCAGGGAGAGAACCGGATCGTCCCCTTCATCCGCGAGCCCCGGGTGAATCCCGACGGAGACCTCTCGCTCTTTCTCGTGGCGTATCCCACGTCGCCGGCGACCCGCGCCGACCTGCTCTTGGAGTTCCTGAGAGACGGGAACGTCTTGGGCCAATCCCTTGCCGAGCTGTCCCCACCGGACGATTCCGGGCGCGTGCCCTATCTGGCGACGGTACCGCTTGCAGGATGGGCGCCCGGACGCTACGAGGTCCGAGTCCTCTTCAAGCAGGGCGGGCTCGTGGCCCACCAGAGGGCTCACTTCGTGCTGAATCAGGCGGGCAGCGCGGTTGGCCGCGCCCGCCCCGGGATGAATGCCCCGGCCGAAGGCCCTCGGGAGAACGACAGATGAGACGACAGATCATTGGTGCCGCGGCGGTGCTTGCGGCCTTCGCACTGCTAATGCCGGCGGGCGCCGCGGCCCAGGCTACGACCAACGCTGAGGGGTTCGTTCTCACGCCCGAGGGTGAGCCGATCCCGGACGTGAAGGTGCTTCTCCAGTACAAGGGGCACATGCCCCAGAATTACCGCACGAAGACCGACGAGAACGGTCGCTTCATCCACCTCAGGGTCTGGTCCGGACTCTACGACATCACGTTCAGCCGTGAGGGCTTCCCGGACGTCACGCAGAAGGACTTCGTGGTCCGGGACATCATCCATCCCGACAAGCCTCCCGTGTTCCGCCTGCACGCCAGGACGATTCCTCCACCGCCCCCGGAGCCGGAGGAGGAGACCCCGAGGGGTCCCACCGCGGAGGAGATGGCCGGGGACCTCGCTGCCGAGCTCGACGCGGCCAACGAGCACCTCGCCGCGGGGCGTCTGGACGAGGCCCTAGCCGCCTACGAGAAGGTGGCGGCGGCGGCCCCGGATCTGCCCGAGGTTCACCACAACATCGGCCTGGCGGCCAGGAAGAAGGGCGACCTCGCCCGCGCGGAGATGGAGTTCCGCAAGGCGGCGGAGCTGGACCCTGACTTTCCCGAACCACACGGTGCCCTCGCGGTGCTTCTGGCCCAGGCCGGCAATCGCGATGAGGCCATCATCGAGGCGGAGATGGCGGTGGAGCTCGATCCCGAGGACACCCAGTCCCTGTACAACCTCGCGGTGATGTACAAGGACTCGGGCCGTCCCCAGGACGCCGAGGCGACCTTCCTCGAGCTCGAGGAGCTCGATCCCGACAACGTCGAGATCCAGTTCCACCTGGGCACGACGCTCATCGGCATGGGCAGGGTGGACGAGGCCATAGCACGCCTGCAGAAGTACGTCGAGCTGGCCCCCGCCGACGCGCCGAACGTGGCGTCGGCTCAGGGCATGATCGACGCCCTGAAGAAGCAATAGCGGGGACCGATCAGCCGGTCGTGACGGAGAAGGGCTCTCGCACCTCGAGATCGCGGCCGGCGACCTCGTCGCGGACCTTCAGGACGAGTTCGTACTCGCCCGCCTCGATCCCCGCGAGGTTGATGCCCTTCAGGCGCAGCAGAGATCCGATGGACGTGGGCCTTATCCGAGTCGCGGGGGCGCTCTTGAAGAGGGCCCCGTCGGTCCGTCGGATCTCGTAACCGGCGGAGACGTGAGGGAGGTACGAGGAGGCGTCCTTCTCCGCCCCGAGCACGGTGTACTGCACCCACATCGTGGAGCCGGGGGTGAAGCTTGGCCGGACCCGCAGGACGGGGCGGGGCGGTGCGTTGGCCCCGCCGGTCTGACGCTCGAGGGCGTCCGAGATCAGGGGGGTCGAGAGGCGGAAACCCTCGGCCCGAGGGACCTCGAAGTCGTGAATGACGGATCCGATTCTCCCCGTCGCCAGGTCCCGGACGACGACCTTCACCTGATAGCCCCCGGGGGCCAGGGAGAACTCCCGCGCGACGGTGTGGCCGCTCGACCCGCAGACGTGCGAAGGTCTCGGGCCGCATCGCCATCTCTATCTTCTCGTCCGTGCGGTAGTACTCGCCGGTCTCGCGGTGCTGGGCCTCGATGAGGAAGGCGACCTCTCCCTTGTAGCGCCCGTCCTCCTCCACGATCTCGAGCTCGCGGATGTCGATCTCGGCCGCGATCATCACGTTGATTCGGTTGAGCGTGGCCGCCTCGTCGAAGGCGAAGGCGCAGACCCTGAGAGGCACCTCGCGCTGCTCGAAGGGTGAGTCGAGGGCGCGGACGATCTCGGGGTCGTCCCTGCTCTGCCCTTCGCTCCTTGCCCCGTCCGAGGGGGCGTAGTAGCCGCGACGGGCGCGGATCCTCAGGTCCTTCGTCTTCGGGCCCGAGCTGAGCTCGACCCCGATCTCACGGAACTTGCCGTCGCGCGCAGTGTTCGAGGGGTTGTAGCCGAGGAGGTAGTAGGCCTGGGACTCGGCGGAGACGCGCTTGATACCGCTCTCGAGGTCGTTCGTGTTCTTGACAACGAGCCCCCCGGTGTCGAGAGCCACGTTGACCGACCCCTCGGCCTCCCGGGTGATGTCCGCGAGAACGGCGACGGTGTCCTGCACATCCAGGTTGGCCCCCATGAAGCTGGCGGTCATGGAGTCCGGCAGGGCCTTGAGGCCCCGGGTGTCGATGAAGTGGATCGGCACGTTCACCCGGAGCGAGGCATCGACGAGCGTCCTCATCTCCTTGAAGCCCGGCTCGAAGACGAAGCCCTGGGAAACCAGGATCATCGCCTTGCGGCCTCGAACGCCGGTCAGACCTCGCAGGGCCCGGGTCATCACCTTCATCGTGATCCTTCGCCGCTCGACGGCCTGGCGATAGACCTCCTGCGCCCGCGAGCGAACGTAGGGATCGATGATCCCCACCCCCGATCTGGTGCGAAGGGTGTCGGCGAACTGTCGATCGCCCTCCCTCTCCCGTCCGGCCCGGCCGTAGGCGTCAAAGCGTCGCTCCACCTGGTATCCGACGTCGGGGTCGTCGTAGACCATGATGCGCATGGCCTCGTAGTCGGTCATCCGGTCGGGCGAGGAGTCGGGCACGTAGCGTCCGTCGAGCCGCTTGAGGATGGTGACGAGGGCCTCGCGCCCCTCGGGCATGCGTGCGCTCCACCAGGTGCTCCCGGCAGTGGCGATCAGCGACACCCGATCGCCGTCGCGGACTCCGGTGCGCAGGAACTCCCCGATGGCGGCCTTCCCCCGAAGGGCTTGGGCCGGGCTCAAGTGAACCTCGTCGTACACGATGACGAAGGTGCGGACCGCCCGAGCCTCCGGGCCCAGGTTGGTCGACACCCGGACGCGCGCGATCGGCTCCTCGGCGGGAGGAAGGGCGGGGAGCTCCACCGCCTGGAAGCCCGTGAGCGTCTGGCGAACCCCGTTCTCCTTCACCACGAAGTCGCTCTCCTCGAAGCCAGGAACGGCCCTGCCCTCTTTGTCGACTACGACGACGTCGACGGTGACGACCTCGATCTCAGCCGGGAAGGCGGGAGTCTCCTCGTCGTAGGAGGGAGGCGCCGGCGGTTCCTCCTCAGACGACGGAGTGTCGGGGGCCTCCTGCGCCGAGGCTGGGAGGAAGGGAGCGCTCAGCCCGAAGGTCAACACGAGCGCGGCGAGCGCCGCAAGCCTGAAATCCTCCATCTTCCTCTTATACGTCTCCTCTGTTCCCGATGGAAGGCCCCTGTCTTGAGGGTACGATCTTGAAGCGGACCTGCTCACCGCAGCGGGAGCCGTCCCTGTTGAGGGCCACCTTCACCGCGTGTATGCCCGTCGAGAAGCTCTGTGTCGCGAAGGGCACGGTGTTCCAGATCACCCCCTCGGGGCCGGACGCGGACAGGGGGGCCCCACCCGCACAGCGTTCTCCGCTCCCGAAGGAACTCGAGCATCGTCTGTGAACACCTGTGGAATGCATGGAGGGACCACACAAGCGAGGCGAGGGCACGCAGCGGATCGCCACCGTCAACGGCCCCTATAATCCACGGGTCATCGGGTGGAGCCTGGGACCTTGCTCGCCGTCCCGTACGCCCAGGGCCGGGCGCGGACCACGCCAGGCCCGCCGCGGTGAGCGCTGATCGCCGGTCCGGAGGTGGAATGAAGCTCGACTTTACGATCGGTGAGCCGCTCGCGGGCAAGGTCCGGCTCGGTATTCTCGACCTCGAGAATCTCGCCGTTCGCCCCACCGACGCCGCCTTGAATGCCGAGGTCGACGCCTTCTGCGCGGATCTGCGCGGGTGCTACCGCGACCGGCCGAGCGGCGAGGTCGCGGGGGCGGCGGACGCGCGCACGCTCTATAAGGGCCTCGGGCTCGACCCCACCAAGACCCGGCCCTCGAGCGAGGCTCTGCTGCGGCGGGCGCTCAAGGGGCAGACGCTCTACCGGATCTCCACTCTGGTCGATGCGCTCAACCTGAGCTCGCTTCGGGAACAGATTCCCTTCGGGCTGTACGATCTCGACCACGTCGTCCCGCCGGTGACGCTGCGGCGCGGGGGCCCCGGCGAAGGTTACGAGGGAATCCGCAAAGGGTGGGTCAGCGTGGACGGTCGCCCCGTCCTGGTGGATGCAAGAGGCCCGTTCGGCAATCCCACCTCCGACTCCGCCCGGACCATGATCCGGCTCGAGACGACGCGCGCCCTCGTGACCGGCTATGCTCCCGCCTCGTGGCGGCTCGGTCGCATCTCCGAGGTCCTCGATCGGACCCGCGACACACTCGTCCGCTTCTGCGGTGGCACCGAGAGCAGCCGACAAATTCTCTAGCCGCGACCGCGATGGGCTATTCTGGTGAGGTGAGTGTCCGATCGCGAGTCTTGTGTGTTCTTCTTGCCGCCGCCTTCGGTGGCCTCACTCTGGGAGCTGCTCCACAAGCGAGAGAGGAGGCTTCCCCCCTGCCTCCTCCGCTGGCCCCGAGGACGGGCTTCCCCGACGACACCTTCCACGCGACCGTGCAGAAGACCTGCACCAAGTGTCACGTGGAGCCGCCGCCCGACTACCTCCCGCGCGGCATGTGGCGCACGCGAATCCAGGAGATGGCGCAGCGGAGCCTCACCGGCACCGGGATCGCACCCGGCGACGAAAGCACGCTCTGGCAGATGAACCTGACCGAGTTCAACCGCTACTTCGAGGCCCGCTCCCTCGAGAAGCTGCCTCCCCCCGAGCCGTGGCCGGCCCCTGCCGAAGGCCCGCTCCGCTTCGAGCGTCACCTCCTCGACCCGCCTGAGGCCTCGCCGGTGCCGATCGTGGCCAACGTCCGCTTCTGGGACCTCGACGGCGATGGCCGTCTGGAGGTGGTGGCGTGCGACATGGGGCACGGGGTCGTGCTGCACGGCGACCCGCTCGACAAGACGGGCGCGCTGCGCGAGATCGCCAAGATCCCAAACCCGGACCACGCGGAGATGGTGGACCTCGACCAGGATGGGCGACAGGACCTTCTGGTCGCCGACCTCGGGGATTTCCTTCCCTCCGATCATGAGAAGGGCAGCGTGGTGTGGTTGCGTCAGACCGCCCCCGGCGAGTTCGAGAGACGGGTGCTGATCGAGAAGCTCCCGCGAGTCGCGGATGCGCGGGCGGCCGACTTCGATGGAGACGGAGACCTGGATCTGATCGTCGCGTGCTTCGGCTGGCACACTGTCGGAGGCACGTTACTGTACGAGAACGAGACGACGGACTGGAACGAGCCCCGCTTCGTCGGGTTTCCCATCGACGCGCGCCCGGGCCCGATCCACGTCCCGCTCGTCGACCTCAACGGCGACGGACGCATCGACTTCGTGCTCCTGCTCTCACAACAGTACGAGCGGGTAATGGCCTATCTCAACCGAAGGCGCGGGGGGGGGTTCCAGCCGGTGGAGATATTCAAGGCCCCGACCCCGGTCTGGGGCCACTCCGGGCTGCAGATGGCCGACATGGATGGAGACGGGGACCTCGACGTCCTCCTCACCAACGGCGACACCCTCGACGACGCGACGGTGAAGCCGTACCATGGCATCAGATGGCTCGAGAACAAGGGTGACCTCGTCTTCGAGCGACGCGACATCGCAGCCATGGCCGGCGTGCACAGAGCCCAGGCGGCCGACCTCGACGGGGATGGGGACCAGGACGTCGCCGCCTGCTCGTTCCTGCCCGATCCCGACGGCACGCTGGGGAGGATGGCCTCTATCGGGTGGCTCGAGCAGACGGCCACGGGGGAGTTCATCCGACACACGCTCGAAGCGGGCAAGATGTCGCACACGACCCTCGACCTCGGAGACTACGACGGTGACGGCGATGTGGACATGCTCGTCGGGAACATGATCGGCTTCACCTTCGCGAAGACAGACACGGGCTTCAACAGCGACGGCTGGGTCGAGCTGTGGGAGAACCTCACGATGAGCCCGGCGTCCAGTCACTGAAGGCCGACTACCGGCCCCGGGTGCAGGGTACGCCGGGCGCCTTGGGAGAAGAGCGCCTCCCGACGACGAGAGGACGATGGCATCGTCCCGAAGCCCCTCTCGAGCAGGCTCGGCTAGGGGCTCGGCGGGGCGGGGTGATCTTCCAAGGCGGCGTCGCCGTGGATCGTCTCCGTGAAGGAGTCGCGAATCGCGGCCGCAGCATGGGCCTGTCCATCGGCGATCAGCCTCTTGACGAACGTGCGCTCCCGAGCGGCGTCCTGGGGGCGGCCGAGGCGGAAGTAGACACCGGCGAGCTGAACATGAGCTCGCAGGTTGCCCGGCTGCCGCGCGACGACCTCCTCGAGGAGCGGCAGAGCCTCCGCGTCGCGCCCCAGAGCCGCGAGGGCGCAGCCCTCGCCGAACTGAACGGAGACGTGACCCGGGCGGAGCTGGCCGGCCCGCTCGAAGTGGCGGAGGGCCTCCTCGCTGCGGCTCTCCTCGTGCAGGAGGCTGCCGAGAAGGAGCTGGGCCTCGAAGTGGTTGGGATCCAGCTCGATCTCGTCACGGAAGGCCTGGACCGCCCCCGTCCAATCGTTCGCCTCCATCAAGCATTGGCCGCGGAGGAAGCCTTCCGTGGGCAGGGGCGGCCCCAGCACGCTCGCCCGATCCAGCTCGGCGAGCGCACGCCCACAGTCCCCCGCCGCGACCGACATCGTCGCCATCAGCAGGTGGGCTTGGGGCGTCTCCCGGCGGAGGATCCCGTCGATCACGCGTTGGGCGCGGTCGAGGTCGCCCTCCCGCATGAGAGCCATTCCCAGCAGGTAGGCGACCGCCTCGTCCTGAAGGGCGCTCCCGGCGAGAGGGTCCAGCAACTCAATGACCCTGGCACTCTCTCCCATGCGCAGATAGCAGTCGGCCAGGAGCAGCACGGCCGACCGATGCTCAGGCTTCTCGGCCACGACCCGGGCTGCCTCCTCCGCTGCCTGCGCGATCCGGCCGGCCTTGGTGAGGGCGATGGCCAGATTGAGCCGGACGGCAGGGTTGCCGTGCGAGAGCGCGACCGCCTTCCGCTGCTGTTCGACCGCCTCGTCGAGGCGTCCGAGCTGGGAGTAGGCCGCTCCGAGGTTGGAGTGTACTGCTGGGTGCTCGACTCCCTCGGCCAGCATGGCTTCGAAGACCGCGGCCGCCCTCGCTGCATCGCCCGACTCGAGCAGCGCCTGGCCCCGGGCGAACACCGCGGCCGGGTCCCCAGGAGTGGCCGTGGCGTCCGAGGGCTGGGGCGGGAGTTCCTCGGACGGAGCGGGCACGCCCGCCCCGGCGAGCCCGACCATGACCGTGGCCGCCGCGAGGATGCGGTGGACAAGCGGAAGGATCTGGAGTGGACTCATGGGACGCACCCCGCGCGCGGGTTCATACCAGTATAGTCCCCGGCCGACCGGCCGCTGCGGGACCTCGACACGTTGTCGAGTCCCACGCCAGCTCACGGCCGATCTCTCTCCGCCGGCTACGCTTGGATGCGGTGTGCTAGAGTGCCTTCGAGTGGGCAGCTGGACCTGGAGCAGGGCGGGAGGAAGCGTCGGGAGGGGCCTGACTCGACCGTTGGCCATACTCATGCTCGTCCTCGTCCTCGTGGCCCCACTCCCGGCCGAGGACCTCCGAGGCACCTACGAGAGGGCCCTGTCGCTCCACCAGCGAGGTAAGCTCGAGGAGGCGGTGGAGGCGTACGGCGAGGTCGTCGAGCTGAATGCGGGGCACGCGGGGGCCTGGTCGAACCTCGGGGTCGCGCTCGCCGCCCTTGGCCGCTACGAGGAGGCCATCGGAGCTTATCGCAGGGCGCTCGAGATCGTCCCTGGAGACCACCGGATTCGCCGCAACCTGGCGCTCGCCCACTACAAGGCCAACGCAATCTCGGAAGCCGCAGAGGAGCTCGCTTCGCTCCACTTGGCCGAGCCCAACGATGTACGCACGACGCTGCTGCTCGCCGACTGTCGGCTGCGCCTCGGCGACTTCGCGCGCGTGGAGGAGCTGCTGGGACCCCTCGAGGCTGCTCAGCCGGACAACCGGGCCCTGCTCTACCTGTTGGGGATGGCCCTCGTCCGAGGGGGTAAGGAGGAGAAGGGGCAGCGCCTCGTGGAGAGGTTGATGGCGGGCGGAGACACCGCGGAGGCCCACTACCTGCTGGGCTCGGCGGCCTTCATGGCCCGGAACTACCCGCAGGCGGTCGAGGAGTTTTCCCGAGCGATCGCTCTCGACCCCAGCCTGCCATCCCTAAACTCGTACTACGGGCGGGCGCTCCTCTTCACCGGAGACGCCGAGGGCGCGGAAAGCGTGCTCCGCGATGCAGTGGCCGCGGACCCGAACGACTTCGAGGCCCAATACCACCTGGCATCGATCCTGGCGACCCTCGGCCGTCCCGAGGAGGCACGGCTCTTCGCGGACCGTGCGGTCCAGCTCCGACCGCAGGCCGAGGCGGCTCGTTCGCTTCTGGTGTCGCTGGACCACTCGGGCGACACCGAGCCGCCCCTCGATGTTTCCCCTCTGGTCGATCGCCCCGCCCCGGACGTGCAGCTGCGGCGGCCCGACGGCACGTGGTTCCGCCTCTCGTCATTGCGCGGGCATCCCCTCGTGCTCGTACTGGGCAGCTACACCTGTCCCCAGCTCCGCCACGGCGCCCCGCCACTCAACGCTCTTCACGCTCGGTACCAGGACAGAGTGCGGTTCCTGCTGGTCTATATCCGCGAGGCGCACCCCGAGGGAGAGGCGTGGCAGAGCACGGTCAACCGGCGCGAGGGAGTGAGCCTGCCGGAAGCGGCCCGGGAGGAGGAGCGTGCCGAGCACGCCGCACTCTGTCGTCGACGCCTCGACATTCGGTACGAGATCGCTCTGGACGCAATGGACGGGAGGGCCGAGGCCGCCTTTGATGCCTTCCCGAGTCGGGTCTTCGTCGTCGACGCCGCGGGCCAGGTGAGGTTCGAGAGCCGGCTCGATGTCGAGACCTTCCGACCCGAGGCCCTCGAAGCAGCCTTGGACCTGGTCGCCCGATGAGAGTGGCCCCCGTCCGGTGGGCGGGTGGGTGGGGGAGTCTGGCAAAATGGGAGTCGTGCCTGCCCTCCTCCTCGTCCTCACGACGGCCGCACAGGTCGCCCCCGCCAACCGGCCAGGAGCCGACCCGGCGGCGATCGCGGCCGAGGCAATCGAGCACCAACAGGCCGGCCGTCTCGAGCAAGCGGCGGAAGCATACGAGAGGTTCCTGGCGCTCGTCCCCGCAAGCTGGGAGGCCCACAGCAATCTGGGCGTCGTCTACGCCCAGCTGGGTCGGCACGAGGACGCCGTTCGCGAGTACCGAGAGGCGCTTGCGTCCCAGCCCCACCAGGTCGCCGTCCGCTACAACCTCGCTCTCGCCCTCTACAAGGCGGCCCGTGTCGGCGACGCGGCCGACGAGCTCCAGAGGGTCCTTGAGACAGCACCTGGTCACCCCAACGCCCCCCTCCTGCTGGCCGACTGCCATCTCCAGCTCGGCCACTGGAAGGAAGTCATCGCGCTTCTCGACCCGCGTCTCGAGGAGGATCCCGAGAACCCGGCCATCCTCTACATGATCGGGACCGCGCTCATGCGGGACAAGCAGTACGAGCGCGGTCAACGGGTCCTCGATCGCATCCTCCGACGGGGAGACTCCGCCGAAGCCCACCTGCTCCTCGCGCTCGCCAGCCGCGAGGCCAGCAATGACCTGGCGGCGATAGAAGAACTGGACAAGGCGCTGGCTCTCGACCCGGACCTCCCCAGCGCGAACGGCCTCCGGGGGGCTGTCCTGATGAGAATGGGAGAGGGTGCGGCTGCGATGGAGGCCTTCCGGCGAGAGCTCGCCCTCAATCCGAACGACTTCGAATCTCACCTCCTGCTCGGCGCCCTGCTTCGGCAAGAATTCAACAACCCCGAGGCGCGCACGCACCTGGAGCGTGCCTTGGCGCTGCGTCCGGGAGATCCCGCGGTACGGTACCAGCTCGCCCTCATCGACATTGCCACCAACGAGCTCGAGGCGGCCCGGGAGACCCTTGAGGAGCTGGTGGACGAAGCACCAGAGTGGCTCGAAGCCCACGTCTCCTTGACCTCCGTCTACTACCGTCTCCGCCTGCGGGGGGAGGCGGACCGGCAGCAGGCCATCGTCAAGCAGTTGAGGCAGGAGGATCAGGCACGCCGGGACGCGGAGAACGCGCGGAAAGAGGGCGAGCCGCCGTGAGGGGCGACCCCCCTCGTGCTGTGTCGTGACAGGCGATCGGTGTCGCTGCACCCAGAGGGGCAACCCGCTCCGGACTGTTTCGTGACGCAGGTGGACCGCGATTGACCCTTACGACCTGACGCGTGTCAGACTGGGTCCCGTGATGACCGCTCTCATGACGGCCGAGTCGCGGATCCTCGAGAGCCTGAACACGAACCAGCTCGAGGCCGTGAAGCACGGCGACGGCCCTCTCCTCATCATTGCCGGAGCCGGCACCGGAAAGACCACCGTGCTCACGCGCCGCATCGCCCACCTGATCGCCTCCAAGCGCGCGCGGCCGGAGGAGATCCTCGCCCTCACCTTCACCGAGAAGGCGGCGGCGGAGATGTCGGAGCGGGTGGATCAGCTGATCCCCTACGGCTACGCGGAGACCCAGATCTCCACCTTCCACGCCTTCGGCGACCGGGTGCTGCGCGATGCCGCCCTCGAGATCGGCCTCAACCCGGAGTTCCGGGTGCTCTCCCAGCCGGAGCAGATCATCTTCCTCCGCGAGCGGATCTTCGACCTGCCGCTGCGACGCTTCCGGCCACTGGGCGACCCGACCCGACACCTGCGGGCGCTTTGCACCCTGGTCAGTCGCGCCAAGGACGAGGACGTCTCTCCCGAGGACTACTCTGCCTGGGCCGAGGGCTGCCTCGCGGGGGCCGCGACGGACGAGGAGCGCGACGAGGCGGAGAGGCACCTCGAGCTCGCCGCCTTCTACGCCGCCCACCAGAAGCTCCTGGCCGAGGCCGGCCTGGTGGACTTCGGCGACCAGATCCACCGGACCCTCGGTCTCCTGCGGGAACGCCCGGCGACCCTGGCCAGGCTGCGTGAGCGGTTCCGCTGGATCCTGGTCGACGAGTTCCAGGACACCAACCACGCCCAGCTCGAGATGCTCAAGCTCCTGGCGGGGGAGTCGGCGAACCTCACCGTGGTCGGCGACGACGACCAGGCCATCTACCGCTGGCGGGGCGCCGCCGCCGCCAACCTGCTCGCGTTCCGTCGGCTCTACGCCGGCTGCCGGGAGGTCGTCCTCACCGAGAACTACCGCTCCACCCAGGTGATCCTCGACGCCGCCGCTCGCCTCGTCTCCTTCAACAACCCCTACCGTCTCGAGGCCATCGCGGGGATCGACAAGCGGCTGCGCTCCGAGCGCGAGGAGGGCGCCCCCGTGCGCCACCTCCACCACGACACCGTCTCCGCCGAGGCCGACGCCGTGGCCGCCGAGATCGCGGAGAGGATCCAGGCGGGGGCACGACCGCGCGACGTGGCCATCCTCGTGCGCAGCAACGACGACGCCGATCCCGTTCCTGCGGGCCCTGAACGTCAGGGGCCTCCCCCACCGCTTCAGCGGCAGCCGGGGGCTCTACGCCCGCGAGGAGGTCCGTCTCCTCGTCTCCTTCCTCCGGGTCCTGGCCCACCCCGAGGACTCGGTGTCGTTGTTCTACCTCGCGGCCTCCGAGGTGTACCGGGTTCCGGAGATGGAGCTGCTGCGCCTGAACCACTACGCGCAGCGGAAGACCCGGCCCCTCCTGGAGGTGCTCAGGAGTCTGCCCGACAACGAGGATCTCAAGGGCGTCTCGGGGGCGACGCGCCAAGCCGCCGAGCGTCTCCTGACCGACGTCGAGCGAGCCGCGCAGGAGGTGCCCAGACGCCGCACCGGGGAGGTGCTCTACGGCTACCTCCAGTGGTCGGGCCTCCTGGGCCGCCTCTCGAAGGAGGCCTCCGCCGAGGCCGAGGCGAAGGTCCGGAACATCGCCCGTTTCTTCGAGACGGTCAAGGCCTACGGCGACGTGGCCGAGCACGACCGGGTCCCCGCCTTCGTCGCTCACCTCGAGCTGTTGCGCGATGCCGGGGACGACCCGGCGGTGGCGGAGGCCGACCCGGACGACGACGCCGTCAACGTGCTGACCGTCCACAAGGCCAAGGGGCTCGAGTTCGCGATCGTCTTCCTCGTGGGCTGCGCGGAGTCGAAGTTTCCCCTGCAGCGGCGAGGTGAGCAGGTCTCGCTCCCCGAGGCCCTCGTCCGGGAGGAGACCCAGGTGGGCACCGGGCACCTCCACGAGGAGCGCCGGCTCTTCTACGTGGCCATGACCCGGGCCATGGACGAGCTGGTCTTGACCTCGGCCGCGGACTACGGGACGACCCGGGCGCGCAAGGTCTCGCGCTTCGTGGTGGAGGCCCTCGACCTGCCCCACCCGGGGCCGGTGCCGCGCAAGAGCCGGGCCACGGAGGCCCTCGCCCGTCATCAGCCGCCTCCCGAGGCGCGACCGACCACCGAGGGTCCGATCCCCGAGGACGAGCTCCTCCGGCTGTCCCACTCCCGGATCGACGACTACGAGACCTGTCCCCTCAAGTACCGGTACGTCCACGTCCTGCGTGTGCCGCTCCTCGCCCACCACACGGTGGTCTACGGCCACGCGATCCACGAGGCCGTGCGCCAGATGTTCGAGGCTCGCCTCGCCGGGCGGCCCTTCGGGGAGGAGGACCTCGTAGAGGCCTTCCGGGCCGCCTGGGTCTCCGAGGGCTTCCTCTCCCGCGAGCACGAGGAGCGGCGGCAGCGGATCGGCGAGGAGATGCTGCGTCGCTTCTTCCACGAGGAGACGGCGTCGGCCTGGGCCCCGACCGCGGTGGAGCAGGAGTTCGCGTTCGACGTGGAGCGCAACCGGGTCCAGGGACGCTACGACCTCGTGGCCGAGAAGAACGGCCGGGTGACCATCCTCGACTTCAAGACGGGGGAGGTCACGGACCCGAAAGCCGCCCAGAAACGGGCCGACGAGAGCCTGCAGCTCGACATCTACGCCCTGGCCCACCTGCGCACGAAGGGGCGGCTGCCGGACCGGGTCGAGCTGCGCTTCCTCGAGGCGGGACTGGCAGCGGGTCGGGTCCCCACCCTCGAGGACGTCTCGCGAACCGAGGAGCGCATCCGCGCCGCCGCCGCCGGCATCCGCCGCCGGGAGTTCCCCCCGCGGCCGACCTGGATGGCCTGCGGGCAGTGCCCCTTCCGGGAGATCTGTCCCCACACCGCGCGGGGGAGCGAGGGCGCCGGCTGAACGTGCGGGGCGGTGGAAGCGCGTCGATCGCCGCGCTAGACTCGCCAGAGGTGACAACGCGGCTTCGCATCGACGTGCTCTCGACATCCTTCCTGGCCGTGCTCCTCGCGCTGCTTCCGGCACCGACGCGCCCGACCGAGGACGTCCGCCCGTCGTACCAGCGCGCCATCTCCCTCCACCGGGCGGGGGATCTCGAGGCCGCGGTGGCCGCCTACCGGGAGGTCCTCGCGATCGAGGGCGACAACGCCGCCGCGCGGTCCAACCTCGGGGCCGCCCTGGCCGCCCTCGGGCGCTACGAGGAGGCCATCGGGGCCTACCGGCTGGCGCTGGCCGCGGTGCCAAACCCGGGCATCCGCTACAACCTGGCCCTCGCCTACTACAAGTCGGGCGACGTGACCCGGGCGACGGAGGAGCTGGAGGTGCTGCACGGGGCCCGCCCGGAAGATCTGCGGACCACGCTCCTCCTGGCCGACTGCCGGTTCCGTCTCGGTCAGCTCGACGCGGTCGAGACACTGCTCCGGCCGCTGGCCGCCGAGGACCCGGACAACCGGGCCGTGCTCTACCTCCTGAGCATGGCCCTGGCCCGCAACGGCCGCATCGAGGAGAGCCAGCCGCTCGTGGAGCGGCTGCTGGAGGGCGGCGACTCGGCCGAGGCCCACTTCGTCCTCGGCTCCGTGGCCTTCTCCGCCGGCAACATGCCCGAGGCGGTGCGGGAGCTCACGAAGGCCCTCGAGCTCAACCCCAGGCTGCCGTCCCTCCGCTCCTACTACGGGCGAGCGCTGCTCTTCACCGGCGACGCCGATGCCGCCCTCTCGGCGTTCGAGACGGCGTTGACGGACGACCCCAACGATTACGATGCCCGCTACGCCCTTGCCTCGATCCTGGCCACCCGGGGGCGCGTGGAGGAGGCGCGGCCTCACGCCGAGCGAGCCCGGCAGCTCCGCCCCCAGTCGCAGGAGGCGGCGACCCTGCTCGCCTCGCTGGACGACCCCGAGGCGCTGGATCCGGGCGGGGACGCGTCGCCGTTCCTGGGGCGGCCCCTGCCCGACGTGGAGCTGCTTCGGCCGGATGGCAGCGCCTACCGGCTGCCCTCTCTCCGGGGAAGGCCCCTGCTTCTCGTCCTCGGGAGTCTGAGCTGTCCGCTCTTCCGCAGCAGCGCCCCGGACCTGAACGAGCTCCACGAGCGCTACGGCGACCGGGTGGAGTTTCGGATGATCTACATCCGGGAGGCGCACCCCGCCGGTGAGTCCTGGGAGAGCACCATCAACGAGCGGGAGGGCATCCGCGTGCCGCCGGCGCGGACCGGGGCCGAACGGGCGGAGCACGCCGCCGCGTGCCGGGAACGGCTCGACATTCCCTACGAGATCGACCTCGACACCATGGCGGGAGACGCCGAGGGGGCCTTCGAGGCCTTCCCCAGCCGGGCCTTCGTGATCGACCGTGCCGGTCGGGTGACCTTCTCGATGGCCCTCGGCGAGCAGAGCCGGCCGGCGGCGCTGGCGAAGGCCCTCGAGCTCGTGGCGCCCTGAGCCGGCCACGCTCGCTTCGGGCTGAAACGCGAGCTCTCGCCGCCGGGGGAGGGCAGGACTGCCCGCTCCCGGCTGGACCTGCGGTGGCGGGTCCGCGTGCGAAACTCCCCTCGAGATGTCGCCCGAGCTCGGCCTCGCCTTCGTGGTGTCGGTCCTCGCCCTCGCCGCGGCGACCGCGGCCCTCCTGCTCGGACGGGGTCGCAGGCCCCCGGCTCCGCCCTCCCCGGAGGGCCTGGCCGGACACCTGGACCGCCTGAGCGCCGAGCTGGGCCGCCTGGGCCAGGCCCAGGAGCACCTGCGGCGCGAGTTCCAGCAGGGGCGCGAGGACTCGCTGCGCGGCCTCGCCGACGTGGCCCAGGGGCTCCAGGGGCGTATGGCCACGGCCCAGCGCGAGCTCGCCGAGGTGAAGGCCCTGGAGCAGGCGCGCAGTCGCCAGCTGGACCGGGCCACGGACAGCCTGCGCCGCCTCGAGGCCATCGTGGCCGGGTCGGGAAGCCGTGGCGCGGCCGGCGAGGGCATCCTCTCCCGCGCCCTGTCCCAGCTGCCCCCGGACCTGCTGGAGACGAACGCCGCTTTCGGCGGGCGCGTGGTCGAGTACGCGCTGCGGCTCCCGGGAGGCCGGCTCCTCCCCATCGACTGCAAGTGGACGAGCGCCGCGAGCCTCGAGCGCCTGGAGACCACCGACGACGCCGCCGAGCGGCGGCGACTTCTCGACCAGGTGGCCCGGGACGTGCGCGTGCGGATCCGGGAGGTGACGAAGTACCTGGACCCCGAGCGCACGCTGTCCCTGGCCGTGCTGGCGGTGCCCGACGCCGTGCACGCCGCCACCCCGGGGACCCACGCCGAGGGGTGGCGCGAGGGCGTCCTGGTGGTGCCCTGGTCGCTGGCCCTCCCCTTTCTCCTCGTGCTCTACCGCCTCGCCGTGCGCTTCGGCTCCGCGCCCGAGACCGGAGAGCTCCAGGAGGGCCTCTCCCGTCTCGTCGAGAGCCTCCGGCAGATGGACGAGACGGTGGAGGGGCGCGTGTCGCGCGCGCTGGTGCAGCTCGCCAACGCCCGCGACGACCTGAGGGCCGGCCTCGCGGGGGCGCGGCGCACCGCGGAGCGGCTCGCCCTCGATTCCGAGGCCGGCCCCGCCCCGTCGGGTCCGTCGTTTGACCCGTCCTCCGGGCGCGGGTAGTCTGGCTCGTCACCATGCCCGCCGTAGCCATCCTCGTTGCCGCGGGGCGCGGAGAGCGCATGGGCGCGGAGCGCCCGAAGGCCTTTCTCGACCTGGGCGGGCAGCCGCTGCTGCTCCGGTCCGCCCTCGCCTTCGAGGCCGCACCGTCCGTGCGAGACGTCGTGGCGGTGGTGCCCCGGGACGAGATCGAGGCCGCGCGGGGGCTTCTGAGCCCCGTGACGAAGCTCCTGGCGGTGGTGCCGGGAGGTCTGAGGCGCCAGGACTCGGTTCTCGAGGGCCTCAAGCAGGTGCCCGCCGGCTTCGACGGCGTGGTCCTGGTCCACGACGCCGCCCGTCCCCTCGTCGACGCGGAGCTGGTGGAGAAGGTGGCGCAGGCGGCGGCGGAGGCCGGAGCGGCCCTGCCCGTGCTCGCGGTGGTGGACACGGTGAAGCGGGTGCGGGACGGGTGGGTGCTGGAGACCCTGGACCGGAGCGAGCTGGGTGCGGCCCAGACGCCCCAGGGCTTCCGGTTCGCCCTGCTCGTCTCCGCCTACGAGGCCGCCTTCCGCGACCGGGTCACGGTCACCGACGAGGCCATGGCCGTCGAGCGCCTCGGCTCGCCCGTCCGGGCCGTGCCCGGCTCCTCTCGGAACCGGAAGATCACGACCACGGAGGACATGGCCTGGGCGGAGGGCCTGGTGGAGGGACGGGCTCACGCGTGATGCGTCTGCGGGTCGGGCACGGGTTCGACGCCCACCGGCTGGTCGCCGGACGCACCTTGATGCTGGGCGGGATCGAGGTGCCCCACTCCCGCGGGCTCGAGGGTCACTCTGATGGCGACTGCGCCCTGCACGCCCTTTGCGACGCGCTCCTCGGGGCCATCGGCGCAGGCGACATGGGGTGCCATTTTCCGAGCCGGGACCCGCGCTGGCACGGTGTCGCGAGCCGGGTGTTCCTGACCGAGACGGCACGGCTGGTTCGTGAGGCCGGATTCGCACCCGGCAACCTCGACGTCACCCTCATCGCGCAGGAGCCGGTCCTCGCTCCCCACCTCGAGCCGATGCGGGCGACCATTGCCGAGGTGCTGGAGATCGAGCCCGCGTCGGTGTCGGTGAAGGCGAAGAGCACCGACCACCTCGGGGCTCTCGGCCGTGGAGAGGGGATCGCCGCCCTGGCCACGGTCCTCCTCGTGGGACGGGAATGAACCTCATCTGTGGCATCAACCCGGTCCTCGAGGCCCTGGCCGCGGGGACGAGGCACTTCGACCGACTGCTGGTGGTCAAGGGGCTCCGGAGCGGGCGCCTGTCCGACGCCATCCGCCGTGCCACACGGCTCGGCATCCCGCTCCGCTTCGAGATGCGCGAGACCCTCGATCGTCTGGCCGGCGGGGTGCCGCACCAGGGGCTCATCGCCATCGTCTCCGCGAAGCCGCTCCTCTCGCTCGAGCAGCTCCTCGAGGCCAGCCGTTCCCCCGCCCTCCTCGTGGCCCTCGACGGCGTCGAGGATCCCCGCAACCTCGGGGCGATCCTGCGGTCGGTGGAGGCCGCCGGCGCGGACGGGGCGCTGCTCCCGGAGCGGCACAGCGCCGGGCTCTCGGAGACGGTGGACCGAACCTCCGCCGGCGCCCTCGAGCACGTGCGGGTCGCTCGGGTGGGCAACCTCGTCCACGCCTTGAACACCCTCAAGGAGCGCGGCCTCTGGATCGTCGGTTTCGACGCCGGTGGTCGGCAGCGGTGGGACGCCGTCGATCTGACCCAGCCCGTGTGCCTCGTGCTGGGCGGCGAGGGGAGGGGCATCCGGCGACTCGTGCGTGAGCACTGCGACCACCTGGTGTCGATCCCCCACTTCGGGCACGTCAGCTCCCTCAACGTCTCGGTGGCGGCGGGCATCGCCCTCTACGAGGCGGTGCGCCAGCGCGGCACCGTGCCGAGCCCGGTGCGTCCCATCCCCGTGCGCCCGCCGTCCGAGCCCCTGGTCATCGGGCCACACCCCGACGACGAGGAGAGCGACCCGGGGGCAACCCCGGTGCCGGAGGGACGCCGGATGGCCGAGGGGGGGGCCTTCCCCGACGACGAGGACCCGGACTCGGAGCCGGCTCCTCTGCCCCATGTGGACATTCACGGTGAGGAGGTGGCCTGGGGGCAGGGGCCGACCGTGCTGAAACCGGTCAGCTTCCGCCGGGGTCGTCGGCCTCCCCCGGGACGCGGCAAGGGCACGAGGCGACGCCCGGTGGCCAAGGCGGCGCCGGAGGAGCCCAGGAGCGCGGATGAGCAGCAGCGGAGTGCGGGAGGGGAGGAGGCGCCGGCGCGCAAGGGACGTCGTCGCCGTCGCCGGAAGAAGGGGGGCGGCGCGCCAGCGACGACCGGCGGCGAGGGAGGGACCTCGCCCGGCCGTGACCCCGTGACCCCGGCCCCTGAGGGAGACGGAAAGAGCGGGGCGTCGACCCGTCGGCGACGACGCCCTCGCCGCCGTCGCCCGAGCGGGAGCCGCTGACCCCGGGGAGCCCTTTTTCGGCCTCGCCCGTCTCCCGGGCATCGTGCTTGCATCCCCCCAGACCGTTTGCTACACTCTCCGTTTGTCGCTGGCGTAGCTCAGCGGTAGAGCGGCTGATTTGTAATCAGCGGGTCGGGGGTTCAATTCCCTCCGCCAGCTCCAGCCGCACCCGCGGACCCGCGCGTGGCGCACAAATGCGGGCGTCGCGAGCGAGTTTGCCCACGCGGCAGCCGGCGGGGAGGTAGCGAAGCGGTCAAACGCATCAGACTGTAAATCTGACGGCCCAGGGCCTTCGAAGGTTCGAATCCTTCCCTCCCCACCATTCGTGCAAAGCAGTCCCCGGGGCGAGACGAAGGGCGCCGGGGCGGGGAGCGAGGCGGGCGTAGCTCAGCTGGTAGAGCTCCAGCCTTCCAAGCTGGATGTCGCGGGTTCGAGTCCCGTCGCCCGCTCCAGCCGGAGCGGCGAAGGGAAGCGGACGGCGGTGCGGGGCTCGGGCCGGTGGAGGATGCGGAGCCGATTGGCTTGATTCGAGACGACGCCCACGTAGCTCAGTCGGCAGAGCGCGTCCTTGGTAAGGACGAGGTCACCAGTTCGAATCTGGTCGTGGGCTCCAGATTCCGAGGGCGCTTCGGCGCGAGGGCATTCGCGAACGACAATCTAGAGGAAACACAGGATGGCCAAGGAGAAGTTCGACAGATCGAAGCCGCACGTGAACATCGGGACGATTGGTCACGTGGATCACGGGAAGACGTCGCTGACGGCGGCGATCACGAAGGTTCTTGCCACGTCGGACCCGAAGGTGCAGTTTCGTGAGTTCGACTCGATCGACAACGCGCCGGAGGAGCGTCAGCGTGGGGTGACGATCAACGCGGCTCACGTGGAGTACGCGACGCCGAACCGGCACTATGCGCACGTGGACTGCCCGGGTCACGCGGACTACATCAAGAACATGATCACGGGTGCGGCCCAGATGGACGGTTCGATCCTGGTGGTGTCGGCGGCGGACGGACCGATGCCGCAGACTCGGGAGCACATTCTTCTGGCGCGCCAGGTGGGGGTTCCGGCGATCGTGGTCTTCCTGAACAAGGTGGACATGGTGGACGACCCGGAGCTTCTGGACCTGGTGGAGCTGGAGGTCCGTGAGCTTCTGAAGCAGTACAAGTTCCCTGGGGACGACATCCCTGTGGTTCGGGGCTCTGCGCTGAAGGCCCTGGAGGGTGACGGTACGGGGGACTCGGCGAAGCCGATTCTGGAGCTGATGGAGGCGGTGGACAGCTACGTGCCGCTGCCGGAGCGTGAGATCGACAAGCCGTTCCTGATGCCGATCGAGGACATCTTCACGATCTCGGGGCGTGGCACGGTGGCCACGGGCCGTGTGGAGCGTGGGAAGGTGAAGGTTGGCGAGGAAGTGGAGCTGGTTGGCCTTCGTCCGGAGTCCCAGAAGAAGGTGGTGACGGGCGTAGAGATGTTCAAGAAGCTGCTGGACGAGGGGGTGGCGGGCGACAACGTCGGGATCCTGCTTCGGGGCACGGACCGCAAGGAAGTGGAGCGCGGGATGGTGCTGGCGAAGCCGGGCTCGATCACGCCGCACACGAAGTTCAAGGGCGAGGTCTACGTCCTGACGAAGGAGGAGGGTGGCCGTCACACCCCGTTCTTCACGGGCTACCGGCCGCAGTTCTACTTCCGGACGACGGACGTGACGGGGGTGGCGACGCTGCCGGAGGGCGTGGAGATGGTGATGCCGGGCGACAACACGCAGATGTCGATCGAGCTGATCACGCCGATCGCGATGGAGCAGGGGCTTCGCTTCGCGATCCGCGAGGGCGGCCGCACCGTCGGGGCCGGCACCGTCACCGAGATCCTGGAGTAGCCGGACAGAACCATGCGTGACAACATCATCCTCCAGTGTCCGGAGTGCAAGCGACGGAACTACCACACCACGAAGAACAAGAAGAAGACGACGGAGCGGCTCGAGCTGAGCAAGTACTGCCGCTACTGCCGCAAGCACACTCCGCACAAGGAAACGAAGTAGGAAGGGATTACAGGCCAGTAGCTCAATTGGTAGAGCACCGGTCTCCAAAACCGGGGGTTGGGGGTTCGATCCCCTCCTGGCCTGCCAGATCGCCCGCGAGGGCGGCGGGGGTCTCTACCGAGCGGGGCGCGAGGCCCGGGAGAGTCGAGTTCGATGGCCGTGGCTGACGTCGAGAAGCGAATCGGAGGCAGCATGCCCGGCGTGATCGGATGGGTCCCGCGGAAGTATCACGAGGCCCGTGAGTTCCTCAGCGAGGTCCGCAGCGAGCTCAGGAAGGTGACCTGGCCCTCGCGTCAGGAGGTCCAATCCACCACCCTGGTGGTGATCGCGACCTCGATCTTCTTCGGCTTCTACCTGTGGGGGCTGGACCTGGTCTTCTCTCGCGTTCTTTCCCTGGTGTTGAAGAGGTAGCTCCCTTGGTGGAGACGGCGACGTCCAAGCAGTGGTACATCGTCCACACGTACTCGGGCTTCGAGAAGAAGGTCTCGGAGAGCCTGCAGCAGCGGGCGAAGGCCTACGGCCTGGAAGAACAGATCGGCCGCATCGAGATCCCGACCGAGGAAGTGGTGGAGATGAAGGGCGGCCGGAAGGTCCAGACCGCCACCCGCTTCTTCCCCGGCTACATCCTCGTCGAGATCGAGACCGAGGAGGGCCCGGACGGCAAGAAGATCCCCGACACCACCTGGCACCTGGTCAAGAACACCCCCAAGGTCACCGGGTTCGTGGGCTCGGGCTCTCGTCCGGTTCCTCTGTCCCAGGAAGAGGCGGACCAGATCTTCAACCAGGTCAAGGAGTCCATCGAGAAGCCGAAGCCCAAGTACACCTTCGATCGCGGTGAGAGCGTGCGCATCATAGACGGGCCCTTCTCGAGCTTCCAGGGGGTGGTGGAAGAGGTCAACCTCGACCGCAACACCCTGAAGGTCATGGTGACCATCTTCGGCCGGTCAACGCCGGTCGAGCTCGATTTCCTCCAGGTCGAGAAGCTGTGAGGGAAGTGGCGACGGAAAGGGCCGGAGCAGGAGACAAGACTTCATGAAGAAGGTCGTCGGACAGATCAAGCTGCAGATCCCCGCGGGCAAGGCCACGCCGGCGCCCCCGGTGGGCCCGGCCCTGGGCCAGGCTGGCATCGCCATCATGGACTTCTGCAAGGCCTTCAACGCCAAGACCGCCAAGGACGAAGGTCTCATCATCCCGGTGGTCATCACGGTCTACGCCGACCGCTCGTACACCTTCATCACCAAGACTCCGCCGGTGGCGGTGCTGATCAAGCGGGAGGCCGGAATCGCCAAGGGCAGCGGCGAGCCCAACCGCAACAAGGTCGGAAGCATCACCATGAAGCAGGTCGAGGCGATCGCGAAACTGAAGATGCCGGATCTCAACGCCAACGACCTGACGGGGGCGGTGGAGACGGTGAAGGGGACCGCCCGCAGCATGGGAGTGGAGATCACCGGCTAGCGCTGGTGCCGTCGGGTCCGAGGCTCCACCACCGGCCTCGGGAAGCCCTTGGGTCCCTTCGATCGGGAGGGGGCGGCGGCGGTGGGAGCGTCGGGGCGAGCCCGGCGCGAAAGGAGAACGATGGGTCGAGTCGGCAAGAAGTACCGGAAAGCGCAGGAGGCGGTCGGGGGCCGCCCGCATTATCCGCTCACCGAGGCAGTCGACGTCGTCGCGAAGAACGCCTTCGCCAGCTTCGACGAAACGGTCGAGGTCGCGATGCGCCTGGGGGTGAACCCCAAGCACGCCGACCAGATGGTCCGGGGGACGGTGATCCTTCCCCACGGGCTCGGCGGCAAGAGCAAGCGGGTGCTGGTGATCGCTACCGGTGAGAAGGCCCAGGAGGCCGAGGGCGCCGGCGCCGACTACGTGGGCGGCGACGACATGGTTCAGAAGATCCAGGGAGGCTGGCTGGACTTCGACGCGGTGGTGGCGACGCCGGAGATGATGAAGTCGGTCGGCCGGCTTGGAAAGGTCCTCGGACCGCGCGGGTTGATGCCCAACCCCAAGACGGGGACGGTGACCTTCGAGGTGGCGAAGGCGGTGCAGGAGATCAAGGCCGGCAAGGTCGAGTTTCGCGTCGACCGGACCGCCATCATCCACGCCCCCATCGGCAAGGTCTCCTTCGGTCCGGAGAAGCTGGCCGAGAACGCCCGGAGCCTGATCGACAGCGTGATCCGGGCCAGGCCCTCGGCGGCGAAGGGGAAGTACGTCAAGTCCATCGCGCTGTCGTCCACCATGGGCCCCGGGGTGCGGGTCGATCTCGCCTCCGTCGAAGGGCACGCATAGGTCGGGACCAGGGGAGCCAGAGGAATGAATCGCACCGAGAAGCAAGAGCTGGTCGAGAAGCTCCATGCCGAGCTCGCGGCCGCACCGCACGTCGTCCTCGTGGATTTCCGCGGTCTGAGCGTCCCTGCGGCCACCGAGTTCAGGCGGAAGGTCAAGGCCGCGGGATCGAGCTACCGGGTGGTCAAGAACCGGCTGGCCCTGCGCGCGGCCAAGGGGACCTCCCTCGAGAAGCTCGAAGCCGAGTTCCAGGGGACCACCGGCATCGCCTGGACCGGCGAGGATCCGGTGGCGCTGGCCAAGGCGCTGGTGGAGTTCCAGAAGGACAACCCGGCCCTGGAGTTCAAGGCCGGGGTCGTGGCCGGCGATCAGGTTCTGGACGCCGCGGGCGTCAAAGCTCTCAGCACCATGCCGAGCCTGCCCGAACTGCGGTCGAGCTTCCTGGGCCTGCTCCAGGCACCGGCCAGCAAGCTCGTGCGCCTGCTCTCCACGCCCGGGACGCAGATGGCGCGGGTGCTGAAGGCGCACCAGGAAGAGATCGAAAAAGAGTAGCTGCTACTCGAACTGAGACAACTTCGTACGTCGGTAACGACCAGAGAGGAAGAAGGAAGAGATGGCTGACATTCAGGCAATCGCGAACGACTTGAGCGAGCTGACGGTCCTGCAGGTGGCCGAGCTGGTCAAGGTGCTCGAGGACAAGTGGGGCGTCTCGGCGGCGGCGGCTCCGGTCATGATGGCGGCGGCGGGCGCGCCGGCGGCGGGCGCGGCAGCGGCCGAGGAGCAGACCGAGTTCGCGGTTCACCTCATTGCCGCGGGCGACAAGAAGATCAACGTGATCAAGGTCGTGCGCGAGCTCACCAGCCTGGGCCTCAAGGAGGCCAAGGACCTCGTCGACAGCGCCCCCAAGGCGGTCAAGGAGGAGCTGTCCAAGGAGGAGGCCGAGGCGATGAAGAAGAAGTTCGAGGAGGTCGGCGCCCAGGTCGAGATCAAGTAGCCGTTCTTGCTGGGACGCGAGAGCGGGTGGTCCACGGCCCGAAAGAGCGACGGGGCAAGCCTCGGGGGGACGAGTGTCCCTTCCCGGGGCGACGTCCGTTCGCAGCATCGGGCCCGGGCCTTCTGGAAGAAGGGCTCTGACTTGACGGGTTGGATCTCCTCTCAGCGCGGCGGCGATCCACTCGCCGCAAGCTGGCATCTGAAAAAGGCGTCCGACCGAGGACGCTCAATTTCTGTGGCCTTGGGCCGCAGAGCGAAGGGCTGCTGACGATCATGCACACGGCGACCAAGAAGCTCCACCGTGACCGCGTCGACTTTGCGAAGATCCACACTTCGATCCCGATCCCCAACCTGATCGAGATCCAGAAGAAGTCCTACGAGCGGTTCCTGCAGATGCGGGTGCTGCCCCAGGACCGGGAGGAGGCCGGGCTCCAGTCCGTCTTCAAGAGCGTCTTCCCGATCACCGACCTCCGCGAGAACTGCTCGCTGGAGTTCGTCGACTACCAGATCGGCAACTGGGAGTGCAAGTGCGGTCGCCTGGTGGGGCTCGACAAGCTCGGGCGTCCCTGCACCTTCTGCGCGACGACGATCATCACCGACCCCCGCGGGGATCGCGAGATCCACTGCCAGAAGTGCGGCCACCTGAACGAGAACCGCCCGGCGACCTGCGAGACCTGCGACGAGCCGGTGGGGCTCAAGCTCAAGTACGACGTGGACGAGTGCCAGGAGCGGGGGATGACGTTCGCCGTCCCTCTCAAGGTCACCATCCGTCTGGTGGTGTGGGACAAGGACGCCGAGACCGGCGCCCGAACGATCCGGGACATCAAGGAGCAGGAGGTCTACTACGGCGACATCCCGCTGATGACCGAGAACGGTACCTTCATCATCAACGGGACAGAGCGGGTCATCGTGAGCCAGCTCCACCGCTCCCCCGGCGTCTTCTTCTCGCAGCCCGAGAAGGGCCTCTTCGCGGCCCAGATCATCCCCTATCGCGGCAGCTGGGTGGAGTTCGAGTACGACGCCAAGAACCTCCTCCACGTTCGCATCGACCGCAAGCGCAAGTTCCTCGCGTCCGTCTTTCTTCGGGCGATGGGGATGAAGACCGATGCCGAGATCCTGCGGCAGTTCTACAAGTGGGACCGGGTGGTCGCGCGCGAGGGCCGGCTGTTCCTCAAGGTCTCCGACAACCTGAAGGGGCGGCGTCTGTCGAAGGGGATCTTCGGTCCCAAGGACGCCTCCGGGAAGCGCGAGGAGATCGTCCGCGCCAGCAAGAAGATCACCGCGACCCAGGTCCAGGAGATGCAGCGCCTCGACCTGCAGGAGATCGAGATCACCGAGGCCGACCTCGAAGGGGCCTTCGCCGTCTCCGACATCGTCGACCCCCGCACCGGGGAGGTCGTGCTGGAGGGCAACGAGCCCCTCTCGCCGCGCGTCCTGTCCGTCATCCTCGCCGAGGAGAGCCAGATCGACGCCTTCGAGGTCATCTTCCCCGAGCTGGACGAGATCGGGCCGATGATGTCCGCCACCGTGAAGAAGGACACGATCAAGACCTCCGAGGAGGCCCTGATCGAGATCTACCGGCGCATGCGCCCCGGCGATCCCCCCACCCTGGACTCCTCCCGCAACCTCTTCGAGGGGATGTTCCTCAGCGCCCAGAAGTACGACTTCTCCCGCGTGGGGAGGCTCAAGCTCAACACCAAGCTCGGGCTGTCCACCCCGCTGACCGAGAAGATCCTGCGCCTGGACGACATCGAGGCGGTCATCGCCTTCCTGCTCAAGCTGCGGCGCAACCCCTCGGACGTGGACGACATCGACCACCTCGGCAACCGTCGCGTGCGCAGCGTGGGCGAGCTGCTCGAGAACCAGTTCCGCATCGGGCTGGTCCGGATGGAGCGGGCCATCAAGGAGAAGATGAGCGTCTACCAGGAGATGGCCACGGCCATGCCCCACGACCTCATCAACGCGAAGCCGGTCATGGCCTCGATCCGGGAGTTCTTCGGCTCGAGCCAGCTCAGCCAGTTCATGGACCAGACGAACCCCCTGTCCGAGATCACTCACAAGCGGCGGCTCTCCGCCCTCGGCCCGGGTGGCCTCAGCCGCGAGCGCGCGGGGTTCGAGGTGCGTGACGTTCACCCCACCCACTACGGCCGCATCTGTCCCATCGAGACCCCGGAAGGGCCCAACATCGGACTCATCTCCAGCTTGTCCTGCTTCGCCCGCATCAACGAGTTCGGCTTCATCGAGAGCCCCTACCGCAAGGTCCGGGACGGCCGGGTGATCGACTACTTCCAGGTGACGGAGTCGGGAGACAGCTCCTACAAGGTCGGGGACATCGTCGAGAGCGACGAGGTCGAGCGGGAGAACCAGGCCCTGCGCGAGCGCAAGAGCAAGCCGGCGATCCTGGAGCCGTACTGCTTCTACCTGTCGGCCTGGGAGGAAGACAAGTACACCATCGCCCAGGCCAACGCGACCCTGGACGACGACGGCCGGCTCGTCTACGAGCGCATCTCCTCGCGCAAGGTCGGCAACTCCATCCTCGCCCGGCGCGAAGAGATCGAGTACATCGACGTCTCCCCCAAGCAGCTGGTGTCGGTGGCGGCCTCGCTGATCCCCTTCCTCGAGCACGACGACGCCAACCGCGCGCTCATGGGCTCCAACATGCAGCGCCAGGCGGTGCCGCTCCTCCGGTCCGAGGCCCCGCTGGTGGGCACGGGCATGGAGCACATCACGGTGAAGGACTCCGGGGCGGCCGCGGTCTGCCGCCGGGCCGGTGTCGTGGACTCGGTGGACTCACGTCGGATCATCATCCGTGTCGAGGCCCAGGACGGACCGGACCAGGGCAAGGAGATGGGGGCCGACATCTACAACCTGACGAAGTTCAAGTGCTCCAACCAGAACACGAGCATCAACCAGAAGCCGATCGTCAGGGTCGGGGACCGCGTGGCCAAGGGGCAGATCCTGGCCGACGGCCCCTGCACCGACATGGGTGAGCTGGCCCTGGGCCGCAACGTCCTCGTGGCCTTCATGCCCTGGCGCGGCTACAACTTCGAGGACGCGATCCTGGTCAGCGAGAAGCTCGTTCGCGAGGACATGTACACCTCGATCCACATCGAGGAGTTCGAGATCGAGGCTCGCGACACCAAGCTCGGTCCCGAGGAGGTCACCCGGGACATCCCCAACGTCTCGGAGGGGCTCCTCGCCAACCTCGACGAGAGCGGGATCATCCGGATCGGGGCGAGCGTCCGTCCCGGCGACATCCTCGTGGGAAAGGTCACGCCCAAGGGCGAGACCCAGCTGACCCCGGAGGAGAAGCTCCTCCGGGCCATCTTCGGCGAGAAGGCGGGCGACGTCCGTGACGCCTCGCTCTACTGCCCGCCCGGCATCGAGGGGATCGTGGTCGACGTGAAGATCTTCTCGCGCAAGGGTGTGGAGAAGGACGAGAGGGCCCGGCAGATCGAGGACGCCGAGCTCTTCATGATGGAGAAGAACCTGAAGGACGAGATCCGGATCCTTCAGGACGAGCGCGACAAGCGGATCGAGGACCTCCTCGAGGGCAAGACTGCGGTGGCCGAGCTCGTCAACAACCGCGGGGACAAGGTGGTCGAGAAGGGCCAGACGCTAACCCGGGACGATCTCCAGGCACTGCGCCACTCCGAGATCCTCCGGCTGCGGGTCCAGGGGAGCCGGGACGAGGACATCGAGGAGGAGCTCAACGACATCGTCGACAAGACCGAGCGCCAGATCGAGGTCCTGAAGACCCTCTTCGTCGAGAAGGAGAGCCGCCTGAAGCGCGGCGACGAGCTGCCCCCCGGCGTCATCAAGCTGGTCAAGGTCTTCGTCGCCATGAAGCGGAAGCTGTCGGTAGGCGACAAGATGGCCGGTCGCCACGGCAACAAGGGCGTCATCGCCCGGATCCTGGCCGAGGAGGACATGCCGTACCTCCCGGACGGGACGCCGGTGGAGATCGTCCTCAACCCGCTGGGTGTCCCGTCGCGCATGAACGTCGGCCAGATCCTGGAGACCCACCTCGGCTGGGCCGCGCAGGCGCTCGGGTTGAGCGTGGCCACCCCCGTCTTCGACGGCGCCACCGAGCGCGAGATCAAGGAGCTCCTCGAGAAGGCGAACGAGAAGGAGAAGGAGCGCAACCCCCTCCGGCCCAACATCCTGAGGAACGGGAAGATCACCCTGGTGGACGGCATGACCGGGGAGGCGTTCGAGCAGGCCGTCACCGTCGGCTACATCTACATGCTCAAGCTCTCCCACCTGGTGGACGACAAGATCCACGCCCGCTCCATCGGCCCGTACTCCCTGATCACGCAGCAGCCCCTGGGAGGCAAGGCACAGTTCGGCGGACAGCGCTTCGGGGAGATGGAGGTGTGGGCGCTCGAGGCCTACGGCGCCGCGCACATCCTCCAGGAGCTGCTCACCGCCAAGTCGGACGACGTCTACGGACGCGCGAAGATCTACGAGGCCATCGTCAAGGGCGACACAGCCTACAACCCCGGCATCCCCGAGTCGTTCAACGTGCTCATCCGGGAGCTGCAGAGCCTCTGTCTGGACGTCGAGCTGATCAAGGCCAAGCACTGAGTGCCGTTCGCTAACGGAAGGCGGAGAACCCAATGAGCGTGATGATTCCGATGAGGCCCAACCTGGAGCCCGGACGGTCGATGCTGGACTTCGACGCGATCCGGATCCGGCTGGCGAGCCCCGAGAAGATCCGGTCCTGGTCGCACGGCGAGGTCACCAAGCCCGAGACCATCAACTACCGGACCTTCAAGCCGGAGCGCGACGGCCTCTTCTGCGCGAAGATCTTCGGCCCGATCACGGACTGGGAGTGCCTCTGCGGCAAGTACAAGCGCATGAAGCATCGGGGCGTGATCTGCGACAAGTGCGGGGTCGAGGTCACCCAGTCCAAGGTCCGGCGCGAGCGCATGGGTCACATCGAGCTGGCCTGCCCGGTCAGCCACGTGTGGTTCTTCAAGGGCTTGCCCAGCCGCATCGGGCACATCCTCGACATCTCCCTCCGCGACCTGGAGCGGATCCTCTACTTCGAGTCCTACGTGGTGATCGACGTCGGCGACTGCCCCGAGGTCAAGCACCACGAGCTCGTCTCCGACGAGCGCTACCGCCAGCTCCGGGAGAAGTACCCGCGGCTGCGCTGCGCCATGGGAGCGGAGGCCATCAAGGAGCTGCTCAAGCGGGTCGACGTCGAGGAGGAGGCCCTCGAGCTCCGCGAGAAGATGAAGACCGAGACCTCCGTCCAGAAGAAGGTCAAGTTCGCCAAACGGCTCAAGGTCGTGGAGGCCTTCCGCAAGAGCGGGAACAAGCCCGAGTGGATGATCCTGGACGCCATCCCGGTGATCCCGCCCGAGCTGCGTCCCCTGGTTCCCCTCGACGGCGGACGCTTCGCCACCTCCGACCTAAACGACCTCTACCGGCGGGTCATCAACCGCAACAACCGCCTGAAGAAGCTCATCGAGCTGAGGGCGCCGGACGTGATCGTCCGCAACGAGAAGCGGATGCTGCAGGAGGCGGTCGACGCGCTCTTCGACAACGGGCGCCGGGGACGCGTCTTGCGTGGGGCCAACAACCGACCGCTCAAGTCCCTCTCCGACACCCTCAAGGGCAAGCAGGGCCGCTTCAGGCAGAATCTCCTCGGCAAGCGCGTCGACTACTCGGGCCGCTCGGTCATCGTGGTCGGCCCCGAGCTCAAGCTCCACCAGTGCGGCCTGCCGAAGAAGATGGCCCTGGAGCTGTTCAAGCCCTTCATCTACAACAAGCTGGAGAAGGAAGGGCTGGTCACCACCATCAAGGCGGCCAAGGAGATGGTGGAGCAGCAGCGGCCCGAGGTGTGGGACTTCCTCGAGGAGGTCATCAAGGAGCACCCGGTCCTCCTGAACCGCGCCCCGACGCTGCACCGCCTGGGCATCCAGGCCTTCGAGCCCATGCTGGTCGAGGGCAAGGCCATCAAGATCCACCCCCTGGTCTGCACCGCGTTCAACGCGGACTTCGACGGGGACCAGATGGCGGTCCACGTGCCGTTGTCGCCGGAGGCGCAGATCGAGGCCACGGTCCTCATGCTGTCCTCCAACAACATCCTCTCGCCGGCCAACGGCCAGCCCATCGCCGTCCCCAGCCAGGACATCGTCCTGGGCTGCTACTACCTCACCAAGGAGAAGAAGGGGACGAAGGGAGAGGGCCGCGCCTTCGCCTGCCCGGAAGACGTTCTCATCGCCCTGCACCACGGAGAGGTCGAGACCCTCACGCCGATCCGCCTTCTCCACAGTGGAGAGCTCATCGACCTGACCACCGTCTTCGACGACCAGGACGTCATGCATACCGAGCCGCAGCAGGTGGCGAGCCAGGTCATCAACACCACGGTGGGGAGGGTGATCCTCAACGACGCTCTGCCCGAGGGGACGCCGTTCGTCAACGGCCTCCTGCGCAAGAGGGGGCTGCAGCAGCTCGTCCAGTACTGCTACCTGCGCTTCGATCTCGAGAAGACCATCAAGATGCTGGACACCATCAAGGATCTTGGGTTCCTGTACGCCACCAAGGCCGGGATCTCCATCGGCATCGACGACCTCATCATTCCCGAGGTCAAGGGCAAGATGGTGGAGAAGGCCCAGAAGGACGTCATCGACGTCGAGAAGCAGTACCTCGACGGCGCCATCACCAACGGCGAGCGCTACAACAAGGTCATCTCGATCTGGTCGGCGGTCACGGAGAAGGTCGCGGACGCGATGTTCGACGAGATGCAGGAGCAGGACCGGGCCGGCGAGGAGTTCAACCCCATCTACATCATGGCCGACTCCGGTGCCCGCGGCTCCAAGCAGCAGATCCGCCAGCTCGCAGGGATGCGCGGCCTGATGGCCAAGCCGTCGGGAGAGATCATCGAGAACCCGATCACCTCGAACTTCCGGGAGGGCTTGACCGTTCTCCAGTACTTCACGTCCACCCACGGCGCACGCAAGGGTCTCGCCGACACCGCGCTCAAGACCGCCGACTCCGGCTACCTGACGCGCCGACTGGTCGACGTGAGTCAGGACGTGATCATCTCGGAGCACGACTGCGGCACCGTCGAGGGAATCGACATCCGCCCCATCATCGAGTCCGGGGAGGTCATCGAGCCGCTGCGCGACCGCATCGTGGGCCGCGTCAGCCTCGAGAACGTCAAGGACCCGATCGAGGGCGGCATCCTGGTGAAGGCCAACGAGGAGATCACCGAGGAGACGGCCAGCGAGATCCAGGCCGCCGGCATCGAGAAGGTCCGGATCCGCTCGGTGCTGACCTGCGAGGCGGGCCGCGGGGTGTGCGCGCTGTGCTACGGCCGCGACCTGGCCACCGGGCGGCTGGTGGAGATGGGCCTCGCCGTGGGGGTCATCGCCGCCCAGTCCATCGGCGAGCCCGGCACGCAGCTCACGATGCGGACCTTCCACATCGGAGGGACGGCGAGCCACGCCACTCAGCAGACGACGCTGGAGTCGAAAAACGCCGGGACCGTGAAGTTCCACAATCTGACCACCGTCAAGGACAAGATCGGCGACCTCGTGGTGATGAACCGCTCCGGGGCCCTCATCATCCAGGACCAGAAGGGTCGCGAGCGCGAGCGCCACGCCGTGGTCTACGGCGCCCGGCTCAAGGCTGCCGAGGGGGCGGAGGTCAAGCAGGGCCAGCTCCTGGTCGAGTGGGATCCCTACTCCTTCACCATCATGACGGAGTCCAACGGCCACGTGACCTTCAAGGACGTCATGGACGGCCAGACGGTGCACGAGCAGGTGGACGAGAACACCGGCATGTCCGCCCTCGTCATCATCGAGTCGCCGGACGAGAAGAAGCAGCCCCGGGTCGAGGTCCGGGACGACCAGAACAAGATCATCCGGAAGTACCTGCTTCCCGTCGGTGCCCACCTGATGGTAGAGGACGGCGCGCCGGTGGCGGCCGGCGACGTGCTGGCCAAGATCCCCCGCGAGACCGCCAAGACCAAGGACATCACCGGTGGTCTGCCGCGAGTGGTGGAGCTGTTCGAGGCGCGGCGTCCGAAGGAGCCGGCCGTCATCACCGAGATCGACGGCGTCATCAAGTACGGAGACGTGCAGAAGCAGTACCGCAAGATCTTCGTCACCGGCGACGACGCCGAGGCGCGGGAGTACCAGCTGCCGCGCGGAGCGCACATCAACGTCCAGGAGGGGGAGCGGATCCGCGCCGGCGAGCCGCTCATGGACGGCCCCATCGATCCCCACGACATCCTCCGGGTGCGGGGCGAGAAGGAGCTCCAGCGGTACCTCGTCGACGAGATCCAGGAGGTCTACCGCCTGCAGGGGGTCAACATCAACGACAAGCACATCGAGGTGATCACCCGCCAGATGATGCGCTGGGTGAAGGTCGAGGACGTGGGGGACAGCCCCTTCCTGATCGACGAGGTCGTCGACCGCTTCAGGTTCATGCGGGAGAACGCCCGCCTGGCGGCGGGAGACAAGATGCCGGCCTCCGGTCACCCGCTCCTCCTCGGGATCACCAAGGCTTCCTTGTCGACCGACTCGTTCATCTCCGCGGCGAGCTTCCAGGAGACGACGAGGGTGCTCACCGAGGCTGCGATCAGCGGCAAGGTGGACTACCTGCGCGGTCTCAAGGAGAACGTCATCATGGGACGGCTGATCCCCGCCGGCACCGGGATGGATTTCTACCGGCGCATCCGCATCCCGGAAGAGATCATCGAGCGGGCAGAGGGGGGGCTCGAGGGCGAGTACGCCGCCGAGTACCTGGTCGAGCCCGAGCACATCCGTGAAGGGGTGGAGCCCTGATCGGGCCGGGTCTGGTGGCGCGTCGGGCCTGACGGTCGAGGCTTGGCGGTGCCTCGTGGCGACCTTGGTCGTCACGAGGCACCTTCATCAGACCTGGACCCTTCGTTCTGCGCCTTCTCCGCCCGGGACCATGAGGGGTTACACTTGTCCCCGTGCGGCGCCCCGTCTTCGGCTGGCCGGCGTTCCTCCCACTGCTCGCGGTGGCGGTGGGCGTCCTCGGCTGCGGACGCGGGGACGCTCCTCCGGACCCGGCTGCCCTGGTCGCCGACCTCACCAGCGCCGACGCCAGGAGGAGCGGCGACGCCCGTCTCGCCCTGATCTCGCTCGGTGAGCCCGCCACCCCCGCCCTCGTCGATCTCCTGCAGAACGGGGCGCCCCGGGAGCGGGTGCTGGCTGCCACCACCCTCTGGGGCATGGGGCCCCGAGCGTCCTCCGCCGTTGCCGCCCTCGCCGTGGCGCTCGGCGACGCCGACCCCGAGCTGCGCGTGGCCTGTGCCATGGCCCTCGAGAACATGGGACCGGCGGCCCGGGACGCGGCGCCCGCTCTCGCCACGGCTCTGAGCGATCCCGAGAGGCCGGTCCGTCAGGCCGCGGTCAAGGCCCTCGGAGCTATCGGCCCGGCGGCGAGCCCCGCCCTTCCCGCCCTCGAGGCGGCCATACAGAGGGAGTCCTGGCCGGAGGCGGAGGAGGCGGTCCGGCGCATCCACGCGGGGGGCAGCCCCGCGCGACCGGTGGGGGAGCAATGAGTCTCGCGGGTCGGCTCGAAGAGGTGGAGCTGGCTGAGATCCTCCACTTCCTTTCCCTCAACAACCGCACCGGCAAGATCAGCCTGACCCGTCACGACGGACATGGTCTCATCGTGGTTCGCCTCGGGCGCATCGTCTATGCGGCCTCGAGCTCGATTCGGGAGACTTTCGGCAACATCCTGGTCTGCCGTGGGCTCGCATCCGCGGAGACCGTGGCCGAGGCCCTCGAGAGGCAGCACGCGGCCGGCGACGACCGCAAGCTCGGTCTCATCCTCGTGGAGATGGGAAGCCTCACCGAGACGCAGCTCCAGGACGTGATCAAGCAGCAGACCGGTCTGGTGGTCCAGGAGCTGTGCCGTTGGCGCAGCGGCTACTTCCGCTTCGAGGTGGCTCCCGTGGCCTCGAAGGGAGAGATCGGTGTCGACGCCGAGGAGCTCGTGGTGGCGGACGGCGTGGCCACCGATCAGATCCTCCTCGAGGCGATGACACAGCTCGACGAGGAAGCGCCGAAGTCGGATACCAGTGCCCGCTCCATCGCCGACGCTGCTTTCTCTCCGGCATTGCGGGCGGAGACGACGGTGGGGCTCCTCCGGAGGGCGGCCGCAGTCGTGGTGCGTGGCCTGCTGCTGGTCGTGCGCGGTGACGAGGTCCACGGCGCCGGGCAGTTCGGGCTCGAGGGCACCGGCGACACGGACGACGTCGCCCGGCGCCTGCGACTCCCCCTGGGCGAGCCGTCCGCCATCGCCGAGGCGGTGAAGCGCCGTGAGAGCTGGAGGGGCCCGCTGGCCCAGACCCCCGCCAACGACCAGCTGGTGAGACTGCTCGGTGGTCCTCGGCCGTCGGAGGCGGTCGTGGTCCCCATGCTGATCCGGGAGGGCGTGGGCCTGGTCCTCTACGGCGACAACGGGACCGCCCTGGGCCCGATCGGCCCCGTCGAGGACCTCGAGTGGGCGCTCCTCGAGGCCGGCCTGTCCATGGAGCGGGACCTCCTCGAGGCGCGCCTGCGGGCCTTCGAGCGGGCGCGAGGCTTCCGCCCCTGACCAGGGCGGTGGACCGACCCTGGGGGTAGAGGTCTTCGAAGCCGTGGATTCACTCGCCGCGAAGGCCAGGAGAGCGAGGAGGTCGAAAGATGAGCGTCACGAGATCTTCGAGGAGGGGCATGGCGGCTGTGACCGGCGCCCTCACGGCCCTCAGCCTTGGACTGGCCGTGCCCGGAGGGCACGCCGGCGACCGGACGATTGGCGAGATCGAAAGGCTCGATCCGCGCCTCGACCACCTTGTCCCGAAGGACGCGGTGATCGAGGTCCTGGCCGATGGGTTCGAGTGGTCCGAGGGGCCGGTCTGGGATCGCGAGCAAGCCCGGATCCTGTTCTCCGACATCCCCAACAACACCGTGCACTCCTGGAGCGAGGACGAGGGGCTCGGGGTCTTTCTCAAGCCCAGCGGGTACACCGGTGCTGAGCCCTTCGAAGGGCGCGAGCCCGGCTCCAACGGCCTGGCCTTCGACGCGAAGGGCCGGCTCGTGCTCTGCCAGCACGGAGACCGACGGATCGCTCGGCTGACGCGCGCCGCAGCCCCGCGGCCCGAACCCGCTCCGTCCCCCTCGGGCTCACCTGCGGCGGCGTCGTCCTCCTTCGTGACGTTGGCCGACCGATTTGAAGGGAAGCGCTTCAACAGCCCCAACGACCTCGTCTATGCCGCCGATGGCGCCCTCTATTTCACCGATCCACCCTACGGGCGCCCCAAGACGTTCGAGGATCCCCAACGGGAGCTCCCCTTCTGCGGCGTCTACCGCCTGACCCCGGACGGCGAGGTGACACTGGTTGTCCAGGACTTGAGAGCGCCCAACGGCATCGGCCTCTCGCCCGACGGGAAGACGCTCTACGTCAACCAGTCGCATGCCGAAGCGGCCGTCCTCATGGCCTACGCCGTCCAGCCCGACGGCTCCGTGTCCGACGGCCGGGTGCTCTTCGACATGACCCCCCTGCAGGGGCCGCGGAGCCCCGGTCTCCCCGACGGGCTCAAGGTCGACCAGCAGGGCCACATCTTCGCCACCGGCCCGGGCGGCGTCCTGGTCGTGACCCCCGATGGCACACACCTCGGCACCCTGCGGACCGGGGTCCCCACCGCCAACTGCGGCTTCGGCGAGGACGGCTCGGTGCTCTATATCACCGCCAACGACACCCTCTGCCGCATTCGCCTCACCACGCGCGGTCTGGGCTTCTAGAGTCGTCCCAGCAGGGTCAGGTTCTCCGGTCGGTGGTCGCCACCGAAGCCGAAGGGCTCACGGTGATGGAACTCGAGGTCGTGGCGTCTGGAGCATCTCCGTCCCTCCCCGCTCCTGTAGGTGCACCGGCCCCCGTCCCGCTTCTCGACCGCGCGCCTCACGGGTGCCGGGATGTGGCGTGAGCGGGGGTGGGTGTCCGTCCGCGCGAGGCTCCTGCGGGGCTTCCTGGTCTTCCCGAATCGCGGTTCGCGCCGTGGGGGAGGGTGAGGAGAGTTTTCGCTGAGGGGCCAGAGCGGGTAGAGTTCCTCACCCGGAGGATCCCATGACCACCCTCATCCTCGCCCTTCTTCTCCAGGCCTCACCGGTCCGTCCCGTGGCCACCTACTCGATCGTGGCCCGCGACCCCCAGACGGGCCAGATGGGTGTGGCGGTCCAGAGCCACTGGTTCTCGGTGGGCTCGATGGTGTCCTGGGCCGAGGCCGGGGTCGGGGCCGTGGCCACCCAATCCTTCGTGGACCCTTCCTACGGGCCCCTGGGCCTGGACCTCATGCGAGCGGGGAAGTCGGCCCCCGAGGCCCTCCGAGCCCTCCTCGTGACCGACGAGCAGCAGGAGGTCCGCCAGGTCGGGATGGTCGACGCTCGCGGGGGCCTCGCGACCCACACCGGGCGCCTGTGCATCCCGGAGGCGGGGGGGCAGACCGGGGACCACTACGCGGTCCAGGCCAACCTGATGCACCGGGATACGGTCTGGCCGGCCATGGCCCGGGCCTTCGAGCAGGCCACCGGGGACCTGGCCGACCGGATGCTGGCGGCCCTGGAGGCGGCCGAGGCCGAGGGCGGGGACATCCGCGGGCGGCAGTCGGCGGCCCTGATCGTGGTCGGGGGTGAAGCGACCGGAAAGTACTGGGCCGACAGGGTTTTTGACCTGCGGGTGGAGGATCATCCCGAGCCCCTCGAGGAGCTCCGGCGCCTGGTCCAGATCCAGCGGGCCTACAACCACATGACGGCGGGGGACGACTGCCTGGCCGTCCAGGACTGGCCCTGCGCGGAGCGGGAGTACGGCACGGCCCGGAGGCTGCAGCCCGAGAACGCCGAGATGGCCTTCTGGTACGCCGTGGCCCTGGCCACCGGGGGCAAGCTGGCCACCGCCCGCCCCCTCTTCGTCCAGGCCTTCGCCGCCGACCCACGGTGGCGGGAGCTGGTGAGCCGGCTCCCGGCCGTAGAGCAGCTTCCGAACGACCCCGACCTGCTCCAGGAGATCCTGGCGATCCCCTGAGACCAGCGCATCCGGCGTCCGGGTCCCGCCGAGGACCCTGCCCCACTTCGTCGCTTGCGGACCCGCCGGCGGGTGGCCGACCGCAGCCGCCGGAGCCGGGAGCAAACGGGAGCCAGGGGACCCCGACCCGGGCCGGGAGCCATGGGCCGCGGGACGGCCGGGAGCCCCGACAAAGATCCCGAGCCCTTGACACAGGGGAACTTCTGGGTAGAATTGGAAGGTTGCTCTGCCAGGGTTGAGGTCGCCAGTGTGACGCGCTCCCCCGGCTTCACAGAAGGTTCCATCGGAGGCGAAGTGCCCACCGTCAGCCAGCTCGTCCGTGTCGGTCGAACCAGACTGCGCTCGAAGACCGACAGCCCCGCCCTGCAGGGCTCCCCGCAGAGGCGGGGAGTCTGTGTTCGCGTCTTCACCTCGACGCCCAAGAAGCCGAACTCGGCGCTACGCAAGGTCGCGCGGGTGCGGCTCACCAACGGCATCGAGGTGACGGCGTACATCCCGGGCGTGGGTCACAACCTGCAGGAGCACTCGATGGTTCTCATCAGGGGTGGGCGCGTGAAGGACCTGCCCGGTGTTCGCTACCACATCATCCGGGGAACCCTCGACGCCGTGGGCGTCGACGGCCGGAAGCGGGGGCGGAGCAAGTACGGAGCAAAGCGCCCGAAGTCCTGAGGCGCGGAAGTCGTCAGAAGGGATCCCGGTGTCGCGAGGCGGTCCCGGGGGAGGGAGTCGAGAAAGAAGATCCAGCGGGATCGCTGGAAGGACACGGTCGGGGAGATCGGATCCGCCTCGCGCAGTGGGGTTGGGTCAGGATCCTCGAGGCGGGGCGGTCGTTGGGCCTCAGACGGACGCCGCTCGGGTCGATCGAGAGTCGGCCCCGATGGGCGCCGTCTGTTGTTGTTTTTGAACGAGGAAGACACAGATGCCGCGTCGTGGATTCATCGCACGTCGAGAGCTGCAGCCGGATCCGTTGTACAACTCCGCGCTGGTGACGAAGTTCATCAACACCATGATGTACGGGGGGAAGCGGTCCACCTCCCAGCGCATCATGTATGACGCCCTCGGGGTGGTGCAGCAGAAGACCCAGGACGATCCCCTGAAGGTCTTCAAGAAGGCCGTCGACAACGTCAAGCCCGCCCTTGAGGTGAAGAGCCGGCGCGTCGGAGGCTCGAACTACCAGGTCCCGGTCGAGGTCAACACCAACCGTCGGACCTCCCTCGCCCTGAGATGGCTCATCAGCTTCGCCCGCAAGCGGCCCGAGCGGGGGATGGTGGAGAAGCTCGCCTCCGAGCTTCTCGACGCCGCCAACCTCCGGGGGGGCGCGGTCAAGAAGCGGGAAGACACCCACAAGATGGCAGAGGCGAACAAGGCCTTCGCCCACTACCGTTGGTAGGCGAAGGGGCCGGAGACTAGAACCGTGGCCAGGAAGGTGCCCCTCGAGCTGACCCGAAACATCGGGATCGCTGCGCACATCGACGCGGGCAAGACGACGACCACCGAGAGGATCCTGTACTACACCGGGGTCAACTACAAGATCGGCGAGGTCCACGACGGCACCGCCACCATGGACTGGATGGAGCAGGAGCAGGAGCGGGGCATCACCATCACCTCCGCGGCCACGACCTGCTTCTGGCGCGACCACCGCATCAACATCATCGACACCCCGGGCCACGTGGACTTCACCGCCGAGGTCGAGCGGTCGCTCCGCGTTCTCGACGGAGCGGTGGCCGTCTTCGACGCGGTGGCGGGCGTGCAGCCCCAGTCGGAGACGGTGTGGCGCCAGGCTGACAAGTACCGCGTCCCTCGCCTCGCCTTCATCAACAAGATGGACCGGGTGGGGGCCGACTTCCTGCACGCCATCGAGACGATGCACGCGCGGCTGGGAGCGACGTCCGCCGTCGCCATCCAGCTCCCCCTCGGCGCCGAGGCCGGCCACCTGGGGGTCATCGACCTCGTCGAGATGCGGGCCTTCCGCTACCTCGACGAGACCCTGGGGGCGAAGTTCGAGATCGTCGACGTCCCCGAGGAGAATCGGGCCGAAGCCGAGCACTGGCGCGAGGTCATGATCGAGAAGGTGGCGGAGGCGGCGCACGAGGCCGGCGAAGACACCCTCTTCGAGAAGTACGTGGCCGGCGAGGCCCCCACCGTCGAAGAGATCAAGGGCGCCATCCGTGCCGCCACCGTGAAGATGAAGCTCTTCCCGGTGGTGTGCGGGTCCGCCTTCAAGAACAAGGGCGTGCAGCCCCTCCTCGACGCCGTCGTCGACTACCTCCCGTCCCCCCTCGACATCCCCGACACCATGGCCAACGACCCCAAGACCGGGGACCTGGTGGCGCGGCCGGCGAAGGACGACGCGCCCTTCAGCGCCCTCGTCTTCAAGATCATGACCGACCCCTTCGTGGGGCAGCTCGCGTTCATCCGCGTGTACTCGGGGGCGATGAAGACGGGCGACACCGTTCTGAACACGGTCAAGGGCCAGCGGGAGCGGATCGGACGCCTCCTCAAGATGCACGCCAACAAGCGCGAGGAGATCAAGGAGGTCTGGGCCGGGGACATCGCGGCCGCCGTGGGCCTCAAGAACGTGGTCACCGGGGACACGATCTGCGATATGCAGAGCCCCGTCGTCCTCGAGTCGATCCAGTTCCCGGCCCCGGTCATCGCCCTCGCCGTCGAGCCCAAGACCAAGAGCGACCAGGAGAAGCTCGGCAACGGGCTGGCCAAGCTGATGCAGGAGGACCCCACCTTCCAGGTGGAGACCGACAAGGACACCGGGCAGACCAAGATCTCCGGCATGGGCGAGCTCCATCTCGAGGTCCTGGTGGACCGCCTGAAGCGGGAGTTCGGGGTCGAGGCGAACGTGGGCAAGCCCCAGGTGGCCTACAAGGAGACGATCCAGCGGGAAGCCCGGGGGGAGGCCCGCTACGTGAAGCAGACCGGCGGCCGAGGCCAGTACGGCCACGCCAAGATCGACATCGAGCCCGCCCCTGCCGAGGGATACGTCTTCGAGAACGCAATCAAGGGCGGGGTCATCCCCAAGGAGTACATCAAGCCCGTCGAGGACGGGATTCGGGAGGCCCTGGAGCGCGGAATCCTGGCCGGCTACCCCATGGTGGACGTCAAGGTGCGCCTGTTCGACGGCAGCTTCCACGAGGTCGACTCCTCGGAGATGGCCTTCAAGATCGCCGGCTCCATGGCCTTCCAGGAGGCGGCGAAGAAGGCCTCCCCGGTCCTCCTGGAGCCGATCATGCGAGTCGAGGTGGTCACTCCCGACGACTACACCGGTGCCGTGACCGGAGACCTCTCCAGCCGCCGTGGGCACGTGGAGGGTCAGATCGCCCGGGGCGGCTCCCAGATCATCACCGCGATGGTGCCGCTGTCGAACATGTTCGGCTATTCCACGGATCTGCGCTCCCGGACGCAGGGGCGCGCGACGTACTCGATGCACTTCGAGAGGTATGCGGAGGCGCCACGCAGCGTGTCGGACGAGATCGTGGCGCGGGTCACGGGCAAGGTCGCGAAGGCGTAGGTTCCATCTAGCGCGAGGCAGGGAAAGTCATGGCCAAGGAGAAGTTCGACAGATCGAAGCCGCACGTGAACATCGGGACGATTGGTCACGTGGATCACGGGAAGACGTCGCTGACGGCGGCGATCACGAAGGTTCTTGCCACGTCGGACCCGAAGGTGCAGTTTCGTGAGTTCGACTCGATCGACAACGCGCCGGAGGAGCGTCAGCGTGGGGTGACGATCAACGCGGCTCACGTGGAGTACGCGACGCCGAACCGGCACTATGCGCACGTGGACTGCCCGGGTCACGCGGACTACATCAAGAACATGATCACGGGTGCGGCCCAGATGGACGGTTCGATCCTGGTGGTGTCGGCGGCGGACGGACCGATGCCGCAGACTCGGGAGCACATTCTTCTGGCGCGCCAGGTGGGGGTTCCGGCGATCGTGGTCTTCCTGAACAAGGTGGACATGGTGGACGACCCGGAGCTTCTGGACCTGGTGGAGCTGGAGGTCCGTGAGCTTCTGAAGCAGTACAAGTTCCCTGGGGACGACATCCCTGTGGTTCGGGGCTCTGCGCTGAAGGCCCTGGAGGGTGACGGTACGGGGGACTCGGCGAAGCCGATTCTGGAGCTGATGGAGGCGGTGGACAGCTACGTGCCGCTGCCGGAGCGTGAGATCGACAAGCCGTTCCTGATGCCGATCGAGGACATCTTCACGATCTCGGGGCGTGGCACGGTGGCCACGGGCCGTGTGGAGCGTGGGAAGGTGAAGGTTGGCGAGGAAGTGGAGCTGGTTGGCCTTCGTCCGGAGTCCCAGAAGAAGGTGGTGACGGGCGTAGAGATGTTCAAGAAGCTGCTGGACGAGGGGGTGGCGGGCGACAACGTCGGGATCCTGCTTCGGGGCACGGACCGCAAGGAAGTGGAGCGCGGGATGGTGCTGGCGAAGCCGGGCTCGATCACGCCGCACACGAAGTTCAAGGGCGAGGTCTACGTCCTGACGAAGGAGGAGGGTGGCCGTCACACCCCGTTCTTCACGGGCTACCGGCCGCAGTTCTACTTCCGGACGACGGACGTGACGGGGGTGGCGACGCTGCCGGAGGGCGTGGAGATGGTGATGCCGGGCGACAACACGCAGATGTCGATCGAGCTGATCACGCCGATCGCGATGGAGCAGGGGCTTCGCTTCGCGATCCGCGAGGGCGGCCGCACCGTCGGGGCCGGCACCGTCACCGAGATCGAGGAATAGGACAATGATGATCAACGAGAAGATCCGGATCAGGCTCAAGGCCTACGACTACCGGATCCTCGACCAGTCCACGGGCGAGATCGTGGACACCGCGCGGCGAACGGGGGCGCGGGTGGCGGGGCCGATCCCGCTCCCCACACTCAAGAACCGCTGGACGGTCAACCGCTCACCCCACGTCGACAAGAAGAGCCGGGAGCAGTTCGAGGTGCGGACCCACCGGCGCCTCATGGACATCTTCGAGCCGACCCCCCAGACCGTGGACGCGCTCATGAAGCTGGACCTGCCCGCGGGGGTCGACGTGGAGATCAAGGCGTTCGGCAAGGAGCACGCGGCCAAGTAGAGACGACGAATCGCTCGTCCTGAAGAGGGGCGATTCGGCGTCATGGATGAACAAACGCGACAGAGGCTGTCCCCCAGGGGCGACACCCACGAGGGTGACCCCGCCAGACGAGGACGACCTCACTAGCGATCGCAGAGAGGAACAGGGACGATGTCGGTCCAGGGAATCATCGGAAAGAAGATCGGCATGACGCAGGTCTACGCCGAAGACGGACGGGCCCTGCCCGTCACCGTCAT
Source organism: uncultured Acidobacteriota bacterium (assembly GCA_963847655.1). Taxonomy (GTDB): domain Bacteria; phylum Acidobacteriota; class Vicinamibacteria; order Fen-336; family Fen-336; genus JAJDNS01. The sequence goes on along the minus strand of CAWKAS010000002.1, from coordinate 197,224 downwards.
CGAGGCGGGGCCGTGCGTCGTGGTGCAGCGCAAGTCGAAGGACCGGGACGGCTACGCTGCCGTTCAGCTCGGCCTCGTCGAGTCCCGCAAGGCCAAGCGCATCACCAAGCCGATGAAGGGCCATTTCGACAAGGCCGGCCTGCCGCCTTGCCGGGTGCTGCGCGAGCTGCCGGTGGGCGAGGACGCCGAGGTCGCGGTCGGTGACAAGGTCTCGGTGGAGCTCTTCTCGCCCGGCGACAGCGTCAACGTGGTCGGCACGAGCAAGGGACGAGGCTTCCAGGGCGTCATCAAGCGGCACAAGTTCGGCGGGGGCAAGGCCTCGCACGGATCGATGTTCCATCGTGCTCCCGGGTCGATCGGTCAGTCGGCCTACCCGTCGCGCGTCCTCAAGGGCATGAAGGCGGCGGGACACATGGGCAGCGACCGGGTCACCGTCCGCAACCTCGAGGTGGTCCGGGTCGACACCGACAACAACCTGCTGATCGTGCGCGGCTCGGTTCCGGGCGCGGGGGGCTCCTACGTCGTGATCAGGAAGAAGTAGCCATGGCCGAGAAGAACGACGCGAGGGGCGCAGGGGCGGAGCGGGCGGAGTCGCCGAAGGTCCCGGTGCTGAGCATCAAGAACGAGACGGTCCGGGAGATCCAGCTCTCGCCCACGGTCTTCGCGGGGCGGGTGAACGGCCACCTCATCTACGAGGCGGTCAAGCACCATCAGGCCGGGGCGCGACGCGGCACCCACATGACCAAGAACCGGGCGCTCGTCTCCGGGTCGGGGCGGAAGCCCTGGCGACAGAAGGGGACGGGCCGGGCACGAGTCGGCGAGACACGCAACCCCCTGTGGCGCCACGGCGGCACCGTCTTCGGGCCCCAGCCCCGCGACTACTCCTTCTCGATGCCGAAGAAGGCGCGGGCGGCGGCTCTGCGCTCTGTCCTCGCCCAGCGACTCCAGGAGGGGGCGCTGAAGGTGGTGGAGGGCTTCCCCCTGGACACCCCGAAGACCAAGGCGCTGCGAGGCCTCCTCGATGGTCTGGGACTGGAGGGCAAAGCGGTGATCGTCGATCACGAGCCCACCGACGCCCTCGTCCTCTCCAGCCGCAACCTGCCGGGGGTGAGGGTGATCGCGGACAGTCACCTCACCGCCTACGACGCGCTGGATTGCGTCCACCTCCTGGTGTCCCAGGAGGCGGTCGAGAAGCTCGAGGAGCGTCTGGCTCCGGTGGAGCGGGGGTAGGGCGATGAAGAGCATCTACGAGGTCATCCGCCGGCCGCTGGTCACGGAGAAGGCCCAGATCCTCCAGGAGGGTCAGCACACGGTGTGCTTCGAGGTTCACCGCGACGCCACCAAGCCGGAGATCAAGAAGGCGGTGGAGGCGCTGTTCGGGTCGAAGGTCGCCCGCGTGCGCGTGGCCAACATGCACGGGAAGGTGAAGCGACAGGGCCGCTTCGTAGGAAGGCGCCCGGACTGGAAGAAGGCCTGGGTCGTCCTCAAGAAGGACGAGAAGATGATCGAGTTCTTCGAGCAGGCTTAGGACGGGATACAGAGCGATGCCACTCAAGCAGTACAAGCCAACTTCTCCCGGGCGCCGGTTCATGTCGTCGCCCGACTTCTCGGATCTGACTCGCAAGAGGCCGGAGCCGAGCCTGACCAAGCCGCTGCGCAAGAGCGGTGGCCGCAACAGCCTGGGCCGCGTCAGCGTCTGGTGGCGCGGCGGGGGGCACAAGCGCCGCTACCGGGTCATCGACTTCAAGCGGGACAAGCCCAACATTCCCGCCAGAGTGGCGGCGCTCGAGTACGACCCGAACCGCTCGGCCCGGATCGCGCTCCTGCACTACGTCGACGGCGAGAAGCGCTACATCCTCGCTCCCGATGGGATCGCGGTGGGGCAGACGGTCCTGGCCGGAGACAGCGCGGACATCCTGCCCGGCAACGCCCTGCCCCTGAACGCGATCCCCGCCGGCACCATGATCCACAACCTGGAGCTGCGTCGCGGCAAGGGGGGCCAGCTCGTGCGCAGCGCCGGCGCTGCCGCCCAGCTCGTGGCCAAGGAGGGCGACTGGGCGCTGGTGAAGCTCCCCTCCGGCGAGGTGCGCCGGATCGCGGTCGGCTGCATGGCCACGGTGGGGCAGGTGGGGAACATCGATCACAAGAACGTCAAGCTCGGCAAGGCCGGGCGGCGGCGTTGGCTGGGACGTCGACCGCACAACCGGGGGGTCTCGATGAACCCCATCGACCACCCCCACGGAGGGGGCGAGGGTCGCACGAGTGGCGGGCGCCACCCGGTGACCCCCTGGGGCAAGCCCACCAAGGGCGCCAAGACGCGGAACAACAAGCGAACCGACGGCTTCATCGTGAAGCGTCGGGAGAGGCGGAAGTAGAGCCATGACGCGATCGCTGAAGAAGGGCCCGTTCGTGGACGACCACCTGAGCAAGAAGGTGGATGCGATGAACGAGACCGGGGAGCGGAAGGTCATCAAGACCTGGTCCCGGCGCTCGACCGTCGTCCCCGAGATGGTGGGGCACACCATCGCCGTCTACAACGGGAAGAAGTTCGTCCCGGTCTACGTGACCGAGAACATGGTCGGGCACAAGCTCGGCGAGTTCTCTCCGACCCGCATCTTCAAGGGGCACTCCTCCAAGGTCGAGAAGGTGGCCAAGGTCGGGGGTCGATAGGAGGCGGGCATGCTCGAGGCAACTTCCACGAACCGATACGTCAGGACGTCGGCCCAGAAGGCGGGCCTGGTCCTGGATCTGATCCGCGGCAAGAGCGCCGCCGACGCGCTGAGCATCCTCCGCTTCACGAAGAAGTCCGTGGCCCGGGACATCGAGAGGACGCTCCGGTCGGCCATCGCCAACGCGGTGCTCGTCGCGGACCGGAACCAGAAGCGTCGTCTGGACGAGGAGGCCCTAGTGGTGGCGGGCTGCCACGCGAACCAGGGCCCTTCGTTCAAGCGTGTGCGCCCCGCGCCGATGGGCCGGGCCTACCGGGTCATCAAGCGCACCGCGCACATCACCGTCCGGGTGGCGGAGAAGGAGTAGCGAGATGGGTCAGAAGGTCCACCCCACGGGGTTCCGCCTCGGGTTCAACAAGACCTGGAGCAGCCGCTGGTACGCGGACAAGGAGTACGCGGACCTGCTTCACGAGGACCTCAAGCTGAAGAAGGACCTCAAGAAGCGCTTCAGCCACGCCGGCGTGAGCCGCGTGGACATCGAGCGGGCCGCGAACAAGCTCAAGATCAGCATCTCCACCTCCCGGCCCGGCATCATCATCGGCCGCAAGGGTCAGGAGGTCGACAAGCTGAAGCAGGAGATCCAGAAGGAGACCGGCAAGGAGGTCTTCATCAACATCCAGGAGATCCTCAAGCCGGAGCTGGACGCCCAGCTCGTCTCCGAATCGGTGGCGCTGCAGCTGGGCAAGCGCATCGCCTTCCGGCGCGCCATGCGGAAGGCGGTGGACGCCGCGCTGCGCTTCGGGGCAAGGGGAATCAAGATCCGGGTGGCGGGGCGGCTGAACGGCGCCGAGATCGCCCGTTCGGAATGGTATCTCCACGGGCAGCTGCCGCTGCACACGCTTCGGGCGGACGTGGAGTACGGCTTCGCCGAGGCCGACACCACCTTCGGCCAGATCGGCGTCAAGACCTGGATCTACAAGGGCGAGACCGACACCGGCCGGTCGGCGCGGCCGCTGGCCTGACGGGAGACGAGCCACCATGTTGATGCCGAAGAAGGTCAAGTTCCGCAAGATCCAGCGCGGACGCATGAAGGGGAAGGCCTGGTCGGGCGGCCATGTCGCCTTCGGCGACTACGGCCTCAAGGCCATGGAGTGCGGCTGGATCAGCGCGCGAGAGATCGAGGCCGGCCGTATCGCCATCACCCGCTTCATCAAGCGCAGCGGCCGCATCTGGATCCGGATGTTCCCGGACAAGCCCATCACCAAGAAGCCCCAGGAGACCCGGATGGGCAAGGGCAAGGGTGCTCCCGAGGCCTGGGTGGCCGTGGTCAAGCCGGGACGGATCCTGTACGAGATGGAGGGCGTTACGGAAGAGGCGGCCCGCGAGGCCCTTCGCCTGGCGGCCCACAAGCTGTCGGTCAAGACGAAGTTCGTGACCCGCGCGGAGGCGAGCTGATGAAGGCCAGCGCCATTCGGGAGATGGGAACGGACGAGCTCGAGCACAAGCAGGTGGAGCTGCAGGAGCAGCTGTTCCGCCTCCGCGTTCAGCAGTCCCTCGGCCAGCTCGACAACTCGTTGAAGCTCAGGGAGACCCGCCGGGACATCGCTCGGGTCAAGACCATTCTCAAGGAGAAGCAGGTGTCGCGATGACGGAGAAGAAAGAGGAGCAGGACCGGCCTCAAAAGCGGCAGGAGCGCACCGGTGTCGTGGTGAGCGCCAAGACCCCGAAGACGGTGGTGGTCCAGGTCGTGCGCCTCTTCCAGCACAAGCTCTACCGAAAGACCATCCGGCGCACCACCGCCTTCATGGCCCACGACGAGCTCGGGGCGCGCAGCGGCGACCGTGTGCGCATCGTCGAGTCGCGTCCCCTGTCGCGCCGGAAGCGCTGGCGGGTGACCGAGATCGTGGAGCGCTCCGCCGAGAGCATGCTCGACGCCAAGGGCGCCTGAGGCGGGGGAGACGACGACATGATCCAGATGCAAACACTCCTCCAGGTGGCCGACAACAGCGGCGCCCGGAAGATCTCCTGCATCCTGCCCCTGGGGGGCTCCACCGGTCGCTACGCTCGCCTGGGCGACGTGATCACCGCCAACGTGAAGGAGTGCACACCGGAGGCGCCGGAAGCCGTTCGGAAGGGCAAGGTGGTGAAGGCGGTGATCGTGCGCTGCCGCAAGGAGCAGCGTCGCCGGGACGGGAGCTACATCCGCTTCGACGAGAACGCGGCCGTCCTCATCAAGGACGACGGTGAGCCGGTGGGGACCCGCGTCTTCGGACCCGTGGCCCGCGAGCTGCGGGACAAGAAGTTCATGAAGATCGTGTCCCTGGCCCCGGAGGTGCTCTGAGCCATGGCGAGGCAGACCAAGGAGCGGACGAGGGTCCGCCTGAGAAAGGACGACCTGGTGGAGGTCATCGCGGGCCGTGACGCCGGCAAGCGCGGCAAGGTCATCGCCGTGATGCGGGACTCGGGTCGCGTGCTCGTTCAGGGGGTCAACTTCATCAAGCGCCACACCCGGCCCAACCCCCAGCGCAACATCAAGGGAGGCATCGTCGAGCGTGAGGCTCCGATCCACGCGTCGAACCTGATGATCGTCTCCCCCGAAGACAACAAACGGACCCGCATCGGGTCCAAGCTCCTGGCCGACGGTCGTCGAGCCAGGATTGGCCGCCGCGGCGGCGAGGTGCTGGACAAGTGAGCGCAACAGCCGTGCCCAGGATCAAGGAGTCCTACTACAAGGACGTCGTCCCGCGCCTCATGAAGGAGCGGAAGTATCCCAACGTCATGGCGGTGCCGCGCCTTCTGAAGGTCGTGGTGAACATGGGGGTTGGGGAGGCCACGCAGAACGTCAAGCTACTCGACTCCGCCGCGGCCGAGCTTGCCCAGATCACCGGCCAGAAGCCGACGATCCGGCGGGCTCGGAAGTCGGTTGCGTCGTTCCGATTGCGCGAGGGGATGCCGATCGCGGCGGCGGTGACGCTGCGCGGGGATCGGATGTACGAGTTCGTGGACCGGCTCTGCAGCGTCGCCCTCCCGCGTGTGCGCGACTTCCGTGGCGTGCCCACCAACTCGTTCGACGGCCGGGGCAACTACACGCTCGGGCTGAAGGACCAGATTCTCTTTCCCGAGGTCGACTACGCCAAGGTCGACAACCTGAGGGGAATGAACGTGACTTTCGTGACCACCGCCCGGACGGATGAGGAGTCGAAAGAGCTCCTCGCGTCTCTGGGGATGCCGTTCCGGACGCAGTGAGGAGGTAAGGCGAGTGGCCAAGCTGTCTCTCATCGCCAAGGCCCGGCGCAAGCCGAAGTTCTCGGCGCGCGCCTACAACCGTTGCCGCCTGTGCGGCCGGCCCCGCGCCTACATGCGCAAGTTTCAGATGTGCCGGATCTGCTTCCGGAAGCTCGCCCTCGCCGGCGAGATACCGGGCGTGATCAAGGCGAGCTGGTAGGACCGGGAGAGGTAAGTCCCATGAACATGACGGATCCCATCGCGGACATGCTCACCCGCATCCGTAACGGTGTGCGAGTGAAGCTGCCGAAGGTCGACGTTCCCAACTCGCGGCTGAAGACCGAGATCGCCCGCATCCTGAAGGACGAGGGATACATCGCGAACTACAAGGTCATCGAGAACCAGCACCAGGGCTCCATCAGGGTCTTCCTGAAGCACGCCCAGGGCGATGACCGGGTGATCACCGACCTTCAGCGCGTGAGCCGCCCGGGCTGCCGCATCTACTGCGGCAAGGGCGAGATTCCCCGGGTATACGGGGGCCTCGGCATCAACATCCTGTCCACCTCGCGCGGCGTGATGACCGGCCGTGAAGCGGCGCGCACCGGGGTGGGCGGCGAGATCCTCTGTAACGTCTGGTAAGGAGCGAGAGATGTCTCGGGTCGGACTCAAGCCGATCGTCCTCCCCTCGGGAGTCAAGGTGAACATCTCGGACACCGGGCTCGAGGTGCAGGGTCCCAAGGGCAAGCTCAGCACCCCGGTGCCGCCGGGGATCAGCTTCTCGCTCGAGGATGGGGAGCTCCGGTGCAAGCGCTCGACCGACGCGCGGCAGCAGCGGGCCTTCCATGGGCTGGCGCGCGCGCTGGCCCACAACGCGGTCAGGGGTGTGTCGGAGGGCTTCTCCCGCGATCTGGACATCGTGGGAGTGGGCTACCGCGCCCAGGTCGAGGGCAGCAAGGTCGTGTTCTCGCTGGGCTTCTCGCACCCGGTGGAGTACCCGATCCCGGAGGGGATCGAGATCAAGATCGAGAAGCAGACGCGGGTGACCGTGTCCGGCATCGACCGACAGAAGGTCGGCCAGGTGGCGGCGGAGATCCGCAGGCTGCGGCGTCCGGATCCCTACAAGCAGAAGGGCGTCCGGTACGTCGGTGAAGTTCTCAAGAAGAAGGCGGGCAAGGCCGGGGCAACCGGCGCCGCCTGATCGCCGTCGAGGTTCGAGATGAAGGTGAAGACGAGGTCGGCCATCCGGCACCGGATCCAGCAACGGATCCGCAAGAAGATCCGCGGCACGCAGGAGCGACCGCGTCTCGCGGTCTTCCGCAGCCAGAGCCACATCTACGCCCAGGTCGTCGACGACGACCTGGGCAAGACGCTCTGCGCGGCGTCCTCGCTCGACAAGGACGTCAAGGCCAAGGCGAAGCGAGGGAGTACCGTCGCCGCCGCCACCGAGGTCGGTGGCCTGATCGCCGGGCGCGCCAAGAACAAGGGGATCGCGGACGTGGTATTCGACCGTGGGGGCTTCCAGTTCCACGGTCGGGTCAAGGCCCTGGCTGAGGCTGCGCGCGAGGGCGGCCTGAAGTTCTGAAGGACCCGATGATGAAAGCACGATTCGCGAAGATCGACGTGGCCAGCCTGGACCTGAAGGATCAGGTGGTCTCCATCAACCGCGTGACCAAGGTGGTCAAGGGCGGCAAGAACCTCTCCTTCACCGCGCTGGTCGTGGTGGGCGACGGGGCCGGTCACGTGGGCTACGGGATGGGCAAGGCCCGGGAGGTCTCCTCCGCCATCAAGAAGGGCGTGGAGGTGGCCAAGAAGAGCGTGGTGCGGGTGCCCATCACCGAGAAGGGGGCCACCATTCCCCACGCGATCACCGGCCGCTTCGGCTCGGGGGTGGTCATGCTGAAGCCCGCCTCCGAGGGTACCGGGGTCATCGCCGGCGGGGCGGTGCGCGCCGTCATCACCGCCGTCGGCATCCAGAACATCCTGACCAAGAGCCTGGGCTCCACAACCGCGCACAATGTGGTCAAGGCCACCATGGACGGCCTCCTGCGGCTGAAGGCGCCCGCCCGGGTCGCGCGTCTGCGGGGGCTGACGGTGGAGGACATCATGGGCACCGACAAACCGCAGGCGGAGGCCGCCCCCGCGGCGGCCAGCGCCGGCGCCGGTCCGGCCGAGGTCTAGGAGGCGGCGATGCCGAAGGCGAAGAAGACGGCCGGGTCCGGGGGAACGCTCAAGATCAAGATGATCGGGAGCGTGATCGGATGTCCGAAGGAGCAGAGAGCTACCGTCCGTGGCCTGGGCCTGCGGCGGCTGCAGCAGGTCGTGGAACGCGAGGACACCCCCATGGTGCGGGGCATGATCCGCAAGATCCCGCACCTCGTGGCGGTGGTCGAGTAGACAGACACGAGCGGAGATAAGCAGTGAGCCTTCACAATCTCAAGCCGGCCCGAGGTAGCGTTCGCAAGCGGAAGCGGGTGGGCCGTGGCCCGGGCAGCGGCACCGGCAAGACCGCGGGACGTGGCGAGAAGGGTCAGAAGAGTCGCAGCGGCTACTCGCGCAAGATCGGCTTCGAGGGCGGCCAGATGCCGCTCCATCGCCGGGTGCCCAAGCGGGGCTTCACCAACGCCCTCTTCCGCAAGAGGTTCGCGGCGGTGAACATCGGTCGCCTCGAGGTCTTCGAGGAGGGGACGATCGTCACCCCCGAGGTGCTCGTGAAGCGGGGCATCGTGAAGCAGGTCCGCGACGGGGTGAAGATCCTCGGCAAGGGCGAGCTCACCAAGGCCCTGACCGTGCATGCGCACGGTTTCAGCGAGAAGGCGAAGGAGCGGATCGCGGGCCTCGGCGGCAAGGTCGAGGTCCTGGAGAGATAGTCCATGCTGGACGTCGTCCGCAACATCTGGAACGTACCCGACCTCAGGAAGAGGGTGCTCTTCACCCTCGCCATGCTGGCGATCTACCGGCTGGGCAACCACGTGCCGACGCCGGGCATCAATGCCCAGTCCCTGGTGGACTTCTTCGAGCAGAACCGAGGCAACTGGTTCGGCCTCGTGGACATGTTCTCGGGCGGCAACCTGGCCAAGGTCACGATCTTCGCCCTCGGGATCATGCCCTACATCTCGGCTTCCATCATCCTGCAGCTGTTGACCGTGGTCTGGCCCTACCTCGAGAAGCTCAGCAAGGAGGGCGAGCTCGGGCGGAGGAAGATCACCCAGTACACGCGCTACGGCACGGTTCTGCTCTCCGTCATCCAGTCCTCCGCGATCGCGGTGTACCTCGAGCGGACGACCCTGGCCAATCAGTTCCGGATCGTCGACAACCCGGGGATCGCCTTCAAGCTGATGACGATCCTGACCCTCACCACGGGCACGGCCTTCATCATGTGGCTCGGCGAGCAGATCACCGAGCGGGGCATCGGCAACGGGATGAGCCTCATCATCTTCGCCGGAATCATCGTTGGGTTTCCGAGCGGCATGCTCGACACCTTCGGGATGATCCAGCGCGGCGAGCTCAGCCTCTTCACGGCCCTGACCCTCCTCGCGGGCATGGTGCTCGTCGTGGGCGCGATCGTGTTCGTGGAGCGCGGGCAGCGCCGAATCCCCGTCCAGTACGCCAAGAGGGTGGTGGGCCGGCGTGTGTACGGCGGGCAGACGACTCACCTGCCCTTGCGCGTCAACACCTCGGGCGTCATCCCCGTCATCTTCGCCTCATCGCTCATCGCCTTTCCCCAGACGGTCGCGTCCTTCTTCCAGGGGAGCGGCGAGTGGATGCAGTCGGTGGCCGAGCAGCTGCGGTGGGGGATGCCTCTCTACAACCTCCTCTACATCTCCTTCATCATCTTCTTCTGCTACTTCTACACCGCGATCGTGTTCAATCCCGACGACGTGGCCGAGAACATGCGGAAGTACGGCGGCTTCATCCCGGGCATTCGCCCCGGCAAGCGGACCGCGGAGTATCTCGACCACATCCTGGGCCGGATCACCTTCGGGGGGGCCGTCTACCTCGCCCTGGTCGCGATCCTGCCGGAGTTCCTCATCAGCGGCTTCAAGGTGGCGCCGATTCCCGTCATCGGACCCCCGTTGGACATGTTCCTGAACAACAACAACCTGGGATGGATCACCGAGGGCCTCAATATCAGGTTCTACTTCGGGGGGACGTCCCTCCTGATCATCGTCGGCGTGGCCATGGACACGATCTCCCAGGTCGAGGCCCAGCTCATCATGCGTCACTACGACGGCTTCACCGGACGGGGAGGCAAGAGGGTTCGTGGGCGACGCTAGGGGTCGCGGGGACACCGCTCGGTCGCGCGTCCGCGTGATCTTCGTCGGCTCCCCGGGAGCCGGGAAGGGCACACAGGCGGCGAAGCTCGCCGAGCACCTGGGGGTGCCGCGAATCTCGACCGGCGACATGCTGCGTGAGGCCATCGCCGCCAGGACACCCCTGGGGCAGGAGGCGGAGCCGCTCATGGGGCGGGGCACGCTCGTGCCCGACGAGCTCCTGATCGCGCTCGTGCGCGAGCGCATCGAGCGGGAGGACTGCGCCCGGGGATTCGTTCTCGACGGCTTCCCGCGCACCGTGCGCCAGGCCGAGGGACTGGCGGAGATGAGCGGCTGCGAGGTCTCGGATTGGACGGTCTTCAAGGTTCACGTGCCCCAGGCGGAGCTCCTGCGGCGGCTGTCCGGGCGCCGCTGGTGCCGGCGGTGCCAGGCGACCTACCATGTCACCAGCAGCCCTCCGAAGCAGGAGGGCGTTTGCGATCGGGACGGGGCGGCTCTCGTACAGAGGGACGACGACAGGGAAGAGGTCGTGGCCCGGAGGCTGAGGGAGTACCAGGAGCAGAGCGCTCCCCTCGTCGAGTACTACCGCGAGCGCGCCGACGTCATCGAGATCGACGGGGACCGGCCGATGGAGGTGGTCTTCGCGGAGCTCAAGGACCGAGCGGAGGCCGCGGCGTGAGCGTCCAGAAGTCCTGGAGCGAGCTCCAGACGATGGCCCGGGCCGCCCGGATCGTCATGGACACCCTCGACGCCCTCGAGGCGGCGGCGGTGCCGGGGACGACCACGGCCGAGCTCGACACCATCGCGCGCGAGAGCATCGAGCGGGCCGGCGCCCGTCCCGCCTTCCTGGGCTACCGCGGGTTCCCGGCGACTCTGTGCGCGTCGGTGAACGAGGAGGTCGTCCACGGAATCCCGGGGCCCCGGAAGCTGCGCGAGGGCGACATCGTGGGACTCGACCTCGGCTGCATCCTCGACGGCTTCTTCGGGGACTCGGCGCGAACCGTGGCCGTCGGGAAGACGAGCGAGGAGGCGCAGGAGCTGCTGCTCGCCACTCGCGAGGCGCTGATGGCCGGCGTCGAGATGTGCCGGCCGAACAAGCGCGTGGGCGACATCGGCCACGCGGTGCAGACGCATGCCGAGTCACGCGGGTACTCGGTGGTCCGGGAGTTCGTCGGCCACGGGATCGGGACGAGCCTGCACGAGGAGCCCCAGGTTCCGAACTACGGCCCCCCGGGTCGCCGCGAGCGGCTGGTGCCGGGCATGTGCCTGGCCATCGAGCCCATGGTCAACGCCGGGGTCCCCGACGTCGAGGTGCTCGACGACGGCTGGACGGCGGTGACCAGGGATCGCAGGCTCTCCGCGCACTTCGAGTTCGCGGTGGCAGTGACCCCCTACGGCCCCTGGATCCTGTCGGAGCCGTACCCGTACGCCGACGTGGAGGCGGAGGCGGCGAATGCCTGAGGCGACGCCACGCGAGGTCCTGGAGGTGGAGGGAACGGTGCGGGAGCTGCTTCCCAACGCCCTGTACCGGGTGGAGCTGGTGACCGAGGCCCGACCGTCGGTGACGGCGCACCTGGCCGCGGCCACCGGCGCTTCGCGCCTGCGGCCCGGGGACGGAGTGGTGGTGGAGATTGCCCCCTTCGACGCGGGGCGAGGCCGGATCGTGAGACGCCGATGACGTCGAGAGGAACGAAAAAGTGAAAGTAAGGTCGTCAGTCAAGAAGATCTGTGTGAAGTGCAAGGTGATCCGGCGCCACGGGGTGGTGCGGGTCATCTGCCCGAACCAGAAGCACAAGCAGAGGCAGGGGTAGCACATGGCTCGCATCGCAGGCGTCGATCTCCCTCGGCAGAAGCAGGTCGAGGTCGCCCTCACCTACATCTACGGCATCGGACACACCCGCAGCGGCCGGATCCTCGAGAAGGCGGGCATCGAGCCCACCGTCCGCGTGAAGGACCTCTCCGAAGAGGAGGTGAGCCGGATCGCCAAGACCATCGACTCCGAAGGTGGCGTCGAGGGTGATCTCCGCAAGGACATCGCCATGAACGTCAAGAGGCTCATGGAGATCGGCTCGTACCGGGGCATGAGGCACCGGAGGAATCTGCCGGTGCGGGGCCAGCGGACCCACACCAACGCGAGGACCCGCAAGGGACCGCGCCGCACGATGATCCGCTCCAAGAGGTCCTGAGCATGGCAACCAAGGTCGCAGGAAAGAAGAGCCGGAAGGAGAAGAAGAACGTGGTGCACGGGATCGCCCACGTGCACGCCTCCTTCAACAACACCCTGGTGACGATCACCGACCTCGAAGGAAACGTGGTCACGTGGTCGAGCGCCGGCAGCCTGGGCTTCAAGGGATCGCGCAAGGGAACCCCCTTCGCGGCCCAGCAGGCGGCGAGCAACGCTGCCGCCGTCGCGCGCGACCACGGGCTGCGATCGATCGACATCCGGGTCAAGGGCCCGGGCAGCGGCCGTGAGTCCGCCATCCGCGCCCTCCAGGCCGCCGGAGTCGAGATCAAGTCCATCAGGGACGTGACCCCCATCCCCCACAACGGATGCCGCCCGCCCAAGCGGCGCCGCGTCTAAGGAGTCGAAGCTGTGGCCAGATACAAGGGTTCGGTCTGCCGCCTCTGCCGCCGGGAGGGAATGAAGCTGTTCCTGAAGGGCGACCGGTGCTTCACCGAGAAGTGCGCGATCGAGAAGCGAAACTACGCGCCAGGCATGCACGGCAAGGGCGGCCGCATAAAGAAGCAGGTCCAGGGATACGGCCTCCAGCTGCGCGAGAAGCAGAAGGTGAAGCGTCTGTACGGCATGCTGGAGCGCCAGTTCGCCCTGACCTTCAAGCGGGCTTCCCAGGAGAAGGGCGTGGTCGGTGAGGTCCTGCTCCAGAAGCTCGAGCGCCGGCTCAGCAACGTCGTGTACCGGCTCGGCTTGGGCAACTCGCAGGCCCAGGCTCGCCAGCTCGTCCGCCACGGTCACGTGCGGGTGAACGACCGCAAGATCGACATCCCGTCCTACCAGGTTCGAGTGGGTGACGTGCTCACTGTCACCGCGAAGGCGGCCAAGAACGACTTCGTGCTGGGCTCGGTGGAGGCGGTCAAGGGGCGGGGCGTTCCGAAATGGCTGGAGCTGGACCCGGAGAGCCTGACCGGGAAGGTCCTGGCGCTGCCCGCTCGCGACGACATCAGCTTCCCGATCCAGGAGCCGCTGATCGTCGAGCTGTACTCGAAGTAAGGAGCTCGGCCCCACGGGCGACGAGCAGCGCCCGGGGCCGTGGGAGGACTGTAGAAGATGTTGTGGAAAGGGTTCCAGAAGCCGAAGCGCCTCGAGGTCGATCGCGACTCTCTGACCGACCAGTACGGTCGGTTCTACGCGCAGCCGTTCGAGAGGGGCTTTGCCACTACTGTGGGCAACGCCCTCCGCCGGGTCCTCCTCTCGAGCATCGAGGGAGCGGCGGTCACCGCCGTCCGGGTGGAGGGCGTGCTGCACGAGTTCTCGCCGATTCCCGGGGCGATGGAGGACACCACCGACCTCATCCTGAACCTCAAACGTGTCCCGCTGAAGATGCACGTGGAGCATCCCAAGACCCTGATGCTCCGGACCTCCGAGCCGGGGGAGGTGAAGGGCCAGCACATCACTCCGGACCCGGACGTCGAGGTCCTCGATCCCGAGGCCCACATCGCCACTCTGGGCACGGGCTCAACCCTGTCCGTCGAGCTGCGGATCAAGCAGGGTCGCGGGTACGTCTCCGCCGACAAGAACTTCGACGAGGACCTCTCCATCGGCTGGATCCCCCTCGACTCCGTCCACTCCCCGGTGAAGAAGGTCAACTACTCGGTCGACCAGGCTCGGGTGGGCCAGGCCACCGACTACGAGAAGCTCACCATCGAGGTGTGGACGAACGGGGCGGTCTCGCCTCGCGACGCCGTCGGCCTCGCCGCCAAGCTCATGAAGGACCACCTGCAGATCTTCATCAACATCGAAGAGGAGGACGAGGAGGGCGAGGCCCCGGGAGGAATCGAGGTCACTCCCGAGGAGAAGAGCGTTCTCTTCGAGAAGCTGGCCAAGAGCGTGGACGAGATGGAGCTGAGCGTCCGCTCGTACAACTGCCTCAAGAACGCGAACATCCGGACCATCGGCGAGCTGGTGCAGAAGACCGAGGCCGAGATGCTCAAGACGAAGAACTTCGGTCGGAAGTCGCTCAACGAGATCAAGGAGATCCTCGAGGGGATGGACCTGGCTCTCGGAATGAAGCTCGACGACTGGCCGCAGCTGCAGAAGTGAGGCTCCCCAGGAATCGACCATGAGACATCGCGTCGCCCATCGGAAGCTGGGGCGCACCACGCCCCACCGGATCGCGCTCCTGCGCAATCTCGCTACCGCTCTCTTCGAGCGAGAGCGGATCCGCACCACCCTTCCCAAGGCCAAGGAGGTCCGCCCCTTCGCGGAGCGCCTCATCACCCTGGCCCGACGGGAGGACGACCGCCTTCACGCCCGTCGTCTGGCTGCCCGCGACATCCACGACCGGACGGTCGTGAAGAAGCTGTTCGACACGATCGGCCCGCGGTTCGCGACCCGGCCGGGGGGCTACACCCGGATCCTGCGCCTGGGCCCTCGCCGGGGAGACGGCGCGGAGATGGCCCTCCTCGAGCTCGTCGGCTACGAGTTCAAGCCCGACGGCAAGGGCAAGAACGAGAAGGCCAGGAAGCCGACGGAGAAGAAGGAGGCGGCGCCGAAGTCGGAAGACAGGAAGCCGGCTCGCCAGCGCGCCGAGAAGAAGGCGGCGAAGTCCGAGAAGAGCGCGAAGGCCGGCGACAAGAAGCCGGCCCGCAAGCGCACGGCGAAGAAGAACGCCGAGGAGAAGTAGTCGAGCGCGGCCTCAGGGCGCGGACTGTGGCCGAACCACCGCGCTGGCCAGGTCGTCCTCGTACTTGAACACCGCGGTCAGGTAGGCGCGATCGGCCCGGGTCCGGCGGAAGATCCATGACTCCACGGCCTGCGTCGCCGCCGGCTGGAACACCTCGGGCCCTTCCGCCCTCTGTACCGCGGTGATCCCGCCGGAGCTCACCGAGAACTCGACCGTCACCACGCCGCTCGCGCGCGCCATCCGTGCCAACGGAGGAGCGACCGGTCGTCGTCCCCGAGTGAGGTCCGGTACGCCGGGCTCCAGCTCCACCCCCCGGATGGCCGAGATCCCGTTCTCCGGCGGGAGAGGCGGGGGCGCCGCCGTGATCACCTCGATCGGCGGAGGAGCGGTGGGATCCCCGACGCCCGGAGCAGCAGGGCCCCTGGTCGGCGCTGCGGGACCGGTGGCGAGCGTCGGGGCCGCGGCGGCGACGGCGGTGGGCGGCTCGGTGTCCGTGTCCGGAGGGGTCTCCGGCGCGTTCTCCTCGGACGGCGCGGCCTCCGAGGGCGGCTCGGCGGGTGCGGTCGGTGGCTCGGGAAGCTCGACTTCGGGCGCGGCCTCGGGTGCGGCGGGCGCCACATTCGGAAGCTCGGGGCTGCTCGCCGGAGGAGCGGACTCGTGGGGGGAGGCCCCAGGCCCCTCCTCCGGCAGTGCCGAATCGGGGGCCGGAAGCCCGGACTCCGTGCTCGCCGGCTCGGTTGTCGTCTCGGCTCGGGCGACGGCTTCCCCCTCCGGGGCGTCGAACGGCCCGGTCTCGCGCAGGTCGCTCAGGCGGAGCTCGATGCCGCCCTTCTCCGGGCCGCCGGGGAGGAACTCTGCCTCGACCCGAAAGGAGACCGACACGTCGTCGGGAGGCGAGCGGAAGCGCCAGGTGCGCAGCGCCTGGAGGAGAGACGTGGACCACGGCTCCTCGCCCTCGACGATGCGCGCGAGCCCGATGCGCCCGTCCGGCTCCAGCGTCACGTCGGCCACCGCCTGCCCGGGTCCCGCGACGGCGGTAGGCCACGGCGGTGTGACCCCCTGCCGGAGCTCGGGAATGCCGTTCTCCCGGGTCATCTCGGGCAGCTTCAGGGCGAAGGTGATGGGCACGGTGAGCCGGACGCTCACCGGCTTTCCGGCCACCCGGACCGGCTCATAGACCCACTGCTGGGCCGCGACCAGGGCCGCCTCGTCGAGTCCCGGGATGCTGCGGATGATCGTCGTCGTCGCCACCCGGCCCTCGGCGTCGATCACCAGGTCGAGGATGACGATGCCCCGGATGCCCTGGGCCAGGGCGTCGGGTGGATAGACGGGCTGGACGTGCTTCTTCTTCTTGGGGACCGGGACGCCCTCCGACCCCGCAGCCAGGGGCTCGTCCTGGGCAGAGAGGAGAACCGGCCCGGCCAGAACCAGGGCCAGCAGGGCGAGAGCGGGACGATGGAGCCTCATGAGGAAAGTCTAGCGCACTTCCCCCCGCCTCGCGCGCCGTGGCTACTCCTCGGCCGCGCCCTCTCCGGCCTCGGCCTTCGCGCTGGCCACGACCTTGTCCTGGAGCTGCCCCGGGACCTCGTCGTAGTGGTCCATCTCCATGTGGTAGGACCCCCGGCCACCCGTCATCGAGGTGAGCTCGGCGTCGTAGGAGAGCATCTCCGCCAGCGGCACCTCGGCCTTGATGACCTGCAGGCTGCCCCTGGGCTGCATGCCCTGGGGCCGCCCCCGGCGGCTCGAGAGATCGCCCATCACGGAGCCCGCGTACTCGTCGGGCACCGCGATCTCGACGCTCATGATCGGCTCGAGCAGGGTGGGGCGACACTTGGCCACCGCGTCCTTGAAGGCCAGGGAGCCCGCGATCTTGAAGGCCATCTCGGAGCTGTCCACGTCGTGAAACTGGCCGTCGTAGAGCTCGACCTCGAAGTCCACCATGGGGTAGCCGGCCACGAAGCCCTTCATCCGGGCCTCCTGGATGCCCTTCTCCACCGCGGGGATGAAGGTCTTGGGTATCGACCCGCCGAAGATCTTGTCCACGAACTGGAAGTCCTCGCTGCGTCCCAGGGGCTTCATGCGGATCTTGCAGTCAGCGAACTGGCCATGACCGCCGGTCTGCTTCTTGTGGCGACCGTGGCCCTCGGCCGATCCCTTGATCGTCTCCCGATAGGGGATCTTCGGCTTCTTGAGATTGACCTCGACCTTGTAGCGCTTGCGCAGCCGGCCGACCACGACCTCGATGTGGAGCTGACCCATGCCCGAGAGCAGCACCTCGTGGGTCTCGGGGTCGCGCGTGACCTGGAGGACCGGGTCCTCCTCACGGAGGCGCTGGAAGGCCGCGGAGATCTTGTCCTCGTCCCCGCGGGTCTTGGGCTCGATGGCAAACGTGGTGGCGGGCTCGGGAAGGACCACCGGCGGATAGACGATCGCGTCGGCCTTTTCGGCCAGGGTGTCCCCGGTCTGGGTGTCCTTCAGCTTGGCCACTGCCGCGATGTCGCCAGCCTGTGCCTCCGCCACCTGGGTCTGGTTCTTGCCCTGCAGCAGCATGAGCGACCCCACACGCTCGGCGGAATCGCGCGTGGTGTTGTGGGTCGCGGAGTCCGACTTCATGGTCCCGGAGTACACGCGGAAGACGGAGATCCGCCCGGCGTGGGGGTCGACGATGGTCTTGAAGACGAAGGCGGACAGGGGAGCGTCCGGGGCCGCCTCGCGGGAGACCTCGTCGTCCGATCCGGGGCGGGTCCCGGTGGCGGCGGGGCGGTCCGCCGGGGACGGCAGCAGATTCACGATGGAGTCGAGGACCATGTGAACACCGGCGTTGAGGCCGGCCGAGACCGGGAGCACCGGGAAGATCTTTCCCGCCGCCACCGCCTCGCGCAGGCCCTTGACGAGGTCCTCCTGGGGAAGGGTCCCCTTCTCGAAGAACTCCTCCATGAGGGCCTCGTTGCTCTCCGCCACCATCTCGACGAGCGTCTCCCGGGCCGCGCTCGCTGCAGCCTGCAGAGCCTCCGGGATGTCCGTGGTCTCGTACTTCCCGCTGGCGTCCTCTCCCCAGATCAGGGCCTTCTCCGTGATCAGGTCCACCGCGCCCCGGAAGTCCTTCTCCTCACCCACGGGAATGGCAGCCGGCACCGCGGCTCGGCCGAAAGCGGTCTCGATCGACTGCAGGGCCCGCTCGAACGAGGCGTTCTCGCGGTCCATCCGGTTGACCACGATCAGCCGCGGGAGGCCGTAACCCTCGGCGTAGCCCCAGACCTTCTCGGTCTGGACCTCGACCCCGGCCACCGCGTCCACCACGATCAGTGCAGAATCCGCGACACGGAGGGCGGACCGGGCCTCGGCGGTGAAGTTCGCATAGCCGGGAGCGTCGAGGATGTTGATCTTCGTCTTCTTCCACTCCGCGAAGGCCAGCGCCGTCTGGAGGCTGATCTGGCGCTCGATCTCGTCGGGATCGAAGTCGGTGACGGTCGTCCCGTCTTCCACGCGGCCCAGCCGGTTCGATGCTCCCGCGTCGAAGAGAAGCGCCGAGGCCAGCGAGGTCTTGCCGCAGCCCCCGTGTCCCACGAGGGCCACGTTGCGAATGTTCGGGGCGTCGTACACCTTCATCTCCGTCTCCTCCCGTTGGTGGTGTCTGGGGCGGTGCGCCCGGGCCAGCCGGGGTCATGGCCGGCAACCGGCAAATCATACACCTCCCCCCGCCGGGAGCCGAAACCGCCCGCGCCGGCCGAGAACGCGGGACCCCGCGGGCGTTAACATGGGGGCGTGGGTCTGCTCGGGACGGGCCTCCTCGTGGCCTTCGACGCCGGCTCGGTGAGCGCCGCGACCCTCTCCAGGGGGCCGCGACGCCGTCGGGCGGAGGGTTTCGTGCGCGTCCCCCTCGGTGCCGGGGCCCTCCTGCCCTCGGCGGCCGGGCCCAACGTGCTGCGCCGCGACGAGGTGAGAGAGGCGCTCACCGGGGCCCTGGGGGGCGTGGCCTCGGGCGGGGGCAAGGTCCGGCTGTTTCTCCCCGACGGCATCGCCCGTCTGGTGTTGGTCGCGCCCCCGTCGGGCGCAGACCGCCGGGACTTCGTCCGATTTCGGCTCGCCTCTTCGCTTCCCTGGCCCGTCTCCGATGCCATCGTCGACGTCCTTCCCGTCGGGGGGGGACGGGTGGTGGGGGCGGCGGTGCGGCGCGCCACGGTGGCCCAGTACGAGCAGCTCGCGGCCTCCGCCGGACTCACCGTGGAGCGGGTCCACCTCAGCCCACTCGCGGTGCTGGCGGGCCTTCTGGGACGGGGGGCGCGCTCGGGAGTTCACGCCATCCTCGGCGACGCCGCTGTCTGCCTGGCCGCGATCCGGGGCCGGAGCCTCCTCGTCCTGCGTAGCCGTCGCCGTGATCCGTCCGACGGCGAGGCCGAGCGACTGCTGGCCGAGGCCTCCCGCACCGCCCGCCTCGCCGGGGACGGTGACGAGCCCGTGTCCCTGATCCTCTCGGGTGCCGGTGCGGGACGGCTTCGCGAGACCCTGGAGCCGGTGTCGACGGTGTCCGCGGGTCTCCAGGGACCACGGGACTGGCCCGAGGCCGCTGAAGCCGCCTGGCTGGCCGGGGCCCTGGCATGAGGGAGCAGCCCGATTTCTCGACCCGCCCCCGCCCCCGCCGGCCGCCCGCGCGCGAGGTCCTGGCCGTCGTCCTCGGGTTTCTGCTTCTGGCTCTGGCCATGGCGAGCGCGGCGACGACCCGCCGGGACGCCGGGGCCGCCCGGGAGAGACTGGCCGTGGTGCGCCGCGAGATCGCATCCCTCGAGGCCCGGCTCCGGGCCGTGGACGCAAGAACGACCGAGGGAGGTGAGCTGCTCTCCCGCGCGGCCGCTGCTGACGGCTCTCCACCCGACCGGATCGTGGCCGCCATTGCCCGGGCGCTCCCCGAGGACGTGAGAGTCGACCATCTGACGATCGATTACGGCGACGTCGTTGCGCTCGAGATGCTGCTGGTCGCGCGCGATGCGGGGGCCTGGGACCAGGCTCTCGCCCGGCTCGTGGAGGCCGGCCCCTTCGAGGATGTCGTCCCCGGGCCCGAGCGCCGGGAGGGTGAGATCCGGGTCACGGTGAGCGCGCGTTGGGCGGAGGAGAGACGATGACGCGACGAGCCCTCGCTCTCGTCCTGCTCCTGTTGGCGGCGGTCGTCTTCGTGGCGCTGATCCTGCCCGCGCGGAGGGACCGGGCCGCTGCGCGGGAGGAGTACGTCCTCGCTCGTGCCGAACGGCAGCGTCTGCACGTGCGGCTGGCCCATCTCGACCGTTGGACGCCGGAAGACCAGGGAGCGACCGCCGCCGACGGGGCGGCGGCGGTCCGGGCTCTGCGGCGAGCCACCCTCGAAGCGACGGACGGGCTCCCGGTGTCCGGGGTCTCGGTCTCGACACGCGTCAGCCCACGCGGAGCCATCGCCGCGCAGGGCCAGGTCGTCGCCGAGGGACGCTTCGTGGACGCGCTCCGGTTGACGCGCAGGCTCGCTGCCCCTTCCTCCGGGTTGCTTCTCCAGCGCGTCCGTCTCGGGGGCGAGGCCGGCGGGGTCGTGCGAGTCGAAGCGAGCGCGTTCATCTTGCGGGAGGCGCCCTGATGGCCCGAGCAGCCCTCGCGCTGGCCACGTTCGCGCTGCTCGTCACCAGCGAGCCGGAGACCAGGCTGAGCGCGGAGGAGGCCGGCCCGCCCCCGGACCGGCCCGCCCGCGTCGCACCGGCCCCACCGGACTTCGACCTGGGGCGGATCCGCGACATCTTTCGCTACGCGGACGAGCCCCGCGCCGAAGACAGCCTGGGACCTGCCCCGACACCGCCGCCGGTCACGGGCCCGGTCGAGGGGTCGTCGCCGCCGTCGCAGACCCGTCTCGTGGGTCTCGTCGAGAGGCGAGGGCGACGGGCCGCGGCCCTCTCCATCGACGGCGAGGTGGTCGTCCTCGGAGAGGGCGACTCGTCGGGCGGCTTCACGGTGCTCGTGGTCGGGGACGAGGCGGTGAGCCTTCGGGGGCCGGAGGGTGAAGAGGAGACGCTGCCGCTGCCCTAGCGTCCGAGCCTCGTCAACGGCCGACGCCGCGCCCCAGTTCCCGGGCGGCTCTGCCCGTCAAGCCATCTAAGAAAGTAACCGTAGGGTGGGTCGTCGAGCCATTAGATATGTAACCGGGAGGAGGGGGCTGTGGGAGCTGTGGAAAACGCGGAGCGTTTTCCAAGCCCCTTGTGGGAAACCGCGCCGTTGCGGTTTTCCACAGGGGCGGCAGCTTCCATAGCCCGGCGGCGCGGGTTGTGTCGGGTGTTCGAGAGGGCGTGGATATCCCTGAGCTTGCGGTCGACGGTGGCGGAGAGCTTGAAGGGGTCGAGGCGGCCGCGCAGAGCCCGCAGGGCGGCCAAGCGACGCGGCTTGGGTCCGGGGCATGCGAGCAGACGATCCAGGGCTGTCTGGGGTTGGTCATAGTGCCGGCGTAGGCGTGAGCCGACGCGGGACTTACTCATCAACTTCACCGAGGGCAGGAAGAGGTTCTGCAGGTGGCGCAGCTCGTCGCTGTAGAGTCTGTTCATCGCCGCAAGCGCCCGAGGGCTGTCGTAGCGAAGATAGCCCATGAGCCGCCGCACGTGGGTCCAGTTCTTCTGCTCGACGTGGGCATTGTCGTCCTTCTTGTACGGCCGCCCACGGGTGAACTCGATGTCGTGCTGTTGGCAGTAGCCGTACAGATGATGGTTGATGAACTCGGAGCCGTTGTCCGAGTCGATCCCTCGCAGCTTGAAGGGGAGCCGCCGGCGAATCTGCTCGAGCGCCTCCACGACAAAGGCCTGGCTCTTGCCCATGACGGCGTAAGTCTCCGTCCAGCCGGTGTGGATGTCAGTCAGGGTCAGGGAGTGGATGAACTCCCCTTCGGCACGGTCCCCCGAGTGCGACACCAGGTCGATCTCCGTATAGCCAGGCTGGCTCACCTCCCACCTCTCCGCCTTGATGGCGATCTGGTGCTTGAGCAGAGTCCCCGGCTTGGTCTTGCCATAGAGCCGCTTCTTGGCCGCCGCCTTGTAGGGCCCAAGGCGGCGGTCGATCTGGCGAGGGCTGATCCGAAGCAGTTGGCCCTCCAGCCGGGCCGAGATCGACATGCGCTTCTTGAGCCACGGCAGCCACAGCGGCAGCATGGCCTTCAGCCTCACCGACCACGGGTAGTTCGCCGCCTCCCACACCATACGCAGCGCCTGATCCACCGCCTTGCCATAGCTCGGCCCCCGCAGCCGACGCCGGGGCGGCCGGCGCTCAGGGGGAGGACCGTTCAGGCGCCTCACCGCGTACTTGCGGTGATAGCCCGTCACCCGGCAGACCTCGTCCAGAATCCGCCCCTTCTCCCCCCGACCCGCCTCACGGTAGCGAGGCCAGATCCGGCATAGATACTCCCACCGAGACTGTCGTCCCAAGCTGTAACCCCCTCGCCCAGAGGGTTACATCTCAGATGGCTCGACGTACCCCCCTTCGGTTACATCTTGGACGGCGCGAGACGCTCTGTTGACCCCGCCGGAGAGCCGGTGCTAGAGTCCGCCGCGGGCTGGGTCCGCAGGAACCCTGGTCGCTCCGATGGCCCTCAGAGAGAAGTTCGGAAGGCAGGTCCTTCTCGAGGAGTTGAACGAAGGGGCGCTGGGTGTCTTCTACCGCGCCGCGCGTCTCGGTCCGCTCGGGCTCGATCGGATCGTGACGGTGTTGCGCTACTCCGAGGCGGTCTCCGGCCATCCCGAGGCTGCGGCGGGTCTGGTGGGGCAGGCGCGGGCCGGGGCGCGCCTGCCGATCCCGGGCCTGATTCGGGCGGTCAACATCGGCCGGGTCGGTCCGTCGTACTACACCGCGTACGAATTCGTGGAAGGGCGGACCCTCCGGGTCGTGATCGATCGCTCCCGGAAGGAGAGCTTCCCGCTCGCGGTGGAGAACGCCCTCATGGTGGCGAGCCGGGCGGCGGCCGTGCTGCAGGCCCTCCACTCCAGGCAGGACGAGCGGGGTGAGCCCCTCTTCCACGGTTTCGTCCGTCCCGCGCACATCGTCGTCTCGTGGGAGGGCGAGGTCCGGGTGGCGGGGAACGGGATCTGGCCCGCCCTCCGTGACACCGGCCTGCTCGGATCGGAAGAGCGACGCTGGCTGGCGCCGGAGCAGGCTGCGGGTGGCGTCGGAGAGCCTCGCTCGGACGTCTATGCCCTCGCGCTCGTTCTCCTCGAAGCCCTCACTGGATGGTCACCCGACGGCTCGGATCCCCTCGTGGTACTGCCCGGAGCGCAGCTCTCGAGCGTCACCGGCCGCGAGGAGCCTCTGCCCGGGGCCCTGAGGGAGCTCCTGAGCCGCGCGCTGGCGCCGGAGCCGGCGTCCCGCTATCCGACGATGGGAGAGATGCGCAGGGCCATCGACACACTGCTCTTCTCCGGGGACTTCGCTCCCACCACGTTCAACCTGGCGTTCTTCATGCACACTCTCTTCCGGGACGAGCTCGAGCGTGAGCGGAAGGTCCTCGAGGCCGAGCGCGGGGCCGACTACAGCGAGTTCCTGTCTCCACCCAAGCCCGAACCCAAGCCCGAACCCAAGCCCGAACCCAAGCCCGAACCCAAGCCCGAACCCAAGCCCGCCCAAGCCCGACCCAGCCCGAACCCAAGCCCGAACCCAAGCCCGAACCCAAGCCCGAACCCAAGCCCGAACCCAAGCCCGAACCCAAGCCCGAACCCAAGCCCGAACCCAAGCCCGAACCCAAGCCCGAACCCAAGCCCGAACCCAAGCCCGAACCCAAGCCCGAACCCAAGCCCGAACCCAAGCCCGAACCCAAGCCCGAACCCAAGCCCGAACCCAAGCCCGAACCCAAGCCCGAACCCAAGCCCGAACCCAAGCCCGAACCCAAGCCCGAACCCAAGCCCGAACCCAAGCCCGAACCCAAGCCCGAACCCAAGCCCGAACCCAAGCCCGAACCCAAGCCCGAACCCAAGCCCGAACCCAAGCCCGAACCCAAGCCCGAACCCAAGCCCGAACCCAAGCCCGAACCCAAGCCCGAACCCAAGCCCGAACCCAAGCCCGAACCCAAGCCCGAACCCAAGCCCGAACCCTCGGCCCGCGCCGATGAGGTGCCTGGCCCGGACGCTTCGGGCCCCCATCCGCCCTCCGGGTCGCGGCGACCCGGGACGATCCCCCCGAGCGGGTCCGGGCGTCTGTTCGCCACCACCGCCGACCCGTCGGGAAGCCGGCGCGGGCGGGTGGTTCTGGTGGGCCTCACGCTTTGCATCGCGGCGGTGGGAGGAGGAAGCTACCTCTACTCCGTGCGGTCACGCCCCGCTGTCTCCCCCGCGGGTACGATGAGCCCGGAGAACGCGGCCGCCCTCGCCCGCACGCGCGAGCTGGAGGCCCGGGTGGCCGAGCTGGAGCGAGAGAAGGCCGCCCTCGAGGCCGTGCTGGCCGGACGGTCACCGGCGCCGGTCCTCCCGAGCGCCACGGTGGACGCGGACGACCCGGACGTCGTCCCACCGACTCTCCTTCGCGAGGGGCCACCGGTCCCGTATCCCCCTGCGGCAAAGAGCCACGAGCGTGGCGCACACGTCGTGGTGGAGGCCGTGGTGGGCGAGGACGGCCGGGTTCTCCGGGCGCGGGCCCTCGAGAGCTCGGTCACCGGCGTGGGCTTCGAGGCAGCGGCGGAGCGACGGGTGGGGGGACGCCTCTACCGCCCGGCCACGAAGGAGGGGGAGCCGATCCGGGTCCGCATCCGCGTGCCGGTCGAGTTCACTCCGTAGACCCCGGGCACGAAGGCAAAGAGGGGCGGCCAGGGCCGCCCCTCTCTCCGTTCCCCGAGAAGACCCCGGGGGTCGGGTGTGGTGGGTGAGGTCTAGAAGCCGCCGCCCATGCCGCCCATGCCGCCCATGCCGCCCGGAGGCATCGCCGGCGCGTCCGACTTCTCCTCGGGGAGCTCCGAGACGAGGGCCTCGGTGGTGAGGAGGAGCGAGGCGATCGACGACGCGTTCTGCAGCGCCGTGCGAACGACCTTGGTCGGGTCGATGACGCCGGCCTCGACCAGGTTCTCGTACTTCTCCGTCTGGGCGTTGAAGCCTTCCTGAGACTTCATCTCGCGCACCTTGGCCACGACGACCGCCCCCTCGTGGCCGGCGTTCTGGGCGATCTGCCGCAGAGGCTCCTCGAGGGCGCGACGGACGATGGCCACGCCGACGGCCTCGTCACCCTCGGCCTCGACCTTGTCCACCGCCTTCTCGGCCCGCAGAAGTGCCACCCCGCCGCCGGGGACGATGCCCTCCTCGACCG
This sequence comes from uncultured Acidobacteriota bacterium, assembly GCA_963847655.1. Lineage (GTDB taxonomy): Bacteria > Acidobacteriota > Vicinamibacteria > Fen-336 > Fen-336 > JAJDNS01. Next base: position 171,919 of record CAWKAS010000002.1, on the reverse strand, counting down.
CGGCCTTGGTCGCGTGCATCGCGTCCTCGACCCGGGCCTTCTTCTCCTTCATCTCCGTCTCGGTGGCCGCACCGACCTTGATCACCGCCACCCCGCCCACGAGCTTGGCCAGCCGCTCCTGCAGCTTCTCACGGTCGTAGTCGGACGTGGTCTCGTCGATCTGGTTGCGGATCTGCTTCACCCGGCCCTCGATCTCCTTGGCCGTGCCCGCGCCCTCCACGATGGTCGTGTTGTCCTTGTCGATGGTGATCTTCTTGGCCGTGCCCAGATCGTCGAGCTTCAGGTTCTCGAGCTTGATCCCCAGGTCCTCGGTGATGGCCTTGCCCCCGGTCAGGATCGCGATGTCCTCGAGCATGGCCTTGCGCCGATCACCGTAGCCCGGGGCCTTCACCGCCGCCACCTGGAGGGTGCCGCGGAGCTTGTTGACCACCAGCGTCGCCAGGGCCTCGCCCTCCACGTCCTCGGCGATGATCAGCAGCGGCTTGCCCAGCTTCGCCACCTGCTCGAGCACCGGCAGAAGGTCCTTCATGCTCGAGACCTTCTTCTCGTGGATGAGAACCAGCGGGTTCTCCAGCACCGCCTCCATCCGGTCGGGGTCCGTCACGAAGTAGGGCGAGAGGTAGCCACGGTCGAACTGCATCCCCTCCACCACCTCCAGGGAGGTCTCGAGCGTCTTGGCCTCCTCGACGGTGATGACGCCGTCCTTGCCCACCTTCTCCATCGCCTCGGCGATGATCCCGCCGATCGTTTCGTCGCTGTTGGCGGAGATGGTCCCCACCTGGGCGATCTCCTGGCCCTTGACCGGCTTCGAGAGCTTCTGGATGCTCTCGACCGCGGCCGCGACCGCCTTCTCGATTCCGCGCTTGAGGTCCATCGGGTTCGCGCCAGCGGTGACGTTCTTGCTGCCTTCGCGGTAGATGGCCTGGGCGAGAACCGTGGCCGTCGTGGTGCCGTCTCCGGCCACGTCGGAGGTCTTCGAGGCGACCTCGCGGACCATCTGCGCGCCCATGTTCTGGAGCGGTTCCTTGAGCTCGATCTCCTTGGCGACGGTGACGCCGTCCTTGGTGATGACCGGAGAGCCGAACTTCTTGTCCAGGACGACGTTGCGTCCCTTGGGGCCGAGGGTCACCTTCACCGCGTCGGCCAGCCGGTTCACGCCCCGGAGCAGCTCCTGGCGCGAATCGTTCCCATACGTGATCTGCTTCGCCATGCTTCCTACGTTCTCCTCATGACTGAAAGGTGTGGCACTTAAAGGTATGGCCGTGGGGCGGGGCCCCGCAGCCCGGCTAGCCGATGACGGCCAGGACCTCGTCCTCGCGGAGGATCATGTACTCCTCGCCATCGATCTTGATGTCGGTGCCGGAGTACTTCCCGAAGAGGATCTTGTCCCCGGCCTTGACGTCGAGCGCCACCTTGTTGCCGTTGTCGAGGATCTTGCCGTTCCCGACCGCGATGACCTCACCCTCCTGGGGCTTCTCCTTCGCGCTGTCCGGAATGATGATCCCGCCCTTGACGGTCTCCGTCTCTTCGATTCGCTTCACGAGCAGTCGGTCGTGAAGCGGACGAACCTTCGCCATCGTGCGTCGTCTCCTTTCTGCGGCCATCTGTCTGACTGAGTCGCTGTCGCTGCTCTTGTTCGTGTTTCGGCGTCGATGTCCCGAACGACCCCACCGCGCCCGCTAGCAGTCACCACCGTCGACTGCCAAGAGTATAGGGGGGTATTAGCACTCTGTCAAGGAGACTGCTACGGGCGCGCTCAAGTCAGAGCCGCCGGAGGCGGCATCCATTTGTAGAAGAGACGGTTACGAATACGGGCGGACCTGGCTGATGAGACGGTCCGCCCTCCCGGAGCGGGTCTGGAATCGCCTAGAGCTTATACTCCTCGACCTTTCGGCCGAGGGTGTTGCGGTGGATCTTCAGGTCCTGAGCCGCTCTGGAGAGGTTTCCCCGGTGACGCTGCACGACCCGCGCGATGAACCGCTTCTCGAACTCTCGCTTCGCGTCCGAGAACCGAATTCCCTTCTCGACCATCTCGACGATGAGTGCATCCAGCTGCTGCTTCACGGCTCGACCTTCCCTGATCCTCGTGCCGGTTCGTCGCCGCTGCCTGAGGGCGTCCGCCACCCCACCCCCGGGGAGGCGGACGGTTAGCCGGCTCCTCCCCGGAGACGCTCGAATGCCTCCAGGTACTTGTCGACGGTGCGGACGACGACGTCCGGAGGGAGCTCGGGACCCGGCGGTTGCTTGTTCCAGTCGAGGGTCTCGAGGTAGTCGCGCACGTACTGCTTGTCGAAGGAGGGTTGCGAGCGCCCCGGCTCGTACTCGTCGCCCGGCCAGAAGCGTGACGAGTCCGGCGTGAGGGCCTCGTCGATCCACATCAGGCTCCCGTCACGGACCCCGAACTCGAACTTCGTGTCGGCGAGGATGATGCCCCGCGCCTCGGCGTGGGCGCGGGCCCGGGCATAGATCTCCAGGCTGATTCGCCGCGCCTCGGCCGCGCGCCCGGCCCCGACCGCGGCCTCCATCGTCTCGAAGGGGATGTTCTCGTCGTGCCCCGTATCCGCCTTGGTGGCCGGGGTGAAGATCGGCGGGTCCAGTCGTCCGGACTGCCTCAGGCCCGGCGGCAGCGGGATGCCGCACACCGCGCCCGTCGCCTGGTAGTCCTTCCATCCGGAGCCCGCCAGGTAGCCTCGCACCACACACTCCACCGGGAGGACCTCGGTCTTCCGGACGATCATCGAACGTCCCTCGAGCTGGTCCCGGAACTCCTGAAGATCGGAGCCGTACTCGTCCACGTCGGCGGTGAGGACGTGGTGGGGCACGATGTCGGCGAGGAGCTCGAACCAGAAGAGCGACATCTGCGTCAGCACGATCCCCTTGCCCGGGATCCCGGTGGGGAGCACCACGTCGAAGGCACTCAACCGATCGGTGGCGACGACGAGGAGACGGTCCCCCAGGTCGTACACGTCACGCACCTTGCCCTGCTTGAACGGCGGGACGCCGGGAAGGTCCGTTCGGAGGAGGGGAGGTGCGCTGCGGTCGATGTTCATTGGCCTGGCCCTGTGCTCAGTGTGCCCCGAATGACCAACCGCCCGGTGCCCGCCGAGGGCGTGGTCGGCTGGAGGGCGGGAAGTCTACAGGATGGAGCGACGGGGTGGCAAGACCGAAACGGCCGATGCCCGTGGAACCTTCGGCCCACCCTCGGCCGTGGCGGGCTAGGGCTGCTCGGCGGGGAGGGTGGCGGAGCCGGCGGCGACGGTGACGTCGTCGTCCGCCGTCAGATTCACCGTCTCGCCACCCCCGCCCATCACACCGCGGGCGCGGCTCGGTGGTCCGGGATCGGACGCGGTGACCTCGAGCCCGGGGACGTCGATGTCGAGCTCCCCCTGGCGCGACTCGACCTGGAGATCGAAACGACTCCCGGGCGGCACCTCGAGTCGAACTGCGCCCTCTCGGGCGGTGGCGGTGAGCGCCTCGGTGATGGGCCGGTCCGGAGCGAGGTGCACGGACCCCCTCTCGACCTCGACGTCCACGGCCCCCCGGAAGCCGTCGATGGCCACGTCGTCACCCGCTCCCCGCACCCGGGCCCCGTCTTCGAGGGCGCGCGCGCTGAGGCCACCGTGGCGCACCGTGACCTCGACCCGGCCCCCGACCCGCTCGAGGCGCACGTTCTCGTGGGTTGCCTCGGCGGTGACCGCGCCCCTGACGTCCTCGGCCGAGACGGCTCCCCGGTCGGCCTTCGCCCGCACCTCGCCGCCGACGCGCTCGACGTGGACGTCCCCGAAGCTGGTCGCCACCTCGACCCCTCCGCCCACGTCCTTGACGGCGGCGGCGCCGTTTCGGGCGTCGATGGTGACGTCCCCTTCCACGCTCTCCACCACGACCTCGACGTGGGACAGCTTCGCCACCACGCCCCCCGCCCGCCGGAGGGTCAGGCGACCGTGCTGGACGTCCAGATCGGCCCGGCCCTCGACGCCGGTCACCTCCACCTCGACCTGGCGTGCCTCGAGCGTGAGGTCGTCCCCGAGGTCGGCGGCCTCGACGCGGCCGTCACGCGCGTCGATCTTCACCGGCCCCGCGATCCTCTCCACCCGGACGTCGTCGAAGGCCGCGCGGACCTCGGCGCTGGCGACGCCGCTCACCTCCACCGGCCCGTGGTCGCTGCGGATCGTCGCCCTGGTCTCCGGGGGGACGTGCAGCTCGAGGTGGGTCTCGAAGCCCACGTTCTCCTTTCGCCCGAGGTCGTCCCGGTTCGTCCCGACCCGGAGACGCCCTTCGTCCTCGTCGAGACGGAGCTCGATGCGGTCGGCGAAGGCGCGGGCCTTCGCCTCCGTCGGCTGGAAGACCACCTTGCGCAGCCTGACCTCGACCCCGGGCCCGTCGCCCGGCAGCACCCGAACCGATCCGAAGGCGTTGCGGACCTCGACCTCGGGGGCCCGATCCGCGGGCAGGGGGCGCTGGGCCGCCTCCTCGAAGTCGAACGACGGCCCGTAGAAGCGGCCGCCCAGGACCCGACAGCCCTCGGGGCCGATGAAGAAGCGGTTCTCGCGAGCGTTCCAGGCCGTCTCCACGACGGCCCCGAAGAGCAGAATCAGGATCAGAAAGCCGATCTTGCGGGCGCTCACGGGTCAGGACTCCCGCGAGGTGCGTCGCATCAGCAGATCCACCAGCTCCAGCACGCCCCAGAGGATGAGGAGGAGGGGCCACCACGTGCGCAGGGCGTGCAGGAGATCCACGCGCCCCAGGTTGGACAGGGTCCAGAGCACCCCGATGCCCACCAGGCCCACCCCGAGGGTCAGGCCCTCCGGGCTAAAGGCTCGGCGGCTCATCCGGCGCCTCCTCGGCCTTCTTCCTCTGGATCGAGCCGTAGATGAAGTACGTGCCCACGGCGATCAGCAGGAGGGGCCACCACCGGGCGAGGCGGTCCAGGTCGAGCCACCCCAAATTGCTGAAGAGCACGAGGAGCCCGATGGCCACCAGGGTCCCGCCCCACACCGGCGACTCGACGGCCGCCTCCTCCGTCTTCTCTCTCTCGCCGCCGAGGAAGCGCCGGTTGATCGCGGTGGAGCCCTTCCAGGCGTCGATCATGTTGAACAGATAGACGAAGGGGATGACGAAGGCGAAGGGGAACTCGTGGCCGCTCGCGGTCAGGTAGATGCTCCCCACGAACCCGAAGAAGAACACGAAGGCGCGGGCGATCTGCCCGTTGTAGACCTGGCCCAGACCGGGGAAGAGCGAGAGGAAGGCCGCGAGCCCCGGGCTCTTCGGGAGCTGCACGTAGGGCCCGGTCGCCACGGGGGGGCCCGGCGGAAGCGGGGGAGGCGTCGCGGGGGCTTCGGGGGCCACGTTCGCGGGGCTCTCGGGGTCGGGCGGCTGGCTGCTCATCGTCTCTTCTCCTTCACTGGATTTCTACGAGTCGGTCTCGGCCCCGGTTCGAAAACCCGGTTGCCCGGCGACGCGGACGGGGCGGGGGCTGATTCCGCTGCCCCTCTTTGAGTCCTCTGCCTCGCCGGCGCGCCGGCGCTCGAGGAGCTGTCGGTAGTCCTCCACGCGGTCGTTCATCCTCTCGAGGCGCCCCTCGAAGGCGGTGGTGAGGACGACGCCGAGGACGCGCACGTCCTCGACCATGCGGTCCTTGCGCTGGAGGATCTCGCTGCCCGCGCTGACCGTGCGGTCGACGAGCCTCGTGGCGGCCTGGGTGGAAGCCTCCGGTCCCACGACCATCAGCAGCACGCCGAGGGCCACCAGGGCGAAACCCGCCGCCGCCGCCTGCATCCAGGACGGGATGACCAGGGCCGGGCGCACGACGACGGCCAGGGGCGCGGGCCGCGGCGCCGTCCGGGTGGCCGAGACCACGCGCTCGACGAGGCCCAGCGGAGGCTCGAGGTCGGGGAAGGCGTGCAGCGCGTCCACGACCTCGGCCACGGCCTCGCGCAGGGACCGGCACTCCGCACAGGCGGCCAGGTGGACGTCGAGCTCGGAGCGGAGGATCGCGTGGAGCGTTTCCTCCAGGTGATCGGAGAGCAACTCCCGAGAGCGTGCGCAGTCCATCTCGTCGACCTCTAGCGGCCCGGCACGAGCTCGCGGCGGCGCCCCTGGAGACGCTTGGCCAGCTCGAGGCGGGCACGGTTGATGCGGCTCTTGACGGTGCCGAGAGGCAGTTGCAGGGTGGAGGCGATCTCGTCGTAGGGCAGCCCCTGCAGGTCACAGAGGATGAGCGGGAGGCGCAGGTCCGAGGGCAGGGCCCGGAGGCCGCGGTGCACGAGGCGCGCCCTCTCCTGCCTCTCGAGGCCGGCCACCGGATGCTCTTCGTGAGCGGGCGCGGTCTCGAGGATCTCGGGATCCTCCGTGCGCCGGAGTCGCTCCTGCTTTCGGCGCCGGTAGTGGTCGATGGCATGGTTGCGGGCCACCGCCATGAGCCAGCCCGGGAAGGGCCCGTCGGCCTCACGATATCGATCGAGCGTCCTGTACACCTTGATGAAGATCTCCTGCGTCAGGTCCTCCGCCTCGTCCACTCGCCCCGTGAACCGGTAGGCGAGGCCGAAGATTTTGCGGGTGTGAAGATGGACCAGCTCGCGCCAGGCACCCTCATCCCCTCGACGACACCGCGGCAGGAGGTCGTTGACGCTCGTGTTCACGTGTGGCTCGCTGTCCCCGGCCGACGCTCTCCTGCCACCAATCGAGGAAACGCAACCCGAACGGCCCGGGTTCGCGAAACTGGGGCTCGCGACGCGACGACCGGCGCTGTTTGACGCTCGGGCCGGCATTGTAGTAGAGTCCCAATCCGCTATCAAGTATTTGAAGGGCAAGGGGTTGTGAGCGAAGCGAGGGGCCGTTGAAAGGGCAGCGCGGGAGGCTCCTCCTGGGCTTCGTCCTCGCCGTCGTGCTGCTCGCTCTCATCTTCTCGAGGGTCGACTGGCACGAGTTGCGGGCCGCCCTCCGGGGGGCCCACATCGGACCGCTGCTCGGCCTCTCCGCGGTCACGGTGGTGATCTACGCGCTGCGTGCCTGGCGCCTGGGCTTTCTCCTGGCGCCCCTTGGCAAGGTCCGCTTCGTCGACCTCTTCTCGGCGACGTACGTGGGCTTCGCGGCGGGCTTGGTGGTGCCCCGGGCCCAGGAGATCCTCCGCCCCTGGCTGATCTCGCAGCGCTACCCGATCCCCCTGTCCGCCGGCTTTGCCACCATCATCATCGAGCGCCTCATCGACCTGATCACCGTCCTGGCGCTGTTCGCCCTGTACCTGTTCGTGCTCCCGACTCCACCCCAGCAGGTGGGCGGGACGCTCATGGGGGTGGTGAAGACGGCGGGGGCAGCCACCGCGATCTCGGCCGTCGTGGTTCTCGTCGTGCTCCTCGCCCTGCACTCCCACGCGGAACGTGTCCTGGCCTTTCTGGAGAAGGTCCTCACCCGTCTTCCGGCCTGGTCGGCGGGGCCGCTGCGCCGGATCGTCCGGGCCTTCTCGGACGGTCTGGCCGTTCTCCGCGCCCCCGCCGGGCACCTGGCCGCCATCTTCGCCCAGTCGCTCGCCATCTGGCTCCTCATCGCCTTTGGCTTCTACCTCAATCACGCTGCGTTCTCCCTGGACCTGCCCTTCCACGCCACCTTTCTCCTCATCGCCCTGCTCACCGTGGGGGTGGCCATCCCCACGCCCGGAATGGTGGGTGGCTTCCACGCCTTCTACATGGTGACTCTCCACCAGATGTTCGGCGTGGACCAGGCCACCGCCGCCGCCGCCGGCATCACCGCCCATGCGTTCTCCTTCTTGCCCATCCTCGCGCTCGGCCTTCCCCTGCTGTGGCGCGAGGGGCTGAGTCTCGGCCGCGTGGCCGCGGTGACCGAGAAGGACTCACCCGCATCTTTCCAGGAGGTGCAGTCGTGAAATGCCCGTTCTGCTCCCACCTCGAGGACAAGGTCGTCGACTCGCGCGAGAGCAAGGAGGGAGAGGTCATCCGCCGCCGTCGCGAGTGCCTGAGCTGTGGCAAGCGCTTCACGTCGTACGAACGCATCGACCAGATCCCCCACCTCGTGGTGAAGAAGGACGGGCGCCGAGAACGCTTCGACCGGGAGAAGGTCATGGCCGGACTCCTCAAGGCCTGCGAGAAGCGACCAGTCGCGATGAGGAGCCTCGAAGGGGTCGTCGACCGCGTCGAGTCCATGGTGCACGAGAGCCCCGACCGCGAGGTGGCCGCGGACCAGATCGGCGAGTTCCTCATGGAGCAGCTCCGTGATCTCGACAAGGTGGCCTTCGTCCGCTTCGCGTCCGTCTACCGCGACTTCAAGGACGTGGACCAGTTCATGGCCACGCTGAAGGGTCTGCTGGAGTCCAGGGACTGACCCGAGAGCACCCGAGGATGCGCCCTCGGTTCAGGGCTCAAGGCGGCGCTCGGGCGGCGTGAGCACACCCCGGGGAGAGATATCTCCCCGTCTTTCAGCACGTTGTCGCGAGTGTGGCTGCGGAGCTACACTTGCCTGAGTGCCGAGACCGCGCATCCAGAACAACGTGCGCCTGGTGGCCGCCATCACGGTGGGGCTGCTCACCGTCTTCCTCCTCTCGGAGCTGGTCCTCCGCAAGAGCCAGGACTTCCAGACCGAGTTCCTGGCCTCGGCGCTCCTCTTCGGCCTGACCGTCCTCAACTTCTCCCTCCTCCTCGTCCTCCTCTTCGTTCTCGGTCGCAACCTGGTCCGGATGCTCATGGAGTGGCGACGCGGCGTCTTCGGGGCCCGCCTCCGCGTGCAGCTCCTCCTGGTCTTCCTCCTCATGGCCGTCGCTCCCTCGGTGCTGCTCCTCCTCGTGGGCAGCGACCTGATCCGTCAGACCGTCGATCGCTGGTTCAACGTGGACGTGGAGAGGATCCTCGCCTCGTCGCAGGTCCTGGAGGCCTCCTTGAGGGAGTCGGCCGCCGACCGCAGCCGGGTGCACGCCCAGGCCCTCGCGCGCGAGATCCGGGCTCGGGGGCTGCTCGGCACCGAGCAGCTGGGGCGCCTGCGCCGCACGGTGGGGGCGCGCGCCCGCGAGCTCGAGATCGACCTGGTCAACGTCTACACCCGCGAGGGCGAGATCGTGGCGGTCATGGATCCCCGGCTCCCCCCGGCCACGTCGTGGGACGCGGTCTCGACGGACACGCTCGCCGAGGCCGCTCTGGAAGGACGCGAGGAGCAGGCGATCGTGGCCTTCGGGACCGGAGAGCTCGCGCGGGTCGCGGTCCCCGTCCGCGCCGCCGACGGGACCGCCGAGGGGGCGGTCGTCGTCTCCGGGTTCGTGCCCGCCGACGTGTCGCGCGCGGCACGCGACGTCCACGACCACTACACGAAGTTCCGGAAGACGCAGACCTTCCGGGAGCCGATCCTCTCCTTCTACCGCTCGCTCTACCTCTTTCCCGCGCTCCTCATCCTCTTCGGCGCGGTGTGGCTCGCCCTCTACCTGGCCCGACGGATCACCACGCCGCTGAGGCTGGTGGCCCAGGGCGCGGAGCGCATCGCCGCCGGACAGCGCGGGGTCCGCGTGGACTTCCCGTCCGGGAGCGAGGAGCCCCGCGCCCTGATCGCCTCGTTCAACCGCATGTCGGAGCGCCTGGCCCGCACCGAGGAAGAGGTCGAGTTCGGCCGGGCGGGGCTGCTCCGCAAGAACCAGGAGCTGGAGGAGCGGCGCAAGCTGACCGAGACCGTCCTCGAGACGGTGGGCACCGGGGTCCTGGTCGTGGACGAGGAGGGCACGCTCACCGCGACCAACGCCGCCGCCCAGCGGCTGCTGGGGCTGGACAGCGCCCCGGTCGGGCTGTCCATCGACCGGGTCCTGCGGGGGCCGGGCCGCGACGAGATCCGCGCCCTCGTCCTGCGCCTGCTCTCGGGCCGGGTCGCGCGCCAGGAGAGGGAGGTCCTCGTGTCGTCCCTGGACCGGGACCGGCACCTCGCGATCACCGTCGTCAGCCTTCCCGGCTCCCTCGGCTCCGCCCCCGGCGCGCTGGTGGTGGTGGACGACCTGACCCCTCTCATGAAGGCGCAGAAGGTGGCGGCGTGGGGCGAGGTGGCCCGCAAGCTCGCCCACGAGATCAAGAACCCGCTCACCCCGATCCAGCTCTCGGCCCAGCGGATGCGCAAGGCCTGGCTCAAGTCCGACCCCGACTTCGATCGGGTGCTGACGGAGTGCGCCCGGGCGATCGTCGACGAGGTCGAGGCCCTGAAGAACCTGGTGGACGAGTTCGCCCAGTTCGCCCGCCTTCCCGCGGTGAGCCTGCAGCCGACCCCGCTTCACGACGTCGTCGATCAGGCCCTGTCCCTCTACGACGGCCTGTTTCCCGGGATCGTCATCGAGCGGCGCGAGGCCGCCGACCTGCCCGAGCTCAGGCTCGACCCCGACCAGATGAAGCGAGTCCTCATCAACCTCGTGGACAACTCGATCGCGGCCCTGGACGAGCGCGGCCGCATCGTGGTGGCGACGGAGTACGACCGGGCAGAGGCGCGGGCCCGCCTCATCGTGGCCGACGATGGTCCCGGGATCGATCCTGCCGACCGTGACCAGCTCTTCGTCCCCCACTTCTCGACCAAGAAGCGGGGGAGCGGCCTCGGCCTGGCCATCGTGAGCCGGATCGTGCAGGAGCACCTGGGGACGATCCGGGCCGAGGACAACGAACCCCGCGGGGCCCGCTTCGTGGTGGAGCTGCCGGCGTGAGACGGCGGCGGGGCTTCGGCAGGCGCTCGCGGCGGCCGTCGCCCCACGGGAGGACGCCGCATGCGTGAGTCCATTCTCGTGGTCGACGACGAGGCGGGCGTCCGCTCCTCGCTCCGTGGGATCCTGGCCGACGAGGGCTACGACGTCGAAGAGGTGGGCAGCGGTGAGGAGGCCCTCGCCGCCCTCGCCGCCCGGCGCTTCGATCTCGTCCTGCTCGACGTCTGGCTGCCGGGGGCCGACGGCCACGAGACCCTGCAGCGCATCCGGGAGAGCGACACCGAGATCCCGGTGGTGATGATCTCGGGTCACGGCACCATCGAGACCGCGGTCCGCGCGGTGCGTCTGGGGGCGAGGGACTTCGTGGAGAAGCCCCTCTCGCTGGAGAAGACGCTGCTCGCGGTTCGCAACGCCCTCAAGCAGGGACAGCTCGAGGCCGAGCTCCGCACCCTGAGGAGGCAGCTCGACCAGCGCTACGCGATGGTGGGCGAGAGCCCGGCCATGCGGGCCCTGCGGGCGGAGATCGCCCAGGCAGCTCCCTCCAGCGGGCGCGCCCTGATCTTTGGAGAGAACGGGACCGGAAAGGAGCTCGTCGCTCGGGCAATCCACGCCCAGTCGCTCCGAGCCCGGGGGCCGTTCGTGGAGGTCAACTGCGCGGCCATCCCCGAGGAGCTCATCGAGAGCGAGCTCTTCGGGCACGCGAAGGGAGCCTTCACCGGGGCGCTCGCGTCCCGGAAGGGCAAGTTCGAGCTCGCCGACGGAGGGACGCTGTTCCTCGACGAGATCGGCGACATGAGCCTGAAGACACAGGCGAAGGTCCTCCGGGCCTTGCAGGAGCAGACGGTCGAGCCCGTGGGCGGGCCGGGCTCGGTGAGGGTGGACGTGCGCGTGATCGCCGCCACCAACAAGGACCTCGAGAAGGAGATCGCGGCCGGGACCTTCCGGGACGACCTCTACTTCCGGCTCAACGTCATCCCCTTTCACGTGCCCCCGCTCCGGGAGCGTCGCGAGGACATCCCGCTGCTCGCCCGCCACTTCGTGGACGTGCTCTCCGCCGAGCACGGACGCCGACCGAAGCCGCTGAGCGCGGAGGCGGTGGAGGCGCTCGCGCGGCTGCCCTGGCCGGGGAACGTCCGCGAGCTGCGCAACATCATCGAGCGGCTCGTGATCATGGCCCCAGGCGAGCAGATCGAGCTGCGTCACCTGCCGGCCTCGCTGCTCGAGGCACTGCCGGGCGCGGACGGCTCCGCCGTCGTGGCCGCGGGGTCGACGGCGGCGGCCCGCTCCCTGGCCGCGGCGCGGGAGGAGTTCGAGCGCCAGTTCATCCTGCGGAGGTACCGCGAGTGCGGCGGAAACATGAGCCGGACCGCGGAGGCGCTCGGGGTGGAGCGGTCCAACCTGTACCGCAAGATGAAGGCCTACGGGCTCCTTCCGGCCCGTCGCGAAGAGGCTTGAACCGGGAGGCGTGCTTCCCGGATAATGACCTCGCGCCGTGCCGGCCGGTTCATTCCCGATGCGAGAGATCAAGAGCACCAAGCCTGGGCGAGCCAAGTTGACGTGGCCCCGCCGTGCGGTGGTGGGTCTCTGGCTCGTCGTCTTCGTGGTGGGAGGGGGAGCCTTGGCAGCTCGCTGGGACGTGCTGATGGCGCGGTTGGCCCGGCCTCCGGTCGGGGACGTGGCCGCGGAGGGGGCGCTGCGATGAAGTGTCCGGCCTGCCGTGAGGCCCTGCCCGCGCGAGCCGAGCGTTGCCCCGGGTGTGGCGCGATCGTGGCCCCGGCCGTCGAGGGTGCGCTCGCGCCCAACCCCCGCGCCGTCACACCGCCGCCCCGGGACAGGGTCGAGCCGCTGCGGGACATACCAGGCCTGCGGAAGAAGGAGCGCACCTGGCGCGACGAGGTGCAGGAGCGCGTGCGCACGCGGCGGAAGAAGCGCGCGCAATCGAGCCTGCCCCTGTTCGAGCAGCCGGCCGTGGCCGAGGCGGAGGAAAATCCTCCGACCCGGGAGTCGGTGCTCCCTCCGCCCGCGCCCGCCCCGGCGCCACCCCCCGGGGAGCCCGTGCACCCGGACCCTCTGGTGCCTCTCGACCGGGCGCCGGCGGGCTGGAGTCCGGCCCCGTCCGATCGTGACTTCGAGGCCGCTCCGCTGAGCGAGGAGGAGTTCGCCGACCTGCCGCTGCATTCCCAGGACGCCGCCCCCGAGGTCGAGCTCGAGGCCGGGCCCGATCCGGAGGTGCCACGTGTCCAGGTGGACCTGCTCTCCGGTCCGTCCGCTTTCGAGGAGGAGCCCATCGCCTCGGGCGGCGACGACACGGATGAGGGCCTCTCGCTGACGCCACCGCCGCCGGAGTTCAGCCCGTTGGAGCGCCCGGCCCGAATCGGCGAGCGTGCCCAGGCCGCAGCCATAGACGCCGGAATCCTCTGTGTGCTCGGCGCCCTCGTCCTCTACTTCACCGGCCGCACTGCTCGAGTGGAGGTCCTGTCTCTTGCCACGAGCTGGCCCTGGTTGGCGTCCTACCTGGCCTTCCTCGGCCTGTTCTACGCCGGCTACTTCACCGGCACGTCCGGCCAGACACCGGGGAAGATGGCCACCGGCCTGCGGGTCGTGGACGCGCGCGGCCGGCCTCCGGGGTACCTGAGGGCGGCAGGGCGGGCCGCGGTCGCCGCGGTGGGAACGCTCTCGGCCGGCCTCGGCCTGGTCCCGATGGCCCTCGACCCTGCTCGTCGCGCCTTCCACGACCGCCTGCTCCACACGCGCGTCGTTCACCGCTGACGCCCCTTCGGACCGACCCCGCGGCGAAGGGTCGTGGACGCGATCACCCTCGACCACGCACTCGGTGAGCTGAGGCCCCTGCTCACGGGCCGACACCTGTCGCGTCCGAGGCTCGTGGGACCAAACGCCGTCGTCTTCGAGACCTCGGCGAGCCGGGACCACCGTCTGTGGCTCGACGCTGGCCGTGGCAGCGCCGGAGTGTACTGGGTGGCGCGTGAGACGGCGGATCGCCTCGCCGACGAGCGCACCTCGGGCCGATCGCGACAGGCGCGCCTGCACCTCCGCAAGCACCTCGACGGGACACGGGTGACGGGGCTCGCGCGGATCACGGGGGAGCGCACGGTGCTCCTCGAGACCCGGGGAGGCACGCTCGTGCTGCGGCTCTCCGGTCCCGCTCCCGCTTTGACGCTGGTCGTTGGAGGGACGCCCGTGGCGACCGTGGGGGACGGCCCCGAGGCCTGGCCCCTGCCACCCGAGTCGCCCGAGCGCGAGCCCGATCACATGGAGCCGCAGGCCTTCGAGTCGGCGGTGGCCGAGGCCCAGGCCCGGGGCCGGCCACGTCGGCGGGCCGTCCTCGCCGCCTGCCCGGGGCTGGGGCCGGTCCTCGCCGCCGAGATCGACGGCTCGGCCTCCTCGTTTGCCGCGCTGGCGGCACGGCTGCGGGATCCGCGCCCCACGCTGATCGTGCCCGGCCCGGTCGGCTCGTGGCACGACGCTGCCCTCGCCGAGGCGGATGCCGTGCTCCTGGTCCCGCTGGCCCTCGCGCGTCCGGGTGGGGTTGTCCTCCATCCGGAATCCTGGTCGGTCGCGTCAGGGCTGTTCCTCGAGGCACGCCACCGGGGCCTGAGCTTCGAACGCCGTCGCCGCGCGGCCCTGGGCGCCGTCCGTCGACGGATCCGCCGTCTGGTCCAGCTCGAGGCCAACCTGACCCGGGACCTCGGCCGGCTCGCCGACGAGGAGGCCCTGCGGCGCGGAGCCGAGGCGCTGCTCGCCCTGGGCGCGCGTCTGCGGCCCGGGACGGCCGAGGTCACCGTCCCCGACCCCTACGAGCCCGGGCGAGAGCTGGTCCTCGACGTGGATCCGAAGCTCGACGGGGTCCAGAACGCCGGGCGACGGTTCGACAAGGCCCGGCGCGCCGAGCGTGCGCGCCGGCAGATCGACCTGCGGCGGCGCGAGGCCCTCTCCGCCCTCGAGGAGGAACGCGCGCGCGAGGGGGCGCTGCTGGAGGCGCGGGACCTGCCCGAGCTCGACACCCTCGAGCCGTCTTCTCCCGTCGGCGAGAAGACCACGGCGGACGCCGGACCGCGCCACTACCTCACGGGCCGCGGACTGTCGATCCTCGTCGGACGCAACGCGCGGGAGAACCAGCACCTCACGTTTCGGGTGGCGCGCCCGGAGGACCTGTGGCTCCACGCGCGCGACGTGCCCGGCTCGCACGTGATCCTGCGCGACAACGAGGGGCGGGCGGGAGCGTCCGACCTGAGGGAGGCCGGGGAGGTGGCCGCTTTCTTCAGCGAGGCTCGCCAGCAGCCCCGGGTGGACGTCCACGCCACGCGCCGCAAGCACGTCCGCCCGGCCGGGGGAGGTCCCGGGCGGGTCTTCGTGGCGCACTCCGAGACGCTGCGCGTGGTCCCCCGTGACCCCGAAGGCCGTCTCCGCCGCCGCTAGCCCGGAGAGCGGGGTCAGGTCTTGTCGTCGTGCGTCCGGTCAACGTGAAGCGTCCGGATGCACGATGCAAGACCTGACCCCTTCCGTTGATATCATCCGCCTCATGTCCCGCCTCCTCGGAGCGCTCGCCCGCCTGCTCGCCACAGGATTCGGGTCCGGGTACTCGCCGCTGGCCCCGGGAACCGCAGGCTCGGCGGTGGGGCTGCTGCTCTTCTGGCCTCTGGCCGCCCTCCCCGTGCCGTGGCAGATCGCCTCCTGCGTGGGGGTGTTCGTCCTCGGGGCGTACGCCTCGACGCGTCTGGCACGGGAGCTGGGTCACAAGGATCCGGGCCTGGCCGTGGTGGACGAGATCGTCGGCATGTGGGTCACGCTCGTGGGGCTCCCCTTCGGGCCCGCCACCGCACTGCTCGGCTTCCTCCTCTTCCGGGTGCTGGACGTGGTCAAGCCCTGGCCCGCCCGCGACCTGGAGAGGCTTCCGGACGGGTGGGGCATCATGGCCGACGACGTCGCGGCTGGCGTCTACGCCCACCTCGCCCTGCGGGTGGTCCTCCTCGTCTGGCCGGTGTCGCCGTGAGGGGTCCCGTGAGAGCGCCGAGCGGAAAACGGCGGCGATGAGGGCCGAGCTGGTGGCGGTGGGCAGCGAGCTCCTCGGGCCGCTGCGCACGGAGACCAACACGCTGTGGCTCACCGAGCGGCTGTTGGACGCGGGCGTCGAGGTGGCCGCCCGCCACACGGTGGCCGACGACCCTGCGCTGCTCGCGTCGGTCCTGGGCACGGCGCTCGGTCGCGCCGATCTCGTGATCACCACCGGGGGCCTCGGTCCCACGGCCGACGACGTCACCCGCGAGGCGGCGGCCGCGGCCCTGCGGCGCCGCCTGGTCCGTGACCCGGCGATCGTGGAGGCCCTGCGGGCCCGCTTCGCGAGCTTCGGGCGCCCCATGCCGTCGGTGAACGAGAGGCAGGGCGACCTCATCGAGGGCGCGGTGGCCCTCGACAACCCGCGGGGCACCGCTCCCGGGCAGCGCGCCGAGCACGAGGGGAGTCTCCTCGTGCTTCTTCCGGGACCGCCCGGCGAGATGAAGCCTTTGTTCGAGGCCCACGTCCTTCCCGGGCTCGTGTCGAGGGGCCGGGTGATCCGCCGGCGCGTGCTCAGGATTGCCGCCATGCCCGAGAGCCAGGTGGACGAGATCGTCGCTCCCCTCTACCGCACCGTCGAGAACCCGCAAACCACCATCCTGGGCGCGCCGGGGCAGATAGAGCTGCATCTCGTCGGTGAGGGGGCGAGCGCGGACGAGGCAGAGGAGGCGATCGAGTCCCTCGCTGTCGGGATGCGCGAGCGGCTCCCGGGGCGCATCTTCAGCGAGGACGGGCGTGAGCTGCCCGCGGTCGTGGGGGCCCTCCTGATGGAGCGCGAGCTGACGCTGGCCGTCGCGGAATCCTGCACCGGCGGGCTGCTCTCCGCGCGCCTCACCGACGTGCCCGGGGCCAGCCGGTTCCTGGATCGCGCGTTCGTGACCTACTCCAACCAATCCAAGGTCGACGAGCTCGGCGTGGATCCGACCGCTCTCGAACGCGCGGGCGCGGTCTCCGAGGACGTGGCCGCGGCGATGGCCGAAGGCGTGCGGCGGGTGGCGGGGACGAGAGTGGGGATCGGAATCACCGGCATCGCCGGCCCCGACGGTGGCTCCCAGGACAAGCCGGTCGGGCTCGTCTACATCGCGATCGACGGTGCCGCGGGCACGCGCGTTCACCAGGCCCGCTTCCCCGGTGGGCGTGCCCGCGTGCGCTTCCAGGCCACGCAGATCGCCCTGGAGATGCTCCGCCGCGGGCTCCTGGGGCTGGAGCCCCTGTGAGCGAGCCGCCCGGCGACGTGCGGGCCTTCGTGGCGCTGGAGCTCGACGCGGGGGTCCGCGAGGCCATCGGGAAGCTGATCGCCTCGCTCCGCCCGCGCGTGGCCGGGGCCCGTTGGGTCCGACCCGAGGGCGTGCACCTGACGCTCCGCTTCCTCGGTGACACCCCGCCAGCGCGGATCGCGCAGCTTCTCCCGCTCCTCGCGGCCGCCGCCTCGAGCACGGGGCCGCTGGAGGCGCGGGTGGCCGACCTGGGCACCTTTCCGGGGCCGGGGAGGCCCCCCCGCGTGCTCTGGCTGGCCATCCACCTCCCGCCCCCCGCCCTCTCGCTCCAGGCCGAGTGCGAGCGCAGCGCGGTGGCCGTCGGCTTCCCCCGGGAGGAACGGCCTTTTCGGGGCCACCTCACCCTGGCCCGCTTCCGCCAGCGTGTCCTGCGCCCTGCCCTGCCCCCCGTCGATCTGGGACCCGTCCGCCTGGACACCCTCGCGCTCGTCCGCAGCGAGCTGGGGCGGGGAGGCGCCCTCTACACCCCCATCGCCCGCTTCCCCCTCGGGGCGGCGGGGTAGACTGGCCCGGAGATGCTCCCCACGCTGGTCGTCCTCGCCGCGTACCTCGTCGGTTCGGTTCCCTTCAGCTTCCTCGTGGCCCGGGCCTTCGGGGTCGCCGACGTCCGGCGGGTGGGAAGCGGCAACGTGGGCGCGACCAACGTCCTCCGCAGCGCGGGCCGCACGGCCGGCGGCCTGGCCCTCCTTCTCGACGCGGCGAAGGGGGCCGGGGCCTCGCTGCTCGCGATGAAGATGGCCCCGGACCAGGAGCTCACGTGGGCGCTCGCGGCGGTGGCGGCCGTCGTGGGTCACATGTACCCCGTGTGGCTTCGCTTCCAGGGGGGCAAGGGCGTCGCGACCGGGCTCGGCGCCTTCGCGCCACTCAGCCCGGAGGCGGCGCTGGGCGCCACCATCCTCTTCGTTCTGGTGCTGCTCGCGACGCGCTACGTCTCGCTGAGCTCGATCGTCGGAGCGGTCAGCCTCGCCCTCCTCGCCCTGGTGCTCGAGACCCCGGGACCGGTGGTCTGGGCGGCCGCCCTGGCCGCCGGGCTCGTCGCCGTGCGCCACCGGTCCAACGTCCATCGTCTGTGGACCGGCGAGGAACGCCGTGCGGGAGAGCCCCGGGGGTGACGTCATGAGGGTCAGCGTCGTGGGAGGCGGAGCCTGGGGAACGGCCCTGGCGAGCCACTGTGTCCGGGCCGAGCTGCCGGTGCGGATGTGGGTTCGTGAGCCGGAGGTCGCGGTCGCGATCAGCGAACGGCACGAGAACCCCGTCTTCCTGCCCGAGGTCGAGCTGCCCGGGGCGCTGAGGGCGGCCTGTGACCTCGGCGAGGCCCTCGAGGGTGCGGAGATGGTCCTCGTCGTCGTGCCCTCGGAGCACAGCCGGCGGATCTACCGGGAGATGCGGCCCCTTCTCCCCGAGGGGGCGATCCTCGTGTCCGCCACCAAGGGTCTCGAGAAAGACACCCTCCAGCGCATGAGCGAGGTCGCGCTCGAGGAGGCGCCCGCTCACCCGGTGGCCGTGCTCTCCGGGCCGTCGTTCGCTCTCGAGGTGGCCCGGGCCCTGCCCACCGCAGTCGTGGCCGCTTCCGACGATCATGCGGTGGCCGAGTCGATCCAGCAGGCCCTCTCCAGCGCCAGCTTCCGGGTGTACTCGAGCGAGGACGTCGTCGGAGTCGAGCTCGCGGGGGCGCTCAAGAACGTCATCGCCATTGCGGCCGGGATCGTCGACGGCCTCGGGTACGGTCACAACACGCTGGCCGGGCTCATCACCCGGGGACTGGCCGAGATCAGCCGACTGGCGGGGGCCCTCGGCGGTCGCCCGGAGACGCTGGCCGGGCTCGCGGGTCTGGGGGACCTGGTGCTCACCTGCACCGGGGAGCTCTCCCGCAACCGTCGCGTCGGGCAGGGTCTCGGCCGCGGTCTCTCCCTGGCCGAGGCGAGCGCCGGCCTCGTGGCCGAGGGGGTGCGCACCACCCTGGCCGCGTGCGCGCTGGCCCGGCGCGAGGCGGTCGAGATGCCGATCGCCCGACAGATGAAGGCGGTGCTGTACGAGGGCAAGACGCCGCGCGAGGCCCTCGAGGAGCTCATGCTCCGCACCCTCAAAAGGGAGTAAACTGTTCGGGCTGAGGGGGTTCGTGCGCCCCCCGGGCAAGGAGCGATGTATCGGCTGATCTACCAGGACGGCGACACGCCCCAGACCTACACGTTCGCCTCCGGAGAGGTGGTCATCGGCCGCTCCCCCGAGTGCCAGATCGTGCTGCGGGACTTCGGGATCTCCCGCATGCACGCCAAGGTCGTGGTGGAGTCGTCCGGCGTGCGGATCTTCGATCTCGAATCGAAGAACGGCACCCAGGTCAACGGGGTCCAGGTCATGGACGCCACGCTCCGCGACGGAGACCGAATCCTCCTCGGGAAGTTCCAGATCACCTTCACCGACGCCCTCGAGAGCCGGGTCGTCCTCGACGACGACAAGCCGCTCAGCGAGGAGGCGGGAACGATCATCCGCTCGGTCGGGGAGCTGTCGCGACTGCTCGAGGACGCCGCCCCCAAGGAGCCCACCGGCAAGCGAGAGGTCCCGGCCGTCGACGTCGAGGAGATCGAGAAGTCCAACCGCATCCTGAAGATCCTGACCAAGGTCGCGGAGACGCTCATCGCGGTGCGGCCGGTGGAGGAGGTCCTCAACCGCGTCATGGACATCGTCTTCGACCACGTTCCGGCCGATCGCGGGTTCCTCATGCTGCAGGAGGAAGGGGGGTCCGGGCGCCTGGTGCCCATGGTGGTGAAGCACCGCGACCCGACCGAGGGCGAGGACCGCATCACGATCTCCAAGACCATCGCCGACCGCGTGACGAAGGACCGGGTGGCGATCCTGACCTCGGACGCCATGGTCGACCCTCGCTTCGGCGCCGGCGACTCGATCCGCTTCCACGGGATCCGCAGCGCCATGTGCGCGCCCCTGTGGAAGGAGGAGCAGGTCATCGGGATCATCCACGTCGATTCCCCCATGCTCACGAACTGCTTCACCGAGAACGATCTCGACGTGCTCACCGCCCTGGCCAACTACGCGGCCGTGGCGGTGGAGAGGGCGCGGCTCAACCAGCAGATCGTGGCCGAGGAGAAGAAGCGCGAGCGGCTCGGCCGGTTCCTCTCCCCCCAGGTCGCGAGCCGCATCCTCGCCGCCACCGACACCCAGGGGTCCGCCCTCGGGGCGCCGGAGGTGCGGGAGGTCTCCGTTCTGTTCGCCGACATCTCCGGCTTCACGCCGCTGTCGGAGAAGATGAGCCCGTCCGCGGTGGCCCTCCTTCTGAACGACTACCTTTCCCGGATGACCGACGTCATCTTCAAGTACGAGGGGACGCTCGACAAGTATCTGGGCGACGGCATCATGGCCGTCTTCGGGGCCCCCCTGGACATGCCCGATCACGCGGCCCGCGCCATCCGCGCCGCGCTCGAGATGCAGCAACGGCTCGCGGAGTGGAACGCCGAGCGGCCCGAGGGCCCCGAGCTGCGCGTTCGGATCGGGATCAACTCGGGCAAGGCGGTCGCGGGCGAGATCGGCAGCGTCAACAAGATGGAGTACACGGTGCTCGGCGACACCGTCAACACCGCGAGCCGCATCGAGAGCGGGGTGGCCCGGCCCGGCACCGTCGTCATCGGCGAGCAGACGCGAGCGAGCGTCGGCGACGAGTTCGATCTGCACCCCCTGGGCGCGTTCAGCCTCAAGGGCAAGGAGAAGGAGGTGCTCGCCTTCGAGGTGCGGAGCACGGAGGCGGCCGACCCCGACACCATACCGCGCGGAGAACCCGGGGCCCCCGGGGGGGCCGCGGGCTCATGAGCGCCACCGGGCCCCGCCGGCGCCGTGGGCGCATCCTGTTCTCGATCCTCATCCTGCTCTTCGCCATCGGTGTGGTGCCGCTCCTGTGGACGTCGTACCGCCTGGTCTCGGACAGCCGGCGGGGCCTCGAGCTCAACCAGAAGCAGATGCAGCTCGACAAGGCGCGCAGCCTCTCCTCCCAGGTGGCCATGTACGTCCAGAGCCTGCGGGACCAGGTGTCGGTCGTAGCCCGCACCCTGGAGATCGACGCCGAGCGGGTCCCCTTCTCCGAGCGCCTGGCCCGAATCCGCGACCAGGAGGCCCTCGACCGCTACATCGACGGCGAGCGCTTCATCTACGTGAACGTCGTCGACGCCGCCACCGGGAGCGGTCCCTGGTCTGGCCTGCGCCTTCGGGACGAGGCCGTCCAGGACATGCTCCAGGAGGGCTTCCTGAGGGGGCAGCACGGCACTCCCATGGTCTCGGTTCCGGTCGTGTCCACCTCGCTCCAGGAGCCGGTCCTCGTTCTCGAGGAGCCCATCTCCGCGGCGGGCGAGGCCCAGGGCGTCGTCCTGGCCGTGGCCAGCCTCCAGCGGATCCGCCTGATGACGGCGGAGAGCGGGGAGCAGGGGCTGCTCGACGTCTACGTCGTCGACAATCGAGGCCGGCTCATCGCCCACTCGGACCCGGAGACGCCTCTCGCCGCCGACATGTCCGAGAAGTACGACATCGTGCGCTTCTTCCTCGAGTCCCAGCGACTCACCGGAGCGACGGTCCCCTTCGCGGTCCCCGCCGAAGGGGGCCCCCGGAACATGCTGGGGACCTACCGACCGGTTCCCGACAACTCGGGCTGGGGCGTGATCGTCCAGGTGGAGGAGGACAAGGCCTACTACGCGGCCATCAAGCTCCGCCGTGACGCCATGCTCCTCGTGGGCGTCGTCACCGCACTCGCCGTCGTCCTCGGGTCGCTGTTCGCCGGCCAGATCAGTCGGCCCATCCGCAAGCTCGCCGACGGCGCCCGCCGCCTGGCCGGAGGCGACTACGGGACGCGCGTCTCCATCCGCAGCGAGAACGAGGTGGGGGTCCTGGCCGATGCCTTCAACCAGATGGGCGAGGAGATCCAGAAGGCGATCGAGCAGATCCAGAGAGCGGCCCGGGAGAACAAGGAGCTCTTCATGGGCTCCATCCGCATGCTCGCCAACGCCATCGACGAGAAGGACCCCTACACGCGCGGTCACTCCGAGCGCGTGGCCTACTACTCCGCGTGCGTGGCCAAGCACCTC
Organism: uncultured Acidobacteriota bacterium; assembly: GCA_963847655.1. Classification (GTDB taxonomy): domain Bacteria; phylum Acidobacteriota; class Vicinamibacteria; order Fen-336; family Fen-336; genus JAJDNS01. The sequence goes on along the minus strand of CAWKAS010000002.1, from coordinate 149,822 downwards.
CGGATGCCTCCGGACGAGGTGGAGAGGGTCCACCTCTCGGGGATCATCCACGACGTCGGCAAGATCGGCATCGAGGACAAGATCCTCCGCAAGGCAGCGGCGCTCACCGACGACGAGTACGAGATCATGAAGCAGCACCCGACGAAGGGGCTGCACATCCTCGCCGCGGTCCCCCTGCTCAAGGAGAAGGCGGGCGACGGGCTCATGCACCACGAGAACGTCGACGGCAGCGGCTACCCCGAAGGCCTCAAGGGCGAGGAGATCCCCCTCCTGGGCCGCATCGTGAGCGTGGCCGACGCCTTCGACGCCATGACCACCGACCGGCCGTACTCCAAGGCGATGACCTTCGAGGCCGGCGTCGCGCGCCTCAAGTTCCTGGCCGGCAAGAAGTTCGATCCCGATTGCGTCGACGCCTTCGAGCTGGCGTTCGCGGCCGGCGACGTCACGCCGGCCAAAGCCCGGAAGGCGTCTGCCGCCTCGCGGCAGTTCGAGCTCGACGTTCTTATGGGAGGAGGACCCGCGGCGGCGCCGGTGGCCAGTGCCGACGTGCGGTCCGCCTCGGTGTGAGGGACATGACCAACCGCCTGAATGCCGCAGTTGCTCTCGTCCTCCTGGTGGCGGCGTCGGCTTCTCCGGCGCTGTCCCAGGGGTCTCCGGAAGGAGAAACACACTTCAACTCCGGGGTGATCCACCTCCGGGAGGGACGGGTGGATCTCGCGATCGAGGAGTTCGAGCGCGCGGTCGACGCCGATTCGAAGAACCCCTACTTCCGCAAGGGGCTCGGTCAGGCTTACGCTGGCCGCGGGGACTACAAGGAGGCGATCAAGCAGTTCCGGGAGGCCCTCGAGCTGAATCCGTACTACATCGACGTGAGGAACGATCTCGGCTCTGCCCTCATCCTGGCCGGTCGACGCGAGGAGGGGAGAAAGGAGTTCCTCATCGCCTACGCCGACGCCACGAATCCCACCCCCGAGGTCTCGGCTCGCAACCTCGGTCAGGCCTACCTCGACGAGAGGAACTACACCGAGGCCATCAGCTGGTTCCGCACCGCGATCGGGCGCGCCCCCGCCTACCCCGATCCCTACCTGGGCCTCGCCGCCGCGCTGGTGGCCACCGACCGGCTCGAAGAGGCGGTGATCCTGCTCGAGAGCGGTGTCCAGGCGGCCCCGGACTCCCCGGCCCTGCTCCTGGCCGCCGGGCAGGCCTACTTCCGGGCCGGACGCTTTGCCGAGGCGCGCGCATCCCTCGAAGGGGCGATGAGAAAGGACCCCTCGGGGCCGGTGGGCCAGGCGGCGGCCCAGCAGCTCCAGGAACTGCCCCGCTGAGAACGAACCATGCCCTACCTGCGCATTCTCGAGGCCCTGCGCTCCCGGGTGGCCGGCGCCCGGGCGGCCCTCCTGCTCGATTCCCAGGGCGAGCTCGTCGTCGGCGCCGGGGACCTCGGAGAGAGGGAGCGGCTCATCGGGGCCTACTCGGGCATCACCCTGGGCATGGCTCTGCGGGCCGCGACCCGGCGCCAGGCGGGCCGCATCGACCACATCGTCTGGCGCTACGAGAACGGGAGCGTCGTGATCTGCCCGCTGGATGAGGGGTACTACCTTGCGGTGTTCCTCGACGCCGAGGCCTTCGTGGCTGCCGGGGTCCGGAGCGCCCAGGAGGCGCGCCAGCTCCTCGACGCGGAGATCTAGTGGCCCTCGCCGACCGGCTGCGGGGGGGGCTGTCCCGGACTCGCGAGATACTGACGATGCCCCTGGAGGACCTGGTCCGGGGTCGACGCCCCCTGGACGCCGCGGCCCTCGAGACCGTCGAGGAGGCCCTCCTCGCCGCCGACATGGGGGTGCCGGCGGTGCAGGAGGCGATGGAGGTGCTCGAAGCCCGCAGCGGCCAGATCGCCGCGGGCGGTCTGCCCGCGATGAGGAGAGCGCTGCGCGAGGAGATCCGCCGGGCCCTCGAGCGCCCGGCCTTGGCCCAGCCCTTCTCGTCGCGGCCGTGGGTGGTGTTCGTGGTCGGAGTCAACGGCGCGGGGAAGACGACCACCATCGGCAAGCTGGCCGCGGCCTGGCGCGGACAGGGGCGGAAGGTCCTCGTGTGCGCGGCCGACACCTTTCGGGCCGCCGCTGCCGAGCAGCTCCAGGCGTGGGCGGAGCGGGCGGAAGCCGATTTTCACCGTGGAGCGGAGGGAGCCGATCCCTCGGCCGTCCTCACCGATGCCCTGCGCGCGGCCCGCGCGCGGGGACACGACGCCGTGCTCGTCGACACCGCCGGCCGGCTCCACACCCGCTCCAACCTCATGGCCGAGCTCGCGAAGATGGGCCGGGTGGCCAACCGCGAGGTGTACGGAGCGCCCCACGAGACCCTGCTCGTCCTCGACGCGACGGTGGGCAGCAACGGGCTCACCCAGGGCCGCGAGTTCGCCAAGGCCGGCGGCGTGAGCGGGCTGGTCCTCACCAAGCTCGACGGGACCGCCCGCGGCGGGGTGGCGGTGGCGGTGGTCCGCGACCTCGGGATCCCCATCCGCTACGTGGGGGTGGGAGAGACGGTGGAGGACCTCCTGCCCTTCGACGCCGACGCCTTCGCGGCCAGCCTCGTGGGTGAGGAGTGACCGACCAGCGGTTCATGCGACGGGCGCTGGTGCTGGCCGCGCGCGGCCTGGGGGAGGCCAACCCGAACCCGGTCGTCGGATGCGTGGTGGTCACGGGAGGGCGCGTGGTGGGGGAGGGCTTCCACGCGCGGGCCGGGGGACCGCACGCGGAGGTGGAGGCGCTCGCCCGGGCCGGGAGGCGGGCCCGGGGGAGCACGGTCTACGTGACCCTGGAGCCCTGCGCCCACCACGGCCGGACCCCTCCCTGCGCCCCGCTCGTACGGGACTCCGGCGCGGCCCGGGTGGTGGTGGCGCTGCGTGACCCCAGCGCCGCGGTGGCGGGCCGGGGGCTGGCCCTCCTGCGGCGGGGTGGCGCGACGGTGGAGACCGGAATTCTCGAGGCCGAGGCGGCCCGGCTCAACGAGCGCTTCCTCACCGCCGCCCGGAGCGGCCGTCCCTTCGTCCTGCTCAAGGCCGCGCACACCCTGGACGGTCGTATCGCCACCGCCTCCGGGCACTCGAAATGGATCACGAGCCCGTTCCAGAGGAGGCAGGCGCGCTGGCTCCGGAGGCTACACGACGCCGTTCTCGTCGGCATCGAAACCGTCCTCGCCGACGACCCCCTGCTCCTTCCCTCGCCCCGCACCCGGCGTCCCTTCACGCGCGTGATCCTCGACACCCGGCTGAGGCTGCCGGCCACCAGCCGCCTCGTGCGCTCGGCCGGGAGAGGGAGGCCGTTGCTCGTGCTGACCTCTCGCCCCCCGAGGGGGCGCCGCCGGGCCCTCGAGCGGGAGGGGGTGGAGGTCCTGGAGGTCCCCCCGGCGTCGGGGCGCGTGTCCCTCGGGAAGGCCCTCGACGCGCTCGGCGCCCGCGGGATGACGAGCGTGATGGTCGAAGGTGGCTCGGAGGTGCTGGGCGCCTTCCTCGCCGCGCGGCTCGTCGACCAGGTCGCGCTGTTTCGGGCCCCGCTTCTCCTCGGTGGCCGAGGCAGCCGGCCCGCCTTCGGGGGGCCCGACCCCAGGGTCATCGGGGAGGCGCTTCCCCTGCGGCCGGTGCCCGACGAGCCGCCGTTTCCCTGGCCCTGGCCCCCGGCCTTCGAGCTCTGGGCACCCCGAGGCCGTGCCGATCATCACGTGAAGAGGTAGGAACCATGTTCACCGGAATCATCGAAGGAGTGGGACACGTGCGCACCGCCGAGAGACGCCGCGACGTGCTCGTGGTGCGCATCGACGTCGGGGGCCTCTTCGAGGGCCTCCCTCTCGGGGGGAGCGTGGCCGTCAACGGCTGCTGCCTCACCGCCACCGGCTCCGACCCCGAGGGCTTCACCGTGGAGCTCACGGAGGAGACGCTCCGGCGCACCCGCTTCGACCAGCGGCTCCAGCCGGGGGCGAAGGTCAACCTCGAGCGCCCCATGAAGGCCGACGGCCGCTTCGACGGCCACGTCGTCCAGGGCCACGTCGACGGGATCGGGACCGTCCAGGAGATCCGGTCGCTGGGCGAGTCGGCGGAGATCCGGGTCGAGGTCCCGCCGGAGCTCGACCGCTTTCTCGTCGAGAAGGGCTCGATCTCCCTGGACGGGATCTCGTTGACCGTCTACGACATCCGGGAACGCGCCTTCTCCGTCGCCCTCATCCCGTATACTCTGGAGGTCACGAACCTGCAGGACGCGCGCCCGGGCACCCTCGTGAACCTCGAGGCGGACGTCATCGCGAAGTACGTGGAGCGGCTCCTGGCCGCCCGCGGCCTCTAGGTTCGCTCCCGGAGAAGGGTTCCAAGATGCCGTTCAGCAGCATTCCCGAGGCGATCGAGGACATCAAGGCGGGCAAGATGCTCGTCGTCGTGGACGACGAGGACCGCGAGAACGAGGGAGACCTCACCATCGCCGCCGAGAAGGTCACCCCCGAGATCATCAACTTCATGGCCCGCTACGGGCGCGGCCTCATCTGCCTGCCCATGACCGCGGAGCGCCTCGACGAGCTGCGGATCCCGCTGATGGTGCAGGACGAGCAGAACAGCGCCCGTTTCGGCACCGCCTTCTGCGTGCCCATCGAGGCCAAGAGCGGCACCACTACCGGCATCTCCGCCGCCGACCGTGCCCGGACCGTCCTCACCGCGGTGGACCCGAAGGCGGCTCCCGAGGACCTCGCCCGGCCCGGTCACATGTTCCCTCTCCGGGCCATGGCCGGCGGCGTGCTCCAGCGGGCGGGGCAGACTGAAGCGGCGGTGGACCTGGCCCGGCTCGCCGGCCTCTACCCCGCAGGGGTGATCTGCGAGGTGATGAACGAGGACGGCACCATGGCCCGTGTCCGGCATCTCGAGCCGTTCTGCCAGGAGCACGGGATCCGGCTGATCACCATCCGGGACCTCATCCACTACCGCATGGAGCACGAGCGCCTCGTCCGCAAGATCGCCGAGGCGAGCCTCCCCACCGACTACGGCCCGTTCCGGGTCCATGCCTTCGAGAGCCTGCTCGACGGCGAGCATCACGTCGCCCTGGTGATGGGAGACGTCCGCTCGGGGGATCCGGTGATGGTCCGTGTCCACTCCCAGTGCCTGACCGGCGACATCTTCTCCTCCGCCCGGTGCGACTGCGGGGCGCAGCTGCACACCGCCCTCGAGCGCATCGCCGCCGAGGGGCGCGGGGTGCTGCTCTACCTGCGCCAGGAGGGGCGGGGAATCGGCCTCGTCCACAAGATCATGGCCTACGAGCTGCAGGACCGGGGCCGCGACACCGTCGAGGCCAACGAGGAGCTCGGGTTCAAGGCCGACCAGCGGGACTACGGGATCGGGGCGCAGATCCTGGTCGAGCTGGGGGTGAGGAGGCTCCGGCTGCTCTCCAACAACCCCCGCAAGTTCGTCGGGCTCGAGGGCTACGGCCTGAGCATCACCGAGCGGCTGCCCATCGAGATCTCGCCCTCCGAGGCCAACAGGCGCTATCTGCGGACCAAGAAGGACAAGCTGGGGCATCTGCTGCGCAGCGTCTGAAGCCCCCCGGGGGTGAGGCCCCTACTCTCGGCGCGGGGCGAATGGGGGCGGAACAACGGAGTGGGGTCAAACCCCGTTTCATTGCATCGCGATGGCCGCAAGTGCCGCGACGCAACAAAACGGGGCCAGACCCCGTTCTCGCCTGGCTGGATCGCCGGTATTTGACAGCACCTCCGACCCCACTTAAGATGGTCTATTGCTTTGGGTTGGCTCGCGCGTACGGTCGCCCGCGGGTCCACCGAGCCAGACGGCGGAGACGTGTGTCGGCGACCTGGGTGACGTGTCCTTTGTTCGAAACGCTGAGCGAGAGGCTCCAAGGTGTCTTCCGGTCGCTGCGCGGCCAGGGACTCCTGTCGGAGGCCCAGATCGAAGCCGCGCTCCGCGAGATCCGCCTCGCCCTGCTCGAGGCCGACGTGCACTTCAAGGTCGTCAAGCAGCTCGTCGAGGGCGTGCGGGGTCAGGCCGCTGGGCAGGAGATCCTCCGGAGCCTCAACCCCGACCAGGCCGTCCTGCGCATCGTGCGGGACGAGATGGTGGCCCTGCTGGGCGGAGAGAACGTCCCCGGGATCCAGACGGCGAAGCGTCCCCCGTCGGTCGTGCTGCTCGCCGGGCTCCAGGGCTCGGGCAAGACCACCACCGCGGCCAAGCTCGGCCGTTGGCTGGCCGGGCGGGGAGGTCACCCCCTGCTCGTCTCGACCGACGTGTACCGTCCGGCGGCCCGGGAGCAGCTGAGGACGGTGGCGACCCGGGCCGGACTCCAGGTTCACGAGCCCGACGAGTCCGTGCCGCTGGACATCCTGCGCTCGGCGCTGGACGAGGCAGGGGCGGTCGGGCACGACTTCGTGGTCGTCGACACGGCCGGGCGGCTCCATGTCGACGACGAGCTGATGGCCGAGCTGGCCGAGCTTCGGGCCACGGCCGAGCCCAGCGAGGTGCTCTACGTCGCCGACGCCCTCACCGGTCAGGACGCCGTGCGCAGCGCGGACGAGTTCCACCGGAAGATCGGCATCACCGGCATCGTGCTGACGAAGCTCGACGGCGACTCCCGGGGAGGGGCAGCCCTCTCCGCGGCCGCGGTCACCGGGCGCCCGGTCAAGTTCGCCGGGCTCGGCGAGAAGGTGGAGGCCTTCGAGCCGTTCGAGCCGGCCCGCATGGTGTCGCGCATCCTCGGGATGGGCGACGTGCTGGGGCTGATCGCTCGCGCCGAAGAGACCGTCGAGCGGGAGAAGGCTGAGGATCTCGCCCGGAAGATCAGGCGATCCGAGTTCTCCCTCGAGGACTACCGCGACCAGATGAAGCAGATCCGGAAGATGGGCCCCCTCGACCAGGTGCTCTCGATGATGCCGGGGATGGGCTCGCTCAAGGGAGTGGACGTCGACCGGGGCGAGGACGAGATGCGGCGCTCCATCGCCATCATCGACTCCATGACGCCGCGGGAGCGCCGGGAGCCTTCCGTGATCAACGGGAGCCGGCGCAAGCGGATCGCCCGGGGCAGCGGCCACTCGGTGCAGGACGTGAACCGGCTTCTGCGGCAGTTCGCACAGACGAGAAAGCTCATGAAGGGGCTGGGATCCGGCGCGAAGGCGATGAAGCGCCTCGCCGCGCGGATGCCCCAGCTGCGCTAGGCGAGACCATGGACAGTAGCGGAGCGATCACCGCACCGCGAGTTGACGCAAGGACGGCGAGAGGATGCTTTCGATCAGGTTGAGGCGTACGGGGGCGGCGAAGCGGCCCTACTACCGCGTGGTGGTGGCCGACTCTCGGTCGACCCGGGACGGGCGGTTTGTCGAGGTGCTCGGGCACTACGACCCGCGGCCGGACCCGGCGGTCGTCCAGATCGACACCGAGCGGGCTCAGCACTGGCTGGACAGGGGGGCGCGGCCCTCCGACACCGTGCGCAGTCTGCTCAAGCGGAGCCTCGAGGCCAGCCAGGGCTGAGAACGTGAGAGAGATCGTCGCCACCCTGGCCCGGGGTCTCGTCCGGAGGCCCGACCGGGTCCACGTGCGCGAGCACCACGTGCGGGGCCGGATCATCTTCGAGCTGAGCGTCGATCCGGACGACCGTGGCCGGGTGATCGGCCGGGACGGGCGGACGGCCCGGGCGCTGCGCACCCTCCTGGGGGCGGTGGCCGACCGGCACCACCGCTCCTGCCAGCTGGAGATCGTCGACTGATGCCGGGGCCCGCCGAGCTCGTCGTCATCGGGCGCGTGGTGAAGCCGCAGGGCCGCCGCGGCGAGGTGCTCGTGCACCCGCTTTCCGACCGTCCAGACCGCTTCGCGTCGCTGGGCCGGGCCCTCGTCGCCGGTCCCGGCGGCGAGACCCGCGAGGTCCGGGTGACCTCGAGCTGGCCCCACAAGGGCCGCCACGTCCTCAAGCTCGAGGGCGTGGACTCGATCGACGACGCCGAGCGTCTGCGTGGGTGGGACCTGGGGATCGCCGAGGAGGACCTCCCGCCGCTGCCCCCGGGCTCGTACTACCACCACGAGCTCAAGGGCCTGAAGGTGGCGGACGGTGACGGGGTCGAGGTCGGTGTGGTGGAGGACGTGATGGAGACCGGGGCGGGCGCCCCCATCCTCGTGGTGAAGGGCCCGGAGGGCGAGACCCTGGTGCCTCTGGCCACGGACTTCGTGGTGCAGGTGGACCTCGCCGGGCAGCGGATGGTCATCGAGAGGCCGGAGTACGCCAGTGCGGATTGACCTCGTGACCATCTTCCCGGGCATGGTCGAGGGGCCGCTCGCCGAGGGCATCGTCAGCCGCGCACGCGAGGCCGGCCACGTCGACATCCGGGTCCACGACCTGCGCGACTTCTCGGACGACCGTCACCGGACGGTCGACGACGCGCCCTTCGGGGGCGGGCCGGGGATGGTCATGAAGGCGGAGCCGTTCTTCCGGGCCTTCGAGTCCATCTGGCCCGACGGGAGGGGGGACGGCGACCTGGTGGCCCTGCTGAGCCCTCGCGGGCGGCGCTTCGATCAGCGCACCGCCCGCCGCTACGCTGGAGTCCGAAGGCTCATTCTCCTGTGCGGGCGCTACGAGGGGATCGACGAGAGAGTCGCGGAGTTCCTCGCCACCGAGGAGCTGAGCCTCGGCGACTTCGTGCTGACCGGAGGCGAGGTCGCGGCCCTGGCCGTGGTGGAGGCGACGGTGCGACTGCTTCCGGGGGCGCTCGGCGACGAGGGCTCGGCGGAGAGCGACTCCTTCCAGACCGGGCTCCTGGACTGGCCGCACTACACCCGGCCACAGAGGGCGCGCGGCCACGCGGTTCCGGAGGTCCTCCTCTCGGGTGACCACGGACGCATCCGGCTCTGGCGCCAGCGCGAAGCCCTCCGCGCGACCCGCGAGCGACGCCCCGACCTGCTCGCCGCCGCCCGCCTGACCGCCGAGGATGAGCGGCTGCTCCGCGAGATCGACGAGGAGAGCCGGGCTGGCGATCCCCGGGCACTGGACAAAACGACGGCAGTACTTCACAAATAGGACGGAAGATAGGACGGAAGAGAAGAGAAGATGAACGCCATCCAGACCATCGAGGCGGCAGATCTGAAGAAGAAGCTGCCGCGGCTCACCCCTGGCGACACCGTGCGCGTGCACGTGAAGGTCACGGAGACCAGCGTCAAGGAGGAGATCAAGGGCAAGCCCAAGGAGACCGTGCGCGAGCGCGTGCAGGTCTTCGAGGGCGTGGTGATCGCGCTGCGTGGCAGCGGTACGCGCGCCACCGTCACCGTGCGCAAGGTGTCCTCCGGTCAGGGTGTGGAGCGGATCTTTCCCCTGCACGCCCCGACCATCGAGAAGATCCAGGTCGTCAAGCACGCTCACGTGCGCCGGGCCAAGCTCTACTTCCTGCGCGAGCGCAAGGGCAAGGCCGGACGCATGAAGGAGCGCAGGGTGGACACTCGGGCGTAGGACGCCCGACCGTCGTCGGGCCCCGGTGGGGGCCCGGGGAGGAGCGCGGACGGCGATGACGCGGGCGTCTGGTCGAGCTCGGCGGCCCGAGGTTCACCGGGGCGTCGAGCTCCATTGTGGGACGCAGTTCGAGGAGGAGGCGCGGGCCGCGGGCCACGTGGCCGTCGCCGGCGTGGACGAGGTGGGGCGGGGCGCGCTGTGCGGTCCCGTGGTCGCGGCGGCGGTCGTCCTGGGTGAGGCCTTCGACACCGCGGGTCTCGACGACTCGAAGCGCCTCACCCGCCGGCAGCGCGAGAGGTTGGACGAGCGGGTGCGGGCGAGCGCCCGAGCCTGGGCCCTGGGCCGGGCCGAGCCCGAGGAGATCGACCGCCTGAACATCCTCCAGGCCAGCCTCCTCGCCATGAGGCGAGCCGTCGCGGGACTCCCCGAGCGCCCCGACACCCTCCTCGTCGACGCCCTGACCATCCCCGGGGTCGAGGTGCCGCAGCGGGCGATCGTCAAGGGCGACGCCCTCTCCGTGTCCATCGCCGCCGCCTCGATCGTGGCCAAGGTCGCCCGCGACGCGCTCATGCGCGAGCTGGATCGTCAGCACCCGGGCTACGGTCTCGCGCACAACATGGGCTACGCTAGCGAGGACCATCGCGACGCGCTGCGGCGGCGGGGTCCGTCCGTCATCCACCGCCGGACGTTCCAGGGCACTCAGCGGTGGCTGTTCGCGTGAGGTGGCGGGGCTAGCGTGGCCAGGATCAACCCTCTCAAGCTGAAGCAGGACGCGGCCAAGGAGACCAACGCCGGCCGCTACGAGAAGGCGATCGATCTGCTGCGGCAGATCGTCCAGGAGAACCCGCGCGACGCGAACACCATCAATCAGATCGGCTTCCTCTACGAGAAGATCAACAACACCAAGGCCGCCAACGAGCAGTACGCGAAGGTCGCCGACTTCTACGCCAAGGACGGCTTCTACCTGAAGGCGATCGCCTGCTGGAAGAAGGTCCTCAAGAACGACCCCGCGCTGCTCGACGCCCATCTCAACCTGGGCGACCTCTACGCGAAGCAGGGCCTCACCGCCGAGGCCAAGACCATGCTCGGGGAGGCCTTCGACGAGTGCGTCAAGCGCGGACGCCACCGGGAGGCGGGGGAGGTTCTGCGCCGCATGGCGGAGCTCGACCCCTCCGACATGAAGGTGCGCATCCGCCTGGCCGAGCTCTATGCGCGCGAGGGGCAGCAGGAGAAGGCAGCGGGGGAGTACCTGGCCTTGGCCGACGAGCTCGTGAAGAAGGGGCACCGGCAGGAGGCGCTCCAGCTGCTCGAGAAAGGCCTCAAGGTCGGGAAGCGCAGCCCGCGCCTCCTGACCGAGGTCGCGCGGGTCCACCTGGTCCAGAAGGACTTCGCGACCGCCCTGCCCTACCTCGAGGAGGCGCGCAAGGGGGCGCCCGACGATCGTGACGTCGCGCTCCGCACCGCCGAGACCTACCTCGGAGTGGGACGCCTCGACGACGCACGCGGGCTCCTCGAGGCGCTGCTGGGGCGCGACGCTGAGGACCAGGACGTCAAGATGCTCCTGGGCCGAGTGTTCCTCGCCACCGGCCGTCCCGACGAGGCCTACGAGCAACTCCTGCCTGCGCTGGAACGGCTGATCGAACGACGCGACCTCGACCGCGCGGTCTCTCTTCTCCAGCCCATCGCCCAGCTGGACCCGCCTCACATGCCCGCGCTCGCGAAGCTGGTCGAGCTCCATCGCCAGTCCCGCAACGAGGCGATGGTGATCCAGACCTACTCGAAGATGGTCGAGGCCTACCTCCGCGCCGAGGAGATGGGACAGGCCGCGTCCGTCCTCGAGCTCCTCGTCCAGCTCGAGCCGCACAACGAGCAGCACCGCACCAAGCTCGACTGGATCCGGAAACAGGGAGTGGAGCCAGCCCCGCTGGATGTCGGGATCGAGGATGTCTCGCCCGCGGCCACGCCCCCCGGGGGCGTCCCCGCGGTAGCGGGGGAGCCGGCCGAGGGGACCATCGAGCTCTCGGGACCCCTCAGCCCGGAGGACCAGGAGTTCATCGACGAGCACCTCTCCGAGGGGCGCGTCTTCCGCAAGTACGGTCTCACCGACAAGGCGCGCGACCAGCTGGAGGCGGCGCTGAACCGCTTCCCGGACAACCTCGATGTGCGGCGCGAGCTCATCGACCTCCACCGGGAGCGGGGGGAGCTCGACACGGTGGCGACGCACCTGCGAGCGGTCGCCCAGATCCTTCGGTTGAAGGGGGACGAGGCGGGGGCGACAGAGGCCGAGGCCAGCGCCGCCGAGGCGGTCGGCAAGGAGGCGCCACCCGCTGCGGCCGCAGCCCCCGAGGTCGAAACGCCGTCCGCAGTGGAGCCCGAGGAGAGCCTGTCCCTCGAGCCGGAGGAGGCCCCGTCCGAGGCGCCGCCGCTCGAGGTGGAGATACCCGTCGAAGCGACCGCGGCCTCCGTCCCGGACCTGGCCGTGGAGGGAGAGGAGCTCGAGATCCCGGTCGAGGTCGAGACTCCGGTCGAGGTCGAGGGTCCGGTGGAGGGAGAGGCGACCCCGGAGCTGGAGCTCGTCGAGATCCCCGAGGTGTCCGAAGCCCCCGCGGAGGAGGTCGACGAGCCGCTGTTCGGCGACGAGGACCTGGCCGCGGTCAGCGGCGAGATCCGGGGCGCCTTCATCGACGAGCCGGGGGCCCCCGGGGAGGAGGACGAGGGCGCCTTCGACCTGGGCGACCCGGAGGAGCTCGCGGCCATGCCCCCGTCTGCCGCCGAGCAGACGGCGGGACTGGTGCCGCAGGCCACAAAGGCGGCGGAGCCCCCGAGCGACGTGCCGGACGACCTGCGGCGCGTGCTCTCCGATGTCGAGCAGTACGTGTCGCTCGGCTTCGTGGAGGACGCGAAGGAGGCCCTTGCCGAGCTGGGGGGACGCTACACCGCTCATCCCGCCTATCGGGGGAAGCTGGCCGAGCTGGGGCTCGAGGATCCTGGCGAGGCCGAGGCCCCCGAGTTCGAGATCCCGGCCACCGACTACCAGACGGCCCCGCTTCAGCCGGTGACCCCACCGGCCCCGCCCCCCTCCGGGGGGACCGCTCCCGACGAGCCGCTCCAGCTCGGGGAGGGGTTCCTCGAGTTCACCCCCGCCGAGCCCGTGCCCTCGGGCCTCCCTCTCGACGACCCGGGCCCGGACACGGCCCCGGACCCGTCCGTCGGGGAGCAGGAAGGGGGCTTCGATCTCGCCAGCGAGCTGGGCGGTCTCTTCGGGGCGCAGCCGGCGGTGGCCCCGCAGGAGCCGGCGGAGGAGGGCACCGATCTCGGCGACCAGGCGCTCACCGATCTCTTCCGGGAGTTCCAGAAGGGTGTCGACAAGCAGCTCGGCAAGGAAGACTACGAGACCCGCTACAACCTCGGGATCGCCTACAAGGAGATGGGGCTCGTGGACGAGGCTGTTGCCGAGTTCCAGCTCGCGGCGAAGGACGAGAGCCGCCTGCTCGAGTGTGCGAGCATGCTCGGTATCTGCTTCATCGAGAAGGGGATGCCCAAGCTCGCGGTGAAGTGGTTCGAGAAGGGTCTCCAGGCCCAGGGCCGCACCGAGGAAGAGTATCAGGGTCTCCGCTACGATCTCGCGAGCGCTCTCGAGATGGCGGGCGAGAACGATCGGGCGCTCGAGACCTTCACCGAGCTCTACGGCCAGGACGCCAGCTTCCGCGACGTGGCGGAAAAGGTCCGTCAGCTCACCGCCGGCGCCTGAGGCCCGGCAGCCCTTGGCCCATCTGCTGTCCATTCTCAGCTCCGTGCTCGTGGGGCTCGTGCTCCTGGTGGCCCCCTGGACGTCGCTGTGGGACTCGAACTGGCTTCTCCAGCCCCATCCCGCCCTGCGCGACGTGCTCCTCAACGCCTTCACCCGGGGCGCGGTCAGCGGGCTCGGCATCGTCAACATCCTGATCGCGCTCCACGACGTCCGGGCGCACCTGGTGGCTACCGCGCGCCGCCGCTGAGGAGGCCAGGGAGATGACGAGAGCGCCGGCCGATGCGTCCGAGGCGGCGGTGGACGCGCTCCATGCCGCTCTTCTCGAGGCGGGGACCAACGGAGCCCGGCTTCGCGAGCTCCTCCGGAAGCCGATCGACGAGCAGGTGCTCCTCGCCGTTCTGCGTCGCGCGGTGCCGGCGCCGTTCCTCGAGCTTCTCGCGGCCACGCCGCCCTGGTCGGAGCGGCCTCGTGTGCTCGCCCGGGTGGTCCTCAGCCCGAGGGTCTCCCGGGGCCTCTCCCTCCGGCTCCTCGCCCAGCTCTCGTGGCGCGAGCTCGCAGACGTGGCCGCCACCCCGAGGGTGGCGGCCGCCGTCCGTCTCCGCGCCGAGGCCCTGCTCGGCGAGGCGCTCAGGGACCTGCGCCTCGGCGACCGGGTCACCCTCTCCCGTCTGGCCACGGCCCCGCTGCTGCCGCGCCTGCTGCTCGACGGCGAGCCCCGGGTCATCGAGGCGGCCCTGCTGAACCCCCGCCTGCGGGAGGAGGATCTCGTCACCGTGGTGCGTCGAGAGGACGTGCCGCGCGCCCTCCTCGAGGCCTGTGCCTCCTCCCCGCGGTGGTCGGACAACTACGCCACTCGCCTCGGCCTCGTGCTGCAACCGCGCACTCCCCAGCCGGTGGCCCTGCTGCAGATCAGCTCCCTCGTTCCCCGCGACCTGAGGCGGGTCGCCGGCGCGCCTGAGCTGCGGCCCCTGGTGCGCGCCGCGGCGCGTGCCGTCCTGGAGAAGGGGGAGGGCGGGCTCCCCAATTCTCGACGGCTCAACTAGATACATTTGACAGCCCTCGCTGCCGCGCACTAAAATCCGCCCGCCGTCGTCTGAGAACTCGTGTCGGATCGTGAGGCCGGGGACCCAATGAGCTCGTTCGGCGAGAACCTTCGAAGAGAACGCGAGTTGCGCGGCGTGAGCCTGCGCGAGATCTCGGACCATACGAAGATCGCCATGCGCTTCCTGGAAGCGCTCGAGGATGATCGAGTGGAGGTCTTGCCCGGCGGGCTCTTTCTCCGTGCGTTCGTGAAGCAGTACGCGGCCTTCGTGGGTCTCGACCCCGATCGGGCGGTGGCCGACTTTCTGTCCTTCCACGGACAGCAGCCCGAGCCCCAGAGGAGCCCGGAACGCCCGGCGTCTCCGGGAGCTCGAGCCTGGCTTTCGCCGGGTGCCCTGTTCTTCGCGGCGGTGGCCCTGGTGGCGGCCTTCCTCGTCCTGCGCCGCCCCGGCGAGGAGGCAGAGCGCCGCGCGGCCGAGGCGGCCACGCCGTTGCCGGTGGCAGCGACACCGGCGGTGCTGCCCACGGATCGGGTCTATCCACCGCCAGCGGCCTTGCCCGCCCACCAGCTGGCTCGCGACACCTTGATCCTGACGATGACCGCCGAGCAGAGCTGCTGGGTCGAGGTCCGGGCGGACGGTGAAACCGTGATCAACCGCGTGCTCACGGAAGGCGAGTCGGAGACCCTGGAGGCGCAGGGTGAGATCGTCTTGTCCGTCGGGAACGCCGGAGGACTCGCCATTAGAGTGAACGATCAGCCCGCGCTTCCTCTCGGCCGCAACGGGGAGGTGCGCAAGAACATCGTGATCACCCGTCAGAGTCTGCCCGCCCTCGTGGAGACCGAGGGCGGGGCATCCCCCGACGGGCAGAGCGGCTAGGTCGTTCCATGGCGGAGACGCGGGTCACCAACCCCCTCGTCCAGCAGTTTCGCCGGGGTGGCGTCGCCCGGGACCTGCGGCTGATGGCCGCGCAGGGCCTCCTGCCCCTGGCCCCCGCCGACCTCGTCGAGCTGTGGAGCGACCTCGTGCGTGACCCCGACGCGGGGGTCCGCGACGCCGCCGCCCAGTCGCTCACCAGACTTCCCGTGGACGAGTGCCTTCCCATTGCCAGGGACCGCTCCACTCCGGCGGCGGTCCTCACCTGGGTGGTGACGCATCGCCCCGAGCCCGATCTGCGCGAGGCGGCGCTTCAGAACACCTCCACTACCGACGCGGCCATCGAGGCGCTGGCCCCGGAGCTCCCTGTGGAGCTGGCCGAGCTGGTGGTCATCAACCAGGTGCGGCTCCTCCGCCGCACCTCGCTCCTCGAGGCGCTCGAGTCCAACCCGAGCCTGAACAACGACCAGCGCCGTCGGCTCAACGAGCTCCGCGAGACCTTCAAGATCGGGGCCGTGGCCGAGCCTGCTCCGCAGCCGGAGCCCGCTCCGCAGCCCGAGCCGGAGCCCGAGCCGGAGCCCGAGCCGGAGGCGGAGGCACCGGTCTCCGAAGACGAGGCGATGGTCCACTACCTCTCGGAGGAAGAGCGGGACCAGACGGAGAAGGTGACGGCGGTCCAGAAGATCTACCGCCTGAATGTCGCCGAGAAGATCATCACCGCCATCAAGGGCACGCGCGAGGAGAGGGCGATCCTCATCCGCGACCCCAACCGTCTGGTGGCCTCCGCGGTTCTCGGCAGCCCCCAGCTCACGGATGCGGAGGTCGAGTCGATCTCGGCGATGAAGAACGTCTCCGACGATGTGCTGCGGAAGATCGGGAATCACCGGGAGTGGACGAAGCGCTACCAGGTGGTCTCCAACCTGGTCAAGAACCCGCGCACCCCGATCGCGGTGTCCATGGGACTCGTGTCGCGCATGAACCCGCGCGACATGAAGTCCCTCACCGTCGATCGCAACGTCCCCGAGGCCGTCCGCAAGCAGGCCCAGAAGTTCGCCCGGAAGCCGGGGCGCTAGAGGGAGAGGGTGCCCGACTACTACGAGCTTCTCGGCGTCGCTCCTACCGCCTCCAGCGGCGACATCCGCAAGGCCTACCTCCGTCTGGCGCGCGAGAAGCACCCGGACCGCTATCCCGAGGGCCCGGAGAAGGAAGCCGCGGGTGCGGTCTTCCAGGACCTGACGACCGCCTTCAACACCTTGTGCAACGATCGGAGCCGTCGCGAGTACGACGAGACCCGCCACCGCCCCAAGCCGACCTCCCCCGAGGAGATCGCGCGGGAAGCCTACGAGCGGGCCTCCCCGCTCCTCGAGCGGGGCGCCTTCGAAGAGGCGCTCACCCTGCTGCACACCGCCGTGCACCACGCGCCCGACACCGCCGAGTACCATGCCGCCCTGGGACGCGCCCTCAGTCGCGATCCCGCTGCGGCCCGGGAGGCCATCCAGGAGCTCGAGCGTGCGACCAGGCTCGCTCCCCGAGACGCCGCCGCCCACGCCGATCTCGCGATACTGCTCCACCGGCAGGGGCTCAGCCTCCGCGCCCAGAGGAGCCTGGAGGCGGCGAGGCGCGTCGCTCCCGGCCACCCTCGCGTCACCGCCGCCGCTTCCGAGCTCGAAGGGGGGGCGCGCGCATGAGCCCTTCGAGGATCTCCTCCGAGGCCCTGACCGACGTCGGACGCAAGCGCAAGGGCAACGAGGACGCCCACGCCGTCAACCCGGAGCAGAACCTCTACGTGGTCGCCGACGGCATGGGCGGGCACGCCGCGGGGGAGGTCGCGTCGAGGATCGCGGTGGAGGCCATCGAGGAGTTCGTCACCCAGACCGCCGGCAACGAGGAGATCACCTGGCCCTTCGGTCTCGACGAGACCATCTCCTACGACGGCAATCGCCTCAAGACCGCGATCCGTCACGCGAACGGGAAGGTCCTGGAGGCGACCCGGAACAGCGCGGAGCTCGAGGGCATGGCTACGACCGTGGCCGCCGTCCTCGTCGACGCCGACGTCGCCAACCTCGCCCACGTCGGGGACAGCCGCATCTATCGCTGGAAC
This sequence comes from uncultured Acidobacteriota bacterium, assembly GCA_963847655.1. GTDB lineage: Bacteria > Acidobacteriota > Vicinamibacteria > Fen-336 > Fen-336 > JAJDNS01. The sequence goes on along the minus strand of CAWKAS010000002.1, from coordinate 132,587 downwards.
GGGGAGGAAATGACGCTCCTGACCAGCGATCACTCCTGGGTCAACGAGCAGATCCAGACGGGTGTCATCTCCCCGGAGCAGGCGCGCAGTCACCCCCTCCGCAACGTGGTCACCCGGGCCCTCGGGGGGCGGACCGATCTCCTCGTCGACGTCCAGGCCCTCACCATGAAGCCCGGGGACGTCCTGCTCCTCTGCTCGGACGGACTCACCACGATGATTCCGGACGACGACATCGCCACCATATTGGATCGCTCGCAAGGGGACATCGCCAGGGCGGCGAGAGACCTCGTGGACGAGGCGAACGACCGGGGCGGAGAGGACAACATCACCGTCATCCTGCTCAAGTACGAGGGGTGATCATGCGGCCGGAGGCGGCGCCAGCACGTGCACGCCGGCGGATCGGGCGTTACCTCATCACCGGGCGCATCGGTCGCGGGGGCATGGGCATGGTCTACGAGGGTCTCGACGAGGCCCTCGACCGCAAGGCGGCGGTCAAGACCCTCACCTCCGAGGGACTCTTCGACCAGGAAAGCCGTCGACGCTTCGAAGTGGAGGCACGGGCCGCTGCCCGCCTGCAGCACCCCAACATCGTCATCGTCTACGAGCTCGGCGAGGACCGCGGGGTCAAGTTCATCGCCATGGAGCTCCTCCCGGGCCTGGACCTCGAGACGCTCCTGCAGTCCGGCGAGGAGATGCTCCTGGCCGAGAAGCTCGACGTCGCGATCCAGGTGTGTCGCGGGCTCGCCTACGCCCACGAGCGACACGTCTTCCATCGCGACGTCAAGCCCGCCAACATCCGGCTGCTCGACGACGGGACGGTCAAGATCATGGACTTCGGAATCGCGAAGCTGGAGGGCACCCAGCTCACGAAGACCGGCGTCATGGTCGGCACCGTCCACTACATGAGCCCGGAGCAGGTGAGGGGCTTGAAGCTCGATGGCCGAACCGACGTCTTCTCCATGGGCGTCATCCTCTACCAGATCCTGAGCGGCAAGCGGCCCTTCCAGGGCGAGAACCCGACCCAGGTCCTCTACAAGATCGTGAGCGAGCCGCCGCCACCGCTCGACCTGTCCTCACTCGGGGGGCCGGGACCCCGTCTGGAGGCGATCGTCGGGCGCGCCCTGGCCAAGGATCGCGAGGAGCGCTACCAGGGGGCGGCGGAGCTGGCCCGCGATCTCCAGAAGGTGCTCGACGAGATCCGCAAGACCGGCACCGTCGAGCCCGACACGACCGCCGTCGAGGCCCTGGCCACCGCCCGTCGCAAGGTTCGCAGCGGCAGGGTGGACGACGCCATCGCCCAGCTCCGCACGATCGTGTCGACCAACCCGAACCTGCTCGATGCCCGCCGCGAGCTGCGAACGGCCCTGCGCGAGCAGGAGCGGATGCGCGACACGCCCACCCACGGGGAGGTCGACTTTCCGGAGCTCGACGCCACCTTCCAGGCGGCACCCACCCGCCTGGAGCCGCAGACGGAGCGGCAGCTCCCGCCCACCGTCGTCGTCTCCGAGCCGGGCCCCGCGCCCCCGCGAGCGTCCCGGGGCCTCCTCTGGGCGATCGCCGCCGCCGTCGTCCTCGTCGTGGGGTTCGGCCTCTACCTGCTGGCCAGTCGGGCGGCTGGTCCCCCGATCCCGGCGGAGCTGCGCGTTCCGGTGCGGTCGCAGCCGCTGGGCGCGACCGTCCTCGTCGACGGCGTCGACTCCGGGGTGACCACCAACGGGGTGGTGGTCATTCCCTCACCGGTGCCCGGGCAGGTCGAGATCACCTTCCGCAAGCCTGGCCACCGGGACGAGACCCGCACCGTTCGCCTTCCCTTTCCCTCCTCGGAGGTGGTGTCGGTCACGCTGCAGTCAGACGTGGCCGTCACCCCGGTGCGGACGGAGCCGGCCGGGGCCTCGGTGACGCTGGACGGCGAGCGCGTGGCCGGGGTGACGCCCCTGGAGATCGCCCTCGACTCCGAGCGGGAGCACCTCCTCGGCTTCACTCTCGACGGCCACGTGGCGGCCGAAGTCACGGTCCCCGTCGGCCAGACCCCCGAGGTCATCGAGGCCCGACTCGATCCACTGCCCCCACCCGGCCACCTCTCCGTCGTCTCCTCCTACCCCGTGGACGTTCTCTGGCAGGGCCAGACCCGCGCCCGCGGCGTGGTGTCCCCCCGGGTCGAGCTGCCGAGCGGCCCCCAGGTCGTCACCCTCGTCTCCTCTCGTCTCCTCCTGCGGTCCGACGTGCCGGTGTCGGTCCCGGCGGGTGGGGAGGCGTCGATCGAGGCCCCGGGGGTCGGGGAGATCAACGTCCAGGCCTTCCCCGACAACTGCGAGGTCCTCATCGGGGGGACCTTCGTCGACTACCCGCCGATCCGCGAGCGCTCGCTGGCCGCGGGGCGCCACACCGTGACCTTCCGATGGCCGGACGGCGCCACGAAGACACAGACGGTCGAGGTCCTCGCCGGCCGCCCCGCCTATGTCACCGGACGAAAGGATTAGCCCGTGTCGCCACGTCTGCCCCTTCTCCTCGTCTCGCTTCTCGCCCTGGCCCCGTCCGCGATCGCGCAGGAAGGCGCGGAGGAGCAGGCCCAGCGCCTCCTCGAGGACGGCCGCGCCTACCGCGACCAGGGCAAGCTCAAGCAGGCGCTCGACAACTTCAACATCGTCATCAGCAGCTTCGGCGGGACCAGCGCCGTCGGCCAGGCCTGGCTGGAGATCGGCCGCTACCGGATGGAGGTGGAGGGCGACGACAAGGGGGCTCGTGAGGCCTTCGAGCAGGTTTCGCGAGAGCACGCACAGAGCGACGCCGCCCCCGGCGCCTACCACTATCTGGGTCTCCTGACCCTCGAGGAGGCCCGGACGCCGGCCGATCTCGACGACGCCCTCGCCCAGTTCGCTCGCGTCGAGACGCTGTATCCGCAGAGTCCCTGGGTGCCCCGCTCCCTCCAGGCCTCGGCCCTCGTCCACCGCCGCGCCGGCCGCTACGAGGACGCGGTGGTCCTCGACCGTCGAGTGGCGCTGGAGTACCCGCAGAGCGACGCCGCCCCGCCGGCCCAGTTCGAGGTCGGTCACGTGCTCGCGCTGCAGGGCGAGCCCCGCCTGGCCATGGAGGAGTTCCAGCAGGTCCGGAATCGCTTCCCGGAGAGCCCCTGGGCGCAGAGCGCCCTCGAGAGGATCACCGCGCTCTACCGTCTCCACGGTTCGGCCCGGCCCGCCTTCACCCTCGACTCCGGCTTCTCGGTGGGCGCCGGCAACGTTCTCAAGGACGTCTGCGCCCTCCTCGTCACGCCGGACCGCCGACTCTGGATCGCCTCGGAGAAGACGAAGAGCGCGGTGGCCTTCGAGCCGTCGGGCCAGATGGGGGAGAGCTTCTCCGCCCAGGACCCGCGCACCCTGTCGCTCGGCCCGAACGGCGAGGTCGTCTTCGCCGCCCGCTCCGCGGTGCGCGTCGGCCCCCGGGACCTCCGGAGCTTCTTCTTCCCGCCGGAAAGGCCGGGTGAGGAGCGCAAGCCGGTCGACCGGATCCTCGCGGCGGCGGTGCTGCCGGGGGGATCCTTCCTGGTGTCCGACGAGGACAAGGACACCGTGCTCCTCTTTGGACTCGCCGGAGAGCTGAGGGGGCGCTTCCCCGAGGGAGATACCCGAAAGAGGGAGGTGACGCGGATCGTCGTGGACGGCGAGCGCGACGTCTACCTCCTCGATCGGAAGGAGAAGATGGTGGCCATCTGCGATGAGAGCGGACGCACGCTGCGCACCATCGGACCGAGCGGTCTCCGCAAGCCGAGCGACGTCGCCGTCGACCCCTTCCGCAACGTCTACGTCGCCGACGAGGACGAGGGCGTCCTCGTCTTCAACCCGCGGGGCGAGCCCTTCTTCAAGATCGCCGGTCCGGAGCTCAAGAAGGCCCGGGCGATCGCCCTCGACGCCACGGGGGCGGTTCTCGTCTACGACGAGGGCTCGGACCGGGTGCTACGCTATCGATGAGGAGGATGGACGTGACTGCGCGAACGGCAACCGCAACCCTCGCCCTCTCCGGACTGGTCCTGGTCGCGGCATCGGCCCCGGGGCAGGAGGCGATGGCCTCCTCCGAGGTGCCGGAGGCGGTCCAGCTGGAGATCAAGGCGGCGCAGGAGGTGCTGGCCCGTGCCATCGCCGAGTTCGACGGGCCCCAGCAGAGCCGCGCCATCGTCAGCTTCGACGACGTGGTCTCGCGCCTCGAGGGTCTCCCCGTCGCGACCCTCCCCGCCTCCGCCCGCGACATGCTCGTCCAGGCGTACGAGTACCGGGGGCGCGCCTACTACACCATCGGGCTGCAGGAGAAGGCGTCCGAGAACTTCCGGCGCATCATCCTGATCAAGCCCGACCACGTCCTCTCCAAGGAGCAGGTCTCGCCCAAGATCGTGAGTCTGTTCGACTCGGTGAAGAAGGCCCTCGTCGGCTACCTGGCGGTGTCGTCCGAGCCCGCGGGCGCCCGCGTCACCCTGACGGGAACCACCGGACCCCCGGTGGACCTCGGGCTGACCCCCTTCTTCCCCCTCGAGGTCCTGGCCGGCGAGTACACCGTCGAGATCGCCAAGGAAGGCTACCGGACCGAGCGCTTCCCTCTGAGCATCGCCGCCCGGGCCACGGAGACGCAGGAGGCGATCCTCGAGCGGGTGCGCGCCAGCATCTTCGTCGTCACGCAGCCTGCCGAGGTCGAGGTCTGGATCGACGGAGAGCTCCGGGCGACCACCTCCGGTGTTCTCTCCCCCGACCAGTACGACCGGACGCGCAGCCGGGGTCTCGACCCCTCGCGGTCCTCGGCGCGGGTCGAGGTCCCGGGCCTTTCCCTCGGCAGCCACACCATCGAGTTCCGGCGCGCGTGCCACGAGACGCTGCGCCGCACCCTGGAGACCCCGGTCGCGCAGGACTACGACCTCGAGCCCGTTCGCCTCGAGGAATCGGTCGGCTCGCTGCAGCTGTCCTCCGATCCCCCCGGGGCGCGCATCTACATCAACGGGGAGGCCCGCGGCGTCACCCCTTCGCAGGTCGACGGGATCTGCGCGGGGGAGGTGCGGGTGGAGGTCAAGCACGCCGCCGGGAAGTTCATCACCGAGCTCGTCCTCCCGAAGGACGAGGCGATCAGTCTCGACTGCCCGATCCGTCCGACCCTCGCCTTCCTCGGGGTGGAGGCGGAATCCACGACCGGAGAGAGGCATCGCCAGGAGGCGGAGAAGAAGATCTTCGAGAACCTCTCCCAGCTCACCTCCGTCAACCTGATCCGCGCCCCCCGGGAGGCGGTGGACCGCGTCCTCGAGCAGGAAGAGACGACCCGCACCGGGCTGCTGCCGGGCTCCGGGAGCGGGCCCGACCTCGTGCGCCGGGTCAGCGAGCGCCTGGCCGCCGCTCTCGAGGTGCAGGGGTTCGTCGTGGGACTCCTGCCCGAGGAGCAGCTGCAGCGCAGCGCCCGTCTCTACCTCCTCGCCGCCGGCAGCACCACCGCCGAGGACATGGACGTGGTGTTCGGGGAGTCGGCCTCCTATCTGGAGGCCCTGGAGCGCCTCGACCGGCGCTTCCGTAGCGAGCGCACCTGGAGCGGCCTGATCACCGTCGACACCCTCCTGTTCGGTGGCCCGCCCGTCCTGCGGGTCGTCTCCGGGAGCCCGGCCGCCACCGCGGGCCTGGAGCCAGGCGACGTGGTCCAGGCCGTCGACGGGGACCCGGTCGCGCAGACCGCTGACCTCCTGGCCGCGGTGGATGCGAAGAAGCCGCAGGATACCCTCGCGGTGCAGGTGCAGGGAGCCAGCGGGGGGCGCACCGCCGAGCTCGTCCTCGGAGAGACCGTTCGCGAGATCCCGCTGTTCGACCCGGAGCTGCTCTACAACCGGGCGATGGTGGACCTGCGCGGGGTAGTGGACGGCTACCCGGGCTCCGAGCAGGCGGCCTATGCCCGTCTCAACCTGGCTCTGTGCGCCATGCACTTCGGGGACTTCGCCGGTGCCCACGACTCGCTGCAGAAGGCCAAGGTGGAGCTTCCGGAGCGCCCCGGCCTCTCGCGGGGCACTGCGCTCTACTACCTCGGCGTGGCCCTCGACCGGCTCGGCTACGGGCCCCAGGCCGCCGACGCCTACCGCGCGGCGGCCGCGGCGCCGGGCGCCACCCTCATCGACAACGACGGCCCGGCGGTGGGCCCGCTGGCGGCGCGACGAGCGGCGCCGTGAGCCCTCCTGCGGCCGCCCGTCTCGTCTGGGAGCGCCCGGACGGGGAGGCTGTCGAGTTCTCCCTCGGCGAGGACCCGATGGTGGTGGGCCGGGAGGACGCGCCCATTCTCATCGACGAGCCCCTCGTCTCGCGGCAGCACGCCCGCATCGAGTGGCGCGACGACGCCTGGGTCGTGGTCGATCTCGACTCGACCAACTTCACCCGGGTCAACGGCGAGGTTGTGCACTACCGCGATCTCGCCGACGGCGACGAGGTCCAGTTCGCCCGAGCAAAGTGCCGTTTCCTGCTCTCCGTGCCCACCCCCGGCGCCGGTCCGCCGGAGTAGGCTTCCCCGCGCCCCTACTCCTGGCCGCTGTCGGGCCGGGCGAGATGGTAGCCCTGCCCGAAGTCGACCTCCAGGGCCCGCAGGACCTGAAGCTCCTCCTCGTTCTGGATGCCCTCCGCGATCACCTTGGCCCCGATCTTGTGCCCCAGGGTGATGATGGCCTTGGCCATGGCCCGGTTCACCGTGCTCACGTGGACGTCCTGGACGAGGCCCATGTCGATCTTGATGTAGCTCGGCTTGAGCCGGTGGATGGACTCCAGCCCCGAATAGCCGGCCCCGACATCGTCGACGGCGAAGGACATCCCCAGGTGGGTGAAGTCGGCCATCGTGTCCCGGAAGAGCGTGTGGTTCTCGATCACGTCCTGCTCGGTGATCTCGATGACGATGCGGTCGGGGGAGACCTGGGCGCGGTCCAGGAAGTCGATCAGCGCCTTGCCCCGGAACTGGGGGTCCCTCATGGTGGCGGGGAGGGTGTTCACGAAGATCTTCGCGTTGGAGGGGATGCGCCCCGACGAGAGGAGCGCGCGCCGGCGGCAGAGCCGGTCCAGCTCCACCTCCAGGCCGTGGCTCCGGGCCGCTCGGAAGAGGTCCGTGGCGGTTTCGAGCCCGGATCCCCGCGGACCTCGCGAGAGGGCCTCGAAGCCCAGGATCGTGCCCTCCTTCATCCGGAGGATGGGCTGGTAGGCGGTCACCACACGCTCGCGCAGCAGCACGTCCTGGAGCCGCTCGAGCCTCAGCAGCTCGTCGGAGCGACGCTGGTGCGAGGCCTGGACCAGGGCGTCCTCGAAGGCGCGCTCCACCATCCGGCCCGGGTGCAGCAGGGGGTTGTACACCGCGAGCCCGTGCCCCACCTCGGGGCGGTCGGGGTGGTCGCCGGGCTTGATGTAGGGGAAGGCTGCCCTCGCGATGCTGGGCACGAGGGACGACATGACGCGGGCCCGGGCGGCCCGGAGGTCGGCCACCGAGAGCGGCACGTTCCGCCGCCTCTTCCGCTCGAGCAGGAAGAGGAACCTCAGACCCTGCGGCCGGTCGAGGCAGAGCAGGTCTCCCGCCCGGTAGTCCTTCCCCCGTGCCTCCTCGACGATGGCGAGCATGCGGCCCCGGACCTCGTCGTAGGCCTGTAGCCCATACCGGTCTTCGATGCCGCGGAGGAGAGACGCGTCGAGAACGAGCAGCCCCAGGCTGCCCCGCTCGGTCAGCTCGCGGTCGAGATCGGGCAGCCGCTCGTGGTAGGGGGCGATGGGCTCGGGCATGGACGCGGGACCGGCGCATGATAGCCCGGGTGCCAAGGGGCGGTCCAGACACCATGCCGGCGAGGGCGGCGAGGCCACGTCGCGGGAGGCCGGATGGCGAATCGGGCTAGAATACGGCGCTCTCGAGGAGGTGGATCTGTCGATCCTGGGTCGGATTCTTCGCGACCGTGGTGTCATCAGCGATGCGCAGCTCCAGGAGGCCATCCAGCATCAGGTCCTCTACGGCGGTCGCCTGGGAACGAGCCTCCACGAGCTCGGCTTCATCACCGAGGAGCGGCTCTCCGAGGCCCTGGCCCGGGCCTACGGGGTCCCGGTGGCCGAACCCGCCGCCTTCGACCCCGAGGCGATCACGCTCGTTCCCCGGGACCTGATCACCCGCTTCAAGGTCATTCCCTGGAGGCTGCGCGGCAAGACGCTCTTCCTGGGGATGGTCGATCCCGGCGACCACGAGGCGGTCGCCCGCATCGGCTACTCGCTCAGCTACATCGTCCGTCCCCAGGTCGTTCCCGAGTTCCGGATGGTCCGGATGCTGCACGAGCACTTCGGGGTCGACGACCGCTGGCGGTTCACCGACACCCACGGCGCCGATACCGCCCCCCCGTCTCCTCCCCCGGCCCGAGGCCCCGCCGAGGCGGCGGCCGCGATCGACGCCGCGACCACCCGCGACGAGGTGGTGGCGGCCGTCCTGAGCCTCGGCCAGTGCTACTTCGGGCGCGTGGTGTTCTTCATCGTGCGCGAGCCCTGGCTCATCGGTTGGGACGGGGCGGGGGAGAAGATGGACCGGGCTCGCGCCGCCGCCCTGCGCATCCCGCTGGACCTGCCTTCGGTCTTCCAGGGCGTGACCCGCAACCGGACCGTCTTCGTGGGCCGTCCCGGTGCGGAGGAGACGAACCAGAAGTTTCTCGCCGCCATCGGAAAGAAGCCCGGGACCACCGCCGCCCTTCTCCCCGTTGCCGTCCGAGGACGCATGGTGAACCTCATCTGGGGTGACAGCGGGGCGCGAGGGGCGGCGCGGGCGGACCTGGGCCAGCTCATGGCCCACATGCAGAAGATCCCGCGAGCCTATCTGCGCATCATCCGGGCGCGCGTGGCCCAGGCCAGGAAGGGAATCGAGTCTGCCCGGAAGGAGTCGAAGGAGAGAGAGGTTACATGATCGAGAGAGCGAGGGAGATCCGCCGCCGCCGGCACCGCCGCCGGAAGGCGCGGAAGGAGCGACGCAAGGAGGCGATGGCGGCGGCGCGCAAGGCAGGGAAGGGCTAGCGAGCCCTCCGCCCGTCCGGACCGGCGGGGCTCCCGCTCTAGAGGAGCCGGGCGAGCACGAAGAGGACCAGGACGAGAGCGACCGTCACGACCGAGGCCAGGAGCAGCCACGAGGACAGGCGGCGGCGCGCCGTCTCGTCCCAGGGGATCTCCACCCGCCGGAGCGTCTCCGGTCGACCCACCACCTGGACCTCGAAGAGGGGGACGGGGCCGCTGGTCTCCACCGACCGGCTGCGCAGCCGGGCCCCGCAGGCGTCGCACCGAAGAAGGAGTCGGTCGGGTCGGCTGTCGACCGGCGTGTCGCAGCCCGGGCACGGGAAGCTCACCGGCGCAGTATAGCGATGAAGCGTCCGGCGTTCCTCGCGGCGTTCGAGCACCGCGGCTTCCGCCTCCTGTGGATCGGCGCCTTCCTCTCGAGCATCGGAACCTGGGTCCAGGACGTCGCCCTGTCCTGGCTGATCCACGTCCAGACCGGGGACCCGTTCTATCTCGGCCTCCGTCGCTTCGCCCAGGACGTTCCGCTGCTGGCGCTCATGCTCGTGGGGGGCGCGGTGGCCGACCGGGTGGACCGCCGCCGCATACTCCTGAGCTCGCAGATCATCCAGATGGTCCTGGCGGGAGCCCTCGCCGTCCTCTTCTTCCTCGGTCACCTCGGGATCGTGGCCATCCTGACCATCGCCTTTCTCGCCGGCCTCACCCAGTCCCAGTCGGCTCCCACCTACCAGGCCGTGCTCCCCAGCCTCGTTTCGCGCGAGCACATCCCCAACGCCGTCGCCCTGAACTCGCTCCAGTTCAACACCTCCCGGGCGATCGGTCCCGTCGTCGCGGGGCTGCTGCTGGCCCAGCTGGGGATGGGGGCCTGCTTCGTGGCCAACACCGGCTCCTTCGTGGTGGTGATCCTGGTCCTCTGGGTCATCCGCCTTCCGCCGGTGGCCGCGACGGGTGAGAACCTGAGCGAGACCCTCCGGACGGGGATCCGTCACGTGGCCCAGACCCCGCTGCTGCGGACCTTCACCCTGCTCGCGGGGGCGGCGAGCTTCCTGGGCTTCCCCCTCGTCACCTTCCTGCCGACCCTCGCCGGCGACGTCCTCGGGACCGGTGCGACCGGCTACAGCCTCCTCCTCACGAGCCTCGGCGTGGGGGCGATCGTGGGGGCCCTCACCACCGCCCACCGCGGGAGCGCGCGGGGACGGGGTCGGCTGACCCTTGCCTACTTCGCGCTCTTCGGCCTGGTGACGATCGGAGCGGTCCTCTCCCGGTGGCAGTGGGTCTCCATGGCTCTCCTCGTCGGGTCCGGCCACACCCTCACCACCGCGCTGTCCACCCTCAGCTCACTCGTCCAGGAGCAGGCTCCGGACGAGCTCCGGGGGCGCGTCCTCTCCATCTACGGGCTCGCCTTCCGAGGCGGGATGCCCCTCGGGAGCCTGGTGGCCGGGCTCTTCGTGCGCGCCGCCGGCGCCCCCGCGGTCCTCGCCGTCTTCTCTGCCCTCCTCCTGGCCCTGGCGGTGGTCCTGCTCGTGCGCCACCGGGACCTGCGCGCGCTGTGAGCCCGCTCGCTTGACCGCCCTGCGGGGCGCGGCGTAAGCTGCCGGCCGTGGCGCTGCTGAATCGATGGCCGCGGCGGCGGAACCCGGCCACGGAGAACCGCCCGGCGGCCGAGGGGCGCCTCGTCAAGAAGTTCGAGGCCGGCCGCTACATCGGCTGTCCGGCGTGTGGACGCCTCCTCAAGATCGAGTGGGCGGTGCGCAGCCTCGTGTGCTCCTGTGGGGCGCCGGTGCCGGTCACGCCGGACGACCACGAGGCCTGAGCACGTCGCGGCGAATCCCCCTCGACGCGGCGATCGTCCCCGGGCTCCTCCTTCTCGTCGCGCGCGACCTGTCGCTCTTCGATCCCGTTCGGGTCCTGGCCTGGCGGCTCTTCCACGACCCACGCCTCGGGGCCGCCGGGGCCTGGCTCGGCCCGCTCCTCCCGAGCCCCTCCGGGGCTCTCGACCGGGACCCGGTGGCCCTCCTCCTCGCCGCGTGCGCCACCCTCCTCGCCCTCGTCTACGCCGGGCTCGCCGTCCTCGGGGCGCGGGCGGCGACCCGCGCGGCGGTGATCGTCCTCGCCGCTCTTCTCCTCGTCGCCCTCCCCAGCGCCGCCTTCGTGGGGATGGGTCTGGCCACCGACCGGCCCTACGGACAGGACGGGGGCATAGTGCAGCTGCCCCTCGCCCTCGACTTGCTCCTCGCGGGCGAGAGCCCGTACGCCGCCGACTACTCCGGCACAATGCTGGCGCGACAGGCTCGGGTCTCCGCCTTCTGGGAGGAATACGGCGGCAACCCCATCCTGCATCACCACGCCTACCTGCCCGGAACGCACCTGCTCATGATGCCGTTCTACCTGGCCAGCCGTGCAGTGCTCGGCTTCTTCGACCCGCGCTTCGTCACACTCCTGTTCTACGCCCTCGTCGTCGTGCTGGCCGCGCGCCTTCCGCAGGCGGAGGACGCCCGGCTGGCGGCGGCAGGGCTCGCTGCCCTCAACCCCCTCGTCTACTGGCACCAGGTCTTCGGGGCCAACGACCTCGTCTTCGTGGCCCTCATCCTCGCCGCGGTCCTCGCCGCCCGGCAGGCGAGGCCCCTCCTCGCCGGCGTCGTCCTCGGCCTCGCCTGCGCCACCAAGCAGCTGGCCTGGCCCTTCGCGCCCTTTCTGCTCGTCGCGGTGAGCGGGGCCCGGGGGTGGCGGGACCTGCTGGCACCAACCACGTGGAGGCGCCTTCGGGGGCCAGTCGCGGCAGCGGCGCTCGTCTTCCTCGTGGTCGTGGTCCCGGTCGCCGCCCTCGACTTCCCGGCCTTCTGGGGCGACATCGTCGCCTACAACGTGGGTCTCCCCGGCGACAACTACCCCCTGGGGGGCACGCCGGGCTTCGGCTTCGCCAACTACCTCATCTACTTCGGCCAGGTGCAGAGCCTGAGCGACCACGTCTCCTTCTCGGCGTTCTACGCGCTTCTCGTCCCGCTGGGGCTCCTGCTGGTCCACCGGCAGATGCGGGAGGGCGGCGCGGAGACGGCTCTGGTCACCGGGAGCGTCGCCCTGGTCGCCGCGGTGTACTTCTCCCGCGTCGTCCACCCGAACTACCTCATCCCGGCCGCGGTGCTGCTGCCGGTGGGCGTGCTCGCCCGTCGTCTCCGCGCCGACCTCGCCCTGGTGCCCCTCCTCCTCTACGCCCTGGCCGTGGAGATCGCCGAGGGGCAGGTCTTCCGCACCGCCTGGGACCAGGCCCTCGCCGCGGACCTCCCCGCGCGACTCGGCGGTCTCGCCGCCGCTCTCGCCCCACGGGCCGGGCCCCATCTCACGCAGGATCCCCTGGGGCTGCTCTTCAGCGCCACCGCCGGTGGACTGGCGATCGCCTACCTGACCGCGGCCATGGCGAGAGCCAACCGTCGCGTCCGGACGGCTGTCGTGGCGGTCGCCGCGGTGATGGTCGTGGCCGTGCCGCTTCTCCTCATGGTGCGGGTGGGCGACCGAACCGGCCTCATCCGGGCCCAGGACCCGGTCGTGGTCCAGTCGGCAGGCGACGCGAAGCGTCTGGCCGAGGGCCGCAGCCCCTACACCCCGCCCCCCGAGGACACGCCACGGGGACGGCAGGTCTACGCCACCAGCTTCCGCCTCGAGCCGCCGGCAGAGATACGCCCGGACGAGCCGCACCTGCCGCCGGGGCCGGCGATCCTCGCGGCGCTGGGCCGGCTCGTCGACCGTCGCGACCTCCGTCTGTGGATCCTCCTGGCCCTTGCCGTCCTCGCCGTCCTCGTGAGCCGAGGGATGGAGCGGGAGGCAAGAGCCACCGCGGCCGCCCTCGTCCTGCTCCCCGCCCCCCTCGCCCTCGGCGCCGTCCTCGGGGCGCCGACGGCGTTGGCTCTGTGCGCGCTCTTCGGCGCCTGGCTCCTGGCGCGTGGGGGATCAGCGTTCGCCGCGGGCCTCCTGGCTGGCGGCGCGGTGGCCCTCGAGCACCGGGCGGCGCTCCTGGCCCCGCTGCTGCTCCTGCCGCTGGCAGGCCGGCCCCGCGCGTGGCGTCCGGCTCTGGGCGGGGCCGTCCTCGTCTACGCCCTCGTGGCCCTGCCCGTCGCGATCCTGGATCCTTCCGGGTTCGGGTCGCACCTGTGGGAGCTGTCCAGGCCCGGGGCCGGCCTCGGGGTCTTCAACGTCCTCGCGTACAAGGGCGTCGAATCCACGACGGTGGCACGGGCCCTCGCGGCCCTCGCGCCGCTGGGCGGGTTGACCGTCACGGTGGGCCTGCTGCGCCGCCGGGAGGCGCCCCCTCTCGCCCTGGCCGGGCTGGCCGCCCTGGCGTGGGTTGCGCTCGCGCCGAGCCTGTCGCCGGACGCGGTGGGGGCGCCGATCGTGCTCCTGGGGTTGGGGGTGCTGGTGGGGAGACTCGAGGGGACGGAAGGAGGAGGAAAGGGCGGAGGCGAGAAGGGGCAGAAGGGTGACGGGACGGAGGAGGAGAGGGTGAGAGGGCACGGGACCGAAGGGACGGAAGAACCCCGGGGAGGGTCTCCACGTTGAGGAGGTTCTGAGTCGCCGAGGGCAAACGACGACGCCACTCCGAACGAGCATGGTGCCGGAGGCGGGACTCGAACCCGCACGGATCGCTCCACACGCCCCTCAAGCGTGCGTGTCTGCCAATTCCACCACTCCGGCACGGGGGGCGGGGAACGACTGAGCGTTCAATGCTATGACCGGCGCGTTTTCCTGTCAACGCTCGCTTCCTCGCCCGCCCGGCGGTGTCGGCCAGGTCTCGCGTCGCCGCAGGCGCAGCCAGGGCGTGAGGAGCTCGGCCGAGAGAGTCGACAACCTGGCCTGGTTCCACTCGGCAGCCGTCGGAAGCGAGGTCTTCTCCCTAGGAGCAGGGCAAGCTCGCCCGCCATGCGTTCAGCCGCTTCGGCAAGGGACGCCACCCAGCGGGCCTCGACTATGGGGACTGCTTCTCGTACGCCCTGGCGCGCGTGCGCGGCGAACCACTCCTCTGCAAAGGTGACGACGCCTCGCAAACCCACGTCTTGGCACACGTCCCGCCACCTCGAGATTGAAGGGGCGCGATCGGCGCCGCGCCCCCACGCCGACTCTCGCTCCTGGCCGCGCCGGAGCCCGTGCTACGATGGAATTCTTCGACCATGAGCCGCCTTCGACGCCGTCACACCACCTTCGTTCTGGCCACTGCCATTGGCCTCTTCGGAGGGCCGTGGGCGGGGGCCAACGAGTCGTCGTCGAACCCCTCGTCGCCCGACGTCCCCCCGGTCTCGAAGGAGATCCGCTACCGCATGTCGGCGGCCATCCGACCGCTCCTCTTCTGGATCGGCGACTCCGACGTGGGGGGAGCCCGCATCGTCTGGCGCCGGGGCGACGACGGCCGCCTCGGCTACGAGTTCTTGCTCGGCTCCGATCCCGAGCGGGCGCCCCGTCGGATCAACCGCTGGGGCTTCGTCCGGGAGGAGCTGGGGAAGGACGGGGCCACCCAGATCGGCCTCATGCGCAAGACCGACGAGAAGTCGGTCGAGGAGGCCCAGGCCGAGGTGGGCTTCGAGGGGGAGTACGTCTTCAAGGTGATCCAGACCGAGATCGCCCACGGTCAGGCCCGGGCCGAGAACACCGTCTGGCTGGTCGAGAGCGACTACACCTTTCACGACGTGGACACGCTGCTCCGCCTCTTTCAGACCACGCCCCAGACCCCGCCGAAGGTCAACGAGGCCTCCATGCCGCCGGGCACCCACCCGGGCTTTCTCTTCGCGGTGGCCGATCTCGTCGACCGAGCGGTGACGACGGCGAACCGGGAGCCCCGGGAGCTCCTCGAGAAGCAGACCACCCGCTTCAACTTCAACGCGGTGGCGTACGAGCTGCGGCTCCGCCGGACGAGGTGGGAGGAGTCGAAGGAGTACGGGGGCCGGCGGTACGAGAACCTGGTGCGGCTCGACCTGGAGAGCTACAACCCCACGCTGGACACGACCGAGCGCTTCACCCTGGTCGTGGGCACCGAGGGCGAGTGGACGGGTGTGCCCGTCTACGTGAAGTACCAGCCGAAGTGGTGGTTCAAGGCCGAGGGCGTGATCGACGAGTCCCAGGTCTTCGAGCGGCCGGCGTCCGCGCGCGGCCCGGTCGACGAGGCGCCCGCCGCCCGACAGTCATTCTGAGCGCCCTGGCTCAGCTTTCCAGAGGCCGGGCGTTCATCTCCTCGATCCAGGGACGGTAGCTGGGTCCGCAGTTGATGGTGCAGAAGGGGTACATCCCGTCGGGCGTGGAGTAGGTGATCACGCAGCGGCGGATCCGCTCGGTGTCGTAGTTGTAGCGGTCCATGAAGTGCATGCCCGCCGCCATCATGGTCCGGTACACCTTCTTCCCCTCGGCGCTGCGGCCGTACTTCTTGAGGGTCATGCTCCTGAGCGCCCGCATGAACCCCACGGGCGTGATCCGCAGGTCCCGGGCACGCCACTGATAGCCCCTCAGGAAGACCCAGAGCAGCTTCACCATGTCCCACCGCGTGGGCCGGGCATCGGGCCCCCGGGCGTCGATCTCGGCGGTGAGGTCGTTCATCCCCCCGAAGACCTTCATCATGTCGAACATGCGGGGGATGGGAATGAGCTCCTTGTCCGGGGTGATGAAGAGGTAGGTCCCCAGGCCGCACTCGCTGTGGCAGCTCGTGCGGATCTTGGGCTTGCCGTCCAGCTTCTCCAGGAAGCGTGAGATCGGGGTCACCAGGTTCGCCGGGTACATGTCTCGCTCGACCTCGGCCCCGGAGGCCTTGGCGATGTCCTCGGCCAGGTCGCCCAGGGTGTAGCGCTTCTTCTCGAGCTCGCGCCGGGCGATGCGGCCGGTGAAGGAGACCGGCTGGTAGGCGATGGCGTTGATCACGTCCGAGTTCTCGACGGCGAAGTCCAGGATGGGCTTCACCTGGTCGTCATTGACTCCCTTGACGATGGTGGGCACCAGGCAGATGCGGATGTCGTTCTGCCGGCAGTTCTCGACCACCTTCCTCTTCACGTCCATGAGCGGCTTGCCACGCAGCTTCCTGTACAGCTCGTCCTTCACCCCGTCGAACTGGAGGTACACCGTGTGGAGCCCGGCCTCGGCCGCCTTCTTTGCGAACTCGGGATCGGCCATCAGGATACCGTTGCTGGCGATCTGAACGTGGGTGAAGCCCATCTCGTTGGCCTTGCGCACGATGCGGAAGAAGTCGGGGTGCATGGTCGGCTCCCCGCCGGTGAACTGGATGGCGGTCACCGGGACCGGCTTGCGCTCGCGCAGCGCGGTCAGCATCTCCACCACCATCTCGTAGGTGGGTTCGGAGAGGTAGCCGGCCTGGTTGGCGCTGGCGAAGCAGACGGGGCAGGTCAGGTTGCAGCGGTTGGAGAGATCGATCTGGGAGAGGCACGGCGTCGAGTGGTGCTGGTTGCAAAGCCCGCAGTCGGTGGGACAGGCGGCGCCGCCCGTCACCTGGGGGTTCTCGAGTCCGGTCTCGTCCTGGAAACACCTCCGGGAGAGCAGGGCGTGCAGCTTCGCGTTGGAGTTGACCTTGTCCCGGAAGTACCCGTGCTCGGGGCAGGTCTTCTCCATCCACACCGCCCCGCCCTCGACGAAGGAGCGTCCGAGAATGAGAGCCGAGCAGTCGGGACACAGCGTCTCCACGGTCTTGGGCCACTCGCCCAGGACGGGCCGGATGGGGAAGCCGCTCCGGGTCTCCTTCGGCTGGCGCGGGTGGGCGCTCGGCGGGGTGTAGCGCGTGAAGAGGATGTCGTGCTGGCGCTCCCGCCAGGTGCCACAGCGCTCGCACTCCAGCTCCAGGAAGATCGCGTCCTCCGTTGGCGCGTGGAGCAGCTTCCCGGGGGCCTTCTGGCCGCATCGGGCGCAGTGCCACTCACCGGACCAGGGAAGTCCGGCGAGCCCCTTCTGGACGGGGGAGTAGCGGCGCAGAGAGACCTTGTAATCTTCGAGGGAGGTCTCGGTCACGCCGGTGCGGACCGCCTCGCGTGCGACCCTGTTGATGGGGCGGAAGGGCTTGCCGGAATGCTGTGTGGCGGGAACCTCGGGCTCCGGGGTCACCGAGGCGCCTCGGCGAATGTCTTCCATAGAGGGTCCTCCGGGTTGTGGGCCCCGGGAGCGCTCCACCGGGTCACGGTCCGCTTAAGTCATGCCC
Source organism: uncultured Acidobacteriota bacterium (assembly GCA_963847655.1). GTDB lineage: Bacteria > Acidobacteriota > Vicinamibacteria > Fen-336 > Fen-336 > JAJDNS01. Next base: position 115,400 of record CAWKAS010000002.1, on the reverse strand, counting down.
CGAGAGGAGGATGCGGTCGGAGCCGCTGGGCAACGCAACATCCTCGGTACTCTACCACACCGCCCGACGGGTGGAGATTCCCTTTCCGCGCCACCGGACCCGGACTCCAAACGGGGCCCCGACCCCCCAGGCGCATTGCCCTACGCAGAACGCGTGCCCGGAGGTGAACCGTCTAGAGAAGCAAGAAGTGTGACATGCTCTCGCAATGCGCGATCACGGCCGTTCGGATCGTGACCGTTGAGCCGGGGAGCGCCATCTGAGGGGGGAGCATTCGGCCCGCGCGCTCCCTCCGCTGGCGGCATGCCCGTCCTGTTCCCGCTACGGTGAGCGTGACCGATCCGGGGCCCGCCGGGCCCACGCGACGACGGCGCTGGTGGTGGGTGGCCGGGCTGCTTCTCGTCGGAGGTCTCTGGTTCCTCCTGACGGATCCCTCCCGGGAGGAAGAGAAGGAGCTGCGCACGCAGGTCCGGGAGGCCGTGAAGGAGACGTTCCCGGAGGAGGCGTCGGCGCTCTCCCGGACCTTCGGCCTGGTCCTTTGCGAACCGGACGAGGATGTCGGGGTCGCCCTGGCTCGAGGCTCCGTCGTCCTGGTGCACGGGCTCGACGATCCCGGGAAGGTGTGGCGCAGCCTCGCCCCCGAGCTGCACCAGCACGGCTTCGAAGTGTGGCTGATGCGGTACCCGAACGACCAGCCGGTCGCGGAGTCGGCCGAGCTGTTCTTCGAGGAGCTGAAGAGGCTCCGACGGCGCGGCGTCGCACGGATCTCCATCGTGGCCCACAGCATGGGGGGCCTGGTCTCGCGCGAGATGCTGACCAGCCCGGTGACCGGATACGCGGCCTCGGCGCGGGCCGGGGACGTCCCGGAGGTGACGACGCTCATCATGGTCGGGGCCCCGAACCACGGATCTCCGGTGGCTCGCTTCCGGACCCTCGCCGAGGCGCGCGACCAGATGGCCCGCCTGGCGAAGGGTGAGGCCAGCTGGCTGAGCGGGATTCTCGACGGCGCCGGCGAAGCCAAGATCGACCTGCTGCCGGGCAGCCGCTTCCTCACCGACCTGAACCGCCGACCGCACCCCGTGGGCGTGGACATGATGGTCATCGCCGGCGTGGCCAGCCCCTGGACCGAAGACGAGATCGACGAGTGGATCGCGGGGCTGGGTGAGGACGCGGACGAGGAACGGGGGACACGACTCGACGAGCTGCGCTCGGCCCTGCTGTCACTGACCCGGGGACTGGGCGACGGCCTCGTGAGCGTCGACTCCACGCGGCTCGAAGGAGTCGATCACCGGACCGTCGACGGGACCCACCTTTCGATGATCCGGAACATCCTGGAGAAGAGCGATCGCACCCCGCCCGCGGTCCCGATCATCGTCGAGTGTCTGACCGCGGCCGCCGAGTGAAGGCGAGCTGGACCGCCGCGTCGAGGGCCTCGAAACCGAGGTCGCCGACCTGCGCGCCCGCCTCGAGCGCGTCGAGGAGCGGGCTGGCCGTTTCGCTCAGGGCACGGCGAAGTCGACCGTGCCGCTCTGGGTGTAGCCGACGCGGATGGCGGTGGCGCTGATGGTGCTGCCCGAGGAGGCCTCGAAGGGACCGGTGTAGAGAAGCCAGTGGTCCGGCCCGTACCCGCGCCCGTCGACCTGGTACGCGATGGCCGCGCCTTCGGTGGGGCAATCGATCTCGACCTTGCCCGCGGCCCACGAGACGGCCGGGGCCGCCGTCTTCGGCTGCAAGCCGCCCGGCCACATCGACTCCACCAGCTCCTTCTCCGGACGAAGGGGGTCGTCGCCGATGCGTTCCATCCACTCCGCGAGGGCGGCGCTCATCCGCGCGACCTCGGCCGCGTACGCCGGATCGCGCGCCAGGTCGTGCACCTCGTGGGGATCGACCACGGTGTCGTAGAGCTCCTCGGTCTCCTGCGGCCGCCGGAACCAGCGGGCCTGGACGGGATCCAGCTTCCCTTCGTCCCGCAGACGGAGCAGCTCCTGCATGATCCCCATCTGTGTGCGGTACTTCACATCCAGGTAGGCCGAGCCCTCGGGCTTGAAGTTGCGGATGTACTCGAAGCGCTTGTCCCGCACGGCCCGGCTCGCGTCGTACTGGGCATCGAGCCGGTCTCGGGCCGCGTAGATGTACTCGCGGGGCGGGGCCTTCTGCTCGCCCCAGAACGGCCGGCCCTGCATGTGGTCGGGGACCCTCACTCCTGCGAGCGACAGGATCGTGGCGGGGATGTCGACGAAGCTCGCCAGCTCGTCGTTCACCGTCCCCGCGTGCTCCCCGCCGGGGAAGCGCATGATGAACGGGACGTGGAGGCCCGAGTCGAGGATCAGGCGCTTCTGGCGGGGGAGCGGCCCCCCGTGGTCGGAGTACCAGATGACGATGGTGTCCTCGGCCAGGCCCGCCTCCTCGAGCTCGGCCAGCAGCTCTCCCACCTCCCGGTCCATGATCGCCACGTTGCTGTAGACCCGGGCCACGTCGCGCCGCGCCTTCAGGGTGTCGGGGTGATACGGCGCGAGGAGCACGCGCTCGGGGGGGACGACCACCGGGTCGTCGGCTCGGTCCCAGACCTGGGACTCGTGTGTCGTCGTGGAGTTGAAGATGGAGAAGAAGGGCATGCCGTCCGGGCGGTTCTTCCAGTGGGCATCGCGGCCGTTCTCGTCCCAGGCGGTGATCGGAGAATCGAACTGGTAGTCGGTCTTGGAGTTGTTGGTCGTGTAGTAGCCGGCGGCCCGCAGATGCTCGGTGTAGGGACGCACGTGCGGGGGGGGCACGGCCTCGTAGGGCTGGATTCCAGGGACCCCTTTGTGGCTGACCCTCATGTGGTTGGTGCCGATGCCCGAGGGGTACATCCCGGTGATCAGCGCCGACCGGCTCGGGGCGCAGACCCCGGAGACCGAGAACATGCGGGTGAAGCGCACGCCGTCGCGGGCCAGGCGGTCGAGGACGGGGGTGAGGGCGACGGTGTCCCCGTAGCTCCCGAGCCGGGGGGAGATGTCCTCACAGGTGATGCAGAGGATGTTGGGACGGCGAGCCCTGCCCGGACGCTTCGCTGCGGGGCGCTCATCACGAGGAGCCCCGTCGTTCGGGCGTGTGACGAGGGTTCGGTCCCTTACGCACCGCACCGAGAAGGCGTTCTCCTTCAGGTAGAAGTCGTCGATCACGATGCGGCGGTAGCGCTCGGGGGCCTTGTTCCAGAAGCGGTCGAGCTGAGCGGAGACCGCCCGCTCCGCGTTCACCGGGGTCGAGGTCCAGAAGAGCGCCCAGTGGCCCTGGCGGCCGAACGATCCGCGAAAGCCCGAGCCGGCGGGCAGGGCGGTGAAGCCGACCTCGTCGGTCCCGTCGTAGGGTGGATCGTGGTCCTCGCGGGCCTTGAGTTTCTCGCCGGCGGCGGCGGGGCCGAGGTGGGCGGCGAGGGCCTCCCACTCCGCGCGCGCGGGCACGTGCCAGCCCGCCGGGCAGACGCCCTGCGCCCCCGGCGTGCTCGCACCCTGCAGGGCCTCGTCCCAGGTGTAGAGCCCTCCGTAGACCCGGCAGCTCTCGGTCTCGTTGCCGTAGCAGCTCTTCTCGACCGCCTCGTCGTCCCGGGAGACCGCGTCGGGGACCTCCTCGCCGAAATCGAGGTTGCGGCCCAGCCAGCACAGGTCCCCGATCGAGACCGTGGGGTAGCCCTGGCCGTCCCGAGCGTCGACCAGCACGTCGCCGCAGGTGAAGCCCTGGGCGAGAGCTGGCGGAGCGAGGACCGCGAGCAGGGGAAGCAGCGCAGCGGCGAGACGTGGGCTCATTTCGATGGTTCCTCCGGACGGGCCGATGACATCACGCGGGAGGCCCCGTGTCCATTGCCCCTCCGCCTCAGCCCCGACGGGCCGGGCCTCCGCGCATGGGCCGTAATGTTCATTGAGGTTGGACGACCTGGGCGCTATGGTGCCCCTGTTTCGGAGGGATGCTCCATGGACGACCCCTATGCCGTCAACCGGCGCGGGTTCCTGAAGACCAGCGCCACCGCCGCTGCCGCCGCCACCGTCGCCTGCGGTGCCCCCGAGGGCCGGTGGCGCGCACTCACCAACGCGGAGGCCGAGACGCTGGCCGCCGCCTGCGAGCAGATCGTGCCGGCCGACGACTTCCCCGGGGCGGCGGAGGCCGGTGTGGTGGTCTTCATCGACCGCCAGCTCGCCACCCGGGAGAAGGACCAGCTCGGGACGTGGCAGCAGGGGGTGCGGGCGCTCGACGCCACTGCCCAGCAGCGCCAGGGGATGCCCTTCGCGGAGCTGCCCTTCGCGGAGCAGACCGCCCTCCTCGGGGACCTGGAAGCCGGCGAGGTCCCGGCCACGCTCTGGGGCGACCTCGACCCCCAGGCCTTCTTCGGTCGCCTCGTGCGGTACACGATGATGGGCTTCTACGGCGACCCCCGTCACGGGGGCAACCGGCAGCACGTGAGCTGGCGGATGTTGGGCGTTCCCCCGGCGCCCATCCGCGGACGGCTGCACGAGGTGCCGGTGGCGAGTCCCACCGTCGGGAGGAAGGAGAGGGGCTAGCCATGGCACTCCCGAAGGTCAACGCGGTCGTCGTCGGCTCCGGGGCCGGCGGCGGAGTGGTGGCGTGTCAGCTCGCCGAGGCCGGCCTCAGCGTGGTCCTCCTCGAGCGGGGCCGCTGGCACTCGGCCTCCGACGAGCGGAAGGACGACCTCGTCAACCAGCGCAACTTCTCCCTGGGCGTGGGCTACGGGCCCGACGAGAAGAGGAACCCCCGGGTCTTCGTCGACCTCGACGGCACCGAGCACATCGTCTACCCGAATGACCACCGCTACAGCCCCAACGCCGGGTGCGTGGGCGGGGGGACCGCCTGCTACGGCGCCCAGGCCTGGCGCTTCATGCCCCAGGATTTCCAGATGCGGTCGCTCTACGGGGCGATCGAGGGCAGCACCCTCGAGGACTGGCCCCTTTCCTACGACGACCTCGAGCCTTACTACGAGAAGGCGGAGTACGAGATCGGCGTGTCCGGGGACGTGACGCCGAACATCTTCGAGGGGCCGCGGAGAAGGCCCCTCCCCATGCCGCCGATGGTCCCCAGGTCACGGGAGTACGAGATCCTCAAGCCCGCCGCGGAGAGGCTGGGACTGCACCCGTTCGATCTGCCCCTCCTCATCAACTCCGTGCCCTACAACGGGCGCTCGGCCTGCATGCGGATAAGGTGGTGTGTGGGCTTCGGGTGCGAGACCGAGGCCAAGAACGGGACCCAGAACACGGTGATCCCCCGAGCCCTGGCCACCCGGAACTGCCTCCTGCGCACGAACTGCATGGCCAGGGAGGTCATGGTCGACGACCAGGGCAAGGCCACCGGCGTGGCGTTCTTCGACGAGAACGACCGGCTGCAGGAGCAGCCCGCCGACTTCGTGGTGGTCTCCTGCGGGGCCACCGAGTCGGCGCGTCTGCTGCTGATGTCGAAGAGCCGTCTGTTCCCGGACGGCATCGGCAACCGCCACGACTGGGTGGGCCGCAACCTCCAGGGGCACACCTACACCGGGGCCACCGGGTACTTCCCCGAGGAGGTCGACTGCTACGACGACATCGGTCCTGGGGCCTGCATCGCCGCCTGCGACTTCAACCACGGCAACGAGGGTCTGGCCGGCGGGGGAATGCTGGCCAACGAGTTCATCCGCCTGCCCATCCAGTTCATCGATGACCTCCCCCGGGAGACGCCCCGCTGGGGAAAGGCGCACAAGGACGCCATGCGTCGGTACTACCCGCACAACATCGGGGTGCGGGGCCCCACCCAGGAGATCCCGGTCTGGGACGCCCGCGTGCAGCTGGACCCGGTGGTGAAGGACTACTGGGGGCTGCCGGTGCTCCGGCTCTCGGGCGGGAAGCACCCCCACACGCTCGACATCGGCAACCACCAGGCCGGGCGGGCCGCCGAGTGGCTGAGGGAGGCGGGCGCGGATCTCGTCGAGGAGCGCCGGGCGGGCCAGGGGCTCTCCGGCCACCAGCACCAGGCCGGCACCTGCCGCATGGGCGACGACCCGCAGACCTCGGTCGTCGACCCGTACGGCCGGATCCACGACATGGACAACGTCTTCGTCGTCGACGCCAGCGTCCACGTCACCAACGGTGGCTTCAACCCCGTCCTCACCATCATGGCCCTCGCCTTCCGGGCCGGGGAGCACATCGTGAAGGAGTGGCAGCACGGCGGGCTTCGCTGAGGGGGATGGCATGAAGAGACTGCGTCGGGTTCTCCTCGTCCTCGTCGTGCTCGGCGTCGCCGGGGTGGCGACGCTGGCCGGGATGAGCGGCTACTACGGCGGCTCCGACGGCTCGGGATGCGTGCGCTGCCACGAGATCCGCCCCATGGCCAACGACTGGGCCTGGTCTGCCCACCGCAACGTCGCCTGTGCCGAGTGCCACGGCAGCTCGTTCACCGCCGACGTCCGGATGCACCTGAAGAACGTGACCCGGATGTGGCTCCACCGGCAGGGCGAGGTGCCCGAGGAGATCCGGCTGAAGCACGCCGACATCTCGCCCCTCGTCGAGCGCTGCGGGGCGTGTCACGCCCAGCAGCATGCCGACTGGAAGAGCGGCCCACACGGCGTCACCTATTCCCGCCTGTTCCTCGACGAGACCCACAACCGGAACCAGCTCCTCATGGACGACTGCCTCCGCTGCCACGGAATGCACTACGAAGGAGGCATCCGGGACCTCGTGAACCCCCTCGACCGTGAGGGTCCCTGGCAGCTCATCGACGCGGTCATGTACGACGAGCCGGCCACGCCCTGCCTCACCTGCCACAGCATCCACACCGACGGCGACCCCGTGCCCTCGCGGGAGAAGCGGGCCGAGATCCTGTCCGCGGAGCAGCCGATCATGACGCCCTCTCTGGCCTTCTTCGACCGCCGGGGAGGCGAGCCGGTCCCGGTGGAACAGCTGCCGCTTCCGCGGATGATGGACGGCGACCGTCCGGTCGAGACCAGCCCGGACCGGAGGCAGGCGCTGTGCTACCAGTGCCACGCGCCCCGCGCAGGCTTCGCCGAGTTCCAGGTCTTCTCGGGCGACGACCGGACGCCGACGGGCGTCCACGAGGGCCTCAGCTGCGTCGCCTGCCACGAGCGGCATGGGATGACCACCCGCGCCTCGTGTGCCGAGTGCCACCCGCGGCTGTCGAACTGCGGCATCGACGTGGAGAAGATGGACACGACCTTCCGCTCCCTCGAGAGCGCGCACAACGTGCACAGCGTGAAGTGCGAGGACTGCCACCCCCGCGGAGTGCCGAAGAAGGGGGAGGCCTCCCGATCTCCCGGGGAGACCACGCCGTTGGACTGAGAGCCACGTCCGCTCCAGCCGCTCTTCGCGTCCTCGTCGTTGCTGCCCTCCAGGTGTCTCCTCCACGCCGATCGAGGAGAGCACGGTCGACGGTATGATGGGCTCCGCTTCAGAGGAGGAGCCATGACCACCGAGCGCCGCAGCAGCGTGACCACCGCCGGAGACCGTCGGGCCCCCAACCGCTCCATGCTGAGGGCGATGGGCTTCCAGGACGGGGACTTCGACAAACCCCTGGTGGGACTGGCCAGCGGCCACAGCACGGTGACCCCGTGCAACATGGGGCTCGGGGCGCTGGCCGAGAAGGCCGACGCCGCCCTGCGGGCCGCGGGGGTCATGCCCGAGCTGTTCGGCACCATCACCGTGAGCGACGGCATCTCGATGGGGACCGAGGGCATGAAGTACTCCCTTGTCTCCCGTGAGATCATCGCCGACTCGATCGAGGCGGTCTGCAACTCCCAGGCGATGGACGGCGTCCTCGCCCTCGGGGCCTGCGACAAGAACATGCCCGGGGCCCTCATGGCCTTCGCCCGCATGGACATCCCGGCGCTGTTCGTCTACGGGGGGACCATCAAGCCCGGGCACCACGCGGGCCGCGACCTGACCATCGTGAGCGTGTTCGAGGCGCTGGGGCAGCACGTCGCGGGCAAGATGCCCCGCGAGGAGCTGCTCGAGATCGAGAAGAAGGCCTGCCCGGGCGCCGGGGCCTGCGGGGGGATGTTCACCGCCAACACCATGTCCTCGGCCATCGAGGCCATGGGCATGAGCCTGCCCGGGTCGTCCACGATGTCCGCGATCGACGCCGAGAAGGCCGAGAGCACGGAGACGTCGGCCCGGGTCCTGGCCGAGGCCGTCGCCGCCGGGCGGACCGCCCGCCAGATCCTCACCCGCAAGGCCTTCGAGAACGCCATCGCCGTGGTCATGGCCGAGGGGGGATCGACGAACGCGGTGCTCCACCTCCTGGCCATCGCCCACGCCGCCGAGGTGCCCCTCACCATCGACGACTTCGAGACGATCCGGGGCCGCGTGCCCGTCCTGTGCGACCTCAGCCCCTCCGGCCGCTTCGTCACCACCGACTACCACGCGGCGGGAGGGGTGCCCCAGGTCATGAAGATGCTCCTCGCCCACGGGCTCCTCCACGGCGACGCGCTGACGATCACGGGGCGGACCATCGCCGAGGTCCTCGCCGACGTGCCCGAGGACCCCCCGGCCGGACAGGAGGTGATCCGGCCCTGGGCGAAGCCGATGTACGCGCACGGCCACCTGGCCATCCTGAAGGGCAACCTCGCCACGGAAGGGGGCGTGGCCAAGATCACCGGCCTGAAGAGCACGAAGATCACCGGCCCGGCCCGGGTCTTCGACAGCGAGGAGGACTGCATCAAGGCGATCTTCGACGGGAAGATCAAGGCCGGCGACGTCCTGGTCATCCGCTACGAGGGCCCGAAGGGCGGCCCGGGGATGCGGGAGATGCTCTCGCCCACGTCGGCCCTCGTCGGGGCCGGCCTCGGTGGCTCGGTCGGCCTCATCACCGACGGGCGCTTCTCGGGGGCCACCCACGGGATGGTGGTGGGCCACGTGGCGCCGGAGGCGGCGGTGGGAGGGGCGCTGGCCCTGGTGAAGGAGGGCGACCGGATCACGATCGACGCCGAGCAGCGCCTCCTCCACATGGAGGTGGACGACGCCGAGATAGCGCGCCGTCGCGCGGCCTGGGCCCCGCCCGCCCCGACGTACACACGGGGCGTCCTCGCCAAGTACGCGAAGCTCGTCGGCTCCGCCGCCAGGGGCGCGGTCACGGACTAGAATCCGTCGCCTGACCAGCTTCGAGGGCGCGCGAGAGGGGGCCGGGGCGGCTCTCCCGGACGCTCATGGGGGGCATCGACGCTCGTCATGGCCGGTCGCCGGACCTTGAATCTCCTTGACATGCCGATCCGCTCGCCGTACTCTGCGTGTCACTCGTCATGACACCTTCGGTTCCCTCTCGCCCCGTTGGTCCCCCGAACGTCGCCGTACGACTGTTCCTGCTGCTGCTGTCCATTCGACCGCAGGGGGTTCGGTGATCTAGGGGCCGAGAGCAAGCCGAGGCCAGAACGAACCCCCGGGAACAGACTCGGGGGTTTCGCTTTTTTGGGCTCATTTCTAGCGGAGGAGCAAGTGCAACGCACCGGCGCACAGATCGTCTGGGAGTGCCTGGTCCGGGAGGGCGTGGACCTGGTGTTCGGTTACCCCGGCGGGGCCAACCTGCCCATCTACGACGCCATGCTGGAGTACCCGGTGCGGCACGTCCTCGTCCGTCACGAGCAGGGCGCGGCCCACATGGCCGACGGCTACGCGCGGGCGAGCGGCAAGGTCGGAGTGGGCATGGCCACCTCGGGTCCGGGGGCCACCAACCTCACCACCGGCATTGCCACCGCCATGCTGGACTCGTCGCCCACCGTCTTCATCACCGGCCAGGTGCCCTCGAAGGTCCTCGGGACCGACGCCTTTCAGGAGGTCGACGTCACCGGGATCACCCTGCCCATCACCAAGCACAACGCCCTGGTGACGGACGTGAACGACCTCGCGCGCACCGTCCGCGAGGCCTTCGTGATTGCCCGCTCGGGGCGTCCCGGCCCGGTGCTCGTGGACATCTGCAAGGACGCGCAGCAGGCCTCGACCGAGTTCCACTGGCCGGAGACGGTCACCCTGCCCGGGCTGATCCAGCCGGCGCCGCCGGACCGGGAGGCGCTCTCTCGCGCCGCGGAGCTGATCGAGAAGGCGGAGCGGCCTCTCATCCTCGCCGGGGCCGGGGTCGCCAAGTCCGGCTCGTCGCAGGCCCTGCAGGAGTTCGTGGAGCGTACCGGCACCCCGGTGGCCCTCACCCTCCTGGGCATCGGAGGCTTTCCCCAGAGCCACCCCCTCTGTCTCGGCATGATGGGAATGCACGGCGAGGCGTTCGTCAACCACGCCATCCAGGAGGCGGATCTGCTCCTCGCCTTCGGGATGCGCTTCGACGACCGCGTCACCGGCAACCTGAAGACCTACGCCTCGCAGGCGAAGAAGATCCACGTCGAGGTCGACGCCTCCGAGATGCACAAGAACGTCCACGCCGACGTCCCGATCATCGCCGATCTCCTGACCACCCTGAAGGCGCTCACCCCGATGGTCCCGGCCAAGCACCACGACGAGTGGATCGCCCGGATCAACGAATGGCGCCAGGAGACCCGCTCGCGCGACATCCTCCACCACGACTCGGGCGACAAGCTGTTCGCCGCCCACGTGATCAACGACCTCTGGAAGACCACCGGCGGCGACGCGATCGTCGTCTCCGACGTGGGCCAGCACCAGATGTGGGAGGCCCAGTACTACAAGCACGACCGCCCGCGCACGCTCATCACCTCGGGAGGCCTGGGGACGATGGGCTTCGCGCTGCCCGCGGCCATCGGGGCCAAGATGGCGCGGCCCGAAGCCGAGGTCTGGGTGGTGGCCGGCGACGGCGGCTTCCAGATGACGGCCTGCGAGCTCACCACGATCGTCCAGGAGAGCCTCGACATCAAGATCGCGGTCATCAACAACGGCTACCTGGGCATGGTCCGTCAGTGGCAGGAGTTCTTCCACGACAAGCGCTACGCGGCCACGCCGATGCTCTCGCCGGACTTCGTGGCCCTCGCCGCCGCCCACCGTGTTCCGGCCCACCGGATTACCGAGCGCTCCGAGGTGGCGAAGAAGGTGCAGGAGGCCCGGACGACCGAGGGCCCCGTGCTCCTCGAGTTCCAGGTGCAGAAGGAGGAGGCGGTCTATCCCATGGTCCCGGCGGGCAGCGATCTGCACGCGATGATCCGGCGTCCGAACGGGAAGACAGAGACGGAAGAAGAGGTGAAGGCATGAAGCACACGCTCGTGGCCAAGGTGGCGGATGAGCCCGGGGTTCTCAACCGCGTGGCGAGCCTGTTCCGGCGCCGGGCCTTCAACATCGAGAGCCTGACCGTGGGGCACACCGAGGTGGACCACGTCTCGCGCATGACCATCGTGGTGGACACCGCGAGGGTGCCCGCCCACATCGTAGAGGCCAACCTCCGCAAGCTGGTGCCGGTCATGGACGTGACCGACGTGACCCACATGCCGACCGTGGACCGCGACCTCGCGCTCATCCGCGTGAAGTGCTCCCCGGCGGAGCGGGCCGAGCTCGCCAGCCTGGTGGAGATCTTCCGGGGCCGCATCGTGGACGTGGCCCGCGAGTCGGTGATCGTCGAGGTCACCGGGCACCAGCAGAAGGTGAATGGCCTCGTGGACCTGCTGAAGGTGCGGGGGATCATCGAGATGGTCCAGACCGGCAAGATCGCCATGGTCCGGGGCTCGACCAGGGCCGAACCCCCCGAGGAAGTTCCGGATCTCCACGAGGCCCCCTCGTCGCCCACGCACTAGCACTGAGGAGAGAGAAGATGGCACAGATCTACTACGACAAGGATGCGGACCTCTCGGTGCTGAAGGGCCGCAAGGTGGCGGTCATCGGGTACGGGAGCCAGGGCCACGCCCACGCCCTGAACCTGCGCGACAGCGGGGTCGACGTGGTCGTGGGCCTTCCCGAGACGAGCCGCTCCCGGCAGAAGGCCCAGGACGACGGCCTCGAGGTGAAGACCCCGGCCCAGGCCGCGGCGGAAGCGGACATCGTGATGATCCTGACCCCCGACACCTCCCAGGCGAGGCTCTACCGGGAGGAGATCGCCCCGGGTCTGAAGGCGGGCAACACCCTGATGTTCGCCCACGGCTTCAACATCCGCTACGGCACCATCGAGCCGCCGGAGGGCGTCGACGTGTCCATGATCGCACCCAAGTCCCCCGGTCACCGGGTCCGGGAGGTCTTCAAGGAGGGGCAGGGCACGCCCGGGCTCCTGGCCATCCACGTGGACGCGACCGGCAACGCGAAGGCCACCGCCCTCGCCTACGCCAAGGGCATCGGCTGCACCCGGGCCGGGACCATCGAGACGACGTTCGCAGAGGAAACGGAGACCGACCTGTTCGGCGAGCAGGCGGTGCTCTGCGGAGGGGTCTCCGCCCTCGTGAAGGCCGGGTTCCAGACCCTCGTCGACGCCGGCTATCAGCCGGAGATCGCCTACTTCGAGTGCCTGCACGAGCTGAAGCTCATCGTGGACCTCATGTACCGCGGCGGGCTGAACTACATGCGCTACTCGGTCTCCGACACCGCCGAGCACGGCGACTACACCGGGGGCCCGCGCCTGGTGAACGACGCCACCCGGGCCGAGATGAAGAAGATGCTGGAGGAGATCCGCAGCGGAGTCTACGCCGACAAGTGGATCAAGGAGAACGAGACGGGCCGCCCCTGGTTCAACGAGCAGCGGTCCGGTGAGCGGAGCCAGCTCCTCGAGCAGGTCGGAGCCCGACTGCGCACCATGATGCCCTTCCTCGACGCGATCGAGGTCACCCCGGAAGGAGAGGTGAAGACGGCCGCCGAGCGGCCTGAGGGAGTAGTACGATGACCGATCGAATCACGATCTTCGACACCACCCTTCGCGACGGCGAGCAGTCCCCGGGCTGCAGCATGCACACCCCGGAGAAGGTGCGCATGGCCCTTCAGCTCGAGCGGCTCGGCGTCGACATCATCGAGGCCGGCTTTCCCATCGCCTCGCCCGGTGACTTCGAGGCGGTGCAGGCCATCGCCGCCGAGGTCAAGACCGCGAAGGTGGCGGGCCTGTGCCGGGCCAAGGCGGTGGACATCGAGGCCGCGGGCAGGTCGCTGAAGGGCGCCGCTCACCCCGTGATCCACACCTTCCTGGCCAGCTCCGGGATCCACCTCCAGTGGAAGCTGCGGATCACCCCGGACGAGGCGATCAAGCAGGCGGTCGAGGGAGTGAAGCTCGCCCGGACCTTCGTCGAGGACGTGGAGTTCTCGGCCGAGGACGCCTCCCGCACCGACTACGGATTCCTCAAGGAGATGCTCCAGGCCTGCTTCGATGCGGGGGCGAAGACCCTCAACGTCCCCGACACCGTCGGCTACTCGCTGCCGAAGGAGTACGGGGAGATGGTGGCGAGGCTCGTCGAGGACATCCCCGGCGCCGTCATCTCCGTGCACTGCCACAACGACCTCGGGCTCGCCGTCGCCAACTCCCTGGCCGCGGTGGAGGCGGGCGCCCGCCAGGTCGAGTGCACGATCAACGGCATCGGCGAACGGGCCGGCAACGCCTCCCTCGAGGAGTTCGTGATGGCCCTCAAGGTCCGGCGTGAGTCGATCGGCCTCGACACCGGGGTCAAGGGCGAGCTGCTCACGCCCACCAGCAACCACCTCTCCACGGTGACCGGCGTGTGGCCCCAGCCCAACAAGGCCATCGTCGGGCGCAACGCCTTCGCTCACGAGGCGGGCATCCACCAGCACGGCGTCCTCGCCAACCCGCTCTGCTACGAGATCATGACCCCGGAGAGCGTCGGGCTCTCGGAGTCCATGCTGATCCTGGGCAAGCACTCGGGCAAGCACGCGGTGGAGGCCCGGCTCAAGCAGCTCGGGGTCGAGCTTCCCCCCGAGGAGGTCGTCGAGGTCACGAAGAAGGTGAAGGATCTCGCGGACCGGTCCAAGTTCGTGTACGACGAGGACCTCCTTTCGATCGTCGAGCACTCCGCCGAGCCGCGGGCCAGGCTCGTGCGCTACCAGGTGGTGGCCGGGAACAACATCCTGCCCACCGCCACCGTCGAGGTGCAGGTCGAGGGCCACACCCGATCGGCCTCCGCCGTCGGCAACGGACCGCTCGATGCCGCCCTCAAGGCCGCCGACATCGCCATCGGCCTCGAGCTCAAGCTGCTCGAGATGCACACCCGGGCGGTGACCGCGGGCAAGGACGCCCTGGCCGAGGTCACGGTCCGGGTCGAGCACGACGGCCACGAGTCGCTGGGCCAGGCCGCGAGCACGGACACCATCGAGGCCACCCTCAAGGCCTACATCTCCGCCGTCGCCGCCGCCCGCGAGGCGCGGGCCGCGGCCTGAGGGCCCGGGGCCGGTGATGGAGGGACGCCCGCGCACGCTCCTCGACAACCTCTGGGACGCCCATCTCGTCTCTCCGGAGACGGAGGAGACGCCGGGCGTCCTCTACATCGATCTCCACCTCATCCACGAGGTCACCTCGCCCCAGGCCTTCGAGGAGCTGCGGCGGCGAGGCCTCAAGCTCCGCCGCCCCGACCGGACCGTCGCCACCATGGACCACGCCATCCCCACGCGCACCGGCTCCGACGGCCGGCGGGCGGCGCCGGTGGGACCGGCCCTGGACCAGGTGACCGCCCTCGAGCGCAACTGCCGCGAGTTCGGGGTCCCGCTCTTCGCGACCGGCGACGCCCGCCAGGGGATCGTCCACGTCATCGGCCCCGAGCTCGGCCTCACCCGGCCGGGGCTGACCGTGGTCTGCGGGGACAGCCACACCAGCACCCATGGGGCCCTGGGTGCACTGGCCTTCGGGATCGGGACCAGCGAGGTGGGTCACGTGCTCGCCACCCAGTGCCTGCTCCAGCGCAAGCCGAGGAGCTTCGCGGTGGAGTTCGAGAGGACACCGCCGGTCGGCGTCACCGCCAAGGACTTCATCCTGGCGCTGATCGCCCGGATCGGCACCGGTGGGGCTACCGGCCACGCCCTCGAGTACCGTGGCCCCGCCATCCGCGCCCTCTCGATGGAGGAGCGGATGACCATCTGCAACATGTCGATCGAGGCCGGGGCCCGGGCCGGGCTCGTGGGCCCGGACGACGTCACCTACGAGTACCTCGCGGGGCGTGAGCTGTCTCCGAAGGGGAAGGAGTGGGATTGGGCCGTTGCCCGGTGGCGGCGCCTGCCGACGGGGGAGGGGGCGGTCTTCGACGCCGTGGAGACCATCGACACCGCGACCCTGGAGCCCATGATCACCTGGGGCACCAGCCCGGGGATGGGCATGCCGGTGCGGGGGGCGATTCCCGACCCCGACGGCGACGCCAGCCGCGAGAAGGCGCTGGCCTACATGGGCTTGACCGCGGGCCAGCCACTCCTGGGCCGGAAGATCGACGTCGTCTTCATCGGCAGCTGCACCAACTCGCGCCTGAGCGACCTCCGCGACGCCGCCCGCGTCCTCCGGGGCCGCAAGGTGGCCGATGGCGTCCTCGCCCTGGTCGTGCCCGGATCCGAGCGCGTGAAGAAGCAGGCGGAAGCGGAAGGCCTCGACCAGGTCTTTCGGCAGGCCGGTGCCGAGTGGCGCGAGCCGGGCTGCTCGATGTGCCTGGCCATGAACGACGATCGGCTGAAGCCGGGCCAGTACGCGGTCTCGACCAGCAACCGCAACTTCGAGGGCCGGCAGGGGAAGGGCGGGCGCACCTTCCTGGCCAGCCCCTTCACCGCCGCCGCCTCCGCGGTCGAGGGGGCGGTCGCCGACGCCCGGGAGTTCCTGTCATGAAGCCGCTGCGCGAGATCCGCTCCCGCACCGTCGTCCTCCCGGCGGAGAACGTGGACACCGACCAGATCATCCCCGCCCGGTTCCTGGTCACCACGTCCCGCGACGGCCTGGCAGAGGGCCTCTTCGCCGACTGGCGCCTCGACGCCGAGGGGCGCCCGCGCCCCGACTTCGTCCTCAACCGCGAGTCCGCCCGTGGGGCGAGCGTCCTCGTGGCCGGGCGCAACTTCGGGTGCGGCTCGTCGCGGGAGCACGCGGTCTGGGCACTCCAGGGGGGTGGCTTCCAGGCGGTGGTGTCGACGGAGTTCGCCGACATCTTCCGGGGCAACGCCCTCAAGAACGGCCTCGTCCCGGTGGTGGTCGACGAGGCGACCCACGCGCGGCTGGTGGAGTCTCCGGGGACGGAGGTGACGATCGACATCGACGCGAAGGCCATCGCCTTCGGGAGCCGCCGCACGGGGTTCCCCCTCGAGCCCTTCGCGCGATACTGCCTCCTGAACGGCCTGGATGAGCTGGCGTTCCTCCTCGAGCGAGACAGGGCCATCGCCGCCTTCGAGGAGGCGAAAGGGCCGGCGCCCTGGAGCGTGTGACGGCGAATCGCCGACGCTGAGTCGGGTCAGAGCGGGCAGATCGTGTCTTCGTCGGGCTCCAGGAGCCGCCGGAGCTCGCGCGTCCGCTCCCGGGTGAGGGTGGTCCGCGAGATGGACAGGCATACCGGGAAGTCACGACCCCACTTCGCCCTCGGGCTCTCGACACCGTAGAGAGTCCCGAGGTGAGCGTCCCGAAACTCCACCCAGAGCTTCTGGGCCTTCTCGAGGCTCTCGGCGGCGCGCTTCGGGAGCCCCTGGTGTGCGGCGAGGTAAACGCGGTTCATCTCCTCCTCGGCGCGATCGGCCTCTCTCGCCCAGCAGGTGCCCAGGTCGGTCGCTCCGTACACGTGAGCGCACGGGTCCGGCTCGAGCTCGGACTGCGCCCCGAGCGGCAGCGAGGCGAGGAGGACTGAGGCCAGGCCGCCCATCCCGAGTGCCACGTGCTTTCCGACGGCGAACAGCCCCTTTCTCACGCCACCTCCTTGACTTTCCCCTCGAGGGAAGTCCGACATGTTGAGAGTAGTCCGAAACGCCTCGATTGGAGAGGGCCCGAGAGAGGCGCGAGCCAGGTCATGCTCAGCATCGGGCGCTTCTTGAGGATCACCGGCCTTGACGGCCGAGACGATCGACGGAGAAGGCAGTAGCGGCGTGTCACACGGGGTGAGCGGTCTGTTCGGGCCGGGAGCGTGCTTCGCTCCTCCGTCTGCGGCCCTCAATCGGCCGGACTGGGCTCCGGCAGGAAGTCCTCGAGCACCCAGACCTCGTGCTGGATCTGACCGGCGTCGAAGACGATCCTCTGGCCGTCCGGATGCACGCGCAGATTGTGGAGCCCCGCCATCTCTATGCCGGTCTTCTGTGGCGTCCCTCCCCCGGCCGGGATGCGCCACAGCTCGAACGGCCGCGGCGCGGAGTCTCCCTTCGTCCGGGTGAACAGCACGTGCTTGCCGTCCGGGGTCCAGGCCAGACCACCCCAGGGGGGAAGCGTGTCCGGCCGGACGACGCGCAGCAGCTCCTTCACCTCACCCCCGTCGGTCGGCACGATCGCCAGGACGCTGATCGGATCCCCTTGATCGCCCAGGCGTACGGTCATCGAGCGACCATCGGGAGAGAGAGCGAGGTTGTTCGTGCCACGAGAGAGCACCTCCCGGTCTGCTCCCGTCTTCAGGTTCCGAAACCGGAGCCGGTTGGCGAGCTCGGGTGTCGTGCGCAGGTAGAAGAGGCCCTGGCTGTCGGAAGACCAGGCCGGGAACTGAACGAACCCGGGAGGGTCTCGGGGCACGACGAGCCTGGCCTCGCCCGTCGTCGCGCCCAGGGTGAACAGGCCCTCATGACCCTCCGCATCCACGCCGCTGACCAGGAAGAAGCGGCCGTCGGGAGACCAGCGAACCTGGCTGCCCAGGCTCGCGAGCTGCGGGGCGATCTCCCGTTCCTCACCAGTCGCCAGTGAGCGGATCACGATCGCCCCCCCCAAGGAGCCCACCGGACCGGGGAACGGGTCGCGCTGGGAGGCAAAGGCGACGGATCGACCGTCCACCGACCAGTCCGGCGAGCGGTTCCATCCGACGAACCGAGGCGAGAGCGGGCGGGGCGGCGAAAGCAAGGCTCCGGTCTCGGCGTCCAGGGCGGCCACGTAGACGTCGGACGTCCCAGTGCGAACGCAGTAGTAGAGAGCTCCCTGACGGGTGAGTCCCATGGGCCGGAGCAGCGGCACGTCGGGTCGCACGAGCTCCGGCGACCCGGGTGGCCCACCGTCCGTCATGGGGAGGGCCCAGATCCCTCGGCGTCCCGTGCGATCGCTCGCGAACAGCAGCTTCCCGCCATCGGGTGTCCACCCCAGCACGATGTCGTCGTCCGGATGGGCGACCAGAAGCTCCTCGCGGCTGCCGTCGGCGGCGAGCAGGTATATGTCGCGCTCCGGGGAATCTGCTTCCTGGGGGAAGTCATAGGCGACGTGGTGGCCATCGGGGGAGAGCGCCAGGTCCCGGGGAGAGCGCCAGTCCGTCGTCTTCAGGATCCGCGTCGTGCCGTCCTCCGCGGCGATCAGGGCGATCTGATTCGTCCGGTTCCTTCGGGTCAGCACCGCCAGGATTCCGGTTCCGTCCGGGGTCCAGGCGAAAGGCTGCACGTAATCGACTGCCTCCTGGTCAAATACGACGCGCACGGAGGAGGTGTCCAGGGAGTAGACGCGAAGATCCCGCCGGGCCGTGTCGTTGAACCAGGCGTAGGCGATGCGCGCTCCATCCGGCGAGGGCAAGGGAAACTCGGCCCACCCGCGCCAGTCGTCGTTCCCGGTGAGGCGGCGGATTGTGCCCGTGGACGTCTCACGGATCGCGAGGTTGCCCGTCTCCCAGTCGGTAATCGCGAGATAGCTTCCGTCCGGGGCCGGTGCGCCGAGAGGGTCCACGAGTGGTCCCGTCCACAAGAGGCGGCAGATCGTACCCTCCCGCCGGGCGGCGGAACTGGCGTCCAAGGCCCGGCCGTCACCGGCCGTCGCGATCGCGACGAGCCACAGGGCTGTGAAGGCCAGGGCACGGACCGGCCGACGCTGGATCCAGGCCCTCAGCCCGGGCGCTTCCCCGGCCGGCTGTCGCCGTGCCCGCCAGACGTCCAACTCACTCGGATAGGCGTAGACGCTCGAGCGGGCCAGATGCAGGTGACGGTGCACCGGCAAGCCTTCGCTCTTCTCCCAGCGCTTGAGGGTGCTGACATCGCGCTGGAGGTAGGCCGCGATCTCCTTCCAAGATTCGAGAAGGGTCTCGCCCCGGAGGGCGTCTTCGCCCGACACTTTCTCGGTCATGGCCTCGTTCCTTCCTGGATCCGCGGTTAGCCGCGCCACGACTCAGAGATGTCACCAGTCTGTCGCGGTTGGCAACCCGTATCAAGGCTCGAGAACACCATGCCCCCAAACGCCCTGAGTCCACAGGGTGACGCCACGTGCTGGAGGAGCCGCCGCCGTTCCGAAGGGACGCCAGCCCCCGGCTCAGTAGAGGACCCGGGTCCGGATGCTCGTCTCCAGGGCGGACATCTGGAGCCGGACCTCCTGCGACACCTCGCGGTTGAGGTCCATGACGAGGTACCCGATGGCCGGGTTGGTGGCCAGGATCTGGCTCTCGATGTTGGCCTGTGCGTCCGAGACGATCTTGTTGATGCTGCTGAGCACGCCGGGCACGTTGCGGTGGGCGTTGAGGAGCCGGTGGCGGTCCACCAGCGGGGGAGGCTCCACGTGCGGGAAGTTCACCGACCCCGTCGTCGCTCCGGTGTTGACGAACTTGACGAGAGCGCTCGCGACCTCGCGGCCGATCGCCTCCTGCGCCTCCTCGGTCGAGCCCCCGACGTGCGGGGTCAGGATGACGTTGGGGACGCCCCGGAGCTCGGTCGCGAACTCGTCGGAGTTGCCGGCGGGCTCCGCGGGGAACACGTCGGCCGCCGCCCCCGCCAGGTGACCGGCGCCGAGGGCCCTCGCCAGCGCCCCCACGTCCACCACGCTGCCCCGGCTGAGGTTCAGGAGGTAGGCCCCGAGCTTCATCCGGGCGAGCTCGCGCTCCCCGATGAGATCCCGGGTGAGCGGCGTCTCCGGGACGTGCAGGGTGACGAAGTCGGCTCGGCCCAGCAGATCCTCCAGGGACTCGGCCCGCCGGTTGTTGCCGATCGGCAGCTTCGGCACGATGTCGTGGAAGAGCACCTGCATCCCCACCGCCTCGGCGAGGATGCCGACCTGGGTCCCGATGTGGCCGTAGCCCACGATGCCGAGCGTCTTGCCGCGGACCTCGTGCGCGGAGGGCGCGCTCTTGCGCCAGCGGCCCTCGTGCATCTCCCGCGAGCGGTCGGCGAGGCGACGGGACAGCGCGATGACCTCGGCGATCACCAGCTCCGCCACGCTGCGGGTGCTGCTGAAGGGCGCGTTGAAGACGGGCACACCGTGCTCGCTGGCGGAGTCGAGGGCCACCTGGTTCGTGCCGATGCAGAAGGCCCCGAGGGTGAGCATCCGCCGGGCCTCGGACAGCACCCGGCCCGTGACCCGGGTCCGGCTCCGGATCCCGAGGACGTGCACGTCGCGGACCTTCTCGAGGAGCGCGTCCTCGCCGAGGGCCCCAGCGAACGCCTCGACCTGGAAGCCCTCAGCCCGGAAGACCTCCTGGGCGCTCGCATGGACGTTCTCGGTCAGGAGCACACGGATCTGGCTCTTGGGAAAAGAGGTCTCGGCCGGAGTGGTCGTGGTCATGGGCTGGGCTCCCGCGTCGTGCCGGTGCGACGCATCCGAGCCGGAGCTTATCAGCGAGAAGGCCGTGGCGCTCAGCGGTTGACGAAGGTCATGATCGCGTCGGGATAGCGGCTCCCGCGGACCGCGTCCTTTGGAAGCAGCCCTTCGATCCGGTCGAGGTCGGCGGCGGTGAGCGAGAGCTCGGCCGCCCGCAGGTTCTCCTCCAGGTACGTCCGGCGCTTGGTGCCCGGGATGGGGACGATGTCTCTCCCCCGTGCCAGGACCCAGGCCAGGGCCACCTGGGGCGCGGTGGCGTTCTTCTCGGCCGCGATCTCCTGGAGGCCCTTCACCAGCTTCAGGTTGCCCTGGAGGTTCTCCTCCTGGAAGCGGGGGAAGCCCCGCCGCTGGTCGCCGTCCACGAGGTCGTCGACCTTCCGGATGGCCCCGGTCAGGAGCCCGCGTCCCAGCGGGCTGTAGGCCACGAACCCGATGCCCAGAGAGCGGCACGTGGCCAGGATCTGGTCCTCGGGCTCACGGCTCCACAGCGAGTACTCGGTCTGCAGCGCGGAGATGGGGTGGACGGCGTGGGCTCGCCGGAGAGTCACGGGGGCGGCCTCGGAGAGGCCGAGGAACCGCACCTTGCCCTCCTTCACGAGCTCGGCCATGGTGCCCACCGTGTCCTCGATGGGGACGTTGGGATCGACGCGGTGCTGGTAGTAGAGATCGATCGTCTCGACCCCGAGGCGCTTCAGGCTGCCCTCACACGAGGACCGGACGTACTCCGGACGGCCGTTGACCCCGCGGGCCTTCGGGTCCTCGCCGCGGACGATGCCAAACTTCGTGGCGACGACGACCGAGTCTCGCCGGTCGCGGATGGCCTTTCCGACCAGCTCCTCGTTGGTGTACGGCCCGTACATGTCGGCGGTGTCCAGGAAGGTGACGCCCAGGTCCAGGGCGCGGTGGATGGTGGCGATCGCCTCCTCCTCGTCCGGGAGGCCGTAGAAATCCGACATGCCCATGCATCCGAGGCCGAGGGCGCTCACCGTGAGGCCCTCGCCGAGCTCTCGCGTCTCCATGTGGTCTCTCCTTCAGCGCTTCTTCAGGTGGACGGCGGCGCCCCCGCCGCGCACCAGATCCAGGGTGAGCGACTCGGTCGAGCTCACCGTCTCCGTGGAGACGCCCAGCGCGGCGGGCGTGTCCGCCGAGCGCTCGGTGTCGCCGTAGACCGTGGCCTCGAACGAGCCCTCGCCGAGAACCTCGAGCGGGACCTCCAGCGTCCGGGGCTGGTCGGTCATCGCCCCGATGAACCAGGCGTCGCCGCTGCGGCGGGCGACGACGATGTACTCGCCGATGGCACCGTCGAGGACCCGCGTCTCATCCCACGTCGTAGGAACGACCTTCAGGAGCTCCGCCCCCGGCTGTCCGCGGTAGGCATCGGGGTAGTCGACCAGCATCTGGAGCGGGCTCTCGTAGACGACGTACATCGCCAGCTGATGGGCCCGGGTGCCCATCACCGCCGGCGCCAGGTTGCGCGGCGCGAAGTCCTCGATCGTCACGTTCCGGAAGCCCCCGGGGGTGTAGTCCATCGGGCCGAGGACCATGCGGGTGAACGGGATCGTGACGTTGTGGCGTGGCGTCACCCGGTCGCTCCACTTGAGGTACTCGAGGCCCATCACCCCCTCGCGGGTCAGGTAGTGGGGCCAGGTCCTCTCCTCTCCACTCCCGGCGTAGGCCCCGTGGAAGTCCACGGCCAGGTGATGCCGGGCGGCGGTGGCGAGGACGCCGTGGTAGAACGCCACGATCTCCTGGTCCTTGCGGTCCATGTAGTCGACCTTGATGCCCTTGACGCCCCACTTCTCGTACAGCGCGAAGGCCTCGTCCATGACGTTGCGGAGGTTCTGCCAGTTGAGCCACAGGAGGATCCCGACTCCCCGCTCCTTCCCGTAGGCCACGAGGTGGGGGATGTCCATCCCCGGAATCGAGGTGAGGATGCTCGCGTTGAGGTCGCGGTGGCTCCCGTACCAGCCGGCGTCGATGAGCACGTACTCCAGGCCGAACTCGGCCGCGAAGTCGATGAAGTGCTCGAGGGTCGCGTCGTTCATCCCGACCTCGAAGTCGGCGCCGGGAATCACCGGCCCGTTCCACCAGTCCCAGGCCACCCGGCCGGGCTCGATCCACGAGGTGTCCTCGATCCGACTGGGCTCGGCGAGGCTCCACAGCGTCGTCGATTCCAGGAGCGCGCCCGGCCGGTCGCCGATCAGCAGGACCCGCCAGGGGGACTTCATCGGCGTTCGGCCCATCACCGCGATGCCCGGGTACGACGGCAGGGGCGCCAGCTTCGTGACCAGGACGGGCTTCCGCGACTCGTTGCCCCCCTCGCGGCGGGCCAGGTGGAGCCCGGCGTAGTCGACCAGGTCGGACTCGACGAGCGCCACGGTCAGGCCGTCCCCCAGCTCGATCGTCAGCGGCGGGCCGACGATCGTCTCCGGTTTGATCCCCAGCAGCGGCATCGGAACGAACTCCCGCTCGTTGCTCGTGGTGAACGAAGCCAGCTCCAGCACCCAGGCCCGGTGGTCGCCGAGGAAGCGGAACTGGGAGTCCTCGGACGCGATCTCGACGTCTCCGAGGCCCTCCTGCTCCGGGAGCACGTAGCGGAAGGCGGCCGCGTCGTCGTAGGCGCGGAAGACCAGGGCCATCCGGCGTGGGCGCGCACTGGCCTCCTCCAGAGTGACCGTCATCTCCTCGCACCGGTCACGGCCCTCGCGCGTCCGTCCTCCCATGAGGGTGTACGGGACGTCGTGGCTCGTCCGTGTCACCTCGAGGACCTTGAACCCCGTGGCCAGCGGCGCCCCGTTGTGCAGCGTCAACCCCAGGGCAGAGTCGGCCACGATCGCTCTTCCCCCGTGGCTCACGGAGTAGAGAGGCTGCCCCTGGGCGCCGAGCTCGAACGTGATCTCGACCGCACCGCCCGGGGACTTCAGGGACTCGGCGGGGGCGGCCCCCGCCACGCCGACGCTGGCGAAGAGGATGAAGAGCGCGAGGATCGTGCGATTCATGATTGGCCTCTCTTGACGGTCGTGGCGACCCGCATGCCGGGTCGGCGGAAGCGGGCGCGCGCCCACTCCGCCTCGTCGCGGATGGCACAGCCCTCGATGTGGTCGTTGACGAGGCCCATGGCCTGCATGAAGGCGTAGGCGGTGGTGGGCCCGACGTACGTCCACCCACGACGCTTCAGATCGCGGCTCAGGGCCGTCGACTCCGGGGTCCTGGCCATCTCCTTCAGGACCCGCCAGGTCATTCGCCGGGGTCGAGCCCTGGTCTCCGGCTCGAAGCCCCAGAAGAAGGCGGCCAGGGAGCCGGTCTCCTCCGCCAGGTCCAGGGCCCGGCGAGCGTTGTTGATGGTCGACTCGATCTTGCCGCGGTGCCGGACGATGCCCGCGTCCTTCAGGAGGCGGCTGACGTCGCGCGACCGGAACCGGGCCACCGCCCGGAACTCGAACCCGTCGAACGCCTTACGGAAGTTGGCGCGCTTGCGGAGGATGGTCAGCCAGCTCAGCCCGGACTGGAACCCCTCGAGGCAGATCTTCTCGAAGAGCCGCCGGTCGTCACGGACGGGGAACCCCCACTCCCGGTCGTGGTAGTCCCGGTAGAGGGGGTCGCTCCCCGCCCAGAGGCAACGCGCGAGCCCGTCGTCGCCCCTCTTCAGACCCTCGGCGAGGCGTCCCATGGACCCGGAGCATATCGCAGCTTCCCGGACCCCCGAAGCGCCCCCCGGGGTCGTCCGGAACCGGGTCCAGGCCCTCAGGCCTCCCGGGAAGTGTCGGCCGGCGGCGCCGGCCGCGACAGGATGTCCTCCCGAAGCGACTCCCAGTCCCAGCCGGCCTCGGTCTCCCTCTTCTCGGTGAGGTCGGCCAGGAGCGTCCGCTCCAGGTCGGCGATGCGGCGGCGGGCCACGCCGAGGTAGGTCTCCCGGTCGTCACGCACCGCCCGCAGCTCGTCCAGGGCCTCGTCATCGTGGCGGCGGAAGATCCGTGCCGCTCGCTCCGCCTGGTAGGCCCGGCGTCCGAGCAGCCGCAGGGCCTGCACCCCGAGGCGCAGCGAGGAGTCGAAGGTCTCCCGGTAGACGTGCTCGACGCCGGCGTCCATCAGCGCGTAGGCGTCCGGCCGGTCGATGGCCCGGGCGAGGATGGTGAGCTTCGGGAAGTGCTTCCTGACCGTGCGCACCAGCTCGAGGTTCTTCTCCTGGTGGTCGAGGGCGAGGACGATGAGCCTCGCGCTGCCTGCCCCCGCCGCCTCGAGAAGGTCGTGGCGGGTGGCGTCGCCGTAGAAGACCTTGAGGCCCAGACGACGGAGGACGTCCACGCGGTCGGAGTCGTTGTCGAGGACGGTGGCGCCCACGCCGTTGGCCCGCAGCAGCCTTCCCACGGTGTTCCCGAAGCGTCCGAAGCCCGCGATGATGACGGTGTTCTCCTCGTCGATCCGGTCGGCCTCGCGCGCCGCCCTCTCCGCGGTCCCGACGCGGGGCCGGATCACACGCTCGTACAGCAGCATGAGCAGCGGGCTCGCGGCCATCGAGAGGGCGACCACGGCAACGAGGGGGTCGGCCACCGCGGGGTCGAAGAGCCCGAGTCCGACCCCGAAGGACAGCAGGACGAAGCCGAACTCACCCACCTGGGGCAGGGAGAAGGCGAAGAGGAGCCCCTGGTCGGTGCTCATGCCGAACACCCGCGCGAGGACCGCCAGGACCAGGAACTTCGCCGCGAGCGCGCCGACCACGAGTCCGGCGATCGGTCCGGGCTGGGTCGCGAGCAGGCGGAAGTCGATCGACGCCCCCACCGCGATGAAGAAGAGCCCCAGCAGCAGCCCCTTGAACGGCTCCACGTCGCTCACCAGCTCGTGTCGGTACTCGCTGTTGGCGAGGACGACCCCGGCCAGGAAGGTCCCGAGGGCCGGGCTGAGGCCCACGCGGGTCATCAGGAGCGCGATCCCGATGACGAGGAGGAGCGCGGCGGCGGTGAAGAGCTCGCGCAGGCGTGTGCGCGCCACCGCCCGGAGCGCGGGCCGGACGAGCAGGCGGCCGGCCACGATCACCGCGCCCACGGCCAGGAGCACCGCCAGCGTCTGCCCCCAGGCCGGAAGGCTCCCGACCCACGTGTGGTCGTCCCCGTGGCCTCCGCCGGCTCCACCCGTGTGCGGGGCCAGCAGCGGAAAGGCCGCGAGCATCGGGATCACGGCCAGATCCTGGAAGAGCAGGACCGCGAAGGAGCTTTGTCCGGCGCTCGTTCGGAGGAGGCCCTTCTCGGCCAGGCTCTGGAGCACCAGGGCGGTGGAGGAGAGGCTGAGGGTCATCCCCACCGCCAGCGCCACGCGCCCGTCGAGTCCGAGGGCCAGGGCCCCGCCGGCGAAGGCCAGGGTTGTGAGGAGCACCTGGAGGCCTCCCAGGCCCAGGATCTCCCGGCGGAGGCGCAGCAGCAGGGCGGGCTCCAGCTCCAGACCCACCAGGAAGAGCATCATCACCACGCCGAACTCGGCGAAGTGCATGACGTCCACCCCTTCCTCACCGACAAGACCCAGGGCGAAGGGGCCGATCACCGCTCCGGCGATCAGGTACCCGAGCACGGAGCCGAGACCGAGCCGCTTGGCCACTGGCACCGCCGCCACCGCCGCCGCGAGGTAGACGAACGCCTGGAAGAAGAACCCCTCGCCGTGCACCCCTAGCTCCTCAGGATCCCGCCGAGCTCGGGGGGAAGGCACTCGTGCTCACGAGCACGGTCGAGGTCGACGCGATCGTCGCGCAGCGCCTCCAGGAGGCGTCGATACTCCCGGGCCGCTTCGGAGATCTCGTCGCCGCCGAGGCGGTGGGTGCCGAACACCACGAACGGCGGCAGATACTCCATCCCGCACAGGCGGGCCGTCTGCTCGAGGGGGGTCAGGAGCTGCCGGAGGCTGAAGCGGTTGTATCCTCCCGGGCGGTAGGCGCGCTCCGGCCCGCCGGCGCTGATCGCCGACAGCAGCCGCTTCCCGTGGAGCGCGGTGCCGCCGGTCCCGTAGGCCCAGCCGTGCTCGAGGACCAGGTCCTCCCACTGCTTCACCAACGGGGGTGTCGAGTACCAGAAGAAGGGGTGCTGGAGAACGATCACCTCGTGCGCGGCCAGGAGCTCCTGCTCGCGCCGGACGTCGACGTCGAAGTCCGGGTAGGCCTCGTAGAGGTCGTGGAAGGTGACGCCCGGCAGCTCCGCCACCGCGTCCACGAGCTGACGGTGGACGCGCGAGCGCTCGAACGCCGGGTGAGCGAACAGGACCAGGATGGGAGCCAACCCACCGAAGATAACACGGGGTCAGGCCGTCTCGAGCTGCTCCAGCACGCCCTTGATGAGCAGGGGCCACACCGTGGTGGCGTCGGCGTAGACCTCGGCGAAGCGGCCGCCTTCGGAGGGCGGGATGAACTTGCCCCAGGACACGCCCTCGGAGTAGGTGCAGCCACTCAGGCCTCCCCAGTGCGCGGGCTCGGGGCAGATCCGCACCGCGTAGCGGTAGCGCGGCGAGTCGAGCCCGAGACCGAGGCGGTGGTTCACCACGTCGATGAAGGGGCCGACCTCCTGCGCCCAGTTGCGGGGAACGCCTCCCCCGATGGTGAAGATCCCGAGCCGCTTCGCCGAGGTGGCGAACCTCGCGAAGCTGTTCAGGTCGAGGAACGGGTTGAACCGCGGGATTCTCTCGAGAAGTCCGTCGATGTCACCCACGCCCTCGCGCTGGGCGCGCTTCATGGCCCAGGTCGCCAGGTCGAGGCCGAGCTCCGAGTCGGTGAAGGCGGGGACGTAGACCGGGACCCGGGCGAGGTAGGCGCTGCGCAGCACCCCCTCGCCCTCCTCCTCGGCCAGGAGCTTCCCGAGGGTGCGGCAGACGATCTCGCTCGACAGCTCCCGCTCCTCCCCCAGGTGGTCCAGCGCCCGGGCGTTGAACGCCTCGATCCGGTTGAGGTTCTCCTCCATCTCCAGGGTGTCGTAGACGCGGTTGTAGCCCTTCTCGAAGAGCTCCTTGTCCGACATCCGGGGGTCGTGCCGGTAGTGGACGAGGCCCATGGCCTCCGAGAGGCCGTGGGCCATGAGGGCCCCGGTCGAGACCACCGCCTGCACCATCCCGGTGTCGATCATCTTCGAGACGACCTTGCCCATCTTGGCGATGGTCATCGCCCCGGAGAGAGTGAGGACCACCCGGCAGTCGGGGTCCTTGATCATCGCCGTCGTGACATCGAGGGCGTGTCCCAGCGACCGGCCGCTGAACGCGGTCTTCGCCATGGCCCGGAGGAGATCGCTGAAGGAGGTCACGCCGTCGAGGTCGAGGCTCTCCAGGGGCGTGAGGCCGTCGTCGTCTCCGTCGTGGAAGCGTCGCTTGCGAGACATGCCGCGATGGTATGCAGCCGTCGCCGGGGAGGCAAGGCGGTGCCGCCGGCGCCGACGCCCGTGGTGGGCGACAATGGACCGGTGCGACGCGAGGTGCTCCGCCGCCGTCTGGACGAGCTGTACCGGCACTACGACCAGCGCTTCCTCGACCCCGACCCCCTCGAGCTGGTGCGCCGGCAGGCGACGCCCGCCGACCGCGAGGTCGTGGGCCTGGTGGCCTCGGGGCTGGCCTTTGGGGGCGTCGCCCAGATCAAACGCAGCACCGCCGCCGTCCTCGATGTCCTCGGCCCTCACCCGGCGAGGGCGGTGGCCTCCACGGGGTCGCGCGAGCTCGCTCGCCGGCTGCGCGGCTTTCGCCACCGCTGGCTGGACGGGCGCGACGTGGCCTGCCTCCTGGGCTTCGCCCGCCAGATGCGGGCCTCCCACGGGTCGATCGAGGCCTTCTTCGCCAAAGGCCTCGGGGCCGACGACCCCGACGTGGGACGCGCCCTGGCGTCCTTCTCCCGCCGGGCCCTGGCCCTCGACGCCGAGGGGCTCTACCGGGGCGGTGCGCTGCCGGCCCGGGCCGGGGTGCGCTACTTCTTCCCCTCGCCGGAGGGGGGGAGCGCCTGCAAGCGGCTCAACCTCTACCTCCGCTGGATGGCCCGGCGGGACGGCGTGGACCTCGGGGTGTGGCGTCGCCCGGAGCCCCGGCAGCTCATCCTGCCTCTCGACGCCCACACGCGCGCGATCGCCCGCCGCCTGCGGTTCACCCGCTACCGGTCGCCGGGCTGGGCCATGGCCGTCGACGTCACCTGCTGTCTGCGACGCTTCGACCCCGAGGACCCGGTGAAATACGACTTCGCGCTCTACCGCCTGGATCAGTGGAAGGACGAGGAGCGGATCCGCGCGCTCGGGGGCTCGAAGGCGGGCTCCTAGGAGGCCGGTCCCCAGGTGCGGATGCGACCGTCGCCGAGCGCCACCGCGAGGTGGTTCCACTCCCCGTAGAGCGCCAGGCCCACGAAGCTCTCGCCGCTCGGGCCCCACAGCGTGGCGGCGGGGGTGCGGGTCGCGAGGTCCCACAGCTGCACGGCGTTGTCCCCGGCCACGGTGGCGAGGAACGCGCCGTCGGCGAGAAAGCACAGCCCCAGCGCGGAGCGCGACAGGCTGAGCGTGGCCTCCTCCTCCCGGGAGGCGAGGTCGATGAGGCGCACCTTCCGGTCGCGGCTGCCCACCGCCATGAAGCGCCCGTCCGGGGAGAGCTCGAGGAGCGTGACCCGGGCCGACGGTCCCCGCAGCGTGGCCAGGAGCCGGCTGCGCAGGGGATCGATGAGGCGCAGGACCCGGCTCATGTGGCCGGTGAGGACCCACTCCCCCCCGGCGCCCCAGGCCAGGGCGGTGACCGCCGAGGGCTGGCGGACGAGCACCCGGCGCCCGTCGCCGGCCACGGCGGCCCCCACGTCCCACAGGCGCAGGTTGGAGTCCTGGGAGCCGGTGGCGAGCGTGGCCCCGTCCGGGGAGAAGGCCAGAGCCCCCACCGCGCCGTCGTGCCGCAGCTTCACCGGGATGGCCTCTCCCTGCGCCATGTCCCAGAGGTGGACCGCCCCGTCGACGTGGCCGGAGGCGAGGAGCGACCCGTCGGGGGAGAACGCCAGGGCCAGCGCGGCCGCGTCGTGTCCCGACCGCAGGTGCAGGCCGGTCCGCAGGACGTGGACGCGCGTCCGCGTGCGCAGGTCCCAGAGACGGATGGCCCCGTCCGCCCCCGCGATCGCCAGGCGGTCGGCCACCGGGGACAGGGCCACGTGCTTCGTGGCGGGCGGCTCGCCGAAGGCGCCCTGGTCGCTCAGCGCACCCGCCCCCCGGGCCCGAAGGGTCGCCGAGTCGAGCGGGCCCAGCTCCACCGGGAGCCCCCCGGACGGCGTGGGCGTGAGCGTCCGGGCGAGTGACGTCTGGTGGCCGGATGAGGTCGCGGCCTCGGGTGACCGCCTGAGAGTGGACGCGCTCCCGAGGCGCTCCTCGATGACCTTGATGAGGGTCACGATACCGGTACGGGTGGGCTCCAGGGACTGGGCGCGGCGCGCCGCCTCGAGGGCGCCCGAGAGCTCGTCCCCGGCCAGGAGCCGCCTCGCCTCGGCGAAGTTCAGCTCGTAGCCCCGCTGGCGGGCCCTGGGGTCGAGAGGAGTCTCGGGCGGTGGGGTGGCGCCGATGGCCCCCAGGAGGGCCCGCGCCATCTCACCCAGGTCGGGGAACCGGCGCTCCGGGTCCCGGTCCAGGGCCCGTGTGACCACGGCCACGAGCGCCTCGGACAGCCCCAGCTTCTCCGCGTCGAGGGGGGGCAGGGGCTCGTGGATGATCTTGTGGATGATGCTGCCGACGGTCTTCGCCTCGAAGGGCCGGCGGCCCGACAGCACCTCGTAGAGGATCACACCCACCGCCCACGTGTCGGCCCGACTGGTGACCCGGGCGCCCTGGAGGAGCTCCGGCGAGATGTAGCTCGGCGTCCCCAGCACCATTCCCGTCTGCGTCAGGTCCGCCTCGCCGCGGACCTTGCCGATGCCGAAGTCGAGGAGCTTCACCGAGCGGTCCTTCTTCACCATGATGTTCGCGGGCTTCACGTCACGGTGGATGACCCCCATCTTGTGGGCGAAGTCGAGGCCGCGGCAGACCTCCACCATCATGCGGACCTTCTGCTCGACGGTGAAGCGGTCGGGGGGGTGAGGGCCTCTCCCAGTTCGATGCCGTCGATCAGCTCCATGGCGATGAAGTGGGTACCCTCCACCTCCCCGAGCTCGAAGATCGTGACGATGTTGGGGTGCTGGAGTCGGGCCGCCGCCCGCGCCTCGCGGTGGAAGCGGGCGAGGGTGTCCTTCCCGGTGAGCAGGGCGGGGGAGACGGTCTTGAGCGCCACCTCGCGGTCCAGGATGGGATCCCGAGCGCGGTAGACCTTGCCCATGGCGCCCTGGCCGAGCTCGTCCTTGATCTCGTACTTCCCGAACTTCAAGCCACCTATGATACGCCCGCCTGCCTCTTGGGGGCGGGGGGCCGGGGGGTCAGGGCCCGCCCTCGGCTCCCTCCGCGGTGGCCAGAGCGGACAGCATCTCGTCCCCGAAGGCCCGGACGCGCCAGCGGCGCAGTCCCTCGACCCGGCTCAGGGACGCGGTGTCCCGGGGCCCCGCCTCCGCCAGGCGGTCGATGAGCCGCTGGGGGAGCACCACCGAGCCCTCCAGCTTCAGCTCCGCGGCCCGTTCGTTGCGCCACTCCTTGAGACGCGCGGCCCTGAGGATCTGGGCGCTGGAGACGACGGGTCGCGGCGTGCGGCCGATGACCGGCAGCGCGGAGTCGGGCAGCTCCGCGGCCCGGCGGAGCGCGGCCAGGATCTCGTCGGACTGGCCTCTCAGTCGGGGCAGGACCCCGGGGACGTGCCGCAGCTCGGCGAGCGTCCGCGGGCGCCGCTCCGCCAGCTTCCGCAAGATCTCGTTCCCGAGGATCTTGAAGGCGGGTCGGTCGGTCTGCTCGGCACGGCCCTCGCGCCAGGCGTGAAGCTCCCGCAGCGCCGCCAGCTGACGCGGGCGCAGGCGTCGCGCGCCCTTGATGCCCAGGTAGGCCTCGGGGTTGCGGTCCCGCGCCTTCGGCTCGAGGGCCGCCACCGCCTCGCACTCCTCCTCGACCCAGGCGAGCCTTCCGAGCTCCTCGAGCTTCGCCTCCAGGCGCTCACGGAGCGCCACCAGGTGCTGCACGTCGGCCAGGGCGTAGGCCTCCTGCTGCGGGCTGAGGGGCCGGCGCGACCAGTCGTCCTTCTGGTTGGTCTTGGACAGCGCCACCCCCAGCTCCGCCTCCGCCACCGCGGCCAGGCCGATCCCCGGCATCCCGAGGAAGCGTGCCGCGATCATCGTGTCGAACAGGTTCGCGAAGGCGAAGCCAAAGTCGCGCTTGAGGGTGGTGACGTCGTAGTCGGCGCCGTGGAGGACCTTCACCAGCCCGGGGTCGGCGAGGGCGGGCCCGAGCGCCGACAGGTCACGCACCGCCAGGGAGTCCACCAGGACGGCGTCGCCGCGGTCGGTGGCGATCTGGACCAGGCAGACCTTCTCGAAGTGATGGTAGAGGCTGTCCGACTCGGTGTCGAGGGCGATGGCCCGACAGTCGGCGAAGGAGCGGGCGAGATCCCCCAGATCCTCGGGGGTTCGGATCCAGCGTGTCACGCCCGGCAGTGTATACGGAAAGCCCGATCGTGGAGCGACTTGCGGCGGCGAGGGCGCGGCGGTAACGTTTGGGGGGGCCGCCCCGTCCAAGAGATGTGCGATCCTGTGGGTGGGCGCGGCGCCCGCCGACGACCCGACGAGAGAGGAGACCGAATTGAGCGAGAACGTGGTCGTGCTGACCTCTGAGAACTGGAAGAAGGAAGTCATGGAGGCCGACGGCCCGGTGCTCGTGGACTTCTGGGCCGCCTGGTGCGCGCCCTGCCGGATGATCGCCCCCGCGGTGGAGCAGGTGGCCGCGTCCTTTGCGGGGCGGGCCAAGGTCGGGAAGCTGAACGTGGACGAGAACCCCGAGATCGCCGGCGAGTTCGGGATCCGGTCCATCCCCACCCTGCTGGTCTTCAAGGACGGCAAGGTCGCCGAGCAGCGCGTGGGCGCGCTGCCCCAGCCGATGATCGCCGAGATGGTGGAGAAGCAGCTCAGCCCGGCGGGAGCCGGAACCGCCCAGGCATGAGCCCGGGCCCGGACGGGGCCGAGGCCTCGCGCCGCGAGGTCCTGTCCCGGGCCCTCGTCGAGGAGGGAGATCGCCTGTACGCGCTCGCCCTCCGCACCACCCGTGACCCCGACCTGGCCGCCGACGCCGTGCAGGAGGCCTTCGCCTCCGCCCTCGAGAAGGCGGAGGGCTTCCGGGGGGAGTCGCGAGTGGGGACCTGGCTTCATCGCATCGTCTTCAACAAGTCGATCGACCTGCTGCGCCGACGTCGGCGGTACGAGCCGCTGCCGGAGGAGGACCCGGACGAGCTCACGCCGGAGGACGACCGCCTGGCCCACGCCGGGTCCTGGGCCCGGCCTCCCGACGACGTGCTCCTCGGCGTGGAGGCCAAGGCCGCCCTGGAGCGAGCCCTCGAGGATCTCACGCCGCTGCAGCGGGCGGTCTTCGAGCTCAAGGAGACCGAGGGCCGTCCGACCGGCGAGGTGGCGGATATCCTGGACCTGAGCCCCGGGGCGGTGCGGGTCCACCTTCACCGCGCGCGGCTGAAGCTCCGGGCGCGGCTCAGCGATCACTTCCACGGACGGGACGCGACGCCGCCCGCCCACGAGGCCCAGCCATGACGTGCGACGAGCTGCTGCGGCAGCTGACCGAGTACGAGGACGGCGTCCTGCCCGACGCCCTGTGCGAGGAGCTTCAGCGTCACCTCGCCGAGTGCGCGCCCTGCCAGGGCCTGCGGGGAGACCTGGAGGCCCTGGCCCTGATCTGCCACAGCTGCGCTCCTCCCCGCATGCCCGAGGACGTGCGCCGGCGGCTGGCCGCGCGGCTGGCGGAGCCCCCACGTTGAGCGCGGGGCTTCTCCCCGCGGTCGAGATCGAGCCCGAGCGACCCGCCGACGCCGCCGTGATCCTCATGCACGGCCTGGGCGCGGACGGGCACGACTTCGAGACGCTCGTCTTCGAGCTGAAGCTCCCGCCGGATGCGGCCATCCGGTGGGTCTTTCCCCACGCCCCGATCCGCCCCGTCACTCTCAACGGGGGGATGCCCATGCGCGCGTGGTTCGACATCATCGGACTCGACCGCCGCTCGGAAGAGGACGAGGCCGGCATCCGCGAGTCGGGCGACAAGATCCGGGACCTCGTGCATCGCGAGAAGGAGCGGGGGATCCCCGCCGACCGGATCGTCCTCGCCGGCTTCTCCCAGGGCGGGGCGATGGCGCTCCACACCGGGCTCCGGGAGGATGAGCGTCTCGCCGGTGTCCTCGCGCTGTCCACCTACCTGCCGCTGGCCCGAAGGGTGGGGGCCGAGGCCCACCCCGCCAACGCGGGGGTGCCGATCTTCATGGCCCACGGCACCGCCGACCCGATCGTCCCCATCGCCCTCGGCGAAGGCTCCCGCGACCGGCTGCGCTCGCAGGGCCGAGAGGTCGAGTGGCACACCTACCCCATGCCCCACAGCGTGTGCGCGGAGGAGGTGGCCGACATCCGGGAGTGGCTACGGGGAGTGCTGTCGACCCGCTGAGAGCGAAGAAGGGGCCCGGGAAGCGGAAAGTGCTTCCCGGGCCTGGCAGAGGAGGGCGCCGCGGACCCCACCTCCTCCCCGATGGGGTGCGACGGAGGGATGGGGGCGGACGTGAGGGCCGCGCACGATTGTCCTCCGGTGCAGAGCCCGTGCCAGTCTCGATTCCCGGCCCATTTCCCCCTCAACATGCTCATTTCGATCAACTTGGATTGGTGCGATCCCCCTCGACGGCGGAGTCGGCCGCGGCCCGAATCCAGCATCGAGACGCGCCGTTCCCGGCGGTGGACTACAGGTCCCGCGTGTGGAAGAGCCGCAACGCCACCAGCAGGGCCGCCAGGGCGTACCCCAGCGCCCAGGCCACCATCGCCGGGCTCGGCACCGACGCGGTCAGGAACGGCCCGATCTGGACGTCCCGCGCGATCGACGGCTGCATGTGGTAGGCGGCCAGCTGCCAGAGGGACTCGGTCGGCACGAGGAGGCTGGCCGCGATCCCGATGTAGCGGGCACTGGCGTTGCCGGCCATCGTCCCGATCTGCTCCATCCAGCCGCCCACGAAGGCGAGGCCGTACAGGCCGAAGACGGTGACCCCGTTGGCCAGCGTCGACAGGCGCGTCCCGCCGGCCAGGGCGAGGGTCAGGAGGATCGTCCCCTCGAGCAGGATCAGGGCCAGCCCCCGTCCCGCGTTCGGGGGCGTGGTCCCGCCCACCACGAACGCCACCGCGAGCACGCCCCCGCACAGGACGAAGCCATAGACGACGAGGACCAGCCAGCAGCCGAGCCACTTGCCCAGCGCCACCGCTGCCCGCGGCACGGGCTTGGTGCACAGCGTCTCGATCACTCCCGAGCCGATCTCGCCGGCCAGGGTGTCGACGGTGACGAGGACCGAGGTCATCACGATCAGGAAGTTGGCGGCATAGAGCGCGGTCAGGGTGATGAGGTTCAGGAAGAGGGCCTGCTGACTGGGGGGGCGTGGGCCTCGATGTCGCGGCTCATGAAGTAGAGCCCGACTCCGAACAGCGCCACGAAGGCTGCGCCGAGGACGAGAGCCGCGGCCAGGATGCGTCGTCGGCGGGCCTCGGTGAAGGTCAGACCGGCCACGGTCATGACGGCCCGGACCCACCCCGGACCCTTCGCCGAACCCCCCTGCGGGGTCTCACGCGACGACACTCGCCTCCCCGATCACCTCCAGGAAGATCTCCTCGAGGGAGGGTCGCCGCGCGGCCAGGTGGTAGAGGCCGACGCCTTCGCCGGCCAGCCAGCGGGTGATCTCGGGCAGACGGTCCTCGCCGGTCACACGGAGGCTCAGGCGGCGGCCCTCGGCCTGGACGTCGTGCCCGAAGCGGGAGAGGCCACCGGCGAGCCCGGCGGCGGGGCGATCCAGGCGCATCTCGACCTGCAGCTCGCGCTCCTCGGCGCCGAGGCGCATGTCCCGCACCGTGCGGCCGTCCTTGACGAAGGCCACTCGATCGCACGTCAGCTCCACCTCGCTCAGCAGGTGGGAGTTCAGGAAGACGGTGGTGCCCCGCGCCCTCAGATCGTGGATGAGGTCCCGGACCAGGCGTCGTCCGAGGGGGTCGAGGCCGGAGGTGGGCTCGTCGAGGAAGACGAGGGCGGGCTCACCGAGGAGGGCCTGCGCGAGTCCGAGGCGCTGCTTCATTCCCTTGGAGTACTCGCGCACGCGGCGCGAGGCCGCCTCGGCGAGATCGACCCGCCGGAGGCGGTCCTCGACGTGCGCGTCGAGGCCGCGAGAGGGGAGGCCGAGGAGCCGGCCGTGATAGCGGAGCAGCTCGCGTCCTCCCAGCCACTCGTGGAAGGCGAAGTGCTCGGGCAGGTAGCCCACCCGGGCCCGGCCCCGGGGGTCGCCGAGGTCGCGGCCGAGGACCCGGCCCTGCCCCGAGGTGGGGCGGACGAGGCCCAGGAGCATCTTCATGGAGGTCGTCTTTCCCGCCCCGTTCGGCCCCAGGAAGCCGAACACCTCGCCCTCGGGCACGACCAGCGACAGCTCCCGCACCGCGACCTTGGGGCCGAACTCCTTGCGCAGGGCGCGGGACTCGAGAGCGGGCACGCTCATCGCTGCTCGACGGACTCCGCCATCTCCAGGACCTCGAGCCCGTGCCCCGGGCCCGTGGCCGCGTACACCCGATCCTCGTCGGCCCACAGCAGCACCGACCGCCAGCGCCCGGGCCGCGGGGTGCCGTCCCCGGTCGTCCTCTCCGGCTGACGGCCGGTGACGAGCAGTCCCTTTCGGCCGCGGACGTCCACCTCGCGGAAGCTCCCCCCCTCGGCCGGGATCGGAACCAGGAGGGTGCTGCGCCAGTCGATCCGGTGCGCGAACAGCTGCGCCTCCTCCGCGCTCATCCCCGCCATCTGCAGGCCGAGGGCGCCGAGCTCGGCGAGATCGACGTCGTCGGGGAGCGCGACCTCGGGTCCGGGCGACTGCACCAGCACGAACTGGCTCTCGCCCCGCGCGTAGCGCAGGGCGACGGCCGGCGGCGCGTGGACCTCGATCGTCGCCCCGTCCCACGAGGCAGGAGCTCGAGCGTCTTCGACGCCGAGCAGCGCGGCCAGCTCGCCCAGCTTCGCGGTGTCGATCCGGATGCGGAAGGCGCCCGGACGCACCACCGCGACCTCCTCGAGGCGGGTGTCGTGGGGCGGCGCGGTGGGAAGCCGGACGTCGACCCCGGCCAGGGCCGAGGCCAGCTCCGGGGACTCCACGACCTCCGGCTCCTGGGCTGGGTCGAGGACCTCGACCTGTTCACCCACGAGCGTCCTGAGGTCGATCCCGCCCGTGCGGAGACGGTCGAGTCGCTCGGGGTCGACCGGCACCGCCGCGAAGCGCTGCACGCGAAACAGATCCAGGAACTCACGGGCCACCGCCCGCACCGGGGGCAGGGTGAAGGCCACGGCGACGGTCGCCACCGCCAGCGCGCCCACGAAGATGGGGCGGGGCCACCACCGCGGGCGGGCGGGGGCCCCGGATTCGGCGTCCATGTGGTCGAGGCGTCGTTTCAGCCCGTCGGTGAGCTCGGGGTGCGGCTCCTCGCGGAGCCTGGACAGGAACTCTTCACTCACTGTGGGCCTCCTTCGTCCCAGGCGACGCGCAGCGCGGCGACCGTGCGGTGCAGGATCGTCCCCACGTTCGACTCGCTGAGCCCGGTGACCTTCGCGATGGCACGGTTGGTGGCGCCGGCCCCGTACTTCAGGGCGACCAGCTCGCGCTCGCGCGGGGGCAGGCCGGCCAGGAGGGCCGCCAGGCGGCCCTGCTCCTCCCGACGCGCCGCCTCGTCTTCCGGCGTGGCGCCGTCGAACACCATCTCGTCCGCGAGCGGGACCTCCGGACGCACCCCGGCGCGCCGGAAGTGGTCGATGGCCACGTTGCGGGCGATGGAGAGGAGCCAGGTCGAGACCGACGCTCGATCCTTCCGGTAGCGATGGCGAGCCCGCCAGGCCTTCTCGAATGTGCTCGACGTCAGGTCCTCGGCCGCGGCCCGATCGAAGACGCGGTAACGGTGGAAGTTGTAGACCCGGGGCAGCTCCTCCCGGTAGACCGCGTCCCAGTCGACGACCTCGTCGACGGCGAGGGGAGCCAGCCACTCGAGGAGTCTCACACCGCCCATGCCATCCCGATATACGGAGGTGCGGGGAAGGTATCACACGGGATCCCGGAGGCGGGGCATCCTGCCCGGGGTCCACCCGAGCGCCGACGTGTCGCGCTGAGGCTCGCCCTCCGCTCGGGGCGTCCCCGCGCTCTCGTGTCAGGGCCCCCGGGAGTCGCCGCCCTTCCGCTCGAGGGCCTTGGCCTCATCCCAGAGACGGTCCATCTCCTCCAGGTTCGAGTCGGCCGGTCCGCGTCCGTCCTCGCGCAGCCGCTTTTCCACGTGGTGGAAACGCCGGCGGAACTTCCGGTTCGCCGCCTTGAGAGCGCTCTCCGGATCGACCCCGGTCAGGCGGGCGACGTTGACCGCGACGAACAGGAGGTCCCCGACCTCCTCGGCGATGGCCTTCTCTTCGGCCTTCTCCCGCGCGGCCTCGCGCAGCTCCAGCACCTCCTCGTCCAGCTTCACGAGGGCCCCGTCGGCGTCGGCCCAGTCGAAGCCGACGCGGGAGACCTTCGTCGTCATCTGGAAGGCCTCCATCACCGCCGGGAGCCCGCGGTGGACGCTGTCGAGCATGGAGTCGTCGTCCTTGCCCTTCTCCTCCCGCTCCCGGGCCTTGATCGCCTCCCAGCTGCGCAGCACCTCGCCCGCTGTCGAGGCGTCGTCCTCGCCGAAGACGTGGGGGTGTCGGCGGATCATCTTGTCCGAGACCCGCTCGATGATCTCCTTCAGGGCGAAGGCCTTCCGCTCCTCGGCGATGCTCGCGTGGAACACGACCTGGAGGAGCAGGTCGCCCAGCTCGCCCATCAGCTCGTCGTCGTCCTCCTCGTCGATGGCGTGGGCGACCTCGTAGGCCTCCTCGATCGTCATGGGCTTGACGGTGTCGTGGGTCTGCTCGCGGTCCCAGGGGCAGCCCCCGGGGGCACGCAGACGGGCGATCAGCTCGACGAAGCGGGCGAACAGCTCGCCGGCCTCGACGGAGGCGGGGGAGGGCTCGATGTCGGACATGGGAACCATTGTCTCCCGTATATCATTCCGAGTCCGCCATCGTCCGAGCGGCGGGCTCGGAATCCTCCGTTCTCCGTTTCCGTTCTCCGCTCCGTCTCCGGGAGGCCGCCCATGAAGCTCCGTCTTTTCCAGATCGACGCATTCGCCCACCGGGTCTTCACCGGCAACCCCGCGGCGGTGGTCCCCCTCGACGCCTGGCTCGACGACACGACGCTGCAGGGGATCGCCGCCGAGAACAACCTGGCCGAGACCGCCTTCCTCGTCGGAGGACAGGGCGAGTACGAGATCCGGTGGATGACCCCCACGGCAGAGGTGGACCTGTGCGGCCACGCCACCCTCGCCTCGGCCTGGGTGGTCTTCAACGACCTGGAGCCCGGTCGGACGGAGGTCGTCTTCCGGTCGAAGAGCGGTCCCCTGGGCGTGGTGGCGGAGGGCGATCGCCTCGCCCTCGACTTCCCGTCCCGTCCGCCGATGCCGTCCGCCACGCACGCGGGGCCTCTCGGGGAGGCACTCGGCCGCGCCCCGTCTGCGGTCCTGTCCGCCCGCGACCTGATGGCGGTCTACGAGCGGGAGGAGGATGTCCGGGGCCTCGTTCCCGACATGCGGAAGGTGGCCGCCTTCGACGTCACCGGGGTCATCGCCACTGCCCCCGGAGACGAGTGCGACTTCGTGTCGCGCTTCTTCGCCCCGGCCTTCGGGATCCCCGAGGACCCGGTGACGGGCTCCGCCCACTGCACGCTCGTCCCCTTCTGGGCCCGGCGTCTCGGGAAGACGACCCTGCGCGCGCGGCAGATCTCACCCCGCAGCGGCGAGCTCTTCTGCGAGCTCCGGGGCGAACGCGTCGAGATCGCCGGACGCGCGGTGAAGTACTTGGAGGGCACCATCGAGGTTCCGGGGTAGCCCCGTTCGTCTCCAACCCCGAGTGGCGTCGCCAGCTCACGTCCAGGAATCTGGATCGAAGGCAGGACGCGTCGGACAACGGAACAAAGCTGTGCGGCCCGCCGTAGCTTGAGCCGTAGCCCAGAAGCAGGGGACTCGCCCGCGACGCCGCGGACGCCGAAGGAGACGAGAGGGTTCCACACATGACGCTGTTCCCATTGATGAAGGCAGGCACGGCCCTGCTCCTCGCGGCCACGGTTCACGCGGGAGAGGTGAACCCGAAGGCCTTTCCGCCCGGGACGGAGTCGCCGGAGGCCGCGGCGAAGATACAGGAGCTCCAGCAGCGCCAGGAGAACCTTCAGTTCGGACCGGCGATCCAGGAGCTGGCCACGGCGGCCATCGAGGCCGATCCCGCGTTCGCGCTGGCGTGGCTCTACCGGGCCTACCAGTTCCCGCCGGACATGGAGGCGCTGGCGAAGGCGGAGGACCTGGCCCGGAAGGCCCCGGACAGCCACCGGCGGTACATCGAGCTCCAGGCGACCACCTTCAAGGACCCCTCGACCGCGCCCAACATCGCCGCCATCGCGCCCCTGCAGGAGCTGGCCGAGGAGTACCCCGGTGAGCGCATGCTGTGGATGGTGATCGGGCAGTACCAGCAGATGGACGGGCGCACCGTCGAAGCGCGCAGGTCCTTCGAGCGAGCCCTGGCCCTCGACGACTCCACGCCTCGCGTCCACGCGGCGCTGGCCGGCACGCTCATCCTCGACGGGCACTACGCGGAAGCCCGCGCCGCCCTCGAGAACGCTCTCGCGAAGGTGCCGGCCGACGCCGCCCCCGCCAACATCCGCTACCAGGTGGCCTTCACGCACCTGTACGAGGGCAATGTGGACGCCGCGCTCGAAACGCTCACCCGGTTCGCTGCCGAGTACGAGGAGGCCGGGCGACCGTTCGGGATTCC
The DNA here is from genome assembly GCA_963847655.1 of uncultured Acidobacteriota bacterium. Classification (GTDB taxonomy): domain Bacteria; phylum Acidobacteriota; class Vicinamibacteria; order Fen-336; family Fen-336; genus JAJDNS01. The sequence goes on along the minus strand of CAWKAS010000002.1, from coordinate 74,886 downwards.
CGAGGTCTTCATCTGGAACTCCATCGCCCGCATCTACCTGGAGAACGGCCGGCTCGATGAGGCGATGGAAGCGTACGAGCACGGCTACGCGAGCGTCCCCGGCAGCGACCTCGACGAGACCCAGAAGAAGATCTGGTACGGCCGCCTGCTGCACGGCCAGAGCCGCACCCTGGCGCGCTTGGGCCGTCACGAGGAGGCCTGGAAGAACGTGGTCACGGTTCGAAAGATGATCGACGAGGGGGGCGAGGAGGCCGAGCAGTTCGAGGCTGCGTACCACTACCTCGCGGGCTACTGCAAGCTGGAGGCGGGAAAGACGGAGGCCGCCATCGAGCATCTGGAGCAGGCCAATCCGAGCGATCCCTTCCAGCGCCTTCTCCTGGCCCGGGCCTACGAGAGGGCGGGACGGTGGACGGAGGCCCGCAAGGCCTACGAGGAGGTGGTGGCCTCGCAGACGAACAACATCGAGCGAGCGCTGTCGCTGCCCGAGGCCCGGCGCAAGCTGGGCGCGAGCTAGCCTAGTCCCCCTTGAGGGGGATACGCCGCGACTGGCCGGTGCCGACGTCCTGGAGATCGACCGACTCGATGCCGATCTTCTCGATCCGGTAGCGGTTGGCGATCACGTCCCCGGGCTGGCCGGTGAGGACCTCGTTGCGCTCGGTGACCAGGACCGCCACCATCACCCCCTGCGCGTTTCCCACCGAGCCGATGAACCTCAGGTTCATCGCGGGCAGGCCCGACCCCCCGGGACCGGTCGCCGTGCCCCTCGCCGCCGCGGCGGCGTTTCGAGGCGGCGGCGAGGCGACGGGCGTCGTCGCCGGGCTCTCCTCGACCCCGGCGGCGCGCCGGGGGACACCGTAGGCGAACAGATCGCGGCGGCCGATCTCGACGTCAGGGGGGGGCGTTTCGATACGGGCGAGATCGATGCGGCGGACGGGTTCGGTGGGACCCTGCGGGCGGGACGGGGACAGCGCGGAGGGTGCCGCCCCTCCGTCGCCGAAGGGCTGCCACAGCCAGACGAGGGTCGCCCCTGCGACCAGGGCCAGCAGCGCCATCTCCCGCCGTGTGAGCTTCAGGCGCAACGGAGCTTCCTTCCCACGCGCGAGCGTAGCACGACTCGACGTAACCTATACGGGTTGAAGCGGAGGGTGATTCCGATGAGAGCCATTCGCGTCGAGAGCCACGGCGGTCCCGAGGTCCTGAAGCTGGCCGGCCTGCCCGAGCCCGTCCCGGCCCCGGGAGAGCTTCTGGTCCGCGTAGAGGCGGCGGGGCTGAACTTCATCGACGTCTACCACCGCACGGGCCTGTACCCGAACCCGCTGCCGTTCACCCCCGGGCTCGAAGGCGCCGGCGTCGTCGCGGGAGTCGGACAGGGTGTGTCCGCCTTCGGGGAAGGCGACCGCGTCGCCTGGACCCGGGTCCTGGGCTCCTACGCCGAGAGCGCGATCGTCCCCCAGGACCAGGCCGTCCTCATCCCCCCCGAGGTCGCGACCCGCGATGCGGCCGCGGTGATGCTCCAGGGGCTCACCGCGCACTATCTCAGCTCGAGCACCTACCCGCTAGAGAGCGGCGACACGTGCCTCGTCCACGCCGCCGCCGGGGGCGTGGGGCTGCTGCTGGTCCAGATGGCAAAGGAGGCCGGAGCCCGCGTCTTCGGCACCGTCTCGACCGAGGAGAAGGCGGCCCTCGCCCGGGAGGCGGGAGCCGACGAGGTCATCCTGTACACGCGGGACGACTTCCTCGAGGCGGTGCGGCGCCTGACCGACGGGAAGGGCGTGAACGTCGTCTACGACGGGGTGGGGAAGGCCACGGCGGAGAAGAGCCTGGACTGCCTCGCTCCCCGAGGCATGATGGTGTTCTTCGGGAACGCGAGCGGGCCCGTCGACCCCATCGACCCCCTGATCCTCTCGCAGAAGGGCTCGCTGTTTCTCACGCGTCCGGTGCTCTTCCATCACATCGCCGATCGCGTCAGCCTCGAGCGGCGGTCCGTCGACGTGCTCGACGGAGTGGCCACCGGCAAGCTGCGGGTGCGGATCGGCGCCACCTTCCCGCTCGCGGAGGCGGCCGAGGCCCACCGGGCCCTGGAGGGGCGGAAGACGACGGGCAAGGTGCTCCTGCTGCCGTAGGGCCCGCGAGTCGGGCCGGGGAGCCGGGAAGGAGGACGCCGTGGCGGCTGAGGTCGTGGCGCGGGAAGATCTGACCGGGGGCGGGGCCTTCGAGCTGGTCCTGGGCAACCTGCTCGAGGAGTCGGTGGATGCGATCGTCAATGCCGCGAACGGGCACCTGGCTCACGGCGGCGGGGTGGCGGCGGCCATCGCGCGGGCTGCGGGCCCCGCCCTGGTCGAGGAAGGCAACCGGATCGTCGCCGAGCGGGGTGCGATCCCGGTCGGGGAGGCGGTGGTCACGACGGCGGGGGCGCTCCCCTTCAAGGGCGTGATCCACGCGGTCGGGCCGCACCAGGGCCTCGGGCAGGAAGGGGAGAGGCTGGAAGCGGCGCTGCGGGCCGCCTTCCTCCGCGCTCACGAGCGGGGATGGACCTCGGTGTCCTTCCCGGCGGTGAGCAGCGGGATCTTCGCAGTCCCTCTCGAAGTGTGCTCGCGGGCGTACGTGGCCGCGGTGCGGGGCTTCTGGGCCAGCCACCCCGGGTCGAGCGTCACCTCCCTCCGTCTGTGCCTGTTCCCGGGGCCACTGGTGGAGCTGGTCAAGGAGATTCTCGAGGGCTGACCGTGCCGCCCACCGTCGAGCGCCGGATCGAGGGATGCCCGGGTCGCTTCGACTCCGGGTCGAAGGCGTCTTGAGCGAGCCTCCCGGCGTCCCCCGACACCTTCTCCGACATAAGATGGGGCCGTGCCTCCCCGAGCCCACCGGCTCCTGACCCTGCTGGCCTGGGTGTTCGCCGCCGCCACGCTTCTCTACGCGGGGGTCTGGCTCTACACCGTCCGTCTGCAACCCCAAGCGCGGCTGGGCATCGAGTCCCGCTACTCGCGCCAGACGCGGACGATCCACGTCGAGCACGTCTACGAGGGCAGCCCTGCGGCCACGGCGGACCTGCGCCCGGGCGACGAGATCGTCGCTCTCGACGGCCAGCGCCCGCGCGGCCCGAATCCCATCCTCGATCTCGTCCTGAGCCGGCAACCCGGCGACGCGGTGGAGCTCTCGGTGGAGAGGCGTGCGGGTCCGGATTCCGAATCCCTCGAGCTCGGGCTCGTTCTCGGGGCCCCCGAGCCTCAGCCCCTGGGGCGGACCCTGGCCATCCAGCTCGTGTCGCTCTACCCCGTCCCCTTCGTGGTGGTCGGCCTGGCGGTTCTCCTCCTGCGGCCGGACGACCGCAACGCCTGGCTGCTGACCCTGGTCTTCGCGGGCCTCGTGGCCGGGGCGCCAGTGCCGGAGCTGGCGCACGTTCCCTGGCTGCTGCGGCGGTTCTGCCTCGCCTACCAGATCGTCTTCGCCGGGCTGGTCCCGGCCGTCACGCTCTTCTTCTTCTCCGTGTTTCCTGGACGCTCGGCGCTGGACGTCCGCGCGCCCTGGCTGAAGTGGACCTGGCTGGGAGCGGGCGCCGTCGTGGCCCTTCCGCTCGCCGTGGCCGCGAGCACGATGGGGACCCTCCATCCACTTCTGGCCGGGGCCCGCTCCCTGGGCTCGCTCGTGCCGGTCACGGGGCTGGTCTACTCGTTCGGCGGCTTCACCCTGGGCCTGGCTTCCCTGCTGTGGAACACCGTGCGCTCGCCCGTTCCCGACGTGCGGCGCAAAGCTCGCGTCATCCTGTGGGGCACCCTCCTCGGCCTGGTCCCGGCCCTCATCCTCCAGGCGGCGGCGGTGGTGATGCGCCGACCTCCGGCGGCCCTCGGCTTCTGGGTCTGGGCCCCGGCGGTGCTGGCGTTGTCGCTGCTCCCCGTGTCGTACGCCTACGCGGTGATCAAGCACCGGGTGCTCGAGGTGCCGGTGCTCCTCCGGCGCAGCGCCCGCTACCTGCTGGTCCAGCGGGGGGCGGTGGGCGTCCTGCTGTTCCTGGCCCTGGGGGCCACCCTGCTCGTGGCGCGGGCGGTCACCCCTCGACACGACGCGGGGGAAGGGGCGGCGGCGGTCGCGTTCACCCTGGGGGCGGGCTTCGGGACGCTGCTGGCCTGGGGGGCGACCCGGTTGCACCGGCGGGTCCGCGAGCGGATCGACCGGGCCTTCTTTCGTCGGACCTACGACGTCCGCCAGGTGCTCCAGGAGCTGGCGTCCCGGATCCGCACCTCGGACAGCCGGGAGGAGATCGCGCGTCTCCTCCAGGATCAGATCCACGCGGCGCTGCTGCCGCGGTCCCTCGCCGTCTACCTGGAGGGCCGCGACGGGCGGCTGCACGCGGTGGCCACCACCGACACGCTGGACCTCCCCGACGACCTCGTGCCCCCCGAGATCTTCGCCGGGCGGGCGCGCAGCGCCGATGCCACCGACGACGACGTGCGGGAGGCGGGGGCCTTCGAGCCCTTCCGACCCCTCGAGCCGGAGTGCCTGGTCCCGCTCACCGGGCGCGACGGGCGCCTGCTCGGGCTGATCGTGCTGGGTCCCAGGCTGTCGGAGGAGCCGTACTCGGGGGAGGACCGCCGGCTGCTGGAGACGGTGGCCGGTCAGGCCGGTGTCGCCCTCGAGGGCATACGGCTCGCCGAGGAGATGGCCGAGCGCCTCGAGGGCCAACGCCGCACCGACCACGAGCTCCGTCTCGCCGGCCAGGTGCAGCGCCGCCTCCTGCCCCAGTCCCCGCCGGAGCTGGAGACGCTCGAGTGCGTGGGGGGCTGCCTGCAGGCCCGTGCGGTGGGGGGCGACTACTACGACTTCCTGGACCTCGGTCCCGGGCGGGTGGGGCTGGTGTTGGCCGACATCTCGGGCAAGGGCTTCTCGGCGGCGCTCCTCATGGCGAGCCTCCAGGCCACCCTCCGGAGCCGCTCCGCCCAGGCCGGCGACTCCCTGGCCCCGCAGCTCGCGGAGGTGAACCAGCTGCTGCACGACTCGAGCGAGACGCACCACTACGCCACCCTCTTCCTGGGGGTCTACGACGACACCTCCCGCCGCCTGCACTACGCGAACTGCGGTCACAACCCCCCGATGCTGCTCCGCGCCCAGGGGGGAGAGGTGGAGCGCCTCGCTCCGACGGGCATGGTGGTCGGACTGATGGAGCCCTGGTCCTGTGAGACGGCCGAGGTCGAGCTCCGCCCGGGAGACACACTCGTCGTCTTCTCCGACGGGGCGACCGACGCCCTCTCCGACGACGGGGAGGACTTCGGCGAGGAGCGGCTGCTGGCGACGGTGGAGGCGCACATCGAGAAGCCGGTAGCCGAGCTTCTCGGGGCGGTGGTCGACACCGTCCGCCGCTTCAGCGGCAGCGAGCAGGAGGACGACCTGACCCTGCTCGTGGCCCGGGCCCGCTGAGGGGCGAGGCCTTGGCCAACCGGCTGCTCGTGCTGCCTCTCCTGGCCCTCCTCGGGGCGGGGCTGACGGCGTGGGGCGTGCTCGCCATCCACTACTCCGACATCGCGAGCGACGGCCTGCGCACCGCCCTCGCGGTCTCGTTCGCGGCCTTCGGCCTGGTGTCGCTCGGTGCCTTCGGGCGCCCCCGCACCCGGTGGCGGGCGGCGACGGTCTTCGCGCTTGCGTGCGCCCTGCTCGCGGCCTGGTGGGGCAGGATCCCGCCCTCGCTCGACCGCGACTGGGCGCCGGAGTACGCCGTGCTCCCCCGGGCGACGATCGACGGTGACCGGGTCACACTCCACGACGTCCGCAACTTCGACTACCGGACCGAGACCGACTTCACCCCCCGCTACGAGACGCGCGCCTACGACCTGCGGCGCCTCGACTCCTTGGACCTGGTGGCCTCCTACTGGATGGGCGACGCCGTCGCCCACGTGATGCTGAGCTTCGGCTTCGTCGGCCAGGACTTCGTCGCCTTCTCCATCGAGACACGCCGGGAGCGCACCGAGGGCTACTCGGCCGTCGCCGGCTTCTTCAAGCAGTACGAGCTCTTCTACGTGGTGGCGGATGAGCGCGACCTCATCCGGCTCCGCACGAGCTACCGCCAGGACCCGCCCGAGGACGTCTACCTCTACCGCACGGACGCGCGCCCCGAGGAGATTCGTCCCGTGTTCTTGGACTACCTGCGCGAGATCAACGCGCTGGCCCAGAGCCCGCGCTGGTACAACACCCTCACCACCAACTGCACGACGGCGATCGTGACCCATCTCCGGGTCAACCCCGGGGCCGCGCCCATGAGCTGGAAGGTGCTGCTGAGCGGGTACGCCCCCCAGTACGCCTGGGAGCGCGGGGCACTGGACACGAGGATGTCTTTCGAGGAGCTGCGGAGACGCTCCTGCGTCAACGACGCCGCCCGGGCCGCCGACCAGGACCCCGCCTTCTCCCGCCGCATCCGGGAGGGCCTCCCGCTTCCCGTCCCGCGGCAGAGGGGTCGCTGAGCCTGCTGCACCATTGACGCCACCCCGGAGCATGCCTAAGCTCCTCGTCGACGGGGCCACGACGATCGTGACCCCGCCGGATCCCCAGGGAAGGAGCCTCGCACGATGAGCGATACGAGCACCCGCCGGAGCTTCCTGAGGACCGCCGGCGTCGCGGGGGCGGCGCTGGCCACGGCCCCGACCGCGTTGCACGCCGCCGCCGGGAGCCAGGTCGTGCTGGCCTTCGTCGGGGTCGCGCACGTCCACACGCCCGGGTTCGTGAAGCTGCTCAACGGGCGGGCGGACGTTCGCGTGAAGTGGGTCTGGGACCACGACCCCGCGCGGGCGCAGGTGCGTGCCACCGACCTCGGGGCGCAGATCGCCGGGAGCCCGGGCCAGGTCTTCTCGGACCCGGAGGTCCAGGGCGTGGTGATCTGCTCCGAGACCGACCGGCACTCCGAGCTCGTCGCCGCCGCCGCGAAGGCGGGAAAGCACATGTTCGTGGAGAAGCCCCTGGGGGTCACCGCGAAGGGGAGCCTCGAGATGGCCGCCGCCATCGACGAGGCGGGGCTCCTCTTCACCACCGGGTACTTCATGCGCACGGACCCGAAGCACATCTTCCTCAAGGAGCAGATTGCGGCCGGGGGCTTCGGGACGATCACCCGCGCCCAGGCCTGGAACGTCCACGGAGGCTCCCTCGGGGGCTGGTTCGACGAGAAGCCCGATGATCCCGCCAACACCTGGCGCTGGATGGCCGACCCGAAGGTGGCCGGGGTCGGGGCCTTCGGCGACCTCGGCACCCACTCCCTCGACATCCTCATGTGGCTGCTGGGCGACGTGAAGGCGGTGAGCGCGGACATCAAGGTGGTGACCGGGCGCTACGACGACTGCGATGAGGCGGGCACGTCCCTGATGAGGTTCGCGAGCGGGGTCACGGGAACGCTGACCGCGGGCTGGGTGGACATCGCGGACCCGGTGAAGCTCGTGATCGCCGGGACCGAGGGCCAGGCCCTCGTCGTGAACGGCGCCCTGCGCTTCGAGTCGAAGAGGGTCCAGGGCTCGAGCCTCGCCGAGCCCTGGACCGAGCTGCCGCCCCCGCCACCGGCGCCGCTCGACCAGTTCGTGGATGCCGTGGCCGGCGGGGACACCACGCACCTGGTCACCCCGGACGAGGCCGCGGCCCGCGTCGTGGTCATGGCCGCGATGTACGAGGCGGCGCGCAAGGGATCCTGGGTCGAGGTCGTCTGAGACACGACGAGGATCGATGGAAGCCACGGATCAGCGCGTCGAGGTCTCGTGTCGCTCATGCGGGGCGCAGATCCACTTCGAGCCCCTTCAGCGGACGGCCCGCTGCCCGTACTGCGACTCGCCCTCGGTGGTGGACCGGCCGGTCACCGAGGACCGGCCGGACCCGGTCTTCGGGCTGGGATTCGCCGTCACCCGCGAAGACGCCGCGCGCGGCATGCGCCGCTGGGTCCGGGGCCGGTGGATGGCGCCCTTCGGCCTCAAGGACCGCTCGGCCGAGAGGGTGAAGGGCATCTATCTGCCGGCCTATCTGTACTCCGCGACGGCGCACACGAGCTACCACGTCTCCATCGGTGAGCGCTACAAGGACAGCGACGACAAGAAGCGGACCGAGTACCGGGACCTCGAGGGGCGGTACTCCGCCTACGTCGCCGACATCCTGGTCACCGCGTCGCGGGGCATCCCCAACGACGAGATCGAGGGGGTCGAGCCCTTCGACCTCGGCGCCCTCACGCGCTACACCCCCGGGCTCGTCTCCGGGTGGATCTCCGAAGAGCCGTCTCTGAGCCGCGAGGAGTGCCGTCGGCTCGGGCGTCTGGAGGCCACCCAGCGCATCGATCGACTTCTGCGTCGGTTCCTCCCCGGCGACAGCGTCCAGCAACTCCGCCACCACGTCGAGCTCGTCGACGAGTCCATCGACCTCACGCTCGTCCCCCTCTGGGTCTTCGCCATCCGCTACGACGATGAGAAGCCCCCGCTCCGGGTGCTGGTCAACGGGCAGACCGGCAAGGTCTTCGGGAAGGTCCCCCTGTCCTGGGCCAAGGTCGGCCTCATCGCCCTGGGTGTACTGGCCCTCGTCGGGCTCGTGCGTCTCGTCGGGTGGCTGCTTCAATGACCGCCGCCGCCCCTTCCTGCGCGCGCTGTGACAGCCCCATCGAAGGGGACGACCTCCGCTGCCCGATCTGCTACCAGGCGGTCCCGGCGGCGGAAGGCGTGGACCAGCCGGAGGCGAAGGTCGAGGTCCTGCGCTGCGATGGGTGCGGGGCCGCGGTGTCCTACAGCGAGAAGGCCCGCGCCCCGAAGTGCGCCTTCTGCGGGTCGGTCACGCGCCTGGAGACGCCGTCGGACCCGATGGAGCAGACCCGCCACTTCCTCCCCTTCACCGTGACCCGGGCTCAGGCCACCGGGGCCTACCGCCAGTGGCTCGGCGGGCTCGGCTTCTTCCGTCCCTCCGACCTCGCCTCCTCGGCCCGCCTCGAGTCGCTCAAGGCACTGTGGTGGGTGGGCTGGGTGTTCCTGGCCGACGCCCTCGTCAGCTGGGCCGGCGACTCGGACTACGGGCGGCGCAAGGCGCCCTGGGCCCCCCACGCCGGCCGTCTGGAGATGCCCTTCCGCGACATCCTCGTCCCCGCCACCCGGGGACTGTCGGAGGCCGAGGCCACGCACTTGACCAGTAGCTACCGGCTCGACACCGCGCGCGGGCAGCCCGAGGGTGTCGACGGCGAGACCATCGTCGAGCAGTTCGACATCCGGCGCTCCGCCGCGCGCCAGCGGGTGGCCGAGGCCATGGGGCGACTGGCCGAGCACCGGGTGAAAGACGGCATCATCCCCGGCTCCCGTTTCCGTAACTTCTCGGCCGCCATCCTCCTGCGACGCCTGGTGACCCGGCGCTACGCCTTCCCGGCCTACGTCATCGCCTATCGCTACCGGGGACGCCTCTTCCGCACCGTCATCTCGGGCCAGGATCCGACCCGTCTCCTGGGTCGCGCCCCGTACTCGACCTGGAAGATCCTGGGCGCGATCGGCGCCGGGCTCCTGGCGCTGGCGCTGCTCATCGCGCTCGTGTCGCTGGCCGGCTGACGGGATCACACCCGTCTTGCACCCCGAGGGCGTCTGCTCGGGCCCAGGCGCTGCTTCCGAACCCAGCTCATCCGCTCAGGAGAGCGCCCACAGGATGAGGACGAGCACGGCGTAGACGCCAATCCAGATCCGGCTGGCCCGATCCAGGTCCCGCGCGGTCATCCGATCCAGGATCGAGTTGGCCGCGCGCACCGCGAGCGGCAGCCCACTCAGGGCCATGGCCAGGCCGCCCACGACGTCGCTGGGGAAGTGAGCCCCCAGGACGACCCGGGAGGCGCACACGAACAGCGCAAGTGCGGCGAGAGCCCCCTTGAGGACTCCCCGCCAGCCGCGTCCACCGTCGACGAACAGGAGAAGGGGCAGGGCCAGGGCCACGCTCTTCGTGGAGTGCCCGGAGGGGAACGACCAGGTGGTCGACTCGTCGGCGGCGAAGCTGAGGGCGGGGTACTGGATAGAGGGCCGTGGCCGCTCGACCAGCTCCTTCAGCAGGTCGCCCGCGATTCCCGAGACGGCGAGGGACAGGAGAGTCAGGAGGAAGACCGGACGGATCCGCCGCCAGGACTCCAGGCGGATCGACGCGAAGAGGCTCGCGAGGAGTATGGCGCCCATGGCCGACTTCCCGTAGCGGCTCGCCACCCGGGCCGATTCGATGAGGAGGCCGCTCGGGTCGAGACCGGCGGACCACTGCATGGAGACCTCGTCGATCCCGCGCTGAGCCCACAGGAGCAGGGCCACACCCCAGGCGACACCGGCGTCAGCTGCGAGCACGGACCAGCCCCCCCGACCGAGCCGAAGGCGCTCGATTCCCTGCCCCTCCGCCTGGTTGGTGCCCGGCAGATCGGACACGGTCAGTCCTGCTCGCCGCGCTCAGGCGACTCAACCGGCACCGGCCGGCCACCGTCCACGATGATGCCGGATGTGCTTCGGGGCATGCGCGGGACTCCACTCGGGAACCCCAACGGTACCTCACGCCGGTCGTTTCCGGTCCCCGGCCCGGCGCCCCGCCGCCGCTCCCGGTGTCCCAGACTCGGACACGAGATCGATTCCCAGACGTCCGTCTTCACCCGTGGTGGATGCCGTAAATGGTTGTTCTCATTGAAGTTGATGCGAGAGGCGTTGTCCCGGGCTGATGGTCCGCCGATTGCAGTGACGCGGTGGAGATGGCGCCGGGCACCGGCCCGTGCCCGGGGGAGGCGGTCTGATGCCGGAGGAGTGCTACACGCTGATACTCATCCCGGATGCCCGCTCGGCACCCCGGAAGATCCGTGTCCCGGTGCGGCTCGCGCGCGGGCTGTTGGGGTCCCTGGCCGCCGCCGTCCTCGTCGCGGGCGGCCTCCTCGTCCACTACGCCAGGCTCAACTGGCAGGTGAGGGAGATGGAGGCGCTTCGCCTCCGGAACGCCGTGCTCACCGAGCAGGCCCAGGACTACAACCTGAGCCTCGGCCGGTTCGAGAGCCGGATCGCCCTGCTCCAGCGGACGGTGACGAAGCTGGGCGTGGTCTCCGGGGTCGAGCAGATCCAGCCCGGCGAGGACGTCGCTGCCGGCCAGGGAGGCGCCACCTGGAGCGAGACGATCCCGCCCCCACACGACACGGATCTCGCGGTGCGGTCGCTGGCGCGGCGGCTCGCCGATCTGACCGAGCGATCGAGCCGGATCGAGAGCTTCTACTCGGATCGAACCGAGCTCCTCGCGCGCACGCCCTCGATCTGGCCGGCCCGGGGCTATCTCTCCTCGGGCTACGGTCGACGCAGCGATCCCTTCACGGGCCAGCCCGGCTTCCACCCGGGCATCGACATCTCGGCGCCCCGGGGGACGGAGATCAAGGCGCCCGCCGACGGAGTCGTCGTCGAGGTGGGCCGGCGGGGCGCCTACGGGCGGGCGATCGTCATCGACCACGGCTTCGGCGTCGTCACGCGCTACGGGCACATGGAGGACTACAACGTGCGTCCGGGCCAGCGGGTCCGCCGCGGCGACGTGATCGGCTTCGTCGGCAGCAGCGGCCGCTCGAACGCCCCCCACGTCCACTACGAGGTCTGGGTCGGCGACAAGCTGCAGAACCCGATCCACTACATCCTCGAGGAGTACCGCTCCTTCGGCTGATCTCCGGGACGAGCACCCTGCCCGACACGGGGCGGACCCTCGTCCGGCCGGGATCGTCATCCCTCGAGGACGTGATCCGCCGCGAGGGTGACAGGGGCCCTCACCGAGACCTTTCCATTCCCGCAAATCAGGCCGTGATCGACCGGCACGACGGTTGCTTGCCTTCCGGTGTCCCTTTCTTGCCCTGTCGGGAGGATGCCGTGAAGACCGTGCTGAGGAACGTCGCCGCGACGGCCGGGGTCGCTGTCCTTCTGCTCGCCGGGGTCCCGGACCTGGAGGCCGAAACCTTCACCGCCGCCGTCGTCTCGGGCGACAACCCTGCCCGCACCACGTGGGACGGGCAGTCCGCCGATCCGCCCCTCCAGATCACCATCCACCTCGACGCGTGGAGCGCCCCCGCCGACGTCGAGGAGGTGAAGGGGACCCTCGCCACGTTCGGTCCGAGCGTGATGCGGAGGCGCGGCGAGGAGAGGCCGCTGGGCCGCGTCATCGCCTCGTCCTGGGAGTTTCCGCCGGGTCCGTGGACGGTCGTCCTGGCCTCGGTCCGCGAGACCGCCGCCGGACGGCTCGTTCGGCTGGTGACCGACCGGCCCGCCTTCGTCCTCAGCAACTGGAGCCAGGACGCTGGCTTCGACCCGTCGACCGGAAGGCTGTGCACGGGCGTCATCGAGCTCACCCTCGACGACGACGGGAAGGGCACCGGCGTGTTGATGCCCGTGGCGGCGGTCGTGTTCGACGACGAGGGTGGCTTCGTGATCGAGAAGGCCTCGGAGAACGTCGGGGCCCACAAGCTCATCCAGGTGAAGGCCTGGTGAGAGCGGCCGGGCCAAGGCGGGGATCCGCAGCGAGGCGCACCGTTGAGCCGCTCGCCGGGCACGCCGCGCCGCGCCGCGCGAGATGGTGCCGGAGGTGGGAATCGAACCCACACGGGGCGCAAGCCCCTCGGGATTTTGAGTCCCGCGCGTCTGCCAGTTTCGCCACTCCGGCTGAGGGCTGACCTGAGTCTACCGCACCGGCCGACGCCTGCGTCTACTTCGGCGGGCGGAGGCCCCCGAGGGGGCTCGTCTCGTCGGGATCGTGGGCGTCACTCTGCAGCCTCCGAGTGGCCGCCTCCTCGCCCCGCAGAAGCGACGGCTCGTCGGGCTCGTCCGGCACCTCGAAGTCCAGGGGCTCGACGGGCTCCTGGGCCTGCTCGGCGCCCAGGTAGCGAGCGACGGATCCCATGACCCGGTTGCGCCCCGCCCGCTTCGCGGCGTAGAGGGCCTCATCGGCGGACCGGAGGAGGCCGCCGCTCTCGGTGGCGTCGGCGGGGCACGCGGCCACACCCCCGCTGATGCTGAGGCACCCGAGGGGCTGGTCGGCCCCGAACTCGAACGTGTGCTCGGCGATCAGGCGACGGATGTTCTCGGCGGCGGCCAGTCCCTTCTCCTTGTCCGCGCCCGGCAGCATGAGGACGAACTCCTCGCCCCCGAACCTGCCGAAGAGGCTGTCCCGGCGCACGTTCTCCTGGACGAGCCGGGAGAGCTCTCGCAGGACCTGGTCGCCCGCCACGTGCCCGTTGCGGTCGTTGTAGTGCTTGAAGTGGTCGATGTCGAAGAGGAAGAGGGCGAGGCTGTGGCTCTCGTCCTGCGCCCGGCGGATCTCCTCCGCCAGGCGCTGCATGACGAAGCGCTTGTTGAAGGCGCGGGTCAGCCCGTCGACGTTCGCGGTCGCCGTCATCTCCGTGAGGCGCTCCAGGCTGACCAGGGCGAGCGCGCCGGTCTGGGCGAGGACCCGCAGGATGTCCTTCGGGTCGACCGCGTGACGTTTCAGACCCCGCACCGCGATCGCCCCCAGGGTCTCCTCCCCCGACACCATGGGGGCCACGATGTCGGGCACGAACCCGGAGAAGCTCTGGCTCTTCAGGGTGGCTCGCACCTCGGGCGGCTGGGACTCGAAGTCACGCCGGTCCATCACGCGCTGGACCTCGGCGGCGAAGCCGATCGGTCCGTGACCCAGTGTGATCTCCGCGCCCAGGGCGATGGCGCCCCCTTTGGGGGCGGCCGCGGCCACGACCAGCCGGTGCTCCCGGGTCGGGTCGCCGTCGGTCGCGCGCCGGCGGACGAGGACCATCACCCCCGCCGGCTCGAGGGTCCGATGCACGAAGCCGAGGAGCAGGCCCGGGATCCTGCGGACCCTCTTTTCCTTGTGGAGCTCGTGGGCGGCGTGGGGGAAGTCCTTCAGGAAGCGGATGAGTGACCTCTGGTCGGTCTCGATCTGATCGATCTGCGTCCGCAGGCTCGCCGCCTGCCGCTCGAGGGTGATGATGCGGAACTTCTCGGCGTGCAGCTTCCGCTGCGTCGCCCGCAGCCGCCCCATGACGACGTACACCACCACGCCGAAGGCGGCGGCCAGGGCCGAAAAGAGGACGAGCGTCAACACTGGCTTCGTTGCGTGCAAGCCTCGTGCCACGACGGGCCTCCGCCTCGTCGGCACCCCGCTCGCGTGGCTTGGAGTATCCTCATCGGGCGATGGCCACGATGTGGGACGAGGTCCGCGCGGACTTCCCGGGGCTCGAGGGCAAGGTCTACCTCAACGCCGCGGCGACGTCGCTGATCGCGCGACCGGTACGCGAGGTGGTCACCGCCTTCTACCGCGAGCTCGAGGAAGGTGGTGACCGGCACTGGGAAACCTGGATGCGCCGGCGCGAGAGAGTGCGCGAGAAGGTCGCGCGCTTCATCGGGGCCGGTCCCGACGAGATCGCCTTCGTTCCCAACACCTCCACCGGCATCAACCTCATCGTCGACCTGCTGGAAGGAGACGGTGCGGTGCTCTCGGACGAGCTCGAGTTCCCCACGGTCACGCTGCCCTGGATCCACCGTGGCGTGCTCGTCCGGTTCGTCCCGGCGGTGGAAGGGGTGCTCCGGGTCGAGTCGTTCCGCGAGGGGGAGGCACCACGGACGGCCACGATCTCCATCAGCCACGTCCAGTTCTCCAACGGATGCCGGCAGGACCTCGATGCCTTCGGTCGGATCAAGGGGAGCCGCCACCTCGTGGTGAGCGCCAGCCAGTCGGTGGGCGCCTTCCCGCTGGATGTCAAGCGGAGCGGGGTGGACGCCCTCGCCGCCGCCGGACACAAGTGGCTCGGGGCCGGCTTCGGGGCGGGCTTCTGCTACATCAGCCGGGAGCTCCTGAAGGAGCGCCCTCCCCGGGCCATCGGCTGGCTGAGTGGAGAAGACCCCTACGGCTTCGACAACCGTCACGCCGACATCCTCCCCACCAACGCCCGCACCGAGATGGGGTGTCCTTCCTACGGGACCATCTTCGCCCTCGGGGCGGCGGTCGACTACCTGTCGGGCCTCGGGCGAGCCGCGATTGCCGAGCGGATCCTCGCTCTCAACATGTATCTCACATTCCGGCTGGGCCGGGAGGCCTTCGAGGTCCTCTCCCCGGGCGACGAGTACCGCTCCGGGGAGACCCTGGTCCGTCTCCCCAACCCCTCGCGCGCGATGGCCTTCCTGCGGGAGCGCCACATCCACGTGACAGAGAAGCCCGAGGGCCTGCGCATCTCCACGCACTTCTACAACAACGAAGTCGACGTCGACGCCTGTGTGGACGCCCTGGTGGAGTACCGCGAAGAGCTGCTGCTCTGAGCGGCCTCGCGACGCCGCCCCTGTTCCGTGTCGTCCTTCCTGCCGGGCGATCGTCGGGTTTGGTGTGTTTGGAGTGCGCAATCTGCGCATCCTCGCGCCGCGCGACCGCGGTTCGATTGCCCCGAAGGCTGCCGGCTGGTAAAATTGCGTTATCGCGAGTCGTTCTTCCCCCCCAGGCGTCGCCCGCACGATCGCCCGAGAAAGAGAGGACACCGTGGAATTCCAGGTTGGCGAGAAGGTCATCTATCCCAATCACGGAATCGGGGTCGTAGAGAGCATCCAGACCCGACCCGTCGGAGGGGGGCAGGTGAGCCTCTACGAGCTCAGGATTCTCGCCAATGACTCACGGGTTTGGGTGCCCCAGGACAATGCTGACGGGGTGGGACTTCGACCGGTGATCCGGCCCTCGGATGTCCGCAAGATCTTCAATCTGCTGGGCGACGGCAAGGTCGAGCAGCTCTCGAACTGGAAGGGCCGGTTCAAGGAGAACTCCGACAAGATGCGGACGGGGAGCCTCTACGAGGTGGCCGTGGTCCTGAAGGGACTCACCTATCTGTCCCGGAAGAAAGCCCTCTCCTTTCGCGAGAAGCGGATGCTCGAACGCGCGAAGTTCCTGCTGGTCAGTGAGATCGCTGAGGCAGAGTCCAAGGCGCGGGGGGCCACCGAGGAGAAGGTCGACAAGGCCCTCGAGAAGACCTTCGGCGCCCTCAAGGCCCGTCCCAAGCAGAAGCCCGTCGCCCCGCGGCGCACCGCCAACGCCTGACGGGCGGGCTATCCCCTAGGCTTTATTTGACTTCGGGGGATTTCGCGCGCTAGAATCCGCCGTCTCTTCCCTCGGAAGTGCCGGGGATTGCAGGGAGTTACGGAGATGGCCGAGTCGTCGAGGAGCGCGATGACCAAGGCGGACCTCATCAGTGTGGTGGCCAAGCGGCTCGACATCACCCAGGTTCAGGCGGGCATCATCGTCGAGGCGGCCCTGAGGAGCATCGTCTCCGCGCTGCAGGGCGGTCAGGAAGTCGAGATCCGGGGCTTTGGCAGCTTCCGCTTCCGCAACCGGGCTCCGCGGAAGGGGAGGAATCCCAAGACGGGCGAGAGGGTGGACGTCCCGCCCAAGAAGATTCCCTACTTCAAGATGGGTAAGGAGTTGAAGAGCCTCCTCAACGCCGAGCGGCCCGCCGAGGACGCCCCGGCGGCAGAGGTTCCGACCCCCGCTCCCGCGCCCTTCCCCGAGGAGCCTCAGTAGCCGTTCCGGCGGCTCCGGTGGCTCTCCCGGTGAGTCCCGCGATGGCAAAGCAGCGCCAGACCGAGCGCATCCAGCCTTTCGTCGCCGCCTGCCGATACGTCGTCGAGGATCAGCGGTTTCCGGGTTTCCTGATGAACCTCAGCAGCACCGGCGCCCGCGTCCACTCCGACACCGAAGGCCCACCGGTGGGCGGCTCCATCACCGTCGAGGTCCGGATGGGTCGCCAGGCCACTCACGTGCGCCTGCCCGCCACCGTGCGGTGGGGTCAGCCCTCCTCCCGGGGCGGGTTCGTCTTCGGTGTGAGCTTCGACGGCGTCGCGGGCGAGGAGCAGCGGATTCTCGAAGGCGTCATCGAGGAGTTCCGACGCCGGGCCGCCCAGCTGGCCTGACCGTGGCACCGATCGCCAACGGTGTGATGGTGGAGCGCTCGCGGAAGGGCCTGCCGGGAACGGTCAGGGCCGACCGGCTCTCTCGGTAAGGAAGGAGCGAACCTCGTCGGCGATCCGCTCCACCTCCTCGTCCCGCAGCTCCGGGTAGATCGGCAGGCACAGGACCTGGAGCGACAGGCGCTCGGAGACGGGCAGGTCGCCGGCCTTCCCGCCGGCTGCCGCCATCGACGGCTGCAGGTGGATGGGCCGCGGGTAGTGGACGGCGCTGGCGATCCCGCGCTCCCGGAGGTGCGCCTGGAGCGCGTCGCGGTGAGGCGCCCGGATCGTGTAGAGGTGCCAGGCCGAGCGGGCGTCGTGGTGCTCTCGCGGCAGGATCACTCCGGGGATCCCCTCGAGCGCCCGGGTGTAGGCCGCGGCCCGGGTGCGGCGCTCCTCGGTCCAGTGCTCCAGATGCCGCAGCTTCACCCGGAGGATCGCCGCCTGCAGAGTGTCGAGCCGGCTGTTGGTCCCCAGGACCACGTTGTCGTAGCGGTGGGTGCCGGCCCCGTGGTTGGCGATCTGGCGCACTCGGGCGATGAAGTTGGCGTCGGAGGACGTGACCATTCCCGCGTCGCCGCAGGCCCCCAGGTTCTTGGCCGGGTAGAAGCTGAAGCAGGCGGCGTGTCCCAGGGCCCCCGCCCGATGGCCGTTCCACTCCGCCCCGTGGGCCTGCGCCGCGTCCTCGAGGACGGGCAGGTCGTGGCGGCGAGCGATCCCGTCGATGGTCGTCATGTCCGCCGGATGGCCATAGAGATGGACGGGCAGGATCAGCTTCGTGCGGGAGCTGATCGCGCCCTCGAGCTGCGAGGGATCCATGGTGAACGTGTCCTCGTCCACGTCGACGAATACCGGCGTCGCCCCCACCAGCAGGATCGCCTCGCCGGTGGCGATGAAGGTGTTGGCGACGGTGACGACCTCGTCCCCGGGACCGATGCCGTAGGCGCGCAGAGACAGGTGAAGTGCATCGGTGCCGTTGGCCACCGCGCAGGCGTCGGAGGTGCCGCAGAAGTCGGCGAACTCCCTCTCGAGCTCCTCGATGTCCGGCCCGAAGACGAAGGCGGTGCTGGAGAGCACGCGGTCGATGGCTGCGTCGATCTCCGGGCGCAGGGCCTCGAGCTGGGCCTTGAGGTCGATCATGGGGATGGGGCGGGGCTCGTTCAAGGGAGAGGCGCTCCTTTCGAGGCAGCCTCCATGCTAGCCCCGTGGCCGAGAGCGCGCCAAATCGGGAGTGCGACACCGCCGCCGTGATGAGCAGCGGCAGACAGACGGTCCTGGCCGCTGACGCGCGCGTCTCCTGCGCGCTGGTCCTCGGCTCCCGTGCCCGCGGAAGCGCACGTGAGCGCGGCGACACCGACGTCGCCAGTCGGGAGATCTCCGGGGGCTGACCCGGCCGATCGTTCAGGTCGACAGCGGCCCGTCGCCGATCCGCCGGATCGGTGCGTCCTCGCGCAGAAGGTCTTCCCAGGTCACGACCCGCTCCTCGAAGAAGGCCTTCCGACCGAGCAGCGCCGTGAGGAGCGCGGTCTTTCCCATCTCGATCCCGCAGTACGGCGCATTCCCCTCGCGGATGCACCGGAAGAAGTCGTCGATGGCCACCTGGGTCGAGTTCTCGTCCTCGGGCACCTCGACGACCCGAGGCTCGGCGTCCCGCTCCCGTCCCACGAAGCTGTGGCCCCACAGGTCGCAGGCCCCCTTCTCGCCGAAGAAGTGGGTCGCGCTTCCGCCCAGCCCCGGAACCGCGTACTTGATCATCGTGAACGTGACGACGCGCTTTCCGGGGTACTCGTAGACCACCGTGTAGTGGTCGCTCGTGTCCCGTCCCGTGGGCTCGTAGACCATGTTCTGGCCCCCCAGCCCCGTGCACTTGATGGGGTGGGCGTCGAGGATCCAGTTGATCTGGTCGATGTTGTGGATCGACTGCTCCACCAGCTGGTCTCCCGACTCCTCGATGCTCCACAGCCACCGCATCTCCTGCTCCTCGGTCCCTGGTCCGTACCAGTTGGACATCCGCTGGGCCCGCACGAACCCGATCTCGCCGATCTCCCCGTCGTGGATCATCTTCGCGATCTTCCGGAAGCCGGTGGCGTAGCGGAGCTGCTGCCCGATCTGGAGGATGCCCTTCGACTTCTTTGCCTCCTGCTCCACCTCTTCCAGGTCGCTCACGGTGAGGACCACGGGCTTCTCGGCGTAGCAGTGGAGGTTTCGCCGGAGGGTGTCGACGATCTGCTCCCGGTGGGGCAGGGGCGGGGAAGCGATGAAGACGGCGTCCAGGTCCTCCTTGGCGAGAAGCTCCTGGTGGTGCGGGTAGGTCGCGGGCTTCTCGCCCGGGAACATGGCCAGGGCCTCCTCCAGGGCCTCCCGTCGGGGGTCGCAGATCGCCACGACCCGCGCGCCCGGGACGTTCGAGATGCTCTTGATGTGGGCACCTCGGCCGCGGCCTCCCGTTCCCAGCACCGCGCAGCGGATCTCGTTGCTCCCCTGCGCTCCGAAGGCCCTCCCCGCCAGGCTCAAGGCCACGGGTGCGCCGACCGCGGCGGCCGACCCCGTCTTGACGAATTCCCGCCGTGAGATCTCGGACTTGTCGTTGCTACCCATGTGCTCCTCCACAGACCGACTTGAAGGTGACCGCGCCAGCGTCGGTCTCTTCTCATCGACCGAAGCCTATCATCGGGCCGGGAAGCGGGGAGTCTCGTCTCCATCGGTCATGGACGGAGGAGCCGGTCGATGGCCGCGTCGAGGGTGGGGGCGAGCAGGTCGGGCCCCGAGGCGGCGAGGGCGTTGCGGTTGGGGAAGCCCCCGGGGATGCCCACCGCGAAGACGCCGGCGGCCTTCGCCATCGCCATGTCCTCGGGGCTGTCACCGAGGTAGGCGGCCTGCTCCGGCGCCACGCCCAGTCTCTCGAGGCCGACGACGAGAGGCTCGGGGTCGGGCTTCCGACGTTCCGTCTCGCCCCCACAGACGACCGCCTCGCCGAAGTAGCCCTCGAGACAGAACGTGCGGATCTCCCGTCGCACGCGCGAGGACTCCCCGCTGGAGACGAGGCCCTGGACGAGGCCGCGGGCGGCGGCTCGCCCCAGGGCCTCGCGGGCTCCCGGCAGAAGCGTGCTCGGCTCCTGCTGGTAGCAGCGCGTCCAGAGCCGGTCCGCCTCCGGCCACCGGTCGCGGGGGAGGCCCACCGCCTCGTAGGTCCGGTACCAGTCCGGGGTGTAGGTCTTCTCGTACTGCTCGTGGGAGTAGTCGATCCCATACTCCGAGAACACGCGCACGTAGCACCGATAGCTCTTCTCGGCGGAGTCGACGAGGGTGCCGTCCCAGTCGTACAGGAGGGCACGGAGTCCGTTGTCCGCGCTCGTCACGGCGCCGATGGTAACCCGGAATCCTCCGTCCGCTCGTGCGGCGTAGAATGCGCCACCGTGCCCACTGCGCTGCCGCCGGAAGTCGCGGGCTTCCTGGCTCTCGCCGCTCTCGCACTGCTTCCCGGGGTGCTCCTCGTGCGCGCGCCGTGGACGGTGGTGCCGGCGCTCTCGGTGGCCTTCTGGACGCTCGGCTGGTGGTGGCTTCCCCTCGGGACCCGCTCGCGCAGTCTCGCCGCCGCCCTTCTCCTCTTCGCGGTCCTGGCCGTCCTGCGCCTCCTGCCGAAGCACACCGTGCCCCCTCCTCCCGGATACGGCGGTCCCGAGCCGCCGCCGGTCACCGGACCCACCACGGGAGAGGTCCCGAGGCTGTGGAGCGGACCTTCTCTCGTGGTCGCGGGCGTGGTCCTCGCCCTGCTCGTGCCCCTGCCGCTCTGGCACCACATCCCGGGCCGGGAGATGGCCTTCCACACGACGGCTGCGCGGCTGGCGGTGTGGCGAGACGCTCTCCCCGCCAGCCATGAGCCGCTGCTGCCGCTGCCTCACTTCGGGTCACACGCCCCGGGGTTCGCGACGCTCGCCGCCGACGTGGCGCTCCTCTCGGGTCTCGACCCTGGCCGGGCGGTGGTCGTCGCCGCGCTCCTGTCGTCGGGACTGCTCCTGCTGGGCCTCTATGCCTTTCTCGGGACCCGCCTGCGGCCGTCGGCCGCGGCCCTCGGGGCCCTCCTGGGGCTGGCCGCGGCGCCGTGGCCCGCCTTTCTGGCCGTTTGGGGCGAGGGCGGGCCGGTGCTCGCCCTCGCCCTCGGCTTGTCGGCGGCGACGCTTCTCGTGGGGCACTCGTCACGGCCCTCTGCGGTGGCGGCGGGGATGCTGCTGGGGGCCGCGCTTCTGGCGCAGCCGGCCTTGACGGTGGCGGTCGGCGTGGTGATCGGGGGATGGGCGGTTTGGGCGGGAAACGGGAGGGCGGGCGAGGCACCGGGTGCCGAGGCACCCGGTGGCAGATTCCTCGTCGCCCATTCGAACGACGACGCTCCTCGGAATCGCAGTCCACGGCGACTGGGTCTCGCTTTCGGGGTGGCGGTCGTGCTGGCGGGTCCCGCCCTCGTACGCCTGGGGCGGGCCCTGTCGGCATCGGAGGCGACCGGCGTGGTGAGGGAGATGCAGGGCCTTGAGCTGATGAGCTTCGTCACCGGCGTGGCCCTCCTCGGACTCGCCGCGACCCTGGCGCGCCTGCTGGGGGAGACCCGGCCGCGCTCGCGGGTGCTGACCGGCACCCTCGTCGCGGTGAGCGCGGCGATCCTGCTGGTGAGCGTCCACGCTGGGCCGGCCGAGGGACAGCTCGGGCCGGAGACGCTGTGGGCCCTCGCGCGTCTCGAGGGCGAGCCGCGACCGCTGGAGGCGGTCTGTGCGCCCGAGGGGGTCTTGGACTGGGTGCCGGCGCTCGCCGGGCGCCCGCCGGGCGGGGTGGGGAAGGAGGGTCCGGCGCCCTGGCTTCCCCACCCGCTCCGCGAAGAGTGGGACCGGGCGATCCGGCGGCGCTGCTCCAAGGAGTTGGATGCCCCGGGCCGGCGGTGACAACCTTTGACGTCCGAGCGAGGAACCCCGGCCGCGTCTCTGCGTAGTACGCACTAGACGGGGGGTGGCGCACCGACGTGGTGACGGCGCGTTCGAGCTTCTCGAGTGCCCCCAGAGAGCCCGCAACGCGGTCCGTTGTGTCGGTCGCCACTATCCCCGCCTTTTTTTTGCCCGATCGTCGTATGATCAGGGACTCCGTGACAGAAGCTAGATCTCGCGCCTGGGGGCGGTGGCTCCGCCGCGCCGGCATCGCCGCGGTGCTGGCGGTCCTCCTCTTTGTGTTCGGATGGGTCCCCTACTTCTTCGGGGGGATGGCGACCACCAGACGCTTCGAGTACCGGGACAGGGACAATGGCGGACTGACCCCCGCCTCCTTCGAGCTTCCTTTCGAGGACGTGAGCTTCCGCTCGGCGGACGGGGTCGAGCTCCAGGGCTGGTGGGTGCCGGCGGACGAGCCGGTCGGCACGGTGGTGATGGTCCACGGCCTCAACCGCACCCGGATCGAGATGGTGAGGAAGACACCCTTCGTGCACGAGCGCGGGTGGAACGCGCTCCTCTTCGACCTGCGGCACCACGGGCAGAGCGGGGGAGAGGCGACGACCTTCGGGGTCCGGGAGAAAGACGACGTTCGAGCCGCGACCGACCTCGCCCGCGAGCGCTCGCCGGGCCCGATCGTGCTCTGGGGGATCTCCCTCGGCGGGGCGTCCGTGGTGATGGCGGCGGCAGAGGACCCGGGTGTGGCCGGCGTCATCTGCGACAGCAGCTTTCGCAGTCTTCGGGACACCGTGGCCCACCACATGCGGCTCTTCCGGGGCTGGCGGTGGTGGCTGCGCGCGGTGCCGGCCTGGCCGGTGACCGACGAGGTGCTCTTCTGGATCGGCCGCAAGGGCGGCTTCGACACCGACGCCGCCGACGTGCTCGCCGCCGCCGTGCGTCTCCGCGGCCGTCCGGCGCTCTTCGTGGCGAACTCCGACGACCGACGGATGCCGAAGGAGATCGCCTTCGACCTCGAAGCGGCGGCCGGCCCTGCCGCCGAAGTCCTGATCGTGCCGGGCCGGAGCCACGGCGGCGCCTGGCGTGACGGGACCGCCGCCTACCAGAGCGCCGCCGCGTCCCTCCTCGAGGCGACCCAGGGGGGCGAGCCGAGCCGCCGCGCCGAGTACGGTGGCGGTCAACGAGGATTCGAGATGAGGAGCCGACAGTGAGCGAAGACAAGCCGCGCCACCAGCCCTTCCCCGAGGACGACAACGGTGCGGGCCGACCCCAGCCGAGCTCCTACACGATGGTCGAGCCCCGCTTCCGGGAGATCTACTTCCAGTTCTACAAGGAGACCTACAAGCCCTCGGTCATCGACCGCAAGACCAAGGAGCTGGTCGCCATCGGGGCGAGCCTCGCCGCGAAGTGCCAGGGCTGCCTCGAGGGGCACATCAAGAAGGCGCTCAAGTTCGGGGCCACCCGGGAGGAGATCTCGGAGGCCATCGCCATCGCCATCGGGGTGAACGCGGCCGCCATCGTCGACCTCAGCGACATCGCCGCCGAGAACACGGGCATCCGCCTGTTCGACGGGAGCGGGACGAGCGACTCCGGGGGCTAGCCGCCGGCGGGCGCGACCCTGCCCGGCCGCGCGACGCCTACGCCTTGCTGCCGACGTACTCCGCGGCGTCGAGGGCGAGGATCCCGGAGAGCGCCTCGAGCGACGCCTCACCCAGCTCGGCATTGGCCGCGGTCGGGTCGCCGAAGTAGGCGTCCTCTCCCCCTGCCTCCGCGAAGGTCTTCGCACCCTTCTTGAGGGCCGCGGCGAGCCCGTCCATGGGCGGGAGGCTGATGCGCTCCCGCTCGCGCACCTGGTCGGCGGCCGCGACCATCATCAGCGAGGTCTGGAAGCTGCCGCCGTGGTCGCCGGCGGCGAAGGCCTCGCCGAGCTGGTCCACCCAGCGCTTCTTGGCGAAGTCGGTGAGGCGCACGCTGGCCCCGGCCTCGTTGGCCTCCGCCACCGCCTTCTTCAGCGCCTCGACGTGGGCCGTCTCCTGGTTGACGTTGACGATGACCACGGCGCGGAACGACTTCGACAACGCCACGCCGAGGTCGCGGACGAAGGCCACCACCGGTGCCTCCGGCAGGCTCACCGTCCCCGCGAACCCGGCGGCCATCTCGGAGACGGAGTAGGTCACCGGGGGCACGATGAGGGCGTGAAGCCCCCTCTCTTCGAGCTTCTTGACCCCCCGTCGGGCCAGCGCCACGGCGATGATGGTGTCGGTCGTGACCGGCAGGTGGGGTCCGTGGGCCTCGGTCGTCCCCACGGGCAGGAGGGCGATCGGACGTTCCTTGAGCGCCTCCTCCACCTCGGTCCAGGTCATCTCGTTCATCAACACGTTGTCGGCCATGATCCTCGAAGGGAGTTTCCTCCCAGCCTCGTTCCTCCGCTGTCTTGGGGGCTTAGTGCGTTGGTCGTTCCGCTGCCGCCTTTATACTCGATCGGGGCCCCCCGTGCCAGCCGAGCGCTCCCGATGGAGCTCGAGCTGGCTCGCCAGCAGGCCCAGTCGGAGGGCGATCCGGGCGAAGAGGAAGGCCTGAAAGACGGCGAGCACCACCAGCTGGCTCTTCCAGCCCGTCACCGCGAAGCGGACGTCGAAGGCCGCCCAGCTCGCGAGCAGGAGCGCGGCCGCGACGAGCACCACCGCGTACTGGCCCAGCGTGCCCAGGAGGTTCCGCGCGCAGAAGCCCGCGCTGGAGAGGAGCGCGAGGGCGGCGCTCCGACGCTCCTGGAGAACCACGATGACGCGGGCGAAGGACGCCACCATGTGGACGAGCAGGAGGGCCAGCAGCAGCAGGGCGTGGCGCCCGAGTCCGAGGGCCAGCGCGGTGCGCTCCGAGACCGCCTCGCGACCGATCCCGTCCACCCAGCGGGCGAAGGGGACGTTCAGGGCGAAGACGACGGCGGCGAGCCCGAGGGCCAGCAGGCTCACCCGGACCAGGCGCCCGAAGTAGAAGCCGGACCCGTGGACGAGCCCGCGGAAGGTCCACCCCCCCTGGGGCGCGCGGAAGACCCCGAGGAGGCCCCCGGTGAGGAAGGTCTGCACGAGGAGGTAGAGCAGGCCGAATCCGAGGATCAGGGGGTCGATCCCCGCCCCCGCGCGCCGTTCGCCGTCGGCCTCCCGCTGTTCCGCGCCGCCGTCCGGAAACAGGCCGGCCGGGACGAACCCGCGGGTCAGCAGATCGAGGTTGCGCGCGGCGAAGCCGACCCCGAAGACGTCGGGGGCGAAGCTGCGGGGGAGGCCCCGCTGGTCCGCGGACCAGGCGCTCCACCACTCGTAGTCGAAGCCGTACATCATCGAGCTCGAGGCGCCGGTGTGGACGAGATCGTCCTCGAGCTGGACGGCCAGGGGCACGGCCAGGACGAGGGCCAGGGCGAGGTTGACGCCCAGGACGAGGATGACGAGGCCAAAGCACCGTCCCAGCGAGCGGAAGCCCTCTCGGAGCGCGCCCAGCATCATCCCACCACCATGTGAAGCTCCAGCAGGTTCTGGAGCCAGAACATCCAGCGCGCGGCCCACTTGGTGGCGGCCCGGCGGGCGGGACCGGTCTCGTCGATCCACTCGTTGTTGCCGTGATCGACGTCGAGGGCGATCTTGCGCAGCGGGTCCACCGCTGCGCGGACGACCTTCGCCCCCGTGTACTCGAAGCGCGTCCAGCGGTCCCGGCCGTCCCACCGCTCGTCGACGGAACGGCCGTCCGCCAGGTCGATGCGGATCTCCACCGGCAGCCGGACCCCGCCCCGCCGCACGACCGTCACCCGGGAGCGCCACGCCCGGGTCGCCGTCCCGTCCTCCGGCTCGGAGGGTGACCCGAGGCTCAGGCGCCGGTCCGGGCCCTCGAACCAGCCCCGGGGCTCCGGCACTCGTCGCGTCTCGACCTCCACCGCGTAGTCGCAGAGGCTGCTCGAGAAGAACGTCTCCTGGAAGAACCACCGCCAGTCCTCGCCTGTCACCTCGTTCACCACCGCGACGAGGTCCTCCGTCGTAGGGTGGGCGAAGCGGTGGCGCCGCGCGAAGGTGCGCAGGATGCGGACCATGGTCTCCTCGCCGACGAGACCCTCGAGGGTCTGGAGGGTGAGGGCTGGCTTGGAGTACGAGTTGGTGCCGTAGGAGCTGCGGTCGCGGTAGGTCCATCCCGGGCGGGCCATGACGTCCTTCTCGCCGTCGTGGCGCAGGCCCTCGAGCTGGTCGGCGCCTCGCGGGAGGAAGACCCCGGGCGCGAGGACCGGCCAGCCCGTCCGTCCTCCCCGTCCGAAGTTGCCGCCGAAGTAGTGGCGGCCCCAGCCCTTCGGCCCGAGGGAGTGGGCCTGGGCCTTGGCTGTCATGTAGGTGTTGACGCCCTCGTCGAGCCAGGCCTCCTCGAACTCGTTGTTGCCCACCAGGCCGTACCAGAACTGGTGGCCGGCCTCGTGGATGGTCACCCCCTCCGGGCTCTGCAGGACCGGGGGAGCGACGACGTTGGCGCCGCCGGTGAACAGCGTCGGGTACTCCATGCCCCCGGACGACGAGCCCCAGGCCGGGTCCACGACCGTGACCTGGGCGTAGGGGTAGGGCGCGGACCAGGTGCCGTAGGTGCGGAGCGCGATCCGGGTGGCCTCGATGTACCGCTCGGCCAGGTGCTCGTGCTCGGGCTGCAGGAGGAGGCGGATCTCGACCGGGGGGTAGCCGGGGTCGTCGAACGTCCCACGTCGCTCCAGGAACCGGCGGGAGGCGGTCCAGGTGAAGTCGTGGACGTCCTCCTGCACGAAACGGTAGGTCTCGGTGCCGTCCGGGTCGTCGGTCTTCTCCTCCAGGCGCCCGGTGGCGCCCACCACGAACCCTCGGGGCAGGGTGAGGCGAACGTCGTACGCGCCGTAGTCGGCGAAGAACTCGGTCCAGGCGTAGAAGGGGTGGCAGTTCCACTCTCCCTTCCAGAAGACCCCGATCTTGGGGAACCACTGGGCGATGAAGTGGTAGTCGTGCACCCATCCCGCCCGGCCCACTGTCCCGTGGGGGACGAGGGCGTCCCAGTCGATGCGGAAGCGGATGGTCTCCCCGGGGGCCACCGGCGTCTCCGACCGAACCTCCGCCACCGTGCGGTCGTCCGTGTTCCCGTCGGGGTGGAGGTACCGGAGCGCCAACGTGAGGTCCTCCTCCACCTCGCCCAGGCGCCGGATGCTCCGTATCTCGATCCAGCCGAAGCTGCGGTCCTGCTCGTTCTCCCGCGCCGACCACCGCCGGCTCTGGCCCCGGGCGGTGGTCGAGAGGGTGTTCCGGAAGGCGTTCCAGTAGAGGTGGAAGGGGAAGGTGCGAAGCTCCTCGTCGCTGGTGTTGCGCCACTCCAGGACGAGGCTCCCTGCGATCGTCCGCTCCTCGGGATCGAGACGGGCCTCGATGGTGTAGCTCGCGTTGCGCGGCGAGCGCTCGGGCAGGGGCGGGAGGCCGGGGGCCTCGGGCCCGGGCACGGGTGGGAGGGGCGCGGCGTCGGGACGCGGACCGTCGGCACGGGTGCCGGGCCAGGCCAGGGCGACCAGCCCCAGGCCCGCGAGCACGGCGCCGGTGGCTCGGAGGCGCATGCGATGGCTCCTCGGTACCGCCCGCCGGGCAGCGCCGGCGAGCGTGGCGCGATTCTACACGGGAAGGACGGCGGAGCTAGAACCGGATGGCGAGGCCGACGCTCGCCTGGGCCCACCAGGGCGAAAACTCCACCGGGTCGAGACGCTCCAGGACGCGCTCCAGAAGGCGCTCCTGAAGCGGCGGCAGGGGCTCGTCGGTCGCGCGCTCCCACTCGTAGGTCCGCTGCGGGAAGTAGAAGGCCCGTCCCTCGAGGAGGAGGGCGCCCCGCTCGCCGATGCCGATCTGGATGCCGAGACCCAGGTTGCCGCCCCACGAGCTCTCCGACTCCACCGGCGAGGCGCTCCGCAGCCGGACGGTCGCGAGGTCGAGCTCGCCTGTCTCGAGGTTGACCTCCACCACGCCGAGGGACACCGTCTGGTCGATCGCGAACTCGACGTTGCCGAGGCGGCTGAGGCCGCCGGAGGCGGTGAAACGGAGGGCCTCCCCGCCCGACCGCAGCTTGAGGTTGAACGACCAGGGCGTGAGGGCCTTGAGATCGGCGTTGCCCTTTTCCAGCTCGAGCACGGTGGTGACCGGGTCGTGGGGAGGGGGCAGCTCCGCCCGGACGGTGTAGCTGTTGGCCACCGTATCCACGGACATGTCGGCGCTGTCGAGACGCAGCTCGAAGCCGAAGCCCTCCGATGCATAGACGGTGGCCGCCCCGCCGAGGACGAGGCCTCCCGAGCCCGTGAGCTCGAACTCCCCGCCCTGGTCGATGCCCAGCCCGGGGACCGGGATGTCGATGAGACCGGAGTCGTAGGGGAACGTCTGGCTGTGGAAGGGGAAGCTGTAGCCGAGGAACCCGGTCAGCTCGAGCTCGGCCGCGCCGGCCGGCCCCGGCGCCGCCAGCGCTGCGACGAGCCCGGCCAGGACCTTTCTCATGCCCCGCAGTCTACCAGCTCGGGCGACCGGAGACCGGTCCGGGCTCACCGCTCGAATCCGGAGACGACGGACTCAGACCTCCGTGTCGTCCTCGTCCGACGACGCCACGGTCTCCTGCCGCTCCCAGTCGGGCCGCATCTCGTCCTCGATGCCGTGGTCGAGCAGTCGCTTCCGAAGCGCGTCGAAGCCCCGTCGGTCGGGAGGGGGCTCTTCCCGGTAGACGTCGAGGATCTCCTCGAGCCGACCCAGCCGGTGGGCCAGCCTGCGGATCTCGTCGAGGTCGAGAGCGGCGCCGCCTCCGGCCGCGCCCTCGTAGGCGTTCTCGTCCCCGTAGGCCCCGAGTACCTCGACCAGGTGGGCGCTGAGGCTGTCCGCCGCCTCCACGAGCTCGGACTGCAGGTAGGAATCCGTCACGAAGCTGAGGGCGTCGTCGATGTCCTCCTCGGACCACTCGGCGAGGAGCTGCTCGCGCGCCTCCATCGACAGCACGAGGCCCTCCGGGCCCTCATCCACCACCGCCGCCACCTCGCCACAGAGGTCCACGATACGTCCCATCACCTGTTCTCCTTCAGGATGGCCTCCGCCAGCTCGAGCCGGACCATCTCGATCGTTCCCTCGCGCAGCCGGAGGGCCCGAGCCTCGCGGAAGAGCCGCTCCACCGTGGATCCTCTCACGAGGCCCTGGGCCCCGTGAAGCTGAAGGGCCCGGTCCACCGCCCGTCCCGCGGCCTCGGTGGCCGCGAGGCGGGCCGCGGCGGCCGCCCGTCCCGCGTCCTCCGCCCCTGCGTCGGTCAGCCACGCGGCGTGGCGGGCGAGAGAACGGGCGGCCTCGACCTCCGCGTGCGTGTCGGCGATCGCCATCTTCGTGGCCTGGAACCCGGCGAGGGCCTGCCCGAACTGCCGCCGCGCGAGCGTGTGCCGCACCGCCTCGTCCAGCGCCCGCACGGCCAGGCCGCAGGCCGCTCCCGCCGCTCCCGGGCGAAGGGCCTCGAACGCCCGGCCCACCTGCCGCAGGACACGCGTTCCCGCCCCCAGGCGCACCGCCGAGACGCCGGCGAGCCTGAGCTCGCCCACGGGAAGGGCGGCGATGGCCTCGATCGGCTGGACCCCGAGACCTTCGGCCTCGCCGTCGACCAGGAAGAGCGACAGGCCGTCGGCCCCCTCGCTCCCGGGGGCCCGGGCCAGCACCACGGCCAGCCCGGCGGCCCCGGCCAGGGTCACCCAGGACTTGACGCCGGAGAGCCGGAACAGCGGCCCGTCGGCCTCGGCCACGCAGCGCGCCGCACCCAGGTCGGAGCCGGCCTCCCGCTCCGCGAGGGCCACCGTGCCCAGGACCGCCCCCGACGCGAGGGCCGGGAGCCAGCGGCGACGCTGGATCTCGGTCCCGGCGGTTTCGAGAAGCCAGGCGGTGAGGCCCTGGGAGGCGAAGACCATCTCCGCGAGCAGGGAGAAGTAGCCGAGGCCCTCGCGAGCGACGAGGAGCGCGCGCGCGTCCGTCGACCCGAAGGGAGCGGGCACCGCTGCGGCCAGGAGGCCCTCGGCGCCGAGGAGGGCGCCGACCTCGCGGGCGCGGGCGGCGGGGTCCTTCTCGTCCCGGGCCACCGCCCGCAGGTGGCGCTCTCCGAACTCCCGAACGCGGGCGGCGAGCCGACGGTGCGCCTCCTGGAGGTGGGGGTCGACGGTGCCGCTCTCAGACAAGGGCCACCGCCTCGACGCCGACGAGGGCCTCTTCGTCGAGAAGGCCCGCGACCTCGATCACGGTCAGGGCGGGGCGGTGGGCGCCCGGGCGGCTCTTCCAGGCCTGGGCCACCGCCTTGTGGAGAAGCCGGAGCTGTGCCGAGTCGGTCAGGGAGGCGGTGAGGCGGTTCACGGGCCCAGTCTCAAGCCCCGGCCTCGCGGCGTCAAGGGCATGTGATCAGCGGAAGCCCAGGCCGGTTCGGCCGCTCGGAGCCCGTTGACGTCGTTTGACGTTTCCGGGCAACGTCCCACGGTCCTTCGACGTTCTAATTGGGGAGAGGGTCGGGGCGCCCCGCGAAAGGAAGGCCACCATGCAGACGAGGACGCCGGGTCGCATCGGTCGGGTGGCGCTCGGGCTGGCGACGGCGGCCCTCGTGGCCGCTCCCGCCCTGGCCGGCGACGCCGAGATCCGAAACCAGATCGAGACGCGCTTCGAGAAGGCCGGTCTCGTCCAGGACGCCGACATCCAGGTCACGGTCGAGGACGGGATCGTCCACCTGAAGGGGATCGCCCTCACCCTCGGCGACGCCCGGCAGGCCGAGCGCGAGGCCCGCAAGGTGGCGAAGATCGTCATCAACGAGATCCGGGTGCTCCCGGAGACCACGCGCAGCGACCGGGCCATCCGCAAGGACGCCGAGGAGGCCGTCTACACCTACGCGCGCTACGGGGTGTTCGACGCGGTGGGGCTCTCCGTGGACGAGGGGGTCGTGACGGTGGAGGGCTTCGTCAACGACAGCGTGCGCCGCCGGGAGATCGAGGAGCGCGTCGCACGGGTCGAGGGCGTGCGCGACGTCCACAACGACCTGAGGCTCCAGGGGACCTCCACCTACGACGAGCGCCTCCGCCTCCAGCTGTACGCGCGGATCTACAACGACCCGCTCTTCGCGCAGTATGCGAGCTGGCCCGAGCCGCCGGTGCGCGTCTTCGTCGACCGGGGGCGCGTCACCCTGGCCGGCACCGTGAGCAGCAAGGTGGAGCAGACGAGGCTCGGGATGATCGCCGGAGAGAGCCTCGCCTTCAGCGTGCGCAACGTCGTGCGCCTCGAGTCGGAGACCCCCCGCGAGGACGAGCCCCGGAACGAGGGGTGACGTCAGCCGTCCTTCCCGGTGCTGATCGTCCGGTCGTCCTCGGGCCTCAGGTAGCTCCTGCTGTCGCGCTTCCGCGAGCGGTCCGGGTCCCGTGACCAGGCCTTGATCGCGTCGTCGTCGACCTTCTCGAGGGGAGTGTACCGGGGATGGTGCGAGTCCTTGTAGGGGTCGTTGTGGCGCGCGTTGTAGGCGAGGATGAGCGTCCAGCGGGGACGCTCCGACGTGTTCGGGCCCGAGGCGTGCAGCAGGTTGCAGTGGAAGAAGAGCGTGTCGCCGGGCTCGGCCTCGAAGCGCACGAGCTCGAGACGGGCGCGGGCGGCTTCCACTCGCTCGGGATCCGCCCCCGTCTGCTCCCCGTTCCGCCCGTGCTCCACCCGGCCCAGGTGGTGTGATCCCCGGAGCACCTCCAGGCACCCGTTCTCCCGGTCGGCCCGATCCACCGCGATCATCACGCTCAGCATGTCCGGGTACAGGCACCCGTTCTGGTACCAGTACCCATAGTCCTGGTGCCACTCCCAGGCTCCGCCCACCCGCGGCTCCTTGAGCATCATCTTGGCGTGGTAGTGGTAGACCTCGTCGCCCAGGAGCTGCTCCGCCCCCTCCACCACCCGCCGGCAGCGCGAGAACATTCCGTAGAGGTCGTCCCCGGGGTGATTCCAGAGGGTGAGCCGGCTCTCCCGCCCCGCGGCGTCCTTCACCGGCAGGTGGTGGGAGACGAGCTCCGGGTCCTCTCGGGCGAAGCGGGCGAGGGCCTCCATCTCCTCGGCGTCGAACCACCGACGCTTGACCACGAAGCCGTCGCGGCGGAAGAGGGCGAGGTCGAAGTCTTCGAGAGGTCCCTTCATCGCGCGCCTCCGGGATCTCGGTCGATTCTAGCCTGCTAGACTCCCGGCGCGGAGGCCGCGCGGGGAGGCCTCGTCCGATGGGAGGCCACGGCGTTGAACCAGATCCGTCTCGGGCTTCTCGACCAGGCCATCCTGGTCGCCTACTTCGCGGTCATCCTCCTCGTGGGCTGGCGCCTGCGCCGGCGCATGGGCTCGACCCGCGAGTTCCTCCAGGCGGGGAGGGGACTGCCCGTCTGGGCCACCGGCCTCGCCTTCATGGCCGCCAACTGCGGAGCCCTCGAGGTCATGGGGATGATCTCGACGAGCGCCAAGTACGGCGCCCGCGCCAACCACTTCTACTGGGTGGGCGCCATCCCCGCCATGCTCTTCCTCGCCCTCTTCATGATGCCGATCTACAAGGCGAGCCGGGTGCGCAGCGTCCCCGAGTTCCTCAAGCTCCGCTTCGGCGAGGGGACGCGCACCTTCAACGCCGTCTCCTTCGCGGTCCTGATGATCCTCGTCTCCGGGATCAGCCTCTACGCGATGGCGATCCTCTTCGGCGGGGTCCTGGGCTGGAGCTTCACCTTCTCGATCTGGGTGGGGGCGGGCATCGTCCTCCTCTACGTCGTGGCCGGGGGCCTCGCGGCCACGATCTACAACGAGGTCCTCCAGTTCTTCCTCATCGTCGTGGGCTTCCTCCCCCTCTCCATCTTCGCCCTCAGGGACCTCGGGGGCTGGGCCGGACTGCGCGACCGCCTCGACGCGTCCATGGCCCACACCTGGCAGGGCCTGCCCGTCGTCGACCCCGCCTCGGCGACCATGGACGGCGTCGGCACCGTCCTCGGCCTGGGCTTCGTCCTCAGCTTCGGCTACTGGTGCACGGACTTCCTCCTCATCCAGCGCGCGCTGGCCGCCAGGGACATCGACTCCGCCGTCCGCACCCCACTGGTGGCCGCCGTCCCCAAGCTCTTCTTCCCCCTCCTCGTGGTGGTTCCCGGCCTGGCCGCCGCCGTCCTCTTTCCGGCCGAGCTCGTCGCCCGCTACGACCTGGCCCTCCCCGAGCTGCTCCTGCGCTACTATGGCCCCGGCCTCCTCGGCCTCGGGGTCACGGCGATGATGGCGAGCTTCATGTCCGGCATGGCCGGCAACGTCACCGCCTTCAACACCGTCTGGACCTTCGACCTCTACCAGAGCCACGTGGCCCCCGGGACGAAGCGACCGGCACTACCTCGTGGTCTCGAAGATCGCCACCGTGGCCGCCGTCCTCCTCTCGGTGGGGACCGCCTACTTCGTCCTGCGCTTCAACAACCTGATGGACTACGTGCAGCTCCTGTTCTCGTTCTTCAACGCTCCGCTGTTCGCGACATTCCTCCTGGGGATGTTCACGAAGTGGGCCACCCCCGCCGGCGGGCTCGTCGGGCTGGTGGTGGGCACCACCGCCGCCGCCTCCCACTACCTCGCCTACAGCGCCGGGCTCCTGAGCTACGGGACGGAGATGACCGCCAACTTCTACGGCGCGATGGCGGGCTGGATCGCCTGCTTCCTGGCCACGATCGTGGTGAGCCTCTTCACCGCCCCGAGGCCCGAGGCCGAGCTGGACGGGCTCGTCTACGGGAGGCTGGGGGGCCTCGAGGAGGCGCGGAGGAAGCCCTGGCTCTTCGCCGCCCTCATCCTCGTCGGACTGATCGTCCTCAACGTGGCTTTCTACTGACGAAGGAGACGCGGCTCCCGGAGACGGCCAGGCGCCGCCACCCGCCTCCCGACTGAGATATCCTGTCGCCTCTGTCTCGGGACGCGGGAGGAGGGTGCGGGTGGCTTCGGGCGGCAGGAGCGAGCGGCGACAGCGGGCCTGGGCCGGGCTCGTGGCCGGGGCCCTGGCCGGGTTCGTCATCCTCGACCTCAGCCTGCCCTCCCTGGTCTCCTACTGGGGCGAGCGGTCTCACATCGTCCCGGGCGCGGCCCTGGTGGGGGCCTTGCTGTGGCTCACCCCGCTGCGGCGCCTGGCCGCGGTGGGGGTGGGGCTCCTGGCCACCCTCTGGCTCGTGGTCGTCTACACCCCCGTCACCGCCTGGATGGCGGAGGGGCTCGTGCGGCGCGACCGGGTCCAGGCCGCCGACGCCGTCTTCGTCTTCGGCTCGAGAATCCAGGACGACGGGGATCCCACGACCGACGCCATGAGCCGGCTGCTCAAGGGAGTGGAGCTCGTGGCCGAAGGCCGCGCGCGGTACCTCGTCGTCTCCGAGATCCAGGGACACCAGGGCCGCTACGCCCCGATCGCCAGGGACTGGGTTGGGCGCTTCGCCCCGAAGGCCGAGGTCCTCACCGTGGGCCCCATCAACAACACTCACGGCGAGGCGGTGGCGGTGGAGAGGCTCTTCCGGGAGCGGGGGTGGAGGCGCGTGCTGGCGGTGACCTCACCCACCCACACCCGCCGCGCGGCCGCCACCCTCGGAAGCCCAGGGGCTCCAGGTCATCTCCGTGCCCGCGGTGGAGACGGAGTACGACCTGGAGGACCTCGACCGCGCGGGGGACCGGCGCGCGGCGTTCGGGGGCATCGCCCACGAGTGGGTGGGGCTCTTCGTCTACGCCCAGCGCGGCTGGATCGACTGAGACGAGCTGGGCCGCCGAAGCCTCGTGGCTCCGGCGGCCCCGTCCGACGGGATGAGCCGCTCTACTTGCCGGTGAAGGCGGCGGCGAGGGCCGTCTGGCCCCAGAGCATCTTCACCTCGCCCTTGTCACCCTGGCCCGTCACCTCGATGGTGAACTGCTCGACCGGCTCGTCGGTCTTGCCGGAGGTGAGGGGGATGTCGACCACCGGGGCGCGGTCGGCCTTGTTCAGCACGTTCAGGTGCCACGTGTCGGTCTCGACCTTGGTGGCGGTGAGGATGTAGGTGCCCTTGGGGACCTTCACGTCGCCGAAGGTGAGGTCGGCCTCGGTCGTGAGCGTGGTGGCCGCGTCGGCGCCGAGTCGCCACGGCTTGCCGACCTGGGCCTGGGCCAGCATGTCACGGCCCTTCAGGCTGGGCCGGCCGTAGTCGATCGACACCGCCTTGCCGGCCACGGTGGCCTTGGCCTCGCCGCGGGGATTTGCCTGCGGGAAGGCGGGGACGGCCAGTGCACACAGGGTGGCCAGGAACACAAAGCGCTTCAGCATTAGGGATCTCCTCCGTAGTTTTGGGGCGAGACTCGATCATAGGGTGACCCGAGGGGGGGAGGCAACCGAGGGGGCCTGGGGGCCTGAGGCCCTCAGTCGTTCTCGAAGGGGTGGGGCGGGGGCTTGTCGTCGGCCTCCGCCCGCTTGCGGGCCTCCTCGAACTTCTTGTCGAGGATCTCGCTCTGGTGCCGGGTCTGCTGGACGGAGCGGGCGAACTTCTGGTCGATGACGCTGCGGCGCGAGCCCACCTTGCTCACCAGGTCGTCGAAGTCCTTGGGCTTGGGCTTCTTCCGGTCCGCCCAGACCACCGAGCCCGTCTCCGGGTCCACCTTGAGGAGGGCCTCGCAGCACGGGCAGGCGATGTCGAGTGCCTCCGGCATGGCCCCATTCTAGCAGGGGAAGCGAGGCGGCCGCGGGTCCCCGGGGGGCCGCCGGGCCGGCCGGCCCCGGTCCCGGTCCCTCCGGCCAGACCCTTGAAGGTGAAACTCGATTTCACTATCATGGGGGCATGGCGGCAGGGTTCCCCTTCGAGTCGGGAGGCACCCCGGACTGGTCCCGGCCCATGGAGCGGTGCGAGTGCGCGGAGATGTCCTTCGACGAGGTCGCCCGACGGATGAGCGCGGAGGGCCTCAGCCTCGAGGAGGTCGCCGAGCGCACCGGCTGCGGTCGGATCTGCTCCGCCTGCCTTCCCGACCTGCGAAAGCACCTCCGCCGCGGGTGAGCCCGGGGTTCTTCCCCGGCGCGAGCGCCTTGCCGGCCTGAGCCCGCTCTTCCCCCGGGCCGGGCCCGGGGTGCAAACCGGGTTAAGATCAGATTCTCGGACAGGCCATCCGCTGGTCCCACGAGGGAGGAGCCATGAAGGGCAACGAAGAGGTCATCCAGGTTCTGCAGGACGTGCTCTGTGCGGAGCTCACCGCCATCAATCAGTACTTCATCCACGCGCGCATGTGCGACAACTGGGGATACGACAAGCTCGCCGCCTACCTGCGGAAGGAGTCCATCGAGGAGATGCAGCACGCCCAGAACGTCATCGACCGCATCCTCTACTTCGACGGCGCCCCCAACATGCAGAAGTACATGAAGATCAACGTGGGCCACGACATCCAGGAGCAGTTCCATCACGACCTGGAGCTCGAGTACCAGGCCGTCCCGCGCCTGAACAAGGGGGTCGAGCTCGCCCGGGCCCAGGGTGACAACGGCACCCGCGCGCTCCTCGAGGAGATCCTCCGGGACGAGGAGGAGCACGTGGACTGGCTCGAGGCGCAGCTGCACCTGATCAAGGAGATGGGGGCCGAGAACTACCTTGCCCAGCAGATCAGTGAGTAGGCGCCTTCCGTTCGCTGCACTCGCCCTGACCGCCGCGCTGGCCGCGGCGGTTGCCGTGTCGGGGTGTACCGGAGGCGAGGAGTCTCCCACCAGGGCCACGAGCGCTCCGGCGGCGCACCCACCGGCGGCGCGCCAGGAGGGCGGCCCCCCTGCCGCCGGGCACGGGGAGGCGGCCGCGGCCGGTCCCGCGGTGATCCACCCGGACGAGACCCACCTCGCCAACCTGCGCCAGCTCACCTTCGGGGGCCAGAACGCCGAGGGCTACTGGAGCCCCGACGGCACCCGGATCATCTACCAGCGCATGAACGAGGCCGAGGGCCTCATGTGCGACCAGGAGTTCGTGATCGACCTCGGCTCCGGCGAGAGCCGGATGGTCTCCACCGGGAAGGGCCGGGTCACCTGCGGGTACTTCTACGGCGGTGGGGACCGCATCCTCTACGCCTCGACGCACCTCGCCGACCCCGGGTGTCCGCCGGCGGTGGACCACTCGAAGGGCTACGCCTGGCCCATGTACCCGGGCTACGACATCGTCACCGCGACAGCCGACGGCAGCGACCTGCAGCGCCTCACCGACACCCCGGGCTACGACGCCGAGGCCACGCTCTCGCCGGACGGTCGGACCATCGTCTTCACCTCGGTGCGCGACGGCGACCTCGAGATCTACACCATGGGCGTCGACGGCTCGAACGTGACGCGTCTCACCCACGAGCCCGGCTACGACGGCGGACCGTTCTTCTCGCCCGACGGGAAACGGATCGTGTACCGCCGGGACGTCCACCCGGACGAGGAGAGCCTGGCCCGGTACCGGGAGCGCCTCGCGGAGAACCTCTACAAGCCGGGCGTGCTGGAGGTGTGGGTGATGGACGCCGACGGCTCGAACAAGCGCCAGGTCACCGACCTCGGCGCCGCGTCCTTCGCCCCCTTCTTCCACCCCGACGGCAAGCGCATCATCTTCTCGAGCAACCACCTCGACCCCCGGGGCCGCAACTTCGACCTGTATCTCGTCAACGACGACGGCACCGGCCTCGAGCGCGTGACCAGCGAGCCCACCTTCGACGGCTTCCCCATGTTCTCGCCGGACGGGAAGCAGCTGGTGTTCGCCTCCAACCGGGGCGGCCAGGAGCCCGGAGAGACGAACCTGTTCGTCGTGGACTGGGTGGAGTAGGGGATCACCCGCTTTCTGGGCGCGCCTTCTTCCCCGAGAGAGATCCATCACTTCTGACCCCGTTCTAGCCGTACGTCTCGTGCGGGCGCCTCCGGCGGGACGCTCGCGGTCGAGAAACGACCATCTCTTATCCACTAGCGGGGCAAAGGGCTGGCTGAATTGCGACATCCAATCCATTGACCTGATACATTTGGCCGGCGTAGGTTCGACGGATCCTTTGCGGTCGTCGGCGGGTCTGGCTGACGGGGCGTCAGTGATTCACCAGCCCCCGGGCAGTGGGAAGGGTCGAGGTTGGAGGTTGCGAGCCAAAGTGACGTCGCGACGCGG
Organism: uncultured Acidobacteriota bacterium; assembly: GCA_963847655.1. Classification (GTDB taxonomy): domain Bacteria; phylum Acidobacteriota; class Vicinamibacteria; order Fen-336; family Fen-336; genus JAJDNS01. The sequence goes on along the minus strand of CAWKAS010000002.1, from coordinate 36,892 downwards.
CTCCTGAAGGGCCGCTGGCGCCGTCCTGCCGTCGAGTGGGTCGACGGTCGCCCGGCGGCGCGCGGCCCCTCCCGTCGGTCGCCTTCTCCGCTGCTGGCCGGGCTCGCCCTCATCCTCGTGTCGTCCTGGCCGGCGCCCTCCTTCGCCCAGGCACCCCTGCGCAAGATCGGCGAGCTCGAGCTGGCGGTGCGGGGCCTGTCGGCGACGGTCGAGCCGGAGAAACCGGTCGTCCCGAAGAACGTGGCCTCCGCCGTCCGCGTGGTGGTCCGCACCGGGGCCCGGGAGCTCTCGGCCGCGGAAGCCGCCGAGTTCCTGGGGGCGGACTTCGAGGTCCAGGCCGAGCTCTCTGGCCCCGGCCTGACCTCGACCCTCAGCCTGCCCCAGCGCGAGCCGGGGGATCCCCTGCCCGCGGACCCGTTCCTCCTGCACTTTCCCCCCCTTCCCACGGCCGGAGACTACGCCCTGGCCAACCTCCGCATCGTCGCCGGGGGCCGGACCGTCCTGGACGTGGCCCCTTCGCGGGTGACGCTCGACGTGATCGAGCGCGTCCTGGTCACGTCGGTCAAGACGCGCGCGTTGACCCTCGACGAGATCGTCGCCCGCGGGATCGATCTCTCTGACGCCGAGAACTACCTCGGCTTCGGCTTCACCCTCGGGATGAGGCTCGAGTCGGAGGCGGTCCAGATCTCCTTCCCCGTGATCTTCAACCGGGACGGCACGGTGGTGCCGGAGCCGCTCCAGCCCCCGCCGGCCCCCCCGCGCGTCGCGTCGTCCGTGTCGCTACCGAGGATGCCGACGATCGTGCCGCTGCTGCTCGAGGCGGAGGCCGTCAGCCCGGACAGCCCACCGATCTCCCTGCAGCTCCCCGGCGGGGAGCCGGTCCGCATCCCGGGGCTCCTCGTGATCCCGGGCGACGTGGGCTATCTCAAGCAGTTCTTCTCGGCCCAGCTCTTCGTGGCCAACGGGGCCCCGGTCGGCTCCGGCCTCCTGGTCAGCAACGTGGAAGGCACGATCGAGCTGCCCCCGGGGCCCGACGGCGTCCCCGGTCCCGCCCCGGGCACCGGCGAGAGCGACGATCCGCTGTCTCTGCCCAACCTGGTCCGCGACGGGGAGTCGCAGCCACAGCCCGCCACGCTCCCGGTGCGAGGCCTTGGGCTCGACGAGGTGGCCGGCACCGAGGACGACGTCGACGTCTTCGCCCCCGGCGAACAGGGCCTGGCCGACTTCACCATCCGGGGAGAAGCCGAGGGCTTCCACCCCATCGCCTTCGGCATCCGGGCCGATCTCGACGGGCTCCCCGTCGGGCGGGTGAAGCTCAAGGGCCGCGCCGAGGGCGGGGTGCTCGTTCGCAACCCGTACTTCGACCTGTCGTTCACCGCGCCCTCGGTGGTGCGGACGGATGAGACCTTCACCCTCTACGTCACCGTCACCAACGTCGGGCAGGGGAGCGCGAACCTGCTCAACGTCTCGATCGACCAGGGCGCGCTGAGCGGCGCCCAGCTCCTCGGCGACGCCCAGCTCGACGTCCCCGAGCTGAATCCCGGCGATGCCCGGACGTTCGAGTACGAGTTCTTGAGCCAGCGCACCGGTCGGGTGGTCGCGAGCTACCTCCGCTTCGACGCCGGGGCCGACGTCAGCAGCGGCTCGCTCAAGTTCAAGCTCGCGGTGGGCGAGCGGGGCGTCCCCCTGTCCCCCGACACCCTCGTCCTCCCCACCGCGGTGGATGCGCTGCCCGAGTCTGTCGTGCGCGCGGCCATGCGCGTGCTCGGTCAGGCCTGGAGCGTCGCCAACTCCCCCTCGCTGCCCGCCGGCGTTCTCGGAATCGACCGCAGCGCCGTCCAGAAGAAGGCCCTCGCCCTCGCCGAGGCCGGGCTCCGGAGCACCCTGGGGCAGGACCCGATCGACGCGGTGCGGGACCTTGCCTGGGACTTCCACTCCGGCGACCCCGCCCCCGACCCCGGCTTCGACCAGCTCCTGCGCACGACCGAGGCCGGCCGGGGCCTGGCCCTCGCCCTCGGCGCCGAGCTGGGCGAGCGGGCTCTCCCCGGTCCCGACGGACCCCTGGGCTTCGAGCGGGAGTGGGCCCGCGTCCTCGCCTCGGGCCCCGACTTCGTCACCTTCGCGGTGGCCAGCGGCAGCGACCCCGCCCCCGTCGACGTCACCGTCATCGACGACCTCGGCCAGCGGACGGTGTCGACCGTCCCGCCCGCATCCATCCCTCGTGCGGAGATCCCAGGCCTCGTCCTCGTCCCGCTGGGCGGCGTCGAGCCGGCGCCGATCGCCGGCCTCCTCACGTCGCCCACGGCCCAGCGCTACGCCGTCGAGCTCCTGGCCCGTGAGGCCGGATCCGTCGAGGTCGCGGTGACTCTCCCCCGGGGAGACGGGACGGTCTTCCGGGGGCTGGCCAGCGCGCCCCTGGCTGCCGGCGAGCGGGCTCGGGTGGTGCTGGACCTGGCTCGTCCGACCTCCCTCGCCCTCGAGCACGACCCCGACGAGGGGGGCATCTATCGTGCCCAGGTGCCGCTGGGCGAAGACCCCGCGGTGCGGGAGCCGGAGGGCCCGCAGCTCCTCTCCGCCCACGTCATCGGTCCCGAGACCCTGGACGGGGCCAGCCCCTTCGGCGTCTACGCCGCCTTCCTCTTCGACCGCGTGGTCGACGGGTCCACCGCCGCCGACCCCGGCCGCTACGCCCTCCCCGAGAACGAGGTCCGGGCGTCGGCGCGGCAGCTCTCCGGTCGCCTCGTGTTCGCGTCCCTCGACCGGCCGGAAGGTCCCTACGTGCCCGTGACCCTGTCCGTGGAGGGCCTGGCCGACGAACGGGGCGGGGTGAGACCCGGGGTGACGACCGTCGAGCTCCGGTCGCTCCTCGCCGAGCCCGGTGCCATCGTGACGGGCCGTGTGATCACCGCCGAGGGCGAGCCCGTCAGCACCGGCGCCGTCAGCTACCTGAACACCACGGGCTCGCTCGAGGACTGCCGGGGGGCGACCGGCATGGGCCTTTCGCGTCTGGAGCTCAAGGGGGGCCACTTCGAGCTCCGCTACGTCCGCCAGAGCCCCTGCGGCCCCTTCTCCATCGTCACCCAGGACCCCGCCACCGGGGCGAGGCGCGAGGTCACCGGCCGTGTGCGGACCGGGGGCCAGCGCATCGTCCTCGACATCGCGCTCCTCGCGCGCGGGGCGGTGACGGGGACGGTCCGACGCTTCGCCGGCCCGGGGTCGACCGACACCGTTCACGCGCCCGGCGTCCAGGTGGCGGCGTTCAGCGTCACCGATCCCCAGAGCGGAGGAACCGCCGTCACCGACGGCGACGGGCGCTACCTCATCGACGGGATCACCGTCGGGCCGGTGAACGTGCGGGCCGGTGGGACCTCCGGCATCGGCTCCGGCGCCGGACGGATCGACCGGCCCGGGACGCCGGCGGTCGTCGACATCCTCCTCGACAGTGACGCGGCGCGGATCCACGGCACGGTCCGGGCCTACGTGAACGACGTGCTGTCCCCGGTGCCCGGTCTCCAGGTGCTCTACTCCCTCGGCGGCGCTCTGCTCGGCGCCACCTACACCGACCAGGCGGGAGCCTACGTCTTCGAGAGCGTGCCCGTGGGGTCGTTCCGGCTGACCGCGGCTCTCAACACCCGCGACAAGGCCCAGTACGACGGCACCGCCGCCGTGGGCGCGGACATCGAGGCCGACCTCGTCATCGAGGTGCCCCCGGAAGAAACGCTCGGGACAGTGCGAGGCCGCGTCGTCCTCCCCGACGGGGTGACGGGCCTCCCCGGGGCGGTGGTCAACGTCGGGTCGCTTGGCACCTTGACGGTGAGCGAGACTGACCCGCGCCATCCCGCGCTGCCGGTGGGCTCCTTCGAGATCACCGGGATCCCCGTCCGTCCCTGGGTCACCGAAACCGTCCAGGCGCGGGGCGCCGACGGCCTGCGCACCGGGACGCGGCAGTTCGTCTTCCCCGATGTGCCGAGCCCGGAGGTCGATCTGACGGTGGTCGTCTCCGGCATGGGCGAGGCTCACTTCGTGGTGACCGATCACGACGGGAACCCCCTGGGCCACCAGATCGTGAAGCTGCAGGGCACCTGCGGCGATCCCTGCGGATGCGCCTCCGCGACCACCGGACCGCTGGGCGAGGCCGCCGTGTTCCGTGACCTGCCCGTGGGCACGCACCGGGCTCGTGCCTTCCGCACCACCGGAGGGGCGATCGACGTGGCCCCGGGCTCGGCCACCATCGCCGCCGACGGCCAGCTGGGCCTGGGCACGATCGTCTACTCCGGGACCGGCACCGTCGTGGTGCAGGCCCTCGGTCCGCCCGCGGTGCCCGGCAATCCGCCGGAGCCGGTGCACGGGGCCGACGTGGTCCTGGTGTCCAAGAACTACGTGAACGACGGGAGGGTCACGTGTGGCCTGGTGAGGGGCGAGTCCCACCGTGGGCGCACGGACACCGACGGCCGGGTGACGTTCACCGACGTCTACGCGGGCGCGATCAGCGTCGCCGCTCACGACCCGTTCGGGGACCGCAACGCGGGAGCGAGCGGGACCCTGACCGGCGGGGGAGATCTCACGCTGTCCGTCGCGCTCACGGACGCGGACACGATCGCGGGCGAGCTCTCCGGCATCGTGTCTCTCCCCGAGGACGAGATCCCCGCCGGCCCCGGGGTCGAGGTCACGGTGAACGGGCCGCTGCCCGACGTCACCGTGCTGACCAATGCCGACAGCCGCTACCGCTTCGCGGAGATCCTGACCGCCGGCACATGGACCCTCACCGCCCGCGACCCCGAGACGGGGGGCGTGGCACGTTCCAAGGTCGTCCTGCGGGCCGGACAGGACGCGAACCACGACGTCCGCCTCAAGGGCAGGGGCACGGTGCGGGTGCACGTCGTCGACGGTGCGGGCGATCCGGTCGCTCGCGCCTCGGTGACGCTCGAGGAGAACGAGTACCCGGACCGCGTGTTCGACGGGATCCTGGACGACTCCACCGACGGGGTGGTGACCTTCCACGGCGTCTTCGAAGGCCCGCTGAGCGTCAAGGCCTCCGACCCCCTCGGCCGGGGAGGACGGACCTCGGGAGTCCTCGCCCGCCCCGGCGACACTGTCGACCTCACCGTGGCCCTCACCACCACCGGCACCGTGACCGGTGTCTTCCGCATGCCCACCGTGGATGGCCAGCCCGGGGCGCCGATCCCATTCGCGACCATCAAGCTGCTGTCCTCCGGAAAGGTCATCGGCCAGACCACCACCTCTGGCGGGACCGACGCCGGCCGCTTCGACTTCCACTACGTCCCGGCAGGGGACATCCGGGTCGAGGCCCTCGACCCGCTGACCGCCCGCACCGGCTTCGGCGTGGGGACGCTCAGCGACGAGGGTCAGGTGGTGGAGATCGACGTCGAGGCCCAGGCCCTGGGCACGGTCCGGGGGCTGGTCACGTCCAACGGCGGCCCCGAGCCTCGCGCCGAGATCAACGTCACCTCCGGTGCCTACGACGCCTCGGCCTTTGCCGACGAGGACGGCGAGTACCGCGTCGAGGGCGTGCCCGCAGGGCACGTGGCCGTCACCGCCTCGCGCCCGAACGGCTACCTGAAGGGCACGGGCGAAGGCGCGCTCACCGAGGAGGGGCAGGAGCTGCAGGTCGACGTCGCGCTCCGGGACACCGGCGAGGTGAGGGGTGTCGTCTACGAGGCGGGCAGCGAGGCGCCGGCCCCCCTGTCCGTGGTCACCATCAGCGTCGGGGGGGCGGGAGGTGGCAAGCAGACGACCACGACGGACGAGCTGACCGGCGCGTTCGCGTTCGACGAGGTGCCCTCGGGCTCGGCCACCCTCACCGTGGATGTGGTCGGCAGCCTGGACGAGCTGAGGACGACGGTGGACGTGCCGGCCCAGGGGGCCCTCGAGGAGACCTTCCACCTGAACGGCGTGGGCTCCATCCGCGGGGACGTCGACCTCGGACCGTACGCTGGCGACGACGTCGCCCTCACCGTCACCCTCACCGGGACCGGCGCGCTTCGCTGGAGCCACCGCCTCGTGCTCTCGGACGACCAGCGCTTCAACGTCCCGGAGGTCCTGGCCGGGCCCTTCTCTGCCCAGCTGAGGGCGCAGAATGGCGCCCTCGCCCTCTATGGCAACCTCGAGGACGAGGTGCTGCCCCGCGAGGAGACGTTCATCACTCTCGAGCTGCAGCCCACGGGCCGGGTGCGGGGCACGGTCTCCCGCTCCGATGGCGTCCCGGCCTACGGCGCCGAGGTGGAGGTGAAGACCTCGCGGGGAACCGTGACCACGCAGGTGGACGCGCAGGGGGCCTTCGTTCTCGACGGCGTCCCCGCCGAGGCGGTGAGCCTCGAGGTCATCGACCCCTTCACCGGAGGGGTGGCGCGGGCCTCGGGGGTGGTGGTCGAGGACGGCGTTCTCGACCTCGGGAGGATCGACCTCGACGACACACCCATCCAGGTGACCGCGGTCGACCCGCCGGACGGCGCCGAGGGCATCTCCCTCGACGCGGAGGTCGCGCTGGAGCTCTCAGACCCGCTGGCCACCGCCTACGGGTCGCAGGTCTTCGTCAGGGACGGCGGGCAAACGGTCTCCGCGTGGCCACAGGTCTCCCCGGACGGTCTCAGCCTGATCCTCCGGCCGAACGGCGGTGCGTGGCCGGACGCCCGGGACCTCGTCCTCACCGTGACCACCGGCATCGCCGACGTCCACGGCCGCCACCCCCTCCAGGCGTTCACCAGCCACTTCCGTACCGTCGATCTCTCTGCCCCCGCGGTTGTCGACATCCAGCCGCCGGAAGGCGCCATTCAGGTGGCAGGCGACGCCGCCGTGAGGGTGACCTTCGACGAGCCCCTCCTCGCCGTACCCGATCTCTCCGGGCTCGTCACCCTCGTTCGCGACGGGGGCGCGGCGGTGGCCGGTGTCGTCACCCTCTCCGTCGACGCCACCCGAGCCGTCTTCACGCCCTCGGAGCCCCTGTCCTCGAACGCCCGCTACACCGTCACGGTGGCCGACGCCGAGGACGAGTCCGGCAACCGTCAGACGACGCCGTTCGTCTCGTCCTTCGCCACCGTCGACACCATCCCGCCGCTCCTCGCCGCGGCCAGCCCGGTGCCCGGGAGCTGGTCGAGCACGCTGCGTCCGCTCGTCCGAATCGACGTCGCCGACCCGGGAACGGGCAGCGGCCTCGACCCGGCCGCCGGCGGCGCGACCCTCGAGATCGACGGCGCTGCGGTCCCGCCTCTCCTGACCGCGACCCAGCTGACCTTCAGCCCACAGACCGACCTCGCCGAGGGCAGTCACACCGTGACGGCGTCGGTGCGAGACCGGGCCGGTAACGTCGGCGCGCTCCCTCCGGGGTTCGTCTTCCACCTGGACGCCACCCCACCCCAGCCCGCGGCCGTGACCAGCCCGATGGAGGGCCAGACCCTCCGCGGAGCCTTCGCCCTCACCGCGGTGGCCACGGATGCCGTGTCCGCGGTGACCGAGATCCGCCTCTTCCTCGACGGCGCCGCCTCGCCCCTCGAGACCCTCGTCGCTCCCGAGTTCGCGGCGACCTGGGACACGACGACGGTGGCCGACGGGTGGCGCAGCCTCAGCGCCCGCGCGGTCGACGAGGCCGGCAACCTCGGACCCGCCGGGGCGGCCGTGGGGGTCCTGGTCGACAACGACGTCCTGGCCGTCGACATCCTCGCGCCGCCAGTGGGGACGCGGGTCCGCGACGCCGTCACCGCCCGGGCCCGGACGTCCGAGCCGGTCGCGCGCGTCGACTTCGCGGTCGGCGCCGAGAGCGCGACAGGGACCCCGGTCGTCGACCGCACCTACGAGGCCGCGCTCGACCTCACGGGTGCGCCGGAGGGCGACGTGAGCCTCACCGCCACCGCCTTCGGGCTCCTCGGCGAGGAGGCGAGCGCGACGGTGGGCCTCTTCGTGGACCGGACGCCCCCTCCACCGCCCGACGCCGCCCTGATCACCGCCGAGGAGTCGGATGCCGGCTATGCCCTCGTCCAGGGCCTCCCCGGCGCGGTGGAGCCCCGGGCCACGGTCGAGGTGACGAACGCCGCCACCGCCGAGGTGATCACGACCGGGGCCGCCCTCGACGGCTCCTTTGCCGTGCGCCTCCTCGCCCTCCTCGACACCGAGCTGTCCCTGGTGGCCGTCGACGAGCTCGGCAACCGCAGCGACGCGACCCTGGTCACCGTGGATCGTCGGACGACCGAGGACGGCGTGCCTCTCGAGGGCCTCGCGCTCTGGGTGAGCGCCGACCAGGGCGTGACGACCGACGGCGCGGGCTACGTCGAGAGCTGGGACGACCGCTCGGAGAACGGAAACCACCTGACCGCGACCGTAGAGGACCAGCGGCCGGCCCTCATCCCGCAGGCGTTCAACGGCTGGCCGGTCCTGCGCTTCGACGGCGTGGACGACACGGTGCTCTTCACGAGCCGGGTGTCGACGATCCGAACGGTGTTCTGGGTGGTGCGGGAGTCTCCGGAGGCGGGTGACGGGGTGCGGAGCCTGCTGGGGGACAGCTCGTACAACTACTTCCAGGGAGGGACCGGCAACCCGGGGTCGATCTGGGCCACCAACGTGCACGGAGACGTGAGGAACGGGCAGACCTGGTCGAACGGAGCTCCCGTGGACGGGACCCAGACGCCGCGTCCCCGAGAGATGTCGGTGTTGTCCCTGGTGACGACGGCAAACGTGGGCGCCAACCGTTTCGGGGCGGCGGTGGGTGCGACGCCGTGGTGGGGTGACCTGGCCGAGCTGATCGTCTACGACCGGGCGCTCACGCCCGCCGAGAGGCAGGCTGTCGAGGACTACCTCGTCCGCAAGTATCGACCCTACACCCCCACCGTGGGTACTCCCGGCATCGCCCCCGCCGGGGGGACCTTCACTGGATCGACGACAGTGCAGCTCAGCACCACGACGCCGGACGCCGAGATCCGCTACACCACGGACGGGGAGGAGCCGACGACCGGGTCGACCGTCTACACGGGGCCGTTCGAGGTCACGGAGACGACCACGGTGAAGGCCCGGGCCTTCCTTGTCGGATACCTCGACAGCGCGACCGCCACCGCCACCTTCGTCCGCGCCGACACCTCGCCAGTCCTCAGCTCCGGGGACCCCGTTCTCTGGCTGCGCGGGGACGCGGGGATCGCCACCAACGCCGGGCCCTGGGTGACGCAGTGGGCCGACCAGTCGGGTCGAGGCCACGACGCCTCTCAAACCGCCGGCGCGGCGGCGCCCCAGCTGGTGCCCGATGCCCTCAACGGTCTTCCCGTCGTGCGCTTCGACGGTGTGGACGACACGGTGGATTTCGCGAGCCGCGTGTCGACGATCCGGACGGTGTTCTGGGTGGTGCGGGAGTCTCCGGGCGCGGGCGAGGGGGTGCGGAGCCTGCTGGGAGACGGCTCGTACAACTACTTCCAGGGTGGGACTGGCGACCCGGGCTCGATCTGGGCCTCGAACGTGCACGGGAGCGTGGGGAACGGGCAGACGTGGCTGAACGGAGCTCCGGTGGACGGGACCCGGACGCTGCGTCCCCGCCAGATGTCGGTGGTGTCGCTGGTGACGACGGCGAACGTGTCTGCCAACCGGTTCGGGGCGGCAGCTGAGCGCGACGCCGTGGTGGGGCGACCTGGCCGAGCTCGTCGTCTACGACCGGGCGCTCGGCGCGGACGAGCGACGTCGTGTCGAGGACTACCTCCTGGCGAAGTACGCGACGACGGGCGGTGTGACGACGCCGGTCGTCGCCCCGGCGGGTGGGGTGTTCGACGGCTCGGTGGAGGTGACGGTCTCGACGCAGACTCCGGGGGCGGAGATCCGGTACACGCTGGACGGTACGGAGCCGACGCTGGAATCGCTTCTGTACGAGGGACCGCTGGAGATCGCGTCGACGGTGACGTTGAAGGCGAAGGCGTTCGTTCCCGGTCTCGTGGACAGCGCGACGGCGGTGGCCGGCTTCACGCGTCGGGAGGACGCGGTGCCGCTGAACGTGGCGAACCTGCAGCTGTGGTGGCGTGCGGACGCGGGTGTGCCGAGCGGGGCCGGGGACCACTGGGAGGACCAGTCGGGTCAGGCGAACCACGGTCATCAGGCCTTCGGGGGAGCGACGGCGATCCTGGTGCCGGACGTGGCGAACGGGCTCCCGGCGATGCGCTTCGACGGTGTGGACGACACGGTGGATTTCGCGAGCCGTGTGTCGACGATCCGGACGGTGTTCTGGGTGGTGCGGGAGTCTCCGGGCGCGGGCGAGGGGGTGCGGAGCCTGCTGGGAGACGGCTCGTACAACTACTTCCAGGGTGGGACTGGCGACCCGGGCTCGATCTGGGCCTCGAACGTGCACGGGAGCGTGGGGAACGGGCAGACGTGGCTGAACGGAGTTCCGGTGGACGGGACCCAGACGCTGCGTCCCCGCCAGATGTCGGTGGTGTCGCTGGTGACGACGGCGAACGTGTCTGCCAACCGGTTCGGGGCGGCGGCGGGGGCGACGCCGTGGTGGGGCGACCTGGCCGAGCTCGTCGTCTACGACCGGGCGCTCGGCGCGGACGAGCGACGTCGTGTCGAGGACTACCTCCTGGCGAAGTACGCGACGACGGGCGGTGTGACGACGCCGGTCGTCGCCCCGGCGGGTGGGGTGTTCGACGGCTCGGTGGAGGTGACGGTCTCGACGCAGACTCCGGGGGCGGAGATCCGGTACACGCTGGACGGGACGGAGCCGACGCTGGAATCGCTTGTGTACGAGGGACCGCTGGAGATCGCGTCGACGGTGACGTTGAAGGCGAAGGCGTTCGTTCCCGGTCTCGTGGACAGCGCGACGGCGGTGGCCGGCTTCACGCGTCGGGAGGACGCGGTGCCGCTGAACGTGGCGAACCTGCAGCTGTGGTGGCGTGCGGACGCGGGTGTGCCGAGCGGGGCCGGGGACCACTGGGAGGACCAGTCGGGTCAGGCGAACCACGGTCATCAGGCCTTCGGGGGAGCGACGGCGATCCTGGTGCCGGACGTGGCGAACGGGCTCCCGGCGATGCGCTTCGACGGTGTGGACGACACGGTGGATTTCGCGAGCCGTGTGTCGACGATCCGGACGGTGTTCTGGGTGGTGCGGGAGTCTCCGGGCGCGGGCGAGGGGGTGCGGAGCCTGCTGGGAGACGGCTCGTACAACTACTTCCAGGGTGGGACTGGCGACCCGGGCTCGATCTGGGCCTCGAACGTGCACGGGAGCGTGAGGAACGGACAGACGTGGCTGAACGGCGTTCCGGTGGACGGGACCCAGACGCTGCGTCCCCGCCAGATGTCGGTGGTGTCGCTGGTGACGACGGCGAACGTGTCTGCCAACCGGTTCGGGGCGGCGGCGGGGGCGACGCCGTGGTGGGGCGACCTGGCCGAGCTCGTCGTCTACGACCGGGCGTTGACCCCGGAAGAGGTGCGAACGGTCGAGGACTACCTGAACGCGCGGTACCAGCTCTTCACGCGACTGCCATGAGAATGAAGACCCGAGAACGACTCGCACGGCGCGACCGCCACGGTCGCCTCCGCCGCGGAGTGGCCCTTCTCCTGTCCTGGGTCTTCACCGCCTCCACGATCTGGGCCACGGCGCCCCCGCGGGTGGCGGCTGCCCCCGCCGGCGCCCTGCCGTCGGCCGTCCCCGTGCTGGCCGCGGCCCTCGCGGCCCCGGTGGCGGGTGCGGTGCTGGCGTTGCCCGTGCCCGACTCCAACCCCGAGCCCGCGGCCGAAGAGCCGCCGCCCGCGTCGCTTGAATGCGAGGTCGTCTTCTGGGGGCCGCGGCGCTTCACCCGCACCTCGGGCAAGCCCAACGTCTACACGGAGACGCTCCCGGTCCCCCTGTGGGTGGAGGCGCCCCACGTCGTCCGGATCACCAACGGACGCGCGGACGGCGGCCAACGCGTTTCGTCGGCAACGATCACCGTGAACGGTGAGGTAGTGGCCGTGCCGTCGGACTTCTCCCAGCAGGTGGCCGGCTTCGAACGGCCGGTTGTCCTCACGCCCGAGAGCACCCTCGAGGTCCGTCTGGAGAGCAAGCCCGACTCCTTCCTCCTTCTCGGTCTGTGTGGCCTTCGGGGTGACGAGACTCCCCCCCTCCTCGCCTGGACCGAGCCGGCGCCGGCGACGAACGACACCACGCCGCGTCTGGCCCTGACCTGGGAGGACCCGGTGGGGAGCGGCGAGCCCGGCGCGTCCGGGGTCGACCCCGAGGCTCTCTCCGTGACCCTCGACGACGCCGACCGGACGTCGCTCTTCACGAAGCGTCCCGGCGACGCGTCGGCCGAGTTGCCCGACGCCCTCGCCCTCGACGAGGGCCCCCACGCCCTCGTGGCCCGGGTGCGGGACCACGCCGGCAACGAAGCCGAGGCCACGCTGCCCTTCCGCGTGGACGTCCAGGCCCCCGCCCTGGAGATCCCTGCGCCGAGGGGGGGAGCCTACCTTGCCCCGCCGGTGACGGCGCGCGTCACCTATGCCGACGAGTCCGCCCTCGACCTCGGCTCGCTCCGCCTCGACGTGAATGGCAGCGACGGCACGTCGTCCTTCGATGTGGGGCTCACCGAGGCCGTGGCCACTCTCGACCTCACGAGTGGACTCGTCGAGGGGGCGAACCGGATCGAGGCCCGCGTCCTCGACCAGGCAGCCAACGAGACGACCACTTCCGTGGTGTTCAACGTGGACGTCACGCCGCCCACGCTCGTGATCGGTCAGCCGTCCCCGGGCTCCCGCCACGGCAGCCAGGACGTCGAGGTCGCGGTGCAGTACCGGGACGACCAGGCTCTCGACCCGGACAGCCTCGTGGCCGAGGTGGACGGGGTCGAGGTTTCCCTCTCGAGGAACGCCGACGGAGCCGCCGGCTGGCTCGAGTCCCTCGCCGAGGGTGAGCACGAGCTGGTGGTCGAGATCCGCGACGCCGCCGGCAACCCGGGAAGCGCGGCGAGCGACTTCCTCGTGGACACCCTGGTCCCCGCCGTCCAGGTCGTCCAACCCTCCCCCGGCGCTTTCACGAACGACGCTACTCCGCCCCTCGTGGTCACCTATTCGGACGCGGACGACGTCGACACCGCCACCTTGAGCGTGCGGGTGGACGGCGACGACCTCACCGGCCTCCTCACCGTGGAGCCGGAGACCGCGTACGGCGATCTCGGGACGTCCCTCGCTGACGGCGGTCACACGGTGGTGGCGGAGGTGAGCGACCTCACCGGGAACGTCGGCTCGGCCAGCGCCCCGTTCACCGTCGACACCGTGCCCCCGGGCGCGGCGCTGGAGGCGCCCCCTCCCTTCACCAACGAGCCGAAGCCGGGCGTCACCCTGGTCTGGGACGACGCCGGGTCGGGAGTCGATCCCGCCAGCGTCCGGATCCTGGTGGACGGCACCGAACGGACCGGACTCTTCGCCGTCGACGCCACGGGGGCCACGGGGGTTCTCCGTCTCGAACCGCCTTTCGCCGACGGCCCCCACGAGGTTGCGGTGGAGCTGGTGGACCGCGCCGCGAACCCGGCCCAGCCCGTGTTCTCCTTCACCCTCGACACCGCGCCCCCGGCTCTGGAGCTGACGCCGCTGCCGGACTCGTTCATCAACGACCCGACGCCGCTGCTGCGCGTGGCGTGGGCGGACGAGGCCGGCAGCGGGGTGGACGCGGCGTCGCTCCGCGTGTTTCTCCGATTGGGCAGCGAACCCGAACTCGAGAGCACCGATCGCTTCACGATCGGGACGGAGGAGGCGACCGCAGAGATTGCCGAGACCGAGGCCCTCGCCGACGGGACCTGGCGACTCCGGGCGTCTCTCAGCGACCGGGCCGGAAACGCCGCGGAGGCCGCGGCCGCCTTCCTGGTCGACACCGTGCCCCCGACCTTCACCGTCGAGATCCCAACCCCCGGTGCCGTCGCCGGGACGAACACCCCCGCCTTCGACATCGTCTACGCCGACGACGCCAGCGGCGTCGACCCGACGAGACCGACCCTGCTCGTCGACGGGATCGACCGGACCGAGCGCCTGACCTGGGGACCCGAGCGGGCGACCGGCGCCCTCCTTCCCGAGGACACGCTCTCCGAGGGCGAGCACACGGTCGAGGTGACGGTGGTGGACCGGGCCGGCAACGTCGCCCCGGCGCCAGCCCACACCTTCCGCGTGGACACAATCTCGCCCACGGTGAAGGTGGAGGCCCCCCTCTCCTACGTGGGGACGGCCACGCCGCTGGTCCGCGTGACCTTCTCCGACGTGGGCGAGGCGCCTTCGGGCATCGACCCCACCTCGGTGGTCGTCGAGATCGACGGCGTCCCGACCACCGAGCTCACCCCGGGCGACGGCGTCCTCGAGGGCCTGCTCCAGGCGCCTCTCAGCGAGGGACCGCACAGCGTGGCCGCCAGCGTGAGCGATGTGGCCGGGCACACGGCCAGCGACAGCGCGTCCTTCTCGGTGGACACACTGCCCCCGGCGGTGAGCGAGCTGTCCCTCGAGGACGGCGACTGGGTGGCCGCGCTCGATGACGAGGGCCGCCTGCAGGTCAGTGGAACCGTCCAGGACCTCGACCCACAGGTCTCCCTGAGCTGTCGCTCGGGCGAAACCCGGGTGGCCGCCTCCGTGGCCGGTAGCGCCTTCACCTGCAGCGTGCCCCTGACCGAGGGCGACCACACCGTGGAGGTCATCGCCACCGACCGCAGCGGAAACACCTCGACCTCGAAGCGCGACGTCCACGTGGACCTCACCGCCCCCACCGTCACGATCCTGGATCCCGGCGACGGCGACTACACGAGCGCCACCACGCTCACCGTCAGCGGCACCGTGGTCGACCGCTCGCCGGTGGAGGTGGATGTCCTTGGCGTGGCTGCCGGGGTCACCGGCGAGGCCTTCGTGGCCAGCGACGTGCCGGTCGGTGACGAGCCCTCGCTCACGCTGCGCGCCGTCGCCACCGACGCCGCGGGGAACTCCTCCACGCACGAGGTCACGGTTGCCGTCGACCGCGTCCCGCCCGAGATCCGGATCACCTGGCCCGAGGATGGCGTCCCCGTCCCCGGGCCTGCCGTGGAGGTCCAGGGCACCTTCTCCGACGAGTCGCCGGTTTCCGTGGTGTACGTCAACGAGCAGGAGGCCGTGCTCACCGGCGGCGGCACCCCCTCGGGGACCTTCTTCCTGCCCGTCCCCCTCTCCGACGGCGCCGTGACCCTCGAAGCGAAAGGCTACGACGCGGCCGGCAACCCCGGGAGCCACACCGTCTCCACCTTCGTCGACTCCGTGCCCCCAGTCCTCGAGGTCACGGAGCCGACGCCGGACACGGTCACGAGCGGGACGACGATCCCCGTGGCGGGAACCCTCTCCGACGAGGGACCGGCCACGCTCCTGGTGAACGGCCAGGCCGTCTCCGTGGGCCCGGCCGGCGCGTTCGCCGGTGGGGTGTCCCTCGGGGCCGCAGACGGATCGGAGCTCCTGGTCTTCTCGGCGGCCGACGCCGCCGGCAACGGAACGACAGTGTCGATCCCCGTGGTCGTCGACCGGACCACGCCCAACCTCGAGATCGTGACCCCGACCGACGAGTCGATCGTGGGCTCCCTGCCCGTCGTCGTCCAGGGGACGGTGGAGGACGCCACCGCCACCACCGTCACCGTGGACGGGAAGGAGGCGACGGTCACCGGCGTCGCCTGGTCGGTCGTCTTCGAGGCTCTGCCCGACGGCCCGCACACCTTCACCGCCGTGGCCACCGACGCGGCCCAGAACACCGCCAGCCGGACCCGCGAGGTCACCCTGGATCTGGAGCCCCCAGTCGTCGTCATCACCGAGCCCGAGGCCGGTGCCCTCACCAGCGCGTCCGCGATCGCGGTCAGGGGGACGGTCACCAGCCGGACCCCGGCCAAGGTGTCGGTCGACGGCATCGACGCGACCGTGACCGACGGCACGTTCACCGTGACCGCGGTGCCTCTCTTGGAGGGAGAGAACACCCTCACCGCCGAGGCGGTGAACGTGGCCACGCAGCGCACCGGCCAGGATTCCGTCTTCGTCACGCGCGACACGATCCCGCCCGTCGTCACCCTGGCCGTTCCCGAGACGATCTCCCGCGAGGAGCCGGGTCGCGCCACCGCCACCGCGACCGACGCCTCCGGGGTGGTCGAGGTGGAGTTCCGTCTCGCCGCCCCCCACGACCTTCTCCTCGGCGAGCTCACCGCCCCGCCCTTCGAGGTCGACCTGGTCGTCCCCGAAACGGCTCAGAGCGGCGACACCCTCACCGTCTCCGCCACCGCCTTCGACCGCGTGGGCAACTCCACCATCGTCACCCGGGGCGTGCGTATCGCCACCGCCGGGGTGGTGGTGGGTCAGGTCCTTGACGACACCACCAGCCTCCCCCTCGCCGGTGTCACCGTGACCCCCGTCTCCGGCCCCAGCGGCTCCTCCGTTGTCACCGACGAGCGCGGCCGCTACAGCCTGCAGGTCGACAACGAGTGGGTCCGGCTGAACGCGGACGCGGACGGCTTCACGTCGGCGGACCGGGACGCCTCCCTCACCTCGGGGGTGGGCAACGTCCTCGTGGACGCCCGCCTCACACCCCTGGCCGCGCCGGTGGCGGTGGGGCCGGGGGGCGGCACCCTCGCCGCCGCCGCACTGACGGTGACGGCGCCCGGAGGGGCGGTCGGCACCGACACCGGCTTTCGCCTGACGCCGCTCTCGACCCAGGGCCTGCCCGGCCTCCTGCCCCTGGGCTTCAGCCCCCTGGCCGCCCTGGACCTCCGCACGGTCGACGGCGCACCGGTCCCGGGGCCCGTCGATCTCACCGCGATCGGGCTGCCCGACGCCGCCCTCCATCTCGTGAGCTACCGGTTCAGCACCCACGGGTGGTCCGTCGTGGCCCCGGACGTCGTGCCCGTCGACGGGAGGGTGACCGTGACCCTTCCCCAGCCCGGGGCCTACGCCCTCGTGGCCGCCGACCCGGAGGCGGTTGTCCCCGAGGCGGGTCAGGACCTCGTCGGCGTCGACATGGCCGAGCTCCCCGAGGACGCGGCCAGCCAGGGCGAAGTCGTGCCGTCGGTCCTGCCCCCGGGCGGCGGGACCGCCGAGGGTCGGCTGATCGTGCAGATGGCGACGCCCGTCCCGTCGGGGACGGTGGTCCAGGCCGAGATCACCGAGACCTACGAGCTGGCCTCGGGAGATCGGGCTTCGGAGGAGCCGCGCCTCCAGGACATCGTGCTCTTCCGCCGCGGAGCCGTGCCTGTGCCCGCCGATCCGCAGGAGCCCGCCTCGTTCAAGCCTTGTACACCGGACGACCCGTCGCTCCTCGCGTTGTGCGCCCGCTTCCCGATCACCCCCTCGCGGATCTTCGGGCTGGAGGACCTCACCGAAGGCCGGGTGCACCTCGACATCCTGGCCGGGCGCGAGGCGGTGCGGGGGAAGACCGGGGGGATCGATCCCGTCACCCTGGAGTCGGCAGACGTCCGCCTTTCCGTGGCGGGGGGATCGCTGGCGCAGGACACGGCGATCGCCCTCGAGGCGAAGGAGCCCTCGTCGTTCCTGACCGGGGCCCCCGGGGTCACCGCACTCCGTGAGGCGGTGGTGGACCTCTCCGGCGCCCGGCTCTCCCTGGCGGCGGAGCTCTCCATGGACGCGGCACTCGTTCCCGACGGTGGCACCCTCGTGATCGCCCGGGTCGCGCGTCTCGAGGGCGTCGCCCGTCTCGTGGTGGTCAGCCTCGCCCACCGTGCGGGAGCGCGGGTCGTCAGCCAGCCGTACCCCGGTCTCCCCGGGATCCGCGAGGAGGGGCGCTACGTCTTCCTCCACGTGGACGCGGCCCTCGGCTTCGTGGCCGGCGTGGCGTCCTCGGCCGCCGGTCCCGAGCCGGCCGAGGTCGGCACCCCCGACCTGCCCTTCGTCTTTCTCGCGGGGGGTGACGGGGCCTACATCGTGCCCGCGGCCGCGGGGGCCGATGCGGAGGTCGAGGCCCGTGTCCCCGGGACCGCGATCGGCGGGACCGCCAGCGTGTCCGTGGTCGAGGCCCAGACGAGCTCTCTCGATCTGGTCCTCACCGGCACCGCCGCCGCGGCCACGGTGGCCCCCGCCCACGGCGCGGTGAACGTTTCCGCGAGCACGCAAGTCGAGATCACGAGCTCCTCTGCCCTCGACGCGGCGACGGTGACGGCGGACAACGTCCGGCTTCTCACCGGCGACGTACCGGTGGCGGTGCGCTTCGTCCTCTCCGGGACCGGCAAGCGCCTTGCCGTGGTGCCCGAGGAGGTCCTCGAGCTCTCCACCGTCTACACTCTCCAGGTCACGGGCCTCGTGGACCTTCTCGGCTCCGAGGTGGTCGTTCCCGAGACGAGCTTCACCACGAGGGGCGACGTCCCGGCCGCCTACGACGGCCGGGCCCTGACATTCTCCTTCCCGGACGAGACCGGCCTGGTGCAGGTCACCGCGCCGGCCGGCTCGTTCCCGGCCGGGACCAGCGTCCTCATCATCAACTCGGGCAACGGGGTAGTGGTGACCCTCGCCGCGCTCAACGACGGCTCCGTTGCCGGGGATCTGCCGGCCGCCATCGACGACCAGCTCATGGTCACGCTCACCGATCCCCTGGGCCACGTCACCACCTTCACCCGCAGCGAGTTCCGGGCCCCCGACGGCCGCACCGCGGTCGGAGCCGGGGGGGGTGTGGTCGAGGGCGAGGGAGGCGTCGAGCTGCGGATCCCCGCGGGCGCGCTGGAGAAGGGCGTGGTGCTGAAGATCGAGGCCGTCGACCCCGCCACGATCCCCGCCGACGAGATCCCTGCCCTCCTGACCGACCCGCCCGCGGAGCTCGGGTCGGCCCTGAGGATCACCTCCCAGGACCGGCCCGTCTTCAACAAGGAGGCGGACCTGGCCTTCCCGGTCCCCGAGGGCGCCACCGAGGACGCGTTCTTCCACGTGTTCCGCCAGCTCCGGGGTCCCGACGGCCAGGTCGCCTTCGAGACCATCGACCACGCCTTCATCGAGGGCGAGGGAGAGGACGCCCGTGTCGTCACCGCCTCGCACCCCTTCAGTGGCTTCGTCGACATGGCGGGGACCTACGCGGCCTCCGGCACCGCGAGCCCCGCCGCCGACCTCCTCGGCATGCTGATGTGGACCCACGACGGCGCGAGGCCGGGTCAGGCGCTCACCAGCGTCGTCACGGGGAAGGTCCTGCGCGTGGTGTGGGACCCCGGGGCGACCACGCCCAGCTACGAGCCGGTCCCCGCCGGGACGATGGTCGTGGGCGCCGACGCGGCGGGGAACCCCCTCCTTGGCGACGAAGGCAGCTTCGTGGCCCGGACCCAGGCGGACGGGACCTACGCCCTCGTGGACGGCCGGAACGTCGGGGGGACGGTGAAGGTCGCGGCCAGCCTGGGCGGCGAGTGGCGCACCGCCACCGTCTACGAGATGCCGGCGGACAGCAGGTCGCCCAACCTGCGCTTCTACACCAACGTCTTCACCGCCAACATCACCTTCCCCGCGGTGGCCCCGCCGCCGCCGCCCCCGGCCATCGACATCTTCGTGATGCGAAGAGCCGGGGACCAGAGGCAGGTGGTGCCGGGCGGCCTGGCCCTCGTGGACGTCCCCCTGACCGTCGGCTTCCGCGTGAAGAACGGGGGCGTTCTCGAGGAGGTGACCGTCCAGGGCCAGGCCCGCACCTTCCGCCAGGACACGGGGCCCGAGGACGCACCCCTGGCCATGGACTACGTGCTCGACGCGGAGATCGTCCCGGACCGGCCGGGGACGTACACCGTCAGCGCCCGGGCGCTGCCCCCCGTTGGCCCCGCCGTCACCGCGACCCGCAGCTTCCGGGTGATCGCGGCCGGCGGCGGGATCGACACCCTTCCCGACGATCCCCCGGCGGTGATCGGCGAGCAGACGTCCCCGCCGCACGGACGCACCCAGGTCCCGGTGTCCGTCTTCCCCCAGATCGCGTTCAGCGAGCCCGTGCGCAACGTCCTCGACCACGTCCGCCTGATCGATCTCACGGACCAGAGCGACGTCGAGATCCACCTCTCCGGCGTCGGTCCCGACGAGAACGGCCAGCTCGTGACCTGGGACCCGATCCCGGACGCCCTGACCCCGGTCACCTCGATCACCCTCCAGCCGCAGGGCGGTCTGAAGTACGGCACCGCCTACCGCATCGTCGTTCAGGGCGGCGTCGAGGACCTCGACCGCGACGCCCTCGACGAGCCCGCACCGAAGACGCTGGACCCGGCGCCATTCGAGTCGGACTTCACGACCTACGGCCCCGAGCTCCTGACCCCCGCGGGGACCGGCGAGGTCTTCGGCTCGCCGGGCCTCGTGCGCCTGGGGACCACGGCCTACCTCGTCGAGAACCTCTTCCTCAACGGCCAGCTCCGGGCCTTCGACGTCTCCAATCCCGTCTTCCCGGAGCTCCTGGACCTCGAGGGCCAGACCTTCGTCTACAACCGGCCGGTCGACATCGCGGGCGAGGGGCACTCGGTGGTCGTGGCCACAGGCCCCACGAACCAGTCCAAGCCCTCGAACCTCGCCGTCTTCGACGTCACCGACGCCCCCTTCGTCCGCTGGGTGGGTGCGGCCGGGCTCACGAACGGCGCGAGCGACGGCTTCGTCTCCCGGATCGCGGTCAAGGACGGGCTCGCCTACGCCTCGACCCACAACCGGGGGATCCAGGTGATCGACCTCGCCAGGGCCCGGGGCAACTTCGCGGAGGCCACCGGTGGCGAGATTGGCAGCACCGGCTACTGGAGCATGATCCAGCAGCTGACCTCCGACGGGCAGCAGTTTGGTCCCACGGCGATCGTGATGACGGTGCCGGTGACCGGGCCCCACGGCGTGGCGCGCCTCTACGATCTCCAGGTCGCCGACGCCGTCTACGACGGACAGAGTCAGGCCCTGGTCGTGGCGACGGGCGACGCCGGCCTGGTGCTGGTCAACCCCCAGGCCGGGGCGGTGGTCAGCCAGGGCTTCCCCGAGTCCTCCGACGGCCTCTTCCGGCTCGACTCCGGCTCGGCGGTGGCCGCGGGCCAGGTGGCAGACCGCCTGGTGGCCGTCGTGGGCGGCGCCGGCCTCGCCGGCGGTGACCCGCCCGCGAGCGGGGCCCTCGCCACGGTGGTGGACCTCAGCGATCCCGCCGCGCCGACGGCTCTCGGCTTCGTGGCCCTCCCCGAGAGCCCGATCGACATGGCCCTCCAGGGCGACCTGGCCCTGGCCGCGGGCCGGGAGCGGACCTACCTGATCAGCCTCACCGACCCCACACGGCCGACGCTCGCCGGGTCTCCCCTCGAGGGACTGGGCGGACGGCTCTCGGTGGATCTCGACTCGGGGATCGTCCTCTCCACCGCGCAGTCGCTTTTCGGCGGCTCCGAGCCCCTCGGGGGCCTCCGCACGCTCGCCCTGACCCCGGGCCAGACCGGGGCCTGCCCGCTCCTGACCTTGCCCGACGACCGGGTGATCCTGAACCTCACCCTGGACCCCCTCAACGAGACCCTGTGCGGCCGCGACGAGCCCGTCACCATCGGGCTGTGCGAGCCCGCCACGGTGACGTTCACCGTGGACGGCGCGCCCCTCACCGCCTCGGTCGACGGAGCTCCGGAGCAGGAGATCACGAGCCTCGCCCTGCCCGCCGGTGCCCACGTGGTGCGGGTCCCCGCCAGCATCCTCGGCGGGGTGGTGAGCGCCACCAAGCCCTTCGTCGTCGAGGCCCGCTCCCTCGCCGACCCCGCCCTCGTCCACCGGGAGGCGGGCACGGTGGAGGCCGACCTGCGCAACCGCTCCGTCCTCCCCGTCGGCCACACCTTCGTGAAGGGCGTCGACATCCTCGATGGGCACGTTGTCCGCCAGTCCACCGACCTCCAGATCCCGGGGCGTCACCTCGGGCTGAGCGTGACGCGCAGCTACTCGAGCGCGGCCAAGGGGGCCGACGGCGCCTTCGGGGCGGGCTGGAGCTTCAACTACGGCTCTGGCGTCTTTCCCTCGGGGTGCGCGGTCACCGTGGTGACCACCCCAGACGGGAGCTCCCAGAGCTTCCGCACCACCGACGGCGGACAGACCTTCACCCCCCAGAAGGGCTACCACACCAGCCTCGTCAAGAACGCCGACGGCTCCTACGACTTCACCGACAAGTCGGGCACGCGGCACCACTTCCGCGAGCCGGTGAACCCGGAGGAGCCTGACCGGGGCCGCCGGCTCGACCACGTCGAGGAGCCCCACGGCGACCGGATCGAGGTGGGCTACGACGGCCAGGGCCGTGTCGACATGGTGGCCGAGAAGCAGCCCGAGGCGGGTGTCGTCCGGCGGCTGCACTTCGCCTGGACGCGGGCGGGCGGCTTCGACCGCATCAAGGCTGTGGAGAGCGACGGGCCGCTGGCGCTTCGCGTGGAGTACGAGTACGACGAGTGGGGCAACCTCCTCACCGTCCGCCGGGCGGGCAGCAACGTCGCCGGGCAGACCACGGGCCGCACCCGCGTCGAGAGCTACACCTACTCCGCCGGGGCCGTGCGCGACCGCCACCAGCTCCTGAGCGCTACCGACCCGAACGGGGCCCGCGTGGAGTACGAGTACTACCAGAAGGAGGACGACTTCCCCGGTCAGGAGGGCGAACCCTGGCGCTCCGGCGTCTTCATCTGGGACAAGGAGGAGTTCGCCCGCCAGGTGCGGGAGTTCCCGAGCACCGCGGAGACGGTGACCACCGCTTTCCGCTACGACTACACCGGCTCGGCCTCCGGCGTCTTCGTGGCCGACGTCACCGACGCCCGGGGCCACGACACCCGCTACACCCTCAATGCCAACGGCAGCCCCACCCTCATCGAGGAGCCCCTGGGGAAGACGACGCAGCTCGAGTGGGCCACCGACGACATCTACAAGACCGCGGAGACGGACGCCCTCGGGCGCAAGACCAGCTACGGCTACGACGAGCGGGGCAACCTCACCCGGGAGACCATCGAGACCACCGACTTCGGTGCGGTCACCACCGAGTGGGAGTACGAGGCGAGCTTCAACAAGCTCGTCCGCAAGAAGGACGCCGAGGGCCGCGAGACCTCCTACGCCATCGACGGCGAGACCGGCGACCTGCTGTCGACGACGGATCCGGTGGGCAACGTCACCCGCTACACCTACGACGCCCACGGGCGGCTCACGTCCACCACCGACCCGCGTGGCCACACCACGCAGCACCTGGACTTCGACTCCTTCGGGAACGCCCGGACCGTGACCGACCCGCTCGGGAACGTCACGACGCGGTCCTGGGACGTGCGGGGCAGGCTGATCTCGACCTCGGACACCCTGGGACACCAGACCCAGACCGACTACGACGCCTTCGACCGCCCCGCGCGCGAGACGCGCGCCGCCTGCGCCGGCCCGTGTGAGACCCCGGCGGGAGTGCCGGCCTCGGACGACGCCGCCACCCGCACCGCCTACTACCCGGGCGGACAGCCCCGCCTCGTGAGGAACCCCAACGGGGCCGAGGTCACCTACGAGCTCGACGGGATGAACCGGGTCGTGGCCACCCGCACCACACTGCCCGAGGGGGACCTGTACGAGACCGCCACCGCATACGACGGTAACGGCAACAAGACGGGCGAAACCGATCGACGGGGCGTCCAGAAGCTCTTCACCTACGATGCCCTCAACCGCCTCGAGCGGGTGGAGATCGCCACAGGCAGCCCCGGGGGTGGCCCCTACGGGCAGGTCGCGGCCTACGGCTACGACCTCGCGGGGAACAAGACATCCGAGACCGACGTCATGGGGCAGACGACCGGCTTCGTCTACGACGACCTCTACCGCGTGGAGGAGACGGTCCTCCCCGAGGAGGGCGCTCTCCGGCCCCTACACCGAGGTCTCGACGTACGACAAGGTCGGCAACCGGTTGACCCTGACCGACGCCAACGGACACACCACCACCTGGGAGTACGACGGGCTGGACCGCGTGGTCCTGACCCGCAACGCCCTGGGCCAGGAGACCACCGTCACCTACCAGGATCCCGAGGGCTCCCGGGTCAACAAGGCGGAGGAGCGCGATCTCGTCCGGGGCCTGCGTGTGACGCACGCCTACGACGAGCTGAACCGGGAGACGCGACGCGAGCAGCATCTCGAGGGGACTGGCGGCGACGGGGCGGTGCACGTCACCACCAACGACCTACGAGGACGCTTCCCATGCCGTGGTGGTCACCGACCCCCGGGGGAGCCGGACCCGCACCCACCTGGACAGCCTGGATCGCCCCACCCTCACCATCGAGGACGAGGGCGCCCTCAGGCTGGAGACCGCCCTCGCGTACGACGGCCTCGGGAACCGGAAGGCGCTCCGTGACCCCCGGGGCCTCGTCACCCAGTGGGCGCACGACGGCCTCGGGCGGCAGACCGCCCTCGTCGACGCGGCGGGCCACCGGACCGAGACGAGCTACGACGGCGAGGGTCTCAAGCAGTGGGAGACCGATCGGCGCGGGGTGACGACCACGTTCGCGTACGACTCGCTCGGCCGTCTCACCCGGGAAGCCCTCCAGCCGTCGCTGACCGGCGTGGCCTGGAGCCGCGAGATCGAGTACCAGGACCTGGCCCGGCGGCGCGTCGAGCGGGACGCCCGGGGCCACGCCACGACGTTCGACCTCGACCGCATCGGCCGCGTCGTGACCGAGATCGATCCCCGTGGCTTCTCGATCGAGACGGTGTGGGACGGAAGGAACCGCCGCCAGGTCACCGACAAGCGGGGCCACACGACCTCCTACGATTACGACGCCCTCGATCGGGTCACCAGCATGCGCAACGCCCTGGACCAGGTCGTCGTCACCGAATACCAGGACGCGGAGAACACCACCGAGCTCAGGGACCGGCGGGGGATCGTCACTCGGACCGAGACGGACCCCCTGGGCCGCGTCCGGCGCGTCCTGCGGCCCTGGGATCCCGTCGGCGGGACCGGCGTGGCCCAGGAGACCAACACCTGGGACGGCAACGGCAACCGCACCTCGCAGACGGACGCCGAGGGGAAGCGGACCGAATTCACCTACGACGGCGCCAACCGTCTCGTCCGGCGGACGGACGGCGTGGGAACGGCGGCCGAGGCGAGCGTCGAGTACCGCTACGACGGCAACGGCAACCGGACTTCGGAGATCGACGAGCGCCACACGGTGGAGGCCCCCACCGTCCGGAGCAGCTACGACGCGCTGAATCGCCTGGCCTCCACGACGAACGGGGAAGGGGAAGCGACGCTCTACGACTACGACGCCGAGGGGAACCGGACCTCCGCCCAGGAGCCGAAGGGCCAGATCACGACCTTCACGTACGGCGAGCGGGGCGAGCTCCTCACGGTGACCCAGCCGGCCCCGGCCGAGGGCGAGGAGCCGCCGGTCACCACGTACGGGTACGACCCCAGCCGCAACCAGGTCTCCCAGCGCGACGCCAACGGGGCCCTTGTGGAGATGGGCTACGACGAGCTGAACCGCGTCACCTCACGGGTCCAGGACGCCGCTGCCGGGGGCCTCGCCCTGCTGACGCTCCTCGCGTACGACGAGAACGGGAACGAGACCCTTCGGACTGACCCGAAGGGGCAGACCGTCATGAGCACCTATGACGAGCTCGACCGCCTCGAGACGACCACCTACGCCTTCGCCGCGGGGGAGACGGAGATCCCCTGGCGCCACACCGTGGCGATCGCCTACGACTACGACGAGAACGACAATCTCGTTCAGGTCGACGAGTCTGTCGCGAGCGGAACCGACCCTCCCGACCGCACCCTCACCACCACCCGGAACTACGACGACCTCGACCGCCTCGACTCCGAGACCAACACCCTCCCCGACGACGCCACTCGAACCGTCTCCTACGTCTACTTCGACAACGGCACCCGCCGCTCCGTCACCGATCCCGACGGCCTCACCACCGCCTACACCTACGACGGCAAGAACCGCCTGGCGACGACCACCACCGGGTCCGGCACGCCCCAGGCCAGGACCACTACCTACGCCTACTTCCCCGACGACCTCCTCGGAAGCGTCACCTACCCCAACGGCGTCGTCGCCACCCACGTCTACGACCTCGCCAACCGCCTCACGTCCCTCGAGAACACACGCGGCGGCGCCACCGTGTCGTCCTATGCCTACACCTACGACGACAACGGCAACCGCATCACCCAGGTCGAGACGAACGGAGGCCTCACCGAGACCACGACGTACGCATACGACGCTCTGAACCGCTTGGCGAGCGTCACCTACCCGGTGGATTCGGACTACCCGAGCGGCCGCGGGGTGAAGTACGCTTACGACGCCGTCGGGAACCGCGTGGGGGAGACGACCACCCTGCCCGGCCAGCCCGACCAGGTGCTCGCGGACAAGCGAGGGATCTTTGACAGCCTCAACCGCCTGACGGAGCTCGAGGACCTTCTCGACCCGGCCCAGACCGAGTCCTTCGGCTGGGACGCCAACGGCAACCAGACGACCCGCACCCTCGGTGGCCAGACGACCCGCTACGTCTACGACGTGCGGGACAAGCTCGTCGAAGCCCAGCAGGGCGGCGGCGTTCTGGGAAGGTTCCAGTACGACTTCGAGGGCCGCCGGAACCTCAAGATTGGCGACTCCGGTCTCCGGCAGTACGTCTACGACGACACCAGCCTCTTCGCCGAGTACGACTCGGTGGGCGTCCAGACGGCCAAATACGACTACGGCTCGGACCGCCTCCTCGCCCGCACCCACCAGACCGAAGGCCGCCAGTGGTTCACGCTGGACGGCCTCCGGAGCGTCGTCAACCTGACGGACGACTCTGGTTCAACCGTCGCGAGCTACCACCTGGATGCCTGGGGCAACTTCCGATTCCCAGAAGAGCTGCAGGCCTCCCGGAACCGCTTCGCCTTCACCGGACACCTCTACGACCCCGAGACCAAGCTCTACAACGCCAAGGCCCGCTACTTCGATCCCAAACTCGGGACGATTCCTCACCCAGGACTCGCTACCTCGGCCAGGTCGACAACCCACCCTCGCTCCATCGCTACCTCTACGGCTTCAACAATCCCCTCGTCTACATCGACCCCGATGGCAACGAGTCGGTGCGACAAGCCTGGGGGCTGGAGGAGCCCCAGGGCTTCTGGAGCGCGTTCGGCAAGAACGTGGCCTACAACGCTTGGAACGTCATCAGCTTTGGGACGCTCGGCCGCCAAGACACACTTGTCGAGCAATACGAGGCGGGTCAAATCACTGACGCTCAGTACTGGGGCCGCACCGCGATCAACGGTGGGTCAAGCGTGGCGATCGCGGTCGCCTCAGCAGCGACTGGTGGTGCGGCAGCGGGCGTGGCGTCTGGGCTAGGCGCTGGTGCGACGGTAGCCGGCATCGCGGGTGGTGCCTTTGCAGGACTTGGTGCGCAGGCGATGACGGATGTGATTGAGGTCGCGGGCACGAAGACCAAGACGATGGATCAGGTCAACGCCGTTGACTACGCCGTATCCATGGCCACAGGTGGGTTTATGGGCGGAGTGGCTGGGGCAGCCATCGGTAAGGGGATCAACCTCAACCCGAACGTCCGAGGACTGAGGGCGCTGGACGGAACGATGGTGCAACGTGGAGCTCAGGCGGTAGAGAGAGGACTTGCCGGGGCGGCCGAAGGGGCCTTCGCAGGTGGCAAGGCAGCGGCAAGGACAATCGTCGAGTCCGCACCACCCCCACCGACTCGATTCGACACGCCCTTCAAGCCTTTCTCCAAGGGTGAACGCGCGTCGATTCGCGCCGACGTGGATGCACGGACGGCGACGCGAGCACAGTACAAGCGCCTTGATTGGAACCGTCGCTTCGCGAACAGGCGTGCGAGAGGCGTCGATCGTTTCTGGGCCCGTGAACGGCAGACCTTGCGCGAAGGCGGTCCTCCAGCTCGAAACTGGCTGGCCGATCAGCGAGAAGCCATCATGGCCGGCAAGCGGCCGAGCTTCCGAGGGAAGACGGTGCAGGGACACCATCGCTACAGTGTGACGGAGTATCCACATCTGGCTGACGATCCGGGCGTCATCTATCCCGCAACCGGTGTGGAGCACTTCTACCGCTGGCATGGTAGGGGTTTCGGCAATCCGACCCATGGTGCTCCGCTTAGGTCGTTCTTCCCCGAACAGTTTGGGTCTCCAGCATCGGGTGTGTGGTGGTGGCTCGCCGGAGCAGAGGCGGGAGCATCCTTGCAGGATCGCCCGCGGAACTAGAGAGATGTCACGGATAGCTCTACTCGTTGACCAGGCGCCCGACATCGGTCGGGCTGCAACGGTCTTGCGACGCACCACAGCACTCCCGCTGTCGGACATCGTTAGCCGGATCAGATCGCGGAGTCCCGTGGTCGAGCACGAGCTGTTTGGCAACGATCACGATGACGTCGCGCAGATCCTCCGCGAGCTTGTTCGGCAGCTGCCCGATATCGGGGTGACGATTCGGCTTTTTGAGCTGCCCGAGGGGCATAGCTTCACATCGGTTGATGAAGAGGGTCGGCAGGAGATTAGTGAACAGACGCTCATCAACATCCTGTCTTCTCACGACGAGGAAGTAGCGCGCCAGAGGGGCGATGCGGAGGATGAATAGCTCACGAGGTGCGCGCCCTGATCACGCCGCGCGCAGGGTGTCCAAGCTAGCGGCGCGCGACGCGCCAGCGCGCGGTCTTCACTGAGGTGCCGTCGGCGGCCTGTCCTGGTGCCCTGGCTCTTCGGCTGGAGGGTCGCGCCTGCGCCGAGAACGAAGTCTTCCGCAAAGCTGCGCCTGATCCGTCACGGCGCTTGCAGCGGATGGTCTGCCTGGTGCCCGCGGCTGCGCCAGCCGCGGGCACTCTGCTGGAGCAAGCGCCGCGCCGGGCGCAGCTTCAAGCTCCTCGCGGCTAAGGACGGCGCGGTAGCCTGGGCAGGCGCGCCGTTTTCAATAAGGCTCGTCATACGGAAGATTCGTTCTCCGCTCCGGCGCGCCCCCTGGCCTCGTACCTTTGGTATCCTTCTGGAGCCGCCGCCGGCACAACGGCCTCCGCCGCGCCCGAACGGGCGCCGTCACTGCGCGCGCGGCGTCCCCACGACCACCAGCGCGCTCGCGCCGGCGCCCGCCGCCGCGCCCGGCCTTCAATAGGGAGCGCGCCCTGTCACACGTCCTGCAGGCCGAACGGACGGGCAGGGCGCCCGCCAGGGCGCGCGGTCATCGACTGTGCCGTGTCCGACTGGGTTTGTCACTTCGCCGGAATGGCCTTCGACCACTAAACGCTCGTGCTCGGCACACCGGTCACTGGTGGTGAGTATCCTTGGACGATGACTGGTACGGACGTGCTCCATCGCAGGCCTCTTGGACCGCGTCTGCTCGTGTACCTTGACCAGAGCGCTCTCTCACGGCTGGCAGAAGGCAAATTCAGTAGGCTCTTGGCGGTCCTCCGACGAGGCTTGCGATCAGGCGCTGTCGTTTGCCCGGAGTCTATGGAGCACGAGTACGAGACCGTTCTTGCAGACGAGCAAGGCTTCAGGGCCATCGCGGATCTCAGCGACGAGCTCTCAATGGGTGTGAGTCTTCTCGACCAGGAGCAGATCTGGAGGAACGAGGTACAAGTCGCGGCAGCCTCTTCTTGGACGAGAAGCCGCCGATGGACGTGTGGCAGGAGGCTTTTGAAAAGGACCCCCACCTGCCGATCGACCAGCTCTTTCCCGTCCACGGTCTTCGGGTGACATTGAAGCCGGAGAAGGTCGACTGGATGGAGGAGGAGGCTCAACAGCAGAAGGTACACGCTGATGGGCTGAATGAAGTGTTCCAGAGGGCGAGAGCTAATGGTGTGACCTTCCAGGAGCAGACTGAGGCCGAGTTTCAGGGCGCTCTACAGTCCTATCTCAGGCCGCTCGTCGACCCTCGTGGCTTTGCGGCTTGGCTTGAGCGAAGCCGGATCGCGATGGAGGAAGAGCTACGCAGTGGCGAGGACACCAGTCGAACGGGATCGGCCTTCAGCCGCTTTCTGCATCGACGCGGACTCGAGGAATTCTCGAGTTTCCTCCTTTCCGCCTACCCTGGCCTTGGTGATCGCCTCGGGGAGTTTCTTGACTCACCACAACTGCGGTCTGTGCCTTCTCTCATGTACCCGGCTCTGCTGTTTGCAGCTCTGTGCTGTACCCCTGGGAGGAAGGTGCGCGCCGGTGACGTATACGACAGCCAGCACCTGATGCAGGGTTTGTCTCGCTGCGACATTGTCACGGCCGATGGTGCTTGGGCTCAATGGTGTCTTGAGCGCCATCTTGTTCCCCGTGCTGTGCGGCTCTTCAGCTCTCGAGAGCTGGATCAACTCGCTGCCTATCTTGAGAGCGTCGTGCCTTAACCCACTCCGCCTGCTGGATATCCTGGCATACGATCCACCTGTGCTTGATATCGCTGCGGTGGTGGGCATTGACCTCTTGGGGCACCGAACTATCGGCAGAGCGGATGCTTGACGTGTAGACTTCGAAGTGCCAGTTCATCCGGAAGGGAGGAGGAGAATGCTGACGCGGATCGAGATCGATGGCTTCAAGAGCTTCGAGGATTTCCACCTCGACCTCGGTCCGTTTCTGGTGATTCTCGGTGCGAACGCCTCTGGCAAATCGAACCTGTTCGATGCGATCCGGTTCTTGTCGGCGCTCGCCGGTATGGATCTGCGGTCCGCAGTGAAGGGGCTTCGTGGCGAGCCGCACGAGCTCTTGCGACGCGACGCGGAGGGTCGGCCGGTGCAGGACATGCGATTTGCGGTCGAGGTCTTGCTCGATCCAGAGGTGCGTGACCCGTGGGGGGCAAGTGTCGATATCGGCCATTCGCGGGTCAGGTACGAGGTCGACATCCAGCATCAGCAGGACGAGCGTGGGATCGAGCGGCTGGTCGTGACGCGCGAGTCGGCAGTACCGATCATGAGAAGGAGCGATACGTGGGCGCGTCGCCTCCAGATCTCTGAGGAGTTTCGGGCGAGCTTTCTGCGATACGGGCGTCGGACGGCTTGGCTAGAACTGATAAGGAGCCGAATCGGCGAGTGTTTCGGATCCACCAAGATGGCCGTGCGGGGCGGACGAGCCCGGCACAAGCGGCTGAGGCCACTGTCCTGTCGAGCTTCACGAGCGCCGAGTTTCCGCACCTCTATGCTCTCAGGGAGGAACTGCGCTCGTGGCGTTTCCTGCAGCTAGATCCTGCCTCTTTGCGGCGTCCAAGTCCGATCACGGCATCGGAGGAGCTGGAACCGGACGGATCGAATCTGGCGACGGTGCTGGCGCGGATCCAGGCCGAGACAGCCACGAAGACGCGGCCGCGGGGAATCCTCGCGGACATCGCGGCGGACCTTGTGTCATTGATCCCGGCGTGGTCGATCTACGGGTGGAAAAGGACGAGCGCAATCGCGAATACAGGGTCGATATCGGCTTGCGAGACGAACCGCCCTTCAGCTCGCGGGTGGTTTCTGACGGCACGCTGCGGGTGCTCGGGCTGCTCACGCTGCTGAATGATCCGAAGCATCGCGGTCTCGTGTGCTTTGAGGAGCCTGAGAACGGTATACATCCTGGCCGGCTCAAGGAGCTCGTTTCACGCTTGCGGGACCTCGTGACGAATCCGGTGTCGAAGGATCCGGGCCGCCAGACTTCTCAGGTGCTTGTCAACAGCCACTCGCCGGTGGTGCTCTCGTGTTTGAAGGAAACCGAGATGCTCTTTGCTGACATCGTCACCGTCGTGAAGCCAGGAGCAGGCAAGTCTCGCAAGACGCGCATGCGAGCTGTCCGTCGCGACAAGCAGGCCACACTGGATCGCAATGGCGAGATGGTGGGCACGTACGACGTGGAGCGGTACCTATCCACCGTGCAGCAGCAGCCCGAGCCGTCTCTGCCGTGAGCTATCTCGGCCTCGCCCTGGTCGCCGAGGGGCCCACCGACTACCGTTTCCTCTCGCCGGTTCTGTATCGGCTCACCGAGGATCTGTGCTTGAGCTTTGGCGCCACCACGATCGAGGTGGGTCCGGTGACGGCACTCGAACCTGACCCGAGAACCGGAGCCGATCGCACCACCCAGATTGTGGAGGCCGCGCGCGCGGCAGCCGGCAGCTATCACCTGCTCTTCATGCACACAGACGGCGATGGTGACCATGAGGCTGCATTGCGCGAACGCTTCGAGCCCTGGTGCAGAGGTCTGGAATCGCTGGACCGGATGGACGAGCGATCGGTAGCTGTGGTGCCGGTACGGGAGATGGAAGCGTGGGCACTTTGCGATGGGGACGCGCTTCGTGGGGCCTTTGGCTCGACGCTCAATGATGAGCGTCTCGGCCTTCCACCACGACCTGCCGAGGTCGAAAGGGCGCGCGATCCGAAGCGATTGCTGCAGAGTGCATACGAGCGGGTGTTCCGGCCACGTAGACCGAGGCGATCCGTGGCGGCTACGCTTGAGGCGATCGCGGAGCGAGTGCGCTTGGAGCGGCTACGTCTGGTGCCAGCGTTTGCCCGACTGGAGGCCGATCTGAGGAGCGCGCTGGAGGAGCTGCGCTATCTGAGACCTCAAGCAAGGTAAGGTGTGGGGCCGGCGGGCGCCGTGCCGCCGGTCGTGGTGCTCTGCACGGCGCCTGACGGCCCGGGAGATCCGAGGGGACCGGGCCGTGGGCCGCGGCGGCGCCGAAAGGGGACGAGCCAGGGGCCAGGTTTACATAGGCACCTATGTAAAGCCCCGCGGGTGAGAGCGCCCCGGCGGCCGATAAATCGCCGATTTATCGGGGGCGCGCAGCGCCCGAACCGCCGGGGTGGAACCCGGCGCGCGGGACGCTGACACCAGCCCTTTCTTAGCTGCTGTCGTTCTGCGGCCCGCGTGCCGGGCGCGACGCCCGCGGGGCGGACCTGGCCCTGGAGCCAGGGGACAAGGACATCGCCGCCGCGGCCCCTTCAATGACGCCCGCCGCGATGGCGCGCGAGCTTGCTGTCCTGGCCTGGGCTCGTGCGCCATGGCGGCGTCCTTGCTGAAAGGGCGGGCGCGAGGCGACGCGGCGGGCACGTGGGGCGCTGTCTGGGCGGGGCTTCCCTGCGCCCCACGTGACGGACGCGTGGCCTCGCGCGAGCGACGGGGTGACGGGCGCAGTCGGCCGAGGGGGCGCGGCGCGTGCTGCGTAGCTGGGCCGATCGGCACGCGGCGTGCCCGCTCGGTCAGGCGCGGCGGGGATGGGAACAAACGGTCGTTCCAGGGAACAGACGGTCGTCTGAGGGAACAAACGGACATCCTGGGGAATGAACGGAAGGACGGCGATAGAAGTCAGCGTCCGTTTCTGATTGGCGTCAGCCTGGGGCAACTCAGAGGCTTGAGAACCAGTCCTCGGCCAGCTCGACGTGCTCCACGAGGCTGGTCTTGACCCCGAGCTTGAGGTCCTTGAGCTTGTCGATCAGGAGCTCGCCGTCGATGAGGTCGATCGGAGGTGCACCGTCCCGGATGGCTTCCTTTCGTGCTTCTCTGGTGAAGCCGCCTGTGGTGATGAGGAGGCCTTTGTCCGCACGTCCGATCATGGCTCCTCGAAAGTCGCGAACGGTGTCGGGTCCGATATTCCCACGGTAGCGCTTGCTCTGGAACAGGACATTGAAGCTGATCAAGCCTCCGATTCGGATCGTCCCCCGGCCATCAATACCGCCATCTCCAGAGCGTCCTGTCACCTCTACCTCGATGAACCCCGATTCGCGTAGCAGCCGCTGGCAGAGTCTTTCGAACCCAGCAGGGGCCATCGCCTGCAGCAACTCGAGAAGCTGCTCTCTCCAGTCTCGGGCTTCTCGAGTCGGTTCACCCTCTTCAGCAGAAGCCTGCTTCTTGGCTTCTTTGGCCAAGCGGGCCTCGCGCTGCTTCTGCTGGACGGTCTTCACGACTGTCCGGGCGTCGACGGACTTCGCCTTTTGGCCGGCCGCGGTCAGCGCCCACACGCCCCGTTCTGAGTTTTCAATCAGACCGTAGTTCTTCAGGTAGTTACGCGCCCAGGCCGTCCGGTACTCCACCTCTGTTTGGCTCCCTTGACCATGTGACAGCTCCGCAACGTCTGCGGGGATCTTCAGGTCGCTCAGGATCTCGTCGACGAGCTCGTGGATCGAGGCGCTTCCTCCGAGCTGGTGAAGTGCCCGAAGTGTCGGGTTAATTAGCTTGTCGTAAGTCGGGACGTCGTCTCTTGTAGTCATGCTGTGCCCTGCCCGCTACTGCGTGCGGAAGCTCTCAAGGAAGCGATCGATCGTCCTCAGGAGAGCCTGCTGATCACGGCGAGGGAGGCGGTCGATCTCCTGCAGCCGACGTGCGAGGCGTCGATTCTTGACCGGTGCCCCATTGCCCTTGATCTTCTCGAGGCCGAGGAGCTCTTCAGCGCTCACGCCGAGGATGTCGGTGAGCTTAATGATCAGCTCGCCGTGCAGCCGCAGCTCCCCGCGCTCGTAATCCGAGACAACGGGCTGAGCGACGTCCAGCTTCTCGGCCAGCTCGACCTGGGTGAGGCCGCGCTCGCGGCGGATGCGAGCGAGGCGCTGGCCGATTGTTTCGGTCTCGGTCTCTCGGGGGCGGGGTGTCTTTGTGCGCGGTCGTGCCACGGCCCGGGTCTCCACTGAAGTCGTGGCGATTGTAGGGGCGGTTCCTGAGGCGACCGGGCTGAGCATTGTGGAAACCTCTTGACGAGTATACCAATATCCTATAATCTCAGATCACCTCGACGACACCATTCCGCGAGGCCACCAAGTGGTCATTAGGTCTTGACAGGGTTTTCGGGAAAGGGGGTTCTGAGGCATGGCTCGCATCCCCGACGAAGAGATCCATCGGCTCAAGCGCGAGGTGTCCCTGGAGCGTCTGGTGGAGGCCCAGGGGATCGAGCTGCGGCGTCACGGGGCGGACCGGATCGGTCTGTGCCCCTTCCACGACGACCGCAGCCCCAGCCTCGTGGTGACCCCGTCGAAGAACCTCTGGCACTGCCTGGGCGCCTGCCAGGAGGGCGGGAGCGTCATCGACTGGGTGATGAAGCTGCGGGGCGTGAGCTTCCGCCACGCGGTGGAGATCCTGAGGAACGACGTCCCGCCCGCCCCGACGAACGGCAACGGTCGCCGGCGCGTCCTCCCGAGCCCGGTCACGACCGAGGCCGAGGACCGGGAGGTGCTCGGCCAGGTCGTCGCCTACTACCACGAGACGCTGAAGCAGAGCCCCGAGGCCCTCGGCTACCTGGAGAGTCGGGGCCTGAGGTCCTCGGAAGCGATCGACCACTTCCAGCTCGGCTTCGCGAACCGGACCCTCGGCTACCGCCTGCCGGGGCAGAAGGCCCGGGAGCGGCTGCAGCGGCTCGGCGTCCTGCGAAGACCGGCCACGAGCACCTGAACGGCTCTCTGGTCGTCCCGATCTTCGGCGAGTCGGGCGAGGTCGTGGGGATGTACGGGCGGAAGGTCACGCCCGAGTACAAGCTCCGCAAGGGCACTCCTCTCCACCTGTACCTTCCGGGCCCGCACCGCGGCGTCTTCAACTCCTCCGCCCTTCGGTCGAACAAGACCGTGATCCTGTGCGAGGCGCTCCTCGACGCGCTGACCTTCTGGTGCGCGGGCTTCCGGAACGTCACCGCGAGCTACGGTGTCGAGGGCTTCACCGCCGACCACCTGGCGGCCTTCAAGCGCCACGGGACCGAGCGGGTGCTGATCGCCTACGACCGGGACGAGGCGGGGGAGCGGTCGGCCCGGGCCCTGGCCGAGAAGCTCATGGCCGAGGGGATCGAGTGCTTCCGCGTCCAGTTTCCGAAGGGCATGGACGCCAACGACTACGCCCTCAAGGTCAGGCCACCCGAGAAGAGCCTGGATGTCCTCCTCCGCAACGCCGTCTGGCTCGGGAAGGGCCAGAAGGCCGTCGTCCTCGACACCGACTTCACGGTCGAGACCGAGGCCCCGGCAGCCTCGGACGAGGCCGTAGGGGCTCCTGACCCTGCACCGCCTGCTGCCGTCGCCGATGATCGCGCGCCCGCGGACGCGCCTCTTCTTTCTTTAGCTGCCTTAGCCGCTAAGAAAGAAACTCCACCGGATACGACGGGAGACGAGGCGACGCTCACCTTCGGGGACCGGCGCTACCGCGTCCGGGGCCTCTCGAAGAACCTCTCCTACGACTGCCTCCGGGTGAACCTCCTGGCCTCGCGCGAGGACGGGCTCCACGTGGACACCCTCGACCTCTACGCGGCGCGTCACCGAGTCGCCTTCATCAAGCAGGCCGCGCTCGAGCTCGAGGCGAGCGAGGAGACGGTCAA
Organism: uncultured Acidobacteriota bacterium; assembly: GCA_963847655.1. GTDB lineage: Bacteria > Acidobacteriota > Vicinamibacteria > Fen-336 > Fen-336 > JAJDNS01. The sequence continues at coordinate 770 of CAWKAS010000002.1, read as the reverse complement.
GAAGGACGTGGGCCACGATCCTCCTGGCCCTCGAGGAGCAGCAGGAGGAGAGGATCCGCCAGGCGCTGGAGCCGAAGACGAAGGAGGTCGTCCTGACCCCGGCTGAGCACGAGGCGGCGATGGAGCTTCTCTCCGACCCGCGGCTCCTGGACCGGATCCTGGAGGACTTCGAGGTGGGTGGCGTCGTGGGCGAGGAGACGAACAAGCTCACTGCCTACTTAGCGGCCGTCTCCCGCAAGCTCGAGGAGCCGCTGGCGGTCATCCTCCAGTCGAGCTCGGCCGCCGGGAAGTCGTCGCTCATGGAGGCGGCCCTGGCCTTCGTCCCCGAGGAGGAGCGGGTCAAGTACTCGGCCATGACCGGGCAGAGCCTCTTCTACATGGGTGAGACGGACCTCGAGCACAAGGTCCTGGCGATCGTCGAGGAGCAGGGAGCAGAACGCGCGACCTACGCCTTGAAGCTGCTCCAGAGCGAGGGCGAGCTCACGATCGCCTCGACGGGGAAGGACCCGCAGACGGGGCGGCTCGTGACGCAGGAGTACCGCGTGTGCGGCCCGGTGATGATCTTCCTCACCACGACCGCGGTCGAGGTCGACGAGGAGCTCCTGAACCGCTGCATCGTCCTCACCGTGGACGAGGACCGGGAGCAGACGCGGGCCATCCATCGCCTCCAGCGCGAGCGGCAGACGCTCGAGGGGCTCCTGGCCCGGAAGGACCGTGAAGCCGTCTTGAAGATCCACCAGGACGCCCAGAGGCTCCTCAGGCCTGTCCTG
>CAWKAS010000001.1:0-1311787 GCA_963847655.1 uncultured Acidobacteriota bacterium | reverse complement strand
CCCCGATCACGTCGGGGGCATGCTGGACTCCCTCGCAAAGACGCAGGCCAAGCGGTCCGCGGGCTCCCGCCCGCGGGCCGTTCTGCACGAACAGTTCTACGGTCACCAGGAACGCGCCTACCGCGAGTTCCTCGGAAAGGGACGGGACATCGTCGTGGCCACCGGCACTGGCTCGGGCAAGACCGAGTGCTTCCTCGTCGCCGATGCTCGGCGCGCTCTACGACGAGGCGCACTCGCGTCCGGAGTCGTTCGCGCTGCCGGCCGTCCGCGCGCTGATCCTCTATCCGATGAACGCGCTGGTGAACGACCAGCTCGCGCGCCTGCGTCTGCTGTTCGGCGATCCAGCCGTCGCCGAGGAGTTCCGAGGCGTCGGGCTGCGAGCCGCTTCCCGCGCTTCGGCATGTACACCGGGCGCACGCCGTACGCCGGGCCCGAGGAACGCGACGCGCGACGGCGAGCGTGTGGCGCCGCTCCTCGACTACTACCTTGGCATGGACGCCGGAGCTCGAGACGCGCCTTCGCCAGCTCGGCCGCTACCCGGCGAAGGACCTGAAGGCCTTCTACGCCAAGCACGAGGCGACGAAGGCCACCTACCAGTCCGGGGACAGACGCCGGCAAGGAGTACACGAAGCACCACTGGGAGCGACGTCTTCACACCGCTCCCGAGGATCGCGAGCTGCTCACCCGCCACGAGATGGTGCACGGCGTCGGGCACGCTCCCCGGCCACTCGCCGGACGTCCTGGTCACGAACTACTCGATGCTCGAGTACATGCTGATGCGGCCGTTCGAGCGGCCCATCTTCGACGAGACGCGGCGCTGGCTCCAGCAGGAGGGGAACCAGCTGCTGCTCGTGCTCGACGAGGCGCACATGTACCGGGGCGCCAAGGGCGCCGAGGTGGCGTTCCTGCTGCGGCGCCTGCGGGCTCGGCTCGGGCATCCACGACCGGCCGGACAAGCTTCGGGTCATCGCCACGAGCGCGACCCTCGGCGACGGACGCCGAGGCGCTCGACAACGTCTTGCGTTTCGCCGCCGACCTGACCGGCAAGAAGCCCGACGACTTCGAAGCCATCACCGGCACGCGAGAGGTCGCCGAGCCTGCCGGGCCAGCGTCGGACGCTGAGGCCGAGATGTTGGCTTCGCTGGATCTCGACGCCGTCAACAAGGCGCTGACCGGCGACAGCCTGCGCGAGGCCCTGGCGCCGGTCTTCGACTTCTACGGTGTGCGCTGCGACCTCGACCGAGGAGCACGAGGTGCTGGCGGCGCTGCACGAGGCGCTCGGCGGGCGGCCGTACGTCAACCAGCTGGTCAAGTGCGGCGGCTGGCTCGGCCAAAGCCCTGGGCGACCTCGCCCAGCTGGTATTCGCTGGGCACCCGCGAGGCGGAGCGGGCGCTCGAGGCGCTGCTGACGCTGGGGACGCTGGCGCGGCAGAAGCCCGATGCCCCGGGCCTGGTGCCGACCCGTGTCCACGCAATGTTCCGTGGTGTCCACGGTCTCTACGCCTGCATCAACCCCGCGTGCTCGGGGCGACAGGCCGGCCCGGGCGAGCCCGCCGTCCTCGGGAAGCTCTTTTCGTCGCCGCAGACGCGCTGCGACGCCTGCGGTGCTCGTGTCTTCGAGGTCGCCTCGTGCCGCAGTTGCGGTGCGCCCTACCTCGTCGCCTACGCCGAGTCCGGAACTCTCGACCCGACTCGCACTTCCTGTGGGGCGAGACCGAGGGCGACCTGGTGCGACTCGAGCTGTTGCCGACCACGCCGCGGTACCCCGATCGCACCGAGGAGGTCCGGGTCCACCTGCGTACCGGCTACGTCGATGCGGCAGGCGAACTTCGCAGACGAGCGAGGTCCGCTGTATCTACGTCTGGCTCGACGGCGACAACGTACGACAGCCGAGCTTCGAGCGGTGCGCCATGTGCCAGCCGACCGGGCCCGCCCGGGCCCGGATCTTCGACTTCCGCACCCGCGGCGAGCAGCCCTTCACCGCGCTCATCGAGGCTCAGTTCGCCGAGCAGCCGCCGCAGAAGCTCGACCCCCGCCTGCCGAACCACGGGCGCAAGGTGCTGGTGTTCAGCGACGGTCGCCAGAAGGCCGCCCGGCTGGCGCCGGCGCTCGAGCACAGCCACGCCCGAGACCTGTTCCGGCAGGTCATCGCGCTCGCCGCCAGCGAGCTCCGCGAACAGGACGAGTCTAACGGGTATGCAGTGGCTGTACCCCGCCGTGGCCTGGCTCTGCGGCAACCGTGGCTACGACCTCTTCCCGTCGACCGACGAGGTCGAATTTCACAACCACCTGCGGCGCGTCCAAGGGCAAGAGCCTCCAGGAGGCCATCCGTCTCGCCAACCGCGGCGGGCTGCGGCCGACCCGTCCTTTGCGCAGGCCCTCTTCAGCGAGCTGACCGACCGCTACTACTCGCTGCCGTCCTTGGCGCTCGGCACGGTCGAGGAGAACCCGGACCTCGACCACGTCTTCGACGACTTCCCGGCGGTCGGCCTCGACCGCGACGCAGCAGAAGGCGCTGTTCCGGGCCTGGGTCAGGCTGCACCTGGAGCGGCGGAGCTTCAGGCCCGACGGCGCCGAGATCCGCGACCTGGGAGAGGGATGGGCGGGCCCGGTCGGCATCAACGCCGAGAGGATGGTCCACGTCCTGCCGAACCGTTTCGAGGAGTACCTGCAGAAGGTGCTCGCGGACGACAGCGAGGCCGCGGCACTGGTGGCTGCCTGGTTCCAGCGGCTGGTGCGGAACTCGGACCTGCTCGACTTCGAGGGCGACCTCTACTACCTGCGGCCGCTCGGCCTCAGTCTGAACCTTCGGCTCGACGGCGCCTGGTTGCGATGCGTCGACTGCGGCCGCATCCACCCCGAAGCCCTGGCCGACCTGTGCCCGGGCTGCCTCGGCCGGGTCGTCGAGGCCGAGCCGGACTACCTGAGCGCCCGCACGGGCTTCTATCGAGATCAGGTCCTGCGCGCGTTCGACCCGCTGCACCTGGAGCCGTTCGGGCTGTCCGCCGCCGAGCACTCGGCGCAGCTCACCGGCCAGCCAGACGAGAGCGCGTTCAACAAGGTCGAGGAGTACGAGCTTCGCTTCCAGGACATCGCCCTGGACGGCAAGCCACCGATCGACGTCCTGAGCTGCACGACGACGATGGAGGTCGGCATCGACATCGGCGCGCTGTCCGGTGTGGCGCTGCGCAACGTTCCGCCGCACGTCGCGAACTACCAGCAGCGCGCCGGGCGCGCCGGGCGGCGGGGACGATCGATCGCCTCGGTGGTCACCTACGCCCACGGCACGTCGCACGACGCGCACTTCTTCGCCCACCCCGAGGCGATCATCTCCGGCACGGTGCGAGCCGCCGATCGTCTACGTCGAGAACCAGCAGGTGCTCGAACGGCACATCCACGCCTACCTGGTGCAGCGGTTCTTCCACGAGACCGTTCCCACGGACACCGGGTCCAGCGCCTACCAGCTCTTCGAGTCGCTCGGCACGGTCGAGCAGTTCCTCTCCGACGCCCACCCGTGCTCGCTGCTGCGGATGGAGGCCTGGCTCACCGACAACGAACAGCAGCTGCGAACCGAGCTGGGCCACTGGGTGCCGACTTTCAGCTACGGACTGGACGAGGACTATTCCGGAGGTGTCCGCAGACGATCGAGGACGCAGTCCCCCGCCTGCGCGGCTCGCCTGCGCGCCGTTCTTCCCGTCGACGAGTACGCTCAGCGAGACCAGCTCGAGGGGATCTGACTGCGCGAAGCGCTCGAGCGGCGACTGGAGGAACCGCTGCTCGAGACGCTGATCGGCCAGGCGGTCCTGCCGCGCTACGCGTTCCCCACCGACGTGGTCAGCTTCTGGGTCTCGAAGCCGCGGAAACCGGGCGAGCCGAGCGGTCGACGTGTTTTCGAGTACGAGCCGCAGCGCGATCTCCAGCTCGCGCTGTCGGAATACGCGCCGACCCGGAGCCTGACGATCGACAAGTGGCGCTTCGAGTCGGCGGCGCTGTTCTCGCCCTACGAGCCGAGTCCCGCACCGACCCTGGCGAGGCGTCAGCCGTACACGGCGTGTCGTTCCTGCACCTTCGTCAGCCTCGATGCAGCGGCAGCGTCCCTGGCGCTGTGCCCGTGCTGCGGAAGCGACCAGGTGGCCCACGCGTTCTTCATCACGCCTGCCGGTCTTCGCGCCGGACATCAACGAGAAGCGAGAGGTCGATCGAGGGCAGCCGATCACCTACGCGGGCATGACGGACCGGGCGCGACTCGAGGTGCAGGACCCTCCGGACGACTGGCACCGCGAGCTCTACGACGGGCGCCTGAAGATCTGGACCGGGCCGAGGCAACTCGCGGTCGTGAACAAGGGCGTGGGCGACCGCGGCTTCCGCGTGTGCCCGGACTGTGGACGTTCCGAGCCGGAGTACGGACCCGGCTTCACGCAGACCAAGCTCACTCGCGCGGGAACGCCGGTCCAGCACAAGCACCCCTCGAGCAGGGCGCCATCTGCACGGGCATCGCCGACGGTCCGTTCTACCTCGGACATCGCTTTCCCACCGACGCCCTCTTGTTGCGGCTCAACGTCGCAAGCCCGGTGCGTCTCGGGACGGCGACGACCCCTGGTCTCCTGAGTCGCGCTGCCCGCATGGCCCTCAGCTCGCTGGTCGAAGCGATCGCGCTGGCCGCCTCGCGGGAGCTACAGATCGACGAGGGTGAGCTATCGGGTTGGTGGGCACCCGTCCTCGGTGGTCGCACCGACGAGGCGCAGCTCTACCTCTACGACCTGCTGCCGGGCGGTGCTGGCTACGCGCGTGCCGTCGGCGAGGCCCTCGACGGCGTCCTCGACGCCACCGAGCGGCTGCTGGCGGACTGCGACTGTGCGTCAGTCCTGCTATCGGTGCATTCGTCACTACGGGAACAACTACATTCACGCCTCGCTGGATCGCCACCTGGCCCTTGGCGCTGCTTGCGCCACGTCCGCCACGGGACGACCCCTGCGGTACTCGGCAGGTGAGAAGCCCGGCAGTCTTGCGCGGACTCGACGAGTTCCTGCTCCTGCGCGGCATCGCTGCCCAGACATCGCTCGACCCTCGCAGGCGTTGAGGTACCGCTGGTCGTGACCTCCGGGACCCGCGAGGTCTGGGTAGACGTCCACCACCCGCTCGTCGACCCGGCGGCAATCCGTCGCCGGTGGCGCTGGCGGCGCAGTCGTCCTTCAGGAGTTGGTCGAGATCGACTGCATTCACGCTCGTGCACGACTTGCCGTCGGCCGTCGAGCTGCGCCTCCCGCTGGCCGATGGCCACGGGCGCATGAGCGCCGGAGTCACCCTACGACCTGCCGCGCCCACCGAGATGGGCGGCGCCACCGGAGCTGTTCAGCTTCAGCAGCCTGAGGCCGCTGGCCACCTGCCCCCGCCGATGGCAGCTCTCATTCGGAGTGGGGGAGCTTCCCGCGCTTCCCGGAGCGGCTCCATCCGGCCGCCGTCGAAGGGCAGATCGTGCACGACGCCCTGGACGGACTCTCGCGTGCCCTCGGACGACGCGGCCTCCGCCCCGCGGCTCCGGAGATTCCAGGAAGGCAGCGGCGGAGTGTGGCTTCTGGAGTTTCTTCGCCCACGCGGTCGCGGCGTGGAACGCACGCCGCTCGCACACCCGCGCGCGGGGCCGGTACGTCATCCGAACTCCCCCGCGCGAGCTCGCCAACCGAGCGATCCGTTTGTTCCGCCAACAGTATCGACCAGGGCCCCAAAGACTTCCGTCGGCCAGAGCCGTTCCGCCGGCCAGCGACACGACCCTTCTCGACCAGTTGCGCCGGCACCAGGCCCTGAGCGAGGTCCGGTTGGCGCATCCCTCGCTCCGGCTGACCGGAGTGATCGACCTTGTCTCCCTGATGCAGACGGCCAGGTCACGGTTGCCGACTACAAGACCGGAGCCGCCAAGGAGGATCACGCGGACCAGGTCTCTCCTCTACGGGGTTCTCTGGTGGCGCGCGACCGGGGCAGCCCCCGGCTCGGGTCGAGGTCCAGTACCTCAACGACTCGAAGGAGAAGGTTCTGGAGAGCGGCGATCTCGAGCGTGCCGAAGAGAAGACTTCTCTGGCGATTCGCGAGGCGCTCTCCGTGCTTGCGGAGGAACCGGCGCAGGCGCGCCCTTCTGAAGGCTGTGGGCGCTGTCCCGTCCGGGCGCGGTGCGACGAGGGATGGGAACGTGCGGACCTTCTCGGACGTTCGAACGGCCGCACAGTGGACTGCGAACTGAGTGTGCTCTCGTCCCCGACCGGAGCAGGGTTCGACGGAGAGACGCCAGACGGGAAGGGCCTCGCGGTCGTGTTCGATCCGGCAGTCGGCGCTACCCTTCCGCCATTGGAGCCGGAATCGCGGGTCCGCCTCGTCGACGTTGTTCCCGCGGCCGGGCAAGCGGTCGAGTTCCGAGCCTGGTCGGGAGTGCTTCCTTCTGTGAGCCCGGAGCTATGGGTCGGCAGCGCGGGCTCGAACAGAGAAAGAGAGGTGAGATGGCGACCGTAAGTTGGTGTCCCAACTGCGAGCAGTTCCAAGGGGCGGCAGGAGTGCTGCCTCCGGAGGGGCTCCAGGTGACGGCCATGGAGTCCGACGACCCCCGGCATCCCAAGCCACGCCGCGATCGTCGCTATTGAGACAGGCGAGCGTCTGCCTGGGACGCGGTACCTCCGAGAGCAAGCAGCGGGGTGCTCCCGCGCATCGGGCTGCTCGCGCGTACTGGTGTTCGAGGTGAACGGGTACTGCTACGCGAACGGAGTGCCTGGAGCCGAAGGGGAGAGATGGGAAACTGCTGTCCGCGAGGGGCTCAAGCGGGAAGTTGAGCGCGTTGAGCATTTCACCATCATTCCGTCGCAGACCACGACCGTGATCGAGGTTCGGCTGAGGATGGCGGACGGGTCCGAACGGCGCTCGAAGATTGCCCCGGAGACGCACGGAACATCGGAGGCCATCTCGGAATCTTGTCGAGCAGGCGTTGACCGATGCCTGAGACGGCTTGGGGCGACGACAGTCGGTACTACTCGGCGGCGGAACCGAGCGCCGGGGATTTTGCGAAGGGAGACGCCGCCGGAGTCACCAAACGGCTCTCTCATCTGCTGCGGGCCCACGATCCGGCGACGGAACCACGGATCCTGAGCGCAGTCAAGCAATGGAACCCTGTCTTGCGCGAGCAGCTCCGGAGGGACATGGGACTCCGTCTGACGGTGCGGCAGGACACGGCCGCTGTGCCCGTACGGGTGGAGGACGGACTTCCGAGTCCACTCGCGGGGGTCATTGGCCGCCTCGAGCCCTAGAACTCCGTCTTCTCGTGAAGAGGCCGCTCGTCGAGGCGACGGCCGAAGGGCTGCTGGTGATCGAGAAGGACGTAGCGTCAGTGTGTGAATGGCTTCATGTCAAGGATGCCAGAGCCAAGCACCGTGAGGTGCAATCCATACGCAAGCTGGCCGAGTACATGGCGCAGAAGCTTCGAGAGCGCGAGGTGTTGCAGCAGATCCGCGAAATCCGCGAAGACGTGCTCGGTGCCTACTTCTTTTACGTCCCCTGCATTGAGATCTACTGGCTGAGCGTTGGACTACTGTCCGCCACGCTTGGTGTGTCGCTCGAGGCCCTCACAGTCGTCGTGTTGGCCCACGAACTGGCCCACGCGTACTCACACCTCGGCCAGGACATCGACGGGAAGCTCTGGGGCACCGGTGCTTTCGCCGACGCCGAACCTGCGATTTGTCGAAGGAATTGCACAGTTCTACACACGCGACCTTTGCAGCAGACTACAAGATCGCTTACCGGGCGCGTATCACGCCTACGAGCGGTTGCTGGAACTCCAGTCTGGCCCCTACCTCGTCCACCTCGACTGGCTCGAGGACGAGCCTCAAGTTGCTGGAGAAGTCCTGCGAGGGGCGATGATCGAGGTACGCAGCCAGGGGGTCGAACAAGACGGACGGTTCATGCGGGTGCTGGAAGCATACAGGGGGCGACTCAGTCCACGGTCGTTCTGAGGGGCACGTACCGGCCGGTCTCAAGTGGCTTGCATCTCTACAAGTTGGCCGGCCATCACCGTATTCTCCAGTCGGATGCAAGAACCTTCACTGAGGGGCAATCAACAGGTCTGAGACCAGATCACCTCCCTGGCTGACGATTCTACCCGGACGCCACTTCCCTATCGTCGGCCCGGTGGGGGAGGGCCTTCGGCCAGATGTACTGGCGAAGTCTCTGGACGCCCTTGGGCCGACAGCCTCGGCGAAGCCGACAAGTCGGTTGCAGTTGCCGTGGAGGATCGCGCGGACCTCGCCGGTCGCGTGGTCGTGGTCGATCGAGTCCCTGAGGTCGACCTCCTTGTCGCAGATCGGACACAGGCCTTCTTGAGCGCCGAAGAGGTCTTGCCGCTGCTCGAGGGTCGCTCCGTGGTTTCCGGCCCGGCCGGAGTTCTCGGCGCGATGCCCTCGCAGAAGATGCTGCCTGGGCTGGCGGGAGCCGGAGCACCGCTCACACTGGCCGCGGTTGCGTCGCCCCAAACGGTTGTAGGCCTTGTAGACGGCCATCCAGTCCTTGTGCTGCTGGGTCTCGCGTTTGCCGGCTAGGAAAGGGCGGGAGGCCGTTGTCGCCGAGGGTGACGCCGTATCGCTGGCAGTACTCCTCGAGGCGGGCCTGGAGGTCTTCGGGGGTCATTCGGGGTCTGGGCATGGCGTCTCGATCCTAGCTGGAAGGTATGCAGCCTTGAGAGTTCTGTCAAGTGATAACGGAACTTGCGGAATACTTCTTATCGGCTGCTAGGATAACGCCTGGAGGAGGGTACGAAGAGGCTAGCTAACACCTTATTATTCAGATGTTTATCGGATCCTGGGGCGCGTCGAGGGCCTTCTAGGTCCTCTTTCGGGCCGGCAGCCCTTGCGGAAGGACGCAAGGGATGACCTTCCGGCCATGCCTGCGATAGATGTCGCGGAACTCAGTGTCGATGGTCAGGAGCTCCGAGTCAGCGTGGAGCTCGGTCATCCGCACCAGGCAGGCGTCGGCGAGGTCCATCGGGACGGAGGCGTACTTCTTCAGGAGGGTTCGGATGGCCGCGGCCTCGTGGTTGAGCTGGAAGTCGACGCGGACAAGGCCTTCATCCAGGAGGCGCATGAGACGCTCGCCCCCTCGGAGGCGGCGCAAGAGATAGGCAGCTTCGGAAAGGACTGCCTCACAGGTCAGAAGTGGCGGCCGGGCCTCGGCCATGCGGTCCAGGGCCCAGCTGTGGAACCTATCCCTGCGGTTGAAGAAGGCAGCGAGAGGCCCGGTGTCGACGAGGGTCCCTTTCACGTCCCGTAGCCCTTGAGGTGCTTCTTGTTCGATGAGAGGTCCTCGGGGCCCTCGACACAGCCGGCCAGGTCCTTCGCCAACTCGAGGAAGGACGGCCCTCGCTCGTCGTCATCCCGGAGATAGCGCTCCAGCGCCTCGCGAACGAGGGCCGACTGGGTGATCTGCTGCTTCTCGACCCTCGCACCCAGGCGTGCCGCGAGGGGCCGGGGCAGCTTCACGGTGATCGTCTTGGTCATCGGTATTACCTCACTGTCGCTATGATAATACCACCGCCGGAGGGACGTCTGCTAACTCCGAGCCCCCTTCTTCGACGGCCAACCGCCCTTCTCGAGGATCAGCCGAGCCTCTCCTGCGCTCCGCGATAGTCCCGCAATAGGTATTCCTCCGTGAAGGCCGGCCAGGCGGACGCCAGGGGCTCACGCGGCACTCTCAGGGCCAGGGGTTGACGACCTCGAGGCCGGCCACGTCGAAGTCCTTGGTGTTCCGTGTGACGAGCCGGAGGCCGTGGACGAGAGCGGTAGCGGCCAGGAGGCTGTCGACGGCGGGCAGCGGCTTCCCGATGGCCCTGCGTTCGCTGATGAGGCGACCCCAGCGGTCAGCCACTGCCATGTCTACGGGCAGGATCCGGCCCTCGAACCAGTCCGGGATGTCCTGCTCGAGCCACACGCGGAGTCGCTCCCGCTTCTTCGTAGAGGCCTTCATTCTCTCGACGCCGTCGCGCATCTCGCCGATCGAGAGCACGCTCAAGTGGAGGGCTTCGTCAGGGACGGATTCAAGCCACGAGAGGACGTCTGGGCTTGGCTTGGGGCGGATCGGCTGCGACGCGACGTGGGTGTCGATGAGGTAGCTCAAAACTCCACCTCGCGCACCGGAGAGCGATCCCGCTCGATCTTGAGGTCCACGCCCATGAGCGGCGAGTTGCGCATGAACTCCACGAAGGAGGGCTTCTTCTTGGCCAGCTTGTCGTAGTCCGGCTTGGACAACACGACGGCCGTCGCCTTGTTGTGGACCGTGATCTCCTGGGGTCCATCCTGCTCGGCGGCGCGCACGAGCTCGCTGAGCTTCGCTTTCGCCTCTTGGAGCTGCCACTGACGCATCGGAGCGCCTCCCTGTGCAGTTGTGAGACTAGTCAGACTAGTCATAATATGGGCCTCCCTTGTCGGTGCGTCAAGTCTCGATTGACTCGACTACGAGCGTAGTCCATCATGGCTCCAAGAGAGGTCCGGATGGCTCAGGTGAATGTCCACGAAGCGAAGACCCACTTCTCGAAGCTACTGGCGCGGGTGGCGGCGGGCGAAGAGATCGTCATCGCCCGGGCCGGGAAGCCGGTGGCGCGCCTCGTGCCGGTCGAGCGAGAGCAGAAGAGGCGGGTGCTCGGGTTGGACGAGGGGAAGGTCTGGATCGCCGACGACTTCGACGATCCGCTGCCGCCGGAGATCCAGAAGTACTTCGAATGATGAAGGTCCTTCTCGACACCCACGTGTGGCTCTGGATGCAGAGCTCGCCGAAGCGGCTGAACGGGAGAGCTCAGGACCCTCCTGGCCGATCCCGAACAGACGCTCCTGTTCTCGGCGGCGAGCTCGTGGGAGATCGCGATCAAGTATGCCTTGAAGAAGCTGAGCCTGCCCGAGCGTCCGGCCCTCTTCGTTCCGAAGACGACTGGCTAGAGGTGGCATCACACCCTTGCTCGTGGAGCATGCGCATGCACTCCGCGTGGCCCAGCTCCCCCTCCACCACCGCGACCCGTTCGATCGGCTCCTCGTCGCCCAGTCGCAGCTCGAGGACGCCACCCTCGCCACCGGTGACCCGCAGTTCCTTCTCTACGACGTCGACGTTCTGTGGGCGGCGGCCGGCGAGCCGCCCGCCGCGGTGCACGACCGGCCGCGGAGGCGCTGGGGGCGCCGCAAGACCGCGGCTGCGAAGGTGACGTAACGTAATCCGTATCACATCGAACGCGACGAGCGCGTCGTATGCTCCCATCGGCAAGCGTTGGGGGAGCTGCTTCCCGACTTCCCGTTGTCGTGTGCAGAGGCAAAGTGAGATCTCAAGACTCGCAGGCTAACCTCTCTTCGTGCTTGCGTTCGGGGGAACTTCCGCTAGAATAGCGACCCTGGTCCTTTGAAGAGGAGCCATGGCGAAGAAAGTCCTGGTCGTTGATGACCACGTCCCCACGCGGGCGCTGATCCGGACGATCCTCGAGGCGGAGAGGACCGACCGGTTCGAGGTGGTCGAGGTGGGGACGGGCACGGACTGCCTGAAGGCCGCGGACAAGCAGGGCCCGTTCGACCTCGATCCTCCTCGACGTGAACCTCCCCGACATGGACGGCTACTCGGTGTGCCGGGCGCTGCGCCACGTGGACAAGAAGGTCCCCATCGTCTTCGTGACCGCCAAGGGCGACCTCAAGGACTACACCGCGGGCCGGGAGGCCGGCGGTGACTCCTACCTCGTCAAGCCCATCGCGCGCGCCGCCCTGCGCTCGATCGTCAACCTGTTCACCAGCATCGAGCGCAACGAGGCCGACGAGGCGGGACGCGAAGCCCCCTCCTCCTAGGCGATGGACGCCGGGCGGGCCGGCCGGGCCGTGTTGCCGTCGTCCACGAGGACTCCGAGCGTGCGGAGGCCCTGGCCCACATCCTCCGCACCGCCGGCCACCGGGTCACGGTCGTCGTTCCCGGGCGCCGGATCGTCCAGCAGGTCGTCGACGGCTCGCCCGACCTGCTCGTGGCCTCCCTGACCCTGATCGACCCCCCGATGTCGTCCATCGTGCGGGGGGTCCGGCAGGCGCTGGGCGCGGATCCGCGCATCCTCGTCCTCTACAACTACGACCCCGACGACGCCCCCGCCGAGGTGGACGACGTGCTCCGGGCCGAGCCCCTGGAGGCGGGCGAGCTGGTGCTGCGGGTCGGCCGCCTGCTGCGAGACCAGGCCGAGCGGCGGCTGCTGCAGAAGAAGGTGAGCGAGCTCGGCGGCCTCTACAAGATGTCCTGGGCCTTCTCGCTGGCCGGAGGGGCGGAGGCGCTGTTCGGCCACATCGCGCGCCACAGCGCGGAGCTGCTGAAGGCGGAGCGCGGGCTGGTGCTGCTCTACGACGCCGAGCGGCGTCAGCTCGTGGGCCAGGCCCCCGGCCACGGGCTCTCCCCGGAGCAGGTGGCGCGGCTGCGCTACTCGGTGGACGGCGAGGCGCGATCGCGCTGGAACTTCCGGAAGAACGGGCCGCTCCTGTCCAACAAGGCGGCGACGGACACGCGGCTGCTGCCCGAGCTCGTGTCCGAGCTGGGGCTCCGCTCGCTCGATCGCGGTGCCCATCACCCGCGGCCCGACGATCCTGGGCATCGTCGCCGTGGCCGACCGGCAGGACGGAGGGACCTTCACGCGACGACGACCTGAACCTGCTCCTGGCCCTGGCCGGGCAGGCCACCATCGCGGTGGAGAACCTGCGGCTCCACGACGAGATCAAGAAGGCCAACGAGCTCCTGCAGGAGTACGACCGGCTCAAGAGCGAGTTCGTGGGGATCGTGGCCCACGACTTCCGCAAGCCCCTCATGGCCATCCGCGGCTTCTCGGAGCTGGTCCTGGAGGAGCCCGACCTCGCCATCGAGACGCGTCAGGAGTTCATGCGCACGGTCATCAGCGAGACCGAGCACCTGGCCCTCCTCGCCAACGACACGCTCCTCATCACCCAGATCGAGACCGGGCGAGTTCAGCTTCAACTTCCGCGAGGTCGAGCTCGGCCCCTTCATCCTGGAGTCCGTCCCCCTGGGGCTGTCCGACCACTCGGTCCTGATGGACGTCCCCGCGGACTTTCCGAAGATCTTCGCCGACCCGGATCGCCTGCGGCAGGTGCTCACGAACCTGGTGACCAACGCGGTGAAGTACTCGCCCGAGGGAGGGTCGATCACCGTCCGCTGCCGGGAGCGCGGCCTGCACCACGTGGTGATCGCGGTCACCGACCACGGGCTCGGGATCCCTCCCGAGCAGGTCGGGAAGCTGTTCCAGAAGTTCGCCCGGGTGCGCTCCGACGAGCACATGAAGATCTCCGGGACCGGGCTGGGCCTCTACATCTGCCGGCTGATCGTGGAGGGACACGGAGGGCAGATCTGGGTGGAGTCGGAGCCCGGGAAGGGCTGCACCTTCGCCATCGCCCTGCCCCTCGACGCCCGGGCGGCGCGCAAGGCGGCACGCGAAGACAGGGAGGACTCGACCGCTCCCGTGGCCTTCCCCACCCGGGGAGACTCCCCCACCTGGAGCCGCTCCCCCACCCGGGCCGACTCCCCCACCGGACCCGCCGGGGACGAGGTCCTCACCGACATCCCCGACCCGCCCATCATCATCGAAGAGGACTGAGGGGCCGCGGGTCAGCGCTACCGCTTCAGGATCCGCTCGACGTCGGACAGACGGGGCTCGATCTCCAACGGGGGGTTGCGCCAGCGGCCCCGGCGGGCGTGGAAGTCCATGACCGCGTCGGGGTCCTTGAGCAGGTTCCCGGTGAGGACCGCGACCACGGAGTGGCCCGTGCGGATGACCCCCTTGCGCACGAGCTGGCGCACCCCGGCCACCGCCGCCGCGGAGGCGGGCTCGCAGCCGATCCCGGAGGCGTCGACCACCGCCTTGGCCTCGAGGATCTGCGCGTCGCTCACCGCCTCGACCAGGCCGCGGGTCTCCCGGATGGTCCGGACCGCCCGGTCGTGGCTGGCGGGGTCGCCGATGCGGATGGCCGTCGCCACCGTCTCCGCCTGGACGCGGAAGCGCTTCTCGAAGCCGGTCCGGAAGCTGCGGTAGAAGGGGTTGGCGCCCCGGGCCTGGATCGAGGCCACGCGGGGCACGCGGCGGATGAGGCCGAGGTCCTTCGCCTCGCGCAGCGCCTTTCCGAAGGCCGAGGTGTTCCCGAGGGCCCCGGCGGGGACCACGATCCAGTCCGGAGGCTCCCAGCCGCGCTGCTGGAGCATCTCCCAGACGATGGTCTTCTGCCCCTCGAGGCGCCAGGGGTTGATGGAGTTGAGCAGCGCGACGCCCAGGGTCTCGGCGGTCTCCCGCACCAGGCGCAGGCAGGTGTCGAAGTCGCCCCGGACGAGGAGGGTGCGGGCCCCGTAGGCGAGGGCCTGGGCGAGCTTCCCGGCGGCGACCTTGCCCGCGGGGACGAAGACGAGGGCGGGCAGGCCGGCCTGGGCGGCGTAGGCGGCCAGGGAGGCGGAGGTGTTCCCGGTGGAGGCGCAGGCCACCGCGGTCGCCCCCGCGCGCACGGCCTGGGTGACGGCCACCGTCATCCCCCGGTCCTTGAACGAGCCCGTGGGGTTCTCGCCCTCGTGCTTGAGGGCCAGGTCCTCGTGGCCCACCCACCGCGCGACCGCCTCCCGCCGGTAGAGGCGGGTGTTGCCCTCGGGGTGGGTCACGACGGGCCCTCGCCCGGGGAGCAGGAGCTCGCGGAAGCGCCAGACCCCGCTCCCCTCGACGGAGGGGTCGCCCGCGCGGCGGCGCCGGTCGAAGCGCGTGCGCAGCGTGCGGGCGCTCTCCCGCGGGGCCTGCACCACCTCGAGGAGGCCGCCGCAGGGGCACTGGGCCTGGGGGAAGAGACGGGGCCGGGTCGCGCCGCAGGCGGCGCAGACGACGTAGGGGGCGGGAGGGCTCACGCGATCCGCGCCCCTTCCCCGTCCACCTCGGCCACGTGCACGCGCGCCTTCCGGGCCCCGTAGGCCGCGGCCGCGGCCTCGCCCACGCCGGCCGCGCTCTCCTCGGAGGCGAGGGCCACCAGGGTGGGTCCGGCGCCGCTCACCGCCACGCCCCAGGCCCCGGCTTCGAGGGCGGCCTCGCGGGCCTCCCGGTACCCGGGGTAGAGCGGCACGCGGCCGGGCTCGGCGATGCGGTCGACCATCGAGGCGGCGATCAGCGCGCCCTCCCCGCGCTCCAGGCCCACGACCAGGCCGGCCAGGGCCGCGGCCTGGGCCACCGCCTCGGGTCGCGTCACCACCACCGGCAGGAGGGCCCGGGCCTTCGAGGTCGCCACCTCGTAGCCGGGAATGACGAGGACCAGGCGGAGCGAGGGGTGGACGGTGATGCGGGCGTAGGCGAGGGGCTCGAGGCCGAGAACGACCACCGCCCCTCCCAGCAGCGAGGGGGCGACGTTGTCGGCGTGGCGTCCGGCCACCTGCGCCTCGGCCTCCACCGCGGAGGCGAGCAGGGCCTCCGTCCCCAGGGGGGCGCCGAGGAGGGCGTTGGCGGCCACCGCCCCCGCCACTGCCGAGGCCGCGCTGCCCCCGAGGCCCCCGGAGAGGGGCAGGCCCTTCTCGATCTCGATCTCGAGGCCGACCGCGCCGGCTCCGGCCCGCTTCAGGACCTCGGCGGCGGCCAGGGCCGCGGTGTTCCGGTGGGCCTCGAGGGGGATGCGGTCGTCGCTGACCGCTCGGACCCGGATCCCGGGCCCGCCCGCGCGCTCGATCGTCACCCGGTCCCCGAGGCCGGTGAGCGCGATGCCCAGGCAGTCGAAGCCGGGGCCGACGTTGGAGGTGGACCCGGGAGCGTAGGCGGTGGCGCGCTGCATCAGACCGGTCACCATAGCGCAAAGCGGTGCGGCGCGGAAGCAGGGCCGGCTCACGGCCGCCCCGGGGGTGCGTGCTAGGATTCCGATTGATGGCCCTGCCCCGGGTGGCGCTCCCGCGCATCCTCGACCGCTACATCGTGCGCGAGATGATCCCCCCGAGCGTGCTGGGGCTGCTCGTCTTCACCTTCGTCCTCCTCATCGACCAGATCCCCCGGCTCCTGGCCATCCTCGTGGCGCGGAGCGCGGACCTCTACACGATCATCCGGGTCTTCATCAACCTGCTGCCGAGCATCTTCGCGGTGACCATCCCCATGGCCTTCCTGCTCGGGGTCCTCCTCGCCTTCGGCCGCATGGCCAGCGACAGCGAGATCGTGGCGCTCCGGGCGGTGGGCGTGAGCCCCCTCCGGCTCCTGGGGCCGGTCATGTTCCTGGCCAGCGCCGCGGGCCTGGTGACGCTCTACATCAACGCGGTGGCCCTTCCCGCCGCCAACCAGGCCCACCGGGAGCTCGTCTTCTCCCTCGTGGTGAGCAAGGCCCGCACCGTGGTCAAGCCGCGGACCTTCACCGACGAGCTCCTGCCCGGCCGGATGATGCTGTACGTCTCGGACATCGCCTCCGACACCGGCCGGTGGGAGGACCTCCTCATCCAGGACACCCGCACCGCCGGCGAGCAGTCGCTGATCCTCGCCCGCGAAGGGCAGCTGGTCATCGACCAGGAGAACAAGAGGGTGAGGCTGGACCTGGGCGAGGGCAGCCGGCACACCTTCTTCGTGGCCAAGCCGAAGGAGTACCGGCGCACCGCCTTCGGGACGATGAGCTTCGACCTGCCCTTCAGCGAGTTCTTCCCCAAGCTCCCGCTGACCAAGGGCGACCGGGAGATGACCCTCGGGCGAGCTGCAGGCGCGGATCGCCGAGCTCAAGGCCGAGGGCAAGGGGCGCGAAGGAGTGGGGACGCTTCGCGGTGGAGTGGCACAAGAAGTACGCCATCCCCTTCGCCTGCCTGGTCTTCGGGCTCCTGGGCCTCGCGCTCTCCCTGGGGAGCAAGAAGGAGGCGCGCTCCGCCGCCTTCGCCCTCTCCATCGCCGTCATCTTCGTCTACTACATCCTCATCCGCCTCGGCGAGCAGGCCGGGGACACCGGGATGCTGAGCCCCTTCCTCGCCATGTGGGGGGCCAACATCGTCCTGGGCAGCGGTGGCCCTGGTCCTGCTCTGGCTGAACCTCCGCGAGGCGGCCTTCGACCCGCTCTCCCCCGCGCACTACATGTCCTTCGTGCCGACGGTGAAGCGTCGCAAGGTGCGGCGGGGGGCCGAGCCCCCCCCGGCCGAGCTCGGACCCCCGCGCCCCGTCGTCGTCGTCCGCATCCCGCGGCTCACCCTGCGCTTCCCCTCCCTCCTCGACCGCTACATCTCCCGGGGCTGGATCGATCACTTCATGCTGGTGATGCTCGCCTTCATCTCGATCTACGTCCTGGCCGAGTTCATGGACCTCTTCGACGACATCCAGCAGAACCACGTCAAGGGGAGGGACGTCTTCCACTACTACGCCTTCCACATCCCCCAGATCGTCTTCACCGTCGTCCCCATCGGCGTCCTGGTGAGCGTCCTCGTGACCCTCGGGGTCCTGGCCCGCCGCAACGAGATCACCGCGATGAAGGCGGGCGGGATCAGCCTCTACCGGGCGGCGGCGCCGGTGATCGGGATGGGCCTCCTGATGAGCGGGATGCTCTACGCCCTCCAGGAGTACATCCTGCCCCAGACGAACAAGGTCGCGGCCATGGACTTCAACGTGATCAAGGGGCGGCCGCCCCAGTCCTCCGACCAGTTCGACCGGCGCTGGATCCTGGCCACCGACGGCCGCTTCTACAACTACGACTACCTCGTCGAGCGGGACAGCCCCCGGCGCGCCGGGCTCGCCGAGGGCGGCGAGCGGCAGGAGTTCGCGCTGTACGGCTTCTCCATCTACGACGTCGACCCCGAGACCTGGGACCTGCGCGAGCGGGTCCGGGTGAGCCGGGCGGCCTGGAACCCGGCCAACCGCACCTACGACCTCGAGCGCGGCTGGCGGCGCTCCATGGGGGACAACCCGTTCTTCCACGAGTTCGACGTCGAGACCGTGCGCGCCGTCGGAGCGGGGGCGCCGGGGGGCGAGATCGAGCCGCCCCCGTACTTCAAGCGCGAGACGCCGCCCTCCGACACCATGGGCTTCGGGGAGCTGGCCGACCACATCACGTCCCTCGAGTCCCGGGGCTTCGACGTGGCCAAGCTCCGGGTGCAGCTGCACCGCAAGCTCGCCTTCCCCGTGGTGGGGGTCATCATGACCCTCCTGGGGATCCCCTTCTCCTTCGTGGTGGCCCGGCGCGGGGCGCTGTACGGGATCGGGATCTCCATCGTGATCGGGATCGTGTACTGGGCCTTCCTCGGCATCTTCGAGGCCCTGGGCAACAACGCCGCCCTCCCCCCCGCCCTCGCCGCCTGGGCCCCGAACCTGCTCTTCGGCTCGGTGGGGCTCTACCTGCTCCTGACGCTGGACACCTGACGCGAAGGGGTCAGGTCCCGAGCCTCCGGCTGCCGCTCCCGGCAGGTTCTCCGACGGGGCGGCCGCGGTCGGCCACCCGGCTGCGGGCCCCTTGCCTTCGAAGTAAGGCAGGGTCCTCGCCGGGTCCCGGCCGCCGCGGCCTCGATGGTTTGGAACCCGAGGCTATAGAGCGGCAGCCCAGCCCAAACCCGTCCAGGAGCTCGCGGGCATGGCTCCCAGGCCGTCGAAGCGCGAGCCCACGCGCCCTGCGCGCTCGACCCCCCGGAGGACGGGGTCTGGCCCCGTTTGTTGCGCCGCCCCGACGTTCTCGCTCGCGGTGCAATGAATGGGGCCTGACCCCATCCGATGTTCCCTCTCCTTTCGCCCCGCGCCAGGCTCCCGGCTCTACCGATACACCCCCAGCCCCGCGATCCAGATGGTGCCCTCGGTGCCGGGCTTGACGGCGGCGTGGTCGAGGACGAAGACGATCGCCCTCACCTTGTCGGGGTCGAGGCTTCCGTCCGTCCTCTCGTTGATGGTCCGGAAGCGCGCGAAGGGCAGGAGCACCTCTCGCCACTCGGGTGAGGTGCGGACGGACGCCATCCACCACTCCTCGCCGTCGTCGGCGGAGGCCGGGTTCGCGTCGCGGACCTGGACCCACATGCGATAGACGCCGTCGGCGCGGACCCGGAAGCGCAGGCCGGTGTCGGCGGAGAGGTCCCGCTCCTGGCGGTTCACCAGCGCGCACCAGGTGAAGGGCTGCCGGGGACTCGGGACGCCCAGGCGGAAGGCCAGCTTGAGGGCCGGGGCGTCCTCCGGGCCGCCGGCGGGATCGAGGACGTCGGTGTCCATCCACGAGGTCGGGTCGAACTCGGGGCTGAAGGCGGAGGTGCCCTCGAGGGCGGCCAGGCCGGTGATCTCGTTCGGGGGCGGGGGCGGCCCGGGCCAGGCCGCGGCCGCGTCGCGGGCGGCGAAGGCGGCCTCGTCCAGGACGGCCACGGGGTTGGAGATCACCCAGGGCACCGGCCACTCGGGCACCTGGACCTCCACCCGGTAGACCCCGGGGCCCGGCAAGGAGGCCTCCAGGGCCTCGGACCTCGAGCGGATCGGCGTGCCGTCGCGGTACAGCAGGACGCGGGCCCCGTGCGGGACCCGGCCGCCCACCCGGGCGCGGAGGCCGTCGCGGAAGGGGACCCGCTCCCCCATCGTCCAGCGCTCCCCTGCCCCACCCTCCACGGTGAAGGTGAAGCCGTCCGCGGGGGCCAGGGCGTCGAGGCCGGTGTAGAAGCGTCCGCGGCGGAGGGCGTCCAGGACGGCCTCGCGGGCGGCGTCCTCGTCCCTGGAGAGGGGCCGATCGAGGAGCACGTGGCTCTTCAGGAGCGAGAAGAGGGCCTCGTACGAGGGGAACCGGATCGCCCAGGACCGGGTGATCGGCAGGCGCGCAGTGGGCGTCGGCGCCGTAGAGGCCGACGACGTCTCGGCGGGCCAGCATCTCGTCCCAGCGGGCCAGGGCGTCGCGGGGAGCGTTCAGGCCCTGCAGGAGCGCCCAGCGCCGGTTCAGGGCGTACGCGGCGGTGGCCAGGAGGGCCCGGACGCCGGCCTGGCGCCACTCGGAGTCGCCGTTGATGATCTCGATCCCCCAGGGGCCGGGAAGGTCCCAGCCCGTCCAGCGGAGATCGGGGCGAGTCGAGAAGGGGTGCGCGGCGAAGGCGAAGCCCCCGAGGTCCCGGACGTCCTCGAGGTCCTCGAGCCCGCTGCGGGAGAAGCGGTAGGCGGGGTCCTCGGCCAGGCCCAGGGCGAGGAGGTGGCCCTCGACCGTGGAGATCTCGGAGCCCACCAGGACCAGGACGCCGTCGTGGCGCCCTTCCAGGGGCTTGGCGTCGACGTTGTTGTGGTCGGTGATCCCGACGAAGTCCAGGCCCGCCGCGCGCGCGGCGGCGATCACCTCCTCCGGCGTGCCTCCGCCGTCGGAGAGGGTCGTGTGCACGTGGACGACACCCACGGCGCGGGCGTAGCCGTCCCCGGGCGCCTCGCCGACGAGGGGCAGCGGCTTCCAGAGGGCCACGCGCGCGGCCCAGGCCCCGCACAGGACGAAGGCGGCCAGGAGGAGAAGACCTCCGAGCCGCCCTCGCTTCAGGGGCATGGGGGAATCAGAGCTTGAAGAACGCCTTGAGATCCGAGGATCTCTTCGTGGACTCCCACGTGAACTCCGGCTCGGTGCGACCGAAGTGCCCGTAGGCCGCGGTCTTCTTGAAGATCGGTCGGCGGAGGTCGAGGTACTCGATGATCCCCTTCGGGGTCAGGGGGAAGATCTCGCGGATGGCCTTGACCAGAAGGCCTTCGTCCACCCGGCCCGTGCCCATGGTGTCGGCCATGATCGAGACCGGGTCGGGCACGCCGATGGCGTAGGCGATCTGGAGCTCGACCTTCTTCGCGAGGCCGGCGGCCACGATGTTCTTCGCCACGTGACGCGCCATGTAGGAGGCGGAGCGGTCGACCTTCGTCGGGTCCTTCCCGGAGAAGGCCCCGCCCCCGTGGCTGCCCACGCCGCCGTAGGTGTCGACGATGATCTTGCGGCCGGTGAGCCCGCAGTCGCCCTGGGGGCCTCCGGTGACGAAGCGCCCGGTGGGGTTGATGTAGAACTTGGTCTCCTCGTCGAGGAGCGGGGCGGGGATCACCGCCTCGATGACCTTCTCCCGGACGTCCTCGCGGAGGGTCTCGTTGCGGACCATGCTGGAGTGCTGGGCGGAGATGATGACCGCCTCCACCCGGCGCGGCTCCTCTCCGTCGTACTCGACCGTGACCTGGCTCTTGCCGTCCGGCCGGAGGTAGTCGAGGATCCCCTCCCGGCGCACCTCGGCCAGCCGGCGCGTGAGCTTGTGCGCGAGCATGATGGGGAGCGGCATGAGCTCCTCGGTCTCGCCACAGGCGTAGCCGAACATCAGCCCCTGGTCGCCGGCGCCCCCGGGATCCACGCCCTGGGCGATGTCCGGCGACTGCTCGTGGATGGCGGAGATGACCGCGCAGGTCTCGTAGTCGAAGCCGTACTTGGCCCGCGTGTAGCCCACGCCCTTGATGGTCTCGCGAACGATCCCCGCCAGGTCCGCGTAGGCCTGGGTGGTGATCTCACCGGCGATGAAGGCCAGCCCGGTGGTGACCAGGGTCTCGCAGGCCACCCGGCTCATGGGGTCCTCGGTGATCAGGGCGTCGAGGACGGCGTCGGAGATCTGGTCGGCGATCTTGTCGGGGTGACCCTCGGTGACGGACTCCGAGGTGAAGAGGTGCTTTCCGTTCTTTGCCATGGCTCCTCGGGGGGCCCCCTACGGCCTCAGGCCCGGGTGAAATTCACAAACACGCGAGTCTAGCACGGAGACCCCCTTGCCGGCAGGAGACGAGACCCCTCCTCAGGCCCGGGGGTGGTACTGGTCGTAGAGCTGGCGCAGGCGCTCGCGCGTGACGTGGGTGTAGATCTGCGTGGTGGAGATGTCGGCGTGGCCGAGCATGGCCTGGAGCGAGCGCAGGTCGGCCCCGCGCTCGAGGAGGTGGCTCGCGAAGGAGTGGCGCAGGACGTGGGGGGTGAGGGTGCGCTCGACCCCCGCCGTCACCGCGTGACGGCGCACGATGCCCCACAGGCCCATCCGCGAGAGGGGACGGCCCCGGTGGTTGACGAACAGCGTCGGGGCCGGGGGCTTGCCCTTCGTCAGCCGCCCGCGCGTCTCCTCGAGATAGCGCCGGATCCAGTCGCGGGCCACCTTTCCCAGGGGCACCAGGCGCTCCTTCCGGCCCTTGCCGAGCACCCGGACGATGCCGAGGTCCATGTCCACGTTGTCCGTCCGCAGGCCGATGACCTCCGAGGCCCGCAGACCGGTGGCGTACATGACCTCGAGGATGGCCCGGTCCCGCAGCCCGAGAGGCCTCGCCAGGTCGGGGGCGTCGAGGAGCGTCTCCACCTGCCTCGGGGTGAGGTAGCGCGGGAGGGCCCGGAAGGCCCGGGGGGCCCGGAGGTTCTCCATGGGGTCGGCCTCGAGCAGACCCTCCCTCACCCCGTACCGGTAGAGTCCCCGGATGGCGAACATCGCGCGGGCCTGGGACCGTGGCCCCAGCCCCTGCTCCCGGAGCCGCGCGATGAACTCGGTCAGGTCGCCCTGGCGGAGGTCGAGCAGCGCCTTCCCGCGCTCCTCCGCGAAACGGGCCAGCTTCCCCAGGTCGCGGCCGTAGGCGACCAGCGTGCTCTCGGAGAGACCCCGCTCCACCCGGAGGTGGTCGAGGTACTCCCTCAGAGGCTGATCTCGAGGCCGAACGTCCACGTGCTCAGCTTCAGGTTGAAGAAGTCCCGGTCGTCCTGACCCTCGAGGGCCAGGCTGCGGTAGCCCCCGATGAGCGCCAGGCGGTCCGTGGGGTGAACCCGCAGGGCCACGAGCCACTCCCACAGGTGCCCGCGGCTTCCCGCGGTGATGCCGGAGAGCTCCCCCTCGAGGCTCACCCACTCCCCGAGGTAGGCGCGGCCGGCCAGGCCCAGGACCGGGACGGGCAGCCGGTCGGTCTCGGCCACGCGGTCGGCGGTGATGACGTTCACGAGGACGGTGTCGACGTCGAAGAACCTCACGCCCCCCAGGATCCCCAGGAAGCCCGCCCCCCCGTCCACGAAGTCCCACTCGAGGTCGGCCGCGATCAGGCGGCCCTTGAGGGAGGTCACGATCTCGTCGCCGGCGCGCGCCAGCAACGTCCCGTACACGAAGGGACGCCCGGCGAGCACGTCGCCCCGGAAGTCCAGGGGCGTCCAGCCCGCGCGGAGCTTCCAGCTCCCGCCGAGGCGGAAGTCCCCCCGGAGCCCGTTGGCCTTGCCCGACTCCACGTCCAGGTCCTCCTGGATGTCGATCAGCGTCCCCTCGAAGTCCCCCACCCCCTTCTGGATCTCGCCGCTGGGGGTCGGCGACCACCACAGGTACTCGACGCGGAGGGTGTACTCCTCGGGCGGCGGCCGGAGGTCCTGGGCCGTGGCACTCGTGGGTCCACCCCACACCAGGAGCAGGGTCATTCCCGGCCACAGCCGCCACGGTGCCGCTCTTCGTCCGCGCCTCTGCAAGTCGGGGCAGGTTAGCACGGAAGCCTCCCCTCCAACGCCCTGCGTGGGGCCCCCGGGCGGGGGATCCACCCCGTGTCGTGTCACCGAAGTCGAGCACCCAGGGCCGTCAGCGCCCCGACGCAACACCGGGCCGTGAAGTCGACGCGACTTCGTCGACAGAGCACTAACGCGGAGGCTCGCCCGGGCGGTGTCCGAACCGCTGGCGGGCCAGGGCCCAGAGGGTCTCGGCCTCCCCGACGCCCAGCCAGCGCGTGGCGAGGGCGTAGACCGCCACCCCGACGAGGACGGGCAGGAGGCCGGTGGCGAGGTCGCGGGCCAGGTCCCCGGACCCCAGGAGGCGCTCGAGGGCCCCGGCGCTCCCCCAGGCGGCCAGGCCCATGACCGCGGCGGCGGCGGCCATGGGCAGGGTGCTCCGCACCAGACCCCGCCCGAGCAGACCCCCGACCCGCCGCTCGAAGAGGGCGGCCAGGAGCGCGGCGTTCAGGAGGGCGCCGAGCGCGGTCCCGATGGCCACCGCGCGGTAGCCCAGGCGGGAGTACGCCAGCCCCACGACGGTCAGGTTGGTGGCCACGGCCAGGCCGCTGGCCAGCAGCGGCCCCCGGGGCTGGTCCAGGGCGTAGAAGGCCGGAGCCAGCACCTTGACCGCGGTGTAGCCCACCAGGCCGAAGGCGTACAGGAGAAGCGCGGTGGCGGTGGCCTCGGTGTCGGCTGGGCCGAAGCGGCCCCGCTCGTACACGAGCCGCACCACGGGGACGCGCAGGACCATGATGCCGACCGTCGCGGGGATGGTCAGGAAGGCCAGCATCGAGAGGGACTGGCCCAGGGTGGTCCGGAGACCCTCCATGTCCCCCTCCGCGGCCCGGCGCGCGAGGCCGGCCATGGCGATGGTCCCGATGGCCACGCCGAAGAGCCCGGTGGGCAGGTAGAGCAGGCGGAAGGCGTAGTCCAGCCACGACACCGCCCCCGGCTCGTGGGACGCGAAGACGCTGTTGACGAAGATGTTGACCTGCACCGCCGAGAGCCCCACCGTGGCCGGGGCCATGAGGCGGGCGATCCGACGCACGCCGGGATCCTGGGGGGCCCACTCGGGCCGGAACCGCCACCCGCAGCGCCTCAGCGCCGGGAGCTGGACGAGGAGCTGGGCCAGCCCGCCGAGCAGCGTTCCCAGCGACCAGCCCAGGACGACCTGCTCCAGGGGCAGCCCCAGGGCCCACAGCCCGGTTCCCCACAGGACGGCCATCACGTTGAACATGGCCGGGGCCAGGGCGGGCATCGCGAACCGCTCCTCGGCGTTCAGCATCCCCATGGCCACCGCGGCGAAGGAGACGAGCGGGAGAAACGGCATCATGATCCGGGTCAGCAGGACGGTCAGCTCGGACTTGCCCGGCACCTGGTCGTACCCCGGGGCCAGGGCCGCCACCAGGGGCTCGGCGAAGACCACGCCCAGGACCACGAGGCCGCCGAGGAGGAGGGAGAGGAGGGTCAGGACCCGGTTGGCGAGCCGCAAGGCCCCCTCCCGCCCCTCCTCTTGAAGGGCGCGGGCGTAGGTGGGCACCAGGGCCGCGGACAGGGCCCCCTCGGCGAAGAGGTCGCGGAGGAGGTTGGGGATGCGGAAGGCGATGCGGAAGGCGTCGGAGTAGAAGCCGGCGCCCAGCAGGGCCGCGAAGACCACCTCCCGGGCCAGGCCGAGGAGGCGGGAGACGAGGGTCAGGCCCGAGACGATCCCCGCCCCCCGGGCGATGCGGAGCCTCTCCGCGCGTGTCTTGACCTCGCTGCTCAAGGTCGCTAAACTGCTCTTTTGTCTGCGTTACGAGGAGGACGAGAGTGGCACGTCACAAGTCGGCCATGAAGCGGAACAGGCAGAGCGTCGCGACCCGGGCCCGCAACCGGACCAACATCTCCCAGCTGAAGACCCAGGTGAAGAAGCTCCGCTCCGCCATCGGGGCCGGCGACGCCGAGGCCGCTTCGAAGCTCCTGCCGGAGACGGTGGCGGTGATCGACAAGGCCGCCAGGAAGGGCGTCGTCCACGACAACGCCGCCGACCGTCACAAGAGCCGCCTCACCCGCAAGGTCAACGCCCTCGCCGGGGCGAAGGCCTAGCCTCCCCGCCTCCTCGGCCGCAGGCCTCCACCACCACCACGGCCAGCGCCGTCTCCGCGTCCGCTCCCCGCTTGATCTGCCGGTCCGCGCGGCCCAGGGCGGCAAGGGCACGGCGCAGATCCGCGTCGCTCCACTGGCGCGAGGCCTCCACCAGCGAACGGGCCTTGAACTGCATGTTCCCGGGGAGGAGACGGCGGCCGATCTCGTCGCCGCGCACCCCCGCCTCCCGCAGGGCCGCCGCCGCCCGCACCTGCCGCAGCGAGCGGTGCAGGGTCGCGAGGATGCGCAGACCCTCCTCCCCGTCTCCCATCAGCTCGTCGATGAGCTCCAGGCTGTCGCCCATCCGTCGCCCGGCGATGGCGTCGCCGAGGAGGTAGAGGGGCCGGCCCAGGCCCCGGCCCAGGACCCTGGCCACGTCCTCGGCGGAGAGGCTCTTCTGTCCGCCGCCGAAGGCCTCGAGCTTGTCGACCTCGCCCATGAGCCGGCGCAGGTCCTGCCCCACGCGGTCGATCAGCTCATCGAGACCCTCGGGGGCCAGGCGGAGCCCCCGGCGCCGCAGCTCCTCCTCCACGTGGGCCCTGAGGGCCCGGCCCTTCTTGGGCTGGGCGGAGTGGACCTGGGCGTCCTTCAGGACCCGCTTCCAGACCGATCGGCGCCGGTCCGGCTTCGGCGCCATCAAGACCAGGGTGGCGTCCGGCGAGGGGTCGTCGACGTAGGCGCCGATGCGCTCCTCGTCCCCCTTCAGCTGGTCGGCGCGCCGCACGACGATGGCCCGGTGCGGGGCGAAGAGCGATCCGGTCTGGGC
Source organism: uncultured Acidobacteriota bacterium (assembly GCA_963847655.1). Classification (GTDB taxonomy): domain Bacteria; phylum Acidobacteriota; class Vicinamibacteria; order Fen-336; family Fen-336; genus JAJDNS01. Next base: position 1,285,456 of record CAWKAS010000001.1, on the reverse strand, counting down.
CGTGGCCACCAGCTCCTCCCACCTCGTCTCGTCCCCGTAGACGACCTGCACGGACTCCTCGCGGTCGTCCCCCGCCACCCGCTTCAGGATCGCCTCGAGGGCCTCCTCGGCGAGGTAGGTGTCGGGTCCGACGACGGCCTGGATCGGACCGGGACGGGCGCCGCGCCCCATCGGCCGACTAGAACGCCTCGAGCATGGCCGACACCAGGCCCCGGGCGAAGCTCTCGGCCAGCCGCTCCACCGACTGCTGCTCGCGGTCGAAGAAGTTCTGGGAGGCGTTGTCGTCGAGGTCGTACTCGTCGCGGAGCGAGTAGCGCTCGTTGGACCAGATGGGGTCCTTCTGGCCCACCTTGCTGTAGGTCACGCTCGCGGTCAGGGTGATGGCGTAGCGGGTGGCCTCGGTGAAGCTGCCGGAGTCCGTGAAGTTGATGGGCACCACGTCGAAGGAGAGGATCTCGCCGTCCACGATCGCGTCGACTCCGGTCGTCTCCTTGACCACGGTGAAGCGGCCCCGCTTGAGCAGCTCGCTCACCACCGCCTCGGTCACCAGGGAGTCGAGGTCGTACTTGCCGGTGTCGTCCTTGAACAGCGGCACCCCGATGGTCTTGATCGAGGGGTCGGTGGTGATCCCGCGCCCCTCGAGGGAGTACCCGCAGCCCGGGAGGAGGAGGGCGAGGAGGACGAGGCCGGCGGCCGCGGCGCGGCTCACTTCACCACCACGCTGACCAGTCGGCCCGGGACCACCAGCGCCTTGACCACCTGCCTTCCCTCCACCTGTCCGGACACGGCCGCCAGCGCCTGCGCGCGCACCGTCTCCTCCCCCGCCTCGCGTGCTACCGAGATTCTCGCACGGACCTTCCCGTTCACCTGCACCGCGAGCTCGACCTCGTCCTCGCGGGCGGCCGCCGCGTCGAAGGCCGGCCACCGGGCGTGGACCAGGGACTCGTCGTGGCCCAGGCGGCTCCACATCTCCTCGCAGATGTGGGGGGTGAAGGGGTTCAGGAGGAGAACCACCGTCTCCAGGGCCTCGTGCAGGACCACGCGGCCCGGACCCGCCGCCACCGCCGCCTCGAGGCGGTAGATCTCGTTCACGAGCTCCATGAGGGCGGCCACCGCGGTGTTGAGCTGGATGCGCTCGTCGATGTCCCGGGTCACCTTCTCGATGGTCTGGTGCACCTTGCGCCGGAGGTCCCGCGCCTCCGGCGGGAGCTCGGCCGGGACCTCGCCCCGGGCCTTGCCGGCGAAGGCCTCGACGTGGCGGTCCACGAGGCGCCAGACCCGGAGCAGGAAGCGGTGGGGCCCCTCGATCCCGCTCTCGCTCCACTCCATCGCCATCTCCGGGGGCGCGGCGAAGAGGATGTAGAGCCGCAGGGTGTCGGCCCCGTAGCGGGGGATGACCTCGTCGGGGGCGATGGTGTTGCCCCTGGACTTGGACATGACCTCGCCGTCCTTGTGGACCATGCCCTGGGGAAAGAGGCGCACCACCGGCTCGTCGAGCGTGGTGAGGCCGAGGTCGCGCATCACCTTGGTCCAGAAGCGGGAGTAGACGAGGTGCAGGATGGCGTGCTCGATCCCGCCCACGTAGAGGTCGATCGGGAACCAGTACCGCACCGCGTCGGGGTCGACGGGTCCGTCGTCCTTGCGCGGGGAGAGGTACCGGTAGAAGTACCAGGACGAGTCCACGAAGGTGTCCATGGTGTCCGTCTCCCGCCGCGCCTTCCCCCCGCACCGCGGGCAGGGGACGTCCACGAACGAGGGGACCTTGGCGAGGGGGTTGCCCCCCTCGCCGGTGAAGGGGGCGTCCGGCGGCAGCACGACCGGGAGCTGGTCGTCGGGAACGGGGACGGTGCCGTCGGTCTCGCAGTAGACGACGGGGATGGGGGTGCCCCAGTAGCGCTGGCGGCTGATGAGCCAGTCCCGGAGGCGATAGGTGATCGTGGCCTTGCCGAAGCCCTTCTCCTCGGCCCAGGCGGCCATCTTCGGGATGGCCTCCTCCGAGCTCAGCCCGTCGAAGGGCCCGGAGTGGACCACGCGGCCCGACCCCGAGTACGCCTCCTCGAGGGTGGCCCCGTCGGGCTCGGAGCTGGCGCCCTCGGGCTGGATGACCACGCGCACGCCGATCCCGTACTTCCGGGCGAACTCGAGGTCACGCTGGTCGTGGGCGGGGACCGACATGATGGCGCCCGTCCCGTAGCCCATGAGGACGAAGTTGCCGACCCAGATCGGGATCCTCTCCCCGCTGTAGGGGTTCGTGGCGTAGCGCCCGGTGAACACGCCCTCCTTCTCCACCTGGCCCTCGAGGCGAGCGCGACGGTCCTGGGCCCGGAGGCGGCCGATCTTCTCCTTGCGCTCCGCGGCGTCGCGGGCCCCGGCCAGGAGGCCGTCGACCCTGGGGTGCTCGGGGGCCAGGACCATGAAGGTGGCCCCGTAGATGGTGTCCACGCGGGTGGTGAAGACGCGGAGGGGCTCGTCCTCGCCCTCCACCGGGAAGTCGACCTCCGCCCCCGGCGACTTGCCCACCCAGTTCTTCTGCTGGACCAGGACCCGCTCCGGCCAGTGCTCGAGCCGGGCCATGTCGTCGAGGAGCTGGTCCTGGTAGCGGGTGATCCGGAGGAACCACTGCTCCATGTCCCGCTGCTCGACGTCGCTCTTGCAGCGCCAGCAGATCCCGCCCTCCGCCTGCTCGTTGGCGAGGACGGTCTGGCACGACGGGCACCAGTTGACCGGCGAGTTGGCGCGGTAGGCGATCCCCTTCTCCAGCATGCGCAGGAAGAACCACTGGTTCCAGCGGTAGTACTCGGGGTCGCAGGTGGCGATCTCCCGGCTCCACGGGTAGCTGAAGCCGAGGCGCTGGAGCTGCCGCTTCATCCCCGCGATGTTCTCGCGGGTCCACTTCTCGGGGTGGATCCCCCGCTGGATGGCGGCGTTCTCGGCGGGGAGCCCCAGGGCGTCCCAGCCGATGGGGTGCATGACGTTGAAGCCGCGCATGGTCTTGGAGCGCGAGATCACGTCGGTGATGCAGTAGTTGCGGACGTGGCCCACGTGGATGTTGCCCGAGGGGTAGGGCAGCATCTCCAGGCAGTAGTACTTGGGCCGGGAGGGGTCCTCGGAGACCTCGAACGCCCCCGTCGCCGCCCAGCGCTCCTGCCAGCGCGTCTCGATGTCCTGGAAGTCGTAGTCAGCCATGAAAGAAGCCCGATGTCCCTCGAAACGAGGCAGTCTAGCACGCACGGCGCTCGCGGGACGGGGGGCGGCGGACCCCTGAGGAATCTCCCGCTGGTGGCGGCTCAGGCCAGGCGCTTCTTGGCGATGTCGACCAGAAGGCGGAGCACTTCGAGGATGCGTTCTTCGCTGCCAAAGTGCTCCCAGACGTCGCGGTCGACGAAGACCGCGTGCCGAAAGGCTCCCCTCAGGTTCGCGTATCGGTTGGGCCGAATGGCGTGCGAGAAATCCTGCTCCGGGATCTCCGCCAGCGACTCTTCGGACGGCTCAGTCTGATTCTCGTCTTCGGTCATAGGTATCGCGCTCCCGACGGGTCGCGCGCCGTGCACTGATGATTCGAAGCCTCTCCCCTCGTTCGCAGTGCACCACGAAGAGGACTCGAGCCCGTGCGGACATCCCGATGGCGACGAACCGCTCGGCGACCCCCGCATCTCGTATCAGGAGGTAGTCGAGATCCAGAAAGACCGTCACTGCCTCTTCGAACGCGACGCCGTGCTTGGAGACGTTCGAAGCTGCCTTGTCGACGTCCCACTCGAAGTCGCCGTACGTGACCGTCGCCACAGTGCGTATCGTAGCACCGGGCTTGCCCAGCGAGGAGGCCCGCCGGGTCATGGCGCCGCGAGCCAGGTCCCGAGCCGGGTTAGCATGACGCCAATGGCCTTCGTCGTGCTCGCCGCGAGCATCCTCTTCATCGTCGTCGCCATCGTCGTGCTGAAGCTGCACCCGTTCCTGGCCCTGATCCTGGCGGCCATGCTCGTGGGGCTGCTCTCCCCGGTCTCGCTGGGGGACGGCGCCCCCCAGGCGGTCCTCGCCCTGGAGCTCACCGCGGCGGGCTTTGGCCAGACCGCCGCGGGCATCGGGATCGTGATCGTCCTCGCCGCGATCATCGGCCAGTGCCTCATGGACAGCGGCGCCGCCGACCGGATCGTGTCGGCGCTGCTGAGGTGGTTCGGCGAGCGACGCGCCGACGTCTCGCTCATGGGCAGCGGCTACATCCTCTCCGTCCCCGTCTTCTTCGACACCGTCTTCTTCCTGCTCGTGCCGATCGCTCGGACGCTGTGGGCCCGCACCCGGGCGCACTACGTGGTCTACGTCATGGCCATCTCCGGGGGCGCCGTGATCACGCACTCGGTCGTGCCCCCCACGCCCGGGCCGCTGGTCATGACCGAGGCCCTCGGTCTCGATCTCGGGATCGCCATCTTCGGCGGGCTGCTCCTCGGGCTGCTGCCGGCCGGGGTGGCCCTCGCGCTCGCCCACGCGGTCGACGCGCGTCTCACGGTCGAGCCCGCCGCCAGCGTCAGAGAGGAGGAGCCGGTCCGCGCCTCCTCGGCGGCCCGGCCTCGCTCCTTCCCTGCTTCCGGTTCTCCTGCCCGTGGTGCTCATCACCGGGCACAGCATCGTCGAGCTCCTGGCATCGACGGAGCCCGGACACCTGGGGCTGGCTCCTTCCCTGGACCGCGTTCTTCGGCAACAAGAACCTCGCCCTCCTGCTCGCGGCCCTCACCGCGGCCTGGGTGCTCAAGCGTGTGCGAAACCTCGGCCTCGCCGACCTGAGCCGCAGGCTCGAGCCCGCCGTGACGAGCGCCGGCGTCATCATCCTCATCACGTGCGCCGGGGGGGCCTTCGGCAGCATGCTGGCCCGCATCGGGATCGACGAAGGCCTGCGGGGCCTGACCGGTGCCGGCTCCGGCCTGGGGATCCTCTTCGTGGCCTTCGCCACCTCCGCCGTCATCAAGACGGCGCAGGGCTCGGGCACGGTGGCGATGATCACCGCCTCGGGAATCATGGCGGCCATCCTGCCCGAGGTCGGAGCCCTTCCCTTTCACCGCCTCTACGTCTACGCGGCCATCGGCTTCGGCTCCGTCGTCATCTCGTGGATGAACGACAGCGGGTTCTGGGTGGTGTGCAAGATGAGCGGCCTGACCGAGAAGGAGACGCTCGGCACCTGGACCCTCATGCTCGTCGTCATCGGCGTGGTCGGGTTCCTGGAGGTCCTCGTCCTCAGCCAGGTCCTCCCCCTCGTCTGATCCCGTCGGGTCGGGGATCCGCCGGGGCGCTCGAGGCTGTCCTCCCGGGACCGCCGGGGCGGGCGTCGGAAGGACGCGCGCCCCCTCGCCCTACCGGGACAGGATCGGCCAGAACGGCGTCTGGCTCTTGCGGTAGGCGGCGAGGAGGCTGGCGGTGCGGGGGTCGGTGCCCGGGTTGAAGGAGGGAGACGGGCGGTCCAGGAGCCGCGCCACGGAGGCGGAGGCCGCGGAGGCCAGGCCCTCGAGGCTGTAGCCGCCCTCGAGTACCGCGACCACGCGGCCCCGGGCGGACCCGGAGGCCAGGGAGACGCAGACGTCCACGAGCTCGGCGTAGCCGGCGTCGCTGACCTCCATGCCCCCGAGGGGGTCGGCCTCGTGGGCGTCGAAACCCGCCGAGACGAGGACGAGCTGGGGATCGAACGCCCGGCCCACGGGCTCCACGATCTCGCGGTAGGCCCGCGAGTAGTCGGCGTCCCCGAGGCCGGCGGGCATCGGGAGGTTGAGGGTGAACCCCCGACCCCGGCCCTCCCCCACCTCGTCGAGCGCTCCGGTGCCCGGGTAGAACGGGAACTGGTGGGAGGAGACGTAGAGGACCCTGGGGTCCTCCCAGAAGATCTGCTGGGTGCCGTTGCCGTGATGGACGTCGGGATCCACGATGGCCACGCGCTCGAGGCCCCGCTCGAGGGCGAGCGCCGCCCCCACCGCGACGTTGTTGAACAGACAGAAACCCATCGCCCGCTCCGAGGTGGCGTGGTGCCCGGGGGGCCGGACGACGCAGAAGGCCCGGTCCAGGGTGCCGTCGAGGACGTCCTCCACCGCACCGGCGACGGCGCCCGCCGCCCGCAGGGCCGCGTCGTAGGACCGGGGGCCGGCCGCGGTGTCGGGGTCGAAGCGGTGGTGGCGGTCCTTCGTTCCCGCCACCCGGTCGACGTGGTCGGCGGTGTGGACCGCGAGAAGCTCCTCGCGGGTGGCGGGGCGGGGCTCACGGAGGTCCAGCGCGCTCTCGAGACCGGCCTCCCTCAGCCCCTCGCGTACGGCCTCGAGGCGCTCGGGACGCTCGGGGTGGCCGGCGCCGGCGTCGTGCTCGCGGAAGATCGGGTCGTCGAAGAGTCCCACGCGCATCGGCTCTCACCTCGTTCGATCGCGCTCCCGTGCCCTCAGTCGATCTCCGACGGCGGACGCGCGAAAGGGTTGACGACTTCGATTCCGCCGAGATCCTGACCCGTGGGCAGGTCCTCGGTCAGGACGACACCGCAGCCGAGGTTCTCCGCCGCCCCGATGATGAGCGAATCCCAGAAAGACAGCGAATAGCGATCCTGGAGATCCCACGCGGACTCCATCAAGGCCACCGGGTCGACGGGCGCCAGCCAGTGAAACAACGCGCGGACGTCCGCCCGGGCCGCCTCCGCGTCGAGGCCGGGCTTCAGCTTTCGCGTGACCGTCGTGTAGTACTCCTGCAGTACCTGACGGCTGAGGCGTCCCCGCCTCGTTCTCCACAGGAAGTCCAACCACTCTTCCGCCCTCTTCTGCTTGGCCTTGACGCGCGAGTCGCGGGAGTAGACGAGGACGTTGGTGTCAACGAAGACCGGAGCGGTCATGCAACTCTTCCCTGGAGGGATAGCGCCCCCGGCTCAACCGGCGGGGTTTGCGGCCCATGAATCGACGTCGGGCGGCCTCGTATCGGGACTCCGTCTCCATGTGCTGCCGCAGAAGCTCTCCCACGAGGCGGGCGACGCTCGTGTTCCTCTCCGCGGCCCGGATGCGGGCCCAGCGGAGAACGTCCTCATCGGCGGTCACGGTCAGATTGGGCATCTCAATACTCCACGAGGCGAGTGTAGCACGAGGCTCGTGCCGCCCGTCCCGACAGCCGTCGCGGCGCGGTTCCGCCGACCTGCCCCTCGAGCCCGGCCTCCCGACAGACCCCGACACGGATCGGATCAGGCGTCGGCCTTCAGGCGATCGGCCACGATCTCCGCGAGGTCCTTCACCCGCACCGACTCCTCCACGTCCTTCGCCTTCGTGCCGTCGGTGATCATGGTCATGCAGAAGGGGCACCCCACCGCCACCGTCTTCGCCCCGGTGGCGAGCGCCTGCTCGGTCCGCTCCACGTTCACCCGCTTTCCGATCGTCTCCTCCAGGAAGACGCGGCCGCCGCCGGCGCCGCAGCAGAAGCCGGTCGCCCGGCTCTTCTCCATCTCCGTCTTCCTCACGCCCAGGCGGGTGAGGATCTCCCGCGGGGGCTCGTACCCCTTCGCGTAGCGCCCGAGGTAGCAGGGGTCGTGGAAGGTCACGAGCTCGTCCACCCCCCTGGCCAGGTCGAGGGGGATCTTCCCCGCGGCCAGGAGCTCGGCGAGGAGCTGTGAGTGGTGGACCACCGTGTACTCACCCCCCAGCTCCTTGTAGTCGCTGCCGAGGCTGTTCAGGCAGTGGGGGCAGGTGACGAGGATCTTCTCGAACCGGTACTTCCCGAGGGTCTCGATGTTGCCGGTGGCCAGCTCCACGAAGAGGTACTCGTTCCCCATGCGTCGGGCGGGGTCGCCCGTGCACCTCTCCTCCCTGCCGAGGACGGCGAAGTCGACGCCGGCGGCCTTGAGGATCTTCACGAGGGCCTGCTGGGTCTTGCGGGCCCGGGGGTCGGTGGCCCCGGCGCAGCCCACCCAGAACAGGTACTCGACCTCGCGTCCCACCTCCGCGATCTTCGGGACGTCGAGCCCCTCCGCCCACTCGGTCCGGGCGTCCGCCCCCACGCCCCAGGGGTTCCCCTGGACCTCCATGCCCTTGAAGGCGCTGGTGGCCTCCTGGGGGAACTCCGACTCCATCATCACCAGGCCCTGCCGCAGGCCGATGAGCGAGCCGGGCACGGAGTCGATGAGGACCGGGCACACCTGCACGCAGGCCGCGCAGGTGGTGCAGGCCCAGATCTCGTCGGTGTGGACCTGTCCGTCGAACTTCGTGTAGCCGCCGTCGAAGCGGACGTCCGTCTCCCGATCGATCTCCCCCCTGGCCACGAGCGGCGTCTTCGGCTCGAAGGCCTCTTCCTCCTCCTTCTTCTCGGCCACGGGCCGGCCCCTGGCGTCCCGGAGCTTCAGGATGTCGGGAGCGTTCTCGAACCGGAGGTTCACCTTCATGTCGTGGAGGACCTTCATGGGCATGAGGGGCTTGCCGGTGGCGTGGGCCGGGCAGACGGCGTTGCAGCGGCCGCACTCGGTGCAGGCGAAGGTGTCGAGAAGGGTCTTCCAGGGCATCTCCTGCACCCGGTCGACCCCGAACTTCTCGGCGTTCTCGAAGTCGACGGGCTCCGGAAGCCCGTAGCGCTTCTTGCGGAAGAAGTAGATGTTCGGGGTGGCGAACACCAGGTGCATGTGCTTGGACAGCGGGATGTAGGCCCCGAAGCCCAGGAAGACGACGACGTGCGCCCACCAGGCGACGTGCTGGAGGGTCTGCGCCGTTCCCGTGCCCAGGCCCGCCATGGCCGAGGCCACGAGGGAGCTGAAGGGCTGGTCGGCCAGGGGGGCCATGTCCCCCGTCGCCCGCTGGTGCAGGAGCGCGGTCGACCCCATGAGGAGGAAGAAGGTGACGTAGAGGGCCACGATGAACCAGAGGATGTTCTCCGCGTCCTGGGAGCGGGGTATCAGCCTCCCTATCCGGCCCGACCACCGCCGCAGGAGGGCAATCGACGCCGTCACCAGGACGATCGCGGCCAGGACGTCCTGGCTCAGCCGGTAGAGGAAGTGCAGCCCATCGGGAAGGATCCACCGGTAGGTGAACGGCTCGCCGCCCATTCCCTTCAGGAAGGCGGTCAGCCCCTCCAGCACGATCTCCCCGTGTCCGACGCAGAGGATCAGGAAGCCGTAGAGGAAGGTGAGGTGCAGGAGGCCGGCCCACCGGTCCTCGAGCACCTTCTTGTGGCCCAGGACGTGGGTGACGACCTTGCCGATCCTCTCGCCAGGGTCGGCGGTGAGGTCCTCGGAAGGCCGGGTGCCGGTGTTGACCAGGACCCGGAAGTACCAGAGGCGCCAGGCCATGAAGCCGAAGGCGGCGACCACGAGGACGAGGGTGAGGACGGACTGGAGCAGGGGGAGAATCATCGGGAGGGCACCTCCGTGTGGGGGGCAAGTTTACCTGGAAAAACTGCCCCCTTCTGTAGTAGGTTCGCGGCACAATCGAGCTCTCCTTCTTCCGAGACTGTCCGAACCCGGCCCACGCCCGCCTCCGCGGGCGGGTGGGGGGCGAATCAGTGAACGTGCTTGCCGGCGGGCTCGTGCCCTCCCGGGGCGACTTCCCTCGCGCCCGTCGGAAGGAGCTGAGCCATGCGAATGCGCGCCTTCGGCACTGCTGTCCTGGCAGTGCTGCTGCCCGCGGTGGCCCTCGCCTGGGGGAGCCCGCCCGCGTCCCCCGGGGATACCGTTGTCCTGCCACCGCAGCTGGGGTCGATCGAGCTCTGGCCTTACACCGGTACGGACTTCGACTCGAGCATGCCGTCGGACCCTGTGAACCTGTTCTTCGTCGACGTCGATCCGCGGGCGGTCCGGCAGGCGCTGATGGCACTGCCCGGCGACCGCTCGATGGTGCCGGCCGGCGTCCCCGCGTACCCCAACCAGCCCCCGTTCAACTGCACCTGGGCGGACGCCATGGGGTACGAGCAGACCGGCTGGGCCCAGACCGAGGGCTGGGTCGGCAGCGAGATCCAGCTCGTGTGCATCGACCCGGCCGCTCCGTTCGGGAACCCGTTCCGCTTCCACCTGCGCCTCTTCCGGCAGGGGACCCTCACGGTGGGCGCCGCTCACTTCGAGCTCCTGATCCCGGGGACCGCCGAGCACGAGGTGCTGAGCTGGGACTTCGCGCGCGACTTCGTGGCCCTCGACGCGTGGCGGGCAGGCCTCTTCTCCACGCCGCCGCCGGCCCCCGTCGGACTGCTACCAATGGGGTTCTTCCGGACGATCCGCTACGCCGTCTACAAGCCGCTCTACGACGCGGCCCAGGCCCCGACGCCGGAGGGAGTGGGGCTCATGCAGCTCCTCATGGAGCTGCAGCTACCCGTGTCCCCCACTCCGCTTCCCCCCGACCTGCCGGTTCCGATCCCCATTACCGGCTACGGCCTGACTCTCGTCCCCGACTTCGTCTTCGAGCCGGCGCCGGAGAGGATCCACACCCGGTACGCCGCCGACTACGACGTCGTGGCCCCCAAGCCCTTCTGCAACCCCACGGGCACGGAGTACGTGCGGCTGGAGGGGCGCCTCCGCTTCGACCTCAGGGTCTACGGCGACTGGGCCGGGCGGTTCCTCCGGGAGTACGACATCAAGGGGCACCTCGAGGTGACGCCCTGGAACCCGATCGACAACGTGCCCGCGGGCAAGCCCGCGCCAGCGAAGATCCGCGAGAGCCATGCGGCCGTCCTGACGGACTCCTACGGTCAGCTGTACGAGAAGGCGTCGCAGGAGCTGCTCGGGAGGAAGAAGCAGTCCCTCTCGTGGTTTCTGGCGGCGGGAGAGCTCGACCGTTACTTCGCGAACGAGCAGTGCGGGGGCGGCCGTAGACACAGGTGAGCATCCCGTCCTGAGCCACTGAGGCTTCGGGGCGAATCCCCATCGGCGACTCGAGGGAGGGCGTCGGCTGCCGCTCGAGGCTGCGGCGGCCGGGACCCGGCGAGGACCCTGCCTGACTTCGACGCTCGCGGGCCCGCAGCCGGGTGGCCGACCGCAGCCGCCGGCCCCGGGAGAGCCGAGCGACCGGGGTGACGCCGGTCACCTCCGTTCTGCCGGGGCCGCGGTACAAGGGACGGATGCGAGACCCGCGCCGGAGACCTCAAGGGTGGCTGGCCTTCGTTGGGGCCAGCCTGCTGGGACTGCTGATGGCCGGGCCGGTCTGTGCCCAGGAGACCGGCACACCGGTGTACTCGGCACCGTATCGGGCGTTCGCCAGTCACGAGCTGGGCCTGTCCCTCTCGGCGCCCCCCGGGGCGGACCTCGGGGTCGAGGGCTTCTACGGCTTCGCCTCCGGCCGGCACGACTGGGGCCTGCGCCTGGGGTACCTGGACCGCGGCGCGCGCGACGGGGCCCTGGTGGCCGGGGCGCGCTTCCGCACGCGCCTCGTGACCCATTCGAACGACTTCCCCCTCGACGGGGCCCTGACCGTGGGCGTGGGCGCGGCCGTCAACGGGGGCACGAGGGTCCGCGTGCCCATCGGGTTCAGCCTGGGGCGGCGCTTCGACACCGGCGGGATCAGCTTCGTGCCCTACCTGCACCCCGTGGTGATCCCGACCTTCGGGGAAGGCGACAGCGAGTTCGGGGTGGCCCTCGGCCTGGGTCTCGACATGAGGCTGGGCCGGCGCTTCGACCTCCGCGTCAGCGGCGGCTTCGGCGACATGGAGGGCTTCGCCGTCACCGCCGCCTGGGTGCACTGAACGAAGAGGGGTCTGGCCCCGTTTGTTGCGCCGCTCCGACATTCTCACTCGCGGTGCAATGAACGGGGCCTGACCCCTTCCGTTGGGCGGCTGTCGTCCCGCGTTGCGCTCGTGACGGAGAAAGGAGAGGGGCAGGTCTCGAGTGTTGCATCGCGAGTTCGAACGACGCGGCGACGCAACATTAGTAGACCTGACCCTACTTCGATGCGGAGTGGGCCTTGGCGGCCTCGGTCAGCTTCGGCAGGACCTCGAAGACGTCGCCCAGGATCCCGTAGTTGGCGACCTTGAAGATGGGCGCGTCGGGGTCCTTGTTGATGGCCACGATGAACTTCGAGGTCGACATGCCGGCCAGGTGCTGGATGGCCCCGCTGATCCCGCAGGCCACGTACAGCGTGGGCGAGACGGTCTTGCCGGTCTGGCCCACCTGCATCTGGTGGTCGACCCAGCCCGCGTCGACGACGGCACGGGACGCCCCGACGGCCGCGCCCAGGGCCTCGGCCAGGTCCGTCACCAGCGAGAAGTGCTCCGGCCCCTTCAGGCCGCGCCCGCCGGAGACGATGATCTGGGCCTCGGTGAGCTCGATCTTGCCCTGGGCGGAGGTCTCGGTCGCCGTCACCTTCGCGCGGGACGCGGTGTCCGCGCTGCCCTTGACCACCTCCGCGCTGCGGGAGGTGTCCGGGGTCTCGAGGGCGAAGACGTTCGGGCGCAGGCTGGCCAGCTGGGGGTCGCCCGCCCACTCCACCATCGCGTAGGCCTTGCCCGCGTACATGGGCCGTCGGGCGGTGAGGCGACCGTCCGCCCCTTCGAGGTCCACGCAGTCGGAGGCGAGCCCGGCGTCGATCTTGCCCGCCACCCGTGGGGCGAGGTCCTTGCCCATGGCGGTCATGGGGAAGAGGACGACCGAGGGCTTCGTCTCCTCGATCACCGAGGCCACGGCCCGGGCCCAGGCCTCGGTGGCGTAGGCCTCGTAGGCCGCGTCGTCGAAGACGTGGACCTTGTCCGCCCCGTAGGAGGCGAGCTCGGGGGCCACGGACTCGGTCCCCGGGCCGATGACCACGGTCGCGACCGAGCCCCCGAAAGAGCCGGCGAGCCGCTTCGCCTCGGAGACGACCTCGAGGGAGGAGCGCCGCAGCTTCCCGTCCCGCTGCTCGGCAAACGTGAGAATTCCAGGCATGGCGGTCCCCCTTAGATGACCTTGGCTTCTTCGGCGAGGCGGCGGATGAGCTCCTTCGCCTGGGCGTCGGGCTCTCCCTCGATCATCGCGACCGCCGGGCGAGGTGGCGGCAGCTCCATCGCCGTGACCTTGACCTTGGGCGCGACGTCGGCGGCGGCGAGACCCACCCCGGCCGCGTCGAGGACCTGGACCGGCTTCTTCTTGGCGGCCATGATCCCCTTGAGGCTCGCGTAGCGGGGCTCGTTGAGCCCCTTCTGGGCGGAGATCACCGCGGGCAGGGATGTCTCCCAGGTCTCCCGGGCGCCCTCGATCTCGCGCGCCACCACGGCCTTCCCGTCCTGAACGTCGATCTTGACCGCCACCGTGACCTGCGGGAGGTCCAGCATCTCGGCGAGGAGGCCGGGGACCTGGCTGTTGTCCCCCCCCACCCCCTGCTGCCCGCACAGGACGAGGTCGACGGGCGCCAGGGTCTTCAGGGCCCCGGCCAGGGCGCGGGCGGTGGCCAGGGTGTCGGCGCCGTCGAGGGCCGGGTCCTTGACGTGGACGGCGGAGTCCGCGCCCATGGCCAGGCCCGTGCGCAGGGCCGAGAGGGCGCGGTCGGGGCCGACGGTGACGACCACCACCTCCCCGCCCTGGGCCTCCTTGATCTTGAGCGCCTCCTCGAGGGCGAACTCGTCGTAGGGGGACACGATCCAGTTGATGTCGGATTCCACGATGGCGTTCCCCTCGGGGGCGATGTGCACCCGGGTCTCGGTGTCCGGTACCTGCTTCACACAGACGACGATCTTCATGGCTCGTTCCCTCTAGTCCGCGTAACGCTTGAACAGCAGCGCCCCGTTCGTCCCGCCGAAGCCGAAGGAGTTGCTGAGGGCATGGTTCACCTCGACCCGGCGCGCCTGGTTGGGGACGTAGTCGAGGTCGCACTCGGGGTCGGGGTTCTCGAGATTGATGGTCGGCGGGACGACCTGGTCGCGCAGGGCGAGGACGGTGATCCCGGCCTCGACCCCCCCGGAGGCCCCCAGGAGGTGTCCGATCATGGACTTGGTGGAGCTGATGGCCATCTTGCGGGCGTGGTCGCCGAACACCGCCTTCATGGCGATGGTCTCCCCCAAGTCGCCCCGGGGCGTGGAGGTGCCGTGGACGTTGATGTAGTCGACCTGCGGAGGGCTCGACCCCGGCGTTGCCCAGGGCCGCCCGCATGACGCGGATGGCGCCGTCGCCGTCCTCGCTGGGCGCGGAGATGTGGAAGGCGTCCCCCGACATCCCGTAGCCGACGATCTCGCACAGGATGCGGGCCCCCCGGCGCGCGGGCGTGCCCGAGCTCCTCCAGGACCAGGATCCCCGCGCCCTCGCCGATCACGAAGCCGTCCCGGTCCCGGTCGAAGGGACGGGAGGCGCGCTCGGGCTCCTCGTTGCGGGTGCTCAGCGCGCGCATGGAGCAGAACCCGCCCACCCCCAGGGCGGTGACCGCGGCCTCCGCCCCCCCCGTGATCATGGCGTCGGTGTCCCCGTGCTGGATGAGCCGGTAGGAGTCGCCGATGGCGTGGGCGCCCGACGTGCACGCGGTGCAGGTGGCGGAGTTGGGACCCTTGGCCCCGGTGCGGATGGACACCCAGCCCGCGGCCAGGTTCACGATGACGGCGGGGATGAAGAAGGGGCTGATCTTGCGCGGCCCGCCGGTGCGAAGCGCCTCGTGTTCCTTCTCGATGGTGGAGAAGCCGCCGATGCCGCTCCCGATGATGACCCCCATGCGCTCGGCGTCGGCGATGGGAACCCGCAGCGCCGCGTCCTCGAGCGCCAGCTCGGAGGCGGCCAGGGCAAACTGGATGAAGCGGTCCATCTTCTTGACCTGCTTCTTCTCGATCCAGTTCAGGGGGTCGAACCCCTTCACCTCGCAGGCGAAGCGGGTCGAGTGGCGCGACGCGTCGAACAGCGTGATGGGCCCCGCCCCCGAGCGACCGGCGAGAAGAGCCTTCCAGGACTCCTCGGTGCCGATCCCCAGGGGGGACACGAGGCCCACACCGGTGACGACGACCCTGCGGTTGGTGTTCACGTGTCGGATGGCTGACGGTCGCCGCGAGCTACTTCTTGCTGGAGTGCTTCTCGATGTAGTCGGTCGCTTCCTTCACGCGGGTGATCTTCTCGGCGTCCTCGTCGGGAATCTCGATGCCGAACTCCTCCTCGAGGGCCATCACCAGCTCCACGGTGTCGAGGCTGTCCGCGCCGAGGTCGTCGACGAAGGACGCCTCCGGCGTCACCGTCTCCTCCTCGACACCCAGCTGGTCGACGATGATCTTCTTCACGCGATCGGCAACAGGCTCCATTCTTGAGGTCCTCCTGGAATCCCCGCGCGGCGGCGCGGCAGACCCAATTCTACATGTGGAAGCCGCCGTCTACCCCCAGGACCTGCCCGGTGATGTAGCCGGCGGCGTCGGAGAGGAGAAAGGCGATCGTCCCGGCGACGTCCTCGGGGCTCCCGACCCTCCCCATGGGGATGGCCGCGATCACCGCCGCCCTCGCCTTGTCGGTCATGCCCGCCGTCATGTCGGTCTCGATGAAGCCCGGGGCCACCGCGTTCGCGGTGATGCCCCGCGAGGCCACCTCCCGGGCCACCGACTTGGTGAAGCCCACCACCCCCGCCTTGCTGGAGGCGTAGTTGGCCTGCCCGGCGTTGCCCACGAGGCCGACGACCGAGGTCACGTTCACGATCCGGCCGCTCCTCTGCTTGATCATGGGCTTGAGCGCGGCCTGGGTGCAGAGGAAGACGCCGGTGAGGTTGGTGGCCAGGACCCGATCCCAGTCCTCGTCCTTCATGCGCAGGAGCAGGTTGTCGCGGGTCACGCCGGCGTTGTTCACGAGACCGTCGAGTCGCCCGTGGTCCGCCAGGACCCCCCCGATCGCCGCCTCCACCGACCGGCGGTCGGCCACGTCGAGGGCCACCGGCCGCGCCTGTCCCCCGCGGGCGGTGATCTCCGCCACCGCCTCGGCGAGTCGGTGCTCGTCGCGGGCGGCGAGGACGACGACGGCTCCGGCCTCGGCCACCGTCCGCGCGATGGCGCGCCCGATGCCGCGCGAGGCCCCGGTCACGAGGACGACCCTGCCCTCGAGCGTCCCCTTCGCTCCCTCGCTCATGCGCTGGCCGCCTCCTTGCGCGCGCCGAGGTCCCGAAGCTCCGCCTCGATCGCGTCGTTGACCCCGCTGGCGGAGAACTCGGCCGCGGTCCGGATCCCGTGCATCACCGCCCGGGCGGAGGACTTGCCGTGGCCGATCACGCAGCAGCCCTTCATGCCCAGCAGCGGGGCCCCTCCCGTCTCCGCGGGGTCGCTCCGCCGGCGCACCTCGCGGAAGGCGGGCTGCGACAGCCAGGCCCCGGCCCGCGCGCGGACGCCGCTCAGGAGCTCCTCGCGGATGAGCTCCATCATGAGCTCGGCGAGGGTCTCGCAGGCCTTGAGCACGACGTTGCCGGTGAAGCCGTCCACCACCACCACGTCCACCTTGCCGGTGAAGAAGTCGTGACCCTCCACGTTGCCCACGAAGTTGAGGCTCGACGTCCGCAGCACCTCGTGCACGTCCCGGGTGAGGTCGCTGCCCTTGGTCTCCTCCTCGCCCAGGCTCATCAGGCCCACCCGGGGCGAGGCCACGTGGAAGACGCCGCGGCTGTAGGCGCTGCCCATGACCGCGAACTCCTCGAGGTTGCGGGCCTTGCACTGGGCGTTGGCCCCGACGTCGAGGAGGACGGTGCGGCCGCCGCCCCGGTGCGGGAAGACCGCGGCCAGGGCCGGGCGATCGACCTCGGAGAGGGTGCCCAGGACGAACTTGGCGATCGTCCAGCAGGCGGCGGTGTTCCCGGCGGAGAAGAAGGCGTCGACCTTGCCGTCCCGCAGGCGCTCGAGGGCCACCTGGATCGAGGAGCGCTTCTTGAGGGTGGATCGGCTCACCTTCTCGCTCATCCCCACCACGTCGGGGGCGTCCACCACGTCGATGGGCAGGCCCTCGGCCTCGAGGGCCTCCAGCTCGCGGCGGAGGTGCCCCTCGGGGCCGACCAGCGACACGGCGACCCCGAGCTCGCGGCTGGCGAGCACGGCGCCGTGGGCCACCACCGTGGCGCCGTGGTCGCCACCCATGGCGTCCACGGCGACCCGGGGCCGGGGCAAGCTAGACCTCCTCCGCCTCGGTGACCGCCTTGCCCTTGTAGTGGCCGCAGCGCGGGCAGACCCGGTGCGGCAGCTTGGGCTCGTGGCAGTTGGGGCAGAGGCTGAGGCTCGGGGTCTGGAGGTGGTCGTGGGCCCGACGCTTGGCGGTCCGGGCCTTGGAGTGACGGCGCTTGGGATTGGGCATGGGTGGCTCCTAGTGACGGTCGGGTTCGACCAGCTTGCGGAGGGGCGCGAGCCGCGGATCGACCGGCTCCTCGGGCGCGGGACACGCGCAGCTGCCGGCGTTTCGGTTGCGTCCGCAGGTCGGGCAGAGGCCCTGGCAGTCCTGCCGACAGAGGCGCTTCATGGGCAGGCTCAGGAAGATCTGCTCCCTCACCACCTCGCCGAGGTCGAGCGTCTCGCCCTCGTGGTACCCCACCACGACGTCGTGGTCGTCCAGCTCGATCTCCTCCTCCTCGTCCTCGGGCCGCTCGGCCAGGCGTGGGAGATAGAAGAGGTCCACCTTCTGGTCGATCTCGACGGGGTAGCGGTCGAGGCAGCGGCCGCACTCGACGGTCACTCGCCCGTCGAGGTCCCCGCGCACGTGGACGGTCGTTCCGTCGACGAGCTCCACCCGGCACCGGAGACGTCCCCGGTCGAGGACGAGGTCGTCGTCGCCCTCGAGGTGGACCCCCGCCGGGTCCAGGGCCTCGTCGAGGACGAGTCCTTCGGGCGGAACGCGAGGGATCTCAATGAGCAGCATGGAGGTGGGACGCAAACCTCCAAATTGTACTGATTCCTGCCCTTACGTCAAGGTGTCCAGCCAGGCCCGGGCGGCGTGGAGGGCGGCCTCGGGGTCCTCGAACCAGGCGACCTCCGCCTGGTGGCGGAACCAGGTCATCTGGCGCTTGGCGAAGCGCATGGTGGCGGTGACGATGGCCGCCTCCGCCTCGGCCCGGCTCATCGCGCCCCGCACCACCGCCCCCGCCTCCCGGTAGCCGATGGCCTGGAGGGGTCGCAGCCCCGGGCCGTACCCCCGCTCGAGGAGGCCACGGACCTCGTCGAGCAGGCCTCGTTCCAGCATGGCCCGCGTCCGCTGCTCGACGGCGCGCCGCAGCCGCGCCCGGTCCGGGACGAGCCCGATCGTGAAGGCGCGGTAGCCGTGGAGCGGCCGCGTGAGAGTGCGGTGCTCCCGGTGGTGCTCGCTGATCGGGCGGCCGGTGGCGCGGTAGACCTCCAGGGCCCGGACGGTGCGCACGCGGTCGCGCGGCGTGATCCGGGCCGCGGCCTCCGGATCGAGGTGTCGGAGGAGGCGGTGGAGGCGGGCGTCGCCGTGGCGCTCGGCGAGCGCCTCGAGCCGGCGCCGGGTCTCCTCCTGGCGCGGCGGGCCCACGAAGAGCCCCTCGATGAGGGCCCGCAGGTAGAGGCCGGTCCCCCCGGCCACGATGGGCAGCCGCCCCCGGGCGGTGATCCCGGCCACCGCTTCGCGCGCCCGGCGAGCGTACTCGGCGGCGGAGAAGGGCTCGTCGGGGTCCACCACGTCGATCAGGTGGTGCGGGACCTCGCGCTGCTCCTCCGCCGACGCCTTGGCGCTGCCGATGTCGAGGCCGCGGTAGACCTGCAGGCTGTCGCAGGAGACGATCTCCGCGCCGCGCTCGCGGGCGAGCCGAAGGGCGAGCGCGCTCTTGCCCGAGGCGGTGGGCCCGACGATCGCGATCAGAGGAGCGGCCACAGCCTCCAGAGAACGATGAGGAGGATGAGCGCGAGGATCGCGGCCGCCCCCCGGACCTGCGGCGGCGTCGGGGACGTCATCGGGGTCGGAGGGCGCGGATGATGGCGCCCTCGTGCTCGGCGCCGAGGGTGCGCTTGACCGCCAGGAGCTCGGCGTAGAGCAGCTCGTTCAGGGCCCCCACGAGGGCCTCGCGGCGCCGCTCCTCCGGGATCTGCCCCACCGCGCGCTCCACCGGGGACTCCTCGAGGGCGCCGTCGGGACGGAGCCGGGCCTCTCCGAAGACCTCGCCCCGCGCCTCCCGGACCGTGCCCAGGTACTTGGCGAGGACGTTCTCGGCGATGGGCCCGACCTCCTTCACCATGTACGCGAAGATGAACCGGTACATCTGGTTGAAGGACTCCAGCACCGCGTAGGTGGTGTCCGCGGGGACGAAGTCCTGGTCGAGGGCCCGGACCTTGCGGCCGCGTCCCTCCACGATCCCGGTGGCGAGGAAGGCGTAGAGCAGCTTCAGGGTCTGGTTGTCCCCCACCTCGCTCTCGTGGCAGATCTCGATGACGCTGCGCTCTCCGTCGACGAGGCCCAGGACGTGCTTCTCGAAGGGCCGCAGGAGGCCCTCGGCCGAGGTCGAGCCGAGCTCGAGGACGAGGTGGCCGTCGGGGTGCCGCAGGCGCACCCAGCCCCCGGCGTCGAGGCGGCGGAGCCCTTCCAGGACGAGCGCGGTCACGTCCAGGTCGACGGTGATCCGCTCGCGCTCCGGCAACGCCGACTCCTCGAAGTGGAACTGTCCCTCCCCCCACCGGAAGACCCCGAACACGATCTCGCGCACCTGCGACTGCACCGCCGACCACAGGTCGTCCGGGGACAGCGCCCCCATCTCGATGAGGACGCGTCCCTGTCGCTTGCCGTGCGCGAGGGCGCGGAGGGAGAGATCGTTCTGCTCGCGGGTGATCCTCGATTCGCGGAGCAGGACCTCTCCGAGGCGATCGCTGGCCACGTTGGAGGTGGCGAAGACGACACGGCCGCTCTTGAAGTAGAGGGCCTTGCGCACGCGGTTCGAGTTGAGCGACAGGATGCCGGTGGCGTTCTTCAGCTGCAGCTCTCGCATGAGGTCCGGCAGCGGGAGCGCGGCGAGCGTGCCCCTGAGCCCGCCGGGAACGACAAAGGACTCGATGCTCGTGGTCGGCGGGGGCATGCTCATCGGGCGGTCCTGAGACCGCTCGCATTCTAGGGGGAGGGGCCGAGTTGTGTCAAAGGTCTACGGCCCAAGAAGTTAGGTTAGGGTGCCGCCAGCAGGGGTTGTGTGGTCGAGGCCGGAGGGAGGCGGCCCGCCGAGCCCCCAGGGCAGCCGGGCGCTGGGACCAACGCGACCTCGGCGCTCCTAGCCTAGCCTAGGGGTGACGCAGCTCGGCGGCCTGGGCGAGGCGGACGCCGCTGTAGTAGTGCTGGACGATTCCCTCGTAGGTGGAGCCGGCCTGGGCCATGCCGAAGGCGCCCACCTGACACAGCCCCACGCCGTGTCCCCAGCCCTTGCCCGAGAACACGAAGCGCTCGACGCTCCCTTCGTCGTCCTTCTCCCGGTCGATGACGAACAGGTTCTCGCGGAGCCCGAGGCCCCACCGCACCCGCAGCCCCTTGAGCAGGAGGTCGCCGTGGGTGCCCTGCACCTCCAGCTCCACCACTCGTCCCGAGACCCCGAGCCTCCTCGGCACGAGGTCCCGGATCTCACCCACCGAGCCGTAGCGCGCCACCCCGCGGGCCACGTCGGCCGGGGTGAGGCGGGCCTTCCAGCGGTAGTGTCGCGCGGCCGGGCCGGGGACGGCTCCCGGTCCCGTCTGGCGCGCCTCGAGGTACACCGCGCGGCCGTCGCGCGCCACCCAGGTCAGCTCGTCCCCGATGGTCAGGGTCATCTCCGCGGTCCCCGCGTAGACGCCGTCCACGCTCCGGAAGAGCCGGGCCCCGGGGTCCAGGGTGAAGCTCTCGGCATCCTCTCCCGCCAGCACCGTCACTCGTCCGTCCGCGAGGCCCGCGAACTCTCCCCGGCGCCACTCGGGCGGGCTGGCCCTCTGGGCGAGACCGGCGAGCAGATCCACGATCTCGGCCCGGGTCAGGGCGCCGTTCGGATCGAGGGACAGGCCCGGCGCGACGGTCAGAAGGTCCTCGCTGCGCAGCAGGGCCAGGGCCTGCCGCTCGTCGGCGTCGAGCAGGGAGTCCGCCTCGTCGTTGGCGACGAGCCGCGCCGCGCGCTCGCGCCAGCACAGGGAGGCCACGCTGTACTCGGCAAAGCTCGCTCGCCGGGCGAGGCTGCCCGTCACCGGGCTGGCGCAGTCGGTCCGGTCGAGGGCGGACTGCAGCCTCTTCACCCACCCCCGGATCTCGGAATCCGAGGGCAGGCCGGCCAGGCGCTGCGGGGCAGCGAGGGAGGAGTCGACGACCCCCAGGGCCTCGAGGACGGCCAGGCTGCGCGCGACGGCGGGACCGCCGGGCAGGTCCCGCCGCGGCGCCGCGTCCGTGCGCACGCGGTGCCGGGCCGAGGCCTCCGGGGCACACACGACCCCCTTCAGGTAGGGGGCGCGGTCGTCGAAGATGACGTCGCCGTCCTCGGTGTGGCCTCCGCAGGTGGAGGTGTAGTAGGCGTGGATGGGCCGCCCCCGCCAGGTCGCGATGACTCCGCGGGTCCGGGCGACGGCCTCGTCGGTCAGTGGCTGCTCGGAGGCCTGCCCCCGGTAGACCTGGCAGGCCGGGGTGGCGCACACGTCGTAGCCCCGGGAGGAGTAGTCGCCCAGGTGTGCGAGCACCCAGGTGCGGGCGGCCACCGCCTGGGCCTTCAGGGCCTCGATCTGCGGAAACGCCACCGGCGAGAGCTCGTTGGGCACCACACCGCGCAGGTAGTCCTCGACGTTGACCACGTTCACCACGGTGAGCGAGCCGTCCGGTCCCGGACGAACCTCGAGGAGCCCGCGGTACGCCCGGGCGTCGGCCTCCAGGATGTCCGTCTCTTCGACGGGAGTGACGGTGGCCAGGGTCAGGTCCTCCCCCGTCTCGACCAGCCGGAGACGTCCCTCGGCGTCCGCGGGCAGGAAGGTGGCCTGGGCGAGGGGCCGCCAGTGGGGCTGGTCCTGACCCTCGCTCTCCGCCAGGACCCGCACGCCCGCGGCGGCCGCGATGGACACCCGCGGTGCCTCGGGGAGGATGCCCACGCGGACCACCGGGGCCTCCACGAGACCGTCGAGGGACGGGGTGGGAAGGACGTGGGCGGAGGGCCGGACCTCGTGCTGGATGGACCGGCAGGCGCCGGCGACCATCCAGGCCCCGAGCGCCGCCGCGAGCCAGGCCGCGCCGGGAGAGGTCAGAACGCGCTTTCGGCTCACGAGCCTCGCGGTCCCTCGTTGTAGTAGAAGGTCACCTGCATCGTCACGCGCGGCGGACCGTAGTCGTCGGGCAGGGCCATGAAGCGGCTGGCGGTCAGGGAGTTTCGCGCCGCCCGGTCGAGGGCATCCGTCCCCGACGACTTCAGCATCCTGAGCGCCGACATCGATCCGTCTCTCTCGAGCGTGAACTCGAAGTCGACGTGGCCCCGGTATCCGAGGTAGACGGACTGCGGCACGTTCCAGTTCCGGTACACCTGGTTCTTGAAGTCGTTGATCCAGACGGTGAAGTCGGCGCCACGGGGGTCGAAGCGCAGCCCCTCGACGCTCTTCCCGGTTCCGGTCGGCAAGCCCAGGCTCGCGTTGCGATCCAGCCGCCGGGTCGCGTCGTCGATCGCCTCGTCGAGCGAGGAGCCCAGGGCCCCCGGACGCCGTCTCGAGCCCTCGTCTCCGCGCGGAGCGGGTGGCCCCAGGAGCCCCGGGGGCAAGCGGAGTCCCTGGCGGCCCGGGGTCTCGGGGGTCTCGGCCCCCCCGTCGGCCACCTTCGGCCCCGGGGTCGGCTTCGGGGGCTCCGGGGCGCCCTTCGGTGGCAGCGTGGGCTGCCCCTTGGGGACCTTGGTGAGGTCGTCCTCCCGGCGGAGGATCATCGGACCCGTCCGGCGCAGCTCGGTCGGGGGCCCGATGCTGATGCGGTCCTTCTTGTTCGGGTCCGCGGGTGGGGGCGTGGGAGCGGCTGCGGGCGGGGGGCTGGCCATCGGTCGCGGCACGGCGGGCGCCGGAGCGAGCTGACGCAGGACCTCCGGCCTCGGGAGGAAGACCACCTCCCGTCGCTCGAGCTCGGAGTGCTCGATCTCCCTGGGCTCGAAGAGCTTCGGATCGGCGCTGACCAGTATCATCAGAAGCGTCAGGTGGATGACCGCGGAGGCGAGAAACCCCTGCCGTTGGTTGATTCGCTGCACTGTGGCCTTGGGCTCCTGTACTCCTGCGCGCGATTAGGCTAGCACCCGTTCCGCGAATGAATCAAGGGAACTACACAAGATGTTGCATTTCTCCGCATCGGAGGGTACGACGCCTCGGGAGTGGCCCCGAGCGAGCGTGCGGCGCACCGGCCGGCGGGATGGTCTCCGGTACTCCGAAGCTCACGCGCCCGCAGGCGGGGTGGCCGCCGAGCGCCCGGAGCCGCGGAGGGCCACACGACTTCGGTCACAGGACACTAGCCCTCGGCCATCCGGGCCAGGATCGCGTGGGCGAGGGCCAGGGCCCGCCGGCCCTCGGGGCCGGGGACCCGTGGCTCGGAGCGGTCCCGGACCGCCTGCAGGAAGGCCTGGGCCTGCCGCTTCAGGGGCTCCTCCTCGGGGGCGCCCCGCTGCTCCGAGGCGATGCGGGGGCGCCCGCCTTCGTTCGCCTCGAGGCGAAAGATCTGGGCCTCCCGGGAGGTGAAGTCCACCGAGACGTAGGTCCTCGGGGCGAACACGCGGAACTTCCGCACCTTCTCCACCGAGACGCGGCTGGCGGTGAGGTTGGCGATGAGCCCGGAGGCGAAGCGGAGCCGGGCGTTGGCGATGTCGACCCTCGGGGTCAGGACGGGGACGCCGACCGCCTCGATCTGGGTGGGCGCGGACCCGTCGAGGGCGAGGACGATGTCGAGGTCGTGGATCATGAGATCGAGCACGACGTCCACGTCCAGGCTGCGCGGGGAAAACGAGCCGAGCCGGTGGACCTCGATGAACCGGGGCGCCTCGACCGTCTCGAGGAGGACCTCGGTGGCGGGGTTGAAGCGCTCGATGTGTCCCACCTGGAGACGCGCCCCCGCCCTCTCCGCCCGGTCGATGAGGTCGTCGGCCTCCTCGAGCGTGGCGGTCATCGGCTTCTCGAGGAGGACGTCGCGTCCCCCGTCGAGGGCCCGCCCGGCCACCGCGTGGTGAGAGGCGGTGGGCACGGCGACGGAGACGGCCTGGGCCTCGGCCAGCAGGGCGTCGAGGTCGGGGTGCACGGGGCAGCCGAACTCCTCCGCGACCGCCTCCGCCCGCGCCGCGTCGATGTCGTGGACACCGATCAGCTCGGCTCCGTCCAGGGCCGCCCAGACGCGGGCGTGGTGCCGCCCCAGGGCCCCCACGCCGACGACGCCCACGCGCACCGGGTTCTCGCTCACGCCGCTCCCCCTCCCCCGCTCCCGGGCTCGAGACCCCAGACCGCCACCCCGGCGGCGTCGGCCTGCTCCAGGAAGGCGTCCTTGTCGATGATCAGCGTGCGCCCGGCGTCGAGGGCCAGGACGGCGGCCCTCGCCTCGGCCATGGCCTCGAGGGTCCCGCGGCCGACCACGGGGACGTCGAAGCGCATGTCCTGCCCAGGCTTCGACACCTTCACCACCGTGGCCCCGGCCCCGGCGAGCCGCCCGGCCCGGCGGATCACCTCGTCGGTGCCCTCCATGGCCTCCAGGGCGACGGCGGCCCGCTTCTTCACCACCGCCGTCTGCCCGAGGTCCATCCCGGCCAGGGCCCGGGCCACGGTCTCGCCGTACTCCACGTCGGCACGCTCGTCGCGCCGGGGCCGGCGGCGTGTCATGGCCCCGGGGGTGGCGAGCTGGTCTTCCAGGAACGCCACCGAGGAGAGGAGGGTGATCCCCTCGCGGGAGAGGGCGGCGGCGACCCCCCCGATGAGGCTGTCCGTGTTCTGAAGGGCCAGGCGCGCCAGCACCCCCACCAGCTTCAGGTCGGGCACCACGTCGGAGAAGATCTGACGGTGCTTGACCTGACCGGCCATCAGGGCCTCGCGGGCCCCGGCGCGGCGGAGGATGTCGATGGCCCGGCCCAGCTGGCCCAGGCCCACCCAGTGGAGCTCGTCGACCTCCTGGTCCAGCTCGGGGTCCGTCTCCTCGCGGATGGCCAGGGCCACCACGCGTCGGCCGGCCCGTCGGGCCCCGGCCGCGGCGAGGAAGGGGAAGCGTCCGTTGCCGGCGATGATTCCGAGGGGCTCGCCCGCCATGGCCACCGCCGGGTCAGGCCCCCTCGTCCTCTTCCGCGCCGGCGGGGCGCGGGCGCAGGACGACGCCCCGCTTCGCCCCGCGGATGAAGGCGACCAGGGTGCGGACCTCCGGCGTGTGGGGGCCGTCGGCCTCCAGCTGCTCCAGGGCCTCGCGGGCGTTCCCCCGCATGAGCACACGGAACGCCTCGCGCAGGGCGGCGATGGCCTCCCTCGAGAAGCCCTTCCGACGCAGGCCCACGAGGTTGAGGCCGTAGAGGCGGGCCCGGTCGCCCACGGTCATCGAGAAGGGCAGGACGTCCTGGGTGGCGACGGTCCCGCCCCCCATGAAGGCGTGGGTCCCCACCCGGCAGAACTGGTGGACCCCGGCGAAGCCGCCCAGGACCGCGTGGTCGTGGACCTCCACGTGGCCGGACAGCGCCGCCGAGTTGGCGAAGACCGTGTGGCTGCCCACGAGGCAGTCGTGGGCCACGTGCACCTGGGCCATGAACAGGTTGTCCGACCCGATGCGGGTCAGGCCGCCGCCGCCCTCGGTCCCCCGGTGGACCGTGGTCCCCTCGCGGAAGGTGTTGCGGTCGCCGATGTCGACCCGGGTCGCCTCTCCCCGGTACTTGAGGTCCTGGGGCACGAGGCCGATGGAGCTGAAGGGGAAGAAGGTGTTGCCCTGCCCCACCCGGGTGTCGCCCTCGATGACCACGTGGGAGTGCAGCAACGTGCCCGCCCCCAGACGGACCTGCGGTCCGACCACGCAGAAGGGACCCACGCGCACGCACGCCTCGAGGACCGCCTCCGGCGCCACCCGGGCGAGTGGGTCCACGTCGGGAGGAGGCAGGGTGGCGACCTGCAGCAGGAGCCGCGCCTCCGCGGCCCGGGCGGCGCCGACGCGGACCTCGCCGCGGAAGCGGCACAGCGCCCCCCGGCGGTGGACGAGGGTCACGTCCAGCCGCAGCTGGTCCCCGGGAACGACGGGTCGGCGGAACTTCGCCTCGTCGATCCCCACGACCCGGATCTCGATCTGGCCGGGGTCCGGGGCGGTCTTCAGGAGCCAGATGCCGGCGGCCTGGGTGAGGGACTCCAGGAGGAGGACCCCGGGCATGACCGGCTGTCCCGGGAAGTGTCCGGCGAAGAAGTCCTCGGTGCCGCTGACGTTCTTGGTCGCGACGAGGCGTCCGCCCGGGTCGTGCTCCAGGATCCGGTCCACGAGGACGAACGGATACTGGGTGGGAATCTGGCGGACGAGGCGTCCGATCTCGCCGGAGCTCATGGGGCGGTGGCCCTCGACGGGCGGGGCCGGAGGGAAGGGAGCGCGCTTTGGCTCCGCTTCCCTTCACGGCGCCCGCCCGCGGGGGGCGAGCGGCCCTACTGCTCGGGCGTTTCCGCGGCGGGCGGGGTCTCCGCCGGGGCGGCCGGGGCGGCCGCCGCGGAGGCCGGCAGGGTCGCGTCCGCCTTGGCGATCACGTCGCGGGTGATGTCGAAGTCGCGCGTGATCGTGTAGGCCACCTGCGAGTCGAGGACGAGGTCGTAGCCCTTCTCCCGGGCGACATCCTCCACCACCGGGCGGATCTTCACCTGGAACTCGTTGTTGATGGACTGGGCCTGCTGCTGGCCGCGCTCGCGCATGCGGTTGATCTCGGCCTGGCCGTCCTCGAGGAAGGCCTGGCGCTCGCGGCCCTTCTGCACGATCTCGCGCTCCTTCTTGTCGCGGGCCTCCTGGCTGAGGACGCCGCCCTGCTTCTGCAGCTCCTCCTGGAGGGCCTGGATGGCGGCGTCCAGCTGCTGCAGCTCGGTCTGCTTGGCCTGGGCCGCGGTGTTGATGTCGTTCTGGAGCTTCTCCAGCTGGGCGGCGTACGACTTGCCGAGCTGGCTCTCGGCCGAGACTCGCGCCATGTCGATCACGGCGATGCGGGCGCTCTTGCCCGCATCCTGGGCGATCGCCGGACCGGAGCTCGCGAGGACGAGGGCGAGGATGGCCAGGAACGTCTTTCTCATGTCTTCTCCTTAGAAGGTGGTGCCGACGGCGAACTTGAACGTGTGGGCAGGAACGTAGAACTTCTCACGGTCGGATCGGTTTGGATTCCAGGCGTAGATGAGGCGGAAGGGGACGTTGAGCACGGGCATGACGAAGCGGGCCTCGACCCCGTACGAGATCCGCATCTCATCGAGGTTGAAGCGCTCCCCCTCGAGGTAGGCCGCGCCGGCGTCGAAGAACCCCAGCATCCGCAGGGGCCCGAAGACGTCGAGGTAGTACTCCGCGTTGAAGAGCAGGAGCTTGTTGCCGCCGAGGGCCCGGCCGGTGGAGTCGGTGGGCCCGATGGAGCGGATCTGGTAGCCCCGGACCTGGGTCTCGCCCCCCAGGAAGTAGCGCTGGTACCAGGGCAGCACGTTGGTGTCGCTGTAGGGAAGGATCCAGGCGACCTGGGCCCGGACCCCGAGGGCGGTCCTGCTGGTGTGGGGGATGTAGGTGATGGTCTCGAAGTTGGGTCGGAAGTAGTCCACCGTCCCCCCCAGGGGTCCCCCCGCGATCTGGAGGGTCGCGGTGTGCCGCATCCCGGAGCGGGGCGTCCAGGGGTTGTCGACGGTGTTGAAGA
The DNA here is from genome assembly GCA_963847655.1 of uncultured Acidobacteriota bacterium. Lineage (GTDB taxonomy): Bacteria > Acidobacteriota > Vicinamibacteria > Fen-336 > Fen-336 > JAJDNS01. Next base: position 1,257,830 of record CAWKAS010000001.1, on the reverse strand, counting down.
CGATGTTCGGGGTGATCCGGCTCTCGTTGCGCTTTCCCAGGTCGCCGAAGAGCAGCGGGTCGTAGGTGGCCCCGTAGACTCCCCCGTAGCCGAGGCCCGGATAGTACGGGTCGTTGAAGTCGGAGGGGTCCACCTCGCCGATCTTGATGACCTCGTAGGCGTAGTTCAGGAACGCGCGCGACCACTTCCCGACGTGCCGACCCGCGGTCAGGCTGAACCCGGTGGTCTCCTGGGAGTACCCGGAGACGTTGCCGTAGCTCAGGTAGGTGATCTTCCTCCTGAAGAGGTCGGCCCCGGCGGTGATGGGGCGGTCGAGGAAGTAGGGCTCGCTGACCGAGAGCGCGTAGTTCTTGGTCCGCCTTCCGCTCTGGACGTAGATGGAGAAGGTCTCGCCCGCCCCGAGGAAGTTGGTGGTCGAGAAGGACCCGTTGATGAAGGTGCCCTCGAGACCGCTGACCCCGCCCCCGAAGGTGAACTGGTTCCGGTTCTGCTCCTCCACCTTGAAGGTGACGTCCACCTTGTCGTCCTCGTTGGCGTTGGGGCGGATGTCGGGGGCTCCCTCCATCGGCTTGAAGTAGCCGAGCTGGTTGATGCGCTGGATCGACATCTTGAGGGCCTCGGTGTTGAACACCGAGTTCTCGTTCAGGAAGATCTCCCGGCGTATGACCTTGTCCCTCGTGGTGTCGTTGCCCACGAAGTCGATCCGGCCCACGAAGTACTGCTTGTCCTCCTCCATGCGCACGACCACGTCCACCACCTTGCGCTCGGGGTCGGGGTCGCGCTGGGTGACGCCGGTCCACTGGAAGTAGCCGAGGGTCCCGTAGAGGTCGCGCAGCTTCTCGTAGGCCTTCTTGAACTTCGACTCGTTGTAGGTCTCGCCCGGCTGCAGCTTGATGTAGTCGCGGACGAACTCCTCCTTCAGGACGGTCAGGCCCTCGAAGCTCAGCTCGCCCAGGCGGTACTGGTCGCCCTCCTCCACGGGGATGACCAGCTTCATCCACTTGACCGGCTTCTTCTTGAAGAACCCGGACTTGCCGTCGGTGTACTCGATCCGGGGCTGGCCGATGCGCACGGTCACGTAGCCGTGGTCGAGGTAGTGGTCCTCGAGGCGCCCCCGGTCGCCCTGGGGGTCGTCGCCGCCGCCGAGCCACTTCTCCTCGGTGTAGGTGGTCTTGCCCCCGAGCCAGCTCAGGTTGAAGAACCCCGAGGGCTTCAGCTTCTTGAGCGCCCCCCGGAGCTGCCCGTCGGAGAAGACCTTGTTCCCCTCGAACTCGATCTCCTGGATCTTGGCCTTGGGCCCGTCGTCGATGACGAAGGACAGCTGCTGCCCCGCCCCGCCGATGTTCTTGGCCTCGTGGGTGACCTCGCCGAAGGGCCGCCCCTTGGCCATCAGCATCGTCTTGATGATCGACTCCACGCGCCGGGCCTTGGCCGGGTCGTAGAAGGTGTCGATGCGGATCTTGGCGTCGTTCTGCTCGAGCGCGTCCTCGATGTCGGAGGTGCTGAGCGCCTTGCTGCCGCGGTAGTCCACGATCTGGATTCGCTTGCGCTCGGCCACCCGGAAGCGCACGACCACGCCCTGGGTCCCGTCGACCACGTCGATGGCGAGGTCGTCGAGGAAGCCGGTGTCCCAGAGCCGGTGGAAATCCTTCTTCAGCCGCTCCGGGTCGTAGGGGTCCCCGGCCTTCGTGGAGATGTAGAAGAGCAGCGTCTCGCTCTGGAGGTAGCGGTTGTTGAGGATCTCGACGCGCTCGACGATCGGGGGAGGCGCCTCCTGGGCGGGAAGGCTCCCCGGGGGGAGGAGGAGACAGGCGACGACGGCCCCGACCAGCATCCTTCTCACGGCGACACTCCTCTCACGACGCCCCCGACCCACCGCCCTCCTCACGACGACAACGCCCCGCCGGTCTCGTCCTGCCGGTACCACAACGCCCCGTCCTCGACGCTCACCGCGATGGGCAGTCCGCTCCTGATCTGCCCGCGGATGAAGGCCTCGGAGAGCGGGTCCTCGATGTGCCTCTGTATCGCGCGGCGGAGGGGGCGAGCGCCGTACGAGCGGTTCGAGAGCGTCCGGGCCAGCAGCCAGCCTACCGCCTCGTCGTCGATGGAGATGACGATCCCCCTCTCCTTGAGGTTCCGGTTGAGCTGCTCCACCAGCATCCGGGTGATGGCCACGAGGTCCCCGTCGGTGAGGGCGTCGAAGATGATGATCTCGTCGATGCGGTTGATGAACTCGGGGTTGAAGGTGCGCTTCACCTCCCCCATGACCATCTCCGCGATGCTCTTGTCGGTGTCCCGGGCCTCCCCCGCGGCGAAGCCCATGCGCCCCTTCTTCTCGATGAAGCGGGCGCCGATGTTCGAGGTCATGATCAGGATGGTGTTCTTGAAGTCCACGGTGTTGCCCAGGCCGTCGGTCAGCTGCCCGTCCTCGAAGACCTGGAGGAGCACGTTGAAGGTGTCGGGATGCGCCTTCTCGATCTCGTCCAGGAGGACCACGCAGTAGGGGCTTCGCTTGACCCGCTCGGTGAGCAGGCCCCCCTCCTCGTGGCCCACGTAGCCCGGGGGCGAGCCGATGAGCTTGCTCACCGAGTGCTTCTCCATGTACTCGGACATGTCGAAGCGCACCAGGCTGCGCTCGCTGCTGAAGAGGAAGCCGGCCAGGCCCCGCGCCACCTCGGTCTTCCCGACGCCGGTGGGGCCCAGGAAGAGGAACGATCCCACCGGTCGGTTCGGGCTCTTCAGGCCCGCCCGGGTACGGCGGATGGCCCGGGCCACGGCGCTGATCGCGCTGTCCTGGGAGACGATCCGCCGGTGGAGCTCCTCCTCCATGCGGAGGAGCTTCTCCGACTCCTCCTCCTCCAGCGAGGTGAGGGGGATCCCCGTCCACCGGGAGACCACCTCGTCGATGTCGGCCTTGGTGACCTCCTGGAGCCCGGCGGCGGCGAGGGTCCACTGCTCCCGCACCAGCTCGGTGTTCTCCCGGCGCTCGGGGGCCTCCTCTCGGAAGAAGGCGCCCTCCCCCCCGGCGTCGACCACGACCCTCACCTTCCGGGTGAGCTCGGGCTCGAGGGCCGCGACCGCGGCCTCGCGCAGCTTCACCCGGCTGCCCGCCTCGTCGAGGAGGTCGATGGCCTTGTCGGGCAGGAAGCGGTCGGGGATGTACCGGCTGGACTGGTGCACCGCGGCCTCGATGGCCTCGTCGAGGTACTTGACGTTGTGGAACTTCTCGTACCGCTCCTTGACCCCCCGGGCGATCTCGATGGTCTCCTCCGGCGTGGGGGCCACCACCTTGACCGCCTGGAAGCGTCTCTCCAGGGCCCGGTCCTTCTCGATGTGCTTGCGGTACTCGGCCGGAGTCGTGGCCCCGATGCACTGCAGCTCGCCGCGGGACAGCGCGGGCTTGAGGATGTTGGCGGCGTCGAGGCTGCCCTCCGCCGAGCCCGCCCCCACCAGGGTGTGGAGCTCGTCGATGAAGATGACGATGTTGGGAGTCTCGGTGAGCTCCTTCATGATCGTCTTCAGGCGCTCCTCGAACTGCCCCCGGTACTTGGTGCCGGCGACGATCAGGGAGATGTCGAGGGCGAGGATCCTCTTGTCGGCCAGATAGATGGGAACGTTGCCCTGGACGATCTTGTTGGCCAGGCCCTCGACGAGGGCGGTCTTGCCCACCCCGGGCTCGCCGATCAGGACCGGGTTGTTGCGGGTCCGGCGGCAGAGGACCTGGACGATCCGCTCCAGCTCCTCCTCGCGACCGACCAGCGGGTCCAGCGCCCCCCGGGAGGCGGCCTCGGTGAGGTCGCGGGAGAACTCGGAGAGCAGCGGCGTCTCCTTGGCCTTGCCGGTGGCGTTCTTCTCGCTCACGATGGCCACGATGTCCTCGCGCACCGCGGGGAGGCGCATTCCCCTCTCGCCCAGGATCCTCGCCGCGGCCGCTCTCTCCTCGCGCAGGAGGCCGAGGAGGATGTGCTCGGTCCCGATGTAGGTGTGGAGCATGCGCTCCGCCTCCTCGGAGGCGTAGCCCAGGACGCGCTTCGAGTCCGCGGAGAGCGGGATGTCCACCGAGGTGGAGACCTTCTCGCGGTAGGGAGAGGCGTCCTCGATCTGCTTGCGGATCTCCTCGGTCGGGATCTGGCAGTTGGAGAAGAGGCGCGAGGTGAGCCCCTTCCCTTCGCGGATCAGGCCGAGCAGGAGGTGCTCGGTCTCGATCGAAGGGCTGCCCAGCTGGCTTGCCTCGTAGCGGGCGAAGAAGATCACCCGCCGCGCTCTTTCAGTGTAGCGCTCGAACATACCTTTCTCTTGCCCCGGAGTCGGCGGGCGGTGACTCCCGCTCCGAGCCTCGTTCGATTCTAGCCCAAACGGGCCACGGAAGCCGCCCGGCGTCTGTCAAACGACGCTCAGCCGCCCGCCGTCGAGGTGCAGGGTCCGGTCGCAGCCGCGGGCCAGCTCCTCGTTGTGTGTCACCACGACCACGCTCAGCTGCCGCTCCCGGGCCAGGGAGCGGAGGAGCTCGTGAAGCCGCCGACCGGTGGCGCGGTCCAGGTTCCCCGTCGGCTCGTCGGCCAGCAGGGCACACGGGGACATGGCCAGCGCCCGGGCCACCGCCACCCGCTGCTGCTCGCCGCCGGACAGGGCCCCCGGCCGGTGGTCGCCGCGCGCGGCGAGCCCCAGCTCCTCGAGCAGGCCGCGGGCGCGCTCGTGGGCCTCCTCGAGGGGCCGCTGGGCCACCAGGAGGGGCATGGCCACGTTCTCGAGGGCCGAGAACTCCGGCAGGAGGTGGTGGAACTGGAAGACGAAGCCCAGGGTGCGGTTGCGGAACTCGCAGCGCCGGGCCTCGGACAGCGCCAGGACGTCCTCGCCGGCCAGGTGCAGGCTCCCCCGGTCGGGACGGTCCAGGGTCCCGAGGACGTGGAGCAGCGTGGACTTTCCCACTCCCGATGCCCCGGTGATCGCCACCATCTCGCCCTTCGCGACCTCCAGGTCCACCCCGCGCAGGACCTGCACCTCCCCGGCCGCGGTGCGGTAGCTCTTGGCGATGCCGGAGGCGACGAGGATCGGCTCCCTCGTCTCACTCATAGCGGAGCGCCTCGGCGGGGTCGACGCGGGAGGCCACCCGGGCCGGGTGCAGCGTGGCCACGAAGCACACGACGAGCGCGGTCACGATCACGACGGTGGCGTCCCCGGGAAGCAGCCGGAAGGGGACGGAGGCGATCTGGTAGACGTCCTCCGGGATCCGGATGAGCTGGTAGCGGTCGAGAACGCGGCAGGCGCCCCAGCCGACGAGGCCGCCCACCGTCGTCCCCACCGCCCCGATGATCGTGCCCTGGAGCATGAAGATGCGGGTGATGGCGCCCCGCGACGCGCCCATGGACACGAGGATGGCGATGTCCTTGTGCTTCTCCATCACCATGAGAACGAGGGTGGCCACGATGTTGAGGGCGGCCACCACCACGATCAGCCCGATGGTGATCCCGATCGCCACCTTCTCGATCCACAGCGCCGAGAACAGGCTCTGGTTCATCTGGACCCAGTCCGTGGTGAGGTAGCCGCGGCCCAGGGCCTCGAGGATCGCCGCCGACCCCTCCCGCACCGCGAACATGTCGCGGAGGCGGACCTCCACCAGCGTGGCCTGGTTCCGCTGGTCGAAGAGGCGCTGGGCCGCCTCCAGGGGGAGGTAGGCCCAGGAGGAGTCGAACTCGAACAGCCCCGTCTTCACCGTTCCCGCGACGCGCACTCGCGCCACCCGGGGAAGCACGCCGATGGGCGAGAGCCGTCCCCGGGGCGAGGTCACCGTCACCACGTCGCCCACGCCCACGTTGAGGGTGTCGGCCAGGGCGCTGCCCAGGAGGACGGGCGCCGGCCCCTCCCAGGGCTCCTCCAGCGGGGCCACCGAGCCCTCACGGACCTGCTCGACGACGTCGGTCACCGTGGCTTCGTCCGCGGGGACGATCCCCTTGAGCGTGGCGACGGCGGACCCGCTCGTGCTGGTGAGCAGAGCCTTTCCGTACACCGCCGGGGCGGAGCCCGCCACCCCGGGGACCTGGCGGACCTTGTCCACGACCTCGGCGTAGCTCTCGAAGGGGTCGCCCCTTCCCTGGAAGATGCTCACGTGGGCGGTGGCCCCGAGGATCCTCGTTCGGATCTCCGACTGGAGCCCGGTCATCAGCCCGAGGGCGATGAGGACGGCCATCACCCCGACGGCCACGCCCACCACGGCGACGCCGGAGATGAGGGAGATGAAGGCCTGCTTGCGGCGGGCGGTCAGGTACCGGACCGCTACCCGGAGCTCCCAGGGAAGGCTCACGCGCCCTCGCCCTCCGCCTCGTCGTCCCCACGTCGAGGCCGTCCCCGCTCGGGACGCATCTGCGGGAACAGGATCACGTCGCGGATCGACGGCGAGTCGGTGAGGACCATGACCAGGCGGTCGATCCCGACGCCGCAGCCCCCGGTGGGCGGCAGGCCGTGACCGAGGGCTCGCACGTAGTCCTCGTCCATCTGGTGGGCCTCGAGGTCGCCTCGCTCCCGCTCGCGGAGCTGGTCCAGAAAGCGCGCCCGCTGCTCGAGCGGGTCGTTCAGCTCCGAGAACCCGTTCGCCACCTCCATCCCCGCGACGTAGAGCTCGAAGCGCTCGGTGGTGCTGGGGTCGTCGGGCCGGGCCTTGGCCAGGGGCGAGACCTCGACCGGGTAGTCGGTCACGAAGGTCGGGGCCCACAGCGAGCCCTCGACCAGGTCCTCGAAGAGCCGGGCCACGCGCCTGCCGTGGGAGAGCGGAGCGTAGGCACCCGGATCGAGGCCGAGCCGGGCGGCGAGGGCGGCGAACTCGGCGGAGGCGAGCGCCGTCTCCAGGGCCGCGGGGTCGTCGAGGGTGGCGGGCGAGAAGCCGGGCAGCGACTCGCCCTGGAGGCGCTCCGCCACCGCGTCCTTCATGGCCACGCGGCGGAAGGGCGTGGCAAAGGAGACCTCGCGGTCCCGGTAGGCGAAGGCCCCTCCCCCCGCGGTGGCGGCCGCGGCCGCGACCAGGGCCTCGGTGGTGTCCATGACGTCGCCGCAGTCGAACCACGCGGTGTAGAACTCGAGCATGGTGAACTCCGGGTTGTGCATCGACGAGATGCCCTCGTTCCGGAAGTTCCGGTTGATCTCGTAGACCCGCTCGAGCCCGCCCGCCACCAGCCGCTTCAGGTACAGCTCGGGCGCGATGCGCAGGTAGAGGTCGACGTCGAGGGCGTTGTGGTGGGTCACGAAGGGGCGGGCCATCGCCCCGCCGGCGATGGGCTGCATCATCGGCGTCTCGACCTCGACGTAGCCTCCGCTCGTCGAGGAACCGCCGCAGCGCCGAGATCACCGCGCTGCGGGTGCGGAAGGTCCGGCGGACCTCGGGGTTGGCCATGAGGTCCAGGTAGCGCTGGCGGTAGCGGGCCTCGACGTCGGCGAGGCCGTGCCACTTCTCCGGCGGGGGCAGCAGCGCCTTGCCGAGGAAGGTGATCTCCCTCGCCTCCACGCTGAGCTCGCCCTTGCGGGTGCGCATGACGCGGCCCGCCACCCCCACGAAGTCGCCCAGGTCGAGAAGCCGGAAGACCTGGTACCCCGCCTCCCCCACCGCGTCGAGGCGGACGTAGATCTGCAGGCGGCTCTCCCCGTCGGAGAGGGTCGCGAACGACGCCTTGCCGTGGCCCCGCTTCGTCACCACCCGGCCGGCGATCCGGACGTCGAGGGCCAGCTCCTCGAGCTGCTCGAGCGTCTTGCCGTCCCCGGCCTCGACGATCTCGCCCAGGCGGTGGGTGCGCTCGTAGCGGGTGGGATAGACCGTCACCCCCAGGGCCTCGAGGGCCGCCGCCTTCTCCAGGCGCGCCGCGGACTCCTCGGGCCAGCCCGGGGACGGGCGGCGATCCGGCCCGGACGTCCGAACTTTCTCCGCTCATGCTCCGCCGCGCTCCCTCCCGGTGGCGCTCGCCCCGCCGCCGCGATACTCCCTCCGCACGGCGTCCAGCACGCCGTTGACGAAGGCGGGCGAGTCCGCCTCGCCGAATCGCTTGGCCATCTCCACCGCCTCGTCCAGCACCACCGCCGCCGGCGTGTCCGGCTCGCCCAGCAGCTCGTAGGCCCCCAGCCGCAGGATCGTCCGGTCCACCGGGGCGATGCGGTCCAGGCGCCAGTTGGAGGCGGCCTCGCCGATGGCGCGATCGAGCTCTGCCATCCGGGCCGCCGCCCCCGTCGCCAGGCGGTCCGCCATGGCCCGGGTGGCCGGGGTGGTGCCCCGCACTCGCCAGAACGACTCCACGACCGACTCCATGGGCGTGTCGCTGATCTCCCACTGGTACAGCATCTGGAACGCGCACTCCCGCGCCTTGGTCCGGCGTCCCATCAGCCGGTCCGGCGACGCCGTCGCGCGGGGCGGCCGGCGAGGGCGCGCAGGGTGTGCACCATGGCCACCGCGGCGCGGGCCGCCTCCGCCCCCTTGTTGTCCGGGCCGGGCTGGGCCCGGACCAGCGCCTGCCGGGCCCGGCGCACGGTGAGGACCCCGAAGGCCACCGGCACCCGGGTCTCGAGAGAGGCCGCGGCCAGGCCGGACGCGGCCTCGCGGGCCACGTGGTCGTAGTGGTCGGTGTCTCCCTTGATGACCGCTCCCAGCGCGACCACCGCGTCGAACCGTCCGGACTCCGCGGCGACCCGGGCCGCCAGCGGGAGCTCGAAGGCCCCGGGGACGTCGAAGACGCTGACGCGGCTGGCCGCCGCCCCCAGCGCTCGCAGCTCGCCGACCGCGCCGTCGCGCAGCCCATCGGTGACGGCGGGGTTGAAGCGCGCGCACAGGACGGCGATCCGCAGCCCTCGCGCCGACGGACGATCCCGAGGCGACTGCTTCATCGACCGGCGAACCGCGGCGCGCGCTTCTCGAGGAAGGCGCGCGTTCCCTCACCGGCGTCCTCGGTGGCGCACAGCTCCCCGAACAGCTGGGCCTCCCCGGCCTGGGCCTCGGCGAGGGGGCGGTCGAGGCCCCCGTTCACGGCTTCCAGCGTCGCCCGCAGAGCCAGCGGCCCGTTTGCGGTCATCTTGCGGACCAGGGACTCCGCCTCGGCCAGGAGGTCCTCCGCGCCGACCACGCGGTTCACCAGGCCGAGCCGCAGGGCCTCGGCGGCGCCGACCCGCTCCCCGGTGAGCAGAATCTCCAGGGCCGCCCCCCGCCCCACCAGACGGGGCAGTCGCTGCGTGCCCCCGTAGCCGCACTGGAGACCGAGCTTGACCTCCGGGGTGCCCAGGGAGGCCTTCTCCGAGGCCACCCGCACGTGGCAGGCCAGGGCCAGCTCGCAGCCGCCGCCGAGGGCGAACCCGTTCACCGCCGCCACCACCGGCTTGCCCAGCCACTCGATGCGGTCGAAGACGCGCTGCCCGCGCTCCGACACCGCGCGACCGCTCTCGGCGTCGAGCCCGGCCAGCTCCTCGATGTCGGCGCCGGCCACGAAGGCCTTCTCCCCCGCTCCCGTGACCACGACGCCCCTGACCTCGGCGTCGGAGGCCAGCGCGGCGAACGCGGCGTCCAGCTCCTCGAGGGTGCGTCGGTTCAAGGCATTCAGCTTGGCCGGGCGGCTCACGGTGACGAATGCCACACCGTCCCTCTTCTCGAGCAGCAGGTTCTCGTAGGTCATCGTTTCCCTCGGAGCAGTCCGGCGGGAGGGCCCCGCACGATCGCGGCCATGATGGCCGCGAGACACCTCGTTCAGCGCGACCCGCGAGTCTATCACGCGCGCGGCTCGTCCGCCTTGACTTGCCTGCGCGCGCGGGCCTAGGCTGGCGGAAATGCCCTTGCGGACGAGACTCCTCGCCGTCGCCCTGGTCGCCCTGCTCGCCCCGGCCTGCAGCGACGACCAGAGCAACCCCTTCGACCAGTTCTCCTTCTCCCGGGCCCCGAGCGAGGGCGCGATCCTCCTCTTCGTGAGCGGGGCGTGGACCGAAGAGCCCGGGGCGCCGCGCGAGCTGTTCGCCCTCGACGCCTCCGGCACCGTCGAGCGCCTGACCTCGTGCACGCAGCGCAGCGAGCCGTGCGACTTCCTGGATGTGACGCCGTCGTCGAATCGCGATCGCATCATCGCGGTGCGGGGGGCGATCGGAGGCGATCCCGAGGCGTCGGGGCTCTACTTCGTCGATCTCGGCCGCTCGGTCGAGACCATCATCGCGCCCGCCCGCCGCGTTCAGGGCGTCGACTGGTCGCTGGACGACCGCCTCGTCATCTACAGCAGCGGGGACACGGAGAACCTCTTCACCGTGCAGCCGAACGGCGAGCAGGACGCGCTCCTGACCGAGACCCCCGGGTTCCGTGAGCGCAGCCCGCGCCTCGCCCCCGCCCTCGACGGCGCGGTCTACGAGGGCCTCGGCGAGACCCCGGGCAAGAGCCTGATCTACTTCTTCGTCGGAGGGGACAGCGCGCTTCAGGCCACGCGGGGCGGGCCCGGCTCCGCGATCCTCCCGGGGACCCCCTACGTCGTCGGCTCGGACGCGAGCCCGGTCTTCGCGCCGACGGGAGGGTTCATCGCCTTTCGACGGCTCACCGGGATCGGCAGCGGAGGCCTCGGCACCTGGGACGTCCTCGTCGCGCCCACGAACGACCAGGACGCCGAGCCCACCGTGGTGGCGGGCGGCGGGGACGTCTACCGCGGTCCGCCGGACTGGGGCTTCGACGGGCGCCTGGCCTTCGTGGAGACGGACACGACCACGCAGGAGTCCCGTCTCGTGGTCATGCAGCCCGATGGGAGCGAGCGCCAGGTGCTCCACTCGGAGAACGCCGGGTACCGGATGGGCGCGCCCCGCTGGCTGCGGTAGAGGGGGACCCCGGGCCGGTCCTCACCCAGCGCTTCCCCCCCGACGAGGTCAAACAAACGCTGCCGCTCCTGCCCGAGTGGTCCGGGACGTCGAGGCTGCGGCGGCCGGGACCCGGCGAGGACCCTGCTTCACTTCGAGGCCTCGGGGCCCGCAGCCGGGTGGCCGACCGCGGCCGCAACGGTAAGGCATCAGGCCGTGAGCGGCAGCGCGAGCGACGAGGGCGGTGGTGATGCGGGGAGCCGGGTATTGGGAAAGAAGGAGGGGATGAGCCGGGAGAGTGGGAGCGCCGGTGACGGTGACGGCGAACGGACGCGCTTGAGGTCGCCGGAGTGACGGCCCTACGGGTGCACTCCGGCGACGACAGGCCCGGCGAGGACCCTGCTTCACTTCGAAGCCAACGGGCCCGCAGCCGGGTGGCCGACCGCGGCCGCAACGGCAGGGCATCAGGCCGTGAGCGGCAGCCAGAGCGACGAGGCCGATGGTGGTGCGGGGGGCGGAGCGGACGGGCGAGGATGTCGGCTCGAGAGGGGGAGCGATGGCGGCGGGGTGGGGGTGTTGGCCTCGAGCGTTCTATGAGGTCGCCGGAGTGACGGCCCTACGGGACCACTCCGGCGACTATTGGGGGAACGGGTTCGTCAGCCAGCCGATCACCAGGGTCGACACCACGAAGGCGGCGAAGGCCAGGAGACCGAAGCGGAGGCGCGCGCGCATCGTGTCGCGGAGCAGGGTGGCGAAGACGGTGGAGACCAGCGCGGAGAAGACGAGCAGCGTGATCAGGTGGGAGTGCATCACGGCCGGTACCCCCGGGCGGTGTCCAGGGCGTCGAGGATGATGAGGATGTTGAGGAGGCCGGCGACCGCGGTGAAGGTGTTGCCGTACTCGTAGGTTGGCGATGTCACGAGCCCGGCTTCGAAGCCGAGCGAGCGGGCGAAGAAGTAGGGCGCTCCGATGCCCATCTGGGCCACGGAGAACAGCAGGGCCAGGGGATCCTCCAGGCCGAGGTGCAGCTGCAGCCGCGAGTCCATCGCGACCCCCAGGACGAAGAGGGCGAGGATGGCGCCCATGAGCACCAGCCCCTTGGCCCGCCGTTTCAGGAACAGGTGGCCCAGCCCCGGCCACACCCAGGCCAGCAGGCCGGCGGCAACAGTCCGCGACGAATCGCGGGACGCCGGAACGGCATCGTCGTGGGGCAAGCTGATCTCCTCGGTCGTCCGGGCGGTTGGAACGACAGGGCCCGAGCCGGACGATCGTACCGAGGCCGTCCCTCCGCGGTCAAGGCGAGCTCGTGTCGAGCGGCGAAGCCGCGCGGGCAAACCGGGCTAACATGGAGTGGATGAAGCTTCCCACGGCCCTGGCTCTCGTTCTCGCGTGCGCGCTCGGATCCGGGCCGGCCCCGGCGGCCGAGGTGCTCGAGCTCGAGAACATCCGGCCCGGCATGGTGGGCACCGGGCGCACCGTCTTCGAGGGGGCGCGGGTCGAGGAGTTCGGCGTTCGCATCCTGGGCGTGCTCGCCAACGCGGTGGGACCGCGGCAGAGCCTGATCCTGGCGCGCCTCGAGGGGGGCCCCCTGGCCGAGACCGGGGTCATCCAGGGCATGAGCGGCAGCCCGGTCTTCATCGACGGGAAGCTGGTGGGGGCGGTGGCCTACTCCTTTCCCTTCGGCAAGGAGCCCATCGCGGGCATCACGCCCATCGGCGAGATGATCGAGGCCACGAGGGTGGAGACGCCTCGCGCCACCTCGGCCCGGTTCCCGTCCGGCCGGGGGCTCTCCGCCCCCCTCGACCGCCAGGCCTTCGTCGCTGCCTTCGCGCGGCCCCTCGAGGGCCTCGTTCCCGGCGGGCTCCGCGCCGAGCCGCGCCCCGCCGGCCAGAGCGGGGCGGCGCTCACTCCCCTGGCCCTGCCCCTGGTCTTCTCCGGCTTCGACCCGTCCGCCTTCGAGTGGGCGCGGGGGCTCTTCTCGTCGCTGGGCTTCGCCCCGGTGCTCGGTGCGAGTGGCTCGTCCGGTGCGGCCCTCGGCCCCCTGCCCGACCTCGCGCCCGGGGCGGCGGTGGGGGTCTCGCTCATCGAGGGCGACCTCGACATGTCGGTGACCGGCACCATCACCCACATCGACCAGGACCGCGTGTACGCCTTCGGCCATCCCTTCTACAACCTCGGGCCCACCCAGTTCCCCATGAAGCGGGCGTACGTGTTCTCGGTGTTCCCGAGCCTGCAGGTGTCCTGGAAGATCGCGACGGCGCTGGAGGCCGTGGGGACGTTGGACCAGGACCGGGCCACCGCGGTCGCCGGGCGTCTGGGTGCCGCGCCGCGCATGATCGCCACCGAGGTGGCGCTGCGCTCCGCCCACGGTGGGGAGCGCACCTTCCACCTCCGCATCGTGGAGGACGAGCTGTTCACGCCGGTGCTGGCCTACGTCTCGCTCCTCTCCGTTCTCCAGGGGCACGAGCGTGCCTTCGGAACCGCGACCCTCAGGCTGAACGCCCGTGTCGTCCTGGACGGCGGGCGCGAGGTCCGCGTGACCGACATCCTGGCCGGCAACCCGCCGGCCCCGCAGGCGGCGGCCCTGGTGGCCGGCCCCCTGGGGCTCCTGGTGGGCAACGAGTTCGAGAAGGTGACCGTCGACTCTCTCGCGATCTCGGTGCGCGCGGAGGAGGAGAACCGCAGCGCCCGGATCACGCGCGCCTGGGCGGATCCCGAGGTTCGGCTTCGCCCGGGGACGAGCTCCACGCTGAAGGTGGCGCTGCGGACACGTCGGGGGGAGGAGGTGACCCACGACCTGCCCCTCCGCATCCCGGGCAGCGCCCCGGCCGGGACCTACGACCTGCTCGTGGGGGACGCCGCCACCTTCAACGCGCTCGAGCAGCAGGAGCGGCGCCAGCCCTTCGCGCCCCGCGACCTGGGTCAGCTCCTGAAGGCGCTGAACCGGATCCGCGCGGGGAATCGCGTGTACGCCCGCCTGACCCGACCCGGCAACGGCGCCATCGTGGGCGGGGAGTATCTCCCCGCGCTGCCCGACTCCGTTCTCTCGGTCCTGAGCTCCCCCGAGCAGGGCGCGAGCGTGGTGCCGCTCAGCACCGCCGAGATCTGGAGCGGGATGGCCGACACCGACCACGCGGTCTCCGGGGCGTGCCGGCTGAAGATCACCGTCGAGCGCTGACGTGCGCTCCGTCACCCGGGAGGGCCACCCGATGCTCCGCCGTGCCGCACTCACCGCTCTCGCACTCCTCCTCCTCGCGTCCGCCGTCCGGGCCGCCGCGCCCCGGTTCTGGCGGCTGGAGGGCACCACGGCGTTCCTCGAAGGGGAGCTCGAGAACCTCTCCCTCGACTCCGAGGCCCGCCTCCGACTCGGTCCGGGACTGCGCACCCTGTTCGATCCGGAGGTCCCCAACGCCTGGTGCGTGGCCGCGAACGACGAGGGAGTCCTCTACCTGGGCACGGGCAACGACGGCCGCGTCTACCGCGTCGAGGGCGAGGAGGGCCGAATCGTCTTCGACGCCGACGAGCTCGAGGTCTACGCGGTGGCGGTGGGGCCCGACGGGCGGATCTACGCGGGCACGTCTCCCGACGGCGCGGTCTACGTGCTCGGGGACGACGGCTCGGCCCGCCCCGTCTTCGATCCGCCCGAGCCCTACGTCTGGGCGCTGGCCTTCGACGCCGACGGCCGCCTCGTGGTGGCCACGGGGGGCGAGGAGGGCCGCGTCTACCGGATCGGCTCCGACGGGAAGCCGGAGACGCTGCTGACCTCCACGGAGACGCACGTCCTCTCCCTCGCGGTGGACGGCGACGGTCGGGTCTTCGCGGGCAGCTCGCCCGAGGGGATCGTGTATCGGATCGACGCCACGGGAAACGTCTTCGTCCTCCTGGACTCGGACTTCCGCGAGATCAAGGCGCTGGCCGTGGACGACAGACGGCGCCCTGTACGCCGCCGCGGTGGACGGAGCCGCGGCCTCTCCCCCGGCCGCCGCCCCGGCACCGACCAGCGGCGCTCCCACGGCGTCGCCCGTGGCCCAGGTCACGGTGACCGAGAGCTTCGCCGTGGCCACGCCCCCGGGTGGCGGTGCGGCCGTCACCGGCCCCCCCCGCGACCGGCTCCGCCAAGCCCCGCGGGGCGCTCCTCCGCATCCGCCCCGGAGAGACGATCGAGAGGCTCTGGAGCACGACCGACGACGTGCCCCACGCCCTGGCCAGCACCGGCCAGGGGGTGCTGGTCGGGACCGGCGACAAGGGAAAGCTCTACCGGGTGACCGGCGAGGGCGTGTGGACCCTTCTGGCCAGTGTGCGCGCGCAGCAGGTCACGGGCCTCTCGGCGAGACCCGGCCAGCCGGTGGCCCTGGTGACGTCCAACCCCGCCCGGGTCGTCGCCCTCTCCGAGGACACGGCCGCCGAGGGCACCTTCGTCTCCCCGGTCAAGGACGCCGAGGCGGTGGCGGCCTGGGGCCGCCTCCGCTGGGAGGGCCAGGCCCCCCCGGGGGCCGAGGTGCGCCTGGAGACCCGCTCCGGCAACACCTCCAACCCCGACGGCACCTGGGCCCCCTGGATCGCGGCGGAGGCGGGGTCGCGGGTGGCGAAGATCGGCAGCGAGAGCGCGCGCTTTCTCCAGGTTCGACTGACGCTGGCCGCCCGCGACGGCCGCTCGCCCGAGGTCGAGTCCCTGTCCGCGGCCTACCTGCAGCGCAACCTGCGGCCGCGGGTCACGTCGATCACCGTCCACCCCCCGGGGGAGGTCTTCCAGAAGCCCATCTCGGTGAGCGGGGAGCCCGAGATCCTCGGCCTGGACTCGGATCCGCTCCAGGAGCCGAGGACGGAGTACCGGCCCCCGTCCGCGGCTCAGATGACCGCCTTCAGCCGCAAGCTCCAGCAGAGGGGCCTGCGCACGTTCGCCTGGGACGCCGAGGATCCCAACGGTGACACCCTCGTGTACGACGT
Organism: uncultured Acidobacteriota bacterium; assembly: GCA_963847655.1. Classification (GTDB taxonomy): domain Bacteria; phylum Acidobacteriota; class Vicinamibacteria; order Fen-336; family Fen-336; genus JAJDNS01. Next base: position 1,242,095 of record CAWKAS010000001.1, on the reverse strand, counting down.
GCAGTACCGTGCCCTGGGCGACACGCGTTGGCGCGCCCTTGCGCAACGGTCTGACGGAGGCGGTCCTGGCCTGGGACACCACCGCCGTGCCCGACGGCCGCTACGTGGTGCGGGTGACGGCCTCCGACACCCCGGACAACCCGCCCGCCCTCGCGCTCAGCGGTCACGACGACTCCCGGTCCTTCCAGGTGGACAACGCCCCGCCGGCCCTCGACGCTTCCCTCGTCGCCGCCGCGGCCCCGACGGCGATCCGGGCCACCGCCCGGGACGCGGGCAGCCCCATCCGGAAGCTGGAGATCTCCGTCGACGCCGGACGCTGGCAGGAGGTCTACCCCCGAGACGGGATCAACGACTCGACGGAGGAGATCTACGAGTTTCCTCTCCCCGCCGGAGCCGGACCCGGACCCCACGTGGTCGTGCTGCGCGTCTCGGACCGGTTGGGGAACGTGGCCACCGGTCGCGTCGACGTCCGCTGAGGCGAGAGGGCCCGCCCCTGGACGTGCTCGTCGTCCGCGCCGGCGCCCTCGGGGACATCCTCCTGCTGCGCCGGGCGATCGCGGCCCTGGGGGGCGCCGGGTCCCGCGTCCACCTCCTGGCTCCGGCGGGGCCGGGGCGCGTCCTCCTCGGGCCGGGTGCGGGCGAGGCGTCGCGCCTCACACCCCTGGACGGTCCCGGGGTCGCGGCCTGGCTCGCCGGCGGGCCGCCGGACGACCGCCTCGCCGCCGACCTGCGCGCCGGAGCGGTTCTCGCGCTGACGCGATCGGGGGACCTCCTCGCTCGGCTGGGCGCGCTCAGCCCTCGCGTCCTCGCACAGGACCCCTTTCCCCCGCCGGGGACGCACGCGTCGCATTGGTACGCGGCGCCGTCGCGCGCGCTGGGGGCCGACCCCACGGCGGATCCCCCGACGCTCGTCTTCACCGCAGCCGAGCAGGAGGCCGCGCGAGAGGTGGCCGACCGCCTCCCGCCGCGCTTCCTCGCCGTGCACCCCGGGAGCGGGTCCGCCGCCAAGAACTGGCCGACCGACCGCTTCTCCTCCCTCGTCCGGACCCGCGCCGCGGGGCATCGCTGGCTGCTCGCGAGCGGGCCCGCCGACGCCGAGACCACCGCCCGGCTGTCGGTCCTCCCCGGGGCCCTCCCGGCCCGCGAGCTCCCGGTCCGCGTCCTCGGCGCCCTGCTGGCCCGCGCGGGGCTCTTCGTCGGCAACGACTCCGGCGTCACTCACCTCGCCGCCGCCGCCGGCGCCCCCACCCTCGCCCTCTTCGGCCCGACCGCCGCCGAGACCTGGGCCCCGGTGGGTCCGCTCGTGGAGACGGTCTCCTCACCCGACGGAACCATGCAGGGCCTGAGCCCCGGGGCGGTGCAGGAAGCTGCCGCGCGTCTTCTCGAACGAGCACGTTCGAGCACCGAGGTCGACGAACGGGAGTAGGACGGGAAGGGAGCTTGTCGCGGGGCGAAGGGCGAGAGAACAACGGAAGGGGTCAGGCCCCGTCTCATCGCATCGCAAGCGAGAACGACGTGGCGACGCAACAAGACGGGGCCAGACCCCGTGCTTCGCTGCTCGTTCGAGAAGATCGCCGGAGCTTCTGCCTGGGCGTCGAGGCTGCGGCGGCCGGGCCCCGGCGAGGACCCTGCTTCACTTCGAAGCCTGCGGGCCCGCAGCCGGGTGGCCGACCGCAGCCGCACGAGCCAGGGTATCGAGGCCGAGACGCGGGCGGCAGGCAGCGAGGCCGCCGAGCTATCAGGTGGCCACTCTCTACAGCGCGGGGAGGCTCACGTCCATGCTGCTGATGAGGCGGTAGACGCTGACCGCCACCGGGCGCCCCCGGTAGAGCGCGGGCTCGAAGCGCTGCTGCCGCAGCGCGGCCAGGAGCGGCGCCGCCTCCTCGGCGTCGCCCTGGATGACGGTGACGGTGGAGACCGTTCCGTCCCGGGCCACCACTGTCTCGAGGAACAGCGCGTCTTCTCCCGAGGCCCGCCCACGAGGACGTCGGGCGCCAGCGCTCCGCCGTCCCGCTCGCGGGGCAGGCCGACCCCGGCGGAGGGGAAGAGCGGGTTGCTCTCCGTCCCGAGGGCGGCCACCGCGCCCCAGCCCGCGAGGCGTCCGTCCAGCCTCGGACCCGAGTCGAGGGCGAGGGTGGCGGCGAGCACGGTGACCAGGACCAGGGCCGCCGGCACCAGGCTGGGCACGATGAAGGGCCGGGCGGCGCCGAAGCGGCGGAGGAGCAGGCCCAGCCCCGGCCCGCGCGTCTCCACCTCGAGACGGGTCAGCACCCCCTGGGCCACGGACTCGGAGGCCTCGAGGCGCGGCAGCTCGGCGACCAGGCCGCAGACCTCACGCAGCTGCGCCGCCCGTGCCCGGCACCTCGCGCAACCCCCGAGGTGGGAGTCGATCGCCCCGGCGTCGGCGGGCGGGAGGTCCCCGTCCCACCATGCGGACAGCCGTCGGCCGACTTCGGCGCACCTCATGGCACTTCACCCTCTCGGAGCAGGTCGCCCAGCTCCCGACGCAGGGCCTCCCGGGCGCGCGAAAGGCGGCTCTTGACCGTGCCTGCGGCCACCCCCAGCGCGTCCGCGATCTCCTCGCACGACAGGTCCTCGATCTCGCGGAGGACCAGGACCGTGCGGTGCTCGAAGCTCAGCTGCAGCAGACCCTCCTGCACGCGCCGGGCGCGCTCGCGACGCCGCGTCTCGTCGAACGGGCTGGCCTGTGGCCGCGCGTCGGCCAGCCGCCCCGCCTGGGGGCCGGTCAGCGCGTCGTCGAGAGGCTCCTCCTTCTCACGGCGCCGGCTCTGCCACCACCGGCGACGGTTGTGGCACTGGTTCACGGTGATCCGGTAGATCCAGGTTCGCAGCGTGCTGCGTCCCTGGAACTGACCGAGCTTGCGGTAGACGTGAAGGAACACGATCTGGGCGACGTCCCGCGCCTCCTCCGCCTCACCGAGCAGGCGGGCGGCCAGGTTGAACACCATTCCCTCGTGGAGCGCGACGAGACGAGCGAAGGCCTCCGGATCCCCGCGACGACAACGGCCGACGAGGACCCCGTCCGCGGTGTGAGCAGACGCGCCGGCCGCCGTCTCGAGCGGGATCTCTCCGACACTCATACGGAGCCCCCCATCGCGATCCATCAGCTTGGACACCCGCACCCCCGCCTGGGTTCCCTTCCCTCTAGATGGTACGCCCGAGCGGGCGGCTTTCATCCCCCCCATCGTCGTCCGAGGCCCCTCCGCGACGGGCCACCAGGGTGGCGGCGGTGGCGAGGGCGCCGAGGAGAGCGAAGACCGCGAGCCCGACCGCGGTCACCCCGTCCCCGAGGCTGGCGGGCGCGAGAACGTCGAGGAGCGGAGACCGCAGGTCGAAGCCGGTTCCCGCCCGCACGCTGCGCAGGGCCCCGGCCAGTCCGACGGTGAGCACGGCCGCCACCCAGGCGATCGAGCCACCGGCGACCGAGCGCGTGAGCAGCTGGCGGCGCGAGAGCGGGGCCCGGACCGCCACCGCCTCCACCTCGAAGGTGGGCTCGCGCACCCTCCAGGGCACGAACCGCGACAGCATGACCATCCCTGGCACGCCGAAGAAGACGGTGGCGATGAAGAAGTCCCGCCACCCGATGGTGTCGGCGAGAACGCCGGCGACGGGTCCGGCCAGGATCCGGGGCAGGGTGAACAGACTGGACAGGAGTGCGTACTGGGTCGCGGAGAAGCGCTTCTGCGTGAGGCGCAGGAGGAGGACGCCGAAGGCGCCGGTGCCGAGGCCCGAGGAGCCGAGCTCGAAGGCCTGGGCGGCGTACATCAGAGGACGGTGGACCCCGACCTGGGCCACCGCGGCGTACCCGAGGTTGGAGAACAGCTGCAGGAAGCCGAAGACCCAGAGCGCGCGCCCGAGCCCGAGGCGGTGGGTCAGGACCGCCCCGAGGAAGGTGCCGCCCACCATCGCCGCCTGCCCGATGGTGGCGGTGGCCACGCCGACGTCGAAGTCGCCAAAGCCCACCTGGACGAGGAACGGTCGCGTCAGGGCCTGGGTGAGATTGTCGCTCAGCTTGTAGAGCACCACGAAGGCGAGGATCTCGACCGCCCGGTGGCGGGCCAGGAGCCCGACGAATGGACCGAAGACGGCGTCGCGGAGCGTGGTCGGCGCCCGGGGAGGCGTCTCCGGCTCGGGGGCGAGCCAGGTGATCGCCATGAACGGCAGATACACCAGGGCCAGGAGCAGGTTGACGTACGCCCACGACGTCTCCGCAGCCAGGGTGATGGCCACCCCGCCCGAGACCAGCATGGCCCCCCGGTAGAAGGCGACCCGGGCCCCGGTGGCCAGGCCGTACTCCTCGCGTCGCAGGACCTCGACGGCGTAGCCGTCGTAGGCGATGTCCTGCGAGGCGGAAGCGAAGGCGATGGCGAGCGCGAACGCCCCGATCACCCAGACCGCCTCCGGCCGGTCCGAGACCCCGGCCAGCCCGAGGCCGAGAGCGAACAGCGCCACCTGGGACAGCAGGATCCAGCCCCGCTTCCTTCCCAGCAGCGGCGGCGGGTAGCGGTCCATGGACGGGGACCAGAGGAGCTTGAAGCTCCAGGGGGCCTGGGCCAGCGTGAAGAGCCCGATGACCTTGATGTCGACCCCGGCCCGCGCCATCCAGGTGGGGATGGCGATCCAGACCAGCCCGAGGGGGATGCCGGAGGAGAAGGACAGGAGAGAGACCGAGAGGAGGCGCCAGGAGCCGGTGACGGCCCGGAGGCTCTCCCAGGTGCCCGCCCGCTCCTTGCCCGCGCCCTCGCTCAGCTGAGTCCCCCGAGTTCAGTGGAGCGCGAGGATAGCACCCGCGCCGTCGGAGCCGGGACGCGCAGGCCCAGGCGACGGATCATGGAGGACAGGGCCTGCCGGCTGACGCCCAGCTGTCGTGCGGCCGCGGTCCGGTTCCAGCGGTTTCGCTCGAGGGCCTGCCACACGGTCGTGCGGTCGCACTCCTCTCGGGCGCTCCGCAGGGTTCCCAGCGCGGCGGGCCGACCCTCGCGGACCTCCAGGGAGAGGTGGGACAGCCGCACGACGTCCCCGGAGGTCCTCACCGCGATGCGTTGAGCCTCGACGGCGAGCTGTCTCACGTTCCCCGGCCAGCAGAAGCGCGCGACGGCCCTCTCGACCTCCGGGCTGAGTCGGGGCGGGTGCGCGCGCGGCCCGACCTCGCGGCCCAGGAAGTGCTGGAGCAGGAGGAGGACGTCGCTCCCCCGCTCCCGCAACGGAGGCGCGAACAGCGGCTGCCCCACGAGGCGAAACCAGAGGTCCTTGCGGAATCCGCCCTCCTCGACGCGCCGGCGGAGGTCGACGTTCGTCGCGCTCACCACGCGGACGTCGGCGCGGCGCGTCGCGGTCTCGCCCAGCCTCTGGTACTCGCGCTCCTCGAGGAAGCGGAGCAGCCTCGCCTGGCCCCTCGGGCTCAGCTCCGCCACCTCGTCCAGGAAGAGGGTCCCACGCTCGGCCGCCGCCACGTAACCCTCGCGTGCCCCGACGGCCCCGGTGAACGCCCCGCGCGTGTGCCCGAAGAGCTCGGCCGCGAGCAGATCGTCGGTGAAGCCGGCGGCATTGAAGGGCACGAACGCCCCGGGGCGACCCGAGGCCGCGTGGACGGCCCTCGCCACCCTCTCCTTGCCCGTGCCCGTCTCCCCGTGAACGTGGATGCTCAGCCGGGTCGGTCCGAACTCCCGGATGCTCTCGCGCAGGTCCTCCATGACCGCCGAGCGGCCGAGGAGGCCCCAGGCGGCGGTGTCCGTGCGGTCAGTCATTGCCGTCCCTCCCTGTCTTCAGGCGACGTGGCGCTCCGTTGTCGGAGGCGGGCGCAGGCTACGTCGGCGCCCGGAAGCTCGGGTCGCCGCGGTGTCACAGATTCGCGATTGTCACAGCGGGCGCCGCCTCCTTGACACGACTTCCGGCGGTGGCTCACGATTCCCCGCATGCTCCGCTTCCTGACCGCCGGCGAGTCGCACGGCCCGGCCCTGACCGTGATCGTCGAGGGACTGCCGGCGGCGGTCCCCGTGGACCGCGCGGCGATCGACGCCGATCTCCGCCGCCGGCAGGGGGGCTACGGCCGGGGCGGCCGGATGAAGATCGAGAAGGACGCGGTGGAGATCCTCTCCGGGGTGCGCCACGGGCTGACCCTCGGCAGCCCGGTCTCCCTCGTGGTCCGCAACCGGGACCACGAGAACTGGAGCGACGTGATGTCGCCGGACCCGCAGCCCGACGAGGCCCGCCAGCGCCGGCGCCTGCGCCACCCCCGTCCCGGTCACGCCGACCTCGCGGGGGCCCTCAAGTACGACACGACCGACCTGCGCAACGTCCTCGAGCGCGCGAGCGCGCGGGAGACGACGGCCCGCGTGGCCGCCGGGGCCCTGGCCCGGGGGCTGCTCCGCGAGGCGGGCATCGAGGTGCGCAGCCACGTCGTGCGCATCGCCGGAGCCGCCCTGGCCCCGGACACGAGCGTGTCCTGGGAGAGCCTGGACGGGGTGGAGGACTCCCCGGTCCGCTGCGTCGACCCCGAGGCGAGCGCGGCGATGGTCGCGGAGATCGACCGGGCGAAGAAGGACGGGGACAGCGTCGGCGGCGAGCTCGAGGTCGTGGTCCACGGCGCTCCCGCCGGGCTGGGCTCGTTCACCCACTGGGACCGCCGGCTCGACGGCCGCCTCGCCCAGGCCCTGATGTCCATCCACGCGGTCAAGGCGGTGGCCCTGGGCGGCGGATTCGAGTCCGGGCTGACCCGCGGCTCGGCGTTCCACGACGAGATCCTGTGGTCCGAGGAGGCCGGTCTCGAGCGACCCACGAACCGGGCGGGCGGGATCGAGGGGGGCGTGACCAACGGCGAGCCCATCCGTGCCCGGGTGGTGGTGAAGCCCATCCCCACCCTGCTCATCCCGCTGCGCTCGGTGGACCTCGCCACCCACGAGGAGCGCAAGGCCTCGGTCGAGCGCAGCGACACCTGCGTCGTCCCCGCCGCCGGCGTGGTCGCCGAGGCGATGGTGGCCTGGGTCCTCGCCGACGCCCTCCTCGAGAAGCTCGGCGGCGACTCCCTCGGCGAGGTCCTCGACCACCTGCGCGCCACCCGCGAGCGGCAGGCCGCGCTCCTCTCCCCCGATCCGCAGTAGGGGGTGGGGCCCCGAGGGTTGACCAGCGCGGGGCGAATGGGGACGGAACAACGGTAAGGGGTCACGCGGCAGGAGCCGATGCGTCTGAGCTCCCTTGTCGGGCGTGTCCAGAAGCGTCGAGGCTGCGGCGGCCGGGCCCCGGCGAGGACCCTGCTCCACTTCGAAGCTTGCGGGCCCGCAGCCGGGTGGCCGACCGCAGCCGCCCGCGTCGGGAGAGCCCGGCAGGAGCGGCAGCGGTGGAAGACGTCCAGAGTGCGGCAGCCCGAGCGCGTGGGCGGCCGAGCGAGGCCGCAGGCGCGGCCGCACTGCCGAGTGCCGCTCATTTCGCCTCCGGGGGCGGGAGCGGGGATAATCGGGCGGTCATGCCCATTCGTCCCATCGTCAAGTACGGAGACCCCGTCCTCCACGGGCCGGCGGAGCCGGTGGCGGAGATCGACGACTCCATCCGCACCCTGCTGGCCGACATGGTGCAGACCATGTACGCGGCACCCGGCGTCGGCCTGGCCGCCCCCCAGATGGGCGTCCCCCTCCGCGTCATCGTGATCGACCTCTCGGTGGGCGAGGACCCGTCGCAGCTGATCCGGCTCGTCAACCCCGAGTTCCTCGAGCGCGAGGGCGAGCAGTGTGAGGAGGAGGGCTGCCTGTCCGTCCCGGGCTACGGGGGGACTCCGACGCGCCCGGCCCGCGTCAAGGTGAAGGGCCTGGACCCCGACGGCCAGGAGCGGGTCCACGAGGCCACCGGGCTGCTGGCCCGCGCCTTCTGCCACGAGATCGACCACATCGACGGCCTGCTCTTCGTGGACCGGCTCTCTCCGCTGAAGCGCGACCTGCTGAAGCGGCGGCTCCGCAAGCGCGTCCGCGAGGGCTGGGAGAAGTAGGGGTGCGGATCGTCTTCCTCGGGAGCGGGGCGTTCGCCATTCCCTGCTTCGAGGAGCTCCTGGACTCCGGCCACGACGTGGCCGCGCTCGTCACGCAACCGGATCGCGGAAAGGGCCGGGGCAAGGCCCTCGCGCCGCCTCCCCTGAAGCCGGTCGCCCAGGCCCGCGGTGTGCCCGTCCTGCAGCCGCGCCGTGTGCGCGACGAGGAGGCCCAGGACGCTCTGCGCCGCCTGGGCCCGGAGCTGCAGGTGGTGGTCGCCTTCGGGCAGATCCTGCCCCGCTCGGTCATCGACATCGCCCCCAGAGGCACGGTGAACGTCCACGCGTCGCTGCTCCCCAGGTTGAGGGGCGCCGCCCCCATCCAGTGGGCCATCGCGGGCGGGGAGACGACGACCGGGGTCAGCACCATGCTCATCGACGAGGGCCTGGACACGGGACCGGTTCTCCTGCGGCGGCCGATCGCCATCCGCGCGGAGGAGACCGCGGCCGACCTCGAGCCCCGACTGGCCCGGCTCGGCGCCGACGTCCTGGCCGAGACCGTGCGCGGCCTCGCCGACGGCCTCCTGGAGCCGACACCGCAGGATCCCGCGCAGGCCACGCTGGCGCCGCTTCTCCGGAAGGAGGACGGGCGCCTCGACTGGGAGCGGACCGCCCACGACCTGGACTGCCGCATCCGTGGCTTCCACCCCTGGCCCGGGTCCTTCACCTCGCTGGGCGGCCGGACGCTCAAGGTGCGTCGAGCGCGCCCGGTGGACAGGGCCCCCGCGGAGCCCGAGGGGGCGCCGGGCACCATCGTCGCCCTCGGGTCCGAGGGGCTCGTCGTGGCCTGCGGCCAGGGCAGCCGCCTGCTCGTCGTCGAGGTCCAGCCGGAGAGCCGCCGCGCCATGGACGCCGCCGCCTTCGCCGCCGGGTCGCGGATCCGCCCCGGCGATCGTCTCGGCTGAGGAGGCGCGCGTGCCCGGCTCCGCCCGGCCCCTGGCACTCTCGGTCCTCGGCGCCCTCCGTCGCGGACACGGCACGCTCGCCGACGCCCTGGCCACGGACGAGATCGAGGACCTCGACCCCCGGGAGCGCGCCTTCCTGCACGAGCTCGTCCTGGGCACGCTGCGGCGGAGAGGCTGGCTGGACCACGTGGTGGGGGCGTTGTCCTCCCGCCCCGGGAGGCGACCCCGGCCGGCGGTGCGGGACGTCCTGCGGCTGGGGGTCTACCAGCTCCTGTTCCTCCGGGTTCCCGCGCACGCCGCGGTGTCCGAGTCGGTCGCCCTCGCTCGCGCCGTCGAGCCCCGGGGCGCCGCCACCGGCTTCGTCAACGCGGTGCTGCGTCGGCTGCAGAAGGAGGGCCCGCCCCCCGCACCCGACCCCGCGGCCGACCCCCTCGCGTGGCTGACCTCGGCAGGCTCACTCCCCCGCTGGCTGGCCGAGCGCTGGCTGGGTCGCCTCGGCGCCGAGGAGGCGGTGGCCCGGGCCCGGGCTCTTCTGGAGGCGCCCCCGACCTTCCTGCGGTTCAACCCGCGCGTTCCCGGCGCGCGGGAGCTCGCCCGTGAGGCCGGCCTGGTCGTCGCGGGCACGGCCCTGCCCGGGATCTGGCAGGCCACCGCTGGGCCCGTGGCCGAGCTGGCCGGTCGCGGGCTCGTCTACGTCCAGGACCTCGGCTCCCAGATGGTCGCGCGGCTCGCGGTGGCGCCGGGAACGGTCCTCGATGCCTGCGCCGCCCCGGGAGGCAAGGCGCTCCTCATCGCCGACGAGATCGCGCCCGACGGCCGCGTGCTGGCGGCGGAGGCGGCCCCGCGACGACTCCGGACCCTGGCCGGGATCCGCGCGCGCTGGGGTGCGGACAACGTCCTCGTGGTCGGGGCCGACGGGCTGAGACCTCCCTTCCGGGGCCCCTTCGACGTGGTTCTCGTCGACGCCCCGTGCAGCGGCCTGGGCACCCTGGCCCGCCACCCCGACATCCGCTGGCGCCTCGAGCCGGCGGATCTGCCGCGACACGCCCGGCGTCAGCGGGCGTTGCTCGAGGCCCTCGGTCCACTGGTCCGCCCCGGAGGACGGCTGGTCTACGCGACCTGCTCGGTCGAGGACGAGGAGAACGAGGGCGTGCTCCGACCCTTCCTGGACGCCCACCCGGAGCTCCAGCCCGAGGAGCTGCCCCCCTGGGCGAAGCCGTTCGCGGCGGGACCGTTCCTCAAGATGAGCCCGGCGCGGGATGGGGGCGACGCCTTCTTCGCCGCGCGGCTCGGGCGCGCCCGCTCGGGGGCTCGGGGCGATGTGGTAGCCTGAGAGGTCACGCTCCTCACGGGACTGCCCTGACTTGACCTTTCGAACAGTTCTCCGATTCCTCGCCCGAAACGCGCTTCTCGGTGCGGCCCTCCTGGCCACGCTGGGGGGGAGTGCCGTCGTCACCATGCGCGTGGTTCTCTCCGCTCGGGACGTGGCGGTGCCCGGAGTCGTCGGCCGCGCGCTGCCCGACGCGAGCGCCCTGGCCGCGGACCGCGGGCTCGACGTCCGGGTGGAGGGCCGCCGGTACGATGCGGCCGTGCCCGCGGACCACGTCATCGCCCAGGAGCCCCCTCCGGGCGGGACCCTCAAGGTCCACCGGCAGGTCCGGGTCTGGGTGAGCCTGGGGCCGCGGCGCATCACCGTGCCTGCGGTCGAGGGCCAGTCGGTGCGGACCGCGCGGATCGCCCTCGAGCAGGCGGGTCTGCCCCTCGCCCACGTGGTCGAGGTGGACAGCATGGCCCCGGAGGACACGGTGCTGGTCCAGCGGCCGGTGTCGGGCGAGACGGACGCCCCGGGAGACGGCGCGGCGCTTCTCGTCAGCCGGGGCCCGGGCCGGGCCGCCTACGTCATGCCCGACCTCATCGGTCGGAGCGCGGAGGCGGTGCTGTCCTCGCTCCAGGCGCTGGGCTTCAAGGTCACGGACGTGCGCTACCGGACCTATCCCGGGGTGGCCCCCGGGATCGTTCTCCGTCAGCTGCCCCCGGCCGGACACCGGGTGGCCCCCCGGACCCCCCTCAGCCTCGACGTCAGCAGGGCGGCCTCGTGATCCTCGCGCCCTCCATCCTCGCAGCCGACCTCGGTCGCCTCGCCGAGGAGGTCGCCGCCGTGGAGCGCGGCGGCGCCGGCGCCATTCACGTGGACGTCATGGACGGGCAGTTCGTCCCCAACCTCACCCTGGGACCGGCGGTGGTGAAGGCGGTCCGACGGGCCACGCGCCTTCCCGTCGACGTTCACCTGATGGTCGAGAGGGGGGATCGCTACATCGACACGTTCGTGGAGGCCGGCGCCAGCTCCCTGAGCCTGCACGTCGAGGCCGTCCCCCACCTGCAGCGGGCCATGGCCCGCATCGCCGAGCGGGGCGTGGAGGCCGGCGTGGCCCTGAACCCGTCGACGCCGCTCTGCGCCCTCGAGGAGATCCTCCCCGAGGTGGACCGGGTCCTCCTGATGACGGTGAACCCCGGCTTCTCCGGACAGACCTTCCTGCCCCCGTCCCTCGACAAGATCCGCCGCCTCCACAAGACCCTCGGCGCACGCGGGCTGAAGGCCCGCATCCAGATCGACGGGGGCGTGACCGCGGAGAACGTCCGCACCATCGTCGACGCGGGCGCCGAGATCATCGTGGCCGGGTCCGCCGCGTTCTCGAAGGGCGACCCCGAGGCGGCCTCGCGACGGCTGGTCGAGGCCTGCCGGTGAGCGCGGCCTCCGGGGACCTCTTGGCATGAAGGCGGCCCGCGACCTCACGCTCGTCTCCGATGCCGCGGCCGCCCGCCCGGCGGCCGCGGTTTCCGGCCGGCCCGGGTCCGTGTATAACGGGGGAGGAGGCGAGCGCGCCGAGCTCAACCACGTGCCCCGGCTCGTCGAGGGGATCAGCGCGCGTCCGCTCCGAATCCAGCGCGAGAGAGCCCAGAGAGGCGACATGCGAGACAGCCTTGCCGACGCCACCGCCCCCCGAGAAGACCTTGGCCCCGAGCCCCGGGTCGGGCGCGAGGCGGGCCCCGCCTGCGAGCGGGAGTGGCTGCGGGGGCGTCGTTGAGGGAGCGTCTCGCCGTCGGGCTCGTCCTGGTCACGCTGCTGGGGGGGTGCGCGAGCAGCAGCATCGACCTCGAGAAGCTCTCCAGCCCGTCCGATCAGGTGGTCTGGGACGCGGGCCAGCAGGCGGTGGAGGACAAGGACTGGGACTCGGCCCGCCAGTACTTCCGACGCATCATCGACGCGTTTCCGCAGAGCCAGTACCAGCCGGAAGCGCGGATCGCCCTCGCCGACAGCTATCTGAAGCAGGGAGGGCCCGGAAACGCGATCCTCGCCGTGGCCGCCTACCGCGAGTTCCTCACCCTCTACCCCTCGGCCCCCCGGGCCGCCTATGCCCAGTTTCAGGCCGCGGAGGCCTACTTCCGGCAGATGAACAACCCGGACCGGGACCAGACGCCGACGCTGCAGGCGCTCGACGAGTACCAGCGACTGCTGGACGTCTATCCCAACTCCGAGTACGTCGAGCCGGCACGGGAGCGCATCCAGCAGTGCCGCCAGACCCTGGCCCAGTCCGAGTTCATGGTCGGGCAGTTCTACCAGAAGACCCGGAAGGCGTGGCGAGCGGCGATCGGACGCTACCAACGCGTGCTCCGGGAGTACCCGGACTACGAGGCGCTCGACGAGGTGATCTTCCGCCTCGGGGAGGCCCTCACCGCCTCCGCGCGCTTCCTCGAGGCGCGCCCCGTCTTCGCCCGGCTGGAGGAGGAGTACCCGGAGAGCCAGTGGGTTCCCAAGGCGCGCGAGCTTCTCGCGGAGATGCCCGTCATGCTTCCCCCCGCCGAGGAGGCGCCCGCCACCCCCCCGCCCGGACCGAAGCCGCCGGCCGCGTCCGCCGCGACCGCGGATGGACCGCCGCCCCCGAGCTGACCTCAAGTGTCACTTTGGGGAATTGCCCAAAAACCGCTTGACGAAAGCCGTTTTCTCCTGATACCGTCCGTCTGACCCTCGGGTCCGCCGAGGGTCCTGCAGGGTGCGTGAGGACGGGAGCGGGCCCGTCCGGGAGGTAAACGCTGTGAGACCGAAGGCAATTCTCGGTGGCCTCGTGGCACTGGCCCTCGTCGGGGTGCTCGCGGCGGCGCAGGACGCCCCGCCGGTGGGCATTCAGACCGGGCCCGCCACGGTGGCCCCCCACTGGACGAAGAACACCTCGTACCCCACGAGCATCCCCGAAGGGGCCGCCTTCCACATCGTCGAGCGCGGCGACACCCTCTGGGATCTCGCCGCCCGCTACCTGGACAACCCCTATCTCTGGCCCCAGCTCTGGGACGGCAACGCGTACATCACGGACGCGCACTGGATCTATCCCGGCGATCCCGTGGTCCTGCCCGATCTCGCCCTGATTGCCGCCGGCGCCGGGGAGGAGCTGGCCCTCGGGGGACCCGAGGGCGTCGGCGAGGAGTTCGGGGTCGGAGAAGCCGGTGCCGAGGAGGGCGCCGGCGTCGCCCTGCGGCCGGTCACGGAGGAGACCTCCCTGCAGTGCGCGATGTACGTCGCCACCGAAGAGGAGGACGAGAGCCTGTACGTCATCGGCTCGGAGCAAGGCGGGGACAAGGTCGCCCTCGCCGAGCGGGATATCGTCTATCTGAGCAAGGGGAGCAACGCCGGCGTGAGGGCCGGTGATCTCTACACCCTGCACCACGCCTCCTATCCGGTTCGTCACCCCGTCACCGGGGACAAGATCGGAACCAAGGTGGAGACGACGGGATGGGTCAAGGTGATCCTCGTGCAGGAAGACTCGGCCACCGCGGTGGTGGAGGAGTCCTGCATCGACATCCACGCCGCCGACTACCTGAAGCCCTTCGAGCGCGTGAACGTCCCCATGGTCGTGGGCAACCCCTATTCCGACCGCCTGACGCCCCCCACGGGCAAGATCGATCGCTATGTCGTCGATCTGCAGGACAACGCCGCCATGGGTGGCCAGGGGCAGTTCGTGATCATCAACGCCGGCGCGGCGGACGGGGTCGCCCCGGGCAACGTCTTCTCGGTGTACCGGATCATGTATCCCTCGGTCCCGACCCCCCGCAACGTCGTGGGCGAGGCGACGGTGGTGGCCGCGCGAGACACGACCTCGACCGCCAAGATCACCTACTCCCGCGAGGAGATCATGATCGGGGACCAGGTCGAGCTGCGCTGAGCGGGGCCTCCCGCCCGCGCCTACCGGGGGCCTGGCCGCGAGGTCAGGCCCCCGACGTGTTCAGGCTTCGTCTCCCCCTCCCGGGCCGGACTCCCGCTGCGGCGCGCGCACGACCTCGCGCCAGAACCGGAAGAAGTAGTCGGCCCCGGACCACAGGGTGATCAGCACCACCAGCCAGAGAACGGCGATGCCGGGCCGTCGGAGCGCGGGATGGGCCGGCGAGAGCATGAGCATCAGGACCGCGGTCACCTGGACCACCATCTTGGCCTTGCCCAGGCCGGAGGCGCCGATCAGCACCCCCTTCCCCGCCGCCACGTTGCGCAGCGCGGTGACCGCCAGCTCCCGGGCCAGGATGATCATCACCATCCAGGCCGGCACGAGGCCCATCTCCACCAGGGAAAGGAGGGCGGCCGCGATCAGCAGCTTGTCGGCCAGCGGGTCCAGCAGGATGCCCAGGCGCGTCACCTCGTTGCGCCGCCGGGCGAAGTAGCCGTCCAGGTAGTCGGTCAGCACCGCCAGCCCGAAGATCCCCGCCCCCAGGTACGCGTGGCCCTCCACACGCGTCAGGAGGACGACGACCAGGAGAGGAACGAGGAACATCCGGAGCAGCGTCAGCGCGTTCGGCAGATTCAACGCGCGGACGATAGTGGATGGACGGAAGGGAGTCAAGATCGCGGGCCCGCGGTCGAGGTGCTAAGATCTGCGGCCCGCGGCGCTCCCCTCGGGCGTCGCTCTCGACCATGAAAGCAGTCATCCTCGCCGGGGGCGAGGGAACGCGGCTCCGACCGCTGACCCTCTCGATCCCGAAGCCGGTGGCGCCGGTCGTCGACCGGCCCTTTCTGCGCCACCAGATCGACCTCCTAACCGGCGCCGGCGTCTCCGAGGTCATCTTCTCGGTGGCCTACCACCCGGAGCGGGTCGAGGCGGTGTTCGGCGATGGCCGGGCCCTCGGGGTGCGGATCCGCTACGCGGTGGAGGAGACGCCGCTCGGCACCGGGGGCGCGGTCAAGAACGCCGAGCCGCTCCTCGACGAGCGGTCCATCGTCCTCAACGGCGACGTCCTGGCCGACATCGACCTGGCCGCGGTGGTGGCCCGGCACGAGGCGCAGGGCGCCGCCGCCACCATCGTTCTCACGCCGGTGTCCAACCCCGAGGCCTACGGCCTCGTGGAGACCGATCTCGAGGGGAGAGTCGTCCGCTTCGTCGAGAAGCCACGCCCGGAGCAGATCCGCTCCAACACCATCAACGCCGGCGTCTACATCCTCGAGAAGAGGGTGCTCGAGCTGATGCCCCCGGGGGAGAAGCACTCGATCGAGCGGCAGTTCTTTCCCGCCCTCCTCGCCCGCGGTGACCGGGTGCTCGGACCCGTCCACGACGGCTATTGGATCGACATCGGCACCCCCCGGAAGTACCTCGAGGTCCATCGGGACATCCTGGCCGGGCGATTCCCCGTCGCACTGGACGGCACGGCCCGCGCCGGGGGCTGGATCCACCGCCAGGCCCGTGTGGCCGGCGATGCCGTCCTCGAGGCGCCGTTCTACATCGGGCCCGGCTGCGCGGTGGAGGGCGGCGCCCACGTCGGGCCGGACGCGGTCCTGGTGGCCGACGTCCAGGTGGCGGCGGGAGCGCGGATCCGCGACAGCGTCCTCTGGCGCGGCGTCGTCGTCGCCGCGGAGGCCGAGGTGGTCGCCTCCCTCCTGGGGACCGGCGTGCGCGTGGGTCGCAGGGCCCGGCTCGAAGGGGTCCTCCTCGGGGAGGGGACGGTGCTGAGCGACTTCTCCCGGAGCTCCCTGCCCTGATCGGAGACGGCGTGATGACCTCGATCGACCCCGGAATCTTCAAGGCCTACGACATCCGCGGCCTCGTTCCCCGGCAGCTCCACCCCGAGTTGGCGCGACGGGTGGGCCGGGCCTTCGTCGCCTACCTCGGGGCCCGCCGGATCGCGGTGGGCCGGGACTGTCGGACCTCGTCGCCCGAGATCGCGTCCGCCTTCGTCGAGGGCGCGCGCTCCCAGGGATGCGACGTGGTCGACGTCGGGGTCGTCGGCACCGACATCCTCTACTACGCGGTGGCCAGCCACGATCTGGAGGGGGGTGCGATCGTGACCGCGTCGCACAACCCGAAGGACTGGAACGGCATGAAGCTCGTCCGCCGCGGCGCCCTCCCCCTCTCCGGGGACGCCGGCATCGGCGAGATTCGGGACTGGCTCCTGGAGGGACGCTACGCGGAGGCGCCACCGGCGGCGGGAAGCCTCGAGCTCGAATCCCCCGTCGCCGACTATGCCCGCCACTGTCTCTCCTTCGTCGACCCGGCCCTGATCCCCCCCCTCAAGGTCGTCCTCGACGCCGCCAACGGAATGGGCGCGGTCGGGGCGGCGGCCATCTTTGACCGCCTGCGGGTCGAGACCGTGCGCATGTACTTCGAGCTCGACGGCACCTTTCCCAACCACCCCGCAGACCCGCTCCTGGAGGAGAACCGACGAGACGTCGTGGAGCGCGTCCGGGCCGAGGGCGCCGACCTGGGCATCGCCTGGGACGGCGACGCCGACCGGTGCTTCTTCGTCGACGACACCGGGACCTACGTGCCCGGAGACTTCGTCACCGCGCTGCTCGGCGAGGCCTTCGCCCGCCGCGAGCCGGGGGCGAAGATCATCTACGACGTGCGTGCCTCGCGTGCGGTCCCGGATCGGGTCCGGGCCGCCGGGGGGATCCCCCTGGTCAATCGCGTCGGCCATGCCTTCATCAAGCAGCGGATGCGGAAGGAGGACGCGACCTTCGGAGGCGAGGTCTCCGGGCACTTCTACTTCCGCGACAACTGGTTCGCCGACAACGGCATGATCCCGGCCCTGCTCGTGCTGGAGCGCCTGGGGCGCGAGGGCCGCCGGCTCAGCGAGATCGTCGCTCCCCTGCGCGAGCGGTACCACATCTCCGGCGAGATCAACTCCCGGGTGGACGACGTGCCGCGCGCCCTCGCGCTCCTGGAGGAGCGGTACCACGACGCCCGTATCGACACGCGGGACGGCATCTCCGTCGACTACGCCGACTGGCACTTCAACGTCCGGCCGTCGAACACCGAGCCCCTGCTGCGGCTGAACCTGGAGGCGGGGAGCTCCGAGGACATGCGCCGGCGCCGGGACGAGGTGCTCGCGGTCATCCGTTCCTGAGCTTTCCGCGGAGGCCCTTGACCGCCCGCGGGACGCTGGCTATCATCGATGGAGTTTTCTTGCGCGGGGCGGGCGTAGCTCAGTTGGTAGAGTACGAGCTTCCCAAGCTCGGAGTCGCGGGTTCGAACCCCGTCGCCCGCTCCAGACTCGGCGCGCGAAGCCCGGGGAGAACGGGCTGTTTTCGGAGGAGATCAATGGGTATCTTCGGCAAGACTGAGAGCAAGCCTGCGCAGGAAGCTCCCCGTCCCGGCATCCCCCCCGCGGCCAAGGCGCCCGCCAAGGCCCCGACGCGGTCCCCGGCTCCCAGCGCGACGACCGATTGCGTGATCGGCCCGAAGACGGTGGTCAAGGGAGACATCACCGGCGACGAGAACGTCCTCGTGGAGGGCACGGTCGAGGGCACCATCCGCATCAGTCGCGACCTGCGGGTCGGTCCCGGGGGGCGCGTGAAGGCCACGGTCAACGCCCAGTCCGTGGTCGTGGCCGGCGAGATCACCGGCGACTGCCAGGCCGCCCAGAGAGTCCACATCGAAGCCACCGGCCGCCTCACCGGGAACATCCGGGCCCCCCGCGTGGTGATCGTGGAAGGCGCGACGTTCAAGGGAAACAGCGACATGTCCCCGCCCCGGGACGGCGG
Source organism: uncultured Acidobacteriota bacterium (assembly GCA_963847655.1). Taxonomy (GTDB): domain Bacteria; phylum Acidobacteriota; class Vicinamibacteria; order Fen-336; family Fen-336; genus JAJDNS01. The sequence continues at coordinate 1,224,136 of CAWKAS010000001.1, read as the reverse complement.
CGGGAAGCCGGGCGCCTGAGGCCCGGCCCCCCTCGCCCCGGCGGCGCTTTTGCCGTTTCTCCCGGCCGCCGTATAATTTCCCGAGCGAAGTATGCCCGCGACCGCCTTTGACGATCGCCGGAGGGAGATACTCCGGACCCTCATCCAACTGCACATCGAGACCGGCGAGCCGGTGGGCTCGCAGAACCTCGCCCGGGCCCTGAGACGGACCCTGTCGCCGGCCACGGTGCGCCACATCATGGCGGACCTGGAGGCCCTCGGCTATCTCGACCACCCGCACACGAGCGCGGGCCGGGTGCCCACCGACGACGGCTACCGCTTCTTCGTCGACAGCCTGATGGAGCCGTCGCCCCTCTCCCCCGGGGACGCCGCGGCCATCGCCTCCGCGATCTCCGCCCCCGACGCCTCGGCGGAGCGGGTCATGGAGAACGCGTCGCACGTCCTCTCGAGCCTGAGCCGGGCGGTGGGTTTCGTCCTCGCCCCCGACATCGCCCGCACGAGCTTTCGCCACATCGACCTCGTCCCCCTCGCTGCCCCCCGGGTCCTGGTGGTGATGGTCTCGGCCACGGGCCTCCTCACCCAGAAGGTCATCGAGATCGAGGAGGAGCTCAGCCGCGAGGACCTGCAGGCCTGCGCCAACTACCTGAACACCCACTTCTCGGGCATGACGCTGTCCGCCATTCGCGAGAAGCTCCTCGGCCTCATGCAGGAAGAGAAGGCCCTCTACGACTCGCTCCTGAACAAGGTCGTGGCCCTCGGCGAACGCGTCTTCTCCCTCTCCGAGGCCGAGGCCAGCGTGGCCCTCGACGGGACATCGAACATGCTGTCGCGACCGGAGTTCGAGGACCTGGAGCGGATGAGGATCCTCCTCCGGACCTTCGAGGAGAAGGGCCGTCTCGTCGCCATCCTCAACGCCTGCATCAGCACCGAGGGAGTGCGCGTGCTCATCGGGAGCGAGAACCCCGACCCCGATCTGCGGGACCTGTCCTTCGTGACCACCCGCTGCCGCGTGGAGGAGGACGAGGGCTGGGGTCTCGGCGTCCTGGGCTCGACCCGGATGGAGTACGGGCGGGTGGTGGCCCTGGTCGAGGAGGTGGGCCGCGCGCTGGGACAGACCCTGAGAGGGCTGCGCTCGTGAGCGGCCCGCGCAAGATCCCCGTCGACGAGCGGGGCGGGTGCGGACGGGCCCGAGGAGGGTCGCGAGGAGGAGGCGGCGGCGCCCGACGAGAGCGGTCTGGAGGAGGTGCCGGGGACGGAGGCGCCCTCTCCCGAGGAGGAGCTGGAGGCCCTGCGCCGGGAGCGGGACGAGCTGCGGGAGGCGGTCCTGCGACGCCGTGCGGACTTCGAGAACTACCGGCGGCGGGTGGAGCGTGACCGGCACACCGCCGCCCAGGACGCCCTGGCCGCCGTCTTCCGTGAGATCGTGGGCACGGTGGACAACCTGGAGCGCGCGCTCTCGGTCGGCGGGAGCCCGGACGAGCTGCGCAAGGGCGTCGAGCTGACCTACCGCGAGCTCATGGGCCTCCTCGAGTCGCACGACGTCGTCGCCGTCGACCCCGCGGAGGGGGAGGCGTTCGACCCGACCGTGCACCAGGCCCTGCTCCACGAGCCCGTACCCGGGTTCGCGGACGGGTCGGTGGCGGAGGTCCTGCGCAAGGGATACTCGTTCGGGGAGCGCCTGCTGCGCCCCGCCCTGGTCAAGGTCGCCAAGAGCGCCGAGCCGGAAGGGGCCGGCGCGGGCGACGGCGAGCCGCGGTAGCCGTCCGCATCACGAGAGGGAGCGAGGTTCGACTTGGGCAAGATGATCGGAATCGACCTGGGCACGACGAACTCCTGCGTGGCGGTGATGGAGGGCGGCGTCCCCCAGGTCATCCCCAACCAGGAGGGGGCCCGCACCACCCCGTCCATCGTCGGCTTCACTGCCAAGGGCGAGCGCCTGGTCGGGCAGATCGCCAAGCGACAGGCCCTGACCAACCCCAGGAACACGGTCTTCGCGGTCAAGCGCCTCATCGGCCGCAAGTCCGACTCCCCCGAGGCGGAGCAGGCGCGCCGTTTCCTGCCCTTCGAGCTGGTCTCGGCCGAGAACGGGGACCTGCACATCAAGATCGAGGACAACGTCTACTCGCCTCCCCAGATCTCCTCCTTCGTGCTCCAGAAGCTGAAGGCGGCGGCCGAGGACTACCTCGGCGAGACGGTGGAGGAGGCCATCATCACCGTCCCCGCCTACTTCAACGACCCCCAGCGGCAGGCCACCAAGGACGCCGGGCTGATCGCGGGCCTGAAGGTCTCGCGCATCATCAACGAGCCCACCGCCGCCGCCCTGGCCTACGGTCTCAAGTCCGCCGGGGGCGACGGCAAGATGGTCGCGGTCTTCGACCTCGGCGGCGGCACCTTCGACATCACGATCCTGGAGATGGCGGAGGGGCTGTTCCAGGTCCGGGCCACCGGAGGCGACACCTACCTCGGCGGAGAGGACTTCGACCAGAGGATCATCGACTGGCTCATCTCCGAGTTCCAGCAGGAGACCGGCATCGACCTCAAGCAGGACCGCATGGCGCTGCAGCGTCTCAAGGAGGCGGCGGAGAAGGCCAAGTGCGAGCTCAGCACCGCCCAGCAGACCGAGATCGTCCTGCCCTTCATCTCCGCCGACGCCTCCGGTCCCAAGCACCTGAACACCGTCCTCGCGCGGGACAACTACGAGGCCCTCACCAAGGACCTCCTCGAGCGCACGATCGAGCCCTGCCAGCGCTGCCTCGAGGACGCCGGTCTCGAGCCGGAGCAGATCGACGAGGTGCTGCTGGTCGGAGGGCAGACCCGGGCCCCCAGGGTGACCGAGCTGGCCAAGACGGTCTTTGGCCGCGAGCCGAACCGGGCCGTCAACCCCGACGAGGGCGTGGCCATGGGGGCGGCCATCCAGACCGGCATCATCCAGGGCGAGGTCAAGGACCTCGTCCTCCTGGACGTCACTCCCCACACCCTGGGCATCGAGACCAAGGACGGGACCTTCACCTCCCTGATCGAGCGCAACAGCACGATCCCCACCCGCAAGAGCCGGGTCTTCACCACCGTCGCCGACAACCAGACACGGGTGGAGGTGCACGTCCTGCAGGGCGAGAGCGACATGTCCGCCTACAACAAGAGCCTGGCCAAGTTCGAGCTCACCAACATCCCCCCGGCGCCCAAGGGGGTGCCCCAGATCGAGGTCTCCTTCGAGATCGACGTCAACGGCATCGTCTCGGTGTCGGCCCAGGACCAGGCCACCGGTCGCAGCCAGTCCATGGTCATCCACCCCTCCGGCGGGTTGAGCCAGGCCGAGGTCAGCCGCCTCGTGGAGGAGACGCGTGGCCAGGAGCTGGAGGAGCGCAGCCGCAAGGACCTCGAGGCCGTCGTCCGTCAGCTCGACGGGCTGGTCGCCAACACCATGAGGTCGGTCCAGGCCCTGGAGGGAAAGCTGAACGAGGACGAGCAGCAGCGCATCCTCGAGGCCATCGAGAGGGCGAAGGCGGCCAAGGGCGGAGGCGACATCGACGAGCTCAAGGGCCGGCTGGCGGACATGGAGAAGGCGGCCACCGTCATCGGCCAGGCCATGCTCCGTCCGTGACGTCCGCCGCCGCCGGTCGGCGCCGCCTCCGACCCCCTTCCGCACGCGCGGCCTGAGGTCAGATGGCTTCCAAGCGAGATTACTACGAGATCCTGGGCCTGCCCCGCAACGCCTCCGAGCAGGAGGTGAAGTCCGCCTACCGGCAGCTGGCGCTCAAGTACCACCCCGACCGCAACCCCGGCGATGCCCAGGCCGAGGAGCGCTTCAAGGAGGCGGCGGAGGCCTACGGCGTCCTGGGGGATCCCGAGAAGCGACGGCGCTACGACACCTACGGCCACGCGGGGGTGGGCGGCGCCGGAGGCGTGGGCTTCGACCCCACCATCTTCGCCGACTTCAGCGACATCCTCGGCGACTTCTTCGGCTTCGGCGACCTGTTCGGTCGCCGGCGTGGCCCCCGGCGCGGCGCCGACCTGCGCTACAACCTCGAGATCTCCTTCGAGGAGGCGGCCTTCGGGACCGAGACCCAGATCAAGATCCCGAGGGCCGAGCCCTGCGGGAAGTGCTCCGGCTCCGGAGCCGCCCCCGGCACGAAGCCCTCGACCTGTCCCAGCTGCGGGGGCGCGGGCCAGGTGACCTTCCAGCAGGGCTTCTTCAGCGTGGCTCGCTCCTGCGGCCACTGTCGCGGCACGGGGCGGATCGTCACCGAGCAGTGCCCGACCTGCCGGGGCGAGGGGCACGTCACCGCGGAGCGGACCCTCCAGATCAAGGTCCCTCCCGGGGTCGACAACGGCTCGCAGCTGCGGATCACCGGAGAGGGTGAGGCGGGGCCCCTGGGCGGGCCCGCCGGCGACCTCTACGTCGTCCTGCGGGTGCAGGAGCACGCGCTGTTCCGGCGGGACGGGACGCACCTGTTCTGCGAGATCCCGGTCAGCTTTCCCCAGGCCACCCTCGGCGCCACCCTGGACATCCCCACCCTCGAGGGGGGCAAGGCCAAGCTCACCGTTCCCGAGGGCACCCAGTCGGGCAGCGTCATCCGTCTGCGGGGCGAGGGCGTGCCTCAGCTCGGTGGCCGGGGCCGCGGCGACCTCCACGTTCTCGTCCGGGTCGAGGTGCCCACTCGTCTCGACGCCGAGCAGCGCAAGCTGGTCCAGCAGCTCGCGGAGACGCTGCCCGTGCCCGACATGCAAGGCAAGGAGAAGTCCCTCTTCGAGCGGATGAAGGACATCTTCGGCTGATATCCTCGCAGACGTCATGCGTGCCCTTCGAGTGACCGTGCCCGAGCCCGACGAGGACCTCGCCACCGCCGTCCTCTGGGAGCTGGGCACCGCGGGCATCGAGGTGGGCGTGGCGCAGGCCGGCCGCACTTCCCTCCTTGCCTACTTCCCCGACGAGATCAGCCGCGGACGCCTCGAGGAGGCCCTCCCGGCGGCGACGATCGAGGCGGTGCCCATTCCCGAGGTGGACTGGGTGGCCCGCTTCCGGGAGACCTTCCGCGCCTTCCGGGTCGGCCGCTTCGCCATCGCCCCCCCCTGGGACCTTCCGGCGGACGACGCGGACCTCATCGTGGTCGATCCCGGCCGTGCCTTCGGCACCGGGACCCACGAGAGCACCCGGCTGTGCCTCGGGGCCCTCGAAGACCTCGCCGACGAGCGCGACCTCGGCCGGGTGATCGACGTGGGCGCCGGCACCGGGATCCTGGGCCTGGCCGCCGTGCGCCTCGGGGCCCGCCTGGTGGTGGCCACCGACACCGATCCGGAGGCCGCGGCTTCCGCCGTCCACCACGCCGTCCTCAACGGGGCTCCCCTCCGCGTCGTCCGGGGGGACGGCGCCGAGCCCTTTCGACCCCGCGCCTTCGACGTGGTCCTCGCGAACCTGACCCCGCCCCTTCTCGTGGCCCACGCCGCGCCGATCGCGGCACTCCGAGGGCCCTCGGGCGCCCTGGTGCTTTCCGGGCTCCTCGACTCGGACCTCCCGGCGGTGCAGGGTGCCTACGTGGCCTGCGGTTCGCCCGAGGTGCGCCAGGACGGAGAGTGGGCGGCGCTCGTCTACCGGGGGCCGGCGTGAGCCGGCCGCGCTTTCACGTGCCGGACGCGGCCCCCGGGGCCCGGATCGTCCTGCCCGAGCACACCGCCCACCACGCCCGGGAGGTCCTGAGGCTTCGCCCGGGAGCCGACGTCCTCGTCTTCGACGGCCGGGGCGCGGAGTTCACCGCGACGCTCGACCGGGTCACCCGGCGGGCGGTCTCCGCGCAGCTCGGGCCTCCCGTCGACACGCGCCCGGAGTCGCCCCTGCACCTCGTGCTGGCCCTCTCCGCCCTGCGGGGTGACCGCATGGAGCTGGTCCTCCAGAAGGCCACCGAGCTCGGCGTCACCGAGGTCTGGCCCGTGGTCACCGCCCGGACCGACGCCGCCGCCCGTCCCGCCCTCAAGGGCACCCGGGACCAGCGCTGGGACCGCGTGGTCACCGGCGCCGCCGAGCAGTGCGGCCGGGCCACCGTCCCCCACCTCGAGCCCACCACCACCCTGGACCGCCTCCTCGAGCACCCCTTCGACGGGACGAAGGCGGCTCTCCTCGAGGCCGGGGATCGCGAACCTCTCGGCAGCCTGGAGCGTCCGGAGTCGCTCCTCGTCCTCGTCGGCCCCCCCGGGGGCTTCGAGCGCGCCGAGAAGGAGCGGCTCCGGGAGGCCGGCTACTCTCCGATCTCCCTCGGCCCCCGCATCCTCCGCTCGGAGACCGCCGCCATCGCCGTCGTCGCCCTGGCGCAGGCCCTGTGGGGTGATCTGGCAAGGACCGCCTAGAAAGCCACGGCCACCGCAACCCGGAAGCCTGCGCCAACCCGCGGGCCCAGGCTCACGCGCACTCGGTCGACCGGGATCCTCTGCCAGTCCTCGGTCCTGAAGAGCTTGCCGATCAAGGCCCCCACCCCCGCGCCCGCCACCCCGCCCGCGGCGGCGAGGCCCACGCAGCCGCCCATTCCGATGGCGTCCTGATTGGCCGAGGAATCGCAAGGGTTGGTGGACTCCCCCTGGTTCAACAGGGCGAAGGTCCCGGCGGCCCCGACCAGGAACCCGGCCCCGGCGCCGACGCGCCAGGCCGACCGGCTCCCCCGGCTCACCTCGATCCGGCTCGCGGCGGAAAGGGGATAGCGGCGCGTCGATTCCGCGACGGCCAGGGTGACCGTGTCTCCTTCTACGCTGACGACGCGTCCCTCCTCCCGGCAGGCGTCGGCCGGGCCGCCGCTTGCGGGGAGTCGCCCGGGCTCGCAGGGAAGCGTCAGCCGGACCCGGGCGCCCGGCTCGAGCCAGGCGGCCGGCTCCTCGGCGAGGGTCGTGGCGCACGGCAGCACGAGGACGGCCACGCCAAGACGGAAGCCACGATGCATCGGTGCTCTCCTTCGGGCCTGGACTGCTTCCCACATCATGCACCATCTGGCGACACGGTGCGGCCAGGACCTCCCCCGCCGTGCACGGGTCGTGCGGGCCGCGATCGGGCCGGCCGAACGCTGGCCCGAGACCTGGACCGGCCCTTCGCCCGTCTCGGTGGGTCTGGGGCAATTGGACGAGGTTTGGCGTCCATGGTGCGACCGGAGTTTCCGAGTGCCTCGAAATGTGAGGAGTTACACCACCGAGTCGGGCCCGGCTCCGGAACGAGGTCGAACTGGGTCTATGATCGAGCATCTGAATCCCCGGGGCAGATGCCCGACGCCATGGAGCTGACGCGATACCTGAGGCTCAAGTGGGTCTTGCTGGAGGCCGTCGAGAAACCGACCGGCCTGCGCGACGAGTATCTTCGCCGGACCTGCTCCGGCGACCCCGAGCTCCTGGCCGACGCCCGGCGCCTCCTCGACCACCCCGAGCTGGACACCCTGGGCGCCCACCGGCTTCTCCAGCAGGCCTTCGACGAGCACCTCACGGGGGAGACGCGCGGCGCGGGCCCGGGCAAGTCCTCGGTCGGCAAGCCGGGTCAGTCGATCGGGCACTACCGGATCGTCGAGAAGATCGGCGAGGGCGGGATGGGAGTGGTCTGTCGCGCGATCGACACGACCCTCGACCGCGAGGTCGCCATCAAGTTCATGCCGGCCGCCTGGACCTCCGATCCGCAGCACCTGGAGCGCTTCCGGCGCGAGGCCCGGACCGTGGCCGCCCTCGACCACCCGAACATCATCGTGGTCCACGCGATCGACGAGAGCGGAGGCACGCCGTTCATCGTGATGGAGCTGGTCCGGGGACAGACGTTGCGCCGCCTGATGCCGGGCGGCGGTCTGCCCCTGCGGCACCTGCTGGACTACGCCATCCCCATCGCCGACGCGCTCGCGGCCGCCCACGCCAGCGGTGTGACGCACCACGACCTGAAACCCGAGAACGTCATGGTGACGATGGACGGCCGGGTCAAGGTGCTGGATTTCGGCATCGCCAGGAGACGACGAACGCCGGCCGCGCGGGTCGACGCCCCGGATGCACGGCCCGGCGGTCTGGCCGGGACCCCGGCCTACATGGCGCCCGAGCAGCTCCTCGGCGAGGACGCCGGCCCCCAGAGCGACGTCTTCGCATTCGGGACCTTGCTCTACGAGATGGTGGCGGGTGAGCGGCCCTTCCGGGGCGACTCGTTGGCCCGGCTCACCCGGGCCTTTCGTGGAGAACCGCCTTCCTTGGCGCAGAGGGCCGGGGTCCCGGCCAGCTTCGAGGCAATCGTGCTCCGCTGCCTGGCCCGCAGTCCGTCCGCGAGACCGAGGACCCTGGCCCCGGTGCTGGACGAGCTGATCGAGCTGCGTCGCGACCTCGAGCGCCAGGCGGTGCAGGGTCTCGTCGCCCGGTCCCTGGGGGCCACCGGCACGGGCCTTTCCGCCCGGGAGGCCCCTCACGTCGCCCGGACGCGGAGCATCGCGGTCCTCCCCCTGCAGAACCTCAGCGCCGTCCCCGACCTGTCGCACTTCGGCGTCGGCCTCGCCGAGGAGATCGCCACCGAGCTCTCCCGTGTGCCGGGACTCCGCGTCACGCTGGCCTCGCGCATGGATCGCGAGACCGTCGATCCTCTGGAGATGGGCCGGATGCTGGGCGTGGCGGCCATCGTGGACGGAAGCGTCCGCCGCTCCGGCGACCAGGTGCGCATCTCGGTCCGGCTCGTCGCCGTTCCCGACGGGACCCACCTCTGGTCGTCCCGCTTCGACCGCTCCAGGGACGACGCCTTCGCGGTCCAGGACGAGGTGGCCCGGGCGGTGGCAGAGGCCTTCGACGTCGAGCTCTCTCCCGGGCACCGGCGCACCCACGGCCCGGACCCTCGGGCCTACACAGCCTATCTCCGCGGGCGCTCCTTCTGGGGTCGGCGCTACGAGGACGGGCTGAGACGGGCGCTGGACTCGTTCGGGGAGGCGCTGTCGATCGACCCCTCGATGGCCGAAGCCCACGTCGGGGTCGCGGACTGCCTCGTCATCCTCGGCCACTACGGCTACATGCCCTCCGCCGAAGCCTACGGCCGGGCTCGAGAGAGCGCCGAGCGGGCCCTCGAGCTGGTCCCGGACCTCGCCGAGGCCCACTGCACGATGGGGTGGATCCAGGCCTTCTTCGACTGGCGCTGGGACCTCTCGGAGGAGTCGTTCGACCGGGCGATCGCGCTGGATCCCAACTACGCCACCGCCTGGGAGTGGAATGGCATTCGCCTCCTGAGCCAGGGACGGCCCGAGGAGGCCCTCCTGGCGATGCAGGAGGCGTGGCGCCTCGACCCCCTGTCCTTGATGGCGGGTGCGATCCTCGGCTGGGCAACCTACGAGGCCGGCGATCGCGAGGAAGGCGAGCGCATCCTGGGCGCGGTGATCGGGATGGATCGCCGGTTCGTCTTCGCCCAGAACGTCCTCGGCGCCTTCATGACCTCCGCCGGCCGCGACGAAGAAGGGATCCATCTCCTCGAGCGGGCAGTCGCCCTCTCCGGCCGCGAAGGGCTGGCCCTGGCGTTCCTGGGGTTCGCCTACGGGCGCGCGGGCCGCCACGACGACGCCCGCGCCGTCTCCAGGGAGCTCGAAGGCGCGCGGGCCGAGCGCGAGGTGTCGTCATACCACCTGGCCTTGCCCTTCGCGGGCATGGGGCACGCGCGCGAGGCCCTCGACCGGCTCGAGGAAGCGGTGGCGCGGCGAGAGTCGTTCTTCACCACCACCCACTTCTCCATCCTGTTCGAGGGGGTGCGCGAAGACGCGCGGTTCACGGCCCTCGTTCGCCAGATGGGGCTGTGACCGCGTCGTTCACCTCGCAGCCCATGGGATCGCGCCCGGAATAGGGCTGTGCTCGAGGCTGTCCCTGGCCCTGGCCTCGAGATCCCGGTACCTCCTTTAGGGGCCCGCCTGCGGCCCGGACGCGCGAGGTGGGCCGTGCGCGTCCCAGGATCGTCCGAAACCGGACGCCCGCCGTCCGTCGGCGTACGGGTCGAACCGCGGAAATCTTCAAAAGCCAGTGATTTGACGTGGCACGGGGGTTGCTGCTTTGGCCGGCCTGAGGAGGAGCAGGATGGACCGACCGCTCGACGTCGCCGTCGTGCGTCAGCGCGCGAGGCGACGCTGGATCGCCGGCGTGGCCGGGGCCGCTCTCGCGCTCGTGGCTTTCACCTGGACGCCGCGTCTGCTCCGCCCCTCCGTCGAGCGCGCCCGCATCCGCACCGCGGTGGTAGACACCGGGCCGCTCGAGGCGGCGCTCAGCGCCTCGGGCCGCGTGCTGCCCGAGGTGGAGCAGGTCCTCACCAGCCCGGTGGACGCCCGCGTCCTCCGCGTGCGCCGCCGGGCGGGCGACCCGGTCGAGCGCGGCGAGGCGATCGTCGACCTCGACCTCGGGCAGGCCGAGCTCGCGCTGGCCACGCTCGACCGGGACCTGGCGCTCAAGCGCAACGAGGAGCGACGAACGCGGCTGGCCCTCGACTCGAGCCTGAACGACGTGGAGGGCCGATACGAGAGCAAGCGGCTCGAGCTCGACGTCCGGCGGACCCAGCTCGAGAGGAAGAGACAGCTCGGCGAGGCCGGCCTCGTCCCGGTCCAGGAGCTGAAGGAGGCGGAGCTCGCCGAGGCCCAGGCGGAGATCGAGCTGCGCCAACTGGGCGAGGCCCGGCGGCTCGCGCGGGAGTCGAGCGCCACGGAGATCGAGGGCCTGGCCCTCGAGGTCGCCAACCTCCGCAGCCGCAGGGCCGAGGCCTGGCGCGAGCTCCAGCGCGGCTCCGCCCGCGCCGCCTACGACGGGGTCGTGACCTGGACGCTCACCGAGGAGGGCTCGACCGTGCGCGAGGGAGACCCGGTGGCCCGCCTCGCCGACCTCTCGGCCTTTCGTGTGGAAGGGACGATCTCGGACCTGAACGCCCCCCACCTCGCCCTCGGGCTGCCCGCGCGGGTGACCATCGACCGGGAGGAGCTGCGGGGGCGGATCTCGGCTGTCGATCCCACCGTCCGCGACGGCGTCGTGACCTTCACCGTGTCCCTCGAGGAGAAGTCGCACCCCGCGCTCAGGCCGAACCTTCGGGTCGACGTGTTCGTTCTCACCGAGCAGCGGGGGCAGGCGCTGCGCCTGGCCCGGGGACCGTTCGCCGCCGGGGAGGGGGTCCAGAGCCTGTTCGTGGTGTCGGGAGGGTCGGCCGAGCGGCGGCGGGTGCGGCTGGGGGTGGCGAGCCCCACGCACTTCGAGGTCCTCGAGGGGCTCTCCGAGGGAGACGAGGTGATCGTCTCGGACATGAGCGACTACCTGCACGCGCGGTGGTTGCGCGTTCGCTGAGCGAGGGGCCGATCGAGGGAGCTGGGCCTGCAGAAAGGAGGGGGGATGGCGACGCTGAACGCAGTGACGACGGCGGACAGGCCGGCGGCGGCCGCGGCGATGGTGCTCCTGGAGGGGGTGGAAAAGGTCTACCGCACAGACCGGATCGAGACGGTGGCCCTCTCGAACATGAACCTGGAGATCGCGGAGGGCGACCTCGTCGCGATCATGGGGCCCTCGGGGTGCGGCAAGAGCACGCTCCTGCACGTGATGGGGCTCCTCGACGCCCCCACGAGCGGGGCCGTCGCCCTGGGCGGCAAGGCGGTGGGACGCCTCTCCGACCGCGAGCGGGCGCGCATCAGGAACCGCGAGATCGGCTTCGTCTTCCAGACGTTCCACCTCATCCCCGACCTCACGGTCCTCGACAACGTCGAGATCCCCCTGCTCTACCGGACGACGTCGGCCTCCGAGCGCCGCCGGGCGGCCCTCGCGGCCCTCGACCGGGTGGGCCTCTCCTCCCGGATCCACCACCGTCCGACCCAGCTCTCCGGGGGGCAGCAGCAGCGGGTCGCCATCGCCCGCGCCATCGTGGGGCGACCACGCCTGCTGCTGGCCGACGAGCCCACGGGCAATCTCGACAGCCAGATGGGCGACGAGATCATGGGGCTCCTCGAGAGCCTCAACCGGGAGGAGAAGGCCACCGTCGTCATGGTCACCCACGACCAGCGTCTCGCGGAGCGCATGCACCGGACGGTGCGCCTCTTCGACGGCCGGCAGGTACGGTGAGGACGCCATGCTGAGAAGCCACCTCAAGCTCGCCCTCAAGGTGCTCCGCCGGCGCCCCTTCTTCACCGCGGTCAGCCTCCTGGGAGTCGGCCTCACGCTCCTCGTGCTCACCGTGGCCACAGCGCTCGTCGACCACGTGTTCGCGCCCTTCCCCCCGGAGGTGCGCCAGGAACGGACGCTTCTCCTCTCGCATCTCGAGCTCCGGGGAAAGGAGGCCCGCTTCCGAGGCTGGCCCGGCTACGGGCTCCTCGACCGTCACGCGCGGGACCTGCCGGGCGTCGAGCGGGTGGCGATCGCCACGCTTGCCGAGAGCGCCTTCTCGTACCGGAGCGGCGGTCGCGCGCGCTCCTACCTGAAGCGGACCGACGCGGAGTTCTGGCGAGTGCTCAGCTTCGACTTCGTGGAAGGCGGCCCCTTCACCGACGACGACGTGGACAAGGCCCGGCGCGTCGCGGTGATCAACGAGTCGACGCGCGAGCGCTTCTTCGGGAATGAGACGGCGCTCGGCCGGGTCATCGAGCTCGACGGGGACCGCTACCAGGTGGTGGGGGTGGTGCGGGACGTGCCCTTTCTGCGCCTGGTGCCCTTCGCCGATGTCTGGGCGCCCCTCACCACCCAGCGCTCCGACGCCTGGCGGGACGAGATCCGGGGTCGGATGATCGGGATCCTCCTCGCTCGCAGTGCCACCGACTTCCCCGCCATCAAGGCCGAGTTCCGGTCCCGCCTGGCCGACGTCGACCTCTCCGGTACGGAGTTCGAGGCTGCGAGCGCCGTCCCCGAGACCGCCTTCGAATCCTTCGCCCGCATCTTCCTCTCCCGGGGCCCCGGCGACGACGGCGCGGCAGCCCGTCTCGGCGCGATCCTCGTCGGTCTCGCCCTCGCGTTCATGCTGCTGCCGGCGCTGAACCTCGTGAACCTGAGCATGAGCCGGACGCTCGAGCGTGCCTCCGAGATCGGTGTGCGCCGCGCCTTCGGCGCGTCCTCGCTCCAGCTCGTGGGCCAACTGGTCCTCGAGAACGTGGTGCTGGCCCTCCTCGGGGGGCTCGGGGCCCTGGTCGTGGCCCAGGTCGCGCTCCGCGCCCTCACCAGCAGCGATCTCATTCCATACGCCGACCTCAGCCTGAACCTCCGGGTGTTCGCATGGGGAATGGGCTTCGCCCTCGTGTTCGGGGTGCTGTCGGGCGCCTGGCCGGCCTGGCGCCTCTCGCGCCTCCACCCGGTCGAGGCGCTGCGGGGAGGAACTCGATGATCCGCCATCTGCTGAGGGTGGTCTGGAGCCGCCGGGGCTCGAACGTCTTGATCGCCGCGGAGATGCTCGCGTCTTTCCTCGTGCTCCTCGGCGTCGCCACCCTGGGGGTGTTCTACGTCGACAACTACCGCCGGCCGCTCGGATTCGAGTACCGAGACGTGTGGAGGCTCGAGGTGCAGACCCCGCGGCGTGTCGGAGACAGCGCCGAGACCGGGCGGGCGGAGACGATCCGCCAGCTCTTCGCCGCTTTGCGCTCGACCCCCGGCGTTCTCGCGGTGGCAGGAGGGAGCCCGACGCCCTTCTCCCAGTCGAACTCGACCCGCGACTACGAACGGGGGGGACGCCTCGTGCGGTACTCCCAGGCCTGGGTGACCGACGACGTCGCGGAGGTGCTGGGCCTCCCGATGGTCGAGGGGCGCTTCTTCTCCCGGGAGGACGACGCGGCGACCTGGGAGCCGGTGGTCGTCACCGAGTCGCTGGCCCGCGAGCTCTTCGGCGACGCCGACCCCCTGGGACAGAACATCTCCGGGGAGACGGCGCAGGGGGAGCCCGACAAGGAGCGGCGGGTGGTGGGAGTGATCGCCGCCTTCCGGCAGGAGGGTGAGTTCGACCCGCCGGTCCACTATGTCTTCGAGCGCCAGAGGATCGACACCGCGGACGCCTCGCTGCGAGGCGACCTGCTGGTGCGGGTCGCGCCCGGGGTCACCGGGGAGCTCGAGGAGCGCCTGGTGAGGGTCTCGCAGGGGGTGGCGCGGGACTGGACCTTCCGGGTGGAGCCCCTCACCGTGGCCCGGGATCGGGTGGCGCGCTTCTACCTCGCGCCAGTCCTGGTGGTGGGCCTGGTGGCCGCCTTCCTCGCCCTGATGGTGGCCCTCGGCCTCACGGGCGTGCTCTGGCTCGCGGTGACCAGCCGCACCCGGGAAATCGGCCTGCGGCGGGCCCAGGGAGCGTCCCGGGAGGACATCCGGGCCCAGGTCCTCGGGGAGATCCTGGTCCTCACGACCTTGGCACTGCTTCCCGGCGTCGTCCTCGCGTTGCAGCTGCCCCTCGTCGGAGTCCTTCCGGTGCCGGGAGGTGTCTTCGCGGGAAGCCTTGCGCTTTCCGTCGCCGGCATCTACCTTCTGGCCGTTCTGTGCGGGTGGTACCCGGCGCGGCTCGCGACGCGGGTCGAGCCCGCGGAGGCCCTGCGCTACGAATGAAGACGATCCTCGTCGTCGACGACGACCCGTCGGTCACGACGTCCCTCGACCTGTTGCTGCGCCAGGCGGGCTACGCGGTGCGAACGGCCGGGAGCGCGTCGGACGCCCTGGAGGCCGTCGAGGAAGCCGACCTCGTCCTGCAGGACATGAACTTCTCCCGCAACACCTCCGGCGACGAGGGGCTCGCCCTCCTGCGGCAGATTCGGGAGCGCCAGCCGGACCGCCCGGTCGTCCTGATGACGGCGTGGGGGTCGATCCCCCTCGCGGTCGAGGGGATCCGCGCGGGGGCGGCGGACTTCGTCACCAAGCCCTGGACCAACCCGCAGCTGCTGCAGTCGGTGCGGACCGCGCTCGGGCTCGCCGAGAGCCGGGTGGTGGCTACGCCCGTCCCGACCAGGGACGCCCTCGACGAGATGTACGACCTGGGCCCCCTGGTCGGCGAGGACCCCGGCCTTCTCGCCATCCTCGAGCTGGCAGGCCGGGTGGCAGCCACCGACGCCTCGGTCGTCATCTCCGGGGAGAGCGGCACGGGCAAGGAGCTGGTCGCGGAGGCCGTGCACCGCAACAGCCGGCGGCGAGATCGGCCCTTCGTCAAGGTCAACCTCGGCGGCATCGCGCCCACTCTCTTCGAGAGCGAGATGTTCGGGCACGTGAAGGGCGCCTTCACCGACGCTCGCGCAGACCGCAAGGGGCGCTTCGAGGTGGCCGAGGGCGGCACCATCTTCCTCGACGAGATCGGCGAGGTGGAGCCCTCCGCCCAGGTGAAGCTCCTGCGAGTCCTCCAGGACCGCACCTACGAGGTGCTGGGCTCGAGCGTGACGCGGACCGCGGACGTCCGCGTGATCTCGGCCACCAACCGCGACCTCGCCGACATGGTCGCAAAGGGCCAGTTCCGCGAGGACCTGCTCTACCGCCTGAACCTCATCAGCATCCACCTGCCCCCGTTGCGGGCGCGGGCGGGCGACATACCCCTTCTCGCCAACCGCTTCCTCCGCACCTTCGCCCACGCCTACGGGCGGGAGTCCCTCTCGTTGTCTCCGGACGCGGCGCGGTGGCTGAGAGCTCAGCCCTGGCCCGGCAACGTGCGCCAGCTCCGGCAGTGGCTCGAGCGGACCGTGCTCGTCGGGCGCGGCTCGGTGCTCGAGCGCCAGGACCTCGAGGCCACGGCGGCCATGGAGAGCCGGGCCCCCTCCCGTGACGCCCTGCCGCCGGTCGGCAGCATGACCCTCGACGAGATCGAGAAGGCCATGATCGTCAAGTCGATCCGGCACCACACCGGCAACCTCACAAAGGTGGCGGAGTCGCTCGGGATGAGCCGACCGGCCCTCTATCGCCGCCTCGAGAAGTACGGGATCGAGGCGTGAGCCTCTCGTCGCGCTTCCTGGTCTACCTCGTCGTCCTGCACATCGCGTTCGCGGCCCTCGCCTGGGTCGAGCTCAGGGACGAGCGCGTCTGGCTCCTGGCGGCGGAGGCCGTCTTCGTCGTGTCGCTCCTCGCCGGCGTGGCCCTCCTCCGCGGCCTGCGGCGGGGCCTGCTGCCCCTGGAGGAGGCGTCGCGTCTGCTCGCCGAGAGCGACTTCACGACCCGGTTCCGCCCGGTGGGCCAGCCCGAGGTCGACCGCCTCGTGGGCGTCTACAATCGCATGGCCGACCAGCTGCGGGAGGAGCGGACACGCAACCAGGAGCAGCAGGGCCTGCTCGCGCGCATCCTCGACGCCTCCCCGTCCGGCGTCGTCATCCTCGACTTCGAGGGGCGCGTCGCCTACGCCAACGCCGCGGCGGAGGCCCTCCTCGGTGGCGGGGTGGTCGGGCGCGCTCTCGAGGAGATCGATTCGCCCCTCGCCACACCCCTCGGCGCCCTCTCCCCCGGCGAGGCGGCCGTCCTCCCGCTGCAGGGGGCCCGCCGGGTCAGGGCCCGCCGCGGCACGTTCCTCGACCGCGGCTTCTCCCGCTCGTTCGTCCTGCTCGAGGAGCTGACCGAGGAGCTGCGTGATTCCGAGCGGGCCGCGTACGGCAAGGTGGTCCGAATGATGTCCCACGAGGTCGGGAACACCGTGGGTGCGGGCCGTTCGCTCCTCGAGTCGTGCCTCGGCTACGGGCCTTGGCTGCCGGAGGGGGAGCGCGAGCCCTTCCAGGAGGCACTGCGGGTCGCCATCGCCCGGCTCGGGCGGCTCCACGAGTTCACCCAGGGCTTCGCCGACGTCGTGCGCCTGCCGCCGCCCCGCCGGGGGCCGTGCGACCTGGCGGTCCTGACCCGCGCGGTGGCTACGCTGCTACGGCCGGCCTGCGAGGAGCGAGGCCAGGCCCTGGGGGTCGAGATCGCTCAGCCGGTGCCCACGGTCTTTGCGGACCGCACCCAGCTCGAGCAGGCCCTCCTCAACGTGGGGAAGAACGCCCTCGAAGCGGCGGGCCCCGGGGGACGGGTGACCCTCCGGCTCTCCTCCCGCGCGGCCCGCGCCGTCCTGGAGGTCGAGGACGATGGCCCCGGGATCCCGCCGGAGGTCGCGGGGCTCCTGTTCACGCCGTTCTTCTCCACGCGGGACGAGGGGCGCGGGCTGGGTCTCACCCTGGTGCAGGAGGTCCTCCGGAGCCACGGCTGCGATTTTGCCCTGGAGGGCCCGCCCGGCGAACCCACGCGTTTCACCATCGTGTTCCCCGCCGCCGGGGGCTGATGGCCGCCTCGATGCCCGGCTCGGGTGTGTTCTAGAACCGGCTACAATCACCTGGCTCCCTTTCCAGGCCACCCGACATGATTGCCCCCGAGTCGCTGCTCGACGAGGAGCTCGCCGCGTTCGTCCAGGGAGGGGTCTCCATCGTTGCCGCATCCCGTGACCTGGGCAACGAGCCGACCCTGGCGCGGGCGGTGGGGTGCCTGGTCTCCGCGGACCGCCGTCGGGTCACCGTGCTCCTCCCGGCCACGCAGTCCCGGCGGCTGCTCGAGGCCGTGCGGGCGAGCAGGACCATCGCGGTCGTCTTCTCCCAGCCGACCACGCACCGCACCCTCCAGCTGAAGGGCACCGACGCGACCGGCGTGCCCCTCGAGGGGGTCCACCTGGACTGCCTCGACTCGTACCCCGGCCGGTTCGCACCGGAGCTGCAGGCGCTCGACTACACGGAGCTGTTCGCCCGCACACTCGTCGCGGCCGCCCGCGACGACGTCACCGCGGTCGCCTTCACACCGACACAGGCGTTCACCCAGACGCCCGGGCCCCTGGCCGGCGAACCGCTGCGGCCCCGAGAATGACGCTCACCCTCGCCGCGATCCGACCCTGCCTCGACGGCAGCGTCCCCGCGCAGCTCGCCACCTGCTCGCCTGACGGGACGCCCAACGTCACGTACGTCTCGGAGATCCACTACGTGGACCCGGACCACGTCGCCCTCTCCTACCAGTTCTTCAACAAGACCCGCCGCAACGTGATGGCGAACCCGATGGCCACGGCCCTCGTCAACCACCCGGTGACGGTCGCCCGCTATCGTCTCTCGCTCCGTTTCCTCCGGACGGAGACCGAGGGGCCGGTCTTCGAGGCCATGAAGGCCAAGCTGGCCGGGATCGCCTCCCACACCGGGATGAGCGGCGTCTTTCGCCTGCTCGGGTCCGACATCTACCGGGTCGTCGACATCGAGCGCGTCCCGGGTGCCGAGCTGCCGGCGCGGCCGCCGACGCACAGCCTCCTCGCCACGCTGCGCGCCTGCGCGGAGCGCGTGAGCGCGTGCACCGAGCTTTCGGCTCTCCTCGACGAGCCCCTCGTGCTGCTCGAGGAGCGGGGGGGCATACGCCACGCCATGCTCCTGCTGCTCGACGAGTCGGGCGAGCGGCTCTACACGGTGGCGAGCCGGGGCTACGAGCCGTCCGGCCTGGGCTCGGAGATTCCGATGGGGGCGGGTGTGATCGGGGTCGCGGCGCGCGAGCGCGCCCCGATTCGAGTCACCCACATGACCTCGGAGTACGCCTACTCCCGCGCCGCCGGGGACTCGGTGAAGGGACTCGACCGGGGCTTCGACACCGAGATCCCTCTTCCCGGACTGAGCGAGTCACGCAGCCAGCTCGCAGTCCCCATCACCGCCGGCACGAGCCTGCTGGGCGTCCTCTACGCGGAGAGTCCGGAGGACGGCCGGTTCGGCTACGAGGAGGAGGACGCCCTGGCCGCCCTGGCCGCGCAGATGGGGCTGGCGATGCAGCTCCTTGCCCGGCGAGGCGAGGACCGGGCCGGGCCGGTGCCCGCCGCGACATCGAGCCCGAGGATCGGCGGGAAGCCCGTGCGAGTGAAGCGCTACAGGGAGGACGACAGCATCTTCCTCGACGGGGAGTACCTGATCAAGGGTGTCGCCGGCGCCGTCCTCTGGAAGATCCTGAGTGACCACGTGGCGTCAGGCCGCACCGACTTCAGCAATCGCGAGCTCCGCCTCGACCCGTCCATCCGTCTGCCCGAGGTGACCCAGAACCTGGAGGCCCGCCTGATCCTCCTCGCCCGCCGTCTGCGCGAACGCTGCGACTGGCTGAGGCTCGACAAGCCCGGGCGGGGCCGGCTTCGTCTCTGCCGCACGCGTCCCATCGAGCTCGTCGAGATCGAGCCGAGCGGGCACTGACCCCGCCCAGCTCATCGAGCCCTCGCCTGCTTCGGCTGGTTCTGCGGGACGAAGACGATGTACGGCGTCTTGACGCGCGCGCCGGGACCAGCCGCGATGGGCGCGGGCTCCCCCTTCGGACCCAGGCTCCGCACGTAGCGGTAGACGGCGCGCAGGTCGCCGTCGGTCATCTTCGCCAGGTTGAACCAGGGCATGGGGGGCAGCATCGGGGTCCGGGCGCGCTTGATCCACTGGCTCTCGGTCATGGACGACATCGACACGCGCAGGTTCGCCGGATAGGTCGTGCCCCAGGGGCCCTGGAACCCCACGCTGTCGCCGGTCAGCCAGTCGGATTCGGGGACCTTCCCGTTCTTCTCGCCGAAGCGAGGGGTGTGGCAATCGTTGCACCCGCTCACCGTCACCAGATACCGGCCCCGCTCGATCATCTCGCTCGCCGGGTCACCCGAGAAGGCGATTCCGCTGCCCAGGATCGCGGCTCCCAGGAGGGCCGCCACCGTGAAGACCGATGCTCTCATGAGTGCTTCCTTTCTCTCGTCGGCCCGCGCCGCGTGCGCGCGACGACCTGGCCGATGCCCTCCAATCAGGGCCATTCGGGAATGTAGGTCTTTCCGCCGACCGCCGTTCCTAAATGGTGCGACCGGAATTGCTAAGAGCCTCGTAAGAGGCCGGGTCCGCGGCTCGTCGCCGCGGGCCCGCTCGAAGCCGGCGAACCCGCGCCCGGGGGGCCCGACCGCAAGCCCCCCGCTCGGGAGAACCAGTCCGTGATCCCGCGAGCCTCGAGCGCCGGAGGGCAGGAGCTCGCGGTGAGGGCAGCGTCCGGAGAGCCGCCTACCCCTGGGCCTGCAGGGCGGTGATGGCCGCGATGTCCGCGAAGTCCTGGACGGAGCAGCCCCGCGAGACGTCGTTCACCGGCATCCGGAGGCCCTGGAGGATGGGCCCGAAGGCCGCGGCCCCGCCGAGACGTTCCGTGATCTTGTAGGCGATGTTTCCCGCGTTCAGGTCCGGGAAGACGAAGACGTTCGCCTTCCCCTCCAGTGGGCTGTCCGGGCACTTCTTCTTCGCGACCCCGGGGACGATGGCGGCGTCGAACTGCATCTCGCCGTCGACGAGGAGGTCGGGCTCGGCCTTGCGGACCAGGGCCAGCGCCTCCTTCACGCGGTCGACCGAGACGTCCTTCGCGCTGTCGCGCGTCGAGAAGGACAGGAAGGCGACCCGCGGCTCGTGGCCAAAGGCCCGGGCGCTCCGGGCGGTGGCCCGGGCGATCTCGGCCAGCGTCTCCGCGTCCGGGGAGATGTTCACCGAGCAGTCGGCGTAGAAGTACGTCCTGTCCGGCCAGGCCATGATGAAGACCGAGGAGGCGCGCCTGTAGCCCTCCGCCATCTTGACGATCTCGAAGGCGGGGATGAAGGGCTTGGTGTCGCTGTTCAGGCCGGACACCATCCCCACCGCCTCGCCCGCCCGCACCGCCAGGGCCCCGAAGAAGTGGGGCAGGGCCACGCGCTCTTTCGCCTTCTCCGGCGTCATGCCCTTGTGCTTCCGAAGCCCGAGGTACTCGGCCTCGAACTCCTCGCGCTTCGGGTCGGTGGCGGGGTCGCGCACCTCGATCCCGTCCAGGGAGGCCCCGACGGCGCCCGCCTTCTCCGCGATGCCCGCGGCCGGCCCCACCAGCACCGGGACCACCAGGTCCCGATCGCGCAGCCAGGCCGCGGCCTTGATCGCTCGCTCCTCCAGGCCCTCGGGGTAGACGACCCGCGCCCCGCGTCCCTTCACCTTCTCGTAGACCGTCTCCATGAAGCTCATCGCAGTTTGCTCACCGCTCCTTTCCCGACCATTCTAGGTTCTCGGCTCGTCGTCGTGAATGGGGCATCGGCACCATCGGCCACCCCGTCGCCCGGTGCTATACTCCCCGCGCTCCATGTTCCTCCTGGGACAGACGGTCGGGAAGTACCAGATCCTCTCCAACCTCGGGTCCGGCGGATTCGGGACGGTTCTGCTCGCCCGCGACACCTGGATCGACAAGAAGGTCGCGATCAAGGTCCCCCACCGCCAGCGGGGAGACTTCGACGAGCTGCTCCAGGAGCCGCGCCTTCTCGCCGCCCTCGACCACCCCAACATCGTGGGGATCCTGACCGCGGAGCGGGTGGAGGACACGTTCTTCATCGTCATGGAGTACATCAAGGGCGAGAGCCTGGAGGCGGTCCTGGACCGGGAGAAGTCCCTGGACGTCCCCCGCGCGCTGGCCTACGCCCTCCAGATCCTCAAGGGTGTGGAGCACGCCCACGAGGCCCAGATCCTGCACCGGGACCTCCGTCCCGCCAACGTCCTGATCTCGGAGAGCGGGGCCATCAAGGTGGCGGACTTCGGCACCTCGCGCTTCCTCGAGCGCTCCCACGCCACCACCATCATCGGCAGCCCGCCCTTCATGGCGCCCGAGGCCTTCCAGGGACGGGCGGTGCTGGCCTCCGACATCTACTCGGTGGGGGTGATGCTCTACCAGATGCTCACCGGGCAGCTCCCGTACTTCAGCCCGAACCCGGCACAGATCGAGAAGCTGGTGGCCCAGGGCCGCTGCACTCCCCCCCGCCTGCGCAACAACCAGATCCCCCGGGAGATCTCGGACATCGTCATGAAGAGCCTGGCCCCGGAGGTGTCGGACCGGTACCAGAGGGCCTCCGAGCTTCTCGACGATCTCTCCACCGCGGCGGAGATCGACCACAACGCCACGGAGATGGAGGACATCCGCCGCCGCCTGCGCGCCCGGGAGGTCCCACGGAAGGGCTTCTGCTGGCACTGCCGCAAGCCGCTCCACGCCCGGTCCGACACCTGCGCGTTCTGCGGGGAGAAGCAATAGGGGAGAGCAGGCTAACCCCCTGACCATCAAACACTTCGCCGCGCGTCCGCATTGACACGGTCCGGGCCGGACGGCTAGAATGACCGCGTCATGTCATCTCCGCGATCCGACGTCATCTGGATGAACGGGACGCTGGTCCCGTGGGACGAGGCCAGGATCCACGTGGGGGCCCACGTGATCCACTACGGGTCCGCCGTCTTCGAGGGGATCCGCTGCTACACGACGCCCGGGGGGCCCGCCGTCTTTCGCCTCGACGCCCACATGGAGCGGCTGTTCAACTCGGCCAAGGTGTACTGGATGGAGATCCCCTGGTCCCTCGAGCAGCTGAACGAGGCGATCCGGGAGACGATCCAGGTCAACCGTCTCCGGTCCTGCTACATCCGCCCGGTGGTCTACCGCGGCTACGGCCAGCTCGGGGTCAACCCCCTCGACTGCCCGGTGGAGGTCGCGATCCTCGTCTGGGAGTGGGGCAAGTACCTGGGCGCCGAGGCCCTCGAGCAGGGCGTCGACGTCTGCGTCAGCTCCTGGAACCGGCTCGCCCCCAACACGCTGCCGGCGATGGCGAAGAGCGCGGCCAACTACATGAACTCCCAGCTCATCAAGGTCGACGCGGTCAAGGGCGGCTTCGTCGAGGGCATCGCCCTCGACACGCAGGGCTTCGTGTCCGAGGGGAGCGGCGAGAATCTGTTCGTCGTCTCGAAGGGCCGCCTCATCACACCGCCCCTCGTCTCGTCGGTGCTGCCGGGGATCACTCGCGACACCGTCATCACCCTGGCCCAGCGTCTCGGCGTTCCCGTCGACGAGAAGGCCATCCCCCGGGAGATGCTCTACCTCGCCGACGAGCTGTTCTTCACCGGCACCGCGGCCGAGGTCACCCCGATTCGATCGGTCGACCGGCGGACGGTGGGCGCCGGGAGGCGAGGGCCGATCACCGAGTCCATCCAGAAGGCCTTCTTCGACGTGATCGAGGGGCGAACCGAGGACGAGCACGGGTGGCTGACGCCCGTGCCCGCGACCTCCGTGGTCGCGGGGAGCTAGCGGGAGGCAAGGCCGGGCCCCGAGGGCCCGGGCGGAGAGAGCGGCATGCACATCAACGACCTGTTGAAGATGGCGTCGGAGCGCAAGGCGTCCGACCTCCACCTCAAGGTGGGCTCGCACCCCGTGCTGCGGATCAACGGGGAGCTGATCCCGCTGGTGGAGACCAAGCGGCTCATGCAGGAGGACACCATCGCCATGGCGTTCTCCATCATGAGCAACCGCCAGAAGCAGAAGTTCAAGGAGAACCTCGAGATCGACATCGCGTACTCCGTGCCCGGCCTCGGGCGCTTCCGCTGCAACGTCTTCCAGCAGCGCGGCACG
The DNA here is from genome assembly GCA_963847655.1 of uncultured Acidobacteriota bacterium. Taxonomy (GTDB): domain Bacteria; phylum Acidobacteriota; class Vicinamibacteria; order Fen-336; family Fen-336; genus JAJDNS01. The sequence goes on along the minus strand of CAWKAS010000001.1, from coordinate 1,200,847 downwards.
GTGGGCCTGGTGCTTCGCGTCATCCCGGTCAAGATCATGACGGTGCGCGAGCTGGGCCTTCCGACCGTCCTCGAGAAGATCGCGGCCGAGCAGCGCGGGCTCATCCTCTGCACCGGGACCACCGGCTCCGGCAAGTCGACGACCCTGGCCGCGATGATCGACTACATCAACTCCCAGCGCTGCGAGCACATCATCACCATCGAGGACCCGATCGAGTTCCTGCACCGCGACAAGAAGTCCATCGTGAACCAGCGCGAGGTCGAGGTCGACACGCGCAGCTTCGCCGCCGCGCTCCGCAGCGCGCTGCGCCAGGACCCCGACGTCATCCTGGTCGGTGAGATGCGCGACTACGAGACCATCGAGACCGCGATCACCGCGGCCGAGACCGGCCACCTCGTGCTCTCCACCCTCCACACCCTCGACGCCACCGAGACCGTCAACCGCATCATCTCCGTCTTCCCGCCGCACCAGCAGAAGCAGATCCGCCTCCAGCTGTCGGGAGTCCTCAAGGCCGTCGTCTCCATGCGCCTGATCCCCCGCGCCGACGGCCACGGCCGGGTGCCCGCGGTGGAGGTCATGATCACCACTCCCTTCATCCGCGACTGCATCATCAACAAGGACAAGACCAAGCTCATCCACGAGGCCATCGCCGCCGGCGTGTCCCAGTACGGCATGCAGACCTTCGACCAGTCGATCTTCCAGCTCTACAAGAAGGAGCTGATCAGCTACGACGAGGCGCTGCGCCGTGCCAGCAACCCCGACGAGTTCAAGCTCAAGATCCAGGGCATCCAGTCGGCGTCGGACATGGCCGCGGAAGAGATGGAGCGCACGATGCAGTCCTTCGACCTGGAGTCGTAGGCAGGGCATGGCCGCGCCCGCGGGGCCCAAGCCCTCCGCCTACCAACGGGCGCTTCGGCGGCTCGCTCGCCGGGATCACTCGGAGGCGGAGCTGCGCCGGGCCCTCGCCGCCCGCGGCCACTCGGAGGAGGAGATCGACGAGGCCCTCGCCCGCCTCCGCGCCCAACGCTACGTGGACGACGAGACCTTCGCCGAGCGCTTCGCCCGGAGCCGGCTGTCCCACCACGGGCACGGGCGGACCCGCATCCGGCAGGGGCTCCGGCAGCGGGGCGTGGGCCAGGAGCAGATGGAGGCCGGCCTGACCGCTGCTCTCCGGGACGTCTCGGAGGACGAGGCCCTGGATCGAGCCGCCCGCCGCTACTGGCGACAGCACACCAGGGTGGAGCCGGCCCGGCGCCTTCCCCGCCTCTGGGCCTTCCTCCTGCGGCGCGGGTTCGCGCCCGGCCACGTGAAGCGGCGGCTGCGGGTCCTGTGGCCGCGCTGGTCGGACGCCCTGGAGGGCCTCGAGCCGGCCGAGGTCGACGCCGTCGAGGTCGGCCCGGAACGATGACGAGCGACGCAAAGGCCCCGGACGAGATCCGGAGCGCGTTCCTGGCCTACTTCGAGAAGCGCGGCCACCGCGTGGTCAAGAGCTCCCCCCTCGTCCCCCAGAACGACCCCACCCTGCTGTTCGCCAACGCGGGGATGAACCAGTTCAAGGATGTCTTCCTGGGACGGGAGACGCGCGACTACGCTCGTGCCGCCTCGTCGCAGAAGTGCGTGCGGGCCGGGGGCAAGCACAACGACCTCGAGAACGTCGGCCGCACCGCCCGTCACCACACCTTCTTCGAGATGCTCGGGAACTTCTCCTTCGGGGACTACTTCAAGGAGGAGGCGATCGAGTACGCCTGGGAGTTCCTCACCCGCGACCTGGGGCTGTCCGCGGAGCGGCTCGTGGTCACGGTGTTCGCGGGCGAGGGGGGCATCCCCCGCGACGGCGAGGCCCAACGGTTCTGGACCGCCCACGTGGACGAGAGCCGGATCCTCGAGCTGGGGATGAAGGACAACTTCTGGGCCATGGGCGAGACCGGGCCCAGCGGCCCCTGCTCCGAGGTCCACTACTTCCAGGGCGACGAGCTCTTCTGCCCGGACGAGGCGGGCGGCGGGGCCTGCGCCGGCGTCGAGTGCGAGTGCGACCGCTGGCTCGAGGTGTGGAACCTCGTCTTCATGCAGTACGACCGGGACGAGGAGGGGCGCTACCACCCGCTCCCCGCCCCCTGCGTGGACACCGGCATGGGCCTGGAGAGGGTGGCCGCGGTCGTCCAGGGCAGGCTCTCGAACTACGACACCGACCTCTTCACCCCGCTGCTGGCCGCCGTGGGTCGACGCGCCGGGTGCGGCTACGGCGACGACCCCGAGAGCGACACCTCGATGCGGGTCGTGGCCGACCACCTGAGGGCCACGACGTTCCTCATCGCCGACGGCGTCCTCCCCGGCAACGAGGGCCGGGGCTACGTGCTCCGCAAGATCATGCGCCGGGCCCTGCGCCACGGGAAGAGGCTGGGCGTCGAGGGGCCCTTCCTCGCCGGCCTCACCGGGGTCGTGGTGGAGCGCATGAAGGCCGCCTACCCCGAGCTGGTGTCCCACGCCGACACCGTCGCCCGCATCGTGGGAGTGGAGGAGGACCGCTTCGGGACCACCCTGCGCCAGGCCGTCGCCATCTTCGAGGACATCGCCAGGACCATCCCGGAGGGAGGTGTCGTCCCGGGGGCGGAGGCCTTCCGCCTCTACGACACCTACGGCCTGCCCCTGGACTTCACCGAGGAGCTGGCCACCGACCGTGGCTTCACCGTGGACGGGCCCGGTTTCGAGGCCGAGCTCAGGTCCCAGCAGGAGCGGGCCCGACAGGCAAGCAGGATGGGGGTGGTCAAGGGAGACCCGGTCTACATGACCCTCGCCGAGGAGGCGGGGCGGACCGAGTTCGTGGGCCACGAGTCCCTGGCCGTGGACGAGAGCCGCGTGCTCGCGGTGCTGCGCGACGGGGCCCTCGCCTCGCGGCTCGACACCGGGCAGGAGGGGCAGATCGTCCTCGACCGGACGCCGTTCTACGCCCTGGCCGGAGGGCAGGTCGGCGACCACGGCGTGCTCGCCTCCGACGGGTCCGCCGCCGAGGTCCGGGACACCACCGCTCCCCTCCCCGGCCTCGTCGCCCACCACGTTCAGGTGACCCACGGCGGCTTCGAGCGGGGGATGATCGTCCGGGCGGAGGTGGACGCGGAGCGGCGCGGGGGCGCCATGCGACACCACACCGGGACCCACCTCCTGCACGCCGCCCTGCGCGAGACCCTCGGACCCCACGTGAAGCAGGCGGGCAGCCTCGTGGCCGCCGACCGCCTCCGCTTCGACTTCAGCCACTACGCGCCGGTCAGCCCCCGCGAGCAGCGCCACATCGAGAACCGCGTCAACGCCGAGATCCTGAAGGGGACCGGGGTGGAGACCAAGGTCATGGGCCGCGAGGCGGCCCTCGCCTACGGCGCCCTCGCCTTCTTCGGAGACAAGTACGGCGAGGAGGTGCGGGTGGTGGAGGTCCCGGGCTTCTCCAAGGAGTTCTGCGGCGGAACCCACGTGCACCACACCGGCGACATCGGTCTGTTCCTCCTCACCTCGGAGCAGGGGATCTCCGCGGGTACCCGCCGGGTGGAGGCCCTGGCCGGGGAGGCGGCGGTCCAGCGCGCCCAGGGAGACCAGGGGATCCTCGAGGAGCTGGAGCAGGCGGCCAAGGTGGACCGACGCGAGCTCGTCGACGAGTACGCGCGGCTCCGCGAGCAGCTCAAGGCACGGGAGCGGGAGCTCCAGGCCCTGAAGGTGAAGCTGGCCACCGCTGCCGCGCCCGCCTCGAGCGGGGACCAGGTTCAGGTGGGAGACGCCCTCGTCTGGACGCCCCGCTTCGACGGTCTGGACCGCAAGGCCCACGCCGAGGTCGTGGACGAGTTCCGCAACCGGCACCGCGACCGGCCCTTCGCCCTCGTCTCCTCGGCGGTGGCCGACGGCGGGGTGCACGTCATTGCCGCCCTCTCCCCCGGTCTCGCGACGGAGGTCAAGGCCGGGGAGATCATGAAGCGCCTGGGGCTCAAGGGGGGTGGGCGCCCCGACTTCGCCCAGGGCGGCGGGGTCGCCCCGGCGGACGTCGACGAACTCCGCCGGCGAGCGACCACCACCCTGCGTGAGATCCTGGAGGCGGTGACCCGTGCCTAGACTTCTTTCCGGAGGGGGCCTGGCCCTCGTCCTCCTCCTCGGCGTGCCCGCGAGCGGCCAGGTCTACACCCGCGAGAACTCCAACGGCGTGGTCGAGGCGACCAACATCCCCGGGCAGATCGGGTACCGGCTCACCTACCCGGGCAAGGGGACCCTCATCCACTCCCACCGTTTTCGCGGCTCGTACTCCGGCGAGTTCGACCACCACATCGAGGCCGCGGCGAGCCAGCACAACCTCAGCCCCGCCCTGGTCAAGGCGGTCATCGCCGTCGAGTCGGAGTTCGACCAGTGGGCGGTCTCCTCCAAGGGTGCCCAGGGGCTGATGCAGCTGATGCCCTTCACCGCCCGGCGCTTCGGGGTCGCGGACGCCTTCGACGCCCGCCAGAACATCTTCGCCGGGACCCAGTACCTGCGCATCCTCCTCGACCTGTTCCAGGGCGACGTCGACCTCGCCCTCGCCGGCTACAACGCCGGGGAGAACGCGGTCCGCCGCTACGGCGGCGTCCCCCCGTACCGCGAGACCCGGGGCTACATCCGCAAGGTCCGCTCCCTGCTGGACACCGACACGCGGGCCGCCGCCTCCTCCGACGCCCCCTCGTTCTTCGTGCCGTCCGCCCGGCTCAAGCGGTCCCCGCCGCGATCGCACAAGCCGGCCCCTCCGAAGCAGGTCGAGCCCGTGCGGCCGCGTGTCTACTACCGCTGGCGCGACGAGCGCGGCGTCACCCACGTGGCCGAGGAGCCGCCCGCCGAGGGCACCGTGTACACGATGATCCGAGCGATGGACTAGCGCCATGCCCGAGCCCATACCCCCCGGACCGTTCGACCAGGGCCTCTTCCTCACCCACTTCAACAAGGGGCGCGAGCTGTTCAAGGCGCGCCAGCTCGAGGAGGCGGAGCGCGAGCTGGAGGAGGCCTATCTCCTGCGCCCCCGGGACGTGCGCGCCCTCAACCTGCTCGGCCTCGTCTACTTCCGGCAGAACAAGCTGGAGAAAGCGGAGGAGGTCTACCGCAAGCTCGCCACCGAGAATCCCGAGGCCCACACCCTGCACTACAACCTGGGCCTCATCTGCATCAAGCTGAACCGGCTCCAGGACGCGGAGTCCGCCTTCCTCAAGGCCCTCGAGCTGACCCGGGACAACCCCAAGATCAACTTCTACCTCGGGTCCATCTACGAGCGGACCCACCGCTACAAGGACGCCATCTACCAGTACCGGCAGGCGGGCGCCCACCTCATGGTGCAGCGCGTGGAGGGCAAGATGGCGGGCCCTGCCGCCGTCCCGGTCCCGCCGGCGGCGGCCGCGCCCCCGCCCCCCCCGCGAAAGCGGCCGGACACCCGTCCCCCGGGTCCGCTCCGCGAGCCGGAGATCGACGAGACGGTGGCGACAGCCAAGCTGGTCGTGCCGGTGAGCCCCTCGCTCCTGGCCGGGCCGGATCCCCGGGTGCACCGCCCGGACACCGCCCGCTTCAAGGTCCTCGCGGACACCCTGCCCCCGGGGAGCCGTCGGGTCCCGACCTTCGACTCGCCCCCTCCGGCGTCCGCGGCTCCTCCCGAGGCAAAGGCGGACCCCGAGTCCCGCCCCGAGACCTTTCACTGCATGGAGGGGGGCCTGATGGAGGTCGACTTCTCCGGCAAGGTCTTCATCAAGCGGGGCACCATCTACTCGTACAGCGGGAACCTCACCTTCTGGGTGAAGGAGAAGCGACCCGAGGGGAAGGCGGCCCTGGTGATCGTCACCGGCACCGGCCGGCTCATCCTCAACGACCGCGAGCGGGAGATCACCCTCATGCGGGTCGACGACGACAGCATCTTCGTGGAGCCCTCCCACCTGCTCGCCTGCGAGGAGGGGCTGGAGCCCCGCTACGTGCGCTTCGACGAGGCCGCGGGCGGTGTCGAGGTTGTGGCCCTGGAGGGCGCAGGGATGGTCGCTCTCTCCGTGGCCACCAAGCCCCTTCCCCTGACCGTCCGGGCGGGTCTTCCCGTGTCGGTCCCCGCCTCGTCCGTCATCATGTGGAGCGGGGTGCTGGTGCCCACGATCGTGGACGATCCCCAGGTCTACGAGGTCGTCATGCCCGCGGCCTCGAAGGGTGACCGGCTCCTCCGCCTCGAAGGAGAGGGCCGGATCCTGGCCGAGCAGGCCTCTTCCTGACGCCGGCGCACGGCCGCCGGAGCCGGGCCCTCGGCCCGGCTCCGCGTCGGGTCCGGGATCACACCCACTGACGGGCCATGGGCCCGATCACCGGCAGCTCGAACTCCTCGTTTCCGTTGGCCTTGATCATCATGAAGACGGCCATGGCGAGGAACGCAACGCCGACCACCATCCCCACCAGGGAGAGGAGCAGACCCACCGCGCCGAGATCGACGGCGGAGAGGGCGATCTGCAGGAAGTTGAGGCCGATGCCGAGGACGATGGCGACGGCGTGCAGCAGCAGGCTCTGAAAGGCGTGGAACCGCACGAACTTGTTGCTCTTCTCCGCGATCGCGGCCACGATCGAGAACACGAGCCCGATGCAGCAGGGCACGTAGCACAGGAGCCCGGCCACGTTGGGCGCCATGCCCAGGCTGGTCTTTCCTCCCCCGCTCGGTGTCGAAGTCGCCATCTATCCCCCTTTCACCGGGACTCGCCGCTCGTCGATGACGGGCGTCCGCGCTCCCGGCGCCTGGCGCGCACTGTAGCGTGTCCCCATCCGGGTGGCAAGGGGACGCTGGCGAGACGCCCCTCCGGGAGACCCTACTCGAGGAGGGACGCGAAGGCCTCCGCGTCGTCGGAGGACGCGAGCTCCACGACGTCCCCCTCGCGCCGCACGGCGAAACGCCACCCGTCCGCCGCCTCGAAGACCCCCCAGTCTCCCCGGGCCGCCGCGGGGGCGTGGCGCCGGGCGAAGCGTCGCCGCAGGGCGTCCTCGAACTCGATGGCATCGGCCAGGGTGTCCCACGCGCTCGTCCAGAGCAACGCGGTCCCGCCGCCGAGGTCCCACAGGCGCCAGGCGTCGCCGCCCCAGCCGGCGGCGCCCGGGGCCTCACCGGCCTCCTCGAGGAGCGAGCGCAGGAGCAGCTCCCCGAAGACACCCTGGGAGAGAAGGCGGCCCGCCCCCGGTGTCCCCCGGGGGATCACGACCCGGGGCGGCTCCTCGAAGAAGAACTTGTCCGGGTGGAGGACCTGCTCGGTGGACCCCGGCGGGCGGCGCCAGGCGTCCCGCATCCCGTCCGCCCCCTCGCGGGCCAGGATGGCCTGGGCCAGGTCCCGCCCCACGAGGTAGGGCATGACCAGATGATCCCGGATCACCGGGGGCGCGCCGGGAATGTCGGTCAGGCCGGCGAGAGGAAGCTCGGAGGCGCTCCCCCCTCCCAGCCCGCCCGCGCCGGCGAGGCCCAGCCCGCCCAGGCGCGCGAGGAGGAAGCGCTCCATCACCAGGGTCGCGTCCCCTTCCAGCAGCGCCATCCAGGCCATCCTCCGGTCGTCGAAGTCGCCCACGCCCTCGGGCAGGCGCCCGTGCAGGTCCTCGTACTGGTCCTGGAGCGCGTGGCGGAGCTCGTGGACCAGGACGATCTGGTTCATCGGGGTGAAGGCCCGCTCCTCGCTGACCGCGAAGAGCTGCCGTCGCCCCGGCCGCTCGTCGTAGAAGCCGACCACGTTCTCCTCGAGCAGGCGCGTCCGCAGCGCGCGCAGGTCGGTTCCTCCCTCGAGGAGGTCGAAGGCCTGCAGCAGCCGGGCGTCCGCCTCCGCGCGCTCGGGGGGGTACTCGGCGTCGACGACCTCGGCCAGATAGGCCACGAGCTCGTCGTGTCCCATGAAGGCGATGGGGACGTCGTGGCGGAAGGGGATGCCCCCGGCCTCGGCCACCTCCGCCTGCAGCCGCTCCCCGTTGACCTCTCCCTCCCCCATGAGCGCCCCCAGCATGGCGTTGACGAGGTCGGTGAGCTCGGCGGTGGCCCCGGGGCCCTCCGCGGGCGGGGTCTGGGCGACGAGGGCTCCGGGGACGACGGCGAGCGCCGCGGCGAGGAGCAGGGCGGGTCTCACGAGCGCACCAGGTCGGCGAGGCCGCCGAAGAAGCCGCGCACGGTGTACAGCGCCTCCACCTCGGCCCTCGAGGCGTACCAGCAGGCCTGGCACCCGTTGGTCTCGTGCCGGGTCTTGGAGCCGTGGGAGCAGGGGGGCAAGGCCCTCCTCGGCGAGGGCGCCCACGCGGTCGTCGTCTCCCTGGAACTCGAGACACTTGCTGAGCCGGCCGCGGTGGTCGACGTTGAAGAAGGCGCGCCCGGCCTGGCAGCCCGGCACCCCCCCGTCCAACGCCTGCTCCAGGCGCTCGAGGACCCGGCCGCTCGTGCGCAGGTTCGGGTGGTGACGACGGATCTCGCGCAGCCGGGCGCCGAGGCCCTCCGCCCCTCGCGCCGGCTCGGGGAGGGGAAAGGCCGCCTCCACCACGACCGTGGCCTCGCGATCCGCCGCCAGGCGGAGGAGCGCCGGAAGTCCGGACACGTCGCCACTGCCCAGCCGTGTCCGGACGTTGACCCGCTGGGAGGGGCGGGTCCGCTCCCGGGCCAGCGTCTCGAGGGCCTGGACCGCCCGTGCGTGGGATCCGGGGACGCCGGTGACGGCGTCGTGCGCCCCGTCGTCGGCGTCGAAGAGGGTCACGGTCGCCACCTCCAGGCCCGCCTCCCAGACCGCCCGCGCCGAGGAGGCGGTCACCAGCCACCCGTTCGTGACCAGCAGCGGGAAGTGCCAGCGGGCCACCGCGGCCACGATGGCCGGCAGGTCGTCGCGCAGGAAGGGGTCCGATCCGGTGAGGCTCACGAGGAGCGATCCCGCGGCGCCGAGCCGCTCCGCGACCTGGACGCAGCCGTCCGTGTCCAGGGCGGTCGCCGCTGCTTCCGCGCGGTGGTCACAGAACTGGCAGAAGGCCTCGCAGCGGGGCAGCAGCTGCCACGTGCAGTGCACGGGTCGCCCCCCGAGGAAGCTCCGCACGAGCCGCGCCTTCCGGGGCGCCGGGGCGCTCACCGGATCCTCCAGAGGGGATCACCCCAGAACCCTCCGGGCACGAGGAGGACGGTGAGCAGAACGACCACGAAGGCCATGTCGTAGGCGAGGCTGCTGCGCTCGTAGTCCCACAGGAGAAAGCGGACGAACGGCGTGATCTCGGCCTTCAGCATCGTGGGACCTCCAGCCCTCCCGGGCCTCCCCGGCGACCCCAGGTCCTGGCGGCGATGCCGAACCGCCGGAGCACCGCTGCCGCCGTCTCCAGGTGGAGGGTCACCTCCGAGGTCGTCAGTCGCCCGCCGCCCCCGGCCAGGGCCAGGGGAACGGCGAGCTGATCCGCGAGCCAGGGGTCGACGCACGCCTCCTCCTCGTCCAGGAAGCCCAGGAGCCGGCGCGCCGCGCGCTCCCCCAGGACCTCGGCGCGCACCCCTCTCTCGCCGAGGAGGGCAAAGGCCGCCCGCCCGTTCTCGAAGACCCCCTCCATCTGCAGGCACGAGCCCGGCGACGCCGCCGGCATCTCCAGCACGTCCCAGTGGGACTCGAGGCGACGCTGCTCCCACAGCAGGGTGCGGGCGGCCTCGGACTGGCGGCGGGCCACGTCCCCCTTCAGGCGAGCCGCGGCCGAGAGCCCGCGGATCTCCCGCAGCGAGCCGCGGCGGGTGAGGTCGAGGGTCGAGGGTCGCGTCCAGGCCGACGTCTCGGCCCGCAGGCGGCCCTCCCCCCTGGGGACGAAGCCCGCTCGCTCGAGGACCACGCGCGCGTGCAGCCCCAGCCTCTCGACGACGGGCGCCCAGTGACGCGCGAGGAAGTGGTAGCTGGGGCTCCGGGGAACGTGGGTCCCTCCGCAGATCGTCACGCGGCTGGGCTCGGCGTGGGTGGCGAGCACGGGCAGCACCGTCTGGAGGACCAGCGAGGTGGCGCCGGCGGTGCCGATGTCGAAGTCGAAGTCCCCCGCGGTGACCTCCCCCGGCACGAAGCGCAGGTCGGGGGAGCCGTCGAAGGCGCCGTGGACCTCCGCGCGGCAGCCCATGGCCGCCGCCCGCACCGCCGCGAGGTGCTGGGGGCGGAGGCCCGGGCGCGTCCGGCGAGCCCGCACCCGCCTCATCTCGAACCCCTGCCCGGTGACCGCGGACAGGGTCAGGGCGCTGCGCAGGATCTGGCCTCCGCCCTCGCCCTGGTCGCCGTCGATGGGGACGAGGCTCACGGGCCCCCCGGCCGCGGAGGGTCGCCTTCGCGGGTGAAGCACCCTCGGCAGCGCGCCTCGTACTCCCGGGCCCCTCCCACGACGACGCGATCCTCGGTGGGCACGAGGCGCTGCGAGCGGTTCGCCGGCGCCCCGCACTGCATGCAGACGGCGAGGGTCTTGTCCACGTACTCGGCCACCGCCATCAGCTGCGGCATCGGCTCGAAGGGACGCCCGCGGTAGTCCTGATCGAGACCGGCCACGATCACCCGCATCCCGCGGCCGGCGAGCTCGTCGGCGACCTCCACCAGCGACATGTCGAAGAACTGTCCCTCGTCGATCGCCACCACCCGGGTGTCGGGAGCGACGTGCTCGAGGATCTCCGCGCGCCCCGGCCACGACCTGGGAGGGCATCTTCATCTCCGAGTGGCTGACGATCTCGCCGCTGGAGAAGCGGGCGTCGACGCGGGGCTTGAACATCTGCACCTTCTGCCGGGCGATCTGGACGCGGCGCACGCGGCGGATGAGCTCCTCGCTCTTGCCGCTGAACATGCTCCCGGTGATCACCTCGATCCAGCCGCTGCGGGTCGGGGCCGGCGCAGGCGTGGGCACCTGTGCTTCCTACTTGCTGACGCGCTCGACGTAGGCCCCGGAGGACGTGTCGACCTTGATCACGTCTCCCTCGCTGATGAAGGGGGGCACCTGCACGATGAGACCGGTCTCCATGGTGGCCGGCTTGCTCACGCTCGAGGCCGTCGCCCCCTTGATCGCGGGCTCGGTCTCCTTGACCTCCATCTCGACGGTGAGGGGCGGGTTGATCCCGATGGGCTGCCCCTCCCAGAACTGCACCTTCAGGCGGATGTTCGGCAGGAGGTACGGCACCGCGTCCCCGAGGGTCTCCCCGGAGAGGGCGATCTGCTCGAAGGTCTCCCCGTTCATGAAGTGATAGGTGTCGCCCTCCTGGTAGAGGTACTCCATCTCCGTCTCGTCCAGCACGACCCGCTCCACCCGGTCTCCCGAGCGGAAGCGGTGGTCCATGATGGCCCCGCTCTTGATCTGACGGATCCTGGCCTGCACCATGCCCCGCCCCTTCCCGGGCGTGACGTGCTCCGTGGTGACGACGCGGTACAGATCGCCGTCGTGCTTGATGAACATCCCCTTCCTGACCTGGGTCGCCTGGATCATCCCTGCTTCACCTCAGCAAAACCGACATTATAGTCGCTCAGGCGACCTCCAGGCCCCGCAGGTCCACGCGGGCCGGGAACACGCGAAAGCCGGCCGCGCTGAGCGCCTCCAGGGCGGCCTCGCGTCGGCCCGGGCCGCGGTCCCCCGGGGGCGCCCACACCGCCACCACGCTCCCGCCCCCGGCCCCGCAGGGCTTCGCCGCGGCCCCGGCGCCCCGCGCCACCTCGATGGCGCGATCGATCTCCGGGGTGGCGGCCCCCGGGCCCAGACGCCGGCGCGCCTCCCACTCCGCGGCGAAGAGGTCGACGACGTCCTCGAAGCGTCCCGCGAGCAGGGCCTCGCGCGTCTTTCGCGCGACGGTGGCCACCTCGGCGAGGGCCTCGCGCACCCGATCGTGCCCTTCGACCTGGCCCTTCACCGCCTCCCACTCGGCCGGCCCCGAGGCCCCGGGGGAGCCGGCGTCGACGAGCAGCAGCGACTCCTCCACCCGCGCCGGGTCCACCGCCAGGGCCTCCATCCGGGGGCGCCCCGGCTCGAGGTGCAGGGCGACGGCTCCCCCGTAGAGCGCGGGCTGGAAGTCTCGGGCCCCGACGGGCCGCCCGCGGCGGCGGGCCTCGGCGTCGCGAAGCAGCGGCCACAGGCGGTCCGGGTCGATGGCCCGTCCCCGCGCGGCGGAGACCGCGGCCGCCACCGCGACGGCCAGGGCCGCGCCGGCCCCGAGGCCCGCGGTCTCCGGGACGGGCGAGCGGGTCGCCACCCGCACGCCGGAGTCCACCTCGAGAGCCCGCAGGACCTCCCTGACCAGCGCCAGCGCCCCGCTTCCGGAGAGCTGCTCCACCGTGTCGGCGCTGGCCTTCTGCAGGGTGTCCTTGGACTCGACGTGAACCCCCTCGCCCCCGAGCTCCGCCCGGCACCACGCCCGCCGATCCACGGCCACGTTGAGCGCGACCGCTCCGGGATGGAAGAGGTAGACCGGCCAGACGTCGAGGCCCCCTCCCGCCAGGTCGACGCGGCACGGCGCCGTGGCCTCCGCCTGCTGCTTGCTCACCCGCGCCCTCCCGCCGAGTTGCCCCGGGCCTTCACTCGTACGACTCGAACAGGCGTCCCCAGGGGGTGGTGGCGATCTCCTCCATGCGCTTGCGCCCGTGCACCGGCCACCAGTAGCGGTCGTGATAGGCGGCCGAGCCCCAGATGAAGGCGTGGACCAGTGGCGTCTTGAAGAACAGGGCCTGGATCTTCGCCAGCGGCGTGAACCAGAGCAGCCGCCCCACGCGGCTGGCGAGGTGGTACTTCACCTGGAAGCCGAAGTTCACCTCGGAGACGTCTTCACCCACGATCTCGATCTCCCGCACGTCGCCGACGCCGAGCCCGCGCTCGTGGGCGATGCGGATGCAGTCCACGTCACGGAGGGGATCGAAGCCCATCAGCCACGCGCTGGTGGCGTCGATGGCCACCATGTCGTCGCTGGCCAGCATGTAGTCCTTGACGACCGGGACCATCGCGCGTGGGCCCGCCCCGTTGCCACAGATGGTGCCGTCCATCACCGCGAACATCCCCGGGTGGATCTCCTTCTGGATCGCCAGCAGATCCACCAGGGTGGAGTGGATGTCGGTGTGGGCCCAGTGGCGGTTGTTCTTCAGGAGGCCGCCGAAGGCGTTCTTCATGGCACCGGTCATGGTCGTGTAGACGTGGGTCTTGACCGTGGGCAGGTGGACGATGTTGCTCCCGACCATCACCTCCGGCACCCGTACCTCGCCGAAGATCCGGTCCAGCACCAGGAGCGGCGCCTTCGGCTCGAGGGGCACCCAGCGGCAGTCGGGTGAGAAGTTGTCGGCGGTGGGCACCTGGTAGCGGCGGTAGACGCCCGCGAACTTGTTGAGCTCGTCCCCCCGGTGGGCGTCGGTGACCACGGTCCCGTTGTGCAGCCCCAGGAGGTCCTGGTACCCGTCCTCCCGCAGCGTCCGCAGCACGCCCTCGAGCTGCCACGGGGTGGTGTTGGCGGAGAGGAAGGGCAGGTGCCAGGAGATGTTGTCCTTGAGTATGGTCCGTCGCTCGGGGGCAAGGACCCGCGAGTACCCGAGACCCCGCATCATCACCCCGGTGTCGTCCACCACCGTCTCTGGTCTCGTACGGATGACGGCCACGCGGGCCCTCGTTCGTCCCGATCCGATGGCCTCGCGCCGCGGGGCGTGCGCCGACTCGCTCATGCTCTCTCCTTCGTCGCCTGCAAGGTGCTCAGCCTGCTAGTATAAGCGGGCCCGAGGCCTTGCCGCCACGGGCCAGGGACTCCATGGACTGCCTCCGCTGCGGCGCGCGCGACGTGGCCGGCCCCGAGTGCCCCGGGTGCGGGGTGATCCTCGCCAAGGCCCGCTCTCCCCGGCCCCGTCGTCCCCCGCCCCCCCCGGCGCCCGGCCCCGGTCGGGGCCGGCGCCCCGACCCCCTCTCCCTCGTTCTCCTTCTCGTCCTGGCCGGGGCGGTGTCGCTCGCGGTCTGGCGAGGGCGCGAGGCCCCCGCCCCCCCGGAGCCGGGGGTGAGCGAGGGAGACGCCGCCCCTCCCCCAGCACCGCTCTCGGCCCCCCCGCCCGCGCCGTCGCCGGCGGAGATCTCCCTCCCCCCTCTCGAGATCCGCCCCGGGGCGCCGGACGCGCTGCCCCCCGACACCACCCGCGCCGACCGCGCCACGGCGGAGCGTCTCGCCGCCCTCCTCCGGAGCGGGGCCCGAGTGGGCCCGGACGAGCTGCGGGCCGCCGAGGACCTCCACGCGCGCTACGCCGCCCCGGCCCGACCGCTCCTCGAGGCGTCCCTCCTGCGCGCGGCCGAGCAGGCCCAGATGCGACGGGAGCACGCCGAGGCGGAGGCCCTTCTCCGCCGGGCGGCCACGGTGGCGCCGGGGAGCGTGCACCCGCCCCGGGCCCTGGTCGGCGTCCTCCTCGGAGTCGGTGACTGGTCCGGGGCCGAGTCCGCGGCCCGGGCCGCCCTGACCCTGACCCCGGGCGACCGGGAGATCTCGCGGGGCCTGGCCTACGCCCTCGTTCGCCAGGACCGCTCCCGGGAGGCGATGGAGATCCTGGAGGACCTCCTGGACCGGCACGACGATGCCGAGGCCCTCGCCCTCCTGCGGAGGATCCAGAACGACATGGCCCCCGAGGCCGGCCTGGTCGAAAGACGCCTTGCTCACTTCCACGTCCGCTACGACGGCGAGGAGCACGAGCGCGTGGGCCGAGCCATCCTCCGGGTCCTGGAGCGCCACTACGCGACCCTCGTCGTCGCCTTCGACCACCAGCCCACGTCTCCCATCGCGGTCATCCTGCTCTCGCGCGAGAGCTACGCCGCGGCCACCGGGGCCCCCGGGTGGTCGGGGGGGCTGTACGACTCCTTCGACGGACGCGTGCGCATCCCCATCGCCGGGCTCACCCCCGCCCTCACGCCGGAGATGGACGACACCCTCCTGCACGAGCTGACCCACGCGTTCGTGGCCACGATCTCCCGCGGGGTGGCTCCCCGCGAGATCCACGAAGGCCTCGCCCAGCTCATGGAGGGCAAGCGCGTCGCCGACCTTCTCGATCAGAGGGCCCTCACCGCCCTCGGCGAGGGGCGGCTCGGTGGCGTGGGCGGCTTCTACATGGCCTCGCTGTCCTTCGTCGAGTTCCTTCAGGGGCAGCGGGGCCAGGGCGGCCTCAACGACCTGCTCCGGGCGATGGCGGAGACGGGAAGCGTGGACGCCGCCTTCGAGCAGGTCTACCGGCGCGACGTCGCCTCGCTCCGGCGCGACTGGCAGGCGCGGCTGCGTCAGCAGTACGGGCGGCTCTGAGCCTCTCCCCAGGTTCGATCACCGCGTCGCGCCGATCGGGACCGCGGTTGTCCCGGGGGGCTCGGCGGGCACCCCGTCTGCGGGCCCGTGTGCTTCGAAGTCGGGGCGGAGTCCTCGCCGGGGGCCTCGCCCGCCGGGCCCCTTCCCCGAGCCGAGGCCCGGGAGTCCCCGGCTCTCGCGAGCCGATGTCAGCGGATCTCGAGCTCGTAGGGAAGGCGGGCCAGGGGGCCCTTTCCGGCGAGGCGCTGCACCCAGGCCACCAGGGCCCCCGCCTCCGGGCCCAGCACCCGCGCGGCCAGCTCTTCCTGGCGCCTCTCGAGCAGGGTCTCGAGGAAGCCCTTTCTCTCGGGCAGGACGACCAGGTGCACCGGCTCCCCGGGGGCGATGCCCGCCCTCTCCCGGGCCGCCGTCACCGCGGCCTCGAGGCCGCCCAGGACGTCCACGAGGCCCTTGCCGAGGGCCTGCCGCCCGGTCCAGACGCGTCCCTGGGCCACGGTGTGGATCTCCTCGGGGGTCCGCCTCCGCCCCTCCGCGGCCTTGGCCACGAAGGTCTCGTAGAAGGACTCGTTCAGGCCCCGGATCTTCGCCCGCTCTTCCTCCGTCCAGGGCTCCCAGCTGGAGAAGATGTCGGCGTGGCGCCCCCGCACGACCATCTCGTGGGACACTCCGAGCTTCTCGTACAGCTCCGCCATGCTGAACTTGCCGGAGAAGACACCGATGGACCCGGTGATCGTCCCGGGCTCGGCCACGATCACGTCGCCGTTCATGGCGATGTAGTACCCGCCGGAGGCCGCGGCATCCCCCATCGAGGCGATGACGGGCTTCTTGAGCCGGGCCCGGCCCACCTCCCTCCAGATCGCGTCGGCGGCCGTGCCCACCCCGCCGGGGCTGTCCACGCGCAGGATGACCGCTCGAATGCTCTCGTCGCGCGCCGCCTGCCTCAGGCCGCGGCCGATGGTCTCGGCGCCGGCAGAGTCCCCGCCGCCGAAGGGCCCCGAGCCGCTCTCCCCCGGCATGATGTCGCCGACCGCGTACACGAGGGCCACCTTCGGCCGGCCGTCGAGGCCGAAGCCGCGCCCGCTCTTGACGTAGTCGACCGCCCCGACGCTCTCGGCGGCGGGAAGGCGGTCCTCGACCTCGTCGGAGTAGAGCAGCTCGTCCACCAGCCCCAGCTCGCTCGCCCGGGCCGCGTCGAAGGGTCCCTCGTCGATCACGCCCCGGACGCGGTCCACCGTCATTCCGCGGCTCTCCGCCAGCGCGGACACGTACTGCTCGAAGAGGTCGTCGACCAGCGACTCCATCTGCTCCCGATGCGGCTCGGTGAAGCCGGTCTCCGTGAACTGGTTGGGGGCGTTCTTGTACTTGCCCACGCCCTCGAACTGCGCCTTGACCCCGACCTTGTCCAGCGTCCCGCGCAGGAACGTCACGTCGGCGGCCAGGCCGGACACGTTCAGGAGCGCGGTCGGCGCGGCCGCGATGCGCTCGCAGCCGGTGGCCAGGTAGTACTCCCGGTTTCCGGCGAACTCGAGGTGGGCCCACGAGGGCTTCCCCGTCGCCCGGAAGCGGAGGAGCGCGTCACGCAGCTCCTGCACGCGCCCCCAGCCCGCGCTCACGCTGCCCACGCGGAGGACCAGCCCCTTCACGCGCGCGTCGGCGGCGGCGCGGTCGATGCTCTCGACGAGGCCCCGCAGCGAGGGTCGGGGCGTGTCCAGCAGTCCGCTCCAGGTGGCGGGGGGCCGCTCGGGCAGCTCGCCCTGGACGTCGAGAGAGAGGTA
This sequence comes from uncultured Acidobacteriota bacterium, assembly GCA_963847655.1. Taxonomy (GTDB): domain Bacteria; phylum Acidobacteriota; class Vicinamibacteria; order Fen-336; family Fen-336; genus JAJDNS01. The sequence continues at coordinate 1,183,825 of CAWKAS010000001.1, read as the reverse complement.
GACGCGGCCCCCGGCCCAGCCCACCGGTGGGTGGCCTCCCCCCCGCACCAGAAGCGCCACCGCTCCCACCGCCACCGCCCCGGCGGCGACCGCGGCGATGCCGGCGACGAGGACCCAGGCCGTGCGCTTGCTCATGGCCGCCTTCAGCCCTGCTCGGCGTTCTGGAGGTAGTCGGCCCGGGCCTGCGCTCGCGCCGCGTACACGCTCGAGGGGAACTCCTCGACGAGCTCGCGGTACACCGCCCGGGCCTCGACGTACCGCTCCGCGTCCTCGAGGGTCCCGGCCAGGCAGCTCAAGGCGTAGTCGCGCGGAAGAGTCGTCTGGGGGTTCGAGGCCACCCCCCGGTACACCTCGACCGCCCGATCGGTCTCGCCGCTGCGACGGTAGACCCCCGCGAGCGCGAGCCGGGAGAGCTCCGGGATGAGGTCGTCGCCCCCCCCTCCCTGGAGCTCGCGCAAGGCCTTCTCCGCCTCCGCGTACTGCCCGAGCTCGATCCGCGACAGGGCGGCGTAGTATCTGGCGCGGACGCCGAGGTCCGTCGAGCCGTAGCGCCGGGCCACACCCTCGAAGGCCGCCGCCGCCGTCTTGTACTTCTCCTCCGCGGTGACGAACACCTGGCCCGCCGGGCGGTCGGCCCCGGGGGGAAGCTCGGTGGTCACCGGCGCCTCGAAGGCGGTCAGCGCGTCCATGTAGGCCCGCTCCGACTCCCGGGCGCGGTGGCTCTGGAAGTACGCGAGCGCGCCGAAGGCGGCGAGGAGGACGACGCCGACGCCCACGCCGATGCGCACCTCGTCCCGATGGGCGTCCACCCAGCCGATGACCCTCTCCAGCCAGCTGGTGAACTCGTCCTGCTTGATCTCGCGCCTCAGCTCCCTCTTCAAGCCCCTCGCTCCCCTTCCTCGAGTTGGCGCGCCTGGGAGGACTCGAACCCCCAACCTCGAGCTTAGGATGCTCTTGCTCTATCCAGTTGAGCTACAGGCGCGCAAAGCCACACGTCGAACAAGAGAGGTTACCACACCGCCGGTCCCGCCCTCAGTACCGGATCAGGCTGAGGATGTCCCGGCCCGCGAGCTGCTTCCGGCCGTTCAGGAAGGTCAGCTCCGCGAGGAAGAGGTAGGCGCCGATGGTGGCGCCGAGCTTCTCGGTGAGCTCCCCCACCGCACGAGCCGTCCCCCCGGTGGCGATCACGTCGTCCACGATCAGGACCCGGTCGCCCGCGCTCAGGGCGTCCTCGTGCATCTCCACGGAGTCGGTCCCGTACTCGAGCTCGTAGCTCGCGGTCACCGTCTTCCAGGGCAGCTTCCCGGGCTTGCGCACGAGCACGAGACCCGCCCCCAGCCGATGAGCGACGGCCCCGCCGAGGAGGAAGCCACGGCTCTCGATGGCCACGACCCGGTCCACCGGGCGGTCGCCGGCCACGGCCACGAGGAGGTCGATGGTGCGCCGAAACAGCACCGCGTCCTGAAGAAGGGTCGTGATGTCCTTGAACACGATCCCCGGCTTCGGGAAGTCGGGCACATCGCGGATGGCGGCCTTCAGCGACTCGATCTGCGACTCGAGGTTCATGCGGTTGACTCCTACCGGATGTGGAAGTCGCTGTCGCCTCGCGGGGCGATCGCCTCACGCTCCACGCCCGTGACCGACGCGAAGGCCGGGCCTTCCCGCAGGCGTTCCTCGAGAGCGCCCAGCGCGTCCTCGGACCCCTCGGCCACGACCTCGACCGACCCGTCCGGCCGGTTCCGGGCGAAGCCGACGACGCCCCGGTGCGCGGCCTCCCGCAGGACGAAGTAGCGGTAGCCGACCCCCTGGACTCGACCGACCACGACGTAGCGGTACGCGGGCACGCGGCCTCCCTCCGGAGGCGCAGACTACCACAGCGCCGTCGGGAGGCCCGTGCTCAGCCCGTCGCGGGCACGAGGACCACGGCGCCGGGGCGGCGGAAGAGCACCCGCGGAGGCACCCCGCTGGAGTCCAGGGACGGAGGGCACGGGTCGGAGGTGAAGGCCGGCGTCTCGGTAGAGAGGAGGATCCTCCACTCGTTTCCGGCCGCCGCGAGGCCGGGACCCCGCGCGCCGACCACACCGTCGCCGCCGAGGCGGGCCACCACCAGGGTCGGGGGTGTCCCCGGCGGGGCGATCTCGAGCACCAGCCCCCCGTCGTCGGCCGTGACCCGATAGTCGCCTCGCTCGAGACGCCCGAGCCTTCTCTCGCGTCGGAGGCCGAGGACGGCGCGATAGAGGCGGAGCGAGGACCCGTGCGGCTCGCGCTCCCGCTCGGTCCAGTCGAGTCGGCTGCGCTCGAACGTGGCCGGTGACTGCGGGTCGGGGATCCGGGCCCGGGACGCGGGTGCGGCGAAGGCCGCGAACGCGGCGAACTCCTTCCGTCGCCCCTCGGTCACCAGGCGGCCGAGGGCCTCCTCGTGGTCGGTGAAGTAGAGGAACGGGCTCGAGGCGCCCCACTCCTGTCCCATGAACAGAAGGGGCGTCTCGGGGGCCAGGAGCAGCAGCGTGGACGCGGCCCGCCAGCAGGCGGCGTCGATCTGATGGTGCAGGCGCTCGCCGAGGGCCCGGTTCCCCACCTGGTCGTGGTTCTGCACGCAGACCACGAAGCGGTGTGGGGGCGCCGAGCGGGGGTCGGTTCCCCGGGGGCCGCCCTCGTAGCCCGAGTGCTGTCCCTGGTAGTACCAGCCGTCCTCCAGGGTCCGGGCCAGGTCCTCGAGCGAGCCCGTGAAGTCCCGGTAGTAGCCGTCGCGGTCCCCGGCCAGCGCCACCCGGAGCTGGTGGTGCAGGTCGTCCGCCCACACCGCGTCGAGACCCCAGCCTCCCTCGGCCTCGGGTTGCACCATCTTCACGAGGTTGCGGCTGTCCTCCGCGATCATCAGGACACGGCGTGGGGCGGCGCCGCGACGGACTCGGTCCTGCATCTCGGCGAGGAGGTGGCGGGGCGAGTCGTCGACCAGGGCGTGGCAGGCGTCGAGACGCAGACCGTCGAGGTGGTACTCGTGGACCCAGTGCCGGGCGTTCTCGACGAGGAGCTCCCGGACCGGCCGGCTGGCTCGGCCGTCGAGGTTGACCGCCGCGCCCCAGGGGGTCTGGTGCACGTCGGAGAAGTAGTACGGGCTGAACTGGCCGAGGTAGGCCCCGTCGGGACCCAGGTGGTTGTACACCACGTCGAGCAGAACCCCGAGCCCGAGGGCGTGCGCGCGGTCCACGAGGCGGCGCAGGTCGTCCGGCTCCCCATAGGCCGCGCCGGGGGCGAACAGGTCCACCCCGTCGTAGCCCCAGCTCCATCGCCCGGGGAAGGCCGCCACCGGCATCAGCTCCACCACCGTCACCCCGAGGTCCCTCAGCTCGGCCAGACGCTCCGCCGTCGCCGCGAAGGTCCCCCTCGGAGTGAAGGCGCCCACGTGCAGCTCGTAGACCACCGCGTCCTCGAGGGCGACACCGGACCAGCCCCCGTCGGTCCAGGCGAAGGTCCCGGGGTCCACGACCTGGGAGGGGCCGTGCACCCCCCGGGGCTGGAAACGTGACGCGGGGTCGGGAAAGGGACCCTCGCCGTCGAGGCGGTAGCGGTAGAGGGCCCCGGATCCGAGCCGGGGAGCGAGGCCCTCCCAGTAGCCGCTCGCGTCGCGGTCCAGGGAGACGGAGGCGGCGTCCTCCCCCTCGACCACCACCTCGACGCGGCGCCGCTCCGGCGCCCAGACGCGGAACCGGACCCCCGCGCCCTCGACCCAGGCCCCGAGCGAGGGCCTCCAGGTCCCCGCTTTCTGCCCCCCTCTTCCGGCGTCGGACATCTCCCCTCCCCCCCGCGGAGCGCGGATTCTATCAGACCGGCTCCACCCGGAGGGCGTCGGGTCTGGTACCGTTGCTCTGTGGAAGCGTTGCGCCTCGCCTCCTATCGCGTCCAGCTTCGGCCCGACTGGGGCTTCTCCGCCGTCGCCCGGATCGCGGGCTACCTCCGACGGCTCGGGGTGAGCCACCTCTACGCGTCCCCCTACCTCCAGGCCGCCTCCGGGAGCACCCACGGATACGACGTGGTCGACCCCGAGCGTGTCAACGCGGAGCTGGGAGGGGACGAGGGACGACGCGCGATGTGCGCCGAGCTGCGGCGACTCGGTCTCGAGCAGCTCATCGACATCGTGCCCAACCACATGGCCATCCGCGGCGGGCCCAACGCGTGGTGGTGGGACGTGCTGGAGAACGGCCCGTCGAGCCGCTACTCCACCTTCTTCGACGTCGAGTGGGGGGCGGGAAGCCTGGACCGCGTGCTGCGACCTCTGCTCGGCGAACCGTACGGCGACGAGCTCGAGGCCGGACACATCGTCCTGGCTCGCGAGGGACGGCGCTTCGTGGTCCGCTATTTCGAGCACGAGAACCCCGTGGCCCCTCGCTCACTCGGAGTCATCCTCAGGGAGGCGGGAGAGGTGGCGGGCTCGAACGAGCTGGGGTTCCTGGCTGACGCCTTCGAGGAGCTGCCCCTTCCCGGGGCCAGGGACGAGACCCGTAAGCGGCGGCACCGCGACAAGGAGATCCTCGTCCAGGCCCTGGGGCGTGTGCTGGACGAGGAGCCCTCGGTGGCCCGCGAGGTCGACGCCGTCGTGGCCGCCATCAACGCGAGCCCCGACCGTCTCCACGACCTGCTCGAGCGCCAGAACTACCGGCTGGCCTTCTGGAAGCTGGGCAGCCACGAGCTGGACTACCGTCGCTTCTTCGACATCGACTCTCTGGTCGGGCTGCGCGTCGAGGACGACGAGGTCTTCGCGGCAACACACCGGCTGCCCCTCGAGTGGCTCGGGGACGGCTCCGCTCAGGGTCTCCGGGTCGACCACATCGACGGCCTCTACGATCCGGAGGAGTACCTCCGCCGGCTGCGGCGGGCCGCGCCCGACGCCTGGCTCCTGACCGAGAAGATCCTCGAGCGGGGGGAGCGTGTGCCCTCCGGGTGGCCGGTCGACGGGACCACCGGCTACGACTTCCTCAACCACGCCACGCGGGTCCTTGCCGACCCCGGTGGCGAGGAGCCCCTGACACGCTGCTGGGCGGAGCTGGCCCCCGACGAGGCCGACTACCCCGCCCTCGTCACCGCCTGCAAGCACCTCGTCCTGCGGGAGGCCCTGGCCAGCGACCTGCGGCGTCTCGTCGAGCGCCTGGCCGCGGTCGCGCTGAAGCACCGCCGGCACCGGGACTGGTCGCGGTCCGAGCTGGCGCAGGCGCTGGCCGAGATCGTGGTGGCCTTCCCCGTCTACCGCACCTACGTGCGCCCCAGCCACGACCGGGTCGGCGACGAGGACCGAAGCGTGATCGAGGAGGCCTGCCGCCGCGCCCGCGCCGCACGAGACGACATCGACCCTCGGGTCTTCGACTTCCTCGAAGGCCTGCTCCTCCTCCAGTGGCCGGCGGCCGAGGAGCGTGACGTGCTCATGCGGTTCCAGCAGATCACGGGACCGGCCATGGCCAAGGGGCTCGAGGACACCGCCTTCTACCGCCACGCCCGCTTCCTTCCCCTCAACGAGGTGGGAGGCGACCCCGCGTGGTTCAGCGAGACCCGCGAGGAGCTGCATGCCTGGCTCGAGGAGCGGCAGCGTCGTTTTCCCTGGTCCCTCAACGCGACCTCGACCCACGACACCAAGAGGAGCGAGGACGTGCGGGCGCGCCTGCTCGTCCTCTCCGAGATCCCCGAGGACTGGTGGGACCGCGTGAGCACCTGGCAGGCCCGCCTGGCCGGCGCGGCCGGCGCCGTCCCCGATCCGCGGATGCAGTACGCCCTCTGGCAGAACCTCGTCGGGGCCTGGCCCCTCTCCCGGGAGCGGATGGCCGGGTACGCCCGCAAGGCCGCGCGGGAGGCGAAACGCCACACGTCCTGGCACCGTCCGGATGAGGCCTACGAGGCGGGGCTGGACGGGTGGGTCGCGGCGGTGTTCGACGACCGCACGCTCGTGGCCGAGGTCGACTCCTTCGTCGCCCGGATCGCCGACGCCGGGTACCGCAACTCGCTCGGCCAGGTGCTCCTGAAGGTGCTGGCGCCCGGCGTGCCCGACGTGTACCAGGGCACGGAGCTGTGGGACTTCTCCCTGGTGGACCCGGACAATCGACGCCCGGTGGACTTCACCCTTCGCGAGCGGCTGCTCGTCTCCGGAGAGAAGCGGTCGGTCGGGGAGCTCTGGACGGCCCGGGAGAACGGCGCGGTGAAGCTGCACGTGCTGAGCCGGCTCCTGCGGCTGCGGGCCCGCCAGGCCGAGGCCTTTGGCCCCGCCGGGGTCTACCGTCCCCTGACTCCCTCCGGTCCGGACGAGGAGCGGGTGTTCGCCTTCGCACGGGGCGAGGCCGTGGTGGGCGTGCTGACGCGCTGGTGGCAGGTCCGCCGGTCGCTGGGGGCCGCCCTCCTCACGCTGCCCGAGGGACGGTGGACCAACGTCCTCACCCGCTCCGGCCCCTGGTCGGGGGCGGCGCCGGTGGCCGACCTGATCGGCCCCCTGCCCGTGGCCGCCCTGGAGCGCGAAGGCTGAGCCCGCCTCCCCTCAGCCCTCGGTCGGTTCGGGAGACGCTCCGATGCCCAGGTCGGCCCCGAGCTCCTCGAAGGCGGCGCACCACGCCTGGCTGGCCTCGTCGCCTTGCGCCCGGCGTCCGGGGAGCGCCTCGCGCCGCAGCTCCCAGTAGATGTCCTGAGATCGGGACAGGTCCACCTCGAAGGGCGCCGCGCGCGCCAGGCGGGCCAGCTCCGACAGGAGCGTCAGGGGTGCGGATTCCTCCGGGGCCCGCCGCAGGCCTTGCATCGTCCGCTCCAGGGACTGCCCCAGCGCGAAGCCCAGACCCTCGCCGTCCAGACCCACGCCCTCCTTCTGCGCCGCGTCCAGAAGGGAGCGGGCGCGCTTCATGTCGGGTGTCTCTTCCTGCAGGAGGGCCTTGAGGTTGGAGTTCAGGACGTACTCCGCGGTCATCCGCAGCACGCGTGGCAGGGGCGCCCCCAGGTCTCCGATGAACCGCATGAGCGGCGCGTGGGTCTCGTAGATCTGACCGTAGACCGCGGCGGTCTGCTCCAGGGTCGACTCCAGGATGAGGTCGAGCAGCTTGCGCCGCTCGTCCCGGAACAGCGTCTTCAGCGAGTAGCTCGACGACCCGAAGTGCCGGTCCATGACCCGCACCGCCTCCGGGAAGTCGGCCCGCTCGAAGGCGGCGGTGGCGTCGCGTGCCATCTCCGCGAAGGCCTCTTCGCCCCGGAACTCGCGGACACCGGCGACCACCGTGTGGTCTCCGTAGTGGATGACCCCGAAGCTCATCAGGCCCTGCTCCTGGGTGATCTCGGAGCTCAGGTGGGCCCGCCCCAGGAGGAGCCGGGCCCGTCCCGCCTCCACGACCTGCTGCTCCTCCCGCCGGACCAGGTAGGAGTAGACCTGCGTCTCGTCGGGATAGCCCTCGAACAGGGTGCTGATCGCGTAGTGCGCCCCGACTTTCAGGAGGTCCACCACACCCGGCGTCACCCACTTCTCGTAGATGCGGGCGCCGTCCTGGTGCTCCGGCAGGTTTGAGGGAACCCGGGCCAGCTGCTCCAGGAAGCCCTCCTCCAGACCCTCTCCGAACGTGCGCCGGGCCAGGTGGAGAGCCGCCCCCGCGTAGCGCAGGACCTGGACCGTCTCGATCCCCGAGAGCTCGTCGAAGAACCAGCCGCAGCTCGTGTACATGAGCTGCGCCTGCCGCTGCAGCTCCATGAGCTCGAAGACCCGGACCTGCTCGGCCTCATCGAGATCCCGGGTGGCCTGGCCCTCCAGGAAGCGACGGCGACTCTCGGCCCCGCGGTCCAGGATCACGTCGATGTAGGCGTCCCGGGCCGCCCACGGGTCGCGAAGCAGGGACGACGACGCCTCCTCGAAGCGCGGGGCCATCTCGTCGCGCAGCCAGTCCAGGGCCTCGCGCAGCGGCCGCCGCCAGGCCTGGTTCCAGTGCGGATAGCCCCCGGAGTTGCACCCGCAGTCCTCCGACCAGCGCCCCACCCCGTGCACGCAGCTCCAGGCCGTGCGCTCCTGGATCTCCACCTGGTGGGTGGGGGGGTGGCGCTCCAGGTACTCCCCGTAGTTGGTGAGACGGGCGAGACCCTGCTCTTCGATGTGCTGCAGCGCGTAGGCGAGGGCCATCTCCCCGTGTCGGTGGTGGTGACCGTACGTCTCGCCGTCGGTGGCGATGTGCACGAGCTGGGGCCAGTCGCGTGTGTCCGAGAAGGCCCCGCCGAGCCGATCGGCCAGATACTCTCCCTTGCGCAGCAGGCCCTCGAAGGCCACGCCGCGCGAGATCGGGCCGTCGTAGAAGAAGAGTGCGATCGCCCGGCCCGACGGCAGCCGCGCCTCGTAGGCGCGACTCGGGTCGATCCGATCTCCGCTCACGTCCTTCCAGGACCTCCCCCCGAGGGGACGCACGCGCCGGGCCTGCGAGGGGGCGAGGACGGTGAAGCGGATCCCGTACTCGGCCAGCACCTCGAGGCTCTCGGTGTCCACCGCGGTCTCGGGCAGCCACAAGCCCTCCGGCCTCCGCGAGAACCGGCGCTCGAAGTCCCGGATCCCCCACAGGACCTGGGTCCGCTTGTCCCGGGGGTTGGCGAGGGGAAGGATCATGTGGTTGTAGGCCTGGGCCAGGGCCGAGCCGTGACCGGAGAACCGCTCCTGGCTCTGGCGATCGGCGTCGAGGACGGCCTGGTAGACCTCGGGAGCCTCCGCCTCGAGCCAGGACAGCAGGGTGGGCCCGAAGTTGAAGCTGATGCGGGAGTAGTTGTTCGCGATGTCCACGATCCGGTCCTGGCCGTCGAGGATGCGGGCCCGGGCGTTGGGGCCGTAGCACTCGGCGGTGATCCGGGCGTTCCAGTCGTGATAGGGGTACGCGGAGTCCTGTTGCTCGATCGCCTCCAGCCACGGGTTCTCCCGGGGCGGCTGGTAGAAGTGCCCGTGGAGGCAGATGTAACGTTCCATGATTCTCCTTCCCCGCCTCGACCTTCCCGGCGCGGGCAATCCTGGAGCTTAGCCGGTTTCCCGGGGCCAGGCGAGTGGGCTACCCCCGACCGAGCACGACCGCCCCCGCCCGGCGAAAGGCAACTCGTGGCCGGGGGCTCTCCTCCCCCACCGAGGGCGGAAGGGGGTCGGCGACGAACTCGGGCTGCTCGGTGCTCAGGAGCACGCGCCAGCCCCGGCCGGCCCCCGGGGGCTCCTGTCCCTCGCCCGCGGGCTCCAGGACCCCCGCACCCCCCAGGCGCACGACCACGAGCAGCGTCTCGCTGCCGGGGGGTGTCGCCTCCAGGACGAGCTCCCCACCCTCTCCGGTCACCCGGTAGCTTCCTCGCTCGAGGTGACCGATTCCGCGCTCCCGCCGCAGCGCCAGCGCGGCCCGGCTCAACCGCAGGAGCGCGGCGTGCGGGTGGCGCCCCCGCTCGGACCAGTCGAGCTGGCTCCGGATGAAGGTCTCCTCGGCCTGCGGGTCCGGGATGCGGTCCCGCACGGCGGCCTCACGGAAGGCCGCGAAGTCCCGGAACTCGCGTCGCCGTCCCTCCCTCACCTGGCGCCCCAGCCACGCGTTGTGGTCGGTGAAGAAGAGGAAGGGACTCGAGGCCCCCCACTCCTGCCCCATGAACAGCAGGGGCGTTTCCGGGGCCAGGAGGAGCAGCACCGAGACCGCGCGCCAGGACGCGAGGTCGATCACGTGGTGCAGGCGCTCCCCCACCGCACGGTTCCCGACCTGATCGTGATTCTGCAGGTAGACGACGAGGTGACGCGGAGCCACCGCCCACGGATCCGTCCCCCGGGGGCCGCCGAAGTGCTCCGAGACCTGTCCCTGGAAGAACCAGCCGTCCTCCACGGTGCGGGCCGTGTCCTCGAGCGACCCGCTGAAATCCCGGTAGTAGCCGCCCCGGTCCGCGGCGAGGCCCACGCGCAGCTGGTGGTGAAGGTCGTCGGCCCACACCGCGTCGAGACCCCATCCCCCCTCGGCCTCGGGCTGCACGATCTTCACGTCGTTGCGGCTGTCCTCGGCGATCAGGAGCACGGGGCGGGGCGCCGCGGTCTTCCGCACGGCGGCCTGCATCTCGGCCAGGAGGTGTCGCGGTGAGTCGTCGGCCAGGGCACGGCAGGCATCGAAGCGCAGCCCGTCGAAGCGGTACTCCTGGACCCAGTGCTGCGCGTTCTCCGTCAGGAGCTCGCGCACCGCTCGACTTCCCTCGCCGTCGAGGTTCGGGGCCGCCCCCCACGGCGTCCGCCGGGTGGTGGAGAGGTGCCGCGGGTTGAACCGCTCCAGGGTGCTCCCGTCCGGTCCCACGTGGCTGTAGACGACATCGAGGATCATCGCCAGACCGAGGGCGTGGGCCCGGTCGACGAGCCCGCGAAGGTCGTCGGGCCTGCCGTAGACCCGGGCCGGGGCGAAGAGACACGTCCCGTCGTAGCCCCAGTTCCACCGCCCCGGGAAGTCCGCGACCGGCATCAGCTCGACCGCCGTCACCCCCAGATCACACAGCTCTGGCAGGCGCTCGGCCGCCGCGGCGAACGTCCCTTCCGGCGTGAAGGTGCCCACGTGGAGCTCGTACAGGACCAGGTCCGGCAGGGTGGGGACCGGCCACTCCGAGACGGCCCACGAGAACGCGCCGGGATCGACCACCTGGGAGGGCCCGTGCACCCCCTCCGGCTGGAACCGGGACGCCGGGTCGGGAAACGGCCCCTCGCCGTCCAGCCGGTAGCGGTAGAGCGCCCCCGCTCGGAGGCCGGGCACGAGGACCGTCCAGTAGCCCGCGGCCGGCTCCAGCGCGATCGGATCCCTCGGGGCCGGGCCGGCGAGCACCAGGTCCACCCGCTGGCGCTCGGGGGCCCAGACTCGAAACCTCACCCCCCCGGCCTCGGGCCAGGCACCGAGGGAGGGCGACCAGCCCGCAGCTCTCCCTTTCGTGTCCGAGGCCCGCGCTTCGCGGGCCCCGTCTCCCCCCGCGTCGCTCACGCCGTCCTCCGCCTCACGTCTCGAGGAGCTGTCGGATCCCGGCCAGCGGCAGGTGCACCCACTGCGGCCGGTTGTTCAGCTCGTAGCCCAGCTCGTAGATCGCCTTGGCCAGCAGGTAGACGGTCAGGAGGTCCTCCACCTCGTCGCCGTCGGTGGGCAGGTAGGCCTCCCCCGCCGCCGCCTCCAGATACCCCCGCAGGAAGGCCGCCGACACCCACAGGTACCAGTGCTCGGCCCACGGCGCGAGGGCGGGGCGGTCCTCGCGCCGCGCCGCTCCCCGCTCCTCCAGGCTGTGCAGCCCGTGGTGCGCCGCGTAGTGGAAGGAGCGGATCATCCCGGCGGTGTCCCGCAGCGGGCTCCGCTTGAGACGCCGCGCGGACAGGGGGACCGCGGGCTCTCCCTCGAAGTCGATGATCACGAAGTCGGCGCCGCTGCGGAGGACCTGGCCCAGGTGGTAGTCGCCGTGCACCCGGGTCCGGAGCGCGGTGATGTTGCGATCGAGGATGGTCCGGAACTGGTCGAGCACCTCGTCCTGGCCGGCGGCGAGGCGCTCGGCCTCCGCCTGGAGCTCCTCGGGCAGCGCCTGGAGCCGCCGTCGCAGGAGGGAGAAGGTCTTCTCGGTGAGGGTGCGCATCGACTGGTAGAGGGAGCGCTGATAGAAGGGCGTGAACGCCTCCGGGGCGAAGGCCGGATCCTCGGTGCCGGACGCGAGGGCGACGTGCATCTCCGCCGTCCGCTTGCCGAGGAGCCAGGCCGCCTGGGAGTAGGCCCCGATGGGTCCCTGGGCCTCCGGGGGGGTCTCGCGGCGGGCCAGCCCGAGAAGGGAGGCCCCGTCGACGGGGGGCGGCGTCCGCTGCCTGGCCGGGATGACGAGGATCCGCTCGAAGTACTGATCGACCGCGTCCAGGGTGAAGCTCCAGGCGTCGCCCTCGTTGGTGACGCACTCCTGCACGATGGCGACGGAGGTGGCGGCCCCCTTGCGGGGCCGGTACTCGATCGTCCCCGCCACCCTCGGGACGTGCGTGAAGCCTGCCTCCTCGGTGAGGAAGCGACCGATCTCGATGTCAGGATTCACCCCCTGGTCCACGCGGCGGAACACCTTGAGGATCAGGCGATCCCCGAAGAGGACCGAGCTGTTGGACTGCTCCGCTCGGAGGGGAGCAGGGTCCAGCGGCTCCGTTCCTCGCAGGCGCTTGAAGGCGCGCCCGGGCGCACCCACGAGGTCGCCGGCCATCCCCTTGAGGACCCGCCGCCGGCCCACCGCCTCGAGCAGGGCGAGGGAGAAGCCGCGCTCCCCGAAGGTGCCGTGGAGCACCCCCTCGGCCCCCTTCACCCTCACCTGGGCCACGACCTGGTGCCGCTCGTGCTCCAGGAGGTGGGCGGCGCGCTCCCCGGTGGCGAAGCCGAGGGTCACCACGTAGGTGTCGGGATCCCCCTCGGTGTAGTCGACCTGGACCAGGGTGAGGAAGGCGGTTCCACGGCCGACCGGCACCGGGACGGCGTCGAGGATCTCGCATCCCTTGACGCGCCGCGCCTTTCCTCCGAACCACCGCCGGGTCTTGAAGTAGGCGGGCAGGATCTCCTCGAGCTCGGACCGTCCCCTCCCCTTGAGCATGTTCGGCCAGCTCGACTGGACGGAGAAGGAGGGCAGGGGGCGCGGCTGCTTGCCGACCTCCTCCTCGAGGGCCCCCGGGCCCCGCTCCTCGAGGGCGAACCAGTAGTAGGCGTGGGGAGCCAGGGTGAGCAGGTACGGCAGCTCCCCGATGCGGGGGAACTCCGTCTGGCCGAACAGCTCCACCGGGACCATCTCCCGGAACTCCGAGAGGTCCAGCTCCACGAACTGGGCGTGACGCGAGAGGTTCGAGACGACCAGGATACGCTCGTCCTCGTGTCGTCGGATGAAGGCCAGCACCTTGGCGTTGGACGGGTGGAGGAACTCCAGCGTTCCCCGACCGAAGGCCCGGGAGCGCTTGCGCAGCGCGATCAGCCGCTTCATCCACCACAGCAGCGAGTGGGTGTTGTTGAGCTGGGTCTCGACGTTGACCGTCTCGTAGGAGAAGCCCGGGTCGATGACCGGGGGCAGAAAGAGGCGCTGCGGGTTCGTGCGCGAGAAGCCGGCGTTGCGGTCGGCGCTCCACTGCATGGGGGTGCGAACCCCGTTGCGGTCGCCGAGGTAGATGTTGTCCCCCATCCCGATCTCGTCCCCGTAGTAGATGACCGGGGTCCCGGGCAGGGACAGCAGGAGGGCGTTCATCAGCTCGATCCGGCGCCGGTCGTTGCCCAGGAGGGGGGCCAGGCGGCGCCGGATGCCCAGGTTGATCCGGGCCTGGGCGTCCTCCGCGTAGACCCGGTACATGTAGTCCCGCTCCTCGTCGGTGACCATCTCGAGGGTGAGCTCGTCGTGGTTGCGCAGGAAGATCGCCCACTGGGCGGTCCCGGGGATGGGGGGGGTCTGGCTCAGGATGTCGATGAGGGGATAGCGGTCCTCCATCCGGAGGGCCATGAACATCCGGGGCATGAGGGGGAAGTGGAAGGCCATGTGGCACTCGTCCCCCTCGCCCTCTCCGAAGTAGGCGACGGCGTCCTCGGGCCACTGGTTGGCCTCGGCCAGGAGCATCTTCGCCTCGTGGTGCCGGTCCACGTGGGCCCTCAGCTTCTTCAGGATCTGGTGGGTCTCGGGCAGGTTCTCGCAGCTCGTCCCCTCCCGCTCGACCAGGTAGGGCACCGCGTCCAGACGCAGCCCGTCGACTCCCATGTCCAGCCAGAAGTCCATCACCTTCAGGACGGCCTTCAGCACGGCGGGATTGTCGAAGTTGAGGTCTGGCTGGTGCGAGTAGAAGCGGTGCCAGTAGTAGGCCCCCGCCCGGTCGTCCCAGGTCCAGTTCGAGGTCTCGAAGTCCTTGAAGATGATCCGCGTGTCGCGGTACCGATCGATCGTCTCGCTCCAGACGTAGAAGTCGCGGTGAACGCTCCCCGGCTTCGCTCGCCGCGCCCGCTGGAACCAGGGGTGCTGGTCCGAGGTGTGGTTGACCACCAGCTCGGTGACGACCTTCAGGCCCCGGGCGTGGGCCTCGCGGAGGAGGTGCCGGAAGTCGGCCAGGGTCCCGTAGGCCGGGTGCACGGAGGTGTAGTCGGCGATGTCGTAGCCGTCGTCGCGCAGCGGGGAGGGGTAGAAGGGGAGGATCCAGATCGCGGTGGTCCCCAGGTCCCGGATGTAGTCGAGCTTCGAGGCCAGGCCCCGGAAGTCGCCGCCGCCGTCGTCGTTGCTGTCGCAGTACGCCCGGACGTGGATCTGGTAGATGATCGCGTCCTTGAACCAGAGCGGATCGCGATCGGCCGCCGTGGGATCGGTCTCGCGCGTCATCGGCCCTCCCTCGGACCTTCTGTTCGAGGTGCTCCTCGGTCGCGCCGCTCGTCTCGGTGGCGCGGGGCCATTGTACAAGGCCGCTCGCGACGACGAGCCCGCGCCTCCAGGAACGAGAGCTCGAGCTGTGTCGAGCTCGCCGTGTCTCGGCTCGCGGGCCCCGCGTCGGCCCACCCGTGGTCAAGCGCCCGGCGCGCGACTCACCGGCGTTGCAGGCCCAAGAAGCCGCAGTTGAGACTTCAGGAGCCGTCCGCTCAGCCTCCGGAAGCCGCACAAGTCAGCATCGCGATCACGAGCCGTTTCGACGTGCCGGTCTCGACGGGGCGATCGACCGCACGCGGTGGTGGATGTCACGTGTCAGTGCACGGTCATCTCAATTGCAGGAGAGTCGATCGGGAGGATCGGCGCCGCTTCCTGAGCCCCAGTCCCACCAGCCCGAGGCCGAGGAGTGCCAGCGTCCCCGGTTCCGGAACCGCGACAGCGCTTCGAGTAATGAAGGGCGTCTCTCCCTGCACGACAGCAGACTGAGCGCCGTCCTCTCCTGAATCCGAAACGTAGTACTGGTGAAGGGTGAACCATGAGAAGTACCCGATTGGCGATCCAACAGGAGGGGGGGCCTCCCCCACATACAGGCTGAGATGATCAGCATTGAACTCAATGGACCAGCCACCCGCATCGCCCCACTCGTAGTACACGGACGCGTTGTGCGAGAAGGCGTCTCTTGGACCTGCTCCCACCGGCAGCGGGGCAAGACCTGAGATGGATATCTGCGCATTCGAAAACAGCGTGAAACCGTCGTAGAGAGGATCATCTACATCAAAGGTGTCTTTGAGCGTGTCGTCGCCGCCGCCGAACTCGGCGATGCCGTTTGGGCCATCGTTCCAGCTCATCGCGACCGTCCCGGCATCATCGTATTTGACAGTGATGTCGAACACATGGCCCGCGCCGTAGACATCCGGCGCGTACGGAGACGCATACGGCAGCGTGACCTGTAGCAGTTCAGTGATCGGCGTTGCGTGCGCAGCCATCGGTCCGGCCAGCAGCTCCACCGCGAGAATCGTCAGGATCTTGTGCTTCATCTCCGGTCTCCCCAGAGTCTCGTCCGGCTTCGCGTGCTTGGCGCCTCAAGAGAGGCGGCGAGAGACGCGATTGGGACGCGACAGCGACGTTGCGTCGGCCCCCTCCGTTGACCCCTGCTCGGCTCACCGAGCGCCAGAATGGCCCGGACCTTCCTCGCCATTTGAGTGCCTCTCCCTCGGCCCGAGCCCACCAATAGCCCCAAGAGCATCAATCCTGGGGTGGGAGCCCCTACCCGAAAGCCAGCAAGCACTGCGCCAGAATCGTGAACCGGCTGATGGCCAGGAAGATAGGCGGTCTGCTTCTCTGGCGAAGACCGCACTCCTGTCAAGAACGCCGACACAGGGGCGTCAAGACTTGCGCAGGCGCGGGCCGCGCGGGTCTGGACTTTGCCCTTCGAGCCCTCGTCGAGCCTCTGGCGGATCGTCGCGGCCTCCTCGTCGCTGATCACACTAACTCAGGTTGCCGGCGGAGAGGCTCACGACAGATCCCGACGCGGAGACCCCACGGAGGAGGTTTGCTCCTCCTGTGCACCCACTGGGGCGAACGGCTCCAGCCGCTCGGCTCCGATTCCTCGTGAGTTGTGGTTTGATTGGTCGGGGCGCAGAGATTTGAACTCTGGACCTCTTGCTCCCGAAGCAAGCGCGCTACCAGGCTGCGCTACGCCCCGACCGAGGGATTCAGTTTATACCATGCGTGGTCCGACCCCTCCAAGAGGAAGAGCGGCCCGTCCCGGACTCAGGAGTTCTCGCCCTCCATGTCCCGGGCCCAGCCACGGAGGGGCGCGAGGGCGCTGTGGTGCGTCGAATCCGTCTGGAGAGGGGTGACGGAGATGAGCCCGCTGCGCACGGCGAAGATGTCCGACATCTCGTCGCTCACCCACTGGTCCCGGCCCTCCTCGATCCAGTAGTAGGTCCGGTGACGGGGGTCCAGGCCCTCCAGGATCGTCCCCTCGTGGGCCCTCTGCCCCTGCACGGTGACGGCCACGCCCTTGGGCCTCTCCGGCGGGACGTTCACGTTGAGGAGCGTGCGCTCGGGCAGGCCCCGCTCGAGAACCAGGCCCGCCAGCCTACGGGCGAAGGCGGCGGCGTGCCGGTAGTCGTGCTCGTCCCGCGAGGCCAGGGACACCGCGATCGAGTGGATGCCGAAGAAGGTGCCCTCGCGCGCTCCGCCCACCGTCCCCGAGTAGAAGATGTCGTCGCCGAGGTTCCCGCCGCGGTTGATCCCGGAGATGACGAGGTCGGGACGCTGCGAGAGGAGCTTGAGGATGGCGAGGTTGACGCAGTCGGCGGGCGTCCCGTCCACGGCGTGGACGCGGTTGGCCACCTTCTCCGCGCGGAGCGGGTGGGTCAGGGTGAGAGACTGAGAGGACGCGCTCACCTCGCGGTCGGGAGCGACCACGTGGACCACCCCGAGGTCCGTCAGGGCGGCGCCGAGGGCGCTGATCCCGGGGGCGTGGACCCCGTCGTCGTTCGTGATGAGAATGACCGGCTGCCTCATGGCCTCACAAAGCGAAGCCCCGGAACGCGCTCCCGGGGCACGCTCGCGAAGGGAGGTTGGTCGGGATGGCCGGATTTGAACCGGCGACCACCTGCACCCCAAGCAGGTGCGCTACCAGGCTGCGCTACATCCCGAGGTCAGTGGACCTTTTTAGCACCCTTGTCGAGGAGGGTCAAGATCTCGCCGAGCTGCTCCTTGACCTCCAGCAGCACCGCGCGCGTGCGGTCGTCTGCGGCGGGAGCCACGGGCTCGGTCTGGTTGGTCCCGGGGTCGGGCGTGGCCGCTCGCCCGCTCGCCTCCGACTCGAGCCTCTTCTTCGCCCCCGCGATGGTGAAGCCCTCCTCGTACAGGAGTTGCTTGATGCGCAGGACGGTCTCGATGTCCTTGCGGCGGTAGATGCGCTGCCCCGAGCTGTTCTTGGCCGGCGCGAGGGCGGAGAACTCCGACTCCCAGTACCGGAGGACGTATGGCTGGGTGTCGGTGATCTCGCACACCTCCCCGATCTTGAAGAACAGCTTGTTCGGGATCCCCTTGTCCATCGCGAGCGCGGGTTATTCGCTCAGGGCCGGGGTGAACAGCTTGGAGGGGCGGAAGACGACGGAGCTTCGGGGCTTGATGAGCATCTCCTCTCCGGTCTGGGGGTTGCGCCCGCGACGCTCCCTCTTCTGGCGGACCAGAAATGTCCCGAAGCCAGTGATCTGGACCTTGTCGCCGTCGCCGAGGTGGGTCTTGATGCTGTCGAAGATGATCTCGACGAGCCGTGCGGCCTCGCGATTGGAGATCCCACCGTGCCGCTCGTAGACGATCCGGGCGATATCGGCCTTGGTCATGGACCCGAGCTAGCTCCGGTGGATCACGAAAAATCCCATCACCAAAAGCACTTACGTACTAAGTGCGCAGGGAGTATATGAGAAGCATCCATCGGTGTCAAGACACAAACATCTCAAGAGTTACTTGAGGTCCTACTCCTGCCTGCTCAGTGCTTTCGATGCCGTGTCTTGAGCCTCAGGGGCGTCCCTTCGAACCCGAAGGCCTGCCGGATCCGGTTCTCCAGATAGCGCTTGTACGAGAAGTGCAGGTCGACGGGCTGGTTCAGGGAGAGAGCGAAGGTCGGGGGCGCGGTGCCGATCTGGCTGCCGAAGAGGATCCGGACGGGCCGGTTCCCCCGCTCCGCCCTGGGGCCGTGGGCCTGGGTGGCCTGGGCCAGGAGCCGGTTCAGCTGCCCCGTGGTCACCCGGGAGCGGCGGGCATCCTCCACCTTCCCGGCCGTCTCCAGCACCCGGTCCAGACCTCGGCCGGTGGCCGCGGAGACGAACACGATCGGGGCCCAGGACAGGAACTTCAGGTGGTCCCGGACGTCCTGCTCGAACCCGGCCTTGGCCAGCCCGCGCCCGCGCGCGGTGTCCCACTTGTTCACCACGACCAAGACCCCCGCGCCAGCGTCGAGGACCTTGCCGGCGATGGTCGCGTCCATGTCCCGCAGCCCCGACTCCGCGTCGAGGACGACCAGACCCACGTCCGCCCTCTCGATGGCGCGCTGGGCCTGGACGACGCTCACGTGGTCGACGTTTTCCTTGAGCAGCCGCACCCGGCGGATGCCCGCGGTGTCCACGAGCAGGTAGCGGCGACCGTCCCGCTCGAAGGGGCTGTCCACGGTGTCGCGCGTCGTCCCCGGGATGGTCGAGACCACCGCCCGCTCCTCGCCCAGGAGCCGGTTGAGGATGGAGGACTTCCCCACGTTGGGCCGGCCCACGAGGGCCAGGCGCAGCGGCGGCGACTCCTCGTGCTCCACCTCGGTCCGCGGGAGCCCGTCCAGGGCCGCGTCCAGCAGGTCACCCACGCCCTGGCCGTGCTCGGCCGAGATCGTGAAGGCGGGCGCGAACCCGAGTCGGGCGAACTCGCCGGGATCCTCCTTGCCCCCCTCGACCTTGTTGACGACGAGGATCACTCTCTTCCCCTCGCGGCGGAGCTCGCGGCCGATCTCCTCGTCGTCGGGAAGGAGGCCGGCCCGGCCGTCCACCACGAACAGAACCACGTCCGCTTCGGCGATGGCCCGCTGGACCTGCTCCACCGCGGGCCCGAGGAGGGGGTCGGAGGTGCCGAGGAGCAGCCCGCCGGTGTCGATCAGCTCGAAGGCCGCGCCCTGCCAGGTCACCTGGGCGTAGTTGCGGTCCCGGGTGGACCCCGGTCGCCCGTCGGTGATGGCCTTCCGACGCCCGCAGACGCGGTTGAACAGCGTCGACTTCCCGACATTCGGGCGGCCGACGAGGGCGATGCGGGGCAGAGGGATCATAGGGGGCTTCGGTTGACACCCGAAACGGGCAAAGCCTATACTAACTTTAACTTAGGAGGAGGTCCATCCCCATGATCAAGGTGGACATCATCAACGAGGTGGCACGGGCCGCCGACATCACGAAAGTCAAGGCCGAGGTGGCGGTCGAGGCCGTCCTCGAAGCGATGAAGGACTCCTTGATGAAGGGTGACCGGATCGAGCTCCGCGGCTTCGGGGTCTTCCAGGTCAAGCCCCGAAAGCGCGGGATCGGCCGCAACCCCAGGACGGGGAAGGAGGTCAAGATCCCGCCCGGGCGGACGATCCGCTTCAAGCCGGGTAAGGACCTCCAGAACCTGGCTCTGTAGCCCACGGCACGCCCTCCTTTGGGCTTCCCCCACAGCCTTCCCGGCGGCCCGCTGGAGCCGGGCCGCGCGGACGAGCCCACGGTCGAGCGGACGCCCGTCTGGTTCTACACGCCGCCGCCCCCGCGGACCGGGTGGCAACGCTGGGGACGGCACCTCGTCCTCTTCCTGCTGACCGTGGTGTCGGTCTTCTTGACCGCGGCCCTCACCGGCGTCGTGGTCCCGGGCCAGGGCACCTTCCTGGCTCTCGACGTGGGGGCAGGTCTGCGCCTGGCCGGCGGGCTTCTCGGCATCCTCGTGGCCCACGAGATGGGGCACTACCTGGCCTGCCGGTACTACCGGGTGGACGCCACCCTCCCCTTCTTCATCCCCGCGCCCTTCCTGTCGTTCGTGGGCACGCTCGGGGCTTTCATCCGCATCCGCGCCCCGATCCCCCACCGCCGGGCCCTCTTCGACATCGGGGTGGCCGGGCCCCTGGCCGGCTTCGTCGTCTGCCTGCCCGTCCTCTGGCTCGGCCTGCGGGAGGCCCAGATTCTCGCCCTGGACCCCGAAGCGGGCGGCATCTTCCTCGGCGAGCCCCTGCTCTTCCAGTGGGTCGCCCGTCTGATCCACGGTCCCCTGCCCGACGACGTCACCCTCACCCTCGGCCCCCTCGGCCTCGCCGCCTGGTTCGGCCTGTTCGTGACCGCCCTGAACCTGATCCCCGTGGGTCAGCTCGACGGGGGGCACGTCACCTACGCCCTTCTGCGCCGCCGGGCCCACCGGATCTCGCGAATCGGCTGGTGGGTCTGCGTCGCCCTCGTCTACTTCGGCCCCAACTGGATCCTGTGGGCCATCATCCTGAGGATCCTGGGGCGCCGGCACCCGCCCACGCTCCACGACCCGCTCCCGCCCGGACGCGGACGCGCGATCGTCGGAGTCCTGAGCCTCGTCATCTTCGTCCTCTGCTTCGTCCCCGACCCGATCATCTTCTCGTGGTCGGACTTCTTCGAGGCCGTGGGGCTCCGCCACCTCCTCGGCCTCTCGTAGCCCCCGCTACATCACCGACAGGGGGTCCACGTCCACGGACACCCCCGGCCAGCGGCGGGGCCCGTGGCGAGCGACCAGGGCCTCGCGCACCGCCACGCGCATGGAGGGGCGGTGCCCCTTCAGGAGGATCTGGAAGCGGTGCTCGCTCCGGAGCCGGGCGAGGGGGGCGTGGGCGGGGCCCAGGACGCGGAAGTGGCCCCGCGCCGACTGCCGGAGGTCCCGGGCCATGCCGTCGGCCGCCTCCGCCCCGGCGCCGGCGTCCCTGCCGCGGATGATGACGTTCACGAGCGCGGCCACCGGGGGGTAGCCCATCGTCCGGCGAAACTCCATCTCGCGCTCGAAGAAGGCGTCGTAGTCCTGGGCGCAGGCAGAGGTCAGCGCGTAGTGATCGGGCAGATGGCTCTGGAGGATCACCTCCCCCGGCACGTCGCCGCGGCCGGCCCGCCCCGCCACCTGGGTGAGCAGCTGAAACGTGCGCTCGGCCGAGCGGAAGTCGGGAAGGCCCAGGCCCACGTCCGCGTCGACCACGCCGACGAGGGTCACCCGGGGGAAGTCGTGCCCCTTCGCGATCATCTGCGTGCCCACCAGGACGTCGATCTCCCCCGCCTCGAAGCGGGCCAGGACCTGGGCGAGCACGCCCCGGCGACTGGCCCGGTCGCGATCGAGGCGCTCCACCCGGGCCGTGGGCACGGCGGCCTGGACGGCCTCGACCACCTTCTCCGTCCCGTAGCCGGTCAGCCGCAGGTACGCGCCCCGGCAGGCCGAGCAGACGGCGGGCGAGCGGACGTCGTGGCCACAGTAGTGGCACAGCGCCCGGCTCCCCCCCCGGTGGAGGGTGAGGGAGACCGAGCAGTTGGGGCAGGCCGCCTCCTGCCCGCACTCGCGGCACAAGAGGCTGGTGGCGTAGCCCCGACGGTTCAGGAGGACGAGGGCCTGCTCGCCCCGATCGAGGCGCGCGGCGAGGGCGGCCTTGAGGGTGGGACCCAGGATCGGGTCGCCCCCGGCCTTGATCATCGCCCGGCGGTCCACGATCTCCACCTGGGGGAGGCGCCGGTCCCCGATCCTCTCGGGCAGGACGAGCCGAACGTACTTGCCCTTGAGGGCGTTCGCGTGCGACTCCACCGAGGGGGTGGCCGAGCCCAACAGGACGGGACAGCCTTCGAGCTGAGCCCGCACGACCGCCACGTCGCGGCCGTGGTAGCGCGGGCTCTCGTCCTGCTTGTAGGCGGAGTCGTGCTCCTCGTCCACCACGATGAGGCCGAGGTCGACGACGGGCGCGAACACCGCCGAGCGGGCGCCCACCACGACCCGCGCCTCACCCTCGCGCACCCGCCACCACTGGTCGTGCCGCTCTCCGGCCGAGAGCTCGCTGTGGAGCACCGACACCGTCGTCCCGAAGCGTGAGGTCGCGGCCCGGACGAGAAACGGGGTCAGCGCAATCTCGGGGACGAGGACGAGAGCCCCGCGGCCGGTGTCGAGGAGGGCCTCGATGGCCCGGAAGTAGACCTCGGTCTTCCCGCTGCCCGTCACGCCGTGGAGCAGGAACGGACGGGCGTCTCCCCCCTTCACCGCGTCGAGGACGGGCCGCAGGGCCTCGTCCTGATCCCCGGTGAGGGCGACGGGCACCGCCCCGTTCACCGGCAGCCCCTTCGGAGAGCGCACGTCGCGCTCCTCGTCGAGACGGACGATCCCCTTCGCCGCCAGGCGTCCCACGGCGCCCCGGGCCGAGGGGCGGTCGCGGGCGAGGTCGCTCACGCGCGCCCGTCCCCCCGCGGCCCGCAGCGCCTGGAGGATCGCGCTCTGGGTCTTGCCGCGGGGCCGGGCCTCGGGGTCGAGGAGGACCGCCACCTGCCGCTGGCGAAAGCCCGGGCTGTCGATCGTCTGCTCGACCTCCACGACGCCCGCACGCCGCAACCGGGCCACCCGGGCGGGGAGATCGCCGCCGAGGCGGCTCTGCAGCGTCGAGAGGCGCAGGGGTCTGTCGCGCAGGGCCCGGACCACGGGGTCGTCGTCCGGGGCCCCCTGGGCACGGACCAGCCTCACCACCGCTCGGCTCGCCCTGACGCCCGCCGGGGGAAGAACGAGGCGGAGGCACTCCCCCGGTGGCGCCAGGTAGTGGTCCGACACCCAGCCCGCGAGGTCGAGGAGCGGTGGCGCGACCAGGGGGGTCTCGTCCAGGACGGCCGCCACCTCCTTGAGCTTCACGCTCTCGTCGGTGGACTCGCCGAGCCCCAAGACCACGCCGATGGCCAGCCGCCCGCCGAACGGAACCTGCACTCGACACCCGCGCTCGGGGAAGGCGAGGCCCGGGGGCAGGCGGTAGGTGAAGGGCTGCTGGAAGGGCAGGGGGACGGCAACGGAGACGAGGGCGGCGGGCATCGCGGTGAGTACTGTAGCGTGAACGGTGGACGTCCCGGGTCCTTCGCGAAGCCCATGGGCGTCAAGGCTGCGGCGGCCGGGCCCCGGCGAGGACCCTGCTTCACTTCGAGGCTTGCGGGCAAGGCAAAAACAGCAGCGGATGGGGGGTCAGGCCCCGTCTCATTGCATCGCGAGCTGGAACGTCGCGGCGACGCAACAAGACAGGGCCAGACCCCGTGCTCCGGGCCCGCAGCCGGGTGGCCGACCGCAGCCGTCCGCGGGCGAGAGGCTGGGGCCGGGCGCGCGGTCCGCGGGCAGGGAGGAAGAATGGAGCGTCAGTCGGGGACGGAGCGTCCGAGGAGCTCGAGGACGACCTTCATGTCCTCCCAGAGGTCCTTCTTGGCGCGGGGGTTCCGGAGGAGGTAGGCGGGGTGGTAGGTGGGCATGGCGGGGATGCCCTCCCACTCGCCGAGCTGTCCGCGCAGGCGGGTGATGGGCACCGCGGTCTTCAGCAGCCAGTGGGCGCTGAACTTCCCCAGGGCCACGATGACCCTGGGCTGGATCGCCCGGATCTGGGCCTCGAGGAAGGGCTGGCAGGCCAGGATCTCGTCGGGCTCGGGGTTCCGGTTCTGCGGCGGCCGACACTTGATCACATTCCCGATCCACACGTCCTCGCGCCTCATGCGGAGGCCCTTCTCGATGATGTCGGTCAGGAGCTTCCCCGCGCGGCCCACGAAGGCGAGCCCCTGCTCGTCCTCTTCCGCACCCGGGGCCTCGCCCACGAACACGAGCTCGGCCCGGGGGCTGGCCCTGTCCGAAGACGATGGTCTTGCGTCCGCGGGCGAGCCCGCAGCGCTGGCAATCCCCCATGTCGTCGCGGATCGCGCGGAGCCCCGCCTCGGCGTCCCCGGCCGGAGACGGCGCCGGCTCCGTTCCGGTCTCCCGGCCCGAGGCCTCGCCGTGGGCGCCCTGAGGAGGCCAGGGCACCCCGACGTCGGTCAGTCGGGCCAGGAAGCGCGCCCGCTCCGCCAGGTCCGCGCGGACGTCGTCGTCGCTCACGACGTCGCCGGCCCCGCCACGGTCGGCTCGGCCACACGGGCGCGGAGGCGGACGATCTCGTCCCAGAGGCGCTCCGCCAGCTCGCGCTTGCTCGCCGGGGGCACGTCCACGGGATCGCCGTCGCGCGGCAGGAGAACGGCCGCGCTGGTGTCGCCCCCGAAGCCCACGGCCACCTCGTTGGCCACGACCAGGTCGAGGTGCTTCTCGGCGAGCTTGGTCCGCGCCCGGCCCACGAGGTCCTCGGTCTCCGCCGCGAAGCCGACGAGAAGGCGGCCGCCCTTCCTCTCGCCCAGCCCCCGGAGGATGTCCTCGGTCCGCACCAGCTCCAGGAGCAGGGGACCCTCCCCCTTCTTGAGCTTGCCTTCCGAGACGGTGGCCGGACGGTAGTCGGCCACCGCCGCCGCCGCCACCACGATGGTGGCCTTCTCGAAGTGCTCGTCGACGACTCGGGCCATCTCCGCGGCGGAGCGCACCGACACGAGCTCCAGCCCCTCCGGTGCGCCGAGGCTCGTGGGTCCCGAGACGAGCACGACCCGCGCGCCCCGATCGCGCGCCGCCTCCGCGATCCGGTACCCCATCCTCCCGGTCGAGCGGTTGGACAGGAAGCGCACCGGATCGATGTCCTCGACGGTGGGGCCGGCGGTCACCAGGACGGTCTCACCGGAGAGGTCGCTCCGGCAGGCCAGAGCGGCCATGGCCGCCTCGACGATGTCGGGGATCTCGGCCAGCCGCCCCGGGCCGAGCCAACCGCAGGCCAGGTGCCCCGAACCCGGCTCCACGATCCGCACCCCGCGCGCGCGCAGGATCTCCAGGTTCTCCTGCACCGCCGGATGCGCGAGCATGTTGGAGTTCATGGCCGGGGCGACCACGGTGGGCGCCCTCGTCGCGGTGTAGAGCGTGCTCAGGGCGTCGTCGGCGATGCCCCGGGCCATCTTGCCGATCGTGTTGGCGGTGGCGGGAGCCACCAGCAGCACGTCGGCGTCGTCGGCCAGGCTGACGTGGCGGATGTCGCTGTTCGCGCCCAGCGCCCACTGGTCGTGGAAGACGGGGTGCCCGGAGAGGGCCTCGAAGGTCATCGCGCCCACGAAGCGCGTGGCCGCCGTGGTCATGACCACGTGCACGTCGACCTCGCGGCCCTGCAGCTCCCGGAGGACCTCGCAGGCCTTGTAGGCGGCGATGCAGCCGGTGACGCCGAGCACCACCGTCGGCATGATCCGCCCCCCCTAGGCCTCCTCCCCCTGCTCCGCCCCCTCGATCTCCGGCAGCTCGTCCCTCACCTCCCACGACACCGCGCCGGCGATCGTCTCCTCGACCGCGACACGGGTGGGCTTGCGGCTGCGGGTGTCCACGCGGGGCTTGGCCCCGCTCTGCAGCTGCTTGGCCCGCTGCGCGGCGACGGTGATGAATCGGAACTTGGAATCCACGTCCCGGGGAAGAAACACCTGGCTCATGCCTTCTCTCTCTCCTCTGCCGACTCGAAGTCTCTCTCGATGGCCCGCGCCCGCTCGGCGGCCTGGCTGACGCGGCATCGCGCGGCTCGCACGATGGACTCGAGCGCCCCGACGCTGGCGTCGAGGTCGTCGTTGACGATCACGTAATCGTAGCTCACGAAGGCGTCGATCTCGCGGCCGGCCACGCCGAGACGGCGCCGGATCGTGGGCTCGTCGTCCTGGCCCCGCCCCCGGAGCCGTCGCTCCAGGACCTCGTAGGAGGGCGGCAGGATGAAGACGGTGACGGCGTCCGGCATCTTCTCGCGGACCTGGGCCGCCCCCTGCACGTCCACGTCGAGGAGCAGGTCCAGCGCCCTCCTCCCGGGCACGGTCCAGCTCGGCAGTGGCGGTGCCGTAGAGGTTTCCGTACACCTCCGCCCACTCGAGGAGCCGTCCCTGATCGCGCAGCCTCTCGAACGCGGCTCGGTCGACGAAGTGGTACTCGACCCCGTCGCGCTCGCCCGCGCGCGGCGCCCGGGTGGTGTGGGAGACGGAGAAGCGCAGGCCGGGCATGTCGACGAGGACCCGTGACAGCACGGTGCTCTTGCCCGCTCCCGACGGGGCGGAGACCACCACCACGCTGGGCACGCGCTCACTCAACGTTCTGCACCTGCTCGCGGAGGCGCTCGATCTCGCGCCTTGAGGCCGACCACCGCCTGCACCTGCACCGCGTCCGCCACCTTCGACCCGATGGTGTTGGCCTCGCGCATCAGCTCCTGGGCCAGGAAGTCCAGGCGCTTCCCGGCCGGGCCGTCCTCGCCGGCCAGCAGCTCCCGGGCCATGGCCGCGTGGCTGCGCAGACGCTGGATCTCCTCCGCCACGTCGTGGCGCTCGACCGAGCGCACGACCTCCTGGTAGAGGCGGCCCTCCTCCAGGCCGAGCTCCCCCACCAGGGCGCGCACCCGCTCGAGGAGGGCCGCCGTTCCGCGTCTCCCGCGTGTCCTCCGCCCGCCGCTCGATTTGGCCCGCGGCCGCGGTCCACGGCCTCGAGCGCGCGCTCCAGCTCCTCGCGGAGCCTCCGTCCCTCGGCGACCCTCATGGCATCGAGGCCCTCGAGGGCCCGGGTCACGAGGCCCAGCAGGGTCTCCCGGGCCTCGGGGGCGAGGGCCGCCCGCGCATCCGTGCGCTCGAGGGCTCCGGGGAAGCGGACGAGGTCCGAGACCGACATCCCTCCCTCGATGCCGAACTCGTTCTGCATGTCCCGCAGCGATCGCACCAGGGAGGCGACGAGCGGACGGGAGGGGACCACCTCCTCCACCGGTCCCTCGGCCAGGGTGGCCTGCAGCGAGAGCTCGACCCGGCCCCGCCGGACCACCCGGCCCACCGCGTCCTTGATGTCCCCCTCGAGGGGCTGAAGGCGTCGCGGCACGTGGACGGTGACGTCGAGGAAGCGGTGGTTGAGGCTGCGCGCGGTGACCCCGGCGCGGATGTCCTCGGCCTCGTGGCCGGCCGAGCCGAAGCCGGTCATGGACCGGATCATGCCGTCTCCTCCGTGGCGAACTGCAGGTCGTGCAGCCGGCTGTAGATCCCGCCCCGTCGCCGGAGGAGCTCCTCGTGGCACCCGACCTCCCGGACCTCGCCCCCTTCCAGCACCACGATGCGGTCGGCGTCGCGCACCGTGGCCAGGCGGTGGGCGATGACGAGGGTGGTGCGTCCCTCCATGAGGTTCGCCAGCGCCGACTGCACCAGCCGCTCGGACTCCGCGTCGAGGGCCGACGTGGCCTCGTCGAGGATCAGGATGGGGGGGTTCTTCAGGATCGCGCGGGCGATGGCGATGCGCTGCTTCTGCCCCCCGGAGAGGCGGCTGCCCCGCTCCCCGATCACGGTGTCGTAGCGCCGCCGCAGGTCGAGGATGAAGTCGTGGGCGAAGGCCGCCCGGGCCGCCGACTCCACCGCCGCGCGGTCGATGTCGTCGAGGCCGTAGGCGATGTTGGCGAAGACGGTGTCGTTGAACAGCACCGTCTCCTGGGTCACGAGGCCCACCTGCCGGCGGAGGCTCCCGAGGGTGGCCTGGCGCACGTCGATCCCGTCGATGAGGACCGCGCCCTCGGTCACGTCGTAGAACCGTGGCAGGAGGTTCACCAGGGTCGTCTTCCCCGCCCCGCTCGTCCCGACGATCGCCACCACCTCGCCCGGGCGGGCCACGAAGCTGACGTTGCGGAGGATGGACCCGTGCCCGTCCGCGTAGCGGAAGCCGACGCTGCGGTACTCGATCTCGCCCTTCATGCGCGGCAGGACCACCGCCTTCTCCGCCTCCGGGACCTCGTCGTGGCGGTCCAGGACCTCGAAGACCCGCGAGCCCGCGGCCAGCGCGGCCTGCAGGGTCGCGTTGACCCGCGACAGCCGCTTGATCGGCGTGTACATGGCGAACAGCGCGGTGAGGAAGGCCACGAAGGCCCCGGTGGTCAGGTAGCCCTTCTGCTGGATGGCGAAGCTCCCGTAGAGCAGCGCCCCCACCATCGCCAGGCCCCCCACGAACTCCATGAGGGGGGGCAGGAAGGCGGTCGTCCGGGTGATGCGCATGTTCACGTTGAGCAGGCGCGCCGAGGCCCGCCGGAAGCGGCCGATCTCGAACTTCTCCATCCGGAAGGCCTTGACCACCCGGAACCCGGAGATCGTCTCCTGGAGGATCTCCGAGATGTCCCGCCACCGGCGCAGCGAGGTCTCGTTGGAGGCGCGCAGCCGCTGGCCGAGGCGGAAGAGGGGGTACAGCGCCAGGGGCATCCCGACGAGGGAGATGAGGGCCAGGCGCCAGTCCATGTAGAACAGCACCACCAGCAGCCCCAGGATGGTCAGCCCCTCCTTCAGGAGATCGCCGGCCAGCTCCGACACCGCCGCCTGGATCCGCTCGACGTCGGTGGTGATGTGGCTCATCAGCGTGCCGGTGCTGCTCCGCCCGAGGAAGGCGA
The DNA here is from genome assembly GCA_963847655.1 of uncultured Acidobacteriota bacterium. GTDB lineage: Bacteria > Acidobacteriota > Vicinamibacteria > Fen-336 > Fen-336 > JAJDNS01. The sequence continues at coordinate 1,155,447 of CAWKAS010000001.1, read as the reverse complement.
ACGACTGCCCGAGGACGTGCTGGTAGAGGCCGTTCCGGAGGTCGGTGACCGCGTGCTGGCCGGCGTCGGCGACGAGGGTGGTGGAGAAGTAGGACGACACGCCCTTGATCGCGTAGAGGGCGAGGATCGTGACCGACAGACGGCCGACGTCCTCGCCGGCGAAGAGGGCCTTGTCGAAGATGGGCTTCATCTGCGAGACGAGGAGGGCCCCGGAGGCCGCGTATCCCGCGGTCGCCAGCCAGGAGAGGAAGAGCCGTCCCCGGTAGGGGCGCGTGTAGGTGAACAGCCGACGCAGCAGGCCCGCCTCGCTCCGGAGCCCGGCGCGGGTCGCGCGCAGGTCCTCCAGCCAGCGCCGTCGCTTCGACCGGCGCGGTCGAGTCACGGTCGGTTGAGGGGGGGACGCGGGCGGGGCTATGGCCTCATCTCCTTGGTCGGCAGCCGTTTAGCTTGCGGCCCGAAACACAGAGTATAGCGGTGGAGCCCTCCTTCCGGCAAGGCCGCGTCGAACGTCCCCGGGCCTCCGCCGCCCCGGGGAGCCCGGGGTGGCCCCCCGTCGTCGATCCCCGCTAGTCGGTGAAGCGGTACTTCAGGAGGGTCCAGAGGGCCGGGAAGCCGTCCCGCCAGGTGATCTTCTTCCCCTCGCTGTAGTCGCGTCCCTCGTAGGTGATGGGGACCTCGTAGACCCGCGCCCCCCGCTTGAACAGCTTGGCGGTGATCTCCGGCTCGATCCCGAAGCGGTCGCTCTTCAGGTCCAGGTCCTTCAGGACGTCGGCCCGCACCGCCTTGAAGCAGGTCTCCATGTCCGTCATGGTCGTGTTGTAGAGCACGTTGGTGACCAGGTTGAGAAAGAGGTTCGCCAGGTAGTGGCTGAAGAGAAAGCAGCGGTGTCGGCCGATGAACCGGCTCCCGAAGACCGCGTCCGCCTTGCCCTTGCGGATCAGGTCCAGGAGATCGGGGTACTCCTCCGGGCTGTACTCGAGGTCCGCGTCCTGCACCACGATCACGTCCCCGCTGGCCGCCTCGATCCCCCGCCGCACGGCGGCGCCCTTGCCCTGGTTCCGGTCCTGGCGCAGCAGCCGGAAGCCCTTTTCCCGGGAGAGCCTCTCCAGGATCTCCTGGCTCCCGTCCGTGGACGCGTCGTCCACCGCGATGAGCTCGATACGGACCGGGACCGCGAGAACGCGGGCCACGATCTCCTCCACCGTCCCCCTCTCGTTGTAGACGGGCATCACGACGCTCAGGAGGGGGTCCTCGAGCGGCGTCCGTCGGGGCTGGATGCGTTCCGACGCGCTCATCGCCGGCCGATGCCCTCGTAGTGGAAGCCCATCTCCCGCACCGTCTGGGGGTTGTAGATGTCTCGCCCGTCGAAGAGGATGGGACGCCTCATCCGTGCCTTCAGCTTCCGGAAGTCGGGCTCCCGGAACTCGTTCCACTCGGTGACGACCACCAGCGCGTCCGCTCCCCGCACCGCCTCGTAGGCCCGGCCGCACAGCGAGATCCGATCGCCGAAGAGCCGCCGGGCCCAGTCCTCGGCCTTGGGGTCGTACGCGCGGACCTCCGCCCCCCCGGCCAGGAGCCCCTCGATGATCGCGATCGCCGGGGCCTCCCGCATGTCGTCCGTTCGGGGCTTGAAGGCCAGCCCCCAGACCGCGATCACCTTGCCCTCCAGACCGCCCAGGTGCGCGGCGATCCGCGGGACGAGGATGGACTTCTGGGCTTCGTTGGTGCGGTCCACCGCCTCGATGACGTGCATCGGGGTGCCCGCCTCCTGACCCATGCGGATGAGGGCCCTCACGTCCTTGGGGAAGCAGGATCCTCCGTAGCCGACCCCGGGGAACAGGAACGACGCCCCCAGGCGGCTGTCCGTCCCGATCCCCATCCGGACGCTGCGGACGTCGGCCCCCACGCGGTCGCAGTAGTTGGCGATCTCGTTCATGAACGATATGCGGCTGGCGAGGAGGGCGTTGGCCGCGTACTTCGTGAGCTCCGCCGAGGCCGGGTCCATCACGATGATCGGCTTCCCGGTGAGGACGAACGGCTGGTACAGCCGCCGCATCACCGCCTCGACCTCGGGATCGTCGGTTCCGATGACCACGCGATCGGGCCGGAGGAAGTCGTCGACGGCGGTGCCCTCCTTGAGGAACTCGGGGTTCGACACCACCGACACCTTGTGGGAGGTCAGGCCGGCCACGACCTCGCGGACCTTCGCGGCGGTGCCCACCGGGACCGTCGACTTGTTGACGACGATCTTGTCGCCGTTCATGGCCTGGCCGATCCCCCGTGCCGCCTCGAGGACGTGCCTCAGGTCCGCGGACCCGTCCTCGTCCTGGGGGGTCCCCACCGCGATGAAGATCACCGCGCTCGCCTTCACCGCCGACCCCAGGTCGGTGGTGAAGTGGAGGCGCTCCTCGGCCACGTTGCGAGGGACCATCTCGTCGAGGCCGGGCTCGTAGATGGGGATCTCGCCGGCTCGGAGACGGGCGATCTTGTCCTCGTCCGCGTCGACGCAGTGGACCGAGTTGCCGGTCTCGGCCAGGCACGCCCCCACGACCAGCCCCACGTAGCCGGTCCCGACCACTCCGATGTCCAATCCCTCGGTCCTCCGCTGTGGCTCGAAACGACCGCTGAGAGTAGCACAACTGACCGGCCGGTCCTGCTATCATCTAGCGTCTCATGAACTTCGGCCTCGACCTGCGGCCTTCGCTCACGCAGCCCACCGGGGTGGGCACCTATGTCCTGGGCCTGGCTCACCGCCTGCCGGCGTTGGACCCGGACGACCGTTTCCACTTCTTCTCGGCCTCGCTGAAGGAGCGCTACCCGGCTCGGGACTGGCCGGACAACGTCCGCCTCGTCGACCGTCGCCTGCCCGTCCGGGCCCTGAACCTCGCCTGGAACCGCCTCGGCTGGCCGCCCCTGGACCGTCTCGTGGGGGCCCCGCTCGACCTCGTCCACTCTCCCCACCCCCTCCTCATCCCCGCGCGGCGCGCGCGCCGCATCGTCACCATCCACGATCTCTTCTTCCTCAAGCACCCGGAGATGTGCGACGGCGAGATCCGTCGCGACTACGTGGACCTGGTGCGCGAGCACGCCCGGCGGGCGGACGGCGTCCTGTGCGTCTCCGAGCACACCGCGGCGGAGGCGAGACGGCTGCTGGACGTCCCCCCGGAGAAGATCGCGGTCACCCCCCTCGGCGTGGACCCGGATTTTCGCGATCCCGTCCCCGAGGGAGGCGTGGAGGCCAGCCTCCGGCGACTCCGACTCCCGCGCGGCGGTATCCTCTACGTGGGCAGCGAGGAGAAGCGCAAGAACCTGGTCTCCCTGGTGATGGCCTACCTGAGCCTGGCCCGCCGCCGCCGCGAGGTGCCCCCGCTCGTCCTGGCCGGCCCCGGCTCCTCCTGGGCCCAGGGCGGCACCCGGATCGGTCCCCAGATAAGGGCCACCGGCTACCTGCCCCGGGACGACGTGCGCGCCCTCATGGCGGCGTCCTCCGTCCTGGTGCTGCCCTCGCTCGAGGAGGGCTTCGGCCTGCCCGTGGTGGAGGCGATGGCCGCCGGACTGCCCGTCGTCTGCACACGGGGGTCGGCTCTCGAGGAGGTCGCCGGAGACGCGGCGGCGCTGGTCGACCCCGGAGACGCGAGCGCCCTCGCCAAGGCGATCGAGCACATCCTCGACGACCCGAGCGCGGCCCGGGACTTGAGGCAGCGGGGACTCGAGCGCAGTCGACGCTACGACTGGCAGGACACCGCCGCCCGCACCCTGGCCTTCTACCAGAAGGTCCTTGGACAGTAGCCGTCTCGTCGTCGGCATCGACGGTCGAGAGCTCCAGGGCCGCCCCACCGGGACCGGTCGCTACCTCCGCAACCTCCTCCGGCGCTGGCGGGAGACGGGCGACCGGCTCGTCGTCTACTTCAACGGGCCTCCCCCGGCGGACCCCGTTCTCCAGCACCCCGACGTCACCGCACGGGCCGTCGGCGCCGAGCCGTCCCGGGGGCTGGTCTGGCAGGAGCGGCGGCTGCCCGCGGCGGCCCGTCGCGACCGCCTCGACGTGTTCTTCTCGCCGGCCTACGCCTGCCCCCTCACCCTGCGCCTCCCGCGGGTGACCGCGGTGCACGACCTGTCCTTCTTCTCCCATCCCCAGGATTTCCCGGCCCACGACGCCCTGCGTCGCCGCCTGCTCACCACGCTCAGCGTGGGGGCCTCCCGCGGCCTCCTCGCCTGCTCGGAGTTCACGCGCCGGGAGCTGCGCGCACGCTTCCCCGCCGCGGCCGACCGGGTGACGCACGTGCCCCTGGGTCCGGACGACGACCTGCCCCCACCGCCCCCACGGGAGCAGGCCCGGCGACGCCTGGGTCTGCGCGGGCCCTTCGTGATCAGCGTCGGGGCGGTCCTGAACCGGCGGTGCGCGCCCGAGCTCCTGCGCGCGGTCGCCCGCCTCTCCCGTCGCCATCCCGGCCTCGTCCTCGACGTGGTGGGTGAGAACCGGACGCACCCCCGCCTCGACCTCCCGAGCCTCGTGGCCTCTCTCGGCCTCGAGGACCGGGTCCGTCTGTCCGGGTTCGTGGACGAGGCCGGCCTCGCCGACCGCTACGCCGCCGCCGATGCCGCGGTCTGTCTCTCCGAGTACGAGGGCTTCGGCCTGCCCGCCCTCGAGGCCGCGGCCCGAGGCGTTCCCCTCGTGGTCGGGGAGGCCCCGTCGCTCGGCGAGATCTTCGGCCCCGCCGCCCTCCGCGTTCGTCCCCGCGACGAGGCCATGGTGGCCGCCGCCCTCGACCAGATCCTGACCGGCGCGGCGCTGCGCGCTCGACTGATCTCCGCCGGACGCACGCTCGCGCGGCGGATACTCCTGGGAGCGGACCGCCACGCTGACCCGCGGCGTCCTTCTCCGGGCGGCGGGACGGTGACGACAGCGGCGCCGGTGGCGGTGGTGGTGGTGTCGTTCCACTCACGCGAGACGCTCGGAGCCTGCCTCGATTCCCTCGCCCGCCACGCCGGGGTCCCCGTCGAGGTCGTGGTCGTGGACAACGCCAGCTCCGACGGGTCTGCCGACGTCGCCCGGGGACGCGACCCCGGCGCCCCGGGTCATCGCCAACACCTGCGAACGTGGGCTTCGCCCGGGCCTGCAACCAGGGGACTCGGGCCACGACCGCCCCCCGCGTCCTCTTCCTCAACCCCGACGCGGAGGTGACCGCCGGTGCGGTCGAGACGCTGACCGCACGGCTCGAGTCCGCCGCCGACGTCGGCGTGGTGGGTCCCCTCATCCTCGACCCGGACGGCACCGTCGAGGTGTCCACCGGTCCCGATCTCACCCTGCGTGCGGAGCACCGCCAGCGCCGTCTGGTTCGAGGGGTGCGTCGCCGCGACCCGGGGACCATGGCCGCCAACGCCGCGCGACATGCCCGCGAGCACGAGCCCGACTGGGTCTCCGGGGCCTGCCTCCTGGCCCGGCGTGAGGCTCTTGAAGCGGTGGGGGGCTTCGACGAGGACTTCTTCCTCTACGAGGAGGACGCGGACCTGTGCCGGCGGGTCCGTGCGGCGGGCTGGCGCGTCGTGTTCACGCCCGCGGCCACGGTCCGCCACCGCCTCGGGCAGAGCATGGCGCAGGTCCCGGCGCGCTCCCGCGCCGCCTACCACCGGAGCCATCTCCTCTACTATCGGAAGCACAACGGTCTCCTGGAGCGCGTCGGCCTGCGCGTCCTGCTGGCCGGCCGGGCGCTGGCCAGCCTCGACCTCGACCTTCTCCGTCTGGCCCTGGGCCGGGCCTGACCCTCGAGCGCCGCCGCGGCCGCGGGGCCGCCGGCGCGCGGCTTGGGCCGGTCTGTCTCCTCATGTTATTGTCACGCGGGCATTTGTCGGAACACGCGGGGTGGCGGTGAAGATCGCGATCGACGTCCGGAAGTGGCGGGATTTCGGGATCGGGACCTACGTCCGGAACCTGGTGCGTCACCTCGCGCGCCTCGACACCAAGACCACCTACCTCCTCTTCTGTCACGAGGGCGACGAGGCCACGCTCCGAGACCTGGCCGACAACTTCGTCCCCGTGGTCGACTCCTCGGCCGGCTACAGCCTCCGCGAGCACCTGTCGATTCCCCTCAAGCTGCGCCGACTCGGCGCCGAGCTCCTCCACACGCCCCACTACGTGCGGCCGCTCCTGTGCACCATCCCCTCGGTGGTCACCATCCACGACTGCATCCACCTGCTCTTCCCCCAGTACCTCCCCAACCGCATGGCCTGGCGCTACGCCCGCTACATGATGGGGAGCGCCATCCGGCACAGCGCCGTCGTCTTCACGGTGTCGGACGCCTCGCGGGCCGACATCCTCCGCTTCTACCCCTGGGCCGACCCCGCGAAGGTGCACGTGGTCCCCAACGCCATCGACACCGAGCTCCTCGAGGACCCGGGGGAGGAGGAGATGGAGCGCGTCCGGGAGCGCTACCAGCTGCGGGGGCGGTTCGTCCTCTTCGCCGGGAACGTCAAGCCCCACAAGAACCTCGAGCGCCTGATCCGCGCCTTCGCCCAGGTGCGCGAGCAGGGCGGACACGACGACCTCCAGCTCCTTCTCATCGGCGACGACGTCAGCCGCTACGGCTCGCTGCGGAGGACGGTCGAGGCCACGCGCCTCCGCCAGGACGTCCGCTTCTTCGGCTTCGTGCCCCCGAGCACCCTGGCCGCCCTCTACCGCATGGCCGACCGTCTTCGCCTTCCCCTCCCTGTACGAGGGCTTCGGCCTCCCGCCCCTCGAGGCCATGTCCTGCGGGACGCCGGTCGTCACCTCGCGGATGGCGGCGCTGCACGAGGTCGTGGACGACGCGGCGGTCCTCGTCGACGCCTACAGCGTCGACGACATCGCCGACCGGCATCTCGCGCGTGCTCGACGACGACGACCTCCGGGCCGACCTGATCCGGAAGGGCCTGGCCCGGGCCCGGCACGTTCAGCTGGGAGCGCTCGGTGCGGGCCATCCACGCCGGGCTACTTCAAGGCGCTCGGGCCGATCCACGCCCGGCCCTCGCGGAGACCGCGCGCTGAGAGTCGCGCTCGTTCACGACTGGCTCACCGGGATGCGGGGCGGAGAGAAGGTTCTCCTCTCTCTCGCCCGCCTCTTCCCCGAGGCCCCCATCTTCACTCTCCTGCACGTCGCCGGGTCGGTGGACCCGGAGCTCGAGGCGCGGGAGATCCGCACCTCCTTCGTCCAGCGCCTGCCCGCGGTGGCGCGGCGCTACCGCCACTACCTGCCGCTGTTCCCCATCGCCGCCGAGCGGTTCGACCTGCGGGGGTTCGACCTCGTCCTGTCCAGCTCCCACTGCGTGGCCAAGGGCGTCCGCCCGGCCCCGGGAGCCGTCCACCTCTGCTACTGCCACACCCCCATGCGCTACGTGTGGGACCGCTACGACGACTACTTCGGCGCCGGGCCGCGTGGGCCCCCTGGGCCGGCTGCTCATCCCCCCCATCGCGGCGCGCCTGCGCGCCTGGGACGTCGCCTCCGCCTCGCCGCGTCCACCGCTTCGCCGCCAACAGCGCCTACGTCGCCGACCGCATCCGCCGGTACTACGGCCGCGAGGCGGAGGTGATCGCCCCCCCGGTGGACACCGACTTCTTCACCCCCGGGCCCGACGAGCCCGGCGCCTACGACCTCGTGGTCTCGGCCCTCGCCCCCTACAAGCGCCTCGAGCTCGCCCTCGACGCCTACCGCGGCTCGGGTTGGCCGCTGCGCGTGGTGGGGACCGGCCCCGAGGAGGCGCGCCTCCGGCGTCTCGCCCCCCCCGAGGTCGAGTTCCTCGGCCACGTCGCCGACGTCGAGCTGCGGGAGCTGTACCGGGGCTGCCGGGCCGTGCTCATGCCCGGGGTGGAGGACTTCGGCATCGTGCCCCTCGAGGCCATGGCCTGCGGGCGTCCGGCGGTCGTCTTCGGCGAGGGCGGGGGCCCGGAGAGCGTGGAGCCGGGGCGGACCGGCCTCGTGTTCACCGAGCCCACCGCCGACGCCCTGCGGGAGGCGGTGGCTACCCTGTACTCGAAGGCCTTTGATAGACTCGCCCTTCGAGCCCGGGCCGAGGCGCACCGACGGGACGTCTTCGAGTCCCGCATCCGTGACTTCGTGGACCGCGCCCTGGCCGGCGGGGTTTCCTGATGCTGAGAGTTCCAGACCCGGCTGATGATGGCGACCTTCGTCGCGACCGACGTCCTCGTCACAGCCCTCGCCTGGGTCCTGGCCTACGTCCTCCGCTTCCACGTCGACACCCTCCACGTCTTCATTCCCGTCACGAAGGGGGTTCCCGAGCTCTCCCGCTACCTGCTCCTGCTGCCGTTCATGGCCGTGATCTGGCCGATCGTGCTGTACTTCCACGGCCTCTACCAGATCAAGCGGGGACGCAGCCGCATCGACGAGTTCTTCGCCATCCTGTTCAGCGTCCTCATCGCCTCCGGCCTGACCCTGGGGCTCACCCTCTACGTCCGTGTCTACTACCGCTTCCAGCCCGAGGTCGCCCCGCGCTGGGAGTACAGCCAGGCCGTCTTCGCCCTCTTCGTCGTCCTCGACGTGCTCCTGCTGAATGCGGGCCGCTGGGCCATCCGGGCCCATCTCCAGCGCCAGTGGGCAGCGGGCTTCAACGTCACCCGCGTCCTCGTCGCGGGGACGGGCGAGCTCGGCCGGGCCGTGGCCGAGGCACTGCTCGCCCACCGCGAGCTCGGCTTCCGGGTCGTCGGCTTCCTCACCGACAGCCCCGAGGCCTCCGGACACGCCGGGGTACCGGTGGTCGGGACCCTCGACGGGGCCCGCGAGGCCCTCGAGGAGCAGCGGGCGGACCAGCTCTACGTGGCCCTTCCCCTGGAGGATCACGCCCGGATCCTACCCCTGGTCCAGGGCCTCAGCAACGAGTGCGTCGAACATCAAGGTCGTCCCCGACGTCGTGCAGTACGCGACGATCAAGGCCACCCTCGAGGACCTGGACGGCATCCCCATCATCAGCCTCAACGAGGTGCCGCTCCAGGGCTGGAACAGCATGGTGAAGCGAGGGCATGGACGTGGTGATCTCCGCCGTCCTGCTCCTCGCCCTCACCGTCGGTCCCGTGATCCCCCTCATCGCCCTCCTCATCAAGCTCTTCGGCGGCGAGAGGCCCGGTCTTCCACCGCCAGGAGCGCATGACCCTGGACGGCAAGACCTTCCAGATCTTCAAGTTCCGCACGATGGTGGACGAGGCCGAGAAGGACACGGGGCCGGTCTTCGCCACCTCCGACGACCCGCGCCGGACGCCCGTCGGGGCGTGGCTCCGCCGCTTCAACCTCGACGAGCTGCCGCAGCTCATCAACGTGTTCCTCGGGGACATGAGCCTCGTCGGCCCCCGGCCCGAGCGTCCCCCCTTCGTGGCCCAGTTCCGCGAGCGGATCCCCGAGTACATGCGGCGACACCGGGTCAAGAGCGGCATCACCGGATGGGCGCAGGTCAACGGCTGGCGCGGCAACACCTCGATCGAGAAGCGCATCGAGCACGACCTCTACTACATCGAGAACTGGTCTTTGCTCCTGGACGTCAAGATCCTCGTCCTCACCCTCTTCCGCGGCTTCGGCCAGAAGCACGCCTACTGACATGGCCGCCCGAGCCCTGGTCACCGGCGCCGCCGGCTTCATCGGGTCCCACCTGTGCGAGGCGCTCCTCGATCGCGGCTTCTCCGTGGTCGGGATGGACAACCTCGTCACCGGCGACGTGGCCAACATCGCCTCTCTCACCGGCCGTGACTTCGTCCTGGTCCGTCACGACGTCACCAACTTCATCGCCGTCGACGGTCCCCTCGACTACGTCTTCCACTTCGCCAGCCCCGCCTCTCCCGTCGACTATCTGCAGCTTCCCATCCAGACCCTCAAGGTCGGCAGCCTCGGCACCCACAACTGCCTGGGGCTGGCCAAGGACAAGGGGGCCCGCTTCCTCCTCGCCTCGACCTCCGAGATCTACGGTGACCCGCTGGTCCATCCCCAGCGCGAGGACTACTGGGGCAACGTGAACCCCGTCGGCCCGCGGGGGGTCTACGACGAGGCCAAGCGCTTCGCCGAGGCCCTGGTCATGGCCTACCACCGGGTGCACTCGGTCGAGACCCGCATCGTGAGGATCTTCAACACCTACGGCCCGCGCATGCGCGTCAACGACGGCCGGGCCATCCCCGCCTTCATGAGCCAGGCGCTGCGCGGGGAGGACGTGACCGTCTTCGGCGACGGGCGGCAGACACGCAGCCTCTGCTACGTCTCCGACCTCGTGGACGGCATCGTCCGCCTCATGCTCTCGGAGGCCACGGATCCCTTGAACCTGGGCAACCCGGAGGAGATGTCGATTCGGGCCCTGGCCGAGAAGATCGTGGCCCTCACCGGCTCGTCCTCGTCCATCGTCGAGCACCCCCTGCCCGTCGACGACCCGAAAGTGCGGCAGCCCGACATCACGCGGGCCCGCACCCTCCTCGGCTGGGAGCCCCGGGTGACCCTCGACGAGGGCCTGGACCGCACCCTCGCCTACTTCCGCCGCAAGCTGGGCCTGTGAGCACCCGGCCCGGCCGGGGCCGGGCTCAGGACCGCCGCGGCGCCCGCTCGCTGGCGAGGTACACGTACTGGACGGTCGAGGCGATCAGCAGGACCAGGGTCCCCACGTAGAGCCACTGGACGAAAGCCGGGCACTCCCCGGCCGCGTTGACGGCCAGGGCCACCGCCCCGGTGCCCACGTTCAGGAAGGTGGAGACCTTGCCCGAGGCGCGAGGGAGGATAGACGCGCACCCCGGACGTCAGGTTGACGAGCAGGACTCCCACCACCAGCATGACGTCCCGGAAGAGGAGGGTGACGGTGAGCCAGACCGGCATCGGGCAGGTCACCACCGAGCTCCAGGTCATGACCGCGTAGGTCGACCCCACCAGCATCTTGTCGGCGATGGGGTCGAGCATCGCCCCCAGCGTCGTGCTCTGGTGGCCGTGGCGGGCGACGTAGCCGTCGAGGGCGTCGGTGAGTCCCGCCACCACGAACACCACCAGGGCCCAGGTGAACTGGCGGCCGAGGGCGAGCATGACGAGGAGCGGGACCAGCGCCATGCGCAGCATGGTGAGCTGGTTGGCAACGGTGAGGACAGGCTCGCTCATGTGTCGAAGACCACGCCGCCCCGGAAGGGCTCGCCCAGACGAAGCGGGCTCGCCGCCGGGGCGGCGAGCCCGAGTCTACCCCAGACGAAGGCCGCCTACTGCAGCTTGCTCTGCCTCTTCACGATGTTCTTCACGACCTCGACGCAGGCCTGCTCCTGGGCCTCGCCCAGGGCGCTGGCCCGGTACTCGTCGGAGCCCATGCTGAAGGCGCCCCCGACGCCGCTGGCACCGCCGCCGACGGTGACGCCGCCACCCTTGTTGGACTCGCCGTTGCCCTTGGCCGCGATCAGGATCTCCCCGGTCTCGGCGTCGATCACCCGGGCGTTGAGCTGGACCTCGCTCTTCGACTTCTTCAGGCCGAAGCCACCGATCGGCCCCTTGACGATGCCCCCGGCGCCGTACTTCTTGTCCTCGGTCGTGAACTTCGTGATGGACCCGGCGATGATGTAGCGGACCCCGAGGACCTTGCCGATCCTGGCCTGCGTCTGGGGGTCGGCCCGGTCGCTCGCCTGGAAGTCCTGCTCGGCGAGCACGGTGTCGATCCGCTTCCGCTCGATGACGCGGAAGTCGCTCTCGTTGATCAGCTCGTCCACGATCTGGTCGGCCACGCCCTTGCCGATGTCGTAGTTGCCCCAGACCCCGCTCCACCAGTTGTTGACCGCGCTGTAATCGAAGTCCATCACCGCGACCATGGGCCGCTCGGACTGGGCCGAGGCCGAGGCGGCCAGACCCGCCACCGCCAGCACCGTCACCAGAGCCGTCAGATACCTCACCTTCATGCACCCTCCCCTCGAGTTTCAGCTGTGAGGAGTGTAGCCGACCTGCCCCCGTTTGGTGAAGACGCTGGCCGCGCGCCGACCCCGTTCAGGCCCCCGTCCCCCGCAGCTCCTCGAAGAGCCTGCGCTGCGTCTCGGAGAGCGTGCCCGGGAGCTCCACGGTGAGGCTGGCGAGGAGATCCCCGCGGGTCTTGCCCGCTCCCAGTCCCGGCAGCCCCTTCCCTCTCAGGCGGAAGACACGGCCCACGGGGGTGCCCGGTGGGATCTTGATCCCCACCGTGCCGTCGAGGGTCTCCACGTCGACCTCGCCGCCCAGGACCGCCGTCGTCAGCGGCACCCGCACCGACGTCGTGAGGTCGTCCCCGTGGCGCTGGAACCTCGGGTCGGGGGTGATCCGCACCCGCAGGTAGAGGTTGCCCCGCCGCCCACGGGAGCCCTTGCCCCCGGCCCCGGTCACCCGGACGCGGGAGCCCTCGCGCACTCCGGGCGGGATCTTCACCTCGACCCGTCGGGCCTGGCCCCCCTCGTTGATCGCCACCTCGCGGGTGGATCCCTTCAGCACCTCGTGGAGCGTCAGGGTCACCTCGCCTTCGGCGTCCGAGGGGGGCTCGTAGACCTCCCGGGTCTCCCCGAATCCCCGCCCCCCGAAGCCTCCGAACCCACCCCCTCCCCCGCCGAAGAAGGTGCTGAAGAACTCGGAGAAGCCGCTCCCGCCCATGCCGCCGAGGTCCTGGTACTCCACGCGGACCCCGCCCCCCGGCCAGGCACCGGCGCCCGGCGCACCGCGGCTGAAGGCCTCCCAGTTGGACCCCAGCTGGTCGTAGCGCTGGCGCTTCTCCGGGTCGCCGAGGACCTCGTGCGCCTCGTTGACCTCCTTGAAGCGGGCCTCCGCCCCGGCGTCTCCATGGTTGACGTCGGGGTGGTACTTCCGAGCGAGCTTCCGGTACGCCGCCTTGATCTCCTTGGCGCTCGCGTCCTTCGAGACCCCCAGGGTCTTGTAGTAGTCCTTGTATTCCATTCGGGCTTCCGTCTTCGCAATATAAGGGCCGCCTCTCCGCGGGGCAACATCGGCCCTCGCCCGGCCTATACTCGGGGCATGGATCTCACGGACGCCTCCGCACTCGTCACCGGCGCCGGCCGCGGCATCGGCCGGGCCATCGCTCTCGCCCTCGGTCGCAAGGGCGTCTCGGTGACCGCCGTCTCCCGCACCGCCGCCGAGCTCGACAGCCTCGTCGAAGAGATCGAGGCGGCCGGCGGCCGAGGGCTGGCCTTCGCCGGCGACGTCCGGGACTCCTCCGTGACCGAGGGCGCGGTGGCGGCCGCGGTGGAGCGCTTCGACGGACTCCAGGTCCTGGTCAACAACGCCGGGGTCGGCGCCTTCGCCCACGTCGAGCAGACGAGCGAGGAGGAGTGGGACCGGATCATCGGCACGAACCTGACCGCGGTCTTCCGCCTCACTCGTGCCGCTCTCCCTCACCTCGCCCGCCGCGGGGGGCACGTCTTCATGGTCTCCTCCCTGGCCGGGGTGAACCCGATCGCCGGCATGGCCGCCTACTGCGCCAGCAAGGCCGGCCTCGACCACTTCGCCGCGTCTCTCATGCTCGAGGTCCGGCAGCGCGGCATCAAGGTCACCACCATCGCCCCCGGCTCCGTGGACACGGCCTTCGCCGGCGTCCCCCCGGCGGCCGACACCTCCTGGATGCTGAACGGCGACGACGTCGCCACGACCGTGGTCCACCTCCTCGAGGGACGCGACGGCGCTCACCTGAGCCGGGTGGAGATGAGGCCAGCCCGGCCGCAGAAGCGCTGATCGGGTCGGCCCGAGCGCTCTAACCCTTTTATCTAGATCTGTTTAACGGAATAGCGAACAAAAAGCGAAAATTTTCTGGACACGCGGCGAAAAAGAAGCGAAACTCCGGACCTGCCCTGACCGTATGTGACGGTAAGGTGGGCAGCGTGAGGACGAGATGCTGATGCTTCTACAGATACTGGCCGCCGCGCTCCTGCTCCTGGGCAGCGGGCTCATCTTCTACGCCCTGCTCTCCCTCGAGCGGGACCCCCGCCCACTCGCCCCGCGCGTGCGACGGGCGCGCCGGCCCGTCGCCGGCCACCGCGAGCTGCCCCGGGCCGCCTGAGCCCCGGTCACCGCCCGCTTGCCCGGGTTACCGGTGCCGTGTAGTCTGTTCGTCTGACCCGACGGGCCTTCCGTCCGGTCCTTTTTCCGACCCTGTGGTGCAGAGGCCCAGCACGCCACCCTTTCAAGGTGGAGATCGAGGGTTCGAATCCCTCCAGGGTCGCCACGACGATCATCAACTGTGACCGACAGGAGTTCGTGGTTCCCAACAAGACGCTCATCACGAGCACGTTGTTGAACTGGACCGGGAGCACGACGGTCGCCCGGATAGTGATCCCGGTGGGTATCGCGTACGGCAGCGACACCGACCTCCTGAGGACGCCTCGGGTGTCGTCTCGGGGCGTCGACGCCACACCGAGAAAAGGGGAGTCGACATGAGAGCCCTCGACCGCAGAATCGCCGCTTTCGGAGCGTTGGCAGTCCTCCTCTCCGGTCCCGCGTCCTCCCAGACCGCCGACCGGCCCCCGCGTCCGGCGCAGGCGGTGAAGTCCATGGGGCAGCCCTGGACCCTCAAGCCCTACCTGGCCGGGGAGCTGGCCTGGAACCGCGACGTGGACGCCACCGGGGGCTACGGGGTCGTCGGGCCTCTACAAGGACGTGCTGCTCCCTCCCGTCACCGGGGGCCTCGGCCTTGCGGTGGAGGCATACGGCGGGACCACGGGAGGCGACTGGGATGGTGGAGCTCGCGTCTTCGTCCGCTCCAGGCTCCTCTTCTTCGGACTCGGCTGGGACTGGAACTTCCGCGAGAACGTGAACGACTTCGTTCTCGCATTCACCCCCTACTTCCGGCGGGGCGGCCTCTTCGGTCGGGGCGGCAACTTCCGCATCGAGTGGCTCCCGGGCCGGGACCACTCCTTTCGGCTCGGCTTCCAGCTGCCCCTCGAGCCCCACATGGGGAGGACGCGGCCGAGGCGGCAGCACGTGGAGCTGCCGGAGCCCCCGCCGGTGGCCAGCTCCTCGCTCCCTTCGGAGTCCTTCGAGGCCCTGGAGGACCTGCGGCACGCCGGTCGCTGGCTGGTCGCCAACGCCAACCTCTTCACCGACGAGGACGACGCCAGCTACTTCGGCGCCATGGACAAGTTCCGAGCCCAGCTGGCGGAGCTCCAGGCGGCCTTCAACGCGACGGACGCCGACCACCCCGACGGTCACACCTTCGTCCAGGAGAGCCAGCACTACCACGAGGCCGTCGATCGGGCCTTCGTGGCCGCGGTGGGGGCGGAGCGGGGGGTCGTAGTGGCCGACCTCGCTCGTGAGACCCTCCTCGACGAGGTCCTCCTGCCCTACGACCGTCTCATCGGGCGGTTCAAGGAGCCCGACACCCTCCGGGGGCTCGCGGCCCAGGCTCGCCTGCGCTTCGGGCAGACTCTCGACGCCCTCGGGGGTGTGGAGCCGCAGGAGCGAAGCGACGCCCTGGGCACGTTCGATCGCCTCCTGGACCTCGTGGAGGAGGGCCGGCGACTCACGAAGGAGCAGTGGGAGGGGGACGAGCGGAAGGTGTGGCTGCCGCTGACCCTGGCCGTGCGCGACGAGGACCACGACAGCCAGGAGGAGCTCAATGCGCTGATCGAGCGGGCCCTCGAGCGGCCCTTCGAGCGGGGCAACGCGGTCTTCCCCACGTCGGCCCCCCGCTTCCAGATCGAGCTCGCCCGCTCGATCCGCGCCACCAAGGACTACCACGTCCTGTGGATCCACGACTACGCGGGCCGGGTGGGCGGGGAGCCGGACTCGGTGGCCCACGGGATGTCCATCGAGTACCTGAAGACACTCGCCCGCCACGTCCGCGCCTACGACGAGACCGGCCGGATGCCGACGTTCATGATCTTCCACACCCAGTTCTTCTACGACGGCAGCGGGAGCCGCCTCTTCCTCACCCTCCTCGAG
Organism: uncultured Acidobacteriota bacterium; assembly: GCA_963847655.1. GTDB lineage: Bacteria > Acidobacteriota > Vicinamibacteria > Fen-336 > Fen-336 > JAJDNS01. The sequence goes on along the minus strand of CAWKAS010000001.1, from coordinate 1,139,551 downwards.
AAACCCCTCACCCACGAGCTCAAGCTCGGCCGGGAGCACCGCGACATGGAGGAGAAGGTCCGGGAGGCCCAGGAGGAGCTGCGCCAGGCGGTCGCCGAGTCGAAGCGGCTGCAGGCCGAGGCCCGGGACAAGGGGGGGGAGGGCTGGATCCGTGACGTGGTCAAGGTGCACGTGAGCGTGACCTACCCCGCCGACCTGTCCTTCCGCACGAGCAAGCTGGTGGAGTGGCTCCCCTTCGCACCCGACAGCCTGATGCTCGACCACCGGAAGCTCTTCTTCTACGACGTGACCGAGGAGGATCCGCGGCGGGGTGAGGCCTGCTTTACCGGGACCGGCGTGGGCTCGGAGTACGCGGGGCCGACATGGGACGACCGGGGCCTCCTGGTCTCCGGGCCTTCTCTTCTCGAGCTCAAGGCGGCGGCGCGGCGACTGCTCCGCTCCCAGGGTTTCTCCGAGGACGAGATCCCTCCCGACCTACGGCCCAAGGCGCGGCCGGCCCACTACGACGCCCTGGTCCGGGAGCTGGAGGAAGGGGGACGGGACGCCCTCGGGCTGAACGTCCACAACGAAGTGGGCTTCGACTCCAAGGAGAACACGCTCGTCCAGGCCATCATCTACACGATGGCCCCTGCCGACACGCTGCTCGTGGTGCCGGACTCGATCTGGGCGAGTCCCCTGTGGGCCGGCCAGCTCGTGGGGGCGGCTCTACGAGGCTGCCACGTGTACGCGGTGGCGCCGTCCCAGGACAACGCGCCGGCGGCGGGGCTCCCGATCCTGGCTCGCACCCGGGAGATCTTCGGGCGCCTCTTCGAGGCGGGGGAGGTCCTGAAGGAGGAGATCGAGGCCCAGGGAGGGCACCTCCGCGTGGGTCTGTACACGCGCTCCGCCCGGGCCGACGACAACCTGTCCCTCTTCCGCGACACCGCGCGCCGACTGCGGGAGACTCCCTGGCTCGTCGAGGAGTTCCCCATGCCCCCCCGGATCGCCGGGTTTCTCGACGACGAGGCCGACGCCCTGGAAGCTCAGGGGTACGAGCCCTTCTTCATCGCCCCGGGGACGCGCGAGGGTCGCCCGAAGATGCACCGCAAGACGCAGCTTTTCGCGACGAAGTCCGCCCTTCGGACCCTTGCCGACCGGCCGGCGTTCACCGAGGCCCTGCGTCGCTACCTCGACCGTGACTCCCGGGGCACCGCGGACCCAGCGTCGCTCCTCGCCCTCGAGACGCCCCTCGGGCCCCGGTCCCCGGAGGGCCGCCGCCCCGGGAAGACCCTGCCGCCGGGGGCCGAGGATGCGCTCTACTACCTGATGGTCGGATCCAAGAACCAGGACCCCCGGAGCGCCTTCCTGGACGGCGAGACCTCCTATGTCGTGGCGGGCCCTTGGTCGCTCTACTACTACCCGGGGTTCCTGTTCCTCGTGGCCAACACGACGTGGATCGAGGCACAGGCCCAACTCGACGAGCTCATCTCCGTCGAGGAGGAGAAGGCCCGCGGCCTCAGCCGCATGATCCGAAAGGTGATCTAGCCCGGGCTCATCGCCAGACGTCCTCCTTCACTCTCTCCTGGCGGGTATGGCAGGACCCCGCAGCGGCGTCTGCCTGGGATCGGAGGCCAATCGACAGTCGGATCCGGTCCCCATGCCCCAGTCTGACTTGGCGTTTGCCGAGCCTCCCTTCGTAGGTCAAGCCCTCCTCAACGTCGAGAAGCAGCCCCTCAGGATGAAGGGGTTAGCGTGAGTGCAAGGGAGGGAATCCCTCCAGGGTCGCCAGCTTACGAGGATGAAATTCTCCCGGGACACCCACGGGACACCCAGGAGCGCGGGGTTAGCCCCCAAAGCCCGGACACGCGGCGCCGACGGCGCGAGGCGGTCCCGGGGCCCTGATGGCTCTGCTTGACGACGACCGGGAAGACGAGGCCGCGGAGCTCTTGCATTGGCTGGGTCGGCCTGCCGGGGCGTATCGCTCCGAGTCCTACCCTGCCGTCGCCCGGGCAGGAGTCCAGAGTATCCCCGTCGGCGCTGTTCGGTCGCTCTGAGCGATCCAAGCCGTGCTCAGAGGTGGCACTTCTTGGATTTTCCTTAGATTCGCCCGGCGCGCTGGCAACTGCCTTCCTCGAAGCCTAGGTTGGCTACCGGAACTCCCTCTGGGTCGGTCGCATCCGCTAGCGCTTCGGCATCCGCCATGAAGCCCAAGACCATTGGCCCGCCGCCTTTCGCCCCCGGCTGTCATGACGTCGGAGCGCTGTGAGTCGCTCTACCGTTCGCCGCCCGTCCTCTTTCCCGGGGAACGGGCGTCCCTGGACAGCCAAAGCTGCGGATTCCTCGTGGCCAGGAAGAGCTTGCCGGAACCCGAAGAGAAGGAGACTGCGATGAAGCGAGTGGTCGTAGCGTTGTCAGTGTTCTCGATGGTGGTGCTCGGAACCAGTGTGCTGGCCGTCCAACCGGACATGTATTCCTTCAGTGACTCTGGTCAAGGGTTCGTGGGCGTATGTGACGCCGGCTTCGAAGTGTGGGAAGACGTCAGCTGGGACGTCCGCGTCAAGGACTACTTCGATAAGGACGGCAACTGGATCAGGTCCAAGCTGCACTGGACTGTGGAAGGAAAGGTCTACAATTTCGACAACCCCGACAACTACCTCCCCTACAAGAACGCCGTCTACAATGTGTTCAACTACCCTGAAAGTCAGCGGATCGCCGGGCTGTGGGCGTTGGTGACGGTTCCCGGCGAGGGTGCGATCTTCATGGATGTGGGGCTCATCATCTTCGACGCGAACGGCGTTGCCTTCGAGGCAGGAAAGCACCAGTGGTGGGACGGGAACGTCGATGCCCTCTGTGGTCACCTGGCCGACTGACACACACATTTGAGCCCGCGCGGCGTCGGTCAAAGGGCACGGGCCGGCGCCGCACTTCTCACCGGCGGGCAGCGTCGCAGAGCTTCACGGCGGGCACTCGCATCTGATCGAGTAGTGTACCGTCCCCTAATGCACTCAGGGCCGGTCAGTCGAGGTTCCGTGACACCCAGGCCCGGGGGTGAGCCTTCAGCAGCGCCGCGGCACGGTGCTTCCACCAGAGCGCCCGCGCCTTTGGTGGACGCAGAAAGAGCACCTCGTGCCGCCCGTCCTCGTCGCGCTCGGGGATTTCCCCGGTCAGGAAGTAACGCCTCACGGCGGTGTGCAACTGATCGTGCGCTGCCGCTTCTTCTGTCAGCACCCCCGGCACATTGCTCTACCCAGTATCGATGAGGAAAGCCGCCCCTGCCGGCCCCTGTTCGGCGAACGGCCCCGCCCTCGACGCATTCCCTCAGCCCCTGGAGGCATGCGTTCTTCGAGCCGCTGACGCGCTTCTGGAGCAGCGGCGAGAGGAGCGGGAGCGTGACTCGACGGTGATTCCCCGACGCCGTCGCGGGAGTGACTGAGAAGAGAAGAGCGCGGCGCGACGCAGACTGAGAAGCTCCCTCCAGGCTTCCCGGCCTACGCCGAGCCGCGCTCGCTTGCCTTGTGTATGAGCAACGGCCGTGCCAACCTCGAAAGCCCCGGATTCCTTGAGAAGCCGGATGGAGCGGGCCGCTACTGGCAGCAATCAGGACAGGTCGTTGTCACGGGGTCGGCCAAGCCCTCTACACCGTTCGCCGTTCCCCGCGGGCGCGACTGAGCCCGGACCCTCTGCTCGAAGGTCGCGCGTCGGGCAGTGAGTCAGGGGTCCTGTTTCCCGGGATAGCCGCCGTACCTGTCGGCGAAGCCGAATCCGCGCAACGCGTCGAGCTGTGTGCGGCTGCGGTCCTTGTAGGCCCGCAGCTCCTCGAGACCGTGCTCGCGGGCCAGGGCACGCGCCGAAACACCGGGCCGCCTCGCCTTGAGCACGAACCACTCCTCGCGCGGCATGTCGACTTCCAGGCTCACGTCGTCACCGCGCTCCCTGAGCAGCTTGTCACGCTTCTCCAGGTTGAAGTTGTAGTGATAGATCGTGCGGTCCATGTCCAGCGTGAACCGTGACACGGACACGTCGCCCGGGTGTCTCTCGTCCAGGAGCAGTGCCCCGGTCTTGTCGTAGACCACGCAGTCCCCGGTGTACGTGCTGGTGACGATGTAGTAGTGGTGCAGCAGGGCGAAGGCCTGCAGCTCCGTGAAGCCCGAGTACGCGCTGGACCAGACCACCAGCTCCGCCCCCTTGTCTCTCAGGCGCTGGAAGACCTCGGGGAACTTGGCGTCGTAGCAGATGGCCAGGCCGACCTTGCCGAAGTCCGTGTCGCACACCGCCACGTCGGTGGCAGGAAGAGCCGCGGGCGGCCGCAGGTCGAGCTCGCTCCAGTAGGGGAAGATCTTGTCGTAGACACAGGCCACCTGGCCGGCACGGTCGATCAGGATCGAGGAGTTGAGCCTCACACCGTGGTCCATGCGGTAGAGGGGGCAGACCACGTAGGTGCGGTGCGCCCTGGCGATACGCGAGAGCGCGGCAACGGTCTCGCCCTCGAGCGTCTCGCGGGTGTCCGGCCCGCGCCACGTCTCGGGCAGACAGATCAGGTCGGCGCCCCTCGCCGCCTCGGCCTCCACCAGCGCGGCGATCTGTGCGAGACCCGCCGGCTTGAAGCTCAAGCTGACGATCCGGACCGCCTTGCCGACTCCCGGCACGTGGTCGAGGGCCGTCTGCGCCGACAGACCCGCGACCGTGACGAGGAGGACCGTGAGGACGAGGGCATGCTTCTTCATTGTCTGGCCGCCAGCCTCCGCCAGATTGTAGGCAGCGTGAGCGGCACGGGCAAGGAGACTCCTGCCCCAGGCTCTCCCCGGCGCGTCCTTCGGTCCTGTAGACTTGCAGGGAGTGCCAAATCAGTCTGCCGATCAAGACATCCGGGCTGCATGTCCCGCTCGTCGACGCAACAGGCCAGTTCTCACGACAGCCCCCGGAGCTGGTCCCAACGCGGAGCGGTCTGGGTGGCCCGCTGACGCCGTCCTGAGTCGACCGGCCGCGTGAGCAGGTCCCCCGGCGGCCCTCGCCCCGCCCGCGGGCTCGGTGTCGCCCTGCTGGCTCTCGCCCTGGGGGGAACCAGCGGCGCCGGGCCAGCCCTGGCTGAGGAAGCTGCGTCGCCGGTGACCCGACGCGGTCCCCTCGACATCCGCGACGACCACCTCCTGGCCCAGGGACGGCTCACCCTGCCCGCCGTGTCCGCTCTCACCGTACGCGAGGGCACGTGGTCCGTCGAGACCGCGCTTTCCTGGTCGAGCTCCTTCTCCTGGACGCAGGACGTCCCGGGAGAGGAGCCGGAGGACCGCCGGTTCCTCATCGACGGCGAGACGCTCACCCTCGCCACCACCCTCCGGCGAGGTCTCGGTCCCCGCCTCGACGTCGGAGTCCGTGTCCCCGTTCAGCAGCGGAGCGGCGGCATCCTCGACGGGTTGATCGACGCGTGGCACCGCTGGTTCCATCTCGACGACGGCGCCCGGCCGAGCTTCGCCCGCAACGCCTTCCGCGTCGAGGGACGCACCACGGCGGGTGACGCCTTCTCCTGGACGGAGGCGACGGGTGCCGGCCTGGGGGACATCGAGCTGAACGCGCGGTGGCGGACTCTCGACGGAGGGAGCGAGCGCCCTTCGGTTGCGATGATCGGGCGCCTCCACCTTCCCACCGCCACCGGCCCCTACTCGCGGGGCGGCCTCGGCGCCGCGGGGCAGCTCGTGGCGGCCGCTCCCCTCGGGGAGACCACCGACCTCTACCTGGGGGCGGGCCTGACCGTTCAGGACCCGGGACCGGTTCGGGGCGTCGAGTACGCGCGCACCCGGGGCCACGGCTTCGCCGCCTTCGAGTGGCGCCCCTGGCCCCGGGTGAGCCTGGTCGCGGAGACGGGCGCGGCCACGCGTCTCGTCGCCAACATCGACTCCTACCCCGGCGTCCACTGGCTGGTGAACCTGGAGGGCCAGATCGATGTCACCCGGAAGGTGCGCCTCGAGGTCGGGCTCACCGAGAACCTGATCGACCAGCAGAGCACCACCGATCTCGGCCTGTTCTTCGCCCTCGGCTTGAGGCCGTAGACCCGCTACAATCCGGGGTCATGATCGAGACCGCCGTCCTCGCCCTGGACCAGGGCACCACCGCCACGACCGCGATCCTCTTCGGCCCCGCCGGCGAGGTCCTCGGCCGGGCCAGCTCCGAGTTCACGCAGCACTATCCCGCCCCCGGCTGGGTCGAGCACGACGCCGAGGAGATCTGGGAGACGAGCCGGAGGGTCATGGTCGACGCCCTGGCCGCGGCGGGCCTGCCCTCCTCCGCCCTCGCCGCCATCGGAATCACGAACCAGCGGGAGACGGCCGTCGTCTGGGACCGCTCCACAGGCCGCCCCGTCCACCGGGCGGTCGTGTGGCAGAGCCGGCAAACCGCCGACATCTGCGCGCGCCTCAAGGCCGAGGGACACGAGCGCCTCTTCCACGAGAGGACCGGGCTCGTGCTCGACCCCTACTTCTCCGGCACCAAGGTCCGCTGGATCCTCGACCGGGAAGGCGACCGCCAGGCCCGGGCGGAGGGGGGCAAGCTCGCCTTCGGCACCATCGACAGCTGGCTGCTGCACCGCCTGACCGGGGGACGCGTCCACGCCACCGAGCCGACCAACGCCTCGCGGACGCTGCTCTACGACATCCGTCGCCAGTCCTGGGACGAGGAGCTCCTCGGAATCCTTCGGGTGCCGGCGGCGATGCTGCCAGAGGTCCTTCCCAGCAGCGGCGTCTTCGGGAAGACCTCCGGCGTCGAGGGGATTCCCGACGGCGTGCCCATCGGGGGGATCGCCGGCGACCAGCAGGCGGCCCTGTTCGGACAGGGGTGCTGGGAGCCGGGCATGGCCAAGAACACCTACGGCACCGGCGCCTTTCTCGTCCTCAACACCGGGGACCGGCCCGTCATCAGCCGCCGCGGCCTCCTGACCACGCTGTGCTGTGACGCCCGGGGCCAGACCGCCTACGCGCTCGAGGGCGCGATCTTCGTCGCGGGGGCCGCCGTCCAGTGGCTCCGCGACGAGCTCGGCCTCGTCAGCGACGCCGCGCAGACCGAGGAGATCGCGGCTTCCGTCCCCGACACCGGGAACGTCTACCTCGTGCCCGCGTTCGCCGGCCTGGGCGCCCCCTGGTGGGACCCCGGCGCCCGGGGCGCCATCGTCGGTCTCACCCGCGGATCGGGACGGGCCCACGTGGTCCGCGCCGCCCTCGAGAGCATCGCCTACCAGACCCGCGACGTCGTCGACGTGATGAACGAGGAGTCCGGCGTCCCCCTGCGCGAGCTCCGCGTCGACGGCGGCGCCGCGGCCAACGGCTTCCTCATGCAGTTCCAGGCCGACATCCTCGATGTCCCGGTGGACCGGCCCGCCCTGCTGGACACCACTGCGGCCGGCGCCGCGCTGCTCGCCGGTCTGGCCGTGGGCGTCTGGCCCAGCGCCGACGCCCTCAGCGGAACGCGGGTCCGCGACCGCCTCTTCGAGCCGGCGATGGGCGCCGACCAGCGAGAGCGTCTGCGGGCGGGCTGGCGCGACGCGGTCGCCCGCGTCCGCTCCACCTGACCGGGGCCCGCCCCTCAGCCGATCCCCGCGACCTCTCGCAATACGTCGTAGCGGTTGACGATCCCCACCAGCCGTCCTCCCTCCCGGACGAGGGCGGCCGGTGTCTCCTTCGAGAGCATCGTCACCAGCCGATCGAGGGGCACGTCGGCGTCGACGACCGGGAAGGGGCCGGCCATCATCTCCGACACGGGTTGGTCGAGAAGAGCGGCGTCCTCCAGGACCCGCGCCATGAGTCCCTCGCTCACCGACCCCACGCAGTCGTCCCCGTCGAGCACCGGCACCTGGGAGACGCCCCAGGTGCTGAGGAGGTTCAGGGCCTGTCGGAGGCTGCCCGCGGGGCCCACGGAGACGATGGGCGGCACGCCCTCCGGGTGACGCTCGAGGAGCGCGCCGGCGGTCCGCCTCTCCGCGTCCAGGAGCTGGTTCTCGCGCATCCAGTTGTCGTCGTAGAGCTTGGACAGATACCGCTCCCCGGTGTCGCACAGAATCGTCACCACCAGGGCCTCGGGATCGTCGATGATCCGGGCGAGCTCGAGGGCGCACCAGACGTTCAGGCCGCTCGACCCCCCCGAGAAGATGCCCTCCTCGCGGGTCAGGCGACGGGCGGTGCGGAAGGCGTCGGCGTCGGAGACGCTCATCCAGTCGTCCACGACCTCAAAGGCCAGCGTGCCCGGGATCTTGTCCCCGCCGACCCCCTCTACCTTGTAGGGGCTGCTGGGGCCCTGCTCTCGAGTGCGTCCGTAGCTGGCGTAGGTCGACCCCACCGGATCGCCTCCGACGATGCGCACCCGTGGGTTCTTCTCCTTGAGGTACCGACCGACACCGGTGATGGTCCCGCCCGTTCCCGAGGCACAGGTGAAGTGCGTCACCCGCCCCCCAGTCTGCTCCCAGATCTCCGGCCCCGTGGTCCGGTAGTGGGCCGCGGGGTTGTCGGGGTTGTCGAACTGGTTGGCCAGCACCGCGCCGGGGGTCGCCCTCGCGATCCCCATGGCCTTCTCGAGGTAGTGCTCCGGGTGGCCCGGGGGGACGGCGGTGGGCACCACCACGACCTCCGCCCCGAAGCCGCGGAGGAGCCGGATCTTCTCGCTCGACATCTTGTCCGGGATCGTGAAGATGCACCGGTAGCCCTTGATGGCCGCGGCCACCGCGAGGCCCACCCCGGTGTTCCCGCTGGTCGCCTCGACGATCACACCCCCGGGCTTGAGCTCACCCCGCCGCTCGGCCCCCTCGATGATGGCCAGACCGATCCGGTCCTTCACCGAGCCTCCGGGGTTGAGGTTCTCGGCCTTACCGAGAACCGGGGTGCGCAGCCCCCGCGAGATGCGCTGCAGGCGTATGAGCGGAGTGGCTCCCACCGCGTCGAGAACGCTTTCACAGGGCGCAGGGGGTCTCATGTCCAGTGCTCTCCTCTGTCCTGGGGTCACTGCGTCTCAGGCTACGTCTCCCCCTCCTCGGGTTCAAATCGGCGGCGCTCATCCTCCGAGACCGTGTGCCCGCATCCGGCCCGTGAGGCGGAATGCGCTCGGACCTCCGCTCTCTTGTTCCTAGCCTGCGACTTCCCTGATGGCGCGCTCTCCTCCGGTCCCCCGCTCGTCCGGGGGCGTCGCCTCCGCCAGCGTCCTCGCGCTCTCCCGCGCTTCCTCCCGCGTCTGGGCTCCCAGGAGCACCCGGGCGAGGCGATCGTGCACCTCCGGACGCGCGTCGGCCAGGAGCCGGTCGAGGGGCGAGGCGAAGGGCCCCGCCTCGAGGCGCGACTGCAGCAGCGGGTGCTGCCCGGGCCCGCTCGGCAAAGGTGCTCTCGGGAAGCGGCCGATACCGACAGAAGAAGCCCAGGTGCCAGGGGAGGAAGCGCATCGCACGCTTCCCTCCCCGCTCGTCCGTGCCGAAGTGGTCCCGGAGCAGCTCCACGAAGCGCCAGAGGACGCCGAGGCGCTCGTCCGCCGTGGGCTCCCACACGTGCCCCTCGCGCAGCTCCCGGAAGATCCAGGGCTTGATGAGCGCGCCGCGCGCCAGCATGACCGAGCGGACCCCCGACCGGCCCATGCGCTCGCGTGCCTCGTAGGGAGTCAGGATGTCGCCGTTGCCGATCACCGGGACTCCCCGCTCGGCGGCCACGCGCCCGATCAGGTCCCAGTCCGCGGCCCGGTTGTAGCGCTGCTCGCGAGTGCGGCCGTGCAGGGTGATCGCGTCGGCGCCGCTCTCCTCGCAGACGCGGGCCACCTCGGAGGCGTTCTCCTTCCCCTCCTTCCACCCGCTCCGCAGCTTGACGGTGACCGGCACCGCCACCGCCTTCTTCATCGCCTCCACCAGCCGACCCAGCCTGGCGGCCTTGCGCAGGAGGCTCGAGCCCAGGCCACGCCGGGTGATCTCGTGGATCGGACAGCCGCAGTTCAGGTCCACGAACCGGGCCCCGCGCGACTCGGCCAGACGGCTCGCCTCGGCCAGCGTCTCCGGGTTGCGGTCCGCGAGCTGCACACCGAAGAACCGCTCGTCGGGATGGCTCTTGAGGAGGGCGAACTCGCTGGTGCTGCCCCCGAGGAGCTTGCGGGCCACCGCCATCTCCCCCACCGTGACCTCCGCACCGAGCTCGGTGCACAGGCGACGGAACGGGAGGTTGCCGCCCACGGTGAGGGGCGCCAGGACCAGCACGTCCTGGAAGGGCGATGCCGTCATTCCCGGAGGATCCCGAGCACGTCCGGGGAGGCCCCCGCCTTCCCCTCGTCGGAAGGCTCCTCGCCACCGTCCTCGGTCCCCGCTCGGGGCCTCCCCTCCTCCTCGCCCGGCGCCAGGAAGAGGTTCGTGACCAGCCCGTGCTGCCGCGTGTACATAGCGTGGTAGCGCCCGCGGGCCGTCAGGAGCTCTTCGTGGGTGCCCCGCTCCACGATCTCTCCCTTGTCCACGACCAGGATCTGGTCCGCCCGGCGGATCGTGGAGAGGCGGTGGGCGATGACGAAGGTGGTGCGCCCCTGCATCAGCCAGGCGAGGCCCTCCTGGATCAACGCCTCCGACTCGGAGTCGAGGCTCGAGGTGGCCTCGTCCAGGATCAGGATGCGCGGGTCGGCGAGGATCGCCCGGGCGATGGCCACGCGCTGCCGCTGTCCGCCGGACAGACGCACCCCGCGCTCCCCCACGATCGTCTCGTAGCCGTCGGGGAACTCCAGGGCGAACTCGCCGACGTGAGCGAGCCGGCAGGCCTCCTCGATCTCCTCGGCCACGGCCTCCGGACGGGCGAAGGCCACGTTCTCCCGGATGCTGCCGTCGAAGAGGAAGGTCTCCTGCAGGACCACCCCGAGGTGGCGCCGGTACGAGTCGAGTCGGACGGTGGCCAGGTCCACGCCGTCGACCGTGACCCGTCCGGACTGCGGGGTGTGGAACGCACAGACCAAGCCAATGATCGTGGTCTTCCCCGCCCCGGAGGGCCCCACGAGGGCGGTGACCGTTCCCGGGCGGCTCTGCAGGGACACCCCCCGGAGGACGGGCTCGCCCCCTTCGGCGTACGAGAAGGCCACGTCCTCGAAGTCGACCTCGCCGCGGACCTCGGGGAGGCTCACCGTGCGTCCGGGGTCCTGGTCCTCCGGCCGCTCCCGGAGGATGTCCCGGGTGCGCTCGAGGCCGGCCAGGGCCTCGGTGAGCTGGCTGCCGATGGTGGCGATCTGGAAGAACGGCCCCACCAGGAAGCCGAGGAACATGGTGTAGGTGAAGAACTCCCCCACCGTCATCCGGCCGGCCAGGATCTCGCGGGCACCCAGGAGCATCACCGCCGCCCCTCCCAACCCGAGCAGCACGGTGGAGGAGAGAGACAGCAGCGACGTCGTGCTCAGGGTGCGGAAGACGTTCTCCAGGATCCGTCGCACGCCGCCCGCGAAGACCGCAGCCTCGCGCGCCTCGGCGTGGTAGCCCTTGACCACCCTCACCCCGCCCAGGGACTCCGTGAGCCGGCCGGTGACGTCGGCGTAGATCTCACCCCGCTCCCGGAAGATGGGGCGCAGAACCCCGAGCCCGCGGAACAGGACGAGGGAGAAGGCGCCCAGGCAGGCCAGGATCAGCAGCGTCATCGGCGGGGACAGCCACATCAGGACCCCGAAGGCGAGGGCGGCGGTGAGGAGTCCCCCGGTGAGCTCCACGAGCCCGGTGCCGATGAGATTCCGCACGCCCTCGACGTCGCTCATGATGCGCGAGACCAGCTCGCCCGTCTTCCGAGCGTCGTGGAAGGCGACCGGGAGCCGGCCGACGTGGCTCTGGACCCGGATGCGCATCTCGGTGATGAGCTGCTGCGCGCCCTTCGACAGAAGCTGCACCAGGGCGTACGAGCTCAGGCCCTGCACGAGGGTCGCGGCCACGACTGCGCCCACCAGGAGCGGCAGGAGGTCCACCTTCCTCTGCCCGATCACGTCGTCGATCAGGAACTTGGTGGATCCGGGGAGGACCAGGCCGGCCAGGCGATTCAGGGCCATCAGGAGGAAGCCGAGGCCGAGGAGCCCCCGCCGGGATCGAACGAGGGTCCAGATCTCGGGGAGCAGGTCCCGCAATCGCTCCGGCCTGGTCCCTCGCGCGGCCCGTCTCGAAAGCCGGGTGACGACGCGTGCGGCTTGCCTCACCGAGGCATTCTATCGCGTGGGCTGAGGGGGCCCGCGCCGGGGGCGGCTTCAGCGCCGCGAGCCGGCGCGGCGCGCGGCCCGGGGGGCCCGACGCCGCTCCGCATCACGCTCGTCGCGCAGCCTCTCGATGAGACGGCCCAGGGTCTCGAGACGCCCGCACCGCAGGCAGGCCACCTTCGGTCGGTCGAGCCGGTGCAGAAACTTCCGGCCACACCGGCAGCGCACCAGAAGAGCGACAAAGTGTCGCGTTTGCCGGTGGCGCAGGATCTTCATCACGCTTGGTTCTTACGCAAGGCTCGTACCGGTCTCGAGTTGTTGATTCCATGAGACTTACGGCGTCGGTGTCCGATTTCAGGCCGGACACGACCCGTCGCGCCCTCACCCGATCGGCACCTGGCCCGCTTCCTGCTTCAGCGGAGCGCCATGTACCTCATCCACGAAGCCCGCTTCCTCGCCCCCGACGTCAAGCTCTTCCGGATCGAGGCCCCCCGCGTGGCCCGCAAGCGGAAGGCCGGCCAGTTCGTGATCCTCCGGGTGCACGAACAGGGGGAGCGCATCCCCATCACCATCGCCGACTCCGACCCCGAGCGCGGCGACATCACCATCGTCGTCCAGGGCATCGGCAAGACCACGAAGCTCCTCAACTCCCTCGAGGCCGGCGACTCGATCCTCGATGTCGTCGGGCCCCTGGGACAGCCCTCCGAGGTCGAGCGCTTCGGCACCGCGTGCGTCATCGGCGGCGGGGTCGGGGCGGCCATCGCCTACCCCACCGCGGTGGCCCTGAAGCACGCGGGCAACCGGGTCATCTCGATCCTCGGCGGTCGGACGCGCGACCTCGTGGTCCTGGAGGACGAGATCCGCGCCGCCAGTGACGACGTGATCGTCACCACCGACGACGGCAGCTACGGGCAGAAGGGCCTCGTGACCGACGCCCTCCAGAAGCTGATCGACGACGGCGTGAAGATCGACTACGTCCTGGCCATCGGCCCCATCCCCATGATGCGGGCCGTGGCCGAGACCACTCGGCCCCACGGCATCAAGACCGTCGTCAGCCTGAACTCGATCATGATCGACGGCACCGGGATGTGCGGGGGCTGCCGGGTGAGCGTCGACGGCAAGAGCCAGTTCGCCTGCGTGGACGGGCCCGAGTTCGACGCCCACCGGGTGGACTTCGACGTGATGCGCAACCGGAACGCCATGTACCGCGAGAAGGAGGCCGAGGCCCTCGAGCGTTTCCTCGCCGATCCCGAGAGCGAGCTGGCGAAGGTGCCCGGACACCGCTGCCACCTCGAGGATGCGGAGGTGGAGGGATGAGCAACAACCCCGTGAAGCCGAAGGACCGCGTCAAGATCCCTCGCCAGTCCATGCCCGAGCAGGACCCGGCCGAGCGCGCCCACAACTTCCAGGAGGTGAACCTCGGGCTCCCGGAGGACCTGGCGAAGACGGAGGCCACGCGCTGCCTCGAGTGCAAGAAGCCCGTCTGCGCCCACGGCTGCCCGGTGGGGGTCAAGGTCCGGGAGTTCGTGGACCTCGTTCTCTCCCAGGACTACCGCGCGGCCGCGGCCAAGATGCGGGAGGACAACGTGCTCCCCGCCATCACCGGCCGGGTGTGCCCGCAGGAGGACCAGTGCGAGGGCTCCTGCGTCCTGGGGAAGAAGTTCGAGCCCCTGGCCATCGGCTACCTCGAGCGCTTCATCGCCGACTGGGAGGCGGAGTCGGGGGAGGTGGGCCTGCCCCCGCGGGCCCCGGCCACCGGGAAGAAGGTCGCCTGCGTGGGCAGCGGCCCCGCGGCGCTGACCGTCGCCGGCGACCTCGTCCAGAAGGGGCACGACGTCACCGTCTTCGAAGCGCTCCACGAGATCGGGGGCGTCCTCGTCTACGGGATCCCCGAGTTCCGCCTGCCCAAGGACATCGTGCGTCGCGACGTCGACAACATGCGGAAGATGGGCGTCAAGTTCGAGACCAACGTGGTGGTCGGACAGACGGTGACGATCGACGAGCTCATGAACGAAGAGGGCTTCGACGCCGTCTTCGTCGCGACCGGGGCCGGACTTCCCCGCTTCCTCCGCATTCCCGGCGAGAACCTCAACGGCGTCTACTCCGCCAACGAGTTTCTCTCCCGCGTGAACCTCATGAAGGCCTACCGCTTCCCGGAGTACGACCAGCCGATCTACGACTGCCGGGGCAAGACGGTGGCGGTCATCGGCGGCGGCAACACCGCCCTCGACGCCATCCGCACCGCCCTGCGGCTGGGGGCGAAGAAGACCTTCATGATCTACCGCCGCTCCGAGAAGGAGATGCCGGGCCGCGCGGAGGAGATCCACCACGCCCGCGACGAGGGGGTGGAGATCCAGACCCTCACCCACCCCGTGGAGTTCCTCGGGGACGAGAGGGGCTGGCTGACCGGCGCCCGCTGCATTCGCATGGAGCTGGGCGAGCCCGACGACTCCGGACGCCGCCGCCCGGTGCCGGTGGAGGGTTCCGACTTCGAGATCCCCCTCGACGTGGTGATCATCGCGGTGGGCACAGGCCCGAACCCGCTGGTCCAGTCGACCACCCCCGACCTCGCCACGAACAAGTGGGGCTATATCGAGGCGAACGAGAAGACCCTCCGCACGTCGAAGAAGGGCGTCTTCGCCGGCGGCGACATCGTCACCGGCGCCGCCACCGTCATCCTCGCCATGGGGGCCGGCCGCACCGCCGCCGCCTCCATCCACGAGTACCTGACCACGGGAGTCTGGGAGACCGAGCCCGAGGAGCCCGCGCGGGAAGCCACCGCCTGAGGCGGGATCGCTCCGGGATCACGGCGCCCATCGAGCGCCAGCCGACGAAGAATGTGGAACTCGAGTTCAAGTGACCCTCTCTGGACAGAGTCACTTGAACCTGAAGTCCGGTTTCATGAAGCCGAGGTCCGCCGAGGGCCCCGGCCCGGGGCAGGTCCAACCGACGCAGCAGGTCATGGAAGCACAGGTCGGAGCGCAGGGAGTCCTCCGCCATGAATGGCCACCTCCAATGAGCCGCCAGCGGGAGCGGGGTCCCGGGTCGTCAGGCAGAGAGAAGGATGTGTCAGCGGACCGTGGTGCCCTTGGGGGCCTGGCCGGGAAGCAGGAAAGTCTTGACGAGGTTGCCCTCTCCACAGACCGTCATGCGCGGGAAGCGCTTGTACCATGGCCCCTCGGGCACCTCGGGCATGAGCGCGGGCCACCCATGGCCGCCGCTCGGCGAGCCGTTCGACGGGTCCTCGAGGGCGAGTCGAGAGACCGGCTGACAGGGTCGTCTGGGCGGCGCGTGGGCTACAGCAGGTGCCGCTCCCGTGCCGCCGCCCGGAGACCCTCCCGAAAGTCCGGGTGAGCGCATTCGATCAACGCCGCCGCGCGCTCGCGGAGCGACCGCCCGTGCAGGTTGGCGACGCCATACTCGGTCGCGACGTAGTGGACGTCGGCGCGGGTGGTGACGACTCCGGAGCCCTCGGTGAGGGTGTCCACGATGCGCGAGATGGCCCCGTCCTTGGCCGTGGACCTGAGGGCGATGATCGGCTTTCCCCCCTTCGACCGGGCCGCCCCCCGAATGAAGTCCACCTGTCCCCCGAAGCCGGAGTAGATGTTCCTCCCCATGGAGTCGGCGCAGACCTGCCCGGTGATGTCCACGGCGATGGCCGAGTTGATGGCCACCATCTTCTCGTTCTGGGCGATGACGAAGGGGTCGTTCACGTACTCCGTGGGGTGGAACTCCACGAAGGGGTTGTTGTCCAGGAAGTCGAAGGTCTTCTGCGAGCCGAGCACGAAGGACGAGATGATCTTCCCCTTGTGGAGGGTCTTGGCCTCGCCGGTGACCACCCCCCGCTCGAACAGCTCGACCACCCCGTCCGAGAACATCTCGGTGTGGATGCCCAGGTCCTTCTTCTCCTCCAGGAAGAGGAGCACGGCGTCGGGGATCTCGCCGATGCCCATCTGGAGCGTGGAGCCGTCCTCGATGAGGTCGGCCACGTTCTTCCCGATGGCCCGAGCCACATCCCCCACCCTCGTCACCTGGGGCAGCTCGAGGATCGGCCGGTCGATCTCCACCACGTGGGTCAGACGCGACACGTGGATGAAGGCGTCCCCGAGGGACCGGGGCATCCGCTGGTTGACCAGCGCGATCACCTTCCTGGCCGTCTCCGCCGCCGCCTTCGTGCACTCGACGCCGACGCCATATGAGCAGAAGCCGTGCTCGTCGGGGGGCGACACCTGGATGAGAGCCACGTCGACGGGGATGGTCCCGCCCCGGATGAGAGCGGGGATCTCGGAGAGAAAGACGGGGACGAAGTCGGCCCGGCCCTCGTTCACCGCCTGGCGGACGTTGTGGCCGGTGAACAGCGCCCGGTGCCGGAAGGTCCTCTCGTAACGCGGGTCCACGTGGTCGGCGGCCCCGAAGGTCAAGAGGTGCGTCACCTCGACGTCTTCGAGCTCGTCCGCGCGCCCCACGAGGGCCTTGACCAGCTCCTCGGGATTGTTGCATCCCGCGTGGAGCCAGACGTGGTCCCCCGAGGAGACCCCCTTCACCGCCTCCTCCGCGGTCGTGACCCGGCCGCGGTAGACCTCCGTCCAGCCCACCGCTAGTCCTCGATCCCGGGCGCGGGCTGCCACTCCACGCCGAAGGAGCGCGCCAGCTCCTCGCTCGCGCAGCGGCCCCGGTAGAGCAGGACCCCCCGGGCCAGGTCGGGGTGCGCGCGCAACGCGTCGTCGATCCCCTGCTCGGCGATCGTCTGGAGGTACGGGAGGGTGGCGTTGGTGAAGGCCTTGGTCGCGGTGCGCGCCGCCACCGACGGGAGGTTCGGCACGCACATGTGGAGGATGCCGTCCACCTCGTAGGTCGGGCTGGCCAGGGTGGTCGGGCGCGAGGTCTCGAAGCAGCCCCCCATGTCGATGGAGAGGTCCATCACCACCGTGCGGGGCTTCATCCGCCGGAGCATGTCCCGGGTCACGATGACCGGGGCCCGCTGGCCGCTGACCGCCACCGCCCCGAGGACGAGGTCGGCGAAGGAGAGGGCCATCTCGATGTTCGGGCGCGTCGCCAGCATGGTGGTGTAGCCCCCGTGCACCTCTCGAGCCACGTCGCGCAGGTGGGCGACGCTGCGGTCCAGGAGGGTCACCTGGGCCCCCAGGCCGATCGCGGCCCGGGCGGCGGCCCGTCCGAGGACCCCGGCGCCGAGGATGACGAAGTGCGCGGGGGGAACGCCGGCGACGCCGCCGAGGAGGATGCCCTTGCCCCCGTACTCGTTCAGCAGGAGGCTGCTCCCGACGGTCACGGCCAGGCTTCCGGCGATCTCCGACATGCTGGTCCGCACCGGGGCCTGCCCGGACTCGTCCTCGATGGCCTCGATGCCCACCGCGGTGACCCCGCTCTCCAGGAGCGCCTTGAACTCCTCGGGACGCGTCGCCGGGAGGGCCCAGAAGCCGAACACGACCTGGTCCTTCTGGAGGAGCCCGAAGTCCCGGGCCAGGGGAGCGTAGACCGTGACCACGAGCTTCGCCCGCCCCAGGATCTCCTCCCGGCTGTAGGCGATCTCCGCCCCCGCCTTCTCGTACGCCGCGTTGGGGTGCCCGGCGTCGACTCCGGCGTCGGACTCCACCCACACCCGGTGCCCCTGCTGGA
Organism: uncultured Acidobacteriota bacterium; assembly: GCA_963847655.1. Taxonomy (GTDB): domain Bacteria; phylum Acidobacteriota; class Vicinamibacteria; order Fen-336; family Fen-336; genus JAJDNS01. The sequence continues at coordinate 1,121,785 of CAWKAS010000001.1, read as the reverse complement.
CCAGGGTCCTGCACCCCCGACGGGGCCAGGGCCACGCGGTGCTCGCGCGGTCGCGCCTCCTTCGGAATCCCAATGTCCATCGGCTCGGCCTCCGGTGGTTCGCCGCCCCGGGCAGCGGCCTCAGCCCGCGTGCAGTCGCTGGCGGAGGCCCTCGAGGAGGGACTCCAGCTTGCGACACTGGTCGCAGGAGGCCTCCGCCGACGTGCAGGGAGCACCGTCCCCCTGCATCTCGGCGCAGGTCGGGCTCGTGACGAAGTCGGTCAGCTCCGACACGAGCGTGGTGTAGAGGTCGCGCAGCGGGCTCTGTGGGATCTCCCGGAGAGCCCGGATGAGCCGTCGCTCGTCCGCGGTCAGGGTCTCCATCGCCGCGCTCATGCGTCCCCCTTCAAGGCGTCCGCCGCGTACTTCCCTCCCCACTCGAAGGCCTGCTCGTTGAGGGGGATGAGCGCGCACTTGTGGGAGAGGGCCTGGCGAATGGCGGTCAGGAAGGTCTCCTTCGGGAACAGCTGCGTCGCCTCCTGCACCGCCCCGAGGGCCACGATGTTCTTCACGATGATCTTGCCCAGGTCCGCCGCGGTCTGGGCGAAGGGGACCCCCACCGCCCTCACGCCCGACTGGAGCGGCGGCACGTCGGAGATGACCGACCGGTCGTAGACCACCAGGCCGCCCGAGGGGACCCGGGGACCGAACTTGGCCAGGCTGGGTGCGTTGAAGGCCACGAGCACGTGGGGCTCCGGTGCCGCGGGCGAGAGCACCTCGTCCTCGGCGATGCGCACGTCGGCGTACGAGGTGCCCCCTCGCGACTCGGGGCCGTAGCTCGGGATGTGGGTGGAGTCGAAGCCCTCGTTGATCGCGGCCCGGGTGAGGAGCAGCGCCGCGGTCTGGGCCCCGTCCCCCCCGCCCCCGCGAGCTTGATCCCGATGTCCTTCCCGTACGGCGTCTCCGGGAAGCCCTCGCAGAACCTCCTAGGGGAGTCCCCGGTGCTGCCGATGACCTCGGCCATCGCCTCCCCGCCGAAGACGGGCGCCGGGGGGGAGGGCCAGCCCTCCTCGGGCACCGCGTCCTTCTTCACCCCCAGCGGGAAGACCGGCAGCATCTTGTCCTTCACCCACTTCTCCGCCTCGAGAGGGCTCATCTTGAGGTGGGTCGGGCACTCGGCCAGGACCTCGATGAAGGAGAACCCCTTGTTCTCCACCTGCAGGCGGATCCCCTTCTTGATCGCCTTCTCCGCCTTGACCCGCCGCTTGGAGTCGAACAGCGCCACCCGCTCCACGTAGACGGGCCCGTCGAGGGTGGCCATCAGCTCGGCCACCTTCATCGGCTCGCCCATGAGGCGGTCGCGGCCGTAGGGGCTGGTGCTCGTCTTCTGCCCCGTGAGGGTGGTGGGGGCCATCTGTCCCCCGGTCATCCCGTAGATCGCGTTGTTGATGAAGACCACGGTGATGGGGATCCCCAGCTGGGCCACGCTCATGATCTCCGCGAGCCCGATGGAGGCCAGGTCGCCGTCCCCCTGGTAGCTGATCACCACCGAATCGGGGTTGGCGACCTTGTGTCCCAGCGCCACCGCCGGCGCCCGGCCGTGGGCGGCCTGGGAGTTCCCCACGTCCAGGTAGTAGTAGAGGAAGACGCTGCACCCCACCGGGGAGATGGCGACCGTCCGGTCCTGGATGCCCAGCTCTTCGATGGCGTCGGCGATGTACTTGTGGGCGAGGCCGTGGCCGCAACCCGGGCAGTAGTGTGTGCTCTGGCCCTTCAGGCCGCGGCCGTGGTCGTGCCGCTCGAAGCGATCGTAGAAGACGGTCATGCCGGCACCCCCTCCGGGCGCGGGGCGGCGCGGGGCGCGAGCACCCGCTCGACGATCTCCCCCTGCTGGGGCAGGACCCCTCCCGCGTGTCTGACGTGCTCGATGGGCGCGTGGGCGAGACCCGCCTTGCTGAGGCTCAGCCGCAGCTCGTCCTCCAGCTGGCCGCGGCTCGAGGCCTCCACCACCACGATGCGCTCGACCCTCCCCAGCAGCGCTTCGAGGTGTGCCACCGGGAAGGGCCACAGGGTCAGGGGGCGGAACAGGCCGGCCTTGACGCCGCGGTCCCGCAGGGCCTCCACCGCGCCCTTGGCCATCCGCGCCGGCGTGTTGCAGGCCACGATCAACACCTCCGCGTCCTCGCAGCGGTAGAGGTCAGCGCGCTGCTCGTTCGCCTCGATCTCGTCGTACTTGCGGTCGAGGTGGTGGTTGTGGGCCTCGAGGTCCGTCTCGTTGAGCTGGATCGAGGCGATGAGGTTGCGTCGGTGGGCCCGGTCCCCGTGGACCGCCCACCCCGGCAGGCCGGGCTCGGTCATGTGGGAGGGGAGGGCGACCTTGCCCGTCATCTGCCCCAGATACCCGTCGCACAGGACGACCACCGGGTTCCGGTACCGGAAGCTGAGATCGAAGGCCAGCATGGTCAGGTCGAGCATCTCCTGCGGGGTGGACGGGGTGAGAACGATGCCGTGGGTGTTTCCGTGCCCGAGACCGCGGCAGACGAGCTTGATGTCGGCCTGCTCGGGGGCGATGTTGCCCAGCCCCGGTCCCCCACGCATGACGTTCACGAAGACACCGGGAACCTCCGACCCGACCATGTAGGAGATGCCCTCGAGCATGAGGCTGAAGCCCGGCGACGAGGTGAAGGTCATGGCCCGCAGGCCGGCCCCGCCGCACCCGTACATCATGTTGACGGTGGCCACCTCGCTCACCGCCTGCACGAAGACGCCGTTCAGCTTCGGCAGGAGCTGGGCCATGAGCTCCGCGCCCTCCGTGGAGGGCGTGATGGGGTAGCCGAAGAAGTGCCGGCAGCCGGCCAGGAGCGCGCCGATGGCCGAGGCGTAGGTGCCCTTGACGACCAGCGGACGCGTCGCCGGCAGCGGGACCGGGGTGTCGGGAATCGGCTCAGGCCGCTCCGGCGGCGTCGCCCGGGGCCCGAACAGCGCCGCCGGATCCTCGAGCTCGAAGTCCGAGGAGGGCTCCGGGGCGAGCCCGTAGGGCTCGGGACACGCGCTCAGGCACAGGCCGCAGGCCGAGCAGTCCTCGAGGTGCATGACCACGGGGACCAGACCCGTCTGCGGGTTGATCTCCGTTCCGGCCTCGATGCAGTGCTTGGCGCAGGCCTCGATGCAGCGGCCACAGCCCTTGCAGTACTGCGGGAGCAGGAAGGGCTTGGGCCTCTCCGCGGTTGTGGGCATGCTCTCTCACCCCTTTCCAGCGTTCAACCGGTGCAAACTCCTCGCCACGTCCGTGCCGACCATCAATTCACAGCATACCCGCCATGAACAGGGTCGAAGAGCGAAAACTCTGCGCGAGCGTGCGGAGGCAGCGCCAGAAGTGGTGCGCCCGGAAGGACTCGAACCTTCAACCCCGAGCTTAAAAGGCTCTTGCTCTACCATTGAGCTACGGGCGCGGCACATGGGGACCGGTCGGGCGATTCGACCGCCCGCCCGCCCCGGCCAGGCGGCGAGGAATGGTAGCACGCGGGTCTCGCCCGGCCGGAGCCGGGGACCGAAGTCAGGCGAACCAGGCCGCGAGTGCGCTCGTGGCCCGGATGATGGTCTGATCCCGGTCAGGCCCCGTCGAGACCAGCCCCACCTCGACCTGGGCGAGATCCGAGAGCCGCTCGATGTACCGGCGGGCGGCCTCGGGCAGATCGGCCCATTCCCGCACCCCCGAGGTGGAGGTCCTCCATCCGGCCATCTTCTCGTAGACCGGCTGGCAGGCCGCGAGGACGGTGAGGTCGGCCGGGAACTCGTCGAGGGTCTGGCCCTCGTGCCGGTAGGCAGTGCAGACAGGGATCTCGTCGAGCGTGTCGAGCACGTCGAGCTTGGTGAGGGCGAGGGAATCGAAGCCGTTGATTCGGTTCGCGTAGCGTGCGGCCACGGCGTCGAACCACCCACAGCGGCGGGGCCGCCCCGTCGTGGCCCCGTACTCGTTCCCGCGACCCCGCAGGGTCTCCACCCCGGCCTCGTCGGCCTCGCTCGGAAAGGGACCCGTGCCCACCCGCGTGCAGTAGGCCTTGGCCACGCCGATCGCTCCGTCGATCCGCGATGGAGGAACCCCGGTGCCCACGGCCACGCCCCCCACCGCCGCGGACGAGGAGGTGACGAAGGGGTAGGTCCCGTGGTCCAGGTCGAGCAGGGTGGCCTGGGCCCCTTCGAAGAGGATGGAGTACCCCTGGGCGATCTGCTGGCTCAGGACCAGGGAGGTGTCCTTGATCTTGCTACCGTGCCGCTCCCCGAACGCCCTCAGCTCCGCCACGACGGCGTCCCAGTCCACCTCGGCCTTCCGTCCCGCTCCGCGGCAGAGGGTCTCGTAGTGACGCCGCGCGTCGGTCAGCTTGTCCTCCAGGGCGTCGGGGCGCCGGAGGTCTCCCATCGTCACGCCGCGTCGGCCGGCCTTGTCCTCGTAGGCCGGGCCCGTCCCCCTCAGGGTGGTCCCGATGGCCCGGCTGCCCCGCTGCTCCTCGGAGAGGGCCTCGAGGGCGTAGTGGTGGGGCAGGATCAGGTGGACCCGCTCCGAGATCACCAGGTCGTCCCCCACCTCCACGCCGAGGGCCTCGAGCTCCGCCTTCTCCTTCTCGAAGGCGGTCGGATTCACCACCATCCCGTTGCCCATGACGCAGAGGATGCCGGGATGCAGGATCCCGGACGGGATCACGTGGACGACGAACTTCTTGTCCCCGACGATCACGGTGTGACCCGCGTTGTGCCCGCCGTTGTAACGGGCCACGACCTGGACCCTGCGGGTGAGCAGGTCCACGACCTTGCCTTTGCCTTCGTCGCCCCACTGGGCGCCGACGATCACGATGTTGGGCATGGGGAGTCGACCGGGAAGCCGGAGCTAGTCGAGGGCGGGCTCCGGCTCCGCATGCGGCGCCGGACGCGACGGCTCTGCCTCGAAGGTGTAGCTGCACTCCTCTCCGAGCTCGCGCAGGTCCGTGGCGCGGAGCGGGAAGAGGCGACACTGGGAGAACCGCATCTTGTAGATGCGACAGGTGTACTGGCCCTCGTCGTCGGTGGCCAGGAACGGACAACGGAAGAGGATCTTGCAGCACGCCCCGCAGCGGTTGCAGTCCCCCTGGCGCCGGGCGAGGAGGGCCTGTGTGTCTTCGCGCAACACGGTCGATTGCACGAAGCGTCGGGCCTTTCCCCTCAGCTGCAGCGTCGCCAGCTTCCAGTCAGCCATTCCTCTCCTCAGTCTTCGGGCCAGCGGAAGCACTGATTCTAGCTGCCCCCTCGCGGGGGGGCAAGGCGAGGGGCGTGCTGCGTGCTATAGTGCCGCCGCTTCGGCCTCCCCGCATGAGTCCTCGAAACGAGCACGAGCCGCTGCGCCTCGACGGCCGCCAGCTCGACCTCGCCGGCCTCGAGGAGGTCGCCCGCACGGCGCGCCCGGTGACGGTGACGCCGGCGGCGCGGGAGGCGGTCCTGGCCGCTCGCCGGGTCGTGGACGACGCGGTGGCGCGCGGGGCGGTGGTCTACGGCGTCACCACCGGCTTCGGCAGCTTCGCGGACGTCCACATCCCCCTCGACCGCCTGCGCGAGCTGCAGCTCAACCTCCTGCGGAGCCACGCCGCCGGGGTCGGTCCGCCCCTCGGCGAGGCCGAGACGAGGGGTCTCATGCTCCTGCGGGCCAACGTGCTGGCTCGCGGGTTCTCCGGTGTCCGCCTGGAGACCCTCGGGCTCCTCGTGGAGATGCTGAACCGTCGCGTCCACCCCGTCGTCCCGTCGCGCGGGTCCGTCGGGGCCAGCGGCGACCTGGCCCCCCTGGCCCACCTCGCCCTTCCCCTCGTGGGCGAGGGGGAGTGCCTCGTCGAGGGCCACGTCCTCGGCGGCGCGGAGGCCCTGCGTGCGGCCGGCCTGGCGCCGGTCACCCTCGAGCCCAAGGAGGGCCTCGCCCTCATCAACGGCACCCAGCTCATGACCGCGGTCACGGGTCTCGCCCTGGCCGAGGCCTGGCGCCTCGCCAGGACCGCCGACGTGGTGGGGGCCATGACCCTGGACGCTCTCCTGGGCACCGACGTGGCCTTCGACGAGCGGATCCACGCCGCCCGCCCCCACCCCGGCCAGGCCGCCTCCGCCCGCTGTCTCCGGAAGCTCCTCGAGGGAAGCGACATCCGCGCCTCACACCGGGACTGTGGGGAGGTCCAGGATGCCTACAGCCTGCGGTGCATGCCGCAGGTCCACGGTGCGCTGCGGGACACCCTCGCCTTCGTGACGAAGACGGTGGGCGTCGAGATGAACTCCGCGACCGACAACCCCATGATCTTCGCGGAGACCGGCGAGATCCTCTCCGGAGGCAACTTCCACGGCCAGCCCGTGGCCCTCGCCGCCGACATCCTCGCCATCACCGCCGCCGAGCTCGGGGCCATCAGCGAGCGCCGCACCGAGCGGCTGGTCAACCCCGCCCTCTCCTCCGGCCTCCCCGCCTTCCTGGCCCGGGAGGCGGGGCTCCAGTCCGGTCTCATGATGGGCCACGTGACCGCCGCCGCCCTGGCCTCCGAGAGCAAGGCCCTGGCCCACCCGGCCAGCGTCGACTCCATCCCCACCTCCGCGGGAAAGGAGGACCACGTCTCCATGGGCGCGACCGCCGCCCACAAGGCGGCGGCGGTGGTGGCCAACACCCGGCGCGTCCTGGCCGTCGAGCTCATCGCCGCCGCCGAGGCGCTGGACTTCAGGCGTCCCCTGCGATCCTCACCCGCCCTCGAGGCCGTCCACGCCCGTCTGCGGACCCGGGTGGCGGCCCGGGAGACGGACCGCGTGCTGGGACCCGAGATCGAGGCGGTGGCACGTCTCGTGGCCTCGGGGGAGATCCTTGCCGCGGCCGAGGGAGTCTGCGGTACGCTGGAAGGCCAAGGAGGTCACGACCGCCCATGAGCCCCCTCTCCCCTTTCCGCCGCCAGGCCCCCTGGGTTGCCGGCGCCGTGCTCCTGGCCCTCGTGGGGCTGCCCCTCGTGGCCGCGGCCCTGCGCCTCCAGGTCGGGTGGCCCTACCTCGTCGGGGCCGGGGCGATCCTCCTCCTCCTCGCCGGCTGGCTCGAGCGCTGGTGGCAGAGCCGGCCGCTCGCGCGGCCGTCCTCACCATCCCGATCGAAGACCCGCGGCCGCTTCCGAGTCGTGGACGGCGGTCGCGCCGAGCAGGGTCCCTTCTCCGCCCCGGACGGCGAGGAGGACAACGACGACGAGCCGAAATGGCTGATGTGAACGCGCCCACCATCCGCGCCCCGCGGGGCACCACCCTCTCCTGCAAGTCCTGGCAGCAGGAGGCGGCGCTCCGCATGCTCATGAACAACCTCGACCCCGAGGTCGGCGAGCGGCCCCAGGACCTGGTGGTCTACGGTGGCATCGGCAAGGCCGCCCGCAACTGGGAGTGCTACGAGGCGATCGTGCGCTCGCTGCGCGAGCTCGGAAACGAGGAGACGCTCCTCGTGCAGTCCGGCAAGCCGGTGGGCGTCTTCCGCACCCACGCCGACGCGCCCCGGGTCCTCATCTCGAACTCCATGCTCGTCCCGGCCTGGGCGACCTGGGAGCACTTCTACGAGCTCGACCGCAAGGGCCTCATGATGTTCGGTCAGATGACGGCGGGCTCCTGGATCTACATCGGGACCCAGGGCATCCTCCAGGGCACCTACGAGACCTTCGCCGAGGCCGCTCGCCAGCACTTCGGCTCGACCCTGAAGGGGCGCCTCGTCCTCAGCGCGGGACTCGGAGGCATGGGTGGGGCCCAGCCCCTGGCCACCACCATGAACGAGGGCGTCATGCTCGCCGTCGAGGTCGACCGCCGGCGCATCGAGCGCCGGCTGCAGACCGCGTACCTCGACGTGATGACGGAGAGCCTCGACGACGCCCTCGCGCGCGCCCGCGAGGCGACGGACGCGGGACGCGCCCTGTCCATCGGCCTCCTGGGCAACGCCGCCGACGTCCACCCCCAGCTTGTGCGTCGCGGCTTCGTGCCCGACCTGGTCACCGACCAGACCAGCGCCCACGATCCGCTCAACGGCTACGTTCCCAACCGCATGACCTACGAGCAGGCCCTCGAGCTGCGCGAGACGGACCCCAGCCGGTACATGGCGGAGGCACGTCGCAGCATGGGCGAGCACGTGGAAGCGATGCTGGCGCTGAAGGAGCGGGGGGCCGTCGTCTTCGACTACGGCAACAACATCCGCGCCGAGGCGCAGAAGGCCGGGGTCGAGAACGCCTTCGACTTCCCCGGCTTCGTGCCCGCCTACATCCGGCCACTCTTCTGCGAAGGCAAGGGGCCGTTCCGCTGGGCGTGCCTCTCCGGCGAGAGGGACGACCTCGCCGCCACCGACGACGCCGTCCTCGCCACCTTCCCCGAGGACCGGGCCCTGGCCCGCTGGATCACCCTCGCCCGCGAGCGGGTCAAGCCCCAGGGGCTGCCCTCCCGGATCTGCTGGCTGGGCTACGGCGAGCGGGCGAAGATGGGCCTCGTCTTCAACGAGCTGGTCCGGAGCGGGCGGGTGAAGGCTCCGATCGTGATCGGCCGCGATCACCTCGACGCCGGCTCCGTGGCCTCCCCCAACCGGGAGACGGAGGCGATGCGGGACGGCTCCGACGCCGTCGCCGACTGGCCCATCCTCAACGCGCTCCTCAACGCCGTCGCGGGAGCGACCTGGGTCTCTGTGCACCACGGCGGCGGGGTCGGGATGGGCTACGCCATCCACGCGGGCATGGTCGTCGTCGCCGACGGCACCGACGAGGCCGCCGTGCGGCTGCGACGGGTGCTCACCACCGACCCCGGCACCGGAGTCATGCGCCACGTCGACGCCGGCTACGAGAAGGCCATCGAGGTCGCCCGCGAGCGCGGCGTGCGGATCCCGATGTTGAAGAGCTGAGACAAGAGGGGTCTGGCCCTGTTCTGTTGCGCCGCCCCGGCGTTGGGACTCGCGGTGCAATGAAACGGGGCCTGACCCCATTTCGATGTTCCGCCCCCCTTCGCCCCGCGCTGGACGTTCCCTCAGGCCAGCCGTCGGGCGCGCTCGTACAGATCCACGTACGCCCGGGCCGAGCGCTCCCAGGAGAAGTCCTTTGCCATCCCGTTCCGCATCAGCTTCGTCCACCCCTTCCGGTCTCGATGGGCGCCGAGGGCCTGGTCCAGGGCCCACACGAGGCCGGTGCCGTCGGCGTGCTCGAAGCGGAAGCCCGTCCCCTTCCCCGTCCCGGGATCCCAGGGCGCGACGGTGTCGGCGAGGCCGCCGGTCGCGCGCACGATGGGGACGGTGCCGTAGCGGAGCGCGTACATCTGGGTGAGCCCGCACGGCTCGGAGCGCGAGGGCATCAGGAACATGTCGGCCCCGGCCATGATGCGGTGGGCCAGGGTCTCGTCGTAGGTGAAGCGGACGGCGTAGCGGTCCGGCCGACGCTGGGCGAGGCCGGCGAGGCCCGCCTGCACCCCGTCCTCACCGGTCCCGAGGACGATCATGCGCAGCGGGCGCTGGAGCAGGTCCCACCAGGCCCCGGCCACGATGTCGAAGCCCTTCTGCCACACGAGGCGCGAGATGATCCCGACCACCGGCAGGTCGGGTGAGTCGGCCAGGCCGAAGGTTCGCAGGAGATCTGTCTTGCACTCGGCCTTGCCGCCCAGGTCCCTCGCCGAGTACACGCGGGCGATGTACCCGTCGGCCCTCGGGTCCCACAGCTCGTAGTCGACCCCGTTGAGAATCCCGACCAGGTCCCCGGCCCGCGAGCGGACGACGTCCTGGAACCCGAAGCCGTGCTCGTCTCCCTGGATCTCCCGGGCGTAGGTCGGGGAGACGGTGCTCACCATCTCCGCGAACTCGGTCCCGCCCTTCAGGTAGCTGATCCCACCGTGATACCCGAGGGCGAACGACGTCCCCAGGTGAGAGGGGAGCCCGACGGCGCCGAGCGCGTCCGTCCCGAACTGCCCCTGGTAGGCCACGTTGTGGATCGTGAAGACGCTGGCCGTCCGCCGCAGGGTGGGATCGTCCCAGTAGAGCGCCTTCAGGGAGACGGGCACGAGCCCCGCCTGCCAGTCGTGGGCGTGGAAGACGTCCGGCCCCTCGCCCCGGGCGCGGAAGTACTCGAGGGCGCCGCGGGCGAGGAGGGCGAAGCGGAGGTGATCGTCGTCCCACCCGTAGGGTCTGGGTCGGTCGAAGAACGGGGCGTGCTCCACGAACACGACCTCGACCCCCTCCTCGCTGCGGGTGAGGTGGTAGCCGACGCTGCGGACGCTGCCGCCCAGGGGGATCTCCGCCGACCCCACGAGCTCCCCCGCGGGGAAGGGAATCGACCCGTAGCGCGGCAGGACCACGGTCACGCGGTGACCGAGGCGGCACAGAGCCTTGGGCAACGCCGCGGACACGTCGGCCAGCCCGCCCGTCTTCAGGAAGGGGACCATCTCCGGGGTGACGTAGGCGACGTGGAGGGGGCCGGGCATGCGCGCGGGAGAAGGCTAGCACGGGGGAACAACGGAAGGGGTCCAGCCCCCGAGCTCTTGAGCTACTCTCCCTTATGCCGCGGAGGTTGGGGCAGCATTTTCTGAAGGGCGCCTCGGTCGAGAAGCTGCTGGGGGTGGTGGACCCCGGGGCGGACGAGGTGTTCCTGGAGATCGGGCCGGGAGAGGGAGCGCTCACCAGGCCCCTGGCGGAGCGGGCGGAGCGGGTCGTGGCGGTGGAGCTCGATCGCCGGCTCGCCCGCCAGCTGCGGACCGCGGCTCCACCGAACGTGGAGATCGTGGAGGGCGACGCCTTGAAGATGGACCTGCGCGCCCTCGTTCCCCCGGGGGGCCGTCTCGTGGGCAACCTGCCCTACTACGTGTCCTCGCCCCTGCTGCGGCGGATCCTCGACCTTCACGACCGGGTGCGCGACGCGCACGTGATGCTCCAGGACGAGGTGGCGCGACGCATCGCCTCGCCCCCGGGATCGCGGGAGTACGGGATCCTCTCCATCCTGTTCGCGCTGTGGGCCGACGTCGACCTGACCCTGGCGTTTCCGCCGGAGGCCTTTCGTCCCCCACCACGCGTCTCCTCGGCCCTCCTGCGGGCTCGGTTTCGCGAGAAGCCGCGGGCCGAAGTGGCCGATCTCCCGGGTTTCGAGGCCTTCTTGAAGCAGGCCTTCGCCCGGCGTCGGCGAACTCTTGAAAACAACCTGCAAGATAGCTATCCTAACCTCAAGGAATACTTGAGGTTCCTCAACGTCGAGGGGTCGCGCCGGGCGGAGACACTATCAGTAGTAGAGTTTGCGGCGCTTTGGCGCGCGCTGAAGGCAGGTTGAAGCGGGCTTGAGCTCTCTGGAAGACGCTCCCAACGACGCCAGTCCTCTTCGCATCGTTCCGCTCGGCGGGCTCGGAGAGTTCGGGCTCAACGCGATGGTCGTGGAGTGGCAGGACCACCTCCTGCTCCTCGACGCGGGGATGCTGTTCCCTCCCCCCGAGATGCCGGGCGTGGACTCGATCGTCCCCGACTTCTCGTACCTCGCGGAGCGCAAGGACCGCCTCCGGGGAATCGCTCTCACCCACGGCCACGAGGACCACATCGGTGCCCTGTCCTTCGCGCTGCAGGCCGCCCCGGCTCCCGTCTACGGCAGCCGCCTGACCCTGGGCTTTGCCCGCCAGCGACTGCAGGAGCGCGGCGTCTCCGCGGACCTCCGCACCCTCGTCCCCGGCGAGCCCGTGGCCCTCGGCCCCTTCCGTCTGCACCCGATCCGCGTCGCCCACAGCGTGCTGGACAGCCTCGCCTTCGCCATCGAGACCCCGGCCGGGGTGCTTCTGGCCGGGGGGGACTTCAAGATCGACGCCGGCGCCTCGCCCGAAGAGCGAACGGATCTCGAGGCGATCTCCCGCTGGGGAGACCGGGGAGTCCTGGCCCTGCTGTCCGACAGCACCAACGCCGAGAGACGCGGCGCGACCGGCGGCGAGGACGACGTGGTGCCCGCGTTCGAGGACGTCTTCGCGCGCACCCGGGGCCGCGTGCTCGTGTCCTGCTTCGCCACCTCCATCCCCCGCATGCAGCGGGTCTCCGACGTCGCGGTGCGCGGAGGCCGTCCCGTCGCCTTCCTCGGCCGCCGCATGGTCGACAACGCCGGGGTGGCCATCGACCTCGGCCTCCTGCGTGTCCCGGAGGGCACCACCCTCGGACCCGAAGAGCTGCTGGGCGGCGCCGCCCAGCGGGCCCTCGTCTTCGTGTCGGGGAGCCAGGGCGAGCCCCTGTCCGCGCTCTCGCTCCTGAGCCTCGCCGAGCACCGCCAGCTCGCGGCGGGACCGGGAGACACCGTGGTTCTGTCCGCGCGGGTCATCCCCGGAAACGAGCGCACGGTCTCCCGGCTCATCGGCAACCTGTTCCGCCTCGGCTGCGACGTGGTCCACCCTGGCATCGAGAAGGTGCACGTCTCGGGGCACGGCAGCCAGGAGGACCTCCTGGAGCTGCTCCGGCGAGCCCGCCCCCGCTACCTCGTGCCGGTGCACGGGGAGTACCGGATGCTCGTCCAGCACGCCCGGCTCGCGGTTGCCGGCGGCTTCCCCGCCGACGACGTGCTCGTGGCCGAGGACGGCGACGTCCTGAGCCTCTCCGCCGCCGGCGCGCGCAAGGAGGGCCGGGTCCCCGCCGGCCGCACCCTTCTCGACCGCAGCGCGGTGGGAGAGGTGGAGGAGGAGGTGGTGCGGGACCGACGCCACCTCTCCGCCCAGGGTGTGGTGGTCTCCATCGTGGTCGTCGACCGCCAGACCGGACGGCTCGAGTCGGCGCCGGAGATCGTGACCCGCGGCGTGGCCGAGGGTGAGGAGGCGGCGACGCTCGGCGAGGAGGCGGGGCGCCTCCTCGCCGAGGCCATCGAGGGGAGGCCGGTGGAGGAGCGCCTGGACATCGAGGCCACGCGCGTGCGGGTCCGGCAGGAGCTGCGGCGCTTCCTGCGCAAGCGGACCCGTCAGCGCCCGCTGGTCGTCCCCGTGGTGATGGAGGTCTGACAGAAAGGACCATGGCCAAGCCGCGCACAGGGTCGAGGCGAGGGGCGGAGCTGCTGGGGCTTCTCGCCTTCGCCGTCGCCCTCATGCTCCTCATCGCCCTCGCCACCTTCAGCCCCCGCGACCCCGCCCCCTTCTTCAAGGCCGGCGGGGCGGGACCGGCCCGCAACTTCATCGGACCCTTCGGCGCCTTCCTGGCCGAGCTCCTGGTCCGGCAGCTCTTCGGGCTCGCCGCCCACCTGCTTCCCCTGGTCCTGGGCCTGCTCGGGTGGAAGCTCTTCTGGTTCCGTCCCATCGAGGCGCCCTACACCAAGGCGGTCGGGATCCTCCTGCTCCTGCTCTCCCTCACCGCGCTGTTCACCCTCAGCTTCGGCACCGTCACCATCGACTCCGCGCCGGTCCGGGCCGGGGGCGCGGTCGGCGAGCTCCTGGCCGGGACCCTGACCGCCGACTTCTCGCGCACCGGCGCCTACATCGTCGCGGCCACGAGCCTCTTCGTCGCCCTCATCCTCACCACCCAGTTCTCGTTTTCCTCCGTCCTCCACGCCGTCGGTGGCCGCCTCCTGGGGCGCCTGGTTGCGCTCAGGACCGCCTGGGCCCACTACCGGGAGACCCGTCGCAAGGAGCGCATGCGGCGGGAGGTCATCCGCAAGCACACGCAGCCTCGGGGCAAGCCGGAGACCGAGGGAGGGCTCGGCCTGCCCCGGATCCGTCGGGTCAAGGTGGGGCCTCCGGAACCGGAGACGGCCCTCGACCTGCAGGCTCCCGGGGACGACGCGGGGCAGGATCTCCTGGATCTGCCCCTCAAGGCCCCGGTCATCCGTGTCCCGGCGCAGAAGGCGCTGCCCTTCGCCACCCCGGACCCCGAGGTCCCGGGCGCCGACGACGCCGAGGCCCCGCGGCCGACGGGGCGTCGGCGCCGCGCCCGTGGAGCGGGCAAGGTTCCGGAGGTGACCCCGGGCACCGTGCTCCCCCCCGTCACCATCCTCGACGAGCCGAAGGGCAACACCGGCGTGGACAACGATCGCCTCTTCGAGAGGGGTCGCATCCTCCAGGCCAAGTGCGGCGAGTTCGGGGTCATGGGCACGGTCAAGGAGATCCACCCGGGTCCTGTGGTCACCACCTACGAGTTCAAGCCCGACGCCGGGGTCAAGTACTCCAAGATCGTCGGCCTCTCCGACGATCTCGCCCTCGCCCTGGAGGCCGAGTCCATCCGGATCGACCGCGTCAGCGGCAAGGGCAACGTCGGCATCGAGATCCCCAACGAGAGCCGGGAGACGATCTACCTGCGGGAGCTGCTGGAGACCGAGACCTTCCGGCGGGCCTCCGGTCGGCTCCCCCTCGCCCTGGGCAAGACGGTCAACGGGGACGTCCGGGTCACCGATCTCGCGATCATGCCCCACCTCCTCATCGCCGGCTCCACCGGGACCGGCAAGAGCGTGGGCCTGAACTGCATGATCTCGAGCATCCTCTTCAAGTCGACGCCGGACGAGGTGCGGCTGATCCTCATCGACCCCAAGCGCCTCGAGCTCGGCGTCTACGAGGACATCCCCCACCTCCTGACCCCCGTCGTCACCGACCCCAAGATCGCGGCCAACGTGCTCAAGTGGGCGGTCACGGAGATGGAGCGGCGTATTCGAATGCTGGCCTCGGAGGGGGTGCGCAACATCGAGCAGTTCAACAACATCCTCCGCGCGGAGAAGGGCGCCAACGACGAGGAGACGGGCGAGGAGCTCAAGCCTCTCCACTACATCGTGATCGTCATCGACGAGCTCGCCGACCTGATGATGGTCTCCGCCCACGAGGTCGAGGAGGCCATCACCCGCCTCGCCCAGATGGCCCGGGCGGTGGGCATCCACCTCATCCTGGCTACCCAGCGCCCCTCGGTGGACGTCATCACCGGGCTCATCAAGGCGAACTTCCCCTCCCGCATCTCCTACCGCGTGGCCGCCCGGGTGGACAGCCGCACCATCCTGGACGCCATCGGGGCCGAGCAGCTCCTCGGAAGCGGCGACATGCTGTTCCTGCCGCCGGGCAGCGCCCGCCTCACCCGCATCCACGGGGGCTACGTCACCGAGCACGAGATCGCCCGCCTCACCTCCTTCCTGCGGAAGATGGCCGACCCCACCTACGACGAGAGCGTCGGGAAGCCGGAGAGGTCCGCGGAGGCCATGGAGGTCTCGGACCGCGACCAGCTCTTCGACGAGGCGGTGCGCTTCGTGGTGCAGAACGGGCAGGCCTCCACCAGCATGCTGCAGCGCCGGTTCCGCATCGGCTTCTCGCGGGCGGGCCGCCTCGTCGACATGATGGAGCGCGACGGCATCATCGGGCCCGCGGACGGCTCGAAGCCGCGCGAGATCCTGGTGGCCAGGGACTACTACGAGGCGGTCGACAGCTGGCCGAAGTGAAGTGAGGATCGGGATCCACGGCGCGCGGCAGACGACGGCCCTGGGGGCGGCCGCCCTCACCCTCCTCCTGTGCCTGCTCGCCCTGCCCCCGGCCGCGACCGCCGCTTCGCCGGCCCGCACCCTCTACCGGCAGGCCCAGGGCGCGGAGGCCCGGCTGAACAAGTCGACGAAGCTCCAGGCCCGGCGAGCGGAGTGGGAGAGGGTGGTCCTGGCCTACCGCAAGGTCGTGGCCCGCTACCCGCGCAGCGGCTACTGCGACAACGCCCTCCTCGCCGTCGGTAACCTCTATCGCGCCATGGCGGACCGGTTCCGCTCCGATCACTACCGCTCGGACGCGGTGGCCGCCTATCGGATGCTGGTCCAGGAGTACCCCTCCAGCAGCCTCGGCGACGACGCGCTCTGGGCGGTGGTCGAGATGGAGAGGGACACCGGCGAGCGCCTGCGACTGGCGCGGGCGGCCAGGTCCTACCTGGACACCTTCCCCCGGGGCAAGCGCGCCTCGAAGGTGAAGAGGCTGATGCAGCAGAAGGCGCCGGCGGCCCGGGTCCCCACTCCCCCGCCACCGGGCCTGGCCCGCGTCTTCGACCTGCGGTTCTGGAGCGGCGAGACCTCCACCCGGGTGGTCCTGGACGTCGAGAGCAAGGTCAAGCTCGAGTCGGACCGCGTCGGGAACCCGGAGCGCCTCTGGATCGACCTGATCGGCACGCGCCTGCACCCCAACCTCGAGAAGCGCACGTTCCCGGTCGGGGACGGCCTCCTGGAGCAGGTGCGCATCGCCCAGAACCGCCCCGACGCGGTGCGGGTCGTCCTCGACTTCAAGGGCGCCTGGGAGCACAACGTCTTCTATCTGGACTCGCCACCGCGTCTCGTGGTCGACGTGAAGGGCAAGCCGAAGCCCACCGCCCCGGTCGCGGACGCGGGGTCAGCAAGGAGCGCTCCGGGAGCGTCCGCCCCACCGGCGGCCTCCTCGGCGCAGGCCGCCGGGCCTGCGCCCTCGCCCGGCCCGCCCGCGGCCGCGCCCCCGTCTCCCGCCTCGTCGTCGGGGCCGGCTCCCCCTCCCCCGGCCCCCCCGACGGCCAACCGCGCCGGAAGCTACAGCCTGGCACGACAGCTGGGCCTCGGGGCCCGTCGCATCGTCATCGACCCCGGCCACGGAGGGCACGATCCCGGCACCATCGGTCGCAAGGGCCTGCAGGAGAAGGACCTCGTCCTCGACGTCGCCCTCCGGCTCAAGCGGCTCGTCGAGACCGAGCTCGGCGCCGAGGTCGTGATGACGCGCTCCACCGACGTGTTCGTCCCCCTCGAGGAGCGGACCGCCCTCGCCAACACCCGGGAAGCCGACCTCTTTCTCTCCATCCATGCCAACGGGGTCAAGAGCTCGAAAGCCCACGGGATCGAGACCTACTTCCTGAGCTTCGCCCGCAGTCGTCACGCAGAGTCCGTGGCCGCCCGGGAGAACGCCATCTCCGAAGGAACCCTCAAGGACCTCCAGAACCTCGTGAAGGCCATCACCCTCAACAGCAAGATCGACGAGAGCCGGGACTTCGCCACCTCGGTGCAGGAGGCCATGGTCAAGGGCGTCCGCCGCAACCACACCGTCCAGGACCGGGGCGTGCACACCGCTCCCTTCTATGTCCTCATCGGGGCGGACATGCCCGCGGTCCTCGCCGAGCT
The DNA here is from genome assembly GCA_963847655.1 of uncultured Acidobacteriota bacterium. Lineage (GTDB taxonomy): Bacteria > Acidobacteriota > Vicinamibacteria > Fen-336 > Fen-336 > JAJDNS01. The sequence goes on along the minus strand of CAWKAS010000001.1, from coordinate 1,104,746 downwards.
GGCCTTCGTCTCCCACCCGGAGACGGAGCGTCGCCTCAAGACCTCCGACTACCGGGACCTCCTGGCCCGCAGCCTCTTCGGGGGCGTCAGGTCCTACCTGGAGTCCCTGAACCGCACCCAGACCCGGAAATTGACCAGCGCGCGCGGGCGATCTACAGTAGCGGGCGGGGGTGGATCCCGCTGAGCATGCTGTCGCTGCAGGAGCCGGTCATCACCTGGGTCAAGGTGGAGAAGCCGACGTTCGATCTCATGGGCCTGGTCCTGGGGTCCTTCAAGCTGGCCGGCGTCATGCTCGCCGGCGCCCTGATCCTGGGCATCCTGGGCGGTGTCCTCTTCGTACTGCGCCGGCGCCGGGTGGCGCCCGTTCCGTCGGTGGAACGGCTGTCCCTCCACCTCGACACCCACCCCTGAGCCGACCCGCCCCTGTGCGGATCTGCGTTATTCCTTGCCTCAGGATGACGCAATGCGTTAGACTGGGTGGGTGAAGCCGAGAGCCCCGGGCCCGGCCGGCCCCCGCGTCGTCAAGCGCTACGCGAACCGGAAGCTCTACGATTCCGTGTCCCGACGCTACGTCACCCTCGAGGGCGTCGCCGCCCTGGTGGCGGGCGGCGAGGAGGTCGAGGTCGTCGACCAGGCCACGGGAGAGGACCTGACCACCCTCGTCCTCGCCCAGGTCCTCCTCGAGGGCGTCCGCCAGCGCACCGCCCGCATCCCGCGCCAGGTCCTGGCTCGCCTGATCCGCCTGGCCGGCGGTCCCGGCTCCGAGTGGGGCGAGTGGCCCGAGCCCCGAGAGGCCGCGGGACGGGCCGGGGAAGAGGCTCAGAGGATCGCCGGCCGGTTCCTCGCCTCCGGACGACCCAGCCTCGAGGACGCGATGGCACTGCGCGAGGAGATCGGGCAGCTCGTGCACCGGCTGGTCGACGAGGCCCAGACCGGGGTGGAGGCGCGCCTGCGCAGCCTCCTGGCCATGGGCGAGGGCGCGGCCGGGGTGTCCCTGGGCGTGCTGCGCACCGGCCTTCAGGTCTTCGACGGGCGATCGAAGAGGCCCAACAAACCCAAGCAGCGTTCCTCCCCGAAGCGCGCCCCGCGCACCCGGGGAGCCAAGAAGTGAGGAGGAGTCACATGGCGGCGAAGAAGAAGGTCCCGGCCGGGAAGAAGAAGGCGACGAGCCGGAGGTCCACTCGCAAGGTGCAGCCCACGGCCCGCAAGAAGACGACCCGCCGCCTCGCGCGCGTGGCCCACGACGCTCGCGGCGCCACCCGGCGGGGGGGGAGCGAGATCGAGAAGGGCGTCCGGCGCGCGGTGAAACGGACCCGCGATACTGCCCGCAAGGCCGCCACCCGGGCTCGGAAGGAGACGAAGGTCCTCCGCCGCAACCTCGGCGCGGCCGAGCGGCGGGCGGAGAAGGAGCTCGCCGCCCTGGCCGGGCGCCTGGGCATCGACACTCGCGAGGTGGCGAGGCAGGTGAAGAAGTGGAATCGCGCCCTCGACGACGAGCTGAAGACGGCCTCGAAGCAGATCGACAGCGGGATCGGCGAGCTCCAGAAGCTGGTCAGGAAGGAGCAGCAGACGGCCAGCCGCATGGTCGACGACGCCGTCCAGCGCGCCCTCGCCGCCCTCAACATCCCGAGCCGACAGGAGGTCCAGACCCTGACCCGGAAGGTGGCCCAGCTCTCCCGCAAGATCGACCGCTTCGAGAAGTAGGGCCGGAGAAGGCGAGAGGCCCCGGTGTGACCTCGGGGCCTCTCGGGCGTAGACTGCCCCCGAGAGGAGGGCCTGTGACGTCAGCTCCACTCCCGAGGAGCCCCCGAAGCCGCGCGCGGCGAAGGAAGGTCGCCCTGGTGTGCGCCGGGGGCGGGGTCACGGGCGCGGTCTACGAGATCGGCTGCCTGCGGGCGCTCGACGAGCTCCTCGGTCGATCCACCCTCGACCTCGACCTCTACGTGGGCATCTCCGGGGGAGCGGTGGTGGCCTCGCTCACTGCCGCCGGGATCTCCCCCGGGGAGATGTACGACGAGGTCACCAGCCGCTCGGCGGGCAGGGCCCTCGGGGTGGCCGCGGCGCCCCTCTACCGCATCGGGGCCCTCGAGTTCCTGAAGCGCTCGGTGCGCGCCCCGAAGATCCTGACCGAGGCCATCGTGGCCGCCTTCACCGCCGAGGGCCGCAACCTCTCGGACGTCGCCTGGTCGGTGTTCGAGATGCTCCCCCCCGGGCTTCTCGACTCGTCCGGGGTCCAGAAGTTCCTCCACCAGCTCTTCCGGTCCCGCCTGCGGGACGACTCCTTCCGGAAGCTCCCCCGGCGCCTCCTGGTCGTGGCCGTGGACATCGACACCGGCGAGGCCGTGGCCTTCGGCGAAGACGGTCGGACCGACGTGCCGGTGTCGAAGGCGGTGCAGGCATCGATCGCGCTGCCGGGCCTCTACCGACCCGTGCGTATCGACGGGCGGGACTTCGTCGACGGCGGGGTGCGCAAGACCGCCCACATCAACCTGGCCATCCAGAACGGGGCCGACCTCGTCATCTGCATCAACCCCATCGTTCCCTTCTACAACAAGGACGGGAAGGCGGGGCCGCTGGGGGGCCACCTGAGCCGCCGCGGGGTCACCTGGGTCCTGGATCAGACCCTGCGCATCATGCTCCACGGGCGCATGGAGCTGGGGCTGCAGCGCTACGCCCGGGACCACCCGGAGGTCGACATCCTGGTCATCGAGCCCACCCGGGACGACATGCGCATGTTCAGCTACAACATCATGCGCTACAGCGCTCGCAAGGTCGTGGCCGAGCACGGCTATCGGACGACCGTGGACTTCTTCCAGAAGGACGCCGCGCGCTACAAGGAGCTGTTCGCCCGCCACGGGATCCGGATGACCGATCCTGCCCGGGTCCCGGAGGTTCCGGCCCGGCACCCGCACCGCTCGAGTCTGGCGCGCACCCTGGACGTCTCCCTGGACCGCCTCGACTCCCGCCTCCGCGCCCGACGCGGCTGAGGACTACCCGAACCAGACCGAGCGACGACGGGCCACACGTCCGTCGATCATGCTCTGCACGGTGTCGCGGACCTGCTGCGAGAGGCGGTTCACCAGGATCGGGTCGGTGGCTGCCTCCGGGCCGTACCCGCTCAGGTCCAGCGGATCCCCGAAGTCGATGGACCACTTCGTGGGCAGGGGAACGACCCCCAGGGGACCAAGCAGCGGGAAGGTGGGGGTGATCGGGAAGTACGGGAGGCCGAAGGGGCGTCCCACCCAGTCGGCCTTCGCCACAACCGGATGGATCTCCTCCGCGCCCACCACCGCGCAGGGGATGATGGGGCTGCCGGTCCGCAGGGCAATGCGGATGAAGCCCCCGCGCCCGAAGCGGGCCAGCTTGTAGCGGTCCTTGAAGCGCTTCCCCACGCCCTTGACCCCCTCCGGGAACACTCCCACGAGGTCGCCCCGTCGCAGCAGCCGCTCGGCGTTGGCGGGGTTCGCCCGCACCGAGCCGGACTTGGACAGGACCGGGGCCAGGACGGGCAGGAGCGCGAACATGTCCAGGGCCAGCATGCGGCACACCCGCCTCGCCGGGTGCTCGTGCCTCACCGCCAGCTGGACCATGATCCCGTCGTAGGGCAGCACCCCGGAGTGGTTGGCCACGATCAGCCCCGGCCCCTGCGCCGGCACGTGCTCGACGCCCGAGGTCTCCACCCGCCACCAGACCGCGTAGAGAAACTCGAGGAGCGGCTCCAGGGTCTCCGCGAAGCGACGGTCCGCCCCGAAGTCGTCCGTCTCCTCGGAGTGCCACGCGAAGTAGGCCGCCCGCTGGAGGCGGGCCAGACTGGCCCAGCTCAGCCCGCGGGCGCCGGCGTCGAAGACCCGGGCCAGGGCGACGAGCAGCCCCTCCTCCTCGCGGTCCCGCGGCGCCGCCGCGACCTCGGCCTCGAGCTCGGCAAGGCGCCGCCGCAGCGCCTCCAGCTCCGACTCCGCCTCCTTCCGCTTGAGCCGCCCGGCCGACGGCTTCATCGGGATCACCTTCGCCGGATCCTTCATGCCTCCGCCTCCGCATCGGCGGCCGCGCCGGCCCGCGCCGCCGTCTCTGGATAGCGGTACGCCAGGAAGGCGGTGAGCGCCTCGCGGCTGGTGTAGCGCGGCACGAAGCCCAGCGCTCGTCGGGCCTTCTCGCCCTCGGCCACGAAGAGGAAGCGCACGTAGTCGACGAAGCCCCCGGGGCCCTCGCCCACGCCGGAGGCCCATCCGAAGTCGGCGACGGGGTAGGCCACGAGGTGCGGCACCGGCACCGTCAGCTTGTCGGACAGGTGGAGCGCGGTGAGCAGGGTCACGGTGTCGCGGGGGACGACGTTGACGATCCCGACCGGGCCCGCGGCGAGGCAGGCGTCCACCGCGTCGAGGGCGTCGTCGGGATGGAGAAGCTGGACGAGGGGGTCGTAGCCGAGCACCACCGGGACGACGCGCTTCGAGAAGATCCGGGTGTAGAAGGTGTGGACCCCGGGACCGAAGAGAAGGGCGAAGCGCAGCACGCTGACGCCGAGGGTGGGATACCGCTTCGAGAAGGAGAAGGCGTGGTCCTCCGCCTCGACCTTGTCGCGCACCCAGGCCAGGCGCGAGCCGCCGTCCGCCGGGTGCTCCTCGGTGAGGAAGTTGGGGTTCTTCCCACGCGCCCCGTAGACGGCGGTGAAGGACCGCAGGACCAGGTGCTTCACCCCGCTCGCCGCCGCCGCCGCCGCGAGGTGCAGGGTCCCGATCGACTCCAGCTCGTGGGAGTAGGCCGCGTCCCGCCGCGGGTTCGTGAAGAAGGCGGCGTGGACGACGGTGTCCACGCCCTCCTCCTCGAAGACGTCCACGAGGCGCTGGTCGGCTCCGGGCAGGGTGAGGTCGACCATCCGATGCCGGACCCCCTGCAGGGTCGCCGGGGGCGAGGCGATGTCCACGGCCACGATCTCGTCCGCCCCGCGCGCCTCGACGAGCCGCCGGAGGATCCGCCCCCCGAGGAACGAGGCCGTCCCCGTGACCGCCACCCGCGCCATGCTAGCCCACCGTCTTCGTCTTCTTCGTCTTCTTCGCCGCCTTGCCGCCCCGCCTCTTCGGGGAGCTCCCGGCCTTCGCCCGGGCCTTCGTCTTGACCTTCGCCCTCGCCGCCGCCTCGAGCCGGGCCTTGAGCTCCTCCACCTCGCCCTCGAGGGCAGCGATGCGTCTCAGGGCCTTCTTGAACTCGGTCCGGGTCGGGATGTTCATCGTCTTGATGGCCTGCCCCGCCGCGTCCTCCACCTTCTCCTTGCCCCGCAGCGCTCCCTCCATGGCCTTCATGAAGCGCGGGTTGGACATGAGCTCCGCGGAGATCTGCGTGAAGACCTCTTCTCCCCGGCTCTTCAGTCGATTCAGGAGGTTGGTGTCGATGGGCATGGCGGCGCTCCTTTCCGTCAACGGGTGGCGGGGACGCCCCAAGGATACGGCAGCGGACGACCCCCCGGCAACGAAACCCCCTCAGCGCCCCTGAAAGGACCGCAGCTCGATCCGCTGCGCCAGCAGGCGCCGGAACTCCCCCGGCCGCATGGAGGCCACCTGGCGTCCCGACTCGAACTCGATCTCTTCGATGGCCTCCTCCCAGAGCCGCTCGCGTCGGGCGATCTCGTCGCCGTCCCGAACCTGCCCGAACGCCTGCACGTAGTGGTTGTGCCGGCAGAGCATCCGGAAGGCGGCGCTGGTGTCGGGGCGCCGGATGGGCAGACCGAGGATCCGCACGTCGTTGCCCACGTCGTGGATGGGCTGGCCCCACTCCCCGTAGACCCCGAAGATCGTCCCCAGCTTCTCCAGGACCCCGGCCAGGCGCTCCTCCCCCATGGCGGTCAGGATCGCCTTCACCAGCGGAAGGGTCAGGTTGCGGGTCAGGGTCGGGTCCGCCATCCGGACGTTCACCCCCAGCTCCTCCCGGGTCACCCGGACGATCTCCTCGGACCGGATGCGGTTGTCGGTGGCGAGGTGGATGCGCGCCCCGATGGCCGCGGGGGTCCCGAGGGAGGCCAGGATCCCCGCCGCCACGCGGTCCACCGGGACGAGGTTCAGCTCCGCCGAGCGGTCGGCGGGGAAGGTGGTGGCGATGAGGCCCACCAGCCAGCCCCGCGCCCGGTCCTTCCACTCGCCCCCCAACGCCTCCATGGCCTCCCTGGCCCGGCCGAAGGCGTTCACCGGGGCGTTCAGGACCTTGGTGTCCCCCCGGTTGTTCCCGGTGCGGGAGTGCCCGATGACGATGGAGGGAAGCAGCTGGGTCACCCGCAACCCGCCCTCGATCAGGGCCCGATCGGTCTCGATCGAGGCCATGGCCTTCGTGAGCTCGTAGTAGTTGTTGTAGAAGTGCCTCGGGAAGACGAGGGCGTCCTCCTGGGCGATCGAGCGCTTGCGCCGCCCGTGGATGTAGGACGTCTCGATGGCCACGTGGGCGACGAAGCGCGAGCCCGGCGCCGACTGGATCGACTCCGAGAAGGCCAGGGCGTTCCGGCTGCCCAGGACGTTGGCCCGGAACGAGTTCTCGTAGGTGTCGTCGAAGGAGACGCTGGCCGCGCAGTGCACGACGTGGGTCAGGCTCTTCTTCAGCCTCGCGAGCTCGGAGCTCGAGATCCCGAAGCCCGGTCTCTCGATGTCCCCCTTGATGAACCGGAACCGGCGCGCCGCGCTCCCGGTGATGTGGAGCTGCTTCAGCAGCCGCGCCCCCCGCTGCCGGGGAGACAGCACCCGGAGCACCTTCTTCGTCTTGCGGTCCCGGACCGTCTCCGGCCGCACCACCGAGACGACCTCCTCGACGTGGGGGTGGCTGGCGGCCTGGGCCAGGATCTCCTTGCCCAGGAAACCCGTGGCCCCGGTGAGCAGGACGCGCAGGCGGGGGTGCCGCCCCTGCGCCTCCAGCCGCGCCCGCGCGTCCTTCTGGAGCGCCCCCACCCGCTTCTTCACCTCTCTCTCGGTCAGGTGCGTGGTCTCCCGGAATCGGAACACCACGTCGCGCGCGCTCACCCCCAGCAGCCGCTTCACCCGACGCGCGTCGCCGGGATCCCCGCTGATGTCGGCGACCACGCTGGCGGCGCCGGCCCCCAGGCGATCCAGGGCCTTGAGGCCTCTCTTCACCAGGGCCTCGTTCCCCGTGACCTGGACGAGCCGGCTGGCCAGGAACTGGGCGGCGATCTCCACCGGGTGGTGGTCCCGGTGGGCATGGACGAGGAGCTCCCCGGGCTCGATCTCGTCGGGGAGCTCGACCCCGCTCTCCCGGTCCACCTTCACGATGTAGCGCGACGGAGACAGGTCGATCGCGGGCCCCGCGGCCGCCGCACGGGCACGGGGCTTCGGCGCCGCCTTGCGACGGCGACCTTTCTGTTCAGCGGGGGGCGTCTTTCGCACAACCCGGGCCACTTGGCCCTCTCTTTCCGCTACCCTCGAAGGAGATGCCTTCGGCCGCGCCAGAGTACTCCATCGTCGTCCCCGCCTACAACGAAGAAGCCCTGCTTCCCCGCACCCTCGCGCGGCTGCGCGAGGCCATGGCCACGATCCCCCTCCGCGGGGAGGTGGTCGTCTGCGACAACAACTCGACCGACGCCACGGCGGCGGTGGCCCGATCCGAGGGCGCCTCGGTGGTGTTCGAGCCCGTCAACCAGATCTCCCGCGCTCGAAACACCGGCGCGCGGGCGGCGCGTGGACGGTTCCTCGTCTTCGTCGACGCCGACACCCTGGTCCCCGCCCCCCTGCTCGGCGCCGCCCTGCAACGCCTGTCCTCGGGAGCGGCCTGCGGGGGCGGCGCCGCCGTGACCATGGAGGGGATCGAGGGCGCCCTGTCCGAGCGCCTGGTCGTGCTCTGGAACACCCTGTCCCGGGCCCGTCGTCTCGCGGCCGGGTCATTCGTGTACGCCACCCGCCAGGCCTTCGAGGCCGTGGGAGGCTTCTCGGAGAAGGTCTACGCCTCCGAGGAGATCTGGCTCTCCCGTGCTCTGCAGCGCTACGGCCGGCAGAGGGATCTCGCGTTCGAGATCCTCCAGGACCACCCCGTGGTGACCAGCGGCCGAAAGGCCCGCTGGTATCCCATGCCCGTCCTCCTGTCGGTCGCCCTCCTGATCCTCCTGATGCCCCTGCTCCTGCGCTCCCGGCGCTTCTGCTGGCTCTGGTACCACCGACCGGGCGCGTCGGGATGACGCTCGCCATCCCTTCGCCCTGACGGCGGCCACTGCGCCGGGAGCCGGATCCGGCGCGAGTGGGCCCGGGGGCCCTGCCCTCAGTGGAAGTCCCGCGACGGGGTCCGGGCCATGTCGTGCAGCACCGAGCGCACGGAGAAGGCCCGGACCGAGAGCCCATCGCTCGCCTGCAGCACCCCGTCCACCTCGAGGACCGGCGCCCCGGTGAGCACCGGTCGCTCCCGGTGGAACAGATCCGGCCGCACGATGACGTTGACGAGCCCCGTCTCGTCCTCGAGGGTCAGGAACATGAAGCCCTTGGCCGTCCCCGGCCGCTGACGGCAGATGACCGTTCCTCCCACCCGGACCCGCTCGCCGTCCCCGAGGCGCGGGAGCTCGATCGCCCGCCTCACCCCCCGCTCCCGAAGCTCGTCGCGGAGGAGCGACACCAGGTGCGGCCCTGCGGTGAGCCCGGTTCCCAGGAGGTCGCTCGAGAGCCGCGCGGCCAGATCCATCTCCGGGACCGGCGAGGTCTCCTCCTCGGGCCCGGTCTCGCGGAAGAGGGGCCCGCGGGGACGGCCCGCCTTCTCCACCTGCCACAGCGCGCTGCGCCGGGTCAGGCCGAAGGCGTTGAGCGCCCCCACCTCGGCCAGCCGCCGCTGCTCGTCGCGCCGGAGCTCGTTGCGGTCCACGAGGTCCTGGAGCGACGCGTAGGGCGCGCGCGCCCGCTCCGCCACGAGCCTCTCCGCGGCCTCGCGACGCAGGCCGCGCACGTAGCCCAGCCCCAGCCTCACCTCCCCCTCCTCCAGGGTGCACGCGGCCCTGCTCGCCGTCACGTCCACCGGTCGGAAGTGCACCCCGTGGCGCTGGGCGTCCTTGACGAGGGTGCTCGGATGGTAGAAGCCCATGGGCTGGTTGTTCAGAAGCGCGCAGGTGAACGCCGCCGGGTGGTGCGCCTTGAGCCACGCGCTGGCGTAGGCGATGAGGGCAAAGCTGGCGGCGTGGGACTCCGGGAAGCCGTACAGCGCAAAGGAGCTGATGGAGCGGACGACGTCGTCCGCGGTCTTCCCGGTGATCCCCCGCTCCTTCATCCCCTGCCTCAGGCGCTCCTCGATGGGCCTCATCCGCTGCTCCGAGCGCTTGAAGCCCATGGCCCGTCGCAGCTCCTCCGCCTCGCCCCCGGTGAAGCCGGCCACCGCCATGGCCATCCTCAGGAGCTGCTCCTGGAAGAGGGGCACCCCCAGCGTCCGCTTCAAGATGGGCTCCAGGAGCGCGTGGGCGTAGGTCACCGGCTCCTGGCCGTTCCGCCGGCGCAGGTACGGGTGCACCATCTTCCCCACGATGGGGCCGGGACGGATGATGGCCACCTCCACCACGAGGTCGTAGAACCGCTCCGGCTTCATGCGCGGGAGGGTGGCCATCTGGGCCCGGCTCTCGACCTGGAAGACCCCCACGGTGTCCGCCTTGCGCAGCATGGCGTAGACCGCGGGGTCGTCGGAGGGGAGGTGGGCGAGGTCGACCTCGACGCCTGTCTCCTTCAGCATCGCGATCGAGTCCTGGAGGGCGGACATCATGCCCAGGCCCAGGAGGTCCACCTTGATGATCCCGAGGTCGGCGCAGTCCTCCTTGTCCCACTGGATGACCACGCGACCGGGCATGGTGGCCGGCTCGAGGGGAACGACCTCGTCGAGGCGGCCCTGGGCGATCACCATCCCCCCCGAGTGCTGCCCGAGGTGCCGCGGCAGGTCCTGGATCTCCTCGAAGAGACGCGCGAAGAGGCGCACCTGTCGGTCGCCCCGGTCGAGGCCCGCCCGCTCCAGCCGCACGTCGAGGATGTCGCCGGGGTCGACGTACTCGAAGCGGCGCATGTGGTGGGCCAGGCGGTCGATCTCCTCCAGGGGGATCCCCAGCACCTTGCCGATCTCCCGGGAGGCGCTGCGGTCGCGGTAGGTGATGACGTTGGCGGTCATGGCCGCCCCCGCCGCCCCGTAGCGCTCGTAGACGTGCTGGATGACCCGCTCCCGGCGCTCGCCGCTGGGGAGGTCGAGGTCGATGTCCGGCCACTCCCCCCGCTCCTCGGAGAGAAAGCGCTCGAAGAGCAGCTCCATCCCCACCGGGTCCACCGCGGTGATGCCGAGGCTGTAGCAGACCGCAGAGTTGGCGGCGGAGCCCCGTCCCTGGGCCAGGATCCCCTCCCGGCGGCAGAAGTTCACGAGGTCCCAGACGATGAGAAAGTAGCCGGCGAGCTCCAGCTTGCCGATCAGGCGGAGCTCCCGCTCGACCTGCCGCCGCGCCTTCTCGTGGTACGGCCGGTAGCGCTGGCGGGCCCCCGCCTCCGTCATCCGGCAGAGAAACGAGAGCTGGGTCTCCCCTACCGGCACCGGGTAGTCGGGGAAGCGGTAGCCCAGGTCCTCGAGCGTGAATGCGAGCCGCTCGGCCAGCGCCTCCGCCCCCCGGAGGAGCTCGGGCCGGTCGGCGAAGAGGGCCTCCATCGTCTCCGGCCGCTTCAGGTGCCGCTCGGCGTTCTCCGCGAGAAGACGCCCAGCGTTGGCCAGCGTCCGCTTCTCCCGGATGCAGGTCAGCACGTCCAGCAGGGCCCGTCCCCTCGGGGCGGCGTGACGCACCCCGTTCGTGGCGACCGCCCGCAGCCCCAGGGCATCCCCCAGGTCCAGCAGGGCCTGGTTCGCGACCTCCTGCCCCCGCCGGCGGTGCCGCTGCACGTCCAGGAACACGTTGTCGCGCCCGAAGGCCCCGAGGATCCGGGCCAGGCGGTCGGTGTCGGGGCGGCTCCCCAGGGTCTCGACGCCGGGCAGCGCCACCAGCCCTTCGAGCCCTCCCCCGGGCTCCGCCGCACCCGCCTCCAGCCACTCCAGGGGCAGCCGCCCTTCGCCCTTGGGCATGTCCGCCTTCATCCTCGTGATCAACCGGCCCAATCGCCGGTATCCCCGCTGGCTCTCCACGAGGAGGGGCAGCGCCCCTCCCCCTCGAGGCTCAGCTCCGCCCCCACCAGGGGCCGGATGCCCGCCGCCCGCGCCGCCCTGAAGAAGCGGGGGGCGCCCGAGAGGCCGTCACGGTCGACGAGGGCCAGGGCGGTGTATCCGAGGGACGCCGCACGCTCCACGAGGGCCTCGGGAAGCGAGGAGGACCGCAGGAACGAGAAGGCGGAGGCGGCGTGCAGCTCCACGGGCATGGGCGAGATTCGCTTTTTCTTCGCCTATGTTCTCTTTGAGGGCCCCGTGTCGTCAAGACCACGCGCGCGAGGACAAGGGCGGGAGGACGAGGAGCGGGGGACAGGGGAGCGGAGGGGAAGGGAGCGGGGGGGGAAGGAACGGAGGTTCCGAGAGCGACGCCCGGGGGCGGCGCTCTCGGAACGTCAGGGATCGACCTTGAAGTACGGGCGCTCCGCTTCCCAGCCCGCCAGGATCTCCTTCGGAGGACGGGCCAGCAGCACCGTGGCGCGGGCGCTCACCGTCCCGTCCGGCAGGCGGATCTCGGCCTTCGTCTCCGCGCGCTTCTCGGAGCGTCCCTCGAGCCATCCCACCACGAGGAGCGGCGTGTTTGTGGGGGTCGGGCGGCGGTACATCACCTCGAGGTTCGCGGTCACCATGAGATCGTCTGGTCCGCCCTCGAGCAGGACCGCGCGGCCCGCCGTCTCGTCCAGCATCGCGGCCAGGATCCCGCCGTGCACCACGCCGGGGTAGCCGTTGAACTTCTCGGGGACGGTGACCGTGGCCCGGATCTGTCCGTCCTCGCGATGGTTCTCCCACACCATCTTCAGGCCCACCGGGTTCTCCCGGCCGCAGACGAAGCAGGATCGTGAAGAGGGCTGGCGCTCCGCCATGATGTTCCTCCCGAGAGGTGTCTACTCGGCCTGCCGGTGCCCCAGCACCGACAGCGCCTTGAGGACGAGAAGCACCCAGGGGGCGCCGTGCATCGCCAGGTCGAACCAGTCGATGGCGCGGACGAGCTCCCCCCGCCACAGCATCCCGAGCTTCTCCAGGACGTGGGGCGGGTTGAACGGGGCGAGACCCAGCGTCGCGCACGCGATGATCACGGCCAGCCAGGAGACGGAGTCGAGCCAGCGGAGTCCCATGGCCGACAAAGATACCCGATCCCTCCCAAAACGTCCTGCCGCGCGGGTGGGAGGAAGACGCACGACCCCACGCGAAGCCACCACGAGGGCCGCGGTCGTGACGACGCGCGGCCTTTGCTTCGGCAGCATGGGAATGCGGCGACAGACGATCCGGGAGCTGTCGGCGAACTCGAAGGCCGGACTCTCCCTGACCGGGTTGGGCCCGACTCATCCCGAAGGCCCGGGCCATTCGGATGTCCGTCGCCTGCAGCTCGCCCCCTCCCGGGTGCGCGGCCGTTCCGGGATGGGGCGTGCCTCAGGCGGCGATCCTCTCGGACCCCCGCTTCACGACGAGACGACGGTACTCCCGAACGAGGACCACCGAGAGCACGAGCCAGACCACCACCAGGACCATGTTGACCGCGGCGAAGACGTTCATGCCCACGCAGAGGCGCAGCCGCCCCACACGGGACGCGAACCAGCTGTAGAGGGGAATGTAGGCCATGAGGACGATGGCCTGGCCTGCCGAGGAGAACGCCTTCCCCTCTGCGCCACCGGTGTTGAGGATCAAGGGCTCGCGGATCGTCTTGAGGAGGTAGTACCCCACCAGGATGGCGAAGATGTTGAGGAACAGGAGCAGGACGGTGGTGGACTCTCCCGGACGGACGTCGCTGAAGAGCCTAGTCGCTCTCCCCCTGCTCCTCGTTCTCCTTGTACATGTACTTCACGTTGTCCTTCAGGAGGAGGATGTTGGGGCCGTCGGGGCGGTGCACCTTGAGGGCGGCCTTGTCGTACCACTCGATGGTGCCGCGCAGCTCCTCGCCGTCCTTGAGTCGGATGACCATGCGGGTCTTGTTGGCCATCTGCTTCAGGTAGTAGTTCCCCTCGGCGTTGGTCTGGTCCGGGGGGATGGACTTACGCTGGCGGAAGTACTTGGGTGTGGTGACCGGCGCGTGTCGGTGATCCTTCAGGTCCGTCAGGTCGGGACGGATCAGCTTGCGGTTCATCTCTGGCCGGCCTTCCTCCGGAGAGCTCCGGTGTCGCCCTTCCCGGACGAGATTGGTGTGCTTCGCGATGCTCGTCGAGCGGCAGGTTACTGGTTGATCCAACTAGTAGCACACCGGCCCGGGGCCGCGCAATGAATCACTTGTTCGAGAGGTCGTCGACGAGGAGGTCGAAGCTCAGGAGCTTGTTGGCGAACCCGCGCAGCGCGCCCCTCGTCCCGGCCACGTTCTCGGCGAGCACCCCCGCACGCGCGCCCAGCGGGCCCTCGGCCAGCGGCGCGAGGCGGTCGGCCACGTCCGCGTTGAGCAGGTCCTCCGGACCCGCCCCGGCCCGCAGGGCGGCCAGGTCCCGCAAGAGGGAGCGCAAGGTGGTCAGGAGGAGGGACGGGTCGTCCGCCTGCTCCAGGGCCTCGGACTCGGCCATGCGCTGCACGGCGTCGAGGTCCTCCACCCGCTCGAGGAAGGAGAGAAGCCCCTCCCTCGAGGCCTTGTAGCCCTCCGACTCGAAGGCCAGGGCGCCTCCCAGGCTGCCCGCGGCCAGGGCCGCCCGCAGCCGCGCCTCCTGCTCGGGGAGGCCTCGCTGCTCGGCCAGGAACGCGGCGACCGCCTGCCGGCTCAGGGGCCCGAAGCGCAGGGTCTGGCACCGCGAGCGGATCGTCTGGCGGAGCCCCTGGGGTCGCGACGTGACCAGGATGAGGTGCGACCGCGGGGGCGGCTCCTCGAGGCTCTTGAGCAGGGCGTTCTGCGACGACTCGTTCATCCCGTGGGCGTCGTCGACCACGAAGACGCGGCGGCGGGCCTCGAAGGGCGCGCCCGCGACCTCGCCCACGAGGTCGCGGACCTGGCCCACGCGGATCTCCGGCTCCGGGCGCGGACGCCCGGTGCGGGTGAGCCGCCACCCCTCGACGAGGACCAGATCGGGGTGCAGCCGGAAGTTGCGCCACTCGTCCTCGCCGGGATGGCGATCGGCCTCCTCCCGGGCGTCCTGCAGACGACCCGGCTCGAGGGCGCCTGAGACCCGCCGACACGTCCGGCACACCCCGCAGGGCTCCGGCGCCGGGGCGGCCTCGCACAGCGCGGCCTGGGCCGCGGCGAGCGCCATCGTCTTCTTCCCCACCCCTTCGGGCCCGCTGAGGAGGAGCGCCGGGGGAAGGCGGTCCCGCTCCAGGGCCCGACCGAGGATCGTGCGGATCCGCTCGTGGCCGACGACCGCGCTCAACCTCACGCCCTGGCCTCCCCCACCAGCTTCCGGGCCACGAGGGCCTCCCACAACCGGGCGAAGACGTCCCCGGTCTCCGCGGTGGCGTCCAGGCGCAGCCACCGCTCCGGCTCCCGCGCCATCAGCGCGAGGTACCCCTCGCGCACGCGCTCGTGGAACGCCCCGTCCTCCGACTCGAGTCGGTCGTGGGCACCGCGGCGTCCCACCCGGGCCAGCCCTTCCTCCACCGGGAGATCCAGGAGGACGATCAGGTCGGGCCGCAGCCCGCCGGTCGCGAGCTCCGCCAGGCGCAGGATCGAGTCACGGGGCAGCCCCCGGCCGCAGCCCTGATAGGCGAGGCTGGACTCGACATACCGGTCGCACAGGACGACGGACCCGGCCGCGAGCCCCGGCCGAACGATCTCGGCCACGTTCTGGGCTCGATCGGCGAAGTAGAGGAGCAGCTCCGCCATGGGCGTCATCCCGTGGCTCGCGGGGTCGAGGAGCACCTGGCGCAGGGCGCGGCCGATGGCCGTTCCCCCCGGCTCCTGGGTCACGACCGCGCGCTCTCCCAGCCGCTCCGCGGTCAGGCGCAGCTGGGTGCTCTTGCCACTCCCCTCGATTCCCTCGAACGTGATGAAGGCCACGGACGGATTGTAGCCCGCATCGTTCACCGGCCTTTCCTGGCCGCGAGACCACGAGACGCGCCTCCCTTGACGCGGCCCGTCCCGCGCGAGTACGGTCCCTCCATGCTCAGCCTGGCCGGAAAGACGGCCCTGGTCACCGGAGGCAGCCGGGGGATCGGCCGCGCGGTCTGCGTCCTCTTCGGGCACCTGGGGGCCCGGGTGGCCGTCGCCTATGCCCGGGACGACGCGGCCGCGGCGGAGACGGTCGCCGCCGTCCGGAGCGCTGGCGCCGACGCCCTCGCCCTGAAGGCCGATCTCCAGGGCGGGGACGAAGCGGAGCGCGTGGTCCGGCAAGCCGAAGACGGCCTCGGCCCCCTGGACGTCCTCGTGGTCAACCACGGCATCTGGAAGCGGGCCCCGATCGCCACCATGACCGGCGACGAGTGGGACGAGACCCTCCGTGTGAACCTCGGCTCCGCCCGGGCGCTGTGCGCCGAGGCCTCCCGGCGGATGGTGCCCCGCGGCACGGGGGCGATGGTGCTGGTCGCCTCCACCGCGGGTCAGCGGGGGGAGGCCGACCACTCCCACTACGCGGCGGCCAAGGGAGCGCTCATCGCCTTCGCCAGGTCGCTGGCCAGCGAGCTCGGCCCCTCCGGCATCCGGGTGAACGTGGTGGCTCCGGGCTGGGTCCAGACCGACATGACCCGCGACGTGCTCAAGACCCCCGCCGGCCGCGTGGTGGTCGACGCGATCCCCCTCGGCCGCGTCGCCCGCCCCGAGGAGATCGCCGGGCCGGTCGCCTTCCTCGCCTCCGATCTCGCCTCCTACATGCACGGTCACGTCCTCTCCGTGAACGGGGGCTCCGTGATGTTCGGCTGACCGGGATCCGGGGTGAAGGTCCTGGTCACCGGCGCCGCCGGCCTCCTCGGGGGCCGTCTGGCGACCCTCCTCGCCGCGCGGGGTTTCGACGTCGTCGCCGCGCGCCGCAAGAAGGCCCCGCCCCCGGGGCTGCGGGTCCTCCGCCTGGACCTCACCGAGCCGGCCGCCCTCGACGCCGCCCTCGACGAGGAGCGGCCCGACGCGCTGGTCCACGCCGCGGTCTTGAGCCGTGCCGACGAGTGCGAGCGGCGCCCGGACCTCGCGCTCGAGCTCAACGCCCGGCTGCCCGGCCGGGTGGCCGCCGCCTGCCGCACCCGGGGGATCCGCCTCGTCGGTCTGTCCACCGATCTCGTCTTCGGGGGGGACCGCGCCCTCTCCGACGAGCGCACCCCCCCCGCCCCCCTCGGCGTCTACGGGCGCACGAAGCTCGAGGGCGAGGAGGCCCTCCTCTGCGCCGATCCCACGGCGGCGGTGGCCCGGGTGGCGCTGGTGGCGGGCCGTGGCCACGGGCCCCGCGGCACCGCGAGCGAGGGCATCGCGTGGGCTCTCGGGGCAGGGCGGACGGTGCGACTCTTCGCCGACGAGTACCGTACCCCGGTCGACCCGGAGTCGGTGGCGGCGGGGGTGGCTCTCCTCCTCGAGCGGGGCGGGACCGGCCTCTTCCACCTCGGCGGCAGCGAGCGTCTCAGCCGCCTCGAGCTCGGCCTGCGCGTGGCCCGGGCCCTGGGGCTGTCCTCGCGAGGCATCGAGTCCGCCGTCCAGGCCGACCACCAGGGTCCGGACCGCCGGCCCGCCGACACCTCCCTCGACTCCGGCCGCGCGCGACGCGAGCTCGGATGGAAGCCCGCGGACCTCGACCGGGCCCTCGGGGCCTCGCGACCCCGGCCCGACTGAGACCTCAGGAGCGGGCGGAGCCCGGGACCCGGAAGGTGATGGAGAGCCGACAGAGCGTGAGCTCGTCGCCGTCCTTGATGGGGGTCAGGACGCCGGTGGGCAGCCTCTCGTTGTTCAGGAAGGTCCCGTTCATCGTCCCGATCTCCTCGGCCACGAAGTGCTTCCCTTCCTTGGTGACGAGCCGGGCGTGGCGACGGGAGATGTTCCGGGCGGCGTCCTCCTGGGTGAGGTCCACCTCGGGGGTGCTTCCGGTCACGGAGTCGTACCGTCCGATGAGCGCATCCGACTTGAAGACCGGGAAGACGTTCCCGCTCGCCTTCGAGATGAAGTAGGCGATGGCCTCGGCCTGCTGTGGGACGGCCTTCTCCGTGACCCCGGTCTTCACCGGAGACGCCGCGGAGGACTCCGCCTCCGGCACCACGCCGGCGACCATGCTTGCCTCGGCCTTGGCCGCCAGATCCTCGATCTGCTTCGTCGTCTCGCGCAGCCTCAGGGAGTACTTCCGCAGCATCCGCACCGCGATCTCGGGGTTGGCCTTGATCATGTCCCCGAAGACCTCGGAGTTGATCACGATCAGCTTGCCGCTCTCGGCCATCTCCGCCCGCGCGGTGCGCGGGATGTGCTCGAGCATGGCCATCTCCCCGAAGAAGTCCCCCTTCTCCAGGATGGCCAGGGTGATCTCGCCGTGGGCCACCCGCTTCTTGATGGCCACCTTGCCGGCGCGGACGATGTAGAGCTCCTCCCCCTCGTCCCCCTCCTCGAAGAGAACGGTCCCCTCGTCGAAGTGGTGGAGGAACTGGGCGAAGGGATCCTTCTCGGGGCTCATCGTGCCGTGCCGGAGTCTAGCAGAAAATCGCCGCCGTGCCCCGGGATCGGGGCCAGGTGCTCGGACAGCTCGACCAGCGAGCGCACCCTCGGGCAGTCCGCGTCGCCGTAGAGCCCCGCCTCGTCCACCATGACCACCCGCAGCCCCGCGGCCCGCCCCCCGACCACGTCCACGTGGTAGATGTCCCCGACGTACAGCGCCTGCTCGGCGCTCGCCCCGAGGCGCTGCAGGGCGAGGTGGAAGATCCGCGGGTCGGGCTTCTCGATGCCCTCGACGGCCGAGTCCAGCACCTCGTCGAACAGGTCCAGGAAGCCCAGGCGCTCGAGGAGCTGTCGAACGGTGCCGTTCGAGTTGGAGACGACGGCCATCCGCAGCCCGGCCGCACGCAGCCGCCGGAGCGCCGCCCCCACCCCCTCCGGGACGTCGTCCCACAGACAGTGGCGGTCGTGCCAGGCCTTCAGCTCGGCCAGCGCGGCGTCCGTCGCGGCGGAGCGAGGAATGCCGGCGTGCCGCAGGAGCAGGTTGAAGTACGCCCACCCCCGCTCCTCGTCGGTCGCCATCCCCTCTCCGGCCGTCCGGTCCAGCTCGCGCTTGGACGGCGCCTCCGCGGCGCGCAGGACGGCCGCGTCGGCGGCCACTCCCCGCCCCCGGAGCACGGCGGCCACCCGCTCGAAGTCTGGTCGGACCAGGACCCCACCCGCGTCGAGGAGCAGCGTTCGAACCGTCGCCGGGTCGGGAAGCTCCAAGCTCACGCCTCCGGCAGCAGGGTCGCCACCTCGTCGCTCGCCGGCGCTCCGTCGAGGATCGACCGCTTCTGCACCTCGCGCAGCAGGGTCACCAGGAAGGTCTCGAAGCGGTGGGCGATCTGGGTCAGCCCGCTCAGGCTGGGGCACTTGAGGATCTCGATGTAGAACAGCTCGAAGCCCGACCAGTCCCGATACATCAGGTACTTGATGTTGTGGTCGTAGAAGTCCGAGATGGCGCCCTTCATCCGGTCGGCCGTCTCCCCGCCGCTGTCGGCCTGGAAGGCCCGCACCGCGCGGGTCACCCGCACCAGGCCGTCCCGCACCCGCACCGACTGCTCCCGCTTGGCCATGAAGTCGGGGAAGATCCGCGCCCCGTCGAGGCCGGGCACGAAGGCCTGGGCCAGCTGCACCACCGACTGCTGGAAGCAGTCCTTGAGGATCCCGTGGGAGTTCTCCACCCGGGTCCGCACGTTCTCGGCCTGCCGGGTCACCGAGATGTCGGTCAGCTCGGTGTTGAGCACCTTCTTGAGCTCGAGGGGGATGCAGTAGACGAACGAGTCGTACACCTGGTACAGGGGTCGCTCGGTGTCCTGCCCCTTGATGACGCGCCTCTCGATGTAGGACAGGAGCAGCCGCGTCTCCGAGGTGATCAGGGCGAAGGGAAGCAGGGTGTCGCGCAGGACGTTCTCGTCGAGACGGTCGGGGTCGGTGAACTCCAGGTAGTGGAGGAGACGGAAGAGCTCGAGGAAGACCTTGGCCGCCTGCCGACGCTCGAGAGGATCCGAGATCTCGCGGATCAGGCTGCGGATGGCCGGGTTCCGGATCCGGTCGTGCACGGGCTTGAACTTCTTGTCGATGATCATCGCGATGAGGTCGCTGCGTCGCACCTCGCGGTAGAGGATCTTCCCCACCGCGTTGAAGGTCGCGTAGGGGAGCCGGGAAAGGCGCACCAGGTCGAGGAGGAGGAGGTGCAGGTCCTCGAAGGACTCGCGCAGGAGGGTCAGGGCGGCCTGCGGGGTCGTCAGGCGCACGAGCTTCCGGATGTAGGGGTCGAGGTCCTCCTCGCGGGCCAGGTTCGTCTCGACGTAGCGGTCGAAGCGGGTCAGGTCCACCTGCTCCTCGGTCAGTATGGAGGTGCACAGGTGGACCACGCGAAGCAGGGCGTCGTCCACGAGGCGCAGCTCCTCCGACCAGCTGCGCAGGCCGAGGGCCCGGGTCTCGCGCTCCGAGAGAGTCTGGTTGCCGATCCGGAAGAAGCGCTCGAAGCTCCGCAGCCAGAGCTCGAGCTCGAACAGCTCGTTGGCCCTTCCCGCCAGTGCCACCTGATCCGTCCACTGGCGCAGCTGGTGACGCAGGAATTCGGAGCGCCCCTCGTCCTTCGACATTGGCCAGATTATAGTGCCCGGCCACTGGATTGACCGCTCCTCACGCCCGCCGTATCATGAACGTTTGCTATTCGAAGGAGACTCGGACACTTGAGCGCGCAAGACGCAGTGACGTGGCTCGCCGACCTGCCCCTGCGGTGGAAGATCCTCGGCTTCGCCAGCGTCGTGGTGCTGATCGAGCTGGCCTTCCGCCATCTGGCCCCGACATCCCGCGCCTACGCCGGGTGGACCCGCTTCTTCCAGGGCATCGGGATGGTCTGGACCGCCGTCCTCCTGGCCATCGTCTACCTCGTCTCGGTGGGGCCGGTGGGCCTCGCCCTGCGCCTGCTGGGGCGGGATCCGCTGGATCGCCGTCTCGCCCCGGAGCCCACGTTCTGGCGCGCTCACGAGCCGAACCCCCTCGGGCCCGAGAAGGCCGCGCGACACCAGTTCTGATGCCCACGAACGTCCTCGGGATCTCCTGCTTCTACCACGACTCCGCCGCTGCCCTCCTGCGGGACGGCCAGGTGGTCGCGGCCGCGCAGGAGGAGCGCTTCACGCGCAAGAAGCACGACTCCGACTTTCCCGCCCACGCCATCCGCTACGTCCTCAAGGAAGCCGGGATCGAGCCCGGGGACCTCGACGTCGTCGGCTTCTACGACAAGCCGCTGCTCAAGTTCGAGAGGATCCTCAGCACCTACGTCGCCACGTTTCCGCGCTCGTTCAACTCCTTCCGCAAGGCCATGCCGGTGTGGCTGCACGAGAAGCTCTGGGTGCCCTCGACCATCCGCAAGGAGCTCAAGCCCTACGCGGGGCCCATCCTCTACGCCGAGCACCACATGAGCCACGCGGCCTCGGCCTTCCTGCCCTCGCCCTTCGAGGAGGCAGCGATCCTCACCATCGACGGGGTCGGTGAGTGGGCCACCGCCTCCTACGGCGTCGGGAAGGGCACGGACATCTCGCTGTTCAAGGAGATCCGCTTTCCCCACAGCCTCGGGCTGCTCTACAGCGCCTTCACCTACTACCTGGGCTTCAAGGTCAACAGCGCCGAGTACAAGGTGATGGGGCTGGCCCCCTACGGCAAGCCGGTCCACGCCGAGCGCATCATGAGCGAGATGGTGCACGTCAACGACGACGGCTCCTTCAAGCTCGACATGAGCTACTTCTCCTACGACCACGGCCTGCGCATGACGAACGGGGCATTCGACGATTTCTTCGGGGGCCCTCCCCGCCAGCCGGAGACCCGGATGGGCGAGCGGGAGTTCGACATCGCGGCCTCCATCCAGAGGGTCTGCGAGGAGGTGGTGCTGCGGATGGCGCGTCATCTCCACGACACCACCGGGCTCACCCGGCTGTGCATGGCCGGGGGGGTGGCCCTGAACTGCGTGGCCAACGGGCGCGTCATCCGCGAGACCCCGATGAAGGAGCTGTGGGTCCAGCCCGCCGCCGGCGACGCCGGGGGAGCGGTGGGGGTCGCCCACTACCTCTACAACACGCTGGAGAAGCAGCCTCGGGCGAAGGCCTGGACCCACTCCTACCTCGGCCCGGCGTTCTCGGACACCGAGATCGCCCGCTACCTCGACGAGGCGGGGGCTCGCTACGAGACCCTCGACGACCGGCGGCTGGTGGAGCGCGTCGCCCGGTTGATCTCGGAGCAGAACGTGGTGGGCTGGTTCCAGGGCCGGATGGAGTTCGGACCCCGGGCCCTCGGTGGGCGGAGCATCCTCGCCGATCCCCGGGACCCGAAGATGCGGGACAACCTCAACATGAAGATCAAGTTCCGGGAGGGATTCCGCCCCTTCGCGCCGTCGGTCCTCGTGGACAAGGCACAGGAGTGGTTCGAGATCGACTGCGACAGCCCCTACATGCTCCTCGTCGCGCAGGTGCGGGAGGGCAAGCGGGTCATCCCCTCGGTCACCCACGTGGACAACTCCGCCCGCCTCCAGACGGTGTCGCGCGAGGAGGCCCCGCTGTACCACGACCTCATCGCGGAGTTCGGGCGCCTCACCGGGGTCCCCATCATCATCAACACGTCGTTCAACGTGCGGGGGGAGCCCATCGTCTGCAGCCCCCCCGACGCGTACCTGTGCTTCATGCGGACGAACATGGATCATCTCGTCCTCGGGCACCACGTGCTCGACAAGAAGGAGCAGCCGCCGCTCCGCGAGGACGTGGACTGGCGGACTCTCTACGAGCTGGACTAGCCCGATCCGACACCGGCCGGAGAGACCGGCGGATCGGGACAAGGAGTCGCGACATGGCGTTCGAGGGATCGAAGGAGAAGATCGGCATCCTGCCCGAGCTGTGGGCCTTCATGAAGGTTCGCAAGAAGTGGTGGCTGGGCCCCATCGTGCTGATGCTGGCGCTGCTGGGGCTGCTCGTCGTGTTCACCCAGGGCTCGGCGGTCGCGCCCTTCATCTACACGCTCTTCTAGGCCCCACGACGAGCGGTCGCTTCGGGTCCGTGCGCGCCGGAGGGCCTCCCGGTCCCCGGAGGGGTTTCGTCATGAGCAATCACGCCGTGCCGCGCCTTGCCCGCGCCGTGCGCGCAGCCACCATCCTGGTCTCGATCGCCGCCTCCAGCGTCACCGCCCAGGACAAGCTCACCGTCGAGAAGGTGAGCGAGCCCGGGCTGGCCGGCTCCCTGCCCACCGGGCTCGCCTGGCACCCCGACGGCAGACGCCTCACCTACCTGCGGTCGAGCGGTCCGGAGAGGGATCTCTACGCCTTCGACACCCGCGACGGCGAGGAGGTCCTGCTCCTCCGCGGGAGCGCCCTGGGGCTGCCCGGAGGCACGGACCGTCTTCACCCCCTCGACTCCGCCACCTGGATGCCCGACGGTCGCCGCCTTCTCGTGTCCGCCGACGGAGACGTCTACCTCGTGGACGTGGAGCGGGGCTCCGTCCGGGCCCTGGTGAGGACGGATGCCCGGGAGGAGTACCCGGCGTCCTCGCCGGACGGCAAGCGGGTGGCCTTCGTGCGGGCGAACGACCTCCATGTCGTCGACCTCGAGAGCGGGAGGGAGTCCCGTCTCACCGCCACCGGGTCGGAGACGCTGCTCAACGGCAAGCTCGACTGGGTCTACGAGGAGGAGCTCGGGGGCCGCGGCGGCCGAGCCTTCGCCTGGGCGCCGAGCTCACGGGCCGTCGCCTACCTCCAGCTCGACCAGTCCGAGGTCCCCACCTTCCCCATCGTGGACTTCCTCCCCGTCCGCAACGAGGTCGCGTGGCAGCGCTACCCCAAGGCCGGGTCGCCGAACTCCGTGGTCCGGCTGGGGGTCGTGGGCCTCGGGAAGGACGGGGCGGTGGGACCGGAGAGGGTCGTCTCCGTCGGGGCCGACGACGACTACGTCGCCCCGCAGCTCGCCTGGACCCCGAGGTCCACGGCCCTGGCCTTCCAGCAGATCAACCGTGCGCAGAACGAGCTGCGCCTGCGCCTCCTCCCGGTCCCGGGCGAGCCGGGCCAGGATCTCGGGGAGCCCCGCACCGTGCTCACCGAGTGGTCCGACACCTTCGTCAACCTGCTTCTTCCTCCCCGCTTCTACAAGAAGGGCGAGCGCTTTCTCTGGCTGTCGGAGCGCGATGGCTTTGCCCACATCCTGGACTGCGACCCGGCGGGGGCCTGCCGGGCGGTGACCCGTGGTCCCTGGATGGTGGACGCCAGGGTCTCCTTCTCCCCGGCCGGCCGGGGCGACGACCTGACCCTCGACGAGCGCTCCGGCTTCGTCTACTTCACCGCCACCCGGAAGGATCCCCGGGAGCGCCATCTCTACCGCGTCCGTCTCGACGGGACCGGCTTCTCGCAGGTCACGGACGAGGACGGGACCCACTCCTTCCTGCTCTCTCCCGACGGGCGGCACTACGCCCACGTCTGGTCGGACGCCGAGACCCCGCCCCGGCTCGAGGTGGCCAGCCGGGACGGGACGAGGCTCTGGACGATCGACGACGGCGCCGACGCGCCCCTGCTCGGCTTCGAGCGCGGCACGCTCGAGTGGGTCGAGCTGATGGCCAGGGACGGCTCCACCCTCTACGCCTCCCTGCTCAAGCCGGCCGACTTCGACCCGGCCCTGCGCTACCCCGTGGTCCTGAGCGTCTACGGGGGCCCTCACGCCCAGACCGTCACGGACTCCTGGAGGCACGTCTCCCCCTTCGAGCATCTGCTGGCCAGCCGGGGCTTCCTCGTCTGGCAGCTCGACAACCGCGGCTCGGCCGGGCGGGGCAAGGCTTTCGAGTCGGGGATCTACCGACGGCTCGGCCACCTCGAGCTGGAGGACCAGCTCACCGGCATCGAGCACCTCCGGTCGCTGCCCTGGGTCGACGCCTCACGAATCGGGATCACGGGGTGGTCGTACGGGGGCTACCTGACCCTCTACGCGGTCACCCACGCCCCCGGCGTCTTCCGCTCCGCGGTGGCCGGCGCCCCCGTCACCGACTGGAAGCACTACGACACCATCTACACCGAGCGGTACATGGGCACCCCCGCGGACAACCCCGAGGGCTACGAGGCCAGCTCACCCCTCGCGAAGGCCGGACAGCTCGAGGCCGAGCTGCTCATCATCCACGGCTCGAGCGACGACAACGTGCACCTGGCCAACACCATGGCCTTCGCCGCCGAGCTCATCAAGGCCGACCGGCCCCACCGCCTGGTGGTGCACCCGGGGCAGAGGCACGGCTTCCGCTCCCCGGCCGATCGCATCGCCCGTGACCGCGCCATCCTGGAGCACTTCGAGCGCACCCTGAAGCCTGCTCTCCAGGAGCGCTGAGGTTCTGCTCCTGGCTCGGGCGGCCGCGGTCGGCCACCCGGCCGCCGCAGCCTCGACGCCCCACGGCCCCCGCGCCCGAGGCCTCCGCGCCCGAGGCCTCTGCGCCCGGGGGTCTCTGCGCCCGGGGGTCTCTGCGCCCGGGGTCTGACCCCGTTTTGTTGCGTCGCCGCGTCGTTCTCGCCCGCGATGCAATGAAACGGGGTCTGACCCCTTCCGTTGTTCCCTTCTCCATTCGCCCCGCGCCAGGCTCCCCCCGCACCTGCGCCCATGGTGGTCTCAGGGAACAAGCACAGCCCCTCATTTCTTTCGCCTCGTCCGCCGCTTCCTCCCCCCCGGGACCACCCGGAGGCGCCGCTCGAAGGCGCGAGTGAACCGCTCCGGGAGCTTGCGCACTCCCCACGATCCCAGGGCGGGGACGGTCACCACCGCCTCCCCCGCGCGCAGCCGGCACGTCAACTGCGCCGCCGAGCCCGGCGGACAGCGCTCGGTGATCTCGTCGGCCAGGGCCAGCACCACCGAGGTCCTCTCCAGGCCGGCGCGGTCCTCTCGTCCCAGGAGGGGCGCGTAGGAGCGCGGCTTCACGTCCTCGTCCCCGGCGCGTCGGAGGACCGCCGACAGCAGCGCCACCTGCCGGTGGGTGAACCCCTCGAGGTCGGTCTCCAGGACCAGGTCGGCCACGTGCTCGTGGCGGTCGAAGAAGTCGATGGTCCGGCCGACGTCGACGATCCAGGCCGCCTGCCGCAAGGCCTCCTCCAGCTCCGGTGACGGCCACCGCTCGAGCGACCCGTGCAGCGCCACCGCCGCCGCCCGGCGCCGCTCGGCCCTCTCCGGCGACCAGCCCGCGAAGCGAGCGGCCAGGGCGTCGAGGGACTGCTGCCGCACCTCCGCGGGCGCCTCAAGGGTGTCGGTGGCCAGGCCCATGGCCAGCCCCTCGCGCACCCCCTGCCCCGAGACCAGCACCTCGTTGGCCCCGAGGACGTCCATCAGGGCCTCGACCACCAGCCCGCCCCCCACCACCGAGTCCCGGCGGTCCTGATTGAGGCCCGAGGTGCGCCCCCGCTTCTTCAACGGCAGCCTGGCCAGGCGCGCGGTCACCTCCCGCAGCCGCCCCCGGGTGAGGGTGAAGCCGTGGAGGCGGAAGATGGGATACCCCGACTCCCTCTGCTCCACCCGGGCGAGGTTCCGCAACGTGCCCCCGGTCCCGACGAGCCCCTCCCCCTTCCCGAGCGGGGCCAGCCCGGCGTCGGCCAGCACGCCCCGTGCGTGCTCCCGGAGCTGCCGGACCTCCGCTGCGGCCGGCGGGTCGGACTTCAGAAAGCGGTGGGAGACACGGAGCGCTCCGAGGGGCACGCTGGTGGCGCCGAGAAGCCGCCGGTCGTGGAAGCGTGCCACCTGGAGGCTGCCCCCCCCCAGGTCGAACTGCACGCCGCTCTCCACCGGCAGGCCGCTCACCGCGCCGAGGCAGCCGTAGCGCGCCTCCTCGACCCCGGAGAGGAGGCGCATCTCGATCCCCAGCTCGCGCCGCACCCTGCGGAGAAAGGCGGCCCCGTTGGGGGCCTCCCGGAGCGCGGACGTCCCCGCGGCGATCATGCGGCTCACCCCCGAGCCGCGAGCCACCGAGCGGAAGTCCTTGAGGGCCTCGAAGACCCGCTCCAGGGCGTCCGGGGCGATGCGTCCCTCCCGATCGAGGTCGGGCACCAGCCGCAGGGGGGCGCGGCTCCCGGCCAGGATCTGCAGGTGTCCGTGGGCCTCGTGGCGGTAGACGATCACCCGACCCGAGTTCGATCCGATGTCGATGACCGCCACCGGGTCGCGGATCGGCCTGCGCTGGCTCATGCCCTCGTCCCTCGAGCAAAGATGACGAAGCCCCCGGGCTCAGAAGAAGCCGGAGGCCCCGCACGCCCGCGGTTCACTTCATGAAGACGCTCAGCTCCGCCACCACCGATCGGCGAATCAGATCTCCGTAGATGTGCTGCAGGATCTCCTCGTTGGTCAGGTTGGTGCCCTTCAAGCTGAACGTGACCCGGCCGTCGGCGAACCTCACTCCCACCGTCGCGTTGAGCATCGTGTAGGCGTCGGTGTACCCCTGGAACTCCGCCCCCAGCACGTCCGTCCAGAGGGCCTCGCCCGAGTAGTTGACGTTGACGTTGCCCAGGAAGCGCGGGCCATTGTAGGCGATCCCGGCGTTGAAGCGGTGGGCGGCGGGGATGCCGACCTCGGAGATCGGGTACCGGATCTGGTCCTCGGCAGCGTCCAGTATCTCGGGCGTGTCCTGCCAGGAGTAGTTGGCGAAGAAGCTGACCTTCGGGTTCACGCGATGCTGGATCCCCGCCTCCATCCCACGGTTGCGAAGCGGTCCGAGGTTCAGGTACGTCGCCACCTTCCACGGGAGGAGGATCGGGCCGAACGGGGGCGGCACCTGTCCCAGCGCCCCCATCAGGATGGGGTTGAGGGTGATCGGCTGGAAGGTCTCCGCCCCGACACCGGTGGCCGGGATCTGCGGCGAGTAGAACTCCAGGCCGGGCAGGCCCTGGGGGTTCTCCTGGTCCGGCAGCAGCACCGTGAAGTTGATGTTGTCGTCGGTGTCGTTCTGGTACACCGCGAGGCTCAATGTCGTGTCGCCGAAGGTCGCGGTGTAGGCGACCTCGAACGCTTCGATGTGCTCTTCCTTCAGGCCGGTGTTGCCGAAGTTGTTCACGGTGAGGAAGAACGGCTCGTTGGGGATCATCCCCGCGATCGGCGGCGGGAGGAAGGGTGCCAGCGGCCGCAGGTCCACCGCGTCGGGGTTCGAGATGTCCTGGTTCAGGTAGTTGTTGATGAACGAGGGCGAGCGGAACGCGCGGTTGTACGACACCCGGATCGACTGGTCCGGCGTGGGCTTGAACATCGCGCTCAGGCGCGGCGACCAGACCGCCTTGTCCAGGTTGCCGAACTTGTCGACCCGCACCCCGGCGGCGAGGCGGAACCGGTCCAGGAAGAACTCCTCCTGGAGGTAGACGCCAAGCTCGTTGCGGTCCTCGCCGTCCGGGGCCAGGGTGATGTCGAAGTTGTTGCGGCGGTAGTTGCCCCCGTAGGTCAGGGCGTGGCGCCCTCCCAGTACGCTCGTGTTCGAGAACTCGATGTCGTAGGTCTGGGTCTTGAAGCGCAGGTCCACCGGGGCCAGGGTGTCGGGATCGACCTGGAGGAGGTTCGGGGCGTTGGGAACGTCGACGAAGTTCCCGAAGGCCCCCACTCTCATCGCACCCTTCTGATAGACCACCTTCCCGTACGCCATGCTGGCATCACGCAGGATGTCGAAGGGGCCGATGCCGGTGTGGATGATCCCCTCGGTCCCCGAGTAGCCCCCCTGGTAGGTGATGCGGCCGCCGCCGGCGACCTCCTGGTCGAGACGCACGTCGAACTTGGGCTGGCTGGTCCCGGTGTTCACCCACTGATTGCCCAGGCCCTTGCTGTCGCTGGGATAGGGCGCCCCCCCGAGGGGAAAGCCGCCGGGGAGTGCGGCGCCGTCGGAGTCGCGACAGGGATCGACCCCCAGGGGGTGGCAGCTCAGGGGAACGATGCCCGTCGGCCTCGAGAACGGGTCGGCGTTCAGGTAGCCCGCCGACAACCGGAACGACCAGGCGTCGTTGAAGGCGGTGGAGTAGTAGAAGTTGCCGTTGTAGCTGTGACCGTCGCCGTCGTCCTGGCGCGACCCGCCGTCGCGGTTGAACATGCCCGCGCTGAGGTTGAAGCCGAATCCCTCGTTGTTGCGAGGCGATTTGGTGATGATGTTGACGACGCCGGTGAGGGCGTTGGCGCCCCACATCACCGAGGCCGGGCCCCGGATGATCTCGATCTGCTCGATCTCGTTGGAGTTCGCGGCGGGGACGAAGTCCCACAGCACGAGGTTGAAGAAGTCCAGGTAGACCGAGCGCCCGTCCACCGCCACGAGCTGGGAGGTGGCCAGGGTCGAGGTGGCCTGGCGCGCGGTCAGGTTGATGTCCCGAGCCGAGGTCTGGATCGCGTTGACCCCGGGCACCGCGCGCAGCAGGTCGGCGGCGTTCTGCGCCGGAGTGGTCTCGAGCACGTCCGAGGTCACCACGCTCATGGTGGCCGGGGCGTCCACGAGCTTCCTCTCGACCCGGGAGGCGCTCACCACGGTGACCTCCTCCTTGATCCGCACGGTTCCCTCTGCCTCGGCCTCCGCGATCTCGTCGGGAGACAAGGCCAGATCGCCCTCCTGCGCCCCGAGCGGGGGGATGGTGACGAGCGCTCCGACAGCGGTCACGACGAGCAGCAGCTCACGCTTCATGGCGGCCCTCCTCGGCGGTCTCCGGGCCCTCCGGCGGTGATCGCCGGGAACCCGCGACGACGAAACCTCGGCCACGACTCGGTTCACGGGGAATTGCGAGGTGAGCTATATCACACGGGACGAACCGGTTCCACAGAGTTCCGCGCCGGGAAGCTCAGCCGCGGGCGTCCCGGAGGGCCTCGAGGAGGCGCTCGTGGATCCCCCCGAAGCCTCCGTTCGAGAGGATGGCGACCCGATCCCCCGGCCTCAGGGTCTCGGCCAGCCGGGAGACGATCTCGTCCACGGCGGGGACGAAGTCCGCCTCGCCCCCGAGGGCCCGGATCGCCTCGACCACCTCCGATTCCGAGAGGCGCTCCTCTTCCGGGACCCGCTCCGGGAGGTGAGCCGCGGCCAGCAGCACCCGGTCGGCCACGGCCAGCGCCCGCGCGTACTCCTCCTGGAAAAGACGGGTCCGGGAGGTGTAGGAGCGGGGCTCGAAGACGGCGACGAGGCGTCCCCGCGCGCGCTCGGCCTCGGCCCCCTGGGATCCGGCGGCCCGCAGGGCCTCCAGCGTGGCCCGCACCGCCGTCGGGTGGTGGGCGAAGTCGTCGTAGACGGTGACGCCGCCCACCCGTCCCCTGACCTCCAGCCGCCGCCGGATCCCCCGGAAGGCCCCCAGCGGCGCCCTCAGCGCGTCCGGGTCCACCCCGGCGGCGGCGGCGGCGCCCACGGCGGCCAGGGCGTTCCGCACGTTGTGGGCGCCGGCCAGGGGGACCACGAACTCCCCCAGGTCCCGGTCGCGCCGCCAGAGCCGAAACCGCGTGGCCTCTCCCTCCGGGCGCAGGTCCGTGGCCCGCCAGTCGGCCCCGTGGTGCAGGCCGAAGGTCTCGATCCGGCAGTGCGCGCGGGGCAGGAGCTCCAGGACCGACCGGCTCTCCGTCCCGGCCAGGAGGAGCCCACGACGGGGGATCATGTTCAGGAGCCGCAGGAAGGCGGTCTGGACCGCCTCGAGATCCCGGTAGATGTCGGCGTGGTCGAACTCGATGTTGCCGATGACCGCGACCTCCGGCATGTAGTGCACGAACTTGGGCCGCTTGTCGAAGAAGGCGCAGTCGTACTCGTCCCCTTCGATCACGAAGAGCTCTCCCCGGCCCAGACGGTAGCCGCGGTCGAAGTCCACCGGGACTCCTCCGACCAGAAAGGAGGGGTTCCGGCCGGCTCGGTCCAGGAGGAAGGCCAGGAGGCTCGTGGTCGTCGTCTTGCCGTGGGTGCCCGCGACCACGAGCGAGCGACGGGGGCGGAGCAGCTCCTCGGCCACGAGGGCAGGCAGGCTCGTGTAGCGCAGCCCGCGGTCGAGCACCGCCTCCACCTCGGGGTTCCCCCGCGAGAGGGCGTTGCCGATCACCACGAGGTCCACGTCCCCGGGGATGTTCTCCTCGGCGTAGGGAGAGAGGATGCGTATGCCCAGGCCCTCGAGCTGCGTCGACATCGGGGGGTAGACGTTGTGGTCGGACCCCGTCACCTCGTGTCCGAGCTCCCGCAGCAGCCCCGCGAGAGAGGCCATCGCCGTTCCGCAGATGGCCGAGAGGTGGACCTTCACGCGACCGGCACCTCGAGGACCTCGAGACGGGCCTCTCCGGGTTCGCAGTCGAGACTGGCGTCCACACCCAGGGGCAGCGTGACGTTGCGTTGCGTGGTGTGTCCGCTGGCGAGCCCGAAGGCCACCGGCACGTCCAGGCCCTCGAGGGCCTCGAGGAGGACCTCCTCCAGGGAGTAGTCCGCCTCCGGCCCCGGGCCGCATCCCTTCATCTCCCCGAACACGATCCCCCGCACGCCGTCGAGGGCCCCGGAGGCCCGCAGCTGGAGGATCATGCGGTCGACCCGATAGGGGGGCTCATCCACGTCCTCGACAAAGAGGAGAGTCGGCTCTCCACCCGGCCGCAGACCCCACGGCGTCCCCGCCGCCGCGGCGAGAATGGAGAGGCACCCGCCGCGGAGGACGCCCCGGGCCGATCCCGTGCGCAGGGTGTGGAGGGCGTCCGGGCCGCTCGCGAAGGGATCGCCTTCTCCGGTGAGGGCGTGCCAGAGGCTCTCCCGGTCGTAGGCGGACTCGCCGTCGGCGAGCTCGCGGGCGGCCATGGGGCCGTGGAGGCTCACGAGCCCGAGACGACCCAGGGCGAGGTGCAGCCAGGTGATGTCGCTGTATCCGAGGAGGGGCTTGGCGTGGGTGCGGAGGGTCCCGCCGTCGAGCCGGGTCAGGAGGCGTCCGGCTCCGGCTCCCCCGCGGGCGCAGACGATGGCCGCGACCTCCGGATCGGTGAGGAGCCCCTCGAGCTGGGCGAGCCGGCCCTCCAGGGATCCGGCGGTGAAGGTCTGCCGGTCGAGGATCCCGTCGGGCACGCGCACCGCGAAGCCCAGGGCCTCCAGCTCCAGCACCCCCCGCTGCAGCCGCTCAGCCTCCACCGGACCGGCGGGCGCGGCGATTCCCACCAGGTCCCCCGCCCGGAGCGCTCGTGGCTTTCGACCCGGCACGCTTCAGGCCGAGAGCCCCGCAGCCGCGGCGATGCGCTCCGCCAGCTCCCGGTGCTCCGCTCTCCCCGCCACCTGGCGGGCCTCCCCTGGATCCGGGTCCCGGTAGCCGCCCAGGAACCGCTCCTGGAACGTCCGGATCCGCCTCTCCGACGCCTCCATGGCGGCGAAGGCGATCTCCCCGGACTCCACCGCACGGATGAGTGCCTCCAGGCCCTCGACCTGCGCGTCGTGATGCCGGCAGAAGGCCAGGATGTCCGCGCCCGCCCCCGCCGCCTTCACCGCGATCTCCGCCGGCGTCCAGCGCTTCGCCACCGCCTTCATGTCCAGGTCGTCGGTCACCACCACCCCGTCGAAGCCCAGCTCGCCCCGCAGGAGGCCAGTTGTGAGGGGCTCGGACAGCGACGCGGGGAGGGACTCGTCCAGCTCCGGGAAGAGCACGTGGGACGTGAGGACGGTGGCCACCCCCGCTTCGATGGTCTGCCGGAAGGGCGGCAGCTCCACCTCCTCGAGTCGAGAGCGGGGATGAGACAGCACCGGAAGGTCGAGGTGGGAGTCCACCTCGGTGTCCCCGTGTCCGGGGAAGTGCTTGGCGCAAGCCGCCACTCCCCCCGCCTGCAGCGCTCGGATCATCGCGACCCCGAGCCGGCCCACGAGGCCCGGGTCGTCCCCGAATGACCGGTCGCCGATGACCGGGTTGTCGGGGTTCGTGTCGACGTCCACCACCGGAGCCACGTCCATACGGATCCCGCAGGTCCGGAGCTCCGCGGCCAGGGCCTCCCCCATCTGGCGGGCCATCTCCTCGTCGCCGGTACGGCCGAGCGCCCGGGGGGCCGGCCAGACCGTCCACGGCTCCTTGAGACGGGCCACCCGACCGCCCTCCTGGTCGACCGCCACCAGGAGCGGCCACGACAACCCGGCATTGCGAGCCACGGACTGCAGCTCGCGCACCAGCTCGGCGAGCTGGACTGGCTCTTCCACGTTGCGCGCGAAGAGCACCACGTGGGCCACGCCGAACTCGCGGACGAGGGCCTTCACGTCGGCCGAGGCGGTGAGGCCCTCGAAGCCCACCATGAACCTCTGCCCCACGCGACGGACGATGTCCTTCATGGACGGACGACGCTCAGCCGAGGGCCTTCTTCGCGGCCGCGTTCACCTGCTTCCCGTCCACCGCCTTGCCGGTGGAGGCCAGGGCGGCCATGGCTGCCTTCATCACCTTCCCCATGTCCTTCGGGGACGCGGCCCCCGTCTCCTCGACGGCGCGGGCCACCGCGGCCTCGATCTCCTCGGCCGAGGCCCCGGCGGGCAGGTACTCCTTCAGCACCAGGATCTCGGCTCTCTCCTTCGCCGCCAGCTCGGGGCGCGAGGCCTTGTCGTACTGCTCGGCCGAGTCCTCCCGCTGCTTCACGAGGCTCTGGAGCGTCTTGACGACCTCGGCCTCGTCCAGCGGCTCGCCCTTGTCGATCTCGCCGTTGTGGAGCGCGGCCTTGGCCATGCGCAGCACGGACGTCCGCGCGGCATCCCGGGCCTTCATGGCCGCGGTCAGGTCCCGGGTGAGGCTCTCCTGCACTCTCATGGCCTAGAGCATACCGCGCCCGGGATCACTCGGCGACGCTCTCGCGCCACTCCAGGTAGAGGTCGCGCACGAAGGCGAGCTTGCCCTCGGGCGCCTCGACCTCGAGGAGAAGCACCTCTCCCGGCCGCTCCACGAACGTGCCCCAGACACCGATGGGCACGCCCAGGCGCTCGAAGCGGCCACCGTAGCTCGGGTCCTCGGCCCCCGCCCGCGGGTCACAGGCCCGCGCGACCTCCGCCGGCCGGAGGGCGCCCTCTGCCCACCGCAGCGCACGCAAGACCACGGTGAAGTCCCCCACCGGGCTCGCGGCCACGCCGACCTCGGTTTCCGGGACTCTCGAGCACGACGCGCGTGTGGCTGGCTCCCGGCTCCATTCGGAGGGAAGGAGGACACCCCCTGCCGCTCCGCCCGGGTAGGCCACGGGCTCGAGGATTGTCCGGATCGGCGTCCGCAGCTCGTCGGTCAGCAGGGGGCGGGCCTCCAGGGTCTCCAGGGAGCTCCGGACGAGGCTCAGGTTGAAGGCCAGGGCATCGGGGGGACCCAGGTACCGGGCCACGACCTTCTCCGCGCCCAGATCGAGAATCGCGTAGTCGACGCGATAGGGGCTCCCGTCGGACCTCTCCCCCCGGGCCGAACCCAGGGCGCGCCCCCTGGACCTCTCGGACCCGGGCCCGCCCGCGGAGGTCCCCGGTGCGAAGCCGGGCCAGGCCCGCCCCTCAAGGAGGGCCTGCTCCAGCGCGGGCACTCCCCAGGGCGTCGCGACCCGCACCGCCCGAAGGGAGAGGTCTGCTCCCGCGCCCTCCGTGTCCACGAGCAGCCGGGTCGGCGAGGTGTCCGCGAACCCCTCCGGCAGTGCCACCTGGAGCCCCTTCCAGTCGAGACCGTGCACCACCCCCGGGTGGAGGCGCTCCACCGGCA
Organism: uncultured Acidobacteriota bacterium; assembly: GCA_963847655.1. GTDB lineage: Bacteria > Acidobacteriota > Vicinamibacteria > Fen-336 > Fen-336 > JAJDNS01. Next base: position 1,070,943 of record CAWKAS010000001.1, on the reverse strand, counting down.
GCTGCTCCAGGAGGCCCTCGGCCTCCAGGAAGTCCTTCACGAGGTTGATGGGCACGGCAAACCCCGCCCCCGGGGCCGTCGGCGCGCGCGCGAGCTTCATCCGGACGACGCCGACCGCGTATCCCTCCTCGTCCACCATCGGCCCCCCGCTGCTGCCGGGGTTCACGGACGCGCTCGTCTGGAGGTATCGGGTCGCTCCCGCCTCGTCCGCCCGGGCCGCGGACAGCGTCCCCGCCGTGACCGTCGCCCGGGGCACGGCCGCGGCCTCGTCCGGCTTCCCCACCTCCGCCTGCCGACCGAAGGGGAACCCCAGGACACGGACCGCCTCGCCCGCTTCGGCCGCGTCCGAGTCGCCGAAAGGCACGTAGGGGAGCCCGGAGGCCGTCACCTGGAGCACGGCCAGGTCGAGGCCGGGGTCCGCAGCGACCACCCAGCCCTCGTAGACGCCGAGAGACCCCTCCGCGCCCACCGCCACCTCGATCCGCCGATTCTCCAGGCGGACCTCGGCTTCGTACCGCCCGATCCTCCGCACCACCGGCGCATCGTCGACCACGTGCTGGTTCGTCAGCACGAGCCCCGAGGGCGCGATCACGAAGCCGCTTCCGGTCGAGACCTCGACGTTTCGGTGCTCGATGGTCTCCCGCCAGACGCCGATGAACTCGACCTTCTGGTCGCCGAGAACCCGGATGAACGCCATCGCCTCGGCGGGCGTGGAGCCGGCCTGTGTGGCGGCCGCGACCGCGGCGCTCAGGAGGAGCATGCCGACGAGGAGCGCGCCCCGCCTCCGCCCCCCATGCCGGCGATCCCGGGCGTTCATGGCTCTCTCGAAGACCCGATCATAGACCGTCTCCGCCCCCCCGCAGCGGGGACTTCAGAACAGACGTGCGGCCACGCCCGGGACGGCGAGGGCGTGCTCGGTGACGATGGCGGCCCAATCCTCGCGCCGTTCGGCGGGAAGGCGGAGGCACTCCAGCTTGCGCTCCGCCAGGAGGTCGTCGACCAGCCGATCGATCGCGCGCATGAAGAGCCCGTCGGTGTCGCGCACCCCGTCCGGGGAGGGAGCGCCGACGAGGGGCACCTTGATGAGGAGGTCGTACCCCTTCATCCAGTGGTTGACCAGCGGCTCCAGCCAGCGCTGGCGGGAGGCGGCGAGGACGAGGTAGGCGTAGTTGTCGAGGACGCTGCGGTCACAGACGACGACGTCGTGGGCGGCGGCCGAGCGGATCTCCTCGGCGATCTGCGTGCTCAGGATCCACAGCTGGGCCTCGAGGGAGGTCTGGCGGTTGATGGGCAGGGGCGACTGCCGAGCGACCTCCTTGACGATGTCCGCGGCCACTCCCCGCTTCTTGAGGGCGGCGGCCAGGTCGTAGCACAGGGTGGTCTTTCCCACCCCGTGTGTGCCGATGAAGGCGATCCGTGCTGCCAAGAGGCGCGATTCTAGCAGCACCGCGCGTTGCCCCGCCCCGCCCCCCGTGCTGTAATGCCCGCGGAGGGAGGTCCAGCCTGTCCGATTTCTACGAGCCCTGGGAGAGGCTGATCCGCCTCGTCATCCTCGGGAAGGTCTTCGAGGTCCCGGAGAACAACACCCTTCTGCGCCAGCTCCAGTACGTCGCCGAGGACGTGGGCATGGGCCGCTACTGCTGGAACGGCGAGTGTCGCTACTGCGAGGTCCACTTCGAGCGACCCGGCGACCCGTTGGAGTACCCTGCCCTCGCCTGCCGCATCCGGGGCTTCGACGGCATGCGCCTCACCAGGCTGGCCCCCGAGGTGCGCTACAACCTCGCCGACGCCCTCGCCGCCGCCCCCGACGAAGGAGACACGACCGTGGGCGCTAGGGCGCCGAATTCTCCTTCTGGCGAGTGAGGCGTGCCCGCACCTGGCGGTAGGTCGTCACCAGGCTGTTCTTCGTCATCTCCAGCCGCCGCGCCGCGAAGTCGCTCCCCCTCGCCGCACGCTGGGTGAGGCTCTCGTGGGCCCGGTACAGGATCTTGGCGCAGGTCGCCAGGAGGATGTCGTCCGCCGCCCCCGCGCGCTTGAGCTCGGCCAGGTCCCTCTCCAGCTCCTCCCGGATGCGCTCGATCTCCAGCACCAGCTCTCTCTGCGCGGGGTCGAGGGGATAGATGGTCTCGTCGATCTCGGGGACCGGGGCCGCCACCACCTCGGGTTCCGGTGCGGCCGGGGGGCGGTCTCTCTTGAGCTCCTGCCAGGCCCGGGCGAAGACGAAGGGGTACGACCGGTTGGCCTCCTCGAACTCCGCCTTGGCCTCCTCCCCGCGCGACTGGTGGTAGTGGAGGAGCAGCGACTTGATCCGGGCGGCCTGCCTCTCCTCCCGCACCTCCAGCAGTCCTCGGGCCAGGGCCGCCGCCTCTTTGATCTTGCCCTCGATGAAGCGGTTGTGCTCCTGGGTGCGGATGTCCGGGAAGTCCTCGTCCTTTCCCCAGATGATGCGGGCGGTGGGCTCGCCGTAATGGGCGTAGACGATCGTGTTCACACGCCGCACCCAGGTCTCGGTGGCGTCGTCGAAGACCGGCCCGCGATCCTCGATCTGGATGTGGTAGCCGGTGCCGGCGCGGGACGTGTAGTTCTCGTTCTGTCCCACCACCTGGCACAAGTTCCTCGGGAGCAGACCGCGCGCCCGCCCCTGAGGAATGCCACCGCCGGGTTCCTCTGATCCTCCCCGCATTCCCCGAATCTTTCTACCGGTCAACACGTTAGCAGAACTGCCCACATCCCGCAAGACACGAGGACCGCCACCGCTCCTTCCCCTCAGACGCCCCCGTGGGTCTCCTGGCCTGCCGGGCCGGGCCCAGTGTTCAAAGCAAGGCGGCAGGAGTGAGTCTCTATCACTCAGATATTATGCTTGACAAAGAGTCATAGTCGCCCTACTATTCCGGTGTCGGCCTCGGCCGCAACCGGCTTGCCGTTCCGAGCCCGCCCGGCCACAGCGGGTCGAAAGAGATTTCGTTGAGGGAGGAGCACAGAGCATGAGCAGAGTGATCGGGATCGACCTCGGAACCACGAACTCCGTGGTTTCGGTCCTCGAGGGTGGGGAACCCACCGTCATCACCAACCCCGAGGGGGCGCGGACGACCCCGTCGGTGGTGGCGTTCAGCAAGGAGGGCGAGCGCCTGGTGGGCCAGGTGGCCAAGCGCCAGGCGGTGACGAACCCGGAGAACACCATCTTCTCGATCAAGCGCTTCATGGGCCGCAAGTACTCCGAGGTCACCGAGGAGCAGAAGATGGTCCCCTTCAAGGTCGTGGAGGCGAAGAACGGGGACGCGCGGGTCTCGGTGGAGGGCAAGGAGTACCCGCCCCCCGAGATCTCGGCCATGATCCTGCAGAAGCTCAAGCAGGCGGCCGAGGACTATCTCGGCGAGAAGGTGACCCGAGCGGTCATCACCGTCCCCGCGTACTTCAACGACTCTCAGCGCCAGGCCACGAAGGACGCGGGCCAGGTCGCGGGCCTGGAGGTCCTGCGGATCGTCAACGAGCCCACCGCGGCGGCCCTGGCCTACGGGCTGGACAAGAAGAAGGACGAGACGATCGCGGTGTACGACTTCGGCGGCGGGACCTTCGACATCTCCATCCTGGAGGTGGGCGAGGGTGTGGTGGAGGTCAAGGCCACCAACGGCGACACCCACCTGGGCGGGGACAACCTGGACCAGCGGGTGATCGACTGGATCGTGGCGGAGTTCAGGAAGGACCAGGGGATCGACCTCTCGAAGGACAAGATGGCGCTGCAGCGCCTGAAGGAGGCGGCGGAGAAGGCGAAGTGCGAGCTGTCGACGACCCTGGAGACGGAGATCAACCTCCCCTTCGTGACCGCGGACGCCTCGGGGCCGAAGCACCTGTCGCTGAAGCTGAGCCGGGCGAAGCTGGAGCAGCTGGTGGCGGACCTGCTCGATCGGACGATCCAGCCGGTGCGTCAGGCGCTGAAGGACGCGGGCATCGAGCCCAAGGCGATCGACGAGGTCGTCCTCGTGGGTGGCTCCACCCGGATGCCGAAGGTCCAGCAGCTGGTCAGGGAGTTCTTCGGCAAGGACCCCCACAAGGGGGTGAACCCGGACGAGGTCGTGGCCATGGGCGCCGCCATCCAGGCCGGAATCCTGGCCGGCGAGGTGAAGGACGTTCTTCTCCTCGACGTCACCCCGCTGTCGCTGGGCGTCGAGACCCTCGGTGGGGTCATGACCCGGCTCATCGAGCGCAACACCACGATCCCCACCAAGAAGACCGAGGTCTTCTCCACCGCCGCCGACAGCCAGCCGTCGGTGGAGATCCACGTGCTCCAGGGCGAGCGTGAGATGGCCAAGGACAGCCGGACGCTGGGCAACTTCCACCTCACCGGGATCCCGCCCGCGCCGCGCGGAGTGCCGCAGATCGAGGTCACCTTCGACATCGATGCCAACGGAATCCTCAACGTGTCGGCGAAGGACAAGGCCACGGGCAAGTCGCAGGCCATCACCATCACCGCCTCCTCCGGTCTGGAGAAGGACGAGGTCGAGAAGATGGTCAAGGACGCCGAGGCCCACGCCGAGGAAGACAAGAAGCGGCGGGCGCTCATCGACCAGAAGAACAGCGCCGACTCCAGGGCCTACGACATCGAGAAGATGCTCAACGAGAACCGCGACAAGGTCGGCGAGTCGGAGGCCAAGGCCATCGAAGAGGCCATCGCCGAGGTCCGCAAGGCGGCCGAAGGCGAGGACGTCGAGACGATCAAGGCCGCCATGGAGAAGCTGACGAAGCAGAGCCACAAGCTCGCGGAGGAGCTGTACAAGCAGCAGGCCTCGAGTGGAACCGCTGCGGGAGCGGGGCCGATGCCCGGCTCCGACGCCACCGGCGCCCCCCCTCGAGGGGGCAACGGCCAGGACGCCGGAGACGTGGTGGACGCCGAGTACACGGTGAAGGACTGAGGCGCGGAAGCGCCTCTCGTAATCGAAGCTGAGCGAGCAGGAGGAGTAGACATGCCAATGGTGCGCTGGGAGCCGTTCCACAACCTGGTCACGATCCAGGATCGGATGAACCGCATCTTCGACGACGCCTTCCGCGGGCAGCGCGGCAGCGCCGAGGACGACTGGGCCCTCGGAGGCAACTGGGCGCCGGCGGTGGACATCTTCGAGCAGGGCGACAACATCGTCCTCAAGGCCGAGCTGCCGGGCATCGACGCCAAGGACGTCGACATCCGGGTGGAGAACAACGTGCTCACCCTCCGGGGCGAGCGGAGGTTCGAGACGGACGTCAAGCGCGAGAGCTGCCACCGCGTGGAGCGCGCGTACGGCACGTTCAGCCGGTCGTTCACTCTCCCCAACGTCGTCGACACCGAGAAGATCAAGGCCGACTACAAGGACGGAGTACTGCAGGTGACCCTCCCCCAGAAGGAGGAGGCCAAGCCCAAGCAGATCTCGATCGCCATCGGGGAGTGACATCGAGGGACCACCGGAGGCCGGCTCGACGCGCCGCGCCGGCCTCCGGTCGCCCGGGGCCGGGGCGGGGACGTCCTTCCCCGCCCGGCGCCCGTGCCGACCTCGACCATGGTCCGGAGGCGCCCCGCGGTGCCTCGGGATGACACGGGGCGGGGCCTCGCGGAGGGGGTTCACGAACATTCGGCTTCATGGACACAACTTTTCACCTCCCGTGACCGTAAAGCCCTTTCGAAAGCAGGACTTGCAGGCATAATAGCCCCGCCGACGAAGGGACCGGGGGCGGCCTGAAGCGGCGCTGGGGCCCGGATCGTGGCGCGAGACGGACCGCACCTCGGGGCATGGGAACCCTGGGACGTCGGCAGCGGAATAACGTCGTCACAGTAGGCGTAGACACGGGCGTGAGCTTCTCGAGAAGCGACGCCCCGGAGGCACCGGAAGTCATGACCAGTCGCACCAGGACAATCGCCACGCTGTTCACCGCCGTCCTCGGGGCCACGCTGCTCGGCGCGCTCTTCACGACGCACGCGCAGCAGCCCCCTCGTTCTCTCGGGGGCGGCGGCGGGCTGGCGCCCGCAGCGGCGGTGCCGGTGGCCCTCCAGGCCTCCGACTCCGCCCCGTCGGTCGGCCTCAACACCTTCCGCGACATCGCGCGGGCGGCGAACGACGGCGTGGTGAACATCAACACCGAGAAGCTGGTGCAGCGCCCCCCCTCGCCCTTCCACGACTTCTTCGGCGGCGGCGACCCGCGCGTCCCCGAGAGCCGCTCCGACCGGATGCGCCAGACGAGCCTCGGCTCCGGGTTCGTGATCGACGCCGAGGGCTACATCCTGACCAACCGCCACGTCGTCGACGGGGCGGACGAGATCAAGGTCACCTTCCCCGACGGCAAGGCCCACGAGGCCGAGGTCATCGGGCAGGACGCCCGCACCGACGTGGCCCTCATCAAGATCGAGCCGAAGGGCCCGCTGACCGTCCTCACCCTCGGGGACTCCGACACCGCCGAGCCCGGCGAGTGGGTCATGGCCATCGGCAACCCGTTCGGACTCCCCGGAGGAGGCAACAGCGTCTCCGTCGGCGTCGTGTCCTTCCGCGGGAGGGACCTGCAGCTGCAGCTCGGGACGAGCATCGACATGATCCAGACCGACGCCGCCATCAACCCCGGCAACTCGGGGGGGCCGCTCCTGAACGCGCGCGGCGAGGTCATCGGCATCAACACCATGATCGTCACCGACGGGGCCTCGCGGGTGAACGCCGGCGTAGGCTTCTCCGTCCCCATCAACGTGGCCAGGGAGATCCTTCCCCAGCTCCGCGAGACGGGGAAGGTCGTCCGGGGCTGGATGGGGGTCACCATCCAGGCCGTGACCGAGGAGCTGGCGGCGACCTTCGACCTCGATGAGGCCAGGGGGGCCCTCGTGAGCTCGGTGACCTCCGGCTCCCCCGCCGAGGACGCCGGGATCGAGCCCGAGGACGTCATCCTCGCCGCCGACGGCCGCGAGATCGAGGACAACGGAGACCTGTCCCGCTACATCGCCTCCAAGGCCCCGGGGACCAAGGTCGCACTGGAAGTCCTGCGCGGCGGCAAGCGGAGCACGATCTCGATAACCCTGGGGACGTTCCCCGACGAGCCGAGGGGGACGCTGGCCCGGGAGGACACCGACCGGCCCCGGCTGGGCATGAGCGTCCGCGACCTGACGCCGGCCCTCGCCCAGCGGCTTCGGCTGCCGGAGGACACCCGCGGCGTCCTCATCACCGACGTCGAGACGGGCGAGCCGGCCGAGGAGGCCGGGCTCCGGCCCAACTTCGTCATCGTCTCCGTGAACGGAGAGACCGTCGAGTCCGTGGACGACTTCGAGCGGGCGGTGACGGGCTTCGAGAGCGGCGACCGCGTTCGGCTCCGGGTGCTGACCGCCCAGGGCTACAGCGTCGTCGTCCTGAGGCTGAAGTGAGAATCGCGAGGGGGGCGGAACCTCACCAGAAAGGGAGGGATCCCATGGCACGCAAGAACCGTTCGATCGACAAGCAGCGCTACCGGTTGCTCAAGGAGATGCTCGCGGAGCGGCGCCGCGAGGTCCAGGAGAAGCTGCGCTCGCTCCGCGAGACCCTGCCCGTCGAGGCCGGGGTGGTGCGCGACGCCGAGGAGCAGAGCGTCGACGACTTCGTGACCGAGGTCGACATGGCGCTCATGCAGATGAAGTCCGAGACCCTGTCCCGCATCGACCAGGCCATCGCCCGGCTGGACAACGGCACCTACGGGCGCTGCCAGGAGTGCGACCGGGAGATCTCCGCGGCCCGCCTCAAGGCCCTTCCCTTCGCGGCCCTGTGCCGCGACTGCCAGGAGGACACCGAGAGCACGGTTCGTGCGGAACGCGAGGCGCGTGCCTTCGCCCGGCTCCAGAAGGAGCTGGTCAACGTCACCCTCCGCACCGGGGGACGGAGCTGAGATTGGCCATGAGTGAGCGTGACGACAGCGCACCGGACTTCGAGTCCGAGGGCGTAAAGGAGATCGACCTGAGCGAGCTCCCGACCGAGCTCGGGGTTCTGCCCTTGCGGGACACCCTGCTCTTTCCCCAGGCCATCCTGCCCCTCGCGGTGGCCCGGGAGAGCTCCGTCGCCCTCGTCAACGACGCGGTCCGCGAGCGGAAGGTGATCGGCGTCGTCACCCAGCGGGATCCCGCCGTGGACGATCCGGTGGAGAGCGATCTGTACACCATCGGCACGCTCACCCACATCCACAAGATGTTCAAGTTCCCGGACGGGTCGCTGCGCCTCGTCGTCCAGGGGGTCCAGCGCTTCCGGGTCCTGCAGGTCACCCAGTACCGTCCGTTCCTCAAGGCCCAGGTCGAGCTCATCCCGGAGAAGATCCCGGCCGAGCAGGAGGTCGAGATCCGGGCCCTGGCCCAGAGCGCCCTCGGGTTCTTCCAGCGCGTGGTGGACCTCTCCGCCACCCTGTCCGACGAGCTCGGGGCCCTGGCCGGCAACATCCAGGAGCCCCCGCGCCTCGCCGACTTCATCGCCGGGAACCTCCCCACCCTGAGCACCGGCCAGAAGCAGGAGATCTTCGAGACCCTCGACGTGAAGGCGCGCCTGGAGCGCGTCAACAGCATCCTCGTCAAGGACCTCGAGGTCCTGGAGGTGGGCAGCAAGATCCAGAGCCAGGTCAAGAGCGAGCTCCAGAAGAACCAGCGCGAGTACTACCTGCGCGAGCAGATGAAGGCGATCCAGAAGGAGCTCGGTGACACCGACGAGCAGCAGCGCGAGATCGACGAGCTCCGGGAGAAGATCGACGCCGCCGGGATCCCCGAGGAGTCGAAGAAGGAGGTCGTGCGCGAGCTCGAGCGCCTCTCCCGCATGTCCCCGGCCGCCGCCGAGTACACCGTGACCCGGACCTACCTCGACTGGGTGGTCTCACTTCCGTGGAGCAAGCGCTCCGAGGGGGAGATCGACCTGGAGAAGGCCAAGGAGGTCCTGGACAACGACCACTACGACCTCGAGAAGGTCAAGGACCGGATCCTCGAGTACCTGGCGGTTCGGAAGATGAAGCCGGACATCAAGGGGCCGATCCTCTGCTTCGTGGGCCCTCCCGGAGTGGGCAAGACCAGCCTCGGCAAGTCGATCGCCAGCGCCCTCGGCCGCAAGTTCCACCGCCTCAGCCTCGGGGGGATGCGCGACGAGGCCGAGATCCGGGGGCACCGGCGCACCTACATCGGGGCCCTGCCCGGCCAGATCATCCAGGGCCTGCGTCGGGCCGAGAGCAAGAACCCGGTGGTCATCCTCGACGAGGTGGACAAGATCGGGACGGACTTCCGCGGCGACCCCTCGGCCGCCCTCCTCGAGGTCCTGGACCCCGAGCAGAACAACACCTTCAAGGACCACTACATCGACCTGCCCTTCGACCTGTCCGAGGTCCTCTTCATCACCACCGCCAACATCCTCGACACCGTTCCCCCGGCCCTGCGCGACCGCATGGAGGTGATCCGGCTCGCCGGCTACACCGAGGAGGAGAAGCTCCACATCGCCCGGCGGCACATCATCCCGCGCCAGCTGGAGAACCACGGCCTCGATGCCGAGCAGGTGGCTTTCGGAGACGACGCCCTGGTCAAGCTGATCCGCGAGTACACCCGGGAGGCGGGGCTCAGGAACCTGGAGCGGGAGATCGCGAGCATCATCCGCAAGGTCGCCCGACGGAAGGCGGAGGGCAAGAACGAGACCGTGGTCCTCACCCCGGAGACGGTCGAGGAGTTCCTCGGCGCCCCCTACTTCCTCCGGGACGAGGAGCTCGATGAGCGGACCCTGGTTCCGGGTGTGGCCACCGGCCTCTCCTGGACCGCGGCCGGTGGAGACGTCCTCTACATCGAGGCCACCCAGATGTTCGGCAAGAAGGGTCTCACCCTCACCGGACAGCTGGGCGACGTGATGAAGGAGAGCGCACAGACCGCCCTGTCCTGGGTCCGGGCCCACGCCCGCCAGCTCGGCATCGAGGAGTCCTTCTTCGAGCGGGTGGACCTCCACCTCCACGTCCCGGAAGGAGCCATCCCCAAGGACGGCCCCTCCGCCGGGATCACCCTCGTGGCCGCTCTCGTGTCGCTGCTCACCGGGCGCCCGGTGCGCCCGCGGGTCGCCATGACCGGCGAGGTGACCCTGGCCGGACGGGTGCTTCCGGTCGGGGGGATCAAGGAGAAGGTCCTGGCCGCCCACCGCCTCGGGGTGAAGGAGGTCCTCCTGCCCCGTCGCAACGAGAAGGCGGTCAAGGAGGACATCCCGGACAACGTCCGCGCGGACCTGAAGATCCACCTGGTGTCTTCCGTCGAGGAGGTCCTGGAGACCGCGCTGACCCCCGGCGAGCTCGAGCCGATCAGCGAGAAGGAGCGCTGGCACCTCCGGCTGTCCAATTGACCTGAGACTCCTCGCGCGACGACGCTCGGGGGAACACGCACGGAGTGACAGCCGTTGACCTCCCCCCTCGTCGTCGGGCATGATCCTGCCCCGCCCATGGTGTGCCCCAAGTGCTCCACGGAGAACCCCGAGTCCGAGACGCGGTGCGCCGCGTGCGGGGCCGCCCTCGCCGTCGCCGTCCTCGAGGTCGTCCGGGGGGATCTCCCGGAGAAGATCCGCTTCCTCCGGTCGCGCTCCTACAGCATCGGAAGGGCCCGCCAGAACGACATCGCCCTCAACGAGCCGTCCATCTCCAAGTACCACGCGCGCCTCCAGTACCAGGACGGCCGCTTCCTCATCGAGGACGCGGACAGCCTCCACGGCCTCTACGTCAACGCGGCCAAGGTCCGTCGCGCCCCCCTGAGCCCCGGGGCCCAGATCCAGCTCGGCAACGTGACCCTCAAGTTCTCCCTCCTCGGGGTAGAGAGCGCCACCGGCTCGATGCGGAAGCTGCCCTGGATCGAGCAGCAGGAGCTCCTGCTCTCCCTGGTGCAGACCCTCAACTCGACCCTCGTCCTCAACCAGGTGCTCGAGCAGGTCCTCGACGCCATCATGCACATCACCGGGGCCGAGCGCGGCTTCCTCCTCCTCGCCGACACCTCACCGGACGCCCGTCGCTACCCCGTGGTCGCGGGGCTCCGTCTGCGGGCGGCCCGGCGGCGCGACCACGGCGGCGACCCGGGAGACACCCACGGGATCTCCGCCCCGGTGGTCCGCCGGGCCCTGGAGACCGGCGAGATCGTCTCCTCGCCCTTCCTGGCCGGGGCCGACCGGGCGACCGTCGACTCGGCGGCGGCGGCCACCGTCGAGGTGGCACGGAGCATCCTGTGCCTCCCGCTCCGATCTCCCCGGGCGGGGATCGGCGGCGCCGGCGGCTTTCCCCGGGGCGTGGGCACCCTCTACCTGGACAACGACCCCACCTCGGAGCCCTTCAGCAACGACGTCCTCCGCGCGGCGGAGGCGCTGGCCCGACACGCCGCCCTGGCCATCGAGAACGCCCAGCTGTTCGAGCGCGAGCAGAGCACGATCGAGGAGCTTCGACGGGCCCAGCAGCAGATCCTCCAGTCCGAGAAGCTGGCCACCATCGGTCAGATGGCGGCGGGCATCGCCCACGAGCTCAACACGCCTCTCACCTACATCATGGGCAACCTGGAGCTGCTCGCGCTCCAGGATCTCACCCCGGCCCAGCGCGAGATGCTGGAGGCGATCACGCGGGGCTCCGACCGCATCCGGACCCTGGCTCAGCGCCTCCTCGCCTTCAGCCGTCCGGGGCGAGAGGAGATGGTCCCCCTCGTTCCGAACGACGTCATCGAGCGCAGCCTGGAGCTGTGCCAGTACCAGATCGCCAGCGGGCGGGTTCAGCTCGTCAAGAGCCTGGCCCCGGACCTGCCGCGCGTCCTCGGCGTCTCGAACCAGCTGGAGATGGCCTTGATCAACCTCGTGATCAACGCCGTCCACGCCATGGCCGAGCGGGGCGGCGTCCTCACCGTGTCCTCCGCCCGCCGGGGCAACGAGGTCGAGATCACGATCTCCGACGAGGGACCCGGTGTTCCCGAGAAGATCCGCAGCCGGATCTACGAGCCCTTCGTGACCACCAAGCCCGAGGGGAAGGGAACCGGTCTCGGGCTCTCCACCGTCCTCATGGTCCTGGAGCGCCACCACGGCCACATCCACTTCACGACCGAGGAGGGACGGGGCACCGCCTTCGTCGTCCGTCTGCCCGCCCAGGCCGTGGGCTCGCGCGAGACCGCCTCTACTCGATGACCACGATCTCCCCGCGCTCCACCGTCGCCGCCTCACCCGTCTCGACGCAGCAGTAGAAGGGGAAGCGCCCGGCCCGATCGGGCACCAGGTCGAAGATGGTGGGACGCCCCGCCACCACCCGCTTCTCCACGCGCAGGGCGTCGACGGCGAAGCAGTGCTCGCCGTCGGCGGCGGAGAGGACGACGCGCGTCGTCTCCCCCTTCCGCACGGTCACCTCCGCCGGGTCGAATCCCTTCCTGGAGACGCGGATCTCGATCTCGGGACCGGTCCGGGCCGCCGCCCCCGCGCCCACGAGCAGCACGGCGACGGCCAGGGCCCGGGCTCCGATCCCCCTCACGCCACGGCCCTCAGCCCTTCGGCCCGCGCCGCCGGTCGCGGTCTCCCCGTCCCCGGCCGCCGCGATCGCCGCGGTCTCCGTGACCCCGGCCGCCGCCGGGTCCGCGGCCTCCTCCGGGTCCGCGGCCGCCTCCGTGCTCGCGACGACCCTGTCCGCCGCCGGAGTCGGCGCCGCCGCCACCGGACGGGGCCCCCTCCGCCTCGTCGAGGAGGGCCTTGCGGGAGAGACGGATCTTCCCGGAGGGATCGATGTTGACGACCTTCACCAGCACCTCGTCGCCCTCGCTGACCTCGCTGCGGACGTCGTTGACGTGGTGGTGGGCCATCTCGGAGACGTGGAGCAGGCCGTCGGTACCGGGGAGGATCTCCACGAAGGCCCCGAAGTCCACGACCCGAACGACCTTGCCGAGGTAGGTCTTGTTGAGCTCCGGGGTGGCGGTCAGCTCCTCGATGATGGCGATGGCCTTGCGAGCCGCCGCCTCGTCGATGGAGGCGATGGCCACGCGGCCGTCGTCCTCGACGTCGATCTTGCAGCCCGTTCGCTCCACGATCGAGCGGATCATCTTTCCGCCCGGGCCGATGATGTCCCTGATCTTGTCGACGGGCACCCGGACCGTCAGGATCCGCGGGGCGTAGGAGCTGATGTCCGGCCGCGGCTCGGCCAGCGCCTCCGCCATCCGGTCGAGGATGTGGATCCGTCCCCGGCGGGCCTGCTCGAGGGCCTGGGCCAGGATCTCGGGGGTCACCCCCCCGATCTTGATGTCCATCTGCAGGGCGGTGATCCCCTCACGGCTCCCCGCGACCTTGAAGTCCATGTCGCCGTAGTGGTCCTCCTCGCCAGCGATGTCGCTGAGGACCTTCCAGCTGTCGCCCTCCATGACCAGACCCATGGCCACGCCGGCGATGGGGCTCTTGATCGGCACCCCGGCGTCCATGAGGGCCAGGCTGCCCCCGCACACGGTGGCCATCGAGGACGACCCGTTCGACTCGAGGATGTCGGAGACGATCCGCGTGGTGTAGGGGAAGTGCTCCTCGTCGGGGAGCATGCCCTTCAGCGACCGCTCGGCGAGGACGCCGTGACCGATCTCCCGGCGCCCGGGACCCCGCAGGAACTTCACCTCCCCCACCGAGAACGGCGGGAAGTTGTAGTGGAGCATGAAGCGCTTGCGGTACTCCTCCTCCTGCACGGTGTCGATGATCTGGGAGTCCTCGGAGGTCCCCAGGGTGGCGGTGACCAGGGCCTGGGTCTCGCCCCGGGTGAACAGCGCCGAGCCGTGGGTCCGGGGCAGCACCCCCACCTCGCAGGTGATGGGGCGGACCTCGTCGAAGCTGCGCCCGTCGAGGCGCCGGCCGGTCTCGAAGATCTCGCGGCGCAGGATCTTCTCGCGCAGCCCGTCGTACACCGACGCCACCGCGGCCCGCTTGTCCGCCTCCTCCTCGGGGAGGGAGGCCAGGTACTCGTCCCGGACCTGCTTCATCCGGGCGTAGGACTCCAGCTTCCCCTTGACGTGCATGGCCTCGGCCAGGGGGCCCTCCAGGGCGCCCTCGATCTCCGACACCAGCGCGGGATCGATCTGCTTCTTCGCGAAGGGCCGCTTGGCCTTGCCCACCCGGGACCGCAGCTCCTTCTGGAGGGCGGTGATCTGCTTGATGGCGTCGTGCCCCTGGCTCAGGGCCTCCACCATGACCGCCTCCGAGACCTCGCTGGCCCCGGCCTCCACCATGACGATGGCCTCCTCGGTCCCGGCCACGAGCAGGTTCAGCTGGCTCTTCGACTTCAGCTCGGCCGTGGAGGGGTTGATCACGCAGGCGCCATCCCAGTAGCCCACGCGCACCGCGGCCACGGCGTGCTCGAAGGGGATGTCCGAGATCAGAAGGGAGGTCGAGGCCCCGATGATCGACAGGGTGTCGGAGTCGTTCTCCAGGTCCGCGGACAGGAGCAGGCCGATGACCTGGGTCTCACACGCGTAGCCCTTGGGGAAGAGCGGGCGCAGGGGGCGATCGATCATCCGGGAGGTGAGAACCTCCTTCTCGTTCGGACGCCCCTCGCGCTTGAAGAACCCCCCGGGGATCTTGCCCGCGGCGTAGTTGGCCTCGCGGTAGTCCACGGTCAGGGGCAGGAAGTCGAACCCGGGGCGCGGCTCCCGCTGCCCGCAGGCCGTCGCCAGAACCACGGTGTCGCCCAGGCGCACCACCACCGCACCATCGGCCTGCTTGGCCATCTTCCCCGTCTCGATGGACAGGGTGTGCCGGCCGAGCGGCATCTCCAGTCTTTCCATTGTCTCTCCGTTCACTGCCGGGCGCCGCCGGAACGGCGCTCCGGGAACTGGAGGAGTGGGCACGTGGGCGGGGGCTGTAAGGATACGAAACAGACGCCGCCGGGGCCCTTGCTGCGGGGGGCGTCTACTTGCGGATGCCGAGCCTGTCGATGAGGCCCCGGTACCGCTCGAGATCCTTGCCCTTCAGGTAGTCCAGAAGGCGTCGCCGCTGACCGACCAGCTGCAGAAGGCCGCGACGCGAATGATGATCCTTCGGGTGACTCTTGAAGTGCTCGGTCAGGTAGTTGATCCGCTCGCTGAGGAGGGCCACCTGGACCTCGGGCGACCCGGTGTCCGTCTCGTGGGTCCGGTATCCCGAGATCACTGATGCCTTTTGGGCCTTGTTGAAGCTCACCGACTGACCTCCTCTAGTCTCCTCTTTCTCTTTTTCAATCAACGGGAGAGAGTACCACACGGCCCGGAACGTGTAAACTGTCCCCGGTTCTTGCTCTTGAGTCCTCTCGCCTTCCTCTCCTGGGCGGTCTTCGCCGGCGTGGCCCTCGTTCTCCCCGGGGTGGCCCTTCAGCGCCTGGCTCGCACCCCGGTGGACCCGGCCCTGGTGCTTCCCCTCGGGGGAGCTTTCGCCGCCGGGGCCTGCTGGGCCAGCCTCGCCGCCGGCCAGCCCTGGATCTTCCCCGTGGCCCTGGGCCTCGTGGCCCTCGCCCTGGCCTTCCCCCGCCACCCGTGGCGCCGGGCGGCGGGACCGTCCCTCCGCGGGGCGCTCGCCCCCCTCGCCGCCGTCGTCCTCCTCCTCGCCTTCACCCACTATGGCTGGAACCGGGTGGGCCCCTCGGGGGACTTCCTCCTCGACCCCCTCGTGACCTTCGACTCGACCTTCCACGTGGGGGTCACCCACGAGCTCGTGACCGGCTACCCCCCGCAGGTGCCCGGTGTCACGGGCTTTCCCCTCGGCTACCACCTCGGCACCGACCTCGTCCGCGCCGCCGCCCTCCGCTGGGCCGGCACGAGCCCCTGGGATTCCCTGACCCGCCTCGACGTCACCCTCTGGGCCCTCGCCCTCATCCTCGCCCTCCGGGCCGTGATGGCCCGCCTCGGGGCGCCACCCGCGGCGGTGGCCCTGGCTCCGTGGACGCTCCTTCTCACCGACTTCTCCTTCGTCTTCGCCACGAATCTCCAGGCCCACTGGTGGACCGACCTCCTCCGGGGCAACCTGCTCCTCTCCCTCGTGTACGCCAACCCCATCGTCCCCGCCCTGGGCCTGGCTCTGGCCTCCCTGGTCGCCCTGTCGCGGTTCGAGGAGGACGGGGACCGTGCTCACCTCGCCCTGGCCACTCTCCTCGCGGCCGCGGTCCCCTTCTTCAAGGTCTTCCTGGGCGCCCACCTGCTCCTGGGTCTCGGCATCGCCTTCGTGCTGTCTCGCTCCGCCCCGCGCGCCGCCCTCGTCGGCGTCGCCGCCCCCTGCGCCCTGGCCACCGCCGCCCTCGCCCTGGGCCAGGGGGGCGAGACGGTCTCCGTCGTCCTCGCCCCGCTCGACCTGGCCCGGGTCACCCGCGAGACCCTCGGCCTGGCCCCGGCGGAGGGCCTCGAGCTCCTGGGCTGGTCTGCCTCGTGGCTCCTCGCCTCCCTCGGCCTCAGGGTCCTCGGGCTGGGGCGCGCGCTGCGCGCGCTCCGGGGACCCGCGGCCGGCTCCACCCTTGCCGGCATCGCCCTCAGCGGGTGGCCCCTGGGGCTCCTCTTCCGGGTCTCGGCCCCCGAGGTGCTCGAAGGGCAGAGGACGGTGAACGACGCCGCCTACCTGGTGGAGCAGTCCGGTCCCCTTCTCTGGCTGTTCGCCGTCCTGGCCGTCGTGGGCTTCGCCACCAGTCCGGCGCGGCGGGTTCTGGCCGCGGTGGGCCTGGTCGCCCTCGCCACCCCCTCGACCCTCCAGTACGCGGCCAAGAAGGCCACCTGGCCGCCGGGGCGTCTCCCTGCCCCCATGGTGCGGGCCATGGACGCCCTCCAGGCCGCCTCCGAGCCCGGCGATGTCGTGATCCAGCGTCCGGGGGCCCGCTACCCCCCCGCCCCGGTGGTCCTCGCCGGTCGCCGCGTCCCCTACGAGCGCTTCACGCCCTACCTGACGCAGTTCGTCTCCCGGCAGGCCCTGGAGGCCCGCCACCGGCTGGTTTACCGCTTCTTCCGGACCCGCGACCGCACCGAGGCCCTGGAGATCGCGCGCTCGCTGGGCGCCTCGTTCCTGGCCCTCTACGGCCACGACCGGGTGCGCTTCGACGGCGCCGGCGCGCTCGTGCCCGTCCACGAGGAGCCGGGGGCGCGCCTCTATCGGATCCGCTACGAGTAGTCCTCGTCGGGGCCCCCGACCGCCGAGCCCTTCGCCGCACCTCAGATCCGTCGGGTGGTGGGCCGTCAGCTCACGAGGACGAGGTCGGGATGGAGGACGGTCTCCACCGCGGGGGCGGCGGGGGCGTCGGATCCCCGGGGAACGGCCAGGGCCAGGAGCTTGCCTGCCTCATCCAGGACACGCACCCGGCCAACCCCGCTCTCGGGGAAGCCGCTCAGCACGGCGTCCGGCCGCAGGTCGCGTCCGTGACGGACCAGCTCCCCTCCCGCTCGCCCCACACGCACCGCCGGGAGCTCAGGCAGGAGCGCCTCCAGGGGCAGCACCCGGTCCCGCCCCCCGGCGATCTCGTCGCCGGGGACCGCCTGCTCGAGGTCGAACGAGCCCGATCGGGTCCGGCGCAGCCTGCTGAGGTGCCCCCCGACGCCCAGCTTCTCGCCCAGGTCCCTTGCCAGTGCGCGGACGTACGTCCCGGGCGAGCACCGGACCTCGAGATCCACCCGGTCTTCCTCGACCTGCAGGAGGTCGAGGGCGTGAACGGTGACCGCCCGGGACGTCCGCGGAACCGCCTCCCCTCGGCGGGCCCGCTCGTAGAGCCTCCGGCCCTCGACGCGACGCGCGGAGAAGGCCGGGGGCACCTGCTCCATGGTTCCGACCAGCTCGTCCAGGACCTGACGCAACGCCCCCGAGTCCAGGCGCACCTCGCGGGGCTCGGAGAGGGCCACCCCGGTGAGGTCGTCGGTCGAGGTGGCGAAGCCCAGCCGGACGGTGGCCCGGTAGACCTTTTCCCCCTCCCCCAGGAAGCGGGCCAGCCGCGTCGCCTTCCCCAGGCACAGCGGCAGGACCCCGGTGGCGAAAGGGTCCAGGGTGCCGGTGTGTCCCACCCGACGCAGGCCGAAGGCCCGCCGGGCGCGGTCGACCATGTCGTGGGAGGTCGGGCCCGCGGGCTTGTCGACGACGAGGACTCCGTCCACGCCGCTACCCCTCGGGCTCTTCGCCGTCACCCTCGCCGGGTGCCCGGTCCCGGGCCTCCTCGTCCGCCAGCACCTTCGCCACGCGGTCGGTCGCATCCAGCCCCCGGTCGTACCGGAAGTCGATCTCGGGGGTGAAGCGGACGCGCAGGCGCCGCCCGATCTCCCGCTTCACGAACCCCGAGGCCCGGCGCAGGACGGCGAGGCTCTCGCCGCTCGCGTCCTCTCCGAGAACGCCGACGTACACGCGGGCGTAGCGAAGATCCGGGGTCAGGTCCACCCGGGTCACGGTTACGAATCCCAGGCGCGGGTCCTTCAGATCCGACGCCACCATCCGGGCGATCTCGTCGCGGATCTCCCCGGCCAGCCTCTCGCTCCGGCGCGTCACAGCACCTCCACCTGCTGGTCCACCAGCTCCGCGTCCCGGGCCGCGGCGGCCTCCCCCGCCACCGATCGGAGGGTCGACTCCAGGTGGACCCGGTCGGTGTTGACCGCGACCACCGCGAGCCGGGCCCGCTGCCACAGGTCCTGGAACTCCACCTCGGCCACCGAGACGTTGAACTGCTTCCGGATGCGCGCCTGGAGACCCCGGAGGACCTGCCGCTTGTCCTTCAGCGACCGTGCCCCCGGGAAGTGGATGTCGAGGGTCAGGAGCCCGATCACCATGTCGAGCGGCCTCCCGCGCCGCGCCGATCGCCACGCGTCAGCGATCGGTGATCGGGTCCTGCATCGCGCAGGGGGGGGCGGGCCCGGAGCATCCGCATCGCGCTCATTCTCGCTCTCACGTGGGCTGACACCCCGCCGACTGGCTTCCCGCATCCAGCTCCATGCGGAGGGCCGGGGGACCGGGGGGGGCGCGCCTGCGCGCTCCCCCAGCTCAAACGAAGCTCTGCCCCCTCGCCACCACGCGTCCTACTCCAGCGTGTTCTTCACCTTCTCCGACGTGAAGAACTCGATCACGTCGCCCGGCTTCACGTCGTTGTATCCGGCGATCATGATGCCGCACTCGAGGCCGGCCTTGACCTCGTTCGCGTCGTCCTTGAACCGCTTGAGGGAGTCCACCTTGCCGGTGTGGACGACCACGTTGTCCCGGAGCAGGCGCACCTGCGCGGTGCGGGTCACCTTGCCATCCTGCACGTAGCAGCCGGCGACGGTGCCGAGACGGGAGATGCGGAAGATCTCCCGCACCTCGGCCGCCCCGAGGCGCACCTCGCGGGTCGTCGGCTCGAGGAGCCCCTCCATCGCCTTCTTCATGTCATCGCCGACGTCGTAGATCACGGTGTAGAGCCTGAGCTCCACCTCGTCGCGCTCCGCGACGTCGGCCGCCTTGCGTTCCGGCCGCACGTTGAACCCGATGACGATGGCGTTCGAGGCGGCGGCGAGGAGGACGTCGCCCTCGTTGATCGCGCCGACGCCCTGGCGGATGACGCGGAGCTTGATCTTCTCCTGGGGCAGCTTGCCCAGCTGATCGGCCACCGCCTCCAGCGAGCCCTGGACGTCGGCCTTCAGGACGATCAGCAGCTCCTTGAGCTCGCCGTCGGCGATGGCACGGCCGAGATCCTCGAGCCTGATCCTGGAGGACGCCGCCAGCTCCTTCTCCCTGAGCTTCGCCTGGCGGAAGGCGACGATCTCCTGCGCCTTGACGCTGTCCGTCACCGCCAGGAGCTGGTCTCCCGGCTCGGGCAGGGACGGCAGGCCCAGGATCTCGACCGGTGTCGACGGGGGCGCGTCGCGCTTCCGGCTGCCGCGATCGTCGACGAGCGCTCGGATCTTCCCCGACACCGCGCCGGCGACGACGGTGTCCCCCACCTTGAGGGTGCCGTCCTGAACGAGCACGGTGGCCACCGGCCCCCGGCCCTTGTCCAGCCGGGCCTCCAGCACGGTGCCCAGGGCCGGCCTCTCGGGGTTGGCCTTCAGCTCCTGCAGGTCGGCCACGAGGAGCAGCATCTCCAGCAGCTGGTCGAGGTTCTGCTTCTTCTTCGCGGAGACGTCGACGAAGACGGTGTCGCCTCCCCAGGCCTCCGGCAGGAGGCCGCGGTCGCCGAGCTGCTGGCGCACGCGGTCGGGCTGGGCATCGGGCTTGTCGATCTTGTTGACGGCCACCACGATGGGGACCCCGGCCGCCCGGGCGTGGTCCACCGCTTCCAGGGTCTGGGGCATGACCCCGTCGTCGGCGGCGACGACCAGGACCACGATGTCCGTCACCCGCGCGCCACGCGCGCGCATCAGGGTGAACGCCTCGTGGCCCGGGGTGTCCAGGAAGACCACCCCGCGCTCTCCCACGTCCACGTGGTAGGCGCCGATGTGCTGGGTGATGCCTCCCGCCTCGTCCGAGGCCACCGAGGTCTCCCGGATCGCGTCGAGGAGTGAGGTCTTCCCGTGGTCCACGTGACCCATGACCGTGATCACCGGCGCCCGCGGCGACAGGTCCTCCGGCTTCGACTCCACATCCTGGACCTGGACGAGCTCCTCCTCGAAGGACTGGATCGACGCCTCGTACCCGAACTCCTTGCAGATCTCGATGGCCAGCTCGGGATCAACGCTCTGGTTGAGCGTGGCCATCACCCCCCGGCCGATCAAGGCCTTGATGATGTCGCGGGACTTGACGTCGTCCATCTTCTCGCCCAGCTCCTTCACCGTCACGCCCTCCGAGAGGGCGATCTTCCGGAGGGGACCGGTGTAGACCGGACGCTCCTCCTTGACCGGCGCGGGCGCGGGCCGAGTCCTTCCCTTGCGACCTCCCGGCCGACCGGCCGGACGCCCGGGACGTGCCCCGGGCCGGCTCGGCGGCCGGCCCGGCAGTCGACCCGGGTAGGGCGACACCGGGCGTGGGAGGCCCGGCCGCGGCGACACCGGGTGCGGCGATCGGGGCAGCGGCGTCGTGGCGCCCGCCACCGGGTGCGGGCTCACCGGGCGAGGCGGGGCGATCGGTCGCAGGGGGCGGCGGACGGCCGGACGGGCCGCCGCCGGACGGGCCGCCGCCGGCGGGGAGGCCGCCGGGGCCTCCGGAGCTGGAGCGGGCCTGGCCGCCTTGGGCGCCTCGGGCGGAGCGGGCGGGGGCACCGGGGCGATGGGCTTCACCGGCCCCCCGAGGCGAGGGGCGGTCACCGTCTTGCGCACCACTCTCGGCTTGGTCGGCGGTCGGGCCGCCGAGGGGGAGGGGGCCTCGGGAGGCTCGGCGGCCGGCGTCGCCCCGGCCGGCGTCTCGAGGGCCTCGGCCGGGGGCGCCTCCGCCTCCACCACCTCCACGCCGACCTCCGGCGCGGCCTCGTCCTCGACCGCGGCCCGCGGGGGCGTGGCCGACTTCGGGGCGAGGCGGGGGGCCCCGGGCGCGTGGGCCAGGGCGGGGGGAGGCTCTTCCGCCGCACCCTCGGCTCCCGTCTTCGCCTTCTTGCCCCGTCCAGCCTTGCGTGCGGCCCTCGCCGCCTTGGCCTCGGCGGCCGCCTTCTCCCGGGCCGCGCGTTCGGCCGCGATCTTCTCCGCCTGCTCGCGTGCCTGCCTGTCCCGGTCGTCCTCGTCCTCTTCGCTGCCGTAGATCCTCTTGCGCTTCCTGGTGAGGGCGTCGATCTTGAGCGCGCGCCGCAGCTTGTCCGCGGTGTCTTCGTCGACCGAGCTCGAGGCGGTCTTCACCTCGACACCGAGCGTGTGCAGCCGGGCGATCACCTCCTGGCTCGTGAGGTTCAGGTCTCGGGCGAGACTGAAAACCCTAACGTTCGCCATCCGCCTCACCCTCCTCACCATCCGCTGCCGCCGCCTCGACGCCGGACGAGGCCTTCTTCTCCGGGAGGGCCTCGTCGTCGG
Source organism: uncultured Acidobacteriota bacterium (assembly GCA_963847655.1). Lineage (GTDB taxonomy): Bacteria > Acidobacteriota > Vicinamibacteria > Fen-336 > Fen-336 > JAJDNS01. The sequence goes on along the minus strand of CAWKAS010000001.1, from coordinate 1,049,105 downwards.
CCTCGTGCGCGGCCTCGACGGCGGCTTCCTCTCCGCCCTCCGACGGCTCTTCCCCGTCCGCGGCGTCTCCCTCGGTCGAGCCGGCCACCTCGGCGGCCTCACCGTCCTCCGAGCCTGCTTCCCCGGCCGCTTCCCGCGCCAGGGCCGCGGCCTCCTCGGCGGCCGCCTCCTCGGCGGCCGCCTCCTCGGCAGCCGCCTCCGCCGCCGCCGCCTGGGCCGCGGCCAGGCGCTCGGCCTCCGCGTCCATCTCGTCCCACTCGACCTTCGCCTGCGTGGCCGCCTCGCGGATCTTCTCCGCTGTCTTGGGGCCGACCCCTTCGACGATGGTCATGTCCTCGTCGCTCATCTCCAGCAGGTGGGCGAGCCCGGCGACCCCGGCGTCGATGAGCTTCTGGGAGATCTTCTCGCTGATCCCGTAACGCTCGAGGCTCTTCAGCTCGTCCACGATCCGGGCCATCCGGGCCATCTCCGCCTCGACCTCGCGGCGCTTCTCCTCTTCGCTCTTGATGTCGATCCTCCAGCCCACGATCTTGGCCGCGAGGCGGACGTTCTGGCCCTTCTTCCCGATCGCGAGGCTCAGCTGCTTGTCCTCGACCACCACCTCCATGATCCGCTGCTCCTCGTCCACGACGGAGACGCGGCTCACGTTCGCCGGAGACAGCGCGTTGATCACGAACGCGGTGGGATCGTCGTTCCACTCGACGATGTCGATCTTCTCTCCGCGCAGCTCCCGGATGATCGACTGGACCCGGGTCCCCTTCATCCCCACGCAGGCGCCCACCGGGTCCACGTCCCGCTCCCGGGAGATCACCGCGACCTTCGCCCGCTCCCCCGCCTCGCGCACCGCTCCCCTGATCTGGACCGTCCCGTCGTAGATCTCCGGGACCTCCATCTCGAACAGCTTGACGAGGAGGGCGGGGTCGGTGCGGCTGACGATGATCTGCGGACCCTTGGCCGCCTTGGCCACGCGCACGATGGCCACCCGCACCCGGTCGCCGGTCTGGTAGGCCTCGGCCCGGCTCTGCTCCTTGCGCGGCAGCAGCGCCTCGGCCCGGCCCAGGTCCACGATGAAGTCGCCCATCTCCTGGCGCTTGACGATGCCGTTGACGACCTCGCCGACGCGGTCCGAGTACTCGGCGTAGACGTTGTCCCTCTCCGCCTCGCGGACCTTCTGGAAGATGACCTGCTTGGCGGTCTGGGCCGCGATCCGCCCGAGGATGTCGGTGGGCTTGGGGAACTCAATCTCCTGCCCCAGCTCGATCTGAGCGCCCGGGAACAGCTCCTGGGCCTGCTCGAGGCTGAGCTGCGTCTCGGGGATCTCGACCTCCTCGACCACCTGCTTGACCGCGAAGACCTCGATCTGCCCCGACTCCTCGTTGAAGCGGCTGCGGAGGTCTTCTTCCTCCTTGTAGTACTTCTTCGAGGCGGTCAGGATCGCGTCCTCGATGGCGGCGATGATCACCTCGGGATTGATGTTCTTCTCCCGGCTGATCTGCTCGATCTGCTGTCGTAGCTGACTGGCCATGAATTCCTGCTCGCTTGCCCGCTAGCCCGCCCGCGGGAACTCCACTTCGAGGCGGCCGTGGGCGATCTTGGCGCACGGGATCCGGATCTCCTCGCCCTCGTTCTCGAGGGTCAGGGCCAGCACCCCGTCCTCGCAGGAGACGATTCGCCCCGTCCAGTGACGCCGGCCGCCGACCAGCTCGTAGCTCGACAGCTTCGCCAGGCGTCCCACGAAGCGCTGGTAGTCGGCCTCCGTCTTCAGCGGGCGGTCCAGCCCGGGGGATGACACCTCGAGGGTGTACGGCTCCGCGATCGGGTCCTCGGCGTCGAGAATGGCCGAGACCTCCTCGGAGACCGACTGCAGGTCGTCGAGCCCGATTCCGCCCGGCTTGTCCACGAACAGGCGGACGATCTGCCCCTTGCCTGCCTTGTGGATCTCGACGTCGACGAGCTCGAGAGCGCGATCCGCGGTGACGCGTCCGGCCACGGCCCGGACGTGCTCGAGCGTCCCCTCCTGCTTCGTCAGTCCCACACCCTCCAAAAAAAAGAGTGGGCGACCCCACTCTGGTGATGTTCCCAGAATCCGAACGCCTATCCTATCAGCCGGCAGCCCCCCAGGCAACCCACCTGGGCGGCCGGGGCCGCCCCCCCGACGCCTCACAAGTGCCGAAGATACCGAAACGTACGAGGCATTCCGCCCCGAGGTGGGCCCTCAGACCACCCGCCCGACCAGATCGTAGGGGTGGGCCTCGGTCACCTCCACCGTCACGAACGCTCCCGCCCCGGCCGTCCCGTCGTTGATGATGACCTGGCCGTCGATCTCCGGCGCCTGGCCCGCGGTCCGGCCCCGGAGCAGGAGGTCGGTGTCGGGGTGGGTCCCCTCGACCAGGACCTCCACGCGCTCCCCTATCCGCGCCCGGTTGAGGTCCAGGGAGATCTCCCTCTGCACGGCCATGAGCCCCTCGCGCCGGGCCTCCTTCACCTCGGTCGGGACGTCGTCGGCCAGACCGTGGGCGGTGGTCCCCTCCTCATCGGAGTAGGTGAAGACCCCCACGTTCTCGAACCGTGCCGCCTTCACGAAGTCCGACAGGCGCGAGAAGTCCTCCTCGGTCTCCCCCGGGAAGCCCACGATGAACGTCGTCCGCACGACCACCCCGGGCACGCGCTCCCGGATCCGCTCCAGCATGCCCAGCAGGTTTCCCCGACCCGTGGGCCGCCTCATCCGCTTCAGCACCGTCTCGCTGGCGTGCTGCAGGGGAATGTCGACGTACTTCACCACCTTCTCCTCCGAGGCCAGGGCCTCGAGGATGGGATCGGTGAGCGTCTGAGGGTAGGCGTACATGACCCGGATCCAGCGGATTCCCTCGATGCGGCCGAGCCGGCGCAGCAGGTAGGCGAGGCCGTCCCGGATCCCGTGATCCAGGCCGAAGCGCGTCGAGTCCTGGGCGACGAGGACGATCTCGCGCACCCCGCGCTCGGCGAGGGCCCGGGCCTCGGCCAGGATGTCCTCCACGTGCCGGCTGCGGTGGCGCCCCCGGAGGGTGGGGATGATGCAGAACGAGCAGGTGTAGTCACAGCCCTCGGAGATCTTCACGTAGGCCAGCCAGGGCGGCGTGGAGAGCACGCGGGGCGCCTGGTGATCGTAGACCCAGGTCGGCGGCGCGACCTCCCCCAGCGACGTGGCCTCGCCGTCGACGGCCCGGACCACGTCCGTCACCTGCCCGGTCCCCAGCGTCGCGTCGATCTCCGGGATCTCCCGTCGCAGATCCTCGTCGTAGCGCTGGGCCAGGCATCCGGTCACCACGAGCCGGCGGGCCCGGCCGGTCTGCTTCTCCCGAGCCATCTCGAGGATGGCGTCCACCGACTCCTGCTTCGCCCGGTCGATGAAGGCGCAGGTGTTGACCACGATGACGTCGGCCTCGCCCGGGTCGGCCACGAGCTCGTGGCCCGTTCGCTCCAGATGCCCCAGCATGATCTCGCCGTCGACGAGGTTCTTGGGGCAGCCGAGGGTGACCATGCCCACCCTCCTGGACGTCGCGGGAGCGGGAGCTGGGGCCTGATCGTCCGATGGCAGGGATCGGCTGTCGGATGGCGAACCTTCGATGGCCTTCAAGGGGTGTCCCTCAGGGCCGCGACCCGTCGATCACGCCGGTGCGGGTCGCGGCGACATCAGTGGGCCTTGCCCGGGGCGTCGATCTCGTTGCCCCACTCCCGGAGCTTGTCGCGGTCGCTGGCCGAGTAGAGCTCGTCGCCCATGTCGGCAATCTGGTCGCCGATCCCCCCGAGGACCTCGAACTCCTCTCCCTGCTGCGACATCAGGGCGAGGTGGTGGGCGATCGCGTCCAGACGCGGCACGGACTTGTCCATGGCCAGGAGCAACGCCTCGACCAGCTCCACCAGGGCCTTGCGACTCAGACCGTCGTGCCACGTCGGTTCCATCGATCCTCCTCGTTCCCCTCCCTCCGGCCTCGGGGGAACGGAGACCCCATCATACCCCGACTCCCGCCGGGACCCCGGCCGGAAGCTATACTCTGCCGACCCACACGTCAGGGGGGAGGGCGCATGGGAACGGGGACGAAGATCCTGGCCGGCTGCGGGTGTCTGGCCGTCGTCGCGGGGATCGCCCTCGCGCTGGGCCTCGGCCTCGGGCTGTTCTGGCTCAAGGACCAGGCCACCGACATGGCCGCGAGCGTGGAGGGCCTCACCGCGAAGGCCGACGAGATCGGCGAATGGGAGAAGAAGGCCAACGCCCACCCCTACGAGCGCCCGGAAGACGGGGTGATCCCGGAGTCCCGCCTCCTCACCTTTCTCGGGGTCCGCCGTGCGGTCCACGAGGTCTACGAGACGCACAAGGCCGATCTCGAGGAGCTGCGGGAGCGGACCGAGAAGGACGGCGAGACCCTCACCCCCGGTGAGGTCCTCGGCCTGGGCAGCAGGGCGGTGCAGATGTACGGGGACCTCCGCCTGGCCCAGGTCCGGGCCCTGGCCGAGGAGGGCATGTCGGAGCGGGAGTACTACGCCATCCAGACCGCGGTGTACGTCGCCGCGGGGGCCGCGAAGACCGAGGCGCAGACCGGCCGGAGGCCGGCCGAGGTGATGTCGGAGGCCGCCGGGCAGATTCAGAAGGCCATCCGCGTGGCCCTGGAGGCCGCCCGGCGCGAGGGCGTCCCCGGCGCGGACAAGATCTCCGAGTCGCAGATGAAGCAGCTCGAGGAGGGTGTGACGAAGATGGGCGAGGAGGGGGCCGAGACCCTCACCGTCCCCCCCGCCAACGTCGAGCTCTTCCGCAAGCACCGGGAAGAGATCGAGAAGTACGCGATGCACGGGCTGACGTTCCTCGGCCTCTGACGAGCGGACCGGTTCGGATCGGCTCGACGCACGACCGGCTCAGGACATGGTGATCCTGAGATCCGATTTCAGGTGACTCGGTGCGGACAGAGTCACTTGAAATCGAGTTTCATGATTCGACGGTCATGAGCTGGCAGCGCCCGCCCGCTCGATCCCCCGACCGGCCCTGCAAGGGACCTGCTAGTGGACGACCTCGGCCAGCAGGCGCTCGGCCGCGACCTCGGCCCCGTCGATCCGCGGTCTCGGCGGAAGCGGCATCGCTCGCACCGCGTCCAGGGCCGGGCCGAGGCGCCCCTCGCGGATCTCGCCGTTCGTGGCGTGGACGGAGGGGATGTAGCGCGTCATCTCGCGGCTGAGGATCGGGTACTCCGGGAAGTCCCCCCGGTCGGTGTAGACCATCCGCGTCCCCGCCCCGATGCAGTCGGTGACGATGCCGTAGCCCGGCTTCGTGACCACGACGTCCGCCGCCCCCACCAGGTCGGTGTACTCCAGCCCGGCCGCCTCCACGTCCCGCCCCTCCAGGCGCCGGAGGTTCGCCGGCGCTCCCCCGTCGCCGGAGCTTCCGGTCAGCACGAAGCGGTACGCGTCGAGCGCCCCGTAGGCCCCGAGGTCGATGCCCGGGAGCCCCGGTCCTCCGAAGGAGAGCAGGACGACGGGCTCGGGCCCGAGACCGAGTCGGCGCCGCGCCTCGTCCTTCGACACCCGCGGCCGCCGGGCGACGAGCGGCACCTCCTCGATCCGGCGAAACGCCCCGAGGTCGCCCGCGAAGGGGAGCTTGAGAAGAAACGCGGCGTGCCCATACGCCTCTCGGGCGAGGGCCGCCGCCTCGCCCAGGGCCGGCTCTCGCGGGGCCAGGTGGCCGTAGATCCAGTCCCAGGAGAAGTTCCCCAGGGCCACCGAGGGCACCCCCGCGGCATCGGCGGCGGCGAAGGCCAGAGGCGGGATGTCCCCGAGGACGAGGCGGGCCCCCGCGCGCTTCAGCCACTCGGCCTCGGAGGTCACCAGGTCGTCCCATCCCGCCGCGAACTGCTGGCAGCGCGCGGCCGTCGCCCTTTCGTCGATCACGAGCGCGTCCTTCTGCACGAGGCCAACGTCGCACTCGACCCGCCGCATCGCCAACGGCGGAGCCACCACCCCCTCGAACAGGAAGGCCGGGGCCGAGGTGCTGACCGTGATCGGCAGGTCGGGGGCCCGCTCCCGCACCTTGCGCAGGACCTCGGCGGTGCGCGTGGAGTGCCCGAACCCGTGCCCGGAGACGTAGACCGCGATCATGAGGGGCTCAGGGGTAGATCCGGTACAGCATCCGCGGGAAGGCGATCGTCTCCCGGAGGTGGTCGATCCCGCAGATCCAGGTGATCACCCGCTCGATCCCCATCCCGAAGCCGGCGTGGGGGAAGGAGCCGTACTTCCGGAGGTCCAGGTACCACTGGAAGGCCTCCCGGGGAAGGTCGTGCTCCCTGGATCTTCTGGAGGAGGAGGTCGTGGTCGGCGAGGCGCTCGCCCCCGCCCACGATCTCGCCGTAGCCCTCGGGGGCCAGGATGTCGGCGGAGAGGCTGAGCTCCGGCCGCTCGGGGTCCGTGGCCATGTAGAAGGCCTTGGTCTGGGCCGGGAAGCGGTGGACGACCACCGGTCGGTCGTGGGCCTCGGCGATCACCGTCTCGTCCGTGCCCCCGAAGTCGCTTCCCCACTGGGTCTCGGAGCCCTTCTCCTGGATCAGCTTGATGGCGTCGTCGTAGTGCAGCCGGGGAAAGGGGCGCTTCACGTTCTCCAGAGTCGTGGTGTCGCGCTCGAGAAGCTTCAGCTCCTCCTTGCGCTTCTCGAGGCACTGCTCGACCACCGCGCACACCAGCCCCTCGGCGAGGTCGATGGCGTCGTCCAGGTGAGCGAAGGCGATCTCCGGCTCGACCATCCAGAACTCGGTCAGGTGCCGCCGCGTCTTCGACTTCTCGGCGCGGAAGGTCGGCCCGAAGCAGTACACCTTCCCGTGCGCGGCGGCGGTGGCCTCGTTGTAGAGCTGGCCGCTCTGGGTCAGGTAGGCGGTCCCCTCGTCGAAGTAGGGCACGGCGAACAGCGTCGTCGTTCCCTCGCAGGCCGCCGGGGTGAAGATCGGCGTGTCGGCGAGGATGTACCCCTGGTCGTCGAGGAAGTCCCGCGTGGCCTTGACCACGGTGTGCCGGACCCGGGCGATGGCGTGCTGGCGGGTCGAGCGCAGCCACAGGTGCCGGTTCTCCATGAGGAAGGCGGTGCCGTGCTCCTTGGGGGTGATCGGGAAGTCGTGGACGCTGTCGAGGATCTCGATCCCGCTGACGTCCATCTCGTAGCCGCCTGGCGCCCGGTCGTCGTGCCGCACCCGTCCCGTCACCTCGAGGGAGGACTCCTGCCCCGCGCCGTCCACCGCCTCCCAGGCCTCCGGCGCCACCGCCTTCTTCGAGACGACGGCCTGGGCATACCCGGAACCGTCGCGGACGATGAGGAAGCGGAGCTTGCCGCTCGACCGCTTGTTGTGGAGCCAGCCCCGGACCCGCACCTCTTCGTCCACGTGGCTGCGAAACTCCCCGATGCTCACCGTGTCCATCTCGTTCCTTTCCGTCAGGCCAGCTCCTCGAGGTGGCGGGCCAGGGTGCGCCAGAGCCGCTCGAGCTGCGGATAGCGAGAGAGAATGCGCCGGGCGTGGCCCAGGGTCCGGGGGATGTAGGGCAGGTACACCGGGTTGCGTCGCACCGTGGCCATGTAGCCGAAGGTGCCCAGCGCCTTGAGCGTCCGCTGGACCGACATCAGGTCGAAACGCCGCCGGAAGAGGTCGCGGGACTCGCCCGGCACCGCCCGCTGCCGGAACCGCTCCGCCAGCTCCTCCCGCAGATCCTCGGGCACGTCCACGTAGGCGTCGTGCAGGAGCGACGCGAGGTCGTACGTCGTCGGCCCCATGCGGGCGTCCTGGAAGTCGATCCAGTAGAGCCGGTCCGCGTGCAGCATCAGGTTGCGGCTGTGGTAGTCGCGGTGGCACAGAACGCGCGGCCAGGAGGCGATCTCCTGGCACAGGAGGTGGAAGGCCTCGGACAGCGTCGCCCGGTCCTCCACCGTCAGCTCCCGACGCCGGTGCCCTTCCAGGTAGTGCTTCTGGAAGTAGTGCAGCTCCCAGGTCAGCTTCTCGATGTCAAAGGCGACCTGGAAGCACTCGGCTCCCTGCGGCCCCTCGACGGCCTTGCGCTGCAGCGTGGTCACGTCGTCGATCGCCTCCCGGTAGAGCTCCTCTCGACGAGACGCGCTGGCCTCCTTCAGCACCTCCTGCAGGGTGCGGTCCCCGAGGTCCTCCTGGAGGACCACCCCCCGCGGGCCGTCGACGTCCACCACCCTGGGCACCGGCAGGCCGTAGCCCTCGAGGAGGTCCCGCACGAGCACGAAGGTGAGCTCCTCCGGCACGAACGCCTCCGGATAGAGGGCGATGACCAGGCTTCTTCCCCCGGCCACCACCCGGAAGTACCGCCGGGTGGAGGCGTCGCCGGAGAGTGGGGTGACGACCGCGTCACCCTCGCCACGCCCCGGCCACGAGGCGAGGTAGCCGCGGACCGGATCCTCGGTCACGCTCGTCTCCGTCATCTCAGCTTCACCCAGGCCATGTGGCCCCTGACCTCCACGTTCTCCGCGAGCCCCTTCAGCCCGCGCCAGGGGACGATCGCCACGCCACGGGCGTGCTCGCCCCGCCGGACGAGCGCCCCGGACACCAGGATCGACTCCTCCACCCGGGCCCCCGCCTCGATCGTCGCTCCATCCCACAGGACGGAGCGGTCGACGAGCGCTTCCTCGCCGACGTCGACGCCGGCGCCCACCACCGAGCGACGCACGCGGGCGCCGTCGCTCACCCGCGCGCGGGGGTGGAGGAGGACACGATCCCGGCCTCGCCCCGGCAGCAGACGCAGCTGCGTGTCGCGATACCGCGAGGGGTGGCCGAAATCGTACCACGCACCGCGCACGCGCACGCCGTCCAGCCGCTCCCCCTCCGCCACCATGGGGGCGTACAGGTCACGCACGGAGTCCGAGGGCCCCTCGGGCAGCCGGTCGAGGAGGCCGGGATCCAGCACGTGCACGCCGGTGAAGAGCGATCGCGTCCCCCGGGCGTCCCGGGGCAGGCCGGCCAGGGAGAGGATGCGGCCATCGCGGTCGGTCACGACCGAGCCGTAGGCCCGCGGGTCGGGGTTCGGCAGCAGGGCCAGGGTCGCCCGTGCTCCGGAGGCGCGGTGCCGGGCCACGAGGTCGCTCAGGTCGAAGTCGAACAGCACGTCACCGTTCACGAGGAGGACGGGCTGTTGCCCGAGGACGTCGCGCACCGCCCGCGGCCCCCCCCCGGTTCCGAGGATGGGCCGCTCGTGCGCGTAGCGGATCCGGAGGCCGAAGGGGCGTCCATCCTCCAGCGCCTCGGTCACGGTGTCGGGCAGGTGGTGGAGGTTCACGATCACGTCGTCCACGCCGTGACGGGCCAGGTGCTCCAGCGTCCAGTGGAGGAGGGGGCGGTTCAGCACGGGCAGCACCGGCTTCGCCCGCACCAGCGTCAGCGGCCGCATCCGCAGGCCCAGGCCCGCGGCGAGGACCATGGCCTTCATCAGTCGGCGACCACTAGGCCTTCCACCCTTTCATAGCGTGTCTCCAGTCTACAGGGATCTCGGGCGGAGGGGCCGGGACAGGGGCGGCGCCCGGTCGGGGCGGCGGCGGGCGCCGGAGCGACCCCGGGGCGGGAGGTTGCTCCGGCGCGGGGCGACGCCGGGTCTCGCTTCGACGTGGCCTTCAGCTCATCCGCCGAAGACCATGTCCCCCTGGCCGCCCTGGGCGAAGAAGAGATCGACGTACGAGTCGGTCATGTAGTCCCCGGGGTCCAGGTCGAGGTCGGCGGTGACGGCGCGGATTCCGGCGGGGTCCCCTTCGATCTCGACGTAGGTGCCCACCGGGGTCTCGTCCAGGAGAACCTGCTGGTCGCGGTGGGTCCAGGTCTCGCGGTGCTTCTGGTACCGGAAGACGGGGCGGTAGCCGAGGGTCGTGAAGATGGCGTGGACCTCGTCCGGCTCGCCGACCGCGGTCTCGCGCTCCTCGCGCACCTTGATCCCCTCCTCGACGCGACGCGGGCCCTTGTACGTGAGGAGGCTCTTCCCCGGGGTGCGGCGCAGGCGGAGCACGGCGCCGGCCCTGGCCAGCGAGCCCGCCTCGTCGTCGAAGAGGACGTTGTCCTCCAGGTGGCGCTCTCGCGTGAGCCGGGCGCCGAGACGGGTCAATGCCTCACGCAGCCGGTCGAGGTCGGCCACGGGGAGCTTGACCTCGGTCTCGGTCGGGGCAGCCATCCACGATCAGGCCCCGGGCTCGACCACCCGGACCTTCATCTCGATGCGCTCCTTGGGGTTGTCTCGGGGGTCCCGCGGGGCGTTCACGATGGCGTCGGCCACCTCCATCCCCCGCACGACGCGCCCGAAGGCGCTGTACTGGCCGTCGAGGAAGGTGGAGTCCTTGACGCACACGAAGAACTGGGACCCGGCGCTGTTCGGGTCCTGGGCCCGCGCCATGGACACGACGCCCCGGGCGTGGGTGGTGTCGTTGAACTCGGCGTCGATCTGGTAGCCCGGCCCGCCGGTGCCGTGGGCTCCCTTCGAGCCCCCGGTGTCCTTGGTGTTGGGGCAGCCCCCCTGGATCATGAAGCCCGGGATGACGCGGTGGAACGTCGTCCCGTCGTAGAACCCCTCGCGCGCGAGCTTCAGGAAGTTCTTCACGTGTCCGGGTGCCTTGTCGGGGAGGAGCTCGATCTCGATCTCCCCCTTGCCCGTCTCGATGACCGCTCGGGCCGTCTCCGTCATGTCCAACCTCCTGGCCTCTGATCTCTCGCCAATCTAACCGACGGAGTCTTCGAATGCGAATCCCAAGGGCTACGGCACGGGGGGCGCCACGCGCTCGAGGGTCGCGTCGATGGCGTCCTCGAAGCGGCTGTCGCCGGTGCGCAGGAGGATCCGCCGTGCCTCCTGGCGCTGGCCCAGCCCCGCGAGGCAGAGCGCCCGGTTGAGGCGCGCCTCCGGCGGCAGCAGCCACCCGTCGCCCCTCGCCTCCAGGGCGTCGAAGCCCTTCAGCGCCTCCCGGTACCGCCCCGACCGGTAGGCCTCCACCGCCGCCGTGAACTCGGGGGGAAACGGCTCGTCCTCCCCCGGGGCGAGACCGTCCTCGAGAAGCCCCGGGGGCGGAGGCAGGGGGCGGCGATCCGGGGGGCGGCGATCCCACAGGCGGCGAGGCACCGTCTCCCGAACGTCCTCCCGCTGCAGGGCCTCCAGCCCCTTCGCCAGCGTCGGCCCGAAGGGCGGGCGGAACACGGCGACGCTCCAACCTCCGCGCGCCACCACGAGGACGCTCCGGGGCTCGAGGCGCAGGTGCGACGCCACGTCCGGCCCCAGGAGCAGCGGCCAAGAATAGCCGTAGATCTCCAGCACCTGGCGCAGGGCCACGTCCGCCTCGTCGGAGGCGGGGAGCGCCAGCACCCGCACCCCCTCCGGGATGAGGCGCGCGAGGGCGCCCAGGTCGGCCGAGCAGTGCCGGCACGACTCCTCGGCCGCATAGATGAGGTTGAGGGCGGCGTCCTCGACACGAAAGGACGGGTGGGTCGAGAGCCGCGTCCCCGCGGGGAAGGTCACGGGGCCCTCACGCAGGACCACGTCGTCCTTCAAGGTGGCCTTCAACCGCCCGCGATCGATCTCTGCCTGGGCGCTGGGCAGGCGGGCGGCGTCGACGGCCTCGGCGATCGCCCGGGCCACCTCCGGGCTCAGCGAGGTGACGCCGGCGATGGCCCTCTGGATCGTGTCGAGCGCCTCCCGCCCCCGACCGAGGACGGTCTGGGCCCGGGCCAGGGTCACGCCCCGCGCCGGGGTCGGGTCGAGGAGGAAGGCCCGGCCCAGGTAGCGGCTCCCGGCCAGGGTCTGGCCCTGGCCCACCAGGATGACCCCCACCGCCTCGTACAGGCGCGCCCGGTGCTCGCCGTAGGCCTCGCGCGCGGCCTGGAACTCGTCCTCCACGACCTCTCCCTTCCGTCCCATCTCGACGAAGACGGTGGGGTTGAACTCGTTCGTGAGGGCGAGGGCCCGGCGCGCCCGCTCCAGCGCGGCCGCCGGATCCCCCGCCGCCTGCGCCCGGGCCTCGCCGGCCAGGCGCTCCGCCTCCTCGATGGCGGCCGACCCCTCCTGGGCCGCCGCCGGAGCCGGCGCCGACAGGATCACCGCGAGGACGAGCGCGAGAAGCATGGGGAACCCTTTCAGCGGGTGGCTCCGGACTCCTCCGGGGCCAGAGGAGCGCTCCCGGGCGTCGCGCCTTCCGAGGGCACCGGAGGCAGGATCGTCAGCGTCATGTCCGCGGGAAGCGGGCGCGACAGGTCGACGTGCCCTCCGAGGGAGACGACCATGCGGTCCTCCACGAGGATCTGGACGCGACGAACCGCCGGGAAGTTGGCGACCACGCTGTTCACCACCGAGTAGACCGCGTGCAGCTCCGACCGCGAGCCGCCGGGAAGCGCGCCGGCCTCCCCGGAGAGGTTCACGTAGGCCACGCCGTGGGCGGTGACGAAGACCTCGAGGACCTTCGTCTCCGGCGGAAGCGTCGGCTGCAGCGCGGTCTCCGGGCCGCGGATCAGCTCATCGACGAGGGTTCGGATCTGCCGGGCGAGGTCGTCGGAGAAGGCGATCGTCCGCTCCTCGGAGACCAGCCCCTCGCTCTCCGGCGCCTCGAAGTAGAGGCGGACGCTGATGCGCCGCGCGGCCGGGGCCTCGGCTCCGGGGAGCGAGGGCTGTGCCGAATCCACGGTCGTGCCCTCCTCGCCCTCGAAGACGGCCAGGGGCTCGCGGAGCAGACCCGACCACCGGGGGGCGGTCAGGGCCACCACCGCCAGGAGCGCGATCAGCCCGACTGCGGTGGAGATGTTCGCCCGCCGTGGCGTCATGGCCTCGCCTCAGGGTCGGCCCGCCGTCTCCGCGCCGAGGCGGGCTTCGCGCTCACTCCGGTAGCGCGCGATGCCCCGCATCAAGGCGCGTGCGATCTTGGCCTGATAGCCCGCCGAGCTCAGCAGCGCCTCCTCCTCGGGGTTGGAGATGAACGCCACCTCCACCAGCACCGCCGGCATCGTCGCGCCCACCAGCACCCGGAAAGGGGCCTGCTTGACGCCCCGGCTCTCGGACCCGGTCACCCCGGCCAGCGACTCCTGGATCCGCGTGGCCAGTGCCGACGACTCCTCGAGATGCTCGGCCTGGGCCATGTCCCACAGGATCACCGCGAGGTCCGAGCCCGGGGCGACCGAGCCCAGGGGCACCGCCGCCCCCTCCAGCTGGGCGATGCGCCGCGATTCCTCGTCGCTGGCCTGGTACGAGAGGAAGTAGACCTCGCTGCCCCTCGCCCCGCGGGCCCGGACCGCGTTGGCGTGGATCGAGACGAACAGGTCCGCCTTGTAGTTGTTGGCCACCGCGGTGCGCGCGTCGAGGTCCATCTCGACGTCCCGGTTGCGGGTCAGGAAGACCTGGACGCCGAGGGCGTTGACGATCTCGTCGCGGAGGCGGCGGGCGATGGCGAGGGACACGTTCTTCTCGAGGGTGCCCCCGGGGCCCCGGGCCCCCACCTCGTCGCCCCCGTGGCCGGGATCGATGACGATGGTACGGATGACGTCGTCCGCGGGGACCGGCGCCCGACGGGGCGGGGCCGGGGCCGGCCGGGCCGGAGGGGAGGTCGCGGCGTCGGCGCGGGCCGTCTCACCCCGCAGCTCGAGGACGAGGCGCGGTGGCGACTCCTGCTCGCTGGCCCGGACCTCGCGAAAGCCCGGCCCGAGGTGGACCGCGAACGTGTTCTCCTCGCCTCCCAGGAACTCCACCGACTCCACGATCCCGCCCCCCGGGCTCCCCGGCGTCACCGAGGCGTCGACGAGGTCGCGGTCGATGGAGACGGTGATGCGATCCGCCGCCTGCTCGACGCGGAAGGGCACGCTCTCGCTGGCATCGAACACCACCCGAACGGCCTCCGCGGACGCGAAGGTGCTGACGGAGACCCGAGGGATCGAGACGCGGCCCACGATGAGCACTCGCGACACCACCCGCCACTCCACGGGCTGCCCCAGCAGCGGCTCCAGGAGCCGGGGGACGCCGTCCACCGGGACCAGCCAGCGCCGGTCCTCGTGGCGCACCGGCGCCGACAGCAGCCGCAGGTCGCCGTCGACGGAGGCCAGGCTCTTGCCCTCGTACAGCCCCACCTCGTGGGACCCGACGGTCAGCGTCGCCGCCCCCCCGCGGGCGTCGCTGGTCACCGTCATCCCGAAGCCCACCGCCACGTCCTCGATGGCCACCATCTCGACCCCGTTCCGGACGACGGTCGGGACCTCGCGGCGCAGGGTGCTGGTGAGGACGGTGAGGGGAGACGACGCCGGCTGCGCCAACACGGGCGTCGCGACCAGAGCCACGGCCACGAGGCGTCGGGCGAAGGTGCTGTGCTTGTTCCTGCCGAAACCCTTCAACACCGGTAGTTTAAGTGCGAAGCGCTCCCGCTCGCAAGGCGGACCGTCCCGGCCGCCGTCGTCGTCCGGCACGCCACGTTCTTCCCGGACCTGGCCGAGCCGCGACCCGGCCGGGCCCGACCAGAGTCCTCTCCAGGCTGATAGACTGGCGGCATCATGGCCGAGACAATCGACTTTGCCACCCTGGACCTGCAGGACGCCCTCGACCTCGCCATCCTCGTCGAGGAGGAGGCGCGGGAGCGCTACCTCGAGTTCGTGAGTCAGATGACCCAGCACCACACCCCGGAGGCGGCGGCGTTCTTCGAGGCGATGGCGGGCAACGAGGAGAAGCACGGCGAGGAGCTCAAGAAGCGGCGCCGGGCCCTCTTCGGCGAGGTCCCGAGGCGGGTCTCACGCGACATGCTCTGGGACGTCGAGGCCCCCGACTACGACGAGACGCGTGCCTTCATGTCGGCACGGCAGGCCATGGGCGTGGCCCTGCGCGCCGAGACCAAGGCCCAGGAGTTCTTCGTCAAGGCCCTCCCGCACATCGCCGACGACGACGTCCGCCGCCTGTTCGAGGAGCTGCGCGACGAGGAGGTCGTCCACCAGACGCTGGTGCGAGAGGCGCTGCGGAACCTGCCGCAGGAGACCGAGGCCGACCCCGAGGACTACGAGGACGAGCCGGTCGGCCTGTAGCGAGCGTCCTCCCGCTCAGCGGTAGATGTCGATGCCCTTGGGGATGCGCCGGGCGACCCCGGTGCTCCGGGCCGCCCGCGAGACCGCGTGTGCCACCTCGGTGGCCACCGTCCGGTTGAAGACGCTGGGGACGATGTAGTCGGGCGAGAGCTCCGCCTCCGTCACCACCTCGGCGATGGCCTGGGCCGCCGCTCCCTTCATCTCGTCGTTGATGCGGCGCGCCCGTGCGTCCAGGGCCCCCCGGAAGATGCCGGGGAACGCCAGCACGTTGTTGATCTGGTTCGGGAAGTCGCTGCGGCCGGTGGCCATCACTCGGACGATCCCCTCCGCCTCCTCGGGCATGATCTCCGGCGTTGGGTTGGCCATGGCGAAGACGATGGGATCCGCGGCCATCTTCTTCACGTCCTCCCGGTTCAGCAGCCCCGGGCTCGAGAGCCCCATGAACATGTCGGCCCCGCGGATCGCGTCCTTCACCCCACCCTTCTCCTGATCGGGGTTGGTCTCCTCCACGAACCACTGCTTGGCCGGGTTGTCGCCGGCGTCGCGACCCCGGTGCAGGATGCCCTGACGATCGCAGACCACGATCTTCCCCATGCCCAGGTCCTTGAGGGCGCGGGTGCAGGCCCAGCCCGCGGCGCCGGCGCCGCTCACCACCAGCTTCATGTCCTGGGGGCGCTTGCCGGTGATCCTGAGGGCGTTGAGGGTCGCGGCCAGCACCACCACCGCGGTCCCGTGCTGGTCGTCGTGGAACACGGGGATGTCGACCGCCTCCTGCACCCTCCGCTCGATCTCGAAGCAGCGCGGCGCGGAGATATCCTCGAGGTTGATGCCGCCGAAGGTGGGCGCCACCGCCCGGCAGATCGAGACGATCTCGTCGGGATCCTGGGTGTCGAGGCACAGCGGGAAGGCGTCGACTCTGGCGAACTCCTTGAAGAGGATCGCCTTCCCCTCCATGACCGGCATGGCCGCGCGCGGCCCGATGTTCCCCAGGCCCAGCACCGCGCTGCCGTCGGAGATCACGGCCACGCAGTTCCTCCGGATGGTCAGGTTGTGGGAGATCTTCGGCTCGGCCTCGATGGCCTTGCACACGCGGGCGACCCCCGGGGTGTAGGCCATCGAGAGGTCGGCCCGGGTCTTGAGGGCGACCTTCGAGTGGATCTCGAGCTTGCCCCCGAGGTGCATGAGGAAGGTGTCGTCGGAGACCGACTCGAGCTTCAGGTCCTCCACGCCCCGGACCGCCTGGATGATCCGCCGGGCGTGCTCGGTGGAGGCACACTCCACGGTGTAGTCCCGCACGCTCCGGTTTCCCCGGATCTGCACGAGGTCGATGGCCCCGATCACGCCGCCCTGATCCCCGATCGTCGCCGCGATCTTCGCGATCCGGCCCGCCGCCCGGGGGTAGTCGATGCGCAGGGTGATGGCGTACTGGGAGCTGATGGCCGCCCCGGCCGTCGCCGACTCGTCACTCATCTCGATGTTCCTCCGTGTCCGAGTATCTCACCCGCGGGGGTCTGCGGGCCGGGCCACGGCTCTCGTCGGGCGGGCCAGGGCCCGCTCTTCAGCTCTCGGCCATGCGCCAGGGCGCCTGGCCCAGCCAGCGCACCAGGTCCCCCGCGGCCATGGGGCGAGCGATGTAGAAGCCCTGGGCCTGATCGCAGCCCAGCCCCGCCAGGGCGTCGAGCGTCCACTGGTCCTCGACCCCCTCCGCCACCACGGTCAGGCCGAGGTTGTGGCCCAGGTCGGTCGTCGAGCGGACGATGGCGGTGTCCTCCCCGCCGTTGCCCACCATTCCGCTGACGAAGGACTGGTCGATCTTCAGCTCCCCGACGGGGAGACGGCGCAGGAGCCGCAGCGACGAGTTCCCGACCCCGAAGTCGTCGATGGAGACGCCCACGCCGCGGCGGGTCAGGCCCCCGAGGACCGCCGCCGCCCGACCGGCGTCGGCCATCACCGCGCTCTCCGTCACCTCGACCTGCAGGCGCTGGGCGGGCACGGCGTGGGTGAGCAGAGCGTGGGCCACGTCGTCGATGATCTCGGTGTCGTAGAGGTTCCGAGCGGAGACGTTGACCGCCACCGGCAGGGCCCGTCCGTCCCGCACGAAGGCCTTCGTCTCCGCCACCGCACGCTCGAGCACCCAGCGGGTGAGCGGACGCATGAGACCGGTCTGCTCGGCCAGGGGAATGAAGTCGAGCGGCGGCACCAGCCCCCGCCTCGGATGCGGCCAGCGCAGGAGCGCCTCCGCACCGATGACGGTGCGCGTCCTGAGGTCGACCTTCGGCTGGTAGTGGAGCAGGAGCTGGTTCGCGTCGAGCGCCTGGCGCAGCTCGCCGAGCAGGGCCAGCTGCGAAGGGTCGTGGGGCTCGTGCTCCTTCGAGTACACCACCGAGGCCCCGCCCCCGACCCTGCGGGCCGCCTGCACCGCCACGTCCGCGCGGCGGAGCAGAAGCTCCGCCTCCGCCCCGTGCTCGGGGGCGATCGCCATGCCGACGCTGGCCGAGATCTCGATGGGCAGGTCCTGCACCACGAAGGGCTTCTCGAGGACGTTGAGGGTCTGGGCCGCCATCCGACCGGCCACGCTGGCGTCGGCGTCGGGCAGCAGCACCCCGAACTCGTCCCCACGCAGCCGCGCCACCCCGTCGGAGGTGCCGAGCACCTCGCCGAGCCGCGCCGCCAGCTCCCGCACGATCAGGTCCGCGTTGTGGTGGCCGAGCGTGTTGCCGACCTCGCGGAAGCGGTCCAGGGCCAGGATGAGCAGGGCCAGGGGCTGTCCGGTGCGCGCCGCCTCCGCCAGCCCCCGGCCGAGCCGGTTGAGGAGGAGCACTCGATTGGGCAACCCGGTCAGCTGGTCGTAGAACCTCATGCGCCGGAGGGACTCCTCGGCCAGCTTCTGCTCGGTCAGGTCCAGGACGAATCCCCGCACGAACCGCGTGGTGCCGTCCGGAGCGGTCAGGGCCCGGCCCTCGTCGCGCCACCAGAGCACCCGCCCCTCGTGGTCGAGGATCCGATACTCCGAGGCGAACCTCCCCCCGCTGGCACACGCCTCCCGGAACTGGCGCAGCACGCGCTCGCGATCGCCGGGGTGAAGGCGGCGTGCCCACAGGTCGGGCTCGGCGAGCCACTGGGCCGGGGAGTACCCGGTCATGGCCAGCAGCTGGGGGCTGACGTAGGCACGGCTCCCGTTCTCGTCCGCCCAGGCCACGTAGGTCAGCGCGGGAATCTCCTCGATGAGGGCCTGGTACCGGCCGTCGGCGTCGATCTCGGACGCGCCCGCCTTCATCCGGGCGGCGCGGGCCTCCAGCTCGCGCTCCACCGCGGAGCGGAGACGGGGCAGGTCCCCCCTCCGGAGACAGTCCGCCGCTCCCGCCCGCACGAGGGCCACGATCTCCTCCTCGGTGTAGACGGTGGAGTAGACGAACACGGGAACCCGCAGACCGCCCGCCCGGAGGGTGGTCAGGACGGTCTCGGCGGGAAGCGATGACGTCGACCGCCAGGCCACGACGAGGTCCGGCTCCCCCCGGGCGGCCGCGGCCAGGGCCGTCTCGCTGGAGACCAGGGAGAAGACCAGGTCGTAGCCGCACTGCTCGAGATCCGCCGCGACACGCAGGGCTTCGTGCTGCGAGTCCCCCACGACCACGACCTTGAGCGGCTTGCCCATTTGCTGCCCCCGTTCGTCCGATGCTGGACACACGTGGCCTGCCGCGACCCGCGGCCTCCGGGATTATACGGCTGTCATTCGCCCGCCAGATCTCGAAAATCGGCGCGCGACAGGATGCGCGCGCTCCCGAAGCCCGCGACCAGGCGGCCCCCCTCGAGCTCCAGCCGATACAGGGCGAAGTCGGGCAGGGCCAGGGTCATGGCCGCGGTCGGGAAGCGTCGCACGAACGCGCGGATCGCCGGCTCCCGCTCGGGTCGCTCGGGACCCAAGGGGTCGACCACACCCTCCAGGATCACCCGCGGGACCTGGAGGGGGTCGCCGTCGTCAGGCCGGTGAACGACGGCGCTGAAGCGGGCTCCCGGCGTCAGCCCCCGCGTGTGGCGGGCCAGCTGCGACGCCTGGACGTCGACCGCAGAGAAATCCTCGGCCACCGCGAAGGGCAGCAGGCCCACCACGGGCTCTCCACGGTCCACCACGCCGAGGGCGAGCAGCCGCGCGTCGACCAGCAGGCTCTTCAGGAGAGCCCGGTCCCCGGGACCCATGTCACCTCCCTGGTTGAGGTCCTCATCCTGCCACAGACTGGAGATCCGCGCTTCCCCCCCGGGCTATCATTCCGGCGGTGGTCGCGACACGCGACCCGCGGCCTCGACGCTCCCTCGACGAGGAGGACCACTTGGACACCACCGCGCGCCTGGCCTTCGCCGCCGCCGGGGCGCTCATCGGCATCGTCGCGCCCCGCTTCTTCCACGTCACCGTCATGGCGTTCTCGGCCCTCCTCGCCGTGCTCGTGGGAGCCGGCCTCCTCGTCTTCCACGGGGCCGAGATCTGGGTGGTCGCCTGTCTCCTGCCCCTGCTGGCCCTGGGGGCCCTGACCCTCACCCGGGCGCTGCCCCGTCTGGGCACCCTTCTCATGCTGCTCGTCGCCCTCGCCCTCGCCGTCCCGACCGTCACCGGCGGACGCCCCGAGGGACGCTGGCCGGCCGTCGGGGTGGCCGTCGTGCTCCTGCTCCTGGGCACCTGGAAGGCCCGCTGGGGCGTCCTCCTGGCCTGCGCCACGATCGGTGCCGGTCTCGCCTGGGGCTTCGGCCCCCTCGTCACCGGGATCCGTCCCTGGGCCCTCACCCTCGCTGTCCTGTTCGTCCTCGGCGGGCTCCTCGTGCACACCCGGCGTGGAGCCGAGTCCGGCCCGCCCTGGCCGAGCTGCCTGCGCGGGAGCGTGGGAGCGGCCGCGGTGCTGGCGGCGTCCCTCGCCGCACTTCCCCTGACCGCGCGCGTCCTCGCTCCCACCGAAGGTCCCCCCGCCGAGCGACGCGCTCGTCTTCAGGCCGAGGTGCGCCACGGCGGCCTCGTGTGGCCCCTGCCCTCGGAGGCCCTCCTCTGGGGCGAGAACGACCTCCCCGCCCTCGAGAACCTCGATGCCCTCTACCTCGGAGACCGGGCCGACGCCGGCCTCGTGCAGCTTCCCGGCACGTCTGCGGTGCGGGGTCGCTTCGCGTTGAACGGCCCGATCCACGGCATGCGGGCGATCAAGGACGCCCACGAGATCGAGCTGCTGAGGCGCGCCTCCCGGGCGACGGTCGAGGCCCTGCGCCGCAGCCTGCACATGTATCGGCCGGGAGGCTTCGAAGGGGCCATCGCCGAGGCCGTTCGCTATCACTCCCGCCAGCTCGGGTGCGAGGGCGACAGCTTCCCGCCCATCGTCGCCTCCGGCGCCAACGCCCTCGACTTTCACTACATGGACAACCGCGACGCTCTCGTCGAGGGCGAGGTGGTCGTCACCGACATCGGCTGCTACGTCCGGCACTACGCCTCCGACTACACCCGCACCCTCCCGGTGGGGGGCCGGTTCTCTCCGCGCGCACGTGAGCTCTACGACGCCCTGGACGAAGCGCACCGGGCCGCCGCCGCCGCCTGCCGGGCCGGCGTCTACCTGCGGGGAAGAGAGACTCCGGACGGCTCGAAGAGCCTCGACACCGTCGCGCGCGAGGCCCTGGAGGCGCGGGGCGCGCCCGCGGATTTCGGCCACGGGATCGGTCACCCCATCGGCCTCTTCGCCCACGACGTCTTCCGCCGGCGCCAGCCCCTCGAGGCCGGGATGGTCGTGATGATCGAGCCCGGCATCTACATCGAGGAGGAGGGGATCGGGCTGCGGATCGAGAACGCGTACGTGGTCCACGACGACGGCTGCGAGCTCATCACCGGCGGCATCCCGACCGACGCCGACTCGATCGAGCGCATGATGGCGCGGGCCCTGTCCTCTCCCCCGGGCCACCCGGTGGCGCCCCCAGCGGTCCGGCCGTCCGGGGGAGCGGACCGTCGAGACCCCGGGGTCTCCCCGAACACAGGGTCGGGGGGCCGAGCAGGGCACGCGAGGACCGCAGGTTGACCCGGGCCGGGCGAACGTCGAAGATTGCGCCGTGAGCGTGGAGTCAGGGCCGAGCGAGGCGGGCTCCCGGCGACGATCGTCGATACTCGTCGCCACGAGCGACTCCGCCACCCGCAACCTGCTTCGCCAGATCCTCCACGTCCGGGCCGTCGACGTCACCGACGCCGTGGACGGGGTGGAGGCCCTGGCCCTGGCCCGCAGCCTCGACCTCGACCTGATCGTCCTCGACGCCTTCCTGTCGGTCATGGACGGCATCTCGGTCTGCGGCCGGATCCGGGCCCTGCCCGAGGTCGACCAGCCTCCCATTCTCATGGTCGGGCTCATCTCGGAGCGTGCGGTCGAGCTGGCCCTCTCCGTGGGCGCCGACGAGACGCTCTCGAAGCCCCTCAACCCGGCGCGCATCCGCGGTCGCACCCGGGCCCTCCTCGCGCGCCGACACCGGGAGAGGCGACGGCGTCTCATGGAGCGGGCCGTGGAGCAGGCCCCGGTCGGCTTGAGCCTCCTGGATGCGCGCTCGTCGGAGTACTCGGTGACCCAGGTCAACCCCGCCTTCACCGAGATCACCGGCTACGGTCCCGACGAGATCCGGGGCCGCAACCTGCGGCTCCTGACCGGCCCCGACACCGACGTGACCGCGATGACCGAGCTCCGTCTCTCGCTGGCCGCGGGGCGCGGCTCGCGCGTGCTCCTCAAGAACTACCGCAAGGATGGCGGCTTCTTCTGGAACGACCTGTCCACCGCGCCCGTCCGCGACGACGAGGGACGGCTCACGCACTTCGTCGCCGTCCAGAACGACGTCACGGCCCTGATGGAGGCGCCGGCTCGTCAGGCCGCGCGCGACACCGAGGACGCGGTCCTGGACCGGACCCGTGACCTGCAGTCGGCGCTGAGTGACGTCGACACGCAGCGACGCTTCGCGGAGACGATCCTCAACAGCATGGTGTCGGCCATCCTCACGACCGACGCCAGTGGCACCGTCACCTTCGCCAACCTCGGGGCGCTGCGGACGCTGAGGACTAGCCTCTCCGATTGCGTGGGACGATCGGTGGTCGAGCTCTTCGACCGCAACGAGGGCGTGGCCGAGATCGTGGGGGGAATGCGCCCGCCGTCCCCCGAGCACCGGCTCGACTTCCCCTTGACCACCCCGGGCGGCGCCCGCATCTACGTGGGCGTCTCGATCATGGAGGCCCCGCCCGAGTTCCGCGAGGAGGTGAGCCACATCTTCCAGTTCCGGAACCTGGCGGAGACCGTCCTGGACGAGGACGATCCGCGCCTCGCCGGGCTGGAAGACCCCGAGCTGGACCGCGAGGCCGAGGCGGCTTCCCGATCCAGGCAGCCCATCCCCCCGCACGCCGGCGAAGGCGAGCCCCCGGGGGACGAGATGCCGGGGGACGAGGAAGAGACCACGCCCGCCGACTTTCACGCCGCCCGGCGGCGCGTGTTGCTCAACCTCCGCTACACACAGCCCCCCGAGCTGGTGCGCACGGTGATCCGACAGCTGGCCAGCGAGCGGAAGGACGGCGGCCCCTTCGTCCACTTCGAGAGCGAGAACGACGTCCCCGAGGTCCTCCTCGATCGCACCCAGGCGACCGAGGCCCTCCGAATCCTCATCGCCGCCACGCTCGACCGCGGCGGCGACCCCACCGAGGTGAGGGTGCGCGTGTCGTGCACCGAGGCCGAGGCCGCCCGCGGACGCCGTCCCGCCCCCGCCGCGTGCATCGAGATCGTCGCGGCCTCGTCACCGGCGGCCGACGCGGCCTCCGGCGCCGAAACCGGGGACGCGGGCCGTCGGGCGTTCCGTCGGACCGACCTCGCGGCGGCCGAGAAGCTCATCGAGGCGAACGGGGGGCGCCTTCTCCGGCCTCGGCCCGATGACGAGAAGCAGATGCTGACCGTGCTGCTCCGCGGGAGCGGCTGAGCCGTCCGGGACCGATCACCCCCGAGACCCCGATCTAGACCTCGTCTCCGTCGAGCGAGAGGTCTTCGCCATCCAGCAGGATGCGGGGTCGCGTCACGACGCCGTCGACGTGCACGCTGGCGCGAACCGTGCCGCCGAACAGGTCGTTCCGCCCGAGGGCCAGGTGGCAGGTGCCCAGGACCTTCTCGTCCTCCAGGGTGATCCCGCAGACGCGGGCGGCGTGGTTGCACCCGATCCCGAGCTCGGCAAGGTTGAAGGCCTCCGGCTCGCCCACCGACTCCAGCAGGGAGCGCAGGCGCGCCGCCTCACCGCCCCCCTCGATCCGGACGGCCCGACCGTCTTCCACGACGACGCGAATCGGCTCCACCAGCCTTCCGACGCCGCCGTGAGAGGCGTCGACGACGTACACGCCCCGCGCGCTCCCCTCGACCGGCGCCACGAAGGCCTCCCCGCACGGGAGGTTCCCCCACTGCCCCGGCTCACGGTAGAGCCCCCCCTTGCGCCCGTGGGCAACGCGTCCCTGGACACTGAGTGAGAGATCGGTTCCCGCCGCCGTCGTCACCCGGACCCGGGCCGCCCGATCCAGCCGGTCGCAGAACCGGTTCGCCCGCTCTCGCACGATCTCGTAGTCGATGGTCAACGTGCGGCGGAGGATCGACTCGTCAAGACGGGGCATCGAGGCCACGCGCGTGCCGCCGTCCGTCGCTCTCCGCCGAGCGTTGGTCCAGGAGAGGGACTTCTCGGTCAGCAGCAGCGCCACGTCGGCGGCGGCCATCCTGCGGGCGGTCCCCGGGGGCGGCTCCGCCCCGCTGTGCTCCCCCACCGGGATCACGTCGACGTCGACGCGCGACGTGAGGGCACGGGCCGCCTCGGCGAAGGCCTGGCCCAGGGCCTGCATCGACGCGTCGGTGACGACGAGGACCGACTCCCCGGCGGCCAGGGCGAGGTTGTGGTCCAGGGCGTGGCGGCAGGCCCGCAGCGTCTCGTCCGCGGTCATGCCCCCCGCCGACTCCTTCCGGCGGCGAGCGCGACGGACAACACGACGGCGGCGAGGGCGGCGGCGCACGGCAAGGGGACTCGCGGGTTCACCGTGCGAGTCTAGCGCTTCGGGCTCCGCTTCTGGGCTCGCTCCGGCGCCGACACCGTCGTCAGCGGATTGTCAAGAAACGCAACGTGTGAGTCCCGTCACGGCCTCGTGCGGCTCCGGGGCGCACTGTGGGGACTGGCGGCGCGCGGAGCCCTTCCGGCGCGCAGAGCATCCAGTCAGCCAACCCCGGGGGCAACCCGGAGCCACCGCCCCCGCTGGTCCCCTCCCTGGAGCAGCGGGTCCCTCCGGCGGCCCTCTCGCACCCCGGGCGTTCGGACACTCGCGCCCGGGCCTGGTAGGAGGAGAGCATGAGGAACCGTGTCGCCTTGTCGGCCTTCGTCGTCTCCGTCGCGCTGCTCGCGGGGCCCGCTCTCGCGGCCCCCGGCGAGGTCGTCGAGGGAGGCGTGGATCTCGTGGCGACGGGTAAGGTCGTCGTCAAGAGCGAGGAGCAGCTCGTCGTCCGCACCGACGACCACGGACACAAGATCGAGTTCGTCATCGACCGGAGCACGACCGTACCCGACGACGTCGCGGTCGGAAAGCACGTCCGCGTGGTCTACCACGCCACGGGCTCGACCGGGCAGACCGCGGACACCGTGACCATCACGCCCCCGAAGAAGGCCAGCCGCTAGTAGAGCGCACCGACGAATGGCCCGGGCGTCCGCGGGAGACGCCCGGGCCCCCTGGACGGCGACGGTGGGAAGCGGCCCAGCGCAGGCACGAGCGGCTCGCCGCTCGCTGACCCTTCCTCCGAGAGGAGCTCGGGCTCACTCCGTCTCGGATGGGCCCTCCTCGAGCACGGCCGAGACGACGTAGCGCAGCGGGCCGCCGGGTCGGATCGCGTCGAAGGGATAGCACGTCACGAGCGTGAGGCGCGTGTCGCCCGCGTCCTCGGCCACCCATGTCTCGCGGTGGTCCACCACGAAGGTGCGTCTCACCGCGTACCGGCGGCGCGGCGCCGTCGCGGCGCTCGATCACGACCGGCGTCCCCCACGCGCAGCTCCCGCAGGAAGGCGAAGTGGGTGTCGCGGTGGCCGCTGACGACGGCGTTGCCCGCCTCGCCGGGCAGGGGGGTGCCACTGAGGTGTCCGGGGCCGAAGGCCATCGTCCGGCCGCTCGCTCCGGCCAGGACCATCAGGTCGACGTCCCGGCCGGGGACGTGGAGGCGGGCGACCGGGTGGGTGTCGGCCCAGGGCCAGGGACGCTCGTCCCCGCCGCCCGCTCGCTCCCGGTCCCAGGCGCGGCGCACCAGATGCTGGGCAAGACGCGCCTTGGCCTCGATCCACGCGGCGTGGCCCACATGCCACACCCCCACCCCCAGGGTGATGACGAGGGCCACGCCGCGCCACCCACCGGAACGAGACCTCACGACCGTCTCCCCGTCGGGCATCGCCGGCGTCCGGCCGCCCAGAGCAGCAGGGCCAGCGAGAAACGCCAGCAGGCCGAGCAGGACATGCTCCCGCAGCGGAGTCGCCGTCCGCGGCAGCGTCGCCGAAGACCCCCTCGCGGGTCCACCCGTGCGGCAGGTTCGTGGCGACGTCGCGCCGGTCGAGCGCGGCGTTCCCGGGCCGGATCGGCGTGACGTCGACGGCCACCAGGCTCGTGTGCCTCGTGACCAGGTGATGCTCGAGGCCGAGGGCCACGACCTGCGACCGCACCTCCTCGGCCGGGGCGTTCTCGTGGAGCGAGTCGAGCAGGGACTCGATCTTGCGGCGGGCCCAGAGGACACCCATGCCCTCGCCGCGGCGGACCCCGTCGAGGGGCAGCGAGACCCGCCACTCCTCCCGGCTCCGCCGGCCGGTCACCACCACGTGGTCGGCGGGGCCGGACACGCGGGCCGAGACCACCACCGGCTCTCCGAGGTAGAGGTCGGGAACGCGCTGGCGGCCACGCCTCGACCGCCGCTCCCTCGGGCCACCGGACCTCGATCCCGGTCAGGACCGGGCTCTCGAGGCGGGCGAAGAGCCTGGCCATCTTCTCCTCGACCTCCCGCAGGTCGCCGACGAAGGTGAAGGTCCCGTGCCCGAACTCCGCGGCCTTCGTCATGAAGTGGCCGTTGGGCGCGGAGCCGATGCCGACGGTGAAGAGGCGGGTGTCGCCCAGGCGCTGGCGGATGACACCGAACAGCTCCCCCTCGTTCCCCACGCTCCCGTCGGTGAGGAAGACCACCTGTCGCACGAGCCGCGGGTCGTCGCTGCCCACGAGCGCCGTCTCCAGGGCCTCGCGCATCTGGGTCCCGCCGTTCGCGTTCAGGCCCGCCACCCAGCTCCGGGCCAGGGCGAGCGTCCCCGGCAAGACCGGCTGCGGCCAGGGGAAGAGGCTGTCGGTGGTGCTGTTGAACTGGACCACGTTGAAGCGCTCGCCCGGCCGGAGTCGGTCGAGGGCGAGGAGGAGCGCGCGACGGGCCTGCTCGATCGAGAGCCCCTGCATCGACCCGGAGGTGTCGATCACGTACACGATCTCGCGCGGGAGACGGCTCCCCTCGACCGCGGGGCCGGTCGGCGGGAAGAGGGTGAGGAGGACGTAGCGCGCGCCGTCTCGGTCCTCCTCGAAGACGCGCGCTGCGCGGCAGGGCGTCGTCCCGGGGGGTCCACGCGAGCTCGAAGTCGCGGTCGGCCGGGACCCGCGGGCTGCGGAGCCGCACCCGGAAGCGTCTCTCGCCCCGGGCCGCGGTCACCACGCCATGGTGACGGCTCAGGATCCGGCCGACGGGAAAGCCCGCGTCGAGGTCGACCTGGATCCAGACCGGGTTGTGCAGCGCCTCCGACGGCCCCCGCGCCGGCGGCGTGACGTGCGAGGCATCGGGAACCCGATCGGTGTCCGACGACCATCCGCCTCCGTCGTCGACCGAGGCCATGGGTCGGCCGGGGATGTAGCGCGGGCCGACGACCAGCGGGAAGCGGAGCCGGACCTCGCCCTCGTCGAACCGGAGCACCTGCTGCAGCTCGATCTCGACCTCGATCTCCTCGCCGGGCGCGACGTTGGCCACGCGGCTCGTGAAGATGTTCGGCCGCTGCTGCTCGACGAGGCTCGTCCGTCGCCCCGACTCGGCCGCACGTCGGTACTCGGCCCGGGCCTCCTCCCGCTCCCGGATCTGCCCCTCGATGATCCGCTCCCCGACCCGCATCCGCATGTGGTCGACCGCGGCCTGGTCGGGCAGCGGGAACACGTAGACCCCCTCGATGAAGCTGTCCGAACCGTTGCGGAAGCGCTGGGTGACTCTCGCTCGCCCAACCAGGCCGAAGACGCGATAGTGGACCTCGGTCGACAAGGTGGGTGCGGTGGCCCAGGGGTCGCTCCTCTGGCGGCGCACGAGGAAGCAGCCTCGGGTGGCCTCCTCGGGCCGGACCGATCCTTCCGGCGACGGCGGGTCCTGGGGGGCCGGCAGCGCGATCGCGGCGCCCGTGAGGAGCAGCCCGAGAGCGACGGCGAGGGCGAAGGCGCGGCCCACCAGCTGGATGAAGTCCCGCGCCACGTCCCGCCCTCGGATTCCTCTGGCGACGGCAGTGTTTTCATCATTATTCATGTCTCCCTCCTGATGGTCCTGATGTAGGGCGGGAACCGGGAGCGCCCGGGGCGGGAACGGGGCGCCACGAGGATGAATCCGGGCAGAAAAGAGGCGGACGCCACGGCCCGCGGGCGAGACACGCTATAGTCCCCACGAGCGCGCATGGGCCGACGGATCGCCATCGTCGAGGACGACCGGACGCTCCGCGAGAACTACGCGGACGTCCTGCGCCGGCACGGGTACGAGGTGGCCACCTACGCCGATCGCCCCTCGGCGATGCTGGCCTTCCGGAGCCGCCGGCCCGACCTCGCGGTCGTCGACATCGGTCTCGGCGACGAGATCGACGGCGGGTTCGCGCTCTGCCGAGACCTCCGCGCCCTCTCGGCCACCCTGCCCATCCTGTTCCTCACCGCGCGGGACAGCGAGTTCGACAGCGTGGCTGGCCTCCGGCTGGGGGCCGACGACTACCTCTCCAAGGACATCAGCCTGCCCCACCTCCTGGCGCGGATCGCCGCGCTCTTCCGCCGCGTCGACGCCCTGGGCACCGACGCCTCGGCCGAGGACGTGCTCGAGCGGGGGCGGCTGCGGCTCGACGCCAAGCGCGTGCTCGCCACGTGGGACGGCCAGCGGGTGGACCTCACGGTCACCGAGTTCTGGATCGTCCACGCCCTCGCCCACCACCCCGGTCACGTCCGCAGCCGCGAGCAGCTGATGGGCGAGGCACGTCTGGTCGTCGGACGACGCCACCGTCACCTCGCACGTCAAGCGCATCCGCAGGAAGTTTCACGCCCTCGACCCCTCCTTCGACCGGATCGAGAGCGTGTACGGCCTCGGCTACCGCTGGAGCGCCGGAGTCCACCTAGTTGGGCCCGCCTCGCCTCCGACTCGGCATCCCCCTCCAGATCCTCCTCGTCTCGAGCTTCGTCCTCCTGCTGCCCTGGCTGGGCCTCGAGCTCGTGCGGGAGCAGCAGCGCCTCGTGCTCGACGCCCAGGAGCGGGCCCTCGCGGCGACGGCGCGGCGCGCGGCGGTGGCCCTGAGCGACCGGCCGAGCCTCCTCCTCGCGGGCGACGCCGGCGCCGGGCGGGGAGGCGTGCTGAGGATCCTCGACCTCCCCGGGCCGATCGTGCTCGACGGGCGGGCGGAGGACTGGGAAGAGTCGACCTTCGAGTCTCACCCGCTTCCTGCCCTCGGCGCCGAGAGCACCCCGACGCGTTCCCTCTCCGCCGCGTACCGCATCGGTCGCCATGGAAACGGCGTCTACGTCCTCTTCGAGGTGACGGACGCCGATGTCGTCCTCCGGGATCCGGACCGCGGTTCGGACGAAGCGGACCGCCTCGAGCTCGCGGTGGTGACGGCGGACGACGAGTTCCTCCGCTTCGCCATCGACGCCGGCGCCGACGGGCCGGTGTCGGCCTGGCTCCTCCACGAGGGGGACCGCGCGCCGGACAACCGCATCGCCGGCTCCTGGCGCACGACCCCGGACGGGTACGCGGTCGAGCTCCGGCTCCCGCGGACCCTGGTGGGCGCCCGCCTGGCCTTCGCCGTCGTCGACGTCGACTCCCCGCTCACCCGCGAGATCGCGGGCCGGCTCGAGTCGAGCGGCATGGAGACATCGAGCGCCCTTGCCGTGGTCCTCGCGCCGTCACCGGAGATGGGCGACCTGCTCGAGGGCCTCGCCGGACCGCAAACGCAGATCTGGGTCGTCGACTCCGGGAAGCACATCCTGGCCCACGCCGGCTCGCTGGCGCCGGAGGGGGCGGGGGCGGGCCCCCGGGGGGGCGGCGGAAGGGCGGGCTGGCTCCAGGGTCGGCTCACCCGGATGATGCGCGCCGTGGTCCGCGAGCCCCGGCCCGAGGGCGACCCGCCCGAAGCGCACGAGGTGGACCAGGCCCTGGCCGGCGAGCCCGCGACCCGCTGGCGCTCCGCCGCCGGCTCGACCGCGCTCGTGCTCTCGGCGGCGCACCCGGTCCGGGTTGGGGGTCAGGTGCGGGCCGTCGTCCTCGCCCGGGAGACGGCGACGGACCTCCTGCGCGTCCGTGGTCACGCCTTCGAGAAGAAGCTCGGGGCCATCCTCGGCGTCGCTCTCCTCGGGCTCGGGGCGCTCCTCGCCTTCGCTAGCCGGCTGTCCGTCCGCGTGCGGCGTCTGCGCGACGGCGTCGAGCGCCTGGAGACGGGCGGGCGCGACCCCCTGCCCCTGCTGCCGGGGGCCACCGCCTCCGACGAGGTCGGCGACCTCGCCCGCAGCGTGGCCGCGATGGCGCACCGGCAGAGGGAGCAGACCGCGTACCTGGAGCAGGTGGGGCGCCGGCTGTCGCACGAGATGCGGACGCCGGTCGGGGTCGTGCGCTCCTCCCTCGACAACCTCCATCTCGCCGCCGTGCCCGCTGCGGCCCGGGTCTACCTGGATCGGGCGGACGAGGGCCTGCGACGCCTCAGCCTCATCCTCTCCCGGATGAGCGAGGCCACGCGCCTGGAGCAGACCCTCGCCGCCACCGAGCGCGAGCGCTACGACCTCGTCCCCGTCGTGCGGGGGAGCGTGGAGGGGCACCGCGCCACCCACCCCGACCGCACGATCGCGCTCCGGGAGCCGGGGGAGCCCCTGGTCGTGGACGGCGCGCCGGACCTGCTCGCCCAGCTTCTCGACAAGCTCGTGGAGAACGCCCTCGGTTTCGCGGAGCCGGCCACCCCCGTCGAGGTCGACCTCTGGCGGTTCGGAAGAACCGTCACCCTCTCCGTGCGCAACGAGGGACCGCGGCTGCCGTCGGAGATGGGACACCGGCTCTTCGAGTCGATGGTGTCCGTCCGGCCGGACGGGACGAGGGGAGACGGGGGCACGCCCCACCTCGGGCTCGGTCTGTACATCGCGCGCCTGATCGCCGAGTTCCACGGGGGCACGGTCGCCGCCCACGATCGACCGGACGGCCGGGGGGTGATCGTCTCCACGACCCTGCCCCTGGCTCCTGTCGCGGAGCCTTCTCGTCAGCCTGGCGGTGCGGCGTCTCAGTTCCCGGCGGCCGGTCCGCCGCGCGGCCCGGCTGCGCGCCCGCTCGGGCGCTTCGCCGCGGCGAGGGCGGCCGTCATCCCTCGCGGGCTCCGCAGCTCGAGTCGGTACCGCAGCGACCGGCGGAGCGGCCCGAAGTGCCCTTCGACGCTCCCGCGGAGCCTCCAGCCCTCCTCCGGATCGACGGCGAAGAAGCCGACGCGGTGTCGGTTGGGCGGGACCACGATCTCCCCCACCTTGATCCACTCGGGAGGGATCAGCGGGGTGACCACGCTCCATCCGAGCTGCAGGATCGCGATCGACGGCCGGTACGGCGCCGTCCACGCCGTGACGTCCTGGCTCGTGTAGGGACCCCGTCGCATGATCTGGAGCGGCTCGAGGTCGCCCAGCCCGACGAGGTCCAGGATGCGCGCCTCCGTGTAGTAGGTGACCGCCCCGAGATCGTTGACGACCACCGTGTCGCGGGGATAGTTGAGCCGGAGGAACTGGGCGGTCTGGTAGTGCATGAGATACGTGTTCCGCATCCCGGCGATCTCCGAATCCGGGACCAGGCCCTCCCGGACGTCGGCGACGACCGGCACCAGTGAGGCCACGAGAAGCGCCGGCAGCGCCCCGCGTGGCAGGGCCCTCGGCCCGGGCATCCCGACCAACACCACCGCGGCCACGAAGATCCCGAACGCCACCAGGTAGGCGTCGTACCGGTACGCCCAGTACAGCGGCGAGAACACGAAGTGACCGTGCAGCAGGATCATGGCGACGAGCAGGAGGGGCAGGAGAACCGGTGGCGACCACACCTCGCGTCGCGCACGCCACTGCGCGAGCGCTCCCAGCACCCCGAGGACGGCCAAGATCGGCATCGCGGGGTTGTTGCGCAGGAAGGCCAGGTCCTCGCTGCCGAACGGCTTCAGCAGCGCGGTGAGCGTCGACGCGTTCTCGCCGACGGCCTTGACCATCAACGGGTTGGGCAGGAAGTACCACCCGTTCGCCACCGAGATCGCGCCGAACGCCGCCACGGGCACGATCGCGGCAAAGCCGATCCAGAGGGCGCGCGCGGGCTGCCGGCGGACCAGAAAGGCGAGGCCGACCAGGCCCACCAGGAAGAGGCCCTCGTAGCGGGAGGCCGCGAGCAGGGCGCCGAGAAGGCACAGCGCGACCGTCCGCCCTCTCCGCCGGCGCGGGCTATCCTGCGGGTCCGTCAGTGCCTCGACGGCCACCCCCGCGAACGCGATCGTCAGGAGGAGGTGAAGCACGTGCTCCATTCCGATCAGCACCATCCCCACCATGGGGAAGGCGACGACGATTCCGAGCAGCGCCGAAGCGCGCACGAGGGGCGGGACGTTGAGACGAGACAGGGAACGGTTGGCGACCACCAGTGTCCCGATGGCGAAGGCGACGTTCAGCACGAGCGGGATCGAGTCGCGCACCTGGAACGCGAGATAGAACGCGCCCAGCCCGAACGTCCACAGCAGCGAGGAGGACGACGACGAGAAGTGCCAGGGAGTGCAGCCCCAGATGCCGTGGGTGGCCAGCGTCTTGGCCACGGCCATGTGGATGTAGGCGTCGTCCAGGGCGTAGAGAAGATGGCCGTCGGTTCCCTGCAGCCCCCGGCGCAGGGCGGCGGCGAGCGACACCAGGAACACCACCAGGGGCAGGAGCAGCGGCGAGCGCCAGACGCGGGGCGCACGCGCGAGAAGCGACCGGGCCATGCGATCGAGGGCCGAGAGCGCCGGCGTCCGCGTCACCACCTGGCCGCCCGACAGGGCGTCGAGCGCCGGTTTGATGGTTGGGAGGGAGTCATCCTGCAGCTCGAGACGGTGGCGACCGGCCGTCAGTCTAGGATCTCGATTCGGAGCGTGTCAAGAATCGAGGACGCGCGAGTCGGCCGGGTGTATCGTAGCCCCCTCGCCGCTCCTCCAGGGCAGGAAATTGAGGGCGCCCACGATGAACCGCCGAGATCTCCTTGGTACGATGACCGGCATCTACAACAGCGGCTACTACGGGAAGGAACAGCTGTACATGAAGCTCGGCGAGGCGTAGGCAAACGAAAGCGCTTCCTTGCGTCCGCGCCTTCCCCCGGGGCGATCGGGGGCCCCTCGATGGAAAGCTGCGGTGCGTTCTCCGTAGGGGTGTGCTCCCGCCTCCCCTCACACCAGCTCGAGCGTCGACAGGCCATCGAGGCCCTCGAGCCGTGCCAGGCCCGCAAGGACCTGCAGATCTGGAAGTTCAACCGTCAGGCCCGGACCGTCTCCGCGGGCGCGACGCTGCGCATCCAGGACCCGACGCGCTTCCGCCTCCGCTGGAGCCTCGACGACTGGCACGCTTCGACCGACTCGGAGTCGCCCACGACGGCCCTGGGGATCCACTACGCGGACATCGTCGTCCCGGACGCCCAGCGGGCCGCCGTTCGATTCACCTTCTTCTGGTCCGGGGCCGAAAGGTGGGAAGGACGGGACTTCCAGGTCCAGGTCGAGCAGAGGAGCCGATGATCTGCAACCGTAGGCGAAATGACGGACTTCGATCGACCGGTCCTGCTGAAGGATCGCCCTGCAGTCCCCGTTCCGTGGGAGAGAGGTGAGACCATGAAAGCCACGAAGAAGCTGCACCACGAAGGCCAGAGCCTCTGGCTCGACAACATCGCGCGCGACCTGCTCGACAGCGGCACGCTCGTCCGCTACATCGACGAGCTGTCGGTCACGGGCCTGACCTCGAACCCGACCATCTTCGACCACGCGATCAAGGGCAGCGCGTCCTACGACCCGGCGATCCGCCGGGGCCTGGCGAAGGGCCGGGCGGTCGAGGAGCTCTTCTTCGACCTCGCGATCGACGACCTCAGCCGGGCCGCCGACCTGTTCCGACCGATCTACGACCGGACGGGCGGCGTCGACGGCTGGGTTTCGCTCGAGGTGTCGCCGCTGCTCGCCCGCGACACGAAGGCGACGCTCGCCGCCGCCAGGGAGCTGTTCGCCCGCGCCGCCCGCCCCAACCTCCTCATCAAGATCCCCGGGACGAAGGAGGGCCTGCCCGCGATCGAGGAGGCCATCTTCTCCGGCGTCTCGGTGAACGTGACCCTGCTCTTCTCGCGCGAGCAGTACCTCGCCGCCGCCGAGGCCTTCCTGCGCGGGATCGAGCGCCGCATCGACGCGGGCCAGAACCCCGCGGTCGGCTCGGTGGCCTCGGTGTTCGTCAGCCGCTGGGACGTGGCGGTCGCGGGCAAGGTGCCGGCGGAGCTGACCAACCGCCTCGGCATCGCCACCTCGCAGCAGACCTACAGGGCCTACTGCGCGCTGCTGGGCTCGCCGCGCTGGCAGCGTGCCTTGAACGCCGGCGCCCGGGCGCAGCGGCTCCTGTGGGCGAGCACCGGGACCAAGGACAAGAACGCCTCGGACATCCTGTACGTCAAGGCGCTCGCCGCGCCGTTCACCGTGAACACGATGCCCGAGGGCACGCTCAAGGCGTTCGCGGATCACGGGGAGATCGACGGGCTGATGGCCCCGGACGGGGGCGACTGCGAGCCGGTGCTCGTGGAGTTCGCGAAGGCGGGCGTCGATGTGAGCGCGCTCGCGGCAAGGCTCCAGGACGAGGGCGCGAAGTCCTTCGCCCAGTCCTGGAACGAGCTGATGGGGGTGATCGCGGCGAAGAGCGGCGCCCTCGACAAGGCGTGAAGGGGGGAGGGGGCGATGCAGCTCGGGATGGTCGGCCTGGGACGGATGGGCGCGAACATGGTGCGGCGACTCATCAAGGGAGGCCACCGGTGCGGCCGGGTAGGCTGATGGAGAGGCTGATGCCCCACCTGCTCTTGGGCGCCGGCTCGTTCGTCGGCGCGAAGGCGCCCTAGCCCCCCCTGGACTTGGCGATGGCGACGCCGGCACCGGTGACCTCCGAAGCCGCATCGACCCGGCGAGGCTGGCTGAACCGCACCACGCTGGGAATCTCGCTGGCGAGCCTCCTCTCCGACATCTCCCACGAGCTGGCGACCGCGGTTCTTCCGGCCTTCCTCCTGGCCCTTGGCGCGGGCCCGGCGGCGCTGGGCTGGATCGAGGGCAGCGCCGACGGGCTTTCAGCGGTGGCCAAGCTCTGGGGCGGTGTCGCGGCGGACCGGGTGCGGCGGCGGAAGCCTCTGGCCTCCGCGGGGTACCTCGTGACAGCGGTGGGCACGGCCGGCATCGGCCTCTGCACCGCGGCGTGGCAGGTACTCGTCTGCCGGGTTGCCGCGTGGATCGGGAGGGGCAGCCGGGGCCCGGCCCGGGACGTGCTCATGGCCGAGGGCGCGCCGAAGGAGGCGCACGGGCGTGCCTTCGGAATGGAGAGGGCCGGCGACGCGGTCGGGGCGGTGGTGGGCCCCCTGCTGGCCATGTTCCTCCTGGCCCGGGGCATGGAGCCGGGGCACCTCATGCTGGTCTCGCTCCTGCCGGGGTCCCTGGCCTTTGCCTCGATCGTCTGGCTGGTCGCCGAGCGCGACCACGAGCCTCGGCAGACCCGCTTCAGCCTGCGCGCGGAGCTGGCCGGCACGGGCCGGCCCTTCCGGAGGTACCTCGCCGGCGTATTGGCGTTCGGGGCCGGCGACTTCTCGCGCACGCTCCTGATCCTGTACGCGACGCAGCACCTCACCGGGACCCTCTTCTCTCTCCGCGGTGCCGCGGCGGCGGTTGGCCTCTACGTGCTGCACAACGCGGTGAGTGCCGCCGCCGCCTTCCCGATCGGCGCCCTGGCCGACCGTGTGGGGCACCGCCGCGTGATCGTGGGAGGGTACGCTCTCGCGGCGGCGACCACGTTGGCGTTCGCCCTCGCACCGCCGACGCCTTCATGGCTCCTCCTCCTGTTCGTCTGCTCGGGCGTCTACATCGCGAGCGAAGAGGTCGCGGAGAAGTCCTACGCGGCCACCCTCCTGCCGGCGGACCGACGCGGGACCGGCATGGGGCTCCTGGCCGCGACCAACGGGGTCGGCGACATGTTGTCGAGCGCCCTCGTGGGGTCGCTCTGGTCGCTGGCGCCCGACCCGGCCTGGGGCTTCGGCGCCGCCGCCGCGCTGCAGGCGCTGGGCGCCCTCATGATCGCGTTCATGGGGCGCGCGAGCTCACGGGGGGCAGAGGGGATGGAATCCATGGTCGGGGACCTCGAGGACGAAGGGAGAGCGAGATGAGGCGAGCCGTCGACTCCCTGGCATGGGTGGCGGTCCTCGCCTGCGCGCCGGCCTTCGGTGTCCGAGCCGTCGCCGCTCAATCTGTCACGCCGGGCCTCGCCCGCGCCCCCGTGGCCGCAGCGTCACATCCGGAGGTGACCGGGACCGTGGCCCGGGTCCTCGATTCGGCGGAGCATCCCTGGCTCACCTGGCCCGACATCTCCGACGTGGCGCCCCTGCTGCGGTCGCTCTACGCGACCGAGCCCGACGGCCTGTTCTGGTTCCACGGGGAGCAGCCCCGTCCCGTCACCGGAGAGGTCGTCGCCGGGCTGGAGCCGCACTTCCCCCACTACGCCCGCCTGCGTGCCGCGCTCGGCCGCTACACCGCGCTGGCCGCGGCCGGCGAGCCGCCGCTCGCTGCCGAGCTGCCGACGAGCCGCGGCAAGGTGGAGCCGGGAGACCGCTGGGCAGGCGTGGCCGCGCTCGCGGCGCGCCTGGAGGCGTTCGGCGACCTGTCCACCTCCGAAGGCCCCGGGGGCCGCGGCACCGACGCCCAGATCCGCCAGAAGCCCGGGCCCGGCAACTCGCTGGGTCTGGTCAAGTTCATCTTCCCCAACTCCGAGAACATCTACATGCACGGGACCCCGGCCCAGCAGCTGTTCTCGCGGGCCCGGCGGGACTTCAGCCACGGCTGCATCCGCCTGGAGGACCCGGTCGCGCTCGCGCGGTGGGTCCTGCGCGACCAGCCGGAGTGGACGGTCGCGAGGATCGAGGCGGCGATGAAGGCAGACCACCCCACCCGCGTGGATCTTTCGGCGCCTCTGAACGTCGTCCTGTTCTACGTGACGGCGCACGTCGGCTCGGACGGCGTCCTCCGCTTCGCGGAGGACATCTACGGGTTCGACCAGACCCTGGATGCCGCGCTGAGGCAGGGGTATCCCTACCCGAGGGAGAGACCGGCCCACGGCGGTCCTGGCTGGGACCAGCCGGCGGTGCTGGATCGGGTCGACCGCTTCCTCGATGCCACCCTTCTGTCCGGGCGGGATTGACGAGAGAGGAACCTGAGCGCCGTGGCCGCGTACCTGATGAGCCTGAAGAAGCTGAAGAGCCCCCGTCTCCGCGGCATGGGAGAAGCTGGAGGCGGGAGGCGGGTGCCCCGCCGTCCGGTCGAGCTGAAGGCTGCTAGACTGCAGTCATGCAACTTCGACTGCGACGGCTCACGCTCGGGCTCCTCGCGTTCGCCCTCCTGGCGTGCGCCGCGAACGCGCAGGGCCCCGCGGTCACGACGCCACCGGCGACAACCGGGGAGATCCGAGTCACCGTCACGGGCTTCAAGAGCGAGAAGGGACAGGCCCTCGTTTCCCTGTTCGTGAACGACAAGGGCTGGCCCAACGATCACGACCTGGCCTTCGCCTCGGTCGCCTTGCCGATCCAGGGCGCTCAAGTCGTGGCCACGTTCAAGGACGTGCCCACCGGCCCGTTCGCCGTCTCCACCTACGACGATGAGAACGGGAATCGCAAGCTCGACACCGGCTTGTTCGGGATCCCGAAGGAGAGATACGGGTTCTCCCGCGACGCCCGGGGCACTTTCGGGGCACCGGGCTTCGAGGCCGCGCGCCTCGACCTCGCGGCCGGGGCCTCGATGAGCATTGCCATCAGGGTGCACTGAGGCTCCCGGGCGAAGGTGACATGACCGGATTCATCACGGTGCGCAGGAGGAAGGGCCCGAAGTCGCGGCGCAGGACGCTCGTGTCGCGGGCCAGGAGGCCGCTGAACGCCCGGGCGTAGCTACCCATCCGGCCGCTCGACGCGACGCCCGGGACCTCAGTCACGCAGCGCCCTCCCCGTCCGCTCGATGAAGACCGTCTCCAGGGTCGGCGCCTTCACCGAGACGTTCCGCAGCGCGTGGCCGCGAGCCGCCTCGATGACCCGTAGCAGCAGGCCGTCGGTGCCCGAGGCGAGGATGCGGGCGCCTCCCGGGACCGCCACCGCCGAGTCGACCCCCGGGATGGCGCGAAACGCCGCCAGGAGGTCCCCCGGGGCTTCGGCAACGTCGATGTGGATCTCCGTCCGTGTCCCCGTCGCCTGCTTCAGACGCTGGGGTCGGTCGCAGACGAGAATGCGGCCGTGGTCGATGATCGCGACCCGATCGCACGGCTCGTCCGCTTCCCCCATGTTGTGTGTCGTGAGCGGGATCGTCTTCCCCTCCTGCCGGAGCTCTCGGACCAGGTCCCACAGCCCCAGCCGGCTCTGCGGATCCAGCCCCGCCGTGGGCTCGTCGAGAAAGAGGACCAGCGGCCCGTCGCCGACGGCCCGCGCGATCTGGAGACGCTGGGCCATGCCCCCGGAGAGCTGGTCCGGCATGCGGCGCGCGGCATCCGTGAGCCGGAAACGCTCGAGGAGCGTCTCGGCGCGGCGTCGTGCCTCACGCCGGCCCGCGCCGAAGTAGCGCGCGTGGAAGAAGAGGCTCTCGAAGGCGCCCGCGAGCCAGACCGTGGTGGCCCCCGTGGACCAGGCCACGTCTGTCGAGCACGGCCGTTTACATCGTCGAGCGCGTCTCGATGTGCTTCGAATGCCACACGCCTCGCGACGAGAACGGCGAGCTGGAGCGGGACCACTGGCTGCTCGGCGCTCCGATCCTGGTGACTCCGCCCGCGTTCCCAGGAGATGAGCTGAGCCATCCCCGCGTTGTGCATCGCGGGCACGCCGGGCTATTGCGAGGAGCAGGGCGTTCGTCTGCTCACGACCGGGATCGGTGCGCCGCTCAGAACGTGCCGAGCTGGAGCGACACGTTGCCCGCCACGCCCCGCAGACGGCTGTCGAGCCGCCCCGCCCCGCCGATCAGGCGGTAGCTCACCCCCGCGCCGAGCCGAAGCCAGCGAGTCAGCAGGAGCGAACCGCTCACCTGTGGCTCGGCGATGAAGAAGCCCTCCCGGACGCCCACGAGGAACGTGGGGGGCGCGCCGGTGTCCGGCACTCGCCAGCGGTGCCCGGGAAACCGCCCTCGGGGGAATCCCGTCGCCTCGACGGCGAGGGTGCTGCTGCCTCCGCCCACGAGGGCCCCGAAGGACACCCCGACGCGACGGCTCCGGGCCAGCGACCACTCCACCACGAGACCGCCGTAGGCCAGCTCGCGGCTTCGGGAGCCGTTGGCCAGCCAGTAGCCGGCGCCCCCGATCAACAGGCGGTCGTCGGTGAGAAACCCCGCCTTCAGGCCGGCGAGGCTCCCGAACTCGTCGTCCACCTGGGTGTATCGGAAGTCGGGCACGACCACGAAGCCGCTCTCCATCGTCTCGACGGCGAGGGCCCCCTTTGGAGGCGGCGGAGCGGACTCGGCCTGGGCCAGGGCCAGACCGGGGGCAGCGAGCAATGCGAGCGCCGCGATCCATCCGGCGCGGCAGAACGGCGGGACCGTTCGATTCTTCATAGACGTCTCTTCCTCCTTGGTCTGTTCGATGCGTCTGCCAGCCCGAAGGACCCGCTCACTCGGAGGGGGCCAGCTTCACGTTGAGCGGGGTGGTCTGGCCCGCCTCGATGTCGACCTCGGTCGAGAAGGTGCCGTGCCCCGGGTCACGAACCTCGATCACGTGACGTCCGGCGGGAAGGTGGACGACCAGCTCCGGTGCCGTCGCGGCCGGCCAGGGCTCGCCGTCGATCCAGACCCCGGCGCGGTCCGGTCGGGTCCGGACGACCAGGACGCCGAATCCGGGCGCCGAGGGCGCCTCGTCCTGCGGGGCTTGCGGCGCGCCTTCGGAGGTGACGGCGGTCGTCGGCTCCGGCTCACGCGGTCGCGGACGCTCGGACGGGGCCTCCCCCGCCGCCAGGGGCAGCATCTCGTGGCGGATCTTGTAGGTCGTGCCGGGGCTGGCGTAGAGGTCCTCGCGCACGGCCTCGTGCCCGTCGAGGTAGAGCTCGATCACGTGCTCCCCGGGTGAGACGTGCAGCCTCTGGAAGAATCCGTCGAACTCGTCGACCTTCCCGGCGTAGTGCCCGTCGACGTACACATCCGTGTCGACGGGCTTGACCTGGAGGCGTACGGCCACGCGCTCCCCGATCGGCTGAGCGTAGGGGTAGGGATAGCCCCCCCACCACGCGGCGTAGTAGGGGTAGCCGTAGGGGGAGTAGGGGCCCCAGCCGGGCCAGAAGAAGGCGCCCGAGAACGCCACGCCCGGGCCGCGGTAGACGGGGTGACGTGAGCCGTGTCGAGGCCGGGCCGACGAGTCAGCCGCGAACGCGAGGAGGGCGACGACGGCGACGGTGAGGGCTCCGACGGACCTGCAATAGCGCATCGATCTGCTCCACAGGCTGCACCCTCAATAAATATGGATAGCAGCTTTCGTGCCAGCGAGGACTCCCGGCCATGGGCAGCTCCACGCCATCTCTTGGGGCCCCGAGCGTCATCTCCTGGCGACAGGCTGTCCAGCGGAGTGGACGCCCGCCCCGGGGACGGCCACCGCGCGAGGGTGCAGCCTCAAGGCGGTGGGTCCGTCTTCCCGGGGACGGGCGATCGATGTCATGAGCACGCAGTCCTTTTCTCCACAGAATCTAGAGACGGTCGGCCCGGGAGTCTTCATACCGGAGTAAAGTGGATGCAAGTCCCTGTGAGGCCGACGTCAGGTTCTGTGCCTCTTGACAGATCGGCTCGCGGTCTTAGACCGTGCCGGCCACCAGGACGGGCGTGCGCGCCAGATCGGGCTCCCCCTGGGCCACGTCGTCGAAGCGAATGCTCTGCTGGGCCACCCCGACGTTCACCTGCCACTCGCCCTTCGCCTCCTGGGCGGTCGTCACGACGGCCGCGAGCACCATGTCTTGTTCATCTGCTCGGCCAGGCGGCTGTTGAGCTCCTCCTGCGTCACGGCCGCACGTTCGCGAATGGCGTCCGCCGTGATCACGGTGGCGGTGGGAACCCGGTATTCCTCCTGTGCACCGCGGTGGGCAGCTATCAAGCGTATCAGTTCACCGAATCGGTGACGTTCTGCGGCACCACGTGTCACTCGGTCATGACGCCCGAGTACACGACCTACATCCCCTGGGTGCGGCTGACCGACCAGCAGGGCAACGTCACGGTCTATCACTCGAGCGACAGCCCGCTGACGAGCGAACAGGTCGCCGCCGCCCAGCCGCCGGTGATGGATTGTATCGACTGCCGTGCTACCGCTGTCATGACGGTGATCACACCAGCGCGGATGGCAAGAAGACCATCAGCCACGGCTGCAGCGCCTGCCACACCCTCGTCGCCCAGGGGCCGGCGGGCTAGACGGAGACCAGCCTCACCCGGTTTGCGCTCAAACACGCCGTCGACATCTCCGGAGCGTGGCAGCAGATGAGGTGCTCCGATTGCCACACCGG
The DNA here is from genome assembly GCA_963847655.1 of uncultured Acidobacteriota bacterium. GTDB lineage: Bacteria > Acidobacteriota > Vicinamibacteria > Fen-336 > Fen-336 > JAJDNS01. The sequence goes on along the minus strand of CAWKAS010000001.1, from coordinate 1,008,046 downwards.
CTCACTGGTGGAATGAATGAGAGGACCGATGTCGTCTCAGCGGACCTGCTTGACGTTCTGCAGCCGCACGGGCTCGCTCGCGTAGTTCTCGAGCTCGAGGACGTTGTGCTCCTTGTTGTAGGTGATCTTGGTCGCGACCGAAGCCCGGCCCTCGCCGGTGCCGTCCTTGTCGACGCGCAGCTCGATGAGCGTGAACGGATAGTCGAACGAGCGCGGCCGCTGCGAGGCCTCGCGGAAGCCAATCCGGCGATCGGTGGCGATCACGATCTGCCGGCCGCCCTCGGGCAGGGGCAGCTGGCGCGCGAAGCGCAGGTCCCACGCCACGCTGGTCGGCGTCCGGATGTACCCGACGGGTGGCTTGATCTTCTGGAGCTCGGCCAGCAGCGCGTCCTGGATCCCCTCCGTGAAGGCCTTGACCAGGCGGTCCCGCTCCGCATCGCTCGACCAGCGCGTGATCACGATGTCGAGCTGGGTGGTGGCGCCCGTGCCGATGTTGCTGAGGTTCACGGCCCACGCCTCGAAGCGCTCTTCCTGAGCCGACGCGGGTGCGGCGAGGGCGAGGCCCGAGCAGACAACGGCGGCCGCGGCGATCGATTTCATGGCCCTCCTCCTTGCACCTGACCATCCATCGGTCCCGGGTCCCAGGACGGCCTCCCTGCCGGCCTGGGGCCCGACGTGGAACCGGGTGGCTCGCGGCAGATACGAATCGAGTCTACCCCAGCGGGCGCACCGCCACGAGGGCTACGACGGGCAAGGTCCAGATGGACATCTCGATCACCTGCCGCAGGTCGAACCCGGCGGCGCGGATTCCGGCCGGGGCGTCGATGGGCCGGCAGTCCACGATGTGGGGGAAGTGGCGGTGGAGCCACTTGTAGGTGTGTGTCAGCGTGCTCTCCCGCTCGCCCGGGGGACTGACGGCCATCGACACGACGGCCAGCCGCCCCCCCGGTCGGAGGACCCGCCGGGTCTCGGCGAGGAGATCGGGGATCACTCCGTCGGGAAACAGCTCCAGGGTGAAGCTCATGGTCACGGCGTCGAAACAGGAGTCCGGCCAGGGCAGGGGAGGCGCGGGGCCCACGCGCAGCTCGACGCGATCGACGAGGCCGGCGTCCTCGAGGCGCCGGCGGGCCACCTGCGCCATTCCCTCGGAGACGTCGATCCCGCTCACGCCCCCGGCGGGGCCCACCGCCCGCGCCAGGCTGACGAGAGCCTGGCCGGTTCCGAAGCCGACCTCGAGAATGTGCTCGCCCTCCACGGGGGCGAGGAGCTCGAGGCCGCGCTCGCGGCTCTCGTGCTCGTCGGCGTCGGCCAGGCCATCGTAGAAGCGGCTGATGCGGTCGTAGAAGGCACGGGCCGCGTCGACATCCTGTCGCTCGGTGGCCATCTCAGGAGCCCACCTTCGGCACGACCCGCTCGTGGATCTGGCGGGTCAGGTTCTGCACCTCCTCGGTGAGGGCGGTGTTGGCGGCCAGGAGCTCTTCCAGGCGCTGGGTCTGCTGGAGCGCGATCTCCTGGCGCTGCAGGGCGGCCGTGGCCAGCGCCTCCCTATGGCTGGCGTCGGCCTCGCTGAGAGCCTTGTCCCGGTCGGCCTGACGTGTCTGGGCCAGCAGGATGAGGGGGGCGGCGTAGGCCGCCTGCAGCGAGAACGCCAGGTTGAGCAGGATGAACGGGTAGGGATCCCACCGGTGCGTGACCGCCACGACGTTGAGCAGGATCCACACCGCCACGACGCCGCTCTGCATGAGGAGAAAGGCGGGAGTGCCGAACCACCGGGCGAAGGCCTCCGCCTTCCGGCCGAAGGAGTCTGCCCCGAAGGCCCCGTGCAGATGCTGGCTGTTGAGGTGAAACGGCGAGAGGTGTCTGGCCATGAAAGCCTCCGATCGTCCGGCGCGTGGGCGAGCATCTGCTGTCACCCGGACAAGGCTACCATCGACCGCTGACGGGCGTCCCTTCGCGGAGGGCCCGATGGAGGTGCTGTCGCCCAGGTCCTTGTTGCGGGACCCGGGCGACCGCATCCATGCCCCGGACGCCTGTAGACTCTACCCTTCGACACGAACGTCCGTCAGCCGCACGGGCTCGATGCCGTAGTTCTCGACCTCGATGACCTTCTTCTCCTTGTCGAAGGAGACCTTCGCCATCGCGGCCAGCTTGCCAGCACCCCGGCCGTCGCGATCGAGGCGGATCTCGCAGAGGATGAACCCGTACTCGGACGAGCGGGGCCGCGTGCTCGCCTCGAAGAAGCTCATCGGTCGGTCGGTCGCGAAGACGATGCGTCGGCCACCCTCGGGGAGAGGGTACTCGCGGGCGTACTGGATGTCCCATCCCAGGCTCGTTGTGGTGCGAATGGACCCGACACGCGGCTTGATCGATTGCAGAGCGTCCAGGAGCTTGTTCGGCCCCTTGCTCGTCAGGGTCTCGATCAGATTGTCCCGAGTCGTGTCGCTCGACCACCGGTCGAGCACGATCTCCAGCTTCTCCGTCTTCGCGGAGCCGACTCCCGACAGGTTCACGGCAATCGCGTCCAGCCGCAGGCCGGACGGCTGCGCGTTGTCGGCACTGGCCACGCCGGGGCCCACGATGAGCAGAGCCCCGACGGTGGCCGGGACAAGGCGCCTCAACGTCTCAGCAAGGTGTCTCATGTAACCTCCTCGAGCCCGGAACCTCCGGACTCACTGGAGGAGACGAGGGCCGCTCGGGGGCGGTTCCTTCCTGTCAAGAATGTCACCAGCCCTTCATGGTGGTGCAAGGTGTCGTCGCTTTGGTGAGCGGAAGGCACGTACGTCACCGTCGCTCGCCCGAGACCCCGAGATCGCACAAGTTGCTCCGGAGCCACCTTCCGCGGATGCCGCGGGGCGAAGGCGGATCCGACCACGGGACCGGGGCGACGGTCGGGCGGACCTGCGCACGTTCGGCCACCGCTCAGGACGAGGAGCACGTCGTTTCGCCCGCCCAGCCGCATGCTCATCGCGCGGGCCAGGGGCACGAGCAGATAGAAGACGGTGTCGAAGAAGACGGGCACGGAGAGCACCTAGCCGCTGGCCACCAGGGACAGCGACGACCGCTTCTCGCCGAACCAGGCCAGGAACCGCCGCACGACCTTGTCGGCCGCCCCGCTCTCGGTCAGGCACTGCCCGATGATCACGGCCATGGCGATGGCGATCCCGATCCGGGCGGCAACGCTACCGAGGTGCTTCGCGGTCTCCTTCATCACGTCGGCGGCCGGGATCTCGGGCGAGATCAGCCCGATGAGGATCGCCGCCGCAATGAGCGCCACGAAGGCATTGAGCTTGAGACGCACGACGAGGACGACGACGAGCGCGACGGCAATGGCGGTTCCTATATCATGTCGATCGCCAGAGGGCACCAGGGATCCGCTCGACGATCCGGTGGCCACGCTTGAGGAGGATCGTCCCCAAGGTCCCCAGGGTCTGCGGGGTGTAGCTGAAGCCCCCGAGAGGAGGCGTACATTGCTCACGAAGGCGCCAGGTCGGATCCAGGAGGCGGTCTCCCCCTGAATGGCCCCGGGAATGTCGGAGCCTCCATCACTCGAGAGGTGTTCCGGCGCGTGGGAGCACAGACACAGGCGGAGTCGTACTATGCCGCCCGGGGCTTCCGCTGCTCGCTCAGGGTCTAGCGTGCTGCGGATCCGTCCACTCCCGGCATGGCCTCCGTCGGACCGCACGTCGCCCAGCCGCTCTTTTCCCGAGGGGACACGAGGACCGTTGGCTTGCGGGCCGGCGCGTTGCCAGGCCGGCGAGATGAGTCTATTCCGGGAGAGAATCCTCGCCTGCCTCCTCGATCGCCACGCCATCTCCAGGAGACAATGACACCCGGCACCGTATGCGGAGGAGACTGCCATGAGCGAACTGTGGTTGCTGATGACCCTGATCATCGGCATCAGCGTCTTCGGGCTGCTCTTCGCGGCCTATCTTGCGAGATGGGTCCTGGGGAAGAGCACCGGCCCGGAGGCCATGCGTCGTATCTCCGATGCCATCAAGGAGGGAGCGGAGGCCTTCTTGCGGCGGCAGAACAGGACGATCCTGGCTCTGGCCATGCTCTTCGCCGCGGTGCTGTTCATCGGGTACGCATTCGCGCGCAGCCACCGCGAGTTCGACCCCGTCCCCAGCGCCGTCCACCTGGCCTTCTGGATCACGCTCTCCTTCGTGCTCGGCGCCCTGTGCTCGGTGTTCGCCGGGTACGTCGGCATGTGGGTCTCCATCCGCAGCAACATCCGGACGGCGACGGCGGCCCTGACCAGCCTGAACGACGCCCTTCGCATCGCCCTGCGGGGCGGAGCGGTCTCGGGCCTGCTGGTGGTGGCCATGAGCCTTCTCGGCGTGGCCGGGCTCTACGCCTTCGTGGACGCCACGGGCAGCGTCGAGCCCACCCGCATCCCGCTTCTGATCGTGGGCTACGGCTTTGGCGCCTCCTTCGTGGCCCTGTTCGCCCAGCTTGGCGGCGGCATCTACACCAAGGCCGCCGACGTGGGCGCCGACCTCGTGGGCAAGGTCGAGGCCGGCATTCCCGAGGACGACCCCCGCAATCCCGCCGTGATCGCCGACCTGGTGGGCGACAACGTGGGCGACTGCGCCGGCCGCGGCGCCGACCTCTTCGAGTCCACGGCCGCCGAGAACATCGGCGCCATGATCCTCGGCGGGTCCCTCGCCGCGGCCGCGGCCAGGGCCGGCATGGGCTTCTCCATGGGGGTCGTCGGCGTCATGATGTTCCCCCTCGTGGCGCGTGCCCTCGGCATCATCGCCTGCATTATCGGGATCCTGTCCGTCAAGATGGACGAGGAAGAGAGGATGGACCCCATGCAGGCCCTCAACCGGGGCTACTACGTGGCGGTGGTCCTGGCGATGATCGCCTTTGGAGGCGCCAGCTACTGGCTGCTGGACAGCCCGGCGGCCCCGAACGCCTGGTGGCGCTTCTTCCTGTGCGGCATCGTGGGCGTGCTCACCTCGGTGGCCTTCGTCTACATCACCCAGTACTACACGGAGTACAGGTACCGGCCCGTGGAGGTCATCGCGGAGGCCTCCAGGACAGGGCCCGCCACCAACATCATCGCCGGCATCGGCGTCGGGTTCGAGTGCGTCTGGATGCCCGCCGTGGCCATGAGCACCGCCCTTCTGGCCTCCTACTTCCTGGGCAAGTCGACGGGCCTGCCGCACGCCGGCCTCTTCGGGACCGCCGTGGCGACCATGGGCATGCTCGCCACGGCTGCCTATATACTCGCCATGGACACCTTCGGCCCCATCACCGACAACGCGGGCGGCATCGTCGAGATGTCCAATCAACCCGAGGAGATCCGCAGGAAGACGGACCGCCTCGACGCGGTCGGCAACACCACCAAGGCCCTGACCAAGGGCTACGCCGTGGGCTCTGCCGGCCTCGCGGCCTTCCTCCTCTTCCAGGCCTACATGGACGAGGTGGTGCAGTACGCCGGCCTCGGCGAGGGCTACGTCTTCAAGGTGGACATCGCCAAGCCCGTGGTCTTCGTGGGCGCAATCCTGGGCGCCATGCTGGTCTTCGTCTTCTCGGCCCTCGCCATCCGCGCCGTGGGCAAGGCGGCCCAGGCCGTCATCGAAGAGGTCCGCCGCCAGTACGCAGAGCTCCCGCGCGTGAACGACATCATCCAGTTTCCCGCGGGCTTCAAGCCCGACTACGGCGCCTGCGTCGACATCGTCACCAGGTCCGCTCTCAAGAAGATGGTGGCCCCCGGCCTGCTGGCGGTGATCCTCCCGATCGCCGTCGGCGTGGGCTTCAGGGTCTTCATCACCCCCGACGACAGGCTCATCTCCGCCGAGGCCGTGGCGGCTCTGCTGATGGTCGGAACCATCGTGGGCATCCTCACCGCCCTGCTCCTGAACAACAGCGGCGGGGCTTGGGACAATGCCAAGAAGTTCATCGAGTCGGGAGCCCACGGCGGCAAGTACCTGACCGATTCGGCGGGCAACAGGTCCAAGAACCCCGTTCACGCTGCGGCGGTGGTGGGTGACACGGTGGGCGACCCCTTCAAGGACACGGCGGGACCGTCGCTCCACGTGCTGATCAAGCTGCTGTCCACGATCACCCTGGTTCTCGCGCCGCTCTTCATCTGACCGGCGGAGCGGGGTTGCCCGGTTCACGCGCCACCTCGCTCGTGCCGTTTCGAACAGTGGCTCGCTCGCGTCCAAAGCCGAAGCGGGGAATACTCCCGCCTTGAGGATCCCAGACGGACGGGTCGGTCCCGTCCGTCCTCTTCCTCGGACTCCAACGAAGAAGGGAGACCTCACATGACCCGACAAGACGTCCGGTTAGGCAGGGTTCTAGAACGTCGCGCAGGCGATGAGCAACCGCTGCGCCGCGGTACCGGGGAATCTGACGCTGCAGCAGTTGGTGGATGAGCACATCCTGGGCGGCAGCCAGCGCTGTTTCCTGGTGACCCGCGGGCAGGACACGGGAGAGACCTATCCGGTCGCAAAGACGGGTGGGACCCTTCCCCTGTTGCTGTCGGAAACCCCGCTCGTTCAAGGCGTGGCGGGCGGGCCCAGGATCAGGTCGACCAGCCGATCGTAGTGGCCACCGAGGTGGTGCCCGCCGCCGACGGGCACGACCCGGACGCGCGGGCCCTTCAGGGCCAGGCAGGCCGAGTCGGTCTCGTCGGTGCCGTGAATGCACGTCACCGGCACCGTCACGCGGGCGACCTCGGGGGCGGTGGGACGCGTGGTGTCCCCTCCCCCCCCAGCCAGCTCGACAGGTGGAACTGGAAGGCCGCCGTGTCGGACAGCCCCAGCAGGCTCACGCTGGCGACACGAGCGAGCGCGGGCGCCGGCAGGCGGTTCACCAGGAACGGCAGGACGTCGGCGCCGAACGAGTACCCGACGAGCAGGACGCGCTCCCTCTTCCAGGCCGCCGAGTAGAGCTCGATGACGCGCGCCAGGTCCCGGGCCGCGGCCTCGGGCGTGCGCGGTGTCCAGTAGTAGCGCAGGCTGCTCCAACCCACCACCGGTACCCCGGCGGCGGCGAAGCCCGGTCCGGCAGGCCGAGCGCGATCACGCCCGCCACCTTCGGCTTCGTCGCGTCGTCCGTCGTCGCCAGCACCGCCAGCGCCGCGCCCTCCGAGACGCCGAGCAGGAGCGGCGGTGCCGTCGTCCCCCTCGCCCCGTACTCCAGCAGGGCCGCGAAGTCCCCGGGCACGTCCTTCGTGCTGAGGGTCCTTCCACCTCCGGTGAAGCTCGACAGGTACGCCTTGGCATCGAACCCGACCACGAAGTATCCCCAGCTCGACAGGAACTCGGCGACCTGCGGGCCCAGGTGCACCCAGCCGCCGTCACCGCTGGCGACCACGGCCACGGGACCGCCCCGCGAACCGTACACCCGCACGCGCTGCTCGTGGCCCCGAATCGCGAGGGTCTCCGTCGCCGGCGGGGGGGCGCCCCCAGCCACTGGAAGCAGCAGCGACATCACCAGGCCGGCCAGGCCCATGACGACCTCCTTCCCACCTCGCCCGATCGCCATCCCCGCGGGGCTGCGTCCGTCCTGGCGGACGTGAGACGGACGCGCCCGCGATCGCTCAAGGGGCGTCGCGGTGTGGTGTCACCGGGACCCGCCGGGCGATCCGGAAAGCGCGCCACTCATAGAATAGGTGAACCTGGAGCACCAGCACCTGGATGTGGCTCGAGGACGCGGTCCCGCTGGGCTCGCGATCGAGCACGGGGCCGCGATCTACTCGACCGATCACGACTTCGGCCCTTCGCGGGCGTGAAGGACGTCAACCCCGTCGCCCCGGACGGAGAGAGGGGACGGCCGTCCCCTCAGCCCGCCTTCTCGATGTCCGGGAGGACGAAGGGCTGGGGCCTGCGCCGGCGATCCCCTCCTCGGTCACGCACCTCGAGAAGAACGGGGCGGCCTACTCCCCGCCACCACTCAGGTCGCCCAGGAGGAATGAGGGTTGACGCGGCCCCGCGCGTGTCTGTACCACGCCGACGAATGGCGCGAGACGCTGCGCTCCCTCGTGAAACGCCTCCGGCAGGAGGTCCATCGTCGCGACGTAGCGAAACGTACCGGCGGCGAGCGCCGTGGGGACGACCAGACTCGCCCCGCGGAGGTGTTCGTAGAGCGGCACGGCGATCAGGGCCCCGAGCGGCGCCATCAGAGCGAAGAGGCCGAGCAGCAGGAGCGCGGTGCGCGTGCGAAGCTCGCTCAAGTGGAAGATGGTGGCGAGCGAGAACGCCGCCGTCGCCTTGTGAGCGATGATGGCGACGGAGGCTCACCTCCTCGCCGGTTCGGCCGAACGTCGTGGTGGGAACGTCTCCCTCCTTCACCTTCGGAGGCGCCGCGAACGCGCCGGTGACGGACAGTCCCGTCAGCGCTCCACCGAAGAACACTCGTCTCTTCATGGCCTCCTCCTGCGTTCCGAGCCCCCGGCCCGGGCGCTCAACGACCGGTCATCTGCTCGATGTGCTCGGGGTACCGGGCCCCCTGCACCTGGATCTCCGCGGCGGCGGTCTCGAGCTCGCGGAGGTCCTCTGGCCTCAGCTCGAGAGTGGCCGCGCCGAGGTTCTCCTCGAGACGCGCGGGCTTCGTGGTCCCGGGGATGGGGACGATCCACGGCTTCCGGGCCAGGAGCCACGCGAGGGCGATCTGCGCGGGCGTCGCCCTCTTCTTCTCCCCGATCCGGGCGAGCAGGTCGACGAGGGCCTGGTTCGCCTTGCGGGCCTCCGGGGTGAAACGCGGGAGGATGGCCCGGAAGTCCGAGCTGTCGAGGGGCGTCTTGTCGTCCATCTTGCCGGTGAGGAAGCCCTTGCCCAGGGGGCTGTAGGGGACGAAGCCGATCCCGAGCTCCTCGAGCGTCGGCAGGATCTCGGCCTCCGGCCCTCGCGTCCACAGGGAGTACTCGCTCTGGAGCGCGGTGACGGGCTGGACCGCGTGGGCGCGACGGATGGTCTGCGCCCCCGCTTCCGAGAGGCCGAAGTGCTTGACCTTGCCCTCCTCGATGAGCTCCTTCACGGCCCCTGCCACGTCCTCGATGGGAACCTCCATGTCGACGCGGTGCTGGTAGAAGAGGTCGATGGCGTCGACCCGGAGGCGCCTGAGCGAGGCCTCGGCGACCTCCTTGACGCGCTGCGGGCGGCTGTCGAGGCCCTCGAACCCCGGGCTCCCGTCGGCCTTGAGCTTGAAGCCGAACTTCGTGGCGATCACCACCTGCCCGCGGAAGGGCTCGAGGGCCTCGCCCACGAGCCTCTCGTTCGTGAAGGGGCCGTAGACCTCGGCGGTGTCGAAGAACGTGACGCCCCGCTCGACGGCCGTGCGGATGAGGGAGATCATCTCACCCGTGTCCGCGACGCGGCCGTAGCCGAAGCTCATCCCCATGCAGCCCAGCCCGAGGGCCGACACCTCCAGGCCGCTGCTTCCGAGCGTGCGTTTCTGCATCTGCCTGCCTTTCCTTCCTTGGTTGGCCGGCCAAGACGGTACTCCGGGAGGGGTTCCACCGGAAGGGCAAGACACAGGATGGTCCCTTGAGGTGCGTTCAACAATGACCCGGCCCCGTGACCCGGGCGCCCCGAGCTGGTCCGCCTCGCCGCTTCTCTCAGGGTGGCCGCCGGCTCCTCGCACCCCGGGCTACAATGCCTTCGTTGAGATGAAGGGATCGGAGTTCGACGAGACCGCCTTCTTCCGGGCAATCCAGGACAGCGAAGCCCGCGAGCGTGTCGCGGCCCTCGCCGAGCGACGCCTGACCGCGGACGAGGTGCGCGAGGCCCTGGCCATTCCGCTGAGCGAGGCGGAGCGCGCGGACAACGCGTCGCTCATCCGCTGGTTCCGGGGCCGGTATCGGACCCCCGGGGAGCGCCTGGCCTACGCACGGCGGGCCTACCGGCGCTGGTCCGCGGCCCAGGACCGATAGGATCCCGTCCCTCTCCGGCCCCGAGCGCCACGGGGCAAGCCGAGGCTGGATGCCCAGCGCCCGATGAAGGGCGGCGAGGCGTCCCCGGGCCACCGGCAGGACCTTGTTGACGGGAGGGTCCAGGCGGAGCCGGCGGTCGCGGCCGGCGGCCTCGATGGAGCGGACCCGCGCCAGGTTGACGGCGAAGCTCTCGTGACATCGGAAGAACGGGGGCGTCGGCAGACGGTCCAGAAGGTCCGCGATCCGCCGGGTGGAGCGGTAGGGCCTCTTGCGCGCCGTGCGCACCAGTGGCGCACCGGGTGAGTTCCTCCGGCCGGCGACCTCCGGTGCTCATCTCGTCCGGATGTCGTACGCGAGCAGCACGTCCTGGTCGCGCAGGTACAGCCTTCCGTTGGCGATGACCGGATGGGCCCACGCCGGCTTGTCGCTCCGGTCCGGCTGCCCGAGCCGGCCTCGCTCGAGGTACGCCTCGGGACTCGGCTCGACCAGCAGCATCTCCCCTTCCTCGGTGCGGTAGTAGAGGCGGCCGTCGGCGAAGGCCACGGAACCCTTGGGCGCCAGGCGCCCGTCGGCGCGCTGGTCCCAGCGAAGATCCCCCGTCTCGAAGTCCAGGGCCACGAGATAGCCTCCGGAGTTGCCGCCGTTCGCGCCGTAGAGGGTGCCCTCGAAGAGGATCATGCCGCCGTGGTGGTTCTGCATCTTGTTGGTGAAGTAGACCTCTTCGGCCCTCACACCCCCGTCCGCGTCGCGGACGAGCCTCACGAGCCCGCCGCCGGTGCCGTAGGCCGAGGCGGCGAAGACCTGGCCCTTGTGGTGGATGGGCGTGGAGATGTTGATGCCGTGGCTGTTGGCGGGCGCGTCGTAGCGCCAGAGAAACGCGCCGTCCGACGCCGCAACCCCCACGACGGCCTTCGCGGTGAGCTGGACGTACTGTCGCTGCCCGTCGAAGTCGACGGCGATGGGCGACGAGTAGGCGGCCTGGGGGTCCCCGGGCACCTCGCTCTTCCACAGCGTCTCGCCGGTGAGCTTGTCGAGGGCCACGAGGGTCGCGCCCTCGGCCCCCGGGGTGACGATGACCTTGTCGTCGTCCACGAGCGGCGACTCGCGGAAGCTCCAGGTGGGCACCGGAGCGCCGAAGTCGTCCTGCAAGCTCCGCTGCCAGACGACCTTTCCGTCCCCGGCCTGCAGGCAGGCGACGTTCCCGGCCAGCCCCATGGCGTACAGCCGCTCGCCGTCGACCGTCGGGGTCGCTCCCGGCCCCTCCTTCCCCTGCGGCCACTCCTGCTCGAAGACCGGCCCGAGGCGCGTCGTCCACAGCGGGCTGCCGTCGGATTCCGACAGCGCCCATACGACCTCGTCTTCGCCACGATTGCTCATGCCGAAGATGCGCCCGTCGGCGACGGAGGGGGTGCTCTGCCCCCCGCCCAGCCCCTCCACCTTCCACGCGAGGGGAGGGCCGTCCGGCGTCCACTCCTGGAGAAGGCCACGCTCCCCGGACATGGCGTTGCGGTCGGGGCCCTGCCACTGCGGCCAGTCGTCGGCTGCGGCCGCGGTCCCCCACGCGCACGCGGCCGCGACGACGAGGGCCGGCAGCGTCCAGTGACGCCTGGCGAGGCCACTGTCTCGCCGAGAATCACCCCCGCGTCTCGTCAGCTCGCCCCCCATCGAAGAGGTCCGGCGGAATCTGGACACTTTGAAGCGGCTCCTTTCCTGGATCGCGATCCCCCAAGGTTGGGCCGTCCGGACCTCGTTGGGGAGGCCGCGCACCAACACAGTCCACAGCGACCGACGCGATCCTTCCTGGTCATCCTCCCCGGCCCCTGGTCACGCCCAGACTGCGGCGGTTCTCCATTCCGGAGGCCAACGACAGCTTCACGGCCAGATCGGACAGGCCGTTCAACGACACCCTACACCCCCGTGCAGGGCTGTCCCTTCTGCGTGATCTCAAAGCCTACGCTCAGGAAGACTCCACCGGAAGGGCGAGAAATGGGATGATCTCTTGAAGGGGGCTCAAGAATGAGCCAGGACAATCTCGACGTGCTGGCGGCCTTCGTGGCGGTGGCCGAGGAGCGCAGCTTCACGAAGGCGGCGGTGCGGCTCGGCGTGTCGACGTCGGCCCTCAGCCACGCCATGCGGGGTCTCGAGGAGCGTCTCGGCGTTCGCCTCCTGGCCCGGACCACGCGAAGCGTCGCCCCCACGGAGGCGGGAGACCAGCTCCTCGCGCAGGTCGGCCCCGCCCTCGGCGACATCCGCTCGGCGCTCCACGGCATCGGCCGCCTGCGGGAGAGGCCGGCGGGGCGCGTGCGCGTGGTCATGCCGAGGCTGGTCGCGTCGATGGTGCTCCTGCCGAAGCTGGCCCGGTTCACCCGCGACTACCCGGACGTGATCCTCGATGTCACCACGGAAAGCCGCCCCGTCGACATCGTGGCCGAGCGGTTCGACGCCGGGATCGAGCTCGGGGAGTTCATCCAGCGCGACATGATCGCGATCCGCGTCTCGCCCGATCAGCGGGCGGCGATCGTCGCGGCGCCGGCCTACTTCAAGAGGCGACCGAAGCCCCGAAACCCCCAGGACCTCCTGAAGCACAGCTGCATCGGCTGCCGCCACGGAGAGGCCCTCTACCGCTGGGAGTTCGAGAAGCGAGGCCGGGAGGTGACGGTCGGCGTGGGCGGCTCGGTCGTGCTCGACGACGTCGACCTCATGGTCCGGGCGGCCCTCGACGGCGTCGGCATCGCGTTCACCTTCGAGGAGCAGGTGGCGCCCCTCCTGGCGAAGCGGCGGCTCGTCCGCGTCCTCGAGGACTGGTGCCCGCCGTTCCCGGGCTACTTCATCTACTACCCGAGCCGGCGCCACCAGCCGCCGGGGCTGTCGGCCCTGATCGAGGCCTTGCGCCATCGCCCCTGAGGACGCGGCGCCGGTTCCCAGGGACGCCGAACTCGTCGGGAGCCATTCCTGAATGACGCTCACAAAGGCTTTGCGATACTGCCGTCTAGTGCTCGCGGTCCCAGGCCCGGTAGCATTGGCCGGTTAGGGGAAGTCAATGAAACAGGCAGCCGCTGTGATCGTGACCGCAGTCCTGCTGGCCGGGGCCAGGCCAGCCACCCCGGACGACGGGGCTCTCGTGATTCTTCGGAGCGAGGCCCAGTCCTCCAGCCAGGCGCCGGCCGAGCACTTCACCGGATCGGCGCTCGTCTGCCAGCGTTTCCAGGCGAGAGCTCCAGGACGCGCGTCCGGCGCCTTCGTGACCTTCGAACCGGGAGCACGAACCGACTGGCACAGCCACCCGCTCGGACAGACGCTCATCGTCACGAACGGCGCGGGCCGCGTCCAGCGCTGGGGCGACCCCGTTGAAGAGATCCGGCCGGGCGACGTCGTGTGGATCCCGGCCGGTCAGAAGCACTGGCACGGCGCCTCGCCCACGACGAGCATGACGCACGTCGCGATCGGGGAGCGGCTCGACGGGGAGAGCGTCGAATGGAAGGAGAAGGTCACCGACGAGCAGTACGGCGCCCCCGTTCGTCCGCGGCCGGCCGCCGCGGCGACCCCGGATGCGGCTCCGGCCGACCAGCCGACACGGGCGCAGCAGCTCATGGGCGACTTCGCGCCCAAGCTGGCCGAGCTCACCGACGCCGTGCTCTACGGCGACGTGTGGGCGCGCCCGCAGCTCTCCCCGCGCGACCGCAGCCTCGTGACGATCAGCGCCCTGGTGGCCATGAACCGGCCCGACCAGCTCCGCTCGCACGTGGCCCTCGCCCTCCGCAACGGCGTGACCGAGCAGGAGATCTCCGAGGCGATCACGCACCTGGCCTTCTACGCGGGCTGGCCGAGCGCGGTGACGGCGGTGAGGGTCGCGAGGGAGGTCCTGGATCAGAAGTAGGCCACCGACGGTCGGGGGCACGGAAGGACCGCGAATCGCCGCAAGAGGAATCATGCAAAGGCAAGAAGCTGGAATGAGCACCCGTGGACCCCGTGTCCTGAAGGACGTCGGGGCAGGTCCCCGGAGCAGGGAGTCTCGGAGGTCCTTCATGGCGCCCTGGCTGCTCGGGGCCACCCTTCTGGCGTCGGCGAGTGCCGCACAAGAAGCCACGAAGCGCGAGCCCGCGGCACCGACGGTTCGTACCGCCTCCGGAATCGTCCGCGGCGTGACCGAAGGGGATGTCTCCAGCTTCAAGGGAATTCCCTACGCTGCCGCGCCGGTCGGCGCCAACCGCTGGCGTCCGACCCAACCCTCGCCGGCGTGGCAGGAAGAGCGGGACGCGAGCCAGTTCGGCGCGGATTGTGCGCAGGCGAACTTTCCCCCCGGCTCGGCGGGGATCCGGGAGAGCTCGTCGGAAGACTGCCTCTTCGTCAACTTGTGGCGACCGGCGGGGGCCGCGCCGGGGGCAAAGCTGCCGGTGATGGTGTGGATCCACGGCGGCGCCTTCGTGTTCGGCAGCGGCTCCTTCTCTTCGGGGATCCCGTTCGCCCGGCAGGGCGTCGTCCTGGTCACCTTCAACTACCGCCTGCAGCGTCTCGGCTTCTTCGCGTTCCCCGCGCTGAGCCGCGAGCATCCGGACGAGCCCAAGGGCAACTACGCCTACATGGACCAGGTGGCCGCCCTCGAGTGGGTGCAGCAGAACATCGCCGCGTTCGGGGGCGATCCGACGAACGTCACCATCTTCGGCGAGTCCGCGGGCGGCGTGTCGGTGCACACCCACCTGACCTCACCGCTCTCGCGTGGCCTGTTCCAGAAGGCCATCATCCAGTCCGGTGGCGGCCGGGACGGGGTGCTCACCGGGCGGCCCGTGCGCGAGGACGGTGTCGATCCGCTGTACCCGGTGTCGGCGGAGACGAGCGGCGTGAACTTCGCCCGCCGGTACGGGATCGAGGGCACGGACGCGGACGCCCTGGCCAGGCTGCGCGTCCTCAGCGTCGCCGAGATCATCGACGGGGGTCGGGAGAGCGCTGGCCAGGGAGGTCCTCTCACCTACTCGGGACCCATTCTCGATGGCCGGCTGATGGTGGAGACCCCCCAGAGCGCCTACGAGGCCGGGCGTCAGGCGCGGGTTCCCCTGATGAACGGCACCAACAGCGCCGACTTCATCGGCTTCATCAGCGCGGAGACGAAGGAGGATCTGTTCTCCCAGTTCGGGGAGGGGAAGGCCGAGGCCATTGCGGCCTATGACCCCGACGGGACCGCGGAGCTCCGTGCCCTGCTGACGATGGCCGGCACCGATCGGGCCCAGGCGGAGCCGGCCCGCTTCACCGCGAGGGCCTTCGTCGCGGGCGGCGCGCCGGCGTACGTGTATCGCTTCTCCTACACCCCCGCCGCGATGCGGGAGCAGTGGCGGAACGGGGTGCCGCACGGCGCCGAGGTCCCGTATGCGTTCGCCACGTTGGGCGTCAGACAGGGGCCCTTCCCGGCGCCCCCCCCGACGCCCGAGGACGAGGCGGTCGCCCGGATGGTCAACACCTACTGGGCCAACTTCGCCCGAACGGGTGATCCCAATGGTCCGGGCCTGACGAAATGGCCGCTCTACGATCCCGGCACGGACGAGATCCTCGAGTTCCGGCCCGATGGCTCGGCGGTCGCTGCTCCCGATCCCCGGAGGGCGCGGCTGGATGTGACCGAGAAGGCCTCCAGGACGGTGCTGCCACGCTAGCCACGTTGGGACCCCACGGGAGGTTCGGCGCAGGGAAACGACTGGGCAAGACGAGCGATGATCACTGCATGACGAGTCCAATTGGCGGCGCGGAAGGCGCGAGGCTTGGCGCGACCGGTCGAGCAACCCGTAGCGCCACGCCGGCGGTGACGGTGGCGATGGAAGCCTTCGCGAGGAACGGAAGGGCGGTGCCGAGCCGGCCCTCTCGGCGGCGCCGCGACGAAAGGAGAGTGCGCGTGGAAAGTCACCGATTCTCGATGTTGTGCCGATCGGCCCTGGTCGCCGTCCTCACGATTGCGGGCGTCCTCGGCATGGCCAAGAGCGTGGCGGCGCAGGCCATCACGGATCTACAGACACCCGACACGCCCCTGGTGCTGAAGGCACAGGGCAGCTTCTTCGTCGGCGGCGAGAAGGCCGAACAGACTCGCGTGGAGCTGGGCAGCCTCGGCCCTGGCGGTCACATCACCGTCAACCAGATGTACGTGCGCTACATGGTGCCGCAGAACGGGGACGGCAACGTCCCGGTGGTGATGGTGCATGGCGCCACCCTCACCGGCAAGTCGTGGGAGACCACGCCAGACGGTCGCATGGGCTGGGACGAGTACTTCGTGCGGGCGGGCCATCCCGTGTACGTCCCGGACCAGGTGGGGCGCGGGCGCTCGGGCTTCAACCAGGCCGTCTCGAACGACGTGCGCGACGGCTCGCTGCCTCCGGCGAACCTCCCCCCCTGGCTGCGCTTCAGCGACGAGGTCGTGTGGCCGAACTTCCGCTTCGGTTCGGGGCCCGGCGCCCCGTACGCGGACACCCGGTTCCCGGTGGCCGCCGTGGACGAGCTCTCGAAGCAAGGCGTGCCCGACATGAGCTACGGGATGCCGCGGCCCAGCCCCACGATCAAGGCGCTGGCGGATCTCGCCACGGAGTTGCGGGGGGCGGTGTTGATGGGGCACTCGCAGTCCGGGCCGTTTCCACTGGACGCGGCGCTCCTCAGTCCCTCCGCGGCAAAGGGTCTCGTGCTCGTCGAGCCGGGCCGCTGTCCGGACAACTACACCGACCAGCAGATCGCGACGCTCGCGAAGCTGCCCGTTCTGGCCGTCTACGGTGACCATCGCGACACCACGACCGGCATCTCGACGGACCACTTCTGGCAGCTCTCCTTCGACGGCTGCCAGGCACTGATCGAACGCCTCAAGGCGGCTGGCGGTGATGCGCAGATGCTCAACCCGCCGGACCGCGGGATTCGTGGGAACAGTCACATGATCATGCAGGACAAGAACAACCTGCAGATCGCCGATCTGATCCTGCAGTGGATCGATGAGCACGTCGGCAAGCGCCGGAGCGGGGACGAGTGACCGCCGAGTAGACGAGGAAGGGAGACATCTGGTGAAGAGACGCGACCTGGAGTCAGGCGGTTCGTCGAGCCGACCTCGGAGGGAACAGTGGACTTGAGGAGGCGCAGTCTTGGTCAGTCCGGCCTCGAGGTCTCGGAGATCGGCTACGGATGCATGGGGCTCGACTACGGATACGGGCCGGCTACGGCGCGCGAGGAGGGGGTCGCGATCATCCGCGCCGCCGTCGAGCGCGGCGTGACGTTCTTCGACACGGCCGAGGCGTACGGCCCCTTCACCAACGAGGAGCTGGTGGGGCTGGCGCTCGCACCGGTCCGCGACCGCGTGGTCATCGCGACGAAGTTCGGCTGGAACATCGATCCGGAGACGGGCGAGCGCCGTCCCGGTCTCAACAGCCGCCCCGAGCACGTCCGGCGCGCCACGGAGGGAATGCTGAAGCGGCTCGGCACGGACCGGATCGACCTCCTCTACCAGCACCGCGTGGACCCGGAGGTGCCGATCGAGGACGTGGCGGGGGCGGTCAAGGAGCTGATCGTCGCCGGCAAGGTGCGCCACTTCGGCCTGTCGGAGGCCGCAGCGGGCACGATCCGTCGCGCTCACGCCGTCCAGCCCGTCGCCGCCGTTCAGAGCGAGTACTCGCTGTGGACGCGAGACCCCGAAGCCGAGGCCCTGCCGGCCTGCGAGGAGCTCGGCATCGGCTTCGTGCCCTGGAGCCCCCTCGGCCAGGGGTTCTTGACGGGGAAGATCGACGCGACGACGACGTTCGACGCCAAGGCCGACTTCCGAGCGTCGTTCCCGCGGTTCACGCCGGAGGCCCGGACCGCCAACATGGCGCTCGTCGAGCTGCTGAAGGGGTCGCGGAGCGGAAGGCCGCGACTCCGGCGCAGATCGCGATCGCGTGGCTGCTCGCCCGCAAGCCGTGGATCGTCCCGATCCCCGGCACGACGAAGCTGCACCGGCTGGACGAGAACCTCGACGCCGCCGCCGTCGAGCTGACGGCCGACGATCTCCGGGAGATCGAGGCCGCGGCGGCACGGATCGACGTTCAGGGGGCACGGCTCCCAAAGGCGATCCTCGACCTCTCCTACCGCTGATCCGCAAGCCCGGCGCGCCCGAGCGCGCCCGAGCCGTCCAGGCCACCGGGCTGCCGACGGTGGTCCCAACTGAGCACGGGTTCACGGAGTGGACCGAGTGCGCGGTGTAGGCCATGACGATGGCTGACGGTCCGGGAACGTCCCCGCCTCCGTAGCGCGCCGCCCGAAAGGAAGAGGTCGAGACAGGATCCCTCCCGCGTGCGAAGCCGGACCCGACCTCTCCGTCGGGACGGCCGAGTGGGCAGGTAGAGGGAAGGACCCGAGCGGGGAGACCCGGGGGCACGAGGGCTGCCTTCGGGACGGACCGGTCCGATGGACCATCCGGGTCTCGTCGAGCGCGCGCCGGGGCTCGTCGCAGCGACGGGTTCCGGCCGGTCTTCACGCAACGCTACCTGACGCTGATCGCCATCTCCTCCCTCGCCTTCACCCTGGTGAAGACCAACGGGGACTCGACGTGGTGACCCTGCCACTCGTCCAGGGCTTCTTCTCGTGCGTCGCCGAGACGGAGGTCCCTTCCTCACTCCTCCCGCCCGACCCCGGCGAGGAGGATCAGGAGCGCCCGATCACGGCTCCGAAGAAGGTCCAGGATGTCCAGCCCATCTATCCCCCCTCGGCACGCAGCCAGCGGCGCCAGGGGATCGTGATCCTCGAAGCCCTGATCAGCCCCACGGGCTGTGTGCGCTCGGTCGAGGTGCTCCGCGGACCGGCACCCGACCTCGAAGGTGCGGCGCTGCGGGCCGTGACCTTCTGGCGCTACACGCCCGCCCTGCTGGCCGGAAAGCCGGTTCCCGTGGTCATGACGGTGACCGTGAACTTCCGCTTGCAGTGAGGAGCTGCACGAAAGCTATCGGACGAGGTCAGAAGGAAACGGGGCTCGACGCTGTCTCGCGCATGGTACGGATCCAGGAGGGGGTCGCAGTGCAGCCTGGTGCGACGCGCCGCCGCGTTTCAAGCCAGGCCCAGCGCAATGCCGAGCGCCCGGTCCAGGGAGCGCCTTCGCTCCGGGTCCAGGAAGCCGACGAAGTCGCTGAGGAGCGTCTTCGATGATCCGGGAGCGGCTCCGACCCGGGGTCACGGCCCGGTCGATCGCACCGAGGACGTGCTCGTCGGTCGGCCTGGTACCGGATCGACTTCCTGCCGCAAAGGAAGCGGCGGATCCGTCAGGTGCCCTGATCTCCGCGACCGGGCCCCCCGGCGAGGGAGAGGAGGGCCCCTCGCGAAGACCTTGACACTTTGAATCCGTAGTTCAAAACTACAAGGTCATGAAGTACCTTCCTCGGGCGGTGACACCCCGCCTGCGCGGGCTGCTGAGAAACTTCCCCGTGGTCCTGGTCTATGG
The DNA here is from genome assembly GCA_963847655.1 of uncultured Acidobacteriota bacterium. Classification (GTDB taxonomy): domain Bacteria; phylum Acidobacteriota; class Vicinamibacteria; order Fen-336; family Fen-336; genus JAJDNS01. Next base: position 988,739 of record CAWKAS010000001.1, on the reverse strand, counting down.
GCCACGGCAGTGCGGAAAGAGCACGCTGGTGCGGGCTGTTTGCCACGGGTGGACCCACCTCGACCTGGAACGGCCGGCGGACGTCGACCTCCTTCAGACGGATCTGGAGGGTTTCCTCCGAAGCCATCCCCGGCGGCTCGCGATCGACGAAGCTCAGCGTGTGCCCGAGCTCTTCCCGGCGCTGCGCCACGCGGTAGATGCCGGCAAGGGAGCCGGTCGGTTCGTCCTCACCGGCTCCGCGAGCCCTTCGCTGGTCCGGTCGGTGTCGGAGTCCCTGGCCGGAAGGATCGGGCTGCTGGAGCTGACGCCGCTGCGGGCCGCCGAGCTGACGAAGGAGCCTATGAGAAGGGCCCGCTGGTTCTGGGGCGGGTACCCACCGATACACGCCCGCAACACACAGCGCTCGCGACAGGAGTGGCTCGATTCCTACGTCGCCACGTTCCTGGAGCGTGACCTCCCCTCGTACGGCCTACGGCTTCCCCCGGCCCGGCTTCGAACGCTGTGGACGATGCTCACCCACGTTCACGGCAACCTCCTGAACGTGTCCGATCTCGCCCGCTCTCTCGGAGTCTCCTCGCACACGGTCGACGGCGATCTGGACGTGCTCGAGCAGACCTTCATGATTCGACGCCTGCGTCCCTATCACGCGAACATCCAGAAGCGCCTGACGAAGGGCCCGAAGCTCTACCTGCGGGATACGGGGCTGCTGCACTTCCTTGCCGGGCTGAGGAAGCCGGCAGACCTCGAGACCTGGGCGCGACGGGGGGCTTCCTTCGAGGGCCTGGTGATCGAGGAGTTGATCGCAGCCGCCGCCGACAGGGCAGTCAGGCCCGAGGCATGGTTCTGGCGCACCCATGCGGGCGCGGAGGTCGACCTGCTGCTGGTCCACGGCCGACGGATCCTGCCGGTCGAGGTGAAGCTGGGCGCCGCCGTCGGTGCACGGGACGTCGCCGGCCTGCGGAGCTGCATGTCGGATCTCGACCTGCGCCGGGCCATCGTGGTCTACGCGGGGGAAGAGCGTCGGACCATGGGCGGAGGAATCACCCTTGTCCCCTGGCAGTCCGTTGCCAGGGGAGAGGTCAGCCTACCCCTGTGAGGTGCCCGCCCTCACCCCGGCCGCGGCGCGGAGCTGCGCGGCCTCGCTTCGACAGATTTAAGGAGACGACGAGAGCCGACGAACCCTGGGGCGATCCTCCGCGAGGAGTTCCTCGCCCCGCTGGGTTCGACCCAGGAGCGACTCGCCGATCATCTGGGCTGTCAGGAGCTCGTCGGTCGTCGGGGTCACGGCCTGGACCAGGCCCGGGCTGAAGACAGCGATGGCGACGGGAACCGGCCTTCTCATGTTCGCTACCTCCAGGCCCGCAGGGCGAGGACAGGCTGGATGGAAGAGGCGCCACCAAGAAGACGGGCAGCAGGGCCAGGTGGATTCTCATGATGTTTCCCCTCGAGGCTCTGAGACGATGTTCTGGGGCTCGCATGATCCGGAGGCCAGGAGCCCGGCGCGCCGGACGAATCCCCCGAAACCAGGGGGAAAGAAGGGGGCGGTCAGGGGGCCGGCGCTCAGGTGAACGGATCGGCGGTGGGCCGGTCCGGCCGATCACCCAGACGGCTCTTCAGCTCGGCCGGCGTGAGAATGCGAAAGGGAGTCTCGTCGCGCAGCCGAAGGAGGTGGTCGTCGCCCGTGACCAGAACCTCGGCCCGGCCCTGGAGAGCCAGTCGCAGGAACTCCTGGTCGGCCGCGTCGTCGCAAGTCGGGAGGGTCGCCTCCTCATCGGGAGCCTCCAGGACGACCGATTCCGTGAAGGGGACGTACGCCGCCAGCACCGCGTCGATCTCGTCCCGGGTCAGCCTGAACTTCGGGTACGCCAGGACGCGGATCAACTCGTCCACGGTCCCGCGCGTGACCAGCGGGTGAAGGCCGCCGCTGACCCAGCCCTCCCGGAGCCAGGCCACGCGGCCTCGCGGAAAGAGCAGGGCCGACACGACGACCCCGGTGTCGAGGACGGCCCTCACCGGGCCCGCTCACGGGCCCACGCCACGGCGTCCTCGACGTCCTGCTCGCCGATCCCCAGCTCCTCCAGCTTGCGTTGCACTTTGCCCAACGCGTCGGGGTCCACGGGGCGGAGCACGATCCGGCCCTCCTCAGCCGTGATGTCGAAGTACACGCTGTCGGGGAACTGGCTGACGATCTTCTTGGGCAGCGTGATCTGGTTCTTCGAAGTCTTCTTCGAGATCATGCGACAAGGATATCAGATAACAAGGAATCCTTGCGCACCAAACGAGGGCCCTCTTCGCTGCTTGGGAGGCCAGGTGGCGTTCCGGGTGCGCGGGATGGCCCCGGGGCCGGCGGTCACCGCCGCTTCGACCGGCGGGCCTCCAGGAATGCGATGTCCTCGGCGTCTCCGGGTGCCGAGCGGTGCGTGCGCGCGATCTTCTTGAGGCGCAGAAGATCGGCCTCCGAGGCGATGCGCAGGACGGCGGAGCGCACCTTGACGGTGGTCGCCCGCCGGGCGAGCGCAGCCGCCGGGAGGGGGAAGTCGAAGAGGAGGTCGATGCGCAGTCCCGTCAGCGGCTTCAGGAAGTGCACGCTGGATGGGGCGTCCAGTCGGAGCCGGGCGGCGGCCACACGGCGGTTGTCGATCGTGGCCGTCACCTCTCCCACGGTGTCGACCCGGGAGGCGAGCTCGAGACCGCGATCGTAGAGCACGTCGAGAAGCGGGCCGAGGGTGGCGTCCGAGCGGCCGACGAGGAAGTCGAAGTCGCGGGTGACCCGGCGCGATCCGAGCACCACCAGGGCCATGCCACCCACGAGAACCGGCGCGAGGCCGAGATCGTCGAGTGCTTCGACCACGCTGCCGACATCCTCGAGGTGGGTCGGCCCCTTCTTCACCTCACGATCCGTCCCGATAGAGTCCCGGCAGGCGCCCATTGAACGTCTTCATGCGGCGGACCTTCGGCGGCCCCCCTCGCAGCTCGAGAACGGCCGCCACATACGCGAGGTTGTCGGCAATACGCCGCGCGGCTCGCAGGGAGCGGTGGCGAGCCCGTCCCCCCAGCGACGCGATCTGCCGCCGCCGCTCGGCGGAGAGTCGTCTCGCCCGGGCCCTTCCGCCGCGTCGCCCCATCATCCGCGCCATCTCCCGTAGCTCCATGCGTCCATTCTTGCTTAGCGTCAAGTAAAAAAGCAACGCGCTGCCCGGGCGAAGCTGGGATCTCGACGCACACAGCACCGCGCGGGTCGCGGGGTGGGGCTCGGTCTTGTCCCTCCTCGCAGCGTCGCCGATGCAACGGCTCGGAGGGGTACGACCGGATTGCGCGGGCTCTGCAGAGGGAGGTGAGCCGCGGAACCGTACGCCGGACACCCCCCCAAGAGGAGGAGCGGAGCCACCGGCGACTGCCAGATCAGGGTGTCGAGCGCCTTGCCCGCCGTCTTCTTGCCGTCGAACACGAACGCCCTGAGGCCGTAGTGGCGCACGGCCCCCGCTCAGCCGGGTTGCCGTTCGACAGCCGGACGCTGCCTCCAGTCGAGCATCCCTCGAGGCCACCGCAGTCGCACTGCTTTCGGCACGCGTTCCCCCCCGGGCGTCCGGGTACTGATGCTCTGATGTGTGACTGGAGATGATATGATGTCCACATGCGAACGACACTGACGATCGACGATGAGCTCGCGGCCACGCTCAAGGAGTCTTCACGCCGCAGCGGCAAGCCGTTCAAGCAGCTTCTCAACGAGACGCTGCGGGCCGGACTCCAGGCCCAACAAGCCCCGCCGAGGCCGAAGCGGTACCGGATTCGGCCGAGGGCGCTGGGTGGGGTTGTGCCCGGGCTCGACCTGGACAAGGCTCTGCGGCTCGCCGATGCGCTCGAGGACGAGGCGATCGCCCGAGAGCTCGAGGCACGCCGGTGATCCTCGTCGACGCCAACCTCCTCATCTATGCCATCGACACCGACTCTCCCCTGCACCGCCCGGCCCGTGAATGGCTCGAGGAGGCCCTCTCGGGAACCACGAGGGTCGGGCTCCCCTGGATCGTGCTCCTGGCGTTCCTGCGCATCACGACGCGACCAGGCATCCTCGTCACACCACTGAGCCTGGGCGAGGCCAGCGAGTACGTGGACTCGTGGCTCGATCAGCCCTTCGTGGAGCCGGTTTCACCCGGACCCAGCCACTGGGGGATCCTCCGCAGCCTCCTCGCGGCCAGTGGCACCGCCGGCAACCTGACCTCGGACGCTCACATTGCGGCGCTCGCGATCGAGCACAGGGCCGCGATCTACTCGACCGATCACGACCTCGGCCGCTTCCCGGGTGTGAAGCACGTCAACCCCACCGTCCCGGACTGAGCTTCGCCCCGCCGGTCTTGCCCGGCCCGAGAACCCGGGAGTCGACAGCCTGGTACGACGTGCCGCCCGCGTTTCAAGCCAGGCCCAGCGCAATGCCGAGCGTCCGGCCCAGGGAGCGCTTTCGCTCCGGGTCGAGCGAGCCGACGAACTCGCTGAGGAGCGCTGCCACGACTGAGTCTTCCGAGACCGACCAGCTACATGCCCAGCACCCGATGGAGGGCGGCAAGGCGCCCGCGGGCCACCGGCAGTAGCCGGTTCACCGGAGGGTCCAGGCGAAGCCGGCGGTCGGCGACCGGCGGCCTCGATGGAGCGGACAGGTCAAAGGCGGCCAGGGAGCTCTCGTTCCGCACGTAGAGCACGCCGTGGGCGAGGGCGGGATAGGCACGGACGGTGCCGCTCAACAGGGGCGCCCGCCCGCGCACCTCGAAGGACTCGGCCGAGGCGGCGGCGACCACGAGCTCGCCGGTCTCACGAACGATGACCAGGGCGTCGCCCGCGAGGGTGAGGGTACCCGCGCCAAAGCCTTCCTGGCTCCAGAGCACCTTCCCCGTGCGAAGCTCGACGGCTCGGAGGCTCGGCGAGTACTCCTGTCGGCCATGGAATCCGTAGAGCACGCCCTCGCGAACGACGCAGGTCGCATAGTGATTCGACATGGCGTCGTCCGAGGACCAGAGCGGTTCGAGGGAGGAGCCTCGAGCTTCGAGCGCGATGGCGCCGGTGCCATAGCTCGCGGACACGAAGACGACGTCGCCCACGGCGAGGGGAACCGCGGCGTTCACCGAGGCGCGCGAGCGGGACCGCAAGCTGAGACGGTGAACGACCTCACCGTCCTTCGGGTCCACGGCGACGAGGCCGGCGCGGGTGAAGAAGAGCGCGAGACGCCGTCCGGCGAGCGTGGCCGCGGTGGGCGAGGAGTAGCTGGCCTCGTCCGAGGTCGTGCTCCAGAGGAGCTCGCCCGTCTTCGCGTCGAACGCGGCGAGGCCCCCCTTCTCACCACCCGGGTTCAAGAGGACGCGGCCGTCCTCCACGAGAGGTGAGCCCGCGGCACCGAAGAAGCCCTTGCGTACGTCGAAGCGCTCTGCGGTATCCACCCGCCAGAGAAGCTCTCCGGTCTCGAGCCGGACGGCGGAGAGTACGCCCTGCGCCCCGAAGGTGTACACGACACCGTCCACCACGACGGGCACCGCGCGCGGCCCCTCGTCGAAGCCGAAGTCGTCGCGGTAGGTCGTGGGGTACTCGTGGCGCCAGAGCCTGGCTCCCGTGGCGCGGTCGAGCGCGTCCACGACCTCGCTCGCCCCCAGGCGGTGAAAGAGAACCAGCCGGTCATCCACAACGACAGGCCCGGCGAAGCCCTGCCCGACGTCGATCTCCCAGAGCGGGGCGGGCCGGCCCTGGGACCACTCGGTCGAGAGGGGCGGGCCGTCGTAGACGCCGTCACGGCCGGGCCCGAGGAACTGCGGCCAGTCCCCGGCGAGCAGGACAAAGATGAGCGCGAGCATCTCGAAGGCGGGGAGTCTACCACCTCCGGACAGGGCGCGGGTCCGCCGACACTCCGGCCGGACCTGAGGCGTCGCTGGGCCAGTCTGACCCGGCGGGTCCACGAGTTGGACCCGCCCAGGAGCTCCTCCACCGTCTCCGCGGCCGCCTGCGACAGCTTCCCCCGCAGCTCCCGGTGGCGCAGAAGGTACGCCAAGCGACCAGCGAACGCGCGGCCGCGCCCGTCATCGCTGCTTCCTCCATTCGTCGATGAAGATGTCGACGTTTCGCCAGGTGAGCGGCCGATCCACCGTGATGTTGTCAACCGGCGACAGGATGAAGCCATCGGGACCAAGCGTATCCACGGCTTCGCGCACGGCGGCGCGCACCTCCTCTTCCTCGCCCAGCTCGACTGTCACCGCGCCCGAGACCCCGCCCCACGTCGCGACCTTGCCCGCCAGCTTCTCGCGCACCCTCGGCATGTCGGTATATGTGCCCTGAACGGGATCGATACCGATCAGGACATCGATCCCGGCCTCGAGGTGATAGTCGTGCAAGGGCATCGCGCCGCTCGAGCAGATGTAGCCGTACTTCGCTCCATGCTCATGCGCCAGATCGACCTCCCGCTTCAGACGAGGCAGGACGGCATCCCGATAGAAATCGGCGACAACGAAGTCGACGCCTTCATACCAGGCACGCCGGACGTAGAGGTCGACTGGTGCGGAGAGCGTCAGCTCCATCCGCTTCAGATTCCACCGATGGATCATCTCCAGCACGTCCTCCACGAAACCAGGTTTGTCGAAGGCAAGGACCGTCAACTCCTGCATTCCGCACAACCAGCTCGCCATGTCCATGCCAACGCCCCAGCCGCCAACCAGGAGCGAACCGTGCTCCCTCACGAAGGCGTGTGCCCGCTCCGCTTCCTGTCTGAAGGCGGCCTCATCCGCCTCGGAAGGCGGCGTCAGCATGAGCTCGAGCGCGGGCAGTTCCGACGCTTCCGTGACCAGGGGTTTGAGTTGCCGTGGGATCTGATAGTCGTCGATGAAGGGAATGTGATCGCCATGCGGCCAGTCCTCGGACAGGCGCACGCTCGTCGAGAGCGCACCCGCCGGGGTGACGTACTCCTTGTGCAGAACATCCTGGTCGCCGTCGTGGACCTCCCGCCATGCCCTGGTTTCGACCTCGGGAGCGGGACGCACCGGCAGCCCGCGCAGGTCGGGGTGATTGCGTCGCAACCGGCGGCCCGCCGCCGGGATGAACAAGAGAGAGTCGAGCCCCATCGCCAGCTCGGCTCGGCAGAGCTCGAACATGTCTTCATTGTGACGTTTGCGCAACGCGCTGAAGCTCATGAAGCAGCAGGGGATATGGTCGCCCTCTTCGCAGTTCAAGGCGCGCAGCAAGCGCTCGCGTGAGGTCATTTCACTCATTGATGGCTCGCTCCTCTTGGTCGGAAGACCAAGGCGTATCGAGAGGGAGCCATTCTACTGGAGCCAGAACCCCGTGCAGGATCGCGGTACGCCCTCGCCACGACTCCGACATCCGACGCCTTGTTCATGGGGATCTGCGGGCGCCCGGGCCTACTGGAAGCGGAAGACCAGGGGGAACACCAGCACCACGATCCACGCCCACACGGCGTACACCGGCACGTAGGACGTTTGCCACCGCTCCAGCGGGCCGAAGCCCGACCGCTTCCTGAGGAATTGGACGTAGAGCACCGCGGACCAGGCCAGGTTCGTCACCAGGATGATGTTCTCTCCCAACGCGGCCACACGGTTGGGGCTGAAGCCGAACTCGGAGATGCGCGCCAGGATGGCCCACAGGGCCATGGCGTCCACCAGAAGAGCGCAGATCACCAGCGCGAGCTGCAGCCCGTCGAAGAAGCCGGGCTCCTTCTGCGGATCCCGGGCGGAGATGGCGTACAGGAGCAGTCCCACCACCAGGACAAGGAGCAGGTCGAAGCCGATGAGGACCTCGCGTTCCACCTCGATCCCGCTTCCCGTCCACGCCATGGTGCCGAGGAACGCCAGGAGCAACAGCGTGAAGAGGGGTGTGAAGAGGAGGGTGAGCACCGGCGCCATGTTCTCGATGACGCTCTGCTTCGCCTCCACGAGCCAACCGGCGATGACGATGGCTCCCACGACGCCGCAAGGGAGGATCCAGTTGCCGAGGAGATACTCCGCGTCCATCCCGATGGCGCTGAAGATGAACACCGTGGTTCCCATCAGGACGCCTCCGCCCATGGCGATGAGGGCGAGGTAGATGAACCACTCTCCGGAGAAGCGCACGTAGTCCATGCGCTGGTCATGGCTCCGCCATGCCCCGCCCGCGTATCCGAATCCCACGGCGAGCCAGAGCGCCATGGGCAGGTGGAGGGCCGCGAGCACCTCCGTGTACCCTCCCCGCGTGAAGGGAAGGAGGTTCACGGCCAGCGCACCCACGAGGAAGGGCGCCGCCAGCTTGAGGAGACCTCGGGTGTCCAGGCCCCGCTTCCACGCGAAGAACCCGGCCAGGAACGGCAGGACGAAGAAGCTGGCGTTCCGGACGTAGAAGGACCGGGTCGCGGGGCTGTCGTCCTCGAAGCCGAGCCCCAGGAACGAGGGCACCTTGATGGCCACGCCGGCCCCTACCGCCAGCGCCAGGGCAATGAAGGCTTCCCGAAGCCACGACGATTCGTCCTCACCGGCATCCGTCACCATCAGGCGCTTCCACAGACGCTCCGAATGCTCGCGGGCGAACTCTCGGGACAGGCCGTCGAGCTCTCCGAGGCGTTTCACGGCGATGAGGAAGGCCTCCTCCTCGTCGAGCCCGGCCGCACGCAGGTCGGCCACCTGGCTCCGGAGGTGATCTTCGAGCTCGTCCACGTCCATGGCGCCGATGGCCTGCCGCCGGCGGATGAAGGAGCGCCAATCGCTGATCCGTTCCTCAAGCACCTGCCCGTCTCCTGTCTGCGCCACGGGATTCTCCTGGCACGCCTTCAGAACGACTTGAACGAGGTCGCGCGGGGCGTTTCGCTCACGACCTGCCACTGGCGCTGCTGATTCGCCAACTCACCGGCGCCTTCCTCGGCTAGCCGGTAGAACTTCCGCCGCCGACCCGTCTCCCGACAGCTCGTCCACGCGCTTGATGATGGCGCAGCCATGGCTCTGGCCCTCGGCGAGAATGGCCGGCACCGGCGGCGTGGCAGGCGCGGCGACGAGGTCCTTGCCTATGTCCATGACGGGCGGCAGACGGGGGTCCGGGACGGACGGCGTCTGCACATAGAGGTATGTATACATGGTCCAGGATGCGCTTGACCACGCCGCTACGCCACGCCGGCTGCTCATCGCCGGTCCAGTCGTCGGGAGGGAGATGTAGGGAGCAAGACGTGCGTTCGCTAGAATCAATGCTGAGGCTTCCCGCACTCGGTGAAGTCCTCGGAGGATCCGCCATGATCGACATGCTTCGGGCCCAGAGCTTCATCGACAGCTACTGGGAGCAGCACATCCTGCCCACCCTGGCGGACTACATCCGAATCCCAAACGTCTCGCCCGACTTCGACCCGGACTGGCAGGCCAACGGACACCACGCCAGGGTGCTGAAGCTCGTCGAGGACTGGGTCGAGGGGCACATGCCTGACGGCTCGACTCTCCACGTGGGTCGCCTCGAAGGGCGCACGCCGCTGCTGCTTCTCGAGGTGCCCGGCGACTCGGACCGGACCGTGCTGATGTACGGCCATCTCGACAAGCAGCCCGAGACGGTGGGCTGGCGCGAGGGGCTGGGGGCGTGGGAGCCCGTCCGGGAAGGCGATCGGCTCTACGGGCGCGGCGGCGCGGACGACGGCTACGCTGTCTTCGCTTCGCTGGCCGCGCTCCTGGCCCTGAAGGAGCAGGGGGCGCCTCACGCTCGCACCGTGGTGATCATCGAGTTTTCCGAGGAGAGCGGCTCCCCCGACCTGCCCGCCTACGTGGAGCACTTCGCCGACCGCATCGGCCGCCCCGAGCTCGTCGTCTGCCTCGACTCCGGCGCCGGCAACTACGAGCAGCTCTGGTCGACCACCTCCCTGCGGGGGGTGGTCGCTGGAGGGCTGCGTGTCGATGTCCTGACCGAGGGGGTGCACTCTGGCGACGCCAGCGGCATCGTCCCGTCCTCGTTCCGGATCCTTCGCGCGCTGCTGTCGCGGCTGGAAGACGAGGCCACGGGCGACATCCGCCCTGCCTCGCTCCACGCCGAGATCCCGGCCGAGCGTCGGGAGCAGGCCCGCAAGGTCGCGTCGGTCCTGACCGAGCCCTACGGCGCGTTCCCCTGGGTCGACGGGATGATGCCCGCGACCGGGGACTGGACCGAGCAGATCCTGAACCGCACCTGGCAGCCGGCGCTGGCCGTCACCGGCCAGGAGGGAATGCCGGCCCTCAAGGACGCCGGCAACGTGCTCCGCCCCTACACGACCCTGGCCCTCTCGCTGCGGCTGCCGCCGACCGTCGATCCGAAGGCCGCCCAGGAGACCCTTCGCAAGCTGCTCACCGAGGACGTTCCCTACGGGGCGAAGGCCACCCTCGAGTTCACCGAGCCCGCGGCCGGCTGGAACGCACCGCCCCTGGCGCCTTGGCTGGCCGAGGCCCTCGACGAGGCCTCCCAGGCCAGCTATGGCCGGCCCGCCCTCCACATGGGCGAGGGGGGCTCGATCCCCTTCATGGCCATGCTGGGAGAGCGCTTCCCCGAAGCCCAGTTCGTGATCACGGGCGTGCTGGGCCCCGAGAGCAACGCCCACGGGCCGAACGAGTTTGTGCACGTCCCGTACACGAAGAAGCTGACCAGCGGCGTCGCCTACGTCCTGACGCGGCACCTGGAGCGCGGCGCGGAGTAGAGCCGAGCCCAGGACACCGCGCCTCCCGAATGGCCCGTTCGACAAGGCGCTGTACTCGGGCAGAACGATGCTTCACCGCTGCGCGAAGCTCGCCCGGGGAGGCAAGACCGATGGCGAGCGCGCGCCCGGTCGCCTCGACGACCACACTGGGGTCGACACCGATGTCGGCGATGTCGGCGATGGTGCGCGGGGGGGACGTGACGTCCACTCCAAGACGTCTCGCCACTTCATCACGTGACAGTGGAACGGTCGTCGTGTGGAGCTTGACGCCGCCTGGGTGTCTCGAGCTCCGGGGCCGCTGGGCGCGCGGCAGCGTCAGGTGAATCTCGTGCGAACGCGAAGGCGCGAGGTCGTACAGGGCGAGCGCGGTGTCGTGCGATACCACCGCACCTCGCGGGGAAAGCCTGAGCCATGCGGCAACAATGTCTTCGTGGGGACCAGAGGGCACGCCGACGAGGCGATAGAAGCCACGGCCGACCCGTTCGAAGTGGCCGGCGGCGACATGATGGACCAGGCTCCGAGCGCTGTACCCGAGCTCGCGCGCCTGAGCAGCGGTGAAGTATCCCGCCTGTCCGGCAGCCAGCTCGAACAGACGTTGGAGCCTCTGGGTCCTGCTCGATGTAGAGGGGTCCGGCGCCGTCATGTCCCTCTTAGTATACGTCCCAAGTAATTAAACAGGGACAGGATGACTGGCCGGGCGAGGTCGATATAGACGTTTCGACCGTTTTGGTGGACGCGGCGGGAAAGATGTAGAACCGCCGGAGAGCTACGCTTCGACGTTCCCTTGCTCGCCACCGAGCCCGCCCCACTCTACCAGCGCATTGCCAAGGAGGCCAGCAGCTTACGTTACCTTGGACTGAGCATCGCGACCGTTGCCAAGCACCTGCGGGTCGACCAGAAAACGGCGGCGAAGGCCATCGGGTGGTACGGGGACCGGCACTGAATCGCTCCGCCCGGACGTGCTCCCCCAATGCGCAGCGGCGGCGGTCGGCGGGGGATCGCCCCGCTTCTCAAGGCCTACGGAACCAGACCGTCTGAAACGCCACACCCAGCGACGTCGAAGTCGGCACCGACCCGCGTGGTGAAGCCGCTGGCCCAGGCCACTTTCAGCGCGCTCCGGCGACCCACGGGCAGGGCCAGCGTCACGCCCAGCCGCGAGTTGCGTTGCAGATCGGCCCTTGCGGTTCCGTCCAGGGTCGTGCGGCCTCCGGTGTAGAACGTCGCGTCCGCCGAGAGCCAGAGACGCGGCTTGAACGTGTAGCTCAGGTGAGCTTGGAACGTGCCGATGGGATCCTGTTCGCGCACCGAGCCCCCGAAGAAGTCGGTGTTGTCCCTACATCCACACGCCGCCGTAGAGCTCCAGGTACCAGCGCCCCTTCGTCTTCGAGACGCCCACCTCGGGCTTGAACGACCACCGGTTCGAGCCGATGTTGATGAGCTTGGACGGGTCATACTGACCGCTGGGCACCGCCACCGCGAGACTGAGCCCCAGGATCGTCCCCGGACGGTGGGACGCGAACTCCCGGGGTGTGAGAGCGGGGCCTCCGAGGATGTTCACCGTGAGCTGCCCCCGCAGGTCGGAGAGACCGGAGCGGGTGATCCGCTGGTACTCACCCTCGACGAGGCCATCGACCTCGCCCCAGACGTACGGGAGCACGACGGCGGCGTTCGCCGAACGCCCGAACAGTCCGAAGGTACGGCCGTACAGGAGCGAGCCCGCGTTGATGGTGGCGTTGACGTCGTCGAAGGGCAGCGAGGGGTCGAAGAGCACTCCCCCCGTGGAGCGCCCGTAGCCGAACACCACGATGTTGCCGCCGGTGGGGTTCGGCGCGTAGGCGCGCGGCGTCAGCTCCTGCCCGGTCGCCTCGCCGGTGCCGAGAGAGAGAGCCAGAAGAGCGGCGCTGATCGTCTTGAGGTCCACTGTCGATCCGCCGTCACCGACGCTTCATGGGGGCCGGGGGGATGCCGGTGCCCTGCCGGTACCGCTGGTGCCACTGCGGGCCGGTGAGGGCCTCGTAGTCCCGGTCGAACTGCTCGAGACCGGCGTGGTAGGCCGGGTCGTCCAGAGCGGCTTTCGCGTCGTCGTCGAGGGGCCGGACCTCGTGCTCCCCCATGATCTTCATGAACTCCGCGTGGTGGTCCCGGATGAGGCAGGGCGCCATCCAGTTCCCGCAGTCCCCGTCGCAGCTCTCGTGGGCCTCGCGGTACCCGTACTCCCGCTGCCAGTTGCGGATGTCGGCGTAGAACGGGTCGGTCCAGACGTCGTCCAGGGTGCCGCCGCTCTCGAAGACCTCGTTGACGTTCTTCGGCGCGTAGGGAAGGAACACACAGGGAGCCACGTCGCCGTTCCAGTTGATGTGGAAATACCCGCCGGCTCGACCCGCAGCCAGGCACCCGTTCGACGCGGTGGCCGAGTTCCAGAAGTCCGCGATGAAGATGTGACGCTCCCGGATGAGCGACCAGACCCGGTCGAACAGCGAGAACCGCTGCTCGGGGGTCATCATCAGATCCAGGGTGAAGGCCCGCCCGATGGGCATGTAGTGGAAGACGAAGGCGTACAGCACCCCCATCTTCTCGAAGAAGGTGTCCACCACCTCGTCGCTCAGGATCTCCTCGGCGTTCTTCCGGGTCGCGGTCAGCGAGATCCCGTAGATGACGCCCTCTCGCTTCAGGCGCTCCATGGCGACCAGGACCTTGTCGAAGACCCCGTCTCCGCGCCGGGCGTCGGTCTTCTCCTGCATTCCCTCGACGGATAGCGCCGGGCTCAGGTTCCCGAGCTCGCCCATCCGCTTCGCGACCTTGTCGTCGATGAGGGTGCCGTTCGTGTACATGACGAAGAAGCAGTCGGGGAACCGCTCGGCGAGGTCGAGGACGCCCTTGCCCTCGGAGCGGTAGGCCAGCGGCTCGCCCCCGGAGATGATGAAGACGCGGGTGCCCCACTCCCGGTAGGCCTCGCTCACGATCCGTTCGAAGACCGGCCAGGCGAGCTTCTCCTTGTGAGCCCCGGAGTTGGCGTAGCAGCCCTCGCAGCGCAGGTTGCAGGCCTTTCCGGGGCTGATGACCAGGAAGTCGCCGGGGGCCTGGCCGTGGCGCTCGCGAAAGCGGTCCTTGGCGCTCGTGCCGCCGTGGTGGACGAAGACGCCCCCGTAGAGGTTGCGGAGCAGGGCCCGCAGCGCCGGCGCGCCCAGGTTCCCCGAAGCGAGCCCCCGCTCCGCCGCGGAAAGGAGCCCGAGCCCGAGGGCGATCTTGTCCTGCTCGACCGCGGCCGGGTGGCGGGGCGAGGGGTGGTCCGCCCGCGCCCGGATCTTCCGCTCCATGTGGCTCGCGAGGGCGCGTCGGAGCGGCCCGACGCGGCCAGCGGTCCGCGCCGACCCAGGTGATGGCGTCGAAGGTCCACCCTGAGACGCGTCCGTTCCGTGCCCGCCCGGGCTCGGATCGAGGGGGCCTCCGCGGTCTCCCCGGCCCCCGAACCCGGGTAGAAGGTCTCGTTGGCGGTGTTTCCGTTGGTGGTCGACATGTCGATTCTCCGTGTCTAGGTGGCGGCCGTCTGGTGGCGTCGTCTACTCCCCGGCGGCGGCGCGCTGGGCCCTTCGGATCCTCTTCTGCGTGTAGCCGAGGTCCCAGGTCAGGAAGACCCGCACCTCGGGAACGCGCTGGCTCTTGTCCTCGAGACGTGGATCCTCGTACTTGCTGTCCCGGTAGAAGAGCCGGACGTCACCGCCGAAGCCCCAGGTGTCGTTGAAATGCAGCAGGAGCCGGGCCCCGAAGCGGTGGACGTGGTGGTTGGCGTTGGAGCCTTCGAGCTCGACCTCCCCGGAGGGCAGGTCGGGGAGCTCGATCTCGACGGGTTCCTTCGGGTTCCAGATCGATCCGTTCCGGACGCTGATCCAGGCGTAGCGATAGGTGAAGGCGAGGAATGGCCGTCCCTTCCTCGCGAAGATGACCTCACCGCCGGCGCCCACGGCCGGGCCGTAGTCGTACTCCCGGAACCGCTCGCGGTTGGCCACCTCGCCCAGGAACGAGTAGTCGGCGTTGACCGCGGCCATCGGGGAGAGGTACCCGGTGAGCCGGGTCACGACGCGGGTCCCGGCCATGGTGCCGAAGCCCGAGAACAGCGATCCCCCGAAGAACTGGCCGCCGTACTCGTAGGCCTCGTTGTCCACGTAGTCGAAGTCCTGGGTGATGGCGAAGACGTGCTTCGGGTTGTCCTTGTCGTCGCCCAGCTTCCACGAGGCGAGGTCGCCACGGATGCTGAGCCGCCCCACCCGCGTCTTCTCCCCGAAGTTGAGCTGCATGGCGGTGTCGAACCGGTCGAAGGGCTTGCGCCTGTCGTTGAAGAACGCGCTCCCGTACTGCAGCGTCCCCTCGACGAAGCCGTAGTAGTTCGTGTTGTTCGTGATGGACTCGCCCTCGCCGATGGCGCGCCCCCCGGCGTAGAGCTGCAACCCGAGGCTGGGAGGTCGCCAGTCGTACGGGTCCTCCGGGTTGCCCTGCACGCGGGTCGCCCGGCCGGAGACGAAGCGGTTGAAGGTCCGAATCGGGTTGAACGGCGCGGCCCCGAGCTCGCGCCAGATCCGGCGGCCGCCGGTCTTCGTGTTGTCCAGGATGAGCGAGGAGATCCGGTAGGCCCACTCCCCACGGGCCATCCCGCCGATCCCGGTGCTCATCATGTCGTTCCACGACATCGGGTGCGTCTCGCCACAGCACTCCCAGACGAAGGCCCCGACGTTCGACATGATCGAGGAGCGCCAGAAGCCCAGGCCGTTGGCCCGGGCGGCGTTGAAGTAGGTCGAGCCGTTGAAGGGGTGGATCAGCTGGTTGGTCGAGAAGTTGTTGTCGTCGAACGTCCACCCGGTCTGGAAGTTGTCGACCCAGCTGCGGGGGCTGATCTGGTTGAAGTTCGCCTGGCGCACGTACTCGTTGAACATCGAGGCGCCGAAGTTGATCCCCAGCATCTCGCCGGTGGCCCAGCCCCAGCTCTGAGGCACGCCCCACGCGTCGCGGTCGTCGTCGGCGGGTGGCAATGAAACCAGGGTCCCGGTCGCCGGGTCCGTCCGGGGCCGGGGTATCACCGGAATGGGCCGGGACAGCGGGCGCCACTGGAGCCCGACCCGAAGGCCATACTCCTGGCCGGAGCTGACGAACTCGTTCTCGCTCACGGGTGGGACGACCGGGCCCTCCAGCGGGGGGACGGTGCTGTAGTCGCCCGTCCGGTAGCCCGTCCACCAGGCCGAGACGTCGAGGGCGAAGCCCTGAGCCAGCTCGATCTCCAGCCCGGGCTGGAAGGTGAAGCTCACCCCGTTGGCCCATTTCGTCGTGCTGGCCCCGGGCTCGAGGTTCTCGGGCTCGTCGAACCAGAAGAGCCGGCTCCGGGGGTGGATCCGGGCGAGGCCGACACGGGCCTGGAGGTACGGCCGCACCGTCCCCGAGCGGTTGAAGACCCGGGTGGCGAAGAGGTAGGTGTCGAAGCGCGCCCACTCCTTCTGCTCCTCGTACGGCGGCTTCATCGTCATCGAGCCGAACTCGATCCCGAAGCCGAAACGCCAGGCCCCGGTCCCCTTCGAGAGGTTCAGGTCGAAGTTGACCGGCTTCTCCAGGAAGTCGCCATACTGACCACTCGCCTTCCCGGTGCCGAGGGTCGTGCCGAACACCCACTCCCCGGGGGCCGTGAGCTCCGCGGTCTCGTCCTGGGCCCCGAGCGGCCCCGGCATCAGGAGCAGGGCCGCGAGCAGGCCGCCGACAAGACCGAGCGTCCTCTTCCACGTCCACGCTGTCGGGAACATGGTCGCCCCCCTTCCCTCGTTCGTCTTCATGACGTCCTCCGTTCCGAGAGCTTCTTGACCTCGAGGATCGGCAGATGCAGGCCGTACAGCGTCTCGAGCACGCCGTTCAGCTGAGCCTGGTCCCGGATCCGCCCCTCCAGGGTCGTGCGCGGGGCCTCGCCCGGCCGGACGGTGGTGCTGATGGCCAGGCCGGCGAGCCGGTCGCTCCAGTCCATGCCCAGGGTCCCCTGGACGACGATGCGGTAGGTGGCGGGTCCCCCGAAGTCGATGTCCGGCCGAGCGTCCCGTGTGGGCATGGGCCTGTCTCCTCACATCGGCAGTCTGGACCGCGCTGCGGGGAGGCGAATCCCCCGAAACGAGGGGGAAACGAGGGGGAAAAAGGGGGGGAAGGAGAGGGCCTAGCTCGAAGAGCGGCCCTTCAGGAGGAGCCCCGCCCGGCGGGCGTGGTCCACGGCCTGGCGGCGGCCGTGGACCCCGAGCTTCCGGTAGAGGCGCTTGAGGTGGTAGTTGACCGTCGGGGGCGCGATGACCAGCCGCTCCGCGATCTCCTTGTCCTGGAGGCGCCGGGCCAGCAGCTCCAGGATGTCGAGCTCGCGGTTGGTGAGGCCCTCGGGCGCCGGCAGAGGGGCGACCGGTGCCGGCGTGGCACTCGCGGCGAGAGGCCCGTCGGCCCGGACCGCCGCCACCCCGCCCTCGAACGCCGCCTGCACCCGGCCCACGAGGTCCTTGTCGCCGTCGGCCGGGGCCAGGCGCCCGAGCATCTCAGCCATCACCGGGCCCGCCTCGACGAACGGCCGGATCCACCCTCCCGGTCCGGCCAGCCCCACCGCCTCGTCCAGGGCCTTCATCGCCGCGTCCCCGCGGCCTTGCTTCTCCAGGGCCAGCGACTGCAGGACCGCGGCCTCGATCGTCTGGCCGGTGTACCGGCAGGCCTCGCTCTGTCGCCGGATGGCGCCGAGCAGCTCGGTGGCCTCCCCCAGGCTCCCTTCGGTCCCGACCGCGACCAGGACCCTCGCCCGGGTGAGAACCGGCACCTCCACCCACAGGAAGAGCGAGGCGGGCGCCGGAACCTCGTCGAACGACCGGGCCCATCGGGCGGCCGCGTCCCGCTCGCCCCGGAGCAGGGCGAGCCGCGCCCGGCAGGACCGGGCCACCGACAGGCCGTCGGGGTCGTCGAGCTCCCGGGCGAACTCCTCGAGCCGACCGGCCGCCCGCTCGGCATCGTCAGGCTGCCCCAGGAGCTGCCGGGTGAGGGCCAGCCCGGCCAGGGAATCGATGACGGCCCGGCTCTCCAGCACGTACTGCAGCTCCGCAGCCTGGGCGAAATGGTCGGCGGCCGGGGCCAGGTCATGAGTGTGCAGGCGGGGGCACGCCCCCAGGTACCAGGCCCAGCCACCGGTGTTGCGGAGGCCGTTCCTCCTCGCCACGTCCTGCAGCTGCCGCGCGTCCACCCGCGCCCGGGGCAGGTCGCCGCTCAGCAGGTCGATCAGGACCAGCCCTCCGATCAGGCGCGACAGGAGCACGGCGCGAGTCGGGTCGGTGCTCCGAATCCGGTCGCTCAGCTCCTGGACCGCCTCTCTCCTTCTGACCGATCATGCAGCGAGCCAGGCCGAGGTGGAGGGCGGCCTCTCCCGGAATCAGCTGTTGTCCCTCGGGGAGCCGTTCCAGCGCCTGCTCGAAGTGGTCCCGACCATCCTCGCCCTCCCCCTCCCAGTAGGAGAGGTAGCCCCGGAAGTAGTGCACCTCTCCAGACAATCCCGGCTCCGTCTTCTCTTCGTCGAGAAGCGGCTCCACCTGCTCCAGCAGGGACGCCATTCGATCCAGCCGCAATTGAAAGAAGTTCGCCCACGCCTCGGCGAGCAGGAGGCCCGGGCGCTGCGCCTTGATCTCAGCGGGCAGGCGGGCGAGCCACGTGTCAACCACGTACCACCGGTCCGCGTCGAGCTCGGCGTGTCGGTGTCGCTCCACCAGCTCGGCCGCCCTCACGACGTCCCCCGCCGCCAGGGCGTGCCCGATCGACTCCCCGATGAGGCCCCGCGACTCGAACCACTCGCTGGCTCGGGAATGCAGCGCCGCGATCTCCTCCGCGCTGGCGCTCTCCCTCAGCAGTCCCCTCAGAAGGTCCCGGAAGAGATGGTGATAGCGGTACCACTCACCTCGCGCGTCCAGGGAGATGGTGAAGAGGCTGTGCCGCTCGAGTCGGTCCACCAGCTCTCGGCCGCCGGGTCCCGAAGGGTTGCCCGGTCCGAAGACCGCATCGAGGACCTCCGGGCAGAAGCGGTCGAGAATCGAGGCCCCGAGCATGCGGTCCCGGACCTCGCTCGGCTGGGCCGCCAGCACCTCCCGCAGCAGGTACTCCTGCGTGTGGGGAAGCCCCCCCCGCAGCTCGCCCAGGAAGACGTCGGGATCTTCCACGTGACGCAGGGCGAGCGCCACCAGGCGCAGGCCGACCGCCCACCCCTCGACCTGCTCCCGCAGATTGCCGAGCGCGTCCTCACCGACCGCGACCTTCCCCGCCGTGGCCAGGAGCTCGGCGGTCTCCGGCCCGTCGAACTGGAGGTCCCGCAGCCGCACCTCCGTCAGGCGGCTCGCCGCCCGCAGGGCCATCAGCGACACCGGTGGGTCGCGCCGAGTCGTGAGAACCAGCCGCAGGGGCTCGGGCGGGTGCTGGAGCAGCCCGTCCAGGAACCCGTGGACCCCCGAGTCCATCGAGATCCGGTGGTAGTCGTCCAGGACCAGGACGAAGGGAGCGTCGAGGGCGTCCAACTCGTTGGCCAGGGTGCGGACCAGCACCGGCACCGAGGGCAGGCGGCTGGCGTGCAACAACCCGGCCGTCTCCTCGCACGCCTCGGGGACGGCCTTCTGAACGGCGGCCACCACGTAGCGCAGGAACAGCCCGAGATCGCTGTCCCCCTCGTCGAGGGACACCCAGGCGCAGAGCCTCTCCAGGGAGTCGGCCCAGTGACTGACCAGCATGCTCTTGCCGTAGCCCGCCGGCGCCGCGACCAGCGTGACCGGCGTCGACAGCCCGAGGTCCATCCGCTCGTGGAGCCGTGTCCGGCAGATGAGATCCCCCGTCACCGGAGGGCGGTGCAGCTTCGTCCGGAGGATCGGGTCGCGCTGGGAATCTGTCTCTGAGGTCAGGCCGCGCCTCCCAGGGGGTGTGGCGCGAGTATACCTCCTACCTCTCGCCGCCTCCGGTCTCCGCCGAGCGCCCGTCTTCGATCCTCACCCGCAGCGGCTCGCGCGCGCCCAGGTGCAGGTCGCGCTGGGGGAAGGCGATGGAGATTCCGGCCTGCTCGAACTTGGCGTTGATGGCCTTGTGCAGAGCCGTGATCGTCGCCAGGCGGTGGTCGATGGAGCCGACGTAGGCCCGCAAGATGAGGTTGAGGGCGTTGTCGCCGAAGCCCTCGAAGCTCAGGACCGGCGAGGGGTCGCCCAGGACGTGCTCGTTCTCCTCCGCCGCCTCCCTCATCAGCGCGAGGGCCTGGTCCACGTCCGTCCCGTAGGCCACCCCGACCAGCACCATGATCCGGGTCACCTGGTCGGACAGCGTCCAGTTGAGGAGCCGGCCGGTGATGAACTCCTTGTTCGGCACCACCAGCTCCTTGCGGTCCCAGCCCCGGATGGTGGTGGCGCGGATCTGGATCCGGGTCACGACCCCGTCGGTCTCCCCCACCGTCACGATGTCTCCCACCCGGACCGGGCGCTCGAAGAGCATGATCAGGCCGCTGATGAAGTTGGCCACGATCTCCTGCAACCCGAAGCCGATGCCCACCCCCAGGGCCGCCACCAGCCACTGGAACTGGGACCAGCGGACCCCGAGGGTGCTGAGGACCAGCCCGACCCCCACGGCCACGATCGCGTACCGGCACAGGGTGGTGGCGGTGTAGCGATTCCCCGAAGAGACGTCGGCGCGGAGCAGGAGGATCTCCAGGAGCCCGGGGAGACGCCGGGCGAGGACCGCGGTGCCGACGGCGTACAGTAGCGCCAGGCCGAGACCGGCAAGGGTGACCGGGAGCCGTTCGGCCTCGCCGTCCACCGTCACCGTGCGGTACCAGAGGGTGACGTCCTCGAAGACCCCCAGGGCCGGCAGCACCGGCGACCACAGCACGAACAGGCCGACCAGGCCGGCAAAGGCCATCGCGACCTGGAGCAGCTCCCGGCTGTCGTCGCTCAGTGCGGCCAGGTCCACCTCCGGCTCCTCGAACTGCAGGGCGGCGGACTCCTCGCCGCCGGCCTTGGACGCCTCGGCCTGCCTCGCCGCGAGCGCCGCCTTGCGGTGCTCCGCCGCCGCCTCGTAGGCCAGACGACGCTGGACCACCAGCAACCAGCGCACGGCCAACGCGTCGAGCACCACCAGGCTGGCGATCAGCCACAGGCTGTCCTGATACAGGAAGGACAGCGTGTCGGCGGTGTAGACGTAGCCAGCCAGAGCCAGCACGGCCAGCGCCACGGGAAGGACGAGGAGAGCCGACCACCAGACGGGAGAGGCGCGGAGGAGCCAGGAGCCCCCGTGATCCGGCCGTCCGTAGGCGAGCACACCCCGCCGGGGGTGCAGCACGCGGAAGAAGAAGAAAGAGAGGACCGCCCCGTACACCGCGAGGCCCAGGCGGGCGATCGTCCCCCCCATCTCCACCGGGTTCAGGTCGACCGCAAGGCGGACGACCAGCACCGCCAGGACGAGGATCCAGGTGAGGCGGTCGAGCTGGCCTCGCAACAGGTGCACGGCCGGCTCCGGCCAGCGGAAGTGCGCGCTGCCCAGCCCCCGCGGGAGGCAGATCATGCGCAGCACCCGCAGGACGTACAGGAACAGCGCGACGTAGACGAGAGACGACCCCACGGCGTGCGACAGGTCCGTGCCGTGCGCCGCCAACCGGAGCTGTCCCCCGGTCGCGGCCAGGAGCAGGGACAGGGGCGCCCCCGCGGCCAGTGTGAAAACGAGGGCGCGGAGCGTGAGGGAGAAGCGGTCGCTGCCCGGCCGGCCGAGGGGCGGTGCGGCCTCCTCGATCGCGGCGATCACGGCCCGGCGCTTCCACAACAGCCCCGCGGCCACGAGCAGGGCGAACCAGAACACCGCAGAGCGCGTCACCTGCCCGGCGAAGACACCGGCCAGGCTCGACCAGACCGCCGGCGCGAGCAGGCGCCGGGCCTCGGCCGGCAGCTGCGCCAGGTCCCGGGGGCGGGTGGGCTCGGCGCTCCGGAGCCACAGCAGGACCGCGTCCAGGAACTCGTCGTAGGCACCCACCGCCACGAGCAGCTTGCGCTCGGCGGCCTCGAGCTCACGGAGCTGCCGCTGGTCGACCTCGTCGGCCTCCAGTGCCCTTCTCAGAAGCCCCTGGCGCTGCTCCACCAGACGGCGGAGCTTCTCGCGCGCCTCCGGCTGCTCGTCGGGGCCCATCCGGGCCTCGAGCTCGGCCACGGCCCGGTCGGTGTCGACGAGCCGCCGCGCCTCGGCCTCGTGGCGCAGCCGCCGCACCCCGGCCTCGGCCAGTTGCTCCTCGAGGACCCGGGCCCGGCGGCGGTGCGCCTGGACGTCGGGAAGGGACTCGCGCTGCTCGAGCAACAGGCGACCCAGCTCTTCGGTCACCCCGCCGGCCTCCACCGTGGTTTCGGCGTCCCGGTGGTCCGCCTCGACCCGGCGAGCCAGCCTCTCCGCCTCGGCCTGCTCCCGGTCCCGCGCGTCGAGCCGGGCGCTCATCGCCTTCAGCTCGCCCGTGAGCGCGGCGTTCTCCTCCGACAGCCGGACCAGAACCGGGTGAAGGCCCGCGGTCTCCCGCAGCCCCTCCGCCGCCTCGGCCGTGGCCTCCTCGGCCTCCAGCTGCCGCTCCCGGTTGAGGCGCTCGCTGAGCGCCGTCACCCGCGCCCCGATGCCCGCCGCCCGGGCCGCCTCCCGGTCCCGCCGGGCCTCCAGCAGACCCCTCCGCAGGGGCTGGCTGCGCAGCTCCTGCTCGAGGCTCGCGATCTCGACGGCCATCGACGCATAGCGCGTCTCCAACACCCAGCGCCGGGCCTCGGCCAGCGCCGGGCTGTCCTCGGCCGTGGGCGGGGCCTGGAGCGCGGCCGCGGCCTCATCCTGCTGGCGCCTCGCCTCCTCGAGGCGCGGGTCGATGGCACCCGGTCGGTCCCGGTGGTAGGCCAGCCGCTCCTCGAAGTCGGCGCGACGGGTCTCCACGCCCGCCAGGTCCGCCTGTTCTTCTCTGAGCGCCTGCTCGAGCTGCTCGCGCGTGGCGGCGCCGCCCACGCGCAGGCGGGCCATCGGGTCCGTGCGCCGCGACGCCTCGATCTCGTCGCGGACGAGCGCGGTCTGGGCCGGAGCCGTCCGCGTGGCCTCCTCCAGGGCGGCGGCCCGGGCGGCGTGGGCGCTCGTCTCACTCTGGTAGCTGAGCGCCCGGCGGTAGAGCTCGACCAGGCCCGTCCGGACCTCGTCCGGCAGGTCGGCGTCGGCCTCCACCTCGGCGATCCGGCCTTGGAGGACCTCCGCCGTCACCGTCGGGGAGAGCGGGGCGTCGCGCGCCTCGTCCTGCGCCGCCACCAGCGCCCACGACCCCGACCCGACCGCGAGGCCCAAGGCACACAGCGCGAAGATCACCCGCCGCTTCATGGCCGCTCTAGCCTCCAGCGACAGCTTAGAGTCCCCACACGGCCGGGGAATCCCCTGAAACAAGGGGGTTACGAGGGGGTATGAAGGGGTCGGTTGACCCGGCCCGGCTGCGGCGCGCCGCTCGGCCGGTGCCTACTCGGACTCGGCCAGGCCCGCTCCCAGGCGGCAATCAGGGGCGTGCCACAGGGGCCTCCTCCCCCACCGGGCGCCATGGGGCCGGTCCTGCGGAACCGCGACAGTGTCCATTCCACTCGGGGGCCGGGGATCGATTGATGTTCTGATGTTTCATTCTAGATGCTATGATGTCTCTATGCGCACTACGCTGACGATCGACGACGACCTCGCGGCCACGCTCAAGGAGTCTTCGCGCCGCAGCGGCAGGCCGTTCAAGCAGCTTCTCAACGAGACGCTGCGGGCCGGACTCCAGGCACAACTAGCCCCACCAAGGCCGAAGCGGTACCGCATTCGACCGAAGCCGCTGGGCGGGGTCGTGCCCGGGCTCGACCTGGACAAGGCCCTGCGGCTCGCCGACGCCCTCGAGGACGAGGCCATCGCCCGGGAGCTCGAGGCACGCCGGTGATCCTCGTCGACGCCAACCTCCTCATCTATGCCATCGACACCGACTCTCCCCTGCACCGCCCGGCCCGCGAGTGGCTCGAGGAGGCCCTCTCGGGAACCACGAGGGTCGGGCTCCCCTGGATCGTGCTCCTGGCGTTTCTTCGCATCACGACGCGGTCGGGCATCATCGTCACGCCACTGAGCCTGGGCGAGGCCAGCGACTACGTGGACTCGTGGCTCGACCAGCCCTTCGTGGAGCCGGTGTCACCCGGCCCCAGCCACTGGGCCATCCTCCGCAGCCTCCTCGCGGCCAGCGGCACCGCTGGCAACCTCACCTCGGACGCCCACATCGCGGCGCTCGCGATCGAGCACAAGGCCGCGATCTACTCGACCGATCACGACTTCGGGCGCTTTCCGGGCGTGAGGCACGTCAACCCCGTCGCTCCAGACCGAGGAGAGGAGACGTGAAGGTGTCTTCCGTCAGGAGGATCGTGGCGCTCGAGGGTTACAATAGGGGTGGAGGATCGGTTTGACCGTCGATCGTGAGACGCAGAGGGTCTGGGCACGCGGCTGGCAGAAGGCCGGGAAGGCCCTCGAGGCCGTGCGTCGGGCTGAGCTTCGCGGACTCACTGAAGAGAGGGCCCTCACGGCCACAAGCCGCCTCCTTTCCCTCGGCACCCAGGCGAGCCTGTCCGCGAGACGACGCCGGACGTCAGGGCTCGTCGAACAGCAGCGCCTGTTCTCGCTCCTCAGACCGTGAACGCGATCCTCGAGGCCGCTCTCGAGGTCCAGGCCTTCTGTAGCGCCCGCGGCTGGCGCTTCTGTATCATTGGCGCAATCGCGGTCCAGCGTTGGGGCGAGCCGCGACTGACCCAGGACGTGGACGTCACCGTGCTCAGCGGCTTTGGATCGGAAGCGAAGTTCGTGGACGCACTCCTGTCGGGCTACCGAGGTCGAATCCCCGACGCCCGCGCTTTTGCCCTCCGCCACCGGGTGGTGCTTCTCGAGTCCCGGTCGGCGGTCCCCATCGACGTCGCCCTCGGAGGCATTCCGTTCGAGGAACGCGTCGTCGCCCGGGCATCGACGTTCGATGTGGGTGGCCCCGAGCCCCTGCTCACCTGTTCTGCGGAAGACCTCGTCGTGCTCAAGACCTTCGCCGGGCGGGACAAGGACTGGATCGACATCGAGGGTATTGTCACCCGACAGGGAAAGCGCCTCGACGCGGCGCTTGTCCTGCGCGAGCTCGAGCCACTCCTGGATCTCAGGGACGACACGCACTCGCTGCCCCGGCTGCAGGCGATTCTCGAGTCAACCGGACCCGAGGACTGACGAGCCAAGGCCGAAGAACTGCCCTCGGCCGCTGACGATCAGGACATCATCACGACGCCGCGAGGAAGACCTCGCGAGGACGGGGCGCACCCGTCGTCGACAAGCTGAGATAGCCGGGAGGCCGCGGCCCGGGCTTCGACTCGGACGCTTCCCGGATCGAGCTACGAATCTGTAGGACAGACGTTCGAATCCGCTCGGGCGCGCCACCCTTCAACGGAGGCGGCGGGGCGCGGTGCTTTGGTGACGCTCGAGCCAGCGACGGGTGAAGATCTCGCTCTCCAGCTCGATGCCGAAGGAGACCTCCTCGAGCGAGAAGACGGTCCTGGAGCTCTGCTTGAGCTGGTCGGAGATCTCCATGCGCCTGGCCACGGGCCGGCCCGAGACCATCTCGATCTCCGACATGATCCAGGTCTTGAGCATCATGCCCGACAGCGCGAACAGCTCCTGACGCAGCGGCATCATGTTCTGCTTGTCGATCCAGATCAGCCGCCTCGGGTAGGAGACGGAGTCGTCCCGGGCCCGGGCCTCGAGCTTCCAGCACTGCCGACCGCCCGTCTCTTCCTCGCCGATGACCCTGGCCTCGTAGGCGTACCCGTCGACATCGAGCTACTCAACAAGAGGGCTGATATTGAGAACGGTGTCGATCCGTTGATTGTCCGCGCACTCGAAGTGTTGAATTCCAGGAGTGCGGGAGCGCCGGATGGGAGGTGATTGATCGCCCGCGCGAGCCAGCTCAGCGTGAGCGCGCGGTTGTCGGCCTCGTGGCCGACCCTCCCCATCGGCCCTCCACCACGGCGGCGATGAGCCCAGGAGTCCGGCCGTCTCCGACTGCGCCTGATGTGACTTGGACAGCCCGACGCGCAAGGGCTACCATCCGCCGCCGTCTCCGAGCACTTCGGCCACTGCGCCGCGTTCACCCTGGTCACGGTGACCGACAACGCCATCGGAGAGGTTTCCGTTCTCGAGAACTCGGGGCACGAGGAGGGTGGCTGCCTGGCGCCCGTGAACCTGCTCAAGGGGCAGGGGGTCGAGGTGCTCCTCGCCGGCGGCATGGGCGGGCGCCCCCTCGCCGGATTCCAGCAGGTCGGCATCGACGTCAGCTCCAAGGAAGGCGCCGGCACGGTCCGGGAGGCGGTCGAGCTCTACGTCGCCGGTGGCTGCCCCTCCTTCGGTGAGGCGCAAACCTGCGGCGGCGGCGAAGGTGGTTGCGGCGGGCACGGTCATCACCACGAGCCCGAGACGGTGCCCATCGAGGGCAAGGCCGACATCCGCGACGGCCGCCTGGTCACGGTCGAGTACGAGATCAAGGACAGCGACGGAACCGTACTGGACTCCTCGACCTCGACCGGCCCGATGCGCTTCGTCTTCGGCGTCGGCCAGATCTTCCCGGCGATCGAGCAGGCCCTGGCCGGGCTGGAGCCCGGCGCGCACGTGGTCCAGGCGGTTCCGGCCGCCGAGGGGTTCGGCGACCGGGACGAATCCCGCGTCGTCGAGGTGCCTCGGGCCCAGCTCGCACCGGACGTTTCCGTCGGCGACACCGTCACAGCCAGGAGCCGCAGGGCCAGCAATTCCCCCTCGTCGTCCTCGACCGGACGAGAAGATGGCCCGTCTCGATGCCAACCACCCCCTCGCCGGCAAGGACGTGGTCTTGGAGTTGACCGTGAAGTCGGTCGAGGGGATCAAGGCGAACGTCTAGGCCTCGGGCGATGCCTCCTCCGGAGGTCAGGCCACGGGGTTCCAGATGCGCTCGAAGCCGAGTCCTTCGAAGTCCTTGACGTTGGCGGTCGCGAGCTCGGTCACGCCGTGGTGCTGCAGGGTCAGGGCCAGGCGCAGGTCGATGATGCGTCGCCGCGCGAAGCCCGCTTCTCCCGCGACTGTCCACACGTTCCCCATCACCGGGGCATTCTCGATCAGGCGCCACCGCGGGTTGTCCCGGTAGCCCTGGCAGATCTCGGCGGCGTCGGACGATCCCAGGGGCTTCCGAACCACAGCGGGGTTCCGGAGGAGCAGATACAACTCGACGAGCACCAGCTCGCAGATGGCCACGTCCTGGCTCTGGGCGATCCCCAGCAGGTAGTCCCGTGCCGCCGCGTGCTCGGGGCAGTCCGCGTTTTGCGCATAGAGCAGGATGTTCGTGTCGACGGAGATCATCCGGTCCGCTCGTCCTGTGCGAGCTCGCGCCAGCTCTCGACCGGCGCCAGGAAGGTCCCCAGGCGGTGGGGTGCGGGTGGCGACCACGCCACTCACCGTCCCCGGCGGGTGGGTACACCCGGGTGATGTACTCGACCCCACGGCGGACCACCTCCGCAAGGAGATCTCACGCTCCCGAGCGACCCGTTTGGCCTCCCGGTAGAGCTCGTCGGGAAGCTGAATCTGGGTTTTTACCATGATGGCATTTTACCATCATGGTCATCGCGGGCTCGCCCGGATGGCGCGTCCTCGTGCTCCAGGGCGAGCACCACTCACCCGAAGCCGCCGGCAGCGACACGCGGCCAGGCGGGCGAGCCACTCGAGCGGGTCCATGGCCTCGAAGTTACGGCCGAGGGAGGGATTCATCTTTGAGCGGTACACGACAGCTTTCTGGCCGTCGAGGTAGACGAGCTTCTTCAGCGACAGGGTCGCGGTGCTCTAGTTCCGCTCGAGCCAGCGACGGGTGAAGATCTCGCTCTCCAGGTCCACGCCGAAGGAGACCTCCTCGAGCGAGAAGACTGTCCTGGAGTTTTCCTTGAGCTGGTCGGAGATCTCCATGCGCCGGGCCACGGGCCGGCCCGAGACCATCTCGATCTCCGACATGATCCAGACCTTGAGCATCATGCCCGACAGCGCGAACAGCTCCTGACGCAGCGGCATCATGTTCTGCTTGTCGATCCAGATCAGCCGCCTCGGGTAGGAGACGGACCCGTCGCGGGCCCGGGCCTCGAGCTTCCAGCACGGCCGACCGCCGGTCTCTTCCTCGCCGATGACCTCCGCCTCGTACCTCTCCTCGAAGTCGGCCGCCTCCAGCATGTCCTCGTAGGACATGTCGGAGCCCATCATGCCCTGGCGCAGCATGTGGCCCGAGATCTTCTGCACCCGCTCGGCCCGAGGCATGTAGAGCCACAGGTTGTCGTCCTTGCGGAGCAGCTTGGTGCCCTTCTCCCGGGCCGGCTCCAGATAGAGGACGGCCGCGTCGTCCTGGCCCCGGGCATAGGACTTCATCCGGTAGGAACGGGTCCGGCGCGCGTCGATCACCTCCATGGTGGCGGTGGAGGTGCGGGTGTCGAACTGCAAGACCTCGTCCATGGCCGCCAGAAGCTCGTCGGCGGTCGGGGTCGCGGCCGGGGCCAGGCCCGGGCTGAAGACCAAGGTGGCGACGAGAGCCAGCCTTCTCATGTTCACTACCTCCGGGCCCGCATGGCGAGGACCGGCTGGATGGAAGAGGCGCGCAGCGCCGGCAGAAGGGCGCCGAGCACCGAGGCGACGATGCCCAGCAGCACGGCGGTGGCCACGGTGGAGAGGCTGAGGTCGGCGTAGACCGTCGCCTTCATCGGGAAGCTGGAGCCCATCTTGGCGATCACGGTCCTCCCCCAGGGTGACCCCGTACGTCTGGAGATACCAGGCCCCGGCCGAGCCCAGGGCGACGCCAAGGCGCTGCCGAGCAGGCCGATGAAGATCGACTCGACCAGGAAGAGCTCCGCGGACCGTGTGGCGAATATTGACACATGCGTCCATCTGCGCAATCCTTAAGGTATGGCTGACCGACAGACCAGAAACGTATCCCTGCCCCCGGCCCGACGCGTTCGTTGACGCGATGGTCGCCGGCGGCCGCTACCGCACGGTGAGCGAGGTGGTGCGCGATGGACTGCGCCTGCTTGAGGAAGCGGAACACCGCCGGCTCCTCGAGAAGTGGCTCTACGAAGGCCTGAGTGCTGACGAACAAGAGCAGCTCCCCGATAGGCTGAAGGACCGCGCACGCGCGCACTTCCAGGGCTTGGTTGACGCCGCCATGCAGGGCGTCGAGAACGGACGCGTGAGCGACGGACCAACAGCAATGCAGCGGTTGAGAGAGCAGCTCGAGGCACGGCAGGATTGACGGACGAGCCCGACCCAACAGCCAGCAAGGGCTACCAACTCACCGACACAGCCGAGGTCGAGCTCGAGGACGTCCTCGGCTTCGTGGCTGATCGCGATGGCGTGCAGCGCGCGCTCCATGTGCACGGCAAGTTCGTCGCAGGCCTTCGAGCTCCTGGCGTTCCAGCCTGGCTCAGGAACGACCAGGCCGAAGCTCACCGGTCAACGTGTGCGCTGGTGGCCGGTCTTCAAGTGGATCGTGATCTACGATCCGACCGCCTCCCCCATCTCGATCCTGCGCGTGATCCACGGCGCACGTGAGCTCGACCGGTTGTTCGGCGAGGAAGAGTGACGAGCCGCCCGAAGCCGACCCTGCCGCGGGGCTCTACTGAGCGTCGCGCTGGCGAAGCTCGCCTAGAGACAATGAGGGTCAGCGGCGTCGAGAGGCGGCGGGGCGCGGTGCTCTACTTCCGCTCGAGCCAGCGACGGGTGAAGATCTCGCTCTCCAGCTCCACGCCGAAGGAGACCTCCTCGAGCGAGAAGACGGTCCTGGAGTTCTGCTTGAGCTGGTCGGAGATCTCCATGCGCCGGGCCACGGGCCGGCCCGAGACCATCTCGATCTCCGACATGATCCAGGTCTTGAGCATCATGCCCGACAGCGCGAACAGCTCCTGACGCAGCGGCATCATGTTCTGCTTGTCGATCCAGATCAGCCGCCTCGGGTACGAGACGGAGTCGTCGCGGGCCCGGGCCTCGAGCTTCCAGCACGGCCGACCGCCGGTCTCGTCCTCGCCGATGACCTCCGCCTCGTACTTCTCCTCGAAGTCGGCCGCCTCCAGCATGTCCTCGTAGGACATGTCGGAGCCCATCATGCCCTGGCGCAGCATGTGGCCCGAGATCTTCTGCACCCGCTCGGCCCGAGGCATGTAGAGCCACAGGTTGTCGTCCTTCCGGAGCAGCTTGGTGCCCTTCTCCCGGGCCGGCTCCAGATAGAGGACGGCCGCGTCGTCCTGGCCCCGGGCATAGCTCTTCATCCGGTAGGAACGGGTCCGGCGCGCGTCGATCACCTCCATGGTGGCGGTGGAGGTGCGGGTGTCGAACTGCAGGACCTCGTCCATGGCCGCCAGAAGCTCGTCGGCGGTCGGGGTCGCGGCCGGGGCCAGGCCCGGGCTGAAGACGAAGCGATGGCGACGAGAGCCAGCCTTCTCATGTTCACTACCTCCGGGCCCGCATGGCGAGGACCGGCTGGATGGACGAGGCGCGCAGCGCCGGCAGAAGGGCGCCGAGCACCGAGGCGACGATGCCCAGCAGCACGGCGGTGGCGACGGTGGAGAGGCTGAGGTCGGCGTAGACGGTCGCCTTCATCGGGAAGCTGGAGCCCATCTTGGCGACCACGTCCTCCCCCAGGGTGACCCCGTAGGTCTGGAGATACCAGGCCCCGGCCGAGCCCAGGGCGACGCCAAAGGCGCTGCCGAGGAGCCCGATGAAGATCGACTCGACCAGGAAGAGGCCCAGGGCCCGGGGCCGCGACATCCCCATGGCGCGCATGACGCCGATCTCACCGGTGCGCTCGAGCACCGACATCGACATGGTGTTGAAGATGGCCAGAGCCGCCAGCATGATGATGAAGAACTGGATGAACCCCTGGATGCCGTCCATCATCCCCATCACGGACAGCCACGGCTCCCGCTGGTACCAGGCCTCGACCTCGGTGTCCCCAAGCCCCGCCGCGGAGCGCAGGGCCTCGACGATGGGCTCGAGCTGCCGCGGCTCCCGGCCGGGCCCGTAGACCAGGACCTCCAGGGCGCCGCCGGGCATGTCGGTGAGCCACTGGACCTCCGCGAGCGGCAGGAAGACCTGCTCGTCCAACGAGGCGTTGCCGCCGACGACACCGACGATGTCCGCGGTCACCGGCGACATGGAGCCGTACTGCGTCTGGCCGAGGAGCAGGATCTCGGTGCCGATCTCGGCCCCGAGGCGCTCGGCGACCCGCCGGCCCACGACCACCTCCTTGGGCTGGCCCGAGAGCCAGCGGCCCGCGGCCAGATGCTCGGGGCCCCGCAGGTGCTGGCGGTAGTAGGCGTCGGTGGCGCCGGTCACCAGGGCGAACTCGTCTCCGATCTCCTCGTCGGCGGTGATGACCACTCCGGTGGTGATGCGGGGCTGGGCATCCCGCACCCCGGGGACGGTGCGCACGGCCTCGAGAACCTCATCGGCGGCCGCGATGTTCTCGTAGAGGGGATGCAGCTCCTCGCGGGCGGCAAACGCCTTGCTGACGATGCGGACGTGGCCGGCGGCCGCGGTGAAGTCCTGGACGATGCCCCCGATGACTCCGGAGAGGTAGGCCAGGAGCACGGTCAGGAGCGCCGTGGCGGCCAGCACCGTGCCCGCGGTGAGAAGGGTGCGGCGGGGGTGGCGCAGCGTGTTGCGCAGGGCCAGTCGAATCCAGAGCATCACTCGGCCCTCATGGCCTCGGCCGGCGGCAGCCGGGCGGCGATCACCGCCGGGTAGACGGAGCTCAGGACCGCGACCAGGAGCCCCACCAGCGCGGCCCCGGCCGCCACCGCCAGGGAGGACTCGGTGTAGAGCATGGACGACATGGGCATGGAGTCGTAGATGCCGCCGGTGCCCGCCGCCTCGATGAAGGAGCTGAGGTCGATGCCGTCGACCGAGAGCTTGTGGTTGTAGCCCCCGCCCAGGAGCGCCCCGAGGAGCCCGCCCACGCTTCCCATGACCAGCCCCTCGAGGACGAAGAGACCCACCACGCCGCGCCGGTCCAACCCCATGGCCCGCAGCGTGCCGATCTCGCGCACCCGCTCGTGGGCCGCCATGAGCACGGTGTTGGCGATGCCGGTGGCGGCGATGGCCATGATGGCCAGGGCGAGCAGATCCATGGCCGTCTGCCGGATCCGCTGGAGCTCGATCAGGTCCTGGGTCTCCTCCCTCCAGGTCGTGACCGAGGCGGCCCCGGCGAGTCGGGTCTCGAGCTCCTTCGCAAAACGCGGGCTGTCGTCCCGGTCCGCGAGTCGAATCGCGAGGTGGGAGAAGCGGTCCCGGGTGACCACCAGCTTCTCCACCAGCGGCTTGGGGCACGAAGAGGCCGATGCGGTCGATCCCGGGGTTGCCGGTGACCAGAACGCCGCTGACCGGCAGCTCGAGGGCGTTGAGGGCTCCGTCTGCGGTCCGCACCTGGAGGAAGAGGTGGTCGCCGGGCTCGATGTCCAGGACCCGGCCGACGCCTCGGGAGATCAGCACTCCGTCCTCGGCGGTCGTCGGTATCGTCGCCGGTCACGCGCCAGCTCTCGCGCGGGAAGACCCTCTCGTCCCGCTCGGGGTGGAAGCCGATGGCTCGACCACGGATGGCGTCGCTGCCCTTGACGATGCGGGGAGCGAAGA
This sequence comes from uncultured Acidobacteriota bacterium, assembly GCA_963847655.1. Lineage (GTDB taxonomy): Bacteria > Acidobacteriota > Vicinamibacteria > Fen-336 > Fen-336 > JAJDNS01. The sequence continues at coordinate 956,365 of CAWKAS010000001.1, read as the reverse complement.
GCGTGCGCGTGGTCCACGCCTCGGTGTGGGCGTCGAGCCAGGCGCGCGTCGCCTCGTCGAGTGTGAGCAGGTTGTCGACGGGGTGGCGGGTTCCCGACGTCGGGTAGTCGCGGGGAACGGCGAGCACGTGGCCGCTGACCGAGTCGATCTGGGCCCGGATGATGTTCTCCCGGCCGCCTCCCACGAAGCCGCGTCCCATGATGATGAGGGCGACGCCCACGACGATGGAGATCATCGAGAGCGAGGTGCGCCCGTACTGACGGAGCACGTTGCGAAGGGCGATGCGGAAGAGGAACATCACGCGCCTCCCTTTCCGGCGGGTGCCGGCTCCTTGACCTCATCCCCCGCGACCCGGCCGTCGCGCAGGGCGATGACCCGGCGGGCGCGGGCCATGACCCTGGGGTCGTGGGTCGAGAAGATGAAGGTCGCCCCCCGCTCGTCGTTCATCTCGCGCATCAGGTCCAGGATCTGACCGCCGGTGGTGGAGTCGAGGTTGGCCGTGGGCTCGTCGGCGATCACCACCGCCGGTTTCTTGACCAGGGCCCGGGCCACCGCGACACGCTGCTGCTGACCACCGGACAGCTCCGCCGGCTTGCGCTTCAGCATCGCGCCGAGCCCCACGGCGGTGAGGGTCTCTTCGGCCAGCTGCGCGCCGATCGCCTGATGTGCCGGCCAGGTGCAGCGCCATCTCGACGTTCTCGGTGGCCGTCAGGACCGGGACCAGGTTGAACGACTGGAAGACGAAGCCGATGTTCTGGGCGCGCAGCCGGGCCAGGGCCCGCGACCCGAGGCCGGCCGCGGCCTGGTCGATGATGCGGACCGAGCCGGAGGTCGGGACATCGAGCAGGCCCACGAGGTTGAGCAGCGTCGTCTTCCCGGATCCCGAGGGACCGCTGATGGCGGTGAACTCCCCCGGCTCGAAGGCCGAGCGAGACCTTCTCCAGGGCGTTGCACCGCGGCGGCCCCGGAGCCGTAGGTCTTGGTGGCGTCGCGTAGCTCGCTTATGGACATCGGACACCTCAGAAGTTCAGCCGACTCCAGACGACAAAGGTGGCGCTGGGCACCAGGCCGCGCAGGTCCACGCCGAATCGGCCCGTCCGGGGCGGGGATGGTCAGGACGAGATCCGCATCGGCGGGATGAAGCTCGCCACCTCTTCCCCAGGTGGAGAAGGGGATCTGCGCGGTGGCGGCGAACTCCAGCCGATCGGTGGCGGCCCAGGACAGCGTGGGCACCACCACGGCGCTGCCGTCGCCCAGGTTCTGGATGGCCACGGCGCTGAACGTCAGGTCCGCGTCGATGGTCTGGGCCAGCATGAGCATGGCGTAGTCGCGGCCGCGAAGGAAGCGGCGCGAAGGGGTCGGCCGACTCGGGCTCTCCCTCAACGCCGAGAGGCACCTCCCCGGTGGCGCACGTGGGCGGCTCGATGGTGTCGCTCAGGGGGGCGAGGGCGGAAGGTTGCGTTTCGCCGGCGCCATTGCGGTAGTACTGGGCGCGCACCAGCAGGCCGTCGAGGACGGGCCAGGAGTAGTCGATTCCCACCGCGACCTCTTCACTCCACTGATGGTCGTCGTCGAAGTGGGCGGAGCCCTCGAGCCAATAGCCGACGACAGCGGTGCCCCGCAGGTCGAGCCCCACGATACCGTTCTCCGACTCCTGCCGGTAGGCCCCCACCAGGGAGATGTCGGCGAGGCCGACGTTCACCGTACCGCGGACGGCGACCCGGGCGGCGTCGAAGGCGTCGTTGCTTCCGACCACCATCTGCACGTCGTGGTCCTCGCCCATGGGGAGGGTCGCCCGTAGCGCGTTGACGCCGCGCCGCTGCCGCCAGGGCTCGAGGAGCAGGATCTCGGGGAAGGGGTCGGTGGGGTTGACCACCACGGCCGAGCCCCAGTGGACGGCCTGCCGCCCGAGGCGCAGGTCGGCCCCGGGCAGGTACCAGTCCAGGTAGAGGCGCTCGACCGACAGGTAGTCCTCGGCCCGCGAGACCCGCAGGAAGGAGTTCTCCTCCTCGGGCCAGTCGCACTGGGCCGCCTCGAGCACCGGGCCGAGGGCGGACGCGCGCAGCGTCTCCCGCCACTCGTTCCGGAACGAGCGACCCTGGCTGAGACCCAGCTCGACGCCCACGGTCAGGGACATCCGGTCGGAGAGGTCGGTGCTGAGCTCGGGCCGCAGCCTCTGGATGGTCTGCACCGGCTGGCCCTCGACGCCGGAGAAGCCCTGCAGGCGAAGCTCGACGAAGCCGCGTCCGTCGGAAGCCCCGACGGCGGCCGGGGTGAGGGCCAGAATGGACGCGGCGGCGACGCCGGCGCCTGTCATCGCGAGCCCCGGGGTCGTCCTCGGCTTCTGGCTCGAGGGAACCTCGTCGGGGTCGATGAGTCGCTCCTGCCCCCTTGTCGTCACACCGCCTTACGGTATCAAGTCTCGCCCACGATCCTATGCCCGAGGCATCATGACGAGCCAACCGAGCTGGTGTCCGGGCAACCGGCAGGAGCCCACAAGCCGACGGCGAGGGCGGTCGCGGCCAGCCCTCGGTCATTCTTGCATCATCGTCAAGTCTCCTCTCGCATCGTGAGCTCGCGCACGCGGGTGTGTCATTCTCGGCGCCCTCGGCCGTCTCAGTCGACCGGCTGCGGGGCCGGGAAGCGCCACGACCCGTCGAGGATCCCGGTGCGCGGTTCGTACATTCGGAGATGAGCAGGGTCAGCGAGCCGTCGTCGTACACCCGCCGGATGAGATGGGCCCATCGACGCCTCGAGGCCGCGCGCTCAGGCGGCGGCGGGAGAGGCTCCTCAGCCTCGCCCGAGCCTTTTCCCTGGGGCTGAGCCTCCGCCTTTCGGCACTGACCCCTCGCCCGGTTCGAGTAGGCCCGAGCACCTTGTGGCCAGACAGCTCCTCGGCGGCCCGCTCGTCCACATACGGGACCGGGACCCACTCTCCGGAGCCCGTCCAGCCTCCTCGCGTCACCAGGGCGGGCACGTGGGGGGTGGAGGTTGGCTCAGGAAGTACACACGCTCACGACGCAGAACGACGGCTCATTGGCCGACAACGACACTTCAATGGCCTTCGACGACAGCTCGTGGCGGCCTACTCGCCCGGGGTCACTCTCAGCACCGCCCCCGCCGAGTACGCCGCGAACTCCGGGGCGTACATGGACTGCACGGTGGCGGGGCCCACCCGGAAACTGCCGGCCATGGCGACCCGGAGGCGGTACTTGAAGGTGTACTCGCCGGCGGGGAGCTGCTCGAAGAAGAAGTTGTTGCCGCTGTCCCGGACCTCCTCGTACCAGGCGATGCCCAGGTCCCACTTGTGCTTGGAGACCTGGGACACGGGCTCGAGGCCGGCGGCCCTGGGGTCGCGGAGGTGGACGTACTCGGCCGCGTGGCGGGCGCGCAGCGAGAGCTGGACTTCGACCTCGTCGCCGGGGCGGAGGGTGGCGTTCTCCTGGAGGGGGACGAGGGCGGGGCCATCGGCCCGGTCGACGCGGCGGAAGAAGGTTCGGGTGACGGCGAGGAGGTCGCCGCTGCCGGACTCGGGCATCTTCTCGGTGGAGAAGTGCCAGGTCGCGGAGGCGAAGGCGAGGCCCGGGCCCTGCTTCTCCACCACCACCTGCGAGTCGGTAGCGGGATCGAGATCGTCTCCGGCGAGGACGAGCTGCGGCCGACGCTCGACGCTCGTCTCGGGCTCGAAGACGAAGCGGGTGGGCTCGCGACGGCCCACCGTCACGTCCACGGTCTCCGTCACCCCCAGGGCCCCTTCGCCTCTCAGGTAGTAGGCCAGGGCGTAGAGGACCTCGGCAGTGGCGCGGGTGGACTTCCAGTGGTTGAGCTTCTTGTTCAGGAAGAGCCACTGGACGAGACCCTCGCGCCGCTCGTCCTTCGGCTGAAGCTCGGCCAGGGTCCTCAGGGCGAAGGCGTGGGTCTCGATGGTGTCGTTGTACCAGAGCCAGGCACGGTCCTCGGGGGCCCAGTAGGTGCCGAGGTCGACGTCGCTCTTCGCCGAGTCCATGACGCTGTCGAAGACCAGCCGGGCGTCGCCCGTCCGGCCCGCCCGCTCGAGGGTGAGGGCCAGGTAGGCCTTGAGGTAGGGCGAGTGCTCGCGCCAGTGGCGGAAGGAGAAGTCGAGCATCTCCCGGCGGTCGTCCTCGCTGAAGACCCCGCCCGTCCAGGACTCGTCGGGGTAGCTCGAGAGGACGTAGTTCAGGAAGGTGATCCACTCCCAGCAGCAGTCGTGGGCCATGGCCTCCCGGGCCCACTCGTCCACGTAGTGGCGGTGCATGTAGCTCCAGGCCTTCGCCACCACGTCTTTGGGGACCTCCACTCCGAACTCCAGCCCCTTGGAGAAGCCGTGGAGCACGTAGAGGGTCATGTACGGTGAAGGCGGCCCCCCGGGGAACCAGGGGAAGGCCCCGAGGGAGGTCTGGGCCTTGGCGAGGCGGGCCAGGGCCGCAACCCGCGTGGCGTGGGCGATCCGGGGGTCGAGGGTGTTGGCCAGGGGCAGGTTCGTCTCGCGGCCCCCCCGGGCCTCCCGCAGCCAGGGCGTCTCCTCGAGGGCGAGCTTCCGGTTGGGATCGGGGGCGTCCCAGGTCTCGAGGCGCGTGTCCCGGGCCGAGAGCTCCTGCGCCCACCGCTTCACCGCCGGGTGCTGGTCGTAGAGGCTGGTGAGGATGCCGGTGGAGAGGAAGCGGTTGAGGGTCTGCTCGGTGCACTCGTAGGGGTAGTTGACGAGGTAGGGCAGGGCCTGGAGCACGCCGAGGAAGAGCTGCCCGTCCACGGTGACCACCAGCTGCTCGTCGAGGCGACTGGGGTCGGCGTTCCGGGCCATGTCGGGGAAGTCCAGGGTGCGGCGGCTCCCCGGCTTCAGGGCCACGAAGCGCGACTGGGCCAGGTGGAGCCGGCCCGGGAGCAACGGCACCGGCCGCAGCTCGCCGTCCGAGAGGTCGCCGGCCCGGGCCGTCACCTTGACGGCCACGGCTCCGACCCGTCTCGGCGCCTTCACCGTGAAGCTCACGTCGGCGCCGGCCCCGGCACCGGCACGGAAGGGCTTCGGTCGGCCGGAGAGGCCGAACTCGGAGGCGAGGCTCTCCTCGGTCTCGGGATCGAGGATCTCCAGCACGACCTCGCCCGAGAGCGCGGCGTCGGAGGCGTTGTTCACGACCACCTTCAGCTCGGCCTCGTCGCCCTCGCGGAGGAAACGGGGGAGGTAGGGCCGGACCATGAGGTCCTTGACCGTGCGCACCTCCCGTCGGAGCGAGCCCCCCTTGAGATCCCGGGTCACGGCGTGGACCCAGACGTTCCAGGAGGTCACGCTGTCGGGGACGGTGAACTCGATGGTCGCCACCCCGTCCCGGTCCAGGAGGAGGTGGGGCTCCCAGAAGGCCGTCTCCGAGAAGTCCGTGCGGAGGGGCGCCGGCTCTTCGGCTGCTTCAGCGGACACCATGGTCTCGGCCCTCGACTTCGCCAGCTCTCGCTTCGGCTCGGCCGCGGCGTTCAGCGCCACGGAGGCGGGCGCCGGTGCGGCCTCCGCGGCCCTGTCGGCCATGCCCTCCTCCATCACCGCCCCCACCGCTCGCGACCGGAAGGCGTCTCGACGGCCCAGACCGCCGATCCCGTAGCCGGAGTACTGCTTGACCCGGTCTCCGATGAGCGAGGGGGCGGAGGGGACGGCGGCAAAGCCGTGGTCCTCCCACCAGGCCGGTCCCCCCTGTCCGAGGTTGGAGCGGATCTGACCGACGCCGGTCCAGTTCGGCAGCAGGCCCTGGACGGAGGCCGGGTGGTGGGGCTCGAAGACGTCGAGGCTCCGGTCGTACATGTAGGCCAGCACCTCGGCCGCCCCGGCCTCGGGCGAGGCCCCCTCGACGCTCACGCGCCACGTCTCGCGGCCCCCGGGGCGCAGCGTGTCGCGGAAGCTGGCGAAGGAGAGCTTCAGCTCCCGGTCGTCCCAGGGGACGAAGACGGCCTGTTGAGCCCTCAGGAGCTGGTGGTCGCGCACCGCGGTGAGGGTGACGCCGAAGCCGCCGCGGTCCTTCTCGCCCAGGGGGATCTCGATGAGCGACGGACCGCTTCTCAGCAGGCGTCGGTCCACTCGCCTCCCTCCCCGCCAGATGTCGAGGGTCAGGGGCTGGTCCACGAGACCGGAGTGCACGAGGAGCCGCGCGACCTCTCCGACCCGAACACTGCCCGACTCGGCCAGGAGGACCGCCGGGAGCGCCAGCGGCGTTCGGTCGGCGGCCACGATCAGCTCCTTCGCGGTCTCGTAGCGGCTGCCGAAGGCGTCTTCGGTCTCGTAGTGGAGCCGGTACGCCCCCGGCGCCATCCCGGGCAGCTTCACGGTGGCGCGGCCCTTTTCGTCGTGGTCGAGCGCTCCTCGGGCCTCCTCCTCGCCGTCGAGCCATGAGCGCAGCACGGCCTCGTGGGAGATCCCGGTGTCCCACCGGGCCCTCAGGCCGTCGCCGGGCGTCCGGTAGACCTCGGGCGCCTCATCCGGAAGGGGCTGGTCGGCGGGGAGGATCGCCTCTTTGGGCTGTCGGAGCGCCACGAGGCGCCACGAGGCCTTGCCGGCGCGCCCCACCCCGTCGAGGTCGCTCCGGACGACGCCGACCTCCGCCGCCTCCCCGGCGCGGAGAAACGCCGCGGGGGGGTGGATGGCGGCCTCGACCGCCACGTGTCCGAGGCGGAAGGAGCGCGAGGCCGACCGGGTCTCCCCACCCTCGTCGGTCACGTCGGCGGTGGCCGCGTAGCGGTAGGTGACCGCCTCGTCCTCTTCGCCGGCCTGCGGCGTGAAGGAGAAGCGGAACTGACCGTCGGCGTCGAGGGACGCCGTGCCGGCGGCGATGGTCTGGGTGCCGCTCGCGCCGACTCCGCGTCCCCACAGGCCCCACCACCACGGGTAGACGGGCTCCCGCACGACGCGCCACCGCACCTCGCCCCCGGCCACCGGGAGGCCGAAGTAGTAGCGGGCCTCTCCTCGGAGCGTCGCCTCCCGGTTGAGCCGAAGGGCGCTCTCCGGCTCGAGGAGCCGGGCCTCGAAGGTGGGTCGCTTGTACTCCTCGACGCGGATCGTCGCCGCGCCCGCGAGGGAGCTGCGCACCGTCCACCGGCCGAGAAGACGCCCCGAAGGAACGGCGAACTCCCCGGAGGCGGAGCCAAAGGCGTTGGTGGTGAGGCTCCGCGTCTCGACGGTCTCGTTGTTCGGGTCCACGAGGGAGACCGTGACCGGGGTCTCGGGCCGCGTGGTGAAGCGGGCCTGCTCCCCGCCCCCGTGGAACACGAGCACCTTGAAGCGGACGTTCTGCAGAGGACGGTAGACGCTCCGATCGGTGTAGAGGAGAGAAGCGGTCCGCTCCCCCGGGGAGGACTCGGGCCAGAAGTGGAGGAAGGTCGGGTCCACGGCCACGTCGTCCCCGCGCCGGGCGACGAGGAAATGGCCGTGGCTCTGGCGGGCCTCGGTGTGGCGGAAGCTGACGACGCCGCCGGCCGGCGTCTCCAGCGTGGCCACCCGCTGGTGGCCCTTCTGCCAGTCGGCTCGGTAGAGGGTGACGGCGGCCCCGGCCACGGGCGCCCCCGTGGAGCCGGACACGACCGCGACCTCGACCCCGCCCCCCTCCTGTCGAGTCACCAGGACCAGGTCGCTCACCACCAGGTTCACGGCCTGGAGGCGGTTGTCGCGTGAGGCGAAGTCCTCCCTCGCCGAGGCCACGACGACGTGGAGACCGGGCCTCTCGAGAGGCGGCGTCACGAAGGTGCGGTGGTCGCGAAAGTCGGGGGTGCCGGGCAGCGCCTCGCTCCAGGACACCACCGGTGGCTGCCCGGCCACGACCTTCTCGATCTCCTGGTACGCGGGCAGGAGGCGCGCGTCCTGCTGGGCCTCGATGAAGGACACGAGGTCGACGGCGTAGGCGCGGAAGTGCAAGGCGCCGAGATTGCGGTGGGTGACCTGGAGTGACCTCCGGCCCATGTTGTCGTGGCTCATGCTGGCGATCTGGTAGTCAGGAGCCTCGATGGATCTCTCGATGGCCAGGCAGTGTCGTCCTCCCGACGACTCCGGGTAGGCGAGCCGTCCCTCCCTCGCCAGGGCGTGCGCCCGATTCAACGCGTCCTCGTCCGAGTCCTGCCGGACGAGCTCGGCCAGGGTCGCCTTCCCCTCCGCCCACCAGGCCACCGCGCGGAAGGCGGGAAGACGCCCCTCGATGTCGGCCCGGATCCGCTCGCGCCTCGGCGCGTCGGTGAAGGCGGCGTGCAGCCGTCGGGCCCGCTCCAGGCGCGCCTCGAGGGCGGCCTCGGGCCGGTCGCTCTTCGCGTGCCACGCCTCGAGGTCGTCCAGGACCGCCCCCAGGGCCACGAGGGGATGGATCGCGGGGTCGTCGAGCTTCAACGCCCCCGACGCGTCCGGGTCACCGCGGGGGAGCGCGTCGAAGTCGATGAGGAAGAGGTCGTTCGACTCGGCGGGGCTCCAGAGGGACGAGTCGGCCAGGAGCTCGACGAAGAGGTAGCTCAGGGCGTCGCGCAGCGTCCCTCGAACCTCGGGGGGGTAGGTGTTGGGCTCGAGGAAGCGGGAGAGCCGACTCACCGGCCGGTCCCCCAGCTCCTCCCGCAGCGCCCAGGCCTCCACGAACGCGCGCCGGGCCTCGGCGGCGATCTGGTCGGCCGTCCAGGCCTTCAGGTCGACCTCGCCCCGAGCCTCGACCCGCTCCCGCTGCCGGATCTCCCACGAGTAGGCCTGGACGTAGTTGACCAGGGAACGGGCGTAGACCAGGTCGAGACCCGCCCGCTGGAGCGGGTCCTCGGGCCACGGCTGCTCCCGAAGGAAGCGCACCGCCGTCTCGTCGCCGTGGAGACCCATCCTGAGGGCGGTCTCCTCCGCGAGGGCCCGGGCCCACTCCTCGGCGTCGCCGCGGTCCTGGGCGGCCTCCCGGATCCGGCCGACGACCTCGACCGCGGCCTCGTACTTCTGCTCCCCGACGAGCCGCTCGACCTCCGCCCACTCGGCGGCGGGAAGGGCGGGGGACAACTGGGCCGGCGGTCCCTCTTCGGACCGTTGCGCCCGGGCCGGGCCGTCCACCACCGCGACCACGGCCAGGAGGGTCGCCAGGAGTGCCAGCAGATGGACCGGACGACGCGCTTCTCTCTTCATGTCCCCTCTACGCCGCAGCGCCGCTCCCTATTCCCTCTCCCCGAGCGGCGCGCTGCCTCCAGGTCGTCGAACTGTTCAGGCAAGGGCAGGGCGGAGCGTAGCACGCTGCCGGGCCGCGTCGTCAGGTCGTCGCGGCCGGGATCGGGGCCCGGGCCGGGAGCTTCAACGCCGCACGCAGGCAGGTGGCCATCCAGCGCAGCTCAGCCTCGTCTCGTCCAGCGAGGAGTCCCCACTTCCTCCCGTCGACCGGATGGATCTGGAGCTCCAGCACCGGGCGCTCGTTGAACTCCAGTCCGCTGGCGTCGACGCGGACCGCCGACAGGTCCCCGGGGTTCCACTCCCGTCGCCTCACACCGAACGGGGCCCGGGTCTCGACGCGCAGACGGCCGTCCTCGACCGTGACCACCGCCGTGCGCCGGCCCATGTTGACCGCGACCGCCAGTAGCCCGAGGCCGAAGGCCCAGAAGCCGGCGATCAACAAGACCGGCATCCAGGCGTTGCCGTCCGTCTCGAAGCCGGCCACCGCCGCGCCCGCGGTGAAGACCGCCATGAAGGCGCACCACGCCAGGGCGAAGAAGAACAGTCCTCTCGACCCGCGCCAGAGGCCGGCGGGGGGCACGGTCAGCCGGACACCGGAGCTCCATTCCTCGAGATGCACCCGGCTGCCCGCGGGCTGCCCCGCGACCTCGGCGCTGTCGTCGTCGTCGGGCGATCCCTGCTCGAGGACCTCGACCTTCACCGGGGCGCCGGTGAACCCTCTCGCCCCGGCAAGGGTCTCCAGCTCGTGAGCCAGCGCGAGCAGCCAATCCTTCGGATAGCCGAGCGCGACCATTCTCCGTGGCCCGGTCTCGAACTCGGCGAAGAGTCCGGACAAGCCCTCGAGACCTCGTGGCCGGTCGGGGCCGTTCCCGGACGGCGCCCCGACGACCCCGAGTCGTCGGATCGGCTCGCTCGGCAGTCGCCGGGTCCACCACAGGGGCCCGAGCAGCTCCGAGGACCGCAGCCGCCCGTCCCTCCACTCCACGCGGCAGCGTCCGAACAGCACCAGCAGCCCCAGCGCCAGGGGAACGCAGCCCACCAGGAGGAAGGGAAGCTGGAACAGGCCGAAGAACGCGTCCGGCCCCGTCGACTCGGCGTCCGGGAGGGACTTGACCGTCTGCCACACGCCGCGCGCCGGGCTCCAGACGAAGAAGGCGCCGAAGCCGAAAAGAGCGAGGCCGATGATCCGTGCCCAGCCCAGGGGGCGGACGGGCAGATCGAACCGCGCGTCGAGCCCGGCGTACTCCCGTCGGACGGCGGTGTGCCAGTTGTCGATCATGGCTCGCGGCGAGTGTGCCGGAGCCCGAGGAGACCCGTCAAGACCGCGAGACCCCTTCGGGCTACACTGGTCCTCGACACTGGCTTTCAGGAGGATCAGCGTGACCCAATCCCTCGACGCTCGTCGCTGGCGGCCGGCCACCAGGGCCCCGGGCGCTGCCGTGGCCACCCTCGGCCTGCTGCTCGTGTGCGGGCTCGCCGTACCCGGCGCTTTCGCCGCGCCCTCCGAATCCGATCCCAAGGCGGTCGCGCTGGCGGATCGGGTGATGGAGGCACTGGGGGGCCGGGAGGCCTGGCAGGCCACCCGGTACCTGCGTTTCGACTTCGCCGTCGAACGCGAGGGGAAGACGCTGATGCGTCGCGCCCACACCTGGGACCGTCGCACCGGGCGCTACCGTGTGGAGGCGACGGACGAGCAGGGGCGGCCCGTCGTCGTCCTCATGAACCTCCACACCAAGCAGGGGAAGGCGTGGGTGGGGGGCGAGCCCGCCTCCGGCGAGGCGCTCGAGAAGCTCCTGGAGTCCGGCTATGCCTGGTGGGTGAACGACAGCTACTGGCTCCTGATGCCCTACAAGATGCGCGACGACGGGGTGGTGCTGACCGACGCCGGGCTGGAAGCGGGGCAGGGCGGGTCCTGGGAGAAGGTGCTCCTGACCTTCGAGGGCGTGGGTCTGACGCCAAAGGACAAGTACTGGGTGTTCGTCAACCGGAAGACGGGGCTCGTCGACCGTTGGGAGTTCGTGCTGAAGGGGGCGGACACACCCCCCGTGCCCTGGAGCTGGAGCGGCTGGAAGCCCTACGGGTCGATCCAGCTCGCCGACGAGCGGGTGAACACCAACGACGGGACGCGCATCCTCTTTCCGGTCCTGGCCGTGCCCGCGTCGGTCCCCGACGCCGTCTTCACGCAGCCGTAGCAACCACCAGGAGACCCGGAGCACTTCCGCCACTCGAGCGGGGGGCCGGGCGCGGCCGGATGCCTCACGCAAGGACTGCGTCTCGACGGAGCCCCCCGGGACTGCCAAGTGGTTCAAGTGGGCCAAGTGACTCATTGACCCTCCCCCGGACGACCTCCTACGCTTGCCCCCGTACGTCGCGCGTCCTCTGGAGGCCGCCATGCCGGGTTCCCACGGGAGCTGGCCAGACATCGCTCTCTCCCTCGCGATCACCGCCACTCTCGGCTTCGCCGTGCCGATCGTGGCCCGGGCGCAGGAGCCCGCGGCCACGTCGGCGGACGTCCTCGAAGAGATCGACAGCGCCGCCTGCGTGGGCTGCCACGAGGAGAGTCGCGAGGGCAGCACGATCGCGGCGGACCTGGAGCACTCGATCCACGACGGCCTGGATTGCCTGGCCTGCCATCCGGCCCTGGGCACCGTGCCCCACCGCGACGAGGAGGATCTCGGCGCCCTCGACGAGGGCTGCCGCAGCTGCCACGCCGACGCGGCGGAGCAGTACCAGGCCCACGGCCGGGCCGCGATCGGCACCGACGCGGACATGCCGCTGTGCCACGACTGCCACGGAGGACACGATGTCCTCCCCTCGAGCGTCCGGCAGTCGAAGACCCATCCCGCGAACCTGCCGAGCACGTGTGGCCACTGCCACGAAGACCTGAACCTCACCAAGCGGCACGCGATCCTGATCGACCATCCGATCGAGATCTACGAGAGCAGCGTCCACGGCCAGGCGACGAAGGGCGGCGTCTACGTCGCGGCCACGTGCAACGACTGCCACTCGACGGGGGCGAGCGCCCACAAGATCTACTCGCCGGGTCATCCCGAGTCGGCCATCAACCACTTCAACATCCCCGCCACCTGTGGGCGGTGCCACAAGGGGGTCGAGGCCGACTTCTGGGAGGGCATCCACGGCCAGCTGGTCAAGAGGGGAGAGACCGACGCCCCGGTCTGCACGCACTGCCACGGTGAGCACGGGATCATCTCGCCGTCCGATCCCCGGTCTCCGGTCTCGCGATCCCGGGTGGCCCAGGAGACCTGCGCGCCGTGTCACGAGTCGGCGGTCCTCAACGAGAAGTACGGCCTCCGCGCGGGACGCCTGACATCGTTCATCGACAGCTACCACGGCCTGAAGAGCCGCGCGGGCGACACCCACGTCGCCAACTGCGCCTCCTGCCACGGCGTCCACCGCATCCTGCCGAGCACGGACCCGACCTCGACCATCTACCCGGAGAACCTCCAGGTGACCTGCGGCGAGTGCCACCCCGGGATCTCCACGGAGATGGCCGCCCAGCCCATACACGGGGTCACGGGTCAGGGTCTGCAGACCTCCGCCGCCGACGTCGTGGAGAAGTTCTACATCGTCGTCATCGTCGTGATCATCGGCCTGATGGTGCTGCACTGGCTGATCGACCTGATCCGGCAGCTCAAGAACCTGTTCGGCCGGAGGCCACAGGTTCGCCGTATGGACCCGAACGAGGTCTGGCAGCACGCGTTCCTGATGGTCACGTTCGTGGTCCTGGTGATCTCGGGCTTCGCCCTCCGCTTCGGCGAGAGCGGGCTGACCCAGCTGTTCTTCGGATGGGAGGGAGGCTTCGAGCTGCGGGGCGTCGTGCATCGATTCGCCGCGGTCTTCTTCATCCTCACCGTCATCTGGCACACGCTCTTCCTGGCGCTCAGCGGCCGGGGACATCGGTTCCTGAGGGACATGTGGCCCGCGCGGTTGGACTTCGTCCAGTTCGTGCAGCGCATCCAGTACAACCTCGGTCGCCGGCCGGAAGGGCCCCGCTTCGGACGCTTCAGCTACGTGGAGAAGGCCGAGTACTGGGCGCTGGTCTGGGGCAGCGCGATCATGGTGGTCACCGGGCTGCTGCTCTGGTTCGACAACTGGATCGTCCAGTTCCTCCCCAAGGGGATCCTCGACGTGTCCCTCGTCATCCACTACTACGAGGCGTGGCTCGCCACCCTGGCCATCCTCGTCTGGCACATGTACTCGACCGTCTTCAGCCCGCACGTCTATCCCATGAACCCGAGCTGGCTGACGGGCATGATGCCGGAGAAGATGTACCGTCAGGAGCACCCGGAGCACTTCGAGCAGGTGAAGAGGGAGACGGCGGAGCACATCCGAAGGGAGATGGAGCTCCTCTCCGCGCCTTCCCCGGACGACTCGGAGGCGCCCGACCAGGATCCCGAGTGAGTGCGGGCTGGAACTCGCGGGGAGGCCTCTAGGAAGTCAGGTCGCCGGTCTCGCCCGGCGGGTTCGTGAAGGGCGAGAACACCGCCCGGTCACGCACGACCTCGAAGTGCCGCAGCGCCCAGTGCACCGTCGGGAAGGCGAGATCGTCCCAGGGGATCTCGTCCCACGAGGCCAGGCGCACCTCGAGCGTCTCCTCCCCCGCGAAGACCGCGGGCGAGCGGAGTCGGGCCCGAAAGAAGAGCTGGACCTGGCTGACCCGGGGGACGCTGTAGACGCCCAGAAGACCGCCGAGCTCCAGCTCGGCCCCGGCCTCCTCGCGGGCCTCCCGCAGAACCCCCTCCTCGACCGTCTCGCCCTCCTCCAGGAAGCCCGCGGGCAGGGTCCAGAAGCCCCGGCGGGGCTCGATCGAGCGGCGGCAGAGGAGGATCCGGTCCTCCCAGGTGCACACCGCCCCGACCACGACCCGCGGGTTGACGTATTCCACGAAGCCGCAGTGGTCGCACACGTGCCGCTCCCGGCTGTCGCCCTTCGGCACGCGGCGCGAGAACGAGGGCCGCTGAGGGACGGGCATGGTCGTCACTCTCCTCAGGCGGATTCTAACCGGGCCACGGCTCCCGGATGGAGCGTGTCGATCTCACGCAACAGCTCGGAAGCCGATCGTGGCACAATCCCGCGCGGGGCCGCCGCCTCGGAGGAGAGAGTGCAGCACACGCTCGTTCATCGGAATGTCCATCGCGGGGTTCGGGGACAGAGCCCCCGGCGACGGTCCCGAGGTCGCCTGAGGCGGTGATCGCGATCCTCGCCACCGCGCTGTCGCTCGTCCCGGGCCTGCTCACCTGGGCCTGGGGCCGGAAGCTCGTGCGCGCGACCGACGATCCCGCGCTGCCCGAGCGGGTGCTGGCGTGGCGCCACCGCTCGGCCGCGGTCTTCGCCGGCGCGGGGGCGATCCTCCTCGTGGCGATGTCCCGTGAGGCCCCGTGGGCGGTCCCGCTGCTCGTCCTCGCCCGGCTCGCGGGCGGGTTTCCCGCCCGGCGTGCCCTGTTCGGCGAGCGCTGGGACTTCGTCTCCTACCTCGCCTACCTGGCGCGCCTGACGCTCGGCGTCGGGGGCTTCTGGCTCTCGCTGATCCTCGCGCCGGCCGTCGTCGCCTGGGCGAGGCCCCACTCCTGGCCGGTGGCGGCGGCGCTCGCCCTCGTCCTGGCGGCCTGGGGTCTCGCCTCCCCGCGCGTCCTCTTGTGGGTGACGGGGGCGACGCCCCTGGCCCGGCCGGAGCTCGAGGCGCGCTTCGCCGCCATCGCCGGCCGCTCGACCGCCCCGATGCCCCGGCTGTGGGTGTTCGGCCACCCGGAGGGGCGGACCGCCAATGCCTTCGCCCTGCCCGCCACGAAGGCTGCGTCGGTGCTCTTCACCCGGACGCTTCTCGAGGCGTTCGACTCCGACGAGCTCGCGGCGGTCTTCGCCCACGAGCAGGCCCACCTCGAGCACTTCAACCCCCGGCGCGTCGGGTGGCTCGCCGCGCTGCAGACGCTGGCCGTGCTCGTGGGAACCCTGGGCGCGGCGGCGGCCCTCGAGCGCTTCGACGGGGCCCGCGGGGCGATCGTCCTCGGCTGGCCGCTCCTGGTGCTGGCGGCGGCCCTCGTCCGCGTCGTCCGCCACCGGGCCCACGAGACCGAGAGCGACCGCCGCGCGGTGGAGCTGTGCGGTGACGGGAGGGCCCTCGCCCGCGCCCTGGTGAAGCTCCACTCCCTCGCCCTCCTGCCGCGCCGCCTCGCCGTGGAGGAGGAGCACCGGGCGACGCACCCGAGCCTGGCGAACCGCCTCCGCGCGATCGAGGAGCTGGCCGGTTCCCCCGACCGGCCGGCCACGAACGACGGGGCGTGCCCCGACGCCGCCCCGTCCTCGCCCGCAGCACCGGCGGGCCCCCTGCCCACCGTCGTCGCGGGGGCGGCACCGGGGGCCTGGGTGCTGCTCGGCACGCAGCAGGCGCACTGGCTCGACGGCGTCCCGGAGGGGACACCCCGGGAGAGCGAAGCGCTCCGGGCCGCGGCGCTCCGCGTGCGCTCGTTCGCCTACTCCGAGCTCGTGGAGCTTCGGCTACAGCCGCGCGGGTCGGGTCACGCACTCGTGGCGAGCGACCGCACCGGGGCCGCGTGGTCGTTGCCGCTCGGGCCCGGCGAAGCGGCCGCGGCCCACGTCGCGCTCGACGCGGTCGACCAGCGGCTCGCGCCGACGTCGGCCGCGCGCCCCGAGCGCAAGGCGCTCGGGGCCCTGGTGGCGTGCGCGGGGGCGCTCGGGGCCCTGGTGGCGTGGTCGGCGGCGACGCTGCCCGCCCTCCTGGCGATCGTCCTGCCCCACCCGGGCCCCCTCGCCGCGTTCGGGGCCTCCGCGCTCGCGGCGGCGGTCCTCACCTGGTGGTCGGGCGGCGGCCCGGGGCTGATCTTCCCCGACCTCGCACCCCTGGCGACCCTGGGGCTCGCGGTGAGCGGGGCCTCCGCGCTGTGGATCGCACGCACGACCGCGTGGCGCGAGGCCGCGGGCCGGACGCGCACCGCGCCCGGTGTCGCCCTCGTCCTCGGGCTCGCGGGGCTCGGCTTCCTGGCCCTGCCCGCGATCGGCCTCGTGACCGGCGGGACGCTGCGTGCCCACGTGGCGGCCCGTGATCACCCGGGCGGAGCGATCCTGCTGATTGGGGCGATGGCCGCTCTCCTCGTCGTCCCGCGCGGTGGGGCCCGCGTGGCGGCGGTGGGCGCCGGTCTGCTGGCCGCGGTGGCACTCGTGCTGGGCTCGTCGGCCTTCGCGAGCCGCGTCGTCCGCGATCCCTTCTTCGCCAGGGGCGCCCCCACCGGGCCCGTGGCGACCCTGACGCTCGAGCGGATCGACGAGGAGACGCTGCCGGTGACGAGCGGACAGCTCGCGCTGTCCCCCTCGGGCAGGACGTGGGCGATCCGCCAGTTCGAGATGGTGGACGGTGACCGGCCGCCGGTGCACCGGATGATCGTGGGCTCGGAAGGCCGCGAGCACCGCTACGAAGCGAGCGACCTCGTGCCCCTCGACGACGAGCGTCTCCTGGTGCTCTTCCAGGACGGAGAGCGACCCGCCGTCGAGCTGCGCCCGCACCCCCCGGAGGCGCCGGCCCTCTGGCGTGCCGACCTCGAGCCGCTTCTCGAAGGGGCGCAGCTGGCCGCGGACCCGGAGACGGGACGCTGGCGGGTGACCGGCACGGATCCGGAGACCGGGGCCTTCGTCCGGGTCTCGGGCAGGGAGGACGGGGCGTTCACGGTCGAGCGCTGGGGGCTGGAGCGAGAGGGTGCGGCGTGGGTCGCGGGCGACGGGCCGGCCGTGCTCGGGATCGCGCCGCTCCTCGACGACATGGACGAGCTCCTGGAGACGAGCCCGGACGAGGACTCACCCGTCCTGGCGTGGCTGCTGGCCGGCGCCACGGGTGCGGGTTTCGGGAGCCGCGTGCTGTCGCTCGACGCCCACGGGGCGCGGGAGATCTCCGAGTCGCAGCTCTTCGTCCAGTGCGACTCTCCCCCGCCGGGTGGAGGGCCGCCGCTCTGCCGGGCCAACGACGGCGCACGGACCGGTCTCTGGCGGGTCGATCCCGCGAGCGGCGAGCGGCACGCCGCGGCCCTCGTGCACGGCTTCGCCTGGCCGGCGCGCGCGCAGGGCGAGCGCTGGCTGTTCCTGGTCAATGCGGGAACGCGGCAGCACCTCGACCTCCTGGAGGGCGACCGGCTGGTGCGTCTCGACACCGGCGTCGCCCGATCCTGGATCCAGGCGGTCGCCGGCTACGAGGGCGGCGTGGGCGTCCTCGTCTCCGACACGAGTGGGCGCTCTCGCCTGCAGCGCTACGCCCTGCCCGGTCGTCGTTGACCCTCCCGGCTTGGGTCACGACGCTCCTCCGGGGCCATTGTGGCGGACGGCCTGGCGGGCACCGGCCTGGCCCTTCGTGAAGTGCTCACGTACCGCGACCGGGAGAGGACCCTCGGTCGTCCACGCCTCCAGGCTCAGGTCACCGTCGGAATGCAGCCAGGAGGGAAGGGCGCCGCGGCGCAGGTCCTCCGCGTCCACGAACGGCATGGGGAGGCCCAGGAGGCGCACGTCGTCCAGGTCGATGTCGGGGAGGACGGGCAGCGCGAACTTGAGGCCGGGCAGGTAGATGGCCGAGCCCACGTGCGGCTCGTCGGGGAGGTAGGGCGGCGTCTCGCTCGCGCGAGTCGCCCAGAAGGCGAACCCGGTCACCCGGTGCACGCCGTAGCGGCGGACCCATGCCCCGGTGACGTCGAGGGCCAGGAACAGGTCGGAGTGGCTGCCGTCGTCGTGGGTCAGGAGGTCGTCGACGCGGCGGAAGCCGTAGTGCTCCTCCACCAGCACCTCGACCGAGCCCATGCCGGTCGAGCTCCAGTCGAGGCCGAGCACGCGCCGGACGATCCCGCCCGCCTTCTGGCCGCGCACGCGGTAGCGCAGCCGCCGGCCGCCGAGCACCGCCCATCCCTCCTCGTCGCTCCCGCCCAGGTCGTAGCGGGCGCACACGTGCCCCCGGCCCAGGCGTAGCTCGCGCAGCCGCGGCAGGGGGACGACCACCGCCTCGCAGTAGCGGGCCACCACCGGGGCGAGGGCCGCGGCCCGCACCGTCCGGACCCGGTCGCCGTCGTCGACGAAGGGGAGCAGGAACGAGTACCAGTTGGCCAGGGCCACGCGGGTCAGGAGTTGCGCCCGGGCGCGTGCCTCGGCGCTCTGCGGTGGACCGAGCCGGCCGTCCCGGAGCAGCGCGCCGATGCGCTCCATCTCGCGCCGGTTGCGCTGGGCCAGCGCCGCCGCCGCCGCCTCGACCTCCGGGCCGAGGAGTGGTGTGGCGACCGGGGCCCCGGGGCCGCACAGCGGGCACCGCGCGCCGTCGGCGACGGCGGGGCACGCGGCTCCCAGGGTCAGCGCCAGGACGAGGAGTCCCAGGAGGACGCCACGCGGCCAGGACCACAGGGGCGTCGCGGCCGGCCCCGGTGTCCGGCGCGTCGTCGCCGGCGCTCTCCCGCCGGGACCCAGCTCAGCCAGGAGGAAGAAGGCGCCGGCCGCGGCGGGCAGGTAGACGATCAGCAGCCGGTAGATGAGCGTGAACGGCCCGATCAGCGAGCCGGGCAGGAGGATCGACACGAAGGCGCCGGTGGCCACCTCGGCGATGCCGCTGCCGCCGGGGCTTGGGGCGAGGAAGACCGAGAAGTGGACGAGCGCCAGGAGCGCGACGGTCATCGCGAAGTCGCGCTCGACGCCCAGACCGCGCATGACGAGCCAGGCCAGGCCGAACTTGTTGAGGTAGATGAGCACGGTGAGGCCGAGGCTGGCCACGGGGAGCCACGGGCTCCGGCGGACGAAACGGTGGCAGGCGCCCCGGTACTGCTCGAGGCTCGCCACGAGAAGGGCCGCCACGCGTCCCGCGAGGGTCGGCGCACGACCGTCACTCCGCGCTGGCCGGCGGGCCACGCGCGCCAGGGGCCGCGCGACGAGATCGGGGCGCACGAGCGCGACGACCATCGCCGCGAGCAAGGCGCCGCCGACGAGGAAGCCATAGCGGATCAGGCCGAGCAGGGCGCCGTCCCCGAAGTGGTCGCGGAAGACCCAGGCGGAGAGGCCGCCGGCCAGGACGAGGACGAGGAGCGTCGAGATCAGGTTGACCAGAAGGAACGAGAGCGCCTCGGGCACCGGGATCCCGCCCCGGTGCAGGACGAACACCTGGGCCGGTCCCCCGCCGGACTGTGAGGGAGTCACGGCCCCGACGAAGCGGCCGGCCAGGTCGGCGCGGATGGGGAGCCACAGCGGGCTGCGCGGATGGACGCGGCGGATGAAGATCTGGAAGCGCAGGCCGCCCAGCCCCACGTCCACCAGGGCGCTCGCCAGGGCGAGGAGCAGGAAGCCCGGGTGGAGGTCCGCGAGCCGCGGCGGGGTCCCCTCGAAGGCCCCGAAGGCGAACAGCCCCAGGAGGCCGGCGACGGTGAGGGCGGCGAAGCTCGCCGCGCCCCGGCGGAGGCGGTCCCGGGGCACGCCCTCGGGAGCCATTCCTCGATCGCGGGCGGTCATGGCGACGCCTCCTCCCCCCGGCCCTCCACCACGCGCCGGTGATAGCGCTCGGCCTGGTGCATGAAGGCCTCGAGGCGCGTCTGGAGGTTGGTCTCCCTCTGGCCGTCGAAGGCGACGTCGAGCCAGGGGATGCCGTTCCGCTCCTTCCTGAGGCGCGGGCCCAGGCAGGCGACGACGCTGCCCGGCATGCACGAGAACGGAAGCACGTTGACGATCCCGCTGAGACCGTGGCGGGCGACGTCCAGGATGCGGGCCATGGTGAGCGTGGCCTCGGTGCCGAGGTCCGGCTCCCAGCACGCCCGCAGCGGCTTCACCGCCTCGGCCACGGGGGCGTCGGACGGCCGGCGCAGGACGGGACGGAGCGCCCGGGCGAACCGGCGCTCGATCCGCCTCTGGTAGGCGTCGGAGACGAGGGCCTTCACGAGGTCGCCCCAACGCCGGAGGTGCAGCGCCTCCTCCCGGCGCCGCCAGTCGACGAAGTGCAGCCAGTCGCTGAGGGTGCCCTGGACCACCTCGCCGCCCGAGCGCTCCACCGCCTTCACCAGCTCGAGGTTGCTCGTCCGGTTGAGCATCAGGTACAGCTCGCCGATGACCGCCACCGTGGGCCGCGACCGGCGTCCCCGGGTCTCGACGGCGGCGAAGCGCCGGGCGGCGCGGGCGAGCGCGCGCTCCACCGCGGGCCCGCCCCCGGCCTCGACGGCGCGCACCGCGTCCTCGAGGCTGGCCGCGTAGGCCCCCTCGCTGCTCGAGGGCACGACCTCGTAGGGGCGGTGCTCGTGCAGGACCCGAGTGAGCAGATCCACGGCCACGATGCCCTGCCAGGCGAGCTGGCGCACCCGGACGGGGTCGTCTCCGAAGAGGGCGTAGGAGTCGTCGGTGGTGGGGGAGGCGATCTCCGCGTCGCCGAAGCCCTCCTCCTCGAGGATGGCCTTCAGGAGCACCCGGTACTGACCGAAGCGGCACGGCCCGGGCCCGGTGGGGAGGAAGAAGACGGCGCGGCGCGGGTCGAAACCGGGCTCCCGGCACTGGCGCAGGAAGTCCCCGGCGCAGAGGAAGCACGGCAGGCACTCGCTCCCCCGACAGCGGGCGAGGCCCGCGGCCATCGAGGCCTCGTCGGGCGTGGGGAGGGCCTCGGCGTCCAGCCCGACGCACCGCAGGGCGGCGGCGACCGCGAGGGCGTGGTCGGACATGCGCGGGAGGTAGATGGTCCGGAGCGCTTCGGGTCTCATGCCACCTCTCCCTTTCGCACCTCGAGGCTGTCGAGGAAGGCCTCGCACCTCGTGAGCATCCCGGCCTCGGCGGTGTGGCCGTCGACCTCCAGCTCGAGGTGGGGCTTGGCCCCCATCAGGCGGCGGAAGTAGGACAGGAGGAAGGAGTCGGGACCGCAGTGGAAGCTCGTCAAGTAGACGGCCTGCAGCCGGTCGTCCGCGGCCACGAGGCGCGCGGCGCCCAGGATGTCCTGGCCACTGCGCCAGTACATGTCGGGGTGGACGTCGGTGATGTCGACCTCGCGCACGGGGAGGCAGTCGACGGGGATCGGGACCGCCCCCAGCTTCCGCAGCTTGCGGGGGAGATCGAGGCAGACCCCGGGGTCGCAGGTGTTGTAGGGACGGCCGACCAGGACCACTCCGGGGCGATCCGGGGCGAGGCCGGCCAGGGCTTCCTCGCCCAGCCGCCGGGTGGCCTGGGCGAAGGCGCCCAGCGCCTCGTCACCCCGCGCGGCGGCGGCCAGGACGCGGCGGAGGGGGACCCCGAGGGCCGCCGCGGCCGCCCGGAGCTCCCGGCGGCGCGTCCGGCCATCCCGGAGGTGGAAGGGGAAGGTCACGTACCGCGCGCCGCGGGCCTCGGCATCCACGTGCGCCTTCACCATGTGGGGCGAGGCGGGGATGAGCGGGCAGTGGTGGCTGTGCGGCTGGCCGGGCGACGGGTCCTCGCGATCGACGACGCTGGGGAGGAACACCACGTCCACGTCCTTCTCGAGCAGGTCGAGCACGTGGCCGAAGACGAGCTTGACCGGGAAGCACGTCTCCGCCGCCGCGTGCTGGGCGGTCGCCCGCACCAGGCCGGGGTGGGTGGCGTCGGAGAGGACCACGTCCATGTCCAGGGAGCGGAAGAAGGCGCGCCAGAAGGGGAAGAGGTCGTGGAAGGCCAGCACGCGGGGCAGACCCACGCGCACGCGACTGCCGCGTCGGGGGCCCGGGTCCTCGTGGTCGCCCAGGAGGAGCCGGCTCCGCTCGAGGAAGAGGTCGGGGATCGGAGCCTGTCCGTCCCCGCGCGCGGCCTGGGCCGCGGCGTCCTCGAAGCGGTCGCAGCGGGCCCCGTAGAAGGCCGGCGGCTCGTCGTCGACGGCGACCTGCTTCACCTCGCACAGGTTGGGGCAGGCCCGGCACACGAGGCTCCGGGTCTCGTAGCGCCTCCGGGCGCACGCGAAGCCGCGGAAGCGCGTGCTCCGTGCGCCCGCGGATGTCCTCGCCTCGCGGGCGAGGAGGGCCGCGCCGATGGCGCCGGTCACGTCGTGGTGGGGAGGCACGCGGACGGGCCGCCCGAGCACGGTCTCGAACGCGGACGCCACCGCGGCGTTGTGGGCCACACCGCCCAGGAACAGCACCCGGCTCCCCACCACGCGCGGGCCCACGACCCGGTTCAGGTAGTTGTGGACGATGGAGTAGGCCAGCCCGGCGGTGAGGTTGTCGACGGACGCGCCGCGCTGCTGGTGGTGGACGAGGTCCGACTCCATGAACACGGTGCAGCGCTCGCCCAGGCACGCCGGGGCCGGGGCCCGGAGCGCGAGGGTCGCGAAGTCGTCCCGGATCGAGAGGTCCAGGCGCTCGGCCTGCTCCTCGAGAAACGAGCCGGTCCCGGCCGCGCAGGCGTTGTTCATCGCGAAGTCCACCACCACGCCCCGGTCGATGCGGATGAACTTGGAGTCCTGCCCCCCGATCTCGAAGACGGTGTCCACCGCCGGGTCGATGGCCACCGCCGCCCGGGCCTGGGCGGTGATCTCGTTGCGCACGACGTCGGCCCCCACGTACTGGCCGACCAGGTTGCGCGCGGAGCCGGTTGTGCCCACCCCGAGGACCTCCAGCCGCTCGCCGATCTCCGCGCCGATCTGGTCGAGGCCCTCGCGGACCGCGTCGAGGGGCCGCCCCGCCGTGGGCAGGTAGCGGCGGGCGACGACGCGGTCGTGCGCGTCGAGGAGGACGAGGTTGGTGCTGATCGAACCGACGTCCACGCCCAGGTAGACCGCGGTGGGGGCGCCGTCGGGCGCCGGGAAGGAGAGGCAGGGGGTCTCCTCCGGCCGCGGGGCCAGCGGCGGGAGGCTCTGGTCCCCGTTGCCGCCGGCGCGGACGGCGTCCTCGAGGGGCCCGAAGCCGTGGAAGGGGTGCGCGCGTCCCTCGCGTTGCTCGTCGAGGGCCACGTGGGCGGCCCCGATCGCCGCCATCAGGTCGCAGTGCTCGGGAACGATGAGCTCCCCCGGCTTCAGGGAGAGGACCTCCTCGAAGGCCTTCGCGACCGCGGCATTGCGGGCCACGCCGCCCTGGAAGAGGACCGGGGGCGCGAAGCGCTTCCCCTTGCCGATGACGCTGCGGAAGTTGCGGGCGAGAGCCTGGCAGAGCCCGGCGAGGATGTCGGCAAGAGGGGAGCCCTCCTGCTGGAGGTGGATCATGTCGGACTTGGCGAAGACGGTGCACCGGCCGGCGATCCGAGCGGGGCTGCGGGAGGCGAGGGCGAGGCGGGCGAACTCGCCGTCGATGCGGATCCCGAGGCGCTCGGCCTGCTGGTCGAGGAAGGAGCCGGTGCCCGCGGCGCACAGCGTGTTCATGGCGAAGTCGCCGAGCACCATCTGGCCGGAGGCCTCGTCCCACTCGACGGAGAGGAACTTGGAGTCCTGCCCGCCGATCTCGATCACCGTCCGCGCCTCGCGGTGGAGGACCCCCACCGCCCGGGTCTGGGTGACGAGCTCGTTGCGGTGGACGCCCCCGACGAGGCGCGCCACACCGCCACCCCCCGAGCCCGTGAGGCCGGCAGCGACGACCCGCGCGCCCCCGAAGTCCTCGCCGAGGACGCGGCTCGCCCGGAGAAGGGTCTCCCGGGGCTGCCCGTTCGCCCTCAGGTAGCGGCGGGCGAGGATCTCGCCGGCGGGGTCGAGCACGACCAGCTTCACCGTGGTCGAGCCGACGTCGATGCCGAGGGCAATGTCGCTCATCTGATTCCCCTCCGTTTCTGCCGGATGGAGAAACAGCCCCCGGAGGCTGTTACATCGAGGGCGCTGTGACGGTTGCTTTACCGTCACAGCGACCGATCCCACGGCGAGGACTTCGCCTCCACACCGCTGTGGGCGGGGGCGGCATCAACGGGACTTCCCGTCCAATCCCCCGCACCATCGACAGGGATCGACGCGCGCCCCCGCGACCCGGACTTCACTCCGGGCGTCTCGAGCCCGCCGGGATGGTCCTGCCCCGCATCGGCGCGGAAGCCATAGAGAAAACCAGCGGATTGTGTCGAGTTTTCGTATTTGACGAATCCGCTGGCTTGCCTAGATTCGGAGAGTAACCGAGGTCGTGCCCGATCGGCCGTGGGTTCTCCCTTCAAAACAAGGCACTACGGGGGCGGTGCTGCAAGAGCAGCCCAACGACCCCACTGCGAGGAGACAGGACGATGAGGATGACGACGCTTCTTGGCCCCGCACTGGTCGCCGCCGTGCTCTCGGTAGGCTGTGCGCCGTCTCCGGACGCCGAGCCCGCGGCACGGTCGGTCCCCGAGCCGGTGAAGGAGGTGATGACCGCGCAGGCCCAGAAAGCGCTGACCCCGGCCCAGGTCCTCGCTGACCTCAAGGAGGGGAACGTCCGCTTCGTCGAGAGCCGGCTCACCCCTCGGGACTACCTTGCCCAGGCCTCGACGACCGCTTCCGGGCAGTATCCCAAGGCGATCGTGCTGAGCTGCGTGGACTCCCGGGTACCCCCCGAGATCATCTTCGACCAGGGCATCGGGGACGTCTTCGTGGCTCGGGTCGCGGGCAATATCGAGGACGTGAACCTACTCGGCAGCATCGAGTTCGCGACCAAGGCCGCCGGGTCCAAGCTCATCGTGGTCCTCGGGCACTCGTCCTGCGGCGCGATCAAGGGCGCCGCCGACGGTGTCGAGATGGCCAACCTGACCGACCTGCTGGCTGAGTTCGACGTGGTCCTCGAGAAGGTCCGCGCCTCCCACGACGGCGCAGGAGACTCGTCGGATGCCGAGTTCATCGCCCGGGCCGTCGAGGAGAACGTGCGCCAGACCATGGCGGACCTCGTCTCCCGCAGCCCGATCCTCTCCGAGCTCGTCGCGGGAGGTGACGTGGCCATCGCGGGCGGCGTGTACGATCTGGCCAGCGGGCGCGTGAACTGGCTGGACTCGTAGGTGCAAGTGAGTGCGGGACGGGCGGGCCGGGGCTCGACGCTCGCCTTTGGCCGGCCGGGGCGGGTGTGGCGGCGGCGGACGAGGACGCCGCCACCACATTCCGCGAGGTGTTCGAGAAGGGCGACTTCACCGTCGACCTGAGGTACCGCTACGAGTTCGTCGACGACGCGGCCTTCGAGAAGCAGGCCCACGCCTCGACCCTGCGCAGCGCCCTCGGCTTCGAGACCGCACCGTACCGGGGGTTCTTCGGCGGCCTGGTCCTCGAAAACACAACCGCCATCGGCAACGACGATCTGTACGACAACCTGGGGGCGGGCCGGCTGTCGAACGGCGTCACCGATCGCCCGGTGGTGGCCGACCCGGCGCTGACCGAGGTCGACCGGGCCTACCTCGGCTACCGGGGCCCCCTGGGCCTGGAGCTGCGCGCGGGGCGGATCGACTACGTTCTCGACAACCAGCGCTTCGTCGGCATCGCGCCCTGGCGTCAGAACCACCGCTCCTACGACGCGGTCTCGGCGGCCCTGGGCCGTCCCGACGGGTGGCGGGCCCGGTACGCCTACCTCGACCGCGTGAACTACGACAGCGGCAGCCGCCCCGCCCTGGACGGGCACCTCTTCCATGTCTCCCGGCGGCTGGGCGTCGGCGCCTTCTCGGCCTACGCCTACCTCCTCGACTGGGGGTCGGAGGAGCGCGCCGACCTGTCGTCCGGGACCTTTGGCGCCCGCCTCCAGGGGAGTCGGACCGTCAAGAGCGCCGATGTCCTCTACCTCGCGGAGTACGCCCGCCAGGTGGACCATGGTGACAACCCCGAGACGTTCTCCCTGGGCTACGCCCACCTCGGGTTGGGGGCCCGGAAGGGCCCCTGGACCCTGCAGGTCGGGTGGGAGCTCAAGGACGGCGACGGCACCAGCGCCGTCCAGACCCCCCTCGGCACCAACCACGGCAAGAACGGCTTTGCCGACCGGCTCGTGGTCACCCCGCCCGATGGGAGTCAGGACCGCTACGTGCGCCTGCGCATGGACCGGAAGGACTGGGCGTGGCTCGTCGCCTACCACGACTTCCAGGCGGCGCGAGGCGGGGCCGACCTGGGGCGGGAGCTCGATCTCCAGGCCCGCTACTCATGGACCGAGGCGCTCTCCTGCCACTTCAAGCTGGCCCGGTACTGGGCGGACACGCTCTCCCGGGACACCACCAAGATCATGCTCTGGGCCAGCTGGAGCCTGGACGTCTTCTGATCGCGGCCGCGGCTGGTCGGCAGCCGGCGTCACTGCGGCGTTGCCGGCCACCGCCGCCCTGGAAGAGGACCGGGGGCGCGAAGCGCTTCCTCTTGCCGATGACGCTGCGGAAGTTGCGGGCCAGGGCCTGGCAGAGCCCGACGGTCACGCCGGTTGTGGGGTGAACGGCCCTCCAGGGAGAGACCGAAGAGTCCTGTCCTCGGGAGCCGGGCCTCAGGCCGTCGCCTGACGGTCCGGCTCCTTTCCGGTCCAGCGCCGCCGCGCGGCCCGGGTCCGGGTCATCCAGCCGGTGACGGTGGTGTAGGTCACGGGGATGAGCACCAGCGTCACGAGCGTCGAGGCCAGGAGGCCGCCGATCACCACCCGGGCCAGTGACGCCTGGATCTCGCCGCCCACGCCCAGGCCCAGGGACAGGGGCGCCAGGCCCAGGACCGTGGTGGCGGTGGTCATGAGGATCGGCCGCAGACGGAGGCGCCCCGCCTCGACGACGGCGTCCGCGGCCCCCATGCGCCGCTCCCGGCGCAGCAGATTGACGGCGTCCACCAGCACGATGGCGTTGTTGACCACGATCCCCACGAGCATGACCAGGCCCATGACGCTCTGGATGTTGATGGTCGTGCCCGTGAGGAGAAGCGTGGGCACCACTCCGATGAGCGCCATCGGGACCGCGAGCATGACGATGAGCGGGTCGACGAAGCGCTCGAACTGCGCGGCCATCAGCATGTAGACCAGAACGAGGGCCATCACGATGGCGATGGAGAAGTCGCGCTGGGCCGCGAGCTGCTCCTCGTACTGCCCACCGTAGAGGATCGCGAAGCCCGGCGGCATGCGCAGCTCGCTGAGGGCGGCCTGCACCCTCTCCACCGCGTCACCGAGAGCCACGCCGCTCTCCAGATTGGCGGTCACGTAGGTGACGCGCTGGCCGTCGACGCGGTCGATCTCCACCGGTCCCCGGCCCCTCTTCCGCTCGACGAGGCTCGACAGCGCCACCAACCCTCCCGACGGAGTCCGCAGCGTCACCCCATCGAGGTCCTGGGCGTTGCGACGGTCCTCCCGGCGCAGGCGCACGGTGATGGGGTACTCGTATCCCCCCTCGCGGTAGCGTCCGGCCTCGACGCCGGCCACGTTGGCCAGCAGCGTCTGCCCCACCTGGGCGACGGAGAGGCCCAGCTCGGAGATCCGCTCGCGATCCAGGACGAGCTGCTCCTCCGGCCGCCCCTCCCGTCGGCTCACCCGCACGTCGGTGACGCCGGGAAGGGCCTCCATCCGGCGCCGCATCTCGGCGGCCACGCGGTCGGCCTGGTCCAGCTCCCACCCCCGCAGCTCGATCTCGAGGGCCTCGCCCCCGCCTCCGGAGCTGAACACGCGATTGAGCATCCACAGGCCCTGCTGCGCCTCCACGTCGAGGATCCCCCCGGGGACGTGGCCGTCGACCTCGGAGCGCACCCTGTCGGCGAGGGTGGAGCTGGCCATGGATCGTTCTTCCTGGGGGGCCAGCTTCAGCTCCACCGCGGCGCTGTCGCCTCGGATCTCGGTGGAGAACAGGCGGATGTCTCCCGCCGGCACCACCGCCCGCACCTTGTCTTCCAGCTCGTCGGTGTAGGCCCGTGCCACCGCCTTGTTGGTGCCACGCTCCATCTCGAGCTGGATGTCGATCTCGTCGGCGTCGGTCTGGGGAGCGAGCTCGACGGGAATGAGCGGCCAGGCGGCCAGAGCGAGGGCCAGGGCGCCGCCGGTCACCGCGAAGACCCGGCCCCGATGGCGCAGGGCCCTCTCGAGGTGGTCCGTGTACCATCCCTCGACCCGGCGCTGGAGTCCCAGGTGGCGCGCGAGCCCGCCGTCGTCGTCGGGCCGGCGCTGCAGGAACCGCGAGGCCAGCATCGGCACCAGGGTCAGGGCCACGAAGAGCGAGCAGACCAGGGCGAAGACCACCACCAGGGCCAGGGCCTGGAAGAGGGCCCCGGTGGTGGTGGTGGTGAAGACGACGGGGACGAAGATGACGCAGGTGGTGAGGGTGGAAGCGGTGATGGCCCCCGCCACGTCGCGGGTCCCGACCCTGGCGGCCTCCCGGTCGGGGAGCCCGTCCTCCTCGCGCTTGCGGACGATGCTCTCGAGGACGACGATGGCATTATCGACGATGAGCCCGACCCCCAGGGCGAGCCCGCCGAAGGTCATCTGGTTCAGGGTGAGTCCACCGAAGAAGAGCAGGGCAAAGGTGGCGATCACCGAGATGGGGATGGCCAGGGTGATGATGAGGGTGCTGGCCCGGTTGCGGAGGAAGAGGTAGAGGACGAGCACCGCGAGGAGGGAGCCCCAGAGCGCAGAGCGCTGCACGTTGCCGATCGAGCGGTCGATGAACTCGCTCTGGTCCACGACCACCGTCAGGTGCAGGTCGTCGCGTTCGGCGTTGATGCGCTCCACTTCCCGACGCACCGCCCGCGCCACCTCCACCGTGTTGCCACCGCTCTGCTTCTGGATGCCGAGGCTGATGGCGGGAACGCCGTTCATCTCCACCAGGTAGCCGACGTCCTCGTAGGAGTCGCGGACCTGGCCCAGGTCGCGCACCCGCACCGGCCGCCCGCCGGGGGCCGCGACGACGGTCATGGCGATCTCTTCCAGGGAGCGGTACTCGCCGAGGGTGCGGACGTAGAGGTCGTCGAAGCCGCTCTTCACCGTGCCCGTGGGGAGAGTGACGTTCTCGCGGGCCACCGCCTGCTCCACGTCGAGCGCGGTGAGCCCGGTGGCCCGTAGCCGCTCGCGGTCCAGCTCGACCCGGATCTCCCGGTAGACGCCGCCACGGATGTCGATGGCGCCCACCCCGGGGATCTGATCGAAACGGCGGGCCAGCTCGTCCTCGAGGAGCCGGGTCACCTCCTCGAGGTCGCGCGTCGACGTCACCGCCAGGCTCACGACCTCGATGCGGTCGAGGTCGAGCTTGAAGACGCGGGGCGTCGTGGCCTCGATGGGCAGCTCGTCGCGGAGCCCGTCGAGGGCCGACCGGAGGTCGTTGGCGGCTTCGTCGATGTTCGTGCCCCGGGCGAACTCGAGGCGGACGCTGCTCCGACCCTCCTCTGACTGGGATGTCACCCGCTCCAGGTTCGGCAGCCCGGCGACCGCGTTCTCGATGGGGTCGGTGATGATCTGCTCGACCTCCTCGGGCCCCACGTTCGGGTAGTCCACCCGAACGGTGAGCTGGGTGAACTCCACCCTGGGCAGCAGGTCGATGGGCAGCGTTCGAAACGCGACGATCCCGAGGACGATCAGGATCAGGAAGACCATCGTCGTGGCCACGGGGCGGTGGACAGAGACCTCGGTCAGGCTCACGTCAATCCCCGCCCGACTGCGCGACCGCGGCCGCTTCTGCCTCGGCCAGCACGCGATCGACCGCGTCCTCGCTCTCCGGGATCTCCGCTCCCAGGGCGGCGGCCACCTTCCGCTGCTTGTCCAGGAAGCCCTCGAGGAGGTCGTCGTCCTGCAGCTCCTGGAGCGCCAGCACCCGGTCCCAGGGGACGGGGCGGACGCGGGCCACCGTCGGACCCCCCTCCTTCCGATCGGCGGCATGCAGCTCCTCGGCGAGCAGGTTCTGGCCGACCGTGACCACCCACGCCCCTTCATCCAGATCCGTCACCCCGGCGGCGCCGCGCCCCTCCGCCAGCACCTGCACCTGCCGGAAGGACACGCGCCGGGACTCCTCGGGGCTCTCGGTCGTGGCCTTCTCGGGCGTCTCCAGGCCCCCCGTCTCCTCCACCACGAAGACGCCGCGCCGCCCCGAGAGCGGGTCCTCCCACAGGGCGGTCACGGGGACGAGCGTGGCCCGGCGGCTCTCGCCGACGAGGATCCTCACCGTCGCGAACATCCCCGGCTGGAGTCGTCCGTCACGGTTCGTCACGTCGACCTCGCCCAGGGCGGTGAAGCTCTGCTCGGCGAGGAAGGGGGAGATCCGCGACAGCTCGGCCCTCAGCGGCCCGCTTGCGTCTCCACGGGTCTCGATGACCACCGGCAGGCCCGGCTCGACGCCCCGGTTGAGCATCGCCTCGGTCAGGTTGACCTCGACGATGAGCGTGCCCAGGTCGCCGGCCAGAAACAGGACCGTGGAGGGATCGACCTGCATGCCCACCTCGGCGCCGCGGTCGCCCACCCGCCCCGAGAGGGGGGCCCGCACCACCGTCTTTTCCAGGGCCGAGCGCCTCTCCTCGACGGTCGCGCGGGCCAGCTCCACCCGGGCCGCGGCCTCGTCGGCGCTGGCCCGCAGGGCGTCGAGCTGCGCCTCCTGGGTGTCCAGCTCCTGGGCGGCCACCAGCTTCTCCTCGGCGAGGGCGCGGGTGCGAGCCACCAGGGCCCCCAGCTCGGCCACCCGCGCTCGGGCCGCGGCCTCGGCCGCCTCGGCGAGCCGGACGTCGGCCTCCGCCTGGCGCAGCCTCTCGCGAGCCTCGGTGGCGTCGAGCCGAACGAGCGGCTGGCCCTCGCGGATCGCCTCGCCGCTGCGCGCCAGCACCTCGACGATCCTCCCACCGACCTCGGGGCGGATGGCCACCTGGTTGCGGGCCCGCACACGGCCGGACACGGTCTCCTCGACGGGTAGGGCGCCGAAACGGGTCTCGACCGCCTCGACCAGGGGAGCCAGGCGCGACGCGGTCGTCTCCTGGGTGGCCGGTGCGCTGCAGGCGAGGAGCGACCCGAGGAGGGGGGCGGTCAACGTCGACGATGTGGGGCGTGAGAGTCTCACAGCTTTGACAAGGCCTCCCTTGGGATGCCCGCTCCGCCGGTCGCCACAAGGTCCACCGCCCTGTGCGACGCGGCCAGAGCGGCCTGGACCACGGTGACGTCTCGACTCGACGGTGTGGATGCCAGGTGAGCGAAGGGACGATTATCCCCCAAGCCCGAGGCACGATCGTCCGGTGGGCCCGAGTTTGCACGTTGCTTGACAAGGATTGACGACCGGCCCGCCTCGTCGGCGCCGTCGGGGTTAGCGACGTCCGCGGCCCCCGGCCCCGGCCAGTTCGCCTCGCACTATCGAGATAATGCGTTACATTATGTTTCGCATTTCAACTTGCTGTCGAATATGAGAAAATCTGCTTTCGTCCAGGCTTCGCCGTGTCCGCGGAACCGGGCAGGTGAGTGGGAGAGATGTCGAGACGAGGAGCGGGATCGGCCAGACGGCTCACAGCGGGAGCGGCCGGGGTGGCGTGCGGGCTCGTCCTCGTCCTGGCGGCGACCGCCCTGGCAGATCCACTCCGGATCCGCTCCGACTACGCTCCGAACAACGATCTCCGCCCGAGACGCCCTGAGACCCGCTTCATCGTCCTCCACACCACGGAGGGACGCGAGACCGGCTCCCTGCGCAAGCTGCGCCGGCGCGGAGAGGCCCACTACTTCGTCCACCGGGACGGGCGGGTCACCCGTCTGATCGAACGCCACCGCATCGCCACCCACGCCGGTCTCAGCATGTGGGAGGGACGCCGCGACCTCGACGAGGTCAGCCTGGGAGTCGAGGTCTCCGGCTACCACGACGAGGAGCCCACGCCGGCCCAGTACGCGGCCGTCCGCGAGCTGCTGCGCCAGCTGCAGAGCGTCTACGGCATTCCCGACGACCACGTCCTCACCCACTCGATGGTGGCTTACGGAGAGCCGAACCGCTTCCACCCTCACCCCCACCGGGGGCGGAAGCGGTGTGCCATGGTTTTCGCCGAGCCCCGCGTGCGACGCCGGCTGGGACTGACGGCGGCTCCACACCGGGACCCCGACGTGGCCGCGGGTCGTCTCCGCCCCGGCGATCGGGAGCTTCAGCGCCTGCTGTATGCGCCGCCCGCTCGTCGGCCCCGGGTGGAGACCGCGCACCTGGAGAAGGCCGACGCCGGCGTCATCACTCCCCGCCGGACCGCCTGGTCCATCGCCGGGGAGGCGCACGCGCGCCCCACCACCGTGTACGTCTTCCCCGATGGAACGCGCATCCGTGGCGACGCCATGCGCGATTGGGGCGAGATCCCCCTCGGCACCCGCGTCCTCCTCGACCAGGCCCCTTCAGCCGCCGGGGCGCCGATCCGCCGGGAGGATCCACCACGGTACGTGGAGGGTCTCCTTCTCGTGAGCGACCCCGTCGCGGCCCGTGACCTGCTCGGGAGCGCGGCGGCGGCGGACACCACGACGTACTTCTTCCCGTCGGGCCTGGTGCGGTCCGGCGCCGAGCTGGAGAGACGGCCCGAGGGCCGCGACCTGCTGCGGCGCCTCCCGCGGCGAACCCGGGTCCTCGTCGGCTACGTCCAGGCCGGCCGGGTGGCCCGGGGGCAGAGCCCGACGGAGGTGGCCGGCAGCCGCTGGAACGACCCGCAGACCTACTACCGGATGCCGAGCGGCAGGGTCCGCAGCGGCACCGAGATCCAGCAACGCAAGATCGCGCCGGGAACCCTCGTCTTCTTCCAGCCGTAGCCCTGCGGTTCACAGGGACGAGGTCAACGACCGAACACGCTTCACCGACCGCTTCCCGGCGTCGAGGGAGACGTAGCGCAGCGTGGAGGCGTCCCTGCCCGTCCTGATGACGTACTGCCGTCGGAGCCAATCCAGAGGATGGTGGAAGCCGCGGAAGTCGGGATGGATGGGCAGCACCTCCCTCGGCCCCTCGGCTTCCCCCGAGGTGAGCGACCCCTCGTAGAGCGTCATCACGAGCTTCGGATCGCGCGGCGACAGCTCCACGTGCAGCGAATGCAGAATCGAGGCGAGCCCGGCGTGCTCCACCTGCCCGCGGATCACCTCCACCGACGATCCGATCTCCATCTCTGCAGGCTCGTAGCCATCGCCATCCACGAGGACCGAGGCGCTGCCCATCACGACGAACACCGATCGGCCGAGGACGGTGATGGGGCGGTCGATGCCGAGCACGCGGTTTGTCCGGATCTGCGCTCCTTCGACCCCGTTCCCCTGGGGATCGCCGATGCTCATGTACACGAGCCGGGGTGGCGCAAGCACGATGAACACCAGCAGCAGTGCCGTCGCCACGATCAGGAGTGCCTTGACGGCGTTGCGCAGCAGCTGACGCACGATCAGTCCTGCCCCTCGCCCGCGGTCACCGACGCGAGGAAGGCCTCCGTGTCCGGAACCCGACGGAGGCGAGCGACCTGCAGAGGGGTCTTGCCACTCGCGTCCAACGCCTCCACGTTCGCGCCCCGCTCGATGAGGTGCCGCATGGCCGGCACGGGATCGGCGCAGTCGCGGCATGCGGCGAGGTAGTGGAGCGACGTTCCTCCCCCGAGTTCCTCGCGTTCACGTCGCCCCCGAGGGCGATCGCCTTGTCGAGCAGCAGCGGGTCGTGGGCCACGAGTCCCGTCAGCACCTGACCCAGCCGGCGGGGGTTGGGCTGATTGATGTCGGCACCCGCCCTCAGCAGCGCGTTCAGCAGCAGATCATCGCCGGCCTGGAGTGCCTTGATGAGCTCTTCGGGGAGATCCACCGGCCGGCCACCGGGATAGCTCAGCTTCCGATCGAGGATTGGCCGCAGGTCCAGACCGGCGGCCAGCAGCAGCTCGACCCCGTCGGCGTCGCGTCGCTGGGCGGCCGTGTGCAGCGCGTGGAGGCCCTGAACGCCGTCGAGTCGCGCCCCGGGGTCGTTCGCGATCAGGCGCCGGGCCAGATCGACGTGTCCGAACGCCAGCGCCAGCGTGAGCGGGGCGCGTCCGTGCTGTGCCTCCGGCAGATCCGGATCGGCGCCGGCGCTCAGCAGCTGGTCGACCAGCAGGCCATCGCCCATCGCCAGCGCCCAGTGAAGAGGCGCCGCCTTCGTCTGTGTGGCGTGGACATCGGCTCCAGAGGCCAGGAGGGTGGCCACGACGGACCGGATCTTCTCCGGATCCCGTGCCGCCCGATGGTGCGCGGCTTCCTCGGCCGTGTAGGGGAGCGAGTAGTTGCCGCCGGCGATGGCCGTGACCAGCACGGAGCGGTCCTGTCCGGGAGGGTTCGTCTCGGCTCCGCTCTCGAGTAGGGCGGTGAGGGACTCCACATCGAGATTGGCCGCCGCCATCAGGACCGGATGCAACCCTCTACCAGGACTGCAGACCCGGTTCGGGTCCGCTCCCGCGGCCAGCAGGCGGGACACCATGTCCGCGCGGCGGTGGGTCAGGGCTCGCTGGAGTGGCGAAAGACCCCTGTACTCACGGACCCACTCGTAGCAGTAGGACGGGTCGGCTTCCGCCCTCAGCGACTCTTCGACGGCGGACAACGAGGCGCTCTCGATGGCCGTGTGGAGCCTGGTCTCGGCCGGGTGGCTCATCCTCTCGATGCGGCCTCGGACGAGCTCCTGGCCCACCCGCACCCCGCCCAGGTAGACCAGCAGCCAGAGGAGCACCAACGCGAAATACCCGTAAATCCAGCTGTTGCGCCAGAAGCGTCGGGTGAGGAGGGCGGCCAGGATGGCCAGCGATCCCAGCGTGAGATGAAGCAGCCCGACCACGAGCATCGGGAAGATGAGGCCCAGGGCCTCCATGCCCGAGGGCCGGTTCGCCCAGAGAAAGATCAGGATGCCGAGCGAGATGATGCAGATGAAGGTGAGGGTGTCTGCCCAACTCTGAAGCCTGTGTGGTTTCTCGCTCACGAAACCGCCTCTCGACCAGATTCGGGGACCAGAGGATCGGACCACCCGAGGCCCCAGGTGCAGTGTAGCCAACTCGCGTCCTCTCCTGGCAGCGGACTCCACCCGACCCCGAGCTGTTGCGCCATGCCGGGACCGTTCCTCAAGGTGTACGATGATGGGCTCTAGGCTGGCCCCAGGTTCTTGAATGGACGTTGTGGTAGATGAGGCAATCGTTCGACGCCCTAACCAACGGTGAACTGACCATGAAGACGAAGAAGCCGAGCCAGACCGAACGCAGAGGGTTCATCAAGTCTCTCGGCGGCGCCACCGCCGCCATGGCCGCGCTCCCTGCGCTGGCGGGCGGCCAGACTACGGCGCCGCCCCGCAAGGCCGGCGCGAGGTACATGGGCGACTTCGCCGCGCCGAAGATCGAGAAGGTCCGCATCGCCATGATCGGCGTGGGCGCCCGCGGCCGCGGCCACGCGTCGCGGCTCGCGTCGATCGAGGGTACCGAGATCGTTGCGATCAGCGACCTCTACGAGGACCTCGCCAAACGGTCCGAGCAGCGCGTCGCGGCCAACGGGCACAAACCGAAGCTCTACTTCGGCGACCCGAACCTCTACCGGACGATGCTCGCCGAGATGAAGCCGGACATGGTCGTCGTCGCCACCCCCTGGGAGGACCACGCGCCCATGGGCGTGGCCGCCATGCAGGCCGGCGCCCACGTGTTCATCGAGACGCCGATCGCCGTGACCCTCGACGAGATGTGGCAGCTCGTGGACACATCCGAGGAGACCGCCCGCCACTGCATGCACATGGAGAACGTGTGCTACGGGCGGGAGGAGCTGCTCTACCTCAACATGGTCCGTCAAGGCGTCATCGGTGAGCTGCTGCACGGCGAGGCGGCCTACATTCACGACCTGCGCCGCCAGATGAATCAGGTGGAGCGCGGCACCGGCTCTTGGCGCACTCACCACTACATCAGGCGCAACGGCAACCTCTACCCGTGCCATGGCCTCGGTCCGGTCGCGCAGTACATGAGCCTCGCGCGCACCGAGGACACCTTCGACCGTCTCGTGTCGTTTTCGTCACCGTCCAGGGCCAGGACCCTCCACGCAAAGGCCAATTTCCCCGCCGACCACCAGTGGAACACGCAGGAGTTCCGGGCCGGCGACATCAGCACGAGCATCATCAAGACCGCCCTCGGCCGGACGATCATGGTCCAGTGGGACGAGCAATCTCCGCGCCCGTACTCGCGCCACAACCTGATCCAGGGCACCAAGGGCACGCTCGCCGGGTTTCCGAACCGTTTCGCCATCGAGGGCGTGAACAGTTTCCACGAGTGGACCGAGGGGGAGGCGTGGGAGGAGTTCGTCGCCCAGTACGAGCACCCGCTGATCAAGCGCGTGGGCGAGCTCGCCAGGAAGATGGGCGGCCACGGCGGCATGGACTTCATCGAGCTCTACCGGATGGTGGAGTGCCTGCAGAACGGGCTGCCCCTCGATCAGAACGTCTACGAAGGTTGCTTCTGGTCGTCGGTTGGCCCCGCTGAGCGAGGAGTCCGTGAGCAAAGGCGGCGCGCCGCAGGAGTTCCCGGATTTCACGCGGGGCAACTGGAAGACGACGAAGCCGCTGGGCATCATCGCCTGACGCAGGCGGCCTGGGCGTCGAGCCGCGCATCGCCCGGAGCATCGCCGAGGACGCCGGCCAGGTGGCTGAGGTGACATGATCGACCAGACGGCTCCCACCAGGAGAGCGCTACCGTAGCTGACTGCGGGCCAGGTGAACCTCGTCGCGGAGCCGTCCGAGCCGAGGCGGATCGGCGCCCTGGCCCGTCCTCCTCGAAACTACAATGGCGCCGTCTCTGGAGAGGAGCGGCCATGTCTCGACCCCGAGGGATCTCTCGTCGGCAGTTCACCCGGAGCGTCGCCGCGGCGGCAGCCTCCCTCACGATCGTCCCGCGCCACGTGCTCGGGGGGCCGGGCCGCACGCCCCCGAGCGACACGCTGACCAAGGCGGTCGTCGGCGTCGGCGGGATGGGCCGGGGTCACCTCCGCTACCCCGGAAGTGTCCTCCGTGCGGTCTGCGACGTGGACCGGGAGCACCTGGCCACGGCCCTCGAGATGGCCGGCCCCGGGGTCTCGGGGTACACGGACTTCCGCGAGGTGCTGGAGAGGGCCGACATCGACATCGTTCACATCGCAACCCCGCCCCACTGGCACGCCCTGATGTCGGTGGCCGCCGCGGAAGCCGGCAAGGACATCTGGTGCGAGAAGCCGATGACCCGCACCATCGCCGAGGGCCGCGCGGTCGTCGGGGCGGTGGAGCGGACCGGGCGGGTCTTCCGGATCAACACCTGGTTCCGATTCCGTAGCTCTTTCTACGGCTTCCGGACCGAGGTCGCGCCGATCAAGAAGGCGGTCGAGGGCGGGCTGCTGGGCTGGCCGATCAAGGCGACGGTGAGCGCGACCACCGGCTTCGACTGGAAGTTCTTCTGGAGCGGTCTCACGATTCTGCCGCCCGAGCCCGTCCCGCCCGAGCTGGACTACGACTTCTGGCTCGGCCCCGCACCCTTCAAGCCCTATCACCCGCACCGCGTCCACGGTACGTTCCGGGGGTATTGGGACTACGACGGCGGCGGCCTGGGGGACATGGGCATGCACTACCTGGACCCCGTTCAGTACATCCTCGACAAGGACGAGACGAGCCCGGTCGAGGTGTGGGCCGATGCTCCACAGCAGCACCCCGACGCGTGTGGCAGCTGGCGCCGGATCGAGATGAAGTACGCCGACGGGTGCACCATCGTCCTCGACGGGGAAAACCGTGACATGGAGGCGCCGTTCCTCGAGGGCCCGGAGGGGAAGATCTTCCCGGGCCTCCGCTCGGATATCCCCCACTTCGAGGAGATGCTCGCCGTCCTCCCCGATCCCCCGCCCCGCGTCACCGATTTCGCCGAGTCCGTCCGGACGCGGCGCCGGTTCGCCCTGAACGAGCGGAACGGCCACCGCTCCTGCACCCTCGTCAACCTCGGCAAGATAGCCGTCCAGCTCGGCCGGACCCTGGACTACGACCCGAAGGCGGAGCGCTTCGTCGGCGACGACGAGGCCAACCGCCTCGTGGACCAGCCCATGCGGGCGCCCTGGCGGCTCCCGGCGTAGCGATGCGAGGGGAACGGAGAACGACGATGAAACGAGCTCTGATCACGGCTCTCACCCTCGCGGTGTCGTCTGGCGCCCTCCAGGCCGCCCCGTCGCCCTCCGCGGGCGACGGGCGCCGCGCCTCGAACGAGCAGGTCTCCCAGATCCTCGAGCGCCTTCCGGCGCCGGACTCCGCCGCCAGGGATGGCTTCTGTGCCGAGATCCTGGGCCTGGGGCCGGAGGCAATCGGCGACGTCTGCGCCCGGGTCCTCCCGCCGGAGGATGGGGACGACTCGCAGGCGCGCTATGCCGTCAACGCCCTGGCCGTCTGCGCCGCGCGCCCGGGGGCGGAGGAAGAGCGGGCCCTGTTCGTTCGTGTTCTCCTCGACACCCTGGAGCAGACGCGCGACGAGGCCGTGGCCGTGTTCTTCCTCTCCCAGGTCCAGCTCGTCGGGAAGGAGGAGTCCATCCGGCCCGTCGAGAAGTACCTCGTCGACGAGAGGCTGGCCGGGCCGGCCGCGGCCGCGCTTCTCACCATCGGGGGACCGGACGCGGTCGCGGCCCTTCTCGGCGCCCTGGGCGAGGCGCCCCGGGACGCGCAGCTGGTGCTCATCCAGTCGCTGGGACAGGCCCGTAGCCATGAGGCGGTCCCGACGATCCTCCCCTTCGCGGACAGCGGAGACGAAGGGATTCGCCAAGCCGCCCTCTACGCCCTGGCCAACATCGGCGACCCGGCGGCCGGACCGGTGCTCTCGAGATCCCGCGTCGCGTCTCCGCTCCGGGAGAGACGAAAGACGCCCTCGCTCTATCTCCTCTACGCTCGGCGACTCGTGGAGTCCGGCCGGACGGCGGAAGGGCTGGAGGCGGCCCGGGCCGTGCTCGAGAACTACTCTCACCCCGCGGAGTCACAGCACGCGTCCGAGGCCCTGGCCCTCGTCGTCTCCGCGCTCGGCGAGCGCGCCCTGCCCGATCTCCTTGGCGCCGCGGAAAGCCCCGACCGGAGCTTCCGGGGCGCAGCCCTCACCCTGGCGGCGTCGATCCCCGGGAAGGACGCGACCCGGGCGTGGGTCGACGAGGCCCGCACGTCGCCGCCCGACGTCCGGGCCGACATCCTGGCGATGCTCGGCGAGCGGGGAGACGCCGCGGCCCTGCCGTTCGTCCGTGAGAGTCTCGGCAGCGAGAACGAGTCCGTGCGGCGGGCGGCCATTCCCGCCGCGACCCGGCTCGGCGGGGAGGCCGTCCTTCCCGACCTTCTCCCCCTCCTCGGCTCCGCCGGCGCGGACGAGAGTGCAGCCCTGAAGACCGCCCTTCTCGGCTACCCGGCCGCGCTCGTGGTGCCCGAGGCCGTTCGCCTCCTCGACTCCACGCCGCTTCCCGGCCGGGCGGTCCTCATCGACGTGCTGGGCGAGAAGGGGGCGCGTGACCAGATCGAACGCGTCTTCGGCCTGGGCGAGGACCCGGAGCCCTCCACCCGGGCCGCTTCCCTCGCGGCCCTGGCCCGGCTCGCCGGGGACGCCGACCTGCCCCGTCTCGTGGCGATGGCGGAGGCGGCCGGCCAGGGCGGCGACCGCACCCGCCTGCAGGAGGCGATGGTGGCCGTGGTCGGCCGGAGCCCCGACCCCGACCAGCGGGCCGACGGCCTTCTCGATCTCCTGGGAGACAGCGCCCCCGCCGGGAAGGTCGTCATTCTGGAGATCCTGCCGAAGGTCGGCGGGACCGGGCCCCTTCGGGCGGTCGTCGAGGAGACCGGGAGCCCGGACCCGGCGGTGCAGTCCGCCGCCGTGAAGGCGTTGACTCAGTGGCCCGAGGAGGCGGCCGCCGACGAGCTCGCACGCCTCGCCTCCAAGACCGCGGACCCCGAGCATTTCCGTTCCGCGGTCGAGGGATACGTCCGCCTGCTGCGCCGGTCGAGCCGGCCCACCACGGAGAAGCTCGCTGTCCTGGAGGGTCTCCTCGCCCGGCCCGAAGAGGAGGCCGATCGGAAGGTGGTCCTCGCCGGCATCGCCGACGTCCGCGAGCCCGAGTCGCTGCGGCTGCTCGCCGGGCACCTCGACGACGCGGCCCTGCGGGATGCGGCGGCGGCGAGCCTCCTCGCCCTCGCGTCCCGTCAGTCGCCCCGGGAGCCGTGGCTCTCCGGCCACGAGGCGTACTCGGTCCTCCGGCGGGTCGAGGCCACTCTCGCGGATGCCTCCGACAAGGAGCGAGCCGGGAAGATCATCGTCGAGCGCCTGCGGCAGGGCGGCTTCGTCCCGCTGTTCGACGGCCGCTCTCTCGACGGCTGGAAAGGCCTCGTCGCCGACCCTCCCGCGCGCACGAAGATGACGCCCGAGGAGCTGGCCCGAGCCCAGGCCGAGGCCGACGAGAAGATGAAGGCGCACTGGAGCGTCGTCGACGGCGTCCTCGTCTTCGACGGAGAGGGCGACAGCGTGTGCACCGCCCTCGACTACGCCGACTTCGAGCTCCTCGCCGACTGGAAGATCGAGGAGGGCGGAGACAGTGGCCTCTACCTCCGAGGCTCGCCGCAGGTCCAGATCTGGGATGGCGAGGCCAACCCGGTGGGATCGGGCGGCCTCTTCAACAACGAGGAGGGACCCAGCGAGCCCCGCGAGAACGCCGATCGCCCCGTCGGCGAGTGGAACACGTTCCGGATCATCATGATGGGCGAGCGGGTCACCGTCTACCTCAACGACAAGCAGGTCGTGCGGCACGCGGTCCTCGAGAACTACTGGGAGAGGGGGAAGCCGATCTACCCGACAGGGCCGATCGAGCTCCAGGCCCACGGAAACCCGCTCCAGTTCCGGAACCTCTTCGTCCGGGAGATCCCGGCCGACCCCGCCCTCACCGGCATGAGCGCGGCCGAGGCGGGCGAGGGCTTCCGGCCCCTCTTCAACGGACGTGACCTCGAGGGCTGGACCGGCAATCTGGCCAGCTACCCCGCCGAGGACGGGAAGATCGTCGTCCGTCCCGCGCGCGGCGGAGGAAACCTGTACACGGAGAAGGAGTACACCGACTTCGTCCTCCGCTTCGAGTTCAAGCTCACTCCCGCTGCGAACAACGGGCTGGGCATTCGCGCCCCCCTCGAGGGGGACGCGGCCTACGTCGGGATGGAGCTTCAGATTCTCGAGGACGGGTCCCCGGTGTACTGGGGCCTCCAGCCATACCAGCACCACGGCTCGGTCTACGGCGTGGTGCCGGCGCGCCGCGGCGTCCTGCGGCCGATCGGGGAGTGGAACACCGAGGAGGTCACGGTCGAGGGGCGCCGCGTGAGGGTCGTCGTCAACGGCACCACCGTGGTCGACGCCGACCTCGACGCCGCCAGCGCCGGGGGGACGATGGACCACCGGGAGCACCCGGGCCTGAAGCGGGAGAGCGGCCACATCGGCTTCCTGGGCCACGGCTCGATCGTCGAGTTCCGCAAGATCCGGATCAAGGAGCTTCCGTAGCCCGCTGGCTCGACGAGACAGCGTGTCGAGAGGCCCCTCGAGCGCGGTCTTCCTGGCCCTCCGTTTCCACGGGGACGACATCGCCCACCTCGACTTCTGATCGGAGGCACTCATGCTTCGACGTTCGCTCCCCCTTGGGCATCATCGGCGTGCCGCTTCTCGTCCTTCTGGCCTGCCCGGCGGAAGACCCGGCCGTGATCCCCGGCCGGATCGGGGCGCGGCGGGTCGAGGTCGGGCCGCCCGGCAACGAGTTCTAGGCCCGCGCACTGCTCCTGCAGGTCGGGCAGCAAGATGAGAAAGACCTCTGGAGGTCGACTCGTGGCGCGCCATGGGCTGTCAAGCCGGCGCGCCGGTTCCGGGACCCGGCCTCAGCGGATGGCGCCAGGCGAGTCCCGGGAAGCGGGAGTAATCGCGGTCCGTGGTCACCCACTCGCATCCCGACTCCAGGGCGAGGGCGGCGAAGTAGGCGTCTGTGACCATGCTGCCCCGGATGTCACACTCGCGGCAGTAGCGCTTGAAGATCTCCCAGTGCCTCGGGCCGGGTGTGAGGACGACGGCGTTCGGGCGGTCGCGGACCTCGCCGGCGAACGCGAGCGCGCTCTCGAGCGGCGTGGGCGGGAGGAAGATCCTGGGATGCGTGACGATCCGCACGAAGGCGCTCAGGACGAGCTCGGAGACGGCGTAGGCCGAATCGGAAGCGAGCAAGACTTGAAGCCAGTCTCGGTAGCTCGAGTGGTCGGCGGCGTCTTCGCGATGCGCGTAGACGAGGACGTTAACGTCCGTCAGCAGCATCCGTCCCGTCCATCAGGTCCTGCAGCGCCGCGCTGTCGTCCAGGTCGACACCGGGCTGCAGGCCCGAGCCCCGAAACGTGCTGAGCCGGACCGGAGGCTGATTCGGATCCTCGCGTCGACGAGCGAGCGACTCCCTCACCGCATCGGCGATGAAGGCTGTCAGAGTGCGTCCCGTCTCCGATGCGCGCCGGCG
This sequence comes from uncultured Acidobacteriota bacterium, assembly GCA_963847655.1. Taxonomy (GTDB): domain Bacteria; phylum Acidobacteriota; class Vicinamibacteria; order Fen-336; family Fen-336; genus JAJDNS01. The sequence continues at coordinate 913,939 of CAWKAS010000001.1, read as the reverse complement.
GGCCTGCACGATCAGGAGGTCGGGCAGATTGATGGTCGTTCGCATACATCAAAGAATATGGTCGGCGCATCTTGATGTCAACCGCTGATCAGCCTGGCCGGCGCCCCCCGGGCGCGGTTGCGTAGTGGGCATAGAACAGAGTGCGGTGCCGGCCCGGGTCCGGGATGTGGTCGGCGACCTGGAGTCGAGATAGCGGGCCACGGCCTCGTCCGCCAGCCCCCGCCAGAAGCCGTACTGGCGCTCGAACCGCTCCTCCCACGCGCTCATAGAGAACGCGCCGGACGTCGCTGACACCACGTTTGGCGCCACGGGACACGGCCCCACCGGCCTTCGTTCCCTGGATCGACCGCCTGTTCCCCAGGGCGACCGCCTGTTCCCGGTCCGCGCCGTCCGACACCGTCTCGAAGACGACGATCCTCGTGGCGGTTTCCGTGACTGTCGCTCGGGTCGGCGACGCACATCTGCAGGCGGACGAGCGCGGCCCGCCTCCGTCAGCGGAAGAATACGAGCGTCACCACCACGAAGACCGGCAGGAGTATCCCAGCCGAGTAGAGCATGTAGCCGCCGAAGCTCGGCATCCGTACCCCCCGCTCCTCGGCGATGGCCCGGACCATGAAGTTGGGCCCGTTGCCGATGTAGGTGTTCGCGCCCATGAACACGGCGCCGAGGCTGAGGGCGACGAGGAGCTGGTGGGGCACCCCTACGACGTCTCCGGGCAGCCCCAGGCCCTGGGCCAGGGCGAGGAACGTGAGATAGGTGGGCGCGTTGTCGAGGAAGGAGCTGAGCGTGCCCGTGGCCCAGAAGAACTGCCACGGCTCCCTCACTCCGAGGCCAGCGCCCTCGGCGCGGAGGATGTCCAGGGCGGGCAGCATGGTCACGAAGATGCCGATGAAGAGCGCGGCCACCTCGAGGATGGGGTGGAAGGTGAAGCGGTTGACCTTGTGCAGCCCGGGATCGGTCCGCTGGTAGGACGCCACGGCGAGGGCCACGATCGCCGCCTCCCTCCAGGGCGCGCGCAGAAAGGCCACCGCGGCGAGCACGCCCCCGAGAAGCAGGAGGTTTTCCTTGCCCGCCACCCGAAGCGGCCGCACCTCGTAGAAGTCCCGCCTGAGGTCCGCCCGCGCCTCGCGGGCGTGAGCCCAGCCGTCCCACAGCACGTACAGGGCCAGCACGAGGGTGGTGGTGAACAGCCACGGCACGAAGAGACGGAACGTCCAAGTGAACGGCACCCCCTGGAGGTAGCCGAGGAACAGGGGCGGGTCGCCGAGGGGGGTCAGGCACCCGCCGATGTTCGAGACGAGAAAGATGAAGAAGACGACCGTGTGGGCCACGTGCTTCCTCTCCCGGTTCGTCTGCAGGAGCGGCCGGATGAGCAGCATCGACGCCCCCGTGGTCCCGACGAACGACGCGAGGAGGGCCCCGGCCCCGAGGAAGGCCGCGTTCGTGCGCGGCGTGGCCTCGAGGTCGCCCTCGAGGAAGACCCCCCCGGAGATCACGAAGAGCCCCCCGAGGAGGACGATGAAGGACACGTAGTCCCCGGCCACCTCGAGGAGCGACTCCGGGTGGGCCCGGAGGTAGAGGACGAACACGGGCGCCCCCAGGGCCACGGCAATCGCCAGCTTCCGGAGGTTCGACTCCCAGAAGTGGGGGGCGGCCAGGGGGAGGACGGCGATGCAAATGAGCAGGGCCGCGAACGGAAGCGCCCAGAGAAGAGAGGGGACGAAGGATTCCGCGTGCATGAGGATCCGGAGTCTATCGAGAGTCGGGTCTCGAGAGAATGCCTGTCTCAGGGGAAGACCAGGCGGCCCACTACGACGTGGCGGTTCTGGGCCCCGGGCCGGCGGGCGAGCGGGCCGGACCGTGGCCGAGGCATCCAGGCCCCATGACCCCCTCGGGGCTTCAACAGCGCCACCGGTCCACGGGCCCACGAACCCGCGGGCAGGATCAGCTTCCGGGTGGTGTTGGTGTAGTGTGCCGCCTCGAGGTCGACCGTGTTGCCCACCGGCGGCAGCTTGCCGTCCGCCCCTGGCTTGCGACCGTCGGACCAGGCGACGTCGTGGACCTTCTCGTGGAGCGCGCCTTCGGCGTCACGCCAGCCCTTGACGACCTGGATTCGGTCGAGGTCATGGCAGTTCGACATGAACCTGAACGGGAACACCCTCACGCTCAGGGGCGGACACGTGGAGTTTGATTTCAACGCAGACGGCGAATTCGAGCAGGCGCGACTCGACCTGACGCTCACGCGCTCCTAGTCGCGTCCCGTCTTCGACGAATCGGAAGCGGCCCTGAGGCGCGTCGCGGCAAGACACGCCCCGCGCCCATCCCTTGAAGGCGAACGTGACCCGCTAGCCGTTCGGTGCCAACGGGTCACTGGCCGATTCTCCTCAAGGGGGCCTGGGGGTCTCGGTTGGGGGGGCTCAGCTCGGCGGCGGCTACTCCGTCCGGACGGAGTTGGCCCCAGACGTCTTCCGCAGCGCGCGGATGCGCTCGTGGAGGGGCGGGTGGGTCGAGAAGTACTCGGCCAGACCGGCCTGATCCGGGGCGTGCCGGGCCAGACGCTCGAGGGCGCGCACGGCGCCGTCCGGGTGGAAGCCCGCCGCCTGGAGCAGACGCACGGCCTCGCGGTCGGCGTCGAGCTCCTGGTCGCGCGAGTAGCCCTTGCCCAGCATCTCGCGCACCACCCGGCCCGCCGCCGGCACGCGCCGTCCGACGACGTCGAACACCAGGTCGGCCATGAACCGGTCGCGCGCATGGCTGAGAAGAACGTGCCCCATCTCGTGGGCCACCACGAACGCCGACGCGTCGCGGTCGTCCGCGTTGAGGCGCAGAAGGCCGTCGGTGACGAAGACGAAGCCCCCCGGGAGGGCGAAGGCGTTGGGATCGGAGGATGGGACCACGCGGAAGTCGAAGGGACGCGGGGGGTCGCCCCGCGCCGCGGCGAGGCGGGCGCCGATCTCGCTCAGGCGACGCTGGTCGTCGGGCGCCACGGGGCCCGGGAACCGGGCCGTGAGCTCGCGCGCGCACTCCCGGCCAAAGGCCACCTCGGCAGACAAGGCCTCCGCCTCGTCGCCGGCCACCGACCCCAGGAGCCACCGCGTCTGCCGGAAGGGCTTCCGGGCCCGCTCGCCCAGCCGGCGGCCGAGGGCGGGCAGCCCGCGGCCGCGCCAGAGGAGGGCGATGATCAGGGCCAGGAGGAGCAGCTCCGGCAGCCCCAGGCTTCCAAAGCGCATCCTCTATTGTATTCGCCGCGCGGCCGGGTCGAGCCCGAGCGGCGAGTGCCGGCCCCCTGCCGACGGCGAGACGGACCGCGGTCCGGACGTCTCGGAAGCACCAGGCGTCACGCCCCATTCACAGGTTCCATGTCACACTACCGGACCGTGCGGACCGTTTCTCTCGTCCTTCTCCTGCTCGTGGCCGGGGTGCCGGCGCCAGGCGCCGAACCGCACAGCTGCCGCCATCCTGCCCCCGAGCGGGAGACCGTCATCGGCACCGTCTTTGACGACGCCAACCGGAACGGGCGCCGCGACCACGGCGAGAGCGGGGTGGCGGCAGTGAGCGTCAGCAACGGTTGCGAGGTGGTGCGGACCGACCGCGAGGGTGATTACGAGATCGCCCTCGGGGCCGGCAGCATCCTGTTCGTCTCCCAGCCGGCCGGGTGGGCGATGCCGGTCAATCGACACCAGCAGCCGCAGTTCTACTACCTGCACTACCCCGACGGCAGCCCGACCTTCAGCGGAGGTCGGCCGATCGACTGGCGCTGGCCCGTGATCGAGCCCACCGGGCCCCTTCCCGCGCGCGTCGATTTCCCTCTGCACCGACTCCGGAACGTCGAGCGGCGCTTTCGCGCCCACGCCTTTGCCGATACCCAGGCCAGCTCGAACCTGGCCCAGGACATGCTGCGCGAGGAGCTGGTCAACGCCCTCTTCTCCAATCCCTACGACGTCGCCTTCTCGATCACGGTCGGCGACGTGGTCTACGACAACCTGGGACTCTACCCGCGTCACATCGACATGATGGGTCTGATCGGCGCTCCGGCGTGGAACCTGCCCGGCAACCACGACCTCAACTTCGTCTCCCCGGACGCTACTCTGGCCAACGAGACCTACAAGCGTCACTTCGGGCCCACCTACTACTCGTTCAACCAGGGGGGGGCACACATCGTCGCTCTCAACAACGTCGAGTACGCCGGGGCGACGGGGAACGACGCGTTCGACAATGGTCGCTACCGCGGCTACATCAGCGAGGATCAGCTCTTCTGGCTCGAGCGCGATCTGGCCCATGTCGACCGGAACAAGCTCATCGTGATCGCCACTCACATCCCTCTCGTCACCGACGCCCCTGGCAGCGACGGCGCTCGGGGAGGCGACGGCCTCAACACCGTCAACTTCGACGAGCTTCTCGCGCTGCTCCAGCCCTTCGATCACATCTACGCCATCGCCGGGCACGACACGAGCAACAGCTGGAAGATGCGCATCGATCACAGACACGGGTGGCATGGGCGGCCGTTCGTCGCGCACACCCTCGCCGAGGTGCGCGGCAACGGCTGGAGGCGCGGCCCCCGAGACCCGCGCGGGGTGAGCGACGCGATGATGCAGGACGGCAACCCGAACGGATTCTATGTGCTGCGCTTCGACGACAACCGGGTGATGCCCGAGTTCATACCCTTCCCCACCGGCCCCGACGCCGGTCGCCATCTCCGCATCACGCTCGACCCGCTCTCGGAGGGCGACGAGCCGGCCCTCCTGCGCGGGACGGTGGTATCCGGCACGAAGGTGGTGGTGAACCTGTTCGACGGCGGCGAGCGGGACGAGGTGTCCCTGTCGCTCGACGGCGGAGAAGAGGTGGCGATGCGACACGTGCTGCGGACCGATCCCACCTTCGAGAGGCTCTGGGCCCGCTATCGGGGCACCGACGAGGCCTTCACCGCCCCGGCCCTCTCTTCACACGTCTGGGAGCTGGAGCTGCCAGCGTCGCTCGCCTCGGGAGTGCACACCCTCGAGGCCCGCGCCAGGGACGAGTTCGGCCAGGAGCGCCGGGGACACACCACCTTCGAAGCGGAGTGACGTCGACGGAGAGTGCACAGTCGAGATAGCGGGCCACGGCCTCGTCCGCGAGCCCCCGCCAGAAGCCGTACTGGCGCTCGAACCGCTCCTCCCCTGATCCGTCCGCGTCGTTCTTCGCCCGCTTCAACGGCGACGGCCCGCCGATCTTTGCCTCGCCCCACCGTCGGACGCGGGCCCCTGCCGGTGCCGGCAGGCGTCACGTGCTGATTGGCCCCTACTGGCGCATAGTGGGCAGTCCGGACGTTCTTGCGGGCGTCGAGGAGGCAGACTTCCCGGAGCGGTGACATCGCGTGACTGAGGACGTATTGGGCGCGGTGGGGGCGAGACGGATGGAAGGTGAAGCGACATGACGGAACATCCTGACGACGGAGCAGGTCCCCTCCCAGTGGGGCACGTGGTGGCCTCCCGGTACACCCTCGAGGAGGTCCTCGGCCGGGGCCGGTTCGGTTGGCTCTACCGGGCCGCCGATGGTCAACGGGATGAGCCCGTGGTCCTGTACGTGCTGGCGGAAGGAGCCGCCGGTCCCGGAGGACCTCTCGAGTTCAAGCTCTGGCTGGCGGCGATTCACCGCCGGGGCAGTCAGGACATCCTCGACTACGCGACGGTAGACGGTCTCACCCTCGTGACGCTTCGGTACACACCCGGCGCCGGGATCGATCCACAGATTGCTGAGAGCATTGCCTTCCACGAGGCACGCAGGGCAAAAGTCGATAGGGAGTTGAATTCCTGAACGCGCGTTGTTGCGGCCTGCGGGCGCCCCCGCGTGAGGCTCCGGGCGCGCCGTCGGGCCGTGGCGATCGCGCAGCCTGGGTGAGTGGAGGGGGGATTGTGGGTTGCGGTCTGCGGGAGAGGCCCCTGGCCGACAACTTCCCCCTCGCTCCGGTGGGATTCGGAGCCGACTCTCAGGCGGGGGGCGCCGCGTCCGCCTGGGGTGGCGGAGGAGGGCGAGAGACCCTGTCGCGCTTGCGGATGTGGTCGAGGATGTCGGCGCCACACCGAGGACACACGAGCGGGTCCACTTCGTACACCCGCCGGATGAGATTGGCCCAGCGGCGCCTCAGGGCCGCCCGTTCCGGCGGCGGGGGGACAGGCTCCGCAGCCTCTCCGGAGCCGCTCCCATCGAGCCGGCTCTGCGCCTTTCGGCGCTGCCCCCTCGCGGTTCGAATACGCCCCGTAGTAGCGCACCAGGTGGCGTCTGGGGTCCGGGATCTGGACCAGGACCCGGGCCACAAACTCGTCCGCGTCGACCGTCTCATCCTCCCCTGGCTCCGAGGCGTCGTGTCCGCCCTTGCGGGCGTAGACGACCTCTCTGGCGCCCGGGGTGAAACGCAGCCTCGTCAGGCTGACGGGCGAGCGCATCATCTACCGCACCAGCGCCTCGAAGTCCCGTCCGTCCCCGGGAGCCGATCCTCGCCCCATCCGACCTCCTCGTTCTCGACGATCTGGTTGCCGAAGCCCCCGTAGGACTGGCCGACGGCCAGGTCCGCGCGGGCGGTGGCGAACCCGCCCGCGAGCTGGAAGACGTTGTGGGGACGGCCGACGGTGGTGAACCAGTTCCAGTCCCCGTGGAGGCCACCCACGACCGGGCCTCCCGGAAGACCCCAAAGCGCCGTGCTCCTGGGGTTTCGTGGCCGGTAGATGCGACACGCGCTCTCCACGTGCCGCCCGAGGCCCGTTCCGGGAGAGACGCTGGCAGCTCACGCCAACGGACCAACCCGCCGGCGCGGGGACGAGTCTGGAGCAGGGGGATGCCCGAGGGGGTCCGTCAAGGTGGCCCGACCTCAGGCGTCGGTGGGCTCGGCGAGTGGCTCTCCGCGCCTCGGGCCGGCTGGAAGTCGCGGAGTTCTCGGCGGGGTCGATCGCCGGGTCCGGGGGGCTGCGGCCCATCGTCCAGATCGGTGGACCCGACATCGATGATCTTCGGAGGGCATTCGATCGCTGAGGGCGAGGTCTCGGCCCAACGCTTGCCGGGCGGCAATTTGTCGGCGCGTCGGAGCCCGGGGCTCCGCTCACTCAGCGGGGCGAAGCGGGTGCTGCCACCGGAGTCCCGGGAAGCGGTCGTAGTCCGAGTCCGTCGTCACCATGGTGCAGCCGTTCTCGATGGCAACCGCAGCGTGCTGGGCGTCCGCCACGAGCTTGCCGGCCGCGTCCGACTCTCGACAGAGCCTCTCGAAGAGGGCGATGTGCTCGGGCCCGGGGGCCACCAGTCGCGCCGTCGGCCGCTGCACGAGCTGGTCGATGAACTCGAAGAGCTCGTCCAGCGTCGAGGGTCGCTTGAAGACGCGTGGATTGGTGGCGATGCGCACCAGTCCCGAGAGGGTGAGCACGGAGAGAGCGAAGGGCTCGGGGCCGGTGGCCAGGGCTCTCATCCAGTCGGCGTATCGGGGGTGATCGACCGTCGAGTCCTCGCGGTGCGCGTAGATGAGGACATTGACGTCGGGAAGGAGCATCAGGAGCTCCGAGGTCTGGCGAAGCCCTCCTCGTCATCGGATGCGACGAGGTCGTTGGGCCGATCGAGATCGACGCCCGGCTGGAGTCCTTCCCCCTTCACGGTCACGAGCCGGAAGGGAATGGGAGGCCGAGGCTCGGGCCGCTTGAGGGCGTCGTCGAGCGTCCTGGCGATGAAGGCGCTCACGCTCATCCCGCGGCGAGCGGCCCTTCGCTTGACCTGCTCCGCCAGGCGGTCGTCCAGCGAGATCGTGGTTCTCATATTCATAGAATAAAGATGTTGCATCGATGATGCAACAGTGAATGGGCGCCTCCTTTCGGCGCCTTGCCCCGGGGGGGGGGCGTGGTTGGTCTGTGCGCGGGACTGAGAGGCCTGCAGGGCGCTCGGCGCAGCGCGCTAATCCGTCGTCAGGTGGGAGTGCACGATGCTTCTCCCCAATTGCCTGACACGCGATTGGGGAGAAATAGAGTGCAACTATGAGGCGGCGGCTGGGATGTCTGCTCGTCCGAGATGGCGTGCTTGGCGACCGGGCGCTCGAGGAGCGTCTGGCGCAACAGCATCATGGATGGACGGTGACATCGAGACCTCGCTTGTGTGCGGACTCGCCTACGTACGGTAGGCAGCCCGGCTTCCACGTAGAGGGGCAATACTCCATCAAAGTGTCCACAGCGGCGGGAAGGACGTGGACGACCACGTCGGTGGACCTTCACCCCGATACCGGCGAGGTGGAAATCGAGGGCCAGGCGTGCTCGCTCCGGGGCTCGGTGCGACTCCGTTGTCGACTTCGTGGTGGTGGACGACGAGGGCTATCAACTGGCCGGCGAAGTCGCTGTCACGGTGTGGAACGCCGACCATCCGGAGAGAAGGGACCAAGCCAAGACAGGCGACTCCGACGCTCCCGGCCAGGTCGCACTGGCAGGGCTCGTCGACGGATCCTACGTTGCTCAGGCCAAGGCCCCTCCGGACCGCGTTTCCGAGCCCCACACTCTTGAGGTGACTCCGACCTCGCGCCGACAGACCGTCGAGCTGGTGGTTCGTAGGCAGCTCGAGGTCTCGGGCATAGTGACCACGGCCGACGGAATACCCGTAGCTTCCGCGAGCCTCCAGCTTCTGCCGACGCAAGGCGTCTTCTTCACTGTTGGTGTTGTCCAGACAGACGCATCCGGGCGTTTCAGCGCGCGCCTCCCAGCCGAGACTGCGGAGGTGGCACTACGCGCAAGCGCATACGGCACAGCCTTCCGGCTGGCACGGGTTCCGGTGGCGGCAGATCGGCCGCTGACGATCCGCAGCGACAGTGGATACTTGATACGCGGCAGCGAACTGGAGCTGACAGTGCCGCCGACTTCGCCATAGACACTATCCCAACGACCCGGTGCCGGTGCCCATCTCCGCCCGTCTATGCAGTGGAGCCTGGTCCTCCGACTCGGGCGAATTCCACTTGCTTGGGAGGACGTCACTGACCCCGTGCGATCTCCCCTGATGGCCGTGAGATGGTCCTCGTCCGGCCATCGTGAGGAGGTCGTCTGCACCAGCCCCACCCCTACCGCAGGGCGTCCAGCACCTCGCGAGCACCGAAGCGGTGCACGTCCCCGCCGGAGCGGGGCGGACCGGGGGCCCAGAGGGCGAGGAGGCGCCGGCGCCCGCGGGCGAGAGGCAGGTTCTCGGCCTTGCGGCGCAGGGCTGCCTCCTCGCGCTTCCAGTCGACGCGGCGGCTCCACTTGACCTCGCCGACGAGGAGGATGGATCCGTCCTCGCTCTCGGCCACCACGTCGATCTCCATGGGCGAGCGGTCGAGGCCCGGCCCCCACCAGCTCGCGGCCGGGCCCCACCCCTTCTTCCCGTAGCTGGTCCGGGGAACGCTCTGTCGCACGACGTCCTCGAAGACGGAGGCCACGTGGGCATGCAGATCGCCCTTGACCTCGCGGACCACCCGGGCCGCCTGACCGGCCCCCAGTCGGGAACGGTTCGGCTCGACGAACCGAAACCAGAACCGGAGGAAGGGGTCGTTCAGGCGATAGGCCGTGCGCTTGCTGTCGCGCACGCTCGAGCCGAAGGGGACGTCCCGGCGGACCAGGCCCAGGTCGAGAAGGCGAGCGAGAGGACGGGCCAGGGAGGTCGCCGGCTTCTCGAGCCGACCCGCGATCTCCGAGAGCCGGTGGCTGCCGGCCCCGATCAGGGCGAGGATGGAGCTGGCCTGCGTGGTGTCGCCCAGATCGTCCAGGAGGAGCCTTCGGGGCTCGTCGTGCAGCACCCCGAGAGGCGAGAAGACGAGCCGCTCCATGGCCGTGGAGAGGCTTCGGTGCTCGGCGGCCAGCTCCCAGTACCGCGGCACGCCGCCCCAGACCGCAAAGGCCTCGGTGGCGGCCACGGCGCTGCGCAGCGAGAGGCCGCGCCGGATCCAGCCCGCCGGGAGAGGTTCTACCTTCAGGATCTCCCGGGCCCGGCCGAAAAGAGGGGCCGATCCGTCCAGCACCAGGCCGTGCATCATCCGCTGGGAGGAGCCGGTGAGAACGACGCGGACCCCCCGATTCTCGACGGAGTCGACGCGCTTCTGGAGGAGGCTGGGCAGCTCCGGCGCGGACGTGACCAGCGACGGAAACTCGTCGATCGCGAGGACCGCCCGGCGGGGCGCCTCCGCCCAGAAACGGCGCAGCAGCTCCTCCCAGCCCGGGTAGGTGACGTTGGAGAACCCCGGGATCAGCCGTCCGATCTCCTCGGACAGGGCGGCCCTCTGAAGGGTCGCTTCCCGGTCGTCGGCGACGTAGTAGACGGCCCGCTCGCCCGGCAGGGCCTCCGAGAGCAGCCGCGACTTCCCGAGGCGCCGGCGACCGTAGACGACCGCAAGCCCTCCTTCGCCGGCGCCGAAGAAGGCCTTCAGGCGTCGCGACTCGTCTGTCCGATCCAGGAAGGGAAGGCGCATGTGCATATTATGTTCGATAGACATTATGTATTGCTAACATAATATGGACTTCCGTCACGCCCCCCGGAAGTCTTCACGGCCAGCCGTCTCCAGGTGTCCGCCTGCGTCATGGAGCGTCCTCCCGAGTGAGCCTGGTGTCGCCTTACGTCACCGGGTGTCGCGGGTCCGCCGGGCGGTGCCGTGCTTGCGTCCTCGGGGGCCGCCGTGGCCGCGCCCGGCCGCGGGGAGCCGGACCACAGCGCTACCGGGCGGAGTACCAGCGGGCCATGGTGAAGGTCGCGGGCTTGCCGACGATGGTGTGGGAGGGGTCGCGGAAGGGGGGCGGTGACGAGCGCTCCCAGAGCCAGAAGAACGCACCCTCGATCCACGGGCGCTCGGCGATGGCGCTGAGGGTCGCCTCGTGGCAGCGCGCCTGGAGCCACACATCGGCGGGGACCTTCTCCTCCTTCCAGGGCGCCCGGGCCGCGGACGGCATCGCGGGAAGTCCCGCCTCGGTGAACAGGACCGGGCGGTCCCAGCGCTGAGCTCTTCGAGACGGGGCTGGACCACGGGCTCTTCTACCGTCCCCGCGAGGACTGGATCGGCCGTGTTGCGGACTGGGCGCGAGCGGGCGTCTCGCCCGCGGGGGGTGGCCCCGAATAGGATCGGCAGGAGGGCCGGCATGCATGGAGAGAACGACACCTCCCGACTCCCTCGACTGGCCATGATCGGGATGCACCTGGCCGGGGTGGTGACGGCCACGGCCCTGCTCGCCGCGGGACCTCTCACGCCACTGCGGATCGCGCTCCTGGCGTGCGCCTGGGTCTGCTTCGCGCGGGTCCTGGCGACGAGCCTCGTCTTCTTCCTGAAACGCAAGGTCGGGTGGGCCGAGGCCTTCCAGGTCGGGCCCTTCCTCTTCGTGATCCAGGTCGCTCTGGCCTGGCTGGGGGCTCGGGCCGCCGAGCCCTGGAGCGCCGTCGACGCGGTGGGCCTCGTCCTTTATGTCGCCGGCTCCGTCCTCAACTCCGGATCCGAGCTGCAGCGCATGGCCTGGAAGGCCCGCCCGGAGAACGCCGGCCACCTTTACACCGGGGGCCTGTTCCGTCTGTCGCGCCACGTCAACTACTTCGGGGACGTCGTCCTCTTCTCCGGATTCGCTCTCCTCACCCGCAGCCCCTGGGCCGCGCTGGTGCCGGCGGTGATGGCGGCCGGGTTCGTATTCGTCCACATCCCCATGCTCGACACGTACCTCGAGGTCCGGTACGGAGCGGAGTACGTGGAGTGGAGGCAACGGGTCGAGGAAGCTGGTGCCTCTCGTTTACTAGGGGGCCGCTCTTCCGTTTGACAGGAGCGAGGGCGACGGCTAGGGTGGCTGCGCCATGAACGGACTGCGCCACACCCCCGCTCCCACCAGGACGCGCGCCGTTCGTGTCGACTGTTTCCACTTCAGCGACCGCTCGGCGGCCTAGCGGCCCTCGCCGGGCGGATTCCCAGAACCCACTCTCTCCAGCCCGCGAGACGCCAGGTCGCCTGGCCTGAAGGCCCCACGTGCGCCCGTGCGCGCGTCTGGAGACGCGGCTCGCTCGTCCGGATCGGCGGGAGTGACAGGTCGGTTCCCTCGCGGGTGCTCACCCCTGTTTCATGCACAGAGGAGGAACGGTGTCATGCGCACCCTGAAGGAGATGGTGATCAACGACCAGAGGGTCCGGTTCGACTTCTACCGGGACGGGCAGCTCTGGTACACGACGGAGTGCGGCTTCCGCTTCCCGGTCCCGATCGACGAGGCGGGGACGGCGACCTTCCTGGCCGAGGACCGGGCCATCCTGTTCATGCGGTACATCCGCAAGCAGATGGCCTGTGTCGAGGAGGGCCGCCGTGAGCTCGGGGCGGGTCGGTGAGCCCCGGACCCCGCTGCCCCGCCCTCGGGGTTGGTGTGCTGCCGGCCGGGCGGCGGGGCATCGGGGCCGTGAGGATGATAGGTTCAAGGCCCTACCTGGGGTGACCCCTGGGGAGGGGCCGCGCCGGACCAGGACTACGTCGGGGGCGAGTTGGCCCTGTCGATAGGGAGTTGAATTCCTGACCGCAGTCGAGATAGCGGGCCACGGCCTCGTCCGCCAGGCCCCGCCAGAAGCCGTACCTCCGCTCGAACCGCTCCTCCCACGACCCCTTCACTCGCTCGTAGAGGGTGTCCAGAAGACCCCAGAGCGCCGTCTTCCTGGGGTCCCGGGGCCGATAGACACGACACGCGCTCTCCACGTCCCGCGAGGCCGGTTCGGGGAGAGACGCCGGCGGCTCACGCCGGCGGACGATCCGCCGGCGCGGGGACCAGCTTGACGGGGGGCTCGGGGCGCAGCTCCCAGTCGCGCTCGTTGGGGCGGCGTCGGACCTCGGCGACGCGGTCGACGTTGACGGCAGTCGCCCGGTGAATGAGAACAAAGAGGCCCGCGGGAAGCCGGTCCATCAGCTCGCCCAGGGAGCGCACGTCCCTGAGCCGGCGCCGACCCCGGGTCCGGACCACCGTCTCGTCGCCCTCGGCCTCCAGAAAGAAGATCTCGGCCGGGTCCAGGGGCACGCGGCGGCCGTCGTCCAGGTGGAGGAGCACCCTCCAGGCGGGGGCTGTCGCGGGTGGCGGCACGCGCGGCATTGTGACATGTCCGCCTGGGGAATGACGTGTCGCCAGGGACGATGACGTGTCCGCCTGGGGAATGGCGTGCCCTCCAGAAGGATGGCGACCACCTGGGGCGGGAGCATATTCCGCTTGGCCTTGCCTGATCCTCTGATTACTCGTACGATGGAATCGTGAAGACGACTGTTGATATTCCAGATGACGAGCTCGAGGATGCCATCCGCTTCACCAATGCCCGCACGAAGCGGGAGGCCATCGTCACGGCCATCGCCGACTTCAACCGCCGTCGCCGCATGGCCGAGCTCGCCCGCCGAGCCGGGTCCTGCCCCGACCTGATGACCGCCGACGAGCTGCAGCGTCTGAGGCGTCGAGGGTAGGGATGGTCCTGGTGGACACGTCGTCGTGGATCCACTTCCTGCGACCCGACGGCGACATGGAGGTGCGCGCGAGGGTCGAGGCCGTCCTGGGAGCGGGCACCGCCTGCTGGTGTCCCATCGTCCGCCTGGAGCTCTGGAACGGCGCGGGGGGCGAGCGGGAGAGGAAGGTCCTGCGGGAGTTCGAGCACCTGATACCCGACCTCGCGATCGACGGCGAGGTCTGGAGTGCCGCCTGCGAGCTGGCCTGCCGCTGCCGTGCCGCGGGCGTGACGGCGCCCGCGACGGACCTCCTGATCGCGGCGTGCGCCCGCCATCACGGCGCCGGGGTCGAGCACGCTGACGCCGACTTCGACGCCATCGAGGGCGTCGTCGGCAGAAGCGAAACCTAACGCGAAGCCCGTCTGCTAGCGCTCAGGAGCCTGGCAGACTCACCTCGTCCGCAGCAGGACATCAGCTGGCCACGGCCGCCGGGGCTTCCTTGCGGAAGCTGAACGTCTCCCCGTTGGGCTCGACGACGATGTGGTCGCCCTCGTTGAAGTGGCCGCCGAGGACCTCCACGGCCAGCGGGTTCTCGATCATCCGCTGGATGGTGCGCTTGAGGGGCCGGGCGCCGAAGACCGGGTCGTAGCCGCGCTCGGCGAGCATGGCCTTGGCCTCGGCGGTGAGCTCGAGGGTGAGCTTGCGCTCGGCCAGGCGCTTCTGCAGGTCCCGGAGCTGGATGTCCACGATCTGGGCGATCTGCTCCCGGCCCAGGGAGTGGAAGGTCACGATCTCGTCGATGCGGTTCAGGAACTCCGGGCGGAAGGTCTGGCGCAGGGCCTCCATGAGGCGGTCCTTGAGCTTGTCCTCGTCTCCGCCGTCGCCGCGGGCCATCTCCTGGATGAGGTCGCTGGCCACGTTGCTGGTCATGATGAGGACGGTGTTCCGGAAGTCCACGGTGCGGCCCTTGCCGTCGGTGAGGCGGCCGTCGTCGAGCACCTGCAGGAGCACGTTGAAGACGTCGGGGTGGGCCTTCTCGATCTCGTCGAGGAGGATCACCGCGTAGGGGCGGCGGCGGACGGCCTCGGTGAGCTGGCCGCCCTCGTCGTAGCCCACGTAGCCCGGGGGCGCGCCGATGAGGCGCGACACGGTGTGCTTCTCCATGTACTCGGACATGTCGAGGCGCACGAGGGCCTTCTCGTCGTCGAAGAGGAACTCGGCCAGCGCGCGGGCGAGCTCGGTCTTGCCGACGCCGGTGGGGCCCATGAAGAGGAAGGACCCGATGGGGCGGTGGGTGTCGCTGAGGCCGGCGCGGGAGCGGCGGACGGCGTTGCCCACGAGGAGCAGGGCCTCGTCCTGGCCCACCACGCGCTGGCGCAGGCGGTCCTCGACGTGGAGGAGCTTCTCCACCTCGCCCTCCATGAGGCGGGAGACGGGGATGCCGGTCCACTTGCCCACGACCTCGGCGATGTCCTCGGCCTCGACCTCCTCCTTGAGCATCTTCTTCAGGCTCTGGAGCTCGTTGAGCTTCTGGTTCTCCTCCTGGAGCTCCTTCTCGAGCCCGGGCTGCGTGGAGTACTTGAGCTCGGAGGCCCGGCCGAGGTCGCCCTTGCGGGTGGCCTCCTCCTCCTGGAAGCGGGTCTGCTCGATCTGCTCCTTGAGGGAGCGGATCTTCTGGATGGCGTCCTTCTCCTGCTGCCAGTGGGCCTTCAGGCCCGCGGACTGCTCCTGGAGGTCGGCGATCTCCTTCTCGACCGCCTTGAGGCGCTCCTTCGAGGTCTTGTCCTTCTCCTTCTTCAGGGCCTGGCGCTCGATCTCGAGCTGGATGATGCGGCGCTCGAGGGTGTCGATCTCGAGGGGGAGGGAGTCGATCTCGATGCGCAGGCGGCTCGCGGCCTCGTCCACGAGGTCGATGGCCTTGTCGGGCAGGAAGCGGTCGGCGATGTAGCGGTGGGAGAGGGTGGCCGCGGCCAGGAGCGCGGCGTCCTGGATGCGCACGCCGTGGTGGACCTCGTAGCGCTCCTTGAGGCCGCGGAGGATGCCGATGGTCTCCTCGACGCTGGGCTCGCCCACGTAGACGGGCTGGAAGCGCCGCTCGAGGGCGGCGTCCTTCTCGATGTACTTCTGGTACTCGTTGAGGGTGGTGGCGCCCACGCAGCGCAGCTCGCCCCGCGCGAGGGCGGGCTTGAGCATGTTGGAGGCGTCCATGGAGCCCTCGGAGGCGCCCGCGCCCACGACGGTGTGGAGCTCGTCGATGAAGAGGATGACCTCGCCCTCGGACTCCTGGACCTCCTTGAGGACGGCCTTGAGGCGGTCCTCGAACTCGCCGCGGTACTTGGCGCCGGCGATGAGGGCGCCCGAGGTCGAGGGCCACCACGCGCTTGTTCTTGAGGGACTCGGGGACGTCGCCGTTGACGATGCGCCCGGCGAGGCCCTCGATGATGGCGGTCTTGCCCACGCCGGGCTCGCCGATGAGGACCGGGTTGTTCTTGGTGCGGCGGGAGAGGACCTGGACGACGCGGCGGACCTCGTCGTCGCGGCCGATGACGGGGTCGAGCTTGCCCTTGCGGGCCTGCTCGGTGAGGTCGCGGCCGTAGCGCTCGAGGGCCTGGAAGCGGTCCTCGGCGTTGGGGTCGTCGACGGTCTGGTTCCCGCGGATCTCCTTCAGGACCTGGAGGAGCCGGTCGCGGGTGACGCCGGCGCGCTTGAGGGCCTCGGCGGACGGGGTCTTCGACTCGAGCAGCGCCAGGAGCAGGTGCTCGGTGGAGACGTACTGGTCCTTGAGGGCCTCGGCCTCGCGCATGGCCTGCTTCAGGGTCGCGTCGAGCTGGGGCGCGATGTGGGTGGCCGAGCCCTTCGACTGGGGGAGGGAGGCGAGCTTCTGGTCGACCTCGGCGGCGACGCCGCCGGTGTTCGCGCCCAGCTTGCCGAGCGCGGAAGGCACCACTCCTCCCTCCTGCGAGAGCAGGGATCTTGAGAAGGTGCTCGGGCGACACCTCGGGGTGGTCGCTCCTCTCGGCGTCCGTCTGGGCGGACGCCAGCGCCTCCTGGGCCTTCACCGTGAACTGATCCATTCGCATTCTTCCGGTCACCTCCGCCCATAAGGCTAAGCCATTAGCTTGTAATTGTCAAGCAATCTTAGTGTACTGCCATAAGATATAGCCGAAGGCCACTCCACAACTCCCACCATCTGTGTCGTTTGAGCCGAGGCGGTGTCAGCGGCACGACGACCCTCCTCTTGCCCGTTCGGTGGCACAAGAGGGCTGTGCTACGATCCCGGGAGGTTGGCCCTCCCGCATTCCCCCCCCCCACCGCGCCGGCGTGGACGTCGTCTCACGCGCCGCCGCCGAGCGGCTTCGAGGATCCTCGGCCCGGCTCTGGCCGCCGTGCTCCTGGCCGGCGCCTGCGGCCGAGAGCAGAGCACCCTCGCGCTCGCCGACTACGTGGCCCATCAGGAGCTGAACCTCACCACCGACCTCATCTCGCCCCGGGAGGGAGTGGGCCTCGACGCCCTGGCGTCCGACTGGGTGCTCCGCGACGACGAAGGGGGCGAGCGCGTCGCCGAGATGCCTCGAGAGCTGGGCCGGCTACAGGTCTTCTCGCACGAGGCGGACCTGAGGGCGGTCGACGTCGAGCTCGGCCTGTCCCCCGACGCCGGGTCGGACCCCCTCGCCGTGACCGTCAACCTCAACCGGCAGCCCCTGGGCGAGCTCGAGCTCGCGAGGGAGTGGTCGACCCACCGCCTCGAAGTGCCGGCCGGGCTGGTCCGGCCCGGTCTCAACGTCCTGGACTTCCGCACGGGGATGTCGAGAGGCTCGATCCGGCTCCGGAGCGTGCGGCTGATCTCGGATCGTGGGCGACCGCTCTGGCGGCAGCGTCCCGACCGCATCCGTGTCCGCCGCGCGGACGACGAGGCCGCGGTCGACCGCACGGTCGAGATGCCGACGGCGAGCGTCGTGGACATGGTCTTCCGCGTTCCCGAGGGGGGGCGACTCACGGGCGGCTTCGGTCTGGAGCCGGCCCCGGGGGAGGCCTTCACGTCCGTCGAGGTCTCCGTCCGGCTTCTCGGCGAGCAGGGCGAAGAGCACACCCTGGTGGACGAGCGCCTCGAAGAGGAGGTGGTCCGCCCCCGGAAGGTGGACGCCGACCTCGGACGGTGGGCGGGTGAGCTGGCCCGCGTGAGGTGGGAGGTGGCGGGTCCGGGGAATGCCCTCGTCCGGTGGCACGGGGCCGGGGTCCGCTCGCCCGCGCCAGGCCCGAAGCCACCCAGCGTTCCCATTCCCCGTGTCGCGCCGGACCGCTCCGGACGCCTGGGCCGGCCCGACGTGATCGTGATCCTCCTCGACGCGGCCCGGGCCGACGTCTTCTCACCTTTCGGCGGATCCGACGAGACCCCCGCGGTCGCGCGGCTGGCCGCCCGGGGGACGGTCTTTCGCCAGGCCACCGCCGGCTCTTCGTGGACCCTCCAGTCGGTCACCAGCCTGCTCACCGGGCTCTACGCGGACACGCTGGGCGTCGAGGCCTGGAGGGACCGCCTGCCCGACGAGGCGCCGTTGCTCCCGGAGCTCATGAGATCCGCTGGCTACGACACCTTCCTCTTCTCGCAGCATCCGTTCTATCGGTACGACGACAGCTACCGGCGTGGCTTCTCGCGGGTCCTCACCCTGCGGGGAGACGACACCACGACCCTGCCCTCCTGGAGGCTCATCGCTCCCAACCGGGCGACCTTCGCGCTGGTCCACCTCCTGCCGCCGCACATCCCCTACACGCCCCCGGAGCCGTTCCGGGGCCGCTACACCTCCGACTACGCCGGCGAGATGACGGTCGACCCCGAGCGCCTGCGAGGCTTCGGACCGACGAGCCCCGAGCGGCCGAGCGAGAGGGACCTGCGCTACGTCTTCGATCGCTACCGGGAGAACGTGGCCTACGCGGACCGCCTGGTGGCCCGCGTGCTGGGGATCCTCGAGCGGCACCAGCGGTACGACGACGCCCTGGTGGTCCTGACAGCGGACCACGGCGAGGCCTTTCTCGAGCACGGCCGCTTCGTGCACTCCCTGGACCTGCACCGGGAGGTCCTGCACGTCCCCCTGGTGATCAAGTGGCCCCGGTCGACCACCGGCTTCCGACGCGTGGTGGAGGAGCCCGTGAGCCTGCTGGATCTCCTCCCCACCCTCGTGGACGGGCTCTCCCTGCCCGGCGCCGAGGACGGGTTCCAGGGCCGGAGCCTGCTCCCGGTGGTCTTCGGCGCGCCCAGCCGCCCGCCCCGCTCCTTCTACGCCGTGACGCGAGGGGAGGGGAGCCCGAACCGGGAGGCCGAGCCGAGGCTGATGCTGGAGTCCGGGGGCTGGCGCGTGCACTTCGCGCCCCTCGAGGACCGCACCGGGCTCTATGATGTGGAGCGCGACCCCGGAGAGACCGAGGACCTGGCCCCGGAGCGGCCGCTCGAGGCTCTGCGGCTCCGCCAGAGCCTGCTGATCCAGTCGAGCTGGAACGCGGGCCTCCTTGAGCGAAGGGGCGGCGACCGGCCCGCCGAGGACCTCGATCCCGAGACCCTCGAGCAGCTCGAGGCTCTGGGGTATCTGAACTGAGCGTGCGGATGAGCAGAGGACGAGAACGGCGAGGGGCAGCCCGGGCCGCAAGCACCACCGCCGCTGGGATTGCGCTCGTTGCGCTCCTGCTGGGCGGGACCTGCCGGTCGCCGCAGCGGGAGTGGAGAAGCGCCCTCGATCTGGCCGACTTCGTGGACCACCAGGATCTGAACCTGAGCACGGAGCTGATCTCGCCTCCGGACGGAGTGGGGCTGGACAACGTCGGCTCCGGCTGGGAGCTGCGCCACGACGAAGGGGGAGAGCCTGTCGCCGAGATGCGTCGCCAGCTGGGGCGCCTGCGGGTCTACTCCCCCCACGCCGATCTGGCGGCGGTCGAGCTCGAGCTGGGTCTGTCGCCCGGTTTCGGGCCGGGCCCGGTGAGCGTGAACGTCGACCTCAACCGGCAGTCGCTGGCCGACCTCGACGTCGCGGAGAGCTGGACGACCTACCGCATGGAGGTGCCGGCGGAGACGGTCGTGTCCGGGCTCAACGTCCTCGACGTCTGGCACATGGAGAGGAGCCGGACGCAGCCCTCGGTGCGGCTCCGGCGGGCGCGACTGCTCTCGAAGAGCGGACGGCCGCTCTGGCCCCGGCGCCCCGACCACATCCGCGCCCGGAGCGTCGAGGACGGGACGTCCGTCGAGCGCGTGGTGGAGATGCCAGCGACCAGCCTCCTGGACGTGGTCCTGCGGGTCCCGGAGGGGGCACACCTCACCGGCCGCTTCGACGTCGAGCCGGCTCCGGGGGAGGACTTCGCCTTCGTCGAGACCTCCGTGCGCCTGCTCGACGAGGACGGCGAAGAGCACGGCCTGCTGGAGGAGCGCGCGGAGGGCGCGGTGGCCGACCGGACCCTGGACGTCGACCTCGACGAGTGGTCCGGCGAGCTCGTCCGTCTGCGGTGGGAGGTGGAGGGCCCGAGCAACGCGCTGGTCCGGTGGCACGGGGCGCGGGTCCTCTCCACCGAGCCGGGGCTGGAGCCCCCGCCGCTGCCCATCACCCGGGTCGCCCCGGACCGGTCCGGACGCCTGGGCCGGCCGGACGTGATCGTGATCCTGCTCGACGCGGCGCGGGCGGACGCCTTCTCACCCTTCGGCGGCCCCCACGAGACGCCGGCCGTCGCGCGGCTGGCCGCCGACGGGACGACCTTTCGCCAGGCCGTGGCCGGCTCGTCCTGGACCCTTCCCTCGGTCTCGGCGATGCTGACCGGTCTCTACTCCGACACCCTCGGCGTCGGGGCCTGGGAGGACCGCCTGCCCGACGCCGTGCCCACCCTCCCGGAGCTCATGACCTCCGCTGGATACCGGGCAGTCCTCTTCTCGCAGCACCCGTTCTACCGCTACGAGAAGAGCTTCCGGCGGGGATTCAAGAGGTTCCGGGCACTGAACGGAAGGGACACCACCGTCTTGCCCCTCCGGCGGGAGCTGATGGCCGCCCGGCGACCGACCTTCGCGCTCGTCCACCTCCTGCCCCCGCACACGCCCTACACACCGCCGGCCCCCTTCCGGGGCCGCTACACCTCCGGGTACACCGGCGACATGAAGGTGG
Organism: uncultured Acidobacteriota bacterium; assembly: GCA_963847655.1. Taxonomy (GTDB): domain Bacteria; phylum Acidobacteriota; class Vicinamibacteria; order Fen-336; family Fen-336; genus JAJDNS01. Next base: position 893,413 of record CAWKAS010000001.1, on the reverse strand, counting down.
ACGCCGAGCACCTGAACAGCTTCCACCCCGAGGATCCCGGGAGGCCGAGTGAGGCCGACGTCAGCTACGTACACGAACGCTACCTCGAGAACGCGGCCTACGCGGACTCCCTGGTGGGCCGCGTGGTGGAGCGCCTGCAGCGGCACGGGGCCTACGACAACGCCATGGTGGTGCTGGCCGCGGACCACGGCGAAGGCTTCCTGGAGCACGGCCGCTTCCTCCACTCGCAGAACGTCCACCGCGAGGTCCTCCACGTCCCGCTGGTGGTGAAGTGGCCCGCTTCGGTCGCCGGCTTTCGCAAGGTGGTGGACGCGCCGGTCAGTCTCCTCGACATCGTCCCCACCCTCGTCGACGGGCTGGCGCTCGATGGCGCCGAGGACGGGTTCCAGGGCCGGAGCCTTCTCCCCCTCGTCTTCGGGGGAAGCTGGCGAGGGGGACAAAGCCAGCGAGCGGTCCTTCTACGCCGTGACCCGGGGTGCGAACGGTCCGAACCAGGCGGCCATGCCCATGCTCATGCTGGAGTCCGGAGGCTGGCGGGTGCACTTCACCCCGCTGCGGGACACCACGGCGCTCTATGACGCCGAGCGCGACCCGCTCGAGAAGGACGACCTGGCCCCGGCGAACCCCCTTCAGGCCCTGCTCCTCCGCCAGAGCCTGCTGATCCAGTCGGCCGGGAACCGCGCGCTCCTCCGGCTGGAGGACTCGGAGCCGGCGGGCGGCGATCTCGACGCCGAGGAGGTCGAGCAGCTCGAGGCACTGGGCTACCTCAACTGAGCCTGTCAGAATCCTCGCCCATGGGCACGGACGCGGGCGCGCGCTCGTCGCGGGGAGTGGTCGCCGCCTGGGCCGTGCTGGCCCTCGTGCTGGTCCTCGGCTTCGGGGGCGCGGCGCGCTCGCCGGACGGGGTCCTGCTCGGGGCCCCGGGGATCGCCGGGCTCGTCGCGGTCGCGGTCCTGGCTCTGGGGACGGCCCGCGGCGGCTGGAGGTCGGGAGCCGTGGCCCTGGGTCTGCTGCCCCTCCTCCTGCTCGTCCTCGTCGGGATCCCCGTTCCCGGGCTCCGGGCCCTGACCGGGCCGCCGCTGCTCGCCCTGGCCCTGGGCGCGGGGGTGCTGATCCTCGGGGGGCGTCGGGCCCTGGGCTCGCCGTGGCTCTTCCTCGTGGTGGTCCTGGGCGTCCACCTCACCGCGGCCGGGCGGGTCCAGTCCCAGGTGGGACCGAACGGGGACGAGCCGCACTATCTGATGGTGGCGGACAGCCTCCTGCGGGACGGCGACGTCGCGGTGGAGAAGGACTTCGAGGAAGGGCGCTATCGGGCCTTCCACCCGGAACCCCTCGAGCCCCACTACCGCGTCCGCGGTCGCGAGGGGGTGATCTACTCGCTGCACGCGGTGGGCCTGTCGCTCCTCCTTCTCCCCGCGTACGCCCTGGGGGGATACGCGGGGGCCTCCTTCTTCATGGCCCTGCTGGGCGTCCTCGTGGCCTGGGAGACGCGGGGACTGCTGAGAGACGTGCTGGTCGGTCCCGCCGCGGGCGGCCGGGCCGAGGTGCGGCAGGCACGCCCGGCCGCCGACGCGGTTGCGTGGGTGATCGCGCTCTCACCGCCCCTCCTGCATTTCGCGGGGCTCGTCTTCACCGAGGTCGCGGCGGCGCTCATGGTCGTGATCGTCCTGCGCCACGCGCGTGGACTCCGGGAGAAGCCCTGGGGGGTGGCGCTGGGGCTGGGGGCCGCCGCCTCGTTCCTGCCCTGGCTCAACGTCCGCTACGTGCCGGTGGCGGGCGTCCTCCTCGTCTACGCGCTGGCGCAGCGACCGCGGTGGAGAGGAGCGCTCGCGCTCGTGGGAGCCGCGGTCGCCTCCGCGGTGGCCAGCGGGCTCTACCACTTCACCCTCTACGGCTTCTTCGACCCGCGTCGCGTGTACGGCCGGCGTCACGACCTCGTCCTCGCCCGCATCCCCGAGGGCGTGGGGGGGATCCTCTTCGATCAGGAGTTCGGTCTCCTCGTCTACGCCCCGGTCCTGGCCCTCGCCGTCTCCGGCTTCTTCGCCCTGCTGAAGCGCGCCCGCGCCACCGGCCTCGCCGCCCTCGCCGTCACCCTGGTCACCCTCGGGATCGCCGGGTCCTGGATGATGTGGCGGGGCGGCTTCAACCCACCGGCGCGCTTCCTGGTGCCGGTGATCCCGGCCGTCGCCCTCGCGGTGGGGGCGGCCCTGCCCCGTGGCTTCACCGCGCCCGCCGCCCTCCTGGCCGGATGGAGCCTGTTCGCCGGCCTCGGCGGGGCGCTCGAGCCCCGCCTCGTGCACCGCGACCGGGACGGGACCGCGCCTCTCTTCCGGGAGCTCTCGGGAGCGGAGGAGTGGACGCGGCTCCTGCCCGGCTACGTCCTCACGGAGACGGAGCGCGACAAGCGGCCCCTGACCGCGGTGTGGGGACTCGCCCTCCTCGTGGCCGTCCTCCCCCGGAGGAGGTCCCGGGAGGAGGCCCCGGCGGACGGGCCGGGCCGCCTCGCCCTCGCCAGCGTCGGGTTGCTGGCGGCAGCGGGGGCGGCGTCGTTGCTGTCGCACGGGCTGACCGGCGGGCGCGACGCGGTGCGCGTGGTCGGGCGTCCGGCCCTCGAGGTGCCGGGGTGGAGATCGACCTCGAGCGCGGGGGCGAGGTGGGGGCCCGACGTCCTGGGCTGGGGCCCGCTCTACGAGCCCCACCGGCACCCGGGAGGCGCGGCGATCGGCGAGCGGCTGCCCCTCCCGCCGGGACGGTACGCCCTCCGGCTGAGGGGGGAGCGCTTCGACGACGCCTGTCCCGAGCTGAGCGTCCAGGACTCACCGGCCCACGAGCCCGAGCCTGCGGGGCCCCTGCGGCCCGAGGGCGACGGGCTCGTCGCCGAGATCCTCGTGCCCGCGGGGCAACGGGAGACGACGCTGCTCCTGTCCGGTGGCGGGCCGCTGCGTCTCGAGGGCGCGGAGCTCCGGCGGTTGGACTGACGCCGTGTCACCGAAGTCGGGGCCCGGCGGCGACCCTGCTTCACTTCGAGGCCTGCGGGCCCGCAGACGGACTGGCGGTGCACGCCGAGCCCCCGGGGCACCATGGACGCGCGGTCTCTACCGACCTCGCTACCGCCAGGGGAACTCACGCCCCGGGAACAGCTCCTCCGGGTCCACCTTCCGGTCCAGGCGGAGGAGGACGGGCTTCATCAGATCGAGGCGCTCGTAGCCCACCCCGATCCGATCCAGGCGCTCTCCGAGGCGGCGTCCCGCGGTGCGGTTGACGGTGACGAAGGCCGCCTCGGGGGCGGCCTCCACCCGGCGGCGGTAGTCGAAGATGAACTGCGTCGTGTACGGGCCGAGCTTGGAGCAGCAGATGATCTCCTGCTGCGACAGGAAGGTGATCCGCGTGGCGAGGTGGAAGTCGGAGTAGCAGTACCGGACGCCCTCGTCCTCGAGGCGCTCCACGAACGCGCGCCAGCGCCCGTCTCGCCGCATCGTCTCCGGGAGCTGGGAGAGGTTGGCGAGGGCGGAGACGGAGACGAGCCCGGCCAGGACCAGCCGGCGCCACCCCGTTCCGAAGGTGGCGGCCAGGAACGCGGGCAGCACCGACATCAGGGTGATCAGATAGCGCGGGTTGCCCGGGACGTGGCGCACGGCCACGAGGACGAGGGCCACGTTGACGGCCACGAACAGGAGGAGCAGGGCGAGGGGCGCCGAGCGCTGGCGCACGGCGAGCACGCCGACCCGGACGAGGGCGACGGTGGCGGCGGCGACACCCAGCCAGCCGACGACGACGAAGAGCCGGTCGAGGGCGGGCCCGTAGCCCTGGTCGTAGCCCATGAGGATGGGCAGGTCGCCGGTGACGAGAAGCCGGGCCTTCTCGCCGAGGCCGGCGAGCAGCCCGTGGGCGGCCGCGTCCGCGTCTCGGGCCTGGCCAGGGAGGAAGTACTCGAAGGTCTGCCAGCCGTTCGCGGCATTCCACAGAAGCGCGGGGGCCGCGCCGAGTCCCAGGCCCGCGGCGAGGGCACCGAGAGAGCGCAAGGCCCGCCGGCCCCCGTGCACCGCGAGCACGAGACCCACCGCGGCCAGGTGGATCACCGCCACGAGGTGCAGCCAGAAGCCGAGGCCGAGGAGGACGCCGACGACCAGGGCGAGGACCGCGCGGTTCTCCCTCTCCTGCGTCCAGCGCGCGGCGAGCCAGAGCGCCCAGGTGCCCAGGGCCAGGAGCTCCACGTAGGTGCCGTCGTTGCTGAGGCTGAAGCGGTTGAGGAAGACCGGGGGGAAGACGGCGTAGAGACCGGCGACGACGGCGGCGCGGCCCCCGAACAGCCACGCGGTCAGTCGGTAGAGACCGGCCACGAAGAGGGCGTACACGAGGACCGAGTACAGGGCGAAGGCCCGGGCCGGGTCCATGACCACGACCAGCGGGAGGGCCAGGATCGACTTGAGGATGCCGCCGTAGGGCTGGCTGGGGACGAACACGGGGTACTCGGTCCCCTCGAGCATGCGGAGGGCCACGTTCCCGTAGACCACGCCGTCGGGGGTCATGACCACCGCCGCCCCGTGGGTGACGAAGGGGAGGCGGGCGAAGACCGCGAGGGCGGTGAGGACGAGGAGGCCGCCCAGCAGCGGGCGGGGGAGGGGTGTCCCGGCGAGCGCCGGCCAGCGGGCGAGGAGCCAGAGCGCGAGCAGGAACAGGCAGGGGCCCAGCAGGGCCCAGGAGGGCAGGCCGGCGAGCGCGGCCGGCCGCCAGGCCGCGCCGGCGTCGAAGAACCGCACGCACCACGCGAGCCAGAGGACGGCGGCGCCGGCTCCGACCAGGGCGGTCACCGGGATACGGCTCGGCGGCCCGTAGGAGGCCTCTTCGGGGATCGGCATCGCGTCCCGGAGAGGCTAGCACGCCCGCGCCGCGCCCCGACACCGGCGGCGGCGCCCGAAGCGACGACACCCGCGGGTTAGAATCCGCGGGTTGCGTCGCCTGCTCTCCGTTGCCTCCCGCGCGGGCGCCGCCGTCTGCGTCGCGCTCCTGGCGCTCTCGGTGGCGCGCTGGGGGCCCGTCCACGCCGAGCCGCCCCTCGACGTCCGGGCCCTGTCCCTGGCCCCGTGGGCCCTCGGGTTCGCCGTGGTCGCCGCGCTGACCGGCCGCGCCCGCCGGCCCGCGCCGTGGCGCCGGAGCGTGCTCCTGCTGCTGGTGACCGCGGCGGGGCTCGCCCTCGTCGTGGCCACACGGAGCCCGTCCGGGCTCTCGGCCACCGTCGCGGACGCGGGGACGGTGGTGGGTCGCACGGAGCCGGGGCCGATCGACGTGGTGGGCTCCGACATCCGGCACTTCGACGTCCGGCGCCTCACCCTCCACTGGTCCGGAGAGCTGAGGACGCCCGAGTCGGGGCGCTACCTTCTCCGGGTCGAGGGACGCGGCCGGGCCCGCGTGAGCGTCGGAGGCTGGCCGCTCCTCGAGGCCTCGGGGGAGGCGTTCTCCGCCGAGACCGAGATCGCCCTCGCCCAGGGCGCCCAGCCCCTCGACGTCCACCTCGAGTTCCGGGGGCGGGGACCGCGGCTGCGTCTTTCGTGGACGCGTCCGGACGGCCGCCGCGAGGTGATCCCCCCCAGGTTCCTCGGGCCGCCCACCGCCGCCGGTGCGTGGGTCCTCACCGACCTCCTGGCCCTGGCCGTGGCCGTGCTCGCGGGACTCCTCGTCTTCCTCGCGCCGTGGGACGAGCCCCGCCGGTTGCCATTGCCGAGACCGGTCACGGGGGGGGAGGTCGTCCTGGTGAGCGCGGCCTACCTCCTCCTGCTCGCGGCGATGAGCTGGCCCCTCGTCCGGGACCTCGTCCACACCGGCCCGATGTACCGGCCGGACGGGCGGCTCAACGCCTGGATCCTGGCCTGGGTCGGACACGCGCTCTGGACCGAGCCCTCGCGGGTCTTCCAGGCCCCCTCTTTCCACCCCCTGCCCGACAGCCTCGCCCACTCGGAGAGCCTGCTCCTGCCCGCGGCGCTCGTCGCCCCGTTCCAGGTGCTGGGCGGCCCGGTCCTCGCCTACAACCTGGTCTTCCTCGCGAGCCTGCTGTTCTCCGGGCTGGGCGTCTACCTCCTGGTCCGCCGTGGGGGCGGCGACCGCCTGGCCGCCTTTGCCGGGGGCGCCTTCTTCGCCGCCGGACCGCACCGCTGGACGCGCCTGCCCCACATCCAGGCGCAGGTGACGGCGTTCCTCCCCTTCGCGCTGCTCGCCCTCGACCGTTTCTGGGAGCGGCGCACCCTCCGCCGGGCGCTGGCCGTGGGTCTGCTCCTGGCCCTCCAGGGCCTCAGCTCGGTCTACCTGGGCGCGGTCACCGCCGCCGCGGTGGCGGTGGCGGTGGCGGTGGCTCTGCTCGGCGGCCTGCGACCCCGGGACCTGGGGCGCCTCGCCGTGGCCTTCCTCCTCGCGGCGGCCATCCTCTGGCCCGCTGCCCGGCCGTACTACCGCATGCGGGCCTTCCACGGACAGGAGTTCCGGCTGGGGGACGTGGCCGCGGCGGCGGCGACGCTGCCGTCCTACGCGGCCTCGGGGACGCGCCTGTGGGGGGAGGTGACGAAGCGGCACCTGGAGCCCGGCCAGGCCACGGACGTGCTGTTCCCCGGCCTCGTCGTTCTGCTCCTGGGCACCGCCGGTCTCGCCGTCGCGCCGCGTCGGTACCGCGCGGTGGGTCTCGCCCTCTGCGTGGTGGCGGTCGTCTTCTCCCTCGGGCCCGCGACCGGTCTCTACCGGTGGCTCCACGAGCACGTGGTGCTGGTCCGCTCGGTGCGGGTGCTCACCCGCTTCGCCCTCATTCCCTTTCTGGTCCTCGCCGTGCTGGCCGGCCTCGCCCTCACCGGCCGACGTCGCCTCGCCGTTCTCCTGGCCCTGGGCGCCATGATGGCGGAGTCCTCCAACCTGCCCCTGCGCCTCTCCCGCTACGACGGCCCGTCACCGGCCGCGCGCTGGCTCGCCGGGCGCGCGGGCGCCGTCGTGTACGTGCCGATGGGCGACGTCGACACCCGGGCCCTGCTCGAGGGGCTGGCCCACCTCCGCCCCCTCATGAACGGCGGGGGCGCCTTCATGCCCCGACCCTACGACCGGGCCCTGGACATGCTCGGCGGGCAGCCGATCGACGACGAGACGCTGCGCTTTCTCCGCGCGGTCGACGTCCGGCACGTCGTCTCGGGACTGGCCCTCGACCTGCCCGTGGCGGCGGCCTTCGAGGACGAGACCGTCTACGAGGTCCCGGACGGGCCGGAGGCCTCCGTGGTGCCGACCGGCGAGCCGGCTCCCACGCTCTGGAGTGCCACCGGGGCGACCATCGACCTTGGTCAAGCGCGTTGGGTGACGGGCCTCGTCTTCGAGCTGGGCGACGGCCCCTGGCCGAAGAGCCCGAGCGTCGCCGTCTCACGCGACGGCAGGGAGTGGGTTGAGGTGGAGGCCCGGGCGAGCCTGGCCGATGCGACCCTCTCCCTCTACCGCGACCCCCGCCACGCCCGGGCCGCCCTGCGTTTCGCCCCACGCGAGGCGCGGATGCTGCGGATCGGTCGTGGGCTGCCCGTGCGTCCGGGCCCCCTCGAGGTGGTGGAGTCGGCCAAAGTGCCGTTGCCCGCCATAGGGAGACGATCAGAGGCGCGATAGACTCATCCCGACCGCGGCGAGGGTGGACTCCGGCCCGCGGTGTGGAGGGACGATGAACGCGGATGCGACGTCGCCGTCGCCGCCAACGACCGATGGCAGGCCGGCCAAGGCTCGGCCTTCGTTCTGGCAGCGCCGGAAGAAGTGGATCCTGCTGTCTCTGGTCCTTGGCCTCTGCTGCTGCTGTGGGTGTCCGTCGCTGCTATTCGTACCGCTGATGCACGGGAGTCGACAGATCGCCCGAGTGCAGGACGCCCTGGAGCCGGGGATGACTGCAGAGGAGGTCCTGGAACACGCGGACAGGATCACTCTCACGCGCTTCGGGGTCACGCACCTCTTCGCTTTTCCCCTGGAACGAATGCCTGCGACACCGGGCGAGGGCGAGGCAATGGGTACCTGCGGCCCGAGCGTTCTGGCCTGGGAGATTGGGCAGCCGCAGCTGACGATGGATGGATCTCCGACAACGCCGAGCGAAGCGGGGGCCAGGATCAGCGGCTGCGACGAGATTCGTTTCAGCGCCGTCATCCTGATGAGCCGCCTGGCGTTCACCGTCACGCTGGAAGACCGGAAGGTCAAGGATGTCGGCTCCATCCGGAAGACGCAGTGAATGGAGTCGAGCGCTCGACCCTCCGGAGCCGAGCCGTTGTGAGGATAGTCCGAGTCCCTCACGGTCGGAACGGATCACCTTCGAGGGACCCCGCAGCTACAATCGCGTCCGAAGGGTTCCACTGGCGGGTCGCCGCGCGACCGCGCTCCTGCCTTTCGGGCGCCGGCGCCGGGGAGGCTCAGCAATGACGCTCCACCCGACAGGCCGCGCAATCGTCTTCATCGTCCTCGTCCCCGTCTGGGGGCTGGCTTCTCCCCCTCCGGTCCCGGCAGCAGGCCCCGCCCAGGGTCGCATCGTGTCGATGCGGGGGCAGGTCGAGCACTCCCCGGCCGAGCAGGCAACGACCTGGGACCCCGCGCGCGCGCTCCAGCCTCTGTTCACAGCCGATCGAGTGCGCACCCACACCGCGAGCCGGGCCGCCATCCTCTTCGTGGACGAGACGCAGGTGAAGCTGAACGCCGACAGCCTCCTGACGGTGCACAGCGTCCACGAGGAGGGGGTGCCCACTCGCCTGCGCCTTCCCCGCGGCGAGGGCTGGTTCCGGACCAAGAACCGGGCGAGCGAGCTGACCATCGAGACCCCCGCCGTCACCGCGGCGATCCGGGGGACGGAGGTGGACATCCGTGTCGACCCCGATGCCACGACCGTCATGACCGTCGTGGAGGGTGCCGCCGACTTCTCCAACCCCTTCGGTTCGATCGTCGTCTCCGCCGGGGAGGAGGGGACGGCCCGGCCCGGGTCGCCTCCCACCAAGCGGTTGATCCTCGAGCCCGAGGACGCCGTGCAGTGGGTGCTCTACTATCCGACGCGGCGGGCGCAGGCCGACCTGCCTCCCCCGGCGCGCGACGGCCCGGCTGGGCCCGGGTTCGCGTGCCTCGGCTCCGACGACGGGGCTGCGGCTCTGGCTCTCTTCCGCCCTCTGATGGCGAGTGATCCCTGGGCCCGCATCGGCGCGTCGGCGGCCCACGCGGAAATGGGTGACGTCGCCGAGGCGCTCGCTGTCCTCGCCTCCAAGGAGATGGGCCCCATTGAGGTGGAGCGGCGGGCCCAGCTCGCCGCGGCCGCTCTTGGCACCGGCGACGCGAGACGTGCTCGCGAGGAGTTGGAGCAGGCCCTCGCCCTCGACCCACAGGGACTTCGGCCCCTGGTGTTGCTCTCGACGCTGGACCTGACCCAGAATCGGCAGGAGGAGGCGGCCGCAGCCGCTCGCCGGGCCCTCGACGCCCACCCGGAATCGGTCGGCGCCCACATCGCCGCGAGTGAGGCCGCCCAGGCGCTCTTCGATCTCGGTCTCTCGGAGCGGCTGCTCGACGAGGCGCTGGCGATCGACCCGGACAGCGTCCACGCTCTGGTGAACCGGGCCCGCCTCCGTTTCGGCCGAGGCGACACCCCGGGCGCCCGGGAGGACGCCGCGCGGGGCGCGTCTCTCGCACCGCAGGACGCCGCGGTGCGCTCCCTTCTGGGCTTCATCGAGCTGGCCGAGGGCCACACCGACGCGGCGCGGGAGCACTTCGAGGCCTCGTCGGCGGCCGATCCGGAGCTGGGCGAGCCCCACCTCGGTCTCGGCCTCGTGCATTTCAAGGAGAGCCGTCCGAGGGACGGACTTCTCGAGATGCTGACCGCCACTCTGCTCGAGCCCAGGGTCTCCCTCTACCAGAGCTACCTGGGGAAGAGCTACTACCAGTCGAAGCGTCTCGAAGAAGGGCTCTCCGCGCTGGACACCGCCAAGCGCCTGGATCCCCGCGATCCCACACCGTGGCTCTACGCGAGCTTCTTCCTTCGCGACCTCAACCGGCAGGTCGCGGCCGTCGAGCAGCTTCAGCGCGCCATCGAGCTGAACGGCAACCGGGCCGTCTACCGCAGCCGCTTCCTGCTCGACCGGGACCGGGCGACCAAGAACGTCAGCCTCGCAGAGGTCTACCGTGAGCTCGGATTCGAACCCTGGGGAGCCCACGAGGCGTTGCTCTCGACGGAGTCGGACCATGCCAATCCGGCCGCGCACCTCTTCCTCGCGGGCACCTTCGGCAGGATGCCCGGCCGCGGCCCCGCTCGGCGGAGCGAGCTGCTGCAGCACTGGCTGCTCGCTCCCGTCAATCAGAACTCGTTCAACACCTTCAACGAGTACACGGCCCTCCTCGAGCAGCCACGGCATCAGCTCGTCGCCAGCGTCCGGGGCGGAAGCGAGGACTACCTCGAGGGGACGCTGGCCAGCGCCGGGGGCAACGACCGGTGGGCCCACCTCGTGTTCGGTCGTGCGACTCGCATGGAGGGCGCGCGCCCCGACCGCCCGGACGAAACCCGGATATTCTCCGGCCAGTTCAAGCTGGCCCTCGGCTCACGGAGCGATCTCTTCCTCGATCTGGGGTACGCCCGCCTCGACAACGGCCAGCCCCGGGAGGTCACGCTCCTCCTCGACGAGGACGGGGACGACTCCGTTCCCGTCGACATCGATCAGGTGGACGACCGCGATCCCACCGAGACGAGCGAGATCGACATCGGCTACGGGACGCTGGGCCTCCGCCACGCCTGGTCCGGCGGAAGCACCCTCACCGCGGCTCTGCAGTTCCAGGACGTCGGAGGGGGCCTCGGGTCGGTCGAGGACCTCGACCTCCTCGGCTGGACCATCGAGCAGGATGTGTCGCTGGCACAGCGGTTCTGGGCCCTGCAGGTCCAGCAGACCTGGAGGCTGGGTGCCCACCAGATCGTGGCGGGGCTCGAGGGCTCCCGGACCCGCGACGAGATCGGATACTCCGAATCCCTGATCTTTGCGCCCGACCTCTCTCCGCTGATCGAGGCCGTGACCCTCGCCTCGGACCGCGACGGGCTCTCGGCGTGGGCACGCGGTGACCTGCGGCTGGCACCGTCCCTGCGCCTCACGGTGGGGGCCCGCCTCGACGACGTGAGGCGCGAGGAGAGCATCGCCACCCGCTTCGGGTTCGAGGGCTTCGAGGTCGGCGACGCGATCGACGAGACGCGGGAGGAGAGCGTCTTCGACAAGACGCAGCTCAACCCCATGCTCGGCCTGGCCTGGGAGGTCGCCCCGGGGGCCGTCGTTCGGCTCGCCGCGTTTCGGCGGCTGAACACCGACATCTTCGGCGCGCGGATCTCTCCCAGCACCGTCTCCGGCTTCGTCCTCGACCGGAGCGAGCTGTACGACGCCGACCGCCGGGAAGCGGGCCTTCAGTTCGAGCTCTCCCGCAAGCGGGGCTACGTCTCGGTCAGTGGCTTCGCGCGCCGGACTGACATCCCGCCCCTCGTGATCAATCCCATTCCTGAAGGGGACGACCGCATCGAGGAGTACGGGGGGGACCTGGCCTTCAATCGGATCCTCTCGCAGCGCTTCAGCCTCTTCGCCGGTGCCGTGGCCGCGCGCACCCGGCGGGCGTTCTTCGACTACACCGACGCCCGGCTCTGGACCGGGCTCAGCTTCATTCACGAACGCAACATCTTCGCGCGGGTCACGGTCAGCTATGGCCTGCAGCGTTTCGACGAGTCGAAGCCCACCCAGCTCGAGGACGTCGACTTCGGTGTGGTCGACATCGGTCTGGGCTACCAGTTCGCGCAGAGGAGAGGTTTCCTCTCCTTCGACATCGGGAACCTGTTCAACTCCCGGTTCCTCCTCTACGTACCGCGCAACACCCTCGAGCTGGTCCCGGGCCGACGACTCAGCGCCAGCCTGAGCTTCACCTTCTGAAGACGGTGCCCGCACTGCCCACGATCCGTTCCGCGTGGCGCCGGCTCGAGGCGTTTCTGCTTCCGGAGCGCGCCACCCCTCCCCCCCTGCCCGCGGTCGTCGTGGCCCTGGTTGGCGCGCTGGTCGGCCTCGTGGTGGCCTTCTCCGATCCGGGCCAGAGGGTCGAGTGGGCGCTCTACGACCGCGCCACGCGCCAGGCCTTTCTGGGGTCGGCCCCGGCGGAGGGCATCGTCGTCGTGGCCATCGACGAGGCCTCGGTGGCTGAGCTGGGGCTGCCGCTCCCGTGGCCACGGACGGTGCATGCCGCCTTGATCGAGCGGCTGTCCGAGGCCGGAGCCCGGACCATCGTCTTCGACGTGATCTTCGACCTGGCCCGGGACGCCGGCGAGGACAGGGCACTGGCGCAGGCGATCGCGGCCGCGGGCAACGTCGTCCTGGCCACCGCTCACAACCGCATCGACGACCGTGCCTACTCCCTCGAGCAGTGGACCGACCCGCTCCCGGAGCTCGCGGCTGCGGCCGCGGGCGTGGGGGTGGCGAACGTTCCCCTCGATCCGGACGGGGTGGCCCGCCGGTCGCCGCTCACCTTCGGGGGGCGGCCTGTCCTGGCCCTCGCCGCGGCACGCCTCCAGCCGGGCTTCCGGGAGCCCGACGACCTCACCGGCGCCCGTCTCATCCCGTTCCGCGGCCCTCCGCGGGTCGGTGTCCGCACCTACTCCTACTACCAGGCGCTCGAACCCGAGGAGGCTCTTCCCCCTGGTGCCCTGGCGGATCAGGTGGTCCTGGTGGGCCTGTCCCTGGCCAGTCCTGCGGACCTGGAGAACCCGGTCGAGCACGTCCCGAGCCCGTTGGCCCGGCTCACCCCCGCGGTCGAGCTCCACGCGCGCCAGCTTGGTGCCCTCCTGGAGGGACGCCGGGTCGCGGATCCGTTCGCTCCTCCGGCCGCGACCGCAGGCCTCTGCTTCGCCCTGGCGGCCCTGGCCGCTGGGGCGCTCTTCGCCTTCGGGCCACTCGGGGGCGCGGGTGCGGTCCTGGGAATCGTGGCTCTCCAGGGGTGCGTCGCCTACGCAGCCCTCGCCTGGTCCGGCGTCCGCCTCCCAGTGGCCGCCCCCACGCTGACGCTGGCCGCGCTCGCCCTCACGGTCACGACCTATCGATTCTCACTCGCCCAGCGGCAGCGCCGGATGATCCGGCGCGCCTTCGAGCACTACATAGCGCCGGTCGTCGTGGAGGAGATCCTCGCCGATCCGCGGCGCCTCAGGCTGGGTGGCGACTCGTACGAGGCGACGGTGCTCTTCAGCGATCTCGTGGGGTTCACCGCGATTGCCGAGAGGCTCTCCCCGATGGAGCTCCGCGACTGCCTCTGCCGCTACTTCCATGCCATGACGACCGTCCTGCTCGAAGAGCGAGCCACGATCGACAAGTTCATCGGCGACGCCATCATGGCCTTCTTCGGCTGCCCCGTGCGAGACGCCGACCATCCGCTCCGGGCCTGTCGGGCCGTTCTCGGGATGCAGAGGGCCCTGGACGAGCTCAATCAGCGCGAGTCAATGCACGGACGAGAGCCGCTCCGGATGCGCGTCGGAATCAGCACGGGCACGGTGGTGGCCGGCAATATCGGTACCGACGACATCTTCAACTACACGGTGCTGGGCGACACCGTGAACCTGGCGTCGCGCCTCGAAGGGGTGAACAAGGCGTACGGCACCCGCGCTCTCATCGGAGAGGACACCCTTCGCCGCGTGGAGGCGGCAGTAGAGGCACGCGAGATCGACTGGATCCGGGTGCAGGGGCGTGAGCAGAAGGTGGGCATCTACGAGATCGCGGCGATGGCCGGGGGCCTCCCTCCGCGGCGGCGCGCGCTCTTCGAGGCCTATCGCGAGGGGCTGGGACGATACCGCGACCGGGAGTTCGCCCGGTCCCGCGTGGCATTCGAGCGCGCGCTCGAGCTGGATCCGCAGGACGGTCCTTCCCGCACCTTCCTGCGCCGTCTGGCGAAGTTCGGTGAGACGCCCCCAGGGCCGGAGTGGGATGGTGTCTTCGCGCTACTCGTCAAGTGAGCCGTTCCACCGCGGCGGACGGGATGCGTGGGACCGTCACTCCAGCACGAGGTGCTTCTTTGGCCTCCGCGGTGGTCCGGAGTATTCACGTCGCCTCGACCGGTCCGGGAAGCCCGTCGCCGGATCGCCCGCTCTGACGAGCGAAGTGTGCAGCACAGGAAGGTTCTCGATCCTCAGTCCTCCTCCCTCCGCCTCAGCGCCCGTTGCTCGATGATCTCGTAGAGCGTCGGGAGCACGATCAGGGTCAGCAGGGTCGAGGTCGTGATTCCGCCGATGACGACGCTCGCCAGTGGTCGTTGGACCTCCGCCCCCGCCCCGTGGGAGAGCGCCATGGGCACGAAGCCGAGGGCGGCCACGAGCGCGGTCATCATGACCGGCTTGAGCCGGGTCGCGGCGCCGCGGAGGATGGCGGGGCGCAGCTCGAGGTGGCCCTCCTCCCGGAGGCGGTTGACGGCCGCGATCATCACCACGCCGTTGAGGACGGCCACGCCGAAGAGCGCGATGAAGCCCACGGAGGCGGAGAGGTTCAGGTTCAGGCCGCGGACCCAGAGCGCGCCCACCCCGCCCACGAGGGCGAAGGGCACGTTGAGGATGACGAGCGAGGCCTGCCGCACGCGGCCGAAGGTCAGAAAGAGCAGCAGGAAGATGATGGCGAGGGACGCCGGGATGACGACCATGAGGCGCTCGGTCGCCCGCTTCTGGTTCTCGAACTGCCCGCCCCACTCGAGGTAGTAGCCGGGGGGCACGCTCACCGCGCTCATTCGTCCCTGGGCCTCGGCCACGAAGCTCCCGACGTCGCGGCCGCGGACGTTGGTCTGGACGACGAGACGACGCTGCCCGTTCTCGTGGTTGACCGCCTCCGGCCCCTGGATCGTGCGGATGTCGGCGACGGCGGCGAGGGGGACCTTCTCCCCGCCGGGAGCGGTCAGGAGGAGTGCGCCGATGTTCTCGGGGTCGCCGCGCACCTCGTCCGGGAAGCGCACGAGCACCTCGAAGCGCCGCGGGCCGTCGAGGACCTCGGTCGCCACCGTGCCCCCGATCGCGGTCTCGACGAGCTCACGCACGTCGGAGACGTTGAGGCCGTAGCGCGCCATCCGCCCCCGGTCCACGTCGATCTGCACCTGCGCGGCCCCGGAGAGGACCTCGACCTGGAGGTCGGCCGCGCCACGGACCTGCTCGAGCTGGGCGCGGATCTCCTCGCCGACCCGCTCGAGGGTCGCGGGGTCGGGGCCGAAGACCTTCACCGCGACGTCGGCCTTGACCCCGGAGACGACCTCGTCGAGGCGCATGGCCATGGGCTGGGTGAAGTTGGAGGCGAGCCCCGGCATCTCGGCCAGCGCCGCCGCCATGTGCTCGATGAGCTCCTCCTTCGTCCACCCGCTCTCCCACTCGTCGATCGGGTGGAGGTTCACGTACACGTCGCCCTGGTAGATGCCCATCGCCTCGGTGGCGACGTCGGGGCGGCCGAGCTTGGTGACGACCTGCCGCACCTCGGGGAAGCGCCGGATGATCTGCTCGACGCGGGTGGAGATGGCGGCCGACTCCTCGAGGGAGATCGAGGGCAGCTTGCGGGTCTCCACCAGGAGCGCCCCCTCGTCGAGGCGCGGCATGAACTCGGTCCCGAGGAATGCCAGGGAGGCCACGGCGACCGAGACCACCGCCACCGCGACGGAGATCGTCCGCAGGCGGTGGTTCATCGCGTCCTCGAGGTGGGCCACGTAGTACCGGCGCAGGCGCAGGAACCAGGCCTGCTCGTGCTCCTTCCCCTCGAGCTTGAGGAGGTAGGAGGAGGCGACCGGGACCCACGTCAGGGCCAGGACGAGGGCGCCGAGGATGGCCGAGCAGACGGTGATGGCCATCGGGCGGAACATCTTCCCCTCCAGGCCCTCGAGGGTGAAGACCGGGACGTACACCGCGACGATGATGAGCACCCCGAAGAGGACGGGCCGGGCGACCTCGGTGGCGGCGCTGGTGAAGAAGCGGCGCCGGTGGTGGGCGGGGTCCTCCACGAAGTCCGGCTCGCCCGCGGGGTCGCGCTCCGAGCGGCGGCGGATGAAGTTCTCCATCATCACGACGGCGCCGTCGACGATCAGGCCGAAGTCGATGGCCCCGAGCGACATGAGGTTGGCGGAGACGCCGAAGAGGCGCATGCCGAAGAAGCCGGCCAGCATGGCGAGGGGGATGACGGAGGCCACGATCAGCGAGGCCCGCACGTCGCGCAGGAAGAAGAAGAGGACGAGGATGACGAGGAGCGACCCTTCCAGGAGGTTCTTCGTCACCGTGTGGGAGGTCCGGTCGATGACCTCGCTCTGGTCGTAGAAGGGCACGATCGCCATCCCCGCGGGGAGCGTCTTCTCGATGGCCGCGATGCGCTCCTTGACCCGGGCCGACACGTCGCGGCCGTTCTCGCCCTGGAGCATGATGACCATCCCGGCCACGGTCTCGCCCTTCCCGTCGCGGGTGACCGCGCCGTTTCGGGGCATGGGCCCGACCCCGACGTCGGCCACGTCGCCGAGGAGGATGGGCACCCCCTCCACCGAGGCGAGCACCACGCGCTTCAGGTCCTCGACCCCGCTGGCGAGCCCGCTGCCCCTCACCGTGAACCGCTCGGAGCGGTGCTCGACGAAGCCGCCGCCGAAGGAGGCGTTGTTGTCGGCCACCGCCTCCACCACCTGGTGGAGCGAGAGGCCGTAGCGCTCGAGCCGGCGCGGCCGCACGATCACGTGGTACTGCTTCGTGAGGCCGCCCCACGAGTTGATCTCGGAGACACCCTTCACCGAGCGGAGACGGGCGCGCACGTCCCAGTCGTGGAGCGTCTTCTTGTCCATCGCGTCGGCGTCGCCCTCGATGAGGTACTGGTAGATCTCGCCGAAGGCGGTGGCCACCGGTCCCAGCGTGGGCTCGAAGGCGGGAGGGATGCGGCCGCGGGCCTCGGCCAGCCGCTCCGAGACGAGCTGGCGCGCGAAGTAGACAGGGACCCGGTCCTCGAAGACCACGGTGATCATGGAGAGGCCGAACTTCGAGAGCGAGCGGACCTCGGTGGCCCCCGGGGCCCCCATGAGGGCGGTCTCGATCGGGTAGGTGACCCGCTGCTCGACCTCGACCGCGGCGAGCCCCGGCGCCTCGGTCACGACCACGACCTGGTTGTTGGTCAGGTCCGGGAAGGCCTCGACCGGGACCTCGCGCCACGCGACGAGGCCGGTGACCACGCAGGCGGCGAGGGCCAGGAGGACGAAGGGCCGCTGGCGGAGGGCGGCAGCGACGAACCGCTCGATCGCTCCCACCTCACTCCTCCTCGACCATCGTGCCCTTGAGCAGCTCCGATTTCAGCAGGAAGCTGCCGGTGGTGGCGACGGCCTCGCCTTCGCGAACCCCCGAGCGGAGCTCGACCCAGCCCTCGGTCTCGGCTCCGACGGCCACGTCGCGTCTCTCGAACGACCCCCGTGCGGTCCGGACGAAGACGATCGGCCGGCCGCGGATCTCCTGGATGGCCCCCGAGGGCACGGCCAGGACCTCGCGCGGCTCGCCGGCGCTCAGGGTCAGCGCGGCGTACATCTCGGGCTTGAGGCGCCCGTCGGCGTTCGGGACCTGGCAACGCACGGTGACGCGCCGGGTCTTCGGGTTCACGGTGTCCGCCACGAAGGTGATGCGGCCGGGGAAGCTCTCGCCCGGGTAGGCGGCCACGCGCAGCTCGACGTCGCGGCCCGCCCTCACCAGCGGCAGCTCGGTCTCGTCGATCTCGGCCACCGCCCAGAGCTCGGTCAGGTCGGCCACGACGAACAGCGGCGACCCCACGGTGACGGCGGTGCCCTGCGTGATCTCCTTCTCCAGCAGCACGCCGTTCAGCGGGCTGCGGACGGGGATGTACTCTCCGCTCTCCCCGCTCGGGTCCTCGGCGTTGGTCACCCCGTAGTGCTCGAGGGCCTCCTCCGCGCGCCGCACCTCCGTTCGCGCCATGTCGAGGTACGCCTCGGCGTCGATGCGGTTGGCCTCGGCGCGCTGCAGCTCCTGGCGGGAGATGGCCTTCGCCTCGAGGAGTCGGGTCGCCCGCTCCTCGGCCTCCGTGGCGAAGGCGAGGTCGGTCTCCAGGCGCCGGCGGTCGGCCACCGCCTTGCGGTAGTCGGCCCAGGCGTCGTGGACGACGTGGCTGTGCATCTCGGCCAGCACCTGTCCAGACCGGACGCGGTCGCCGACCTCGGCCATGGTGTGGATGACGAGCCCCTCCACCAGGGAGCCGAGACGGGCGGTGCGCTTCTCGTCGAGGGCGAGGACCCCGGGGGCCTCCACGCGGTCGGAGCGGGTCAAGAGCCTCGCCGCCTCGGTGGAGATGCCGGCCTGTCGCTCGGCGGCCTCGGGCAGCGAGACCGTGGTCTCCGACGCGGTGGGCGCGTCGCCCTCCGGTCCGCCGGTGCCGCTGCAGGCGCGCCACACCGCCACCGCCGCCACGAGGGCGACGGCGGCGGCGACGAGGACGGGGAGCCGCCCGCCCCTCACGGGGCCGAGGCCGTGGTGCTCGGGGGTGTCGTTCGGGTCGTGGGTCATGGCAGGGCCTCCAGGCCCGCGGCGAGGCGGGCACGGCAGCTGGTGAGGAAGGCCTCGACCGTCAGGTCGAGGGCCTCGCGGCGGGCGTCGGCGTGGGTCCGCTCGGCGTCCACCACGCGGAGCACCTCGACCGCCCCTTCGGCGAAGGCGGTCACCGCGGAGCGGCGGGCCTCGTCGGCAGGGCGAACGAGGTCCTCATCGAGACGGGCGAGCCGCGCCTGGAGGGCGCGGGCAGAACGGACGAGGACGGCCACCTCGGCCCGGGCCAGGTCGAGCGTGCCCTGCAGCTCGAGCTCGGCGGCACGGGCGTCGGCCTGGGCGACGGCGCGCGCGCGGCGGTTCCGCTCGAAGAGGGGCAGGGACGCCTGCAGGCCGACGACCGCGGTGTCGTATCCAGCCGTGCGCTTGTAGCCGCCGGCCAGGGCGAGGTCGGGCCAGCGTCGTCCGTCCTCGAGGGACAGCGTGCCCCGGGCGCGCGCGGCGCGGGCGCGGGCGGCGAGGACGTCCGGACGATGAGCGAGCGCCGCCTCCCCGATCGCGTCCGGGTCGCCCGGAGGGGGCGGGGGCAGCTCGGGCCGGGCGAGCGTCACCCTCGAGAGGGGCTGCCCGAGGAGGAAGGCGAGGGTCGCCTCGGCGCGGTCGCGCTCGATGCCGGCCCGGACGCGCAGGTTCTCGGCCCGCGCCCCCTCCGCCCGGAACCGCAGGAGATCGGCCTCGGCGGCGTACCCCTCGGCCACCCGGCGCTCCATCGCCTCGACGATCGAGGCCAGGTTCGCGGCCTGGTCGGCGAGGGCGTTCTCCATCTCGCGCCCCCGCAGGACCTCGAGGTAGCGGCGGACGGTCTCGAGGACCACCTCCTGCTCCGTCCGCACCCGCGCCGCCGCGGCCTCGTCGCTCCGGCCACGGGCCTCGGCCTTCCGGCCCGAGCGGGTGAACAGGTCGAGGGGCTGGGCCGCCACCGCGAAGACGTCGAGCTCCTGGCTGGCGTCGAAGCCGGAGGCCCAGGGACGCCAGTTCTCGACGGCGAGGTCGAGGAGGGGGTCGGCCAGCCGTCCCGCGACGTCGGCCGCGCGATCGGCGCCCTCGGCCTGCGCGCGGGCGGCGGCGGCGAAGGGGGAGTGCGCCCGGGCGATCGCGACGGCCTCCGGCAGGCTGAGGCTCGCGCCCACGGGCGGCGTCCCGGCGGGCATCTGAGCGAGGAGAAGGAGAAGGAGGGGGGTCATCACGCACCTCGGTCGGGGTTCGTGGTAAGAAGAGCAGAGTTCAGTGAGGCCTGTCGAGAGTCAAACGCTTCATCGGGACGACGGCCACCCGGACATGGCGACCGCTCCCGGGTGTCCGGGGCACGACCCCCTCCCGGTGTGAGCCCATCGCCGGCCGAAGGATTCGCGGGCAGCGGGCGCGGTGGCGTCCGGCCTGCTCGACCGGAAGCGGAGCCTCGGGCTCGCGTCCGAGCGGGGCGGCGTCCGGACGCTACCGTGGCGGCGCCGCTGCGGGCAGCGAGTAGAGCCGCCCGTCCGAGGTCTCGGCCTCGAGCCGGAGACGATCCGGGAACTCCGCGGCGCGCGCGACCACGCGGCCCCACTCCTCGTCCGAGTAGAAGTCACGGTGGAGGACGGCGTAGCCCACTCCCAGCTCCTCGAGCTCACGCAGGCTCGCGGTGTCGGGGAACGCGGTCAGGATCATGAAGAGCCGCTGGTGGCGCGGCGGGACGATGCCGCTGTAGCCGTTCACGATGGGCTGCCAGTGAGCCGTCGAGTGGAGCATGAAGTGGGAGTGCAGCCGCGCCGACCGGGTGGCGTCGGTCGGGTCCGGGACCGGGAGCTCGACGGCCACGAAGGGTCGCGGTCGCTCGGCGAGGACCCGGTCGATCGAGGGCACGTCGACCCGGTACTCCCGTGCGCCGAGGGGGAACGCGGCGAGCTCGCCCACCAGAAGTGCCACGGTCACGGCACCCACCCAGGCTCCGCGGGGGGCCTTCAGGCCCCGGACCACACGATCGAGCCCGACCGCCGCCAGCACGCCCAGGGCCAGCAGGGTCAGGATCCCCAGCCGCGAGGGGACGCGGATGAGGTCGAAGCCGGGGAGGAGCCGATAGAGGACCTTGTAGAGGATGAGCTCGGGCCCCAGGGTGAGCCAGACCGAGAGGATGGCCAGGACGACGTAGAAGCCCGCGTCCAGCCCCATGCGTGCCTCGAGGAAGCGGCGCAGCGCGTCCCTCAGTCGCGCAAGTGGCGGGGCGAAGGCGAAGGAGCGAAGGCGCGCCGTGGCGAGGCGCAGGACGACGAGCACCCCGAGCACGGCGAACGCGCGTTGCGCGTTGCGGGCGGTGATCGTCGCGCCTCCCACCTCCCAACGGATGCCACCCTCGACGTGGATCGCCAGGGCGGCCAGCGTCACGACGACGACGAGGCCGTCCAGGATCTTCAGCCACAGGGGCGCGGGGGGCTTCCCGGGGGAAGGGCTCGGGGTGTGGTCCGTGGCCCCCGGCCGACGGCCGAACGCCAGAGTGGCGAGCAGGAGGGTGATCCAGCCCGGGAAGAGGTAGGCCTTCGCGTCCGCGACCTTCGCCTGGAGGCTCGGGACGAGAGAGAGCAGCCACTCCTGGACGTGGGCGGGAGAGGCCAGGAAGCTCACCGCGTTGGGGACCCAGTCGTAGACGGCGCCGATGGTCCGGTGGAGTCCCACGTCGTGCTGGGCCCGCAGGTAGGGGACCAGGAAGACCAGGTTCACGGCGAGGAGGAGGAGGCCCCCGACGCCGAGGTCGCGCAGCATGCGTACGGGTCCGGGGATCTGGCCGAAGGCCCAGTCGTAGAGAACGAGAGCCCCGAGGGCGAGGGTGAGAAAGAGGCCGCCGTGGCCGCTGCTCAGCGCCTGGAGCGTGAAGAGCGCGGCGACGGCCACGAGGTCGCGGCGCCGTCGGTGGCGGGCGTAGAGGTGCATGAAGGCCAGGGCGAAGGGGATCCACTGGACGACGGCGACGTGGACCTGGGCCAGGCGCACGAAGCGGGCGGGGCCGAAGGCGAAGACGATGCCGGCGACGAGGGCAGCGAGGACACCCGTCCCCAGGTGACGGGCGAGGAAGTAGGCCCCCAGCCCCGAGAGGACGCAGGAGAGGAGCACGATGATGTTGAGCGCGAGGACGGGGTTGCCGGTGGCCAGGAGCGCCGGCGCCCCGAGGGCGGCGCTGCCGATCAGGTGCTCGGAGTAGGCGAGGGTGCGGGGCTCGGGGAAGAAGATGTTGGCGTCGAAGATCGAGAGCGGCTGGTGCAGCAGGGCGTGCACGTCCCAGGAGATGGTCCAGAGGAAGAGGCGCGTGTCCGCGGAGAGGGGCAGGGCCGTCGTGGCCGGGGACAGGCTGAGGGGGAGGGTCAGGGCGAGGGTGAGGAGGACGAACACGAGGCCCACGAGGGCGAGCTCGCGTGGCGGCACGCCGTCCGGGGCCGGGCCGCTCACGACCGCCGTCCAGGGGGCCCGGGAGGGCACGTCCGGCCTCGTGTCCGCGGGGCGTGGCATCGGGTCATCGGAGTGTATCCCAAGCCCCGCGCTCGCGCCCCGAGGGGGCCTCCGAGGCCTGTGCTAGGCTCGGGCCCATGGTCCGGCGCGCCGGCTTCCCCGTGCTGCTCCTGGCGCTGGGTCTCGTCGCCGGCGTGCTCGTGGCGCGTGTCCCTCCCGACTTCCAGCGCACCGTCGTCACCCGGTTCGACCACGGCTCGGACCCGCTGCAGACCGCCGTCCTCCTCCGCTTCGACGTGGACAGCCTCCTGCACCACCCCTCACGGTACTTCCAGCCGCCGTTCCTCTACCCCGATCCCAACCCCCTCCGGGGGACGGAGCCGCTGATCGCCGAGGCCCTCCTGGCCGTTCCTCTTCGCCTGGTCCTGGGGGACCGGCCGGCCCCGGTCTTCACCCTGGTGCGGATCCTCACCCTGGCGCTGCTCACCCTCGGCACCGGGCTCATGCTGAGGGAGCTCGGGGCGCGCCCCGCCCTCGCCCTCCTGGGAGGCGGGCTGGCGGTGCTGGTGGCGACCACGGTGATCTTCTTCGACCGGCTTCAGGCGGTCTCCCTGCAGTGGCTGCCCCTCGGGATCCTCTTCGCCTCGCGCTACTGGAGGCACGGGCACGCTGCGCATGCGCTGGCCTTCGGCGTGTGCGCCTTCCTGACGATCCAGGCCAGCGTCTACACCACGGTGATGCTGCTCACCGTCGTCCCCTTCCTCCTCCCCCTCCTCCGGCAGGTCGGGACCGGCCGCGGACGCCGCGCCCTGGCCCTGGGAGGGGCGCTCGTGGGCGCCGGTGGGGCCTCCCTCCTGGTGCTCTGGCCCTGGCTCGGACAGCGCGGTGACGTCGCCGCCTACGCGAGCCCGGCCTTCGCGGAGGAGAAGAGCTGGGGAGCGGTGGCCCTCAACGCCATCGCGAGCATTCCCCCCGAGTACACGGGGAGCGGGTGGTCCCCGCCGCTGCCCTCCCGGTGGAATGGCTCCTACCCCGGAGCGGCCTTTGTCCTCCTCGCCGGCGTCGTGGCGGCCCTGGCGCTCGTGGACCTCGTGGGCGCCCGTCGGCGTGGCGTGTTCGCGGGGGGGCCGCACGTCTTCGTTCTTTCCAGGTGGGCCCTCGCCCTGCTCCTCGCCGCCCTCGTGGCCACGACCGCCCTGGCCGCGCGGGCGGGGCCGCCTCCCGGAGCCCCACTCGTGGCGGGCGTGCTCCTCTGGGGCGCTCTCGGGTGCTGGTGGCTGCGACTGGGCCTCTGGCCCGCCCTTCGGACGGAAGAGGACGGCCTCCGCCTGCTCGCCAGCGCAGCCTCCCTGGCCGCGCTCGTGCTCTTCCTCCTGGGCCTGGGAAGCCCGATTCGTCTGGACGCCGGAGGAACCGCGCTCCTCGAGGGGCTCTTCGCCCCGCTGTCGTCGGTGCTGACGCCGCTCCGCCACCTGCGCGAGCTCAAGCGCTTCCTCCTGCCCGCGGGCTGGACCGCGGTCGTGGCGCTCGTCTTGATGCTGGAGCTTCACCTGCAGCGGCGGCCCCGCGCTCTCGCCGTGGGCCTGGCCGCGGCTCTCCTCGCGGTTGGGATCGGGGAGCGGATCCGGGCGGACACGAAGAAGGTGCTCGTGCCGCCGCCCCCGCTGACGTACGGGCTCCTCCAGAGCTCCTCGGGGAGCGGAGGGCTCCTCGAGCTGCCCTTCGTCCCCTGGGGGCGCATCCGTGCCGTCCACCGCATGCTCTGGCAGCCGGCGCACGGACGCCCCATCGTCGCCGGCAAGACCGGGATCGACCCCGGGTGGTACACGCCGGCGCGAGAGGTCTTCAACGAGTTCCCCTCCGAGGAGAGCGTGCGACTGATGCGGAGCTGGAGGCTCGACAGCGTCCTCGACCCGCGCGAAGGGGTCCCGGAGGGTCCGCTGCCCGACGGGGTCGTCCTCCGTGGTCGCCAGGAAGAGCGGGGGGGCGCTCGCGAGTGGCGCCTCTTCGACCTGGTGCCCCTCGAGCCGTCCGCCGCCCTGCCCCCCGAGCCCGAGCCCGGCCCGGGAACCTGGCGCAGGCCCGAGGCCGCGACCGGGGACACGGCGGCAGCCCTCGCGACCGACGGGTCCGTGGACACCGCGGCGGAGGTCGCGAGCCCGAAGGGACTCGAGCTGCAGGTCCCCGGCACGGCAGCGGCCGTCGCCGTGGAGCTGGACTACGGAACCGGCCGCTTCAACCGTGTCCCGCCGCAGCTGAGCGTGCTCGGCCTCGTGAACGGGGAGTGGACGGATCTCACCCGGCCCCCCGGTGGCGCTCTCCTGCGCGCCCGAGCGGCCGACCAGCTCCTGTGGCGCCAGTCCGCACGGCTCGTGATGGCGCTCCGGCCGAGCGCGGCCCGACGCCTCCGTCTCGTCTCGAGTCGCGTCCCCTGGGACCTTCCCGAGGTCCGCGTCCGGGTGCGTCCCTGACCGTTCACCGGATCGACTGCTGGAAGCCCAGGAGCGCCGCCCGGTCGACGGGGGAGAGACCGTCGAGGGATGCCCCCGCCGCGTCGCGCAGGGCCCCGAGCTTGCGGCCCCTGACGCTCGCGCTCATGTCGAGGACGAGCAGCGCGTCCCGCAGCCGCCGCATCTCCCGGTGTCCGCTCAGGAGCCTCTCGAGCCGGCGGGAGCGGTCCTTCGCCCGCAGCTCCCGGCCGTCCACCGCCCGCACATCCCGGAACCCCAGCCAGTGATCGTCCTCGGGGACGTGCAGCGTGATGAAGTCCGACTCCAGCTTCCGCCACCGGCGGGGCGCTCCCCGGATCCACTCCGCCTGCTCGTAGTGCTCCTGGGCGATCACCGGGCGGAAGGCCGCGCCGTAGTCCGTCGCGTACTGCCCGGCCCGGTCGAGGGGCACCATGACGTCAAGGACGTCCTGTCCCCGGGCCGGCGCCGCCGCGAGAGCGGAGAGGCAGAAAGCGATGGGAATGGCCCACCGCGGTCCGCGTGGCGACGTGCCGGCGACGAGGTCCATCGGGGATCTCCCTCGCACAGGGGTACCGCGTTCGACGCGATGGCGTCAATGCCGCGCGTCGACTCCCGCTGGAATCGGCCCCGCGAGGACGTCAGTTCGGGGGGCCCGCCCCCGGACCCCCGGAACGCCGTCGCCTGGCACCGTCGAGAGAGACTGGCAGGTTATTCGCTGAAGGAAGTGGCCTCGTCAGATAGAATGCGCGGTGATGGAAGCCATCGACGGGCCGCTCTGGGAAGGTGTCCTCCCGGGAGTCCTGCGCAAGCTCTTCGTGGGCCGGAAGACGGGGCTGCTGTCCTTCCACCTGAAGGACGAGCGACGGAGCGTGCGCTTCCGCGGCGGGAACATCGTGAGCGCGGACAGCAGCGTGAGCGAGGAGTGGATGGGCGAGATGCTCGTCCGCCAGGGACGCCTGTCGCGAGACAACCTCAAGCGGGCGGTCGGCTTCATGCTCCGCGACAAGAGACGCCTGGGGGTCGTGCTCGTGGAGCTCGGGTTCCTCGACGAAGACGGTCTCGAGGAGGCGATTGGCAACCACGTCAAGGCCGTGCTCGGCAAGGTCTTCTCCTGGAGCGAAGGCCGCTATCACTTCGAAGAAGAGCCGGAAGATCGGACGCGAGAGGGCGACGTGACCCTCCGGCTCTCGACCGGGGAGCTGATTCTGGAGGCCGCGCGGAGCGTCTCCGATCCGGACGTCGTCCGTTTCAACCTGGGTGACCTCGACCAGACTCTGGCCCTTTCCAACGACCCCCTGCTGCGCTTCCAGCGGATCAGCCTCAGCCCCGCCGACGGATACGTCCTCTCGCGGGTGAACGGCAAGCTGAGCGCACGCGAGCTGGGGAGTCTCGTCCCCCTCTCCGAGGAGCAGCTCAACCGCAGCCTCTTCGGGCTCCTCTCGGCGGGTGTGGTCGATTTCGTTCCCGACGTCTCGAAGACGCGGGCCGCGCCGCCGCCCCGCGCGGCCGAGCCCGCTGTCACCGGAATCTCCCCGGCCGAGGGGGAGGAGCCCACCGCCGCAGACGCCCCGCTCCCGGAGGATGCGGCGGGGTACTCGACGGCTCCCGCGGACGAGGAGGCTCCGGTCGCGCCGGCGGCAGACACGCCTCCGACGGAGGAGCCCGCGCCGGAGCAGACGATCGTCATCGCGTCGCTGGAAGAGCTGCCCGCCGACAAGCCCCCCGAGTCGCCGGCGGAGAAGGATGCGGTGGCCATGCCGCCCCAGGGACAATCGTCGGTCGAGAAGACGGTGATCCTGCCGCCACCGGGGCAGTCCGCGGTCGAGAAGACGACGATCCTGCCGCGACCGGGGGAGTCCGCGGTCGAGAAGACGACGATCCTGCCGCCGCCGGGGGAGTCCGCGGTCGAGAAGACGATGGTGATGCAGCCGCTGCGCGATCTGCCCATTGGCCAGACCATGGCCATGCCGTCGCTCGATCGCGAGCCAGCCGAAGCCGAGAAGACGCAGAAGCTGGCCCCGGTCGACACCCGTCGGCTGGAGGTCCTCGAAGCCTACGAGAACCTGGCGGCGCGGACCCACTTCGAGGTCCTCGGGGTGCCGAGCGATGCCCGGGAGGCCCGGGTCCGGGAGGCCTACTTCCGTCTCGCCAAGCGGTTCCACCCGGACGTCCACCACGACCCCGCGCTCTCGGACCTGCGCGAGCAGCTGGACGAGATCTTCGGCCGCCTGGGCGAAGCGTACGAGGTCCTGTGCAGCCCGCATCTCCGCGCCCGCTACGAGAAGCTGCTGGCCGAGCAGGTGGCGGCGCCCAGAGCCCCGGTGCGGCGCGACGGCGCGGAGGAGGCGGCCCTGGCCGCGGAGGCGATCGAGCGGGGAGCGGAGAGCATCGCCCAGGAGCGCTACTCCGAGGCCATCCAGCAGCTGGAGCCGGCCATCTCCCGGGCCCGGGGCGAGGCGCGCTCGCGCGGTCGCGTCCTGCTGGCCCGGGCCTACGCGGAGAACCCCAACTGGGTCAAGCAGGGCGAGGAGCTTCTCCTGAGCGTGCTCCTGGAGGAGCCGGAGAACGACGAGGCCCTGCTCCTCCTCGCCCGCATCTACGGCGGCCTGGGCCTCCGGAGCCGGGCGGTGGCGATGCTCTCTCGCGTCATCGACCGGAGCCCCGAGCACGCCGAGGCCCGGGGGCTGATCGCGGAGATCGGAAGCACCTCGCGTGGTCAGGGGCACGCTCGGATGAAGAGCCTGCTCAGCTGGAAGCCCGGGAGCCGTTGACCAGGCCCCCCGCGTCCTCCCTGGACGAGGCGAAGGTCGCCCTCCTGGAGGAGAAGGCCCGGGAGATCCGGCGGAGCATCCTCACCATGGTCCACCGGGCGCGCTCGGGGCACGTGGGAGGCAGCCTCGGGGCCACCGAGCTGGTGGTGGCCCTCTACCACGGGATCATGCGTCACGACCCCGCGCGCCCGAGCTGGGAGGAGCGGGACCGCTTCGTTCTCTCCAAGGGGCACTGCACGCCGGTGATCTACGCCGTCCTGGCCGACTGCGGGTACTTCCCGAAGACGGACCTCGAGACCTTCCGCCGGCCGGGGTCGCATCTCCAGGGCCACCCATACCAGCCCAGGACGCCAGGAATCGAGGCCTCCACCGGCACGCTGGGGCTGGGGATCTCCACCGGGCTCGGGATGGCCCTCGCCGCGAAGATCGAGGGACGGTCCCACCGGGTCTTCATCCTTTGCGGCGACGGGGAGATCCAGGAGGGGCAGGCCTGGGAGGCCGCCCTGTTCGGGCACAAGTACCGCCTCGACAACGTGGTGGCCTTCGTGGATCGGAACTACCTGCAGACCGACGGCGACTCGGAGAAGGTGATGCCCCTGGACCCGCTGGCCCCGAAGTGGGAGGCCTTCGGCTGGGACACCCACGAGATCGACGGACACGACTACCGCCAGATCATGGGGACGGTCGAGGAGGCGAGCGCCACGAAGGGCCGGCCCTCGATGATCATCGCCCGCACCACCAAGGGGAAGGGGGTCTCCTTCATGGAAGGCGTGGCGAAGTGGCACGGCACCCCCCCGAGCGACGAAGAGTACGCCCGGGCGATGGTGGAGCTGAGCGATGGAGCATAGGCACACCCGACAGGGCTACGCCGACGCCCTGGTCGAGCTCGGGCGGGAGAACGCGCGGGTCGTGGTCCTCGACTCCGACGTGTCGGTGGCCACCAGGACCTGCGACTTCGAGAAGGTCTTCCCCGACCGCTTCTTCAACTGCGGGGTGCAGGAGCAGAACATGCTGTCGGTCGCCGCCGGGATGGCCCTGGAGGGGCTCGTCCCCTTCGCCACGACCTTCGGGGTCTTCGCCACCGCCCGGGCCGGGGACCAGCTCCGCAGCTCCATCGCCTACCCGAGGGCCAACGTCAAAGTGGGGGCCACCCACTGCGGGATCTCCACCGGGGGGGACGGGGCCTCGCATCAGGCCAACGAGGACATCGCCGTCGCCCGCTGCCTCCCGAACATGACGGTGCTGGTCCCCGGCGACTACGAGGAGGCGAGGGCGGCCACGAAGGCAGCCGCGGCCTTCGTGGGGCCGGTGTACCTGCGCTTCGGCCGCGACGTCTACCCGGTGGTGGAGGAGGTCCACGGGGAGTTCGCGATCGGCCGGGCGAAGGTGCTCCGCGACGGCCGCGACGTCGCCATCGTCACCACCGGGATCATGGTGAGCGAGGGGCTGAAGGCGGCCGACGAGCTGGAGGCCCGCGGGCACTCCGTCCGTGTGATCCACGTGCCCACGGTCAAGCCGCTCGACGAGGCCGTCCTCCTCGACGCGGCCCGGCAGACCCGGGGGCTGGTGACGGTGGAGGAGCACTCGATCCTCGGGGGGCTGGGCGAGGCGGTCGCCGGCCTGCTCGCCGAGAACCACCCCGCCCCGGTGCGGCGCGTGGGGGTCATGGACGTCTTCGGTCAGTCGGGGCAGGCCGGGGAGCTGCTGGATCTGTACGGCTTGCGGGCCTCGAACGTGGTCGAGCAGGCGCTCCGGATCCTGGAAGGAGGCGAGGCGTGAGCCGGACGATGCCGGCCCTGGTGAAGTACGAGGCGGGGGAAGGCTTCGTCGAGGTGCGGGAGGTCCCGGAGCCCGCGTGCGGTGAGGGACGGGTGAAGGTCGCGGTGGCCGGGACCGGCATCTGCGGCACCGACCTGCACGTCTACCACGGGACCTTCCGCAGCCATCCGCCGGTGATCATGGGTCACGAGTTTGCGGGCACCGTGGCCGAGGTGGGCCGTGGCGTCCGCGGCGTGGCGGTGGGGGACCGGGTCACCGTCCTCCCCGCCTCGGCCGTGACCTGCGGCCGTTGCGTCCACTGTCGCAGCGGCGAGTTCATGTTCTGCCCGGAGCGCCGGGGCATGGGGCACGGCGTCCACGGCGCCTTCGCCCCGTACGCGGTGGTGCGCCCCGACCAGCTCTACCGGGTTCCCGAGCACATGGGTCTCGACGAGGCCGCCCTCTGCGAACCCCTCGCCGCGGCGGTGCAGCCGGTGGAGGAGCTGAGCGGGGTGCGGCTCGGGGACGTCGTCCTGCTGTCGGGGCCGGGGCCGATCGGGCTGCTGTGCCTGAAGCTCCTCGTGGCCGACGGGGTGCAGGTGATCGTGGCCGGCACCGCCACCGACACCGTGCGGCGCGAGCGGGCCCGGGAGATCGGGGCGCACCGCGTGGTGAACGTCGAGGAGGAGGACCTCGCGGAGGTCGTGCGCGACGTGACCGGGGGACGGGGAGTCGACCTGGCCTTCGAGTGCGCCGGCGTGGCCTCCTCCGCCCGCGCCTGTCTGGACGCTCTCCGACCGCTCGGGACCTACGTGCAGGTGGGGATCTTCGGGCACGACGTCGAGGTGCCTCTCGACGCCACGATCTACAAGCAGCTCGTCTTCAGGGGGACGGTGGGCTACACCGGCAAGACCTGGGAGCGCACGATGCGCATCCTGGAGCAGGGCCGGGTCCGCCTCGACGACCTGATCACGCACCGCCTGCCCCTCGAGCGGTGGAAAGATGCCTTCGACCTGTGCACGAAGGGCGAGGGGATCAAGGTCCTGATCTCCGCGCGTCCGGACGGACCGGGATGATCCGCCGCCGGCTGGGGCGCTCCGGACTCGAGATCGGCGTGGTCGGCTTCGGCTGCATGTCGCTGGGGGAGGACCACGCTGCCAACGAGCGGCTGATCCACGCCGCCCTCGACCGGGGCATCGACTTCTTCGACACCGCCGACCTCTACCAGCACGGCGAGAACGAGGTCACCCTCGGTCGGGCCCTCCAGGGCCGCCGTCACTCCGCGGTCGTGGCCACGAAGGTCGGGAACCAGTGGCGGCCGGACGGCTCCGGCTGGGACTGGAACCCGCGCAGGTCCCACATCGAGGAATCGGTCCACGGCAGCCTGAGGCGCCTGCGGACCGACTGCATCGACCTCTACCAGCTGCACGGGGGGACCGTCGACGACCCGATCGACGAGGCCATCGAGGCCTTCGAGGGGCTGAAGCGGTCGGGCGCGATCCGACACTACGGGATCTCGTCCATACGCCCCAACGTCATCCACGAATGGGTCCGCAGGTCGCGGCTGACCAGCGTGATGATGCAGTACAGCCTGCTCGATCGCCGTCCGGAGGAAGAGTGCCTCGAGCGGCTGCACGGCGCCGACGTGGGCGTCGTCGTTCGGGGCGGGCTGGCGAAGGGTCTGCTGGCATCGAAGCCGGCCGCGGAGTACCTCGAGCACGGCCGGGCAACGGTCGAGGCCGTCCAGGCGCAGCTGGCGGAGGCGGCGGAGGTGGGGACCACGCCGGCTCAGGCCGCGATCCGCTACTGCCTCGCCCACCCGGCAGTGACGACGGTGGCCTGCGGCGTACGCACCATGGCCCAGCTCGAGGAGAACGCCGCTGCCGGCGCCCTGCCCCCCCTGTCCGCCGATCGCCTGTGCGCCCTGCGCGCCGTCGTCCCGGCGTCGGCCTACACCGCCCACCGTCGAGTCGGATCCTGAAAGGACCGGACGACGGACCGCCCCGTCGCGTAAGATACGCGCGGTCGACACGTGAGCACTGCCACCCTGCGCCGCCTCGAGCGTCTGAAGATGCAGTACGGAGAGGGGACGGGTCCCCGCAAGCGGGAGCTGCTCGGCCGCCTCGAGCGGCAGGATCTGCGATCGGCGGGGGCAGTCGCGCGCCTGCACGAGGTGCTCTGCTTCCTCCGCGCCTACCCCGACGATGCGGCGCTGCTGGCCCGGGTCGAGCGCATGCTGGCGGGCTTCGAGCGACGCCGCGACCTGCGGCGCCACGCCGCCGCCCTGGAGGACAGCGGGATCGCCGGCTGCGAGATCGTCTACCCCTGCTTCGTGGGGATGGCCGAGTGGCTGGCGAGCCGCTGGCCGGGGCGGCTGAGAGTCGACTGGGACCAGGTCGAGCAGCCCGACAAGCTGGAGCGGGTGCTCCACCTGCTGGCACTCTACGCGGAGACGCCCGCCCTCGACGAGGTGCCGCTCACGCTAAGGGAGTGGATCGATCGAATGAAGGGGCCGCGGGAGACCGACGCCGCCTTCGTCGTGCGCCGCTTCCAGGCGCTGGAGGCCGGGCCGTTCGTGCGGGAGTCGCTCTACGAGGACCTCGATCTGTTTCTGCGTCTCGCTCCTGGACCCGGGACGCCGTCGCGAACGCACGCCCACGTCCCCCGGGGGCCGGTCGTCGTCCAGTCCGGGCCCCTCAGGCGCGGTCGGCCCGACCTGTGCGCCGAGGTGCGGCGCCCGCCCCTCGGCGTGGAGACGCTCTCGCGACGGGACGGGCAGCGGATCATCGACCGGGCGCGCGAGTCGATGGTGACCCGGAGCCGCGACCTCGACGCCTTCGCCTAGGGTGACCCCGACGACGTGCGGATCTTCGACTGCGGGGAGGGCCTGGAGCTGGCCGCGATCGGCATGATCCCCGAGCGCCGCCTGCTGCTCGAGGCGGTCTACGGCTTCCTGACCCTCAAGAACGGCGTGCCGATCGGCTATGTGCTGAACAGCGCGCTCTTCGGCTCGGCGGAGATGGCCTACAACGTCTTCGAGACCTACCGGGGGGCGGAGGCCGCGCACATCTACGGGCGCGTCATGGCGACGGTGTGCGCCCTCTTCGGCTCGGACAGCTTCACGATCTACCCCTACCAGCTCGGCGGCGACGGGAACGACGAGGGGCTGCAGTCGGGAGCCTGGTGGTTCTACCAGAAGCTCGGCTTCCGGCCCAAGGACCCGGCCACGCTCCGGCTCATGCGGTCCGAGCTCCGCCGCATGAGGTCGAATCCCCGGCACCGCTCGAGCCTCTCGACGCTCCGACAGCTCGCCCAGGAGAACGTCTACCTGCACTGCGGGCGCGAGCGCGAGGACGTGATCGGCCTGCTGCCCCTCGCGAACGTCGGCCTGGCCGTCGTGTCGAGCCTGGCCCGGCGCTTCGGCTCCGACCGTGGGCGAGCGGAACGTGTCCTGGCCCGAGAGGCCGCGGAGCGGCTCGGGACGGGCGGCATGCGGGACCTGACCGCCGGCCAGCGGCTGGCCTGGCGCCGCTGGGCCCCGCTGGTGGCGGTCCTGCCGGGGCTGGACGGCTGGAGCGCCGCCGAGAAGCGCGCCCTCGGCGAGGTGGTGATCGCGAAGGGCGGCCGCCGGGAGTCGGACTACGTTCGCCTCTTCGACGCGCACCGCAAGCTACGCTCCGCCAGTCGCCGCCTGGCCCGCCGGCGCCGGTCGGCCTGAGCCCTCGCCCAGACCCCTGGGGGCTCAGCTCTCCTGCGTGTCGTAGCGCACGCGGTAGAAGAGCGAGTACAGGATCGGGACGACTCCGAGGGTGAGGGCGGTAGCGAAGGCGAGGCCGAAGATGATGGCCACCGCCATCGCCTCCCACATCGCTCCCCCGCCCAGCCACAGGGGGAGGAGGCCCCCCACCGTGGTGGCGGTGGTGAGCAGGATGGGGCGCAGGCGCCGCTGCGCGGCCTCGAGCACCGCCTGCGGCGGCGCGAGGCCGTTCTCCCCGATCTCGATGTCGATGCGGTCGATGAGGACGATGGCGTTGTTGATGACGATGCCGGCGAGCGAGATGATCCCGAGGAAGGGCATGAAGCCCATGTACTGTCGCGCGACCAGCAGGCCGAAGCTCACCCCGATGAGCGACAGCGGGATGGTCATCAGGATGATGGCCGGCTTCACCAGCGAGTTGAACTGCCAGACGAGGAGCATGAGTATGATCAGCCCCACCAGCGGCAGGTTGACCACGATCGACTCGTTGGCTTTCGTCGACGTCTCGCTCTCCCCGCCCAGCTCCCATCGGTAGCCCAGGCCCCAGCCCGCGCTCTCCTCCTCGAGCCAGGGGCGCAGCGCGGCGATGACGGACGCGGCGGTGGTGCCGGTCTGCACGTCGGACTCCACGGTCACCGTGCGGAGGCGGTCGCGGCGGTAGATGCGCGAGGGCTCCCACTCCACCGCCACGTCCGCCACCTGCTTGAGGGGGACGGAGCGGCCCGTGGCCTGCGAGTAGACGTTCAGGGTCTCCAGCTTGCCCAGGTCCTGCCGGTCGGCGGCCACCGAGCGCAGGGTCACCGGGATCACCTCGTCGGCCTCGCGGAACTGCGTCGTCTCGATGCCCGAGAGCACCGCCTGCAGGGAGATGGCCACGTCCTCGTTGGTGACCCCGGCCCGCAGGGCCCGGGGCTCGTCGATCCGCACCACCAGCTTCTTCGTGCGCAGGCCCCAGTTGTCGCGCACGGTCTTCGTTCCCGGGATGGACCTCAGCCGGGCCCGGACGCGGTCCACGAGCTGGAAGATCGTCTCGGTGTCGTCGCCCGAGAGGCGGACCTCGACGGGGACCTCGATCGGAGGGCCCATGCCGAGCGGGTGGGCGGTGACCTCCAGGTCCGGAAAGGCTTCCCGGCAGAAGGCCTCGAGGCGCGGGATCGTCTCGAGGAGCGTCTCCCGCGACGTCGTGTTCACGAGCAGGAACGTGTAGTTGGGGCTGGGGGGCTCGGGGTTGTAGGCCAGCTCGAACTTCGGTGCCCCCTCCCCGATCCAGGTTCCCCAGCTCGTGACCCCCGTCTCGCGCTCGGCCGAGACCCGCAGCTCCCGGTCGATGTAGCCGTTGACCGCGCGGGCGATCTCCTCCGTGCGCTCGATGGAGGTCCCGAGCGGCATCTCCAGCGCCGCGGTGAAGGTGCTCTTGTCCGAGGGCGGGAAGAAGACGAAGGGCAGCTGGCCCATGCCCGCGAAGGCGAGGAGGAGGAGGCCGAGGACCCCGGCCAGCGCCCGCCAGGGCCGCCGCAGGCCGCCGAGCAGCAGCGCCCGGTAGCGCCGGTAGAAGGGGGTGTCGTAGCCGGTCTCCCCGGGACTCGGCCGCACCTTCAGGAAGGTGACGGCCAGGAGTGGGGTCACGGTGAGGGCCAGCACCCAGGAGCACAGGAGCGCGATCGTCACCACCTTGAAGAGCGGGGCCGTGTATTCCCCGGTGGAGGACTTCGCGAGAAAGATGGGCAGGAACGCGGCGGCGGTGGTGAGCGACGAGGTGAGGAGCGGGGTCCGGAGCTCGTGGGCCGAGCTCAGGGCGGCCTCCGTGCGCGGGCGTCCCGCCGCCATCTGCACCATGATCGACTCCGACATCACGATCGCGTTGTCGACGAGCATGCCGAGGGCGATGATCAGCGACGCCAGCGACATCTGGTCGAGGCCGATGTCGAGGAGTGACATCACCAGGAACGACAGGATCATGGTGGTGGGGATGAGGCTGGCCACCACGAGGCCGGTGCGCAGGCCCAGCATGAGGAGCATGACCAGCAGGACGATCCCCACGCTCTGGAGCAGGTTGACGACGAACTCGTGCACCTTCCCGTCCACGGTCCGGGGCTGGAAGTTCAGGACCTCGAGGTCCACGCCGATGGGATAGGCGGCGCGCAGGCGGGAGAGGAGCGCGTCGACCTCGGCCCCGAGGCGGCTGATGTCGCCCCCCTCGCGCAGGGAGACGGCGAGGCCCAGGGAGGGCACGCCGTTCGTGAACATCTTCGCCTCGGGCGGGTCGATGTAGCCGCGGGTGACGCGGGCGATGTCGCCGAGGGCCACGAGCTCCCGGCGGCCCGGGAGCGAGACGATCGCCTCGCGGAGGTCCTCCACCGACTCGAAGTTGCCCGAGGGCTCGAGGGCAATGCGCTCGGGCCCCACCGTCACGCTGCCCCCGGGGATGATGATGTTGCGGCTCTCGAGGATGGAGCGCAGCTGCCCCGGCGACAGCCCCAGCTCGGCCAGGCGGGAGTTGTTGTACTCGACGAAGACCCGCTCCGCCTGGGCCCCGTTGATCTCCACCTTGGCCACGTCCTCGAGGCGCAGGAGCTGGTCGCGCATCTGGTCGGCGATGTCCTTGAGCTCCGCGTAGTCGAAGCCGTCACCGGTGAGCCCGAGGAGGATGCCGAAGACGTCGCCGAACTCGTCGTTGACGAAGGGCCCGCGGACCCCGTCGGGAAGCTCGCGCGAGGCCCGCTCGACCTTGCGCCGCAGGTCGTCCCAGATCGGGCGCATGACCCTGTAGCGCTCCCGGACGTTCACGTAGACGATCGAGACCCCGGTCTTGGACTGGCTGGAGATGAAGTCGAGCTCGGGGATCTCCTGGATGGCCTTCTCGAGCTTGTCGGTGACGAGCTGCTCGACGCGCTGCGGGCTGGCGCCGGGGAAGTAGGTGGTGACCAACGCCACCCGGATCACGAAGCCGGGGTCCTCCGAGCGCGGAAGGGAGAGGAAGGCCTGCAGCCCCATCAGGACGAGGACCACGATCGCGACCCCGGTGACGACCCTCCTCTCGAGGGCGAAGCGCGTGAGGTCCAAGAGGCCTACCCCTCCTCCCGGAGCCGCACGGTGTCGCCGTCCTCGAGCTGGCTGATCCCGGCGGTGACCAGGAGGTCCCCGCCCCTCAGGCCCCCGAGGATCTCGAGCCCGTCGGGGGTCAGCGACCCCACCTGGACCGCCCGGCGGCGGACGACGCCCTGCCCGCCGTCGCCGGGCTCGACGACCATCACGAAGCGCCCCGCGCGGTCCTCGGACACCGCGTGGGGGGGGACCCGGAAGTGGGCGCCGTCGGTCGGGGCGTCGAAGCGGAACTCCACCTCGGCCGCCATCCCCGGGCGCACCCCGGGGTCGTCCGCCGCGAGCCGCGCCTTGACCGGGAACGCGGTCCCGGTGCTCGACGAGGTGACACCGACCTCGGTGACCGTGGCGACGAAGGCGCGACCGGGGATGGCGTCGAACGTCACCCGCACGTCCTGTCCCTGGCGGATCTGGCCGATGAGGGTCTCCGGCACCGTCACCACGACCTCGTAGCCCGTCTCCGCCGCAAGCCGCACCACCTCCTGGCCGGCACGGACGTTCTCGTTCACCTCCGCGCTCACCTCGGCGATGGCCCCCGCCACCGGGGCCACGAGCCGGGTGTAGGACAGCTGCTGGCGCGCGAGATCGAGGCGCTTGCGCACCGACTCCTCGTAGGCGCGACCCGACTCGGCCGCCGCCCGTGCCGCGTCGAAGTCCGTGCGCGAGGCGTTGCCGTTCTCGTAAAGCCCCCGGATGCGGTCGAAGCGGGCCTGGGTGTTGCGCGACTCGGCCTCCGCGCTGCGCAGCGCGGCCGCCGCCTCCTCGACCTGGAGCTGGAAGTCGCGGGGATCGAGCTCGGCGATGAGCGTCCCCCGCGCCACCCGGTCGCCCATGTCGACCGGACGGCGGGCGATGGTGCCGCCGACCTTGAAGCTGAGCCGCGGCTCCAGGGCGGACTGGCACGTCCCCGAGAAGCTGCGCCGCCGCCCGGCGTCCACGGAGGAGACGACCTCGAAGCGCACGGGCCGCAGCTCCGCCTGGGGTGGGGCCGCCTCCGGGCCGCACGCGAGAGACCCGGCCGCGAGGGCGGAGGCGAGGGCCATGCCGAGGGCGGCCCCTCCTCGCGGGGTCCCGGCGGAGCGGCGGGTGTCGGGGTCGATCGGCATGGCGGGTCCTCGATTCACGGTGCGGCGCTCTCCCGGGCCGCGGCCTCCGCCTCGGCGACGTACCCGTTGAGGCGGTCGAAGTAGTCCTGGCGCTCGGCCGGGGTCACGAAGAAGCCGAAGCGGCCCACCGCCCGCTCGACCTCCATCAGGTCGAGGAGGAAGTCGTTGATGGCGTTGGCGGCGGTGGCCTCGGCGGTGATGGCGGCGTTCTGGGCGTCGAGCAGGTCGATGATCGACACGACGCCGCGGCCGTAGGAGTCCTGGACGAGCTCGAGGTTGCGACGGGCGGCTTCGGCGCTCTGCCGGGCGAGGCCGATGGAGGTGTAGGAGGCCCCCGTGTTGTGGAGGGCGGAGCGGACCCGCTGCTCGACGCGATTGGCCACGGCCGCGTACTCCGTCCGCAGCCGCTCGAGCTCCAGCTCGGCCTGGGAGCGCCGGGCCGCGCGCTCTCCCCCCGCGAAGAGCGGGAGCGTGGCCTGGACCCCCACCTCCCAGCTGTTGCGGTCGGGCACCGGGAACTCGGGGGGCAGCGGCGACGAGGCGCCGTCGAGGACGCCCGCGCCGCCTTCCGCCAGCCGGCGCCCGAGGCTGGCCCGCAGACCGAAGACCGGGACCCAGAAGGCCCGC
This sequence comes from uncultured Acidobacteriota bacterium, assembly GCA_963847655.1. Lineage (GTDB taxonomy): Bacteria > Acidobacteriota > Vicinamibacteria > Fen-336 > Fen-336 > JAJDNS01. The sequence continues at coordinate 855,845 of CAWKAS010000001.1, read as the reverse complement.
TTCGCCGCGGTGAGGCTGCGCTCCTGCGCGCGGATCTGCGCCTCGAGGGCCACGAGCTCGGGGGAGTTGCGCCGGGCCGCGTCCACGTGGAACGCGCGGAAGACCCGGAAGATCCAGGGGTTGTCGATGTAGCGACGGATCCGGGGGTCGCTGGTGATGAGCGACGGGTCCTCGAGCCCGACCTCGCGCGTCGCGAACGGCTCCTCGCCCGGGCGGTCGAGGACGCGGTTGAGCTGGATCTCCGCGTTGTTGCGCTGGGCGTTCGCGAAGATGACGGCCTGCCGGTCGGCGGCGATCTGGGACTCCCAGCGGTACAGCTCCGCGCGGCTGGCGACGCCGACCTGGGTGCGGATCCGGGCCCGCTCGAGGTTCTCCCGGGTCAGGCGCAGGTTCTCGCGGGCGATGCGCTCCCGGGTCTTGGCCCGCAGGACTTCGATGTAGGCGGAGGCCGTCTCGAGGGTGACCTCGAGCGCGATGCGGTCCCGCTCGCTCTCTCTCGCTTCCTGCAGGCGCTGCTGGATCTCGTACCCCGCCCAGGCCTCATCCGAGTAGACGAGCTGGCTGAGGTCCACCGAGGCCAGGAGGCTCCGCTGGGGCTGGGAGCCGAAGCTGGCCGCCGCCCGGTCCTCGTCGATCACGCGGCCCTGGCCGAGGACGTCGAGCCGCGGCAGGAGGGGGGCCCGCGCGCGTCGGACCTCGGCCGCTCCCGCCGCGACCGCCTGCTCCGCGGCGCGGAGGTCCAGGTTGGCGGTGCGGGCCTCGCGCACGGCCTCGTCCAGGCTGAGCGTCCGGGCGACCTGCTGGCGCACCTCGTTCAGGAGGCGGGCGTCAGTCAGCAGCGACCAGGGGGGGTAGGTCCCGAGGGCCCGCGCGGTCGCCATGTTGACGGTCAGCTCCTCGCCCCTTGCGAAGGTCACCGGGAGGGATTCCGCGGGCTCGCCGAGGAGGATCCGCTGGAGGTTCAGGGCCGTGCGCCGGGCGAGGCGGTCGATGTCCGTGTCCGGGGAGTTGGTGGCCAGCATTCCCAGCTCCACGTCCCGGGAGGAGAAGCCGGAGAAGGCCGGCAGGCGTCGCTCGATCAGTCCCTCCGCGAGCCGTCGGATCGTGTCCTCGTCGAGGCGCAGGAGCGGCGTGAAGTACACCGCATCGACGTCCCCGGGGATGGCCTCGAGGGTGGAGGCGGCATCTCGACCGGCCACGACGTTCACGACGGAGACGCCCAGCTCACGTCCGGCGGCGGCGAGGCGCTCGGGCACCACCGCGGCCGCCCCGCCCCTCGTGGCGGTGGTGACCACGGCCAGGCGATCGAAGGGCACGATGGAGCGGAAGATCTCGATGTCCGAGGCGAACGAAGGCGGGTAGGTGGCGTAGACGAGGTTCGGCTGTCCGCTGCGTCCCTGCTCCATCGGACACCCCTGGATCGCGGCGTCCAGCACGTACGGTGCGATCACCGGCTTGGGCAGGTCCCGGCGGCGGCAGGCCTCGTCGGAGGCCAGGATGCCCGCGGCCAGGACGACGTCGACGGCGGGATCGGACAGCAGGCGGTCGAGAGCGGCGGCCACTCCGGGAAGGGTCCAGTCCGCGGCGAGGTTCGTCTCCTCGACCGTGAACTCGCCGTCGAGCAGCGTGCGGATCTCGCGCCGGAACCGCTCGGCGATCGGCGTCGTGCGGGGGGCCTCACCGTCCATCACCACCCCGAGGCGAACGACACGGGGCGAGGCGGGATCGAACGGCTCGGCCGGCGCCGCCGCCGCCCGGGTGGACGCACCCAGGGTCAGCGCAAGTCCGAAGATGGCTCGGAAGAGGACCTTCATGGACCGTCCGTCGGAGAAGTGCGTACTGTAGCACGCGCGTCGGACGGCGGCGGTCAGACGGCGTCGGGAAGCCAGGCCCCCGCGGCGGAGGCCGCGCGGGAGAGCGACCGCTGGAGCTCGACGGCTTCCTCCCCCTCGAGATCCACGATGTGCGCGGCCCCGGCGGCGGTGGCGATGGTCGCCGACGCGATCCCCAGCCGTCGCTGGAACGGGCTCTGGGTCAGGCCGACCCATTGGATCTTGCTCTCGGGGACGATGGTGAGGCGCCGGTGCAGCAGGCCGGTGCGAGAGACGAGGTGGCCGGCGTGGAGCGCCCAGGCGAGGACGCGGTAGCGTCGGTGGGCCACAAGCCAGGCCAGGAGGACGCCGGGGACGAGGGCGGCCGTCCAGACCCAGTGACCGAGGCCGGCCACGGCTGTTCCCACCAGGACGAGGGCGACGACCAGGTACCGGATGAACCCGCGGCGGATGGTGGCGCGGCTCACCGGCCGCCACTCGACGGACTCGAGGTCGAGTCCCGGGAGGAGCCGCTCGCTGAAGCCGGCGAGCTCGCTCCGGCGCAGGAGCGGACAAAGAAGCGCCGAGCCCGCGCCCTGTCCGTCGAAGGCGGAGCCGGCGGTGTGGGCCGCCACCTCCCAGAAGCCGAGACGTCGCCGCAGCCACGAGGCCCCGAGACGCAGGAGCTGGATGCGGGCCGGGTTCACCACGGTCTCGAAGCGGGAGAGCAGCCCGTAACGCCGGCGCAGGCGGCCGTCGGGCTCGCGCGTGACCTGGAAGTCGAAGTAGCCGATGACGGTCAGCACGATGGAGAGGAGCCAGCCGAAGAGCAGCATGGCGCCGAGGAGCACGGCGCCGGCGAGGAGGGGGCTCACCACCCCCGCGACGCCCTCCACGCCCTCGCGCAGCCTCTCGAAGTAGCTGGGCAGCTCCTGTCCGAGGAAGAACAGCATTCCCGCGAGGGCGCCGACGATCGCCCCCGCGCGGTTCGAGGTGGCGCCGAGGAGGACGAGGTCGCCGAGGCCGGCCTGCCAGATGACGGTGGGGCGGGGCCGGGCCTCGGGCTCGTCCGTGGCCCCCGTCCGTGCCGAGAGGAGCGCGGCCTTCAGCCGCTCGGCCTCGTCCCGGGACAGCACCGCCAGGTGGGCCTCGGCCTCGGGTCCGGCGGCGGTCTCGATGCGGAAGTCCACGACCCCCGCGAGCTGCTGGATCGGGTTCTGCCGCAGCTCGACGTTCTGGATCTTGTCGAGGGGGATCGTGCGCACCTGCCGGGAGACGATCCCGCTGCGGATGACGAGCCTCCCCCCGTCGACCCAGTAGCGGAGGCTCAGGTACCGCGCGAGGGCCACCAGGATCCCGGAGCCGGCGAGGAGGAAGATCCAGGTGGCGGGGTCGGACTGGCGGCCCCCGAGCGAGCTGACCACGAGGATCATCACGAGGAACCAGGCAAGCCGCCCGAGCACGCGCCCGACCTCGAGAAGGACGGTGAGGGGGTGGAGGCGACGCGCCTCGACGCCTTCGGTCGGGCGGGGGGCCTCGTCGCTCACGAGACCTTCGCCGAGTCGAGCAGCGCCTCGCGCAGGGCCTCGGCCTCGGCGGGGGCGAGGCCGGGGATGGTCAGGACCGGTCCCGCCGAGCCCGCCACGTGGAGCGAGACCTCGACGAGCCCGAGAGCCCGGTCGACGGGGCCGGAGCGCACGTCCACGTGCTGCACCCGCACCCGGGGGATCGAGCGGCTCACCCGCCAGACCACGCCGTAGCGGGCGACCACGTCGTCCGGCCTCAGCGCCCACCTCCAGCTCCTGAACAGCAGCCGGGCGTGCCACAGCCCGAGGGCCAGGACGGCCACGAAGACGAGCAGGCCGAACAGCGGAGGCCGCAGCGGCACCCATCGCGCGAGGCTCGCCTCGGCGAAGATGACCATCGTCGCCAGGAAGACGGCGTTGACCACGCGCCCGAACATCCAGCCGACCTGGACCGCGGGGTGCACCCCGCGCTCGCCGGGTGCCGGCGGGACGTCCTGGTTCCGCTCCCGACCGTCCACGGACTCGCTCATCTTCGGTGCTCTCCCGGTCTCATTGTGCCCTCTCCCGGGCCGCGTCGATGAAGGCCAGCATGTTCTCCAGCACCCGTTCCACGACCTCGCGCCTCGTCATCTCGGGTCCTGGCCCCGGGACCCGACACGCCAGGTCCCTCCCGACATGACGTGACGGAGACCGAGCTCCCGGTCGAGGAGCACGATGTCCGCGTCCATTCCCGCGGCGAGGCGACCCTTGCGCGCCAGCTTCAGGATCCGGGCGGGGTTCGAGGTCACGCTGGGAAGCGCCCGCTCCAGGGGCAGGCCCTCCCGGGTGACGGCGTCTCTCAGCTCGGCGAAGAGGGACGCGGGGTCTCCCACCTCCGTGCCCCGCAGGACGCCCTCGGCGTCGAAGCGGGGCAGCGACCCGCCCCCGTCCGAGGACATCGTCACGTGTCCCGCGGGGACGTCGTCCTCCAGGAGCGCGGCCAGGGCCCGGGAGGGCTTCACCTCCTCGTCCGGGAAGACGGCGAAGGCGGAGGTCGTCAGATCCACCGGGCCCCGTGCCGCGTAGCGCCGGGCCTCCTCGAAGACCGTCCGGCTGCGGTTCGCGTGCGTCGGCAGGAACTGCGAGTGGCGCAGCTCGCTCGTCTCGACCGCCCGGTCGACGAGATCGAGGGTTCCCGCGCCGTCGCCCAGGTGCAGGTGGACGATGCCGGCCTTGCCGCCGAGCATCCCCCCGATCCGCGCGCGGCTGGCGAGGCGGACGAGCTCCTCCACGCTCAGGTGAGAGGAGCGGTGGTCGGCCACCGCCACCTCGCCCACGCCCACCACCTCCTCGACCAGCGCCAGGTCCCCGGCCACGTCGCCGAGGAGCGTGGGCAGGGGGACCTGGTAGGCGCCGGTGTAGATCCAGGCCGAGACCCCTTCCTCGCGGAGCCCCTTGGCCTTCATCAGCAGGGCCGAGATCGTTCGCGTCACCCCATCCGCCCCGAGGCACCCCACCGACGTCGTGGTTCCGCCGGCCAGGAGCGCGGAGGCCGACAGCTCCGGCGTCCGGGTGGCCGGCCCACCCTCGCCCCCGGCGCCGGCGAAGTGGACGTGCAGGTCCACGAGCCCCGGGATGGCGACCAGGCCTGCGGCCGCGACCGTCTCCACCTCCACCCCCGAAGGAGGCGCGATCTGCTCGGCCAGGCCCAGGATGCGGCCGCCTCCCAGGAGCAGGTCCCGGGGGCCGAGGTGCTCGGGGGCGTAGACGTCGGCCCCGCGGAGGAGGGTCAGGCCGGGGGCGGGTTCGCCAGACATCGGTGCCTCCTACTGATACCCGACGAGGACGGCGAGGACCACCACCAGCGACGCCACCAGGAAGAGCAGGGCCTGGAGCCTGATCTGGAAACGCGCCCACACCGCCCAGTCCAGGCGGGCCACGCCGAGCGTCCCGATGAGCGCGCCCGAGGTGGGCACGATGAGGTTGGTGAAGCCGTCGCCCAGCTGGAAGGCCAGGATCGCCACCTGGCGGGTGACCCCGACGAGGTCGGCGAGGGGGGCCATGATGGGCATGGTGAGGGCGGCCTGGCCGGAGCCGGAGACCACGAAGAAGTTGATGACCGACTGGAGCGCGAGCATGAGCCAGGCGCAGGCCGGGGCCGGGAGGCCGCTCAGCAGCTGCCCCGCCCCGTGGAGAACGGTGTTGAGGACGCTGGGCTCCGCAGCCTGGTCGCCCCCGAGGACGAGGACGATGCCCTTGGCCATGCCCACCACCAGGGCCGCGCCGAGCAGGTCGCGCGCCCCCTGGAGGAAGCTCGTGGCCATGTCGTTCACTCCCATGCCGTCGAGCCGGAAGACGACCCCGATCGCGCCGGCCACGACGCCCATCACGAAGAACTGGCTGGCGATCTCGGGGATGTAGTAGGCCCGGAACGTCACGCCCCAGACCACCCAGACGATGGCGAGCAGGACGCTCAGCAGCACCAGGGCGTGCCCGGGGCCGAAGCGCACCTCCCCGGCCCGGGCCTGGCGCAGGTCGTCGCGGAAGAAGGCGTCGGTCTCCCAGGCGATCGAGCTCTCCGGCGCTCTCTTGATCCCGCGGGCGTAGACCCACGTGTAGGCGAGGCCGAGCGCGGTGAAGCCGACCCACATCGCCACCCGGAAGGCCGCCCCCGACATCATGGGCACCCCGGCGACCCCCTGCGCGATCCCCACGCTGAAGGGGTTCATCCACGAGGTGGCGAAGCCGATCTGGGTGGCGCCGAAGGTGACCAGCACCCCCACGACCGAGTCGTAGCCGAGAGCGACGAGCACGGGGACGATCACCATGGCAAAGGCGATGGCCTCCTCGCCCATGCCGAAGACCGCGCCCCCGAGAGAGAAGAGCACGAACATCGTCGGGATCACCGCCGCCTCGGCGCCGGCGGTGCGGTGAAGCGACGCCAGGATCCCGGTCTCGATCGCGCGCGTGCGCAGCACGACGCCGAAGGCGCCGCCCACCACGAGGAGGAAGGCCACCACCCCCACCGCCGCCCCCATCCGGTCGCCGGAGACCAGGCCGTCGAAGGCGTAGTTGAACAGCCCCGTCTCGTCCCCCGAGCCGAACAGCCCCACCCCGGCGGAGCCCGTCACCTCGTAGCTGTCGGGGTCGAGGACCTCCCGCGTGCGCTCGGCGCCCTGGGAGTCCACGAAGGTGACGGTGGAGGTGTCGAAGCGCCCGGCCGGGACCAGGTGGGTGAGGAGGAACGCGAAGACGACGACGCCGAAGATGATGACGAAGGTGTGGGGGGCCTGGAGGCGCGACGGGGCGTCGGTGGTCATCGGGGCAGGGGCCGGCGGGCCGCGAGGTCGAAGCGCTGGCCGGCTCGCAGCACGTGGAGCGCCATCCCGTGGCCGGCGATATGGCCCTCGGGACCGGTGGAGATCTCGGCCCCGCTCGCGTCGAGCACCACGACCTGGCTGCGCCCGAGGACCTCGAAGGTGCGGTCGGGCCGCACCAGGATGGCCGTGGACTCGTCGATGCCGACGCCGAGGAGATCGGGGTTCTCGAGGACCACGCTGATCAGGCGGTTGAGACGCTTGCGGGCCACGAAGTGCTGGTCGAAGACCACGCCGGCGAGGAAGCCGAGCCCCGGGGTGGTGACGACGTCGTCGGCGCGGATGGTGGTGAAGCCCTCCTCGTCCTCGTCCTCGGGCGGCGGGCCTCGCTCGTCGCCGGTGATCATGAGCGGCCCCATGATCGCGGCTCCGGCGCTGGTGCCGGCCACGACCCCTCCTCGCGCGTGGACCTCGCGAAGACGCTCGAGGAGCGGGGTGCCGAGGAGCGCCCGGGTCAGGCGGCTCTGGTCACCGCCGGAGAAGAAGACGCCGGTCACGCCTTCGAGCGCCTCGAGGGTGGCGGGGTCGCGTGCGGTCTCCGGCGTGGCCTGAAGGGGAAAGGCCTCGCCCGCGCCGGCCGCCGCGAGCTCCGCCGCCTGCTCGGGGCCGACCTCCTCGGGAACCGAGCTGGCGTTGGGGACGACGGCCACGCGGGCCCCGGGGCCACCCGCCAGCTCCGCCACGCGGGCCATGAGCTCCGGGGGGCGCGTCCCGCCGCCGATGATCAGGAGGTGTCCCCGGGGGGCCGGGGAGGCGGGCTCGGCCGCGGCCACGCCGCCCACCGCCAGACCGGGGCCGAGCAGGAGCGCGACGAGTGCCCTCCGTCGCGGATTCCTCTTCACGCCCGCGGACGCTAGCACAGGGGGTCGGGGTCGTGCCATCGGGTCGGAAAGCGGGTGAGCCCCGGAGGCTGCGCCACTGTCGCCCGCGCGGGAGGGGGTTTCTCGACCCAGACTGAGATTCGCCCTCGACAAGCGGACCTCCTCTGGCAGGGGCGCGGCCGCCTCCACCTGAGCGGCATCGAGAGGCTGGCTCCGCACGTCACCGAGGAGAACCGGGACGTCCTCTTGAAGCGGGCCGTCCACGGGTCCAAGCGCCAGATCGAGCAGCTGGTGGCCGAGCTGGCGCCGCGTCCGGCTGCGCCGGCGAGCTGCCGGTGAGGCGAAGCCCGGAAGGGACCGGGACTTCCGTCGCTGGCTCGGAGCTCCGTCGAAACGGAGCTGGATCGGTCAGCGGGCGTCCTGCCGCGGACGGGGTCGCAGGGGCGCCCCCGGGACTCCGTCCGGACGGTGCCGGGGCGGCTGAAGCCCCTCCGGACGGAACCGCCCATTCCCAGGGCGAGCATCCCGGCACCGGTGAGGCGATTCGTGGAGCAGCGTGACAGGGGCCAGTGCACGTACCGGGACGGGCACGGGAGGCGGTGCTCGAACAGACTCCCGATGACCGACGGGTTGTCCTGAGGTGCTGCATCGTGTGAGCGTGCGACGAACGATCTCCCCCCGAGCATCCGGTGGCTCGGTGCCGGCCGATTCTCGTCTGGAGTGACGGGCGGCCACATCGGCGTCCTCGAGATAGGGACGCCAGGTTGCCCCAGAGTGGCGCCCCGGTGTCCGTGCCTCGGGTGCCGGGCGACTGCCACTCCTCGGCAGCGAAAGAGAGCGAAAGAGATGGATGCGACGTCGCCGATCTGATATGGAGTGACCTCGCGTCCGGCGGAGACCCGTTGGGGCGATCGAACCAGGAGACATGAGCTCATGCCCGACCACAAGCTCGTCCTGCACCCCGAGAACCCCCGGGCCATCCTCCAGGATCCCCCGGAGCTGCTGGAGGCGCTCCGCCAGCTGCGCCTCATCGGCCCCTCCTTCGGCCACCTCGGCGAGCTGCACCACCGGGCGGGCCCCAGGTTTCTCGAGCTGGTCCCCTTCAAGGAGGGCGTGACTCCACCCGCGGGCGAGGACGCCTGCCACGTGGTGCTCTCGGAGACCACCGAGGACCCCATCTTCCTCGGCGGCGGAAACGCCCACGCCCCGTCCTGCCCCGGTTGCGGTCACCGGCACGACGGGTGGCGGGAACGGCTCCAGGAGTGGCGGCTGGCGCCGGAGAAGCCCTGGGTCTGTGGGTCCTGTGGGCGACAGAGGAAGGCGCACGAGCTCGACTGGGGCCGCCGGGGTGGCTTTGCCCGCTACGCCCTCGACGTCTGGAACGTTCGCGAAGACGAGGCCGTGCCCTCGCCCGAGCTGCTCGAACTGCTCCGTGTCGTGACCTACGAGGACTGGATCTGGTTCTACTACCGGTTCCCATAGGTGTCGAGCTGCCGCGGCGCCTCACCGCTTCGAGATCGACCCCCTCGATCGAGGGCGTGCTCGAGCGCGACAGGATGAGCCCCACCTCGCCTGGCCCCGCGGCGCCGTCCTGTTGCCCGCAGGCCGCGACGAAGCGCTCGCCGAGCACGTGGTCCCGGCCGCTTCCGTCGCCCTCGCGGGTCTCCCGGGCCTTCTCTCCGAGCGCGGCCCAGCCCCGGTGTTCGAGCTCCACCCGCGTCCCCTCCGGGGCGTCCTCGAAGCGGACCTCGACCTCCTGGGCGGTGTCGGCCTCGCGTCCCGGGTGCCAGGTCATGGCGAAGCACCGGGGCGGCTCCCAGGCCAGGTTTCAGCGCTCCTTGCGGAGCACGAAGCACTTCAGGTAGTGGGTTTCCGGAACCCCGAGGAGGACGGGGTGGTCCCGGGCCTGCCGGCGCTTCTCGACCAGGGACACCGTGGCCCCGGCGTCCACCGCGGCGTCGGTCAGGAGGCGCTCGAAGTCGTCCTCGTGGACGTGGTAGGAGCACGAGCAGGTGATGAGGCACCCGCCGGGGCTCAGGACCTTGAGGGCCCGCAGGTTGATCTCCTTGTAGCCGCGGACCGCCTTGTCCACCGCCTTGCGGCTCTTGGCGAAGGCGGGCGGGTCGAGGACGATGGTGTCGAAGCGCTCGCCCGCGTCGTCCAGGGAGCGCAGGAGGTCGAAGACGTTGGCGTCGCGGGGGGTGACGTTGGTGAGCCCGTTGAGCTCCGCGTTGGCCCGCACCCGCTCGAGGGACTCCGCGGAGAGGTCCACGGCCAGGACCTCCTCCGCCTCCCGGGCCACCTGCAGGGCGAAGCCGCCGTCGTAGGTGAAGCCGTCGAGGACCCGGCCGCGGGTGTAGGCGCGGGCGGCGAGGTGGTTCTCGCGCTGATCGAGGAAGAGCCCGGTCTTCTGTCCCTTCTTCAGATCGACGCGCAGACGCACGTCGCCCTCGTTCACCTCCACCGTCTCCGGGACCTCGCCGTGGAGGACCGAGACCGTCTGCGCGAGCCCCTCGAGCCCGCGGACCCTGGGGTCGTTGCGCTCCACGACTCCCTGCGGGTGCAGGAGGTCGACGAGGACCTCCACGATCTCGGCCTTCGCCCGCTCGGTGCCCTGGCAGAGCGTCTGGATCACCAGGTGGTCGCGGTAGCGGTCCACGACGAGAGAGGGGAGCCCGTCGCCCTCCCCGTGCACCACCCGGTACGCCTCGGCCCCCGCCGCCACCCTCTCCCGCCAGGCGATCGCCTGCGCAACCCTCTCCCGAAGCCAGCCCTCGGAGAGCGTCTCGCCGCGCGCGATCATGCGCAGGCGGATCTCCGACTGGGAGGACCAGAACGCGAACCCCAGGGGTCGCCCCCGCGGATCGGCCACGCGGACCAGGGCCCCGGGGGTGGCGCCGCCGTCCGCGACGACGTCGGAGCGGTAGATCCACGGGTGCCCGCGCGCGATGCGCGCCTCGCCCCGGCGGTCGACGGCGACCGGCCCCTCGATTTCCACGGTGCCGGAGAGCATATCGTCAAATAATGGGGAATGCTCCGGCGCGTCCTCCGCGTTCTCGCGTCCGTCGTCTTCATCCTGGGGGTGCTCTGGCTCATGCTGCCCTTCCTGCTGAACTCCCTCCTCTACTTCCCGTCCCGACAGCTCCTCGCCGAGCCGGCCGCCTACGGCCTCCAGGCGCGAGAGGTCGTCTTCGAGACCGAGGACTCCGAGACGCTGCACGCGTGGTGGTTCCGCGCCGGCGGGGACTCCCTCGGACACGTGCTCCTCTTTCACGGCAACGCGGGCAACATCGCGGACCGGCTCCTCCACGCCCGCCTCCTGACCGACGTCGGCTTCGACGTCTTCTCCTTCGACTACCGGGGCTACGGGCGGAGCACAGGGCGCCCGAACGAGGAGGGGACCTACGACGACGCCCGGGCCGCCCTCCTGGCCCTGTCCCGCCAGGAGGGCGTGGAGCCGCGGCGCGTCCTGTACCTCGGGGAGTCTCTGGGGGGGGCCGTGGCGGTGGCTCTGGCCCGGGAGGCCCCACCCCGGGGTTTGATCCTGCTGTCGACCTTCACCAGCGTGCGCGACATGGCTCGGGTCCACTACCCGTTCATCCCGACCCCGGCCGTGCCCGACGCCTACCCGAGCCTGCGCCGGATCCGGGAGCTCGGGTGTCCGCTCCTCGTCCTCCACGGCGACCGCGACGAGATCGTCCCCCTCGAGCAGGGGGAGGCCCTCCACGCCGCCGCCCCGGAGCCGAAGCGCCTGCACGTCTTCCCCGGGGCCGGCCACAACGACCTCCTGGACCGGGCGGGCCACGAGTGGGCGGCGACGATCGCCGAGTGGGTGCGGGGCCTGCCGCAGCCGTCCCCGGGTCCCTGAGCGCGCAGGGGTCGTCGCCCGGTGCGTCTCGGGGCCCGCGGCTGCGCGGGTATACTGGTTTCTTCGCGCGACCCCGCTCATGCCCGCCCCCGTCATCCTCGGCTCCGACCACGCCGGCTTCGCCCTCAAGGAGAAGCTGAAGGGGACCCTCGACCGTCTCGGCGTGGCCTGGGAGGACGTCGGGACGACCTCCGAGGACGCGGTGGACTACCCCGACTTCGCCCACCGCGTGGCGGAGGCGGTGGCCTCGGGGCGCTTTCCCCGCGGCCTTCTGATCTGCGGGACCGGCATCGGGGTGTCGATCACCGCCAACCGACACCCGGGCGTGCGCGCGGCGCTCGCGTGCGACGAGAACGGGGCCCGGCTGAGCCGCGAGCACAACGACGCCAACGTCCTCGCCCTGGGCGGACGGACGACCGACCCCGCCATGGCCGAGCGCATCCTCGAGACCTGGCTCAACACCCCCTTCGCCGGCGGCCGCCACGGGCGCCGCGTGGCCAAGATCGAGACGAGGTAGCCCCATGGAGAACCTGGCCCGCATCGACCCCGAGGTGGCGGAAGCCATCCTCAACGAGACCCGCCGCGAGGGCCGTCAGCTCGAGATGATCGCCTCCGAGAACTTCGTCTCCGAGGCCGTGCTCGAGGCCCTGGGCACGGTCCTCACCAACAAGTACGCGGAGGGGTACCCGGGCCGCCGCTACTACGGCGGCTGCGAGTTCGTGGACGTGGCCGAGAGCCTGGCCATCGAGCGGGCGAAGCAGCTCTTCGGTGCCGAGCACGCCAACGTCCAGCCCCACTCCGGGGCCCAGGCCAACACCGCGGTCTACCTGGCCACCCTCCAGCCCGGGGACACCATCATGGGCATGGACCTCTCCCACGGGGGCCACCTGACCCACGGCCACCCCCTCAACTTCTCCGGCAAGTACTTCCAGGTCGTCCCCTACGGCGTCCGGAGGGAGGACGAGCGCATCGACTACGCGACCCTGGCCGCCCTCGCCGCCGAGCACCGGCCGAAGGTCATCGTGGTGGGGGCCTCGGCCTACCCGCGGACCATCGACTTCGCCGCGGTTCGCAAGGCCGCCGACGCCTGCGGGGCGGTGATCATGGCGGACATCGCCCACATCGCCGGCCTCGTGGCCACCGGCCTCCACCCGAGCCCGGTGCCCCACTGCGAGTTCGTGACCACCACGACCCACAAGACCCTCCGCGGCCCCCGGGGCGGGCTGATCCTCTGCACGGAGGAGAAGCGGAAGGACGTCGACCGGGCGCTGTTCCCGGGGGTCCAGGGCGGTCCCCTCATGCACGTGATCGCGGCCAAGGCCGTGGCCTTCAAGGAGGCCCTGGCCCCGCAGTTCGCCCAGTATCAGAAGCAGATCGTGGCCAACGCGAGGGCCCTGGCCGCGACCCTCTCCGGCGAGGGGTGGCGCCTCGTCTCCGGGGGCACCGACAACCACCTGTTGCTGGTGGACGTCTTCTCCAGGGGTCTCACCGGCAAGGTGGCGGAGAAGGCCCTCGACGACGCCGGGATCACCGTCAACAAGAACACGATTCCCTTCGACACCAACAAGCCCATGGTCGCCTCCGGCATCCGCATCGGCACCCCCGCGCTGACCACCCGGGGGATGAAGGAGCCGGAGATGGAGGCGATCGGCCGCCTGATCTCCCGGGCCCTCGGCAGCGTCGAGAACGAGACGGAGCTCGCGGCGGTGAAGCGGGACGTCCAGAGGCTCTGCGACCGCTTCCCGCTCTACGCCGCGCGCCTCGAGTCCTACGAGAGGGCGCTGAGCACCGCCTGACGCTCCCCCCCGGACTGGCGGGGCCCGTCGACGTGAGCTAACCTCCACGCCCATGCGAGTGCTCATCTGCGGGGGCGGCCAGGTCGGCACCCTCACCGCGCGCCGCCTCATCCGCGAGGGCAACGAGGTCACCATCGTCGATCCCGATCCCGGGCGCTGCGAGGAGCTGGAGTCCACTCTCGATGCCCACGTGGTCACGGGCAGCGCCTCCCGGGTCAAGGCCCTGCGGAGGGCGGGTATCGCCGACGCCGAGATGGTCATCGCCGTGACGAACCACGACGAGGTGAACCTGCTGGCCTGCCTGGTCGGCCAGGTCGAGGCGCCGGCGGCCATCAAGGTGGCGCGCCTCCGGACCCACGAGGTCGACGAGTGGAAGCGCGTGGCCGAGCGGTCGGGGGTCAGGATCGACCTGGTCATCCACCCGGAGGAGGAGCTCGCGAAGAAGATCATGCGAGTGATCCGGCTGCCCGGGGTCTCCGACGTGTACGAGTTCGCGGACGGCCAGATCCGTCTCTTCGGGATGAACGTCGAGCGCGAGTCGCGCCTGGCCGGCCGCACCCTCGTGGAGCTGCAGGAGGACGGTCCCCCCGAGAACTCCCTCGTCGCCCTCATCTTCCGTGGCCCGGAGGTGATCGTCCCCCATGGCGCGGTGAGGCTCCGGGCCGGGGATCAGCTCTACGTCCTGGGCACGCGCGAGAACATGCTGGACGTCATCGAGTTCATGGGGCTCACCCGAACGACGAAGCTGGAGCGGGTGTTCATCCTGGGGGGCAAGCAGCTGGGCATCACCTGCGCGGAGCTCCTGGAGGCGCAGGGCGTGAGCGTCAAGCTCTTCGAGAAGGACACCGGCCGGGCCGGCCGCATCGCCGAGATCCTGGACAAGACGGTCGTCCTCCACGCCGATGGGACCGACCAGCGCATCCTGGAGGAGGAGAACATCGAAGGGGTGGACGCCTACCTCGCCCTCACCAACGACGACGAGGACAACATCATCGCCTCGCTCCTGGCCCGGAGGCTGGGGGCGCACAAGGTGGTGGCCCTCATCAACCGCCTGAACTACCTTCCCCTGGCCCAGCGCCTCGGGGTGCACACCACCGTGAGCCCGCGCCTGGCGGCGGTGGACCGCATCCTCCAGTTCGTCCGCAAGGGGAGGGTGCTCTCGGTCACGACCTTCCGCGAGGAGGAGGCGGAGGCCCTCGAGCTGGTCGCCACCGAGAAGTCGAAATACGTCGGCCGGAAGCTGCGCGACCTGCGTTTCCCCCGCGGGTCGATCGTGGGGGCGATCGTGCGACCCGACGGCGAGGCGGTCGTGCCCCGCGGCGAGGTGGAGATCCAGCCCGGGGACCGGGTCATCTTCTTCGCGCTCGAGAGCGTGGTTCCGGAGCTCGAGTCGGCGTTCCTCGTGGAGTCGGGAAGGGCCTGAGGCGGTGCTCATCTCCTGGAGGGCGGTCGGCTTCATCCTCGGTCAGTTCCTCCTCGCCCTCGCCGCCACGATGCTGCTTCCGATCGGCTGGGGTCTCGCGACCGGCGGCGGGGGACTCGAGGCCCTCGTCTGGTCGGCGCTGGTGACCGGCGCAAGCGGCGCCTCCCTCCTCGCGGTCCTGCCCCGCCCGGAGCGGGAGCTCAAGCAGCGCGAGGCCCTGGCCCTGGTGGTCGTGGCCTGGTTCGCGGCCGCCGTCTTCGGCGCGCTGCCCTTCATCCTGTCCGGGTACTTCCGCAGCATGACCGACGCCGTGTTCGAGAGCGCCTCGGGATTCACCACGACCGGGGCCACCATCCTCACCGACGTCGAGGTGCTTCCCGACCCGATCCAGCTGTGGCGCTGCTTCAGCCACTGGCTCGGGGGAATGGGCATCGTGCTCCTCGGGCTCGCCATCCTGCCCCTGGTCGGACACGGGGGCATGTCGCTCTACCGGGCCGAGTTCTCGGGAGCGAAGTCGGAGAAGCTGAAACCCCGCATCGCCGAGACCGCGCTCTCCCTCTACAAGCTGTACATGGCCTTCACCGTGGCCGAGGTCTTCGCCCTGCGCCTGGCCGGGATGACCTGGTTCGAGGCCACCTGCCACGCCTTCTCGACCCTCGGCACCGGCGGATTCTCCACTCGCAACGCGAGCGTGGGCGGCTTCCAGAGCCCGGCCATCGAGTGGATCATCATCGTCTTCATGCTGATTGCCGGCGTCAGCTTCGTTCAGCACTATCGACTCTTCGTCGAGCGCAGGGCGCGGAGCTTCTTCGCGGACTTCGAGGTGCGCGCCTACATCGTGACCGCCTTCGCCGCCGCCGCCCTCGTCGCCCCGACCCTGATCCTGTTCAACGGCTTCGACGCGCCCCGGGCGATCCGCGGAGCGGCGTTCCAGGTCGGCTCGATCATCACCACGACGGGCTTCGGCACCGAGGACTTCGAGCTGTGGTACCCGCTGGCCCAGATGATCCTGTTCGGGCTGATGTTCGTCGGGGGCTGCACGGGCTCCACCGCGGGCGGCGTCAAGGTCTCCCGGATGGTGCTCCTGGCGCGCGTGGTGGGGCGGGAGTTCCGCCGGATGGTGGAGCGCCACGGAGTGTTCACGGTACGGCTGGGAGGCAGGGTCACCCCCGAGGTGACCGTCCAGAGCCTTCTCAACCTGATCTACCTCGCCTTCGTGGTGCTCGCGGTGAGCTCCCTCCTCCTCGCCGCCCAGGGCGTCGACATGCTGACGTCGATCGCGGCCACCGTGGCCTGCATGTTCAACATCGGTCCCGGGTTCGGGACGGTGGGCCCCACCGAGAACTACGCGCACCTCCCGGCGCTGTCGAAATGGGTGCTCACGGTCTGCATGGTGGCGGGACGGCTCGAGTTCTACACCCTCATCGTGATCCTGACCCCGGACTTCTGGAAGAAATAGTGGCCTTCTTCGGCGCCGGCGGGCAGCTGGCCCGCGTCCTCCCCGGGTACGAGGAGCGCCCGGCCCAGCAGCGGCTCGCGGAGGCGGTCCGGGGGGTGCTGGAGGGCGGGGGCCTGCTCCTGGCGGAGGCAGGCACGGGAACGGGGAAGACCCTGGCCTACCTCCTGCCGGCGGTGGAGCTCGGGCGCCGGGTGGTGGTGTCCACGGGGACGAAGAACCTCCAGGAGCAGCTCGTCAGCAAGGACATCCCCCTCCTGGCGAAGGCGCTGGGACGCGAGGTCTCGGTGGCGGTGATGAAGGGGCGGGGGAACTATCTCTGTCTCCTCCGCCACGCCTCCTTCGCGAAGGGAGGGACGTTCCGGCAGACGAGCGAGATCCCCCTCTTCGAGTCCGTGGAGGCGTGGGCGGCCCGGACCGAGACCGGGGACCGCGCCGAGGTCGCCGACCTGCCCGACACCGTGGACTTCTGGCGCGAGATCTCGGCCACCAGCGAGACCTGCATCGGCCAGTCGTGCTCGCTCTACGACGCCTGCTGGGTGACGAAGATGCGCCAGCGGGCCCTCGAGGCCGACCTGGTGGTGGTCAACCACCATCTCCTGTGCGCGGACCTCGCGGTCAAGGACGGCAGCTACGGCCAGGTGATCCCCCCCTACGACACCGTCATCCTCGACGAGGCGCACCTCGTCGAGGACGTGGCCACCCAGTACTTCGGGGTGCAGGTCTCCTCCTACCGCGTGGAGGAGCTCACCCGCGACGTGGAGAGCGCCCTCAAGGAGGCACGACTCGACGCCCGGGAGGTGCGGTCCGAGGTCGCCAGCGTGAGGATGCGAGCGGAGCGGCTGTTCCAGCAGCTCGCTCGCGGCCCGGCGCGCCGGCTCGCCCCCAACTGGATCACCACCCGGGCCACCGAGGAGGCCCTGGTGCTGCTCCAGCGGCTGGAGGGGCTGCGCACCGCGCTCCTCGCCGTCCCCGACCGGCCGGAGACGATAGCCGGTCTCGCCGGGCGGTGCCTCGCGCTCGCCGGCGAGCTCGCCTTCCTCTTCAAGGCGGAGGACGACGGCCACGTCTACTTCATCGAGACCCGTGGCCGCGGCGTGTTCCTGCGCGCGATGCCCATCGACGTCTCCGAGCGGCTCAAGGAGCTGATGTTCGACCAGGTGCGCGCCGCGGTCCTCACCTCGGCCACCCTCGCCGTGGACGGGGGCTTCACCTTCATGAAGGACCGCCTGGGCCTCGAGGCCACCGACGAGCTCCTGCTGCCCTCGCCCTTCTTCTTCGAGGACCAGGCCGTCCTCTACGTGCCGCGCGAGATGCCCGAGCCCCCGGCGCCGGCCTTCGTGGATCACGCGGCCGAGGAGATCGTCCGCCTCCTCGAGCTCTCGCGGGGGCGGGCCTTCGTCCTGTTCACCTCCTACGCCAACATGAACGCGGTGGCGGAGCGGATCGCAGGGCGCATCGACTACCCGGTCTTCATGCAGGGCGAGGCGCCCAAGGCCGCGCTCCTCGAGACCTTCCGCGCGACCCCTCACGCGGTGCTCCTGGCCACCGCGTCGTTCTGGCAGGGCGTGGACGTGGTGGGGGAGCAGCTCTCCTGCGTGGTCATCGACAAGCTGCCCTTCGCCTCGCCCGGCGATCCGGTGGTGGCGGCGCGCATCGACCGCCTCCGCAGCCGGGGGGGGAATCCCTTCGCCGAGTACCAGGTGCCGGTGGCGGTGCTGATGCTGAAGCAGGGTCTGGGACGTCTCATCCGCTCCGCCTCGGACACCGGGATCCTGGCCGTCCTCGACAGCCGCCTCGTCCGGAAGGCCTACGGACAGCGGTTCCTGGAGAGCCTGCCCCCGGCCCGCCTGGTCCACGACCTCGCCGAGGTCGAGCGCTTCATGGCCTGAGTCCGGTCCGGCGGCGCCGGGCCCCCCGTGTGATCGGGGCCACAATCCACGGGGGATGGGGGTCCCAGGGGCCCCAAGATGGAGTATCCTCTGGACAACGTGTGGGTACGGTCCACCGTGCCGGGTCGGCTCGGGGCCGTCTCCGTCGACAAGGAGGATTGATGATCGTCGCTCTGCGACCGCGTGCGTGGACAGCCCTGGCAGCGCTGGGGCTGGCTCGTGGGATCGACCGGCCCGGCCGAGGCCGGCGGCTTCGAGATCTACAACCAGGGCGCCCGGGCCATGGGGTTCGCCGGGGCCTACGTCGCCCAGGCCTACGATCCTTCGGCCATCTACTTCAACGCGGCGGGAGTCGGCATGCTCCGGGGCACCCACCTCTACCTGAGCGCGGGCTTCGGGAGCCTCAACACCGACTTCACCGGCGAGGGGCCCTACCCGCCGGTGGGGACGCTGGAGACGACCGACAGCGGCCTCGGCATCCTCCCCAGCATCTACTTCACGCACCAGCTGGCGGAAGACTGGGTGGTGGGGCTGGGCTTCTACACCCAGTTCGGGACCCGCGCCGTGTGGGCGAACCCGGACGAGTTCACCGGCCGCTTCATCTGCACCGACTGCCGCATCCGGGCCCGAAACCTGAACCCCACGTTGGCCTACAAGATCGAGGACCGTCTCACCATCGGTGCCGGCCTCGACGTGTACTTCTCGAGCTTCGACCACCAGCAGCGCCTGCTGGCCGAGCCCAATCCCTTCCCCGAGCCCACCGACGTGGCCGAGCTGAGGATCGACGGGGCCAGCGACACGAGCTTCGGGTGGAACGCGGGGATCCTGGCCAGCCCTTCGGAGAGCTTCTCGATCGGGATCCACTACCGCAGCCGGGTGAGCGTGGAGTACGAGGGAGAGGCCGACTTCAACCAGATCCTGACCGGCGACGAGATCGTGGACACGGTCGTGGCCGCCAGCCTGCCCCCGCGACAGCCGGTCCTGGTGAGCCACGACCTCCCCGCCTCCCTCAGCGGGGGAATCGCCATCCGCAGCGGCAACTGGACGATCGAAGGAGACCTCATCTACACCTTCTGGTCGAGCTTCGACAACGTCATGTTCGCCTACCCCGACGGCGAGGGGGTGGCGGCGACACAGCTCGTGCAGGACTACGAGACCATCTGGGAAGGGCGCCTGGGCATCGAGTACCTGCTGAGCGAGACGTGGGCGGTGCGCGGCGGCTACGCCTACGACCACAGCCCCCAGCCCACGGACACGATCTCGCCGTTCCTGCACGACGAGGACCGCCACGTCTTCGGCCTGGGCGGGACCTATCGCTACGAGAACGTGCAGCTCGACCTGTTCGGTCGCTACCTGCTCTTCAGGGACCGCTCCACGGACGGGCTGAGCCGGTACGGCTACGAGGGTCTCTACAAGACGACGTCTTTCCAGCTGGGGGCGGCGATCGGCTACCGGTTCTGAGGGTTCGGATCGTTCGAGTCGCACCCGGGGGCGACGGGCCACGTGCTCGTCGCCCCTCTTCTCGTGTCGCTTCGATTGACCCCCGACCGCCGCGGCGATAACGTCCGCAGCGTGGCAGCGTTCGACCGTTCGACGTCCTGTGGAGCAAAGACCATGACGCGATCCCCCTGGCGGATTCCTTCTGTCGTCGTCCTCGCGATCCTCGCGCTCGCGGCCGCGCTCCCCCCCGGGGCCTCGGCCGGGGACGGCTCCCCCGCCGACCTGCCCTTCCGAGACCCGGACCTGCCCCTGGAGGCGCGGATCGACGACATCGTGGGACGGCTCACCCTCCGGGAGAAGATCGGCCTGATGATCGAGCGGGCCGAGCCCGTGGAGCGTCTCGGGATCCCCCGGTTCCCCTGGTGGAACGAGGCCCTGCACGGGGTGGCCCGCACCGGGCGCGCCACCGTCTTCCCCCAGGCCATCGGCCTCGCCGCCACCTGGGACACCGACCTCATGCACCGGGTCGCCAGCGCGATCTCCGACGAGGCCCGGGCCCTGAACAACGACTGGGTGTCCCGGGGGAAGCGGAACCTCTACCAGGGCCTGACCTTCTGGTCGCCCAACATCAACATCTTCCGCGACCCGCGCTGGGGCCGGGGGCAGGAGACCTACGGCGAGGACCCGGTGCTCACGGCACGCATGGGCGTGGCCTTCGTGAGGGGGATGCAGGGCGACCACCCGCACTACCTGAAGACCGTGGCCACCCCCAAGCACTACGCCGTGCACAACGGGCCCGAGCCGAGCCGCCACGTCTTCGACGCCCAGGCCAGCGAGGTCGACCTCCGGGAGACCTACCTCCCCGCGTTCCGCGCCACGGTGACGGAGGGGCAGGCGGAGTCGGTGATGTGCGCGTACAACCGCTTCCGGGGCGATCCCGCCTGCGGCTCCACGCTGCTGCTCCAGGACTTCCTCCGCGACGCGTGGGGCTTCGGTGGCTACGTCGTCTCCGACTGCGGGGCGGTGCAGGACATCTACCTCCACCACAAGGTCCGAAAGACCCCCGCGGAAGGGGCGGCCATGGCCCTCCTGGCCGGCACCGACCTCGAGTGCGGGAGCGGGTCCTGGGCGCCGGGGTCGCCCGACGCCTTCTTCGCCCTCGAGGACGCCGTCGCTCAGGGGCTGGTCCAGGAGAAGGACCTGGACGTCGCCCTGCGGAGGCTCTTCCGGGCGCAGCTCCGCCTCGGGGTCTACGATCCCCCGGAGCGGCTGCCCTGGGCGGGCCTCGCCGTCGCGGAGGTCGTGGACTCGCCGACGCACCGCGCGCTCGCCCTCGAGGCCGCGCGGAAGTCGATCGTGCTCCTGAAGAACGAGGCCGGGACCCTTCCCCTGGCCAGGGGCCTCGGGACCCTCGCCGTCGTCGGCGCCAGCGCCGCCGACGTCGAGGTCGTCCGCGGCAACTACAGCGGGACCCCGGTGGCGCCGGTGTCGATCCTGGCCGGCATCGAGGAGAAGGTGGGCCCGTCCACCAGGGTCGTCTACGCCCGGGGCGGTCCCCTCGCCGAGGGCGTCCCCGACCTCCAGCCGGTGCCGGGTGCGGCTCTTCGCACCTCCGAGGACGGCGAGCGCGTGAGCGGCCTCACCGGCGCCTACTACGCCGGCCACTTCGAGGGCGGGCCGGTCTTCACCCGGGTGGATCCCCAGATCGACTTCGACTGGGCGGACGAAGCCCCGAGGGAGGACCTCGACGACGACTCCTTCAGCGTGCGCTGGACGGGGGAGGTCGTGACCCCGGCCACCGGCTGGCACACGCTGGCCGTGCGCTGCGCCACCCTGTGCCGCCTCTTCATCGACGACAAGCCGATCGGACAGGCTCGGGGCGACCACGAGCCGGCCCTGGCCAGCGGCCGGGTGTGGCTGCGCGCCGGGCGGTCCTACCCGATCCGGGTCGAGCTGGAGCACTTCAAGTACGACGCGGAGGTGAGGCTCCTCTGGCAGGCCCCGGGCAAGGCGGAGGACGAGGTGGCGGCCGCGGTGGAGGCGGCTGAGGCGGCCGACGCCGTGGTGCTCGTGCTCGGCCTGGCCTCCTGGCTCGAGGGCGAGGAGATGGGCATCGCCATCGAGGGCTTCGACCGCGGCGACCGGACGAGCCTGGAGCTGCCGAAGGTCCAGCGCGAGCTCATGAAGAAGGTGGTCGCCGCCGCCGAGGGCAAGCCCGTCGTCCTCGTCCTCATGAGCGGCAGCGCCCTGGCCGTCAACTGGGCCGCCGAGAACGTCCCCGCGATCGTGCAGGCCTGGTACCCGGGACAGGCGGCGGGGACGGCGGTGGCGGACGTGCTCTTCGGGGACGTGAGCCCGGCGGGCCGCCTGCCGGTCACCTTCTACCGCTCGGTCGACCAGCTCCCGCCGTTCGAGGACTACGCCATGAAGGACCGGACGTACCGGTACTTCACCGGCGCCCCGCTCTACCCGTTCGGCCACGGCCTCAGCTACGCCCGCTTCACCTACGACGACCTGGACGTCCCGAGGACGGCGACGGTGGGCGCCCCGGTGGAGGTCTCGGTCCGGGTCCGGAACGAGGGCGCCCTGACCGCGGACGAGGTGGTGCAGCTGTACGTGACCCACCGGGACGCGTCGGCGCCGGCCCCGCTGCGGGCCCTCAAGGCGTTTCGCCGGGTGAGCCTGAAGCCGGGGGAGAAGAGGACGGCTCGATTCACCCTCTCCCCGCGGGACCTGTCGCTGGTGACCGCGGAGGGAGAGCGCGTCGTCCAGCCCGGCCGCCTCGCCCTCGCCGTCGGCGGCAAGCAGCCGGTCACCGGCACCGGCGACGCGACCACCACCGAGGTCGTCATCGCGGAGCTGGAGCTCTCCGGGGAGACCCAGCGCCTCGACCCCTGAGAGGGCCGGAATGGGGGAGCCTCCATGGACCGCCGATCCTTCCTCGGGCGCGCCGCCCTTGTCTCCTGGGCGGCTCGTCGGGGGTTGCCCGTGAGCGAAACCCGGGAGCCCACGTCGCGCCCGGTGCGCGTGGGGCTGTGCCAGATGCTGGTGGAGACCGGGGCCCGGGACGAGAACCTGGCCCGGGCCCGGACTCTCGTGGCGCGCGCGAGCGAGGAGCGGTGCGACGTCGCCCTCCTCCCCGAGTGCCTCGATCTGGGGTGGACGTACCCGGACGCCCCGAGTCGGGCCCAGCCCGTTCCCGGGCCCGCCAGCGAGGAGCTCGCGGAGGCGGCGCGGGAGCACGGGATCTGGGTCGTCGCCGGCCTCACCGAGCGGGCCGGGGACCAGACCTTCAACGCCTCGATCCTCCTCGACGACCGGGGGCGGATCCGGCTGAAGCACCACAAGATCAACGAGCTCGACATCGCCTGGGACATCTACAACCGCGGGACGACCCTGGAGGTCGCCGACACCCCCTTCGGCCGCGTGGGCATCACGATCTGCGCCGACAACTCCCCGGACTCGGTCGACCTGGGGCTGGCGCTGGGGGCCATGGGGGCCCGGCTCATCCTCTCGCCCTGCGCGTGGGCGGTGGACGCGGACCACGACAACACCAAGGAGCCCTACGGGCGGGACGTGTGGGACCCCGCCTACACCGTCCTCGCCGACAAGAGGGGGCTCGCCACCGTCGGTGTGTCCAACGTCGGCCGTCTCGAGGCCGGACCCTGGAAGGGACGGCACTGCATCGGCAGCTCGCTGGCCATGGGGGGTGACGGGACGGTCCTGGCCCGGGCTCCCTACGGGGTGGGGGCGGAGACGATGCTGGCCGTGGACGTCCCCCTGGCGGGGTGAGGTTCTGTCCGCCGCCTACGTGGGAACTGCCGGGCCGGCCTCACTCTCCACGACCAGGGCGCTAAGGAGTCGGCGGGCAGAGTCGGCGTGACCAGCGCTCCATCGTGCCGAGGAAGACGGCGACGCCCCGCTCCTCCATCTCCGGTGCGAGGTGCCGGATGAGCTGCGCCCGCCCCTGGGCGGTCCAGCAGCAGCTCGGGAACGCCTGCGCGGCCCTGGCACGAGGATTCGGTCAATGCCGTGGTTCGTCTCCCTCATCCCGCGGGCGGCGAGGCGCTCGACCCACGGGTCGATGTCCGCCCTTGCACGGCTCAGGCGAACGAGAGCCGGAGCGAGTCCACGTACTTGGAGCTGCGGGAGAGCCGCGCCGGCAGGTGGTGCGCGATCTCCGCGGCCGCGTCGTCGTGCTCCTCGTCGTACTTCAGCTCGATCACCACAAGGCCCCCGCGGTCTTGCCAGGCCACGAAGCGATTGTCCAGCGAGCGAAGCGCGCAGCCCTGCATCCCGCTGTCGACGGTTATCCGGAAGCGGCCGTCGGCGGAGCGAAAGTAGCGCCGGCGATAGCGGTTCGCGAGCACAGGCCTCAACGGGGCGAGCCGTGCCCGCGTGGCAGCGGGGAGGCTCGAGCGCGCAAAGAGGTCGTTCATCTCCCGAACACCGAAGCCTGGACGCAGCTCGAAGGGCGCCAGCGGATACGACTCCTTGGCGCCCACGTGGCTGTGCTTCAGCTTGCGCTCGAGCACCGGCTTCTCGATGGTGCCGAGAGTGTCTCCGTACCAGCGCACACGGGTCTTGCATCGAACCGGCTCCGAATGCAGGTTGGCACCGAGGCTGGCCAGGTCTGGCGAGTCCAGGTAGATGTTGTTGACGACCCGGCGGTGGAAGATCTCCCGGAAGATGGCCGGGTGAGAGCGCACCACCAGCTCGACTTCGACCACGGACAGCCCCTCGACGGCGAACTTACGCTCGTGGCGCCTCGACGCGGAGCCGGGGTTCACCATCGCATCACCGGCGGCTGGCGCGGCCGAAGCGAGCGCCGTACAGCATGGACTCCACCTTCTCGAGAACGGCCGGGACTTCCTTGCCGTCGAGCGTGAGGCGGGACCCCTTTTCGACCAGATATAGGTCGACCAGGTTGCGCGTGACCACGCGGCGCGCGCGAATCGTAGCCTCCCCGAACTCGGGCTTCTTGCGGAACACCGTGAAGCCGACACCGCCATCGACGAGCTCGGAGTCCTCGAGCTCGACGGTGGAGAGATCCTTCGCCGCGACGGCGATCTCCGCCCCCGAGACGTGCAGACGACGTGCCACAGCGTGAGAGTCCTCGCCGACGCTCAGCCCCTTGTCGCCGATCTCGCTCATTCGCACCGAATCCAACCGCAGCACCGAGCCCGAGATGTCCACCGCGTCGTTGCCACAGCGCGTGAACGACGAGTCCTCGATGCGGCCCTCCACGAAGTCCCCGTCGAAAGCGTCGCGGTCGGTGTCGACGAAAGCCACCCGGGCCAGGTGAAGTCGGGAGCGGATCACGTTGAGCGCGTCCTCGGACCGGCTGTGTTGGAAGACCACGTTCTGCATCTCGACGGGCGACTCGTAGAAGGTGACGCTGCCCGTGAGCTGGTAGCCATGCTCGGCTGGAGCGTCGAGGTTGACGAATCGGACCCTGGCCAGTCGAGAGTCCGCCCCCGCACGCAGGACGACCAGGCCCTGGCCGGTGCCGTCGGTCGACTCGATCACCACCGGCGCTTCCTCGTCGCCGTGCCAGTCGAGGGGCGAATAGGAGACGATCTTCGCCCCGTGTCGCAGGTCGAGCGTGACCCCCGGCCCGGCCAGCACCCGCCGGCCCGCGGGGATCACCAGAGCCCTGCCCAGCGTGTGGCGTCCGGGTTTCAGGCGGATCGTCGATTGTCCCTCGTCGACGACCAGGAACGGGAACTCGCGCAAGGGGGAGGGGGAGAGCAGCCAGTCGCCTGAGCGGAGGCCTTCGCTCCAGGGCGACCAGGGGAAGACGGCGGTTTGCAGCGGCGGGGAGCTGCTGCCCAGGATCCGGTAGCGCACCTGCAGCTCCGCGATCGGCGGGGGGCCCCCGGCGCCGCACCTCACTCGAAGCTGCGAGTGCAGTGGAGTCTGGCCGACGCGCTTGGGCCCGAGGACCAGAGGGGCGAGTGGCGGGAGCGTGGCCCCTCGGTCCACGGACACCCCGAGCACCTCGAGGGGCAACGACTGGATGTTCGCCACGTCGAGCACCAGATCCTCCCCGCTGGTCGCCTCGTGGTACGCGTGCAGCGCCTTCTCGGGCGCAAGTGCCGCGCGGAGGAATGCCTGGTTCCGGCGCAGGAAGCTCGAGGACCAGGAGACGTACGGGTAGTCGCGCTCCAGAACGGCGAGGTGTTGGCGCAGTGACGGCTCCAGGTCGGTCAGCAGTCGCTCCAGCCACGCGGGTTCCGAGAGGTGCTCCAGGGCCTTCACGTACGATGCCAGGAAGGCCGGGTCAGAGAAGAAACGCCGGGTGAGCGGGTCCCCCTCGCCCGTCTCCTTGTCGCTGATGCCGCCGTCGTAGCAGAACAGCCGGTCCAGGACGTAGTCGACCTCTACGCCGTTGTCGTAGGCGATCGGTTCCAGGCGCGATGTCACCGGGTTGTAGTAGAAACGCAGGTTCTCCCAGGGGACGGCCGGCGAGCCGGTCAGGTCACGCATGGCAAAGAACATCGCGAGCCGGTCGACGTCGAAGACCTTGCTCGTCGCGTAGGCACCACGCCGGAATCCCTCCAGGAGTCCGACCGCCCGCTCGAAGGCCGAGCCGTGCGCCGTGTCCGCCGCCCAGCCATCGATGGCGCTCGACTCCTCCGCACCATAGTCCTGGTACCAGGTCCCAAGAGACAGGTACTCCTGCCACAGGAGGTCCTCGTTGAACTTGACGATCGGCCCTTCACGCGCGCGGTTATGCTCGATCAGCTGTTTGTCGAAGTGCTGCTCGAGAGCGTAGATTCCCTTGTGGTTGCCGTTGATCGTGACGTCCACGAAGTCGTAGCGTGGCGTCAGGACACCCTCACGGCGCAGGGCCTCCATGGCGACCCACTCTGTCAGGTAGTTCCGCGTGGCCGGGTGCTGGATCGAGAACGACTTCATGCCGTCGAGCGTGTTGTCTCCGCGAACACGGACGCGCAGCGACCACTTGTCGGTCCGGTAGTGATCCGGCCAGTCCCCTTTCAGGCGCAGCTTGACGCGGGCCCGGTTCCCGTTCCAGGTCACCTTGGCTGGTCTCCAGTCGTCCGGCCCCGATAGCAGGACGCCCAGCGCCAGCGCCTCGTCGCGCTTGCGTGAGAGCTTCTGGTAGTCCTCCTGCTTGATGTCGATCGAGAGCCGGTATTTCGGGGTGCCCCCGAGCACACCGCGTGCGAAGTTGGCCGGGACGTTCTCACGGTCCACCGCCAGCGACTTCAACGCCATGATTGCCGGATCCACCACGTTGACCGCGAAGTCGGACTGGAAGACAGGACGCAGTGCCGCCGATTGTCCGCTCTCCTCGAGACGCTGGCCGAGGATCACGCCCAGTGCCAGCGTAGCACCCAGCCCGGCTGCCGCGACGGCCAGGGCCGCCAGACGCTCGAGGGCGAACAGGCGGCCCAGGAAGGCGGTGGAGGCGGGGCTGCGGTCCTTGAGCTTCACAGGATGCCCTTGCTCTCGACGAAGGAGATCGTGAGCGCCTCGCCCAGCTCCTGGAGGGCTCGTCGCGCCGCCTCGAGCTGCTCGAAGCTGTCGAACGCCACGACGAACGTCGCTTCGACAGCCTCGGCGGACTCGTCGAAGCGAGTGACCGCAGCGGCCGCGGCGTGCGGGGTCAGGGTGGCGACCAGCTCCTTGAGGCCGACCTTGTGCGGGCGCTGACTGGATACGGTGAGGTAGAGGTTCTGGTGCCGCTCGCGTGGGCGCGCGCGGCGCCGCGCCAGGAGGATGACTCCGATCACCAGGAACGCGAGCAGAGTGACGTGCCACTGGTTGGCGCCGAAACCCAACCCCAGCGCCAGGGCCAGGAACAGGAAGTTCAGCTCCTCGGGCTCTTTGATCGCGGCGCGGAACCGCACGATCGACAGCGCCCCCACCATGCCCAGCGACAGGGCCAGCGAGGATTTCACGACGCTGATCACGAGCATGGTAGTGAGCGTGAGCGGCACGAAGTTCGCAGCGAACTGTTGCCGGTTCGAGAGTGCCTGGCCGCACAGGATGTACAGGCGGCCCAGCAGATGTGCGCACACCGCGGCCAGCGCCATGCTCGCCAGGAAGGCGGAAACGGGCACGTCGGCACTCTGGCTGGCCAGGAAGTCCGGCAGGTCACGGAACAGATCGCTCAAGAGGCGCCTCCCTCGGCGGGATCAAGCCCTCCTTGGCCGACGAGGCCAGGAGGGGCGGGAGGGAGATGCAAAATCATACCATCCGTTGCGCCACCACTGGCCCTTTTCGTGCGCTCAGGATCCTTGCTGGAGCGCCCGAGGGCGAGTGTGCCGGAATCCGTATCCGCGCTAGACACCCGTGGTGACGTCCGGCGTTGCGTGGGAAGCCTGGTCGTGGCGGACCCAGGCACCACGCTGCTACCATGGAGGCGTGAGTCGGCCTCGAGCTCCGCTGGTACTGGGCGCCGGGTTGATGACGGCGTTCCTCTCCTGCTCTGCGAGCCAGCGCGAGGCCAACCTGTACGGTGACTGGCGGGGCGAGCACGGCGGCCAGCAGGTGACCGTCAGCTTCGACGCCGGAAGGAGCTGTCGTTTCGTGCTGACGCGGTCTGGCACCAACGAGCGGACGGAGATCAGCGGCCACTTCGAGACCGACTTCCGTCGTCGCCCTGTTCCGCTCACGATCCGCGACATTCCCCAGCTCGACCATCCCCTGCACACGGTGCTGCGGCTGGAGGGCGATACGCTCACCGTGGCTCCCTTCGCTCCCCGCTGGCGCCTGCGTCCGGTCTCGTTCCCGTCCGACAGCCTCGTGCTGCGCCGAGAACGCTAGCAGGAGTGGTGACCGGCAGCTCCCTCGTGCGCGGCGTCGGTGTGACGCTGGCGCTCCTCGTCGCCGCCACCGCGGTGCTGCTCGCCCACGCGGCGTGGCCCTCCTGGCGCACTCCCGATTCGGGGCGCACGAGCTTCCCGCCTCG
This sequence comes from uncultured Acidobacteriota bacterium, assembly GCA_963847655.1. GTDB lineage: Bacteria > Acidobacteriota > Vicinamibacteria > Fen-336 > Fen-336 > JAJDNS01. Next base: position 827,515 of record CAWKAS010000001.1, on the reverse strand, counting down.
GCTGGGCCGCGTCGAGCGGCTCAAGCTGATGGCCCACAACATCCGCTGGTGCCGGGAGCAGCCGAGGTGCCTCGAGCGGGTGGCGGCGACGATCGTGACCGAGCAGCCCGACGTCGTGTTCCTGGCCACGGTTCGTGGCGAGAGCGCCTGGAGCAAGGTCGGAAACCAGGTGGACTATCTCGCGCGGGCGACCGGCATGCACGCGTGGGCCTTTGGCGAGAACTTCCGACGCGGTGTTCCCTTCTTCCGCCAGCAGTCGGGCAACGCGGTTCTCTCGAAGTTCCCGCTGCGCGCGCTCGAGACGCAGCCGCTCGCCGGAGCCGCTCCGTTCTGGAGGGGTCTGCTCACGGCGGACTACCAGACGCGCCGCGCCCTGTGGGCGGAGATCGAGATCGGAGGGCGACCGTTCCTGGTCGTGAGCCTGCACAACGACTCCTACGACATCGAGACGAACCTGGCTCAGATCCGCCAGGTGCTGGGTCGATCGGGGGGCAGGCCGACGCTTCTGGGCGGCGATCTAAACGCGGTGCGCGGGAGCGCACCCATCGAGGCGCTGCGGGCGAGCGGGCGCTTCAGCGGGGAGTTCGACGGCCCACCCACCTACCCCGCGTCCCGGCCCGAGCAGTGCCTCGACTACGTGCTCGCGCCTCGTGGCTGGCGGCTGGTCGAGCACCGTGTGCTGGGTCTGCAGGTCTCCGCTCACCTCCCGGTGGTGAGCACGTTCGAGCTGCCCTGCTCCGATTGCCAATCGCCGATCTGGCCCGGTTCCACGGGCCTGTCGTGAGACGCCGCGAGGCCTCCGCCGAATGCGCCGAAGGCCGTTCGCCTACCACTCCTCCCGCTCGACGCGCATGCCCCGGCTCTCCGCCACCTGGCGGACGTCGGCCATGGGGGCGGGGCTTCCGCAGGTGAGGACCACCGTGCTCGCGGGACGGAGGCGGGTGCGCAAGGTGGCGAGCTCGATGCCGGGGGGCAGCTGCGGCGGCACCGCCCGAGCCGCCGCGAGCTCGAGGTCCACGGTGTCCGCTCCGCTCGCCCGGGCCGCGTCGAGGGCGGCCTCCTCGGCCATGGGGAGGCCGAGGGCCAGGCGCAGCACGTTGTTGGCCCGCCCCCGCCCCACCGCCTCCCGGGCCTGCTCTTCGCCGGGCCGGCTCACCGACGGCACGTAGACGAAGTCGAAGCGGCCGGCGGCGGCGATGGCGTCCAACTCGTAGTGGAAGGCGAGCTCGGGCCAGGTGCGGTTGGCGTACAGGAGCGTGACCTGCAGAGGGACCGGGCGGCCCCTGGAGGCGTCGTGGTCGACCTGGCGGACCATCGACACCAGGGGCGCGATCCCGGTCCCGGTGGCGACCATGAGGACGTGGGTGGCGTCCTGGAGGCGCCGGGAGAGGGTGAAGTCGCCGACGATGCGCTCCACGTACCGCATGGACCCTCCCTGACGGGGCTCCATGTCGAAGAGCGACTCGGTGAAGCGCCCCAGCGTGCTCGCCATCTCCAGCACGACCAGGAACTCCACGTGATCGTCCCGCTCGGTCTGGGACGGGGCGGAGGCGATGGAGTAGGCGTGGGTGACCGGGCCCCGCTTCTGCCTCCCCGTCTCGTCGAGGTCGGGGAGGTAGCGCGGTCGTCCGTCGGGTCCGGCCACCCGCCGGGTGAGCCGGCAGTCCTCGCGCCTGAGCGCCATGTACTGCCCGGCCTCGTAGGGGGGGAACGGGTGACCCTCCTCGGCCGCGAGGCGGAAGCGGGCGAGCACGGGCGAGAGCTGTCGCCACGAGGTGATGGTGCCGGTTCGGATCTCGGGCATGGTCGATCGAGGTTAGCCGGTGCGCAGCGAGGGATCAACGGCGGCGGCGGCGAGGATCGGGGCCGCGGGGCGTATGCGCAGCGCCAGGGTGGCCGCCGCCACCACCACGGCCGCGCCCGCCACGAAGAGGACGTCGGGCAGCCGACCCCACAGGAGCCAGTCGAGGATGCCGGCGAAGACCGGCCCGGAGTAGAGGAAGGGCCCGATGCGCGCGGCGGGGGCGTAGACGTAGGCGCGGGTGAGGGTGAGCTGGCCGATGGTGGCCACCGTGCACATGAGCACGATGACCGCCCAGGTGGCGGGTGACGGGGTGCGCCAGGTCAGGGCGGCGGCGGGGGCGGCGGCGAGGGAGGCGATGAGGCCGAAATAGAAGACGATGCGGGTGACGGGCTCGGTCCGGACCAGACGGCGGATCCCGACCTGGGCGACGGAGGCCAGGGCCGCGGAGGCCAGCCCCACGAGAGCGACCGGCTGGAAGACCCCGAAGCCCGGGCGCAGGATCAGCAGCAACCCGGCGAAGCCGATCAGGAGCACCCGCCACAGCTTGGGCGGGATGGGCTCGCCCAGCCAGACGCGCTCCACCAGGGGGACGAAGAGGGGGATCGACTGGTTGAGGAGCACGGCGTCGGCCAGGGGCAGGCGGGCGATGGCGTAGAAGTAGCAGGCCACCGCCGCCACCCCGGCCAGGCTGCGCACGAGGTGGCCGCGGAGGTCGTTGGTCCTGAGGGCCCCTCGTCCCCCCCGGAGGAGCCAGGGGGCGAGGAAGGCCAGCATGAGAAAGTGGCGGAAGAAGACGATCGGGGCGTTGGGGAGCTCCTGGGAGATGACCCGCACCCCCGCCGCCATCCCCGCGAAGAGGAGGGCGGAGACGACCATGAGGAGGGCGCCGCGGCGGAGGTCGTGAGGCATGAGCAGGGCATCATACTCGTGGCCGGCGACCCGTCACCCGGCGGCTGGACAGGCGCTCCTGGTGGCGGCAACATGAGTGACGGGGAGGGCACGTGTTCGAGGTCGCCTACGAGACGACGTTCTGCGCCACCCACGTCCTGCACGACGGGGGCGAGCCCATCGAGCCGCAGCACGGTCACGACTGGCGCGTCGAGGTCGTGGCGGCGGGGGAGACCCTCGATCGGCTCGGGGTGGTGGTGGACTTCGAGCACCTGAAGCGGGCGACGGCCGAGGTGTGCCGGCGTTTCCACTACGGCGACATCACCTCCCACCCCGGCTTCGTCGGTCAGAGCCCCTCCGCCGAGGCCGTCGCCCGCTACTTCTTTCGAGAGGTGAGGACGGCCATGGGGGAGGAGGGGCGGCACCTCGCGCGGGTCCGCGTCTGGGAGGCGCCCGGGTGCAGCGCCACCTACTCCGAGTGACGTGCTGACCGTCAACGAGATCTTCTACTCGATCCAGGGGGAGGGGACGCGCGCCGGACGTCCCTCGGTCTTCGTGCGCCTCACCGGCTGCCCCCTGCGCTGCGTCTGGTGCGACACCGCCCACGCCTTCCACGAGGGCGCGCGCCGGGACCTCGCGGACGTCGTGGCGGAGGCGGAGGGACACCCGTCCCGCCTCCTCTGCCTGACCGGCGGAGAGCCCCTGGCCCAGCCCGCCGCCTTCGACCTCGTCCGCCGTCTGCTCGACGACGGCTGGGAGGTGGTGGTCGAGACCTCGGGGCACGTCTCGCTCGCCCGGCTGGATCCTCGCGCGGTGGCGGTGATGGACATCAAGGCGCCCGGCTCCGGCGAGGCCCACCGGATGGACTGGGACAACCTGGGGCGTCTGAGGAAGAAGGACGAGGCGAAGCTCGTCCTCGGCGGGCGCGAGGACTACGAGTGGGCGCGCGACCTCGTTCGGGAGAGGAGCCTGGCCGCGCGCTGCACGATCCTCTTCGCCCCCGTCCACGGGCAGCTCGAGCCCGGGGTGCTCGCGCGCTGGGTGCTGGAGGACGCGCTGCCCGTGCGGGTGCAGGTGCAGCTGCACAAGATCCTCTGGCCCGGGGTGGAGAGGGGAGTGTGAGCGGGAAGGGCCTGGCCGTCGTCTGCGTCAGCGGCGGGATGGACTCCGCCCTCACCGCGGCCCTGGCCGCCCGCGAGCACCGCCTCGCCTTTCTCCACGGCAACTACGGTCAGCGCACCGAGACCCGGGAGCTCGCCTGCTTCCACGCCCTGGCCGACCACTACCGGGCGGAGAGCCGGCTGGTGGTCGACTTCTCCGACCTGCGGCAGATCGGCGGCAGCAGCCTGACCGACACCGCGGTCCCGGTGCGCGAGGGCGAGCCGGTCGAGGGCGTCGTCCCCACGTCCTACGTGCCCTTCCGCAACGCCCACCTCCTGACCGCCGCCGTCTCCTGGAGCGAGGTGCTGGGCGCGGAGGCCGTCTACGTGGGCGCGGTCTGGGAGGACTCCTCGGGATACCCCGACTGCCGCCCGGAGTTCTACCGGGCCTTCGAGGAGGCGGCCCGCCTGGGGACCCGGCCGGAGACGTCGCTCAGGATCGTCACGCCGCTGATCGACCTGTCCAAGGCGGAGATCGTCCGCCGCGCGCTCCGGCTGGGGGTGCCCCTCGAGAAGACCTGGTCCTGCTACCAGGCCGAGGACCGGGCCTGCGGGGCGTGCGAGTCGTGCCGGCTGCGGCTCCGCGGCTTCCGGGAGGCGGGCGGCACCGACCCCCTGCCCTATCGCGCCCCGAGCCCGGCGTGAGACACTAGGGCGTTCGTACGTTCGAGGAGGAACAGCCATGAAACATGCACTCACTGCGGTCTGCCTGCTCGCGGCCCTGGCCCTCCTGGCGCCTCCCAGCGAGGCCCAGAGCGCCGGGGCAGCCCGCGGCACGGTCGTGGACGACCAGGGGCAGCCGGTCGCCGACGCCACCGTCGTCATCGAGTACCTGGGCGGGGTCACCCGCAAGTTCGAGGTCAAGACGAACGACAAGGGCGGGTACATGCAGGTCGGCCTCCCGATCGGGAGCTACCGGTTCACCGCCAGCAAGGAGGGCTACGTCTCCGCGGCTCTCGACATTCGCATCGGGATGGGCCTGGCCACGGAGATCCCCGAGCTCCAGCTCATCAGCAAGACCGCGGCCGCCGAGGCGAACCCGGACGTGGCGGTGGTGCGGGAGAAGTTCGCCGATGGGGTGGAGCTCGCGCGGGAGGGAAAGCTGGACGAGGCGGAGGTCCTCTTCAAGGAGATCCTGGAGATCCAGCCGGGGGTGGCGGAAGTCCACCGGAACCTGGGGTACGTGTACGCCCAGAGGAAGGACTGGGCTTCGGCGGAGGCGAGCTATCAGGCGGCTCTCGATCTGCGTCCCGGCGACCCCGAGTTCGTGGCCGCCCTCGCCCAGATGTACCGGGACTCGGGCCAGGAGGACAAGGCCGCCGCCCTGATGACCCAGGCGGCGGCGGACAACCCGCGGGACGCCCAGGCCCAGCTCAACCAGGGGCTCTTCCTGCTGGACTCGGGCGACAGCGAGAAGGCGGCTCAGGCCTTCGAGGCGGCGCTGGCCGCCGACCCCTCCACCGCCGAGGCGCACTACCACCTGGGCACCATCCTGGTGGGACAGGGCAAGATCCCCGAGGCCATCGAGCACCTCGAGGCGTACCTCGCGGCCAACCCGGACAACGCCCAGAACGTGGCGACGGCCAAGGGCCTGCTCGGGGCCCTGAAGCAGTGATCGCCGACCGCGTCGCCGCCGTCCGGGAGCGGATCGCCCGGGCGGCGGAGCGCGCGTCGCGTCCCCCCGGGAGCGTCACTCTCGTCGCGGTGAGCAAGACCTTCCCCGCCGAGTCCGTGCGCGACGCCTTCGCCGCCGGCGTGCGGCACTTCGGGGAGAACAGGGTCCAGGAGGCGACCGAAAAGATCGAGGCCCTCTCCGCCCTGAGGCCGGCGGGTCTGCGCTGGCACCTCATCGGCCACCTCCAGTCGAACAAGGCGCGAAAGGCCGCGTCACTCTTCGACGTGATCCAGTCCGTCGACTCGGCCGCTCTCGCCGAGCGGGTGGCCGGGGCGGCGGAGGAGTCCGGTCGCACCCTGCCCGTCCTGGTGCAGGTGGACCTCGCCGGCGAGGAGGCCAAGTCCGGCGTTCCCGCCGAGGGTCTGCCCGAAGCCCTGGAGAGGATGCGGCCCCTCGAAGGCCTCCGCGTGAGTGGGCTCATGGTCCTGCCCCCGTACCTCGAGGCGGAGGACGTGCGGCCCTACTTCCGCCGGCTGCGGGTCCTGCGCGACGAGATGGCGGACAGGGGCCTCCTCGACGGACACGATCTGTCGATGGGGATGAGCCACGACTTCGAGGTGGCGGTGGAGGAGGGCGCCACCCTGGTCCGCGTGGGGAGCGCCATCTTCGGCGCGCGGACGGCCGCGGCCTGAAGAGAGGCGGAAGGAGGATTCGGAACGGATGTTCGTCCTGGCCAACCTGCTCACCGGCATCGCGATGGTGCTCCACTGGGTCCTGTGGATCTACCAGTGGGTCCTCATCGCGCGCGCCATCACCTCCTGGGTCAGCGCGGACCCGCGCAACCCCATCGTGGGCTTCCTGTACGCGGCGACCGAGCCGCCGCTCAGGGCCATTCGGCGAAGGCTGCCCTCGAGCCTGAGGTACTTCCCGCTCGACATCGCCTTCCTCGTGCTCTTCGCTCTCGTCATCTTCGCGCAGTACGGGATCGTCCAGTCGTTGCTCGACGTCGCGGCATCGCTGCGACAGCAGCCCATGCCGCGGGGAGACGTCTTCTGAGGGGGGAACGATGAAGATCACGCCGATGGACATCCAGCGGCAGGCCTTCTCCCGCCGGCTCCGGGGGCTGGACCCCGACGAGGTCCGGGGCTACCTCAACCTGATCGCCGAGGAGCTCGCGGTGGTCGAGCGCGAGCGCAGCCAGCTCGAGCAGCAGGTCAAGCACATGGAGGCCCTCCTCGAGGAGCACCGGCAGCGGGAGGGCATGCTCAAGAGCACGCTCCTCACCGCGCAGAAGGCGTCCGACGACATCCGCGAGGGCGCGCGCCGCCAGGCGGAGGCGCAGGTCAAGGAGGCCGAGCTGCAGGCCGACAAGCTCCTCGAGCTGGCCCAGGGCCGCGCCCACGACATGGAGAGCAACATCCTGGAGCTGCGGTCGCTGCGCACCTCGCTGCGCACGGACATCCGCGGCCTCATCACCCGCCTGACCAACCTCCTCGACCTCCAGGAGGAGGCCGAGCTCGAGGACAACCTGCGCTTCCTGAAGAGGCGCGAGGAGTCGGGGCAGGGGTAGCCCGTGCTCGACGGTCTCGAGCTTCGGGAGACCCCGGAGGGGGTCCACTTCGCGGTCCAGGTCCAGCCGCGGGCCTCGCGGGAGGAGATCAAGGGCGAGAGGGAGGGTGCGCTGGTCGTCCGCCTCACCGCCCCGCCGGTCGAGGGCGCGGCCAACCGCGCGCTGACCCGTCTCCTGGGACGAACCCTGGGGGTGGCGCCCTCCGCGGTCGCGATCCTGAGCGGGGCGGGTGGGCGCCGCAAGCGCGTGGCGGTGGCCGGGATCGACGCCGCGACCACGCGCGCGCGCCTCGGGAGCTCGAGGGAGGGGTGAGGTACTCCCGGGAGGGCCGCTCGTGATCCTCGCGGACTTCGCGCTGCGCCGGATCGGGCTGCTGGCCACGGTGGCGGGCGAGGCCCCCCGCACCGGTGCCGCGATGCGCGATCTCGCCACGCGGGAGGACGCCGCGGTGGCCGCCTCGGAAGGGCGGATCGTCTGGGTCGGGGCCGAACCCGACTTCGAGCGGGAGGTGACGCTGGCCCCCGGGGCCCGCGTCCTCGACGCCGCGGGGGCGGCGGTGGTGCCCGGTCTCGTCGATCCCCACACCCACCTCGTCTTCGCCGGCGACCGCGACGACGAGCTCCGCCGCCGGCTGGCCGGGGCCTCCTACCGGGAGATCGCCGCCGCCGGCGGAGGGATCGTCAGGAGCGTCGAGGCCACCCGCCGCGCCACCGTCGAGGATCTCGCCGCCGGGGTGGAGGCGCGGCTGGACGAGATGCTCCTCTGCGGCACGACCACCGCCGAGGTGAAGAGCGGGTACGGCCTGGAGACGGCGGCGGAGCTGCGCAGCCTGGAGGCGATCCACCGCGCCGCCTCCCGCCACCAGGTCACCGTCGTCCCGACCTTCCTCGGTGCCCACGAGGTCCCTCTCGATCACCGGGACCGGCGGGAGGACTACGTCTCCCTCGTCGTCGAGGAGATGATCCCGGCGGTGGCCGAGCAGGGGCTCGCCGAGTTCGGCGACGTCTTCTGCGAGGAGGGGGTCTTCACCGTGGAGGAGAGCCGGCGGATCCTGCTCGCGACCCGCGAGCACGGGATGAAGCTCCGCGTCCACGCCGACGAGCTGGTCTGGACCGGCGGGGCCGAGCTGGCGGCGGAGCTGGGGGCCCGCTCCGCCGACCACCTGGGGTTCGTTTCCGAGGCGGGCATGGCCGCCCTGGCCGAGGCCAAGTGCGTGGCCACGCTGCTTCCCTCGGCCACGTTCTACCTGCGCCTCGGCCACTACGCCCCCGCGCGCGCGCTCATCGCGGCCGGGGCCCCCGTGGCCCTGGCCTCCGACGTCAACCCCGGTGGCGGTCTCTCGCCCTCTCTCCCCTTCGCCGTGTCGATCGCGTGCTTCTCCATGGGACTGGCCCTCGAGGAGGCGCTGGTCGCGGTGACCCTGAACGCGGCCTTCTCCCTCGACCGGAGCGCGGAGATCGGCTCGATCGAGGTGGGGAAGCGCGCGGACCTGGTGGTGCTGCGCTCGGCCCGCCTCCTCGACCTCGTGCGCGTGGGGGTGGGGGCGGTGCGGACGGTGGTGAAGGACGGCCGCGTCGTGGTCCACGAAGGCCGCCGCGTGGACCCTCGGCCGTCCGGGTCGCCGTCCTGAGACCCGCCCGGTGGTGACGCGTCCGTCGCCGGCCCCGGGACGGCGCGTCCGGGCCCTCTCGATCCACGCGGACTACGCCTGTCGCCAGACGGGGGTGTGCTGCTCGTCGGGATGGGACGTGCCGGTGGAGCCCGCAGTGGAGGACCGGCTGCGCACGGCCCTGCGCGACGGCACGCTGCGGGTCCCCGACGGGAGCGGTCCCCCCTTCCGCGCGGTGCCGGGTCTCCCCGACGGCGCCCGCGTGGTGTTCGGCCACGACGGGCCGGGTCGCTGCGTCTTCCTGGAGACCGGGCGCACGTGCGCGGTCCACCGCCAGCTCGGCCCGGACCACCTGGCTGCGGCCTGCCGCGACTTCCCCCGCGTGGTGACGCTCAGCCCCCTCGGGGTCTCGATCACCCTCTCGCACTACTGCCCGACCGCGGCCGGCCTGCTCTTCCGCGAGGACGTCCCCCTGGCCATCCGCGACGACCCACCCGCGTTCCCTCCCTCACGGCCCTACGAGGGGCTCGACGCCCGAGAAACGCTGCCTCCTCTCCTGCGCCCCGGGGTCCTGATGGACTGGGAGAGCCACGAGCGCTGGGAGGGCTGGGCGATCTCGGTTCTGTCGGGCGCGGGGTGCACCGCCGAGGAGGGCGTCGCCACCCTGTCCCGCGCCGCCGAGGAGGCCCGGGGATGGACACCCGCCGCCGGCGCCTTCGTGCCCTTCTTCGAGAGGGGCCTGGCCGCACCGCGCGTCGTCGACCCGGCCTGGCCCGGCTTCGCCGAGTGCCTCCAGGCCTGGCGCGACGCAGCGGCCGCCGTTCCCGCTCCGGGCCTCGTGCCGTCCGCCCCCGAGGGCCTGGACGAGGCCGACGCGCGGTGGGTGCGTCCGGCGTGGCCGGGCCTGGCGCCTCCCGTCCGTCGCTACCTCGCGGCCCGGGCGTTCGCGAGCTGGTGCGCCCTGCAGGGGCAGGGCCTGCGCACCACCGTGCACGCGGTGCGCGCGGCGCTCCTCGTCCTCCGGGTCGAGGCCGCCCGGGTCTGCGCCCGCGCCGGGAGGGCGCTCGACGCGGAGCGTCTGCGGGAGGCGATCCGGGCCGCCGATCTCCTGCTGGTGCACCTGACCTCGCCGGACGGGCTCGCCCGCCGGTGGAGCGCGGTCGAGCGCCTGTCCGCCCCACCCGCGCCGTGACGGGCTCGTGCTAGCATCCCTTCTCCACCCATGAGCCTTCTCGTCGTCGAGGACCTCGTCAAGACCTACCCCGGAGGGCGCCGCACCGCCCCGGTGGAGGCGGTGCGCGGCGTGTCCTTCCGCGTGGAGCCGGGCGAGTTCTTCGGCCTCCTGGGGCCGAACGGAGCCGGGAAGAGCACGACCATCGGGTGCATCGGCACACTCGTCCGCCCCACCTCGGGGCGGGTCCTCGTGGACGGGGTCGACGTGGCCCGCGACCCCGCCCAGGCCAAGCGACGCATCGCCGTGGTCCCCCAGACCCGCAACCTCGACCACGACCTGACCGTCCGGGAGGTCCTGACCTTCCACGGACGCTACTTCGGCCTCCCCGCGGCGGAGCGCGAGGCGCGGGCCGACCGGCTGCTCGAGGAGCTGAAGGTCTCGGACAAGGCGGGCACGAAGCCGGGCAAGCTCTCCGGAGGCCAGCAGCAGCGGGTGATGATCGCGCGGGCCCTCATGCACGACCCGCAGCTCGTGCTCCTCGACGAGCCCACGACCGGGCTCGACCCGCAGGCGCGCCGGCTGCTCTGGGAGACCCTGCACGAGCTCCACGGTCGCGGCATCACCTTCATCCTCACCACGCACTACATGGAGGAGGCCGACCGGCTCTGCCAGCGGCTGGCCATCGTCGACCACGGGCGGATCCTGACCCTGGACACCCCGGCCGCCTTGAAGAAGACCCTGCCGGGTGCGCAGGTCCTCGATCTCTGGGTGCGCGCTCCCGAGTCGCTCGCCCCCCGTCTCGAGTCCCTCCCCGGCGTCCTGAACCTCGAGCGCGTCGAGGTCGCGGGCGGCGGGGACGGCCTCGAGCGACTCCGCCTGTTCGTCGATCCCAAGGACGGCCTGCTGGACCGCGTGCTGCACGGCGTGCGGGACGGGGGGGCGGACCTGCACCACGTGAACCTGGCCCAGCCCAGCCTGGAGGACGTCTACATCCACCTCACCGGCAAGGAACTGCGCGAGTGACCGCCTTCCTGGCCCTCCTGCGACGCGACCTCCTCGTGGCCCGGCGCAACGCGGGGCCCCTCCTCGTGGCCACCCTGACCCAGCCGATCCTGGTGATCCTCGTCTTCGGGAACCTCCTGCCCCGCATGGGGCTCGTGGCCTCCGACTTCGGGACGGTGATGCTCCCCGGCCTCATGGCCATCACCATGATGATGGCCGGGGTCCAGGGCGTCCTCATGCCCCTGGTGCAGGACCTCTCGGGCAGCCGCGAGGTGGACGAGAGGCTGCTGGCCCCCATCGGCGTCCACGGGGTGGCCTCCGAGCGGATCGTGGCCGGGGCCCTGCACGCGGGCGTGGCCGGGCTCGTCGCCCTGCCCGCCATGATGCTCCTCATGCACCGCGTCGGGATGGACGTGAGGCCGGACTGGGCTGTCCTGCCTCCGCTGGCCGCGGTGTGCGGGCTGCTCTCCGCCGCCTTCGGGCTGACCCTGGGGACGAACGTCCAGCCACGCTTCAGCGGGCTGCTCTTCGCGGTGGTCCTCGGGCCCATGATGCTCTTCGGCTGCGCGTACTATCCGTGGTCCGCCCTCTCCACCCTGGGCGGGGTGCGCTTTCTCTTCCTCCTGAACCCCCTGACCTTCATGAGCGAGGCCATGCGCCTGGCCGTGACCCCGGAGGCGCCTCACATGTCGCTCCCGCTGCTCTTCGGCGGTCTCGCCGCGTACCTCGCGCTCTTCGCGATCGTGGGCGCGCGCTCATTCGAGCGCCGCACGATTCTGTGAGGCTCCTGTCATAATCCCCGCCGGGACCAGGGACGACGACCTTGCCTCGGGGGCGGGGCCGCGCACCAGGGGAGGAGAGATGGCCAGAGCAAAGCGCGCATCCCGGAGCCAGCCGATCCGTCGCATCGCCATCAACACCGGCGGCGGCGACGCGCCCGGCCTGAACGCCGTCATCCGGTCCGTCGTGCTGTGCGCCCTCAACGAGGGCTGGGAGGTCCTCGGCATCCGCGACGGCTACAACGGCATCTTCAAGCCCGAGGACTACCCTGACGGCGGCCTCGTTCCCCTCAACCGGACCCGCGTCCGGGGGATCACCCACCTGGGGGGCACCATCATCGGCACCACGAACCGGGGCAACCCCCTCAGGTACCCGACGCCGATGCCGGACGGGACGGTGAAGGAGGTGGACCGCACCGACGACCTGGTGCGGGCGCTGGCCGCCCACGAGATCGACGCGGTGGTGGCCATCGGGGGGGACGGGTCGCTGACCATCGCCAACGCCCTGGCCAGGAAGGGCGTGCGGGTCGTGGGGGTCCCGAAGACGATCGACAACGACCTCTCGAAGACGGTGATCACCTTCGGCTTCGACACCGCGGTCTCCTTCGCCACCGAGTGCCTGGACCGGCTCCACTCCACCGCGGAGGCGCACCGGCGGGTGATGGTGGTCGAGGTCATGGGCCGCTACGCGGGCTGGATCGCGCTGAACGCGGGGGTGGCCGGCACCGCCGACGCCATCCTGATCCCGGAGATCCCCTTCGACCTGCGCACGGTGGCGAAGAAGATCCTCCGGCGGGCGGGAGCGGGGCGCAACTTCGCGATCGTGGTGGTGGCGGAGGGGGCGAAGCCGAAAGGTGGGAAGCGGTCGGTCCTCGAGAAGCGGCTCGGCGCCCTGGAACGGCTGGGCGGGATGGGAGAGAAGGTGGCCCTCGCCCTCGCCGAGATGACCGGGAAGGAGACCCGCCACGTCGTCCTCGGCCACCTCCTGCGCGGCGGCACCCCCACGGCCTTCGACCGCCTGCTGTCGCTGCGCTTCGGGGCGGCGGCGGTGAGGGCGCTCGCGGCGGGGCGGAGCGGGGTGATGGTCGCCCTCGACCCCCCGACGGTGCGCTACGTCCCCCTCGCCCAGGCCACCCGGCGGATGAAGCTCGTGCCCCTCGACTGCGACACCATCGAGACCGCCCGCGAGCTGGGGATCTGCCTGGGGGAGTGAGCGGGCGCCGCCGCGCCCGGGTCGTGTAGACTCGGCGAGGCCGCCATGTCCACCCTCGAATCTCGCGTCGACACCGGCTCCGTCGATTTCCGGGAGAGCCGGGCCCGCATGGACGGCCTGGTCGCCGAGCTCCGGGAGCGCCTCGCCGCGGCCCGCGCCGGCGGCGGCGAGGCGGCCGTCCGGCGCCACCGCGAGCAGGGCAAGCTCATGGTGCGCGATCGCCTCGAGCGCCTCCTCGACCCCGGGACGCCGTTCCTCGAGATCGGCGCCCTGGCCGGGTTCGGGATGCACGACGGGCAGGCGCCCTCGGCGGGGATGGTCTGCGGCATCGGGAGGGTCCGCGGCCGCGAGGTGATGGTCGTGGCCAACGACGCCACCGTGAAGGGGGGCACCTACTTCCCCATCACCGTCAAGAAGCACCTCCGGGCCCAGGAGATCGCGCTCGAGAATCGCCTGCCCTCTCTCTACCTCGTCGACTCCGGCGGGGCCTTCCTTCCCCTCCAGGCCGAGGTGTTCCCCGACCGGGACCACTTCGGGCGCATCTTCTACAACGAGGCCCGCATGAGCGCGGCCGGGCTCGCCCAGATCAGCGTCGTGCTCGGCTCCTGCACCGCGGGCGGGGCCTACGTCCCGGCCATGAGCGACGAGACGATCATCGTGAAGGGCCGAGGCACCATCTTCCTCGGGGGCCCCCCGCTGGTGAAGGCGGCCACCGGCGAGGAGGTGAGCGCGGAGGAGCTGGGCGGGGCCGACGTGCACACCCGCACCAGCGGGGTGGCCGACCACTTCGCCGCCGACGAGGAGGAGGCCCTGGCCCGCGCCCGGGACGTGGTGGGCACGCTGACCACCCGCAAGGAGACGCCCTGGGACGTCGAGGAGCCGGAGGACCCCCTCTTCGACCCGGAGGAGCTCGGGGGCATCGTGCCGGTGAGCACGAGGAAGGCCTACGACGTGCGCGAGGTCATCGCCCGCCTCGTGGACGGCAGCCGCCTCTCGGAGTTCAAGGCCCGCTACGGCGCGACGCTGGTCTGCGGGTTCGCCCGCCTCATGGGCTACCCGGTGGGGATCCTCGCCAACAACGGCGTGCTGTTCTCGGAGAGCGCGCTCAAGGCCACCCACTTCATCAGCATGTGCTGCCAGCGGCGGATTCCCCTGGTCTTCCTCCAGAACATCACCGGCTTCATCGTGGGCCGGGAGTACGAGCAGCGGGGGATCGCCAAGGACGGGGCCAAGATGGTCCACGCCGTGGCCAACGCCGCGGTCCCCAAGTTCACCGTCATCCTCGGGGGCAGCTTCGGGGCCGGCAACTACGGCATGTGCGGCCGGGCCTACCAGCCCCGCCAGCTCTGGATGTGGCCGAATGCCCGCATCAGCGTCATGGGGGGCGAGCAGGCAGCGTCCGTCCTGGCCCAGGTGAAGCAGGAGCAGCGCGAGCGGCAGGGGAAGCCCATGACCGACGCAGAGGTGGAGGCCGTCAAGGCGCCCATCCTCGCCAAGTACGAGGAGGAGGGGAGCCCCTACTACTCGACGGCGCGCCTCTGGGACGACGGCATCGTCCCCCCTGCCGACACCCGGACCGTTCTCGGCCTGGGCCTCTCGGCGGCCTTGAACGCCCCCATCCCCGAGACCCGCTTCGGGGTCTTCCGGATGTGAGGGGACCTCGTACGGCCGGCCTCGCGGGCCTGCTCGGCCTCGGCGTGTGGCTCGTCACCACGCCGCCGGCCGGCGCGCAGGAGTACGACCTCCTCCTCCGCAACGGACGGGTCGTGGACGGCACCGGCGGCCCCTGGTTCCGCGCCGACGTGGCGCTCAGCGGCGACACGATCGTGGCCGTGGGCCGGGCCCTCCGCGGGACCGGCCGGCGGACGATCGACGTCCGCGACCAGGTGATCGCGCCCGGCTTCATCGACATCCACACCCACGCCCGTAGCGGGCTCCTGGAGGTGCCCACCGCCGACAACGACGTCCTCCAGGGGGTCACCACCGTCTTCGAGGGTCAGGACGGCTCCTCGCCCCTCCCCCTGGGGGAGGCCCTCGCGCGGGTCGCGGCGCTTCCTCCCGCCGTCAACTTCGGCAGCTTCGTGGGCCACGGCTCGGTGCGCGAGGCGGTGATGGGACGGGAGGACCGCGCCCCGACCCCGGCCGAGCTGGAGCGGATGGTTGCGCTCGTGACCCGGTCGATGGAGGAGGGGGCCTTCGGGCTGAGCACGGGCCTGTTCTACGTCCCGGGGGCCTTCGCCCGCACCGACGAGGTGGTGGCGCTCGCGCGGGCGGCCGGGGCGGGCGGGGGCATCCACGTCTCGCACATGCGCGACGAGGCGGCGGGGATCCTCGAGAGCGTCGCGGAGACGATCACCATCGGGGAGGAAGGCCGTCTCCCCACCCAGCTCACGCACCACAAGATCATCGGGCGCTCCGGCTGGGGGAAGAGCGTCGAGACGCTGCGCCTGGTCGCGGAAGCGCGCGCTCGCGGCGTGGACGTGACGATCGATCAGTACCCGTACACCGCGTCGTCCACGTCGTTCTCCGGCGCGCTGTTCCCGGCCTGGGCCCTCGAGGGCGGACCCGGGGCCCGCGCGAGCCGCCTCGCCGACCCCGACGCCCGGTCGCGCATCCGGGAGGCGGTGGTCGAGAAGATCCGCAACGAGCGGGGGGGAGGCGACGCCTCGCGTCTCCAGATCGCGGCCTTCCCCGACGACCCCTCCCTCGACGGGCTGAGCCTCGCCGACGTCCTGCGCCAGCGCGGCGACGAGCCCACCGTCGAGGCCGCGGCGGACCTGGTGCTCGAGATCGTCGAACGGGGCGGGGCCACCGGGATCTTCCACGCCATGGCCGAGGAAGACGTGGAGCGGATCCTCGTCTCTCCCTTCACGATGGTGGCCTCGGACGGGGGGATCCCCGTCTTCGGCCGAGGGCGCCCTCACCCCCGCAGCTACGGGACATTCGCGCGGGTGCTGGGGCTCTACGTCCGGGAGAAGGGCCTGCTGACCCTGGAAGAGGCGGTGAGAAAGATGACCTCCCTGCCTGCGGCGCGCACGGGCCTCTCCCGGCGCGGCCTGGTCCGCCCGGGGATGAAGGCCGACCTGACCGTCTTCGACCCCGCGACCGTCCGCGACCGTGCGACCTTCGAGAAGCCCCACGCCTACGCCGAGGGCGTCTCCACCGTCCTCGTCAACGGCATCCTCGTGGTCGACGAGGGGCGCCTCACCGGCGTGCGGCCGGGCCGCGTGCTCCTCGGCCCGGCGGCCAGGGGAGGGGAGCGCTGAGGGAACGGTGCCGGTGAAGCGGGAACGCCCGGAGATCGAGGCCGACGGTGGCGTGGTTCGGATCTGACCGAGCCGTCCCGAGGTGCGGAACGCCTTCGACGGCCGGATGGTGACCGAGCTCAGGGCGGCTCTCGCGATCCAAGCCCCCCCGAAGGACAGAAGGGTCTCCCAGGCCTTCCTCGAGAAGCGCAGGCCCGACCGGTTGGACGAGGGACGCGGACCACCGAGCTCCCTGCCCCGCGGGCCGAGGTGCCCGTCCCTGAGCCCTGGACGACCGGTCCTGGCGCCGTCCCGATTTGGACCTCCCCCGGCAGTCCTTCCCTCTATCCTTCCCGTCGGGCGCCACCAAACCCGGTGGCAGGAAGGGTTCGCATGATGGCGGGTGATCCCCCAGATCGTCTCTCCAGGGGTTCCGAGGTTCCGCTCGACATCCTCACACCCCCCTGGTGGCTCCGGAAGTCGCGCCGGGCATCTGCCCCCGGGTGGACCCGGCGCCCGGCCTCGGCCGGCCGCACTCGCCCCGGACCGCCAGGGAAGGGCGTGACCGTAGCCCGCGACCTGGCGCAAGCGGTGCGCGCGGCCATCCGCCAACGCCACTACAGCCGGCGGACGGAGAAGGCCTACGTCGGCTGGGTGCGCCGCTTCCTGGAGTTCCACGGCCACCCCGCCCTCGGGCGCCTGGGGGTCTCGCAGGTGCGCGCGTTCCTCACTCACCTGGCCACGGAGCAACGCGTCAGCGCCTCGACCCAGAACCAGGCCTTCAGCGCTCTGCTGTTCCTGTTTCGCAACGTGCTGGGCCTGGACCTGGAGGGTCTCGAGGACACGCCCCGCGCCAAGCGGCCGGAGCAGATCCCGTCGGTCCTGAGCCGTGAGGAGGCCCTGGCCCTCATCGATCACCTGCCGGACCGCCTCCGGCTGATCGGGTCTCTTCTCTACGGGGCGGGGCTCCGCCTCCAGGAATGCCTTTCGCTGCGCGTGAAGGACGTGAACTTCGACCGGCGTGTGCTCACGGTCCGCAACGGCAAGGGCCGCAAGGACCGGGAGACCGTTCTCCCCGACGCACTCCGGGAGCCGCTGCACCGGCAGATGCAGGAGGTCTGCTCGGCGCACGAAAAGGCCGTGGCCAGTGGTCGTGGCGCGGTCTCGTTGCCCGAGGCGCTGGAGCGCAAGTACCCCGGCGCCCCGTGGGAGATCGCCTGGCAATGGGTCTTCCCTGCCGCCCGGGACTACTTCGACGAGTCCACCGGCATCCGGCGAAGGCACCATCTCCACCCGACCGTGGTCCAGCGGGCCTTCCATGCAGCCGCCCATGAGGCGGGCCTCACCAAGCCGGCCACGTGCCACACCCTGCGCCATTCCTTCGCCACCCACATGCTCGAGGCCGGCTACGACATCCGCACGGTCCAGGAGCTCATGGGACACCGCGACCTCAACACGACCATGATCTACACCCACGTCACGACCGTGGGAGGCAAGGGCGTACGAAGCCCCCTCGACCACCGAGTCCTGCCCCCTCTCTCGCAAGGCAACCCAATTGGCCAGAACTCGCCATTCACCCTGCGACCCAAGCGCGGGACGCACGACTAACTCAAGTGCCAAGAAAGAGTTGTCGACCGCACCCTCCGGAGGGCGCACACCCTGGTGCCTCTCGACACCACCCGTTATGCAAGCGTAAGCTCCACTTCGCGAGTTATGGAGACTAACTGTTCTGACAGAGAGGCCTAAGACGCAGCATGGCAGACGACGGCAAGAAGGCCCCTGAGGTGGCTCGCCGCCTGACAGGCTGCGCAATCGGGGCTATCGTGTGCCTCGGGTTGATGTGGCACTTCGGCTCGCGCTCTTCGGTCAGTCCAGACGGAGAGGACCTCGCGTGGTTTGCAGCGTTTGCTGTCGTCGCGGTGCCCGTGCTTGCGGTGGAGGATCGTCTCCGGAAGAAGATTGGACCTCATGAGGGGTTCGAGCTCATCGCAATCCTCGTGCACTGGACGATCATCGGGATCGGCGACTGTCGCTCTAGTGCTTGTCGTTCGATGGGTAGGACGGACTGACGTCGTCGATCGCATGGCGCGAGACGCAATTGGCATCGTGCGAGACTCGGCGTCATTCGCGGGAGTCCAGCGTGCGGCGCCGTAGAACAACAGCGATGCACCAGTCGAGGCGCTGGGGTTGAAGATGCTCCTACGACGCCCCTAGCTTCATCAATGTGCGCCCCGCAGGTGATCCTGCTGTTATCCGGACGGAGGTGGGGATGGAAAAGCCGGACCTGACACAGTTCGGTGAGTTGCTCCCTGCTCACTTTCAGAAGCATCCCGTATGGATCAACTGCCACGTAGTCGACTCCGACCAGCCCTGGTACGCAGACACGGATGAGGAGACGTTCCGACCCTGGGATGGCGTCTTACCCGCCAGTCCATCGGAAGGAATGCTGCTGGTCCGGGCTACGGCCACCCTGCGTGATGGCTCTCGGCTCCCCGCATTCATTACACCGGGCTTTGAGGGCGATGATCTCGGGACGTTGCAGCCACAGCTCTTCGTTGGTGAGCGGCGATTTGCATTCTGGGGCGGGGTCGTCGGGCATAGCAGCGAGGAGAAGGCCGCGCTGTATGCCGGAGTCGGCAAGGGTCCGGAGGATGTCTTCCCAATCGCCTTCATCGCGGACGGAGGGCTTTCCACCGGAGTCGGCTCCATCGAGGTACGAGGCTTCTACAGAACCAAGGGGTTCTTCCGTTCAAAGACGGTAGTGGAAGTGTAGATGCCGGATAACAAGGCGATGAACCTGCCGAAGCGCTGGGATTGAAGATGCCCCACGATCCTCTGTTCTTCATCAATGTGCGCTTCGCAGGTTATCGCTGCTGTTGAGCCGACTGTGAGTGAACGGCAGCAACCGGAGGCCTGGTGATTCTCGGCGGGCGTGCTCTACAGCGGCTGCGAGACTATGTCGTCTACGTTGCCATTGGCATTGCGTGGCTCGCCATACTGGCCGCATTCGCGTTCCATCGGGCCGACACGGGGCGCTCCCTCTCGCCGTTTGATCTGAATGCGCTTGCGTTCCTCAGTACAACGGCCATCGTGTTCGGGACCGTGGTGTTTGCTGGCCGTCGGGCATGGCGCAGGCGGCGCTTCTGGTCAGCCATTGGGGTCGCGCTCGTCCTGCAGGTCGGGTTGGGCATGCTGCTGCTCTGGCAGGCGCCCAAGCTCCCGGCCCTAGCGTGGGGTATTCTCTTTCCAGTCAACTGTGCCGCCGTGGAAATGTGGATTATTCAGTTCACGACATCCACGTCCTGGGCGAGCGGGCGGGCGGCCCAACAAAGGGATGCACCAGACAAGGCGCGGAGCTGAAGATGCTCCACGCCGGCCCTAGCGTCATCAATGTGCGCCTTGCAGGTGATCCCTGCTGTTCGACCGACAGTGGAGTCCGACCACCGCGCCCCAAGACGATGTCCTGAATGAACGCACTGCTGTTCATGGCCGCTGCCTTGGCGCTGCTTCTCGCGGCGGCTCATTCCTATCTGGGCGAGCGGTACATCCTCATTCGCCTTCTTCGCCGGACTGACCTCCCGCGGCTCTTCGGGGGAGCCGAGTTCACGAAGCAGACCCTGCGGTTCGCGTGGCACTTGACGTCCTTGGCCTGGGCGGGGTTCGCCGCCCTGCTCGCTGTCCAGGCACTTGCTCCAGCTGAGTCCTGGAGGGCCGAAGGGCAGGTCATATCGGCGACGTTTGCTCTCAGTGGATTCGCCGCCCTCATCGGGTCCCGTGGGCGACACTTGTCCTGGGTGGGGTTCTTCGCCATTGCCGTCCTCGTGTGGCTTGCGCTACCGTAGGCGGGCATCCTGCGGTGCAAGAGGCAGCGGTCGAACAAGGCGTTGCACCAGTCGAGGCGCTGGAGTTGAAGATGCTCCACGACGGCCTCCCTTCATCAATGTGCGCCTCGCAGGTGAACGCTGCTGTTGGGCGGACGAGAAGGGCGTTGCGGCATGACCAAGAGGAAGACGACCTGGAACCAGTCCGACTTCCCGAACATGTCATGGCATGACAACCACGTCCACGGGCTCCAGATCGTCGAGGGGGCCGACGGCGCTGGCGAACTCATTCTTGACATCGACCACATTCTGGAATGGTTGCAGCCATCCGAGGGGACGTTTGCCTTCAGGGTGGCTCCAGCCACGCTGACCTTCCATCAAGTCATGGGTCTTCGGGTCGAGATCGACTACGCTTCGGCGACTGCGGGTATCGTTCCACCGTCGATCGACGAGATCGTCCGCGAGGAGTCGAGGTGGACAATCAGAATTGGCTGGCCTCATGGCCAGATAGTGTTCAGCGGGAACGGCTTCACGCAGGTGCTGCGTGGAACGCCGGTTGTGTACGACCACCAGTGTTTGGAGCCACAGGAGCGCGAGTAGCACGGTGCCGCCCAACGAGGGGATGCACCAGACGAGGCGCTGGAGTTGAAGATGTCCCACGACGACCCTAGCGTCATCGATGTGCGCCTCGCAGGTGATCCCGACTGTTGGACGGACATGACAGTTGAGGAAGCGGGATACTGATGTTCTTCGCTCCTGCGGAGCTAGTGGCCGCCATCCTTAGTGCACTGGTTGTCTTGCCGCCAAGCGCGGCTTCCTTCGACCCGTCGGAGCATCTCCGCCTCGTTGAAGAGCAGCCTATCGAGTCATGGCCTGCCACCGGGCGTACCTTCCGGTTCATCTATGTGCCAGCGTTCCCCTCTCGGCGGATCTTCAGCGTACGCGTTCAAGACTTGGGCGATGGGCCCGAGCTCGTCGCGAAGGCCGCGACCTATGTGGGCGAGGTCAATGAGCGAATCCACAGGAGGCTGAGTTCAGAAGAGTGGGACAACCTTCGAGAGGCGCGGCTGGCTGGCTTGTGGAACTTCCATCCTGACGAGTACCCGCGAAGGGGCTATACCGACGGCTCGACGTGGATCCTGGAGGGTGCAGCTGGAGGGGAACGACTGCGGATCGTACAACACATTCCAAGGGCTGGCGCGTTTCTGGATCTGTGCTGTGAGATGTTTCGTCTCTCGGGGATCCGACTGACCTGGGGCGAAGGGCACACGCAGATAGCATGCGGCCGTCCAACGAAGCGATGCACCAGTCGGCGCGCTGGACTTGAAGATGCTCCACGGTGACCCTAGCTTCATCAATGTGCGCGCCGCAGGTGATCGCGACTGTTGTGCGGACAGCTGCCTGATGTGAGCGAACGAATGCCGGTCACGGTCTGATGCTGAAGTCCTTCGCTGTCTTGCTCGGCTCGTTCCTGGGGCATTTCGCGATCATGTGTCTTGTGTCCGTTGGGCTCTTCGCCGTCGGTGGGTTTCGCGACCCTCGGCTATTGCTGGTCCTGGCAATCGCCCTCGTCGTCGTCGCGACGCTGGGGTTTCTGAAGGAATGGCGTTGGGTCCACAAGTGCACGTTCTCGTTTTCGGCGGGGGTCATCCTCGGTGCTGTGGGAGGCATTGCCTTGCTCCTCACGGTCTTTGCCGTCATAGCACACCCGGTCGCCCCGTATCCGCCCTTCTCGGAGCAGGTGGCGGGGCTCCTTCGCGTGAAGAACGCGGCATACTGGCTTGCCGGACCACCGGTCCTAGGTGTGGCCGCTTCCGCAGCAGGACAGGCGCTGGCAAGATGGCTCGTGGGCCGAGATGCCGCACAACGAGGGGATGCACCAGACAGGGCGCTGAGTTGATGATGCCCCACGACGACCCCAGCTTCATCAATGTGCGCCCTGCAGGTGATCCCCGCTGTTCGGCGGACCCCGCGGGGGGCTGCAACCAGACCATTTGATGGTCATGACGAACCGCTCGAAAGGAGGGGCCTATGACCCGCTGGCTGGGTAGGTACTCAGACTTGACGTACGCTGTCATGCGCGTGGTTGTTGGACTTCTCTTCGCATGCCACGGAGCGCAGAAGCTCTTCGGCGTTCTCGGAGGAGAGAGTCAACTGTCTAACCCCATGATGCTTGCCGCTGGGGCTATCGAGTTCACTGGCGGACTTCTGGTGGCGGTCGGACTGTGGGCCGGTTACGCAGCGTTCATCTCAAGTGGGCAGATGGCGGTCGCGTATTTCATGGTGCACGCTTCTGGCGGGTTCTGGCCTATCGTCAACAAGGGTGAGCTTGCCGTTCTCTACTGTTTCGTCTTTCTGTTCATCGCTTCCAGAGGGTCGGGTAGCTGGAGTGTCGACGGCATGGTGAGCAAGAAGAATCCCTCCTGAGGCCCATGGCACACGCCGGATGAGGCAGCCGCCGAACAAGGGGATGCACCAGTCGGGGCGCTGGGTTTGAAGATCCTCCACGATGAGCTTAGCTTCATCAATGTGCGCCCCGCAGGTGATCCCGACTGTTCGACAGACATGTTTAGGGACATAGGTTCCCTCTCGTAGGCGGTGGACCGTGCATTCGCTCCTGCTACTCGGCCTCACCCTCTTCCAGGCAGGACCACCGATCGACTCTCCGATTCCCCCGAGGTGGGAGCTCGAACCGCCGCCCGACGACGCGCAGTCCGGGCAGCTGCCATACACCCCTCCCCCAGAGCTGTCCGCGGCCTTCCCGTCCGAGGGATCGCTTGGAGCCGCCTGCTCACCGCGGCCTCCTGGGAAGAACGGCCACGGCACGAACCCCGCCTACTATCGCGCGCTTGAGCCCGCCTGCCGCTCACTCCGATCATTCCACAGCATCCCTGTGTCGGACTGCGGAGTCGCCTTCTACAGGTCAGATAGTGGTGACCTGAGTGCTGTCGTGGCTCATCTCATGCCAACTGCCGAAGCCGCAGAGGCCGCGCGCAAGAGGATCACCAGGCGGTACCCGAAGATGGCCGCCGTCGCACGGGGCAATCTCGTCGCGTACGTGCTCGACGAGGGCACGCCGTGCGGAGCGGCTCTCGCAAGCGCAGTCTCGGCTGCCATTCAACGCTGAAGCAGATGGGATACAGCGTATGGGGCGAGCTGTCGAACAAGACGTTGCAGCAGTCGAGGCGCTGGAGTTGAACATCCTCAACGATGTCCCTATCGTCATCAATGTGCGCCTCGCAGCTGAACGTTGCTGTTCGACCGACTTTGCGGGCCTGACACGTCAGGCGGTAGTGATACTCTTCCTCCACGCCAATGACAGCCCCTACCTTCGAGTGGGACCCGGACAAGGCAGCCGCCAACCTCAAGGCACACAAGGTGTCGTTTGAGGAGGCGTTGACCGCTTTCCGGGACCCTCTTGCTGTCGTTCACGCTGACCCTGACCACTCCGAGGGCGAACGGCGCGAGATCCTGGTTGGACACTCGTCAGAGGAGCGCCTGCTGCTCGTGTCGTTCACCGATCGAAGGGGTAGAATCAGGATCATCAGCGCTCGCCGGGCCACCCGGCGGGAGCGTGGAAAGCATGAAGAAAGCAAGTAGAAAGAAGGCCGACACCCCGGATGAGCTCAGGCCGGAGTATGACTTCGACTACAGCAAGGCGAGGCCGAACCCCTATGCAGCCCGGCTGAAGGGTCGGGCGGTGGCGGTGGTGCTCGACCCCGACGTGGCCGAAGTATTCCCGACCTCCGAGTCGGTGAACACTCTCCTCCGTTCAGTCGTGGCGGCGGTGCCCCGACGCTCCAAGTCCCGTGCCGCGCGGGGCGGTCGAACAAACAGCAGTTCTTCCTGAGTCGCCGTCGGAGTAGAAGTCGACGCTGAGGCGGACGTGGGCGATTCTGGAAGAGCTGAGTTGAACCGAGGCCGCGCTGCTGGCCCTATGTACTTTGAATTGCGCCGGGGTGCGTGCGGGAACGCGGAAGTCCGGGCCTTGGCTGGGTAGTCCTGGCCCGGAGAATGGGGGCGAGACCCCGGACGGACCTGACTCGGCCGACGAGTCCACCGCGGTACGCGCCACGAGACAAGCCAGCCCCTGGAGCGGCGGCGCCACGTTCGGCACCGGGTCGGCGGGACGAAGGGAGGGAGCCCACCATCACATCCTCAGGGGCGGCAGGACGTCGAGGACGACGAGCCGGCCGATCTGGCACCGGGGACACAGGAGCGGGTCCTTTCCGAAGAGACGGCGGAAGGTGGTGTCCCAGCTTTCCTTTGGGAGCTTGGGAATCTGTGGCCCTCCCAGCTGGCGTCGACAGTGCGCCAGGTCTTCTCTTCGGCGCGAGGCCAGCAGCCCGTAGTGTCGGATGCGGACGAAGCGGTCGGGCAGGACGTGATGGAGGAAGAGGCGAGCGAACTTGTCTCCGCTTAGGGACTCGAGCTTGGTCTTGCCACCGTCCTGACGGTCCTTGTAGCGGAAGACCACCGTATGTCCGTCGTAGCGGATGATGCGGGAGTTCGAGATCGCGATGCGGTGGACGTAGCGGGAGAGGTACTCGACCACGTGGGAGGGCCCTTCGAGAGGCGGCTCGATGCGGATTCCCCACGTCTTGTGCCCGGCCCGGGCGATGAGGTCGCGGGCCTCGTCCTCGGGGAGGGGCAGCTCGTTGGCCTCGATGGCGTCTCTCAGCTTGGCGAGCAGCTTTCCCTTGAAGACGGGCTGGAGCTTGCCCAGAGGCAGGAAGAAGTGAGTGCCGGAGGAGATCCACCGCAGCGCGCGCCAGACGCCGGCGGGCACGAGGCAGTGGATGTGGGGATGGAAGCGCAGCTTCTGGGTCCAGGTGTGGAGCACGGCGGTGAAGCCGATGTCGCCCTGGAGGTGGCTCCTTCCCACCTCGAGCAGCGTCTCGGAGACGGCCTGGAAGAGGAGATTCAGGCACCGCTCGGGGGCGAGGCGGAACAGGCGGTGCAACTCCCCGGGGATGGTGAAGACGATCTGGTAGTAGGGCACGGGGAGGGCCAGCGCGCGCTGGTGTTCGGCCCACAGGGCCTGCTGAAGGCCCTGGCATTTGGGGCAGTGGCGGTTGCGGCAGGAGTTGTAGGCCCGGCGGACGAGGCCGCAGGTGGAGCACACCTCCCGGTGCCCGCCGAGACGGACGGTGCGGCAGTTAACGATCGCGCTGGCGGCGCGGGCCTGGGCCGAGCTCAGCCTGAGGCCGAAGGCGTGGTCGCGCAGGACGTCCGCGACCTCGGAGCCGTCGCAGGCCCGCGGGGGTGGGTGCGGATGACGCACCGTCTACTTGTTCGGGACGCGGTCGAGAGGGCTGGTGGTCTGGTGGATGTTGGTCTGGGCCACGTGGGTGTAGACCTGGGTGGAGGTCAAGGAGCGGTGGCCCAGGAGGGACTGGATCAGGCGGATGTTGGTGCCGTCCTCGAGGAGATGGGTCGCGAAGGCGTGGCGCAGGGAGTGGAAGTAGACGTGCTTCTGGATGCCGGCCTTCAGCGCCGCGTGCTTGAAGACCTTCTCGGCGGTGGACGAGGACAGCGCCGTGCCCCTGGGGCGTCCCTCGAACAGCCACCGCACCGGGCGGTACTGCCGCCAGTACTCCCGCAGGGTCCCGAGCAGGACGGGTGAGAGCATCACGTAGCGGTCCTTGCGGCCCTTGCCCTGCTCGACCCGGATCATCATGCGCTTCGAGTCGATGTCGGCGGGGACAAGCCCCAGGGTCTCGCCGAGGCGCAGGCCCCCGCTGTAGCTGGTCATGAGGAGAGCGCGGTGCTTGAGGTTGGTGCAGGCGTCGAGGATGGCCGTCACCTCCTCGGGGGCGAGGATCTCGGGAAGGACCCATGTGCGCTTTGCAGCTCAACTCACTGTTCTGCGGACAAAGGCCGGCGCGGTCTTACTATGACGAAGAGCTCGATTCTCGGCGTAATCGCTGCCCTCGCAGCCTCCGCGTGCGGGAGCTCAGCGCCCGTGGCACAGCAGGTCAAGGCCGAGGGTGAGCCTATCCTCGAGGCTGTACTCGTCTATCAGCTCGGTCAGTTCGTGGAAGCGGAGGAGCCACCCGTTCCGGTGTGCCTCGAGATCAACAGCGATGCTGGGCCAACGGATCCAAGCGCGGAGCTCTTAAGCCGAATCCAGCACCCCGGCGGGACCGTTCGTCGTTCCGAATGCGACGTCACGACGGAGCGTGTCGTCCACAGAGCGTCGGGAGAGCCCGCAGTCCTCATCGGTGCCGGGCCAATCACCTGGGAGTCTCAGGACGAGGTCACCGTCCCTGGGCGCTACTTCCGGAGTCCCGGGTCCTCTGCGCTTCCAGTGTACAAGGTCGTTCGTGAGACCCAGGGCTGGGTGTGTCTTGGCCCAGTGATCGAGGGGCTGCCACTGTGACGTCTGACGAGCCGCAGAACAACCGGATGCAGCAGCCGGGGCGCTTTGTTTGAAGATGCTCTACGATTGCCCCTTCTTCATCAATGTGCGCCCCGCAGCTGATCCGTACTGTTCGGCAGACACCGGGCGAATCCGCAGTAGACTCCTCCCGTGATTCTCGAATGGGACCCGGAGAAGGCAGACTCCAATCTCAGGAAACACGGCGTCGACTTCCACGAGGCGGGCACTGTTCTTGATGATCCGGTATCAACGACGTTTCCCGATCCGGATCACTCCCTTGACGAGCAGCGCTATCTGACTATCGGTTCTTCGCTGTCTGGGCGTATCCTTGTGGTTGCACATACCGATCGGGACCAGGCCATACGGTTGATCAGCGCCAGACCGGCGACCCCGAGTGAGCGGAAGTTCTATGAGCAAGGGCAGTAGCCACGTGAAGGACGACGATCTTCGGCCGGAGTACGACTTCTCGTCCATGGCCGGGGGTGTTCGCGGGAAGTACGTCGAGCGGTACCGAGAGGGAGTCAACCTCGCCCTTCTTGACCCAGAGGTCGCTGAGGCCTTTCCGACCGACACCGCAGTCAACGAGGCATTGCGTACCGTTCTGCGGGCCACCAAGGCACAGCGGCGAGCGAAGGGGCTGCCGGACGAGGGGATGCAGCAGACGAAGCGCGGAAGGAAGAAGCCCTAGACCGCGTTGGCGTGGCAGTGCCGTCCCGTGGTGGCTGGCGCCGCTCCGCCTCATCGCTGCGGCAAATCGCACCCTATTCGAAATCACGGATAGTCGGGAGCTTCCGGGCTTTGTGCGTGCTACGGACTGCTGTTTCACCGTTGAGATCTACTCGTGCCCACGAACACTCTTGCCATCGGTCGTCAAGCACATGGGTGAATAGGGAGGGTGAGGGAGAACACTCTCGTCAACGGTCTCGTCGCTGCTTCTGTCTGACTCAACAACCGCGCGGCATCTTCGCCGCCCGCCGCGGCGCTACCCCGACCTTCTCATCGCTCGCCCATGGGCGGACGCGGTTCGCCAACCAGGACGAGGTCGCTGGTCGTCTCGATCCCGGCGTACAGCAGGTGTCGCCCGTCGGAAGACACGGCGAGCGCCGACTCGCCGCAGGGAAGGCCCCGGGGGATCTCCGCCACGGGCGTCGTGCCCGCGGACTGCAGATCCAGAGCAAGCAGCTGCGTGGCCTGTCCGAACCGCGACGCGGCGACATAGACCTCCTCGCGGCTCACGGTCCAGTGGCCCCAGCACCGGGGTTGGGGCAGGATCCGCGTCTCGACCCCGCCGGCGAGAGGAATGGACCACAGGCCCGGAGAGTCGAACCGCGTGTAGAGAAGTTGCTCGCCGGTTGGCGCCTCGAATGCGGCGAAACCCCCCTTCTTCGTGATCTGTCGTGCCTCTCCGCCGGCCGCCGGAGCCTGGAAGACCTGCCAGGATCCCGTGCGCCTGGAGGCGAAGTAGATCCGCTCGCCGTCTCGCGACCAGCTCGGTACCACGTCGTCGGCCTCATGGTCCGTGATGGCTCGCACGCGCCGCGTCTCGACATCGACCACGAAGATGTCGCTGTGCCCGGCCGGCCGGGCATCGAAGGCGATCTGGCGTCCATCGGGAGACCAGCGCGGCGTGCCGTCTTCCGTGCTGGCGGCGAGGAGCGGGGCGCAGCTCGTCGCGTCGTGATCGCAGACCCAGATGTGAGGGCTTCCGGAGCGGAGAGACGTGAAGGCGATTCGACCTCCATCGGGGGAGAGCTGAGGGCTCTCGTCCGTCTGGGTCGAGGCGATCAGCGGGCTGGTGGCCGGCTTCTCCCCGGGGCCGATCGCCATCTCCCAGATGTCGGTGTCGTAGACGGCTCGCGTGAACGCGATCTGGCCACTCCGACTCGCCACGGAGAAGCGGAAGGCACTGGTCACGCTCGAGACTCCCTCGGCATTGGTGATGCGGGGCGGCGGGAAGGGGTCTCCGGAGCGCCAGAGCGGCACGGGATCTCCACCCTCGAGCCCGATGCGCCACATCCGGCCCAGGCCGCTCGACCGTCCCCCCCAGAAGACGATGCTCCGGCTGTCCGGCGTCCAGTCGAGATCGCCGATGAATCGACCCCCCGAGGTGATCTGCCGCTCCTCCCCTCCCGCGACCCGAAGGGAGTAGAGATCGGCGACATCGGGTCCGGTCGCGATCCTGGCGAAGGCCACCACCTCGCCATCCGGAGAGAAAGCGGGGAACGCGTCTCCCAGGGCGTCCGGCGAGGGATCGGTGAGCCACCGGGACTCGAGCGTTTCGAGGGACAGGAGCGAGACAGCGAATGGCCCGTCTGGGGTTCGCCGCTCCGGATAGACCAGGGACGTCCCGTCCGGCGAGACGCTCAAGGAGGTCCCGAACCACGGGGTGATCTCGGCGAGCGGCCTCTCGATGCCACCGCCCGCGCCCACGAGGATGATCGCTCCCTTGCCTTCCGTGAGCCGGACGAAGGCGAGCTCACGTTCGTCCGGCAGCCACGCCACACAGCACTCTGGCAAGCCGCTGTTGGTGATCGCCAGGGCCTGGTACGAACCGACGTCCTGCACGGAGACCCTGGCGTTGTCCCCGGCGCCGTCATCGGCGACGAAGGCCAGCCGTCGACCTAGCGGAGACAGGGCGGGATGAAGCTCGGAACCCGGAGAGCTCGTGAGTGGTGTCAGTGTCGCCGGCGCTCCTCGCCAGGCCGTCGAAGCGTCCGGAAGACCCTCTCCGTTCTTCCGCGTGAGCCAGAGGGCGGCGAGGACTCCGAGCAGGCCCACCCCCAGCACACCGCCGAGCACGCGCCACCGACGAGCCCCGGCGAATCGGGCGGGCCGGGCGGCCGTTGTCCCGGCGTCGAGTCCCCGCTCGAGACGTTCGAGGTCGACCTGGAGCTCCCGGGCGCTCTGATAGCGCATGCGCGGTTCCTTGTCGAGAAGCTTGAGGATCACCGCCTCCAGTCCCGCCGAGACGCGGCCGCCGACGTCGCCGGGAGGTCGCGGTGAGTGGTTCAGCGTGGCATCCGTCAGCTCTGCCCCCGACAGGTCACCGAACACCCGCCGCCGCGTGACCATCTCGTACATCACGGCGCCGACGGCGTAGAGGTCCGAACGGGCGTCGATGTTTCTTCCCCGGAGCTGCTCTGGCGGCATGTAGTAGGGGGTGCCTGCCGCCACGTCAGCCGCCGTCTGTGTTCGTGCCTCGTCGTCGGCCGTCCGCGGTGGCACCAGCCGGGCCAGTCCGAAATCCAGGATCTTCAGCAGGCCGTCCGCGGTGAAGGCCAGGTTCGACGGCTTGATGTCCCGGTGAACGACCCCGAGCTCGTGGGCGGCCTGCAAGCCTCGCGCGAGCTGGGAGGCGAGACGGAGCACCTCCCTCTCCTCGAACCGTCCCTGCCGGAGCCTTTCCTTGAGAGTCGGACCCGGAACGAGCTCCATGACGAGGAAGTCGACTCCCTCGGTGCTCGCGTAGTCGAAGAGCGTCGCGACGTGGGGATGGATCACGCGGCACAGCGCCCGGCTCTCCTTCTGGAAGCGCCGGCGGGCTGCCTGGTCCTCGAGGAGCCCGGGCGGCAGGATCTTCAACGCGACTTCGCGCTTCAGTCTCTCGTCGAGGGCCCGAAACACCCGCCCCATCCCACCGGCTCCGAGGCCTGCCACGATGCGGTAGTGGGAGATCCGGCGACCCGACATCCCTGAGTCTGGCACCTTGCTCGTTCTCCAGCCGATCGGCGCACGAGCCCCGACGAGGTTGATGTCTGGCGCAAAGGTAGTTCTCGCCCGTGACGTCTGTCAAACACTGCGTGCCACGACGGTTCTATCGAGGGGCCCGAGATCTGGGTATGATCGGTGGCACGCCGCCATCATGCGGTGGCCGATTGGGGGGGGGCGTGAAGCCAGAGCGCCTGCAGCTCGAGACCGTCGGTGGCGTGGCCCGCGTCTGGCTGAACCGTCCGGAGGTGCGGAACGCCTTCGACGGGCGGATGGTGACCGAGCTCCGGGCCGTCCTCGACGACCTCGCCGCGTCCGATTCCGTCCGCGTGGTGGTCCTCGGGGGGCGGGGCACGGTCTTCAGCGCCGGGGCCGACCTCGAGTGGATGAAGAAGCTGGCCGGCTTCGCACGTGAGGACAACGTCCGCGAAGCCTCGGAGATGGCCGACCTCTTCTTCGCCCTCCACGTCTGCTCGAAACCCGTCGTCGCCCGGGTCCAGGGCGCCGCCTTTGGGGGTGGAGCGGGGCTGGTCGCGGCGTGCGACATCGCGGTCGCCGCCGAGGGAACGCGTTTCGGCTTCACCGAGGTCCGCCTCGGGCTCATCCCCGCCGTGATCTCTCCCTACGTGCTGATGAAGATCGGAGAGTCCGCGACCCGGGAGCTCTTCCTGACCGGAGAGGGGTTCGACGCCGAGAAGGCTCGGGAGATCGGCCTCGTCCGCACGGTCGTTCCCGAGGCGGATCTCGACGACGCGATCGACGGCCGGGTACGAGAGCTGCTCCAGGCCGGCCCCCGCGCCCTCACCGAGGCCAAGGCGCTCCTGCGTGAGGTGGCGGGCCGACGGGCGGAGGACGTCCGGCGGGAGACGGTCGAGCGGATCGCCGCCATCCGAGCTTCCCGCGAAGGGCAGGAGGGTCTCCGGGCCTTCCTCGAGAAGCGCAGGCCCGGCTGGGCGGACGAGGGGTGAGGGGCGGGCGGGGTCCCTCCGCACCACGGCTCGGGGTCAGGGCTGGTCCAGCGACACCAGCAGCCGGTAGTGCCAGGAGGCATCGTCCCGACGCGGGCTTGCCCGCAGGACGTCACGTCGCTCCCTCCAGCTGGACTCCAGCCCGGGGCCCTTCGGCCAGGGCACCGCGGCCGGCTCCTCGTGCAGGAGGACCTCAGCCAGGGACCAGGGGCCCCGGTCGTCCAGGGGCGTGATCCGGATGTGCGAGACGCGCTGCCCGCGCAGCGGCATCGAGATCGCGCGGTCGTCGAAGGGGTAGATCGGCTGCCCATTGAACCAGGTCAGCTTGGCGTGCTCCCGGCCTCGGCGCCGTCTCAAGACCTTCTGGAACGAGGTGCCGTCCTCCGAGATCTCGACCTGCACGCTTCGCGGAAGGAGAGGCTTCCGAGTTCCCCCGAGGAGGGTGATGCCATGGAGGGGCCGAGGATCGGGGATCCCGCTGGTGCTCGGACCCCGGCCCGGCTTCAGGATCCGCGTCTCCGGGTCGCGGTCCCCGAGTGCGCCGGTTCCCTTTGGGGACACCACGGCGGCGGAGAAAGGAGGGACGAAGGAGTGATAGACCAGGGTCCCGCCCATCCGGCGGCGCTGCCAGGACCCGCCCGCGCGCCGGATCTGTCTCTCGAACTCCTCGGGTGGGCGCACCGCGAGATAGTCGAAGCCCGGCCTCAGTATCCAGGCGATGGCGGACCCGGCAAACCGGACCTCGTCGAGGTAGGGCAGGGGGTGCTGGACGAACCGCTCGTTCCACGGTTGAGAGAGGATGATGCTCTCTCCGCTCTCCCAGGTGATGCAGTAGGCGGTGTTGTACGAGGCATATCCTCGCCGCAGTCCCAGCGACTGCATGATGTGCAGCCCGTCAGAGCAGTCCGGGAAGAGCGCGCTCGTATCCCGGGCCGCGTGCCAGTGACCGAGGAGGCCCGCCACCGGAAAGAGGTGAAGACCCATCACCAGCGTCATCGGGACCCAGACCGCCCGCCCCAGCCGGTCGGTCGCCCCCACGGCGACGATGGCAGCGAGCGGCAGATAGGCCGGGGTGAGAAAGCGAACGCCCCCGATACCCGTCCGCGTCGGGAAGGGGAAGACGGTGATGGTGAGCAGCACCGCACCCGCGAGGCTGAGCACGGCGGCCCGGGCTCTTGTCTTGAGGGCAAAGAAGACGCCGGCCGCGTACAGGCACGCGAGGGCGGCCTGGGCCAGGAGGGGCGCCACCACCTCGTGGTCTCCGGACGAGATGACCCACACCCGTCCCCCGATCAGCTCCAGCAGCGGGAGGTGCATCGCCGGGAGGACGCTACGAGCGTGCTCGAGCGTGGAGGCCGTGATCCCGATGCTGCCGGGCTCGCGGGCGGCCACCAGCAGGGTCGCCGCCCCAACGACGCCCGTCGCCAGCAGCACGAGGGGGGCCCGCGCGGGCCGGGAACGAGTCTGGAGAAGGAGGAGGAGGGCGCTGGCTCCCACGGCGGCGGCCGCCACCAGGTGCGTCCAGAGGGCCAGGGCCGAGACGGTCGCCCAGGCCGCGAGCAGGGGCAGGTACCGTGCGCACGGTCGCGGAAGGGCCCTTGCTGCCGCCAGGGCGACCAACAGCAGCCCTCCCACCAGGAGGATCACCGCCGGGTACAACGGCGGGGGAAGGGCCGCATAGCTGAGGAGGACGGCCGGGGGACAGGCGAGAAGTGCCGCCGCCGGCAAGCCGGCTCGACGGTCGACCGATTGGGCCAGCGCCCACGCGAGCGGGACGAGAGCCAAGCTGAGGGTGAAGTAGCAGAGACGAAGGGCCAGGCGTGTCGTGCCGAGAAGCTCCACGAAAGGAAGGGCCAGCCACGACTCGACCGGAGAGCCGTAGGGCTGGCCCCACATCGTCCCGCTCCACACGCGATGCCGGGCCATCAACCCGATGATGGCGGTGTCGCCGTCCACCGGGATGAACAAGGAGTCGAACAGGAACGGAAGCCGCATCGCCGCTCCGAGCGCCAGCAGGAGCAACGGGAATCCAAAGCCCGCTCGTCGCCGGTCGCTGCCCTCCTCTCCCGCGAGAGGATTCGATCGTGGCGTTGTCGGGGCGGGAGCCACCGCACGCCGTCCTGCGGCCAGGATGTCGAGCGGCTGACAGGGATCTGGACGGATGAGTCCCCCCTTTCGAGACAGTGGCTGTCGCTGTGTACCACAGGAGCGAAGGAGATGGCGACAGTGCAGGCGGGGTCGTCGACGGACCGCCCCTATGCGATGATGGCGGCGCTGCGGCTTGCACTCAGCCCCCGGAAACCGCCGCTCGGCTTCCAGAAGACGCAGCTCACGAGCGAATCCCGCACCTCGGTGCTGGCGTCCGACCGCGCCATCGACGCAATGGGTCTATGATCACGACCATCACCATGCCGGAGGAAGAGCGGAGATCGCATTGGCGCTTGATCGACGACGGAGGAAGAGGGGTGTGATGACCGACCGCAGAGGAGTCGTAGTGACGTGTCTCATCGCGTTCTTCGTGGTTGTGGGTGTCGCGTCCCCAGCCGAAACACCCGAGGACGCAGCACAGGTTGCCGCCGAGTCCTGGTTGAGGCTCGTCGACGGTGGCAACTACT
The DNA here is from genome assembly GCA_963847655.1 of uncultured Acidobacteriota bacterium. Lineage (GTDB taxonomy): Bacteria > Acidobacteriota > Vicinamibacteria > Fen-336 > Fen-336 > JAJDNS01. Next base: position 793,962 of record CAWKAS010000001.1, on the reverse strand, counting down.
CGGCGTCGTGGGACCAGGCGGCCAAGCCGTTGAAGGGCGCGGTCAAGCAGGCGGAGTGGAGCGCGATGGTCGGAGGCGTTCGCACCCCACTCGGTCGGCTGGTGTCCCGCAAGCTGAAGTCGCGTGAGTACACGGAGAAAGCGCCCACCAGGACTCGCATGGTGGGCGGCAAGGTCTACACCTGGGGCGGGCCCGGGAGGTACGTCGTCATCCAGTACGACACCGCGTTCGCGAACAAGGCCTCGGCGGTCGAGAAGGTGATCACGAGCATGGGCTCCGACGGTGCCTGGCGCGTGTCCGGATACTCCATTCGCTGAGGCACGTCGCACGGCGAGGGCTGGCTCCAATGAGAGGACGCATCACGCGTCTGGTCGTAGGCTTGAGCCTCAGCCTCTTGACCATGGGCACGCTGCGACTGGCGACCGGGCATGCGGGTCCGCTCGCGCCGCTCGCGGGTTTCGTCACGCCGCTCTACATAGTGGTGGTGGCTGCCTTCACGGTTGCGCTGATACGCGCTGGACTCCCCCTGAACAGGGTCGGTTTCGGCGACCGCCTGGGCCCGCGCCACATCCTGCTGGCCATCGTCGCGATCGCGATCCTGCGCTTGAGCGCGGTCGCGCTCGAGCCGATCTGGGAAGCGCTCCTCAGCGGCCCACGCAACCTCGACCGATTCTCGAACGTGGAGGGATCCGCGGGATCGCTCACCCCCTTGCTGGCCGCGAGCTGGACCGTCGCAGCGTTTGGCGAGGAGATTGCCTACCGAATCGTCCTCATGCGAGGGATCTCGTGCGCACTGGGCGACTCGGGAACAGCGAAGGGGCTCGCGCTCGTGCTGCAAGCGCTGATGTTCGGCTTCATCCACGCGTATCAGGGCCCCACCGGAATCGTCAGCTCGGCGACGAGCGGCCTGGTCTTCGGGGTCGTCACGCTCGTTGGCCGCTGGTCCATCTGGCCCGCGGCCATCGCGCATGGAGTCAACAACACGATCGGGATTCTGTCGCTCTATCGCGGGTAGGGGCGCCGCGGCCGGCGGGCCGCATACGCGGAGAAGAGATCCGCTTTTCTCTTCTCTCGGCGTCGCCGGTCCGATATCCTCGGCACAGAGAGACTGGTTGCCGCCTCCGGACTCGCCGGGGGCGGGGGAGGTGACCGATGCTGCAGTCGGTGTCGAGCCTTCTCAAGCAGCTCATTCGTCATGGACCGCGTGAGACTTCCGTGCTCACTCCTGGCGAGATCCCGCGCGATGAGGTGGAGGTGGTCGCCAAGGGCCCGGAGGGCACTCTTGGGCGGGTGACCGTTGCGCTGACGAGGAAGCGACTCCTCCTGACCAACAAGGCGCACACGGAGGAGATCCTGTCCATACCCCTGGGGTGCGTGACCGCCCTGGAGTCGACGCGCGCCGGGGTCCGCATCGCCTACCGCGACGCACGAGCGGCTGACCAGGAGCTCCGGCTCGGTCACGTTCACGACGCCGATGAGGGCGATCTCGTCTGGATGGGGGACGACTCCTGGGTGCAGTCAGTCGCGGCCCGAATCATGGAGGAGACGGGGCGCGACGTGTGGAAGGAAACCGATCGTCCCTGGTATGTGCGGGACGTCTAGGCACCGGCGACGGGGGTCCCCTGCGTTCCGGGCCCTGGATCACGCTGCGCCGTCTCAGAAGTCCGGCAGAGGCTTCTTGTTCCAGGTGTGGCAGACACGACGGTACTCGGGTTCCAGGCCTTCGGCGGTCCGGAGGTGGCGAGCCTTCTCTTCCACGCCCTTGTGGAACAGCCCGAGTCCCAGAACGACGGCATTGGCGAGGAGCACCAGGAAGAGGCCGGCAACGCCGTGCCGCAGGATCAGAACCAGGCCCGTGACCAGGCCCGTGACCAGCAGGACGATCATGGCGAGGGCCAGGTACATCTCCAGCCGTGCCAGCTCCTTGAAGCGCTCGAGATCGGTCGAGCTCCCGATGGTGGGGGTGGCCTCCAGGAACCCGGTGATCTGGGCGCGTGACCAGAGGGACACCGCTGCCGCGATCACGTAGACTGCGCCAAACCCGATCCATAGACCCATCAACCTTGCTCCTTTCGTGACGCTCTCTCAGGTCTTCCGTGTCCCAGCTTGCGTGCCGCCGGGACCCCGGTCGGTTGGAGGCGGGTGTTCGAGGTCATGGGTCGGGATTGTACTCGGAGCCTTCGAGCCGACGGCGTGGATCCCCGTCGCACGCTGGAGCGTCGCAGCTCCTCGAGATGACAGCCCTGCGACGTTTGTGCTGAAGTACGCTCGTGGCGCTCTTCCGGAAGGTCCTCGTCGCCAACCGCGGAGAGATCGCGGTGCGGATCGTCCGGACCTGCCGGACGATGGGGATTCCCACCGTGGCGGTCTTCTCGGAGGCGGACCGCGGGGCCCGGCACGTCACGGAGGCGGACGAGGCGGTGGCCATCGGTCCCGCCGAGGCCCTGCAGTCGTACCTCTCGATCGACGCCCTGGTCGACGCCGCCCGTCGCTCGGGAGCGGACGCGGTCCACCCCGGCTACGGCTTCCTGAGCGAGACGGGGGACTTCGCCGACGCCGTGCGCGACGCCGGCCTCGCCTTCGTGGGCCCCCCCGGCGACGTGCACCGCCGGATGGGCGACAAGAAGGCAGCCCGGCAGCTCATGGCCGCGGCGGGGGTGCCCGTCCTCCCCGGCTACGGGGGCGAGGATCAGTCCAACGCGCGCCTCGCGGCGGAGGCCGCCGCGGTGGGCTGGCCGGTGATGCTCAAGCCGTCCCGCGGGGGTGGCGGCAAGGGGATGCGGATCGTCCGGCGGGCCGAGGACTTCCCCTCGGCCCTGGCCGCCTCCCGCCGCGAGGCGCGGGCGGCCTTCGGCGACGAGGCCATGCTCATCGAGAGGTTCGTCGAGCGGCCCCGCCACGTCGAGGTGCAGGTCGTGGCCGACGGAGAGGGCAGGATCCTCTCCCTCGGCGAGCGGGAGTGCTCGGTGCAGCGGCGGCACCAGAAGGTGGTGGAGGAGACGCCGAGCCCGGCCCTGTCCCCCGCCCAGCGCCTGGCGCTGGGCGAGGCGGGGGTGGCGGCGGCGCGCGCCGCGTCCTACGTCAACGCGGGGACGGTGGAGTTCCTGCTGGCCCCCGACGGCCGCTTCTCCTTTCTCGAGATGAACACGCGGCTGCAGGTGGAGCACCCGGTGACGGAGGCGGTCACCGGGATCGACCTCGTGCGGCTCCAGCTGGAGGTGGCGGCGGGCCACCCGCTGCCCCTCGCCCCGGAGGACGTGGCGCCCCGGGGCCACGCCCTCGAGTGCCGGCTGTACGCCGAGGACCCCGAGCGAGACGACCTGCCGTCGCCGGGTCGGGTCCTGCACCTGTCCGAGCCCGCCGGTCCCGGGATCCGCGTCGACTCCGGCGTGGTCACCGGCTCCGAGGTCACCGTCCACTACGACCCGCTCCTGGCCAAGGTCGTGACGTGGGGCCTGGACCGACGGGAGGCCCTCGAGCGGATGCGCGACGCCCTCCGCCGCACCGTCGTGCTGGGCGTCGCCACGAACCTCGCCCGTCTGCGCGCGATCGTCGAGCACCCCGCCTTCGAGGAGGGAGCGCTCCACACCGGCTTCATCGCGGAGCACCTTCGGGAGTGGGCCCCGCCCCGGTGTCCTCCTCCCGAGGCGGTGGCGGCGCTGGCCGCGGCCCTGTCGAAGACCGGCCCGGAGGCCTCGGGGCGAGGCGGGTCCCGATCGACGCCCGACCCGTGGGGGAGCCTGGGGCCCTGGCGGCTGGGAGAGGGCCGGTGAAGGGCCTCCGCTGCGGCGACGAGCTCTTCGAGCCCGTGGTGCGGGAGACCGCAAACGGGTTCGAGGTCTCCGTGGGGGGGGAGACGTTCCGCTTCTCGCTCCTGGAGGAGACGAAGGGGGTGTTCGTGCGGCAAGCCTCCCGCACCGTCCGCTTCCACGTCGCCCGCGAGGGGAGCACCGCTCATCTCTTCTGGGAGGGCGCGGCCTACGCGCTCACGGAGGAGCGCGAGGGGGCCCGTCCCGCCCGACGTCACGAGGCCGGGGCCCTCGAGGCGCCCATGCCCGGCCGGGTGGCGGCGGTCCGGGCCGAGGTTGGCCAGCGCGTGAAGAAGGGAGAGGAGCTGCTCGTCGTCGAGGCGATGAAGATGGAGAACGCGCTGCGGGCGCCGCGAGACGGCGTCGTCCGCGCGGTGCACGCGACGGTGGGGGAGATGGTGGCGCCCGGACGGCCTCTGGTGGAGATCGAGGCGGAGGAGTGAGCCTTCCCCGCCGCGTGACCGTGGTCGAGGTCGGGCCCCGCGACGGGCTCCAGAACGAGGCGACGGCGCTGTCCGTCGAGGACCGCGTCGCCTTCTGCAATCACCTGATCGCTGCCGGTCTTCCCGTGGTCGAGGCGGGGGCCTTCGTGTCGCCCACCTGGGTCCCGCAGATGGCGGGGTCGGGGGAGGTGCTGCGCGGCCTGGGGAAGCGGACGGAGGTCCGGCTGCCCGTTCTCGTCCCGAACCGCAAGGGCTTCGATCTCGCGCGCGCCGCCGGCGCCCGGGAGATCGCCGTCTTCACCGCGGCCAGCGAGACCTTCAACCGACGCAACACCAACGCCTCCATCGAGGAGTCCTACGCCCGCTTCGCGGAGTTTCTGCCGGAGGCGAAGGGCGACGGACTCCGGGTCCGGGGGTACGTCTCCACGTGCTTCGGCTGTCCCTACGAGGGGGCCGTCCCGGTGGAGCGAGCGGTCGAGGTGGCGACCCGCCTCGGCGCCCTGGGCTGTGACGAGGTCTCGATTGGGGATACCATCGGCGTGGCCGTGCCCACCCAGGTGCGCGACGTCGTGGGTCGGCTCCGGGAGGCGGTCCCGGTGGAGCAGCTTGCCGTCCACCTCCACGACACCCGGGGGACCGCCCTGGCCAACGTGCTGGCGGCGCTGGAGGAGGGGATCACGGTGGTGGACAGCGCGGCAGGCGGTCTGGGGGGGTGCCCCTACGCCCCCGGCGCCTCGGGCAACCTCGCCACCGAGGACCTGGTGTACATGCTCCACGGGATGGGAATCGCGACCGGGGTGGACCTGGCCGCGGTGGCCGCGGCCTCCCGCGCCATCGCCCACCGGCTGGGCCGGGCGCTGCCCTCGCGCTATCTCGCGGCGGGTCCGGCCCCGGTGGCGAAGGCCGCCTCGTGAGCGAGCGGGCCGCCTCTCTCCTCGTGGTCGACGACCTCCCGGCGAACGTGGAGCTCATGGCCCGCCGGCTGGAGCGGTCGGGCTTCGATGTCCTCACCGCCTCCGAGGGCCCCCAGGCCCTGGATCTCCTCCGCACCCAGGCGGTGGACCTGGTGCTCCTCGACATCATGATGCCGGGGATGACCGGCCTCGAGGTCCTGCGCCACATCCGTGCGACCTGGTCGGAGGCGGTGCTGCCGGTGATCATGGTCACCGCGAAGACGGACAGCGAGGACGTCGTCAAGGCCCTGGGCCTGGGCGCCAACGACTACCTGACCAAGCCGGTCGACTACCCGGTGGCGCTCGCCCGGATCCAGGCGCACCTCCGCACCCGCGAGGCGACGCGCCTGAAGCCGCCTTCGGCAGACGCCGAGCCCCGCTCGCCGGCTCAGGCGGTGCCGGGCAGCGTCCTGGGCGGGAGGTACCGGCTCGAGTCGGTGATCGGGGGCGGGAGCTTCGGCACCGTCTTCCGGGCCCGCCACCTGGAGCTCGACCGCCCGGTGGCGGTGAAGGTCCTGAGCGCGAGCGCGGGCACCGACCCCGAGGCCATGGCCCGCTTCCGCCGGGAGGGGGCCTCCGCCTGTCGGGTGCAGCACCCGAACGCCGTTCAGGTCCTCGACCTCGGCGTCAACGACGGTGGGGTGGCCTACCTCGTGATGGAGCTGCTGCGGGGGCGGGCCCTGGACGCGGTGCTCGACGAGAAGGGGCAGCTCACGCCCCGCCGCTCCATTCAGATCCTGGAGCCGGTGTGCCGGGCCCTGGCCGCCGCCCACGCCGTCGGCGTCGTCCACCGGGACATCAAGCCCTCGAACATCTTCCTGCACGGCCCGAACGAGACGCCGAAGATCCTCGACTTCGGAATCGCCAAGATCGCGGGCGCGACCGTCCTGGGGCAGCACCTGACCACGGACGGGTCGCTCCTGGGCACTCCCGCCTACATGGCCCCGGAGCGCTTCCGGCGGGGCCCCTACGGCTCGAAGTCCGACGTCTACAGCCTCGGGACCGTCCTCTACGAGATGCTGGCGGGACGTCTCCCGTTCATCCCGTCCTCACCGGACCCGCTGGCGCTGGTGGCGATGCAGGTGGAGGACGAGCCGCCGTCGCTCCGCCCCCTGTGCCCCGGGATCTCGCCCTCCCTCGAGGCCCTGGTGCGGTCCACCCTCGACAAGGACCCCGACGCCCGTCCCAGCGCGGAGGCGCTCGCCCGGCGCCTCGCCCGGACGGCGACGGATCCGTTCACGCCAGTCGACGACGAGGCCGTCGGGTAGGGCCTCCGTGTCGAACCGAGGTCAGGCACGCCGCGCCCGCCGGCCCCGCCGCGCGCCTTCCTCCGTCTCCGTGAGCACCGGCATCACCCCCCTCGGCACGTGCTCGAAGATGAGATGGGTCTCGATGCGGGCGACCTCGGGGCGGCTCGTGAAGGCGTCCATGGCCAGGTCGCGCAGGTGGTTGGCGTCGCGGACGCCCACGTGCACGATGAAATCGTGCTGCCCGGCCACGTGATAGACCCCGATGGCCTCAGGGAGCGAGAGGGCATGCTTGCGAAAGCTCCGGACCTGCTCGCGCGCGTGGCGGGCGAGGCGGACGAAGACGAGGGCCTGGATGGCGATGCCGAGGGCCCGGGGCTCCACCTCGGCGTGGAAGCCGGCGAGGACCCCCCCCTCCCGCAGGCGGCGCACCCGCTCGAGGCAGCTGGAGGGGGCCAGGCCCACGCGGGCCGCCAGCTCCTTGTTCGACAGCCGAGCATCCTTCTGTAGAGCCGCCAGGATGGCGAAGTCGATTCGGTTCAGGCGCGTTTCCAGGGCTCTTCTCCGCAATGAATTCGTTTGACGGGATCAGCGCCGCATTGGCAGCATCTACATATCATGAAACCGAACCCAGTTCGAGACAAGGCCCTTTCCTTCGACACTCTCGCGGTTCACGCCGGACGTGAGGATTTCCCCGAGCTGGGGGTCCACGCCCCACCCCTCGACCTCTCCACGACCTACCCCACCGGCCCGCTGGAGGAGGCCACGGCCTCGATGGACGCCATGGCCAACGGGGGGCGCCCGAGCGGCAGCTTCATCTACGCCCGCCTGCACAATCCCACGGTGGCCCGCTACGAGTCGGCCCTGGCGTCTCTCGAGGGCGCGGAGGCGGCGGTGGCCTTTGCCTCCGGGATGGCGGCGCTGACCGCCGTGCTCCTCGCGGTCCGCGAGAAGGGGAAGAACCACGTGGTCGCGGTCCGCCCCCTGTACGGGGGGAGCGATCACCTCCTCGAGGAGGGCCTCCTCGGCCACGAGGTGACCTTCGTGAGCCCGGACGGGATCGGTGCGGCGATCCGGCTCGACACCGCGGCCGTGATCCTCGAGACCCCGGGCAACCCCACCCTGAGCCTGGTGGACATCGAGGACGCCGTCCGGCAGGCGAACGGGGTCCCGGTGGTGGTGGACTCGACGTTCATGACGCCCGTTCTCCAGCGGCCCCTGGAGCGCGGCGCGTCGATGGTGCTCCACAGCGCGACCAAGTTCCTCGGCGGACACGGCGACGTCATCGCGGGCATCGTGGCCGCGAGCGAGGAGTGGGCGGCCCGGCTGCGCAAGGTCCGCGTCGCCACCGGCGCCCTCCTGCATCCCCTGGGCGCCTTCCTGCTGCACCGGGGCCTGCCCACCCTGGCGGTCCGGGTGAGGACCGCGCAGGACGGCGCCCGGATGATCGCCGAGCGGCTGGCCCGCGACTCCCGGGTCACATCCGTTCACTACCCGGGCCTGGCCGGTCAGGATCCCCGCGGTCTCCTGGGCCGGCAGATGGCGGGGCCGGGGAGCCTGCTGGCCTTCGAGGTGGCGGGGGGATTCGAAGCGGCCGGCCGCGTGCTCGGAGCGGTGCGGCTCATGGTCTCGGCGGTGAGCCTCGGGGCGACGGACACCCTCATCCAGCACCCCGCCGGCCTCACCCACCGGTGCGTCACCGACGAGGGCCGCGCGGCCACCGGCATCTCCGAAGGTCTCCTCCGCATCTCCGTCGGGCTCGAGGACCCCGAGGACCTCTGGGCCGATCTCGATCAGGCCCTGGCCAGGGCCGAGCCCGCCCGCGCCACCGGACGCGCGCGCTCCACCGCCGTCGTCGGCTGACCGCTCAGGCACGGGCCGGATGGAGTAAGCTGCCGGCGCCGGGAAGAACCCGGTCTGTCTGTGCAGGAGAAGCCTCATGGCCTACACGATCCGACGTGCCGAGTACTTCCACACGACCGTCGTCGACCAGCCCGGAGAGGCCTACCGCGTGCTCTCCGCCCTCGAGGGCCTCGGCGTGGATCTCCTGGCCTTCACGGCGGTGCCGGTGGGGCCGGACCGGACCCAGCTGACGCTGTTTCCGGCGGACCCGTCGAAGATGGCGGCCGAGGCCGGCAAGGCGAGGATGACCCTCGACGGCCCCCACTCCGCTCTCCTCATGCAGGGCGACGACGAGCTGGGGGCGCTGGTCGAGGTGCACGAGAAGCTCTACCGGGCCGACGTCAACGTGTACGCCTCGATGGGGGTCGCGGACGGTGCGGGAAAGTACGGGTACGTCATCTACGTGCGCCAGGAGGACTGCCAGCGCGCGGCGAAGGTCCTCCAGGTCTGAGGCGGGCGGTCCCCGGTGAGCCTCCTCCTCGGCCTCCTGCTCGCGGCCTCGATCGACGGCGAGGCGGCGCTCCGTCACGCCTCCGCCCTGGCCGCCCTCGGTCCGCACCCCTGGGGCTCGCCCCGCAGCGAGGCGGCGGCCCAGTACGTGGCCGCGGAGCTCCGCGAGGCCGGGCTGACCGAGGTCGCCCTCCAGGGCTTCGAGCGCCACGGGATCCGGGGCACCAACGTGATCGCCACCCTTCGCGGCCCGGTCGACGAGCTGGTGGTCGTGGGAGCCCACCACGACACCGCCCCCGGGGCCCCGGGGGCCTACGACGCCGGCGGGAGCGTCGGCATCCTCATCGAGCTCGCCCGCGTGATGGCGGCCGAGCCGACGCGCACCCGGACCTGGGTCTTCGCCTCGTTCGACGGGGAAGAGGCCTGGTCCACCGGCAAGGGGCTGACCGCCGGCTCACGGGCCTGGATCGACCGCCTCGGACCGAATGCGCGCCGGATCGTGGGGGTGATGGTCGTCGAGATGTCGGGTTGGAGGGGAGGGACGCCGGTCCTGCACCCCATCGCCTACGCCGATCCTCGTCGTGCGGGACACGCGGTAGTGGCCCCGGGCTGGCTGGTCCGCGCCGTCCTCGACGGGGCGCGGGACGGCGGCGCCCCCCTGGGTGTCGGGGACCCCTGGCTGTCCTGGCTCTACCAGCCGGCGGTGCGGACGTTCCGGGCCCGGCTGTACGGGGACGACCTCTCCTTCCTGCAGGCGGGTCTTCCGGCCGTCTTCGTGTCGGACTCCTCGTTCACCGCCTTCTACCCGCACTACCACCAGCCCTCCGACACCGCGGACAAGCTCGACGCGGTGGCCCTCGAGCGGATGGGCCACGCGGTGCTCGGAGCGCTCCGCGCCCTCGACGGCGTGCCCCGCGGGCCAGCGGAGGACCCGCGCTGGTTCGCCGCGCTCGGCCATGTGGTCGGACCGACCGTCCTCGCCGCCCTCGCCGCGGCAAGCGCCCTGCCCGGCCTGCGCACGGGGCTGGGAGGGGGTGGCCCGGTCCTGGCCGCGCGCCTGCTCCATCTCGCCCTCTTCGGCCTTCTCTTCTGGCGTCACCCGGTCCCGGCGCTGTGGGTCTTCCTCCTCCCCAACCTCGTCCTGCCCCTCGGCCGCGCGCGGTGGGCCAGCGCCCTCGCGGCGACGCCGCTTCTGGCCCTGCTGGTCCTCGGCTCCGGGGCCTGGGTCCGCGGGATGGTGAGCGGGGTGTGGCTCGCCCCCTGGGAGATCGCGGTGGCGATGCTCGCCCTCGTCCTGGCCTTTGTGCGGCCGGCGCGGGTGAGGAAGAAGCGGCGAGGCTCCCGGCGCTAGCCGCCCTCGGGGGACGGGCCGGGCTCCGATGTGGACGACCAGCGGGCGGTGGTCGCCATCCTGGCCCGAGACGGTGCGGGCCTCGAGACACCGCAGGCCGGGACCGGCCAGGACATGGTCGATGCGGACTCCGATGCGTCGCGTCCGTTTGGTGAACCCGAATCCCCAGCCGGCGACCGAATGGCAGTCCCGGAAGCCCCCCCAGCGCTCTCGGAAGATGCTGCTCTCCACCGGGGTGTTGAAGTCGCCCGCCACCAGGGCGAGGGGGGCCGTCCCCTGGTCCACCCAGGCGCGGGCGACGCGCGCCTCGTAGTCCCTCTGCTCGTTCTCGGTCTCCAGCCGGTCGATGCCCCCGGGGCCGGAGCGCAGGATGGCCTCGAGCCCCTCACGAGGCGTCTCGAGGTGCACGTGGGTGAGGTCCAGGCGCCCGAGGGGGGTGTCCAGGGCGTAGCGCACGATCCTCCCCGATCCTCTCCGTCTCCACATCTCCCGCCGGTCACGGGAGGTCACGTCGAGAATCGGGAACCGGCTCAGGAGGCACATGTCCCACTGGGTGTGGCGGTGCCAGCCGGCGGGCGGCCGGAGGTCGTCCCCCTCGCACTCCTGCAGCAATACGACGTCGGAGGCCTCCTTCTCGAGGAGGGGCCAGACGTCGTCTTCATCCCGGACCTCGCCGACGTTCCAGCTGACGAGTCGAAGCTCCTGCCCGGCGGCTCGATCGGCCGACCCCCACAGCGATCCCCAGGGCACGTTGAAGCCGCCGAGCGGCCGGGCCAGCCCGACAGCGGTCGCGATCACCAGGACGAGGACGCGGCGGTCGGCGACGAGGCACAGGACTCCGAGCAGGAGCAACGGCACGGCCAGCACCCAACGCGGCCCGAACAGGAAGAGGGTGACCGGCCAGAGGGCCTCTCCTGGACCGTACACGAGCGCCAGAAGAACGAGCAGGGCGAGGACGTAGGCGGCGGTGGCCATCCTGACCAGGTCGCGGAGTCCCGGCCCCGTGCGGCTGCGAGTCTGCGGAGGCCTCGAGAGCTTCAATATCGGGGCGGGTCGCCGGGCGGCTCAGGGCGTGCCACCGGCCCGAGAAGGACCGGTGGTCTTCACGAAGGGCGGATCCCCGCATCCGCGAGGTAGGCGCCCACGGTCTTTGCGTAGTGGGGGAACGCCACCTCCGGTGGCTCGATCTCCGGGTGCCACTTCTTCTCCCACTCGAACCCGTAGAAGCCGCGGTAGCCGCCGGCGGCCAGGACCCTCACCTGCTCCTTCACCGGGACCGTCCCGGCTCCGGTGAGGACGTAGCGCCGCCCGTCGCCCTCGGGGACCGAGTCCTTGAGGTGGGTGTGGCGGACCCAGCGACCGAGGCGCTTCCAGGTGTCGGCCGGGGCCTCTCCCGCGGAGACGAAGGTGTGGTGGGCGTCCCAGCACAGGGCGAAGGCCTCGGAGCGGACTTTGGTGAGGATCTCCTCGAGGTCGGCGGAGCGGGTGAAGTCCCCGTGGGACTCGATGAGCACCCCCACCCCCGCCGCCCTCGCGTGGTCGGCCATCTCGCGGAAGCCGTCGACGACCCGCTTCATGACCTCGTCCCGGGGCTCTCCCGGGGGGATCTTGTCTCCGAACATCCGGACGTAGGGGGCGCCGAGCTTCGCCGCGAGGTCGATGAAGCGGCGGCCCTCGTCGAGGCTCTTCTGTCGCTCCCCGGGGTCCTTCAGGTGCATGTTCGACGAGGCGCCGAGATCGGTGACCACGATCCCGAGGGCGCCGAGGTCGGCCCGCGCCTCCTGGAGGCGGCTCCCCTGGAAGCCCGGCCACCGCGGCAGGTCCATCTCGCCCTCGACGCCCCGGATCTCGATCCCGCCGTACCCGAGGCGGTCGGCCTCATCGAGGATCGTCTTCCAGGTCCATTCCGGGCACCCGAGCGTCGAGAAGGAGATCGGCAGGCGAGCCTTCTGGCCGCGGGCGCGCACGATCGCGGGGGCGGCGAGCCCGGCCCCCAGGCTGAAGACGAAGCGACGACGGCCAACGCGGGACATGGACCCTCCTTCGAGCGGAACACCGAGATTATGTACCATGGGCGATCGGTCGGCGCCGCGAGGGCGCCCCCCGCCCGGAGGTCCAGACGCCGTGCCCGTGATACAGCCCTTCCCCGGCATCCGCTACGAGCGCGACGGCGCCGACCTGACCCGCGTCCTCGCCCCGCCCTACGACGTGATCACACCCGCCCTGCGCGACGAGCTCTACGCCCGGGACCCCCACAACATCGTGCGCGTCGAGCTCAACCGCACGCCGGGGGAGGCGGGCTACGCCGAGGCCGGACAGACCCTGCACGGCTGGATCGAAGAGGGCGTCCTGAAGCGGGAGGCGACCCCCGCGCTCTACGTGTTGGAGCAGACGTTCACCGGGGAGGGGCGCACCCACCAGAGACGGGGGCTCCTGGCGCGCTTCCGGGCCGAAGACCCGGAGCGGGGCGTCATCCTGCCCCACGAGCACACGCGCACGGCGGCCAAGGAGGACCGGTGGCGGCTCCTCCAGACGACCCGGGCCAACTTCAGCCCCATCTTCCTCATGTTCCCCGACCCCGAGGCCCGCTTCGCCGCCCTGGTGGCGGACAACCTGACCCAGCCCACCCTGGCCCACGTCGCCGACGACACGGGCGTGGACCACCGCCTCTGGCGCGTGGACGACCCCGGGCGGATCGCGCAGTGGCAGGATCTCCTGGGGGGCACGAAGGCCTACATCGCCGACGGCCACCACCGCCACGCCACCGCCCTCCGTTGGCGCGACGCGACCGGTCCCGACGGCGCCTGGACCCTCGGGTACCTGACCCCCGTCGAGGGCCCGGGGCTGCTCGTCCTGCCCTACCACCGGATCCTCTCGGAAGGGCCCTCCCTCGACGAGGCGGCCCCGCGACTCCAGGGGCACTTCTCCCTGACCCGGGCGTCCAGCCCGGCGGCCGCCGCGGCGGCGGCGGCCGGCTCCCGGGCCCGCTGGGCCTTCGCCCTGGCCGAGCCCGGCCACGGCGCCCTGGTGGCGGAGTCGCGGCCCTCGGCCGAGTCGCTGCTCCCCGCGGACGCGCCGGCCTGCCTGCGCGCTCTCGACCCCTACCTCCTCCACCACGGGGTGCTGGGCCCGCTCCTCGGCATCCCCGACGCGGCGGTGAGCTATGTCCACTCGCTGGCCGACGCGGAGGAGGCGGTGGAGAAGGGGACCTGCCGTCTCGCCGCGCTCCTGCGCGGGACGCCGGTGCGGCAGATCGTGGACGTGGCCGATGCCGGGGAGTCCATGCCGGCCAAGAGCACCTTCTTCCACCCGAAGCTCCCCTCGGGGCTGGTGATCCACCCGTTGGCGGAGACTGAGACGCCATGAACCCTCCGCCGTTCTTCGACGAGTCCGCCGCCGAGCGTCTCTTCCGCGTGCCGTACGCCGAGCGGGCGGAGGAGGCCCGGGAGTGGGCGGCCACCCACGGGATCGCCCCGGCGACGGAGGACGAGACGCGCGTGGCCCTCCTCCTCGTCGACGTGCAGAACACGTTCTGCCTGCCGGAGTCCGAGCTCTTCGTCGGGGGCCGCTCGGGCCGCGGCGCGGTGGAGGACAGCGCGCGCATCTGCACGTTCCTGTACCGGAACCTCGAGCGCCTCTCCCAGGTCGTCGTGACCCTCGACACCCACACCGCGGCGCAGATCTTCCACCCCGTGTTCTGGGTGGACGGGGCCGGGGAGCATCCCGCTGCCCACACCGTCCTGACCCTCGAGGACATCGAGGCGGGACGCTGGCGGGTCAACCCCCGCATCGCGGCCGCGGTCGCGCCCCGTCCGGGGTTCGACGTGGGGGCCTGGGCGCAGCACTACGCGCGCCGGCTCCAGGAGGGCGGTAAGTACCCCCTCGTGGTCTGGCCCTACCACTCCATGGTCGGGGGCCTCGGGCACGCTCTGGTCTCGGCGGTGGAGGAGGCGGTCTTCTTCCACGCGATCGCCCGGCAGTCTCCGACCCGGGTCGAGATCAAGGGACAGAACCCCCTCACCGAGAACTACTCGGTGCTGCGGCCCGAGGTGACCGAGAGCTTCGACGGCGAGCGGATCGCCGTCACCAACACCGCCCTCGTCGATCACCTCCTCTCCTTCGACGCGGTGATCGTGGCCGGGCAGGCGAAGAGCCACTGCGTGGCCTGGACGGTCGAGGACCTGCTGGCCGAGATCCGGGCCCGCGGCTCGCGTTTGGCGGAGCGGGTGTACCTGCTCGACGACTGCGCCTCCCCGGTGGTCGTTCCCGGGGTGGTGGACTTCACCGATCCGGCGGAGGCGGCCTACGCCCGGTTCGCCGGGGCCGGCATGCACCGGGTCCTCTCCACCACACCGATGACGAGCTGGCCGGGGCCCTGACTCAGCCGTCGAGCAGGCCGTCGTCGAGGGCCTGCATCAGGACCCCCGGGCGGTTCGAGCCCACGCCGTAGAGGCGGAACCGAGCGAGCCGCTTGAGCTCCTCGGGCTCGTCCACGACCCAGGTGGCGAGCTTGAGGCCGGCCTCGTGCACCCGGTCGGCGACCGTCTCGCTGAGCTGGCCTTTGTGGGGCATCACGATCCCGCAGCCGGCGTCCCGCGCGGCCAGGACCATGTCTCCGGGCGCCGTGCGCCCGAACAGGTGTCCGCGCGCGATCTCGGGAGCCAGCTCCCGGCAGCGGAGGAGCGCCCGGTGCTCGAAGGAGATGAGGGCCACGCGGTCGGCGAGGCCCTGGCGCCGGATCTCGGCGACGGTGCGGGCCTCGACGCCGCCGTCGGCGTCGTCGGAGACCGACTCCTTCTTGATCTCGATCATGATGCGGGCGCGCTCGTGGACCAGGGTGAGGACCTCGGCGAGGGTGGGCACGCGCTCTCCGCTCCAGGCCGCGCCGAACCTCTCGGCGTAGCCGGCGCTGAGCGCTCGCACCTCGGCGAGGGTCATCCGCCGCACGTCGCCCCGCCCGTCCGTCGTGCGGTCCACGGTGGGATCGTGCAGGACGACGACGTGGCCGTCGGCGGTGAGCTGGACGTCGAGCTCGACCAACGATGCCCCGATCTCCAGGGCGCTGGCGAACGAGGCCAGGGTGTTCTCGGGCCGGTGGGCGGAGTCGCCCCGGTGGGCGATGACCAGGGGGCGCGGGGTCAACGCCGGCGAGTCCCCGCGATGAGCTTCTTGAACTCCGGATCGTCCCAGACCCTGGCCTCGATGAAGACGGCGAGGAGATCCTCGTCGAGCTGACCCTTCATCTCGACGGTCAGGATCTGGAGCGCACGCTCCACGGGTTCCGCCTGCTTGTAGGGGCGGTCCTGGGCCACGAGAGCGTCGTAGACGTCGGAGATCGTCATCATGCGCGACTGCACGGGAATCGCGTCCCTGCCCGACAGCTTCAGCGGGTAGCCCGATCCGTCCAGCTTCTCGTGGTGCGCCCTCGCGATCTCGGGGATGCGCCGGAACTCACCGGTCCAGTGGATCCGGGAGAGGAAGTCGAAGGTCTTCTCGACGTGGCTCTGTATCTGGCTGTACTCCTGCCGGGTGAGGCTGCCCTTCGGGATCGCGAGCGTGGCGAGCTCCGTCTGGCTGAGCAGGAAACGCTCTTCCGGCCGCTCCGCCAGGGCCGAGCGCGCCCACTCCTCGAGCGTGACGCTCTGCTCGGCCGCGAGCGACGGAAAGCCCCGGCCGCGCAGGTGCCGGAGGGCCTCGAAGCTCTCCTCGTCCGGCAGCACGGTGGGCTCGTTGGCTCTCTCCACCGCACGCAGCACGGCTTCGATCTCGCGCTGCCTCCTCTCGAAGACGACGTCGAGGGCGCCATCGTCCGCCTCTCCCCTGCGGGCGCGGTCGAGCCGAGCCCGCAGGCGCTCGTTCTCCAGACTCTGGCGGATGAAGGCGAAGCGGTGCTGGATGGCGCTCAGCTGGCCGTGGAGGAGCTTCCTCTCCTTCAGGAGCACCTTCTCACGGACGCCAACCTTGCCGAAGTCGTGGAGCAGCGCCGCATACTCCAGCTCCCGCATCTGCTCCGCCGTCAGATTCACGTCGGCCAGAGGGCCGCGGGAGACGGCCGCCACGTGCCGAGCGAGGCCCACGGTCAGAATCGCCACGCGCTCGGAGTGGCCCTTGGTCGTCTCGTCCCGTTGCTCGATCGCGTACACGGCAGCCTTGACGAAGTTCTCGAAGAGGTCCTGGATGTTCTTGAGCAGCGCCGCGTTTCGGAACGCGACCGCGGCCTGGCTGGCCAGTGAGCCCACGAGCTCCTCGTCGACCGAGGTGAAGGGGATCACCTCCTGTGCCACCGTCGCCACCGGCTGGAGGACCACTTCTGGATCGCGCTTCTTGTTGATGAGCTGGACGACGCCGATGACCTCGCCCTGGTGGTCGCGCATGGGGACCACCAGCATCGACTTCGTCCGGTAGCCCGACTTCTCGTCGAAGGCCTGGCTCGCCCGGAAGGGCGAGTCGGGACGCGGGTCGTAGATGTAGGCGTCGGGGACGTTGATGAGCTCGCCGTTGCGGGCGGCGTGGCCGGCGATCGAGCTGTCGTCGAGGGGAAAGGTGGACTCCTCGAAATCAACCGGGATCGAATCGTTCTGGGCGAGCTTGAAGCGCAGCCGCTCCGCGCGGGTGTCGCCGTTCACCTTGTCCTTCTCCACGAGGTAGAGGCTCCCCGCGTCTGCCCCGGTGATGGCGCGGCTCTTCGTGAGGATGCGCTCGAGGAGCTTGTCGATGTCCCGCTCCGCGGAGAGCGCCACCCCGATCTTGTTGAGCTCGTTGAGCTCCTTTCCCTTGCGTTCCACGGCACTCTCGAGCTGTCGGATGACCCGACGGCTCGACAGAGCCTCGTGCGCCTGGTCGAGCTTCCGCTTCAGGCGTCCCGGAGTCACCGGGCGGGCGATCACGTCGTCCACGAAGGGGAGGCTCTCGAGAACCGCGTCCCCGTCCTCCTGATCCGTCACCGCCAGCAGAACCACCTGCGAGCTGCCCCCGTTCTCCAGCCAGGCCTCCACCTCGCTCCGCTCCGCCTCGAGGCGCCCGGCGTCGGCCAACACGAGGGTCGCCCCCTTGCCGTCGAGAGAGCCGCGGAGGGAGGCCAGGGTGTGAACCTCCTCCGTGGGCGCGGCAAGGGGCTCGCCGGCCAGCATCTCGCGTGACTGTCCCCAGATCAGAACCTGAGTCATGGCAGAGGTGGTGACGTTCCGGGGAAGCGTAGCACAGCGGCCGGACGGCCCGCGCTCATTTGTCGGCGAGGGCCACGAGGTCGCGCGGATCGTCGATCAGGCGGTCCGGTCCCTCCTGGCGCAGGGCCGCGGGGGCGAGGCCCCAGGTGACGCCCGCCACCCGGACGCCGGCGGCCCGGGCCGTCCGGACGTCCACCGGGGAGTCGCCGATCATCCAGGTCTGGGCTGCGGCGGCCCCCAGCTCCCCGATGAGCCTCTCGAGACCCCGCGGGTCGGGCTTGCGTTCGGGCACGTCCCCCGCGCCCCAGATCCGGGCGAAGCGGGGGGCCAGGTCCAGGCCCTCGAGGATCCGGCGCGCCAGCGGGCCGGGCTTGTTGGTGAGGACGGCGCACCGGGGGCCTTGGAGGGCCCCCAGGGCCTCGGCGACGCCCGGGTAGGGGCGGGTCGTGTCGAGGAGACAGCGCCCATAGCAGTCCAGGAAGTCCGGCAGCACCTCGTCCGCCGCGCGGTCGATCCCGGCGTGGCGCAGGCTCCTCTCGATGAGGACGCGAGCCCCGTTTCCCACGAAGGTGCACACGGTCTCCAGCGGGATGGGGGGCGCGCCCGGCGCCGCCCGCCGGAGGGCCTCGTTGGTCGCGGCGGCGAGGTCGCGGGCGGAGTCGACGAGGGTCCCGTCGAGGTCGAAGACGAGGAGCCGGGCCACGGGCGGCCTACTGGGGCCCCAGGTAGCCGAGGGCGCGGAGGCGCTCGCGGTCGGCCTCGCTCATCTCCATGAGGGACTGCCCCTCGGGAAGGGTGAGCCAGACGCGGACTCCCGGCGTCGCGCCGGCCGGGGGGGTGAACAGGTCCAGCCCGTCCTCGCGCTCGGCCTCCGACTCGACGTCGGGCAGCCGCCAGGGCAGCGAGGGGGGGTGCCAGGCCGACCCGGCGATGGAGACGAGCTCGGGCTCGAGGGGCTGCCCCCCGCGCGTGGCGGACAGGACCACGGGCGCGCCGAGGGGCCGGACCCTGAAGGCGATCTCGCGCGGGGCCTCCGGCCGGGGCCGGGCCTCGAGCTGCAGGCGCCGCCCGTTGGCCGCGACCGACCACGGCTCGTCCGCGCCGAAGCCGGTCGCCTCCACGTCCTCGATCCAGCCCTTCGTCTCGAGGCGCAGGCCGTAGCGGCCGTCTCCCGTCACCCGGAGGACGTAGCGGTAGGGGCTGGGAGACATGGCCTCCTCGCCCCGGGACATCAGGAGGCGCGCCCTCTCGGGGTGGTCCTCGATGACGTTCTGCTGCTCTGCCGGGTCCCGGACGAGATCGAAGTAGAGCTCGTCGTCGTCGGGGCTGAAGCGGCGGACGAGCTTGTCCTTCCCGGTGCGGACGCCGAAGGCCACGAACCCGCGGTGGCTGATCTCCGAGAGCGCGCTCCGGTCGGGGGGATCGCCCTCGATGGCCCGCTGCAGCGGCTGACCGGCGAGCTCGGAGGGCAGGGGCATCCCCAGGGCCTCGAGGACGGTGGGAACGACGTCGACACCCTGGACCTGGGTGGCGACGCGGCGCCCGGCGTGGCGGTTGCCGGGGAGCTTGAGCACGAGGGGGACCCGGATGAGCTCGTCGAAGACGCTGCGGCCGTGGAGCCAGCGGCCGTGGTCGAGGAACTCCTCGCCGTGGTCCGCGATGAACAGGATGAGGGCGTCCTCGTAGACCCCGGCGTCCTCGAGCGCCCGCACCAGGCGACCGAACTCGCGGTCGCCGTAGGCGATCTCTCCGTCGTACTGGGCGATCATCCGCTCGCGGTCCAGCGGCTCCCGGAAGTCGGTGCGGGGATCGTGCGCGGGATGACCCTCCACGGGGTGGGGCTCGAACATCCGGTCGAAGGGCGGTGGGGGGCCGTAGGGGACGTGCGGGTCCATCGTGTGCACGTAGAGGAAGGTGGGCAGGCCCTGGCGGGACCGCTCCCACTCGAGGGCGGTGTCGACCACCACGCCCGCGTCCACGAGCTTGCTGCGGCGGTTGTCGCTGGTGTGGAGACCCACGAAGGCGTCGAACCCGCGGTCGAACGCGGACTCGGCGCCGTAGATCACGGAGTTGGCGATGGCGGCCCCGGTGGCCCAGCCCTCCTCGTCGAGGCGCTGGGCGAGCGTGACGATCGATTCCGGGAGGGCGTCGCGCAGCTGTACCGCCCGGTGCTGCCCGGGCAGGAGCGAGGTGAGGATCGATGCCACCGAGGGCTTGGTCCACGAGGAGTGCATGATCGCCTGCTCGAAGACCACCGCGTCCTCGGCGAAGTCGTCGAGCTCGGGCGTCGTCGGTCGAGCGTAGCCGTAGACGCCGGTGTGGTCGGCCCGCAGGGTGTCGACGAGGTAGACGACGACCAGCGGAGCCTTCTTCCCGGGTACGGTGAGGGCGGGGACGCCCCAGAAGGCACGTTCGGCCTCGCCGGTCTCCTCGTAGCCGTGCGTCTCGAGGACGAGCTGTCGGCCCCGTCCGGCGTGGCCCGAGAGGTCCACCGACACCGGCACGAAGCGCCGGTGCTCGGGCCGGGTGATGGGGTCCAGGAGCTGGCTCGAGACGAGCTCCTCGCGGCCGCTCTCCCGGACCCTCACGAAGAACTCGACCGCGGGACGGTCGTGGAAGCGCGGGTCGATGGCGCAGACGAGGGTCAGCCGCGCGCCTTCGGGGATGTCGACGTCGAAGACGAGGCGACCGGGAGGGCCCGCCGCGTAGCCGCGGTACCGGACGTCGTTGATCAGGAGCCCCCTCGCGCCCGCCTCGATCACGGCCTCGCGGGGTGCATCGGCCGCGCGCGCCTCCACGAGGCGATCACCTCCCCCCAGGAGGTCGACCGGGTCCGATCCGCGGTCACAGGAGAGGACGGTCAACGCGAGGAGGCCGAGGGCGGCCGAGGCGAGGGGGCTTCTCATCGGGCGAACAGGAAACCGTAGCACGGCCCTGCGGACCGGGACAAGCGAACCGCGTGACGCGACGGGGGGCGGCGAGGAGGTGTGCTAAGGTCGCCCCCGTGTCCGGCACCTTCCACCGCGGCCTCGTCGCGCTGGCCCTGGCCGGCCTCGCCGCACGCCTCCTGTTCGTCCTGCTCGAGCCAGGGGTCCGCCTCGTGGGTGACGAGTGGATGTGGACGAGGTGGGGGACCGAGATCATCCCCTCCGCAAGGATCGCCTTCTCCCCGCTGGAGCTGAGCTTCGTCTTCCACCCGCCGCTGTATCCCTACTTCATCGCCGTCCTCTCCACCCTCTTCGGCGGCCTGACCGCGGTGAAGGTGGCCCAGTGCCTGCTCGGCGCGCTCCTGGTCGGGGCGGTGGGTCGAATCGGGGGGCAGGCCTTCGGCGAGCGGGCGGGCCTCGTGGCCGCCGCGATCGCGGCCTTCTACCCGGAGCTCGTGTGGTTCTGCGCCCACTTCTGGGCGGAGACCGTATTCACCGTGCTCCTGTGGTGGGCATTCGAGAGGCTGCTCCAGTCCGACGCCCGCGGCTCGACGAGCGTGGCCGCGGTGGCCGGGGTCCTCTGGGGACTCGCGGTCCTGACCCGCGAGACCGCTCTCTACTTCCTCCCCGTGGCCGCCGCCTGGCTGGTCTGGCGCCGCCAGGGCGGGGGACGGCGGGCGGCGATCCTGGTGGCGACCGCCCTGCTCGTGATCCTCCCCTGGACCCTGCGGAACTGGATCGTCTTCCGGACATTCATCCCGGTCTCGACCGCGGGCGCCCTCAACCTGTGGCAGGGAAACACCCGGATGACACGCCAGGAGGTGTACGAGGAGTACTGGGCCGTGCACGGTCGGGCGCAGAAGTACCAACACACACGAAGAAGAGCGCTCGACTCGATCGTGGAACGCCAGCCGCTGTGGATCCTCGAGAAGCTCCGGGACGAGATGCCCGCGTACTGGGCGGCGCACGGACAGCCCATCGTCCACATCGAGCGAGGAGCCTACGGCCAGCTGCCGCGGTCCCGCGCCCTCGCCGCCGTCTTCGTGGTGCTGGCCCCCTACCTCGTGGTCCTCGCCCTCTTCGTCGTGGGGATCGCCGCCCTGCCCCGCGGCCGGCCGGCGTGGCTTCTGCTCGCCTTCCTCGCCTACTACGTGCTCCTCCACGTGGCGGCGCACGGCTATCCGCGCTACCGTCTGCCTTCGCTCCCCGTGCTGTTCCTGGTGGCCGGCCAGGGCTGGGTCTTCCTGCGGACTCGTCCCCGTCCGCGCCTCGACCCGCGGCGGCTCGGGGCGGCGGCGGCGGTGGCGCTCGTCCTCGCGCTCTCCGTGGGGCCGAGCCTGGTCACCTGGGCCACCGAGCCGTGGCCCCCGGAGTGGTTCCACGACCGGGGCGTGGAGAGCCCGGATCAGCCGAGCGACGTCGGGCAGGACGACGGTCGGTGAGACCCTCGCGCGCCCTCCCCCTCGCGCTCCTCCTGGCCCTGGCGGTGCGCGTGCCCTTCTGGATCGAGGCGCTCAGGACGCCGGTGGACGCCGACACCGCGATCGTGGGGCTCATGGCCCGGCACCCGGGAGAGGGGACGACCTTCTGGGGCCAGCCGTACGGCTCGCCTCTCGACTCCTGGATCGCCCTCCCCGTCGTGGCCCTCTGGGGCGCGACCACCGAGGCGTTGCGCCTCCCGTACTTCCTGCTCGGGCTCGCCCTGGTCCCCCTGGCCTACGGCCTCGCCCGCGCCCTGCACCCGTCCGCGGCGCTTCCCGCCGCGGTGCTGATGGCCTGCGGCCCACCGTACTTCATCCTGCTGTCCGCCCTGCCCCCGCCGCTCTACCCGACGACCCTCGTCCTCTGCGGCCTGGTGCTCCTCCTGGCCGTCCACGCCGGACGGGAGCTCGACGAGGAGCGGCGCCCTCGCGGGCGGCTCGCGCTGCTCGGCCTCCTCGCCGGCCTCGCCCTGTGGACCCACCTCATGTCCGCCAGCGTCCTGGCCGCGGCGGGGCTCTGGCTCCTCCTCCGTGCGCGCGGGCGACGGCACCTCCTGGCCTTCGCCCTCGTCCCCTTCCTCGTCTCCAGCGCCCCGCTGTGGACGCGCGCCCTCGGCGGGGGGCGGGCCACCGACATCATCCGGGTGGCGGGACGTGACTCGACCGCGCTGGCTCACCTGGCCGAGGTGGTCCCGCACCTGTACGAGCCGCTGGGAGGCGTCCTGGGGACGCACGTTCCCGTCGTCGCGGACTCCGAGGACTTCGTCCTTCATCCCCCGGGCTGGATCGCGGCGGCGATCGTGCTGCTCTACGGGCTGCTCCTGGTCCTCGGCGTCCGGTCGGCGCGCCGAGGCCATCCCTCGGCCCTCTACCTCCTCGCCGCCGGACTCGCCCTTCTCGCCTTTCCGTTCCCGGCCCGCGCGGCGCCGCACACGATCCGCTTCCTGACCCCGCTCTACCTCCCGGTGGCCGCGCTCGTGGCCTGGGCGGCGTCGCCGCGAGGCGTCAACCGGCGGGCCTGGGTCGTGGTCCTCGCCCTCTCCGCCCTCCAGCTCGCGGGGGCCACGCGCCTGCTCGGCGCCTGGCGCAGCCTCGAGCGGGCGGAGGCCCCCTTCCTCCTCCCGGACCTGGATCCCGTGCGCGAGGTGCTCGCCCAGCGCGGTGTCCGCCACGCCTACGCCTCCTACGGCCCCGCCTGGCGTCTCACCTGGGAGAGCGGCGAGCGGATCGTGGCCTCACAGCCCTGGAACGAGCGCTTCCGCCACTACCCCCTGCCCCGTCTCGACGAGGTCCGCTTCGCGAAGAACGTCGCCTGGGTGCTGACCCCCGCCATCCCGACGGACCTGCCCCCGCCCGACCGCTTCGACGAGTCCCTGCGCCGACTCGGGGGCCGCTGGAGGCGGATCGAGGCGGGGCCGGCCGAGGTGTTCCTCGACTTCGTGCCCCCCTTCTCACCGCAGGTGACCCCGTGGCCGGGCGCGGGGGCGGCCGGTGACGGTGACCCGCGGACGTTCGTGAGCCCCGATCCCGTCGAGCCCCTGGTGCTGCGCCTGCCGCAGCCGAGGGCCCTGGCCGGGCTCACGCTCGTCGCTGCCCTCGAGGGTCCCCGCCTCCTGCGGAGCATGGACGTCGAGGTGAGCACCGACGGCGAGACCTTCGAGACCGTGGCCCGGCGCCGTCGCCGGCAGGAGCGGGACGACATCCGCTGGCGGGGCGGCGCCCCTCAGGCGATCCTCGACCACGACCTGATCGCCATCCCGCTGGGCGGGCGGACGATCGCCGCGCTCCGCATCGTCCCCCACGTCTCGACCGACCCGTGGCGGCTGGCCGAGGTGCTGATCCACCCCGAGCCCGCGCGCCAGGCCTGGGACGAGTGGCTGAGCCCCGACCTCGACTGGGCGGCCCGCCGCCGGGCGCTCCTCGAGAATCCCCTTCCGGACCGTGAGGACTGGTACTCGCGGCTGGCGATCGCGTCGCACCATCGGGAGATCCCCTACTACTAGTACTCGTACCCGAAGTCATGTGTAGCGAAGCGGGTGTGGGGGCGCGCAGGCGGCCGGGGCCCCCGACGAGGACGCAGCTGTACTTCGAAGCTCACGCGCCCGCAGGCGGGGTGGCCGCCGAGCGCCCGGAGCCGCGGAGAGTCACACGACTTCGGTGACAGGACACTAGCGCCGGCTTCCGGTCATGGCCGCTTCAGGAAGGTGAGAGACGACTCGCCCAGACGGACGAGATCGAACAGAGTGGCCACGTACTCGTCCTCCTCGCCGGCACGGTGGGGACTGCTGAACTCCCAGACGATCTCCTTGTCGGGGGTGACCTCGAACGCCCGTCCGTTCTCGGATTCCACGATGAGGGTGTCTCCGTTCCCCAGACGTTGTGCGGTCCCGCACAGGCTGGAGTAGAACGCACCGGGCGGCGTCCCCATGTACTCCCACACGACGACCCGCGTGACGGGATCGAGCTCCATCACACTCGACCACTGGGGCCCCTTCCGGTTGTTGAACAGCAGGAGGTGCCCGTTGTCGATGATCTTGGGATCGTGCTGGGCGGCGAACGGCCCCTCATAGGCCCAGGTGATCTCCTCGGCGTCCATGTCGAGCACGGCGATGGCGTCCAACGTGCGCATGGAGAGCAGCACGTTCCCGTCTCGGAATGCCGGGAGCCTCTCGGCCAGTCGGCCGTCGAGCGCGTGCAGCGTGTTCGTGTGGAAGATGTCGCCCTCGCCCCGTATCGATCGTCGGAACAGGGCGGCATGTGTCTCGGATGCCTCCAGCGCCTGCAGGAGGGAGACCTGTCTCTGGATCCTGCCGTGCTCATCCAGGACCGTCACGAAGTCCTCGAGGATCGGCCTTCTTCTCCCGCTTTCCTCGAGGATCCTGGCCTCTCGGGTCAGCACCCAGATGTCGCTTCCCGGCCTCACCTCGAGATCGTGATGCGCCCCGACCGGGTTCGCCCAGACGACCTCCGAACGACGGTCGAGCCTGGCGATGCCCAGCCCCTCGAAGACCACGAGCACGTCCCCGTTCGCGAACAGATGAGCGCGCCGCCAGTACTCGGCGTTCACGTTCCTCTTGCCGGGACCCGACGCGGGCCAGATCTCGTCGAAGGCCTTCTCCCATCGGTGGAGCACCTTCCCATCCATGTCCATGAGGATGGCCCCGGGCAGGTGGCCCGACACGTAGAAGTTGAGGCCGGCGGAGGCCCGCCCGGGCACGTGTCGCGTCACACCGACCTGCCCGGCTCCCTGTCGAGTGCCCGCCAGGTATCCGATGGTCTCGAGCTGCTCGAGGATCTCCCGCTCCCTCTCCGTGGGCCTGGGTGCCTTGCCGGCCCGCCGGGACTCGTTCCACACTCCCGCCCTCGCCGTCCGGGCCCGGGTCGGCGTCGACGACCGTCGAAGCCATCGGGTCTCCTCCGTGACCCACATGGTCACGGCGATGACGATCGCCGCGCCCGCGATTCCGGCGACAGCGAGGACGGCGAGGCGCCTCATCCGTCCACTCCTCTGTCCGCGTGGCATCCGATCGGACCGCTGTTCCCGGACCGGCCTCCAACGCGAGGTCGCCGGGCGCGCGAGCACGAGTCTTCGGCTCGTCCTCGCCGCGCCGTGTCTTCGAGCGTTGCCACGATGGCAGTGTAACGTCAAAGCGCAGGGACCTGCGGCGCGGAATGAACGGTCGATCGGGCGATTGAGTGCGACAATGACTCCCATGCGCGAGCTCGAGCCGTTCTTCGTGGGACGGACGTTCGACGACTTCCTCTTCCGGCCGCAGCACAGCCCGGTGAAGCGGCGGCGAGAGGTGGACCTCGCCATGCCGCTGGTGAGCGGGATCGACCTCGCCCTGCCCGTGCTCGGCGCCAACATGGACACGGTGGTGGGCGAGGAGATGGCCAAGACCCTGGCCCTCGAGGGCGGGATCGGCTTCCTGCACCGCAACTGCTCCATCGCCGAGCAGGCCGAGCGGGTCCGCTACGTGAAGACCCGCCACTCCTACGTCATCGAGAACCCGGCGGTCCTCGAGCGCACGGCCACCATTGCCGACGCCCGCCGTGCGGCACGCGAGCACAACGCCAGCTCCTTCCTCATCGAGGAGGAGCCGGGGAGCGGCCGGCTCGCCGGGATCTACTCTCACCGCGACGTGCCCCTCCACCGCGGGTCGGACGCCCACCCGGTGAGCGACTTCATGACGCCCCGGGAGCGCCTGGTCACCCGCCCGCCCTCGGTGTCCCTCGAGGAGGCGGAGCAGGCCATGTTCGACCACCGGGTGGAGAAGCTCCCCCTGGTGGACGACCAGAACCGGATCCGCGGCCTGGTGACCATGCGGGACCTGAAGCTCTACAAGCAGAAGCCGCACTCGAGCAAGGACACCCGCGGTCGGCTGCGCGTCGGGGCCGCGGTGGGCGCGGCCGGCGACGCCCTGGAGAGGGCGGCGGCCCTCGTGGCCCAGGAGGTCGACGTGCTCCTCCTCGACGTCGCCCACGCCGACTCCGACGTGGTGGAGGAGGCGGTCCGAGAGCTGCGGCGGCAGCACCAGAAGATCCCCCTCGTCGTGGGGAACGTGGCCACCGCGGCCGCCGCTCGGTGGCTGGCCGATCTCGGGGCCGACGCCATCAAGGTCGGGGTCGGGCCCGGGCGCGGCTGTCGCACGCGCCTGGAGACGGGGGCCGGCGTGCCCCAGCTCCAGGCAGTGCGCGAGGCGTATCTCGCGACCGACGGTCGGGTGCCGATCATCGCCGACGGGGGCGTGAAGGACGACAAGGACGTCTTCCTGGCCGTCGCCTGCGGGGCCTCCACGGTGATGCTCGGGAGCCTCCTCTCGGGGACCGACGAGGCCCCCGGCCTCCTGGTGGAGGACCCGGCCACGCGGCAGAAGATGAAGCTCTACCGGGGCATGACGTCCCCCGAGGCGGTGGCCGACGGGTCGGAGGGAGACGAGATCTCCGAGGCCCTGCGCACGCCGGCCGAGGGGCAGTCCGTCCGGGTGCCCTACGTGGGCAGCGTGGTCGGCATCCTCTCCCGCATCCGGGGTCACGTGCAGTCGGCGGTCAGCTACGCGGGCGAGTCCACGCTGCGCGACGCCCACGAGCGGATCGCCCGCGACCCCGAGAGGTACCTGATCCCGCTGTCCGAGGCCTCCCGCCGCGAGTCGTTCGTGCGGTAGAGCCGCGGCGAGAGCCTGAGCCATGCTGCTGACGCCGACCACCCCGAGGAGGCCGGCGACCGACCTCGGCGACCTCCTGCACAAGGACCCCTCGAAGGTCCAGAGCTTCAAGCTCTCGTTTTGAGCGTCACCGCTGCCCCTTCGTCTTCAGGAAGGTCCCGTCCTGCAGCTCGGCGAAGGCCTGCTGGAGCTGCTCCTGCGTGTTCATGACGATGGGACCGTACCAGGCCACCGGCTCACCAAGGGGCTTTCCCGAGACGAGAAGAAACCGAATCCCCTCGTCCCCCGCCCTGACCGTGACCTCGTCGCCTCGGTCGAAGAGCACGAGCGAGCGGTTGTCGGCCTCCGTCGGGGGCGTGGTGTCGGTCCACCCCGCCGGCTCGGTCGGCACCGCGAGCGGCGCCGACGCGTTGCAGAACTTCCCCGCCCCGTGGAAGACGTAGGCGAAGGCGTGGCGCGTCGTCTCGACCGGCAGGGTCTTCGCCCTCCCCGTCGGCACCTGAACGTCCAGGTAGACGGGCTCGATCGCGACCTCGTCCACCGGACCCCTCACCCCGCCGAAGCTCCCACACACGACGCGGACCCGGGTGCCGTCGTCCTCGGTCACCACGGGAATGTCGCCCGCCTTCACCTCCTGGTACCGCGGCGCGGTCATCTTCAGCGAGGCGGGCAGGTTCGCCCAGAGCTGGAAGCCGTGCATCCGCCCGTCAGGGTCGCCCTTCGGCATCTCCTGGTGGACGATCCCGCTCCCCGCCGTCATCCACTGGACGTCGCCGGCGGCGATCGAGCCGCTGTTGCCGATGCTGTCCCCGTGCTCCACCGTGCCGGCGAGGACGTAGGTGATCGTCTCGATCCCCCGGTGCGGGTGCCAGGGAAAGCCGGCGAGGTAGTCCTGGGGACGCTCGTTGCGGAAGTCGTCGAGCAGCAGGAACGGGTCGAATTCCGACGTGTTCCCGAAGCCGAAGGCCCGGCGCAGGTGGACGCCCGCGCCCTCCATCGTGGGCTTCGCCTTCACGAGCCTCTTGACCGGACGAACGGACATCGCTGACCTCCTGAGGAACGTACTGGGGACTCTGGAAGCGGAGACTCTCTTCACCAGACTACGCGCTCCTCGGGTACCGCATCAAGAGGAGCGCCTTCCCGGGGCTCTTCCTGGAACGGCCGCACCTCGAAGTCTCCAGACGTGCCCCTGGCCTCGCCGAGCCCACATCGGTCGCGTAAGCTACCTGGGGATGGCCCTCGAGGACTACCGGAAGAAGCGGGACTTCTCCAGGACCCCCGAGCCAGCGGGAGAAGAACGCGCGGCCGGGGGCTTCTCGTACTGCGTCCAGAAGCACGCGGCGTCGAGGCTGCACTACGACTTCCGGCTGGAGCTGGACGGCGTCCTGCTCAGCTGGGCGGTGCCCAAGGGTCCGTCCTTCGACCCGCGCGACAAGCGACTCGCGATGCACGTCGAGGATCACCCGGTCGAGTACGGCTCCTTCGAAGGTGTCATCCCGGAGGGCGAGTACGGAGCGGGGACGGTCGTGCTCTGGGACCGCGGGACCTGGACGCCCACCGTCGACCCGGGCCTCACCCTCAAGAAGGGGGAGCTGAAGTTCGAGCTGCACGGCGAGAAGCTCGTCGGCAAGTGGGCGCTCGTCAAGATCAAGGGGGACGACCCGAAGGCGTGGCTGCTCCTCAAGGACAAGGACGAGCACTCGCGGAGCTCGGTCGAGTTCGACGTCGTGAGCGCACGGCCGGAGAGCGTCGTCAGCGGACGCGGTCTCGCCGAGGTGGCGGCCGAGCGGGATCGTCTGTGGCACCCGAAGGTGGCGGGCGCCGGGGGCGAGGTGGATCCCGGCGGGCCCGCCGAGGGAAGCGGCGGTGAGCGTCTCCGCCTCGCAGACCTCGAAGGCGCCGTGCGCGGGACGTTGCCCCGGACTCAGCCCCTGGCCCTGGCAATGGTGGTCGAGTCGCCGCCAACCGGCGACGAGTGGCTCCACGAGATCAAGCACGACGGCTACCGCATCGTGGCCCGAATCGAAGAAGGAGACGTGCGGCTCGTCTCCCGCAACGCGAAGGACTGGACAAAGGAGTTCCCGCTGGTCGCCCGCGCGGTGGGCCGCCTGCCCGCAGGAACGGCGCTGCTCGACGGCGAGGTCGCGGCGGTGCTGCCGAGCGGGGCGACGAGCTTCCAGGCGCTGCAGCGACGCGCCGACAATGCGGTGCCGCTCGTCTACTTCGCCTTCGACCTCCTGCACCTCGACGGCTGGGACCTCCGGGAGGTGAGGCTCGAGGAGCGCAAGCAGGTGCTGCGGCGCCTGCTCGAGAGAGCACCCGACGGCCTGCGCTTCAGCGATCACGTGCGGGGCCAGGGGCCCGAGTTCTTCGAGCAGGCGCGGCGGGCGGGCCTCGAGGGCGTGGTGAGCAAGCGCAGGGGCGCCCCCTACCGCGGGGGGCGGGGCGGCGACTGGCGGAAGGCGAAGTGCAAGCTGACGCAGGAGATGGTGATCGGGGGCTGGACGTTGTCGTCGGACGGCCGGGCCTCGATCGGGGCGCTCCACGTGGGCTTCCACGAGGATGGGCAGCTCGTGTACGCGGGCAAGGTCGGCTCCGGCTTCAGCGAGCGACTGCTCGCCGACCTGCAGCACCGCCTGGACGCTCGCCGGAGGGACGCCTGCCCGTTTGCCTCCGTGCCCGCCGAGATGCAACGCGGTGCCCACTGGGTCGAGCCGGACCTCGTGGCCCAGGTCGAGTTCGCGCAGTGGACGGACGAGGGCCGGATGCGCCACCCGGTGTTCCTCGGGCTTCGCGACGACCGGGACGCGCGCCACGTCGTGCGGGAGCGGCCGGGAACGGTCGAGGGCGGCGGCGTCGACACGGTGTCGGCGGGCCGGCCGTGGGAAGCGCTGCGCGCCCACGCCACGCGCACGCGGGCGACGAGCGGCGACGAGGTCGTCGAGCTCCTCGGCGTGCGTCTCACCCACCCCGACCGCGTCTACTATCCCGACCTCGGCTTCACCAAGCTGGATCTCGCCCTCTACTACGTCTCGATCGCCGACGTCGTGCTGCCGTATCTCGAGGGCCGCCCCCTCACGCTCGTGCGCTGCCCCGACGGCATCGGTGGCGAGACGTTCTATCAGAAGAGAGCCGGCTCCTGGACCCCGCCCCACGTGCGCCGCTTCGCGGTCCCGGGAAGGTCCGAGGAGCATCTCTTCGTGGACTCGGTGCCCGGCCTGGTGGCGCTCGCCCAGGCCGGGATCCTCGAGATCCATCCCTGGAACTCACGGGTGGCCCGGATCGAGGAGCCGGACCAGGTGATCTTCGACCTCGACCCCGACGAGGCTCTGCCCTTCTCCCGCGTCACCGCGGCGGCGCGGCAGGTGCGGGCGCTGCTGGGCGAGCGTGGCCTCGAGAGCTTCGTGAAGACGACGGGGGGCAAGGGGCTGCACGTGTGCGTGCCCCTTCTGCCGGAGCGGGGATGGGATGAGCTCGAGGAGTTCACTCGGGCGGTGGCGCAGCGGCTGGCGCGCGACGAGCCCGAGGTGTTCACCGCGAACATGGCCAGGGCGCAGCGGCGGGGGAAGGTCTTCGTGGACTACCTGCGCAACGTCCGGGGCGCGAACGCGGTGGGCGCGTTCTCCACGCGTGCCCGCGAGGGGGCGCCGGTCTCGGTCCCCGTGCACTGGGACGAGCTCGACCGCCTCTCGGGTCCGGCCGACTTCACGGTTGCGGAGGTGCCGCTGCGGGTCCTGGAGCAGGGAAGAGGCCTCGCCGCCTCTCCGTGGGCGGACTACGGGAGCGTGAAGCAACGGGTTCCGGAATCGCTCACGCGCGACCTCGCGGGGTAACGCGAGCGAGGAGTCGGGTCGGTCCTCCTGAGTCGGAACGGGCGGTGGCCGGTTGCCAGGGGGAGGAATCCAGGGGGATCAGGCGGTCTGCCCGTTCGCCGGCGAGGCGATCTCGATCTCCTCCGCCAGGCGCTCGAAGTGGGGAAGGTCCCAGGTCAGGATCACGTCGGCTCGCGCCTTTCGAGCGCAGGCCACGATCATCGCGTCGTCAGCCGCTCCACCGCCGCGTACGCCGCCGCCACCTTCTCCCGGTGGCGCGACGCGCTGTACTCGCGCTGGACGAGCCCGTATCCCCGCTCCGCCCGGGCTCGGGCCTCCCCCGGGCCCTCGAGGGCCGTTCGGATCCCGTCGGCCAGCCCGTCCGCGGTGGGCTCCACGAGGAAGGCCGTCTCGTCGGAGAGAAGCTGGGTGTGGCTGCCGATCCGCGTCGCCACGAGCGGCCTTCCCGACGCCAGGTACGTGAAGACCTTGAACGGGGTGTTCTCCCCCTTGATCCTCGGCGAGACGAGAAGCGCGGCGGCGGCGAGGAACCCGGGCAGCTCGGACGGCGCCCGCTTGCCGGAGAAGTGGCAGCGCGTCTCCGAGCCCAGGGCCCGGGCTCGAAGACGCAGCGTCTCGATCTCCCCGGGCTCACCGCCCATGACGAGGAACTGAGCTCCCGGGACGAGGGGGCTCGCGTCGACCAGCATCTCGACGCCTTGGTAGGGCTCCAGGTTGCCGGAGTACAGGACTACGGGAAGGTCGGAGAGTCCCAGCTCGCGGCGCAGAGCCGCGAGCGGCTCCCCGGACGGCAGGTCGCCCCTGTCGACGAGCGGGGGATCCTCGATCTGGAAGACGGGCGCCCCCCGGAGGCGTTCCTTCACGCCCTCGGTCAGGCTGGCGCAGACCGTCACGACCGCGGCCGAGTGACGGAGGGCGTGGCTCTCGAGGGACTCGACCAGCCAGAGGAGGGGACCCCGGGTCGCGAAGCCCGAGTAGCGGAGCTGGTCGGGGATCGACGAGTCGACGTCCATGACCAGCGGCACCCGCAGGAGCCGGGCGAAGGGAGCGATGAGGTGGGCCGCCTCCTCCACGGCGTGGACCACGTCGTAGCGTCCGATGGCCAGGCGGGCGACGGCCTCGGCCACGAAGGGGACGTCGAGCGCCATCTTCGCGAACGACGCGCCCGCCTTCACGCGGCCCACGGGCAGGGGCAGGCTCCGCAGGTGGCGCACGCCGTCGACCGGCGCCGGCTCTCCCCCGGGGAAGGTGAGGAGGTCGACGTCGTGCCCGAGCGACGCGAGCGCCCGTGCGAGGTGGAGAACCGCCAGGGGCGTTCCCCGCACCTGGAAGAAGGGCTGTGGGGCGAGGAGCAGAATCCTCACGCGGGCTCGCGTCGTCGATCGACCCACGCCGCGAGGGCCACGAGCACAGGCCCCCCGATCGCCCCCACCCAGGCCACCGCCTCGCTGCTGGGCGGCGGCGGGCCCGTGACGTTGCCGGCATAGATCAGCAGGAGGAGGGCAGCGAGGCCGGCGGACGCCCATCGCCCGAGGCGGTCGCGGGCCCGCGTGGCGGAGGTCCAGAGCCAGAGCCCGGCCGCGAACAGGGTGAGCTCGACGGCGATCGTCGCCGGCACCGAGTTCCACAGACCGAGCCCGAGCCGCGGGCCGCCAGGCCAGAGCGGCACGTCGGGCCGATGGCTCACGAGGTCGAGGATCCAGTGGCCCACGGCGAGGGCGCCGAGGATCAGCGCGTCGAGACGACGCCGCTCCTTCCAGAAGTGTACGGCCCCGAATGCCAGGCCGGCGACCACGACCGTCAGCAGGCTGTGGGAGAGCGGGTACTCGTCGAATCGCAGCGGGGTGAAGGCCGTGTCGCCGGGTGCGATCGTCACGCGCTCGGCCCCGGCCAAGACCAGCCACGGCCACACGAGATCGGGGAGCTGGGCAGCGGCGAACAGCGTGCCCAGCGACGTTCGCGGTGCGACGCGCTTCGCCGCGCAGGCCGTCGCGAAGTGGCCCAGGAACATGGGGGCGCCTCAGTGGCTCAGGAAGCGCTCGGCGTCGATGGCGGCCATGCAGCCGCTGCCCGCCGCGGTCACCGCCTGGCGGTAGCGGCTGTCGGCGACGTCGCCGGCCGCGAAGACGCCGGATACGCTGGTGGCGGTCGTTTCCCTGGCGGTGAGGAGGTAGCCCTGCTCGTCCATCTCGAGCTGGCCCTTGAAGATGGCGGTGTTCGGGGTGTGTCCGATGGCCATGAAGACGCCGCCAGCGGGCACCTCGCGGGTCTCGTTCGTCTTGACGTTGCGGACGAGCGCGCCGGTGACCCCCTCGCCGGGCCCGCCCAGGATCTTCTCCACCACGCTGTCGAGGAGCCAGGTGATCTTGGGGTTGTTCTGCGCCCGGGTCTGCATGGCCTTGCTGGCCCGCAGCTCGCCTCGGCGGTGGACGACCGTGACCTTGTCCGCGAACTTGGTGAGGAAGTCCGCCTCCTCCATGGCGGTGTCGCCCCCGCCCACGACCAGGACCTCCTTGCCCTTGTAGAAGAAGCCGTCGCAGGTGGCGCAGGCGGAGACCCCCCCGATCTTCGTCCGAAACTCCAGCTCCTCGGGCAGCCCCAGCCACCTCGCCCGGGCCCCGGTGGCGACGATCAGGGTGTCGGCGGTGAGCTCCCCGTCGGCCAGCGTCAGCCGGAAGGGCCGCTCCTTGAGCACCGCCGCCTTGACCTGGCCGGTGGCGAACTCGGTCCCGAACCGCTCGGCCTGCTTGCGCATGCGGTCCATCAGCTCGGGCCCGAGGATTCCCTCGGGGAAGCCGGGGTAGTTGTCCACGTCGGTGGTCAGCATGAGCTGGCCCCCGGGGACGTCGGTGGGGTCGTCGCCGGCCCCGCCCTCGACGACCAGTGGTCCGAGCTCGGCCCGCGACGCGTAGAGGGCGGCGGTCAGGCCGGCGGGACCCGATCCCAGGATGACGACTCGGTAGTGGTTCTTGCTGGGCATGGACCTCGCTCCGATGATGGCGAACGACCCAGTATAATCGCTTGGGATGACCGACACGGCCAGCATCGACGTGCTGCTCGCCACGCTGAACTCAGCCGACGTGGGCAGCCTCGATGCCATCGCGGAGAAGATGGAGCAGGTGCGGACGGAGCTCGAGTCGCTCGGCCAGCCGGAGCTGGCGGGGGCGGCGGCCGAGGCCCTGGTCGCCCTGCGCCGCGGGGACGTGGCGGAGTTCCGGCGGGGGCGTGCCTTCCTGCAGAGCAAGATCGGGCACCTGAGGTAGGGCCCGCGCCGCGAGGGACGCGGTCTCGCGCGCGGCCGCGCCAGCGGAAGCCGGTGAAACCCCGGGGCCCGCTCGCGCGTCTGAAGGGAGCGGGAACGCCTGTCCACGAAGAAGGAGTCCATGACCGAGATCGACGTCGCCAAGCTCAACGAGGCCGTCCGCGAGGAGGCCCTCCAGATCCAGACGGCGGTGGACGAGGTCCGCAAGGTCATCGTCGGCCAGAAGACCCTGGTCGAGCGGATGATGGTGGCGCTGCTGTGCCGCGGCCACCTGCTGGTCGAGGGCGTCCCCGGCCTGGCCAAGACCCTGGCCGTGAAGACGCTGGGCGAGGTGCTGGACCTGCAGTTCGCCCGCATCCAGTTCACGCCCGACCTGCTGCCCGCCGACCTGATCGGCACCATGATCTACCAGCAGAAGACGGGCGAGTTCGTGGCCCGCAAGGGCCCGGTCTTCACCAACCTGCTCCTCGCCGACGAGATCAACCGCGCCCCGGCCAAGGTCCAGTCGGCCCTGCTCGAGTCCATGCAGGAGCGGCAGGTCACGCTGGGCGACGTCTCCCACCCGCTGCCCGAGCCCTTCCTCGTCTTCGCCACCCAGAACCCCATCGAGCAGGAGGGGACCTATCCGCTTCCCGAGGCCCAGGTGGACCGCTTCCTGCTGAAGGCGAAGGTCGACTACCCCACGCGGGTCGAGGAGAGGCAGATCCTGGACCGGATGATCTCGGGAGAAGCCCCCCCGGTGGCCCGTGTCCTTGCCGGCGACACGGTGCGGGGCCTCACGAAGCGCGTGCGCGAGGTCTACATGGACGACCGGCTCCGCGACTACATCGTGGCGCTGGTCTCCGCCACCCGGACCCCCCGCGAGGTGGGGCTCGTGGACCTCGCGCCCCTCATCGCCTACGGCGCGTCTCCCCGGGCCACCCTGGCCTTCTCCGAGGCCTCTCGGGCGGTGGCCTTCCTCCGCGGCCGCGGCTACGTGGTCCCGGAGGACGTCAAGGAGATCGCCCAGGACGTGCTGCGCCACCGGGTGCTCCTCACCTACGAGGCCGAGGCCGAGGACGTCACCTCGGACACCGTCGTCGACCGCATCCTCGAGCGGGTCGAGGTTCCGTAGCTCCCGAGATGCTCGACCGCGAGACCCTGCGCCGCATCCGCCGCATCCAGATCCGGACCCGGGTGATCCTCGAGTCCGGGATCGGCGGGGCCTACCACGCCGTCTTCAAGGGGCGCGGCATGGAGTTCGCCGAGGTGCGCGAGTACACCCCGGGGGACGAGGTGCGGACCATCGACTGGAACGTGACCGCGCGCATGGGCGCCCCCTTCGTGAAGAAGTTCGTGGAGGAGCGCGACCTCACGCTGCTGCTGCTGGTGGACGTCTCCGGCTCCCAGGACTTCGGGTCCCGCTTCCTGCTGAAGCGCGACTACGCGGCCGAGCTCGCCGCCGTCCTCGCCTTCTCCGCGGTGGCCAACCACGACCGGGTGGGGGCGGTCCTCTTCTCCGACCGGATCGAGGGCTACGTGCCGCCCGAGCGCCGGCCGGGAGCACGCGCTGCGGATCGTGCGCGACCTCCTCGCGAAGGAGCCGGCGGGGAAGGGCACCGACCTCGCCGGGGCGCTGCGCTTCGCCCAGCGCGTGCTGCGGCGCCGCGGGATCGTGGCCGTCATCTCCGACTTCCAGGCCTCCGGGTACGAACGTGCCCTCGGGGCCCTCCGGCGTCGCCACGACGTCGTCGCGCTCCACCTGCAGGACCCGCGGGAGAAGGAGGTCGTCCCCGCCGGGCTGGTGGCCTTCACCGACCCGGAGACGGGCGAGCGGCTGGTGGCCGACACCGCGCGCCCGGAGGTGCGGCGGGCCCTGGCCGATGCCGGCCTCGAGAAGGCGCGGCAGATCTTCAAGAAGACGCGGGTGGACGCGCTGACCCTCTCCACCGCGGAGTCCTACGAGGGACCCCTGCGGGGCTTCTTCAAGGCGCGGGAGCGGAGGCGATGAGCTGGCCCCGCTCGGGCGTCGTCGCGGCGGCGCTTCTCGCCTCGGTCCTCCTCGGGGGCGCGGCCCGCGCCCAGGACGCCCGTCCCCGGAGCCGCCGCCGCCGCCGCGGCGCCGGCTCCCGTCACCGTCACCGCCACCGCGAGCAAGAACGAGGTGACGGTCGGGGAGACCTTCACCATCGAGCTGAAGGCCATCGGCCCGCCCGGGACGAGCTACCGGTTCGCCGCCGGGGCCGTCGGAGGACGAGATCGAGCTCCGGACCCCGCCCCCGAGGCCGGCCGGCGAGGACGTCGCCCGCCCCCGAGCCGGGAACCCACCGCTACGAGGCGGCGGTCTTCGCCCTGGGAGAGGTCGAGATCCCGCCCATCCCCGTGCGCTACCGCCTGCCCGACGGGACGGAGGGAGAGGCGGCAGACGGAGCCGATCGCCCTGAAGGTCGCCTCGCTGCTGCCCCGGGACGCCGACGAGCAGAAGCTCGCCGACATCCGGGGCCCGCGGGCGGTGGGAATCGGCCGCGCGTTCTGGCTGGCCCTGATCGTCGCGCTGCTGCTGGGCGCCGGTCTGGTCACCTGGCTCGTGCGGCGCCGCCGGAAGGAGGTGGCCCCGGAGGCGATCCCGGTGCCCGGACGGCCCCCGACGTCGAGGCGCTCGCCGCCCTCGACCGCACTCGGCGCCGCCGGGCTCCTCGAGGCCCGGGCCTTCCGCGAGTTCTACATCCGTCTGACCGTCGTCGCCAAGCGCTACCTCGAGCGGCGGCTCGAGGCCCCGGTCCTCGAGATGACGACGGCGGAGACGGTCGCCTTCCTCCGCGACCACGCCCACGGGGGCGAGCTGCTGCCGGTCATGCGGGACCTGGCCCAGGCAGCGGACCAGATCAAGTTCGCCCGGGGCCAGGGCCTGGCCGAGGCCGCGGAGAGACACCTCGCGGCGGTGCGGGCGCTGGTCCCCGCCCTCGAGGCGCGGCTGCGTCCGGCGCGCCGAGGCGCCGGAGGAAGGGAAGGCGGCGTGATGGACTGGGCCGGCTTCCGCTTCCAGGACCCGCTGTGGCTGTGGGCGGCGCTCGCGGGGCCGCTCGTGGTGGCCGCGGTCGTGCTGCGCGAGCGCGGCGGCCGGGCGGTGGCCTTCCCGGGGGCGGCCCGCCTCCGCCGAACGCGTCCGGGCTGGCGGGTGCGGCTGCGCTTCGCCCCGGCGGTGCTCGCCGCCCTCGGGCTCGTGGCGGCGGCGGTGGCCCTGGCCCGGCCCCAGCACGGCTCGCTGCGCGAGAACGTGACGACGCGGGGCGTCGACGTCGTCGTCGCCCTCGACGTCTCCGGCTCGATGGCGGCCCAGGACTTCCAGCCCCGGAACCGACTGGAGGTCGCCAAGGAGGTGGTGGCCGAGTTCGTGAAGCGCCGGACGACGCGACCGGGTCGGCCTCGTGGTCTTCGCCGGGCGCAGCCTGACCAAGTCGCCCCCCACCACCGACACCGCGGTGCTCCTGCGACAGCTCGACGACGTGCACCTCCAGATGCTCCCCGACGGGACCGCGATCGGCTCGGGCCTCGCCACCTCGCTCACGCGCCTGCGTCGCTCCGAGGCCGAAGAGCCGGGTCATCGTCCTCGTCACCGACGGGGCGAACAACGCGGGCGAGATCGATCCCGCCACCGCCACCGACATGGCCCGGGCCATGGAGATGCGCGTCTACACGGTGGGGGTGGGCCGCGGAGGGGCAGGTGCCCATGCCCGTGCGCACCCGGGACCCCTTCACCGGCCAGATCGTGGAGCGCACGGTGACCACCGAGGTGCAGATCGACGAGGAGCTGCTTGCAGCGGATCGCGGAGCGGACGGGCGGAGAGTTCTTCCGGGCCACCGACCCCGAGTCCCTGCGCCAGATCTTCGCGAGGATCGACCAGCTCGAGAAGTCCGAGATCGAGCTTCAGGCCTTCCGGCGCTACCGGGACCTCTTTCCCCCGGTGCTCCACCTCGCCGCCGGGCTCCTGGCCGCGGCGGCGCTCGTGTGGGCCGCCGGCCTGAGGGTGGCCCCGGCATGAGGATCCCAGCGATGATCTTCGAGTCTCCTCAGTGGCTCTTCGCGCTCCTCGCGCTCCCCCTCGTCGTGGGGGCGGAGGTCTGGCTCACCGGCCGCGACCGGGACCGCCTCGCCCGGCTCGTGGCACGCCCCCTCTGGGGCCGCGTGGTGCGCCGGCCCCACGAGCGCTGGCGCTGGGTCCGCCTGGCCCTCCTGCTGCTGGGCACGGCCGGGGTGATCGTGGCCCTCGCCCGGCCGCAGTGGGGGATCGTGCGCGAGAAGGTCGAGCGCGAGGGCGTGGACGTGGTCCTCGCCCTCGACACCTCGGGGTCGATGGCCACCCCGGACGTGGCCCCCAACCGGTTCTTCCTCGCCCGCCAGGCCCTGCTGCAGCTGATGACGCGCCTCGAGGGAGACCGCTTCGCCCTCGTCGCCTTCGAGGGCGAGGCCTACCCCCTCGCCCCGCTGACCCTGGACGCCGACGCGGTGGGGCTGTTTCTCGAGACCGTCGAGCCCGGGATCGTGCCCGCGCCGGGCACGTCCCTGGGCGTGGGTCTGGCCAAGGGTCTCGAGGCCTTCGTCGACAAGGAGCGCCGCAACAAGGTGCTGGTGCTCGTCTCCGACGGCGAGGACCTCGAGGGGGAGGTGGACGAGGCGGTGGCGAAGGCGAAGGAGGCCGGGGTCATCGTGCACACGGTGGGGGTGGGCACCGAGGCCGGCCAGCCGGTGCCCGAGTTCGACGACGAGGGCCGCCCGACCGGCTACAAGCGGGACGAGTCGGGGGGCGCGGTGGTCTCCCGTCTGAACACCGCGACCCTCGAGGCGATCGCCCGCGGGACCGGCGGGCAGATGTTCCGTCTCACCGCCGCCGACACCAGCCTCGGGGCCCTGGCCTCCGCCATCGAGGGCATGGAGCGCAAGGCCCTGGCGCGCGAGTGGTCGTACCGGCGCCGAGAGCGCTACCAGGGTCCCCTCGCCCTCGGCCTCGCCTGCCTGGCCGCCGCGCTGCTGCTCCCGCTGCCCTCGCCTGGCGGCGGCGGGCCGCGGAGACGCCGGCGGCGCTGCTCGTCGACCGCGCTCTCGGTCGCGACGCTGCTCGGGCCGGCGCCCGCGGCCCGGGCCCAGTCCGCCCCGGCGGCCCCGGACCCCGCCACGCCGTCCTCCGGGGCGGCCCCCGTCGGCGAGCCGCTCCCCCGCGACGGCGTCGAGGAGAAGCGGCGGAGCCCTCGACGAGGTGCTGCTGCGTCCCCGTCGCCTCACCGAGGAGGGACGGCAGCGAGTACGAGAACGGGAACCACCCGCAGGCGCTCGAGGCCTTCGAGAAGCGCAGCGCGAGGTCCGGCCTGCGGACCCCGCCGTGCGCTTCAACGTGGCCGACGGCCTGTACAAGAACGGCAAGTACGACGAGGCGGCGACGCTGTTCCGCTCTCTCGGCTCGGACCCCACGGCGCCCCTGGCCCCCGCCGCTCGCTTCAACCTGGGCAACAGCCTCTATCAGAAGCAGGACTACCCGGGGGCGATCGAGGCCTACCGCGACGCCCTGCGCGTCGCTCCCGAACGACGAGGAGACGCGCCGGAACCTCGAGCTCGCCCTGAGGCAGCTCCAGGAGCAGGAGCAGGAGCAGCAGAAGCGCGAGCAGGAGCAGCAGAAGGACCAGGAGAACGAGAGCCAGAAGCAGGATCAGAAGAGCCAGGAGCAGGAAGGCCAGGACGAGAAGGAGCAGGACCACAGCAGCAACCGCAGGAGGGAGACGAGAAGGAGCAGCAGCAGGAACAGCAGACGCAACAGCAGCAGCGACCGCAGACGCCCGAGGAGAAGGAGGACCAGCGCTTCCGCGAGGAGACCGGGATGCCGAAGGAGCGGGCCATGCAGCTCCTCGACGCCCTCCAGGAGAACGAGAAGGCGGAGCAGAAGCGCCTCCTGGCCGAGCAGCGGGCGAAGAAGAAGAAGGGCAAGGACTGGTGAGGACGAGCGGCGAGCCGATCGGACACGCGCTCTCGGTGGCCGCCCTCGCGCTGCTCCCGCTCACCGCGGGTGCGGCCGACTACTCGATCCGATCCGAGGTCGACGCCACGAAGATCGGGGTCGAGGACCAGGTCCAGCTCACCATCAGCCTGGAGGGCGAGGGGCCGGACTCGATCGCGATGCCCACCCTCTCCAACCTCACCGTTGCCGGGGGACCGTACCAGTCCAACCAGGTCTCCATCGTCAACGGCCGCATGACCCAGACGCGGAGCTGGACCTACGTGCTGCAGCCCCAGGCGGAGGGACCGGCCGAGGTCGGCCCGGTGACCGCCGGCGAGAAGACCGCCCCCGCCATCCGGATCGAGGTGGTGGCGGGCAGCGTCCGGCCCCGTGAGCCGGCACGGCGGGCGGACCCCTTTGGCGGGGATCCCTTCGGCGCCGACCCGTTCGAGAGTTTCTTCGGACGACGACGGGCTCCTCGCGGCGAGCCGAAGCTCCTGGTCGAGGCGGTCCCCTCGCGCACGACGCTGCGGGTGGGAGAGCCCCTCCTCCTCACCTACTTCCTCTACACCCAGGTCGGGGTCTCGAACCTCAATTTCCAGGAGGCGCCCCAGTTCACCGGCTTCTGGGCGGAGGACCTGGAGGCGCCCCGCAACCCCGCCGCCGGGGAGGCGGCGACGGTCGGGGGCGAGGCCTTCCGCCGGTTTCCGTTCATGCGGAAGCTGCTCTTCCCCACGCGGGCGGGAACGCTCGAGATCCCCCCGGCGACGCTGCGGATCGCCCTGGCCGCCCGGGGATTCTTCGACGACGGTCAGATGGTCGAGCGAGCGACGAAGCCGGTGACGGTGACGGTGGAGCCGCTTCCGGACGTGGCCGGCTTCTCGGGAGCGGTGGGGGAGTTTCGGGCCCACGCCACCCTCGACAAGGAGACGGTGGCCCTGGGCGAGGCCGCGCTGCTGCGCTTCCAGGTGGACGGCACGGGTAACCTGAAGTGGATCGACCGCCCCCCGAGCATCGAGGTGGCGGGCGCCAAGCTCTACCCGCCGCAGGTCAAGAGCGACCTGAAGGTCACCCCCCGGGGCATCCAGGGCTCCCGCACCTGGGAGTTCGTGCTGGTACCGGAGACCAGCGGCACCCTCGAGGTTCCCGCCTTCAGCTTCCCGTACTTCGATCCGGAGGCGGAGCGGGTCGTGACCTCGACGACACAGGCCCTGACGCTGCGCGTCGAGGGGGGCACGGTGGCGGCCGGGGCGCCTCTCCCCGCGGCCGCACCCCGCCTCGGCGACGGGGGAGCGCTCCCGCTGCGCGCCGACCTCGACCCCGGCGCCCTCGCCCTGCCCGCCCTCGGCGGCCGGGCGGTGGCCCTTCTCGCCGTGCTCGCTCTGCTCGCCCACGGCGCCCTCTGGGGGGGCGGCCTCGTGCGCGGCGCCTTCCGGCGGGTGGGCGGCCGCACCACGCCGGTGCGCTCGGTGCGCGCGGCGCTGCGCGACATCGAGCGGGCGGGGAGGGCGGGGATGACCAAGGAGCAGGCGGCGGCGCTGCTCGACAAGGGGCTGCACGAGGCCTTCGGCGAGATCGAGGACGACGGGAGCGAGAAGGCCCGCGCGGTCCAGGCCCTCCTCTCCGAGGTCCACTTCGTCCGCTACGCGCCCCAGCTCGGCGACTACTCGGAGACCCTGCGCGACCTGGCGCGGCGGGCAGGCGACGCGGTGAGGAGGTGGGCGTGAGGGCCTGGCTCACTGGGATCGCCGTCGTGGCCGCCGTGGCGTGGGCGGCCCCCGGAGTCGCGGAGACCGCCGACGAGCGCTTCGACGAGGCGAACGACCGGGCCCGCACCGGCGACTACCCCGCAGCCATCCGTATCTACGGCGACCTCGCGGCCTCCGGGCACGAGAGCGCCTCGCTCTACTGGAACTGGGCGCAGGCCGCGGTGGCGCGCGGGGCCCCCGGCGAGGGGCTGTGGGCGTTGCTGCGCGCGCGTGAGCTGGACCCGGCCGACCGGGCGGTCCGCCGCGACATCGAGCGTCTGCGCGAGTCCCTGAACCTCGATCCGGCCGAGATCGCGCCGGAGCCGCTCGGGGCGGCGGCCCGGCTCGCGCGCCGCTACCGCCTCGACGTCCTGGCCGCCCTCCTCCTCGCGCTGTCCCTCGCCGCCCACGCGCTCGGCAAGCTCCGCTCCGGGTCTCGCCTGAGCTCCCCCGTGGCCTGGATCACCCTCGGCCTCGGCCTCGTGGCGGCGGCGGCGCCGGCGGCGGGGATGCTCGCCCGTCCCACCGCCACCGTCGTGCGCCGGGGTGCCCCTCTCCTCGACGCGGCCTCTCCCTCGGCCGAGGTGATCGGCACCCTCCGCGAGGGAGAGGTCCTCCCCGTCCTGAAGCCCGGCGGCGTCTGGATCCAGGTCGAGGACGCCTCCGGGGCGCGCGGCTGGGCCCACCTGGGCGACGTGCGCCGTGTCGACGTGGCCCCGGCGGCCCCCGAGAGCCGGCAGGACGGGTCCTCATCCCTTCGTCGAACGCACTCCTCCAAAAGAACTTGCGTCCTCAGGTCGATCTCAGCGGCAACCCCTCTCGTGTCCATGGCATTGGAGCCCGGAGAGACGCAGGTTGAGGCAGAACCGGGGGCACGGTCGGGAGGGGGAGCAGCCATGGCGCAGGAGTTGGTGACCGGAACCGAACAGGTCGAGGGCCTGAAGGAGCGGGTGGCGGCCTACGAGCGTCGGCTCATCGAGGAAGCACTCTGGCTGGCCGGAGGGAACCAGAGG
Organism: uncultured Acidobacteriota bacterium; assembly: GCA_963847655.1. Classification (GTDB taxonomy): domain Bacteria; phylum Acidobacteriota; class Vicinamibacteria; order Fen-336; family Fen-336; genus JAJDNS01. Next base: position 751,246 of record CAWKAS010000001.1, on the reverse strand, counting down.
CGGGCGGCGGCGGCCCTCGGGTGTCTGCCCACGACGCTCAACGAGAAGATGCGGCGGCTCGGCCTGCGGACGCAGATCCACGCGGGCCGGCCGGAGCCTCTGTCGACGGGAATCTTCGCGGCGGCGACCGAGGAGACCCTCCCCCGCAACAACTGACGCGCGGAGGGGCGCCGGGCGCGTAGAATCGCTTCATGAGCGTCGCCCGGCGGCCCTTCGACGACCTCCCCGCGCACCACTCCTGGATCGCCGGACAGGAGGTCGAGGGCCGCGCCGGTCGCCGCCCGGCGGTGAGCCCCGCGGACGGTGAGCCCTTCGCCTGGGCGAGCCTGCTGGACGAGCGGCAGGCCGCGTCGGCCCTCTCCGCGGCGCGGGAGGCCTTCCCCGCCTGGAGCCGGACGGACGTTCGCGAGCGGAGCCGCGGCCTCCTTCGTCTGCGCGAGGCGCTGGTGGACGAGGCCGACGCGGTGGCCGCCCTGGTGGAGCGGGAGCAGGGCAAGCCCGCGGCCGAGGCCCACGCGGCGGAGGTCCTGCCGTCGCTCGAGGCCCTCAAGCACCTCGCCGACCACGCCCCCGATCTGCTGCGGGAGGAGAAGGTCGAGAGCCAGCTCCTTCTCCTGGCCCACAAGGACGCGCGCCTGCTGTGGGAGCCCTACGGCGTCGTGCTCGCCATCACGCCCTGGAACTACCCCTTCGGTCTTCCCCTTCCCATCGTGGCTGCCGCCGTCGTGGCCGGCAACGCGGTGGTGCTCAAGCCGGCGCCGTCCACCACGCTCGTCGCCCTCCGCATCGGCGCGCTCGCCCGAAGGGCCGGTCTTCCCGACGGTGTGGTCAACGTGTTGGCCGTCGACGACGCCCTCGCCCCGGGCCTGGTCGAGGACCCCCGGGTCGGGAAGATCGTCTTCACCGGGAGCGTGGCCACCGGCAAGAAGGTGATGGCTTCGGCGGCCAGGAACCTGACCCCGGTCCTCCTCGAGCTCGGGGGCAAGGACGCGGCCATCGTCTGTCGCGACGCCGACCTCGACCGGACGGTTCCGGGGATCGTGTGGGGCGCCTTCATGAACGCCGGCCAGACCTGCGCCTCGGTCGAGCGGGTCTACGTCGAGCGCCCGATCGCCGAGCCGTTCCTCGCGCGCGTGGTGGAGGAGACGGGGCGCCTCCGGGTCGGGCCGGGGGGAGGCGTCGACGTCGGGCCCCTCTCCCTCGAGCGACAGCGGCAGGTCGTCGAGGAGCACGTCGCCGACGCTCGACGAAGAGGGGCGCGGGTGCTGACCGGCGGCGAGCCGGTGCCGGGCCCGGGCCTCTACTACCCGCCCACGGTGATCGCCGACGTGGACCACACGATGGCGGTCATGCGCGAGGAGACCTTCGGGCCCGTGCTGCCGATCATGACGGTGGAGTCTCTCGACGACGCCATCCGTCTCGCCAACGACAGCGACTACGGGCTCACCGCCACCGGCTGGACGCGGAGCCGCGAGACGGCCCGCCGTCTCCAGCGCGAGCTCCGGGCGGGCGTGGTGACCATCAACGACGTCCTGTCCAGCTTCGGGGAGCCCACCGCCCCGTGGGGCGGCATCAAGCAGAGCGGGATCGGCCGGACGCACGGTCGCCTGGGTCTGCGGGAGATGGCGCAGCCGAAGTACGTGACCCACGACGTGAGCCGGGGGCCGGAGCTGTGGTGGTACCCGTACACCGAGGCCTACGGGCGGCTGCTCTCCGAGGCCAACCGGGCCCTGCACGCCGCATCGCCCTGGAGACGGGTCCGGGGCCTGGCGCGCCTCGCCGGGTTCTCCCGGCTCTGGCGCCGCCTCGGCCCGCGCCGTCTCCTCATGAACGTGGACAAGCTGCTCTGAAGGCAATGGCCGAGCCCGCCCAGCTCTCGCGCTCGCGTCGGCCCAAGTGGCACTACGTGGCCATGGGGGTGGTTCTCATCGTGGTGGCGGTGGCCCTCACCGTCGCCTGGCAGATCCTCGCACTCCCCGACAGCGCACCCCGCGGGCTGGGCACCGCCCGCGCCGTGGCCTACTTCTTCGGAAGCCTCCTCTTCCTGCTCCTCATCGGCGGCCTGGTCCTGATCGTGATCCTGCTGCTGCGGGAGGTGCGCCTCAACGAGCGCCAGTCGAACTTCGTGAGCGCGGTCACCCACGAGCTCAAGACGCCGGTGGCCTCGCTCCGTCTCTACCTGGACACCCTCGAGTACCGCGAGGTGACGAAGGAGCGGCGGAAGGAGTTCTACCGCACCATGCGGCAGGACCTCGATCGCCTGAACGGGACGATCAACAACGTGCTCGACGCCGCCCTGTACACGGACCACCCCGTCCAGGACCCTCGCCCTCTCGACCTGGCCCGCGTCGCCCGGCGTGCCATCGACCTCACCCTGACGCGCTTCCAGCTGCCCCAGGAGGCGATCCGCTACGAGGGGCCGGCGAGCCTGCGGCTCGCCGGAGACGTCCAGGCCCTGGAGACGGCGGTGCTGAACCTGCTCGACAACGCGGTCAAGTACTCGAGGGGGGCGGTGAAGATCGAGGTGGAGGTGTGGGCGGACGGGGACGGGCAGGCCCACGTGCTGGTGCGCGACCACGGCATGGGGATCCCCCGCACCCAGCTTCCCTTCATCTTCACCCGGTTCTACCGGATCGGCTCCGAGGTCCGGCGCAGCCGGACCGGCACCGGGCTCGGGCTCTTCATCGTGCGCTCGGTGGTGAAGGGCCACCGGGGGGCCATCACCGCGGACAGCCCCGGTCCCGATCGCGGCGCCACGTTCACCATCACCCTGCCGGGGCTGATCGAGGCCGAGGGAGGGCCCGCGGTCGAGGCGGGGGAGGCCGGGGAGCCGTCTCGTGCCTAGGATCCTGGTCGTCGAGGACGAGCTGCACCTCGCCGAGGGCATCCGGTTCAACCTCGAGCTCGAGGGCTACGAGGTGGAGACGATCCCCGACGGCGGGGTGGCCGCCGAGCGCCTGGCCCCGGAGGACGCGGCCCCGGAGCCGCCACCCCTCGACCTCGTCCTCCTCGACGTGATGCTCCCCGGGCTCGACGGCTTCCAGGTCGTCGAGCGCATGCGCCAGGCCGGCAACTTCACCCCGGTGCTGATGCTGACGGCCAAGAGCCTGCCGGACGACGTCGTCCAGGGGCTCGAGTCCGGCGCCGACGACTACCTCTCGAAGCCCTTCGACCTCCCGGTGCTCCTGGCACGGGTGAAGGGCCTGATCCGGCGGCGAGACTGGACACGCGGCGTCAGCGGGGCCCTGGAGAAGGCGAGCGTCGGCGACGCGGAGGTGGACTTCCACAGCTTCGAGATCCACCGGGGCGGCGAGACGTTCCGGCTGACGCTGCTCGAGGCCATGCTCCTGAAGCTCCTCGTCGAGCACCGCGGCAAGGTGGTGAGCAAGGGCGAGATCCTGGAGAAGGTGTGGAACCTGGACCCCGAGACCGAGACCCGGGCGGTGGACAATTTCGTGATGCGTCTCCGCCGGCACCTCGGCGACGACCCCCGGTCCCCACGGCACCTCCAGACCGTGCGCGGGGCCGGCTACCGCCTCACGTGACCTGGCCGGTCTCCAGCCGTCCCCCGCGGAAAGAGGGCCGCTTCCCGGTCGTGGCCAGGTCCATCGAGCCTCACTGTCGTTCGAGCAGGACCTCGGTTCGGGGATCGAAGGAGATGGGCCGCAACCGCCACCGCGGTGCAAAGTCGCCGATGCGGAGATGATCCCTTCCCTCGAACTCGATCACCGTGTGCAGGGGGTGTCGCAACTGGGGAATACGTCGAATGCTCAGTGGTACCGGACTCTTCGAGAAGTCGGTCTCGACCCTTCCCGTGACCGTATGTGCGCTTCCGCTCCGGTCCACGTACTGGAGAGAGACGCTGCCATCGGGTTCGACCGCGAGCGTTACCGATGACCATTCAGCGCTCGATCCCCGCCAGGTTCCCACGAGGTCGCCGGCCGTATGGGCCTCACCGCACGAGCACGCGCCCAGCAGGAGCACGCAGGCCCCCAGGCGGGCCAGGCCTCTTCTCGAGGCTCCAACCGACGCTCGAGCATCGACGGCGCCCGTCATCGTCGCTTGCCGGTTGGCCCTCCCCGGTGGATCGACATGCCATCCTCCTGGCCGCCGCGCCGCGTCTGCTCGATCATCAGACCAGGGATCTCACGGCGACGGCGTACTTCGAATGTCGGCCGACCCTGATCGGCAGGCCTTGAATGATCCGCATGGTCCTCTCCCTGTCCGCCCGACGGCACTTGAACTCGACGACCAGCAGCTCGGGGATGTTCGCCCGGCGCTGGAGATTCGGGACCGCGCTGTATCTCTGGTCATACACTCGCTGTCGGCTGTCGATCGTGACACGAGTGACTCCGTCGGCGGACGCGTAGTACTGTCGGTGGTAGCGGTTCAGGATGACGGGAGTCGGCCGTGAGCTCAACCACAGGCGAGCCTCGGCCCCCATCTGCCTGCCGATGCGCTCGCGAAACTCCCTCCAGCTCTGTCCTTCAACATAGGGTGGTGCATCCTCGGGGAAGAGACGTTTCCAGCCGAAGCAGTTGCGTCTGTACTTGATCTCCAGGTTGCCCCGGTCAGGGTGCTCGGACAGCCCGTACCACCGATAGCGGAGCTTCGTCCGACCGCTTACGCCGGCGACATTGTCGCCGTACGCGGACAGGCGGTGCGAATCGAAGTAGACGTTGTTCACCCATCGATCCGGGAAGGCGACGCGAAAGGCGGCCGGATGCAGCCGCAACCAGGCCTGGAGTCGACCCATCTGCCCCACCGGGGCGACGAACTTCACCTCCAGCCTGGCATCGGCAGGTACGCCAACCGTCATCTCGCGATCCCGGGCTTCATGACCGTCTGATACAGCCGCTCTACGTCGACGGGCCGGGTGGGAACGTGTTCGCCGTTGAGCCGCAGAGTGCTCCCGACCTGCGACAGCGCCGAGGTCTCGGACTCCAGAATAGTCACCCCGTCGGCGGCCAGCCGTGCTGAACCGTACTCGGTCTTCTTCGTGTACGTCATCAGGCCCGCGTACCGTGCTCGGCGGATCGTGGAGGAGTGAATCGTGGTCTCGGAGCCGTCCTTGCTCGCCACCCCCACACTGCAGTCGTCGATGACGGCGTCGCGCACGACCAGGTGACTTCCCTCTCCCACCGAGATGGCCTTGTCCGCGACTCGCACGAAGCGGGTGCCTTCGGTGGACAGGCGGCTCCCGGACACGTCGAGACCGTCTCCACCGCCGCTCACACCGATGTCCTCGAACGAGCCTCCGACGATGGTGCCGGTCGTGAAGTCGGCGTCGAACCCATCCGACGCCGTGCTGGAGATCTCCGTATCCGTGAGGGTGAAGTCCGAGTGCACGATGTTCAGGGCGTCCTCTCCGGCGTTGCCGGTGAAGGTGGCGTGGAATATGTCGACGTCACTCATGTAGAACGTGGTGCCGCCGGTCATGCTCCACGCTCCAAGGCCAATGCCGGTCGTGTTCCGGACCGCGACGTGACTCCAGCGCGATCGCGCCGGCGCTCGGTGGATCACAATCCCCTGCCACATGCCGCTGCCTCCATCGCGCACGGGCAGCCCCTCCAGCACCACCGGGGCATCGGCCCGGCCCTCGAACAGGGTCGGCCCGAACGCAACGAGACACCCGGAGTCTTCGAACCGAAGCGTCGTGCCAGCCCCCACGGTCAGCCTGTAGCCCTGCGGTATCACGACGCAGCCCCGAACCTCCCAGGCGCCAGGCGCCACCAGGACGGATGTGCCATCGAGGCCCAGAGACAGGAAGCGATGGGAGTCCAGCTGCGCGTCGATGGTCGACGTCGGCAATGGATTCATGGGCAGGGGCTCGTACGAGGCGACGGCCGGGGATTCCCTGATCTCCTCCGGCTTGTCGTAGCCCGGAATGCCGAATGTCACGACGAGACGCCAGGAGCCTTCTCGTGAAGCCTGAGCGCAGGGAATGGCGACCGATTCAGGGGACTCGCCGATGCCGGTCGGAGGCAGCGTGAGCGGATAGGAAAGCGGGATGGTGGGACTGAACGGCTCGGACTCTCCACCGGAGCCCACCCATCGGATCGACCGGACCTCCACATGAAGCGGCAGCGCGTTGAGCAGCTCGAGATAGGGGCCCCGTGCCCCGTCCACCAGGTATGCGTGCGCAAAGATCGGTATCTCACCGAAGTCGCCGTGGGGCTGGATCCATCCATCCGCGCCCGCCTTGACGGTGTCGAGCCTGGCGCGCTCCCGGAGCTCGGCGAAGTTGAAGGATTCGAGCATGTAGAACTCCGACTGCAGGGCCTTCAAGATCGGTCGTTCAAACTCGGTCAGCTGCCGAATCAGCTCGCCGTGCAAGGCGTCGTTGGCCAGGGCGCGCAGGGTACGCTCGTAGGCGGCACGTACCTGCGGATCATCCAGCATCTTCCTCACGAGCGGTGCGCAGATGATGCCCCTGTCCAATGGCAGACGATCGTTCAGATTGCCGTCGAAGGCGACGGGCTCGAGTCGCATCGTGAAGGGGTTGTAGTAGAAACGCTGGTTGTTCCAGCGGATCTCGTGCCAGGCGCCCCAGAACTCCGCAACGCCCAGATACCGCCCGAGCAGCTGAACGTCAAAGACCTCCGACGCGGGCAGGGCACCCTCCGTGAAGGCCCGCAGCAAGCCGACAGCGACCCGGTAGTCACGCCGCAGGGTGGGGGATTTGTCGATCCGGGAGGATTCGAAGGCCTCGACGGCGGCGTTCTGGTACAGCAGGAACGGGCTCAGCAGGAAGGGCGTCTCCTTCTCGAAGGTCTTGACCGACCAGAACAGCGATTCGTCCAGCTTGATGATGACGCTGTCCTTGCGGCCGTTTCTCTCCAGGAGTTCCTTGGCGAAATGCTCCTCGAGGGCCATGATGCCCCGAGGGGTCCCGTTCACGACGACGTTGACGAAGAAGTACCGGGGAGCCAGAACGCCCTGATCCGCGAGCGACCTCTTGAACAGGGCCTCGGCCTGAAAGCCCCGCGTCACGGGGTGTTGGAGGGAGAAGCGCCGAAGCCCGAACAGGTGATCGGCGCCCGATAGATGAACGCGCATGGACCACGTGTCGCCTTCCAGGTGATCGAGATAGTCGCCCTTGAGGCGCAGCCGAGCCTTCACCGTGCCCGTGGCGGTTCGAATGCTCGCCGGAACGAAATCGTCCGGCCCGGTTGTCAACCGTCCCATCGCCAGGGCCTCGCGCCTCTTCGCCTGGAGCTTGCGCATGTCCAGGAACTGGACGTCGATGGCGATCGTCGGCAGATCGTTGGGCGTCAGAACACGGGACAGATAGGTCGGCAGTCTCCTGGCTGCCTGACGGAGTCGAAGCTCCTCGTCGAAGGCCGCGAATCCACGTCGCTGGGCGACACGGAAGATCGCGTCCTTCACGTCGGGGGGCAGCAACTGCCTGCTGGCGTAGGCGAGCACGGAGCCTACGACCACCGACGCGATCGCCAATACCGAATAGAAGCGAGTCCGGGAGGACGCGCTCTTCGGTCTCCGTCGCGGCGGGTGCGCGGTTGACGCCAGCGCGGAGTGGATCCTCATCGGCTAGACGCTCGGTAGTTGGCTCTGGTCCAGGAAGGTGATGGCTGCGCCGTCGAACTGCTGCTCCAGCTCCCCTGCCAGGGCCGCCAGATCGCGGGTGTCCGCGACATCGAGGAAGTACGTCGCCTCCAGGAGTTCGGCGCGCACGTCGAAGCGCCGGAGATCACTTCTGTTCGTGTGCTTGAACACGATGTCGTTCAGACGGTTCAGGCACAGCTCGGGACCCTGGTCCTTGTTGTTGCGCCATTCGACGGAGAGGTAGGTGTTCTTGCCTCCAAGTCGCGCACGGAACGTTCCAATGATCGCCATGAAGGCGAGGATGACGATGCTGGCGACGATCGTCGGAACGACCTGATTCGCGCCGAGCCCGAGCCCCATGGCAATGGCGAGGAAGAGATACGCGAGCTCCTCGGGCTCCTTGATGGGCGTCCTGAAACGGACGATGGACAAGGCTCCGACGAGACCCAGGGAGAGCGCGAGCGAGGACTTCACGACCGTGATGATCAGGATGGTCGTGAGGAGGATGAACGGGAAGACCTGGGCGAACTCCTCTCGATTCGAGAGCGTCGATCCAAAGCGATAGAAGTGCAGACGCAGGATGAGCGCCAGGAGGACGCCCACGGCCAGGGCTATGAGTAGCGCCGTCACACTGAGCGGCGCCCGTGGCGTCAGGCTCGACAGATCCCAGGGCAGGGATGGCTCGGGTGGCATCTGGTGACCCCCCTTCTCTTGGCGCTGTCTAGATCATAGGCACTTGGATCATGATGTCGACAAAGTCTGCAATCTTATCGTCCGACAGCGACGTACTCGAATCCCTTCTCGCGCATGAGTGCGGGATCGTAGATGTTGCGCAGGTCGCACACGACGTTCCCCTTGAGGCGACTCCGGAGAGCGTCGGGGTCGAGGCCCCGAAACTGGTTCCACTCCGTGGAGACGACGAGGCCGTCGGCTCCTTCGGCAGCTTCCAGCTCGGTCGAGCAGTAGACGACGTCGGGTCGCTCCGCCTCCCTGGCGCCGGGCATTCCCACGGGGTCGTACGCGCGAATGGTGGCCCCTTCGGCGAGGAGGCCGTCGAGGATGGCCAACGCCGGTGAGTCGCGCAGATCGTCGGTGTTCGGCTTGAAGGTCAGACCAAGCTGGGCGATGACCTTTCCGCCGACGGACCCCCCGAACGCCCGGCGAATCTTCTCGAGCATCTTTGCGGGGCGCTCGCCGTTCACGTCGATCGTCGCTCCGATGATCCTGAGCTGGAGTCCCTGTTCCTCGGCGATCCGGCGGATGGCGAGCGTGTCCTTCGGGAAGCAGGAGCCGCCGTATCCCAGGCCCGGGTGGAGGAACTTCCGGCCGATGCGCTGGTCGAGACCCATGCCCCGCGCCACGTCGTGGACGTCGGCCCGCAGCGCCTCGCAGAGGTCCGCCATCTCGTTGATGAAGGATATCTTGGTCGCGAGAAAGGCGTTGGAAGCGTACTTGATGAGCTCCGCCGTAACCACGTCCGTCAGAACGAAGGGCGTTTCGATGAGGTAGAGCGGGCGGCAGAGGTCCTTCAGGATGGCCTGGGCCTGCTCGTCCTCCGTCCCGATGACGACGCGGTTCGGGCGCATGAAGTCCTCGATGGCAGAGCCCTCACGCAGGAACTCCGGGTTCGACGCGACGCTGAACGGATGAGGTTCGGGGCGATGCTCCTCGATGATCCTGCGGATGATCGAACCGGTTCCGGCCGGCACCGTGCTCTTGGTGACGATGACCTTGTACGAGAGGAGGTTCTCGGCGATGGTCCTCGCGACCTCCTTCACGAACGAAAGATCGGCACCCCCGTCCTGGCCCTGGGGTGTGCCCACCGCGATGAAGACGACCAGGGCCTCACGTATGGCCGTCGAGAGGTCGGTGGTGAAGAAGAGCCTCTCCGCCCTGACATTGCGCTCGACCACCTCATCGAGTCCGGGCTCGAAAATCGGGATCCCGCCTTCGGACAGCCGGCGGATCTTCGCTTCGTCCTTGTCCGTGCAGGTGACCCGGTTTCCGAACTCGGCGAAGCATGCTCCGGTCACGAGACCAACGTATCCGGTGCCGACGACACAGATGTTCATGAATGACTCCCGACCTCCTGAGGTGATCGACTCTCCCTGAACCAGCGGACGAACGCGGTCAGGCCCTGGTCGAAGCTGACCTGCGGCCGCCAGCCGAGCTCGCGAGCGGCTCGCGAGACATCCGCCCAGGTTCGCTCCACATCCCCGGGCTGCTGGGGCAGTCTTCTGACGCGGGGCACGACGCCTAGAGAAGCGGCGATCCGCTCGACGAGCTCCGTGAGGGGCAGGGGCTCGGAGCCGCCGAGGTTCCAGATGCGGAACCCACGCACGCGGTCGGCTGCCCGCACGATCCCCTCGACGATGTCGTCGACGTAGGTGTAGTCGCGAGCCGAAGACCCGTCGCCGTACATCTCGATCTCGTGGCCTTCAGCCATCAGGCGAGTGAACTTGTGGATCGCCAGGTCCGGCCTCTGGCGCGGTCCGAAGACGGTGAAGAACCGGAGGCAGGCCACGTCCATGTCGAAGAGGTGGTGGTACGTGTGGGCTATCAGCTCACCCGACCGCTTCGTGGCCGCATAGGGTGAGATGGGGTAGTCGACGGGGTCGTCCTCCGCGAACGGCACCTTCCGGTTGTTGCCGTACACCGACGAGGAGGAGCCGAACAGGAAGCGGCGAACGCCTCGCCGGCGCGCGGCCTCGAGGAGGTGGGTGGTCCCCTCGAGGTTCACCGAGGTGTAGAGCGCCGGGTCCTCGATGGACGGTCGAACCCCGGCCCGTGCGGCGAGGTGAATGATCGTGTCGACCTCGTCGCCGTCGAAGGCGGCCTCGAGGGTGGCCGGGTCCCGGATGTCTCCCCGGACGAGTCGGAACCCTCGGTGAGGGACCGAATCCCGGACGTTCGCTTCCTTGATGGCGGGATCGTAGAAGCCATCGAAGGAATCGAGGCCCACGACACGGTGGCCGTCCCGGAGGAATCGGCCGACGACATGGGAGCCGATGAAGCCCGCCGCGCCCGTGACAAGTACTACTCCCACTGACATCGCCTCCACATTCTAGGACCTCGCACGGCAAGGCGCCCTTGTTCTGGAGGGCCCCGGAGCGGCGGCGGGCTCGCCGGGCTCGGGGAAGTCAGAGGGAGATCAACACTATACCACGGATGGCTCGAATCCGACGCTTCTACACCCCACAATTCCGGGGCGGGCTCGACGGAGACCGGGGCCGGCCAGCGGTCGCGGAGATCCCCTATAATGCCGCCAATGCTGCGCCTTGCCTATCTCGTTTCCCAGTTCCCCGAGGCCCATGAGTCCTTCATCACCCGGGAGGTGCAGGCGGTCGGCGATGCGCCCGACGTGGAGCTCACGATCTTCTCGCTCAAGCACTGCCGTGATCGATTCATTCAGGACGAGGCGAAGCCGTTTCTCGATCGGACACGCTACCCCTCGTTTCGAGCCAGCGCGGGCGGCTTCCCGACCCTGGTGTCCACTCCCGGCGCTCGCCGCTGCCTCCGCGAGGTGCTTGCCGCCTACGGGAGGCGACCGCTGGAACTGGCCAAGGCCCTGGGCACACTCGTCCGAACCGCCGCCGTGCTTCCCGCCCTGAGAAGGCTGGGGAGCCCGCACGTGCACGCCCACTGGGCCACGATGCCTGCGCTCGGGGCCTACTTCCTCAAGCACGCAGCCGGGCTTCGATACAGCATCACGGCTCACGCATGGGACATCTACGCCGACACCACCATGCTGCGCGAGAAGGTGGAGGCGGCGGATTTCGTGGCCACGTGCACGGGCGCCAACCGGCGGTTCCTCGAGACGACGATCGGGTCGGAGGGCAAGATCGTGGTTTCCTACCATGGTCTGAACTTCGGAAGCATCCCGCCTCCGTGCTTTGGCCGGAGCGGGGAGCTGTCGATCCTGGCCGTGGGACGGCTCGTCGAGCAGAAGGGCTTCATCCATCTGATCGAAGCGAGCGCGCTCCTTCTCGAGCAGGGCCGCAAGCTGACCTGCCAGATCGTCGGCGACGGCCCGCTCCGAGGGGAGCTGGCTCGCGAGATCACCCGGCGTGGCCTGGATGGACGCGTGACGATCGCCGGCCGACAGCCCCTCACCGCGGTGTTCGACGCATACCGTCGATGCTCCGTCCTGTGCGTGCCCAGCGTCGTCGCCCGCGACGGGGATCGAGACGGAATCCCCAACGTGATCATCGAGGCGATGTCGCAGGGTCTCCCGGTTGTGGCTTCGGACGTGTCGGGAATACCGGAGATCGTGCGTCCCGGTCGCACGGGCTGGCTGGTGCCCCCGGGGGAGGTGTCCGGGCTGGCTGACGCCATCGGAGAGGTGATGGATCGCCCCGACGAGGCCCGTCAGCGAGCCATGGCAGGCCACGAACTGGTCCGTGAGCAGTTCGATGCCGGGCGGAATGCGGCCAGCCTGCTCACCCTGTTTCGAGACAGCGCGGCCTCGGCTAGCCTCCGCTCACCGGGGGGATGAAGACGACCTCGTCGCCGTCCTCGAGCGACGTGTCGAAGGGGGCGTAGCGGCGGTTCACCGATGCCGCGAGGTTCGCCCGCCTCGCGGAGAGGGAGGGGTGATCCGCGGTCAATGCCCGCCACGCGTCCTCCGCGGTCGCCCCGGGGGACAGGTCGAGCGGGACCTCCGGGCGCCCCGCGACCTCACGAAGCGACGCGAAGAGGCGCACGTGAACCCTCATCGGAGACATCTCGCACGAAACGGTAGTCGGAGTCAATCGGGGTAGACTGCAAGGGGAAGAGGAGGCGCCGTGCCCCGCGACCGCTTCGGACGCGACATCGACTACCTGCGGCTCTCGGTCACCGACCACTGCAACCTGCGCTGCGTCTACTGCATGCCCCTGCGCGGGCTCAACTTCATCCCCTCCCCGGAGCTCCTGACCCCGGTGGAGATCGAGACGGTGGTGCAGGCCGCGGTGGGCGTCGGCTTCCGCAAGTTCCGTCTCACCGGCGGCGAGCCCACGCTGCGCCCGGACATCGTGGAGATCACGCGCCGCATCGCCGGTGTCGGCGGGGTCGAGGACCTGGCCATGACCTCCAACGCCATCCTCCTGCCCCGGCTCGCGTCCCCCCTGAAGGAGGCGGGGCTGCGCCGGCTCAACATCCACGTCGACACCCTCGACCCGGAGAGGCTGACGAAGCTCATGCGCTTCGGCTCCCTCGAGGAGGTCGAGGCGGGAATCGCGGCCGCGGAGGCGGCGGGGCTGGTTCCGATCAAGATCAACTGCACCGTGACCCGGGACTACAACGACACGGACGTCGTGGACCTGGCCCGGCGGGCGCTCGACGGCGATTGGCACGTGCGATTCATCGAGCTCATGCCCCTCGGCGGTGGCGAGACCGCCCACGTCGCCCTGTCCCAGTTCGTGCCGTCGAGCGAGACGCGGCGCCGCATCGAGGCCGAGCTCGGCCCCCTCGTCCCCCTGGAGACCCAGAGCCCGTCCGACGAGGCCCGCAACTACCGCTTCGAGGGCGGAGGGGGGGTGGTGGGGTTCATCTCCCCGGTGAGCGAGCCGTACTGCGGAGCCTGCAACCGCATGCGGCTGACCGCGGACGGGAAGTTCCACCTGTGCCTGCTGAACGACGACGAGCTCGACGTGAAGAAGGCGCTGCGCAACGGCGGCGGGGCGGACGACGTGGCGGAGATCCTGCTCCGGGCCGTCACCCTCAAGCCCACTGGACACCGCCTGGACGAGGGCGTCTCGACCCTGAGCCGCTCGATGTTCCAGATCGGGGGCTAGCACCGTGAAGGGCGCGAACGATCCCCCGCTCAGCCGCGACGAAGCCCTCGGCCTGCTCCTGGCCATGCCCCACGGGATCGCCCTGCTCGACGACGGCGGGGCGCTCTCCTGCGTGAGCGACGCCTGCGCCGAGCTGCACGCCTGGCCCTTCCCCGGCGACCTCGAGGGCCGCTCCTGGCGTGAGCTCTTCGAGGCCGAGGAGGCGGATCGACTGGAGGAGGCAGGGCTCGTCCCGGCCCGCGGCGGCCAGCCCTGGCGCGGAGAGGCGACCGGGCGTCGACACGACGGCCTCACCTTCCCGGAGGAGCTCTTCTTCCATCCTCTCGGGGGCGGACGCGTCGCCCTGGTGATGCGCGACCTCACCGAGGCCCGGGAGGCCGAGGAGCGCATGAGGTCCCTGGTCTACCGGGACTCGCTCACCGGACTCCCCAACCGTCGGCTGTTCGAGGATCGCCTCGCCATCGCCCTGGCCCACGCCCACCGCTACCGCCATCGGATCGCCCTGGTCTTCATCGACCTCGACCGCTTCAAGCAGGTCAACGACACGCTGGGCCACGCGGCCGGGGACGAGCTCCTGCGCGCGGTGGCCCGGCGACTCCGGTCGTGCGTGCGGGAGGCCGACACCGTGGCTCGCCTGGCCGGGGACGAGTTCACCCTGCTCCTGCCCGGCCTGAACTACGCCGAGGACGTCGGTGCCATCTCCCGAAAGCTGCTCGACGCGCTGCGGAGACCCTTCGTCATCGGCGGCCAGGAGGTGAGGGTGACGTCGAGCGGGGGCATCGCCTTGTATCCCGAGGATGGGGAGGACGGGGAGACCCTCCTGCGCAGCGCCGACACCGCCATGTACCGGGCCAAGGAGCGCGGCCGCGACGACTTCCAGCTGTTCTCCCCGGCCCTGGCCGAGAAGGCCCTCGAGCGCCGAGCTCTCGAGGAGGCGCTGCGCCAGGCCCTGGACAACGAGGAGATGACGCTCCACTACCAGCCCTGCCTCGAGCTGGCCACCGGACGCCTGGTCGGCATGGAGGCGCTCCTGCGCTGGGAACGACCGGACTTCGGGCTGGTCCTGCCCAAGGACTTCATCGCGCTGGCCGACTTCACCGGCGCGATCCTCTCCATGGGGCCCTGGGTCCTGGAGACGGCCTGCCGGCAGGCCGTCGAGTGGCGTCGCCGCGGCTCGCGGGGGCTCCGCGTGATGGTCAACCTCTCCACCTACGAGCTGCAGCAGGCCGAGCTCGTCGCCCACGTCGAGAAGGCGCTCGCGGCGAGCGGGCTGGATCCCGACGCCCTCCACCTGGAGATCCCCGAGGGCTACGCCATGCAGAACCTCGACCGTGCGGTCGAGGCCCTGCGGGTGCTGCGGGAGATCGGCGTCCACCTCATCATCGACGGCTTCGGGGCGGGGTTCTCGTCCCTGGTCCACCTGCAGCGCCTGCCCGTGGACGCGCTCAAGATCGACCTGTCCTTCGTGCGCGGCGCCACCAGCGATCCGAACGACGCCTCGGTAGTCACCGCGGTGATCGCGGTGGCCCACAGCCTCGCCCTGCGGGTCGTGGCCCAGGGCGTGGAGACCGACGAGCAGGTGACGCTGCTCCGCTCCCTGGGCTGTGACGAGGTGCAGGGGTTCCTGTGGAGCCCGCCGCTGCCGGCCACGGAGTGCGAGCGGATGCTGGCCGCGGGCACCGTCGCTGCCTCGGCCAGCCGCCAGGCCCCCGGTGGCCGCGGCCGGCGGCGGAGCGTCTAGCCGCGCCCGGGCCCCTCCGGGCCCTCGAGCCAGGCGGTGCCGTCCGCATAGTGCTCCTTCTTCCAGATCGGCACCTTCGCCTTCAGGGTGTCGATGGCGAAGCGGCAGGCGGCAAAGGCCTCGTCGCGGTGAGGCGAGGCGATGGCGATGGCGACGCTGGCCTCCCCGATCTCCAGGCGGCCGAGGCGGTGCACCAGGCGCACGGCGGTCACCGGGAAGCGGCGCCGCGTCTCGTCCGCGATCTCCTCCATGAGCGGCAGCGCCATCTCCTCGTAGGCCTCGTACTCGAGGCGTTCGACACCCCGGCCCCGGTTCTCGCTTCGCACGATCCCCACGAAGAGGCAGACCGCGCCGTCCGTCGGGGAGCTCACCAGCAGGGCGGCGAGGTCGATGGGCTGGTGTACGAGGCGGACGAGATCGCCGCCGGACGGGGGCCGGGGCCCGTCGGGATCGCGAGGGGGCATTCGAGACGGACGGTAGCACCCGGCGCCGCGGCGTTTCAAGCCCGGCGGGCCGCCTCCAGGAGCTGGCGCAGGTTGTCGAACATCCGGTAGGTCAGCCCCCAGATCACGAGGGCGCCGATGCGCAGGCAGGGCAGCTCCAGGGCGGCCCCCTCGTGTCGGTACTCCATCGTGGACCGGGTCCCGGGGGCGAGCAGCCGCTCCAGCGGCAGCCAGTGCAGGCTCACCACCTCGTGATTGAGAACGGCCTCTACGGGACGGAGCAGACGGAAGACGAAGGGGGCGATGGTGAGGTCCACCGGGCGTCCCCGGGCCATCGCCCGGATCTCGTCGAGGCTGCCGAGCAGCTCGGCGTCCCGGCGCAGGTCGATGCCCGTCTCCTCGGCGGTCTCCCGAATCGCGGTGGCCATGGGCGCGCCGTCGCCAGGCTCGGACCGCCCGCCGGGGAAGGAGATGTGCCCCGACCAGGGGTCCTTCTCGTGCTCGGCCCGCCTTATGAACAGCAGCTCGAGATCCTCCCGGCCCTGGCGCAGGAGGACCGCGACCGCGGCCCGCGTCGAGGCCGGCTCTTCGGCGCGCAGGGAGGGCCGCAGCCCGAGCGCACGGTGCACCAGCTCCCAGCCAACCGACCCCATTCCGGAGATTCTAGCGTCCCGGCCCGGAGGCACTCCCGGAAGCCGCTCCCCTCGCTTGACGCGACGCGGCGGCCCACGTAGCGTAGCCTAGATACACATCGGGTCTCTCCGAATGCGCGACCAGACGACGCGGGGTCTGTCCCCGCTCGACGACGAGTACCAGGGACCTTCCTGGTGGCACCTGTCTCGCCTCGCCGAGATCCCCCGCAGCCCCGGGATCAGGCGCATCGGCCTCATCGGCCTGGTCGTGCACCTCGTGGCCATCGCCACCGGCATCCTGAACGTCACCTGGGACTGGAGCGGGATTCCGGTCCGGGTGGGATCGTTCGAGGTCCCCGTCACCGTCTATCCGCCGTTCATCCTCAGCCTGCTGGCCGCGGTCTGGCTGGGCCCCACCTGGGGCCTGGTGCCGGCGTACTCGGCCAACCTCGCTGGCGCTCTGGTCAGCGGGATGTCGCCGCCCACCGCGATTCTCTTCGCCCTCGCCGGGACCCTCGAGATCCTCATCTTCTGGGGGGCCATGGTCACGCTCAACATCAACCCCGACCTCCGGAGACGTCGTGACCTCCTCCGTTTCCTCGCGGTCTGCCTCGTCGCCCCCGCCACCGCGTCGGTGGCGGTCCTGATCTACAACGCCGCGCACGGCCTCGACCCCGCGGCGGGGCAGCAGATCTGGCGCGGGTGGATCATCGGGGACATCCTGCAGGCCCTGCTCGTCGTCGCTCCGCTCCTGCGCTTCGCCGGCCCCTCCGTGCGATCCTGGATCGCCCGGCAGTTCGCGTCGCCACCCCGCCACGAGGTGACCTACACCCGCGCCTCGATCATCGCCGCCACGACCTTCGCCCTGATCGCCATGCTCACCTTCGTGGGCATCTTCATGCTCCAGGACTCGCTGGACATCGACCCCGGCCTGCGCACTCGACACGGGGAGCTCCTTCTTCCGCGCCTGAAGGAGATGCAGTTCTACCTCTACGTGCTCGTGGCCGCGCTGACCGTGGCCACGGGGATCTTCTCGACCGTCCTCGGGCGGATGGGCGAGCGCCAGCGCAACCTCTCCCGGCGGGAGAGCCTGACCGGCTGCTTCAACCGGCGGGCCTTCTACGAGATCTTCCCGCGCGAGGTGGAGCGGGCCCACCGGCTCGGACAGGGCGTCTCCCTGGTCTTCCTCGACATCGACCACTTCAAGCAGATCAACGATCGCTTCGGCCACGAGACCGGGGACCGGGTGCTCCAGCAGCTGGCGGCGCGGCTGCAGGCAACGGTTCGCGAGACGGACCTGCTCTTCCGCTGGGGCGGGGAGGAGTTCGTGATCCTCCTCCCCCACACCGCACCCGAGGACGCCCCCGTCCTCGCCGAGCGGCTCCGGGCCGCGGTCGAGGCACGGCCCTTCCTCGAGGACGAGGCGTTTCGCCCGGTGCGGGTCACGGTGAGCGTGGGGACGGCCGGGGCCTCCGCCTACCCGGTGGAGCCGAACGAGCTCCTGGCCCGGGCCGACGCCGCCTGCTACCGGGCGAAGGAGGCCGGCCGCAACCGGGTCGAGGCCGCGGCCGCCTGAGCCCGCTCAGGCCTCCACGATCACCTTGAGACCGTTCCGGGTGGCGGCGGTGGCGAAGGCCACCCCGGTCTCGGCCAGGGGGAAGCGGTGGCTGACCAGGCCCCCCAGGTCCACCTGGCCCGCCGCCGCGAGCCGGATGGCCCGGGGGTAGGTGTGCTTCATCCTCCGGGAGAGGAGGAGGGTCAGGCCCTTGCGTCGGGCCGTGGACGCCGGGATGGAGATCCGGTCCTCGGCGGGGATGCCGGCGAGGACCACCCGGGCCCCGGGACGGACCGCGCCGATCGCCGCGTCGACCGCCCCGCTCTCACCCGCCGCCTCGACCGCGGCGTCGAGTCCTTGTCCCCCCGTGAGCGCGAGGATCGCGCCGGCCTCGCGGCCCCCCTCCGCGGCCACGACCTCGGCGCCCAGGGCGCGTGCCGCCTCGAGCCGGCGGAGGCGCGTGGGGAGGTCGGTGGCGATCAGCCGGGAGGCGCCCGCGAGCCGCGCGACCTGGAGGACGAGGAGCCCGATGGGGCCGCAACCGAAGACCCCGACGGTCGTGCCCGGCCGGAGGTGGGCGAGGTCCACGGCGTGGAGCGCCACACCGAGAGGCTCGAGCAGGGCGCCGTCGACGGCGGAGAGCGAGTCCGGCAGGGGGAAGAGACAGCGTTCGGGCCAGGCCATCCACTCGCGCAGGGCGCCGTCGTCCTCACCGTATCCCGCGAAGCGGACGGAGGGGCACAGGTTCGGGTGGCCCTCCCGGCACAGGGAGCACGCGTCGCAGGGGATCGCCGGATCCACGGCCACCCGGCGGCCGTCCTCGGTCGTGCCCGCGAGCTCGTGCCCGGGGGAGAGGGGCCGGGTGAGAGGCACCCCCCCGATCGATCCCTCGTCGAACCAGTGGAGATCGGACCCGCAGATCCCCACCGCCTCCACCCGGACGAGGACCTCCCCGGGGGCCGGGCTCGGGCGCGGCTCGTCGTGCAGCCTCACGTCCCCGGGCCCGTGCAGGCGCGCGACCTTCACGCTCGGCGGCCTCCGCGAGGGCGGTCTCCCCGCGGGCTACTTCTGGCCGTAGTAGGCATGCGTGCCGTGCTTGCGCAGGTAGTGCTTGTCGACGAGAAAGCCGTCGGGCCGCCGCGCCTCGGGAGCCAGGAGACGCACGCCGATCTCCATGCCCGCGAGGTACTCGAGGATTCGGGCGTTCTCGACCGCGTCGGACGCGTCGCGGCCCCAGGTGAACGGGCCGTGGTTCACCACCAGGACGGCCGCGACCTCCTCCGGCGAGAGGCCCGTCTCGCGGAAGGTCTCGACGATCGCGAGCCCGGTGCTCCCCTCGTAGTCGCCGTCGACCTCCTCCCTCCTCAGGGGCCGCGTCACCGGGACGTCGCCCCGGAAGTGGTCGGCGTGGGTCGTGCCCATGCAGCGCAGGGGCAGGCCGGCCTGGGCCAGCGTGGTGGCGTGCCGGGAGTGGGTGTGGACCACACCTCCGCACGGGAACGCGCGATAGATCTCGAGGTGGGTCGGGGTGTCCGACGAGGGGCGCAGGGCTCCCTCCTGGACCTGGCCGGTCTCCAGCGAGACCGGGACCATGTGGTCTGGCGAGAGCTGGTCGTAGGGGACCCCACTCGGCTTGATCATCATGAGCCCGGTGGCCCGATCCACGCCGGACACGTTGCCGAAGGTCCCGGTCACGAGGCCGCTCCCGGCCAGCTCCATGTTGGCGCGGTAGACGCTCTCGCGCAGGTCGTCGGCTCCCGCTCCCATGCGCCTAGGCCCCACTCTGGCGCTCGCGGATCACGAGCAGGCGCTTCATGAAGGAGGCGAGGTCGCTCCGTGTCCCCTCCACGCCCCCGAAGGCATCGTGCAGCTCCCGGTAGAGCGCGTAGAGCTCGTCGTAGACGACGCGGGCCCCGGGATCGGGGGTGAAGCGCTTGTCCTTGAGAGAGCTCATGCGCTCCTGGGCGGCCTCGAAGGTGGCGTAGCCGCCGGCCGCCGCCCCCGCCGCCACCGCCGCCGAGATGGCCGAACCGAGAGCCGGTGTCTGGGGTGACCCGGCGATGAGCATGGGATGCCCGAGCACGTCGGCGTAGATCTGCATGAAGAGGTCGTTCTTCTCCGCGATCCCGCCACAGCACACCACGCGCTCCACCGGGACGCCGTAATCGGTCAGGCGCTCGATGATGGCCCGGGCACCGAAGGCCGTGGCCTCGATGAGGGCACGGTAGATCTCGGCCCGTGTGGTGTGGAGCGTCTGGCCGACGATGAGCCCGGAGAGGCGGGGATCGACCAGGATGGTGCGGTTGCCGTTGTTCCAGTCGAGGGCGACGAGTCCCGACTGCCCGGGCCTCAGCCGCGCCGCCTCCTTCGACAGCTCGGCGTGCAGGGCGTCGTCTCCCTCGCAGACCTCCTCGACCCACCACCGGAGGATGTCGCCCACCGCCGACTGGCCGGCCTCGATGCCGTAGTAGGCGGGCATGATGGAGCCGTTCACGATGCCGCAGATCCCGGGGACGTCCTGGACCTCCTCCTCCGCGGAGGCGACCGCACAGTCGCAGGTGGAGGTGCCGATGATCTTGACCAGGGTGCCGCTCTGGACGCCCGCGCCCACCGCGCCGTAGTGCGCGTCGAAGGCGCCCATGGCGATGGGGATCCCCTCGGGTAGCCCCAGCTTCGCCGCCCACTCCCCGTTCAGCATCCCCGCCGGGCGGTCCGCGGCGTGGGCCTTCTCGAAGAGACGGCCGCGCAGCTCGGCCAGGCGCGGGTCGAGGCGGGCCAGGAACTCCTTCGACGGCAGCCCTCCCCAGGCGTCGGAGTACATGGCCTTGTGGCCGGCCGCGCACACGCATCGGGGGACGGCACGCGGATCCTTGATGCCGGCCAGGACCGCGGGGACGAAATCTGCGAGCTCCACCCAGCTCTCGGCCGCCTCGAAGACCTCGGGCGCGACCTTCAGGCAGCGCCAGATCTTGGACCAGAACCACTCCGAGGAGTACACCCCGCCGATGGGGGCGAGGTACTCGGGGGCGTGGTCCCGGGCGATGGCGGTGATGGCCGCCGCCTCCTCGGCCGCGGTGTGGTCCTTCCAGAGCCAGGCGTGGGCGGCGAGGTTGTCCTTCCACCGGGCGTCGAGGGCCAGCGGGCGGTTGGCGCCGTTCACGGGAATGGGGGTCGAGCCGGTCGTATCCACCCCGATCCCGATCACCGCGTCGGCCGAGAAGCCGGCCTCGCGTGAGGCCTCGGCGAGGGCGCCGGTGACCGAGGCCTCCAGGCCCACGATGTAGTCGGCCGGGTTCTGGCGCGCGAGGTGGGGGTCGCGCGGGTCGAGCAGGATCCCCTGGTCTCCGGAGGGGTAGTCGAAGACGGCGGTCCCGATCTCCCCTCCGTCCGCACAGTCGACCACGACGCTGCGAACCGAGTTCGTCCCGTAGTCGATGCCGATGGTGAAGGCGCGCTTCATGGGTGGTCTCCTCGTCTCGTGGAACGTGTGCCAGACCGCACGAGGCGCACGCTAACGCCACTGCGGGGGGCCGTCAAGCACGGGCCCCAGCGCGGGGCAAATGGAGGAGGAACAACGTACCCTACGACGCACGGGGGGCGACGCGGGCCCCGTCCTCGAGGGTGTCGCTCGGGTGGACGACGACCTCCTGGCCCGGCTCCAGACCGGAGACCACCTGGGCCTCGAGCCCGTTGCGGCGACCCAGCTCCACCCGGACCAGGCGGGCGCGGCCGGAGTCGAGAGCGAAGACCGCCCACTCCTCTCCCTTGCGGAACAGGCTGCTGGTCGGGATCTTGACGACTTCCTCGCCCTGCCAGATCACCACCCGAACCTCCACCCGGTAGCCGTCGCCGAGCTTCTCCCAGGCGTCGACGGGGTCCTCGAAGTCGACGATCACGTTGACGCGCTGCTCCTCTACACCCAGGGCAGAGATCTTCATGAAGCCCGAGGGCTCGATCAGGCGCACGCTGCCGCGGAGCGTCTCTTCGCCACCCCACTGATCGATGAGGACGGGGTCGCCCGGGTCGACGCGCACCGCATCGGTCGACAGCAGGTCGGAGACGATCTCGAGGTGCCTCGGGTCTCCGAGCTCCAGAAGGGGCTCGCCCGGCTGGACGACGGTCTCGCTCCACCGGTAGCGCTTGAAGACGACGCCGTCGATGGGGGAGCGGATCTCGATGGGTTGCCCCGCCCGGCCACCCGTCGCCTGGAGGAGGCGAGCCTGAGCCATCTCGAGCTGGTGCTCGGCGCTGGCCATCGCGAACTCGGCCGCCCGGAAGCCCTCCTCCGCGCCTCGGGCCTCCGTCTGCGCCGCGTCGAGGGCCTGCTGCGACACGATCTTCTGCTCGAAGAGCTCGCGGTGGCGCTCGAGCTCGGAGCGCGCGAGGGTGAGGGCGGCCTCCGCCCGACTCCGCTCCGCGCTCGTCCCCCCGAGAGTGGCGCGGGCCGCCGCCACCGCGGCCTCGGCCTCCGCCCGGCTCCGGGCGTCGAGGAGGACCGGCGCCGCGGGAAGGAAGGTGGCGAGAACGGTCCCGTCCTTCCGGACCGGATCCCCGGGCTCGAGGTCGATGCGCAGGACCTGCCCCGCCACCGGGGCGGACACGACGAAGCGATCGCGGACCCGCGTCTCGCCTTCCTCCTCCACGGTGACGAGGAGGCGACCGCGCTCGACCGGGGCGAGGTCCACGGGGACGGTCGCGGGCCACAGGGCCATGAGGAGGAGAAGGGCCACGAAGGCGAGGACGGCGAGCACCTTGCGGTTGCGGAGATGGCGAAGGGGGTTCATGCATCTACTCCCGGGTCTTGAGGACGGCCACCAGATCCAGCCGGTCGAGCTTGCGGCGCACCACGAGGGCGGAGACGAGCGAGGCGGCGAGGACGGTGAGGAGCGACCAGGCGATGTTCGGGACGGTGATGACGAGGGGGATGCGGTAGACCTCGCTGTCGAAGCTCAGGAGGACCCACTTCGACAGGGCCCAGCCGACGAACAGCCCCGGTGGGATCGCCAGGAGGGTCAGCAGCGCGAGCTCGCCCAGGAGGATCAGCGAGATCTCGCCGATGGTGAACCCGAGGACGCGCAGGCTGGCCAGCTCGCGGCTGCGCTCGCTGAGAGAGATCCGCGCGGAGTTGTAGACCACCCCGAAGGCGATGATGGCGGCGAAGAAGACGTTGAAGGTGGTGATGAGCTCGAAGTTCTGGGCCATGATCTTCCGGAAGGACTCCCGGGCGGCGGCGGTGATGGCCACCCCGGCGACCGCGGGAAGCGCCTTCAGGTTGCGGTAGAGCGTCTGGAGCTCGGCCGGGTCGACCAGCAGGTGGGCCCCGGAGAGCGAGCCGCCCTCGCGCATGAGGCGGTGGAGCGCGGAGATCTCCATCCAGGCCGCGACCCCCATCGTGTCGTCCACCAGTCCCGCGACCACGGCCTGGCGGACGGGCCGGGCCCCCTCCAGCACCTCGACGACGACGGTGTCGCCGGGCTCGATGGCCAGGACCTCACCGAGGATCCGCGAGATCAGCAGGCCCTCGGGGGGAAGAGCGGGCACGTTGCCGGAAAGCTCGACGATCCGGCTCAGGTCGGGCCCCGCGGGTACGCCGGTCACCGCCAGGTTCCGGTAGCGATGGCCGTGGCGCAGGCGCACCGGCACCGACCGGAAGGGCTCCACCGTCATCACCCCCGGCAGCGACGCCACCTCGTATCGGGCCCGCGCGGAGACCGGCTCCACGAAGGAGACGGTGAGGTCCTGGCGCTGCACGAGGGAGAACTGCAGGTCGGCCAGGAGCTCCATGGCGTCGATGAACACGAAGCCGAAGAGGAGGATCCCCACCGCGAAGGCGATCCCGACGACGGAGGCGGCGGCCCGCCAGGGCGCGCGCTCCACGTTGCGCAGGACCATGCGGGTGGCGTGGGTGAGCCGTCGCCGGATCCGGGGGCGCTCCACCACGCTGGTGCGGTAGTGCGCCGGCGGCTCCGGGCGCATGGCCTCGGCCGGCGGGACTCGGACGGCTCGCCTGACGGCCAGGATCGCCCCCACCCCGCCGGCGGCCAGGGCGATGAGGGCGGCCACCACCGCCACGTCCACGGAGAGGCGGTAGAGGAGGATGGGGAAGCGGAAGTACTGGTTGTAGAGCGAGATCATGCCCGCGCCCAGGCGCGCGCCGCCCACGATCCCGATCCCGGCCCCGATGGTCGCGATGACCAGCGCCCACTTCACGTAGTGCCAGCCGATCTCCCGGTTCGTGTATCCGAGGGCCTTGAGCGCGGCGATCTGCGGGCGCTGGATGGCCAGGGCCCGGGTCATGGCCACGTTGAGGAGGAACGCGGCGATCCCGAGAAAGATGGCCGGGACCAGGAAGCCGAAGCTCTGCAGCTGGGCGAGCTCGTTGTCCAGGGTCCAGTGGGACATCTGGAGCCGCCGGGGGATGGCCCCGATCCCGCCGTAGGGGTCGAGGATGCGGTCGAGCCGCGTGATCGCCTCGTCCACCGAGGCCCCGGGCATCATCCGGAGGGCCACGTCGTTGAAGCCTCCCTCCATGTCGAAGGCGGCCCCGAGGGCGCGCCTCTCCATCCAGAAGATCCCGAATCGACGGTCGTCCGGGATCAGCTCGCCCGGGGGCATGATGTACACGTACTCCGGGGAGAGCCCGAGGCCCACGATCCGGAGCTCGCGCCGTCGCCCGTTGATGAGGGCGGCGACGCTGTCTCCGGGAGCGAGCCCGTGCGCGTCGGCGAAGACCTCGTTGGCGACCACCTCGTCCGCTCGTCCGGGCTCGATCCACCGGCCCCCCCGGAGGAAGACGTCGTTGAGGCGGGGCCGTCCCTCCGCCGGCACCGAGATGAGCCGGCCGGTGGCGGGCTCGTCGAAGCCGGGGACGTCGAGGGTGACGTCCGCCACCACCCGCAGGTCGGCCCGGGCCACGCCGGGGATGGCCTCGATCCGGTCCCCGAGGCGCAGGGGGGCCCGCTTGCACCGCGCGAACACGTCGGCGAAGCGGAAGCGCTCGTAGTAGGCGCTCTGGGTGCGGCGCAGGGAGTCGAAGTTGGAGAGGTAGGTCACGTACATCGTGACCCCGGCGGCCACCACCGCGGCGATGGCCAGGGCCTGGCCCTTCATCTCCCAGAGGTCCCTCAGGAGCTTGCGGTCGAGGGCCGAGATCCTCATGGTCGCCTCACCACTCCAGCTCGCGGGGCGAGCGCTTCTCGGGGTTCGATTCGATTCCCGTGATGTGGCCGTCGGACAGGCGGATCACGCGGTCGGACATCGCGGCAATGGCGGCGTTGTGGGTGATGACCGCGGTGCAGGTGCCGAGCTCGCGGTTGACCCGCTCGAGGGCCTCCAGCACCACCACCCCCGTGGAGATGTCGAGGGCCCCGGTGGGCTCGTCGCACAGCAGGACCTCGGGCCGCTTGGCGATGGCGCGGGCGATGGCCACGCGCTGCTGCTCGCCGCCCGAGAGCTGGGCGGGGAAGTGGTCGAGCCGTGCGCCCAGGTTCACGATCTCCAGGGCCTCCTCGGGACGCATGGGATGGGAGACGATCTCGGTCACGAGGGCCACGTTCTCCCGGGCGGTCAGGCTCGGGATCAGGTTGTAGAACTGGAAGACGAAGCCCACGTAGCGGCGCCGGTAGGCGGTGAGCTCCGCCTCGCCGGCGGCGTGGAGGTCGCGCCCCCGGTAGACCACGTGTCCGGCCGTGGGCGTGTCCAGGCCGCCGAGGATGTTGAGGAGCGTCGACTTGCCGCTTCCCGAGGGCCCGAGCAGGACCACCAGCTCGGCTTCGTAGAGGTCGAGGTCCACTCCCCGCAGGGCGTGCACCTGCACCTCGCCCATGTCGTAGACCTTGGTGATCCCGCGGGCCTGGAAGACGAGGTCGCGGGCGGCCTCCGCCGCGGTCGAGCCGGTCACGTCTCCCTCCCCGGAGCGGGCGACATCAGCGCGCGGATGGCCCCGAAGACCACCCGGGAGATGCGCTCGGCCTCCTCCTGTCCGAGCTCCTCCCAGTGGTCGACCATCCAGTGGTCGGCGGCGGCGTCGGCGGCGGTGAGCATCGCGATCAGAAGCTCGTCGGGGAGGTCGCTGCGGACGGTCCCGAGCTCCTGCCCGCGGACGAGCAGGGCCCGCTGGAAGGCCTGAGCCTCCTCGAACATGGCCGCCACCGCCCCCGCCGGCGCGCTCTCTGTCGGGGGGTGGTAGGCGAGCTTCCCCACCGCCGTCAGCCAGGGCTGGTCGCGGCACAGGCCCACGTTCCGCTCGAGGAGCTTCTCCAGGGCGGGCCAGAAGGAGTCCCGCTCGAGGGAGGCCGGGTCCAGCTGCTTCTGGGGCGAAAGCCGCTCCCAGGCCTCGCGGACGACGGTCACGTACAGGTCGGCCTTGTCCTCGAAGTAGTAGTACAGCGCGGGCTTGCTGACGCCCGCGCCCTCGGCGATCTTTCCGAGGGAGGCCTTGTCGAAGCCCTCGGCCGCGAACTCCTGGGCGGCGGCCTGCAGGAGCCCCCGGCGCTTGTCGGGGTCGAGCTTCTTGAAGCGCGTCAGGGGCATGATCCGCTCCGTTCAAGGGATTGAACGACTGATCTGACTCACTATTCAGAATATGGGGTTGGGAGGGACTCCTGTCAAGGGAAAGCGCAGGTGCCTTGTGCTCAACGGGTTGGGGTGAGTGGGCTGGAGGGAGGCCCTACCCGCAAGGTCCGACGCAAGGGGAAACCAGACCCCGTTGTCTGAGCCCCAGGGCGCCGGGGCGGCACCCCGGGGCGCGGTCGTCGTTCGGGGACTAGGTGAGCGTCATGGCTTCCGGGTCCCAGTCGACGATCCGGTTCTCCAGGTAGGCGAGGTTGGCGATCAGGGCCGGAGCGGCGGCTCGGAAGCCGTACGCCGCGTTCTCGAGCACCGGCTCGCCGCCCTGCATCGCGCGGAAGAAGATCCGGAAGTGATCGAGGTGAGAGTCGTAGCCCCTCGGTGCCTCGTACTCGATCGTGCCGGACAACCCGGTGCTCTGCGGCGGCTTGAGGCTTCCGCTCATCGCCTCGTGCGCAGCGAGCCAGGCCTTTTGCTCGGACTCGGCAAAGGTCCGCAGGAGCGACTCCCCGAAGCCCTCCTCGTCCGCCTTGGCGGTCCGGGACAGGATCACCTTGTTGCCTCTGAGGGTCATCTGGCCTTCGTCCCCGACCAGCTGGAAGATGGGGCCGTGACCGCCGTCGGCGAAGTTGGCGCCGAGCTGGAGGGTGAAGGCCGGATGGGTGTCCGTCTCCGGATATTCGAACAGGCCGAGGTGGAGGTCCGGCACTTCCCGGTCGAGCCAGAAGCGCACGCCTCCGGTGGCCATCCCCTTGACCGGACCCTTCGAGTCGACGATACGGTGCAGCGTGGTGAAGCGGTGGACGTACATGTCCCCGGCCACCCCGGTCCCGTAGTCCCAGTACTTCCTCCAGCGGAAGAACCGCTGCGGGTCGAAGGGGCGCCTGGGCGCATCTCCGAGGAAGCGCTCCCAGTCGATGGTCTCCGTCGAGGCGTCGGTGGCCATCGGCCACTCCCAGGCGCCCAGGGCGTCGTTGCGGCTGATCAGGATGGTGACCATGTTGAGCTTGCCGATGGCGCCGCTCCGGTAGAGCTCCCGGGCCTTCTCGGTCACGACCGAGCTGACGGGCTGGCTGCCCACCTGCAAGACCCTGCCGGTCTCCTTCTCCGCAGCCACCAGCGCCGCGCCTTCTTCGATCTTCTGGACCATGGGCTTCTCGACGTAGACCGCCTTGCCCGCCCGCAGAGCGGCGATGGCGAGCTTCTGGTGCCAGTGGTCCGGCGTGGCGATGATCACCGCGTCGACGTCGGGGCGGTCCAGCACCTCCCAGCAGTCGCGGGTCGTCTGCACGTGGTCACCGAAGAGCTCCTTCGTCCTCTGGAGGCGTCCGTCGTAGCAGTCGGCCACCGCCACCAGCTCGACGCCCGGGACCTTGAGGGCGGTCTCGGTGTCGTTCAGGCCCATCATGCCGAGGCCGATGGTGGCGATCTGGATCCGGTCGTTGGGCGAAACCGCCGTCTCCGCCGCGCGCAGGATCGACGGAGCCAGCGAGGAGACGAGCACTCCCCCGGACGCGGTCCTGAAGAAATCGCGGCGCGAGGTCCTTGGCGAATCGGTCATGGCGTCCTCCTGAAATCCTCAACCACATCTTACGTTGCTTCGCCGCTCCCCGGGAGCGAGGGCTCTCGCCGGCCCCAGAGCGCGATGGTGTCACAACATACTCATAAGCTTGACGAATACCTGGACCGAGCCGAGCCTGAGTGAAGCCGTCTGCGCGTGTCCGGTCGACTGGCCGCCTGCTGTGGAGCGATTCGGCTCTTCGAGAGTCGACGGTGAGGCCGCGCCCGGTGGGTCGACCCGTGAGACCGGATCGCGCAGCGGCCCTTCCTGGCCCGGTCCTGCCCGAGGGGGAGTCCCCTTGCGGAGCGCCCTGGCAGCGCGGCCGGCAGGCTCTCGGCGTCTCCCCCACCTTCCTCCGGAAGACGTGGCAGGAATGGCTCAGGCTGTCGAACCCACACTCGAGGGTGATGTCCAGGATCGCTCAGTGAGCGCGAGCCGGAGAGGTGGGGCTGTGAAGCCTTCCTGGGGCTGACGGCCCGCGCTTGACCCGGGGCCCGGGGCGGGGCACCCTCTACCGCCGCCAGGATCGCGGCCCCAACAAGGAGACCCGATGCGCGCCGCTGCCGCCTTCGCCCTTCTCGCCCTGCTGAGCGTTCCGCGGGCCCACGCGATCGACACGGCCGACACCCGGCTCGTCTCCGAGCCGACGGTCAGCGCCGATCGTCTGGCCTTCGCCTACGCCAACGACCTCTGGATCGCCTCGATCGACGGGTCGGGTGTGCGCCGGCTGACGTCGTATCCCGGGGTCGAGTCCGGCCCCCGGTTCTCGCCCGACGGCACCCTCGTCGCGTTCACCGGGCGCTACCAGGGCAACACCGACGTCTATGTGGTCCCCGCCGGTGGCGGCGAGCCGCGGCGGCTCACCTGGCACCCGGGGGACGACATCGCCCTCGGGTTCACGCCCGACGGTGGTGGCGTCCTCTTCTCCTCGCCCCGGACGGTCTACACGCGGCGCTATACGCAGCTCTTCACCGTCCCGGTCGAGGGCGGCTTCCCGACCCGGCTCCCGATCCCCCACGCGAGCAAGGCCGTGATCTCTCCCGACGGAGCGACGATCGCCTACCTCCCCCTGGGTGAGCCCTTTCTCCAGTGGAAGCACTACCGGGGCGGCACGACCTCTCGCATCTTCCTCTTCGACACCGCGAGCCAGGAGGTCGAGGTGGTCCCCCAGCCCGAGGGCCGCTGCAACGACACCGACCCGATGTGGATCGGGGAGCGGCTCTACTTCCGGTCCGACCGCGGGGGCGAGCTCAACGTCTACGGCTTCGACCGGGCCACGAAGGCGGTCACATCCCTCACCGACCACGCGGACTTCCCGGTCCTGAGCGCCGCGGCCGGCGGAGGCCGGATCGTCTACGAGCAGGCGGGCTGGTTTCACATGCTCGATCCCTCGAGCGGATCCCCGGCGCGCCTGAGAGTCGGTGTGGCCGACGATCTGGTCGAGCGGCAGCCGCGCTGGGCCCAGGGCGCGAAGTGGATCCGCGACGCGAGCCTCTCGCCGTCGGGGAGCCGCGTCGCCCTCGAGTTCCGGGGAGAGATCCTGACCGTGCCCCGCGAGAAGGGCGACGACCGCAACCTCACCCGCTCGCCCGCGGTCCACGAGCGCTCTCCCGCCTGGTCCCCGGACGGGAAGTGGATCGCCTACGTCTCGGACGCGAGCGGCGAGTACGCCCTCCACATCGCGGCGCAGGACGGGAAGGGGGAGGTCCGGGAGCTTCCCCTCGAGGGGCCCGGCTTCTACGGGGAGCTCATCTGGTCGCCGGACTCGAAGATGATCAGCTTCGCCGACAACGCGCGCGCCAGCTGGATCATCGACGTCGCGACGGGCAGGCAGACCCGGGTCGACGCGGACGTCGTCTACGGGCCGCTACGCTCCCTCCACCAGCACCGGGCCTGGTCGCCGGACTCGCGCTGGCTGGCCTACACGCGGAACACGCCGACCTTCCGCAACGAGCTCTTCCTCTACTCGATCGAGGACGGGACGTCCCGCCCGGTGGGCGACGGGCTCGCCGACGTGACGAGCCCGGTGTTCGATGCCTCCGGGAGCTACCTCTACTTCCTCGTGTCGACCGACGCCGGCCCGGTGAACGACTGGTTCTCCCAGTCGAACGCGGACATGCGATCGGTCCAGCAGATCTACCTCGCGGTCCTCGCGAAGGATGTTCCTTCCCCCCTCGCCCGCCAGAGCGACGAGGAGGAGGGCAGGTCCGACGAAGAGGAGGAAGGCGAGAAGTCCGAGGACCAGGAGAAGGAGGACGCCGAGCCGGTCGAGGTCCGGTTCGATCCCCAGGGCCTCGCCGAGCGGATCCTCGCCCTGCCGGCGGAGGCCGGCGTCTACGCCGACCTCGCGGCCGGAGCGGAGGGGCAGCTCTTCTACCGCCGCGCCGCGTCCACCGACCCCGGCGCGGACTCCGCGGTCTACCGCTACGACCTGGAGACGAGGGAGGAGGAGGAGCTGCTGGGCCAGGCGGACGGTTTCGCCCTGTCCGCGGATGCGAAGCGCGCCCTCGTGCGCGTCGAGGACGCCTGGCACGTGGTCGACGTGGGCGAGGAGCCGAAGCTCGACCTGGAGAAGTGCAAGCTCGACGTCGAGCGAGTGCAGGTCAAGGTGGATCCGCCGGCGGAGTGGGCGCAGATCTTCGACGAGGCCTGGCGGATCAACCGCGACTTCTTCTACGACCCCGGCTACCACGGGGCGGACTGGCCCGCCATGCGCGAAAGATACCGCGTCTTTCTCCCTCATCTGACGACGCGCAACGATCTCTTCCGGGTCATCCGCTGGATGCTGAGCGAGCTGGCGGTCGGCCACTCCTACCAGGCCAACGGCGACATCTGGTGGGAGCCGGAGACGACCCCCGGGGGTCTGCTCGGCGCCGACTACGAGATCGCGAAGGGACACTACCGCTTCGCCAAGGTCTACGGAGGGCTCAACTGGAACCCCGACCTCCGTTCGCCCCTCACCGAGCCCGGGGTGGACGTGAAGGCCGGCGAGTACCTGCTGGCGGTCGAGGGCCGGGAGCTCCGTCCCCCCCAGAACCTCTACGAGCGCTTCGAGCGCACCGCGGACCGGATCGTCGAGATCACCGTGGGGCCGAATGCGGACGGGACCGGCTCGCGCACCGTGAAGGTCGTGCCCGTCGATAGCGAGGCCGACCTGCGCAACCGGGACTGGGTCGAGGGGAACGTGCGCCACGTGACCGAGGCCACGGGGGGACGCGTGGCGTACGTCTACGTGCCGAACACCGCGGGGATGGGCCACACCTACTTCAAGCGCTACTTCTTTCCCCAGGCCGATCGGGAGGCCATCATCGTCGACGAGCGACACAACGGCGGAGGGTCGGTCGCCGATTACTACATCGACACCCTGCGCCGACCCCTGGTGAGCTACTGGGCGACGCGATACGGCCAGGACATCAAGACCCCGATGGCCGGCATCCACGGCCCCAAGGTGATGCTCATCGACGAGACGGCGGGCTCCGGCGGGGACCTCCTTCCCTGGATGTTCCGAAAGTTCGAGCTCGGGACCCTGGTGGGCCGGCGCACGTGGGGAGGGCTCGTCGGAGTACTCGGCTTCCCGGTCCTCATGGACGGGGGGACCGTCACCGCCCCGAACCTGGCCTTCTGGACGAAGGAAGACGGCTTCGCCGTCGAGAACCAAGGTGTGCCCCCCGACGTGGAGGTCGAGCAGACCCCGAAGGAGGTCATTGCCGGTGGCGACCCCCAGCTCGAGAAGGCGATCGAGATCATCCTGAAGGAGCTCGAGAGGAACCCGAGGCCCGCACTGGAGCGGCCGGACTACCCGCGTCCGGCACGGTCCCCGGCTCCGGTGGCGCCCGCGGCGGGGGAGTGATCCGAAGGCGGAGCGGGGCGCGCCGGCCCGAGAGCGCGGCGACTACGTCTCGTAGCCGTGGGGATGGGTCTCCTGCCACTCCCAGGCCGAGCGGATGATCTCCTCGAGAGCCGGCCGCTTCGGCTCCCAGCCGAGAACCTCGCGAGCCCGCCGCGCGTCGCCCACCAGGCGCGGGGGGTCGCCCTCCCGTCGGGGAGCGTTCTCGTAGGGCACCTCGAGGCCGGTGACCCCCTTCGCGGTCTCGATGACCTCGAGGACCGAGTAGCCGGTTCCGTTGCCGAGGTTCAGGTACTCGGAGCTCCCGCCCCCGCGGAGGTGCCGGAGGGCCAGGAGATGGGCGTCGCCCAGGTCCTCGACGTGGATGTAGTCGCGGATCGCGGTGCCGTCGGGTGTGGGGTAGTCGGTTCCGAACACCGAGAGATTCGAGCGCCGCCCCGCGGCGGCGTCGAGGGCGAGGGGGATCAGGTGGGTCTCGGGATCGTGACGCTCACCCCGCCGCGCCGTGGCCCCGGCCGCGTTGAAGTAGCGGAGCGCGACGAACCTGAGATCGTAGGCCCGGTCGAAGTCGGCGAGCATCCGCTCGACGAACAGCTTGGACCAGCCGTAGGGGTTGATCGGCCACTGGGGGTGGGTCTCGGGAATCGGGACCTCCTGCGGCACACCGTAGGTCGCGCAGGTGGAGGAGAAGACGACGCGCTTCACCCCCGCCTCGACCAGGGTCTCGAACAGGACCTGGGCCTGGGTGAAGTTGTTGTCGTAGTAGCGCGCGGGCTCGGTCACGGACTCGCCCACGTAGGCGAAGGCCGCGAAGTGGACGCAGGCGTCGAGGGCATGCTCCCCGGCAATCCGGGCGACGAGCCCGCGGTCGCCGGTCCGCCCCTTGTAGAGCTTCGCTCCCGGATCCACCGCCCCCCGGTGACCGCGAGAGAGGTCGTCCAGCACCACCGCTTCCTCGCCCGCGGCGAGGAGCTGCTCCACGAAGGCGCTTCCGATGTAGCCGGCACCACCGGTGACGAGGACGGCCATCAGGCGGCCCCGCCGGCTTTGTCGCCCCGGGCTCGGTCGCGATCCTCCGGGACCCGGTGACAGGAGCTTCCGATCATGACCGCGCCAGTGTAGCGCAGTCGGTCACCGCCGGCCGTGGGACGGCGAGGTGACCTCGGCCCCCGCCCGGCGGGGGAGCCCTCCTTCGGGCTCCCCCCGGCTGGGATCGTCTGCTATGGGCGCAGCGCCCCGATGTTCGTGTTCGCAGTGGTGATCGTGTCGTCGATGCTCTGGATGAGCTTGCTCGCCGCCTCGTTGATCTTCGCGGCCTCCGGCTTCAGGCTCGCCACCGCTTCCGCGTTCAGGTCGTGTCCGAGGAAGGTGACCTGGTCCTGAAGGTTCTTCATGAAGGGGCCGTAGAGATCGCTCGCCTTCTGGCCGACCGTCCCGATCTCCGCATAGCTGGCCTGCGTCGCCGCGAGACGCTCCTCGCTCTTCTTCCGGAGGTCTGCGTTCTCGATGGCCGCGGCCGAGTCCGTCCACTGCTTGAAGAGAGTGTCGGCCTCCGCGCTCATCGTGGCGGCCACCTCGCCGATCGTGGCCCGCCGCTTCTCGGTGTTCTCCATTTCCTTCTGCAGGCTGTTGTAGAGCTTCTTGCGATCCGTGGCGTCGTCGGCCATCAGCGCGTTGTAGACGTCCAGCGTCTTCATCAGCTGCAACTTCGTGTCGGCGACGGCCTTCACCGTGTTGCCCGAGGCCTTGACGAGACGCTCGACCTGCTTGACTCCCTCGTCCGACTGGGCTCCGGCGGTCGCCGCCAGCGCCAGCACGGCCAGCACGGCCACGCCGCGCCAGGGCCTTCTGTGGCTCATAGTCTCCTCCTGCTATCTTTAACGTGAAATGCCGTCGGGACCTCCCCGACGGCAAACAAGAATTATACCTGAACTGCCGCCACAGTGTCAATGCTCCGTCTCGCATCACATACGTGTCACACGCCGGTGGCAGGGTGGGCGGACGGCCTACAGGGCCTCTCGGGTCGGTCGACCGTCCACGAGCCGCCAGAGGCCCCGGGGGTTCGCGTTGCGCAGCTCCTCCGGAAGCGCCGAATCCGGCACGTTCTGGAAGCACACCGGCCGGGCGAAGCGCAGGATGGCCGCGGTGCCGACCGAGGTGGCGCGCGCGTCGCTGGTGGCGGGCCAGGGGCCCCCGTGGTGCATGGCCGGGGAGACCTCGACCCCGGTGGGGACACCGCCGACGAGCAGGCGCCCGGCCTTGCCGCGGAGGACGCCCAGCAGCTCGGGGTTCGCGGCGAGCTCGTCCTCGGTGGCGTGAACGGTGGCGGTGAGGTGGCCGCCCAGGGCCCGCGCCGCCTCGATGAGGGCGTCCGGGGACTCGCAGCGCACGGCCAGGGTGGCAGGACCGTACACCTCCTCGCCGAGCCGGGGCTGGCTGGCCCAGGCGGACCGATCGATGACCAGGAGCGCGGCCTGCGCCTCGGTGTCCGCGTGGGGCCCGCGCGCGGTGCCCCGGGCTGCCACCGTCACGCCGGGCAGGGCCGCCACCTCCTTCAGGTCGGCGTCGTAGGCGGCCTTGATTCCGGCGTGGACCATCGTGCCGGCGGGGGCCACTCCGAGGCGTGCGCTCAGATCCTCGAGGAAAGCCTCGGACCGGGCCCCCGGCGGCAGGAAGACGAGGCCGGGGCTCGTGCAGAACTGGCCGCAGCCGAGGGTGACGGACGCGGCCAGGGCCTCGGCGATCGCGGTACCGCGCGCGGCCAGCGCGCCGGGCAGGACGAAGACCGGGTTCGCGGAGCCCATCTCGGCGAAGACGGGGATGGGACGGGCCCGGCGGGCGGCGGCGTCGAAGAGGGCCTTGCCGCCGCGGAAGGATCCCGTGAAGCCCACGGCCTGGATGGCGGCGCTGGTCACGAGGGCCTGGCCCACCGCGGGCGACGGCCCGTGGACGAGCGAGAACACGCCGTCCGGCATCTCCGTCTCGCGGGCGGCGTCGAGGATGGCTCGCGCGGCCAGCTCGGAGGTCCCGGGGTGCGCGGGGTGCGCCTTCGCCACCACCGGGCAGCCGGCGGCGAGGGCGGAGACGGTGTCGCCGCCCGCCACCGAGAAGGCGAGGGGGAAGTTCGAGGCACCGAAGACCGCCACCGGCCCCAGGGGAACGAGCAGGCGCCGCACGTCGGGGCGGGGGAGGGGCTGGCGGTCGGGGAGGGCGCGGTCGATCCGAGCGTCCACCCAGGAGCCTTCGTCCACGACGTCGGCGAAGAGGCGGGCCTGGTTCGCGGTGCGCGCGCGCTCGCCGGTGAGACGCGGGCGGGGCAGGGCGGTCTCCGCCTCGGCCCGCTCCAGGAGGGTGTCGCCGAGGTCCTCGATGCGCGCGGCGATCGCGCGGAGGAAGGCGGCGCGGCCGGGGGCGGGGATCGCGGCGTACGCCTCGAAGGCGTCCTCGGCCGCCCGCGCCGCGGCCTCCGCCTCCTCGGGGGTGGCCTCCGCGAACTCGGGGTCGAGGGCCGCACCCGTGATCGGGTCCTGCCCGCGGAAGCCGACCGCGCCTTCACGGGACTCGCGGAGGCCGATGAGGTTCGCCCCGGTGAGCATGCTCATGGGCTACGGCTTCTCGGGCACCACGAAGGGCTCGCGGTAGTCGCCCTTCAGCAGGGCGTTCGCCTCGTCGTCGTCCACGAAGCGCTCGTCCTTCCCGTCGAACCGAAGCTCGCGACCCACCCGGTAGGAGACGTTGGCGATGAGCGGCAGGGTCGAGGAGAGGTGCCCCTCCTCGATCTCGCTGGTGAGGACCTTTCGATCGTTGGCGCGGACCGCGTCGATGAAGTTCTGGTAGTGCCCGCCCTCGATGCTGGTGAGGACGAGAGGATCGCTTCCACCCTTCTCCGGTGGGGCCTCGGAGCCCGGCCCCTTCTCGTTCTTGCGCCCGAGATATGACTGCCAGTCCCGCCCGTTGCCGTCGATGAAGAGCCAGCCCTCGGTGCCGTAGAAGAGGTTGCCGATCCTCTGGCTCCCCTCGTCGTTGGTGTACTGCCCGCGGGTGCCGAACTCCAGGACCGTCCCGTCCGCGTAGCGGAAGAGCGAGGTCTGCGTGTCCGGGGTGTTCTGCGAGGCGGGGGGGCCGAAGTAGCCCCCGTAGGAGCTCACGGTGACGGGGTGCTCGGACTTGTCGAGGCCCCAGCGCGCGATGTCGAACTGGTGAGGACCCTGGTTGCCGGTGTCTCCGTTGCCGTAGGCCCAGTGCCAGTGCCAGTTGTAGTGGAAGCGACTGCGGTTGAAGGGCCGCTTCGGGGCCGGCCCCAGCCACAGGTCGTAGTCCACCTTCTCGAGGTAGGCCGCGTCCCACCGGGGCTGCTCCTCCGTGGTCTCGACGTTGAGGCGGTAGGTCTCGCCGGGCCCGAGGGGGCCGTCCGGGTATCTTCCGATGGACGGCCGCGGCTTGAAGCAGAGACCCCGCGCCATGTAGACCTTGCCGATCCCGCCCCCGTGCAGGAAGGCGATGGCCTGCCGGACCTCGGCGCGGCTGCGGTTCATGGTGCCGACCTGGACCATCTTGCCGTAGCGCCGGGTGGCCTCGACCATCTTCCTCCCCTCCCACACGTTGTGGGAGGACGGCTTCTCCACGAACACGTGCTTGCCGGCCTGCAGCGCCCAGATCGTGGCCAGGGCGTGCCAGTGGTTGGGGGTGGCGATGACGACCCCGTCGACGTCCTTGTCGTCCATCACCCGACGCAGGTCCTGCTCGTAGCCGGGCTTGAAGGTCGGGAGGTTCTCGAGCGCCTCGTCCTTCGCGCGGCTCGGGTAGAGGTTCTCGTCCGGGTCGCACAGGGTCTTGATCTCCACCCCGGGCAGGCGGGCGAAGCCCCGCTTCAGGCTGTTTCCCTGGCCACGGATGCCGATGCTGGCGAGAACGAGGCGATCGTTCGCCCCCATCACGCGAGACGACACCACCGGAGCCGCGGCGGATCTCCCGGCGCCGAGGGCAGCCCCGCCGGCCACGACCGCGGCGGCGGCGCTGGCGGTCCGGGAGGTGAAGTCGCGTCGAGAGATCTCGTTCCGATCCGAAGCCATGAGTGCCTCCTTGCAGCGAGAAAACGCCGATGTGGCGGGCCCGGGAACGGACGGCTCCCTGGGCCCCGCGCGCATTCTATCCCCACCCGGGCCCGGGGACCGAGGCGCGTTTCACGCGCCGGGTTCCGGCGGCGGGTAGAATCCGGTGTCTGCCTCACTCTGGGAGAAGACCATGAGACCCCGATTGCTCTCGACGCTCGCGCTCGGACTGGCACCCCTGGCGTCGCCCGTCGCCTCCGGCGGCGATCTCGTGCTCTGGTATCGCCAGCCCGCTGTCGAGTGGACGGAGGCGCTCCCGGTGGGGAACGGCCGCCTGGGGGCGATGGTCTTCGGCGGGATCCGCGAGGAGCGCCTGCAGCTCAACGAGGAGTCGGTCTGGGCGGGTCCCCCGGTCCCCGAGCCGCGCTCCGGTGTGGCCGACGTGGTGCGGGAGGCGCGCCGGGCCTGGTTCGACGGGGACTACGACCGCTGCCACTCCCTGCTGCGGGGAATCATGAGCCCGCGCATCAGCCCTCGGAGCCACCAGACCCTGGGAGACCTGCACCTCCGCTTCGCACCCCGGGGAGAGGCGACCGGCTACCGCCGGGCCCTGGATCTCGACGCGGCGGTGGCCACCACCCGCTTCACCGTCGATGGGGTGACCTACGCCCGCGAGGTCCTCGCCAGCGCGCCCGACCAGGTGCTGGCCGTCCGTCTCACCAGCGAGCCGGCGGGTCACCTGACGTTCGAGGTCGGTCTCGATCGCCCCGCGGACGCGACCACCACGCGGGTGGGGACGGACACCCTCCTCCTGACCGGGCAGGCCCAGCACGGCGGAAAGCACCTCGGGAGCCGTTTCGCCGCCCGCGTGCAGGTCCGGCTCGACGGCCCGACCGGGCGCATCGCGGCGGAAGAGGGGGCCCTGCGCGTCGAGGAGGCCGGAGCGGTGACCCTGCTGCTGGCGGCGGCCACCGACTACAACGCGTCCGACACCGCGCGCCCCCTCCCCGGCGACCCGGCGGAGCGCTGCGCCGAGACCCTGAGGGCCGCCGCGGCGAAGTCGTGGGCCGAGCTGCTGTCCCGCCACCGGGCCGACCACCAGTCGCTCTTCCGGCGTGTGTCCCTCGACCTGGGGCCGGTGACGATCGACGAGCGGCCGACCGACGAGCGCCTGGACGCGGTCCGCGACGGCGCCTCCGATCCCGCCCTCGCCGCCTTGTACTTCCAGTACGGCCGCTACCTCCTCATCGGCTCCTCGCGGCCGGGGAGCCTGCCCGCCAACCTCCAGGGGATCTGGAACGAGCACCTCGAGGCCCCCTGGAACGCCGACTACCACGTGAACATCAACCTCCAGATGAACTACTGGCCGGCGGAGGTGACGAACCTGTCGGAGCTCCACGGCCCGCTCTTCGACTTCGTGGAGCGCCTCGTCCCTGCGGGACGGCGCTCGGCCCGCGCCGTCTACGACGCGCCAGGCTTCGTCGTCCACCACACGACCGACGTCTGGCACTGGTCGGCTCCCATCGGGAAGCTCGTGTGGGGACTCTGGCCCCACGGGGGCGGCTGGAGCACCCAGCACTTCATGGAGCACTACCGCTTCACCGGCGACCGGCAGTTCCTGGAGGCCCGGACCTGGCCGATCCTCAAGGAGGCCGCCGAGTTCTACCTGGGCTGGCTGAGCGTGCACCCGGACACCGGGCTCCTGGTGGGCGGGCCCAGCAACTCGCCCGAGAACCTCTACGTGGGACCCGACGGCGGGACCTACGCGGTCTCGATGGGTGGGGCCATGGACCAGCAGATCGTCTGGGACGTCTTCACGAACACCCTGGAGGCAGCGGAGGCGCTGGGGATCGACGACGACTTCGTCTCCCGAGTGCGGACCGCCCGCGACCGCCTCGCCCCGACGCAGATCGGCCCGGACGGACGCCTCCTGGAATGGGGCCGTCCCTTCGAGGAGCGCGAGCCGGGGCACCGGCACGTGTCCCACCTGTTCGGCCTGCACCCCGGACGGCAGTTCACCGCGGAGCAGAGCCCGCGGATGCTCGAGGCCGCTCGACGCACGCTCGAGTACCGCCTCGCTCACGGCGGCGGGCACACGGGCTGGAGCCGCGCCTGGCTGGTCAACTTCTTCGCACGCCTGGGCGACGGCGACGCCGCCGGAGAGCACGTACGCCTGCTCCTGGCGAAGTCGACGCTTCCCAACCTCTTCGACACCCACCCTCCGTTCCAGATCGACGGCAACTTCGGGGGGGCTGCGGGCATCGCCGAGATGCTCCTCCAGAGCCACGCCGGCGCCGTGCGCCTGCTTCCGGCCCTCCCCTCGGCGTGGCCGCGGGGCGGGGTGCGGGGCCTGCGGGCCCGCGGGGGCTTCGAGGTGGACGTGACCTGGGACGCGGGCACGCTCCGGGAGGCACGCATCCGGTCCCTGCGGGGCGGGGCCTGCGTCGTCCAGTACGGCGAGAGGACCGTGCGTCTGGAGACCCGCGCGGGTGAGGAGTACCGACTGGACGGCGCGCTCGGGCCACTCTGAGGCGGGCGGCGGGTGGGTCGCGCCTCGCGCGCGTGTCGGCCCCCGCCCGTGCTACGATCCGCGTTTGTCGACCCCAACATGAGCCAGCCACCCCTTCGCCTTCGAATCACCCCTCCGATCGGCGAGCCGTTCGAGCACCTCTGTGAGAGCGACGCCCTCGTGGTCGGGCGCTCGTCCAAGGCCGACCTCGTCCTCTCCGATCGCTTCCTCTCCCGGCTCCACGCTCGCTTCTTCCTCGAAGGGGGGGAGACCTGGTACGTCGAGGACCTGGGCTCGCGGAACACGACCCTTCTGAACGGGCGCCCCGTGGCCTCGCCGATGCACCTGGCCGCCGGGGACCTGGTCAAGCTGTCGGAGACGGTCATCACCGTCGAGGGCTTCGCCGCCGCCGTGGAGCGGCCCCGAAGCGAGCCGGCCGACGTCTCGTCGTCGGACAGCATCCTCCTCCGCTCTGCCTCGGAGCTCATGGCCGCCGCCGAGCGCGAGTCCGGCGACCGGATGAAGCTGCTCAACGAGGTTCACCGGGCGCTGGCGACCTCGATCTCCCTCGAGGAGCTCCTCGAGCTGATCCTCGATCGGGCCTTTGCCCACCTGAGGCCCGAGGAGGGGCTCATCCTCCTCAAGAATCCCCTGGGCGACCTGGAACGCGCGGCGACCCGCCGCCTTCCCGGAGCGACCGGCGACTTCCTCGTCTCGCGCAGCCTCGAGAAGGAGGTCGCGGAGAAGGGCCAGGCCGCCCTCGTCCTCGACGCGCAGACGGACGCCCGCTTCGCGGCCGCCGAGAGCATCCTCAGCTCGGGGGTCCGCACCCTGGTCGCCGCCCCCCTCCTGGCTCCCGATGCCAATCTCGGGATGATCGTCCTCAGCTCGCGGGTGCACGTGCGCCGCTACTCCGAGGAGGACATGGAGCTGCTGGCCGCCCTCGCCTCGGTCGCCGCTCTCCGGATCCGCAACATCTCCCTCGCCGAGGATGCGGCCCGCCGCCGTGCCCTGGAGAGGGAGATGACGCTCGCCCGGCAGATCCAGATCGCTCTGCTCCCGGAGAGCCTCCCGGAGGTCCCCGGGTACTCGCTGTTCGCCACGAACGACGCGTCGCGCGCGGTTTCCGGGGACTTCTACGAGGTCCAGACCCGCCCCGAAACCACGGAGCCGGTGATCGTGATCGCCGACGTCTCCGGCAAGGGGATGTCGGCCTCGCTGGTCGCCGCTTCGCTGGACGCCC
Organism: uncultured Acidobacteriota bacterium; assembly: GCA_963847655.1. Lineage (GTDB taxonomy): Bacteria > Acidobacteriota > Vicinamibacteria > Fen-336 > Fen-336 > JAJDNS01. The sequence continues at coordinate 710,756 of CAWKAS010000001.1, read as the reverse complement.
TCCTCATGGGACCCATCGAGGTGGGCCACCCGACCGACGCCATCTGCGCCCGGGTGAGCCGGCGCCTGAATGCCCGCACGCCCCCGGAGCGCTACGCCACCGCGATCATCGCCGCCCTCGACCCGAAGACCGGGGTGCTCTCGTACACCAACGCCGGGCACAACGCCGGCCTCCTGATTCGGGCCGAAGGGTCCGCCGAGAGGCTCGAGGCCAACGGCCTTCCCCTGGGCCTGTTCCCGGTCGCGGAGTACGAGCGCGAGGAGGTCACCCTCGCCCCCGGCGACCTGGTGGTCCTCTACACCGACGGCATCACGGAGGCGGCGAGCGCGGACGGGGAGGAGTTCGGGATCGAGCGACTGGAGCAGGTGGTGACGAGGTGGGCCCGGGAGCCGCTGGTGGCCCTCGCCGTCGCCATCGAGACCGCGGTCGAGGTCTTCGCCGAAGAGCGCCGCTTCGCCGACGACCGCACGCTCGTGATCCTCCGGCGCGAGCCCGAGTAGGATCGGACGCTCACGAGCGCGAGAAGGAGAGAGCGGGGACTGCCCCGGATCTTCCGCCCGGCTCAGCCAGCCGGCTCCGGTGACGAGGCCGGGCCGTGGCCCCACGGCGGGCCGCGTCCCTGGGCATCCGGTACTCGATGAAGGAGAGGTGGCCCTCCACGGGAACCTTCTCGCCCGAGACGAGGAACTCGTGGCTCGCGAACGCCTCGTCGCGGCAACTCTGGATGAAGAAGCCGCTCATTCGCGAGAGCAGCGGGTTGTCGGCGCAGCCCTGGCGGTCCTCCTGCGCCTGTCCCATCGGGGGAATCGCGAGAGCCAAAAGGCCGATGGCCACACCGCAACGACGAAGAGCTGTCACGTCGTGCCTCCTCTGGAGGGAGTGAGTGAGCGAACGACGGGGCGCGAGCGTACCACGGCCGATCGGCTGAACGAGGGTGACCCCGAACGGTTTGGCCGTCTTGACTGCCCCGCTCCGAGAGGACCACGCTGAAGTCGATCAGCTCGTCGCCAGGCTCTCGGCGAGGAGCCGGAAGACGCTCGTTTCGAGGCGGTGTCCCGACGCCCGGGGGCGGAGGGCTCTATCCGGTGACGGCCGGATCCTCCGGGGTCCCCGACCACGGGCCCCCCAGGTTGTCGCAGCCGTCTTCGGTCACGACGAGGGTGTCCTCGTGGCGGATGCCCAGCTCGCCGGGGATGTAGAGCCCCGGCTCGTTGGTGAAGGTCATCCCCGCCGTCAGCCTCCTCGTGCTTCCGCGCACCATGTAGGGCCATTCGTGGCCGTCGAGGCCGATGCCGTGGCCGAGGCGGTGGGTGAAGTAGCGGTAGCCGGGGCCGAAGCCTCCGTCTTCGATGACCCGCCGGGCGGCGGCATCCACCGCCTGGCACTCCACGCCGGGCCGGGTGGCATCGAAGGCCGCGACCTGGGCCTTCCTCACGAGATCCCAGATCCGACGCTGGCGGTCGGTGGGTGGGGCTCCGAAGACGCCGGTGCGAGTGATGTCGCTGGCATAGCCGTGGAGGCTCCCGCCCCCGTCGATGAGGACGACGTCGCCGGGGCGCAGGGGCTGGGGATTCGCGGTCCCGTGGGGGAAGGCCGCGTCCTTGCCGAAGAGGACCAGGGCCCCGCCCCGCACGCCGAGGCGACGATGGGCGGCCACGCACCAGGCCCGGGCCTCCACCACCGTCGTGCCCTCACGGAGACATGCGAAGACCGCCCGGTGAGCGCGGCGGGTGATCGCCGCGGCGCGCTCCATGAGGGCCCGCTCGTGGGCGTCCTTGACCATCCGACACCCCGCGGTCACCGGGGTGGCCGAGGTCAGGCGCGCCGCGGGCGCGGCCTGTGCGATGCCGTCCGAGAACACGAAGGGTACCGTCTCCTCGATGCCCACGCGGCCCGTCGCCAACCCCCGCTCCCGGAGGGCCTGGGCCACGAGCCGGTAGGGCGACGCGTCCTCCTCCCAGGTGCGGAGGTCGCCGCCGACCCGCACCTGCTCGGTGGCCCGGTCCCTCTCGAAGGCCGGGGCGACCCAGACGGGATCGCCGGCGCGGGGCAGGATGAGACCGAAGAAGCGCTCGGAGAGGCGCCACTCGGCGCCGGCGAAGTAGGTCAGGCTGAAGCCCGGGCTGAGAACGAGGGCGTCCAGGCCCTTGCGGGCCATCAGCTCCCGGGCCCGGGCGAGGCGCGATCGGTGCTCGTCGACAGTGATGGGCGCGACGCCCTCGGTCAGCGGCTGCAGGGCGCGGAGGGGAGCGGGCTGGGTGGAGTCATCGGCGTCGCTCCCCACGGCACCGAGGGTGGCGGCGGCGGTGGCCGCGCCGGAGAGCTGGAGGATCTGGCGTCGGCTGAGGGTGATGGAAGCCTCCTGAGCGGGTCCGGTGATCCCCGGGGAGGCTACGCGCCCGATCGTCACCGGTCAAACAATCCCTTGCCTCGCCCATTGTCTGGGACGATTCCCGGATCCTTTCACCAGCCGGCTTCTCCCACGAGTTTCGAGACGGAGGTCCGTGTGGAGCCGTGCTCGGTCGCGCACTTCAACGTGGTCGCCCGTCTGAAAGCCGACCCCGGAGGGTCGAGCCCGCCGGCTGCAGACGGCCCCTGTGCTAACCTGCCGGGAGATGCGCTGCCCTGCGGCACGCCGTCCCGCCCTCGGGCCGGCGCTTCTCCTGCTGATCCTCCTCCTCGCCGGGGCCACTCCCACCGGCGCCGCCTCCTATCCCCCGCACCTGAGGTTCCAGACCGTCGCCACCGAACGCGTCTCGGTCCACTTCCACCAGGGCTTCGAGCAGACGGCTCGGGCCGCAGCCTCCCTCGCCACGGAGCTCCTGGAGGACTACGAGAAGCGCTACGACCAGGAGGTGGGTCGCGTCCACCTCGTCATCGTGGATGCCGCCGACAGTCCCAACGGCTTCGCGACCCCGGTGCCGTATCCCCTGGTGACCATCCGGGCGGTGGCCCCCGACGGCACCGACGGCTTCGGCATCCACGAGGGCTGGCTGCGCCTCGTGCTCACCCACGAGCTGGCCCACACCGTCCACCTGGAGCAGGCCCACGGGCTCTGGAGCGCCGGCAGGAAGGTCCTCGGCCGCGCACCCTACCTGTTCCCGAACACCCTCTCGATGTCCTGGGTGATCGAGGGTCTGGCCACCTACGAGGAGACCGAGCGCACCGCGTTCGGACGCGGCCGCGATCCCGACTCGCGGATGGTCCTCCGCATGGCCGCGCTCGAGGGCCGCTTCCCGAGCGAGGACCAGGCGATCTACGGCCTCGACGCCTGGCCGGGGGGACAGACGCCGTACCTGTTCGGGGAGGCGTTCCTGCGCTGGCTCACCGAGAAGGGCGGCGAGGACACGCTGCCCCGCTGGGCCCGTCAGCACTCCGGTCAGATCATCCCCTTCCTCGACGGGCGGACCTCGAGCAAGGTGACCGGGGTCGGGCTGCACGCTCAGTGGACGGCCTGGCGGGAGGAGGTCACGGCGGCGTCCGAACGCGAAGCGGAGGAGCGTCGCGCCGCGGGACTGACACCCTCGCGGGGTCTCACCGACCGGGGCATCCGGCAGCGGTCCCCGCGCTTCAGCCCGGACGGCGCCTGGATCGCTTACTCGAGCGCCACCCTGAGTCGCTTCCCGGAGATCCGCCTCGTCCGAACCGACGGGAGCGGGGACCGTCGCCTCGCCCTGCGCAACGGCGGGTCGGGTCTGTCCTGGACGCCCGACGGGCGCGAGATCGTGTACGCGGAGACGCAGGTGCACCGCACCTTCTCGGCGTTCGGCGACCTGAGCGCGGTGGCGGTGGAGAGCGGGCGCGTGCGCCGGATCACGCGCGGCGCCCGGGCCTTCGATCCCGATGTCTCCCCGGACGGGCGGACCATCGTCTTCGCTCGACACGAGGGCGACGGCAGCGAGCTCTGGACGACCACTCTCCGCGGAGGCGATCTCCGTCGGTTGACGGAGTCGGCCCCGGGCGTCGAGTGGAGCGGGCCGAGGTGGAGCCCCCGGGGGGACTCCGTCGTGGCCGCGCGTCTTCTCCCCGGCGGCTGGCTCGACCTGGTGTGGGTGGACCCGGCGAAGGGCGAGGTCCGCAGTCTCACCCACGACCGGGCCAAGGACGCGGAGCCGACCTGGACGCCGGACGGGGAGGGCCTCGTCTTCCGATCCGATCGCGATGGGATCTCCAACCTCTACGAGCTGCGGCTCGCCGATGGCTCGGTGACGCCCTTGATCAGCGTGCTCGGCGGCGCCTTCGAGCCCTCGGTGAGCCCCGACGGGCGGACGATCGCGTTCGCCGACTACTCGGCGCGAGGGTACGACATCCGCGTCGCGCGGCGGGGGGCCCCGGCCTCGCGTCCCGCGCCCTCTTTCGTGGACACCCGCCCCGCCCCACGTCCTGACCCTTCGCCCGCGCCGGGGCCGGTCGAGCCCTACCGGCCGTGGACCATGCTCTGGCCTCGCTTCTGGACCCCGTGGCTCGAGCTCGGCGGCTCGCAGGACCGTCTGGGCGTCGCCACCGGCGGCTCGGACGCCCTCTTCCGTCACCTCTGGGGGCTCCGGGCCCTCTACGGGACCCGGACGGGGCACGTCGACACCGCCGCCTTCTACGTCTACGACCGGTTTCGCCCGACTCTCCTGCTGACCATGGACGACAAGGTCGATCCCGCGACGGAAGGGGACGCCCGCACCCGTAGCCTCAACGCGCAGGTGTCCCTGCCCGTGCGGCGCACGATCCGCTCGGCCCAGGCCCTGGCGGTGACGTACCGGCGCGAGCGCAGCGAGACCGTCGGCGGGGAGGGGGGGCGTCTGGACTACGGTGGCATCGAGACGGCCTGGGCTCTCAACACCGCCCGGTCCTATCCCTGGTCGATCTCGCCGGTCGACGGGGGACGGCTCCGCATCGCCTGGCTCCGGGAGGCGGAGTGGCTGGGGAGCGACCTGTCTCTCGACAAGCTCACCGCCGATGGCCGGGCCTACCTCCGGCTCTTCGGCACGCGCCACGTTCTCGCCCTCCGTGCCCAGGGCGGCACCACCTGGGGGGAGCCCGACTTCGAGCGCTCGTTCGCGGTGGGAGGGTACCCGGACAACGGCCTCTTCGACCTCGTCCGGACCAATCTGGCGGTCCTGCGCGGGTACCCGGACGACGCCTTCACCGGAAGGCGCTTCCTGGCCGCCAACGCCGAGTACCGGTTCCCGCTGTTCTCACCCCAGAGGGGCTGGCGCTCCCTCCCCGTCTTCCTGCGCCATCTCCGGGGCACCCTCTTCGTCGACGCCGCGCACGCCTGGTCGGACGGGTTTCGGCTCGAGGACGTGAAGACCGCCGCCGGCGCCTCGCTCGGGGTCGACACCACGTTGGGCTACGCGCTGCCGTTCACCGCCGAGCTCGCGGTGGCCCACGGCTTCGACGCGCTCGGGGAGACGAAGCTCTCCTTCCGAATGGGTCTGGCGTTCTAGCGGGTGCGCCAGCCTACTTGAAGATCCCCAGGGCCTTCAGGATCCAGATGAGGATGGCGGCTCCGGCGACCGCCACGATCCAGCGTGCCGCCGTGCCGTAGGCGGCGATGCCGAGGAGCCCGGCCAGCCAGAAGCCCAGGGACGAGCCGATGATGCCGACGACCACGTTCGCGAGGATGCCCATCTGGGCGCTCGTCTTCATCACCATGCTGGCCAACCAGCCGATGATCCCTCCCACCACGATCGAGATGATCAGGTTCATAGCATTCCTCCTCGTACCTGCTTCCTGGCGGAAACGCCCGGCCCACGCGGGGCGTCGGACGCCGGGATCGTGTGCCGAAACGGCGGGTCAGGGCAAGCGGAAAGCCGGTTACGAGGCGGCCAAGGCGCCGGCTCGTCGGGTTGGGCTCGGCCGCCAGTCGCAAGGAGAGGCCCGACCGGCAGCGCGCCGCCCGCCGGGCCCTTCCCGGGGGTCTACCGTTGCGATCCCTGCATGAAGCGGAGCAGGTCGGAGTCGGTCGACAGGATCACCGTGGCGTTCTGGTCGAGCGAGGCCTTGAGCGTCTCCATGCTCTTGAAGAACTCGTAGAAGCTCGGGTCGCGCCCATAGGCACGGGCGTAGATGTCGGTGGCCTTGGCGTCGGCCTTGCCCTTGAGCTCCTCCGCGGTCCGGTAGCCCACCGAGGTCGCGGCCAGGACGTCGCGCTCCTTCTGGCCCCGGATCTCGGCGGCCCGGCCCTGTCCCTCGGAGCGGCTCCGCTCGGCGATGCGCTTGCGCTCTGTGATCATCCGCTGGAAGACCGCCTGCTGGACAGACTCGGTGTAGTTGATTCGCTTGAAGCGCACGTCCACGAGCTCGACGCCGAACTCGGGGGTGATCGCGGAGGCGACCTCGAGGATCTGCTGGGAGATGGCCTCGCGCCCGGTCTCGATCCTGGCCACCGCCTCCGCGGTCATGATGCCCTCGAGCTCCCCGGTGAGCTGGAACTCGCGGTCGCTGGAGCGGACGATCTCGATGAGATCGTAGGAGGCGATGGCGTTGCGGGTCTCCCCGTCCACGATGTCGTCGAGGCGACTCTGCCCGCCCCGCTCGTCGCGGACCGCCTGGTAGAAGCGCAGGGCATCGGCGATCCGCCAGCGCGCATAGGTGTCCACCCAGATGTACTTCTTGTCCTTGGTGGGGATCTCGTTGGCGTCGCCGCTGAACTCCAGCCACCTCTTGTCGAAGACGTGGAGCTGCTGGATGAGCGGGATCTTGGCGTGGAGGCCGGGCGTGGTGATGACGCCCCCGATCGGCTTGCCGAACTGGGTGATGATGGCCTGCTCGGTCTCGCTGACGGTGTAGACGGAGGAGAAGGCCACGATGGCCAGGGCGACTCCGATGATCACGACGAGCGGGCTCCTCACTGCTTCACCTCCTTCACGGTGCCGTCGATCTGGAGCAGGGGCAGCACCCCGCGCGCCTTCTCGTCCAGGATCACCTTCCTCCCGAGCTGCGGCAGCAGCTCGGTCATCGTCTCGAGGTACATGCGCTTCCGGGTCACGTCGGGCGCCTTGCGGTACTCGGCGTAGAGCGCATCGAACCGCTTCGCGTCGCCGAGGGCGTGGTTCTCCCGCTCCAGGGCATAGCCCTCGGCCGCCCGCACGAGCTGCTCGGCCTCGCCCTGGGCCCGGGGCACGGCCTGGTTGTAGTCGGCCCAGGCCTCGTTGATGGACCGCTCCTTCTCCTGGATGGCCTGGTTGACCTCGTTGAACGCGGGTCGGACCGGATCCGGCGGGTTCACGTCCTGGAGGACCAGCTGCTGCACCTCGATGCCGATGCCGTAGAGGTCGCACAGACGCTGGAGCTCCTCCTTGGCGGCGAGGGCGATGTCCGCGCGGCCGATGGTGATGACCTCGTCCACGCTGTGGTCGCCCACGACCTGACGCACCGCCGCCTCCGACATGTACCGGAACGTCTCGGGAACGTCGCGCACGTGGAAGAGGAAGGCCTTGGGATCCCGGATGCGGAACTGGACGATCCACTCCACCACCGCCACGTTGAGGTCCCCGGTGAGCATCAGGGACTCCGCCTGGGCGGCGGCGGGCTGGGCGAACTCGGAGCGCACGTCGGAGCGGACGGTCCGGAACCCGAACTCCATCTTGAGCTGGCGCTGGACCGGGACCTTGGTGACGGTCTCGACGCCGAAGGGGAGCTTCAGGTGCGGCCCGGGATCGCTGGTGCGGACGTAGGCGCCGAAGCGCTGGATGACGCCCACCTCCTCGGGCTCCACCTGGTAGTAGCTCGTGAAGAGCAGGAAGAGGACGGCGACGACGACCACCACGAGGCGCAACGCCCCGGTGGGCAGCTTGGGGAGCCGGGGGAGCTGCACCCTGTTGCCGCCGATGTCGATGGGGCCTTCGCCCCAGTTGCCACGTGCCATGACACCTCCAGCTTGACGTGGAAAGAGAACCGATCCGCGCCGTGGAACCGAGTGGGGGACGCAGACCAACCCCTAGCATAACGCTCGGAAGGGACGGCGGGAAGGGAATCCTCAGTGAGGCAGGCCGAAGAGGAAATAGGAAGCGCACAGCGCGGCGAGCATCCAGGATCCCGGCTTCACCTCGCGCCCCCGGCCCGCCGCGCTCTTGATCAGTGGATAGAGGGTCAGTCCCGCGGTCAGGCCGTTGGCGACGTTGTAGGTGAAAACCATCATCAGGATGGTGACGAAGGAGGGCACGAGCTCGGTCAGGTCCTCGAAATCGATCTTGCGGACGGAGGAGACCATGAGCAACCCGACCATCACGAGGGCCGGGGAGTACGCGTAGGTGAGCTTCTGAAGCGGCTCGATCAGGGGGATGAAGAAGAGGGAGAGGACGAAGAGCCCCCCGGTCACGAGGGAGGCGAGACCGGTGCGGGCTCCCTCCCGGATGCCACTGGCCGACTCGATGTAGGCCCCGCTCGTCGTGGTGCCCACGAGGCCGGCGAGGATGCACGAGACCGCGTCCACCAGCATCGGCTTCTCGATCTCCGGGAGCTCGCCTTTCTCGTCGAGCATGCCCCCCGCCGCCCCCACCCCCACCAGCGAGCCCAGGGTGTCGAGGAAGCCCATGAGGAACAGGGTCAGCAGAACGGGAAGAAACGAGAGCCGGAGCACCCCGCCGACGTCCAGCTTCAGGAAGAGGGGCGCGAGACTCCACTCGCCGGCGAAGGGGAGGGCCACGATGGCTCGCGGCGCCTCGCCGTGGCCGAGGAGCGAGCCGAGGACCGCCGTGGTCACGATGCCGAGCAGGATGGCCCCGCGCACGCGCCGCTGCATCAGCACCGCCATCAGCAGGAAGCCGAAGACCGAGAGGAGCGCGGTCGGCTCGCCCAGGTCCCCGATGCGCAGGGGCACGTCCGGCGCCCTCAGGAGGCCATCGGGTCCGGCCAGGGCCTCCGGGGGCAGCCCGGCGGCGGCGCTGGTGACGACCCCGGTCTGGTAGAGGCCGATGAGGGCGAGGAACAGGCCGATGCCGACGGCGAAGCTGTGCTTGAGGCTCGAGGAGACCGCCCCCGCCAGCCAGGCCCGGACCCCGAGCAGCGTGAAGAGGAGGAAGGCGAGGCCGCTCACGAAGACCGCGCCCAGCATCCGGGGCCAGGCGATCCCGAGCGCGGCGAGGCTGAAGGCCACGAACGCGTTCTCGCCCATGTAGGGGGCTACGGCGATGGGACGGTTCGCGTAGAGCCCCATGAGGATGGTGCCGGTAGCGGCGACGACGACGGTGGCCACGGTGGCGGGGCCGGCGGGAAGGCCCGCGAACGAGAGGATGGCCGGGTTCACGACGATGATGTAGGCCATGGTGGCGAAGGTGGTGACTCCGCCGAGCACCTCGGTGCGCACGGTGGTCCGGCGCTCCGCGAGTCGGAAGTCCAGGGCCCGCACGGACGGATTATAGGCAGGGACGGGTCACGGGTCCTCGCGGCTGGTATCATCGGCCGGCCCGTCGCCGGAGACGAGCAAGGAGGCTCGACCGTGAAGTGGCGCCTGCCCAACCTGCACGGATTCGGATTCACCCTGTCGGTCGTCGTCGCGGTGGTGCTGGCGATGATCTGGCCCCAGCTCTTCCGAAGCTGGGGGAGCTTTCAGACCAAGGTCCTCATCGTCCCCCTCATCCAGCTCATCATGTTCGGGATGGGCACGACCCTGAGCCTGGGCGACTTCACCCGAGTGCTGAAGATGCCCTGGCCCGTCTTCGTGGGCATCGCGCTGCAGTTCGGGGTCATGCCCTTCGTCGGGTGGACCCTGGCCACGACCTTTGGCTTCCCCCCGCTCATCGCGGCCGGTGTCGTGCTCGTGGGCTCCTGCCCGGGCGGGGTGGCCTCGAACGTGATCACGTACCTGGCCGGGGGCAACGTGGCGCTGTCGGTGACCATGACCGCGTGCTCGACGCTCCTGTCCCCGCTGATGACGCCGCTCATGATGAAGCTCCTCGCGGGTCAGTTCGTTCCGGTCCCCTTCTGGGGCCTGATGTGGAACATCGTCAAGATGATCATCGTTCCGATCGCCCTCGGGCTGATCGTCAACCGCCTGCTCCACGGCCGGGCCCCGTGGATCAAGAAGAGCCTCCCCTTCGTATCGATGGCAGGGATCGCGATCATCATCGCCATCATCACCTCGCTGAGCCGCGACGAGCTGGCTACCGTGGGCCTGGCCCTGATCGCTGTGGTGGCCATCCACAACACGGTGGGGTACGTGCTCGGCTACTGGGGAGCCCGGCTGATGGGTCTCCGCGAGCGCGAGGCGCGCACGGTTGCCATCGAGGTGGGGCTGCAGAACGCGGGTATGGCCTCGGGTCTCGCCATCAGCCCGCTCAACAGCACTGACACCGCGCTGGCCCCGGCCATCTTCGGCCCCTGGATGAACGCCTCCGGCTCCATCCTCGCTTCGTACTGGCGCCGCCGACCGGTGGAGCCGGCGGGCGCGGTCGCGGAGGCTTGAGGGAGACGCCGTGCAGGGAAGGCGCCTCCCCGAGGACCGCGGCCGGCCGACGAGCCCCGCCCGGCAACGGTCCACCCTCGTAGTCAAGGGCACACTCGTCTCTGCCGCCCTGGTGTGCTTCGGTGTGGCCGCCGTGGCTCTGGCCGGCATGCGCGAAGGCGCCAGTGTCGCGCAGGCCGCAGTCTATTGCATGGCCCCCGCGCTCGGAGGCGTCGCCTTCCTCGGCGCCCTGCGCCTGACCGACGAAGCGAAGGTCAACCTCCTTCTCGCCCTGTTCAGCACGGGATTGACTCTCTACGCGGCGGAGTTGACGCTGGGGTACTACTTCGAGCGATCTGAAGTTGGACGCCGTGCCGCGGGTGGCGCCTGGGATGAGCGGACCCGCATCCAGGTCGCTCAGGACCTGCGCCGGTCCGGTGCGGAGGCGTTTCCCCGTCTCAGCGGGTGGGATCTCCGCCAACTCGTCCTGAGCATCGACGGGCAACCCGTTCAACCGCTGGCCCCGGGCATCGCGAGCGCCCTCGTCGTTCTCTGCCGTGAGACGGGCCCGTACGTCACCTACACGGCCGACGAGCGCGGATTCAGAAACCCGGAAGGAGCCTGGCTCGGGGAGTCCGATGCCGTGATCCTCGGCGACTCCTACGTTCATGGCTACTGTGTGCCGGAATCCGAATCACTGGCCCAGCTCCTGCGCCGGCGCTGGCCCACGCTTCTCAACCTCGGGGTTGCGGGCACGGGCCCGCTCATGCAGCTGGCGGTCCTGAAGGAGTACGCCTCGCCGGTTCGGCCCCGAACCGTGATCTGGGTCTACTACGAGGGCAACGACCTGTCGGATCTGGAAGCCGAGGAGGCCAGCTCCATTCTCCGATCGTACCTGCGCCCCGGCTTCACTCAGCAGCTCCTCCGGGATCAGGAGGCGCTCGACGCCCGGCTCGCGAGCCGCGTCGCAGGGAAGATCGCGGAGGTCGGCGAAGGCGCCCGGGGCTTCTCGGGGGGCCGGCGTTTCGCGACGCGCGCCCGGGAGGCCTTGGCCCTGCCGGTGCTGAGAGCCCTCGTGGGCATCGGGGCGCGGTTTCCCCGAGGCGCCTCCTCCCTCGGGCCCCTGCCGGCCATCCTCGGCGAGGCGAAGCGGACGGTGGCGGCCTGGGGAGGGGATCTCCACCTCGTCTACCTGCCGACGTCCGGCCGGTACAACAGCTGGCTCGGCGAGGCCGTTCGCGGTCGGCAGGAGCTGCTGCAGACCGCGAAGGAGCTGGACATTCCGGTCGTCGATCTCGAGCCAACCTTCCGTGCAACCGGGGAGCCACGAGATCTGTGGGTCCCCGGGGGGCATCTTCGCCCCCGAGGCTACGCGATGGTGGCCGAGAGGATTCTCGCCGAGGTTCCACGCTGAGCGGTCGCTCGACCCGGGCCCCTGACCATCAACCCGGGCGCAGGGTCGAGCTCGAGGCCACGAGAGCGCGGCGGCGAGGGTCGCCGAAGCGACCCTCGCCGCCGACGGGTGCCATCACCTCGAATGCCCGTCGGTCGGTGCGATCCCCAGGACCTGGCCGTTCAGGACCGACCTTGGATCCACCGATTCCCCTTCCAGTACCGCCAGCACGTTCCTGACCGCCTGCTGCCCCATGTTCGACATCGATCTCTCGGACGTGCCACTCACGTGGGGCGTCAAGACGACGTTGTCGAGGTCGAAGAGGGGACTGTCGGCAGCGGGCGGCTCCTGCTTCAGCACGTCGAGGGCCGCCCCACCGACATGCCCGCTTCGCAGGGCTTCCACGAGATCATGCTCGTCGACGATGCCGCCCCGAGCGGTGTTCACGAGGCAGGCGCCCCGCTTCATCATGGCGATCGTACGCCGGTTGATGAGGCCCTTCGTGGAGGGCGAGAGAGGGCAGTGCAGGCTCAGGATGTCCACTCGAGGCAGCAGCTCCTCGAGGTGCTGCACCATCGAGACGTGCCCGGCCAGCGGCTCGGCGGTCCAGAAGGGATCATGGACGAGAACCGTCATCTCGAACGGGGCGACCAGTCCACACAGGCGTCTTCCCACGTGCCCGAAACCGACGAGCCCCAGGGTCTTGCCGTGCAGCTCCTGGCCGTCGTAGGTCGCCTTCTCGTAGACCCCGCCGCGGATGCGCCGGTCCTGTTGCGGGATCCGGCGGGTGAGGGAGAGGATCAGCCCCAACGCGTGCTCCGCCACCGACTCCGCGTTCGTCCCCGGGGTGAACAGCACGGGAATCCCTCGTTTCGTCGCCTCCTCGATGTCTATGTTGTCGGTCCCCACGCCATGCTTGCAGATGACGCGCAGGCGCCTCGGGGCGTCCTGAACTGCGGCCGTGATTCGTCCCTGCCTGACAATGAGGCCATCGGGGTCGAACCTCGCCAGCTTGCGCACGAGATCATCCGGCGTATCCGTGGGCTCGCCGATCTCGAGCAGGCACTTGCGGTTGCGCAGGATCTGGAGGGCCGCCTCCGCTATTGGCGTGCCGGTGATGAAGATCCTGTGGCTCATTGCGGGTCGACAGACGAGAGGACGATCACCCGCGGACTTCTACCATCATTGTCGCTGCTGCGCCAGGCCTTGACGGCGATGGCCGACCGGTGTCCGGTCCGGCGGTCCGGCGGCAGGGTCTTGACGAAGAAACCCCGATCGGTGACCATCAAGTTCCCTCCGACAGAAGAAGCCGCCCACCGGCCCGAGTCAGGAGGTCGTTCTTGCCTGCGACGTCGATCGCTCCGCTCCTGTGGCGGACCCTGGACCAGATCAGAGCACGACTCGACCGGCGCGCCCGGCGACGGGACGCGCGGTTCCAGGCCCGACGCGACCGCTTCTACGACGAGCTCTGGGCCGCTGCCGCCCGCTCCGCGGGGGCCGAGATCGAGCGTATGGGGTGGGGATTCCACCGGATTCGGCGGGGAGATCGCTGGACGATGGTCCGTGGGCCGGAGGTCATGCTGGACGACCATCTTCGCCTCAAGATGGCCGGCAACAAGGTCCTGACGAACCGCCTTCTCGCGGAGAGGGGACTGCGCGTGGTCCGTCACCTCTCCTACGACCTCGGCCGCCTCGGCCTGGCCTCGGCCTTCCTCCGCGAGCTCGATCGCCCGGCGGTCGTGAAGCCGGCGCGCGAGAGCGGGGCCGGGCAGGGGGTCACCACCGGCGTGACCACCCAGGCTCGGCTCGGCGCCGCCTCGCGAGCGGCGGCACGAGCGACCCGGGATCTGATGATCGAGGAGCAGGTCGCGGGCGCGTCCTTCCGCCTTCTCGTCCTCGGTGGTCGCCTGGTGGACGCGATTCGAAGGGACCCTCCGACGGTCGTGGGCGATGGCCGGACGACGATCCAGGCGCTCATGGGCCTCGAGACGTCTCGGCGCCTGGAGACGTCGGAGGTTCGCGCCCTTCATCCGCTGACCCTCGATATCGAGGCTCGCTTCCACCTCGAGGACCAGAAGCTCAGCCCGGGAGCGGTCCCCGCGGCGGGCCAGGCCGTCCAGGTCAAGTCCGTGGTGAACCAGAACGCCTCGCACGAGAACCACTCGGTCAGGGGGGATCTTCATCCTTCCCTGGTCAGGCTGGCCCAGGACCTCGCGGAATGGCTGGGAATCGAGTTCGTGGGCATCGATCTCATGACGTCCGATCCCTCAGTTCCCCTGGAGGTGAGCGGCGGTCAGATCGGCGAGGTCAACACGACTCCGGGACTCCACCACCACTACCTGATCGCGGAACGAGACCGCGTCGTTCCGGTGGCGGAGCTGGTCCTCGAGCAGCTCCTGGACGCTCCCGGGGCCCGGCTCTCCGCCGCAGCGGGGGGGCGGCCCTGAGCGCCCTTCTCGGCGGCGACGCTCCACCGGCCCTCGTGCTGGGCGGGCAGGAGAATGCGCTTGCCATCACACGGAGCCTCGGGCGTCGAGGTGTTCGCGTGGGAGTGTCGTCTGGATCGCACTGCCTCGCGCTGAAGAGCCGCTTCTGCTGGAAGCGCCTGCCCATTCCCGACGGACGAGGGCCGGCAGAGTACTGGAGAGATCTGCTCCTCGAGCATCCCTCCCCCGAGCTCGAGGGCTGCGTCGTCCTGGCCTGCAATGACGACGCCCTGGAGTTCATCGCCGGTCACCAGTCACAGCTCGAGCAGCGCTACCTGCTCGAGGAGAACGTGCCGAGCTTGCGGCGGGCTCTCCTCGACAAGCAGCGGACCCTGGAGCTGGCGCAAGGGCTTGGAGTCCCCGCCCCGCGCTTCTGGGAAGCGGCGACCCTCGAGGACGTGGAGAGCCTCGTGCCCCGGGTCCAGTTCCCCGCCATGATCAAGCCCGCGCACTCTCACCGGTTTCAGCGAGTCTTCGGGGGACAGAAGTACCTGCGAGCCGAATCCGGAGAAGACCTGGTCGCGGGGGCTCGGGCCGTGCTCGCACGAGGTCTCCAGTTCCTGGTGTGCGAGCTCGTGCCCGGACCCGACCGGCTCCTGAGCAGCTACTACACCTACATCGATGGACGGGGCGAGGCCCTCTTCCATTTCACGAAGAGCGTCTTCCGTCGTGCGCCGGTGAACATGGGTGGCGCCTGCTACCACATCACCGAGTGGCTGCCCGAGACGGCAGCCCTCGGCGAGAGCTTCTTTCGCGGCGTGGGCCTGCGGGGGCTCGGGAACGTGGAGTTCAAGCGCGACCCGCGTGACGGGCAGCTGAAGCTCATCGAAAGCAACGCCCGTTTCACGGCCGCCCACGAGCTGCTCGTGCGCTGCGGGATGGACACCGCCCTGATCGTCTACGGCCACCTGGTCGGCAGGCCCGTTCCGCGCCCTCGGGAGTATCGGCAGAACATCCGCCTCTGGTATCCCCGGCAGGACTTCGTGGCCTTCCGGGAGCTGCGCGAACGCGGTGAGCTGAGCCTCGTCGGCTGGTTGCGCAGTATCGCCCACCGGCAGGTGCTTCCCTACTTCTCCCTACGCGATCCCTGGCCCTCCCTGACCAACTCTGCGCGCTACCTCCGCCATAGGCTGGGGAAGGCGCTCGGCCGGCCGGGCGACTCCCTCGCCCGGCAGCGGCAGACTTCTTGACGGCGGTGCGTCGTGGGGCATGAACCGTTCGGCTCGTTGCTCTCCGGCCGAGCCCTCGGACAGACCGAGGGCCGGGCGACGCCGAACATCACTCCGGCTTCGGTTATACTATCCGTCTCGGCTCGATCCCTCCCCGGCACGCGCCGGCGTAGCCTGGCCGGACTGGAAGACGTCTAGGGCTTCTTCAAGGGGGGGACAGTGGTCACACCACTCCGCATGGGCATCGTCGGGCTTGGGAAGATGGGCGGCATCCGCGCCGCCACCATCCGCCAGCACGAGGACACGGTTCTGGTGTCGGCGACCGACCCCAACCCTCCCGCCAATGGCGCCGAGGGCGCACGCCTCGTCGCGGACTATCAGGAGGTCATCGCCTCGGGCGTCGACGCCGTGTTCGTCTGCACTCCGAACCGATTCATCCCGGAGGTCGCCGTGGCCGCCCTCGACGCGGGCAAGCACGTGTTCTGCGAGAAGCCGCCGGGTCTGTGTCTGGAAGACGTCGAACGGATCATGGAGGCCGAGCGCCGCAATCCCGGGCTGGTCCTGAAGGTCGGGTTCAATCACCGGTACCACTACGGGATCATGGAAGCGAAGAAGATCGTCGAGAGCGGCAAGTACGGCGAGATCCTCTGGGTGCGCGGCATCTACGGCAAGGCGGAGGCGGCCACCGGCGTGAGTCCCTGGCGGAGCGACCCGGCCCTGGCCGGTGGCGGGATACTCCTGGACCAGGGAATCCACATGCTCGATCTCTTCCGCCACTTCTGTGGCGAGTTCGCAGAGATCAAGAGCATGTGCACGACCTCCTTCTGGGACACCGAGCTGGAAGACAACGCCTTCGCCCTTCTCCGCACGCCGGACGGCCGGGTCGCCATGCTCCACAGCTCCTTCACTCAATGGAAGCACCGCTTCACCCTCGAGATCTTCATGCGCGACGGATACGTCATCGTGGACGGAATGCCGTCGTCCAGTCGGAGCTATCGTGACGAGTGGATCATCCAGGGCCGCCGGCACACCGGCTTCGCCGCCGGGAACCCTCCGGAAGAGCGCACCTTCTGCAACACGGACCCCTCGTGGGAGAGCGAGCTCGGCGAGTTCGTCGACTGCATCCGGTCCGGGCGGCCCGTCCGGCACGGCACCTCACGGGACGCCTACGAGACGATGCGTCTCGTGTTCGGCATCTACGATGCCGACGAGTCGTTCATGAGCCGGCAGGCGGCGAGGCTGCAGCCCATCGAGGCGCAAGCCAGGTGACGAAGAGCACCCTCCCGATCGCCGTCACCTCCCGCTCCTTCTCGCGTCATCCCGTGCTGAGGTCGGAGCTGCTCGAGCGGTACTCGAACGTCCGCTTCAACGAGGACGGGCGGGCCCTGGCCGGCCCGGAGCTGATCGACTTCGCCCGCGGTCGCCGAAAGCTGATCACCGCGCTCGAGAGGTTCGACGAGGAGATCCTTCGCGGCCTCCCCGAGCTCGAGGTGATCAGCAAGTACGGGGTCGGAACCGACATGCTCGACAAGGAGGCGCTGATCCGGCGCGGCATACGCCTCGGCTGGACCGGAGGCGTCAACAGGCGATCGGTCGCGGAGCTGGCCCTGGCGTTCATGATCGCCCTGCTGCACCTCGTGCCCGAGCTCGATCGGGCGATCCGTGCCGGAGAGTGGGGCAGCCGTGTGGGCAGGTGCCTGACCGGACGGACCGTCGGAATCATCGGATGCGGACACATCGGCAAGGACGTGGCGGTTCTTCTGAAGGCGTTCGACTGCCGGATACTCGCCCACGACATCCGCCAGTTTCCGGAGTTCTACGAGACCCACGGTGTGACCCCGGTGGGTCTCGGAGATCTCCTCTCGCGCTCGGATGTCGTGACGCTGCACGTTCCCCTGGACGATCGCACGAGGAACATCCTCGACGCCGATCGCCTGGCGTCCATGAGGCACGGCGCGGTTCTGGTCAACACGGCCCGCGGTGGCCTGGTCGACGAGCAGGCGCTCAAGGGCGCACTCGTCGAAGGGCGGCTCGCCGGGGCCGGGTTCGATGTCTTCGCGACCGAGCCGCCCCAGGACCGGGAGCTGCTTCGCCTCCCGAGCTTCCTGAGCACACCGCACGTCG
The DNA here is from genome assembly GCA_963847655.1 of uncultured Acidobacteriota bacterium. Lineage (GTDB taxonomy): Bacteria > Acidobacteriota > Vicinamibacteria > Fen-336 > Fen-336 > JAJDNS01. The sequence goes on along the minus strand of CAWKAS010000001.1, from coordinate 693,203 downwards.
GGGGCAGCTCCGAAGAAGCGATCCTGGCCATGGGCCGGGCGGCCATCGCCGGACTGGACCGCAATGCCGTGCCGTCTGCGGAGCACCCGCCGGAGTACACGTGACGATCGGCGGACCGCCACAGAGGAAGGAGTCGGATGAGAACGAACACACTCAAGGAGATCTGGGCTCGGGGAGGGGCGGTGATCAATGGCTGGTGCTCGATCCCCAGCTCCTTCTCGGCCGAGATCATGGCCCACCAGGGCTTCGACTCGATCACGATCGACATGCAGCACGGTCTCGTCGACTACCAGGTCGCGGTGACGATGCTGCAGGCAATCTCGACCACGCCCGTGATGCCCCTCACGCGGGTGCCCTGGAACGACCCCGCCTGGCTCATGAAGATCCTCGACGCCGGGTCGTACGGGGTGATCTGCCCCATGATCAACACCCGGGCGGACGCCGAGTCTCTCGTCGCGGCGTGCAAGTATCCACCCCGGGGGTTCCGCAGCTTCGGGCCGATCCGGGCGAAGTACTATGGCGGCGGCAGTAGCCACGGGGGCGGGGACTACCACGTCTCGGCCGACGACGAGACCCTGGTCATTCCACAGATCGAGACCCGCGAGGCGATCGAGAACCTGGACGCGATTCTCGAGACCCCGGGCATCAGCGCGATCTACGTCGGGCCTTCCGATCTCGCCATGGCCCTGGGGAGCCAGCCTCGCAAGGGGCAGTCCGATCCCGCGGTCGTGGAGGCAAGGCAGCGAATCCTCGGCGCCGCTCGGCGGCATGGCGTGCCCGCGGGAATCCACACCAACTCGACGGCGGTCGCGACGGAGATGATCCGGCAGGGCTTCCAGCTCGTGTCCCTGCAAAGCGACGACCGTTTCCTCATGTCCAGGGCGAAGGAAGAAGTGGACGCGGTGAGGAGCAATCTCGACGGCTCAGGATAGAGGGAGCAGACAATGGCCTTCCCAGATCACAAGTTCGGCGATCCTGGCAGTTTCGCTGATGCCTACTTCGAGCAGGTCACGAAAGCGGCGAAGACGGTGGACCGCGACGGACTCGGCAACGCCGCGGCCATCCTGACCAGGACCCACGCCAACGGCGGGATCGTCTACTCCTGCGGCAACGGGGGGTCGGCCGCGATCGCAAACCACCTCGTGTGCGACCACTGCAAGTTGGTGCAGACCGACACGGGGCTGCGTCCCCGCATCGTCTCCCTGAGCTCGACCGTGGAGATGATCACGGCCATCGGCAACGACATCTCCTACGACGAGATCTTCGTCTATCAGATGCGCTCTCTCGCCCGGCCCGGCGACCTTCTGATCACGATCAGCTCCTCGGGAGACTCCGAGAACGTCGTGCGGGCCGCGGCCTGGGCGAAGGCGAACGGGGTTTCGGTGATCTCCTTGTGCGGCTTCTCGGGAGGACGGTCCGCGGACCTGGCGGACGTGAGCCTGCACGTCCGGGCAGACAACTATGGCGTCATCGAGGACGTCCACCAGTCACTGATGCACATCCTCGCGCAGTACCTCCGCCTGGCCCACATGGACCAGGGCCTGATCGGGTCGCGCAAGTTCTGAGGCGAGCGACCCGGGCCCCGAACGTCCAGGGCCGTGCGCCGCCGGGCGCGGGGAGAGTCTTCCCGACAGGCCGTACCAGAGGCTTCCGAGCATCTCTTGGACGGCTTCCACGCTCTTCTCCATCGCGCTGATCTGGGGAAGGAGGGCGAACCGAGGTTCGATCGGCACCTGTCTCCAGTCGACCGGGTGGCGGCACACTCGTATTCCCTGCGCCTCGAAGCTTCGAGCCGCCCTCGGCATGTGCAGAGCCGACGTGACGAGATGGGTGTGATCGGCTCCCAGGCGTCGGAGGATGGCGCCGACCCGCGCCGCGCTCTCGGCGGTGTTCCGGGACCCATCTTCCGCGACGATGCGCTCGGGCGGCACGCCGAGAAGGACCGCGAGTCTCTGCATCAGCTCGGCCTCCACCTCGGGCCCGCCCGCACCCCCGCTCAGGATCAGACGGGCCTCGCGATGTTCCAGCGTGATCTCCGCGGCCGCGATCGTGCGACGGAAGCTCGCCTCCTTGAGCCGGGATAGCGGCGGATCGGGCGGAGATGGCCCGCTCACGCCTCCGGCGAGGGCGACGACCGTGTCCGGCGTCACGGCTCCGAGGCACGCCCGGGGCGCCGAGGGATCGCCCTCGATGGATCCGACCATGATGTTGGCCCCGAGCGGCGTGGCGAACCAGAAGTACACGGCGGCGATCACGCCGGCGGTCCAGGTGACGCCTCCGCTTCGGCGGTGCGCGAGCCAGACGAGACCCAGAAGCGACCAGCCGAGCAACGCCGGCGGCTCGAGCAGGACGACGATCCCCCTCACCCGGAACCCCCCCTCGGGAACCGTCCCGGAACGTCGCGCCCTGCCGGAACGCAGGTCCTACGCAAGGTGTGCCTCATACCAGGGCAGCGCTTCATCGAGCCCCTGCTCGATGGAGTGAGTCGGCGCATACCCGAGGAGACGCTGCGCCTTGCTGACGTCAGCCAGGGAGTGGAGGACGTCTCCGGCGCGGAAGGGGGCGTGGACCGGACTCAGGGACTTCAGGTGAAGATGGCGAGGAGCAAGACGCTCCCGCAGGAGCTCGAACAGCTCGGCAAGGCTGGTGCGGCTCCCGACGGCGATGTTGTAGGCCTGGTTCACCGCTGCTTCGTCCTCGACGGTGGCCGCGAGGAGGTTCGCCTGGACCACGTTCGCCACGTAGCAGAAGTCGCGGCTGGTCTCGCCGGTCCCGTTGATACGGACCTGGTCACCACGGATCATCGCAGCGACCCAGCACGGGATGACCGCGGCGTAGGCTCCTTCGGGGTCCTGGCGGGGGCCGAACACGTTGAAATAGCGCAGCCCGACCGTCTCGAGGCCGTGCAGGCGCCCGAACACGCCCGCGTAGAGCTCGTCGGCCAGCTTGGTCGTCGCGTAGGGCGAGAGCATCTGGCCCATCTGGTCCTCGACCTTGGGGAGCGTCGGGCTGTCGCCGTACACAGAGCTGCTGGAGGCATACACGAAGCGTCGCACGCCCGCGCGCCGCGCGGCCTCGAGCAGCGCCAGGGTGCCGGTGACGTTGGCGTGGTTCGAGGCGAGGGGATCCTCGATCGATCGAGGCACCGAGCCGAGAGCGGCCTGGTGGAGGACCACGTTCACGCCGTCGAGGGCCTGGCGACAAACGGCGGGCGAGGCAACGTCGCCCTCGTGGAAGCGCATCCGGGCCCAGCGCGTCGGTCCCACGAGGTCTCGCACCTCGTCGAGGTTGGCGCGGTGCCCGGTGGCGAAATCGTCGAGCCCCACGACCGACTGGTCCAGCTCCAGCAGGGACTGGAGCAGGTTCGAGCCGATGAACCCGGCCACCCCCGTGACCAGCCAGGTGCGCGGCTCCCGGCGCAACCGGTCCTTGATCTCATCGAATGAGCGCATCCACTTCCTCCCTAGCGCGAGAGGCTACTCGATGGCCGGGCACGTCGCCAACTCCCCCTCCCGGGATCGGGCCGTCCTCGTCGGGCGCGATGGATGAAAGCGCGTCCGCCGTCGAGCGCATTGTGTACACGTGGGATACGGCCTACGCGATGGAGGGCCTTTCGTCTTGACAGGCGTGTCTGGCCGTCGTTAAATGAAACCTCACTTCAAGGATTTGGCCGGGCTGCTGCCGGTCAGCCTCAAGAGCTGGGAATCCGACCTCCCTCCCGGATTCACACGACCGACGAATGGTGTGAGCGGGAAGGAGAGGACGGTGAACCGGACCACCTGCAGGAAACGGGCGGGCGCGAGCCTTCGCTCCCGCGCCCGCCGCGAGAGGATGTGGCGCACCGCCGTGATGGCGGCCTGCCTGGGTGCCCTCGCGGGGACGTCGGTGGTCGCCCAGGAGCCAGCGGCGGCCGAGCCCCCGGAGCCGTACAGAATCGGGCCCGGCGACCGACTCGAGCTGTTCGTCTGGAAGGAGCCCGACCTCACGCGGGAGCTGCTCGTCCGGAGCGACAGCATGGTGACGGTGCCGCTGATCGGAGACGTCGCGGCGGGAGGCTCCTCGACCACCGACCTGGCCGCCACCATCCAGCGGCGGCTGGCGGAGTACTTGACCAGCCCCAGCGTCACCGTCGGCTTGAGCGCCGGCCAGATCGCCCAGTTCTTCGTGGTGGGCAAGGTGTCGAAGCCCGGCGCGTACCCGCTGGACAAGCCCACGACGTTTCTCCAGGCCCTGGCCCTCGCCGGTGGGTTCGTCGAGTTCGCGAAGACGGATCACCTGCTCGTGTATCGCGAGGGGACCGGGGAGGTGGAATCCGTCAACTACAAGAAGCTCGAGAACGGCGATGACCCCGCCGAGAACATCCCCCTGCGGGCGGGGGACACGATCCTGGTGCCGTGACGAGAGAGCGATCATTCCGCGCCTTCGCCTTCGTCCTGGGGCTCCTTGCGGCTCCCGGCGTCCTCGGGCGCGCCGACGCGCAGGAGCTCGAGCCCGTCGAGCCGTCCGGTGTTGAGCCGACCCCGGCGGCGGAGGTAGAGGGGCCGCTCGCCGGACTCGCGATGACGGCGTCGCTCGGCGGGGGGTGGAACAGCAACGCATCCTTCCAGCCCGCAGGGCAACCGTCCGCATCGGCCTTCGGGGAGGGAGGGCTGACCCGGACCTGGAGGATCCCGAACTGGACGCTCTCCGCCGATGTCGGCGCCGGAGGATCGGTGTATCGGACCGGAGTGGATACGAACCGCTATCACTACGGCGGAGGTCTGAGCGCCTCGGGGAGAGTGGGGACGCTGACCGATCTCTCGTTCACGGGCAACGGCGGGGTCGAGTACACCGACTTCCAGGCTGACCCCTCGACCGATGGACTCGTGCTGCCACTGACTCTCTCGCAGCGGCTCAACGGAGGGTTTGGGCTGGGCCGGCAGCTCGGAGCACAGACCCGCCTCGACCTGACCGCGGGTTATGGGCGCTACTTCTTCGACTCCGAGGAGCTGGTCGACGCGGAGGCGATCTCCGCGGGGGCGTCGCTCAGCCGATCCAGCAGCTCCCGGAGCTCCTTCAGTCTCGCCTACGGCTTCCAGTCCAATCAGTACGGGCAGGGCACGCACAGCATCACCAACACCGTCTTCGGCGGCTTCACGCGCAGGTTGAGCGACCGCTGGACTCTAGCGGCCTCGCTGGGAACCGATGGTCGCTCCTTCGAGGGAAGCGACGTGCGCTGGACCCTCAACGCCAACGGGACGCTCGGCTACGAGGCGGGCCTGACGAACTGGAGCCTTCGCTACCGCCGCGCAGTCTCGCCCGGGCCCGGGCTCGGCACCGACCGCATCCTCAACCTGTTCAGCCTGATCGTCGTCTCGACGCCCCGGCCCTGGCTCACGTTCAACGTGACCGGATCGCACGGGATCAACCAGGACCCGGTCGATCAGGGCCTGAGCTACGCGACCGACGTCCTCGCCGTGAGCCTGCGTTTTCGCCTGACCCGGACTCTCGGCCTGGCGCCCCTGCTACAGGTCCGGCGCCGAGCCGAGGTCAATGAGCGACCCGCCGTGAGCGACTTCAGGGTCGGCGTGGCACTGGACTACGTGGGGTTTCATCGTTGAATACTGGCCTTTCCCTCAGTGAGGTGAACCGGAATGCCTGATGCGCGTACCGTCGCCATTGACTCAGTATCGGAGAGCCCGGTGCGGCACTCGGCGTGCGACGCGATCGTGCTGGTCGACGTCATCTGCGACACCACGACGCTCGTGACCGCAGCCGCCCAGCGGCGACCCGTCTACCCGGCCGCGAGCGCCCCCGCGGCACTGTTTCTCGGGCGCGAGCTCCGAGACCCGCTCCTGGCTACGGACGAGGACGAAGCCTGGCGTCCCGGATTCGAGCTCCGCAACAGCCCGTCCGCCGTTGCCAGTCGAACAGACGAGCGACCGTTCGTGCTGGCCTGCGGAACCGGGGCGACGCTGGCCGCGAACGGGCTCTTCTGGCCCGAGGTCTACCTGGTCTGCCTCCGCAACCTGACGGCGACCGCGCGACGCCTGGCCCTGAGGCATCGGCGCGTCCTCGTGCTCGATGCTGCACACGATGGAGACATCCGCTGCGAGGACCGTCTCGCCGCGGCCCACCTCGCCCGTGCCCTCGTCGACAGCGGCTTCGTCGCTGTCGGCCTTGGGACACACGAGACCGTCGAGCGCTGGGGAGGAGCCGATGTCTCGCTGCTCTCGTGGGGGCGAAGCGCCGAGGAGCTCCGGGGGCGGGGTCGGCACGAGGACCTGGACTTCGTACTCTCCCACGTAGACGACCTCGACGTCGTCTGCACCTCCTCCGACGGACGGCTGGCGGTCGAGACTCCGGAGGAGCCCCACGGCGTGTCGATCATAGCCTGAGGGCGAGCACCATGGGAAACCGTCGAAGCGCAGACAAGCATCTGTTCGGGTTCCGAACCGTCCAGGAGTACCTCGAGGTCCCGTTGCGGCGACCACTCTTCGTGCTGATGCCAGCGCTGCTGGTTCTCTCGAGCGCGATCGCCCTGGCCTTCGTGCTCCCCAAGAAGTACCGCTCGCAGACGCTCATCCTCGTGGAGTCGGAAAAGGTCCCGGAGACCTTCGTGAGGCAGATCGCCACCGAGTCGATGGCGAGGCGCCTCTACACGATCCGTCAAGAGGTGCTGAGCCGCACGCGGCTCGAACGCGTGATCCAGGATCTCGATCCCTATCCCACCGACGAGGGGAAGGAGAAGCCTCCGCTCTCGGACCTCGTCGAGCGCATGCGCCGCGCCATCAGCATCCACACGCGGGGGACCGACGCCTTCTCGATCGAGTACGTCCACACCGATCCGAAGGTCGCCATGATGGTGACCGGCCGCCTGGCCACGCTCTTCATCGACGAGGCCGAGCAGGCGCGGGAGGTGCAGGCCACGGAGGGCGCTCAGTTCATCGACAGTCAGCTCGCCGAGGCGCGGAGGGAGCTCGAGGAGAAAGAGGAGGCGGTGCGCCGCTTCAAGGAGAAGCGGCTCGGCAGCCTGCCCGAGCAGCTGGGGACGAACCTGGCCACCCTGCAGCGCCTCCAGCTCGAGCAGCAGACGCTGGCCGAGAACCTGCGGGCGGCCCAGACCCGGGTCGACCTCCTCCGGCAGTCGCTGAGGACCGAGCGGCGGCCGCCAATCGCGGGATTGGAGGACGGCCCGGACGAGCTCGATCGCCTTCGGGGAGAGCTCGCCACCCTGCGTACGCGGTACACCGACCAGCACCCGGACGTGCAGGTGCTTCTGAGACGGATCCGCGAGGTGGAGGGGCAGCACACCGGGCGCCCCTCTTCTCCGTCCGCGGCAGTCGAGGATTCGGTCGTCGGGCGGGAGCTCAGCCGCGCGGAGGCGGAGCTGGCGGCGCTCAGGGCGAAGGAGGCCGACCTGGGAGCGGAGATGGCGCGCATTCAGAACCGCGTGGACCTGGCCCCGCGGACGGAGCAGGAGCTCGCCACCCTCACTCGCGACTACGACCAGCTCCGGGAGGGCTACATCAGCCTTCTCCGAACGCAACGGGACGCGCAGATGGCCGAGCAGCTGGAGCAGAGGTGGAAGGGCGAACGCTTCAAGGTGCTCGACCCCGCGCACTTCCCGGACAAGGCGTTCTTCCCCAGCCGCACCCTGTTCGCATTCCTCGGGCTCGTCGGGGGGCTCGGGTTGGGACTGGTCTCGGCTTTCGCCGTCGAGTTTCTCGACCACTCCGTCAAGAGCGCGGAGCAGCTCGAGGAGCTGTTCTCCCAGCCGCTGCTGGCCACGATTCCCCGCATCAAGCCGGGGCGCCGGGAAGCCGGAGAGCGGGCGTGAGCGCGGGGGAGCTTCAGGCTTCGCTCGAGATGGATCTGGCCGAGTCCGGGCAGGCGTCGGGCTCTCCGGTGGCCAGCCGGCCGGATTCCTCGCTCCGGCGTCTCCCGGCGGGCCCGAAGGTCCCCGCGGCCCGGGAGGACGGCGAGCGGGCGATCGAAGCCCCGCTCCTTCCTCCGCAGGAGGTGGAGAGCACCCGCCTTTCCGGGGTCACGGCCGCCGTGCTCGACCCACGATCCGTGGCGTCCGAGCACTTCCGCATTCTCGCGACGCGGCTCCAGATGCGACTGCCCTCCGATCGGGCTGCCTGCATCGGCGTCGTGAGCGCCGCCGCAGGTGAGGGCAAGACGACTGTGAGCATCGGCCTCGCGCACGCCCTCAGCCGCACCGTCGGGGCCCGCGTCGCGCTGCTCGATCTCGACCTCCGACGGCCGGCCGTCGCCCGCGAGCTCGGCCTCGGCAAGGCCGAGGGCGTCGGCGAATGGCTGGACAACCGGCGTGAGGGGATTCGGCTCCGGCTCCCGTCGGAGGGCAGCTTCGTCGTGGCGACGACCGGCGAACTGACAAGCCGACGGTTCGAGCTGCTCGGTGCGCCCCCGATGGTGAATGCGCTCGAGAGCGCCCGACGAGCCTTCGACTTCACCGTGCTCGATCTGCCACCCCTCATGCCCGTGGCCGACGCCGTGATCCTCCAGGACCACATCGATGGCCTCGTGCTGGTGGTGCGCTCGCGGCGGTGCCCAACCGAGACGATCCGGGCCGCGGTGTCGCGACTGCGGGAAGGCACGCTGCTTGGCGTCGTCCTCAACGATCAGCGCGACATCATCCCTAGCTACTACAGCTACGCCGGGCGACGATATGGGAAGTGCTAGCCATGCGTGGTGATTCCTCTCTTCGTCCGTTGCTGCTCCCGGCGCTCGACGGCGTCGCGCTCACCCTCACCTTCTTCGTCGCCACCTATCTCCGCTTCGGGCAGAGCGTCGACGGCCTGCTGGCCTACCCCCATCTCCTGTCCAAGGCGATCGTGAACACCCTCGTCATACAGCTGTGCTTCTACTACTCCGATCTCTACGAGGACTGGCCCCTCCGGCGACCCCTCGAGACCGCCCTGCGGTTCGGGCAGGCGTTCGTGGCGGGGCTCGTCGCTCTGCTGATCATCTACTACGTCTTTCCCCCCTTGACGGTCGGCCGTGGCGTCCTGGCCTTCTACTTCGTCCTGAGCTTCGTCGGTATCCTCTCGATTCGGGCCCTGTACCGCTGGCTCGGCGAAGAGGACACGCTGGCCGAGAACCTCATCATCCTGGGGACCGGGTCGACCGCACAGCGGGTTGCACGCGAGATCCTCGAGCGACGGCCGTGGTCCGTGCGAGTGCTCGGCTTCCTGGCCGAGAACCCCGCCGACGTCGGGCGCCGCATCGTGAACCCAACGGTCATTGGCACCGTCGACGAGCTACCCCTTCTCGCGCGTCGGCTGCGAATCGGGCTGATCGTCGTCGCCCTCGACGACCGGCGGGGCAAGCTCCCGGTCAACGATCTGCTCAGGTGCCGGATCGATGGCGTGCGTGTGGAGGAGGGGGCTGCGGTCCTCGAGCGGCTCACCGGCCAGATCCCGATCAAGAACCTGCGCCCGAGCTGGCTGATCTTCTCCCGCGGGTTCGACGAGTCGCGCCTCCTCCGTCGGCTGAAGATCGGCGGCGAGTTCGTCGTCGCGCTGCTCATGCTCGTCGCGGCCGCCCCGGTGATGCTTCTCGTTGCCCTCGCGATCCGCCTGACCAGCCCCGGGGTTCCCATCTACCGTCAGGAGCGGGTGGGGGAGCGCGGACGGTCGTTCCAGCTCCTGAAGTTCCGGACGATGAAGATCGATGCCGAGGCCGCGACGGGGCCGGTCTGGGCGTCCGCCGCCAACGATCCCCGGATCACGCGCCTGGGTCGCTTTCTCCGCAAGACGCGCCTCGACGAGCTCCCTCAGCTGGTCAACGTGGTGCGTGGCGAGATGAGCTTCGTGGGCCCGCGACCGGAGCGCCCACACTTCGTCAACGCGCTGCGGCAGGTCATCCCCTTCTACGACGAGCGCCACACCGTGCGTCCCGGCATCACCGGCTGGGCGCAGATCGGCTGCGGATATGGTGCGAGCATCGAGGACGCGGAGCTCAAGCTGCAGTTCGACCTCTACTACATCAAGCACATGTCCTTTGCCTTCGACCTGAGCATCCTGCTCGACACGCTGAAGGTCGTCGTCGTGGGACGCGGAGCCCGCTGAGGACCGTGAGCACGCAGTCGGCCCTGGCCGCGCAGGGAGAGGACATCGAGTCGGCGGACGGCGAGCAGTCGCAGGGAGCGGCCGGGCAGCTGCCCACGACCCTCGTCGCCTGCGCGCTCGCCTCGGTGTTCGCCCTGGCGCGCGCGATCGAAGCCAATCCCGAGGGGAAGATCGTCTCGCTGGCCTTGCTGGCCATGGTGGCGGCAGGGGCCTGGACGGTCGTCTCGCGGCCCAGCCTCGTGGTCGTGATCCTGATCGCCTACCTTCCGTTCAGCCGCGCCTACCCCTTTCCGATCTTCGGCCTGCCCGGCCTCAACGGCGGCAACCTGGCTCTCGGTCTCGGCATCGCGGCCTGGGTGGCGAGCAGCCTCCAGCGTCAGCGTCGGCCCTTCGGCGTCCTCGAGTACCTGGTCGTGGGCTACCTCTTCCTGGGGGCCCTCGGGGCGATCAGGGGGCAGCTCCTGGGGGGCGGAATCGACGTGGCCGATCTCCTGATGGACTACCGTTGGTGGGCGGCTCCGACGATTCTCTTCTTCGTCGCCCGAGGCACCGTCGAGGATGAGGGCGACGCCAACGCCTTGCTGACGAGCCTGGCGTACACCACGTTCCTCATCGGCGCTCTGACCTGGGTGGAGGGAGTCCAGATGCGGGGAGGTCGCTCCATCGAGGAGGAGCGGGTGCCGGGGGTCCTCGGGCAGCCCAACTCGATGGGGGCCTTCCTCGCCTACTACGGGGCTCCCGTGCTGGCGCTGGCGGTGGCGAAGGGGCGGTGGGTGCCGCGCGCCCTCTGCCTGGCCGCGTTCCTCGTCGTCGGCCGTGCCATCATCTTCACGTTCTCGCGCGGAGCGCTCCTCGCGCTCCTGGCCGGGAGCGCGACGGTCGTGGGGATGGTGAGCCCGCTGGGGGTCGGGATCATCGGCGCCGGAGGCCTCGTCGCGCGCTCGTACCCGCAGCTCATGCCGGACTCCGTCCGCGACCGCTTCGACCAGACCGGCGCGGACGGCGCCATGCTGGGCGAGGGGATCGAGGACCAGCTCGACAAGAGCAGCGCCGAACGGCTGAACCTCTGGCGCGGGGGGTTCGCGATGATCCGGGAGTCCCCGATCTCCGGGACGGGCCTCAGGACCTTCGCGAGGCTGGTGGAAGACTACACGCCCGATCCGCTCGAGGAGGGGGCGCCGCGCGACGCCCACAACGCCTACATCCTGACCGGGGCCGAGCTGGGCCTGCCCGCCCTGCTCCTCATGCTCGCGATCCTGGCCCGCATGGGGCTCGCGGCGCTCTCCTCCTGGTGGCGTGGACGCAGTCGCGAGGAGCGGCGCCTCGGTCTCGCCTGTCTGGGGTGCCTGGCCGCGGTGCTGGTCAGCTGCATGTTCGGTTCGCGCTTCGCCGAAGACGCCTTGATTGGAGGCTTTTGGCTCCTCGGGGGGACGCTCTGCGCCGTCAGGACGTTCCCGCACGACGCCGAGGAGGATGCGGAGCCGGAGGATCCGGACGGGGACGTTCGGGGCGAACGCGCTCCGGGCGACGAGTGACGGTCTCCCCGCGGGCCCGGGCCGCTGGCGCAACGCCGGTGAGGTCGCAGGGGCGCGCGCCGGCCGCCGGGCGAGCAGCCGGTCGCTCGATGGATCCGGGTCCGGGGCCCCCCGCGGCGCCGGAGCGTCATCGCGGTGTTTCGTAGCCGGGGAGCTCGACCACGTAGGTGTCGACGGAGGGTCCGTTGCCCCAGTCGCTGGCGAATAGCAGACGCGTCCCGCTCGGGCTCAGCACCACGTGGGGCTCGGCCCAGTAGCCCCAGTGGCCTTCCCTGGCCCAGCTTCGGTGGTGGGCGACCCGGCACACCGTGCCGGTGTCGGCGTTGGCCAGGAGGAGCTCCTGGCAGAGCAGGCAGACCTCGCCGGGGTTGCCCACGACAGAGACCGCAAACCAGCCAGACGGCCCGGAGCGCGCCACCCCCGAAACGTGGGTCCCCGACGGGGGATAGGGCCACCCGTTGGACTCCGCAATGATCGGGGTCTTGCTTCCCGTCAGCATGTCATGGACGACGAGCGTTCCCGCCGGCTGGCCATCGAAGTCCACCGCCGCGTAGAGCGGTCCGGACGACCCGCGGCCGAGGCTCGCGTGCTCGGAGGGGTTGACCAGCTTCAGCTCGCGCTGGACCTCGAGCTTCGTGTCCAAGACGCGTCCGCGCAGGTAGGCGAGCTTGCCGTCGTGGGTCGGGGCCGGGGCCAGGCCTCCGGGGACCTCCATCTTCGCGAGCACCTTGTCGTCGGTGATCGAGTACAGGAACTTCGTCTCGCCGCACGCCAGGCCGATCACCCGCTCGGGTCCCCAGCTCATGTCCATGGGATCGCCCCCGGTGGAGAGCAGCGTGCCCCAGTTCTCCGGGCAGTTGGTGGGCTCGCCCCGGAAGTCCCGCACCCGATCGCTCTTGTCGCTGGAGACACGGTAGCGCATGAGGCGCGGCCACGCCTTGTAGCTCGACGGGTAGTAGAGGACGTCGGGATCCACCGGGTCCCAGTAGACCTGCTCGATGTCCGTGGGCGACTCGAGGTCCAGGTCGCGCAGACGGGCGTAGGTCCGACCGTCGAAGAGCTGATGGCCCTTGCCCCGCTGCCACAGGATGAGCAAGGACTCGTCGGCGTTCCAGGCCTGGATCGTCGAGTACATCGGCTTGATCACCTCCTCCGGCTTGGAGTCGGTGATCCGGATGATCCGGGAGCCGAACGCGGGATCGACGACCGGGGCGAGCAGGGCCGGCCGCGGCATCTCCGGTACCGGGCGCTCCTTCTTGTCCGTCACGAAGCCGGCGCACAGCTCCGTTGGAGCCGCCGCGGTGGTCGGGGGCGTCTGAGACGTCGAGGGCGAAGGGTCCTGCGTCGCCGGCGAGGGTGCCGAGCACCCTCCCACGAGGAAGACGGTGACGAGGCCGATGGCGAGTTTCATCTCTTGATCCAGTCGGGAGGGAGATGGGATTGCCCGAGAGAGTACCATCTCTCGGGACCGAGCGACGGGGACCGTCCAGAAGCGCGGCCCGGCGCGCCAGGGACGCCGGACGGTCTTCGGGTCGTGGGGCGCTTGGTGCTTGCTCTCCAGCCCGAGGATCGCTATCCTTGGATGTCTCCCTCCCGTCAGCACTGTGCCGCAAGGGCGCCCGTCGTCGTCGAACGTGTGGAGGGTGAATGCCAGGCCTGTCTCATACCGCAGGAACTCCCCGGCCTCCGTGCCCCCCGTATCCGCTTCGCCGGAGCCCCGGTGCGCCGCGGCGACCAGGGTCGGTCGCCCTGAAGACGGGTGTTTCACGGCCGTTTCGTGGATACTTCGGCGTCGTGGGCGGCATGGAGCCTGACCGTTGCCAGGGGCAAGGGGCATGCCCGTGATCCGGGCCTTCAAGCGGGGCGTGGCGCGGTGTCTGTACTCGACGGGTCTCGTTGGACTGGGCGAGGCACACCGTCGTGGCCGGACCGGCCTCATCCTGATGTACCACCGGGTCAACGACGAGAACGACCCTTTCTTCCCCGCTCTCGACGTGGCGTCCTTCGAGGCCCAGCTCGATCACGTGCGAGCGACATACCGGGTGGACACCCTGGATGGGCTCGCCCGCTGGCTTCGGGACGGTCCCCCCGGCCCGCCGCGCGTGGCCCTGACCATCGACGACGGATACGCCGACACGCACGCCGTCGTTCTCCCTCGTCTGCGCGAACGGGGCCTGCCCGCCACGCTGTTCCTGGCGACCGGACCTCCCGAGGAGGGGCGCCTCCTCTGGCTGGATCGCCTGCGTGCGCTCCTCAAGCTCACTCCGGCCTCCGTCCTCGAGCTTCCCACCCGCGGGCTGGGGCCCTGGCCGCTGGGCTCGCCGGCGGAGCGGCTCGATGCCCTGGGACGAGTCGCGGGACACCTGAAGCGGTCGGGGGCGTCCGAGGTCGAGGACGTGACCGGCGAGCTGTGGCGTCGGCTCGATGGCGACGCGGTCGGCCCGGCGCCCACTCCCCTCACCTGGGAGCAGGTACGGAAGCTCGCCGCCGGCGGGGTGGAGGTCGGCGGCCACACCCACCGACACTACGTCCTCTCCCGCCTCCGGCGCGACGAAGCGCGGCAGGAGATTGCCATGTCGCTCGATCTCATCCGCGAGCGCGTGGGCCGCGTCGCCTCCGGGTTCGCCTGCCCGAACGGGACCTGCGCCGACTACACATCCGAAACGCTCGACCTGCTGCGAGAGCTGGGGGTGCAGTGGGCGTGCACGACCAGCCCCGGCTTCGCGACCCGCGCGTCGGACCCCCTCGAGCTGCCCCGCGTCTACACCAGCATGGACAGCCTGCCGTTGTTCGCCTGCCGTCTTGCCGGCCTGACCCGACTCCGTGAGGAAGGGATGGCCGGCCCCCTGGCCGGCTGAGGAAGAGGGGATGGGAACAACGACGGGACAGAGCGTGATGCGGGCGACCGGCATCATCGGCAGCGCGGCGATGGTCGTGACCGCTCTCGGGTTCGTGAAGAACCTCCTCGCGGCCTACTACTTCGGCACCTCGAGCGCGATGGACATCTACCTCTTCGCGCTCGTCATCCCGGACATGGCGCAGCTCATGTCCATCACCGGGCTCTTCAACTTCATCCCGATCTTTGCCGAGGCCCGGGCCAGGCTGGGCGAGCAGGAGGCCTTCCGGGTCGCTTCGCGCCTGCTCACGTATTGGCTTCTCCTGCTGTGCGGCGTGCTCGTTGCCTGCTCCATCGCCGCCGGTGCCCTGTCCTGGGTCGTGGCGCCGGGGCTCGATCCCGACGCGCGGGCCATCTACGTCGTGCAGACCCGCCTCCTCATGTTCATGGCCCTCGGGATGGGAGTCGCGCGCATCCTCGCTGCCCTTCACAACGCGCGCAAGCACTTCCTCGTGCCGGCGCTCGGCGAGGTCGTGTTCCAGACGACGTCGACTCTCTTCCTCGTGATGTTCCACGAGTACGGGACGATGGCCCTGGCCGCAGGGATGGTACTCGGTGGATTCAGCCAGCTTCTCGTCAATGCCGTCGGGCTGCGCGTTCAGCGCGTGAGCATGCCCCTCATGCTCGACCCGCGCCATCCCGCGGTCGTGCGCCTGCTGAAGTTGACCCTGCCGGTCTACGTCTCCAACGCGGGAGCGAAGATCAACCAGGTGGTGAACGCCGCCTTCGCCAGCCTGCTCAGCCCTGGCGCCCTCTCGGCGCTCGGCTACGCCTACATGGGCGTGGAGATCATGGCGACCACCGTGGGGATGTCGCTGTCGAAGGCGCTGCTACCCTTTCTCTCCGAGCACTTCGCCGAGGGGCGGGGGGGAGAGTTCTCTCGCAATCTCGACCGTGGACTGGTGGCCACCGCGCTCCTGACCCTGCCCGCCTCCCTGGGTCTCACCCTGCTGGCACAACCCGTGGTCGTCCTGCTCTTCCAGCGCGGCTCCTTCGGGACGGAATCCACCGCGCTCACCGTCGCCGCGCTGCGGATCTACGCTCCGCTGCTTCTCCCGCTGGGGCTGGGGCAGATCCTGCTGACCGTGTACTTCGCGCAGGCGAACACCGTGACGCCCATGAAGCTCGGCCTCCTGCGGGCCGGCATCACCGTTCTGCTGTGCTGGCTGCTCGTCCCTCGTCTCGGCCATCGGGGCATCGCCCTGGCCGCCACCGTCGGCGAGTTCGTGAAGTTGTTCCTGATGGGCGCCTTCCTCCGAGGCCCGGGGCAGCGTGAGGGCCTTCGCATGGCCCTGCGGTCGGGTGTCCGGCTGGCCATGGCCGGTGCCCTGATGACGGCCGTGGTGTGGCCGCTCAGCCGCCTCGACGTCCTAGTGCACATGACACTCGAGCCGGCCAGCGTCGCCGCGCTGGCCGGAACGATCGTCGGTGGGGCGGTGGTCTACTTCGCAGGTGTGCGCCTCTTCGCACCCTCGGAGTTCTCCTACTTCTGGGCCCACGCCCGACGGCTCCTGCCCGGCCGTGCCGCACGAGGGGCGGTCCGGTGAGGGCGGGCAGGGTCACGGTCCTCATGTACCACCGGCTCGGCAGCGGGCGGCTGCCGGGGCGCGAGGAGGGAGAGGAGGTCTACGCGGTGACGCCCGAGAGCTTCGAGGCCCACCTCGAGGCGCTCGCGGCGGCGCGGGCCCGTGTCATCGATCCCGGGACGCTCTGCTCGCCTTCGGGAGAGTCGCCCGTGGGGACCGAGCCCGCCGTCTGCCTCACCTTCGACGACGGAAACCAGAGCGATCACGGCGTGGGCCTTCCCGCCCTGCGCCGCCGCGGGTGGCGGGCCCTCTTCTTCGTCGTCCCCGCCTGGATCGGGCAGCCCGGCTACCTGAGCTGGCCGGAGGTGCGGGAGCTGTACCGGGAGGGAATGGGGATCGGCGCCCACGGCCTGGACCACACCCGTCTCGCCCACCTGGACGACTCCGGGATCCGCCAGCAGCTGCGGGAGGCGCGACGCCTCCTCGCGGCCGAGCTGGGCGCGGCCCCCGCCGCCCTCTCGCTCCCCGGAGGATCAGGGGGGAGGCGGGCCGTCCGCCTGGCCCGCGAGGAAGGCTACGTCCTCGTGGCGACATCCGACCCACGGCTGGCCCGCCCCGACGTCGGCGTGGCCCCGCTGCCCCGTTTCGCCTTGAGACGCGGGGACTCGCCGGACACCGTCCGCGCCCTCGCCGAGCAGAGGCCGGCGGTCGTGGGGCGCTGGCGGGCGCGTCATCTGCTGCTGCATTCGTTCCGGAGCTTGCTCGGCGAGAGGCACTATTCGCGCGTGAGAAATCTGTGGGTCAACCGCGCGGAGGATGAGGCGGGCGGAGCGGCCGGGAGGCCACGGTGAGCGTGCCCGTCGGTCGCGGGAGCGCCAAGCGCCGGCTCGCCGAGGTTCTTGCGGCCATGGGTCTCTCCCAGGCCTTCCTGAGGTGGCGTCAGCGCGCGCCGCTCGTGCTCCGCTACCACCGTGTCTACCCTGACGGCGCCCGACCGTTCTATCGGCTGGGCGTGGAGCGCCGCCTCTTCGAGGAGCAGCTGGATTCCCTCGGTCGGAACTTCGAGGTCGTTCCCCTGTCGTCGATCGTCGAGGCCTCTCGCGAGGGCCGGGCTCTGCCCCGGCGGGCAGTGGCCATCACGTTCGATGACGGCTACCGGGACAACCTCACCGAGGCCTGGCCAGCGCTGCGGGCCCGAGGCATGCCGGCGACCATCTTCGTCACCGTGGCCGCGGTGGAATCCGGACAGTCGCTGTGGTGGGATCGTCTGGCCTCGGCCGTGCAGGCGGCCCCGGCCGGCGCGACGACCGCCGACGTCGGCCTGAACGACCCGCCGGAGCGGCTCGATGACGCGCCCTCCCGCGTGCGCGCGTTCACGCGACTGAGGGAGGCCTGGAAGCACCGGCCCTGGAGCGAGGTGCGCGGCCACCTCGCCCGCTGCGAGAGGGAGTGGGGCGGCGGTGGCGCCCCGGGAGAGCTCCTGACGCGGGACGAGGTGGCGCAGCTCGCGGGCGAAGGATGCGACATCGGCTCCCACACCCTCGACCACCCGATACTCTCCCGCCTCGACCCCGACGAGGCCGAGCGGCAGATCGTCGAGTCCCGTCGCCGCCTGGAGGAGTGGACCGGTCGCCGCGTCCGGTACTTCTCCTACCCCAACGGCAAGCGCGACGACGTCACTCCGGAGGTGGAGGAGACGGTGCGCCGGGCCGGCTACGAGGGGGCCGTCTCGACCATCGAGGGTCGCGTCACCCCCCGCTCCGATCCCTTCCTGCTGGAGCGGAAGGGGGTCACCGAGGGCATGTGCACCGACGGCGGGGGAGGCCTCAGCGAAGCCCTCCTCACGCTCGAGCTCTCGGGCTTCTACGATCTGGTCCTGCAGCGGCGGAGGCGCGACCGTGGGATCTACTGAGCTGGGAGCCCTCTTCTGGATCTCGGCGCTGATCGTCGGCTGGGCCTACATCGGCTATCCCCTCTCCCTCGGGCTGCGGGCCCGGCTGCGCCCCGCGCCCGCGGTCCGAAAGCTGCCGACCACGCCCTCGGTGAGCGTGGTCATCGTCGCCCACAACGAGGAGTCCCGTCTCGCCCGCAAGATCCGCAACTGCCTCGATCTCGACTACCCGCGCGACCGCCTGGAGATTCTCGTCGCATCCGACGGCTCTACGGACGGTACCGCGGAGATCGCGGAGAGCTTCGCCGCCGAGGGCGTGCGCCTCCTGCCCCTTCCCGGCCCCCGGGGGAAGGCGACGGCCCTCAACGCCGTCGTCCCTGAGGCGCGCGGCGAGGTGCTCCTCCTCTGCGACGCCCGCCAGCAGCTCGAGCGCGAGGCGCTCGCTGCGCTCGTGGCCAACCTCGCGGACCCGACCGTTGGCGCGGCCAGCGGGGAGCTCCACATCCGCTCCGGGTCCTCCTCCGCGGCGGAGGGAGTCGGGGCCTACTGGAGGTTCGAGAAGGGCGTACGGAAGCTCGAGAGCCGCGTGGGCTCGACGGTCGGCGTGACCGGCGCGATCTACGTCGTCCGGCGCCGTCTCGTTCCGATCCTCGATCCCCGCACGATCCTCGACGACGTGGCCATCCCGATGGCCGTCGCCCGGGCCGGCTACCGGGTGGTCTTCGAGCCCGCGGCGCGAGCCTGGGATGAGCCCGTCGAGGACGCCGGGCGCGAGTTCCGACGAAAGGTCCGCACCCTCGCCGGCAACTACCAGCTCGTCGCCATCGATCCCTCCCTGCTCGTTCCGTGGCGCAATCCGCTGTTCTTCGCGTTCGTTTCCCACAAGCTCGCGCGCCTGCTGGTGCCGTGGTGCCTCCTCGCGGCGCTCGTGGCCTCCCTCGTCCTCTCCATGAGCGGGTCGGGGCTCTTCACGGTGCTGCTCGCACTCCAGGCGGCCTTCTACGGTCTCGCCGGCGCCGGATGGCTGACGAAGGGAGCGGCGCGCCGACCCCGCCTCCTCGCCATCCCCTACGCGGTCGTGCTCCTGAACCTCGCTGCGGCGGCCGCCCTTCCCCATTTCCTGTCCGGGCGGCAAGGTGCAGCCTGGAGGGCCTCCCCGTGACCGTGGCCGAGCCGGCCGGCGGGGCCGAGCCCTGCCGGATCCTCTACCTCATCGACAAGATGGGACTGGCCGGGGCGCAGACGCACCTTCTCGCCCTCGCGTCGGGTCTCGACAGGACCCGGCTGGCGCCCGCCATCGCCTGTCTGATGTACGAAGGGGAGATGGCCGAGACGGTCCGCGCCGCCGGCCTGCCGTTGAACGCGCTCGGGACGGAGCGCATCTACGGGCTGACCGCGTTGCGGTCCTTCTGGCGTCTCGTGCGCCGTCTGCGGCGGGAGCGGCCGAGCATCGTTCAGACCTACCTGAGCTCGGCGACGGTCTTCGGGTCTCTGGCGGCGCGTGTGGCCGGTGTCCCCTGTCTGGTGACCACGCGCCGCGACCGCGGCTTTGGCGACGGACGCTCCATGGCGTGGGCGCTGGCCCGCACCAACCGGTGGGCGCGCCGGGTCGTCTGCGTGTCGCGGGACGTGGCCGACATCGTCACGCGCCGCGAGAGGATCGAGCCGTCGAAGATCGCCGTCATCCCGAACGGCATCGACCTCCGTCGTTTCTCCCCGCGGGGACGGAGAGCGGAGGTTCGCCGTGAGCTGGGCCTCCCCGACCGGAGCCCGGTGGTGGTGACCGTGGGTCACATCACCCGGGTGAAGGGCTCGGATGTCCTGGCGGCGGCCGCCCCGCGCATCCTCGAGCAGGTCCCAGAAGCGAGGTTCCTTGTGGTCGGAGAAGGGGACGCGCCTCAGGAGGACGAGCTGCGCCAGCAGGTGCACGATCTGGGTCTCGATCGCCGGTTCCTTCTCGCCGGTGACCGCTCCAATGTCCCGGACCTGCTGGAGGCCGCCGACCTCTTCGTGCTGCCCTCCCGCTCCGAGGGACAGCCAAACGCCCTCATCGAGGCGATGGCCATGGGCCTCCCCTGCGTGGCCACGCGCGTCGGTGGCGTGCCGGAGATCGTGACGGATGGCGAGGAGGCCCTGCTGGTCCCGTCGGAGGCGCCGGACGCCCTTGCCGCCGCCTGCGTGTCCGTCCTGGAATCACCGGCCCTCGCTCGGCGGCTCGGCGCGGCCGCCCGCGCGCGGGCGCATCGCGAGCACGATCTCGGGAGCATGGTGCGTCGCTACGAACGCCTCTACGAGAAGCTCCTGGAGAATGACGAATGACCGGTGCCGGCTCGCCCTTCGCTCTGGCCGATGGCCCGTTCGCCTTCGTGGTGCTGCGGTCACCGAGGGTGGCAGAGTGAAGCCGGCCCGGGTCCTGCACCTGATCTGGGCCCTCCACCTCGGCGGCGCGGAGCGCCAGGTGCTGGAGATCGTTCGGCGGCTCGACCGGCGACGCTTCGATCCCGTGGTCGGCTGCCTGGTGCGAAAGGGGCGATGGGGCGAGGCCCTCGAGGCTGAGGGAGTGAGGGTCGTCGATTTCGCCAAGAGGCCCGGCTTCGACCCCGCGCTCCTGCTGCGTCTCGCGCGGTTCCTGCGGCGAGAGCGCTTCGCGATCGTGCACACGCACGCCTTCACCGCCGCCACCTGGGGGCGCCTCGCTGCCGCCCTCGCCGGACGACCATGCGTGATCGTCCACGAGCACAGCGCTTTCTCGCTCGATTCGCCCCTTCACAGCCTCGTCGACCGGGCCCTCGCTCCCCTGACCGACCGCTGGGTCCCGGTGAGCGAGCAGCTCGCCCGTGACCTGGCCCGGGTGCTGAGGTTGCCCGTCCCGCGTCTCGTGACCGTCCGAAACGGCCTCCCGCTCCCGGAGGGGGCCTCGCCCGTCGACCCGGGCGCGGTGCGCAGGGAGCTCGGAGCGGAGCGCTTCGGGAAGCTCGCGGGAACGGTGGGCCGGCTCGAGCGGCGAAAGGGCCTGGAGGTGCTGCTGGAGGCCATCCGAGGTCTCGCGGATCGGCAGCCGGATCTCGGCGTGGTGCTCGTGGGCGAGGGACCCGACCGCGAGACGCTCGAGCGTCAGGCCCGCGCGCTGGGTCTCGGGGATCGGGTCCTCTTCGCGGGGCGGCGCGAGGACGTGCCGCGGGTGCTCGCGGCGCTCGACGTGTTCGTCCTCCCGTCGCACTCGGAGGGGCTCTCGATCGCACTGCTCGAGGCGGGCGCGGCCTCGTGTCCCATCGTGGCGACGGATGTCGGCGGCAATCCCGAGGTGATCGAAGACGGGCGCAGCGGGGTGCTCGTGCCGGCCGGCGACCCGCGTGCCCTCGCCGAGGGTCTCGCCACCGTGCTGGATGATCCCGAGCGGGCGCGTGCTCTGGGCGCCGCGGCCTCCCGCACGGTTCGAGAGCGCTTCTCGTCCGATGCGATGATGGAGGGGATCGAGGACCTCTACACCGATCTACTCCAACCACGCGACGGCTCTCCGCGCGCCCGTTTCAAGGCGGTGCCCCCAGGGGGTCGTGTTCGGGGGGCCGCGCGCCGGATGGTGGCTCGCTCCGCGGGCCTCGTCGCGCGAAGGGCGCCCGAGCCGTCTCTGCGCGTCCTCACCTACCATCGTGTGAACGACCGGCACCCGGGGGATCGGATGAGCGTGCACCCTCTTGCCTTCCGGGCGCAGATGGAACATCTCGCCGAGTCGGGCCGTCCCGTTCTCCCCCTGGCCGAGGCCGCGGCCCGGCTGCGGGGGGAAGGCCCCCCGCTCCCGGCCGGGGCGGTCTGCCTCACCTTCGACGACGGCTACCGGGACAACCTCGAGTTCGCCGCTCCTGTCCTGGAGCGGATGGGGTTTCCGGCTACGGTGTTCCTCGTGACCGGGCGCATGGGCGCGGCCGCGACCATCGACCGGTACGAGGGGTGCTGCGCCTACGACCGCGCGCTGGACTGGCCCGGGGCGGAGGATCTCGGGGCACGTGGCTTCGAGCTGGGGGGCCATGGGCACACCCACCGCGATCTCGCGGGGCTGGCCCCCGAAGAGCTGCGTGAGGAGGTCAGCGGCTGCCGCGAGGCCTTCGTGCGGTGCCACGGGGAAGCGCCGCGTCTGTTCTGCTACCCGCGGGGGAGCGAGAGCGAGGCGGTTCGCGCGATCGTGGCGGATGCCGGGTTCGAGGCCGCGGTCACCGGCGACCCCGGAGTCAACGTCCCGCAGACCGAGCCCCTGCGGCTCCGTCGAACCGAGGTCTCCGGGCGGGACGGGCTCGCCGATTTTCGTCTCAAGCTGGACGGCGCCCACGACGCGTGGCAGCAGACCTGGCCGCGTCTCCGTCCGAGATGGGACGGACGGTGAGGCGCCCCCCGGTTGCCGCGGCCGCCGCGGTCCTGGCCCTGGGGATTCTTCTTCCGTCGGTGGGAGGCCGCCTGCTTCGCCTCGCTCGCCGCCTCGAGGGCCGCGTGGAGCGAGTGCTGCTCGGGCTGGATGCCTCCCCATCTCGTGAGCGCCGCTCGACGCCCGAGGGCCTCGGCGTGTGGGCGGTGAGCGAGTCGAGGAAGGTCCGTCCCGGCGACACGCTCGGCTCGCCGCGGGGGACGGGCGACGCCCCGGTCAGGCTCCAGGGGGCCCGGGGCGAGACGGTGGCGTTTCAGCTGGTCCTGAGCGCTCGCGAGCCCCTCGCCGTGGACGTGGATGTCGATGCGCTGGACAGCGGGAGGGGCCGGATCGGGCGCGAGGATGTCGGGGTCTTTCTCGAGACCTACCTCGCCTGCCCGGCTGTCGAATCGACGGTGGTGGCGCTCGGTCCGGGCGAGTATCCCGACGCCCTGGTTCCGCTCTGGGACGACCACGGCGCGGCGGTGGCGGCGCCGGTGCGGCTCACGCCACGGCGCAACCAGCCGCTCTGGATCGACGTGTCCATCCCACGCGGCGCGGTGCCCGGCGCCTACCGCGGGCGGCTTCGCCTGCGAGGGGTCGGTCTCGACCCGGTCGAGATCCCGGTGGAGCTCGAAGTCCTCCCCTTCGAGATTCCGAAGCGGTCCGGTCTCGCCGCCTGGGTCCCCCTCTACGCGACGCGCCTCCGGCGGGGCGAGAAGGCGGAGACCGTGAGTCCTTCCGCCTTTCGAAGTGTCTACTGGCGTTACCAGGAGATGGCGCACGCGCACCGGTTCTGGACCCAGATCATGGAGGACCAGCCACGCGCCTCCTGGAACGAGACCGACGGGCGCCTCCTCGAGATCGACTGGTCCTCCTACGACGAGATGAACGGCCCTGTCCTCGACGGGAGCCTCTTCGACGACGGGGAGCCTCCCCCGGGCTGGAAGGTCGGGGGCTTCATCTGGTGGGGCGCCCGCGCCGACCACTCACCCCGCTTCGGGGGTGACTTCCGCCAGGACTCGGCCCTCACTCCGGCCCACCGGAGGGCACTGGGGGACTACGCTCGTGCCTTCCGGGATCACTTCGACGAGCGAGGCTGGTCCCGGCCTCGTCTCTTCATGTACATGATCGACGAGCCGGCCCTCGACTCCCACCCGCACCTGGCCTCCCTGATCGTGGACTATGGAGAGGCGATCCACGCGGCCGGAGCGGGCGTCGCCCACCTCGTCACGGTGGGGCCTCGTCCCGCCCTCCACGGCGGCATCGACATCTGGGCGACCTCGGGCGCAGGCTACGTTCCCCGTCGCATGCGAGAGCGGCAGGGGGCCGGCGACCGCACCTGGTTCTACCAGCAGCACGAGCCGTTCGTGGGGGGGAGCGGCCCCAACGACGAAGGGCTGGGAATGCGCAGCTGGCCCTGGATCGCCTGGCGATACGGGGTTGACGGGATCTTCCTCTGGGTGGGGAACTTCTGGAACGATGATCCGTACCGCAACCCCGTCAACTGGACCGAGGCGCTGCTCGGCAACGGCGTCCTCTTCTATCCCGGGGCCATGCTCCCGTCCATCGGCTTTCCCGCCATCGAGGGTCCGGTATCCTCTTTCCGCATGAAGGCCCTCCGGCGCGGTCTCTTCGACTACGAGTACTTCAGGCTGCTGAGCGACGTGGGAGGCGATGCCGACGCGCTCGTGTCCGACGTGGTCCGCTCGGCGCTGAACGAGGAGGGCTGGACGCCCCACTGGCGGCATCCCCTCTGGGGCCAGCACGGAGACTGGAACCACGATCCCGCCCGCTGGGAGGCCGCCCGGCGGCAGGCCGCGCAGGAGATCCTGGCGCGACGAGGAGGGTGACCGTCATGACTGCAGCCCGTGACAGGGGGAGCGCTACCGAGGCCGGATCGGTGACGGCGGAGGTCGTGACCGATGCGGCACGCTTCGAGGGTCTCGCGTTCGAGTGGGAGGCGCTGCTCCGAGGCAGCGGCACGGACGAGCTGATGCTCTCGCCGTCCTGGCTCGTCCCCTGGTGGGCGGTCTTCGGCTCCCTGGGGGGGCGCGCCCTCCGGACGCTCGCCATCCGGAAGGAGGGGGATCTGGTGGGCCTCGTGCCCCTGCTCCGCCGCGTGCACTGGTACCGCCCGGGGATCCCGTTTCGCCGGCTCGAGATGCTGGGCACGGGAGAGGCCGAAGCCGATGAGGTCTGCTCCGAGTACCTCGGCCCGCTTTCCACACCGGCAGACGAGGATTCGGTGCTGGCCACCCTTGTGGAGGCCCTTCGCGACGGCCGTCTGGGGACCTGGGACGAGCTGCTCTTCCCGGCCATGGACGGCAGCCGCGGTCTGCCCGGGCGGCTCGTGGCCGCGCTTCGCGCCGGTGGGCTGACGGCCTGGGAAGAGGTGACAGGCCAGGCGCCCTACGTCCCGCTGCCCTCGTCCTGGGACGCGTACCTTGCCGCCCTGCCCTCGAATCGCCGCTACCTCGTCCGGCGCTCGCTCCGCGACTTCGACACCTGGGCGGAGAAGGCCGCCACGCTGCGCGTGGCGGCGACTCGAGACGATCTCGCCGAGGGCCGCCGCATTCTGCTGGAGCTGCACGGAGAGCGCTGGGGAGGCACGCACGGGGGCGCGTTTCTCTCCGAGCGTTTCGCGAGCTTTCATGCCCGGGTGATGCCGTCCCTGCTCGAGCGGGGCTGCCTGGAGCTCGTGTGGCTGGAGGTGGGGAACGGGCCAGTGGCGATCGCCTACAACATCGTCTGGAACGGCAAGGTCTACTTCTATCAGAGTGGTCGCCGGATCGATCTGCCCAGGGGCATCCGGCCGGGGATCGTGCTTCACGCCCACGCGATCCGGCGGGCCATCGAGCAGGGCCGGAGGGAGTACGACTTCCTGAACGGCGCCACCCGGTACAAGCTGCAGCTCTCACTCGCGTCCCGGCCCCTCGTGCGGGTGCGTTGCCAGCGGGCCCCGGTCCGCGAGCAGCTCCACCGGCTTGTCGAAGGCGGTGTCGCCGTCGTGCGCCGGCGACGACGCGCGCCCGGTCGGCCCGGGGCGGACGACGATGATCGCGCCCGCCCCGACCCCTCGGAGCCAAGGGCCTGACCCCAAGGGCCGCGGTGGCTCGCCTTCAGCGGGCGGAGGAGCGGCCCGAGTACGCCGGCAGCTCGACGACGTAGGTGTTCACCGTCGTCCCGTCGCCCCAATCGCTGCCGAAGAGCAGGCGTGTCCCGCTCGGGCTCAGGACCACGTGGGGCTCCGCCCAGTAGCCCCACCTTCCCCAGCCCGCGAAGCTGCGGTGGTGAGCGACCCGACACACCGTTCCCGAGTCGGCGTTCGCCAGGAGCAGCTCCCCGCAGGGCAGGCAGGTGGCCGGGGGCTGTCCGACGACGGACACCGCGAACCAGCCGAGGGGCCCGGTGCGGGCCAGGCCCGAGACGTGCGTCCCGGAGGGCGGGTAGGGCCAGCCATTGGCCGTGGAGATGACCGGGCGCTTCTCTCCCGTCCGCATGTCGTGGACGACGAGGGTCCCCGGCGGTGAGCCGTCGAAGTCCACGGCAGCGTAGAGCGGCCCGGACGCCCCTCTCCCCAGAGACGAGTGCTCCCCGGGATTGACGACATCGAGCCTCCGCTGGACCTCCAGGGACTGGTTCAGCACGCGGCCCCGGTGATACGCCAGCATGCCGTCGTAGGACGGCGCGGGGGCCCGTCCCCTGAGATCCCCCCTCATCACGCCGAGGACCCGGTCCTCCGCGATCGAGTACAGGAAGCTCGTGTCCCCGCAGTTCAGGCCGATGATGCGCTCCGCCCCCCAGCTCATGTCCTGGGGGTCGTTGCCGGTGGACAGCAGCGCGTCCCAGGCCACGGGACAGCTCGTGGGCGCGCCCGTGAACTCACGCACGAGATCGTTCGTTCCGAGAGACACGCGAAAGCGCAGGAGACGCGGCCGGGCCTGGTAGCTCGACGGGTAGTAGAGGACGTCGGGATCCACAGGGTCCCAGTAGACCTGCTCGATGTCCGTGGGCGACTCGAGCGGGAGGGTGCGGCGGAAGGCGTAGGTCCGGCCGTCGTACAGCTCGTGGCCCCTTCCGCGGTGCCACAGGATCAGCAGGGACTCGTCCGCATTCCAGGCCTGGGTGGTGGAGTACATGGGCTTGATCACCGCGCCCTCGCCCTCGGCCGGGCTGACGTCGGTGATGCGGACGAGACGGGTCCCGAACGCGGGGTCGGTGATGGGGGCGAGGCGCGGGGGCCGCTCCAGGGGCGGGACCGCCCGCTCGACCTGGTCCTGCACCAGACCCGAGCACAGGTCGACCGACCCCGTCGGGGGAGCCGGTGGCGTGGAGGGCTCGGAGGGGGGCGACGTGGGAGGAGAGGACCCCCCGCACGCGAGAAGTGCCCCCACCAGGGCGAAGGCGGCCGCCGTCCTCATCGCATGGCTCCTCTCGATCGGAGCGTCGCCCCCGGTCGCCCGAGACGGGCGCACGAAGACGGGCACTCTGTCTTGTTAGGAGGGACTTGAATCATGATACACCACCCTCCGGAAAGCAGGGGCACGACCTTCGCCAAGCCGGCGGGCCGGGGGTCAGCGCCGGCGCACGGCGATACGGCCCAGGACGGGGGCGAGCGCGGGGTGCTGGCGCAGGCCGCGCCGCAGCTCTCGCGGCGCCGGCAGGCAACTCCCGGAGACCACCACGCGGTTCCAGTGGCCGCGCACGTCGAGCGAGACGACGGGCGCCCCGAAGGACCGCACCGCGCGCACCAGAGCCGGCATCTCGTGGATCGTGTTCGCGCTCACGATGCCCCCCGGCCGAAGGCGCTTCCCGATCTCCGGATAGCCCTCCTCGAGGAGCCAGCCCGGCTTGCGCACGGAGCGGGAGGAGCCGAGGAACAGATCCTCGACGATCAGGTCGAACTGCCGCCTCTCCCGGGCGAGGTACTCGCGGGCGTCCAGGGTCCGCACCTCCAGGCCCAGGCCGTCCAGGTCGAGATGACGTCGGGCCGCGTCCAGGACCGCGGGGTCTCGCTCGACCCCGACCATCTCGACCTCGGGCGCGAGCACGCGCAGGGCACCCGCCACCGAGCCCCCGCCCAGGCCGAGGACGAGCACCCGTCGTCGGCCGGGCGGGAGCAGGACGACGGGGGCGGCCAGGGCCCACCACACGACCCCGGTGACGCCTCTCCCGGGTCGGTACAGCGAGGCGAGCGTGCCGTCGACGCGGAGCTCGAGCCCCCCCTGGTGCCCGCGACGAACCTGGACCCGGGGAGCCGTCAGGGCTCCCCTCGAGCGGGGGTGGCGCGGAGGCGGGCGAGACCGGGCATGGCAGCTGGGCCTCCCGAGCATAGCCGAGCCAGGCCCTCGTACGGAGGAGTCGAGGCCGGGTGGCCCCCCCGTGAGACGAGACGCGAGGCTCCCGATGATGGGCCTCCCGCTCGGCCTTGGGCGCGAGGCCCAGTGCGTCCGGACGTCTGCCGCCTCGCGCGGAACGCGACGCTGCGGGCCGCTAGGGTCGCTCCTCCCGGCGGAACAGGAGGCTCTTGCAGGTTAGAGCGGCCTCCGCCTTCAGGAACTCGGAGACGTCGAGCGGCCGCACGTCGTAGCCGCGGGCGGCCAGACGCTCGAGGGTCCGCGGGAAGCCGGGGTGGGCCAGCACCGTCCCGCCCACGCGGAGGACGTTGGCCGCCCCGGGCTCCTCGGGGGCCACGGGGACGATCTCCAGCCCTCGCAGCGGCGCGGGGTCGATCCAGAGCGTTTGGGCGAGGAGGTGCTCGTCGTCGAGGGCGGTGATCGCGCTCTTGAGGTGGAGACAGCCGGTCACCGGAACGGCCACGACCCGGTACCCGAGGGGCTCGGCCAGAGCGCGCAGCTGGTCGACACCCGCAGCGTTGGTCCGAGGGGATCGTCCCACGAACAGCGTTCGCCCCACCGCGAGCACGTCGCCGCCTTCCAGCGTCGCGGGAGCCTCGATACGGGCGAGGGGGCGGAAGCGGGCGAGGACCTCCTCGACCGCAGGCACCTCCCCCCTTCGGGACTCGGCCCCGGGGCGGGTCAGGACGGCGAGGCCGTCGAGGACCACCGCCACGTCCTCGACGAAGCAGCAGTCGGGCAAGGTTCTGTCGGCCGAGATCTCGATGACCTCGAGCCCGAGGTCGCGCAGGAGAGTGGCGTAGGCGGCGTGCTGGGCGACGGCGCGGCCGAGGTCGATGGGCTCGCGCTGGAGATACGTGAGCTCGCAGCGTGCGATCGAAGACGAGACGCCTCTCAGGACCGCCACGTCCGCCGTCTCGTCGTGCCCTGGCACTGTCCCTCCGAGAACCTCGAAAGCCCGCTCTCCCCCGGTGATGGGCGGGCGAAACGAGCCGGGCGGCTGGCACCGACCCGGCCCCGATCGAGTCTGCGCACCGTTGTGTCAGCTGGAGTGCTTGAGCTCGATGCCCCCGTTCACCGTCTCCAGCTCGAGGAGGGGACCGCCTCCGCCGATCGAGCCCTCGATCCGCCGCCTCCCGAGCTTGCCCTTCACCGTGAGCGGGAAGTCGCTCTCGATGTCGCCATTCACCGTTGTCGCCTCGACGGTGGCCGCGGTGTCGACCGGCAGGGCGACCTCGATGCCCCCGTTCACCGTCTTGAGCTTGACCGGGTCGCTCCAGCCGGCGTCGCCGACCGTGGCCCTGATGCCTCCGTTGATCGTCTCCGCGGTCGTGAGGCCCGTCGCTTCGACCTCGATCGTTCCGTTCACGGTGTGAGCCTCGGCCCGGCCCCGGATGCCACGTGCCGAGATCGCTCCGTTGACGGTGCGTCCGATGAAATGGACGCTCGCCGGCACCTTCACCTCGAAGTGGACGTTGACGTCGTTGTCCTTGACACTCATGCGGCCGCCCTCGCCCGGCTGGCATTCGTTGGGGGTGCCCTTGCCGGGGTAGACAGCACAGATCGTGACCCCACCGGCGTGCTCCACGACCTCGATCTTCACCTCGGCCGGGTCGTTCCGCTTGCCCTTCTGGATCGCACGCAGGACGATGTCACTGCCACTCGTGCCCACTGCCTCGATGCCGCCGTTGATGCCCTTGATCTCCACCGCATTGCCGGCGGCGACCGACCCGCTCCAGTTGAACTCCTTCTCCGCGGCGGTAGCCGGGCGGGCCAGCGCGAGAGCGGTCAACGCCAGGCTCACGAACAGGATTCTCTTCATCTCAAGCCTCCAGGTCTGACGTCTTGGCCGGCTTAGCGCTTCCGGATGTGAACGCTCCCGGAGAGCGTCTCCACGCTGATCCGGGCGCCGCCCGCCCCAGTGCTGAAGTTGAGCTCCTTGGCGGGAAGGAAGCTCTCCTTCTCGACCGTCCCGACGCCGAGCTCGCTCTCGATGGCGCCGCTGAACGACGAGACCGCGAAGTCGGCCTTGATGTCGGCGGGAACGAAGACCTCGACGGAGCCGCTCACGGCTTCGATGTCGAGGCGCGCCTGGGGGGCGAGGTCGGCCTCGAAGGTGACGGCTCCGGCCACCGACTCGAGAGCCACGTGCTCGAACGGCCCGTCGCTCACCACCAGCTTGCCGTTGACGGTCGAGGCCTCCACGTGTCCCGAGGACTTCCGGATCACCACCGCCCCGTTGACGGTCTCGGCGTGGATCCTGCCGCTGGACCCGTTCACCTCCACCGTGCCCATGACGCTCTGGAGGCTGACCTCCTTTGCGGCCCCGGTCTGGGTGATCCCACCCTCGACGGTCTCCGCTTCGACGGTGCCCGTCACCCCCGTCACCTCGATGTCCAGGCGAACCCCCTCGATCTCCACCTGGCTGTCGGCGGGCACGTGGATCTCGAGATCCGACGCCGCCTCCATGGGGTCGTGGGCCTCGACCTCCACCTGGATGTGCGTGCGCTTGCCCGAGCTGTCGAAGTCGAGCTCGGCTCCCGCAGCCAGGGTGCCGGTGACCCGAACCGCCGCCTCGCCCCACCCGACGACCTTCACCGATCCGACCACGTTCTCGATCTCGACGACCCCGTCGGCAGCGGCGTCACGCCGCTCGTCCACCGGCGTCTGGGCGGCGAGCCATGACGGCCCGGCGAGGACCGAGATCAGGATGAAGACTGCGCGCTTCATGACTTCCTCCTTCTCCTCAGGACGGCTACAGGGTCGTCGAGAGCTTCACCATCCCGCGAAGCACATCGACCCTCTTGCGGTGTGTCGACACGAGCATCCGCTCGAGCTCGGGCCGGTTCGGGTCCTTCTCCAGGGCCCGGTGGACCTCGGCCAGGGCCTCGTCGATCACGGCGAGGTTGCGCTGGATCCGTGCCAGGGTCTCGGGCTCCAGCTCGTCCTTCCGCTCCTGCAGCGCCTCCAAGAGGGCGCCCGCCGCGGCCTGGTAGTCGCTCTCCATGGCGGCGAGGCCGGGATTCCTCTCCACCGCGGCGGGGTGGAGCGGCGCTGTCTCGGACGTCCCCGGACTGGGGATCACGACGGTATGGACCGGGGCCGGCGAGGGCCGCCCGAAGAGGACGGCGGCGAGGGCGATGATGACGGCGGCGGCGACGGCCAGCACGGATGGCCAGGCCCCGAGGCGGGGCCAGGACCAGGCCCGCTGCCGCTCGATGCCCTCCGCAATCCCGGGCCAGAGGTCCCGCGGCGGCGTCACCGAGCGGGGGAGCGCCGCCGCATGCCTCAGGATCTCGCGGAGACCCTGATCCCGCCGGCGGCAGTCCGCGCACGTGGCGAGGTGCTGCTCCACCTCTCGCTTGCCGCCGTCGGACAGGGTGCCGTCCACCCAGTCGTTCAGCTTCCCGTCCATCTCATGGCAGGTCATGATGCCAGCACCTCCCTGAGGAGCTTCCGGGCCCGGTGCAGCTGGGCCTTCGACGTCCCGGGGGCGAGCCCCAGCAGGGACGCGATCTCCTCGTGGGTCCGCCCCTCCACGTCGTGAAGGACGAAGACCCGCCGGGCCCCTGGAGGAAGACCGGCCATCGCCTTCTCCAGGTCGAAGCCTGTCTCCGGTGTCGGCGCCGGCGTCCTGGGCTCGAGGGTCGTCACGTCGTCGGTCGGGAAGACCCGGGCCAGGCGCCGCCGTCGTGACCGTCGCTCGGTGAGGGCCACGTTGACGGTCAGGGGGTAGAGCCACGAGGAGAAGGCGCTCTGGCCCCGGAAGGAGCCCAGCTTGCGCCACGCCCGGATGAAGACCTCCTGGGTCAGCTCCTCCGCGAGGGCCGGATCCGACGAGAGCCTCATGCACAAGGCGAAGACCCTCCGCTCGTTGTCGCGGTAGAGGCGCTCGAAGGCGGCCAGGCTGCCGGCCTGGGCGTCCTGGACCAGCCGCCACTCGGTGGCCCTGCGATCGTCGTCGACGCGGGTCGGAATGGATCTGCCTCCGAGCGCCTGCACCGCGAGTCCATCCCCCATCACCCCTCTCCGACCAATGAGATGCCGGAGGGGGACCGAGGGTTTGAAACCGGGCAGACGGGACAACCTTAGACCATTGTGTGACTTCGGTGAAGACCGGGCGCGCGTTCCTTCCCCGTTCGGGGCCGACCCCAGCGCCGGGGGTGCCCGGGGGCGGTGTCCCCGGGGCCCTCACCCCCTCTTCACAAGCTCCCGGCCCAGGCGCGAGGCGTCCTCCAACAACGCCCGGAGGTCGTCCTCGCGAGTGCGGAAGTTCACGATGGCCACGCGCATGGACGTTCGTCCGCGCAGCAGGGTGGGCGCGAGGAAGAACGCGCCGCTCCCGACCAGGCGGTTGACGATCTGCCGATTGAGCTGGTCGAGGTTGGCCTCCGAGTGCCCACGCGGGCGGTAGCGGAAGTTCACGATCGAGAGGCCCGGCTCCGCCAGCAGCTCGAACTCCCCGCTCTCCCGGACCTCCTCGGCGAGGAACCGGGCCAGGGCCACGTCGTGCTCGACGGCCGCGGCGTAGCCGGCCCGGCCGTGGCGCTTGATCCCCATCCAGACCTTCAGGGCCTTGAAGCCGCGCGAGAGCTCGGGGCCGCGCTCGTTGAAGAGCACGGGGCCGGTCACCGGGCTGTCGGGGTCGTGGACCAGGTAGGCAGCGGGTCGGCGGAATGTCTCGGCGAGCCGCCCCGGCTCGCGCACCAGAGCGGCACCGGCCTCGTAGGGGACGTAGAGCCACTTGTGCGGATCGGCGGCCACGGAGTCGGCCCGCTCGAGGCCGGCGAAGAGTGGACGAAGCCTCTCCGAGACGCAGGCCGTGGCCCCGTAGGCCCCGTCCACGTGGAACCAGAGCTGCTCCCGGGCGCAGAGATCGGCGAGCTCCTCGAGAGGGTCGATGGCCCCCGTGTTGACGCTGCCGCCGTTCCCCACGACGATGGCGGGTCTCCCTCCCGCCTCGCGATCGGCGGCGATCGCGGCGGCCAGGAGATCCGTCCGGATCCGAAACCGCTCGTCGGTGGGGATCACCCGCAGCTGCCGGGTGCCGATCCCGAGGAGGTCCACGGCCTTGTCCACGCAGCTGTGGGCCTCCTCCGAGGTGTAGACGACGATCGGGGGAGTGCCGGAGAAGCCGTCCTCGCGCACCCCGGGGGCCATGGCCCGGCGCGCCGCGGCGAGGGCGGTGAAGTTGGCCATGGAGCCGCCGGAGGTGAGGATCCCCTCGGCGGAGGAGGGGAGCCCGAGGATCGCGGCGATCCAGCGGACGACCCGGTCCTCGACGTGGATCGCGGCGTGGTCCCCTCCCCAGCAGTTGCTGTTCATGGCCGAAGCCAGGTAGTCGGCCACGGCCCCCAGGGGGTCGGCGGTGGCGTTGATGAACGCGAAGAAGCGGGGATGGGAGTTGCCGAAGGGATGGGCGAGGACGTGGTCGCGCGCGGCGTCGAGCACCTCGTCGACGGCACAGCCGGTCTCGGGCAGCGGCTCGTCGAAGGCCGCTGCGGCGTCCCCGACCTTGCCGAAGACCGGCCTGCCCCTCAGCCCCGCCACGTGGTCGGCGACCAGATCCGCCGCGCGCCGGCCCAGCCGCCTCACCTCCTCGGGATCCAGGTCGAACTCGTCCATGCACCCACCTTGAAGACGTGGACGAGCGAAGCGTAGCATGCGCGCGAGTCGCGCCGGCGGGAGGGAGTAGAGCCTGGGCAGCAAGGGACGCGGGTACCGCTCGTTCGAGTTCGAGGGCTTCGAGGTCCTCGTGGGCAAGGGGGACGCCGACAACGACCGCCTCACCTTCGGCGTGGCGGCGCCGCGCGACGTCTGGCTCCACGTGGCCGGTCCGGCTGGAAGCCACGTGATCGTGCGGAACCCGGACGAGCTCGACGACATCCCCCGTGGTGTCCTCGAGAAGGCGGCACAGCTCGCGGCCTGGCACTCGAAGGCCCGGGGCTCGCGCGGCAAGGTGGAGGTGCACGTCTGCCGTGTCGCCGACATACGCAAGCCGCGGGGGTTCGCCCCGGGGCAGGTCCTGCTCAGGCGATGGGATGCCGTGCGGGTCTACCCGCGGGACCCGGGGTCGAGTGGCCAGGAGGCGTGAACCTCGCCACGGAGAGCGGCATCACGCAGGGTGACGACCCCGCCCGCGGGCCTCAACCCGTCTCTCGGGCGGGGCTCAGGGCCGGCGGCCGAAGCGGTAGATCAGGGAGGCGAAGACGCGCTGCGTCCGCAGCGAGAACTCGACCGGGACGATCGTGCCCCCGTCCTCGCCTTCGGGCGGCTCGACCGCGACGGGCACTGTGTCGCTGCCGAACTCCAGCAGATAGGCGACGTCCAGGAGGAGCGACCCCAGGATCAGCCCGGTGCCGAAGGTGACCCCGTTGTACCGCGGGACCCTCCCGTCGCGGTAGGCCGTGATCTGTCGGTCGTTGAAGTACCCCGCCCGCAGGGGGACCTTCACCCTCGGGCTGGAGATGACCACCCACTCGACCCCGGCACGGAGCTGCTGCGCGTCGACCTGCTCGGCCACGAGAGTCGGGTAGGGCAGCTCGTCGAAGACGTTGGGCGGCGGCGGGCTCAGAGGCGCGGTCGGGTCTTCACGCCGGGGGGTGACGGGAAGCGTGAAGTACTCCTGGATGAAGGCCCGTGACCAACGGCTCTGGGTGAAGTCTGCGGAGAGGGTCAGGGTGTCCCGCACGCGCCAGGAGATGCCGAAGCCGACGGAGGCCGGGAAGTCGATGCGCACCTCGTCGCTGCTCGCCGCGTTGACGGTCTCGTTCTCGAGGGCGGAGTCGCTGGCCCACGTGTCCTTCCGGCGCTTCGAGAGCGTCACGTCGGCCCCGAAGGGCGTCTTGACGACCCCGCCGACGTTGACGTTCTCGACCGGCGACCAGATGACGCCGAGGTTGACGCTCCAGCCTCGGAGACGGAATCTGGTCTCGAACTCCCGCAGGGGACGGAGATTGTCCGGGATCTGCCGAAGCAGGACCTGATCGTAGCCGTTCAGCCAACGGTTGACGGTGAAGCCCAGGCGGAGGCGCCGCGTGGGCCGGAAGCCGGTGCCGAAGGCCAGCACGTCGAACCCGCCGTCGCTCTCCCCGTCCCAGCGGCGTCCGCCCCCGGCGTCGATGCTCCGTGTCCCGTCGAACCCGATGGCGCGCTGGTAGCTGAGCTGGATGGAGCCTCGCACCTCCTTGAAGGTGAGGGGCCAGGTGAAGGCCGCGAAGTCGAAGGAGCGCCCGTCGAAGGCGTCGGTCTCGAAGTCCTTCCCCGTCTGGCGAAAGGAGTTGTGGGTGCCCACCAGGGACACCTCGGGCGCGCGGAGGTAGCTCAGCCCGGCCGGGTTCCACGAGGCCGCGGTCGCATCGTCCGCTCGAGCGAGAAAGGCCCCCCCCATCCCGTAGGCGCGGGCCCCGGCTCCGAGAGTCAGGTTCTGCTGCCCGGTGAGGTCGATTCGATCCTGGTCAAAGACGGGCTGAGCCCCGGCCACGGAGGCGCCCAGGAGCAGCAGCGCGAGGGCCGCCGCCCACCCTCCACGGGCCCCGGCGGGGCAGGCGGGGACAGTCCTGAGAGGAGACGCTGGAACCCGCGGCATCGGCGGAAGGCAGCATACCACGCAGCCATGACCTGTCCTCGCACCCGTCGACGCCCGCGCGGGCGGCGGTGCGGGGCTGGCGAGGGCCCTCCGGCGCCAGCAGACGGGGAGCGTCAGGGGCTCTCGACCCGCACGTCGGCAGCCGAGGGGGTCAGGGCACGGGGAAGAGTCAGGGCGTCGAACCACGTCTGGGCGATCACCTCGTACCCCCGTGGGCTCGGATGGACGTGATCGACGAAGAAGCCGGGTGGGTTTCCCGCGGCCATGAACGCCGCGTG
The DNA here is from genome assembly GCA_963847655.1 of uncultured Acidobacteriota bacterium. Lineage (GTDB taxonomy): Bacteria > Acidobacteriota > Vicinamibacteria > Fen-336 > Fen-336 > JAJDNS01. The sequence goes on along the minus strand of CAWKAS010000001.1, from coordinate 657,657 downwards.
GAGGTCGACCACGAGCGCGCCCTCCTCGCGGGCCATCGCCTTGATCAGCTCGTTCATCTCCGCGATCCACGCGTTGCGACCCGCGTTGCCGTCGATGCCGGGGTTGGCGGGAATGAGAGTGGCCACGCAGGGCATGCTGCTGGCCGACTGGGCCATCTGCACCATCGACCTGAGGTTCGCGACGGTGGAGCAGGTCGGGGGGGGGCCGCAGCTGTTGAAGTCGTTGGTCCCCCAGCCGATCAGGGTGTACGCGGGCTTGACCAGCTCGAGGTCGCGCTGGGTCCGGGCCTCTCCCTCCGCGCTCGTCCCTCCACCGCGTCCTCGGTACTTCATGTCGATCGCGACCCCGTAGAATCCGCTCAGCGCGCGTTGGAGGATCGAGCGATATCCCATGTCGTCGTCGGAACCCGTGCCCTGGGTGATGCTGTCTCCGGTGCACAGGTACCGGAACGCCTGGTTCTGCCTGATCGGCAGCGCCACGGGGACGAGCACCTCCGTTTCCCGGGGCACCTCCACCGTGACCTCTGCCCCCGGGACGAAGAAGGGAGGCAGGGTCGAGATCTCGATCTCGACCCTGTGGTTGCCCGCGGAGATTCCCTGGACCAGGGCCTCTCCCGTGCCCGCCCGCGACGTTCCCGAGCCTCCCCCGATCTCGAGCTGCACGTCCCCGAATCGGACCGTCTCCGAGGGGTCGAGGACGTCGTTGCTGAGGAAGTCGTAGTAGACGGTTGCGGTGAGAGAGAGGTTGCCGGGGGGGGCCGTGGGGGCCGGGGTCGGGGCCGGCGTCGCCGGGGTGGTGGGGGGAGAGGAGCCGCCGCCGCAGGATCCGAGGACGAACCCGAGGACGGCCAGAGCCAGGGCTCGGACCCCGGCGTCAGTCCCCGACCCGATCGACATCATTCTCCTCCCTGGTGCCCGCAACGCGACCTCGAACAGAATCCATGCCCCGGAGCGCCTCTCGCCGTTCGGGCCGACCCCGTGGATGCGCCCTGGGGGTCCATCCGCGGGGCGGCAAGGCCAGGACCGGTCGCCGCCGTGCCATTCCACGAACCCTGCAGAAACAGGATTCCTTGGCGTCCGGAGGCCACCACTGCGTCCACGTTCCATGCTAGCACGCAGCCTGGCCGGCCACCCATCCCTGCGAGCGCGTGCCCGGGTTCCCATCCTCGTCCGGTCCGTGCCAAGATGCCGCAGCGTGGCCGGTCACTCGACGTCGGGCAGCGTGCGGCCCGGGTCCCGTCCGGCGATGGCGAAGAAGATGGGCCAAGAGGAAGGGGCGTCGGTGGGAGAGGCGGCTTGAAGCCGCCCCGCCGCCCAGCGATGAGTCGGCACACCGGCGGTCTGCTTCTCGCCCTCGGGCTCTGTGTCCACGCGATCCTGGCCGTCCACACCCTGCTCGGCAACTCCGCCACCTTCGACGAGGGGGCCCACCTGCCGGCGGGCTACACCCACCTCGCCCTCGCCGACCACCGGCTGAACCCGGAACAGCCCCCTCTGGTCAAGGTCCTGGCCGCCGCACCCCTGCTGGTCGTGGCCCCGGAGATGAAGGAAGACGATCCGGCGTGGGAGAGCGGACGGCAATGGGAGTTCGGGCGGCGGTTCCTCTATGTCTGGAACGACGCCGACCGCCTGCTTCTCCTCGGCCGCCTGGCGGTGCTGCCCCTCGCGCTCGCGCTCGTGAGCGCCGTCTTCCTCCGCGCGCGGCGCCTGGGGGGGGCCGTCGCCGGGGCGGCCACCCTGGTCCTGGCCGTGCTCTCGCCCGACCTGCTCGCCCACGGCAACCTCGTGACCACCGACGTGGGCCTGGCGCTGTTCTTCTTCCTGACCGTCGTGGCCTTCGATCGCCTCACCGAGCGAGTCACCTGGGGCCGCCTCGTCGCCACCGGCCTGGCCGCCGGCGCCGCCGTGGCGACGAAGTTCTCGGGGCTGATGGTGGGGCCCGTCCTTCTCGTTCTCGGGGCGGTGGTGGCGTGGGGCGACGGAGGCCTCGAGTCGTCCCTCCGGGGCCCCGCCCGTCCCGTCGAGGGAGTGGGCCGCCGGGTCCGCCTCCTGCTCGTCCTCCTGGTGGGGATCGCGGGGCTGGCCCTCTTCGTGGTGTGGGCCTCCTATGGCTTCCGCGGGGCCCTCTCACCCGATCCCGTGGTGCGGGCCGCCCACCGCGCCGTGCTCGAGGCGCCTCCGGCGCGGGCCTGGCAGGCGCCTCTGGTGCGCGCCGCCGACGCGGGGCTTCTTCCCGAGGACTACGTCCGGGGTCTCCTCTTCGTGATGGAGCACTCCGAGAGCCGACGGACCTTCCTCCTGGGCCGGGTGTCGGACGAGGGCTTCCCGCACTACTTCCTCATGACGTTTCTCCTGAAGACCCCCATCCCACTGCTGCTCCTGACCCTCCTCGCCCTCGGCCGCGCACCAGGCCTGCCGCGGCGCACGGCCGCCTTCCTGTGGGCGCCCGTGGTCCTCTACGTCGGGCTCACCCTGAGCCGGGGTCTCCAGATCGGTCACCGGCACCTCCTTCCGGTCCTGCCCTTTCTCCTCGTGGCCGCCGGTGAAGCGGCCGCCCGCCTCGCCCGGTGGCGGCGTCCGGTCGGGCTCGCCCTGGTCGCCGTGCTCGGGCTCTGGTACGCGACGGGAACCCTCGCCAACCACCCCCACCACCTCGCGTACTTCAACGACATCGGGGGTGGCCCCACCCGTGGTTGGCGCCTTCTCGTGGACTCCAACCTCGACTGGGGTCAGGACCTGAAGCGGCTCAAGGAATGGATGGACGTCCACGGCGTGGCGCAGGTCAAGCTGTCGTATTTCGGCAGCGCCTCTCCGTCCTACTACGGCATTCACGCCGAGCGTCTCCCCGGCTATTCGGCCCCTCACCCGCCTCGGGTCACGCGGGAGATCCGACCCGGCGACATCGTCGCCGTGAGCGCGACCAACCTGCAGGGGGTCTACCTCGATGCCGAGGACCTCCCTCTCATGGAGCGCCTGCGCGAGATGGAGCCGGTGGGCCGAGTGGGCCGGTCGATCCTCGTCTACCGGGCCGACTTCAGCTGGCCCCCGCCGAAGCTCAAATGATCCAGTAGCTGCCGATCACCAGTGTGAAGGCGGCGAGCACGGCGCCGAGGACGAGCGATTCCCCGTGGCCGGGCCGTCCGTCGCCTCCGAGGCTCGCGACGAGCACCAGCGGCATGAGGGGGATCCAGAGGCGACCGACCTCACCCCGCGTCACCCCGAGGGCGAGGAGCGCGGCCATCCCGCCGAACGCCGCCAGCCGGAAGCGCCCGATGGGGGTGCCGCCTCTCGAGCCGGCCGCCTGGCGGAGCGCTCTCGAAAGGGAGACGAGGCCGATCACCGCCACCGGGACGCCCAAGAAGAGCGCGAAGTCGAGAGGGTTGAACAGCAGCCAGAGAGCGTAGCTCCGCGGGGCGGTGTAGATCTCCCGGTGGATGGCGAGGGCGGTGAGCAGCGCGGGCACCGGCCGGTGGCCGAGGAGGGCGGGAAGGCCGAAGGCCACGAGCCCGGCCACCCCCACCGCGACCGCGGCGAGCCACGCCGGGCGCCGGCCGGCTGCCCCTCCCCCGGCGGCCGCGAGCACCGCGAGGCCTCCGATCGCGAGAAAGGCCGCCGCGCCATAGGACGTGAAGACCGCCACGCCCCCGAGGACACCGGCCAGGGCGGCCCTCGTCGCCCCGGCCCACGCCCCCGGGCGGTGACTCGCCGCCAGCAGGAGCGCCGTGGCTCCGACCACGGGGAGGGCGAGGGCCTGGTCGAACTGAGGCGTCTGCAGAGCGGGCCCCGGGAGCATGGCCCAGAGCAGCGCCAGCCGTGCGGCCGCGGGGCCCTGGACGCCGAGGGCCAGGGCGAGGCGCGCGATCGGCCAGGCGGCGAGGGCGCCGAGCAGACCGAGGAGAAGCGCCCCGAGAAGGGCCGCGGCCCGGGCCGGACGCGTGGCCGGCGGCCGAAACTCCCGGTCCGGGAGACCTGCTGCGCCGAGGAGCCCATCGGTGAGCGCCGGCGAAGCCTCGCAGAGGGCGAGCATGGTCCGGTAGAAGAGGACGGGACCGGGCGGGTGGGTGGCGGCGTGCTTGGCCGACCGGGCCAGGGCCGGGAGGAGGTCGGCGTGGCTGCCGAGAAACGCCCGCGGGTCGCGGGCTTCGGGGGAGATGGCCACCGTGTGGTACGACGTGTGGGAGGGCGAACGGCTCCGCGAGAGCAGCGTCTGCAGGGGCCGGCCGGGCTCGCGGGCGAGAAGCGCGGGCTGCAGGGCGAAGCCCAGCACGACCGCGCCGCCGACGAGACCCCGGAGGGCCGTGTCGCGGTGCCGGCCCCCCACCACTCGGGAGGCAGCCAGGAGCGCCAGAAGGCCCAGGAGACAGCCGGCGGCCGCGAGCAGGGGCTCCGCCGGCCCGTCCGGTCGGAAGGCCCACTGCCACTCGGGGGGATAGGGGGCTGGACCCCGCAGCAGCGTCACGAGATCGAAGGGGATCGAGACGAGGACGAGGAGGGAGACCGCGAGCGCCACGGCCAGGGTGGGGCCCCGGGTCTCCCGGCCTGCTGCGTTTCCGGTCAGGAGAGACCCACCCCGAGCCGCAGGCCGACTCGTCGACGGGACCGAGCGGCGGTCACGGAGTCCCTGCCGGCCCGGCCGGGCCGTGTGCGGACCTCCCGTCCTGCCGGGGTGGCTGCGATGTCTTCAATCTGTTCGTCCTCTCAGCCGGGCTCTGCCGGTCGGTTCGATCCTACTACCACATCGGCGGCCGGATCTGCTCTCCCCGGAGCTCGTCGGGGTCCGGCCACGCTCCGGCGTCCGGCCCGGGCTGTGCTACCTTGGCTTGCGTCGCTCCGAGCGGAGGTGTCCTCGTCCACGATGGCCGTCACCCGGCAACGGACCCGACCTGTTCTCGCCGGCGGCCCGGCGGGCACCGCGGGGACATGACGTGAGCGTTCGGACGCGTCCTCGCCTCGCCGAGCTCGGCCTGGCACTGGCCTCGGTGCTCCTGGCCCTCCTGCTGGTCGAGGGGGGGCTGCGGATCGTGGGCTTCGCCCCCGAGCGGCACCTCGCCACCCGTCGCATCGTGGACGCGGGCTGGACGAGGCTGCTCGACTGCTACCCCTCCAACCCACGATCGTACTTCGAGATCGACCTGCGCGACCCGGCGACTCGCGGGAGCTACTTCTCCATCGCCCCGCGTCGCTTCGACGCCATCGCCCGCTGGCACCCGTGGGCGGTGGCCACCCGCTACAACGACCTCCGCTTCCGCGACGTGCCACCGGCACCGAAGGCGCCCGGGGTCTACCGGGTCGCGGTGTTCGGGGACTCCTTCACCGAGGGTCAAGGAGTGAAGGAAGCGGACACCGTCGCCCGCGTCCTGGGTGATCTGCTGGAGGAGAAGCAGCCGGGCCGGTTCGAGGTCCGCAGCTGCGGCCGGCGCGGTCTCGACTTCCCGAAGCTTCTCGAGGGATTCGAGGGGGCTCTGCGCTACGAGCCCGACCTCGTGATCTACGCCCTCGTCCTCAACGACGCGGTGCGGTCCCCGGAGTTCCAGGCTCGACAGAGCTACATCAACGACTGGATCCTGGATCGGGAGCGGCTACCGGACGAGGTCGAGGCCCCTCCCGGGCTCTTCCGCTCCCGAGCCTGGGATCTCGTCGCCGACCGTGTCAGCGCCTGGCGCGTGGGGCGGGAAACGACGCGCTGGTACCTGGACATGTGGGGCGAGGGCAACGCCGCGGGTTGGGAGCGGACGCAGGAGATCATTCGCGACATGGACCGGCGCCTGAACCGGCGGGGTGGCCGCCTTCTGGTGGCCGCGTGGCCGCTCTTCGTCGGGCTCGAGGGGCCCTATCCCTTTGCCCCCGTCCACGAGACGATCGAGCGCTTCTGTCTCGGCGCCGGGATCCCCTGGTTCGATCTTCTCCCCGTCTTCCGCGGACACCGCTCTTCCGATCTCTGGGTCCACCCCGTGGACCGCCACCCCAACGAGGTGGCGCACCGCATGGCGGCGGAGGCGCTCGTCCCCGTCGTGCAGCGGCTGGCGGAAGCGCCCTGAGCGGGGCGACGGGGGCGTCGGCCCGGCCGGGAGCGCGGCATGTGCTAGTCTGACCCGCAACGGCACCGGCGCGTCCCCCGAAAGCCCCGAATGATCGCCAAGGAGACCCTCGACAACGGCCTGACCCTCGTCACCGAGTCCGTGCCCGGGGTCCGCAGCGTGGCGGTGGGGGTGTGGCTCAAGCGGGGTAGCCGGCACGAACGGTCCGAGCAGACCGGCATCAGCCACTTCATCGAGCACATGGTCTTCAAGGGCACGAAGACCCGCTCCGCCGAGCGCATCGCCGAGGAGATGGACTCGATCGGCGGCTACATGGACGCCTTCACCGCCAAGGAGTACGCCTCGTTCAATCTCCGGGTCCTCGACGAGCACCTCCCGCTGGCCGTCGACATCCTCGGCGACATCGTGATGAACCCCCTCTTCGATCCCGAGGAGATGGCCCGCGAGAAGAAGGTCATCTTCGAGGAGATCAGCATGGTCGAGGACACGCCCGACGACCTCGTCATGGAGATGTTCGCCGAGGCCTTCTGGCCCGACCATCCGCTCGGGCGCTCCATCCTCGGCTCCCGGCGCACGCTGGGCCGACTCCGGCGCGAGGATCTCGCCCGCTTCTTCGCCCGCGTGTACCAGCCGTCCAACATCCTGGTCGTCGCCGCCGGCCAACTCGACCACGAGGCGACGTCCACGCTCGTGCGCCGCCACTTCAGCGGTCTGCGGACGCGCCGGTCTCCGGGGAACGGACGTGCACCCCGTGCCGTGACGCGCGTCGTGACGCGGTCGAAGAAGGCGCTCGAGCAGGTGCACATCTGCCTCGGCACCGCCGGACTCGCCCAGACCCACCCCGACCGCTACGCCGGCTACATTCTCAACACCGTGCTCGGGGGCTCCATGTCTTCGCGGCTCTTCCAGAACATCCGTGAGAGACGCGGGCTCGTCTACTCGATCTCCTCCGGGTCGACGGCCTACTCGGACTCCGGCCTGTTCAGCATCTACGCGGCGACGAACCGGGAGTCCGTCCGTGAGGTCATTCGCCTCACCCTGGAGGAGGTTCGGAGGCTGTGCGAGGAGAAGCTGGACGAAGGGGAGCTCCGCCGGGCGAAGGACCATCTCAACGGGAGTCTGATCCTCTCCCTCGAGCACACCGGCGCCCGCATGAGCCAGCTCGCACGCGACGAGATCTACTTCGCTCGCAGCTTCGCCCTCGACGAGATCCTGTCCGAGATCGAGGGGGTCACCGCCGACGACGTGCAGCGCATCGCCTCGGAGCTGTTTCGCAGACGTCTGGCCGCGAGCGTCCTCGGCGACCTGCATGGCTGGCGCCCCCGTGAGAAGGATCTGGTGGTTTGAGCCTCCGGCTCCGAGTGCTCGGCTCCGGCAGCACCGGAAACGCCACCCTGCTCGAGGGGGGCGGGGTGCGCATTCTCGTGGACGCCGGCCTCGGACCGCGGCAGCTGCGGGAGAGGCTCGGGTCCGCCGGCGTCGACCCGGCCTCGGTCGACCTCGTGCTCCTCTCCCACGAGCACGGCGACCACGCCCGTGGGGCCACCGCGTTCGTGACGAAGTGGGGTATGCCGCTCGCCGGGACGAGGGGGACCTGGCAGGCGGCGGGCTTCGGGGCGGAGGACCTGCCGGGATACGAGACCCTCGAGCCCGGGGCCACGCTGCGCCGGGGAGAGCTCGCCATCCGCGCGGTGGCCGTGCCTCACGACGCGGCCGGTCCCGTCGCCTTCGTGATCTCGACCGGCGGGGTCTCGTTCGGCCATGCGACGGATCTGGGTCACCTCAGCCCGGACCTCGTCCGCGCCTTTCGGGACTGCCACGCGGTGCTCCTCGAGTCGAACTACGACCCGGCGATGCTCCGCGATGGTCCCTACCCCTGGTCGCTCAAGGAGAGGATCCTGGGACCGCTCGGGCACCTCTCCAACGGCGACGTGGGGCGCTACCTGGAGCGGGACCTGGGCCCGGGTTGCCGCCAGGTCGTCCTCGCCCACCTCTCCCAGAAGAACAACCACCCGGAGCTGGCCCTGCTCGCTGCCGAGGAGGCGCTCCAGCGCGGGGGACGGGGCGACATCCGCGTCACCCTCGCCGGCTCGAGCGGGACCGACTGGATCCGGCTGCAGGCGACAGCGGACGCGGTGGGCCCCGGGCCCGGTCAGCTTCGTCTGTTCTGAGCGCCGTCCTCGGCGTGCCGGCGTGCTACGCTCTGAGAGCGATGGTGCCTCGTGCCCTCGCCCCCACCGTCGCCGCGGTGGCCTGTCTCGCCTGCGTGTCCCCGGGAGCGCCGGGCGGGGCCGACGCGCCCGCGGATCGGGTCGATCCCCTCGTGCTCGTCCCCGGGGAGGCCCCGACCCACGGGGCGCTTCTCCTGGCCGCCGTCTTTCCCACCGTGGACCGCTACGCCGTCTCCGGCCTTCAGTCGCTCAACGGGGTCCGCCTGGCCGTCGACGAGATCAACCACGCCGGGGGGATCCACGGCCGCCCGCTGGAGCTGCGTGAGTACCGCACCGGCAGCTACTTCGTCGACGCCCAGCACGCCGCCGTCCTCGCCATCGACGACGGGGCCCTCGCCATCGTCGGCGCCAACTCCAGCGAGCTGTCGATGGCCATCGCCGAGGAGGCGGAGGTCCGGGGCCTGGTGCAGGTGTCGAACGTCTCCACCGCCCAGGACCTGACGTGGGACCCGGAGAGCGGCCGAAACCGTGACTTCGTCTTTCGTGTCTGCAGCTCGGACGTGGTGATGGGCGCCCTGCTGGCCGAGTACGCGGTCGAGCAGCTGCAGGCGCGGCGGGCGGCGGTGCTCTACGAGGTGGGGCGCGAGTACTCCAACAAGCTCGCCCGCAGCTTCATCGATCGCTTCGAGGAGACCTCGGGACAGAGACCGCGGGAGTTCTTCTACCTGGCCCTGGAGACCGACTTCCGGCCCCAGCTCCGCCTGATCGCCGAGTACGGTCCGGACGTCGTGTTCGTGCCGGGCTCCTTCACCGACGCCACCCTGATCGGGGCGCAGGCCACACATCTCGGCCTGAGCGCGACCTTCCTCGGTGGTGACGGCTGGTCCAATCCGCTGCTCTTCCGTCGGGGCGGACCGCCAGGGGAGGCGTACTTCACGGAGCTGTGCTCGCCGTCGCCGGAGTTCGAGCGGAGCTACCAGGCGGTCTTCGGGAGTGCCACCCAGGGGTGTCGGGCCCTTCTCGGCTACGACGCCGTGCAGGTCGTCGCCGCCGGTCTTCGTTCCCTCGGCCCGCTCCCCGGCGAGGCTCTCGCCGGGGAGCTCGACGACACCCGCCGCCTCCTGCGCGACGCGGTGGCCGCGGCCGAGGTCGAGGGCGCGAGCGGCCTGATCCGCTTCGACGCCCACGGAGACCGCCGCCAGGGCGTCGCCTTGAGCGCCGTCGAGCGGGGGCCCGACGGACGACCGATCGCCCTCGTGCGGGGGTGGCTGGGAGAGCCATGAGCAGTCTGGTGGGAGCGATTCGCGACCTCAGCCTTCGGGGAAAGGTGACCCTGACCCTGGCCGCGGTCTTCACCGGCAGCGTGGTCGTGCTGCTTCTGGCCCTGGTTCCCATCCTGCGCGAGCAGCGGGCGCGGCTCGTGGAGCAGGACCGGAGGCTGCTCACCACCCTGCGCCGCAACTACGAGCGCGACTTCATCTACGACCTGCTGAGCGAGAACCGCGAATCCCTCGCCGTGCACCTGGGGGCCCTGGTGGGGCAGGAGGGTGTGGTGTGGGCGAGGATCGAGGCGGAAGGCCTGGACCTGGGGGCCACCGCGGACGCCGCCGCGATCCGGCGACTGCTGGGCGAGGAGGCCGAGCCGTTCCTCGACGAGCCGGAGCTCGTCCTCGTGGTGGACCAGGAGGGGCGGGCCGAGCTCGTGGGCGCCGGGGGACGCACCCTGCTCCCCGACCTTCGAGTGCGGCGTGGGGCCGCTCTCCCGGAGGAGGGCGCGAGCGGGGGCGACGACCGGTTCCGCGAGACGAGCTGGGGTGGCCAGCCCGTGCTGGCCCTCACCGCCACCCTGTCTGCGGCCGGCCTGCCCCCCTTCGGACGCCTGCATCTCTTCTACAGCCTCGCCCCGCTCCAGCGCTCCGAGGCGCTGACGCGCTCGCTCTTCTACGGGGGCGTGACCCTGACCTTCGTGCTCGTCCTCCTGCTCCTCAACCCGCTGCTGTCGCGCATGGTCCTGACGCCGGTGAGGCGAGTCCACGACGCCATGTCCCGGGCCGCCATCGGCGACCTCCAGGTGAGGCTCCCCGTTCCCTCGCGAGACGAGGTGGGTCGGATGGCCGAGTCCTTCAACCGCATGGTGGAGGAGCTCGAGACGAGCCGGCGGGAGGTCGAGGGATACAGCCGCAACCTCGAGGCCATGGTCGAGGCCCGCACCGCCCAGCTGCAGGAGTCCGAGGCGACCCTCCTCGCCCTCAAGAACCACCTGTCCACGGTCATCGCCAACGTGGGGACGGGTGTGTTCTCGTTGGACGCCGAGGGACGTATCGAGGCATTCAACGACCGCGCGGGGGAGATCTTCGGGCTGCCTCCCGGGGAAGCGCACGGCCGCACCCTCGAGAAGGCGCTCGGGGGAGCGGGGACGGCGCACCTGGTGGAGATGGTGGCCGACGTCCGCGACGGGCACGTGCCCCGTCGCGAGGCCCAGGTCCTGTGCCGTCTGCCCCAGGGCCGTCGCACGCTCTCGGTGGTGGCCTCGGCCCTGCTCGGGGAGGGTCGGCGGCCGATCGGAACCGTGGTGGTCTGCGAGGACCTCACCCAGATCCTCGCCTCACAGCGGCTCGAGGCCTGGAAGGAGGCCGTCGAGCGGGTGATCCACGAGATCAAGAACCCCCTCACTCCCGTCGGGCTCGCTGCGGACACGCTGAAGAACGCGTGGCAGCACGATCGTGCCCGCTTCGGAGAGCTCTTCCCGTCCGCGATCGAGATGATCCAGGGCGCGGTCCGGGACCTGAAGGTCCTGATCGGCGATTTCTCCCGCTTCTCCCGCCTTCCCCAGATGCAGCCGGAGCGGGGCGACCCGAACGCGCTCGTTCTCGACGCCCTCGCTCCCTACTCGCAGAGCTCCCCGGAGGGGCTCGCCGTCCGCGTGGATCTCGCGTCGGACGTTCCCGAGGTGGAGGCCGACGCCGACCAGATCAAACGCGTCCTGCTGAACGTCATCAACAACGCGCTCGACGCCATGGACGGGATGCAGGGCGAGCTCCGGCTGAGCACCCGCCCCGAGGAGGGGGGCGTGGTCATCCGCGTGGACGACGACGGTCCCGGCCTCGAGGACGTCGAGCGCATCTTCGAGCCGCACTACACGACCAAGGTGAAGGGGACCGGCCTCGGCCTCGCCATCGCCCGCCAGATCGTGGCGGAGCACGGGGGGCGGATTCACGCCGAGAGCACCCCCGGGCGCGGAACCAGCGTGCAGATCCATCTTCCGGAGGCCCCCCCGGACCGGCCGCCGGAGTCAGGCGCGGAGAGAGCGCCAGCCTCCCCACCTCGACCGTCGAGGCGACGGATGCCGTAGACTACCGGCTGTGGACGCCCAGAAGCCCCGGCACTTCATCCTCACCGTCTCCTGTCCCGACGCCGTGGGCCTCGTGGCCGCGGTCAGCAACCTCATCGCGTCCTGGGACGGATGGCTGACCGAGGTGGCCAACCACGCCGACCGGGTCGCGGGACGCTTCTTCATGCGCAACGAGGTGGCCGCGGAGTCGCTCTCCTTCGGGATCGAGGAGTTCCGGGAGCGCTTCGCCCCCCTCGCCGAGAAGCACCGGATGCTCTTCGAGGTGCACGACTCCGCCGTGCCCCGTCGCGTGATGATCCTCGTCAGCCACCAGGAGCACTGCCTGGCCGACCTCCTCCACCGTTGGCGGACCGGGGAGCTGTCCTTCGACCTCCGGGGAGTGATCTCGAACCACGAGCAGCTCCGGAGCTTCGTCGAGTGGCACGAGGTCCCCTACCACCACGTCCCCGTCTCGCCCGAGTCGAAGGCGGAGGCCTTCGGAGCCATCGGTCGCCTCCTCGACGAGGAGCGCGTCGAGCTCGTGGTCCTGGCGCGCTACATGCAGATCCTCCCCCCGGAGCTGTGCGCGCGCTACGAGGGACGGATCGTCAACATCCACCACAGCTTCCTTCCCTCGTTCGCCGGGGGGCGGCCCTACGCGCAGGCCTACGCCCGGGGCGTGAAGCTCATCGGCGCGACGAGCCACTTCGTCACCGCCGACCTCGACCAGGGGCCGATCATCGAGCAGGACGTGGTTCGGGTGAGCCACGCCAACACCCCGAGCGACATGGTGCGCCTGGGCCGGGACGTGGAGAAGACCGTGCTCGCCCGGGCGGTGCGCTACGTGCTCGAGGATCGGGTCATCGTCCACGAGAACAAGACGGTCGTCCTCGTCTGAGGCCCGCCCGCCCGCCCGCGCCGGGCGGCGGTGGATGACCCCCGGCCCGCGTGCTACGCTCCGGCCGAGTCGGCCGCAGGCTCGGAAGGAGACCCTCATGATTCCTCGCTACTCACGCCCGGAGATGGCGCGCCTCTGGTCCGACGAGAGTCGATTCGGGAGGTGGCTGGAGGTGGAGATCGCGGCCACCGAGGTGCTGTCCGAGCGCGGCGTCGTCCCCTCCGAGGCCCTGGCCGCGATCCGGGGGCGGGCGCGCTTCGAGGTGAAGCGCATCGAGGAGATCGAGCGGGAGGTCCAGCACGACGTCATCGCCTTCGTCTCGTGCGTGGTCGAGCACGTCGGCCCCGAGGGGCGCTGGCTCCACTACGGGCTCACGTCGTCGGACGTGGTCGACACCGCGCTCGCCATGCTCGTGCGCGACGCCTGCGACCTGATCCGGCCGGGTCTCCTGGGCCTGATGGACGTGGTCCGCGAGAAGGCCTTCCGCCACCGCCACACCCCGATGATCGGTCGGACCCACGGGGTGCACGCCGAGCCGATGACCTTCGGTCTCAAGATGGCGCTCTGGCACGCCGAGCTCCAGCGGCAGCTCGCGCGCCTCGACCGGGCGCGCACCACCATCGCCGTCGGGAAGCTCTCGGGGGCGGTCGGGACCTTCTCCCACCTGTCTCCGGAGGTCGAGGAGGCGGTGTGCTCTCGCCTGGGCCTCCGTCCCGCGCCCATCTCCTCGCAGATCCTCCAGAGAGACCGGCACGCCGAGGTGATGACGACGCTGGCTCTCGTCGCCGCGAGCCTGGAGAAGTTCGCCACCGAGGTCCGGGCCCTGCAGAAGACCGAGGTCCGCGAGCTGGAGGAGCCCTTCGGGAAGGGCCAGAAGGGCTCCTCGGCCATGCCCCACAAGCGCAACCCCGTCGGCTGTGAGCAGGTGAGTGGCCTGGCGCGGCTCGTGCGGTCGAACGCCCTGGCCGCCCTCGAGAACGTGGCCCTCTGGCACGAGAGGGACATCTCCCACTCCTCCGTCGAGCGGGTGATCATTCCCGACAGCTTCCTGGCCCTCGACCACATGCTGCACCGCTTCACCCGCATCGTGCGGGGGATGACGGTGAACGAGGAGCGGATGCGGCGGAACCTCGACCTCGGGCAGGGTCTCGTCTTCTCGGGGCAGCTGCTCCTCGAGCTCACCGCGCGGGGGATGCGTCGCGAGGACGCCTACCGCGTGGTGCAGGCGCACGCCATGGAGGCCTGGAAGCGCTCCGGCGACTTCCGAGAGCTCGTCTACCAGGATCCCGAGATCGGGAAGGCGCTGACCCGGACCGAGCTCGACGAGGTGTTCCGCCTCGAGCGCTACTTCGATCACGTCGACACGATCTTCTCCCGGGTCTTCGGAGAGGACGCGGTGGGCGGCGGATCCGGGCCGGCGCCGGAGTGACGGGGAAGACTTCGAGGCCCCGATCGGGGCGGGGCGCTCAGACCAGGTAGAGCGCCGTGCCCCGTCGCCGGTCGTCGCCCCGTCGGTCACCGCCGACCGTCGCCGGGTGACCATTCCCCCCGCCGTTGCGCCGCTCGCCGCTGCGGCGGTCCACCACGACGGAGATGTCGGGGGAGCCGCGAAGCAGGGTGTTCAGCAGGGGGATGGTCCCGGCCCGGGCCGGGCTCACCACGAGCACGGGCGCGCTGTCGAGCGTCTGCCGCTTCCCGCAGGGGGAGCAGATCCCGTGGGTGACCCCGGGATCGTGCATGGGCTCCTTGGAGCCCATGTAGCTCTGACACCAGGCACAAACAGTGATCATGACGGACCTCGTCCGAGGGGACGCTCCACAAGCGACTCGCTGCGTGAGCGGGAGTCTACCGCAAGAGCACGACGAGCGGAAGCTCCCTGCCGAGAGAAGGGCGTGTCTCCTCCCAGGCCGTGGTCTGCCGGGGCCGACGCGCCTTGGCCGACGAACGCCGGCTCGCGGAGGAACCCGGAGAGGGCCTGCAGGACGCTGGCCACGAGCGCCAGCCCGAGCCCGGCCGCCACCAGACGCCTCCTCGGGCTCCAGGGCGCGGCCACCCCTTCCACTCCGGGAAGAACCGAGGCGCCGACGGTGAAGATCACCGGCAGGAGCGGAAGACGAAACCGGTGGTGCCCGTGCACGACCACGTGGAGCAGCACGTAGAAGAGGAAGAAGAGCAACAGGAGGACCAGGGGACGGCTCCAGACGATCCTGGCCAGGCCTGAGATGAAGAGCGTCATCACCGCGAGGTAGGGTACGAGCGTGATCGCCGCCACCGCCCAGACGAGCACCGGCCTGGGCGTGCCGTAGCCCCTCTTCTCGATGTGGACGAGGACCATGTTGACCGGCGTGAACAGATCGGGCACCTCGTGCACGGCCTTGTCCAGGAGCCACAGGGGCTGGCGCTGGCGGATCGAGGAGAGTCCCTGGCGCACCGCGTCCCGATAGGCCGCCACCGGGCCCTCCTCGCGGACGAGACGGTCCTGCGCGGCGTAGACGGCGCCGCGCCCCTCGGTGGTGTTGCCCTCCCACAGGGCCCGGCCTCCCATCGTCGAGACAGGCACGAAGGCGCCGAACAGCAGCCGGTTGCGCAGTGTCCAGGGGGCAACGACGGCGGCGGTGGCCAGGACGAGGGCGACCGCGCGCACCAGACTCCCCCGGTCGCGGCGGCTGAGCATCCACGCGGCGAGGACTGGTGCGAAGTAGAGCGGCAGCTCCCTGGTCAGGCCCGCGAGCCCCAACAGGACGCCGCTCACCACGGCCGCGCCGTGTCCGCCCTCGTCCGCCGCGAGCGCACGCTCGAGACTCCACCAGAGGAGCACGAGGAAGAGAGGCTCGGACCAGAGGTGCCCCGAGTACCAGACGAGAGTGGGGAAGAACGCCGTCAGGGCGGCAGTCACGAGGCCGGCGCGGGGCCCCACCGCCCGCCGGCCGACCAGACCGACCGCCGGAACGAGAAGAGCACCCAGCAGGGCCTGGACCAGCTTCACGGCGAGGAGGCCTCCCCCGAGGGTGTGGGCCGCCCCGATGAGCCATGGGTGAAGTGGCGGGTAGAAGAGCAGCGGCGAGCGCAACGGGTTGAACGAGGCGGGGGGAGCCGCCACCTGCTCGAGGGCGAGGGCGAGCCAGGTCCGCTCGTCCCCCAGGGGGCGCGTGGCCGGCTCGAAGGCGACGAACGCCAGGCGACAGGCGAGCGCGGCCAGGAAGAGCAGCGCGATTCGGTTCCACCAACGGCGGTGCGAGGGCTGCGTGGGTGCCTCCAGCGAACGGCGAGGACACTACACGTCATCGTCGGAAGCCGCAAGGGCGGCCGCGCAGGCCGGCCGCGGGTGCGCTCGCCGAACACGTCCCGGTGGGCGCGGGATGCGGGCGGCTGAGCGTTCAGGCCTCCGTCGTGGGCGGGGCCGGGCCCTGTCGACAGGAATGGGCTACCATTCCCGGATGAGCCCCGAGAGCGAGCCGCTCCCCGTGGTCCCAGGGCGTGCGGTTGTGGTCGACGACCACTTCCACGACCAGTGTGGCCTGTTCGGAATCGTCGGCCATCCCGAGGCGGCCCATCTGACCTACATGGGCCTCTACGCCCTCCAGCACCGCGGGCAGGAGTCGGCGGGCATCGTGGCGAGCGACGGACAGCAGCTGCGCCTGGAGAAGGGGATGGGGCTGGTCAACGACGTGTTCACCGAGGCCCGGCTCCAGAAGCTGTCCGGAGACCGCGCGGTGGGGCACGTCCGCTACTCCACCGCCGGTGAGACGGTGGAGACCAACGCCCAGCCGTACCTCATCGAGTGCCACCGGGGCCCGATCGCCGTCGGGCACAACGGCAACATCGTCAACGCTGCCATCCTGCGCCAGGAGCTCGAGGCCGCGGGCTCGATCTTCCAGTCCACCTCCGACACCGAGGTGATCCTGCACCTCTACGCCCGCAGCCATCGGGAGCGTCTCGAGGACGCGATCGCGGCGAGCCTGTCCAAGGTGATGGGGGCCTTCTCCCTCCTCTTTCTCACCCAGGACGCGCTGGTGGCGGCCCGCGACCCCTGGGGCTTCCGGCCCCTGGTCCTGGGCCGGCTGGAGGGGGCCACGATCGTCGCATCCGAGACCTGCGCCCTCGACCTGATCGACGCCGAGTACGTGCGCGACGTCGAGCCGGGGGAGATCCTCGTGGTCGACGGCCAGGGGTTGCGGTCCTTCCACCCCTTCCCGCCGGAGCCCGCCGCCCACTGCGTCTTCGAGCACGTCTACTTCGCCCGGCCCGACAGCCTCGTCTTCGGGCGTACCGTCCTCCAGTCCCGGCTCCTGCTCGGGCGGCAGCTCGCGCGCGAGGCCCCGGCCGAGGCCGACGTGGTGGTGCCGGTTCCCGACAGCGGGATGGGGGCGGCTCTCGGCTACGCCCAGGAGAGCGGGCTCCCCTTCGAGTGGGGCCTCATCCGCAACCACTACGTGGGTCGAACCTTCATCCAGCCCAGCCAATCCATCCGTTCGGTGGGCGTCAAGATCAAGCTCAATCCCGTCCGGCAGGTGCTGAAGGGACGTCGCGTGGTGCTCATCGACGACTCGATCGTGCGGGGCACGACCTCGAGGAAGCTGGTGCGCATGGTCCGCGAGGCGGGCGCCCGCGAGGTGCACGTGCGGATCAGCTGTCCCCCCACGATCGGCCCCTGCTACTACGGCATAGACACACCTCTCAGCAGCGAGCTCATCGCCGCCAACCACACCGTCGAGGAGATCGGCCGCTACATCGAGGCGGACAGCCTGGCCTACCTCAGTCACGAGGGGCTGCTGGCCTCGGTGGACGACCCCGAGGGGCGTCGCCACTGCACCGCCTGCTTCTCTCGCCGCTATCCGGTCGCGGTGTCGGTGCCGAGCGAGTCGCAGATGCGCCTCTTCGAGAAGGCGCGGGGCTGATCGCCGGCCGCAGATGCCGCGCTTCCTCGCCGTCGGGCACATCACCCGCGACCAGCGCCCTGGCGGCGACGTTCTCGGAGGCTCCGCGGCCTACGCGGCCCTGACCGCGCGCCGGCTCGGCTGGGAGGTCGGAGTGCTGACCGCGGCCGGCCCCGACTTCGAGCCCGAGCGGGAGCTGCCCGGCATCTCGGTCTTCTCGGGGGCGAGCGCGGCGACCACGCGCTTCGTCAATACCTACGACGAGGACGGCGGTCGCCACCAGGTCGTCACCTCGCGCGCCGACGACATCGACCTCTCGCTCCTTCCCGACGACTGGCGCCGGGCCGACGCCCTGCTGCTGTGCCCCGTGGCGCGGGAGCTGGACGGCGTCAACGCGGCCGCGCTCGAGGCCGGTGCGGTCGGGGCCGTGGCCCAGGGGTGGCTGCGCGAGATCGGCCACGACGGCGACGTCTCCGCCCGCGAATGGGAAGGCGCCGGGCGGGAGCTGCTCGGGGTCCACGTGGCCTTTCTGTCCGAGCAGGACCTCCCGGACGGCGAGGCCGGGGCCCGAGCGCTCCTCGGGCACGTGCCCATGGTCGCCCTCACCCGCGGCTGGCGGGGGCTGACGCTGCTGACCCGGCAGGGGGAGCACGAGATCCCCTCGTTGCCGCGCGCGGAACGTGACCCCACCGGGGCCGGGGACGTCTTCGCCGCCGCGTTTCTCGTGAGCTACCATGAGTCCGGCGACCCGCAGGCCGCGGCCGCCTTCGCCGCCTGCGCGGCCTCCTGCGCGGTCGAGGGCGTGGGGACCTCGAGCCTGGGTGACCGGGAAGAGGTACTGCGGAGGCTGGGGATGAGGGAACGTCTCCTCGAGGAAGGAGAGTGGGATGAGTAGAGCGTCAGGCGTGGCGTTCCTCGGGGCCCTGCTGGTGACGGCGATCCCCGGGGCGGGGCAGGAGGTCTCTCCGCCGTCGGGAGCCTCGGCCGAGGGACCCACGGCCGTGGTGCAGACCCCGAAGGGCAGCTTCACCATCCGCCTGCTCCCGGCGGTCGCGCCGAGCCACGTGGCTCATTTCATCGAGACGGCGAAGGCCGGCGGTTTCGACGGCACCACCTTCCACCGGATCATCATGGGCGGGATCATCCAGGGAGGCGACCCGCTCTCGAAGGACCCCGAGAAGTCCTCTCAATACGGGACCGGCGGCCTCGGCCTCCTGAAGGCCGAGTTCTCGGACCGGCCCTTCCTGAGGGGCACGGTGGCCGCCGTCCGCCGTCCCTCCAGCGTGGACAGCGCCGGCAACCAGTTCTTCGTCTGCGTCAACGACCAGCCCCCACTCAAGGGGCAGTACACGATCTTCGGCGAGGTCACCTCCGGGATCGAGGTCGTCGAGCAGATCAGCCTCACGCCGGTGGACGGGGACAAGGCCACCGAGCGGGTGGAGATGACGGTCACGATCCAGGAATAGCTGCCCCGTACGTTGCGTCGCGTCGTCCCTGCGTTCCGCGATGCAGTGAAACGGGCCTGAGCCCCAGTCCGTTGTTCCCTCCCTCTTCGCTCCGTGCTGGGGACACGGCCGCCTCGCTGCTCCCGCGCGCTGGATCTCGGGTCGAGCGGCAGCGGTCGGGCACCCGCCTGCGGGCCCGAAGGCTTCGAAGAGAAGCAGGGTCCTCGGCGGGACCCGGCCGCCGCCGCCTCGGCTTCCTGGCTCGTAGGGGTCACTCCGCCCGCAGGACTTCGAGGGGGGGGCGGCGCCAGATCTCGGTGCTTCCGGAGAGCCCGATGGCCACCGTCATCACCATGACGGTCAGGACGAGGGCCAGCAGGGACGGGCCCGGGACCGCGAAGCGACCCTCGAACACGAAGCGGACGAGCACGAAGCCCGCGAGTGTCGAGAGCGCGATCGCGGTGATCGCCGCGAGGGCCCCGAGCACAGCGTACTCGGCCAGGAGGATTCGCAACAGCTGGGGACGCGTGGCCCCGAGGGTTCGGAGGAGCGCCCCCTCGCGGACGCGCTGGTAGCGGCTCGCCGCGACCGCCCCCACCAGGACGACCGCCCCGGCGGCCAGGCTGAACAGCGCCATGAAGCGGATGGCCAGGACCACGCGGTCCAGGATGGACTCGATGGCGCGCTGCACCTGGGTGAGGTCGAGGGTCGAGACGTTCGGGTGGGCGTCGATCACCGCCCGCTGGAGCCGGGCCCGGCTCACCGGATCCTCGACGCGTGAGAGCAGCACGAAGCTCTGGGGGGCGGACTCGAGGGGGCCCGCGGGGAAGAGCACGAAGAAGTTGGGTTCGAACCGCGCCCAGTTCACCTCGCGCAGGCAGGCCACCCTCGTGGTGAGACGTACGCCCTGGATATCCCAGACGATCGGATTGCCCAGCTCCACGCCCAGCTCACGGGCCAGCCCGGTGTCGAGGGCCACGGGAACCGGCTCGGCGGAGCGGCGCCCGACCCACTCGCCCGGCTGCCACCAGGCTCCCTCGACGATCTCGTCCGAGGGGCTCGGGAGGTCGCGGTAGCTGCTGCGGTACTCCCGGCGGAGCGCCCAGCGCCCCTGCACCTCCTCCCCGTCCGAGGCCCCCAGGGTCTCGGTGACGAGGCGTCCCTTCACGGAGTGCAGGCGCATGGGGACGATGGGTACCGGCTCGCCGATCAGTGGGGCCTGCGCGGTGACGAGCGCCTCGACGTCGTCGCGCTGATCGGGCTGGACGTCGAAGAAGACGACGTTGGGCCGCTGCCCGCCCTGGTCGACGCGCAGGTCACGCAGCAGGTTGTGCTGCACGAGCAGAAGCGTTGCCAGCAGGAAGGCCCCGAAGCCGAGGGCCAGCACGACCATGCGCGTCTGGTTCGCCGGTCGGTAGAGGTTGGCGAGCCCCTGTCGATAGAGGTAGGGCAGCGCCGACGGGAAGAAGCGGCGGAGACCCCGCACCAGCAGCGTGGCCGCCAGCCAGAGGGCGCCGACCGCGACGCCCACGCCCGCGGCGAAGCCGAGTCCCGGCAGAAGGTCGCCGGCCTGGAGCACGGCCAGCCCCACGACGCTCGCCCCCAGGGCCAGGGCCGCGGCGAGGCGAGCCGGGTCGCGCCGCGGTCTCTCGACCTCGTAGTCGCGACGCAGGACCATCAAGGGTGAGACACGGCGGACGGCCAGGAGCGGGAGGAGCGAGAAGACCACCGCGACCCAGACACCCACCCCGATTCCACCCAGGATCGCCGGCCACGAGGGGGCCCACGCGACGTCCACCGGCAGGATGCCGCTCAGGACGAGGGGCAGCACCAGCTGAATCGAGGCGCCCAGGACGGCGCCGAGGAGGCTTCCGAGCAGTCCCACGGCCACCGCCTGGACGAGGTACAAGACGAGCAGCGTGCCCCCTCCGACGCCGAGGCAGCGCAGGATCGCCACGGACACCATCCGGCGCTTGATGAACACGTGGACCGCGCTCGCCACGCCGAGCCCCCCCAGAAGGAGGGCCACCAGGGCCACCAGCCCGAGGTAGTTCCCGAGGCGCGACATCGCGTTGCCCAGCCGCTGCTGGTCTTCCTCGACCGTCCGCAGGTTCACGCGCTGGGCGCCGAAGCGCGGACGAAACCGCTCGGCCAGCCTCTGCGGGTCGGCGTCCGGGGGAAGCGCCAGGTACGCCCGGTATCCCGCGCGGGAGCCGAAGGCCAGGAGCCCGGTGTCGTCCACCCGGTGCCGGTCGATGAAGACGCGTGGTCCCAGGGACGAGCGCACCCCCACGTCCCCGGGGAAGTTCTCGACGGTGGCGCGCAGCGTGAACGTGGCGTCGCCGAGGGCGAACGAGTCGCCGACCTCGATCCCCAGCGCGATGGGCAAGGAGGGGTCGGCGATTGCTGCCCCCGTCTCCGCCAGCCGCGACCACTCCCCCGGGGGAAAGGTCTCGATGCTGCCGTAGAACGGGTAGCCGGGGTCGAGGCCGCGAACCTGGACGAGCCGGGTGGCGCCACCCCCGGGCACCCGGGCCATGGCCCCGAAGGTGATGGTCCGGGCCACCGGCGCGCCCGGCCCCGGCGCGGCTGCGCGACGCAGCTCCTCGAGGAGCGCCTCGGTGTCGTCTCCGAACGGCTGGTACGACGAGACCACGAGGTCGGCCCCGAGCAGGGCGCGGGCCTCGGCTCGCACCGAGCGGCCCAGGTTGTCGGTGAAGGAGTTGATGGCGACCAGGGCGGCGACGCCGATGGCCACGGCGAGGATCAGCAGCAGCCCCCGGCGGCGGGAGGCCCGGCCCTCCCGCCAGGCCATGGCGAGGACGAAGCGGAGGCGGCTCATGGCTGGCCGGGCGAGTCCGGGGGGAGGGACGGCGCCTCGGTGGAGTCGGAGACCACCGCGCCGTCGCGGAGGCGGAGCACGCGCCCGGCCCGGCCCGCCAGGTCCGGGTCGTGGGTGACGAGCACGAGCGTCGTCCCGATCTCGCGGTTCATCTCGCCGAGCAGCTCCACCACGTTGGCGCCGTTGGCGGCGTCGAGGTTGCCGGTGGGCTCGTCGGCGAACAGGATTCGAGGACGGTGGGCGAAGGCGCGGGCCACCGCGACCCGCTGCTGCTCGCCCCCCGACAGCTGGGCCGGGTAGTGGTGGCCGCGGTCGCCCAGCCCGACTCGGGTGAGCAGCTCCGCGGCCCGGGGCCGCCCGTCCTCGCCCCGCAGCTCGAGGGGCACCTGGATGTTCTCCCGGGCGGTGAGCGTGGGGATGAGGTGGAAGGACTGGAAGATGAACCCGACCTTCTCCGCGCGCACCTGCGCCCGCTCGTCCTCGGAGAGCGCAGAGAGATCGTGACCGTCCAGGACGACGCGGCCCCGTGCCGGCCGGTCGAGGCCGGCCAGGAGCCCGAGAAGCGTGCTCTTCCCGCTCCCGGAGGGGCCGGTGACGGCCAGAAAACCCCCGGGCTCCATCTCGAACGTGATATCTCTGAGGACGGTGATCTCGCGCCCGCCGGAGACGTAGGTCTTGGCGAGCGCCTCACAGCGCAGGATGGACATGAATCGACCCGATCTGAGGCCCCCTTCACGCATCATATCGGCAAACCGGGCCCTGCTTCTCGTGCTGGGCCTGGGCGTCACCCTCTCGGGAGTCGGCTGTCGGGACTCCGCGTCCCCTCCAGAGGCGTCCACGCCCGCGTCCCCGCCCCCGGCCGCGGCGGCGGGGGAGGAGGCCGCTCCCGAGGCCACGGACGATCGCCCGGTCATCCTCTTCGTCGGCACCAGCCTCACCGCCGCCCTGGGGCTCGACCCCGCGGAGGGCTTTCCGGCCCTGATCCAGCAGAAGCTGGACGCCGCCGGGCTCGGGTATCGCGTGGTCGACGCCGGGGTCAGCGGCGAGACGTCGGCAGGGGCGCTGCGCCGCATGGACTGGCTGCTCCGCCAGGAGGTCGCCGTCCTGGTCCTCGAGACCGGGGCGAACGACGGGCTTCGAGGACAGGACCCCGACGCCACCCGCGCCAACATCCAGGCCATCTTCGACCGCGCCCGGAAGCAGGAGCCGCCGCCGAAGCTGGTCCTCGTGGCCATGGAGGCCCTTCCAAACTACGGCGAGGAGTACCGGCAGCACTTCCGGGCCATCTACACTGAGGTGGCGGAGGCGAATGGTGCGACGCTCGTTCCCTTCTTCCTCGAAGGCGTGGCCGGCGATCCCGAGCTCAACCAGCCCGACGGCATCCACCCCACCGCCGAGGGGCACGCCGTGATCGCCGAGAACGTCTGGAAGATCCTGGAGCTCGTGCTGACCGAACGGCCCTAGAACAGGGTCAGGCGTTGCAGCGTCGTCCTCGCTCGCAATGCATCATTCGAGACCTGACCCCTCCGTTCATCCTCCCTCCTGGCTCTCCAGGAAGTCCAGGGCCCGCCCCGCAGCCCAGAAGTGGCCCGGAGCCCGGCTCGGTCCCACGAAGCCCACGTGCCCGCCGGTCCGGGTGATCTCCCGATTCACGCTCCCGCTGGGCCAGCGCTCGACGGTGTCGACCGGAATCATCGGGTCGTCGTTGGCGGCGAGGACGAGGGTCGGGCGCTCGATGGCCTCCAGCCAGGGCCCCGCGCTCGATCGGGCGTAGTAGTCGGCGGCGCCGATATAGCCTCCGAAGGGAGCGGTGATCCGGTCGTCGTACTCCCGGACCGTGACCAGCCCGGCCTCGCGATCGGCCGGGAAGAGGTCGGGGCGGCGGCGGTGCCGCCGCTGGTAGGCCTCGGTGAGCATGCGCATGAAGTAGCGCTGGTAGAGTCGGTTGTCCCGGCGCTCGAGGGCGTCGGCGCAGGCGGACAGATCGAGCGGGGGAGAGATCGCGGCGACGCCCTCGAGGGCCTTCGGCAGCCGCTCGCGCTGGCGGCCGGCGGCGAGGAGGGTGAGGTTCGCGCCGAGGGAGAAGCCCACGACCGCCATACGCGGAACGAGCCGGGCCACCGTGTGGAGGACCGCCAGCAGATCGCCGTCCAGCCCGGCGTTGTACAGCAGGGGACACAGGTCCTCGCCGTCACCGGAGCCGCGCATGTTCATGCGCACGACGTGCCACCCGCGAGCGAAGGCCAGCTCGCCCGTGGACAGGACGTAGGAGGAGGCGTCCGAGCCCCCGAGGCCGTGGACGATCACCAGGGCGGGACGTGACTCCCGGGGTCCGGGCTGCCAGGAGACCCGCAGCAGCAGGCGCGCGCCGTCCCCGGTGTCCACCACGAGGTCTTCGGCCCGGCGGGACCACCGCAGACGTCGCCGCAGGAGGTAGGCGAGGAGGGTCTGACGGTGGCCGCCCCTCAGCAGCGGATGAGGGCGGAAGAGGCCGTCGTCGGAGGCAGGGGGCTTCGAGGTCACCGGGATCTGGGGGGCGCGCGCCGGCCGGCGCCGCTATAATCGCCGACGGTCGCTCCAAAGATGATACAGGCCTTCCACGTCTACAAGCAGTACGACCGGGAGTCGATGGCGCTCTCCGACATCACTCTCCACGTCCCCAAGGGGGAGTTCTGCTTCCTCACCGGTCCCTCCGGCGCCGGCAAGACGACCTTCCTGAAGCTGGTCTTCCGCGAGGAGCTGCCCTCCCAGGGGCAGATCCTCGTGGGCGGGCGCAACGTCACGGCCATCCCGCACGGCCAGATCCCGGAGCTGCGGCGCTCGGTGGGCGTGGTCTTCCAGGACTTCAAGCTCCTCAAGCGCAAGACGATCCTCGAGAACGTGGCCTTCGTGCCGCGCATCCTCGGGGTGCCGGCCCGTGAGCAGAAGCGCCGCGCCTTCGCCGCCTTGAGGTCGGTGGGCCTGCACCACAAGATGCACGCCTATCCCCTGCAGCTGTCCGGCGGGGAGCAGCAGCGGGTGGCCATCGCCCGGTCCCTGATCACCGAGCCGATGCTCCTCCTCGCGGACGAGCCCACCGGCAACCTCGATCCCGAGATGGCTCAGGACATCATGCGGCTCTTCCTCGAGGTCAACGCCCGGGGGACCACGGTGCTCGTGGCCACTCACGATCGCGAGATGATCCAGAGGATGGGGAAGCGGGTGATCGCCCTCGAGCGGGGGAGGGTCGTCTCGGCCTGACGGGCGGGGCTCAGCGGGCCAGCATGGCCCGGATTCTCGACACCACCGCCTCGAGTGCCACCTCGTTCTGCGCGCCCCCGGGGATGATGAGGTCGGCGTAGCGCTTCGAGGGCTCCACGAACTCGAGGTGCATGGGTCGGACGGACTCGAGGTACTGGCGCTGCACCGACTCGAAGCTGCGGCCGCGCTCCCGGATGTCCCGGTCGAGCCGGCGCAGGATGCGGACGTCGGCGTCGGCGTCGATGAACAGCTTGATGTCCATCAGCCGTCGCAGCGACTCCTCCGCCAACACCAGGATACCCTCGAGGATCACGAGGGGTCTGGGGGTCAGGGCGTCCGGTAGCACCTTCCGCGAGCAGGTCCCGTGGTCGTAGGTGAGGTGGGGGACCGGTCGCTCGGCCTTGAGATCGCGCAGGTCCTGGACCAGGAGAGACGTGTCGTAGGCCTCGGGATGGTCGTAGTTGATGGCCGCCTGCTCCTCCGGGCTCAGGCTGCTGCCGTCCTTGTAGTAGGCATCCTGGGCGAGCAGGAGACAGCGCTCCTCCCCCACGCGTTCCCGGATCCGAATGGCCAGCGAGGTCTTGCCCGACCCCGTTCCTCCGCCAATACCCACGAGCAGGCTCATGCCACGGATTATAATCGCGGGTCCCATGGTGATGCTGCGCGCCCTCGCCTACTTCTTCCAGGAGGCCTTGACCAGCCTCTGGCGCAGCCGGCTCGTCAACGCGGTCTCCATCGGGACCATCGCCGTGAGCCTCTTCGTCCTCGGGGCCTTCCTCACCGTGGCCGGCAACCTGGGAGACGTCGTGGAACGCTGGACGGAGAAGATCCAGGTGATCGTGTACCTCGAGGACGGCATCGAGGACCGCGTGCGCGCCAGCCTCGAGAACCGGCTCCGCGAGGATCCTGCGGTGGAATCGATCGATTTGGTCAGCCGAGACGAGGCTCTCGAGCGCTTCAGGTCTCTCTTCCGGGATCTGAGCTCCCTCCCGGACGACCTCGGTGAGAACCCTTTCCCCGCGTCCCTCGAGGTCAACCTGCGGGCGAGCCACCAGTCCCCGGCGGAGGTCGAGCGCCTCGCGGGGGCCTTCGCGGAGGTCCCCGGCGTCCAGGAGATTCAGTACGACCTTCTGTGGATCGAGCGCCTCGCCACCGGGGTCCGCCTGCTCCGAGGGGTGGGAGCCTTCCTCGGCGGGATCCTGGTCCTCGCCGGGATCTTCACCATTTCCAACGTCATCCGCCTCACCGTCTACGCCCGGGAGGACGAGCTCGACATCATGCGCCTCGTGGGGGCGACGCGGGCCTACGTGAAGGGGCCCTTCGTGGTCGAGGGGATGATCCAGGGCGGGCTCGGGGGACTGGTCGCAGCCGGGCTGCTCTGGCTGACCCTCCGTTGGCTGGCGAGCGACCTGTCCTCTTCGGAGATGCTCGGCCGCGCGGCCTTCGCTCTGCCCTCCCCGATCGCCCTGGCCCTCGTCCTGGGGGGCATGGTGGTCGGGATCGTAGGCAGCCTCGTGAGCCTGCGGCGCGTGCGGGTCTGACCCCCCGGGGGCCCCGGCCTCAGAAGTCGTAGGTCTTGCCCTGCACCAGGAAGCTCAGCCGCCGCCGCTTCAGGGCACGCACCTGCTTCCGGATCCGGGCGAGGTGGCGGGGCTTGGCACCGTACAGGTAGATGGGCACGTCCTGCCTGAACTTGCGCAGCTCACGACCGAGCGTCTGCGGCGTGAGGTGGCCGGAGACGTTGGCGAGGTCCTGCAACTCGTTGGGGAAGGAGGTCTCCACGATGAGGGCCTTCAGGTTCTCGACCTTGTTGACGATCTTCCAGAAGCGCTCGGTGGGCCCGGTGTCGCTCGAGTAGGCGATGGCCCCGCTCGCGTCCTCGAGGATGAACCCGGTCGTGGGGACGATGTGCGAGACCTTGATGGCCCGGAGGGTGATGCCGTTCACCGCGAACGGCTTCTCCGGCGGGACCTCGACCAGCTTCAGCACCGGCGTCAGGTTGTTGGGGAGGCAGGTGAAGTCGGGCCAGGTGTGGTTGTTGAAGAGGTGGTCTCGCATCGACGCGATCACCTCGGGGATCGCGTAGATGCGAAGAGTGAATCCGGGAGCCGAGAAGTTGTTGTCGATCAGGAACGGAAGCGAGCAGGTGTGGTCGAGATGTGAATGGGAGATGACAACGTCCTTGACCTTGACCTGCTCGCGCAGGCTGAGGGCACCCGACACCCAACCCGCGTCCAGACACACGCTGCCGTTCA
Source organism: uncultured Acidobacteriota bacterium (assembly GCA_963847655.1). Taxonomy (GTDB): domain Bacteria; phylum Acidobacteriota; class Vicinamibacteria; order Fen-336; family Fen-336; genus JAJDNS01. Next base: position 630,560 of record CAWKAS010000001.1, on the reverse strand, counting down.
CGAGAAAGGACGTCATCCCGTGCTGGGGGACGTTCCCGCCGTAGCAGCCGAGGACTCGAAACTTCATGGTCCGCTCACCCGCAAGTCGTACAGTCGGCAATGTTTGCAGGTAGATTCCAGCAAACGACGGTAGCATGCGCACTGGAGGCGGTCAAGTGAGCCGGGTCACGCTGTAGCCTGCAACTTCCCGTGGCTCAACTGGATGAAGGCGGTGGGGGAGTGGTCGGCCCGGAGCACGCTCCGGAGGCGCCGGCCTGATCACTCCCGAGCCTCGCGGAGGGCCACACACGACATTCGTTTGACCTGACCCGGGATGGCCGTCCCATAATTGAGCATGCGCCTGCCCGGCATCATGGCCGCGCTCACCGCGGCTCTCGCCTCCTCGGCAATCGCCGCCCCCGGGGCCCCCCAGTACGACTACCAGACGAACCAGTACGAGACGCAGTACGGGGAGCCGATCGACGTCACGATCGAATCGCTCGTGCAGATGCCGGAGTCCTACTACAACCGGGCCGTCCGGGTCAGCGGAAGGCTCGACATGCTCGCCGCCGTGGGCGAGCGAGTCTGGGCCCTCGGCGATCTCGGAGCGCGCGTCGTCATCTTCCCCGTACCTCAGGCGGCGGCACGTTTCGAGGACAGCTCACGGACCTGGATCGGCCAGGACATCGAGATCACCGGCGTCGTGAACCAGGGGACCGACCCGGTGAGCCGTCAGACCACGACCACCATCCGCTTCTGGGAGTTCTTTGGCCCGCAGGAGCGCGAGCCCGAGGGCCGTCCGCCCTCCCCCGAGGCCACCCTCGAGGATCTCGTCACCCGCCCGGGACAGCGGGACGGAGAGATGGTCCGGGTGGTGGGCCAGTTCCGCGGAGCCAACCTCTACGGCGACCTGCCGTCGGCCAGCCGGCGCCGCTCGGCGGACTGGGTCCTGAAGAGCGACATCTTTGCCGTGTGGGTGACGGGCCAGAAGCCGAAGGGCTCGGGCTGGAAGCTCGACCCCAAGCTCCGACGGGACACCGGGAAGTGGCTGGCCGTGCAGGGGCGCGTGAGGACGATCAAGGGCGTCGTCTACATCGACGCCCAGGACGTCAGCCCGGCCAAGGCTCCGTCGCCGACGGCCCAGGCCAAGGAAGCGCCCCCGCCGCCGGCTCCGCCCCCGAAGCCTCCGGTGATCGTGTTCTCCTTGCCGCTCGACGGGGAGCGCAACGTCCCCCCGGACACCGTGTTCCAGGTCCAGTTCAGCAACGACATGGACGAGAAGACCTTCGAGGGCCGGGTGGGGCTCCGCTACGCGGGCCGCCCCCGCCCCGGGGACCGCACCCTCGACGCGGTCAGGATCTCGTACGACATCGGCCGGCGCGCCCTGAAGGTCGATCCCGGCGACATGCTGCGGGCGGGACGAATGGTGGAGCTGATCCTCCTGCCCGGGATCGTCGATCTCGACGGTCAGCCTCTCGAGCCGAGGCCCGGTCACGACCCGGGCGGCGCGGCGGAAGTGCTCCGGTTCCAGGTCGCGGGCACGCTCCTCACCGGCGGCTCGCGCTAGCAGGCTCCGCGCGCGACCGGGCCGGCGTCAGCGTGGCCGCTGCAGCCGGGCGAGGGCACGACGTCCGATGTCCTTCCGGTAGTGCATGCCCTCGAAGGAGATGTGGCCGACCGCCTCGTAGGCCCGATTGATCGCTGCCTCGAGGTTCGCCCCGAGGGCGGTCACGCCGAGGACTCGGCCCCCGACGGTCCGGATCTCGTCACCCTCCCGCTTCGTCGCCGCGTGGTAGACGACGACGTCGCCCCAGTCCTTGAGCGATCCCAGGCCTTGAATCACGTGGCCGGTCTCCGGGGTCTCAGGGTAGCCGCGACTCGCGAGCACAACGCAGACCGAAGGCTCCTTCGCCCATTCGATCTTCGTCTCCCCAAGCTGCCCGGCCGCTCCTTGCTGGAGCAGGGGAACGATGTCCGAGCGCATCCGCGCCATGATGGTCTGCGTCTCGGGATCACCGAATCGCGCGTTGAACTCGAGGACCTTGGGGCCCGACTCCGTCATCATCAGTCCCGCGAACAGGACCCCCTGGAAGCGCCGGCCCTCAGCGGCCATCCCCGCGATCGTCGGTACGACGATCTCCTGCATGATGCGCTTGTGCCCGTCGAGGCGGAGGATCGTGGTGGGCGAGACGGTGCCCATGCCCCCGGTGTTCGGTCCCTGGTCGTCGTCGAGGGCCCGCTTGTGGTCCTGGACCGACGCCAGGGGGACGACGCGGCTTCCGTCCGACAGCACGAGGAAGGACACCTCTTCGCCCCGCAGGAACTCCTCCATCACGACCTTCGCGCCCGCCGACCCGAACCGCTTCTGGCCCATCATCTGCTCGACCGCGGTCCGGGCCTCGGCCGCCTCGTGGGCGACGACGCTGCCCTTGCCCGCGGCCAGCCCGTCCGCCTTCACCACGAACGGGTAGCCGAACGGGGCTCTCTCGATGAAGGAGAGGGCGTCGTCGAGCGAGGTGTGCACCTCGTAGCTCGGCGAGGGGATCTTGTGCCGCGACATGAACTCCCGGGCGAAGGCCTTCGAGCCCTCGATCTCCGCCGCACCGCGCGAGGGGCAGAAGATCGGCAGATCCCGCCGGACGAACTCGTCGCCGATGCCCAGGACCATGGGCAGCTCGGGACCGACCACGGTGAGATCCGCCTTGACCGTCTGGGCGAAGTCGGCCACCTCGACGATGCTCGAGGAGTCGATGGGGACGCAATCCGCGATCTCCTCGACACCCGCGTTGCCGGGAGCGCAGTAGAGCTCGCTGACGAGAGGACTCTGGCGGATCTTCCAGGCGAGAGCGTGCTCGCGGCCGCCATTGCCGACGACCAGAACCTTCATATCGCGGGGAGAAGGTGACATGAGGGGTTGCGCCTGTCAACTCGTCGGGGGCATGTCCTTCTCGGTCTCGAGGACGCGACGGTACACCTCCCGGGCGGGGAGCCCGAGGCGGCGAGCCACCTCCTTGACCGCCGCGCGGCGGGTGGTGCGGCCGTCCGCGGTGAGCCGGGAGTAGAGGGCGGCCGCATCCTCCCCGTCGGCGGGGATCGCCTCCTTGGCCCCGGCGACGACGAGGACGATCTCGCCCCGAACGGTTTCCCGGGCCGCCAGGAGCTCGGCGATCTCGAGAAGCCGGCCCCGGACGTACTCCTCGTGGACCTTGGTGGCCTCGCGACAGAGGAAGGCCTCCCGATCACCCAGGACCTCGGCCATCGCCGCGAGGGCTCGGGTGGCCCGGACCGGTGACTCGTAGAAGACGAGGGTGGGGCGGGCGGACACGAGATCCTCGAGGGCCCGTCGTCGCGCCCCGTCGCGGGCGGGAAGGAAGCCGACGAACAGGAAGCGGTCGGTGGGCAGGCCCGAGACGGAGAGAGCGGCCACGGCGGCGCTGGGGCCGGGGACGGGCAGCACCGCCAGGCCCGCGGCACGCGCGTCCCGCACCAGGCGGAAGCCGGGATCGGAGAGCCCGGGCGTCCCCGCGTCGGAGACCAGCGCGACGCTCCGCCCGGAGCGGACCGCAGCCAGGATCCGCCCGCCCTTCCAGCGCTCGTTGTGCTCGAAGTAGGAGGTCGTCGGGGTCGAGATCCCGTGAGCCCGGAGGAGCGCCCCGGTGCGGCGCGTGTCCTCGCAGGCCACGGTGTCGACCTCCCCGAGGATGCGCAGGGCCCGGATCGTCAGGTCCTCCAGGTTCCCGATGGGGGTCGCCACCACGTAGAGGGCGCCGGGCTGGGCAGGCCGGTCGACCAAGTTAACTCCTTGAATGACAGGGCATTGCTTGACACCTCGGCACGGTCTGGCTAGCATCATTAGACCAAAAGTAAGGGGCAAAGTGTCGTCTCTGTCCCGTATGAAACCGGAAGCCTGTTCCTCTTCGCAAGGAAATCCACGGCGGTCAGGGGGTGTAGAGAGTTTGGCCGAGATCAAGATCCAGGAGGGCGAGTCCATCGAGAACGCCCTCCGCCGCTTCAAGCGCAAGGTCCAGCAGGAGGACATCATCAAGGACATCAAGAAGCACAGCTTCTACCTGAAGCCCGGGGACAAGCGTCGGGCGAAGCAGGCCCTGGCGCGGAAGCGGAACCGCAAGAAGCTCCGCCGGGAGGCCGACTAGAGGCCCCCGGGCCTTCAGCCCTGGAACGCTGTGACCCCAATCCGGATGCCGGCCGCGCGCGCGACGAGCGAAGCGCGGCCGGCCCCGCGAGTGGGATGGCCCCGGGGCGATTCGGCCGCGTTGACTTGTTCGGAGCGTGCGTGGTAGCGTACCGCTCGCTTTTCGCAACTGACTATCCACACGGAGAATAGCCGCCATGAAGATCGTCGAGCGCCAGGTTGATGACGTGGTGATCCTGGATCTTCACGGGAAGATCCTGATCGGTGAGGGGGACGACGCTCTCCGGGAGGCCGTGACGAAGCTGGCCGATTCCGGGAAGACCAAGATCCTTCTGAACCTGGCAGAGGTGCCGTACGTGGACTCCGCCGGACTCGGCGAGATCGTCCGCACGTACACCACGGTGAGCCGCAAGGGCGGCAAGCTGAAGCTGCTGAACCTCACCAAGAAGATCGAGGACCTCCTGTCGATCACCAAGCTCCTGACCGTGTTCGAGACGTACGAGTCGGAAGAAGAGGCCGTCAACAGCTTCAAGTCGTGATCCCTGACGATCCGGTGGCGGGCGGACCAACCGAGGTCCGCTCGCGCCATCGGAGCCGCAGCGGGGGCCGATGACCCACCTTCGTGCCCTCTTCGTCTCGCTCCGGCCCCACCAGTGGACCAAGAACCTCCTGGTGGTCCCGGCCGCGTTGGTCTTCTCCAAGCACCTCTTCGAGATGGACGCCGTGCTCCGGGTGGGCCTGGCCCTGGCCGTGTTCTGTGCGCTCTCCGGGGCGGTCTACCTCGTCAATGATCTGGCCGACCTCGAGCGAGATCGCCTGCACCCGCGCAAGCGTCTGCGGCCGCTGGCCAGCGGTGCTCTGCCGCTGCCGACGGCGCGCGTGGCCGCGGTCCTGCTCTTCGCCGCCGGGCTCGGCGCGGCCCTGTCCCTCGGTCCCGGCTTCCTCGCCGCCAGTCTCGGCTACGTCGCCCTGAACGTCGCCTACTCTTTCAGTCTCAAGAACGTCGTCATCCTCGACGTCCTCGCGGTCTCCCTGGGTTTCGTCCTTCGGGCCGTAGCCGGGGCTCTCGCGATCGACGTGCATTTCAGCAGCTGGCTCCTGGTCTGCACCATCCTGCTCGCCCTCTTCCTCTCCCTGGCCAAACGCCGGCACGAGCTGATCTTGCTCGATGCCTCGGCCGTCGACCACCGCCAGATCCTCGCGGAGTACAGCCCCTATCTTCTCGATCAGATGATCGCGGTGGTCACGGCCTCCTGTCTCACCGTCTACGCCTTCTACACCCTGGCGCCGGAGACGGTGGAGAAGTACCAGACGGAACGGCTGGCCCTCACCATTCCCTTCGTGATCTACGGTATCTTCCGCTATCTCTACCTCGTTCATCGGCGAGAGGAGGGAGGTAGCCCCAGCGACATCCTGCTCACCGACCGCCCCCTGGCGGCGGCGGTCGTGCTCTGGGGGATCGCGGTCGTCGCGATCGTGTACACCGCGCCGGGGCTCCCGGTGCCACGGGGAGTGTAGGGGAGCCAGCGATGAGCTTCGAGATCAAGGCCGAGGGCGTCGATGTCGAGGCGGTTCAACGCGCCATTCGCGAGCGCATCGAGGAGAAGAAGAAGGGGCTCTACGACGACGACGAGCTCCGCGCCCTCGCCGAGCGGGACCTCGAGCCGGTCCTGGAGGCGGCGGACCTGTCCGGCGCGCTGCTCGAGGAGTTCCGGGCCCGCGATGGCCAGTGGAACTACTCCTTCGACCCCGAGACCCTCTACCGCTCGAGCCGGGGCGCGGTGGGGCAGGCTCTCGAGGCGGTGCGCCGGGTTCTCCGCCCGATCCAGAAGCTGTTCTGGAACCCCAACCCGATGATCTCCGCCCTCTCGAGGCAGTCGGACCTCAATCGCTACTCCGCCCACCTTCTCCACAACCTCGTCCTGGAGCTGACCCGGCTCAACCTGGAGGTGCGCGAGCTCAAGAGCCGGAACCTTCAGCTGGCGGCGCGGCTCGACTTGCTCGTGCGTCGGGAGAAGACCCTCGAGGCGATGGTCGTCTACCGGGGCGAGCCGGAGGACGCGGAGTCCGATCGCGAGTGACGCCGCGGGTTCCTCAGCTGCTGGCGGCCCTGTCGTACGGAGACGCCATCTCCAACGAGGCGCTGGCCATACAGAAACACCTGCGGGAGGTCGGCTTCGAGTCGGAGATCTTCGCGGAGAAGGTGCACCCTCGCATGTCCCACCTCGCGCGTCCGTTGTGGAAGTACGCCGAGATCTCCTCGACCGAGACGGTGTGCCTCTTCCACTTCTCGATTGGGAGTGCGTCGAGCCGCCTCATCTACCGCGCTCCGGACCGGCTGGTGTCGATCTACCACAACATCACGCCCGCCGGGTTCTTTCTCGGTTTCCACCCCCATCTTGCGGGACTGTGCCACCACGGGCGTCGCGAGCTGGCCGCCTTCGCGCCGCGGACCGAGCTGGCCCTGGGGGACAGCGAGTACAACCGTCGCGAGCTCGAGGAGGCGGGCTACGCTCGAACCGCGGTCCTGCCCATCGTGCTCGACTTTGCGCGCTACGAGCGTCGTCCCTCCCCGGTCGTCCGACGGCTGTACGACGACGGTCGAACGAACATCCTCTTCGTGGGACGTGTGATCCCCAACAAGAAGATCGACGACTTGATCCGCGCCTTCGCCTGGTACCAGCGGTGGTTCGACCCCTCGAGCCGGCTTCTCCTCGTCGGTGACACCCGAGGCTTCGAACGCTACCTCTCTCGCCTGAAGACGCTGGTGTCGGGACTCGGGGCCGAAGGAGTGGTCTTCACCGGTCAGGTCGACGACGACGATCTCTACGCCTACTACGGGGTCGCCGATCTCTTCCTCTGCCTCTCGGAGCACGAGGGCTTCTGCGTGCCCCTGCAGGAGGCGATGCACGCGGGGGTGCCGGTGATCGCCTTCGACGCGGGGGCGGTCGCCGAGACCCTGCACGGCGGGGGCATCCTCCTCCGGGACAAGGGCCCGGAGAAGGTGGCGGCCCTGCTCGCCGAGGTGCAGGGCAACCCGGCACTGCGCCGGGCGGTGCTCGAGAGCCAGGAGCGGGCCGTCCGGGAGATCAGGGGCACCGACTTCCGGCGCCTCCTGATGGACCGGCTGCGACCGGTCCTCGCTGGATTGGCCCCCGATGGGTGATGCCGAGGACCACCGGGGGCAGGGGACGTTGGCCGCTCACCAGCTGCTGCCCGCCCTGCATCACGGGGACGCGGTCGGCAACGAGGCGCTCGCCTGGCGTCGCCACCTGCGGGCGGCGGGCCTCGCGTCGGAGATCTTCGCGGGGACGATCGACCACGAGGTCGCGACCGAGGCCCGACCTCTCCCGGAATGGCCGGCCGCCGACGCGAACGCGGTCACTCTCTTTCATTTCGGGCCGGGCAGCGTCGTGGGCCGGCGGGCGGCGGAGGCCCGGGGCCCGCTCGTGCTCCGCTACCACAACGTCACCCCGGCCTCGCTCCTCGCTCCTCTTGCCCCCGGGCCGGCCCGTCTGGCCACGGCGGCCCGCGAGGAGCTGCGCGCTCTGGCCGGCCGGGCCGCGCTGGCCCTGGCAGACAGCGAGCTCAACCGCCGCGAGCTGGAGTTGCTGGGCTATCCGAGAACCGCAGTCCTGCCTCTCGCCCTGGATCTGGAGGCCCCCCGAAAGCCGCGCTCTGCCGTCGTGCGACGCCTCTACGACGACGGGCGGACCAACATCCTCGTGGTGGGACGTCTCGCCCCGAACAAGAAGATCGAGGACGCCGTGGCGGCGTTCTCCGCCTACCAGACGCTGTTCGACGCCGCGAGCCGACTTCTCGTCGTCGGCAGCGACCGGGGACTCGAGGGCTACGGGCGCAGGCTGCGCGAGAGAGTCTCTCTCCTGCACCTCGAGCGCGTCGTCTTCCTGGGGCACGTGGAGGACGACGAGCTTCGTGCCCTCTTCGCGGTGGCCGACGTCCTCCTCAGCCTGTCCGAGCATGAAGGGTTCTGCGCTCCTCTCCTGGAGGCGATGCAGTTCGGGGTGCCGGTGGTCGCCTACGACGCCGGGGCCGTTCGGGAGACGCTCGGAGGAGCGGGCGTGCTCCTGGGAGACAAGCGACCCGAGCTGGTGGCTGGGGTCATTGACGAGATGATCCGTGACGAGAGTCTGAGGGCGGTGGTGATCGGGGGGCAGAGCGCGGAGGTGGAGCGTCGGCGGGCCGTGGACTACCCGACGCTCCTGCTCCGATCCCTGGAGCCGATTCTCCCTGGAGTATCCTCTCCCTGATGCGGATCGATCAGTGGACCCCGGCGCTGCACCGGGGTGACGCGATCGGAGACTCGACGCTTCTCATGCGCGACACCTTCCGGCGCTGGGGACACGATGCCGAGGTCTACGCGCTGACCGTGGACGAGGGCCTGGGAGGGGAGGTGCGTCGCTGGGCCGACTGGCGTCCGGGGGGACCGTCCGACGTGGTGATCCTTCACTACGTCCTCCCCTCGCCGCTCACCCCGAGCCTCGCCGATCAGCCCGGCCGCCGCGTCCTGATCCACCACAACATCACCCCCCCGGAGTACTACGAGCCCTGGGACCCGGAGATCGCCCACATCTGTCGGCTCGCCCGGGCCGAGCTCCCCGGGCTCGCCGCGCAGGTGGACCTTGCCCTCGGCGACAGCGAGTTCAACCGACTCGAGCTCGAGGCGGCCGGGTTCCCTCGCACCGGCGTGCTCCCGATCTACATGGACTTCGGCCGCTATCGGCAGCCGGCCAACCCGGTGCTGGCCGAGGCGCTGGACGACGGACGGGCCAACCTGCTGTTCGTCGGGCGGGTGGCCCCCAACAAGAAGCATGAGGATCTCATCCGGCTCGCCTCGTTCTGGAAGCGCTTCATCTCGCCCGATCTGCGGCTCCTCCTCGTGGGTCGCCTCCCGCGGCGCACGACCGGACACGGTCGGCCGGTACCACGCCACTACTACGACGCCCTGCAGGCGCAGCTCTACGAGGAGGGGCTCACGCCCGACGAGGTCGTCTTCCTCGGGCATGTCGAGGACGACGACCTGCTCGCCTGCTACCGTGCGGCCGGCTTGTTCGTCTCCATGAGCGAGCACGAGGGCTTCGGCGTCCCCCTGGTGGAGTCCATGCTGATGCGGGTCCCGGTGCTCGCCTACTCTGCGACCGCGGTTCCCGACACCCTCGGTGGGTCCGGGGTGCAGTTCACGGAGAAACGGCTGCCCGAGGTGGCGGAGCTTGCCTCCGCCCTCTTCGCCGACGAAGGGCTTCGGGCCGCGGTGCTCGCGCGGCAGGATCGACGTCTCGAGGCCTTCACCCCTGAGGCCGTCGAGGGGATCCTGCGGACGCACGTGGGCTCCCTGTGAGCGCTCGCCCCGAGGTGGCCTTCGTCGTGCAGCGCTACGGTCCCGACGTCACCGGGGGCTCGGAGACGCTCGCCCGGGCCGTCGCCGAGCGTCTCTCCTCCACCCATCGGATCACCGTCTTCACCTCCTGCGCGCGCGACTACGTCACCTGGCGCAACGAGCTGCCCGAGGGAAGGGAAGAGCTCGACGGTGTCGTGGTGCGGCGTTTTCCGGTGGAGGAGGAGCGCGACCTCGGTGCCTTCAACGAGTACTCGGCGACGCTCTACGACCGCCCCCACACCGTCGAGGACGAGCTCGAGTGGCTCCGGCGCCAGGGTCCCTACGTTCCGCAGCTCGTCCACGCCCTGGGCGAGGAAGCCGACATCTTCGCCGCCGTGGTCTTCTTCACGTATCTCTACTACCCGACGTGCCATGGGCTCCGGGTGGCCCCGGATCGGGCGATCCTGGTGCCCACCGCGCACGACGAGCCGCCGCTGCGCTTCGAGCTCTATCGGGAGGTCTTCTCCCTGCCGCAGGCCTTCGCCTTCCTGACGGCGGCCGAGGAACGCCTGGTGCGAGGGCGCTTCGATCTGGGAGCGGTGCCGGCGGTGGTGGCGGGCATGGGGGTGGAGGTCCCGGAGACCGTCCACGTGAGGTCCTTCCGCGACCGCCACCGGCTGGATCGGCCGTGGATCCTCTACGCGGGCCGGATCGACGCCGGCAAGGGATGTGCCGAGATGCTGAGCTTCTACGACCGGTACCGGCGAGAGGCCGCGGAGGCACCCGACCTCGTGCTCATCGGACGTCTGGCCCTTCCCAACCTCGACCAGGAGGGCGTGCGCTACCTCGGCTATCTCTCCGAGGAGGAGAAGGCCGCGGCCATGGCCGGGGCGCGGGCGGTCGTCTGCCCCAGCCCCTACGAGAGCTTCTCCATCGTCCTCCTCGAGGGGATGGGCCTCGGGGTTCCCGGCCTCGTCAACGCCCGCTCCGAGGTGCTGAAGGAGCACTGCCTTCGATCCAATGCCGGTCTCTTCTACGAGGACGCCGACGAGTTCGCCGGGGCGCTGGACCTCCTGGTCCGCCAACCGCGGCTCGGCGAGGCCCTCGGTGTGAACGGCCGGGCCTACGTCCGGGAGCACTACCGGTGGGACGTCGTTCTCGACCGGTGGAGGTCGCTGCTGGAAGGCGTGGCCTCCTCCGGGGCTCGGCCACCCGGATGAGCCCCGCTCTCTCCGCCTAGCGAAGCCCGCGGGCCAGCTGGAGGATGGTGTCCGCGACCGCGCTGCCCTTGAGCACCCCGGCGGCGCGGGCGATCTGCTGGATCGCGCCCTCCACCGCCTCGACTCCGGCCCCCTCCTCGATCTCCGTCTGGGCGCGTTGGTAGTGCTTCCGCACCACGCTCTCACCTGCCGGCCCCAGGAGCGCCTCGCACTCGTCCCTGACGTGCGCTAGCCGGGTGAGCAGTGCGGGAGCGGGCGAGGCCTCCGGTGAGGCCGACGAGCCCGGCATCGCCGGGGACGAGCCCCCGGACGCGGGATCCCTCAGCCGGATCAGGCCGGTGGCCACCAGCCCGTACAGGAGCTTGGCGGCGTCGAAGACCGAGAGGCCCGCTGCACCCGCGATGGCCCGTAGGCTGCGCTCGCCGTCGATCTTGGACAGCAGCAGCCACTCCATCGTGTTCAGATTGATCTGGCCCTCGCGGTTCTCGAGGATCACGAACTCCGGGATGAGGTCCACGGAAGGGATCTTCCGGGAGAGAACTCTCCACTCGTCCAGCCGACGCGCGGCCTCCATCAGGAGGCTGGTGTTGCTCTTCCGGATCGTCTGGCGCGGCGCGGCGATCCCGGTGTCGAAGCGGAACTCGCCCTCCCGCCAGATGGCGAGGGAGTAGACCGCCTCTTCGCCCTCGAGGTCCCCGAGCTCGGCGTGCACGATCTTGCCCTTCGTGAGGTAGATCTCACCCCGGTGCGAACCCCCGGTCAGCCGGAAGACGCCCGTCTTGCCGCTCACGCTGACGAGCTGAATGATGTCGGGGAGATGAAGCTCGGCGAGGGAACCCTGAAAGGTCATGAGAGGCGCGCACGACAGGCTAAGTGCCTTTTCTGCTTCACATTACAGCGATTGAAGCTACCAGCCCGGGTTGAGGATGTCAAGAGCGCGGGCCGTTCAGGCCGAGGTCGTCTTGGCCGACGAGGCACCGCCGTCACGTGCCGCGCCGCGGCGCTCGCGGTCCCTGGGCAGAAGGATGGAGTGCCGCTTGATCATCTCGTTGAGGGTCGTGGGCTTGAGTCCGAGGAGGCGGGCCGCGTCCTTCTGCACCCCGCCCGTCGACTCGAGCGTGGACTCGATCAGGCGGCGCTCGAAGTGGGCGATGACCTCCCGCAGGTTGATGCCCTCCGGGGGGACGGCCATCTGGGGGATGTGGAAGCTGGGGCTGCGACGCACGTGCTCCGGGACCAGCTCCTTGCCGATCAGGGAGCTGGTGGTCAGGACCACACCCCGCTCGATCACGTTCTCGAGCTCGCGGACGTTGCCTGGCCAGTCGTAGTCCATGAGGGTCTGCATCACCTCCGGGGTGACGCCCTCGACCTCCTTCGCGTTCTCGGCCGCGTACTCGTCCACGAAGTGCTGCACCAGGGCGGGGATGTCTTCCTTACGCTGGCGCAGGGGAGGCAGGGGGATGGCGATCACGTTGAGCCGGTAGTAGAGATCCTCCCGGAACCGTCCTTCGTCCACCGCCCGGCGAAGGTCCACGTTCGTCGCGGCCACCACACGGACGTCGACCTTGAGCGTCTCCACCCCGCCCAGACGCATGAACTCACGTTCCTGCATCACGCGCAGGAGCTTGGCCTGGGTCTCGAGGGGGACGTTTCCGATCTCGTCGAAGAACAGGGTGCCCCTGTCCGCCAGCTCGAAGAGTCCCTTCTTCGCGTAGACCGCCCCGGTGAAGGCCCCCTTGACGTGGCCGAAGAGGTTGGACTCGAGGAGGTCGTGGGGGAGGCTGCCCGAGTTCACGACCACGAAGGGCTTGTCTTTCCGCGGAGAGTTGGCGTGGATGGCCTTGGCCACGAGCTCCTTGCCGGTGCCACTCTCGCCGGCCACGAGGATGGTGGACCGCGAGGGCGCGGCCTGGCCGATCAGCTGGAAGATCTGGAGCATTCGCGGGCTCTTGCCCACGATCTCCATGAACCGGCCCTGGTCCCTCAGCGCGGTGCGCAGCTGACGGTTCTCGTCGGTGAGGCGGCGCTGGTTCAGCCCGTTGGCCAGGGCGTGCAGCAGCTCCTCGTGCTTGAAGGGCTTGGCCACGTAGTCGAAGGCGCCTCTCCGCATGGCGGCGATGGCGGTCTCGACCGAGGCGTGGGCGGTGATCATCAGCACCACCAGCTCGGGATCGGCCCTCTTCATCTCCTCGAGGACCGTCATCCCGTCCATCTCGGGCAGCATCATGTCCACGAGGGCGGCGGCAAAGGTGCCCTTGCGAGCGAGGTCGAGTCCCTCCGCTCCGTTCGCAGCCAGGGACACCTCGTAGCCAGCCTGCGTCAGCAGGCTCCCAAGGACGTCGCGCATCACCTCCTCGTCGTCGACGACGAGGATCGACTCCTGGCTCATCTCAACCCTGCTGCGCGGCCTCTGAGGCGACGAGGGCAGGCAGCGCCACCTGGAAGCGCGTCCCCTGACCCGGCGTGCTGTCCACGAAGATCCCGCCCCCGTGCTCCTGGACGATTCCATAGGAGACGCTCAGGCCCAGCCCGGTGCCCCGGCCGATGCCCTTGGTGGTGAAGAAGGGGTCGTAGATGCGTCGGACGTGCTCCTTGCGGATCCCGTGCCCGGTGTCCCGCACCTCCACCACGACGGTGTCGCCGTCGGCATAGGTGACGAGGGTCAGCCAGCCGCCGCGGGGCATCGCGTCGCGGGCGTTGAGGATCAGGTTGAAGAAGACCTGCTGGATGCCGTTCTCGTTGCCACGAATCGGCGGCAGGTCGGTCGCGAGCTCGCGTCGGACCCGGATCCGGGACCCGGTCAGCTGGTGCTCGAGGAGGGACAGCACGTCCAGGAGCGACTTGTTGACGTCCATGCGCTCCAGCTCGGCACCACCGGCCCTGGAGAAGTTGAGCAGGTTGTTGATGATCTTCGCCGCGCGGAAGCTCTGCTTCTCGATCTTGTCCAGGAGCGGCCGGCGAGAGTCCGATTCCTCGATCTGACCGCGCAGCAGCTGGGTGTACGAGGAGATCCCGGCCAGGGGGGTGTTGACCTCGTGGGCGACCCCCGCGGCGAGGAGGCCCACCGAGGCCATCTTCTCCGTGTGCTGGAGCTGCTCCTCGAGGCGGACCCTGGCCGTGATGTCGTCGAGGATGAGGATGGTGCCGCGGTGCTCGGCGGGCCGGGCCTCGAAGGGCGCGACCGAGACGTTGACCATCAGGCTGCGGCCGTCGGAGGTGGGCAGGTGAAGCTTGTAGATGTGGGCGATCTCCCCCTGGCTCCCGAGGACCATGGAACCGCGGAGCGCGTCCAGGAACTTGCTCGGGAACACCTCTTCCAGGGCGCGCCCCAGCGCCTCCTCTCGCTTCCGGCCGTAGAGCGACTCCATGGCGCGGTTCCAGCTGCTGATCCGGTCGTCGAGGCCGACCACGACGATTCCGGAGTCCAGGCTCTCGAGGATGTTCTCACTGTAGTCCTTGAGCTCGCTGAGCTCCTCGGCCTTGGAGCGCAGGCTGCGGTAGAGCCGGCCGTTCATGATCGCGGTCGCGGCCTGGGCGGCCAGCGTCTTCAGGGTGTCCACCTCTTCGCTGTTGAGGGGGTCCAGGCCGTCCTTGCGACCGACTCCCAGGACTCCGATGACCTCGCCCTTCACCCGGCAGGGGAAGAGCCAGCCCAGGCCCAGAAGCGCCAGAGTCGGGTAGTCGTCCGGTGAGGACTCGACGTCCACCGCCTGCCCGGCCACCAGCAGCTGGAGGAGCCCCCCATCGGTCAGCCGGGCCTCCTCGGTCCGGGGGACGCCGCGGGCCCGGAAGGGCAGGAAGCCACCGTCCGGGGCCGGCAGGAAGAGCGCCATCTCCCGGAGCCCGAGCGCAGCCCCGACCCCCTCGAGCAGCCTCTCGCTCGTTCGCTCCAGGTCGAGGTCGGCGTTGAGGTCCTCTGACAATCTCACCAGGGCCTTCCGGGAGCTGTAGCGCTCCCGGTAGAAGAGCCGCTCCAGGGCCTCCTGGACCCGGCTCTTGACCGGGGTGAACAGGAGCACCGCCACCATGGCGCTGAGGAGGGCGATGACCGCGTTGTGGGGCTCCTCCCACAGGACGTCGGTCAGGCCGGCGATCAGGAGGGCGGCGGCCACCAGGACCGCGACCGCCAGCACGTATCCCAGGGCCCGCCGGACGATCAGCTCGACGTCCATCAGACGGTGCTTGACCACCGCGTAGGCCAGCGAGAGCGGGATCAGGGCGAGGGGCACGTAGCCGGCCAGCTCCATGGCCATTCCAGGCTCGCGTCCCAGGGCGAAGGGGAGGGCGTAGAAGGCCAGGAAGGGCACCATCCCGCCTCCCGTCCCCCAGACCAGCCACTTCACCTGCCGCCGTGCGGTCAGGGAGCGCGTCCGGCCGTAGGAGCCCTTCAGGACGGCGAAGGCCATGGTGAAAAAGACCGCAAGGTACAGGGGGCCGATCCCGTCGATGGCGGCCACGATGCTCCACAGCGCTCCGGGGGCCTCCCCGGCGGCAAACAGGGCCTGGCTCATGGCCGCCGCCCCGGCGAGCACCAGCGCCGGCATGTACAGCGCGGGGACGAGCCAAAGGCGCTGGGCTCGGAGACGGCGCTCCGGAAACGTGAGGCAGAAGTGGAGGAACACGACGGGCAGGAACAGCCGAGCCATGTAGTCGGCCCAGAACAGCAGCCAGTCGGTCAGGTCGAGCTTGCCGGTGTAGGAGGTCGAGTAGGCCAGGAAGAAGAGGACGCAGATGGCGTAGAAATGGAGCGTCGGACGGTCGGCGGGACGGCGCAGCAGCACCACCGTGCCCACCACCAGGCTGAAGAAACCGACGATGGACAGGTAGTAGAACGCGGAGACGTTCCCCTGGGGGAGGGGCTGCACGGTCAGGTCGAGCTCTGGCCGCTCGTCTTGCCTCAGGACCTTGTACAGGACCCGGTCCCCGGGGCGTCGCGAGCCGAGCCGGGCCTCCAGGTCGGCACGGGTCAGAACCTCCTGCCCGTCCACCGCGAGCAGGATGTCACCCCCCAGGATGCCTCCCCGGGACCCCGGCCCTCCGGGGTCGATCCGGGCGGCGACGAGCCCCTGGGGAGCCGTCCTCCAGAAGACCCCGTCGTCCATCAGGGTCCATGTGGCCTTCAGGACGATGTTGTAGACCCCGAGCGAAGCCAGGGCGAGCCCGACGAGAACGGCGAGTGTGTTCTTGAGGCGACGCTGGGTCATGACGGGTGCCGAGGTCCTCAGACCACGGTCTGAGCCATCGAAGGAAGAGTGCAAGTCACGTGCCGGAAGCGGAATCGCAATGGGGTCCACAAGCCCCGCCTTTTCAGGCATCTTGCCTGGACCGCGACTCTTTGAATCCAGCCGTCCGAAGCGCGAACCAAATGGTTGGATGGCCCGGGTCGGACAAAAGAAGGCTCAATCGAGCCTCAC
Organism: uncultured Acidobacteriota bacterium; assembly: GCA_963847655.1. GTDB lineage: Bacteria > Acidobacteriota > Vicinamibacteria > Fen-336 > Fen-336 > JAJDNS01. The sequence continues at coordinate 614,456 of CAWKAS010000001.1, read as the reverse complement.
CCCTCTTAGCCGGCTGCCTGCGCGGCTCCCGACCCGATCTTCAGAACCGGACGGAGATCCCTCCAACGACACGGGTGGGTGGATCCTGAACCGCGAGTTCGTCGAGCAGCCCGCCCTCGGAGGCTTCGTAGAAGAGATTGCTGATGGCGACCAGCAGATCCCAATCCGCCCGAGTCAACGGTTGAAGGAAGGGCAGCCCCTGGGTCACGTGCAGGTCGAACCGCGTGCTGGCCGGTGACCGAGCGGCATGGGGCGACACCCCGGGTTCTGCCTCGCCATCCTCGAAGAGGGTGTTCACCCGATACAGGGCGGCGACCCGAGTGTCGGTCCAGCCGATGAACGTCTCGAGCCGGGCCACGAGGTCATGGAACTGGGCCTCTTCGAACCCCAGCGCCGCCGGCCTCATGCCGAGCATCGGACCCAAGCGTCGCGCGCCCCGGCCGAAGCGGTAGGTCAGCGAGCCGTCCACCAGGGACCCGAACCGGCGTCCGACGGTGATGCCGAGGCCCTGGAGGGTGACGCTCCCGGCGTTGCGCACCTGAAGGTCCCCCTCGTCCCCGAACGCGGTCCAGAGCTGATCCCGCGTCTGCTCGCGGAAGGCGAAGGCACCCAACCGCCCCCCAGAGCGGAACGAGCGGTCGACCCCGACCTCGACGTGGAGCGTCCGGGAGGGCCGCAGGTCGGCGTCGAGATCCGCCCACTCGATCGCCGGGGACGCCGAGTCCGTGGACAGCGTCAGCAGGTCTCCACCCGGAGCAAGCGTGTGGGTCTCCACCGAGCCTCGAACGGCGGTATCCGAGTCGGCGCGCACCTCCACCTCGACGATGGCGTCGGCGTGGTGCGGGTTGGAGAGGAAGCCGATGTAGGTGTAGCGGGTCCCGAATGAGGTGGTGAGCCGTTCGCCCACCCGCCACCGATCCCTGATGAAGAAGGCGCCCACCGGTCGGTCGCCGATGGGCAGGCTGTCCGAGGGGAGGATGGCCCGGGCGTATCCGGCCCCGTAGCCCGCCCCCGTCTGGATCTCGTGTCCGCCCCCGGGCTCCAGCACGAACTCCGCCGCCATCCGCCAGCTCCGGGCCTCGCTCTCGGCCAGCAGGCCCCCGACGCTCCAGTGAACACCCTCGGTGAGCCGCCCCTGCAGCTGGAGGGCACCGAGGCCGGTGGGAAGGAGCCCACCGGGCTCCGGCGCGGTCGTCTCCCCGCTCCCGTTGGACAGCGCCATCAGCTCGACGCGGCCGGCCAGTGGCTCCACCGCCGCGTAGCGCGGCAGGGCCGGGGTCTCGATCGAGGTCGCACGGGCCGTGTCCGGAGGCGGCGCCGCGTGCGAGGCGGTCTCCAGGACCGACCGGCGCTTGTGCCGCATCAGCCAGCGCCACTCTCCGAGGCTCTCGTCCTTCGCCTCCTCCTTCCCGTCCTCGGAGGCGCCGGCGTCCGGGACCTCTCCCACCGGGGTGAGGCTCAGGGTGAACAACGAGTCGCGGTTGGGCAGGACGGTCACGTGCTCGGCCGCGGAGGGGAGGTGCCCGCTGCCGAGCGCCCGCAGGGTGTAGGAGCCGGCCGGAAGCGCGGGCAGGCTGAACTGACCTTCACTGTCGGCCAGAGTGATCAGGCTCCCGCCGCTGATACCCTTGCCGAAAACGGAGATCACCGCCCCGGCGACCGGTGCACCGTGGGTACTCTCGACCCAGCCGACCAGTCCGCCTCCCTCCTCCGCGCGCACCGACGGAGCCAGCAGGACGGCGGCGGCCGCGAGTGGCGCGAGGCGTCGGCCGAAAGTCAAACAACCCTCCAGAGAGAGACTGATCCCTTGACAGGAGGACCGTAGCAGGGGCGGGGAGCCGCTGTCAACAAGTGCGGGGCCCGTCTCGCCCCCGGACGGGTGCGGTGAAGCCCGACCCGTGCTATAAGTTCACGTTTCCGTATGCCGAGCACCTACGATGTGACCGTTCCCCTCGCTCCCGGACTCCCCGTCTATCCGGGTGATCCGCCGTTCGAGATCGAGCCGATCCAGCGCCTGGGCGCCGCGCCCTACAACCTCTCGCGGATGAGCCTCCTCACCCACACCGGCACCCACGTGGACGCCCCCGCTCATTTTATCCCCGGGGGGGCCACCATCGACGTCCTGCCGCCGGAGATCCTGATCGGCAAGGCCCGTGTGATCGAGATCCTCTCGCGGGAGCGAGTCGAGCGTGCCGATCTCGAGGCCCAGGACCTCCGTGACGACCTGCGGATCCTCCTCAAGACGCGGATGTCCGGCCAGATGCTGAAGCCGACGTTCCAGGAGGATCACCTCTACATCTCTCGCGACGCCGCCACCTACATTGCCCAGGCCGGGCTGAAGCTCGTCGGATTCGACTACTTGTCCGTGGACCGCTACGGGGCTGCGGACTTTCCGGCCCATCACGCCCTCCTCGAGGGGGGGGTGGTGATCGTCGAGGGGTTGGACCTCTCCGAGGTGGAGCCGGGGGAGTACGACATGACCTGCCTGCCCCTCCGCGTGGCGGGCGGCGACGGGGCCCCGGCGCGGGTCATTCTCAGGTCGCGTGGCTGACCGTCAGGAGCCATTCGTCGATCCCCAGTTCAAGGAGAAGTGATGACCACCATAGATTCCGTCTTCGCCAGGGAGATCCTGGACAGCAGGGGCAACCCCACCGTCGAGGCCGAAGTCGTCCTCGAGGGCGGGGCGATGGGCCGCGCCGCCGTGCCCTCCGGCGCATCGACCGGGGAGCGCGAGGCAGTGGAACTGCGCGACGGTGTGAAGAAGCGCTACCTGGGCAAGGGCGTCCAGAAGGCGGTCGCCGCGGTCAACGATCTGCTCTCGGTCGAGGTGATGGGCGAGGACGCCCTCGACCAGGCGCTCATCGACCAGCTCATGATCGACCTCGACGGCACCGAGAACAAGAAGAAGCTCGGGGCCAACGCAATCCTCGCGGTCTCGCTGGCGGTGGCCAAGGCGGCGGCGGAGGCGACGGGGCTGCCGTTGTACCGGTACATCGGGGGCGTGGGCGCCCGCACCCTTCCCACACCTTGCATGAACGTCATCAACGGGGGCGCTCACGCCGACAACAGGCTGGACCCCCAGGAGTTCATGATCGTCCCTCACGGATTCGAAACCTTCTCGGAGGCCATCCGCGCCGGCGCCGAGACGTTTCATCACCTGAAGGCGGTTCTCAAGAAGAAGGGCTACTCGACCGCGGTCGGCGACGAGGGCGGATTCGCCCCCGATCTGGGCTCGAGCGAGGAGGCCCTCGGCACGATCGTGGACGCCATCCGCGCCGCGGGGTACAAGGCGGGAGGCCAGATCAGCATCGCCCTCGATCCCGCGGCCAGCGAGCTCCACGACGGCAGGAAGTACGTCTTCAAGAAGTCCGGCGAGCCCAGCCGCACCTCCGACCAGATGATCGAGATGTACGAGAAGTGGGTGAAGGCCTACCCGATCGTCTCCATCGAGGACGGCCTGGGGGAGAAGGACTGGAAGGGCTGGGCGAACCTCACGAAGGCGCTGGGCTCCAAGATCCAGCTCGTGGGCGACGACATCTTCGTCACGAACCCGAAGATCCTGGCCGAGGGCATCGCGAAGGGGATCGGCAACTCCATCCTCATCAAGGTCAACCAGATCGGGACGCTCACCGAGACCCTCGACTGCATGACCCTGGCCGCGCGCGCCGGTTACACCTGCATGGTGAGCCACCGCAGCGGTGAGACCGAGGACGCGACCATCGCCGACCTCGCGGTGGCGACCGGTGCCGGGCAGATCAAGACCGGCTCCGCCTCACGAAGCGATCGCATCGCCAAGTACAATCAGCTTCTCCGGATCGAGGAGGAGCTGGGTCCCATGGCCACCTTCGCCGGCAAGGCCGCCTTCAATCCGCGGGGGTGACCCCGCCTCGAGGCGGGGCGCTCCGGCGCTCGGGCTCAATCTTCGTCGTGGTCGACGGTGATCTTCAGCGAGCGCAGGAACTTCTTGTCGAGGGGGGTCATCCGCAGCGGAGCCGGATCCGCCTTCTCCACCCGCACGTCGATGCCGGAGGGCCTCCCGGTCTCTCCGCGACCCTCGGCGCGCGAGAACCCGAGCGTCGCCTCGAGCACGAGCGAGACCTCGTAGCCCTGGGCGCGGATGCCGTTCAGGCAGTGGTTGATCTGCGGCGACTCGGAGAGGACCCTTTGCAGGGTGGCACTGACCTCCCGCGCCAGCCGAGTGACGTCGTCGCCTTCCTCTTTTCTCATGCGGGAGACCCCTGCTCGTTGGATTATGGAAACGCGTCCCGAAGCCTGTCAAGCGAGGGGACGGTGCCCCTCTCGAAGGTGAGCCGGCGGTGAGCACAGGCCGATCTCCGAAGTCGGACGACACGGAACCGCGCGTGACCGCGTCGGGCCTTCCCCGGGAGAGACTCTACGGTCCGGGCGACCGCGGTGCCGACGCGGGAGAGCCGGGGCAGTTCCCGTTCACCCGTGGCCTGCACCCCACCGGCTACCGGGGCCGCATCTGGACGATGCGCCAGTACTCGGGCTTCGGCACCGCCGCCGAGTCGAACCGGCGCTACCGCTACCTGCTCGAGCAGGGAACCACCGGGCTCTCGGTGGCGTTCGACCTGCCTACCCAGATCGGGTACGACTCCGACGACCCCCGGGCCCTCGGCGAGGTGGGGCGGGTGGGCGTTGCCATCGACAGCCTCGAGGACATGGAGCTCCTGCTGGACCGCATCCCCCTCGATCGGGTCTCCACCTCCATGACCATCAACGCGACCGCCGCCATCCTCCTTGCCCTGTACGTCGCGGTGGCGCGCCGCCGGGGGATCGCGGAGGAGGCCCTTTCAGGAACGGTGCAGAACGACATCCTGAAGGAGTACGTGGCCCGGGGGACCTGGATCTTCCCGCCGCAACCCTCGCTCCGCCTCGTGACCGACGTCTGCGCCTACTGCGCGGAGCGCGTGCCGAGGTGGAACTCGATCTCGATCTCCGGCTATCACATCCGCGAGGCCGGGGCGACGGCGCCCCAGGAGCTCGCCTTCACCTTCGCTCACGGCCTCGAGTACGTGCGCGCGGCGCGGGCGGCGGGGCTGGACCCGGAACGCCTCGGCAAGCGGCTGTCCTTCTTCTTCGCCTGCCACTCCGACCTCATCGAAGAGGTGGCCAAGTTCCGCTGCGCCCGAAGGCTCTGGGCCAGGCTCATGAAGGAGCGCTTCGGGGTCACCGACTCCCGGGCCCAACAGTGTCGGTTCCACGTCCAGACCGGAGGGGTCACCCTCACTGCCCAGCAGCCGGACAACAACGTGGTGCGGGTGGCGCTCCAGGCCCTGGCCGCGGTGCTGGGGGGCAGCCAGAGCCTCCACACCAACGCCCGCGACGAGGCCCTCGCCCTGCCCACCGAGGCGTCGGCCCGCCTCGCCCTGCGCACACAGCAGATCATCGCCTTCGAGTCCGGGGTGGCGGACACCGTCGACCCTCTCGGGGGCGCCTACGCGGTCGAGGCGGCGACCGACACGCTGGAGAAGGAGGCCCTCGAGATCATCGACCGCATCGAGTCGCGGGGGGGCGCCCTGAAGGCGATCGAGCGGGGAGAGACGCAGCGGGAGATCCAGGAGTCGGCGTACCGCTTCCAGCGGCAGGTCGAGCGGGGAGAGCGCACCATCGTGGGCATCAACCGCTTCCGGGAGGAGGAGGAGGAAGCTCCGCCCGGCGACATCCTGCGCATCGACCCCGACCTGGAGCGCGCCCAGGTCGAGCGCCTGCGCTCGCTCCGCGAGCGGCGCGACCCCGCCGCGTGGAAGGGGGCCCTCGACGCCCTCGAAGGCCGCGCCCGGTCGCGGGACAACCTTCTCCCGGCCATGGTCGAGGCCGTCCTCGCCCTGGCCACGGTCGGCGAGATCGCCGGCCGCCTCCGCGGGATCTTCGGCGAGCACCGGGAGACCCTCGTCCTGTGACCAGCCCGTGCTGAAGCGACTCCTCTTTCGCCTGCGCGTCGAGGAGGCCGTCGCTCTCGCCTTCCTGCTTCCCACCACCTGGCTCACCCTCGCCGCGTACGTCTACGCCCGCGAGGTCGGGGTGCTCGGCCCCAGGTACCCGGGGGGCGTGGTCCGCCTGGCCGTGGCCATCCTGGTCCTCGTCGCCCTCGCACTCGCCCAGCACCGCTGGCCGGACTCGGGAACGGTCCGGGTCTTTCGGGAGACCCTGCCCTTCCTGGCCTGCATCCTGATCTACACCAACCTCCACGACACGATCGGGTTCGTGAACCCCCACGACATCCACCACTGGCTGGTGGCACTCGACGGCCAGCTGTTCGGCGTGCAGCCGTGCGTCTGGGCGGAGCGGTTCATCACCCCGCTGCGGACCGAGGTGATGCAGTTCCTCTACCTGAACTTCTTCTGGATCGGCCCCTCGACGAGCGCCATCCTTCTCGCCCAGCGCCGGTGGCCCGCCTTCCGGGTGGCGACCCTGGGCGTCGTCCTCTGCTTCTACATCGGCTACGCGCTGTACGTGGTCTTCCCGGCGGCGCCGCCGCGGCTCGTTCTGGTCTACGAGTTCACGAAGAACCTGCGCGGCTACCCGGTGGGCTTCTCCAGCCTCTCCGCCCAGGCATTCTCCCTCCTTCCCGTCGACAGCCGCGCTGCCTTCCCCTCGCTCCACGCGGCCGTGTCCCTGGTCGCCCTGGTGTACGCCTGGCGGTACGTGCGCGCCTGGTTCTGGATCCTCGTGCCGTTCGTCCTGGGGCTGTGGGTCTCGACGGTCTACCTCCGGCACCACTACGTCGTGGACCTGATCGCCGGCTGGCTGCTCGCACCGCTGGCGGTGTGGGTGGCACCGCGCCTCGACGCGTGGTGGAGCCGGCAGCAACGGGCCCTCGGCTACCAGACCGCACGGGGGGCGCCCGAGTGAGAGCCGGGGGCGCCGCGGTCCGCCGAGGGGCAGTGCACCTGGCCCTCTTCGTCGCCCTGGCGTTCCTGACGCGAGCGCCCTTCCTCACGGTTCCGTACCTGGATCTCGACGAGGCTGCGGCCCTCGTGGGCTCGTGGACGCGCGCCGGCGGTCGCCGCCCGTCCGGGCAGGGCTGCTCCAGACGGAGCCCCTCGGGCGACGCCCCGGCGACCCCGTCCTCGGGACGATGCATCAGATCCCTCAGGCGACGTCCGAACGACGGCACCCTCGGGATGACGCGCCGCGGCCTCTGGCCGCCACTTGTCACTTCGCGGGCTGGACTCCCACCTTCCAGGCCTGGTCGCCCCAGGCGAGGGTCAGGTCGGCTCCCTCGCCCGCCTTGGCGAAGGAAATGGTGAACGTCTCGGCCGCGGGGGCGCCCTTCACCGGCTCCATGCCGGCCCGGACGACCTCCTGGTCCTTGATGGCCTCGGTGTAGTCGCCCAGGTGGGGCCAGGGCTCGTTCTTCATGTTGTCGGGGGCCCCGTCCCAGATCTTGCCCAGGGGCACCCCGAGGTCCTTGTTGAGGATGAACGACCACGCGCCCGACTCCCCGGCGTGCACGTACACCGAGTACTTCCCGGCCGGGACCTTCGTCCCGCCGATCATCAGGTCGGCCCCGGTGCTGAGCGTGCTCACCTGGTTCTCGCCGGCACGCCAGATGCGGTCCGCCGGCAGCTTCGTCATGAGCTCCCCGAGGTCGCGGCCCTTCAACTCCGGCTGGCCGTAGTCGATCGTCACCTCCTGGCCCCCGACGGTGGCCGTGGCCGAGCCACGAGAGTCCTGGGCGAGGCCTGTCGAGGCCAGAGCGAGCGCGGCGACCGCGCTGAGAACGGCAAGGCGCATCTTCATGTTCAATTAACTCCTTAGAGAGAGGGACGTCCGGCAGTGTATCGCAGACACGCCGGCCCCGGGGTGAACGCGAGATGTCGTCCCCGGGGGGGGCGCCCGCGGGAGCTAGCCGTCCTCGTCGAGGGCTTCCTCCAAGAGCTCGTTGACGACACGCGGGTTCGCCTTGCCCCCGGTCTTCTTCATCACCTGGCCCACGAACCAGCCGATGGCCGCCTTCCTTCCCCCCCGGTAGGAGGCGACCTGCTCCGGGCTCGCGGCGACGACCTCGGCCACGGCAGCCTGGAGGGCGCCCTCGTCGGACACCTGGGCCAGCCCCTCGCGCTCCACGATCGCCCCGGGGGCGTCGCCCGAACCCCACATCCTCTCGAAGACATCCTTGGCGATCGTCCCGCTGATGGTGCCCGTCTCGATCAGGCCCACCAGCTCGCCCAGGCCCCGGGGCGTCACCCGGCACGTCTCGAGGTCGTCCCCCTCCTCCTCCTTGAGCTTGCGCAGGACCTCGTTCATGACCCAGTTGGACGCCGCCTTGGCGTTGCCGCTCTCCCGGGCGACCGCCTCGAAGTAGTCGGCCACCGCGCGCGACTGGGTGAGCACACCGGCGTCGTAGTCGGGGAGACCGTAGACGTCCACGAAGCGGCGACGGCGCTCGACCGGCAGCTCGGGCAGGGAGGCCCGGACCTCTTCGACCCACTCTTCGGCGACCCGAAGCGGGGCGAGGTCGGGCTCCGGAAAGTAGCGGTAGTCGTGCGCCTCCTCCTTGGACCGCATGGGGGCGGTCTCGCCCCGCTCCGCGTCCCAAAGGCGCGTCTCCTGCACGACCTCGCCCCCCGACTCGAGCAGCGCCACCTGCCGCGCGATCTCGTGCTCCAGGGCGCGGGCCACGTGACGGAAGGAGTTGAGGTTCTTGATCTCCGTCCTCGTGCCGAAGGCCTCGGCCCCGCGGCGCCGGACGGAGACGTTGGCGTCGCAGCGGAGCGAGCCCTCCTCCATGTTGCAGTCGGAGGCCCCGGCGTAGAGGAGGATCGCCTTCAGCGCGGAGAGGTACTCGAAGGCGTCCTCGGGGCTGCTCAGGTCGGGATGCGTCACCATCTCGATCAGGGGGACGCCGCTGCGGTTCAGGTCCACCCCGCTCTTCTCCCCGGACCAGGGGAAGCCCTCGTGGAGGAGCTTGCCCGCGTCCTCCTCCATGTGGATTCTCTGCAGGCGGACGCGTCGGCTCTCGCCGCTGCCGGAGGAGGGGATCTCGACCCACCCCTCGAGGGCGAGGGGCTTCTCGTACTGGGAGATCTGGTAGCCCTTGGGGAGGTCGGGGTAGAAGTAGTTCTTCCGCTCCCAGATCGACTCGGTCTGAACCGTGCATCGGGTGGCCAGGGCGGCTTTCACCGCGAGCGCCACCGCCTCGCGCGACAGCACGGGCAAGGCGCCGGGCAGGCCAAGGCAGACCGGGCACACGTTGGTGTTGGGCGGGTCGCCGAAGCGGTTGGGGCACGAGCAGAACAGCTTCGTGCGGGTGAGAAGCTGGGCGTGGACCTCGAGGCCGATCACCGGCTCGTAGCCGGCGAGGCGCTCGGAGAAGGATCCCTCGGCCGCGACCATCAGGCGGCCAGTCTAGCATCGGCCCGGGCACCGGACCCGCGGGGTCCCGGAGGGTCAGAGCCCGGCCCGGGGTACGAGCCCTTGCGGTGGGGAATGACGGTCGACGAGCGCCGGGCCCTGGCGTGGCGCCTGTCGTCGGACGAGGGGACTCACCGTGGCCTGCCCGGATGCGCGTACGATGCGTCCGTTCGTTCGCGCCCCGAGACGATGGGTGCGGTGAGCGCTGCCGGAGGAGAGACGCCATGAATCACCGGTACGTCCTTGGAGCCCTTCTCGTCGTCGCAAACGCTGCCGGGACCGAGGCGCAGCCTCGCCCCGACCACAACCTCCGATACTCGGAGCCCGCGATGGTCTGGGACGAGGCGCACCCCCTGGGCAACGGCCTGCTCGGTGCCCTGGTGTGGGGCGACGGCCGTCCCTTGAAGATCTCCCTGGACCGAACCGACCTCTGGGACCTGCGGCCCGTGCCCCAGTACGAGAGCGAGGACTACTCGTATGAGCGCATGCGGCAGTGGGTGAAGGAGGGCCGCATCGATGACCTCCACCGGCTGTACGACCAACCCTACCGCAACCCCGGCCCCACGAAGATCCCGGCCGGGAGGATCGAGCTGACGCTGGGGGGGCGGCCCGTCTTCGAGGGGGCAGAGCTGGACCTCTCCTCGGCCGTGTCTCGGGTGCGCTTCGACAACGGCGCCGAGGTCGAGGTGAGGGTTCACGCCGTCCGTCCGGTGGGCCTCATCGAGATCGCGTCCGCGGGAGAGGTGACCCCACGCCTGGTCGTCCCGTCCTTCGCGGGCGAGGCCGAGGACTCCGCCATTCCGAACGAGATCGTGGCCGGCGGTGAGCTGGCGTCCCTGGGCTACGACGCCCCCGAAACGTCGGGCGGCGAGGACTGGACCGGATTCGTCCAGGAGGGATGGGGCGGCTTCCGGTTCGCGGTGACCCTCGTCTGGAAACGGACCGGGGGGCTCTGGTCCGGCGCGTGGTCGGTGGCCACGTCCGAGGAGAGCGAAGACCCCCTGGGCACCGCGGTCGACCGCTGCCGGGACGCCCTCGGTCGCGATCTCACGCCGTCCCATGAGGAGTGGTGGGCGGCGTTCTGGAGACGCTCGGCGGTCCGGGTCCCCAACCCGGTCGTGGAGCGGCAGTGGTATCTGGACACCTACAAGTTCGGAGCCGCGGCGCGGTCCGACACTCCACCCATCACCCTGCAGGGGCCGTGGACCGCTGACAACGGGAAGATCCCACCGTGGAAGGGGGACTACCACCACGACCTGAACACCGAGCTGAGCTACTGGCCCTGCTACTCCGGGAACCGGCTCGAGGGTGGGCTGGGGTTCCTCGACTGGCTCTGGAGCACCCGCAGCAACGCCCGCGAGTGGACCCGGCGCTTCTTTGGCCTGCCTGGCCTCAACGTGCCCATGACCGCGGACCTAGAGAACCGGCAGATCGGTGGGTGGCACCAGTACACCCACTCATCCACCACCGCGGCGTGGCTCTCGCACCACTTCTACCTGCACTGGCGCTACAGCATGGACCGCGACTTCCTCCGGGAGCGGGCCTATCCCTTCATTCGGGAGACCGCGGTGTTCCTCGAGGCCGTCACCGAGAAGGATGCCCACGGAAGGCGCCAGCTTCCCCTCAGCTCATCTCCAGAGATCCACGACGACCGCATCGAAGCCTGGTTCCCCACCACCACCAACTACGACCTGGCCCTCATCCGATGGCTCTTCGCCACCGCCGCGGAGCTCGCGGGCGAGTTGAGCGCGGAGGAGGACGAGTCGCGGTGGCGGAAGGCGCTGGCGGAGATGCCGGAACTGGCCCTCGACCCCGGAGACCAGCGCCTCCTGGTGGCTCCAGACGCACCCCTGGGCGAGTCCCACCGCCACTTCTCCCACCTCATGGCCATCCATCCCCTGGGCCTGGTCCGGTGGGAGGGCGGGGAGCGGGACCGGGCCACCATCGAGGCCGCCCTGGCGGAGCTCGAGCGGCTGGGGACCTCGTACTGGACCGGTTACAGCTTCGCCTGGCAGGCCTCAATCGCGGCCCGGGCGCGCGACGGCGCCGTGGCCGAAAGGGCACTCGAGATCTTCTCCACCGCCTTCTGCCTGCGGAACAGCTTCCACTGCAACGGGGACCAGAGCGGCAAGGGGTACTCCAGCATGACGTACCGCCCCTTCACGCTGGAGGGGAACTTCGCCGCCGCCGCCGCGGTGCAGGAGATGCTGTTGCAGAGCGACAGCGGCGTCCTCCGGCTGTTTCCGGCGGTGCCCGCGACCTGGAAGGACGCCTCGTTCGAGACGCTCCGCGCCGAGGGGGCTCTTCTCGTCTCCGCGGAGCGGAAGCGAGGCGCGGTCGAGCGTGTCGAGATCGTCTCGGAGAAGGGCGGTCCCTGTCGGCTGGAGGATCCCTTCCTGGACGCGGAGTTCAGTGCCCAGGGGATCGAGAAGGACGACATCGGGGCCGAGGCGGGCGAGCTTCGCTTCGCCACGAGACCCGGCCAACGGGTCGTCCTGGCCCGCCGACCGTGACTCGAACGGCATCTCGCACAGAAGCGCCGGGGCCGCCGCCCGGCAGCCGAGGGTGGCCTCCACGCCGCCCGAGATACGAGCGGGGCCGGGTGCGCGAGGCTGGATAGGCTAGGGCGAAGCGTCCTCGGATCGGACCTCGAAGCGGCCGGTGAGGTGGATCGCCTGGCTCGAGCTGCCGACCGCGACCTCGAATACACCCGGCTCGACGACCCATCTCAATCGGGCGTCGAGGAGGGCCAGCGCCTCGGGCTCGAGGACGAAGCGAACCGTCTTCCGCTCACCCGGGGCGAGCGCCACCTTCTCGAAGCCGCGCAGCCGCTGCACGGGGACGACGACGGAGGCGAGGGGATCCCGGAGGTAGAGCTGGACGACCTCGCGCCCGGGTCGCCGGCCCGTGTTCTCGACGTCGACGCGCACCTCGATCTCCTCGCCCGGTCCGATCGCCTCCGCCGACAGGCGCAGGCCCGAGTAGGCGAAGGTCGTGTAGGTCAGCCCGTGTCCGAACGCGAACAGCGGTGTCGGGTCGAGGTCGGCGTAGGGCCTGCCCCAGCCCTGCTTCAGCCAGTAGGCCTTCGAGGGCTTGAAGTCGTAGGCCACCGGGAGCTGGCCCACGTGGCGGGGGATGGTGATCGGGAGGCGCCCCTCCGGCTCGCGCTCCCCGAAGAGGATCTCCGCCACCGCCTGGCCGCCCCGCTCGCCGGGCACCCACGCCTCGACGAGGGCGGGGACGCTCTCGGCGATCCACCGGACGGCCAGCGGCCGGCCGTTGATCAAGACGACGACCGTCGGCGTTCCCGTGGCGTGAATCGCCTGCACCAGCTCACGCTGGCGGCCGGTCAGCTCGAGGGTGGCCACGTCGAAGCCCTCCCCGCTCGTGCCTTTCCGTTCCGGCGCCTGCCACTCGTTCTCGCCGACCACGACGATCGCCACGTCGGCCTCCCGCGCTGCCGCCGCGGCCTCGTCGATCTCGTCCGTCTCGTCTCCGATCACTTCACATCCCCGGACGTGGGTCACCCGGGTGGACGACGACACGATCCCGCGGATGCCCACGAGGACGGTGGTGACGTCCTGGAGGACGCTCTTCGCGGTGTAGTCGCCCAGCTGGTTGCGGGCGTGATCCGCGTTCGGACCGATCACCGCAATCGAGCCCAGGTCCTTCCGCAGGGGAAGGAGATCCCCCTCGTTCTTGAGGAGCACGATTCCCTCTCGCGCCGCGCGCAGGGCCAGGGCCTGGCTCTCGGGGGTGTGGGAGACCCTCACTGCCCGCTCCGGGTCCACGAGGACCCTCTCGAAGAGGCCGAGCCGCAGCTTCTGCTCGAGGACCCGCCGCACCGCACGGTCCAGGAGGGCCATGGGCACCGCGCCTTCGCGTACGGCCTCGGCGAGCGCGCCCATGTACGCATCCTCGTAGGAGATGCCGACGTCGACACCGGCCTTCAGGGCGAGGGCGCCCGCTTCCTTCATGCCCGGGGCCAGGCCTTCGTACAGGAGCGTCGAGAGCCCTCCTCCCTCGCTCAGGACCAGGCCCCCGAAGCCCAGCTCTCCCCTCAGGACGTCGGTCAGGATCCGCTCCGAGGCGTGGACGGGGACGCCGTCGATGGCGGGGTAGGTGGCCATGACCCCGAGCGCTCCCGCGTTCCGGATCCCCGCGACCCACGGCGGCAGGAAGACCTCGCGGAGCCGCCGCTCCGAGACCTCCATCGCCCCGCGCTCGAGACCGCCCTCCGGCTGGCTCTGCCCGGGGTAGTGGCACAGTCCGGCCACCACCTTGTCGGGGGCGGAGACGTCGGGACCCTGCACCGCGTGGACGATGGTCTCGGCGATGCGCGCGCAGAGCCAAGGGTCCTCGCTGAAGCCCTCCTGGTTGCGGCCGAGGCGCGGGTCGCGGTTCGGCTCCACGACGAGGGTGAAGAGCTGGTGCACGCCGATGGCCCGAGCCTCGCGCGCGGCCACGGTGTAGACCTCCCGCAGGAGGTCGAGGTTCCACGTGCTGCCGAGCGCCGGGCCCTCCGGAAAGACCGTGCCCCCGGAGCACATCAGGCCGTGGGTTCCCTCCTCGGTCATCAGGAGGGGGATGCCGAGGCGGGTCTTCTCCCGGGCGATCCTCTGCAGCTCGTTCAGGTACTCCGCCTGCTGCCGGGGACCCTCGTGGAGGATCGTGTTGGGCAGGGTGAAGAACCCACCCCCGGGACCGATCCCCGGCTCGTAGCTGCCCTCGGCGAAGCGGCGGCAGGCCTCGAGCTTGGCCTGGTCGTCGCGGCCCAGCCGGGGCTCGTAGACGCAGGGCATGTTGATCTGGCCCAGCTTCTCCTCGAGCGTCATGCGGTCCAGGAGGTCGTCGACGCGCACCCCGGACGGTTGGCCGGGGTCGAGAGAGGCGGGCCGACCCGACACTGCGCCGCCGGGAGAGGTGCCGGCCACCGGGGCCGCGACGAGCAGGGCAGCGGCGAGCAGGCCGGCGGTGTCGCTTCTCATGGGGGAGCCTCCGTGCCCGCGCACCATACCCCGCCTGCCCGTCGCCCCGTCAAGCCCATCCGGGGGAGCGCTTGACACGACCCGGGCGGGGCCGTTACGAAGGGATCCATGAGACCCCGTCCGGGACCGCCCGGCCAGTTCGAGGAGTTCCAGGCCTCGGCGCTGTTCTGCGCGCGGTGTCAGACGGCGCGACCAGTCCGAGAGCGCCTGCTGCTGGTCCTTCCCGACGGCGAGCTGTACGAGTACCTCTGCGCGGCCTGCGGCTCCTCGGTGGGCAAGCGCAAGGCCGAGGCCCCGCCGCCGCCGCCCATCGTCCTCTCCTGAGCCGGACGGCGGCGCGGCTTTGACAGCCGCGCCGCGCCAGCAGTAACGTCGCCGGCCATGCAGCCCATCGACCTGCGCTCCGACACCGTCACCCGCCCCACCCCCCGGATGCGTCAGGCCATGGCCGAGGCCGAAGTCGGCGACGACGTCTTCGGGGAGGATCCGACGGTTCGCCGCCTCGAGGCCCGGGTGGCGGAGCTCCTCGGCTTCGAGGCCGCGCTCTTCGTGCCCTCCGGGACCATGGGCAACGCCGTCGCCATCCGCATACTGACCGAGCGGGGCGATGAGGTCCTGGTCGAGCGCCGCAGCCACGTCGTGCGCTACGAGCTCTCGGCCATGAGCGTCCTCTCCGGCGTGATGCCCCGCATGGTCGACGCGCCCGACGGCCATCTCCGGCCCGAGCACGTCCGGGACGCGGTGGCGCCCCGGGCGTACTACAAGTCCGACGTGAGCCTGGTGGTCCTCGAGAACACCCACAACCTCGCCGGCGGCACCGTGCTCGGCCCCGGCGAGACGCGGGAGGTGATCGGCGCCGCCCGCGAGGCCGGCTTCCGCGTCCACGTCGACGGCGCCCGGATCTGGAACGCGGCGGCGGCCCTCGAGGTCCCCGTCTCCACGCTGGTGGCCGGTGCGGACACGGTCATGACCTGCCTGTCCAAGGGCCTCGGCTGCCCGGTGGGCTCGCTGGTGGCCTCGTCGGGCGAGCGGATCGAGCAGGCCCGGCGCGCGCGGAAGCTGCTCGGCGGGGGCATGCGACAGGCCGGCGTGCTCGCCGCCGCCGGCCTGGTCGCCCTCGACGAGGCTCTCCCTCGCCTGGCCGAGGACCACGCCCACGCCCGGCGCCTGGGCGAGGCCCTCGCGCGGGGCCACGGGATCCGCGTGACGCCGCCCCGGACCAACATCGTCCTGGCCACCCTCGAGGACGGGACCGCGCCCGAGGTGGCGGCCGCTCTGTCCGCCGAGGGCGTGCTCACCATCGCCATGGACAGCCGGACCCTCCGGCTCGTCACCCATCGCGACGTGAGCCAGGAGGACTGCCGCCGGGCGGTGGAAGCGATCGGGAAGGCGGTCCGCTGAGCGCTCCGGCGGCCACCGGCGGAGAAGGTCCTGCGTGGTAGGCTCAGCGGAGATGCAGCAGTGGAGCGAGGTCCTCGCCGTGAGCACACGGCGCGGCCTCACCGAGATCACCCCGGCCGTCCGCGCCGCGGTGCGGGCGGCGGGCGTCCGCGAGGGCGTGTGCACGTTGTTCATCCGCCACACCTCGGCCAGCCTGGTGATCCAGGAGAACGCCGATCCCTCCGTGTGCCGCGACCTCGAGGCCTTCCTCTCCAGGCTCGTCCCCGACGGCCACCCGGGCTTCACCCACGTGGACGAGGGGGAGGACGACATGCCGGCCCACGTGAAGGCCACCCTGCTCAAGACGTCGGAGCAGATCCCGATCGCGGA
This sequence comes from uncultured Acidobacteriota bacterium, assembly GCA_963847655.1. Taxonomy (GTDB): domain Bacteria; phylum Acidobacteriota; class Vicinamibacteria; order Fen-336; family Fen-336; genus JAJDNS01. Next base: position 598,317 of record CAWKAS010000001.1, on the reverse strand, counting down.
CGGTGAGCTGGCCCTCGGTACCTGGCAGGGCGTCTACGTGTGGGAGCATCGCAACCGGTCCCACCGCCGGCAGGTGGCGGTGCACGTTTTCGGCGACTGAGCGGGATGAGGCTCCGCACCCAGCTCGCCCTCGCCCTTCTCCTCCTGGCGGTGGTGCCCCTCATCGGGGTGACTCTCTACTCGTATCTGGGTGCGAAGAGGGCCTACCGCCGTGCGGTGGCGGCGGAGGCCGACGCCCTCGCCGCCGACATGTCCGCGAGGGTCGAGGCGGTGGGAGACCAGCTCTCGCTGCGGATCCGGGGGATGCGGGAGCGTCCGGCCCGCGCCGCCGAGAGCCCCTTCGAGAAGGCCCGCCGCGAGGCCCTCGCGACCGCCGAGCACCAGGAGCTGCAGGCCCTCCTTCGGATGATCCTGTCCGGGGCGGACCGCCGGCAGGGGGCGATTCCGTTCGCGCGGGACACCAGGGGCTGGGTCTTCACCCCGAACGCGGAGGACGAGGCCATCCTCGAGGGCCTCGGCCTCGTCCCCGGGCGGCCCGCCACCCGCGGGGACGTCCTCGACTGGGTGCTGGCGCTGCGCCGCTACGCGGACACCGGCATCGAGATCGGAGTGGTCCGTCCCCTGGCCGAGCCCCTGCGGGAGATCCGACGCACGACCGCGCGCAACGTCGGTCTCGGGCTCGGACTGGCGGCCCTCGCCTTGCTGGGGATCCTGCCGCTCTCACAGCGCATGACCCGTCACCTCGCCGCCCTCACCGAGGGTGCGGGGCGCCTGGGGCGGGGAGATCTGAACGTCACCGTTCCCGTGCCCCATTCCGTGGAGTTCGCGCGGCTCGCGGAGACGTTCAACCAGATGGCCCGTGACCTGAGGCTGCATCAGGAGCAGCTCGTCGCCCAGGAGCGCCTCCGCAAGGAGCTGGAGATCGGTCGGCGCATCCAGCGCGAGCTCCTGCCGCGGGAGCCCCTCCGGTCGTCTTTCGCGGAGATCGGGGGCCTGTCCATCCCTGCCCGCGAGGTGGGCGGCGACTTCTTCAACTACTTCCCGCTGCGGGACGGCGAGGTCGCGGTCGTGCTCGGCGACGTGTCCGGCAAGGGGGTGGGGGCGGCGCTGCTGATGGCCAACCTCCAGGCCACCCTCCGCGCTCGACTCGGAGAGGTGTCGGACCTGGCCGCGCTCGTGGACGCCCTCGACCGGGAGATGGAGTCCGACGAGCCGCTCGCTCCCTACGTCACCCTCTTCCTGGCCGTTCTCGAAGGGCAGACGGGGAAGCTCCGCTACGTCAACGCCGGCCACCACACGCAGTTCGTGCACCACGCCGACGGGACGGTGCGGAGGCTGGCGTCCTCGGGTCGGCCGCCGGGGCTGTACCCGGGGGGCGGGTACCTCGAGGAGGTCGTGAGGCTCGGCCACGGGGACTCCCTGTTCCTCTTCACCGACGGGATCGTCGAGGCCGAGGACGAGTCGGGCGAGCCCTTCGGAATGGCGCGCCTCGAGGCGGTCCTGGGCGTGCACCGGGGCGAAGGCCTGGAAGGCCTCCTGGGGCGGGCCCACGAGGCCGTGCGCCATCACCGTGGGCCGCGCGAGGCCGAGGACGACGCGACCATGCTCGCGCTGCGCGTGATCGTGGCTCCAGAGGGGCCCACGGCGTGAGACGGGACCTGGCCTCTCTCTCCGCCGACGAGGTCGATCTCGTGGTGGTCGGGGCCGGCATCTACGGGGCGGTGGCGGCGTGGGACGCCGTCCAGCGGGGTCTCGCGGTGGCCCTCGTCGAGCGCGAGGACTTCGGGGCCGGGGCGTCCTGGAACAGCCTGAAGACGATCCACGGCGGCATGCGCTATCTGCAGGCGGGGGCCCTCGGGCGCCTGCGGGAGTCGGCTCGCGAGCGCCGGACCTTCCTGAGGATTGCCCCCGAGATCGTCCGTCCCCTGCCCTTCGTCGTCCCTACCTACGGGCACGGGGTTTCCGGTCGGGAGGCGCTCGCGGTGGCGCTGCTCCTCAACAACTGGCTCACCCGGGACCGGAACCGCGGTCTGCCCGAGGGGAGGCACATCCCCGACGGACGCACGGTGTCGGCGCCCGAAGCCCTCGACCTCGTCCCCGGCCTGGACCCGCGCGGGCTCACCGGCGCCGCCGTGTGGAGCGACGCGCAGGCCGCCACCACCGAGCGACTGACCCTGGCCTTCGTCCTGGCCGCGGCCGACGCCGGGGCACGCGTCGCCAACCACGCCGAGGTGGTGGAGGTCCTCCGCTCCCGGGGCCGCGTCGCCGGGGTGGCGGTTCGCGACCGCCTCCGGGCGGACACGCGCGAGGTGCGGGCACGCCTCGTGCTGAACGCCGCCGGGCCCGGGGCCGACGAGGTCCTGGCCCGCGCGGGGCTGCGCCGGGAGCCGACCCCGCTCCTGCGGGCGCGCAACCTCGTCCTCCGTCGCACCCCATCGCTTCCCCACGCCGTCGGGGCGAGGAGCCAGGGCCGGTTTCTCTTTCTCGTTCCCTGGCAGGGGTGGACCCTCGTGGGCACCGACTACGAGCCGGCCGAGCGGCCTCCGAGTGACCCGAGCGCCTTCCTGGCCGAGGCGGACCGCGCCTTTCCCTGGGCGTCCCTGGCCGGCGCCGAGGTGTCGCTGATTCACGAGGGTCTCGTGCCCGGTCGGGGCGGGGCCAACGGGCTCGCGACCCGGCCCCGCCTGCACGACCACGAGGCCGAGGACGGGCTCCCCGGCCTCGTGAGCGTGCAGGGTGTCAAGTACACGACGGCGCGGTCCGTGGCCGAACGGGCCGTCGACCTCGTGCTCCGCCGACTCGGACGGACGCCGGTGGCCTGCCGCACCGCCTCGACCCCATTGCCCCGGGCCCGGGCTCTCGAGGGAGACCTCGAGGGGAGGACGCGCGAGGCGGTGCGCGAGGAGATGGCCCTCACCCTGGCCGACGCCGTGCTGCGGCGCCTCGACCTGGGGACGGCCGGCCCGCCGCCGGCTGAGGATCTGGCCGCCGTCTGTCGGGTCATGGCCGCCGAGCTGGGCTGGGACGAGAGGCGCGAGCAGCGCGAGCGCGATGCCCTCGACCGGGCCCTGTCTCCCGCGGCCGGGCCGGGGAGGGGAAGCCGAGGCACCTGCTAGAATGGGCGCGCACGGCTGCCGGGCTGCCCCGGAGAGCTGACACGAGCCCGAAGATGACGCCTCCGCCCGAGGAACTCGCCCCGGACTCCCCCCCGGCCCCCTCGTCCGCCTCCTCCGGCCGCGACCGCGTTCTCCAGGCCTTGATGTCCCTCATCGAGGATCTCACCGTCGAGCGCGAGGAATCCGGGCTGCTGCGCTCGACCCTGGAGCACGCCGTGGGTGGCCTCGGTCTCGCGGGCGGGGCGACGCTGGTGCTCGGGCCGGACGGCGAGCTCGTCCAGGCGGCGGCTCACCGCTTCGCTCCCGGCATCCAGGCTGCGATGGAGCTGGCCACGGACGCCCTGGCCCGTGGGGGGGCCCTCGTCCAGGAGACGGCGGAAGGGGAGCGCCTCGCGGTGACGCCCCTGCGGGCCAGGCGGCGGAACCTGGGGGCCCTCGTCCTTCACGACCGACGCGCGGCCGAATCACCCCTCGACGAGGAGCTCCTCGAGGTGCTCGGCAAGCAGATCGGCACCGGGCTGGAGAACGTGCGTCTCTTCGCGGAGCTGCGCGCTTCGTCGTCCCGGGTCGAGGTGCTCCACCGCATCACGGCCGCGGTGACCTCGGGGACGGACCTGCGCACCATCGTCCCCGCGTTTGCCAGCGAGGTGGCGGCCCTGCACACCTTCGATCGCCTCGCCTGTGGCTTCGTCAACGACACCGGCGACTACATCGAGATGGTGAGCCACCCCGAGGAGACCTCCTGGGGGCTCGGGAACGTGCTGCCGGTCGTGGGGAGCGGCCCCGGCTTCGTCGCCCTGAACAACCGTTCGGTCCTGCAGCGCGATCTGGTGCACGAGCACCGCTACCTCGAGGACATGCGGCTCCTCGAGGAGGGCCTGCGCTCCTACGTGCTCTTCCCGCTGAGCTCGCGAGAGCGGGCGATCGGGGTCCTCGCCCTCGGCTCGACCCGGGACCGGGCCTTCGACGAGGAGTCGCTCGCCCGCCTGCAGCCCCTGGCCGACGCGGTGGCCCTCGCCTTCGACAACGTGCGGCTGTTCCAGAAGACCCGCGAGCTCTCGATCACCGACGAGGTCACCCCACTGCACAACCACCGCTATTTCCACCAGGCGCTGGACCGCGAGCTGAAGCTGGTGAATCGGTACGGGTCGACGCTCTCGCTGATCTTCGTGGACCTCGACCGCTTCAAGCCCATCAACGACCAGTACGGGCACCTGCGCGGCAGCCGCACCCTGCGCGAGGTGGGCTTCCTCATTCGCGCCGCGGTCCGGGAGACCGACATCCCCGCGCGCTACGGGGGAGACGAGTTCGTGATCGTGCTGCCGCAGACCGACGGCGAGCCGGCGCGGATCCTGGCCGAGAAGCTCAGGCGGATCGTCGAGGGGCACACCTTCCTCCAGGAGGAGGGCATCAACGCCCGACTGGGGGTGTCCCTGGGCGTGGCCACCTACCCGGCCGAGGCCACGACCAAGGAGGCGCTGATCCGCCTCGCCGACAGCCGCATGTACGAGGACAAGGGGTCGCGGAGAACGGGTCGATGAGACGGCCCGGGGGAGCGATCGAGCGGTGACGGAGTCGGCGGGGACGCTCCTCTACCGGCGCAACGACGGCCAGCTCGAGGTCCTCATCGTCCATCCCTCCGGGCGCTACAACCGCGGGGCGCCGTGGAGCATCCCCAAGGGAAAGACCGAGCCCGGGGAGGACCCCGAGACCGCGGCGCGGCGCGAGACGCAGGAGGAGACCGGCGTCTGCGCCGGCCGGCTGCACTCCATCGGGAGCGTGGACCTGGCCCGCAGCCGCAAGCGCATCCACGGCTTCGCCGGCCCCGCTCCGGAGGACGCCGAGCCCCGCTGCGCCTCGTGGGAGGTCGACCGCGCGCAGTTCATCCCCCTGGAGCGGGCGCGGCTGCTGCTCCACCCGGCCCAGGCCACGTTCCTCGACCGCCTGCTGTCGACGCTGGATCAGTTCTGAGCCGGACCGCCGCGGCGCTCGGCGGCGGCGATCAGCATGTAGCCGGAGGCGGGGACGATGGCGTCCAGCCGGGTCACCGCCCAGACGAAGGGGTAGAGGGCACTCCAGAGCTGGAAGGTCCGCCGGTGACGCGAGATGTCGGAGCCCGTCACCACCATGCCCTTGGCCGACGAGCGCTTCCCCAGTCGCTCGAGGCCCACGTTGACGAGAGTGTCCACCAGCTCCGAGAAGAAGCGTGAGTAGGTGCGGCAGCGCCCCATCTCGAACTGCGTGCCGAGGATCTCTCCCAGGCGCGTCGCCGTGTAGCCGGGACGAAGGTGGCCGTGCTTCGCGTCGGTCTGCCCGAGGGCGTGGCGCAGACGACGGAGCGCTGTCTTCTTCATGTGCGGCGTGTTCACCACGAGCCGGCCCCCTGGCTTCGTCACCCGGGCCAGCTCGGCCGCGAAGGCCTCGTCGTCGGGGACGTGCTCCAGCATGTCCACCACCACCACCCGGTCGAAAGTAGCGTCGGGGAACGGCAGCCGGTCGCCCCGCACGCGGTGGGCATCCGTCCCGACCAGCGAGCGTATGGAGCTCACCGCGGCCTCGGTCAGATCTCCCGAGGCCCACGTCCCCCCCCTCTCGCGCAGGAGGAGGCTGATCACGCCGTTGTCGGATCCGAGGTCGAGGCAGCGCAGCCCCTCTGTCGGGCCCAGGACGGCGCTGATCTCCGTCAGCTTCCGCTGCTTGAGGACCGAGCGGCGGAACAGAGCGACCGCCCACTCCCGTGACGACGCCGCTTCAGCCACGGCGCTGCAGCCTCAGGATGACCGGTGAGCCGAAGGCGCGGCGCAGTCCCAGGGCCCCCCCGACCCCCTCGATGGCGCGGGCCAGGGCGGCGGAGCCCGTCGCCCGGTGCAGCGCCATCGGGAAGAGGAACTGGGGCCGCCGCCCGGTGGGAGCGAAGCCCTCCCTCGCGAAGGCCTCCTCGATCTCCCGGTCCCGGAAGACCCGGAAGGGCCGGGTGTCTCCCTCGACGCCTTTCTTCAGCCCGAAACCCCAGCCCGAGAGGGCGTTGACGCTGCGCCGGGTGGGATAGTCGACCACCACCGCGACACGGGCCAGGCGCGCGAGATTGGCCACCAGCTCCGGCCAGCGGCGGACGTGGGGCAGGAGGCGGTAGGACAGGGCCACGTCGAAAGAGCGTTCCGGGAAGGGCGCCGCGAGCAGGTCGCCGGCGGCAAAGCCGGCCTTTCCCGCCTTCGTCCACCTCTCCACGCGACTCGCGCAAGCGGGTGCGCTGCCGAACGCGGTCACCCGGTACCCGGCCTCCACCAGAGGTCCCACGACCTGTCCGTGGCCCCCCCCGACGTCGATGACGCTCGCCCCCGGCCAGGGCCGGAGCAGGTCGAGGGTCGCCCGTGCCTGCACCTCGAGGAAGTACGCTCCCACCGCGCCGGCGAACCGGCGAGCGTAGGCGTCGGACGAGGTCTCGACGTCCGCGTCCTCGCGCCCCCTCACCGGCGGCTCAGGCCGGCTCCCCCGGCCTCGCTCTCCGGAGGACGTCCACCAGGGCGTGGACCAGGTCGTTGTCGGTGAGGATTCCCACCAGGCGGCCGTCGGAGACGACGGGCAGGGCGCCGTACTTCGTGCCGTGGACCGTCTCCGCCGCCTCCAGGAGCGGCGTCTCGGTGGTCACGGTGATCGGGTTCTGAATCATGATGCGGGAGATCGGCGTGCCTTCCATGACCCGGTTGAAATCCTCCTCCGAGTCCGTGAGGGTCGAGGGCTCCGCGCGCTTGAGATCGCCCTCCGTCACGAGGCCGACGAGCTCTCCCGCCACCGTCACCGGAAAGTGACGCACACCCCGCAGGCGCATCGTCTCGAGGGCCTCGAGGAGGCTGTCCTCCGGGCTCAGCGTCACCGGATCCGGCGTCATGTAGGCGGAGACCAGCGGCTCTTCCATACCGACGATGGTACACCGGGGCCCCGGACGCCGCGCACCTCAGCCGCCGGCTTCGTCCGGGTTCCCGGCCCCGCCGCCGGACGTGGACTCGGGGGCGACCGGAGGCTCCGTCACGGGCCCGGGCTCGGACTCGACCTCCGACGCCGTGGCCGCTCCGGGGGGCGGCTCGGACCCGAGTCCGGCCACCTCCCTCCGAATGTACCCGGAACGCTCCATGAGCCCGAGGACCCGCTGGCGGGCCCGCTCGAACCACCGCGGGTTCGCCTTCGGGTTGATGCGGCGGGGGTTGGGGATCATCGCGGCGAGCCCCGCCGCCTCCTCCATGGTCAGGGAGGAGGCGGGCTTGCCGTACCAGTGCAACGCCGCGGCTTCGCACCCGTAGATCCCGTCCCCCCACTCGATCACGTTGACGTAGAGAGCGAGAATGCGCGCCTTGGAGAGGTCCTCCTCGATCCACCGCGTCACCACGAGCTCGCGCACCTTGCGCAGCGGGGTCCGGCTGGTTCCGAAGAAGAGGTTCTTCGCGAGCTGCTGGGTGAGCGTGCTGCCTCCACGCCACAGCCGGCCCCTCTCGACGTTGTTCTCGACCGACTCGCGCACCGCGTTCCAGTCGACACCCTCGTGGCCGAAGAATCGCTGGTCCTCCGAGGCGAGCACGGCGTGGAGGAGGTGGATGGAGACCCGAGCGAGGGGCACCCACTGCTGCGTCGTGCGGGGCTTCCTGTCGTCTCGCCGGGCCTCCCGCTCGCGCTGGCGCATGAGCGCGGTCTTGCCCGGGGTCTTCTCTTCCAGGATCCGGACGTCGGCGCGAGGAGGCAGGCCCACGACCACCCAGGCCGCGCCGGCGAGGACGGCGACCACAACGAGGACGGCGAGACGACGCAGCCAACGCCCCATGTCGGGGCCGGAGGTTAGGGCGAGGTCGGGGACGGTGTCAACGGGCCCGCTTCTTGCCGGCTCCCCGAGCCATCGCATACCATGAGACTCACCGGTCCCGCGCGGCGTCGTCCGCGGCGAAGGAGCCTTCTTTGGACCTCGAGCTGAGCGAGGAGCAGAAACTGCTCCGGAAGACGGTCCGCGAGTTCGCGGAGAGAGAGATCGGGCCCCACTCCCGCGAGTGGGACGAGGCGCAGGCCTTCCCCCGGGACGTCTTCACGAAGCTGGCGGCGCTGGGCCTGATGGGCGTCTGCTGGCCCGACGAGCTCGGGGGTGCGGGCCTCGGCACGCTGGACTGGGCGCTCGTCATGGAGGAGCTGGCCCGCGTGGACGCCGGCGTCGCGCTCTCGCTCACCGCTCACCACAGCCTGGCCTCCGCCCACATCTTCCTGGCCGGCAGCGAGGAGCAGAAGAGACGCTTTCTGGTTCCGCTGGCCCGAGGAGAGAAGATCGGGTGCTGGGGTCTCACCGAGCCCGGCTCCGGCTCGGACGCCGGGGGCATGCGCACCATCGCCGTCCGCGACGGCGAAGGATGGATCCTCCGCGGCTCCAAGAGCTTCATCACCAACGGCGGCGTCGCCGACACCGCGGTCGTGCTGGCGGTGACCGATCGGGAGAAGGGGAGCCGGGGCATCTCGGCCTTCGTGCTCGAGCGCGATACCCCCGGCTTCCGCTCCGGCAAGAAGGAGGACAAGCTCGGGTGTCGAGCCTCGGACACCTCCGAGCTCGTGCTCGAGGACTGCGCTGTCTCCGGGGACCACCTCCTGGGCGTCGAGGGGATGGGCTTCATCGACACCCTGAGGATCCTCGACAGGGGGCGGATCGGCATCGCCGCGTTCTCGGTGGGGATCGCCCAGGCCAGCCTCGAGGCCTCGATCCGCTACGCGGGGGAGCGGGAGCAGTTCGGCCACCCTCTCGCCAACTTCCAGGCCATCCAGTTCAAGGTCGCGGAGATGGCGACTCAGGTGGACGCGGCGCGACTCCTCACCTGGCGTGCGGCCGCGCGGGCCGACGCCGGGCACCGCGTCACCACCGAGGCATCGATGGCCAAGCTCTTCGCCGGGGAGGCGGCGGTCCAGATCGCCCTCGAGGCCGTCCAGATCCACGGCGGGTACGGGTACCTCAAGGACTACCCCGTGGAGCGCTACCTGCGTGACGCCAAGCTCGGGACCATCGGCGAGGGCACGAGCGAGGTCCAGCGCATGGTCATCGCCCGACAGCTTCTCGATCTCCGCGGGGTCGTCCGGTAGGGTGGGCCCCACCCCGGCCCTCGACAGGCTGGTGGCGGGGGTTCGCGCGGGAGACGCCCGTGCGGTGGCCCGGGCCATCAGCCTCGTCGAGGACTCCGACCCCGTGGCGAGACCGCTGCTCGCCGCTCTCTTTCCCCACGGCGGGGGGGGCCTCGTCGTCGGCGTGACCGGTCCCCCGGGTGCCGGCAAGTCCTCCCTGGTCGACCGCCTGACCAGCCGTCTCCGCGCCGACGGCCGCACCGTGGGGATCGTGGCCGTGGACCCGACCTCCCCCTACAGCGGCGGGGCGATCCTGGGTGACCGCATCCGCATGCAGTCTCACGCGACCGACCCCGGAGTGTTCATCCGGTCGATGGCGACCCGGGGCCACCTCGGCGGCCTGGCGGCGGCGACGGATCAGGTCCTCACCATCCTCGAGGCCGCCGGCAAGGACGTGATCCTGGTGGAGACGGTGGGGGTGGGCCAGGACGAGGTCGAGATCGTGGGGACCGCCGACGTGAGCGTGGTGGTGCTCGTCCCCGGCCTCGGCGACGAGGTGCAGGCCCTGAAGGCCGGGATCATGGAGATCGCCGACGTCTTCGTCGTCAACAAGGCCGATCGTGACGGTGTCGACAGCCTGGTGGCGGAGATCGAGGCCATGCTCTCGTTGGCCAGCGCGGACGAGCCCCCGCCCCCGATCGTCAGGACGGTGGCCACCACCGACCGGGGCACCTCCGAGCTGCTGGAGGTGGTGGAGGGGCTCAAGCGGCGAATGGAGGCCTCGGGGGCGCTCGTCCGCAAACGCCGGGATCACCTGCGGCGTCAGCTGGAGGGGGCGGTGCGCGAGCGGCTCATGCGACACGTGTTCCGCACCACGCTCGCGCCCGCCGAGATCGAGCGGACGGTGGCCCGCATGGCCGATCGGGCGGTCGACCCCCAGACCGCTGCCGGGGACATCGTCGCCCGCCTGGGCCTGCCCGCCGGAGGCCGAAAGATCGACCACCTGGGGATCGCCGTCCCCAGCCTGTCCCCGGCGATCGAGGCCTGGGAGGCCCTCGGCTTCTCCGTCCAGGGCACCCACGACGTTCCCAGCGAGAAAGTGCGTGTGGCCTTCCTGCCGGTGGGGGACTCCCGCCTCGAGCTGCTCGAGCCCACGGACGCCGCGTCGGTGATCGCTCGCTTCCTGCAGAAGCGGTCCGGCCTCCACCACGTGTGCGTCCTGGTGTCGGATATCGACAGCGTGCTGGCAGAGATGAAGACGCGGGGTGTCGAGCTCGTCGACGAGACCCCACGGGTCGGCGCCGGGGGCTGCCGTGTGGCCTTCGTGCACCCGCAGGCCGCCACCGGCGTGCTGCTGGAGCTCAAGGAGGAGCCGAAGCCCCCGGAACGGTAGCCGCGCGCTCGGCGCGGTGCGCCGGCAGGTCGGGGGCCTCGAGGTCTCGAGCTGCGCCCCGGGCGATGAGCACGTGGCCCCGCACCGACGGACGGGATCCGCCGCGGTCGGGACCAGTCATGGCCCCCCGGTCCCGGCGAGGGCGCGCTCCACCGCCCGCCGGGTGCCGGCTTCGACCAGGCGTGTTTGCGCGGGTGTGATCGGGGCCGTAGGATGACAGCTTTGACCCCAGGAGACCCCATGGACGAACACGCGCGCATCGGGATCATCGGCGGCAGCGGGCTCTACGAGATGGAGGGTTTCACCGACGTTCGCCAGGTCGAGATCGACACTCCCTTCGGCGCTCCCTCGGACGAGCTGGTGGTGGGCACCCTCGAGGGGCAGAGCGTGGCCTTCCTTCCCCGCCACTCCCGCGGTCACCGCATCCTGCCCCACGAGCTGAACTACCGAGCGAACGTGTTCGCCATGAAGAGGCTCGGAGTGGAGTGGATCCTGTCGGTGTCGGCGGTGGGCTCCCTCAAGCAGGAGTACGAGCCACTCCACATGGTCGTCCCCGATCAGTTCGTCGACCGCACGCTGCAGCGTCGGTCGACCTTCTTCGGCCGGGGTCTCGTGGCCCACGTGGCCTTTGCCCGACCCTTCTGCCCGAACCTCTCGAGGATCATGGCCGCGGCCTGCGAGGAGGCGGGGGCCACCTACCACGTGGGTGGGATCTACGTCTGCATCGAGGGCCCGCACTTCTCCACGCGGGCCGAGTCCGAGCTGTACCGCTCATGGGGCATGGACATCATCGGCATGACCAACCTGCAGGAGGCGCGTCTCGCCCGGGAGGCGGAGATCTGCTACTCGACCCTGGCCATGGTCACCGACTACGACTGCTGGCACCCCGAGCACGACTCGGTCACCGCCGATCAGATCATCGCCAACCTGGGCCGCAACGCGCACACCGCCAAGGCGGTGCTCCGGGCAGCGGTGCGGCGACTTCCCATCGAGCGCCGCTGCGAGTGCGAGAGCGCCCTGAGGAACGCCGTCGTCACCGCTCCCGACCTGGTCCCGACCGTGGTCAAGCGGGAGCTCGAGCCGATCATCGGTCGATACATGAAGGCGGAGTAGGAGGGGCGCATGTCGATCCTCGTCGTCGGGAGCGTCGCCTACGACACGGTGGAGACACCGTTCGGACGGGCCGAGCAGGTGCTCGGGGGCAGCGCCTCGTTCTTCTCCGTGGCCGCCTCGTTCTTCGCCCCGGTCAACCTCGTGGCCGTGGTCGGGGAGGACTTCGGGGACGAGCAGCTCGCTGCCTTTCGCGGCCGACCCATCGATCTCGAGGGGCTCGAGCGGATGGAGGGGAAGACCTTCCACTGGCAGGGCCGGTACTCGCTCGACCTCAACTCCCGCGACACGATCCGCACCGACCTCAACGTGTTCGAGTTCTTCAAGCCCAAGATCCCCGCCTCCTATCGGAGGTCCGAGACCGTCTTCCTCGGCAACATCGACCCCGTCCTGCAGCGCGAGGTGCTCGATCAGGTGGAGGCCCCCCGGCTCGTCGTCTGCGACACGATGAACTTCTGGATCGACGGCAAGCCGAAGGAGCTCAGGGAGATCCTCGGAGGCGTCCAGGTGCTGCTGATCAACGACGCCGAGGCCCGCGACCTGTCGGGCGAGTGGAACCTCGTCAAGGCGGCCCGGGCCATCCGGGAGATGGGGCCCCGCACGCTGGTCGTGAAGAAGGGGGAGCACGGGGTCCTGATGTTCACGGGGGAGGGCTCCTTCGCCGCCCCCGCGTACCCGCTGGAGAAGGTCTTCGACCCGACCGGGGCCGGCGACACCTTCGCCGGGGGCTTTCTCGGCTACCTGGCGAGCTCCGGGGAGCGGGGAGACGCGGCGCTCAGGAGGGCGGTCATCGTGGGCAGCGCCCTCGCCTCGTTCTGCTGCGAGGCCTTCAGCCTCGATCGACTGCTGACCCTGACCCGCGTGGAGATCGAGGGGCGCTACCGCGAGTTTCAGGACCTGACGCGGTTCGAGGGCCTGTAGGCCCGTCGCGGTCGGCCGACCAGCTGGTCGCCGCTGATCCCGGCCTACTCGGGCGCCGCCGCCGGGGGCTCGAGCATCGTCTTGACGATGGTCAGCAGCTTGTTGGCGGTGAAGGGCTTGTTGATGTACATGATCGCACCGGACTCGAAGCCCTCGGCCAGGGCTTCGCCTCCCCCCTTGGCGGTGAGGAAGATGACCGGTGTCTCCTTCGTCCGCGGCTCTTCCTTGATGCGCCGGCACACCGTGAAGCCGTCGATCTCCGGCATCATCACGTCGAGGAGGACGAGGTCGAAGTGGCTCTCGCCGATCAGCTCGAGGGCCTCGGCTCCGCCCCCGGCGGTGGTGACCTCGAAGCCCTTCTGCTCCAGGATCGTGCGCTCGAGGCTCAGTATGTTCTCGTCGTCGTCCACGACAAGGATCCGCTTGGCCATCAACCCCTCCCGACGGGAGCGCCGTGCGCAGTGCGCCGGATTCTAGCAGGGCGCCGGCCGCGGGATAAAGTCGGGGGCGGAAGGGCGGGGCTCAAGGGGCGGCGTACCGGCCGCACGTCCCGGCGGCGGTGCAGGCCTCGAAGGTGCCCGCCCCGTAGGCGATGACGAGAAACTGGTTGTCGGGATGGTTCTGGCAGGATGCCCCTGCCGTCTTCCCCTGGCACGGACGCCCGTCGGCCGTCCACGTGGGCCCGGCCCGGCCGGTGTCGCTGGCCCGGCCCACCTGGAGCGCCTCGCAGGCCTCGCGCTCGGGATGGCCCTCGGGCCGCACCGGACAGAACAGCCGGCCATCGGTGTAGCCGATGAGCCGACAGTAGGCTCCGTCCGGCCCCACCAGGGGGGTGGCGTTCAGCACGCGCCGCGCCGGCTGGGTGTTGAGCACTCCCACCGTGACGCGACTGACGGACGGCGGGGTGGGCTCGCCGCAGGACCCGACGAAACCCCCGCTCCCGCTTTCCCCCCCGCTCCCGGGGTCCGGGGGAGGCACCTCCGGGGTCGGAGTGGGGGTGGCCGTGGGGGCGTCGGGGATGAGGGAGGCGTCGGCCAGGGTCTCGGAGGAGTCGGGCCGGGAGGGGATCTCTTCGTGGATCGTCGAGCAGGCTCCCGTCACCACACAGACGCAGACCGCGAGGCGGAGGCGCTTTCCCATGGCGTGCTCTGCACGGTCACACACGCCTCCGGGGCTGTCAAGGCCGCGTGCGCTGGCCCCTCTCCCGGCCGGCGAGTGCCGTGCTCGCCGAAGCTCAGCGATCCACGGCGCGCTCGCCGCAGAGGCCGTTCCGCGCGCAGGCCGTGTAGAGGCCCGCGGCCATCGCCCGGAGCAGGTACTGGTTCTCCGGGTCGTTCTCGCAGCCGCTCGCCCCCCCGGTGCACAGGGACCCGTTGCGCCCCCACGTCGGACCGGGACGGCCGGTGTCGACCGCGACACCCACCAGCAACGCCTCACAGGCCTCGCGCTCCGGATGGCCCTCGGGCCGCACGGCGCAGTTCGCGCGGCCGTCGGTGAAGCCGATCCTGGCGCAGTAGTCCGGATTCGGTCCCACCAGCGGCGTCGCGTCCAGCGTCCAGGCGTTCGGGCCCCGCAGGTGCACGGCGACATTGATCTTCAGAAGGTCGGGAGGAACGGGCTCCCCGCAGCCGCTGGCGTCCGGAGAGGGGGGCGGAGAGGCCCCGGCCTGGGGCTCCTCGGGGTCGGCTTCCGAGACGGGCTCCGGGGTTGTCGACGGGCTTCCGAGGACGGGCCCGTCACCCGACACCGGGGGAGCCGGCGCGGCCGTGCTCGGGCCCTCGGGAACCGGGTCGGGCTCGGCCGGCCCCTGGTCCTCGGGAAGCGCGCAGGCCAGGAGGCCCGCACCGAGCAGCAGGGCCAGGAGCCTTCTCATGCTCATCATCCTCCCCCCTCACCCTACAGCAGCGGTGACCCCGGGGATGTGACGCGGGTCGCCCTCAGCGGTCGACGCGGAGGGATCCGCAGGTCCCGTTCTGCGTGCAGGCCTGATAGTCCCCACCGCTGTAGGCCCAGAGCAGGTACTGGTTGTCCGGGTGGTTCTCGCAGCCGTTGCCCTCGTTGCAGAAACCCCCGTTGCGGGTCCACGTCGGTCCCGGCCGACCCGTGTCCTGGGCCAGCCCGACCGCATACGTCTCGCAGGCCACGCGGTCCGGGTGACCCTCCGGGCGGACCGGGCAGCGGATCCGCCCGTCGGTGTACCCGATCTGCGCGCAGTACTCGACCCCGGCCACGAGCGGCGTGGCGTCCAGCGTGTACCTGGTGGCGCCCCGGATGTGGATCTTCATGTTCACCTTCTGGACCGGCGGCGGGAGCGGCTCTCCGCACTCCCCGGCGTCCACCGGGGGCGGCGGAGCAGGCTCGGGGATGGGGTCCGGCGCGGGAGCGTCGGGCTCTGGAGCAGGTGCGGGATCTGGGGCGGGTGCGGGCTCCGGAGCGGGGGCCGGAGTCGGCGCGGGTGGCGTCGTGGCCAGAGTCAGCGCCGGGATGGAGACCGTGAGGGTGCCCGTGCCCGTGCCTGCAGTCTGCCTCGTCGTCTCCGTGGGTTCCGTCGGCAGCTCCTCGGTGATCGTGTGGCAACCGACGAGCACCGCCCCTGCTGCAACAACCACTCCGACCGAGATCCTCGGCATCCCGACTCCTTTAGCTAGAATTCGCCTCACAAAATCACATATAAAGTGCCTCCAAGTCAAGTTTTTTCGCCTATAGCTCCATCAACCGGGCCACCACCGCCGCGGCGCGCTCCGACGCCCCCGGCGCTCCGAGGGCTTCGCGAATGCCTCGGAGATCCGCCTTCTGCCGGTCTCGACGGGCTGGGTCGTCCAGCAGGGAGAGCGCCTCCGCGGTCACCATCTCCGGCGAGAACTCCTTTTGTATGAGCTCTTTGACGACCCTTCTCCCGGCGATGAGGTTGGCCATCGCGTAGTGCGGGACACGAACGAACGGCCGTCCCAGCGCGTAGGTGATGGAAGAGAGCCGGTACACGACGACCATGGGCATCTCGAGCAGTGCGGCCTCCACGGTTGCCGTTCCCGAAGCCACGAGGCCCAGGGTGGCCGTACCCATCAGAGCGTGGGTCTGGCCGATCACCTGTGCCACCGGTACCCCCTGGAGGGCGCGAGAGAAGACCGCCGGGTCGAGGCCGGGAGCCACCGCCAGGGCGAACTGCACCTCGGGGCGCCGCGCGGCGAGGAGACGGAGGGCGCCAGCCAGGGGGGAGATGTTGTGGCGCACCTCCTGCGGGCGGCTTCCGGGCAGGACGGCGATCAACGGGCGCGCCGGGTCGAGTCCCGCCGTGCGGCGGAAGGCCACGGGGTGGGGATCCGGTCTCACCAGGTCCACGAGGGGATGCCCCACGAAGGTGACCGGGACCCCGGCCTCGCGGTAGAGCGCCTCCTCGAAGGGGAAGATGACGATCATGTGCGTCACCGTCTCCCGAATGGTGCGGAGCCTGCCCCTTCGCCACGCCCACACCTGGGGCGAGACGTAGTAGGCCACCGGCACGCCTCGCGCCCGCAGATTGCGGGCGAGCCGCAGGTTGAAGTCGGGGTAGTCGACGAGGACCGCCAGCGCGGGTTTCGCGCGATCGGCCTCCTCGAGGAGCGCACGGAAGAGGCGGCGGAGCCGCCGCAGGTGGCGGAGCACCTCGAAGAGTCCAACCACGGCGACGTCTCGGACGTGGGCGAGGAGGAGGGCCCCCTCCGCCTGAAGGTGATCGCCGCCGAGGCCGAACACCTCGACGTCGGGGCTTCGGAGGCGCAGCTGTCGCACCAGCTCGCCGGCGTAGAGATCGCCCGAGGGTTCGCCACACGAGAGGAGCAACCGAGGGCTGGACGCGATGGACACGCGGGGGCAGTATAAAGGGAGCCGGGCCGGGCGGGACGCCCGGTGTCCGCATTCGGTGACGGTCGTCTCCGGGGCCGAGCGAAGGGCGGGCCGAGAACTCCCTGTCGCTCAGTGGGTTGGGACCCAGGGCGCTGAGGCGCGGTCCGGCACAGGCCTTGCAGCTCAGTTCGGGCAGACGGACCTGGAAGCGGAGGGGGTCATGAACGGACGACACACACTGCTCTACGCGGCCGGTTGCGCCCTCCTCGCGGCGTCGGCGACGGGACAGCAGGACCGAGCGGTGCCGCGCTCCGGAGGGGGTGGGTCCTCGGGGGCGGGGGCGCACCCCACCCCGTCGGTCCATTCCTCGAGCAGCGGCGGCAGTCACAGTAGCGGGTCGTCGACCAGCCACGCCACGCCCTCGCAGGGGATGAGCACGGCCCAGCGCCGGCATCCCCGTGCCGGGACCGGCCGTGGTGGCGGCGGCGGATACTACCCCGGCCATCCGATCTACCCGGGTTACCCGGGGTGGGGGTGGGGCGGGTACTACCCTGCCTACTGGGGATACTGGTGGCCCTACGGTTACGGCTACTCTGCCTGGGGGTCGGGCTACGGGACGGCACCCTGGGGGGCCGGCGCCGTGTACTCCTACGCGCAGCCCGACGGCGGGGCCATCCGGGTGCTCGTCGATCCGTCCGAGGCCCGGGTCTACGTGGACGGCTACTACGCGGGTGTGGTCGACGACTTCGACGGCCTCTTCCAGCGGCTCCGCCTCGCGCCGGGGCGCCACGAGATCTCCCTGAAGCTGGCCGGCTACAAGACGCACCGTGTCCGCGTCTACGTGGGCTCGGGCTCCACCCTGAAGATCGACCACGAGATGGAAGAAGGGGAGGGAGAAACCTACCAGGACCTCGCTCCCGACGCAGCGCGGCGTGAGGCCCGGGGCGCGACGTCGTACGAGCGCGTCCGCCCCGAGGAGGCGAGCCCCTTCACCCAGGGCACGGGCGAGCTGCGTCTGCTGGTCGACCCCCGCGACGCCTCGGTCTACGTCGACGGCGAGTTCCGAGGCACCGGTCGTGAGGCGAGCACCCTCGCCCTGGCCCCGGGACCGCACCGGGTCGAGGTCGTGCGCCCTGGTTACCGCACCGCCGAGCACGAGGTCGAGGTCACCCGGGACGGTTCGGCCGAGCTGTCGATCGAGCTGCAGCGGCCCTGAGGCGTGCCCCGGGGACGCGGAGTCTCCGGGTCTTGCGGCGGGGTGGCGCGTCCTGGGCGGAGGCGCATAGAATGGGGCCCTTCTCATGCAAGGAGTCCCACCCATGCCGACCCGCACCTGTGCCCTGATCCTGGCCCTGCTCATTGTCGGACCTGCCATTGCCCTGGCCGCCGACCTCGACGGGGATGACAAGAAGTGGCTCGACGAAGTCCGCCCGATCATGCTGCCCGACGAGGAGAAGGCCTACAAGGACCTGGCGGACAAGGCCGACCGCGAGGAGTTCAGGAAGATCTTCTGGGCTCGCCGCGACCCGGACCTCTCCACGCCCGAGAACGAGTACCGGCCCAAGTACGAGGCGGCCCGGGAGAAGGCCGACCGGGACTTCAGGGTCACCGGGCGCACGGGGTCACAGAGCGACTGCGGCCGGTTCTTCATCCTCCTCGGGGAGCCCGACGACACGCAGGTGCAGGTAGGCTCGGTCAGCGTCCTCCGTCGTGTCCCCGAGATCTGGATCTACTTCAGCAAGGAAGGGGGACGTCAGTTCGAGGGCGGTGAGGCCCGGATCTCGTTCGACGAGGACTGCCGGGCACCCAGCGGGGTCCAAGCGGTGCTCGAAGGGCTCGCCGCCGAGAAGATCGTCCAGCCCCAGCTCGAGTACCGCAAGGGGGATGACGGCCGCCTGGTGACGCTGGAGGATCAGCTCCCCAAGGCCTCCCCGGCACGGGCGCTTCTGGACTCCCCCCGGCAGGACTTCCCCGCCGCCATCGACATCCGCTTCATGAAGATCTCGGAAGGGGTCACCGGTGTCGTCGGCCTGGTTCGCGGGGAGGCGCCGAACCTGGCCATCGAGGAACGCGACGGACAGAAGCTCGTCGAGGTCGTGGTGGTGACCAGCGCAGTGGGGCAGGACGGCACGGAGTCCGGCTGGAGCGAGCAGCCGGTGGCTGCGGCCCTGCAGCCGGACGGCTCGTTCCTGGCGTCCTTCGGCATGGGCGTCGCCCCGGGCGAGTACACTCTGAAGGCGGGGGTGGTGCTGCCCGACGGGAGGGGGAGCGTCGTCTCCCAGTCGATCGAGGCGCCGAGCTTCGATCCCGTCGCGACCGCGGCGGATGGCACCATGTCGCCGCTGCCCTCCGTCGCCTCGATCCTCTTCGTCCGGGAGATCGAGGACCTGCCCGCGGGCAGCGAGAAGGACCCGAAGCACTACCTCGCCGCGTTCCGCCTCGGTCCGATGCAGCTTCACCCGTTCTTCGGGCGTGACCTGCGCCAGAGCGACACGGTTTCCTTCTTCTACCTGATCTACGGCCTGACGGTGGACCCGGCCTCGAAGAAGGCCGACGCCGTCGTCGCCTTCAGCATCCTCAAGAACGGGCGGACGCCGGTGGCCCAGGCCCCGGAGAACCCGATCACCACGGAGGTGACGGGCTCGACGATCGGCCCGGTTCCCCTCCAGGCCTATCCTCCGGGGGACTACGTCGTCCAGCTCCGGGTGACCGATCGCCTGGCCAAGCAGACCGTGGTCAAGAACGAGAAGTTCCGGATCCTCGCCGCGGAGGGCGAGGCTCCGTGAACAAGGCGGAGCTCGTCGCGCGGGTGGCCCGGGACACCGACATCACCAAGGCCGACGTGCTCCGCGTCCTCGACGGAGTGCTCGCGGAGATCGCGCGCGCGCTCCGTCGGGGCGGCAAGGTGAAGCTGGTCGGCTTCGGGACGTTTCAGGTCGGCCGGCACCGGCCCCGGGCGGGGCACAACCCGCAGACGCACGAGCCGATGAGGATCTCCGCCCGCCGGCTTCCGAAGTTCAGCCCCGGCAAGGACCTGAAGAAGGTGGTGGCGGAGGCCCGGCCCAAGGCGGCTCGGGCTAAGCCGCGACCTTCTCCCCGACGCCCTCGTTGAGGATCTCGAGCGCCTTCTCCAGGACCCGATCGGGGCCGGCCTCCGAGGCCTCGAGCTCCTGCTCGTGGGGGTCCGCCGTGGCCACCGGGACCCCGGGCTCCAGGCCGTCGCCGTGGATCGAGACCCCCGACGGCGACATGTACTTGGCGACGGTCAGGACCAGCCCACCCTCGGGCAGGGGAACCGGCTGCGTACGGGCCGCCCGTCCGAACGTGTGCTCGCCCACGAGCGTGGCCCCGGTGGCGTCGGCGAGGGCCGCCGCCGCGATCTCGCCGGGGCCGGCGGTACCCGAGCTCACCAGGACCACCAGGGGTCCGCGCCAGGCGGTCCGCGCGGGATCGGCTTCCAGGGTCGTCTCGTCGACTCGCCGGCCCACCAGACGCGCGACGACGCCTCCCTCCATGAAGAGCTCGGCGACCGCAGCGCCGTGCGCGGGCTCTCCCCAGGCGGCGCCTCGTACGTCGAGGACCATCCGGGTCGCACCCTCCCGCTTCAGGACCTCGATCTGCGTGCGGAGGGCGTCGGCGGTGCCGGCCTCGAAGTCCGAGACCCGCACGTAGCCGTTCACCTCGTCGAGCATCCGCCCTTCCGGCGCCGCCGGGAGAATCCGCTCACGGATCACGGCGACCTCGAAGGGATCGGCGCCGGCCCGCAGGATCCCGAGGGTCACCGTCGATCCCGGGGCACCCCGGAGACGTCGCTGCCCGATCACCGCCGGGACCGGCCGCGTGTGGCGGCCATCGATCGACTTGAGGAGGTCGCCGGTCCGAAGCCCCGCCTGCTCCGCCGGCGAGCCGGGTCGCGTGGCCACGACCATGAGGTAGCCGAAGCGCCGGGTCAGGACCACGCCGATGTCCGCATCCTGCTCGGACGACGGCTTGCCGTACTCCTCGAACTGCTCGGCATCGAGGTAGGCGCTGTCGCCATCGAGGGCGTCGGTCATCCCGAGCCGGGCTCCGGCCATGGCCCGGCCGACGTCGACCGGCTCCACGTAGGCATCGAGGACGAGGCGGACGACCTCGTTGAAGATGGCGAGCTGCCCGTAGCCGGTGTCGCCCAGGGCGCGGGCCAGGAGCGAGCCGACGGCGACATATCCGATCAGACCGGTGGAGACGAGGGCGACGAGCAGGCGAACACGGGGGCTCATGAAACGAGGATATCAGGGCCGCCGGAGCCAGTCGAGCGGGTCCTCGGGACGTCCCCGGTGACGCATCTCGAAGTAGACCCCCGGTCTCTCCAGGCCTCCCTGCCCGGACAGACCCACCACGTCGCCTTCGGCGACCCGCTGTCCCTCCTCGACCTCGAGCTCGGCGAGCTGGGCGTAGAGCGAGTGGTGCTTGCCCCCGTGGTCGACCACGGCCATGAGACCGTAGCCCCGGAAGCGGCGGGCGAAGACGACGGTGCCCTCGTGGACGGCGCGGACCGCGACGCCCGGAGGGGAGGCGATCTCGATGCCGTTGTGCACGGTGTAGGTGTCGAAGCGGGGGTGCTTGCGGCGGCCGAAGCCGGAGCGGACCTCGCCCTTCACCGGCCAGGGCAGGCTGCCCTTGAAGGCGGCCACCGGGATGGCCACGTCTCCCTCGCCGAGGCCGCTCAGCATCTCCTCGAGCCGCGACTCCGCCTCGGAGAGCTCCTCGACGTAGGCGACGTGGGTCTCCTTGCGCTCCACGATCGACATCAGCAGCTCGGTCTTGCGCTTTCGCTGGGTGTCCAGACGGCGCCGGGCGGCCACCAGACGTCCCCGCAGCTCGATGGACTCCGCGGTCCGCTTCTCGAGAACGGCCCTCTGCTCGGTGAGATCGGCGAGGTCGGCCCGAAAGGCGGCCACCCGCTCCCGGTCGCGGCGGGCCAGGGTCGTCACGAAGCGGTAGCCCCGGAAGAAGTCCGAGGGCCGGTCCACGGAGAGGAGCAGCCGCGCGTAGCTCAGCTCACCCAGCTTGTAGAGCGCCCGGGCGTGGGCGGCGAGGGCGGGACGGGCAGCGTCGAGCCGCTCCTCCAGCTCGTCGACCCTCTCGACGGTGGCGTCGAGCTCGGCCTGGGTACGGCGCAGCGTGAGGCGGATCTCCCGAAGCTCCTCGGTTCGCAGGCTGAGCTCCACCTCGAGCTGCTCCACCTCGCCGAGGAGGCTCTTCTCCTCGCCGCGCAGGCGCCTCAGCTCGTCCTCGAGGGCGGCGCGCCTCTCCTGGACACGGAGGAGCCTCTCCTCGTCCACGGTGGCCGCCGGCTCCTGGGCCGGCACCGGCGCCGCGACGAGCGCGAGAAGGAGAAGGGCGATCCTCAACTCCGTTCGATTGTAGCCGAGCGCCGGGCAGGTAGAATGCCAGGACCGTGACGCGACCCTCCTCCACCCTCTGCCCGTCTTGCGGCACCCTGGTCGGTGTCAAGGATCCGGAGTGCCTCAACTGCGGCCGGCGCAACCCCGGGATGTGGGGGCTCTCGCACCTGCTCCGCGGCCTCGGCGACGACCTGGGCTTCACGAAGCTGGTCATGTGGGCCTGCGGAGCGCTCTACCTCGCCAGCCTCGCCGCCGACATCGAGGGCGTGCGCACCGGGGGCATGCTGTCCTTCCTGTCGCCCAGCATCGAGAGCCTGTTTCTCTTCGGCGCGAGCGGCGCGCTGCCCGTCTTTGGCTACGGGCGGTGGTGGACGGTCCTCAGCGCGGCGTGGTTGCACGGCGGGGTGCTCCACATCCTGTTCAATCTCTACTGGGTGCGGAGCCTGGCGCCCGGAACCGCGCACCTCTACGGCCCGGGGCGGACCGTCATCATCTACGTTGCCTCTTCTGTCGCGGGCTTTCTGGCCAGCAGCGTGGCCGGGGCCTTCCTCCCGTTCCTGCCCTCCTTCCTGCGGGGGGCGGGATTCACCGTCGGGGCCTCGGCGCCGATTCTCGGTCTCCTTGGGGCCCTGCTGTACTACGGACGACGCGGTGGCAGCAGCCACGTCAGCCAGCAGGCCAGGAGCCTGGCCATCGTCCTCCTGGTCTTCGGCTTCATCATGCCCGGGGTCGACAACTGGGCGCACCTCGGAGGCCTGGGGGGCGGCTACCTGACCGCGAAGATCCTCGATCCCCTGAAGCCCGAGCGGGGGGACCACACCCTCATCGCCCTCGGGTGCCTGGCCGCGTCCCTGCTGGCGGTCCTGGCCTCGGTGGTCGAGGGCCTCAAGATCCTCCGCTGACGGTCAGGAGGACGAGCGCTTCCGGGGGGAGCCGGGCTCCGGGAGCGGGGCGGTCGCCGGGGCGGCCACGCGGATGAGGGGAAGCGAGATGCGAGTGGGCCCCTCGGCCTCGACGGGCACCGTCTTCATCTCGTCCCGAACGGGGATGAGGGTGGGCTCGTGGCGGGGCGCGCCCGGCCCGCCCGGGACGCCGGCGGTGCGGCTGCCGAAGAGCGAGCCGAGGTAGTACTTGAGGGTGAGGTTCGTGGGCCCGTATCCCTTGTCGTAGAGGAAGTGCTCGCACGCCTCGCCCATGGCCGAGGCGGAGGCGAAACGCCGTGCCGGCCTTCGCTCGAGGGCGCGGGCCAGGATCATCTCGACCGCGTCGGGCACGGCCTCGTTCGTCTCCTGGGCGGTCGGGATCCGGGCCGAGACCACCTTCTCCAGGACCTCCTTCGTGGTCTCGCCGGGAAACAGGCGCTCGCCGGTGAGCATCTCGTAGAGCACGGTCCCGAGGGAGAAGAGGTCGCTCCGGTGGTCGGCGCGCTTCTCCGTCACCATCTCCGGGGCCATGTAGGCCGGCTTGCCGGCCAGGTAGCTCTCGCGGGCCCCGCTGCGGGTGGCGATCCCGAAGTCGATGAGCTTCACCGTGCCCTCGGTGGTCATCATGACGTTGCCGGGGCTCACGTCGCGGTGGGCGATGTGCGCCCGCTCGAAGACGTACTGCAGGGCGCGGCAGACCCGGCTCACGATGAACACCGAGAGGTCCGCGTCGGGCAGGTACCCGAGCTCGCGGTGTCGCTCCAGGTACTCGATCACGCTCCAGCCGTCGATGAACTCCAGGATGATGCACAGCTCGCCCCGGACCCGCTCGAAGTCGAAGATGCGCCCGATGTTCTCGTGGTCGAGGAGCGCGTAGCGGCGGGCCTCCTCCACGAAGAGACGCAGGTGCTCGGGCTCCGCGTGCTTGAGCTGCTTGATGACGATGGGGCGCTGAAAGCCGGCCTCGCCGATGAGGAGTCCCTTGCAGACCGTGCCCATCCCGCCGGCGCCCAGCTCTTTCAGGATCCGGTACTTGGCCTCGGACATGTGTACTGCTCCGGTCCCCTCGGACGAGCGGGCAGGATCGCAGAGCCCGCCGGAGGGTGTCAAGGTCGCCTCTCGCGGAGCGGCTATACTGCCGGCAATGCGGTTCCTGGGCCTCGACGTGGGTGACCTTCGCATCGGGGTGGCGCTCTCCGACGAGACGGCCACCCTGGCCTCGGGCCTCCTCACCCTCGAGCGCGTCGGCCCCCGCAAGGACCTGAGGGCGATCGCGGCGCTCGTGCGCGAGCACGAGGCGGGAGAGGTGGTGGTGGGGATGCCCTACCGCCTCGACGGGACCCTGGGATCGCAGGGGGAGAAGGTGACGGCGTTCGTCGAGGCGTTGCGCCGCGCCCTGCCGGTGCCGGTGGCGACCTGGGACGAGCGGCTCACCAGCGTGGCCGCGGACGAGCTCCTGGCGGAGGCGGGGGTCCGCCGCCGTGACCGGAAGGCCCGCATCGACCGGGCGGCGGCGGTGCTGATCCTGCAGGGCTATCTCGACGCCCTCCCGGCCCGGCCGGGGATCGGGGAGAGCAGCCCGTGACGCGACGCCCGCGCCGGGGCTCCCGCCTCGTCCTGCTCCCGATCCTGGTGGGGGCGGCCCTGCTGGGGGCAGCGGGGTGGGCGGGGTGGCGTCACGAGACGCGGGGCGTCCGGCTGGCCGCCGATGCCCCCACGCTGAAGCTCGTCGTCCCCCCGGGGTCGAGCGCGGAGGCGATCGGACGAAGGCTCGAGACCCTGGGTCTGGTGCGCCACCCGCTCCTGTTCCGACTCCTGGTCCGGTCCCGCGGCCTCGGGGGCCAGCTGAAGGCCGGGGAGTATGCCCTCGCGGGGCCCTTGTCTCTCGAGCAGATCCTCGAGATCCTGGCTCGGGGCGAGGTGGTCCGCCGGGAGGTCACCGTCCCCGAGGGTCGGACCCTCGACGAGACGGCCGCGCTCGTGGGCGCGGAGGGGATCCCGGTCGCGCGCTTCCTCGCTGCGGCCCGGGATCCCGAGCTCATCCGCGACCTCGATCCCGAGGCGACCGACCTCGAGGGCTACCTCTTTCCGGACACCTACGAGCTCCCGCTCGGGCCCGATCCCGCACGCAACCTCGTGGAGCGCATGGTGCGCCGCTTCCGCGAGGTCGTGGCGCCCGAACGGTCCCTCATCGAGCAGAGCGGCTTCGCCGTCCGGGAGGTGGTCATCCTCGCCTCCCTCGTCGAGCTCGAGACCGCCGCCAGCGAGGAGCGCCCGCGGATCGCCGCGGTGTTCCTCAACCGCCTCCGGAGAGGAATGCTCCTGCAGACCGACCCCACCATCATCTACGCCATGAAGCAGGAGGGCCGCTGGAGCGGGAACATCCGCAGGCAGGACCTGGAGATGGAGTCGCCGTTCAACACCTACCGCCACCCCGGGCTGCCCCCGGGTCCCATCGGCTCGCCGGGTCGCGAAGCGATACGGGCGGTGCTGGAGCCCGCGGACACCCGCGACCTGTACTTCGTCAGCCGCAACGACGGAACCCACCACTTCAGCGAGACCCTCACCGAGCACAACCGGGCGGTGGACCGCTACCAGCGCCGCCGTCGACGCGGCTCCTGATGGGCGTTCGGACCTACGAGACCGTTCCCGACCCGCCGCGGCACCGGCCCGGGCCGGAGCCGGCAGCGACGCTCCTGGTGGGAGGCCTCGCCGCCCTCCTGCTCCTCGCCAACGGGCGCCCGATCGGCGCGCCCCAGGCCGACGGCGTGGTCGGGGCGCTGCTCCAGGCGGCGGTCCACGTGGTGGGTCTCGTCCTCGAGCTGGACGAGACCGGCCGGGCCGTCGTGGGGAAGGCACTCGCGGCCCTGTGCGCGGCGGGGGCCGCCGGCGCGCTGTTCGCCGCCGTGGCCCGCCGTCACACCCTCGGGGAGGCTCGGCTGAGCGGGCTCGTCCTCGCGGTGGGCACCACCCTGGCCGCGGCGTCGCAGTCGTGGTCCGGGGAGGCTCCGGCCACGGCCGCGGTGGCGGTGGCGGTCCTGCTCCTGACCCGTGCTGCGGCGGACGACGACCCGGCGACGGCCGCCCGGGCCGCGGTGCCGCTCGGTGTCGCCGTCCTGCTCGCTCCCTCCACCTGGGCCCTGACCCTCGTCCTCCTGGCCGGCACGTTCGTGCGCTGGTGGCGGTCCGGCCTGCGCCTGCTGGCCTGGGCCACGCCGGCCGTCCTCCTGGCCGTCCTCGGCCGGGCCATCGAAACCCCGTCCGGCGCCGCCTCGGCCGGCGTGGGGGCGCTGGCGCTGCTCTTCTCGCCGGCCCAGGGGCTCTTCGTGTTCGCCCCCGTCGTCCTCGTCGGCCTGGCCGGCCTGGCCCGGGCGTTGCGGCCCCCCCGGGCCCGCCAACGCTGGGACGAGCCGGTGTCTCCTCCCTGGCTCCCGCTCACCGCCGGCGTGGCGGCGATCGCCCATGTGGCGGTGGTGGCGCTGGTCGGCGGGCCGAGCACCGGTCTCTTCTGGGGGCCACGCCACCTGGCCCCGGCCTGGCCGCTCCTCGTTCTCTTTCTCGCCGAGGGCCTCTCCCTCCTGCGTGCCGTCGGCGGCGCCCTGATCCTGGGGGCCGTGGCGGTGCAGGCGCTCGGCGCTCTGGCCTACGATGGGCGCTGGGACCGGCTCCACGGGGCCGACCCGGGGGCCACGTGGGACGTGGCCCGCTGCCCGATCGTCTTCCAGGTTCGCGAGCGGGTGGTGCGGCTCGCCCTGCCGGCTCTCGAGGGACGCCGCCTCGTCGTGCGCGAGCACCCGCTCGTGGTCGCGGGACCGACCGGGTCACAGGTCACGTTCACCCGCGACGAGCCGCTCGTGGAGGGTGCGGACGCCACGCTCGGGAACGTCCTCCTCGAGGGCGGGGCGCGTGTCGCCGACGGCCGGCTCCACCTCCAGGTCCCCGGCGACGCCCTCTTCTTCCGAGTGCCTTCGGCGGCGCGGCGCCGGAGCCTGGAGCTCCGCATTCAGGGCACGGGACCCGGCACCCTTGCCGTGACGGAGAAGACCTTCTGGACCCCGGGGGAGGCTCACGAGCACGCGGTGGGCGGCTCCTTCCGCCTGCGGCTTCCCTGGTCCTACGCCGAGTCGGGCGGCGCGGACATCCGTATCGCTACCGGCGAGGGCGTCCTCGAGATCGCGAGCGTGGCCCTCGTCCCCCCCGGCGAGCCCGAGGACGTCATCCGTCTCCGCTGACCCGACTCACCTCCGGCGGTCGTTCACGCTCGAGTCGCCCCACTTGAGCTTGGTGCGGAGGACCTCGAAGTGGTCACGGCCTCGCGCGGTGACCAGCTTGAGGTGCAGCGGGCTGCCGGTGACCGTCACCCCGTCACCGTCGGCGAGGGCGAAGGTCTCCTGCCCGTCGAGGGCGGTGTAGACCTCGACCCCGCGGGCGGCTCGGAGGCGGACCTCCACCCGGGACTCGTCGCCGACCACCAGCGGACGGTTGGAGAGCATGTGGGGACAGATGGGGGTCACGACCATGGCCGGGAGGGTGGGCCGCAGGATCGGCCCCCCGGCGGCCAGGTTGTAGGCGGTGGAGCCGGTGGGTGACGAGACGATCATCCCGTCCGCGCGGAAGGAGGACACGAACAGCCCGTCGACGGCCACGTCCACCTCGATGATCCGCGACGGGCCCGCCTTCGTGACGACCACGTCGTTCAGGACGTCCTGGGTCACGTCCTCTCGTCCCTGCCGCTGCACGACCGCTCGCAGGAGGCGCCGATCCTCGTGCTCGAAGCGGCCGTCGAGGACGCCCTCCAGCGTCGGGTACAGCTCGGGGAGGGTGATCTCGGTCAGGAAGCCGAGGCTGCCGAAGTTGACGCCGAGGACCGGGATCGGTCGCTGGAGGAGACGGCTGGCCGCGAGAAGGGTGCCGTCGCCTCCCAGGACGACCAGGGCGTCCGCGAGTCCGGCCAGCTCCCCGCCCGACGCGACCAGGCAGCCGGGCTCGACGTCCGGCCCGCCGAGGGCGGCGGTGGCCTCCTCGAGACAGGACCGGTGCCCGCGCTCCCGCAGCCAGGTCACGAGCTCCCGGACGACGGGTCCCGCCTCCCGAAGATCGGCCCGGGCGAGAACGCCAATCGTGCTCATGTCTCCACCGCCTTTCTGACCAGGGCCTCCATCTGATCCCGGTCGAGCGACCCGCCCTCGGGGATCAGGTGGAGGAAGAACTCACGGTTCCCCTCGGCCCCCGTGATCGGAGAGGCGCAGGCCTCCCGCACTGCGTAGCCGCTGGCGTCCCGCGCCGCCGTCGCCACGTCGAAGAGCGCCTGCCGGTGCAGAGCGGGGTCCCGCACGATTCCACCCCGGCCCACCTGCCGTCGGCCGACCTCGAACTGCGGCTTCACCAGCACCACGACGTCGGCGTCGGGAGCGACGACGTCTCTGAGCGCGGGCAGGATCAGCCTCGTCGAGATGAAGGACACGTCGACCGAGGCCACCCCGCAGGCCTCCGGCACCGTCGAGCGGGAGAGCTCGCGCGCGTTCGTCCGGTCGCACACCACCACCCGCGGGTCGACGCGCAGCCGCTCGTGAAGCTGGCCCCGACCCACGTCGACCGCGTAGACGCGCCTCGCGCCCCGCTCGAGGAGGGTCTCGGTGAAGCCCCCGGTCGAGGCCCCCACGTCCACCGCCACCCGGCCCCGGACGTCGATCGCGAAGGCGTCGAGGGCGCCGGCGAGCTTCAGCGCTCCCCGCCCCACGTGGGCAGGGCCGGGTTCCACGGAGATCTCCGCGCCCTCCCTGACCCGCGTGCCGGGCTTGCTCGCCCGCTCGCCGTTCACCGTCACCCGGCCGGCCATCACCAGGGCCTGGGCCTTCTCCCGCGACTCGGCGAGGCCCTGATCCGCGAGCCAGACGTCGAGCCGGGTCACCGCTGCCGGCTCACGAGTGCCGGTCCACGATCAGGCGGGCGATCTCGGCCAGACGCTCGCCTCGCTTCCCCAGAGGCTCGAGGGCCTCGAGGGCCTCCCGACGCAGCGCCGTCGCCATCTCCCGAGCCCGCTCGAGCCCGTGCACGCTCACGTAGGTGGCCTTGCCCGCGGCCTCGTCCTTGCCCGCCGTCTTGCCCAGCTGCTCCGCCCCCTCGGTCGTGTCGAGGATGTCGTCCACGACCTGGAAGGCGAGCCCGATGGCCGCCCCGTACCGTGTGAGCAGCGTCAGGTCCGCCTCGCCCGCGCCCCCGAGGATCGCTCCACCCCGCACGCACGCGGAGAGGAGCGCCCCCGTCTTGGCGCGGTGGAGGGCCTCGAGCGAGGCCGCGTCGATGGCCCGGCCTTCGGACTCGAGATCCATCACCTGTCCGCCGATCAGGCCGGTCGTTCCCGAGGCCTCGCCGAGGACGGCCGTGGCCTCGAGGCGCCGACGGATCCGGGTCTCGTCCCAGTCGGGCGGGATCTCGGAGAGGAGATGGAAGGCCCGCGTGAGCAGCGCGTCTCCGGCCAGGATGGCCACCGCCTCGCCGAAGACCCTGTGGGAGGTGGGCTGGCCCCGGCGGAGATCGTCGTCGTCCATGGCCGGCAGGTCGTCGTGCACGAGGCTGTAGGTGTGGATCATCTCGACCGCGCAGGCCAGGGGCATGACCTCCTCGCGGACGCCCCCGACCGCCTCGCCCGCGGCGAGCGCGAGCACCGGGCGGATGCGCTTCCCCCCGGCGAAGAGGCTGTAGCGCACGGCGCGGTGGATCGTCTCCGGCCAGGCGTCCTCGGACGGCAGCGCCCGGTCCAGCGCGGGCTCGACCGCCCGGCGCAGGGCCTCGAGAGTCGGGAGACGGCTCGTCGTCACCCGCGCCCCCCCTACCCGGCTTCCTCGCCCTCGGACGGAGACAGGGCCTTCGTCTTCGGGCGTCCCCTGGCGTCGAGGGCGAGCTCTCCCCTGGCGTCCTTGAGGAGCATCTCGATCTTTCCCTCCGCCTCCTCCAGCTTGCCGTGGCAGAACCGGGAAAGACGGATGCCCTCCTCGTACAGCTTGAGCGACTCCTCGAGCGGCAGCTCGCCCTTCTCCAGGCGCTCGACGATCTTCTCGAGAGCGACGAGGGCCTGCTCGAACGTGGTTTCTTCGGTCTTGTTCACTCGGGCTCCCTCGATTCGACGGTGGCGCGGATCGCGCCCCGGTGCAGCCGGATATGGAGAGGTCGCCCCTCCTCGGTGTCCGCGGCGTCGCGGAGGAAGGCCCCCGCCACCTCGTCCCGGACCAGCGCGTAGCCCCGTCCCAGGACCGCCAGCGGCGAGAGGGCCTCCATCTGGCTCGCGAGACGGGCCAGGCCCGCGCGCCGCTTCTCCATTGTCCCCTGCAGGAGGGCGCGTAGTCGGCCGGTGCGGTGGTCGAGCCTCTCGCGCCGGGCCGCGATCTGTCGGTCCCAGCGGAAGGCCTCGGTCCGCTCCCGCAGCCGCCGGTGCCCCTCTCGCCCGCGGTCCAGCGCGCCCAGGAGGGCCCGCTCCGCACGGCGCACGCTCTCGTCCACCCGCTGGGCGCTCACGTGCAGGCGTCCCCGCTCGGCGGCAAAGACCCGGTGGGTGGCGGCGGCCGCGACGCGCGCCCGCGTCGTCGTGAGCTTCAGGCGCAGGCCGGCGACGAGCCGATCCCCGAGAGCGCCGATCCGGGCCTCGAGATCCTCCTTGGCCTGGACCACGCGCTCGGCCGCGGCCGAGGGCGTGGGGGCCCGGACGTCGGCCACGAAGTCGGCGATCGTGTAGTCGGTCTCGTGGCCCACCGCGGAGATGGTGGGGATGCGGGAGGCGGCGATGGCCCGCGCGACCACCTCTTCGTTGAACGGCCAGAGGTCCTCCAGGCTGCCACCCCCGCGAGCCAGGATCACTGCGTCGAGACCTCCCAGGTCGTTCAGGGCCCGGAGCCCACGCGCGATCTCGGCGGCAGCCCCCTCTCCCTGGACCCGGGCGGGGTAGACGAGCACCTCGAGGTTCGCGTAGCGCCGGCCCAGGACCTTCAGGATGTCCCGGATCACCGCCCCCGTGGGAGACGTCACGACCCCGATGCGCCGGGGCAGCACCGGGAGCGGACGCTTGCGCTCGACCGCGAAGAGCCCCTCCTCGTCGAGCTTCCGCTTGAGCTCCTCGAAGGCCTGGGCGAGGGATCCCTTGCCCAGGGGCTCGAGAAGCTGGATCGAAACCTGGTAGCTGCCCCGCGGCGGATAGACCCGGATCGAGCCGCGGGCGAGAACGTGCATGCCGTCCTCGGGCTTGAAGCGCAGGCGGTGTGCGTCGCTCTTCCAGACCGTCGCCGCGATCTGCGCGTCCTCGTCCTTGAGGGAGAAGTAGACGTGCCCCGAGGCCGCCCGCTTCAGGTTCGATATCTCGCCCTCGACCCACACGTCGAAGAACTCGGTCTCGAGGACGCCCTGGATCCGGTCGGTGAGCTCGGAGACGCTGAGGGCGCGACGGCGTTCGGGCCGCGACCCGGCCGAGCCTCCGAAGTCCAGCCCTTTCTGTTGCATCGCGTCGACGGCCATTCTATCAGGGCCCCCCGCCCGACCCGGTCCGGCGCGGGGGATTGGGCGCTATGATGGCTGGGGAATGGGAGGTCCCGCTGATGGGTCGAACCCGCGCGTTCTTCTTCCTCAGTCTCATCGTCGGGGTCGTGCTCGGCCTCTTCATCTCGACCGGATTCCAGCGGGCCCTTTCGCCCGACGGTGCCGGCCAACCGGAGCCGCCGCTGGCCGAGGCCCGGGCGGCGGAGCCCGCGCCCGTCTACGACGAGGACGAGCGCCGGACGATCCAGCTGTTCGAGACGGCGGCTCCGTCAGTGGCCTTCATCACCACCCAGGTCCGACAGATCGACTACTGGACCCGCAACGTCTTCGAAGTGCCGCAGGGCACCGGCTCGGGGTTCCTGTGGGACGACCAGGGCCACGTGGTGACGAACTTCCACGTCGTCCAGGACGTCGCCACCCGGCGGGGTGGCTCGGCCAAGGTCACCCTGGGCAACGAGGACTTCGAGGCCACCCTGGTCGGGTTCGCTTACGACCAGGATCTGGCTGTTCTCAAGATCGATGCCCCTGCCGAGCGTCTCGTGCCCATCCGCATCGGCACGAGCCGCGACCTTCGGGTCGGACAGAAGGTCAACGCGATCGGCAACCCCTTCGGTCTCGACCACACCCTCACCACCGGCATCGTGAGTGCCCTGGGACGGACCATCCAGGCGGTCACCGGCACCACCATCTTCGACGTCATCCAGACCGACGCCGCCATCAACCCCGGCAACTCGGGGGGCCCGCTGCTCGACAGCGGCGGACGTCTCGTCGGGGTCAACACCGCCATCGCCAGCCCCTCGGGGGCCAGCGCGGGGATAGGCTTCGCGGTCCCGGTGGACACCGTGAGCCGGATCGTCCCCGAGCTCATCCAGTACGGGCGGGTCGTGCGGCCGGTGCTGGGCGTGCGCCTCGACGAGCGCCTGAGCGTGGCGGTGACCCGCCGGCTCGGGGTCGAGGGCGTTCTGATCCGGGATGCGCCGCAGGGCGGCGGGGCGGCGGAGGCCGGGCTCGAGGGGACGGCGGTGACGCGACGGGGCCAGGTGGTGCCCGGACACGTCATCCAGAAGATCGACGGCAAGGAGGTCACGAGCTCGGCTGACCTGCTCGGGCGGCTCGGCAGCTACCGCCCCGGTGACACCGTCGCCCTGACCGTTTGGCGCGACGGAGAGACGAGTGAGGTCCGGGTCCGGCTGCAGGCGCCCGAATCCCGGTAGGCCGCGTCCGCCTTCCGGGCCCCGGACGCGTCCGGTCGATGGACAGCCGGCGCCGTCGGACGTCGCAAGTCCCTTTTCATCAGTGGCTCAGCGGTGGTACGGCAGTTGCTTCGCCCTCGGGCATGACAGCCCCGCACGCCATACTCCTCGTCGAGTCGGACGCCGAGTGCGGCCGGACCCTCGCCCGTCTTCTCCGCCACAACGGCCATCGGGTGCGGCTCGTTCGGACGGCCCGGGCGGCCTCGGCCTGGGCCGAGCGGGAGACCTACGACCTGGCGGTGGTGGACGTGCTCGTCCCCGGGGGAGGTATGGACCTGGGGCGTGCGCTCGCCCGTCGAGTGCCCCGCCTCTACCTGAGCGTGGGGGCGCCGCTGCTCCCCGAGGAGATCCTCGAGACCGCGCTCGGCTTCCCCGTCGTGCGCAAGGCGACCCTGCCCGCGGCCGTCGGCATCTGTGGCACCGGCAACGGAAACGGGCCGAGCCCGCACTGAGCAGGTCACTCGCCCCGGGGGCCGGATCGTCGCCCCTCGCCCGGGATCAGGAAGCTACAGCCCGAGCTTCTTGATCCAGCGGTACAGAGTCCGCGGAGAGACCCCGAGGATCTCCGCCGCCTTCTCACGCCGCCACTTCGCCTTCTCGAGGGCGGCCCGCACGCGCTCGAGATCCGGGCCGTCGCCGCCGGAGGGCGGGGGGACCACGATCTCGTCGTCGAGATCCGTGGGTCCGGGTGAGGGCGTCGAGGGCGGTGAGGGGATCCGCCCGCTCTTCTCCGCGATCTCGGTGGGCAGATCGTGAAGATCGATGCTCTCTCGCTCGGCCAGGAGCACCGCTCGCTCCACCGCGAAGTGGAGCTCGCGCACGTTCCCCGGCCAGTCGTAGGCGGTGAGCGCGCCGAGGGCGGCGGCGGTGAAGCTCTTCTGGTGAGGCAGCTGACGGGCGAAGTGCTCGACGAGAAGCGGGATGTCCTCGGGCCGGTCTCTCAGCGGGGGAATGACCACCTTCACGCCGTTGATGCGGTAGAAGAGGTCCTTGCGAAATCGCCCCTCCGCCACCTCCTCCTTGAGCTCACGGTTGGTGGCGCACACCAGGCGGAAGTCCGCGCGACGCTTGCGGGTCGCTCCCACCCGGTAGAAGGTCCCCGAATCCAGGACCCGGAGGAACTTCGACTGGATCTCGGCCGCCATCTCCCCGACCTCGTCCAGGAACAGCGTCCCCCCGTCCGCGACCTCGACCAGGCCCGGCTTCTCGTTCCCCGCGCCGGTGAAGGCCCCGCGCTCGAAGCCGAACAGCTCGCTCTCGAGGAGACTGGACGGGACGGCCGCGCAGTTCAGGTCCACGAACCCCTTGCTCGAACGGGGGGAGGTGCGGTGCACGTGCTGGGCGAGGAGCTCCTTGCCCACGCCGCTCTCGCCTTCGATCAGGACCGGCGTCCGCGCTCCCGCCACCATCTCGATGGTGCGGAGGACCTTCTTGAGCACGGGGGAGCGGGTCAGGATGTTGGAGGAGAGGTTCCTCTGCACCTGGAACCGCAGCCGCCGGTTCTCCCGCTCGAGCAGCGTCTTCTCGCCCGCCTTCTCCACCCGCATGCCCAGCTCCTCGAAGTTCGGGGGCTTGGTCAGGTAGTCGAAGGCCCCGAGGCGCATCGTCTCGATCGCGGACTGCACGTTGGCGAAGCCGGTCACGATGATCGTCTGCAGCTCCGGGTGCTCCTTCCGCACGCGGGCGAGGATGTCGACCCCGTCGGCGTCGGGGAGCTTGAGGTCGAGGAGCAGGACGTCCCACTCCGTGCTGTCGAGCGCCTTGAGGGCGGCCTTGCCGGTGGGGCAGACCTTGACCTCGTGGTTCAGGTTCTTGAGGGCGCGGGCCACGGTCAGACCGAAGGTGGCCTCGTCCTCGGCCAGGAGCACACGGAAGCCGGCTTCGTTCATGCTTTCCCTGATGCCGCCCGGAGGACGACGCGAAACGCGTTGCCGCCCTTCCGGGGCCGATACACGAGATCGCCCCCGCGGCTGCGGAGCAGGCTCCGGGCCACGGCGAGCCCGAGGCCGGCCCCCCGCTGGGCATCGGCGGTGGCAAACGGCTCGAAGAGGTGTGCCCGCCGGGACACGGGCACCGGGGTGCCGTTGTCCGCGACGTCGAGCACGAGCGAACGACCCTGGCGTGACGCCTTGACGGTGAGCGTACCGCCCGAGGGCATGGCCTGGGACGCGC
Source organism: uncultured Acidobacteriota bacterium (assembly GCA_963847655.1). Lineage (GTDB taxonomy): Bacteria > Acidobacteriota > Vicinamibacteria > Fen-336 > Fen-336 > JAJDNS01. The sequence continues at coordinate 563,613 of CAWKAS010000001.1, read as the reverse complement.
CCACCGCGAGGGCCATCACCACCTGCTTGAGGGAGTCGGCGTCGATGGCGGCCGGGGGCAGGGCCTTCGGGACGGCGGCTCGCACACGGACGCGGGCGAAGGCCGGGTGGCGCTCGAGGAGCTTCAGCGCGAGCGAGACCGTCGCCGTCAGGTCGGCCTTCGCGGCCGTCGAGGGCCGCGAGGAGTCGAGAAGGAAGCGCACGATCTGTTCGCTGCGGGCGATCTCCGCGCGGATGAGATCGCGGAACTGCCGCGCCTCCTTCGCCGCCTTGCGGTCGCCCTGCTGGGCCAGGGACGCGAGGGCCTCCGCGCAGCCGGCGATCCCGGCGAGGGGGTTGGAGATCTCGTGGGCCACGCCGGAGACCAGCTGGCCCAGGAACGCGAACCGGTCGGAGGCGATGAGCCGCATCTCGAGGGCCCGTCGCTCGGTGATGTCCTCGAACCAGGAGAGGACGTGCGTCACCTTCCGTCCCTGGCGCACCGGCAGTCGGCGCACGTGGTACAGCACGTCGCCCGACTCCACGATCGCCTGGTGCGGCCTGCCGGTGCGGAAGACCTCACGCAGCACGGGCTCCGTCGCCCGGAACCCCGACGCGCCGAGAAGCCGGCGCAGCGGCCGGCCCAGGGCCTCGCTCCTCTGCCGTCCCATCGGGCCCTTCTCCCTCAGCTGGTTCCAGGCCACGACGTCGAGGTCGCGATCCACCACGTAGAGCCCGATGGGAAGGGCATCGAGGATGGAGCCGGACTCCTCGGGGAGGGACGCTGTCTTCGCGCGGCGCGGCACGGCGAGAGTATAGCGGTTCAGGTGCGGGATGGGGGGGCGGGAGGGCTCGTCGCTCCGAACGGCCGCCGCATCCTCGTGAGCTGTGGTCTCATGGGGTCGTCTCGCGAGTCCACCGCGTCAGCTCGACGGCGCAAGACGGTACACCTGGTCGCAGAGGTCGCCGTTGGGCTTGTGAGTCTCCAGGACGAGCTCGGGCCCGAGCCGGGCCCAGGTGCGGGGGGACGGTCGTTCCCCACCGGACCGAACCTGGGAGACCACGACCAGCGTCGGCCGCTCCCGCGCCCATTCCTCGAGCAGCGGAAGGACGTCGGCTCGTTCGAGAGGCAAGTCCTCGATCCGGAGCCCTTCGGCACCCCGGAACTCGACGCCCAGCGACACCCGCGTCGTGATCTGCGCCCGGCTGTTGACCACGACGGTGAGGCCCTCGGGATGCCGGGCCAGCTCTTCCTCGACGAACCGCAGCGTCTCCCTGACCCCGTACCCGGAGGGCCAGCCGTTGACGAACTGCAGACGCTCCAGCGACGGCATCGGCGTGCGGCTCGGGTCGACCCACATCCAGCGGTCCGTTCTCATGGCCGGAACCAGGACGAGGCCGGCGGCGGCGCCGAGGAGGGCGAGACGCGGTCCGCTGGCCCGAATCCCGAGGCGTGAGGCGGAATGGTCGACGAGATCAGCCACCGCCCGGGCCGCGAGGATCGCTCCCGGCACGGCGGCGTACAGGATGTAGCGCGGATACCAGAAGGTCGCGGTGGCGACGAGGACGGCGAGGGGGAGGAGCCAGGCCACCGAGAGGTAGAGGCCCGGTCGGCTCCGTCGACCGAGGGCGATCAGCGCACCCCCGAGAGCGAGGACGAAGAGAGGCAGCGTCCACCATCCGAGAAGCCAGTCCGAGGCCGCGGCCAGGTTGCGGGGGATGCGCTCGAGGGAGCCGGCGACGCCCCCTCCCACGTTTCGTTCGGCCATCGATCGGCTGTTCGCCATGAAGAGCCAGAGCGGGCGTGCCACGAGGCCGAAGGTGGCGAGGAGGGCCGCGAGGAGGGCGGGCAGACCACGGCGCAACGGTCGGGACAGCGCGAGCCAGGCGGCGATCGGGACGAACAGGAGAGTGACTCCGCTCGCCTTGCTGAGGACCGTCAGGGCCGTGGGGATGCCGGCGAGGAGGCCGTCCCGGATGCGGCCACCCCCGGCTGCGCGCGCGGAGGCGAGCAGAGAAAGGGCAAAGAAGGTGGACATCACGGGATCGGCCATCACGAGCCGATCGTAGAAGAGCACCATCGGGCACAGGACGTACAGCAGGCCGGCGACGAGCGCCGTCCTGGCATCGTAGAGACGCCGGGCGAGCGCGAGAACGGCGAGCAGGGTCACCGCGCCGAAGGCCACGGTCAGGCAGCGGCTCGCCCAGAGGTAGCGGTCGCCGACCCAGGGGAAGAGTGCGGCGTTCGCGAACACCTGGAGGGCCCGACCGTGGGCCCACGGCCGGGCGAGGTGCTCGCCCTGGGAGGCGTACATCGCCCAGGAGATGTGCAGGCCCTCGTCGACGAACATGGGCAGCCGCGCCAGTGCCACGAGCCGGGTCACCGCGAATGCGACCAGCAGGGCCGCGCTCCCCGTTCTCCAGGCCCCGGGGACCAGGTCCGGCTGGGGCGAGCGGGCTCTCTCGGCACTTGGCGGTGAGGGAAGCGGTGGCATGGGGTCCGTGCGGAGTCTAGGCGGTTCCTCCATCGGGAGACAAACGTGCGGCTTCCAGGCGGTTGGCGCGCCCGTGCGGGTGCCCCTGTTGGCGGCGTGGAGTAGGATCAGGCGATGTGGCGCCGACGGCTCGCCCGGATCGCGCCCCTCGGCGGGGCGGGTGTGCTGCTCCTCCTGGCCTACCTTCCGCTGGCGGCGTCACGAATGCCGATCCTGGGTGCGCTGCGTGGGCCGCTGGGCCTCGTCCTCGCGGTCGTCGCGGTCGCCGCGGTCATCTTCGGGGGCGAGGGCCGCGACCGCCTCGGGCCGCTTCTGCGCCGGCCGGTGCCGGCGACCCTCCTCTTCGTGATCGGAGTCGTCCTCCTCGGTCGTATCGGACACCATTACGTCGGCCGGATCCAGGCCTCGGGGGACGAGCCGCACTACCTGTTGATGACGCAGAGCCTGTGGCGGGACCACGACCTGGAGCTCCGGGACAACAAGGCCCGTGGGGAGATGGAGGAGTACGTCCCGGGCGACGTCGCGCCCCACTGGGGCGCGCCCCGAGGCGATGGCCGGCCCTTTCCCGCCCACAGCGTGGGCCTGCCCGTGCTCCTGGCGCCGGTCTACGCCCTCGGGGGCCGTCGCGCCTGCGTCTTCTTTCTCGCGGTCCTCGGCTCCGCCCTCGCCCTGGTGGCCCGGGCGCTGGCTCGGAGGGCCAGCGGCGACTCCGCAGCGGCGATGCTGGCGTGGATGGCGACGCTCGGCCCCCCGGCCGCGTTCTATTCCTTCCACGTCTACACCGAGCTGCCCTCGGCGCTGGCCCTCGGCGGCGCCCTTCTTCTTCTCCTCCGCTCGTCGCGCAGCCTCGCCGGAGCCCTGGCCGCGGCGGCGCTGGCCTCGGCCCTTCCCTGGCTCCACATGAAGCTCATCCCGGCCGCCGCCGCCCTCGGTGTCATTGCCCTCTTCCGCCTCGAGGGCCGGGCGCGCGTGGCCTTCGCCTCGGTCTCGCTGCTCGCCGCGGTGGGGTACCTGTCGTTCTTCCAGTCGGTGTTCGGCCGGCCCAGCCCTCTCGCCGTCTACGGCGGATTCCCTGGTGGGCTGGCCGGGGACCCACTTCGCGCCGCGGCGGGGCTGCTGATCGACCGCTCCTACGGCCTCCTGCCCCACGCCCCCGTGTTCGTGCTGTCGCTCGCTGCCGTCCCCCTCGCGCTGCGCCGGCCGCTACGGGAGGCGTGGCCGTGGGCGCTGGTGCTGGCCGCGGTGCTTTCTCCCGTCCTCACCTGGCGCATGTGGTGGGGGGGGCAGTGCCCACCGGGACGTTTCCTCGTGCCCCTCGTTCCGTTCCTGGCGGCGCTGCTGGCCCTGCGCGCCTCTCGCGACGACGGTCCACCCCGGGGCCTTCTCCGCTGGCGCGCCCTCCTGGTGAGTGCGGGCTACGGGGTCCTCCTCTACGGCGTCCTCGAGCCCGGGCGGATGCTGCTTCTGGGGCGGCGGGCCAGACCGAGCCGCCTGTGGGAGGCGCTGTCGGGCGAGGGGGACCTGAACCGCTACCTCCCCGCCCTCAGCCACCACCCCCACGCTGACGAGATCCGCGTGGCCTCGCTCTGGGTGGTCGCGCTCGCGGTGCTCCTGCTCCTGGACGCTCTGTCGCGCTCGCGGACCTGGGCGGACAGGGCATTCGGTGGCCTGGCTCTGCCCGTGGCGGCCTTCGTCTTCATCGGTGCCGGCGTGGACGGGTGGGCCCGCAGGCCTCAGCCCCCTCCGGTCAGGAACGTGACGGCCTGGAGACCCGCCCCCACCGTCGCCACGCTTCCCCAGGCGGCGGCTTGGACGAAGAGCGCCTCGCGCCAGGGCGGAGCGGCCGGGCCATCGCCTTCCCCGCGCTCCGCGGAAAGCCGACGGGCCCAGTAGGCCACGGCTCCCAGGAGGAGGACCGCGCGGGCCGCGTCACCCAGTGCTCCCCTCGGCGTCGCGCGGCCGGCGGGCAAGTCGCGCTGGAGGTCGGTCTTGGCGGTGACCGCGTGCCGATAGGGCTTGACCGCCCTCCGCCAGTCGCGATCCATCGTCGCTGTCGTCATCAGACCCACCAGCGCGAGGCCGACCACGGACCATCGGAAGGCGAGTCGGGACCGCAGCTCGACCAGCCCGACGGCCAGGGGGGCGGCGAGAAGACCGGCGACGGGAGCCATGAGGCGCGCCGGTGGGCCCGGAGCGCCGCCACCGTGGAGGGAAGCCGACAGCCACTGGGCCGCGGTCAGCGCCAGCAGGAGGCGCGTCGTCGCCGGGTCGCGCCGCCACAGGTTCCTCCCCGCGAGCAGCGCCGCCACGAGGACGGGGGCCATGACGAACAGGCCGTCGCGAGCCCCGAAGAGGGCGTTGCCGAGGCCAGCCATGAACGTCCAGGAGAAGACCGTGCCCGGTCCCCTCCAGAAGTCGCTGGCGAAGCGCTGGTAGAGCCCGTCGGGCCGCAGGAGCCCGGTGAGCGCAAACTGGAAGAGCAGGAACGCGGCGATGGTCGACGCCGTGGCCGCGAGCAGGCCGATGAACGGTCGCCAGCGGCCCCAGAGGCGAGCCGCCAGGAAGCCCGCCGCCACCAGGCCGACGGGCAGGAACTTCACGTGCAGCCAGGGGAGGGCGCCGGCCACGAGGCCGAGCGCCACTGCGCGCGCCGTTCCGATCGGAGGACCTTCGTCCCGAGCGTAGCGGGCCAGCCAGGGGAGAAGGCCGATCGTCACCGCCTCCGGGTAGAGGTGATAGCCGACCACGAAGGTGGCCGGCGACATGGCCACGAGAAGGGCGGCCAGCAGCCCGGCCCGGACGGACCCCGACACCTCGGCGCCCAGGGCGGCGGTCTGCGCGACGCCCAGCGCGAACAGGGCGGCGAGCAGGGCGAGAGCGGCCCGCGGCAGGGCCCACGGGGGCGAGTCGCCTCCGGGCAGCACGGTCGCGAGAGCGACGAGCGCCGGCAGCCCGGGGCCCTGGACGTGGACGAGGCCGCCCCGCCAGGCCACGACCGTCCAGTTCTGGACGGACCACACGTGGTCCTCGGGCGGGCGTTCGCCCCGCCACAAGGCGCGGATCGCGACGCGGGAGGACCGGCCCAGGCGTTCGAGGTTCGCGGCGAGGTCGGCGCCCCGCAACGGTCCCTGCTGGTTCCTCAGGATGTCGACGTCGAGGTCGCGATAGAGGCTTCGGGCGATGCGCAGGTACTTCGGCTCGTCCCCCCCGGCCGGTCCCAGGCGGCGCCAGTCCGGCCGCGCGATGGAGGCGGCCAGGAACGCAGCCGCGGCCACCCCGAGGACGAGCGCCTTCGTGGGACGGCCCTCCAGCCAGAGGGCCGCACGCTGGATGAACCGCGGGAGTGCGGGTGGCCACCGGAGCGCGCAGGCGGCGGTGCCGGCCACGGCGAGCGGGACCAGCCACCACCCCTTGGCCAGCGCGAAGGCGAAAGGCCGGGGCAGTAGGCCGGCGGGGACCGCGGGCAGGAGCGCGAGGGGGGCGGCCGCCGCCAGTACCGCGGCCCAGGGCTTCATGGTCGGGCATGTTAGCGCAGAACCCGGGGCCGCCGGGCGAGAGGGCTCAGGGGGCGATCGGACCTAGAGCGTCTTGACGTCGTCCATCGTCAGGAGCATCCGGTCGATGGAGCGGGCGAGACCGGTCTCAGGATCGGCCTCCACCACGGCCGCGGCGAATCGGGGGTCGCCCGTGGCGGTCTCGAAGCGGGTGCGCATGCCGGTGAGGAAGCGCTGGAGGACCGCCTCCTTCTCGACGCCGATCACCGAGTCGTAGGGCCCCGTCATGCCCAGGTCGGTGCAGTAGGCCGTCCCCTTCGGGAGGATCCAGTGGTCACAGGTGGGGACGTGGGTGTGGGTCCCCAGCACCGCCGTCACCTTGCCGTCGAGGTAGTGGCCCAGGGCCACCTTCTCCGAGGAGGCCTCGCCGTGGATGTCCACGACGACGACGTTGGCCTCGTTGCGCAGCCTCTGGACCGCGTCCAGGCCCAGCCGAAAGGGGTCGTCGAGCGAGCCGTGCATGAACACCCGGCAGCTGAGATTGAGGGTGGCCACCGGGATCCCCGACCTCTTTCCCCGGCCCACGTGGGTGCCGCGGCCGGGCTGGCCCTGGGGATAGTTGAGGGGCCGGATGAGCTCGGGGATCTGGCCGATGACCGGAATGATCTCCCTCTTGTCCCAGATGTGGTTGCCCGAGGTCAGGCAGTCGACCCCCGCCTCGACGAGCTCCCGGCACACGTCCTGGGTGACCCCGAAGCCCCCGGCCGCGTTCTCCGCGTTGGCGATGCAGTAGTCGATGTCGTGCCTCTCGAAGAGGCGGGGGAGCGCCTTCTTCAGGATCCCCCGACCCGCGCTGCCCACGACGTCGCCGATGACGAGGATGTTCAAACGATCACCTGACGCCGGGGGCGTGGCCGGTAGGGGCGCGGGCTGCTCTTCCCCGAGGTCGACGCCCCTGCCTTCGTCTTCGGCGGTGGCAGCAGGGCGATGTTGAGAGCCTCCTCCACGTCGTCCACGAGGTGGAAGGCGATCCCCCGGCGCAGCAGGGCGGGGACCTCGTCGAGCTCCTTCTGGTTGAGCTTCGGGCAGACGACGGCCTCGATCCCCGCGCGCCGGGCGGCGAGGATCTTCTCCTTGAGACCGCCGATGGGCAGCACGTGGCCGCGCAGCGTGATCTCCCCGGTCATGGCGACCGAGCAGCGCACCGCGCGGCCGGTGAAGGCGGAGATGAGGGCGGTGGCCATGGTGATGCCGGCGGAGGGTCCGTCCTTGGGGATCGACCCTTCCGGCACGTGGACGTGCAGGTCGTGGTCGGCGAAGAACTCGTCGGGGATGCCCCACCTCTTCGCTCGGGAGCGGGCGTAGGAGAGAGCGGCCTGTGCCGACTCCTTCATGACGTCTCCCAGCTGCCCGGTCAGGGTGAGCCCCCCCTTGCCCTTCATGGTGGTGGCCTCGACGAACAGGACGTCCCCGCCGGTCGCGGTCCAGGCCAGCCCCGTCGCGATCCCGACCGCGTCCTTCTTGAGGCGCTCCTCGGGGAGGGTCTTCGGGGCCCCGATGTACTTCTGCAGCGAACCCGGGGTGATCCGGACCTTGCCGGTCTCGCCCTCGGCAACTCGACGCGCCACCTTGCGGGCGATGGCCGCGATCTCGCGTTCGAGGTTCCTCAGGCCCGCCTCCCGGGTGTAGGAGCCGATCGTCGCCCGCAGGGCCTTGTCGGTGAACGTGAGCTGCCCGACCTCGAGGCCGTGCTCCTCGAGCTGCTTGGGCACGAGGTGGCGCTTGGCGATGGCCAGCTTCTCCTCCTCGGTGTAGCCCGGCAGGCGGATGACCTCCATGCGGTCGAGGAACGCGGGCTGGATGGTGTCGGTCAGGTTGGCGGTGGTGATGAACATGACGTTCGACAGGTCGAACGGCACCCCCAGGTAGTGGTCGCGGAACGAGTTGTTCTGCTCGGGGTCGAGCACCTCGAGCAGCGCCGACGAAGGGTCGCCCCGGAAGTCGGCTCCCACCTTGTCCACCTCGTCCATCATGAAGACCGGGTTGTTGGCCCCCGCCTGATGGATGCCCTGAATGATGCGGCCGGGCAGGGAGCCCACGTACGTGCGCCGGTGGCCGCGGATCTCCGCCTCGTCCTTGACCCCGCCCAGGGAGAGCCGGATGAACTTTCGGCCCAGTGCCCGGGCGATGGACCGTCCGAGGCTGGTCTTCCCGACCCCGGGGGGGCCCACGAAGCAGAGGAGCGGGCCCTTCATCTTGTCCTTCAGCTTCCTCACCGCCAGGTACTCGACGATGCGCTCCTTGATCTTCTCGAGCCCGTAGTGGTCCTCGTCGAGGATCTGCTGGGCCACCTTGAGATCGAGGTTGTCCCTGGTTGACTTGCTCCAGGGAAGGGTCACCATCCAGTCGAGCCAGTTGCGGAGGGTCGCGGTCTCCGCCGCGTCGGGGTGCATCCGCTCGAGCTTCTTGAGCTGGCGCTCCACCTCCTCGAGGACCGGCTTGGGCATCTTCGCCTTCCGGGCCTTCTCCCCGAGCTGGACGATCTCCTCGGTGAGCTCGTTCCCCTCTCCCAGCTCGGACTGGATCGCCTTGAGCTGCTGGCGCAGGAAGAACTCCCGCTGCGTGCGGTCCATCTCCCCCTTGGCCTGGGAGGAGATCTCCTGCTGCATGTTGAGCACCTCGAGCTCCTTGGTCATGAGCTCGTGGACCCGCCGGAGCCGCTCCACCGGCTCGAGGGCCTCGAGGATGGCCTGGGCGCCCTCGACCTTCAGGTCGAGATTGGAGGCGGTGAGGTCGGCCAGCCGCCCCGCTTCCTCCATGTTGTTGGCGATGACGACCACCTCCGGGGAGATCGGCTTGCCGAGGTTCTGCGACTGCTCGAGGGCGGCCTTGACGTTGCGCATGAGGGCCTCGACCTCGAGGGGGCCCTCCTCGACGCGCTCGGGATCGCTGACCGTCTCGATGCGGGCCTGCAGGTAGTCCAGGCCCTCCTCGTACGCGACGGTGCGCGCCCGCGACAGTCCCTGAACGAGCACGCGGATCCGCCCGTCCGGCAGCTTCAGCATGCGCATGATGAGGGCGGCGGTGCCCACCGGGTAGATGTCGTCGGGCCCTGGCTCGTCCTCGTCCTGGTTCTTCTGGGCGGCGAGCAGGATCATCCGGTTCTCGGCGAGGGCCCGGTCCACGGCCTTGATGGATTTCTCCCGGCTCACGTAGAGGGGCACGATCATGAAGGGAAAGATCACGATGTCCCGCAGGGGCAGCACGGGCAGCACCTCGGGGATCGTCGGCTGCTCCTCGTCCTTGCGCTCTTCGTCGTTCATTCGTTCCGCCCTCTCTCGATGGGGATGAGGGTCTCCCCGCCCCTCCGCTCGTGCAGGCGGGGCAGGGTCACGGTGAGGAGGCCTCGCTCGAGGATGGCTCCGGCGCGGGCCACGTCCACGGGTCCGTCCAGGGGGAGGACGCGCTCGAAGCGGCCGTTCGGCCGCTCCAGGCAGCGGAAGGAGACCCCGGCGCCCGGCCGACGGGACCGCCGCTCGCCGGACACGACGACGCCGTGGTCCCGAAAGGCGACCTTCAGCGACTCCGGGTCGATCCCGGGTACCTCGATGACCAGGACCAGGCGACCGCGCGTCTCGTAGACGTCCACCGGAGGGCACCACTCGCTGCCGGGCAGCCGCTCGGATCGGTCGAGGAGGCTCAGCCGGCGGAAGAGCTCGTTCACCTCCTGCTGCAGGAGAGCGAGCGCGGAGACCGGAGGTCGGCCGGGGCGCTGCTTCACGGCGTCTCCGGCAGGCGGCGGAGCACGACCAGCGTCCGGTCGTCGGTGGCTCGGGCCCCCGCCTCGAAGCTCTCGATGTCGCCGAGGATCGCATCCTGGAGGCTGGCGGCGTCGAGGCCGCGGTTGCCCACGGCGAAGGCGCTGAGCTTCTCCTCGCCGTACTCGTCGCCTTCGGGGCTCCAGGTCTCGGTCACGCCGTCGGAGTAGGCGAGCAGCGTGTCCCCGGGGCGCATCTGCACCCGCCCCGCCTCGTAGGGCACGCCCTCGAAGAGCCCCAGGACCATGCCCCCTGCGTGCAGGCTCTCCACCTCTCCGTCGGCCCGGATGAGGAGCGGGGGATTGTGCCCGGCGTTCACGTACCTGAGCTGCCCCGAGGCCGGCTCGAGGGTGGCCACGAAGAAAGTCACGAACTTGTTGGAGGGGACGTTCTGGCAGACCGTCCTGTTGATGCGAGCCACCGCGTCCCCGAGGGAGTCCTCGGTCCAGTGCGCCCTCACCGCGGCTCGGAGCACCGTCATGAGCAGCGCCGCCCCCGTGCCCTTGCCGGACACGTCGCCGAGAGCGATGAGCAGTCGGCCCTCCTCGGTGGCGAAGTCGTAGTAGTCGCCTCCCACCGTGCGGCAGGGCTGGTTGCAGCCGACGACCTGGTAGCCGGGGACGTCGGGCGCCTCCCGGGGCAGGAGCCCGGTCTGGATCTCCGCCGCCATCCGCATGTCCTCCTCCATGCGGCGCTTCTCGAGGCTCTCCTCGAGGAGACGGACGTTCTCGATCTTGGCCGCGGCCACGTTGGCGAGGGCGGTCAGGACGCGCAGGTCGTCCTCACCGAAGGAGTGGGAGTGCTGGAGTGAGTCGACGTAGACGAGGCCGATGACCGAGTCCTTTCCCTCCCCGGTGGCGGTGAACCAGAGGGGGGCGCACATGGCGGAGCGAATGCCGGAGGCGAGGATCGAGTCCTCGCTCTTGAAGCGGACGTCGTCGAGGACGTTCGGGATGAGCAGTGAGACCTTCTCCTCGATCACCCGCCGGGAGATGGAGCGGCTGATGCGGCTGAGGGGCTCGCCCTGTCGGCTCGTGGAGGCCTTGATGACCGGCTCCGGCGGGCTGCCCTCGAGCAGCAGAATGGCTCCCCGCTCCGCCGCCACTGCGTCGAAGAGGAGGTTGAGGATCGTCTCGAACAGCGTGTCCAGAGGCTGATGGACCACCAGCTCCGACGCGGCCTTGCTCAGGGTCTGGAGCACGCGGTTCTGACGCTGAAGGTCGATTGGATCGATGGCCGGCCGCGTGGAGATGTCGCTGAGCTCGCGAACGGAGAAGACGCGGGTCCCCTCGGGCTCCGGCTCCTCCTCATCCTCCTCCGTCGAGTCCAGGGAGTAGGTGAGGGTGTGCTCGCCCAGGGTGATGATGTCGCCGGGCCTCAGGCGCCGCCACTCGTGCAGCGGCTCCCCGTTGAGCAGGGTGCCGTTCTTGCTGCTCAGGTCGTTGACGAAGTAGCCTTCCGGGCGCCGCTCGATCGCTGCGTGGTTGCGCGAGAGCCACTGATCGGGAAGGAAGATGTCGCTCTCGCGGGAGCGGCCGATGCTCAGCCGCTCCCGGTTGAGCGGAAAGCGCTCCTTCGTTCCGCCGGCGGTCTGGATGGCGATCTCAGGCATGTCAGGTCGGGGGTCCCCGGCATTCTACATCCGCGCTCGGGTCCCCGGGGGACGCGACGGGGGGCGGGCCAGGGCCTCGTAGGCTGCTCGGACCGCCTCGTATCCGTGCTCCGCCTCCAGCCGGCGGACGATGAAGTGCCCCCGGGCTCGCTTCTGGAAGTGGTCGATGAACAGGGCGTTGACGACGGAGCCCGTGACCGCCCCCAGGAACGGGACCGACGCCAGGGCCACCTTCTGCTCGACCACGATCCCGAAGCGGGCCGCGATGGCGGCCACCGCCCGCACCAGCGCGGGGCCCCCCTCGCGGCTCAGGCCGGAGCGGGCGATGTGGCGGGCGGCCTCGTTGAGGGTCTGGGAGAGGGCGGCACGCACGGCGTAGTAGCCGGTCTCGGCGGCGCGCTCGCCACCCCCTCCGCCGAGGGCGAAGACCTCCAGGCAGGCGAGACGGGTCTCGGGAAGGTTGACGTCCTGGCTCTCGCTGCGGGCGATGTCGGCGATGGAGCGCAGCATCACCACCGTGGCCACCGGCAGCTCGACGGCCAGGCCCCCCAGTCCGAAGAATCCGCCCACGGCGCCGGTCGCCGCCGCCGCCGCCTTGTGGAGTCGCTCCGACGAGGGCCGGGGCTGCTCGGTCAGGGTCCCGAGGGCGATACCCAGGGCCCTCTCCAGCGCCGTGCGGGTCACGCCCTGGACGGTCTCGCGGGCCCGGGCGGGCAGCCGCTCCATTCCGGCCTCGAGGGGCCGGCCCAGGGCCTCGGCGACGCGAACGACCAGCCCCCCGCTCTCGAGGAGGGAGCGTGCCCTCTTTACCTCCGCGCGCTCGGCCGCGGAGAGCCTGTCCTCGGGTCCGCCCGGTTTCCGGGGACGGCCGGCGTCGTCCTTCCTCACGCCGCGGATCCGATCAGCGGAGACCTCCTGTTGGGAGACAGCGGGGCGCGGGCCCCCGGGCGTCACCCCGCGGTCCCTCTCCGCTCGATGTGGAAGTAGCCCTTGCGCACGCGCACCTCGGCGTCGGGGCGGTTGACCTTCAGCTCGATCTCGCGCCAGCTGCCGTCCGCCTCGCGCCTGGGGGTGTAGGCGAGCAGGTAGTGGTTCTTGAGCTCGTCGGAGATGGCGCCAAAGACCTGGATCAGGTCCCCGACGTCCCCGGGCGAGAAGAACTGCCCGCCTGTCTCGCTCGCGATCTTCTTGAGGAAGCCCCTCGGGCTGCCGCCCGGTCCCGATCCCTTGAAGCCTATGCAGTACACCGTGGCCTCCACCGCCCGGGCATAGTCCACCACGTCCCGGTCACGCAGGGTCGAGGTGGTGTCCGCCCCGTCGCTGAAGACGATGACCGCCTTGCGCCCGGGGGCGTCGCGGATGCGGTTGAGAGAGTAGTGGATGGCGTCGTACAGGCTCGTCCCGCCCCAGGGCTGGAGGCCGTCCACGATGCGCTCCAGGCGGTCGAGGTCGCCGGTGAACTCGGCGCTGCCCTTCACGCTGTCGTTGAAGCTGACGACCATCGCCGTGTCGACCTCCTCGAGCTTGTAGACGAAGTTGAGCACCGCCTCCTGCAGGAAGCGCATGCTCTCGTTCATGCTGCCGCTGGTGTCCAGGACGAGCACCACCGTGAGCGGCACCCTCTCCGCTTCGTCACTCGAGGCCTCGCGGAAGTAGTCGACCTTCTGGAGGACCCCGTCCTCGTACAGCTCGACGTCCTTGGTGCCCAGGCCACGGATGAAGTGTCCCTTCTTGTCGAACACCACCGCGGTCACCGAGACCACGTCGACCTCGACCTCGAGGGTGAAGGGCTTGACCTGGGAAGGGGCCTGCGCGCCGACGGGCGCGGACCAGGTCAGGGCGAGCACGGCGACGAAGAGCAGGGCGCGGCGAATCATGCGGGGGCCTCGGCTTGGCGGCGGCGGCGGAGCCGCAGCGCGGTAAAGAGGGTGACGGCCATGAGCACGACGACGAGGACCGGGACGACGAGGGCCAGGATGAAGGTGACGAAGGCGATCGCGTCCTCGAGGAAGCTCAGGAGAGGGTTGGCCAGGCCGCCGGTCAGGGTCGTGGAGACCGTTCGGAGCGCCGCCTTGGCGGCGTGGGGGACGAGGGCAGAGGGCGCGCCGACGGCAGTGCCGAGAACGAGGGCGGTCAGGGGGTCGGAGACGGTGCCGAGCACGGACGCGGCGAGCAATGCACCCGCCGCGGGCCGGAGCGGCGTACCGATGACGTCGAGCGCGTGGTCGACCGCCGGCACCTTGTCACCGACGAGCTCGATCACCGTCGCCACCCCGAACAGGACCAGGGCCTTGTTCGAGGCGAGAAACGAAAAGGACGCCCCGAGGTCGAGCACACCGGCCCGAGCGAGCCCCCCGGCGAGGAGGAGGGGCAGCCAGGCCCGCAGCCCCGCCGAAGCGGCCAGGGCGATGGCGAGTGCCAGGGCCGGCAGGAACTCCGAAAGCGAGGAAACATCCATGCTTTCAGACTAGGGTCCCCCTTCCGGGGGTGTCAAGGCGACGGCGAGGCCACGTGCGCGAGGGCGCGGAACGTCTCCACGTAGTGCATGTACCGGTCGGTGTACTCCATGCGCCCGCGGTCCTGCTCGAGAATCACGCGCACCGTCTTCCCGGCCGACAGGTCCACGCGGGCCCGGGCCTCGACCACTTCCCGCCACTCGGGACCCGAGGTCGTACCGTCGTTCACCTGGTAGGCGAGGACGAGCCGCCGGTGGCCCGCGAGCCGGGCCGGCAGCTCGAGGGCGAGCCGGACGCCCCCTCTTTCCGCCTCCGGCGGACGGGCCTGGACGCCCTCCGCCGGGTTGAGCAGCACCCGCGCCGGGGCGAAGACGAAGGAGTTGACCACGGCGCCGGGGAGGTCGTCGGGGTCGAGGTGGGGGTCGGTGTAGGCGCTCACCGCCTGCTCGTCGAGAAGCACGACCAGGCGGAGGCTGGGATCGGCAGGCGCCATCTTCGGGTCCCAGGCCTGCCAGAAGGTGTTTCCGGTGACCACGATCTCCAGGTCGACCGTCGTCCTCGGCGTCTGCGGTCCCCCCGGCGGGGTGACGACCTCCTCCCGGCCGTCTTCCCAGACGAGGCGCTCGATCTCCGTTCGGGGTATCTCCAGGCGCCCATAGGGCGTCTTCAGACGAACACGCCTGGTGCCGGTGGCGACGATCTCCCCGCTGAGGCGATCGCCGTTGACGAAGACGACGAGATCCGCGGCTCGGCCGGGGCCGGCCAGAAGCAGCGCGACCAGAAGCAGTGCTGGTCTCATGATCGACCGAAGATCTTCTTGAGGAACCCGCCGCCCTCCTCGGGGGGCGGGGGCTCGTCGGCTGCGCCGATCCGGGCGATCGCCTCGGCGGCCTGGGTGTCGTCGGGCTTCAGCTTCCGCACGCGACGGAACATGCTCGTGGCCCGACTGCGGAGGCCGCGCTCCTCGTACAGCCTGCCCAGGAGGCGGTAGGCCTCCGCGTCCCCGGGCTCCTCCCGCGTGGCGGCCTGCAGGGTCTCCTCCGCGCGCTTCACCCAGTTGGGGTTCTCCAGGTAGCAGCGGGCGAGCACGAGCCGCGCGCGCAAACGCAGCTTTCCGGTGAGCTTCTCGAAGATCGGCTCGACCAGCTGGATCGCCTCCCAGTACTTCTGCCGGACCGCGGCGTCGTTCTCGGCCTCGCTGGCCGCCTTGTACAGGCCCTCGGCGCGGCGGACCGCTTCCTCGGCCCGCTCGGCTCGGGCCTGGGCCTCGGCTTCGTGGTCGATCCCGACCGGGCCCGTCGAGTCGGGACCGGACGAAGGCGGCCGCGATCGACCGAGCCTCTCCTCGTAGTCGCTGCGCTTGCCCTGGTCGCGCAGGACCTCGTAGGCCTCCCCGAGGCGGATGAAGACCGCCTCGAGCTTGTCGCGCATGTCGCCCAGCGAGGCCCCGTGGTGGACGTCCGGGTGGAAGCGGCGGGCCAGGCGGAAGTACGCCCCCTTCACGTCGTCGGCGGTGGCCTTGCGGCTCAGCCCCAGCACCTCGAAGTGGTTCTTCGACTCGAGGCCCTGCCAGGCCTCTTCGATCTCGCGGCGCCGCTCGGTCGTCGCCTCGTCGGGCGCCGGCGCCTCCTCCGAGGCCCCCTCCGTGGGCGGACGGCTCGCGGTGTCCGGCCAGGTGAAGGCGTCGGCGGGCAGCCTGATGGGGGTCTCCTCGGCGGGAGCGGTGTCTTCGCCCCCGACCCCGGCCGGAGCCTCGGGGAGCGGCTCGACGGGGCGCGTGTCCGGTCTAGGCGGGGGCGGTGTGGCGGCCTCCCCCGGCGTTTCGCCCTCGTCCTCGTCGTGGGCGCGCGCGGAGTCGGGCCGATACTCGAGGATCCCGGTGGAGAGCAGCGCCAGCAGGCTCCGGCACACGTCCTCCGCGGGCAGTGGAATCAACTTCTCGATCTCGCGCGCGCTGAGCGTCCCGTCGACGCGGGAGAGCACGAAGCCGTCGTTGGGAGAGAGCGGGAGCTGCTGGAAACGGAGCAGCGGGTCGGAGGACAGGGCGAGCACGCGGCTCATGTCGCCGAGGGCGTAGCGGACCACGTCGGGGTCTCGGATGGCCCGGACGGCCTCGAGGATCAGCTCGCCGGTGGAGAGCCGGAGGGTCAGCTCGCCAGGGGCGTCCTCCTCCTCCTCGAATCGGAAGGTGCCCTCGTCCCAGGTGAAGACCTTGGCCAGCATCTCGCGCACCCGCAGGGCGACCGCGTTCTCCAGCCCGCTCTGGTCCAGCAGCCCGAGGTCGACGAGCACCTCACCCAGACGCCTCTTGTCGCGGATCACCACCTCGGTGGCCCGAGCTAGGTCCTCCTCGCTGAGGCGACCGTGACGCACGAGGATCTCGCCCAGGCGGTCCTGCATCCTGTTGGTGCGGGCATTCACGATGTGCCCGCGGTGGACGCGGATGCTCTGCTCCTCGGAGCCTTTGACGAAGTGGAGCGTCCCGTTGCGCCGGCCCACGTACAGCTCCCGCAGCAGGCCGGGAACGACGCCTTCGGCCAGGTCTCCCTTCACCGCGTCTTCCCCCGTGCTCGCGTCACCGAAGCTCTCGCCACCTATCGCCCTCGCGGTGCGGGGCCGAGGTCGTGGGGATTCAGGGCGTGGACCAGCGGCAGGTCCTTCACCGTGGCCAGCCCGGGGGGAGCGGCCAGCAGCCGGGGGAGGGTGTTCACCAGGATGGCGGCGGCGGCGACCTCGCCGGAGATTCCGCCGGCGAGGGTGGCGTCGACCGGCGGTTCGGCGTCGATCAGGATGTGGTCCCGCGGCGCCTCCGCGCCCACGTACACCTGGAGGTCGAGGCTCACCGCCAGCTCGCCCTTGCGGTAGCCGCGCACGGCCTGGCGGATTCCCGCCGCCGCGCCCGCGGGGATGCGCAGGTGCTCGGTGTCGAGGTCTCGCGGGGCGATGGCGGGCTCCAGGGTCTCGTCCACGCGGTCGAGCTTCCAGCCGAGGGCACTGGCGATCATCTGCGCGGACTCGACGAGTCCCACGTGCCGCACCGTGCCCTCGGTGACGGCTCGCCGGAACTGCCCGAGATTCAGCCCCGCCCCCACGCGGCGTTGGAGCGGGAGCCTTCGTGTCCCCGCGTCCTGGACGCGGGTCACCGAGACCCGCCGGACCCCCGTGCAGGGAGCGGTCAGGGCGAGGGCGAGGGTGTCCATGGCGAAGCCGGGGTTGAGGCCGGCGGCGAGCACCGCGACCTTCTTGCTCTTCGCCGCGCGTGCGATCTCCCGCGCCCCGGCCACGCGCGGGGGCACCGGGTAGGCGAGCTCCTCGCACGTGGTCAGGACCCGGATGCGACGCGCGACCAGCCCCAGGATCTGGGGCTTGACCTCCTTGAGGAACGACGAGGTGCAGACGACGGCAACGTCCGCGGTCAGCCTGCGGACGAAGCGCTCCGGGTCGGCGTCGACCTTGATGCGGAGTCGGCGCGGGAGCCCCAGGGCGGTGCCGAGGTCCTTTCCCGCCGAGGCCGGTGCGGGGTCGGCCGCCCCCACCACCTTTGCCGTCGGTGTCTGCAGGAGCAGGCGGGTCACGGCCTGGCCGATCGAGCCGAGGCCCACCACGGCCACCCTCACGGTGCGCGGCATGCCCTTCCTCCTCTCCGGAGCCTCCCTATCTCAGCGCTCGACCTCGATGGTCTCGACTTCCTGCTCAGGCTTCGCCGCCATGATGACGGTCGTGGCGATGGGCAGCAACGTCGTGTAGTTGCCCCCCTGGGTCGCCAGCTGCACCTCGAAGAAGCCGTCCTTGGACACTCGGACCAGCTTCCCGTTCGCCACCTTGGCTCCCAGAAGGGTGGCCAGCGTCTCGCTGTAGATCCTTATCGTGGCTTCGCTTTCGATCATTTCGCTAAAGCTCCTTCAGGCTCTTGTGGACCATCTCCAGGGCGGTGTCCGCCCCCGTCGCGCTCAGCGGGAAGGGTCGAGGTCGTCATGGCAGGAGCTCCGTCGTGAAAATGTTGCGCACGGGGACCAGGAGGAGCGTCGCTTCCCTACGTCATACCCCGGTCGTATTCCGACAAAAGCTCTTTTTTCAAGGGGATAGCCCCTGATCTGCTGTGGGCCAAGGCCGCCCATCAAGCCTCGCGCCGGGGATGGTAGCACAGGTTCTGACCAGGAGGGCTGGGGCGGGCGCGGGAGCTATAATCGTCACTCTTCCCATGGCCGACGCGATCGACCCCGCCTTCCTCCGGAACTCCGAGCTGTTCGAGAGCCAGCCCGAGGAGGTCGTTCGCGCCGTGCTCGCCCAGGGGCTGCTCCTGGAGTTTGGACCGGGCGAGGTCGTCTTTCGCCAGGGCGATCGAGGAGACCGGCTCTTCGTGGTCAAGAGCGGCGTGCTCGAGGTGCTCTCGACCCCGACCGACGGCACCGAGGAGTCCCCCGTGGCCTACCTCGGTACCGGGGAGGTGCTCGGGGAGCTGGCGCTCCTGACCGGCTCCCCCCGTAGCGCCACCGTCCGCTCCCCCGAGCACGCCGAGGTCTTCGCCGTCGATCGCGCCGTGTTCGTCGACCTCATGGACACCCTGCCTGCCTTCTCGCGCAACCTGTGCGTGGTGCTGGCCCGCCGCCTCGAGACCACGACCCTCAAGGTTCCCCGCGCTTCGGGGAAGCAGCTCCAGGGGAGCCTGAAGTACTTCGACCTGGCCACGGTCATCCAGACCCTCATCGGCTCCCACCAGACCGGCAACCTGGTGGTGTCCCGTGAGAAGCGCAAGCTGGCCGAGCTGCTCTTCCTCCGCGGAAACATCGTCCGGGCGCGATACCGCCAGCTGACCGGCGAGGACGCGGTCTTCCAGCTCTTCCAGACCGAGGCCGAAGGGGAGTTCTCCTTCACGGACCGCGAGATCCAGGAGAACGAGGTGCAGAGGGAGGTCAGCCTGCCCGCGATCTCGCTCCTGATGGAGTCCGTGCGGCTCCAGGACGAGCTCCCGGTTCTCCGGGAGAAGCTTCCCGACCCCGACCGTGTCTTTCGGCAGCGGGCGGAGCAGCTGAGCTGGGACGACAACGACAACGTGGAGCTCGCAGCCTCGGTCTGGTCGCGGCTCAAGAGGGGGGCCTCGATCCGGGACCTCCAGCGGGAGGTCCCCCGCTGCTCGTACGCGATCTACAGCACCGTGGCCACCCTCCTCGAGGGCGGCCAGATCGAGTAGGGCCTCGCACCCTTCGCGCGGGAAGGCTACACCCGGGTGGCGTCCCGGATCTTCATGCGGAGCTGCCGGGCCTCGGCCTCGGCTTCGGCGAGCTCCTCCGACAGGCGGGAGATCCTCTGCCTCTTGGCCAGGAACGACCAGTTGGCGGCCTCCAGCAGCAGGCCGGAGACCAGCGCGACGCCGATCGCGTTGAAGAGCAGGTTCAGGCCCAGGGGCTGTCCGTTGAATCCGACCTGGTAGATGGCAAAGGCGACACCGATCCCGAATCCGTTGGCGCCGATCCCGAAGCTGGCCCGGGCCTGTGCCAGATCGGCCTTGATCCGCTCGATCGCGTGCTCGTTCTGGGCCAGGGTGTCGCGGAGTGGACCCGGGTCCGCCAGAACCAACCGGACTCGCTCGCCCCGCACGACCTTGTGCTTCGTCCCGCAGGTGCCACAGGCGATGTGGTCGCCATGGGTGTACTGGTCGGGGACCAGAACATCCGCCCGGCAGCTCACACAACGGGCCTTCGAACCGTGGTCGTCGGCCATGCGCGGGTCCTCCCAACGCGAAGCCTAGCAAAACCGCGCATTTGCCGGCAAGACATGACACACTGGGAGCACCCGGCGCGGAGGAGGTGACGTGTCCCGGATCGTGGTGATCGGCGGCGTGGCCGCCGGGATGAGCGCGGCCAGCCAGGCCAGGAGAAGGCGGCCGGAGGCCGAGGTCGTCGTCCTCGAGCGTGGCCCCCACGTCTCCTACGGGGCCTGCGGAATGCCCTACAACATCGAGGACCCGGCCCGGACCATGGATGACCTCGTGGTCCTGACCCCGGCCGACGTCCGGGAGCGCGGCATCGACCTGCGCCTCCGCCACCGGGCCTGCGGGGTCGACTCCGTGCGCCGGGTCGTGGTCGTCCAGGATCTCGTGGGCGGAGGGACGATCGAGCTCGAGTACGACTCCCTCGTCCTGGCCACGGGCGCGGCCCCGGTCCAGCCGCCCATCCCGGGTCTGGACCACCCGCGGGTGTTCCTCCTGCGGGAGCTGACCGACGGCCAGGCGCTGAAGCAGCATCTGGCCGAGGCGCAGCCGGCGCGGACGGTGATCGTGGGGGCCGGCTACATCGGCATGGAGATGGCCGAAGCCTTGCGGGGCCGCGGCCTGGCAGTGACCGTGGTCGAGAAGATGGACCAGGTCACCCCCGGGTACGACCCGGTCATCGCCGCCCTGGTGGCCGACGCCCTCGGGCGCCACGGCGTGTCCGTCGAGACGGGCGTCGCCGTCCAGGCAGTGGAAGAGGTCGAGGGCGACGGGCTCACCGTTCGCACCGATCGCGGATCCATCCCCACCGACATGGTCCTGGTCGCGGTCGGGATCCGGCCGCGGGTGGAGCTCGCCCGCTCCGCCGGGGTGGCGCTCGGGCAGACGGGGGCCATCGCGGTCGACGAGAAGATGCGGACCAGCGTGGCCTCGGTCTTCGCCGCCGGAGATTGCGCGGAGGCGCTGCACATCGTGTCGGGCCGACCGGTGTGGATCCCCCTCGGCACCACCGCGAACAAGCAGGGCAAGGTGGCGGGGGCCAACGCGGCCGGGGCATCCGAGCGATTTCCAGGGGTGGCGGGCACCGCCGGGTTCAAGGTGTTCGACCTGGAGGTGGGAAGGACCGGCCTCGGACCCGCGGAGGCGGCCGCTCTCGGGATGGACGTGGTGACCGCGATCTCCCGCCAGCGCTCGCGCGCTCATGGCTACCCGGGGGGAAGCCCCATCACCACCACCCTCGTGGCGGAGCGGGGCTCCGGCCGGCTGCTCGGGGCCCAGATGGCGGGCGTCGGGGTCGTGGCCAAGCGGATCGACGTCTTCGCGACCGCTCTCGCCGCCGGCTTCACGATCGAGGCCCTCGAAGGGCTGGACCTGTCCTACGCACCGCCCTTCGCCCCCGTCTACGATCCCATCCTCATTGCCGCTTCCGTGGCCCGGAAGAGGCTGCAGGCGGCGGAGCGAGAGGGAACGGCGCCACCCGGCCGGGTCGAGCGGTGAGCGCTCAGACGGTTGCCTGCCCTTCCTGCGGCTCCCCCAATCGAGTCGAGCCCGAGCGGCTGCACGGAGGGCTCGAGCCGGTGTGCGGCCGCTGCCGCGCCCGTCTCCCCGTCTCCGCGTCCCCGGTCGAGGTGACGGACGCCACCTTCGACGCCGAGGTGCTGGCCTCGGCCCTTCCGGTCCTGCTCGACGTCTGGGCTCCCTGGTGCGTTCCGTGCCGCGGAATGGAGCCGGTGGTCGAGGAGATCGCCTCCACGCTCGCGGGCCGGCTCCGTGTCGCCCGGCTGAACGTGGACGAGAACCCCGAGGCCGCGGCCCGGCTCCGCATCCAGGGGATTCCCACCTTCGTCGTCTTCGCGGACGGACGCGAGGTCACGCGAATGATCGGCGTGCGCGACAGGGACGAGCTGCTGCGGCGAACGGCGCCGGTGGCCTAGCCCCGTGACGTCGCCGGAGGAGCACGAACTGCTCGAGGCCGCGCGAGCGGGCGACACGGAGGCCCTGGAGGCGCTGCTGGAGCAGCACGAGCCGCGGGTGTACCGCTTCGCCCGCCGCCTCTGCCGTCATCACGAGGACGCGGAGGACGTCCTCCAGGAGTCGCTGCTCGCCGCCGCTCGGGGCCTCCCGGGGTTCCGGGGCGCCTCCTCCCTGAGCACCTGGCTGTTCACCATCGCCAGGAGCCACTGCATCAAGAAGCGTCGCCGCAGCCGGTTCGCCCCGCCCGAGGTCTCGCTGGACTCGGGGGAGGCCGAGGCGGCGCGGGAGCACCCCGATGCCGGACCGGGACCCGAGGAGGTCCTGCACGCCCGGAGGCTCGAGGCCGCCCTCGAAGGGGCCATCGCCGGGCTCGACCGCAAGTACCGCGAGGTCTTCGTCCTGCGCGACGTCGAGGGCCTGACCGCGCCGGAGGTGGCGACGGTCACCGGCCTCTCGGTCGCGGCCATCAAGAGCCGCCTGCACCGGGCCCGGGCCCGGGTCCGCGAGGAGCTGGCGCCGCTCCTCATGCCGGCGGAGGCGGTGTCGCCGGCGTCCGATCGTCCCTGCCCCGACGTCGTGAAGCTCTTCTCCCGCTTCCTCGAAGGGGACATCGCGCCGGAGACCTGCGCCCGCATGGAGAAGCACCTTGCGGCCTGCCCGCGCTGTCGGGCCTCCTGTGACGCCCTGCGCGAGGTCCTCCAGCGCTGCCGGACGGCTCCTTCCCCGGAGGTGCCGGCGGCGCTCCAGGAGAAGATCCGCGCCGCGATCCGCTCCCTCGTCGAGCCCGCGGGCTGATCAGACGGGGTCAGGTCGAACGTTGCCTTGTGTCACCTGAAGAGGCCACTCCGACAAGACGACGCGCACTCGTCGCGCGAAGGCAGCTCGCGGATCTTCTCGTGAGCTACGGCTGGTGGGCTCGGCGTAGAATGCCCCAGCTCTCGTCGGAAACGCGCCGAATGGGAAGGAGAACCCACTGCACACCGCCAGCACCTGGTACCCGTTCCTGATCCTCGTTATCGGCATCGCGGTGGTCCTGGGGGGGATCGTCCTCCTGCGGGTGAACGCCTTCCTCGCGCTCCTCACCGCGGCCCTGGTCGTGAGCTTTCTCGTGGGGTCGGACGTTCCGGAGTCGGCGTCGGACCTGACCGACCCCGTGGTCCGGGTGGTGGACGCCTTCGGGGCGACCGCGGCTGCCATCGGGATCGTGATCGCCCTGGCCGCGGTGATCGGGGAGGCGATGATGCGCAGCGGAGCCGCCGACCGCATCGTCCTCGCCTTCCTGGCCGTCCTCGGCGAGAAACGAGGCGCGGCCGCCATGATGGGCAGCGGCTTCGTGCTGTCGGTCCCGGTCTTCTTCGATACCGCCTTCTACCTGCTGGTTCCCCTGGCTCGATCGCTCTACCGGACGACGGGCCGCCACTACCTGAAGTACCTGGTGGCCATCGCTGCCGGCGGGGTCGCCACCCACGCGATCGTGCCCCCCACTCCGGGCCCTCTCTTCGTGGCCAACGTCTTCGACGTGAACCTCGGGGTGATGATCGTCCTGGGGGCGGTGATCGCCTTCCCCGCGGCGGTCGTCGGCCTCGCCTATGGGGTCTTCCTCGACCGGCGCATGCCGCTGGCCCCGGGGGGAGAGTCCCCGGCGGAGGCGCCCGAGGGAGACGTCCCGATCCCGGGAGGCCCCGACCGGAAGCAGCTCCCGGGCCTGGCCCTCTCGCTCCTGCCCATCCTGCTCCCGATCCTCCTCATCACCGGAAACGCGGTGGTGAAGGCGCTGGCGCACCAGGAGCTGATCGCCGCCGACGCCGAGGCGCGCCTCCTCCGCGGCGCAGACCTCGACCTCGCCATCCTGAGGGCGGGAGAGAGCGGCAGCGGACTGGGCGCGGCGTTCCGCTGGACGAACGTCCTGGGCAACCCCAACCTGGCGCTCTTCCTCTCCGTGGTGATCGCCATGGCCGCGCTGTGGAAGCAGCGGCGCTTCCTCGACACGCCGATCCCGAAGATCGTGGAAACAGCCCTCATGAGCGGCGGGATCATCATCCTGATCACCGCCGCCGGCGGGGCCTTCGGTGCGACCCTGCGGGCGGCCGGCCTGGGCGAGGCGATCCGATCGCTGGCCGAGTCACAGGTGGCGGGTGGGGGCGCCCCCGCGCTCCTCAGCGGTCTGCCCCTGCTGGGCCTCGCCTTCGCCGTCGCGAGCCTCATCAAGTTCGCCCAGGGATCGAGCACCACCGCCATGATCGTGACCTCGGGCATGATCGTGGCCATGATCGACCCGACGAAGCTGACCTTTCACGCGGCCTACCTCGTGGCCGCGATCGGGGGAGGCTCGCTCGTCGGCTCCTGGATGAACGACTCGGGGTTCTGGATCTACGCCAAGATGGGTGGTCTGACCGAGGTGCAGACCCTGAAATCCTGGACGCCGGCCCTGGCGATCGTAGGGACGGTGGCGTTCGTCCTGACGGTGATCCTGGCCGCGGTGCTTCCCCTGCGCTGAGGCCCGGTCGCGAGCGTCGCGAAGGCGCGAGGACACGCGAATGAAATCGATGGTGCTGACGGAGTACAAGCGGCTCGAGATCAAGGACATGCCCATGCCCGAGGTCGGGCGCGGGGACGTGCGGGTGCGGGTGGACTCGTGCGGGATCTGCGGCAGCGACGTGCACGGGTACGACGGGTCCAGCGGCCGGCGGATCCCGCCCCTCATCATGGGCCACGAGGCGGCGGGGGTCGTCGAGTCGGTGGGGGAGGGCGTCGAGGGGCTGGGGCCCGGCGACCGCGTGACCTTCGACTCCATGATCTCCTGCGGGGCCTGCCGCTTCTGCCGTGCCGGGGAGATCAATCTCTGCGACAGCCGGCGGGTGGTGGGTGTCTCCCCCGGGGACTGGAAGCAGCACGGGGCCTTCGCCGAGTACGTCGTCGTGCCGCAGCGCATCGTGTTCCGCCTGCCCGACGCGCTCGGCTTTGCCCACGCGGCCATGGTCGAGCCGGTCTCGGTGGCGGTCCACGCCGTCAGCCGCGCCCCGATCCGTCTCGGGGACCGGGCGGTGGTGGTGGGTTGCGGGATGATCGGCCTCCTGACCATCCAGGCCGCGAAGGCCGCGGGATGCGGGACGGTCTTCGCCGTGGACCTGGACGACACCCGGCTGGAGCGAGCGGCCCGGCTCGGGGCCGACGTGACCCTCAACGCGAAGGGGGACGTGCCGGCGGCGGTCATCGCGGCCACCGAGGACCGCGGGGCCGACGTGGCCTTCGAGGCGGTGGGCGCGGCGAAGCCCATCGCCACCGCTATCTCGTCGCTGCGGAAGGGCGGGACGCTCACTTTGATCGGCAACGTGACTCCGAAGGTCGATGTCGACCTCCAGGCGATCGTGACGAGGGAGCTGACCCTCTACGGCAGCTGCGCCTCGAGCGGCGAGTACCCCCAGTGCCTGGACCTGCTCGGCCGGGGGGTCATCAAGGTCGATGAGCTGGTCACCGCGGTGGCGCCGCTCGAGGACGGCCCCGCCTGGTTCGAGCGGCTCTACGCCCGGGAGCCGGGTCTGATGAAGGTCATTCTGCAACCGTGAGGAGGCCATGAGCGCGAGTCACGATTTCTTCGACCTGAGCGGGAAGAACGCGGTCGTCACGGGGGCCAGCCGCGGGCTCGGGCAGTTCCTGGGCCGCGCTCTGGCCCGGGCGGGAGCGGACCTGGTCGTCACGGCCCGCAAGGCCGATGACTGCGCCGAGTTCGTCTCCGAGATCGAGGCGCTGGGGCGCCGGGTGACGGCCCTCTCCCTGGACGTCCGTGACCAGGCCAGCATCGAGTCGTTCGCGGAGGCGGCGACCCGGACCGTCGAGCGGATCGACATCCTCGTCAACAACGCGGGCTGCAACGTCCGCAAGCCCTCGGTCGAGATCTCGTGGGACGACTGGAACCTCGTCCTCGAGACCAATCTCCGGGGCATGTTCTTCGTCAGCCAGGCCATCGCCAAGCGGTCGATGATCCCCCTCCGCTACGGCCGCATCATCAACATCGGGTCCTATACCACGGTCGCCGGCTTCGCCGGCCTCGCCCCGTACTGCGCCAGCCGGGGGGGGGTGCGGCAGATGACCATGGCGCTGGCCGACGACTGGGGCGTCCACGGCATCACCGTCAACTGCCTCTCCCCGGGCTGGTTCAAGACCGCGCAGAACAAGGTGCTCTACGAGAACGAGGAATGGGTCGAGTACCTCTGCGACCGGATCCCCCTGAAGCGGCCGGGGCAACCCCACGACCTGGACGGGGCGGTGGTGTTCCTGGCCTCCGACGCCTCCGAGTACGTGACGGGGCAGAACCTGCTGGTCGACGGGGGGATCTCCACCGGCGCCACCCGCGCCCTGCCGAAGAAGAAGGACTGATCGAGGAGGCCGCCGGGCCAGAACCTCCACCAGAGCGAAGTCCTGGGCTCAGGGTGCCGTCGAGGACGATCCCGAGGCTGGGCTGGCGCTCGGCAGGGACCGAAGCTCGACCTTCAAGTTCCCGGCTCCACCGCGATCGACGGCGCGAGCGGTGTGATCGGGCTCACTCTTCTCCCGCCGACCCTGGCCTTTCGAGGGGTGGGCCGCTACCCTTGGCGGGATGCAGGTCTGGCTGCTCATGGGGCTGCTGCTCTTCGGGTCCGCTCCGGCGTCCTCCCAGGACGTTTCGCCACCGTTCGCCGTCGTGATGCCCGACGGGGTGGCCGATGTCACCGGGTGGGAGACCGTGTCCGGAGAGTTCGCGACGCCGGTGGCCCGGGGCGCCTACCGCTTCCACGTCAACCCGCGTCTGCAGGCCCTCTATCAGGTCATGCGCTATCGAGTGGAGCTCCTGGCCCCGACCACCGGTGTCCAGCGCGGCCGCCGCTCGGGCGAACGGCTCGCCTTCGTCCGTCGACCCGGGGTCGCCGAGCCCCTCGGGTGCTGGGAGCGCGAGCCCCCGGGGACGGTCCCACGGTGGCGCGAGCTCGTGGCGGGGACCGAGGAGTACCAGCTGGAGATGGCGCTGCTGATGCAGGTCCTGGCCGTTCACCGGGCGGCGCGGGCGACCGAAGCCCGCTGAGGCCCGCCCGCCGGCCGCGCATCCGGAAGCTCCACCCCGATCGAGGGTGGGTCCGCCGGGCGGAGCCAGGATCCCCTGTGCCTCCGTGGCGGAAGAGCGCATTGAGCCGCCCGGCCGAAGGGGTGTACACTGCTTTGAGAGCGCGAAGGATCGCGGGGCGACGCTCCCTCCCGGCGCCCAGCCGAGAGGGGGATCCATGGAGTGTCAGCTCGGAGAGTTGCCCGAGGCCGGTCAAGAGCTCAACAGGAGGGACCGGGCGTCCCGCTCTCTCCAGAAGACCCTCGGCTTTCTTGTTCGCGGCACCGGAAAGGTGGTCCGCGATCCCTCCATCCTGGCGCGCAAGGCCCGCGAGCTGTCGGGCCAGCGACCTCGCACGGGCGCGCCCGCCCTCTCGCCGCCGGCGTCCCTGGGCCTCAAGGAGGCAGAGCGGGTGCGGGTCCGGTCCTGGGAACAGATCGAGGCCACCCTCGACGGGGACGAGCGAACCGGCGGTCTTGCCTGGATGGCGCTCCAGCGCCAGTTCTGTGGGGGAACCTACACCGTGGCGCGCCAGGTCGAGCGCTTCTTCGACGAGCGCACGCGCCGGATGCTGAAGGTGAAGGGGGTCGTGCTGCTGGAGGGTGTCCACTGCATGCCCCCGAAAGGCGGCCCCGAGGACTACGCGGGGTGCCAGCGTATGTGCCTGCTCTTCTGGAAGGAAGCCTGGCTGGAGAGGTTGGCCGATGGCGACCCATCCGCTCGAGGGTAGGCCAAGGAAGGCAGACGTGTCTGCCGCCGCACACGCCCCCGCCGTTGCTCGCCGTGCGCTGCCTTCACCGCTCACCACCGAGGAGATCAAGTGTGTCGCCGACCTTGCCGCTCACGAGGCCGAGTGGCGGGACCTGGTCGAGGACCTGCCCGGGGCGACCCTCTTCAACACCTGGGAGTGGACGAGCGCCAAGCTCGAATCCTACTGGCCGACGGAGCCCGTCGCCGTGTTGCTGATCCGCCGGGGAGGCCGGCTCGTGGGGGCCGCCCCCCTCATCGTCGATCGAGCGGCAGAAGTCTGGTGCCGCGGAGCCCTGGCCGTCCCCGAGGAACGATTGGAGCTTCTCTTCACTCCGCCGGCTGCCGAGGTCCTCGACGCCGTGATTGGCCACATCGAACGGACTCGCCGCCGCTGGCGCCTGGGGCTGCCCCGCTGGCCGGAGGAGTCTCCCCTCGTGGCGGCCCTGCCCGAGGTGGCGCGGGCCCGCGGCCTGCGGACCTTCGTGAGAGCGACGGAGCCCTCGCGCCTGGTGCTCCCGGGGGAGGGGGGGTGGGGCGCGTACCTGGGGTCGCGGTCGCGTCATGTCCGGCACGAGTGGCGCCGGAAACGCCGGCAGCTGGAAAAGCAGGGTCGCGTCGAGGTCCGCAAGGTGACGACACGCGCGGAGTTCGACCGGGCCCTCGCCGGCGTCCTCGCGATCGAGGAGGCCAGCTGGAAGCGCGACACGGGCCTCGCGATCTCCACCCAGCGACGGGGGAGCGTCTTCTACTCGGAGCTCGCCCGGCGCTGCGCGGACCGGGGATGGCTCCGCCTCCACGTGCTCTACCTCGACGCCAAGCCCATCGCGCACCTCCTCGGCGTGCTCTTTCGACGCCGGCTGTATGCCCTCTGGACGTCGTACGACCAGTCCTGCGCGCGGCTCTCGCCGGGGATCGCCGTGGTCCTCGAGGCGCTCGAGGACGCCTTTGCATCCGGCGCGACCGCCGTCGACCTGCTCGGCGCGGAGATGCGCTGGAAGCGCGAGGTGGCGAACGGCCTCCGCCCCCACGTGCACGTCTGCGTTTACCCGAGGGGCTCGCTCGGCTGCCACGGCTGCTCCTTTGCCCGCGGCCTGCTTCGTCCGGCCCTCGCGGCACGGGCCCCGCGTGTCCTCAGAGCGGTCGAGCGGGGGATGCGGCGGCTGAGGGAGCTTCAGGACCGCTGAGCGGCGAGGGCTCGTGTCCCGGGCGGCGGGCTTCTCCGCCTCGTCACTCTCCGAACGCCCGTCTCTTCGCGCGCCGCAGGAGCGAAGAGCGCCGCATCAGGGGGCGCAGCCGCCCCTGGAGCAGGTGGGCGAGACGCCCACGGGCGGTGCGGGCGTACAGACGCACGCTGACCTGCTCGACTCCCTCCCGGCTCCAGCGGCGCTTGTACTCGGCGGCCGGAGGCAGCATGTCGTAGATGCCGACCTCCGGAGCCTGGAACAATCGCTCGGTCAACATCGCCTGCAGAGTGTAGCCGGGGGCGAGGAAGGCCTGGTCCTCGGCATACGCCGTCTTCAGGTCGTGGCAGGCCCCGGCGTGGGTGACGCAGAGGTCCCAGCCGATCAAGCGGCCCTCGAGGCGCAGAGAGTACTGCTCGAGTCGACCGGTTCCCTCGAGTCGGCGTAAGAGCCCCCGGTAGAAGGATGCCTCCTCCGGGCTGGCGAGGATGGCGGTCCCCTCTCGCCCCTTCCAGCCCTCGGCCTCGAGCGCGAGGCCTTCCTCGAGGAGCCGAGCCGCCCCGGGGCCGTCGTCGACCCTCTCGAAGACCGCACCGGCCTCGAGGCACCGCTTCCGGGTGCGCCGGAGGGCGGAGCGCAGGCTCTTCGAGAGACCTCGGAAGTAGGCCTCCCACTCGCCCTCGGTGCGCACACAGGGGGACAGCCGCTCGTTCTCCCGAGCGATCGCGAGGCCGCGACGCTCGGCGAATCTCTCGAGAGCGGCCACCGTGGGTGAGTCGCGCGGGAGGTCCTTGAAGAAGAGGGTGTCCGGGGGCGCGTTCCCGTCGAGCGCGTGGTCGAGGAGACCCTCGAGGAGGGGGGCGGGATCCCGGTCGGCGGGGAGGACGAGGTCGAAGCGGAAGGTGTGGAGATTGGCCGCGAACTCCAGGCTTCGCACCGGAACCCCGGCCACCCGCGTGGCGCGCCGCTGGAGGGGGGCCGCGGCCACCGCCCGGCCTCCCTCCCGGGCCACGAGCACCGCCACCTGCCCCTCCCCGCTGCCGAAGGCCTCCCACCATGCCGCCAGCCAGTCGTGGGTGAGGCACAGGTGAGGCTGCCGCGTGGTCGCGAGCAGCTGGTCCCACTCCCCTCGGAGCGTCTCGAAGTCGGCGATCGTGGAGACGGTGTCGACCTTCATGGGCACTGAGTCGGGGAGGGAGCGATGATCATACACCGGTTCTCGGTCTCGGGTCGGAGAGGCCGTGACCATCCTGCCCTCGGCCAGCGGATCGACCCGGGGGGCGTGCTGGGATCGGCCTCGTGCCTCAGACCCTCCAGGACCCGGAGCCGGCCTGCCCCGTGCTCCGTCCGAGGCGCGAGTAAGGGACGGACCCTCGGCCCCGTTGCTCAGTCGAAGCGGACGCCGACCTTCCGCCCGACCTCGAGGATGTGGTCCCGGGCCGCGTCGTACTCGGCCTCGTCCGAGAGGTGCTCGATCATGAGAGGAACCTCCGGCGTGTGCCGCGCGTGCTCGGCGAGCCACACCCCGTAGTCGATGCTCCCCAGACCCGGGCGCACCTCCCGGAAGTGGACGGCCATCGCGATGTCCCACGTCAGGTCCTTGGCGTGGACGCTCGCGATCATGGGACCCAGCTTCGAGTAGCACTCGCGGATGAGGTCGCTCGAGGAGTAGTAGCGCGTCGGCGAGTTCACGAGGTTGCAGGGGTCGAGGTGGAGGGAGAACGCCTTGCGGTCCACGGCCCGGGCCAGGCGCAGGGCGGAGTCGGGGCTGTCGGGGAGCGACCAGGCCATCATCTCGTAGCAGAACGTCGTCCGCGTGGGCTTCACCGCGTCGATGATGGTGCGGGCGTTCTCGACGGCGGCGTCGAAGAAGCGCTCGGAGAGGTTGTCGGGGTGGGGGCCGAACCAGCTGTCCGGGTTGAAGGAGCCGGCGATGTCCACGCAGCAGCGCGCGCCCACGGCCTCGGCGAGGGCCAGGCCGTCCGTGACGGTCTGGAGGTTCCTGCGTCGCTCGTCGGGGTCCGCGGCCAGCAGGTTGACCCACCGGCCGACCTCGGCGATCACCACGTCGTGACGGGCGAAGGCCTCCACCGTGGCCGCGATGCGCTCCTTGTCGTCGAGCGGGACGTCGGGGCAATAGCCGGCCCGGTACCCCTTCTCCCGGTGCGCCCGAGCCCGCGCCTCGGGGTCGTCGCCGTCCGGCCAGACCGGGGCGCCCAGGCGGATGCGCTCGGCCGTGGAGGCCGACGACCTCCAACCCGCCGGGGCGGACGCGGCCAGGGCCAGGGAGCCGGCGGTGCCGGCGAGAAAGGAGCGACGGTCGAGGGGTGAGGACATGGCGTGGCCTCCCTGGCCCGGCGTGGGCCCGCTGCGTCATCGAATCATAGAACGTCCCGTCGTCGCCCGAGTGTCGACGGCGACTTCCGGGGTCCTCGGCTTCCCGAAGGAGCTTCGTGAACAGCGCCTGGGTCTCGATGGGCGGTGAGGGCCCACCTCGAGGACGAATAGCCCTCAGCTCTCCGCGCCGGCGGGCTCGGCGGCCGAGGGTGGTTCGCCCGGCTCCGGGTCCGCCGATCCTGCCCTCTCGAGGGCCGGCTTCAGCCAGGCCGTTCCCCGGAAGCGGAGCCAGATGAGCAGGGCCATCGTCGCCATGTAGGCGATGACTCCGGTCCAGGCGGCGACCAGCCCGTAGCGAGGAGCCACGTACAGCGTCAGGGGCACGAAGAGCAGCCAGGCCGCGGACACGTTCGCGAACATCGCGTAGGTCGTGTCGCCCGCGCCGCGCAGCCCGCCCGCGATCACGTTGAAGATGAGATCGAAGAAGAGGCACACGGCCACGATGGTGAACAGCGGCCGGGCGAAAGGCAGCAGGGACGCGAGCTCGCTCGGGCGGACGAAGAGCGCCATCAGCTTCTCGGGAAGGAAGACGTAGACGAGGGCCAGGGCGAGCATGAGCCCGGCGCCGATCCGCAGGATACGGCGCGTCACGCGGCGCGCCTCCTCCCTCTCGCCGGCCCCCACGCACTGGCCCACCAGGGTCTGGGCCGCCACGCTCAGACCGAAGGCGAGCATGAAGGCGGCGCTCCAGGCGTGGATGACCGCGTCGGTGGCCGCGAGCTGGGGGTCGCCCAGTCGCGCCACCACCGCCGTGAACACGCTGAAGCCGCCCATCTCCATGAAGGTCTGGATCCCGATGGGAAGGCTCAGGGCCACGAGCGCGCGGAAGACGCGCGGGTGGAGCCGCGCCCGCGGCAGCAGGCGGTACCCGTCCCGGAACTCCGCACGCAGGAAGAGGTTGGCGAACATGGCCACACCGATGACGGTGTTGGCGATGGCGGTGCCCACCGCCGCCCCCACCCCGCCCAGGGCCGGTGCCCCGAGGTGGCCGAAGATGAAGACGTAGTTCGCCCCCGAGTTCAGGAAGAGCTTCACGAAGCCGAACCACATCGGGACGTCGGTACGACCGATCCCGCGATAGAAGTTGTCGCAGGCCATCAGCAGCATCAGGCCGAAGGCGCCGAGCAGACGGATCTGCATGTAGGCGGCCGCGTTCTCCTGGACCTCGGGTGAGGCCCCGGTCCACGACACCAGCCGCGGGGCCATCGGCCACAGGACGAAGACGAGGACCGAGAGGCTCAGCCCGAGGTACACGCCCTGCCACAGGGCCACCCCGGCGGCCCTGCGATCACCGGCGCCCTCCGCCTGGGAGACGAGCGTGTTGACGCCGGCGAGCATTCCCCAGAACAGGCTGAGCAGCCACCAGAAGAGGATGCTCCCCAGACCCACGCTGGCAAGGGCCAGGACCCCCACGCGGCCCACCATGATGGTGTCGATGATGCCCATCGCGGTGTAGCTCAGCTGGCTCAGCATCACCGGAGTGCTGAGGCGGATGATCTGTCGGTATGACGTGTCCGGACGACTCATGACGTTGACTCACTCAGAAAGCGAAAAGCCCTGGACCTCGGGAGGTCCAGGGCTCGGAATGAGTGCGATCTCGGGCTTCTGAGCTAGGGACCTCCGCGGGCCGGCACACCCGTGGTGGGCAGGGGGCCGGGGTCGGTCATGGCGCTGTGGATTCCCATCGTGCCTACGCCTCTCGCAAAGCTCCGGGATTGTTGCAGATCACCGCCAGGGGATCAAGCCTTCTGGGACAATGGGGGTCGCTGCCCGCGGCCGAG
This sequence comes from uncultured Acidobacteriota bacterium, assembly GCA_963847655.1. Classification (GTDB taxonomy): domain Bacteria; phylum Acidobacteriota; class Vicinamibacteria; order Fen-336; family Fen-336; genus JAJDNS01. The sequence goes on along the minus strand of CAWKAS010000001.1, from coordinate 530,890 downwards.
CAGCATGCCGGGCTTCGGTGGGTGTACATTCGGGTAGCACGGAGGGAAGGAGACCATGATGAGCGATCCCGCGACCGCGAACCGCCGGGAACCCCTGCAGCTCGAGGAGGTGGCGCGCGCCGCCGCGGATCTGGCGGCAGAGAACGAGCTGGACCGGCTCGTGGCCCGCTTCCTCGATCGGGTTCGCGAGTGGGCGTCGCCGTCGGCGCTGCTGGCCGCGGTGCGTGACCCCTCCGCCGAGAGCGGCTGGCGGCTCCTTCCGGCCCTGAGCCTGGGGTCCGGGCCCATCGGGGCGGAACGAGCCCTCCCACGGCTCATCGACGAGACGCCCGGATGTCTCGAGCGGCCGACCCTCTTCCAGCCGGGTGATTCGGCCCCCGGTGTGCAGGTGCGAGACAACTGCATCGTTCCCTGGGTGCACGAGGGCCAGTCCGGCGTTCTCGTGCTGCGTGGGCTGCCCCGCCCGTCGGTCCCGAACCTGGGCGAGGCCCTCACCGTCCTTGCCGGCCCCGTGTGGCCGCGGCTCCTGGGCGGCCCCGCCACACGGGTCGAGTCCCTGGTGGTCGAGCTGAGGCGGCTGGCCGAGCGGCTCGGAGAGGACGCCGCCAGGCATCTGGAGCAGCTCCGGGCCTCGCGGCCGCCGGCGTCGGAGGGGACCGGGGAGGAGGAGGGTGGCGCCGAACGCGTGGCCGAGCTCGAGAAGCAGCGGGAGTCGGCTCGGCAGGAGGCTCAGCGCTCGGCCGCGGAGAGGGACGAGCTCCGCGAGCGCCTGCTCGCCCTCGAGACGGCCCTGAGGGAGGCGGAAGGGGAGCGCGACCGGGTGCGGGGCGAGGCGAAGGAGCTCGAGGAGCAGGGGCGCGATACCGAAGAGAGGGCGCGCGCCGCCGAAGGGGCCCTGAACGCGGCGCAGCAGGAGCTGGCGGCGGCGCGCACGGAGGGGGAGCACTCGACGCTCGAGTGGGACGAGCTCAAGGGTCGGGTGGCCACGCTCCAGGAGGCGCTCCAGACCGCAGAGGCGGAGCGCGACGGCGGCCGCGACGAGTCCGAGAGGCTCACGGCGCGTCTCGAATCCCTGCAAGCCGAGCACGCCTCGGTGGTGGAGCAGCTGGAGCAGCACCGTCGCGCGGTCAGCGAGGGGGCCCGGACCGCCGAAGACGCCCTGAGCTCCGCGAGGCAAGAGCTGGAGTCGGCGCGTCAGGAAGCGCAGCGCACCGTGGGCGAGGTGCAAGAGCTCCGAGGACGGCTTTCGTCGCTCGAGGAAGCCCTGCAGCGGGCGGAGCGTGAACGGGACGAGACTCGCGGCACCCTCGAGCGCCTCGAAGCCGAGCGCCAGGCCGCCGGCGAGGCGGCGAGGAGCGTCGAGGACACGCTGGCCAGCACCCAGCGGGAGCTGGCGGCCGCACGCGAGGAGGAGCGGCGTGCCACCACCGAAGCGGGAGAGATGAGAGCGCGCGTGGCCTCCCTGGAGAAGACGCTCCAGGATACCGAGGGCGAGCGCGACGGGGCCCGCAAGCAGTTGGAGGCCCTCGAGGAGGAAAAGAGGGTCGCCGAAACGGCCGCCCGCGCCTCGGAGGAGACCCTGGCGTCGATGCGGGAGCAGCTCGCGGAAGCGCGAGAGGCGAGCGCCTCGACCGGCGACGGCGGCGAGGCGGCGGAGAAGGCCCTGGGGGCCCTCCGGGGGACCCTGGACGTGTTGCGGCGCACGCCGTTCGTGCCCCCCGGTCTGCGCGTCTCCCTGCAGGAGGGGCAGACACTCGTGGGCAGGAAGGACGAGCGCCGCGAGCCGTGGCTGCGCGTGGCGCTGCTGGATCGGGACGCGGCCAGCCTCGAGCCCCTCGCCGCCGAGCTCGAGGCCGCAGGGTTGGACGTCAAGATCGCCAACTACCCGGAAGAGCTCTCTCTCCTGATGAAGACGCCGGACGCCCACAAGCTCAACGTGGCGGTCTGCGACATCCTCGCCTTCCGGCCCGACCAGACCGTCGCCGGCCTGTTCCGGGGCTGGGAGAAGGACCGGCCGGGGCTCGCGTTCTTCCTGAGCTTCAGCTCCGAGGACGCGGCCGAGGCCGAGCGCGCCAAGCGCGTTCCGATCTCGCTGACTGCGGGCCGGCTGCCCCGGCCCATTCCCGGTCCCGAGCTCATCGAGAAGCTCCAGGTCCTCGCCCAGAAGCAGGCCTCGTCCGAGGCGTGACCACCCGGCCGGGACCGCGGTGGAGCTCGTCCTGAGCCGGCCGGCGTCGGTCGTCCTGGCCGAGCCCGGGAAGGGCCGGTAGAATCCTCGATCGTTCGAGGAGAAGGGGTGAGATGAAGATCGAGGGCACGATCGGTTTCGTGGGGACCGGGAACATGGGCGAAGCGCTCATCCGCGGCCTGCTGAAGGTCGGGGTGGCCGAGCCGTCCCAGGTCGTGGGCAGCGATCCCCGGTCCGATCGGGCGGCCGAGCTGACCGAGCGGTACGGGATCCGAACGACCGGGGACAACGTCGAGGTCGCCCGCCAGGCCGACATCCTCATTCTCGCGGTCAAGCCCCAGGTGATGGGGAGGGTGCTCGATGAGATCGGCCCCGAGATCCACTCCCACGCCCTCGTCATCAGCATCGCCGCGGGCGTCCCGCTCGCCGCCATCGAGGCGCGCCTTCCCCAGGCCCGGGTGATCCGGACCATGCCCAACACCCCCGCCCTCGTGGGCGCCGGGGCCACCGCCATCGCGGTGGGCGGGCACGCCACCGAGGACGATCTCGAGGCGGCCAGGAGGATCTTCGACTCGGTGGGGATGACGGTGGCTCTGGACGAGGCCCAGATGGACGCGGTCACGGGTCTGTCGGGAAGCGGCCCCGCCTACGTCTTTCTCGTCATCGAGGCCCTCGCCGACGCCGGGGTCAAGGTGGGCCTCTCGCGTCACCATGCCCAGGCCCTCGCCGCGCAGACGCTCCTGGGATCGGCCAAGCTCCTCATCGAGACGAACGAGCACCCGGGCCGGCTGAAGGACATGGTCACCTCTCCCGGCGGCACCGCCATCGCCGGGCTGCACACGCTCGAGGCCGGCGGGCTGCGCACCACCTTGATGGACGCGGTCGAGGCGGCCACGCAGAGGAGCCAGGAGCTGGGCGCACAGGCAATCAAGGCCGACGAGCGCTGAGTCCGTCGCCGACGCCCGGGACGCGCCCGGGACCCCTACCGTTCAGAGCAGCCCGCCGCGGACGGTCTCGATGGTCGGCAGGCCTTCGACGTACGCGTAGTAGGAACCCAGCCTGAACTTGCGAGCGGTGTTCTCGGACGACATGTAGCGGACGCGACCGAAGACTTTTCGCTCCGGGGCCCAGGGCCGGTCGAAGAGCCCGAAGCACCAGAGGATCCCGGTGTAGGAGTTGGGGTCGCGCCCGTCCAGTGCGTACTTGTTGTTCAGGTGCTCGAGCACCCGGTAGGCCTCGGTCGGCGAGGGCGACCACTCGAGGACCTTCTTCCCCCAGAGCATCCTCAGGTAGTTGTGCATGGTCCCGGTGGCGACGAGCTCGCGCTGGGCCGCGTTCCAGATCTCGTCGTGCGTCTGGCCGGCCTCGAGCTCCTCCGCGGAGTAGAGATGGGGGCGCTCGTCCCCCGCGTGGGCTCCGAGCGTCTCGAGCGCCCAGGAGGGCAGGGCCTTCTCCAGGCTCCGGGCGTCCTCGCGCCGCGCCCGGTGCCAGTTGAGCCCGATGTCTCTCCAGGTGAGGGCCTCGTCCAGGAAGGAGTTGACGTCGGGATCGTCGCAGAAGAAGCCCTCGCGCTTGCCCCGGTTGTGGATTCTCAGCTCTTCCGGCGTCCACTCTCCGGTGGTGGCGAGGGCGCGCTCCACGACCTCCTCGATCGAGACGTGGCCGAAATGGAGGTAGGGGCTCAACCCGCTGGCGTGACCCTCCTCGGGGGCCCGGGGCTCGGATCGGTGCTCGGCGTACCCTCGCAGACGCTGCTCGACGAAGGAGCTCAGCCGCTCCCGGGCCGCCCTCGATCCCCCGGGCATGGCCGTGACCGGGGGCACCGTGGCGTCGAGCGGCAGGCCGTCCACGAAGTCGGCGACCTCGGTCGCCGTCCAGGTGTCGAACGGGGCGGACACGGGCCGGGCCGCCGCCCCGGCGACCCCGGGCTCAGCGGCCGCCCGGTGAGGCCAGGCCTCGGCAAAGGCCTTGTGGATCCGGGGGCGGAGGTGGGCAGCCGCGGAGACCGGAGGGCCGAGGAGCGAGATCGGCACGAGCGAGTTCGAGTCCACGGCGAGGACGGCGGTGTCCGCCTTGCGGGCGAGCGCCGCCGACTGAGCGGGGACGATGAAGCCCGGGAAGTCGTCGGTGACGACGAGGGACGCGCGCTGGGAGAGCCTCCGCAGCAGCCCCCGACCTCCGCCCCTCTCCTCCTCCGCGTAGGGCCAGTAGTTCAGGCCCATCTCCTTCGCCCGCCCGGCGTTCGCGGCCATCCCCTCGAGAATGAAGCGGTGGAGTCGACGGCTGGCCCACGGGTAGTCCAGGCGCAGTCCCTCGTACACGACGAGGGGCTTGTCGAGCTGGTTGGCGCACCACAGCGCGTAGTCGAGCGCGTGGTTCCGCTCGAGCCGCCGATACGCCTGCATCCAGTAGAGGACGTAGTCCCCCTCGCTGGCGGTCCGCGCGCCGTTGAGCCGGCGGAGTCGTGCCTGCTTGTAACCCACCGCCCGATCATAGCGTCCGGGGAGCCGGCGCCGGGCATCGGCTCCTGATATTTCCAAAAACTATTCAGAACAATTTCAGAATCCTTCTCGTATACCCATTCAGGAAGGCGGACCGACCCCCGGGGCCCTCGATGCCCCAGTCCGTGACGTTGCGCCCGCGCCACAAGGACGGGGCCCGCCGAAGAGGGCGCATTTCAATCAATGAACGTTATAGGAGAATGAACATGCGAAAGCTCATGGCTGTCGTCGCTGGTCTCGCCCTCGCTGCCGTCGTTGCCCCCACGGCTCGGGGCGATCACCATGAGAAGGACATCGTTGACACCGCCGTCGCCGCCGGCCAATTCAAGACCCTGGCCACCGCTCTGGGGGCGGCTGGTCTCGTCGAGACGCTCAAGGGAGCGGGTCCCTTCACGGTGTTCGCTCCGACCGACGAGGCCTTCGCCAAGATCCCGAAGGCGGACCTCGACGCGCTGCTCGCGGACAAGGCGAAGTTGACCAAGGTCCTCACCTACCACGTGGTCCCTGGGAAGGTCACCGCGGCCGACGTCGTCAAGCTGAAGCAGGCGAAGACCGTGGAGGGGCAGTCGATCAAGATCGACACCTCCGACGGCGTGAAGGTGGATGGAGCGACCGTCGTCAAGACCGACATCATGGCGTCTAACGGTGTCATCCACGTCATCGACTCGGTGCTCATGCCGCCGCAGTAAGATCGAACTTGAAGCTCTGGACTGCCTCCGAGGCGAACGCCTCGGAGGCGCGTTCGAACCGAAGGGAAAACAGCCGTGACAATACCCCTGATCGTCCGTGACGATCACCCGAGCGCCGAGGCGGCGGTCGCCCTGCTTCTCCGAGCAATCGGTGAAGATCCGGATCGTGAAGGGTTGAAGAAGACCCCTGAGCGCGTCGCCAAGGCGATGACCTTCCTGAACTCGGGCGCATCGAAGACGCCCCTCGAGGTCCTCAACGGAGCCGTCTTCGCCGAGACCTGCGAGGGCATGGTCCTGGTCCGGGACATCGCGTTCTACTCCCTGTGCGAACACCACCTGCTGCCCTTCCACGGTCGCGCCCACATCGCCTATGTGCCGGCGGGTCGAGTGATCGGGCCCTCGAGGCTACCGCGCCTGCTCGACGTCCTCGCGCGGCGCCTCCAGGCTCAGGAGCGGCTCACCGACCAGGTCGCTCGGGCCGTGCAGTCCGCGATCGAGCCGCGCGGGGTGGCGGTTCGGTTGGAGGCCGCGCACCTCTGCACGGTGATGCGGGGGGTGGCGAAACGGGAGTCGATCACGATGACGTCCTCGTTCCTCGGCGCCTTCCAGCGCGACATGGCTCTGCGCCAGGAGTTCTACTCGGCGCTGGGCGCGGCTCCGACCCCGGCTCCACCGGTGCCGCCCACGCGGATTGGGGTGTTCACCAGCGAGCCCACCTCTGTGCCCCGGGGCAAGTACCCGCAGCGGGTCGGCCCTCGTCCCAGGCCGAGCGGGAGGTAGAGACCCATGGACACCGCGCCCGGGCTTCCCGGTCCGTCCGTTCTGATCCTCGGCGCCTCCGGTGGCATCGGATCGTCACTCGCCCGTCTCCTCGCCTCCGGGGGGACCAGGGTCGCTCTCGGGGGGCGTGACGCCGAACGCCTCCACCCTCTCGCCGACGAGACGGGCGGGCTCGTCCTCACCCTCGATCCGACGAAGCCGGCGGAGGTCGAGGCGGCGGCGGCGCGGGTGGTCGAGCAGACCGGCCGTCTCGATGGCATCGCCAACTGCGTGGGGTCGCTGCTGCTCAAGCCGGCCCACCTCACCAGCGACGAGGAGTGGGCCTCGACCCTGGCCCTCAACCTCACCTCCGCCTTTGGCGCGGTCCGCGCTGCGGCCCGCTCCCTGGGCTCCGGAGGTTCGGTGGTCCTCGTGTCCTCGGCCGCGGCCCGGCTGGGTCTCCCCAACCACGAGGCCATCGCCGCGGCCAAGGCCGGGGTGATCGGACTGACCCTCTCGGCAGCCGCGACCTACGCGCCCAGGGGGATCCGCGTGAACGCCGTGGCTCCCGGCCTCGTGCGCACTCCCCTCACCGCCCGCATCACGGGAAGCGAGACCGCGCTGAAGGCCTCGACCGCCCTCCACGCCCTGGGGCGCGTGGGCGAGCCGGACGAGGTCGCGGCGGCGATCGCCTGGCTCCTCGACCCCGGCCAGTCGTGGATCACGGGACAGGTCCTCGGCGTCGACGGGGGCCTCGCCTCGGTCCGGTCGCGGGGCTGAGGCGGGGACGAGGATCTGCCGTGCGCCCCCCCAAAAGGCCCTATGCCCGGCGCCGGCGATGGTCTAGAGTCCGAGTCGAGGTGCGGCGGTCGAGCGTCGCTGAGTGACTTTGAAGCGACACGTCTTCCGAAGACGATCACGCCTGGGGGCCCCGGCGGAGGAGGTCTTTCGCTGGCACGCGCGGACCGGGGCCTTCGAGCGGCTGAACCCGCCTTGGGATCCTGCCGAGGTGGTGTCACGCTCCGGTGGCATCGAGGAGGAGGGTTCTCGGCTCGTCCTGCGCATCGGTCCCCTGCGGCAGCGGTGGGTGGCCGAGCACTCCGGTTGGCGCCCCGGGCGTGAGTTCCAGGACCGGCAGGTCGAAGGACCGTTCGCCCTCTGGCGGCACGCCCACCGCGTGGAGCCGGAAGGCGACGGGGCATCGGTTCTGGAGGACGAGATCGAGTACGCCCTGCCCGGCGGAGCGGTCGGCGACTTGCTCGGAGGGGACTTCGTCCGGTCCACGCTCGAGCGGGTGTTCACCTACCGGCACCGGGTGACGGCGGACGACCTCGACGCGCACGTGGGATGCCGAGGAGAGAAAGCCATGAAGGTCGCGGTGACGGGATCGAGCGGACTCATCGGGAGCGCGCTCGTGCCCTTCCTGACCAGCGGGGGACATGAGGTCCGGCGCCTGGTGCGCCGTGCGCCGCGGAGCGACGTCGAGGTTCGCTGGGACCCCTCGAGTGGCACGATCGACGGGGCCGCCCTCGAGGGAGTGGATGCCGTCGTCCATCTGTCCGGAGAGAACGTGGCCGGCGGCCGCTGGACCGGCGCGCGCAAGGCCCGCATTCGAGACAGCCGGATCGACTCGACCCGGGCCCTCGCCCGCAGCCTGGCGTCTCTGAACCAAAAACCGAAGGTCCTGGTCTCGGCCTCCGCGATCGGATACTACGGCGACCGGGGAGAGGAGTGGGTGAGCGAGTCGAGTCTCCCGGCCGACGACTTCCTGGCACGGCTGGCCGTGGACTGGGAGGCCGCGGCGGAGCCGGCCGTGGCCGCCGGCATCCGGGTGGCCCATCCGCGGATCGGTGTGGTCCTGAGCCCGACGGGCGGGGCCCTCTCCAAGCTGCTAGCGCCGTTTCGGCTCGGCCTGGGGGGCGTGGTCAGCCCCGGGACCCAGTACATGAGCTGGGTGGCCCTCGACGACGTGGTGGCCGCGCTCCACCACGCCCTGGTGGAGGACCGGGTGAGCGGCCCCTTCAACCTCGTGGCCCCCGAGCCCGTCACCAATCGGGAGTTCACGAAGACCCTCGGTCGGGTCCTGGGCCGGCCCACCCCGGTGCCCGTCCCCGCCTTTGCGCTGAAGGTGGCCCTGGGCGAGATGGCCGAGGCGACCCTGCTCGCCAGCACCCGGGTGCGCCCCGAGCGCCTGCAGTCGAGCGGCTACCGCTTCCGCTTTCCCGGGCTCGAGGAGGCCCTGCGGCACCTGCTGGGCAGGGCGTCGTCGTGAGCGCGTCCGAGCCCGACGTCCTCGTCGTGGGGGCGGGGCTGTCCGGGCTCGGCTGCGCACTCCACCTCAGCCAGGCCGGCGTGGCGGTGCGCCTCCTCGAGGCCTCCGATGGCGTGGGAGGCCGGGTGCGCACCGACGTGGTGGCGGGCTTCCGCCTCGATCGTGGCTTCCAGGTCCTGCTGACCGCCTACCCCGAGACGCGACGGGTTCTCGACTACGCCGCGCTCGACCCGAGACCCCTCCTCCCCGGTGCGCTCGTTCGCCGGGCCGGTCGCTTCCACGAGCTGAGCGACCCGTGGCGCCGTCCGACCCGACTCGTGAGCACCCTCTTGTCCGATGTCGGCACCCTCGCCGATCGCCTCCGCATCGCGCGCTACCGGGCCCGGGTGTGCGCTGGCTCTCTCAGCGCCCTCTTCGAGCGGCCCGAGACGACCGCGCTGGAGCGCCTGCGGGGTGAGGGGTTCTCGGAGGCGATGATCGATGCCTTCTTCCGGCCGTTCTTCGGTGGGGTCCTGCTCGACCGGGGACTCGCGGCCTCGAGCCGGATGCTCGACTTCGTGTTCCGGATGATGGCCGAGGGCGACGTGGCCCTTCCCGCGGCCGGGATGGGAGCCATCCCCGAGCAGGTGGCTCGCCGGTTGCCGGAGGGGACGATCCGTCTCCGGGCGCGCGTCGCGTCGGTGTCGCCTCGGGAGGTCCGGCTCGAGTCGGGAGAGACGATCGCCGCGCGAGCGGTGGTGGTGGCCACCGAGGGGCCCGAGGCGGCCCGGCTCACCGGCCAGCTCGCCGCTCCCGCCTCACGCTCGGTGACCGCGCTCTACTTCGCTGCCGAGCGCGCCCCGATCCCCGGCCCTCTCCTGGTCCTCGACGGAGACGGTCGTGGGCCCGTCAACAACCTGTGCTTTCCCAGCCAGGTGGCGCCCTCCTACGCCCCCTCGGGTGCGGTGCTCGCTTCGGTCTCCGTCCTCGAGGCTCCGGCCGACGCCGGGGCCCTGGAGGCGGCCGTGCGTGACCACCTCACGGAGTGGTTCGGGGCGGAGGTCTCACGGTGGCGGCTTCTCCGCGTTTACCGGATACCCCACGCGCAGCCCGACCAGACCCCTCCCGCCCTCGAGCCGGTGGCGCGGCCGGTGGAGCTCGGCGGGGGTCTGTTCGTGTGCGGCGACCACCGGGACACCGCGTCGCTGCACGGCGCTCTTCTCAGCGGGCGGCGGGCGGCGGCGGCGGTCGCCCGCTGGCTCGAACCCGCAGGCACCCGGGGACGGCCCGCGCCGACGATGAAGGGAGTTCTCGCATGAAGCAGGGAGGTGGGTGCCTGGACTCTGGCCGAGCCCTGCGCACGACGCCGTTCGTCCTTGGAGCCCTCGCTTCCCTCGCCGCCTTCGCCGCGCAGGGTCACGGGAGCCCGGTCGAGGTCGTCCCTGCGGTAGACCTCGACCGCTACGCGGGCAGGTGGTACGAGATCGCGAGGCTGCCCAACCGGTTCCAGAACGACTGCGGCTGCTGCGTCACCGCCACCTACACCCCCCGAGAGGACGGGCGCCTCACCGTCGTGAACGAGTGTCGGACCGGCGACGGGAAGTCCAAGGCCGTCGAGGGCGAGGCCAAGGTCGCTTCCAGGGACGGTCCGAGCTCGAAGCTGAAGGTCCGCTTCGCCCCCCGGCTCCTCTCCTTCCTCGGCTTCGTCTGGGGCGACTACTGGATTCTCGATCTGGCCGAAGACTACTCTCACGCCCTGGTGGGATCACCCGACCGCAAGTACCTATGGGTGCTCGCTCGTGACCGCAAGATGGCGGAGGAGACCTACGCCGAGATCCAGGAGAAGGCGGCGAGCATGGGCTTCGACGCCTCCCGTGTCCAGAGAACGGCGCAGGAGGAGTGACGGCATCGAGGTTCGACGCGCCAAGGAGGTGATCTGATGGATTCGTGGCCCCCGCCGGCAATCGCTCTCTCCGCAGTCCTGACCATGATGGCCCTCGCGTGGGCGGTGAGCCTGGTCAAGCGGGACGCGAGCATCGTCGACGTCTTCTGGGGTCTCGGTTTCATGGTCGCGGGCTGGATCTACTACGGGACGAGCGCGGGGTGGACCCCGCGCGGCGCCCTGGTCGTCGGCCTCGTCACCCTGTGGGCGCTGCGCCTGTCGCTCTACATCCTCTGGCGGAACTGGGGTCACGGAGAGGACTACCGCTACCGCGAGATGCGCGAGCGTCACCGCACCGCTTTCCCCCTGTGGAGCCTCTTCGTCGTCTTCTGGTTCCAGGGCCTGCTGCAGTGGGCGATCTCGATGCCGCTCCATCAGGCCCAGCACCCCGAGCCGACCTCGCTCGGCCCGCTCGACGCCCTCGGCCTCGCCCTCTTCGTGGTCGGCTTCGCCTTCGAGGCCGGAGGGGACTGGCAGCTCGCTCGGTTCAAGGCCGACCCCGCCCACCAGGGCAAGGTGATGGATCGGGGCTTCTGGCGCTACACCCGCCATCCCAACTACTTCGGCGACGCGGTCGTCTGGTGGAGCTTCTTCTGCTTCGCCGCTGCGACCCCGGGAGGGTGGTGGACGGTGTTCAGCCCGTTCCTCATGACGGTGCTCCTCATGCGCGTCTCCGGGGTGACGCTTCTGGAGAAGAAGCTCCAGGAGACCAAGCCGGCCTATCGGCAGTACGCGGAGGAGACCAGCGCCTTCTTCCCCTGGCCGCCGCGCCGCCGCTCGGACGAAGGGCGGGAGCAGTGAGCGGGCGGCTCTGCCTGGTCACCGGCGCCAGCGGCTACGTGGGCGGTCGCCTGGTCCCGGAGCTGGAGGCGCACGGCGAGCGCGTCCGCTGCCTGGCCCGACGGCCCGAGTACGTACGGCCGAGAGTGGGCCAGGGTACGGAGGTCGCCCGCGGCGACGCGCTCGACGCGGACTCGCTGCGGGACGCGATGGCGGGGGTGGAAAACGCGTACTACCTGATCCACTCGATGGGCTCCCGGGGCGACTTCGAGGGGGAAGACCGCCGCGCTGCGGAGAACTTCGCCGCGGCCGCGCAGGGCGCGGGCGTTCGAAGGCTCGTCTACCTGGGTGGCCTGGGCCGTGAGCCGGGGCTCTCGCGGCACCTGCGCAGCCGCCACGAGGTGGGGCGCATCCTGCGCGAGTCGGGGGTGCCGACGATCGAGCTCCGAGCCGCGATCATCATCGGGTCGGGGAGCCTCTCGTTCGAGATGGTGCGCGCCCTGGTCCAGAAGCTGCCGGTCATGATCACACCGCGCTGGGTGAGCCAGCCCACCCAGCCCCTGGCTATCGAGGACCTGATCGACTACCTGGTGGGCGCGCTGGACGTCGCGCTCGACGAGAGCGCGGTCGTCGAGATCGGCGGTGCCGAGCCCGTCTCCTACATGGACGTGATGAAGGAGTACGCTCGACAGCGCGGCCTGAGGCGACTGATGATCCGGGTGCCGGTGCTGAGCCCCCGGCTCTCCAGCCTCTGGCTGGGCCTGGTGACGCCGGTGTACGCCCGAGTCGGCCGGGAGCTGATCGAGAGCACCCGAAACGCCACGATCGTGGACGACGACTCGGCTCGGCGCCTCTTCCCCGACCTGCGGCCGCGGGGCATCCGCGCGGCCATCGAGCGCGCCCTCCTGAACGAGGACCGCGAGCTCGCGCTGACCCGCTGGTCGGACGCCCTCTCCTCCGGCGACACCCGGCAGTGGGGCGGCGAGTCCCTGCGCTCCCGGATCGTCGACTCTCGATCCCGGCGCGTCCCCCAGGCGCCCCACGAGGCGTTCCAGCCCATCCGCCGGATCGGCGGCGACACCGGCTGGTACTACGGGAACTGGCTCTGGCGCCTCCGCGGCTTCCTCGACCTGCTGGTGGGAGGGGTTGGGGTCCGCCGCGGTCGCCGTGATCCCCACCACGTCGTCCCCGGCGACGCCCTCGACTTCTGGCGCGTGGAGGCGATCGAAGCCGATGCGCTGCTTCGCCTCTCGGCCGAGATGAAGCTGCCGGGGCGGGCCTGGCTCCAGTTCGAGGTGGAGCCGGACGGTGAGGGCTCCCTGGTGCGCCAGACCGCGATCTTCGACCCCCTCGGCCTGATGGGCCTTGCCTACTGGTACGCGCTCTACCCCCTTCATCAGCTCGTCTTCGCGGGGATGCTCAGGGGGATCGTCCGCGCGATGCCCGCCGCCGGGCGCCAGGCCCGACCGGACCCCGGCGCCTGAGGCACCTCTTCTTGGACTTCTAGGAGCGGATCGGCCGTCACCACCCCCGGCGGGATCGCTCACCGAGTTGGCGGGCGGGATGCTGCTCGGCGATGGTGTAGCCCGCGCAGAGGCGGGCCCCAAGCAGCAGCATCTCCGTCCGGCGCGGAAGGCGGTCGACGCCCCCGATGAGCAGACGGGCCGGAACTCCCGCTCGGGCGCTCGCGGTCCGGGTCACGACGCTCTCCTCGTCGCAGGAGCCGGCGGGGCCTCGGGACGGGACGACACGATGAGGCGCGCGCTGCGCTCGTAGGTCAGGTAGGCCCACGCCCAGCTGAACAGGACGACAAAGCGATTGCGGAAGCCGATCAGGAAGAAGATGTGGACCGCGAGCCAGGCCAGCCAGGCCACCGCCCCGGAGAGGTGCAGGCGGCCGATCAAGGCCACCCCTCGGCGTCGGCCGACCGTGGCCAGTGATCCCTTGTCCCGGTAGCGGAAGGAGGCGAGTGGTTCGTCGCGCAAGGCGCGGAGAACGTTCCCGGCCGCGTGGTTCCCCATCTGGATCGCCGCCGGGGCCACGCCGGGCACGGGATGGCCGTCCTGCTCGAGGCTCGCGAGGTCGCCGATCACAAAGACGCCGGGGTGTCCGGGGATGCTCAGGTCGGACTCGATCCGGACACGCCCCGCGCGGTCGAGAGGCACCCCGAGGGCCCGGCCCAGGGGCGAGGCCTGGACCCCGGCCGCCCAGACCACGGTCCGAGCGGCGAGGCGGCGCCCGGCCGCCTCGATGCCGCCCGCGTCGATCCGGGTCACCGGGGCGCCGGTGTGGACCTCCACGCACAACGTCTCCAGCTGCCGAGCGGCCGAGGCCGACAGGTCCTCCGGGTAGGCCCCCAGAATTCGGGGGGCGGCCTCCAAGAGCACGATCCGGGCCGAGCCCGGGTCGATGTGACGGAAGTCGCGGGCCAGGGTGTGGCGGGCCACCTCGGCCAACGCCCCGGCCATCTCCACCCCGGTGGGTCCCCCCCCGATCACCACGAAGGTGAGCCACTCCCGCCGGATGGCGGGGTCCGGCTCGCGCTCGGCCTCCTCGAAGGCCAGGAGCACCCGGCGCCGGATCTCCAGGGCGTCCTCGATCGTCTTGAGACCGGGGGCGGGTCCCTCCCACTCGTCCCGACCGAAGTAGGAGTGGGTCGCGCCGGCGGCGACGATCAGGAAGTCGAAGGGGATCGTGGTCCCGTCGGCGGTTCGAACGTGGCGCGCCCCGGTGTCCACCGCGGTGACGTCCCCCAGCAGAACCTCCGCGTTCTGCTGCCGGGCGAGGATCCGGCGGATGGGCGAGGCGATCTCGGCCGGAGACAGCCCGGCCGTGGCCACCTGGTAGAGGAGAGGCTGGAAGAGATGGTGGTTCTGCCGGTCCACCACCGTCACCTGGACGGGCGCTCGGCGCAGGCGACGGGCCGCGGCCAGGCCGCCGAAGCCCCCGCCCACGATCACGACCCTGGGTGGCGGGGACATGTCAGTCCCCCGGCTTCTCGAAGAGCACGTGGGTGACGAGCCACTCCTCCCCCCCGCGCCAGGCCCACAGCTCGGCACAGGCGAGGAAGAAGATACGCCAGTAGGCCCACCACCTGGTCTCCTGATCGGCGCCGTATGTCTCCCTGAGGATTCGGCGGACCTCGGCCCGGTTGCGATCCATGTTGCGGAGCCAGGCCTCGGCCGTCCTCTGGTAGTGCCGGCCGGAGAGGGCCCAGTGGCCGACCACCCGGAGGTCTCGCTGGAAGTACAGGAGCAGGTCGTGGGAGGGCATCTGCCCCCCGGTGAAGAAGTGGCGGGTCATCCAGTCGCCCTCGCCCCGGTCCTCGTAGGGGTAGGCGGCCCGGGAGTGGCTGAAGACGTGGACGAAGAGCCGTCCTTCCGCCTCGAGCCAGGAAGCGATGCGGCACAGCAGCATCTCGTAGTTGCGCATGTGCTCGAACATCTCCACCGAAACCACCCGGTCGAACCTGCCCGCAGGGGCGAAGCGGTTCATGTCGGCGGTGACCACGGTGACATTCGAGAGGCCACGCTCCCTCGCCCGCGTATCGATGAAGGCCTTCTGGCTCGCCGAGTTGGAGACGGCGGTGATCTGGCTGTCGGGGTAGTGCTCGGCCATCCAGAGGGTCAGTGACCCCCAGCCGCAGCCCAGCTCGAGAACCCGCTGCCCGTTCGCCAGGGCCGCCCGCTCGCAGGTGAGCCGGAGCATGGACGCCTCGGCGGCGTCGAGGTCGTCGACTCCCGCGGGCCAGTGCCCGCAGGAGTACTTGAGGTGTCGTCCGAGAATCCTCTCGAAGAAGGCGGCCGGAACCTCATAGTGCTGCTCGTTCGCGGCGTCCGTCTCGATGGCAATGGGGCTCTCGCGGAGCCTCCGGACCCAGTCCATCAGGCGGTCCTGTCGTGCCGCGGCACCCCCTTCCGACTCCATTCGGTTCCGTTCGCGGATCAGGCGACGAATCCCGAGGCGGATCACGGAATCCGGCAGGAGGTCCCTCTCCAGAATGGTGTCGAGCCAGCTCACCGCGCCCGTGCCTCCGATCCCAGCGGGCGCTGCTCGGACGCCTGGGTGCGGCCCGGCGGCCTGGGGCGCACCCTGACCTGCACACCGCGCAGGGCAGGCAGGAGGGCCCGGTAGAGAACGAGGACGAGGAGGGGCACGATCGCAACCCATCCAAGGATACCGTGCAGTCCGGTCATCCCGTAGAGGCTGAGAGCTCCCAGGGGGTCGGTCGTCGTGCGGGTGACGACCTGGGTGACGGAGAAGGAGACCGGCGGGGCCCCGGACAGCCACTCTCCCAGGCGCACGAGGGGAATGATCATCGCAATCTGCAGCGGGTAGGCCATCCAGTTGGCCAGCTGGAGCGCGGGGAGGTTCAAGCGCAGGGCGGCCGCCGTGGCCAGGCCCAGGACGGTGGTCGTGCCGATCACCGGAAACAGACCGGTCGCCACGCCGAAGGCGAGGGCAAGGGCCAGACCTTCCGCGGTCAACCCCTGTCGGAGAAGAGCCCTCATCGGCCCGGCGACCCGCAGATTCCAGAGGCGTCGCATCAGCTCCTCAGGCCGCCACCGCCCGACGCCCGGGGAGATCACGGATGCTGCGGTTGCCGGGACGAGTCAGGACCAGCTGGACGTCGCCGAGACGGCGGCTGGCGAAGTAGGCCTCGCAGGCGGCCAGGTAGAAGTCCCACATGCGGATGAAGCGGTCGTCGAATCCCAGGGCCCTCACGCGGTCGAGCTTCGAGAGAAACGCCTGGCGCCAGCGGGAGAGGGTCAGGGCGTAGTGCGGGCCGATGTCCTCGAGGTGGTGGACGCCCAGCCGACTGACGCGGCTCATGGCCCCGGTCACGTGGTGCAGGGACGCGAGCAGGCTCCCAGGGAAGATGTACCGCTGGATCCAGTCGCAGTGACGGGCGTACTCCTCGAAGCGGTGGTCCGGCAGCGAGATGGCCTGCAGGGCCACCAACCCGTCGGGGGCCAGGACCTGGTTCAGCTTCCCGAAGAACACCGGCCAGTGCTCGCGACCCAGGGCCTCGAACATCTCGATGGACACGATCTTCTCGAAGGTCCCGGTGACGTCGCGGTAGTCCTGAAGGCGGATCTCGACCCGGTCCCCGAGGCCTGCCTCGGCGACCCTCGCTCGCGCCAGCGAGTGCTGGCGCTCCGACACCGTGATCCCCGTGACCCGGCAGCCGAACTCGCGCGCTGCATACAGTGCGAACCCTCCCCAGCCGCACCCGACCTCCAGCACGTGATCCCCCGGGCTCAGCTGGACCTTCTCGGCGAGCGATCGGTACTTGTTGCGCTGGGCCTCGGCCAGGGGCTGGCCCTCGAACTCGAACAGCGCGCTCGAGTAGGTCATCGTCTCGTCGAGGAAGAGCGCGAAGAACTCGTTCGAGAGGTCGTAGTGGGCGGCGATGTTCTTTCGGCTGCCCCGGCGCGTGTTGCGGCGGAGGAGGTGGACCACGTCGTGGCCCACGTTCAGCAACTTCGTGAGCGGGGTGACCACGGTCAGCCGGTCCTCGTTCTCGGCGGCGAGGGTCAGAAACGCGGGGAGGTCGTCGGCCTCCCACTGCCCCTCCACGTAGGACTCGCCCACGCCCATGTCGCCGCCCAGGAGGAGCCGGCGGAAGAAGGCCGGGCTCTTGATCCGGATGCGCGCGCGCCGTGCGGCAGTCTCCGGTCCGAACGCCTGGACCCGTGCGTCGGGCAGCTCGACGAGGAGTCGACCCACGCTCCACGACGCGTGCAGCGTGTCGAGGAGTCGGGGAACGACGAGGCGGGCGATGAGGGCATCGGCGGTCATGCGGGGCCTCCGCGGGCGAGCTGGGGATCGTAGGGGGGCCGGTTCCAGAAGCGTGCGCCCTTGCGCCAGAGGCGCAACGCCTCGAAGTGGATGGCCCCGATCACCTGCACCGTCATGAAGGGGTACCGGAGAAGAGCCGAGGCGAGGGCCCGGTCGGTGAGGGGCCTGCGACCGAGGCAGAGGCGGGCGGCCAGGACCGTCTCCCCGCCCCGGGTGAGGTCGATCCCGAGCGACACCCGGTCGGACGGGGGCGCCAGATCCCACCGGTAGGTCCCGGCGTCGGGCGGGAAGAAGGGCGACACGTGCATCAGCTTCTTCGAGCGTCCGTCGAAGGAGGCATCGCCCACGGGAAGCACGTAGCTGTGGCGGTCCCCGTAGGTGTTGTTGACCTCGGCCACGGCGAGCGTCAAGATTTCGTCCCGGTCGTAGCAGTAGAAGATGCTCACGGGATTGAAGACGTATCCCAGGATTCGGCACTGGGTGAGCAGCTCCACGCGCCCGGTGGGCAGCCGGTGTCCGGCCGCCTTCACCGTCTCCTCGAGATCGGCTCGCAGGCCGCGTCCGGAGGCCTCGAGGTGGTCGGCGTCGTGAAGGCTGACTGGCCGAAGACGGTTGTGACCGAACAGACGCAGGTTGCGGTCGAGGTCGGGAATCTCGTCGAGGTCGAGGAGAGTGAGGAAGACGCGGTAGCGGAAACGATGCCCCGGGCCCTGCCGGCGGTGGTGGCTCACCCGGCCCTCGCACAGCGACGAGCGACGGACGCCGTCGGGACGGGCCCGATGGCTCATGCCGCCCGCTCCTCGCCCGCTTTCGCGGGCAAGTCGAAGTGACACCCGAGGGCCTCGGCCACCTTGATGCCCGACATGAGCCCGTCCTCGTGGAAGCCGTATCGTAGGTGGGCCCCGGCGAAGAAGGTATTCCTCTGTCCCGAGAGCCGCCGGAGCCCGGGCTGGGCGGCCGCCGCCGTCGCGTCCAGGATGGGGTGTGTGTAGTCCATCTCCGCCAGGACCGTCCGCGGCGCAGGCTCCCGCTCGAGGTTCAGGGAGACGCAGAACTGGGTGGGGCCGGGAAGGGACTGGAGACGATTCAAGTGGTAGGTGAGCGAGATCGGGCCCCCCTCGCGACGGCAGTCACCCATCACCATGTTCCACGACGCCCACGCTCGCGGCGAGCTCGGGAGAACGCTGGCGTCCGTGTGCAGCAGGGTCCGGTTGCGTGAGTACCGGAACGACCCGAGGAGGCGGACCTCCTCGGGACTCGGGTCGGTGAGCAGGCTCAGGGCCTGGTCCGCGTGGGTGGCGAGCACGATGCGGTCGAAGCGGCGCCACTCCCGCCGCCCGGTCAGCACCAGCACTCCCTCGGCCCCACGCCTCACCGCGAGAATTCCGCAACCCGCGTGCACGCTGCTCCCCAGTCGGGCGGAGATCGCCTCGACGTAGCGACGGCTGCCGCCTCGGACCGTCCACCACCGGGGCGGGTCGATGTCGAGCCAGCCGTGATTGTCCATGAACCGCAGGAGAGGGCGCGCCGAGAAGCGCCGAACGTCGGCGGCGGAGGAGGACCAGACCGCGCCGACGAGGGGAAGCATGAAGTGGCGGACGAAGCTCTCCGGGAAGCGCCCCACCTCGAGGAACTCTCCAAGGGTCTGCTCCGGAGCCTCGGGGTCGTCGAGCAGCGCTCGAGCCTGCCGGTTGAAGCGAGGGATGCTGGAGAGCATCCGCAGGTAGCCGGGATCGGCGGCACGGCGGCGCTGCGTGAAGAGCCCGTTGAGTCCTCGTGTCGAGTACTGGAGTTGGCAGTGCCGACAGTCCACGGAGAACGACATGTCCGAGACATGGCCGCCCACCCCGAGCTCGCCGAGGAGACGGACGAAGTGGGGATAGGTCCGGTGGTTGTAGACGAGGAACCCGCTGTCCAGGTCCCACTGGTGTCCTGCGTGCTCCACGGAGTGGGTTTGCGCGTGCCCTCCGAGCCGCTGGTCCTTCTCGAACAGCTCGACCCGGTGGCGCCGACTGAGCAGGTAGGCCGCGGAGAGACCGGAGATCCCTGCCCCCACCACCGCTACCTGCAGCCCCTCGCGGACGGGCTCAGTCACCGGGCACCCCCCGTGCGTCTGGCCGGGCGGGCTCCCAGGCCGTCGGGCCGGGGGCGGTCTGGCGCATGTCATTCATAATCTACTCGTTATATAGAACGATCCTCTACGCGTGAGGTTCGACGGAGCCTGTCAAAGAATGTGTCGTGCCCGGAGGGCGCGCCGCTTGCCCGCATCGAGGCGGTTCGGCTCTAATCCCCGGGTGCCGGTGAACATCGACTCCCTCGAGCGGAAGATCGTTCGGGTCGAGACCGCACTGATCCTGCTGACCATCGCCGCCATCGCGGTCGCCGACGCCTGGGTGGGCCAGGAGCGCTCGCTGGGCCCGCTGTACCTGGTCCCGGTGAGCTACAGCGCGCTGACGCATCGCGGTCGGGTCACCTTCTTCCTGTTCCTGCTGTGCCTCGCCCTGCGCCAGCTCTTCGGCCCTCTCGAGGACACGCTTGACCCCTGGGGCAACTTCGTACGCGACCTCGGAATCGCCGCCATCTTCGTGATCGTGGTGGGCTACCTCCACCGCCTGGGGCGCCAGCGCAAGGCGTTCTTCGCCCTCGCCCGGGCCCAGCGGGACGAGCTGTCACTGGAGCTGGGGGTGGCGGGAGAGGTCCAACGCCGGCTCCTCGAGTCGAACCAGGGGGCGCAGGTGGCGCTCGACTTCCACGCCTGGGCCGATCCGCTGAAGGCGGTGGGGGGCGACTACTACGACCTGTGGACTCCCGACGAAGCCCGTACGATCGTCGTGGTGGCCGACGTCGCGGGCAAGGGCCTGCCGGCGGCGCTGCTCATGCCTGCCCTGCGCATCGCGGTGCGCTCCAGCGCGGCCCGGCACCGGGAGCCCGCCCGGATCGTCGAGGAGGTCAACGAGGCGCTGTGTCAGACGACGGAGCCCAGCAGCTTTGCCACGCTCTTCCTCGCCAGCCTCGACACCGAGGACAGCGCGCTGACGTACGTGAACGCGGGGCACCTCCCCGGGCTCCTGGTCGACAATGGGGGAGAGGTCCGTTGGCTTTCCGGCGGCGGCACCCCGGTGGGTCTCATCCCGAAGGCGTCCTACGAGAGCCACACCCTCCCGCTCACCGGGGACGATCTGCTCGTTCTCTACACCGACGGAGTCTGGGAGGCGGAGAACGAGGCGGGCGAGGAGTTCGGGCGCGAGCGACTGGCCCGCGCCGTTCTCGCCGCCCGCGACCGTCCGGCGCGAGAGGTCGTGCAGGCAGTGCGGGGCGAATGGGCGCGCTTTCGGGGCGGAGCCGACGCCGCCGACGACACCACCGTGATCGCCCTGCGGAGAGCGCGCCGCTAGGAGGCCGGCTCGACCGGAGCCGACCGGACGGTGCGGTGCTGCAGGCACGGTCGTTGCCCCGGATCCGATCGCTCGGCCTCGAGGAAGCGGATCAGGTTGAAGAGAAGCCTGTCCGCAACCGGGTCCTTCCCCAGGTTGGGAATGAGGCGCAGCTCCGAGACGATGATCCCACCCTCCCCGTGGGGCATCATCGCGAGGTCGGCCCCCCACCACGACCGGCCGGGTCCCAGGTACTGGAGGGCATGATCGGGTGAGAACCAGTCGAAGCCGATGGAGGCGACGATGGCCTCGCCGTCGAGGTCGCGCAGCGTCCGGGTGGCCCAGACGTTCTGGTAGAGATCGCGCATCGCCCCACCCGAAGGCAGGCCGTCGAAGATGGGGTGGTCGTGAACCAGGTGCGGGATGCCGGTCCACAGGCCCCGCGCCGGCTCGACGCGAGGCCGGAAGGGGAACCACGAGACCTCCAGGGTGCCCTCGTTGCGGCCCAGGCCGTCGACATAGGCCACGGTGCCTCCCGTGCGGGCGAACCCGGTCAGGCGCTCGAAGTCCTCGACGCTCTCTGGCTCCTCGTCCGCGGGCCGGGTGGCGAGGACGGGCACGCTGCGCTCGGTCCGCTCGTCGAATCTCGCGAAGGCGATGCCCCGGCTCTTCAGGAAGGACTGCAGCCGCTTCCCGGGGTCGAGAACCGCAATCCGGCTGCTCGGCGGGACGAGCTGGCGCGCGCTGAAGACGTCGAAGAGGTCGCGGCCCTCCGCCACGACGACTCCGTCGGCGGTCGTGAAGCGAGCGTGGACGTCGTAGGACCCTTCGAGGTCGGCCGTCTCGAGGGCTTCGTCGAGGAGACGGCTGACTCCGTTGGTGAGCTGGACCTCGCGCTCCCAGCGAAGCGTGCGGTCGCCTTCTCCTTCGGTGATCTCCACGTGCAGGTTTCCCTCGAGCGCCTGGAGATCGTTGATCCCGGTGACCAGCACCGAAGCCTTGCGGCCGGCATAGATGTTTCGAGGGAGCACCCTCAGGGCGATGACTCGAGGCTGGTTGGCCGCCCGGGTCTCGTGATAGGCCGCACCCTTGGGGCTTCGCCAGATGTCGAGGAGCCCTGCTCCCAGGACCCAGTCGCCGCCGACCAGCGCGTGGACGCAGTATCCCTTGACACGGGGATTCGACCGGGCAGCCTCGATCATGCACCGGTTCGCCGCGCCGTGGATCGCCTGCTGATCGAGGACGAACTCCGCGAGGTCGGGATACATCTCCCCGAACCCGCTCTCCTCGAGCATCCGCTTCTGCTCGGCGGCCAGGCGGCGATGGTAGCGATAGGCGGGGGCGAGAGGGCTCCCTTCGTCGGCGAAGCGCTCGTTGACCACCCCGAGGTCCGGCAGGCTTCCGTACCCGAGCTCCGAGACGAAGGACATGAGGCCCGGCACGACGTTTCGCCCCGGCGGCTCGCCCCACAGGCCTCGCTCCCGGCGCTCCTGTTCGCTCAGGCCGATCGCGAGGAAGCCATCGTAGAGACCCCGGTCGAGAAACGGACCGGGGTAGGTGTGAATGTCGTTGAACCTCGTTGGCTCGAAGGAGCCGGGTAGGTACAGGTTTGCCCCGAACGCCCACCCGCCCGACTCGTCCAGGATCAGGCGCGTGGGGTCCAGATCGCGCACCATCATCGCCATCGGACGCATCATCTGCTTGAGGATCGGCCGATGGAGCTCGTTGAAGAGCTCCCACTGGACGACCGAGGCCCGGTTGCGGTCACGCTGGACCGTCTGCCGGATCTCGTGCTCGACGCGAGAGGCGAGATAGGGGGTGGATACGGGCAGCGTCATGCATTCCACGGCGGGGCTGGCGATGACCATCACTCCCATCTCGTCGGCCAGGTCCAGCCACCATGGCACCGGCGGACGTCGCCAGGGCCGAATCATGTTGAAGCCCGCCTCCTTGGCCAGGCGGATCTCTTGCCGCGCCATCTCGACGCTGTCGGGCACGGCGATGCCCCGGGGGTAGAGGCCCTCGAGGAAGGCCGCCTTGACGAAGATCGGCTCGCCATTGAGCTGGAACCCACCGTCGCGAACGGTCAGCTCCCGCATGCCGAAATGGTGGCTCCACTCGTCAGCGCGCTGGCCGTTCGCGGTGACGACGACCTGCGCCCGGTAGAGGTGCGGAGCGGCCGGAGACCAGCGCGCCGCCCCGGGAATCGAGAGGCGTTGGCTCCGCCGATTGACTCCCGGGTGCAGCGTCCAGACCTCGTGGCTCCGGGCCACGACCCGAGAAGGATCGCTCGTGCGGGAGACCAGAATCTCCAGCGTCGCCTCGGTGCCCTGGACGCCCGTGTGGTCGGCTTCCACGTGCAGGGTCGCGGTGTCGTCGGCCAGGCTTGGCTCGATGAAGACGTCGCGAACGTAGACATCACCGGTCGCCACCAGCCGCACCGATTGCCAGATGCCCGCGGTCAGCCCGCCCCGCCACTGCGGGGTCTCGAGCCTGCCCATCCCGTCGACGCGGACCTCCTGCATCATGATGGGGCCGACCACTCGCAGGGTCAGCGTGTTCATCTCCCCCGGCCTGATCAGTCCGTCGACGCGAAACTCGAAGGGCGTGAAGCCTCCCTCATGGAAGCCCACGACCTCGTCGTTCAGCCACACCTCGGCGCGGTAGTTGACGGCGTCGAACTGGAGCCGAACGACCCTGCCGTCCCAGTCGCCCGGCACCTCGAAGGACCGCCGATAGAACGCCACCCCCTCGTAGTCCTGCTCGACCAGCTCCCACGCGCTCGGAACGACGATGGGACGCACTTCCAACCGGGAGGCGAACGCCTCTGCGAGGAACCACTCCGCCTCCCGGCCGACGTTGTCGCGGTCGAAGAGGATCTGCCATTCGCCGTCCAGGGAGAGCGAGCGGGCGGCGCCGTAGAGTGGGACGGCCCCGCCGAGGCCACCCAGGAGCGAGACGACGAAGAGAGCGACTCTCATCCGGCTACTCGTCGACCTGCTTGACCTCGGCCTCGATCTGGAGGTCGAAGACTACGGGGATGCCGTCGGGCCGGTAACGGCGGAAGGCCTCGCCCCGCCCCCGCACCACGAGATCGGCGGTCTCCAGGAACGTCGTGGCATCGGCGTCGATGAGACGGGCGGAGTGGACGCCGGAGAACGGCACCCAGGGGATGCGGTCCACCTCCTGCCCTTCGACCGCCCGCAGCACCAGCTCTCGGCCCGTCATGGTGGGTCTCCTCCGGTCGCGAGGCGGATCTTCTCCCAGCGTCGAGGGTTGTTCAAGGTGACACCGCTCTACGGAGTGGAGCTGGCGGTGCCGTCCACGGTCTCGTAGTCGACGGTCACCGGCTCGTCGCTCGGGGCGGACAGCGTCACCTGTCCCCCCGCGTAGCCGCCGAAGTCCGGGTGGAGCCCCCGCGAGCTCCCGATGAAGGAGATGTAGCCGGCGGAGGCGGGGTCCACCGGCGCCTGCGAGACGTCGAGGTTCCACCAGTTGCCCGCAGGAAACAGGGGAAGCGGGACCCCGAGCGGTCCCCCGCGCGTGGCGTCGGCCAGAGCCTGGTGGGTGGCCACCAGGCCCAGGACGAGCAGGGCGGGAGCGAGGAGACGTCTCATCGGAGACCAGCCTACGGCGCGCGGTGGACGGCGCCAGTGTCCACCATCACAGGGCGGTGGCTCTTTCGACCCCGGGCCGGGCCGCCCTGCATTCCCCCGCGCTCTGTGGTACATGAGACCCGGAACGCACGGCTCATGCGCGCCGCGGGCCCGATGGACGACCCTGAGGACGGCGCGTCACATCCAGAAGCCGAGGAGGCCGGCATGAGATCGACACCCCCCCGTCCCTGGCTCCCCGCGGTGCTCACCCTGGCCGTCGCCCACGTCGCCCCGGCGACGGCGACGCCGCAGGATCTGGGCACGCTCGGTCCCGAGGGGCAGATCTACGTGGGCGCCGACTACTACCCCGAGCACTGGCCGAAGGAGCGGTGGGCGCGCGACGCCGAGCTGATGCAGGAGGCCGGGTTCAACGTCGTGCGCCTCGCCGAGTTCGGCTGGGTTCTCATGGAGCCGGAGGAGGGGCGCTTCGACTTCGACTGGCTGGACGAGGCCATCGAGACTCTGGCAGCCCGGGGCGTCAAGGTCATCCTGGGGACTCCCACCGCGGTGATGCCGGCCTGGCTCGCGCGCACGTATCCCGAGACGCTGGCGATGAAGGGGGACGGGACACGCGTCGTGTGGGGCGGACGCAAGAACAACTGCTTCTCCAGTGGGACCTATCGCCTCCTGTCCGAGCGCATCACCCGGGCCATGGCCGAGCACTACAAGGACCACCCGAACGTGATCGGGTGGCAGACCGACAACGAGTTCGGGGGCACCGACTGCCGGTGTGACCGGTGTCGGGCCCGGTTCCAGGACTGGCTGCGGCGGAAGTACGGGACCCTCGACGAGCTGAACCGGGCCTGGGGCACGCACTTCTGGGGGCTCAAGGTGCAGGCCTGGGGCGAGATCACCATCCCCGACTCCCGCGAAGGGGAGTGGGCGATCTCCAACCCCAGCGCGAGCCTCGACTGGATGCGCTACACCTCGTGGCTCAACGTGGAGTTCCAGGCGGACCAGTTGCGGATCATCCGCGACCTGTGCCCCGAGCACCAGTTCGTCACCCACAACTTCATGGGGCTGTTCCAGGACATGGACTACTACGAGCTCGCGAAGGACCTCGACTTCGTGAGCTGGGACAACTACCCGGTGTTCGCCAACTGGGAGAAGCCGGGCATCTCCTACGGCGCGTCGTTCGCCGCCGACCTCATGCGAGGTCTCAAGAGAAAGAACTTCTGGATCATGGAGCAGAGCGCGGGTCCCCTGGGCTGGGAGACCTTCTCGCGCAACCCGCGCCCGGGGGAGATCCGCAAGATCGCCTACCAGCAGCTCGCTCACGGCGCCGACGCCCAGATCTGGTTCCGCTGGCGCACCTGCACCGCGGGCCGCGAGCAGTACTGGCACGGGCTCCTCGGCCACGACGGCAAGCCGGGCCGCCGCTACCAGGAGGCGGCCCGGGTGGCGAAGGAGTACGCGGGGCTGGCGGACCTGCTGGCAGGGACCACGGTGAAGTCGGACGTGGCCGTCGTCTACGACTACGACAGCCTCTGGGCCTTGCGCTTCCAGCCCGGCTTCAGGGGGAACAGCTTCCAGGGGGCGGTCGGCCGGTACCAGAGAGCTCTCTTCCGGGCCGGCGTGAACGTCGACATGGTGCGGCCCGGCTCCGACCTCTCGGGATACAAGCTGGTTCTGACGCCGGCCCTGCACGTCCTGCCCGACGATCTGGCGGAGCAGCTCGTGGCCTACGTCGAGGCCGGCGGTGTGCTCCTGGCCGACGCCCGGACCGGGGTCAAGGACGAGACGAACCTCGTCCACGCGCGCACCCTGCCCGGTCTCCTTGCGCCGGCTCTGGGCATCGAGATCCAGGAGTACGAGTCGCTCGGCGACATCGAGTACGCTGTCCAGGGGCGCGACCCGATCGCCGGTGCCTACACCGCCACTCGCTACACGGACTGGGCGACCCCGGACGGAGCCGAGGTGATCGCCGGCTACGGGACGTGGCCGGTGAGCGAGTTCGCGGCGGTGACCCGCCACGCCCACGGCCGTGGCCACGGCTGGTACGTGGGGACGGTGATGAAGGAGGAGGCCTTCTACGACCGCCTCGTCGGGTCGCTGCTGGCGGACGCCGGGGTGGGCGCGGTCGTGGATCCCCCGGACGGCGTGGAGGTGTCGGTGCGTGAGGGTGAGGGTCGGAAGCTCCTGTTCGTCATCAACCACACCGAGGAGACGCGGACCGTCTCCGTCCCCGCGGGCAAGGAGAGGCTCCTCGGGGGCGGGACGACCGGGGAGACCCTCGATCTCGAGGCCTACGGCGTCGCCGTCATTCGGCTGAACTGAGGTGAGCATGCGCGTCAGAGAGATCCCCGTGGCCGCCGGAGCGGTTCTGGCCCTGGCATGCGGCACGGCCCAGGCGCCGGCACCCGTGGACGGTCCGCGCCGCTACCAGAAGGACCTGGAGCTCCTGAAGGCGAACGTCCAGGTGGTCGAGCTGGTGAGCGAAGACGGCTCGGCCCGGGTGGCGATCGTTCCGGCCTATCAGGGACGCGTCATGACCAGCACCGTCGCCGGTCCCGAGGGCTCGAGCCTCGGCTGGGTCAACGCGGAGCTGATCGCCTCATGGGAGACCCTCCCCCACATGAACCCGTACGGGGGCGAGGACCGCTTCTGGCTCGGGCCCGAGGGGGGACAGTTCGCGCTGTTCTTCGAGAAGGGCTCGACCTTCGACCTCGAGAGCTGGCAGACGCCGCCGGTCATCGACACCGAGCCCTTCGAGCTCATGGCCAGCTCCTCGCGCCACGCCGCCTTCCGCCGCCGCGCCTCGCTGACGAACTACTCGGGCTTCACCTTCGATCTCCGGATCGACCGCACGATCCGCCTCCTCGAGGAACGCGACGTCCAGTCCGCCTTCCGGGTGGACATCCCCGACGGAGTCCGCCTCGTGGCCTTCGCGAGCGAGAACCTCGTGACCAACTCCGGCCAGGAGCCCTGGCGGAAGGAGACGGGGCTGCCCTCGATCTGGATCCTGGGGATGTTCCCTCCCTCCGCGGGGGCCACCGTGGTGATCCCGTTCATCGCGGGCCCCGAGGAGGACCTGGGACCGGTCGTCAACGACGCCTACTTCGGAGAGGTGCCGCCGGACCGACTCGTCGTCGGGTCCGAGCGTCTCTTCTTCCGTGCCGATGGTCGGTACCGGAGCAAGATCGGGATCTCGCCCCAACGAGCCACGACGATCTGCGGCAGCTACGATCCAGAGCGCGGCGTTCTGACGCTCGTCCACCTGACCCTGCCCATGGAGGCCCACGACTACGTCAACTCGATGTGGGAGATCCAGGAGAACCCCTACGCCGGGGACGTCGTGAACTCCTACAACGACGGACCGGCGGAGCCCGGGGCAAAGCCGCTGGGCCCCTTCTACGAGCTCGAATCCTCCTCCCCGGCCCTCGCGCTGGGACCGGGAGAATCCTACGAGCACGTCCACCGCACCGCGCACTTCCAGGGGAGCGAGCAGGCCCTCGATCCGGTCGCCCGGGCCGCCCTCGGGGTCGGGATCGCGGACATCAAGGCTGCGTTCGGGGACTGAGAGGTCGCGCCTACTTGTGGCGCCGCCGGGCCGCGCGGCGAATCGGCCTGGCCCGCGATCCGTCGCCGATCGTTGCCTCGCCGTCCTCCGCGTGCCGGAAGTAGAGGTGGTACGCGCAGTCCGGTCCCACGATGCGTCGGGCCTCCTCCAGCGGGAGCGAGATCTTGCCCAGCAGGATGAGCCGCTTGTAGCGTGCGAGGGTGAAGCTCCCGTCGGGTCGGTCTTCGCGACTCACAAGGACAGCGCGTGGATCGCGACGAAGCAGGCGGGGGAGACGATGATCGGCGCCAGGTGGACGAGGAAGGTCCCGATCTCGAGCGGGGTGAAGGTCACCGCACGGGCTCGAGGGCCCGCGAGGAGCGGCGGTGCTCCGACACGAAGCCAGCCACGGCGCCGACGGTGTCGACCCAGACCCCGTTCGCCGGGTCCTCGACGTAGCGGGCCAGGGCCTCCAGCGTCGTCAGAGAAGTGGCCTGCGCACCGGCGTCGGCCATCTCGTGTCCGGCGAGGATCAGCCAGCGCCCCCCCTCCGCTGCCTCCTCGATCAGGGCCCGGAGGTCCTCGAACGACCGGCCGTCGGACTCCATCCCCAGGAGCTGGGCCATGTCGCAGACCCACGGGTCGTTCGAGCTCTCGCCGAGCCAGCCCCGGCCGCTGCGGAACGATCGGGCGACCAGCGGCACGTAGCTGCGCGTGTCGAGGCCTCGGCCGACGAACTTCTGGCCGCATGGATAGGCGAAGCTGACGGCGCGGACACCGAGCAGCCGCTCGATACCCCGGCTCGCCTCGTCGACGTCGAGGGCCATCCGCGCGAGGGTGTAGTCCTCGAGGGCGTTGTCCCGTGAGAACGGGTAGCTGCCGGTGCAGGGGTGGGTCAGGGTGTGGTTGCCGATCTCGTGTCCGGCGGCCACCGCCGCCTTCCAGCCCTCGAGCCTCGGCTCCACGCCACGGGGGGAGACGTAGAACGTCGCCTTGAGGCCGTGGCGATCGAGCACGGGGATGCCGGCGTCGACCTGGCTCGGCCGGGCGTCGTCGAAGGTCAGGCTGAGGGCGACGCGCCGGCCGTCGGGCCAGGGGAACCGCTCCGAGCGGTGGGGCGTCGCATCGTACTGGGCGAGCCCCGGGCTCGGCAGCAGCAGGATTGCACCGATCAGCAGGGTCGTACCGACGAAGAAGACGCGCACCGCTTCCTCCCGTGTGCCGAAGTCGCGCCATTGTATTCCCTACCTATCGCTGCGGTCTCGGCTAAGATCCTGTCCGAGTGAGGACGCGGTGAACCAGGCGAGCCTGCCCGACCGCTTCGAGGACGTGGCCCACCTCGAGGAGGTGATGACGACGTCGTCTCCCCGCCTCGTGGAGGACCTCGCGGGCGTCGACGGAGACCTCCTCCTTCTCGGCGTCGGGGGGAAGATGGGACCGACCCTGGCGCGGCTGGCGCGGCGCGCGGCTCCACAGAAGCGGATCATCGGCGTGGCGCGCTTCTCGGATCCCTCGGTACGCACCTCGCTGGAAGCGGACGGCGTCGAGTGTCTCCAGACCGACCTCCTCGATCGTTCGGCGGTGGCGCGGCTGCCCGACGCCGCCAACGTGGTCTTCATGGCCGGGCGAAAGTTCGGGTCGACCGGGAGCGAGGACCTCACCTGGGCCTTGAACGTCCTCGTCCCCGCCCACGTGGCCGAGCGGTACCGGGACGCCCGTCTCGTGGCCTTCTCCACCGCGTGCGTGTACCCGTTCGTGCCGGTGGACGGCGGGGGGGCCGACGAGGCGACCCCCACGACTCCGCCGCCGGGCGAGTACGCGGCCTCCTGCGTCGGGCGCGAGCGGGCCCTCCGGTACCTCTCTCGCGCTCACGCCACGCCCGGACGGCTCCTCCGGCTCTCCTACGCCATCGACATGCGGTACGGCGTGCTGCACGACCTCGGGGCGAAGATCCTCGCCGGCCGTCCCATCGATCTCACCATGGGACACGTAAACGTGATCTGGCAAGGCGATGCGAACGAGGTGGCGCTGCGCGCCCTGGCCCGCTGCACGACGCCGACCTCGGCCCTCAACGTGAGCGGACCCGTGGTCCAGAGCGTCCGGGCCCTGGCCGAGGGGCTCGGGGAGCACCTGGGCCGGCCGCCGGTGTTCGTCGGTGAGGAAGCCGAAGACGCCTGGGTCGTCGATTGCACCGAGATGGTGCGTCTGTTCGGCGTGCCCCGCGTGCCGATCGAGCGGCTGATCGCCTGGCAGGCCGACTGGCTCGGACGCGGGCTGGCCAGCCTGGGCCGGGACACACACTTCGAGGCGCGCGATGGTCGCTACTGAGGCGCTCCCGGTCCGGGATCTCCGGCCCTCCGACCTGGCCGCGGCGGTCGCGCTCTCGGCGGCGGTGGGCTGGAACCAGGTACAGGACGACTGGCGCCTCCTCCTCGACCTCGGCCACCCGGTCGGGGTGGACGACGATGCCGGGCGGCTGGCGGCCACCGCGGCCACGCTCCCCTCGGGACCCCATGTCGCCTGGATCAGCATGGTGATCGTGCGTGCCGACCACCGACGGCGCGGGATTGCGACCGCCCTCCTGGAGCGCTGCGCAGACGAGATCGCCGCCGGAGGTCGGACGCCGGGTCTCGACGCCACGCCCGCCGGCCGGGAGGTCTACCGGCGACTGGGCTTCCAGGACAGCTGGACGCTCGCGCGCTGGCGTCGTACCGCGGCCGGCCCGCTCGCACCCGTGGATCCGCCTGCAGGCCTTCTCGTGCGCCCGATCGACGCTGGCGACCTCGGGGCGATCGCCACGCTCGATCGTACTGCCTCCGGCGTCCATCGGGAGCCACTCCTGTCGCGTCTGGCCGCCCGCTCCTCCGCGTTCGCGGCGGTGGCCGAGAGCAGGACGGGGGCCTGCGGCTTCGTCCTGGGGCGGGACGGCCGGACGGCGACCCACCTGGGGCCCCTCGTGGCCGAGAGCGAGGGAGTCGCCCGATCTCTCGCCCGGCACGCCCTCGAGAGAATCGTCACCCCCGTGACCCTCGACGCCGCGGACGCCGCCGCAGGCTTCACGCGCTGGCTGGAAGCGAGCGGGTTCGCGGTGGAGCGTCCTTTCACCCGCATGTACCGGGGCCGATCGGAGCCGTTCGGAGACCCCGGGCTCACCGTCGCCATCGCCGGGCCGGAGCTCGGATAGCAGAGGAACCCATGGCTTTCAAGACCTGGCAGGAGTGGCCGGAGGCGATCGACCGGACCTTCCGCGAGGGGACGGTCATCCCCGCGCACCTGCTCGCCCTCGATGCGGATCGCCGCCTCGACGCACGCCGGCAGCGGGCGCTCACCCGCTACTACCTCGACGCCGGCGTCGGGGGGCTGGCGGTGGGCGTGCACTCGACCCAGTTCGCCATCCGCGACGTGGGTCTCTACGAGCCCGTGCTGCGCCTGGCCGCACAGACCACCGCCGACTGGGCCAAGCGCCCGACCGTCCTGGTCGCCGGTGTGGCGGGTCGGACCACCCAGGCCGTTTCCGAGGCGGAGACGGCGCGGGGCCTCGGGTACCACGTCGTCCTCGTCAGCCTCTCCGCTCTCCGCGGCGCCTCCGAGGACGAGCTGGTGGAGCACTGCCGGTCGGTGGCCGAGGTGATGCCGACGATGGGCTTCTACCTTCAGACCGCGGTGGGCGGGATCGAGCTCGGGGCGTCTTTCTGGCGGCGCCTCGCCGCGATCCGGAACGTGGTCGCGGTGAAGATCGCGCCGTTCAGCCGCTACCGAACGCTCGACGTGGTCCGGGGAGTGGTCGAGGCGGGCGCGGAGGAGCGGGTGGTCCTCTACACCGGCAACGACGATCACATCGTCCTCGACCTGGTGACCCCCCTCGTGGTGCGCCGGGCCGGGGAGGACGTGACGCTGAGGATCGGGGGAGGGCTCCTCGGCCACTGGAGCGTCTGGACGCGGCGGGCGGTGGGTCTGCACGCCCGGATCCGCCGGGCGGTGGCAGCGCGGGCGGTGGACGACGCCATCCTCGCCCTCCACGCGCGGGTGACCGCGATGAACGCGGCGCTCTTCGACGTGGCGCACGGCTTCCGGGGCTGTCTGGCGGGCTGTCACGAGGTCCTGCGGCGGCAGGGCCTCCTCGAGGGGACCTGGTGCCTCGAACCGGACGAGACGCTCTCCCCGGGGCAGGCCGAGGAGCTCGACCGCGTCACCGCCGCCTGGCCGGAGCTCACCGACGACGAGTTCGTCCGCGAGAACCTCGGCCGCTGGCTGAGCTGAGCGTGGCCGACCGCCGCGGGCTCGTCGACTCCGCGTGGTATCGTCTGGGTTTTGTCGCCTGGAGGTGAAGGCGGCACTTGAGGGAGACACCATGAGCCACGACGACAGCGGCGGCCCCGGAGGGGTGTTCGCCCGCTTCGTTCACTCCGAGGTGACCGGCAGCATCCTCCTCCTGGCCTGCACGGTCATGGCTCTCGCCTGGGCCAACTCGCCCTGGTCCGAGTCCTACTTCCACATCCTGCACACCGAGCTCGGCTTCAGCATCGGCGGCACCAATCGAACGATGTCGCTGCACCACTGGATCAACGACTTCCTGATGGCGATCTTCTTCTTCGTCGTCGGGCTCGAGATCAAGCGGGAGATGGTGGTGGGCCGCCTCTCCACTCTCGACAAGGCGATCCTCCCGGTCGCCGCCGCTCTGGGGGGGATGATCGCCCCCGCGCTCCTCTACTTCTTCTTCAACTCCGGCGGAGAGGCGAGCCGCGGCTGGGGCGTGCCCATGGCCACCGACATCGCCTTCGCCCTCGGAGTCCTCTCCCTCTTCGGCAAGCGCGTTCCCATCGGCCTCAAGGTCTTCCTCACCGCCCTCGCCATAGCCGACGACCTGGGTGCGGTCCTGGTCATCGCCGTCTTCTACACCAAGGACCTGCACCAGGGGGAGCTGGTGGCCGCCGGCGTCCTCCTGCTCCTCATCATGGGCGCCCGGCGCATCGGCATCCGGAGCCCCGTGGTCTATCTCCTCCTCGCCGTCGGGGTCTGGGTCGACGTGCTGTCTTCCGGGGTCCACGCCACCGTGGCCGGCGTCCTCCTCGCGATGCTGATGCCGGTGCAGGCCGGTGGGGACCCGAAGCACTTCCTTTCCGAGGTCCAGGAGAAGTGGGAGGCCCTGCGGGCAAGCGACCTGACCCGGGACAGCATGATCCACGACCGGTCCCAGCTGGATGCCATCTCCAACCTGCGGCGGGCGGCGCAGGACATGGAGCCGGCGGGGCTCCTCTTCGAGGAGCGGCTCCACCCCTTCGTCGCCTTCTTCATCCTGCCCTTGTTCGCCTTCTTCAACGCCGGGGTGCGGATCGAGGGCAGCTTCACCGAGACGATCATGCAGCCGGTCAGCTTCGGGGTGATCGTCGGCCTGGTGCTCGGAAAGCAGGTCGGGATCACGCTCTTCAGCTGGCTTGCGGTGAAGAGCGGCCGGGCGGCCCTGCCCGAGGGGGTCGACTGGGGCGATCTCTACGGAGCCGCCTGCCTCGGTGGCGTGGGCTTCACGATGTCGCTGTTCATCGCCGAGCTGGCGTTCGAGACCCCGGCCCTGGGCGCCGAGGCCAAGATCGGCATTCTGAGCGCGTCGCTGATCGCCGCCACCTGGGGCGTGATCGTGCTGGCCACCCAGCTGGCCCGCCGGTCGGCCCGGGCCGACCACCCCGAGGTGCCGGCGGCCGGACGACCGGAGAGCTAACTGACGGGAGGCGTCACACCCGGCCGCGTCCTTCGTAGGCCCCGGGTCTCGGGCGCCGGTGAGCCTATAATCGGGGCAAGGCCATCGATCAGGCGAAGAGCTGGGACCGACGAGCCGGGAGAACGGACTCGCCGGACGTCGCCAGAGCCGCGACCGGGGAGGACGCATGTTCTATATCGTCTACGTCAGCGTGGCCGCCGAGAGCATCTCGAAGGACGACCTCCTCGACATCCTCGCGAAGAGCCGCCGGGCCAACGCCGACGCGGGGATCACGGGGATGCTGCTCTACAGGGACGGCAACTTCATGCAGGCCCTCGAGGGCGAGGAGGAGGCGGTGCGCGACCTTTACGCCCGGATCCGCCGCGACCCGCGTCATCTGGGGATCGTCACCCTCGTCGAGGGCGAGAGGGAGGACCGGTGCTTCGGGGACTGGTCGATGGGCTTTCGGGACCTGAGCGCCCCCGAGACGCGGCAAGTCTCCGGGTACAGCGAGTTCCTGAACACGCCGCTCACTGCCGAGGAGTTCTCGAAGGACCCCGGGCAATGCGAGAGGCTGCTCTGGGCGTTCAAGCGCGGGGACCAGGTCTAGGGGCTATCCGGGGTCTCCCGAACCACGCGGAAGCCGGAGAGCAGGCAATATCGGAACGTGGGGTTGAAGTAGATCCGCTGGGCGCTGCGATTCTGCCGGGCGTCGTTGAACCAGCCGCCCCCGCGAATGGTGCGGAAGCTGCCGACCTCGGGCCCCGTCGGATCCTCCAGTGGGGAGGAGGCGTAGGAGTCGGCCCGGTACCAGTCGTGACACCACTCCCAGACGTTGCCCGCCACGTCGTAGAGGCCGAAGGGGTTGGGACGGAACGAGCCCACCGGTGCCAGGTAGGGGAAGCCGTCGCTCCACTCCGCGGCCCAGCTCGCCCTGGGCACGTGCTCGCGCAGGGGCGCATCGGCGGTGTTCGCGGTCGCGGCCAGGGCACGGGGATCGCTCCCCGTCCACCACGGGGTGGTCGTGCCCCCGCGGGCGGCGTACTCCCACTCCGCCTCCGTCGGCAGGCGGTAGGTGCGTCCCTCCTTTTTCGAGAGCCAGCGGCAGAAGGCCTCCGCGTCGTTCCAGCTGATCATGAGGACCGGGTGCTCGGGCCCAGGGGTGAAGCCGGGAAAGCCCGGGTCACGCCACGTGTGCCGGGGGTCCTGCACCACCTCCGCCCGCTCGAAGTCGATCCCGAACCCGCCCCCGACGTCGCGCTCGGCCTCGGTGAGATACCCCGTGGCTTCCACGAAGGCCGCGAACTGGGAGTTCGTCACCTCGTGCGCTCCCATCTCGAAGGGTCGCGTGATGCGCACGCGGTGCCTCGGCGCCTCGTTGGCGACGTGCCCCTCCTCCTCCGCGGACGAGCCCATGAAGAACTCTCCGGCGGGAATGCGCACCAGCAGCATGCCGACAGAGTTCACCGAGCCGTCCGCGGGCTGAGCGCTGGGAGGCGTCTGCGGACCCGCCCGGAGCGGACCGGTGGCGACCAGCCCGGCGAGGGCGACGAGGACTCTCAGGATGGGCTGTCGGGACACTCGAATGAATCTAGGCTGGGCCCCCGGGTGCGTCAAGGCAACGGACAGAGTTTGACAGGATGAAGAGGGGTCGGGTCCTGTCGTCCTGTGTCGCGTCATTCCGGGGCTTCGCGATGCAAGATGCATGACCTGACCCCATCCGTCAGTCTTCGTCGCGCGGCAGGCGGCCCTTCGCCTCGTCGCAGATCGTGCCCCCGTACAGAGGAGCACCCCGCCGGTAGCCGGCGCGTCCGATCTTGTGGGCGGCCACCGGTGCGGTGAGGAACAAGAAGAACACGATGGCGACGACCCGGCCCGCGATGGCGGGGTCTCCGAAGTGGACCGCGGCCCCGAGGGTGGTGAGCGCCGCTCCCAGGGTCGCGGCCTTGGACGTGGCCGAAAGACGCAGGAAGAGGTCGGGAAGACGGACGAGGCCCACGCCGGCCAGCAGCATGAAGCCGGCCCCGAGGACCAGGAGGATCCCCGCCGTCACTTCCTGGCCCCCGCCTCGGCATACCCGGCGAAGGCGACCGTCCCGAGGAAGGCGACGAGCGCCACGAGCAGGGCCACGTCGAGGTACACGGGGTCGTTGGCCGCCACCGACCAGGCGGCGATGATGCCCACCGCAACCGCGCTGAGGAGGTCCAGGGCCACCACGCGGTCGGCGGTGCTCGGGCCCTTCACGAGCCGCACCACCGCGAGCAGGATCGTCACCCCGCAGAGTCCGAGGGCCGCAAACCCGCCCCAGACCGCCGGGCTCACGGGAGCGCCTCCCGGACCCGGCGCTCGAACCCCTCCTTGATCTCCCGCCGAAGGTCCTCGGCGCTCGACGCGGACATGGCGTGCACGAAGAGGGTCGTCCGGTCCTCGGAGACGTCGAGGCTCAGGGTGCCCGGGGTCAGGGTGATCAGGTTCGAGAGGACGCCGATCTGATCGTCCCCGGTCACGTCGAGGGGCACGGCGACGAGGGCCGGGCGGAGGAGCCGCCGGGGACCGAGGACCGCCGCCGCCACCTTGAGGTTGGCGACCACGACCTGACCGGCGAAGTACACCAGGAGTCCCACGGCTTTCAGCGGTCGGACCCGTGTGAACAGCGGGTAGGGTCCCAGCGGCCAGGCGACCCACACCGCCAGGGCGCCCAGGACCAGCCCGAACAGGGCGCTCGCCGGGGACACGTCGCCGGTCAGGGCCACCCAGGCGAGCGCGAGGAGCACGACGGTTCGGATCACCGCAGGCCTCCCGGGCCCAGGACGGCCGCGATGTAGAGCGAGGGATCGGAGAGCTGGGCGGCGGCGCGCGACGCGAGGTCGAAGACGGGGCCTGCCCCCAGGCCAACCGCGACGGTGATGGCGGCGAGGGCGAGGACGGGGCCCATGAGGGTGGCGGGCACGGGGGCGGCCTCCGCCCGGGGCCCGGATACGTCGAGGGGGCGCGGCTTCCAGAAGGCCTCGTTCCACAGCTTCGTCATCGAGTAGAGGGTGAGGAGGCTGACCGCGAGGGCGACGGCGGTGATGCCCCAGGCCCCGGCCTCCAGGCCGGCCTGCACCAGCACCATCTTCCCCCAGAAGCCCGACAGCGGCGGGATCCCGGCGAGGGAGAGGGCGGGGACCAGGAACACGAGGGCCAGGAAGGGGTGGGTGCGGTAGAGACCACCGAGGTCCTTGAGGGCCTCGCTGCCGCCGAGACGACGAACGATCCCGCCGACGAGGAAGAGGTTCGTCTTCACCACGATGTGATGGATCAGGTAGAAGACGGAGCCGGCGAGGCCCAGGGGCGTCAGCAGTCCGAGGCCCATGACCATGTACCCGATCTGGCTGACGATGTGGAAGGACAGGACCCGCCGGAACTCCATCTGCGCGGCCGCCCCCAGCACCCCGGTCACCATCGTCAGGGCCGCGGCGAGGAGGATGAGCCCGTGGGTGAAGGCGGTGTCGCCGACGAAGATCAGGGTGAAGGCGCGGATGAGGGCGTAGACGCCGACCTTGGTCAGGAGCCCGGCGAAGACCGCCGAGACCGCGACCGGCGGCGTGTGGTACGAGGCCGGCAGCCAGAAGAAGAAGGGGAAGAGCGCCGCCTTGATGCCGAACGCCACGAGGAACAGGACCGACAGGACCGGCACGAGGTTCGGGGCGAGGCCGAGGGAGGTGGCGCGCGCCAGGTCCGCCATGTTGAGGGTGCCGGCGATCCCGTACAGCACCCCCACCGCGGCCAGGAAGACGGCCGAGGAGAGCAGGTTGAGCGTCACGTACTTGACCGCTCCTTCGAGCTGTCCGCGCTCGCCGCCGAGCGCCAGGAGCACGAACGACGCCATCAGCATGACCTCGAAGCTGACGTAGAGGTTGAAGAGGTCCCCGGTCAGGAAGGCCCCGCAGACCCCCATCAACAGCACGTGGTAGAGGGTGTGGAAGCCGTGCGCCTCGCGCCGCTCGTCGATCGACCCGAGGGCGTAGACCGCCACCGCGAGCCCGGTGATCCCGGTGAGGAGCACCATGATCGCGGCGAGCAGGTCGGCCACCAGGGTGATGCCGAAGGGCGCGGGCCACCCCCCCACCCGCATCACCTGGATGCCCCCGGACGACACGCGGTGCAGGAGGCCCGCCGCCACCGCCAGGAGGATGGCCGCCCCCGCCACGCTGATCCCGCGCTGCAGCCCCCGGCGCCGGCGCGCGAGCAGGCACGCGATGGCTGTGCCCAGGGGCACCAGGATCGGGAGCACGACCAGCGCGCTCATGGCTGGGAGTCCGTGGTCTTCAGCACGTCGAGGTCGTCGGTCCCCGCTTCCTGGTGGGCGCGCTTGACCAGGACGAGGGCGAAGGCCTGGACCGCGAAGCCGATCACGATGGCGGTCAGGA
Organism: uncultured Acidobacteriota bacterium; assembly: GCA_963847655.1. Taxonomy (GTDB): domain Bacteria; phylum Acidobacteriota; class Vicinamibacteria; order Fen-336; family Fen-336; genus JAJDNS01. Next base: position 493,342 of record CAWKAS010000001.1, on the reverse strand, counting down.
CCAGGGCCTGGGGCACCGGGTCGGGGAAGGGCGGGACGAGCGCCTCCCCGCCCGGGGGCACGACCGGCGTCCCCCCGCGGGTGAGGCCCCCCAGGGTGAAGATCAGGAGGTTGGCGGCGTGGGCGAGGAGCGCGAGCCCGAGGATCAGCTTGACCATGCTGCGGCGCATCACGAGGTAGAGGCCGGCCGCGTACAGCACGCCGATGACGAGGGCGAGGACGACGGTCACGGTCGCTCCTCGGCCAGCTCGAAGATGATGGTCGCCACCACGCCCAGGACCGCCAGGTAGACGCCGACGTCGAAGACGAAGGGGGTCCCGAGGTGCCCGATCACCGGGAGCTTCGCCTTCAGCCAGTATCCGGTGAGAAACGCCCCGCCGTGCGCGAGGGGCGGCACCCCGCTCAGCAGGGCCACCGCGAGGCCGGCACCGATGAAGCTGCGGGGGTCGAGGCGCAGCAGGCGCCGGGCCGTGGCGAGCCCGTCGGAGGCCAGCACCAGGGCGAAGGCCGCGGCCGCGCTCAGGCCGCCGACGAATCCCCCTCCCGGCTCGTTGTGTCCCCGGACGAGAAGGAAGACCGAGAAGACGAGCGTCAGCGGAAACAGGAGCCGGGTCGTCGTCCGGAGGATCAGCGAGTCCCGGATGATCACGACCGCTCCTCCGGGGCCGAGTCGCCACGAAGGCGCATCAACGCCAGCACTCCCAGTGCCGCCACCCCGAGCACGGTGATCTCCCCCAGGGTGTCGAGGGCCCGGAAGTCCACGAGGATGACGTTCACCACGTTGCGCCCCTGGGCCAGGGGAACGCTGGCCTCGGCGAAGTAGGTCCGGAGCGGTGCCGGGTGGTACGTCGCGGCGGTGGCCAGGACGATCCCCGACATCACCGCGCCCCCGGCCAGGGCGACGACGGCGTCGCGCGTGCGCTTCGAGGGAGAGGAGAGGGAGCGGAGCGGGGGCAGGCGCCGCAGGACCAGCACGAAGAGGATGACGGTGAGCGTCTCCACCGCGAGCTGGGTCAGGGCCAGGTCGGGTCCGCCGAAGAAGAGAAACAGCAGGGCGAGCCCGTAGCCGACGATCCCGAGGGAGGCCACCGCGAACAGAACCGAGCGGGCGCGCACGACCAGGACGGCCCCCGCCACCATTGCGAGCGCGGCCAGCACCTCGTGGACGTGGGCCTCGTCGAGGCTGACCCCGGGCCAGCCCGCGCGGTCGAGGAGCACCCCTCCCGCGAGCACGACCGTGGTCCCGATGACGACGACGAGGTAGGTGCCCAGCAGGCCCCCCTGGAGGAGGCGTGTCTGCCAGCGCGCGAGACGGACCAGGCCGTCGAGGGCCAGGCGGTACGCGCGCGCGGGACCCCACGCCGCGAGTCCCCGCAGCCGGCCGGTGAGCACGACGGCGCGGTCGTGGGCGAGGTAGAGCGCGAAGCCGAGGGCGAGCATGACGAGGCTCTGGACGAAGGCCGGACTCAGGCCCACCCAGGTCGAGAGCTCGAGCTCGGTGTGCGCGCCGTGGACCGCGGTCGCCGCGGGCTGGATGAAGGGCACCGCCAGACGGTCCGGCAGCAGGCTGAGCAGGACGCTGACGGCGGCGAGGATGACGGGCCCGATCCAGAGGGCGGGCGGGCCCTCGTGGGCCGTCCGGGGTGTCTCGCCCCGCCTCGGGCCGAAGAACGCCCGCCAGCCGACGAGGCCGGCGGTGGCGGCCACGAAGGCGCTGCCGGCGAAGCTCAGGAGGGTCACGAGCGGCCCCGCATGAGGCGCCCCGCTCTTCGCCTCGTAGAAGAACTCCTTGGCCACGTACCCGAACATCGGTGGCAGCCCCGCCATCGAGACCGCGGAGATCGCCACCGCGGCCGCGGTCAGGGGCATGGCCCGGGCGATCCCGCCGAGGACCCGGAGGTCCCGGCTCCCCGCCTCGTGGTCCAGGGTCCCCACCCCGAGGAAGAGGGCCGCCTTGTAGAGGGCGTGCACGAGGAGAAAGACCATGGCCGCCTGGGCGGAGAGCTCGGTGCTGATCCCGATGAGAAGGGTGAGGGTCCCGAGCCCGCTCACCGTCGTGAACGCGAGGAGGCGCTTGAGGTCCGTCTGGCCGTACGCCAGGACCGCACCCACGACGAGGGTCACCGTCCCGGTCACCATGATGATGTAGTGCCACTCGGAGGTGCCGCCGAGGGCGGGGTTCAGCCGGGCCAGGAGGTAGATCCCGGCCTTCACCATGGTCGCGGAGTGGAGGTAGGCGCTCACCGGGCTCGGCGCGGCCATGGCCCCGGGGAGCCAGAAGTGGAAGGGGAACTGCGCCGACTTGGTGAACGCCCCGGCCAGCACCAGGAGCAGCACCGGCAGGTAGAGGGGGTGAGCCTGGATGACCGCGGCCTGGGCCTCGAGGGCCGAGAGCTGGAAGGTCCCGGCGACCTGTCCCAGCAGGAGGAGCCCGGCCAGCAGCGCCAGCCCCCCGCCTCCCGTGACGAACAGCGCCTGCAGGGCCGCGGAGCGCGCCTCCTCCTTCTCGTGGTTGAAGCCGATCAGGATGTAGGAGCTGATGCTGGTCAGCTCCCAGAAGACGAAGAGCCCGATCGCGTCGTCGGCGAGGACGAGCCCGAGCATGGCCCCCATGAAGAAGAGGATGGCGGCGTAGAAGCGGGGGAGCCGGGCGTCTCCCTTGAAGTAGCTGCCGGCGTAGACGAGAACCAGGGCTCCGATGCCGGTCACGAGCAGGGCGAAGAGCAGCGACAGGCCGTCGAGGCGGAAGGAGAGGCGGATTCCCAGCGCCTCGACCCAGGCCCACGACTCCGCCCAGGCCTCGCCCCGGGTGACGGCGTCGAGCGAGGTCAGGAACCAACCGAACAGCGCCGCCGGGACCACGGCCAGGACCGTTCCCGTGCGATCGCGGAGCAGGCGCTGCAGGCCGGGCGCGATCGCGGCCAGGGCGAACAGGAGGAGGACAGGGGTCAGCATGGAGAACGGGTTCCCGAACGGAAAGTCAGACTACCACAGGGCCCGTCTCGTCTCGTCGAAAGGACCTTCCCCCGATTGGCAGGGAGCCCGCGCGCGTCAAGGCCCCTTCCCTAGAGCGTAGAATACGACGCTGACACCCAGGCCTCGCGGCGCAGGCCGTGCTGTGCCGCCCAGGGTTCGTCCAGGGGTTTCGCGGCCCCGGGAGAAAGGGCTCCATGATCGTGCGCGGGTCGAGCCGTCGACTCTGGACCGTCGTCGTGCTGCTGGCGCTCGGGGGACTGGCGCCTCGGACGACGTCGGCCCAGCAGTGGCACGAGCTCTACTCCGGCGGTCTTGCGGCGCTCCGGAAGGGGCAGGCGCCAAAGGCCGTCGAGCTGCTGAAGCGCGCGATCGAGGAACGGCCGCAGCCCGGGGTTCTCGTGCCGACCTACGGCACCAACTTCGAGCCGCAATACTTTCCCTACCTGCGCCTTGCCGAGGCCTACCTCCTTCTCGATGCGGCGGAGGACGCGGCCGAGGCGCTGCGGGTTTCGGCTCGCCTCGGCATCGAGCCCCTGGGGGAGCGAGCGGCGCTCGAGGCCCGCGTGCAGGCGCTCATCGAGGCGAAGCAGCCGCCAGCCGAGCCTCCTTCCACGCCCGAGCCGACTCCCCCGCGCGAAACCGCGGCCGAGCCCGCGCCGCCCTCGGTCCCCGTTGCCGGCGCCGCTCCATCGCAATCCCCACCCGACGCAACGGAACCCACGCCCATGGCGGTCGACCCGCCGCGAGAGGAGCGGCCGCCGCCGCAGAGCCCGCCTCCAACCACCCAGAGAGAACGGCGGGGTGATCCGACCCCCGAGCCCGCGCCGACCCCACCGCGGCGACGGGAAGCCCGGCCCACACTCGACATCACGTCCGACCCGCCTGGTGCGCGGGTCTTCCTCGACGACGAGCCGCGGGGAAGCACGGACCCCCAGACCGGCCGGCTGAGTCTCCGGGCGCTCGCCGCGGGCCGGCACCGTGTCCGGCTCTCGTCGGACGGTCGCGAGGACGTCGTCCGCGAGATCGAGATCGCAGGTGAGTCGGTGGCGTTCGAGGCCCGGCTGCCCCGCCGCCCGGTGGCCCCGCCCCGGGCCCCGCCGGAGACGGAGCCGCTCCCCAGGCGCCGGGTGGCGCTCGGGCCCGTCGTCGGCATCGTCGTTGTCCTGATCCTGGTGATCGCGCTGCTCGTCCGGGGCGTGGTGCGGCAACCGGTGACGCCCTCCGAGAGCGATGAGACGCCGTCCCTCGTGGGCGGTCCCGCAGATCCCGGGACCGACGAGGTCTTCCCCCTGCCGTTCGGCGACTACTCTCTCGTCCGTCGCATCGGCAAGGGAGGGATGGCCGTCGTCTATGAGGCCGTGCGCAAGGGCGAGGCGCTCGCCCTGAAGCGCCCTCTCGCTGGCTTCCTCGACGACGACCGGTTCCGGGAGCGCTTCCTGCGTGAGGCCGAGCTCGGTCGCACTCTCCACCACCCGAACATCATCCGCATCTTCGACCGGGGCCAGGTCGGGGAGGTCCCCTACTTTGCCATGGAGCTCCTCCGTGGTGAGACGCTGGCGGCGCGCCTCGATCGGGAGGGCCGCCTGGATCTTGGACAAGCCGTACGGCTGACCGCGCAGGTGGCGGAGGCCCTGGACTACGCGCACAGCAAGGGCGTGATCCACCGGGATCTCAAACCATCGAACATCATGATCGACTCCTCGGGAGCGGTGAAGGTCATGGACTACGGCATCGCCCGTGCGCAGCATCTGGAGGGACTGACCACGACCGGCTCCTTTCTGGGCACTCCCAGCTACGTGGCCCCCGAGACCGTGGAGGCCGCCAGCCAGCCGGCCAGCGACGTCTATTCGCTCGGCGTGGTCCTCTTCGAGATGCTGACGGGCAGCCTGCCGTTCGCGGGGGACACCGCCTTCGCCGTGCTGCGCCACCACTGCACCACGCCGCCTCCGGCCCCCTCATCTCTCAATTACTCTCTGCCCGCCGAGCTCGATCGGCTGGTCCTGTGCCTGCTGAGCAAGGAGCCCGCCGACCGGCCGAGCGCGGAGGAGCTGCGCAACGAGTTGTCCGACTACCTCACGGAGGGCCGGTGAGACGCCTCGGGCTGGCGGCGTTCGTCCTGCTGACGGCGGCGAGCACCGTCGCCGCTCAGGACATCTCCCTCAACCGGCCTGGCTCCGGCGCCCGGGCGGCCGGGATGGGCAACGCGTTCATTGCGGTCTCGGATGACGGAACCGCGGCTTCCTGGAACCCGGCGGGGCTCTCCCAGCTGCTCAAGCCGGAGTTCTCGCTGGTCCACAGCTCCAGCCGCCGCAGCCGTTCGCTCGAAGGCTACCGGACGCTGGATCTTTCCACGGCCTACACGACCCTCGCCACCACGAGCTCGATCGCCGACCTGGAGTTCGCCAGCGCGGCCGTGCCCTTCAGGCTGGCCGGCAAGCCCGTGACCCTGCAGGTCGGGTGGCGGCGTCTGTACCGGCTCGCGAACCGGCTGCAGGGCGACACGCAGCGGGTGGCCGTGTCCGCGCCCGCCCGCCCGGAGAGCACCGTTCGCGTCAACGGAGCCACCGACGGAAGCATCGACGTCTGGTCGCTCGCCGGGGCAGTCGGCATCACCAGCCGGCTCTCGGTGGGCGCGAGCCTGGACTTCTTTCGTGGGGAGTGGGAGGAGCGGTCGGACCTCAACGAGGACCCGGGAGTCCTCGGGCCCACGGACTTCCTGTCCACGGCCCAGACCGACCGGCTCAGCGGTCACGCCCTGAACCTCGGGCTTCTCCTCGCTTATCCAGCGGTGAGCCTGGGGTTCGTCTATCACGGACCCCTGCGGGGCGATCTCGCCGAGACCTTCTCCGTGCGGTCGACCCTCATCGAACCGATCGACTGGAGCACTCCCCCCGGTGCGGAGCTCCGCTTCCCGCAATCCTTCGGGGCCGGCGTCGTCTGGCGACCCCGGCCGCTCCTGCGACTGGCCCTGGACGTGACCTACAACGAGTGGACTCAGTTCCTGGTCAAGGGCCTGGTGCAGCCCTCTGACGACGTCGTGAGCGGGTTCGACGGGCTGCCCCCCGAGCTGAGCGCCACTCGCGACACGGTGTCGCTGAACCTGGGCATGGAGAAGCTGTTTCCGGCCAAAGGGGTCTACATCCCCCTCCGCCTGGGGCTGGCCTACGAGCCGCAGGGCGGGCGCGACCCGCTCCTGCGCGACGACCTCGTCTACACCGTCCTGGCGGCCGGGACGGGGGTGAACACGAACAGCCTGAAATTCGACGTCGCTCTGGAGTACCGGTGGGGCTCGGTTCGCACCTCCGAGGACATCAGCCTCGTCTATCATGTCGGCCGCGCCGTGGAGCTGGGCCTCCCCCCTTCGCCCGAGACGCAGGGAACCGCTGGCCTCCGCGAGTGGCGCCTCAAGGTCTCGGTGATCTACCGAATCGCCAACACCGAGAAGCTGGGGGGCTTCCTGAAGAAGGTCTTCGGCTCCTGACGGCCGCCCTCGCGAGGGCACCTCGCGCCGCCGGCCGCCGGTCGAGGGCCTGCCGTTGCGCGTCGCCGACCGCCAGCCTACCGGCGTCCCTCGACGTCGACCGCGAGCTGCGTCCGCGGGGGCGGTGTCCCGTCCATCGCGCCGTCGCGCCTTCCCGGAAGCTCGCGCCACCACGCGCGTGCGTCTTCGAGCGTCCAGCCCGCCAGGTCGAGCTGCTCGATCTCGTGGGCCAGGACGGCGCCGTCGCGTGGTCGGTCTTCGGGCCGCTTCTCGAGGCAGCGCAGGATCAGCGCCTCGAAGCCGGGATCGATCGCGACGCCGCGCACCGCCGACGGCGGCTCCGGCGCGTCCTTGAGGTGCTTCGAGCAGACCTCGATCACCGACTGGCCGGGGAACACCTCGCGCCCGGTGACCAGGAAGAACCCGATCGCGCCGAGCGCGTACACGTCGGACGGCGGGCCGACGTCGTCGGGACTCGAGATCGCCTCGGGCGCCAGATAGTGCGGCGTCCCGACGATGGTGTTCGCCTGGGTGAGGTTGTCGTCGACGCCCGGGTCGTCGATCGCCTTGACCAGCCCGAAGTCGAGCACCTTGACGGTGTCGGGGACCCCGGCGCGCTCGCAGAGCATGATGTTGGCGGGCTTGATGTCGCGGTGGATGAGGCCCATGGCGTGCGCCTCGGCGAGGGCGTGCGCCGCCTGCTGCAGGATCAGCCCGGCGCGCGCGGCGCCGACCGGCCCGTCCATGACGACGAGCTGCTCGAGCGTGACGCCGTCGAGGTACTCCATCGCGTAGTAGAACTGCCCGTCCGGGGTGCGCCCGTAGTCGTAGATGGACACGCTGTTGGGGTGCTCGAGGCGGCTGGTCTGCCGGACCTCGCGCTCGAAGCGGGCGATCGTCTGCTCCCCGGCCTTGTCGATCGGAAGGAGCTTCACCGCGGTGGGTCGGCGCAGCATCAGATGGGTGGCCTCGTAGACGACACCCATGCCGCCCTCTCCCAGCTTGCGGCCGAGCTCGTACTGGCCGAGGCGCATCGCGTGGCGAACCTGCCGGCGCAGGCCGTAGATCACGTGCGACGTGAACCCGGTGGCCACCACGAACGCCCCACCGATGAAGGTCAGCCCGTCGATGACGACGGGGTCGAGGGCGCTGAGAGCTTCGCGCGCGAAGGACGAGAAGGCTCACGACCGAGGAGATCGCCGATGACGACCGTGCGGATGACCGGGCTCGGCACGAGCGAGGCCCGGACGGAGAGCAGGAGGAGGATGCCGAACATCGCGAAGGCCGGCCCGTACGCCGGCAGCACCGGGCTCGTGTAGGTCAGGGCCAGGTGGATGTACACCCACACGAGGCCGAGCGTCACGCCACTCTCGAGCGCGCCGAGCGCGAGCCGACCTGGCCGAGCGAACCGGGTCAGCAACCACAGCGCGGCGAGGGTGACCGTGACACCCCGGCGCAGCAGCGTGAAGCGAGGGGGCATCTCCGGGTACTTCAGGTCGTCGAGGACGAGCGGGGTCACCGCGTCGCTCACGTAGGAGAACACGTCGATGAGCAGCATGACGCCCAGGTAGAGCCGTACTCGACCCCGAAGCTGCTCGACCTCCTGCGGGTCTGCGGTGGTGGTCACGGGTGCGACTCACGCTAGCACAGCGTCAGGGACCGGCAAACAGCGGCAGCCCGTTATCCGGCGCCCATCGCAGGCGGGGCGTCGGACCGGGTTGGGCCCCGGAGGGCGATTCTGTACACTGAAATCCAAGTATCCAGACAAGCTGGAAGGAAGCGAGCTCCGGCGAGGGCGCGGCGCACGCTGGTGACCCGGCGCGGGGACCAGGGGAGAGGTGGATGATCACGCTGAGACCGGCGGGGGACCGGGGACGGACGGACTGGGGCTGGCTGGACAGCCGGCACACCTTCTCCTTCGGGGAGTACTTCGATCGGCAGCACATGGGATTCGGGGCCCTCCGCGTCATCAACGACGACCGGGTGGCGCCGGGCGGCGGCTTCCCGACCCACGGCCACCGGGACATGGAGATCCTCTCCTACGTCCTCGAAGGCGGGCTCGAGCACAAGGACTCCATGGGAACCGGCTCCGTCATCCGTCCCGGGGAGATCCAGTTCATGCGCGCCGGGACCGGCGTCACCCACAGCGAGCACAACCACTCGAAGACGGAGCCGGTCCACTTCCTCCAGATCTGGGTGGTCCCGGCCGAAGAGGGACTGAAGCCGGCCTACGACCAGCGTCCGGTCGATCGGGAGAAGGCGCGGGAGGGCTGGGTCACCCTGGCCTCCGGCGATTCCGGGACGGACGCGATTCGCCTCGCCCAGGACGTGCGCCTCGGGCTGACTTTGCTCGACGAGGGACGGGAGCGGCCGCTCGAGCTGGACCCCGGCCGGTCGGCCTGGATCCACGTGGCCCGTGGCGCCACCTCGCTGAACGGCTCCGCTCTCGCCGAGGGAGACGGGGTGATGATCAGCGGCGAGTCGAGCGTGACCTTCGACGGAGGGGACGCCGAGCTGCTGGCCTTCGATCTGGCCTGAGGGAGCGCGGTGATTCGTGCTCGCCTCCTGGGGGGGCCGAGGGGAGAGGAGACCGATGAGCAACTCGAGAGCCGGAGCCATGGAGCGGTGGCCGGCGCTTGCCGTTCGAGGGCTGGAAGGACACCGCGGCCACGCTCCACATGTGGACCCAGATCGTAGGGAAGATCCGCCTGGCGCAGACGCCGTGGATCAACCACTCGTGGCACGTGACCCTCTACGTCACTCCCCGGGGGCTGACCACCTCGTCGATCCCGCACCGAGAACGCACGTTCCAGATGGACTTCGACTTCTTGAAGCACGAGCTCGTCGTCGCCACCTCCGACGGCGACTCACGGGCTCTTCTCCTTCGGCCGCAGGCGACTGCCGACTTCTACGCCGCCGTGATGGTCGCCCTCGAGGAGCTCGGACTCCCGGTGACGATCCACGGACGCCCCAACGAGGTCGAGGAGCCGATTCCGTTCGCGGAGGACCGCGACCACTCCTCCTACGACCCGGAAGCCGTCGAGCGCTTCTGGCGCGCCCTCATCCAGGTCGACCGCGTGTTCCACGAGTTCCGGGCACGGTTCATCGGCAAGAACAGCCCCGTGCACTTCTTCTGGGGCAGCTTCGACCTCGCGGTCACCCGGTTCTCGGGCCGCTCCGCTCCGCCGCACCCGGGTGGCTTCCCGAACCTGCCCGACCGGGTGACGCGCGAGGCGTACTCCCACGAGGTTTCGAGCGCGGGCTTCTGGCCGGGCAGCGTGGCCATGCCCGACCCCATCTTCTTCTCGTACGCCTACCCGACTCCCGAGGGCTTCTCCGAGGCGAAGGTCGGCCCCGCGGCCGCGGGCTGGAACGGTGACCTCGGGGAGTTCGTCCTGCGGTACGACGACGTGCGCAACGCCGCCGATCCCGACGCGACGCTCCTCGAGTTCCTCCAGACGACCTACGAGGCCGCCGCCCGCCTGGCGGACTGGGACCGTGCGGCCCTCGAGCGCGCCTTCGACGACCGACCGTAGTCCGACCTATCCCAAGGAGCCGACCCTCATGAGCACGCGATACGACGCCATCATCGTCGGGACGGGCCAGGCCGGCCCGTCCCTGGCCGATCGGCTCACCGACGCCGGACAGAAGGTGGCGGTCGTCGAGCGCCACCTCTTCGGGGGAACGTGCGTGAACACCGGCTGCATCCCCACCAAGACCCTGGTCGCCAGCGCCCGGGCCGCCCACCTGGCCCGCCGGGGGGCCGAATACGGGGTGGAGATCGAGGGGCCCGTCACCGTCGACATGAAGAGGGTCCAGGCCCGAAAGGACGAGGTGTCCGGGGCCTCCAACCGCGGCCTCGAGAAGTGGCTGAAGGGCATGGAGAACTCGATCCTCGACGTGATGTACTCCCGCATGCCGTACACTGTCATCCAGAGGGCGGTGCACATCCACCCGACCGTGTCCGAGCTGATCCCGACACTCCTGGGCGATCTGAAGCCGCTGTCGGACTCGACGGCGGCGTGAGACGGGTCGCCGTGGCCGGCTACCCCACGAAGTAGGCGGTCGCTCGCCAGAGGCCGTCGGCGCCGAGACAGGTGGCCACGGTCTCGATCACTCCGTCGCGTCCCTCGAAGCCGCTCTCGAACCGGTTCACGGCGTAGGGGCCCGGAGGGAGCCCGGGAAACGCCTCGAAGGCGGACTGGCTCCGCAGCCTCCGCGAGCGGCACCGACCGAGGGCGGCGCGGACCGATCGCAGCGCGGCCTGCCACTCCTCCGGTGCGATGGCCTCCTTGAAGGCCGGGGCGGTCACCGCCCAGCTGCTGGCCGACCGGCCCGAGTGGATGAGGTCGAGCCAGGCCCGAGCGACGGCGCCGGCCTCCACGTGGGCGGTCGCGTGGGCCTCCATCGGCTGCCCGGGCTCGACGAGGCTCATCACCGACAACCGCGCGAGGACTTCCCGGCGGTGCGTCTCGAGCCGGCTTCGCGAAAGGGTCCGTCCACCTTCGCCTGCCGTCCCCCAGGCCGTGACGTCCCTCGCCGCCTCGAGCATCGCGCCCTCCTACAGATGAAGACGCGTCGGCCCGCCCGGCGGTTGCAGGCGGTACGCACAAACCGCATAGATCCAATGCATTGGACGCCACCGCCGGTCAGTGCCCCCCTCTCACCCCCGGCGGCCGTTGGTGCGACGAGCCCGATGGCCCGGCACCGCGCCGGGCCTGGGCACGCCGGGCAACCAGAGTGTTTCCAACGGGTTAGGACTGAATGATCAGGCGGCCGGAAACTTCTTGACTTCTTCATGAAGAAGTCTATTATGGGCGCGTTCGTCTGCGCAACGGACGAGCCACCGAGGAGCCTGGAAACCTGCTGTCCACGACCGCCGAGTACGCCCTTCGTGCCCTGATCTCCCTGGCTGCGGAGCCCGACCGAGCGATTCTGGGCCGCGACCTGGCCGTGTCGAGCGGGGTCCCGGCCAACTATCTCTCGAAGATCCTCCTGGAGCTGAAGAAGGCGAGCCTCGTCCAGGCGGTGCGGGGGACCGGGGGCGGCTACCGCCTCGGTCGTCGGCCCGAGGACGTCCGGCTCATGGACGTCGTCGAGTTCATCGACGGCGCCGCCGCCCACCCGGGCTGCTTCCTGGCCGGCAGCGATGCGTGCTCCGACGAGGATCCCTGCCTGGCCCACGACCGCTGGGCGGTCGTGCGCGACCAGTACGTCGCCTTTCTCGAGAGCACCACGCTGGCGGACGTGGCCGAGCACCCCTACCGCCATGCCCCGCGGTGGACCACTCCCTGAGGAACCACGCCCGATGAACGACGACACCCGCTTCAAGGCACGCTTCAACGAGATCACCTGGTATCGGACGAACGTGCCCTGCATGGAGGCGTGCCCCGTTCACACCGATTCCGGACGCTACGTCCAGCTGATCGCGGAGGGACGTCTCGAGGAGGCCTTCCTCGTCGCGCGGTCCCCCAACCCCCTCGCCTCTGTCTGCGGCCGGGTGTGCTCCGCTCCTTGCGAGGACGCGTGCCGGAGGGGCTGGGTGGACGAGGCGGTGACCATTCGCCCACTCAAGCGTTTCGTGACCGAGCGCTTCGGGGCGGAGTCGGCGCAGCCAGAGTCCTTCCGGAAGCTGGTCGAGTCCAGGAAGGAAGGCGCGGCGACGCCCGACCCCGCGTGCGTCCGCACCTGGCACCTCTCGCAGCTCCAACGCGAGGGAGCGGCGAAGGCGTCGGGCCGGAAGGTCGCGGTGATCGGGAGTGGCCCCGCGGGCCTGGCCTGCGCCCACGACCTGGCCGTGCTCGGCTACGCGGTGACCGTCTTCGAGGGCCTCCCGGACACCGGGGGCATGCTGCGATACGGCATCCCGGAGTACCGCCTGCCCCGGGGGGTCATCGACCGAGAGGTGTCGGTGATCGAGCGGCTGGGGGCGAAGTTCGAGACCGGGGTCAGGATCGACGAGAAGCGCGGCCTGCGGGAGCTCCGCGCCGAAGGCTTCGAGGCGTGCTTCGTCTCGGTGGGGGCCTCGCGCGGCCGCGACCTCCAGATCCCGGGCGTCGACAAGGACGGCGTGGTCAAGGCCGTCGACTACCTGCTGAACCTCAACCGGGGCTACCGCGTGAACCTCGGGAGCCGGGTGATCGTCATCGGCGGCGGCTCGGTCGCCCTCGACGCCGCCCGCACCGCGGTCCGGGAGTTCTACGCCCCGATGGAGGAGATCGAGAGGACCGCCGAGGCGGTCCACGGCCAGGCCGCGATGGACGCCGCCCGCGGAGCGCTCCGCGGCGGCGCCTCCGAGGTCCACGTGGTGTCCCTCGAGAGCCTGGCCGAGCTGCCGGCTGCCCGCACCGTCCAGGGCCGCGACGAGCTGCGCGAGGCGGAGGAGGAGGGGATCAGGCTGCACCCGGCCTGGGGCCCGCAGGAGATCCTCGGCAACGGGCACGTCACCGGGGTCCGGTTCGTGGGGGTGACGCGGGTCTTCGACGAGAGCGGCCGCTTCAGCCCCCGGTTCGACGAGTCGAAGGGCATGACCCTCGAGGCCGACTCGGTGATCCTCGCCATCGGGCAGCAGCCGGACTTCAGCTTCCTCCGCGACGAGGACGGCGTCGAGCTGACGCGCGGCGGCACGATCAAGATCGACCCCGAGACCCTGGCCACCACCGCGGCCGGCGTCTACGCCGGAGGCGATGCCGCCTTCGGTCCGCGGATCGCCATCGAGGCGGTGGCCAACGGCAAGACCGCGGCGCGGTCGATCCACACCTTACCTGGGCGGGAGCGAGCCCGCGGTCCGTCTCCGGGTCGAGATCCGAAAGGTCCCGTCCGACGAGTACGGGATGCCGGCGGGGTACGAGAAGCGCGAGCGCCGCGCAGCGCCCACGACCGAGGTCGATCGCCGCACCGGGATCGCCGAGGTCGAGCACGTGATGAGCGAGGAGCAGGCGAAGGCCCAGGCCGAGCGCTGCCTCTCCTGCCACGTCGACACCATCTACGACCCCGAGCGCTGCGTGCTGTGCAACCGGTGCGCCGACGTGTGCCCCGAGAAGTGCCTGGTCTTCGTTCCCCTCGAGCGGGTCGACATGCCCGAGGACCAGAAGCAGGCGGCGCTGGCGAGCTACGGGCACGACCCCGACGCACCCCTGACCGTCCTGCTGAAGGACGACACGCTGTGCATTCGCTGCGGCCTGTGCGCGCGGCGCTGCCCGACGGACGCGATGACGATGGAGACGCTTCAACTTCACCGAAACCACGGAGTGACGAAAGTGGCGGAGAAAACCAGGACTGACGCGAAACCCTCGCCGCCCCCCGGCGAGCGGCCCGCCTCGAGCGCTCAGGCGCGGCGTGGCTTCCTGACCCGCCTCACCGGCATCGTCGTCGGTGTCGGGGCGCTTCTGACGAGCTGGCCGTTCGTCCGGTCGCTCTTTCCCAACGTGCTCTACGAGCCCCCCGGAAGTTCCCGGTGGGCCTGCCCGAGGCCTTCCAGCCCGGCGTCACCTTTCTCGACGCCCAGCGGGTCTTCCTCTTCCGCGCCGCCAACGGCTTCCGCGCGGTCTCGGGGGTCTGCACCCACCTCGGCTGCACCGTCAAGTTCGCCCCCTACAAGCAGCCGAAGGAGGAGACCGTCCGGGGGCTCACCTTCGAGTCGCCGGGCGAGTTCCTCTGTCCGTGCCACGGCTCGAGATTTCGCGGCGAGGGCACCAACTACGCGGGGCCGGCGCCCCGGCCCCTCCAGTCCTTCCATCGTCGAGATCTCTCCCGCCGACGGTCAGCTGGTCGTCGACCTCGGGCGGGAGGTCGATCGCGACTTCCGACTGGTGGTCTAGATGAACCTGCGACCGAAGACCGGGCTCTGGGACACGCTGCTGTGGTCGTGGCGGCCGGAATCCAACCGCGAGGCGGGCAGCGGCATCGTCGCCAACTTCCTCCTGCACTGGTTCCCCAACCGCGTGACGCTGCGGGGGATGAAGTTCTCGTACTCGATGTACCTCGGGACGATCTCCTTCGTCCTCTTCCTGGTCCTCACCCTCACCGGGGTCGTCCTCATGTTCCTCTACGTGCCCTCGGTGGAGCGGGCGTACTGGACGGTGAAGGACCTCGAGTACGCGGTGAGCTTCGGCTGGGTCCTCCGGGGCCTGCACCGGGTGTGCGCTCACCTCATGGTGGCGGTGGTCTTCCTCCACATGTTCCGGGTGTTCCTCACCGGGTCGTACAAGGCGGGCCGGGTCGCGCCCTCGAATCGCCCCTTCAACTGGGTGCTCGGGGTGGTGCTCCTGGCCCTGACCCTGGTCCTGAGCTTCACCGGCTACCTGCTGCCCTGGGACCAGCTGGCCTTCTGGGCGGTCACCGTCGGGACCAACATCGCCGCCAGCGTGCCGCTGGTCGGCGAGCAGATGCGCCAGACGCTCCTGGGGGGGACCCTCATCGGCCAGCCCACCCTCATCCGCTTCTACGTCCTGCACTGCGTGGTGCTGCCGCTGGCGCTCTTCGGGATCGCGGCCTGGCACATGTGGCGCATCCGCAAGGACGGCGGCCTGGCCATCGTCGAGCAGGTGCGGGAGGAGGCCCTCGTCCGGGCCCCGATGGTCCCGAAGAAGACCAAGACCTACAGCGTCCTGGGCATCGCCTCCGGCACCACCGTGCAGGTGTCGGACCCCACGACCCTCAACGAGGACAACTCGGTTCCCTCGACCCCCTTCCTCACCGTGCGTCTCCTGATCGTGACCCTGGCGGTGATCGCCGTCTCCCTGGCCCTGGCCCTCGTCTTCCGGGCCCCCCTCGAGGCCGCCGCCAACCCCGAGATCACGCCCAACCCGGCCAAGGCGCCCTGGTACTTCCTGGGCCTGCAGGAGCTGGTGGGGTACTCGGCGCTGGTGGGCGGGGTGGTCATCCCCGGCCTCGTTCTCCTCGGCCTGGCGGCGATCCCCTACGTGGACCGGGAGCAGAAGGGCATCGGCTTCTGGTTCACCGACGGCCCGGGTCGTCGCTGGGGGATCGTCGGCTTCGTCTACGGCCTCCTGACCACCGTCGGCTGCCTCGTCCTCGCGGTCCTGGTGCCGGGCCGGGAGGCCTTCAGCGGGATCGAGAGCCAGGTCTTCTTCGACGTCTTCAACCCCGCCACCCTGCTGCTTCTCTTCTTCGCCGTCCTCTACCTCGTGATCTGGAGGAAGAGCGGCTCGACCCGCTCCGCGATGATCGGCATCTTCTGCGCCTTCATCGTCGCCTTCGTCCTGCTCACCTACACCGGGACCGCGCTGCGCGGCCCCAACTGGGAGTTCTACTGGCCGTGGCAGGCCTGGCCCGGGCATCCCATCCCCCTGTGAGGACCCGATGAAGCGAATCGGCAACCGTGAGCTGACGACTCTCCTGGCGGTCGGGGCCCTGACCCTGGTGCTGGCGGTGGCGGTGATCCTCGTGGACTCCCGGCCGGGGTGGAAGTCCTACCAGACGGAGTTCGGGTACATCCTGGAGGAGAGGATCCCCGATCTCGAGGCTTCGCAGATCCCCTCCGGGGTCCAGCAGGTGTGGGTCGAGGACCTCGGCCGCGTCGACCGCTGCACCACCTGTCACCTGGGGGTGGGCTGGAAGGGGCTCGACGACGTGGAGCAGCCCTGGGCCAGCCACCCGAAGCCCGAGCTCCTCGCGGCCCACCCGGTCGAGGAGTTCGGCTGCACCATGTGCCACGGCGGCCAGGGGTTCGCCCTCGACGAGGCCGAGGCCCACGGCTGGGTGGAGCACTGGGAGGAGCCTCTCCTCAGCCAGATCCCGGCCTCGGAGTACGACCCCCGCAACCCGCCCCCTCTCCACGAGATCCAGTGCAACGTCTGCCACCGCTACGAGCGCTCCACGCCGGGGATGGGGTACATCAACCACGCCAAGGAGCTCGTCCGCAGCAAGGGCTGCAAGGTCTGCCACGTGATCAACGGCGAGGGGGGCCGCCTGGGCCCGGACCTCACCCACGCGGGAGACAAGCACGCCGAGGGGTTCGACTTCTCGAACCTGGTCTCGGACCAGCAGACGATCTTCAACTGGCACATCAAGCACTTCCAGTCGCCGCCCACCATCGTCCCGGGCACGATCATGCCGGAGATGAACTTCCAGTCGAAGGACGCCCAGGCCCTGGCGATGCTGGTGATGAGCTGGAAGGACGACCGGGACCTGCCCCGGGCCTACCTGCCCGGGATCGACCTGAAGGACGAGCTGACCGACGAGGAGCGCGAGCGCAACCTCCGGATGCGGGAGGGCGACGGCGCCTTCTTCGTGGAGAAGAGCTGCTTCGTGTGTCACAGCATGGTGGCCTTCGACATCAAGTCCCCGACGGAGAAGGGTCCGGACCTGTCCTTCGCCCCCGACGACGTGCGGACCCGCTTCGGCAAGACGGTGGAGGAGTTCCTCTTCGAGCCGACCGGGACCATGAAGATCATCCTCGAGAGCCAGATCGTCCTGACCGACGCGGAGAAGTGGGAGGCCATCGAGAAGATCACGAAGGCCTACGACATCGTGAAGAACCGGGCCGCCGAGAAGGCGGCCGCCGAATGACGTTTCTGAGAGAGGGAAGGAGGACACCGATGAGGACGCGAACTTGGCGGCTGGCGCTGGTGCTGCCGCTCCTGGCGGGACTCGTGGGGCTGGCGTGCAGCCAGGGACCGGAGCGTCGTCGCGGAGCCCGGGGTGGCTCCGGCTCCGGCTCGGACATCACCGACGCGGCGCTGGCCACCTACGTGGCGCCCGGTGACCTGGACGAGTACTACCTGTTCTATTCCGGCGGACACAGCGGTCAGATCTTCGTCTCCGGGGTGCCGTCGATGCGCCACATCGCGACGATCCCGGTGTTCACGCCCTACCCGGGGACCGGCTACGGCTTCGACGACGAGTCGAAGGAGATGCTCGAGGGCTTCACCTGGGGCGACTCCCACCACCCGGCCTTCTCCGAGACCGGCGGCGAGTACGACGGCCGCTGGCTCTTCATCAACGACAACGCCCAGGGCCGGATCGCCCGCATCGACCTCCGGGACTTCAAGACCAAGCAGATCCTCCGGGTGCCCAACATCTCGGCCAACCACGGCAGCTCCTTCGTCACCCCGAACACCGACTACGTCTCCATGGCGACCCGCATGTCGATCCCGATCCCCATCGGCACCTATGCCGACGTGACCGAATACGCCACGAAGTACAAGGGCGTCGTCGCCGGCATCAAGGTCGACCCCAAGAGCGGCGAGATGGAGCTGGGCTGGGAGGTGCTGGTCCCGCCCTTCAACTACGACCTCGGCGATGCCGGCAAGGGCCCCAGCGAGGGCTTCCTCTTCTGGACCTGCTACAACTCCGAGCGCGAGTTCATCGAGGGCGGCAAGCTCGAGGTGACCGCGTCCCAGAAGGACAAGGACTACATCCTGATGGTCGACTACGCCGCGGCCCAGGCGGCGGTGGACGCCGGCAAGGGCACGTCGATCGGCGGCACGTCGGTCCTCGACCCCACCAGGGTGTCGGACATCGCCTGGTTCATGCCCCTGGCCAAGTCCCCCCACGGGGTGGACGTGAGCCCCGACGGGCAGTGGATCATCGGCTCCGGGAAGCTCTCGCCGACCACCACGGTATTCAACATCGACAAGATCCGGAAGGCCATCGCCGACAAGGACTTCGAGGAGACCATCGACGGCATCCCGGTCCTGACCTACGCCTCGGTTCGCGAGGCGGAGATCCCGGTGGGCCTCGGCCCGCTCCACACCCAGTTCGACGGCCGGGGCAACGCCTACACCTCCCTCTTCGTGGAGAGCGCGGTGGCCAAGTGGAAGCTGCCCCCCTACGACGACCCCTCGAACATGGAGCAGTACGTCCTCGACAAGATCCCGGTGGCCTACAACATCGGCCACCTGGTCTCCGCCGAGGGCGACTCCATCAACCCCGACGGCAACTACCTCGTGGCCCTGAACAAGCTGTCCAAGGGCCGCCACGTCAGCGTGGGACCGTCGATCCCCGAGTCCGCCCAGCTCATCGACATCTCCGGGGAGAAGATGAAGCTCCTCTACGACGCCTTCACCGAGCCCGAGCCCCACTACTCGGTGATGATCAAGGCCGACAAGCTGGACCCGGTCGAGGTCTACAAGAAGGACGACCCCTACTGGCCCAAGAACCCCAACGCCATCTGGACCCCCGAGGAGGCGCGGGTGGAGCGCAAGGGCAACAACGTGGAGATCTGGATGCTGGCGGTGCGCTCGTACTTCGCGCCCGACGTGATCCGCCTCAACAAGGGCGACAACGTGGTTCTCCACGTGACCAACATCGAGCAGACCCGGGACGAGCTCCACGGGCTGGCCATCAACGACTACAACATCAACCTGGTGATCGACCCCGGGGAGACCAAGACCGTCAGCTTCAAGGCCCACCGGAGCGGGGTCTTTGCCTTCTACTGCACGAACTTCTGCAGCGCGCTGCATCAGGAGATGCAGGGCTACATGCTCGTGAAGTAGGCGACACCGCTCGCCTGGCGGCTCGCGGTTCGCGGGCCGACCAGGCTCAACCCTGAGACGAGGGGACGACCATGTACGAGCGATTCCTGAAGGCCCTCGACCAGCCCCTGACTCCCGTGAGCCGGGTGCTCGTGGCGACTGCCGCGCTCATGATCGTGGTGAGCCTGTTCGTGCCCCTGTGGCACATGACCTTCGTGGCCCAGCAATACCCCGAGGGGCTCGACCTGTGGATCTACAGCCACGACCTCGTCGGCGGCGACGACGGCAACGACCTGACGGAGATCAACGTCCTCAACCACTACATCGGCATGGCCGAGCTCAAGCCGTCGGACTTCTCCGAGCTGAAGTGGCTGCCGCTGGTCATCGGCCTGATCATCGTTCTGACCCTCAGGAGCGCCGCGATCGGAAACCTGCGCTCCCTGATCGACGTCCTCGTGCTGTCCGCGTATTTCGGGGCGTTCTCGCTGTGGAGCTTCTGGTACCGGCTCGGGTACTACGGGACCAATCTCGATCCGAAGGCCTCGGTCCAGGTCGAGCCGTTCATGCCCCCGATCTTCGGCTACAAGCTCGTGGGCCAGTTCGACGTCTGGTCCTACCCGACGTGGGGGAGCTACCTGTTTCTCGCCTACGGATTGCTTCTGGTGACCGCCGTGTGGCTCACCTGGCGGTCGGGCGAGCGGGCCACTCAGAACGAAGTCTGACGGAATCACTGCGGAGATGGATCGGAGGTACACGATGAAGAGGTTGGCGATCTTGGCGTTGCTGCCCGTCTTCCTGATCGCCTGCGCCCCGGCGGAAGAGGGACAGCAGGTGGCGGACGGCCCGAAGTCCGGCATACAGCTCGACGTGACGCCCCCCGCCCCCCTGGAGGTGCCGGAACGAAAGGAAGTCTCGTCGGACACGGACTGGGAGGCGAAGGTCCACAACAAGAATATCGAGGTGATCCAGGTCATCAACATCCTCAACCCGGTGGCGGCCTACATCGCGAAGGGTTTCGAGCAGTACGGGGACCGCTTCAGCGAGACCCTGCAGGACGACTGGACCGACACCCAGGCGCAGCTAGGCACGGCCTTGAAGCTGTACGATTCCTGCAAGGAGCGGATGGTCTCGGGCGCCTACGACAAGAAGCTCTTCCTCGACCTCGAGGAGGTCTGGCAGGGCCTGGTCAAGACCGGCGTGGCCGGCGTCCGGACCAAGAGCATGGTCGACGCCGAGCTGGCCAAGCTCTCGGGCTGATCTGCCCGGCGCGGGGGCCGTTCGCGCCCGCCGCGTCCGAGCGGTGCTGGTGTACCCTGAGGGATCCAGCGGTCCACCACATCACCAGGGAGATCAACGTGCCCTCTTCGAGTGCGGCTCCGTCCGGTCGGGGCTCGTTCGCCGCCTGGCCGGCGACGCTGTGTCTCGCTCCGCTCACGCTCCTGGCCGGTGCGCCGTTGTCCGCCGAAGTCCACGCGGTCGCGGCCGGGGCGTCCATCTCCGCGGTCCTGAGCCGCGCGCACCCCGGTGACACGGTGCGCCTCGCGCCCGGGGACTACCACGAGAACGTCGTGATCGACGTCCCGATCACCCTCGCCGGCGACGGCGTCGCCCGCATCCTTGGGGGCTACGAGGGCACGGTGGTCCAGGTCACTGCCCCCGGGACGATCCTCGAGGGGCTCGAGATCGCCGAGGCGGGCCCGCACCTGACGAAGGACATGGCATGCGTGCTGGTGGAGGCCGACGAGGTGACGGTGCGCGGCTGCACGATCCGCGAGGCGCTTCACGGCATCTACGTCAAGGGGGGCAGCGGCGCGCAGATCATCGACAACCACGTCGAGGGACGGCTCGACCTCATCGAGTCGGACCGGGGCAACGGAATCCACCTCTGGAACTCCCACCTCAACCGTGTGGCCGGAAACGAGATCTTCCATGTCCGCGACGGCATCTACTTCTCCTTCGCCAACGAGACGAAGATCGAGGGCAACTACATCCACGACGTGCGGTACGGCCTGCACTACATGTACTCGAACGACAACGAGTTCTCCGACAACCTCTTCGAGCACAACGTGGCGGGGGCGGCGCTCATGTACTCGGAGCGCATCAGCTTCGAGCGCAACACCTTCGCGCGGTGCCGGGGCTTCCGGGCCTACGGCATCCTCCTGCAGTCCATGAGCGAGGTCGTCTCCCGGCAGAACCTGATCCTGGACAACAGCCGCGGTATCTTCATGAACAACACCGACGCCAGCGTCTTCGAGGGGAACGACGTCGTGGACAACGACCTCGCCATCCAGCTCAACGGGGGATGCGACGACAACCGCTTCTCGGCCAACAACTTCCTCGGCAACCTGACCGAGCTGCTCCTCGACGTGAGCGACCTGGAGACGCGCTGGGCGGACGAGGGGGGCGGCAACCACTGGAGCCACTACCGGGGGTACGATCTCGACCGAGACGGGATAGGGGACGTGCCCTTCAGCATCCAGAACGTCTTCCAGGTCCTGGAGAGCGACGTGCCGGAGGTACGGTTCTATCTCCTCAGCCCGGCGGCCGAGGTCCTGAGAGCGGCCGAG
Source organism: uncultured Acidobacteriota bacterium (assembly GCA_963847655.1). Taxonomy (GTDB): domain Bacteria; phylum Acidobacteriota; class Vicinamibacteria; order Fen-336; family Fen-336; genus JAJDNS01. Next base: position 471,879 of record CAWKAS010000001.1, on the reverse strand, counting down.
GAGGGGCTGCCGATCCTGCAGCTCGGGGACGCCCAGGACCCGGCGCCGCGCATGCAGGCGATGGCCAACCGGGACGTGCCGTGGGAGCGTGCCCGGGAGCGGAGCCTGGAGCCCAGCCCGGGATGGGCGGCCTTCTATCTGTTCGGGACCTTGCTTCCCCTGGGCGCCCTGGCCTGGCTGGGGCGAGGCCAGCGCCCAAGGCCGCCGGACGGAGGAGTCTCGTGACCGACCCCATGGTGCGGCTCGAGCGTTTCGAGAAACGGTACGGGAAGATCCAGGCCGTCTGGCCCCTGGACCTCGACGTGCCCCGGGGAGAGTCCTTCGCCCTGCTCGGCCCCAACGGGGGAGGCAAGACCAGCGTCCTGCGTGCCCTCGTGGGGCTGCATGCCCCCAGCGCGGGGCGCGTCCTCGTCGGGGGCGTCGACATCGCCCGCTCGCCCGACGAGGCCAAGGCGCGGCTGTCCTTCGTGCCTCAGCGCGTGAGCCTGCCGGGCATGCTCACCGCACGTGAGACCCTGAGCCTCTTCGCGCACCTCAAGAAGGCGCCGCGCGATCGCGTGGAGGAGGTGCTCGAGGAGTTCGGCCTGGCCGCCGTCGCCGACCGGCGCACCGGCGAGTTCTCCGGGGGCATGCTGCAGAGGCTGGGACTGGCCGTGGGCTTCCTGCGCGAGGTGGATCTCCTCGTGCTCGACGAGCCGACGGTGAACCTCGACCCCCCGGGCATCCTCAAGCTGAACCAGCTCCTGCACGACCTCAAGTCGAAAGGCACCACCATCGTCTTCTCCTCCCACCTCCTGCGCAACGCCCTGGAGCTGGCCGACCGCGTCGGGGTCCTGGTCGCGGGGCGAATGGTCGAGCCCGAGGAGGTCCCGGTCTTCCACGAGGCCGTGACTCGCAGGACCCGGGTGCGCGTCGTCCTCGATCACCTCACGGACGAGATGGTCATCGCCGCCCGCGCGGCCGGCGGCGACATCTCCGGACACAACGGGCGCGAGGTCTCCTTCACCGCGCTGCCCGGACGGCGACTCCACGTCATCCGTGCCATCGAGGAGGCCGGCGGCGCCATCGAGGAGTTCCACACCGACGCCCCCGACTGGGAGGCCCTCATCCAGGAGCATCTCGGGAAGATGGGGGGCCTGCCATGAAGCACGCACGACGCCGGGTCTTCCTGCCGTTCCCGGTCCTCAGCCTGGCGGTGGTCTCCTTGACGAGCTGCTCGAGAGAGGTCACCCCCGAGGTCGTCGCCGGGGTCGACGCGTGCGCGAACTGCAATATGGTCATCGAGGAGGTGAATCAGGCCGCGGGCTGGATCCAGGGCGGCGAGTTCGTGCCCTTCGACTCCCCGGGTTGCCTGCTCGCCCGCTACGAGGCGCTCCGTGAGAGCGGGAAGCCCCTGCCCGAAGAGCTCTTCTTCGCGGACTACCGGAACAGCTTCTTCCACCCCGCGGCCGCGGTGACCTTCCTGCTGACCAGCCACCGACCCACGGTCATGGAGAGCGGCGCGCTCGCCTTCGGGGACCGGTCCGCGGCCGAGGCGGCTCGCGAGCACGACGACGAGCGCCTCACCGACTGGACCGGGTACCGCATCGCCCGTGGCACCCCGGACCGGGAGGTGGAGGTGTCCTTCGGTCCCGACGGGATGGTCCCGGACCGAGTCGAGGTCGACAAGGGGGAGCTGGTGGCGTGGACGGCCCACAACGTCGCCGAGGAAGGTGCGCGGGTCATCGCCGTCAAGGGATACCCCGAGCTCGAGCCGGTCCGGGTCGCCGCGGGGGAGGAAGCGGTCTCCTTCCGTCTCCTCGCCTCGCGCCCCGGCTCGGGCTTCCCGGTCGTCGACGTCGGGACCAACGAGGTGCTCGGGGTCGTGGTCGTTCGCGGACCCCACACCGCCGACGAGGAAGCGGAGGGGATGTGAGCTCGCCGGTCGTCGTCATCGGATGGCACGAGTTCCTGATCAACCAGCGGAACCGTTGGGTGATCTCCTTCGCGGCGCTGTTCGCCGGTCTCACGCTCGCCGTCGCCTACTTCGGCATGGTGACCTCGGGCTACGCCGGCTTCCAGGACTTCACGCGCACCACCGCCAGCCTCGTCAACGTCGGTGGCTTCCTCATCCCGCTCTTCGCTCTCATCCTGGGCGTCTTCAGCTTCATCACCCACCCCGAGTATCTCGAGATACTCGTCACACAGCCCGTTTCCCGCTCCCGAGTCCTCCTGGGCCGGTACCTGGGGCTCGCGCTGACCGTGCTCGGGGCGGCGGCCTTGGGCTTCGGGCTCCCCGGCGCCGTGATCGCGCTGGCCGCGGGGACGGACGGGGCCCGGCGCTACCTCGCGGTCGTCGCCTACCTGAGCCTCCTGGCCGTGGCCTTCACCGGGATCGCGCTCCTCGTCACCCTCCTGTCCCGCCGCCGCCAGATCGCCCTTGGCATCGCCGTCGCCGTCTGGATCTTCTTCGAGCTGGTCTACGGCGTGCTCATGCTCGCGAGCACCCTCTACCTGCCGGCCCGCGTGCTCAAGGCGACCCTTCTCGTCGGACTCCTGGGCAACCCCGTCGACCTCGCCCGCGTGCTGTCTCTGCTGCAGGTCGGCGGGCCGCACCTGTTCGGCCCCGCCGGGGCCACTCTCGTGAAGCTGACGGGTTCGGCCTCGGTGGCGACCGCGTTGGGCCTCGGTGGCCTGCTTCTCTGGGTCGTCGTTCCGCTCATCGTGGCCCTGAGGGTCTTCAAGCGCCAGAACCTCTAGAGAGCAGCGCGAGCGGCTCCCCGGACCGGTCGGATAGAATGCCCTGCGGGAGCCGGCCATGGCAAAGAAGAACAAGAACAAGGACAAGAACAAGGACGACCGGGCGGCGACGGTCCTGCGGGACCGGGTCGACGAGTCGGGGAATCTCCGGGCGTCGGCCATTCCCAAGAAGGTGTACGAGGCGGAGCTCGCTCGGCTGCACGTCGAGCTGGTGAAGCTCCAGGAGTGGATCAAGGCCCGGCGGATGAAGGTGGTCGTGATCTTCGAGGGCCGGGACGCCGCGGGCAAGGGGGGCACGATCAAGAGGATCACCGAGACCCTCAACCCCCGCGTCTGCCGGGTCGTCGCCCTCGGCACCCCCACCGAGCGCGAGAAGACCCAGTGGTACTTCCAGCGCTACGTCCCCCACCTGCCGGCGGCGGGAGAGATGGTCCTCTTCGACCGCAGCTGGTACAACCGGGCCGGGGTCGAGCGGGTCATGGGCTTCTGCACCGAGGAGGAGTACCGGGAGTTCCTGCGGTCCTGCCCGGAGTTCGAGCGCATGCTCGTCCGTTCGGGGGTCAAGGTGGTCAAGTACTGGTTCTCCGTGAGCAACGAGGAGCAGGAGCGGCGGTTCCAGGCCCGGATCGACGACCGCACGAAGCGGTGGAAGCTGAGCCCCATGGACCTGCAGTCGCGGGCGCGCTGGGTCGAGTACTCGAAGGCGAAGGACGACATGTTCGCCTCCACCGACATCAAGCAGGCCCCGTGGTACGTGGTCAACTCCGACGACAAGAGGCGAGCACGCCTCAACTGCATCTCCCACCTGCTGAGCCTGATCCCCTACGAGGATCTGACCCCGGAGCCGATCCAGCTGCCCCCCCGTCAGAGGGACAAGGGCTACGTGCGTCCGCCGATGGGTGATCAGACCTTCGTGCCCGAGCGCTACTGAGCCCTACACGGTCCCTCTCCGGGAGGGCCCGGCGCATCCTCCGGTCTCTGGGCGCCGCCCGGCGTTGAGCGGCCGCTCCCGAGCCGTCCGGACGGAGCCGCGACGCCGGGCTTCGAGAACCCGGCGCGCCGACGGGGGATGCGCTATCCTGACCCGGGTTCGCCGCCATGGATGTCCTGAAGGTCCATCCCGACGACAACGTGCTGGTGGCGCTCCGCGACCTGGCCCCCGGCGCCGAGGTCGTGTGCGAGGGTCGGACGTACGCCCTTCCGGCCGGGGTCCGGGCCAAGCACAAGGTCGTCTCCGGGGACCTCGGTCCCGGAGAGGCCGTCGTCATGTACGGCGTGATGGTGGGGAAGGCGTCCGAGGCCATCGCCCGGGGGATGCCGGTCACCACCGGCAACGTCGTCGACGCGGCCTGGGACTTCGGCGTGTCCTCGAAGGCGCTCACCTGGAGCCCACCCGACGTGTCCTGCTGGCGGGAGCGCCACTTCCTCGGCTATCACCGGTCCGACGGGCAGGTCGGCACGGCCAACCACTGGCTGGTCATTCCCATGGTGTTCTGCGAGAACCGGAACGTGAATGTCCTCGCGGAGGCGTTCCGGAAGGAGCTCGGCTACGCCCAGCCCGATGTCTACCGACGCCAGGTGGCGGAGCTGGTGAGTCGCTACCGGCAGGGGGCCGGCGCCGACGCGCTGCGGGAGCATGCGGCTCCGCGGGACAAGCCGGACGAGACCGCCCGGCCGGTGTTCCGGAACGTCGACGGTATCCAGTTCCTGACTCACGCGGGAGGCTGTGGCTGCACGGACCAGGATGCCCGCATCCTCTGCGCGCTTCTCGCTGGGTACATCCACAACCCGAACGTGGCCGGGGCCACGGTGCTCAGCCTCGGCTGCGAGAAGTCCCAGCTCGAGATGCTGCGCGAAGAGCTCCACCGGCGCGATCCCGATTTCGCCAAACCCCTTCTCGTGTTCGAGCAGCAGCGCAGTGCCTCGGAGTACGCGATGCTGACGAGGGCCATCCACGAGACCTTCGCCGCCCTCGTGGAGGCGGATGGGCAGGAGCGGGCGCCCGCCCCCCTCGATCGACTCACCCTCGGGGTCGAGTGCGGGGGCTCCGACGGGTTCTCCGGCATCTCGGCCAACCCCGCCATCGGCCACGTGTCCGACCTCCTGGCGGCCCTGGGCGGCCGGGTGATCCTGGCCGAGTTCCCCGAGCTCACCGGCGTGGAGCAGGAGCTGGTGGACCGCTGCGTGAGCCCGGCCGTCGCCGACCGCTTCATCCGGCTGATGCGCGAGTACGCGGCCCGAGCGGAGGCGGTGGACGCGGGGTTCGAGATGAACCCGTCCCCGGGCAACGTCCGGGACGGGCTCATCACCACCGCCATGAAGTCGGCCGGGGCCGCCCGGAAGGGCGGGACCTCGCCGGTGACGGCGGCGCTGGGGTACCCCGAGTACGCCGTCGAGGCGGGGCTCAACCTCCTGTGCACGCCCGGAGGCGACGTCGAGTCCACCACGGGCCTGGCCGGTGCCGGCGCCAACGTGATCCTGTTCTCGACCGGCCTGGGCACGCCCACCGGAAACCCCGTGACGCCGGTCATCAAGGTCTCGACGAACACGTCCCTGGCCCGGCGCCTGCCCGACATCATCGACTTCGACAGCGGCGGGATCGTGACGGGGGAGCGAACGATCGAGGAGGTGGCCGAGGAGCTGATGTCGCTGGTGGTCCGCGTGGCCAGCGGCGAGACGGCTCCCCGGGCCGTGCGTCTCGGCCAGGCCGACTTCATCCCCTGGAAGCGGGGCATCTCGCTCTAGTCCAGGGTCGCCGGCCCGAAGATGGCTGGGAAAGACGGCGGCCGGGCCCCGACTGCCAGGGCCCGGCCGCCAATCCCACCAGACCGGCGGTCAGGGAATGGACAGCGCCTGAAGGAGCACGGTGAAGGTTCCATCGGCGGGTGAACCGACGGCATAGGCGAAGTAGCCCGTCCCGGCCTCCAGAGGCAGAGTGGCCGCGAAGAGGGGATGACGCCAGGAGCCCGCCGGGTAGATGGCGACCTTCCAGTCGCTGGCTCTCAGGTCAGCGCCCTCCTGGTCCGGGTTCTCGAGGCCCCGGATGACCGCCTTGTGCCCGTAGCGGCGGTACTGCCCGTCTTGCCTGAGGACGACGTTCACGTCACCCGCGGCGGCCGCGTGGCGGGCGTAGATCCGGGTGTTTCCGTCCATCAAGGGCCGGAAGTCGTTGACGAACTTGGTGATGGTCGGGGTGCCCTGCTCGGTCAGATGGGCGAGGGCGGTGGCGTTCTCGCCCAGGCCCAGGAAGATCGAGCCGGCCACGGCCACGGCGCCCCCGCAGGCGCCGTCCGAGAGTCGCACCTCGACGTCGTAGCGACCGGCATCGAGGTCCAGGGGTGGAGCGAAATCACCGAACTTCACGTTGGGAAACAGGGTGACCGGCCCCGCGTCCGTCACCAGGCACACGTCGACGGGCAACCCGTTGTCGCCCGGGATTCCATGACCGACATACAGGGTCGCCGCGCTCGCGGGCGCCACCGCCAGCACTGCGGCGATCGCCATTCCCAACAGGCTCTTCTTCACGCTATCCTCCTTTAGGCTCGGTCAAGGGTCGAGGGGGAACCGTATCAAGATCCCCAGCGAACTCCGAGCTTGAATGGTAGAAACGAGAATTTGAAGAGTTTTGTTCCATCAAATGAGTGAGAGTCAGCCGGCCGGGAACCGGGACGGGAGAGGGCTTTCCCGGGCCCCCGCCTCCGAGGCAGTGACGCGCCGTCGCCTCATCGAGTAGGCTCCCCCCGTGATGACCGACCTGATCCTGGTCGGGGGTGGCCTCGCCAACAGCCTGATCGCCTGGCGTCTGGCCACCCGCCGGCCCGAGGTCCGGCTCCTCGTCCTGGAGCGCGACGAGCACCTGGGGGGTCGCCACACCTGGTCCTTCCACGAGGAGGACCTGACCCGGGACCAGCACGACTGGATGAGGCCCCTCGTGGTCCGGTCGTGGACAGAGCACGAGGTCCGCTTTCCCTCGGGCCGGCGCCGTCTCCGTTCCGCCTACCACTCGGTGACCTCGGAGAGGCTCCGGAAGGTCGTCGGAGGCGCCCTGAAGGCGCGCGTGCGTCCGAACGCAGAGGTGGTCTCCGTGTCGCCCAGGGAGATCGTCCTGGGCGACGGAACGCGGCTCGTCGCCGACGGGGTCGTCGACGGCCGGGGCGATCCCGGCGACCGGCACCTGGTGCTGGGCTTCCAGAAGTTCCTGGGCCTGACCCTGGACCTGGAGGAGAATCACGACCTCGAGGGCCCCATCCTCATGGACGCCACCGTGTCGCAGGTCGACGGCTTCCGGTTCCTCTACACCCTTCCCTTCGGCCGCCGCCGGCTCCTCGTGGAGGACACGCGGTACGCGGACGCGCCCGCCCTCGATCTTGGCGAGATGCGGCGGGAGATCCGGGCCTACGCCCGCGCCCAGGGCTGGCCCGCCGTCGGCGAGGTGGGCGAGGAGGTGGGTGCGCTTCCCATCGTGCTCTCCGGGGACATCGAGGCCTTCTGGGACGAGGCCGGTGCCGGCGTGGCGCGGTCGGGGATGCGCGCAGCGCTTTTCCACCCGACGACCGGCTACTCGCTCCCCGAGGCCGTGCGCCTGGCCGACGCCATCGCGGCCAGCCCCGACCTGGGGAGCCCCGCCCTGTACGCCCTGACTCGGCGGCGTTCGCGGGAGGCCTGGAGGCGGGGTCGGTTCTTCCGTCTGCTCAACCGGATGCTTTATCGGGCGGCCGAGCCAGAGATGCGCTACCGCGTGCTCGAGCATTTCTACCGCCTCCCCGAGCCCCTGATCGCCCGCTTCTACGCGGGACGGGTGACGTGGCGAGACCGGGTGCGGGTGCTGAGCGGCCGGCCCCCGGTGCCGGTGGGGAGGGCGCTCGAGGCTATGCTGTCAGGGGGGAGGCCCCGCGCTTCTGACGCCGGAGGGAGGACCTGAGATGACGGCGAAGAGACCGAGAGCGGCGGTCATCGGCAGCGGGTTCGGCGGGCTGGCCCTCGCCGTCCGGCTCCAGGCCGCGGGGGTGGAGACGACGCTCGTCGAAAAGAGGGACAAGCCGGGCGGACGCGCCTACGTCTACGAGGACGAGGGCTTCAAGTTCGACGGGGGGCCGACGATCATCACCGCCCCCCACTGCCTCGAGGAGCTCTTCGCGGCGGCCGGAAAATCCATGTCCGACTACGTGAAGCTGCTCCCGGTGACCCCCTTCTACCGGCTCTACTGGGAGGACGGGTACCGCTTCGACTACTCGAACGACACGGAGCTCCTCGACGAGCAGATCGCCCGCAAGAGCCCCGGGGACGTCGACGGCTACCACCGGTTCATCCGCTACACCGAGGACGTCTTCCGGGAGGGCTACGAGAACCTGGCCCACGTCCCGTTCCTCGACTTCTGGAGCATGATCCGCGTCGCTCCCCAGTTGATGCGGCTGAAGGCCTACCGCAGCGTTTACGACGTGGTCTCGAGCTACGTGAAGGATCCCCACCTGCGCCAGGTCTTCAGCTTCCACTCCCTCCTCGTCGGCGGGAACCCATTCTCCAGCTCCTCCATCTACACCCTCATTCACCAGCTCGAGCGGCGGTGGGGGGTCTTCTTCGCGAAGGGCGGGACCGGGGCGATGGTCGCGGCCCTCGTTCGCCTCTTCCAGGAGATGGGCGGGACCCTCCGGCTCGACTGCCCGGTGGAGGAGATCCGCACCCGCGACGGGCGTGTGGTCGGCCTGGCCGGCGCCGACGGCTGGACGGGTGAGTTCGACGCCGTGGCCAGCAACGGCGACGTGGTGCACACCTACCGGGACCTGCTCCGAAACGAGCCCCTGGCCCGAAACGCCGCCGCCCGGCTCCTCGGCAAGCGGTACAGCATGTCGCTGTTCGTCGTCTACTTCGGCACGCGGCGCCGGCACACCCAGCTCGCCCACCACGACATCCTCTTCGGGCCCCGCTACCGGGAGCTTCTCGACGACATCTTCAACGGGCCCGAGCTGGCCGACGACTTCTCGCTCTACCTCCACGCCCCGACCCTGACCGACACCTCGGTGGCCCCCGAGGGCTGCGAGGCCTTCTACGTCCTCTCCCCGGTGCCCCACCTGGGCAAGGCCAGGATTGACTGGGAGGTGGAGGGGCCGCGCTACCGCGACCGGATCCTGGAGTACCTCGAGAAGCGGTATGTCCCGAACCTGCGTGACGATCTCGTCACCACCCGCATCCTCACCCCCCTCGACTTCCAGCAGGTCCTCAACTCGCACCACGGCTCGGCCTTCTCGCTGGAGCCGATCCTCACCCAGAGCGCCTTCTTCCGGGTCCACAACCGGGACGACCGCATCGGCGGCCTCTACTTCGCGGGAGCGGGGACCCACCCCGGGGCCGGGGTGCCGGGCGTCGTGAACTCGGCCAAGGCCACGGCCGGGCTCATGCTGTCCGACCTGGGCGCCACCGCTTCCGCCTGAGCCGGTCCCGTGGAGCCCCTGGTCCAGCAGAGCCTGCGCGCGATCCAGCAGGGCTCGAAGAGCTTCGCCCTCGCCGCCCGGCTGTTCGCCCCGCGCACCCGTGAGGGCGCGATCCTGCTCTACGCCTGGTGCCGCCACTGCGACGACGTGATCGACGAGCAGGTCCTCGGCTTCCGGACCGGGCAGAGTCCGGCCGACCGGGCAGAGGACCGCCTCGCCAGCCTGGAGCGTGAGACGCGCCGCGCCCTCGCCGGGGAGGCCGTCGAGGGGCCGGCCTTCGCCGCCCTCCGGGAGGTCGTGCGCCGCCACCGCATCCCCGAGCGGCATCCCCTCGACCACCTGAAGGGGTTCTCCATGGACGTGGAGGGAACGCGCTACGAGACCCTCGACGACTGCTGCCGGTACTGCTACCGCGTGGCCGGGGTGGTGGGGGTCATGATGGGCTACGTCATGGGGGCCCGGGGGGAGGACACCCTCGACCGGGCCTCCGACCTGGGCATCGCCTTCCAGATGACCAACATCGCTCGCGACGTGATGGACGACGCCGAGGCCGGCCGCGTGTACCTCCCCGAGGAGTGGCTCCGCGAAGCGGGAGTGGCCCCCGCCGAGATCGCCCGGCCCGAGCACCGGCCCGCCGTTCATGCCGCGACCGAGCGCCTGCTCGACGAGGCCGACCGCTACTACGCCTCCGCGCAGGTGGGGCTGGCCCGCCTTCCCCTCCGCTCCGCCTGGGCCGTGGCCACCGCCCGCCGGGTGTACCGGGACATCGGCCGCCTCGTCCGCGAGCGGGGCGCGGGCGCCTGGGAGCGCCGGGCCAGCACGGGGAAGGGGCGGAAGATCCTTCTGGCGCTGGCTGCCGCGGGCGACGCCGTGGCCAGGAGGCGAGGCGTGGAGGCGAGGGACGGGCTCTGGACGCGGCCCAGGACGGGCTAGCTCAGCTCCACCCCGAGGACCGAGACGTCGTCGGAGAACTCCCCGCGTCGGCTCCAGCTCTTGAGCTCGCCGATCAGGCTCGCGATCGACTTCTCCAGGGTCTGGGCGCGATCCCGGTGGAGCGCCGCGGCCGCGCGCTCGGCGCCAAACTCCTCGTCGTCGGGTCCGGCCGCCTCGGTCACCCCGTCGGTGAAGAGGTAGAGGCGGTCCCCCGGCTGGAGCTGGATGCGCGCCTCCTCGAAGACCGCGTCTCCCAGGAGGCCCACCGGCTGGCCGGTGCTGTCGTGCCGGACCGGCTCCCCTTCGCGAGGAACCACGACGGGACCCGCGTGACCCGCGGCCACATAGCGGAGCTCACGGGCCGGCACGTCGAGGATGCCGTACACCATGGTGTAGTACTGGGTCAGCGCCGGGTCGGCGGTGGTTTGCCCGTTCAGAAAACGAAGGACCCGGATGGGCGGGGTGACCGCGAACTCGTCCGGGGTGTCGGGATCGGCCTCGAAGAGGCACGAGTGGCCCCGGGTGGCCGACATCGTGCGCCCCAGGCTCACCGACAGGAGCGCGGCGGAGGCCCCGTGGCCGCTTACGTCGAGAATGTACAACGCGACTCTCCGGTCGTCGAGGGGGAGGACGTTGAGAAAGTCGCCAGCGAGGCCCGCGCACGGGAGAAACTCCCACGCGGCGTGGAAGCCCCTCACGTGGGGCAGCTGGCGGGGCAGCGCCGCGCGCTGGACGCGCGCCGCGAGATCGATGTCCCTCTCGAGCTCTCCCAGCGCCCGCTGGAGCTCGTCCCGTGTGGCCCGGAGGGCGTCCTCGGCGCGGCGCCGGGCGGTCACGTCCGACTGGACACCGATGAAGTGGGTCACCTCTCCGCGCTCGTCCCTGACCGGGGTGATCGACAGACGGTTCCAGAAGGTCGTCCCGTCCTTGCGGTAGTTGAGGATCTCGACGGTGCAGGGCTCCCCGCGTCGCACCGCACGGCGGATCGTCTCGCGGGTCTGGGGATCCGTGTCGGTTCCCTGGAGGAACCGACAGTTGCGCCCGATGACGAACGCCGGAGGGTAGCCGGTCAGGCGCTCGAAGGCCGCGTTGGCGTAGATGATGGGCTGGTCCTTCTGGCGGGCGTCGGCGATGGTGATGCCCTCGGCGGTGGCCGAGAGGGCGCGGTCCTTCAGGCGGACCAGGGCGTCCAAGCCCTTCGTGTGCCGGCTATCGGCCACCGGCGCCCCGAAAGTGGTCGTCCTCCTCGGCAAAGAGGACGTTGAAGCTCGTCAGTGAGCCGTAGCAGGCGGTGATGTAGGTCTGCACCTTGACCTTCTGGTCGTCGGGCAGATCCGAGCCGTTGACCTGCTGCTCGAGCGTGCGGAGACGGTTGCGGAGCATCACGACCTTGTGGAAGAAGGTCTCGATGGGCCACGCCTTCTCCTGGAGGCCGGGCTTTCCGGGGCGCAGGACGAGCTGGCCGCCCCGCCACTTCTCGGCGGGGACGACCGCGGTGAGGCCCGACTCCTCGCGGATGATCCGACGCAGCAGCGCCTCCAGGTCACCGCGAGCGTGCTCGTCGGACATGGACGGTCCCGTCCTTTCTGACTCGGCCACGAGAGGGAACGGCTTCCCGCCGAGCCGGGGGACATCCCCCGGCGCGCGCGGAGGGCTCACCGCCGGACGGTCCTCTCCGCCCCCCCGGTAGTTGTGCTGGCTCCCGCAGAATCCGCAGACGACTCGCAGCGGGTGTCCCCTGTCGTCGACCGCCATCACCGTGTGATCGCGCGTCGCGTGACACGCGCGACAGAGGTCCTCGATGGGCTCTCCGGCTCGGCGGGCTCTCTCCTCGAGGCTCATGCGGATCCACCCTTGCGCAGAGAGTAGAGCCGCTCCGCGTACGCGGCGTCGTCGACCCAGAGGCGGCGGGCGGAGCGCTCGATGAAGGGCCGGATGAGGCGGCTCAGCTTGACGGCGTGGCCGAACCCCTCGCGGTCCGAGGTGGCGAGCGTGGCCTCGACCACGGCGGTGCGGCCGGGCTCGATGGGGGTCGCGTGGGTCTCGACCACCGAGCCCCTTCCCTCGCCCTCCACGATGGTCATGACGATCGTGCGGGGCTCGGGGCTGTGGAAGGTGGCGTCGGTCTCGACGACGAGGCGGCCGACGAGCCTCTTGGCCACGCGCACCTTCAGGACGTCCTCGTCGGGATCGAGGACGCTGAGGGAGGCGAAGGAGTAAGGGTGGAAATGGGAACCGTGCCACGGGTCGAGGCGGTTGGCGATGACGTCCTCGGGATCGCAGCGCGCCTCCAGGCGCACCACCCCTTCCATGAACACGGATGGGCGCGGGGCCAGCACGGGCCTCGGCGTCCCGGGATCCTCCTCCCCGATCCGGACCCACGTGAGCACGCCGTCCTCGTGGACCGGGTACGGCTTCCAGCCGCCGTGACCCTCCCGGCCCAGGGCCAGGCCGTGCCAGGGACAGAGCAGCCTTCCCTCCCGGACACGGGCCTCGGACAGTGACGCCCCCATGTGGGGGCAGGCGTCCGGGGCGATCAGGATCTCTCCGTTCGCCCGCCAAGCCACGAGGTCCTCTCCGGCGATCCGAAACCTGCGGGGCGTCTCGCCCAGGCGGCGCGAGGCGTCGAGGACGTACCAGTTCCCGTGGGGCCGACCGAGGGCCCTCTTCAGGGCCCGGGCGATGGAGGCGGGCTTCGCCTGCTGCCAGTCGGGGGCGAGCGAGGACTCCGGCAGCTCGACCGGCGGGAGGGGGGGACCGAACTTCAAGAGCTGACTCATCGCATGGAACTCGCGGCCGACTCCACCGCGCGGCGTCCCAGGAGACCGCGGCGCGGGATGGAGCGGATGGGCTCGGGCCTCACGCCCTCGGGCGCGAGGAGGTGGTTGGCGGCCAGAAAGCCGGACGCCACCGCGCGCTCCATGAGCGCGCTGGGGATGGGCAGGCGGACGAAGTCGCCGGCCAGGGCGATCCCCTCGTGAGGCGTGGTGACGCCGGGGCGGTCGTGGAAGGACCCCGGGGCGAAGGCGGGACAGTCGCGGCGGAGCAGGAAGCGCTCCTCGATCACCCGTGCCCCCTCGAACTCCGGGTAGAAGGCGTGGAAGGCGCGCTGGAGGTCCTCGCGCACCGCCGGCTCCGACAGGCCCGGATCCACCGCGTAGGCGTGGAGCTCCACCACCGCCCCGCCGTGACGCTCCACCCAGCTCCGGCTCTCGTCCTCGAACAGGTGGTAGAGGGAGATGTTGTCGAGACAGCCGACGCCGGTGGTGCCCACGAAGGGTGCCCGACCCGGCTTCGACGGCCGGTCGAGCCAGAGCCTCCACACCGCGAAGGGGTGGGTCAGGGCGAGCCCGTCCACGGAGCGGCGGAACCCGGGGTCGTCGAGGTCGGGCGAGTCGGCCACGACGGCCTGGAGCCCGGGCACGGTGAGGGCGAGGACGACGAGGTCGGCTTCGGCGGTCTCCCCGTCGAGGGTCACGCTCCAGCGCCTCTCCCGACCCCGGGCCAACCGCGACACCGGGCAGCCCGTGCGCACGTCCACTCCCCTTCCGGAGAGGTATTCCCGCAGGGGCCCCCAGATGGACCGGGAGAAGGGGCGCCCGGAGACGTCGAAGATGAGCCCCTCCGGGTTCCCGGAGAAGTAGAAGTGGAACATCATGAGCAGCTCGCCCGCCGACATCGTCTCCTCGGGGTTGAAGAAGGAGTGGGCGAAGACGTCGAAGAGCATGCGGCGGGCGTCTGGCGGGAACCGGAGGGAGTCCAGATACTCCCTTGCGGTCTGGCCGTCGTAGCGCTCGTAGGTCCAGTGTCGCTCGTAGCGGAGCATGGCCAGGGCGGCGGGGCCGTTCACCCCCATCAGGTCGCGCAGGCCGAGGGTCGGGGTGCGCCTCGTGAGGGCGACGACGTTCCAGGGCGGGGTGCGCGGGAGCCCGGAGAAGGACTCCACCTGTCCGTCCGGTCCCAGGATCGGGTAGTCCTCGAGCGGCTCCAGGAACGAGAGCTCGCCGTCGATGCGACGCAGCAGGGCCTGGAGGTTGTAGTACTGGCGGAAGAAGGCGTGGAACCCGCGCTCCATCTCGAAAGACTCGCCGGTGGCGAGCTGGTCGGTCCAGGCCCCGGCTCGGCCGCCGAGGAAGGGCTCGCGCTCGGCGAGCACGACCGACACCCCTCGCTCGGCGAGCACGGCCGCCGCCGCCACGCCCGCCAGACCGCCGCCGGCCACGACCGCGACGAGGGGAGCGCGGACCCGGTCGTGACCGCCCACACTGGGCAGGCTCAGCACCTCCGGGGCGCGGGGGCTCACCGGAAGGTCCTCTGCGGCTCGCCGTGCAGAACGGCTCGCGTCTCCCTCACCTCACCTCCTACTCGACCTTGACGGTGATCCGCTTCGCTTCGCCCGCACCGAGCTCGAGGCGGGCTTCCTCGAAGCGGGGCGGCCCGAACGTGCCGCGCGCATCGGCCGAGAACCCGAAATCCTCGGAGGGAATCCCGAGAAGATCGGAGTCCAGCTTGCCGTTGGCGTCCTTGTCGTGGAAGGCGGAGACGGCGAAGGGGCCCGCGGGCACGTCCTCGAACACGGTGACGGCCCGTCCGTCCCGGATCGGCAGGACCGCCGTCGCGAAGGCCGCCTCCCCGTCGGGCCAGCCCCCCGCGTCCAGATACAGGGCGATCCGCGCTTCACCCGCCTCGCTCCGGAACCCGATCGTCGTCACCTCGACCCGGCCCCTGCCCGGAGGGCGCGGCTCCGGAGCCCGGGGCGGCGCCGACGCGCACGACGACAGCGCGATCGTCGAGAGCACGACGCACAGAGCCTGGAGGCGGGGCCTCATGACCCCATTCTAGACCGCCCGACTCTCGCGGCGTCTCGAGGGGGCGAGTCATCACGCGCTCTCCCAGCGACGCGCCAGCAGACGGGCCACCACGAACAGCACGACCGTGACCGGGACGAGGACGGCGATCTCCGGCGCCAGGGCCCTCAGCGGCAGGTCCCTCCAGAAGACCTTCGTGTAGCCGTCCAGGGCCCAGGCGTTGAACGTGGCCTTCCCGAGCTCCTGCATCGTCTCGCTCATGACGTAGCGGGGGACCATGCTCCCGCCGAGTGCGGACATGCACAGGATCACGATGACCGCCACCGCGTTCAGCTGCGTGCGCGACCGGCACAGGGCGGCCAGGGTCAGGGCGAGGCTGCTGGCGGCCCCCGCCGTGACCAGCGTCATCACCGCAAAGCCGGGAAGGTGGCCGAGGAGGTCCACCCCGAAGGCCAGCTGGGCCCAGGCGAACATCACCGTCACCTGGACGATCCCCACGAGCCACAGGAGCAGCCACTTGCCCGCCAGGAGCCGGGTCATCCCGAGCTGCGAGCACATGAGTCGCTCCATGGTCTGGGTCTCCTCCTCCTCGAGCAGGGAACCCGCGTTTCCCACCGCCCCGAAGAGGAGGAACATGACCGCGATGCCGGCCGCGTACATGGACACGACGGGGCTCGCCTTGTCGGCGGCGAGGAGGTCGACCACCTCGACCTCCACCGGCCTCGTGAAGCGGGCGGCCATCCGGGCCGCGCTCGGGTTCCCCGAGAGAGAGAAGACGCTCTCGATCTGCTCCCGGGCGCGCTCGGCGAGGATGCGGCCGGAGAGCTGCTGGATCAGGGCGGAGACCATCCGGGTGGCCACGGGGTCGGAGGAGTCGGCCAGGAGCCGGACACTCACCGCGTTCCCTTCGGCGCCGGTGAAGGAGGCCGCCCACCCGTCGGGGACCACGACGGCCAGGGGGAGTCCGCCCGCGAGGACGAGATCGCGTGCCGGGCCGACCGCGTCGAACACGTGGGGCGGTCCGGCGTCGCCTCCTGGAGAGTAGACCCGCAGCGTCTCCTGTTCGCCCAGGGTCGCCAGGAGCCTGCCGCTCAGGTCGGTGCCGTCCTCGTCGACCAGGGCCACGTTCACCCGCGGCGACTTCCCGAGCCCGATCTGCTCGTCGAAGATGAATGCGAAGATCGTGAAGAAGACGATGGGGACCACGAAGGTGAGGAGGATCTCCGTCCTCCCGTGCCACATCCGCAGCAGCCCGACGCGCACCACCGTCCAGGTCATTCGCGCAGCTCTCGCCCGGTGAGGTGGATGAAGACCGCGTGGAGGGAGGGGGCCCTGACGTCGACGTCGCTCACCTGCCCCCCGGCCTCGCGGATCCGGTTGAGCAGGCCCGGGAGCTCCAGGGCCACGTCGGCCACCTCTCCCACGAGCTCGCGGCGGTCGTCGCTCGTCCGGAAGCCCTCGAGAGGGGGCCCGGGCCCGGTCAGCCTGAGGGCCACGCGCCGGTTGACGCCCACCGTGCTCTCGATCAGCTCGGAGAGCGTCCCCTCCGCGATCACGCGACCGTGGTCGATGATGACGATGCGGTCGCAGCGCTGCTCCGCTTCCTCCAGCTGGTGGGTGGTCAGCAGGATCGATGTCCCCCGCTCACGCAGCTCCTCGAGCATGGCGAAGATGCGCTCCCGGCTCTGGGGGTCGACGCCGACCGTCGGCTCGTCCAGAAGCAGCACCAGGGGACGGTGGAGCACGCCGCAAGCGATGTTGACGCGCCGCTTCATCCCTCCGGAGAAGGTCCTGGTCAGGCCACCGGCTCGATCGCAGAGGCCGGTCCACTCCAGCCCCCACTCGACGGCCTCGCGAAGCTCCCGGCCCCGCAACCCGTGAAAGCGGCCGAAGGCCTGGAGGTTCTCGCGCGCGGTCAGATCCGGGTAGAGGGCGATCTCCTGGGGGACGAAGCCGAGCTCGCGCCGTCCGCCGGTCCGGGGCAGGGGCCGGCCGAGCATCTCGATCTCTCCCGAGTCCGGCACCGCACGGCCGGAGACGCAGCGTACGAGTGTGGTCTTGCCCGCCCCGTTGGGACCGAGAAGGGCCAGGCGCTCGCCGGTCCGGAGCTCGAGGCTGGCACTGGCCAGCGCGGTCGTTCGTCCGAAGCGCCTGGCGACGTCACGGACGCGGAGGGCCGGGCCTCCTGGGGTGTCCGTGAGGTGTGCCATCAGACCCGCGCGACCCCGGTCAGTCGTTCAGCACGGCGGAGATCCCGGGGCCCATGAGGGATCGCACCATCTCGTCGAGCGGCCGGCCCGCCGGTCCCAGGGGGTCGAGGGCCCGCTCCGCGGCCTCGAGCCGGTGGCAGACCTGGTCGCGGGCCGCGTCCGGCCCCAGCAACGAGACCAGTGTGGTCTTGCCGTCGTCCTGTCCGACGTCCTTGCCGATCGACTCGAGGGTGCCGTAGCGGTCGAGAAGATCGTCGACGATCTGAAAGAGGAGTCCCATGTTCATCGCGAAGTCGCGGATGGGGTCGATCCAGGCCAGGGGGACCCGGGCGATGCGGGCGCCGGCCTCCGACGCCGCCACGAAGAGGGTTCCCGTCTTCTGCGTGTACATGGTCTCGAGCGCCTCGACGTCGAGATGCCGCGATTCGGAGCGCAGGTCCTTGAGCTGCCCGGCGATCACACCTTCGCTGCCGATGGTGTCCGAGAAGAGGCGGATCAGCTCGAGACGCTGCCGGTCGTCCAGGCCCCGGGACCGGGCGGTGACGCCGAAGGCGCGGCTCAGCAGCTCGAGGGAGGCGAGAGCGGCCACATCCTCGCCGAAGACCTTGTGGTTGGCCGGCTTCCCCCTCCGGGTCGTCGCGTCGTCCATGAAGGGCATGTCGTCGACGATCAGCGACGCCGTGTGCACCATCTCGATGGCGCAGGCGGGGTCCAGGGCGGCCTCGGCGTCCGCGCCGAGGCGTGTCGCGGTCAGCAGCGTCATCAGCGGCCGGATCCGCTTTCCCGGGGCCACGAGGCTGTAGCGGATCGCCCGGTGAAGCTGCTCCGGGGGGGTTTCCTCGGGCGGGACGAGCTCGTCGAGACGCCGATTCACCCGATGCCGAAGCCGGACGACCTCGTCGTGGAGATCAGGGCACATTCTCGAAGGCGCCTTCCTGCCCAACACTAACACGTCTGCATGAGCGGAGATGTGCCGTCGTCTGCTGGCAGCGACACGCCGGAGGGCTCAGTTCACTCGAGCCTTCTCCTCGAAGGGCTCCTCTTCGCCGGCGTGAAGGAGGCGCAGCCGTCGGTGGGTCTCCTTCAACGCCTCGACCAGGTGAGGGTAGGACCGATCGGTGACGTCGACCAGGCCGATGTTGTAGTTCTCGCCGTCGAAGCGTCCCGTCGAGGGCTGGTCCGCCCACTGGAAGTAGTGGGTCCCGATGAGCTCCGGCTGGGCGAAGGCCTGCTCGACGTAGTAGCGGTAGGCCCGCCCCCGCTCGGCCTGGTCACGCACCTGCACGAGGCTGGCCGCGAGGCCGCGCCCGGGGGTCCCGAAGTGGAACTCGCCGATCACGATGGGCTTGCCCGTCAGCGCGGCGATCTGGGCCACGCGGTCGGCCCTCACCTCGTAGCCGTAGACGTTCACGCTGTACACGTCGAAGGCCCGTGCCGCCCGGATCTCGGCCGCGGTCGGCCGTCCGCCGCTCCGCATCCCGAGGTTCAGGTGATTCGGGTCGTGTCTCCTCACCGCGGCGCTGGTGATCTGGATGTATCGGTCGAACGCGTCCCCGATGAACTCCTTGCGCCGCTCCTCGGTGTCCCCTTGCGCCAGCCGCTCCTGGAGAGCGGCCCGGGTGGCGCTGGCGGGTCCGGCCAGGATCATGTCGACCGTCTGCAGCTCCTTCTGCGGGAACGGGGGCTCGTTGGCCAGGAAGTAGCCGAGGAGCCACGGATCGTCCTTGCGTGGCGCACACTGCTCGCGGGCGAGCTCGTCCGCCCGCTTCTCGAACTCCTCCGAGTACACGTCCGGCAGGCCGAGGTACTGCACCGGGGTGCTCCACCGCGCCAGCGGGATCGCGTAGGGCTTCCGCCTGGCGTCCCACAGCAACGGGTCGCTCCAGTTAGCCACGGTGTTCAGGCCCCAGGCCTCCATCCGCCGGATCGTCATGTCCGCCCAACGCGCCCTCCAGCCCTCTCCGAAGCGCCGAAAGAGGTTCCAGGTGAGGAAGGACGCCCCCGGGTCGTCGCCCCGCTCGAGTCCGGCGAGCAGGCCCTCCGGGGGACGTTCCTCGAAGAAGCCGTCGCGCCCCGTCGTGCGCGTGACCATCTCCGGCCTCACGACGTCGCAGCCGGCGGAGAGGAAGAGGTGTCCGTCGGGGTCCACGAACCACCACCGGCCGCCTCTCTCCTCCACCCGGAAGAAGCCCGTGGCCCGGGCCCTCGTGGCCTCGTAGCCGCCGTAGGGGCAGTACCCGAAGTCCCCGGGCGTCAGCGCCTGCTCCTCCTCCTCCCACGCCTTCTTCAGCTCGGCGAGCGACGGCGCCTTGCCCGGCCAGTCCTCGTGGGTGAACTGCCCGAGGGCGTCCACGACCGGCAGGCCGTCCAGCACCGCGTCGCCGGGGGACTCCTTCGCCAGCCTCACCGAGCGGACCTCCAGGGTCGGCGAGCCCACGGGGTGCTCCATCTCGAAGGCGATGGCCTCGACGTCGGTCAGCGGAACGAAGGGGCCCCAGAGGCTCAGGAAGTAGCCTTTCCGCGAGCGGTTGCCCACCGCCGCCATGTCGTGTCCCGTCTTCGGCGGCTCGGCCAGGAGGGCCACCGGGATCGCCGCGCGGATCCAGACCTTCGGATACGGGTGGAGGAGGACGCGGCTGTAGAGCGGCTCGCCCGGGTCCGGACCCCGTCCCCTCACGTAGACCTTCAGGTTCATCCGTTGCGGCGACGACGCCCGCAGCTCCAGGACCAGGGCCTCGTGCCCCGACCAGTCGGTGGGGAGGTCGGCGGCGATCTCGCTGAGGAGGAGCCGGGCCTCCGGGCTCTCCTGCGACGAGTCGAAGGTGAACGCCTGCGGGAGCGCTCCGGCCCCGGCTCCGGCCGGGAGGAGAAGTGCGAGGGGGAGGGGAAGGAGCATCCGCATGAGGTCACCTCGTCGGAAAGACGCCGGGTGCCATCCTCGACGCGTTCGCCTCGTCGGGTCAATGGATCGTTCGGGGGGGCTCGGTGGCGGGGACCCCTCTTCCCGCGTATCCTCTCGCGAGCCGGCCAGGAAAGGAGACGGAGCCCCGCCCGCGAGCGAGGAACGAGCATGAATGGCACTCACACCCTCGAACCCCCTTCCCCCGGACCTCCCGCCGCCCTCCGGACGAGCTGGCCCCGCAAGCTGCTCTCCCCCTTCTGGAACCGCGAGGAGCGGCGGATCCGGGCGGTCTGGCGCCTGATCGCCCTGATGGTCGTGATCGGCGGGGCCGGCCTGGCCATCCGCACCACCGGGCTGCTGCCCGAGCGCGGGACGCGGGGATTCTACGTCGTGGCCGGAGCGGTCCAGGTCCTGGTGGCCCTGGTCGCGGTCTGGCTGGTGGGCCGGCTCCTGGACCGGCGTCCGTTCCGCGACTTCGGATTCTCCCTGGACCGGCAGTGGTGGCCGGACCTGGGCTTCGGCCTCCTCCTGGGGGCCGTGCTCATGACCTGGGTCTTCCTGACGGAGTGGGCCCTCGGCTGGGTCAGCGTGACCGGCGTCTTCCGGACCACGGTCCCCGGCGAGCCCTTCGGCCAGGCCATCCTCCTCCCCGCGTTTCTCTTTCTCGGGGTCGGGTTGCTGGAGGAGCTCCTGGCCCGCGGCTACGTGCTCCGCAACGTGGCCGAGGGCCTCGCCTTCCGCCGGCTGGGGGGGCCGCGGGGGGGGCTGATGCTGGCCTGCTTGATCTCCTCCGCGCTCTTCGCGTTCGGTCACGCCGACAACCCCAACGCCACCTGGGTCAGCGCGGTGAGCATCTTCTTCGCCGGGATCCTCCTGGCCCTGGGGTTCGTCTTGACCGGGCAGCTGGCCATTTCCATCGGCCTGCACATCACCTGGAACTTTTTCCAGGCCTCGGTGTTCGGCTTCCCGGTGAGCGGGGTGAGCCGCTTCCGGACGACCTTCATAGCGACCGAGCAGACGGGCCCCGAGGTGTGGACGGGAGGGGCCTTCGGTCCCGAGGCGGGGCTGACCGGCCTCGTGGCGATGGGGCTGGGCGCCCTCCTCACCGTGGCCTGGGTGCGCGGGCGTCGCGGACAGGTCCGCCTGGCCGCCTCCCTCGCGGAGCCGCCGCCGCAGGCTCCGCGACCGACCGCAGGGCCCGTGTAGCCGACGCCCTACTCGTCCGCGTGCTGGGGGTAGAACTCGAAGCCCGGCGCGAGCTGCTTCACGATGTAGAGGACCTGCCCGGTGTGCTGGCTCGCGTGCTCGATCGCGTGATAGAGCCCGGCCAGGCCGTCGACGTGGTATCCCTGCAGCGACAGCTCCTGGTCGAGGTTCACCCCGTCCAGCACCCTCCGGCAGCGTTCGACGGTGTCCTCGAGGTGGCCCAGGAGCTCGCCCTTCGACATCGACCCGCTGGCCTGGAACTCCGCGGCCCGGTTCCTCTCGTATTCGATTCCTCCCAGGCCGTGGAGCACCCAGAGCGAGAGGTTGCCGCAGATGTGGAGGACGAGGTTCCCGGCGCTGTTGCAGGCGTGGTTGGGCCGCCACCAGACCTGCTCCTCGCTCAGCCGCGCGAGGCCGATCCGGATCTTGTCTGCGTACTCCCGGAGCAGGGCGGCCGACAGCTCGGCGAAGCTGCGACCGGTTTCGCCCTTGAACGCGTAGCGGGGGAGCTCCATGACGCCCTAGTGTACCGTCACCGAAGTCGCATCGACGCCCGGCGCCCGTGTGGCCCTGGGGGCTCGTCGCTCATGGCCGCGCGCGCTCGACCTCGGGGACGGGGGCCTTCCGGTGCCCCAGGATCCCGCCCTGGCGACGCAGCGTTTGCGGCCTTCCGGGCTCCCGGTAAGACTTGCGACCCCTGTTGGCATTCAACTCCCTGCATGACAGAGGGTTGTGGGGGTCGGCCCGTGGGCACGCCGATTGCTTCCTCGGCCACCGGAATCCACCGTTCACCGGAGAGGAGAGACCGCCTATGGATGTGTTGACCCTCGCGCGCTGGCAATTCGGCGTCACGACCGTCTACCACTTCTTCTTCGTCCCGCTGACCCTGGGCCTGGTGTGGGCCCTGGTCTTCTTCCAGACCGCCTGGTACGTCACCGGGGACGAGACCTGGAAGCGCCTCACGAAGTTCTGGGGGAAGCTCTTCCTCATCAACTTCGCCATGGGGGTCGTCACCGGGATCGTGCAGGAGTTCCAGTTCGGGATGAACTGGTCGGAGTACTCCCGCTTCGTCGGGGATGTCTTCGGGGCCCCCCTTGCGGTGGAGGCCCTGGTGAGCTTCTTCATCGAGTCCACCTTCCTCGGGCTCTGGATCTTCGGCTGGGACCGGCTCTCGAAGAAGGTCCACCTCGCCTGCATCTGGCTCGTGGCCATCGGCTCCAATCTGTCCGCGCTTTGGATCCTCATCGCCAACTCCTTCATGCAGCAGCCCATGGGCTACGTGGTGCGCAACGGCCGCGCTGAGATGGAGAGCTTCTGGGCCCTCATCTCGAACCCCCACGTCTACGTCCAGTTCCCCCACGTGATCACCGCGTCCATGGCCACCGCCGCGTTCTTCGTCCTGGGGATCAGCGCCTGGCACCTCGCGCGGGCGAAGGACGACGAGACCCGCGACGCCTTCGGTCGCTCCTTCCGCTTCGGCGCCATCTACGGCTTCGCGGCCACGGTGGCGGTGATGGTCGTGGGGCACACCCAGGCCCAGTACATGACCCGCGTCCAGCCCATGAAGATGGCGGCGGCGGAGGCGCTCTGGGAGAGCGCCGACCCCGCGCCGATGTCGCTGTTCACCTGGGGCAACGAGGCCGAGCGACGGGACGTCTTCGCGATCAAGGTCCCCGGGCTCCTGAGCTTCCTCGCCTACAACCGCTTTTCGGGCGAGGTGCAGGGCATCCGGGAGATCCAGGCCGAGTACGACGTGAGGTACGGCCCCGGGGACTACGTGCCCCCGGTCAAGTGGACGTACTGGACCTTCCGGGCGATGGTCGGGGCGGGGATGGCGATGCTCATCCTCGCGGCCTGGGCGCTGTGGGCGACCGTCAGGGAGAAGGTGCACGCGAGCCCGCGGCTCCTGATGCTTCTGGTGCCGGCCATCGCGCTTCCCTACGTGGCCAACAGCACGGGCTGGATCTTCACCGAGATCGGCCGGGTGCCCTGGATCGTGTTCGGCCTGATGACGCTGGAGCAGGGCGTCTCGATCGCGGTCACCGCGGGCGAGGTCCTCTTCTCGCTCGTGGCCTTCACTTTGCTGTACGGGGCGCTGATGGCCGCGGACGTCTACCTGCTCGCGAAGTACGCGAAGGCCGGATTGAAGGCGCCCGAGCTCGAGGAGCCCGCGCTCGAGCCCGCGGCGGCGCAGGCCTGAGGGAGGAGACACCATGGACCTGAACACGCTCTGGTTTCTGCTCGTCGGCGTTCTCTTCACCGGCTACTTCGTCCTCGAGGGCTTCGACTTCGGCGTCGGCATCCTGCTCCCCTTCCTGGGGAAGACCGACTCCGAGCGGCGCCGGATCATCAACACCATCGGCCCCGTCTGGGACGGGAACGAGGTCTGGATCCTCACCGGCGGCGGCGCCATCTTCGCCGCCTTCCCCCACTGGTACGCCACCCTCTTCAGCGGCTTCTACCTGGCGCTGCTCCTGATGCTCCTGGCGCTCATCGTCCGCGGCGTCGCCTTCGAGTTCCGCAGCAAGGACAAGAGCCCGTCCTGGCGCTCCACCTGGGACTGGATGATCTTCGCCGGGAGCCTGCTCCCCGCCCTCCTGTGGGGCGTGGCGCTGGCCAACCTGCTGAAGGGGACGCCCATCGACGAGACGAAGACCTTCACCGGGGGATTCTTCGACCTCCTGAGCCCCTACACCCTGATCGCGGGGCTGGCCAGCCTGACGCTCTTCACCACCCACGGGGCCATCTTCCTGAACCTCAAGAGCGCCGACCCCATCCGCGCCCGCGCCCTCGACGTGACCAAGAGGGTGGGGCCGGCGGCCACGGTCCTGCTCCTCCTCTTCGCGGTCGGGACCTACGTGTGGACCGACGCTTTCAGCCGC
Source organism: uncultured Acidobacteriota bacterium (assembly GCA_963847655.1). Classification (GTDB taxonomy): domain Bacteria; phylum Acidobacteriota; class Vicinamibacteria; order Fen-336; family Fen-336; genus JAJDNS01. The sequence continues at coordinate 447,771 of CAWKAS010000001.1, read as the reverse complement.
GTGGGTGTGAACCCGGGCCTCGTACCCCTCCTGGCCCTGGGCTCTCTGCTCGGCGCGGGGTGGCTCATCCATCGCGAGCGCATGGGCTGGGGCTTCGTGATGACGACGCTCACGATCCTCTTCACCACTGCCACGCTGTTCGTCTCGCTGTACCCGCGGGTGATGGTGTCCAGCCTCAACCCCGACTGGAGCCTGACGGTCTACAACGCCTCCTCGACCCCCTACACCCTGAAGGTCATGAGCATCGTGGCGGCGATCTTCGTGCCCATCGTCCTCGCCTACCAGGCCTGGACGTACTGGGTCTTCCGTCACCGGATCACGGCGGAGACGAAGCTGGAGTACTGATACCGTTACCGGGTGCGGATTCTCACCCGGATCATCCCTCCGGGGGCGGGGTCGCATCACGGCCTCGCCCCCGCCGCCGTCCTTAGTCACGCCGGTGCTCCCGCGACGCGTCGTCAACGAACTGCCGAGCCTCCTCGAGCTCGGGTAGTCCTCCGTTGGCGTTCTTACACAGCTCGAGGAAGCGCTGGTATTCGGCGCGGGCGCCCTCGGTGTCGGTCAGCTCGAGGACGTGCCCGGTCTCGAGCTTCGCACGCCTCGCCGGAGGCCCCGCCGGCCCCGCGGTCAAGGCCCCGGCGCGTAGCGGTCGTGGTCGGCCAGCCGTACTCGAACCTCGTTCCGGTACCCGGAAGTGAGCAATACCGGGTCTCCGACCGCGTTGCCCCACGCCAGCCCGAGGAAGCTCCAGAGGTTGGCGGCGACGAGGCGGACATGGCGCCTGCCCTCTGTCGCCACGACCTCGGCGCGCGCGGCCAGGGATCCATCCGATTCCAGGCGGACGCGCAGCGGTGACTCGGCCAGGAGCGCCGACAGGAAGTACACGTTCTCCCTCATGGCCCGGAAGTCCCGCGTGGCGTCGAAGCCGGGGTCGTCCCGTCCGTTCAGGTGGAAGTCCCTCATGTCGTGGGCCCAGGGCCAGTTCGGCTCGATCCCGAAGGCCTCCCGTCCCCCGGGGCGTCGACGGAGCGCGGTCCCGGCGGCCCGGCCAACGTGATCGTCGGGGTGAGCGGACCAGGGCGCGCGCCGCTCCCAGGTCAGCCGGTCGACGTCGTCCGGCAGCAGGAACGACAGCCCGACCTCGCGAAAGCCCATGTGGGGCGCGCCGAAGCTCGTGTCCCAGGGGGCACGGGGCGGCTGGTCGACCGTGTACTCGATGGTGAGCAGACCGGCGCCGTCGAGACGCAGAACGAAGTGGACCCGCACGTCCTCCGCGTAGCGCCCGCTCACGCGGACGAGCGCCTCCGGACCCTCGGTCGTCGTTTGGAGGGCTTCCAGGCTCCACGTCGAAGGGTCCACCCCATCGGCGTGAAAGTAGGGCCCTCCCTGGATCAACGTTCGGCCGTCGAGCACGGCGCGACGAATGAGTCCGGTCGACCGGTCTATCTCGACGGCGTGTCGGCTTCCCGCGACGCGCAGGACCCCGGCCTCCTTCTCGATGGACGGTGCGGGTCCGGTCGGCGGCTCGAATCGTCGGGTGGAGCGGTCGTGGTCGTGACGATCTGCTGCGTTGCCGAACCAGCGGCGGCTGAAGTGGTTGGCCGGGTAGACGGGAAGCCGGAACGCGTCGACCGTACTGCCGTCCGCGCGCACGAAGCGGAGCTCGACGGTCTCGCCCACCGCCCACTCCCGTGCCGGCAGGACGAGCTGGCCGGTGCCGCGCGGGGGGATATCGGGACCCGGCACCTCCCCACCGTCTTCACCGGCGCTCCAGCGGATCTCGATCTCGCTCAAGCTCGTGTGATCGAAGCGGTTGTCGATGACGAGCCGGAGCGGCTCGCCGTCCGGGGGCTTCGGCACCGGTCCATCGGTGAGCCCGATGGGAGAGTAGGCCTTGCGGGTCAACCAGTGCTCCGGCTTCTTCCGGCGCCAGCCGTCGACGATCCCCCAGGGACCGTAGCCGAGAGGGGAGAACTGCCCCGAGTCGTCCGGGGCCTCCGCGTCCGGCAGGGGCACGTGGAAGACCTCGTCGATCCCACCCCAGATGGCGCCCCCGAGAGCGCCCCGCGTCGTGAAGAAGATGTCGGCGAATCGCTCGATGCTCGCTCCCCAGGCGTTCCGGATCCCGTCTCCGAGACGAAGGTCCTCGTTCGAGTAGCAGGCCACGTGGGCGAACTCGTCATGGAGGACCGGGCCCGCCGTGCGCCGGCCGCCCCGGTGATCGCGGAGGTCGGCGTAGTGGCCGCTCTGGCCCGCCAGGTGGTCGCGCGTCTTCAGGTAGTGGGCGCTGTGGACATCCACGGGGCCGACACCGGGGGGCATCGTGTGCGGGTAGCTGAAGATGACGGGGCGGCCAGGGTCTTCACGGCGCACGTGCTCGAGCTCCCGGGCGAAGTTCTCGCCCCAAACGCTCTCGTTGCCGAGCGACCAGAGGATGACCGAGGGGTGGCTCCGGTCCCGCTCGACCATCTCCGCGAACTGGTCGAGATACCGTGCGGCGAAGTCCGGATCGTCGGAGGTCGCCCGGTTGCCGTGTGTCCCTACGAAGCAGACCGCCGTCTCCTCCTCGACGTAGATCCCGGCTTCGTCGCAGGCGGCGAGGAAGCTCTCGGAGGGCGGGTAGTGAGAGGTCCGAACGAAGTTGACGTTGGCCTCCTTGAGGAGCCGGGCGTCGAGGGCGTCCAGCTCCGGAGTCGTCGAGCGGCCGCGGGTGGGGTGGACGTCGTGCCGGTTCACTCCGAGAAGCGTCACCGGCCGGCCGTTGACCACGAGCTCCCGGCCCGCGACCGCCACCTCCCTGAATCCGAAGCGGCGCACGATGCGCTCCACGGCCTGCTCGCCCACCTCGAGGTCCAGGACGAGGGAGTACAAGTGTGGGTGCTCGGCGTCCCAGAGGAGGGGGGCCGTCACCGGGATGTCGAGCGTCGCCGAGGTCGCTTCGGCGGTGAGCCCGACCGCGTCGGGCGAGATCGGCACCGCCACACCCTGCGGATCGAGAAGGGTGAGTCGGGCCCTTGCGGCGCCAGCCTCCCGGAAGCGCACATCCATCGCGACGGTGAGCCGGGCGTCCCGATACGCGTCGTCGAGGTCGGTCTCGAGGTGCAGGCGACGCACGTGATCCAGCGGCCGGGCGATGAGGCGCACTCCGCGCAGGATGCCCCCGATGTCGTGCTTGGCGTACGCGCTGCCCCACGAGATCTCGTCCGAGCGGTCGGTCACCCCGAGGGTGATCCAGCCCCTGGTGCCCGGCCTCAGGTGCGCCGTGACGTCCGCCTCCCACGAGGTGAAGCCGCCGTGGTGCTCGCGGACGAAGGTCCCGTTCACCCAGAGCCGAGCCCGGCTGTACACGCCGTCGAAGCGCAGGCGGAGATCATGGCCCCCGAACTCGGACGGGACCGCGATGCTCTGCTTGTAGACGAACTCCCGGTCTCGACGAATGTCGAAGCCCTGCATCAGGGCCTCGCCGGGAACGACGACGTCGCTCCAGGACGATGGGTCGACGTCGTTCGCGAAGAAGCGCGGCGGCGGGGCGAGGGTGAGCTTCCACGTCCCGTTCAGATCGAGAACGGGCGAGGCCAGCCCCTTCACCTTCTGCGGCACCGGGGGCAGGATGGCCCGCGGTGCGCCGGCCTCGGACGCGGGGGCCGCGAAGGCCAGGGCCAGAAGAGCCGCTACCAGACGTGTCATGCTCGGCCTCCCTTCGCGCAGACGGCTCAGCCGAGATGGCCAGGCCATGGCGCGCTGAGCCGCCCGGAAGGCGGATTGTACTCGCGCGTGGTCACGGCGCCATCCTGTTCGGCGGTTCGGCGACAAGGTCCCGCCCCCCAGTCGGCAGCGGGCCGCGCCGTTTGCTGACGTTCGCCGGCCCCGCCCACCTCGTCAGCGTCGGGTGCATGGGCAACGTGTCGGCGAGGTTCGTGCCCGTCGTCCTCGCCTACCAGGCCTGGACCTGCAGGGGGTCTTTCGTCACCGGATCACCGCGGAGACGGATCTGGAGTCCTGATACCGTTACCGGGTGCGGAACCTCACCCGGATCATCCCTCCGAGGGCGGGGTCGCGTCGCGGCCTCGCCCTCGCCGTCGTTCTGGGGGCAGTCGCCGGCGCGCTGGTCGTTCTCCAGGCCGCGCTGCTGAGCCGCGTGGTGGACGCAGTCTTCCTGCGGGGGGCGGATCTCGCCGATGTCACGCCCCCTCTCCTCGGGATCGCGGCCGTGGCGGTGGCGCGCGCCGCCACCACCTGGGGGCAGGAGGTTGCGGCGCACGCCTTCTCGGCTCGCGTCCGTGAGGAGCTGCGCGACCGCCTCGTCCGGACGGTGCTGAGCCGGGGGCCGCGCTACGCCGCGGGCGAGCGGGCGGGCGAGCTGCAGAACACGCTGGTGGGGGGTGTGGAGTCGTTGGACCCCTTCCTCGCCCAGTACCTGCCCCAGACGTACCTCGCCGGCATCGTGCCCCTCCTGGTCCTCGTCGCGGTGCGCCAGGCCGACCCCCTCTCCGCTCTCGTGCTCCTGCTCACCTTTCCGCTGATCCCGCTCTTCATGTGGCTCATCGGGGCCCGGGCTAAGGCCAGCACCGAGCGGCAGTGGGTGACGCTGTCGCGGCTCTCCGCCCGCTTCCTCGACGCGGTGAGAGGCCTGACGACGCTCAAGGCCTTCGGCCGGGCCCGTGACGAGGCCGACGCCATCGAGGAGGCGAGCGACCGCTACCGGCGGGTGACGATGGGCGTCCTGCGCCTCGCCTTCGTCTCCGCCCTCGCCCTCGAGCTCCTCGCGACCCTGGGCACGGCGGTGGTGGCGGTGGAGGTCGGCCTCCGCCTGCTGTACGGAAGGATGGCCTTCGCCGAGGCGCTCTTCGTGCTCATCCTGGCTCCGGAGTTCTACCGGCCGCTGCGGGCCCTCGGGGCCGCCTTCCACGCCGGCCTGGCCGGGCGGGAGGCGGCCGGGCGCATCGACGAGGTCCTGGCCGCCCACGCACCGGCGGTGGCGCCGGCCGTCCTCTCTCCGACCCGCGTCCCGCGCGCGCACACCGCAAGGGGAGCTCCGCCGCGCCTCGAGCTGGATCGGGTCCGCGTCCACTACGGGGAAGGGCGTCCCCCGGCCCTCGACGGCGCCTCCCTCACGATCGAGGAGGGAACCACCGTCGCTCTCGTGGGGCCGACGGGGGCGGGCAAGACGACGGTGATCCGCCTCCTGTTGCGGTTTCTCGAGCCCGACGCGGGAGTCGTCCTGGCGGACGGGCGACCGCTGGCGGACCGGGCGCCCGAAGAGTGGCGCCGGCGGGTGGCGTGGGTGCCCCAGCGCCCCCGGTTGTTCCACGGCTCGCTGCTCGAGAATCTCGCGTTGGCCCGCCCCGGCGCCTCGCGGGAGAAGGTCGAGGAGGCCGCGGCCGCCGCGCACCTGGAGTCCCTCATCCGGGATCTCCCCCGGGGCTGGGACACCGCGGTGGGCGAGGGGGGCGAGCGCCTGTCGGGGGGGAGGCCCAGCGCGTGGCCCTCGCCCGCGCCTTCCTGAAGGACGCGCCGGTCCTGCTGCTCGACGAGCCGACCGGCCACCTGGACCCGGCGCAGGAGGCGGCGGTGCTGGCCGCGATCAGGAGGCTCCGCCGCGAGCGGACCGTTCTCCTGGTCGCTCACCGAATCACCACCGTGCTCGACGCCGACCACATCGTCCTCCTCGACCGCGGTCGGGTGGCCGAGCAGGGGAGCCACGACGAGCTCCGGGTCCATGGAGCTCTCTACCCCGCTCTGGTCGACGCCTGGGGAGGAGCGCGGTGAGCGACGATGTGCGGCGTCTCGTCGGTCTGGTGGCGCCGGAGCGGCGCCGCCTGGCCCTCGCCGTGCTGCTCCAGGTGGCGACGGTGGCGGCGGGGCTGGGCCTCATGGGGACGTCGGCCTGGCTCATCTCCAAGGCGGCCCTCCGCCCCTCGATCGCGGCGCTCCAGGTGGCGATCGTCGGCGTCCGGTTCTTCGGCATCTCCCGTGGCCTCCTGCGCTATCTCGAACGGCTCGTCTCCCACGACCTGACCCTGCGGCTTCTCACCGGACTCCGCGTCGGCCTGTACCGGGCCCTCGTGCCCCTGGCGCCGGCCCGGCTCCTGGGCTTCCGGAGCGGTGACCTCCTCGGCCGTGTGCTGGAGGACGTGGGGACCCTGGAGAGCCTCTACGTCCGGGTGCTCGGGCCGAGCCTCTCCGCCCTGGCATTCGGGGTCGTCCTGGGCGTGGTGCTCCTGCCGTTTGGCCCCGCCGTCGTCGTCGCGGCCCTGGGAGGGCTTGCCGGGGCCGGGCTCCTCCTGCCCGCCCTCGCCGGGCGCCTCGCCCAGGCGCCGGGGCGCCGCTTCGTGGTCGCCCGAGGCGGCCTCGCCGCCCGCCTCACCGACGGCGTGCACGGGCTGGGGGAGATCCTCGCCTTCGGCCGGGAGGAGGACCACGCCTGCGCGGTCGGGGCGCAGGCGCGTACCATGCTCGTCGCGCAGGGCCGTCTCGTCCGTGTCTCCTCCGCCGGGGGCGCGCTCAGCGCCCTCGCCGCGGACCTCACCCTGGTCCTCGTCCTGGCCCTGGCCATTCCCGCGGTGCGCTCGGGCTCGCTCGACGGGGTGCGCCTCGCGGTGGTGTCCCTCCTCACCCTCTCCGCGTTCGAGGTGGTGGCCGGTCTCCCCGCCGCCTGGCAGGGCCTCGGGGCCACGCGGGCCGCCGCTCGGCGATTGTTCGAGATCGCGGAGCAACCGCCTTTGGTGCCCGAGCCGGCGGCCGGACCGGGAGTGGCTTCGCGGTCCGCGGAGGCTCCTCTTCTCGAGGTTCGGGGGCTCACCTTCACCTATCCCGAGGCGGCGAGGCCCACCCTGGTGGAGGTCGACCTGAGCCTCGACCGGGGCCAGAGGGTGGCGGTGGTGGGGGCCAGCGGCTCGGGAAAGTCGACCCTGGCCCACCTGGTTCTCCGCTTCTGGGATGTGCCCGAGGACACGCTGCGCCTCGCGGGCCGCGACGTGCGTTCTCTCCCGGGGGACACGGTGCGCGAGGCTATCGCGTTCTCCGCCCAGCGAACGCATCTGTTCACCGGGACCTTTCGGGACAACCTCCTGCTCGCGAAGGCCGATGCGACGGATGAGGAGCTGGAGCGGGCCCTCCAGCTCGCCCGGCTGACGGCCGAGGTGTCCCGCCTGCCCGAGGGTCTCGGAACCTGGGTGGGGGAGGAGGGCCACCACCTCTCCGGCGGAGAGCGCCAGCGTCTGGGCCTGGCCCGGGCGCTCCTCCGGTCGGCCCCCCTCCTCCTCCTGGACGAGCCCACCGCCCACCTCGACGCGGTGACCGAGCGGGAGGTCCTCGGGGAGATCGTGCGCGCGGGGGAGGGGCGGGCCACCCTCCTCATCACCCACCGCCTCGAGGGCCTCGAGGACTTCGACGAGGTTCTCGTCCTGGACCGGGGCCGGGTCGCCGAGCGGGGGACGGTAGCCGACCTGGCCGCACGCGGGGGGCTGTTCGCCCGCATGCGCACCCTCCAGCGCGCCGCCGGTGCCCTGGCCGACGATGCCTTCCCCCCGGGAGACGGCCTGTCCCCACGATCCTCCGGGCCCCGTCACCACCGGCCCTGAGCCGCCGGCGCCGAATCGTCCCTAAATCTAATTCTTTACTATTCAATATCTTGACAAATGGAATGGATCGACCTATCTTGCCTTCAGACCCGGGAAGGCCGGGTTCAGAAAGGGGAGCGGCGGTGGCGTTCATCGAGCTGGACGAATCCAACTTCGAAGCGACCCTCTCGGCCCCGGGGGCCGTCGTCGTGGAGTGCTGGGCGAGCTGGTGCGGGAGCTGCGATTCGTTCGAGCCGATCTTCGACGCCGTCGCCTTTCGCCATCCAGACGTCACCTTCGCGAAGCTGGACACGGGAGGCCGTCCTCGGCTCTGCGACGCCGTCGGGGTCACCCAGGTTCCTACCGTGCTCGTCTACCGAGAAGGCTTGCTGCTCCTCCGCCACCCCGGGAGCGTGGACGAGCCGACGCTCGAGAGCATGGTGACCCAGGCGGTCGCTCTGGACATGAGCGCCGTGAGGGCAGAGATGGAACGTGAAGAGAGCGGGGCCATTGCGGCCACTGGCAGCTAAAGGAGAATCACAATGGAGAATCGAGAGAACGCCTACAAGAAAGAGCTCGGCTACAAGTGGATCAAGGCCGAGAAGACGGGGATCTCGTACCTGTGCCCGGCGAAGGACCTCGCGGGCGTCGAAAATCCGACCGAGAGCTACCTGCAGGCCGTCTGCGTGGACGAATCCACGAACCCGCACAACAGCTGATGCACGAAGCGGCCCACTGAGCTCAGGCGTCGCGTGGAGCGAGGCGGCGCCTGAGCACAGACCGCGGAGGAAGCAAATTGACCAGCCTCGTCACCAGGCCCGCACCTGACTTCAGCGCCCCCGCCGTCCTCGCAGACGACTCCCTGACGGACGATTTTCGCCTGTCCTCCCTTCGCGGCAGCTATGTCGTCCTCTTCTTCTACCCGCTCGACTTCACGTTCGTCTGTCCGTCCGAGATCCTGGCCTTCGATCGTGAGCTCACCGGGTTCGCGACCAGGAAGTGCCAGGTCGTCGGCGTCTCCGTCGACTCGCACTTCACGCACCTCGCCTGGAAGAAGACGCCGGTCGACAAGGGTGGTATCGGGCCGATAGGCTATCCACTGGTCTCGGACCTCAAGAAGACCATAGCCCTCTCGTACGGTATTCTTCACGATGAAGCGGTGGCCCTGCGGGGTCTGTTTCTCATTGACCGAGAGGGAATCGTCCGTCACGCTGTGGTCAACGACATGGCACTCGGGCGGAGCGTGCCGGAGACGCTGCGGATGCTCGATGCCTTGAGGTTTCACGAGACTCGCGGCGAGGTCTGCCCCGCCAACTGGAACGAGGGCGAAGACGGGATGACGGCCTCCTCGGAGGGTGTCTCCGGCTACCTGGCCCGACACTTCGCCCGGGAGTGAGGACGTCAATGCTCAACACAAGCGACTATCTGCTGCTCTCCGCGGCCCTGCTGTCCTTCCTGTTGTCCATCTCTCTGTGGTTCCTCCTCAGCAAGGATGCCGGTCTCTTCGTGGGTCTCTGGGTCCCCTCGATCCTGAGCTTCGGCGCGTATCTGCGCGCCACGACCTCCCGGTCATGAGCCCCCTGGATCAGGCCATCCTCGTCTTTGGCCTCGTCGTGTCGGGGCTGTGCCTGGCCTTCTTCTACCGAACCTTCGTCGAGCTGCGGCGCATCGACGAGGCCGCCGAGCGCCGCTCCGCGGCCCGTGCGCCGGATGTCGACTCCCGGTGAACCGAAAGGAGAATCCGATGACGGCAACGACAACCACCACCCAGGCCCTGTCCAAGCTCCTCGCCGACAGCTACGGCCTCTACTTGAAGACCCACAACTTCCACTGGAACGTGACCGGCCCCATGTTCACCACGCTCCACACCCTCTTCGAGACCGAGTACACGGAGCTGGCCCTCGCCGTCGACGAGATCGCCGAGCGCATCCGGGCCCTCGGGGCGGAGGCGCCGGGCTCCTACACCGCCTTCAGCAAGCTCGCCGACGTGAAGGAAGTCGAGAGAGTGCCCAAGGCCACCGAAATGATCCGGGAGCTGGTGGCGGACCAGGCCAAGGTCGTGACAGCGGCGAAGAAGGTGGTCGCGGCGGCGGAGGCCGCTGGTGACGACGCCAGCGCCGACCTCGGCATCCGTCGCATCCAGATCCACGAGAAGAACTCGTGGATGCTGGCCAGCCACCTCGAGTAGGCGGGACATCGCCCATGGCCCCGGTGCCCAGGGGGTCACCGGCAGGCACGCGTTCCGGGCCCCGCGTCGCAGTCCCCTCGCTCGGGTCGGGGGTGAAGTTGTCCTCTCCAGAGGACAACTGCACGGCGCCCCGCAGGCTCAATTTGCTGCCCATCAACAACCTGGCGCTTCTCGCTCGCTGGTCCGTTCGTTGCACGGACCATGAGCGGCCCTCGGACTGGGGCCGAGGAGGAGGCCATGAAGCTCACTCACATCACGGGCGCTGTGCTCGCCGGTCTGAGCCTGCTCGTGGCGCCCGCCTGCGCCAGCCACCATCCGGGTGCGATCCACCATCACGGTCGAGACGCGGGCTATGGGGCGGCCCACGACCCAGCCTACGACCGGGGGTACCACGACGGCCTGAACGCCGGCGTCAGGGACTGGAAACGGGACCACCGCTTCGAGGTCTGGCGTCACGATCGCTATCGCAGCGCGGACTCCGGCTATCGTTGGCGCTACGGACCGCGCCCGGACTATCGGCGAGCCTACCGCGCGGGTTTCCGGGCCGGCTATGAGCTGGGCTACGGACCGCCGCGTGGCCGGCGCCCCCTCGGCGATCGGCGTGCCCGTCCGCACTACTGACGTGTCGCGAAGCCCACGAAGCCGGTTGCTATACTGGCTGTAGTAGAGGAGTCTGGGATGCTCTCGGCTCGCTGGTCTTCGCTCATCACTCTCGCCATCGTCGCGCCCTCGCTGGTCGGCTGCGCGGCGTCCCGGAAGCGCGTCTATACCCCGGAGGAGATGCGGTCGGAGCTCGAAGCTCGCGTCTCGACCCAGATGCGGGACGAGATCGTCATCCCCTTCGAGATCGACGACGAGATCCGTCAGCTCGCTCAGAACGTCACCAGGGATGCCTCGACCGACAGCGAGAAGGTGCGGGCGATCGTCCACGCGATCATCGGCTTGTCCGGCTTCTCCATCTCCTACGACTGGCTCTCGAACAAGACGGCCCAGGAGGTCTTCCGTGAGGGGAAGGGCAACTGTCTCGCCTACAGCAATCTGTTCGTGGGCATGGCGCGATCCGTCGGCCTGGACGCCGCCTACGCCGACGTCCGCTTCACCGATCGCATCACGAGAGAGGCCGAGATCGTCGTCAGGAGCACGCACATCACGGCTGCGGTGAGGGAAGCCACCGGAACGCGCATCATCGATTTCACCACCACTCCGGAGCGCGAGTACGTCGGCTTCGAGGTGATCGACGATCTCGAAGCCATCGCCAACTTCTACAACAACCAGGGCTTCCTCTACGGCTACTTCACCGAGACCGAGGACGTCGACTTCGATCCGTTGGAGAAGGAGCTCGAGATGTACCGGTTGGCCCTGGAGATCCTCCCGACCTTCGACAAGGCCCGGAACAACCTCGGGGTCGCGCTCCGCCGCCGGGGCAGGGTCGACGAGGCCATCGAGCAATACCAGCTGGCCATCGAGGCCAACCCCAGATCCGCCGACGCCCTCTCGAACCTGGGGACGGCGTATGTGCTCCAGGGTCGCACCGACGACGCCCTGCGCGCGTATCGCCGTGCCGTCAAGTACGCCGGCCCGGATGGCTACGTCCATCATCGTCTGGGGGTCGTCTACCTTCGGCTGGGCCGGTACCGGGAGGCGATCGAGCAGTTCCGGAAGGCTCTGTCCAAGGAGCCGGAGATGGCCGATGCCCGCTTCCACCTCGGCGAATGCTACCGGGCCCTGGGGAACGAGAGGAAGGCGATCGAGGAGTTCGAGGCCGCCCTCGAGATCGATCCCAACTACGTCGCCGCCCGGACGAAGCTGGAGGTGATCTCCGGATCCGGAGAGTCGCCCCCCTAGCTCTCACGGCCCGGCGGGGGGCCGAAACTGCACCTCGACCTCCAGGACGACCTCCACCGTCTTCCCGTTGCGGACCGCTGGCGCGAACTTCCACTCCTGTACCGTGCTCAGGGCGATCTGATCGAGGGAGGAGTCTAGCCCCTCGGAAACGGTGGCGGCTCCCACCGAACCGTCGCGTCGCACCAGCACCATGAGAACGACGGTGCCCTCGATTCCCCGGCTCCGCGCGCTGTCCGGATAGAGCGCGGGCGTTGACTCGACGATCCTGGGCGGCAGTGTCTGGTCGGGGGACTCGAGCGCGGCCAGGGACAGAACCCCCTTCCCCTTGGCCAGCGCGGCCGACTGGAGCATCTCGATGATGTCCGCGCGCCGCCTCTCGATGGCTCGATAGAGGGGGGTGCGTGCTTCGGAGTCCTGGATCTCGAAGTCTGCCCCCGCCTCCAGCAGGAGACGCGCCGAGGCCGTGCGACCGTATCGGGCGGCCAGGTGGAGCGCCGTCTCCCCGGATCGGCTCTGCCGGTCGGTGCTCGCGCCGGCCTTCAGGAGCATCTCGACGATCTCGTCATGACCACCCTCGACCGCGTACATGAGGGCCGTCCCGCCCGTCGCGTCGGCGGTATCGAGATCCGGCGTTGCCTCGGACAGAAGGCTCCGCACGGCCTCGGCGTCTCCTGCCAGGGCGCGGTCGCGGAGATCCTGATCGACGTCCTGGAAGCCCGTGGCCGCCACCCAGACCAGGAGAAGAGGAATCACGGACGGGCCTCTCTGGAGCAGTGACATCAGGGGCCCTCCTGGGCATGGCTGTAGTAGCCGAGACGGGAACGCACGACGAGGTCCTCGTGCCGTGTCAGCTCCACCCGGACCTCTCGCCACTGGCCGGTTCCGTTCTCGCTCCTGGGGGGAACGTAGCCCATCCGATACTGGGTATGAAGCTCGGCCCGGACCCGGTCGAAGGCCTTTTGCATCTCCTTCTCGTTCCGGGGGAAGAAGGCTCGTCCTCCCGTGGACCGGGTGATCTCCTCCATGAGCCGCTGGTTCGTGTGCATCCCGTTCTCCGCGCTCCAGCCCACGAGCCCGACGGCATAGACCGACGCATGGGACCGCCGAGCCGCCTCGAGAGCACCCTGCATCGAGGTCCGGCTGCCGTGGTCCTCTCCATCGCTGAAGACCAGAAGAGCCCTGCGATCCGGAACCGCCTCGAGCTTCGCGAACGCCTCGACCAGCGCGTCGTACAGATGGGTGCTTCGCTGAGGCCGCATCCGCTTGATCATCGCGGAGTGCTCCTTCATGTCTCCGGTGAATCGTGGTCCGAACACGACTTGCTCGTGGAAGAAGCCGATCAGGGCCCGATCGTCGCGCGCCAGCTTGTCGATGAACCGGTTGGCGGCCTTCTGCACGGAGCGCATGTCCGAGCGCACGCTCGCCGAGCTGTCGAGGAGCACCACCACCGTCACCGGTGTGCGGCTGTCGTTGAAGAAGCTCAGCTCTTGCGGAGCACCCCCCTCCAGCACCCTGAAGTCGTCCGCCTTCAACCCCGGCACCAAACGACCCTTCTGGTCGGTGACCACCACATCGAGGGCGACGACCCTCACATCCACCGGGTACCGGGGGGCATCCTGCTGCGGACCGACACCTTGTCCCGGCCATGCCCTCGAGGCCGCGGGGCAGCAGGCGAGAAGAGCCGTCACGACGATGGGAAACCTCTTCGACAAGCGGGCGGCAGCTCCTCTTCCCGGTCTGATCGTCCACACCAGAATAGCTCCAGTGTATCCCGCCCGGCCTCTCGCCGGACGTCTCACCCGGCGGATGTGACGCTCGCGTCGGACAGGGCAGTCCTCCGGAGAGGGGGATTCTTGCTGCTCGTGGCCGTCGACGCAGGTATAGTCCGAGACTCGAGGGGAGGATCATGAGTCACCGTGGTCGGAGCCTGAGGGTCGCCGGGGCGACGGTGGTCGCTCTCGGGCTGGCCTGGACGTGCCTCGGGGACGAGCGGGTCGAGGGACTCGGCACCTCGGCGGAGGCGCAGGTATCCTTGGACTCCGACATGGACCAGCCACGCCCCAACATGGTCGGCGCCTACGGGCCCTGGCTTGCGGAGGAGGTCCTCGGCCCCGGGCCCGGGCGGCTCTCCTTTCGTACGGGCCGATGGGACAGCGTCGACGAGTGGCGCGCCGTGGCCCGGGAGCGTGTCCTGGAGCTCCTTGCCCCCGTCGACCTGGGCGGGGCTCCCATTGTCACCGTCGAATCACGTCGCTCGGCCGACGGACTCGACTTCGAGCGGCTGTCCTGGCAGCTGCCCTCCGGTCCGAGGACGGAGGCGGTCTTCATCAAGCCGGCGGGAGCGGCGGGGCCGCTGCCCGGTATCCTCGGGCTCCACGACCACGCCGGGAACAAGTTCCTGGGCTGGCGCAAGATCGTGCGCACCGGCGCCGACGACTGGGCGATCCAGGAGCCGCACCAGGCCGAATACTACGAGGGCCGGGCCTGGGCCAACGAGATCGCCCGGCGCGGGTACGCCGTTCTCGTCCACGACACGTTCCCCTTTGGCAGCCGTCGGGTGAGGGTGGCCGACGTGTCGCCCGAGGTGAGGGCGGGCGGAGTGGACCCGGACCCCGACGACCTGGACGGCATCCGGAGATACAACGACTTCGCGGGCGCTCACGAGCACATCATGGCGAAGAGCCTCTTCTCGGCGGGAACGACCTGGCCCGGGGTCTACCTGGTGGAGGACCAGAGGGCCCTCGACGTCCTGGCCGCACGCCCGGAGGTCGATCCCGCCCGCCTCGGCTGCGCCGGCCTGTCCGGAGGCGGCATGCGCACGGTGTTCCTCGGAGGCCTGGACGAGCGGATCAAGGTGGCGGTGGCCGTGGGGTTCATGACCACCTGGCGGGACTTCCTCCTGGACAAGTGCTTCACCCACACCTGGATGACCTACGTGCCTCTCCTCCCTCGGGATCTCGACTTCCCGGAGATCCTGGCCCTGCGGGCGCCGGCGGCCACGATGGTCCTCAGCTGCCGGGAGGATCCGCTCTACACCCTACCCGAGATGGAGCGCGCCGACGCCATCCTGCGCGAGACCTTCGAGCGGGCCCAGGCCGCCGACCGGTACCACGGCCGCTTCTACGAAGGCGGCCACAAGTTCGACCGCGAGATGCAGGCCGACGCCTTCGCCTGGTTCGACCGGTTCCTGAAGGACTAGAAAGCGCTACCTCAGGAGGAGCCAGGTGCCGAGCACGAGGCCCGCGGCGACCGCGCAGCCGACAGCGAAGCCCAAGAGGTCCTCGCGGTAGGCCCGGAAGAAGCCGACCCCCGCCGCCCCCCGTCCCGGATGGAGCAGGTTCACGAGGAGCGACTGCTGGCCGGCTTCCGCGACCTCCCGGGGAGACGACCCGGCGCCGGCGTCGGTCGGGGTCTGGAGCTTGTCGTAGAAGGAGCGGCGGGCCTCCTCCGGCTCGGGGGCGGTGAGCAGGCTGACCGCCACGAGGGCGAGGATCCCCGCGGCGAGTGATCCGAGGAAGACCCAGGGGTCCCAGTGGTCGAGCCGCTCCTGCCGGAGGTGGTAGATGAGGAAGTTCGCGGCCATGGCCGTCACCAGGCTGGCGATCGCCCCGTAGCGGTTGGCGCGACGCCAGACGATGCCGCCCAGGAAGCTGATCCCCATGTAGGTGGCCATGGTCTCGGTGAGCAGGAACGAGTAGAGGACCCGCTCGATGAGGAAGAGGGCGTAGACCACCCCGATCGTGGTGATCAGGAAGCCGCTGATGCGCCCCACCCACAGGTAGTGGCGGTCGCCCCGGTCCGTCACCAGCTTCCGGTAGAAGCTCTGGGTGAACAGGGCCCCGGAGTCGACCATCATCGCCGAGCTGGTGGACATGTTCGCGGCCATGACGCTCGCCACGAGCAGCCCCAGGGCCCCGGGGAACAGGAGCTGGCGGCAGGCCACGCCGAAGGCGTCCTCCGGGTCCTCCAGCGCGCCGAGGGCTCCCTGCACCACCGCGGCGACGACGATCAGGCCGACGAGCGCCCAACCCACGGTGCAGAAACGCTTGACCATGTTGCCGCCGAGGAAGCCGATGCGGCAGGCGCGCTCGTCCTCGCCGGTGCCGACCGCGGCCAGCATGTGGGGCTGGGCCATGATGCCGATGAGGCCGTTCAGGGTGAGGATGACGATCACCCACGGTCCGACCCCCGCCGGGGTGGCGAGGGAGAGCTGCTGGGGCGACAGCGACGCGCGCAGGCCCTCCATCCCCCCCACGAGGGCGAGGCCCGGGGGAATGAGCATGAAGGAGAGCGCGATGATGAGGAAGCCCTGGAAGAAGTCCGTCCACGCCGAGGCCACCAGTCCCCCGATGAAGCTGTAGAGAATGAAGATGGCGGTCATCCCCAGGACCACGGTGTTCACCCCCAGCTCGCCGCCCGTGGCCTGGTTGATGACCTTGCCCGCGCCCTTGAGCATTGCCGCGGTGTTGATGGTGATGTAGGCGAGGGCGAACACGGTGTAGATGTGGCCCATCCACGGCCCGTATCGGTCCTCGCTCATCTCGGCCAGGGTCGTGCGCCGGATTCGGCGGAACACCGGGGCCATGATCCAGTAGAAGGGCGTGGCGAAGAGGTTCTTCCACTGGTACCAGATGCCCGAGGCCCCCACCGAGTAGACGGCCCCGGCCAGCGACACCGGCATCTCGGCGTGGGTGCCGATGCCGAAGCTCTGCCCGATCATCAGCCATTTGGAGAACTTCCGTTTGCCGAGGAAGTAGTCCTCGGTGTCCTTGACCTTCAGGCCGACGATGACTCCGAGCGCGGCCATGGCCAGCAGGTAGCCGATGAGGACGATCCAGTCGAGGGGGGCGAGGTTCACGCCGCGTATCATACGCGGGCGGAGGGCCCGACCATGCAGAAGGTGTGTCGCGACGAGAGGTCGACGATCGAGAGGGGGGTGGGGCTGGCCACCCTGCTCCTTGCCCTGGGGACGGTGGCCGCCGGCGAGGGCGCCGTGTCGGTGCGAGAGGAGAAGCTCGCCATCCCCACCTGGGAGATCGGGCCACCCTCCCCGCACCCGCTCTACCCGGGACCCCAGGGCCGGATCTACCCCTACACCCTCAACGACACGCTGACCGATCGGAAGGCCGATCGGCAATACGACGCCATCTTCCTCGAGAACGAGTTCGTCCGGCTGCTGATCCTCCCCGAGATCGGGGGCCGGCTCCACGGGGCGGTGGACAAGACGAACGACTACGTCTGGCTCTACCGGCAGCGGACCATCAAGCCCGGGCTCATCTCCATGACCGGAGCCTGGATCTCCGGAGGGATCGAGTGGAACTTCCCCCACGGGCACCGCCCGTCGGGGTTCATGCCCGTGGATCACCGCATCGTGCGTCACGACGACGGCAGTGCCACGGTCTGGGTCGGGGAGACCGAGCCCGTCTACAACACACGCTGGCTGGTGGGGATGACCCTGGAGCCGGGACGGAGCCGCCTGCGCTGCGACTACGTCTTCGTCAACCCCACGAATCACCGGGTCTCCTTTCAGTTCTGGGCCACCGCCGCCACCCACGCCAACGAGTGGTCCCAGGCCCAGTACCCCGGCGACGTCGTCACCGGCCACGGGAAGGCGGAGTTCTGGAACTGGCCCGTCCACGACGGCGTCGACCTCACCTGGTGGAAGAACGTGCCCAACGCCAGCAGCTTCTTCGCCTACGAGAGCGCCGACGACTGGTTCGGGACCTACGACCACCGGGCCCGGGGTGGTCTCGTGCACGTGGCCGACCACCACCTGATGCCCGGCAAGAAGCTGTGGACGTGGGGCGCCGGCCCTTCCGGACGGATCTGGGAGGACATCCTCACCGAGGGAGGGGGCCCCTACTTCGAGCCCCAGGCCGGGGCCTGGTCGGACAACCAGCCCGATTACCACTGGCTCGAGCCCCACGAGGTGCGGACGGTGCACGACTACTGGTTCCCGGTGCGTGACACCCGGGGATTCCACAAGGCCGACGCTGACTTCGCCGTCAACACGGAGCTGCGCGAGGGCCAGGCCTTTGCCGGGGTGTACGCCACCGGCGTGTTCGAGAACCTCAAGGTCGTCTTGCGCGACACCCGCGCGGACCGTGAGCTGAGCTCGACGGTGACCCCCATCGCCCCCGACCGTCCATACGCCCTCGAGGTGCCGGTGGAGAGGGGGGTGAGCGTCCACGATCTGCATCTCGCCGTCTTCGACGCGACCGGTCGCCTGCTCATCGACCTGCAGCAGCGACCGGCTTCCGAGATCGAGCTGCCCGAGCCGCCGCGGCAGTGGGAGCTCGCCGAGGGGATGACCGCGGACGAGCTCTTCCACTGTGGGGAGTGGCTCGACCGCTTCCGGAGGACGGAGGAGGCGCTCCTCTGCTACGAAGAGGCGCTGCGTCGCGACCCCGCCGACTCGAGGGTCAACACCGAGATGGGCTTCCTGGCTTTGAAGGAGGCCCGTTGGGAAGACGCCGAGCGCTTCCTCGACGCCGCGCTCGAGCGTGACGCCGACAACCCGCGCCTCCACTTCGGCCGGGCCCTCGCCGCCCTCGCTCTCGACCGCCTCGACGAAGCCGAGGGGCTGCTCCTGCGCGCTTCATCGGGAGCCCGGCTCTTCGCCACCGCTCAGCTCAACCTGGCCCGCCTGGGGCTACGGCGGGGGCAGCCTCGGGTCGCCCTCGCCCATGCCGCCCGGGCCGAGGCCCGCAACGGGGACTTCGCGGACATCCCGGCGGTGAGGGCGGTGGCGCACCGCCGCCTGGGCCAGCACGAGGACGCGCTGGCCGCCGCCGAGCGGGCCCTCGTGTCCGATCCCATGCACTTCATGGGCGGACGCGAGAAGGCTCTCGCGCTTCGGGCCCTGGACCGCCCGGCCGAGGAGTGGGAGCGGACCTGGCGCTCGGTGATGCGGGGGGCCATCCAGAACTTCATCACCCTCGCGGTGGCGTATGCCGAGGCGGGATCGCTCGAGGACGCGGAAGCGGTCCTCGCCGGGCTTCCGGCGAACCCCGAGCCCGGGCCCCTGGTGCACTACCTTCGGGGTTGGATGAAGCAGTCCCTTGGGGACGAGGCCGGGGCGGTGGCGCATTTCGATCGCGGGGCGCGGAACCCCCTCGCCCACGCCCACCCCCACCGCATCCTCGAGAAGAGGGCGCTCGAGGCCGCCCTCGCCGTCGACCCCGCCGACGCCTCCGCGCATCACCTGCTGGGCAACCTCTTGTACGGCCTGGGGCAGCGCGACGAGGGCCGGCGCCGCTGGAGGGAGGCGCTCGAGCGGAACGGCCGTCTCCCGCTCACCTGGAGGAACGTGGCCTACGCGGAGGTCCAGCTCGACGGTGACGATCGCGCCGCCCTCCAGGCCTATGACCAGGCCTTCGCTCTCGACCCGACCGACGCCCGGGTGCTGCTCGAACGCGACCAGGCGGCCGAGCGCCTCGGCGTGTCCCCGGCGGAGCGCCGGGCACTCCTCGACCGCCATCGGGAGACCGTCCAGCGCCAGGACGACCTCACGAGGCGCTGGGTCGATCTGCTCCTGGCCGACGGAGAGCCGGGCGACCTCGATCTCGTCGAGCGCCTGCTCACGTCGCGACACTTTCACTCCTGGGAGGGCCGGTACGACCTGCACCACTCCTGGGTCGAGGTGCACCAGAAGCTGGGAGATCTCGCCCTCGAAGACGGCGACCTCGAGAGGGCGCGGGGCCACTACGAACGCGCCCTCGAGTACCCGAAAAACCTCGAGGTGGCTCCCCGAACTCCGGATCTCCGGGCTCACGTGCTGTGGAGCCTGTCCCGTACTCACTCCGGAGCGGAGCGAGACGCGCTCCTGCAGGAGATCCTCGACGAGGGCTACCCCCGGCCCGCGCTCGGCACGTACTACCAGGCGCTGGCCCTCGAGGCCCTGGGCCGACCGGGCGAGGCCCGTGCGCTTCTGGACCGCCTGGAGGAGACCGCCCGGGCCGACGCCGGGGGGCCGGGGGGCGCTCAGCGACACGCCGCCGCCCACTACCTCCTGTCACTCGTCCTGGAGAAGAAGGGGGACGCGCCCGGTGCGGCCGCCGCGCTGCGGGAGGCGCGGGGGCTCGATCCACGGCCCGATCGACGAGCCCTGACCCGAGCCCAGATCGAGTACGCCTCCGCCCATCAGTGAGTCGGGGGGCGGACGGCTCGACTGGAGGTGTAGACTCGCCTCACGCACGCTCCGGAGGACGCATCCATGCGCACGCTGGTGGCCCTTGGACTCACCGTCGCCGTCGTCGCAACCTCCACGCTTGGCGCCGAGGAGGCGACCAGCGTAGCCTCCGACGCCCGCGTCTGGATCGGCCGCTACGCGGAGTTCGAGCAGTTCCTCCGGACCGCGCCGATCGTCGAGGTCCGCGACGTGGGCCAGGGCGTCACCAGTCCCCGCCGGGCCTTCTTCCGCCCCGGAGGCCTCGCGGAGAGCGCGGTGGTGAAGAAGCTGCCCCCGAGGTGGCGGGGGGCCTTCTTCGAGAGCTACAAGTCGGAGATCGCGGCCTACGAGCTGGACCGCCTTCTCGGCATGGACATGGTGCCGGTGACGGTGGAGCGCCGCGTCGAGGGGGAGCTGGCCTCCGTCCAGCTCTGGGTGAAGGGCACTCTCCTCTCGGAGGTCGAACGGCAGGCCCCCCCCAACCCCGCGGAGTGGTCGAGGCAGGTCCACCGCTACCAGGTCTTCGACGACCTCATCGCCAACATCGACCGCAACGCCGGAAACATCATCATCGACGACGAGTGGAACGTCATCCTGATCGACCACTCCCGCGCCCTTGCCGTGGACAGGATGCCCAATGAGGGAAAGATCACCGGCATCGACCGTGAGTTCTTCGCGGCGATGAAGGCCCTCGACGAGAGAACCCTGATGGAGCATCTCCGGCCGTGGCTCTTCGATGACGGCGCCGTCCGATCGCTCCTGAAGCGACGCGACAAGATCGTGGCAAGGCTGGAACGCCTCGTCGAGGAGCGAAGCGAGGCCGTGGTCCTGTCGCCCTAGAATCTCCCCAGACCCGCCGTACGTCCCCAGGAGGCCTCACATGATGTGTCATTGCCCTCATCCCTCGTCGTCTCCCATCCCGGTCCTGGCCCTCGCGCTGCTCGTCACGACGGCCAGCACGGCTTCGGCGTTGGACGACGGCCTGGCCCGCACCCCGCCCATGGGATGGAACAGCTGGAACGCCCTTCGGTTGGACGTTGACGAGGACCTGGTCGAGCAGGTGGCCGACGTGATGGTCGAGAAGGGTCTGAAGGACGCGGGGTACGAGTACCTGGTGATCGACGACGGGTGGCAGATGGCCCGAGACGAGGAGGGCAGCATCGTCGTCGACCCGAAGAAGTTCCCCTCCGGCATCAAGGCGCTCGTCGACTACGTGCACTCCCGAGGCCTGAAGTTCGGTCTCTACTCCGACGCTGGCACCAGGACCTGCGGGGGCTTCCCGGGCAGCCTGGGCCACGAGTATCAGGACGCCCGGACCTACGCGGCCTGGGGCGTCGACTACCTGAAGTACGACTGGTGCAACACCGGGAACCAGAGCGCCCCCGACAGCTACGCGCTCATGCGCGACGCCCTGATCGCGGCCGGTCGTCCCATCGTCCTGAGCATCTGCGAGTGGGGCACGTCGAAGCCCTGGCTCTGGGCCCGGGACGTCGGGCACTCGTGGCGCACCACCTTCGACATCCGGCCCTGCTGGGATTGCGGACAGCAGACCCATTCGAAGGGAGTGCTGATCGAGAACTTCATCGGCTTCACGAAGATCCTCGACCAGCAGGTGGACCTGGAGTCCTACGCGGGGCCGGGGCACTGGAACGATCCCGACATGCTGGAGGTGGGCAACGGCGAGCTGACGTACGAAGAGAACCGGGCACACTTCAGCCTGTGGTGCATCCTGGCCGCCCCCCTCATGCTGGGCAACGACATCCGGGACATGACGCCCGAGGTGTACGGGATCCTGACCAACGAGGAGGTGATTGCCGTGAACCAGGACCCCCGGGGGCGGCAGGGGCGCAAGGTCCGCGACGACGGCGACCTCGAGGTCTGGAGCAAGGAGCTCGCGGATGGCTCGCGGGCGGTCGTTCTGTTCAATCGCTCGGAGGACGAGGCGGACATCGCCTTCTCCTGGCCCGAGATCGGCCTGCCCGAGTACCTGTCACTGAGAGTCCGCGACCTGTGGCAGCACGAGGACAAGGGCACGTTCGACGGCTCCTACTCGGCCTCGGTTCCCTCCCACGGGGTGGTCATGCTGGCGGTGCGGTGAGGGTCATTCCAGCTCGAGCATCTTTCCCGGGGCGGGGACGGGGTCCACGGACCGCCAGACGACCGGGTGGAGGCCGGTGTGCTCCTCGTCGTAGCCGAGCACGTAGACGTCGATGGGCTGGCCGACCATGTCCGGAGAGATCGGGACGTAGTAGGTGTAGCCTCGGTCTCTCCTCGCGTTGACGTACTCCCACGTGTTGGAGGCGTAGGCCGCCGCCCGGTCCGGGGCCCCGATGTAGCGATCACCCATCCTGAGTGCCGCGTAGGCGCCCTCGACACCGTGCACGCCCTCGACGGCGATGCACAGCTTGCCACCGGGAATGGCCTCGTCGAGGACGATGCGTGCGTGCCACGCCTTGATCGGCTCCATCTTCGAGGGGTGTGCAAAGAGGTTCGAGGCCCGCCAGCCCGAGCGATCCAGGGGCTCGCCCCCTGCCTCGCCGGTGATCTCGCTGAAGCGGTCAGCGGTCACGTGGAATCGAAGATACCGGGCCGGCCCGTCGAGCTCGATGGGCATCTCGGTCCCCGAGAGGTAGACGAGCCGTCGCCAGGTCCTGAGATCGGTGGAGACGTCGACCCAGTTGCCCTCGTCGTTGAGGATGGGCTGCAGCGAGTACTCGTCGGGGACGTGGAGCACGATGCGTCCACCATCCACGACCTCGCCGAGGTCGAGGCGGAAGCAGCCGCCTTCCACCCGCTGGTCGACGAGGTACTTGCGGGAGGGCCAGAACCCGGTGGACGGATCGCCGTCGAAGAGGTTGCGGTCCCAGACGCCGCGCTGCCGGAAGACCTCCTGGTCGAAGAACGCGTCGCGGGCCGCGGCGACCTGGGGAATGGCCGTCGGGCCGGAGCGGAACAGGGACCGCACCTCGAGAGCGTTGTTGTCGGCGGCGAACACGGTGGCCTCGTAGAGGGCCTCGGCGTCCTCCGGGACGTCGACGGGCTCGAGGTCGGCCAGCTTGCGGTGAGACGGGCCCTTCGGGGCCTGACCCTCGAACTCCACGAACAGGTCCTGTCCGGCGAGGAGCTGGGGGGCGTCGGCCGCGTCGAGGCGGGCCGAGCGGTACCGGCCGCCCTCGGCGGCCCAGCGGAC
Organism: uncultured Acidobacteriota bacterium; assembly: GCA_963847655.1. GTDB lineage: Bacteria > Acidobacteriota > Vicinamibacteria > Fen-336 > Fen-336 > JAJDNS01. Next base: position 424,816 of record CAWKAS010000001.1, on the reverse strand, counting down.
GGTCGCCGCCGTTCCCGGCTTCCCGAGGACCCGGATCTGCACGGGCTTCCCGGGAGTGTGGCGCACCACCTCGAAGTCGGCGCCGGTGACCCCGGGCTCGTCGCACCCCGCGGTCGTCGCGAGGAGCAGGACCGAGCGGAACGGAGGAACCGTGACCTCGACGACCTCTCCGAACGAGTGGTCGCCCAGGACACGCTCGGTGGGGAAGAAGCGGCGCACGTGGACCGTGCCCGGTCCCTCGAGACCGATCCGTTCGTCCAGGGGGATCTGCCGGGTCACGGGCTCCCAGGAGAGGTTGCGAAGGGTGACGAGCCGCGTGGCTCCGTCGCCGCGCGATACCGCCGCGGGTCCGAACCGGTCCTCGGGCAGGACCATCCCCCGGACCAGGAGATCGCGGTACTTGCGGTGGAGGTTGAAGATCCGGGCGAGGCGGGGGAACTCGTCGTCGCGCAGCAGCCAGGGGTTGCCGTAGATCTGGGGGGACAGGATGAGAGCCCGGTTGAAGGCCTGGAGCACCAGATCGTCGTCCCAATGGTCGAGGGACGACGAGAGGCACACCCCGTGGTCCTCGGTGAGGCGCTGGAGGTGGGGAACCAGCCCGCTGTCCAGGGCTCCCGCGCGGTGGTGGGGGGCGGTCATCGCGTTCGTCGCAAACACGTCGATATAGGTCTCGCGCCCCTCCCAGAGGAACGTCGTGGCCTGGGCCTGCGCCCGCTCGAGCCCGAGTCGGTGGTTGAGGAGGATGAGATCGGGGGCATGCTCCCGGCACTCGGTCATCATCCGGATGAACGCGTCTTCCTTCTCGGGGCGGAGCGGGCCACACACCGCGTCGAACTTGAACAGCGCGAAGTCGAAGTCCCGGCAGAGACTCACCATCTGCTCGGTGCGCGCGGCTTCCTCCTCGGGTGTGTCCCCGAATCCGTCGGGCCCCCCCCACACGCCGAGACGCGTCCCCATCGCCCTGGCGGCCTCGTACATCGGCGTCCATCCGTTGGGGAACTGTCCCCGGAACCGATCCGAGTCGACCTTCCCGTAGAAACGCTTGCCGTCGATGGCCCCGGCGTCAAAGGCGTAGATGTCGAGCTGCAGGCCGTACTCGTCGTGGAGCCAGCGGAAGAACTCCAGGTTGATCAGGGTCTGCTCTTCGGTCGGCGCCCTCGTTCGTGTTGTTGATCCAGGAGAAGTACTCGGAGCGCGACGGCGTCGACTCGTCGGCCCCCGGCCAGACGGGGGCTTCGTCGGCGGCGACGGTGACGGCGCATGCGAGTGCGAGCGCGACGAAGGCGAGATGAGGTGTCGTGGCATGGTCTGCTCCCTGGGTACGGATTGTAGAGCCTCCGCCGGACCACGTAGAGCCAATGCTCGACATCGACTATTCATGGTCCGCAGTCCCGCGGGGAGCACACCGTCCGGTGTCGTCCGACCTCGTCTCCACTCGAACGACTTGCCGCTGCGGCAGCTCTCCCAGACGGAAAGGGGCCGGGCTCGAGGGTCCGGCCGGTCGAAGGCTCCGGGTCCCTGGCTGCGCAAAGGTTCGTCCAGGAGCGAAGAGAGACCAGGACTTCTTCGCGGCTACGTCGGTGGGAAGGGCGTCCGCGTGACGGCCGGCACCGGCCAGACGACGTCGCGGATCTGGGCCCGGGACAGCGCCCTGGGCCGGCGCTCCACGAGGAGGACGAGCAGCTCGTAGGCCCGGGGCTCGAGGGGTACAGGTTCCCCCGAGCGCAGGAGCTGCCGGCGCTCCCGGTCGAGCTCGAACCTTCCGAAGCGCAGCGACATGGCGACGGTCAGAACTGCAGGCGCGCCGACAGCTGTATGTTGCGGGGGTTGCTGACGGACCCGTTCCAGAGCCCGAAGCCGGGGCTCGAGATGTCGGTGCTGAAAGGGAAGTCCGTCGGAATATAGCCCCCGGACTTGACGAAAGAGTGCCAGTTCCAGAGGTTGAAGGCGGAGATCCGCAGCTGGAGGGTGACGCGCCTCCCCATCCGGGTGTTCTTGATCAGGGAGAGGTCCTGGTTCCGGTAGCTCTGGCCCCGGTAGCTCGTGACCCGGTCGCCGGTCCCCCAGTAGTAGTTGAAGGCTTCCGGAGACTCGAAGGCGCCCGGGTCGAAGAGCGGGCCCTTGCCAGGGTCGACGGCGCCCACGTCCTGGGCGAAAGGACTACCACTGATCGAAGGGATACACCCGGCCCCGAACTGCGGAGGGACATTGCAGAACCCGGAAGAGAAGAAGAACGGGACGCCCGACGAGTAGCGGAAGATCGTGGAGATCTGCCAGCCGTCGAGGAGGGCCCGGGTCAGGCCGGTTGTGTTCCTCGCGAAGGGGATGTCCCAGACCATGGCCGCCGAGAGCACGTGGGTCACGTCATCGATGGCCAGAGCCCAGTTCCGGCTCTCCTGGAAGGGCGAGATGATCCCCTTGGCCCATCGGGCAGAAGAACTCTGGGTGTTGTCGGCGCCGCTCGTGTAGAGCCGCCCGAGGGTGTAGGACACCAGGAGGAACGTGCCCCCGCGGTAGCGCTTCTCGAGCTTGGCCTGCAGGGAATGGTAGCTCGACTTGCCGTGGTTCTCGTTCAGGCCGATCAGGGAGGTGCAGTACTGAGGGTAGGGCAGTAGTGCGTGGGCCACGGACGGTGGGCAGCTCTGCATCTGCTCCACCCATCCCTCGTAGGGGAGGGGCACCCCGTGCAGCTCGGTCTGCCCGGGCTGGAATTCATCGTAGAGAAGAGGGCCCATCGAGAGGAGCGCCGGGTCGAGAGCGTTCAGAGACCGGTTGCTGGACGGGACGCGCGTGCCTCGGCTGGCCACGTAGGCCACGCCCAGCGTCAGTCCGGGGCTGATCTCCCGATCCACGGTGAGGTTCCATTGCTGCGAGCGCGGCCGCTCGTTGCCGTCGAGGGTTCGGTACAGGATGTCTTGCCCGTTGCGGTAGGCCGGATCGATGAAGGGCGGCGGCTCCCAACCCCCGGGCATGCCTTCATGTAACAGGAAGGCCGGCTCCAGCCCGCCCAGGCTGCTGCCGAACCCGATGTAGTTGACGAAGCCGTCCTGGGCCATCCCGCCGTTCCAGCCCGGATAGAACGCGCGATCGTAGAAGATTCCCCACCCCGCGCGGACGAGCGTTTTGTTGTTGAGCGCCCAGGTCAGACCCAGGCGGGGAGCGAACGCCCCGTAGAAGCGTTTCTCCGGGTACTCCGCGCCGTAGCTCGCCTCCCCCCACGCGTCGCCCGCGAAGGCCAGGCGCCCGGGGCGGCCCCCGGCCCCGGGGTTGGCCCCCTCGGGGTCGAAGAACGAGAGGCGGTTGTACTTCTCCTTCGAAGGGCTGAAGTAGTCCCAGCGGAGGCCGTAGTTCAGCGTCAGCCTGTCGGTGGCCCTCCAGGTGTCGCCCACGTGGACGATCCAGGCCGCCTGGCGCGGATAGGACGTGTTCGTGTCCCGGGCGACCATGAAACCGTAGTTCACCGCGCCCAGCAGGAAGCTGGCGATGGGGCTGCCGCTGTTGACGCCGAGGAGCCCGGTGGTGCCGCGATCGAAGTAGAAGAGCCCCTGCTCGGAGGTGGTGTCGTGGATGTTCCCCCCGATGTTGCGGTATTCGAAGCCGGCCTTCAGCGTGTGGCTGCCATTGACCCAGGTGAGCAGGTCGTTCAGTACGTACGTCGGACGCGTCCAGACGTTCAGCTCGCTGCGGCCGGCGGTGCAGCCCCATCCCGCGAAGCCGTCGCTGAAACCGATGGCGGGAGGCACGTCGTGGGAGACAACCCCGGGGATCTTCGGGAGGACGTCTGCGAACTCCTGGTTCACGCAGCCGTACGCTTCATTGCGGTTCAGGTATCCGAAGGATACGTGGTTCAGGAGGCTGGGGCTGAAGGTGTGGTCCCAATTGAGCCGGTTGACCCACGCGTTCTGCGGGTTCGTGAAATCCTCCCAGGCCAGCTCCCGGGGCAGAACAGAGTTGAGTCTCTTCGGGGCGCGCTGGTGCCAGAGGGAGACAGACACGTGGTTTGCCAGGCCGATGTACGCGTCGAAGCGTCCGAAGAAGTAGTTGCTGTCGGCGAGAAGGGTGTTCGGTATCGGATCGCCCGTGTAGTTGTTGAGAGGACCCTCGCTCGTGGGATCCGGGAGGTACTGCAGCCACTCCTGGGCCACGGGGCCGAACCGGTCGGGGCAGATGACGTTGGGCGAGCGGCCATCGCAACCCATGAACTGGTCGCGGACGACGGTGCCGTCGGGAAGCACGCGGGTGGTGGCGGGGTCGTAGATCGGGATCAGGTTTCCGCGCGCATCGACCCAGTCGGTGAAGTCCCCGTTCCGCTGCTTCAGTGACGGGATGGAGATCGTCGGACGGGTGAGAGAACCCTCCTGCCGAAAGCCTTCGACGTCCACGTAGAAGTACGTCTTGACCGAATCCGACCACAGGCCTGGGATCTTGAGCGGGCCACCGAAGTTGGCCCCGAAGTTGTGCTGCTCGTTCTCGGGCTTCTCCTCCACCCCCCACGGGGTGGCGTTCAGGGAGTGGTGACGGAAGTACTCGAAGACCGCGCCGTGGAACTCGTCCGTCCCGGACTTGGTGACGGCTACGATCTGCGCGGAGGTGCTCCCCCCGTACTCCGGCGCGTAGCTCGAGCTGGCGACCTTGATCTCGCTCACCATGTCCGGGGAGTACGGGAAGTCCGCGAAGATCGAGACCATCCCGCTCTGGCTCAGGAAGCCCTGCTGCATCGACGCACCGTCGAGAACCGCCTCGTCACCGGACTGCAAGCCGCCGTTGATGCGGGCGTCGAAGGCGTTGCCCTGGTCGCCGGTGGACACCCCGGGCATGAGGGTGGCGAAGGCCGCCGACGAGCGGACCGTCCCCGAGACAAGAAGGGGGAGGGCCTCCAGGGTGTCCGGCGCGATCCCGTCCTCCCTCGAACCGCTGTCGTAGCTCATGAGGCTGCTGCCCGCGACCTCGATGGTCTCGCTCTGGGCGCCGAGGCTCAGCCGTACGTCGACCCGGACGTCGCTTCCCAGCCGCACTTCGATGGCTCTTTGCCGGTGGAGCGAGAACCCCCGGTGGCTCACCTGCAGCGTGTAGGTGCCGGGGACGAGGTTCCGGAAGGTGTACGTGCCGTCGTCTGCAGAGCTGCGCTCGAGCCGGACACCGGTGGCGTCGTTCTCGAGGACCAGCTCAGCGCCGGGGACGCGCCCTCCCTGGGGGTCCCTGATAGTCCCGTTGACCGAGCCGCTGAAGCTCTGGGGAGACGCCGCGGCGGGCCAGAGCAGGGAACTCGCCATCACGATCGAGGCGGAATAGAGGAAACAGGCGGTTCGTCCCATGCGCACTCCTCGTTTCCATTCGTCACTCCACTTCTCATTCGAAGCAGAGTGCGACGGCTCATCCTACTTCTGGCGAATCAGGCTGCGTCCTTGGATTTCTCTTGGATCTGCCGGCGGCCGCGCGTCACCACTCCGGCAGCACCGCCGAGCCGGGGAACGGCCCGGCTTCGACGCGGTAGCCCGTGTCGCTTCCCTCGTCGGCGACGACGCGGAGGTTCGTGAAGGATCGGAGCCGCGCGAGCAGCTCCTCATGGGGCAGGGTGTGAAGCGGCGGCTGTGTCACGTCTGGCATCGGCCACAGGCGGATCGTCTCGTCGTTGCTCGCCGAGGCGATCCACTGCCCGTCCGCGGACACGGCGAGGCTCGTGATCGTCTGGGAGTGACCGTACAGGAGATGCGGCTCGCCTCCGGAGAGCGGCCCCACGCGGACGAGGCCCTCCGTGTCGCCCGTCACCAGGATCGTACCGGTCGGATCCAGGGCCAGATCGCTCACCCGGTTGCCGTGCGCGGTGATCTCCCGCGAGGTGCGGGTCGGGAGATCGAAGGCGGTGAGCACGCTGGTTTCGCCGGGCGCCGGCCTGGGATCGAAGAGAGTCAGGACGGTGCGCGAGTCCGGCGAGGCGGCCAGGAACGGTGGGAACGACTTCGCGTCCCGGCAGGCCCTCAGCTGCTGGCTCACGCCGTCGCCCAGGTCCCAGAGACGCAGACCGAGGGCTCCCTCCGAGATGAGCCGACCGTCTGGCAGCCAGAGCGGGACCTGCAACGGCCCGAGGCTCGGTGAGTTGACCACACACGCCCCGGTGGTGTCGTCGGTGCGGAGCGTGCGCACACCGCCGGTCTCCAGGTCCACCACCCGGATGGCGGCCGCCTCCGGCTGGCCAAACTCGGAGTACGTCACCGCGACACGGCGTCCGTCAGGGGCGAGTCCTCTTCTCAAGACAGACCCATTCACGTCATGTACGGTGCCCGTCGAGCCATCGAGGGGCAGGACGATGAGCTTGCCCTCAGACCGCTCGCTCACCACGGCGAACCGGCCGTCGGGAGAGACGTCCAGGCCCCCCCCCAGCTGCTCGCGGCCCGGCTGCGAAGGCAACTCTCGGACCTGGCCGTCGGGCTCCGTCCAGAGGGGCCAGAGCCGGACGACGCCCTCGTCCGACGTCGACACGAGTCGTCCGTCGGGGGTGAACGCGACTTCCATCAGGCCCGCCTTCTGCCCACGCAGGACGATCGAGCGCCGTGCGACCAAGTTCCACAGCAGGAGGCCGTGCGGGAAGTGACAGGAGGCGAGGAGGTGCCCGTCCGGGTGGAAGTTCATCCAGTTGAGCCATTCGACGTCGTCGTTGAGGAGCGCCAGCGGGTCGGCGGCCCGCGGCGCCTCGAGGTCGAAGACATGCAGAGAGCGCGGGGGGAGGGCCCCTCCCGCGGGAGCAGCGGCGATGTATCGGCCGGAAGGGTCGAGGGTCAGGATGCGTGCGTCCGCCGGGCTTTGCAGCGTCCGCTCCAGGCGGGCAGCGTCCGCATCCCAGACGCGGATCTCGCCGGTCGCGTCCGCGGTGGCGATGCGGTCGGCCGAAGGCCCCATGCCCACGCTCACCTCACCCTCGTGCCGGCCGATGACGCGAGGGGGCGCCTCGAGCGCATCCACGCGCCGCCGCAGGACGCGGCCGTTTTCGACCGTCACCAGCCATTCGCCCCGTGAGTCGATGTTGGCCCCGGGCCACCGGCCCAGCACCCGCTCCGGACCGCCGTCGATCGACCACCCGCGGACGACGACCGGCCGTTCGGCCGGCCCCGCCTCGTCCACCTCGAAGCTCAGGACCTGCCGACCGATGAGAGCGACATCCCAGCCAAAAGACGCCGGTGTCCAGGTGTCGAGTCGCTCCAGATCCGGAAGCGACCAGACGTGAATTGCGGGGGTGTCATCGAGCGTGACGAGACGGGAGCCGTCGGCCGTGAACCCGATTGGCACGTGGGCGGTCTCCAGCAGGCGGCGCCGGCCACCGTCACGGTCGAGCAGAAGGAAGCCGGCCGTGCCGCCGAGGGCCAGCCATTGGCCGTCAGGGCTCCAGACCGGGAGGATGGGGTTGATGGCGTCGGTGACGACGTGGGCGATCGGTCCCTTCCACAGGGCCTGGACCGCAAATCGCCGGGCGGGCTCGTTGTCCGCGCGCTCCAGGCTCGCCAGGGCGTAGGCGAGGGCGGCGGTGGGGTGTCCTTCGAGGCGTAGACGTCCCAGCGAGAGAATCTGCGCCGCCTCACGCTGGCGCACCTCGGCCTCGGCCCGCTGGCGGGCGGTGTCGCTGCGTCGCCACAGCACAGCGGTCACGGAGGCGACGACGACCGCGGCCGTGAGAACGGAGGTCACTGCCAGGCGCCGCATCCGCTTCCGCCGCCGGGCGCGGTGGACCATGGCCTTCGTGAAGTCATCCTCCACGGCGGTGAGCGCTCCCGGGTAACCGCCCCGCCACAGCTCGAATTCCCGCTCCGAGGTCCCCGTCCACAGGAGGTCGTCGGGGCGACCCTTCTCCTCCCACAGATGCGCCGCCTGCTTGAGCTGGTCCCGCAGGAGCGCCCCCTCCTCGTCCTGGGCCTGCCAGCGCACGAGACGGGGCCATGAGCGGAGCAGCGACTCGTGGACAATCTCGATGCGATGGGTGGACGGGGTCGACTCCGTCCCCGGCCGGACGTCGGCAGGATCACGCGCGCCGTCCCCACGGCTGGCACGCTCAGAATGACCCCCGGTCTGCCTGACCTCGTACGAGGTCAGCAGCCGCGCGTCGATGAGCTCGTCCAGGACCCGAGCCCCGACCTCGCGGTTCGGCAGGATGCTCAGCAGCTCCTCCCGCTCCGCCGCCGCCCGCGTCGATGGGCGGTCACCGTTCCGGAAGAGCTCGCGCACCAGCGGCTCCCGGTCCGGGCCGATCCGCTCCAGCGTCTGCTCCGCGTGCTGGGCCAGGGCCCCGGCCACGCCCCCGATCTCCTCGTACGCCTTCCACGTGAGGAGCTTGATCTCCCGGTCCCGCTTCTCCCAGAGACGGCCGACTGCAAAGGCCAGGAGCGGCAGCGCCCCCCGCTCGCCTTCCACCGCGCCCACCATGTCCTCGACCAGCGCGTCGTCCTCGAAGGAGAACCCCTCCTTCTTCGCCGGCGCCACGAGGGCTCGGCGCAGACCCTCGCCCCGAAGCGCGAGGAGCGGGGTCAGGTCGGCGGTGAAGACGGGCCCGAGGGCCTCGTGCTCGTGGCAGCGGATGAGGAAGTCGTCCCGCAGGGACAGCAGCACGTGGAGGCCCGCCTCCTCCGCGAGCCGTCCCAGCAGCTGGGCGAAGCGGGCCTGGGTCGGTGGGTGATTGAGGGTGAAGAGCTCCTCGAATTGGTCCACCACGAGGAGCGCCTCGTGGACACTGTGTCGCCAGCGGGAGAGCAAACCCAGGGCCACATCGGGGTCCTCGAAGCGCAGGAGCTCCTTCACGGCCTCGGCATCTCCGGCCACCTCGGGGGCCAGGGCCTGGCCCAGGCCCGTCATCGGCGATCGGCCGGGTGTGGAGACGATCGCCCCCCAGCCCTCGGGTCGCGCCGGGATCACCCCCGCCCGTAAGAAGGACGTCTTGCCCGCCCCCGAAGGTCCGATCAGGGCGAGGAGCCGTCGGCGCCGGAGCCTCTCCCACAGCACCTCGACCTCGGCCTCACGGCCGAAGAAGATCTCCGCATCCGCCTCGGTGAAGGACGACAGCCCGGGGTAGGGGCGGCGGGGCTCTGTGAGCCGTCCCTCCTCCCCGCGGGCGCCGACCTCGTCACCCGCGACCTCGCCGCAGAAGGCGTAGCCGAAGCCGTGGACGGTCCGGATGAAGCGGGGCTTTCGGGCGTCGTCGCCCAGACGTCGTTGACGTAATCCACGACTCGATAGCCCTTCTCGTCCAGGCCTCTCAGCTCCACCGGCCCGGACCAGGCGTCGGCAAAGAAGGCGTAGTAGAGGTGCCCGTCCTTCTCGATGGCGTGGGCCTCCGGGCGGTCGAAGCCGAGGTCGTAGAGCTCCCCTCGATAGGTGCCCTTCGGCAGCATCGTCGAGGTGTAGATCGCGAACCACTTCTTCCAGGCGATCTCCCGCTCGGGCGACAGGTCGTACCGGTCCCGGGTGGCCGCTCCAGGTGGCCAGGTGAACTTGGTGCCGATCACCGCCCCGACCCCCACCGACGAGGCGAAGTCCTCCCCCCCGTCGGAGAGCTCGACGTGATCGCCGTAGTAGGGAGCGCTCGGGCCCATCAGCGCCTTGAGCGCCTTGCCCTTGAGCCGGACCTGGAAGCTGCTCTCGGGGTCGGACGACACCGGCTGGTTCATCCAGGGCAGGTGGAAGAAGGAGTAGGTGGCCCCGCAGGGACAGATCTCGACGACCGCGTTCGGCTTGATCTTCCGGGCCGTCTGGTAGATGAGCCGGAAGAGCTCGGGGACGGCCTCCACGGACTCCTCGGGGCGCTCGTGCCCGTGCGCCGGGTTGTAGCAGGGCGGCGCGCCGTTCAGGTGCTGCCCGTCGATCTTGAGCCCGTCGTAGCCCCACTCCTCGACAATCTTCCTCACCAGGGCCACGGTGTACTCCTGGACCGGCGGGTAGGCCGGGCACAGGTAGTAGGCGTTCCACCAGGAGATGTCCTGCGGGGAGCCGTCCTGGTTCAGAAGCAGGTACTCGGGGTGGTCCCGCAGGAGATCCGTGCCCGGGTCGGCGGCCATCGGGACCCACCAGAGCTTGGCCTTGAGGCCCTCGTCGTGGATCCGGTCGACGAAGGTCTCCATCCCCTTCTCGCCCCCCGGGAACTTGTCCTCCCGGACGTACCAGTCGCCCTCGGCGGTCTGCCACCCGTCGTCGAGGACCGCCCACCGGTAGCCGATCTCCTTGACCTTGGGCAGCGTCCCGTAGATCTGGTCCACGTTGAAGCCACGCTCGTACCCCCAGGCGCACCAGACGGGCTCGTAGGCCTCCTCGGGAGGGGCGTCGAACGAGATGCCCTGCTTCTTCATCAGCTCGCGGTACGTCGACAGGGCCTCGAAGAAGTCGCCCCGGTGCACGACAACGAAGGTCGGAGGGGTCGCGAAGGTCTCACCGGGACCGAGGTCTCTCGACAGCGTCTGTTCGATGCTGAGCTCCGCCGCCCCGGCGGAGCCTCGCTCCACCGGCAGGGAGACCTCCAGGGGGACGGTCTCGAGGTGGCCCACGGCGACGCCGACGTCGCGCCGCCAGACGTCGCTCACCGGCGTACCGCCGCCGTAGTCCGTGGCGTTCATCCCCTGGAAGTTCGCCTGGGCGAAGCCGACCTCGACCGGGAGGATCCAGTCCGGCCGGGACTCGTACGAGGCCCCGTTGTACGACCAGAAGGCCGGCTCCTCCGCATCCCCGGCGGCGAGCGAGTAGTGGTTGCTGCGCCACCCGGTGACTTCGAGAGGCTGCTCCCCGGTGTTCGTGTAGGACACACCGAAGACCGCGGCGTTCGGGAAGCCGGCGTAGGTGGTGACCGTCACCTCCTTGCGCACCCCCGCGGAGTCCCCGACCAGAGTCAGGCGGTGTCCCTCGCCAAACGAATCCGACACCTCCGAGACCCGCCTCTCGGAGAGCGCGAAGTCACTGATCTCCTCACCCGAGACGAGCAAGGTCTCCGAGGGAGCGACGTCCCCCAGAGCGGCGTCGGCTCCCGTGCCATCCGTTGCCGGGACGGTCAGCCGGCTGTGCATCTGGTCGTCGAACTCGAGGGCGAAGCGCTCCGTCTCGAGGCGAGGCTCGACTTCACGACGACACCCCGGGCCCAGCAGCAGGCCCGACGTGAGCACGAGGGCGAGCGGCGCGGTGAGTCCGTTCCTCATTCCAGTCCTCCTATCGTCCCTTCAGCACGACCAGCACCACGCCGTGGGGCTCCACCTCGACGGTCAGCTCGTCCGCGAAGGCCCCGAGGTCCTTCTTCGCCCAGGCGTCTCGAACCCGGACCTTCCCCGCGAGCTCCAGGTCGGCCCAGCGGGCGGTGAGAGACCCCGGCTCCTCTCCCCGGTTGAACAGCCCCGCGGCCACCCGGCCGTCGGCCAGGGGCTTGGCCCAGACCTCGAGCTCGCCGTCCTGGGCGACCCGGCGGGCCTGTCGGCCCAGGGGATCCTGGTTGATCGCGATGACCTCGGGGTTGGTCAGGATCTCGAGCGTCTCCGGCGACATGTCGCGCAGGTCGTTGCCGGCCAGGAGCGGCGCCGCGAGGAGGGCCCACAGCGACATGTGGGTCCGGTACTCCGTCTGGGTCATGCCCCCGTTGCCGACCTCCAGCATGTCCGGGTCGTTCCAGCGCCCGGGTCCCGCCCACTCGGCCAGCTCGTTCTGGCTGAAGCCGATCTGCTCCATCGACTCCCAGTTGTCGGCGATGTCCCCGGTGGTCCGCCAGAGGTGGCCTCCGGCATCCGGGCCCCACTTCCACACTTCTTCCATTCCGTACTGGCAGAGGCCGTAGACGATGGGCCGTCCCGTCTCACGAAGGATCGTCCCCATCTTCTGGTAGACCGCCTGCATGTCCTCGTTCTCGTAGATCCGGAACGCCCCGCACCAGTCGTACTTCAGGTAGTCGATGCCCCACTCCGCGAACATCCGCGCGTCCTGCTCCTCGTGCCCGTAGCTGCCCTCCTTGTTGCCGCAGGTCCGGTGCCCCGGGGAGGAGTAGATGCCCAGCTTCAGGCCCTTGCCGTGGACGTAGTCGGCCAGGGCCTTCATGTCCGGGAACCTCTCGTTGGGCTGCAGCACGCCCGCGTCGTCGCGTTCGCCCTGCCACCCGTCGTCGATGTTCAGGTAGACGTATCCGGCGTCCCGCATCCCCGACTCCACCATGGCGTCGGCGATCTCGCGGATCATCGCGTCGGAGATGTCGAGGTGGAAGCAGTTCCAGCTGTTCCAGCCCATCGGGGGCGTCCGGGCCAGACCGTCGTCGGCGAGCGGTTGGATCTCCGGGGGCTCGATCCTCTCCGGCACGGCGCCGGCCCGGGCCAGCACCTCTTCGTCGGTCGCCCGCCTCAGGAGCACCGTCATCGGGGGCATCCCCCCGGGAGGCTGGACCGTGAGCTCGACCTTGTCGTCCACGACCTTTCCCGTGAAGGGGATCTCCATCTTTCGGCCCGCCATCTCGATGGAGGTGGCGAAGGAGACCGCGTCGCCTTCGACCGAGCCGCCGCTGATCGGCAGATCGAACATGTGGGTGACCATGGTCCCCGTGAGGACCGCCCCGTCCTGGTGGAGGTCCAGGACGGCCTGCATCAGCGGGCCTCCTCCCGGAGGCCCCTCGGCCGCCTCACCCTCGGGTGCGCCCGACGGAAGGACCTTCTCGGCCACCCACTTCCCGGTCAGGTCGGTCCCTCCGGTACACGCGACGACAGTGGACAGCAGGAGCAGGGACAGCAGCACAGGTCTGGGCCTCATGGTCTCCTCCAGGTCTTCAAGGCAGCCGGCGGCAGACTAGCACCGAGCGCCCGGCCACCCATGGGTCGTTTGATCCACGCGTCCGTGGCTTCTATCCCCGCGCCAGCTCCCTGACGACCTCGAGGGTCTCATCGAGCTGGGCGAAATCGTTGTAGATGTGGGTGCACTGCCGGACCGACGGCGCACCGCGGACCCTGATCCGCCGCCGCCGCCACAGCTCGTCCTGGAGCGTCGTGCCGTCCAGGCCGCTCGACCCCGTAGCGGGTCATTCCCGCGGCCAGGTCGGGATGGGTGGGCGTCTCGAGCACGACGCCGGGGATCTCGCTGAGACCGTCCCGGAGATAGCGGCCCAGGCGGCGGACGCGCGCCTCGACGCGGTCCGGGCCAAGCTGGCTCATGAAGGCCAACGCGGCTTCGAGACCCCGCAGAAGGGAGAGGTTGTGGGTCCCGTACTGCAGGAGGCGGTACATCCCGTCCTCGTGGTTGTCCCACTGGTAGCTGGCCAGGGTCGTCCAGATCCTCTCCTGCACGTCTCGGCGGAGGTAGAGCACCCCTGTTCCCTTGGGTGCCAGGAGCCACTTGTGGGGAGAGAAGAAGTACGCGTCGGCGCCGAGGTCCCGCACGTCGACCCGGATCTGCCCCACCGCCTGGGCCCCGTCCACGACGGAGAAGAGGCCCCTGTCCCGGGCCAGCGCGACCAGGCGCCGGGCCGGCAGCACGATGCCTCGGCCGGAGGTGATGTGGGGGAAGGTCAGGACCTTCGTCCTCGGCGTCAGGGCCGCCTCGAAGGCCTCCACGATCTCGTCGGGGTGGGACAGGGCCCCGGGGACGTGGATCTCCTTCACCACGGTCCCGGTGCGTTTGGCCTTGACGTCCCATCCGCTGCGGCCTCCTCCGTGCTCCCGGTCCGTCATGAGCACCTCGTCCCCCTCCTCGAGGTCGAGGCCGTGGGCCACGAAGTTCATGCCCATGGTGGCGTTCAGGGTCAGGCCCACCTCGTCGGTGTCGCAGCCGATGAAGTCGGCGATCCGGCCCCGCAGGACCTCCTCCGGTCGGTACCCCGCCAGGCGCTCGGGCTCGTCCGGACTGTAGTCCCACTCGGCGAGGCTCTCCTCGACGTAGACGAGGTGACGCAGGACCGCGTCCACGACCGCCTTCGGCGACGCCCCCAGCGTCCCGGTGTTGAAGTAGGCCTGGTCGGGCGGGATGAAGAACTGCCAGCGCAGTCGGGCCCAGTACGACTCCTCGTCCTCCGACTCGGGCACGGCGGGCACCACCGAAGAGCGGGTCGGGCTTCGAGTCCATTCGCCGACGCCAAAGCCCCGGACAGGGCGAACATCGAACGAAACGCCTCTCGACGGTCCATGTCGCAGATCCTCCTGCTGTCGGCCGGTACACTACGTCCGTGCTCCCGGAAGGGTCAATCGTTGTCGGCTATCACCGCAAGTACGCGGTGAGGCGCCTGAACGGTCCTCCCCCTGAGCGCCGGCTGCCCCGGCGTCGGCTGCGGGGGCCGAGCTATGGCAAGGCGGTGGATCAGGCTCTGCGTATGGTGTGGGAGGCGGCGAACTACCCGTGGTCGGTGAGGCTGAAGGCCATGCTGCCGCTGTGGCTGCCGTGGCTCAAGAAGCGCATGTCGATCTCGGCCCGGCTGGAGGGCCAACTGCTTCGGATCAGCCCTCGCCAGATCGACCGCCGCCTTGGGCCCTACAAGGCGGCGGCCAAGAAGCGGCTCTATGGCAAGACCAAGCCGGGGACTCTGCTCAAGCACCAGATCGCCATCAAGGCGGAGAGGTGGGAGGTGAGCCAGCCTGGCTATACGGAGATCGACCTGGTGTCGCACTCGGGGGACCGTGCCGAAGGGGAGTTCATCCACTCCCTGACCCTGACTGACATCCACACCGGCTGGACGGAGACTTACGCCGTCATGGGCAAGAGCCAGGCCTTTGTCGTGGAGGCGCTCGAGCAGATTCGCCGGCGGCTCCCCTTCAAGCTGCGAGGGATCGACTCGGACAACGGCTCCGAGTTCATCAACCATCATCTGTACGGCTACTGCCAACAGCACGACATCGAGTTCACCCGTGGGCGGCCGTACAAGAAGGACGACAATGCCCACGTCGAGCAGAAGAACTGGACCCACGTGCGGCGGCTCATGGGCTATCTTCGCTACGACAGCCCTCGGGCGCTTGCGGCGATGAACAGACTCTACAGCGACGAGCTGCGCCACCTGCAGAACCTCTTCCTGCCCTCGGTGAAGTTGATGAGTAAGTCCCGCGTCGGCTCACGCCTACGCCGGCACTATGACCAACCCCAGACAGCCCTGGATCGTCTGCTCGCATGCCCCGGACCCAAGCCGCGTCGCTTGCCGCCCTGCGGGCTCTGCGCGGCCGCCTCGACCCCTTCAAGCTCTCCGCCACCGTCGACCGCAAGCTCAGGATATCCACTCGACGAGGGCCGGGACAAAGGTGTGAGCTTGACACGGCCCGCCTCGAGCTGCGATACGGAGGGCCAGAGGCTTCCATGATCGACCGACGCGAGTTCGTGAGCCGGGCCATGCGGACGGTGGCGGGAGTCGGCCTCGGCGCGGCCACCGCGGGCGCGGGGCGGGCGGAGGAGAGGAGGACGATGCCTCGAGACGTTCTCGCCGCCGCGATCCCCATGCCCCTTCAGGTCGTGATCGACGACGTCGGCTGGTGGTCCGGGGAGGACGGCAGCAAGTGGCAGGAGCCCTACCGCACCGGCATCGACCGCCGTCACGTGCCGGCCGACTACCGCGCCATCGTGGAGCTGGGGCGGGCGCTCGGCATCCGGCCCCAGGCGGCCACGGTCCTGTGCGAGTGGGACACGAAGAACATCCTGCGTGCGCTTCCCGAGAGCACGTGGATGGGCGGGGAGTGGGACAACCGCCGATGGGTGGGTCCCTGGATGGAGGAGGCGGCCGACGTCATCCGGCAGAACCAGGCGCACTACGAGCTGACCATTCACGGGCTCGGCCACGAGCACTGGACGAACGGACGCTTCACCCGGGCGGAGTGGGCGGACGAGCGCGGGCGGATGAGGCCGCGGGAGCAGGTGGAGGCGCACCTCGACGCCTTCGAGGCGATCCTGGAGCAGCACCAGCTGGGGGGCCTGCCCCGCTCCTTCGTGCCGACCGCGTTCCGACACGGTTTCGGACGAACCGAGGGACGGGCCGTGAGCATGGCCGAGCTCCTCGCCCGGCGCGGGGTGACGTACATCAATACCCCGTTCGGGTCCATGGCAAACGCCGATGGCGTTCAGCACGGTGTCTTCGGCCTCGACTCGGGGGTGATGACCGTCGACCGGGGCGACGACCTCCTGGACTGGGACGTCATCGGCCAGGTGCCGGAGGGGCCGGTGACCGGCCCGACCTGCGGCCTGCACTGGCCGAACCTCCTCCACCCCGACCCCGAGCGGAACTCGGAGATCGTGGCCGGGTGGGTCGCTCTCCTCGCGCCCTACGACGACCGGGCCGAGACGATGCTGGCCCCGGACTCGTTGTCCTTCCAGCACCAGCTGGCCCACCACGTCTGCACGCGGATCACACGGTCCGGAGACGCGATCGATCTCGACTTCCGCGAGACGGACACGCTCCCGGTGCCCCTCGGAAGGGGCTCGCTGACCCTGAAGGTGACGAGTGCCTCGGCCCTGGCGTTCTCGTCCGAGACCGTGACGATCGGCCCGGCCTCGTCTCACCGGGACGGGAGCGCAGTTCTCCACACGCTTCGACTCGAGAGGCACCCGGGCCTCGACCGGGCGCGGGTACGGTTCGCTCCCGAACGGGGCTAGTAGAGCCCGCGATCGCGCAACGTGCAGAAAGGAACAGACACCGTGGGCACCATCATGACCATGGGCGAGATCCTCGTCGAGATCCTGGCGGCGGAAGCGGGGCAGAGCTTCCGGTCGCCGGGTCTTCTGGTGGGCCCTTTTCCGAGCGGAGCCCCCGCCATCTTCATCGACCAGGTCGCCCGGCTGGGGCACGCCGCCGGCATCATCGGCTGCGTGGGCGACGACGACTTCGGCTGGCTCAACATCGAGCGGCTGAGGCGCGACGGCGTCGACACCAGCGCCATCACCGTCCTGAAGCAGGCCGTGACCGGCAGCGCCTTCGTCACCTACGACCAGACCGGCGAGCGCCACTTCATCTTCAACATCACGAACAGCGCGTCGGCGCACCTGTCTGCCTCGGACGTGAGCGCCTCGCGGCTCGCGGGCTGCACGCACTTCCACGTCATGGGATCGTCGCTCTTCTCGCCTGGCATCAGGGAGGCGATGGAGAGGGCACTCGACGTCGTGGCCGGGGAGGGCGGTCGAGTGTCGTTCGATCCGAACATCCGGCCAGAGCTGCTCGGGCATCCGGGGATGCGGGAGACGCTGACCTCCGTCCTGGGACGCACCGACATCTTCCTGCCCAGCGGTCCCGAGCTGACCCTCCTGGTGAACGCCAGCACCGATGAGGGCGCGATCGAAGAGCTGCTGGGTCTCGGCGTCTCCGAGATCGTGGTCAAGAAGGGCGGACAGGGGTGCACGTACCACGACGCCACGCGCCGGCTGGACGTCCCGGCGCTCGCGGTCAGGGAAGTCGACCCCACGGGCGCCGGCGATTGCTTTGCCGCAACCTACGTGACGTGCCGCCACCGGGGCCTGGCGGTCGAGGCATCGCTGCGGTACGCGTGTGCGAGTGGCGCGCGGGCGGTGATGCACACAGGGCCCATGGAGGGGACGGGCGGCTTTCCTGATCTGGATGCACTGCTGGAGCAGGACGAGACGTTCGGCGCGTCCGGGCGCGCCTGAAGAGTCCGAGGAGAGGCCGTCGTTGACCATGCCGAAGGGGCGCCCGGGACGCCGCTCGTCGTAGTCGAGCTCTCGCACAGCGGCGGTCGGGTCCGCACCGGCCTGCAGGCTCGTCCCGAAGGTCTGCGCCTCCCGTCGAAGAGCCAGGCCTTTCCTGGACAGCCCGCACCATTGACGGCCCTTCGATGGCGGGAGTAGGGTCCAACCGACGCGAAGTCTGCTGTCGGGAGGGGCTCATGTCGCGACCACGGGACGTCTTGTGTCTGCTTGCCCTCGCCATCCCAGCCGCCGCGCAGCCTCCGGATGCCGGCAGGGCGCTTCTGAGCGCCGCTCTCCGGGGCAACACCGAGAGCGTGCTCGCGCTGCTCTCGGAGGGAGTGGATGTCAACACGCGGGGCGCCGGGGGCTGGACGGCGTTGATCGTCTCAGCGCAGGGGGGGCATGCCGAGACGGTACGAGCGCTCCTCGAGGCGGGTGCGGAGACGAACGCACAGAACGACCAGGGCGTCGCCGCCCTCAACCTGGTGGCGGAGCGAGGCCACACCGACACCGCGCGGGTTCTGGTCGAGGCCGGTGCCGACGTGGACGTCAAGACCGGGACCGGCGAAACCCCCTTGTTCAAGGCCGCGGAAAAAGGCCACGTGGAGATCGTCCGCCTCTTGCTGGATCATGATGCCGCGGTCAACGGGCTCACCGCGAAGGGTGCCAGTCCCCTGTTCATGGCCTCCCAGAACGGTCACGCCGAGATCGTCGGCTCACTCCTCGCGAACGGGGCCGACGCGAACACGGCGATGCCGAACGGCTATACGGCCCTGATGATCGCTTCCCAGAACGGCCACACGGAATGCGCGAAGGCCTTGATCTCGCATGGGGCCGACGTCAACGCGAGATCCGGCAACGGCCTCACCGCCCTGCTCTGCGCTGAGAAGAACGGCCACGCCGAGGTCGTGCGCACGCTCAACGACGCGGGCGCAGAGGAGTAGCGTCGACGAGCTGGTCCTCGCCGATCCATGGGAACCACTCAGGGAGAAAGGGGGGTAGGGGCGAGAGCGGACATCAGGTGACGGAGACGGACACCTGGGTCACCCGGGAGGACACTCCATGACGCAAGCGGACACCTGGTGACCCCCAGGCCTCCGCACGGAAGCGCCCGGTGATGAGGGGCTTCTCGCAGAGGCTCGGCATCCGGCTCGAGGGGCCGCTGGACGCCGCGCCCGCTCAGCCGGATCGGGCTCGGCGACGGAGGACCCTGTAGGCCCCGAGCGCCAGGAGCAGGGCACCCCCGGGGAAGACCACGTCGTGCAGGGGCAGGCCCCTGGCGCGCATCACCCACCCGGCCGCGATCGCCAGGCCGCCGCACACGAGCAGGAGCAGGGGCCGGTCCTTCCGGATGGCGAAGATGACGGCCCCGGCCCCGGCGAGAAGCCAGAGCGCGGCGAGCAGGCCCTCGGGGCTCCCGACGATGGTGGCGAGCGAGGGCCGACGGACGTGCCAGGCGGCGATCCCGCCGACATCGTGGACGATCCGCCCGGCGCACCCGCTTCCGAACCGGTTCACCATGACGGACAGGCTGACGCCGTGATCCGGGAGGTGCACCATGTAGGAGGCGGAGCCGATGTTGCCCCCGCCGTGGCCCTCCGCCCGGGCCCAGCGCACGAAGCCGCGGTCGAACCGCGCCAGCCCCAGGCCGCCGTAGAAGTCTCCTCCCGCGAAGGTCCGCATCTCCGTCAGGGAGTCCGGCGAGAGGACCTTGCCGACCTGCGTCTCGAGACCCTCGCCGTCGGTGCGGCCACGCCCATCTTCGGCGTGTCTCGGATGCCGCGGGAGTCGGCGGGTCCGTACCGCTGGAGGCTAGACCGGCAGCTCCCAGCCGGACCGGTGGGGCTGGCGCAGGTACTGGTCGGCCTCGGGCGCGTTCGTGGCCCGCATGCTCGGCGCATCCCAGCTCAGGCGCTTGCCGGTCCGTAGCGCCACGTTGCCGAGCAGAATGAACTCGGTGAGGCGCGCGCCGTAGCCGAACTGGCCGCTCGCCGGCGGGCCGCCCTTGCAGGCCCGGAGCCAGTCGGCATGGTGGCCGGGGACGCGGGGAAGGGTCTTCTCCGGGCGGACGTAGCTGCGGCGCAGCTCGCGCGGCAGGAGCCGGGGCATGCCCGACCACCCAGCGGCGGTGATGAACCCGCGCTCGCCGACGAAGAGTACGCCGTTCTCTTCGTCGCCGAGGCGCTGCCTCGGGTCGTCCGGGTCGATCTCGGGAGGCGTCGGCGGCATGAGTCCGCCGTCGTACCAGTGAACGGTCAGGGGGCCCCGCTCGTCCGTGGCCGCGAAGCGCCAGGTGGCGAACATCCCCCGCGAGCACAGCTCCGGGTCGACCTCACCGTACGCAGTGGCCTCGACGGTCTCGGGGGTCTCGAGGGAGAGCGCGTAGAACGCGGAGTCGAGGTGGTGGATGGCCATGTCGGGCAGCGCGCCGCCGCCGAAGTCCCAGAAGCCCCGCCAGGTCACCGGCGCGTACGCAGAGTGCCAGGGCCGCGGGTCCCGGGGTCCGAGCCAGAGGTCCCAGTTCAGCCCGGACGGCAGCTCCTCGGTGCCGACCGGCCGCGCGTCGGGCCGCCAGATGACACCGAACGAGGCGGGGGACCGGTTCCAGGCGTGCACCTCGCGGACGGCGCCGATGGCCCCGTCCCAGAGCCACTCGGCCGTCTGGCGATGCCCCTCTCCGGAGCGGCCCTGGTTGCCCATCTGGGTGGCGACGCCGGTCTCGGCCGCGACCCGAGCGACGGTGCGCGCCTCCCACACGTCGTGCGTCAGAGGCTTCTCGCAGTACACGTGCTTACCGGCCATCATCGCGAGGATCGACACGTAGGCGTGCAGGTGGTCCGGTGTCGCGATCAGGACGGCGTCGATCGCCTTCTCCTTCTCGAGCATGACCCGGAAGTCCTCGTAGACCGGGCAGCGGAAGTTGGGCGTCCTCTCCGCATAGGTGCTCTCGACTTCCGCCGCGACCGGACCTCGGCCCCCCTTGCCGCCGTAGTAGAAGGCGCTGAGGTCCCACTCCTCGGCCGGGTCGGCGAGGGCCACGACCTGGCAGTCGGGCTCCTGGAAGAGCGAGCGGAGGTTCGTGAGCCCCTGTCCCCCGGAGCCGACGAGGGCCACGTTCACCTTGTCGCTCGGAGCGACGAAGCCCGGGCCGCCGAGCACGTGCCGGGGCACGATGGTGGCCGCGGCCATGGCCGAGGCCGCGGTGGCGAGGAACTGGCGACGATCCGGCAGGGTGCGCTGATCTTGGCGCATGGCTTCCTCTCGCTTGGCGCGCGCGGCACGCGGCGCCGACGGCGTGCGCGGCGGCGAAATTCTACATCGACATCAAACCCCGGTCGTCGGGGCCAGGGTCAGGGTGCCGTCGTCGTTCGTCTTCTGCCGGCAGGCCCAGCGCACGGGATGCCGGAAGCCCTTCACCTCCAGCTCGGCCTTCAACCGCAGCCCCTTCCAGTCGACACCCTCTGGAAGCATGAGCATCGCCTGTCGTACGCCCTGGGGCTTCGGGTAGCCGGGATCGAGACACCCGGTCACGTTCACCGCGCCATCCTCGCTCAGGGCAGTGAGGCGCAGGACCCCGGGCACGCCGGCGATGCCGTCGTTCACCATGCCGAAGACCAGGCCCTGGCGCCCCGCCCTCTCGAACTGCCAGATCCACGACGGCCGAACACGGTACCCGATCCGCCTCGCGATGTCGTCGATCGGCCCGGGATGGCGCTCGTAGTAGTCGAGGATGTTCCGGGCCGCGATGTCGTGCCAGTTCCACACCGACCAGTAGTTGGCCCCCAGGTCGACGACGTGGGAGATGATGCTCTCGTTGATGTCGACGCCCTGGTCCTCGGTCATCCGGTCGAGGGTGCGGATGCCGACCTCGCTGATCGCGGCGGTCCAGGGGGGACGGTTGCCCAGGGCCTCGATCTGCATGTTCTCGATGAAGATGGTGTCGGTGCGGATCCAGTTGTGACTGCGCACCGTCCGGTCCAGGAGCGCGGCGTTGCCGACCCGGCTGTAGTCGGGCTGGGTGTTCGTCACGAGAGGCGTCCTCGTCCACGTCCCCAGCTGCGTCTCCAGCATCCGCGCGAAGGTCTCCTCCGCGACCACGTCGTCGGGAAAGGGGTGCCCCTCGAAGGGCCACGTGTGCCCTTCTCCCCAGAAGCCGTACATGAAGGTGTCCATGTACTCCACGAGTGAGCTTCCGTTCAGCTCGTCGGCGAGGAGGCCGTTCAGCTCCGCGAAGGCCGCCTGGTACGCCGGATGGTCGTAGCGGGGCATCCGATGCGCCTTCCGATACCGGACCCGCGAGGGGTCGCCCTTCCATTCGCCTTTCAGGGAGACGTAGGGGACGCGCTCCATCAGGAACTCGGGCATCCCCGGGGCCGGCACGTCGGGGTTCTCGGTCATGATCCGGAAGCCCACCCGCTTGCCGTACTGCCGGGCCAGGTCGAAGGCGATCTTCCAGTACTCCGGGAAGTCCAGCCGTCCGGGTCGCTGCTGGACGTCGCGCCAGTCGGGGCGCAGGTACACCTTCTGGACGAAGGGCAGCGCGACGAGGTCCTCTATGGACTTCTCGAGGGCCTCGCCCGGGATGCGCGGCGGCCCGACGTCCCCCGAGACGTACACGACCAGACCCATCCCGTAGTTCGGGACGATCTCCCGGGAGGGCGTCGTGGCGATGACCACGGAGCTCCCCGGCACGACCTCCTCCGGAGGGTAGGTGGGGAAGGGGCCCTGGTTCAGCCGATCCCGGACCGTCGGCCCGGAGCCGAAGTCGTACCCGTCCCAGACGTGGGCGGGGACGAAGGCGTCCGCTCGGCGGACCCCGGCCCCCGAGAGGAGGGCGGCGGTCCCGGACGTGGTCAGGAAGGCTCTGCGATCCATGTCGGTCTCCTCGTCGCCGGGAGGCTACCCAGCCCGCGTCACAGAGTCCAGCCCCGAGAGCGGGTGTGGCCCGGGACCCGCGCCACCTGCGAACCCTGTCGCCATTCGATCCGCGGCACGAGAGGTGAATGAGCCCCGGAGAGTCCCTCCGGACTGGATCTCGTCCGGACGACGAACGGGGCCGAGCGCAGGCGTTCAGACTGGTGCTATCGTGCATGAGCCAACATGAACTCACCAGACAATGGGAGAGGCGGATGAGCCAGCCCCGGCCGTCGCCCCGGTCCATCGTCCTGGTACGACACGGCGAGAGCGACCTGAACGCCGCCGGCCGCTTCGTGGGCCGCTCCGATCCTCCGCTGAACGCGCGGGGCGAGGGGCAGGCGCGTGATCTGGCGGCTTCCGTCGCTCGCTTTGCCCCGGAGGTGGTCGTTGCCAGCCCCCTCGTCCGGGCTCGCCAGACGGCGGCGCTCGCGAGCGTCGCGTGCCCGCTGGCCCGCGGCGTCGAGACCGACGAGCGCCTGCGCGAGGTGGACTTCGGGGCCTGGGAGGGCCTGACCTTCGACGAGGCGAGAGCGACGGACCCCGCCGGCTTTGCCGCCTTCGAGTCGGGACGCATCGAAGGCTTCCCCGGCGGCGAGTCGGTGCGCGACGTGGCCCACCGTATGCTCCCGGCGGTGACGGGCCGGGACGTCGGGCGGGCGCTCTTCGTTTCCCACGCGACCGTGGTGCGTCTCACGGTGGCGACGCTCCTGGGCCTCGACCTCGCCGGCTACCGGCAGGCCCTGGCTCGCCCCGCGCCCTGCTCGTGGACCGAGCTCGAGGAGACGCCGGCGGGCTGGCGCCTGGTTGCCTACAACGCAGGTCTCGACCGTGGCTGAGCTGCTCATCGGAATCGACGTCGGGACTCAGGGGGCCCGCGCCGTGTGCGCCACGCCGGCCGGGGACGTGGTCGCACGGACCGCGGCGCCGCTCGCGGCCCCCCCGCCCGGGCCCGCCCAGGAGCAGGATCCCCGCGACTGGTGGGAGGCCGTGGCGACGTGCATCCGCCAGCTCGGCGACCACCGTACGGACGTGACGGGGCTGGCGGTGGCCTGCACCTCGGGGACGTTGTGCGCCCTCGACGCTCGCTTCGAGCCCTTGATGAACGCGCTCCTCTACTCCGACACCCGCGCCGCGGGCCGCTCGTCCTTCGACACAAGCTGGGCGGCGGCCAAGCTCGACTGGCTGGCCGCCGAGCGCCCGGACGTCGCCGAGGGCGCCGCCCTGTTCACGAGCCCGGGCGGCTTTCTGACCAGCCGCCTCACCGGGGAGCTCGCCGCCATCGACTACTCCCAGGCCCTGAAGTTCGGCTACGACCTGAAGGGCGAAACCTGGCCCCCCGGCCTCGGCGTCCGGACGGACCGGCTGCCTCCCGTGGTCGCGCCGGGAACGCGGCTGGGGCCGGTCCGACCGGAGGTCGCCGACGAGCTGGGGCTGGTCCCCGGCGTGGCGGTCTACGCCGGCCTCACGGACGGCGTGGCCGCCCAGCTCGCCTGTGCCGCCGTCGACCCCGCCTCCGAGCGCTGGGTGACCGTCGTCGGCTCGACGCTGGTGTGGAAGGGGGCGGCCACGCAGCCCCTCGACGACGCGGCGGCCGGGGTCTACAGCCACCGGGGTCCCCGTGGAGTGTGGCTTCCGGGGGCGGCCTCGAACGCCGGCGGCCGGATCGTGTCGGAGTGGTTCGACGAGGCCCGGCTCCCGGAGCTGGACGAGCGCGTCCCGGACCGCCCGCCGAAGGCACTCGTGTACCCGAGTCTCATCGTCGGGGAGCGGTTTCCCTTCCGGAGCACCACCTTCGCTCCCTTCGCGGTCCCGGACGGACTCAGCACGGACGAGCGCTACGCCGCCTGCCTGGCCGGGGTCGCGTTCGTCGAACGCTGGGGCTACGACGTGCTCCGCGACCTCGGCGGGCGCTCTCCCGCTTCGGTGGCGACGACCGGCGGCGCGGTGCGGAGCCGGACCTGGCTGCAGTTGCGGGCCGACGTGCTCCAGGTCCCCCTTGCCGTGCCCGCCGAGCCCGGCTCGGCCTTCGGCGCGGCGATTGCGGCCGGGGCGAGTCGCTACACCGACGTCCTGGAGGCCGCCGGGGCCATGGTGAAGTGGGGATCCCGGGTCGAGCCGCGAACGGAGCACCGCAACGAATGGAGCGACGCCCATGAGCGATTCAAGATCGAGTGCCGCCGACGCATCGAGGGAGACCACGAGGGTGGCCAGCCGCGCTGAGCTGATCGCCCTCGCTCGGGCCCTGGGCGATCCGGCGCTGGACCTCGTCGTGCTGTCCGAGGGCAATGCCGCGGCCCGCCACGGCGATGCGACCCTGATCGTCACCGCTAGCGGCTCGGCGCTTCCCACGACGGAGGATCACGAGATCGTCGAGGTGAGTATCCCTCCGTTATTGGACTTCGTCCGTTCGGCCGATCGCGACACGGGCATGAGCGGGGTACGGGAGCTCCTGGTCGACGCCTGCACACGAACGGGGTCCCCGCGCCCTTCGATCGAGACGCTCATGCACGCGGCGGTGCTGGACCGTACCGGCACGACCTTCATCGGGCACACCCACCCGACGCCCCTCGTCGGGCTTCTCTGCACGGCGGGGGCGGCGCGCGTGTTCGAGCGGCCGCTCTTCCCCGACGAGGCGGTGATCTGCGGGGCCGCCTACGCCTACGTCCCCTACGCCTCGCCGGGGCTGCCTCTCGCCCGCGCGGTGGACGAGGTGCTGGCTCGCTACGGCCAGCGCCACGGGGAAGCCCCGCGAGCCGTCCTCCTGGAGAACCACGGCCTCATCGCCCTCGGGTCGACCGCGGCCGAGGTGCGGGCGGTCACCGCCATGGCCGTGAAGGCCGCCCGAGTGCGCGGCGTCGCCCTCGCCGCCGGCGGCATCGAGACGCTGACCGACGACGAGGTTCGCTCGCTCGTGGACCGCCCGGACGAGAAGCTCCGCCGGTCCCGTCTCGTGGCCGGAGAGAGCTGAGGCGCCGCGTGGCGATCTCCGGCACCTTCGCCGTCCGCAGCCGCGGCCTGCCTCAAGAGGCCGCGGGGGCCGCACCGCCCGAGCGCTGCAGGAGACGGCTCCCCGCGATGTAGACGACGGCGGCGATGAACCAGCCGGGAAGGCTGACGAAGAAGATCTCGATGCCGCCGAAGAGAACCAGGCAGCTGCAGGCCGCGAGGGTGACGAACCAGGCGGCCCCTGCCGCCCAGTTGAAGTCGAGACCCCGGAGGGCCGCGTAGCCGCTCTCCAGCCCCAGCCTTTCCATGAGCCAGAAGTCGACGAAGATGACGGCCCCCATGGGCATCAGGAGCAGACCGTAGAGCGCGACGAAGTCGAGGAACTTCATGGCGATGGCCGGGAAGAGGCCGGCGAGGGTCCCGATCCCGCCGGTGACGAGCGTGACCTTGAAGCGGGAGGCCCGGGGCACGATGGCCTGGAAGGCGAGCCCGGCCCGGTAGATGGTCGGGTTGGCCGTGGTCCAACCCGCGACGATGACGCAGAGGACTCCGGTCAGGCCCAGGGCGCTCTGGGCCAGCGGCCCGGGGAGGACGTCGATGTTGGCGGGGTCGCGGTGCAGCTGCAGCGAGTAGAGCAGCGCCGCCGAGATCCAGGCCATGAAGTGACCGACGTACATACCCGCCCCGGTGGCGATCGCGTACCAGGATCGGCGGGCGAAACGGAACACCGACAGGTCCGACATCCCCATGTGCATGGCGAGGTTGCAGAACCAGGCGAAGAAGGTGACGTGCCAGAAGGTGAACTTCGTCTGGCCCGGCAGGGGATCGCCGCCGGTCCAGATGGTCTCCTTCGCCACCGACCAGAAGTCTCCGACCGACGTCACGCCGAGCTCGCGCGCGGCCACGAATCCGAAGCCCAGGAAGACCAGGACCATCCACGGGGCGGCGACGTTGGCGAACCGGGCGACGCTCTCGTAGCCGTACGCCGCCACCACGGACATCAGGCTGCCGACGACGAGAACGGTGACGACCCACCCGACGCCCCTCGGATAGAGGTCGTTGAGGCCGGGCATGTCGATGTCGAACCAGACCCCCACCGCGGTGGCCGAGACGGTGACCATGACCCCGGCCATCAGGCAGAACATGGCGCCGTTGGCCAGGTTGTAGAGGGTGACGAGCTTCCGCCCGCAGATGTGCTCGAGCTGGTAGTAGAGGGTGAGGCGGGCCCGGGTGGCGATGGGTGCGGTCAGGAAGGTCCAGCTCAGCACGGCCAGCAGGTTCCCGAGGAGCAGGCCGAAGATCAGGTCGGCCGCGCTGACCCCGGCGGCGACGAAGAGGGGACCGATCATGAGCTCGGTGCCCGCGGTGTGCTCGCCGGCGTACATCCCGACGAAACTGCGGAAGCCCAGGAGGGCCCGCTTCGGGACCGGCTCGCGCTCGAACTCCTCGCTCGGTCCGGAAGGAGCCGGCTCCGGGGCGCTCATGAGTCCACTCGCTGCGGTGGCCGGCCGGCCCGACGACCCGCCCGGATCGGCGGGTCGTCGACTTGGTCTTTGGCCAGGGGGCCGGTCTGGCCCACTAGCTGAACTGGGGCAGGTGCTCGGCCTGGGCCTTCAGCAGTGCGTCGGTCAGCTTCTCCGCCGTCGCGTAGTCGCTCACCCCGCCGTCCAGGATCAGGGCCTCGACCATCAGCTTCCGGTTGCCGGTGAGCGCGGCCTCGACGGTGGCCTCGACCGCGGCGATGCGCCGGAGGAGGACCGACGCAATCGGGATCGGGATGTCCCCCATGGGGGGCGCGACCATCCCGTCCTGGGTGGCGACCGCCGGGACCTCGAGGATGGCGTCCGGGGGGAGGTTGGTGACGATGCCGTCGTTGGGGACGTTGGCCGAGTACCACTTGCGCCGGTCGTAGAAGAAGCTGGCCAGGATGTCCAGGGCCTGCTCGTGCTCTCCGCCGGTGGAGAGGAGCTTCTCCTTGTCGATGGGGCCGTCGTGCTTCGCCATGCTGAGGGTCTCTTCGTAGATCCGGTCCCCGGCCTCGATCGTCTTCTCGAAGGAGTACGCGTCCACCCCGAGCGTGCTGCCGTAGTACTTCCCGCCCGGGAAGCGCTCCCAGAAGAACTCGGTCACGTGACGGTCCATCGGCGCCGGGAAGGCCCCGAACTCGTCGAAGAGCTCCCAGCTGAAGGGGTGGGTCAGCATCCCCGGGTTCTTCTCCTGGCCCCAGGCGTTGGCCCAGCTGGTCTTGTCGATCCCCCGAGCCCGCCCCTCGGCGAGGCTCTTGCGGACGAGGGGCCACACGTCACGCCCCTCCGAGCGGAGCTCGAGGATCCAGGTGAGGTGGTTGAGGCCCGCCCAGCTCCCGGTGATGCCCTCCTCGGGCACGCCGGCGAAACGCGCGAGCCAGCGCATGGTGTCGTGGGTCCCGTGACAGAGCCCCACCGGCCGGACGTTGGTCTTCCGCCACAGGGCGCGGATCACCGCGGTCATCGGGTTCCCGTAGTTGATGAAGCGGGCGTTCGGGCACATCCGGTCGCAGTCGGTGGCGATGTCGACCATGGGGGGGATCATCCGCATCGAGCGCGACACCCCGCCCGGTCCGACCGAGTCTCCCACCGGCTGGAAGATCCCGAACTCGCGCGGCACGAAGACGTCCTGCTCCCAGGCCCGACGGCTCCCGACCCCGATGGTGCAGATGATGATGGTGGCCCCGTCCAGGACGTCCCGGCGGTCCACCGCGGCGGTGATCTTCGCCGGCCGGTCCGCGGCCTCCATGTACTTCCGGACCATCTTGTCGGTGGCCTCGAGGATCACCGGGTTGATGTCGACCAGCGCGATCTCCCAGTCGCCCTCCGGCTGCTGCTTGATCCAGTCGATGACGATGCCCTGGGTGAACATGGCGCTGCCGGCGCCCACCAGGACCATCTTCTGCTTGGGCGGCTTCGACGGGTCCCCGGTGAGCGGGACGAATCCGGAACCCGGCACCGGCTTCTGCGTCCCGGCTCCAGCCGCACGGCCGGCCAGGGGGGCCGCGGCCGCGGCCATGATGAGGGTCTGCACCGCGCGGCGTCGATCCATGATCTCCTCCTCCCGAAGGCCGCCACGGGCCCGTCGCGCCCGGGGCGCGGCCGGACTCTATCACGTGTTCCCTGGATCCGAGTCGGGCTCGGGGTTAAGCTGGCCCCAGATGTTGCACCGGGCCACGTCGATCTCCCTCGCCTCCCTCCTCGCCTTCGGTGTGTCGGTCGGCGCCCAGAAGCCCTCGCCGGATTCCTCCCTCGGCGTCAGCGCCCGGGTGGTCCGGGTCGATGTCGTGGCGGAAGACGAAGACGGACGTCCGGTCCGTGACCTGAGACCCGAGGAGCTCGTCCTGTCCGACGAAGGAAGGGAGGAGCCGATCACCTCCTTCGCCGCGCCGCTCGAGGAGCCGGAGGCGCCGCCGCCTCCCAAGGAGCTGCCCGCCAACACCTTCACCAACCGCCTGGAGACGCTGCCCGGCGCCCCCGCGTCGGTGACCGCGATCCTGTTCGACGGTCTCAACACGCCGATGGCCAACCAGGAGTTCGCGAAGCAGCGGGTCATCGGCTTCCTCCGCCAGCTCCCGCCCGGAACCCGCGTGTCTCTCTACACCCTGGGGCTGGGACCTCGTGTCCTCGCGGACTTCACCACCGACACCGAGCCCCTGATTCGAGCGCTCGAGCAGTACCGCGGTGAGCCTCGCGCCGAGGCCGGGGAGACGCCGCTCCCCTTGCCGGACGCGGGCCTCGAGCGCTTCGACTCCTGGCTCCAGGAGCTGTCGCTGAACCTCGTGGAGCGCTACGCCAAGGACCGCGCCCTCCGCACCGTCCGGTCCCTGGTCGCCATCGCGAACCACCTGGGGCGCGTCCCGGGCCGGAAGAACCTGGTCTGGGTCTCGGGCAGCTTTCCGGTGGAGTGGGTCACCCGGGACTCCGTCCCCCGGCCCGGCCCCGCTTCGGGCAAGAGCCTTCGGCCGGAGATCGAGCGGGCGGCGCGGGCCCTCGCTAGCTCGAACCTGGCGGTCTACCCTGTTGACGCGCGAGGGCTCCGGAACACGGGGGAGTATGCCCCGGGCCGTGAGCGCATCAGCCGCCAGGCGCAGTTCGCCGACCGTTCCGGCTTCGAGACCATGCAGATGCTGGCCGAGCGCACCGGTGGGCAAGCCTTCGTGAACAGCAACGACCTGGGGCAAGCGCTCCGCCGGGCCATCGCCGACTCCCGCGCGGTCTACACCCTCGGCTACGAGCCTTCCCACGACAAGTGGAACGGGAAGTTCCGCCGGATCGAGGTGAGGACCACACGTCCCGGCGTGCGTCTGCGCCACCGCCGCGGGTACTTCGCCCAGCCCGGGGTGCCCGCCGACGACGGGTACCGCCGGGGCGTTCTCGACGCCGCCACCTGGAGCCCCATGGATGCGACCGGCATCGGGCTCACCGTGCGGGCGACACCGTCGAAGGACGGCGGGCTGACCCTTGCCCTGCGCCTTCACGCCCCCGACCTGTCCCTGCAGCCGGCCGGCGATCGCTGGCGCGGGCAGCTGGACGTCTGGCTGGTGCAGCTCGGCCCGGGGGACACGCTCCTCGACACCGTCTCCCACGTCGCCGGTCTCAGCCTGACCCCCGCCGACCACGGGCGGGTCATGCGCACGAACGAGATGGTCCTCATGGAGCGCCTCAAGCCGAAGGAGGGCACCGTCCTGCTGCGCGTTCTCGTGCGCGACCTCGTCAGCGGGGCGCTGGGCTCGGTCAGCGTTCCGCTCGACAAGATCGAGCCGGATTCCACAGGCTAGCCCGCTCGACGACGAGACAACTCCGTCTGGGATTGTCTGAGAAGCGACCCGAGGTCCGGCGCCCGCGACAGTAGCCGCCAACGTCCTGGACCTGCCGTGAGCGGGATGCCGGTCGCGCTTGCGATGGGATCAGGCCTTGGGGCGCGTGACGAAGGAGCGCTCCACTCATGTACCCTGTTTCCATGATGTCGGCGGTCGTGTTCCTCGGCCTCCTGTCGATGGGGAACGCGAGCCACGCCCAGCCTGTCGAGGGCGCGCGGGCGCGCTCGCTCGGCGAGCTCACCGAGTTGTACCTCAACGTCGACCGTGAAGAGGCCGTGGCCCACGTCGCGGTCCTGACGCAGCCCGAGGTCGAGGCGGAGACGCAGGGCTTGCTGGAGACGCTGGAGGCCGTGGCTCGCGCCGAAGACGCCACGCCGGACAACGTGGCGCAGGTCGAAGCGACGCTCCTCGAGGCGGCCACGCTTCTGACCGACGCCGCGCGGCGAGCCCTCTACCGCGGCGATCCGCGCCGCACCCGCTGGGAGCTGGACAACGCCGCCCGCCTCGTCCGCGCCACGCGGTTCCCAGCCCGCGGCGACTTCGCGCGACGCTTCTACCTCGTCGCCGGGCTGATGCTCCACGGAATGGCCGATCTCGCCGCCGCCCACGAGATGCTGTCCGAGGGCCAGAAGCTCGCCGGGGACGACGCCGAGCTGCTGCTGGAGCTGGGCGCCGTCAGCGAGACGATCGCGGCGCTGCGGACCTACGATCTCCCCGACGGGGCGCGCAGGCCTCCCGATGTGGTGGACGCGCCGTCCTTCGTGATCGAGGGACAGGCCGGCGAAGGCGGGCCGCTGCCTCATACGACCCTTGCCGACGCGCAGGCGCTCTACTCGAAGGCCTTGCGGCGGGATCCCGATCTGCTCGAGGCCCGCCTGCGACTGGGGCGCGTGCTGCTCCTGCGGGGCAAGCCCCGGGAGGCTCTTCCCGAGCTGCAGCGCGTCGGCCGGGATTCGTCCCGGCCCACCCAGTGCTACCTGGCCAGGCTGTTCGAGGGCCGCGCTCGCGAGCAGCTGGGCGACCTGCAGGGAGCGGCTGTCGCCTTCACCGAGGCCGCGACGCTTGCGCCGGGGGCCCAGTCCGCCCTCATCGCAGTGGGTCGGGCCCTCGACCGGCTGGGTGAGGTCGCGCGATCACAGACTGCGCTCGACGAGGCGATGCTCCCCGAGACGGAAGCCCAGCTCGACCCCTGGTGGGACTACATGCGGGGCCAGCCCGACAGGATCAAGGGTGTGCTCGAGGAGCTGCGGGGGCTCGTCCGGTGACGGGCCTCGTCGGTCTGCTCGCCCTCGTGCTGGCCCAGGAGCCGCCGGTCTTCCCGACGGGCGTGGAGTCCGTCTACGTCGACGTGTTCGCGACGAAGAAGGACGCACCGGTGTCGGGCCTCCAGGCCCGCGACTTTCGGGTCGAGGACAACGGTGTCGCCCAACCGGTCGAGGTCGTCGCCCGCGAGCTGGTGCCGACCACGGCCGTGCTCGCCCTGGACACGTCGTCCAGTGTGGTGGGGGGCAAGCTCGTTCATCTGAAGAAGGCCGCACGGACCTTCCTGGCCGGGCTCGCCGAGCGCGACGAGGCGGCGCTGGTGACGTTCAACCACAAGCTGGTGCTGCGCGAGGACGCGAGCCAGGACGTCGCGGCGGTCGGCGCCGCCCTCGACCGGGTGCAGGCCGGAGGGGGGACGGCCCTGATCGACGCTCTCTACGTGTGCTTGAAGAGGCGCTGGGGAACGGGACGGCCCCTCGTCGTGCTCTTCACCGACGGACAGGACTCGGCAAGCTGGCTCGAGAACGAGGACATCGTGCAGGCCGCGCGCGAGTCGTCCGCGCTTCTCCATATCGTGGGGAGCGAGCCCTTGCCGGACTCCTCCCGAGGCTCGAGCCGAACCCCGTCGCTGCTCATGAACAAGTCCCTGCGCATGCACCGGTACGGAGCGGTGGAGGAGATGGAATCCGGATACGTCTTCCTGCTGAGGCGCGCGGCCGAGATCACGGGCGGGGCCTATTGGCCCGTCGAATCCTCTACGAGCCTTCGCGCCGCGTTCCTGCGGATCCTGGAGGTTTCGAATGCCCGCTACGTCCTGCGTTACGAGCCCGCGGGCGTCCGGCGGGTGGGCCGTCACCGTCTGAAGGTCTCGGTGCGGCGCCGCGGGGTCGAGGTGCGGGCGCGGCAGGAGTACGTGGTGCCCGCCGCGGCGCCGGAGTGACAGCGCCCGTTCCCCAAATCGAACGGCTGTTCCCGTGCCTCGGGAACTCCCTCGACCGGTGGCCGAGAGCTCTCGCTCGTTCAACTCTCGATCTCGTTCACCAGTTCTGAGCAGCCAGCCGATCGTGAACAGACGGCCCCTGGAAGCGCGTGCACGGTGAACGGATCGGGCGAGTCAGACGCCTCGACCTGTAGAGACTTGCTGGCTCATGCTCTGCCGCGGATGGGCACTCGTTTCAAAACGAGTACCCGCTCCAGCGCCGTGGGGGGTGACGGCCTCGCGGACCCGGTCGAAGAACACCCTCGCCTCGTGATGGTTGTGGCTCTTGCAGCGCAGCTCAATGTTCTCGGCGGTGGCCTCGCCGCCCACGGCCCAGGGCTTGACGTGGTGGAACTCGACGAAGGCGCGCTCGTTGCAGCGGCGACCGGTCTTTCCCACGAACGTGCAGCGGCCCAGGTCGCGGAGCCATACAGCGCGGCGGACTTCGGCGGGGATGTGGCGGGAGCCGCTCGTGGCTTTGCGTGAGGGGCGGGGCTTGTCCGTGGCCGCGAACTTCTTACGGGCCAGGTCGGTGAGGAGGCTGGTCAGGGCCCGGTCCAGGACCTCGGCGTCGTTGCCCGAGGGCACCGCGTGCCGCAGCATGTCTTTCGCCAGGCGCAGCTTCTCGACGGTGTCGGCACGGATGGTGACGTTGAGGTGGTAGCGGTCGTCGGACAGGGGAATGACCTCGGCCGGGGTGTGGGGGCGTGGCAGCGGGGCCGCGGTCGGCGGGAGAGGCGGCGTGGGGCCGGACGCGGGGGCCAAGAGGCCTGGTGGCGAGGTGGCAGCAGGCGGCGACGAAGCCGACGGGGCGTCTCTCGAAGCACTGGTCACGGGCTTCGTCGCCGTGCATTTCCGTATCGACGTCGCCACTTCGGGCCGGGAGGACAGCCTCGCCACGATCTCCCTGACCTCCAGCGTTCTCTTCCCGCGCGCCGACTCGAGCGTCGCCCGGTGGTTCTCAGGTGTCAGGTGGGGCGCGAGCAGGCGGACCGCCGTGAGGTTGACGGTGCCGGCCTCCAGGAGGTCGAGAACCACCGGAAACCTCCGTGCCGCGCGCGCGACCTCGATCCGGTTCAAGGCCTCGTGCTCTGGAGAGCGCGAGGACATCCCGGCAGTAGGCGAAGAGCGAGGAGTAGCCTTCCCGCAGGTGCACATCACGGGTATCCAGTTCAGCGAGGTGCGCCACCAGCAACGCCGTGGACAGGCGCTCCTGCCCCGCCAGCTTCTTGACCCTGGCGACGAGCTCCCCGTCCGAGAGGCGGCGCAGCGAAGAGAGCAGCTTCCGCGGCGTTTCTGAGTGAGCAGGTGGCATCCGGACCTCCTTCCCCTGACGGAGGAGATCGTAAGCGGCTGACCTGCCAGGAGAGGTCCGGGAGCCGGGAAGAGCCCTCACTACACGCCGCTTCACAAGACCCGAAACGCCTTTGATGAGCTATGCTCCAAACTCGCAGCATGAAGCTCGACTCAGCCGTCTCAAGAACGGGGACCCAAGGGGTCGGGCTGCAGAGGGACCGTGTCGACGAGGATTCATAGGGAGTCCGATTCGCGTGCCAGACGCCCGCGCGCCGCGAGCGGCACGAGAACGCTGCTGGCCCTGGGCCTTGTCCTCACGGCGGCGGGCGCCTCGGCTCAACGGGAGCCCGTCGACTACGCCGATCCCCTCATCGGGACCTCCAACTCCCGGTGGATGCTGGGCCCCTACGCCGGGGTCCCGTTCGGCATGGTCCAGCTCGGGCCGGACAACCAGACCTCCGGGTGGATGTCCGGCTATGAGTACTCCATCGCCAACGTGACCGGCTTCAGCCACATCCACGCCTGGACCATGGGCGGCCTGATGCTCATGCCCTCGACGCTGGACCTCGCGATCGAGGACGGGGCGGTGGACCGGCCCTACCGGGGGGCAGGAGCGGGGTACCACTCCCGGATCCCCAAGGAGACCGAGGAGGCCAGCCCCGGGTACTACGCGGTCCACCTCTACGACCCCGACGTCTACGCCGAGATGACGGCCAGCACCCGGTGCGGCTTCCTCCGCTTCACCTATCCCGAGGCCACGGACGCGAGGGTCCTGATCGATCTCGCCTTCCCGTCCGAGTACCGGTTCCGCGTCCGGGACGCGGTGATCCGGAAGGTCGGGCCCACGGAGCTCGAGGGCTACGCCCGGTCCCACACCAACGAGTGGGACGAGTACACCCT
This sequence comes from uncultured Acidobacteriota bacterium, assembly GCA_963847655.1. Classification (GTDB taxonomy): domain Bacteria; phylum Acidobacteriota; class Vicinamibacteria; order Fen-336; family Fen-336; genus JAJDNS01. The sequence continues at coordinate 390,071 of CAWKAS010000001.1, read as the reverse complement.
GCACTTCGTGATCCGGTTCAGCCGGCCCTTCCGCTCGCTGGGGGGCTGGGTGGGCGATGACGTCCTTCACGACGTGGAGCGGATCTCGGGGGCCGGGGACGTGGGCGGCATCGTGACCTTCTCCACCGCGAAGGGCGACCAGGTCCTGGTCCAGACCGGCCTGTCCCTCGTCGACCTCGAGGGGGCCCGCCGGAACCTGGAGACCGAGCTGGGCCCGTTCGGATGGGACTTCGAGGCCGTGCGGGCCGCCGCCCGGGCCCGCTGGAACGGCCTTCTCGGCCGGATCACGGTCGAGGGCGGATCGGAGACGGACAAGGTCAAGCTGTACACAAACCTGTACCGGAGCTTCTGCGCGAAGCAGACGTGGAACGACGTGGACGGCCGCTACGTCGATCCCCGGGAGGAGATCCGGCAGCTCCCGGCGGGGAGGAGCCTCTACGGTGGGGATGCCTTCTGGAACACCTTCTGGAACCTCAACGGGGTCTGGTCGCTGGTGGCGCCGGACATCCTGAACAACTGGGTGGTCACCCAGCTCGAGCTGTTCGACTCCGCCGGGTGGACGAACAACGGCCCCACCGGGGTGGAGATGACCGGGGTCATGGAGGTCTCGCACGAGATCGCCCTGATCGTCGGGGCCTTCCAGAAGGGCATCCGGGGTTACGACGTCGGGCGGGCCTACGAGGCGATCCGCCACACGGTGACGGAGCAGGGAAGACGCCTGTCGCCCTACTCGGGGCTCGCCGGGAACGAGCGCCTCGACGCCTACCGTGAGAAGGGGTACGTGCCCCTGGACGTCGACAGCGTGTCCCGGACTCTCGACTACGCCTTCGACGACTACTGCGTCGCCCAGATGGCGAAGGCCCTGGGGCACGACGAGGACTACCGGCTCCTCCTCGCGCGGTCCGAGAGCTGGAGGAACCTCTTCCACCCCGAGCTGAAGTACATCGTGCCCCGGGACTCGTCGGGGAGGTGGATGGAGGACTTCGATCCCTTCTCCGGGCGTCATTTCATCGAGGGCAACGGCTGGCAGTACTCCTGGTACGTGCCGCACGATGTGCCCGGCCTCGTGGAGACGATGGGGCGCGAGCTCTTCAATCGGCGTCTGGAGGAGGGCTTCGAGCGGTCCGCCCGGCACCGCTTCGCCGCCCACGCCTTCGACCGGCACCAGACGGAGCGGCACGAGTACTACGTCAACCACGGGAACCAGGTCAACATGCAGGCCGCGTTCCTCTTCAACTACTCGGGGAAGCCCTGGCTCACCCAGAGATACTCACGGGCGATCCTGGACGCCTACTACGGGGCCACGCCCTACCACGGCTGGGAGGGGGACGAGGACGAAGGGCAGATGGGCGCCTGGTTCGTCATGAGCGCCCTGGGCCTCTTCGAGATGGACGGAGGGGTCACCGCCCCTTCCATGCTCGACCTCACGAGCCCCCTCTTCGAGCGCATCACGATCCGCCTCGGCCCCCGCTACCACTCCGGCCGCGAGTTCGTCATCCAGGCCCGGGGGAACTCGGCCGACAACGTCTACATCCAGTCGGCGGCCCTGAACGGCGTGGCTCTCGCCGAGCCCCGCCTCCCGTACTCGGCCATTGCCGCGGGGGGGACCCTGGTCCTGGACATGGGCCCGCGGCCGAACACGACGCTGTGGGCCACAAGCCCGTCGAGCGCTCGCGACTGAGCGCAGGCCCAACCCGACGGGTGTAAGCTCAGGCGGACCCCCCAGGAGGTGCCCCGTGCTCCACGCCCTTCGTGGTCTCTTCGTCGCCCTGGTCCTCGTCCTCACCTGCCTGGCTCCCGCTGCCGGAGCCCGGGCCGAGCCTCCCGCCTCCTTCACCCCGGTGCTCCATTCGGTGAGCTACGCGGGGGTGTGGCGCGGGCAGACCCGCCTCGACGTCGACGGGTTCCTGGTCAAGGCGAAAGAGCTCGGCTTCACCCACGTCGAGCTCATGGCCAAGCGGCCCCACGTCTCCCCCCTCGACTACGACCGGGCGGCCCGGGACCGCCTCCGGGCCCGGGTCGACGAGCTCGGCCTGGAGATCGCGTGCCTCGCCGGGTACTCGGACTTCACCGCGGGGGCCGAGAAGCCTGGGATCCCCTCGGCGGAGATCGGGGCGATCTACGTGGGCGAGCTGGCCCGGCTGGCCCGGGACCTCGGCTGCCCCCGCGTGCGGGTCTTCACCGGCTACGAGCGCCCGGGCATCCCCTTCGACAGGCAGTGGGGGATCGTCGTGGAGGGCCTGAAGCGGGCGGCTCAGGCGGCGGCGGCATACGACGTGACCCTGGTCGTGCAGAACCACCACGACATCGCGGTCCACCCCGACGCGCTGCTCTGGCTCATCGAGGAGGTGAACGAGCCAAACTGCAAGGCGGCCTTCGACGCCTGGTCCCCGGCCCTCGGAGGGGTGAACGGCGAAGAGCTGGCCGAGGCCGCCCGGAAGCTGGCCCCCCACATGGCCTGGACCACGGTGGCCGACTACGTCAAGCACTCCCGGTACGTGTACGACGCCACCATCGTCAACTACCGGCGCCAGGATGACCTGGTGCGGGCGGTGCCGTTCGGCGAGGGCTTCATCGACTACCCCGCGTTCTTCCGCGGCTTGCGACAGGGCGGATACGAGGGCTTCGTGGCCTACGAGATGTGCGAGGTGCTCGACGGCGGGGGCAGCCTCGAGAACCTCGACCGGACCGCCCGCCACTTCCTCGCCAACTTCCGGAAGATGGTGGACTGACATGGACCCGGCCAGGAACGCCAGGGAACGCGCGCTGGCTCTTCTGCTCTCCGTGAGCGGGGGGGTGATGCTCCTGGCGCTGTTCGCCATCTTCCTCCCGACGGAGTGGATGGCGGCCACGCACCGGTGGCTCGGCCTCGGTGAGTTCCCGGCCTCGCCCCTGGTCGACTACCTCACGCGCTCGGCCTCGGCCCTCTACGCCATCTACGGGGGACTGCTGGTGCTGGTGGCCCGCGACGTGCGGCGCTTCGCCCCGGTGGTCGTCTACCTCGCGGTGACCGGGCTCGCCTTCGGCATGGTCATGATCGGGGTCGACCTCGCCGCCGGCATGCCCCGCTACTGGACCGTCGGCGAGGGGCCCCTGGCCCTGGTGCTGAGCGGGGTCATCCTCTGGCTCGCCCGGGGCATTCGCCGGGACGCCGACTCAGCCTCCTGAGGGAGGGGGCGGGGCTTCCTCATCCTCCGAGGGCTCGAACACCTCCTCCACGGTCCGGCCGAAGGCCCGGGCGATCCGGAAGGCCAGGGCGAGGGAGGGGACGTACTTCCCCTGCTCCAGGGCGATGATGGTCTGCCGGGTGCACCGGGCCTGCCCGGCGAGCTCCTGCTGGGTCATCTCGCCGTTGTCGAAGCGCAGCCGGCGCACGTGGTTGCGGATCTCAGCCTTCGCCACGACCCAGGATCCCGAAGTCGAGGAGCAGCGACACCAGGGCGGACACCAGGTAGGCGAGAGCCGCGCTGGAGTAGGCCAGGAACCACAGCCAGCCCACAGGCACGCAGCCGGAGGCCTCGTGGCGCTCCCAGAGCACGATGGACAGGGCGAAGACGTAGAGGAGAACGGCGATGAGGCCTCCGTTGGCGGCCCGGCGCCCGATGCTCTCGTCCCGCTCGTCGGCCACCACCTGCCCCGGGCGCCCCCGGGTGAGCCAGAGCATGAACGGCGTGCCAAAGAAGCCCAGCGCCAGGAACGCGCCCCCCACCGCGCGCCGGACCTTGTCGTCGGCGTAGTCGGCGGGGCCTCCACCGGCAAAGAAGGTCACCCCGAAGCCGATGGCGGCCATCCCCCAGATCACCAGCGTCATGAGCGCTCGTCTTCTCGCCTGGGTCATGGGTCTTCTCCTCCCCCCGCCCGAGAGCGGAGGTTGCGCCCCCTGATCCCAAGGTAAGAATACTTTTACACGATGTCAAGTATTTCTAACTCAGTCCAGCCAGAGTCCCTCAACCGATGAGATTGGAGATCGGGGACACAATCCCGATTTCCCGCGATCGACTTTCCGGAATCGGGTCATGTCGCTGTCTTCCCCGATTCTCCCGGGGAGCCGGAGGACATTGCCGCCTGCGGCCTCTTCGCTGGTCGGCGGCGATGCGGTGTGGGGCGCCGCCGAGGATCTGGTCGCCGGTGATCGTGGGGCACCAGTGTCGTTCGATGTGCTCGCCGACGAGGTCGGTGCCGGTGAAGTGTGAGACGAAGGGCCTCATGCAGGGGTTAGGCGGTTCTCCGTCGCCCGGTTCGGTGTGGTCAGGCAGACGACGAGGGCGAGGGCGATCGCTGCGCAGAGCGAGGTCGACATGGCTTCTCCGGTGAGTGGTTCAGGCCTGCTGCGGGATGGCGTACTGCCTGCGATAGGTTCGGCCGAGCAGGTCGTTGGCGTCGTCGTCGTTGGGGAAGGTCTCGGTGTCGGCGTCGAACCAGAGCTTTCGGTTGCCGGTGCGGTGGGCGATGTTGGCCATGTGGATCATGCAGCCGCTGGGGTGCAGGGTCTGGATGTCGGCGTTGGGTCGGCGTCGCGTCCTGACGGCATCGAGGAAGTCGGCGTAGTGGGGGGCGTCCGCGGGTCGGCCGAACATCTGATCGACGATGCGTCCACCGGACTGGACGACCTGCCAGCCGCCGCCGTGGCGGCCGACCGTCATGTGCAGCTCGGAGCCGTAGAGCTCGACGCGTGTGGCGTTCTGGGTCCAATAGGGGAACTCGTCATTGCGGCGGATGGTGCTTTCGGTCTTGCGCATGTAGCGGGGGTAGTCGGAGTGCTCGAGCGTGAGGACGAAGTCATCGAAGTCGTAGGCGACGACGAGGAGGTCGGGCACCTCTGAGTCGTCGCCGCGGTGCTGGAGCCTGCCGCCGGTGGCGACGACGGCTCTCGGCAGTCCGGGATCGCCCATGAGCATGATGGCGAGGTCGAGCTGGTGGATGCCGTCGTCGCAGAGGTCGCCGCCGGAGAAGTCCCAGAAGTGATGCCAGCCGCCGGTGAAGATCTGCTGATGGTAGGGCCGATCGGGCGCGGGGCCGAGCCAGGCGTCCCAATCGAACCCGGGCGGCGGCGCGCCGGGGTCGCCGAGGTCGAAGGGGCCGCCCGGCTTGAGGTTGTAGACCTTGACGAGTCGGACGTCGCCGAGCTTGCCGCTGCGGACGTAGTCGAGGGCGGCGAGGTTGTAGGGGGCGCTGCGGTTCTGGGTACCGACCTGCAGGACGCGTCCGGTCTGCCTGGCGACGTCGAGCATGATTCGACTCTCGCGGATGTCATAGCAGTGTGGCTTCTCGACGTAGACGTCCTTTCCGGCGCGGCACGCAGCGATGGAGGCCGGTGCGTGCCAGTGATCGGGGGTGGCGATGACAACGGCATCGATATCGTCGGCGTCGAAGACGCGCCTCATGTCGGACTCGAGGCGCGGGGCTTTCTGCTGGACGGGCTCGATGAACCGAGCGGCGGCGGCGCGTCGGCCCTCGTGGAGGTCACAGAGGCAGACGGCGTCGGCGCCCTGCTCGATCATGCCGCGGATGACGTACTGTCCACGTCCGCCGCAGCCGACGAGGGCGACGCGGACGCGCTCGTTGGCGCCGAGGACGCGGCTGCTGGCCCAGAGTCCCGCGGATACGGCGGCCGCGCCACGAAACGATCCATCGAGGAATTGCCGCCGGTCGATTCGCTTCATCGCCATCGCTCCTTTCGCTTCGGGGTCGAGAGGAGGTCGTCGCCGCGAGCTCGCGAGGCGCGGCCGGGCAGGTGCGGGCCGAGGCGGCTGCTGTCGGGCGGGGACCGGGGCGCATGGCGGAGGCACCCCGGCCGGCGCCAAGGTCATATGGTACACGGGTGTGCCCTCGGCAGTGCTCACTTCCGGTGGCGGTAGAGAGCGGGCACGTCGAGCGTCCTTTTCGGGGACACGATCCCGATTTCGTGGCCCACGTCGGGGAAATCGGGTCATGTCCCCGAGTTGCGTTTCCGAGTTGCGTTTCGGGGACACGATCCCGATTTCGTGGCCCACGTCGGGGAAATCGGGTCATGTCCCCGAAACGCTCTCTTGGGTACCACTCGAGCTGCTGTCGGATCAGGGTTGGCGAACGGGGGTGAGGCGGATGGCCTTCAGGCTGGAGGCTTCACAGGCGCCTTCGAGGCAGGACACGACGACTCTATAGTCTCCAGGCTCCGGGAAGTTGATCCAGCCGACGGGGAACTCCTGGTAGTTGTGCGAGGAGCTCTGCTCGTTCTGGATGTGCTCGCCTCCTTCGACGTCGACCCCCCAGACCAGGCGGCCTTCACCGGAGTACGTCAGGCTGACCGCGTGGTCTCCGGGCTCGAGCACCGCGACTTCCCAGACGGCCCGGCCGCCGGACGTCCAGTTGTGCACGTGATGCACGCTCTTCCATTCGCCGAACTTCTCCATCCAGCGCTTCTGGGACAGCTCAGCTCCTTCGACGGTGGCAAAGACCGAGAGGATCTCGGTCCCCATTCCTGGATCGACCCCAAAGGTGGCAGCGACCTCGGGCGCACCGGCCAGCTCGATCTCGACCACCGAAACGGGCCTATCCGGGGCCCGGTGCGGAAGCTCGAGAATCGTCCAACCCCTGGACTCCTCGTGGGCGACCGGGGACGACTGCTCGCCATCCAGGAGTCGGGCCGACTGGATCGGGGTCTTCAATCCCGGCAGGGAGAGCTTGCCGGAGGCCGGCCACTCGAAGACGGACAGAAAGAGCCGGTGGCCCTCGACCGTGACGTCACCCCACGGCAACGCGTGACCCCACGGCGAGGCGCCGGTGGCGTACACCACCTGCGGATGGCGGCGGATCCACTCGCCGGACTCGCGCAACGAGCGCGCGGCACGCTCGGGCACCGAGCCGTCGCCGCGCGGGCCGATGTTGAGCATGTAGGTGCCGCCGCGGGCGACGGAGGAGATCAGGCGGTGCAGGATCTCCTTCGGGGTCTTCCAGTTCTCGTCGTACCAGGCCCAGGCCCACGAGTCGTTGGTCGTGTCGACACTCTCCCACCGGCCCTCGACGTTGCGGGGCGGCACCTCCATGTCGCCCAGGGTGGCGTAGTCGCCCAGCCCGTGTCCGGCGCGGCCGGAGACGAGGGCGTGGGGCTGGTTTCTGCGCACGACGTCCACCAGCTGCTGGACGTACTTCTTCGGCATCTCCCCGGGCGTGTCGAACCAGACCAGCTCGATCGGTCCGTATTCGGTGGTGATCTCCTCCACCTGGGGCAGGCACTTCTTCACGAAGTAGTCGTCGAAGGTGGCCGCCCTGCCGTCCTCGTCCAACTTCGGTCCCCCGGAGCCGCCGGGAAAGGTCCAGTCCTGGTTGTGGGAATAGTAGAAGCCGAAGCCCAGCCCTTCCTCGCGGCACGCCGCCGCCAGCTCCTTCATCGGATCCCTGTGCCAGGGCGTCGCATCGACGATGTTGAAATCGCAGGCCTCGGACTCGTACATCGCGAAGCCGTCGTGGTGCTTGCTGGTGATGACGATGTACTTCATGCCCGCGTCCCTGGCGAGCCGGGCGATGGCTCGTGCGTCGAACCGTGTGGGATTGAAGGTGTCGGCCAGTCGCCGGTACTCCTCGATGGGGATTCCGGCCATCCGGGGATGCATGATCCACTCGCCGATGCCGTAGTAGGTCTTCCCGGCGACCCTGTTGCCCAGCTGGGAGTAGAGCCCCCAGTGGATGAACATGGCGTAGTTGCCTTCGTCGAACAGCTGGCCGCGCTCGGCGTCCTCCGCGCGGAGCTGCGCGGTGCGCTCGCCCCATGCCGCGTCCGTGCCTTCGTCTGCGGCGATGCCCGGGGCGGCGAGCGCGCCCAGGATCCCTGCGACCACCACGTGCCTCATATCCGACTCCATCCCACGTCTATTCGAGCCCCGGCGGAGAGTGCCGAGGGGCGTCTGACCCGCTCGTCAACGTCCTTCGGCAGCGCCCACTTCCCGTGGGGGTAGAGAGCGGGCCTGTCGAGCCTCCGTTTCGGGGACACGAGCTCGATTTCGTGGCCCACGTCGAGACAATCGGGTCATGTCCCCGAGACGCTCTCTCGAGCACCGCCTGTTCTTCTACCGGATCAGGGCTCCCATGAGGGACGTCCTACCGCCCGGGAGCCAGTCGCACGGCCAGACCGCCGCCGGCGGCGAGGCGGACGTCCAGGGAGTCCGACGCCCTCACCGACTTCGTCTCGGAGGCCACGTCCTGCGGGTTCTCGGACACGCCGTCGCCGTCGCGGAAGAGGTGGGCCACGTACGCCTGGCCCTCGGTGAGGAAGCCGAGCGGGAGCGACAGCTCCCGGGAGTTCTCGTCGGTCATGGCGCCCAGGTACCATTCGTTCCCTCGACGCCGGGCCACCACGACGAAGTCGCCCGGGTACCCGTCGACGAAGCGCGTCTCGTCCCAGCTCGTGGGCACCCCCTTGACGAAGTCGAACTGGTCGGGCGCGGCCTCGTAGGCGGCGGGGTAGTCGACCAGCATCTGGAAGGGGGAGAAGTACACGACCAGCATCGCGATCTGCTGGGCCCGGGTCCCCTGCACGTGCTTCGGGTGTCCCTCGGCCCCGTCGAGGTCGAAGGCCCCTGGCGTGTAGTCCATGGGGCCCGCCAGCATGCGGGTGTAGGGGATCGTCACGTTGTGCTGGCTCGAGGGTCGGGGGTTCCCCTTGGAGTACTCGAGGCCCAGGACCGCTTCGCTGGTCAGAAAGTTGGGCCAGGTGCGGCTCACCCCGGTGGGCTTGTAGGCGCCGTGGTAGTCGACGGTCATCCGGTGCTCGGCCGCCACCCGGATGACGTGGTGCAGGGCGTTCACCGTCCCCTGGTCGTCGCCCCCGAAGTTGTCGAGCTTGATCCCCGAGGCCCCCCACTCGGCGTAGGTCGCCAGGACCTCCTCCACCCGTCCCCGCAGCGACGCGAGGTGGACCCAGAGGTGGACCTTCACGCCCTTCTCCCGGGCGTACCGGATGACCTCCTGGATGTCGTAGAAGTCCGCCCGCGTCTCCTCCATGGTGAGGACATCCTCCTTCTCCGGCTGGTTCCAGGCGTCCATCTCGAGGGAGTACCAGCCGGCGTCGACCACCAGGTGGGGGATCTGGCGACGCGCGGCGAAGTCGGTGTAGTACCTCATGACCGCCGTGCTCGGCTGCCCGCCTTCGATGTTCGGGTCCGACACGATGCGGTCGTTCCACCAGGGCCAGATGGCCTTGCCGGGCTGGATGAAGGACGTGTCCTCGAGGACGTTGGGGTCGTTCAGGTTCCAGACCAGCGTCGACTCGATGAGATCGCCGGCTCGTTCACCGATCAGGAACGTCCGCCAGGGAGTCACCATCGGGGTCTCGGCCCGGACGCACACCTCCTCGTCCTTCGCGAGGGGAGCCAGTGCGCCGACGAGCCTCTGCGGGTCCGCCGTATCCCTCCTCAGCGACATCCCGGCGTAGTCGGTCAGGTCGGCCTCGGTGACCGCCACCCAGTGACCGTCCCCTTCGACCAGCAGGGGCATCCCGATGAGGGTCTCCGGGGAGATCTCGGACAGCCGCACCGGATCGTAGGTCCCCTCGTAGCTGTCCCCGAACCCGCTCCGCGACAGGACGAAGGCCTTGCGATCGGCGGGGAAGCGGATCTCGGTGTCCTCCCCGGTGATCTCGAGGCGATCGAGCCCATCCTGGACCGGGATCTCGTAGCGGAAAGCGGCGCCGTCGTCGTAGGCTCGGAAGCGGAGGCCGAGAACCCGGCCGGCGCCACCGGATTCCTTGAGGGTCACCAAGAGCTCCACGTGGCTGTCCTGGACCGGTGAGCGGATGCCCCACACCGGATCCCAGGTGAGGTTGCTCGAGTCGATCGACACCTCCCTGGCCACGAGCCCCTCGCCGATCGGCTCGGCGCCGCGCAGCTGTAGCCCCAGGCCCGAGGAGTCGATGACGGGCTTCCCGTCGTGAGAGATCGCGTAGTGGGCCCTACCACCCTGAACGTCAAAGCTCACCGACACTCGTCCGTTGGGGCTCGTGATGGTCTGGTGCTGGAGGTCGGTGCAGCCCAGAGTGAGCAGGCCGACACACACACCGAGCAATGAGCAGTTTCGGAGCATGACACCCATCCCTTCCCTCGCGTGTCCGCTGGCCAGGACCGGCGGCCCGGCACGCTACCCTCGCCCCCCGGCCCGCGTCAATCGTCCCTTTGGTCTGGTCCCCTTCTACGCCGGCCTGAGAAGGACGGCGGTCCCTGGCTGCAGTCTGACATCGACCACGCCTCCCCGAACCGTCTTCTTCTCGAGGAATCGATTGCCTTCGGTGCTGATGGCGAACACATCGGCCTTCCCGATCGCGTTCCAGGATGGCGGGAGCCTCCACTGCCTCGAGCAACCCGAGCGACTGTAGGCGATGCAGTCATCGCCACGCCAGAGAGCGGGCACGCAGAGGTCCGTCCCGTCCACCATCACCCGGTCTGCTTCCCTCAGCACGTGACGGTTCTCTGCCTTGTCGACGACGGACCTCAGATCTCCCGAGAACACGACCTCGTAGGTCCGGCGAGTGTGTCTGTGCTCCTGGATCTCGTGTCGATTCATCAGATACCAGGGAAGGGTCTTGACGCAGAACTCGTCGAGTACGGAACCCAGGCCCTGGGGATCACGCTGGATCTCCGGCTCTCCGTACATGGACTGGCCCCACGCCTCCGGATAGAGACAGCCGGCACCCGGCCGCCTGCTCATGCCGGCAGTTCCACGGCCGGCCCGAGAGTTCCAGGCCGACCCACCCCCGCAGGCCATCGACGCGGGGTACTTCAGTCGATCCTGCTCTTCCAGGTTGAAGTGCCACACCATCGGGACCAGGCCCGCGAACTCATAGTGGAACCACTCCTTGGTCACGTCGACGCCGCAGGAGCGCCAGTACTTCAGGATCTCCGTCATGGCCTGGACATCATCGGCCGCGCTGATCCCGTGGAAGGGGCTCTCGTGGGGCTGGAAGACGTCGATATGGACCGTTCCCGCGTCCGCCACTGGAAGCAGCTCGAGGAGGCGATCGATGCGCCGCCGAGCGAGACCGCTCTGCCACTCCCGGGCCTTGCAGACGAGGTAGCTCTGCTCGTTGTCCCAGACGCCGCCCTTCTGGAGAGATCCGTCGGCTTGCCGGATCAGCAGGTCCTTCCGTCTGTACTCCATCCACAAGGGACTGTTCTCGTACGCATCGCACATGTTGATGTGGGTGCTGACCACGGTGTTGTACTGGTGCGCGTCCCTCATCAGCCCGAGCAGGCTCGATCTTGGATCGCTCGCTCGGGGGCTCTTGATCTTCTCGCTGACCTCGAACCATGCGGGGTACTTGGAGTCGTGTCCCTCGTACTGCCAGCCCACGAGATACGCGATGGTCGGGATGCCCTGAGTCAGGTTGTGGAGCTTCCGAATGACCTCCAGCGCGTCATCCGTCGACAGGAGCGCCCGGGGCGAGCTCTTTCGCGCCATGAAGACCTTGATGGTCAGGGTCTGGTGATAGGCGTGGTTGTGAGTAGCGGGCGCTTTGGATCCCGGCAGCGTCACCGGGAAGGAGGATGCCGGCTTCCTCGCCGCGGCCAGGATCGCCAGACTCGAGGAGGCAGCCCCCAGGAACTGCCTCCGACCCAGCCCGGGGCCGCGCCCTGGATCCCTCGTTTCCCCACCTCCTCGCTGACCCCTCTCCTCCAGAAGCCGCCGGCCCAGGCCGGGCGGCGCACGCACGCTACTGCCGTCGGCTGAGGGGCGTCAATCCACTTTGTTCCCGCGGGCCGGGGCTCGTGTCGCGACGGTACCGCGACGTCAGGGACTCGCGTGGGTGAAGCGGAACACGAAGGCGAGGTCCGTCGGCAGCTGGCTCTCCCGCAGCTCCGGGAGCTGAACGACGACGTCACCTCCCGCCTGGCGCCAGGCCAGAGGCGCCTCGAAGCCCAGGAGCGAGACCTCGCTCTCTCCGGAGGCGACGACGTCCTTCAGGACGAGCTCTCTGACCGGGAGAGTGGGCGTGATCGCGTAGAGCGTGTCCCCCTTTCGCGTGAAGAAGACCTCCTTGACCGCCTCTCCCTCGCGGGGCGTCAGGGTGAGGCGCAGGACGTCGTAGCCCGTCTTGAACTCACCCCGGGCCTCCTCGACGATCGCGCCCTCGCTCCACTGGCAGCTGCGCTTCCAGCTGCGCGTCCCGTAGATCGCCTCCCCGTTCGTCCCCAGCCAGCGCCCCATCTGAAGCAGGCGGTCCTCCATGATCTCGGGGATGCGGCCGTCCGCCGAGGGACCCACGTCGAGCAAGAGGTTGCCTCCGCGGCTCACGATGTCCACCAGCATCAGGACCAGCTCGCGCGCGGAGCTGTAGTCCTCGGCCCGCTCCGCCCGGTTGTACCCGTACGACCTGCCGATCGCACGGTTCTCCTCCCAGGGGTGGGCGGCGCTGTCGAGCCCCGATCCGTACTCGGTCGTGTAGTAGCCGCCGTGTCGATGGCGGGATCCCTTGAACCAGCGGTCGTTGACGACCACCTCCCCCGCGACCGGCGACTCGTCGAACAGCCAGGCCAGGAGCTCGTCGCTTCGCCACACGTCGTTCCCGAAGTCCCACTCCCCGTCGGCGAAGATGATCTCCGGCCGGTAGCGCGTCACGAGGTCCTGAAGCTGGGGGTGGTAGACCTTCTCGACGAACAAGTCGACGTCGGAGACGAACAGCGGGTTGAACCACTCGTAGAGCGAGTAGTAGACCCCGAACCTGAGGCCCTTGCTCCGAACGGCCTCCGCGACCTCTCCCACCACGTCGCGACGAGGACCGGCCTCGAGGCTGTTCCAGCGCCGGCCCCAGCTCGTGTTGGCCTCCTCGCTGGGCCACATCGTGAAGCCGTCGTGGTGCTTGGCGTTCAGGACGACGTACCTCGCACCGGAGGCCTCCAGGAGATCGGCCCACTCGTCGGGGTCGAAGAGCTCGCCCCTGAACAGCGGGAGGAAGTCGGCGTACTCGAAGTCCTCGCCGTAGACGCGATCATGGAACTCCCGGCAGGCCCGGCCCCGGGCATCCGCCTTCTCGATCCAGTGCCAGTACCATTCGGCGTACTCGCCCCGGGGCGAGTACGCCGGGACCGCCGCCGGACCCCAGAACACGAAGATGCCGAAGCGGGCATCCCGCCACCATTGAGGAGTGGGTCTCTGGTCCAGGGAGTCCCAGGAGGCCTCGTACGGCCCGGCCTGAACGGGCGCGCCCAGGTGACACACCCCCAGCGCCAGGGCCAGAACCGGGATGACGCTCTTCATGGCCCCTCCGATCTTCTGACTCGACTCGTGGCCCTCCGCCGGCTCCGTTCCCGAGACTCGTCCAGAGCATCATGCTTCGCCCCCGTCGAGAGACCCGTCCGGAGGCACGACCCGCCGGCAGTATGCACCACGATGCGGGCCAGCCCCCCGGGACGATGCTCGACCCCCGGGGTGGGCCGTGTGATACCCGGCCGAGCCGAGGTGCAGTAGCATCGTCCCGATGGCCAGACGAGCAGACGCAGCGCGGGGAAGGGGGGCGCTCGCCGGCGGCCGGCGACGCGGTCGACGGATCGTCGCGGGGCTCGTCGCCGGGCTGCCTCTGTGCGCCCCGGCCGTGCTCTCGGCCAGGGTGGGAGCCACGGAGGCGCCCCCCGGGCTCGTCGTCCCGCAGTTCGTGGAGGTGACCGCGTCGTCCGGCATCTCCTTCCGACACATCTCGGGACCGGTCGACCACAAGCGGTACCTGTTCGAGACCAAGGGTGGGGGAATCGGCGCCCTCGACTACGACAACGACGGCTGGATGGACCTCTACATCGCGCAGGGATCCACGCTCGAGCGGGTGCGGGAGGGACGGAACCCCCACGGCGTGCTCTATCGCAATCGCGGCGACTGGACCTTCGAGGACGTCACCGACGAGGCGGGGCTCACGCAGGGTGCCTGGGGAATGGGCGTGAGCGCGGCCGACGTGGATGGCGACGGCTTCGTCGATCTGTACCTGACCAACCTCGGGCCGAACATCCTGTACCACAACAACGGTGATGGGACCTTCACCGACGTCACCGCGAAGACCGGCCTTGGGGACCCCCGCTGGAGCGCGTCGGCGCCCTTCGGGGACTACGACGGCGACGGGCGCCTGGACCTGTTCGTCGCCAACTACATCGACATCGGCCCGGACAACCTGCCGACGGAGAGCGAGCGCTGCCGGTACCGCGGCGTCCCCAGCGCGTGCGGGCCGATCGGGCTCCGGGGCGCCGCCGATGCCCTCTACCACCAGGGCGACGACGGCGCCTTCACCGACGTCACCGTGGAGGCCGGCATCCTCGACCGGAGGTACTTCGGTCTCGGCGCGGTCTGGGGGGACGTCGACGACGACGGGGACCTCGATCTCTACGTGGCCAACGACTCCACGCCCAACGAGCTGTACGTCAACGAGGGCGGCGGGCGCTTCACCGAGATGGGTCTCCTGAGCGGGCTCGCGGTCAACGGCATGGGGTCCGAGCAGGCCAGCATGGGCGTGGACCTCGCGGACTTCGACAACGACGGCCGGCTCGACGCCTACTGCACGCACTTCGCCGCCGACTACAGCACCCTGTATCGCAACGAGGGCCAGCTCCTGTTCAAGGACGTGACCGCCAAAGCGCAGATCCAGGCCATGGAGTACCCGCGAGTGAGCTGGGGGACGCGCCTCGTCGACCTGAACCACGACGGCTGGAAGGACATCTTCCACGCCAACGGCCACGTCTATCCGTTCATGGAGGACCGGCCCTTCGGAGACGAGACCTTTCGCCAGCCCCACTCCCTCTACCTGAACCTCGGGGACGGCACGTTCCTGGACGCCTCGCGCCTCGCCGGCCCCGACCTGCAGAAGCCGGCCCTGGGGCGCGGGGTGGCGTTCGCCGACCTCGACAACGACGGCGACGTGGACCTCGCCATCGCGAACATGAACGGAGCGCCCCAGCTCTTCCGCAACGACCTTCCGGCGGGCAACCACTGGGTCACCTTTCGCACGGTCGGACGGGAGAGCAATCGCGACGGCATCGGTGCCCGGATCACGGTCACGACCGGGGGGCTGCGCCAGGTGTGGGAGATCAAGCGGACGGTGGCCGTCTACTCGTGCAGCGACCCCCGCGCCCACTTCGGCCTCGGGGACGCCAACCAGATCGACGAGGTGAGGGTCCGTTGGCCCGGCGGCGAGGTCCAGGAGTTCCGTGACGTGGCCACCGACCGCCACTACGTCGTCGACGAGGGGGGCGGCCTCCGCGAAGCGATCGCGCCCCGGGAGGCCACCTCCCCAGTGGCACCCTGAGAGGGAAGCCCGCTGCCCCCGAAGGGCGCGAGAGGGGGTGTGTGGACGGCGGTGCGGCCGGCTGCGTATGATGACCGGAGGCATGGGTGTGTCGCCCACCACCACGCCTGTGCGGCCGACCACGTGTGGGCTCAGGTTGTCCAGCATGTCCGAATCTCCTCGTCTCGCCGCCGTCCTCGTCTCCCTCCTCGCCCTGGGCGCCGCCTCCGGCACGCCCGCCCAGGATCCCGCGCCGGTCGTCGCCCCCGCGGCCGGTGAGGAGGAGCCGCGCACCTTCGAGACCGGGATCGAGCAGGTCATCGTTGACGCGGTCGTCATCGACAAGGAGGGCAACCCGGTCCCGGGGATCACGAAGGACGACCTGGTCGTCCTCGAGGACGGCGTGCGCCAGGAGGTCGTCAGCTTCGAGGCGGTCCGGCTCCCCGACGAGCCGGCGGCGACGCCCCCGCCGCCCCTGCGGGTCTCCACCAACACCGGGGTTGCGACCCAGAGGGGCCGGGTGTTCGTGATCGTCTTCGACGACCTCAACCTGACGGCCGAGCGCTCGAACCAGGCCAAGGCGGCGGTGGCCAGCTTCCTGGCGACCGGCGTCCGGGAGGGGGACTACGTCACCCTGATCTCCACCGGGGGCGGGGCCTGGTGGACGGAGCGGATGGAGGCGGGCCGGGAGCCCCTCATCGAGATCGTGAAGCGGCTCGAGGGCCGCCGCGTCCGCGACATCGACCCCGAGTACCTCACCGACTGGGAGGCGATGAGGATCCACATCTACCACGACGAGCTGGTCATCGGGCAGGTCCTGCGCCGCTACGAGAACCTCGGGGTGCAGCGGCTGACCACCTCGGACTCCTCCGCCCTGCTCGCGGGGACGACCGCCGACCCGGTCCTCGGGACGCGCGCGTCGATGCAGTACTTCCAGGCCCGGGCCCGCAACCAGGCGATCCTCCAGGTGCTGGAGCGGGCCCTGAACAGTCTCACCGGGGTGCGGGGGCGCAAGTCGGTCATCCTGGTCTCGGAGGGCTTCATCGACGATCCGAACCTCGAGGAGTTCAGGCGGGTCGACGCCGCTTCCCGCCGCGCCAACGCCGCGGTCTACTTCCTGAACGCCCAGGGTCTCTCCGGGATGCCGATGGAGTTCACGGCGCAGTTCGGACCGGCCCCGGTGGCCAAGGACGTCGGCTTCGCCTACTCGACCCTCGGCATGATCGACGACGGCGCCGAGGGCATCGCCGAGGACAGCGGCGGCTTCACCGTCAAGAACACCAACGACCTCGACGCCGGTATCCTGCGGATCTCGAGAGAGTCCCAGACCTACTACCTGATCGGCTACAACCCCACGAACACCGCCCGCGACGGAACGTTCCGGAAGATCGAGGTCGACCTCGTGGACGGAGAGGACCTGAAGGTGCGGGCGAGAAAAGGGTACTACGCCCCCACCGCCGACGGCCGGTCCGCCCTCGACGGCCAGCTCGGCTCGGATCCTGTCATCCAGGCCGCCCTCGACTCGCCGTGGGCCGAAGACGGGATCCCCCTGCGCATGACCCACTACGTGGGCGCCGAGCGGATCCTCGGGAAGGCCGAGGTCGTGCTGGTCACGGAGATGGACATTCGGGACCTCGACTTTCGAGCCGAGGAAGACCGTCAGGTCTCCGAGCTCGAGGTGCTCCTCGTGGTGGCCCACCGGGAGACGGGGGAGTTCTACCGCTACGACCAGGACATCACCCTCAACCTCCGCCCCTCCACCCGCGCCCGCCTCAACCTCCTCTGGTTCCCCATCGAGCGCGAGTTCGAGCTCGAGCCCGGCGGCCACGAGGCCAAGATCATCGTGCGCCAGAAGGGCACCGACGTCGTCGGCTCGGTGATTCACCGGTTCGAGGTCCCGCCCCTCCAGGGATTCCGGGCGTCGACCCCGATCCTCAGCGACCTGCCGCGGCCCGACCCCGTGACCCGCATGCTCGAGCCGCAGCCCCTCGCGCGGCGGGAGTTCCCCCAGGGCGGCAAGCTGGCCTGCCAGCTCGAGGTCTTCGGAGCCGAGAAGGACGAGACCGGCATGCCGCGGGTCGCGCAGGGCTACGTGATCCGAGGCCCCGACGGGAGCGTCTTCAAGCGCCTCGCGGAGAGGTTCATCAACCCCACCTCCCTCGGGGCGGTGCAGCGCCTGTTCACCGTCTCCCTGGAGTACGCGACCCCGGGCCCCTACGAGATGCTGCTGACGTTCCGGGACGAGGTCTCGGGAAGGGTCCTGGAGCTCCGGGAGCCGTTCACGGTGATTGCCCCGCCGACCGCGAGCAGCGGCGCCTCCGAAGGTCCGAGGACCCCATCCTCCTGACCGAGGTCGAGCGGTCTCGACCGCGCCTCATCGAGGAGCAGGGTCATTCGCTGGGGTTGGGCGCCCCCATCCGGGCGGCGTTGGCCTCCTGCTCCTCGCGGGCCAGCTCCTGGAACCGGGCCACCGCCTGCTCCATCTCCGCCGTGCGTCCGAGGGTGTGGTAGGCCCGGGCCAGGTGGAAGTAGGCCTGCCGCAGCCGCGGCTCCAGCCGCGCGGCGGCCTCCAGCTCGGCGATGGCCGCGGTCACCTCTCCGGTCTGGAGGAGCGAGATGCCCAGGGCCAGGCGGGCGGTCGCCGAATCCGGCTCCTCGTTCAGCGCCCGGCGGAGCCGCTCGATGGCCTGCGCGTGCTCCCCGGCCAGGGCCTCGGACACGCCGAGGCCGTAGAGGGCGTCGTAGCTCCTTGGCGCCAGGCTCAGCGCCCGGGAGTAGTAGTCCCGCGCCTCCGCCACGTGCTCCTTCGAGACCGCGAAGTCGGCCCGCGCGAGGTCGCCAAGCGCCACCAGCACCTCCGCGGAAGCGGGACCCGCCTCGAGAGCCGCCTGGTACTCCTCCTTCGCCTCCTGGTTCCTGCCCTCCGCCTCGTACGATTCGGCGCGGAGCTGATGGGCGCGCGCGGACTCCGGCGCCTCGGCCAGCAGGCGAGAGAGCTCCTGCTGGGCCAGGGCTCCCGCCGTCATTCCCGCGTAGTACAGGACGTCGGGATCGTCGGGGGCGAGGCGCAGGGCCTCACGGAACTCGGCGTAGGCGGCGTCGAAACGGCCCATCGCGGCCTCCGCGCGCCCGAGGAAGAGGCGCGCCTGCACGTCGTCCGGCCGGATCCCCAGCCGATCGGCGGCAAGGGCCTTCGCCCCCGCGTAGTCCCCCCGGTGGAAGGCCTGCGCATAGTCCGGCGGCCCCTGGGCACCGACCCTCGGCGCGCCGGGGACCAGGACCAGGAGACCTGCGAGAGCGAGGGTGCGGGGGAAGGTCATGCCGGGATGTCCCTCGTGGTCTGCCGATCGCGATCCTCGGACGAGCTCCCGGAACCGCTAAGGGTGCGGCTGCCGTGACCTCGAGAATCCAATGATATCGGAACTCGGCTAGGATGGGACGAGTCATGCCGAGACGCCGGGGGACCCTGCGCGCCGTTCTGGCCCTCGCCCTGGGAGCCGGCCTCGGTGCGTCCCTTCCCGGCGCGCAGGCGCCGGTCCCCGCAGCGCCCCCGAGCCCGGACGAGGACGCGCTCATCGACGAGCAGATCGGCCAGCAGTGCACGAAGTGCCACGTGCGCCCGCAGCCGGAGTTCGTGTCCCGCGGACAGTGGCGCTTTCGGGTCCAGGAGATGGCCGAGCGCAGCATGACCGGGACCGGGATTCCGCCCGGAGAGAAGAGCCTCCTCTGGCAGCTCGACCTGGAGAAGATCATCCACTGGCTCGAGTCCCGTGCACCCGACGTCCTCCCGATGCCCGAGGCGTGGCCCGGGGACCCGGGCGGGCTCGTCTTCGTGAAGCACGCCTACAACCCCACCGGCGATCCGCCCAAGCCGGTGGTGTCGAACGTGCACTTCTACGACCTCGACGGAGACGGTCAGACCGAGATCGTGGCCTGCGACATGGGACGAGGGGCGGTCTTTCTCGGCGAGCCGGCCCGGGCTCCGGGGGGCCTGACCCAGATCGCCATCCTGTCCAACCCCGCCCACGCCGAGATGGTCGACCTCGACCAGGACGGGCGGCAGGACCTCCTGATCGCCGACCTCGGGGAGTTCCTCCCTTCGGACCACGAGAAGGGGAGCGTGGCCTGGCTGCGCCAGACGGCGCCCCTCGAGTTCGAGAAGCACCTGATCATCGAGGGCCTCCCTCGCAGCGCCGACGCCCGGGCCGCCGACTTCGACGGTGACGGCGACCTCGACCTCATCGTGGCCGCCTATGGCTGGCGCAAGGTGGGGTCGACGATCTACTACGAGAACGAGACCACCGACTGGAGCGAGCCGAGCTTCGTTCCCTACACGATCGACGCCCGACCCGGTCCGATCCACGTCCCCCCTGTCGACCTGAACGAGGACGGGCGGCTGGATTTCGTGGTCCTCGTCTCCCAGCAGTACGAGCATCTGGTGGCCTATCTCGCCCGGCGCCGGGGCGGCGGGTTCCGCCAGGAGACGATCTTCCGGGCCATCACCCCGGTCTGGGGCTCGTCCGGGATCGAGGTCGTCGACTTCGACGGGGACGGGGACGCGGACGTCCTCATGACCAACGGCGACTCCCTCGACGACTTCACGATCCGGCCCTTCCACGGGGTCCGGCTGTTCGAGAACCGGGGGGAGTTCCCGTTCGTCCAGCACGACCTCGCGGTCATGCCCGGCGCTCACCGGGCCCAGGTCGCGGACATGGACGGCGACGGCGACAACGACATCGTGGTCTGCGCCTTCCTCCCCGGGAGCGACCACCCGCAGTTCCAGAACCTCGCGCGGCAGGGGAGCGTGGACGATCTCACCGCGGTCGGGTGGATCGAGCAGGTCGCCCCGGGAGAGCACCGGCTCCACGAGCTCAAGAAGGGCGCGCCGAGCCACGTCACCCTGGATCTCGGCGACTACGACCACGACGGCGACGTGGACATCGTCCTCGGCAACTTCGTGGGCTTCACCTTCGCGAAGGCGGACACCGGCTTCACCACCGACACCTGGGTCGAGGTCTGGGAGAACCGGACGCCCGCTGCTCCTTCGGGGACGCCTCGATGAGACGCAGCTCCGTCTCCCGCTCCGGGCTTCCGGCGGGACTGGGATCACCCCGGGGAGGCGGGCGCTTCGTCGAGAAGGGCCTCCTGAGCGGGCTCGCGGTCAACGGCATGGGGGTCGGGACCACGCGAGCATGGGCGAGGCCCTGGCCGCCTACGACAACGACCTATTCGAACCCGCGGACGTCGAGGCCCTCGACGCGGGCGAATTCTCTCTGGTTCCGGGTGACGACGGCCAGATCGTGACGGATGGCCGTGGCGGCGATGATCAAGTCGTGGCCACCGATCATTGCGCCACGACCGCTCAAGTCCGCCCACACCCGTGCGTGCACGCGTGCCACGGCGAGATCGAAAGCGAGCACTGGCACCAGGTCGAGGATGCGCTCGACGAACGTCTCGCGGCGAGCGCGACGAGCCGCGCTCGATGCTCGCTCGACACCGTGAAGCAGCTCCGAAGCGCTGATCGCGGACAGGTACACCTCCTCGCTCTCGAGCTCGCGTGGCGGTGTCGCCTCCGCGCGCTCGAGCTCGACCAGGATGCTCGTGTCGATCAGGAGGGCCACGACGGCTCGGCCGGAGGTTGCTCGCTGCGGATGCGCAAGAGGTCGTCCCGGAACTCGTCGTCCGGCTCCGGAGTCGAGGCCAGCGCTTCGCGCAGCCCCCGGAGCGTCGTTCCGCGTGGGCCGGTCGGCACGAGGTGGCACACCTCTTCACCGGCACGCACGATGGTGAACGTCTCGCCCCGGTACCGGATCCGGTTCAGCAGGTCCGACAGCTTCCGGGCCGCCTCCGTTGCGCTGACCCTCGTGTGCACGAATCTATGATAGTCAGATTCTATGAGAACGGCCAGGGCTGCCTTCCCTAGCCTGCGGGCGACGTCAGGAGAGGGCCCATCCCCCCCCCCGGCGGACCGGGCCCCTTCCCCGGCGGGCCGGGTCACCGCTCCGCGTTCCGGATCATGCGGAGGCCGTAGACCGCGGCGGTCTCGCTCCCCTCGGCGGCCTCGAAGCGGACAGTGACCGCCGCCTTGCCTCGGACCACGGCCTCCGGCAACGCGTACTCCACGTCGAAGAAATGCGGCACGCCGCCGCGCTCGATCGTCTCCTCGCCCAGCTCGTGTCCGTCGGCGAGGATTGCGAAGGTCCGGTCGCGCCACTCGTCCTGGTAGTACGTCACGACCAGCGCCATCGGCCGCTCGGGCTCGACCGGCACGTCGAAGGAGAACCACTTCCGGCCGCGGCGGCAGGGGCGGCCCCGGGCCCGATCGGACCAGGTCTCCTCGCCCTGCGGGTGGAACTCGCGCTCCGATTCCGTCTCCCCGGGCTGGATGATCGCCACCGAGGCGAGGTCCAGCCTGCGCTGCCGGTCGCGCTCGGCCTCGTCCTCCGCCGCGCGGCGCTCCCACTCCGAGGGCGTGAAGAGGTCGAAGTAGACCGAGTAGGTGCGCCGGTGCAGGCGGTAGAACGGCACGAGGTCCACGTCCGTCGGGCGCCCGACCCCCTTGCTTTGGAACGCGCCCGGCCGCTCGGGCACCGGCTCGATCCAGTCGGCGACCGGCCGCTCCGCCGCGACGAACGAGGGCAGGATGCCCGGCTTCCAGGCCGGGAAGTCGTCCTCGGGTCCCACGTCGGCAGCCAGCACGAGCGGGCCCCAGAGGATGGCGGCCCGTCGTGGATTGTCCGGGAGGGGCTCGAGACGGAGCTGCTTGGGCAAGGACACCTCGACGACGTCACCGGTGCTCCAGGTGCGCGTCAGCTCGACGTGGCTCAGAGGCGCGGGCAGCGAGCTCTGCGCTTGGCCGTTGACGCGGACCGCGAAGCCGTCCCCGGCCCACCCCGGCCGACGGAGGGCCAGGGTGAAGCGGCGCGGCGACGGCACGGTCACCCGCAGCGTCGCGGCGTCTCCCTCCGGGAGGTCCGTCTCCACGACCAGCGTCACCCCGGCGGCCTCCCACCGGGCCGTGGACGGCACGTACAGGTTCACCCACAGCCGGTCTCCCGACTCGTAGTAGAGACCGTCCGCGTGGAGGGCGTGGCTCTCCATGCCGGTGCCCACGCAGCACGTGAAGTCCTCGAGCATGTCCTGATACTCGTGCTGCACGCCGCGGCCGACCGGCACCATGTAGCACATGCGTCCGTCCCCGGGATCCAGGGACGCCAGGATGTGGTTGAAGAGGGCGCGCTCGTGGAACTCGGCGTAGTGGGCGTCGGGACGGAGCGCGAAGAGCCGCCGCGTGAGCTTGAGCATGTTGTAGACGTTGCACGTCTCGGCGGTGCGCCCGTCGACGCGGTCGCTCAGCCGGTCGGGCTCGCCGAAGTACTCGTTCTTCCCGTGTCCGCCGGTGGCCCAGCTGTGGTGCTGGACGACCCGATCCCAGAAGAAGCCGGCGGCGAAGCCGCCGCCCGGGTCGCCCGCCACCGCGAACCTCTCGAGCGAGCCGAGGAGCTTCGGCACCTGGGTGTTCCCGTGCAGGCCGCCGAGGACGTCCTGGTGGCGCTTCAGCGGGTCGAGGACGGCCCGGTGCTCGAACCGATGGGAGAGCGCCAGCCACCGCCGGTCTCCGGTGTCGGCGTAGAGCTGGACCAGGACCTCGTTCATCCCACCGAACTCGGTGCCGAGCATCTGCTGGATCTGAGCCGGGTCGAGCCCTGAGAGGATGCCCTCGGCCCAGGACGCGTACCTCGCCTCCAGCTCGAGCGCAAGGCGGTTTCCCGTGTGGCGGGAGGCGTCCCGCAGGCCCGCGAAGACCTTGTGCAGCGTGTACCACGGCGACCAGAGGCCGTTGAGGTCGAACTTCTCCGAGCGGATCTCGCCCCGCGCCACCTCGGCGAAGGCCCGCCGTCCACCCTCGAGCGCGCCCAGGTACCCGTCCCCGTTGGCCTCCTGGACCACCGCGAGCTGCCGGACGATGTCGTCGGCCCGCTCCCTGAAGCGGCCGTCGCCCGTGGCCGCCCACATCAGGCTCATCGCCGAGAGATAGTGGCCGAGGACGTGGCCGGTGAGGTTCCGACCTCCCGCGTCCCAGCCGCCGTAGCCGGGGGCCCCCGGCGCCAGGCCGGCCTCGCGGCGGAAGGGCGCGAGCATCCGGTCCGGCTCGAGCCGGAGCAGGTAGGCGGCGTCGAGGTCCTGTGCGCGCTTGAGCGGTCCTCCGGTGAGACGCACCGCCGAGAGCGGAAGGGGGCGGGCGGCGTCGGGGATGACCGGGCGCACGGGCTCCGGGTCGCCGGTGACCACCATCAGAACGAGGCAGGCCGCGAGGCTCAAGGCGTCGCCCTCTTCACGCCCGGCCCCAGCCGGGCCTCCGCTCCGCCGTTCTCGTACACCGCCACTCCGTCCGAGTGCTCGACCTCGATGGGGACCCGAACGCCGGCGATCTCATTGAAGCGGATCGTGACGTCCCGGGCGCCGCTGACGTAGATCCCGCGCGCGCTCCCCGGCCCCACGACCTGGTTGCCCTCGATCAGGACCCGGCGGTGGATGCCGGGGACGTCGGCTCGGGGGGCGTCCACGTTGACGGCGATCGCGCTCGTCCCGTGGATCGTTCCCTCGCCCCGTCCGCAGCCCAGGAAGCGATTGTTCCGGATCGTCACGTCGGCCGAGGCCGGCCCCTCGTGCCAGTCGCCCTCCGCGCCGACGTGGATGGCGGTCCCCGTCGTGTTCTCGATCGTGTTGCTCTGGATCAGGACGTCCCGGGTCTTGATCAGGAAGGCGCGGGCGCGATGGCTGCGGACCTGGCACCCTTCGATCCGGACCGCAGGGAGGCGGGAGGCGCCCACCAGGTAGTGACGCGCCGGGTCTCCGGGGATCGGCCGATCGAGGCGCACCCGGCTCCGCCACTCGTCGGGGAAGTTCTCCACGGACGCGACGTCGAAGGTCCCGACGACCTCCAGCGTCTCCTTCTCGACCAGCTCGAGGGTGTCGCCGGGGTCGGGGTGGTCCAGGACCTGGGCGTGGGTCCCGGTGGGGGACTCGACGGTCAGGTCGTAGGAGCCGTCCCCGTCCGTGCCCGACACCGTGTAGTAGTAGTTGTGGATGTTGGTGGCGTCGTCTCCGTGGCCCTCGAACTGGCACCCGCGGAAGTGGATGAACCCGCTGCACGAGGTGAAGTGCGTCGCGTCGGTGTTGGTCGACATCACCGAGCCGGCCCGGGGGACGACACGGAGGCCCGTGAACGTGAGGTTCCGCGACCGGTGGCCGACGATGCCCATGCCGGGCTGGGAGTGGACGGTCACGCGGTCCAGGACGACGTCCTCGGCGCGGTGCAGGAGAATGGCGGGACGGAAGTGGAAGCTGTGGGCGACGAGGGCGAGATGCCCCTGCGCCTCCCGGGGGCACGCCCCCTGGAGGCGCAGGACCTGGTCTCGGACCAGCTCGCTCGCCTTCGGGTAGACCGACGGGCCGAGCATCCGATCCGCCTCCCGGTCCCACAGCATCACCCTCGGCATCGGCATCCCGGCGTGGACCGGGTACCGCTCCGGGAACTCCACGTCGAAGTGGGTGTCGGTGACGCTCAGGATGGTGCCGATGCTGTGGGGCGGGCGCCGGTAGTCGATGGTGAGACCACGGATCGTGATGTTGCGGCAGCTCTCGAGGGAGAGGGGCTCCATCCAGCCTTCGCAGATGAGCTCCGCTCCTTCCGCCTCCACGGTCAGGTCCTCGATGCCGGTGAAGTCGAGGCCGCGGGCGTACGGGAAGTACGGCCGAAAGATCGTCGGCTCCGGGTTGAGGCCGAAGGCCCCGCTCATGGCCTGGCGCATCAGCCGGACGGCATCCTCGTCCCGGAGGTCGTAGCGCCCCGGCGGGAGCCTGAGCGTCGTGGGCCCCCGTCGTCGGCAGGCCTCGAGCGCCGCGCGCAGGCCCGGGGCGTCGTTCTCGCCGTCGTTCGGGGTGGCCCCGAAGTCGGCGACCGACAGCTCCACGGGCTCGGCCGCTCGGGAGGACTCCTGCCGGCTGGCCCCGGCGAGCAGCGCGAGGGCGGACAGCGCCCAGCACACGGGTGAGGCCACGGGCATGGGTCTCTCCTTCCGGTCCGGAACCGGCCCCAAGGATACCCGAGTCGTTTCGAGTCGCACGCCGGACTTCGAGGCGACGCCGCTCTCTCCGCCTCGATGGGCGGGGCCGACCGGGCGGGCCGGCGGGGCCTCGGTGGCCGGGTCAGAACCGACGCAGATACCGTGCGAAAGACTGCGCTCCGCGTGGGGCGCGCCCGAGCCCCGCCGCGGGATTTCTAGGGCTTGACATAGAGAGTTACGGGTGTGGTTTCTTCATGCCGTGCGTTTTCGTTTCTTGACACTTCCTGACGTTTCGACGCAGATGGGCCCGAGACAACACCCGCGTGGGGGGCGGCCGCCCCGGTCGTCTGCGCGTCTGGTGTCGGCTTTCGAGCCTGCCGGTTCCGTGCCTAATTCTAAGGAGTCGCAAATGCACGTTCGAAGAATCGTACCCCTAATGCTCCTCCTCGCGGCGGCGCTGTTGCTGCTGCCCGTCGCGAGCCTGCGCAGAGCTTCAACGGCTACTTGAGCGGCACGGTGCTGGACCCGTCCGGATCGCCGGTCGCCGACGCCGCGCTGGTCCTCAAGAACACCGGTACCGGCTTCGAGCTGCGCCGGACCTCCGAGGCCGACGGCGGCTACGCCTTCCCCAACCTCGTGCCCGGCACCTACGAGCTCACCGCGGAGTTCCCGGGATTCGAGCCCTACGTGCGCCGGGGCATCGCGGTGGCCCCGAACGGCAACGTGCGCCTCGACGTCGGCCTGGCCCTCGCCGGCCAGACCGAGACGATCGAGGTCGTGGGCGCCTCGGCCATGAACTACGACAGCGGCTCGAAGGAGGACGGCATCGCCCCCGAGACGCTGAACGACCTGCCCCTCGTCTTCAGCTCCGGCCCCCGCTCGTCGGCCACGTTCGTCCTGCTCATGCCCGGCGTCTCGTCCGGCGGCAGCGCGAACGCCTTCGACGCGCGCATCAACGGCGGCCTGCAGTCGGGCGACGAGGCGGTCCTCGACGGCGCCTCCATGCAGCAGGGCTTCATGAGCCAGAGCGGCATGGTCTCGATCTTCCAGGACTTCCCCTACTCGCCGGACATGGTGAGCGAGATCAAGGTCGTCAGCTCGAGCTACGACGCCCAGTACGGCTCGACCACCGGTGGCCAGATCGTCGCCGTCACGAAGTCGGGCCAGGAGAACCTCCACGGCGCGCTCTTCTGGTACGCCCAGCGGGACAGCTGGAACGCCAACCAGTGGGGCGCCACGGAGAAATCGCCCCTCGAGAAGAACAACTACGGCGGCGCGCTCGGCGGCCCGATGAAGATCCCCGGCCTGTGGTCGAACTCGGTCAAGACCTACTTCTACGCCGACGTCGAGGCCTACCGCCAGACCGGCGGCTCGAACCGGCCGACGCTGTCGATCCCCTCGATCGCGGCGAGGAACGGCGACTTCAGCAACTGGCGTGACGCGAACGGCAATCTCATCCCGATCTACGACCCGGCGACGCTCCAGCCCGACGGCAGCAAGCAGCCGTTCCCGGGCAACATCATCCCGGCCGACCGGTTCAGCCCCGTCGCCCTGGGGTACCTGCAGTACCTGCCGACGCCCACCAACGGCGACGAGCTCAACAACTACCTCGTGCCGAGCGCGGTCCCCGACTCGATCCTCGGCGACAGCAACTACTTCTTCGGCCGCTTCGACTCGTACATCGGCCAGAACGACCACGTCTCCATCTCGCTGTGGCACCAGCGCGCCGCCATCAAGTACAACTCCCTGCTTCCCATCGAGCTGGCGACGGAGTCGACGTCGGACCCCCAGAACTCGTCGGTCCACCGTCTGAACTGGGACCACACCTTCGGGTCGAACCTGCTCAACCACTTCACCTTCGGCTACCTCAACCGCAACGAGGGCTACGGCTGCGTCAACACCCCCTACGTCGACAGCCTGCCCAAGATCCAGGGCGTCGTCTCGAACCTCGTCCCGTCGCCGATGAGCTTCAGCGACGGCTACGAACGGCTTCGGCTGCGGCGGCAGCCTCGAGTCCGACAGCATCACCACCCGGCCGACGTACGTGGTCAACGACCTCGTCACCTGGATCAAGGGCAACCACACCATCAAGATCGGCGGCGAGTACCGCAACATCGGCGGCAACACCCACAACCGGAAGCAACGAGCAGGGCTCGTTCAACTTCGGCCGCGGGGCCACCGGGATCCCGGGCGTCAACAGCGGCAACCCGATCGCGAGCTTCCTCCTCGGCGCGGTGGACAACGCCAACCTGGACGTGCGCACGGCGTCGAACGCCTACCCGCGGCAGCACGCCTGGATCTTCCACGCCGGCGACACCTGGAACGCCACCAGCAAGCTGACGCGTGAACTACGGCCTGCGCTGGGACTACTACTCGCCCTCGAGCGAGAAGTACGACCGCCTCGCGTTCCTCGACCCCACCGGCGTCAACCCGTCGGCCCCCGGCTACCCCGGCAGCCTCGCCTACGCGGGCAACGACTGGGGCGCGGCGAGCTACGGCGCGCGCTACCCGGAGAAGGACTGGTACGGGGGCTTCGCCCCGCGCCTCGGCCTCACCTACGCGATCAACGACCAAGACCCTCATCCGCGCCGGATGGGGCCTCTTCTACGATCGGGCCTTCATCCCCGGCTGGGGCGGCGGCATGAGCCAGGACGGCTTCAACTGCAACGTGAGCTTCAGCAGCAGCCTCAACGGCGTCCAGCCCGCGTTCTACATCGACAACGGCTTCCCCCAGGACTACGTCCCGCCGCCGTTCATCTCCGGGGACTTCCGCAACGGCTCGGGCCTGATGTACCGCACCCTCGACGGGAACGAGCGGCCGCGCTCGCAGCAGTGGAACCTGACGATCGACCGCGAGATCTCCCCGGGCTTCACCCTCGGTCTCGCGTACGTCGGCTCCCGCGGCCGCCGCGTGCCGTCCAGCAACCAGCCGCTGAACGCCCTCGACCCCGCGCTACCTCTCCCTCGGGCCGCTGCTCGACGACGAGTTCCAGCCGGGCATGACGTCGCTCAACGGCGTGCCCCTGCCGTACGAGGGCTGGGTCGAGCAGATGACGAGCTGCGCGCCGACGGTGGCGCAGGCCCTCCTGCCCTACCCGCAGTACTGCTCGAACCTGCAGGGTCTCAACGAGAACTACGGCGAGTCCAGCTACCACTCGCTGCAGGCCAAGGTCGAGAAGCGCTTCTCGCGCGGCACGTACTTCCTCGTGTCCTACACCCTGGGCCGCATCTACACGAGCGGCTCCGACAACACCCAGCGCGACGCCCTCACCTGGAGCGGGGCCAGCGGCTCCATCTCGCCGTTCGAGCAGAGCCGCAACCGGGCGCTCGCCACCGACGACGTGACCCACGTGCTGTCGGCCGCCCTCGTCTGGGACCTTCCCATCGGCCAGGGACATCGACCGGGGTCGCGAAGGCGCTCCTCGGCGGATGGCAGCTCTCGACGATCTTCCGCTACTCGTCGGGCATCCCGTTCTACTTCCGCTCGAGCTACTGCAACGTCCCCGGCCAGTTCCGGGCGGCCTGCATCCCGGCGACGAGCGGGGACATCTTCGCGCAGGACTTCGACAATCTCGACGTGACCAGCTCGATCTTCAACCGGTCCGCGTTCGAGTCGCCGGACGCCTTCAACTACTACTACGGCACCGGCGACCGGATCACCACCTACCGCAAGTCCGGCTACCGCAACCAGGACCTCTCGCTCATCAAGAACACCCGGCTGTTCAGGGACGTCAACCTGCAGATCCGCCTCGAGGCCTTCAACGTGTGGAACTGGCACAACTGGAACGGGAACTCGACCCAGTGGGGCGGCAACGCGTTCAACACCGACGTCAACAGCGCCGACTTCGGGCTCTGGAACGGGTCGGTCACCTCGCCGCGGGTCATCCAGCTCGCGGCGCGCCTGGAGTTCTGACGGACTGACCGCGCCGGGCCGGCTCCGCGCCGGCCCGGCCGGCGTCTTCCGCCGGTCGTGACCGGGCCGGCTCGGGCCTCCCGGGCCGGCCTGTTTCTCGTTCGGGCTCCCGCCGGCCCGTGGGCCTCCGGCCTCGAGCGAGCCGAGGCCGGCCCGCATGGGTTGATAATAGGCGGAGCGGGCCGTCACGTGTCCGCCCGGCACCCACTATGATCCTCGCCCTCCTGATCCTTCTCGCGGCGCCCCAGGGCGGGACGCCGCTCGCCGACCTCCTGACGCGCGCGCGCGACCACATCGAGGCCGGCGACGAGGCGGCGGCGCGCGCGGACCTCGACGAGGCCCTGCGTCTCCACCCGACGAGCCCGGCCGTCCGGAACTTCCTCGGCGTCCTCGCCGCCTCGGCGGGCGGGTACGAGGAAGCGGAGCGGCGCTTCCGCGAGGCCGTCGAGCGCGACCCGCGGTACACGGACGCGTGGCTCAACCTCGGACGCCTCCACCAGGAGAACGCGGCGAAGGACCCGGGCGCGCCGCGCCAGGCGCTCGCGGCCTACGAGGCGATCCTCGGCTACGAGCCGGGGCACCGCGAGGCGCGTTTCCAGGTGGCGGCGCTCCGCCAGTCGCTCGGCGAGTTCGAGCGCTCCCAGACCGAGCTGTCGCGCCTGCCCCCCGAGGACCGCGATCGGCCCGCGGCGCTGGCGGTGGCGTGTGCCAACCATGCCGCGCGGGGGGAGAGAGCAGAGGCCGATGTCGCGGGCGAGAAGCTCCTCGCGCACCGGGACCTCGCCGCCGCGGACGTGCGGCCCATCCTGCCGGTGCTCGCGTCGCACGGCCGGGACGACCTCGTCGTCCGGATCGTCGAGACCCTCCGGCAGAAGGGGCTCGCGGCCTCCGCCGACCTGGAGGCGCTCGGCGCGGCCTACGCGACGGCAGGGCCGGCTCGCGCTGTCGCGCGAGGCGCTGGAGGCGGCGACCGGGTCGCGGCCGGACGACGGGGCCCTCCTTCTCGCTCTCGCGCGCGTCGCGTACGACCAGACGGACCTGGAGGGCGCGCTCGGCTACCTCGGCCACGCGCGGGCGGTGACTCCGCAGGACCCGCGCGTCCACTTCTTCCTCGGCATGGTCTGCGTGGAGCTGGACCTCGGCGCCGAGGCGTACGCGGCCCTCGGCGAGGCGGTCCGCCTCGATCCCGACAGCCCCGAGGCGAACTACGCGTTCGGCTCGGTGGCCATGCACCGCAAGGACCCGACGGAGGCGGTGCCCTACTTCCGGCGCTACTCCGAGCTGAAGCCGGACGACTACCGCGGGCCCTACGCGGTCGGTGTCGCGCTCTTCCTCGCCAAGGACTACGAGGCGGCCCGGAGCGCAGCTGCTGCCGTTCGCCGAGCGCGAGGAGACCGCGGCCGGGGCGAGCTACCTCCTCGCGCGGATCGCCCGCGCGCTGAACGAGGAAGAGGAGGCGCTGCGCCTCGCCCGGCGCGCGGTGGAGGCGGACCCGCTCAGCGCCGACGGGTACTCCGAGCTCGGGCTCCTCTACCAGCGTTTCGGCCAGGCGGAGCGCGCCGAGGAGGCCCTGACAGCGCTGCCTCGAGATCGATCCGGACCACTACCTCGGCAACCTGCACCTGCTGCTGCTCTACTCGCGGACGAGGGACCCGCGGAGGGCCGCGCAGCAGGAGCGGTTCGACGAGCTGAGGAAGCGGCGCGCGGAGCAGACGGCCGACCTCCTGCGGCCGGTCGAGATCCGGCCCTACTGAGCTCGCGGCGACGTTTCCCCGGGCCGGCCCGGCCTCTTTGCCGGTAGAATGGGACGATGGCCGCCTGTGGACGTTCCCGGACGCGCGTCGAGCGACCCGTGTCGTCCACGAGACCCGCCCTGGTGCGACAATAGTGTCCTCGTTCAGGAGGAAGACATCATGAAGCGAGCTGTCCTGTTGATCCTCGTTCTCCTCGGCCTCGGGCTCCTGGCCCTCCCTGCCCACGCGCAGACCGGCACCGTTCGTGGCATGGTCCTGGACGAGGAGGGCCAGCCCATCGCCGACGCCAGCGTACGGATGGAGTCCCTGGGCGACCTCTCCCGGCAGTACGAGACGAAGACCAACGAGAAGGGCGAGTTCACCCGAGTGGGCATGCGGCCGGGCCCCTACCGCGTCACCGTCAGCAAGGAGGGCTTTGCGCCCGCCGCGAGCGATGTCACGGTTCCACTGGGAGAGGCCATTCGCATCGAACCCTTCCGGCTCGCCCCGGAGGCGAAGGAGGCGGCGAGCGCGGCCGAGGAGCTCCAGAGGCATTTCGAGGAGGCGGTGCAGCTCCAGAACGCCGGGAAGCTCGAGGAGGCCGAGGCCATCTACAAGGCCCTCCTCGAGAAGGCCCCGGACGTCCCGGAGGTCCACGTGAACCTCGGCTTCGTCTACGCCGCGAGGAAGGACTGGGCCAGCGCCGAGGCCAGCTACCTGAAGGCGCTCGAGCTGCGGCCCGGCGCCACGGACGCGGCGGCCGCGCTGGCGACCGTCTACCGCGAGACGAACCGGCACCGGGAGGCGGGGGACCTCGTGGAGAGGACGGCGAACGAGAACCCGGGTGACGCCCGGGCCCAGCTCAACAAGGGCATCTACCTCCTCGCGGCCAACGAGAACGAGCGGGCAATCGAGGCCCTCGAGGCGGCGATTGCCGCCGACCCGGCGATGGCCGAGGCCTACTTCCGCCTGGGGGCGGCGATGGTCGGCCAGAACCGCATCCCGGAGGCGATCGCGCACCTCGAGAAGTACCTGAGCCTCGCGCCGCCGGAGGCCGAGAACGTGGCGACCGCCCGCCAGCTGCTCCAGGCGATCGGGAAGTAGGGATGGCGACGCCGAGCTGAGCCGGCCGCAGGGCTGCTGTTTCGGGGACACGATCCCGATTTCGTGGCCCAAGTCGGGGAAATCGGGTCATGTCCCCGAAACGCTCTCCGGAACTCCGCGCGGTCTTCTGCCGGATGAGGACTAGCTGTCTACAGCTAGGGCGGTCCCGGGGCGGCCGCCCGGTCCGTCTTCTGGTCGCTGTTCAGCGACGGATCCGGGTCTCCGCGGCCGGCCGGTCCCCGTCGGTCGACGATTCCCGAGCCCTCCCGGATGGTCAGTATCTGGTTCGCCTTGACGCCGGCGAAGGTCTCGACCCGCCGGGTGGTGGGCCAGCGCACCTCGATCTCGTCCACGACGTCGGCCCTGCCCAGCCCGAAGTGCAGGCGGAGGTCGCTCTGGGACATCACGCTGCCGCCGCTGTGCACCTCGTCGATCTGGGCGCGGCCGCCGGTCACGACCCGCACCCGCGCGCCGATGGCCGAGCGGTTGCACGTGGTGCCGATCAGCTTCAGCAGGATCCAGTTGTTCGCGTTGCCGCCGTCGTTGCGCAGCAGCGACGGCGGGTCGTTCACGTTCAGGACCAGCACGTCGACGTCGCCGTCGTTGTCGTAGTCGCCGTAGGCGCTCCCGCGGGAGCAGCGCCGCTCGCTCACCCCGGGGCCCAGCTCGGCGGAGACGTTGGCGAACCTTCCGTTTCCGAGGTTCCTCAGGACCACGCGAGGAGAGTACAGCGACTCCACGTCGTCCTTGCGGGGTTCCTGGTACACGTGTCCGGTGACGTAGAAGAGGTCCTTCCAGCCGTCGTTGTCGTAGTCGGTGAAGGCAGCCCCCCAGGACACGAACTGGCTCAGGTCACCCAGGCCGGCGGGGCCGGTCGCGTCGGAGAAGGTCCCGTCGCCCATCGCCCGGAAGAGCACCGGGGTGTCGTCCTGGAAGTGGGTCTTGAAGATGTCCAGCCAGCCGTCCCCGTCGTAGTCCCCGACCGCCAGGCCCATCCCGGCCTGGGGTCGCGCGTCCTCGTTGTAGGCGGCCCAGGCGGCGACCGCGACCTCGCTGAAGGTCCCGTCGCGGTCGTTGCGAAACAGCATGCTCGGCATGGAGTCCACCGCCACGTAGACGTCGGGCCAGCCGTCGTCGTCGAAGTCGTAGGAGACCGGGGTGATCGAGTAGCGGGGTCCGGGCGCGAGGACGCCCGCCTCCTCGGAGACGTCGGTGAAGGTCCCGTCGCCCTCGTTGCGGTAGAAGATGTTGCTCCCGGCGGGCAGGCCCCTCGGCCCGCAGACGATCGGCAGGCCCTTCCAGCGACAGGGGTCCGGGTCCAGGGGCGTCTTCACCGCGTCGATGTCCAGCTCGATGAAGTTGGCCACGAAGAGGTCCAGGTCCCCGTCCCGGTCGTGATCGAGGAACGTCGAGCCCGACCCCCAGCGCACGCGCTCCCCGTGCACCCCGGCCGTCTCTCGACACGTCGGCGAACGTGCCGTCGCCGCCATTCCGGAAGAGGACGTTGTGGCCCCAGTAGGTGCAGAAGAGATCGTCCCAGCCGTCGTTGTCGTAGTCGCCGACCGCGACGCCGGTGCCCCACCCCGTGCGCCCGACGCCGGCGCGGGCGGTGACGTCGGTGAAGGTCCCGTCGCGGTCGTTCCTCAGGAGGTGGGAGGTCGGGGCCGTCCCGGGGGCGTAGGTCTCGTCGAAGCGCACCCCGTTGGTGAGGTAGATGTCGAGCCACCCGTCGCGATCGAAGTCGATGAAGCCCAGGCCGCTTCCCTTGACCTCGATGATGTAGCGCTGGTCGTCCCGCGACCCCCAGACGTGGGGAAGGGCGGTGCCGGCCTCCCGCGAGACGTTCACGAAGGTCACCGGGATGGTCTCCCGCGCCGCCTCCTCCCGGGCGTCCCCGGACGCAGCCGCCAGGGCGCCGAAGGCGACGAGGAGCGTGAGGCCCCGCTGTGTCGAACGAGAACTCCATCATCAACGCGAGGCTGCGGGGCGGCGTCTCCGGGAGAGCGGCCTCGGGCTCGGTGACGGTCAGGATCCGGTCGGGCTGCACGTCGCTCAGGCGCTGGACGATCCCGCTGGGCCAGCGGATCTCGACGGAGCGGATCTCCCGCTCGGCCCCCAGGCCGAGGTGGACGCGTCGGTCGCCGGCGGAGAGATAGCCGGCGGTGGTGCTGACGGTGGCCTGGCGGATCGCCCCCGAGGCGGTGACCACCCGGACGTCCGCGCCGATGCCGTCGCGGTTGCTGCGCCGGCCGACCAGCCGGAGCTGGATCCAGTGGCCGCGGTTGCCGCCCTGGTTCAGGAGGACCCGGGCCCGGTCGTCGAGCGTGCTCACCACGATGTCCACGTCGCCGTCGTCGTCGAGGTCCCCGGTGGCCAGCCCGCGGGCCACCCAGGCGGTCTTGAAGACCTCGCCCGCCTCCGCCGAGACGTCCCGGAAGCGCCCCTCCTCGTTTCGGGCCAGGAGCGGGGTCTCCCGGTACTTCAGGTGCGGCGAGGTCAGCTCGATGGTGTCGAGCACGTGGCCCCGGGCCAGGAAGAGGTCCTTCCACCCGTCGTTGTCGTAGTCGAGGAAGCGGACGCCCCAGCCGGAGGAGAGCAGGCTGATGCGCCCGATGCCGGCGGCGTGGGTGTCGTACGAGAAGGCCCCGTCCCCGGTGTTGCGGTAGAGCGCCCAGCACTGGTTGGCGAGGTTCGTGACGACGACGTCGGGCCGGCCGTCGTTGTCGTAGTCGGCGAAGTCGACCCCCATGCCCGAGAAGGCCCGCCCGTCCTCGTCGAAGGCGGCGAAGGCCAGCAGCGCCACCTCCTCGAACGTGGCGTCGCCCCGGTTCCGGTAGAGGAACTGCCGGATGGCGTCGTTGGCCACGAAGATGTCGGTGAGCCCGTCCCGGTCGAAGTCGGCCAGGGCCACGCCCAGGGACTTCCCTTCGGGGTCGGCCACCCCCGCCGACGCGGCGACGTCGGTGAAGGTCCCATCTCCCGCGTTGCGGTAGAGGAGCGCGGTGGCGCCCTCGAAGAGGTTGGGGTGACAGTAGGCGCGGGGGCCGCTGGGCGAGGTCTCGGGAAAGGGGTTGTAGTCGGCGGTGCAGTACGGGTTGTAGCTCCACCGACCACTGCATGTAGCGGCCCACGAAGATGTCCAGCCGGCCGTCGTGGTCGAAGTCCACGAAGGCCGCGCTCGTGGACCATTGTCCGCCCCCCACCCCGGCCTCGGCGGTCACGTCGGTGAAGCGTCCCGTCGCCCTCGTTGCGGTAGAGCTGGTTGGCGCCCACGCCGGTGACGTAGAGGTCCTCGTCTCCGTCGTTGTCGTAGTCGCCGACCGCGACCCCCTGGCCGTATCCCGTGCCGGCCAGGCCGGCCCTCTCCGTCACGTCCTCGAACCGTCCGTCTGCGCCCTGGCGGTAGAGCCGATTCCAGTAGCGCGGACCGTCCTTGACCAGGGCGGCCCCGCGAGGCATGGGGTCGTCGAGGCGCGCCCCGTTCACGAAGTAGACGTCGAGACGCCCGTCGCCGTCGGCGTCGAACAGCGCCACCCCCGCGCCCATGGTCTCCGGCAGGTACTTCTGCGAGGTGGGGGAGGCGGCGTGGCGGAAGTCGATCCCCAGGGCCTCCGTGACATCGGCGAACTGAACGTCGTCGGCCGGGGCGGCGCCGGCGGCGAGGACGCCGGCCACCAGCGAGAGGAGGAGCGGAGCGGGGACGCCAGACCTCATTGCTGCGACCGGTCGGGCTACTGCGACGCGGGGGGAGAGGTCCGATCTCGACCTTGCGGAACTCGACCTCGGTGCCCTCGGCCTGCAGCGCGATCCTCCCGTGGTCGGCGGTGGCGTCGAAGCCGTTGTTCACCAGGTCGCCGTTGACCCACACCGTGACCGAGCGGCCCCGGGCCTCGATCACCATGGTGTTCCACTCCCCGAGGGGCTTCTCGGAGCCGTCGGTCAGGTTGAGGATGCGGCGGGCGTCGCCCTCGGCGCCGCCCCACTCCTGTCCTTCCTTGCGCGGCCGCCGGGTCTCCATGTCCGGGACCTTGATGTCCTCCTGGATGCACCAGAAGTCGCCGGCGTCCCCGCTGTTCATCTGCACCTCGATGGACTGGGGGAACATCTCGTAGAGCGCACGCGGCCGGGAGGCGTGGACCAGGACGCCGCAGTTGCCGCCCTTTCCGGGGAAGCGGTACTCCACCACGAGCCGGTAGTCCCGGTAGTCCTCGGGTCGTCACCAGGTGCCCGGGGGGCGTCCCGAGGCTGACCAGAAGACCGTCCCGGACGACGAAGCTGTCCGGCGCCTTCGGGTCGTCGTCGCGGGCGGGCACGTCGGCCTCCCACCCAGAGAGGTCCGTGCCGTTGAAGAGCGGTGTGACCTGCTCGGGGACGACGGCCGGGTCACTCCCGGCGGCGAGGAGGGCGAGGAGGGGAAGCAGGGCGGTCGCGTGCATGATAGTCGAATGTTAGCACGAGCGGTCGTCCCTCCCTCCGGCAGCCCCGAGGGACCTGCGGGCGCCCTTCAGGATGGCGGCGGAGGGGGCTGCTGCTCCTCCCTCTTCTTGATCTCCTGGAACCGCTCCAGGGCCTGGCGGGCCTGGTCCTGGTCGCCGGCACGCCGGTAGAGACGGGCGAGGGCGAAGTGGGGCTCCGCGTAGTCGCCGTCGAGCCGGGCGGCCTCCTCCAGCTCGGGAATCGCCTCCTCGGGCCGCCCGGTCTTGTCCAGCAGCAGTCCGAGCTGGTAGTGGGCCTGCGGGAAGGCCGGGTCGGCCGCCACCGACTCGCGGAAGCGGCTCTCGGCCTCGTCGAGACGGTCGAGCTTGACCAGGAGGAGGCCGAGGTTGAGGGCGGGCCAGGGCGACGGTGTCTCCGAGGCGCGGTTCAGACGGAGGGCCTCCTCGTAGCTTCGGACCGCGTCGTCGAAGCGCCCGAGGGCGTCGTAGTTGAGGCCCAGGTTGTCCCAGGCCCTCATGAAGCCGGGGTCCAGGGCGATCACTCGAAGCAGGCGTTCGACCGCAGGCTCGAACTGCCCGTCGTCGTAGTCGAGGCGGGCCGTCCAGTAGTGGTAGAGCGGGTTCCGGGGAGAGGTCTCGAGCAACGTCTCGAGCTCGGGACGCGCCCAGTCACGACGGCCGAGGGCCACGTAGGACATGACCAGGGTGAAGCGGCTGCGCTCGTCGAGGGGGGCCAGGGCCTCGGCCTTCTTGTAGGCCACGGCCGCGTTCAGCGGCCGGCCCTGGACGAAGAAGACGCCCCCCAGCAGGCGCAGCGCTTCCGCCGACCGCGGCTGCGCCTCCACGGCCTCGAGGAGGAGCGTCTCGGCCCGCGTGTAGTCACGCGCCTGCAGCGCCGCGTCGATCGGGGCGCGGAGCGCAGGGTCGATCCCGGTCGGGGACAGGGCGCCGTCCACCACGACATCGTCCGGGTCGACGAGCGCGGAGTCCGGGGGGCCCGGTGGCGGCGGCGCGTCCATCTGGCTCGCGGCGGCGGGCCCAGCGAGGAAGGCCACGAGGGCCCAGCCCACGCCGGCTCGCCTCACCGGGAGGCCCTCTCCAGGGCCTGGAGGTGACGCTCGAGAGCCCGTGCCCCGGCGCTCTCCGGCACCACGTCCCGCTCGAGCGCGAGCTCGCGCCGGGCGTCGGCCCACCGCTTCTGCTCCACGAGGATCTGGGCCATGGCCAGGTGGACCTCCGCGAGTGTGGGGTCGGCCCGTGCGGCCTGCTCGAAGGCCTCGAGGGCGAGCTCGGGACGCCCCTGCAGGCGGTAGCTGTGCGCCCGGGCCTGGTGCGACCGCGCCGAGTCGGGGTGAAGCGCGTGCAGCCGGCGGAGACACGTCTCCGACAGGCGGAGATAGGCCTGGCCCAGGCCGTACATGTGCTCGGGATCGCCGGGGGCCAGCCGGCGCAGGGCCTGGAGCTGGTCGACGGCACCGGACCAGTCGTCGCTCTGCTCGTACGCCCGGGCGAGCTGGACGTGGGCCAGCGGCTCGCCGGGGGCCAGCCGCACCGCCGCCTCGAGGGGGACCTTCGCCTCCTCCACCCGGCCGAGGGCGAGCAGGCTGGCTCCCAGGAGGATCCGCGGCGCCGCATAGTCGCCGTCGATCCGGGCGGCCTCGCGAAACTCCTCGACCGCCCGCTCGTGCTGCCCGCGCATCTGGTAGACGATGCCGAGGTTGTTGTGGACCTGGGCGAGCTCGCCCCCCTGCTCGATCACCGCTCGAAAGGCGGACTCCGCCTCGTCCAGGCTCCCGGCCTTGAGGGCCCGCACTCCCTGGTCGAAGAGCGCCCCCTGGTCCGCCGGCCGCTCCTGGCCGAAGGCCGCGGGGACGAGCAACGGCACGAGCCAAGCGATGGCCAGGGCACGACCGAGGGACCCGCTGACGAGGCCGGCGGCGGGGAAACGCGAGGCGTACCGTCCCGTGGTTGCCGAGGTGCCGGGCACGACCTCAGAGTATAGAGCCACTGCCTCGGGTCACGGAAGACGCGTCCCTTCCGCCTCGAGATCAGGACAGCAGGTAGAAGGCCGTCGCGGCCAGCACCATGCCCGCCGTGACCACCTTGTTGGGGATGACCCGGTAGAGCAGCAGCGAGAGCACGATGGTGATGACCGGGGCCAGGGCGTTGATCATCGGGCTCACGATGATGACCTTGCCGTAGCGGAAGGCGTAGACCATCATCAGGGCCCCGACCGAGTTCAGGACCTGGATGCCGGCGGCGAGCCAGGGTCCGCTGGGACCCCAGTTGATGTCCTGCTTGAAGTCCGTCATGAGGACCGCGACGGGCGCGAGGGCGACCGCGGTCGCCATCATGTAGAAGAAGATCCCCTCGCTGGTCATCGTCTGGTTGGCGAAGCGCAGGACGATGGCCTGGAGGCCCCAGGCGAACATGACGCCGATGGCCATCGCCAGCCACAGGTAGCCCTTCACCGGGCTCGAGCGGTCCGGGGGCTGGTAGGCCAGCAGGGGAATCGCCACGAGGGCGAGCACGATTCCCGCCCAGGCGCGGCCGCTCGCGGTCTCGCCGAGGAGCAGGACCGACAGCGCCACGCTCACCACCGGGGAGAGGGCCACCACCGGGAAGACCAGGTAGGCCGGCCCACGTCGGAGGGTCTGGAAGAGGACGAGCTGGCCGGCGGCTCCGAGAAGCCCCGCCGCGCAGCCGAGCAGGACCGAGCGGAGGTCGGTCTCGAGGTCCCAACCGATGACGGCGAGGGCCACGAGCGCGCACGGGACCATCGTCAGGGACCAGACCACGTAGCCCAGGGTGGCGGGGAACCCGCGCTTCTCGGGGGCCTCGATGAAGGCGCCCCACACGCCCCAGAACAACGTCGTGACGATCGCGTAGACGAGCCAGATGTTCGATTCCACCTGTGGCACCTCCCTGCCGCGGGGCGGGCTGCGGGCGCGCCGGCCGCGGGATCAGACGACGATCACCTCCACCCCGAGGGCCTGGAGCTCCGCCACGCCCTCCGGAGGCGCACCCGAGTCGGTGATGAGCTTGTGGACGCTCTCGAGGCCGGCGATGACGGAGAGGCTCCGGCGCCCGAACTTGGTGGAGTCGGCCACCACCACGACCTCGCGAGAGACCCTGATCATGTGCGAGTTGAGGCGGGCCTCGAACACGTCGGGGGTCATCAGGCCGATGTCGGCATCGAAACCGTCCACCCCGAGGAACAGCCGATCGGCGCGCAGCCCGTCCAGGACCTGCTCGGCCGGCGGGCCGGCCAGGGAGTAGGACATCTGCCGCAGGATCCCGCCGGTCATGATCAGGCGCACGCGAGAGAGGGCGGCGACCTCCATCGCGATGTTGAGGGCGTTGGTGATGACGCTCAGCGACTCGACCTCGAGGGTCCGGAGCTGGCGCGCGATCTCGAGGGTGGTGGACCCCGAGTCGAGGATGATCGTGTCGCCGTCACGGATCATCCGGACCGCGGCCCGCGCGATCCGCACCTTCTCCGCGTGACGGCGCGTCTGCTTCACCGCGATGGGGACGTCCTCGGGGGCGTCGACGGGCCGGAGGGCCCCGCCGTGGGACCGGACGAGCGCCCCGTCCTCGGCCAGGGAGTCCAGGTCGCTCCGGACCGTCACCGCGGAGACCCCGAACCGGTGGACGAGCTCCTCCACCGTCACCCGCTCCTGGCGGTCGAGGATCTCCAGGATCCGGCGCCGCCTCTCCTCGACCAGAAGCCGCCCCGGCCGCACCTGGGCCTGGGCCTGGGCCTGGGCCTGGGTCTGGGTCTCGCTCTCGCCGTCTGGACTCATGGTCGGGCTCCGTTCGATTCGGCGGGCCCCGCCTCCGGGACTCCGCAGGCACGGGCGTAGCCCTCGATCACCTCGCGGACGTGGAAGCGGACGAGCTCCCGGGGATTCCGGGCGATGCGACCGTCGCGCACCGCGCGGTGCGGACCGGGAAGGTGCTGGCTCAGCAGGGGCAGGGGAGCC
Organism: uncultured Acidobacteriota bacterium; assembly: GCA_963847655.1. Lineage (GTDB taxonomy): Bacteria > Acidobacteriota > Vicinamibacteria > Fen-336 > Fen-336 > JAJDNS01. Next base: position 349,600 of record CAWKAS010000001.1, on the reverse strand, counting down.
GGGTGGGTCTCGAGATTCGCCCGGAGGCGGGTGAGCGCCTCCTGGACCTCGGGCCGGGGCCAGTAGTAGCGGATCCGGTCGCTGAGGCTGAACCGGCGGGCGAAGCGGAGCTCGGCCTCGTCGCCCCGGTAGTAGCCCTGCCAGTGGGCGGGGTCGCGCCGCATCACCTCGTCCACGGTCTCCGGCAGCCGGGAGAGCGTGACGTCGGCCCGCCCCCCCAGCCACTCCTGCTCGATCGCGGCCAGGGCGAAGACCGCTTCTCGCCAAGCGAACGTCAGCGCGGGACCCACCTTCAGGATGGCGAAGTGGTCCCGCACCAGGGCCTGGAGAGCATCGCTCCTCTGGTAGTCGGTGGAGTGCGCCTCATAGACGATTCCGGGCACATCCTGGATGAAGGCGGAGAGCGTCCGGGCGGCGTCGGGGTCGTACTCGTGGACGCGCCACTGGCCGAACTCGACGCCGGGCTGGACCACGAGCCCCACCACGCGCTCCCAGGCCGCCTCGAGCCCGCGGGCGCGGAAGGCGGCCCGCGTCAGGGAGATCGTCCGCGCCGCGTCCTCCGGCCGCGTGACCTCGGGGCGGGCGTCGTGGGCCTGCTCGCCTCCGGGTATCGGAACCTCGGTACCGATGACGTAGACCGGTGGCTCCACGCCGTCGGGCCGGCCCGCTTCGGCCGCCGCCCCGAGCTCGGCGGTGCGCGCGGCGGCCACCTGCTCGTCGAGGGGGCCGGGGGGGTCGTCGGCCAGGCGCATGCTCGCGTCGAGGTGGATCTTCACCGCACCGGCCCGGGCGAACGCCCCCACCATCTCCCGGGCCTTCGCCATGGCCCGCTCCCCGGGCTCCCGTTGCCAGGGGTGGGGCCCGAGGTGGTCGCCACCGAAGAGGACCCGCTCCGGGGAGAGGCCCGCCGCCTCCGCCGCCGTGGAGAGGGAGCCGGCGAACTCGGCCGGGGTGGCGCCAGTGTAGCCTCCCTCCTGGTTCACCTGGTTGGAGGTGGCCTCGACGAGCACGGAGGTGTCGAGCTCGCGGGCGGTCCGGAGGGCGGCGTCGACGACATCGGGGTGGATCGAGCAGCAGGACCAGACTCCCCGCGGCTCGCCCCGCTTCTGGGCCGCGACGATCTCGACGAGGGATCCCGGACCTCCGAGACCAGCGCTTGCCGCCGCGCGCGTTTCAGGCATTCGTCGAAGCGCCTTCTCCCCCCGTCAGGAAGCGCCCTCGAAGCGGAAGGGCCGGAAGGCTCCGGCATCGTGGAAGCTCCGGCCCGCAGGGGGAGACCAGGCCGCGAACACGGCGTCCTTCGCGGGATCCGAGGGTCCTTCCGGTCGCTTGATGCGGAACACGTTGAAGCGCCAGGTGTCCCCGGGCTCCGGGGGAAGCGCGACTCCACGGGCGGAGGGAAGCGACCGGAAGCCGCTCCACGGAAGGAAGGCGGTGGCCGTCCAGCCCAAGGTGGCTCCCTGGGCGTCCGTCCGGGCGTGAACACGGGTCTCCAGTCCCTCGAGGTCCCAGTCGATGTCCCCCTCCTGGTGGGGCCAGGGTGCGACCATTCGCAGATCGCACACCACGTTCGCCGGGTTGATCTCGAGCTCGTAGTAGTTGTGCCCGGTGCCGTCGAGGTCGATGAAGATCTCCACGACCTCCTCCTCCCAGATGTGCTCGTCCCTCTTCGTCATGGTGTGCCAGGGGTCGGGGTCGGTGGCCTCCCAGGTGAGGAAGAGACCCTGGTCGTCCCAGAGGGCGCGGAACGACGTCTCGTAGAGCTTCGGGCCCCATCGGATGGGCGCCGCCTCCGCCCACGCGCCCTCCTCAGCGGCGAGGAGGGCCTGCCGAGAGGCCGCGGTCCGGGCCACGCCGTACTCGGGGGCGCTGGTCGCCGCCACCAGCGGGGCGACGAGCACGACGACGAGAGCGAGCGCCGAAGCCGTGCTCACGCGTCGAGCCCCAGGAGGCGCACGGCGTTGTCGTGGTAGACCTTCTTCAGGATGCTCTCGGGAAGGCCGATTCCGTAGATCCGCCAGCGCCCCTGCGGCGGGACCGGGGCCGGCGCGTAGTCGAAGTACTCGTCCTCGGTCTCGAGGAAGCGGTAGTAGATCTCGTACAGCTCGTCCTTGAAGACCTGCTGCGGGGTCCTCTCCCCGGCCGGTGGCGGCACGGCATCCGTACCGAACAGGATCCGGTCCTGGTACCGGTCGAAGAACCGCGCCGAGGCGCGCGGCTGGCGTCCCAGCTCGCCGATGCGGGCGCCCAGCTCCACGGTCATGTTGGGGAAGCGGTCCAGCGACTCCCCCACGAAGGCCAGGTTCTCGGCGTCGTGCCCGAGGTGCAGAGACAGGAACTGGGTCTTCGGGTGACGCGCGTAGAGCCGGTCGCGGGCCTCCATGATCTCCCGGAAGCTCGGGAAGTCGCGCCCGTGGAACGACCAGTCGGGGTGGTGCCCGAGCTCGTCCCACCGCTCGTTCGTGCAGTCGATGGGGAGGAAGAAGGCCTCAGGGTCTGCCACGTGGATGGCGACCGGCAGATCGTGGGCGGCGCAAGCCTCCCACATGGGGTCGAAGCGGCGGTCGTCCACCTTCACCAGTGGCCCCTCCGTCACCTGCTCGCGCAGGTAGAGTCCGAGGGCCTTCAGGATCTTGAGGCCCTTCGCCCCCGCCTGGGCCGCCTCCTCGATCGCGTCGGCCTGCATCTGGGGGTAGTCGGGCTCGAGGAGATCCTCGAACCGCGGCTGCACGCAGGTGTAGAACCGTCCGGGGTGGGCGCGGTCCCAGGCCTCGACCGTGTCCTCGAAGCCCTTTCCGATGCCGCCGGTCAGGTTGAGCATGGCACGGAGGCCCTTGCGGTCCATGACCGCGAGGGCCTCCTCCGGGGTGGCCAGGGGGGTCATCTCCTCCCCCATGGCCACGCCCTTCTCCGACTTCGTGACGAAGGTCATGTGGGTGTGGATGTCGATGACCGGGAAGCGCGGCTTCTCGACCCGGGTCTCGGTCACGTGAAGCATGCTCCGGGGGCGGAAGTCCTCGAGGAGCAGGTCCTCTCCCGCCACGGGACAGGACGCTCCCTCCGCCGTCCTCGCCGATCCCGCCAGCCCGGCCGCGCCCAGCGCTCCCAGGCCCGCGCTCTTCAGCCACTCACGCCTCTGCAACGTCATTGCAGGCCTCCTCGTCCTAGGCGCCGGGCGGACGGGCGAGGATCCGGTGGACCCGCCGCGTCAGCTGCAGCGCCTCGTCGAACCGGCGCAACCACATGTTGCGGCCGAACATGACTCCGGTGGCTCCCGCCCCCCGGTAGAGGCGCACCTTGGCGACCACCCGCTCGTCGCGGTCGTCCTTTTCGCCGCCGGAGAAGAGCACGAACACCCGCCCCGCGGAGCGGACCACACGTCGCACCCGCGCCGCCGGCGTCCTCCTTCAGCGAGCGGTAGGGCTCGGGCACGTCGGCGGTGTCCGCCGTCGGCTCGTGCAGCTTCACGACGTCTGCTCCCAGCTCCTCGGCCACCCGCGCCGCGTAGTCCTGCGCGTAGAGCGTCGCCCGGCCCCCCCGGGCATCGATGGCCCGGCCCCGCGGGTAGGCCCACATGACCAGGGGCATGCCCAGCCGCTCGCAGTCCTGGCGGACACGCCGGTACTCCCGCAGCTCGACGTCCTGGCGGGGGGATCCCACGTAGATCGTGTAGCCCACCGCGTCGGCACCGAGGCGCACCGCGTCCTCCACGCTCGCGAAGGCGGCCGAGACCGCCTCCTCGTCGTCGGGGATGTTGGTCTTGCCGTTCAGCTTGAGGATCAGCGGCACCTGACCGCAGGAGTCCCCCATGTACTTCTCGGCCAGGCCGACCCCGAGGGCGATGGCCGAGTAGTGGCCCTCCACCGCGAGGCGGAACTGGTAGTCCGGGTCGAGGGCCGGAGGGTGGGGGAAGAAGTCGGTGGGGCCGTGCTCGAGCCCCTGGTCGAGGGGCAGCACCATCAGGGCCCCGTTCCCGGGCCCGTGCCCGTGGAGCATCCGCCAGAGGCGGACTCTCTTCCCGTGACCGAGGGACAGATGGCGAAGAGACGGGCGACGGGGCACTTGATCCTTGCGTTTCATTGCGATATCTTTCTCAGCGTTTCGTTTTCTAGCCGATCGTGACGCCGTCTGTCAACCTGCACCAACGCCAGGTGGAGGCAGAGCGAGTCCATCATGGAACGGACACCGAAAGAGCGGGCGAGAGAAGACGTCCTCGAGGCCCTCAAGGAAACGAATGAGCTCGGGGCGCTCCTCCGCGTCTCCCGCGAGCAGCAGCTCGCCCGGGGATACGGCCACACCCTGGTGGAGATCGCCCAGCAACCGGTGGTCTGGCCGCGCGTGGCCTCCGGGGTGGTCGGCCAGGCCGACGATCTCACGGCGTGCCTCACCGGCGTCGAGGCCATCGTGGTCTCCGGCTCGGGAAGCTCCCTCTACGCGAGCGAGTGCATCGCCCCCGCGCTCCAGGCGCGGCGGGGACTCCCGGTGACGGCGGTGCCGGCGGGGACGATCCTGACCCATCCCGAGATCTGTCTGCCCCCTTCGGACGCGTCCCTCCTCGTCTCCATCGCCCGCTCCGGGAACAGCCCGGAGAGCCGCGCCGCGGTCGACCGGCTCCTCGAGGCCCGACCGAGGGTCCGCCACCTCTTCGTCACCTGCAACAAGGACGGGGCCCTCGCCACGTCCTACTCCGGCGTCCAGGGCGCCCGAGCCGTGGTTCTCCCCGACGAGACCAACGACGAGAGCCTGGTGATGACGAGCAGCTTCACCAGCCTGGTCCTCGCCGGCCTGGGTCTCGGCGTCCTGGACGCGCTCGACGCGTACGAAGCACGCGCTCGGGCCCTCTCGCAGGTCGCGACCGGGGTGATGGTCCGCCGCTCCGACGACCTGTCCTCCGTGGCCCGCAGCGGCTTCAGCTCTGCGATCTACCTGGGCAGCGGCTGCCGCCTCGGCGCGGCCCGGGAGGCGGCGCTGAAGATGATGGAGATGAACGCGGGGAAGGTCGCCTCGATGGCGGAGTCGTTCCTGGGTCTCCGACACGGACCGATGTCCATGGTCCAGGACGACACCCTCCTGGTCGCCTTCCTCTCGAGCGCGCCGGTGGCCCGGGCCTACGAGATGGACCTTCTCCGCGAGCTCCGGCGGAAGGGCATCGGCGGACCTCGGGTGTTCGTGGGCGCGGGGGTCCCTCCCGAGGTGGAGACCGGGCCCGGCGACGTGGTCGTGGACGTCGGGGCCGACGCCGTGCTCGGGGACGAGGACCTCGCGCTGATCGACGTCGTCGTGGGCCAGCTCCTGGCCTTCTTCCGCTGCCTCGACTCCGGATTCCGACCCGACTCGCCCTCGGAGAACGGGATCATCACCCGCGTGGTGTCGGACTTCGAGATCCACCGCCGCTAGTCGACGGCTTTCGGTGGCCCCGGCTCCGGTCGGTGCCGACAGATGAGGAGGCGCGAGCCGATGACGCTCGACGAGAACGGGATCCGGCCGCCGCTCGCCCTCGGCGTCGACGTTGGCGGGACGAGCACCAAGGCCGGCCTGGTCGACGTGGCCGGAAACGTCCACGCCTTCACGCGGTTCCCGACCGAGGGCCACCGCTCGCCGGAGCCCTTCATGGGCCGCCTGAAGGAGTGCGTGGGGGGCCTGCTCGCCCAGGCCCCGTTCGAGGTCGTGGGCGTCGGTCTCTCGGTGCACGGCTGGACGGACGACGAGCGCAAGGGACCGATCCTCTGCCTCAACACCCCGGCCCTGCACGGCGTCGACATGAAGACGCCCCTCGGCGAGTGGTTCGGCCTGCCGGTGGTGGTCAACAACGACCTGACCGCCCACGTGCTGGCCGAGTACGCCTACGGCGTGGGCCGGGGGGCGCGGCGTTTCCTCTGCCTGGCCCTCGGCACCGGCCTCGGAGCGGGCGTGGTCGTGGGCGGCGAGCCCCTGCGCTACGTCGGCGGATGCGCCGGGGACACCGGCCACGTCATCCTCGAGCCCGGGGGGCCTTCGTGCTCCACCGGGTGCCGGGGCTGCGCCGAGGCGCTGTGCGGCGTCGAGGGGATCGAGCGCCTGGCGGAGAGGGAGTACGGACGGCCGATCAGCGCGCGCGACGTGATCACCGCCGCCCGCGAGGGCGCCGACGAGAAGGCGGTGGCGGTGATGCGGCAGATCGGCCGGTACGTGGGGGAGACGCTCGCCTCGCTGTCCGTCATCTACCTGCCGGACCGGATGGCGCTCACCGGCGGCACCGCCGAGGCCGGCCCCGTCCTCCTGGACGCCGCCCGCAGCCGCTGGGAGGAGCTGGTGGGCGAGTACCACCGGACGTTCGCGGGGATGCCCGGCGACTACTACTCCGGGACCGAGATCGTCTTCGGACGGACCCGCGGCGAGACGGGGGTGGTGGGCGCCGTGGTCGAGCTGCTCGTGCCCGGCGACCGGACCCGCTGACCGCCGCGCACCGGGCACGAACGGAGGAATCGATGCACCGCCGGCACGCGATCACCGCCCTCTGGATCCTGGGACTCTCCGGCGGACTGGGCCAGACCGGCCGTTCCCTCGCCGGATCGGCGCCGAGCGCTCGTCTGTCCGTGACGGTCCTCGACGCCACGAACGATCGGGTCACGCCGGTGCGCGTGCGCCTCACCGGTGCCGACGGGTCGGTGGGACCGGTCCCGGCGGAGGCCATCGCGGTCATGTACGGCCGCAACGACGCCTCCGAGGGCTTCGCCTCCCAGCCCGACGGTGCGTTCTACGTCGAGGGCGTTTTCGATGTCGAGCTCGAGCCCGGCACCTGGCGCCTCTCGATCTCGAAGGGGACCGAGTACCTGGCCCAGGACCACGAGCTTCGCCTGGGAGAGGGCGAGGACGCCTCCCGCACCTACCGTCTCGAGCGCTGGGTCGACATGCCGGAGCGGGGCTGGTATTCGGCGGACGACCACATCCACATCCGGCGCTCGCCGAGAGAGAACCCGCTCATCCTCGGATGGGTGGCGGCCGAGGACATTCACGTCGGGGCGCTGCTCCAGATGGGCGACTTCTGGACCGACTCCTACTTCAGCCAGTACGCCTGGGGGCAGAACGGCGTCTATCAGATCGAGGACCGCTTCCTCACCTCGGGGCAGGAGGAGCCCCGGACCCACGCCCTCGGGCACACCATCTCCCTGGCCGCCGACGAGTTCGTCCGCTTCCCGCGCGAGTACTACCACTACGACCAGGTCTTCGACCGCGTGCGCGAGCGGGGCGGGCTGGCCGGCTATGCCCACCAGGGCACGAGCTACTACTTCCGCGGCTACCGGGGGATGACGCTGGACGTCCTGAGGAAGAAGGTCGACTTCCTCGAGGTCCTGCAGTTCTGCGGAGGCTTCACCACCGAGCCGATGCGCACCCAGAGCTACTACCAGTTCCTCGATCTGGGCTTCAAGCTGACCGCCACCGCCGGCTCCGACTTCCCCTGGTGCGGGAAGGGTGCCGGGGGGCCGGCCCAGATCGGCAACGCCCGCTTCTACTCGAAGGTCGAGGAGCCCTTCGACTTCGAGCGCTGGAGGCAGAGCCTCAAGGCCGGGCACACCTTCGTCAGCAGCGGGCCGGTCGTCGAGCTGACCGTGAACGGAAAGCTGCCCGGCGACTCGCTGGACGTCCCGAAGGGCTCCCGTCTGACCATCAGCGCCCGTGCCAACGGCCATCCCGAGCAGGTGCCCCTCCGGGAGCTGGAGATCGTGGGTCACGGGAAGGTTCTGCACCGGCTCACCGCCGCCGACCCGGGTCAGTCCTCGGCCGAGATCACCCTCGACCTCGAGCTTCCCGTCGACCACGGCCTCTGGATCGCCGCGCGGTGCCGCGCCGGCGATCTCCAGCTGGCGCACACCACGCCCGTCTACGTGATCGTGGACGGCGGCGGCTTCCACAACCCGGAGACCGCCGGGCACTACCTCGACCTCTCCGAGCGCTCCCTCCGCGAGCTGGAGCACGAGCTGGACCGGCCCGTCGAGGACGTGAGCCGTCAGGCCTGGCGCTACCGGGAGGGGCTCGAGGCGCGCATCGCGGAGACCCGCGAGGTGATCGCGGACCTGAGGGCCCGGTTTCCCGAGCCCTCGAGCCCCGACCCAGGCGCGCTGACGGCGCTCCCCACGCTTCGAGACGGCTGGCACCTGGCGGCGGAGGGCCGCATTCCCGAGGCCGTCGCGGCCTACGAGAAGGCCCTGGAGCTGGACCCCGACTTGAGCCCCTCGGCCGCGGCCTGGGGCGCGTTGTGTCGCAGCGGCGCCCTGGGGGGGTCTCCGGCCGAGGTCCTCGACGCCTGCAGCCGTGGCGTGGAGATGGCCCCGGGTGACACCGGTCTACGGGACTCTCGCGGAATCGCTCGCGCTCTCACCGGCGACCTCGCCGGCGCCCGGGCCGATCTCGAGGCCGTTCAGGCCATGGCCTGGGCCGTGGATCGGGACCGCCGCCAGTGTTGGATCGAGGCCCTCGGTCGCGGGGAGAACCCGTTCACTGCGCACGTGCTCGAGCTCCTGCGCGGGAGCTGAAGGCTCGCGGCGCGCCCGACCGACGAGCGGGTCGGTCCCGCCCCCGAGGTGTCTCCTGACGGGGACCGGGGACCGGAATCGGGGCACCTCCTGCTACCATGGCCTCAGCGAAATCGGCTGCTATGGACCCTTGCGCCGACGGCCCGCGTCCGGGCCGCGGAAAGGTGGTGTGCCCATGAGTGAGTTCCGCAACTACGAGGCTCCTGCCCGCCCCTCGGTGAAGGAGCTCTACCGGCTCAATCACCGCCACCAGACCCTGGACTTCGTCCGGGGGAAGAAGCGGGAGTACCTCTCCCTCTCCCGGAGGAAGACGACCATCTGGGAGGCCATGGAGCTCCTCGAGGCGATCGTCGACGACTCCGACCCCGACATCGACCTCTCCCAGATCGAGCACGCGATGCAGACCGCCGAGGCCATCCGCGCCGACGGACACCCGCGCTGGTTCATCGTGACCGGGCTCATCCACGACCTCGGGAAGGTCCTCTGCACCTTCGGCGAGCCGCAGTGGGCGGTGGTGGGGGACACCTTCCCCGTGGGCTGCGCCTTTTCTCCCAAGATCGTCTATCCAGAGCTCTTCGCCGAGAACCCGGACACCCGGGTCCCCGAGTACCAGACCCGGTTGGGCATCTATGAGGAGGGCTGCGGCCTCGACAGCGTCCACCTGTCCTGGGGCCACGACGAGTACCTCTACCACGTGGTGCGGGATCGCCTCCCGGAGGAGGCCCTCGCCATGATCCGGTACCACTCCTTCTACCCCGCCCACCGGGAGGGGGAGTACACCTACCTGATGAACGACCGTGATCGGGAGCTTCTCGACTCGGTGCGGGCCTTCAATCCCTACGACCTGTACTCCAAGAACCCGACGCCTCCCGACCGGAAGGCCCTCGAGCCCTACTACCGCGAGCTGGTCGACGAGTTCTTCCCCGCGCCGCTCCGCTGGTAGCCGCGAAGCGCTCCGCCACGAGAGGCCGGGTCCAGCCGCGTACGGCAGACCCTTGCCGGTCCGTGTGCGGCTCGATCGGTGACAGATCGGCTCGTCTCCGGTGTCCCACATCGGTGAGGGGGCTCATCGGAGAGGAGGAGCGTGATGACACGTTCGCCTTCCGTGCCGCTGGATCCTCGAATCCGTACGCCGGCTCGCATCCGACTGTGGCCGTGTCTGTTCGCCCTGCAGCTCGTGGCCGGGTCCGCGACGGGGGCCCCCCCGCCCCCCTCCGATGCCACCGACCACGAGACCGCCGCGGTCGTGGACGGCTCTCAGGAGCATTCCGCAGCTGAAGTCGACCCGCATGCACTGGACGGGCGCTCGCGCTTCGAGATGCGTCTCGGCGCCTCCGACGTCTGGGTGAGCGACGACCACCGAGTCGAGGCTGTCGATGTCACCGGGGGGGCGTTTTCGCTGGTGTTCGTCCACTGGATCGACGAGCGCTTCGCCCTCGAGATCTCCCTGGGTGCCTCCAATGTCGGAGTCACCAGCCGCGAGACCATTGCCGGAGAGATCGTCCACGCCGACGGCTTCGGAAGCCTCCTGGCCGGCGGCCGCTTCTACCTGCCCCTGAAGGGGGCCTTCCGTCCCCACGTGGGGATGGCCGTGGGGCCGCTGACGGACTTCGAGGTCCGCGACCGCCCCTGGGAGACCGAGGTCACCGTCCGCACGACGAAGGTTGGAGTGGCGTTCGAGGGCGGCGTCGACTTTCTCGTTGGCAGCCACTTCGTCGTCGGCGTCCACGGCGGGGCGGTGGCCCGCGACGGCTACTACCCGCAGGGCAGCATCGGCATCAACCTGGGCTGGGCCTTCGGGCGAGGGAGGTAGCGTTCACTGAGCCGGCCTGCCGAGAGCTCGCCGCCTGCGCCGCGCCCGCCTTCGTATTGATACCAGGAACGACCGTACGCTGCTTGCGTGCGATCGTCGATCTCGCGGCCGGTGGCTCAGCAGCCCTCGCGGGGGCCGCGGCGTTTGCCGCCGCCCCCGACGGCGGGGAGAGACGGCGCCGCCACCGCGGGAGCGGACACCTGGAGCGCCGACATGTCCACGAGTTGCGCCTCTCCTGCGGAGGCCGCGGCGCGGGGCTGGCCGCCGAAGAACTGCGCCACGTGAGCGGCCTCGCTGAAGCGGCTCTGCTCCTCGGGCGTCGGGCTCTCCGGCATCATTGGGAAGAGCACCTCGTCCTTCCAGGCAGCGAGACCGCCCTGGAGGGTGTAGACCCCACGATATCCCCGGCCCCGGAGCAGGAGCCAGGCCTGGGCCGCGGGGAGGTCTCCGTCGGCGTAGAGGACGATCTTCTCGTTGCGCAGGAGTCCCGCCTCGGCGAGCCCGGTGAGGGGCACGTTCTCCGCGGTGGGGACGTGGTACTCCCCGAAGGCGGCCTCGTCCCGCAGGTCGACGAGCCGATAGTCGGCTCGACCCTCCATGATCCAGGCCGCGAGCTCCCGGGGAGCCACGTGGTCCTCCGCCCGCGCGCTCGCGGTGAGGAGCTCCGTCTCGTGCACGGTGATCGTGCGGTCGGGGTAGACCTGGGCGAACAGCGCTCCCACGCCCAGGACGAGGGCCACGAGGCCGAGGGTCCGGTTGAGGCCGAGCCTGCAGAGCCAGCCGTACATGATGCCCTCCTCTCTAGTCCGCGCTCGACCCGGCGTCGGCCTTTGCGGCCGTCCACCGCTCGACCCACGTGGCCCCGGCGAAGCCGCCGATGGCCATCAGCACCACCGCGAAGGCCACGATGCCCCACGAGACACCGAGGGCCGCGGGCAGGGTCAGTACCCCGAGGTCACCCATGGTGAGCAGGTCCTTGAAGAGCGGATACCCCACCGCGAAGCCGAGGGTGCCCGCGGTGAAGCCGCCGACGTACACCAGACCGTCGAGGCGTCCGGTGGCCATGGAGACGACGGAGGTCCCCGGACAGTAGCCGCCGATGACGAAGCCCACGCCCATGAGGAGACCGCCCAGGATCGCGGTGATCCAGAAGGTCGGAACGTAGTAGACGAGGGAGAGGTCGAGCCAGCCGGCCCAGGCCAGGTAGGTGGTGCCGAGCATGGCGGTCACCACCGCGGTGAACATCACCTTGAAGACGGCCATGTCGGTCAGGTAGAACTGGGCCATCAGCTTGCGGGCGTTGCCGAAGCCCGCTCTCTCCAGGAACCAGCCGAAGCCGATCCCGATCAGGAAGGCGACGACCAGGCCCGTCTCGTCGCCGAACACGCCGTACTTGTAGAGCGGTGCCATCATTGCCACTGCCTCCGCACGAACCAGGCGGCGCCGTAGGCCCCGCCGAAGAAGCACATCATGAAGATCCAGCTGCCGGCGTTGAGGAGCGCCCCGCCGGTCAGCGCCTGCCCGCTGGTGCAGCCCCGGCCGAGCGCCGCCCCGAAGGCCATGAGGAAGCCGCCGAGGAACGCGAGGCCCAGGCGCAGCGCCACCGAGGCTTGCGGCCCCTTCTCGACGGTGCGGGACATCCTCCGGGCGAGCACCCCGGAGAGGACGGCGCCGGCGAAGACCCCCACGACCTCGAAGACGAGCCAGGCCTTGAGGGGGTGCCCGGGCACGTCCAGGTAGCCCGCGAGGAACTCGTTCGACGCCGCGTAGCCGGGAGCGACCAGGGAGACGAGCCAGGCGATCGTGGAGTTGAAGGCGCCCGAGGCGCCCAGGCCGCGGCCCATGAGGACGAAGGCGGCCAGGAGCACGAGGCCGAGGCCGATCCCGGCCAGGTACGGGTTCGCATAGGGCTTCGGCTCGAAGGTCCGCTCGTGGGCGGCCACGGCCGGAACCGTGACGTCGGGGGTGGTGGTAGCCAAGGTCTTCTCCGTTCTCCTAGAGCCGCGCCCAGTGGCTGACCTGGCCCGCGGACACGATGACGAAGCGCAGGGCCAGGCCCCCGAGGATCACGAGGACCGGGGCCAGCGGCGTGTGGGGAACGCGGTGAGTCACGGCGAGGGACTGGATGACCAGGGGGAGAACGATCCCCAGGCCCACGACACCGACCCAGAAGACGGCGGTGTAGGGCCCGCCGAGAAAGAGCTGGGCAGCACGCAGGTGGGCCTCGGTCGAGGTGACGAGGCCGATGATGAAGAGCAGCAAGAGGGCGAGCTCGCTGGCCAGGAACTGGTTGTCGATCCTGGCCAGGTACTCGCGCTCGGGCTGGTCGGGAGAGGCCCAGTGGGCGAAGGCGGCCGCGGCCGAGAGCCCCGAGAAGAGGAACAGCGGCCCCAGGATCGCGCTCGACCAGAGGGGACGGGCGCCCAGCGCCGAGAGCAGGATGCCGGTGTAGATCCCGAGGGCCACGCCGGTGCCGATGGACACGAGCCCGGTCACCCGCCGCACCGTGAGGTTGTCGGTCAGCTTCTTCCAGACCGGCTCGAGCTTCGGGACGCGGGTCATCAGGCTCCGGGGGGGATCGAGGAGGATCCCCATCAGCAGGACGGGGTAGACGAGCATGAGGATCCAGGCGCCCCACGACATCGGCGAGAGCGGCTTCACCGTCAGGTAGAGCCGCCACACGTAGAGCTTGTGCTCGAGGTCGAGGAAGAGAGCGAGCATGCCCAGGGAGATGGCGCCCAGCGCCAGCATGAAGAGGCCGCTCGAGGCCAGGGAGAACGTGGCGTGGGGGCGCTCGTCACGCTGGCCCTTCCACAGGGCCCAGCCGCAGAGCACCATGATCCCCGCCGTCCAGCCTCCGAGGAAGAGGTAGACGGGGATCTCCCAGCCCCAGACGTGGAGGTGGGGATCGACCCACGGGGATCGGGCGGTGGAGATGAGCTCGATCATGCCCTTACTCCAGGAAGAAGATCCGCGGCCGGGTGCCCGCCTCGGGCATGACCGCGTGGTGCTTGCGGGAGGCGACGAGACGGCTCACCTCGGAGTGGGGGTCGTCGAGGTCGCCGAAGTGCATGCAGTGGGTGGGGCAGACCGAGACGCAGGCCGGGGCCTCGCCCTTCTCCACCCGGTGCAGGCAGAAGGTGCACTTGTCGGCGTACCCGTCGGGGTGGATGTAGCGGGCGTCGTAGGGGCAGGAGGCGACGCAGGCCTTGCAGCCGATGCACTCCTCCTTCGTGATCTGGACCATCCCGCCCCAGTCGTGCACGTGGCTGGCCCCGGTGGGGCAGCAGTGGACGCAGGGCGGGTTGTCGCAGTGGTTGCACCGCTCGCTCTGGATGGTGAGGGAGAGGGTGGGGAACGTCCCCCGGGTCGCGTAGGTGATCCAGTCCCGGTTCATCCCCTCCGGGGTCTGGTTCTCGGTCTTGCAGGCCACCACGCAGTCCATGCAGCCCACGCAGCGGACGGTGTCGATGACCATTCCCAGGCGTGCCATGGGCTCAGGCCTCCTGCTCGAGGGTCACGAAGTTGACGTTCATGCCGGTGCCCCCCATGAGCGGGTCGGTGACGTAGCGGGTGATGAGCTGGGAGTCGCTCGCCCCCTTTCGGTAGGCCTTCTTGAGCATCTTCGAGCTGTGGCCGAAGCCGTGGACCATGTAGACGCAGTCGGGGCGGATGGCCTGGGTGGGGCGCACCCGGATGGGATCGGTCACCACCCCATCCTGGTTCCTCAGGCGGACCCGGTTCCCCGCCTTCAGGCCGTACCGCTCGGCCACGTCCGCGTTCACCCACACCTCGTTCTCCTCCATGGCCTGGGCGAGGACCGGGTTGGTCTGGGTCCGGCTGAACGAGTGGACGGGGGAGCGCCCGTAGAGCAGGCGGAAGGACCCGGGCGGCCCCGGCGGCGGCGGGGTGTGCTTCGGCACGGGGTCGAAGCCGGCCTCCTTCAGCTGGACGGAGTAGAACTCGATCTTCCCCGAGGGGGTGTAGAACTCGGGCACCACGCCGTCCTCGTAGTAGAGTGGCGGCTTCGCGGCGCGCACGAAGCCCCTCTTCTTCAGGTCGGCGAGGCTCATCCCCGCCGCCTCGAGGCGGTGGGAGAGGTACTCCTCGATGTCCTTCCAGGGGTAGTACTCCTCCAGGCCCAGCTTGAGCCCCAGCTCGCGGGCGATCCACCAGTTGGGCTTCTGGTCGTGGGGCGAGTCGACCACCGGCTGCCGCAGCGCCACGAAGGGATCGCGGAAGGTCTGGACGTTGAGGTCGTCGTAGCGCTCCAGGTACGTCGACTCGGGGAGCACGACGTCGGCCCAGCCCGCGATCTCGCTTCCGATGACGTCCACGACGACGAGCAGATCGAGCTTCTGGATGGCCTCGATCGTCTCTGCCTGGTTGGGAAGGGTCTTGATCAGGTTGGTGGCGTACACCAGCCAACCCTTGACCGGGTAGGGCTCGCCGGTGATCGTGGCCTCGCGCACGCCGGTGGTGAGGGCCTCGGTGGCGAAGGGGTATCGGTGATCGGGATTGTCGACCATCCCCTTCTCCGACTTCGGATAGGGAGGGTAGGGGTAGGCGGGCACCGCGGGCCGCCCGGGACGGTAGAAGCCGCCCTTGCGGCCCCAGCTTCCCATCAGCGCGTTGAGGAGCGCGACGGCGCGGCCCCGCTGGGCGTCGTTGCCGTACCAGGTGCCGTGGCGCCCGGGGTGGATCAGGGTGGCGGGGCGGTGGCGCGCCATCTCCCGGGCCGTCTCGCGGATCACCGCGGGCTCGATGCCGGTCTCCGGGTACGCCCACTCGGGGGTGAAGGGCGCCACCTCGGCCTCGAAGGCCTCGAATCCGAAGCCGTAGGCCTTCACGTACTCCTCGTCGTAGAGCCTCTCGCGGACGATCACGTTCATCCAGGCCAGGAGCAGCGCGATGTCGGTCCCGGGCCTGATGGGCAGGAAGTGCTTCGCCTTGCTCGCCGCCACAGAGAACCGCGGGTCGACGACGATGATCGAAGCCCCGCTCCCCACGGCGTCGGCGAACTCCTGAACCTGGGTGTTGTGCATGTTCTCGCCGAGGTGGGAGCCGACGAGGACCAGACAGCGCGCGTGGCGGATGTCGGTGGGCTCGGGCGAGCCGATGGGGTCGCCGAAGGTCAGCTCGAAGCCGACGTCGCGTGGGCCCCGGCACTGGGCGAAGGAGGGGGCGGAGATGTTGGGGGAGCCGTAGGCCTTGAGGGTGTGCTTGAGAAAGGTGCCCCCGACGCCGTGGCTGAACATGGCCATCGCCTCGGGGCCGTGCTCCGCCTTGATCTTCTGCATCTTCTCGGCGACGTGGCCCAGGGCCTCGTCCCAGGTGACCTCGGTCCAGCGCTCCTCACCCCTCACGTTGGCCCGCAGCAGCGGCGAGCGGACCCGGTCGGAGTCGAAGTGGGCGCCCACCCCGCCCGTGCCCCGTGGACACAGTCGGCCCTCGGAGAGCGGGTCGTCGGGGTGGCCCTCGATCTTCCAGAGGGTCCCGTCTCGGACCGTCGCGACGGCGTTGCAGCTCCAGAAGCAGATGTCGCAGAAGGTCGGGACCTTCCGGATTCCCCTCTCGGAGGGTTCACCCGAAGCGCGAAGGCCCGGGAGGGTGGCGAGGGAGGAGCCGGCCGCGGCCACCCCCGCGCCCGCGCCGGCGATCTTCAGGAAGCGGCGCCGGGAAAGGTTGTTCATGCGTCACCCCGTCGAATGAAACACGGCATCGGGAAACACAATGGCGAAGGACGTGCCAGGGCAACGGTCCGACCCGTCGGCGCGAAAACTCCAGAGAAACCCCCCGGCGCTCCCACGATCACTGCTTCCGAAGCGCGAGTGGAGAGCGCCATTGAAACGAAACGTTTGCATCAAACCATTTCGCGAAACGAAACGTTTGCGGCGGCTCGTCCCGCCACGAACCGGCGAAGGAGGCTAGCCCAGACCGAGGTCCCGCATTCGTCGCCAGAGTGTCGTCCGGCTGATCCCCAGGACCTCGGCGGCCTTGTGGCGACGCCACTGACAGGCTTCGAGGGCTCCCCGGACGCGCGCCAGGTCGATCTCCTTCAGATCACCCTGGGTGCCGTTGGTGCCGCCCCGGGGGGTGACGATGGTCTCGATCTCGTGCGGCTCGACGTAGTCCGCGCTGACCTCGCTCGGCAGGTCGTCGGGCATGATCGTCTGGCCCTTGCACACCGCCACCGCGAACTCCAGCACGTTCTCGAGCTCGCGGACGTTGCCCGGCCAGTCGTGCTCGAGGAGCAGCCGGAGCACCTCGGGCGAGAAGCGCAGCGCGCGACCCTGGCGGGCTCCCACCCGCGCGAGGAGAAAGGTCGCGAGGGGCTCCACGTCCTCGCGCCGCGTGCGCAGGGGGGGGATCTCGATCGGCACCACGCGCAGGCGGTAGTAGAGATCCTCGCGAAAACGGCCCCGCTGGACGGCTCGTCTGAGGTCGGCGTTCGTCGCGGCGATGATCCGGGCCTCGGCCCTGCGCGTCCGGCTCTCGCCCACGCGTTCGAACGTTCTCTCCTGGAGCACCCGGAGCAGCTTGACCTGCAGCGGCAGGGGGAGGTCGGCCACCTCGTCGAGGAACAGGGTCCCGCCCGCGGCCGCCTCGAAGCGCCCCCCGCGGTCGCGGACGGCGCCGGTGAAGGCGCCCCGCACGTGACCGAATAGCTCGCTCTCGAGCAGCTCTCCCGGCAGGGCCCCGCAGTTGACGGCGACGAGCGGCCCTCCCCGGCGGGGCGAGTGGTTGTGAATGGCCCGGGCCACGACCTCCTTCCCGGTGCCGCTCTCGCCGGTCAGGATCACGGTCGCCTCGCTGTGCTCGAGGTTGTCGATGAGGCGGAAGATGCGTTCCATGGCGGGGGAGCGGCCGATGAGGCCGGGGAACGCGGAGCCCACCATGAGCTGGTCTTCCTCGGCCGGGCGGAGCACCACCACGAAGGCGACGCGGGGATCGCAGACCGCGCCGGGCTCCGGGCAGAACGGGGCCGCGGTGACGGAGACGGGCTGAGGGTGGGATCCGGGCACCTCGAGCGTCGAGCGCCATCCCTCTCGCCTCTCGCCGGCGAGGAGCAGTCGCCGCAGGGTCCCCTGGGGGCCGAACAGATCCGCCCCGAGCAGGTCGCCCAGGGGGTGCCCCTCGGCCCGGCGCGCCGCGCCCTCCCCGAGAAACCGGTCGAGCTGAGACGAGGCGTGGAGGACGTGAAAGGCCGAGTCCACGCAGAAGAACACCCGTCCCAGCGAGGCGAAGGCCGAGGACACGCCGGCGAGCGCGGCCTTCAGGGCGTCGAGGTCCTCCCCGGGGCCGGGCTGCAGGCGGGACGACGCGAGTTCGGGCAGGCTCATGAGCGACTCCTCCGTCCGCTCACGCTTGCGAACACCGTGCCAGGGACGAGTCGCCTGAGTCGGGCTTGCCGCGGATCAGGATCCGAGGAGCTTCCGGATCGCGTCCGCGGGGAGATCGGTCAGCGAGGGCACGACGGCGTCGGCCTGCAGGCGGGGGTGGTGGTCGGAGAGGACCCCCACCGACCGCATCCCCGCTCGACGGGCACCCTCCAGGCCCGCGGGGGCGTCCTCGACGACCACACACCGCGACGGCGGGACGCGGATGCGGCGTGCCGCCTCGAGGAAGATGTCGGGGGCCGGCTTGCCGGACGCGACGTCCTCGGCGGCGGCGGTGGCGTCGAGGAAAGAGCCCAGTCCGAGGACTTCGACCACCACCTCCACGTTCGCGGCCGGGGCCATGGTCGCCAGGGCCTGGCGGAAGCCCTGCTCCTTCAGCCGGCGCAGCCAGTCCATCACCCCCGGAAGCGGCTCCAGGCCCCTTGTCCGCACGAGCCGACGGTAGCGCTCCTCCTTCTCGCCGGCGAGGCGGGCGGCCCCAGCGGAGTCCAGCTCGTCGCCGAACATCTCGTGGAGGATGACGTCGTTTCTTCGCCCGAAGAAGCGCGCGAACTCCTCACGCGGGTGCTCTCGACCACGCTCGGCAAGGGTGTCGCGCCAGGCGGCGTAGTGCTGCTCGGCCGAGTCGACGAGGGTGCCGTCGAGGTCCCAGAGGACCCCGCAGGATTCGCAATCCAGGGATCTCGAAGCCACGGCGGGGCAGGTTACCAGATCCGGGCGAGAAAGCCGGCCCACCCACGCCCGGAGCGGCCGAGTGCGCTAAACTCGGGGCGCACGCTTGGCGCCCCGCGGGGCCGGGAGGAGTCCAACATGAAGGCTCGACGCTCGCTGATGATGATCGCCCTCGTCGCCGCCGCCGTGGCCCCGGCCACGGCCCAGGACCTCGAGGGGCGCTGGACGGTGGCCTTTCAGGGGGGCACCGACTCGGAGATCTCGGGCAACGTTCTCGCCGGCGTGCGAAGCACGCTGTTCGATCTGCCGGTGGTCGTCGAATCGAGGAAGTACCGCGAGATCTACAACGCGGACGTCCGCCTTCAGGCGCTCATCGGATACGGAGTCACGCCCAGCGGCGAGATCTTCGTCCGGGGGTCCCACTACCGGCTGGAGTCTCCCGGGGGCGTGTCCGCGGGAACGCTGGCCGACGACCCGCTCTACGTCTTCGTGGATCCGTACGACGAGTGGGGCGCGGAGGTCGGGTACCGCTTCTACCTGGCCTCGCGCACGAGCTTGAAGTCGTACGTCGGCCCGGTCGGGGGGGTCCGCTTCCTCGACCGGATGCTCGTCGACCTGTCCGCCCCCGACCGCGGCTCGGCGATCCTCAACGTCCCCCTCTACGACGCCTCCACGGTGGCGGTCTTCGGCCTCGACATCGGCTTCACCTACGACCTCGGCTCATACTTCTACGTCGGCCTCGAGGCGGAGCTGCGCTACCAGACCGGGCCCACCGCCTCGACCACCGTGCCGGGCCTCACCGGAATCAACGCGGAGGGCAGCCGCTGGTCGGCGCCGGTCCTCGCCACCGTCGGGCTGCGCTTCTGAGCCGCGGCTCTCGCTCAGGACCACCAGACCGACGGCCTCACCACCGGGAGGAGGGGCGCGTCTTCGATGTCCCTCAATCGCCCCTCGGGGCGAATGTTGACTTTTTCGTGAAGATTACATAGCGTGAACGAGTCCGGTGTCCTCGAGGGCAATGGCGCCCGAGACCCGGACCCGGGGTCATTTCCATGAGCACTCAGCAGCCCCTCGACGCCATCACCCAGGGCGAGTACAAGGCCGGGTTCGTCACCGACATCGAGCAGGAGACCCTGCCCGCCGGGCTGAACGAGACCGTCGTCCGGGCCATCTCGGCCAAGAAGAACGAGCCGGGATGGCTGACCGAGTGGCGCCTCAAGGCCTACCGTCACTGGCTCACGATGGAGGAGCCCCACTGGGCCCACGTCAAGTACCCCCCCATCGACTACCAGGCCATCTCCTACTATTCAGCGCCGAAGTCGAAGAAGGATGCCCCGAAGAGCCTCGACGAGGTCGACCCCAAGCTCCTCGAGACCTACGAGAAGCTCGGGGTTCCCCTGCACGAGCGGGCCAGGCTCGCGGGGGTGGCCGTGGACGCCGTGTTCGACAGCGTCTCGGTGGCCACGACCTTCAAGGAGAAGCTCCAGGAGGCGGGGGTGATCTTCTGCTCCTTCTCCGAGGCGGTGAGGGAGCACCCGGAGCTCGTCCGGAGGTACCTGGGCAGCGTGGTGCCCACCACGGACAACTTCTACGCGGCCCTCAACTCGGCGGTCTTCTCCGACGGCTCCTTCGTCTTCGTGCCGAAAGGGGTCCGCTGCCCCATGGAGCTGTCGACCTACTTCCGCATCAACGCCTCCAATACCGGGCAGTTCGAGCGGACGCTCATCGTGGCCGAGGAGGGCGCCTACGTCTCCTACCTCGAGGGCTGCACCGCTCCCATGCGCGACGAGAACCAGCTTCACGCGGCGGTGGTCGAGCTCGTCGCCCTCGACGACGCCCAGATCAAGTACTCGACCGTGCAGAACTGGTACCCGGGGGACAAGGACGGCAAGGGCGGGATCTACAACTTCGTCACCAAGCGCGGCAAGTGCGCGGGCGTCAACTCCAAGATCTCCTGGACCCAGGTGGAGACGGGCTCCGCCATCACCTGGAAGTACCCCTCCTGCATCCTGCAGGGGGATGGCTCGGTGGGCGAGTTCTACTCGGTGGCGGTCACGAACAACCGCCAGCAGGCCGACACCGGCACCAAGATGATCCACGTCGGGAAGAACACCCGCAGCACCATCATCTCCAAGGGAATCTCGGCCGGGCGAGGGCAGAACTCCTACCGTGGCCTGGTACGGATCGGACGTGGCGCGGAGGGCGCCCGCAACTACTCGCAGTGCGACTCGCTCCTCATCGGCGACCAGTGCGGGGCCCACACCTTCCCCTACATCGACGTCCTGAACTCCAGTGGCCAGATGGAGCACGAGGCCACCACCTCGAAGATCAGCGAGGATCAGCTGTTCTACTTCCAGGCGCGGGGCATCGGGAGCGAGGACGCGGTCAACATGATCGTGAACGGCTTCTGCCGCGAGGTCTTCAAGGAGCTCCCGATGGAGTTCGCGGTCGAGGCCCAGAAGCTGCTCGGCGTCAGCCTCGAGGGGAGCGTCGGCTAGCCCGGACCGCTCGTCGGGCCTGGTTGCCGCAGAAGCCCGGTGCCGGGCGCGGGCCGGACCTCAGTCCCTGCGGCCGTAGCGCCGGCCGGCGTACTCCCGGTAGGAGGGCAGGATGTCCCGGTGGTCGTTCATGACCACCCCGAAGATGCGCTCCGGCTTGAGAAGCTCCGCTGCGAGCCGAATCGCCTCCCGCGGGCTGTGCCGGGCGCGCACCACGAACACGAAGCCGTCGAGGTGGTCCTGGAAGACGACCGCGTCCGCCACCGGCATCAGCGGCGGGCAGTCGATCACCGTGTAGTCGAACACGCGCTCCGCGGCCTTCAGGAGCGCCACCATGCGCGGCGAGGTCAGCACCTCGGGACGTCTCAGGGTGCCCTCCCCTGCGGACAGGACCCAGAACCCGCCCGCCTCGGGACGTCGCAGCGTCAAGGTGGTGCCGTCTTCCTTCTCGAGGTACTGCCTCAATCCGACCTCGGGAGGGGAAAGACCCAGGGCCCGATCGATCGCCGGACGGCGCAGATCGAACTCCATGAGCAGGACACGGTGCTGACCGTCGACGGCGAGAGACCGGGCCAGCCCCAAGGCGACCGTGGACTTGCCCTCGCCCTGGGAGGTGCTCACCACGCCGACGCGGCGGAGCCGCCGATCCCGGCCGAGCGCTCGTACCCGTGCCCCCAGGAGTCGAAACTGCTCGCCGGGAATGGACCCTTCGTCCAGGATCGTCCTGGTGACGAGGTTCGGCGAGCTCGGGGCGAGGTCCTCTTCCTCGAAGACCGGGAGCTCCTCGAAGACGGGAACGACCAGTTCGTTCGTGCCTGCCGACCGGTCCTCGACCAGTCGGATCTCCCGGGCGGCCTTCT
This sequence comes from uncultured Acidobacteriota bacterium, assembly GCA_963847655.1. GTDB lineage: Bacteria > Acidobacteriota > Vicinamibacteria > Fen-336 > Fen-336 > JAJDNS01. The sequence continues at coordinate 327,844 of CAWKAS010000001.1, read as the reverse complement.
CGGCCGCATCCTTCTCACGACGCTGCGACATGGCTCAACCGATCGAAAAAACCGAGGCGCTCCAGCTCGCCCCGCCGGGACCGCATCGCCTGGCGGATGCGCCCGCGAGCGGCTTCCTCGTCGACCTGGAGGATCTCCCTGGCGAAGGCCAGGCTCCAGCTCGCCACCGCGGCCACGGCGCGCAGCGGCAGGCGCTCATCGTGGTCCAGCGCCAGCACCACGCGTCCGCGGTCGGTGACCTCGAACACACGCAGGTCTTCCTGCTGCAGCGCTTCCCGTTCCAGGGTGCGCCGCAGGCCGCGGGAGACCTCCTCTGCGCCGGCCTCTGTCTCCGCCAGCTGGGCGACGGCCGACACGGCCCAGGCCAGGAGGTCTGGGCTGACATTGCGGCTCTGATCCGACCAGACGACCCGACGCGAGCCCCCGTCCAGCACCAGACGGGAGAGAAGCTCGAGGGCGTTCTCGTGCTGGAGGTCGACCTGCCGGCGCACGGTGTCGCGGTCCTCCCTTCGGGTCAGGGGGTGAAGGAGCGAGCTCTCGATCCTGCGCCGACCCAGACCCTTCTCGGTGATGGTGGTGATGACGGTGAACTGCGGGGCGTTCTCGATCTCGGTGAGCACCATGAACGAGCGCCCGCCCTGCTCGACCTTGGTGAAACGCCCGAAGCCGGGCGAGGAGCGATCCGGGCGCAGCTCCGTCCGCCGGGCCACCGAGCTCGGGTCCGGGGGCTGATCCAGGAGGGCGGCGAGCGCGGGCTCGGGTTCCGAGGCCTCGGGGGCGGCTGCCTCCGGTCCCTCGGCCGCCTCCCCGTCGAGCTCCTCCCCGTGAGCGACGAGAGAGCGGATCCTGCCGATCAGCTCCCTCACCGGGAAGGGCTTCAGGAGAAACGCCGTCGCTCCCGCGGCCAGGACCGACTCGATGCGGGCCTCCGAGCGGATGGCGGACACCACGAGGAAGGGCACGTCCTCGAAGCCCGGGATGGCTCGCAGCCCGCGCAGGAGTGCTTCCCCGTCCATGTCCGGCATGAGCATGTCGCTCACGACGCAGTGCGGACGAACGTCCGGGAGCGCCTCGAGGGCCTCGGCTCCGGTCGCGAACGCGTGCACCTCGAACTCCGGCGCGTGCAGCGCGTGCTCGAGCAGGCGTCTGACCTTGGAATCATCGTCGGCGATGACGATTCGAGTCGCTCTCATGGGCTGACGGCGGCCATACCAGGGGCCTTTCAGGAGGGAATGAGAGATCATGGCAGGGGGGCCCCACCGTGTCAACGCTCGAGACCGTCTTTGCCCTACAATCTCCCGGAGTGAGGTGCCCGTGTTCATCGTGAAGTGGGATGGGGGAGGCCCGGAGGACAAGGCGGAGTGGGTGGCCGTCCTGCGCGAGGCCCTCTCCGGCGAGCTCGGCTCCTACCACGTGCGCTTCTTCCAGACGGAGTCGGGGTGGCGCTTCACCCTCGACTACCGGCCCGACGAGACCCCTTCGGACGACGCGGTGATGACCAACAGCCCCGAGAGCGTCGCCTTCAACATCCACCAGCTGCTCTCCGAACGTGGCAAGCCGATCGACCCGACCTGGACCCCCTGACCGGTCGCGGTCTCAGATCCGCGTCCTCTTGGCGAGACGGACGACTGAGCCGCCCGCCCGCGGGAACACGAAGGCGAGGTGGTCGGTGAAGCACTTCATGTAGAACAGCCCCCGTCCGCTCCCACGGGCGAGGTTCTGGGGAGCGCACGGATCCGGGACCTCCGACGGGTCGAAGCCGGGCCCGCGGTCCCGCACGTTGATCACCAGGGCCTCCGGGGTCAGGTGCAGCCCGATGCGGCACGGCGCGCCGTCCGGGCTTCGCCCGTGACGAAAGGCGTTCACGACGGCTTCTCGCAGGGCGACGCCGACGAAGGCCGCCTCGTCGCCCTCGAGGCCCCCGGCGCGCCCCATGGCCACCGCCAGGTCCTCGACGTGGTCCAGGGCGGCCTCGCCGCTCGGGCCCGCCTCCAGGACGAATCGTGCGGACCAGGTCCCCTTCCGCCGGTGGCGGCGGAAGCGGCCGAGGCGGAGCGCCTCCGAATCGATCTGGCTCATGGCGGGCACCATCATGATAAGGGACGACGGGCGCCCCCCGGAGTTCCCTGGCAATCGCGCTATACTCCCCGTTCCCCGATCGCCACGGGGAGTGGGCGGGGAGGTGGAGGCGAGGTGGTCGGCTACAAGGTTCGACTCGGTGACGGCAGCGAGATCGGCCCCATGGACCTCTCGGCCCTGAAGACCTGGAAGCTCCAGGGCCTCATCGACGGCGAGAGCCCGGTGATGCCCCCGGGCTCGCGCAAGTGGGTCCCCCTGGGCACCCTCCCCGAGTTCAAGGGCGCGAAGCGGGCGGGCCGCCCCTCCCGGACGCGGGGGGCTGCGGCCAGGCCGGCGCGCCCAGCGGGCCTCGGAGACGAGGAGCCGACGACCCTCGACGCCTGGCGCATCCGGGTCACCTCCGGCCTTCTGGCGATGATCGCGGCGGGCCTCGGCATGCTCGCCTGGCGCCCCGAGGTGGTCCTGCCGGCCTTCGACGGGGCGCCCTGGCTGCGCATCGGGTTGGGGGCGCTGGCCCTCGGCCTCGCCCTCCTGCCGGGCCGGGAGCTGGGGCGTCGCTTCGTGCGCGGAGTCCTCCTCCTGGCCGCCTTTGCCCTCTTTCCGCTCGCCGGGATCCTGGTGGCCCAGGGCGAGCGCGGCACCGGGCTTCTCGCGCTGGCCTCCGCCTGGGTCCTCCTCTCGGGCCTCGTGGCCCTGCTGGCTGCCTCTCTCGGGTGGGGTGGCCTCGTCCTGGCCGCGCTGCCGGTCGTGGCCGGCGGCCTGGGAGTCGTGTACTTCGGCCGGGCGCCGGAGAGCGAGACGGCGCTCCTCGTGCGCTCGTGGAGCAGTCCGGAGCGGCGCTTCACCGACGACACGATCGGCCTCGCCCTCGATCTGCCCGATGGCTGGGTCGCCCTGCGCCCCGGGAACCCGCTGGTGGCCGCGCCCGACGGGGCATTGGTCACCCTCGCCCAGCCACGCCTCGAGGGGTACGGCTACGTGGTGGCGGAGCCCGCGCCCTGGGGGGTGGCGACAGCCGATCAGTACCTGGATCACCTGATGACCCGTCGCCGGCTCGAGCGGCCGTCGCTCGAGGAGCAGGGCCGAGCCAACGCCCTCCTCGGTGAGCTGGCCGGACGTCGCCTCGACGCCGTCTGGACGGAGGCCGGCGTGCGCCAGAGCGACCTCGCCGTGGCCGGCCAGGACGGTTGGATGAGCTTCGCCCTCGTGGCCTGGATGCCGGAAGCGACCGCCTCGCGCCCGGCCGGCCTGGATCCCCTCGCCGCGGCCCTCAGCGCGCGGGGGCTGCTCGCCCCGCGTCTCGCCGCCGCGGTGCAGGCGGCAGCGGAGCAGGTGCCCCACCTGACCCCTCTCGTCGCCGAGCTGCTGATGGCCCAGACCGAGGCACGCGTCCTCGAGCCCGAACAGGCCTTCCGTCGCTCGGTGGTGGCGTTGGCCGAGCTGCTGCCCTCGCTGTCGCCCGCCGAGACCCGGGAGCTGTCCCGCCTGACCCGGGCCACCTATCAGGGCGTGCCGGGCCGGAGCCGTGGCCGCCTGGCGCGCTACATCGAGCAGGTCCGCCACAGCGGCACGACGGATCCATCGCTGGACCAGGAGATGGCCGAGCTTCTGAGGTCGGCCGAGCTCCGCCTCCCGCCGGATCAGCTCCGGCGTCTGCAGGAGTACTACGAGCGCGCCGTCCGCCAGGTCTCGCCCACCGGCTGAGCGACCCGCGCAGCCCCCGGGGATCGGGGCGCGACACGAGCTTCGCGCGTGCCGGCCCCTCTCCGGGGGGCTGTCCGGCTGCGGGCCTAACTCCTTTGAAAGCTGAGCATTAGAAACATTGACTTTTTCGTATGGATTGGATATCCTCGTCTCTGGTTCGATGTCGGAGAGGTCTTCTGCACCCCTCCCACCGTGAAACCCAGGAAGGCAGACGCAGCGATGCTCGAGATCAGAAACCTCCACGCCCGGGCCGGGGACAAGGACATCCTGCGAGGTCTTGACCTGACCGTGCGGGCCGGAGAGGTGCACGCCATCATGGGCCCCAATGGCTCCGGAAAAAGCACGCTCTCGCACGTGCTCGCGGGCCGGCCCGGCTACGACGTCACCGACGGCACCGTGCTCTACAAGGGGCAGGACCTGCTGGCTCTCTCTCCGGAGGAGCGTGCGCGTGAAGGTCTCTTCCTGGCCTTTCAATACCCCGTGGAGATCCCGGGCGTCTCCAACGTCTACTTCCTCAAGGCGGCCCTCAACGCCATCCGCGTCCACCGGGGGGAGCAGGAGCTCGACGCCGTCGAGTTCCTCGATCTCGTCAAGGAGAGGGCGAAGATCGTCGAGATGGACGAGGGGCTGGTGAAGCGCTCGGTGAACGAGGGCTTCTCCGGCGGTGAGAAGAAGCGCAACGAGATCTTCCAGATGGCGGTCCTCGAGCCGAACCTCGCCGTCCTCGACGAGACCGACTCCGGCCTCGACATCGACGCCCTGCGGATCGTGGCCGCGGGCGTCAACCGCCTGCGGGGGCCGGAGCGGGCCATGGTGGTGGTCACGCACTACCAGCGCCTGCTCGACCACATCGTGCCCGACTTCGTGCACGTGCTGGTGGACGGGCGCATCGTGCGCTCCGGCGGCAAGGAGATGGCCCTCGAGCTCGAAGAGAAGGGCTACTCCTGGCTCGAGAAGGAGCCGGAGGCCGCGGGAGCGCAGCCGTGACCACGGTCGCCGCGGAGAAGGACGCCTACCGGGAGAGCTTCGCGCGCTTCGTCGAGGCGGCCAGCGTGGAGCCCGACTGGCTGCGTCAGCGAAGGACCACGGCCTTCGGTCGCTTCGTGGAGATGGGGCTTCCCACTCCCCGGGACGAGGCCTGGCGCCACACGCCGATCGCCCCGATCACGCGCACGCGCTGGGAGCCGGCCGTCCCCGCCGACGATGTGCGGGACGATGTGCGGGCGGCGGTGCCGGCCCTCGCCGGCTCGCGGAGGGTCGTGCTCGTGGACGGGCGCTTCTCGCCCGAGCTGTCGACCGCGGACGGGAGCGGCGACGCGCTGGAGGTCCGCGGCCTGCGCGAGCTCCTGGCCTCCCAACCCGAGCGACTCGCGCCGCTGCTGGGCGTGGTCCAGGGTGCCCAGGGCAACGTCTTCGCCGAGCTCAACACCGCCTTCGCCGCCGACGGGGTGGTGGTCTTCCTCGCTCCCGGGACCATCATGCAGGAGCCGCTGCACGTGGCTCACGTCGCGACCGGCCACGGCCCGGCGACCGTGTCCTACTCTCGGGTGGCGGTGGTCGCGGGGCGCGGCGCCGAGGGCCGGATCGTGGAGACCTTCACCGGGCCCGAGGGCTCCGCCTACCTCGCCAACGCGGTGACCGAGGTGGACGTCGACGACAACGCCTTCGTCGACCACTACAAGCTGCAGCGAGAGGGCCGGGAAGGCTTCCACGTGGCCACGCTGACCGCGCGGCTCGGTCGCGCCGCCCGCTTCGCCGACCACTCCTTCAGCTTCGGGGCGGCCATCAGCCGCAACGACATCGACGTGCGCTTCGCCGCCGAGGGGGGCGAATGCGTCCTGCGCGGCCTCTTCATGGTCGACGGGACGCGCCTGACCGACACCCACTCCCGGGTCGACCATGCCCAGCCTCACTGCTCGAGCCGGGAGCTGTACAAGGGCGTCCTGGGAGACAGCGCCCAGGGCGTCTTCAACGGGCTCATCCTGGTGCGGCCCGGGGCGCAGAAGACCGATGCCCAGCAGATGAACCGGAACCTGCTTCTCTCGCGGGAGGCGCTCGTCCACGCGGTGCCGCAGCTCGAGATCCTGGCCGACGACGTGAAGTGTCGCCACGGCTCGACCACCGGCCAGCTCGACCCCGCCGCGCTCTTCTACCTGCGCTCCCGGGGAATCGGGGAGGAGGACGCGCGGGCCCTGCTCACCTGGGCCTTCGCCAGCGACCTCGTCCACGATCTGCCCCTGCCGTCGCTGCGCGAGGCCGTGCAGGCGCAGGTGCAGGCAGTCCTGAAGGGCGCGGTCCCGGTCGAGGAGGCGATCGCATGAGCTCGTTGCCCGAAGCCAATCTCGCTTCCACGCCTGCGGCCCTGGACGTCGAGGCCGTGCGGCGTCAGTTCCCCGCACTGCAGAGGACGGTCCACGGCAAGCCCCTCGTCTACCTCGACAGCGCGGCCAGCGCACAGAAGCCCCAGGCCGTCATCGATGCCGAGCGGGAGGTGTACGAGAGCTACTACTCGAACATCCACCGCGGGGTGCACCAGCTCTCGGTGCGCGCCACCGAGGCCTACGAGAAGGCTCGGGGCCGGGTGCAGAGGTTCCTCGGGGCCTCGGAGACGAGGGAGGTCATCCTTCTCCGCGGGGCCACCGAGGCCATCAACCTCGTGGCGCAGACGTACGGCCGGCGGCACGTGGGGGCGGCGGACGAGATCCTCATCACCGGCCTCGAGCACCACTCGAACATCGTTCCCTGGCAGATGCTCTGCGAGGAGAAGGGGGCGACGCTGCGGGTGGCGCCCATCGACGACGCGGGCGTGGTGGACATGGAGGCCTTCGAGCGTCTGCTCGGCCCGCGCACGCGGATCGTCTCCGTCTCCCACGTCTCCAACGCGCTGGGGACGATCAACCCCGTGGAGCGAATGACGACGATGGCCCACGCCGCCGGCGCGGTGGTGGTGGTCGACGGGGCCCAGGCCGTGCCCCACACCCCGGTGAACGTGGAGGCGATCGGCTGCGACTTCTATGTCTTCTCCGGACACAAGCTGTACGGCCCCTCCGGCGTCGGAGCCCTCTATGGGCGGGCCGCCCTGCTGGAGGCGATGCCCCCCTGGCAGGGCGGTGGGGACATGATCACCACCGTGACCTTCGAGAAGTCGACCTGGGCCGAGATCCCGGCCAAGTTCGAGGCGGGAACACCCAACATCGCCGGGGCCATCGCCCTCGGGGCGGCGGTGGACTGGGTGGAGGCCACCGGCCTCGAGGCCATCGCCGCCCACGAAGACGAGCTGCTCCGCTACGGCACCGAGCTGCTCTCGTCGATCCCCGGCCTGCGCCTGATCGGCACCGCGCCCCGCAAGGCGGGGGTGCTGTCGTTCGTGCTCGACGCCGTCCATCCCCACGACATCGGGACGATTCTCGACTACGAAGGAGTGGCGATCCGCACCGGGCACCACTGCGCGCAGCCGGTCATGGACCGCTACGGTGTTCCGGCCACGGCCCGGGCCTCCCTCGCCTGCTTCAACACCCGGCACGATCTGGACGTCCTCGTCCGGGGGATCCACAAGGTTCAGGAGATGTTCCGATGACGACGAGAGACGGGCAGGGGAGCGGGGGCCGCTGACATGGAGGATCTTCGCGAGCTCTACCAGGAGGTCATCCTCGACCACTCCAAGCACCCCCGGCACTTCGTCGAGATGGCGGAGGCCAGCCACCGGGCCGACGGGCACAACCCCCTCTGCGGAGACCGGATCACCGTTTACCTGCGCGTCAAGGGCGACGTCATCGAGGACGTCAGCTTCCAGGGCGCCGGGTGCTCGATCTCGACGGCGTCGGCCTCGATGATGGCCGACGCCCTCCGCGGCCGGACCGTGGCCGAGGCGAAGAGCCTCTTCGAGCGGTTCCACCGCCTCGTGACCTCCGACCCGAGCCACGCCGCCGACAATGCCTCCGCCAGCTCCGACCTCGGCAAGCTGGCCGTCTTCTCCGGGGTGTGCGAGTTCCCGATGCGGGTCAAGTGCGCCTCGCTGTCCTGGCACACCATGAAGGCGGCGCTCGAGGGCGAGGCCGGGGCGAGCACGGAGTAGAGGCGGGAATGGTCACGCGCGAGCCCCGCACCCTCTCCCGCGACGTCGAGGTGGCGGCCATCCCCTACGGCGACCGCCTCACCCTCACCGCGGGGACCACCGTCTACGTGACCCAGGCCCTCGGCGGCTCCTACACCGCCATGACCGACCACGGCTACCTGGTCCGGATCGAGGGCACCGACGCCGACGCCATCGGGGAACAGCCGACCAGGCCCCTGACCGCCGAGGACGTGGCCGGTCGCAGCACCGAGGAGGTGGCCTGGGACCAGCTCAAGACGGTCTTCGATCCCGAGATCCCGGTGAACATCGTGGACCTCGGTCTCGTGTACAAGTGCGAGGTGGAGACGGTCGAGGAAGGGAAGAGGGTCACCGTCCAGTTCACCCTCACCGCCCCCGGTTGCGGGATGGGCGATTTCCTGAGGGAGGACGTCCGCCAGAAGCTGCTCTCCATCCCCTCGGTGACCGAGGCCGAGGTCGAGGTCGTCCTCGACCCGCCCTGGGATCAGAGCATGATGTCCGACGGGGCGCGACTCCAGCTGGGGCTGATGTAGAAGATGAAGCTGAGCTCCCAGGAAGAGTACGGGCTTCGCTGCCTCCTGCAGATCGCCCGTGCCGGCGAGAAGGCGAGCCTCACCATCGCCGAGGTGAGCGACCGGGAGGGGATCTCCGCCCCCAACGTGGCCAAGATCATGCGCCTGCTCCGGCGAGCGGAGCTCGTCCGCTCGACCCGGGGCAAGGCGGGGGGCTACAGTCTCGCGCGCCCGGCCTCCGAGGTGAGGGTGCTCGATGTCGTGAACGCGCTCGGGGGAAAGCTGTTCGACGCCAGCTTCTGCGACCGACACGCGGGCCTCGAGAGCTCCTGCCTCAACACCTCCGATTGCTCGATCCGGCCCGTCCTCCGACACCTCCAGGCAGCGGTGGATGCCGCTCTGGGGGAGCTCACGCTGCAGAGCCTGCTCGCCAGCGAGCACGACGTGGCCGGCGCCATCCACCCCCGCGCGGTGCCCCTCCCCATGACCAACCGGCCCTCGTAGTGACCATTTTCGGGAATGGCCCGTGAACCCCCGCCGTTACCCAGTGTGGACCTCGACCCGGAGCAGAACATGACGCTGCGATTCTTGATCTTCGTGACGGGACTGGCGCTCGGCGGACTCTCCCTCCTGGGCGCCCCCGGGCCGGTGGCGCACAGCGCGGAACCGCCCGCCGGCGCCGCCCGCGCGACGTTCGCCGGAGGATGCTTCTGGTGCATGGAGCCGCCCTTCGACAAGATTCCCGGAGTGATCTCGACCACGTCGGGCTATGCCGGCGGAAGCGTGAAGGACCCGACCTATCAGCAGGTGTCGGCGGGGGTGACCGGGCATGCCGAGGCGCTCCAGGTGACCTATGACCCGGAGAAGGTCACCTACGCGCAGCTCCTCGAGGTGTTCTGGCACAACATCGACCCTCTCGATGGGGGCGGGCAATTCTGCGACCGGGGCAGCCAGTACCGGACCGCCATCTTCTACGAAGGGGCCCAGCAGAAGGCTGCGGCCGAGGCCTCGAAGCGTCGCCTCGAGGAGTCCGGGAAGCTGCCCGGGAAGATCGTCACCGAGATCACACCCCTCGAGGCCTTCTACCCGGCCGAGGACTATCACCAGAACTTCTACAAGAAGAGCTTCCTGCGCTACCACACATACCGTGCCGGCTGCGGCCGCGACCGTCGACTGAAGGAGCTGTGGGGCGACTCAGGGCACTGAGCACGAGGAGGTCCCTGCCTCCGGCAGCCAGCCAGCGCAGCGGCTAGAATCAGGTCCGCCATGAAGGACGTCCGCCTCGCCCTCGTGGGCTTCGGGCACGTGGGCCGGCGCTTCGCCGAGGGCCTGCGGGGACCCTATGCCCGCGCCCTCCGCGCCGCCGGTGTGCGGGTGCACGTCACAGGGATCGCCACCGCGCGGCACGGCCTCGCCGTCGACCCGCAGGGGATCGCCCTGCACCGGGCGCGGCGCCTCGTGGAAGCCGGAGGCTGCCTCGCGGCGCTCGGCCGCGGCCCCCAGCCGCGCGGCGTGCGCCAGCTCATCGCCGGCGCCCCTGCGGACGTCCTCGTCGAGATCAGCCCTCTCGACCCGCGGCGCGGCGAGCCCGCGACCTCCCACGTGCGCCAGGCCCTGAACCGTGGCCTCCACGTCATCACCGCGAACAAGGGACCGGTCGCGTTCGGGCTCCAATCGCTCCGGGCTCTCGCCCGGCGGCGAGACCGCCTGTTTCTCCACGAGGGCGCGGTGATGGACGGCGCCCCGGTCTTCAACCTCGTCGAGCGGTGTCTCCCCGGGTGCCGGGTGCTCCGCTTTCGCGGGACCCTCAACAGCACCACGAACCTCGTCCTGTCGCGGATGGAGGAGGGCCTGACCGCCCGCGCGGCCGTCCGCGAGGCGCAGGCGCTGGGGATCGCCGAGGCGGATCCCGGCAACGACCTCGACGGCTGGGACGCCGCGGTCAAGGGCTGTGCCCTCGCCGCCGGGCTCCTGGGGGCGGCGGTGCGTCCCCGCGACGTGCGGCGGCGGGGGATCGGGAAGCTGACGTCCGCCGCGGTGCGCCGCTCCCTCCGCGAAGGGACACGGGTGAGGCTCGTCGTCCGCGGCGAGAGGAGGAGCCGGGGCGTCCGCGTGAGCGTCCGTCCCGAGCGGATTCCCCTCGGCGACCCGCTGTCCGGGGCCGGGGCCGACGCCATGCTCGTCCTCTCCACGGACCTCATGGGCGAGATCGGCATCCTCGAACGGGGGGCGACGGTCGACCAGACCGCCTACGGTCTCCTCTCCGACCTCCTGCGGGTCGTCCAGGATCCCTGAGGCATGCGAGCGATTGGCCTGACCCTCGCTCTCGCGCTGGCCACCGTCGCCTCGGCGACGGGCCAGACCGCCGGGACGGCCGACTCTCCCCGCCCGGAGCTGCTCGTGTTCGCCGCGGCCAGCCTCACTGACGCGCTCGCTGAGATCGGCGCCCGTTACGAGGCGCGCACCGGGGTTCGCGTCCTGTTCAGCTTTGCGGGCTCGAACGCCCTCGCACGCCAGATCCGAGCCGGCGCTCCCGCCGACCTCTTCGTCTCCGCCAACCTCGCGCGCATGGACGAGCTCGAGCAGGCCGGTCTGGTGCGGCCGACGGACCGTGTCAACCTGCTGTCGAACCGCCTGGCCGTGGTGGTGGCCGGCACCTCCGACCTCGTGATGACGGCACCTGGAGACCTCGAGCGCGCGCGGCGTCTGGCCCTGGGAGATCCGGAGGCGGTTCCCGCCGGCATCTACGCTCGCCAGTGGCTCCAGGGGCTCGGGCTGTGGGAGCGCCTGCGCGGGCGGGTGGTGCCGACCCTCGACGTGCGGGCGGCGCTGGCTGCGGTCGAGTCGGGGGCGGCCGAAGCGGGGGTCGTCTATCGGAGTGACGCGTCCGTCTCCCGGCGCGTCCGCGTCGTCTTCGAGGTCCCCGTCGATCAGGCCCCGCGCATCGTTTACCCGGCGGCGGTGCTGGCGCCCTCGAGGGCCGCGGGGGCGCGCCCCTTCCTCGAGCACCTCCAGTCCGCGGAGGCGCGATCCGTGTTCACCCGGCTCGGGTTCGAGCCTCTCCCGGGGCAATAGGGTCCGTGCGCGGTGAGGAGCTCCAGCTCGTCGTCTTCACCGTGCAGATGGCGGCCCTCGCCACCGTGCTGATCCTCGTCCCCGGGGTGGCGGCGGCGTTCCTCCTCGCACGCTACCGCGGCCCCGGGAAGGGCGCTCTCGACACGTTCCTCTCCCTGCCTCTCGTGCTCCCGCCCACGGTGGTAGGGCTCGCCCTCCTGGAGCTGCTGGGGCGGAACCGCCCCCTCGGGGCCTGGCTGGCGGGGCGGGGGATCGAGATCGTCTTCACCTGGAAGGCGGTGGTGCTCGCCACGGCGGTGATGGCCTTTCCGCTCCTCGTCCGCTCCGCCCGGACCGCCTTCGAGGAGGTCGACGCGCGGCTGGTGGGGCTGGCGCGGACCCTCGGGGCGGGGCCGCTCTCCGCCTTCTTCCGGGTCACTCTTCCCCTGGCCTGGCGCGGCGTCCTGGGCGGGACCGTCCTGGCGTTCTCTCGGGCCCTGGGCGAGTTCGGGGCCACGATCCTGGTCGCTGGTAACATCCCCGGTCGCACCCAGACCCTGGCCCTCGCCATCTTCCACGACGTGCAGATCGGGCGAGACGACCGGGCGGTCGGCCTTGCCGCGGTCACGGTGGGCCTCGCCTTTGCCGCCCTGTGGACGACGGAGTGGATCGTCCGGCGCCGGGGGCGGCGGGACGACCGATGAGTGCCCCCGCCCTTCACCTCGACCTCTCCCTGGACCTGGCAGGGTTCACCCTGCGGGTGAAGACACAGCTGCCGGGTGGCGTGACCGCGGTCATGGGACCCTCGGGAGCGGGCAAGACCTCGCTTCTCGAGGCCGTTGCCGGTCTGCGACGCCGGGCCCGGGGCCGGGTCGCGGTCGGGGCCACCGTGCTGCTGGACGATACGCGTCGAATCGCGCTGGCCCCCGAGCGCCGGCGCGTGGGGTATGTCCCCCAGGACGCCGGGCTCTTCCCCCACCTCTCGGTGCTCGAGAACGTCCGTTTCGGGGCGCGGGCCGACGACGAGGCGGTGGGCGCGGCGATCGACACGTTGGAGATTCGACCGCTTCTGGGCCGGAGCCCGCGCGCCCTCTCCGGAGGCGAGAGACAGCGGGTGGCCCTGGCCCGGGCCCTCGCCATCCGACCCCGGCTCCTTCTCCTGGACGAGCCCCTGGCCGCCCTCGACCCCGGTCTGCGCGAGCGGATCCTGCCGTGGCTCCTGCGCGTCCGCGACGAGTGGACGCTCCCGTGTCTGTACGTCACCCACAACGTGGGGGAGGCCCTTGCCGTGGCCTCCCACCTCCTCGTGCTCCGGGACGGCCGGGTGGAGGCGGAGGGAGAGCCGCGGTCGCTGCTGTCCAGTCCCGGGGTCGTGGGAGAGGCGGAAGCGGGCATCGAGAACCTGCTGCCCGGACGCGTGCTCACCCACGACGCCGCCGGTGGCGTCACCCGCGTGCGCACCGACGCCGGCTTCGACGCGTCCATCACCCTGGCCGTGGAGCAGCCGGTGGGCGCGGCGGTCACCCTGGCCGTGCGTTCGGAGGACGTCCTGGTGTGCCGGGCGCCGGTGGAAGGGCTCTCCGCCCGCAACATCTACCCGGCCCGTGTCGTCGCGCTGGAGCGCACCGGGCCCGACGTCGTTCTCCGGGGCGCCCTCGAGAACGGCGGCGGCGAGCTCCTGGCCCGGGTCACCCCCGCGGCGGTGGCCGCCCTCGACCTCGCTCCCGATCGCGACGTCTGGCTCGCGGTGAAGAGCCACTCCATCCGGATCCTCTGAAATCCCACGCGTCGGTGGGGGGGCCTTCCGTCTAGCGGCTTGACCCGTCAGGGTCTCTCGCCGTACGGTCGCTCTCGGGAAGAAGGATCAGCTCATGCTGAGCGTGGGGCGCGTGTACCTGACGCAGGTGGCGGGTCAGCTCGTGCTGGTGGCCGTGGTGACCCTCGCCCTCTACAGCTTCCACCGACACTACCGCCGTTCCTATCTCCTGCACTGGGCGCGAAGCTGGGTCGCGCTGGCCACCTACATCCTGGCCGCATTCGCCTCGGCATGGCTGACGACGGTGGGCCTGGCGAGCCCGCCTGGGTCCGTCGGCCTGGGGCTCGTGTCGATGGTTGCCGCCTATCTCCACATCGGGTGGCTGCTCCTCGGCACCTGGGAGATCGCCGGCGGCCGTTCCGTTGCGTCCCGTTCGGCGCGGCTCCTCCTCGCCCTCGGTGTCGCGGCCGGGGTCCTCTCGGTCGTGATCGGCGCGGCGGGCGGGGCGGTGGACCGTCCGTTCCTGGGCGTGAGCGTGCGGTCGCTGGTCGCCGCCTTCGCCTACGCCGTGGCCGCCGTGGCCGTTCTCCGGTCGGCGGGCCCCCGGCCGACCACTTTTGGCCGCCGCCTCATGGGCCTGGCCCTGGCCGGCTACGCGGCCAGCGAGACGGCCTACTTCGCCCTGACCGCCCGGGCCGGCCCGGTGCCCTACGCCGATCTCGTCGCCGTCGGCATGTTCGACATCCTCGCCCAGGCCCTCGCTGCCCTGGCCATCATGATCTGGCTCCTCGAAGACGAGCGAGCGCAGGCCCTCGAGGCCCTCGAAGAGAGGAGGCGCAACGAGCGGGCCCAGGCCTGCGTCTACCGCATCTCGGATGCGGTGCACTCGGTGCGCGACCACGCGGAGCTGTTCCGCACGATCCACGCGAGCATCGGCGAGGTGCTCCCCGCCCGCAACTTCTACATCGCGCTCTTCGACCCCACCGAGAGCACCCTGAGCTTCCCCTACTTCGTCGACGAGCACGACTCCACGCCCTCGGCCAAGCCGCTGGGCCGGGGGCTGACGGAGTACGTCCTGCGGAAGCAGAAGCCCCTCCTCGCCACACCCGACGTCTTCGCCGAGCTCGTCTCCCAGGGCGAGGTGGAGCTTCTCTACACGGACTCGGTGGACTGGCTCGGGGTGCCCCTGCTGGTGGAGGGGGAGGCCATCGGGGTCCTCGCCGTCCAGACCTACGACCGGGCCGTGCGTCTGGGTCCCGGGGACCGGGACCTCCTGGTGTACGTCTCGGAGCAGGTCGCGGCGGCCATCGCCGCTCGTCGGACCTCGGAGGCCCTCCAGGAGCGCGAGACCCTCCTTCGGATCGCCGTTCAGCAGCTTCCGGCGGTGCTGTGGACCACCGACGACGAGCTGCGCTTCACCTCGTCGGTAGGGGCCGGGCTGGCCGCCCTCGGTCTACAGCCCGGGCAGGTCGTGGGGACCTCGGTCGGGACCTTTGCCGAGGATGACGAGAGGATCCTGGGTCCGCACCGTCGCGCCCTCGCCGGCGAGTCGGTGAGCTTCGACGTCGACGTCGGGGGCCGGACCTTCATGTCGCGAGTGGAGCCCCTCCACGACTCCTCGTCGGCGGTCAGGGGAACCGTGGGGATCGCCCTCGACGTCACCGAGGAGAAGCGGGCGGCGGCCCGGTTGCGCCAGGTGATCGACCTGGTGCCCCACTTCATCTTCGCGAAGGACTCCCAGGGCCGCTACATCCTCGCGAACCGAGCCCTGGCCGAGGCCCACCGCACGACCGTACGCGAGATTCTCGGCAAGACCGACGTCGAGCTCGGGACCGACCCCGAACAAGCCCGGCGCTTCCGGGTGGACGATCAGGAGGTGATCCGCACCGGCCAGCGGAAGGTCATCCCCGAGGAGCAGTTCACCGACGCCAACGGGCGCGTGCGCTACATGCAGACCACGAAGCTCTCGTTGCCGTTCTCCGATTCCACGGCACTCCTGGGGGTGTCGATCGACATCTCGGAGCGCAAGGCCGCCGAGGAGACGCTCCGGCGCGCGGCAAAGGAGGAGAGCCTCACCATCCTCGCCGGAGGCGTGGCCCACGACTTCAACAACCTGCTGGCCGCGGTCCTCGGGCACGTCTCGCTGACCCTGGCCAAGCTGCCCGAGGAGAGCCCGGCCCGGCGTCACGCGGAGAAGGCGGCGGCGACGGTGGAGCGCGCGGCCGACCTGACCCGGCAGATGCTGGCCTACTCGGGCCGTGGGCACTTCGTCATCCAGCCGACCGACCTCGGGGCGGTGGTTCGGGAGAGCCTCCCCTTGCTGCAGGTGGCGCTGCCGAAAAAGGTCCGCCTGGAGACGCGGCTGGACGGGAACACCCCGCTGGTGGACGCCGACGTGGGCCAGATCCAGCAGGTCGTCATGAACCTCGTCATCAACGGGGGTGAGGCCCTCGGCGAGGCCGGGGGCACGGTGACCGTGGCCACCGGGGTCCACGACCTCGGCGCGGCCGACGAGCGGTTCTGGCGCATCACCGGCCACCCGCTGCCCCCCGGACGCTATGTCCTCCTGGAGGTCCGGGACGACGGCCCGGGCATGGAGGACGAGACGGTCTCCCGGATCTTCGACCCCTTCTTCACCACGAAGTTCACCGGACGCGGGCTCGGGCTCGCGGCGGTGCTGGGCGTCATGCGCGGACACCGGGGAGGGCTCCACGTGGAGAGCCGGCGCGGGGGGGGCACCGTCTTCCAGCTTCTCTTCGTCCCCAGCGAGCGCGCCGCGGCGGAGACCCGGGAGGGCCGGGGGGCCTCGGCGGAGCGACAGCTGCGCCTGCTGCTGATCGACGACGAGGAGGTCGTGCGGGAGATGGTCACCGAGGTCCTCACGCACGAGGGCATGGAGGTGGTCGTGGCCGGAGAGGGGGAGCGTGGCCTCCAGCTCTTCGGGGAGCACGGCGACGGGTTCGACGTCGTGCTCCTCGACCTCTCGATGCCGGGGCTGAGCGGCGAGGAGACGTTTGCCCGCCTCTCCCAGCGGGCCCCCGACGTCCCCGTGGTGCTCTCCTCCGGGTACGACCACGCCGAGGCCATGCGACGTTTCCAGAAGCGGTCCCCCGCCGGTTTCATCCAGAAGCCCTACCGCCCGGAGCAGCTGCTGGCCGAGATCCATCGGTGCGTGCGGGGTCCCGCCGCGCGCCTTGCCGGGCGCCGTTGACGGCCCACCCCCTCCGGGGAGACACTGGGATCTGGCGGAAGCCTAGGGGTGGCCTCCACGGCCTGAGATCAGACCCTCGGAACCTGAACCGGTTCGGACCGGCGTAGGAAAGGCGAGACACGATTCTCAAGCGCACCACGAGACCCACACTCCACGGGATCCGCCTCGATCGCCCCGCGCGAAGCGCGGGGAAGGAGGCGCTTCCATGACGTCGCTCACGAAGCCCCACCCGCCCCGGCGGGCTCTCGCCCTCGTGGCGGGCCTGGCCGTGGCGATCCTCGCGGGGTCGGCCGCATCGAGGGCGGGACAACCGGCCGTCGCCGCGGGAGACGCCGTCTCACCGTCGCCGGTTCCGGTCAGCGGCGTCGTGCGCGATACCGAGGGCCGCCCGCTGCCCGGGGCCACCGTCGCCCTCGGGATTCTCGAGACCCGCACCGACGCCGCGGGGCGCTGGTCGCTCACGACTGTCCCTGGGCCTCACTCCCTCGTCGTCGCTCTCGACGGCTTCTTGCCGGTGAGCCGCGACGTCCGGGTGACGGCGGAGACGGGCGAGATCGCGGTTCACCTTCCCCGTCCTCTCCACCTCACCGAGGACGTGGTGGTCCGGGCGGTGCGCGCCGAGGAGCGCGCCCCGGTCACCAAGACCGACATCGACGCCGAGCAGATCGACGCGGTGAACCGCGGCCAGGAGATGCCGTTCCTCCTCGGCCCGACGCCGTCGGCCAGCTTCAGCTCCGACAGCGGTCTCGGCGCCGGCTACTCCTACTTCAACCTCCGCGGCATCGCCCAGACCCGGCTCAACATCACCCTCGATGGCGTGCCCCTCCAGGACCCGGAGGACCAGGCCCTCTACTTCGCCAACTTCGGCGACTTCGCCAGCGTCGTCGACTCGATCCAGATCCAGCGGGGGATCGGCACCTCGAGCTATGGGTCGGCTTCCTACGGGGGTTCGGTCAACTTCGCCAGCGTGAGCCCGGCCGACCGGGCGCGCCTCCAGGGACAGCTCGGGGGCGGGTCGTGGGGAACGCTGCGCGGGACCCTCGCCGGCGACACCGGGCCCATCGGCGCGGGCGTCTCCCTCTACGGCCGTTTCTCGACCCAGAAGACCGACGGGTTCCGTGACCGCTCCGGGGTCCAGCAGAGCACGTTCTACTTCGGCGGCACCCGGCAGGGGGAGCGCTCGCTCTTCAAGCTCTTCGGTTTCGTGGGGCGCGAGAGGACCGAGCTCGCCTACCTCGCCACCGAGGAGGCGACCCTGGAGGGAGACCTCCGCTTCAACCCCCTGCCGCCCAACGAAGAGGACGACTTCGGGCAGGACTTCGTCCAGCTGCAGTACACGCGGCTCGCGGGCTCCTCCACGACCCTCATGGCCCAGGGCTACTACAACGGCGCGCAGGGCTGGTTCCGGATCCAGGACTGGCCGAGCGACGACCTCCAGGAGTACGCCATCGACGGTCACTTCGTGGGCCTGATCCTCGGCGTCACCCACCGCGCGGGCGCCGTCGGGCTCAACTGGGGGGCCCACGTCAACGACTTCACCCGCGACCACTCCATGGACGTCGTGGGCGGGTCCCGACAGTACCTGAACACCGGCCTCAAGAACGAGGTCTCGACCTTCCTGAAGGCCACCTGGGACGTGGGACGGGCCCAGCTCTGGGCGGACGCCCAGGTGCGGCACGCCCGGTTCGAGTACCGGGGTGACCAGGATCTCGGCTCGGTGGACTGGGCCTTCTTCAACCCCAAGGCCGGCGTTCGCCTCGACCCCTCGCCCACGGTGGGCCTCCATGCCTTCGTCGGGCGGATGTCGCGGGAGCCGGCGCGCAGCGACATGCTCTTCGGAGAGGACAACGCGAGCCTGCCCCACGACCTGGAGGCGGTGGCGCCGGAGAAGGTGCTGGACTTCGAGGTCGGGGTCGAGGTGCGCCGGGACGGCCTGCGGCTGAGCGCCGACCTGTACTCCATGGACTTCCGGGACGAGATCGCCCTGAGCGGCGAGCTCTCGGAGATCGGCCTGCCCGTGCGCCGCAACGTCCCCCGCAGCTACCGGCGCGGGATGGAGCTGGGGCTGGACTGGAGACCGAGCCCGCGGTGGCGGCTCCTCGGGAACGCCAGCCTCAGCCGCAACCGGATCGGCGAGTGGACGCAGTTCTACGACGTCTATGACGAAGGCGGGACCTGGATCGACAGCGCCGCCGTCGTCCACCGCGACGTGCCGCCGCTCCTCACCCCGGAGGTTCTCCTGAACGCCTCCGTCGACTGGACTCCCTCCTCCACCCTCGGCCTCGGCCTGGCCGCTCGCTGGGTGGACGAGGCGCAGCTCGACAACACCGGCAACCCGGACTTCCGGACCCCGTCCTGGTTCAACCTCGACGGGCGCTTCACACTCTCGCTCGCGCGGTGGGTCAGGCGCGGCGAGCCGAGGATCCGGGTGCAGGCCACCAATCTCCTCGACGACGACCGCATCTGGCCGAGTGGCTACAGCTATTTGTACTTCGTTCGGGGCCCGGGCGCGCCGGGCGGGCTCGAGGGCACCTCCTACTACTACCCTCTCGCCACCCGCAGCGTGTACGTGACCCTGGACGTGACGTTCTGACGGCCCGGGCCGCGTGCTAGAGTGGCCCACCCCGCACCATGGATCCCCACGCCCTCGCCGAGAGCCTGGCCGTCGTCCTCAACGTGGCCTACGTCGTCCTGGCCATCTTCGAGAGCGTCCTCTGCTGGCTCGCCGGCTTTCTCGGCGCCGGCCTCACCCTCGTGGTCTTCCTGCACGCCCGGCTCTACGCGTCGACCGTGCTCCAGGCCGTCTACATGGCGGTCATGGTGTACGGCTGGTACGAATGGCGGCAGGGCGGGGACAAGGGCGGCGAGCTCGCCGTTTCGCGGACTCCCACCCGCTGGCTCCTCGGGCTCGGGGCGGCGGGGCTCGCCTTCGCCGTCGTCCTCGGCCTTCTCCTGCGGCACGGCACCGACGGGACGCTCCCCTTCTGGGACGCGGGGACGACCTCGTTCAGCCTCGTGGCCCAGCTCATGACCACGCGGAAGTGGATCGAGAGCTGGCTGGTGTGGATCGGGGTCGACGTCGTCTACACCGGCATGCTCGTTGCCCAGACGCTCCACCTGATGGCCGTCCTCTACCTCGCCTACCTCGTCCTCGCCGTCCTGGGCTACCTCAAGTGGCGGCGGTCGCTCTACTTGGCGCAGGCCCCGGGGTCGAGCTGAGATGGGCGCGGGAAGGGGGCCGCTCCGCGTGGTCCTCATCGGTCCGGAGTCCACGGGGAAGACGCGTCTGGCCGAAGACCTCGCCGAACGCTACGGCGTCCCCTGGGCGCCCGAGTTCGCCCGCGAGTACGTGGAGGCGGGGAGGGGGCCCCTCGGCTACGACGACGTGGACCCGATCGGTCGGGGCCAGAGGACGGGCGAGGACGCCGTCCTCGCCCAGGCGGCGCGCCTCGGCGTCCCGCTGGTCGTCCTCGACACCGACCTCGTGAGCACCATGGTCTACAGCCGTCACTACTTCGGGGACTGCCCGGAGTGGATCGAGCGCGACGCTCGTGACCGCCGCGCGGACCTCTACCTCCTCCACCACGTCGACGTGGACTGGGTAGCCGACGGTCACCAGCGCGCGCAGCCCGAGAGACGCGCGCGGCTGTTCGCGCTGTTCGAGGCGACACTCGCGACACTGCGAGCCCCGACCGCCGCGATCCAGGGGTCGTGGGACGAGCGGAGAAGGCGGGCGATCGAGAGCGTGGACCGGCTGCTCGGGTAGCGTCTGCATCCCCGGGGCTGCTCTCGCCGCGGCCCACCCGAAAGGGCTACACTGGGGCTCCGCGAAGCGGAGGGTGCGGGTGGACCAGAAGTTTCGGGCCGAGCTGGTTCGGGAGATCACCGATTTCCTGGAGAAGAACTGGCCCCAGGCGGCCGACGAGGGCAGCGCGGCCATCACGGACCGTCAGCTGCAGGCGGCGGCCACCGTCCTCATGGTGAGCGTGGTGCGGGCGGACCGGGCCTCCCGTCAGGACGAGCACCGTGCGCTCGAGGAAGCCGTGAGCCAGGCCCTCGACCTCGATTCGGAGACGGCCGCGGTCGTGGTGCGGGCCGCCGAGGACGCGATCGCGAGGGGGGTCTCCTTCGCGACCATCCTGCGGAAGCTCGAGGCCGGCTGCTCGGTGGGCCAGAAGCGGCGGCTGGTGGAGGCGCTGTGGAGAATCGCCTTCGCCGACGCCGAGCTCGCCGGCCAGGAGGAGTACCTGGTGCGCAAGATCGCCGGCCACCTGAGCCTGACCACCGCCGACCTGGTCGAGACGAAGATCCGGGCCCGGGAGAAGTTCCTCGCCGAGGATCTCTGACCACGAAAGCCGAAGGAGGTCTCATGAACCGTTTGCTGATCGTCGGCTCGCTCGGCCTGGCCGTGCTGTGCGTGGGGGTGGCGGTGACTCCGCGCGACGGGAAGGCGGCCGGCAAGGCCTTCGCCCACGACGTCTACTTCACGTTGAAGGAATCCACCCCCGAGACTCGCCAGGCGCTCGTCGACGCCTGTCAGAAGTACCTGAGCGGGCACGCCGGCACCGTTCTCTTCGCCGCCGGAATGAGGGCCCGGGAGATGGAGCGCGAGGTCAACGACACGGATTTCGACGTCAGCCTGCACATCTACTTCGAGAACGAGGCCGCCCAGGCCGCCTACCAGGAGCACCCCCGTCACCAGGAGTTCATCGCCGAGATGAACGCCAACTGGAAGACGGTGCGCGTCTTCGACTCCCGGGTGGCGACCATCCCCTGATCCCCAAGCGGGACGAACGTCCATGACCGGGACGCTGCTCCGGCCTCGCGCTTCGCAGTAAGATGAACTCAGCCAGGAACTTGTCGCGAACCCAGAACTTGGCCAGGGGCTGGTATCGTCCTTGCCATACTGTCCTGCAGGAGGCGCCTTTCCCGCGCCACTGGAAGGAGTCGAGCTCTTGCGTCGCCCGTCAGCTCTCGCCCTCGCCCTCATCCTGGTTCTTCCGCTGCTGGGCCCGGTCCCGGCGGTCTCGGCCGACGCCGGCTTCGTGGTCATCGTGCATCCCGCGATTCAGGGAGACGAGCTCCCGAAGGTGATCCTCTCGGCCATCTTTCTCCGCAGGGCCCCGCGCTGGGAGGACGGCCAGGACGTCCGTCCCGTCGACCAGTCCATGAGCTCGCCGCTGCGGGCCGCGTTCACCGCAGCCGTGCTCGACATGTCGGTCAACGGGGTCCAGCGCTACTGGAGCGACGAGATCAGGAAGGGAGTCGAGCCCCCGCCGGTGAAGTCGTCGGACGCGGCCATCATCGACTACGTGGCGTCGACTCCGGGGGCGATCGGCTACGTCTCCGCGGGCGCTCCGGTGCCGGGGGCCGTCAAGACCATGCGGATCGTGGACTGAGGGCCCTTCCTCGCGTCGGGGAAGGCGGAGCTGCGCTGCCGGTCGCCGACGGGGGAGCGGCCATGACGAAAAGGCCCGGGGGCCGCGAGGAGCGGCCACCGGGCCTTCGGGAGTCCAGGGCCCGCGGGCAGCGGGTCGCCTACTTCTTGCCGTCGATGATCGCCTGCAGACCCGCTGCCTCGGCGTCGTCGGGATTGCGGGCCTTGTAGGCGCTCTCCAGGACACCGTAGACGCGGTCCCGGGTGGCCTGTGGGAGGCCCTTCACCTCGGCGAGGGCCACGAACCGGGCGGCCACGTCGATCAGGCCGTCCGCCTCGGCGTTCAGGGCGTCCCGTGCCGCCGCGACCTCGGCCGAGGGCTCGGCCGCGCTGCGGGCCTCCGCGGGCAGGGCGTTGAAGGCGGTGGCGGCATCGGTGTAGGCCTTCTGGTGCACCGCGATGAGCGCCCCGAGGTTGCGCCCCGCGATGGCCGGGTCCTGGGGGGCCAGGCTCGTCGACTTCTCGTAGAGCGCGATGGCCTTGTCCGTCATGTCGTCCTTCGACTCGACGAAGGCCAGGTTCTGGTACAGCCAGGCCAGCGTCGCGTCCTTGTCGAAGCTGTCGACTCCGGCGAGGGTCTTCCCCGCCTCCACGAGATCGATCGTCTTCTGGCTGAGGTCGACGGCCTCGGCGGCGTGCGCGTAGCTCCGCGGTGAGGCCAGCAGCTCCTGGCGGCGGATCTGGAAGGCGAGCGCGTAGAGAACGTTGAGGTTCTCGGGATCGCTGGCGAGGATCGCGTTCCCGACCTCGAGCATCTGGTCGACGTTCCCCGCCTTGATGGCGTCGTTGAGCTTGCTCAGCTTCGCCGGGGCCAGCCACTTGGTGAGGAACTCGGCGTACTGACCCTCGGGGAACTTGGCAAGGTAGGCTTCGGCCGCCTCGACAGCCTTGGCGTTGTCCTGTGCCTGATTGGCGGCGAACCAGGCGTGGTAGGCGAGGGCCTCCTCCTGGTCTTCCTGGGCGAGGACGGGATTTGCGGACAGGGCGACGAGCCCCACGACGACGAGGCCCGCCATTGTGGCGAGCGACTTGCGAAGCGACACGTTCAGCCTCCTGGGCAGCTCTGGGATGCCTTCCTGGAATAGGACGAAGCCCAAGCATACTTGGCTCGCGCCCCGGGCTCAACTCCGCCGATCCGCCGGGGGGGCGCCCCGGGCCGGGTCGGCCCGGCTGTCCCGCGGGCGCGGGAATGGGCCAGAATGGGGGACGGGAGGCGCGCACGATGAGCGACATCCGACCCCTTTCCCCGCTCCAGCTGAGACGCGACTGCGACCCGGCGAGCTTCGACTTCGACACCACCGCCGATCTGCCGGACGTGCCGGGCATCATCGGCCAGGAGCGGGTGGAGGAGGCGGTCCACTTCGCCATCGGCATCCGCCGCTACGGGTACAACCTGTACGCCCTCGGGCCTTCGGGCATGGGCAAGCACAGCTTCGTGCGCGCCTTTCTCGAGGACCGGGCGGCGGGAGCGCCCGCCCCCCCGGACTGGTGCTACGTCCACAACTTCAAGGATGCGCGCCGGCCCCGCGCCCTGAAGCTGCCGGCCGGCCGGGCCCCCCGCCTGCGGCAGGAGATGGAGCGCCTCCTCCAGGAGCTGAATGCGGCCATCCCGGCTGTCTTCGAGGGCGAGGACTACCGGGAGCGACGCAAGCTGCTCGAGACGGAGCTGGGGCAGGCGAGCGAGCAGGCCTTCGCCGCCGTCGAGGCGCGGGCCCGCGAGCAGGGGATCGCGCTCATCCGGGCGGCCCAGGGGGTCGGTCTGGCTCCGCTCCGCGACGGGGAGGTGATGGACCCGGACGAGTTCAAGCGTCTGCCCGAGGAGGAGCAGAAGCGCCTCCGTGGCTTGATGGCGGACCTGCAGCAGCAGATCGAGGAGGCGGCGGCCGCGCTCCCCACCGCCGCCCGCAAGCACCGGGAGGAGCTCCGCAAGCTCGAGCGCCAGGTGACGGCCCAGGCTGCGACCCACCTCGTCGACGAGGTCAGGGCGCACTGGACGGACGTGCCGGAGGTGCTGGGGTACCTCAGCGAGGTCGAGCGCGACGTCGTCGACAACGCCGGCGACTTCCTCCCTCCTCCCGAGGGGGCGGACGCGGTGAAGGCCCTCCTGGGGGGCCGGGGAGCGGAGAAGCGGTCATTCCGGCGCTACGAGGTGAACGTGCTCGTCACCCGCAGCGACGCCGGAGCCCCGGTCGTTTACGAGGACCACCCCACCTACGCGAACCTGGTGGGCCGCATCGAGTACGTCTCCGAGCTCGGCAACCTGGTCACCGACTTCACCCTCATCCAGGCCGGGGCCCTGCACCGCGCCAACGGCGGCTACCTCATCGTGGACGCGCGCAAGCTGCTGCAGCAGCCGATGGCCTGGGACGAGATCAAGCGCGCGCTGCGCTCGCAGGTGGTGCGGGTCGACTCCCTCGCGCGTGCCCTCAGCATCGTCACGACCGCCTCTCTCGAGCCCGAGCCCATTCCCCTCGGCCTGAAGGTCGTGCTGGTGGGCGAGCGCCAGCTCTACTACCTCCTCTCTGCCCTCGACCCCGACTTCTGCGAGCTCTTCAAGGTCGCGGCCGACTTCGAGGAGCAGCTCGACCGGACGTCGGAGGGGGAGGCGCTGTACGCGCGTCTCCTCGGGACCTTCGCGCGAAGGGAGGAGCTGCGCCCGCTCGATCCCGGCGCGGTGGCCCGCGCGGTGGAGCACTCCTCGCGCCGCGCCGGGGACTCGGAGAAGCTGCACGTCCACGCCGAGTCGCTGGCCGACCTCCTGCGCGAGGCGGACTACCTCGCGGGCGAGGCAGAAGCGGAGGTGGTCTCCGCCGCTCACATCCAGGCCGCGATCGACGCCTGGATCCGGCGGGCGAGTCGCATCCGCGAGCGCGTCCAGGAGGACATCCGCCGCGGCACCGTCCTCATCGACACCCGGGGCGAGGAGCCGGGCCAGGTCAACGGCCTCTCCGTCCTTCAGCTGGGAGGATACTCCTTCGGCCGGCCCACCCGCATCACCGCCCGGGTGCGCCTCGGCAACGGGAGCGTGGTGGACATCGAGAAGGAGGTGGCTCTCGGGGGACCCCTCCATTCCAAGGGCGTCCTGATTCTCTCGGGGTTCCTGGGGCAGCGCTTTGCCACGGAGCGACCGCTCTCGCTGGCCGCGAGCCTGGTCTTCGAGCAGTCGTACTCCGGGGTCGACGGCGACTCCGCCTCCTGCGCCGAGCTCGTGGCCCTGCTCTCCGCCCTCGCCGACGCCCCGGTGAAGCAGGGGCGGGGCATCACCGGGTCGGTCAACCAGCACGGGCAGCTCCAGCCGATCGGCGGGGTCAACGAGAAGATCGAGGGCTTCTTCGACGTCTGCCGGGCGGCCGGCCTCACCGGCGAGGAAGGGGTGCTCATCCCCGCCGCCAACGTCAAGCACCTGATGCTGCGACGGGACGTGGTGGAGGCGGCGGAGAAGGGGCTCTTCCACGTCTGGCCGGTCGAGACCGTGGATCAGGCGGTCGAGCTCCTCACCGGGCTCCCCGCGGGTGAGCGTGGCGAGGACGGTCGCTACCCGGAGGGCACCGTCAACCGCAGGGCCGACGATCGACTGGACGCGTTCGCCAAGAAGGCACGCGCCTTCGGGCGGGCCGTCACCGGGACCCCGGGAGGCAACAACAAGGACGCCCGAGACGAGACCGGGCAGAGCAAACCCTGAATCCTCAGACGTCTTCCCTGGTGGTGGGCGAGCTCTGGCATCTGCGAGTTCTTGGATTTGCCTTAGATTTTTCTTGGAATTGCGGGCCCTCGAAGGCACACTCTTCACCGGACCTGGGGAGGCCGCCCTGCGCATACGGTTTGGCGAGTTTGTCCTGGATGATGAGGCCCGTCTGCTCTCGCGCGACGGGCAGCCCGTGCACCTCACCCCGAAAGCCCTCGAGCTTCTGCAGTTCCTCGTGGAGTGCCGGCCGCGGGCGGTCTCGAAGGACGAGCTGCACGAGCGTCTCTGGCCGTCCACCCACGTGACCGGGGCCAACCTGCCGGTGCTCATTCACGAGGTCCGCGAGGCCCTCGGCGAGGATCCCCAGAATCCCCACTGGCTTCGCACCGTCGCCCGCTTCGGCTACTCGTTCTGCGGGGAGGTCAGCCCCGACCCGGCCGGCGGTGTCGAGGAATCGCCCTGGGACTGCCGGATCCTCTGGGGCGGGCGGGAGATCCTGCTCCGGGCCGGAGAGAACGTCCTGGGGCGAGCGCACGACGCGGCGGTCTGGATCGACGACACCAGCGTCTCGCGCCGCCACGCGGTGATCCGCGTGTCCGACGAGGGAGCGACACTGGAGGACTCCGAAAGCCGCAACGGCACCTTTCGCCGGGGCCAGCGAGTCGACGAGCCGGTCGCGCTGGAGGACGGCGACGAGTTCGTCATCGGCGGGGTTCTGCTGACCTTCCGCATCTCCGACCGGACCGGCGATTCCGGGGCCAGCCGGTCCACCGCCCCCCTGCTGTCCCCGCTCGATCCCGAGAGCGGCTGAGCCGGGCCTCAGATGCGCCGGCCGATCAGGGCACGGCCCACCATGCCGGCCGTCCGGAGAAGGCCGAATCTCTCGACGAGGATCTTCTGGTAGAGGGAT
The DNA here is from genome assembly GCA_963847655.1 of uncultured Acidobacteriota bacterium. Classification (GTDB taxonomy): domain Bacteria; phylum Acidobacteriota; class Vicinamibacteria; order Fen-336; family Fen-336; genus JAJDNS01. The sequence goes on along the minus strand of CAWKAS010000001.1, from coordinate 301,403 downwards.
CCCTGATCCCGGGGCGGCACGACCTCCGTGGCCTTCGCCACCAGCGTGAGGGCCTCGGAGGGGCAGGTCGAGACGCAGAGGCCGCAGCCGATGCAGCGACCGTCGTCCACGCGCGTGGCCCCGTTCGAGGATTCGAGGGCGTCCATGGGGCAGCGCGAGTGGCAGGTCTCACACTCCGTGCACCGCTCGGGATCGACGGTGGCGCGGTAGTTCGAGAGCAGGTAGTCGGCGGGGCGGGGGAGCTGCTTCGCCGTCGTGAGCACCCCGCAGCAGCAGCCGCAGCAGAAGCAGATGAAGTGCGGGTCCTGCGTGTTCTCGGGCTGGAGGACCATGCCGTCTTCTTCGGCGCGCCTGGCGAGAGCCAGCGCCTCCTCTCGGCTGATCGTCTGTGCGGTGCCGTCCTCGACCAGCTGACGCGCCGCGCCCCTGAAGGTCATGCAGACTCGCCGGGCCTCGGTCTGCTGGCAGGGCTGTCCCTGGAGCTCCTTTCCCTGCCGGCAGATGCAGTTCATGACGGCGATCGGCCCCGAGGAGCCCTCGATCAGCTGGCGCGCGTCGTCGTAGCGCCCCACCCGGCGCTCGGGGACGAAGCGCGCGTTCACCGGGATCGTCCGCATCTGCCCGGTGCGCGGACCATGAAAGGCCTCGCCGAAGCCCTCGCGGAAGTACTGCTCGACGTCCTCCTGCAGCTCTTTCGTCAGGCGGTCGACCTGGAGCTCGTACATGCCGACGGCGAGCTGGGCCTTGCCGTAGCGCTTGCGCCCGGTGGGCCCGCGCCCGAGGATGGACCCCTTTGCGACCATCCGATCGAGGGTGCGCTCCAGCTCCTCCCGCGGGATCCTCGTCTTCCTCGCGCGGCGGCAGATCCGATCGAGGGTCTCGGGCAGGGCGCTGAGGAGGAGCGCGACCTCGGCCTCCTCGGGCGTGAACAGGCGCTTCAGGATCCGCAGCTCCACGCCCGAATCCGTGGCCGGGAAGGCCACCGGCATGTTGTCGAGGTGCCTCTGGAGCCGTCGGTAGACGTCGGTTTCGGCGGGCATGGCGCCTCCTCCCCGCGGCCGCCCGGCGCCGTGACGGATCGCCCGGCACGCGACCATCGCCGCGCTGAGTGTGTTCGGACGATCCCGAGCCGTCAACGAAAAAGATCGGGGGCGCCGCTCTCGCGCGCGGGAGAAAGGAGGTGCTCCCCGCCGGTTCCCCGAGTTAGACTCGAAGGGCATCATCCATCCGAGGAGGGTTCATGAGAACGGAGACCCATCCCTTCGCGGGCTCGCCACTGGTGCACGATCGGGGGACGGAAGGCCTCGACGGCTGGCTCCTGGGACGCCTCGCCCGGCGCATGAGTCCCGCCCCCTTGCGCTTCGCCTTGAGGGGAACCACGGTGGCCTCCGCAGACCGGCCGCCGGTGGCCACGCTGCGCTTCCGCGACCGACGCGCGGTCCTGGGGCTGATTCGGAGCCCGGAGATCCATTTCGGGGACGCCTTCGCCGAGGGCCGCATCGAGGTCGAGGGCGACCTCGTGGCCGCCCTCGAGGCGGCGTATCGCGCTCTGGAGAGGCGCGACCGTGTGCCCGCCCGCGCCCGTCTGCGGAGCTGGCGGCGGCACTCGCCGCGCCGCGCGCGCGCCAACGTGCACCAGCACTACGATCTCGGCAACGACTTCTACCGGCTCTGGCTCGACGAGCAGATGCTCTACACCTGCGCCTACTTCGCGTCTCCCGAGGTCTCCCTCGGGGAGGCCCAGGTGACGAAGATGGACCACGTGTGCCGCAAGCTCGGCCTGCGTCCCGGGGAGACGGTGGTGGAGGCCGGCTGCGGCTGGGGCTCCCTCGCCCTCCACATGGCGCGTCACTACGGGGTGCGGGTCCTGGCCTGCAACGTGTCCCGCGAGCAGATCCGCCACGCCCGGGAGCGGGCCGGGAGGGAGGGGCTGAGCGACCGCGTCGAGTTCGTCCAGGAGGACTACCGTCGGCTCGATCGGCGCTGCCACGCCTTCGTGTCCGTGGGGATGCTGGAGCACGTGGGCCGGCCCAGCTACGGCGAGCTGGCCGCGGTGCTCCGGCGGTGCCTCGATCCCGAGCGGGGCCGCGGGCTCCTGCACTTCATCGCGCGCGACCGGCCCCGTCCCCTGAACGCCTGGATCACCGAGCGGATCTTCCCCGGGGCCTACGCTCCGGCCCTCGAGGAGGTCTGCCACGGGGTGCTCAACCCGGCGGGGCAGAGCGTCCTCGACGTCGAGAACCTCCGGCGGCACTACGAGCTGACCCTGCGCCACTGGCGCGAGCGCTACGAGCGGGCGGTGGCGGCGGGGCGCGTGGGCTTCGACGAGCGCTTCCGGCGCCTCTGGAGGCTCTACCTCGCCGGCTCCGAGGCGGCGTTCCGCATGGGCTCGCTGCAGCTGTTCCAGGTGACGTTCGCCCCCCACGGGTCGAACGCCATTCCCTGGACACGTGCGGGGCTGTACGACGGCGAGGCCGGTCCTTCGTGGAACGCGCCGACGTCCTGATCGTCGGCGGCGGCCCCGCGGGCTCGGCCTGCGCGGCCCGGCTGGTGGCCGGGGGCCGGGACGCCCTCGTCCTCGACGCCGCCACCTTCCCGCGCGACAAGCCGTGTGCGGGCTGGATCACGCCCGACGTCGTGGCCGAGCTGCCGATGTGCCTCGAGGAGTATGGCCGCGAGCACACGATGCAGCCGATCTCCCGCTTCCGCGTGGGACGGATCGGCGGTCGAGCGGTGGACGTCGACTACGGGGCGACCGTGAGCTACGGAATCCGACGCCTGGAGCTCGACGCCGAGCTATTGCGTTGCTCTGGCGCGCGTGTCCGACAGGGGGAGCGGGTCCGGGAGATCCGCCGGGCGGGAAGCGAGTGGGTGCTGAACGACGCCTACGCCGCCCCGGTGCTCGTCGGGGCCGGAGGGCATTTCTGCCCGGTGGCGCGATTCCTGAACGGCGGGGCGGAGGCGAGCTCGGTGGTGGTGGCGCAGGAGATCGAATTCGCCCTCGCGGGCGAGACCCTCGAAGCCTGTCGGGTCGAAGCAGAGCGTCCCGAGCTCTACTTCTGCCGCGATCTGGAGGGGTACGGCTGGTGCTTCCGCAAGGGCGGCGTCCTCAACGTCGGCCTGGGCCGACGGGACCCGCGGGCTCTCGGCCGGCACGTGGCCGCCTTCGTCGACTGGCTGGTACGGAGGGGGCGGATCGAGCGTCCGCCGGCGAGGGGGTGGCGGGGACACGCCTACGGCCTCCGCGCGGGCCGGCCCCGCCGCGCGGTCGGGGACGGGCTGCTGCTCGTGGGCGACGCGGCGGGGCTCGCCTTCGGCGCGAGCGGGGAGGGCATCGGGCCCGCGGTCGTCTCCGGCCGGCTGGCGGCGGAGGCTCTCCTCGAAACGGCCGGGGAGGACGACGAGGCGCACCTCCAGGTCTACCTCCGGCGGCTGGAAGAGGAGCTGGGCCCGACGCCGACGCCTCGCGCGCTCCCGGCGCCGGCGGCCCGCCTCGCGGGGGCGATCCTCCTGGCGTCGCCCTGGTTCGCGCGACGTGTCGTGCTCGACGCCTGGTTCCTGCACCGAGGACATTCCCGCCGCGGCGCATCGTCGCGCCCGGAATTGGCGTCCGAGGACGAAGGGCCCCTGCCCCGAATCGGGTAGGATGGTCGTTCAGACTAGGGAGGATTGCCAAAATGCGCCTGACATCCGCCGTTGCCGCTGTCGCGTGTGTCCTGACGTGGGCCGCGCCCGCGTCGGCCCAGGACGAGCCCGGCGACATGTACTACGGGGAGTGGGTGATCAGCTCGACCCTCGGCGCCGGTGTCATCACCCGCGGTGAGTACGGAGACTTCTTGGAGAAGCCCGTCAACTTCGACCTCAACATCTCGAAGGGCACGGGGGCCTGGCGCTTCGGCGGCGGGATCCAGTTCGGCTCGATGGCCATGAAGCCGCCCTACGAGGACGAGAAGGAGTGGGCGCGCTTCGACACCTACCTCTTCGCCCGGCGGCTCTTGAACCACAGTGGCAAGGTGCGCCCGTACCTCGAGGGTCGCATCGGGATCGCCCGGATCCACCCCCGGAGCGTGCTGTTCTACTTCGACGATCCGGAGAACCTCGAGCCGGGGGCCAGCCCCACGGCGTGGGCGAACGGGGTGAGCTACGCGCTGCAGCCGGGTGTGGAGATCCAGGTCCACCCGAGCGTGTCCCTCGACGTCTCCGCGTGGTGGGCGGGCTACTGGACGGGTGAGTACCGCACCACCCCTCCGCTCGTCGGTCCCGTCGACCCGCCGGTGAGCCAGAAGGACCCCGTCCGGTCGGGGCAGGAGTACGGTTTCAAGGCTGGCCTCACCTGGCGGCCGCTGGGCGGCGGGGTGGAGGTGATGCCGCCCTCGAGGGACCCCTCGACCGGCGAGATCCGACCCCTGCCGCCGGAGGACCGGAGCCGCGACGCCTGGGGTGTCCCCCGCAGCTGGGGCTGGGCCACCGCCGAGATGCTGGGAATCAACTTTGGCGCGTCGATGTTCAACGAGTACGTCCGCAAGGCCAACTTCAACCAGATCAGCCCCCGCAGCTGGTACGACAACTTCAAGACCGGCTTCACCTACGACGACAACAAGTTCAAGACGAATCAGCTGGTCCACCCCTTCAACGGCGCGACCTACTACAACTCTGCTCGCGCCAACGGCATCGGGTTCTGGGGCTCCTCGGCCATGGCCATCGCCGGGGCCTTCGTGTGGGAGTGCTGCGGCGAGACGCACCCCATGTCCTGGAACGACATGATCAGTACCGGCATCGGAGGCGTCGCCCGAGGGGAGTGGGCGTACCGCCTTGGGAACGTGATCCTCGACAACACGAAGAAGGAGGGGCGGGTCTGGCGCGAGATCGCGGCCTTCCCGGTGAATCCTGTCGGCCAGTTCAACCGCTTCCTCTCGGGCCGGGCCACGCGTGTCCAGGGCAATCCCGAGAACCCCTATGACTGGCGTCCGCCGCACTTCGCGTTCCAGCTGAGCGCGGGGGCGCGGATCATCGGCGAGGGGGAGTCGATCTCCGAGAACACCAACACCTACGGGTTCCTCTCCGCCGACATCCAGTACGGGAACGCCTTCTACAACGAGCGCCGCCGGCCCTACGACCGCTTCGACACCACCATGCAGCTCAACTATGGAGACAAGACGCGGGTGGGAGAGCTCACTATCCGAGGCGACCTGGCCTCCTGGGTGTTGGGCGATCCCAACGACCCCAAGCACGTGGTGGCGATCATCCAGGACTTCGACTACATCGACAACGAGGCCTACGAGTACGGGGGCCAGGCCTTCGGCGTGGGCTACTACTCGAACCACGGAAGCCCCCTGGGCGCGAACCGCTTCGTGACGCGCCTGGTGGGCTATGGGGTCGCGAGCGCGGCGGTGAACGCTGATTACTCCTTCCTGGGCGACGTGGCCAACCGGGAGAGATTTCGAGAGTACGACTACGGACCCGGGATCGGCTTCGGAGCCGAGGCTTTCTACATCCGGAAGGGGCGGCCGATCGTCGATCTGCGGTACCGCTACACGTACATCGACGTCCGCAACGGCTCGATCTGGAACCCGGACCCGGAGGACAACGAAGGGGGGCTCGAGGGATCCAGCGCGAGCCATCAGGTGCACCGTTTCCGGCTGAGGGTCAACGTCCCGATCACCCAGAACTTCAGCCTCGGCGCCGACGGGATCATCTTCTACCGGGACAGCAAGTACTCCCTGGAGGTGCTGAAGGACCGGACCCAGCGCAATCCGGAGGTGCGGCTGTTCGTGACCTGGGACCTGGGCTACACGCGCCGTCGCGCTCAGCGCGCCGCCGCGGCCACCGCACAGAACTAGACGTCGAAGGCACCTCCTCGGGGGCGCCCGGGCCGGGTGAGCGGGCGGACCCGCCTACTCGTCCGCCAGGCGCGTTTCGATCTCGCGGATGCGGGCGTCGAGGTCGGCGACCTTGGAGCGCAGCTGAACGACTTCGGTTCTCAGCCGGGCGCGGTCGGCGCCGTCGTCTTCGAGTCGCTCCTCGATGCGCTTCAATCCGGCCAGGATCACGGGAGAGGGCGCGGCTCTCGTGAGTCTACACGACCCCAGGTCGGCTCGGGTCCGTTTCGGACGAGCGGATTCATCGAGGATCTTGATGGAATAATGTGGGCCAGGAGTTCCCGGTGAAGGTCCACCTCGTCGACGGCACGTACGAGCTCTTCCGGGCGTACTTCGGCGTTCCCCCCGCCCACGACCGCCGGGGCCGCCCGGTGGGCGCGGTCCGGGGGCTCCTGGCCACCCTGGTGTCGCTGCTCCGGGAGCGGGACGTCAGCCACGTGGCGGTGGCCTTCGACACCGTCATCGAGTCGTTCCGCAACCAGATGTTCGACGGCTACAAGACCGGGGAGGGGATCGAGCCCGAGCTGTTCGCCCAGTTCGGGCTCGCCGAGCGCGCGATCGCCGCCCTGGGGCTGGTGGTGTGGTCCATGGTGGATTTCGAGGCCGACGACGGGCTGGCCACCGGCGCCGCGCGCTTTCGCGACCAGCCAGGTGTCGAGCAGGTGATCATCTGCTCTCCGGACAAGGACCTCTCCCAGTGCATCGTGGAGAGCCGGGTGATCTGCCGGGATCGCCGGCAGGGGCGCGACCGGAACGAGGACGGCGTGATCGAGCGCTTCGGGGTCCCGCCGGCGTCGATCCCGGACTGGCTCGGCCTCGTTGGGGATGCGGCCGACGGCATCCCGGGAATTCCCGGTTGGGGCGCGAAGTCGACCGCGACCGTCCTGGGCCACTACGAGAAGATCGAGGCCATCCCCGACGCGGCCGCGGACTGGGCGGTGAAGGTCCGGGGCCGGGACCGCCTGGCGAGGTCGCTGGCCGAGCGGCGCGAAGAAGCGGAGCTCTACCGCCGGCTGGCGACGCTGCGCACCGACGTCCCGCTCGATGAGGGCCTCGACGATCTGAGGTGGACGGGTCCGCGGCAGGACGACCTCGAGGCCCTGTGCCGTGAGATCGGCGCCGAGGAGATCCTGGAGCGGGTGCCCGGGATGCGCCGGTGAAGCCGAAGGGGAGCCCGTCCGATCTGGGTTACCCTTGTCCCCGCGTGGCACTCCCCGGAGACCAGTGGAAGCGGGTCGGGATGATCGCCCGGTGGAAGCCCGTCCACCGGGGCCACGCGGCCGTCGTGCGTGCCCTCGTGGCCCGGGCCGACCAGGTTCTCCTGGGAATCGGAAGCTCCAACCGCCTCAACGCCCGAAACCCGTTCAGTGCGGCCGAGACGCGCGACATGCTGGGGCTCGTCCTGGAAGATGCGTCGAGCGTCACGCTCCTCGAGGTCCCCGACCTCGACGACGGCCCGCGGTGGCGAGCCCTGGTGGCCGAGATGTTCGGGCGGCTCGATGCCTTCGTGACGGCCAACCCCTATGTCGCCGGGCTCCTCGCCGCACACTACACCATCGTGCACCCGGTCGATCTCGTCCCGCCCGAGGAGCGCGTCCGGATCGACGGGACCCGGGTGCGCCGCGAGATGGCCCGCGGGGAGGGCTGGCGCACCCTCGTGCCCGACGAGGTCGCGGTCTATGTCGAGGAGCGAGGGCTCGACCAGAGGTTCCGGAGGGAGTTCGGACTCGAGACGTTGGCGCTCGACGCGCCGCCAACGGTGAGGTGATCGATGTACTCGTGGGACGACGACACCAGCTCCTGGTACGGGAAGGCGAGATACGCCTACAGCAAGTCGGGGGCGGACCGGCGAGCTCGGGCCGCGCGCCGCGCCGCGGCGGCGGGGGGACGCACCTACGAGCGCGGCTCCGGTCCCAACGAGAGGATCATCGACCCGAAGAAGCGCGTCCGCTCGGACTCGAAGAACCCGCTGGTGGTGGCGGTCGACGTGACCGGGTCGATGGCGAGCTGGCCGGCCGAGATCTTCGACCGTCTCCCGCTGCTCTACAACACGCTCTCCCAGTACCGCGAGGACCTCGAGATCTGCTTCGCGGCGATCGGCGACGCCGGGGTGGACCGCTGGCCGCTCCAGGTCACCCCGTTCGCCGGCGGCTACGATCTGGAGCAGCTCCTGAAGTCGCTCTACGGTGAGGGCGGGGGCGGAGACGCCCCCGAGAGCTACGGCCTCTTCGCACACTGGGTCGACACCCACGTGGACGTGCCCGAGGCCGAGGAGAAGCCGTTCCTCATCGTCTTCGGCGATATCACCATGCACCCGAAGGTGCCGCGCGACCAGATCCGGGAGCTCCTGGGGGACGATCCCCAGGGCGACGTCGACGCCCTCGAGGCGTGGCGCCGGGTGGCCAGGCGCTACAACGTCTGGTTCCTGCGCCGCGGGAGCAGCCGCCCGAACGACCAGGTCGACCAGCAGTGGGCCGAGGCCATCGGCGCGCAGAAGATCATGCGCATCGAGGACGAGGAGCGCGCGGTCGATTACGCCATGGGGCTCATCGCCCGGGCCTGGGGCCGCTTCGGCGATTTCCAGGACAACATGCGCGCGCGTCAGCCCGAGGAGAAGGTGGCGAAGCTCTCCAGGCCCATCGCCATGGTCTGTCCGCGCTGCGGCGGATCGATCCCCACCGACGCCGGGGGCCTCTTCGCCTGCGGCTACTGCGGGGTCACCCTCAAGCTCTAGCCGGGGGAGCCGAGCGGCGATGAAGGTCGGGGCCATCGTCACCGTCCCGCCGTACGCGGACTTCCTCGAAGAGGTGGCCGCCCACCCCCTCGTGCGCGGGCTCCGTCTCAACACCGTGATGCCGCTGCGCGAAGAGCCTCTGGCGGTCCTGAAGCGTCTCGGCCGCCTCGGCCCTCCGCTCTGGGTCGACCTCAAGGGCCGGCAGCTCCGGGTGGCCGCAGCCGGCATCCCGCCCTTCACGGAGGTGCGCCTCAGCCACCGGATCCGCGTGCGGACGCCGGTGGACGCCTGGTTCAGCGACGGCCACGAGCGGGTGCGCGTGGCGGCGGTGGACGGCGACCGCCTCATCCTCGCCGACGGCCCGCGGAGGCTGGTGGGGCCGGGCGAGTCCGTCAACATCGTGGATCCGGGGCTGAGGGTCGAGGGCACGTTGACACCCCGGGACCGGGAGTACCTCGAGGCCATGGGGAAGGCCGGACCTCGCCGGGTGATGCTCTCCTATGTGGAGCGGCCGTCCGACCTCGAGGAGGTGCGGGGACTTCTCCCCGGCGCCGAGGTCGTGCTCAAGATCGAGAACGAAGAGGGCCTGGTCTTCGCACGCGAGCACGGGGCCGCCCTCGGGCGCCTGTGCGCGGCCCGTGGAGACCTCTACGTGGAGGTCGGACGGCCTCACCGCATCGTGGGGGCGCTGCGCACGATCATCCGCGCCGACCCCGAGGCCATGGTCGCCAGCCGCCTCTTCGACTCCCTGGCCGACGATCCGGTCCCGAGCGCGGCCGACATCGGCGACGCGGCGTTTCTCATGGGGCTGGGCTATCGAGCCTTCCTGCTCGGAGATGCGGTGTGCCTCCGGCGGGACACCGTCCTCGCCGCGTTGAACCTGCTCGAGGCCGTGGCCGGAGAGCTGGACTGAGGGGGGTGGCGCCGGCGTCATGAAGGTCGGCCTGGCGCAGATCGACTGCTGGGTCGGGGATCTCGAGGGGAACGTCGGCCGCTGCGTGGCCGCGGTGGAGCAGGCGGCGCGGGGCGGGGCCGAGCTGGTGGTGCTGCCCGAGCTGGCCGTCACCGGGTATCCGCCCCGGGACCTCCTGCTCGACGACAGCTTCGTGGCGGCGGCCCTCGAAGCGACCGAGGACCTGGCCGAACGCCTGCGGGGCGCGCCCCCGGTCGTGGTGGGAGCGGTGGCGCGTGCCGCGACCCGGCCGCCCCGTCACCCTGGCCTCCACAACGTGGCCGCGCTGCTCGAGCGGGGGCGGGTGAGGGCGCAGGTGGCCAAGCGCCTCCTGCCCGCCTACGACGTCTTTCACGAGCCCCGGTGGTTTCTCCCGGGGGAGGCGCGGCCGCCGCTCGATCTGGCTGGTCGGCGCGTGGGGCTCCTCGTCTGCGAGGACCTGTGGGACGAGGGCTACCCGGCTCATCCGCCCTTCGAGCTGAGGGACGCGGGAGCGGAGCTGCTCGTCTGCCTGGCCGCGCTTCCCTTCCGGCGGGGCGCGGCCGGGGCCCGCCTGCGTCACGCCCGCCGTGCCGGACTCCCGGTCGTCCACGTGAGCGCGGTGGGGGCGCAGGACGAGATCGTCTTCGACGGCCGCAGCTTCGTCCTGGACGGAGACGGCACCCTTCGGGCCCAGCTCCCGGCCTTCCGCGAGGCGGTCGCGGTGGCGGACGTGCCCGTCTGGCCGAGGACGGTGGGCGAGGAACCCGATGCCGGGGTGTCGGGCAGCAGATCCCTCGTCTCACGTCCAGACGACGGAGATCCTCGGGATGACACGGAGGACCTCGACGATCTTCACGACGCACTCGTCCTGGGCATCCGCGGGTTCGCCGAGAAGAACCGGCTCGAACGGGCGTTCCTCGGGCTCTCCGGTGGCATCGACTCGGCTCTGGTGGCGCGGCTCGCCGCGGACGCCCTGGGCCCGGAGCGTGTCTCGGCGGTCGCCATCCCGTCACGCCACACCGAGTCCGCTTCCACCAAGGCCGCACGCGAGATCGCGTCGTCCCTGGGAATCGGGCTCGACATCGTGCCCCTCGAGACGCTCCACCGCGCCGCAGAGGAGACCCTGGGGACCGTGCTCGACCAGACCGCCGACGGTCGCCTGGCCGACGAGAACCTCCAGGCCCGGCTGCGGATGGTCGTCCTGATGGCTCACGTCAACCGCCACCGGGGCTTCCTCCTCAACACCAGCAACAAGACCGAGATCTCCCTCGGCTACGGGACGCTCTACGGCGACCTCGCCGGCGCCCTGGCCCCCATCGCTGACCTCACCAAGCTCGACGTCGCGGCCCTTGCCCGGCACGTCGGGGGGATTCCCCCGTACGTTCTCAGCCGGGCCCCCAGCGCGGAGCTCGCCCCCGGGCAGGTGGACCCCTTCGACTACGCGGTCGAGGCCCCGCGCCTGGAGTCGCTGGTGCAGTCGCACCGCAGCGACGCGGCGTTGCGCCGCTCGGAGCACAAGCGCCACCAGTTCGGCGTCGTGCTGAAGGTCACCGAGACGGCTTTCGGGAGCGGGCGCCTGGTCCCCATCACCCGACGGTGAGCGGGACGGGCCCCGTTCCGTGCCCGGTGGCTTCTACCCCCCGGCGATCATCGCGTTCGCGTCGTTCCGGACGTACGCGTAGTTGAAGTTCAGGCCGTTGTGCTCGGCCGCCTGCCGGCACGCCTTCCGCGCCGATTCCGGATCACCCCCTCCCTCGTAGGCCTGGGCGAGGAGGTACTGGACCCGCGGATCCTGCTGGTTGGCCTGCAGCAGCTCCTTCACCGCCGCCTCGTGGTCCTTTCCGGCGAGGGCGACGAGCCCCAGGAGGTGGTGGCTCTGACGCTGCTCGAAGGGCACCGCGTTCACCGCCACCTGTCGGGCGTATTCCTCGGCCTGGGACCGTGCCCCCTCGAGATCGCGCCGGGCCAGGGCGACCCGGGCAGTGTTGAAGAGCGAGTTGCGGCGGAAGGCGGCCCGCGCGCTGTCGGGAGTCTCGGAGCCGTCGCTCACCGCGATGGCCTTCTCGAAGTGGGCCAGGGCCTCGTCCGGCCGTCCGGCCTCGAGAAGGATGTTGCCCATCAGGTTCAGATCGCCGGCCATCGTCGCCTTGTCGCCTTCCTCCTTCGAGAGGGCAGTCATGGCCTCGACCGCGGCGAGAGCCCGGTCCGTCTCGCCCTCGAACACCCACGACTCGGCAGTGCGGAAGAGCGCCGCTCTCCTCTCGCCGGTGGTCCGGGCGGCCTCGCCGAGCCGGGCGAAGGTCTCTCGGGCCTTCTCCGGCTCACCGAGGTAGACCTGGTTGAGCCCGATGCCGACGAAGGACGCCACGAAGTGGGGGTCCTGCTCGAGGGCCTTCTCGTAGTTGGAAATGGACTCCTCGAAGCGCCCGGTCTTCATCAAGAGCTCGGCGTAGGAATCGTAGGGGTTGGGGTCGTCGGGGATCAGCGCGATGTATTTCTTGAAGGCCTCCTCGGCCCCTTCGAGGTCGCCCAGGAAGCGTCGCGCGTAGCCCAGCTGGTTGTACGGGGTTGAGTATTCGGGGGCGATGGCGATCGCCTTCTCGTAGGCGGCGATGGCTTCACCGTACTCCTGGCGGACGAAATGGTTCACCCCGAGGAGGTTCCAGGCCCTCTCGTCCTCGGGGTACGCGACGGTCAGCTCGCTGAGGTATCGGGCCTGGGCTGTCGGGTCGCTCCCTGCCCCGGCGTCGAGGGCGAGGATCATGAGTCGCTCCCCCTCCGACACCTCTCCGACCCGCGCCTTCGCCTTCTCCAGCGCCTCCCAGAACTCCTTCGCCGACTGGGCGGACAGGGCCTGACCGTACCAGGCGAGGGCAAAGCTCTCGTCCAGCGCCGCAGCCTTGCGGAAGCGCTCCTGCCCGTCCGCCGCCCTCAGCTTCTCCACGAGGTCCCGACCCTCGAGGTAGAGCGCGCGGGCCTCGTCCGACGGCGTCGTGATCGGGATCGTGGTGGCTTTCGCCACGGGCTCGGTCGTGGCGGTGCATCCGACGAAGGTGAGCGCCGGCACCAGCAGCGCGCACCACGGAAGACGTGATCTCATCTGCGACCTCCTTGCCGGGAGAAGAACCGAGGCCCAGCTTACCGCGTGTGGCCCTCGGGGCGACAGGTCTTTCTCGCGTCCAATTCATTGTTGTTCAACAACTTGGAGGTGGTGGCCCATATCGACTCGCCCGGATCGGGGGCTCGATCGGGCTTCGCGGACCGGCGAAGCTGCGGCCGCGTGCCGTGGCCAGCCTCCGGGCCCGCCGGAGGTGTCGCGGTGCGTTGAACCTCCGCCCGCCTCGCCGTAGCATTGGCCCCCTGGCCCCCGGTCAGCCCACGAAGGAGGATCTTTGATGCGCCCACGCCTCGTGGCGGATCTCGCCCGATGAGCCGGATCGTCGTCCTTCACCCGAAGCCCGAGGATGTCGCCGCCTGCGTGGCCATCCTGCGCAAGGCCGGCCATCACGTCGAGACCCTGTGGCCGGGGGGCATGCCCGGGCTGGCCGCGCTCCGGAAGGACCCGCCCGATGCCATCGTCATCGACCTGGCCCGTCAGCCGTCGCAGGGGCGGGCCCTGGCCACCGCCCTGCGCCAGATCAAGGCCACACGCGCCGTCCCCCTCGTCATCATCGAGGGGGACCCGGAGAAGACGGCGCGGCTGAAGGCCGCTCTCCCCGACGCGACCTACACCCCCTGGAGGGGAGTGCGGGGCGCGGTCCAGCGGGCGGCCCGCCGCCCGCCCGCGAACCCGGTGGTGCCCGGCACCATGGCCGGGTACTCGGGCACTCCCCTCCCGAAGAAGCTCGGCATCAAGGCCGGGTCGCTCGTGAGCCTCCTCGGCGCACCGACTGGCTTCGAGAAGACCCTCGGCACGCTTCCCGAGGAGGCCCGCCTGCGTCGCGGCGTCGGCAAGGCCGCAAACGTGGTCCTCCTCTTCGTGAGATCGAGGGCCGACCTGGAGAAGCGTTTCGCCACCGCGGCTGGGGCGATGGGAGAGCCCGGGGCGCTGTGGATCGTGTGGCCGAAGAAGGCCTCCGGCGCCGCCACCGACCTCGGCGGGAACGAGGTCCGCGCCTTCGGCCTCGCCGCCGGGCTCGTCGACTACAAGATCGCAGCCATCGACGCCACCTGGTCCGGCCTCTGCTTCACTCGACGGAAGAGCAAGCGTGGTCAGTCGTAGCCGAGGGCGAGAGAGCGGCCCGTCAGCTCGCGGTTGTCCAGGCCGGAGGCCTTGCCGAGGAGAGCCAGTGTGTGCGGAAGGGTGGCGGGAAGACGCCACTCGTCCTCGCGGCCGCCGGCCGATCTCACCGCCTCCGACCATTCCGGCCACCAGGGGCTGACCCGCCGCGAGAGCGGCTCGACGATCAGGACCGTCGCGCCCCCGCCCGCCGCCCCCAGGAGCCGGGGCAGCAGGCGCGCCCGCGACGCCTCGTCCAGCTCGTTGACGGTGAAGGCGGCGAGGAGGCCCGCCGGAGGCCGGGGGAGCTTCTGGGAGACGGCGTCGCCTCGCGCGGCACGACCACGCAGCCCGAGCTGGCGGAGGGTCCACCGCGCCTCGTTCACCGCCCAGCCGCTGACGTCGACCGCCGTCACCTCCGCGGTCGACTCGTCTTCCAGGGCCCATGCCGCCCCCGCTGTCCCGGTGCCACACCCGAGGTCCAGGATCCGCCGTGGGGATCGGCGAGCGGGGGCGAGAGCGCGGACGATCTCCCTCACCAGGAGAAAGTGCAGGGGACCGTAGTAGAGGGCGAAGGCCGCCCGCTTGCCCTTGCCCTCGAAGACCGCTCCCGAGCGCATCCGCTCCCGCCGCTCCACGTAGAGCGACGACAGCGCCTGGAGGGCGCGTCGGACCTCCGCGAAGGAGAGATCGGCGCGGTGCCGCGCCTCCAGGGCCTCGAAGAAGGCCGGGAAGGGGTCGGGGCGGGCGGACATCTCGTTGCCGCCGGATGCCGGGTCCGGGAGGTCAGTCTTCCGGCGGCACGGCCGGTCCCGAGCCGGCACCCGTCGTCTCGATGGCGGCGACGATCGTCTGGAGGTCCTCCTCGTCCAGGGTCAACCCCGCCGCGCCGAGCCACCCGTCCACCTGCTCCGGGGAGCGGGCGCCCACGATGGCGCCGGTCAGTCCCGGCCAGGTCAGCGTCCAGGCCACCGCCACCGCCGCCACCGTGGTCCCGTGCTTCGCCGCGATGGGCTTGAGGGCATCGCGGAGGGCGAGGTTCTGCTCCAGGCGTGGCGACTGGAAGTGGTCGAAGCGCCGCCGCCAGTCGTCCGGGGCGAAGGCCTCGACCCTCTCGCGGCCGAAGGAGTCGGTGAGGAGCCCCGACTGCATGGGGCTGTAGACGATCACCCCGGTCCCGTTGTCCGCGCACCAGGGGATCTCGCTCCCTCCCACGTCGCGGCGGATCATCGAGAACGGGGGCTGGAGAGACTCCACGTGGCCCACCGCCTCGCAGCGCTCGAGCAGCGCCACGTCGTAGTTCGAGACGCCCACCCAGCGGACCTTGCCTTCCTCCACGAGCTCGAGCATGGTGCCCCAGGAGTCCTCCACCGGGGTCCCGGTCTCGTCGGGCCAGTGGAACTGGTAGAGATCGATCGTCTCGACCTCCAGGCGCCGCAGCGAGGCCTCGCACTCCTCGCGGATGCGCTCCGGGCGCGAGTCGCGCCGGGGCGCGGCCATGCGGTTCTCGTCGTCCCATCTGAGACCGCACTTGGTGAAGACCAGGGGCCGCTCGCTCAGCGGCACGTCGGCCAGGGCCTTCGCCACGACCTCCTCGGAGTGTCCGTAGCCGTACACCGCCGCGGTGTCGATCCAGCTCACGCCGCGGGACAGGGCGTAGCGGATGGCGGCGACCGATGCGCCATCGTCCTGGGGGCCCCAGGAGAAGGCCCAGCCGCCCCCTCCGGCGGCCCAGGCCCCGAAGCCGACGGTCGTGATCTCCGGCCCGCTCAATCCGAGCCGGCGCATGGGGAGAGGGGTGCTCATCGTCGTCCTCCTTTCCGAGCAGCGGATGCCGGGCGAAGTCTATCAGGGAGACCGGGGGGGCTCACGTGTCGCCGCCGGTGACGCGCTTGACCTGCCGACCCCCCTCGATCGTGTCCCCGCGCCCGAGCTGGTTGATGACGGCGACGGTGGACTCGGGCACGGTGGAGGGGTACTGCTTCATGAACTCGGCCAGGGTCATGTCCCGCGGGGGCACCACCACGTCGATGCGGCGGGGCTGCACGTCGAGAGCCCACCGCTCGCGCAGGGGACCGAAGGAGCGGATGGCCGTGCCGAAGGAGCGGGAGTATCGGGCGAAGTCGGCGCGGCCGGTGTACCCGACGAGACGATAGACGCGGTCGTCCAGGTGGACGAAGGCGGCGACCCCGCGCACCGGCGTCTGGCCGGAGAGGGCGTCGAAGGTCCCCAGGACGGCGGGCAGTCCGTTGACGGTGGTGCGGTCGGTCTCCCGGGTCTGGATCTCCTGGCTCCCGAAGAAGTCGCGCGCCGCCTGGTCGGGCGAGCCTCCCTCGGCCAGGGTGAGCTGGAAGACGGCGTCGCCGTCGGGGCTCACCGCCCAGACCGCCTGCTTCGTGTTCTCTCCCTTGAAGCCCTGCGGCATCTCGATCCGGAAGCGCAGGTCGGGGTGATAGAAGGCGGTCTCTCGGAAGAAGCCCTCTCGAGGGTTCTCTCCGAAGGTCATCCCGTCCAGGCGCTCGAGGTAGGCCTCGCGACGGACGTATCCCCCATCCAGACCCTGCTCCCGGACCGAGGCCAGGAGACGCTGGTAGCGGTCGCCGGGGTCGGGGTGGGTGGAGAGCCAGCCCGGCACCCGGCCCGCCTCCGACTGCTTCGAGAGCTGGTCCAGCATCCGGAAGGCCCGAGCCCCTTCGGCCGGGTCGTACCCGAGGCGGACGGCGTAGCGCAAGCCCAGGGTGTCGGCCTCGTTCTCGTCGTCCCGGCCGAACTTGAGGAAGAGCAGACCCAGCCCGAGCTGGGCCAGGTCGCCGTAGCGGCGCAGCTCGGGGACCGCGATCATCCCCACGCCCATGCCGAGCGTCATCAGCTGCTGGCTGCTCATCTGCGCGGCGCTGTGCCGTGCGGTCACGTGTCCGGCCTCGTGACCCATCACCATCGCGAGCTGGGCCTCCGAGTCGAGGTGGGCGAGGATGCCCCGGGTCACGTACACGAAGCCGCCGGGGAGGGCGAACGCGTTCACCGCCGCGTCGTCGACGAGGCGGAAGGTCCAGGGCAGGTCCGGTCGCTCCGTCCTCTCGGCGATGGAGTGGCCCAGGCTCGCCACGTAGTCCTGCAGCGCCGGGTCGTCGTAGACACCGAAGGAGGCGACCGCCTTCTGGTCCTCCTGTGTGCCGAGGGCGACCTCCTGCCCCTCGCTGACGAGCATGATCTCCCTCTTGCCCGTCGCCGGGTTCGTCGCGCAGGCCCCGATCGCGGCGAGGAGCGCGACGGCGCACGTCTTGAGAATCCAGGACCGTGGCATGGGAACCCCCTCGGACAACCCGCACATGCTACGGCGACGGCGAAGGACCGGTCAACGCCGGGCCGGTGCCTCCGGCGGGGAGGACCACTCGCCGTCGAGCCAGCTCTGGAGCTGCTCGAGATCCTCGGCTGGCGGGGCCTCGAGCACCAGCCGACCGTCGCCTCTCGGCGCGGGCAGCTCGAGACGCCGGGCGTGGAGGGCGAGCCGCGCACAGGGTGCCCGGTCGAGTCCGGGCGGCAGGAGCCCGCGGCCGTAGAGAGGGTCGAAGAGCAGGGGAGCCCCGATCGACCTCAGGTGCACGCGGATCTGGTGCCGCCGTCCCGTGCGCGGGAGGACCTCGAGGAGAGAGACGGCCGCGCCCTCGCGGCGCCAGGTCCTCTCCACGGCGTACTCGGTGGTCGCCTCGCGTCGCCCCGGCTCACCCGGTCCCGCCGGGCGGGACTTTCCTCGTCGGGCCGCGTGCAGGGCGACGTCGATCGTCCCGTGCTCCCTCTCGAGAGCCCCGCCGGCCAGCGCCCTGTACGTCTTCGTGACCTGCCGGTGCTCGAAGGCCAGGCTCAGGGAGCGGTGCGCGTCGGCGTTCCCGGCGAAGACGACCAGCCCGGACGCGTCCCGGTCGATGCGGTGCACGACCCACAGCCGCCGGCCGATCTGCGCCTCCAGCCGTCGCCGCAGGCAGGCTTCGGGAGCCCCTCTCCGCTCGGCGATGACCGCCTCGCCCGCGGGCTTGCTCACCGCCACCAGGTCGTCGTCCTCGTGGACCATCAGGAGCGGTGGGCGAGTGTCGGTCATGGCTGTCGTCCCCACGCTATCACGGCGGGATGGAGACTCTCCGGTTTCTGCCGAGTCCGGGCCGAGGCAGGAGACCGTGCTACCCCCGCTACGGTGCCGGCGGGGATGACCGTGTCTCCCGCGCCTCACCGCGGGACGCTGACTGCGGCCTCGGGAGACCGCGGCCGGTCACCAGGTAGACCGCGAAGGTGCCGAGCCAGTGGCCGCCCTCGTAGTGCTCGCCGGTGACCGCACGAAGCCCGGCCCCGCGATGAACGGCGGCGGCCGCACGAAGGGCGGCGACGCGGGTGTCGCCTCCGGCCAGGCCCGCGGCCATCCCCTCCAGCATCCAGGCCCGGCTCAGGTTCAGCCCATCGAGGTGCGCGAGCTTGGGATCCGTCGGATCGAGCACGATCCCGGGCTCCAGCCAGTCGCCCGACCCGTCGGTGGGCAGCGACGGCAGGAAGGTCTCGAGCCAGTCGGCGAACTCGGCCGGCCCCAGCACCCGCCGCATGAGGTCGGCCTCGGCGAGGCACGGCGAGAGGAAGTCCTGTCCCGAGGGCTCGTAGGCCAGGGGACAGTCCCGGTCGGCCAGGTAGTAGTCCCGGCTGCGGGCGATGACGAGGCGCTCCACCTCCTGCCGTCCCGCCGTCCGTGCCCAGTCCAGGGTCAACCCGAAGGCGAAGGCCGTCTGCGAGTGCTCGCCCACCCGGATGGGGCGCGTGAGCTTGGGCAGCCAGTCGGAGATCCTCTCCGCGGCCAGACGCTCCAGGGGCTCGAGCGCCGCCGACCAGATGCGAGCCTGGCGATCGTCGCTCTCCCTGAGCTCCGTCGCGAGCTGCAGCAGCCAGGCCAGCCCGTAGGGCCGTTCGAAGCTCACCCGGCCCTCCCCCTCCAGGTAGAGCACCTCCGCCGCCACGTTCTCCGCGGACAGGCTGCGGTCGAGGGCCCGGCGCGCGTCGACGGCAAACGCGGCTTCCGGACGGAGCCGCAGGAGCCTGGCCAGCAGCCAGTGCCCGTGCACCGCGGAGTGCCAGTCGTAGCAGCCGAAGAATGCCGGAGTCAGCTGCCGAGGTGGCTGCGCGTCGGCGTCGCCGCTCATCACGTGGGCGATCTTGTTCGGGTACTCCTGGTGGACGCAGGACAGGGCGAGGCCGGCGAAGCGGTCGGGCAGAGCGGGATCGATCGGCGAGCCGCCGGCAGCCTCCGACGACCTGCCGGAGGTCGTGAGCAGGAGAGCAACGACGCAGGAGAAGGTGACGCGCATGGAGCGATGCTAACCCGACGGCGCTGCGCCCGGAGCCGGGCTTCTGCCGTCTTGCCCGGAGCCACCGGACACAGGAATCTGTCGTCGGAACACCGGAGCTAGAGCGGCTCGGCATTGAGGTCACCGACAACGCCGCGGCGACCCCCGAGGCCATGGCGAGGAGGATGTCGCCCAGGCCCACCCAGGTGCGGAGCTCGATCTCCAGGGGTGCGGTGTCGATGGGCAGGAGAGCCCCGATGATCGTGGCCAGGCCCAGCCCGAGGGTCACTCCCATCAGGTTGACCCGGATGGACGTCCGGACGAGGTCGAGGTCGCCCAGGGTGGTGCCGAGGGCCAGAGCGAGGTTCGGCTTGAGGAGCGGGGCGATCACCATGGCGGCGATGATCACGGTGGCGCTGTCCCGGATGAGGCCGATCGCGGCCACGATCGCGGCCAGGGCCACCATCACCAGGAACTGCCCCGTCACGCCGAGGCCCTCGGTCAGATCGGCATAGAGCTCCTCCCGGCTCACCCGCCGGGGGGGCGGCGCCTCCTTGACCTCCGCTTCCTCGGGCTCCGACTCCTCCGGCTCGGGCTTCTTCGGGCGCGGGAGGCTGGCCTCCACCGGCAGCAGGAAGAGCCGGAACGCCCCGTCGCTGGCGAAGCGCTGTCCCCGGTCAAGCCGCCCCTAGAGCTGCTCCTTCACGCGGTCCCGGTTGGCGACGAAGATCTCGAGGCGCGGATCCCCGGCAGCGGTGGCGTTGTCGACCGCCCGGGAGTAGGCGGCGAAGGCCTCGGGCAGTCGTCCCGCCCGCTCCAGGGCCTCGCCGAGGCTGTCGTGGACGTTGGCGGAGTCGGGGTGGAGCTCGACGTTGTAGCGGAAGATGGCGATGGCGCCGTCGACGTCGTCGCGACCGAGGAACTGGTAGCCGATCTGGTTGACGGTGTTCTCCGGGGGGGTCACGGTGAACTCGTAGCGCCTCGAGAGCTTCTCGTAGTGCGCCCTGAGGTCGTCCAGCGAGCCGGCGAAGGCGCCGGTCATGGGATCTGCGGGCAGCTGCCACGGTGCGAAGACCCTGCGCAGGCCCCAGTAGTGGGCTCGCAGGACGGCGGAGCCGTGGGTCTCGTCGGGCATGCGTCGGACCTGCCACTCGAAGCCCTCGACGCTCGACTGCTTCAGCATCTTCTCGAGACGATCCAGGCGGGTAGGCCGCGGGTCATCCTCCTCCTCGTTGGCCATGGCCACGACGAGCGTCGCGTTCAGCTCGTCGCGTTCCTCGAGGAACGTGCGCGCCTGCCGGAGGGGAAGATCATCGTCCCAGCGCAGGGTGGGCCCGACGGCGATGACCGCCTCGAACATCGCCGGGCGGGTGAAGAGGGCGTCGAGGGCGAAGAGTCCGCCGAAGGAGTGGCCGGCCAGCAGGCGGTAGGGCTGGGTCCGGTAGTGGGACTCGACGTACGGGAAGAGCTCCTTCTGGAAGAAGTCGAGGAAGCGGGAGGCACCTCCGCTGGTGGGGAACTCCCGAAGCGCTCCGTCCCGACCGACGAGGGACGCATTCGTGGGCGTGAGGTCCCGGGTGCGATCGGTGTTGGTGACCCCCACGATGATGACGGGCGGCATGAGCCCGTTGCGGACCAGGAAGTCGGCGGTGCCGCGGGTGTGCATGAGGTGGGCGTCGCCGTCGGTCAAGTACACGACGGGGTAGCGCTCGGAGGACTGCTCGTACCCGGGTGGCGGGGAGACGAGGACGGTGCGCTCCTCGTCCAGGATCTCGGACCGGATCGTGATGGTTTCGCCGATGGTGATCGGCTCCCCGGCGTGCGTCGCGGATACGGCGAAGAGCAGCAGCAGAGGCGAGAAGGCGAGGCGTCTCATGCGACCTCCCATGGGACCCGGATCCGCCGGGCCATCCGAGGGACCCGGCTCCCCGTGTCCGCAGTCGGAGCGCATCGAAGGACGGGGTCCCCCTCCTTGAGGCTTTCACAAGTGGTCGCGATCTCAAATCCAGGGAATTGGAGGCCGTCGACACCATGCTCCGGCGGTGCCTTGACGTTGACTCCACGCCGGGGCCGGGGGTAGCGTCTTCCCCTCCATGAAGATTCCCTGGCGGTCCCTGACCTTCTGGATCTTCGTCGGCCTCTTCGCGGGCCTGGCCTGCGGCGCGCTCTTCGGGGAGCGCATCGTCCCCCTCGGGGACACCCTGGGGGCCCTCTTCCTTCGGCTGCTGCGCATGGCGATCATGCCGCTGATCGTCGCCTCCATCACCTCCGCGGTCATCAGCGTCGGCAGTCGCCAGAACCTGGGGATCCTGGGGGCCCAGACGTTCGGCTACTACGTCGTCTCCAGCCTGGCCGCCATCCTCACCGGCCAGATCCTCGTCAACGTCCTCAAGCCGGGCGTGGGCTCGACCTTGCAGCTGGAGAGGGAGCCGGAGGTGATCCCCGCCATCGAGAAGGGCTTCGGCGAGATCCTCCTCGACATCATCCCCGAGAACCCGTTCGCCTCCCTGGCCGAGGGCAACGTGCTGCCCGTCATCTTCTTCAGCATCCTCCTCGGCTACTTCATCACCCGCATCCGCGAGCCCCAGCGCACTCAGATCGGCGACCTCTTCGCCGGCCTCTTCGAGGCCATGCTGCGCATGACCCAGATGATCGTCTGGACCGCTCCCCTCGGCGTCTTCGGGATCAACGCGAAGATCGTGGCCACCACCGGCTTCTCCGCCTTCCAGTCCCTCGGCTTCTACTTCGCCGTGGTCCTCATCGGCCTTGCCATCCACGCCTTCGTCACGCTTCCCCTCGTGGTCCGCGTCGTCACCGGTCGGAGCCCCGTCCGTCACTACCGGGGCATGCCTCCCGCCCTCATCACCGCCTTCTCGACCTGCTCGTCCATCGTCACCCTGCCCCTCACCATGCGGGCTCTCACCGAGAGGTCCGGGGTCTCGAAGAAGATCGCCTCCTTCGTCCTCCCCATCGGAGCGACCGTGAACATGGACGGGACCGCTCTCTACGAGTGCGTGGCCGTCGTCTTCATCGCCCAGGTCTACGGCTTCGACCTGACCTTCAGCTCCCAGCTCCTCATCGTGCTGACCGCGCTGCTCGCGTCCATCGGCGCCGCCAGCGTGCCCATGGCGGGGCTGGTCATGATGTCCATCATCCTGAGCGCGGTGGGACTCCCCCTGGAGGCGGTGGGGCTGATCATCGCCGTCGACCGCTTCCTCGACATGTTCCGCACCGCCACCAACGTTCTGAGCGACTCGGTGGGGACGGTGGTCGTCGCGAAGCTCCAGGGTGAGGACGTGCTCCGCGACGGGCCCCCGCCGGAAGATTCCCTTTCCCCGCGACACGCCTGAGGCCGCTCGCCCCTTTCAACCGCCGCAATCTCCGTGATAGTCTGACCCGTCCCGAGCAGAATCCCGGCTTGACAATCAGGAGAAGCTTCATCGGGGCCTCTCCAGGAGGAATGCCATGAACGCGCGCCCGTTGGGCCTCGCCGTATCCCTGCTCACCCTGTCGACGCTGCCCGCCGCCGCCCAGCAGGACTTCTCGGCGGTGCAGGTCAAGTCCGAGAAGGTGGCGGACGGGATCTACATGCTGACCGGCGAGGGCGGCAACCTGGGCCTCCTGGTGGGCGACGACGGCGCCTACCTGATCGACGACCAGTACGCCCCGCTCTCCGGGAAGATCCTGGCCGCGGTCAAGGAGCTGACGCCGGAGCCCGTCCGCTTCGTGGTCAACACCCACTACCACGGCGACCACACCGGGGGTAACGAGAACATGGGCGAGGCGGGAGCGCTCCTCGTGGCCCACGAGAACGTCCGCCGACGGATGGCGGCCGGGACCTTCGTGAAGGCCTTCAACCGCCAGGTGGAGCCGGCCCCGGAGGGGGCCCTGCCGGTGGTGACCTTCACCGACGCCGTGAGCTTTCACTGGAATGGCGAAGAGATCCGGGTCTTCTTCGTGGGCCCGGCCCACACCGACGGGGACTCGATCATCCACTTCGTGAAGGCCGACGTCTTCCACATGGGCGACACCCTGTTCAACGGCATGTACCCCTTCATCGACGTGTCCGCGGGCGGGCGCATCGACGGGATGATCGCGGCCGCCGACCGCGTCCTGAAGGTCGCGAGCGGGAAGACGCGCCTCATCCCCGGGCACGGCCCGGTGGCGACGAAGGCCGACCTCCAGGCCTTCCGCGACATGCTCGCGCGGGTGCGCGACCGGGTGGCAAAGCTGAAGGCCGAGGGGAAGAGCGCGGAGGAGGTCGTCGCCGCCAAGCCCACCGCCGATCTCGACGAGAAGTGGGGCGGCGGCTTCATGAAGCCCGACGCCTGGATCGGCATCGTCTACGAGAGCATGGACTGACGGCTACTCGTCGCCCACGAGTCTCAGCAGGTACTGGCCGTACTCGTTCTTCGCCATCTTGCGGCCGATGCGGCGGACGTCCTCGGCGGTGATGTAGCCCATGTTGAGGGCCACCTCCTCCGGACAGGCCACCTTGAGGTCCTGGCGCTGCTCGATGGCCTGAATGAAGGTCGAGGCCTGGAGGAGGGCCTCGTGGGTGCCGGTGTCGAGCCAGGCCATGCCCCGCCCGAGCTCCTCGACGTGGAGCTCGCCGGCCTCCAGGTACGCGCGGTTGACGTCGGTGATCTCGAGCTCGCCCCGGGGCGAGGGGGCGAGGGAGGCGGCGATGTCGAGAACGCGGTTGTCGTAGAAGTAGAGCCCGGTGACGGCATAGGGGGAGCGGGGCTTCGCGGGCTTCTCCTCCAGTCCGATGGCCTTGCCGGTGTCGTCGAACTCCACGACGCCGTACCGCTGGGGGTCGCGAACCCGGTAGGCGAAGACGGTCCCGCCCCGCTCCCGCCTTGCCGCCTGCTGAAGGACCTCCGGAAGGCGAGCTCCATAGAAGAGGTTGTCGCCGAGGGCGAGGGCGGCGCCCTCGGTGCCGACGAAGTCGCGCCCGATGACGAAGGCCTGGGCCAGCCCCTCGGGGCGCGGCTGGAGGGCCCACTGGATCTCGAGGCCGAACTGCGACCCGTCTCCGAGGAGCCGCCGGAAGGCCTGCTGGTCGTGCGGTGTGGTGATGATCAGGACCTCGCGGATCCCCGCCAGCATCAGCGTGCTGAGCGGGTAGTAGATCATCGGCTTGTCGTAGATGGGGATGAGCTGCTTGCTGACACCCCGGGTGATCGGATAGAGCCGCGTCCCCGAGCCCCCGGCGAGGATGATGCCCTTCATGGGCGCGAGCATACCACCCGGGGTCGCCAGAGCTGATACCGTGGGACCATCATGGCTCTCACGAGGTGGACGATGGTCCTGGCCCTGGGGCTGGCCGGCGTCGCCGGGGCCGAGGCCGGCGAGTGGCAGTCGCTCTTCGACGGCACGACCCTGACCGGCTGGCAGGTGGCGGCGAAGCCCGACGACCGGGAAGCGGGCTTCTGGCAGGTCCGGGACGGCGCCATCACCGCCGACTCCCTGGGCCGTCCCGATCACGACTACGTCTGGCTGGTCTCGGACCAGGAGTTCGGCGACTTCGAGCTGGTCCTGCGGGTGCGTGGCTTCCGACGCTCGCCCGGCAACTCCGGCGTGCAGTTCCGCAGCCGATACGACGAGAGCGCCGGCTGGCTCGACGGGCCCCAGGTGGACATCCACCCCCCGGGGCCCTGGCGCACGGGGCTGATCTACGACGAGACGCGGGAGGCGAAGCGCTGGATCCATCCCTCCCTCGAGGACTGGAGGATCGAGCCGTCCCAGGGGCCGAAGGTGTGGAAGTGGCTCGACTCCGAGGAGGGCGACGGCTGGAACGAGGTCCGCGTCATCGCCCGGGGCACGCGAGTGGAGACGGTCGTCAACGGGATCACGATCACCGACTTCGACGGCGCCGGCATCCTGGACGACGAGGCCCACCGGAAGCACGACGTGGGGCTGAGGGGTCACTTCGCCCTCCAGCTCCACAAGCAGGACGAGCTGCTGGTCCAGTTCAAGGACATCCGGGTGCGGACGCTGGACTGACCCCCGTCGACCGTCCGTTCCGGACAGCCGGCTCGCGCCGGAACAGGCTCAGCCGGCGGTCGGGGTCTCGCTCTCGATCGCGCCGAGGAGCGCCGGGATCTTGAACGGCTTCGGGACCGTGGCCTGGGCCCACCGGGCGGCCTGGAGGAGACGGCGCCGGTCCCCCGACATCACCACCACCCGCGGCGGCGTGTCCAGGTTGCCGGCCGCCCAGGCCAGGTCCTCGCCGGCGAAGTCGCCGAGCTGCAGGTCGGTGAGGAGCACGTCGGGAGGCAGGGCCTGCAGGGCGTTGAGCGCCTCGCGGCCCGAGTCGAAGATGCGCAGGGCGTAGAAGGTCCCCAGCACCCGCTCGAGCAGAGCGCGCACACCCTCGTCGTCTTCCACGACGTAGACGGTCTTCACCTGGCTCGGCTTCATGGCTTCCCTCGATCACAAGATCGGCAACGGGAGACGGCCAGGCGGCAGGGCACGGCCAAATTGATTCCAAAGGAACTCCAAAACGGCGCTCGCCGGGCGTGGTAGTCTGCTGTTCCTCGTGAGCGCGCAGGTCTTTGAGTTCGGCTCCTTCCGGCTCGACGCCGACAAGCACGTGCTGTGGCGGGACGGCCGCGTCGTGCCGCTGACGCCGAAGGCACTCGCCCTCCTGCAGGCCCTCGTCGAGGCCGGAGGCGACGTCGTGCCCAAGCCCGACCTGATGGCCCGGGTCTGGTCGGACACCGCGGTCCAGGAGGCCAACCTCTCGGTCACCGTTTCCATGCTGCGGCGCACCCTCGGCACCCAGGAGGACGGGAGCTCGTGGATCGAGACCGTCCCCCGTCGCGGCTACCGCTTCGAAGGGTCGGTGAAGGGACCGGCGCCCGTTGCGGTCGTGACCCTGGCCGTGCTGCCGTTCGAGGTTCTGGGGGAGGGAGCCGAGCCCCACGTCGGGCTCGGTCTCGCGGACGCCCTCATCTCGCGCCTCACCGGGCTCGAGGGGCTCCGCGTCCGCCCGACCGGGGCCGTGACCCACCTCAGCGGCCAGCGCGTGGAGCCCCGGCAGGCGGCGGCCGACCTCGGGGTCGACGCCGTCCTGGCGGGGACCGTGCGACAAGCGGGGGAGAGCGTCCGCCTGAGCCTGCACCTCGTCCCGCGCCGGGCCGACCTTCAGCCCTGGGCCCGCCAGATCGACACCCCGTTCACCAGCCTCTTCGACGTCGAGGATCGACTTGCCGAAGAGGTCGCGACGCTGCTGCACGCCCGCCTCGCGCGCTCCGGCGACAGACCCGCCCGCCACGTCCCGCGTCGCGAGGCCTGGGTCAGCTACGTGCGAGGGCGCTACTTCGAGTCCTGGCTCAGCGCGGAGGGAGTGGCGAAGGCCCTCGGCCACTTCGGTGAGGCGACGGTGCGGGACCCGGAGTGGGCGGCGCCCCACGCCGGGCTGGCCGACGCCCACGTTCTCCTCGCGTTCGGAGGGATCGCGCGGCCGGTGGACGCCTGGGGCCGGGCCGCGGAGTGCGCCGAGCGGGCGCTCCAGTGCGAGCCGGATCTCGCGGCGGCACACGCGGTGTCGGCCTGGATCACGCTCTTCCGCGACTGGGACTGGGAGACGGCGCGGAGCCGTCTCCGCCGCGCCTTGAGCGTCGAGCCCGAGTCGCACGTGATCCGTCTCCTCTTCGGGGTATTCCTGGACCTGACCGGCGACGCCGTCGGCGCCCGTCGGGAGATCGAGCGGGCGCTCGAGACCGACCCTCTCTCGGGGCTGGCCTGCGTGGCCTGGGCCTTCTTTCACGATCCCGACGAGGCGCCGGAGCAGTGGCTCACCGCGGCCCGCCGTGGCGTCCAGCTGCGGCCCGACCGGGCCCTCGGCTACTGGGGACTCGCCCTCGCCAGCCTCGACGCCGGTCGCGCCGAGCGAGCGATCGAGGCCCTGCGGCGGGCCGTCGAGCTCAGCGAGGGCGGACCCTCGATGAGGGCACAGCTCGGGTGGGTCCTGGCCCGGGTGGGCCGTCACGACGAGGCCCGGGCCGTCCTCCGGGAGCTCGAGAGACTCGGGGAGGGTGCCTTCGTCTCCCCGTATCAGCGGGCGGTCCTGTCCCTGGGCCTCGGTGAGCGGGCCCGTGCGCTGGACGAGCTCGAACAGGCGGCCGAAGAGCGGGACCCCTGGATCGTCTTCCTGCGGGCCGACACGGCCCTCCTCGAATTGCACGGGGAGCCGCGGTTCGACGCCCTGGTGGCACGCGTCCATGGCCGGGGCTGAAGAACGCGCTTCGGGGGGGGGCGGGCGCCTCGCGCGGGCGGCCGGCGGCGATCTCGGCATCCGTCGCGGCCACCCGCTGCCCTACGGAGCCGCCGCTCGCCGCGACGGCATCAACTTCTCGGCCTTCTCGCGGCAGGCCACGACCGTCGCCCTCCTCCTGTGGAACCCCGGTGAAGAGGAGCCCGTCCTCGAGGTTCCGCTCGACCCTCGCTACAACCGCACCGGCGACGTCTGGCACGTCTTCGTGAAGGGGATCGACCCCGGGATCGAGTACGCCTTTCGCGTCGAGTGTGAGCCGAACCCCCGGCCCACGTTCGTCCGCTGCGACGGGCGCCGGCTCCTGATCGACCCCTACGGCAAGGCGGTCTCGGGCCTCGAGAGGTGGGGCGGGGCCGCGGGGGCCGACGGTCGGCTCGGGCGGCTGCGCTCGCGGGTCGTGGACGAGGAGTTCGACTGGGGGCACGAGCACCCGCTGAACGTCCCCCTCGCCGACTCGATCATCTACGAGATGCACGTCCGCGGCTTCACCCGGCATCCCTCCTCGGGCGTGGACCATCCCGGCACCTTCCGGGGCGTCGTGGAGAAGATCCCGTACCTGAGGGAGCTCGGCGTGACCGCGGTCGAGCTCATGCCGGTCACGGAGTTCGACGAAGACGAAAACGAGTTCCGGAACCCCGCGACCGGCGAGCGCCTCCGCAACTTCTGGGGCTACCAGCCGGTCTCCTTCTTCGCTCCCAAGGCCTCCTACGCCCGCGACGGCGGGCCCCGGCGGGCCGTCCGGGAGTTCAAGGAGATGGTGAAGGCGCTTCACGAAGCGGGCATCGAGGTCATCCTCGACATGGTCTTCAACCACACCGGGGAGGGGGACGAGCGCGGCGCCACCTTCTGCTGGCGGGGCTTCGACAACCCGACCTACTACCTCCTCGACTCGCGGACCGGCCGCTACCTCAACTACTCCGGCTGCGGCAACACGATGAACTGCAATCACCCGGTGGTGCGCCACATGATCCTGGCCGCGCTGCGCTACTGGGTGACCGAGATGCACGTCGACGGCTTCCGCTTCGACCTCGCTTCCATCCTGGGACGGGGCCGCGATGGCGAGGTGCTGCCCAACCCCCCGATCCTGGAGGCCATCGCCGCCGATCCGGTGATGGCCCACGTGAAGCTCATCGCCGAGGCCTGGGACGCCGCCGGGCTGTACCAGGTGGGGAGCTTCCCGAGCTGGGGGCGCTGGGCGGAGTGGAACGGTCACTTCCGCGACGACGTGCGCCGATTCGTGAAGAGCGACCCCGGTCTGACCCGCCTCCTGTCCACGCGGCTGGCCGGGAGCCCCGATCTCTACCGCGGATCGGGGCGGGCCCCCTGGCACTCGATCAACTTCGTGACCTGCCACGACGGCTTCACGCTCCACGACCTCGTCTCCTTCGACGAGAAGCACAACGAGGAGAACGGGGAGGAGGGCCGGGACGGCCACCCCGAGAACCTCTCCTGGAACTGCGGGGAGGAGGGCCCCTCCTCGAGCGCCGAGGTGAACGCGCTGCGGGCCCGTCAGGCCCGCAACTTCCTCACGCTGCTCTTCCTCTCCCAGGGCGTGCCCATGCTCCTCGCCGGCGACGAGATCGGCCGCACCCAGCGCGGCAACAACAACGCCTGGTGCCAGGACAACGACATCTCCTGGGTGGACTGGTCGCTCCTCGAGCGGAACCGCGACCTGTTCCAGTTCACCTCCCGCCTCACCCGCTTCCGCAAGGCCCACCGTTCGCTGCGTCGGCGTACCTTCTTCCAGGACGAGAAACGCTCCGGCGTCAGCTGGCACGGGACCACGCTGGACACGCCGGACTTCGGCGAGGAGTCGCGGGAGCTGGGCATGCACCTCGAGGGCCGCGACGGCGACGACCCGATCTACCTCTTCGCCAACGCCCACTGGGAGCCGCGGCCGTTCGAGCTGCCGAGCCTGAAGCCCCCCCGCCGCTGGAGACGCTTCGTCGACACCAGCCTCGAGCGGGGCGCGGCCGCCGTGGAGCCGGGCACCGAGCCCCCTCTCCCGTCGGCCCGGGCCTACGTGGCGGGCCCGCGTTCGGTCGTCGTCCTCGTCGGGCGCTGAGACCGCCGTCCTTCACGGCTCGCCCCTGCTGACCGATTCCGTGTCCTGTGACACAATCCCCACTCGCGGAGGAGCGATCATGAGAACGACCTACGCTCTGCTTTCCACTGTCATGTTCGGCGCCCTCGTGGTCTCGGGCGTCGTCGTCGCCTGCTCCCCCCCGGCCACCGAGACCGGCGACGAGCCGGCGGCCAGCCCGGCCGAGACGCCACGGACCGTCGAAGGGACGGTGGCCGAGGCCAGGGAGGTGGCGTCGCGGGGGCCGTTCGCTCCGAACTGGGCGTCGCTCGAGAGCTACCAGGTGCCCGACTGGTACGTGGACGGGAAGTTCGGGATCTTCATCCACTGGGGCGCCTACTCGGTGCCCGCGTTCGGCAACGAGTGGTATCCCCGCAACATGTACAAGAGCGACACGAAGGAGTTCGCGCACCACGTGGAGACCTGGGGCCCCCAGAACGAGTTCGGCTACAAGGACTTCATCCCCAGTTTCAAGGCGGAGAGGTTCGACGCGGGACGATGGGCGTCGCTCTTCAAGGCGTCCGGCGCGCGGTACATCGTGCCGGTCGCCGAGCACCACGACGGGTTCCCGATGTACGACTGCAGCTTCACCGAGTGGAGCGCCGCGAAGATGGGTCCGGGGCGGGACGTCGTGGGCGAGCTGGCCGAGGCGGTCCGGGCGGAGGGTATGGTCTTCGGCCTCTCCACGCACCGTGCCGAGCACTGGTGGTTCTTCGACCAGGGGATGACGTTCGACTCCGACGTCCGTGACCCGGCCAACGCGGGCCTCTACGGCCCCGCGCGGAGCAGGGAGAAGGCGGAGGACCAGTCCGAGCCCCCCGACCAGGCGTTCCTGGACGACTGGCTGGCCCGCACCGTCGAGCTCGTCGACGAGTACCAGCCCCAGCTCGTCTGGTTCGACTGGTGGATCGCCCAGCCCGCGTTCCAGCCGAACCTGCAGACCTTCGCCGCCTTCTACTACAACCGCGGGGCGGAGTGGGGCAAGGGCGTCGCCATCAACTACAAGAAGCACGGCGGGGAGTCCTTCCCCGACACCGCCGGCGTCCTCGACATCGAGCGCGGCCAGCTGGCCGAGCTCCGGCCCCTGTTCTGGCAGACGGACACCTCGGTCTCCAAGACCTCCTGGGGCTACGTCGAGAACCACGAGTACAAGACGGTGGACTCGATCGTGGACGACCTCGTGGACATCGTGAGCAAGAACGGGAGCCTGCTCCTCAACATCGGGCCGAGGGCGGACGGGACGATCCCGGAGCCGGAGGAGAAGATGCTCCGCGAGATCGGCGCCTGGCTCGGGGTCAACGGGGAGGCCATCTACGGGACGCGACCCTTCGTGATCTTCGGCGAGGGGCCCACGGCGGTGGTCGAGGGACCGTTCGGCGACACCAAGCGGAAAGCCTTCACCCCTGCGGACATCCGCTTCACGACGCGCGGGGAGACGCTCTACGCCATCGTCCTGGCGTGGCCCGATGACGGGAAGGTGACCGTCCGCTCGTTGGCGTCGGGTGAGCCGCACTTCGAGGGCGAGATCGGAAGGGTGGGGCTCGTCGGCGCCGAGGCGCCCCTCCAGTGGACGCGCGACGAGAGCGGGCTCCACGTGAAGCTGCCCGCGGATCGGCCGAGCGAGCACGCCCTCGCCCTCCGGATCACCGGATGAGGCTCGCGAGCGTCATCCTCCTCGTGTCCGTCGCGGGCCTGATCGGGCTGGTGGCGTTCCTGCCCCTGCCGTCGGGCGCGGCCGAAGGCAAGGTGGCCGAGACCTGGGCCGAGACCTGCGCGAGCTGCCACGGGGCGAAGCTCGCCGGCGGGCAGGCCCCGAGCCTGCTCGACGACGAGTGGAGCTTCGGGGGGGACGACACCAGCCTGGCCGAGAGCATCCGCAGCGGCCGGGAAGAGGCCGGCATGCCTCCCTTCGGCGGGGCCCTCTCCGAGGAGGAGATCCGTGCGCTGGTGATCTTCATCCGCGAACAGCGGAAGCAGCACGAGCGCGAGCAGACCACCTTCGCGGCGCCCGCAGGCGACACCGTCGTCGAGAGCGAGAAGCACGCCTTCCGCGTGGAGACGGTGGTGGACGGGCTGGAGATCCCCTGGTCGATCGCCTTCCTGCCGGACGGGCGGATGCTGGTGACCGAGAAGGAGGGCCGCCTCCGCGTGTTCGAGAGGGGGCGCCTTCTCCCGGACCCGATTGCCGGCACACCCGAGGTCTGGTCGGGGGGCCAGGGCGGCCTCCTCGACGTGGCCGTGCATCCCGACTACGAGCGGAACGGCTGGGTCTACCTTTCCTTCAGCGACCCGGGCCCGGACGACACCGCCATGACCGCAGTGGTGCGCGGCCGGATCCGGGAGGGGCAGTGGCTGGACGAGGAGACCCTCTTCCGTGCCCCCAAGGAGCTGTACCGCAAGGGCCGGGTGCACTTCGGGAGCCGCTTCGTCTTCGACGGGAAGGGGCACCTCTTCTTCACCATCGGCGAGCGGGGCCACCAGGACGACGCCCAGGACCTGACCCGACCCAACGGAAAGGTCCACCGCATCCACGACGACGGGCGGATCCCCGAGGACAACCCCTTCGTCGAGCAGAAGGATGCGATCCCGAGCATCTGGAGCTACGGTCACCGGAATCCCCAGGGTCTGGCCCAGCACCCGCTGACCGGCGACCTCTACGACGCCGAGCACGGCCCCCGGGGGGGCGACGAGCTCAACCTCGTCCAGCGCGGCCGCAACTACGGCTGGCCCGTCATCACCTACGGGATGAACTACGACGGGACTCCCATCACGAACCTCACCGCGAAGGAGGGCCTGGAGCAGCCGGTCACCCACTGGACTCCGTCCCTGGCGGTGTGCGCCATCGACTTCTACGTGGGCGGCCGCTTCCCGGGCTGGCGGCACGACCTCTTCCTCTCGTCCCTGGCCGCGGAAGAGCTCCTGCGACTCGAGATCGAGGATCGGAAGGTCGTTCACCAGGAGGTGCTCTTCAAGGGCATCGGCCGGGTGCGCGACGTGGTGAGCGGTCCGGACGGGTACCTCTACGTCTCCCTCGAGCCCGGCCGGATCGCCCGTCTCGTCCCCGCCGTCGGCCGCGTCGAGACGCGGTGATCTGGCAGGTCTCGGTCGACACCGGCGGCACCTTCACGGACTGCGTGGCCGTGGACCCCGACGGCCGGCTGCACCACGCCAAGGTGCTGAGCAGCTCCGCCCTCCGGGGGACGGTGGTGGCCCGGCTCGACGCGACCCGGCTGCGGGTCCGCGTGGCCTGGAAGGCCCCCCCGAACCTGGTCCGGGGCTTCCGCTTTCGTGCCCTGACGCCCGGAGCAGCCGAGGCGGAGGTGGCCGGCTTCGACCCGGGGAAGGGAATCCTCGAGCTTCGGGGGGCGATCTCCCCCGGGCCGGCACCGGGCGTCGCCTTCGAGCTCGTCTCACCGGAGGAAGCCCCTCTGCTCGCCGCGCGCCTCGTCACCGGGACGCCGGCGGGCGCGCCGCTTCCCCCCCTTGCCCTGCGCCTGGCCACCACGCGCGGCACGAACGCGCTCCTCGAGCGCCAGGGGGCGGACGTGGCCTTCTTCGTCACCCGCGGCTTCGGCGACGCTCTCCGGATCGGCACCCAGCAGCGCGGTGACCTCTTCGCCCTCGCGGTGCGGAAGCCCGAGCCGCTCTACGGACACGTCGTCGAGGTCCGAGAGAGGATCGCCGCGGACGGCTCCCTGATCGAGAGCCTGGCCCTCGACGAGCTGCGTCCGGAGGTCGAGCGCCTGCGCGACCAGGGGATCCGCGTGGCCGCCATCGCCCTCCTGAACGCCTACCGCGACCCCCGCCACGAGCAGGCCCTGCGAGGATTCCTCGTGGAGCACCGATTCGGGCACGTCTCGGTCTCGAGCGAGCTGGCGGCCCGGATCCAGATCCTGCCCCGAGCAGAGACCGCGGTGGTCGACGCCTACCTCTCCCCGATCATCCGCGACTACCTCGGGCGCGTCGGCCACGGTCTCCCCCGCGGGACCCTCCACGCGATGACGAGCGCCGGGGGGCTGCAACGGGCCGTCTCCTTCGCCGCCAAGGACAGCCTCTTCAGCGGGCCCGCGGGGGGAGTCGTCGGGGCGGCGGCGGCCGCCCGCCGATCCGGCTTCACCCGGGTCCTGGCCTTCGACATGGGCGGCACCAGCACCGACGTGGCCCGCGTCGACGGGGACTACGAGTACCAGTTCCAGCACACGGTCGGCGACGCCCACCTCTTCGCCCCCGCCCTCGCCATCGAGAGCGTGGCCGCCGGGGGAGGGTCCGTCTGCGGGGTCGAGTCGGGGGGCCTGCACGTGGGACCACGGAGCGCGGGGGCCGATCCTGGTCCCGCCTGCTACTCCGCCGGGGGGCCGCTCACCATCACCGACGTGAACCTGCTCCTGGGACGCCTGGATCCCGCCCGCTTCACCATTCCCATCGACGCGGTCCACGCCCGGGCGGCGCTCGACCGCGTCCGCGAGCGCCTGCGCGACGAGACCGGGGAGTCCGTCGACCCGGAGGTGCTCCTCGAAGGTTTCCTGGAGATCGCGAACGAGCGGATGGCCCGCGCCATACGGGCGGTGTCGCTCCGCCGTGGTTACGATCCGGCCGGCTACACGCTGGTCGCCTTCGGGGGCGCCGGTGGGCAGAATGCCTGCGCGGTGGCCGAGCGACTGGGAGTGAGGACGGTCCTCGTCCCGGCGCGCGCCAGCCTGCTCAGCGCGCAGGGCCTGGCCGAGGCCGTGCTCGAGCGGTTCGAGGAGCGGCAGGTGCTGGAGCGGCTGTCCGACGTGGAGGCCGAGGTCCCCGGCTGGCTCGCCGATCTCGCCGAGCGCGCGGTGGCCGCCGTGGCCGCGGAGGGAATCTCGCGCTCCGAAGTCACCGTTCGCCGCCGGATTGTCCACCTGCGGTTCGTGGGCCAGGACGCCACCCTTTCCGTCGAGCCCCGGGAGGAGACCTCACTCCAGGCGCTGTTCGAGGACCGCTATCAGGAGGTCTTCGGCCACCGTCCCGAGGGGCGCCCGATCGAGCTGGAGTCGATCCGTGTCGTGGCGTCGTCTCGCCTCCGGGAGCCGTCCGGCGCGGACGACCTGCCGGAGTCGAGCGAGGCCGAGACCGAGGGCCGCCGGCGGGCCCGCTTCGCGGGCGAGTGGCGCGAGGCTCCCATCTACGACCGCGACCGCGTGCCGCCGGGGGCCAGCCTCACCGGCCCGGCCCTCGTCTTCGAGGAGCACAGCGCCATCGTGGTCGAGGCGGGTTGGGACGCGGTGGTCGACACGCAACGCGCGATCATCATGCGCCGGCGGGACGACGCGGAGGCCATCGCCAGGGTCGCCTCGTCGTCCCAGGCCGTGGAGCTGGAGCTGTTCACCAACCGCTTCGGCGCCCTCGTCGAGGAGATGGGCGAGCAGCTTCGACGGACCGCGGTGTCCACCAACGTCAAGGAGCGCCTCGACTTCTCCTGCGCGCTGCTCGATCCCGAGGGCCAGCTCGTGGTGAACGCGCCCCACATCCCCGTGCACCTCGGCTCGCTCGGGCTGTGCGTGCGGCGGCTCCGCGAGGCGGTCGAGATGCGGCCCGGCGACGTGATCGCGACCAACCACCCCGACTTCGGGGGCTCGCACCTCCCCGACGTGACGGTGGTCACTCCGGCCTGGTCCGACTCGGGGGAGCTCCTGGGCCACCTGGCCAGTCGTGCCCACCACGCCGAGATCGGGGGCCTGAGGCCGGGATCGATGCCGCCGTCCGCCACACGCCTGGTCGAGGAGGGCGTCATCCTGCCGCCGACGCATCTGGTGCGGGAAGGAGAGGCGCGCTGGGACGAGATCCGACGACGGCTCTCGGAGGCGCCGTACCCGAGCCGCAGCCCCGAGGACAACGTGGCCGACCTCCGGGCGGCGGTGGCCGCCAATCATCGCGGGGCGGGCGCGCTGCGGGCCCTCTCCGCCGAGCACGGGAAGGAGAAGGTCCTCGGGATGATGGACGCCCTGGGCGACCGGGCCGAGCGCTGCGTGACCGCGGCGCTGAGACGGCTCCCCCCGGGAAGCCGCGAAGCGGAAGAGCACCTCGACGACGGAACGCCGCTCCGCGTGAGGATCGACCTCGGCGGCGACCACGCTCGCTTCGACTTCGCGGGAACGGGCGGAGTCCATCCGGGTAACCTGAACGCGACGCCCGCCATCGTGCGCAGCGTCGTTCTCTACGTCCTCCGCCTCCTCGTCGACGAGCCCCTCCCCCTGAACGAGGGACTGCTGCGCCCGGTCTCCCTCTCCATTCCCGAGGGGCTGCTCAACCCCCCGTTCCCCGAGGACCCCGCCCTCGCCCCCGCCATCGTCGGCGGGAACGTCGAGACCTCCCAGCGGCTCGTGGACACGCTCCTGAAGGCGCTGGGCCTCGCCGCTTGCAGCCAGGGCACGATGAACAACGTCTCGTTCGGGACGGCCGACTTCGGCTACTACGAGACGGTCTGCGGGGGCTGCGGGGCCGGCCCCGCGTTCCCCGGGGCCAGCGCGGTGCACAGCCACATGACCAACACGCGGATCACCGACCCCGAGGTCCTCGAGCAGCGCCATCCCGTACGGGTCGAGCGTTTCGCCATCCGACGGGGCTCGGGGGGCGAGGGTCGCTTCCGCGGCGGAGACGGCGTCGTCCGTGAGATCCGCTTCCTCCGGACGATGTCGCTCTCGATCCTCAGCCAGCACCGCCGCGAGGGTCCCTACGGTCTGGAAGGCGGTGCTCCCGGTCTCCCGGGACGGCAGAGGCTGGTGCGGGCCGACGGACGGGTGGAAGAGCTCGGGGCGATCGACGGTCGGGAAGTGGGCCCGGGCGACCGGCTCGTCCTCGAGACCCCCGGGGGGGAGGCTTCGGTCGTGGCGTGTCCCCCTCGCCCCAGAACGCCGGATGAGGCGTGTCGCCCAGGTTCTCTTCTGGTCCGTCATCTCGGCCGCTTTCATCGGACCCGGGACGGTCGCCACCGCTGCCTCCGCGGGCGCCCGCCACGGCTTCGCCCTGCTCTGGGCCCTCGCATTCTCGACGCTGGCGTGCCTCGTGCTCCAGGAGGCGAGCGCGCGTCTCACCGTCGTGTCCGGTCGTGACCTGGGACAGGCCCTGCGCGAGCGCTTCTCCGGAGGCGTCCTCGGGGTCGTCGTGCCCTTCTCCGTTCTCACCGCCGTCGTGCTGGGCTGTGCGGCCTACGAAGCGGGGAACCTCCTGGGCGGGGTCGCCGGCGCGGTGCTGGCCACGGGCCTGTCCCGGATCGGGCTGACGGTGGGCGCGGGAGGGATCGCCTTCGTCCTTCTGTGGCTCGGAACGACGGGCACCGTGCCCCGCGTCCTCGGGGGCGTCGTGGCCTTCATGGGGGTGGCGTTCCTCGTCACCGCCGTGCGGCTCGGACCGGATCCGGTCTCTCTGGTCCGGGGCGCGCTCCTCCCGACCCTTCCCCCGGGCTCTCCGCTCCTGGTGATGGGTCTCATCGGCACCACCGTGGTTCCGTACAACCTGTTCCTGGGCTCGGGGATCGCCCGGGGACAGACGCTGGGCGAGCTGCGCTTCGGCCTCGCCGTCGCCATCGTCCTCGGGGGCCTCGTCTCCATGTCCGTCCTCGTCGTCGGGACCGCGGTGGATCCTCCCCTCGCCTTCGACACTCTCGGGCAGGCGCTGCGCGTGCGACTGGGAGAATGGGCCGAGTCCCTCTTTGCGTACGGTCTCCTGGCCGCGGGCCTCTCGTCGGCGATCACCGCACCCCTGGCCGCGGGCGTCGCGGCGCGCAGCCTCTTGTCGCCCTCCGGGGACGCCGGGGACGAGAGCTCCTGGCGGTACCGGGGTGCCTGGCTCTTCGTGCTGCTGACGGGAATGGGATTCGGCCTCGCGGGCGTGCAGCCGATCCCGGCCATCATCCTGGCCCAGGTCCTGAACGGGGTGCTGCTTCCCTTCGTGGCCGTCTCGCTCCTGCTGCTGGTCAACGACCTGCGCCTCATGGGCCGCGAGGGCCTGAACGGCCCTGTCTCCAACGTGCTGATGGTCCTCGTCGTCGGCGTGACCGTGCTGCTGGGCGTTCTCAGCGTCTCGAAGGCGGTGGCGTCGGTGGCCGGCCTCGGCCCGCCGACGGAGACTCAGCTCCTCCTGTCCTCGAGCCTGGTCGTCCTCGTGCTGGCCTCGCCCGTGCAGCGGGCGGCGCGCGCCCGGCGCCGTCGGGCCTGATTGTCAGACCGTGGTCACGGAGCGCTGGGACTTGACGATCAAGCCGACCCCGAGGCCCACGAGGAGCAGCGGCCACAGCGTCCCGATGTTGGCCCAGTCGGGCCAGCGCAGCCATCCCAGGTTGTCGGCCAGGAGCAGGACCCCGCTCACCACGAGAAGGCCGCCGATCGCCGCCTGGGCGCGGGCCGGCTCCGGGGCCGCCGCCCGGGCGTTCGCGGCGGCGACGTGCACGCTGTGGGCGGCCGAGCGGACCTCGTCGGCCACCCGGGCCCCGGCCACCTTCACCGCTTCGAACCCCTGCTCGGCCGCCGCCGTCGTGGTCGCGCTCACGGCGGGGGCGGCGGCGTCGGCCCGCGGGATCACCACCCAGCAGACCAGGTAGGCCAGCAGGCCGAACCCGTTGGCGAAGAACAGCAGCACGAAGGCCAGGCGGACGAGGACGGGGTCGACGCTGAGGTATTCCCCTAGGCCGGCGGCGACGCCCCCGATGACGCCCTGGCGCGTGTCGCGAACCAGCTTCTTCGGCACGATCCCCTCCTCGAGGCCCTGGTCCTCACCAGACACTACGAGGGTCCACCCGCCCGAGTTCGAAGAATGGGGCCCGCTCAGGCGTTCAGGTCCATCGTGCCGTCGAGGTACGCCTGGTAGGAGGCCAGGTCGAAGTGCCCGTGGCCGGACAGGTTG
The DNA here is from genome assembly GCA_963847655.1 of uncultured Acidobacteriota bacterium. Taxonomy (GTDB): domain Bacteria; phylum Acidobacteriota; class Vicinamibacteria; order Fen-336; family Fen-336; genus JAJDNS01. The sequence continues at coordinate 263,081 of CAWKAS010000001.1, read as the reverse complement.
AAGAGGATGACGGTGGGCTTGCCCTCCTCCTTCGCCTTCAGGGCATGGACGATGGCGCTGTGGACGGCGTGTGAGGTCTCGGGCGCGGGGATGGTCCCCTCGCACCGAGCGAACTGGATCGCGCTCTTGAACGTCACTCCCTGGAAGTAGGCCTCGGCCTCGATCAGGCCCTCGTTCAGGAGGTGGCTGACGAGGGGAGCGGAGCCGTGGTAGCGCAGCCCGCCCGCGTGCACCGGTGGGGGGATGAACTCGTGGCCCAGCGTGTGCATCATCATCAAGGGCGTGGTGCCCGCGACGTCGCCGAAGTCGTACTCGCGCTTGCCCGCGGTCAGGGTCGCGCAGGCCCCGGGCTCCACGGCGATCACCCGGAGGTCCTTCTTCCCATCCTTGATCTTGTCCCGTACGAAGGGGAGGGCGATCCCCCCGAAGTTGCTCCCGCCACCGTGGCACCCGATCAGGACGTCGGGGTACTCGCCGGCGATCTCCATCTGCTTCTTCGCTTCCAGCCCGATCACCGTCTGGTGCAGGAGCACGTGGTTGAGGACGCTGCCCAGGGAGTACTTCGTGTCGTCGCGTCCGGCCGCATCCTCCACCGCCTCCGAGATCGCGACCCCGAGGCTCCCGGGGGAGTCGGGGTGCTTCTCGAGGATGGCCCGGCCCGCGTTCGTCAGGGTCGAGGGGCTGGCCACGATGTCGGCGCCATAGGTCTTCATCATCACCTTGCGGTAGGGCTTCTGGTCGTAGCTGATCCTGACCATGTAGACCATGCACTCCAGGCCCATGAGCTGACAGGCGCAGGCGAGGGCGCTGCCCCACTGACCGGCCCCGGTCTCGGTGGCGAGGCGCTTGACCCCCTCCTGCTTGTTGGCCCAGGCCTGCATGAGGGCAGTGTTGAGCTTGTGGCTTCCGACGGGGCTGACGTGCTCGGACTTGTAGTAGATGTGGGCGGGCGTGTCGAGCGCCTCCTCCAGGGCCCGGGCTCGGAAGAGGGGGCTCGGCCGGTAGAGGCGGTAGATGTCCCGGACCTCGTCGGGGATCTCGATCCACCGCTCCTGTGAGACCTCCTGCTTGATCAGCTCCATGGGGAAGATGGGCGCGAGGTCCTCGGGGCCGATGGGCTGTTTCGTGCCGGGATGAAGCGGCGGCTTCATGGGTGTCGGGAGGTCCGGAACGATGTTGTAGAAGTGCGTGGGGATGTCGGACTCGGACAGGGTGATCTTCGTGTCGGTCATCGTCATCGGCCTGGCTCCTTCAGTTGATGGCGGCGGGCGTCGCCCGCCCTCGCACGGTCTCCCGGGACCGTCGGCGGCGAGCCGGAGAGGCGCGCGCCGGACGACGGTTGCCCGGCACGGAGCCGGAAGCGTAGCATGCGCGCGCCGGCCTGTCCTCTGCATCCGGCTCCGGCGGGGCCTCGATGGTCCCCGTCCTGAAGACGAGGTGAACCGTGCACTACCTGCTCCTGTACGACTACGTCGACAACGCCGTCGAGCGCCGTGCCCCCTACCGGGAGGCGCACCTGCGACTGGCCCGCGGGGCCCACGAGCGGGGTGAGCTGGTGATGGCCGGGGCCTTCGCCGACCCCGTGGACGGGGCGGCCTTCGTCTTCCAGGGCGACGACGCTTCAGCCGTCGAGAGCTTCGTCCAGAGCGACCCCTACGTGGCCCACGGCATCGTCACCGGCTGGCGCATCCGGCCCTGGACGGTCGTCGTCCACGAGTAGGGGCCCAGGCGCTGGGCTCCCGTCACTTCTCGAGGCGAATCGCCAGCTGATCGGGGACCGGTTCGATCGTCTTCTTGTGGGCCTCCACCCGCGCCGCGATCTGTTCGAGGACCTCGGGGTGCCGCGCGGCCACGTCGAACTTCTCGGACGGGTCCTCCTCGAGGTTGAACAGCAGCGGGGGATCGTGGGGGACCGGCTCCAGGCCCCGGTACTCGGTCTGGGTCACCCAGTGGGCCTTGAAGGGGCCCACCCGCGCTGCGCGCACTTGCCCCGCGCGGTAGTACATCATCTCCCGGCGGGGGCTGTCGCCCTCGCCGCGGATGACGGGGCTGAGGTCGTAGCCGTCGAGGACCCGGTCGCCCGGGGGCTGGACCCCGGCCAGGGCGCAGAAGGTCGGCAGGAGGTCCAGGGTCGACCCCATCCCCCGCACGACCCCGGGGCTCACGATCCCCGGTCCCCACATCACCGTGGGCTCGCGCTGTCCTCCTTCCCAGGTCTCGCCTTTCCCGCCCCGCAGGAGCCCCGCGGTCCCGCCGTGGGTGTCGAAGACGAGCCAGGGCCCGTTGTCGGAGGTGAAGACGACCAGGGTTCGCTTCTGCAGGCCGAGGTCCTTCAGGGTCTCCACGATCTGGCCCACGCTCCAGTCGACCTCCTCGATGGCGTCGGCGTAGAGCGACGCGTTGCGGCCATCGAAGTCCCTTGAGGCGAACAAGGGGATGTGCATCATGGAGTGGGCGAGATAGACGAAGAAGGGCTCGTCCTTGTGAGCGCGGATGAACTCGACGGCTTTCTCGGTGTAGCGGCGGGTGATCGTGTACTGATCCGCAGGGCGCTCGATTTCCTCTTCGTCGTGGATGATGGGCACGTCGTAGTGGGTGAAGTCGGCCTGCCAGCGCGCGTCGGCCTGGGCCTCGGCCCGGTGGTCCGGCGAGCCCGGGACCTTGTCCATGTCGTTGGAGTAGGGGATGCCCCAGTAGGTCTCGAAGCCCTGTCGCGTGGGGAGATACTGGGGCAGGTGACCCAGGTGCCACTTGCCGAAGGCCCCCGACACGTAGCCCGCCTCGGCGAGGGCCTCGGCGATGGTGACCTCGTCGGCCGGGAGCCCGCCCCCGGAGTCGGGGAAGAGGACCCCCCGTGGGCCGGTCATGCCGCTGCGGATCGGGTACCGGCCGGTGAGGAGCGCGGCCCGGCTGGGGGTGCAGACGGGGGCGGCCACGTAGAACTGGGTCCACCTCTGGCCCTCGGCCGCGAGCTGGTCCAGGTTCGGCGTCCGGAACACGGGGTGGCCGAACGCGCCCAGATCGCCGTAGCCCATGTCGTCGGCGAAGATCACGACGAAGTTGGGCGTCTCGGCGGCGGGGGCCGGCGGCTCGGGCGCCGCGCATCCGCCCAGGAGGACGAGGCCGGCGACGGCGACCCCTCCGATGATGGTGTGGTCTCTCACGGCGTCTCTCCTCTCTGGTCGTGGCCGGGCGATTCTACATCGCCCATCACGCTGTCGGAGGACTGTCCCTGCCAGGCCGGGGGCGGTAGTCGATTCGTGCCACGTCGATGGAGCCCGAGAGGACTTCGAGAAAGGGCTCACCCGATCGCACTCCGGCGGTCCCGTAGCCGCGCGCAGTGGCGAGAAATCTGCGGAGGTCGCCTGGAACCCGGGGTTCGACGTAGAGCACACGCTCGATCGCGTCGTAGCGGACGCCGGTCAGACCCTGGAGCAGCCCGTAGGACGACATCGCCCTCGCGTACCAGTGACCGCACTCGTACTCGACTTCGGACGGGCCAGGGCGGAGGCGGGCAAGAATCCCGTGGGCGGCGGCGCGCGGCGTCAGTCCGGCTGGACGGGGGGATCCTCCCCTTCCGGATCCACGACGAGGAGGGTCGCGGGAGGCTCGTCCGTCGGCTCCGCGGCGCCTCTCCGACCGTCGAGGACCTCGGCCAGGGCTGCGGCGACGGCCAGGAGCTCACCGCGACGGAGCTCCACCGCCCGGGGGCTCCTCGACCCGCTCTCGTCCCCGAGGCGGGCGGTGATCCGGACCCACTCTAGCCGTCGCTCGATCCGGCCCTCCAGGACGACAGCCTCCTGGCCGACGGCCAGGGATCCCGTAGGGTGGCGGGTCCAGTGGAAGGTCATCACCTCGAGGAACGGGTCGTCACGGAACGGGTCCTCGGCCCCCGGGCCCGAAAACCCGGAGGTCTGGACGCGGGCGGCGCTCTCTCCGGGTAGAGACCGAAGGCCTCGGTCCCATGGCACCGCGTCGCCCCGGACGAGGCCCAGGGTGAGAAGCACGAGGGTGACCGCGGTGGCCGCGACCTGCCCCGCAGACGGCCGGAAACGAATCCGGAGCGCGTGGAGACGCCGCGCCGTCGTCGCCGCGACCGAGACTTGCGCCCTCTCCAGCTCGGGCAGGTGCTCGCGCAGGGCGCGCAGTGCGTGGGCGAGGTCGCGGGTGGAGGTGTAGCGCTCCTCCGGGTTCTTGGACAGGCACCGCTCCACCACCCAGCGGACGGGAGCCGGAACGGCGGGGTTCAGCCGAGCCATCTCCGCGGGCTCCCCGTCGGTGATGGCGGCGAGGGTCTCGCCCCGGGTCTCGCGGCGGAAGGCGCGCTGGCCGGTCAGCATCTCGTAGAGCGTGGCCCCGAAGGCGAACTGGTCGGAGCGGTGGTCCACCGGCCGCCCGCGCACCTGCTCCGGCGACACGTAGCCCACCGTCCCCACCAGGGAGCCATCGCTGACCGCGATGTCCGTCCAGCGGCCCCCGGGCCAGGTGGGGAGGTCCGAGACCTCCGACTCCGGGGCCTCCCCGACGGTGGGGCAGTGCAGCTTGGCCAGGCCGAAGTCCAGGATCTTCACCAGGCCGTCGGGCGTCACCATCAGGTTGTCGGGTTTGAGATCGCGGTGGATGACGCCGACGCCGTGGGCCCGGGCCAGGCCCTCGGCGATCTGGACCGCCAGGTCCAGGGCCCGGCGCACGGGGAGGCGGTGCTCGGTGCGGAGCAGCTGCCGGAGCGTCGCCCCCTCGACCACCTCGGTGACCATGAAGTGCTGGCCCTCGACCTGGCCGATGTCGTGAACGGTCAGGATGTTGGGGTGATTGAGGGACGACGCGGCGCGGGCCTCCCGGGTGAAGCGGGTGAGCCGCGTCGGGCTGGTGGTGAACGGCTCGGGGAGGAACTTGACCGCCACTTCGCGGAGGAGGACCAGGTCCCGAGCCCGGTAGACCTCTCCCATGCCCCCCGCCCCCAGCCTCTCGAGGAGCTCGTAGCGACCGAATCGCACGCCAGCTTCAGGGGCCATAGCTTCTCACGCTCGGCGCCTCACGAGGACCGCGCTGCCTCCGTCGACAGCCCGGCATCGAAACCACGACGATGAGGTCGCCACCTTCTACCCTTGTATGGCGAGCGGGACGGAAATGTGTCGCCCGGATTCCCTAGGAAAGGCCGTGGACCTCGAACGCACCCCAGAAGAAGGGCGCCCTGCTGGCCTTGCCCCTGAACAGCTTCAGCTGTGCCTCGCGAAGCGCACCCGCGGGATCGGCACCCTCCACGAGAAGCTGCCGGTAGAACTCCGCCATGAGCTCCTGCGTCGCCACGTCGTCGACCTTCCACTTGCTGGCCACCACGGTGTCGGCACCGGCGTGGATGAACGCACGCACCAGGCCGGTGATCCCCTCGCCGCGGAGCATCTTCCCCAGGGCCGTTTCGCAGGCACTCAACACGACCACCTCCGCTCGGACGTTCATCCCAAACACGTCCTGGGCTCGCAGGAACCCGTCCTGGAACTGACCCCGCTCGTCCAGTAGGCTCGTGATGACGGCGGACAGCTCCGGGTGCTGGTCGTTCAGAACTCCGTGCGTTGCGAAGTGCACCACGCCGTAGCCGTCGTCGAGCATCCTCTCGGCCGTTGCCCGACGCGCAGAGAATCCCGTGGCCACCGTCACCTCGCTGCCGGCGACCTTGGCGATGGAGGACGCCTCCGCGCGGCTTGCGAGCAGGCGGGGCAGCGTCTCCAGCGTCGTCCCTGAACCCTGCGCGCGAAGCTGGAGCGCGCGACCGCCTGGAGCTGAAACCTCGCCCGAAGGTGCAGAGCGCACCCGCGGATCGTCCAGCGTGAACACGGGATCGGCAAGGACGGCCACCCGCCTCCTGGATCCGGCTCTGTTGCCCGTGCCGACCTTCGCTCGTTCCCGGGATCTCTCCCGCATCGCCGCCAACGCCGACAGGGAGGGCGCCCGCACGATCTCGTGGGAGACCACGAGAGGCTGGTAGGCCGCCCCCCTCTCGAGCGACCGCGGGTGCGGCAATGTCGAGAACGGGAGGTAGTGGAGGACGCCATCCGCGACGACGATCAGCCGCTTGAAGTCGTCCAGATCTTCGATCGGGCCGAGCAGGACCCTGGCGAGCGCGGCACCGGCTTCGTAGAAACGAGCGTCCTCCCGATCCGCATCCCTCCTCCGCTCGCGAGCCGAGGCCCCGAGATCGCCCTGGCGTGCAGTGAGAAGACCGTAGACGTTCTTGGCCGCCTCCTCGATCTGCTCGCGCGGCGGGAGGATCCTCGCGGAGAATCGCTCCTTGCTGATGGTCCAGAGATAGCTTCGTTCAGGTCCGAGCAGATACTCGACGAGAAGAACCTTGTCTCCCGCCAAGTGCCAGCGGACGTCGTCTAGATCCCACGAGGGCGAGGCCTCGGGAGTCCCCGACGAGGATGGATCCGATTGGACGAGTGCCTGCAGGCGGCGGAGCTCGGCAAGCATGTCGTCCAGCTGCGCATCGTCTCTCCCTCCAGTCTTCTTCGCGCCCAGGTCCTCCAGGAGCGCCTGTCTCCTGATCCCGTCCAGCAGCGCACGCTCCCGCTCGAGAAGCGCCTCGTTCACCCCGCGCCGCCCGGACGAGGCCCGTCGAAGGCTGTCCAGCAAGACTCGGGCGCGCGAGCGCTCCGAGGCCTCCAGAGCGAGTTGGTCGAAGGCCTCGTCGGGTCTCAGCTCCTCCATCTCCATGAGGAGGTCGACGTAGAACGAATAGCGGGATTCCACCTCCTCAAAGAAGAGGGCGCGCAGCTGTGGGCCGGAGACGCGGGCCCGGATCGATTCGTCGACAGCAAGGGACTGCTCCGCATACTGCCGGGCTTCGTCGAGAGCCCCTTGAGCCCGCGCGGCCCTGGAGAGGATGGAGAGCGCGCGCGCCTCGGTGGCGAGGTCGACCGCTTCCGTGGCCAGGAGGAGCGCCTCCTGTGCGGCATCCCGCGAGCCGTGGATGAGACCCATCGTCATGTAGGTCTCGCTCAGTGTGAGGAGGATGGCGGACGACTGCCGCGCCTTGCCCGCGGACTGCATCAGGCCCAGGGCCTCATTGAGGTCGTGGACTGCCGCTTCGAAGCGACCCTCCGAGGCTCGGAGGCCTCCGAGTCCCGCCAGAGCGGAGGCCGCCATCGCCGAATCCCCGATCGTTTCGAAGAGAACGCGCGCCGCTTCATACGTCCGTGCCGCCACATCCACCTGCCCGAGCCGTTGGTGGCAGTTGGCGACCTCCAGGAGGGCGGTGCCCTCCGCGCTTCGCGAGCCCATCGAGCGGGCCAGGGACTCGGCCTTCCCGTAGTACCGGAGAGCGGCCCCGAGGTCGCCCAGGCCGGCGTGCACCTCGCCGAGCCCATTGTTGAGGGCCACGAGAGATGCTCGGTCCTCAGCAGCCTCGAACAGCGTGCGCGCCTCCTCGAAATAGCGTATTGCGCGGTATCCCTCGGAGAGCTTCGCATAGACGTTGCCCAGCACGCGGAGCGCGATCGCCTCGTGCCTCCTGTCCCCCTCGGCACGGGAGAGCTCGAGAGCCCGCTCGAAGTGACTCGTGGCGAGAACGTCTTCGCTGAGATCGGCGAGTGCGTAGCCGAGGCTGAGGTGCGCTTCGATCATGCCCGCGCTGTTTCCCAACCGCCGGTAGCCGTCGAGGGCGATCTCGTAGTCGCTCTGGGCATCGCGGAGCTCGCTCGTCAGGTAGTGCACGTCGCCGAGGCCGAGGCGGGCTTCTGCCGCTCCCAGCTCGAAGCCGAGCTCCAGCGCTGCGTCCATCGCCTCCGCGATGTATGGCCGGGATCGATGGGCTTCGCCCAGCGCGGTGAGGGACGACGCCAGGCGCGCCGCCGCGAGAATCGACCGTCTTGGAAGCCCGGCGCCGGTTGCCTGCTGATGAGCCTGCTCGAGGGAGGCGACCGACTGCTCGATCTCACCCGCGGCGAGATGCTTCGTCGCCAGACCGAGGAGGGCGTCTACCTGCAGCGCAGGGTCTCCAAGCGCCAGACCGACCTCACGGGCGCTCACGAACCCGGCCTCGGCGCGCCGGTAGGCGTCGGGAGACCAGTCCCGCAGAAGCCCGTATCCCCTTCGGATCGCCGCCTCTGCCCGGGCTCGAGCGGCGGCCTCCTCACCCGCCCCCCTGGGGACCAAAGCGAGCTCACAGGTCGCTGGAGACTCCTGGTGAGGCTGACATTCAGCGGCGAATGCACCTTGCCGGTCCGAGACCCACGTAAGGCTGGTGGCGGCCGGCTCCTGCCACCTCGTCGAGGCGATCTCGGTCCCGGAGGGATCGCGGACCCGGAGGCTCCAGACCCCCCCGGTCTTCCACGCCTGAACCGACGCCGCCTCACCTGCGGCAAGGCGGACGACGTGCGTGGCCCGAGCAGCTGACTCCTCTGCGGAGGTGGCGGCCGTCTGGACGGCAAGGACCAACGCCGACGCGACCAGGCAGGCTGCGGCCGAGGCGGGACTCCTGGCCCGCTTGTCCGAGGGCCGTCGTGGGCGGAGTCTGGACATCAAGCCCGCTTGTCTCGCGGTCGTGGCCGCCAGCCATAGAAACCGTCGGGCGGGTTTCCGAAGATGGCCGGGGCCCCCTCACCCTTGATCTTGTTTGCCGTGCCGAACTTGATCTTCTTTGCCGTGCCGAACTTGATCTTCTTTGCCGTGCCGAACTTGATCTTCTTTGCCGTGCCGAACTTGATCTTCTTTGCCGTGCCGTGCTTGATCTTGTTCGCCGTGCCGTGCTTCCTGTCGCCAGACACGACTTCTTCCGGCGGCACCCAGTCCTCTTCTTCCACGAGGCCAGCGATCCGCGCCTCGATGGTGTCCGTTGCCAGGGGATCGACCTCCAGGTCATTCAGACGGAGGACATGTTGGTCGGGCTTGGCCCAATGCGTTGCTTCCTCCCGGCGGGCCCGGCGGGTGGCGCGTAGATAGGCACGGACGAGGCGTCCCCACCCGGTGACTGTGGGGAACTCGAGATCCTCGTACTCCGACGCGTAGTCCGAAGCGTCGACCGGAAAGTACACGGACAGTCCTCGAGCGTGCTGGAAGTCCGCCCCCGTCGACAGCGAACACTCGACAGCCTCGTCCAGAGCATCGGCCAGGTCTCTGGACATTTCCCGAATGGGGTCACCTGTCGCGAAGTTAATGATCAGGCGTTGGCAGAAGTCGGGCAAGTCAACGTATACACCACCCTTGAAGGACTGGGCTTCAAACCGAGAGGCGATCAGAGCACTCCGGAGACCGGAGTCCTTCTGGTAGCAGTCGTCCAGTGCTGCTGCCCCCTTCGCGTTCTGCACCGCGCTCACCAGCCTAGCAAGATCCAGGATCCACCGAATCTGATGAAGCTTCTTCAGCGAACGACGCGCCCACTTGGCTTCAGGTCTTCCCTGGGCCTCGAGGGCTTCGATGTGATCGAGTGCCTTGAGGATGCCGTCATCGAACTCCCGAATCGCCGTTGCAGCCGCCAGGGCCTTGGCGAGGGTATCCGGCGCTTGAACTGCGGTCTTCAGCTCCGGGAGGAGATTGCTGAGGCGCTCTTTCAGGTTCGTATCGCAAACGTGGCAGTTGTCTTCGATCGTGTTCAGCAGCCTCCAGAGAGCCTTGCTCTGGGATACCGAAAACTTGGTGTCTGGCTTCAACTCGATCGCAAGGAGCGCGGCTTCGCCCGGATGAAGGGGCTCTGCCGTAGTGTCCAGGTGCCTATCGATCTCGAAGAGAGCGGCATCTCGCGTCCTGGTCAACGCGGACTCCCTCGGTGACTCGCAGAGATCCTGGGCCAGCTGCTGACAGACCGTCCGCTCCTCCGTCTCTCCGCCTCCACGGCGGTGGAGGCTCGTTTCCCAGGCGGAAAGCCCCTCGAGACGAGGGATGCCCTCGTCACAGAACCGCTGGAGCGCGGCGACCAAAGGTGCGGGCGTGCCACCGTTGTCACGGAGTCTTGACAGATTGCATACCGCAATATCCGTGGACACGCCGGAGATTTCGTAATCGCGGTAGAACTCCGAGTACTTCTCGGCCACCCTTGTCGCGACCTGCTTGGCGCCCGCGTCATCCTCCCCGCGCACGGGCGTGGGGGCGGTGAGGCTCTCGAGCACGCCCTCGAGGACCCTATGGTAGGGCCACCCTGTGTTCTGGACCCATCCCTCCGACCCGACGAGGAACCCGACGTTCTGTCGAATCTCGAAGCAGACCTCGGCGGTGCTCATGAGACAGCTGTCCATTCCCAGCACCGCAATCAGCGGATCCGGCGGCTCCCTCTTCGTGATCGGTTTGTATCTTTCCTTGGCCACCTCGATGATTCGGGCCAGCTCCGGGATGCTCAGAGAGGTCTCGGGGTCGAGATCGGTCAGGAAGTCTCCTGTCGCCCCGCTGCCGTGGCCCGAGAGCACAACGAGGTACCTCTTTGCATGCGGAAGGCACTCCAGCTGATCCGCTACGAACGCCGACAGCGCTTTCGAGGCGTCTCCGGTCAACGACAGGCGGATCCCCGTCTGCGTCAGTCGTTCCTGAAGGCCGGACTTGAGTGCCTCCTCGTCGATGCCACCGTGCTCTGCCGAGAAGGCCCGCGCTAGGTGCCCAGCAGCGGTCTCTGTGCCCTGACGGACGGCCTCTTCGAGTTCGCGAGCGGACCCGATCAGGAATGCGGAGAGCTTCTTTGCGAGGCCTTCGTCGCCTGCCGCGATCTCGTGCGCCAGCTGGCGTGCGAGAGCGGCGTTGACGAAGGCATCTGTGTAGACGACGGCATCACATTCCTCGAGGCGCCCGTCCGTCTCCAACATCTGGGGCAGACGGTCTTGTGCCCTCAGTTCGGTGAGCTGCGGGATCAACGAGCCGGGCTTCGTCTGGGTGAAGTTGTAGCGCCGACCTTTCGACCCCCGGGGATCGAAGTGCGCCACGACATTGACGTTATCCTGGACGTCCTTCTTAGCGCTCGTCTTCTTGATCTCCTGGAGACTCCACACCATTTCCTCGGTGAGGCTGTTGTCGCCGGCGAGGTAGACCATGAAGGTCCACGGCTTTTCCTGTGGCATGCCAAGTACCTCCTGCGCGGCCCGCGTCAATCGCGAAAGGACTTCACTCCATGAGGCCATGCTTTGCACTCTGGCGTCAGGTTTCGCTGGAGACGCCCGGAAGCTGGCTTCTGGTCCTCCTTCGACCTCGGCCGCGGCTCCGCGCGTTTTGGGTAGATGGAGCGGCTCGGTGAACCGATCGCCTGCCTGGCCGTACCTGATCAGCCCGGCTCGACGGCGGACGCGCATCAGCCTGCACGTTCATGGGTCGTCCCCTGCCGGGCGTCCACCGCGTCGTGATAGTGCGCGTGGCTCGAACGCGTACGCAGACCCAACGTGACCGGTGCCCAAGAGTCTCGTTCTCTGCGGCGACATGTCAAGGAGAGTCTTCGGCCGGGACCTGTCCTGCGTCCGCCCGAAGCCTCGCGCACCAGGAGAGCAGGGGTCGGGCCCGCATGGCTGTGCATCTCCTTCATTGTCCTCGCGCCAAATACGGCACGACGACCGCCGTCATGTCGTCGTGGCTGTTGCGGACCGGCGGGGGGAGCAGTGCGCGCTAGGTTTGGTCGCGTTTCCCGGCCTTCCGCGCCGGGCTGAGCGGTGCTTCGCGGAGACGTCCTCCAACGGCTGGCACGAGACGTCCCCTGGAGATGGCTGGCAGACATCGACTCGAACTCCGTTCGTTGGCCCTCCGGTCTCAGGTGGCTTCACCCGTGAATGATCCGGAAGGACGATTCGTTTCGCGGGGCTTCCATATCCATCCCGGCTTCGCCGTGCCCCCGGGTGCGCCGAGCCGAGGTGGCCTGGTGCGGGAGGAGGTCGAAATGTCTTCGGGTCTGCGGCCATGGAATGGTGAGAGGAGAGAACGGGGTGTACCAGGCGTGTTGCGGTAAGCGGATGCTGAGGCTAGACTTGCGGCCGACCGTACTGATCTGCTCTCGAACCCAGACACCCTCGCCGAGGTGGCAGGCGGGTCACAGGTCCGTTGGGAGGGAACTTGAAAGACGGTCCGAGGTCGTGGCCTTCCCTTCGCTCCGCCCAAAGGGGCCTCACGTGGTCTGCTGGCCGGGGTCCGGGGCCGTGTCCGGGAGGCGCCCGGTAAGAGTGCCCCAGACGCTCCGCCCGGAACACTTCGAGGCCCTGCTCCAGAGGCTGGCGTCCGACCGCGAGCTCGCCGGGCAGCGGTACGTGGAGCTGTCGCAGCGGCTGCGCACGGTCTTCCTCTATCGGCAGTGTGCCGACTCCGACGATCTCGTCAACGAGACCCTGGACCGTGCCGGCCGCAAGCTGCTGGAGCTGGGGGACCAGTACGAGGGGAAGGACCCGGCCCCCTACGTCTTCGGCGTGGCCTGGAACGTGGCGCGCGAGTCGTTCCGGCGTCGGGCGCCCCAACCCCTTCCCGAGGGCCGGGAGATCCCCGACCCCGGCCCCGCCAACCCGGAGGACCCCGCCGAGATGCGGAGTCACTGCCTCGACCGTTGTCTCGACCAGCTTGCCGAGAAAGACCGCAGCGTGGCCCTGCGGTACTACGAGGGAGAAAAGCGCGCCAGGATCGAGCGACGGGCGGCGCTGGCCCGCGACCTGGGGCTGAGTCCCAACGCGCTCAGGCTGAAGGTCCACCGCATCACACGCCGCCTGAGGCAGTGCGTGTTTCACTGCCTGGAGCTGGGGGGACAGATGGGGGCCGTCCCCTCCCCGGCCGCTCCCCAACTGGTGAAGGGATGAGGCGATGACGCGCCTGGAGCCCGACCTCGAGCGAACCCTCCGGCAGTACGTCCTGGGCACGCTGGAGGAGGCGTCCCGACTGCGCCTCGAAGAGCAACTGGTCCGGGACCCTGACGTCTTCGAGGCCCTCGGCGTCGTCGAGGACGAGCTGACCGAAGCGTACCTCGACAGCACGCTCACCGACGCCGAGAAGCGGGATTTCGAGCGTCATTCGCTGAGCTCGCCGGACCGCCGCCGAGTGCCCGAGTTCTTCGGCGCCCTGAAGGCTCGGGCCTCCACCTCTGCCGAGGCGTCGCTGAAGCCCCGCAGGGATGCCGCGAGCTGGTTCTGGTCCGCCTCGGTTTCGCCGGCGTGGCTGGGGGCGGCCGCCGCCCTTCTGGTGTTCTCCCTGGCTGCCAACGTCTGGCTCGCCTCGAGAGCTCCCTCGCCGGGATCGGCACAGATGCCGACGGCGCTCTCCGAGCCGGTTCGTCCGTCACTGGCGACCCCGGCCGAGCCGTCCTCGGCACGGCTCGCCGAGCTGGCGGCCGCGAATCGCGAGCTCGAAACCCGGCTGGACGCTGAGCGGCGGCAGCTCGCAGAGGCGCAGACGCTTCTCCAAGACCTCGAGCGGACCGCCAGTGCGCCGACGACGGCGGTGCCGACGTTCACCCTCGCCGCCGGGCTCCTGAGAAGCGGGGGCTCGCTCACGCGCGTCGTCGTGCCCTCCGGCGTCGACGTCGTCCGGCTGGTCCTCGATCTGCCTGGCGACGACTACCCGCTCTACCGGGTGGCGCTGCACGACGTCGACGGCGACGAGATCTGGGCCCAGTCGAAGCTGAGAGCGGAATCGACCGAGGAGCAGATCGTGGTTGCCGTGCTCGTCCCCGCGGCGGTGCTGGTCCACGGCGACTACCAGATGAAGGTCAGTGGCCTCACCGAGTCCGGGGATCTCGAGGGGCTGGCCAGCTACACGTTCCGGGCGCTCCCCGACCGAGACGTCAGGCCTGGCGCAGAGGGGCAGCGCTGAACCCGGGCCAGATGCGGGCGACACCGAAGCCCGCTCGCACCGCGATCCAGACGCCGGTGATCCACCAGACGTCTGTCAGGTCGAAGCCGGGACGATTCTCGAAAAGCACGAGCAGCACCGCGCCGGTGGCGGTAGCGGAGCCCACCGCGTTGCGGAGGAAGCGGTAGTCGGCCGTGCCCCAGTGGATGCCGTCGGTGACGAACGAGAGGGAGTTGAGGGGCTGGGAGAGGGCCGCGACCCACCACGCGCCCAGGAAGGCGGACAGGGCGCTCGCCGGGACGAGCAGCCGCGCGACGAGGGGTGTGGCCAGGAGCATGCCCGCCGCGAGCACCACCCCCGTTCCCAGGCCCCAGAGACAGGCGACGCCGGCCACACGGCGCGCCACGGGGCGCTGTCCCGCGGCGAGGAAGTAGCCCACGAGGCTCTGGGCGGCCACGGCGTAGGCGTCGAGCAAGAACGCGGCGAACACCCAGGACTGACGCACGGCCTGGTGGGCGGCGCCGGCCTCCACCCCGATGCGGTTGGCGGCTCGCGTGGCCAGGGCCAGGAACAGCAGCAGCGAGCCGGTGCGCAGGAACAGATCCAATCCGATGGCGAACAGGCGGCCTGCGTCGCGCCAGAACCGCTCGGTCGTCAGACCGATGCGCCGGCCCACGGCGACGACGGCCAGGGTGGCTCCCAGCCACTGGCTGAACGTGGAGGCCCACGCCGCGCCCACGAGCTCCAGGCGTGGGAAGGGGCCGAGACCGAAGATCAGCAGGGGGTCGAGGACCAGGTTGAGGGCGTTGATCACGAGGGCGATCACCAGGGGAGTGCGCATGTCCTGGCGGCCGCGCAGCGCCCCCGAGGCGGCCACGGTGAGGAGCACCGCGGGGGCCCCCAGGAGGCGCACCCTCAGGTAGCCGGACCCCGCGTCCACGCCCACCTCGTCGAGACCCAGGAGACGCACCGCGGCCGGGGCCAGGGGCCAGAACAGGAGCGCGAGGGCCACGCCGAGGACGATCCCCAGGACCAATGCGAGGCTGGCGACCCGCCGGCCCTCTTCTTCTTCGCCACCCCCGTGAGAGCGCGCCAGCTCGGTCTGGGTCCCGATGCCCAGGAAGTTGAACACCCAGAGCACGCCCGACAGCAGCGTGGTGGCGACGCCGAGGGCGGCGAGGGGCGCCGGGCCGAGATGCGCCACGAAGCCGGTGTCGACGAGGCCGGTCAGGGGCTCGGCGATCAGGGACACCATCACCGGCGCCGAGAGCGCGAGGAGCGTGCGGTGCGGCCGCGTGAGGAACGGGTGGGTCACGGAGCGGAATCGTACCCGAGCTCGACGAGGCGCCGGCCGGACCGGAAATGCGAACCACGCTTCCTGCCGGGCCGTACCCCATGTCGGAGGTGGCGTGATGCTCCCACCGGCAAGTCTCCGGCTCACCCGGACCACGCCCGTGGTCGCTCTCCTGGGGATGGCGTTGTCGCTCCCTGGCTGTGGATCGAGGGGCGGGACCGGGGAGTCCGCTGTCGCCTCGCGGGTCGATGCCGTCGAGAACGGGCCGTTTGTTGGAGCCCTCGAAGAGCAGATGGCCCGTCACCACGTGCCGGGCATCAGCATCGCGGTGATCGAGGACGACCGGATTGCGTGGACGCGCGCGCACGGAATGGCCGACGTGGGCCTCAGCCGGGCCGCGACGCCGGAGACCGTCTTTCAGGCCTCGTCGATCAGCAAGGCCGTCACCGCCGCGGTCGCGCTGCGGCTGGTGGAGCTGGGCCTTCTCGACCTCGACGGAGATGTCAACGACACCCTCGTGTCCTGGAAGATCCCGGAGAATGCGTTCACCGCTCGGTCGAAGGTCACACTGCGCCGGCTCCTCGCTCACGCCGCCTGCGTCAACCGCCCCGAGGGGGGCTTCAGCCACGACGGGCCGCCTTATCCCACCATGTCCCAGGTCCTGAACGGTGAGCCACCCGCGGACAACGCTCCGGCCCGCGTCGAGTGCGTCCCCGGCACCGAGATCCGCTACTCGAACTTCGGCTACGTCATCGTCCAGCAGCTCGTTGAGGACGCCACTGGCCGACTCTTCCCGGAGGTGGCTCGGGAGCTCGTCCTCGAACCCCTGGGCATGACGTCCAGCACCTTCGCACAACCCCTGGCCGAGCCACTCGTGGTACGGGCGGCGGTGCCCCATGACGTGGACGGTCGGCCTCGA
Organism: uncultured Acidobacteriota bacterium; assembly: GCA_963847655.1. Lineage (GTDB taxonomy): Bacteria > Acidobacteriota > Vicinamibacteria > Fen-336 > Fen-336 > JAJDNS01. The sequence continues at coordinate 247,137 of CAWKAS010000001.1, read as the reverse complement.
CCCCGGTTCTTCAACCCTCACGCCGTCGCACAGGGAGGACTCTGGACCACGCCCTCGGACCTGGCGCGGTTCCTGATCGACTTCATGCGGGCGGGCCGCACGGGCCTGAGCCGCATCCTGTCCGCCACCACAAGCCGCGAGATGCTGCGTTCGCAGTACCCTGACCTCGAAGGCGGAGGGTTCCTCGGTCTCGGCTTCGCTCTCCTCGGGAACTGGGGTGTTCTCGGAGCCGGGGCCGACCCGGGCTTTCGCAGCCTCATGGTGGGCTTCCCGGGGCAGGGGAAGGGCATCGTCGTCATGCTCAACGGGGACGGGGGCGAGCTGCTGCAGCTTCGGGTGCTCTTGAACTTCGTGCTCGAGCAGTTCGTCCGCTCGCGAGCCCTCGTCGTGGCGGTGGGGGTGGCCAGTGCCCTCTTTCTGTTCACAGTACCCCTCCTCTGGGTGGGTGGCGGGGTCGTTGCCCTCGTACGGCGGATCAGGGGGAGGCCCGCAGGCTCGCGGCCGGGCACGCTGGCCCGGCTGGCCCGCCCTCTGGCGGTCGTGGCCTCGGGTGCGGTGGTGGGCGCCTTGTACCCGTTCGTGGTCCACGCATTCACCTCCCAGACCGCGTTGACCTGGAGCGGAGGTGGTCCGCAGGCACGAGCCGCCCTCGCACTGGTGAGCCTCGGGACCGCGCTGTCTCCGGCGCTGGGCGTGGTCGCCGTGCGCGCGTGGAAGGAGCGCCTCTGGGGCCTCGCCGGTCGGTTGCACTACACGGCCGTCGCCATCGTCGTGCTCCTGGCGAACGGGCTCTGGTGGAGGGCGCTCGGCCTCCTTTGAGTCCACGGCCTCACATGCCGCCGTACGGGTAGGTGAGCACGGCCAGGGCGTAGCCGACCGCCTCCAGCCAGTACATCCGGTCGATGGACCTGCCCCGACGGCGTGAGAGGCGGAAGCTGACCGGCTCGAGGCGCCTCGTGCCTCGGGCCAGGCCACCCAGGACGAGCTCCAACGTGGCCCCGGGTCCCACCGCCGTGCCGAAGGCGAGCTCGAAGGTGGCGTCGGGGTAGAGCGGCCGATACCCGCTCCCGGTCGCACGCCATTCGCGACCGTCCGCGGCCCGGAGCAGGACCTGGCCGGGGTCGAAGGAGTATCCGAGCTCGCGCGGTGCGAACGCGACGCGCACCGTCAGGTCCTGGAGCTCTTCGCCTTCCGGGGTGCGGTCCAGCGTCTGGATGCCGAGCTTCAGTCCCTCGATCTCGACGGACGCCGTGGAAGCGGTCCGGCCCTCTCCGTCCGGAGAAGCGGCGCCGATCCCGCTCTGCGTGTAGCGCGTGGTCGCGCACGCGCCGGACAGCACGCCGGCGGCGAGCAGCGCCAGGGAGCGCGCGTACCTTCTCGTGATCATCTTGCCTTCTCTCTCAGAACCGGACGGAGACCGTGGCGGCCACGCCGCCGGTGACCGGCCGGAGCCCGATTCCCGCTCGGGCTCCGCCGTCCCGGGGCGGGCCGAGGGCGTCGAGCGCCGCCGGGGTCCAGACGTCCGTCTTGATCAGCTTGCCTACGAGAAGCCCAATCGCTGCCGAGGTCGCGCCCATGGCAGCGACGGCGCTGGCGCGGCTGCAGAAGTAGTTGTCGTCGACCGTGCACCGCACGGAATCGACGTCCATGTCGAACCCCATGGCCACGCCGGCGGCGGCGCCGATCAGCAGGCCGGGGAGCCACCGGCTCTTCTTCCCCGTGAGGACCTCGAGCCGGGTCACGGACTCGCTGGGCAGCCGGAACCGGTTGTCACCGAGGGGCGGAGCCTCGTCGGGTACGAAGGCGATGGTCCGAGCGTCGGCGCTGGCCAGGACGCCCTTGATCCACCCACCCGACTCTCGCGTCTGGATCCTCACGTTGGAACCGACGGGCAGTTCGAGGGCCGGTGGCTCCGGAGTCTCCTGGGCCAGGACGTCGGCGCAGGGCAGACCGAGGAGCACCAGGACGACCGGTAGCGCGATTCGCATCTCCCACCTCCCGCTCGAAGGTAGCCTGGCGGGGGAGGTGTGGTTCGTGCCGTTGGGACGGTTTCTCCACCGTCACACCGGGACGGGTGGAGGGGGCTGAGGAGAAGATCGAGGAGTAGGGGAGGCAGCGGGGTCCCCAGGGAATCCCCTGGTCTCGGACTGGACTGACATCAGGCTCTGGCGCACCTCGAGGCACGTCGCCACCGCCGTGGTCGAGTGCCCGGCGCGCGTCCCCAGGTGAGCCCGTACCCGTAGGGGAAGAGCGGGTCGTACGGCTCGTCACCCTCTTTGAAGGATCATCGGGCGTCCCGAGACCACCACGGGGACGAGGGGAATCCCGACGGTCTTCGCGTTGGCGACGGCCTCACGGTGGGCGAGAGGGGGAGCGGCCAGCAGGGGCAGGACGAGGGCGAGCCTCAAGGTCGAGCGACTCGCCATCGTTGGTCTCCTCGGCGAAGGCGGCGCGGTCGGTCCCGCACCGTCAGGCGTCGGCGTGGTGCCTCAGGAAGCGGGCGAATGCCGCCTTCCGCGCCTCGGGCACCACGGTGCGGAGCCTCTGCATCTCGGACTCGGGGAGCGCCTGGAAGGCGTGTCCCAGCGCCACGTTCTCTTCCAGCATCTCCGGCTTGGGCATGCCCAGGGTCGCCAGGCTCACCGGGAGCGAGAGCGCGTAGTAGATGAGCTCCCGGACGGAGGCCTGTCCCACCAGCTGCTCCTGGCCGAAGATCTTCATGGCGATGACCCCCATGCCCTTCGCGTTGGCCACGGGGAGGGCCAGGGCCTCGAAGCTGCCGTCGCCGAGGGGGGTGGCCTCCGCCTTGCCGGAGCCGTCCCAGCTCATGCGCGCCCGGGCGAGGTTGAGGGCCATCTGCACGCAGTCGAAGTCGTGGCGCTCGAGGGCCTCCTTCATCGCGACCGGGTCCGCGTGGCCGGTGATCCCCACGAAGCGCGCGACCTTCTGCTCCCGGGCCTCCATCAGCGCCTCGAGGACGCCGCCCTTCGCCTCGATGGCCTTCAGGTCGTCGCGACTCTCGAGGGCGTGGATGTGGAGGACATCGAGATGATCCGTCCGGAGGCGCTTCAGGCTGAGCTCCAGCTGGCGCCGGGCGTCGTCGGCCTTCCGCGCGGCCAGCTTGGTCTGGAGCACGACCTCCTTGCGCCGCGCGGGCATGAGCTGCCCGATCCGCTCCTCGCTCTTGCCGTCGCCGTAGCTGTGGGCAGTGTCGATGTAGTTCATTCCCACGTCGAGGGCCCGGCTCAGGACGCGCAGCGCCTCCTCGTCCGTCTCGTAGGAGACGAACCGGCTGCCCGAGCCGAAGGCCAGGATCGGGACGTCGATCCCGGTCTGGCCGAAGGGGCGGCGGGGGAGCGGGACCGGCGCCCCGAGGGCCCGGGCCGCCAGGGGGCTGATTCCGGCCACTCCGAGAAACTCGCGTCGGGACAGGGCCATGGCGTCCTCCTCGTGAAACCTGCGGCGGTCGTTGCTCGAGCCGCCGCGCGGCCCCATCCTAGTACCGATCGGGGGAAGGGTCGACCTCGTCGTCGGGGCCGCGGCCGACGGCCGATCTACCGGGGTGCGCCCGGGAGCCCCTCGGGCGGACCCACGATCGCCTGGTAGACGAGGGCCCGGAACTTCGTCTGGATGTCCGAGTCCCCGGCCGGGAGAAGCTGGGTCATGAGCAGGGCCACGAGCTTCTCCTCGGGGTCCGCCCAGTACGTGGTGTGGTAGGCCCCGCCCCAGCCCCAGGCGCCCGGCGACCCGTGGCGGCCGGACTCGCCGAGATCCAGGACCATGTCGAAGCCGAGGCCGAAGCCCATGCCCTTCCGGTTGTCCCAGGCCTCGGCCAGGCGCGGGCCGACGTGGTTGACGGTCATGAGCTCGATCGTCTTGGGGCCGAGAAGGCGCACGCCGTCGAGCTCGCCACCCTCGAGCAGCATCTCGAGGAACCGGCCGTAGTCGCGGGCGGTGGAGAGCAGGCCCGCCCCCCCGGAGAAGGCGACCCGCGGTCCGTCGACGTAGTGGCCCTGGCCCAGCCTCGGGTCGGTGGCGCGCTCGATGCCCTCGTCCTTCGCCGCGTAGACCGCGGCCAGGCGGTCGCTCTGTCCCGGGGGGAGGTAGAACCGGGTGTCCCCGAGGCCCAGGGGACCGGTGATCCGCTCCTCGAAGAACTCGGCGAGGGTCTTTCCCGAGACCTTCTCGACGACGACGCCGAGGATGTCGGTGTTGTAGCCGTAGATGAACCTCTCTCCCGGCTGAGCGTCCATGGGCAGCGAGGCCATGCGCTCGACGACGGCGGAGACCGGCTCGTCCCGGTCCGCGAAGTACCAGCCCTGGATGCCGGCGGCCTTCCAGGCGTCCTGCGCCGGGCCGTCGCCGTAGGAGATCCCGGCGGTGTGGGTCAGCAGGTCGCGGATCGTGATCGCCCGATCCGCGGGCACCACCTCGACCGTCGCATTCGCTCCCGCGCCCGAGGGTGGCGGCACCGCCACCGTGGTCTTGGCGAAGGCGGGGATGAAGCGGGCGACGGGGTCGCCGAGGCCAACCCGGCCCTCCTCGACGAGCATCATGATCGCCACGCTCGTCCAAGCCTTCGTCTGCGAGGCGATGCGGAAGATCGAGTCCTTCTGCATGGCCCGGCCCGCTTCGACGTCGGCCATCCCGGCCGCCTCCAGGTGGGCCACCCGGCCATTGCGGGCCACGTACGTCACGACCCCGGCCACGCGGCCCGAGTCCGCGTACTCCTGCATCACCGCGCGCAGGCGCTCGAGCCGTTCGGTCGAGAGGCCCACCGACTCCGGCGTCGTTGCGGGCGAGGGTGTCTCGGCCCCGACCGCGGGCGCGACGAGGAGCAGGGCGGTGAGAATGAGAGCGAGGGATCGGCGGGTCATGGCGCCTCCTGGAGGTGACCGCGCCCCGGGCCGGGTCGGCCCGAGGCCCGACGGGATTCTATGCGCAATCGGCAGTCGAAGGACGTCGTCCGCGATTGTGAGCCAGATCACGTCCAGATTGGCACCGGGCCGCGATCCTTGACTCGCCGCGACCCGAGGCGCACGGGTCGCCCTCTCCCTCGGCAATGCGGCGGGAGGAGTGAGTCGAGGAGGGGTGCCCATGACCAGAAGCGAGCAGGCCGGCCGGCTCGATGACGGAACAGAACGCCGGCTGAAGCCGGTGCCGTCGGCCCCCCGCCGCGGCCCGGCCCCGCAGGCCGTTCCCATCCGGCAGGGAAGCGGCTGGCAGACGACGGCCGTGCTCCTCCTGAGCATGCTCCTCCTGGCCGTCGTGGTCATCGGTCACCTGGCCCTCGAGCGTCTGGAGATGAAGAACCGCCAGGCCATCGTCGCCATGGCGGGTGTGGAACGGAAGATCCAGCAGCTCGAGGCGAGCATCGGCTTCAACGTCGCGAGGAGACAGCTGCTCCTCGGGATGCGCGACCACATCCTGAAGGCGAACCCCCGCGTGAGCCTCGCCGACGCGTACCGCTATGCCGAGCTGGCCCTCGAGGCCAGCGAGAAGTACCCCGCCGTCGACCCCCTCTTCCTCCTGGCCGTGGGCATCGTCGAGAGCGCGTACAACCCGCAGGCCCGGAGCCGCGCCGACGCCCGCGGTCTGTATCAGATCTGGCCCTCGACGGGGAGGGTCCTGGTGCGCGCCCTCGGCTGGAGCTACGACGACACGATCCTCTACGACCCCGAGAAGAACACCGAGGCCGCCGCGCTCTACCTCGACGTTCTCTTCGCCACCTACGAGGATCCCGAGCTCGTCCTGGCCGAGTACAACGGTGGGCCCATCAACGCCGGCTACTTCCGGACCTCGGCCAGGGCCCTGGCCCCGGAGACCCGGACCTACGTCCCGCGCGTCCTGGCGCTGTACGATCACCTCAAGGACGAGTTCGCGCAGGGCATCGACGTCGGGGCCGAGCCGGCCCACCGGGACGGGAGCCGCGACGGGAAGAAGCTCGACTAGCGGGAGGCATCCACCCGCGGGAAGCGTTAGACTGCCGTGCCGACTGGCGGCAATCGAACTCTTTCGCGAGGGTGGACATGACCACATCGAAGATCATCTGGACGAAGGTCGACGAGGCACCGGCGCTGGCGACCCGCTCCCTGCTCCCCGTCGTGCAGGCGTACACCCGGGCGGCCGGAATCGACGTCGAGACCCGTGACATCTCCCTGGTTGGCCGAGTCATCGCGAACTTCCCGGACAACCTGACCGAGGAGCAGAGGATCCCCGACCACCTCGCCGAGCTGGGGGATCTCGCGAAGACGCCCGGGGCGAACATCGTCAAGCTGCCCAACATCAGCGCCTCCATTCCCCAGCTGCAGGGGGCCATCGAGGAGCTCCAGAAGAAGGGGTACGACATCCCCGACTTCCCGGAGGAGCCCCGAACGGACGCGGAGAAGGCCCTTCGGGAGAGGTTCGCGCGTTGTCTCGGGTCGGCGGTGAACCCGGTCCTGCGCGAGGGCAACTCCGACCGCCGGCCGGCGGCGGCGGTCAAGAGGTTCGCCCAGAAGAATCCCCACAAGATGATGAGGCCGTGGCCCGAGTCCGGGTCGAAGGCCCGCGTTGCCCACATGACGCGGAAGGACTTCTACGAGAACGAGCGCTCGACCACGGTGGAGGGGCCCACCGAGGTGCGGATCGAGCTCGTGGCCGGGAGCGGAGCCGTCACCGTGCTCAAGCAGCGCGTGGCGCTCGAGGCGGGCGAGGTGGTCGACGCCACCGTGATGAACGTCGCCGCTCTCCGCGCGTTCTACGCCGAGCAGATCGAGGAGGCCCTGAAGGACGACGTCCTGCTGTCCCTCCACCTGAAGGCCACCATGATGAAGGTCTCCGACCCCATCATGTTCGGCCACTGCGTGTCCGTCTACTACGCGGAGGCCCTGGAGAAGCACGCCGCCGAGCTGGAGGAGATCGGGGCCAACGTCAACAACGGCCTGGCCGACGTCCTGGAGAAGCTGGACAAGCTCCCCGCCGCGAAGAGGGCGGAGATCGAGGCCGACATCGCCGCGGTGTACGAGACCCGGCCCGCCCTGGCCATGGTCGACTCCAGGAAGGGCATCACGAACCTGCACGTCCCCAACAACGTCATCGTCGACGCCTCGATGCCCAACGTCGTCCGCGACGGCGGACGGATGTGGAACGCGAAGGACGAGCTGCAGGACTGCATCGCCATGGTCCCGGACCGCTGCTACGCGACCATGTACGCGGAGATCCTCGAGGACGCGAAGAGGAAGGGGCAGTTCGACCCCGCGACGATGGGCAACGTGGCCAACGTGGGTCTCATGGCCCAGAAGGCGGAGGAGTACGGCTCCCACGACAAGACCTTCGAGGCGGCGGCGGCGGGCACGATCCGGGTCGTCGACGCCTCCGGGGCGACCATCCTCGAGCGGCCGGTCGAGGTCGGCGACATCTTCCGGATGTGCCAGGTGAAGGACGCCCCGATCCGCAACTGGGTGAAGCTGGCGGTGACGCGGGCCCGGGCGAGCGGCTCGCCCGCCGTCTTCTGGCTGGACGAGAACCGGGCGCACGACGCCGAGATCATCAGGAAGGTGAAGGCCTACCTGCCGGATCACAACACCGCCGGCCTCGACATCCGCATCCTGAGGCCGGTCGAGGCCATGCGGTTCTCCCTGGAGAGGATCCGCCGGGGCGAGGACACGATCTCGGTGACCGGCAACGTGCTGCGCGACTACCTGACCGACCTCTTTCCCATCCTCGAGCTCGGCACCAGCGCCCGGATGCTGTCCATCGTGCCCCTCATGAATGGAGGCGGCCTGTTCGAGACGGGGGCCGGCGGCTCCGCTCCCAAGCACGTGCAGCAGTTCATCCAGGAGGGCCACTTGAGGTGGGACTCGCTGGGCGAGTACTGCGCCCTGGTCCCGTCCCTGGAGCTGGTGGCCGAGAGCACGGGCAACGAGAAGGCGAAGGTCCTTGCCGAAACCCTCGACGAGGCCATCGCCACCTACCTGGAGAACGGGAGGCTCCCCTCCCGCAAGGTGAACGAGATCGACAACCGGGGCTCTTCGTTCTACCTGGCCCTGTACTGGGCCCGGGCCCTGGCGAAGCAGGACCGGGATGCGGAGCTCAAGGCCCACTTCGCTCCGGTGGCGAAGGCGCTCGGGGAGAACGAGGCGAAGATCGCGGAAGAGCTGCTGGCCACCCAGGGAGCCCCCGTCGACCTCGGTGGGTACTACCTCCCTGACGACGCCCTGGCCGAGGCGGCCATGCGCCCCAGTCTCACCTTCAACGCCATCATCGACGCCATGCGGGCGTCCTGAGCCGGACCTGCGTCGTTCGTGCGGGCGACGAAGTTCCCAGCGGGCCGCTACATGTACAGCAAGGGCAGGTACTCGGGCGCGTCCGCGAACGGCGTGAGCTGGCCTGCGGCCACCTCGTACAGGCGTTCGTGGGCCGCACGCGCCGCGTCGCAGAGCGGTTGGTGCGGGTTGTTGCACACGTCGAGGAAGCCGATGTTGTAGCACTCCCCGTCGAAGCGCCCGATCGCCGACTGGTCGTAGAGGGTGAAGTAATGGACGCCCACGCACCACGGCTTGGCGGCCGCGTCCTCGGTGTAGATGCGGAAGGCCTTTCCCCGGTCGGCCTGGTTGCGGACGCGTCCGATCCCGGAGGCGGGCAGGCCCACGTCGAGCGCGCCGAAGTGGTATTCCCCGATCATCACCGGCTGATTCAGCAGGCCGTAGATGCGCTCCATGTCCTCGGCCAGCACCCGCGGCCGGTAGCAGTTCATGCTGAAGACATCGAACGTGCGCATTCCCGGCACCGCCCACTCCGGCGGGACGCCCGCGTAGCGGATGCCCAGGTTCAGGTGGTGGGGGTCGACCGCGCGGCAGGCCCGGCTGAGCGTGCCGAAGTAGCGCTCGACGATGACCTCGCTGAAGGCCTCCAGGTCCTTCTCGGCCCGCGGCGTGAGTCTGCGCGTCCACTCTCCCTCGGCGAGCGCTGAGAAGGTCGTGCCCTGGCCCCAGGCCTCGGCGAGGGCGGCCTCGCTGGGGTGGCGCTCCTTCACGAAGTCGGCGAGGGCCCGGCGCGTCGCCGAGCGCGGGGAGCTGAACAGCAGCCCGGCGGCCGGTGTCTCCTTCGAGAAGCCCCAGGTCGGCTCGTTCATCAGGAAGTAGCCGATCAGGGCAGGATCGTCCCGCGTCTCGCGCAGTGTCTCGGCGAAGCGGCCCGCCTCCTCCTCGAAGGCCGGGTGGTAGACGTCCGGGAAGTCTCGGAACACCGGGGGCGTTTTCTCGAAGCGGGGGTTCATGGGACGGACGTAGGGAAAGCCTGCGGCCCGGGCGATGTTCCACTCGGACCAGTTGGCCACGGTGTTGAAGCCGAGCCGTCGCAGCGCGGCCAGGGCCATCGTCGCCCACGCGTCGTGCCAGCGCTTCGGGCCGAAGGCACGGATGAAGTTCGCCATCAGGAAGTTCACGTGGGGCTGGCCGCGAACTTCGCTGAAAATGGCGCGATAGGGGCCCTCCTTCTCGGGAAGCCACTCGAGCGCCGATGCCAGTCCGTCGTAGCAGGCGGTGGTGTCGACGCGCACGCAGTCCAGGCCCGCCGACCAGAAGGCCTCTCCCCCCGGGTCGACCAGCCACGATCGCTGGCCGTCGTGCTCGGTGCGGAAGAACCCGGTGGCCTCGAACCGCCGCTCCTTCCACCCCCCCCAGCGACCGAAGGACGCGGGCCAGGACTGCTTCGGCGCGTCCTCCAGCTGGCCCTCCAGTCGGGCGGTGACCTCGGGGGCGTCCTTGCTGCGCCCGTTCCACGTCTTGAGCCGGCTCTGGCCCAGCTCGTCGAGGAGGGGACCCTTCGGAAGCACCGGCGCGGTCAGGAGCGCCGGCTCGCCCACGACCGCGGTCAGGGGGGTCAGGCAGAAACGCACCGGGGGCTCGCTCTTGCGCAGCACCGAGATCCGAATCCGGTCGACGCGGGCGAGTTCCACCCGGTCGCCTCCAGCCATGGGCTTGAGCCACGCCCCCTCCCGGGGGAAGCGCCACCGGTTCTGGTCCACGGCCTCCGTCCGCATCCGCATCCGCGCCGAGCACTGGGGGAGCATGGCAAAGGTGAGCCGGAAGACGCGGTCGGAGTCCGCCTCGAGCAGCTCGAGGCGGAACACCGTGAGGTGGATCGCGTCCACCAGCAGGTCAGCGGTCAAGAAGCGGGCGTCGGCCAGGGCCCCCACGTCGCAGCGGTAGGTCAGGCCGGCACCCGGCTCCGGGGCCGAGTACCACACGGCCTCGGCCACCGGCGCCGGACCGTCCTCCCGGGCCAGGCCCCCGAAACGGTCTTCGGGCTCCAGGCGGAGCGGGAGGCCTCCCTCGGCGGCGACCCCGGCCGCCGCCCCGGCGACGTGCGGCCCCAGCGCGGTCACCGTGACCAGAGCCGCACCCTGCTGCAGAAAGCCCCGACGCGACCGTCCACTCGTTCTCATTTCTGATCCTTTGTGGTGTGCGGCAGAGCGAGAGGCAGACAGGCCGTCTCGGCCATGATCTCTCCTCGGGCCCGGACGTCCGGGGGGCGTCCGAAACCGTGACTTCCGAGCCGATTCTATGCGCGATCCATTCCCCGTGGGCGCGTAGAATGACGCCGACGTCTCGACACCACTCTGCCGGAGGCGCCCTCATGTCCCGAATCCGCCCGCTGTGGCCGCTGGCCAGCGTTGCCTGGTGGCTCGTGGCCACCCCCGTCCACGCGCAGAGCACCGCGGCCTGGTCTGGGGGGCGGCCGGGCTCCCGGTGGACTTCCGGGGCGACGACGAAACGTTCCGAAGGACGAGCGCGGGTCTCGGTGCGTTCGCGAGCGGGCTGCGTCGCGCCGGGGTGACGCGCGTCGGGACGTGGCTGACGCCCGCCTCGGACACCCTCACCTACCGCCGGTACTTCGACCTCGTGGCGCGCCGGCTGCGGGAGACCGCGCGGGTCCTGCAGGGCGAGGGTCTGCGCCTGGGCCTCGAGTATGTCGGGCCGAAGACGTCGTGGGCGAGACGGCGGTACCCGTTCGTGCACACGCTTGCCGAGACTCAGGAGCTGGTCGAGGCGATCGGCGTACCCGGGGTCGGCTACGTTCTCGACAGCTGGCACTGGTTCCTGGCCGGCGACACCGTCGAGCAGATCCGGGCGCTGCGCAACGACGACGTCGTGGCGGTCGATCTCAACGACGCCCCCGCCGGCATCTCGAAGGACGAGCAGATGGACCTCTCGCGTGAGCTGCCCATGGCGACCGGGGTCATACCGGTGGTCGAGTTCCTGGGGGCGCTTCGTGACATCGGCTACGACGGACCGGTCCGGGCCGAGCCGTTCAACAAGGCCCTCAACGCCATGCCGAACGAGGAGGCGGTGGCGGTCACCGCCGTCGCGCTCAGGGAGGCCCTCGCCCTCGTGCGCTGATCCGGGAGAGGGGACGCTAACGAGTCTCGAACATGCCGGTGATCGTCCTGTCGGAAGACGGTCGGATTCCACTACAATCGACCGTCGGCCCGGAGATGCGATGAGCCCGACCTACCGTCACACGCAGATCGGCTGGGTGGTCCTCGGGATGGTGGCCGCCGTATCGGCGCTCGTGGTGCCGTTCCTGCCCGGGGGCGGATGGCCCGTCCTCGCCGTTCTCGCTCTCGTCCTGCTCCTCTTCTCGACGCTGACCGTCGAGGTCGACGGGGAGGCCCTTCGTCTCCGTTTCGGGATCGGCCTCGTCCGCAAGCGTCTCGCTCTCGACGAGATCAGGGCGTGGCACGCGGTGCGGAATCCCTGGTACTGCGGCTGGGGGATTCGGCTGGGACCCCGTGGCGTCCTCTGGAACGTCTCGGGCTACGACGCAGTGGAGCTGGTCCTCGCCGACGGGCGACGGTTCCGCGTCGGGACCGACGAGCCCGGCGCGCTGGTCGACGCGATCGCCCGGGCCACTGGTCGGACGTCGACCCCGGCCGGCGGCACGCTGCCCGAGCCGCCGCCTCACCCGACGGCCTGGGCTCCGCTCGTCCTCGTCGGCCTGACAACACTATTGGTCGTGGGAGCGGCCTTCTGGCTCCAGGTGCGCCCACCCACGGTGACGGTGCGCGTCGACGGCGTCGAGATCGAGTCGCTCTTCTATAAGGCGGCTTTCACCCCGGGCGAGATCACCACCGTCTCGCTGGAGCCGGCGCTTCCTCGCGTGTTGGTCCGCACGAACGGCTTCGCCGCGGCCGGGATCCTTCGGGGCCACTTCGAAGTGGAGGGACTGGGACAGGGGCGGCTCTTCGTCGACGTGGGATCGAGTCCGTTCATCTTCGTGGGCCTCCGCGAGGGCTTCGTGTTCGTCAACTACAGTGACCCGGAGAGGACCCAGGCCCTCTTCGACGAGATCACTCGGGTCCTTCCCGATCGCGTGGGCCCGACGACTCGGTCGCACGGTCCCTCCGGCTCGGATCGCTGATCGCCCGGGGTCCACGACCTCCGGAGCAGCACCAGCATCTTCCGGTCGAGCTTGTGTCCCTCTTGCCCCTCTTGCTGGACGTCGGTCCGCCCCGAGTCGAGGATCCCGAGACTCTCCAGGCGACTCCCACGTCGACGATGCCCCCCCCTCAGTCCAGGCGGTCCAGGACCTCGAGGCACTCGAGGACGGCCCGGCCGTTGTGGTAGGGGGACTTCCAGGGGCCCGCCTTGCCCTCCGGACGCCCCCCGACCCAGGCGTGCCAGTCGCCGTTCGCCCAGTCCGCCTGCTCCGCTCCGATCCAGCGGAGCGTCTTCTCGAAGACGTCGTAGTACTTCTCGTCTCCCGTCAGCTGGTACATGAAGAGTCCGGACGTCATGCCTTCGGCCTGGACCCACCAGGACTTACCCTTGAGGCTGGCGGATTCGTCGAACGGGCCGAGGTAGTAGAAGCCCCCCTTCTCCCTGTCCCACCCGTACTCGAGGGAGTAGGCGAAGAGGGCCTTGTAGAGGTCGGTCAGCGGGCCGTTGGGGATCCCTGCGGCGTTGCAGGCCTCGATCAGGAGCCACACGTTCTCGATGTCGTGTCCGTAGGACACATGCTGGTCGAGCGGCTCGGTGAGGGGCGTCCAGTCTCGCTCGTAGCGGTCGGTGCAGGCTCCCAGGTCTTTCCGCAGCACGGCGTTGCTCTGCACGAAGATCAGCTCCACCAGGCGCTGGTGGACGAGATCGTCCCCGGTGACCTCGTAGTAGGTGGTGAGCGGCTCCATCAGGTGCAGGTGGGTGTTCATCAGCTTGCGGCCCGGGTCGCGGTCGCGGTCCATGGTCGCGCGCAACCGGGACAGATCCGCCGGGTCGTTGCTCCAGTTCCGGGCGAAGAGCTCGAGGTAGCCCCCGTACTCCGCGTCGTGGGCCTTCTCCTCCATCAGGGCGAAGAGCCTCTCCGCCAGATCGACCGCCTCCGGGTCCTTCGAGGCGCGGATGTACTCGGACAGGGCATAGAGCCCGAAGCCCTCGCCGTACATGTGCTTCTGCGACTCGACGGCCTCGGAGCCGTCGTGGCTCACCGACCAGTAGAAACCGCCGTTCTCCCGATCCCACATCTTCTCCTTGAGAAACCGGAACCCGTGGCGCGCCGCCTCGAGATGCTCCGGCTTCCCGTACGGGCTGCCGTACAGGCGCGAGAAGAACCAGACCGTCCGCGCCTGGGTGACCAGGGCCTTGTCCGCAGGCCCGAGCCACTTTCCCTCGGCATCGTGATTGAGGCGGTAGCCCCCGCTCTCCTCGTCGATGACCCCCGGGTACCAGAAGGGCACGATGTTCTCCAGGAGCAGCTTCTCGAGGAGCGCCCGGGCCTCGGCCTTCGAGTAGATCCGCTCCGCCGAGACCGGCCCCGCGAGAGCGAGAGCCGGCAGGAGCGCCAGTGTCGTCGCGACCGTCATTCTCATGATCGGCACCTCCTCAACCGACCGGTCGCCCGGCAGACGGGAAACGCCTCTGGAGACCCTGTGTGCGACCCGCTTCTACCGCGCGATCCGATAGGTCCCGTCGTCGCCCCTCGTCACGTCTTCGAGGGACAGGCCACCCTGGCGGAGACGATCAGGCAGTGGAGATGCGGCGGGGTCTTCACGTCGTCCTCCCGATACCAGTGACTCCTTCTGGAATGCCCGGCCGGTCTCCATGTTGCCCAGTCGGACGCATGGCCGGTGAAGAATACCCCGACCTCGGCCGCCTCGCCCCGGAAGGAGTGCGCGCCGTGGCGGGCTCCAGGATGGGCAAAGTGACCTCCCGCGAGGTAACCTGTTCCAGAACTGGGCCGATGCTCCTGTCCGGCACGATTCCCGAGGGAACCCTCATGAGATCTCGACTCCAGACGGTCACGCTCCTGCTCCTCCTCGCTGGATGCGCCGGACAGGACCCGGGCGGCGCGGCCACCCCGGCCCCCCTCGCCGGCTCCGAGGTGGACGACGCCGCCTGGACCCGGACGCTGGTCGCGCACCGGGAAGAGGTCGACGAGGAGCTCCGGACCTCGAGCACCTCGCCCATGGCGGGCGTCCAGCGGCTGGCCTCGAAGGCCGTGGATCGGGTCTACCTCACGCGCCAGGGGCGGACCTTCGCCCTCGCCGACTCTGCCGACCCCGGGGCCGAGATGGCCGTGGTCCGGGAAGGAACGGGCTGGACCTGGGAGCGCCTTGACGACGACGTCACTGGAGAGGCCGGGGGGGAAACGGTCGCGCCGGGTTCCGTGCTGAACGCCTCGGCAGCCTTCGCCATCGAGGGGTTCCATGTGCGCGTCTATCCGGGCAGGGAGGAGGTGATCTTCACCGTCTACGACCCCGAGCGGCCGGAGAAGAAGGCCTTCGAGCACCTCCTGTACTTCCCGCCCGACCGGAGCTATGCGGTCCCGGCCGAGCTCGTCAAGATCGGGAAGCCCGAAGAGATCGAGATGCTCACCAGCCGCGGCCTGAAGAAGACGTTCTACAGATACGCCACCATTCGATTTCAGCTGGACGGGGAAGACCAGGAGCTGACCGCCTACAAGAACGCGCTCGGCGGGGGATCCTCGGAGAGCCTGTTCATCCCCTTCCGGGACGCCACCAGCGGTCGCGAGACCTACGGGGCCGGACGCTTCCTGGACGTCGACGAGCCGGAGGGCGAGCAGTTCGTTCTCGACTTCAATCGCGCCTACAACCCGCTGTGCAACTACTCACCCGCCTACAACTGCCCAATCCCGCCCCGCGAGAACCATCTCAAGGTCGCCATCCGCGCCGGCGAGAAGACCTACCCGCATTGATCACCCTTCAGGAGTGATCCCGCCCAGCGATGGGCGCGGGCTCGTCGTCTCCGGCCCCGACCCACCCGACCGTGCCTCGAGGTCGAGGTCCCGGCTATCCCGGGTGGAGGAGTCGGCGACATACAATCTCACCGTTGCGCCAACTCCTCTCTGGAGGCCACGATGACTCCCGAAATCCCACTCGCTCGGTTCTTCGGGCCCGGCGCCCTCGTCGTGAGCCTGGTTGCTCTCGGCCTCTGGGCCTCCATGGTCCAGGCGGGGCCCGGGGCGCTGGGCTCGTTCGAAGGTCACGGCGACGTGGGCGCACCCGCGCTCACCGGCTCGGCCACCTGGAACGCCGCGTCCCAGGAGTACCGGCTCTCCGGGGCCGGCGTGAACATGTGGGGCCCGCGTGACGAGCTCCAGCTCGTCTGGAAGCGCCTGAAGGGAGACTTCATCCTTCGGGCCCACGTGGAGTTCCTCGGGGAGGGCGTGGATCCCGCACCGCAAGGCGGGGGTCATCGTGCGGACGAGCCTCGAGCCGGACTCCCCCTACGCCGACGCCGTGATCCACGGGGACGGACTGACGTCGCTCCAGTTCCGCCGGACGCCGGGGGGCGGAGACCGAGGAGGTCGTCTCGAAGGTGACGGGGGCCGACGTCCTTCAGATCGAGCGCAAGGGCACCACGGTCACCGTCTCCGCTGCCCGCTTCGGCGATCTCCTCCAGGCGAGCCAGGTCACGGACCTCGACCTCGGGTGAGGACGTCTACGTGGGGCTCTTCGTCTGCTCCCACAACCCGGAGGTGGTCGAGCAGGCGATCTTCCGCAACGTCCGCCTCGTGCGGCCCGCCCCCGACGACTTCGTGCCCTACCAGGACTACATCGGGAGCCGCCTCGAGATCCTCGACGTGGCGAGCGGGCACCGGCAGGTCCTCCGCGAGTCGAAGGATCCCTTCGAGGCGCCGAACTGGACGCTCGACGGCGCGGCCCTGATCTACAACACCAGCGGTAGCGGCGGAAGGCCGGGGGCGGCTCCACCGCTTCGACCTCACGACGCGTCAGCCGGCCGTCATCGACACCGGGTCCGCGATCCGGAACAACAACGACCACGTCATCTCCTTCGACGGGACGATGCTCGGCATCAGCAGCAACACCACCGAGGGAGGGATCCACGATCTACACCCTGCCCCTCGAGGGCGGAGAGCCGAAGCGGATCACGCCGCTCACCCCCTCCTACCTCCACGGCTGGTCGCCGGACGGGAAGTGGCTGGTGTACACGGGGGGACGGAACGACCAGTACGACATCTACCGGATCCCCTCGGACGGGAGCGGCCCCGAGGAGCGCCTCACCGACCACGAGGGCCTCGACGACGGCCCCGAGTACTCCCCGGACGGCCGCTACATCTACTTCAACTCGACCCGCAGCGGGACCATGCAGATCTGGCGGATGAAGGCCGACGGCAGCGACCCGGAGCAGGTCACCGACGACGAGTACAACAACTGGTTCCCGCACCTCTCGCCGGACGGGACCCGGATCGCCTTCATCACCTTCCCGAAGGAGGTCGACCCCGCGGACCACCCCTACTACAAGCGGGTCTACCTTCGGCTGATGCCGGCCGAGGGCGGGGAGGCCAGGGTGATCGCCTACGTCTACGGCGGGCAGGGCACGATCAACGTGCCCTCGTGGTCGCCCGACGGCACGATGCTCGCCTTCGTCAGCAACACGGGCATCGAGTGAGGAGAGACATCGTGGGCGCACGAACCAGACTGCTGATCGCCACGACGCTGACGCTCTCCCTCCCGACCGGCGTCCGCGCCGCCGACGGCTACGCGAACTTCGACGCCGCCATCTACGCCCGGGCCTACGAGGTGCGGGAGATGGCCGACCTCGAGTGGCTGCGGACCCGCTTCGAGGTGATGGAGAAGCACCTCAAGGTCTCGAAGATGTACCTGGAGACCCACCGGGACAGGATCCTGGTCGACTCGGACACCCTGGAGAAGGCGAAGGGGTTCTTCGCGGACCGCGGCATCGCCACGGCGGGAGGGCATCACCCTCACCATCGACGAGCGCAACCGCTTCGAGACCTTCTGCTACAGCGATCCGGAGCACCGGGCGTGGGTGCAGAAGGTCGTCGAGCACACCGCCCGCCACTTCGACGAGATCATCCTCGACGACTTCTTCTTCACGAGCTGCAAGTCCGAGGTGGAGATCGAGGCGAAGAGGCGACCGGAGCTGGACCGAGTACCGCCTGGCCCTTCTCGACGAGGTGGCCCGCAACGTCATCCTCGCCCCGGCCCGCGCGGTCAACCCGAAGGTGAAGGTGATCATCAAGTACCCGAACTGGTACGATCACTTTCACGGCCTCGGCTTCAACCTCGAGAGCGAGCCGCAGATCTTCGACGCGATCTACACCGGCACCGAGACGCGCGACGCGACGCTGAGCGCCCAGCACCTGCAGCCGTACCACGGCTACCAGATCTGGCGCTACTTCGAGAACCTGCGCCCGGGGCACAACGCCGGTGGCTGGGTCGACACCGGGGGCATGCGCTACCTGGACCGCTACGCCGAGCAGCTCTGGCTCACCCTCTTCGCGAAGTCTCCGGAGATCACCCTCTTCGACTTCCGACAGATGCAGATCCCGGTTCAGGAGCGACACCGCGCGCCCTGGCAGGGCCAGGGGACGAGCCTCGACTTCGAGGCCGTGGTCGGCCCCTACAGGAAGGACGACGGCTCCTTCGCACCCGACCTGACCGTGGCCCGCGTGGCGGGCTGGTCCCTGGAGAAGGTCGACCCGATCATCGGGCAGCTGGGGAGCCCGGTGGGTGTCGAGAGCTACAAGCCCTACCACTCCACCGGGGAGGACTTCCTCCACAACTTCGTGGGAATGGTCGGGATCCCCATCGACCTCAGGCCCGAGTTCCCGGCGGAGGCGCCGCTGGTGTTTCTCACCGAGGCTGCGAAGCACGACCCGGACATCGTCGCGAAGATCGAGGGTCAGCTGCGGCGGGGGAAGAACGTGATGGTCACCTCCGGCCTGCTGAACGCTCTCGAGGGGAGGGGGATCGAGCAGATCGTCGAGCTCGAGGTGCTCGAGCAGCGCGCGCTCGTGGAGGATTTCCGGGTGGGCTGGGGGCCTCCGGGGAAGGCCGCGAAGAGGATCCTGATCCCGCAGCTCCGCTACTTCACCAACGACTCGTGGTCCCTGATCGACGCCGTCGACGGACCCATGGGATGGCCGCTCCTCCACGACGCCGACTACGGGAAGGGGCACCTCTACGTCTGGGTCATCCCTGACAACTTCGCCGATCTCTACGTCCTGCCCGAGGAAGCCCTCAACCAGATCCGCCGGATCGCGACGCAGGGGCTCGACGTCCGCATGGATGGCCCGGCCGCGGTGTCGCTGTTCCTCTACGACAACGACACCCTGATCGTCGAGTCCTTCCGGGACGAGGCGGCCGAGGTCAGGCTCGTCGGCCCGGGAGGTCTGGAGGGCCTGCGGGACCTCGAGACCGGAGAGGTGCTGGCCGGAGAGACGGTGCCCGAGGGCCAGGGCTGGTTCCGCTCCCCGGACGCCGGAAGGACCATCGTCAAGGTGCCGGTGCGGCCCCATTCCTACCGCGCCTTCGCCCGCCACTGACCTTCGGGGCTCCCCGAGACCGCCTCGTGCAGGGCTCGCGGCCGTGTGGTCCCTGAGCTCAGGGCTCAGGTCGGGGTTTGCCACCGAGGCAGAGCGAACATAGGCTCTGGGCGACAGCAGAAGGAGGGCCTTCGTGAGCACATCCAGAACGACGACGGGACGCGTCACCGCGTGGGCGGTGGGAGCCGTGCTTCTCGCGGCCGGTGGTGCGGTGGCGGCCGAACGGGTCGAGACGGACGCCGGGACCGTCGAGGGCTTCACCCCGCCCGGCTCGTCTGTCCACGTCTATCGTGGAATCCCCTACGCCGCGCCCCCGGTGGGAGAGCGGCGGTGGCAGCCTCCGGCCCCGGTGCACCCGTGGGAGGACGTCCGCAAGGCCACCGAGTTCGGCCCGCGGTGCATGCAGCACCGGGTCTTCGACGACATGGTCTTCCGGGACGCGCTGAGCGAGGACTGTCTCCACCTGAACGTCTGGACGCCGGCGGAGTCGCCGGACGCGCGCCTCCCCGTCATGGTCTGGATCTACGGCGGGGGGTTCCAGGGCGGCTCCGCCTCAGAGCCCCGGCAGGACGGTGAGAGGCTCGCCGGCAAGGGCGTGGTGGTGGTGAGCATGAACTACCGCCTCGGCGTCTTCGGGTTCTTCGCCCACCCCGAGCTGACGAAGGAGTCGGAGAACGGTGCCTCCGGCAACTACGGCCTGATGGACCAGACGGCGGCGCTCCGGTGGGTGCAGGCGAACATCGCCCGCTTCGGCGGCGACCCGGAGAACGTGACCATCTTCGGCGAGTCCGCGGGGTCGTTCTCCGTCAGCGCGCAGATGGCGTCACCGCTGGCCCGGGGACTGGTCCACAAGGCCATCGGGGAGAGCGGCGCGTTCTTCCGCCTGGGCGACACCAGCCCCCTCGCCACGCTGCCCCTCCCGGCCAGCGAGAGGAGCGGCGTGGAGTTCGCGACCTCGATCGACAAGGACACGCTCGCCGCGCTCCGGGCCATGCCCGCGGAGGAGCTGCTGAAGGCCGCGGTCGAGAGCAAGCGCTGGTTCGCCCCCAACATCGACGGCCACTTCATGCCGAAGGAGGCCTACGAAATCTACGCCGCCGGTGAGCAGGCTCACGTGCCTCTCCTGGCCGGCTGGAACGCGGACGAGGTGCGGGCCGGGGTCGTGCTCGGGGAAGAGGAGGTGACAGCGCGGAGCTTCACCGAGAAGACGCGGGAGCAGTTCGGCGAGGCTGCCGAACGACTGCTGACGGTCTACCCGGCGGGTACCGACGCAGAGGCGCTCGAGTCGGCCTCGGCCCTCGCCGGGGACCTGTTCATCGGCTACAGCACCTGGAAGTGGATCGAGATGCACCTGAAGTCGGGTGAGTCGCCGGTCTACCGGTACTCGTTCGACCGCAAGATCCCGGTGGCGCCGGGGACGAAGGTGGGCGGCAAGGAGGCCACGGCGGAGGACATCGGGGCGCGCCACGCCGGCGAGATCGAGTACGTCTTCGGGACCCTGGACTCGCTTCCGGGCGTGCCGTGGCAGGACGCCGACCGTCAGCTGTCGGACCTCATGATGACCTGCTGGTCCAACTTCGCACGCACCGGAGACCCGAACGGCTCCGGGGTCCCGGAGTGGCCCCGCTACGAGGGAGGCGACGGCGCCTCGGTGATGCACCTCGATGTGGCCAGCGGGGCCCGGCCCGACACCACGCGCGCGCGTTACGAGGCCCTGGACGCCCTCGCGACCGCGGCGCGAGAGGCGACGCGGCGCGGATCCACCCCGAACGACACCCTGGTCTCGACCGAGATCGCCCCCGATCGGCGTGTCACCTTCCGGATCCAAGCGCCGAAGGCGCGCGAGGTGCTCCTGACCGGCGACCTTGGATCAACAGACGGTTCCACCTGAGCGAGCTCCTGCCGAGGCTGTTCCGGTGAGTGGCTGACGACTCACTCCGCGTCCGGGGCCTCTCGGGTGCCCTCGAACGTCCCTTCGCCGAGCTCGCCGAACGTCACCTTCCCGGTCATGTGGTCCCCGTCGACGGTGCCGACGTAGTCCACCCTCATGTCCTGGCCCTGGGCCGTGACCTCGATGCTCAGGGTCACCTGGTCGCCCTGGATCGTGCCCGTCACCGGCTCCGTGCCGAAGAGGCCCTCGTACGTACCGGTGATGGCCTCGCCGTCCTGCTCCAGCGTGAACTTGGGGTTGCCCGAGCCCATGCCCGTCTCCACCGCCATCGTCCAGGTGCCCGTCACGTCCTGGTCCGCGGCGGTGGCGGCGAGCGGCAGGATCGCGGCCGTCGTCGCGAGCATCACGACTCGCGCCATTCCCACCGAGTGCTTCATCTGGACCTCCTTCCCGATGCCTCCTGGCTGGCGGATCCTATTCCGGCGACGCGGTCCCGGCAAGCTCTCGTCTGGGCGAGAGAAGAGAAGCACCCCCTTCACGCCTGGGCGAGCTGATCCCACAGGAGCCGCTCCCGGCGGTGGGGATCCTCGACGAGGCGGCACTCGGCGTCGAGGAACATCGTCGCCCGACGCTCGGTGTCGTAGGGGGCCAGGGCGGGATCCCGGGGTGGGTGAGCTCGCCGGTCCGGGCAAAGGCCGCCCAGGCCGCGCTCATGCTCCAGCGAGAACGCCGGGAGGTCGCCGCGCTGGAGGACGGCGATCCTGAGCCTGGAGCTGCCAGACCATGGGGCGACGTCCCCACCACCAGATCCGTGACGCCACGGCCCCTTCTTCGCCAGATCGGGCGGACGCCCTGCGCCGGCCGTGACACACGGGAGGGCAGAAAGCCTAGAATCACGTGCGACGCCGCGACAACGAGTCATGGAGGGTCCCGTCTCATGAAGAACCAGTACACGGCCAACCGACGCGCCTTCATCAAGTCGTCCGCACTCACCGCCGGCGCGCTCGCGGTGCCTCGCTTCTCGATCGCCTCCTCCGGACGCTCCCCCAGCTCGAAGATCAATATCGCGGTGGTGGGGGCGGGCGGCCAGGGCGAGTACGCCGTGGAGCAGGCGGCCACCGAGAACTTCGTCGCCCTCTGCGACGTGGACGACGAGAGGGCCGCCGAGGCCTACGAGGCGCATCCTGACGTGCCCCGCTTCAAGGACTTCCGCGTGATGCTGGACAAGATGGGCAAGGAGATCGACGCCGTCGCCATCTCCACACCCGACCACACGCACTTCGCCATCGCCATGGCGGCCATGGAGCGGGGCAAGCACGTCTTCGTGCAGAAGCCTCTCGCCCACAACATCTGGCAGGTCCGGACCCTGCGAAAGGCCGCGCAGCACTACAACGTCATCACCCAGATGGGGAATCAGGGGCACACCTTCGAGGGCATGCGCCTCATCAAGGCGTGGGTGGACGCCGGGGTGGTGGGCGACGTGACCGAGGTCATCACCTGGACCAACCGGCCCAACGATCCCTGGTTCGTTCCCCCCGAGAGCTTCCCGCCGACGACGGGCCCCGCGCCGGACTCCCTGGACTGGGAGCTGTGGCAGGGGCCGGTGGCCCCTCGCGAGTACTCCGAGGCGTACGTGCCGATCCGGTGGCGCGGGTGGTGGGCCTACGGCTGCGGCTCCCTCGGCGACATCGGCTGTCACACCTTCGACGCCCCCTTCTGGGCCCTGGACCTGGGCTCGCCCACTCGGATCGAGGCCTTCTCCGAGCCCCCCCCGGGGGAGGGCTTCATCCCCATGAACTCGCTCGTCCGGTACGAGTTCCCGGCGCGTGGGGTGCGGCCACCCGTCGTCCTGAAGTGGTACGAAAAGGGGTTCGACGTGCCCAGGCCCCGGCGGTGGGAGGAGGGCAAGCCCCTGCCCGAGGAGGGCGGGATGTACATGGAGGGGACGAAGGAGACGCTCTACCACGCCGAGATGCGCCCCACCAGCCCCATGATCACGCCGGCCGCGCGCTTCATGGAGATGAAGGGCGAGCTGCGCGAGATCGAGCGGCTGCCCCCGGTCGGAGACGGGCCCATCGAGGAGTGGATCAGCGCCATCAAGGGCGAGGGACCTCTGCCGGGCTCGAACTTCGAGTACGCTGCACCGCTCACGGAGATGGTGCTTCTCGGCGCCCTCGCCCAGCGCACCGGTCGCACGATCGAGTGGGATGCGGAGGCGATGACGGTCAAGGGGCAGCCCGAGCTGGACGTCCTCATCAAGGAGCCGACGCGCGAAGGCTGGCAGTACGGCGAGAACCTCTGGTAGCCAGGTCGCGAGATTGATGGACCGGCCTCGGAGGCCACAACCACGGATCGAAGGAGACCGCAGGTGGCCCCCTGAACCGCCCCTGAAAGGACCCGAGATGCAGACGCGATTCCCCTCCCGAATGGCGCTCGCCATCCTGGCCACGTGCGCCCTGGCCGTCACGACGTCCGCACAGGAGGCGCCGGAACGGCCTCGCTTCGCACCTCCCCAGGGACCGCAGGTGACCTCGCCGGAGGTCCTCGCCGACGGACACGTCGCCTTCCGCATCGTGGCCACCAAGGCGGGGGCCGTGCGCCTGGGCGGCACCGACATCCCGAACAACCCCAGGGGCACGGCGATGACGAAGGACGAGGAAGGGGTCTGGGAGGTGACCCTGGGACCGCTCCCGCCGGGGGCCTACCGCTACCACTTCGTCGTCGACGGCGTGAACGTCGTCGACCCCCGCAACCCGTCGACCAGCGAGTCCAACGAGAACGCCTGGAGCCTGGTCTACGTTCCGGGCGCCGACTTCATGGAGACGAAGGACGTGCCCCGCGGCGCGGTGGCCGAGGTCACCTACTACTCGAAGGCCCTGAAGCGCTTCCGCCGGATGCACGTGTACACGCCCCCGGGCTACGAGTCGGGCGAAGGGCGCTTCCCGGTCTTCTACCTGCTCCATGGCGCCTTCGACTGCGACGACTCCTGGACGACGGTGGGTCGGGCGGGGTTCATCCTCGACAACCTCGGCGCCGCGGGGAAGACCGCGCCCATGATCGTGGTGATGCCGGCGGGTCACACCGGGCCCTTCCGCTTCGGGATGCCCCTGCCCGAGGTCGACGAGTTCGTGGCCGACTTCGACGGCGACGTGGTGCCCTGGGTGGAGAGCCACTACCGGGTGCACACCGACCGGGCGCACCGGGCCCTGGCCGGGCTCTCCATGGGGGGGGGCCAGACGCTCAACATCGCCATCGCCGATCTCGAGCGGTTCGGCTACCTGGGGGTGTTCAGCTCGGGGGTCTTCGGGATCACCGGTCAGGGGCCCGGGGCGCGGCCGGGAGCGCCGTCCTGGGAGGAGGAGCACGCGGAGGCGCTGGACGACGCCGCCGCCCGCGAGGGGCTCGAGCTGCTCTGGTTCGCCACCGGCAAGGACGATTTCGTGATCGAGACCTCCCGGGCCACGGTGGCCATGCTCCGAAAGCACGGGTTCGAGGTCGCTTTCGAGGCGACGGACGGCGGGCACACGTGGAAGAACTGGCGCGAGTACCTCGTCGCCTTCGCGCCGCGGCTCTTCCGGTAGGACCGGCGCATCGAGGGAGGGTGTGATGAATGGGACACAGCCGAAAGCCGTGGGCGGGGCCTTGACGCTGTTGATCTTGGGGGCCTCCCTGGCGCAAGCGGGGGACCTGCCCCAGCTCGGCAAGAGCCCCACCGGGGACGTGGTCGCGGCCATGACGAGGGAGGAGAAGGTCGGCCTCGTCATGGGCACCGGCATGAGCCTGCCCTTCCTGCCCGAGGAGATGCACGGACCCGCGGTCGGCGAGACGAGCGAGAGCGTGCCCGGCGCCGCCGGGAACACCTTCGCCATCCCGCGGCTGGGGATTCCCGTCGTCGTCCTCGCGGACGGTCCCGCCGGGCTGCGGATCGAGCCCGAGCGCGACGGCGCCTCGGGCACCTTCTATTGCACGGCCTTTCCCATCGCGACCGAGCTGGCGTCGTCCTGGGACGTGGATCTGCTCGAGCGCGTGGGCCGGGCCATGGGAGACGAGGCCCGGGCGTACGGGGTGGACGTCCTGCTGGCCCCTGCCCTCAACATCCACCGCAACCCCCTCGGCGGCCGGAACTTCGAGTACTACTCGGAGGACCCCCTGGTCGCCGGCCGGATGGCCGCCGCCTTCACCGCCGGCGTCCAGTCCCGGGGGGTCGGCGTCTCCCTGAAGCACTTCGTGGCCAACAACCACGAGTGGAACCGGAACGTCATCGACGTGATCGTCAGCCAGCGGGCGCTTCGGGAGATCTACCTCCGGGGCTTCGAGATCGCGGTGCGAGAGGCGGGGCCGTGGACCATCATGTCCTCCTACAACAGGGTCAACGGCACCTACACCTCGGAGAGCCCCGAGCTGCTGCGGGGAGTCGTGCGCGACGACTGGGGCTTCGACGGGCTGGTCATGACCGACTGGTTCGGGGGGACCGACCCCGTGGCGCAGATGAGCGCCGGCAACGAGCTGCTGATGCCGGGGACCCAACGCCAGCGCCAGGCGCTGCTGGACGCCCTCGAGAGCGGGGCCCTGGACGAGGCCGTCCTCGACCGCAACGTGGAGCGGATCCTGGGGGTCGTCCGTCGGACCCTCGCGTTCCAGGGGCACGCCCCCTCGAACGACGCCGACCTGAAGGCCCACGCCTTCCTGGCCCGTGAAGCCGCAGCCCAGGGGATGGTGCTGCTGGAGAACGCGGGCGCTCTGCCCCTGGCCGCCGGCGCGAAGATCGCGCTTCTCGGGAATGCCTCCTACCGCATGATCACCGGGGGCACGGGGAGCGGCGACGTGAACGAGGCCTACTCCGTCTCCCTCCGGCAGGGGCTGGAGGAGCAGGGCCTGGTCGTGGACGCGGCCCTGGCCGGGACCTACGCCCGCTACCTCGAGGAGCAGGAGGCCGGCCAGCCGGCCCCGCCCATGCCGTTCATGCTGCCCCCGCCGATCCCGGAGCGGGAGGTGCCCGCGGACGAGATCGCCCGGCTGGCTCGGGAGACGGACCTGGCCCTGGTGACGATCGGCCGCCGGTCCGGGGAGTTCACCGACCGTGAGCTCGAGGGCGACTTCGAGCTCTCCTCCACCGAGAGGGCGCTTCTCGAGGGGGTGGCGAAGGCCTTCCGGGCGCAGGAGAAGAAGGTCGTGGTGGTCCTGAACGTGGGCGGGGCGATCGAGACCGCGAGCTGGCGCGGGAACGCCGACGCCATCCTGCTGGCCTGGCAGCCGGGCCAGGAGGCGGGCCACGCCATCACCGACGTCCTCTCGGGACGGACCGTGCCCTCGGGCAAGCTGGCCAGCACCTTCCCGCTGAGGTGGCAGGACGTCCCCTCGTCTGCGAACTTCCCTGGAAAGACGTTGCTGGGACCCGACCCCGACGAGGGGCGCGGCTTCATGCGGGGGGACCGGGCGGCCGAGGTCGACTACGAGGACGACATCTGGGTGGGGTACCGGCACTTCGCCACCAGGGGCGAGGGGGTGGCCTACCCGTTCGGCTTCGGCCGGTCCTACACCGACTTCGAGTACGGCGAGCTGGGGCTGAGCTCGGCGACGTTCGGGGAGGGGCTCACCGCCTCCCTCGTGATCACCAACACGGGAGCCGTCGCCGGACGCGAGGTGGTCCAGCTCTACCTGTCGGCCCCCGGCCAGAAGACGCCGAAGCCCGCGCTCGAGCTCAGGGCCTTCGCCAAGACGAAGGCCCTGAAGCCGGGGGAGTCTGAGACGGTGTCGTTCTCCCTCGCACCTCGCGACCTCGCCTCCTTCGACGAAGCCTCCTCCTCGTGGGTGGCCGAGGCCGGGACCTACACCGTGCGGATCGGGGCCTCCTCCGCGGACATCCGGCGCACCGCGACCTTCACCCGGAAGGAGGAGGAGACGATCGAGACGGTCTCGACGGCGGTGGGGGAGCCCCGGCTCACTCGCTGAGGGCCGGCGGCGCGGCGCCCGCCCAACCGCGCTAGACTCGCATCAGGATGGCCTCCGGGTTCTCTATCTGTGTGGTGGTGTCGGCGCTCCTGGCGACGGCCGCCGGGTGGGCGCGGGCGCAGCCGCCGCTGGACGAGATCCCGGAGTTCGCCGTCGGGACGGAGCTCGTCCGCATCGACGTCGTCGTGACCGATCGGAAGGGCCGGCCGATCTCCGGTCTGGACCGGGCCGACTTCGTCGTTCTCGAGGACGACGAAACCCAGGAGATAGTGCACTTCGAGGCCTACTCGCGCGGAGAGCCGTTGTTCGAGCCCGTGGTCGCGGAGCCGCCCACCACCGCCTCCGGAGAGGAGGTCGAGGGGTACCGACGCCGGCACGTCGTCTTCGCGGTCGACGACCTCCACATCGAGCCCGGCAACCTGTCCCTGGCCAAGAGGGCGATGCTGGACTTCGTCGACGAGCAGCTCGGTCCGGACGACCGGGTCGCGCTCGTGGCCACGAGCGGCTCGCTCGGCCGGTTCCAGGAGTTCACGAACGACCCGTGGGTGCTGCGGCGCGCCATCTCCCGGATGGCCCCGCAGCCCATCCGCACCAGCTGGGTGGGCCCTCCGCAGATCAGCGACTACCAGGCCGAGCTGATCGAGCGGGGCGACCCCCTCGCCCTCGAGATGGCGGTCCAGGAGATCCTGTGGGGGCAGCCTCCGGGGGCGGACCCCGAGGCGGCCGCCCGACAGGCGATGACCCGGGCTCGCGGCATCCGGGCCGAGTCGTCGCACTTCGTACGGAGCACCCTGGAGACCCTGGACAGCGTGATGCGGGGGCTCGCCGAGCTGCCGGGCCGCAAGGTGATCGTGCTCGTCTCCGACGGGTTCCTGATCGGGCTCGGGTCGAGCAACAGCCAGGCCTTCGACATACGGCGGATCACCGACGCCGGGACCCGGGCCGGGGTCGTCGTCTACGGGCTGGACACCCGCGGCCTCGTCGCCCCGACGCCCGTCGGGGGCGGGACCAGACCGGGCGCCCCGGCGGCGGTCGCCTCCGGTCTCCGGGAGCGCATGGCCCAGCAGGCCACCGAGGCGGTGCGGGACGGGATGACCGCTCTCGCCCGGGACACGGGAGGCTTCCTCGTCCAGGGCACGAACGACCTCGGGGCCGGCCTCGACCGGATCCTGCAGGACACTCGGACCTACTATCTCATCTCCTACCAGCCCACGAACACCGTGCGCGACGGCCGCTTCCGCAAGATCGAGATCCGCCTGCCCGTCCGGCGCGGCCTCGAGATCCGGACCCGCCGCGGCTACTTCGCCGCCGACGACCGGAAGGCGAAGAGGCCGCCCCCGGCCCCCGACCCCGCCGAGTCCGGGCGGCGGGCCGCGGACGATCTGCGAGGGGCCCTGACCGCGCTCTCCCCGCGGTCCGCGATCCCGACGCGTCTGGCCGTGAGCTTCGTCAGCATGGGCAGCGCCGGTCCCCAGGCCGTGGTCAGCGGCCACGTGGACCTGGCCGCGGTGGAGTTCCAGGAGGTCGCCGATCGTCACGTCGCGACCGTGGTCGTGGCGGGGGTCGTCTACGACGAAGCCGGTCGCCCGATTGCCAACCTCGAACCGCAGCGCGCCGGCCTGAGCCTGGAGGGCCCGGACTTCAAGCGGGCGCGCAAGGTGGGTCTGAGATACCAGAAAACCCTCGCCCTGGCTCCGGGGTCGTACGAGGTGCGCCTCGCCGTCCGGCAGGAGGAGACGGGGCGTCTGGGCAGCGCCTCGCGGTGGATCGACATCCCCGATCTGGAGCCGGGGAGGCTCACCTTGAGCGATGTCTTCCTGCTGAGGCCCGCCAGCGTCTCCGCGTCGGACGAGACGGCCGGACGGGGTTCCGAGGCCTCGCTCCGGGACGTGCAGGCGCACCCCCGCTTCGAGCGGACGGACCGCCTCTACTACCAAGTCCAGGTCCTGAACGCGAAGGAAGACGAGTCGGGCGAGACCCACTTGACGATCCAGGCCCACGTCGTCACGGAAGACCGGCTCCTGGCCTCGACTCCGGAGCAGCCGGTCGCCCTGTCGCAGATGGGCGCGGTGCCCCAGACCTGCACGGGTCGCATCACCCTCGAGCCCCTGCCACCGGGGGACTACGACCTCCGGCTGGCGGTGACCGACCACCTCGCCCGGAGCACGGTCCTGAAGACCGTGGCCTTCACGGTCGAGTAGCCCGCTGGAGTTGGCGGTCGGGTGATCGGCGCCCAGACGAAGTGAGGGCCGGCGCCCGGAAAGGCACCGGCCCTCACGAGTACGATTGTGAGCTGATCCTAGAAGGTCAGCCGCGTCACCAGCTGGATCGTCCGGGGGTCACGGACCCCGTTGATGGTCCCGACGCCGTTCTGCCTGACGAGACTACCGCCCTCGTACGGCAGGTTGGTGACGGTCGGATCGTTGAGACCCGCGAAGCTCACGCTGTTGTTGACGCCGCGCCACTGCGCGTGGTTGAGGGCGTTGAACATGTCGAGACGCACCTCGAAGCGGACCCGGCTCCCCAGCCGGACGGCCTTGGAGATGGAGAGGTCGAGGTTGTTGATCGGTGGGTTGTGCATGAAGAACCGAGCCGACTCGGTGCCGTCGCTGCCGGGCTGCGGCGGGGCGAAGCACGCGGCGTTGAACTGCTCGTAGGGGTCGCCGCTCGAGCCCTTGCCCGGGTCGCACGTGACGACGATGCGCGCGTTCTGGTTCCCGTCCGATCCGGTGAGGTTCGTGGCAGAGATGCCGGGGATCGAGAAGTTGATGGCGTACGGCGTGCCGCTCATGTACCGGTACACACCCGAGATCTGCCAGTCGTTCGCGATGTAGCCCAGGGCGCCGTCGGCCACCTTGGGGGTCTGGTAGATGAAGTTGACCACGAAGGTGTGCGGCCGGTCGTAGTCCGTGTAGGAGTAGTCAGCCCGGCGGACCTCTGCCTCAGTGCTGTTCGGACGGATCGTGGCGTAATCGTTGTTGTTGATGCCGAGGGCCTTGCTCCAGACGTAGAAGACCGAGAACATGAACCCGTTGTCGAACCGCCGCTGGATAGAGGTCTGCAGGGAGTGGTAGTTGGCGTACCCCTTGTAGCCCCACAGCCGGATGCCCCCGTAGCCCTGGTACGGCCTCAGGAAGTCGTCCGGCAGGGCGTTCGCACCCGGAACGTCGCTCGGCGCCTTGGTCGGGTCCTGATTCTCCGGCAGGAACTTCGCCCCGTACGGCACCGCGTTGATCTGCTCCTGGCTGAGCAGGTCCTTCGACGAGTTGCCGACGTAGGCGATGTCAAAGGTGATGTTGTGCCACACCTTGTGCTGGAGGCCGACGTTCCAGGCGTACACCTTCGCCGGGGTGAACTCGTAGGCGGTGGGGTTCAGGGTGAGGGTCGGATTGGGGTCCCCGCTCGCGCTGCCGAGGTTCTGGAGGAGTCCCCACTGCAGCTCCGGCTGGAGCATGCCCGGGGCGTTGGCGATCTGGTCGAACACCATGTTGCCCTGGGGCCGGTCGTGGAAGATCCCGAAGCCGCCGCGGAGGATGGTCGTGTAGCTGCCCGAGAGGTCGTAGACGAAGCCGAACCGGGGCGAGACCCGGAAGATGTTTCCGCTCGACATCGTGTCGTTGACGCCCTGGCCGGCCTGGAAGGCCCCGTTGAACCGGTTCGAGCCGGGGGTCAGGCGCCCGATGAACGTCGAGTCGACCGTCTGACCCGTATTGGGATCGATTCCGACCTTCACGCCGTTGACGATGGCGGGGCGGTAGAGCGTCGCCGCGTTGTTGAAGTCGAACTGGTCGGGCAGGAAGGTCGACGCGGAGAGGAGCCGGTCCCACTGCGGCGTCATGTAGTAGAAGCGGACGCCGTAGTCGAGGGTCAGGCGTGAGGCGGGCTTCCAGTTGTCCTGGGCGTACCACTCGAAGTTCTTGTAGATCCACTCGGGGAAGCCGTAGATCGAGGCCTGCCGATAGGTGTTGAAGACGCCGGTGGCCGCGTTCGCGTAGCCGAAGCCCGTGTCGAACTGGTTGGAGGAGTTGTCGTTGAAGTTGATGAGGCTGTTGTGGCTGGCGAAGGCGGTCTGCGGCTTCAGGCTGCTCTGGTAGTAGGCGCCGAACTTGGCGGTGTGGGCCCCCCAGACCTTGGTCAGGTTGGCGAGGATGTCGTAGGTCTCGTTCAGGTTCGTGAAGGGACCACGGTCCGTCTGGTAGTACCCGGCGTTGCCGCCCACCCGGCCCCCGTTGAAGCGCAGGTCCGGGATGTAGTCCTGCTGGACCGCGTTCGGGTAGAGGAGCGGCATGCCGCTCAGCCCGGCCGCCGCCCGCCGCAGGTTGGGGTTGGTGACGTCGAAGAGCAGCTCGTTGTACGCGCTCCCGACGCTGACCTCCAGCGAGGTCGTGTTGTTGAGGATGCCGGTGGCCGAGACCATCCAGTTGCGCCCGGGATGGTCGAACTCGACGGCCATGTCGTCGAAGCCGCCGCCGTTCGTGCCGCCCCCGCTACCCGCGCCGGCCCAGGTGGTGCCGTAGGGCAGCTCCTGCAGGTCCTTGTTCCGCATGTAGCGGCCGGTGAAGCGCCACCGGTCCGTGGGCTGGAAGTCGAGGCGCAGCAGCTCCTCGCGGCGGGGCGCGTTGCCCGGGGCCTGGCTGCGGTAGTTGATGCCGCTGTCACCGGAGAAGTTGGGCTCCGGGTAGATGTTGAGGGCGTTGACCCCCGGCTCGTAGAGTCGGTCCTGGGGGACCCTGCCCAGGACGCCGCCGTCCTGGAAGCAGCCACTGGTGTTGCCCGCTTCGCAGGGCAAGCCGGTCGTGTAGTCGCGGACGTAGGGGAACGGGTTGCCGTTGTTGTCGACGCTCTGCGAGAAGTCCCCCCGGCGCTCGAGGGCGGTGGGCACGCGCGAGAGCCGCTCGCTCACCGGGTCCTTGCGCCGCTGGAACTCCTGGCTCCAGAAGAAGAAGAGCTTCTGCTTGTCCTCGTTGAAGACGCCGGGGATGTAGATCGGACCGCCGATGGTGTAGCCGTAGTCGTTCCGCGAGGACTCGGCCGGCTCGGCGCCGGCGCGGTTGTTGGTCCAGCTGTTGGCGTTCCAGCCGGAGCGCCGGCCGTACCAGTAGCCGGAGCCATGGAACTCCTGGGTGCCGCTCTTGGTGACGACCTGGATCTGGCCGCCCACCGCGCGTCCGTACTCCGCCTGGTAGGCGTTGGTGAGGACCTTGAACTCCGCTACCGCGTCGATGTTGGTGGTGGCCATGTTGCCACCGTTGTTGCCAGTGTCGATGTTGGCGACGCCGTCGATCGTGACGTTGTTCTGGGTCGAGCGCATCCCGTTGACGTTGAAGTCGGCCGCCTCATCCGGGTTCTCGGCACCGTTGTTGGGCGAGATACCCGGGACGAGCTGGCTGAACCCGAAGAGCGAGCGTCCGTTGTTCGCGATGTTCTCGATCGTCTCGCTCTCCAGGGCGAAAGAGCGCTCACCGCTCTCCATTTGGAGCTCGCTGACGCGCGCGGTGACGCTGACGCTCTCCGACATCTCACCGACCTCGAGGGTGAGGATCCCGGCGGAGAAGCGGTCGTTCGCGCTGACCACGACGTTGGTCTGCTCGAACAGCTTGAAACCCTGCATGCTGGCCTGGAGGATGTAGCGATCCGGCCGGACGATAGGGAACACGAAACGGCCTTCCGCGTCCGTCGTCGTGGTCAGCACGTTGCCCTGGGTGCGGCTGGTCAGCGTCACGGAGGCCCCGGGCAGGACCCCTCCCTGGGAGTCCTGGACGGAGCCGAACACCGCGGCGCTGGTCGTCTGCGCCTGAAGGGAGGTTCCGCTCGCGAGGCAGAGGAGCACCGCCAGTGCCGCCACCCCCGCCGAGAGAACCCCTCGGTTGTACCTCTGGACCATCACCATGGTCACTCTCCTCAGCTTGATGTGGGGTGCCGCCCATGAGCGAAAACCCCTTCTGGACGCCTCAACTAGACGTGTACATCTGTGTTTTCATGCAAACAGCGCGCCGATCGCTCACTCATCTGCTTAATTGGTTCAAACGCAATCGGTTAGGCATCGCCATCGGGGCGCGCTCATCGGTGAAACGACTCAATTGGCCCATCTGGAGTCCAATGAGATGGATCGCAATCTATCCTGGTGGATCAACGCTCATTCCGTGGCTGGTTCGAGGGCTCTGGAATCCCTTTCCCCCTCTCGATTTGGAACCCTCGATCTCTTTCGTCACAAAGAGGGACGAAAGGACTTATAATTCTGTGTCAAACGAATGTCAAGGATCGTCAGGGGGGTCGCCCTGGCCGATTCGCTCCTTGCGGGGGCGTGTGCGCCGCATCAGCCCAACCGACTTCCGAGTCGCCCGACGCGGGACCTCCCGCGAGATCAACCGACAGATCGCCCTGAACCTGATCCGGGAGCGGCAGCCGCTCTCCCGGGCCGATCTCGCCCGCCACATGGGCGTGCGCCGGGGCGCCGTGAGCCGCATCGTGGACGAGCTGCTCGCCACCGGGCTCGTCTTCGAGGGCCAGAAGGCGGAGAGCGCGCGGGGACGCAGACCCAGGCTGCTCCACATCGAGACACGCCGCCGGTGCGTCGTGGCGGTGGACGTGAGCGCCAGCGGCACCGCCATCCTCGTCACGGACCTGCTCGGGCAACCGCGGCAGGAGGTGGTCGAGCTCCCGCCCCGCCGCCGCCCGCAGTTTCTCGTCAGTGACGTGGCGCAGGCCATCCGCCGAATCCTCGCCGACCACCCGGAGCTCGGCGAGTGCGTGGGCGTCGGCGTGGCGGTGTCGGGAGTGGTGAGCCTCGAGGGTGGACGCCTCCGCTACGGCCCCACCCTGGGGTGGCGGGACGTGGACTTCCTCGCGCCGCTGAGGGAGGCCACCTCCCTGCCGATCGTGGTCGAGAACTCCTGCAAGGCGTGCGTGCTCGCGCAGGTGTGGGAGGTGCGCGGGGACCCGCCGGTGGAGGGCCCCGTGGCCTTCGTCAACGTGTCCGACGGCGTGGGGGTCGGGATCGCCGTCGACGGGAAGCTGCTCCGCGGCGCCCACAACGTGGCCGGGGAGTTCGGGCACGTGCCCCTGAACATCTATGGTCCCGCCTGCTCCTGCGGTCAGAGGGGCTGCTGGGAGGCCTACGTGTCCAAGCGGGCGGTGATCGCGCGCTACCGGGGCACGGACCCCTCCTGGCCGCACTCCAACGAGGCGACGTCGGTCACCATCGAGGACATCCTGGCCCGGGCCCGCGCGGGGGAGGGGCAGGCGCTCTCGGCGCTCCGGGAGACGGGCCACTTCCTCGGCCGGGGCTTCGCCACCATCATCAAGGCCGTGGATCCCCGCCGGATCTACGTGGGCGGGGAGATCACCGCCGTCTGGGACCTCATCTCCACGACGGTGGCGGACACCCTGCGGGCCGACGCGATCGTCGGCCACTCCGGCGAGACCGCCATCCTCACCGTGCCCCTCGGGGAGCACCCCCGACTCCGGGGTGCCGCCGCCCTCATCAGCGTGCCCGCCTTCGCGGCTCCGTTGATCTCGTGATCCCGGGCCTCACCTGAACTGGCGCACGAGCTCCAGGGCCAGCGAGTTCTCCGGGTTCCGCTCGAGGAGGCGGTCCAGCACCTCCAGGCCCTCCCGGTGCCGGCCCTCGGACAGGTGGACCTTCGCCAGGGTGATGTACGTGTTCTCGGAGCCCGGATTCGTCTCGAGCACGCCCTCGAGAAGGCGCACCGCCTCTTCCGACCGACCGCGGGCGACGAGAACCAGGGCCAGGTTGTTCGCGGCCTCGGCGTAGTCGGGGCGCCGCTCCAGCGCCTTGCGGAAGTAGGGCTCCGCGCCCTCCAGCTCGCCTTCCTGTCCCAGGATGAGGCCGAGGTTGTTCAAGGCCTCGGGGAAGTCGGGCTGGAGCCTCAGGGCTCTCTCGTAGAGCTCGCGGGCCTCCGCGCCCCGCCCGGTCAGGAGGAGCGCGTAGCCCAGGTTGTTGAGGGCGTCGGGGTAGTCGGGTGTGACCTCGAGGGCCGCCCGGAACCGCTCGATCGCCCCCTCCACGTCGCCGTTCTCCGCCAGGAGGGCGCCGAGGTCGTTGCTGGCCTCGGACAGGTCGGGCTGCAGGGCCAGGGCCCGCTCGTAGGCGACCCTCGCCTCGGCCGTCTGGCCGGTCTTCACGAGGAGGTTTCCGAGGCGGAAGAGGCTGGCGGCCGTCGGGCTTCCCCGCGCCGCCAGCGCGAAGGCGACGACGGCCTGGGCCTCGAGGCCCTGATCCAGCAGCTCCCGGCCGTACGGAACGTAGTCGCGCCCGCCGGGCGCGGAGTAGAACGCACCCTCGAAGGGCAGGGCGCGGGCGAGGCGCTCGTAGGGAGGGGCCTCGATCGCGGACGCGTCCTGCAGGATCAGGGACACGTCCATCCGGTCGCGGTACACCTTGACGACCCGCCCCTCCCGGTCGAGGAGGAAGGTCGTCGGAAGCTCCAGGGCCTGGCGGTTCACGAAGAGGTGGCGGTTGAGGATGGCGTAGCCGAGGGCCATCTCCTCGCTGGCCACGAGCACCGGGACCGTCGCGGCCTCCGGGACTGCGGCGCGCACCTTCGCGAGGTCCTCCGGAGGGTCGACCGCGACGGCCAGCGCGCCGATCCCGGCCTCGGCGAGGGACGGGCCTCCTCTCTCGAGCTCGGCCAGGGCGGCGCAGGATTGTGGCGCCTCGCTGGCCCAGAGCAGGACGACCGCCGGTCGTCCCCGCAGGCCGGAGAGGGCGCGCTCCTCGCCGCGCAGGTCGGGCAGGGAGAAGTCGGGGGCGGGAAAGGGCTCGAAGAGCCAGGTGTCGCTCGGCGGTGACGTCGGGGCCGGGGGGGCGGCGTCGGCGGCCAGGCGCGGCATCGTCGGGGAGGGCTCCGACCGAAGCTCGCCCCCCTCCTCGATCCAGAGGCGGTGGTTCAGCGGGACGTCCCTGAAGACCTGCGTCCGACCGCTCGGCCACTCGACGGTGAGCCGGTCGATCCGCTGGCTGGGACCCAGCCCGAAGAGCAGCTCCTTGGAGTGCTGGGAGAGAAAGCCGGACCCGGCGTGCACCTGCTGCGTTCGGCGGAGGTGGTCCGTCTCCACGGTGACCCGGGCGCCGATCGCATCCCGGCTGCTGACCCACGCTCCGCCCGTTCCCGCCTCGGCGCCGCGAGGGCTCGTGGCCCCGACCAGGCGCACCGCGAGGGTGGACCCGCGCCTCGGGAAGTCGTTCCGGAACAGGCGCAGCTGGGGTGCGGAGCGTACGGTCAGCACGAGAAGGTCCGGGTCTCCGTCCCGGTCGTGGTCCAGCACCGCGAAGGCCCGCCCGTCCTGGTCGAGGTCGAGACCGAGCACCCCCGAGACGTCGTCGAAGCGCCCCTCTCCGTCGTTGCGCAGGAACACGTTGCGGTGGTGGCTGGCGATCGACCGCTCGTACAGGAAACGGTTCATGGCCCTCCAGGCGTCGTCGTAGGGGGTGCCGGTGGCCTCGGTCAGGGGCGAGCGCGCCACCGTCCCGCCCCAGAAGAACCAGTCCAGGTCCTCCCGGCGGGGCTCCCGGGTGAGCATGCCGTTCACGGCGTAGAGGTCCTCCCATCCGTCGGCGTCGAAGTCCAGGGCGCCGGAGGACCAGGTCCAGCGGCCCATGTTGACCCCGGCCTCCAGGGTCACGTCCTCGAAGGTGCCGTCGCCACGGTTCCGCAGGAGGGAGTTGCCGTTCGCGTGGTGGTGGTAGAGCGCGCGAACCTCCGGTGTGGCCTCGGGCATGAACTCGGGGCTGGCCGTCACCCGCAGGCCGCTGTCGCTCCACATCTGGCCGCCGTAGATGTCGAGGAGGCCGTCCCCATCGTAGTCCAGCCAGAGGATGCTCATCCCGGCCGCGTGGTCCTCGACCCCGGCCTCGGCGGCCACGTCCTCGAACGCCACCCCTCCCTCCCCGTCGAGGGGCCCGAGGTTGCGGTACAGGTTCTTCCTCCCGAAGTCGTTGGTGGCCACCAGGTCGGGCCACCCGTCGCGGTCGTAGTCCGCCCAGGCAGCGGAAAAGGTGAACCGGTCGTTGGACGCGTCGAGGCCGACCTCGTGCGTCACCTCGACGAAGCCCCCGAGTCCGTCGTTCCGGAAGAGCACGCTGGGTGGCCCGTTGACGGCGTCGTAGTAGGGTGTGGGGGTGCCCGCCTTCCCCTCTCCCGCGCCGTAGTAGAAGGAGTAGACGCTCAGGTAGAGGTCGAGGAAGCCGTCGCGGTCGTAGTCGGCCATCGCCATCGACATGGGGGCGCCCTGGAGCCGGTCGTGAAAGCGGAAGGCGCCGGGCCGGCGATCGAAATGCCCCCCACCGTCGTTCAGGAACAGGACCGGGCCCGTGCTGATGCCGACGATCAGGTCCTGGTCGCCGTCGTTGTCCACGTCGGCGAAGAGCGAGTGCTGCGTGTCCTCCGCGACCGCCACGCCCGCCTCCTCGGTGACGTCGGAGAAGGTGCCGTCGCCCCGGGCCCGGTAGAGCCGGTTGGGAAAGCCGAAAGGCTGCGCCACGTAGACGTCGTCGAGGCCGTCGCCGTCGACGTCGCCGACGGAGACGCCGTGGTGGCCATTGGAGTCGCGGGCCAGGCCCGCGTCCATCCGGGCGACCCAGGCGTCGAAGCCGACGGAGAGCTGGCGCCGGAAGGAGTCGTCGCCCCCGAAGGCGGCGGTGGTCACCTCGGCGAACGGCGGAGCGGCGGTGCTGCTGCGGACGTGGCTGCGCGCCGTCCACTCGACGATCCGCCAGCCGGAGGCGTCGTGTTGCCACCGGATGCGCCAGCCACCCAGCCGCTCGACGCGCCAGTCGTTCTTGCCAGGCCCCACCAGGTCGTAACGCACCTCGGTGCTCGCGAGCCCGGCCTCCCGCTCCACGGCGATGCCGGTGATCAGGAACTCGGCGACGGTGACCTCCCGGTAGTCCTCGAGCAGCCGGCGCAGCTCCCGGGCGAACGAGCGGGAGTCCAGGACCGCGTCCGGCGCCATCGTCCGGGCCCGATCGATCTGGAGAGAGGGGTCGGCGCTGACGGTCACCTCCTCGACCGGCCGAAGGCGGCCTCCCCGGAACGAGGGCGCGAGCAGGAGGTCGGCCACGCCCTCGGCCCGGTCCGGGCTCTTCCTCAGCTCCGCGCTCAGCTCGGCGAGGCGTGTGATGAGCGCACCCGCCACCCGTTCGTCCGGAAAGAGGTCGCTTCCCGGTGTCATCTCCTCCACGAACGGCTTCAGCGTGTCCGAGATCGCGAGCTCGGGCCGATAGTGGAAGGCCTGTCCCGGGAACGCGGGGGGCTCCACCCGCCCGCCCGCAGTCGACGACGCGGCGCACACAGCGACCGCGAGGCCGAGGGCGGCGGCGACCGGCCAGGGCTCGGGGAGCGGTCGGGGCGGCGGCAGGGACATCGGGGCCAGCTCCCTACCGGCCGACCGCGTGGGCGGCGTCGAGCATCAGGGTGGTGTGGCGGTCCACGGCCACGCCGGTCCAGCGCCAGCGCCCCTGGCCGAGACGCACCTCGACGTCGACCGGCCCCGTCCATCCACCGAGGCCGAAGAGGGCGCGGAGATCGCTCTGTGAGAGATAGCCGCCGCCGGAGCGCACCTCGCGGATCTGCTTGCGGCCCCCGTCGTACTCCAGGGTGACCCGCGCGCCGATGGCGGACCGATTCGGGCCCTCCTGGCGGACCTCGATGCCGAGCCAGTGGTTCCCGCTCTCCTGGGTGTTCTCGAGCAGGGTCGGCTCGTCGTCCATCGCGCTGACGACCAGGTCCGGATCCCCGTCGTTGTCGAGGTCGCCGACCGCCACCGCCCGGGACGACTTCTGCACCACGAGACCCCGCCCCGCGCCGGACGACACGTCGCGGAACCGGCCGTCCTCGTTCAGGAACAGCTGGTCTCGTTGCGCGTAGCTCTCCTGGAGCTCGGGGTACTCGTCCACCTGGGGGAAGAGGTGCCCGTGGGCGTAGTAGAGGTCCAGGTCGCCGTCGAGATCGGCGTCGAGGAAGGCCAGCCCCCAGCTCATGCTCTCGAAGGTGGGGGCGGCAAGTCCCGCCCTCAGCGCCACGTCCTCGAAGCTCCCGTCGCCCAGGTTCCGGTACAGGGTGTTGTGGTCGTACGCGAACGCCGAGTCCGCGATGTCGAGCCAGCCGTCGCCGTCGTAGTCGCCGGAGTCGGCGCCCATCCCGGCCTGGGCGCGGCCGTCGGCGTTCAAGGCCACCCCCGCCATCAGCCCCACGCTCTCGAAGCCGCGGCCGCCGCGGTTGCGGTAGAGGAAGTTGGGGTTCGAGTCGTTGGCCACGAAGAGGTCGGTCCACCCGTCGTCGTCGTAGTCCGTGGCCACCACGCCGAACCCGTAGGCCTCGGTCGTGTCGGCGAGGCCGCTTTCCTCGGTCACCTCCCTGAAGGTGCCGTCTCCCTGGTTCTCGAAGAACTGATCAGCCGCCCCCGGGAGCCCCGCCGGTCCGAGCATCACCTTGGCGACACCCCTCCAGACCAGGAACCGACCCGGGGCCTCGACCTCCTCCCAGGGGGCGGTGACGTAGCGAGCCACGTACAGGTCCAGGTCTCCGTCCCCGTCCGCGTCGAGGAAGGCGCACCCGGTGCTCCAGCCGTCGAGGGACACGCCGGCCCCGGCGGCCACGTCCTCGAAGGTGCCGTCCCCCCGGTTGCGGAAGAGGAGGTTGGGACCGTAGTTGGTGACGTAGAGGTCGAGCCGCCCGTCGTCGTCGTAGTCCGCGGCGCAGACACCGTAGCCCCAGGCCGCCGCGTCGACTCCGGCCTCGGCGGCCACGTTCTCGAATCTCATCCCGCCCAGGTTGCGGTAGAGGGCGTTGCGGTGGGGGATGCGGGCGCGCCCGTTCCTCTCGTCCAGGTCGAACGCGCTCACCGTGTAGATGTCGAGGCGACCGTCCCCGTCGTAGTCGAGAAGGGCGACCCCGTTGCCCCCGGACTCGACGAGGTGCCACTTGGATGGGCCTCCGCCGTAGGTCTCCTCGGTCAGCTGGCCTCGCACCGGTTCGAAACGCGCGGCGTGATCCTCGTCTGGTCCGGCCGCGGCGGGGGCCCTGGCCGGCGGCGGGCCCATGGCCGTCGCGTGGCCTCCGTAGGCCGGCTCCTCCACCTCGCCCTTGCTCCGGGCGAAGCTGCCCTCGAACACCAGCTCCACGCTCGTGCCTCCGCGCAGGCGGTAGCCCACGCGGTCGAGCACCGCCAGGTCCGCGTCGGGCGAGTACCCGTCCGGCCCGCGCCGGGCCCGCGCCCGGAGGCCCTCGGCCGTGCGCCCGAGGGTCTCGCGCTCGGACGCCGGAAGCCAGGTCGCGGCCTCGACCAGGGCGTCGATCCGGCCCGCCGCCCCCACGAGGGCGTGCGCGAAGGCGGGAGCGTTGCCGGCGCCCTTCGCCCTGGCCCCGTCGCGCAGCCGCTCCACCGCCTCCCGGTGGATCTCGAGCGCCCGCTCCCGCTCGGCCGCGGAGGGCTTCGCTGCCGGCTGGGCGGCCGCCGCCAGACCGGCGGACAGGAGCGCCAGGGCGATCCAGGGATGGCGATGGGCGTCGATGGACATGCGGGGCATTCTCCGCTGGGCCTTTCGGGCCCCTCGGCCAGCTCAAAGAGGAAACACTACGGTCCGCAATCGGCGTCCGTCAAATCGGTATGATGGGCCGACCCGCGCGCAGCCGATCGGCGGCCTCTTCCGCTCGATCTGCTGGGGGAGCCCGGCGAGTGAATGACCGCTCCGGTGTCCGAATCGTCGAACACGGCAAACGCCCGGGGCTGTGCTATGCGCTGACCCACAACGGCGTCGAGCTGCCGGTGGTCGACATCACACAGCCCGCTTTCAGCGAGCTTCCGGACCCTGCGGCGCAGGAGGCCGCCGTCAGGGAATATCTGGCGACGGCCGCCAGTCAGGCGCGACTGCCGAAGGTCCTGGGGGCGGTCCTCTTCTGGCTGATGAGTCGCCGGTCGCCGCTGATGAGGGCCATCCGAGCGTCTCGGGGGAGCTACCTGCCGGGCATGGACACCTACCTCCTCAAGCTCGGTCCCGACAACCTGGGCGCGGGGTACGCGGGACGCATCGATCGCCTCGTCGCCGCCAGCGTGCCGGCGCTCTCCGTCCGACTCCGATTGCGGAACATGGCCGAGCTCACCGCCGAAGCGCTGGCGCCAGGGCTGCAAGCGCACCCCGGCACGCCCCTGCGGATGGTCAACATCGCGGGCGGACCGGCCATGGACAGCCTCAACGCGCTGCTGCTGCTGCGGCGAGACCACCCCCGGTTGCTCCAGGATCGTCCGGTCCACGTCCACGTCCTCGACCTCGACGCTGTGGGTGCGGGCTTCGGTGAGCGGGCCCTGCTTGCGCTGCAGGCGGACGGCGGACCGCTGTGGGGCACGAGGGCCACGTTCACGTCCCACCGCTACGATTGGGCCGAGAGCCAACACCTGGCCTCGCTGGCCGGCAGCCTCGACCTCGAGGATGGGATCGTGGCCTGCTCGTCGGAAGGTGGACTCTTCGAGTACGGCACCGACGAGGTCGTCGTGGCCAACCTCGAGGCCCTGCGCCGTCTGCTGCCGCCCGGCTCGTTCATGGTGGGCTCGGTGACTCGAGACAGCCCGGTGACGCACGCCGTACGTGCGGCCAATCCGCCCCAGACCACCCATCCCCGGAGCCTCGAGGAGTTTGAGGCTCTCCTCACCCGCGCGGGCTGGGCGCTGGATCGGGTTGCCGAGAACCTCATGACGCTGGATGTCAGGCTGCAGCCGTCGCCGTGAGCCCCGCCTAAGATCGGGGTCGGCGAGGGGCGGGTCGAAGGCCCTAGTCCTCCGTGCCCCGCACCCCGATGGTCCTCGCCTTCTCCTCCTGGATGAGCTCGTCGTAGATCTCGCGGTGCTGACGGGCCTTCTCGGCGTTCCCGCTCCGCTGGTAGGCGAGGGCGAGCTGGTACTGCGCCCGGGCGGAGTCGGGCGACCGCTCGACCACGCGGGTGAGGTGCTGGATCGCCCGGTCGTACCGCCCGGTCCGGATGGCGAGCATCCCGGAGACGAGGCTCGCCTCGAGGTTGTCCGGGTCCAGGGCCAACGCCTTCTGGAGCCAGGACGCGCACCCCGAATCGTCTCCCTTCAAGTAGGCGATGTGACCGAGCCTGGCCATGCAGCGGACGCATCGTGGGTCGCGGGCCAGCTCCCGTTCCAGGTGCGCCTGGGCCTCGTCGGTCTGCTTCTGCTCGAAGAGCACCGCCCCGAGCTGGTAGTGGGCCCGGGGGTAGTCCGGGTCCTGACGGAGCACCCGCTCGAGCTCCTCCCGCGCCTCGCGGAGCCGGCCGGACGCGTGGAGCGAGACCCCCAGCCGGAGCCGCGCCTCCGCGTTTTCCGGCGCGTGCTTCACGACCTCCCCATAGGCCTGCGTGGCCAGCCCGTGCTCCTGCAGCTCGGTCAGGCAGTCCGCCGCCGCCATCATCAAAGGCGAGTCGAGGGGCGGAAAACCGTAGCCGTCGGCCTGCCCGAGGAGTCGCAGGGCCTCGTCCTTCTCACCGAGGCGGGCGGTGAGCAGGCCCTGGATGAACAGGACCTCGGCGACCCGCCGCTGCAGAGCACGATCGGCCTCCGGGGTGAGGGTCTGACCGGATGCGCGCTGCAGGCTCTCCTGGACCCTCGTGGCGACGCGGCTCCACTGCGCCCGGGCCTCGGGGAACCGGCGCCGCCCGAGCAGGCAGTAGGCGGTGTCGAGCGCGAAGCGTTCGTCCGAGTCCAGCTCGGGCTCCAGGCGCGCGAGGAGCGCCGCCGCCGCCGTCGAGTCTCCGACGGCCAGGTACGAGTCGAGGAGGGCGAGCTGGACGTCCCGTCGTTTCGGGAACCGGGCCGACGCCGCTTCGAGCAGGCCCCGCGCCTCGAGGCTGGCGTCGTCCCGCTGATACAGCCGGAGGCCCAGCTCCATCGCCAACTGGGGATCGTCCGGGTGGGCCCGATGAGCGGTCCGCAGGCGGGACAGCACCTCCTCGCTCGGGTTGGCCTGAGCGGCACCCGGCGGCGGGAGCAGGGTGAGCGCCAGAAGCACGACCCACGAGCCGATCATCAGGGCCCCGCTTCCCGGACGTGCAGGACCTGGTTGATCGGGGGGGCCTCCAGGCGCTGCACGATCCCGCTGGGCCAGGCGATCTCGACGTAGGCGATGCTCGCCTCGGTCCCGAGCCCGAAGTGGACGCGCTTGTCGCTGGCGGAGTAGATCCCGTGGGCGGTGGTCACGTGCTCATGGAGCGAGCGACCCGAGGGGAGGACCAGCCGGACCCGCGCCCCGATGCCGTCGCGGTTGCTGCGCGTGCCTTCGAGATCGAGCAGGATCCAGTTGTGGTCCGCTCCACCCTTCTTCACGAGCAGGGCGGCAGGTCCGTTGAGCCGCGAGACGGCCACCTCCAGGGTGCCGTCGTTGTCGAGGTCGGCCGCGGCCAGGCCCCGCCAGGCCCCGGCCACCTGCAGGTCCTCGCCCACGCGCGCCGACAGGTCCTCGATCTTGCCCTGGCCGGTGTTCCGATAGAGAAAGCACGGCTCCTCGTACCGGGACTCCGCGTTGTAGAGCTCGACGTTGTCCACGACGTGGGAGCCGGCGACGAAGACGTCCTTCCATCCGTCGTCGTCGATGTCGAGGAACTTGATGCTCCAACCGCTGTGAGCCGCCGAGACCAGCCCCACCGCGGACGGGAACGTCTGATCGAGAAAGAAGCCCTTGCCCTGGTTGACGAAGAGACCGAAGACGTCCCGGCTGAGATCGGTGAAGAAGACGTCCGGCCAGCCGTCGCCGTCGAAGTCCTTGAAGTCACATCCCATGCCGGAGACCATGGCCCCGTTCTCGTTGACCGCCACCCCGGACTCGAACGCCACGTCCGTGAATCTTCCATCGGCGTCGTTGCGGTACAGGAAGTGGGGCACCCGGTCGTTGGTGACGAAGATGTCCATGCGTCCGTCGCCGTCGTAGTCGGCGACGGCGACGCCCATGCCCTTGCCCCTGTATCGGTTCAGCCCGACCCGCTCGGAGACGTCGGTGAACGTCCCGTCGCCGTCGTTGCGGAGGAGCACGTTGGGAAGGGGCTGGAAGACGTCGGGGTCGCAGTAGATGCGGTGTCCCGGCTCGGTCCGGCCGCAGTAGTCGTCCGCGTTCTCGGCGAAGGTCCACTGGAAGTAGTGCGTGACGAAGAGGTCCAGGTAGCCGTCGTTGTCGTAGTCCAGCCAGGCCGCGCTCGCCTTGAGCGGGTGCCGCGGCATGGCGACGCCGGCCAGGTCGGTCACGTCGGCGAAGCGGCCGTCTCCCTCGTTGTGGTAGAGCACGTTGTCCCCGTAGTTCGTGACGAGGACGTCCACGTAGCCGTCGTTGTCGTAGTCGCCGACGGCCACGCCCTGGGGGTAGCCCTCGATGCCCGCGCCGCTGAGGCCCGACTCGAGCGTCACGTCGACGAACCGGCCCTCCCCCGTGTTGCGGAAGAGCCGGTTG
This sequence comes from uncultured Acidobacteriota bacterium, assembly GCA_963847655.1. GTDB lineage: Bacteria > Acidobacteriota > Vicinamibacteria > Fen-336 > Fen-336 > JAJDNS01. The sequence continues at coordinate 203,026 of CAWKAS010000001.1, read as the reverse complement.
AAGGTGGCGGGATCGGTGCGGACGTGCTCCGGGGACGGCGCCCCGTTGAGGAAGAGGAGGTCCACCCAGCCGTCGTCGTCGTAGTCCAGCGCGGCGACCGCCCCGCCGAGGGTCTCGAAGGGGTACTTCTTCTCGGTCGCGTGGTTGTCCTGGAGGAAGAGTACGCCCCGCGCCTCGGCCTCGTCGACGAGGACGAACGGCGGTTCCTCGGCCCCCGCGGACACCGCGGGGCACGAGAGGAGGACGGTCAGGCAGAGACCGATCCGCACGCGGTCAGGATGGATGGAACGCGCCACCTCGTCGCTACGCTACCACGGGGAGGAAGAGGACACTCGGCGGTGCGGGCTACTCGCCCGCAGCCCGCTGTGTCTCTGTGGCTGCCGGAACCACCTTGAACGGCTCGCGCAGCTCGAGAGTCTGGCCCGAGAGCTGGTCCCACACCTTCATCACCATCTCGTAGTCGCCGGGGGAGGCGCCGGCGAGCGAGAAGCCGGAGGTCCGCGAGAGATCGCCCAGGGAGGTCGGGCGGATCAGCGAGGGCGCCGCGGAGGTGAAGTAGGTGCCGTCCCAGCGGCGCACCTCATAGCCCTGGAAGACCCGCGGCATGCCGGACTGATCGTCCTTCGCCGCCCCGAAGACGTCGACCTGGCAGTACACGTCCGCTCCCACGGGGAACTCCCGGCGGACCATCACCTCCAGGCGGGCGCCCGGGGCTCCCGGCACCGGGTCCCCGGTGGTGAGGGCGTCGCTCAGCACGGGCGTCGAGACCCGGAGCTCGTCGAGATCCGGAATGTCGAACTCGTGTATCACCGTCCCCACCTGTCCGGAGCTGGTGTCGCGGACGACGATCTTGGCCTGGTAGTCGCCCGGGCGAAGCTCGAAGTCGCGGACGATCGGGTACCAGGCCCACTCCAGGCGCTCCCTGGTGTCGGGCCGGACGTTCATGACCACGCTCTGGTCGTAGCGAAAGAACTCGCCGGTCTCCCGGTGCGCCACCACCAGCAGGAACTCGAGGGTGTCGTGGTAGCGGCCGTCCTTCTCCTCGAAGGCGAGACCGCGCACGTCCACCTCGGTCGCGACGAGCACCACGGCCTTGCCGCGCGTCAGCTCGTCGCCCACGTAGTGGGTCATGCGGAGCGGGATCTCGTCCTGTGCCCAGGGGGAGTCGAGGGCCGCCTGGATCACGGGGTCGACCCCCTCCCTGGTCTCGGAGCCGGTCTCGTCCGTCTCCGACGGCGCGAAGTACCCCTTGCGCGCGCGGACGTCGCGACCCTTGCCGTTGGTGAGCTTGACCTCGATCTCGCGGAACTCGCCGTCACGGGCGGTGTTGGTCGGGATGTAGCCCAGCAGGTAGTAGGCCGAGGTCTCCCTGGCGATCCTCTGGATGCCGCTCGACAGGTCGTTGGTGTTCCGCACGACGAACCCGCCGCTCGAGGTCGCGGCGTCCTCCGCTCCCGCCACCGCGTCCACCGCGTCCACGAAGGCCATGCCCACGTCCTGGGGGGCCATGACGCCGCCGAACTCCGCCGTCATCTCCAGGGGCATCCCCTCGAGGCCCCGGGAGTTCACGAAATAGATCGCGGCGTTGGCCCGGCGCGACGCCTCGTTGACGCGCTTGAACTCGGGGCGGTTGGGGTCGTAGATGAAACCCTCGGAGACGAGGATGACCGACTTGCGGCCCTGCGTGCCGACGAGACCCTCGAGGGCCCGCTCCAAGACGCCGAGGGTGGCCCGGAGCCGTGCCGAGGCCTGATAGTACGTCTCGGCGGCCCGTCGGGTGATGTACGGGTCCTCCACCAGCTCCGTGTCCAGGAGGGTCCGGTCCTGGCGGAGGAACACGGCGTTGTAGGTCTGGAAGCGGCGCAGGACGCGGCCGTAGGCCTCGGGGTTGTGGAAGACGTGGATCTGGAGCGCCTCCCAGTCCGAGATGCGGTCGGACGACGGCTCGGGGATGTAGCGGCCCTCGAGCCGCTTGACGAGGTCGATCAGCTTCTCGCGGCCGCCCAGCATCCGTGTGCTCCACCAGGCGCTGCCCGAGGTGGAGATCAGCGTCACCCGGTCTCCCTCGCGCACCGCCTTCTCGAGGAAGCTGGCCACCGCCGCCTTCGACGGGCTGGCCTTCCAGGGCGCCATGTGGATGTCGTCGAAGACGATCACGAAGGTCCGGCCGCTCCGCTCGCCGGGATCAATGTTCACGGAGACCCGGGGGGGCGGGGCTCGCTCGGCCTCGGCCTCGACCTCGGGCACGGGTGCGTCGGGCAGCTCGATCGCGTCGAAGGAGACGACCTTCTGGGCGGCGTCGTCCTCGAAGACCCTGAAGTCCTCGCGCGTCAGGCCCCGGATGGGGTTGCCCTCCTTGTCGGTGACCACGACGTCCACGACCACCTGCTCGATCCGGGACGGGAAGCTCGGGGCTTCGGTCTCGGCGCCGGAGGGGACGTCGGTGGTGGGGCTCGCGACGGGCGGGGGGGCGTCCTGAGCCGCGAGCGCGGCGGCGGCGACGAGGAGGGCGGGGGCGAGGCCGGCGGCTCTTCGGCGGGTCATGCTTCTCTCGTTCCGAGTGTTGCTGATGGGGGAGGTGCCGTCAAGATTGCCCCGAACGCTCGAGGAAGCACCCGGAATCGGCCGGCCGGGCTCGTGTTGGGGCGGCGACGGCGTGATAATGGCGCGGCCGATGGCCCCGATCATCCGAGATCGGTTCGTCGAGCCGGCGCGGGAGGGTCTCATGAAGCAGTGGCTGAGGGTCGTCGGGGCGTTGGCTCTCGTGGTGGCCTCCGGGGTCGAGGCGCGGGCCCAGATGGGAGTCGCCCGCGGCCAGGTCGTCGACCAGGAAGGCGAGCCGGTGGCGGGGGCGGTGGTCCAGTTCGAGTTCCTGGGCGGGGTGGAGCGCCACTACACGACCGAGACGAACGACAAGGGAGCGTACACCCAGGTCATCGCCTCCGGTCCCTACCGGGTGACCGCGTCGAAGGACGGCTATCGGGCGAGCTACGTGGAGAGCCCCGTGAGCTCGGGATCTCCCACCGATCTCCCGACGCTCGAGATCGTCAATCAGGAGGCCGCCGCCCAGGCGGCCAGGGCCCCGATCCTGAAGCAGTTCGAGGAGGCGGCCGCCCTGGCCGAGGCCGGGAAGCTGGACGAGGCGGTGGCGGCGTACCGGGAGCTGGAGCCCGCGCACCCGGACGTCCCCGAGCTGTTCTTCAACCTGGCCACGCTCTACGCACGCCAGGAGAAGTGGCCGGAAGCCGAAGCGGCGTTCCAGCGGGTCCTCGAGCTCCAGCCCGACAACGCCCGGGCCGAGGTGCTGCTGGCCGAGGTCCACAAGAACATGGGGCGGGGTGACGAGGCCCTGGCCGCGATGGAGAGGCTCATCGAGAAGACGCCGGGGGACCCGGAGCTCCACTACAACCTCGGCGTCTTCTACCTGAACGCTCAACGCCACGAGGAAGCGTACGCGGCGTTCGACGAGGTCCGGAAGCTCGACCCCGACAACGTGAACGTGCTGTACCTGCTGGGCACCCTCTCGCTGAACCTGGGGCAGATCGAGCAGGCGAGGGCTCATCTACAGGCCTACCTCGACCGGGCACCGGCGGACGGCCAGTACCGGGCGACGGCGAGTGAGCTCCTCTCGAAGCTTCCGACGTCGGAGGCCGAAGGGCAATGATCGAAAACCGCCCGGCCACGTCTCAATAGAAGACGGCGCTCTCCCCCCGCTCGGCGACGAGCCCCTCGACGTGCTCGATCAGCAGCTCGCGACGCTTCGCGAGGGCGCTGAGCTGCCCGCCGTCGAGGTAGTTGCCGACCAGGACCTTCAGGTCGTCCTCGGTCAGCGCCAGCAGGCGGTCCCAGACTCGCCGCTTGACCCTGGCCAGTGCCTCGGGCTTGAGCAGCTGGCGCTCGGGCTGGAACGCCCGGGTGTGGTCGATGAGCCAGAGCCGGTATTGATCGTCCCTCAGCACGTTGCCGAGGTTGCGGTCGACGTTGAGGATGAGGTTGTCGAAGAGGTCCATGTCCCAGACCTGAGCGACCCAGGCGCGGACGTCGGGAGGCTCGAATCCTCTCGAGTCGCGCGCGTTCTCGAGCCAGATCTGGACGCTTCCCTCCTTCCCGTCGAGCTGGCGTGGGATGGCCGGGGGGACGAAGTCGAGGCCCAGCCACCGGGACAGCTCGTAGGCGGCGCACTCGTGGCGATAGGAGTCCCGGAAATCGAAGTAGAACCGAGCCGCGATCCTGACGTCCCGCTGCTGGAGGTCCGCGGTGCGGAAGGCCGCGTGGGCCCGCGTGCCGTTCTTCTCGAGCAGCAGCTTCTCCGGCCGATTGACGCCGACGGGGATCCTCTCTCTGTCCACGACCGCAGCGGTCCGGAGAAACTCGCAGATCTCGGCGTCGCTCTGGATCGGCAGCGGCTGACCCTCGGCATCGAGCCACACGTGGGGCGGTGTCTCGGGAGGGGCCGCGGCACCCTGGGCCGCCTCCGCCCCGGGGGGGCTCCCCGTTCCCAGGAGCGCGAGGAGAAGCGCCCACGAACGCACACCGGAGCGTGGGCCCTGCCCGAAGGGAGTCCATCGCCGTCTTCCAGCGAAACCCGGCATGAAGGCCTCCTCTGGGCGTGGCGTGGCGCCCCCGAACGAGGCCACCCCTCCGCCCCTCGATGCGGACGACGAGCATCCGGGGGAGGCACTCATGCTACCGCTCCGGGGACCGAGGGCCAAAGCAAGAGGTGACGAGCGCCAGCTCGCATCCGGCCGCCCTTCGGGAGACCTCGGGCGCATCCGCTGGCCTTCAACCCTGGGTGGAGTGAGACTGTCCAATGCAGCATGCGGCGGCGGTCCTGTCCTGGTCGCCGCTCCTCTGGCATGCCGTGTGAGGGAGGTTTCCATGCCGCTCCGCGTCGGTCGTGTTCTTCTGCCGCTCGCCCTGGTCCTCGTCGCCGGTGGGGCCCCGGCGGACGAGGCCCCCGCCCGGGCCGCACGGGATGTGAAGGTCGAGCACTTCCTTCAAGCCCGGGAGGGGGACTGGCGGGACATGAACGTCCCCATGCGGGACGGCCAGTTCCTCCACGACCTGATCGTGGAGAGGGGCTACACGCGGGCCCTCGAGATCGGGACGTCGACCGGACACTCGTCGATCTGGATCGCCTGGGCCCTCAGCAAGACCGGGGGCCGGCTCGTCACCCTCGAGATCGACGAGAGCCGACACCGGGAGGCGCTCGCCAACTTCGAGGAGGCCGGGGTCGCGGACGTCATCGACGCCCGCCTCGGCGACGCTCACGAGCTCGTGAAGACGCTCGAGGGTCCCTTCGACTTCGTCTTCTCCGACGCGGACAAGGGGTGGTACACGCAGTACTTCATCGACGTGGCCCCGAAGATGGTCCCGGGGGGATGCTACGTCTCCCACAACATCGGCATGCGGGGCATGCGCGCCTACGTCGACCACCTCGAGAGCCAACCCGGCTTCGAGACGACCATCGAGAACGATCGGACCTCCGGCGTCGCCGTGACCTGCCGGACCGACTGAGGACGGCTCGGCGCGAGAGGGCTCCTTCAACTCGGGGAAGTCCGGCGGGACGAGGAGGATTCCCTTCGCTGCCGCAGGGCAGCTCGCCCGTGCCGTCGGGTGGCACGGGCGGTGGGGGTGTGATCGGCATCACGCTCGGGCGAACCTCGTCCGCGAAGGAGGTGGCGGGAGGTCCATAATCGAGGGGAAGTGGGCGTCTTCGGAGACCAGCTGAAGGAAGCGCGGGAGGCCCGGGGCCTGTCCCTCGAGACCGTCGCCGACGCGACACGCATCGCGCCGCATCACCTGGTGGCGCTGGAGCGGAGCGACGTGGAGGCCCTCCCCGCCGGCCCCTTCGCCAAGGGCTACATCGAGGGCTATGCCCAGTTCCTCGACATCGATCCGAGGCCGATACTCGATGCCTACCGCATCGAGGGGCGGCGGCGCGGCCTCGACGCCGCCGAGGCCCGGGACCGGATCATCGAGGAGCTCTCCCGAATCGTGGAGCAGCGGGAGCGAACGGCGAGAGGAACCGGGCTTGCGGCACGGTGGAAGCGGCTGGCGCTGGTCCTCGTCGCGGTCGTCGTGGCCGGCTTGCTCGGGTACGGAGGGTGGATCTTGAGTCGCGGCGGGGCGCTCCGGGGCGCCGTGGCTCCGGGGATGCCCCCATCGGAGGAGGCGCCGCCGCCGGTGGAGGCGATGCCCTCGATCGAGGAGGCCCACGAAGCGACGCCCGGAGAGGCCCGGGCCGTGGCGCAGGACGACAGCACGGGATCATCGGGCACGCGCGAGGCGGCCGCGGCCGGATCCGTTCCCGCCGCCGCCACCCGGGGCGCGTTCGGGCCCGTCCCCCGCGCGTCCGCGGACGGGCTCGAGATCTCCGACTCGGGCGTGGGCGCCGGGGTGGAGAGCCACGAGCTCGTCGGCCGCGGGGACCGGTTCGCGGAGGGGACCTGGGTCGTCTTCTGGACGCGCGTCCTCGGCGGCGGGCCCGGCGACGTGCTCCACCACGTCTGGCTGCACGAGGGGGAGGTGGTCACCCGGGCCGAGCTCGCCCTCGGCAGCCCCAGCTGGCGCACCCACTCACGCCGCCTCCTCGAGCCCGGCCTCACCGGTCGGTGGGTGGTGGAGGCCCGTCGTTCCGACGGGACCGTCCTGGCGCGGCACGCGTTCGTCTGCGTCCCCGCGGAGGGCTCGTAGCGGCTCGGGCGGGCCGCGCTGCGCCGGTCCTCGGAGCCGTATAGAATCTCCCCGGAGGGACAGTCATCATGGAGACCCACCGCTGGACACCGATGCGCTGGCCCTGCGGGCCCCTCGATCTCGAGCGGGGGAAGAGGCGCGAGGGTTTCAGCGCGGACGACGCCGAGGTCCTGGAGCAGTGGCGCAGCCCCCGGATGCTGGAGCGACTCCAGGGCAGCCCTTTCGACTGCCTGCTGTTGACCTGGGCGGACGGCTCGCCGTTGGACGAGAGCCAGCAGCAATCCCTGAGGCCGCTCATCTCCGCGGCACGAGAGGCCGGGCTCGCCGTCGTCGGGCAGGTGGGACGGGGGAGTGACCTCCGGCGGGCGGCGGGTGCGGCCGAGTCCGCCGGCCTCCAGGCCCTGGCCACGGACTCCTCGGAGCTCCTGGGGGGCCTCCCGGTGCTGCGCTTCGGAGAGCCCAGCGTGGCCGATCGCTCACCCCGGCGCTTTCTGGGAGTCACTGGTCTTCCATGGCCCGGCCTGAAGGTGGAGCTCGAGGAGGACACCGACGCCGCGAGCGGTCCCACCGGTCCGCCCTGGATCGACTCCAACGCGTGGTTCGTGCGGCTGGCGGGCGAGCTCCTCCATCCCGAGACGATCTGGCTGTCCTACGAGCCGCCGGAGGACGGGCTGCGCGATCCGACCGCGGCATATGTGCAGGCCATCGCCGACGCCGAGGTCTTCGGGGCCCGCTGGGTCGTCTCGCTGGACCCGGGCACGCGTCTCGACCTGGCCCGTGGGAGCGGCCTCGGGCAGGAGACCTGGGACCAGATCGTCCGGGCGCTCGTGTTCTTCGAGGCCCGTCGGGCGTGGGCGAGCCTCCGCCCCGTCGGCCTGCTCGGGTTGGTGTCCGACTTCTCCGGGCCGAACGAGTGGCTGTCCTTCGAGGTGCTGAACCTCCTGTCGCGGTACAGCCGCCTCTACCGCGCCATCCCGCGCCCGGCGGATCACGGCGTCTCCCCGGCGAAGACCGATCCGTTCGAAGGCCTCAGGGCACTGCTGTATGTGGACGAAACCCCGCCCGAAGGAGAGCTGCTCCGCCGCATGTACACCTTTGCCGAAGAGGGGGGAACCCTCATCACCCCACCCGGGTGGGAGGTGCGCGGCGAGCCGCTGGCCGGCTCGTCGTTCTCCAGCTTCTCCTTGACCCGCCTGGGCCAGGGCCGCCTGGCGGTGGCGCGCGAGGCGCTGGCCGACCCCTACCGCCTGGCCGAGGACGCCCAGGCCCTGATGAGCCACCGGCACGACCTGGTGCGGGTCTTCAATCCGGGCACCGGCCGCTTCACCTACGCGAGGAGCGAGGACGGTCGCTCGGCCGTGCTGCACCTGTTCCCCTACTCGAGATACTCCTTCGAGACGCACGTGAGCGTCTGGTTCCGGGAGCCCTGGCCGGTGGCGAACACCTGGGAGGTGGACCTCGCCGGGCCCGTCCCGGCGGAGCGGACCGTCCGGGAGACGGGAGTGGAGTTCCTCCTGCCCCCGGAGCCGGAGGTGCGCCGCCCGCGAAGCACCAACTCGGACACCTTCGTCCGCCCCGCCGCGGCCTACCGCGCGATCGAGCTGTCCAGCTGAAGGAGAGGGAGAAGATGACCCACGGGTTCTCGCGAAGGCAGTTCCTGGTCGGATCGACGGTCACCGCCGCGGGCCTGGCCGCCGGCCGCCTCGCGCCCCTCGCCCGCGCCGCGGTCCCCGCGCGAGCCAGGCCCGTCTCCCTGGCCCGCTGCGACAGCTACGGCCCGGAGCTGGTGCCCACCCTCGACCGGATGTTCGACCAGCTGGGCGGGCTCGGGAGGCTGGTCAAGGGACGGACGGTGGCGATCAAGATCAACCTGACGGGCAGCCCCACTCACCGGCTCCGGGCCCGGCCCATCGAGCTCGCCCAGTGGGTCCACCCACGGGTGATCGGTGCGGTGGTCCACCTCATGGACGGGGCCGGCGCGCGGCGGATCCGGGTCCTGGAGTCCGCCTGGGGCAACAAGAACCCCCTCGAGGAGTACATGTACCAGGCGGGGTGGGATCCGGGCCTGATCCTGGACGCCTCGCCCCGGGTGGAGCTGGTGAACACCAACTGGCTCGGCGGCGCGAAGGAGTACCACCGCGTCGACGTGCCCGGGGGCGGCCTGCTCTTCCCCTCCTTCCTCCTCAACCACTCCTTCGCCGAGTGCGACACCTTCGTCTCCCTGACCAAGCTCAAGGACCACTCCACGACCGGCATCACCCTCAGTATGAAGAACTGCTTCGGGAACCTGCCGACCACCGTCTACGGGGGGGATGTCCCCGAGGACGAGCCCCTCGAGGTGTCCATGAGCGGCCGGGGCCAGGTGTTCCACCAGGGCTCCCGGCAGCCCCCCCGCATCGCCGCGCCCGAGCTCGACCCCTCCTCGCCCCGTCACGAGGGCTACCGGATCCCCCGGGTGGTGGTGGACATCTGCGCGGCCCGGCCCATCGACCTGGCGGTCATCGACGGCATCGAGACCATGGGCGGCAGCGAGGGCCCCTGGGCCGGGGGCGAAGGCTGCGCACCGAAGGTGCTGGTGGCCGGCACGAACTGCGTCAACACCGACGCGGTGGCCGCCGCGGTCATGGGCTACGACCCCCTGGCCACCCAGGGCACCCCGCCCTTCGACCTGTGCGACAACCACCTCGAGCTGGCCGAGCAGGTCGGCCTCGGGACCCGGGATCCCGGCCAGATCGAGGTGGCCGGCCTGTCGATCCCCGAGGCCCGATTCGACTTCGCTCCCATGACCCGCAGCCGCTTCCCCCGCGCCGTGCCGCCCTACCCCCGCCAGCGCGACTGAGGGCCCCGTCCGCTCGCCGGGGCCGAGGTCTACCTCAGCCCCTCGAGCAGGTAGAGGTTCTCCAGGCGGCGCGTGTAGCTGTAGGCCCAGGCATCGACCTCCCGGTCCGGGTAGAACCCTATCACGCTCGTGCCGACCAGGCCGGTCCGGTCCTCCGGACCGAACGAGCGCCAGGGGGTCCGCGCGCCCGTCTCGAGGTCGATGCGCTCGAACACGACGGGGATGCCTATCCGGTAGAGGAACCCGTACCGGCCGTCCGGGGACGTGAGCCCGTACGGAATGAGGTCCCTGGGGATCGAGCCGGGGAACGGCCGGGGCTCGCCCCCGGCCAGCGGGTAGCGGGCGTACGTCCCGTCGGCCACATCGATCCCGACGACCTCGTCCTGCGGCCACCGGATCCAGGGCGCGGCGACGCCCTCCGGGGTGATCGGGCGCCAGTCTCCACCGTCCAGGGGATGCATCCAGTTCCTGAAGGTCCCGCCGCGCTCGACGAGGCTGCCCTGGATGTGTCCGTTGGCCTCGAAGACGAGGCTCAAAATGTCCTCGAACCGGTCGGTTGGGATCACGCGGGGCTCGCCGGGGCCGGTGGGGACGAGGGTCAGCTCCCCCCACCAGCGTTGCGGCGGCAAGGCCGCGCTGCCTGGCTTCGGGTCCCGTCCGATGAGCACCCACCGGGCGTCGGGGCTCAGCGCGAAGACGTCCGTCGTCGGCGGGTCGGCGAGGACCCGGGTGCCGGGCCCGCCCTTGAGCGGCCGCAGGTAGGCCTGCGTCGACCAGCGGGTCCGCTCCAGCGTGAGGACCTGCGTGCCGTCGGCGCTGATCGGGTTGTTGGGGATGATCCCCCAGGCGCTCATCTCCAGGTCGCGCTCGTGGGCCTCCCCGGGGGCCTTGACTCGGACCCCCGCGCGCTGGAGGCCGTGGTGGGCGAGGAGGCGACCGTCCGGGGCGACGTCGTCGAGCACCAGGCCGCCGGCGGCCCGGTAGGCCTCCGTCCATCGGCCGCTCCCGACCGACAGGCGCCAGAGTCCCCGGGCCTCGACCACCTCGACGCGGTCGACGAGGTTCCTCGACCTCCCGGTCCGTCCCCCCTCCTCGCCCCAGCCCCCGGCGGAGACCCAGATCGCCTGGCCGTCCGGGTCCCACGCGAGGCCCTGGGTCGAGGGGAGCGCGTCGAAACGCCGCGTGCGGCCCGAGCGATCGACAATCAGGACGGCGGCGGAGGTCAGGACAGCCACGCGCTCGCCCGACGGGTCGACGCGGAGCTCGCGGGCGTCGGCGAGCGGCTCGGCGAGCACGGTCCCGACGGGGTACTCCAGCCGGAGACCCGTGTCCGCCCAGCACAGGATCGCCATCTCGCGCGCGTCGGGGGACCAGTCGGCGGCGATCACGCCCTCGCGCACCGGCCGGGGCGGCCCTCCCGACAGCGGGACCCGGGCGAGCGTGCCCCACGCGACCGGTGAGGCGTCGTCGGGCCGCCCCGTGAGGATGGCCAGCTCGTCGCGGGACGAGACGGCCAGGACGCGCGCGGGAGCGAGGTCCAGGGGCCGCGACTCAGGGTCCTCGAGGCGGACCTCGTAAACCTCCGAGGGCTGCCCGTCGAAGAGGGCCGTGTACACGACCGCGCGTCCCCCGGGGACGAACCGCGCGTTGTCGACGGCCCCGAGGCGGAAGGTGAGCTGAGTGATCTCGGGCAGGCGTGGCGGCGCCGAGCGGCGGCCGAGGACCCACCCGGCGGGACCCGCCGCGAGGAGGAGAGCGCCGGCGAGCGCGAGGGCGGGGAGGCCGGCGGCGCCCAGGCGCACGCCCGCGCGCCGCGGCTCCCCGACCGCGGCGAGGGCGCCGCTCGGCGTGCTCCCGCTTCCCGACAGGGCCTCGAGGGCGAACGCCACGTCGCGTGCGCTCTGGAAGCGGTCCTCGGGGTCCTTCTCCAGGCAGCGCCGGACGAGACGGTCGAGGGACGGAGGCACGGGGCCGGCGGGCGAGACGAGCTCCGGCGGGTCCTCCTTCAGGAGCGCCGCCAGGACCTCGGGGCCCGTCTCGCCGCGGAAGGGCCGGACCCCCGCCAGCATCTCGTAGAGGACGACACCCACCGCGAAGACGTCCGACCGGGCGTCGGCCGCCTGGCCCCAGGCCTGCTCGGGGGCGAGGTAGCCCACCGTTCCCATCAGGATCCCCGGGCGGGTCTCGGTCGTCAGGGCGGTTCCCTCGCCGCCCTCCGGCCCCAGCGCGAGCTTGGCCAGGCCGAAGTCGAGGATCTTGAGTGACCCGTCGCGCGTCAGGATCACGTTCTCCGGCTTCAGGTCGCGGTGCAGGATGCCCCGGGCGTGGGCGGCGGCGAGGCCGCGGCAGAGCTGGATGCCGTACTCGACGGCCTTGCGCGGCGGGAGCGCGCCCCGGACGAGGCGCCTCCGCAGCGTCTCGCCCTCCACCAGCTCGAAGACGACGTAGGCCACGTCCCCGTCCGTCCCGACGTCGTGGATGGCGAGGACGTGGGGGTGGTCCAGGGCGGCGACGGCGCGGGCCTCCCTCTCGAAACGGTGCCGCCGGTCGGAGTCCGCGGCGGCGTCCGCCGGGAGGACCTTCAGGGCGACGTCGCGCTCCAGGCGCGCGTCGCGCGCCCGGTAGACCTCGCCCATCCCCCCGGCCCCGAGAGGGGCCAGGATCTCGTAGGGTCCGAGGCGCGCGCCCGAGCGCAGAGCCATTGCCACCCCCGCATGAGCGTCGGTCGACGCGAGCCTAGCACCGACTCCCGGCCGTCCGATGAGCCGTTTGATCCACGAAGGTGCGGCCTACACCAGGCGGTCGGTGGCCGTCGTCCGGATCTCCGGCGCGCTGCGGTACAGCAGGCGGATCCGCGCGAGCCGGAACGGGGTGCTGTCGGGGAGCGGGACGGACTCCGTCACCCGCTCCTCCGCCTCCCCGACGAAGGTGCCGTTCTTGCTGCCGAGGTCCTCGAGAAGGGCCTCGCCCCTCGCGACGACGATCCGGGCGTGCCGGCGCGACACTCCCTGCTCGTCGACCCGTACATCGACCGTCTCGTCGCGTCCGAGGACGTTCTCCCCTTCGACGAGGGGGATCACCTTCCGCTCCCAGATCACCCGGGGAGCCGTGGTCGCGGCACGCGCGCGGCCGCGCCCCTCCTCCGTGGCCTCGGCGCAGAAGGCGTAACCGAAGCGGTGGACCGTCCGCACGCACCGTGGGCGCCTCGCGTCGTCACCCAGGATCGCGCGGAGATCGGCGACGACGACGGTCAGGCTCACGTCCTCCACTGCCGTCTCCGGCCACAGGTGGCGGTGGATCTCGGCCTTGGAGAGCGCCCGCGGCCGGGCGAGCGCGAGCAGCCTGAGCAGATCGAACGTCTTGGGACGGAGGTGACACTCCTCGGCCCCGCGGAAGAGCTGGCGGGCCTCGAGGTCGAGAACGAAGTCGCCGAAGCGCAGACGCACGGTCCACCCTCCGATCCAGGACTTTCGTAGTCCAAACGCAGCGACTTGCCAATGCTACCCGCCGACCTTGAAGGGAACAAGGGAGAGACCACCCGTGTGCCCGCGCGCGTTGTCGCTCTCCGGGTGCCCGAGCGCCCCGGGGGGCGGCCGTCGTTGCTTCGAGCCAAGGGACTTTCGAGAGGAGGCAAAGAGATGAGAGCCATTGAGCGCAGGACCCTGCTGTCCGCCGTCCTGGTGACCGTCGCGTGCCTGTTGGCGTTCCCGGCGCTCGCCGACCCGCCGGTCCACAGCACCTACGCGGACCAGTACTACGACGGCGACATGTATGGTCCCTACGGGCCCGTCGTCTGTGGGGGCGTGACGATCCAGGAGCACTCGGCGTACAAGGTCCGGGAGACCCTCTACTACAAGGAAGGCGTCCTCACCAGGATCAAGGCACACATCAACGGCAGCTCTCTCTGGACGGACCCCGTAACGGGCAGGCAGGCCGTGGGCCACTGGGGCTGGATCGAGATGGACCAGGACCTGAGCGACTCCACCTGGAAGTTCGTCGGGAACCCGGTGAAGGCCGTCGTTCCCGGTGTGGGAGTCGTCATCCAGGACGCGGGTCTGCAGATCTACGACCTCGGTACGGGGACGCACATCAAGATCGTCGGGACATACCAGTGGAACCTCCACGACTTCGAGGAGTTCTGCGCCGCGATGCAGTAGGTCACAGCCGGCGCCTGGGTTTCCCCACGAGTTGCCGGTTTATCTCATGGGTTGCCGGTTCTTCTCCCGGGCTGCGGAGCGGCCTCGGGGGACCGCCGGCTTCCGCTACCGGCTGGCCCCGGCGAGGAGGAACACGTCCGCGTCTCGGGTGCGCTGCGGTAGAGGAGGAGGATTCGCGCGAGCCGGAACACGATGTTGTCGGGGAGCAGGACGGGCGCCACGACGGGCGTCTCGGCCTCTCCAATGAAGCGCCGGGCGGTCCGCACGTAGCGCGGGCGTCTCGCGTCGTCGCCCAGGATCGCCCGCAGGTCGGCGGCGACCGCGGTCAGGCTCACGTCCTCGACCGCGGTCTCCGGCCAGAGGTAGCGATGGATCTCGGCCTTGGAGAGCGCCCGCGGCCGGGCGAGCGCGAGCAGCCTGAGCAGATCGAACGTCTTGGGACGGAGGCGGTTCTCCTCGGTCCCGCTGAAGAGCTGGCGGGCGTCGAGGTCGAGCACGAAGTCGCCGAAGCGCAGACGCACGGTCCACCCTCCGATCCAGGACTTTCGTAACCAGAACGTAGCGACTTGCCAATGCTACCCGCCGACCCTGGAGGGAACAAGGGAGAGGCAAGGCTCGCGCCGGCGGGGTTGCCGCGCTTCCTTCGCGGAGGTGTGCTCATGAGCTCGATCAAGACTCTGGCCGGGATTCTCGTGCTGTTGGGACTCGTCGTCGGCGCCGGTGCGGAGGCGTCCGGAAGGAAGGGAAAGGAAAGAGACTGCCGCTGGATCTGGATCAGCGGCTCGAATTCGGCAGGCGAGTGGGGCACTGAGGCGCCCGCGGGGGAGTACTCGGAGCTGATGAACCAGTGCTACGGCGCCGGCTTCGCCGACAGCTGTCAGTTCTGGGGCGTCAACCCGAGCATCACTGGCACGGTGAAGGGTGAATGGGTTATGTGCGGCAACGAGGGCTGGGGCGTGTTCGAGAACCCCTCGGGCCTCCCGCTCACGGGGCAGTTCTGGACCAACCCCAGCTTCCTCCGCACGCGCCACGGCGTCCTGTGCCTGGCGGAGCAGTCGGTCGTCGGCTCACAGGGGGACTTCGCCGCGCTGGAGGAGGTCACCGGCGGGACCGGGATCTACGCGGGCCTGACCGGATGGCTCGCGAACCAGAAGCCGATCACTGCCACCACCGAGCGCTTCAGCTTCGCCGGATGGATCTGCCGACCTTAGTCCCACGTTAGCTCGACGACCGCGGGACGGGGATGCGTCGCAAGGCGCACTCCCCTCCCGCGGCGGCCCCCGCAAGCCCTTCCCCCGCCCTGGTCTCGCTCGTGCATGCCGGTGGTGGAGACTGCCTCGAGTTGTCCCTTCTCCCCGCTCTGGTGTACTCTTGATCCGTCAAACCGGATAAAGGGATGGTTCTCACCAGCGACCCGGAGCTGCTCATGCTCCGCATGGACAATCTCGCGGATCCCACCCGGCTGCGCCTGCTGCGGCTGCTGGAGCGGCACGAGCTGGGCGTCGCCGAGCTGGTGGAGATCCTCCGCCTGCCCCAGTCCACGGTGAGCCGGCACCTGAAGGTCCTGGCCGACCAGGGCTGGCTGTCCAGCCGGTCGCGGGGCACGCAGAACCTGTACCGCATGACCGCCGACCAGCTCGAGACCCCGGCGCGGGCGCTCTGGGAGCTCGCCCGCCACGAGACCGACGAGTGGGCCACCGCCCGGCAGGACGAGCTGCGTCTCGACTGCCACCTCAACAATGCCGGCCGCCGCGCCGAGGAGTTCTTCGCCGGCGCCGCCGCCCACTGGGACAAGCTCCGCCGCGAGCAGTACGGGGAGAGGTACTCCCTGATCGGTCTGCTGGCGCTGCTGCCCGAGAGCGCCGTCGTGGCCGACCTGGGCTGCGGGACGGGAGCCACCCTGGCCGACCTCGCCCCCCACGTCCGACGCGTGATCGGCGTGGATAGCTCCACGGAGATGCTCGAGGCGGCCCGCGAGCGCACGCGCGAGATGGACAACGTCGCGCTGCACCGCGCGCCCCTGGAGTCGCTGCCGCTGCGCGACGGGGAGTGCGACGCGGCCACCTTGTTCCTGGCGCTGAGCTACGTCGCCGAGCCGGGCCGCGCCCTCGCCGAGATGGCCCGGATCCTGCGCCCCGGCGGGCGTGCCGTGGTGGTGGAGCTGATGAGCCACGACCGCCACGACTTCCGCGTCGAGATGGGCCAGAGGCACATGGGTTTCGAGGGCGCCGAGCTCGAGTCGCTGGCGGAGGGGGCCGGTCTCGTGGGCGTGGCCTCCCGCCCCCTCGTGCCCGAGCCCGGCGCCCGGGGCCCGGCCCTGTTGATGCTCACCGGCCGACAGGCGGCCCCGGTGCCGACGATTCAAGCTGAAGCGATGGAGGAGATGACATGACGACGACTGCGCACGCCCTGGCCACCGCCCGTGGCCTCGAGTACAAGGTGGCCGACCTCCAGCTGGCGGAGTGGGGCCGCAAGGAGATCCGCCTCGCCGAGCAGGAGATGCCCGGCCTGATGGCCATCCGCGAGGAGTACGCCGGCAAGAAGCCGCTCGCCGGCCAGCGCGTGACGGGCAGCCTGCACATGACCATCCAGACCGCGGTGCTGATCGAGACCCTCCGGGACCTGGGCGCCGACGTGCGTTGGTGCTCGTGCAACATCTTCTCGACCCAGGACCACGCCGCGGCGGCGGTGGTGGTGGGGCGGGACGGGACGCCGGACGCCCCGAAAGGCGTGCCCGTCTTCGCCTGGAAGGGCGAGACGCTCGAGGAGTACTGGGACATGACCCAGCGCGCCCTCGACTTCGGGGGCGGGCAGGGCCCCACCCAGATCGTCGACGACGGTGGCGACGCGACGCTCCTCATCCACAAGGGAGTGGAGTTCGAGGAGGCGGGCTCGGTCCCCGCCCCCCAGACCGCCGACAGCGAGGAGTACGCCATCGTCCTCCAGACCCTCGCCCGCCTCCAGAAGGACCAGCCCGGGCGCTGGGGGAAGGTCGCCGAGGGCTGCAAGGGCGTCAGCGAGGAGACGACCACCGGCGTGCACCGACTCTACGAGATGGAGAGGGCGGGCACCCTCCTCTTCCCGGCCATCAACGTCAACGACAGCGTCACCAAGAGCAAGTTCGACAACCTCTACGGCTGCCGGCACTCGCTGGTCGACGGCCTGATGCGGGCGACGGACGTCATGCTGGCGGGGAAGGTCGCGGTCGTCTGCGGCTACGGGGACGTGGGCAAGGGCTGCGCCCAGTCGCTGAAGGGCCAGGGGTGCCGGGTGGTGGTGACCGAGGTGGACCCGATCTGCGCCCTGCAGGCGGCGATGGAGGGGTACGACGTGAAGAGGGTGGAGGACGTCCTCGAGACCGCCGACATCTTCATCACCACCACCGGCAACCTCAACATCATCACCGCCGATCACATGGCGCGGATGAAGGACAAGGCCATCGTCGGCAACATCGGCCACTTCGACAACGAGATCGACATGGCCGGCCTGAAGAAGATCCGGGGCATCAAGCGCATCAACATCAAGCCCCAGTACGACCAGTGGGAGTTCCCAGACGGCCACAGCGTCCTGATCCTCGCCGAGGGGCGGCTCCTGAACCTGGGCTGCGCGACGGGGCACCCGAGCTTCGTGATGTCCAACAGCTTCTCCAACCAGGTGCTCGCCCAGATCGACCTGGTGGAGAACCGCGACAGGTACGCGAAGAAGGTCTACGTCCTGCCCAAGCGCCTGGACGAGAAGGTGGCGCGGCTCCACCTCGAGAAGATCGGCGCGAAGCTGACCCGTCTCACCCCGGAGCAGGCCGAGTACATCGGCGTGCCCGCCGACGGGCCCTTCAAGCCGGATACGTACCGGTACTAGCAGCCAGCCCGGTAGTAGGGGCGCGGGGTGCGGAACCGGTCGAGGTGCGATGCGAGACCTCTTCGTACCTGAGCGCCCCGGAGACTCTCGTTCAAGCTGGAACGGATCTCGGAGGGCGCGTCACGAGGGCATCACGAGGGCAGCCGCCACTCGGGATGGTGGCTCCGGCTGGGCACCCATGCGTCGACTCCCGCGGCAGACCGACCGTCGATGACCACGAAAGCTCCGCGCGTTCGATCGCGCGTCAGTAGTCCAGGGTCAGGATTCTCCCCTTCGTGAACGAGAAGAGCCTGGCTTTCTCGGCGACCTGCACACCCGGCGCCAGGTCCGCGGCCGTCTTTCCCGCAGCCTTCAGGCACCCGGGACAGGCCATGAGAGTGATGCCCCTCCGCTGCAGTTCCGCGAGCTGCGCCTTCGAGGGGGTGAAGTGAGAGTACGAGATATCACCGGCATCCTTGAGAACCGCCTCTATCCCCTTGATGTCGAAGTACACCAGGACATCATGGTCCTCCGACATCATCGTCGCCATGCTCAACGCCATCAGTAGCCGATGGGGATCGTCTGTGCCGAGGCTCCGCGGATTGTCGGCCCAACGCATCAGGCTGCATACCACATCACCGCAAAGAAGTGACAGGTCGTACCCACGAGGACGAACAGGTGCCAGACGAAGTGGCCGAACGGCAGCCGCTTCGCTGCGAAGAAGGCGACACCTATCGTGTAGGCGAGCCCGCCCAGGAGGAGCCAAGCGAGACCAGCAGTCGGGACACGCAGCCAGACCGGGCGCGCTGCGATCACGATGAGCCAGCCCATGGCCACGTACACGGCTGTCGACACCGCCGGATACCTGACACCACCGATGGCCGTGAGTACTATTCCCGTCGCCGCCAGACTCCAGATCAAGCCCAGAAGCGTCCACCCCCAGGGACCGCGAAGCACGCCCAGCGTGAACGGAGTGTAGGTCCCCGCGATGAGGAGGTAGATCCCGCTGTGCTCGACCACACGAAGCACGCGCTTTGCGCGG
Organism: uncultured Acidobacteriota bacterium; assembly: GCA_963847655.1. Classification (GTDB taxonomy): domain Bacteria; phylum Acidobacteriota; class Vicinamibacteria; order Fen-336; family Fen-336; genus JAJDNS01. The sequence continues at coordinate 184,455 of CAWKAS010000001.1, read as the reverse complement.
CTCCTTGGCAGCGCGTGGTACAGGGTGGATGTCAGGTACAGCAGCACCATGCTCGCCGCGAACACGCTGGCACCCAGAGTCTGGACCGCGTTTCCCTGCGCGGCGGTATGGACTATCAGAATGGGAGCCGCAGCAAGCGATAGGGCGAGTCCCACCCCATGGCTGACGGCGTTCGCGATCTCCTCGCCGCCTGACTGCCCACGTGTCACGGGCGGTCCCACCTTGCAGCCGATGTCGGCCTGACGGTGCGTTGAGCTGCCAGGCGCACGTTCAATGGCGCCAAGGGCCTACCGCTCCCAGAGACCGTGGTGGATGCCTCCCTGGATGTAGGTGGCGGAGGTGCCATCGTCTGCGGCAACGCTCGGGCGGCGCCCCACCGCCGTGAGTGGTGCTACTTCCCGAAGATCCACTTGCCCCAGAGCCCCTGCACCGCCACCTTCTCGGGCAGGCGAAAGCCCGATTGCTTGAGGGCCAGCATGATCTGGCCCCGGTGATGGGACTCATGAGAGATCAGGTACGCGAGCCACCGGACGACGTCTCGCCCGAACATCCGGGGCCGAGCCTCCCCATCCAGACACCCCCGGAGGAAAGCGGAGACTTCCTTTCCCGATGTGACCAGCGCTGCCTTCAGCTCGGCCCTCGATGGCCGCGGGCCCTTGTCCCCGCGGGGCAGCTTCGGTCGCTTGCCGGTGCGGTGGAAATGCAGCCACCCGAGGCGCACGCGGTTCAGGTGGTTGAACTGGCGAGCGACGTCGCGACCCCGTGAATCGAGGGGCACGGCGGCGAGTCCCTTGGCCGGCAGGCTGCGCAGGAGGAAGAGCATGGTGTCGTTGTGGCGACGCCAGGTGTCTGCGATCTGGCGCTCGAACTCGGCACTCTCCATCAGATCACCAGGAGTCCGCTGGGTCTAGGATGCGGCCTCAGGACCCGCGATCGGACAGCCTCCTCACGCCGCGCCCGCCCAGGTCCGGGGTGTGAGTCTAGCTCATCGTGGGCACCTGCCTCCACCAGAGACGTTTGTGAAGCCTCGCTCCTCTCCGAAGGCCTTCCACGGCCTCGACAGCGCAGTTCGGCCGATGGGGCGGACACGGCCGACCGGAAGATCGAGCTTGAGCTCCCAGTCGTCGCCGCTGCGGCGACGCCGCACCTGGGGCACGTTCTCGAGGTTGACGAGGTAGTCCCGGTGGATCCTCAGAAATCCCCGACGCCGGAACATCGGCTCCAGCTATCCCAGGGTCCGCACATCCACGAGGCGCTCGGCGCGGCGGGCACGGACGTGGGTGTCGTACTGCGGGCTTTGGCGGCCGAGCCGCGGTGCGTGGGCACGGGTCGAAGCCGACGGGTCACCGAGGGCTAGTCGCCGCCTCTCGTGTGCCCGGGACGCCAGACGGCGGCCACAGCAAGTCCTGCCGCGCCCACGAGAAGAACCGCGTCGATGGCCACCCCGAGTCGAGCCCAACCGATCAAGCCGTAGAGGATTCCGGCGGCCGCCAGGACCAGGGACCATTGACGAGAGTCCAGACCCCGCAGCATCAGGGCCATGCCGAGCACCGCGGAGAGCGTGGGGCACGGGATGAGGCCGAGGGGGGCTGCGGAGAGGGAGATGATCCAGGAGTCCGTTCGCAGGAAGTGGGGATAGATCCAGGCGAAGGCCGTCAGAACGAGGCCCGGAAGAAGAAGCCATGCTGGGCTGATCTGCACGGGTCGACACGGCAGACGGAGCGCCAGTCCCGCGAGCGCCACCGCGAGGATGGCGAAGACCGTTCCGTTGAACGGGTTGCCGGACAACCAGGCCAGGAGGCTGACAGACAGGATCGGGACCGCCAGCGCCGCACCGGCGACGGGTCTACGGGGACGCCATCCGGCACCCAGGGCCATCAGGGCCACCGCCCAGACCGCGTGCCAGGCGATGGCGAGGGCTCTCCACTCGTTCGCGATGGCTTCCAGTCCGTCGAGAATCTCGTGCGAGGAGGGCATCGCTCGCTCGACAGGCTATCAGACCCGGTCAGGGGACGCGATGAGCCGGCCCCCTCGAGACGGCGCGATGTATCCTCGGTCTCGTGCCCCGGCGAGACCCGCTCAAGGAAGCCCTGGCCCGGCTGAGCCAGGTGCGGGAGGACCCCTCCTCGGCCAGCTCACTGGCCGAGCTGCGCCGGGTGCTCGCGCGGGAGTCCTCCCACGCGGTGGCGAAGGCCGCTCGGATCTCCGGTGAGGCCGGGCTCGAGACGCTGGTGCCCGACCTGCTGGCTGCCTTCCAGCGCCTCCTGAAGGGCGCGGTGCGCGCGGACCCGGGGTGCACGGCCAAGACGACCGTGGTGGAGGCCCTCCTGCGGCTGGAGCACGAGGATGAGGAGGTGTTCCTCCGCGGGATCCGCCACGTGCAGATGGAGCCGGTCCACGGGGGACAGGTGGACACGGCGGTGGACCTTCGCGGCGCGTGCGCCCTGGGTCTCGCTCGCACTTCTCATCCCGGCGCCCTCGTCGAGCTCGCGGAGCTCCTGGCCGATCCCGAGCCGCCGGCACGGGTGTCCGCGGCCCGGGCGATCGGGAACCACGGCCGGGCGGAGGGCGTGCCCCTCCTGCGCCACAAGGCCCGGGCCGGCGACGAGGAGCCACGTGTCCTCACCGAGTGCCTGCTCTCGCTGCTGCACCTCGACCCGTCCGGCTCGCTGCCCCTCGTGGCCCACCTCCTCAAAGCGGCGCCCGGGTCCGGGCGATCGGCCGGCGGCCCCGCCGAGTGCGCGGCGGTGGCCCTCGGGGAGTCGCGCCTGGAGGGGGCCTTGCCCGTGCTGCGCGACTGGCTTCCGGAGGCCGTCTCCCGAGGACTCGCGCCGACGGCCCTGCGCGCCCTGGCCACCCTCCGGCGCGACGAGGCCTTCGATCATCTGCTCTCCCTCGTCCGCGAGGCGGAGCCTCCGGTGGCCCGTGAGGCCGTGGCCGCACTCGCCGGGCAGGCCGATGAGTCGCTCCGGGCCCGGGTCCGGGAGGCCGCCTCGGGCCGCCCCGCGGTCGCTGAGGCGGTGGAGCGAGTCCTGGCCGAGAGACGTGAGTGAGCTGTCCCCGGGCTCGGCCGTGTCCGCACGGCCGTCTCAGTCCCTGACCAGGGTCCGTGCCACGAACCACAGGTTCGCGGGCCGCTCCGCGAGCCGGCGCATGAACCAGGGGAACCAGTGTGCGCCGTAGCTGATCAGCACGCGGAGCCGCTGTCCTTCCGCGACCAGGCGTGCTTGCAGCGAGCGCTGGATGCCGTAGAGCATCTCGAACTCGTAGGCGTCCGGGCTCACCTGGTGGGCCGCGACCAACGAGCGCAGGCGCTCGACCAGGCGCGGGTCGTGGGTGGCGATGCCGAGGAACGAACCGTAGCGCCGGGCCTCGTCACCCAGCAGGCGAGCGGCCAGGGTGAAGAAGCGCGCGTCCACGTCGCGCTTGCGCCGAAGCGCGCGATCGGGCGGCTCGTTGTAGGCCCCCTTGACCAGCCGGATGGCCGGCCCCAGGGGGAGCAGGGACTCGAGGTCGGTGGGCGTGCGGTGCAGGTAGGCCTGGAGGCACACCCCGACGCGCGGGGAGAGCGCCTGGACCCGGCGAAACAGATCCAGCGTGACGTCCACGTAGGCCGAGCCCTCCATGTCGATCCAGACCCGGCTGTCTCCCTCGCCCGCCCCCTCGACCAGCGCGCGCAGATTGCGGAGGCACCGCTCGTGGTCCAGGTCGAGGCCGAGCTGGGTCAGCTTGACCGAGACCTGCGCGTCCAGTCCGGCCGACGCCGCGGCCTCGAAGACGCGCCGGTAGTGGTCGGTCACCTCGTCGGCCTCGGCCGCGGTGGCCAGGTTCTCACCGAGGTGGGTAAAGATGGTGGGGATGCCCTTGTCGCGGAGTCGGGCGGCGGCGGCCAGTGCGTCCTCCAGGCGCTCGCCGGGCATGAAGCGGGAGACGGAGCGACGGACGAAGCCACGGCGGGTCGCCTGCGCGCGCAGCCACGGGCTCCGTGACCCGGCCAGGAGCACGGTACGCATCGGGTTCACGGGTCCACCCGAGGTACGGGGCTCAGGGTGAGGCCTTCACGATGACCGTCCGCCTGAGGGTCACGTCGGCGTCCGCCGAGGACCGGCCGACGAGCACCTCGACGGGACCTGGATCCACGGTCCAGGTCCCCTGCTCGGTGTCCCAGTAGGCGAGGTCGAAGGCGCGCAGGCGCAGGGTCCCCGTCTTCGTTTCGCCCGGGGCGAGGCCCACCCGCTGGAAGCCCCGCAGCTGCTCGAGCGGCGCCTTCGACTCCGGGTGGCGCGCGTAGAGCTGGACGACCTCGTCTCCGGCCCGGGAGCCCGTGTTCGTCACGTCCACCGCGGCGCCCGGGGACAGCGTGGGCGTGCTCGTCCGCAGGTCGGCATGGGCGAAGGTCGTGTCGCTCAACCCGTGGCCGAAGGCGTACTGCGGCTCTCCCGCGAAGTACAGGTACGTGCGCCCGTGGCGGATGTCGTAGTCCATCATCGGGATGGCCGCCGAGCGCCAGGGGCTCCAGAACCTCGACACGACCTCGGTGACAGGACACTAGTGCCAGCGGAAGAACCTCAGGGCGAGAAGGAACGTCACGACGCCCCACACCGCGAGGATCGTCAGCTCGGGGAGGAGAGGTTGGAACCCGGCCCCCTCCAGCATGACCGCCCGGAGGGCGTTGTTGAGGGCGGTCAGCGGCAGCGCCTGGACGAAGGGCTGCGCCGCGGCCGGGAACCGGTCCGTCGAGAAGAAGATCCCCGAGAAGATCCACATGGGGACCATGACGAGGTTCATGAGACCCGAGACGCCCTCGATGGTCCGGGGTCGGGCGGCGGTCAGGAGGCCCAGGCCGCTGAAGGTGAGGGCGCCGAGGACGGAGACGGCGGCCAGGACCAGCATCGAGCCGCGCTGGGGCACATCGAGGAGGAGCCAGGCGAAGAGCAGGAGGGCTCCCGCCTCGGGCACCAGGAAGATCAGCCGGGAGAGTATCTGGGCCCCGAGGAGCTGGCTGCGCCGCACGGGGGCGGCCACGAGGCGCTTGAGCAGGTTGCCGTTGCGGGCCACGACGAGGGAGAAGCCGATCCCCCACATGCCCGTCCCCATGAGGTTCATCCCCAGCAGTCCCGGGACCAGGAAGTCCACGTAGCGGGACCCTGGCTCGGTCGTCTCGGATCTCTCGGCCTCGAAGGCGTCGCCCCGGCCCGCCGCCCGCTGGAGGGCGGCGTCCACGGCGAGCCGGGCGGCGCGGCTGTCGGGCTGGGCCGGATCGTAGGTGTACTCGGGCACATCGTCGCCGGAGACGACGAGGACGACGGCGCCGCGCCGGAGGGCCTGGCGAGCCTCCGGCTCCGGGAGAAGCGTCGGCTCGAGGTCCGGGCTCTCGGAGAGCGCGGCCAGCCGCGACTCGCCGTGGGCACCCGCCACCACCGCCACCGGGAGGGGCTCCGGGGGACGGCTGCGGAACGCGAGTCCCAGGACCCCGGCCAGGAGGATGGGGAAGACGAACACCCAGAAGAGGGCCTCCGGCTCTCGCACCAGCTCCCGGACCCGGGCCAGGGTCAGCTCCGCGAGCGGGCGGCGGACGCGGGGGCTACTCATTCCGCAGGCTCCGCCCGGTCAGGTTGACGAACACGTCCTCGAGGGTGGCGTGGTGGGTCGAGAGGTGCGACGGCTCCAACCCCCGGGTGGTCAGCGCGCTCAGGAGAGCGGGGACCGCGCGGTGCACCTCGCGCACGGTGAGGCGCCACGCGGACCCGTCCCGGGCCACGCCCTCGACGCTGGGCAGCCCGGCCAGGACGCCCTCCTCGACGCGGCCCTCCTCTTCGACGGCGAACTCCACGACGTGCTCGGCCCCGAGGGAGGCGATGAGCTCCCGCGGCGTTCCCAGGGCAATCACGCGCCCGTGATCTGCGATGGCCACGCGGTCGCACAGCCGCGCCGCCTCCTCCATGTAGTGGGTCGTCAGCAGGATCGTGCGCTCCCGCGCCTTGAGCCCCTCCACGATCTCCCACGCCTGGCGACGCGACTGAGGGTCGAGGCCGGTCGTGGGCTCGTCGAGGAACAGCAGCTCCGGGTCCCCGACCAGGGCGCAGGCCAATGACAGCCGCTGCTTCTGGCCGCCGGACAGGGTGACCACGCGGGCGGCCGCCTTCTCCTGGAGCGCCACGAGGGCCACGGTCTCCTCGACTGGCGGCCCGTGGGGATAGAAGCTGCGGAAGAGGGTCAGCACCTCGCGGACGGTCAGCTTGTCGGGGAACTTCGTCTCCTGGAGCTGCACCCCGAGACGGGCGCGCAGGCCCAGGCCGTCGCCCCGCCAGCGCTCCCCGAGAACCTCCACGTCTCCAGCGTCGGGGACGCTGAGGCCCTCGAGGATCTCGACGGTGGTCGTCTTGCCGGCGCCGTTGGGGCCGAGCATGCCGAAGCACTCCCCGCGGCGCACCTCCAGGTCCAGTCCGTCCACGGCGACGACGTCGCCGTAGCGCCTGACGAGCCCCCGGCAGAGGAGGGCCGGCGTCCTGGGTGGTTCGGACACGGAGAGGCCAGTGTAGCAGCGTCCCGGCGCGAGGGCCGGCCCGCCAGGCTAGACCGTGTAGTCCGGCGCGTCCAGGTGGCGCCGATCGATCTCCCGGACCCCTTCCACGGTACCGGCGACGTCGATGACGGAGTCCACGAGCCCTTTGGGTCGAAGCGGGCCCACAGCCCCATCATCGAGAGGATGGGGAAGGTCATCATCCTCGAGTCCAAATCGGTCCGGGAGTATCTGCAGCAGCTCGACGGCATTGGAGAGAATACCGACGAGTACGCCGAGATCTACGGCTACTCGATGGGGCAGAGCGAAGAGCGCATGCCGCTGTTCGAGTACCCGCCCTTCGACTTCTCGATCACCGAGGAGCTCACGAACCTCGACATCGGGGATCGCGGTGCCGGCACGACCGCCCTCGCGCCGTCCGACTGACCAGAAGGCGCGCCAGGGCAACTGGTCCATCTGAAGCTTGGCCCCGGGCTCCCGCGGACGTATAAGGACGGCGTACGACACGATTGGAGGTCTCATGACGCGTCGCACGATCGTCGCGTGGGCGCTGCTGCTGCCCGCTCTGGCCCTGCTGCCCTCGCCGTCCCTCCACGCTCAGGCGGGGTTCGAGCCCCCGCTCCTCAACACGCCCGTCGACATCAGCCCGGACTTCCAGGATTTCACCAGCACCTACTTCGTGGCGGACCAGCTCGTGGAGTGGGACCCGGGGACGGCGGAGGGGCAGGTGACCTGGAAGCGCCACCGCTTCGCGACGCGTCACGCCTTCGACAACACCCTGGCCGGCCTGCGTCCGGTGGGGAACAACGAGTTCCCCGACATCGAGTACGCGGCCGACCCCACTCTGCCGTTCTCCCTCGACTTCGTCAGCCCGCGGACGGTCCGCATCCGGATGAAGACGGGTCTCCCGGCGCGCGACGAGGACCTCTCGCCCATGCTGGTGCGAGAGCCGCCGAGCGACTCCTCGTGGACGATGGAGCGGATCGAGGGCGGCTACCGCTATGCCAGCGCTCACGGCTCGGTGACGGTGCTCGCGCAGCCTTGGCACCTGGAGTTCCGCGACGAGAACGGGCGGCTCCTGACCCGGACCCACCACCTGGCGGATAACGCCACCACCCTGTGGCCGGCCCTCCCCTTCTCCTTCGTCCGACGGGCCTCCGACTACGCCCGCCGGATGGGCCCGGTGTTCTCCCTGGCCCCCGGGGAGAAGATCTTCGGCACCGGCGAGTCCTTCACCCGCCTCGACAAGCGGGGCCAGCGCGTCGTTCTCTTCGTGGACGATCCCAACGGCGCCGAGTCCGAGGAGATGTACAAGCCCATCCCCTTCTTCATGAGCAGCCGGGGCTACGGCATGTTCGTGCACACGTCCGCTCCCGCCACCTTCGACTTCGGACGCACCTTCAGCGGGACGAGCGCCCTCATGCTGGGCGACGACCAGCTCGACCTCTTCGTCTTCCTGGGCGAGCCGAAGGAGGTCCTCGACGAGTACACGGATCTCACTGGGAAGCCGGCCATGCCACCGCTGTGGTCGTTCGGCTTCTGGATGAGCCGCATCACCTACTTCTCCGAGGAGCAGGTCCGGGAGGTGGCGGGGAAGCTGCGGGAGCACCGGATCCCCAGCGATGTCATCCACCTCGACACCGGGTGGTTCGAGACCGACTGGCGCAGCGACTTCGAGTTCTCGACATCGCGCTTCGAGGACCCGGCGAAGATGATCGCCGACCTCCGGGACGACGGCTTCCACATCTCGCTGTGGCAGCTCCCGTACTTCGTGCCGCAGAACCGCCTCTTTCCCGAGATCGTGGAGCGGGGGCTGGTGGTCCGGGACCCCCGGGGGAACGTCCCCTACGAGGACGCGGTCCTCGACTTCACCAACACGGAGGCCGTGGAGTGGTACCAGGAGAAGATCGCCAGGCTCCTGAAGCTCGGGGTCGGGGCCATCAAGGTGGACTTCGGGGAGGCGGCGCCGATGAACGGCCAGTACGCCTCGGGCCGGACCGGCTGGTACGAGCACAACCTCTACCCGCTCCTCTACAACCGGGCGGTGGCGGAGATCACCCGTGAGGTCACGGGCGAGAACATCATCTGGGCCCGAAGCACCTGGGCGGGCAGCCAGCGCTACCCCCTGCACTGGGGGGGCGACGCTGCCAACTCCGACACCGGCATGGCCGGGACCCTGCGTGGCGGGCTGTCACTCGGTCTCAGCGGGTTCTCCTTCTGGAGCCACGACATCGGCGGCTTCACGACCAGGACGCCAGAGGAGCTCTACCGCCGGTGGCTGCCCTTCGGGATGCTCACCTCCCACGCCCGCAGTCACGGCGCGCCCCCGAAAGAGCCCTGGGAGTACGGTCCCGACTTCACCGATGCCTTCCGCCGGGCAGACGAGCTGCGCTATCGGCTGATGCCGTACCTCTACGCCCAGGCCAGGGACTCCTCCGAGCGCGGGCTGCCCATGCTGCGGGCGCTGCTCATCGAGTACCCCGAGGACCCGGGCTCCTGGCTGGTGGAGGACCAGTACCTCCTGGGGTCCGACATCCTGGTCGCGCCGTTGATGGAGGAGGGCACGACCGGCCGCGACGTCTACCTCGCCCCGGGGGAGTGGGTCGACTACCAGACAGGCCGGGCGTACCCCGGCGGCTGGCACGCCATCGAGGGCGGCGAGATCCCGGTAGTGATGCTCGTTCGCTCGGGTGCGGCCATTCCTCATATCGCCCTGGCCCAGTCGACCGCGTCGATGGACTGGTCGGAGCTGGAGCTGGTGACCTTCGGGGCGAGCGCGACGGAGGCCCGGGGGCTGGTCTGCCTGCCCTCGGACGAGGTCCTGCACGAGGTGGTCCTGACGGGGGAGGGCGGCTCTCTGGCCCTCGAGGCGAATCCCCTCGAGGGTCGGACGATTCTGTCCGTTCGGGCCCACGGCTCCCGCTAGCGTCCCGTCAGCGCGGTACCGCCAGGTTCACCTGGACCCAGTAGTCGTCCCGGGGCGCTTCGGGAAAGGGCAGCTCCCGCCCGACGGCGGTCATGCATCTCTCCAGCGAAGGATCGAGGTCCGTAATGATCTCTCTCGCGCTGCCGGCCTTCGAGAGGCGCAGGTAGACCGAGAACGGGGTCGGAACGTCACCCGAGGGCTCGGGCAGGCACCGGTTCACGACGAGGACCATCAGCCGGCTCGCGGCGGACGAGCTGTCCCGCTTCCACTTGCCGCCTTCAGGGGACGCCGCGTTCACGCGCGCCGCTTCGTGAGCCTTCTCGAGCCGGTCCGCGAAATCCTCCTCGGCGTACGCCGGGGAGACAGCCAACAGCGCGAAACCGAGCGTCACCGGTCGACATCCTCTCCAACGCATGACAGCCTCCTGCACGGTGGTGTGTTGGCCGAGCTGGGCCGGCGTGGTTGCCCGCGCGTGCCCGCGGCGTCCACCGAACGGCCGCATGACCCGGGAGCCACATGATGACTGGCGGTCCGCGCCGTTCGCAACTCCGCTCTCGCGGGGCGTGGGCCCCGGTGTCCGGCGCACCTCGGACGCCGGCCGGTGGGTGGCCAGGGGGCGGGTTGCCCGCGGAGCCCCGCAAGCGGATAGAATGCGGGGCTCCATGATCGAGATCTACGACACGACGCTCAGGGATGGGACCCAGCGCGAGGGGATCTCCCTGTCCTGTGACGACAAGATCCGCGTCGCCCGCCGCCTGGACGAGCTGGGTGTCGCCTTCATCGAGGGAGGCTGGCCCGGCTCCAACCCCAAGGACGCCGAGTTCTTCGAGCGCGCACGAGACATCGAGTGGTCGACCGCGCTCGTCACCGCCTTTGGCTCCACTCACCGCAAAGGCGGCACACCGGAGGACGATGCCAACATCAGGGCGCTCCTCGACGCCGGGACGCCGGTGTGCACGGTGGTGGGCAAGACCTGGACCCTCCACGTGACCGACGTGCTGCGCACCACCCTCGAGGAGAACCTCCGCATCATCGAGAGCTCGCTGGCCTACCTGAAGGCCCAGGGCCGCCGGGTGATCTACGACGCCGAGCACTTCTTCGACGGCTACCGGGCCGATCCCGAGTACTCCCTGGAGACCCTCCGGGCCGCGGTGCGGGGCGGGGCGGAGACCCTGGTGGTCTGCGACACCAACGGCGGCTCGCTGCCCTGGCAGATCGGGGAGATCGTCGACCAGGTCCGGGCCGCCCTCGATCACCCCCTGGGCATCCACTGCCACAACGACTCCGAGAGCGCGGTGGCCAACTCCCTGGAGGCGGTCCGCCGGGGCGCGATCCAGGTCCAGGGCACCATCAACGGCTACGGCGAGCGCTGCGGCAACGCCAACCTCTGCTCGGTCATCGCCGGCCTGGACCTGAAGATGGGCCTGCGCTGCCTGCCCGAAGGGGGGCTCCGAACCCTGCACGACGTCTCCCACTTCGTGGCCGAGGTGGCCAACCTCGCCCCCGACGAGCACCTCGCCTACGTGGGCAACTCGGCCTTCGCCCACAAGGGCGGGATCCACGTGGCGGCCATGCGCCGCACCGCGGAGTCCTACCAGCACATCGACCCGACGCTGGTCGGCAACCAGATGCGGGTGGTGGTGAGCGAGCTCTCGGGCCGGGGAAACCTGATCTCCAAGGCCGAGGAGCACGGGGTCGCCGCATCTGACGACGTTGGCGACGTCCTCAACGACATCAAGGCCCTCGAGGCCAAGGGCTTCTCCTTCGAGGCCGGAGAGGCCTCGGTGGCGGTGCGGCTCAAGCGGAAGGAGGCGGGCTACCAGGCGCCTTTCGACCTCATCGACTTCCTCGTCACCGTCGAGCACCGCACCGGCCGTGGCCTCTTCGCGGAGGCGATGGTGAAGGTGCGGGTGGCGGGCGAGGTCCACCACACCGCCGCCGAGGGCGACGGGCCCGTGGACGCCCTCAACAACGCGCTCCGGAAGGCGCTCGTGGTGCACTACCCGGAGATCGACGAGCTGCACCTCGCGGACTACAAGGTGCGCATCCTCGAGCCCGAGAAGGGGACGGGGGCGATCACGAGGGTCCTCATCGACATGCAGCGCGACGGGAATCGCTGGAGCACGGTGGGAGCCAGCCCGAACATCATCGAGGCCAGCTGGATGGCGCTGGTCGACGGCATCGAGTACGGGCTGAACATCGCGACGAAGGGAGAGGCATGAAGGCGAGCATCGTGGTGCTCCCCGGGGACGGGATCGGGCCCGAGGTGACGGCGGAGGCCGTGCGGACCCTGGAGGTGGTGGCGAAGAAGCGAGATCACTCCTTCCGCTTCGCCGAGAAGCTCATGGGCGGGTGCTCGATCGACACAAACGGGGTCGCCCTCACCGACGACGTGCTGTCCGCGTGCCAGTCCGCGGACGCCGTGCTCCTCGGGGCGGTGGGCGGACCGCGGTGGGACGATCCCCAGTCGGCGGTGCGGCCCGAGCAGGGGCTCCTCGGGCTGCGCAAGGGCCTCGGGGTCTTCGCAAACCTGCGGCCGGTGGTGGTCCACCCGAGCCTCGTCGAGGCGTCGCCGGTCCGCCCCGAGCGGATCGCGGGCGTCGACATCCTGGTGATCCGCGAGCTGACCGGGGGACTGTACTTCGGTCAGCCCAAGGGCCGGGAGATGAAGGACGGGGTCGAGTGCGCGGTGGACACCCTGGAGTACAAGGACTTCGAGGTGCGACGCATCGTGGAGCTGGCCTTCCGCCTCGCGCGGGCGCGAAAGAAGAAGGTGACGTCCGTCGACAAGGCCAACGTCCTCGAGTCGTCTCGGATGTGGCGCAAGATCGCCACCGAGATCGGCGGGGCCAACCCCGACGTGGCCCTGGAGCACATGCTCGTCGACACCGCGGCCATGCGCCTGATCACGAGCCCGGCGACCCTCGACGTGATCGTCACCGAGAACATGTTCGGAGACATCCTCACCGACGAGGCCTCGGTGCTCGCGGGCTCGATGGGCCTGCTGCCGTCGGCCTCGTTGGGCGAGACGTCGGTGGGCCTGTACGAGCCGATCCACGGGTCCGCGCCGGACATCGCGGGGAAGGGGATCGCCAACCCCCTGGGCATCATCCTGTCCGCGGCGATGTGCCTGCGCCACTCCCTCGGCCTCGAGGACGAGGCGAAGCTCGTGGAGAAGGCGGCGCACGACGCGATCAGCGACGGGGCCCGCACCGTCGACCTGGGCGGCTCGCTGTCGACCCGGCAGATGACCGACGAGGTGATCGGCCGGATCGTGGCGGGCTGACTCGTCACTTACGCTGGTTCCTGTCGAACAGCGTGTCCCACCCCTTCTGGATGGCTCTGGCCGACCCGAGCCCGACCGCGAGGGCGAACGCGATCCCCAGCGCACCGAAGCCGATCAGGAAGGCGGCGAGCACGATCTCCCGGGCGAAGTCGAGCTGCCACAGGCCCAGGGCGCCGACCACCCCGAGGGCCGCTGCCTTGAACCCCTTCGCCACCAGGCGGGCGCGCGGCGCGCCCTCTTCCTCCAACGTCTCCTCGATGCTCCCGGCGAGGGTGTTGGCGAGGAAGACCCCGGCACCGAAGATCAACGCGACCAGGGCCAGGTTGGGGAGGTAGACGATGAACCCCTCGATCATCCGCGAGAGAACGGAGAGGCCCCAGATCTCGAGAGAGTTGTCGAAGAACACCAGCACCAGCAGGAGGAACACCACGTTCCCGGCGAGCTCGTAGAGGGCGGCCCGGACGTCGCCCTTCCCGAACGCCGCACGCCAGGACGCGTTTCCCCCGAGGCGATCGAGACGGAGCCAGATCAGCACCCGGACCGTGGCTCTCTTCGCGAGCCAGCCCACGATGACGCCGAGGACCAGCACCAGAAGGCCCGCGGTCAGGGTCGGCGCGTAGGCGACAATCCGTTGGACGAACTCGGTGAAGGGGCCTGGATCCTGGGTCTGCATCGTGTGTCAGCTCCTGGAGAAGAACCGCCGTTCGAAGTGCCGGGCCCGCAGCTCTTCCACGTGCCGCACCACCACCACCGGGTTGCGCCCCCGCTTGGCGATGAGGGCGGGGATGGTGTCCCCGAAGAGGGGCACCACCGGTCCGGAGGTGGGAGCGCCGATCAAAACGAGCTCACCGCGCTTGAGGTTCCGGAGCAGCCCGGTGCTCACCTCGCCCCGCAGGAGGACCTCGAGCTCCACCGCGCTGCCCGCGGCCTCGAGGGTCTCGCGGGCCTCGGCCGCCCGCGCCTGCCCGCCGTTCCCGGCCGCCGCGCGCTCGATGACGGTGAGCGCCCGGACGGGCGCCTCGAACCAGCTGCTGAAGGGCGTGGCCAGCTCCGCTGCCAGCTTCGAGTTCCCACCCTTGGTGACCGGGACGACGATGCGTGTGACCCTGCTCTTGTCGATCCCGCCGTAGACGACCGCCACGTGACACGGCGCGTCCTGCAGGACGCGCTCCACGACGGAGGCGACCAGCCGCTCGAAGAACGACTGCGACGAGGGCTGGCCGATCACGAGGAAGTTGCACCCTTCCTCGCGGGCGGTCTGGGCCAGCCCGTGGCCGATGCGGCGCGCGATCTTGATCACCGGCCGGACCTCGACGCCCCTCTCCTCCGCGTAGCGAACCGCGCTCTCCAGGACCGGCTCGAGCTCGCGCGCCTGACGCCGCCCCGAGAAGAGCGTCTCGCCCTCGGGGACCTCGGCGACCGTCACCACCACCAGCTCTCCGTCGTGCTGGCGGGCGATGGCCAACGCGCTCTCGAGCAGGGACTCCATCGTCCGGGGGGAGGAGATGGCGACGAGGACACGGTACTCACGGCGCTCGATGCGCTCCATCCAGGTCACCCGCTCCCCGAAGGCGGTCTCGCGCTTGCGGCTGTAGGCGTAGTAGAAGGCGCCGCCGGCGGCGATCCAGCCACCGGCGGCGAGCCCGGCCAGCGGGTAGTCGACGAGCATGAACCCGGCGAGGAAGAGCATGGCCAGGATGGCGAGGATCGGTGTGAAGGGCACGAAGGGGACCCTGAAGCCCCGGTCGAGCTCGGGGTGGAGACGTCGCAGCCGGATGAGGGCCACGTTGACGCCGCCGAAGAGCAGCAGGAACATGACGCTGGCCGCGGCCGCCACGTCCTCGATGGGCAGAGCCACGGCCATGACGATGATCAGGAGCGCCGAGAAGAGGATGGCGAAATGGGGCGTGGCGCGCTCGCGGTGCACGCGGGCGACGACCTGGGGGAGGCTCGCGTCCCGGGCCATGGCGAAGGCCACCCGCGAGGAGGAGTAGATCGTGGCGTTGAGGGCGGAGAGGGTCGAGAGCAGCCCCCCGACCAGGATCACCAGCGCCCCGCCGGTGACGAACTGCTCCGCCGCCCGGACGAGGGCGATCTCCTTCTGCTCTCCGAGGTACTGCGTGACCGCCATCCCCGCGGGCGGCGTCACGGCTCCGATCGCGACGAAGGCGACCAGGAGGTAGATGGGCACGACGATGAAGAGGGAGAGGAAGACCGCCCGCGGCACGTTGCGCCTGGGGTCCTCCACCTCCTCGCTGGTCTGGGCGATGATCTCGTAGCCTTCGAAGGCGATGAAGGTCAGACCCATGGCGGCGAAGACGCCGGTCCAGCCCTGGGGCATGAACGGAGTGAAGGACGCCTCCCATCCCCCGCGCAGGCCCATGGTCCAGAGGCCGGCCACCACGAACGCGCCGATGATCACCACCTTCCCGATGGTGACCACGTTCCCGGCCTTGCCCGTCTCGGAGGCCCCGCGGTAGTTGATGTACGAGAAGAACGCGCAGGCGCCCACCGCCAGCCAGATCTCGAGGGGGGCCAGGGGAAGGGGGATCTCCGGCACTCCGAGGAGCTTGAGCACCTCCCGGGAGTAGGCGCCGAAGCCGAGGGCGTAGAGCGAGCAGGCCACGGCGTGGGCGAACCAGTCCATCCACCCGGCCAGGAACCCGCTGGGGTCGGGAAGCGACCGCTTGATCCAGAGGTAGCCCCCGCCGGCGCCGTGGATGGCCCCGCCGAGCTCGGCGTAGGCCGCGGCGCTCAGGAGGGCCACCAGGCCGTTGAGACCGAAGACCACGAGGAGCCCGGGACCGGCGACCCCGGCCGCGATCCCGGTGAGGACGAAGATCCCGGCGCCGATCATGGCGCCGACGCCGATCATCGTCACGTCGACCAGCCGCATCTCGCGGCTGAGCCGCACTTCGAGGGCCATGGCGCCTGGGCCTCCTGCGACGCCCCTGACGGCGGCGAAGCTGCGGAAGCCTAGGCCCGGTCCGCGCGCTCGTCAAGGGCCGTTACGACAACGGCCCCTGGACCGTGACCTGGAACGGCCATCTCCTCTTCAGGACGCCCACCCATCGAATCTCCGAGGTAGCTCAGGAGATCCGCGGCAGGATCAGTGTCGCCAGCTGCAGCACGAGGAAGAACCCGCACATGTCGGTCACGGTGGTCAGGAGCGGTCCCGACACCAGGGCGGGATCGAGACCGAAACGCTTGAGCAGGAGGGGAAGCAGGCCTCCCAGGCAGACCGACAGCAGCGTGTTGGTGGCCAGGGCCAGCCCGACCACGAGGCCCAGGAAGGGGTTTCCCCTCCAGAGGAGAGCGGCGCCGCCGAGAAGTGTACCCAGCACGAGACCGTTAATGAGGCCGAGGCCCGCCTCCTTTGCGAGGACCCGGACCAGCTCCGTCGGCCGCACGAGGCCCAGGCTCAGCTCGCGGATGCTCACCGCGACCGCCTGGTTGCCGGCGCAGCCGCTCATGTCCGAGATGATCGGGAGAAACACCGCGAGGGTGATGGCCTTCTCCAGGGTGTCCTGGTAGACAGCGATGACGCTGGCGGCCACGATGTTGAGGACGATGTTGATGCTCAGCCACGAAAGTCGACGCCGCGATCGGGTGACGAGGGGAAGGCTCCGGATCTCCTCCCCGCCGACGATTCCGCTGGCCTCGCGGAAGTCGCTGCTCGCCTGGTCCTCGGCCGCCTCCCGCACGTCGGCGCGCCGGACGACGCCGACCAGTCGGCCGTACTCGTCCGTCACCGGCACCCCGATGAAGCCGTGCTCCTCGAAGACCTCGCGCAGGGCATCGAGGCTCGTCCCGACCTCGATGCTCACGGGATCGGGGATCATGAGGGCGCTCAGTGGCGTCTGGTGGGGCGCGAAGAGCTGATCCCGGAGGCGCAGCACCCCGCGAAGGCGGCCCCCCGGCGAGACCACGTAGGCGTACTGGATCTCGTAGTCCGAGTACTCCTGGCCGCGCGTCCGAAGGTGATCCAGGATCTCGCCCACCGTCTGGCCTTCGTCGAAGGAGAGGAAGTCCGTCACCATGAGGCCGCCGGCGGTATCCGGGGGATAGGCGAGGAGGCGGCGCACGTCGCGCGCGGTCTCGGGCTCCATCGACTGCAGGATGGCCTCGGCCTCGTCGCGCTCGAGCTCGGACAGGACGTCGGCCCGCTCGTCGCTCTCCATCTCCTCGACGATGTCGGCGGCGAGCGCCGGAGGAAGCTCGGACAGGAGGTCCCCGGCCTGCGTCTCCGGAACCTCCTCCATGATCTCGGCCGCCCCCTCGGCCGTGAGCAGGGTCAGCAGCACGGTCTGGCGCGCCGGCTCGAGGCGGGAGATCGAGCGCG
Organism: uncultured Acidobacteriota bacterium; assembly: GCA_963847655.1. Classification (GTDB taxonomy): domain Bacteria; phylum Acidobacteriota; class Vicinamibacteria; order Fen-336; family Fen-336; genus JAJDNS01. Next base: position 167,378 of record CAWKAS010000001.1, on the reverse strand, counting down.
CCACCTCCGAGGGCGGCAGGGTCTCGAGATAGGCCTCGAGGCCGGCGGCGTCGGCGGCGTCGACAAGGTGCGCGATGTGTGTCCACGGTCTCGTGTCAGGGGTCTCCATCGTCGTAGCCAGGCTCCTTCGATGATCCGCGTGAGCGGGCGGACGGACGGCGCGGCGACGCTCAGGCGAGCTGCCTCGGCGATTATGGCAGCCCGGGCCCTCGAAGCCGAGGGGAGCGAGACCGGCGGGCTCACCTCTCGCCTCCGTGTCCCGGCCGAGGGCACGAGACACGGGCGGACCTGGATCCTCCGTTCCGATCGAGACCCTGTCTGGCCACACGTGTGGGGCGGGCACCACGCCCGGGCCGGGAAGTGGCAGGCACTGTGAAGGCCGCGCTCAGGCGCAGCTGCAGTCGGGGGCGTCGGGGCCGCTGGCCAGGATGGCCCGGGCGCAGCCGACGCCGACGTGCACCTGGAGGGCCCCGGCCTCGCAGTTGGTCATGCAGGCCCCGCACTCGATGCAGGCGTCGCGGTCCTGGAGCGTCGCGTGGTCTCCGTCGAGGCGGAAGACCGCGTGGGGGCAGACCTCGACGCACATCCCACAGCCCGTGCACAGCTCCCGCTCGAACTCGAGGGTGGTCACGCCCGGCAGGTAGGTGAGGCTCATCGGACAATCCCCAGGACCAGAGCGGCGACAGGGAGGACGGCGGCGATGATCAGGGCCCCTGCCATGACGGGGATGGCCACGCGCAGCTCGCGCTTGACGCCGGACAGCGAGGTGAACGTCGTCGACCCGGTGTAGTTGGCGCCGAGGTAGGACGAGACCGCGATCGTCACCAGGGCGAGGGCCAGGGGAAGGGCCACCGGGGCTTCTTCGGGGAGGAGCCCCCGACCGCCGATCCAGGCGCCGGCCGCAACCACGGCGCCGAGGAAGGCGCCCTTGACCGCGAACATCCGACCGGGGAGCCAGGGCAGCAAGGCGGCGAAGAGCACGGTCCCCGCGAGCACCCCGGCCCAGAGGGAGAGGAGAGCGGGAGCCGACGTCGTCCAGGCCGACCCGAAGGACAGCGTGCTTCCGTTCCACGCCGTGGCGGCCAGGACGAGCAGGGAGAGCAGCGCGGTCGCGCGTCCGGCGGTCGCGAGCTCGAGCCCCGCCACCTCCAGTCGATCGGCGAGGCCGAAAGTCACGTGGCGCATCTCGGGGGTCGCCTCGTGGCCGCCCGCGATGAACGCAGGGATGTCGTCGGCGCGCACGGGACCGAAGACCACACCGAAGTCCGTGAGACGCTGAACCTGATGGGCGGCTACCGAAGGAGCGCCGAGCTGGGGGACCACCAGGCGGCGGTGTCGGACCACCTGCGCCAGGCGGGTGGCCTCCACCCGGTGGGCCAGCTCGGCGGTGCCGAAGGTCCCCTTGCCCGCGGCGCACCAGACGTTCACGCCCTTGCTGTCGAGGACGAGGATCCAGGCGTCGAGCCCATCGACCGCCCGGCGCAGCAGGTCGAAGCTCAGCTTGTAGTTGGCGCTGACGAGGACCGGGGCATCGGGGCCGGGGCGACCCACGGCGTAGAGGCCCGGCGCGATCGCGTACGACATGCGCCGGAAGCCCAGGCGAACGAGAAGTCGCCCCATCCAGTCGCCGAGATCCCACCGAGTGGAGATCTGGGGGACGTCTCCGGCCAGGGTCGAGATGCGGCCCTCGACCGGGACTTCGCGGTACGGGGCCGGCTCGGCCGGAATTCTCGATCCCCAGCAGGACTCCGCCGTCGCGGCCTTCTGTTCCGCGGGATCGCAGCAGGGCGAAGCAACCTCCGCGGGCGCACCCGGTCCGCAGCAGGGCGCCGGCTCCTGGTCGGCCACCGGGGCCCGCTCGTCCTTCTCGCAGCAGGGGGACGTCATGGGGTCTTCCTCTTCCTTCTGCCCGCGCATCACCCGCACTCTTCGGTGTCGCAGGACGTGCCCGCGAGCGTTGCGCAGCTCTCCCGGCTGGCGCCTCCCGGCCCGCGACTCAGACGCTCCGCGGCGACCTTCGTGAGCCGGGCGAGGAAACGCGCGGCCTCCCGGCGGAAGGACGGGCTCAGATCCTCCAGGACCGCCTTGGCGTCCTCGACGAGCGAGGCGCGGATTCGTTCCACGAGGCGCCGCCCTGCGGGCGTCACCTTGAGCTGCAGCGCTCGCCGGTCGCCGGGGTGGGGAGCCCGGGTGACGTAGCCTTTCCGCTCGAGGGCGTCGACCACCCGGCTCGCCGTGCTCTTCTCCAGGTACAGCCGCCTGGCGAGCTCGCCGAGCGTCAGCGGTCCCTCCTTCACCAGGGCCTCGAGCCCGTAGCACTGGGGCACGGACACATCGAAGCAGCAGATCTGGTCTCGGTCCCGGAACTGGTAGAGGCGGACAAGGTCGGACAGGGCCTCGTGGAGTACCTCGGCGTCCTGCCGGAGTACCTCGTCCGCGTGAGTTTCGGTCTGGGCCGTATTCGACATAGTTGTTACTAGCAACAATATGGCTACTCACCCGCTCTGTCAAGGACGTTTCTGCATCCGGGGACTGTGTCCGGACGCTGTTCGTTGAAGGACACATGGCTTGGGGGCAGGTATCGTGTCCCCGAGACGATGCCTTCCAAGGCGCTGCTCGCCCTCGTCATCGCCGTTTCCGCGTGCCTCGCGATCCGAGCACACCTCGGACCTGGCCGGCGAGCGCAGATCCTTCTGTTCAAGCCGCTCACCACCGCCTCGATCCTGGCGCTGGCTCCCCCCACGCCGCGCACGGACGCGCGGTACCAGCTCGCCATCTGCGTGGGCCTTGCGCTGTCCCTGCTGGGCGACGTCCTCCTGATGCTCCCCGGGGACCGCTTCCTTGGGGCGGCCGCCGCGTACGGCCGGGTGCGGGCTCGTCTCGAGGAGGGCGGCACGCCGATCGGGCCGAATGACATGCTCATCGCCGCCCACGCTCTCTCGCGTCGACTGACCGTCGTCACCGACAACACGTCCGAGTTCCGGCGCGTCAAGGGCCTGAAAGCCGCCAACTGGCGACGGATAGGTCGCCGTCCCTCACATCTCCTCCCGACTCCGCGGGCTTGTCAATCGCGATCTCGGACGAGGAAGCGGACGCGACCCGGTCGGGGTCGGACAGGAAACGGCTTCCAGGCTCACGCGCTACCGCTCCAGCTTGCTCGTCCAGTTCTGGACGAGGGTCAGCCATCTCGTGCAACGGCCATGGAGGTACACTAGGCGGCGGGGCGGGCCCTCTCGCCCTGTCCCGCCCATCCCGGCTCCACCCTTCGGAAGGAGGCCATCATGACTAAGAGGAGACTGATCCCCGGGTGCTTGCTGCTCCCCCTGCTCGCGGCGGGGCCCGTTCTCGCCAAAGAGAACCCGGCGTACCTCGACCCCGCGAAGCCCATCGAGGCCCGCGTGGCCGACCTGGTCGACCGCATGACCGTCGCGGAGAAGATCGACCAGCTCAGCAGCACGGCGCCGGCGGTCGAGCGCCTGGGAGTCCCCGCCTACGACTACTGGAACGAGAGCCTCCACGGGGTCGCGCGAGCGGGCCGGGCCACCATCTTCCCCCAGGCCATCGGGATGGCCGCCACCTTCGATCCCGATCTCGTGGCGCGAGTGGCCACCGTCATTTCCGACGAGGCCCGGGCCAAGCACAACGCCTCCGTCCGCGCGGGCTTCCGCCAGCGGTACCGGGGCCTCACGTTTTGGACCCCCAACATCAACATCTTTCGCGACCCGCGCTGGGGCCGGGGCCAGGAGACCTACGGGGAAGACCCCTATCTCATGGCCCGGATGGGAACCGCCTACGTGCGTGGGCTGCAGGGAGACGACGACCGCTACCTCAAGGCCGCGGCCTGCGCCAAGCACTACGCGGTTCACAGCGGGCCCGAGGGCCTGCGCCACAGCTTCGACGCCGTGGCCACGCCGAAGGACATGCACGAGACCTACCTGCCCGCCTTCGAGGCCCTGGTGGACGCCGGGGTCGAGATCGTCATGTGCGCCTACAACCGCACCAACGGCGATCCCTGCTGCAGTAGCACCTTCCTGCTCCAGCAGACGCTGCGCGACGAGTGGGGCTTCGACGGCCACGTGGTCTCCGACTGCGGGGCGGTGAACGACCTGCACCAGGGGCACAAGGTGACGAAGGACGCCGCCGAGTCGGCGGCGGCCACCCTGAAGGCGGGGACGGACCTCGCTTGCACCAGCTACGACGCCCTGCACCAGGCCTTCGAGCGCAAGCTCGTGACCGAGGCCGACCTGGACCGCGCTCTCTTTCGGGTCCTCCGGACACGGTTCCGGCTCGGCTTCTTCGACCCCGCGGGCATGGTCCCGTGGTCGGACGTTCCGGAGTCCGTCATCGCCTCCGAGGAGCACCGGAAGCTGTCGAGGGAAGCGGCGGTGAAGTCGATGGTGCTCCTCAAGAACGAAGACGGCCTGCTGCCGCTTCCGAAGGACTTGAGGATGGTCTACGTCACCGGTCCCCTGGCTGCCGACGCCCAGGTGATGCTCGGGAACTACTACGGGCTCAACGAGGACATCGCCACCGTCCTCGAGGGGGTGGTGGGCAAGGTGTCGGCCGCGACCAAGGTGGACTTCCGCCAGGGCGCTCTGCTCGACCGCCCGAACGTCAACCCCATCGACTGGTTCTCGGGGTCCGCGCAGGAGGCCGACGTGACCATCGCGGTCGTGGGTGTCTCCAACCTCCTCGAGGGCGAGGAGGGTGCGTCCATCGCGTCGCCGGACAAGGGTGACCGTTTCGACGTCTCGCTTCCCGAGAACCAGGTCGCCTTCGTCAAGAAGATGCGCGAGAACGCGAGGAAGCTGGTGGTGGTGGTCCTGAGCGGGAGCCCGGTGGCCATGCCCGAGGTGCACGAGCTGGCCGACGCCGTCGTCTTCGCCTGGTACCCGGGCCAGGAGGGCGGTCGCGCTATCGCCGACGTCCTCTTCGGGGACGCCGTCCCCTCGGGTCGCCTGCCCCTGACCTTCCCGAAGTCCACGGAGGACCTCCCGCCCTACGACGACTACTCGATGAAGGGACGGACCTACCGGTACATGACCAAAGAACCCCTGTACCCTTTCGGCTTCGGTCTCAGCACCACGACCTTCTCCTACGGCGACCTGGAGCTCTCGAAGCCCACCATTGGTGTGGACGGAGAGCTCACGGCGAGGGTGCTGGTCAGGAACGGGGGAGAGCGGGCCGGCGAGGAGGTGGTTCAGCTCTACGTGAGCGCCCTGGACGCCTCCGGCGACGCACCCCTGGCTTCCCTCGAGGACTTCCGGCGCGTCGCCATCGAGCCCGGCCAGTCCCAGACGGTGGAGTTCGCGGTCACGCCGGACATGCTCGCCATCGTCAACGACGAGGGCGAGGCGGTGGTGGAGCCAGGGCGGTTCCGGCTGATCGTGGGTGGGGCCTCACCGGGCGCGCGCGCGGTGGCGCTGGGCGCGCCCCGGCCGGCGGAGGCGGTGGTGACGGTGGAGTAGTCGCGCGCCTCGGCGCGCTCGAGACGGCGACCCTCCCCGTCAAGTGGGGGCGCACCCGCCCCCGTTCGCCGGACGAACGCCCGCCCGCCCACGGCATGCCACTCCGTGGCCCGTGCGACCTCGCGGGCGCAGCAAGGCACGCGGCAGGCTCCGCTCCCCGCACGGGTCCGACTTGCCGGGGGCGGAGTCCTGCCGGTCGGCGCGCGTCTACATCAGCTCAGCGCGCCGGCGAGGAAGAGCGAGCCGAAGTGCAGGGTGAGGACGGCCTTGCCCTCGAACCTCCCGGTGCCCGGCGTGATGTCCAGCAGCATGTGCGCGGCGGTGCCCTCCTTCTTTGAGAACATCGAGTCGAGCCGGATCGCCTTGGCGGCGTCGGGCGTGTCGCCCCGGCCGAGGCGTCCCGGGTAGAGCGCGAGCGTCCAGTCGTCCTCGCTGTTCTTGATGACGCCGATCGTGTACTCGCCGGCGGGGAGGGTGGCGCTGCCTGCGGTCACCTCCCCCGAGAGCTCGAGGACGGGCCCGCGAGGCGTCACGAACTCGCCGACGGCGGCGCTTTCGGCCCGCGCCTCGTTGGCCGGCGTGGTGTTGTAGGTGATCTTGGCCTCCACCCCCTGGGGCAGCTTCGCCGTCACCGTCTTGTTGAAGTGCGGGTGTGCGAAAGCAGCGCCGGCGACGAGGCCGCCGGCGACCGTGAGCGCGAGTGTGCGTTTCATGCTTGTCCTCCCCGGGGACCCGCCTCGTCGTGAGGCGGCCCCCGTATCGCCATGAGCGTGTTTCGCGGAAGCTCCCGCGATTATGTCCCGGGACGACGCGCGCGTGGAACCCCGAGTCTCATGCCTTCCGCGCCCGGGTGGCGGCGGTGCGCACCCACTGGCGCACCGCCTTCTGCGGCAGGTCGTCCAGAGACGTCAGCTTCAGGATGCGCCCCGCCTTGCTGGAGCCGGAGAGCCGGCCGTCGGGATCGTCGAAGGCCTCGGCCGGCCCGACGAGGACCAGGTTCACGTGCGCCTTGTGGCCGGTCAGGGAGCAAACCATCTTGCCGCCGATCGTGAACCACGGCATGCCCCACTTGATCGACGACTCGGCGTCGGGCGCGGCCTCTTCCACGAGCCCGCGCAGCTTCTCGAGGATAACCCGCAGGTGGGAAGGGTGCTGGGCGAAGAAGCCGTCGATCGGCGCGCCGAGATCGGCGCGGGACCCGGGCCGGCCCGGCGCGGTCTTCGTCGAGGTCGTCCTCTTCGATGCGGCCTTCTTTGCCCGAGCTGTCTTCGACGAGGCGCGGCGGGACGTCCTTGGCTTCGATGGCGACATCCTCCGCCCCCCGGGGTCGTACTGAGAACGATGGGCAGAGATTCCATCTTCGGCCGGGTCGCTGTCAAGCACCCGAAGGGCCCTCCGGCTCTGGAGCTGTCCGTGTCTGCTTGGCCTGACGGGGCGCGTGGCATACGATTCCGCACTTGCCTCGCGCGAGCCGCCGAGGCGCCCGCAATCAGGAACACGCTGCTCCCGGCTTCCGGTCGCCGAGGGCATGGAGGAGAGCCATGAAGAGGGTGGAGTGCATCGTTCGACCGCACCTGCTCGACGCCGTAAAGAGCGGTCTGCAGGACGTGGGGGTGACGGGGATGACGGTGACCGAGGTGAGGGGCTTTGGCCGCCAGAAGGGCCACACCGAGACCTACCGGGGCGCCGAGTACAAGATCGACTTCGTGCCGAAGGCCCGAGTGGAGGCGGTGGTCCCCGACGAGATGGTGGACGCGGTGGTGGACTCCGTGCTGAAGACGGCCCGGACGGGGAAGTTCGGGGACGGCAAGATCTTCGTCGCCCCCCTCGACGAGGTGGTCCGCATCCGCACCGGCGAGCGCGGACCGGACGCGGTGTGAGGCCCGGGGGATGGGGAGGATGGAAGGCATGAAGAGCTCGACGGTGAAGAGTGTCGGACTGACCGCTGTCGTGGCGGCGGTGGCCTCGCTCCTGGGTGCGGTCGCGGCACGGGCCCAGGACACGGCGCCGGAGATCAGCGCCGGGGACACCGCCTGGGTTCTGGCCTCGGCCGCGCTCGTGATGCTGATGACGGCGCCGGGCCTGGCCCTGTTCTACGGGGGCCTGGTGAGCCAGCGGAATATGCTGTCGACGCTGATGCACAGCTTCTTCCTGCTCTGCCTCATCAGCGTGCAGTGGGTGGTCTTCGGCTACTCGCTCTCCTTCGCCCCCGGCGGCCTCGTCGGGGGGCTGGACTTCGCCTTCTTCCGGGGCGTGGGCCAGGAGGGCGCGCCCCTGGCGGCGACGGTGCCGCACATCGCCTTCGCCATGTTCCAGGGGATGTTCGCGGTGATCACGCCGGCGCTCATCACCGGCGCGTTCGCGGAGAGGATGAGGTTCTCGGTCTTCGTGGTCTTCAGCCTCCTCTGGGCCACCCTCGTCTACGACCCGCTCTGCCACTGGGTCTGGGGTGGGGGCTGGCTCGGGGCCATGGGCACCCTCGACTTCGCCGGCGGCACCGTCGTCCACATCAGCTCCGGCGTCTCGGCGCTGGTGGCCGCGATCATGATCGGTAAGCGCCTGGGCTACCCGCGCCGACGCTTCCTGCCCCACAGCCTCACCCTGACCCTCGTTGGTGGCTCACTGCTGTGGTTCGGCTGGTTCGGCTTCAACGGCGGCAGCGCCCTCGGCGCGAACGGGCTCGCCGCCCACGCATTCGTGACCACGCACACCTGCGCGGCCACGACCGGGCTCGCCTGGGCGCTGATCGAGTGGCGGCACCGGAAGAAGCCCACCGTCCTCGGCGCGGTGACCGGGGCGGTGGCGGGGCTGGTGGCCATCACGCCGGCCGCCGGCTTCGTGACCGTTCCCGCCTCCATGGCCATCGGCCTCGGGTGCGCGGCGGTCTGCTACCTCGGGGTGAACACCCTCAAGCCGCGCCTGGGCTACGACGACTCCCTCGACGTCTTCGGGGTGCACGGCCTGGGTGGCACCTGGGGGGCCCTGGCCACGGGTCTGTTCGCCACCACGTCGGTCAACGCCGCGGGGGCGGACGGGCTGTTCTACGGAAACCCCGGACAGCTCTGGCCCCAGTTCGTCGGCGTCGCCGCCGGGTGGGGGCTCGCCATCGTGGGCACCGTCGCCATCCTCGGTGGGATCAAGCTCGTCACCCCGCTGCGCGTGAGCGAGGAGGACGAGGTCACCGGGCTCGACCTCTCGTTGCACGGTGAATCGGCGTACAGCGACCTCGGCACCGGCGTGGGCACCCAGGGGGTCCGGTTGGACTGACGTCGTTCCTCGCCCGTCGACCGGGACGGCGGGCGAGGAACCTCTCCTCGCCGGCACCGCGACACCGCCTGAGCCTCCCACGCCCCGGTTCGGGGCGGAGTAGAATGCGGCGCCACGGTCCCCTCGGTAGTGCGGCATCCGCCTGATTCGGGCGTTGCGGACCCGACGTGTTTGCGAGTGAGCGCCTTTCCATGATCTCCACGCCTCGTCTCTTTCCGTTCGTCATCCATCTCTCTCTGGCTCTCTCCGTCGGCTTACTGCCGTGCGCCGCCGCCGGGAACGACGGCCTCACCCTCAACGAGCTCGAGTACCTCTCGATGCCCGGCCTCGACGTGATGCTGGCCCACGACTTCTACCCCGAGGGTCACCAGGGCGGGGTCAGCATCATCCAGAACGGTCTCCGCGTCGGCACCAACGGCGACCTGCGCCTCGACCGCACGCCGGGCCAGTGGCAGCCGGTGCCCAAGGTCGCTGAGCGGGTCGTCGACCGCACGACGCAGGAGATCTCCATCCGGATGGAGTACCCCGACCCGGAGAAGGACCGAAAGGGATTCAACCCGGTGATCTACCCGGATCTCCAGTTCGCCTACACGATCCGGGTCCGGCCGGAGGGGGCGGCCTTCCGGATCCTCGTCGATCTCGAGTCGCCCCTGCCCGACGAGTGGATCGGGAAGGTGGGATTCAACTTCGAACTGTTCCCCGGCTTCCTCTTCGGGAAGACGTGGGCGACCGAGAATGGAACCGGCCTCTTCCCTCGCCAGGCGAACGGTCCCGGGACGATCGACGCTGGCGAATACAGCATCGAGGCGATGGCCACCGGGACGTGGCTCGCCATCGCCCCCGAGTCCGACCGCCAGCGCCTGAGGATCGAGGACGCGACCGGTGGGGGGCTGGAGCTGATCGACGGCCGCGGTCAGCACACCAACGGCTGGTTCGTGGTCCGCTCCCTCGTCGCCCGCGGCGCCACCACCGGGGCGGTGAACTGGCTCGTTACCCCCCACGCGATCGCCGGCTGGATGTCCGAGCCCGTGGTGCAGGTGTCGCAGGTCGGGTACCACCCGACGCAGCAGAAGCGGGCGGTGATCGAGCTGGACGCCGGTGACGAGCGGCGGCCTGCGGTGACGGTGTCACGAGTTGGCGAGGACGGAACGCTGGAGACCGTGGTCGTGGGAAAGGGGGAGGAGTGGGGCCGGTTCCTGCGCTACGACTACCTGCGATTCGACTTCAGCTCGGTCCAGGCGCCGGGCACGTACGTGGTCCGCTACGGCGACGTGCAGTCCCACCCCTTCCGCATCGGGGACGACGTCTTCGCGCGCGGTGTGTGGCAGCCCACGGTCGAGTACTTCCTTCCGGTCCAGATGTGCCATGTCCGGGTGAACGACCGCTACCGGGTGTGGCACGACGCCTGCCATCTCGACGACGCGCGCATGGCCCCCGTGGACCGCATCCTCTTCGACGGCTACGCCCAGGGCCCGGAGACGCTCAGCTCGTTCACGCCCGGTCAGCACGTCCCCGGCCTCGACCGCGGCGGTTGGCACGACGCCGGAGACGACGACCTGCGGATCGAGTCCCAGGCGGACACGATCTATGGCCTCGCGCTGGCCTGGGAGTCGTTCGGTCCCAGCTACGACAACACGACCATCGACCAGGAGAACCGGGTCGTCGAGCTGCATCGTCCGGACGGAAAGCCGGACGTCCTCCAGCAGATCGAGCACGGCGCCCTCACCGTCGTCGGCTCCTACCGTGCTCTCGGGCGCTTCTACCGTGGGATGATCGTCCCGACGCTGCGGCAGTACACGCAGGTCGGCGACTTCGCCGCCCAGACCGACAACGTGGTGTTCGACGAGTCGGCGGTGGCCGAGGCGCCCCCGATCGGGACGGGAGTCCCCGGCTCCCCTGACGACCGCTGGGTCTTCACGGAGGACAACCCCCGCCGATCGCTGAGCGCGGCCGCTGGCCTCGCCGCCTCCGCCCGCGCACTGCGGGGGTACGACGACGCCCTGGCCGCGGAGTGCCTCGCGGTGGCCGAGGAGGTCTGGGAGACGACGGACGAGACGTCGGCCCCCACCCCGCCCTGGATGCGACGGTGGCCGAGCCCACGCATCGGGCTGGCCGTCGAGCTCCTCCTCGCCACGGAGAAGCCAGCCTACGCCGAGTTCCTGGTCGGCCAGCAGGACAGGATCGTCGAGCACGCGGGGAGGGTGGGATGGGTAGTCGGCCGCGCCCTGCCCCTCATCGAGGACGCGTCGTTCGTGGCTGCGGTCACCGAGGCGGTGAAGGCCCACCGGGCCGAGGTGGACGAGCTCGAGAAGAAGACGCCCTACGGCGTGCCCTACGAGCCCCGGGTGTGGGGCGCGGGCTGGGACATCCAGCGCTTCGGGAAGGAGCAGTACTTCCTCCACGCGAGCTTCCCCCAGATCTTCCCGAAGGAGCGGATGCTCAACGCCCTCAACTTCGTCCTCGGCGTCCACCCGGGCCCCAACACCTCGTCGTTCGTCTCCGGTGTGGGCGCACGCTCGGTCCTCTATGGCTACGGCCTCAACCGGGCCGACTGGAGCTACATCCCCGGGGGCAGCGCGTCGGGAACCGGGCTCATCCGTCCGGACTACCCGGAGCTCCTGGAGTGGCCATACCTCTGGCAGCAGACCGAGTACGTCCTCGGAGGGGGAACCACCGACTACCTTCTCCTCGTCCTCGCTGCCGACCACCTGCTGGGCCAGCGGTGAACCTCGGTCATCCCGAGTCGCTTCGCCGTTCGAGCGTGCGACCCCGGACCTCCCCGAAACCCGGTCGACTCCACCGGAGGCATGCCCGTCCGGTGAACCGGCTCCGATCCTGAGCCTGGTGCGGGTCGGATCTCACGAATTCTGAGCCATGCCGTGTCGAACGGTAACGGTTTGGCGTGTCACGGAGCGGTTAGCGATCATGGCCTGACGGGATCAAGTGTCTGATTTGCAGCATCTTGGCTCGAAAATGTCAGGTGCGGGCACGACTGATGCATAAGTGACGCCTCGGGTGGCACAACCACGGTGGGAGGTGGCCCATGCAGGGGGTGCCGGAGACCAGTCCTTTCGCAGGGTCGGATCCGTCGGGGCCGGTTCTGATGTGGCTCGAGAACGGCGGTGGAGCGATCGCCCGGGGCACGGCCGTGGAGATGTCGAACGCGCGCGCGCGCGTGCGGCTGACCGACACCGCGGCCCTCGCCCCCGGTGACGACGTGGCGGTGCGCGTCAGCTTCGACCGCGACACCGACACGGTGGCGGCGGCGGGTCGGGTCCTCGCCATCCGGGCCAACGGGGAGGCCCCGGTGTGCGAGCTCGAGTGGACGCACACCGGTGCCGCGCGCGAGCAGCTGGAGGCCCTGATCGCCGCTCGCTCCTGAAGCGTCGGGACGGCGCGCGTCCGTCCCCGTCCGGGGGGATCTGCTACCCTCGCCGCCGTGGACACCCTGATCTCTCCCCAGAACGACTGGGCGCTGTGGGCGATCCTGCTGGCCGCGGGGGCCTTCGGGTTGTGGGCGGAGCGGACCCGCTGGGGGGCGAGGCTCTCCGGCGCGGTCATCGCCATCGGGGTCTCGTTCGCGCTCTCCAACCTGGGGGTGATCCCGTCGAGCGCGCCGGCCTACGACGTGGTCTGGTCCTTCCTGGTGCCCCTCGCCATCCCCCTCCTGCTCTTCAACGCCGACCTCAAGCGCATCCTGCGCGAGGCGGGGCCGACGCTGCTCGCCTTCGCCGCGGGCGCGGTGGGGACGGTGCTGGGGACCTGGCTGGCGTTCCACCTCCTGCCCCTCGGGGAGGAGGGCTGGAAGCTGGCGGGAATCTTCTGCGCCACCTACGTCGGGGGGTCGCTCAACTACATGGCTACCGCCGAGGCCCTGGGGCTCCGCTCGGGTGACCTCCTGGCCGCCGGGGTCGCCGCCGACAACCTGGCCATGGCGCTCTACTTCCTCGTGCTCTTCGCCCTCCCCTCGATGCCCTGGCTCCGGAGCCGTTTCGTGCGGCGGGTGCCGGAGGAGGCGGGGGAGCCGCCGCGGAGAGAGACCGGGCCGCGCATCGACACCCGCAGCATGGCCACCGCCCTGGCCATGGCGGCGACGATGTGTGCCGTTGGCTACGGGCTGGCGGACGCGCTCGGGATCGCCTCGGCGGCCATCCTCTTCGTCACCGCCCTGACCGTCGCCCTGGCCACGCTCTTCCCCGGCCGCCTGGGGTCGATCCCCGGCGCGCACGAGGTGGGCGCGCTGCTGATGCAGGTGTTCTTCGCGGTCATCGGCGCCTCGGCCAGCATCGGCCTGGTGATGCGCCATGGCTCGGTCCTGTTCGTCTTCGCCATCGCGATCCTGACCGTCCACCTGCTGGTGATCCTGGTGGCCGGCCGGCTGCTCCGGCTGGACCTCGCGGAGATCGTGATCGCGTCCAACGCCAACATGGGCGGTCCCACCTCGGCGGCGGCCATGGCGGTGGCCCGGCGCTGGGAGACGCTGGTGATCCCGGCCGTCCTCTGCGGGACGCTCGGGTACGCGGTCGCCACCTTCGTCGGGGTGGCGCTCGGGCACGGGCTGCGCTGACCGGCGGACCCCTCAGGCCTCCCGCGCGGCCTGGACGAGGGCGTCGACGTTCTCGGCCGGGGTGCCCGGCGAGGCGCCGCCCCCGGCGGAGAGGATGAAGCCGCCAACGGGCGCACCCTTCGCGACGCACGCCCGGGCCTCCTCGAGCACCTGCTCGGGTGTCCCCCGGGCCAGGGTGTCCAGGGGCGCGACGTTGCCGAGGAGCGCCAGGCGCGAGCCGACAGCCGCGCGCACGGCGGCGATGTCCATGGTGTGGGAGAAGTTCCACACCTCGCAGTGAAGCTGGTCGACGTGGCGCAGCAGGTGCGGGCAGGGGGTGTCGTTGTGGTAGATGCGGACGAGGCCCGCGAAGGCATCGAAGACTCTCTGGAGATAGGGCAGGGCCAGGGTGTCGAAGCTGCGAGGAGAGAGCATCCCGGGCACGTCGTCGAGGAGCAGGATGCCGAGGGGCTCACGCAGCCGCTCGACCTGGGACCGCAGGAAGGCGATCACCAGGTCGGTGAAGCCGTCGAGGGCGGCGTGAGCGGCCTCGGGCGCGCCGGCGGTGGCCTCCAGGAACTCGGTGGTGCCGAGCACGTGGGTGGCCAGGGTGAGGGGGCCCCGGGCGGCGGCGAAGTGGATGCGGTGGGGCTCGGGGAGCCCGCCCCCCTCGAGGCGCTCGAGGCGTCGCAGGACGAGGGGCATGAGCCCGTCGGTCTCCGGGTCCGGGCGGGGAAGGTCCCCCCAGGCCCCGAACGGGAAGATCGAGGTGCCGCATCCCGGGGGGCGAGTCGGCACGCCAGACGATGCCCGCGCCGTAGGCGCTGGGCTCGTTGGCCATGCCGTACTCGACCCAGAAGCCCGGGAGGAAGGCCACGTCCGGGAAGCGGGCGAGCAGCTTCAGGTGGAGGTCGAGCCACTCGTCGGGATAGAGGAAGAAGTCGAGGGTGTGCATGCCGGCGAAGCCGGGCAGCCACGGGCTGTCGACGATGAGGGCGACCGGCACCCGCTCGGGCCGCCCCCCGCGAGCGGCGGCGAGGAAATCCTGCCAGGCCGGTGAGACTCCAGGAGTCATGCCGAGGCGCTCGGTCGTCCAGCACGCGACCAAGAAGGTCTCCGGCGGCCCGGCCCCGGCCGACGCGTGCTCACCGCTCGGGGATCCATCGGGCGTTCAGATCCCCGGCGCGTAGGGGTGGGTGATGGCCTCGTACTCCTCGAGGGTGCGCTCGGGACGCTCGTACCCCTCCGGGATCGGCCGCCCGGAGAACGTCTGGAAGTAGAGGACGCAGGCGTCGCGCCACCAGCGCGCCTCCTTCTCCTGGATGGCGAGGAAGGCGCGCACCTGCTCGTACCGCTCGGCGTCGATCCGGCCCTCGAGCGACGCGCCAGGTCGCCTGCATCTCGCGCACCCGGTCGACGCCGCGCTGGTAGCGGTGCAGCAGCTCCTCCCAAAGCGTCCGCCCCGACGCCATCGGGTGGTCCCAGGGCACGTGGTGGAACCAGAGCAGGAGCGTCCTCGGGCACGGTCTCGAGGCTCCCGTACCGCGTCGCGCACCGGCGGGAAGTACTGGCTGACCGCGTCGCTGCCCGTCTTCGTGCGGTCGAAGCCGATCCCGCTCGTCGTCGGCGCGGTGGTAGTAGACGGAGGTCCAGTCGGCCCGCGGGCCGCCGCTGACCCAGGGGCCGGGGCCGTAGTGGTGGCCGCGCGGCCATCAGGTGGTGCAGCCCCAGCGGGGTCATGTAGTCGACCACCGCCTCGCGCGAGGCCAGCATCATCTCCTTCACGGGGGCGACGAAGGCCGGGTCGTTGGTGAAGGTCATCCGGATCCACTCGTCGGCGATCGCCGCCGACGTCGAGGCCGGGGTCCCAGGCCAGGCGCCCGAAGGCGTACCAGTTGGCGCAGGCCATCACCGAGCCGCACCAGTTGCGGTCGGTCCCGGTGTTGGCGACCCCCGCGATGCCCGTCCGCTCGTAGCCGTGGAGGCTCCCGTCGATCACGTCCGCCACGAGCGAGCCCTCGCCCTTCGCGTGGGTGTCGGAGCGGAGGACCTCCTCGTACAGCGGGGCGAGGAAGGCCAGGTGCGTGGCGAAGCCCAGGTACTCCTGGGTGATCTGGAACTCCATCATCAGGGGCGTCTTCGGCATGGCGCCGAAGAGCGGGTGGAACGGCTCTCGGGGCTGGAAGTCGATGGGGCCGTTCTTGACCTGGATGAGCACGTTGGGCCGGAAGCTCCCGTCCAGGGGCACGAACTCGTTGTAGGCCTGCTTGGCCCGGTCCTCCGGCTCCTCGCTCGAGTAGACGAAGGCCCGCCACATCACCACGCCGCCGTGGGGCGCGACCGCGTCGGCCAGCATGTTGGCGCCCTCGGCGTGGCTCCGCCCGTAGTCCTGCGGCCCGGGCTGCCCCTCGGAGTTGGCCTTGACCAGGAAGCCGCCGAAGTCGGGGATCGTGCCGGTAGATCTCGGCCGCCTTCTCCTTCCACCACTCGCGCCACCTCGGGAGCGAGGGGATCGGCGGTCTCCAGGCCGCCGATCTCGATGGGGGCGCTGAAGCGCGCGGTCAGGTAGACGCGGATTCCCCAGGGCCGGAAGACGTCGGCCAGGGCCGCGGCCTTCTCGAGGTACTCGGGCGTCAGCGCCGTTCGCGTTCGCGTTGACGTTGGTGAGCACCGTCCCGTTGATGCCGATCGAGGCGTTCGCGCGGGCGTAGTCCGTGTAGCGCGGGTCGAGGTAGTCGGGCAGCTTGTGCCAGTCCCACAGCGAGAAGCCCGCGTAGCCGCGCTCCACCGTCCGGTCCAGGTTGTCCCAGTGGTTGAGGACCCGCAGCTGGACGCGCGGGGCCTCGACCAGGGACGAGGGCCGTCGAGGCCCTGGTGCGTCTGGAGCAGCCGCAGGAAGCGGAAGACGCCGTAGAGAACGCCCGACGTCCGTGTTCGCCGCGATGACGGTGCCGGGTCTTCCCGACGACCGGCATCGAGCGGATCACGTAGCCCTCGTCGCCGACCTGTCGCAGGTCCGCCTCGAGGTCCAGACCCGCGACCACGGGCGAGGACTCCGGGGTTCCCACGACCAGGACGCCGTCCCGCGAGACGGAATCGACGAGCGGCACGTCGCCGTCGAGCAGCCCGCGCAGTCCCCGGCGCGAGCTCGTCGCTCGCTGCTGCGCAGTGTCGGCGAGCTCTCCGGCAAGGACACCGCGGTGATCGCGGTCCGGTAGGCGCTTCGGAGGACCGCGTCCGAGACCGGCGGATAGCGGAGCCAGAGCTCGTAGCCGTCCTCGGCGCGCGCCGCGGACGCGGCCAGGAGAGCGATCACGACGACCGCCACCCGGCGGGCCTCGTGCTCTCGTCACTGGCACGTCTCGATGGCTGGAGGTCTCCTCACGCCGGGATCTCCGGGGTCGTGTCGTCCGTCGGGTCGGCCCAGCGGTCGTTGGGGACGAGGGGCGTCCACCCCGGTCGCAGGGGATCCTGGTCGTAGGGGTAGGGTCCGAGACGACGGAACTCCTCGTGGTACTCGCCCGAGCTTCTCGCGGTCGAGGCGCACGCCGAGCCCCGGGCCGGTCGGCACGGCGCAGGGTCGCCCCCGTCGTAGCGCATCCGGCCGCCCTCGATGACGTCGTCGGTGAGGTGGTGGTAGTGCGCGTCGGCGGCGAACGTGAGATTCGGGCAGGACGGCGCCGAGGTGGAGCATCGTGGCCAGCTGGATGCCCAGCTCGCCCGAGGAGTGGACGGCCACGCCGAGCTGGAAGGTCTCGCAGACCCCGGCGGCCTTGAGGCAGGGCCGGATCCCGCCCCAGAACGTGGTGTCGAGGAGGACGACGTCGACCGCGGTGCTCAGCACGTTGGCGGCGAGCTGCTCGAAGTTGACGACCACGGTGTTGGTGGCGAGCGGCATCCGGACCTTCTCGCGCACCCGGCGCAGGCCGTGGAGACCGAGCACCGGGTCCTCGAGGTAGTCGTTGCGGAGGTCCTCGATCTGCTGGCCGAACCAGATGGCCTGCTCCGCGGACCAGACGCCGTTGGGGTCGAAGCGGAAGCCGGTCGCCTGGGCAGGGCGCGAGCGAGGGCGCGGTAGCACTCCAGCTCGTACTCGGGGGGGAAGACGCCGCCCTTGAGCTTGTGGACGCGTGAACCCGTGCCGCTCCTTCAGGGCGCGGGCCTCGGCCACGAGCTGGTCCGGCGGTGCGCACCTCCCCGGCGCCGCGCGTGCGGGTGCGGGTAGCGGAAGAAGAGGTACGACGCGAACGGCACACGGTCGCGGAGCCGGCCGCCCGAGGATCTCGGAGACCGGCACCCCCCAGCGCTGGCCCAGGAGGTCCAGGCAGGCGAACTCGAGGGCGGCCACGATCTGCGTGCGGTTGTTGTAGAGCGAGGCCGTGGGGTTGGCGAGGAGGAACCGCATCTCCTCGAGCCGGGCGGGGTCGCGGCCGAGGAGGTACGGCTTCAGACCCTCGAACGCGGCGGTGGCCGCTCTCTCCGCCGCCGCCCATCTCCCCGAGGCCGACGAGCCCGTCGTCGGTCTCCACCTCGACGATCGTGCGCACGAAGCGCCCCCAGTGGCAGCCGTTGGCGTGCCGCAGCGGCGCCTCGAGGGGCACGGTGACCGGCGTGGCCCGGATGTCCTTGATGCGCATGGCGTTCATGGTCGCGCGTGATTCTATCTCTGCAAGAACACGGCCGTCATCCTGGGCTCCGTCGTTGAGAGTGCGACGAAGGACCTCTCCGTTGTCCCGGGGAAGAGATTCCTCGCCCGCTGCCCCGGTCGACGGACTCGGAACGAGAGGCCTCGGATAGAATCCCGAACGAGAGAGGCTGACGCTCGACCGGGAGGAGACACCCATGTCACGGCTCCGTCCGTTCCTTCTGACGTTCCTGGCCCTGGGCGTTTCCGTGGCCCCGCTGCACGGGGCTCCCGCGCCGGAGCTGCCCATCGGCGAGGAGCGACGGCTCAGCCTCGACGAGAGCTGGCGCTTCTTCGAGGGGGAGGCTCGGGGCGCCGAGCAGCCAGGGTTCGACGACGCGGCCTGGCGCGTCCTCGACCTGCCCCATGACTGGGCCATCGAGGGTCCCTTCGACCAGGCCCACGGTCCGTCCCAGGGGGCCCTCCCGTTCTACGGCACCGGCTGGTACCGGCGCCACTTCGCCCTCCCCGCGGGCGCCGAGGGCCGCTTCTTCGGCGTGGAGTTCGACGGGGCGATGGCCAACGCCCGCGTGTGGCTCAACGGGGTGGCGCTGGGCGCCCGGCCCTACGGCTACATCGGATTCGGGTTCGACTTGACGCCCCACCTCAGGTTCGGCGGGGAGGACAACGTCCTCGCCGTGCGCCTCACGCCGGAGCCGCGGTCCTCCCGCTGGTACCCCGGCGCCGGGATCTACCGCCACGTCTGGCTGGACGTGACCGGCCCCGTGCACGTGGCCCGCTGGGGCACCACCGTCACCACACCGGCGGTGACCGATGAGCAGGCGACGGTGCGTGTTCGGACCGCGATCCGCAACCGGCGGGCTGATTCCGCCCGGGTGACCCTGCAGACGTCGGTGGTCGGTCGAAACGGCGACGAGGCCGGCCGGGCCGCCGTCGAGCAGACGCTGCCGGCCGGAGGAACGGGCACGGTGGACTCGGAGGTCACGGTGCCCCGGCCCGAGCTCTGGGACGTCGACCGGCCGTACCTGTACCGTCTGGTGACCACGATCCGCCACGGAGAGGACGTTCTCGACCGCACGATCACGCGCTTCGGCATCCGCACCCTCGCCTTCGACAAGGACCGGGGCTTCGAGCTGAACGGTCGCCGGGTCCGCCTCCAGGGGGTCTGCCTGCACCACGACCTGGGGGCCCTGGGAGCCGCCGTCAATCGGCGGGCCACCGAGCGGCAGCTCGAGATCATGAAGGCCATGGGCGCCAATGCCATCCGCACGAGCCACAACCCGCCCTCGCCGGAGCAGCTCGAGCTGGCCGACGAGCTCGGGCTCCTCGTCATGGACGAGGCCTTCGACATGTGGGGGAGGACCAAGATCGAGAACGGCCACGGGAAGTACTTCGACGAGTGGGGCGAGCGTGACCTCCGGGACATGATCCGCCGCGACCGCAACCACCCGAGCGTCCTGATGTGGAGCATCGGGAACGAGATCCTGGAACAGGCCGACGAGAAGGGCGCCGCGATCGCCCGTCGCCTCGCCGCGATCTGCCGCGAGGAGGACCCCACGCGCCCGGTGACCGCCGGATTCAACCAGCTCGAGAACGCGATCCGGAACGGCCTCGTGGACGAGGTCGACATCGCCGGCTTCAACTACAAGGCCCCGCGGTACGCGGAGGTGATGGAGGCGCACCCGGACTGGATCGTCCTGGGCGCGGAGACGGCCTCGACGGTCAGCTCCCGAGGCGTCTACCACCTGCCCATCGAGAAGTACGCGAAGCACCCCTCCCGGCAGATCACCAGCTACGACATCATCGCGCCTCCCTGGGCCTATGCCCCCGACGTGGAGTTCGTGACCCTGGACCGGCTGCCGAACGTGCTCGGCGAGTTCGTGTGGACCGGCTTCGACTACCTCGGCGAGCCCACCCCCTACTACATGTGGAACGAGCCCGAAGACCCGAACGACTGGCCGGCCCGCAGCTCCTACTTCGGGATCGTCGACCTGGCCGGCTTCCCCAAGGACCGGTACTACCTGTACCAGAGCCGCTGGAACTCCGAGCCCATGGTGCACGTCCTGCCCCACTGGAGCTGGGAGGGGCACGAGGGGGGCGCCATCCCGGTGTACGTCTACACCAACGCCGAGGAGGTGGAGCTCCTCCTGAACGGCACGTCGCTGGGCCGGAAGCGCCGCGGCGCCGAGCTCGTGGAGATCCCCGTCGGGGACAACGTCAGCGAGAGCGGGCTCTTCGAGACCCCGTGCCGCATGGTCTGGGACGTCCCCTGGAGGCGCGGCACCCTGCGCGCGGTGGCCTACGAGGGGGGCCGGCGGGTGGCGTCGGCGGAGGTGAGCACCGCCGGCAAGCCCGCGCGCATCGTCCTCGTCCCCGACCGGACCGAGCTGGCGGCGGACGGACGTGACCTGTCGTTCGTGACCGTGCGCCTCGAGGACGAGGACGGGAACCTGTGCCCGTTCGCCGAAAACCTGGTGCGGTTCTCCGTGGAAGGGGCCGGCCGTCGCCAGGCCGTCGACAACGGCAACCCCGCGACCCTCGAGCCGTTCCAGGCCGATGAGCGGAAGGCCTTCGGAGGCCTGGCCCTCCTGATCGTCCGCAGCGAGAAGGGCCGACCGGGGACCATCCAGGTCACCGCTCGCTCGCCCGGCCTGGAGTCGGCCCAGATCTCCCTCACCACCGCCACGCCGCCGACCCGGGGGGAGCGCTGAGCCCGACGAATCCGAGCCGCATCCTGCGGGCCTCGGTCGTCGCGGCGCTGGGGACCGGTGTCTCCCGCGTGCTGGGCGCTCTCCGGGACGTCGTCTTGAGCCACGTCTTCGGCGCGGGGCGGGCCTCCGACGCCTTCTGGCTCGCCTGGACCGTGCCCAGCCTCTTCCGTCGCTTCGTGGCCGACGAGGGCCTGACCGGCGCCCTCATCCCCGCGGTGGGGCAGGCCGAGGAGGCCGAAGGTGAGCGGGGGGCCCGGCGGCTCGCCAACACGACCCTGGCCGCGCTGCTGGTCGCCTGCACGGTGGTGTGCGTCGCCGGGATCCTGGCCGCCCCCTGGCTGGTCGAGGTGTTCGCGTGGGGCTTCACCCGGGACCCGGACAAGTTCGCGCTCACCGTCAACTTGACGCGGTGGCTGTTTCCCTTCGTGGCCTTCGTCAGCCTCGTGTCGTACGCCGAGGCGCTGCTGAACTACCGGGGCCGCTTCTTCGTCCCCAAGCTGGCCCCCGGCCTGGTGAGCGGCAGCATCGCCGCGGCCGCTCTCCTGCTGACGACCCGCTTCGCGGAGCCCGTCTACGCCCTGGTCGTGGGGGCCCTGGTCGGGCGGGCTCGCGCACCTCCTCGTCTGCGTTCCACCCCTCATCGCGAGCTGGGGACTGCCGGTACCGTCCTTCGCCGGACTCCGCGACCCCCGCTTCCGACGCCTGGCCCGGGAGATGGGCAAGGTGGTGGCGATCGGGCTCGTGGCGCAGGTGAACGTCGTCATCCTGCGCCTGCTCGCCTCACTGCTGCCCGAGGGGTCGGTGACGCAGTACTGGTACGCGGCCCGGGTGGTCGACCTCGCCCAGGGCGCGGTGGCGGTGGGGGTGGGCAGCGCGCTCCTCCCCGTCATCTCCAGAGACGCCGCCGCGCGGCACTGGGACCGGTTCCGCAGCCACTTTGCCGAGGCCACCCACCTGGCCGGGCTCGTGATGCTGCCCGCCGCCGCCCTCCTCCTGACCCTGGCCCCGGCCGTGGTGGCGCTTCTCTTCCGGCACGGCGCCTTCGACGCGGAGGCGGCGGGGCACACGAGCGCGACCCTTCGGGCCCTCGTCCCCTTCATGCTCGCCCTGGCCGGCATCAACATCGTGAAGAAGGCCTTCTTCGCCCTCGACGACCGGAACGCGCTTCTGCTGGTGGGTGTCGTGGGTCTGGCCGTGACCGCCAGCCTGGGGTACGCCCTCTCCCGCTCCCTCGGCGTCGCCGGCCTCGGCCTCTCGCTCTCGATCTCCTCGGGCTTCCAGCTCGCCTTCTACCTCTTGATCCTCCGCCGGAAGATGGGGACCGGGCTCGGCCTCAGAGACCTCGGGGGCCCGCTCCTCAAGATGCTGACCGCCGCGGTGCCGGCGGCCCTCCTCGCCCTCGCGGTCTGCGAGGCCGGCGAGTGGGAGAAGGGGCCCGCGAGCCTCCTCAACTGGGCCCTGCTGGGGGCGGGCGGGCTGGCCGCCGGCGCGGTCTACGTCGGGGTCGCCTGGGCGCTGGGCGTTCGGGAGCTGCGCACGTGGCTCGGCCGCCGTCGACCGCAGTGAAGGTTTGACGTCCGGTCGACCCCGGCCTTATCCTTCCTCGCAACAGTTCCTAGCGAAAGACGTCGAGGAGAGACCCGTGGCGGGATTTCGTCCCAGCTGCGTATTCCCTCGTGAAGACAGGGGGTGCTCATGAGCAGCGTGTCCGTGGCCACTCGGGCGGGGGGGACCCTCTCCCTCGACGCGGAGGCCGTCGAGTCGTTCCGATCCGGGCTCCGGGGGGACCTGGTGACCGTCAGTGATCCAGGCTACGACGATGCCCGAGCCCTGTGGAACGCGATGATCGACCGTCGTCCCGCCCTCATCGCACGGTGTGCGGGCACGGCCGACGTCGATCCACAGCCTGAAGCTCGCCCGGGAGAAGGGTTTCCTCGTGTCGGTCCGGGGCGCCGGCCACAACATCGCGGGAAAGGCGAGTTGCGACGGAGGCCTGATGATCGATCTTTCCGGCCATGCGGGACGTGCGCGTCGATCCCGCGAAGCGCACGGTCCGCACCGGTCCCGGGGCCACGCTGGGTGACCTGGACCACGAGACCCAGGCCTTCGGCCTCGCCGTGCCGGTCGGCATCAACTCCACCACCGGGATCGCCGGGCTGACCCTGGGGGGTGGCTTCGGCTGGATCTCTCGCAAGCACGGCCTCACCGTCGACTGCCTGCTCTCCGCAGACGTCGTGCTGGCCGACGGTCGGCTGGTCCAGGCGAGCTCGAAGGAGGAGCCCGAGCTGTTCTGGGGCCTCCGGGGCGGGGGCGGCAACCTCGGCATCGTGACCTCGTTCGAGTTCCAGGCCCACCCGGTGGGTCCCGAGGTGCTGGCCGGCCTCGTGGTGCACCCGGGAGAGGCGGCCACGAAGGTGGCGCGTTACTGGCGGGACTTCTGCAAGACCGCTCCCGACGAGGCCTCCTGCTGGATCGTGGCCCGCAAGGCACCGCCGCTGCCCTTTCTTCCCGAGGACTGGCACGGCAAGCAGGTCCTGGTCCTGGCCATGATGTACACGGGCGACATGGCC
This sequence comes from uncultured Acidobacteriota bacterium, assembly GCA_963847655.1. Classification (GTDB taxonomy): domain Bacteria; phylum Acidobacteriota; class Vicinamibacteria; order Fen-336; family Fen-336; genus JAJDNS01. The sequence goes on along the minus strand of CAWKAS010000001.1, from coordinate 144,171 downwards.
GCGGGGGAGGAGGCCTTCGCCGACCTGCGCGCGTTCGGCACGCCGATCGCCGACGTGGTGGGACCCCACCCGTTCGCCGGATGGCAGACGGCGTTCGATCCCCTGCTGACCCCCGGGGCGCGGAACTATTGGAAGTCGCACAACTTCACGGAGATGACGGACGAGGCCCTGGACACCATCCTCGACTACGCGGGCAAGCTCCCGTCGCCGGCGAGCGAGATCTTCGTGGGGCAGCTGGGGGGCGCGGTGAACCGGGTGGCCCCCGACGCCACCGCCTACCCGCACCGCGACGTCGCCTTCGTCATGAACGTCCACACCCGCTGGGAGGACCCGAAGGACGACGACGCCTGTGTCTCCTGGGCCCGGACGTTCTTCGACGCCACTGCACCCTTCGCGACCGGGGGGGTCTACGTGAACTTCGTGAGCGAGGGCGAAGACCGCGTCCACGCCGCCTACGGGGCCAACTACGAACGCCTGGCGAAGCTCAAGAAGCGCTACGACCCCGACAACGTCTTCCGGGTGAACCAGAACGTGGCCCCGGCGAAGGCCTGAACGGGAAGGGAAGGACACGCTCAGCGGGCGCACCACCGGCCTGACCCTCGTCGCGATGCTGGCCTTCGCGGCGAATTCTCTCCTGTGCCGGGCCGCGCTCGCGGGCGAACTCTCCGACGCGACGACGTTCACCGCCCTGCGCCTCGCCGGGGGCGCGGCGGCGCTCGGCCTGCTGGCGCGGGGTCGGGGCGGCACTCCCGGCGGGGCCGGCGGCTGGCTCTCCACCGGCGCGCTGTTCGCGTACGCCCTCGGATTCTCTCTCGCCTACCGGCACATCCCCGCGGGGACGGGAGCTCTCCTGCTGATCGGTGCCGTCCAGATCACGATGCTGACCGGCGGCCTCCTCGCCGGGGAGCGTCCCCGGTTTCCCGAGTGGGCCGGTCTCGGTCTGGCGCTCGCGGGGATCGTGGTCCTCACGCGTCCGGGTCTGACCCAGCCCGAACCCCTCGGTGCGGGCCTGATGCTCGGCGCCGGCGTCGCCTGGGGACTCTACTCGTTGCGGGGACGCTGGGCGGGGGACCCGCTGTCCGTTAACGCGGCCAACTTCGCCCGCACCGTCCCCCTCGCGCTGCTCGGCAGTGGGTTCGGTCTCGCGGTGAGCGCACCGCACCTCACCCCGGCGGGGGCGTCGCTGGCCCTGTTCTCGGGCGCGGTCACCTCGGGGCTGGGCTACGCGGTCTGGTACGCCGCGCTGCGAGGACTGACCGCAACCCAGGGGGCGATCGTCCAGCTCAGCGTGCCCCCGCTCGCCGCCCTCGGTGGGGTCCTCCTCCTGGCCGAGCACCCCACGGTGCGGCTCCTCGTCGCGGGGACGATGATCCTCGGAGGGATCGCCGTGGCCGTCACCGGCCGTGGGCCGGTGACCCGGAGGCCCCCGACCCCGGAGATCAGTTCGCGGACAGCCAGGGCAGACTGAGGCGCAGGACGACCGGCTCCTGGAGCCGCTCCCGGTCGGGGGCGCCGTTCGCGTCGAAGAGCCGGTACTGGCTGTTGGCGACGTAGTAGAGGGCGTCACCGACGATCACCCCGAGGGTGGGCTCGTCGAAACGGGGATGGGCCCGCTCGAGGACCGTGCCTTCGGTGATGCGCGAGCGCGACGGGTCGAGGCGCAGGCGGACGACACGGTGGGGGCGCAGCCCGTTCTGGATCCCGACCAGGCTGTCGCCGGCCAGCAGCAGACCGTCGATGCCGCTGACCAGCAGGTCCTCGGGTGTCTCCAGAAACACGACCTCCCGGGTCTCCAGGTCGACTCGGGCGATGCCCTGGACGTAGTCGGCCACGAAGAGGAGGCGGCCGTCCGCGGATGCGGCCATGCCCTGGGCCGAGAGGATCGGGCCCTCGTCCACGAGGACCTCGAGGCGATCACCCGCAGGCGGCAGGCGGTAGACGCGCCCCTCGCCCGGGTCCGCCGCGTAGAGCGACCCGTCGGGGCCGAGGGCCAGGTCGCTCACGCTCCCGCCGGTCACCGGGGGCGCGATCCAGCGGCGGAGTGCCGCCGTCGTCCAGGTCGTACTCGAGGAGGAGCGAGCGTCCCTCGTCCTCCTTCCGGAAGCCGACCATGAAGGGGCTGGCCTCGGACGACACCCAGAGCGCCCGCCGCGCCGGGTCGGCGACCACGCCGACCGCCGAGAAGAGCCCGTCCCCGCCCTCCTCGACGAAGTCGCGCGCGCGCCCTTCCGCGTCCACGCGCACGACCTTGCGCCGGTGGACGCTGGTCACGAAGAAGTCTCCGGTCTTCGGGTCGTGGGCGACGCCCTCGGCCAGCAGGTCCCGCTCGGGGAGCGCTGAAGGCCACCGGGCTCCCTCCGACCGGCGCTTCCAGCGCCGCCATGCGGGCGGCGACGGCCTGGAAGCCCGCCGTGTCCCGGATCGGGTCGAGGTCGGCGTCCGCGCCGACGTCGAAGGCCACTCCCCAGGCGGCGAGGCGTCGGAGGGTGGCCACCGCGCCGTCGGCGTCGCCGGTCAGGCTCTGCGCGCAGGCGAGATTGTAGTGGGCGCGGGCGTTTCGGGGAGCCAGCGCGACCAGCGCCTGGCTGTGGCGGAGGAAGGAGAGGTAGTCCTTGCGTGCGTAGGCCTCCCGGGCGGTGGCCGACGCCGTCCGGATCGCGTCGCGGTCGAGGGGGGCTCCCTCGACGGCGCCGGCGAGGGCCATTGCGACCGGCAGGAGGATCGCGACGCCGGTCCTACGCACGCGCCTGCGATCGCTTCTCCGCGAACTCGCGCAGGACGTCCCAGACGTGGGGGTGCGTCCGGGTGATCTCGTCGAGGGTGGGCCGGTCGAGCTCGAGCAGCTCGCAACGGTTCAGGGCCACGACGCTGGCGTTGCGGGGCTGCCCGGTGAGCATGGAGATCTCGCCAAAGAAGGCCCCCTCGTTGAGGTCGGCGATCCTGACCTGCTTCTTGCTGGACGGGTCCTTGCGGAACGCCCGCACGCGCCCGGAGGTGAGCATGAAGAGGCTCCCGCCGGGCTGACCCTCGCGGATGATCACGTCCCCGCGCTCGAAGGAGAGGAGCTTGAGCCCCTGGATCACCGCCACCATCTCGTCCACCGAGAAGTCGCGGAAGAGGGGGCTCACCACGATCTGGTCGCCCGTCCGCCGGGGCCCTGCCTGGGGCGAGGGCCCCGGGACGTCGGAGGCCTCCTCGGTGGATTCCTGGAAGATTGAGTCCACGAGTGACATCAGCTCATCGGAGAAGGCGCCGTCGGACATGACCTCCTCCGGGCTCTCCACCGGAGTCGCCACGACGTCGCCCAGGAAGATCTCCTCCTCCTCCTCGGCCTCGCTGCCGTCGGGGACGTAGAGGAGGTCGTAGTCCTCGATCTCCTCGGTCCCCGTCTCCTCCGGCTCCAGCGTCTCCATCGTCTCGGGCAGGTCGGGGGTCGTTGGTGCGGGCTCCGCCGGCGCCGGCATGGGGATGGGGGCCTCGTCCGCCGGCGGCGGTATCGCGAGGGGAGCATCGTCCGGCGGCGGCAGGGCGATGGCGATCTCGGCCTCGGGAGGGCTGGGAGCCGGTTTCGTCGGCGGGTCCCTCTCGGCGGGTGCTGGGGGCTTCTTGGCGACCGGCGCCGGCTCTTCGACCGGCGCTGGCTCTTCGACCGGCGGAGTCGGCTCGGGCGTGGGCTGCGCCACCGGGATGTCGATGGGACCCGAGAAGGGCGCCTCGATGGCGATCTCCTCCAACCCGATCTCGGGTCCTCGCAGGGGAAGGGCCGCCTCTCGCTGCTTCTCCTCGATGAGGCGGGCGAGGCGCTCGTCCACGTCGCGCCGGCCGGGATCGATCTTCTGGATCTTCTTGAGGATCGACACCGCCTTGGCCGCGAACCCCTCCCGGGCGAACTGGTCGGAGAGCGGAAGGAGCAGGTCGATGGCCTCGGACTTCTTGCCGGAGAGCACCAGCACGTCGGCGAGCTGCTTGCGCAGCGTCGTGCTGGCGCCGCGCTTCTTGAGCTGGGCCCGCAGCAGCTCGATGGCGCGGGCGTACTTCTTCTCGGTGATGAGGGTGACGACGTCCTCTTCCCTCGGCCATCCAAAACCCAGTGGCACCGCTCGGAGATCCTCCCGGGCCAAAGAATAGAGGGCGCGTCGCGCCCGGTCAATCCACCCGGAGCGACTATGATGACCGCCGAGCCGGGGGCGAGCCGAGGGCGCCCCGGAGGAGTCTTCAGACCGGAGGCGAAGGATGCACGACACGACCAGACGGAGGTTTCTGCAGGGGTCGGGGGCCGCTCTCGGGGCCGCCCTGGCCGGCGGCCGACCCGCCGTGCGCCGAGCCCCCGCCTCCTGCTCGCACCGGTGAGGTCCCACCAGGATGTGGCCGGGCGGAGGGCGTTGCTCTACGAGCTCCTGGGCGACCTCCCGGATCGCCAGCGCCCGGTCTCGGCGAGGAAGCGCGGGGAAGCCGAGTGCGACGGCTACGTGGTCGAGGACTGGGAGCTCGACCTGAACGGCGTCGAGGCGGCTCCGGCGTTCCTCGCCCGGCCCGCCGGCCTCACCGGCCCCGCGCCGGCGGTCCTGTTCAACCACTCCCACGGCGGGGGCTACGACATCGGCAAGAAGCGAGCTCGTGGACGGGCGCAGCTACCTCCAGCCCGTGCCCTACGCGAAGGCGCTCACGGACCAGGGCTACGTGGCGCTGGCCATCGATCACTGGTGCTTCGGCGAGCGCAGCCACACCTCGGAGGGTGACACGTTCAAGGCCATGCTCTGGCAGGGCCGGGTCCTGTGGGGCATGATGGTCTACGACAGCCTGCGGGCCCTGGACTGGCTGCTCGCACGCCCCGACGTCGACGCCTCGCGCGTCGGGACGCTGGGAATCTCCATGGGCAGCACCATGGCCTGGTGGCTGGCCGCCCTCGACGAGCGCGTGCGGGTGACGGTGGACATCTGCTGCCTCACCGACTTCCACACCCTGCTCGCCAGGAAGGGCCTGGGCCTCCACGGCGTCTACTACTACGTCCCCCGCCTCCTCAAGCACTTCACGACGGCCGACATCAACGCCCTCATCGTCCCGCGGGCCCACCTCGCTCTGGCCGGGCTCCGTGACGATCTCACGCCGGTCGAGGGACTCGACAGTCGTCGACGAGGAGCTGAAGCGCGTCTACGCGGACGCCGGTCACCCCGAGCGGTGGAAGCTCCTCCGCTACGACGTTGGCCACCAGGAGACGGCCGAGGGGCGCGTGGAGATCCTGGACTTCCTCCGGACGTTCCTGCAAGGCGCAGTGATGAGCTGCCCCTGAGGGGAAGATGAAACTCGATTTCGAGTGACTCGGTGCGGACCGAGTCACTTGAATCTGGAATCCAGTTCCACGATGGAGGCGAAGCGCCGTGAACCTTCGTGGAGATCTGCTCCCTCTTGCCGGGCCAGGTGACACAGGGCCAAGGGAGACATGAAGGCCTGACTACCGCCCCTCGAGCTGCTCCCGGGCCTGGCGGACGGTCTCGCGCAGCAGCGGGTCGGGGTCGTGCCGCCAGTCGTCGAGGAGGCCTTCGAGCTCGCGCAGGCCCTGGGCGCCGATGGCGTAGGCCGCGCACGCCTTGAGCCAGGGATCCCCGGTCCCCGCGAGCTCCCTCACCGCCTCCTCCGGGCTGTCGACGGGGGTGCCGGCCAGACGCTCGGCGATGCGCATGCGCTCGGCGCCGTGGACCACGGGGTCGATGAGCGGCACGAGAAGCGTCCTCATCTCGGGCCGGAGCTGGCTCTCGAGGAGGTCGAGGGCCTGGTCGTGGAGCACGGAGTTGCCGGAGCGCAGCCCCTCCCAGGCGGCCCGGAAGTCGGTCTGGGGGTAGAGGAGGCCCAGCAGGAGGAAGATCCGCTCCACCTCCTCCAGCATGGCGATGCGGAGTCCCCGCGTCGTGGGCTCCTGCTCGAGGGTGGACAGCTCGAGAGCCCCCAGGATCTGGTACGACCGGTAGTGGCCGAGGATCTCGGCCCCGAGGACCGCCTCGATGGCCCAGGTGTCGATCTCGAGGTGCGGGTGTCGCTCCCGCATCCGGCCGAGCACCTTCAGCAGGTGGAGGCGGAACTCGGCGTTCCCCGCGAGCAGGCGGCCGGCGAGGACCCCCGCCGCCTCGTCGCCACCGATCTGCTCCAGCACCTCGGGCAGAGCGCGACGGACGTTGGGCGGCGTCTCCGGGTCCTCCAGGGCGCTGGCGATCGACTCGATCGCGTCGACCCCGGCGCTGGCGAGGGCGTCGCGGGCCTCGTCGCGCAGCTCGCGGTCGCCGAGGCGCCGGAGGAGCAGGTCGGCGAACGGCCCGCTTCCGTGGCGCCGGGCGGCTCGGATCGCGGCGCGGGCGGTCTCCGGGGCCTCGTCCTCGATCAGCCTCCGCAGCGGCTCTTCGAAGGCGACGGGCAGCCCCTCGGCGAGCCGTGCCGCCTCGCGGCGCATCTGCGGTCCCTGGGGGCCCTCCTCCGCGACCATGGCCTCGAAGAGAAGCCGGGCCGCGTCGAGCCGGTCCTCTCCCAGCCGCGCGAGGACGGAGATGACGGCGCCGCGGATGGCGGCCTCGGTGAAGCCGCCGAAGTCCTGCACGCGCGTCACCGGGTCCACATCGGCATGTCGGGCCAGGTAGAGCAGTGCCTCCGCCCTCACCTCGAGGCTGGGATCGTCGAGGAGCGCCTCGACACGTTCGAGGACCGTACGGTCTTCGGATCTGTTGAGGATCTCGAGTGCCCGCTGCCGCACCTCCGCCGCGGGATGCTCGAGGAGCCCTCGCACCGCGGGGTGGGCGGCCTCGTGGTGCTCGCCCGACATCTGGTCCAGGGCGTAGAGGATCTCCTCGGGATCCACGGCTTCCAGACGCTCGGCCAGCATCTCCGTGGTGGCCCGGTCGAGCACGGGCGTTCCCGCCCGCTCCACGTCCAGACGGTGCTGCTGTAGGCTCTCCTCCAGGGTCCCGATGTACCGCCGGTACGCCAGCGCGGCCACCGCGAGCCAGACCCCGATGAGGGGCAGCATCGCCCAGCTCAGCTGGACGGCCCCTAGCCCCCCGAGGGTCACGACCAGCAGGAGGAGGAGACCGCCCAGACCGTCGCCGGCCCTCCACACCACGGTGTCGATGAAGGACTTGGCGGTCAGCTTGAGATCCAGGGGCACCGGGAGGTAGAGAAGCTCCACTGCCGGCCTGTCCAGGGAGTACCGGAGGATCCGGTCGATGGCTCGCGGGAGCAGCCTCACCAGGAGCGCGCCAGACAGGAGGAGCCCAACCGATCCCAGGAGCAGCCCCAGGGGGAGCACGAAGAGGACGGTCCGGAGCCCGGATCGGCGGAGGATCCCGGCGGTGAGCAGGATCCCGACCACGAGGCAGCCGACGGAGGCGACGAACTCGAAGGTCCCGAAGAAGGACGCGAGGGCGTCCTTGCCCCCTGACGCGCCCGATGTCTCGAACACGAACTGCTGGACGAGGGCCTTGTACTGCCATCCCACGAGGTACGTGACCAGCGACGACAGGCCGATGACCCCGGCCACCGCCCGCAGGTAGGGCGAGGCGACGACCACGCCCAGGCTCTCACGGAGGCTTCGGGAGCGCTCGCCCTCCCCCAGTTCGGGCTCCATGGAGGCGAGATCGTCGGGCCGGCGGCGCCAGAGGATCTCCACGACGACCGTGGCCACGAGGAGCAGGACGGCCGTGGCTACGAGAAGGCTTCCCGCGCCATAGGCGTCGGTGAGGACCTTGGAGAGGAATCCGCCAAAGACCGACCCCGAGCTCGTCCCCGCTGCCACCAGCCCGAAGACACGCTTGGCCTCCCGCGGGGTGAGGACGTAGTTGGCCAGGGTCCAGCCCTGGGCCGGCGCCATGACACCGAAGATGCTCACCAGGACGTAGAAGACCGGGGACAGGAGCGGCCAGTCGGCGTAGGCGGCGGCGACCAGGCTTCCGGCGCTGCACAAGAGGAGGCTTCCCATGAGGGCCCAACGCAACCCCGTGCGCTTGCCGATCCAGATGTAGGCCGCCACCACCACCGGGACCAGGAGGAAGACCGTGATGTCCGGGTAGGGCAGAAGCTCGGCCCGGTACTGGGCCAGGAAGAAGGCGTCCCGGACCACCCGCGCCACCACGTAGGCGCTGATGATGAAGAAGAGGTAGACGGCGAGGAGAACACCTCGCGAGAGTTCCCCGCGCTGCAGGGGAAAGGTGCGCTTCAGGAACTCGAGCATGGAGGTGGTCCCGCGGCGCCATTAAACCAGAGGTGTGCGGGGGTGTACACTCTGCAGTACATCCCTCCTGGAGGATCGTTCCTTGCAGATCATGTCCAACGGCGCTGCTTCCCGGCTGCTGGTCGCTGCCCTCCTGCTGGTCGTCCCCGCCGCGTCTTCCCCCGCCGCGTCTTCCCCCGCCGAGGATGCCTGCAACGTCGAGGCCCCCCGCGTGGTGGCGGTGGGCGACATCCACGCGGCCTACGACAACTTCGTCGAGGTCCTCCGGATGGCGGGGATCGTCGACGAGGACGCGCACTGGACGGGGGGGACCACCCACCTCGTCCAGCTCGGCGACTTCACCGATCGGGGGAAGGACACCCGCAAGGTCATGGACCTCCTGAGGCGTCTCCAGAAGGAGGCGAAGGATGCGGGAGGCCGTGCTCACGTCCTGCTGGGCAACCACGAGATCATGAACATCCTCGGGGACCTGCGCTACGTCGATCCTGAAGAGTACGAGTCGTTCCGGACCATGGACTCGATGCGGCGGATCCAGCGGTTCTACGCCAACGCCATCTCCCGCGCCCGCGACCGCGCGAGGGCGGCGGGAGAGGAGTTCGACGAGGACGCCTACCGCCAGAAGCTGGAGAAGGAGGCCCCTCTCGGCTTCGTGGAGCGCACCCGCGCCTTCTCGGAAGACGGCGAGTACGGGCGCTGGCTGCGCGGCCTCGACACCGTCGCCCGGGTCAACGGAGTCGTGTTCCTCCACGGCGGCCTCACGCCCGAGGTGGCCGCGCTCGGCTGCGAGGGCATCAACAAGCAGGTCCGTCGCGAGATCACGACGGACATCGACAAGACCCGCCGGAACCCCGGGGCCTCGCTGGCCGCGGGGGGCGCGGGGCCGCTGTGGTACCGAGGCCTCGTTAGCGAGGACGAGGCCGCGCTGGCGTCCAGCGTGGAGCAGATCCTGGCGGACATGGAGGCGCGGTTCATCGTCGTGGCCCACACCGTCACCAAGACCGGGCGGATCCAGAGCCGCTTCGACGGGCGTGTGATCATGATCGACGTGGGCATGTCGCCGGTCTACCACGACAGCCTGGCGGCCCTCGAGGTGGCCGGGGACGGGACGATCAGCGCCCTCTACCCGGACTCTCGGGCGGTGATCTCGATGCCCCCGGCGGGGCAGGAGGCCGCTCCTGTGCCGGCGGCGGTCGGGGGGCCGTGAGCGCCCCGGGCGACGAGGGACACGACGAGAGGCCACAGGGGAAGGTCGCGGTGAACAGCCGCGGGGCCGTGTGTCTGGTGGTCCTGGGAGCGCTCGCCCTCGCGGGAGGAGGCCCCGTGGCCGCAGAGGACGCGGCGGGCGCCCTCGTGGTCTGGAAGGGCCCCGACGGGAAGCCGCTCCCCTTCTCCACCGAGCAGGAGATCGTGGAGTTCCTGCGCACGGCCGAGGTGGTGGAGTCCAAGGGGATCCCGGTGGGGATCACAAAGCCCCTGAAGCTCGTCCTCGAGAAGGACGGCGTCCGCGCCCGCGCGGCCTTCCGCTACGGCGACGTCGAGCGCCAGGGCGTCTCCATCGAGGGTCGCCACTACCGCCGGTTCCGTGACTCCTGCCGCTTCGAGTGCGCGGCCTACCGGCTCTCGCGGGTGCTGGGGCTCGACCGCGTCCCGCCGACCACCGAGCGGCGGATCCAGGGCCGGAGCGGGTCGGTCCAGATCTGGGTGGAGGAGAGCCTGGACGAACGGGCGAAGGGCTTCAAGCCTCCCCGACCCCTCGACTGGGTCCGGCAGGTCTGGGACCGGGACTTCTTCGACAACCTGATCCTCAACGTCGACCGCAACTCCGGAAACGTCGTCGTCGACGAGAGCTACAAGATATGGCTGATCGACCACACCCGGGCCTTCCAGCCTGTCCCCGAGCTGCTCGACGGCGGGAGCCTCACCCGCGTCAACCGCGCGATGTGGGTCCGTTTGAAGGCGATGGACGAGGACACCCTGAGGGACGCGGTCGGTCCGTATCTCGACGGCGAGGAGCTCATGTGTCTGGCCCGGCGCCGGGAGCTGCTCCTGGAGCGCGTCGACGCCCTGGTGGCCGAGCGGGGCGACAGCGTCTTCTACTAACTAAGCGTCCCGTCTCCCCCCCCGCTGCCGGCGTCCACTCGCAGGACTCAGGGTGTTCTGCAGACCTCGAGGACGCGGTCGCGGCGCTGCAGGACCGCCTCGATCTGGGGCCCCGTGAGGTACTCACCCAGCTCGTCCTTCAGCCCATCCGCGCTCAGCTCCATCAGGTAGATGCGGAGATCCGCCGGAAGCGGACGGCACGGGTTCAGGAGCGCGGGGTCGAGATCGGTGGCGAGCCCGAAGGCCTCGTCCTGGTCGACGAGGGCCACGCGGCCCTCGGCGGGAATGAACAGCTTGTCGACGTCGGTGCGCCCCAGGTTGCCGATGAGGCCGTCGAAGACGCGCGCCCGGACGACCTGCTCCTTGAGCTCCGGGACCGAGAGCCCGTAGGACTCCGCCACTGCCTGTATGGTCTCCTCGGGCTCCGCTCCCTCCAGGTCCTGGAGGCCACGGACCGACACCAGGTCGAGGGCGGTCTCCGAGACCGGACGCAGCGCCCCGCGGCGGCCGTCCACCTCTCGCACCACCACCGGGGGCACCAGCCCAATGTCGAGCATCCGGTCCAGCTCGTAGGCCGCCACCTCGTGCTGGTACCGACGGGACTCGGGTCGGCCCGGGCCCGGCGGCTCCTGCTCGACGTCCTTGAAGATCCCTCGGAGCTTCATTCCCTCGCCCTCCAGCTCCCAGCGCTCGGCGGTCAGGCCCCCGCGGGCGATCTCGGTGCGCTCGACGACCACGGCCTCGCGGAGGAACCGCTCCAGCTCGGCGTCGGGCATGTTGACGCTGCCCCCGGTCCAGCCCTCGCCGTACGGCGGCTCCGCGTAGGGAACCGAGGCCTGTCGGGTGACGGGGTCGAAGGTGGAGACCCTGCCGTTCTCGAAGACCACGGCGTGTCCCTGGCGGCCGTAGCCCATGCCCACGTCGGCGCGGATGAACCGGCCCTGGAACCGCGACGAGACCCGCCCGGTGCGGGTGACGCTGTGGCCCACGAGGATGGCGCGCGCGTCCAGCTGCTCGAGGACCCCCCTCACTCGCCCTCTCTCGAGCCTCTCGTTCTCCAGGGAGCTGCCGCGATACCACATGGGGCCGTCCGGGGCGAAGGGAAGCTCGTCGAGCTGCTCGACGAGGACCTCCGCCGCCCGCTCCAGGTTCGGGTCGACGGGGCGCCCCTCCCGGGCGAGCTGAAGGATCTGCTGGGCGGTGCCGTGGAGCTGGCCGAAGCTGCCGGGGACGGTCATGACCCGCTGGAGGAGATCCGCCGACTCGAGAAAGGTCCGGATGCCCTCGCGGACCTGCTCGTTGATCGTGTCGATCCCGAGCGCCGCCACCCGGGGGGTGAGTCCCCCGTGAACGAAGAGGACTCCGTTGACCTTGATCACGCTGGGCTGGTCGAGGAGCCAGGAGCCGTACTCTCCCTTCCGGGACAACGCCCGTTCCCGCGCGAAGTAGCCCGGTGGGTACTTCTCGTCGAAGGCGGCCCGGGCCTCGTCCTCGCTGGCCCCCTTCGCCGAGAAGCTCTTCTGTGCCTTCTTCCAGGCCTTTCTCCGGTCTCCGGAGTCCTCGTCGGGGACGAAGGCCGCCCAGCCTCCCGGGCGCACGTACCGGAAATCACGCGTGAGGTTCATGACCTCGTGGTTGCCCAGCAGGACGTGGACGCGCCCCCCCGCCTTCTCGGCCTCCTCCTGGAGTCGGCGGGCGAGGTCCATGACGGCGCGGTCGTCCGAACCGCGGTCCAGCAGATCACCACACAGGACCAGGTGGTCGTCCCCGCCCGTCCAGCGCAGCGTCTCGTCGGTCAGGCCGGTTCCCTGGACGATCGCGGTCAGCTGGTCGTAGCGGCCGTGAACATCGCCGACGGCGACGACCCGGTCGACGCCGTCCCACTCCCACCTGTCGCCGGCGGGGAGGGCCGGGCTGGGGAAAAGGGCTCCCAGCAGCAAGGCCAGCGCTGCCGTCGCGCTCGCCGCCCACCCGCCCCATGTCGTCCGCCCCTCGCGCATCTCGTCCTCCTCGCCGCTTCTCCGCGCCCGTCAGGGGTCGACACCCCCAACCTGCAAGGCTAGCGCATTCCGGGGAGAGTTCTCACCCCCGCGGTGCCGCTCGTCCGCGGAGGGTGTACACTCGCCCCAATCCCACACTCCGCGGAGGAAGGACCCATGCGTGGAACGCTGGCTCTGAGCGCCACCCTCGTCCTGTTGACCCCGGGACTGTCGCCTGGCCAGGACCTGGCTGGTCCCACCGGCGAGGCGGCCGCTTCCACGACCGCCGCCAAGATCTGGGTGGGGCGGCACGCCGAGTTCGAGGAGAGCCTCCGCAACACCCCCATCGAGCGGATGGAGAAGGTGGGCGAGGGGGTGACCAACCCGGACCGGGCGTTCTTCACGGCCGGAGGCCTGGCGCAGTGCGCGCTGATCAAGGTCCTGCCCCCAAAGCGGCAGAACGGCTACTGGGAGAGCTACAAGTCGGAGATCGCGGCTTACGAGCTGGATCGCCTGCTCGGACTCGACATGGTGCCGGTGACTGTGGAGCGTGAGATCGACGGGAACAGGGCCTCCGCCCAGCTGTGGCTGAACGGCTGCCGGCTGCTCAAGAGCGCAGGCAAGGAAACGCCCCCGCAAGCCCGGCAGTGGGGGCGACAGGTGTGCCGGCAGCGCATCTTCGACGCGCTCATCGCCAACATCGACCGCAACGCCGGCAACATCCTCATCGACGACCAGTGGAACCTCATTCTGATCGACCACTCCCGGGCCTTCGCCCGCGACGAGCTGCCGAGGTTCGACGACATCGTCCAGACGGACCGCCAGTTCTACGAGTCGCTGAAGGCTCTCGACGAGGCGACGGTGATGGAGCGGCTGAAGCCGTGGCTCTTCTTTGGCGAGAAGTCCGTTCGCCAGCTCCTGAAGCGGCGCGACAAGATCGTGGCGAAGTTGGACGAGCTCATCGAGAAGCGCGGCGAAGCCGCGGTCTTCCCCTTCTGAGGCGGCTCGGATGCGATCCGCGTGGGCCGGCGTGGTGGCCCACACGCGGTCTACCCAGACGCCAGAGAAGGGATCGAGCAGGCGGCGCCAGGCGCCGATGCGGGGAGCCGGCACCGGGCCGTCGGAGGAACCAGGCGGCAGGCCAGAGGGAAGAAAGGCCCGCTCGCCGGAGCGGAGCGGGCCTTTCGTTGACGGCCGGCCGGATCAGCGGACGCGAATCTCCTTCGCGTAGTTCTTGTCGTCCTTCTTCTCGTACTTGACCGTCGCCTTCTGGTCGACCATCACGAACTTGTCGATCGTCTTGGCCTCGCCGGCTTCGTCCAGGTCCTTCATCTTGTGGGAAGCGCCCTTGGCCACGACCACGGTGTCGTCGTTGACCGCGAAGACCCAGTCGGACCCTCCGGCGTCGGTCACCGTGACGGACGTGCTGGTGACGGCCTTGACCGTTCCTTCGGCCTCCTCGGCGTCAGCGGCAAACGAGAACGTCGCGACCAGGAGCACGGCAACTGCGACAAAGGCGAGTCTGCGCACCATCGATCGTCCTCCTTGAGGTTGTCCCGAAACAACTCAGCCTAGATCGAATCCAGACTCCTGGGCAAGAGAAATCGGGCTTCCCAGGAAAAGAGAGAAGCCCGCCCCCATCGGGGCGGGCCTCGTGTGGCGCTGGCAGCGGGCACGGCGCCGGAGCGAAGCGACTAGTGCACGCGCAGCTTCTCGATGTAGCGCGTGCCGTCATTCTCCCAGTAGTTCACGGTGACGTACTGGTTCTCCCGCACGAACTCGTCCATGGTCGCCTTCTTCCCGACCGCGCTGAGGTCTTCCGACTTGTGGGCGGCCCCTTCGGCGACCACCATGCTCTTCTCGGTGACCTCGAAGGTCCACACCTCGCCGTTCTCCCCGGCGACGGTCACGGCATTGGCGGAGACGGCCTGCACCTTGCCCTTGGCGATCTGCGCCTCGCCGGCAAAGGCCAGGCTGGTCACCGCCAGAAGCGCGATCGCGATCAAAGTCACCTTCCGCATGTCCCTAAGCCTCCTGGTTGCCCCCTTGGGTGCGTCTCGTCGATCTCTGTGTGTAGGGACGGACCCGAGTGCCCGAAGGTTCCGGTCCAAGTTATTGACGCAAGGTGTCCAAACTCTTGGAGGGCGGGAAGATACGCTCGGGGTTCCTCGAGTGGACCTGCCGCAGCACGTCGGCAGGCGGGTCGAGCCCGTGGATCTCCCGTTGGCCCTCCGTTCCCCGGTCGATTCACGTAGGTGACCGCGAACGCCCCGTCGCGCGAGGTCGGGCAGCCGCGACCCGGGCTACCGAAGCGCCGTTGCCGTCAGCAGGGACAGGGCAAGGACGGTGTTCGTACCCAGGTTCCAGACCACGTTGGCCCCGAGAGCGGGAATCGGGACGGGCTCGCGGGGCCGCGCGACGGCCCATCCCAGCGGCTTCGCCAGCAGGAGAGAAGGAAGCACGGCCACCAGAGCCACCGGGGGCAGGGCCCCCAGGGCCACCGCCAAGAGGATGGAGGCCGGGGCCACCAGCGCGACCACCGCGTAGAGGACGGCGGCCGTCTGGCGGCCGAGGAGGATCACCAGGTTGCGCCGGCCACCCCCGCGGTCGGCCTCCTCGTCCGGGAACTCGTTCAGCAGAAGCAGGTTGAAGGTCATGCAGAAGGCGGGGACGCCGGCCCACAGGGCGGCGGCCCCCGGCTCGCGTCCCTGAACCCAGGCCGCGCCCCACACCGGGAGTGCACCCAGGCCGAGGCCGGCGAAGAGCTCCCCCAGGCCCGCGCGAGCGAAGACCTCGGAGTAGAGGAGCACGCCGGCCGCTCCCAGGGCCGAGAGGGCCACGAAGCCCCAGCCGAGCTGGAGCGCGAAGTGCACTCCGATCCCGCCTCCGAGGGCCACGCAGGTGAGCGCGAATATCCGAGTGGCCCGCACCGACAGCTCGCCCGCGGGCAGCGTCCCGCTGCCGCCCGAGAAGGGCGTGCGCTTCGGGTGTGCAGGTCGATGCCCGTCCTCATGTCGCTCGCCTCGTTGAGGGCGTTGACCGCGATGTGCAGGGCCACGAGGCCCAAGACGGCCAGGACGGTCGGTGTCAGGCCGAACGTCCCCTCCCAGGCGGCAGCGGCCGCGCCCAGCCCGACGAGGGTGACGGGCAGGAGGAGAAAGGGGGCCCGGGCCACCCCGAGCCAGGCTTTCAGGCCGCTCATCGCGCCCATCATCCCATGAAGGGCCGGGGACACGACGGGCGCATCTGCTGGACCGTCGTGGCCCACCTTGATGTCGGAAAGGGGACGACTTCCGACAATCGTGTTGCCGTATGGGCCATGAGCATTGTGAATGATTCTCTGGCGTCTGCCCCATTTGGGAACGATGCTCCGGTGGCGCTGCTGGACTGATCTGACATTTATGAGATTGAATTGAGGGACTCCGACAATCATGTCTTCTTTGGCATGCTGAGGCCGAGTCTCGACTGAGTGTCGTAAGTAGCTTCAGAAAATAGACAAACAAGGCTGCACCAGCGCCCGCCAGGGACCGGTACGGCGCTTGCTCTTCGGGTCAGGCGTCATGATGTCGCCCGACCGATCCCACCCGAGTCCCGCCGAGGTGTCCCCGGGGGCCCCCGTCGAGGGCGACGAGTCCGAGCTTCTGGACGGCCTGCGGCGCTACGTTCGCCTGGAGACCGAGCGGCTGAGGATGCGGCACCGCCTCGGCCTCGGCGGCTCCGAGATCGCCACCGCCCGCAGCTATCAGGTGGACCTGGTGGTCAAGCGGGCCTGCCGGGCGGCCGCTCGACGAGGCGGGGCCGGCGGCGCAGGCGGAGCTGTCCGGCAGCGCCGTGGTGGCCCTCGGCGGCTATGGCCGGGCCGAGCTCGCGCCCTACTCCGACGTGGACCTCCTGTTCCTGCACCCCGAAGGGGCTTCCTCGGCGGTCACCGCCTTCGTCGAGCGGGCGCTGCAGCTGCTCTGGGACGCCGGCCTCGCGGTGGGGCACAGCTTCCGGTCGCCGGGGGAGTGCGTGGCCGAGGCCCGTGACGACCTCCACTCCCGGACCGCGCTGACCGAGGCGCGGCTGGTCGGAGGCAGCCCCGGTCTCTTCGACGATCTCCTGACCGCGCTCGACGAGGGCCTGCTCCGGGACCCGAAGGCGACTCGACGGTTCCTCGAGGCGATGCGCCTCGAGACCGAGGAGCGCTACGCCAAGCAGGGAAACGCCGTGTGCGTGCAGGAGCCGAACGTGAAGGAGGGGGTCGGGGGCCTGCGCGACCTGCACACCGTCCAGTGGGTGGCTCACGCCCGCTTCGGCAGCGGTCACCTCTCCGTGCTCAAGAGCGAGGGGTGGCTCTCCGCCGCCGAGTACCGCGTCGCCCGGCGGACCAGCGACTTCCTGTGGCGGGTGCGCAACGAGGCCCACTTCTCCACCGGGCGCCGGACGGACTTCCTGAGCCTCGACCTCCAGGCCGAGCTCGCCCCGCGCCTCGGCTACGAGGCCAGGCGCGGGCTTCTCGACTCCGAGCTCTTCATGCGGGACTACTACCGGCGCGCCACGGAGCTGCACGAGGTGTCCCGGCGTTTCCTGCTCCGCCACCTCGAGTCGCCGCGGCCGCGTCGGCTCTTCCCCGCGCTGCGCCGTCGCCCGCGCCGCCTGCGCGGCTTCGAGGTGCGCGAGGGCCAGCTCTTCGCCCGGGAGCCCGACTTCCCGACGAGCCCCGCCGCTCTCCTCGAGGCCGTCGAGGTGGCACAGGTCGAAGGCCTCGCGCTCTCCGACGAGCTGAAGCTCCAGCTGCGCTCCCACTCGGGCCTCGTGGACCGGAGCTTCCGCTCGTCGCCGGAGGCCACCCGGACCCTCCTCCGTCTCCTCGAGCGGCGGGGCCACGTCGCCTCGGCCATGCGCGCTCTGCACGAGACGGGGATCCTGGGTCGCCTCCTGCCCGAGTGGGCGCGGATCAGCCTCCTCGTCCAGCACGACCACTTCCACCGCTACACGGTGGACGAACACACCCTGCGCGCGCTCGAGGCCCTCGACGAGGTGGCGAGGGGAGATCGGCCCGAGCTGGTGCGCTTCGGGAGCGTCCTCGACGAGCTCGAGGACGCGATGCCGCTCTACCTCGGGATGCTCCTCCACGACATCGGCAAGGGACGAGGCGGCGGGCACGTCGAGAAGGGGGCCCGCATCGCCATCCGCACCCTCGTGCATCTCGGTCTCGACCCCGAGGCCGCGGCCCGGGTGCTCTTCCTCATCGAGGCCCACCTGGAGATGTCCCAGCTCTCCCAGCAGCGTGACCTGTCCGAGCCCGCGCTGATCGAGGCCTTCGCCGCCCGCGTGGGGAGCCTGGAGCGGCTCAACCTGCTGCACCTGCTCACCTACGCCGACCACCGGGCGGTGGGGCCCGGCATCTGGACGGAGTGGAAGGCCACGCTCCTGTGGGAGCTGTACGACCGGACGCGCTACCGCCTGCTGGGCGGGGAGGGTCACGGCGATCGGGCCGATGCCGAGCGCGAGGCCGCGGTCGCGATCCTGCGCGAGGAGTTCCCCCCCGAGAAGATCGAGCACCATTTCGGCCTCCTGCCGGAGCGGTACCTGCGCAGCACCGACTCCGCGCGCATGGCCCGCCACTTCCGTCTCCTCTGCTCCCGCCACGAGCGGCCGGTGGCCATCGCCTGGCACGACCTGGAGAGCGGGCGCGCCAGCGAGCTGACGGTGACCGCCCGCGACCGCCGGGGGCTGTTCGCCGCGGTGTCGGGAACCCTCAGCGCCAGCCACATCGACATCCTGAGCGTGGACCTGTTCAGCCGGGCCGACGGCCTGGTCCTGGACACCCTCCGGGTGAGCGAGCTCCCCGATCACGCCCCGGTCTCGCCGGAGCGCAAGGCCCGCATCGAGGCCGCGCTCACCAGGGCGGTGTCCGGCGAGACGGACGTGGCGACCACGGTCGAGCGGTGGCGCCGGAGCCAGCGGCGCCGACTGCCCCGTCACTGGGGGCGGATCAAGCGCCGGCCGAGCGTCCGCTTCGACAACGACGGCTCCGCCACCGCGACCATCGTGGAGGTGCGGGCCCCCGACCAGCCCGGGCTCGCCTTCACCATCTCGGAGGCCCTGGCCGACCTGGGACTGGACATCACCTTCGCCAAGATCGCGACCGCGAAGGCGCTCGCCCTCGACGTCTTCTACGTGACGGACGCGGCCGGCATGAAGCTGCTACCCGATGTCCTGGGGGAGGTCGAGTCCGCCCTCCTCACGGCCCTCGGGGTCCGGCCGGAGAAGCAGGCAACCAAGGAGGCCCGATGAAGAAGGTCGAATGCATCGTGCGACCTCACCTCCTGGACGCGGTCAAGACCGCGTTGCAGGAGGTGGGGATCGTCGGAATGTCGGTGAGTGAGGTGAAGGGCTTCGGTCGGCAGAAGGGCCACACCGAGACCTACCGGGGCAGCGAGTACAAGGTGGAGTTCCTGCCCAAGGTGAAGATCGAGGTGGCCGTCTCCGAGGAGCTCGTGGACCCCGTGGTGGAGGCCGTTCTGACGACCGCCAAGACGGGCAAGTTCGGTGACGGGAAGATCTTCGTCTCCGCTCTCGAAGAGGTGATCCGCATCCGCACCGGGGAGCGGGGGGAGGGGGCACTGTGAAGACACTCGACCTGCGCTCGATTGGGAGCTACGCCCGCATGGCCCTGATCCTCGCGGCGGCCCTGGGCCTCGTGCCCGCGGCCCTCGCCGAGGAGGCGGCTGTCCCGCCCACGCCGGAGAGCAACGCGGAGGCCATCGCCACCGTCCAGAGCCACGCCAACTACCTCTGGACCCTCGTCGCGGCCTGCCTGGTCTTCCTGATGCAGGCCGGCTTCGCCCTCGTGGAGACCGGCCTCACCCGGGCCAAGAACGCCGTCAACATCTGCATGAAGAACCTCATGGACTTCTCGGTGGGCTCGCTCTCCTTCTTCCTGATCGGCTTTGGGCTGATGTTCGGCGTCAGCTCCACCGGCTGGTTCGGCACCAGCGGCTTTCTGCTCTCCGACTTCGCGGTGGAGCAGGACCCCTGGGTCTACGTCTTCTGGATGTTCCAGGTCGTCTTCGCGGCCACCGCGGCCACGATCGTGTCCGGGGCCATGGCCGAGCGGACGAAGTTCACCAGCTACCTCATGTACAGCGTGTTCCTGACCGCCATCGTCTACCCCGTCTTCGGGAGCTGGGCCTGGGGCGGCCTGTACAAGGGCGGTGGCTGGCTCGAGGGGATGGGCTTCATCGACTTTGCCGGCTCCACCGTCGTCCACAGCGTGGGCGGCTGGGCGGCGCTGGCCGGGGCCATCGTCCTCGGGCCGCGACTCGGTCGCTATGGCAAGGACGGCAGGCCCCGGGCCATGCCCGGTCACAACCTGGTCTTCGCGACCCTGGGCGTCCTGTTGCTCTGGTTCGGATGGTTCGGATTCAACGCCGGGAGCACCACCACCGCCGACACCAGCATCGCGCTCATCGCGGTCAACACCAACCTGGCCGCTGCCGCCGGGGCCGTAGCTGCCATGATCACCGCCTGGCTCTACCTGAAGAAGCCGGACGCCACGATGGCGCTGAACGGCGCGCTGGCCGGCCTGGTCGGCATCACCGCCGGCTGCGCCAACGTCACCCCGGGCTCGTCCATCATCATCGGACTCGTGGCGGGCGCGCTCGTCGTGTTCTCCGTCCTGTTCTTCGACCGTCTCCACATCGACGACCCCGTGGGCGCCATCTCGGTCCACGGCGTGAATGGCGCGTGGGGAACGCTGGCCGCGGGCCTGTTCAATGCCGAGGGCACGAGCCTCGCCATCATCGGTGTGCAGCTCCTCGGCATCGCCGCCGCCTTCGTCTGGACGTTCACCACGATGTGGATCTTCTTCAAGCTGGTCGCGGCGACAGTGGGCCTGCGGGTCTCCCCCGAGGAGGAGGTCGAGGGACTCGACAGCCACGAGCACGGCAACGATGCCTACGCCCCGGACACCTTTCGCACGCTGGCCGGAGATGCGGGAGCGGGAGCATGAGCGGGGAAACCGGCTCCGGCGGGCGATACCCGTCGCCCACCACTGAAATCCGGCGGCGCGTCGTGGCCGCGACGCGCCGCTCAGTTGTCCCATCAGATACGACTTGGAGTGAGTGGATTATGACACGTGAGCTCAAGCCGTCCAGACCTCTTCTGGCGACAAGGCTGACCCGCTGGACCCTGGCGGCCTCGTTCGCCGTCCTCGGACTGGGGGGCGGTCCGGCGGAGGCTGCCGATTCGACGTTCAGCCTGAGCTTTGGAAACGCCTACATCTGGCGCGGCATCGTGCTCAACGACAGCGGCGTCGCCCAGTTCTCCCTGGACTCGGGGAGCCTCAACGCCGGCAGCGTCCCGATTGGCTTCAATGTCTGGGGCAACTGGGACATCGGCGACTTCGACGGCAGCCTGACGTCGAGAGAGTTCAGCGAGATCGACTTGACCGCACACGCTGGGCTTCCGGCCGGCTTCGAGGTCGGCGTCATCCTCTACGAGTTCCCGCAGGTCGAGGGCTTCTCCACCCAGGAGGTCTACCTGTCCTGGAGCAAGGAGATGATCCTCACCCCGTCGGTGTCGGTCTACTACGACTTCGGTGCGGTCGACAGCTTGTATGCCACCGCGGACGTGACCTACAGCATCGCCCTCGGGAAGAAGACTTCGATCGACCTCACAGGCCTCATCGGTATGGCCGCCGGGGACTACGCCAGGGCCTACGGCGG
The DNA here is from genome assembly GCA_963847655.1 of uncultured Acidobacteriota bacterium. GTDB lineage: Bacteria > Acidobacteriota > Vicinamibacteria > Fen-336 > Fen-336 > JAJDNS01. The sequence goes on along the minus strand of CAWKAS010000001.1, from coordinate 123,166 downwards.
AGAAGAGGGCGGCTTCTACAACTACAACCTCACGGCGGGGATCTCGCACCAGTTCAACGACGTCTTCGGGCTGAGCGGCTCGGTGGGGTACTCCGGCTCGCTCGACGAGAAGGTCCTCCCGGAGCAGCCTCTGGGGGCATGGTTTCTCGCAGGAGTCAGCTTTGCCTTCTGAGGTCCGTGGGCTCCGCCACCGCCGCACGCAGACGCTTCGCACCCTTCCTGGATCACGGCGTGGCCCGGGGAGGGGACGTATCCAAGAAACCGTCGATCGACCCGTTCCGTCGGCGCGCCCTCCAGGGCCCGACGGAAGGACCTGAGCAATCCCGGGGGGCCGGAGGGTCGCCGGCGTCCCGTTCGAACACTGTCTGTAAGGAGAACGCATGACACCGAGCGACGTCTTGAAGCAGGCCAAGGAGAATGACGTGAAGATCGTGGATCTTCGCTTCATCGACATGCCCGGCCTGTGGCAGCACTTCTCGATCCCGGCGCGCGAGCTGACCGAGGATCTGTTCAAGGAGGGGATCGGCTTCGACGGATCCTCGATTCGCGGCTTCCAGACCATCAACGAGTCGGACATGCTGCTCATGCCCGATCCCACCACCGCGAAGATGGACCCGTTCACGGCCCAGCCGACCCTGGTCTTGATCTGCGACATCAAGGACCCGATCACCGGCGAGCGCTACGACCGCGACCCCCGCAACGTGGCCAAGAAGGCCGAGGCCTACCTCAAGTCGACGGGCATCGGCGACACCGCCTACTTCGGCCCCGAGCTGGAGTTCTTCATCCTCGACAACGTCCGCTTCGACCAGGACTACAACTTCGGGTTCTACTTCCTGGACTCCGAGGCCGCGTTCTGGAACGCCGGACGCGAGGGGACCCCGGAGCGGCCGAACCTCGGCTACCGGCCCCGCTACAAGCAGGGGTACTTCCCGGTCTCCCCGGCCGACCACTACCAGGACATCCGTTCCGAGATGGTGACCACCCTCGAGGAGGCGGGTATCCTCTGCGAGGTTCACCACCACGAGGTGGCCTCCGGCGGCCAGACCGAGATCGACATGCGGTTCGACACCCTGGTGAACGTCGCCGACAAGGTGCTCTGGTACAAGTACATCACCAAGAACACCGCCAAGAAGCACGGGAAGACCGTGACCTTCATGCCCAAGCCGGTCTTCCAGGACAACGGCTCCGGCATGCACACCCACCAGTCGGTGTGGAAGGGCGGCAAGAACATCATGTACCAGAAGGGGGGCTACGCCGACCTCTCCCAGGCCGCCCGACACTACATCGGAGGCATCCTGAAGCACGCCCCGGCGCTGTGCGCGTTCGTGGCCTCCTCGACCAACTCGTACCGCCGCCTGGTGCCGGGCTACGAGGCCCCGATCAACCTGGCCTTCAGCGCCCGCAACCGCTCCGCCGCCGTCCGCATCCCCATGTATTCGTCCTCGGAGAAGGCGAAGCGGATCGAGTTCCGGACCCCGGACCCGACCGCCAACCCCTACCTGGCGTTCGCGGCCTGCCTGATGGCGGGCCTGGACGGGATCCAGAACAAGATCGACCCCGGCGAGCCCCTGGACAAGGACCTGTACGACCTGCCCGCCGAGGAGGCGCTCAAGGTCAAGCAGCTCCCGGGCTCTCTCGGTGACGTTCTCGACGAGCTCGAGGCGGACCACGACTTCCTGCTGAAGGGGGACGTCTTCACCAAGGGCTTCATCGAGAACTGGCTCGAGTACAAGCGCAAGCACGAGGTGGACGCCCTGCGCCTGCGGCCGCATCCGTGGGAGTTCGCTCTCTACTTCGATATCTGATACACCCGTTGCGTTCTCCGGCGGCGGCGGCCCCGTGTCGTTAGAAGAGACACGGGGCCGTCGCCGCACCTTCGGAAGCATGGGTGCCCGCGCCGACGTCCGCGACCTTCTGCTCGCGCCCGAGCTCGAGCCGGGAGAGGTGTCGGCGCTTCTCGCGCCTTTCGGCTTCAAGGATCCGGCGGAGGCGGACCGCGAGCTCCAGCGGCTGGCCTCCGATCCCACGCTGCGCCAGCGTCTGGCGGAGCTGCTCCCCGAGCTGCTCCGCTGCCTCTCCTTGTCCGCCGATCCGGACCAGGCCCTGGGGCACCTGGAGCGCTTCATGCGCGCGACGCTCGGGCCTCTCCAGCTCCTCTCGGAGCTGGCGGAGCGACCCCACGCCATGGAGCTGCTGGCCCGGGCCTTCGGGGCCAGCGTCTTCATGGCCCAGATCCTCGTGCGGAACCCGCCCTGGTTCCACTGGCTCGCCGACCCCCAGGTCCTCGAGCGCTCCCGGGGTCGCGCGGCCATCGAGGCCGACCTGAACCGGTTCCTCGCCCCCCTCGCGTCGATCGAGCGTCGCCTCGACGGGCTGCGCATCGTCCGTCGTCGGGAGATCCTCCACATCGGCGTTCGGGACCTGCTCCGGCTGGCCACCGTCGAGGAGACGCTGGCCTCCCTGACCCTCCTCGCCGAGGTCCTCGTGCAGAAGGCGTACGAGCTGGCGGAGGAGACCCTCCGCCAGGAGCACGGGCTGCCCCCCCTGGCGCCGGAGGAGCGGACCGCGGGCTCCGGGTTCACCGTGCTCGCCCTCGGCAAGATGGGGGCGGGGGAGCTCAACTTCAGCTCCGACGTCGACCTCGTCTACCTCTACGCGAGCGACCGGGGCCGTATGGCCCGGCGGGCATCCGCCCCGACGCGCAACGAGTACTGTGGCGCCCTCGCCCGCCGCGTGACCTCCTATCTGGCGGAGACGACGGGCGAGGGCTCGGTCTACCGTGTGGACCTCCGGCTCCGGCCGGAGGGCCGCGTGGGGGCGGTGGCCCAGTCGCTCCGTGCCCTCGAGGAGTACTACCGCACCCGGGGCCGGACCTGGGAGCGACTCGCCCTCCTGCGGGCCCGTCCCGTCGCCGGGGACCGGCCCCTCGGCTTCCGGTTCCTGAAGCGGGTGCGTCCCTTTCTCTTCGGCCGGCCCTTCGACGCGGCGGCGGTGGCCGAGGTGCGCCGCCTCAAGGAGGAGACCGACCTCGAGGTGGCGAAGAAGGGTGAGACCGAACGCAACGTCAAGCTGGGCACGGGCGGGATCCGAGAGATCGAGTTCCTGGTCCAGACCTTCCAGCTCCGCTTCGGCCCACGGCGACCCGGGCTGCGGGCCCGCGACACCCTGGGCGCCCTCGACGCCCTCCACCACGCCCGCCTGCTGGGCGACGACGAGCACCGGGAGCTGCGCCGGGCGTACGTGTTCCTGCGCGACGTGGAGAACAAGCTCCAGATGGTGGCGGACGCCCAGGTCCACTCGCTCCCGGCCTCGGAAGACGAGATCCGCCTGTGCGCGATGCGCCTCGGCTACCGGGACGAGAAGGACCTCGGGGCGGGGCCGGCGCTCCTGCGTGCCCACCGCTCGCACACCGAGGCGGTGCACCGGATCTTCACGTCGGTCTTCAGCGGGGACCGGCTGGAGGAGGCGGGGAGGGCCGTCCGAAGGAGTCGCAGGGGGTGAGGGCGGCAGCGGCTCTTCCCCCAGGGAGTCGCCGCCGACCGCCGGGGCGAGGGCGCGGCACAGGGCCAGCATCCTCACGCCTCAGGATCGAGGAGGCCCGAGAGAGGGCGAGGGGTCGGGGCCCAACCGTGGGATGAGGCGAGCCTCTCGGTGGACCTGGGCGACTCCATCGTCCCTATCGCTGGAGCAGAGAGAGTTCGGGGGAACAGGGCCTCCCCGTGCCGCGTACCTCTGGCAGAAGGCCCCCCGTCGGGTCGCCGTCAGCTGGAGGTGCACCATGGCCCGCCCCCTCGCCGCCGTCGTCGGTGTGGCGCTGCTGCTCACCGGCGGTGGCCAGACCACCGCCACCGGGGCTCCCTCGTCGACCGAGATCGACGAGCTCATCGCGCGGCTCCCCGGTCGCCATTGGGAGGCCGCGGTGGACCGGCTCGTGGAGATCGGCCCTCCGGCCGTGGGGCCCCTGACCGCCGCGACCCGGGGATCCGGTCGCGTCGGCGGCCGGGCCTGCGAGGCCCTGGCCCGCATCGGGACCGGGCCGGCGCTGGAGGTCTTGCGGGACGCGGCGCGGGAGCTGCGCGTCGTGGACTCGGTGCCGCTCTACCCGGAGACGCTGGAGTCGAGGCCGCAGATGGCGTCGCCGAGCACGAGGGCGGACGGCACCGATGTGGTGCTGGCGGTGACGGCCGAGGGGCGGTGGGCTGTCGTTCCCGCTGGAGCCCTGGACGACGAGCGGCGGGAACGACAGCGTCGGGTCGACGCCCACGACTTTCCCACCCTGGCGCGGACGGGGCTCCACTGTCCGCAAGAGCTGGCGCAGACGGTGACCATCACCGGGCGCTCGCTCGCCGAGATCACCGACCTCGGGCGCCCCGGGGGACTCTCGGAGGACGGCTTCATGGCCGCCGACGAGGACGTCCTCTCGGTTCTCCAGGGAGACAACCGCCTCGTCTCCGCCCTCGGTCTGACCCACTCGCAGATGGCGCGTCCCCTCCTCCACGTGTGGAACATGATCGAGGCCGACGTCGAGGTCGGGCGGTGGAACAGGGCCGAGCACCGTTGGGACCGCATCCGGCAGATCGTCTACAACGACCGTCACCTGGAGATCGAGGCCCACGACACCAAGGGGGGACAGGAGTCCATCTTCGACGACGAGCTGAGGGGTGCCTTCTCCATCAAGGTCCAGCGCGCTCCCACGCCCCGGGAGGAGCGATTCCTGCGGCAGAGGTATGGGAGCCTCCCCCCCCGGACCTGGAACGCGTTCGTCCGCAAGCTCACGGCCATGGAGACCGGCGAGATGGAGCCCCACTACATCCAGCGGTACGGCTTCTACGAGGGACACACCAACTGGCGCACGGATCCCATCGCCATCGCCTTCGTCTTCGGGCTCCGCTCGCTGGAGGAGATCGAGGCGGCCTTCCCCGGGCGGCTGGATGAGGTGCTGAGGGCGCACTTCACCCGTTGAGGGTGGGCCCGTCGCCCGTCCGGAACGCCGAAACGGTCACCCCCCTTCGGCGAAGAGGCGGTTGAAGATCGAGAGAGCGCGCTCGCGGTGGCGCTCGACGTCGCCGAGGAGAGCCGCCGCCGCCTCCCGTGCGCTCGGGGCGTCATAGCCCATCCGCCGGGCCAGGAATCCCATCTCCTCGCTGCCGGACTCGGGGAGCAGGAGATCGCGGGCGGCGCCGTGGACCATGCGCTGCGCGTCGGCGAGGCGGCGCCAGAAGAGATAGGACGCGCGCAGGTGGGCGGCGTCCTCCTTCGACAGGATGCCGGCCTCGCGGAGCCGGTCGAGCCCCTCCAGCGTCGTGGGTGTCCGCAGCTCTTCGTTCTCCGCCGCGTGCAGGAGCTGGAGGTACTGCACCGTGTACTCGACGTCGACCATGCACCCCCGGCTGTACTTCACGTTGACCCGCCCCGCGGGCACGAGCTCGGAGGCCTGGCGCTCCCTCAGGTGCAGGGCGTTGTCCCGGTCCCAGGGCTCGCCGCTCCAGACGAAGGCGTCGCGCACGGCCATGACCTCGCGTCCCAGCTCCGGGTCGCCGGCGACCGGCCGCATCTTGAGGAGCGCCTGGCGCTCGAAGGGTGCGGCCCCACCGCCGGGGCCGTAGTACTCGGCGAGCAGGGAGAGCGGGCTGGCCAGCGGCCCCTTCTTCCCGTAGGGTCGCAGGCGCAGGTCGAGGTGGAAGATCCCCTCGCTGCGGACCTCGAGGAGGTCGCGCAGCTCCTGGACCAGCTTCTCGTAGAAGGCCCCGGACTCGATGCCGCTGCGCGTCGTGTGCCCGGGTCCCCTGTACACGAACAGCAGCTCGAGGTCGGACGCGTACCCCATCTCGCGACCGCCGTACTTTCCCAGCCCCATCACCGCCAGCGGGCAGGGGCCGTCGCCCTCGAGGCGAGGCCCGCCGTGCTCCTCCTCGAGACGCATCCGGCAGAGCGACACCGCCTCCTCCAGGACCGCGTCGGCCAGGTCCGTCAACGCGGTGGAGAACCTCTGGATCGAGACCTCGGGGTCCAGGAGGTACTTCATGTCGGCGAGGAGCATCTCCTCGTCCTTGAGCTCGTTGAGGATGCGGCGTCGTTCCTCGTGCGACGTCGCACCCTTCAGCCGGTCGCCGAGATCGCGAGCGAGCTCGTCACGGCTCCGCAGGGGGCGGTGGCGCCAGTCCTCGAGCACCGGCCGCAGATTGTCGAGCTGGCGGCGGAGGAAGTCCTCCCAGAGGAAGGCGCTCGACCCCAGGAGCCGGGCCAGCTCGCGCAGACCCTCCGGGCTCGCGAACAGGCGCAGGGCCTCGGGGCCCTCCGACATGAGCTCGTCGAGGAACTGGTCGAAGCCCCGCAGGGCCAGCGCCGGGTCCGGGGCCCAGGGCAGGAAGTCGGTGAACTGCTTGATGAGGGCCACGGCCAGGCGCAGCGTCTCCTGGTCGGCCTCGTCCTCGATGCGCCGGCCGTCGCGCCGTGCGATGGAGAAGCGGTCGGTGGCCTCGTGGCCCACGCTCTCGATGAGGACGGAGTGCACGTAGACCCCGCGCATGGCCAGGGCGTTGGCGAGGGCGTAGAGGAAGCCGGGCGTGTCGGCGCCCCGCACGTGCATCACCGTCCACGCCGCGTCCGGGTCGTTGTCGAAGGTGATGGTCACCGGGGAGACGGCGGCGGCCGCGCCCCCGCTCGGCCTCTCCAGGGAGTCGGCGAGGCGGCGGTTCACGCGCTCGCGGGCCTCGACGGCCTGGTTGTCGGCCACCAGGCCGAGGAGCTCGAGGAGCTCGCCTTCGAGCGCTTCCGTGTCGGGGGGGCCGCGGCGCGGCCGCACCCGGAAGACGTCGACGATCTTCCGCGCCGCGACCCGCGCCGGACGCCGGCGCACGCCCCGCGGCAGCGCCGGGCTCGCCGGGAGGGGCGCGCCGGTGTGGACGTGTCCCGACTCGATGTCCAGGCCGTGGCCGGCGAGCACTCCGCAGAGGATGGCGAACTCGGAGAAGTAGTCGAGGGCAACCACGGCGATGTCGTACCGGCCCTCGGCCCTGGGCTCGACGCTGACCCGCGCCGGACGCTCGGCGCCGAGCTCGGCGGCGAGGAGGGCGTGGCGGGCCGCGTCCTCGGGAAAGACGCGGGCGAAGTACTCGGAGTCGAGCTGCCCCAGGAACTCCAGGGCGGCCGGCGGCACCGCGCCGGCCCTCTCGAGCGCCGTGTGGACGGCCTCGGGGACCTCGGCCATGAGAGGACTATAGCAGCGTCGTTCCGAGGCGCTTCATCGTCGGGCGCGCGGCCAGAGATCTGCAGTCCGACGTTGGGGCGCCGGATTCCTCGGTCGACGCCCGGGTCGGCGGCGTGCCAAGGCGTCCGTCCGCGGCCGGTTCGAGGCCCGGGATGACATGGAAAGAGCGATGAGAGATCCTCTCCCACCGTGAGCGTGGCCTGGCATTCGCAAGGGATGGCGGACGTGCCACCCGACGACGGGTGGCTCTCGCCACGCGAGGCGGCGTGGGTCGCTCGGATGCGCTTCGAGAAGCGCCGAAGCGAGTTCCGGATGGGGCGCTGGACGGCCAAGAACGCCATCGCCCTGTTCCTGGATCACCCCCGGTCGCCCGCGACCCTCCACGCCGTCGAGATCGACCGTGCCCCCGACGGTGCGCCTGCCCCGATGATCGGCGGTCGGCCCGCCCCCGCGTCGATCTCGATGACCGACCGGGCCGACCAGGCGGTCTGCGTCGTCGCCGCGCCCGGGCTGGGCCTGGGCTGCGACCTGGAGCTGGTCGAGCCCCGCAGCGCCGCCTTCGTCGCCGATTTCCTGACGGCGGCCGAGAGGTCGATCGTCTCTCGGTCAACGAGCCCCGAGGAGCGGGACCTGCGCGCCAACCTCATCTGGTGCGGGAAGGAGTCGGCCCTGAAGGTCCTCCGCACCGGGCTCCGCCGTGACACGCGGACCGTCGAGGTGTCCTTCCCGGACGCACCCACGACGGACGGTTGGTCGCCGATGGCGGTGCGCGCGAGCGAGGGCGCCGACTATCCGGGCTGGTGGCGCCGCTATGGCGCCTTCGTCCTCACCGTCGCCGCGACCGCGCCGTTTCCGCCGCCGCGTCCGCTCCTCGACCCTCCCGGCCTGGCGACGGCGTCGCCTTCACACGGGTGGCTGCGGCGCCCGCTCCCAGGAGACGCATGATGACTCCCGACAAGCCTCGTCTCGGCCTCAGCACCCGGGCCGTTCACGCCGGAGAAGCGCCGGACCCGTCGACTGGTGCTTCCGCGCCCAACATCGTCATGTCGACGACGTTCGTGGTCGACGATGCCGACGCGCAGTTCTCGGCGAACGCGCTCACCGCCGCCGCGCCCTTCGTCTACACGAGGTGGGCCAACCCGACCGTCCGTCAGCTGGAGGCCAAGCTGGCGGACCTGGAGGGCGCGGAGGCGGCGGTGGCCTTCGGCAGCGGCATGGCCGCTACCACCGCGCTGCTCCTGCATCTCCTGAAGGCTGGAGACCATCTCGTGGTGAGCGACGTGACCTACGCCGGGGTGGCCGAGCTGGTCCGCGACACACTGCCGCGGCTCGGCATCGTGGTGGAGCCCGTCGACCTGGCCCATCGGGAAGCCCTCGGCCGCGCCCTGCGCCCCGAGACTCGCCTGGTCTATGCCGAGACCCCCTCCAACCCCATCCTGAAGCTGACCGACGTCGAGGCGGTCGCGCGCGTGACCCACGAGGCCGGCGCGCGGCTCGTGGTGGACTCCACCTTTGCCACCCCGGTGGCCACCCGCCCCCTCGAGCGGGGCGCCGACTTCGTGGTGCACTCGCTGACCAAGTACATCGGCGGGCACGGCGACGCCGTCGGCGGCGCCGTCGTGGGGGGAGCAGAGGCCCTGGCGGCGCTCACCCAGGACACGGCCATCCACGCCGGTGGGGTCCTCAGCCCCTTCAACGCCTGGCTGATCATGCGGGGCATGGCCACGCTGCCCCTGCGGATGAAGGCGCACGCCGAGAGCGCCCTGCGGATCGCCCGCCTTCTCGAGGAGCGGCCGGGGGTCACGCGGGTGGTCTACCCCGGATTGGCGTCGCATCCTCAGCACGAGCTGGCGTGCCGGCAGATGGAGTGCTTCTCGGGCATGCTCACCTTCCAGGTGCCCGACGGCCGTGCGGCCGCCCACCGCCTGGCGGAGCGCCTGGAGGTGATCCACTACGCGGTGTCCCTGGGCCACCACCGCAGCCTGGTCTTCTACCTGCCCACCGACGAGATGCAGAAGAACTCGTTTCGCCTCAGCTCCGAGCAGCTGGCCCGCTACCGCGAGCTCGCGGGTGACGGCGTCTTCCGTCTCTCCGTGGGTCTGGAGGACGCCGACGACCTGTGGGCCGACCTCGACCAGGCGCTGGGCTGACGGCTCAGCTCTGCGGTCGATTCGCCTCCCTCCTCCGCTGGTGCGCACAGCTCCGAGGAAGGCGGTATCGCGGGCCGTCCCAGAGGTGCGACGGACGGTTTCCGGCGTACCATCCTCGCCGATGGCAGACGCGGCATGACGAGACGACATAGAATCAGCCCGCACGACAGGAGGTGTCAGGAATGCGCATTCCCCAGGCCGCGTCGTTCGCTCTTCTGGGTGTCATCGCCCTTCCGGTCGCAACGTTCGCCGTGCCCCGCGCGGCCGCGGCCCGGACGACCGTCACCATCGACGCCACCGCCACCCGGGAGCCCATCTCCCCCTACGTCTACGGTCAGTTCATCGAGCACCTCGGGCGGTGCATCTACGGGGGGCTCTGGGCCGAGATGCTGGAGGACAGGAAGTTCTTCTACCCGGTCACCGGCGAGGCTCCGGCGTGGGAGATGTACACCCCCGGGCAGCCCTCGTGGGAGGGGGAGGGGCACCCCTACGAGCTGCTCATCCGTTCGCCCTGGATGATCCTCGGTTCGCGGGACGCGGTGGAGATGGTCCCGGAGGACGCCTTCGTGGGTGAGCACAGCCCCCGGATCACGCTGCCGGGAGACGGGACGTCGGCGGGGCTCCTGCAGGAACGCCTCGGGCTCGAGGCGGGGCGCGCGTACACCGGACGCATCGCCCTGTCCGGAGACGCGTCGTCGGCGCCGGTCGAGGTGAGCCTGGTCTGGGGGGGCGGCGCGAGCGATCGGGAGACGGTGGTCATCGACCGGGTCGGACCGGAGTACACGACAGACGCGCTCCGCTTCACATCGGGCGGCACGACGGACAGCGGACACCTGGAGATCACCAGCCGCGGGTCCGGCCAACTCACCATCGGGACGGCGTCGCTCATGCCTGCCGACAGCATCCTCGGGTGGCGCGCCGACACCGTCGCCCTCCTCAAGGAGCTCGACGCGCCGGTCTACCGCTGGCCCGGGGGCAACTTCGTGAGCGGCTACGACTGGAAGGACGGGATCGGCGACCCGGACCGCCGTCCCCCGCGCAAGAACCCGGCCTGGAAGGGTGTCGAGTCGAACGACGTGGGACTCCACGAGTACATGGACCTGATGCGGGAGATCGACGCCGAGCCCTTCGTGGCCGTCAACACCGGCCTCGGTGACGTGACCTCGGCCGCCGAGCAGGTCCAGTACGCCAACGGTGCGACCGACACGCCGATGGGCAGGCTCCGCGCCGAGAACGGTCACCCCGAGCCCTTCGGTATCGAGTGGTGGGCCATCGGGAACGAGATGTACGGCGACTGGCAGCTCGGCCACATGCCACTCTCGGAGTACGTCGAGAAGCACAAGGCGGTCGTGGAGGCCATGCGGGCGGAGGATCCCGGCATCCGTCCCATAGGCGTAGGCGCCATCGGGGAGTGGAGCGAGACGATGCTCGGCAGCGCTGCCGACCACATGGAGCTCCTCAGCGAGCACCTCTACTGGCAGGACAAGGACGACGTCCCGGACCACGTGGAGCAGATCGTGGCGGGGATCCGGCGCGTGGCCGACGCGCACCGCGGATACCGCCGGGATCTGCCCTCACTGAAGGGCAAGGACATCCGCATCGCCCTCGACGAGTGGAACTACTGGTACGGGGGCTTCGAGTACGGGGAGCTGGGCACGCGCTACTTCCTCCAGGACGGGCTGGGGATCGCGGCCGGACTTCACGAGATGTTCCGGAACAGCGATCTCTTCTTCATGGCGAACTACGCGCAGACGGTCAACGTCATCGGCGCCATCAAGACGACGAAGACCGAAGCCGAGATGGAGCCCACGGGTCTCGCCCTCGCCCTCTACCGCCAGCGCTTTGGCGTGGTGCCGGTCGCGGTGGAGAACGAAGCCGCGCCCCTCGACGTGGCCGCGGCGTGGACGGAGGACCACACGGCACTGACCGTCGCCGTGGTCAATCCGACGGAAGAAGCGCGGACCCTGGCCCTCGACGTCCGGGGCGCGGAGCCCACGGGCCAGGGGATGCGCTTCGTGTTGACCGGCGCCGGCAAGTGGGCCCACAACGCCCCGGGCCGGCCGCGAGGGGTGGACTTGACGCGCACCTCGCTGACCAGTGGCGGCGACCGGATCACCGTGCCTCCCCTCAGCGTGACGCTTCAGGTCGTCAAGGTCCGGTGAGGCTTCGGTGAGCCCGCGCGTCGCCTTCTTCGAGACAGCGCTCGACGCGGCGCTCCAGCCTCCGTCCCGGGGGGTCGTCTTCTGGAGCTGGCCCAGCCTCGCGGAGCAGAGGCGGAAGCAGGAGATCCTGGAGCGCCTCCGGCGCTGAGCCGGCCCTACGTCTTGCCGCTGGAAGTGAAGAGATGACGACGGCCGAGGGGGCGGACACCACGTTCGATGCGGCGCTTGCCGGACTCCCCGTCCGGAGCGTGTCGCCGAGATCCGGGCCGCGTGCCTGACCGCGCTCGAGCGCAAGCCAGAGCCGCGGAGGTCACGGCGTCCCTGGCACTGGAGTGCCCGGTGGGAGGTGCTGGGGGCCGCGTGCCTGGCGGTCCTTCACCTCGCGGCCGCGGTCGAGCGGACGCTGCAGGTTCTCCGCTAGCGAGGCCCGAGAGCCGCGACGCTCCCGCTCACCTCGTGGATTCGCTCTCCGAGCGGGCCCTGATCTTGGCGTCGATGAAGTCGGGGTGGGGCACGTGGAGGAGCCCGGCGATCCTCCGCACCAGTTGCTCCTCGTGGGCGTGCTTCTCGGCGTCGGCGAAGGCGACCAGCCAGAGGAGCTCCACCACCCTCTTCTTCTGCTCCGGGGTGAAGGCCTCGTCGATGAGGTGGGTGAACTCGTAGAGCGAGGTCGCCTCCCGGGACTGCTCCTCGGCCAGGCGCATCAGCTCGTCGGTCTCCTCCCGGGAGAGGCCGAAGGTGCCCTGGATGGCGGCCCGCGCCACCGTCCGCTCCTCGTCCTTGATCTCGAGGTCGGCACGGACGACCTCGAACAGCAGGGCGGCCGCGGCCAGGCGCAGGCCGCGCTCCCGGTCGCCCGGCGAGGACTCCGCCGCCTGGGGGGCGACCCGCTCCTCGAAGAATCGCCTGATGGACTGCAGCATGCGGGGGCTCGGGACTAGCTGCCCTCGAACTTGAACGAGACCTTCACCTTGGCCCGGTAGCTCTTCACCTTCCCGTCCTCGAGCTGCATGTCGAGGGCCGAGACCTCGGCGATGCGCAGGTCCCGGAGGCTCTGCGAGGCGAGGTTGACCGCCGCCGTCGCCGCCTTCTCCCACGACTCCGTGCTCGTCCCCACGAGCTCGATGACCTTGTAGACGCTCTCAGCCATGGAATTCTCCTGTGAGATCGCTCTTGCGGTGCGGAAAGGCGCCCCCGGCGCCGGATCCCCGCATGCTACAGCGGCGAGGGCAGGAGCGCCAGGGACGAGCGACCTCGGTGAGGGAATCCTAACGCCCGGTGTGCTGCCGCAGGCTGATGCCCGACTCCGCGTGCAGGCGCCGATACACCTTCTCGAGCTCCTCGTCGTACTCGTACGGCTCCGCGAAGACGATCTCGCGGATCCCCGCCTGGATGGCCTCCTTGGCGCAGCCGAAGCAGGGGCGCAGCGTGGTGTAGAGCTTCCCCTCGTTCGTCGAGTTGCCGTGACGGGCGGCGAGGACGATGGCGTTCTGCTCGGCGTGGACGCAGATGCACGTGTCGTAGCCTTCTCCGGGTGCGGCGTCGGAGGCGCAGCGGGGGCAGCCTCCGTCGTAGCAGTTGCGCACCCCCATGGGGGTGCCGTTGTACCCAGCGGCGATGATAGCGTTCTGCACCACGATGAGGGCGCCCACGTTGCGCCGGATGCAGTTCGACCGCGACGACACGGCGCGCGCGATCCCCATGTAGTACTCGTCCCAGGTCGGTCGGTCCATGAGCCCCTCCGCGGCGAGGAAGTGAACGGGAGTGTGTCTCAGGCTGCGCCCGTGGCGCAAGCTTGACCATCGCCGCGCTTGGGGGGCAGGATCTGGCCGGGACGCGGTCATGCCCGCCAACCTCTCGCCCGAGTACAAGAACGCCCAGGACGCCTTCCGTCGGGCCCGCGAGCCCCAGGAGAAGCTCGAGTGCCTGCGGGAGATGCTGCGCACGATCCCCAAGCACAAGGGCACGGAGCACCTCCAGGCCGACATCAAGACGCGGATCAAGGAGGTGAGCGAGGAGCTCGGCGGCCCGCGCAAGGGCGCGGCCCGGGGCGGCCCCGAGCTCGCCATCCGACCCGAGGGCGCGGCCCAGGTGGCCCTCATCGGGCCGCCGAACGCGGGCAAGTCCAGCCTCCACGCCCGCCTCACCGGGTCCCACGCGGTGGTGGGGCCGTACCCCTTCGCCACCAAGTTCCCGCTTCCCGGGATGCTGCCGCACGAGGACATCCAGTTCCAGCTCGTGGACCTGCCCCCGATCAGCGCGGACTACATCGAGCCCTGGATGGGCGGCACCCTCCAGAACGCCGACGCCGTCCTGCTGGTCGTGGACCTGTCGGATCCCGACTGTGTCGACGAGCTGGAGGCGGTGGAGCGCCGCCTCGAAGAGAAGAAGGTCGACCTCCTGGCCCGCATCCCGGGCCAGGCCGATACCCTCCTGGAGGTGCCGCACGACGGCGGTCCGGAGGGTTTTTCGGGGGAGGCGTTCGAGGACCCCTTCCGGGTGCGTCTGCCCGCCCTCCTCGCGGCGAGCAAGGCCGACCTCTACTCCGACCCCGAGGCCGAGCTCGAGGCGTTCCGCGAGCTCGCCCCCGATCCCTTCGTCTCCCTGGCGGTCTCGACCGAGACCGGTCGCGGGATCGAGGATCTGGGCCCTGCCCTGTTCGACCTGCTCGAGGTGGTGCGCGTGTACTCGAAGATGCCCGGCCACCCCCCGGACATGAGCAGGCCCTTCACGTTGCGGCGTGGGGGCACCGTGCGCGAGGTGGCCCTTCAGGTGCACCGCGGCCTCGCCTCCGACCTCAAGTTCGCGCGAATCTGGGGTCCGAGCGCCGAGTTCGAGGGGCAGCAGGTGAGTGGCGACCACGCGGTGAAGGACCGGGACGTGGTCGAGCTCCACTGGTAGGCGGAGGCCTCCTCCCCCCGCATATACGAGATGTGTATCTGAAAGAAACGCTACGAGCGACGTGCGGACCCCTCGACATCCGCTAAGCCCGTCGGAGTCTTGACCGAAGTCGCGCCCCGGCGGTCCGATTTGCCGCCGCCTCGAACGCCCCATCCGGCAGGAAGACCGCGCGGCAGGCCGAAACGGCGCGTCTCGTCGCCGGCATCAACCTTGCTCGGTCTCCGGTGGTGATGCTCGTCGTCGGCCTCTCGATCCTCGTCCTCGGCTGCACAGCTGTCGTGGCCGTCCAGCGCCAGCACCTCCGCCGGCAGGCGGAGCGGGAGGTCTCACTCAGGGCGAGGCTGGCGGTGGTGCAGCGGCGCGCCGAGCTGGCCGAGGACAACCAGCAGCTCGTGACGCGCTTCCTGCGCGAGTTCCCCCACGTCGCCCACCAGATGCATGCCGGGGGAAACTCCCGGAGAATCCCGGGCCTTCTCCTCACCTGCTTGAAGCGTGTCTTCGCACCGACCCGGGCGGTGGTGGCGATTCGACGGCGACCCGCGGCCCATGACCCGGATCGGGCCTCCCGCTTCACCGTGGCGGCCTCCCATCCCGACGGGCGCGGCGTTCCGCCGGGAACGGAGTTCAGGCTCGGTGAAGGCGAGATGGGCTTCGTCGCCGAGGTCCAGCGGGTGTTGAGCCGTCAGGACTTCGACAGCCTAACGGCGCAGGTGAAGGCGGGGCTCAGGCGGTCGGCCCTCCCCGGGATCGAGCCCGACCTGGTGGCGCCCCTGGTCTTCGGCAAGTCGACGGTGGCCGTGCTCGCGGTGGAAGGCCTGTGCCGCTGGCCGGTCGATCCCCGGGACATCATCCGCCTCATCGCGCAGGTGGGGGCCCTGGCCGCGCACAGCCTCACGCGCTACACGAGGATCAAGGCCACGGCCAGCCTCGACGGACTGACCGGTGCGCTCAACAAGCGCTTTCTCAGCGACCACCTGGCCGAGAAGATCCGCCAGGACCCAGGGGGCCAGCGCTTCTCCGTGTTCCTCTTCGACCTGGACCACTTCAAGCACTACAACGACACCAACGGCCACGTGGCCGGCGACAAGCTGCTGCGGCAGCTGGCCCGCCTGGTCCAGGACAACGTGCGCAAGGAAGCGGTCTTCGGCCGCTTCGGGGGGGAGGAGTTCCTGCTGGTCCTTCCCGGGGCCGCGAAGGAGCAGGCCCTCAAGGCGGCCGAGAACCTGCGACGCCTGATCGCCGATTTCGCCTTCGAGGCCGCCGTCGAACAGCCCATGGGCTGCGTCAGCATCAGCGGGGGAGTGGCGGAGTATCCCCTCGACGGCCAGGACGCGGCGTCCCTCCTCCGCTGCGCCGATGAGGCCCTGTATCTCGCCAAGCACGAGGGCCGAAACCGCGTCGTCGAGTTCACCCCCACCTACCTCGGGCTGGAGGGCTCGGAGGAGCCGGCGGCGGGGACGCGGGTGCCGGCGGAAGGGCCCGATCCCCGGGTGCCGGACCGGACGCCCGACGAAGTCTAGCCGGCTCCTCCTCAGCTCAGGCGATGCCGAGGCGCTTCTGGATGTCCTCCAGGGGAACCCCCTTCGTCTCCGGCATGACGCGCAGGACCCAGATCAGCTGCAGCACCATCATCACCGCGTAGAACGCGAAGGTGTGGCCGCCCGAGGCGTCGGCGAACATCGGGAAGGTCCAGGAGATGACCGCGGCCATGAACCAGTGGGTGAAGCTCCCCAGGGCCTGCCCCCGGGCCCGGATGCGGTTGGGGAAGATCTCGCTCAGGAAGACCCAGATCACCGCCCCCTGGCCGAAGGCGTGGGAGGCGATGAACACCAGCAGGCTGATCAGGACCACCAGGCTGCCGGTGGGGGTGAAGTCGGTCCCGAAGGTGTAGAAGGCCCAGGCCGTGGCGCCGAGGCTCAGGATGTACCCGATCGAGCCCACCAGCATCAGCGTGCGCCGCCCGAACCGGTCGATCACCGTCATGGCGGCCATGGTGAAGGCCAGGTTGGTGGCACCGACGATCACGCTCTGGAACAGGGCCGAGTCCTGGCCGGCCCCCGCCATCCGGAAGATGTGCGGGGCGTAGTACATCAGGGCGTTGATGCCCGAGAGCTGGTTGAAGGCCGCGATGGCGATGGCCAGCAGCACGGGGGTGCGATAGGCCTTCTGGAAGATCTCTCGGAACGGCTCCTTCAGGTCGTGGTGCTCGAGGTCGAGCGAGGCCTGGATTGCCTGGATCTCCTCCTCGACCCCTCCCGTGTCCGTGCCCATCGAGCCCAGGACCGCTCGGGCCTCGTCCACGCGCCCCTGGCCCACGAGCCAGCGGGGACTCGCCGGGGTGAGAAACAGGAGGAAGAAGAAGGCGGCGGCGGGGAAGGCCTCGATGCCG
Source organism: uncultured Acidobacteriota bacterium (assembly GCA_963847655.1). Classification (GTDB taxonomy): domain Bacteria; phylum Acidobacteriota; class Vicinamibacteria; order Fen-336; family Fen-336; genus JAJDNS01. The sequence continues at coordinate 106,354 of CAWKAS010000001.1, read as the reverse complement.
AACATCCAGCGCCACTCGGTGGCGCCGAGGGCGAGCTGGGCCACGAGGTAGTTCGACAAGTAGGCGAGGAGGATGCCGAGCACGATGTTGAACTGGGTCACCGCCACCAGGCGCCCCCGCAGGGGGGCGGGGGAGATCTCGGCGATGTACATGGGAGAGGCCACCGAGGCGGCACCCACCCCGAGCCCTCCGAGGAAGCGGAAGGCGAGGAAGGAGGACCAGTTCCAGGCCAGGGCGCTGCCCACCGCCGAGACGAAGTAGAGGACCGCGATCGAGAAGAGCACCCGTCGCCGCCCGAAGACGTCCGCCGGGCGTCCCACCACGACCGACCCGAGGATGGTGCCGAGGAGCGCTACGGCGACGGTGAAGCCGAGCCCGCCCCTGCCGAGCTCGTAGACCGACTGGAGGGAGGCGGTCGTTCCGGAGATGACCGCGGTGTCGAACCCGAACAGGAGCCCTCCCAGGGCGGCGATGACGGTGCTGAGGGCGAGGGTGCCGGTCAGCCTGGGCGGGGAGACAGCTTCGGAGGTGGTGCTCAAGATGCGGGGATTGTATTCCATGCCGCGCCGACGCTGTCCACCGGCGGAGGCGAGAACCCCTCGACGAGGGTCACTTGCGGCTCCTCGACGTCCTCGACCACCTGGACCGGGCCGGTGCGCCCGCGGCCGCTGACGCGCCGCACGCTCGGGCGCCTGGGGTGAGACGCTGAATTCTGCAAGCTCCGGCCGCTCGGGATCGCCTATACTCGGCTCCACAGCTCGACACAGTGGAACAGTCCCGGGGTGCGTGAGGCCCTCTCGCTCCGCGCGGAGGGCGACCGGCCCCGTGCCGTCGCGACACGCGAGGCGCCCTCGGGACGGCTGCGCGGGCACGGAGGGTGAGATGGCCAAGTATCTCGTGCACGGGTCGTACCAGGCGGACGGCGTCAAGGGCCTGATCAAGGACGGGGGCTCCGGTCGGAAGGCCTCGGTCACGAAGATGGTCGAGGGACTGGGAGGAAAGGTCGAGACGTTCTACTACGCCTTTGGGGAAACCGACGTCTTCGTGATCGTCGACGTCCCCGACCCGGCGACCGCGGCCGCGCTGAGCCTGGCGGTGAACGCCAGCGGTGTGGTGCGGACGACCGTCACCCCCCTGCTCACCGTCGAGGAGGTGGATGCGGCCTGCAAGAAGACCGTGAGCTACAAGGCACCCGGCGCCTGAGGGACCGCGGCCTGCGAGGGTGGCGACCGGCCGTCGCCTCCCTCCAGGCCGGCGGGAGCGTCGACAGGGTCGAAGGGGTGGGGGTACCCATCCCGAAGACCCCCGGGGGACAACAGCAGCACATCATTCGAGGCGCCCGATCGTTCACGTAAGCAACGGAGCACGTGCGCCTTCCGGCGACAAGGGTATCGGAAGCACCCCCTTGGGTCTTCCCGGGAGGAGGGGTTCCGTGTTATCTGTGGAGAATTCACCCCTCGGGCGAGTCCGCCATCGGTCGCCCTGAGCCACGCTCACCCCCAAAGGAGGTCTCGATGGCCCAAGCCGATGTCCCGATGGTGCCGGGCGTGGATCCGTCGCGCCGCGTCAGGTACATCAGGAGCGTCGACCAGGTCGCGAACATCCCCGAGTCGGAGCGCGAGAAGCTCAGGAAGGTCACCGAGCGGTACGTCTTCCGCGCCAACGACTACTACCTCGGCCTGATCGACTGGGACGATCCCAACGATCCCATCAAGCAGCTCATCATCCCGCGCACGGAGGAGCTCAACGACTGGGGCGAGCTGGACGCCTCCAAGGAGGCCCTGGTGACGGTGGCCCGGGGAGTCCAGCACAAGTACCCCCACACCGTCCTGCTGCTGTGCAACGAGGTGTGCGGCGCCTACTGCCGGTACTGCTTCCGCAAGCGCCTCTTCATGGAGGACAACGACGAGGTGACCCTCGACGTGAGCGAGGGCCTGAGGTACATCGCCGACAACCCCGCGGTCTCCAACGTCCTCCTCACCGGGGGAGATCCCCTCCTCATGAGCACGCGCCGGTTGACCGAGATCTTCGAGGCCCTCCGGAGGATCCCCCACGTGCGGATCATCCGCATCGGCTCCAAGATGCCCGCCTTCGACCCCTGGCGCATCCTGCGGGACGAGGTCCTCCAGGAGGCCTTCCGGAAGCACTCCCAGCCCGACCGTCGCATCTACCTGATGGCGCACTTCGACCACCCGCGCGAGCTCACCGAGGAGGCCGTCGCCGGGCTCGACTGCTACATCCGAAACGGCGTGATCTGCGTCAACCAGTGCCCCCTCATCGCCGGGATCAACGACGACGCCGAGATCCTTGGCGAGCTCAACCAGCGCCTCGCCTGGGCCGGTTGCCCGCCCTACTACCTGTTCCAGGGCCGTCCGACCGCCGGCAACGAGCCGTACGCGGTTCCGCTCGTCCGCGGGTGGCAGATCTTCCACACCGCCAATCTCAGGGGCTCCGGGCTGGCCCGGCGTCCGCGCTATGTGATGTCTCACGAGACGGGAAAGATCGAGATCGTCGCCGTCGACCACGCCAACATCTACCTGCGCTACCACCGCGCCAAGGACGAGGCCGACCGCGGTCGGTTCATGATCTACCAGCGCAACGACGAGGCGGTCTGGATGGACGACCTGGAGCCGGTCAACGCCGAGGCCCATCGCTTCGCCCCCTCACCGGTGCCGAGCTACATCGACGGCCCCGATTGACTGACGGTCGACCGCACCGGTGATGCCCGGCCCGGCCTCCGGCCCACCCCCGGCGTCGGCCGGCCGGGACCGCCTCCGTTCGCCCCATTCGGGCTCGGCATCCGAGAGGCGCGGACTCGCCGAGGACCCCGGCTTGGGCCGGACCCGGAACCGTAGGACAATCCCGGTCCCCGGGGCCGGTCCACGCTCCCGTGCGTCGCAGGGCCCGGGAATGGGAGGACGGCGGTCGACGTTCCCCTTGATGGTGGGGCGGACTGCCGGCCTCGACGGTGCCCGGTGAATCGAGACGAGGCGTTCGAGGCGGAGGTCCTGCCCCAGCTCCGGGCGCTGTTCGGCATGGCCTATCGCCTGACCGGGAACGCCCACGACGCCGAGGACCTCGTGCAGGAGACGATGCTCCGTGCCCACCGCGCCTTCCATCGATACCGACCCGGCACCAACGCCAAGGCGTGGCTGTTCACGATCCTCCACCGGCTGCGGACCGACGCGCTCCGCCGCCGTGGTCGTCGCCCGGAGACCGTCGAGCTCCTCGACGACGGTCCCCCGGTGGCCCCGGCTCACGAGGCCTCCCTCACCTCGGGCCACGAGGAGATCACCCGCGCCCTCGAGGCGCTCCCGGAGAGCTTCCGCTCCGCGGTCGTGCTGCGCGACATCGAGGAGTACAGCTACGCCGAGATCGCGGAGATGCTCGAGGTCCCCGTGGGCACGGTGATGTCGCGCATCCACCGCGGGCGCGCCCTTCTGCGCCAGGCCCTGTCCCGGAGGCCGGAGTGAGCTGCGAGCCGGAGAAAGTGACCGCCCTCGTCGACGGGGCTCTCGAGGGCGAGGACCGCGCCCGGGTCGAAGCCCACCTGGCCGGGTGCGTGGCCTGCCGAGGCCAGGCCGCGGACGAGAGGGCGCTCCGGACCCGCCTCCGCGCCCTTCCCGCGCCGGATCTGCCCTTCGGCCTCGAGCAGCGTGTCCGGGCCCGGCTCCGTCGTCGAGGCCGGTGGCCGGGGGTGGTGCGCGCCGTCATGCCTCTCGCCGCGGTCCTGGTGCTGGCGCTGTGGGCGCGCGGCTACGCCCCCTTCGTGGCGTGGGAGCTCTCCCGCGATCACGAGCATTGCTTCGGCATGCCGCGCCTGCCGGCGCAGGTCTGGGCGAGCGAGCCCGCCCTGGTCGAGCAGTGGTTCGAGGAGCACGGTGACCGGCTGCCGCTGCTGCCGTCGACGGCGGGACCCCTGGCGCTCGTCGGCGGGCGTCACTGCTGGCTGGCCGACGCGTCCCGCGCGCCCCACGTCTACTACGCCTCGGAGGAAGGTCAGCTGTCGGTGTTCGTCGTGCCCCACGGCGTGCGGATGGGTGACGACTTCGCCACGAGCTCCCTGGGGAACGCGGTGGCCCTCCTGCGCCTGGGGACGCGCGTGGTCGGGGTGGTGGGAGAGGACCACGGCGACGTCAGCGCCTTCGTCACCCGCCTTCGAACGAGCGTGGCCTCGCTCGGGCAGGCGGGGCCGTCCCCGGTCCCCGTCCTTCTTCCCGCGTCCTGAGGACCCGGCCCCCGGCCGTGCCGTTCCGTCCACCCGCCCGTTGACTCCGCCGGCGTCCGCCGGTCATAGTCCCCGCGACCCTGGCCTGCTCCGGGGAGGGAGGGCGGCTGTGCTCATCATCGACTCCTATGCGGTGGCGGTCGGGCTGTGCGTCGTCACGATGCTCTGCTGGGGCTCGTGGGCGAACACGCTCAAGCTCGCGGGGAAGGACTGGCCCTTTCCCCTCTACTACTGGGACTACTCGCTCGGCCTGGTCCTGACCGCGGCCCTCCTCGGCCTGACCATCGGCAGCCTGGGCTCCGGTGGCCGAGGTTTCCTCGCGGACCTGGCCCAGGCCGACGGGGCGATGCTGCGCTCCGCCTTCATCGGCGGCGTCGTCTTCAACATTGCGAACCTCCTGGTGGTGGCGGCCATCGACGTTGCGGGGCTGGCGGTGGCCTTCCCGGTGGCGATCGGCCTCGCCCTGGTCATCGGGGTCGTCGTCAACTACGTCCAGACGCCCCTGGGCGACCCCCTTCTCCTCTTCGGCGGCGTGGCCCTCGTCGCCGCCGCCATCCTCGTGGACGCCCGGGCCTACTCGAAGCTGCCCTCGGCCCGGGGAGCCACCGCCCGGGGCCTGGTGCTCTCCGTCCTCGCCGGCGTCCTGATGGGCTTCTTCTACCGCTTCGTCGCGGCTTCGATGGCCACGGACTTCCGCTCTCCCGAGGACGGGAGGCTCACGCCCTACACCGCGATGTTCGTCTTCACCCTCGGCGTCTTCCTCTCCAACTTCCTCTGGAACACGTTCTTCATGTACCGGCCGGTGAGCGGCAGCCGCTCCACCTACGGCGAGTACCTCTCGAGGGGCAGCCTCCGGCTCCACCTGATCGGTCTCCTGGGCGGGTTCATCTGGTGCTTCGGCATGACGATGAGCCTGATTGCCGCCGAGCAGGCGGGGTTCGCCATCTCGTACGGGCTCGGCCAGGGGGCGACGATGGTGGCGGCGGCGTGGGGGGTGTTCATCTGGAAGGAGTTCGAGGAGGCGCCCGCGGGCACGGGGCGCCTGATCACCGCCATGTTCGCGCTCTTCATCGTCGGCCTGGGGATGATCATCGCGGCCCGGGTGGTCTGAAGGAGGCGCTCATGGCGGGCAAGGTGGTCGTCGTCGGGAGCTCCAACATCGACCTCATCATGAAGATGGAGCGTCTCCCCCGCCCGGGGGAGACGGTCACCGAGGCCGAGTTCGCACAGGTGTTCGGCGGCAAGGGGGCGAACCAGGCGGTGGGCGCGGCCCGGGCCGGCGGCGAGGTGGCCTTCGTCGGCTGCGTCGGCGACGACGCCTACGGCGGACAGGTGATCGAGAACCTGGAGAAGGACGGCATCGACACCCGCCACGTCTTCCGGGAGGAGGGAGTCGCCTCCGGGACCGCGCTGATCATGATCGACGCCCGGGGTGAGAACTGCATCTCCGTCGCCCCCGGCGCCAACTACCGTCTCACCCCCGCCCACGTGGACCGGGCCCGTGACGTGATCGAGGAGGCCGCGGTGGTGATCGCCCAGTGCGAGATCGCCCCGGAGACGCTCGACTACGTCATCGGCCTCGGGTTCCGCCTCGGCAAGCTGGTGCTGCTGAACCTCGCGCCGGCCCGTCCCCTGGGCGACGCCTCGCTTCGGAAGCTCGGGGCCCTCGCCGTGAACGAGACGGAGGCGGAGTTCCTGACCGGGCTACCGGTGAGTGCCGACGCCGAGGTCGAGGCGGCGGCGTCGGCGCTCCTGCGCCGGGGCCCGAAGATCGTCATCGTGACCCTCGGCGCGCGAGGGGCGTGGGTCGCGGTGGAGGGACAGCAGGGGCTCGTTCCCGGGTTCGAGGTGGACCCGACGGACACCACCGCCGCTGGCGACGTCCACTGCGGCGCCCTCGCGGTGGGCCTCGTCGAGGGGCAGGCCCTCCTCGACGCGGTCGCATTCGCGAACGCCGCCGCCGCCCTGTCGGTCACGAAGCTCGGGGCCCAGCCCTCGGCCCCGGCGCGGGCCGAGATCGACGCCCTCCTCGCGGCGCGCCGGACCTGATCCGTGCCGCGGGGCGTCCAGCGTCACCGTCTGTCCGCTTTTCGGCCCCCCGGGGAGGGGCCGACGACTCGTCCTGAGGGAGTAACCCGTTCAAGACCAGCGATTTGCACGGCATTCCCAGGGCTCGGCCGGCTGGCCCGGCCGTTGCAGACAGGTCCACGCGAGGGAGACGAGGAGCATGCCGCAGCTTCGTGATCTTGACGGAAGGCGCCAGGCGCGGTACCACCGGATGCTCTCGCGTCCCGACGAGGACTCACTCCCGCCGATCGCCCTCGCGCGGAGGGGGTGAGGTGGTTCCGGTCGACGAAGGGGCGTGGCCGCCGGCAGAGGCGGAGCACGGAGGACGGGAACGTGGCACGAAGCGACTCCGGGAATGTGAGTGAGATGACGGCTCCCGGCAACGGGGCGGGCCGGGCGCGGCCACGCCATCGGGCCGCCTTTCGGCGCAAGCTGCCCTTCGGGCGGGGCGCGGTACTCCAGGTGAACGACCGGGCCCACATCGTCGGGGTCTCCGACATCAGCGTGACCGGCGCCTTCCTCTCCACGCGTGCCCCCGTCTCGGTGGGTGAGACCCACGTCCTGAGGCTGCTGGTGCTGCCCGAGCGAGTCGAGATCTCCATCAAGGCCGAGGTCGTTCGACTGGCCCAGAAGGCGACCGAGTCGAGCCACCACCCTCCCGGGGTGGGCGTGCGGTTCCTCGAGCTCGACGACCACGTCCGCGAGCACCTGGCGTTCTACGTGGCGCGCAAGCCCAACCCCCGACGCTGACGGCTAGCGGCGGAGGAGGGTCCGCGCCTTCCCCAGCGCCCGGCGCAGACCGTGGTCGAGACCCAGGGCGTCGAGCTCGCCCCAGCCGGCCCACCGCAGGGCGTGGAGCTCCTCGATCTGGGGTGAGAGGGCGGCGTCCCCGGGTGCGGTCACGAGGTAGCGGAGGTCGAGGTGCTCGTGAGGCGGCTCCCCCCTCCGGGCCGGGATGTCGTGGACGTCCACGTCCAGGGGGCGAGGCGCGTCGGGGTGGAGCGCGAGGCCCGTGATGCCGGTCTCCTCCCGGGCCTCGCGGAGCGCCACCTCCTCGCCGCTCGTCTCCCCGGGGTTTCCGTGGCCGCCCGGCTGCAGCCAGCGGTCGAGCTTGCGGTGGTGGAGCATCAGCACGCGCCCGCCGTCCGCGGAGACGACGAGGGCGCTGCCGGTCAGGTGGCCCTCGGCGATCCGGCGATCGAAGGGGTCGGCGTGGCCGAGGACGAACTCGAGAATCCGCTCACGGTCCCGGGCCTCCTCCTCGTCCGCGGCGGCGTGACGACGCAGGGACGCGACGAGGGCGGCGACCGGGTCGGGGGGAGGCATGCTCGCGGGATTGTAGCCCGCGACCGTCGTCGACCGCGGCCATGGCCCCGGTTGAAGCGGGCTCGTCCGTGGACGGTTGGGTCCCACGATCTCTGGTACAGTCGACGCGACCGTGCCCGACCCGAAGACACCCTCGGCCGTCGACCGCGTGGCGCGCGGCCTCCCCATCCTCGTCGCGGTCTCCGGAGGCTCCGCTCTCGTCTACGAGTCGGTGTGGATGCGCTCCTTCGGGCTCATCTTCGGCAACACCACCGACGCGGTGGCCATGGTGCTCGCGGTCTTCATGGGGGGCCTGGCCCTGGGGAGCGCGCTCGTCTCCCGGCATCGGAGCCCCGAACCCCTGCGGGCCTACGCCGTCCTCGAGCTGGCCATCGGCGCCGCCGCGATCCTGACCCTGCCCCTCCTGCGCGTCCTGCCCTGGGCCTACGGGGCCCTCGCGGGGAGGCTGGGGCTCGAGGGCCCCCTGGAGCTGGGCGGTCGGGTGATCCTCGCCGCGGTCGTGCTCCTGCCGGCGACGGTGCTGCTCGGCATGACCGTCCCCCTCGCGGTCGAGACCCTCACCGCCGCCGGTCGGCCCTCGCGGGCGAGCTTCGGGCGTCTCTACCTGCTGAACACGCTCGGGGGGGCCGCGGGGGTGGCCCTCGGGCCGTTCCTCCTCGTGCCCCACCTCGGCGTGCGCGGGACCCTGGTGACCGCCGCCATCGGCAGCCTCACCGCGGGGGCGGTGGCCCTGCGCTTGCGGCGCGGGGCCGGGCGCATCGCCGCGGGGGCGGCTCCGGCGGAGGGGAGCCTGGGCGCCCACGCGGCCAGGGAGTCGCGTGGGGTCCCGGTCGAGGGGTGGGCGGAGGTCCGGCGGGAGAGGATCCTGCGTCTCGGGGCCGCCCTGGCCGCTGCCTCCGGCGCCTCGACCTTCGGGGTCGAGGTCCTGTGGGCCCGCTCCTACGCCCTCGTCATCGGGTCGTCGGTCTATGCCTTCAACCTGATGCTCCTGGCGGTCCTCCTGGGGATTGCCGGCGGCGCGGCGCTCTACGGGCGCGTGCGCCCGCGTCTCACCCACCCCGTGGGGACGGTGGGGGCGCTCTTCGCGGTGGCGGGCCTCGCGGTGGTGGGGGGGCAGTGGGCGATCGGGCACCTCCCCGAGGTGTACCTGGGGGCCCTGTCCGTCCTCCCGGTGTCCTTCACCGTTCACCAGATCGCCGGGCTCTCGCTGTGCCTTGCCACCATGCTCCCGGTGACCCTGGTGCTCGGGATGACGTTTCCGCTCCTCATGCACCTCGTGGACTCCGGCGGCCGCTCCGCCCAGGAGGCCTCGGGCCGCCTCTACGCCTGGAACACGGCCGGAGCGATCGGGGGGGCCCTTCTGGCCGACCTGCTCCTCGTTCCGCGTCTCGGCCTCCAGCCGCCCTATCTCGTCTTCGCGGCCCTCCTCCTCGCCGGAGGGGCCTGGGCGTTCGCCGAGACCACCTCCTGGCCCCCCGCCCTCAAGGGGGCGACCCCGGTCGCGCTCCTGGCCACGCTCCTGGCCCTGTCCCCGGGGTGGAGGCCCTGGGACCCGGTCCTGATGTCGTCCGGGGTCCACCGCTACGGCCTGGAGTGGCGAGACCGCGTGGACTCGGCCTTCGATCTCGGGGAGTGGCTGCGCGAGCAGCAGGAGCTGGTGTTCTACCGGGAGGGATCCGAGGCGGTGGTCGCGGTCTCCAGGACGGACACCGGCCGGCGTTTCCTGTCCGTCAACGGGAAGACCGACGCCGGCAGCGGGGAAGAGGACCTGGTGACGCAGCGGTTCATCGCCCACGTCCCCATGCTGCTTCATCCCGGCCCTCGCCGCGCCCTCGTGATCGGCTGGGGGGCGGGCGTCACCGCGGCCTCGGCGGCGCTGTACCCTCTCGAGTCGCTGGAGTGCGTCGAGATCGAGCCCGCCGTCTACGAGGCGGCGTCGTTCTTCGACGAGCTCAGCGGCGCGCTCCGCCACGACGAGCGGTTCACCATCACCTTCCGTGACGGACGAAACCGGCTGCTCCGCGCGGGCGAGCCCTGGGACGTGATCGTGTCGGAGCCGTCCAATCCCTGGATCTCGGGGGTGTCGAACCTCTTCACCCGCGAGTTCTACGAGGTGGTGCTCGACCGGCTCGCGCCGGGCGGGGTGTTCGGGCAGTGGTTCCACTACTACCACCTCGATCCCTCCGACGTGAAGGTCGAGGTGAAGACCTTCCTGTCCGTCTTTCCCCACGCCTCGCTCTGGCTGGTCCCGCCGGTGGTGGCCGAGGACGGGACACAGAGGCTCGGGGCGGACATGCTCCTGGTGGGCAGCGCCGGGCCCCACGCCCTCGACTGGGCCCGCCTGCAGGAGACGCTGGGCGACACGCCGGTGGGGGAGGACCTCCGGGCCACGCGGGCGATCGGCGACCCGCTGGCCCTCGTCGCCTCCTGGGCCATGGGGCGCGAGGAGATGGAGGCCTGGGTCGAGGACGAAGAGGCCTTCCCCTCGGGCACGCCGCTCAACACCGACGACCACCCCTGGGTCGAGTTCACGGCGCCCCGACGCACCGTGGTCCCTCCCCTCGAGGCCTCCCGGGCCGCCTCGGCGCAGCGGGCGGACATGAGCGCTGCCGCCGGCGATGCCCGCAGCGTGCTCCACCACCACCCGGCCTTTACGGCGGGCCCCCACGCGCTGGGCGGCTTCTACCGCGACCTGGCGGAGCGCTACGTCGTCGCCGGGCAGCCCACCCGGGCCCTCGGGGCCCTCGACGCGGCGGTGGCGGCCGTTCCCGACGACGCCCTCGCCCACACCCGCACGGCGGAGCTCCTGCTCGCGCGCGGCCGGGCGGCGGAGGCGCTGGGTCGGCTCCGGGTGGCGGTGCGGATGGACCCGGAGAGCTTCCACGCCTGGGACCTCCTCGGGCAGCTGGCGATCGACCGGCGCGACTACCCCCTGGCCGAGGACGCCCATCGGGCCATGCTCCGGCGCGAGCCCGCCAACGTGGACGCCTGGCTCCGGCTGGCGGCGGTGCTGGCGCGGCAGGGGAAGTGGGGCGAGGCCCGGGAGGCGCTGGTCTGGGCCCGTCGGCTCGACCCCTCGGCCCCGGTCGACCGGGAGCTGGAGCGCTACATCAACGAGCAGGCGGCGAAGGAGAGGGCCCGGAGCTGACCCGCACCGAGGAGGCTTGACCATCGGCGGCCGGCCGGCTAGGGTGCAGCGCGTGCACCGGGCCGTCCCTGGCCCGACCTCGATTCTCGAGGTTCCCAGGGCAGGAGGGCAACGTGCAATCGTCACTCGAAGGACGCGTGCTCGTCGTGCTCCACAAGCTCGAGGCCTCCCTCGGGTGCTACGACGTGGAGAGCGGTCGGGAGCTGTTCCGCCTGCCCACCGCGGATTTTCCCCACGAGCTGTGCCTGTCCCCCGACCGGCGGCGCCTCTACGTCACCGAGTACGGCCTGCCCGAGACGGAGTCCGAGGGGGAGGGAGGCAACACCGTTGCGGTGTTCGACCTGCGGGCCCGCCTGCGGGTGGGCACCCTCAGCACCGGAGAGTACCGGCGCCCCCACGGGGTGGTCGCAGACGCCGGGGGACGCCTCTACGTCACCTCCGAGCCGCGCCGGACCCTGCTCATCTTCCGCCTCGAGGACCAGTCGTTCCTCCACGTGGTGGACGTGGAGCAGGAATGCCCTCACGTGGTCGCGGTGTCTCCCGACGGGCGCACGGCGGTGACCGCCAACATCGGCTCCGGGAGCCTCTCCGCGGTCGACGTGATGATGGGGGTCGTGCTGCGCCAGGTGAAGGTCCTCGAGCGTCCCGAGGGCATGGCCTTCTCTCCCGACGGCAGCGTCCTCTACGTGGTCAACCGTGAGAGCGACGCGGTCTCCATCGTCGACGCGGTCAAGCTCGAGGCCGTCGGCCGCATCGACACCGGGCGGGGGCCGGTCCGCATCGCCATCTCCCCCGCGGGGAACCGCATCGCCTTCCCGCTCTTCCACGAGAGCGCGGTGCAGATCGCGGACACGAAGGCGAAGGCGGTGACGCACACCATCCCGGTGGGGAAGCAGCCGGTGGGGACGACCCTGTCCGCCGACGGCGAGGTGCTATTCGTCTCCTGCGAGCAGGAGAGGCAGGTCTACGTGATCTCCCTCTCCGGCGGCGAGATCCTGTCGACCATCGCCACCGGCGAAGGCCCGGACGCCATGGCCTGCCTCGGCCTGGCGGACCTGTCCTGATGCCCCGGGGTCAGGAGGCCTTGGGCTGGTCGCCCGGCTCGTCCTCGTCGTCCTTGATGCCCTTCTTGAAGTTGCGGATGCCCTCGCCGAGGCCCTTGCCGAGGCTCGCGATCCGGGACGTCCCGAAGATCAGGATGATGATCACGAGGATGACGAGGAGCTCCGGCATACCGAGTCCGAACATGATGTGTCCTCCGTGAGGAGATTCTACTCCTCGCCGGCCCTCTCCGCCCGGGGGGCGCCTCAGGCGGCCACGGCCTCCGTCTGCTCCGGCTGGATGCGGAACCGCTCGGCGTTCTTCGGGAGCAGGTGGATGTCCTTCACCAGTCCCACCACGGCGAGGGCGCGGATCACGAGCCAGGTGGCGTCGAGCTCCCACCCGAAGCCGTGGCGCGCCGAGCGCTGGAAGGCGTGGTGGGTGTTGTGCCAGCCCTCGCCCCAGGCCAGGAGTCCCACCCACCAGAGGTTCCGGGAATCCTCGTTGGTGTTCCAGACCCGGTAGCCCCAGGTGTGGGTGGCGGAGTTCACGAGCCAGGTGCCGTGCAGCGTGACCACCAGGCGGACGAAGACGCCCCAGATCACGTAGCTCCACCCGCCCCACGCGAAGAGGGCGAGCCCGACCAGGATGTTCGGGAGGATGTGGACGCGGTTCAGGACGCGGTGCACGGGGTCGGCCACGAGCTCGGGCGCGTAGCGGCGTTCCATCTCGCGGCGGTCCATGCCGATGTCGCAGACGATCCAGCCCAGGTGGCTCCACCAGAAGCCGTCCTTGGGCGTGTGGATGTCCTGGCCCGGCTTGTCCGACCGCGCGTGGTGGATGCGGTGCATGGCCACCCACGAGATGGCCCCGCCCTCGCTGGCCAGCATCCCGAACACCGTGCCCAGGTACTCGAGCGGCTTCGCGATGCGGAAGCCCCGGTGGGTCAGGAGGCGGTGGTAGGTGAAGCAGATCCCCAGCGACCCCGACACCCACCAGCCCAGGAGGGCGAGGCCGAGGCCGGTCCAGCTGAAGGTCCAGAAGGCGAGGAGCGCCATCAGGTGGATCCCCGCGAAGTAGGCCACGTTCACCCAGTCGAAGCGACGACCGTTCCAGCTCAGCGTCAAGTGAGAACCTCCTCCGTCGCGGCCCCAGGGAGATGGCGCCGCTCAAGAGGAGGCTAGCAAACCCGCCCGAGGCGGATTGTCACACTTTCGTCAGAGGATCGGGCGGCGTGCGTCGAGCGGCCTCAGGCGGCCCCGGCTGCCGGGGTGGCGGCCTTGAGGGCCACCCAGACGACCAGGCCCAGGAGCAGCAGGGGGGCGAGGGGCAGGATCACGAAGGCTCCCACCGTGATCAGCAGGCCCAGGACGAGACCGAGGCCCCCGAGGACGAGGCCGAGGATCGCCCCCAGGCCACCGAGGACGAGCCCGAGAAACGCCCCGATGAGTCCGAAGATCCCCTTGAAGAGCACGGCCATGATCTTGAAGGGCAGGAAGATCACCGCTGCCACCAGCTTGAGGAAGGCCCCCAGGATGAGCAGCGGCACCATGACCAGGGCGCCCACGACGAACAGCAGCACCAGGAACTCCATGCTTCCGCCTTTCACATCTTCTTACGTGCGAGCCCGGCGGCAGGTTCCCACCGAGAGCAGCATTCTGACCGCGGGGCCTCCGCCCGGTCTGTGTCAGAATGGCGGGCCCATGCCTCAGTTCATCTACACCATGAAGGAACTGCGGAAGGTCACCCCGCAGGGCAAGGAGATCCTCAAGGGGATCTGGCTCCAGTTCTTCCCGGACGCCAAGATCGGGGTCCTCGGGGCCAACGGCGCCGGCAAGTCGACGCTGCTGCGCGTCATGGCCGGTCTCGACAAGGACATTGCCGGGGAGGCCTATCCCGCGGAGGGGACGCGCATCGGGCACCTCCCCCAGGAGCCGGTCCTCGATCCCTCGAAGAACGTCCAGCAGCACGTGGAGGAGGCGGTGGCCCCGGTCAAGGCCCTGGTCGACCGCTTCGAGGAGCTCTCGATGAGGCTCGGGGAGGACCTCCCCGAGGCGGAGATGGACAAGGTCATCGACGAGCAGGGCCGGGTCCAGGACCAGATCGACGCCGCAAACGCCTGGGACGTGGACCGCACCGTCGAGGTGGCCATGGACGCCCTCCGTCTGCCCCCGGGGGACGCCGACGTGACGACGCTGTCCGGGGGGGAGCGGCGCCGGGTGGCGCTGTGCCGCCTCCTCCTCCAGCCCACGGACATGCTGCTCCTGGACGAGCCCACCAACCACCTCGACGCGGAGTCGGTGGCCTGGCTGGAGCGCTTCCTCCAGGAGTACAAGGGCTGCGTGGTGGCCATCACCCACGACCGCTACTTTCTCGACAACGTCGCGGGCTGGATCCTGGAGCTGGACCGGGGCGAGGGGATCCCCTGGCAGGGGAACTACTCCTCGTGGCTCGAGCAGAAGGACCGGCGCCTGACCCAGGAGGAGAAGGAGGCCTCGGCCCGGCGCCGCACGCTGGAGCGCGAGCTCGAGTGGATCCGCATGGCCCCCCGGGCCCGGCAGGCCAAGGGCAAGGCCCGCGTCACCCGCTACGAGGAGCTGCGGGCGGAGGACGAGGCGGCCGAGAAGCGCGACGACAAGCGCGAGATCCGGATCCCCCCCGGGCCCCGCCTCGGCGACCTGGTGATCGAGGCCAGGGGCCTGCGCAAGGGATACGGCGATCGGCTCCTCATGGACGACGTCAACTTCATGCTGCCCCGCGGGGGCATCGTCGGCGTCATCGGCCCCAACGGGGCCGGCAAGACGACTCTCTTCCGCATGATCGTGGGGGAAGAGAAGCCCGACGCCGGCGAGCTGAGGGTCGGGGAGACCGTGGCCCTGTCCTACGTCGACCAGTCGCGGGAGAGCCTCATCGGGGAGCGCTCCGTCTGGGAGGAGATCTCCGACGGGGGCAAGGACCTGGTCGTGGTGGGGAAGCGCGAGATGAACTCACGGGCCTACTCGGCGTCCTTCGGCTTCCGCGGGCCCGACCAGCAGAAGAAGGTGAAGGACCTCTCGGGCGGGGAGCGCAACCGCCTCCATCTCGCCACCCTCCTCAAGAGCGGGGGCAACCTCCTCCTCCTCGACGAGCCCACCAACGACCTCGACGTCGACACCCTGCGGGCCCTGGAGGAGGCGCTCCTGAGCTTCTCCGGCTGCGCGGTGGTCATCAGCCACGACCGCTGGTTCCTCGACCGCATTGCCACCCACATCCTCGCCTTCGAGGGAGACAGCCAGGTGGTGTGGTTCGAGGGCAACTACCAGGACTACGAGGCGCACCGGCGGCGGCGGCTGGGGGCCGAGGCCGACCAACCCCACCGGATCAAGTACCGCAAGCTGAAGACCTGAGAAGAGGAGCTCTCGGCCACCATGACTTCGAGCTCGCGTCCCTCGTGTTCGAGGGGGACGTCGCGGACGTCTGGCGGCGGCCGCTCGATCTCGGGCGGAGTGAGCCACGATCTGGAACGGCCCCCCGGGCAGGCGGGCTCACGCCTCCCCGGCCTTGCGCTCGTCGCGCATCTCCATCGCGCGCCGCTCGGCGGCGAGGATCCCGAGCGCCTCGTCCTCGGTCACGGTGTTGGCCGGCGTGGCGAGGCTGACGGCCACCCCGGCGAGCGCGGCGCTGGCGAGCGACGGGATCGCGGGCCCGCCCCAGAACGACCCGGCGGCCCCGAGGGCGGGAGCGAACTTGAGCGCCCCCGTGCAGACAGCACCGCCGAGGATCGCGGCCACGCCGCCCTGCCACGTGGCGCGGCGCCAGTACTTGCCCATGAAGGTGGCGACGACGAGACCGCTCATCACGAACGAGATCATGTCCTTGATGTACGAGATGATGCTGTCCGCCGACAGTGTGATGACCAGGGCCGACAGCGTGATGCCCAGCAGGCCCCAGCGCGAATAGCCCACCATTCTCGTCCGGTCGGGCATGTGGCCGGTGACCAGGATGTAGACGTCGCGGAAGAGGATCGACACCGCGGCGATGGCGTCGCTGCTGGCCGAGGACATCGTCGCGCTCAGGCCGGCAATCAGCACGACCAGCCCGACCCCTGCCGGCAGCACGTCCCTGGCCATGAAGAGAAACGCGTGGTCGTGATTCTCGAGGCCCGGGCCCAGCTCGGTGGCGCAGATGCCGATGATTGCGGGGATGAAGCAGAACAGCAGGTAGAGCAGGCCGCTCAGGTAGAAGCTCTTCTTGACCGTTGCCGTGCTCTCGGCGGAGTAGATGCGTTGACGGTAGCCCGGCGTGCCCAGGACTCCCACCGCGATGGCGACCGACAGCGAGAGCGACGGCAGCAGATTCTGGCCCCTCAGGAATCCCAGGCCGCCCGCGGCCAGGCCGCCAAACGTCTCGAGCCCTCCCACCGCCCCGATGGCGAAGACCGCCATCAGGACGAAGCCCGCGAAGAGGACCACCGCCTGGATGGAGTCGGTCCAGACCACCGCGACGTAGCCGCCGATGATCACGTACACCCCGAAGGCCGCGGCGAGCGTGGCCTTGGCCGCGACCGGGTGCAGGCCCCCGACGTAGGCGAGGTAGTAGCTGCCCCCGAGGATGTGGGCCCCCAGCCACCCGATCGAGGCCAGCAGGATGAACACCGCCACCAGGCCCTTGATCCACCGGTTGGCGCCGTAGTAGAAGGCGACCTCTTCGGACATGGTCATGAAGTTGTGGCGCCGGACGCCGCCGAAGAGCCTCGCCAGCAGCAGCATTCCCACGCCGCCGCCCACGCCGAACATGGCGCCGCGCCAGCCGTTGAGATACCCCTCGCCCACGGCGCCGATGCTGGAGCCGGTGCCGACCAGGGTGGCCACCGTCGTCCCCAGGGTCAGCAGCAGCGGGATGCTGCGGTCTCCGAGGAGGAAGTCCTCGCCGGAGCGCTGCCGGCGGGCGATCCACAGGCTCAGGCCGATCATGGCCAGGACGTAGGCGGCGAAGACCGACAGGAACAGCGTCGGCGTCATCCGGTGGGCGGCTTGTAGCAGATGCAGTCGATCTCGACCTTGCAGTCGACCATCATCATCGACTGGACGCAGGCCCGGGCCGGGGCGTGCTCCCCGCCGAAGTACTCGGCGTAGACCCTGTTGAACGACCAGAAGTCCCGGGTGTCGTCGAGCCAGACGCCGCAGCGGACGATGTGCTCCCGGCGGTACCCCGCCTCCTCGACGATGGCGAGCATGTTCTCGATGGCCTTGCGGGCCTGGGGGATGATGCCGCCGGCGACGATCTCGCCCTCCTCCATCGCAACCTGGCCGCTGACGAACAGCCACCCGTCGGCCTCGACCGCGCGGGCGAACGGCAACGTCTGTCCGCCGGCCCCGGCCTTGCTGGTTCCGTAACGCTTGATGCTCATCGCCACTCCATCAGCTGGTGTGCGGGTTGTGCAGGAATCGGCCCGAGCGGGGGCCGGTGGGCTGGCCATTGTAGTAGGCGACGCGGCCGTTGACCACGACGCGCTCGATGCCCGCCGACACCCGGTGGGGGTCTTCGAAGGTCGCGGTGTCGGCGACGGTGCGGGGGTCGAAGGCCACCAGGTCCGCGAAGCAGCCCGGCGCCACCCGGCCGCGCCCGGCGAGGCCGAAGGTGGTCGCGGGCAGGCCGGTCATCTTGCGGACCGCCTGCTCCAGGGGAAACAGCGACTCCTCCCGGCAGTAGCGCCCCAGGACGCGCGGGAAGGTGCCGTAGAGTCGCGGGTGCGGGTGCGGGTCCGAAGGCAGGCCGTCGGAGCCGATCATGGTCATGGGGTGCTTCAGGATGGCGCGCATGTCGTCTTCGTCCATCGCGAAGTACACCGCGCCGGCGGGCATCAGCTTCTTCGCCGCGTCCCGCTGGCTCACACCCCACTCCTCGGCGATCCGTGCGAGCGTCCTGGCGGCCTGCTCGGGGTGGGGCTCGGAGCGGGTGATCAGGATGTCGATGCGCTCGTCGACCTGTCCGAGATCCAGGTTGCTGGAGCCGGCGCGGTACGGGTAGCAGTCCATCCGGACGCGATCGGCCCACGGGCTCGATTCGATCGCGGCGAGGACCTCGGCGCTGCGCCCCCAGTTCTGCGGCCCGGCACACTTGAGGTGCGAGACGACCACGGACAGCTCGGCCTCGGCGCCGATGGCGAAGGCCTCGTCGAGGGCGTCGAGGATGTGGTCGAACTCGTTGCGCAGGTGCGTGGTGTAGAGGCCCCCGGCCGAAGCCGCGACCTTCGCGAGGCCCACCACCTCCCCGGTGTCCGCGGCCAGGGCATTGGGGTAGGCCAGGCCCGTGCTCAGGCCGATGGCACCGCTGGCCATGCAGCGTTCCAGGTCCCTCTGCATGGCGAGGCTCTCGCGCGCGGTGGCGACGCGGGCCAGGTCGCCGACGTGGCTGATCCGCAGCGAGGTGTGACCGGCCAGGGCCGCGACGTTCACCGCGGGTCCGGCGGCCTCGACGGCGTCGACGTACCGGGCGAAGTCTTCGAAGGGAAGGTCGTCCCGGCCGCCCAGGAGGTTGAGAGGCTCGGGCGGCCGGCCGTGCCGGCGAACCGGCGCGGCGCTGATGCCGCAGTTGCCCACCACCACCGTCGTGACGCCCTGGCTGATCTTCGCCATGCAGTCGGGTGTCCTGATGATGGCGTTGTCGTCGTGCGTGTGCACGTCGATGAACCCCGGGGCGAGCGCGCGTCCTGCGAGGTCGTGGGTCTGGTCCGCGGAGGCACCGCCCAGGTCGCCGACGGCGGCGATCCGGTTGCCCAGGACGCCGACGTCGGCGACCCGAGGTGCGGCGCCGGTGCCGTCGAGCACCGTCGCCCCGGTGAAGAGGAGATCGAAGGAATCAGGCGCCATGGCGGACAGGAATCCCGGATGGTACCACTCGTCCTTGCGCCATCGACGCGAATGGGCGTTCGAGGGACGTGGCGATGTGGTAGAAGACACGCGATGGACTGGCTGACGCTCTCGAACCCGCAGGACGTGGACTCGCCGGGGCTGCTGATCGACCCGGACCGCGTCCAGGCGAACATCGAACGAATGATCGCTGCCGTGGGCGGTCCGGGCCACACCGGCCGCCTGCGCCCGCACCTGAAGACGCACAAGATGGCCCAGGTGGTCCGCATGCAGCTCGACGCGGGCATCACCCGGTTCAAGGCCGCCACGATGGCCGAGGCCGAGATGGCCGCCGGCGAGGGCGCCGTCGACGTCCTGGTCGCCCACCAGCCCGTCGGCCCGAAGGTCGGCAGGCTCGCGGCCCTGATCGAGCGGTTCCCGGCGACATCCTTCGCGTGCACGGTGGACGATCCGGGCGCCGCGGGCGCCATCGTTGCCCGGGCGGGCGACACCGCTCGGCCGCTGCGCCTCTTCATCGATGTCGACTGCGGCCAGGGGCGCACCGGCGTGCCCTTCGGACCGCGCCTCGACGCGCTGCGCGACGCGATCAGCGCGATGGCCGGCGCCACCTACGCGGGCCTGCACGTGTACGACGGCCACCTGCACGATCCCTCCGAGCAGGTCCGGCGCGATGCGGCGATGGCAATCATCGAGCGGACTCGCGCCGACTGCGCCAGGTGCCCCGACCAGGCCGTCGTCGCCTGCGGCTCGCCGACGTTCGGCGTCTGGGCCTCGGAAACGGCGTGGCAGCTCAGCTGCGGGACCACGCTGCTGTGGGACGTGGGCTACGGACGCAAGTTCACCGAGCTGCCGTTCGAGATCGCGGCGGCCCTGATCACCCGCGTGATCAGCAAGCCCGGCGAGAATCGAATCTGCCTGGACCTCGGCCACAAGGCCGTCGCCGCGGAGAACCCCCTGGACAACCGCGTGTTCTTCCCCCGCCTCCCCGCCGCCACCGCCGTGTCCCAGAGCGAGGAGCACCTCGTGCTCGAGGACCCCGGCGCCGCTGGAATGGCCGTGGGCGACGTGCTGATCGGCTGCCCCACGCACATCTGCCCCACGGTGGCGCTGCACGCGCGGGCCACGGTCGTCCGCGGGGGCAGTGCCACCGGCGACACCTGGGTCGTGTCGGCGCGCGACCGCTGAGGAGTCCAACACGTCGCCGCCCTCGTCGCCCTGGTCGCCTGCGGGGGGCACTCGGGCGCCTCCACACCTCCGGGGAGGAGCCGGCCCGGCTGGCGGACCCGGTCCGGGGGAGGACCCCCTGCCCAGGGCGAGAGGAACTGACTATCGTTGGGCGTCCTGACCGGCGGCCACCTGCCGGCGGAGCTCGCCGATCTCCCGCTCGAGGCGTGCGAGCGTCTCAACGAGCTCCGGCCCGGACTTGCGGTCCTCGCCGAGCCCCGCCGTTCCGAGCTCCTGCATCGTCGACACGATGATCCCGATGAAGAGGTTCAGGATCGTGAAGGTCGCCACGACGATGAAGGGGACGAAGAACGCCCAGGCCCAGGGGTGCGATTCCATCAACGGACGCACGATCCCCATGGACCAGCTCTCGAGCGTCATGATCTGGAAGAGCGTGTAGAGGCTCCCCCCGAGAGTGCCGAACCACTGCGGATGGGTCGGGCCGAACAGATTCGTCGCGAGAACGCCAGCGGTGTAGTAGAAGACGGCCATGACGGCCACGACGCCAGCGAGGCCGGGGATGGCGTGCAGAAACGCCGCCACGACGCGTCTGAGCTGCGGCACCACCGTCAGCAGCCTCAGCACCCGCAGCACGCGGAGCGATCGGAGCACGGCCCATGGCCCGGCGCCAGGGACGAGGGCGATGCTGACTACCCCAAGATCGAAGACGTTCCATCCACTCCGCCAGAACGCGGCGCGATGAGCGGTCAGCTTCAGGATCAGCTCCACGACGAAGACGACCAGACACGACACGTCCACCGCGCGCAGCCATCGGCCGTGCGACGCGAGGAGAGCCGGGTCGGTGAGCAGGCCGAGCACGGCGGCGTTGAGGAGGATGACGCCCGTCACGAAGGCCTGCGCTCGCGGGCCGTCTACCCGCTCGGCGAGCCTGCGGCGCCACGCGCCCGTCGTCGGCTCCCGGGATGTCCCTGGATCTTCCTGGATCATGTCGCGCTGGCCGGTGGAGCAAGTCCCCGCACGGAAGCGACACCCCGCTCACGTGCAGTCGCATTATCGGGTCGTCAGCGGAGCGGTTCAACGGACGGTACCGCGATGATGCCCTGGACACCGTCGGCCGGAGCCTGATCATCCCCCGAGTCGACAGGGACGGAATGGTGATCCACCCACTCCGGGTTTCGAGACTCCGGGAGCCCATGGAAGGGATCGTGTCTGAGACGCAGGCGCCAGTCGGCAGGGAAACGCAGGAGCCCCCGCTCGCCCTGGACGGCCATCTGGCCGAGGAACACGAGGTCTCCGTTCTCCGGGGGACGGCCGTCGAGCGGATCATCCGGCGGGAACGGCGGTCCCAGTCGGGCGTCCGACGCCGGGAGTCGGCGACGCTGCCCGTACTGTAGCGGGGAAGGGGGCGATCGGCGGCCCCGTCGCGGGTTTGCGCGTAGACCTTGTCGTTCCGCTGCGCCAGCTGCTCGCCTTCGAGCCGCCGGTCATTACAGGACCTTCATGTTGCGGCAAGTGTCCGGCAAGCCGCGCTCCCCTAGATTCAGGGTTGAGAGTGAAGGCCGGCCCTCTGGGGTGCCGGCTCCTCGTGCACAGGAGGATGAGCATGATCTTTCGAAACCGACGTCCGGGCTGGCGTGTGGGCCTGTTGACCGCGGCGGGGCTCTTTGCCGGCGCCGGCCTGGTCACCGCCGTTTCCGCCACCGGCGCCCCCACCGCGCCGCCCGTTTCCGTGCCGAAGGCCGCCACCCCGGCGCCGGACAGCTTCGCCGACCTCATCGCCGCGGTGAAGCCGGCGGTGGTGAACATCTCCGTCAGGGCCGCCGTCACCCCCACCCGGCTCGAGGGATCGGGCCCGCAGCCGTTCGGGCCGGGATCGCCCTTCGAGGACTTCTTCCGCCGCTTCGGGCAGCCCATGCCCGACGGTACGCCACGAATGGTCCAGGGCTCCGGCTCCGGCTTCGTGGTTGCCGCGGACGGCTACGTCGTGACCAACGCCCACGTGGTCGACGGGGCGCAGGAGGTCACCGTGACCTTCGTCGACGGCACGACGCGTCCCGCCGAGGTGCGGGGCGTCGACCCGAAGACCGACCTGGCCGTGCTCAAGATCGAGACCGACGAGGCCCTGCCCTGGGTCGAGTTCGGCGATTCCGACGCGGCCCGGGTGGGTGACTGGGTGATCGCCATCGGCAACCCCTTCGGCCTCGGCGGCACCGCCACCACCGGGATCGTCTCTGCCCGCGGGCGCGACATCCAGGCCGGACCCTTCGACGACTTCCTTCAGATCGACGCCCCCATCAACCAGGGCAACTCGGGGGGGCCGCTCTTCGACACCACCGGCAAGGTGATCGGCATCAACACCGCCATCTACTCCCCCAACGGTGGCAGCGTGGGCATCGGCTTCGCCATCCCGGCGTCGCTCGCCGCGGGAATCGTCGAGCTGAAGGTCCAGGTGGGGTCGAGCGCGGACGAGTCTCCGGCCGCTCCCCGGGTGGCGGCTCACGGGAAGCTGGGCCTGTCCCTGGCACCCCTGACCGACGCCGAGCGGCAGCGCTACGGACTGGCCGACGACGTGAAAGGCGCCGTCGTGGCCGGCGTGACCCCGAACAGCCCCGCGGCGCTCAAGGGCCTCCAGGCCGGTGACGTCATCGCCACGGTCGGCCGCCAGCCGGTCGCCTCGCCGGACGACGTGGTCCGCGAGGTCGCGAAGGCCCGCGAGGCGAACCGCCCGTCCGTGCTCCTCAAGATCGTGCGCGGGACCCAGTCCCGCTACGTGGCCCTCGGGCTCGCCTGAGGGTCGTCGTCCCCTCCTCGACGTCGAGTCGTACGCTGAATCGCACCCGGCCCCGCCGGGGCGGGGACGACTACCTCGTCAAGCCCTTCGCCTTCTCGGAGCTGCTGGCTCGCCTCTGCGGGGCGGGTACCAGCTGCTCGTGGGACGCGACATGCACGAGCTGGAGTCCACGCAGCGGCTGATCTGGCAGGCCATGATCGGGGGGCTCCTGATCGCCGCTCTGCTCGCCCTGATCGGCGGAGCGGTGACCAGCCGGACGAGCCTGCGCCGCATCGGCGCGATCAACGCCACCGTGGCCGAGATCATGGCCGGAGACCTGTCGCGCCGCATCCCCGCCGACGACACCGGCGATGACTTCTCCCAGCTCGTCGACAACCTCAACCGCATGCTGGACCGGATCGAGTCGCTGCTCGAGGGAGTGAAGCAGGTCTCCGACAACATCGCTCACGACCTGCGCACGCCGCTGGCGCGGCTGCGCAACCGCCTGGACGAGCTCACGAAGGACGAGGGCCTCGGAGAGAGTCGCGAGGCGGTCGAGGGGGCGATCCGGGAGGCGGACGGGCTGCTCGCCACCTTTGGCGCCCTGCTGCGCATCGCGCGGATCGAGTCGGGGGCCCGGCATGACACCGGGCCCGGCATCCCCGAAGCGGACCGGGATGCCGTCTTCCGTCGCTTCCACCGCCTCGACACGAGCCGCACCTCGCCGGGAACCGGCCTCGGTCTGAGCCTGGTGAGGGCGGTGGCCAGCCTGCACCACCTCGAGATCCGCCTCGAGGACCAGCGGCCGGGGCTTCGAGCGGCGCTGGTGTGGCGGCGGGCCTGGGCTGCGGATTCCCCGCCGGGCCCCGGGCCCGACGCGGCGTAGAGGGACCGGACCACTTCGAGTACAGTGGAGTGAAGGCCCGAAGGGCACACATACAGAGCTCCGCGCCCCCGGCTGGAGACCGCGAAGCTCGTTCGGAAAGGAAGAAGACAGGAGAATGCTGCGTCGATCACTCGGACTCACCCTGCTTGCCGCCGCGATGGGCGTCGCGCCGACCATGGCCCAGGACACCTGCCCCTGTCCGAAGGAGCCGGAGCCGGGCTGGCGCGCGAGCATCGGCCTGGGCTACGCCTACACCACCGGAAACACCGACACCCAGAACCTCAACATCAACTTCGACGTCATCCACGACCCGAAGACGAAGAACGTGCTCAGGGCCAACGGTCTGTGGATCCGCAACCAGACCGATGGAGAGGTGAGCGCCGACCGCGCCGCCTTCACCGTGCGCGACGAGTACACCTTCTCCGGCCGGACCTTCGCCTTCGTGGAGCTGAGCTACCAGGAGGACGCCTTCAAGGAGCTGGACTCCTTCTGGACGCCCCTGGCCGGTATCGGTCACCACCTCGTGGACTCCGAGAGCGTCCGCCTGACCGTGGACGGGGCGGCCGGTGGCGCCTTCGAGAAGCTCTTCGAGCAGGACTCGACCTCGGATGGGACCTTCAAGATCGGCCAGAGCCTGAGGTGGCAGATCTCGGAGAACGCCAAGCTCACCCAGTCCGCCTGGGGGCTGTGGAAATTCTCGGACACGTCGGACTCCTACTACCACTTCGACGTGTCGCTCTCGAGCGCGGTGACGAGCTGGGTCGACATCCAGCTGTCCCTCATCGACGACTACAAGAACAAGCCCGCCTCTGCGGGGCGGGAGAAGAACGACCTGGCCCTGCTGGCCAACCTGGTGCTGAAGCTGTAGGGGTCAGGAGCCGGCGGTCGCCTCGTGGACGTGGTCGACCACGGCCTTCACGCTCTCGACCGGGGTCCCGGGCAGGATTCCGTGGCCAAGGTTGAAGATGTGGCCCGGCCGGCCGCCCGCGCGACGGAGGACGTCGTCGACGCGCGCGAGGAGGCGCTCCCGGGGGGCGAACAAGAGCGTCGGATCGAGGTTGCCCTGGATGGCGACATCGGTCCCGACGCGCTCCCATCCCTGGTCGAGCGGCGTGCGCCAGTCCACGCCGATCACCGTCCCCCCGGCCTCGCGCTGGACGGCGAGGAGATGACCGGTGCCGGTCCCAAAGTGGATCTGGGGCACGTCGAGGCCCTCGAGTCCCTCGAAGATGCGCCGGACGTGGGGGAGCACGAACTCGCGGTAGTCCCCCTCGTCCAGGGCCCCGATCCAGGAGTCGAACACCTGGACGGCCTGGGCCCCCGCCTCGACCTGGGCCCGCAGGTAGTCGGAGACCACCTCGGCCAGGAGCCCGGCGAAGCGGTGCCAGGTCTCCGGCTCGCCGTACATCAGCCCCTTGGTCCTGGCGAAGTTGTTCGAATGCCCGCCCTCGATGGCGTAGGAGGCCAGGGTGAAGGGGGCGCCGGCGAAGCCGATGAGCGGGACCTTGAGCTCCCGGCGCAGCAGGCGGATGGCCTCGAGGACCATGCCGAGCTCCTCGCGCGGCTCGAAGCGGCGGAGCGCGTCCACGTCTCCCTTCGAGCGAATGGGCCTCTCGATGGCCGGGCCCTCGCCGGCCTTGAAATCGAAGGGGATGCCCAGGGGATCGAGGGGGATGAGCAGATCGCTGAAGAGGATCGCGGCGTCGAATCCCAGCGCGTGGATCGGCTGCAGCGTCACCTCCACCGCGAGATCGGGGGTGCGGCAGAGCTCGAGGAGGGTGTGGCGCTTCCGGAGGGCCCGATACTCGGGCATGTAGCGGCCGGCCTGGCGCATGAACCAGACGGGCGTCCGGTCCACGGGCTCGCGGCGACAGGCGCGGAGGAAGCGATCGTTCATCCGACGATCATATCCCGAGCCTCTTCAGCGAAGGCGCTCGCGGGCCTTCTCCACCGCCTGCTGGAAGGTGAGGAGGTCGTCCGCGTTCTCGGCGGTGAAGTTGTACGTCCGCCCGCCTCGCACCTCGACCCGCAGGTTCCTGCTCATGTAGTCGACCTCCAGCGGCTCCAGGGACGAGAAGGGTGCGGAGAAGCCGTCCTTTTCGTGGTCGGTCTCGTAGCGCAGCGCGGCGGGGGAGGCCACCAGCCGCCCCTGGCAGGAGCCGAGGCCGTGCTTGTGCTTCACGGCGAGGGACTCGTCGAGACGGACCTCCTTGAAGCGCACCTGCACCTGGTTCTGCCCGGGGCCGACCGTGATGTCCTCGGCGTAGCCCTCGTACCCCTCGGCCGAGACGTTGAGGCGATACCTCCCCGGCTCGACGTCGCTGATCACCAGCGGGGCCTTCCCCACGAACTTGCGGTCGAGGAACACCTGAGCCCCGGGGACGTCCGTGCTCACCGAGAGCCGCGGGGGCACGGCCTCGAGGCGGGCCTCGATCTCGAGGGTCTTTCCCGGGACGACGTGGACCTCCAGCTCGAAGGCCTGGAACCCCTCCTTCTCCACGCGCACGTCGTGGGAGCCCGATTCCAGGTCGACCTGCTGGGGGGCCGTCCCGATCCTCCGCCCGTCGACGAACACCTTCGCCCCGTCCACCCCGGCCGTGATCGCGACGACCCCGGTGCCGACCGGCGGCGCAGTGGGTCCAGGAGTGGGAGTGGCCGGGGGAGTGGGGCGGGTGGGTGGCTTCGCCGGCGCCGGTGCCTCCCGCGTCAGGGACCAGTAGCCGACCCCAACGAGGGCCAGTGCGGCCACGACCAGGATCAGGAGCCCGGCCCCGCTGCGGCTTTCCGGCGCTCTTTCCCCGCTCGACAGTACCACCTTCGTGCTCCTCGCGTGTCTGTCCGGCGTGCCGCGCCCGTCGTCCGACTTCCCGAGTCTGACAGAGGCGGGCCAGCGGTCATAATCGAGGGAGGGGCTCTCGGCTCGAGGTTCGGGAGACCCCGAGGAGGTCCGTTCATTGAGGCGAGTCCTGGTCCACGGCTTGATCACGGTGGCGCTGGCGACCAGTCCGGCGTGCTCCTCGAGGCCCCCGGACCCGATCGAGGAGCTGCGGGTCGAGCTCGAGGAGGCGGCGGAGGCGCGCGACGCCGACCGCCTCGGAGAGCGCCTCTCGGAGGGCTTCCGCGGGCCCCGGGAGATGCCCCGGGCCGAGGCCCTGGCCACCCTGCGGCGCTCCCTCGCCGCCTACGAGTCCGTGGCCCTCGAGGTCTACGGGCTCGAGGTCGAACGCGACGGGGCGAGGGCCGAGGTCCGCTGCGTGGTGGAGTTCGCGGGCCGCGCGCGGCCGATCGGCGCCGTGGCGGGGCTGCTGCCTCCCGCCGCGGTCTACCGCTTCCAGCTGGAGGTGGCGGAGGAGGGCGGGGTGTGGCGCGTGCGGCGGGCGACCTGGCAGCCGGTCGGCCCCGAGGAGGCGGACCGCTGAAGGGGATTCTGTTGTCGAGGTTTTGCATAAATCACGAAACACAGTGCTGCCTGCTCTCGTAACGATCTCCGGAGACATGCGCACCATCCGGCCACGGCTCGTCCTCGCCACGCTTCTGCTGGCCGCTGCCCCAGGGTGGGCGCGGCCGGCAGCCGCGGAGGAGGCCTCTCCCCGTGAGACGGAGGAGGTCCGCGTGGAGGGGCGGGTCGTCGACGCCTACACCGTCGCACCCCTCGCCCGTGCCCGGGTGGAGGCGGGGGGCCGGCGGGTGGGGACGGACGCGGACGGGCGCTTCGTGCTGTCTCTGCCCGCCGGCGAGTGGACGATCGCGGTGGAGGCCGAAGGCTACGCGCCCGACGCGACCACGACCACCCTGGTCGCCGGGGAGGAGCCTGCACGCCTCGAGTTCGCCCTGCTCGACCGCACCCGATTCACCGACGAGGTCCAGGTCACCGCGCGGGGCAGCCTGGCCCGGCCCCAGGCGCCGGCCGAGCTCCCGGTCCGGCCGGTGGAGGTCCAGATGGTGGCCGGGGCCGCCGACAACGTCTTCCGGACCCTCCACACCCTGCCCGGCATCTCCGTCACCACCGAGTTCGACAGCCGCATGTCCGTGCGGGGAGGCGGGCCCGACCAGAACCTGACGGTCATGGACGGCATCGAGGTCCATAACCCGTACCGCCTCTTCGGGCTGACCAGCGCCTTCAACCCGGAGACGGTGAGCGACTTCGAGCTCTACGCCGGGGCCTTCAGCGCGAAGTACGGCGACCGGCTCTCGTCGCTCCTCGTGGTGGCCAACCGCCCGGGGGGCGGGGACGGCTTCCACGGGTCCTCGACCCTGAGCATCACCGACGCCAACGTGCTCCTCGAGGGGGGGCTCCCCGGGCCGGGCTCCGGCACCTGGCTGGTCACCGGACGGCGGACGTACTACGACCTCGTGGCCGACCGGATCGTGGGCGAGGACCTCCCCTCCTTCGGCGACCTTCAGGCCCGGGCGGACTGGCGAGCTCGGGAGGGGCCAACGCCTGACTCTCTTCGGCCTCCTCAGCCGGGAGGCCACGGACGCGAGCTTCGAGGACGAGGTCGAGAGGGAAGAGGGTGCGATCTTCACCGACACGCGCAACGACCTCGTGGCCGCCACCTTCAACACCAACCTGGGACGGAGCGGGACGGCACGCACCGTCGTCTCCTACTACGTCAACGAGGACGTGATCGACTTCGACGCCGAGCTCCGCAGCGAGCAGCGCCGCTCCAACAACCCCGACGACGACATCGCCTTTCGATACTCCAACCTCATCTTCGACATCGAGAGCGCGGTACGGGACCTGGCCCTGCGGCAGGACGTGGGCTTCAGCCTCGGGGGGCACTTCCTGGAGACCGGCTTCGAGGTCCACCGTCTCGAGACTGTCCAGCGCTGGCAGCATTCCCGGCGATCGGAATCCGAACGCGGGGAACGGGTCCAGCATCCAGGGCGGGGCGGGGCTGCCCGACGAGCTCGACTCCGCCGTGACCTCCACGCGTCTGGGGACCTGGGTGCAGGACCGCTTCCGCGCCGGATCCCGCCTCACCCTCGAGGGGGGACTTCGCCTGGACTGGAGCGGGGCGAACCGCCGCACCACCCTCTCGCCCCGTCTGGGCGCCACCGTCTGGCTCAACGACGCGACCCGCCTTCGGGCCGGGGGAGGGCTCTTCACCCAGAGCCCGGGCTACGAGAAGCTCGTCCAGGCCGACTACTTCGTGGACCTCAGCTCCGACGGACCCCTCGACCTGCTCCACGAGCGGGCGTGGCACGCGATCCTCGGACTCGAGCGCGATCTCGCCCCTGGCCTCACCGCGAGGGTCGAGGGGTACTGGAAGCGCTACGACGACCTCATCATCGGGCGCCTCGAGACGGAGGAGGAGCGCCTCGCGCGCGTCGGCCGCTACGACTTCCCTTCCGAGCTCCTGTGGAGCGTCCCGACGGCTGCGACCATCACCAGCTTCCCGGTGAACGACGGGCGGGGCGAGTCCTGGGGATTCGACGTGTTCCTGCAGAAGCGGCCCGCCCCCGGGACCCGCCTGTCGGGGTGGGCGTCGTACTCCTGGGGCCAGGCCCGACGAGACCAGTACGGCCGGCGGGTGGCGTTCGACTACGACCGTCGCCACGCGGTGAGCCTCGTCGGGGTCTGGCGGGTCAGCGAGAAGCTCCAGCTCGCCGGAACGTTCCGGGCCTTCTCGGGCTTCCCGCGTACCCCGGTCCTGGGCCTGCGGGTCTCGGCGGACGAGACGGAGGACGGGACGACTCGTGCCGGCGCTGGACACCGAGGGGGCCTACGTCTACGAGACCGACCTCGGCGACGTCTCCAACCTCAACACGAGCCGGCTTCCCGCCTACGCCCGCCTCGACCTGCGGCTGAACTGGCTGCCCCGCGGATCCAGCGGTCGCTGGCTCTTCTACCTGGACGTCATCAACGTGACCAACCGCAAGAACGCCGCCCAGATCGACCCCCGCCTGGAATACGACGCGACCGGGGACGTGCCCCTTCTTGTCGAGGAGCGCGGGGGGCGCATCCCCCTGCTCCCCTCGATCGGGGTCCGCTTCCGGTTCTGACGACGCTTCCTCTTTGACAGCGCCGTTGCCGAGACCCCTACAATGCCTCGACAGCCCCGCCCCGACCGGCCTCGGATCCGCGCGGATCGCCCCATGAGCCCACAGAGCCTGCCCCGCTTCGTCCCCTTCGGCGCCGCCCACCTCGGTGCCCTCGCCCTCACCGGAGCGACGGGGGCCGCGCTGGCCGCCCTCGTGCGCTCCCGTCCGGGGACGGGACCGCTCGTGCGCGGGCTGCTCTTCGCCGGGATCGCGCTGCTGCTCGCCTTCGAGCTGGGGATCGGCGCCCGCGAGGGATGGCTCACCTGGCAGGCGCTGCTCCCTCTCCACCTCTGTGACGCGGCCATGATCCTGGCCCTTCTTTCCCTCCTGCGACCCCGGCGCGGCGCGGTGGAGATCCTCTACTTCTGGGCGCTCGCGGGCTCCGGGCTCGCCATGCTCACGCCGGATCTCCCCTGGGGCTTTCCGCGCTGGGAGTTCGTGGTCTTCTTCGGCCTCCACGGCCTGGTTCTCGTGGCCGCGATGGTCCTCGTGTTCGGTCTGGGCCTCCGGCCGCAGCGGGGGGCGCCCGGGCGCGCCTTCCTCGCCACCCTCGCTCTGGCCGCGGTGGCGGGCGCGGTGGACTCGCTCCTGGGGATGAACTTCATGTTCCTGCGCGGCAAGCCGCCCACACCCACGCTCCTCGACCACATGGGCCCCTGGCCCGCGTACATCGCGGTGGGGGCCGCGGTCGCCTTCGCCCTCTTCCACCTCCTGGCCCTGCCGTTTCGGCGGGAGTGGCGGGCGGCCGAGGGAGCCTGAGTGGACCCGCTCACCCAGGGGCTCCTCGGCGCGGCCTGCGGCCAGGCGGTCTACGGCCGCGCCCTCGGTCGCCGTGCCGTGGTCTGGGGAGCGGCCATCGGGATGTCGCCCGATCTGGACGTGGTCCTGAACGCCACCGGCCCCATGGGGGAGTGGCTGTGGCACCGCGGCTTCACCCACGCCCTGTGGTTCGGTCCGGTCCTCGGCCCCGTGCTCGGCTGGTTGCTGTGGAGGTGGAAGGGAGGACGACTCCGGGACTGGGTCGGGCTCGCGATCCTCGCCCTGGTCACCCACCCCCTCCTGGACGTGTGCACCAGCTACGGGACGCAGCTGCTTGCGCCCTTCTCCCGGGCACGCTTCGCCCTGAACGCGGTGGGTATCATCGACCCGGCCTACACCCTCGTCCTGGGGGCCGCGGTGGCGGTCGGCCGCTGGCGGGGTTGGGGCTCGCGCGCGGCCCGGGTGGCGGCCTGGGTGGCTCTCGGCCTCTCGAGCGCGTACCTGCTGGCCGGTCTCGAGATGAACCGGCGGGCGGAGGCCATCGCGACCGCGCAGCTGCGCGCCGAGGGCGTCGCCGCGGCCACCGTGAGCGCCTACCCGACGGTGCTCCAGCTTCCGCTGCGTCGCATCGTGGCCCGAAGCGGGGACGAGGTCCGGGTGGGCTGGCTGAGCCTGCTCTCTCCCCGACCCATCGACTGGACACGCTTCGAGGTGGCCCGGGGCCCCCTGGTCGACGCGGCGCGAGGCAACCTGGGAGGCGGGGGTGCTCGAGTGGTTCGCCATGGGCCAGACCGCGGCCCGCCTCGAGACCACGGCCGAGGGCGCGGTCGTGGAGATCGACGACCTCCGCTACGGCCTTCCCGGGCAGGCGCGCGACGGGCTCTGGGGCGTGCGCGTGAGGCTCGACGCCGCCGGACGGCCGACGGGGCCAGGGGAGCGCATCAACCGCCGACCGGCCGCTCCGCCGGGCGAGCTGCTCGCCCAGCTGTGGCGG
Organism: uncultured Acidobacteriota bacterium; assembly: GCA_963847655.1. GTDB lineage: Bacteria > Acidobacteriota > Vicinamibacteria > Fen-336 > Fen-336 > JAJDNS01. The sequence goes on along the minus strand of CAWKAS010000001.1, from coordinate 75,054 downwards.
CGCACGCTCGGACTCAGCGCGCCCTAGCCTCGCCGAGGGCCCCGCTCGCCGAGACCCGCACCTCGTTGATCGCCTCGTGCGCTCGACTTCGGTGACACGACACCGTCCGCTTCTTTGAGCGAGAATGCGCCTGATGCAGCTCGCGGTCACCGGCGCCAACGGCTTCGTGGGTCGGCACGTCGTCGAGCACGCCGCCCACTCGGGGTGGGCGGTCGACGGGATCGTCCGCTCGGAGGAGGCGGCCAGGGTCGTGTCGGCGGCCGGGGGGAGCCCCGTCGGGCTCTCGACCCCCGACGTCGAGGCGCTGGCCCGCGCCTTCGAGGGCGCCCGCGCCGTCGTCCACCTCGCCCAGATCGGCGCGGAGCGCGGCGGCCAGACGTACGACGAGGTCAACGTCGGCCTCACCGAGCGCGTGCTGGAGGCCTGCCGCCGCGCCGGCGTCCCCCGTCTCGTCTTCTTCTCGGGCCTCGGCGTCGCGCGCTACGGGATGAAGCCTCGCTGCACGAACCCGTACTTCCTCTCCAAGCTCACGGCCGAGACAACGCTGTTCCGCAGCGGTCTCGAGGGCGTCGTCTTCCGGCCCTCCTACGTGGTGGGCCCCGGCGATGCGTTCGTGCCCGCCGTGCTCGCGCGCGATGGAGGCCGGGCGAGGTGGAGCAGCCCGGCGACGGCTCCTACCGCATGCAGCCCATCGCCGTGGCCGACGCCGCGGCCCTGGTCCTCGCCGCGGCCGCGCGCCCGGGCGGGGGCGTTCCCGACCGTCTTCGACCTCGTGGGTCCGGAGCCGCTGAGCTACGCGCCAGCTCCTCGAACGGCTGGCGCGGGCGGCGCGCGCCGAGGGGCGGCCCCTGGCCTACGGCGTGCGCGAGATCCCCCTGGCCGAGGCGGACCGGCAGGCCCGGGCCGGGGGGTACCAGGGAATGCTCCCGGACGAGCTCGACTGCCTCCTCTGCGACGAGGTGGCGGATCCGACGCCCCTCGTCGCCCTCCTCGGCCGTCCGCTGACGCCCCTCGACGAGGCCCTGGTCGCGGCGGTCCGGGCGGCGTGAGCCTTCTCCGGCTTCCTCCGCCGGGGCGCGGGACGAGATCGACGTGGCCGTGGTCGGCGCCGGGCTGCCGGCGCTCGTCGTGGCCCTCGAGCTGGCCCGTCGCTCGAGGCGGGTGAGCGTGCTCGGGCTGGCGGGAGCCGAGGAGCGGCCATCGGGGCTGGGCCTGGTGGTGCTCGGTCCCGGGAGACCGTACGCGCACGTCGTCGGGTGCCCTGGGCCGCGACGGGGCCCGAGCGGTCTGGTCGGCGGGCCGCGAGAACATCGAGCGTCTCCGGGCCTTCCTCGAGGAGGCGCGGCGCGACTGCGGCTACGACCCGCGGGGCTCCTTCCTGCTGGCCGCAGATCGCGCGGAGGCGGAGGCGCTCGCCCGGAGCGAGGACCTGCTGCGCGACGACGAGTTCCCCGGCGAGTTCCTCGACCACTACATGCTGGAGACGCACTTCGACCTGTCCGGCTTTGCCGGGGCCTACTGGGCGGCCCACGGCGGGGAGCTCGACGTCGCCCGTCTGGCGGCCACCGTGGCCTCGGCCGCCCGCGCCGCCGGCGTCGCCTTCCGTCCGGCCCCGGTGCGCGACCTGGAGGCCGAGAGCTCGGGAGCTCGTCGTGGAGACGGACGAGGGGCCGGTGCGCGCGGCCCGGGTCGTCGTGGCCACCGACGCGGAGGCCAGCGGCCTGGTGCCGGCGCTCGGTCCCTCCCTGCGCCCGGCCGAGCCCCGAGCGTCTCCGGCTCGCTCTGGAACGGGGCGCTTCCCTGCCGACGGCGGCGCGCACGGCGGACGGTCGGATCGCCTGGCAGGTTCGGGGCGGGAGGCTGACCCTGGCCCCCACCGCCGCGGGCGGCGCCGGGGGCCGGGCCCGACTCGGGGCCTCGAGGACCTCGCCGCGCGTCTTCCCCTGGTCGCCGGCAGCGCGCGTCGGTGGGCCGAGCCCGGAGAGGTGAGCCGCGGACGGGCTGCCGGTCGTGGGACGCCTGGCCGGTCGCCCGCTGGCCGTGGCCTGCGGCTTCGGACCCCTGGCCGCGAGCCTCGCCTTCGCCGCGGCGAGCTGGGTCGCCGACGCGATCCTCACCGACCGCGACCCCACCCCCGAGGCTCTCCGCCCGGAACGGGAGGGGCCGCCGGCGCGGGGCTGGTTTGAGCCGGCGCCGCCTTGCAGTAGGCTGGGGCACATGCGACTCGGGGTGACGGAGACGATCGACTGCGCCCACATGCTGCCCGGCCACCCCAAGTGCGGGCAGCTCCACGGGCACACCTACACCGTCGAGGTGGTGGTCGAGGGCGAGACCGACGGGGGCATGGTCCTCGACTTCGCCGACCTGAGGGCGCAGATCCGCGGCGTGCTCGGACCGCTACGATCACCGCCACTGGAACGACTTCCTCGACTACCCCACGGTCGAGAACATCTGCGAGCGGATCGCCACCGAGCTCGCGGGAAGGCTCGCGTTCCCCTTCACGATCCGTGTCTACGAGGGACAGGGCAAGTGGGCGGAGACCTCGGCTTCCCGCCGGAGCTGAGCCGTCGATGATCCGGATCGACGAGGCGCTCCGGCCCGCCGACCTGCGCCGCGCCCTCGCCCGCATGTGGGAGCTGTCCGCGCGAGAAGATCCTCGACCTCGAGAGGGGCTGGGATCCGGCCGACGGCTCGCCGGTCTTCACCGTTCGAGGGTCGCTACACCGCACGGGGCTGGACCGACTGGACGCAGGGCTTCCAGTTCGGCTCCGCGCTCCTGCAGTTCGACGCCACCGGCGACGAGCCGGTTCCTCGAGCTCGGCCGCGAGCGCACCTTCTCGCGCATGGCCCCCCACGTCACCCACATGGGGGTCCACGACCACGGCTTCAACAACGTCAGCACGTGGGGGGCGCTCCGGCGTCTGGACCTCGAGGGGCGCTACGAGGCCGAGGGCCGCGAGAGAGACCTGTGCGAGCTCGCCCTGAAGGCGAGCGGGGCGGTCCAGGCCCGGCGCTGGACCCGGATCGCCGACGGCGGGGGCTTCATCTACTCCTTCAACGGCCCGCACTCGCTGTTCGTCGACACCGTGCGCTCGCTCCGGGCCCTGGCCCTCGCCCACCGGCTCGGGCACGTGCTCCTCGAGGAGGGCGACGCGGCCGGTCTCGCTGCTCGAGCGCCTCGTCCAGCACGCCCGGGCCACCGCGCGGTTCTCCGTCTACTACGGCGAGGGTCGCGACGTCTGGGACGTGCGCGGGCGGGTGGCCCACGAGAGCCTCTTCGACGTCGTGAACGGCAGCTACCGCTGCCCCTCGACCCAGCAGGGCTACTCGCCCTTCACGACCTGGACGCGCGGGCAGGCCTGGGCCGTCCTCGGCTTCGCCGAGGAGCTCGAGTTCCTCGAGACCGTTCCCGACGCCGAGCTCGAGCCGCTCGGCGGCCGGGCCGAGATCGAGGGCTCCATGCTGGAGGCGGCCCGGGCCACGGCCGCCGCACTTCGTGCACGACGACTCCCCCGGACGGCGTGCCCTACTGGGACACCGGGGCGCCGGGGCTGCGAGGCCGGGCACCGGCGACCGGCCCGCCGACCCGTGGGACGACCCCGGAGCCGGTGGACAGCTCCGCCGCCGCCATCGCCGCCCAGGGCCTGCTGCGCCTCGGACGTCGCCTCGAGGCCGGCGGAGGAGACGGACGAGGGGCGTCGCTCTCATCCAGGCGGGCCTGACCGTGGCCCGGACGCTGCTCGGCCCGCCCTACCTGAGCGAGGACCCGGCCCACCAGGGGCTGCTCCTGCACGCCGTCTACCACCGCCCGAACGGCTGGGACTTCGTGCCCCCGGGTCGCCGGGGGCCCTGCGGCGAGTCCTGCCAGTGGGGTGACTATCACCTGCGCGAGCTGGCGCTGCTCGTCCAGCGCCTGGCCGACGGCGGGCCGTACTACACCTTCTACGGCCCGGAGGAGCCGCGGTGAGGCGCGTCGGCGCTCGTCACCGGCGGCACGCGGGGGATCGGTCTCGGCATCGCGCGGGCGCTGGCCGAGAAGGGGTTCGACCTCGCCGTGAACGGGGTGCGCGAGGAGGGCGCGGTCGCTCACCGTCCTCGAGGAGCTGCGGGCCCTCGGCGCCGAGACCCACTACGTCCGGGCCGACATCGGCGACCGGCTGGACCGCGAGCGCCTCGTCTCCGACCGTGCGTGAGCGTCTTGGACGGCTGCACGTCCTCGTCAACAACGCCGGCGTGGCCCCGGAGGTCAGGGCGGACCTCCTCGAGGCCGGGGAGGAGAGCTTCGACCGCGTCCTGCGGGTCAACCTCAAGGGGCCCTACTTCCTCACCCAGTCCGTGGCCCGGTGGATGGTCGAGCAGAGGGGCGCCGTCGCGGACTACGCCGGCTGCATCGTCAACGTGACGTCGATCTCCGCCACCGTGGCCTCGCCGAGCCGGGGCGAGTACTGCGTGAGCAAGGCCGGCCTCGCCATGGCCAGCCGGCTCTGGGCCGTTCGCCTGGCCGAGCTCGGGATCGCCGTCTACGAGGTGCGTCCCGGGATCGTCGACACCGACATGACCGCCGGCGTCCGCGAGAGGTACGACGCCCTCATCCGCGCCGGCCTCGTCCCCGAGCGGCGGTGGGGCACGCCGGAGGACGTGGGCCGCGCGGTGGCGGCCCTGGCCACGGGGGAGATGCCCTACGCCACCGGCGCCGTGCTCGTCGTCGACGGCGGTCTGACGCTGCCGCGGCTCTGAGCTCGCGTCGTCTTCCACGCCTCGTGTGGGATCGCGTGAGAGCGGGCCCGGGGGCGGTGGGCCGGCGTCAGAAACGGTCGTCTCTCTCCCGGGCCACGACGCCGGCGAACGCGTCCATGATCGCTCGGGTGGCGGGGCCGACTCTTCCGTCTCCGATCGGCGCTTCGTCGATGCCCACCACCGGGAGAATCTCCCGAGAAGCGCTGGTGATGAAGGCCTCCGTCACCCTGGGCAGGTCGCCACGGCGCACCGCGCGGCGGACGAGGGGAAGGAGGGGCTCGGCGGCGTCCAGGACGATCGCGCGCGTGATTCCCCAGAGCACCCGCTCCTCCTCGGTGTGGAGAGCTTCGCCGAGCACGGCGAAGAAGTTGCTGGAGAGCCCCTCGAGCAGGGCGCCGTCTTCGGCGAGGAGAAGGCCCTCCTCGATCCCGGGGGGGAGCTCCCGGTAGGCGCGGGCGGCGGTCGGGATGAACCGGGTGTCCTTCACGTGGGGCTGGTCGCGATGGACCCTCGGGAGGGTGAGGCAGGCGACGCCCTGCTCGTACCGGGAGGCGGGGAGCGGGACGAAGGCCTCCACCGAGGCGAACAGCCGCGGGGGCGCGAAGGTCAGCCGCAGACGCGACTCGGGATGGTCGCTCGCCGCCAGGGCGGCGCTCACGAGGCGGCGCGCGGCCTCCCGGTCGATCACGGCGGGCCGACCCTGCCGGGCGACCGACTCCTCGAGCCGGACCAGGTGGGCCTCGAAGCGCACGATCCCGCGGCTCCCGTAGGTGCGCAGCGTCGAGTAGGCGCCCGGGGGCAGGCGCGCGGACGCGGCGCCGAGGGTCCGGTCGTCGCCGGCGAGCGTGACCCCCTCCGTCGTCATCTCCAGAGTGAGCACGGGCCCTGCAGGCATGGCCCCGCATCTTCTCACTGTTTCGTCTGATAGACTCCGCGCCCGAGGAGGTCGCCCATGCCGTGCCGCCGACCGTCTGCCGTCTTCATCTCTCTCGCCGGGATCATCGTGGGGGTCGCCATGACAGCCGAAGCCGGGACGCGCATCGAGAAGAAGGTCTGGGGGACCACCCCCGAGGGACGGACGGCGGAGCTGTTCACCCTCAGCCGGGACGGCGCGCCCACGGTGGCCGTCACCAGCCACGGCGCCTGCATCGTCTCGATCCTCGCGCCCGATCGGGACGGACAAAGGGCCGACGTGACCCTGGGATACGAAGACCTGGCCGGCTACCTCCAGGACACGGCCCACCTGGGAGCGGTCGTCGGTCGCTATGCCAACCGCATCGCGGAGGGGAAGTTCACCCTCGGGGGGCGGACGTACGAGCTGGCCCGCAACAACGGGCCGAACCACCTCCACGGGGGCCCCGGCGGCTTCGGGCGGCGCCTCTGGACACCCCGTGTGGTCACCGGGCCGGAGGGCGACGCGCTGGAGCTGACCTACGTCAGCGCCGACGGCGAGGAGGGTTATCCCGGAACCCTGACCGCGACCGTCGTCTACTCGCTCACCGCCGAAGGCGGCCTGCGCCTCGACTACTCGGCCACCACCGACGCTCCAACGGTCCTGAACCTGACCAACCACGCCTACTTCAACCTCGCCGGCGAGGGATCGGGAGACGTCCTGGGCCACGAGATGCAGATCGAGGCCGATGCCTTCACCCCGGTGGACGGCACCCTGATCCCGACGGGCGGGGTGCGTCCGGTCGACGGGACGCCCTTCGACTTCCGGAAGCCGGTAGCCCTGGGGGCGCGGATCGATGCGCCCGACCCCCAGCTCCAGGTGGGCGGTGGCTACGATCACAACTTCGTGCTGCGGGGCGCCCCGGGCGAGCTCCGGCTCGCGGCCCGGGTGTACGAGCCGCACAGCGGCCGTGTGCTCGAGGTGCTGACGACCCAGCCGGGGGTGCAGCTCTACACCGGGAACTTCCTCGACGGGACGATCGTCGGCAAATCGGGGCGGCCCTACGAGAAGCGGGGTGGGTTCTGCCTCGAGACGCAGCATTTCCCGAACTCCCCGAACCAGCCCGAGTTCCCCTCGGTCGTGCTCGAGCCCGGCGGCCGCTACGAGCAGACCACCGTCTTCCGCTTCCGCGTGCAGTAGCCGGCGCGCGTGGCCGCCGGAGCGCCTTCCCTCAGCAGCGCTCGCCCCGCCGCCGGCGTCGCTTTGCGGACTCGATTCAGGCCCTTCTAACCCTCTGCTCAAGAGCAGCTTATGTTGTGGAGCCATAGTTGCGCGCGCACAGAACTTGACTGAACCACGCTCAGATCATAGGGTGAAGACGGATGAAGAGATGAAGGGAGACCTCGCGTGAGCAAGATCATTGGCATCGACCTCGGCACCACGAACTCCGTGGTGGCGGTGATGGAGGGCGAAAGCCCCCTCGTCGTCACCAACCCCGAGGGGGCGCGGACGACCCCGTCGGTGGTGGCGTTCAGCAAGGAGGGCGAGCGCCTGGTGGGCCAGGTGGCCAAGCGCCAGGCGGTGACGAACCCGGAGAACACCATCTTCTCGATCAAGCGCTTCATGGGCCGCAAGTACTCCGAGGTCACCGAGGAGCAGAAGATGGTCCCCTTCAAGGTCGTGGAGGCGAAGAACGGGGACGCGCGGGTCTCGGTGGAGGGCAAGGAGTACCCGCCCCCCGAGATCTCGGCCATGATCCTGCAGAAGATGAGGGACGCCGCCGAGCAGCACCTCGGCGAGAAGGTGACCCGAGCGGTCATCACCGTCCCCGCGTACTTCAACGACTCTCAGCGCCAGGCCACGAAGGACGCGGGCCAGGTCGCGGGCCTGGAGGTCCTGCGGATCGTCAACGAGCCCACCGCGGCGGCCCTGGCCTACGGGCTGGACAAGAAGAAGGACGAGACGATCGCGGTGTACGACTTCGGCGGCGGGACCTTCGACATCTCCATCCTGGAGGTGGGCGAGGGTGTGGTGGAGGTCAAGGCCACCAACGGCGACACCCACCTGGGCGGGGACAACCTGGACCAGCGGGTGATCGACTGGATCGTGGCGGAGTTCAGGAAGGACCAGGGGATCGACCTCTCGAAGGACAAGATGGCGCTGCAGCGCCTGAAGGAGGCGGCGGAGAAGGCGAAGTGCGAGCTGTCGACGACCCTGGAGACGGAGATCAACCTCCCCTTCGTGACCGCGGACGCCTCGGGGCCGAAGCACCTGTCGCTGAAGCTGAGCCGGGCGAAGCTGGAGCAGCTCATCGGCGACCTGCTGGAGCGGACCATGGGCCCGGTCCGCCAGGCCCTGAAGGACTCCGGGCTCGAGCCGAAGGGGATCGAGGAGGTCGTCCTCGTGGGTGGCTCCACCCGGATCCCGAAGGTCCAGCAGCTGGTCAGGGAGTTCTTCGGCAAGGAGCCCCACAAGGGCGTGAACCCCGACGAGGTGGTGGCGATCGGTGCGGCCATCCAGGCGGGCGTGCTCTCCGGCGAGGTCAAGGATCTCCTTCTCCTCGACGTCACGCCCCTCTCCCTGGGCATCGAGACGCTCGGAAACGTCATGACCACGCTGATCGAGCGCAACACCACGATCCCGACGCGCAAGAGCGAGGTCTTCTCCACCGCGTCCGACAGCCAGACCCAGGTCGAGATCCATGTTCTCCAGGGCGAGCGCCCCATGGCCGCGGACAACCGCACCCTCGGGAAGTTCCACCTCGTGGGGATCCCGCCCGCGCCGCGCGGAGTGCCGCAGATCGAGGTCACCTTCGACATCGACGCCAATGGCATCGTCAACGTCTCCGCGAAGGACCGGGCCACCGGCAAGTCGCAGGAGATCACCATCACCGCCTCCTCCGGGCTGGAGAAGGACGAGGTCGAGAAGATGGTCCAGGACGCCTCGGCCCACGCCGAGGAAGACAAGAAGCGGCGGGCGCTCATCGACCAGAAGAACAGCGCCGACTCCACGGCCTACGGGGCCGAGACGATGCTCAACGAGAACCGCAACAAGGTCGGCGAGTCGGAGGCCAAGGCCATCGAAGAGGCCATCGCCGAGGTCCGCAAGGCGGCCGAAGGCGAGGACGTCGAGGCCATCAAGGCCGCCATGGAGAAGCTGACGAAGCAGACCCACAAGCTCGCGGAGGAGCTGTACAAGCAGCAGGCGGCGGAGACCGCCCCCCCCGAGGGCGGGGCGGCGCCGCCCTCCGACGGTGACCCGGGCGACGTCGTCGACGCCGAGGTCGTGAACGAGGGTGCGAAGAGCGAGGACGAGAAGGGCCCGGACGGGAGCTAGCACATGGACCTGTACGAGGCGCTCGGGATCAGCAGGGGCGCGAAGCCGGCGGAGATCCGCCGTGCCTGGCAGCGGAAGGCCCGCGCCCTGCACCCGGCCCTCAACCCCGGCGACCCGGTGGCCGCCCAGCACTACCAGGAGGCCGAGCGCGCCTTCGACGTGCTGTCGGACCCGAAGCGACGGGCGGCCTACGATCGGGGGGAGCAGGAGCCCGCCCCCGTCGCTCCCGTACCCGAAGGCGGCTTCGAGGGCTTCGACTTCTCGGCACGGGTGCGGGTCGAGAGGGTGTCGTTCCGGGAGATCTTCGACGCCGGGTCGTCCCCGCGGCCGTCGGCGGAGGCCCTGCGCGGGGAGGACCTGGAGCAGGCGACGCGGGTCAGCTTCGAGGAGTCGATGTCCGGGGCCGAGCGCCGCGTCCACCTGGTCCGTCACGAGCGATGCCCCGCCTGCCAGGGGGCCGGCGACGTGCCCTTCGGACCGGTGCCCTGTCCGCGCTGCGGGGGGGAAGGGCAGGTGAGGGGAAGCCGCGGCCACATGATCTTCACCCGCCCGTGCTCGGACTGCGGGGGCGGCGGCGCGCTCCGCCACCGGCCCTGCCCGGCCTGTCACGGCGAGGGTCGGACCTTCACCAGCGAGTGGTTGGTGGTCCGCATCCCGCCCGGGGTGGGGGAGGGGAGCCACGTGCGGCTGCCGGGGGCGGGCAACGTCGGCCGTCGCGGCGGCCCGCCCGGCGACTTCGTTCTCTCCGTCCAGGTGGACCCGCACCCCCTCTTCCGGCGGGAGGGAGACGATCTGCACTGCGTGGTCCCGGTCGGCATGATCGAGGCGGCGATGGGCGGCCACGTCGAGGTGCCGACCCCCGACGGGCCGGTGACCATCGAGGTCCCGGCGGGGACGCAGAGCGGGCAGCGGTTCCGCCTCCGCAAGCGGGGGGTGCCGCGGCTCGGCGGGAACGAGCGGGGCGACCTCTGGGTCGCGGCGCGGATCGTGATCCCGGCGGTGACCGAGGACCGCGCCCGTGCGCTCCTGCGCGAGCTGGCCCGGGAGATCCCTCCCTCTCGAGACGGGGGGAAGGAGCGCGAGCCCGGGGCGGGCTCGAGGAGCTAGAACATGGCGCGAGGACGACGAGGCTCAGGGACCGAGACCCCCGGCGAGCATCCCTCGCCGCGCTCCGGACGCCAGTACATGATCAGCGTGGTGGCGAAGTCGTACGGCATCCACCCCCAGACGCTGCGCCTCTACGAGCGTGAGGGTCTGCTGAAGCCCTCGAGAACCGAGGGCAACACCCGCCTGTACTCGGAGGAGGACCTCCGCCAGCTGGAGGTGATCCTGAACCTGACCCGCGAGCTCGGGGTGAACCTGGCCGGCGTCGAGATCGTCCTGAACATGCGGCGGAAGATGGAGCAGATGCAGGAGGAGGTCAGCGAGTTCGTGTCCTGGGTGAGACAGGAGCTGGCCCGGGCCGCCCAGGAGGGTTGGCAGGAGCGCCTCCAGGAGGCCCTCGTCCACCTTCCCCCGACCGCCCTCGCCCGGCCCCCGGAGGAGGAACCACCGCGCGAGAGCTGAGGGCGGACTATAATCAGTTCGCTCAGCATCCCGAGGCCCGATGGCGTCGCGCCCCAAGAACCGCCCCGCCCCTCCCGCAGGGGAGCCGGACAAGCGTCCCCGCGAGCGGACGAGCTCGGGCGACAGCCTCAACACCTACATCCGCGAGATCGCGAAGTTCAGGACGCTGACGCCGGAGGAGGAGAAGGCGCTGGGCCGGCGCATCCGGGAGGGCGATCAGCAGGCGCTGCAGGCCATGGTGGAGGCGAACCTGCGCTTCGTCGTCCACTACGCCAAGCGGTACCGGGGCCTGGGTCTCGGCTACATGGACCTCATCCACGAGGGCAACCTCGGCCTCATGGAGGCGGCCAAGCGATTCGACCCGGACCGCAACGTCAAGTTCATCTCCTACGCCGTCTGGTGGGTGCGGCAGGCCATCCTCCACGCGCTCTCCGAGCATGCGCGGGTCTTTCGCCTGCCCCAGAAGCTCTCGGGGCAGGTCTCGAAGGTGCGGCAGGCGCGGGAGAAGCTCAGGGGCGAGCTCGAGCGGATGCCGACCGTGGACGAGCTCGCCGAGCGCACCTCCCACACACCGCAGGAGGTGGAGACGCTCCTCATGGCGAGCGGGGACGACGTGTCGCTCTCGGCGGCGGTGGGAGACGAGGGAGGCCTCGAGCTGGGCGACACGCTGGAGCAGGACACCGTCCCGTCCGCCGAGGTGGAGATGATCCGCTCGTCGTTCGAGAGGCTGATCCAGTCGATGGTGGGGGAGCTCGACGCCAAGGAGCGCGAGGTCATCCGCATGCGCTTCGGACTGGACGGAGACGAGCCCCGCACCCTCCAGGAGATCGGGGAGGCGATGGAGCTCAGCCGGGAGCGGATTCGCCAGATCGAGAGCCGGGCCAAGGAGAAGCTGCGCCGCAGCCGGGAGGCCCAGGGGCTCCGGGGATATCTCAACTGATGACCTCTCGAGGCACCAGGCCGAGCAGAGACGGGAGCACATTCAACGGACTCGGCGGGCGGGGCCCCGGCGAGGAACGGGAGGGGACGTGAACGCCAGCTGCGAGCAGTGCCGTGGCACGGGCTTCCGGATCGTCGAGAAGGACGGGCGGGAGTTCGCGCAGCGGTGCGACTGCCGCCGCGGGAGGCCGCGAGACGGGAAGGACGACGCCCTGGCCGCCTGCCGCATTCCCCCGCGCTACGAGCACTGCTCCCTCGAGACCTTCGAGCCCGGCAGCCCGTCCCTGCGGTCCGCGCTGGAGAGAGCGGTGGACTTCTGTGCCGGGTATCCTCAGCTGGCCGACGACGAGGGGCTGGGGCTCCTCTTCTGCGGCGACAACGGTGTGGGGAAGACCCACCTGGCGGTGGCGATCCTGAGGGAGCTGGTGACGGCGAAGGGCGCCCGGGGGCAGTACTGGGACTTCCACGAGCTGATCCGGGAGATCAAGTCCTCCTACGACCGCGAGACGAGAACCACCGAGCTGCAGGTCCTCCAGCCGGTGGTGGACAACGACGTGCTGGTGCTCGACGACCTCGGGGCCTGGAAGATGACGGACTGGATGAACGACACGCTCTTCTTCATCCTGAACAGCCGCTACATGGCAAAGCGGCCGACCATCATCACCACCAACTACCAGGACGTGACCCGCGAGGCGGCCCTGGCCGCCGACCATCTGAGGCGCCGGGAGTTCCTCGTGGAGCGCATTGGGCAGCGCCTGCGCTCGCGGCTCATGGAGATGTGCCTCGTCGTCCAGATCCAGGGCAGCGATCATCGCCAGGCTCGGCAGGCCGCCAACCAGGTCGCCCTGCGCCGCTCTTGAGCGGGGAGCCCGAAGGGGCTCTCGGGAGACCGTAAAGCGCCTCGGCGCAAGGGGACTCGAGCGCTACGAGATCTCCAACTTCGCGATCTTCGTCTGAGGGCGCCGGGCGTCCCGGCCCGCCGAGCCCCCACCCCGTCCGGCGACCGGCTGTGCTCGGTTTCGGTGGCGTGACGCTACCGGAGCTGCCCGCCCCCGGTGCCCAGCATGCGCCCGGCGAGCACGGCAGCGGTACCGGTGAACCTCATCCCGATGACGTGGCCCCCGTCGTCGGTGACCCGGTGCCAGCGGACCTCACCGGAGAGAGTGAGGTCCGTCGAGCCCTCGAGCCCGTACAGGGTGATGCGGACGGCCTCGCCCTTCGTGAAGGCCTCGCCGAGCTCGATGCGGCAGCCACTGCCGCTGACGTCCACGATCTGGCCGGGCACGATCAGCGCGCGGGCCCGCGCCTCGACGTCGACGCGGAGGAGCAGGGGCCGGCGCAGGCGACGGCGCTTCTCGGTCCGGTCGCTGGAGCGGAGCCAGCCGGACACCTTGTGGGCCACCGCCACGACCTCCTCGGCGGGGACCGGCTTGACCAGATAGGCTGCGGCTCCCCGGGTGATGGCGGTGGAGAAGCTGTCGATGTCGGCGTCGTAGGCGAGGAAGACGAGGGGAACCCCGACGAGCGGGAGGTGGGCACGGAGGTTGGCAAGCGAGGCCATCCGCTCCCGGTGGCTGGAGGCGTCGTCGAGGATGATGAGCCGGGGGGGGACCACGTCGGGCATGGCGAGGAGCTCGGCCTCCGTGCAGGCCGCCACCTCCAGCCCTCCCCGCATCAGGATGGACTCGAGCCACGCGCGGTCCGGCCCGTCCGGGCCCACGACGAGGGTGTACTGATAGCCGCTACCGGTCCCCTCGCTCTCGCTCAACCTCGTGTCCCGTCCCGACCGGGGATGCCGCCGCTTCTCGTCAGCGACCGAGCCGGTCGCGCAGTCGACGCAGCGTCTGCTCGACGTCGATGACCAGGGCCTCGGTCGTGGCCTCCAGCTGATCGAGAACGCGGTGGAACTGGGTGTAGTGCCCCTGGTTCATGTCCGGGGTCTCGGCCAGGTTCTCGACCAGGCTCTCCAACCGGGCCGCCCACTCCATGAGGCTCTGGAGGCTGGCCTCCCCGTGGGCGTCCATGTGGGAGGTCTCGGTGTGTCCCATGTCGAGACCTCTCAGGAACGCCCCGATCTCGCGCCGCCGCTGGCGCGCGCGGTCCACCACGCCCTGGAAGGTCCGGCGCAGGTTGGCGCGGATCGGGATGATCGGCTCCACGTCCCCTCCCCCGAACCGCTCCTGCGCCCACGCGATCGTGCTCTGAAGCTCATCCCGCTCGCCGGGCCCCTCGGGGACCCCGCGCTTGGCCAGGACCTCGCCGATCGCCTCCTCGGGCACGGGGTGCTCGGCGGCCATGCAACCGCGGAACAGGTACTGGATCTCCTCCTCGCCCTTGGCGCCCCCTGGCAGCAGGAGATCACCCGGGGCGAGGATCTCGCCGTCGGGCCCCCGCCGGATGACCGCACGTCGCGAGGAACGGCGCCGGCTCCGCGCCTTGCCCTTCCCCTTCACCCGGGTCGCCTCCGTCGGCGCCGGCGCCGGCTTCACCACCACCGACTTGACGGGAGCGGTGGCTACGGCCTTCGCTCTCGCGGGCTTCCTGGCGGCCCGGACCTTCGGTCCTGCGGCCGGCTTCTTCATGGCCTTCTTCGCCGCCTTCTTCAGGACCTTCTTCTTCGCGGCCTTGCCCCCCGTCGCCTTCTTCGGGCCCTTCCCTTTCGCGGTCGTGCCCCTTGTCGTCTTCTTCCTGGCCGCCTTTCCTGCGGGGCGGGCCCGGGTGGTGGTCTGCTTCTTCGCCCCGGCCTTCTTCTTCGCGGCTCCGAGCTTCCTGGGCCGCGCCGCCTTCTTCGGCTTCGTCTTTGCCTTGCTCTTCTTCGGAGACATGGGGGCCTCGCTCGAAATCGTCAGGGGAGGGAACTCGCGGGGTGCTCCGGCTTCAGGGTCCGGAAGCGGACGTCGGAGAGGTTGCGCCGGGGGAGCTCCACCGAGGGCTTCCGTGCGTCCACGGTCCGCGCGTGGACTTCCCGGCCGGAGTCGACGATCCGGCTGACCACAGGGCTGGATGCGGCTTTGGGTGTTGACAAGGAGACGGGACCTCCGCGCGGCCGGCACCGCGGGTGGTGAGTCTATCACGCGCGGCCCGGGCCAGCCGGTGGGCCGACGCGGCGTCGCTCAGGCGCTCGCGCGCAGGTCGAGCTCGTCCTCGGGAAACTCCGCCGCCATCTCGGCCCGTCGGAGGAGCTGCTCGCGGTCCTCCACCGAGGAGCGACCCGCCACCTTCCGCCGCGTCTGGGTCCCGGCTGCCGGGGCCACCAGAAGGCCCACCGCGGCCCCGACCAGTCCTCCCAGCAGGGCGATTCCGACGTACTTGTTCGCGAGGCGCGCGCTCATAACCTCTCTCTCGACCTCCCCCACTCCATTTTTGCAAGATGTGTGCCGCGGCGGATGTGAGGGGGATCACAGGAAAAACAGTGCTTTCGCGCACTCCGTGCGTCGGGGAATCCAAGGAGGTGAAGATCTGTCTCCATCTGGCCGGAGCCGTGGAGCCCGGCTGGCGGGAATCGAGACGTCCCCTGCCACGCGTATGTCACCGCGCGGCGTCCGGATCCGCGACCACGAGGTGGGCGATCCGGCGGGCAAGCGACAGAAGGGGAGCGGCCACCCCCTCGTGGTTGACGAGCAGGGCCACGACCGGTCCCTCGCCACCACCCAGGTACAGCATCGTGCTCACCCCCGCCTGGACCCCGTCCTTCCAGATCTCGCGCTCGCCCTCGTACTCGCCGACCGAGACCCCCAGGCCGTGGCCCGCCGAACGGCCCCCCCGGGTTCTCTGGACGGTGAACATCCGCTCCCGCCACTCCGCTCCCAGCAGGCGTCCGGAGACGAGGGCAAGACCGAAGCGGGCCACGTCGGGCGCGGTGCCGGACAACCCGCCCCCGGGCACCTTGTAGCTCGTGTCCGCCAGCGCCGCGTTGATCAGGCCGCCCCCGCCGTCGCGGGTGTACCCCCGGGCGCGGTTCGGGATCAGGGCCTGCACGTCGTCGGCCCCGGTGCGCCCCATTCCGGCGGGCTGGAGCACGGCGTTGCGCAGGGCGGCCACGAACGGCCGTCCGGTGACACCCTCGACCACGCAGCCCAGGAGGCTGTACCCGTAGGTGGAGTACAGGATGCGCGTGTCGGGCTCGAACTCGAGGGGGTCGTCTCGGAAGAGACTCAGGCCCTCCTCCAGCGTCGACCAGCGCCGGGTCATCGGCCGCTCCCCGTCGCGGTAGTGGCGGATTCCCCCCTGGTGGGCCAGCAGCTGCCGGACGGTCACCGGCCACCGCTTGAGGGGGAACGCTTCGCAGTAGCGCTGGACCGGGTGCTCGAGGTCCAGCTCGCCCTTCTCGGCGAGCTGGAGGACGGCGACCGCGGTGAGGGCCTTGGACACCGACGCCAGACGGTAGGCGGTGTCCGCCCTGGCCGGGACGAAGTTCTCGATGTCGGCAAAGCCGTACCCGTTCGCGAAGACGAGCTCGCCCTCGAGACCGACGGCCACGGACAGGCCCGGGATCCCGAGGCGAGCCATCTGGTTGGCGACGACCACCTCGATGGC
Source organism: uncultured Acidobacteriota bacterium (assembly GCA_963847655.1). Taxonomy (GTDB): domain Bacteria; phylum Acidobacteriota; class Vicinamibacteria; order Fen-336; family Fen-336; genus JAJDNS01. The sequence goes on along the minus strand of CAWKAS010000001.1, from coordinate 59,048 downwards.
CTCGACTCGGGCCACCGGGAGCTTCGAAAGGGGGCCGGTGGCGGGACCCACCTCGGTGACCGCGCCCGGCCGCGCCGGCGGGGCGGGAGATCGGGGGGCCGTGGGCGCCGACGGGACGAGCGCGAGGCCGGCGACGACGGCGCCCACCGTCGCCACCAGGAGCGGCCTGCGCCCGAGCCGCACGAGGCTCACCCCCTCCCGCGTCCCCACGCGACGGGGGGCCGCCCCGACCAGAGCTACTCCAGCCAATCGCGGTCCCTCAGCTTCTGGGGCAGGTACTCCTCGGTGATGAAGCTGATCCCCCGCCGCGAGAGCGCCTCGAGCTCGAACTTGAGCCCGCTCCGCACCATCTCCTGGATCTCCCGCTGCCAGTGCGCCTTCTTGAACCACGGGTAGGCGAGCATCTGCCGGGCGCGGCTGTTGTCCCGGTCCTCCATCTTGATGGCGACGTTCGTCGAGAGCTGGTACTTGACCTTGTCGAAGGACGAGAGGCCCACGAACCGTGCGTCGGGCACCGCCATGCGCATCGACTCGTAGGCGAGGTTGATGGAGCCCTGCTTCATGACGCTGTAGATGTAGAAGCCCCAGGGATCGTTGTCGACGAGGACGTAGACCGGGAGCTTGAGCTCGCGGTGCATCCTCTGCACCAGCCGCCGCACCCCCCGCGGGGGCTGGCCCCCGCCCTGGATGATGATGCAGCTGTTGCGCTTCCAGAACTTGTCCTCGTTGAAGCGCGTCCACACCGCGTCCTTCTCGATGAGCAGGACGTACTTCGCCTCGTGGCGGCGGAACGTGATGACGTTCTCCTCGACGATGGACGGCACCGCCCAGCCCCCGGACCCCATCCGGCGCAGGTCGATGGTGTCGCCGCTGTCGGTGATGGTGACGGGCCCGACCATCGATCCCTTGCGGGCCGCGAAGAGGTGCAGCTCCTCGCGCAACGCGTCGAGGGTGACCTCGAGGTCCTCGATGATGGGGTCCGACTCGGACTGGTCCTCGAACGTGTTCTGGCGCGTGTCGCCGATCGTGTGCTTGGTGATGTAGTACAGGTCGCGAATGCTGGTGGTCTTGCCGGAGTCGATGAGCTCCTTGCAGGCGTCGCTGACCAGGAAGCTCTGCATGAACTTCTTCGCCATCGAGACGTTGAAGAAGTAGCGCTTCTGCTTCTGGCTGCCCAGCTCGATGAGGCGCCTCCGGTCGCTCCAGCTGACGTTGGCCAGGGAGCGGACGGGGATGTCGAGGAACGGGTTGCGGCCGTCCTTGACCGACCGCAGCACGCTGTCGGCCAGCTTCTCGATCTTGGCCGCGGTCTCCTTCGAGATCGCGCGCTTCGTCCGGCGGGGCGACGCTCCGCCGGTGTCCGGGCGCGGGGTGCGCTTTCGGGAGGGGGTCCTGGGCATGGCGTCACTTCCCCCGGGTGCGGGTGCGCGCCCGCGAACGCGGCTTCACTTCGTTCTCCCCGAGGTCCTTAATCGTCTTCGCCTCTTCCATCATCTCGGCCTCCGTGACCCGGTGGGCCACCTGGAGGAAGTCCCTCCGGATCGGGCCCGGCTTGCGTCCCTTGATCCGGCCGATGGCATTGGCCACCTCCTCGACATAGAGCTCGAAGATGCCGCGTCGCTGGGCCTGGTAGTCGGCGGCCTTGCGCTTGCGAATGTAGGTGGCCAGCTTTCGGCCGCACTCCTGCGCCGCGAGCTGGACCTCCTTCGTGATCTCGGGGTAGTGGGCCACCGCCTCCTTGGACTCGCTGGTGAACGGCACCCACACCGAGGCGATGTGCACGAGGAGGGCCATCGGACCCGCGGGGAGGGATCCGCGGGACTGGCTCAGCAGGTAGTTGCGCCAGTCCGTCCGCACGACGGCGTCGGTGATGCCGCATGCCCCGCGCTGGAAGAGCAGCGGGACGCGGTTCGCGAAGCGAAACAGCTCGATGGTCTTGTCCGAGGGCCAGCTTCCCCCGTAGGCGAGGCCGACCTCCACCTGGAAGGGGTTCCCGCGGTACACCTTCGGCGAGCGGGTCACGGTGGCGATGAAGTAGTCGTGGCCCTTGATCTTCTCCACTCCCTCCGGGGCCGGCGCCTCGGGGGGCGTGGCCTCCGGGTCCGGCTCCTGACCGCCGGTCGCCTTCCGGGCCGCGGTCTTGCGTCCCTTCCTCGCCGGCTTCATGCTGGCCGAGTCGAGGTCGAGCTGGGCGTTCTCGTCCCCGGTCTCGCCCTCGCTCTCGATCACGTTCAGGAAGCTCACCAGCCCCTTTCGCATCAGCTCGTCGCCGATCGGGCTGAGGCAGTTCGTGGGCGGGCTCATGAGGCGAGTGGCGCCGATGGCCCGGTGCAGCTCCTCGGCCATGGCCCGCTTCGCGCCGAGCACGCGCGGCCTCACCACCTTGTTGCCCCAGGGCACGCCGCGTCAGGATCTCGCCCGCGGCCTGGGCCGACACGCGGCTGAAGGTCGACTGCAGGAAGCCACGGACGTCGCGGCTCTTCGACTCCTGGGCCAGGAGCATCAGGGCGCCGAGCTCTACGCCGTGGGGGTGAGGCTTGATCTCCACCGACTCCTTGGGCAGCTCGTCCGTCGCCCGGGGAAACGTCAGCGTCTCGTTGCCGGCCTGGCCCGTGCCCACGCGCTGGGCGGCGCCGACGGGCCGCGTGTAGTGGATGGTGGCGTGGGGGTTGGCGAGGGCCGTGTGCTCGATGTAGCGGTTGACGAAGCGCTGCCCCTGCTGCCAGTTGGCGACGATCTCGAGCTCGACCCGGGTGCCGTGCTGGAGGTCCCACTCGGCCAGGGTCGTCGTCGTGGGTGACGACGGGCTCGTTCTTCCGCGTGTCGAGCCGGATGTCGAAGACCTGGGCCGCCTTCCGCCGACCGACGCGGCTCGTGACGCGGATGGGCTTGCCGGTGGTGAGCTGTCCGTACATCGCCGCCGCCGAGATCCCGATGCCCTGCTGCCCGCGAGCCTGCTTGTAGCGATGGAACTTGGAGCCGTACAGGAGCTTTCCGAAGATCTTCGGCACCTGGGCTCTGACGATGCCGGGGCCGTTGTCCTGGACCACCACGCGGAAGCGCCCCTCACCCTTCGTGAGCGTCCCTCCCCCCGGTTTGTCCTCGTCGTCCTTCCCGCCGCGCGGGCGGGCCTCCTGGCCGGCTTCGAGGGCGATGTCGTGGACCTCGACGTGCAGCTCGGGAAGGATGCCTCCCTCCTCGCAGGCGTCGAGCGAGTTGTCGACCGCCTCCTTGATGGTGGTGAGGAGGGCCTTCGAGGGATTGTCGAAGCCGAGCAGATGCCGGTTCTTGACGAAGAACTCCGAGACCGAGATCTCACGCTGCCTGGCCGCCATCGACTGGGCGGTGGCGCGAGGGGCGGGCCCGCGGCGGGTGGCCGGCCGGGGTCCGGGGGACGCCGCCGGCTCGGCGACGGCCTTCTCCTCCGGCGGCCGGCGAGTGCTCGGGGCGACGGCGGGAGGCTCGGCGAACAGCTCCATCTGGGGGCGGCCGACCGGGCGACCGGACGGGCCCTTGTCCCGGGTCCTCGCGCTCCTCGCCGTCTTCGCGCTTCTCTTCGAGGCCTTTGTGGTGATCTTCTTCCCGACGGCCCTGCCCGCCCGCGACGACTTCCCCAAATGGACCTCTCTCTTCCGAAAAACGACGCAGTCTAGCATCCCACACGAGGGTGACAGGAGGGGTCCGGAGCCCCAGGGGGGCGCTCCCGTGCGCCTCGTCGACTCGCCCTGGGGCCGCAGCCGAAGGCGAGCCTTCCGCCCCGCTGGTTACAATGCGACATGAGCGACTGGCGGCGCCTGGCGGAGAGGGCGCTCGCGACCACGGTGTCGTCCCCCCGCCTCAGCCGGCTCGCGGGATGGCTGGCCGACCGTCGGCTGCCCCGGGCGCTTCTGGTGCCCGTCATTCGCTCCTACTCGCGCGCCTACGGCGTCGACCTGTCGGAGGCGGCGGCGGCGCCCGAGGCCTACCCGACCTTCAACGCGTTCTTCACGCGCCGGCTCCGCGAGGGCGCTCGGCCGGTCGACCCGGCGGCCGACACGGTGGTGGCGCCCTGCGACTCCCGCCTGAGCCAGATCGGGACGGTGCCCGAGGACGCGCGCCTCGAGCAGATCAAGGACCAGACCTACGCGCTCGAGGCCCTGCTCGGGTCGGCCGAGGACGCCACCGTCTTCCGGGGCGGTCTCGTGGCGACTCTCTACCTCAGCCCCGGCATGTACCATCGCGTCCACTCGCCGGTCGACGGGCGGGTGCTCGGCTGGCGCTACCTTCCGGGCCGTCTCTTTCCGGTCAACCCGCCCGCGGTGCGCTCGGTGCCGGGTCTCTTCGTGCGGAACGAGCGGGTGGCCGTCTTTCTCGAAGGCGACGGCGTGGGGCCGGTCGCCCTCGTGCTCGTGGGCGCGGCCAACGTGGGCCGGATCACTCTGGCCTTCGCCGACCTCGTCACGAACACCGGCGTCCCCGCGGGGCGGGGGGAGCCGGCCGGACTCCTGAGGGTGCGCCGGGGAGAGGAGGTCGGTGCCTTCAACCTGGGGTCGACGGTGGTGCTCCTGGCCGCCGATCCCGCGCTGGCCCCCGTCGGGCCGGCGCCCGGGGCCGTCGTCCGGATGGGGGAGGCGCTTTGGCGGCGCTGAGGGTCGGCGTGATCTCCGACACCCATGGGCTGGTGCGTCCGGAGGCGGTCGAGGCGCTGAAGGACGTCGACGTCATCCTGCACGCCGGGGACGTGGGCGGGAGCCACGTCCTCCAGGAGCTGGGGGAGATCGCCCCGGTGATCGCGGTGAAGGGAAACGTGGACCTGGAGCCGTGGGCGAGAGGGCTTCCGGACCGGCGCCGGCTGGAGCTGGGCGGGGCCCGCGTCCTCCTCCTGCACGACCGCCTCGCGGTGGGACCCGATCCCGCGGCCCGGGGCCTTCACGTCGTGGTGTTCGGCCACTCCCACCAGCCCCTGGCCGAGCGAGAGGGCGGCGTGCTCTGGTTCAATCCCGGGGCCGCGGGTCCGGCGCGGTTTCGCCTGCCGGTGGCCCTCGGCCTCCTGGAGATCGACGAGGGGCACGTTCGGGAGCGCCTGGTCCGCCTGAGGTCCCGGTGAGCAAGCGGACTCTTCCCATGGCCGACTCGGGTTAGGATCGGGTCTTCCAGACGGGCGGACAAGGGGCCCTTTCCGGGAGGTGCACATGTCTTCAGCGCTGCGCACGGCGAGCTGGGTGCTGCTGGTGATCGTGGGGGGTCTGATCCTGCTAGTGGCGCTCGCCTCCATGCAGCTGGCCTACTGGGGCATGTTCCCGGTGGGGGGCGTGTCGATCGAGAAGATCGCGGGGGGCCAGACCGAGGTGCTTCTCGGTCTGAGGGGTGCCCGGGGCACGGCCGCGGCCTGGGGCGCGTCCTGGGCCACGCTGTTCCTCTTCGTCGTCGTGGGGCCCTACCGTCGCGGGGACGTCACCGCATGGTGGGGCATCCTGGCCTCGGTCCTGGTCCTCGGCGTGGTGGTGGCGCTGCGCGTCCCCGTCCTCGGAGTCCAGGCCGGAACCGGGACCCCTCTCGTCCTCCTGGTGGTGGTCATCGTGGCCCTGCTGCTGGACGTGAAGCGCCTCGCCCAACCCCCCGCGGCGTCGTGAAGGGCGCTCTCGAGTTACTCCGCTTCCGACGGGCCCTCGCCGCGCCGGTCCTGGCGCTGTGGCTGGTGTCTCCCGCCGAGGGCGCCGGACCGGTCGCCCAGGTCCCGCCCGGCACCGTCGTCCGCTGGCCCGGCGCGGACCTCGAGTCCTGCGCGCTGGGGAAGACGACCTGGGCGCCCCTGGACGGGGCGTGCCTCTACGCGATCGATCTCCTCCGGGGCGAGGGCGTGGTCGATCTCGTGCGGAGCCGCGGGGGACAACGCGAGTCGGTGTCCGTTCGCGTGGGGGCCTACCCCTACCCGGTGCAGAGGCTGACCCTGCCGAAGGAGAAGGTCGATCTCTCTCCGGAGAGCCTCGCACGCGTGCAGCGCGAGAGCCGGGAGATCGGCCGCCTGTGGGGACGGACGGGGGAGCGGCGTTTCACGCTCCCGCTCCACCCCCCCCTGAACCCCCTCCCCGAGGGGGGCCGCTTCGGGAGCCGTCGCATCATCAACGGCCAGCCGAAGAGCCCGCACTCGGGGACCGACTACGCCGCCGCCGCCGGTGAGCCCATCCTCGCCGTCGCGGACGGGGTGGTGGCCCTCGCCGACGAGCACTTCTTCGCCGGGAACAGCGTGTTTCTCGACCACGGCGACGGGCTCATCTCCATGTACTTTCACATGAGCCGCATGAGCGTGCGGGAGGGCGAGACCGTGCGCCGAGGCCAGGTCATCGGGGAGGTCGGCGCCACCGGCCGGGTCACCGGTCCCCATCTCCACTTCGGCCTGCGCTGGCACCGGGCGCGCATCGACCCCGCCCTTCTCCTGGGCGACCCCGGGGGGCTGCCGGAGATCCCCTGATGAAACGGAGCACGTCGTGTCTCCCCCTCGCGCGGGTCGACGCCAGGCGGTAGGATTCGCGGCAGATGGCTTCGGCAGGGGCGGGAGCGTGCGGGGACTCCTTCCGGATCGACTCGTTCGAGCCGGCCTACCTGGCCCTCTCGAGGGAGGGGCGGCTCGAGGCCCGGGCCCGGGAAGCACGTCGGGCCCTCGAGGAGTGCCGCCTCTGCCCGCGGTCGTGCGCCGCGCGGCGCCTCGAGGGTGAGCGGGGGACCTGCCAGATCGCCCGCCACGCCGTCGTCTCCAGCGCCTTCCCCCACCTCGGCGAGGAGGACTGCCTGCGCGGGAGCCGGGGGTCGGGCACGATCTTCTTCTCGGGCTGCTCGCTGCGCTGCTCGTTCTGCCAGAACGCGGACATCTCCTGGAACGTCTCCGGCGAGGAGTGCACCGTGGAGGACCTGTCCGCGATCATGCTGGGGCTGCAGGAGCGGGGCTGCCACAACGTCAACCTCGTGACCCCCACCCACGTCGTGCCGCAGCTCGTCGAGGGGGTGGCCCTGGCCGCCACCCGCGGGCTGCGCCTGCCCATCGTCTACAACACCGGGACCTACGACCGCGTCGAGACGCTCCGCCTCCTCGACGGGATCGTCGACGTCTACATGCCCGACTTCAAGTTCTGGACCCGGGAGACGGCCGAGCGCTACGCGGCCGCTCCCGACTACCCGGAGCGCGCGCGCGACGCCATCCGCGAGATGCACCGGCAGGTGGGGCCGCTGCGCCTCGGGGTGGACGGGCTGGCCCGCCGGGGCGTCCTCGTGCGGCACCTCGTCATGCCCTCCCTGGGGGAGGAGTCGGCGGCGATCCTGGGGTGGCTCGCCCGGGAGGTGTCTCCCGACACCTGGGTCAACGTCATGGGGCAGTACCGCCCGGCCTGCCGGGTGGGCGAGCCCGACGGGCGCGGCGGCAGCCGCCTCCCGGAGATCGACCGGCGACCCCGTCCCCGGGAGCTGGAAGGGGCCCGCGAGGCCGCGCGGCGTGCCGGCCTGTGGCGTCTCGACGAGCGGTGCCAGGTGTGATCCGGTGATCCCGGCCACGCTCACGCGCTCTCTGCGGAACCTGCCGATCCGGCAGAAGCTCAACCTCATCGTCCTCGTGACCAGCGGTGTGGCGGTCGTCCTCGCCTCCGCCGTGTTCCTGGTCAACGACTACGTCACCCACCGCCAGCGGATGGTGCACGAGCTCGAGGTCTACGCCGGCAACCTGGCGCAGCTGCTGGTCCCCACCCTCGAGCCGGGCAGCGTCGGTCCGGAGGGGGGCGACACCGTGGGAGGACGGATGCTGCGGGTGACCGCCGCCTCCCTCCAGGGTCGCGACTCGATCCAGGTCGCCCTGGTCTTCGACCGGGAGGGCCGGCAGGTCACCAGCTTCGCCCGGGGCACGGGGAAGGTGTTCCCGACCGCCCCCGAGGCGGACGGGGTCGAGTTCCGGGGATCCAGCCTCGTGGCCTCCCAGGGCGTCTACACCGACGACGGGACGCGCCTGGGGACCGTCTACCTCGAGTCCGACACGGAGGAGCTGACCGCGCGCCAGCGGACCTACCTCGTGATCCTGGCCCTGGTGACCCTCGGGTCGCTCTTCGTGGCCCTCCTCCTCGCCTCCCAGCTCCAGAAGCTCGTCTCGAGGCCGATCCTCCACCTCGCGGAGATCGAGACCCGCGTCTCCCGGGAGAAGGACTACTCGCTGCGGGCGGTCAAGGAGGCCGACGACGAGCTCGGGCTCCTCATCGACGGCTTCAACGACATGCTCGGGAAGATCCAGTCCCGCGACGCGGAGCTGACCGTGGCCAAGGAGGTGGCGGAGCAGGCGAACCGCACCAAGAGCACCTTCCTCGCCAACATGAGCCACGAGCTGCGGACCCCCCTCAACGCCATCATCGGCTACTCCGAGATGCTGGAGGAGGAGGCGGAGGAGCGCGGGCTGGAGGACCTGGCCCCCGACCTCGCGAAGATCCACGGGGCGGGCCGGCACCTGCTCACCCTCATCAACGACGTCCTCGACCTGTCCAAGATCGAGGCCGGAAAGATGGAGCTCTACGTCGAGGACTTCGAGCTCCCGGCCCTGGTGCGGGACGTGGAGTCCACCATCCGGCCCCTGGTCGAGAAGAACCAGAATGCGTTCGACGTCCGCTGCTCGCCGGACATCGGCGTCATGCACGCGGACCTGACCCGCGTGCGACAGATCCTCTTCAACCTGCTCTCCAACGCCGCCAAGTTCACCCAGCGCGGGCGGATCGACCTCGTGGTGTCACCCCGTCGGCTGAAGGACCGGGACTGGCTGGAGTTCGCGGTGTCCGACACCGGGATCGGGCTGGAGCCGGAGCAGCAGGAGCGGCTCTTTCAGTCCTTCTCCCAGGCCGATCCGTCCACCTCCCGCAAGTACGGGGGCACCGGTCTGGGGCTGGTCATCAGCCGACGCTTCGCCCAGATGATGGGTGGCGACATCACCGTGGAGAGCGAGCTGGGCAGGGGATCGGTCTTCACCGTGCGCCTCCCCCGCAATGCCGGGGCCCCGGATCTGCTTCCCGCCGCCGAGACGTCCGCGCGACCGAGCGGGGCGGCCCCCGCGCCGATCTCGGTGACGCCCACGGTGCTGGTGGTGGACGACGACCAGGCCGCCCGCGAGGCCATCACGCGCGGGCTCGTGAAGGAGGGCTTCAAGGTCATCACCGCGGGGACCGGTGAGGACGCGGTGCGGCTGGCCCGGTCCCAGCGCCCGGACGCCATCACCCTGGACGTTCTCATGCCGGGCGTGGACGGCTGGACGGTGCTGCGCTCCCTCAAGGCCGATCCCATGACCGCGGCCATCCCCGTGGTCGTGGTCTCGATGCTCGACGACCGCGACGTCGGCTTCGCCCTGGGGGCGGCCGACTACCTCACCAAGCCGGTGGAACGGGAGCGGCTGGTCGGCGCGCTCAGACGCTTCCGCGACGGGGGAAGGGGTCCGCGTCCGGTCCTGGTGGTCGAGGACGACCCCGCCACCCGAGAGGTGATCCGCCGGGCCCTGGAGCAGAACGGCTGGCTCGTCCGGGAGGCCGCCAACGGCCGCGTCGCCCTGGACGCCCTGAAGCGCGAGGTCCCCGACCTCGTGGTCCTGGACCTCATGATGCCGGAGATGGACGGCTTCGAGTTCGTCTCCGAGCTCCGCCAGCTCGACAGCGGACGGCACCTCCCGGTGGTCGTGGTCACGGCCCGGGAGCTGACCGCCGAAGACCGCTCCCGCCTGAGCGGACAGGTCTCCCGCATCTTCCACAAGGGGTCCTTCACCCGCGAGGAGCTCGTGGCCGAGCTGCGGCGGACCCTCGAGTCCGGGCGGCCGGGCGCGTCCTCCTGAGCCCGGGTACCGCGGCTTCCTACGACCGATCCAGCATGGCCTGGATCTTGACCAGCAGCTGGGCGAAGTCCACGGGCTTGGTGTCGTAGTCGTCGCAGCCGGCGGCCAGCGCCTTCTCCCGGTCGCCGGACATGGCGTGGGCGGTCAGCGCGATCACCGGCACCTGGCTCGTTGCCGGCGAGGCCTTGAGCCGGCGCGCGGCCTCCCAGCCGTCGATCACGGGAAGGCTCATGTCGAGGAGGATCAGGTCGGGGGCGTGGCTCTCGGCCATGAGGATGCCCTGCATCCCGTCCGCGGCCATCAGGACCTCGTGTCCCTTGCGCTGGAGGCGGCGCGACAGCATGTCGCGGTTCATCTCGTTGTCCTCGACGAGCAGGATCCTGGCCATGGGGCGCGCCTCTCCGGGGGTCCCGAGGCCGGCAGGGCCCGGGAGCCGATCACGGTTACCACACTTGCGCCGCCCCGCACAAACCCGGGACCCCGGGCGACGGGCCCTGGTGTGATCCCGCCCACGGTTCACCCCGTTTTGCGTCACCGAGCCTGTCGGGAGCCGGCGGGGGACGCTATCCTGTCCTCAGGGGAATCGGAGACCCGGGAGCCCCGCGGGACGGGGCGGGGAGGAGGTCATGGGGGAGGCGAGCCGAACGGCGCAGGCGGCCGCGGTGATCCTGGCCGTCGGGGCCGCTCCGGTGACGGCCGGCAGCGAGAGGCTCGAGGGCTATGCGGAGTGGGCCCGCGAAGGGTGTCTCGTGGTGGACGGCCAGAAGGTCTGCCCGGCCCCGGACCTGGAGTTCGACGGTGAGGGCGCGGCCTGGAGCTTCGCCATGATTCCGCTCGGGTACGAGGTCAAGGTCGAGAAGGGTCGCCGCCTCGCCGACGGGACCGTCCTCGCCCGGGAGGTGGAGGCGAAGCCCAACGGCGACGCGTTGTTCGAGGCCCAGGTTCGCGCGGCCACCGACCAGATGGAGGCCTCCATCCGTCGGGCGGGGCACTTCTCCGAGGGCGAGGGCCGCCGGGCCCGCAGCGTGGGGAAGCTCCTGGAGAATGGCCCGCAGGTCGAGCGCGTGCGGAGGATCGTGGACCACCTCCTCCCACCCTATCTCGGCCCCGGCGACGTGCGCGTCTACGTCATCGAGAACGACGAGTGGAACGCCTTCGCCATGGGAAACTACTCGATCTACGTCTTCTCCGGCCTCCTCGAGGCCTTCGACGACGACGAGGTGGCGATCGTGCTCGGGCACGAGCTGGTGCACGCCACCCACGAGCACTCGCGCCGGCAGGCGAAGAAGGGGATGTGGATCCAGCTCGCCGCGGCCGGGGTCCTCGGGGCGACCTCCACCATCGACGATCGGGCGGCCCGGGCCCTGGCCGAGACCGCGGCCGGGCTCGCGGCCTCGGCCTGGAGCAACGGGTACGGCCGGGACATGGAGGACCAGGCCGACCGGGTCGGGCTCCGCTACACCTACGAGGCGGGCTACGACGTCACCAAGGGGCCGGCCCTGTGGAGGAAGTTCGCGGAGAAGTACGGGGAGGGCAGCGCCGCCCTGGGCTTCTTCTTCAGCGATCACTCCCAGGCCGGCGTGCGAGCGGCCAACCTCGAGACCGAGATCGCCCGCAACTACCCGAACGGCCCGAAGCCGGACGGCGCTCCCCGCCCGGGGGCGGACACGCCCGAGCCGGCCCTGGCGCGGGCGCAAACGACACTCGCCGCGGCCCGCCCCGGCGAGGCCCCACCGACGGAGGTGCGCCCGGGGATGAGCCCGGACGAGGTGAGACGTGCCCTCGGAGACCCCGACAGCGCCCTCGTCTTCGGGGAGCGGCTCCGCTGGGCCTACCCGGACCGGACGGTGATCTTCGAGGACGGCGTGGTCTCAGAGGTGCGCGAGTAGCTACCTCTTCGCGACCCCGAGCTCGCCCAGCTTCTTCGCGATGTCCGCGCCCGCGGTCTTGACGTCGACCTGCTTGTCGACGGCCAGAATCTTCCCGTCGGTACCGATGTAGAAGGTCCACCGGTTCGCCACTCCACCATCCGGCTTGAGGACCCCATAGGCGGTGGCCACCGTCTTGTCGCCGTCGGCCAGGATGGGGAAGTCGGCGTCCAGGGACTCGGCGAACTTCGTGTTGGTCTCGATGTCGTCGACGCTCGCCGCGAAGTAGGCCACGTCGTACCTCCGGATCTCGTCGCCGCTCTCACGGAGCGACTTGCACTCGAGCGTTCAGCCGCCGGTGAAGGCCTTGGGAAACCAGGCCACCACGACCACCTTGCCGGCGTGGTCCGAGAGCTGGTGCGTCTTGCCGTCGGAGCCCGGCAGGGCGAAGGCCGGGGCGGCGTCGCCCGGCGTCAGCTCGCTGGCCAGGGCCATCGCCGGCGCCAGCAGGAGGCAGAGGCCGGCGACGAGTAAGAGCGCCTTGATCATTGTGGCTCCTTCCATGCTTGGGCTGAGAGGCGGGATTATCCCCGGCGCCGGAGCCGGGCGTCAACCGGGCTCCGGGGTTGGACGGCCACAGGCGGGAGGGGCCGGGGCGCGAGGCCCCGGCCCGGGCGCGGTCAGACCCCCGCGAACTGGACGCCCTCGAAGACGAGCGTCGGGGTGTAGACCGAGGAATAGGGGTAGGGGTCGTTGCCCACCGCCACCAGCTGCTTCCACAGCTCCAGGTGGTTGCCGGAGATGTTCATCTCGCTGACCGGCTCCGCGATCTTCCCGCCCCGCACCCGGAAGCCCTGCACTCCGAAGGAGAAGTCGCCGGTGGTGCTGTTCGAGTTGCCTCCGAGGAAGCCGGTGACGAGGATGGCGTCCTCGACCTCGGCGAGCAGCTCGGCCTGCGACTTCGGACCCGGAGTCCACTGGAGGTTGGAGCGTCCGCCGGTGGTCGGCGCCATCTTCAGCTTCTTCCCGTAGTAGGTGTCGACGTAGTAGTTCCTCAGCACGCCCTTCTCGACGAGGGGGAGGCGCTTCGCCGCGATCCCCTCGTCGTCGAAGAGGCGCGAGGCCAGGCCGCGGGTCACCAGGGGGTCGTCGGCCACGTCGAGGACGGGGCTGCCGATGGCGGTCCCGGCCTTGCCCTCGAGGAAGGACCGCTTCTGCTGCAGGGCCGACCCGGACAGCGCGCCGAGGAAGGCCCCTACCAGGCGGCTCCCGGCCCGCGGGTCCAGAACCATGGCGTGGCGGGCGGACTCGGCCTTCTGCGAGGCGAGGCGCGAGAGGGCGCGTCCCGTGGCCTCGCGGCCCACCGCCGTCGCCTCGGGCAGCTGGTCGAGGAACCGCACCGAGGCGTAGGCGTAGTCCTCGGGACGTCGGCCGTCGGCGTCCTTGACGCTCACCTCGGCGTAGGTCACGAAGGACGTCCTCTCGGTCTGGCCCTCGAAGCCGTTCGAGTGGACGCGGACGCTCTCGGAGCGGGTGTCGCCGAAGCTGCTGGTCACGGAGAGGACCCGCTCCGCTCCCTTCACCCCGCGGGCTCCCTCCTCCATGGCCTTCGCCGCCTCGCGGCGCATCTCGGGCGTCACCGAGGAGTACTGCGGGTCCTCGAGCTCGAGGTCCTTCTTCGCCTGCCCCGCGTAGAGGGCGGGGTCGGGCAGCGACCGGAAGGGGTCCTCGGCCAGGACCCGGGTGTTGGACACCGAGTCGGCGATGAACTGCTCGAGGGCCTCCGGACGGAGATCGCTGGACGAGGCGACCGAGTAGCGGCCGTCCACGTAGAGCTCCAGCTGCACCCCCCGCCGGGTGGCCTCGTTGATGCGGTCGACCTTCCCGTCACGCCACTCCAGGGTCACGTCGCGGACGCGGCTCACCACCGCCCCGGCCTCCCTGGCTCCCCGGGCGAGGGCGATCCTCGTGCAGCTCTCGGCGACGTCCTTCATGCTCTGCTTTCCCATGATGCCCTCCTAGCCCTTGCGCCCGCCGACGGTGATGGAGGAGACCCGGACGGTGGGCAGCCCCTGGGAGACGGGCACCCGCTGGCCGTTCTTGCCGCAGGTCCAGCCGCCCTCGTCGATCTCGAGGTCGTCGGAGACCATGTCCACGAGCTCGAGCACCTTGGGCCCGTTGCCGATGATGTTCACGTCCTTGATGGGCCGGGTGATCTTCCCGTCCTCGATCATGTAGCCGTTCTTCACGTAGAAGGTGAAGTCGCCCGCCCCGATCTGGACCTCTCCGTTGGTGAAGTTCGTGCAGTAGATGCCCTTCTCGACCGACTGCACGATCTCGTCCTTCCCGTGGGGACCCGGCAGCATGTAGGTCGAGCGCATGCGGGGCATGGGCGGGTGCTGGTAGCTCTCGCGCCGCCCGTTGCCGGTGGGCTTGACGCCGTAGTGCTTCGCGGAGATGGAGTCGTGGAGGTAGGTGGTGAGGGTCCCGCCCTCCACCAGCATCGTCTTCCCGACCGAGTGGCCCTCGTCGTCCACGTTGAGGGCGCCACGGGCGTGCTCCTGCGTCCCCTCGTCGACGATCGAGACGAAGGGTCTCGCCACCGGCTTGCCGATCTTGTCCGAGTAGATGGAGACACCCTTTCGGTTGAAGTCGGCCTCCATGCCGTGGCCGATGGCCTCATGCAGGAGGATCCCGGAGGATCCCGCGGCCAAGACCACCGGCATCTCACCGGCGGGGGCCTGCACCGCGTCGAAGAGCACCACCGTCCGGTCGACGGCTTTCTTGACCAGGCTGTCAATTCGCTCGGGCGTGTAGTAGGCGATCCCGTCGCGGGCGGCCACGCTGCTCCCCGCCTCCTCCCGCTGCCCGTCCTGCTCGGCGACGCAGGTCACGTAGCAGAGGGTCATGGGCTGGAGGTCCTCGACGATGCGGCCGTCGGAGGTGGCCATGAGGACCGCGCTCGACTGGTCGATGAAGAAGACGCGAGCCTTCCTCACGCGGGGATCGGCGGCGAAGACCTTCTCGTTGAGGCCGGTGAGGATGGGCAGCTTGCCCTCGGGGCGCACGTCCTCCCATGGCGTCTCGACCGCGTAGCGGGACGGCAGGTCGGTGACCACCCGGAAGCTCCGGGGGGCGGGACGGGCGGGACCGCTGGCGATGGCGGACGCGGTTCGGGCGGCCAGCTTCAGGCCCTCCGGGGTCAGCTCCTCGGTGAAGCCGTAGCCCGTCTGGTCCCCGGTGACGACCCGGACCCCGACGCCCAGCTGGACGTCGGCGTAGGCGCGGTTCACCTGGCCATCCTCGAGCCCGTAGACGTTTTGCACCTGGTGCTGGAAGAAGACGTCGGCGTGGTCGCCGCCGCTCCCGAGGGCGGTGGCCAGGGCGTCGTGGATCAGCTTCTCCGTGACGCCGAAACGGGTGAAGTAGCCGAGCCCGGCCGTCTGCCCCGCCCCGGTGGCGGCGAGGGCAGCGGACGGGCCGGCGAGGATGTCGTGAAGGGCGGCCGAGGCCAGCGTGGCGGCACCGATGCCGATGGCGTGGCGGCGGCTCATCCCGCGATCGTCGGACATGGAATGAAACCTCCTTGGGCGAGCGGCGTGCTCCCAAGCTCGAGACGCTTCGGAAGGCCGCGCGAGTCTCAGGGCACCACCATGCCCGAGGGCGAGCCACGGGTCAAGTCGTTTCTGTTCAATGAATTGGACGTCGTCTCCCGAGGTCTTCAGGGGACGCTGGTCGAGTGCCAGAGGGCCATCTTCCAGGCGCCGTCCTGCCTGACGAAGAGCTCGGTGAAGCGCAGCCGCACGTCGATGTCCCGGTCGGGGACCTTGACGAGGACGTGGGCCACGCCCTGCACCACCGCCGCGTCACCGTAGACGCGCACCGCCCGCTCCCCCTCGGGCTCGATGGACAAGTAGCGCACCCGGCCCGAGCGCAGGCTGTCCAGGAACTGCGCCTTCGTGTCCACCGCCGCGCTGGAATGGGTGTAGCTCATGTCGTCGGTGAGCATGGCCTCCAGCTCGTCGAGGTCACCCCCGGCGGTCAGGGCCCACCGCCGGTCCTGGGCGTCGAGGACCGCCCTCTCGTCGTCGCCCGCCTGCAGCGCGGGGACGACCAGCAGGGCGAGCAGAGTGGCCACCGTCAATCGGCTCGGCACCTTCTTCATCTTCGTGTCTCCTCGCCCGCGTGATTCGGCGGGACGTCGCCGGGCGAATCACCCGCGCTCGTTCATTCCAGCGGCAGACCGCACCCGGGACACGCCCGCCCCGACCCCCGCGTGGGCAGCATCTCCCCGCAGGACGGGCACTTCCAGTTGGTCAGGCGGAAGACGAGTCCCCCCAGGGCGACGATCCCCACCGCGGGGACCCACCACTCGGCCGGCCACCGCAGCAACACCCCCGCCGCCACGATCACGGCGAGCGTGCCGGCGACGATCTGTCCCACGCGGTTCCCGCGGCGTCGGCGATCGTCGAGGGCCTGCCGGAGCTCCCGCCGTTGGTCGGCGCTCCACTTCTCCTCGGGCGGGGCCTCGTCCACTTCCATCAGGTATTCCGTGGGCGCCATTCTACTGCCGGGCGAGTTGACAAGTCGGGGGAGGGCCGGGAGACTCCCTCCCCGTGCCGCGCGTCGAGGTCCTGCGCACCTACCTGGAGCTGAGCCGCCCGGAGCAGCTGACGCCCGCCCCCTGCCCCGACCCCCGGGCCCGCGTCGAGCACGTCGAGGACTGTCCCCCCTCCTTCTTCCGCTACCTCTACGCCGAGGTGGGGCGGCGGTACCACTGGGTGGACCGCAGCGGCTGGACCGACGAGCAGCAGGCGGCCCGCCTCGCCGACCCCAACGTTTCGCTGCACCTCCTGAGCGTGGCCGGGGCCCCGGCCGGCTACTTCGAGCTGGAGCTCCACGGCGATGGGGCGGTCGAGATCGCTTACTTCGGGCTGCTCCCGGAGTTCCTCGGGCGGGGTCTCGGCAAGTACCTGCTGACGAGGGCGGCCCAGGAGGCCTTCGCCCTCGGGGCCTCGCGGGTGTGGCTGCACACCTGCACCCTGGACGACCCGGCGGCGCTGCCGAACTACCTGGCGCGGGGGTTTCGGAAGGTGCGGAAGGAGACGTACGTGGCGGAGGTGGGGGGGTAGCGGCGGCCACGCCAGTGGCCGTATGGGCCGCGCGAAGAAAGACCGGGCGGAACAGCACCCGCGGTGTCCCTGCGGAGAAGGTCCGCCTGGCATCGGCGTCCACCGATATCAGGTCCCCATGCGGGTCGAGGGAGAAGAGCTCCCGGTCGTCGCCACGCCAGAGCGGCTGAACGCCTCCAGCGGTCGAGACCTGCCAGCGCTCACCCGTGGGCGGGAACGGGACGACCAGTGCCTCCATGCGGGTCGGTTACGAGGTAGGGGGCGAGACCTCGCCCATCCCCGAGGGGCTCGAGGATCTGTGAGGGGCCGAGGCTTGTTCCTGCCGACACCGCCATTCAGCCGCGCTCCAGGAGTCGCGCTGCCGGGGAGACACCGTCCTGACACTGGCGTTCATGTTCAGGTGACTCTGTCCGAAAGGAGTCACCTGAAACGCAGTTTCATGTTTCACATCTTGTCGACGCCCGAGCAGGTCCCGGTCGTCGAGACGGTCCTCACTCGACCGTCGTCACCTTCCCTCCCACGCGGAACGTCCCCGCCTCGCGGCCGTCGAGGGCGGGGAGGGCGAGGGTCAGCATCTCCACCGGGAGCATCTCCACCACCGGGCGGACGAGGGGCGGGACGGGGGGCAGGCGAAGAGCCGCGCGCTCCGCATCCTCCGCGACCAGGTACGCGCGTGCCCCGGCGGCGCGAGCATCGGTCACCAGCGACTCGTTCAACGCGCGTGTCCGCTCCTCCCCGGCGAAGACGAGGACGAACACGCCGTCGTCCAGCATCTCCATGGGGCCGTGGCGAAAGGCCGCGCTGCTGAGGCCCTCCGAGGGCCGGTGGGTGGCCTCCTTGGTGATGAGCCCGGCGGAGCAGACCGTCCCCAGAGACGGCCCGCGCCCGACGTGGTAGACGGCGCGGACGCCGGCGAGCAGAGCGGCGAGCTCCTCCACGTGGGCGCGCCAGTCCTCCAGGTAGCGCCGCACGGCGGGTATCGTGGTCGCGAGCGCTTCTCGTGTGGCCTCGGTATCGCCGCCAGTGAGGCGCGTGCCCAGCCAGGCGAGGGCCATCTGGGTGGCGAGGTGCGTCTTGCAGGCCACGGTGGCCTCCTCCCCGGCGTGGGTGAGGAGGACCGCGGTCGCCTGCGCGGCCAGCGGGCTGTCCGCGGTATTCGTCACCCCGAGGGTCTCCACGCGCTCTCCGGCCACCTCGAGGAGCCGCACGATCTCGGCGCTGCGGCCGGACTGGGAAACGAGCACGAGGAGCGTGCCCTGATCGAGGAGTCGCTGCTGGTAGTGGAGCAGCTCGGAGGACTCGACCATCACCGCTGGGGCGCCGGCGTTCACGAGCCGCAGGTAGAGGGGGTGGAGCCCGTGGAGGGAGGAGCCCATACCCGTCAGGACCAAACGCGTGTAGGCGCCCTCGGTGAGCCGACGGGCGATGTCCTCGAGGGAGGGCGACGACGACAAGCGGCGGTGCGTCTCTTCCAGGGCGCGCGGCTGATCCAGAATGTCGCGGAGGTAGGGTCCCTCGATGACGTGCAGTGACGGGCTCATGCGCACCTCGTGACTTCAGGGTGACGGCGATGCGGCGACGAAGCCAGGACGGCGTCTCGGGCCGCTCCGGAGAACGCGAGAAAAACAGAATCCCTGGGCGAAGTTGGAGCCGACGGGCGCCTCTCGTTCCGAGAGGAGTGGTTCTAAATGCTTATGAAACAAAGACAAATTGGCAGTTGTGGCTCTTCGGATACCATGGCCCAAGACACCCGTTTCATCCATTCGACGCCACGGGGTTCAATCTGTGGGCGCCTGTAAGTCCTTGGTCATCAATATAATGGTGGCCAGCTCAAGAGGACTACAACATCTTGTGCTTTTTCCTTGACACACCCTCGTCCCCGAACGATAATCGCGGTCGCCGTCAAAGGCAAACAACCACCATCGCGCCGAGCGGGCTGGCACGTTAGGCTGCTAGTCATCGGAGAGCCGTCGCCCAGAACACCGATCCTTTCAGGAAGAGAGGCAGCCTGATGTCGACCCATCCCGTGGAGAAGCCCAGCGCGGAGTCCCGCAACAACCCGAAGAAGGCGGAGAGGAGAGCGGGCCTGACTTTTCGGCGGCACTTCACGAGAGCGGGGAGACACCCCTACGACGAGGTGACCTGGGAGACACGCTCGGCGGTCATCAACGACGAGCGCGGCAAGCCGGTGTTCGAGCAGCACGACATCGAGGTGCCGAAGGCCTGGAGCCAGACGGCGACGAACATCGTCGCCTCGAAGTACTTCCGGGGCCAACTCGGCTCGCCGGAGCGGGAGAAGAGCGTGCGTGGCCTCATCTCCCGGGTCGTCGACACGATCCGGGGGTGGGGAGAGGCTCAGGGCTACTTCGCCACCGCCGAGGACCTGCAGAGCTTCTGTGACGAGCTGACGCACCTTCTGGTCGAGCAGAAGGCCGCGTTCAACAGCCCGGTCTGGTTCAACGTGGGCATCGAGAAGCACCCGCAGGCCTCGGCCTGCTTCATCAACTCCGTGCAGGACAAGATGGAGTCGATCCTGGGCCTGGCCCGCACCGAGGGGATGCTCTTCAAGTTCGGCTCGGGCACCGGCTCGAATCTCTCCTCCATCCGGTCCTCCCGCGAACCCCTGGCCGGGGGCGGCACCGCCTCCGGGCCCGTGTCCTTCATGCGCGGCTACGATGCCTTCGCCGGCGTCATCAAGAGTGGGGGCAAGACCCGTCGCGCGGCGAAGATGGTGATCCTGAACGCGGATCACCCCGACATCCTCGACTTCATCCACTCCAAGGCCGACGAGGAGCGCAAGGCCTGGGCCCTGATCGACGCCGGGTACGAGGGTGCCTTCAACGTCCGGGGCGGGGCCTACGACTCCGTCTTCTTCCAGAACGCCAATCACTCGGTGCGCGTCACCGACGACTTCATGAAGGCGGTGACCGAGGACGGCGAGTGGCAGACGAAGTACGTCCTCACCGGCGAGCCCTGCGAGACGCTCCCGGCCCGCGATGTCATGAAGCAGATGGCGGAGGCGGCCTGGCAGTGCGGCGACCCGGGCATCCAGTTCGACACCACCGTCAACGACTGGCACACCTGCCCGAACACCTCCCGCATCAACGCCTCCAACCCCTGCTCGGAGTACATGTTCCTCGACGACACCGCCTGCAACCTCGCCAGCCTGAACCTCATGAAGTTCGTGGGCGAGGACGGCGAGCTCGACATCGAGGCCTTCGGCGCCGCTTCCCGGACCGTCATCACCGCCCAGGAGATCCTCGTCGACAACGCCAGCTATCCGACGCCGGCCATCGACCGCAACAGCCACGACTTCCGTCCCCTCGGGCTGGGATACGCGAACCTCGGGGTCCTGCTCATGGACCGCGGGCTGCCCTACGACTCCGACGCCGGACGGTCCTACGCGGCGGCGGTGACCGCTCTCATGCACGGCGAGGCCTACGCCCAGTCGGCGCGGATGGCCTCCTCGGTGGGCCCCTTCGCGGGGTACGAGCCGAACGCCGAGCCCATGCTCCGGGTGATCGACAAGCACCGCAAGCACTCCCACATGATCGACTCCTCCGCGGTCCCCAGGGCGCTCATGGAGGCGGTGCACGACGTCTGGGACGAGGCCTACGCCCTGGGCGCACAGCACGGCTACCGGAACAGCCAGGTCACGGTGCTCGCCCCGACCGGGACCATCGGCTTCATGATGGACTGCGACACCACCGGCATCGAGCCCGACATCGCCCTCGTCAAGTACAAGAAGCTGGTGGGCGGGGGCGTGATGAAGATCGTCAACCAGTCCGTGCCGCGGGTCCTGAAGAGGCTGGGCTACGCCCCGACCGAGGTCGGGGAGATCCTCCGCTACATCGACGAGAAGGAGATGATCGAGGGGGCGCCCCACCTCAAGGAGGAGCATGTCGCCATCTTCGACTGCGCCTTCCCCCCGCGGGACGGCAAGCGGTCCATCGACTACATGGGCCACATCAAGATGATGGCGGCGGTCCAGCCCTTCCTCTCCGGGGCAATCTCCAAGACCGTCAACATGCCCAACAGCGCAACCCCGGAGGACATCGCCCACGCCTACGTCGAGTCCTGGAAGCTGGGGCTGAAGGCGGTGGCCGTCTACCGGGACGGCTGCAAGCGCAGCCAGCCCCTCAGCACCTCGAAGGAGGAGGCGAAGGGCGGGACGGCTTCGGTCGCCGAGGCCGTCGCCGCCGCGGTGGCCGCCGCCGAGCCCCGGCCCGCCCGGCGCAAGCTGCCCGACGAGCGCCACGCCATCACCCACAAGTTCTCGATCGCCGGCCACGAGGGCTACATCACGGTGGGCATGTACGAGGACGGCAAGCCGGGCGAGATCTTCCTGGTGATGGCCAAGGAGGGCTCGACCATCTCCGGCCTCATGGACGCCTTCGCGACCTCGATCTCGATGGCCCTCCAGTACGGGGTGCCTCTCGAGGCCCTGGTGGAGAAGTTTTCCCACGTGCGATTCGAGCCCTCGGGCTTCACCAAGAACCCGGAGATCCCGTACGCCAAGAGCATCACCGACTACATCTTCCGGTGGCTGGCCTCGAAGTTCCTGTCCGTCGAGCACCAGGAGGCGGCGGGCGTGCAGAGGAGCGAGGCCTCGCCGCCCGCGAAGAAGAACGGCGTCGCCGTGGCCACGGACCAGGCCGCCGGGGTCTCGGGAGCGGTGGTCCGTCCCCAGTCGGACGCGCCCCCGTGCCACTACTGCGGGAGCATCATGATCCGCAACGGGTCCTGCTACCGCTGCGCCAACTGCGGCAGCACCAGCGGTTGCAGCTGATCTACGCCATCCAGGGGCGCAGGCGGGCGGGGACGCCGTCGGCGAGCGCGTCGAGGGCGATGTTGACGTCCTCGACCATCTGGAAGTCGTACATCCCGGCGCAGACGAAGTCGGCCCCGTTCTCGAAGGCGTAGCGGAAGGCCTCCTTCGGGTGGATGGCGCCGGCGGCCATCGTCTTGAAGGCGATCCAGGGCTCGGGCCGGTCGCGCATCCAGGCCGCGGTCTCCTCGGGGTTGTTGCAGTACATGTTGTCGTGCCACTCGGGGTGTCGCGCCGACCAGTAGCCATGGTGGTGCATGGTCTTCATCCAGAAGTCGGGCACCAGGCCCGCGTCGACGCAGGCCACCAGGGTCTCCAGGTGGTGGGCGCCGATCCCGAAGGTGATCCCGTTCTGGCGGATGAGGTCCTGGACCTTTCCGAGCTTGTCCAGCTCGCCCGCCTGCATGTAGTAGTCGGCGGTCTCGCCCTGGATGTAGCAGGCGGCGGCCCCGTAGTCGATCGCGCGTCGGATGCGGTCGAGGTACGCGTCGAAGGGAGTGGGGCGCGCCCCGTTCTCGTCGTAGTCCAGGCCCGCGCAGTCGGTGATGAACTGGATCCTTCCGATCCGGCGCTTCCAGTACTCGTCGATGAGGGTGCACAGAATCGGGTTGGTGAGCAGCGTGTTGATCCCGCACCGCTCGGCCATCAGGAGAGTGGCGAAGATCCGCTCCTTGTTGTGGTAGGCCTTGACGAGCTGCGACACGTAGATGAGGTCGCGGGAGTGGGCCCAGCCGGAGAGCAGGTTGCCCCCGAGGATGAGGCGGCTGAACTCCACGCTTCCGACCCTGGCCACCGGGATCTGCCCCTTGAGCTCGCGGAGGCCGGCCACGTCCAGGGTCTTCGTGCTCGCCGCGGTCACCGCGTCGACGAGGTTCTTCTCCTCCCAGCTCGCCCACTTCCGCTTCCGGAAGAGCGCGTACGCGAAAGCGCCGAGGAACGGGAGGCTGGCCAGGTTCGCCAGCATCTCCCGACGGTCCGGGACCTCGCCGGCCGGGCGAGGCTCCACCGCAGCCGGCTCGGCATCGGGCTCCCCGGCCCTCGCCTCCTCCCTCGCCGCGCCCCGCCGCAGCGCGGACCAGCGGTCGAGGCCGTAGAGCGCCAGGGCGGGCAGGGCCGCCAGGACCGCGAGGCCCAGGGCCTCGATCAGGCGGAGGTCGACGACGAGGTAGCTCCCGTCGCCCCGCGAGCCGAAGTCGTAGCCCACGAGCGGCGGGTTGGCCACGTAGTAGAGCAGGAGGAAGGCGATCCCGGCGATGGCGGAGGCTCGGGTGAAGGCCCCCAGGATCAGGAGAAGGCCGATCACGATCTGGGCCCCGACGTTCAGGAGGTCGACCGCGCGCAGGGCGGCCGGGTTGGCGGCGATCCACTGGAAGACGTCGCCCAGGATCCAGCGCGAGGCGTCGAGATACCCGCCGGACGTCCAGCCCGGCGTCAGCGCCTTGCTCACTCCCTCGTAGAGGAAGTGCCAGCCGATGGCGATCCGCAGCAGCATGAGGAGGAGGCCCGGCGGGCGTCCCGCGAAGCGTCTGTCGCTGATCTCTGACATGCCGGCCCTCCCGTGACGATTCGGACGGATTGTCGCTTTCTCGCGAGGGCGACAGCATGATCCATTCGGCTCATGACTCGTCCGCGGCCCCCCGGTCCAACCCGAATCGCGGGAATCGACTCCTGAAGCCGGGCCCCGTGCCTACTCGCTGTCGCCCTCGGCGGCCTCCCCGTCGACCCGGGTCGTGGCGAACTGGACCGGGGGCGGGACCCGGCCGCCGAGGGCGGCGTCCACCATGCTCCGCACGTCCTTGCGGACCTGGTCCGAGCCCGCCCGGACGACCTCCGCGAAGGCGTCGTCGGCCTCCTCGGCCCGGGTGTCGCCGCCGCGCTTCAGGTAGAGCGTCTGGGTGGGGAAGGCGATCTCCACCCCGAGGTGGTGGGTGAGGCGGAGGATGTCCACCCCGAGGCGGTGTCTCTCCCGCAGCTCGGTGGACCAGTCCGGGGTCTCCCAGAACACGTAGATCAGGATGTCCAGGGAGCTGGGGCCGAACTGGTTGAGGTAGACGTGGAAGTAGTCCTTGCGGGTGTAGGGGTGCCGCCGCACCAGCTCCCGGATGCCCTCGCACAGGACGTCGACCTTCTCGGGGGCCGTGTCGTAGGCCACCCCCAGGTGGGTCTTCCAGCGGCGGTAGCGGCGGGCCCCGTAGTTGTCGACGTGGGCGCTGATGAGGTTCGCGTTGGGCAGTGTGACGAGGGAGTTGTAGAAGGTGCGGACCCGTGTGCTGCGGAAGCCGACGCTCTCGACGGTGCCGTCGACCTCGCCCACCACGATCCAGTCGCCCACCTGGAACGGGCGGTCGACCAGGACCGTGATCGAGCCGAAGAAGTTCTTGACCGTGTCCTGGGCGGCGAGGGCGAAAGCGATGCCGCCGAGCCCGAGACCGGCGAGGAGACCCGTGATGTTGATGTTGAGGTTGTCCGCCAGGAAGACCACACCGAAGGCAGCGATGAAGATCTTGGCCGACGACCGCAGCAGCGGGATCAGGAGATCGTCGTACTTGGTGTCCGTCTCCGCGGCATAGGACTCGAGCACCGCCGCTCCGACGTCGACCATTCGGTAGGCCGACCAGACGAGGGAGGCGATGGCCAGGAACTTGACGGCGAGCAGCAGGATGGTGAGGGCCTGGGCGGGGAGGCCGAGCACGAGCAGCCCGAGCCACCACATGATGGCCATGACCACCACGCCGAGGGGGCGCATGGCGGCCCGGATCAGTCCGTCGTCCACGCGCCGCTTCCTCAGCCGGCGCGACAGGTGTCCCCCCACGATGCGCACGAGGACGAAGGTCAGCACCCGCTCGGTCAGCACGCCGACGAAGATGAGGACGGCCAGTGCCAGCCACTGCCAGTACTCGAGGATGAAGCCCCTCGTCCGGAAGCTCTCCGGAACCTGGCTCCGCAACCACATGGCCGGGGTCTGGGGGGCGGCCTCGACTCCCTCGACGACCTCTCTGTCCTCCACGGCGGCCCACAGGTCGGGGAGGCGGTCCAGCGTCTTGCGGGAGAAGAGCCACTCCCCCTCGCCCACGCGCTCGAGGGTGATCGGGATGCCCTCCACCGTTCGCCAGACGTACCAGCTGCGGTCGCCCGTGTCCTCGGGGATCTTTTCCAGCTGCACGAAGGCCACCCGGTCGAGGACGGCCTTGAGCTCCGCGGCCAGGTCCTGGCCCCGGGCGGCGATGACGTCGTCGGAGTAGCTCTCGCGGTCCAGGTCCAGTGTGGCGATGGCGCGGTCCCACTCGCCCTCGTTCACGGCCTCCAGGAATGTCGCCATGGTGTCCCGGGGACTGGAGCGCTCCGCCGGGACCGGGGAGACCGAGGGCTCGGGGGTCGCCTCCGCCTCGGAGCCCGCGCCTCCCGGCAGACCCTGCCCGGACGCCGAGGGGATCAGGCCCGCGAGGGGAAGGAGGATCAGCAGCAGGACCAGGACAGGCCGGCCTGCCATTCGGCCCAGGAGGGCAGTATCAGTCGCCATGGCCCGCAAGACTACGACGCTCCCCGGGGGGCTGTCACCCCCGGGCGAGCCAGGGGCGTCCCCTCCACCGATGGATCGTCCGCCTCATCTCGGCGGGATGGCGGGCGAGGAGCTACTCGGGCTCCTCGACCCGAACGAGTCGATCGACCTCGACGTCCCTGAGGGTCTGCGTCTGCCCGCTGGGCCAGGTGATCTCGACGGACTGGATCGACGTGTCTCCCCCGAGACCGAGGTGCACGCGGCGGTCGCTGGAGGACATGAAGCCCTTGCTCACCGAGACGTGGTTGTAGACGCTGCGCCCGGTCCCGGTCGTCACCTTGACCTTCGCCCCGATGGCGTCGTGGCCGCTCTTCCCGCCCACGAGGTCGAGCCAGAGCCAGTGGCGACCGTTGTCGGCGGAGTTGAGGAGGATGCGGGGCCTCTGGTTCAGGGAGGTGACCACGAGATCGGGGAAGCCGTCGTCGTTCAAGTCGCCGACCGCCGAGCCGCGCTGGTAGCCGAGGGGGAGGAAGTCGGCACCGAGGCCCTCGGAAACGTCCACGAAGCCCTGGCCCTCGACGTTGTGGAACATGGAGTCGTGCTGCGCGGAGTTGGTGCCGATGTAGTCGACGTCGCCGTTGGAGGAGTAGATGTCCTTCCAGCCGTCGTTGTCGTAGTCGATGAAGGCGTTGCTCCAGCCGGAGAACCGACGCGAGAGGCGGGCGATGCCGGAGCGGGGCGACATGTAGCGGAAGCGATGGCCCCCTTCGTTCTGGAAGAGAGCCCAGAGCTGGGACTGGAGGTTGTTGTAGAAGATGTCGGGCCAGCCGTCGTTGTCGTAGTCGCCGGTGTCCGCTCCCATCCCCGAGACCACCGCGCCCTGCTCGTCGTAGGCCACGCCCCAGGCCCAGGAGTCCTCGACGAACGTCCCGTCGCCCTGGTTCATGTAGAGGAAGTTGGGCTCGGTGTCGTTGGCCACGAAGGTATCCAGCCATCCGTTACCGTCGAAGTCGGCGATGGCGATGCCCATCCCCTTGCCCTTCGACGCGGCGAAGCCCGACTTCTCGGTCACGTCCTCGAACTTCCCGTTCCCGAGGTTGCGGTGGAGGGTGTGGGGGACGCTCTGGTAGAGGCCGGGGTAGCAGTAGATCTCGCCCTCGTCGGTGGGGCACACCCTGTCGACGGCCGGGCTCCAGAATGTGTAGTGCGAGATGATGAGATCGAGGAGCCCGTCGCGGTCGTAGTCGAAGAAGGCGGCACAGACCGAGAGGAGATCCTCCGGCTTCTCGTCGAGACCGGAGCCGGCGGTGACGTCCGTGTAGGAGCCATCGTCGTTGCGGTACAGCGCGTTGGGCCCGGCGTTGGCGAGGAACAGGTCGGGGTCGCCGTCGTTGTCGAAGTCCCCGGCGGCCACGCCGAAGGAGAAGCTCAGGTCGACGTTGGTCAGCTTCGCCCTCTCCGTCACGTCCTCGAAGCGACCCTCGCCGCGGTTGCGCAGCAGGCAGCCGTAGAAGGACGGGTCCGGTCGGTCGTACTCCGGCATCCGCGAGCCGTTGGTGAAGTAGATGTCGAGCTTGCCGTCCCCGTCGAAGTCGATGAGGGCGATGCCCCCGCACATGGGCTGCGGGAAGAACTTGCGGCCGGTGAAGTTGTTGTTCGACGTGTAGGCGAAGTCGACCTCGTCGGCGACGTCGTTGAAGCGGACGGTCGGGGTGACCGGGGGCAGCGTCGAGGCCGGCGGCAGATCGGGCACCGGGGCGGTCCGCATGCGGCCCGGGACCTGCGCCGGGGCGGTTGGCGCCGGAAGCGCGCCCACACCGATCGCCAGCAGGACGAGAAGGAGAGGCGAGCCGACGATCCGGAATGCCTCCCTCAAGCCTCGGGCTCCGTGACCACGAGCACCTGGTCGGCCTCCACGTTCTGGAGCGTCTGGACGATGCCGCTCGGCCAGGTGATCTCCAGCGTCGTCACCACCTCGTCGCTTCCCAGCCCGAAGTGGACCCGGGGGTCGGACGCGCCTCCGTAGCCGACCGCGGTGTTCACGTGGCTGAAGCGGGTCCCGGAGGGTGTGACCACCTTGATCTTGGCCCCCATGCCGTCGCGGTTGCTCTTCGTGCCCACGGTCCTGATCGAGAGCCAGTGGTTGGGGGTCGGGCTCACGTTCTTCCAGACCTCGATCGGCCCGTGCAGGTCGGTGACCACGGCGTCCACGCGGCCGTCGTTGTCGAGATCGCCGAAGGCCCCCCCCCGATGGACCGCCTTCTTCGTGCTGAAGTCGGGCCCGGCGTGGGGGGTGGCGTCCGTGAACTTCATCTCCCCCAGGTTGGCCATGACCAGGTTGGTCTGGGCCACCCGCTCCTTGAACTCCCCCTGGGGGTCCATGACGTCGCCCCCGCACACGAAGAGGTCCTTGCGCCCGTCGTTGTTGAAGTCGACGATGGCGTTGCTCCAGCCGGAGCGCGAGAGGGTGAGCGAGGACACCCCGGCCCGGGCGGTGATCTCGAGGAAGAAGAGGTCGCCCTTGTTGTGGAAGATGGGCATGGTCTCGCTGGAGAGGGCGGTGTGGAAGATGTCGGGCTTGCCGTCGTCGTCGATGTCCTTGGCGTCGGCCCCCATGCCGGAGAGAGGGCGCCCGGCCTCGGGATAGGCCACCCCGGCCATGAAGCCGATCTCCTCGAAGGTCCCGTCCCCCTGGTTGTGGAACAGGTAGTTGGGCTCGGTGTCGTTGGCCACGAAGATGTCGGTCCAGCCGTCCCCGTCGTAGTCCGCGATCCCGAGGCCCATCCCCTTGCCGATCACCTTGCGGATCCCGGATTCGGCGGAGACGTCGGTGAAGGTCCCGTCTCCCTCGTTGCGGTACAGCGAGTTGGGAAGTCCCCGGTAGTTGTTCGGGTGGCAGTAGTCGTTGAGGCCCCTGGGGCCGCACAGCGGCTCGGTCTCGGGGTCCCAGACACAGTAGTTCGAGACGAAGAGGTCGAGATCGCCGTCGTTGTCGTAGTCCACGAAGGCCGCGGCCACCGCCCAGAGCGTCCCGTACTCGGGATCGGGCTTGTTGAAGCCCGCCTTCTCGGAGACGTCCTCGAAGGTCCCGTCGCCCCGGTTTCGGAACAGATTGTTCTTCCTGAGGCCGGCCACGAAGAGGTCGGTGAAGCCGTCCTCGTCGTAGTCGGCGGCGGCGATCCCCAGATCGTAGTGGTCGCCCTTCACCCCGGCGGCCTCGGTCACGTCCTCGAAGGTCCCGTCCCCCCTGTTGCGGTAGAGGCGGTTCCAGAAGACGGGGTCGGTCTTGTCCAGCTCGGTCATCTTCGCGCCGTTGACGGCGTAGACGTCGAGGAAGCCGTCGTTGTCGTAGTCGAACAGCGCCACTCCCGAGACCATGGTCTCGGGCTGATGCCGGTGCTCGGTGCGGCTGGAGTTGGTCACGAAGTCGACGCCGTTCCCGTTCTGCAGCTCGAAGACGATGGGGTCGAACGGGGCCGCGGGCTCGGCGGCCCGAGACACCGGGGCCACGGCCGTGCCCAAGATCAGAGCGACGGAGAGTCGGAGAGAGTGCCTCATGACGCGGCAACGGGTGCCCGAACGAGCGCACCCAATAGACAAAGCTAGCATGGCCCCTCCCCGGTGACAAAAGGGGTCAGGTCCCGATCGTTGCGTCTGGGGGCCCGAACGACCTCAGGAGAGGACACAATGCAACATTCGAGACCTGACCCCTTCGGCCCTTCGGCGGTCGATCGCCGAGGCCGGGCGGCGGCGGGGGGGGACGTATACTGGCCCGGTGCCGTCCTCAGGCCCTCGGCCCCTGCTCGCCCGGCTCCTGTGGTCGCCGACGGGAGCCGCAGCGCTGGCGGACGAGCACGTCTTTCTCCAGTGCCGGGTGACCCTCTACGTACGGATCCTGCTCAGTTTCTTCGGCGCCTTCGTGCTTCTCGGTTTCGGCAAGGCCCTGACCCTGAGCTTCGCCGGGAAGCCGGGCTGGGCGCGCGCCGCCGGCCACGGAAGCCTGATCCTCCTCGGGCTCACGCTCGCCCTCGCGCTCGCCTGGCTGTACCTGCGGGGTGAGCGGCGCCCGGTCCTCGCCCTTCACCTCATCGAGTCCGCGGGAACGGTCCTGGGCGCGGCGCTCCTGGCCAGCATCGTCCCTCTCATCCCCCACAACCTCCCGGTGCCCACCGAGTTCGGGCTGGTGATGGTGGCGGTGCTGGCCCTGGTGATCCGCTCTGCGGTCGTGCCCAGCACCTCGGTGAGGACGCTCGTGGTGGGCCTGCTGGCGACCGCGGCCTTGAGCGTGGCCCTCTGGAGGTGGGAGGAGGGCGTGGGCCCCCAGAACGACCCGCCGGCCCGCTATCTCTGGGCGGTGTCCGCGACCTGGGGCGTCATCTTCACCATCGCCACCGTCATCGTGTCTCGGGTGATCTACGGACTCCAAAAGAGGGTGCGCGAGGCCATGCAGCTCGGGAACTACACCCTCGAGGAGAAGCTGGGGGAAGGGGGCATGGGGATCGTCTACCGCGCCCGCCATGCCATGCTGCGGCGCGGCACCGCGGTCAAGCTCCTCCCCCCGGAGAAGGCGGGGGAGCAGGCGGTGGCGCGCTTCGAGCGCGAGGTCCAGCTCACCGCCCGCCTCACCCACCCCAACACCGTCACCGTCTTCGACTACGGGCGCACCCCGGACGGTGTCTTCTACTACGCCATGGCCTCACCCAGGCCGACGCCATCACCGGAACGCCCCTGTACATGTCGCCGGAGTCCATCCGAGACCCGGCGGGGTTGGACGGACGGAGCGACCTGTACGCCCTCGGCGCGGTAGGCTACTTCCTCCTCACCGTCGACATCGCCGCTCGCGCGTTCCGACGCTGACCACGGGCCTCGATGCGCCGGAGCTGATGCTGGTGGAGAGCTTCCGCTCGTCCCGCTCCCCGGCCGGAGCGGCGGGCCAGCGAGAATCACCGTCTTCGCGCGAGACCCCGAGCCGACCGTCGCGGGCGATCTGGCCTAAGATGCACCCGGACCCGTCACGGGCCGCTCGAGGAGGACACGACATGGATCAGAGCCAACAGGGCGCGAGCCGCCGCCACTTCATCACCACGACCACTTCGGCCGCGGCTGCCGCCGCGATCGTTCCCCGCCACGCCCTCGGCGGCCCGGGCTTCGTGCCCCCGAGCGACAAGGTCAACGTCGCCGTCATCGGGGTCGGCGGCCAGGGGCTGCACAACGTCCGGGCGCTCTTCCAGGAGCCGGACTGCCAGATCATTGCCATCGCCGACCCGGCGGAGGAGTGGGACATGAGCCGGTCCTACCACGGAGGGATGGCCGGCCGCGGCCCGACGCGGCTGGAGGTCGAGGAGACGTATGCCCAGAGGACACCCCTCTACGGGTGCGCGGTCTACGAGGACTTCCGCGTGATGCTGGAGGAGCAGAAGGCGATCGACGCGGTCCTGATCGCCACCCCGGACCACCACCACGCCTACGAGTCGATCTGGGCGATGAAGGCGGGCAAGCACGTCTACTGCGAGAAGCCCCTGACCCACAGCGTGGACGAGGCCCGGATCGTGGCCCGGGTCGCAAGGGAGACGGGCGTCGCCACCCAGATGGGGAACCAGGGCCGCTCGGGCGAGGGGCACCGGCAGACCGTGGAGTGGATCCAGGACGGGGCCATCGGCGCCGTCACGGAGGTCCACACCTGGAGCGGCACGGCTCGCCGCTGGAGGCCGTGGCTGCCGGGGCAGGACGCCCCCGTGCCGACGGGCCTGAACTGGGACCTCTGGATCGGCCCCCGGGAGCCGCGTCCCTTCCGCCACGAGTACACCCCGGGAAGCTGGCGGGGCTTCTGGGACTTCGGGAACGGGACGATGCCGGACATGTCGGTGCACCACATCGACCCGGCGTACAACGCTCTCGACCTGCGGACGCCAGAGACGATCGAGGCCTCGGCGACGATCGTCGATCCGGAGAGGACCCCGCGGGGGATGCTCGTCACCTACCGTTTCGCCGCCCTGGGTGACCGGGGCCCCGTGACGCTCTACTGGTACGACGGCGGGCTCATGCCGCCCACGCCGCCCGAGATCGATCCCGACGACCCCCGTCAGCGCCTCGGCGACGAGGGGAACGGCATCCTCTTCGTGGGGGAGAAGGGATACATCACCTGCGCGGGATGGTCCGGCATGCCCCGCCTGCTGCCCCTCGAGCTCCACCGCGACTACGTGCGGCCACCGAAGACCCTGCCCCGCGTCGCGGGCCACCACGCGGACTGGCTCCAGGCCTGCAAGGGCGGCACCCCCGCCTGCAGCAACCTCGACTACGGCGCCCCCCTGTGCGAGCTGACGCTCCTCAGCAACGTGGCCCTGCGCTCGGGCACGCGGCTGCAGTGGGACGCGCCGAACATGAAGGCGACCAACGCGCCCCAGGCCGACCAGTACCTCAGGGACACCTACCGCGAGGGCTGGGCGCTGCCGGTCTGAACGATCGCTGACCCGTCGCACCGGCCGTTCATCGGCCTTCGACGACCGTTCATTGGCCGAAGACGACGCTTCATTGGCCTTCGACGACAGCTCGTGGCGAGCTGTCCAGGGACGCGACTCGGCCCCCTGCCGCCGGGCGGACGCGGCCCGGGCCTCTCGCCGGGCCCCCTCGAGGGCGTTCGGGGTGATCGAAGTAGCGCTCGGGCAGGAACTTCGGTCGCCTTGGACGAGACGGCTTGTGGCCTCAATCCTCCGGCCGGGCAGCTCGAGCGGCCCACTCGCGGAAGGCACGCAAGGTCGGCGCGCCATCCAGGCCGGGTCGCACGTTCGTGGTGACGGAGATCGCCGCGATCGTGGGCTGCGGCGCGCCGGCCGTGGCCGTGTTCTCCATCTCTTCCTCGTAGGCACGGCGGAGAGCCCTTTCGTAGCTCTCCTCCCTGTCCGGCGGTGGCAGTTCGAGCACGATCATCCCCGCCGGCACCGCGAAGAGATGGTCGATCGCGCGAACGCGCGGCCCGTCCCCGAAATGTCCCGTCTGGGGCTGGCTCCCGTAGGGGCAATCGAGCAGGGCCGGCTCGACATCCTGGAGCCGGAGGCCCATCTCCGGCGCCGGCCTCAGGGTCACGGTGACCCATCCTGGACCGACGATGATTCTCCCTTCCGCCAGGAGCTCGCTCCCGGTCAAGGCGTACTCGGCTCGACGTTCGCTGACCTGCCGTGGCCGGCCCCGTGTCACCCCCAGCGTCCGCGCGATCGCCCCGGGCTCGAGGGGATCGAGCTGGCCGAGGGCGGTGATCTGTTGGACCAACTGCTCCCGCTGACTCATCAGGCTGTCCCCTCGGGAATCGGAGGGACCGGCAGTGGACCCTGCCCAGACCATCGTGAAGGCGATCAGACGCAAGCTGGCCATTACCGCCGCCTCTTCCCTCATCCCACGCCTCAATGTCCTCGTGTCCCGTGCACTCCGGCAGGCGGGCCGGCAACGACACCTCTTCTCCATGATGATCGCAAGGAGGAGAACGGGGAAGCCTCAAGGACGTCCCTCGATGGATGAAGATGCCGTGGACACGTCATCGGCAGTGACTCGCCAGCCGGCGTGCCGGCGTCGGGGAGCCTGCTCACCGCCGGCGTCGAGGCGCGAGCGTTCCGGCGCTGACACCCGGCTCGCTCCAGTCCGCCAGCGGACGCACCCCGATCCCCGGCTCGGGCTCCGCGCTTCCCGGGGTCAGCCGCACGGCGAGGCGCAGCTCCCCGGACTCCGGGGCCACCGCCTCGAACGCGATCATGCGCGTCCCGGGGTTCGGGGAGTCCCACTCGTGGCGCGGTCTCCCGGTGCCGATCACCTCCCAGCCGGTGTCCGCCGGGGAGAGGAGCTCCATGCGAAGCCGTGCGCCTCCCTCGTTCAGGGTCAGGGTCGCCCCCGACGCCTCGCTGGTCCGGGCGCGCGTGATCATGCCCCACCGCACCAGGCGGCCGGGCTTCAGGCCGGAGATCTCGTCCTGGACCAGCACCGCCCCGGAGGAGAGCAGGGCCACCCCGCGCCGAACGGAGCGCGCCGGCCCGTCGTAGACGGAGCTCATGTCGACGATCGAGTGCGGAAAGGCGGGATCATCGGAGAAGGCCACGACGTCCCCGTGGCCGTGGACCCGCTGCGGCTGTCCATCGATGACCAGGGTGTTGTGTCCCTCGTTCTGCTGTCGGAAGATCGTCCAGCGGTCCGAGTCCTGGGCCCTGTCCCACAGGCTCATCCCCCGGGACTCGATGCCGTGGTACGGCTCGGCGCCCAGGTCGAGGGCCCAGCGGACGCCGTCGGCGTCGAGGACGAAGGAGCCCGTGTCCATCTGACCGTGGTTGGCCGACGGGGAGCCGCCCTTCAACCCGACGTACGTCGCCTCCGGGTCCGTCCACGAGCTGCGGTGCACGGTGACCGGGGTCTCCCCTCCGCCGCTCCAGTGGAGCGGCATGCGGATGTCCGGCGCCTCCGCCTCTTCGCCCATCCACAGGAGAGCCAGGGGCAGGAAGCGTCTCTCGCCCGACGCGGCGTCTTCGGCGGTTCGCTCCGAGAGGGCCGTGCGCAGCCGGTCGGGCTCGCCGAGGAGCCAGTCGGGGCGGTCGTAGCGCGCGGCGAACCAGAAGAGCGCCGGCAGCACCCCGCGGCGGTCGCTGCCGTCGGCGTAGTTGAAGAAGAGCCCCGAGGGGCCGGTTGCGAGCGCCGGGTACTGGCCGGTCACGTCGAAGCCGGGCGCGCGGGACAGGCCGAAGTCCGTGCCCAGGACGCTCTCCAGGGCCGCGATCAACACCACGTTGTACGTGGTGCCGTAGGACCAGTATCCCGGGCCTTCCGGGTAGCTGCCCTTCGGCGCGTAGACCGCCATCGAGCGGGTCACGTTGTGCAGCGCGGAGTGGACGGTCCGGGCGGCGAGGTCCGGCTCGTCCTCCATCACCGCCAGCGCGCCCGCGGTCAGCCCGCCGTGGCACACCTGCCCCCAGTTGTTCGTGGACCGGATCCAGCCGGTGTGCTCGCTCCTGAACTGGAGCCCGACCCCCTTGTCGACGATGGCTCTCCGGATCGTCACCCGGCTCGCCGCGTCGAGCTCGGTGTGGAGCCAGTCGTAGCCGAGGGCCAGGGCCAGCGTCATCTCCGCCACGTCGAGGAAGTGGTCCGGGTTCCAGTCGGGGAAGGCGGCGGCGGCGAGCATCTCCTGCTCGGCGCGCCGGGAGAAGCGGCGATCACCGCCGAGGCGAGAGGCCACCGCCAGCGTGATCACCCGCTTCACCGCCTGGCGCGAGACACCCAGCAGGCGGCGCCCGGTCAACGTCCGGGTGACAGGGGGGAGTCCGAGCATGACCTCGGCCTCCGCGACGACCGCGTCCGCGAGCATCCGGCGGGTGCGGTCGCCTTCGAGGCTCGGTCGCAGCTCGGCCAGCTCGGCCGCGGTGGCGAGCAGGCGTGGGTGCTCCTTCGGCGCCCGCTCCACCCGCTGCCGCACCTCCTCGAGCGTGGCCGTGGGTGGATAGGGGAGCGGCGCCTCGTCCGCGGCGACGCCGGCCGACGGCAGGAGCAGGACGGCGAGAAGGGGGGTGATTCCGACGTGCCTCATCTTCACGAGGGGCCCTCCCAAAGGTCAGCCACCGACCGGATTATGTGGGAGGTCTCGCCCTCCGCCAAGGGTGCGATCCCGGAGGCCAGTGTCTCGTCACTGAAGCCGAGTACACAAGGCTCTCAGCGCGGCCAGGCGCGGCGGGCGGGGACCCCGGCGAGGACCCTGCTTTGCCTCGATGCTTGCGGGCCCGCAGCCGGACCGGCGGTGCACGCCGTGCCCCCGGTCCTGAAGTCGACACGACTTCGGTGACGGAACACCTAGGACCAGGACCCTTCGGGGCCGGGGCGCTGAAGCGCCGCGGCGAGGACCTTCCCGAGCGGGGTGCTCTCGAGACGCGCGAGCAGGCCGCGGAGGCGCTGGGGGGGGATGAAGTAGCCCTCGGGACCGAGGGACACCAGGGAGATCCCCGGGAAGTCGGTCTCGAGGTCCACGAGGGCTCGCCTTCGGCGCTCGGCACTCTCCCGGACGCCCTTCGCCTCGCTCAGGACCTCGGCCCGGCCCAGCGCCTCGTCCACTGCGGAACGCAGCGCGGAGGGATCCAGGGGCTTGCGGAGGAACCGGAAGACCTCGGCTTCGTTGATGGCGTCGACGGTGGTGGTGAAGTCCTCGAGCGCGGTCACCACGATGCGAGGCACCTGCGGGTGGCGCAGACGGGCCTCCACGAGCAGGTGGAGGCCGTTCCCGTCGGGGAGCTCGAGCTCGCTCACCAGCGCGTCGATCCGTCCCTCCCGGATGCTGACCAGGGCGGAGGCGGCGCTGTCTGCCGGAACGACCTCGTAGCGCGCCGCGGGCAAGGCGGCGCGGGCGGCCTCGACGACCCCGGGGTCGCCGTCCACCACGAGCACGCGGCGCGCGCTCATGGACGCGGGATCCTGTCCGATCCGCCCAGCTGCCGCTGCACCTGGTCGAGGGCCTCCTTCATCGCGCTGACGCTGCGGAAGCGCTCGTCCGGGAGCTTGGCGAGAGCCCGCGCCACGCACGCGACGAGACTCTCGGGCACCGGGCCCCGCGGGCTGGTGACCCGGGGAGGGCGGTCGTTGATGTGCTTCTGCAGGACCTCGAGCACGGCGCCCCCCCGGAAGGGCGGGGTGCCGGAGAGCATGCGGAAGAGGATGCACCCGAGGGAGTAGACGTCGGCGCGGTCGTCGGTGGGCAGTCCCTGCGCCTGCTCGGGAGCCATGTAGGCCGGCGTGCCCATGATCACCGAGGCCTCGGTGGCGACACCCCGCAGCGCGTCCTGGACCAGGGCGGCGCCGAAGTCGGCGATCTTGACCCGTCCCCCGGCGGTGACGAAGACGTTGGACGGCTTGAGGTCGCGGTGGATCACGCCTCGGACGTGAGCGGCGGCGAGGGCGGTGGCGATCCGCCGGACGATCCGGACCGCCTCCTCGGGCGCCAGGGGGCCGCTCTCCTCGAGCACGTCCTCCAGGGTCCGTCCCTCGACCAGCTCCATGACGAGGAAGCCCTGACCGTCCGGCAGCGTCCCGAAATCGGTGACCCCCACGACTCCGGTGTCGTTGACCAGGGCGGCGGCGCGGCCCTCCCGGACGAAGCGCGCGGACATGGCGGGGTCGGCGGCGACGATCGGCTTCAGGAGCTTCACCGCCACCGGCGTCCTCGTGCCGTCCCTGGTCGCGCGGTAGACGATCCCCATCGCTCCCCGCCCGATCTCACCCTCGATGACGTAGGGTCCGATCCGACCGGTGCCCCTCGCCAGATCCACCGCCGTCGCCGCGTCCGAGTACTCGACGAGCCGTCGCACCTCGGCCTCGAACCCGGTCTCCAGGTCACGCAGGATGACCACGAACTCCCCGTGGGCCCGACCCACGCGGACCGCGACACGACCCAGGCGATCCCCGGCGCCCCAGGGGTCGAGCCCTCCCATGAGGCCGAGGCGCGCGGCGACGGCGTGACCG
This sequence comes from uncultured Acidobacteriota bacterium, assembly GCA_963847655.1. Lineage (GTDB taxonomy): Bacteria > Acidobacteriota > Vicinamibacteria > Fen-336 > Fen-336 > JAJDNS01. The sequence goes on along the minus strand of CAWKAS010000001.1, from coordinate 22,423 downwards.
AGGTTCAACGGGAGCTCGACGAGCGGCTCGGGGGTGGCCTCCCGCGTCAGGGTCACATGGTAGCGATCGTCGCGGGGGGCGAGCACGAGCGCGCTGGCGTGCTCGAAGACGAGCACGCCGAGGAGCGCGTCCGCGACGTCGATGGCGGAGAGCCGCGGCGGCGACGCCGGAGTCGCCTCGGGGGGGGTGGAGGGAGCCATGGGGAGAACAGACCTCGATTGTACCGGCACTTCCTGTCGCCAGCTTCGGCCGCGGTACGATGGCACCCGTGGAGGAGATCGTCGTCGACTGCCCCGCCTGCGCCGAGCCGTTCGCCCTCGGGGTGGACGTGGAGGCCGAGGAGCAGAGCCACTTCCTGGGCTGCCCGAGCTGCGGGCGGGCGCTCGAGGTCTTCGTCCGCTGCCAGTCGGGGGAGGTGGCCTCCTGCAGCGTCAGCGTCGACTGAGACACGGGCACCCGAGCCCCGGCGAGCTTGGCCCTGGACCCCGGGCATAAGACAATCCGGGCCGTGCCTCGTCCCCGCACGATCCTTCTCGCGCTCCTGCCGTTCCTTCTCCACGGGCTCGCTCGCGAGGTGGACCGGGCCCTCGGGCTCGTCCTGCGGGCGGAGCTGGAGCCCGCCGGCCTGCTGGTCGAGGTCGCCCGGGCGATGGGGGCGGAGGGGCCGGCGGCCGCGCTGCGCGTCGCCGGGTGGCTGCTCGGCGGCCTGGCGGCCTGGGGCGCCTCGAGCCGGTGGCGCTCCCGTTGCGAGGAGACGTCCCTCGCCGAGGCCCTGTCCGCCGAGGCGTCGACCTTCGCCCCGCTCGCTCTGAGGCCGGCCCTGACCGTCGTCGCCCTCGTGTCCGTGGCCCTGCGGCCGCTCTTCCCGTACGGGTTCACCCTGCCCGTGGCCCTCACCCAGGACCTGGGGATCGGCCAGGACCTGGCCGTCCTCGCCACGCTCCTGGTGCTCCGGCTCCCACACCTCCGCATCCCCCTCCCGGGTCCGCGCGCGATCCTGCTCCTCGCCTTCCTGGGCTACGCCCTCCTGACGCCGGAGTGGGCCCACAACTGGAACGGCCATCCGGGCAACGAGCCCAAGTACCTCCGCATGGCCGTGGCCCTGGGGCACGACCTCACCCTGAACGCCGAGGGGGTGAGCGCGGCCATGGAGGATCTGCCCACGACGCCCCCGGGCGAAGCCCTGGTGGCGGCCGGCGGCACCCTGGCCCGCGAGTCGTGGCGGATGGCAAAGGCGTTGGTGCGGGGCGAGGCCGGGCGCCACGCGATCCGGGCGACGCGCATCACGCGCCAGACGATCCGGGGCAAGGAGGGCGGGGTCTACTACGCGCTGGCCCCGGGCCCGTCCTTCCTGCTGGCGCCGGCGTTCCGTGTCGACCGGGCCCTCAATCGGGCCCGGGGCACGGCGGGATCGATCCCGGTGGCGGTTCTCGCGTGGAACCTGGTGGCGGCCCTCCTCGTCGTCGCCGTCTTCGTGCTGGTCCGCGACGCCACGGGGCGAACGGGGATCGCGGCTGTCCTCGCGTTTCTCTTCGCGCTCCTGCCGCCGTTTCTCTTCTACTTCTTCCAGTTCTACCCGGAGATGCCCGGAGCCCTCGTGCTGGCGGTGGCGTTCCACGCCCTGGCCTTGAGGCCGCGGCGCCTGGCCCGGCATCCCTGGCTCTACGGGGGGATCCTGGCCACGCTGCCGTGGCTGCACCAGAAGTTCCTCCCGGCCTGGCTCGTCCTCGTGGCCACCGCGCTGTGGGTGATGTGGAAGGAAAGGGCTGTCCGTCCGAGCGGATCGGCTGGCACCTCGCGCGAGGGCTCTGGTGCGGACCCCGGGAGCGGGTCCCTCGTCGCAGGCCCGAAGGACGGGGCTCCTCGGGAGGACCGCTTCCCGCCCCGCTGCCTGGCGGCCTTTCTGATCCCCCAGGCGGTGAGCCTCTACCTCACCGCCCTCTACAACTTCGCCATCACCGGGAGCGTGCGCCCGGACGCGCTCTTCCTGGCCTGGGGTCCGGGCGGGGTGACCTCGGCGCGGGTGGGGCAGGGGATCCTGGGAATCTTTCTCGACGCCCGCTACGGCATCCTCCCCTACGTCCCCCTCCTGGCCCTGGCGGCGGCCGGCCTCGTCCTGGGGGGCGCCCGGCGCTTCGCGGTGGTGCTGCCCGCAGCCGCCGTCTACTACCTGACCGTCGCCTCCGCCGACAACTGGGCGGGCGCGGTCTGCAACCTCGGACGGTACTTCATGCCCGTGGCACCGCTGGCCATCGCGCTGATCGCGGTGGCCCTCGTCCGCGTGTCGGGGCGGCGCGGGGCCCTCGCCCTGGGACTCATCCTGGCCGGGTGGTCGGCGGCCTTCGCCGTCGCCCTCTGGCAGGACCCGCACGCCGCGAACGACTCGGCCCTGCTCCTGGCCAGGAGCACCTACGCGGACGGGAACCAGTACATCCCGAACCTGCATCTGCGGAGCTGGGCCCAGGCCGCCCCCGGCCTGTGGGCGCGCGTCGGCGCCTGGATCGTGGTGGTGGGAATCGTCGCGGTCTGGTGGCGTCGGGCGGCCGAGCCCGGCCGTGGGCGCGCGCGCGTCGGCGCGTCGCCGGTGCGGACGCTGTTCGGTACCGTGGCGGTGCTCCTGGCCTTCGCCCTGGCCCTCGAGCAGTGGCCGGGGTGGCGCCAAGCGCCGTCCTTCGGCCGGGCCCTGGCGTGGGGCGCGGAAGCCCGGGCCTTCGTCCGGGGAGCGGCGGTGGTGCGCCCGGACGAGATGATTGCCGGGCCCGGCGCCGTCACCCTCCTCGTGCGCTCTCCCGACCACCGGCCGAGCCTCCCCATGACCGTGGGGGGAGAGGGTGTCCTGCGGGCCGGGGGGCTGCGTCCGTTCGTCCTGCGCCCCACCGGGGCGCGCGTCGAGCTGCCCCTTCGCCCGTATCATGTCGTGCACGGCCGAGGCGGCCAGAAGGCGGTCTTCGCCGGGGTGGACCTGACCGTGGAGGGTCAGGCCGTTCTGCGTCCGGAGCCCGGCGTGGCCGACGCGCCCGGGGCCGAGGAAGAAAGGAACCGCGAGGACGCGGATCTCGTTGAAGACAGCGATGGCTGAGGCAGGAGCGCCGCTCGTCCAGTTCCAGGACCTGGCCGTGTCCTACGGTCTCGTCCAGGCCCTGGCCGGGGTCTCGGGGGAGTTTCCTCCCGGGCCGACGGGCCTGCTCGGGCCGAACGGGGCCGGGAAGACGACGCTCCTCAAGACCCTCCTCGGCTTCCTCGACCCCGACCGGGGGAGGATGACCGCCTTCGGTCTCGATCCCACGAAGGAGCCCCTCGAGGTGCGTCGCCGTCTCGGCTACATGCCCGAGCAGGACTGCCACCTCCCCGGCATGACCGCGTCCGCCTTCGTCGCCTTCGCGGGAGAGCTCTCCGGCCTGCCCCGCGACGAGGCGATCAGCCGCTCGCACGAGGTCCTCTACTACGTGGGCCTCGGGGAGGCCCGCTACCGCAACGTGGAGACCTACTCGACGGGGATGAAGCAGCGGGCGAAGCTGGCCCAGGCCCTCGTCCACGACCCCGACCTGCTCCTCCTCGACGAGCCCACCAACGGCCTCGACCCCCAGGGGCGGGAGGAGATGCTCGCCCTCATCCACGACGTGGCCACCCGGCGGGGGATGAGCCTGATCCTCTGCTCCCACCTGCTGCGCGACGTGGAACGGGTCTGCGAGAACGTGATCGTCCTGAACCAGGGCCGGGTGGCCCGGAAGGGGACGATCCGGGAGCTGACCGGGCCCCGGCGGCAGGCCTTCGACGTGCGCTTCAAGGGCGACGCCACCCCCGTCCTCACCGATCTCAAGGACCTCGGGGGGGACTGGCGTCAGGGCGAGGACGGGATCCGCCTCTTCCTTCCCGAGGGCCAGGGACCGGAGACGATCTTCCGTCTGGCCCGGGAGTGCGGGGTGCAGGTCCGTCACCTGCGCCCCGGCGCCGAGACCCTCGAGGACGTCTTCCTGGCCGCCCTCGGGCACGAGATCCAGGGCTGATGCCCATCTACGACCAGGGGTACCGGCGGTACGAGGCGCGCGCGGCGCTCCACCAGATCCGCTTCTGGCCGATCACCCGCGAGGCGCTGCGGGCGGTTCTGATGAAGCGCGCCTTCCTGGGGCTGCTGGCGGTGTCGTTTCTGCCCTTCCTCTTTCGGGTGGGACAGATCTACGTCGTGACGCGCTTCCCGGAGGCGGGGCGCGTCCTGCCCGTGGACGGCCGGCTCTTCGGGCAGTTCCTGAACACGCAGATCGGCTTCACGATCCTGCTCTCCATCTTCGGGGCCTCCGGGCTCGTCGCCAACGATCTGCGGACCGGCGGCATCCTGGTGTACCTCTCGCGGCCGTTGACCCGCCGCGACTACGTACTCGGCAAGCTCGGCGTCCCCCTCGCCCTCAACCTGGCCGTGACTCTCGTCCCCGGGCTCGTGCTCTACGCCGCCGCTCTCGCCCTCGCCCCGGATCAGTTCCTCGAGTGGGATCTCGCCTGGATCGGACCCGCCATCGTCGCCCACGCGCTCGTCATCGGCCTCTTCGTGAGCCTCCTCTCGCTGGCGGCGTCGGCCTTGTCCCGCAGTGCCCGGGTCGCCGGCCTGGCCTTCTTCGGCCTCCTCTTCGGCCTCGAGATGGTGCGCCTCGTGCTCCAGCACGGCTTCGGCCGGGGCGAGGCCGTGCTCGTGTCCTTCCAGGCCGACCTCCGGTCGCTCGGCTCGGCGCTCTTCGGTCTGGGCGACCCTGAGCTGGCGATCCACTGGGCGGCGCCCGCCGCCGTCCTGCTCGTCGTCTCCCTCGCCTGCCTCGCCATCCTGCGGGCGCGAGTGCGGGCCGTGGAGATCGTCACGTGAGCGCCCCCGCTCCGATCTCGTTCGCGAGGGCCTCCCGCTGGTACGGACCGGTCATCGCCCTCAACGACGTGACCATCGACATCCCCCCCGGGGTGACCGGCTTGCTGGGTCCCAACGGGGCCGGGAAGTCGACCTTCCTGAAGCTGGCCGCGGGACAGCTGCGGCCGAGCCAGGGCGAGGTGCGTCTGCTCGGTCACCCCTCCTGGGGCTCGCCGGAGCTGTTCCACCGGGTGGGGCTGTGCCCGGAGACCGATGCCTTCTGGGAGCGCTTGACCGGGCTCGAGTTCCTGACCGCGCTCCTGCGCTTCACCGGCTACGACGAGGCGGAGTGCCGACAGCGGGCGGAGAACGCCCTGCACCAGGTGGAGCTCCTGGACGCGAAGGACCGGAAGCTGGGCGGCTACAGCAAGGGGATGCGCCAGCGCATCAAGCTCGCCCAGTCGATCGCCCACGATCCCGAGGTGCTGCTCCTCGACGAGCCGGTGGCGGGGATGGACCCGGTGAACCGCCGGCGGGTGATCGACCTCGTCCGCCGCCTGGGCCGCGAGGGGAGGACGGTCCTCGTCTCGAGCCACATTCTCCACGAGGTCGAGGCCATGACCCGGCGGGTGCTGCTCATCCACAACGGCCGCATACTGGCCGAGGGCGACATCCGCGAGATCCGCGACCTCATGGACGAGCACCCGCACACGGTGTCGCTCCGGGCCCGGGATCCGCGCCGCCTGGCCGCGTCCATCGTGGCCTGGCCCACCGTGATCTCGCTCTCGTTCGGGCCCGAGGGGGAGTGGGTCACGGTGCAGGCCCGGCGCCCGGACGAGTTCTACGGGGCGCTCCCGGATGCCGCCCTCGAGGCGGGAGTGACGGAGATGTACTCGCCGGACGAGGACCTGGAGTCGGTCTTCCGCTACCTGGTGGCGCGATGAGGGACACCACCCGTCCGCTCCCGTTCCTGGCCGGGGCCCGGGCGATCTTCGACCTGTCCCTGGAGGGCATGCTGCTCAGCCGCCGCAGCGTGCTCATGGCCCTCCTCGTGGGTCTGCCCGCGGTCCTGGCGGTCGTCTACCGCATCCTTCTGGCCGCCGACGTCCCGAACCGCGCCGTCCCGCCCCTCGACCTGTACGGCATCGTCGTGGCCGTCTACTGGATCCGGAACGTGCTGCCCCTCATGGCGCTGTTCCACGCCACCTCGCTCATCGCGGACGAGGTCGAGGGCAAGACCCTGACCTACCTCCTCACCCGGCCCGTGGCGCGCTCCGCCATCCTCGCCGGCAAGTTCGCCGCCTACCTGGCCACCTCGCTGGGCATCGCCCTGCCCGCCGCCGTCCTCACCTTCTTCATCCTCGTGACCGCGCGCGGCTGGTCCGGGGTGGGGGCCTCGGTCCCCGACCTGTTCCGGGACCTGGGCGTGATGGCCCTCACCCTGATCGCCTACGGGGCGCTGTTCACGTTGCTCGGCGTGCTCCTGCGCCGGCCGGTCATCCCCGGGCTCCTCTTCCTGTTCGGCTGGGAGCTGATGGCCAACCTGCCCGGCTACCTGCCCCGCTTCACCCTGACCGCCTGGCTGCGTTCCCTGATCCACCACCGCCCGGCCCAGGAGGGGCTCGCAGAGCTGTTTGGCCAGGTTCAGCCCACCGGCCTCAGCCTGGTCGTCATCCTGGTGTCCACCGCGCTGTTCCTCGCCGCCGCGGCCGGGGTCTTCTCCCACCGCGAGTACGTTCTGGACCAGTGAGCAGTAGACTGGAAGCGGAGGTCTCTTCATGACTCGAAGCCGTCTCGTCCTCTTCGTCTCCGTGATGATCGTCGCCCTCGGGGTGGTGGCGGGTCTCGGCGTCCTCTGGCTCGATTCCGCTCGGGCTGACGTCGGTCCCCTGCCCGGGAAGGGCCTCGTCCTTCCCGCCGAGACCCGCTTCGTGGCGGGTCTGGACGTGAAGCGCTTCACCGCGAGCCCCATGTTCGCCCGCTACACCGCCCGCGAGGGCATGCGTCCGAAGGCCATGCGAGACCTCGAGGAGAAGACCGGGCTGGACCCCGCCCGCGACATCGACCAGATCGTGGTGGCGGGGAGCCGGGAGGGCGGGCCGAAGGCCAGGCCCCTCGTGCTCGTGCTCGGGCGGTTCGACCTCGGGAAGATCGGCCAGACCCTGAAAGCGGCGGCGCAGGCCAACGAGCGCACCCACCAGGGGGTGAAGCTCTTCAGCTTCGCCGACAAGTCGGGGGCCTCCTCGGTGGCCTTCCTCGACCAGGAGACGCTCCTCTTCGGACCGACGGATCGGGTGGAGGCGGTAGCGGCCAGCCACGCGCGGGGTGAGGCCCCCCTGCGCGAGAACGCCGAGATGCTGGCCCTGGTGGAGAGCGTCAAGCCGGGCTCCGCCTTCTGGATGGTGGGAGACAAGACGGCGATGGCCGCCCTGCCCGGCGCCCTCCCCGGCCAGGGCGGGTCCGCGGCCATGAACCTCCCGCCGCTCCAGAGCCTGACCCTCACCGGGGACCTCGATCCCCAGCTCTCCCTGGTCCTCACCGGGATCGCCGCCGACGAGGCCGCGGCCGCCAAGCTCGCCGACGTGGTGCGCGGCTTCGTGGCCCTCTTGAGCCTCCAGGCCTCGCAGAAGCCGGAGCTGCAGCAGCTGGCCTCGGCCTTCAGCGTCACCACCGAGGCGAACCGGGTCCGGGTGAGCGCGCGGATCCCCTACGAGCTGCTCGACGCCCTCCAGCCGAAGAAGAAGGACGTCCCCGCGGAGGAGACGACCGCGGAGTCCGAGGTGACGGCGGTCACGGAGGAGGAGTAGGGCTGCCGAGCGGAGGACCGCCATCCTGAAGACCTTTGTGGTTCGAAGGTCGGACGAAGCTCTTCGTGGTCCCGCGGAAAGACCCCTCGTACGATACCCTTGGCCGGCGGGCGCGGAGCGACGCGCTGTGCGGCCCAGAGGAGGGATTCCGAGCCCGATGTTCCGGTCGACGGGCTCGGAATGAGATCAATACACGTAGCGCCACTCGATGCGGTAGCGCTTGACCCAACGGTCCTGCTCCTCGGGGATGGAGCTGTCCTTGAAGCGCTGCCAGCTGGCGATGGCGTGCAGGCTGCTGCTGCGGCTGGTGGCCCCGCCCAGGTCGAGGCGGTGGGCCTGGTACCCGGTCCCCCAGTAGAAGTCGTCCGCGTTGAAGGCGGCGAGGGTGGCGTCGCGATCGATCTTCGCGTACGTGTACTCGAGCCGGGCCCGTGAGCTCGCGAGCTCGCCCATGGTGACCTCGGCCCAGAGGCCCTTGTTGCCCTCGCTCAGCGCGGTGTTCCAGCAGTAGTCCACCACCAGGGCAAACGGGACCTGGCCGGCGGAGACCAGCCGGGCCTGGACGTCGGCCACGCGATAGTCGAGGAGGTAGAAGCCGTCCAGACCGCGGGTGTTCTGCCGGCGGATCCGCGGGTCGATCGTGTCCAGGTCCCGGAAGTCGAGATAGGCGCCCGCGAGCATGAGCTGCCTGTTGTCGCCGGCCTGGATGGCCAGCTCCGCCGACCCTCCGTACATCACGGACTCGTCCTCGAACCAGTGGCTCCTCGTGGCGTAGATCCCCCGGACCGCGAAGCGGGTCAGCGACCCCTCCTGCCCGAAGACGAAGCCGGCGCCGCCGCCGAAGGGCCGCAGGTCCCCGTCCCAGATCATCTCGGTGAGGGGAAGGGGCATGAGGAAGCGCCCGCCCACCGCCTCCACCGGCCCCGCCTTGACCTTCCCGTAGTAGAGGTCGAAGTCGGCCTTGCGGGAGTGGAAGTTGTCGCGCAGGATGAGCCGCGGCTCGCCGGATGGCAGGAGGGTGTTGTCGTCCTGGCTGTAGTTGAAGTAGCCCCCCACCCCCAGCTCGATGGGGCCGAGCTTCAGCTCGACCCGCGGCCGCGCCTGGACGAAGTAGCGGTCCTCGTTCACTATCCCGTCGAAGGTGGGGATCTCCCGGGTCCACTCGTAGCGCATCACGCTGTCGCCGGCAAAGCGGAAGGACTGCGGCTGCTGTCCATAGCCCTGGCCCTCGACCGGGTGAGGGGCGGTCGCGATCAAGGCGATGAGCGGGAGGGCTCGCTTCATGTCTGGGCGTCTCCTTTCCGACTCCGTGTGTGCGTTGATTCTACCGTCACTGGAGTAGACTGGCCTTCTCCATGCCCGGGTCACCCCCACCGGACCGCGCTCGCATCAGCGTGATCATCCCAGCCGTCGACGAGGAAGAGGCGATCGGCCTCGTGATCGCGGAGATCCCCTCCACCGCGCGGGAGGTCATCGTCGTCGACAACGGCTCCCGAGACCGCACCGCCGAGGTGGCGCGGGCGGCCGGGGCCCGCGTGGTGAGCGAGCCCCGCCGGGGCTACGGCCGGGCCTGTCTCGCCGGCATCGCCGCCGCCGACCGCCCCGACGTCCTCGTCTTCCTGGATGGGGACCGGAGCGACTACCCGGCCCAGCTCGAGGACGTGGTGGCCCCGATCCTCGAAGGCCGGGCCGACCTGGTCATCGGCTCGCGCAGCCTCGGGCGCCGCGAGACCGGCGCCCATCCCTGGCACGCCGTGCTCGGCACGAGGGCCTGCGTGGCGTTCATGAACGCGACCTCCGGCTCGCGGGCCACCGACCTCGGCCCCTTCCGGGCGATCACCGCGGAAGCGCTGCGTGGGCTCGGCATGCGCGACCCCGACTATGGGTGGACGGTGGAGATGCAGATCAAGGCGGCCCGTCGCGGCCTCCGGGTCGTCGAGGTGCCGGTGGACTACCGCCCCCGCATCGGTCGCTCCAAGGTGAGCGGCACCGTCTCGGGAACGGTGAAGGCGGGCACCAAGATCCTGGCGCTCATTGCCCGCCACGCGCTGACGGGGGAGTAGCGTCGATGGGACCCGGGGCGCCGAGGGCGCGCGCGCTGCCCACGGTCGTGGTCGCCGTTTGCGGGGTGATCCTCACCCTCTGCGTGGCCGACTGGGCGACGGGCGATCTGCCCACTCGCCGCGTCGGCGCCCACCTCGTCCTCTACGGAGTGGCCTTCGTCGCCTATCTGGGAGCCCTCGCGGCCTCGCGGGGCCTCTCCCGCCGGGGTCTGCTCCTGGCGCTGGGCGTGGCCCTGGCCTGGCGCGTGGCGCTGGTCGCGGCCCCACCCTTCAACGACGACATCAACCGCTATGTCTGGGAGGGCCGGATCCAGCACCACGGCGGGAACCCCTTCAAGTGGTCCGAGCGGCCCACGGTGGAGCGTTGGGCTCCCCTGCGCGACGAGGTCTGGGACGGCATCAACCACCGCCACATGCCCGCGATCTATCCGCCGCTCTTCCAGCTCGCGGCCCGCGCCGTCACCGCCGTTCACGACTCGGTCGTCGCCATGAAGGCGTTCCTCGTCCTGTGCGAGATCGCCACTCTCGGGCTCCTCGCCTGGGGGTTGCGGCGCCGCCGTCTGCCCGCCGAACGCCTGTTGATCATGGCCTGGAGCCCGCTGGCCCTCGTGGAGATCGCGGGCGCGGGCCACAACGACGCCTTCGCGATCATGTGGCTCGTGGCCGGGCTCCTCGCCCTCGACCTGGACCGCCCCCTCCTCTCGGCGCTGGCCATGGGCGCGGGCTCCATGGCCAAGCTCCTGCCCGGCTTCGTGGCGGTGGCGTGGCTGCGCCGCTACCGCCCCTGGCACCTGCTGGCCGGACTGGCCGTGGTGGCGGTCTGCGTGTGGCCCTACCGGGAGGCCGGCCGCATGCTCGTCTTCAGCCTGTCGCGGTTCGCTCGCTACTGGCGTTTCAACGAGACGCTCTTCGCCCCCCTGGCCGCGGTCCTGGAGAGCCACGCCGCGGCGGTTCGGGTGGGGGCCGCGCTCACGCTCCTCCTCGCCCTCCTCCTCGCCTGGCGGCGCGTCGAGACGGTCACCGCGGCCACGGCGGTCCTGGCCGCCTCGTTTCTTCTGAGCCCCAACGTGCTCCCCTGGTACGCCCTGTGGTTCCTCCCCCTTCTGGTGCTGCGCGACGAACCGGCCGCGCTCCTCTTCACCGGCACCGTGGTCCTGGCCTACCTCGCCTACCCGGAGCACCAGTCCGGCGATCGCTGGAGCGTGGGGTGGGACGTGCGCGCCCTCGAATACCTGCCGTGCGCCCTGGTGCTCCTCGTGAGCCACATCCATCGGTCACGGGGCGCCCCGACCGGATCGGGCTAAGATACGGGGTTTGCGGAAGGGGACCCACGCTGGCTGAGGCGCTCCTGGACGGCTCGACGGCCCTCGGGGCCCTTCTCGTCTTCGCCCTGGTGGGGGGGACGGGGCTGGTGCTGGGCAGCTTCCGTGTCCGGGGCATCGGGCTCGGCATCGCCGGGGTCCTGTTCTCCGGGCTGCTGTTCGGTCACTTCGGCATCCGGGTCGGCCAGGACATCCTGGACTTCGCACGCGACTTCGGCCTGGTTCTCTTCGTGTACTCGATCGGCCTCCAGGTCGGGCCGGGCTTCTTCTCCTCGCTGCGGCGTCACGGGCTCCGGCTCAACCTCCTGGCCGCGGCGGTGGTCCTCCTCGGGGTGGCCACCGCCCTCGTCGTGCACCTCGCGGGAGGCGTCGAGGCCCCGGCGGTCGTGGGCATCCTGGGCGGGGCCACCACGAACACCCCCAGCCTGGCCGCGGCCGGGCAGGCTCTGGAGCAGGCGGTGGCGGACCCGGACTCTCTCGCGGCGGTGGCCACGCTTCCCGGGCTCGGCTACGCCGTCACCTACCCCTTCGGCGTCGTCGGGATCATCCTGGTGATGCTCGGGGTCCGCTTCGCCTTCCGGATCAGCCTCGGGCGCGAGACGGACGAGCTGGAGAGCAGCCTCGCCTCGGAGACCGCGCCGGTGAAGCGGGCCAACCTCGAGGTGACCAACCCCAACCTCGTGGGCCTGCCCCTGGAGAAGGTGCCCCTGCTGTCGCGGTCCACCCTGGTGGTCTCCCGCATCTGGCACGACGGGGCCCTCCAGGTGCCGCGCCCGGACACGAGGCTGGAGCTCGGGGACGTCCTCCTGGCGGTGGGTCCCCAGGACGAGCTGGACGCCCTGCGCGTGGTGGTGGGGAGGGAGAGCGACCTCGACCTCCGGACCCTGCCGAGCGCCATCACCTCGAAGCGCCTCATCGTCACCCGGACGGAGTCGTCGGGGAAGACCCTGGCCGAGCTGGACTTCATCCGGCGCTTCGGGGTGCAGATCACGCGGATCAGCCGGGCGGAGGTGGAGATGTCGACCTCCCCCGCCTACGAGGTCCAGTACGGCGACACCGTCCTGGCGGTGGGGACGCCCGAGAGCATCGCGAAGGTCGCCGCCGAGCTGGGCGACTCGCCCAGGAGCCTGAACTACCCGCACCTCATCCCCGTGTTCCTGGGGATCGCCCTGGGCATCGTCGTGGGCAGCTGGCCCTTCTCGCTCCCCGGGGTGCCCGCGCCCGTCCGCCTCGGACTCGCCGGGGGGCCGCTGCTGGTGGCCATCCTCCTCAGCCGCGTGGGGCGCCTGGGGCCGCTGGTCTGGTACATGCCTCTCTCCGCGAACTTCATGCTCCGGGAGATCGGCATCGTCCTCTTCCTGGCCGCGGTGGGCCTCAGGGCCGGGGACCGGTTCGTGGAGACGCTGGTCCATGGGCCCGGTCTCTCCTGGATGGCCTGGGGGGCGGCGGTCACGCTCGTGCCCCTGCTCGTCGTCTCGTTCGTCGGGCGAGGCCTGATGGGTCTCAACTACCTCACTTTGTGCGGCCTCCTGGCCGGGAGCATGACCGACCCCCCGGCCCTGTCCTTCGCCAACAACGTGACCGGGTCGGACGCCCCCTCGCTCTCCTACGCCACCGTCTACCCGCTCACCATGATCATGCGGGTGCTCTCGGCGCAGCTCCTCGTGCTCTACCTCGTGCGGTGAGGCCTCAGACGGCCCGGGTCAGCACGCCGCCGAGCTCCGCGGACGGGATGGTGGGGGGCAGGCCGGGCAGTCCAGGACGTCGCCGCGCCGGGGCAGGAGCGAGATGACGTTGACGCGGGTGCGGGCTGGGTGGCCATTCGATCATGGCCCCTCAGCGGGGGCGAGACGATACCGGCGGGGCACCGGTCGCGCGGCCTCCCCTCGTGCGGCCTGCGTGGCCTCGTCGAAGGCCTCGAGGTCGGCAGCCGCCGAGCTCCACCGGGCGCCCGCGGAACCGCCGGCCACCATCTGTCGGTGCACACGGCGCAGCTCGTGGCGCCCCTCGGCCCCCCAGCGGATGGAGAACGCCTGCCAGCGCATCGGGGTATTCAAGGTCGCCAGGTTCACCCCGGCGGCGAGATCGGAGGCCGAGAACGTGCCGACCTCCTGGTCGTCGATCCGTAGCGCGTAGCTCCCCGCGGCCAGGCCGGTCACCACCAGCGGCTGCTGGTCGAGGGCCTCGAGTCCGGCCTCGGCGGCCTCGGCGAGCTCCACCGTCGCCCCCTCGAACCCGAGAGGGAGGGGGAGCGCCTCGTCGAGCTGGGTCCAGGTGAGTCCGCCGTCCGCGGCCTCGAGGTCGCTCACCGCAGCCCTCTCGGCCGCGACCACGCGCGGACCGCCGGCCTCGATCTCGACGCGGGTGACGAGCGCCGGGGCATTCCAGGCGCGCAGCAGCGCCGCCCCCATGACGAGGTGGCCGGCGTCGGAGGGATGGACCCGGTCGGGCAGGATCTGGCGGGCGAGCGCGGGGTTGGTGGCCTGGACGGAGGCGAGGCCGGCGTTCAGGGGTTCGCGGAAGTCCACGACCCGGGCTCCTTCTCGTTTCGCCAGCTCCGCGACGTAGCAGCCGTAGCGCCGGAGCACGTCGTCGTAGCCGCCGGGGAAGCGGGGTGGCCGGGCCAGGTCGTCGAAGGGCGAGGGCTGGATCAGCGTCAGCCGGACGTCCGGGAGCGCCTCCTTCAGCTTCCGGACGATCGCGCGGTAGCCCTCGGCGTACGCCGCGAACGTGGCCGGGTCGTAGGGCTTGTACTCGCCGTCGTTCATGCCGAGCATGAGGGTGACGACGCTGGGACGCAGCGCGATGACGTCCCGCTTCAAGCGCTCCTCGATCGGGCCCGCCCACCCGCCGGAGACGCGGTCGCCTCCGACGCCCGAGTTGTAGAAGCGGACATCCCAGGTGGGGAAGCGGGAGACGACGTACTCCTCGACCAGCCGCCCGTAGCCGCCCTCCTCGGTGATGCTGTCGCCGTAGAAGACGACACGGTCCCCGTCGCGCAGGGCGAACGGGGCCCCCTCGTCCTCGGCCGCCCGCGCTGCCACCGGGACCGTGAGGATCGCGACGAGCGCGAGAAGCCCGGCTGCCAGGACGGCCCGTGGTGTGTGCCGCGTCATGGGGATGCCTCGCTTTCTGCTTCCGGTCGGCCGCGGGCTCGGGCCGCCGGAGCGTAGCTTTCCGCAACGCCACGAGCGCTGTCAATCCACGCCCGTCCGCCGTTGAGTACTCGGCCCATGGATCGCGGTCGTCGACCCACGGCTGGACCGCATCGATTCGAAAGACACCGGATGCCTTCGCGCCAGGCCCGTGCCGCAAACATTGGAGCCGCAAACGGACCTCCTGTGACCGGACCGCGGGACATACTCCGGCCATGCCAAACGCATCGAATCTCAGAGCTCTCTCGGACGACGATCTGCTCCGCCGCCTGTCCGAGATCCTACGGAGAGTCCGCCGTGACGAGGCCGACCTCATCGCTCACATCGCCGAGGTCGACGCCCGGGGGCTCTATGCCCGGGAGGCCGCGCCGTCGATGTTCGCCTACTGCGTCGAGGTGCTCCACCTCTCGGAGCCCGAGGCCGGGCTCCGGATCCACGTGGCGCGGACGTGTTTGAAGCACCCCGCTCTGCTCGAGAAGCTGCGAGAGGGAGAGCTCCACCTGAGCGGCATCTCCCTTCTCGCTCCGGTCCTCACACCGGAGAACCGGGAGACGCTCCTGAAGCGCGCGATACACCAGTCCAAGCGCCGGATCGAGGAGATCGTGGCCGAGGTGAAGCCCCGGCCGGACACCCCGGCGATCGTGCGGCAGGTTCAGCATCGTCCGGACGATGTTGAAAGTCCGATCGCCGCAAAGCGCCCGGGTGCGGCGGCCACGGCGGGTCGCGAACATCGTCCGGCGTCGACTCCTTCCCCGAACAAGCGGTCGGTCTCCGAGCATCGTCCGGAAGATGTGGGCCGATCCCCGGCACCCCCCCCGGCTCCGGCCTCCCGGGTGGAGCCGCTGGCCCCCACCCGCTTTCGAGTCCACTTCACGGCCTCCGCGGAGCTCCGGGACAAGCTGGAGCGGCTTCAGGCCCTCATGCGGTCGTCGGTGCCCGACGGAGATCTGGGGCAGATCATCGACGAGGCGGTCACCGAGAAGCTCGAACGACTCGAGGCGAAGCGCTTCGCGAAGACGAAGAGATCCCGCAAGAGCCTTGCGGAGACGGACACTCGGCCGAAGTCGCGTCACATCCCGGCGGCGGTGAAGCGGTCGGTGCACGAGCGCGACGGGGGGCGCTGCACCTACAGGGACCGGCACGGGAGACGCTGTGCGGAGCGTCACGATCTCGAGTACCACCACCGGAAGCCCTTTGGTCGCGGGGGTGACCACAGCCCGAAGACCCTCTGTCTGATGTGCCGCACGCACAACGCGTTCATGGCAGAGCGCGACTACGGGAAGGAGGTGATGGCGCGGTATCGGCGATCGTCGAGCCAAGTCGGGGACGTGTCCGCGGTCCAAGCCAGCGTTCGACAGGCGGGGGTGCGGCCGCGGGGCCCAGGGTAGCGGGTCCCGGGCGGCCGGGCCCTGGGGTAGCGTGGCACCGGGATAGCTTGGTCCTCGGGTAGCAGGTACCGGGCAGCCGGCCCCGGGGCTAGCGGGACCCTGGTGTGGCGGGACCCTGGTGTGGCGGGACCCGTGGTGCCCCGTGGCGGGACCCGGGGTGGCGGGACCCGGGGTGGCGGGACCCGGGGTGGCGGGACCCTGAGGTTGCGGGACCCTGAGTTGGTTGCCGGTCCCGCGTCGCCCTCGCCTGGGAGAGCACCGGCCTGCCCCGGCACGTCCTCGTGTGACGATCGCGTGACACGAACACGGTATGATCGCGCGGCCAGGGCGCTCGCCGGAGCAGGGAGGCATCGGATGGCGACACGACGCGCGTTCACGCTGGGGCTCCTCGGGGCGGGGGCGGGACTGACCCTCGGGCCCCGGACACGGGCCCAGGCCCCGTCGTCGGGCGGTGTCCCCGTCGCCGGCGCCGTCCCCGCGGGTGAGCTGGCGGCCCGCGTCGCGCTCGGTGCCGAGCGGATGACCGGAGGCGGTGTGCCCGCCTTCACTCGCGAGTTCATCCTCGCCGACGTCGCCCTCGACCCGCCCCGCCGGTTCAACGAGTACAGCGGAGATCTCTCCGGTCGTTACGTCGAGGCCCTCTCCCTCCTGCCCCCGGAGGGCGGCCCCGATCTCCACGCCCTCGTCCGGGAAATCCTGGGCTTCCAGCGCCCGGACGGCCGCTTTGGGAACCCAGACCTGCGCTACACCGCGGCCGAGATCGGGGGCCAGCACATGGCCCAGCTCTGGGGCAACGGCCGGCTCCTCCTCGGACTGGTCCAGTACCATGCCGCCACCGGCGACGCCGCGGCGCTGGCGGCGGCTCGGAGGCTGGCCGACTTTCTCACCGGCATCCGGGCCCAGGCCTCGGAGCCGGCGGTGGTGAAGAGGCTCCTCGACCAGGGGGCCATGGGCATCATCTGCTTCACCCAGCTCAACGAGCCGCTCGTGATCCTGGCCGATCTCACCGGCGAGACGCGCTACCTCGAGGAGGCCCGGCAGATCGGGGCCACCCTGGGGCCGCGCGGCGTGCAGCACGCCCACGGGTACCTCACCACCGCCCGGGGCATGGTGGCCCTGGCCGAGGCCACCGGGGACGCCGCCCTCCTGGACCAGGTGGAGGCGCTCTACGCCGATCTCGTCGCGTCCTCCGATCTCCTGTACCCGGGCGGGGTCCCCGAGTTCTTCGGCTGGGAGCCCGGGGGCGCGAGGCCGCTGCGCGACGAGGGCTGCGCGATCGCCGACTTCCTGCGCCTGAGCCTGATGCTCCACCGCGCCACCGGGAAGGCCGCCTACCTGGAGCGGGCGGAGCGCTGTCTCCTGAACCACCTCTACTTCAACCAGTTCTCCACCGGCGACTTCGGCCACCGCGTCTTCTTCGAGGGTGGCGTCGCGCCGACGGAGAGCGTGGGGCGAGCCTGGTGGTGCTGCACCATGCACGGCTACCGGGCCTTCCGCCACGTCCTGGACTCGATGGTGCGGCAGGACGGGACCGTCGCCCACGTGGATCTCTTCCAGGACTTCGACTGGAGCGGAGAAGGCCTCGCGATAGCGGGCCGCTCCCGCGCCGAGTCCCCGGCGCGGAGCCGGTTCACGGTGGAGGTGACCGAGGCGGAAGGCGAGAGGGTCCTGTCCTTCCGACGGCCGTCCTGGGCCGAGTCGGTGACGCTGACCGTCGGCGGCGCCCCGGCCGCGGTCGACGAGGAGGCCGGCTCCCTGAGGGTGCGCGTCGTCTCCGGGGACCGTGTGGAGGTCGCCTTCGAGCACCGGGCCTGGCTGGAGACCCGCGAAGGCCGGAGGGTGGCGCTCGCCGACGTCGACGGCACGACCGAGGGGCTCCTCTTCGTGGGCCCGTGGCTCTACGCGATCGACGAGGGCACCGAGCCCCTCTTCTTCGGCGAGCCGTGGAAGGGCGCGAACGTGGTGCGGCTTCCCGAGGTGCTCGAGGCACCCCGGGGGGGCCATGCGCCGTCCCCCTTCTCGGACACGGCCCGCCACATCGCGGCCCGCTACGTGCACGGGGGCTTCCCGGGAGAGCACCCGGTGACGCTGCGGCCCCTGGCCGAGCAGACGGGCCAGCGGCCGGGAACCGTCGCCACCTGGCTCACCTGGCGGAGAGGCTGAGCGCTCCGCCGCCGTCCACTGGAGGGCGAGGAGGAAGAATGAAGACGTCGATCGCCCTCATGGTCACCGCCGCTCTCGGGCTGGCCGGCGGGCTCGTGGGCTGCACGAGGAGCTCCCAGACCCCGGACGCGACGATCGAGGCGGTCGCCCCCGCGCGCCCGACCTTCCGCCACCTCACCAGCGCCCAGGGCGACCTGCCCGTTCCCGGCGAGTCGAAGCAGCAGACGGCGGCGCTCGTGGCCGACCTCGACGGCGATGGGGTCAACGACTTCGTCCTCGGCTTCCGGCAGGTGGCCCCCGCGCTCGTGTGGTACCGCCGCACGGCAAGCGGCTGGGACCGGGTGGTGATCGAGGACGACCTCCTCACCATCGAGGCCGGCGGCGCCGCCCACGACATCGACGGGGACGGAGACGTGGACCTGGTCTTCGGGGGCGACTGGCAGTCGACGGACGTCTGGTGGTGGGAGAACCCGGCGCCGGACTTCGACCCCGCGTCCTCGTGGACGCGACGGGTGATCAAGACCGGCGGCGAGACGCAGCACCACGACCAGGCCTTCGGCGATTTCCTCGCCACCGGCACCGCCCAGCTGGCCTTCTGGAACCAGGGAGCGGGGGGCATCTTTCTCGCCGAGATCCCCGAGGACCCCCGCTCCGCGAAGAGCTGGCGGGTCCGCCAGATCTACGCCGGCGAGGCCGGTGAGGAGGAGGGGAAGATCGCCTATCCGGAGGGCATGTCCGTGGCCGACGTCGACGGGGACGGGACCGACGACCTCCTGGCCGGCAACATCTGGCTGAAGCACGAGGGTGACGGGAGCTTCCGGGCCACGCGCCTCGCGGAGGTCGGGGGCCTCATCTTCGCCGGCCGCTTCAAGCCCGGGAGGACCCCGCAGGTCGTCATCTCCGCGGGAGACGGGACCGGTCCGCTGCGCTGGAGCGAGAGCACGGGCGACCCCGCGGACCCCGCGAGCTGGCGGGCCCACGACCTCCTCGAATCGGAGCTCGTGCACGGCCACACCCTGCAGGTGGGCGACGTCGACGGCGACGGGAACCTGGACATCTTCGCCGCGGAGATGGGGAAGTGGACGGAGAACAAGGCCGAGCCCGACAACCCCGGGGCCACCGCCTACCTCTTCTATGGGGACGGGAGGGGCGGCTTCGCGACGACGGTGCTCGTGAAGGGGAACGGCTTCCACGAGGGGCGCCTGGCCGACCTGGACGGCGACGGCGACCTGGACATCCTCAACAAGCCCTACAACTGGGAGGTCCCCCGCGTGGACGTGTGGATCAACGAGGGAGAGGGAGAGTGACCACGACCTGTCGGGCGTTGGTCCTGACCGCCGGCCTGGCCGTGGCGGCCGCGCCCTCCCTGGCCGAGGACTCGGCCGGGCCGGGCGGCGGCTGGGCCTACGTCCAGGTGGACGACGCGCGGAGCAAGTGGGGCGATTTCGCCGAGCCCGACTGGCTCCGCTACTTCGGCATCGATGCCGCCGACCTGGATGGCGACGGAGACCTCGACATCGTCTCGGGACGCGACGTCTACCGCAACCCGGGCGGTGACATGAAGGCCTGGGAGCGCTTCGACCTCGGGGCCAACGTCGACGGCATGCTCGCGGTCGACGTCGACGGCGATGCCCAGGCCGACGTCATCGCCCAGGCCCTGCCCGAGGTCGTCTGGCTGGAGGCCGAGGGTGCCGGCCTCGGACGGTGGCGACGCACCGTCGTCGGCACCCTTCCGAAGACCGGCCACAACAACGGGCAGGGCTACGGGAAGGGCGACCTGGACGGCGACGGCCACCCCGAGGTCCTCCTGGCCGCGGCCGACGGGATCTACGCGGCGCGGATCCCGAAGGACCCGAACGGGGGAGCGTGGCCCTGGGTCCGAGTCGTCACCCGCGGCACCGACGAGGGCTTCGCCGTGGCCGACGTGGACGGGGACGGGGACGCCGACCTCGTGGGCGGCGACGGGCCTCCCGGGGACGAGGAGCCGACCCTCGTCGCCTGGTGGGCGAACCCGGGGAGCCTGGACGGGACCTGGCGCCGTCACGTGGTGGGGGAGACCGCGCACGCGGTGGATCGTGTGGTGGCCGTGGATCTCGACGGCGACGGGCGGACCGACGTCGCCGTCTCCGAGGAGCGCTACCCGGGCGAAGAGCCCGACGCCAACCTGTGGTGGTTCCAGGCCACGGACGACCCGCGGGCGCCCTTCGCCCGCCGCCACCTGGTCGAGCAGTACTCCATGAACAACCTCGACGCCGGTGACGTCGACGGCGACGGGGACGTGGACCTGGTCACGAGCGAGCACAAGGGTCCCCACCTGCGGGCCCAGGTCCTCGAGAACGATGGCCGCGGCGCCTTCACCCTCCGCGAGATCGACCGCGGCAAGGAGTGCCACCTGGGGATGCGTCTGTTCGACCTCGACGCCGACGGCGACCTCGACATCGTCGGCCCCGCCTGGGACGACTACCGGTACCTCCACCTGTGGCGGAACCGATCATCCGGAGGCCCGCTGGCCTTCCGCTCGGTGACCATCGACGAGGCTCCTCCCCACGACCCGTGGACGAAGATCGCCGCCGACATCGACGGCGACGGCCGCGGTGACCTCGTGGTCGCTGGACAGAAGGGTCCCCTCGTCTGGTACCGATCGCCGGAGTGGGAGAGGTACGAGATCGCCGACGGCGGCTGGAGCACCGTTGGTGGGGCCGCGGGTGATGTCGACCTCGACGGGGACCTCGACGTCGTCATGGGCGGCACGCTCTGGTATGAGAATCCGGGCGGACGCGACGCCTCGGTGGACGGTTCGTGGACGGCCCACCTCATCGGCGACGATCCAACCCACGATGTCGTCCTCGGCGACCTCGACGGCGACGGCCGGATCGACGCCGTCACCCGGAATCAGTCCGAGTTCGACACGAGAGCCGGCGACCGGATACGGATCTGGCTGCAGGGGCCCGACGACGGCTGGCGAGGCGTCGTCCTCGAGTGTCCGCACGGCGAAGGAGTGGCCCTCGGTGACCTCGACGGCGACGGCGACCCGGACGTCGTCACCGGCGGGATCTGGTTTGAGACCATGCGTGGATCCGAGGGAGTCGAGTGGACGAAGCATCGTTTCACCGACTGGCACCCGAACGCCACGGTCGCGGTGGCCGACTTCAGCGGCGACGGCCGGGCCGACGTGGCCCTCGCCCCGTCCGAGCTCGCCGGGCAGGAGTACCGCCTGTCCTGGTTCGAGGCTCCGGAGAACCCACGGGCGAGAGGCTGGCGTGAGCACGTTCTGAGCGAGAAGCAGGAGGCGGTGGTGCACTCGCTCGCCGCCGCCGACGTGGACCTCGACGGCCGCCCGGATGTCTTGTTCGCCGAGATGCATCAGGGAAGGGACCCGGACGAGGTCGGTGTCTTCCTCAACCGCGGGGAGACCTGGGTCAAGCAGCTCCTCGCCACCACCGGATCCCACGGCCTGCAGCCCGTGGATTTCGACGGCGACGGGGACGCCGATGTCTTCGGCGCCAACTGGTCGGGTCCCCATCAGCCCCTCGAGCTGTGGCAGAACCTCCAGTCCGAGAGGCAGCCCCGCAGGCCCCAGCAGTGAAGACGCTCGGTCGGAACCCGGGACCTCGAGGAGTTGGAGGTCTCCCGACCGCCGACCACACGGGGGCCTTCATGGGCTTCCGGGCCCAGCTCCTGCGCCTGGTGTTCGATGCGCCGCTGCACGGAGGCCCTCGGGGCCTCACCGCCCACGCCGGTCGGGTGCGCAACATCCGCTTCGAGCGAGTGCGGGATCGACCCTAGAGCGGGTGGACCCGGGGCCACTCGAGCTCGAAGCCTTGTCGCCGCAGAACATCCTGGAACGCGGCCCGTCGCTTCGGGTCCCGGCGGACCTGGCGGGGTGGCTCCCCCGTCTCCCGACAGTAGGCGACGAGCGCCCCCACCGCCTCGCCGATGTTCCACTCGACCGGGTGCAGGCGGAAGCACCCGTTGGTGACGTGGGTGGTGCCGATGTTC
Organism: uncultured Acidobacteriota bacterium; assembly: GCA_963847655.1. Taxonomy (GTDB): domain Bacteria; phylum Acidobacteriota; class Vicinamibacteria; order Fen-336; family Fen-336; genus JAJDNS01. The sequence continues at coordinate 695 of CAWKAS010000001.1, read as the reverse complement.
TTGCACGCGGGCAGCAGGTTCTCCATCCGCCGGGGGAGCAGCGCGCCGAGGGGAATCTGGAACGGCAGGCTCGAGAGATCGAGGTAGTTGTCTCCGCCGGTGCTGGGGTGCAGGTCGATGCGGTAGGCGCCCACGCCGACGGAGTCCGCGAAGGGCTCCGCCGTCACCTCGTCGCGGGGCCTTCCCGTGCTCTTCACACGTGCGTCCGTCGAGACCTGCTGCTCGGTCACGGTGAGCTCGGCCCGGATTCGGCGCGACTCTCGGACGTAGGGGTGCTTGGCCAGACCGTCGGCGGTGCCCACCACATCCTCGCGAAGCCGCAGGCCCCTCCAGCCGGCACCGCCGTCGGGCCGGGGAGCCTCGGTCTGCATCCAGTAGAGGAGCGAGAGGCTGAGCTGCTTCGCCCGGTCGACGGCGCGGGCGCGCTGCTCGGGTGAGCGGTCGGCGATCGGGTCGAGCCAGTAGTCGTTCTGCGGCCAGTTGACCAGGGAGAGACCGCCGGCGTAGGTCCCGGGAAGGAAGAGGTCGGGGTCGATGATGCGACGGTAGTCGAAGAGGTTCAGGCCTTCGCCCACCGGGCCGGTGGGGTCGAAGGCGAGAGTGCGGGGCTCGAGGGTCACGGGATGGCTCATGTGCCAGGCCAGGAGCTTCCCCGGCCAGGGCGGACGGAGCTCGGGGACGTAGTCCCGCCAGAA